>NZ_CP123230.1:2175000-5382500 GCF_045781775.1 Streptomyces sp. 184 | reverse complement strand
CAATGTAGCGGGGCTCAAGCGTACCGCCGAAGTCGTGTCAGCAGCACAATAGCTCTAACGGGTGTGTTGTTGGGTAGGGGAGCGTCGTGTGCCGGGTGAAGCCGCACTGTAAGGTAGTGGTGGACGGTTCGCGAGTGAGAATGCAGGCATGAGTAGCGATACACACGTGGGAAACGTGTGCGCCGATTGACTAAGGGTTCCTGGGTCAAGTTGATCTGCCCAGGGTAAGTCGGGGCCTAAGGCGAGGCCGACAGGCGTAGTCGATGGATAACCGGTTGATATTCCGGTACCCGCTGTGAAGCGCCAAACATCGAATCAGGTGATGCTAAGCCCGTGAAGCCCCCCGCCGGGTCCTTCGGGATGTGGTGGGTGTGGTGGAGCCGGTGATCCGAGCTTGTAGTAGGTGAGTGATGGGGTGACGCAGGAAGGTAGTCCAGCCCGGGCGGTGGTTGTCCCGGGGTAAGGGTGTGGCCCGTTGTGCAGGTAAATCCGCGCAACATTATGGGTGAGACCTGATGCCGAGCCGATTGTGGTGAAGTGGATGATCCTATGCTGTCGAGAAAAGCCTCTAGCGATGTTTCATGGCGGCCCGTACCCTAAACCGACTCAGGTGGTCAGGTAGAGTATACCGAGGCGTTCGGGTGAACTATGGTTAAGGAACTCGGCAAAATGCCCCCGTAACTTCGGGAGAAGGGGGGCCGCTTCCGGTGAACCACTTTACGTGGGGAGCTGGGGGTGGCCGCAGAGACCAGCGAGAAGCGACTGTTTACTAAAAACACAGGTCCGTGCGAAGCTGTAAGGCGATGTATACGGACTGACGCCTGCCCGGTGCTGGAACGTTAAGGGGACCGGTTAGTCACTCTTCGGGGTGGCGAAGCTGAGAACTTAAGCGCCAGTAAACGGCGGTGGTAACTATAACCATCCTAAGGTAGCGAAATTCCTTGTCGGGTAAGTTCCGACCTGCACGAATGGCGTAACGACTTCTCGACTGTCTCAACCATAGGCCCGGTGAAATTGCATTACGAGTAAAGATGCTCGTTTCGCGCAGCAGGACGGAAAGACCCCGGGACCTTTACTATAGCTTGATATTGGTGTTCGGTTCGGCTTGTGTAGGATAGGTGGGAGACTGTGAAGCGGCCACGCCAGTGGTTGTGGAGTCGTCGTTGAAATACCACTCTGGTCGTGTTGGATGTCTAACCTGGGTCCGTGATCCGGATCGGGGACAGTGTCTGGTGGGTAGTTTAACTGGGGCGGTTGCCTCCTAAAATGTAACGGAGGCGCCCAAAGGTTCCCTCAGCCTGGTTGGTCATCAGGTGGTGAGTGTAAGTGCACAAGGGAGCTTGACTGCGAGACTGACGGGTCGAGCAGGTGCGAAAGCAGGGACTAGTGATCCGGCGGTGGCTTGTGGGAGCGCCGTCGCTCAACGGATAAAAGGTACCCCGGGGATAACAGGCTGATCTTCCCCAAGAGTCCATATCGACGGGATGGTTTGGCACCTCGATGTCGGCTCGTCGCATCCTGGGGCTGGAGTCGGTCCCAAGGGTTGGGCTGTTCGCCCATTAAAGCGGCACGCGAGCTGGGTTTAGAACGTCGTGAGACAGTTCGGTCCCTATCCGCTGCGCGCGTAGGAGTCTTGAGAAGGGCTGTCCCTAGTACGAGAGGACCGGGACGGACGGACCTCTGGTGTGCCAGTTGTTCTGCCAAGGGCATGGCTGGTTGGCTACGTTCGGGAGGGATAACCGCTGAAAGCATCTAAGCGGGAAGCCTGCTTCGAGATGAGGACTCCCACCCCCTAGTGGGGTTAAGGCCCCCTGTAGACGACGGGGTTGATAGGCCGGATCTGGAAGCCCTGTGAGGGGTGGAGGTGACCGGTACTAATAGGCCGAGGGCTTGTCCATAGCTGCTTGCGTCCACTGTGTTGTTCCCAGACAACAAACCATTGTTTGTCAGGGTTGGCTTGAGTTTGTTCACTTAACTGAAGAGTGTGCTTGTTCGCTGACCCTTTGAGGGTTTCGGTGGTCATAGCGTTGGGGAAACGCCCGGTCTCATTCCGAACCCGGAAGCTAAGCCCGACCGCGCCGATGGTACTGCATGGGGGACCGTGTGGGAGAGTAGG
This sequence comes from Streptomyces sp. 184, assembly GCF_045781775.1. NCBI lineage: Bacteria > Bacillati > Actinomycetota > Actinomycetes > Kitasatosporales > Streptomycetaceae > Streptomyces > Streptomyces sp. 184. The sequence goes on along the minus strand of NZ_CP123230.1, from coordinate 5,380,384 downwards.
TCACCGCCGAACAATTATTGAGGACCTGTGGGTCCCAGCGTGAGCGCTGGGACCCACAGGTCCTTTTTGTTTTGTCGTTCCGGTACCACCGGAGTTAGAGGAGCGTAGTGATGACCACCAACGAACCTGACCGGCGTGACGAGGACCGTGACGGCCGCGGCCGGCGTCGTGACGGTGACGGGCGTGGTTTCGACCGGCGGGACCGGGACGGAGAGCGGCGCGGGGCGCCGCGGCGTACGGACGGGGACCGGCAGGGGCGCGGATCGGCGTGGCGGCAGGATGACCGGCCGCGGCGGGACTTCCGCCGTGACGACGACCGTTCCCGTGGCCCCCGGCGTGAAGACGACCGCCCCCGGCGGGATTTCCGCCGTGACGACGACCGTCCGCGTGGGCCCCGTCGTGACGACGACCGGCGTGGAGACGACCGGTCGCGGGGGTTCCGGCGCGACGACGACCGGCCTCGTCCTGCCTTCCGGCGCGACGACGAGCGTCCGCGGCGCGACTTCGGCCGCGGTGACGACCGGCCGCGTCGCGACTTCCGCCGGGATGGCGATCGTCCCGCCGGTCCCCGTCGTGACGACGACCGTCCGCGGCGGGACTTCCGGCGCGATGACGATAGGCCGCGTGGCCCTCGTCGTGATGATGACCGTCCCCGTCGTGATTTTCGCCGGGATGATGACCGTCCGCGTGGTCCGCGTCGTGATGATGACCGTCCCCGTCGTGACTTTCGGCGTGATGACGACCGTCCGCGTGGTCCGCGTCGTGATGATGACCGTCCCCGTCGTGATTTTCGCCGGGATGACGACCGTCCGCGTGGTCCGCGTCGTGATGATGACCGTCCCCGTCGTGACTTTCGGCGTGATGACGACCGTCCGCGTGGTCCGCGTCGTGATGATGACCGTCCCCGTCGTGACTTCAGGCGTGACGACGACCGTTCCCGCGGTCCGCGTCGTGACGACGACCGTCCCCGTCGTGACTTCCACCGCGGTGATGACCGTCCGCGTGGTCCGCGTCGTGACGACGACCGCCCGCGGCGGGACTTCCGCCGTGACGACGACCGGTCCCGCGGGCCCCGGCGTGACGGGGACCGTGACGGGCGTGGAGGGCGCTTCGAGCGGCGTGACGATCGGCGGGGGGATCGGCCCCGTGGGCCGCGGCGTGAGGGCGAGCGGCCGCCCGTGCGGCGGTTGTTCATCCCCGAGGACGTCACCGGGTATGAGATCGACAAGTCCGTGCGGCAGGAGTTGCAGAGCCTGCCCAAGACCCTTGCCGAGGACGTCGCCAAGAACCTCGTCATGGTCGCCCGGCTGCTCGACGAAGACGCGCCCAGGGCCTACGAGCACGCCAAGGTGGCGCTGCGGCTCGCCTCCCGGGTCGGGGCCGTGCGGGAGGCCGCCGGCTTCGCCGCGTACCACACGCAGCGTTACCAGGAGGCGCTGGCGGAGTTCCGGGCCGCGCGGCGGATGAGCGGGCGTCCCGACCTCTGGCCGGTGATGGCCGACTGCGAGCGCGGCATGGGGCGACCGGAGCGTGCGCTGGCGATGGCCGGTGAGCCCGAGGTGCAGCGGCTGGACAAGGCCGGGCAGGTGGAGATGCGGCTGGTCGCCGCCGGGGCGCGGCGCGACCTGGGGCAGGCCGACGCCGCCGTCGTCACCTTGCAGAGCCCGGAGTTGGCGTCGACCGGTGTGCACCCGTGGACCGCGCGGCTACGGTACGCCTACGCCGACGCGCTGCTGGAGGTCGGCCGCGAGGAGGACGCGCGGGAGTGGTTCGCGAAGGCCGTCGAAGCCGACCACGAGGGGCTGACGGACGCCTCCGACCGGCTGGCCGAGCTGGACGGCATCGAGTTCACCGACGCGCTTGACCCGGATGCGGAGGAGATCGGGGACGCCGAGGACACCGCGGACGGCGAGGACGTCGAGGACCTGGGGGAGGAAGCGGAGGACTCGTCGGCGGAGGGTGCCGTGGTGGGTGACGCGGATTTCACCGACGAGGACGATCCGGCGGTTGCCGACGAGGACTCCCAGCGCTGACCTAACCCAGGTCCAGCGCCCTCAGCACCAGCCCCGTGGCCGGCTTCGGGCCGAACGACGTGGACTTGCGCGGCATCGTCACCCCGTCCCGCGCAAGCTCCCGTACGACGTCCTCCGCCACCGGCTTCATCAGCACCGCCGTGCCGCCCAGGCGCTCCGCCTGGGCGGCTGCGGCTGCCGCGTCGTGGACGTAGCCGATGTGCTCGGGGTCGTCGGGGAGTTGCCAGACGTGCTCGATGAGCGTGGCGTGCAGCACCGTGGCGTCCAGGTCGCGCCATGCCTCCGGGCGGTCGGTTCGTACGGTACGGGCCAGCAGGTCCGGGTCCGGGTGGTCGACCAGGTGCAGGCCGTCCGCGCCCGCGAGGAGGAAGGCGTTGCCCTTCGTCTCTTCGAGCGCCGTCAGCGCGGCGGGCAGCGGTACGGCGAGCGGCCGGACGCGGGCGGCGGGGCCGAGGAGGCGCAGTGCGTCGGCGGGCGGGAGCGTGCGCAGGACGCGGTGGATGCCGCGGACGACGAGCGGGTGGCGTGCCGTGTCGACCAGCAGGACGAGCCCGTAGCCCCACGGCCCGGCCGCGTCCGGGCCCGCCGGCTGCTCGGCCCGTAGCCGCAGGTACGTCGCCCAGCGGTGGTGGCCGTCCGCGATGAGCGCCTGCCGCCGCGCCAGGTCGGCGCGTACCGCCGCGATGTCGTCCGCGTCGGTCACCGCCCACAGCCGGTGCGCGAAGCCGTCTTCCGTCGTGGTGGCCAGCAGCGGGGTGCTCGCGGTCGTGCGGTCGACGACGGCGGCCGTGCCGGTGGCCGCGCCGTCGCTGCGGTACGACAGCAGCAGCGGTTCGAGGTTGGCGGCGGTCTCGCGCATCAGGCCCGCGCGGTCGGCGACGACCTCCTCCATCACGTCCTCGTGCGGCAGCACCACGCCCGCCGCCGGCTCGCTCAGCGCCAGCAAGCCGATGACGCCCCGCTGGAGGAGTCCGCCCCTGCGCTGCTCGTACACGTAGAGCGCGGGACGGGGGTCAGGCACGAGCACGCCTTCCGCGCGCCACCGGCGCAGGGTGTCGGCGGCCAGGCGGTGCCGGGTGGCGGGGGCGTCGGCCTGCGGGAGGATGAGGCGGACGATGTTGTACGGGTCGGCGGTCTCCAGGTGGTGCAGCCCGTCGGGCCGGACGACGACGTCGTACGGCGGGGACGTGACGGCGGCGAGGCTGCGCACCCGGGACGGCGCGTAGCGCAGCCCGCGGAAGGGGCGGAGGTCGAGGCCGGGTGAACGCTGCATGGACCGGATCGTATGCGCCGCGGCCGATGCGCGATGATCGAGGCGTCGATATCGTCCGTCCGAGGAGCCGCCGCCGTGACCAGCCCGCCCGTGAGGACCCGCACCGACGCCTGTGCGGAGCCGCTGTGCACGGCGTACGACACGGCGCTGCTGGACCTTGACGGCGTGGTCTACATCGGCGGCGCGGCCGTCGAGCACGCCGCCGGCGCGCTGGCCTGCGCCCGGGCGCGCGGGATGCGGCTGGCGTACGTCACGAACAACGCCTCCCGCCCCGCGGACGTCGTCGCCGGGCGGCTGACGGCGATGGGCGTGCACGCGGAGCCGGCGGACGTGGTCACCTCGGGGCAGGCCGTGGCGCGGCTCGTGGCCGAGGCGGTGCCGCCGGGGGCGCGGGTGCTGGTGGTCGGCGGGAAGGGGCTGTACGGGCCGCTGCGTGAGCGCGGGCTGCGGATCGTGGAGTCGGCGGACGACGACCCGGCGGCGGTGGTGCAGGGGCACGGCGGGCCGGAGATGACGTGGGGGCGGCTGAGCGAGGCGGCGTTCGCGGTGCAGCGCGGGGTGCCGTGGTTCGCGTCGAACGCCGACCTGACGATTCCCACCCCCCGCGGCATCGCCCCGGGCAACGGCGCGGCGCTGGCCGTGGTGCGGCTGGCCACCGGCGCGGAGCCGCGGGTGGCGGGGAAGCCGGAGCCGCCGATGCACCGGGAGACGATCATCAGGACCGGGGCGCGGCGGCCGTTGGTCGTCGGCGACCGGCTCGACACCGACATCGAGGGCGCGTACAACGGCGGTGTCGACGCGCTGCTGGTGCTGACCGGCGTCACCGGTGCCGCGGAGCTGCTGGCGGCGCTTCCGCGGCACCGGCCGGCGTATGTGGCGGCGGACCTGCGCGGGCTGTCGGCCGCCCAGCCGGAGGTGGCGGTGGCGGGCGGAGGCGAGGGCGGGGGCTGCGTCGCGCGGTGCGGGGGCTGGAGCGCGTCGGTTCGCGGTACGGAGCCGGAGCTGCGGCTCGACGGCGAGGGGCAACCGCTGGACGGGCTGCGGGCGTTGTGCGCGGCGGCGTGGACGTACGCGGGGGAGGGCTCCTGCGGCCTCGACCCGGGGAAGGCTCTGGCCCGCCTCGGGCTGTGAGCGTCCGCCCTCTCCACCGTATGATCAGGGTAGGCTAACCTAACTGGGTGTTGGTCGACGCCGCTCCCCGTACGGACTCCGCAATCAAGGACGCCCCGCCGCGCCGCCGGTGGTTCTCGCCGCGCGCCGCCGGACTGGTCGCCTCCGTGGCCGCGCTGCTGCTCGTCTGCGTGGCGAGCATCGCCATCGGCGCCAAGCCCATCCCGCTGGACCAGGTCTGGCACGGCCTCTTCGGCTACGACGGCAGCGACACCGACGTCGTCATCCGCGACATGCGCGTCCCGCGCACCGTCCTCGGCCTCCTCGTCGGCGCCGCGCTCGGCCTGTCCGGTGCCGTGATGCAGGCCCTCACCCGCAACCCCCTCGCCGAACCCGGTCTCCTCGGCATCAACGCCGGCGCCTCCGCCGCCGTCGTCAGCGCCATCAGCTTCTTCGGCATCACCTCCGTCGCCGGCTACGTCTGGTTCGCGTTCGCCGGCGCCGCCGCCGTCTCCGTCGTCGTCTACGCCCTCGGCGGCAGCCGCAGCGCCACGCCCGTGCGCCTCGCGCTCGCCGGGACCGCCGCCACCGCCGCGCTCTTCGGCTACGTACGCGCCGTCGAGCTGACGGACACCGCGGCGCTGGACAAGATGCGCTTCTGGACCACCGGTTCGCTCGCCTCCGCCAACATGACCACCATCCGGCAGGTGCTGCCGTTCCTCGCCGTCGGCATCGTCCTCGCGCTGCTGCTGGCGCGCCCGCTGAACGCCATGGCCATGGGCGACGACACCGCCCGCGCCCTCGGCGCGAACCTCGCGCGGACCCGCGTGACCGCCATGCTCGCCGTCACGCTGCTGTGCGGCGCCGCGACCGCCGCCTGCGGCCCCATCGTCTTCGTCGGGCTGATGATCCCGCACATGGTGCGCGCCGTGACCGGGCCCGACATGCGCTGGATCCTGCCGTACGCGGCCGTCCTCGCGCCCGTGCTGCTGCTCGGCGCCGACGTGCTCGGCCGGGTGCTGGCCCGGCCCGCGGAGGTACAGGTCGGGATCGTCACCGTGATCCTCGGCGGACCGGTGTTCATCCATCTCGTACGACGCCGGAGGATGGCGAAGCTGTGAGAACGCTCAACGTACGCGGCACGAAGGGCGATCTGTCGGTCCGCCTCGACCTGCGTGCCCTGCTCGTCTGCCTGCTGCTCACCGCCGCCGCGCTGGCCGCCGCCGTGGTCCTCGTCGGCACCGGCGACTTCCCCATCTCCTTCGGCGATGTGGTGCGCACGCTGCTCGGCGGCGGCGAGCCCGGGCAGGAGTTCATCGTCCGGGAACTGCGGCTGCCGCGGGTGCTGGTGGGACTGCTCGTCGGCGCGGCGCTGGGGCTGGCCGGGGCCGTGTTCCAGGCCATCTCCCGCAACCCGCTGGGCAGCCCGGACGTCCTGGGCATCTCGCACGGCTCCGCGGTGGGCGCGCTGGTGGTCATCGTGCTCTTCAAGGGCGGCTCGGAGGCGGTCGCGCTCGGCGCCGTCGCGGGCGGGATCGCCACCGGCGTGGCGATCTACGTGCTCGCCTGGCAGCGGGGCGTGGCCGGCTACCGGCTCGTCCTCGTCGGCATCGGCGCCGCCGCCATCCTCACCGGCGTCATCAACTACCTCCTCACCAAGGCCGACCTGGTCGACGCCGCCCGCGCCACCCTGTGGATCACCGGCTCGCTCGGCGGGCGCGACTGGACGCACGTGTGGCCGCTGGCCGCGGTCTGCGCGGTGCTGGTGCCGCTCGTGCTGGCCTGCGGCCGGCCGTTGCGGATGATGGAGATGGGCGACGACACGGCGTACGCGCTGGGCGTGCCCGTCGAGAAGGTACGGCTCGTGGTGCTGCTGGCCGCCGTGCTGCTCACCGCCGCCGCCACCGCCGCCGCGGGGCCGGTCGCCTTCGTCGCCCTCACCGCGCCCCAGCTCGCCCGCCGGCTGACCCGCGCGCCCGGCCCCAACCTGGTGCCCGCCGCGCTCATGGGCGCCACGCTGCTGGTCGTCGCCGACTGGGGGGCGCAGCGCGCCTTCGGTGCCGACCAGGTGCCCGTGGGCGTCGTCACCGGCGTGCTCGGCGGCGTCTACCTCCTCTGGCTGCTCGCCGCGGAACGACGGGCGGGCCGGATATGAAAGACCGTACGCCGAACAGGAGTCCCGCAGTGAGCCGTCTCGCCGCCGAGAACGTCACCCTCGCCTACGACAGCAGGGTCGTCGCCGAGCACCTGTCGGTGACGGTGCCCGACTCCTCGTTCACCGTCGTCGTCGGGCCCAACGCCTGCGGCAAGTCGACGCTGCTGCGGGCGCTGGCGCGGATGCTGAAGCCGAGCACCGGCGCGGTGCTGCTGGACGGCGACGCGATCGGCACGCTGCCGGCGCGCAAGGTGGCGCGGATACTCGGGCTGCTGCCGCAGTCGTCCGTGGCGCCCGACGGCATCACCGTCGCCGACCTCGTCGCCCGCGGGCGCTACCCGCACCAGGGGCTGCTGCGGCAGTGGTCGCGGGAGGACGAGCGGGTCGTCCAGGAGTCCATGGCCGCCACCGGGGTGGTGGAGCTGGCGGACCGCTATGTCGACGAACTGTCCGGCGGGCAGCGGCAGCGGGTGTGGATCGCGATGGCGCTGGCGCAGCAGACGCCGCTGCTGCTGCTCGACGAGCCGACGACGTACCTCGACATCCAGCACCAGATCGAGGTCCTCGACCTGTGCGCAGAACTCCACGAGACCCAGGGCCGCACACTTGTCGCCGTGCTGCACGACCTCAACCACGCCGCGCGCTACGCCACGCACCTGATCGCCATGCGCGAGGGGCGGATCGTGGCGGAGGGGCATCCGAACGAGATCGTCGACGCCGAGCTGGTCGAGGACGTCTTCGGGCTCAAGTGCCAGGTGATAGACGACCCGGAGACCGGCACGCCGCTGGTCGTCCCGGCGGCGCGCAAGGCGCGGGCGGCGGCGGCCGGCTGGGTCTGACCGGGGTCCTGTCAGTGGTTCGGGGTACGGTCTGTGGCATGAGCGAGCCGACGCCGATGCCCGCAGCGGAGCCCGAGACCGCGACCCTGCCGCCGTACGTGCGGCAGCCGGCGCCGCGGTGGCCGGAGCCGGGCGCGGGGGGCGCGGCGGAGCCGGGCGGCGGGGCCGTAGCGGAACGGGGCCACGGGGCCGTAGTGGAACCGGGCTTCGGGGGCGGGGCAGAGACCGCCGGCGGGCCCGCGGCGCCTGCCGCGACGGAACCGGAACCGGCACCGGAGGCCCGGCCGGAACCGGTGCCCGAGCCGGAGCCCGTGCCCGAACCGGCCGAGGCCGGGCCGGTGCCGCTCGGCGTCGGGCGCACCCCCACCGGCAACGCCGGCGTCGACGCCGCGCTCGACCGCCTCGCCGACGCCGACGAGCTGCCGACCGGCAGCCACCTGGAGGTCTACGAGGACGCCCACGCCCGGATGCGCGAGGCCCTGGAGGACCTGGACCGCGCCGAGGGGCCGTCCCCGCCCGCCCCCGCGCCGGGCGGCGCCCCGGCCGCGGCCCCCGCGCACGCGCCCGGGAGCCCCGCGCCGTACGGGCAGGGCCACGCCCGCCCCGCGCCGCCCGGCCCCCCGCCGCCCGCGCCCTACGGCCACACCCCGCCCCGCCCCGGCGCACACCCGTACCGCCCGGGGAACCCGTGAGCGGTGCTCGGCGGCGCCGGCTCGACGCCGAGCTGGTGAGCCGCGAGCTGGCCCGCTCCCGCGAGCACGCCGGGCGCCTCATCGCCGCCGGCCGGGTCACCGTCGGCGGCCTGGTCGCCAGCAAGCCCGCCACCCAGGTCGCGACGTCCGCCGCCGTCGTCGTCGTCCCCGACGACGCCGACCCCGACTACGTCTCCCGCGGCGGCCACAAGCTCGCCGGCGCGCTGGCCGCGTTCGGGCCCCGCGGGCTGCGCGTCGAAGGCCGGCGCGCCCTGGACGCCGGCGCCTCCACCGGCGGCTTCACCGACGTGCTGCTGCGCGCCGGCGCCGCCCACGTCGTCGCCGCGGACGTCGGCTACGGCCAGCTCGCCTGGAAGCTCCAGAGCGACGACCGGGTCACCGTCCGGGACCGTACGAACGTCCGCGAGCTGACGCTCGACCACCTCGACGGCACCCCCGCAGAACTCGTCGTCGGCGACCTGTCGTTCATCCCGCTCGGGCTCGTGCTGCCCGCGCTGGTGCGCTGCGCCACGCCCGACGCGGACCTCGTGCTGATGGTCAAGCCGCAGTTCGAGGTCGGCAAGGAGCGCCTGGGCAGCGGCGGCGTGGTGCGCAGCGCGGAGCTGCGCGCCGAGGCCGTGCGCGGTGTCGCCGGGCAGGGGGCGGCGCTCGGGCTCGGGGTGCTCGGGGTGGCGGCCAGCCCGCTGCCCGGGCCGAAGGGAAACGTCGAGTATTTTCTGTGGCTGCGCGCCGGGGCGCCCGCGCTGGACCCGGCGGACGTGGCACGTGCCGTGGCGGAGGGGCCTCCATGACAGACCGCACCGTGTTCCTGCTCGCGCATACCGGCCGGCCGGCGGCGATCCGCAGCGCCGAGCTGGTCGTACGCGGCCTGCTGCGCTCCGGCGTCGGCGTGCGCGTGCTCGCCGGCGAGGCCGCCGACCTGCCGCTGCCGCCGGAGGCGGAGCTGGTGGACGCGGGCCCCGGGGTGATGGACGACTGCGAGCTGCTGATCGTGCTCGGCGGTGACGGCACGCTGCTGCGCGGCGCCGCCTTCGCCCGTCGCTCCGGGGTGCCGATGCTCGGCGTCAACCTCGGCCGCGTCGGCTTCCTCGCCGAGGCCGAGCGGGACGACCTGGACAAGGTCGTGGACCGCGTGGTGACCAAGGAGTACGAGGTCGAGGAGCGGATGACGCTCGACGTCCTCGTACGCAACGAGGGCCGGACCGTGCACGCCGACTGGGCGCTCAACGAGGCGTCGGTGGAGAAGGCCGCCCGCGAGCGGATGCTGGAGGTCGTCACCGAGGTCGACGGCCGGCCCGTCTCGCGGTTCGGCTGCGACGGCGTCGTCTGCGCGACGCCGACCGGATCGACCGCGTACGCCTTCTCGGCCGGCGGGCCCGTCGTCTGGCCCGAGGTGGAGGCGCTGCTGATGGTGCCGATCAGCGCGCACGCGCTGTTCGCCAAGCCGCTGGTGACGTCCCCGGACTCCATCCTGGCGGTGGAGGTGCAGCCGACGAACCAGCACGGCGTGCTGTGGTGCGACGGCAGCCGCACCGTCGACCTGCCGGCCGGCGCGCGCGTCGAGGTGCGCCGCGGCGCGGTGCCGGTGCGGCTGGCGCGGCTGCACCACGCCTCGTTCACCGACCGGCTGGTGGCCAAGTTCGCGCTGCCGGTGGCGGGCTGGCGGGGCGCGCCGAACTGACGCGCGGCCCGTCCCACGCACGGTCCTTCCGCCCGCCGCCGCGGCCCGGTGCCGGGCGCCCGGCACCGGCTCCCGGCGGCCGGTGATCAGGACGCCCCTCGCAACCCGGTGCCGGAACCTCGTATGGTCGTACCGTGTTGGAGGAGATGCGGATCCAGTCCCTGGGCGTCATCGACGACGCGGTCGTCGAGCTGTCGCCCGGCTTCACGGCCGTGACGGGCGAGACCGGCGCCGGCAAGACCATGGTCGTCACCAGCCTCGGGCTGCTGCTCGGCGGTCGCGCGGACGCGGCGCTCGTACGGATCGGCGCCAAGTCCGCCGTCGTGGAGGGCAGGGTCGCCGTACCCGAGGGCTCGCCCGCCGCGGTGCGGGCCGAGGACGCGGGCGCGGAGCTGGACGACGGCGCCCTGCTCATCAGCCGTACGGTCTCGGCCGAAGGCCGCTCGCGGGCGCACCTGGGCGGCCGCGGCGTGCCCGTGGGGCTCCTCGGCGAGCTGGCGGACGACCTGGTCGCGGTGCACGGGCAGACCGACCAGCAGGGGTTGCTGAAGCCCGCGCGGCAGCGGCAGGCGCTCGACCGGTACGCGGGCGACGCGGTCGCCGCGCCGCTGGCCAAGTACTCGGCGGCGTACCGCAGGCTGCGCGCCGTCAGCGCCGAGCTGGACGAGATCACCACCCGGGCGCGTGAGCGGTTGCAGGAGGCGGATCTGCTGCGCTTCGGCCTGGAGGAGGTCTCCGGCGCCGAGCCGCGGGCCGGCGAGGACGTCGAGCTGGCCGCCGAGGCCGAGCGGCTCGGCCACGCCGAGGCCCTGGCCGCCGCCTCCGCCGCCGCACACGCCGCGCTCGCGGGCGATCCCGCCGACCCCGAGGCCGTGGACGCCGGCACGCTCGTCGCGGGCGCACAGCGCGCCCTGACGGCCGTACGGGCCCACGACCCGGCGCTCGCCGGGCTCGCCGACCGGCTCACCGAGGTCGGCATCCTCCTCGGCGACGTGGCGCAGGAGCTGGCGGCGTACGGCGACGGCATCGACGCGGACCCGCTGCGGCTGGCCGTCGTGGAGGAGCGCCGCTCGGTGCTCACCCACCTGACCCGCAAGTACGGCCACGAGCCCGCCGCCACCGCCGGCGGCGAAGGAGCACCCGGCGACGGCAGCGTCTCCGCCGTCCTCGCCTGGGCCGAGGCGGGCGCCGCCCGGCTCGCCGAACTGGACGGCGACGACGACCGCATCGAGGAGCTGACCGCCGAGCGCGACGCGCTCCGCGGCGAGCTGGCGCAGCTCGCGGAGGCGCTGACCGAGGCGCGCGGGGACGCCGCGGAACGCTTCGGCGCCGCCGTCACCGACGAGCTGACCGAGCTGGCGATGCCGCACGCGCGGGTGACGGTCGACCTGCGCCGCACCGAGGTCGCCGAGGACGCCGACGGGCTGGAGATCGGCGGCCGCAACGTCGCCTACGGGCCCACGGGCGTGGACGAGGCCGAACTGCTGCTCGCCCCGCACCCCGGCGCCCCGCCGCGGCCGATCGCCAAGGGCGCCTCGGGCGGCGAGCTGTCGCGCGTGATGCTGGCGGTCGAGGTGGTCTTCGCCGGCTCCGACCCCGTGCCGACGTACCTCTTCGACGAGGTCGACGCGGGCGTCGGCGGCAAGGCCGCCGTCGAGGTGGGCCGCCGCCTCGCCCGGCTGGCGCGCGGCGCGCAGGTCGTCGTGGTGACCCACCTGCCGCAGGTCGCGGCCTTCGCCGACCGCCAGTTGCTGGTGGAGAAGACCAGCGACGGCTCGGTCACCCGCAGCGGCGTCACCGTCCTGGACGGCGAGGCGCGGGTGCGGGAGCTGTCCCGCATGCTGGCGGGCCAGGAGGACTCCCAGACCGCCCGCGCGCACGCGGAGGAGCTGCTCGCGGCGGCCCGCGCCGGGGCGGAGTAGCCGCGCGGTGTGACGGCGGCGTGTGACGGCGGCGTGTGACGGGGGCCACGCGCGGGGCGGGACACCGCGTGTGGGCCGAACGGGTGTCGTGGGGCAACCCGGCCCGATCGCGGTGCGTCTACCGAAGTGGTCGGCCCGCTGGACCGCGGTGTCCGCCCCCGTTTGCGCACCGTCCCGGTGCGCGACGGGCGTGCGGGGCATCGCCCGGAAGGGTGGTGCATGTCTGACCTGTACGCCCGTACAGAGCGGTTGACGGCGCCGAGCCGGGCCCGGCGACTCCCCGGGAGTGGCATCCTGGGCAGGCCCTGCGACGCCACGGACAGGAGTTCCGGCCCAGTGAGCAGCACCCCCGCACCGCCCCACGGCCCCACCGCGCTGCACGCCGTGCAGCTCGTCGGCCGTGGCGAGGCCGGCAGCGGCGTCCATGTGCGCTCGCTGGCGGCCGGGTTGGTGGCCCGGGGCATCCGGGTCACGGTGGTCGCGACCCCCGCCACCGCCGAGCGCTACGGATTCGCCGCCGCCGGCGCGAACGTCGCCCGGCTGCCCGAGCGCGGCGGGCTGGCCACCGCGCCGCTGTGCACGGCAACCGCCCTGCGTGCGGCGTGCGCGGGCGCCGACCTCGTACACGCGCACGGCCTCCAGTGCGGGCTGATGGCGTGCTCGACGATCCTCGGCCAGCGCCGGCCGCTGGTCTTCACCTGGCACACGAGGAACCACCCGGACGGGGTACGGGGCCGGATGGTGCCCCTCCTCGAACGGCGGGTGTCCCGCTCGGCCCGCGTCGTCCTCGGCGCCACCACCGATCTCGTCGACGGCGCCCGCCGCCGCGGCGCGCGCGACGCCCGGCTCGCGCCGATCGCCGTCCCCGCGCCCCGGCAGCCGCACCCGGGCGGCGCCGGCGCCGCGCTGCGCCGGCAGCAGGTGCGCGCCGAACTCGGCGCCCTGGACCGGCCCCTGGTGCTCACCGCCGCCCCGCTCGCCTCCTACGGCGCGCACGACCCGCTGCTCGAAGCCGCCCGCATGTGGCGGGCGCTGCCGGAGCGCCCGCTGCTCGCCGTCGCCGGCGAGGGCCCGGGGCGCGGGCGGCTCCAGCGCCGTATCGATGCCGAGAAGCTGCCCGTACGGCTCCTGGGCAGCCGCGACGACCTGCCGCGGCTGCTGGCCGCCGCGGACGTCGCGGTGCTCTCCAGCCCGTGGGAGGCGCGCCCGGTGCTGGCCCAGGAGGCGCTGCACGCGGGCGCCCCGCTGGTGGCCACCGCGGTCGGCGGGGTCCCGGAACTCGTCGGCGAGGCGGCGGAACTCGTGCCGTACGGGGACTCCCGCGCGCTCGCCGACGCGGTGACCGGCCTGCTCCACGACCCGGCGCGGCGCGCGAACCTCTCGGCCGCGGGCCGCGCGCAGGCGAGCACCTGGCCGACGGAGGACGACACCGTCACCCAGGTCCTGTCGATCTACGACGAGCTGATGACGTACAGCCACTCGTGACGGCCCGCGCGGCTCCGGCGGCGCATCGGAGCACCCGGCACCGCCGCCGCGCCCCCACGCGCCCCCCGCGGAGCTACCCGTACGCTCCCGACGCGCTCAGCCGCAGCGCCGTGTCGATCAGCGGCACGTGGCTGAACGCCTGCGGGAAGTTGCCCACTTGGCGCTGGAGCCGCGGGTCCCACTCCTCCGCGAGCAGCCCCAGGTCGTTCCGCAGCGCCAGCAGCTTCTCGAAGAGCTGCCGCGCCTCCTGCACCCGGCCGATCATCGCCAGGTCGTCCGCCATCCAGAACGAGCAGGCCAGGAACGCCCCTTCGTCGCCCGGCAGCCCGTCGCTGCCCGTCTCGTCGCCCGCGGTCGGATAGCGGCGGATGAAGCCGTCGGGGGTGCCCAGCTCGCGCTGGATGGCCTCGATGGTGCCGATGACGCGCTTGTCGTCCGGCGGCAGGAAGCCGACCTGCGGGATGAGCAGCAGCGAGGCGTCCAGCTCCTTCGAGCCGTACGACTGCGTGAAGGTGTTGCGCTGCCGGTCGTAGCCCTTCTCGCAGACGTCGCGGTGGATGTCGTCGCGCAGCCGCTGCCAGCGCTCCAGCGGGCCGTCGGCCTCGCCCGACTCGATGAGCTTGATCGTGCGGTCGACGGCGACCCAGGTCATCACCTTGGAGTGCACGAAGTGCCGCCGCGGGCCGCGCACCTCCCACAGCCCCTCGTCGGGGCGGTCCCAGTTCTCCTCGACCCAGCGGATCATCTTCAGTTGCAGCAGCGAGGCGTAGTCGTTGCGGGTGAGGCCCGTCATGTGCGCGAGGTGCAGCGCCTCGACGACCTCGCCGTAGACGTCGAGCTGCAACTGCCCCGCCGCGCCGTTGCCGGCGCGCACCGGGCGGGATTGCTCGTACCCCGGCAGCCAGTCCAGCTCCGACTCGCCCAGCTCGCGCTCGCCGGCGATGCCGTACATGATCTGGAGGTTCTCCGGGTCGCCCGCGACGGCGCGCAGCAGCCACTCGCGCCAGGCGCGCGCCTCCTCGTGGTAGCCGGTGCGCAGCAGGGACGACAGGGTGATGGCGGCGTCACGCAGCCACGTGAAGCGGTAGTCCCAGTTGCGCACGCCGCCGATGTCCTCGGGCAGCGAGGTGGTGGGCGCGGCGACGATGCCGCCGGTGGGCTCGTACGTCAGGGCCTTGAGCGTGATCAGCGAGCGGATCACGGCGTGCCGGTAGGGGCCGTGGTACGTACACTGCTCGGTCCACTCCTGCCAGAAGTCCTCGGTGGCGGTGAGCGCCGCCTCGGGGTCGGCGGGCTGCGGCGGCTCGCGGTGCGAGGGCTGCCAGCTGATCGTGAACGCGAGCCGGTCGCCGGGGCCGACGGTGAAGTCGGAGTACGTCGTGAGGTCGCGGCCGTACGTCGGCACCGGGGCGTCGAGCCACACCGAGTCCGGCCCGGCGACGCCGACGGTGCGGCCGTCGTCGGTCTGGTGGACCCAGGGCACGATGCGGCCGTAGGAGAAGCGCATGCGCAGCGCGGAGCGCATCGGCACCCGGCCCGTGACACCCTCCACGATGCGGATGAGCTGCGGCGCGGCGCCGTCGCGCGGGGGCATGAAGTCGATCAGCCGGACCGTGCCGCGCGGGGTGTCCCACTCGGACTCCAGCACCAGCGAGTCGCCCCGGTAGCGCCGCCGGGTGGCGGAGGGCGGGCCGGACTCCGGGGCGTACGCGGGACCGAGGCGCCAGAAGCCGTGCTCCTCGGTCCCGAGTAGGGCGGCGAACACCGCATGGGAGTCGAACCGGGGCAGGCAGAGCCAGTCGGCCGTGCCGTCGCGACGGACGAGCGCGGCCGTCTGCATGTCGCCCAGAAGTGCGTAGTCCTCGATCCGCCCGGCCACGTGCCTCTCCAGCTAGAAGTGCGTTCCGCAGAGGATAGAGCCTTCGCGTGCGCGCGTGCGCCACGGTCGCGGATTCCTCCTGGTCCGATCGGGTTGGGCGGATGGACAGCGGTTGGCCGCGGGCGGTGACCAGGGGATCCCTGATACCCTGGTAGCCCGTGGAGCGGAGGGCCGGCCGGGCATGTGGCGGCGGCGCTTGCCGAGCGACCCACCTCGATCTGGGGCACCCCGCCACGCACCTCGTCAGCGACCACGGGAGCCCCTCTTGGCCATGCCATCCACGACGTCAAAGCACATCTTCGTCACGGGAGGCGTCGCCTCCTCGCTCGGCAAGGGGCTCACCGCCTCCAGCCTCGGTGCGCTGCTCAAGGCGCGCGGGCTGCGAGTCACCATGCAGAAGCTCGATCCGTATCTGAACGTCGACCCCGGCACGATGAACCCGTTCCAGCACGGTGAGGTCTTCGTCACCAACGACGGCGCGGAGACCGATCTGGACATCGGGCACTACGAGCGCTTCCTCGACGTCGACCTCGACGGCTCGGCGAACGTCACCACCGGCCAGGTCTACTCCACGGTGATCGCCAAGGAGCGCCGCGGCGAGTACCTGGGCGACACGGTCCAGGTGATCCCGCACATCACCAACGAGATCAAGTCCCGTATCCGGCGCATGGCGTCCGACGACGTGGACGTGGTGATCACGGAAGTCGGCGGCACCGTCGGCGACATCGAGTCGCTGCCGTTCCTGGAGGCCGTCCGCCAGGTGCGGCACGAGGTCGGCCGCGACAACGTCTTCGTCGTGCACATCTCGCTGCTGCCGTACATCGGCCCGTCCGGCGAGCTGAAGACCAAGCCGACGCAGCACTCGGTCGCCGCGCTGCGCAGCATCGGCATCCAGCCCGACGCGATCGTGCTGCGCGCGGACCGCGAGGTGCCGGCGGCGATCAAGCGGAAGATCTCGCTGATGTGCGACGTCGACGAGGCCGCCGTCGTCGCCGCCATCGACGCCAAGTCGATCTACGACATCCCCAAGGTGCTGCACGCGGAGGGCCTGGACGCGTACGTCGTCCGCAAGCTGGACCTGCCGTTCCGGGACGTGGACTGGACCGAGTGGGACGACCTGCTGCGGCGCGTGCACCAGCCGGCGCACGAGGTGACGATCGCGCTGGTCGGCAAGTACATCGACCTGCCCGACGCCTATCTGTCGGTCACCGAGGCGATCCGCGCCGGCGGCTTCGCCAACAACGCCCGCGCCAAGATCAAATGGGTCACGTCCGACGACTGCCGCACCCCGCAGGGCGCCCGCAAGCACCTCGCGGACGTGGACGGCATCGTCATCCCCGGCGGCTTCGGGGAGCGCGGCGTGGAGGGCAAGATCGGCGCGATCACGTACGCCAGGGAGAACCGCGTGCCGCTGCTCGGCATCTGTCTCGGCCTGCACTGCATCGTCATCGAGGCGGCGCGGAACCTCGCGGGCATCGCGGGCGCCAACTCCACGGAGTTCGACCAGGCCGCGACCGACCCGGTGATCTCCACCATGGAGGAGCAGCTCGACATCGTCGCGGGCGAGGGCGACATGGGCGGCACGATGCGCCTGGGCCTCTACCCGGCCAAGCTGGCGGAGGGCTCGGTGGTACGCGAGGCGTACGCGGACCAGCCCTACGTCGAGGAGCGCCACCGGCACCGCTACGAGGTCAACAACTCCTACCGCAGCGAGCTGGAGAAGAAGGCGGGACTCGCCTTCTCCGGCACCTCCCCGGACAACAAGCTCGTGGAGTACGTGGAGTACCCGCGCGAGGTGCACCCGTACCTGGTCTCCACCCAGGCCCACCCCGAGCTGCGCTCGCGCCCGACCCGGCCGCACCCGCTGTTCGCCGGGCTGCTCAAGGCCGCCGTCGCCGGGCAGGAGCGGGCGAGGCACGAGGGCGCGGGGCACACGGGAGCGGATCAGCAGGGCCCCGTACGGCAGCAGGCCGGGCCGCAGGGCGCGCGCGCCGGTGCGCAGCATCCGGTGACCGTCGTGCGCGAGGGGGGCAAGTGATGGCGGAGCAGTTGCGGGACACCGCGGCCGAGTGGGAGGTCGTCGCCTCCGAGGTGCCGTTCAAGGGCGCCAAGACGGCCGTGCGCACCGACGACGTGGTGATGCCGGACGGCACCGTCGCCCGCCGCGACTACCAGGTCCACCCCGGCTCGGTCGCGGTCCTCGCCCTGGACGACGAGGACCGCGTGCTGGTCCTCAACCAGTACCGCCACCCCGTACGGCACAAGCTCTGGGAGATCCCCGCCGGGCTCCTCGACGTGCCCGGCGAGAACCCGCTGAGCGCCGCCCAGCGGGAGCTGTACGAGGAGGCGCACGTCAGGGCCGACGACTGGCGCGTGCTGGTCGACGTCTACACCACGCCCGGCGGCTGCGACGAGGCCGTGCGCGTCTTCCTCGCCCGCGGCGTGGCCGAGGCCGAGGGCGAGCGCTTCGCCGCCGAGGGCGAGGAGCTGGACCTCACGATCGACCGCGTCCCGGTGGCCGATCTGCTGCGCGGCGTCCTCGCCGGTGACCTGCACAACAACTGCCTCATGCTGGGCGTGCTGGCGCTCCAGGCCGCCCGCGCGGGCGGCGGTCTCGACGCGCTGCGCCCGGCGAACGCCCCCTGGCCGGCCCGCCCGTTCACGCCCTGAGCGACCCGGTGGGGGGCCGCCGGGCGGTTGATCCGATGCGGTGATTTTCGTTCCGGCGTTCGGCCATGTGCCGTCACGTGACCCGACCTTCACGCTGGGTGAATTACGCTCACCGGCGTGACGGAACAGGCCGCCCCCCACCGGTTCGTCGGCAGGACCCGCGAGCTCGACGCGCTGCGCGCCGACATCGCGCGCGCCGGGCTCGACACCCTCGCCGGCCGCCCCGCCCCGCGCAGCCGCGTGCTGCTCATCGCCGGGCGGCCGGGCTCCGGGCGCAGCGCGCTCGCCGCCGAGCTGGCCCGCGACGTCGCGGGCGACTACCCCGGCGGCGTGCACACCGCGCGGCTCTCCGGCCCCGGCGGCGAGGCGGTGCCGCTGGAGCGGGCCGTACGCGACCTGCTCGACGCCCTCGGCGTGCCGCCGGTCGCCGGCGCGGGCCCGGAGCACCTGGCCGGGGAACTGCGCGCCGCGCTGGCCGAGCGCTCGGCGCTGCTCGTCCTGGACGACGTCACCGCCCCCGAGCAGCTTCTCGAACTGGTCCCCGAGTCGCGTGACTGCCTCGTCGTCGCCGTTGCCGAGGGCCCGCTGAAGGGCGTCCCGGACGTACGGCCGTGCACCCTGGGCGGGCTGGAGCCCGCGGCGGCGCTGGCGCTGGTCGCCTCGTACGCCGGTGAGACGCGGATCGCCTGCGACCCCGAGGCCACGCACGTGCTGGCCGAGGAGTGCGCAGGCCACCCCGCGGCGCTGGTGCTCGCCGGCGGCTGGCTCGCCGGGCACCCGCAGGCGTGCGTCGCCGACGCCGTACGGGAGCTGCGCCGCAAGGGCGACAGCACCGAGGGGTCCGCCGGGCGGCCGTCCGGGCCGAAGGCGCTGGCGCGGGCGTTCCGGCTCGTATACGAAGCGCTGCCGCCGCAGGTCGCGCACTTGCTGCGGCTGCTGCCGCTGGCGCCCGCCGGGCTCGTCGACGCCCACTCCGCCTCCGCGCTGGCCGGCTGCACGGTCGCCGCGGCCCGCACCACGCTCGCGGACTGCGCCCGCCAGGGGCTGCTGCGTCGCGTGCCGCAGCCCCGGCCGGAAGCGGAAGGCGAGGAGGAGCCGGAGCAGGAGAGCCTGACGCAGTACGAGGTGCCCGGCTGTCTCCAGCCGCTGCTGCGCGGGGTGCTGGAAGCCGGCGCGGCGGACGAGGAGGTGCTGCTCGCCCGGGCCCGGATGCTGGAGCGGTACGTACGCCTGCTCCAGTCCTGCCGGGCCGTGACCGAACCCGCCGGCTCCGCGGTGCACGCCCGGCTCGCCGGGCTGCCGCGGGCGCTGCGCTTCCCGTCGCCGGAGGCCGCCGCCGCGTGGCTGCGCAGCCGGCTGCCGTCGCTGCTGGCCGGGGCCCGGATGGCGGTCGCCGACGGGGAGCTGGACACCCTGGCGCGGCGGCTGGTGGCCGCGCTGTCGCGGGCGCTGGGGGCGCACCGGGGCGAGGCGGACGCCGCGCCCGAGCAGTACCGGCTGCACGAGCTGGTGCTGGGCGTCGCCGAGCGGCGCGGGCTGGTGTGGGAGCAGGCGGCGGCGCTGCTCAACCTCGGCGACCTGGACCTGCGCGCGGAGCGGCCCGGAGAGGCGCTCGGCCGGTACCAGGGGGCGCTGGCGGCGGCGCGCGAGGCGCGCGACCCGCAGCCGGTGGGGCGGGCGCTGGAGTCCGTCGGGGCGGCGTACCAGGAGCTACGGGACTGGGGCCGGGCGGCGGACTGGTTCGGGCGGGCGCTGGCGCTGCGGCAGACGCGCGGCGAGCTGGCGGACGAGGCGCGGCTGCGGGCCCGGCTGGGCGCGGTGCACACGTACGCCGGGGCCTGGGGCTGGGCGCTGCGCGAGTGGCGCGGGGCGGTGGCCGCGCACCGCAGGCTCGGGGACGTCGGCGGGCAGGCGCGGGCGCTGGGCGAGGTGGCGCGGGTGCAGATGTACGCGGGGTACCCGCGGGAGGCCATCAGGACGTGCACCCGCGCGATGGACATGGCCCGGCTCTTGGGTGACACGGCGCTGCGGGCGGCGGTGCAGCTCCGGCTGGCGGACCTCGTCGACGGCGTCGGCGACCCGGGAGCCGCGGAGCTGCACCGGGCGGCGGCGGAGCGGCTGGCCGAGCAGGTCCCGGAGGCGGCCGAGGGGCCTGTCGTCGTGCCCGTGGCGGAGCCGGAAGCGGAACCCCGGGCGGAGGGCGCGGCGGCCGGGCCGGACCTCGCGCGCGAGCCGGACGCGGAGCCCGCGTCCGAGCCGCTCGCGAAGCCCGTGTCGGAGCCCGTTTCGGAGCCCGTGCCCGAGCCCGTACCGGTGCCGGAGCGCACGGCCGACGCGGCACCGGGCGGGGCCGGGGAGCGCGCCCCCGAGGGCGCCTCCGAGGACGTCGGCGAGGCGGCCCCGGAGGCCGTTCCGGACGATCCGGCAGAGCCCGTTCTCCAGCCCGTCGAGGTCGCCGCGGAGGCCGTCGCCGACGAGGGCCGGCAGGGCGCGTCCGGGGAGGGCCCGAAGGCCGGGCCGGCTCCCCGACCGGCCGCCGCCGACCTGTGAATCCATCGACACATCGCAGAAATCTGTCTGTTTCAAAGGCTGGACTCAGAGGATCCCTTCATTAAGAATGGCCAAGCCGCGGCGGACACCCCGACCGGGGCCTGACGAGATCCCCTCACCCCAAGGACCGTGATCCATCGTGAAGGTCGGCATTCCACGCGAGGTCAAGAACAACGAGTTCCGGGTGGCCATCACACCCGCCGGAGTGCACGAGCTGGTCCGCCACCGCCACGAAGTCGTCGTGGAGCAGGGCGCGGGACTCGGCTCGTCCCTCACCGACGAGGAGTTCGTCGCGGCCGGCGCGCAGATCCTGCCCACGGCCGACGACGTGTGGGCCGCCGCGGACATGGTGCTGAAGGTCAAGGAGCCGATCGCGGAGGAGTACCACCGGCTCCGCAAGGGCCAGGTGCTCTTCACCTACCTCCACCTCGCGGCCTCCCGCGCCTGCACCGACGCGCTGCTGGACTCCGGCGCCACCGCCATCGCGTACGAGACGGTGGAGACCGCGGACAGGCAACTGCCGCTGCTCGCCCCGATGTCGGAGGTCGCCGGCCGGCTCGCGCCGCAGGTCGGCGCGTACCACCTGATGCGCTCGCAGGGCGGTCGCGGCGTGCTGCCGGGCGGCGTGCCCGGGGTGGCGCCGGGCCAGGCGGTCGTGATCGGCGGCGGTGTCTCCGGCTGGAACGCCACGCAGATCGCCGTCGGCATGGGCTTCCACGTCACGCTGCTCGACACCGACGTGCGCAAGCTGCGCGAGGCGGACAAGGTCTTCGGTACGAAGGTACGCACCCTCGTGTCCAACTCCTACGTCCTCGGACAGGCCGTCCTGGACGCCGACCTGGTGGTCGGCGCCGTGCTCATCCCGGGCGCGAAGGCGCCCAAGCTCGTCGACAACGAACTGGTGTCGCGGATGAAGCCGGGAAGTGTTCTTGTCGACATTGCGATCGACCAGGGCGGCTGCTTCGCCGATTCGCGTCCGACGACGCATGCGGAGCCGACGTTCCGGGTGCACGACTCGGTCTTCTACTGCGTCGCCAACATGCCCGGCGCGGTGCCCAACACGTCCACGTACGCCCTGACCAACGCCACCCTGCCGTACGTCGTCAGGCTCGCGGACCTCGGCTGGCGGGCGGCGCTGCGCGGCGATCCCGCGCTCGCGCTCGGCCTCAACACCCACGAAGGGCAGGTCGTTTACGGTCCCGTGGCGGAGGCGCACGGTCTTCCGGCAGCCGAACTCGCGCGCGTACTGGGCTGATTTCGCGCAGGTGCGCGGCACATCGACCACATCGGCGACACCGTCAACTCCGCATCACCGGCCGAACCTTGTCACCAGGGGTTCGGCCGGCCGCCGTGCCGCCGCGCGGGGCGCCCGAAGTGGCGTTCCGCACCCGACACATCGTGCTCTGTCTGCGGGATTGTGTTGCTGAGGGACCCCGACACGCCATAGAGTCGCCAATCGTCGGCATGGTGCCACGCTGACCAATCGAGAAGTGCCCTGGTCACCAAGGAGGTAGGACGACTTGTGAATGAGTCGACATTTGCTCCCGGGGGTGGTCGTCCAGGCACGCCTGCGCGGAACCACGGATCCTCGGGGGTGGAGGCGCCTGTCGGCTCCGTCGCCGTCCACACCTTCTCGGCACACGCACACCAGGGCGGAAACGTATACCAGAGCATGGACGGTCATCACGTGAACGCCATGACCGGCAGCCAGAGCGGCGGCGAGGACAGCACACGCCTCGCCGCATCCGCCACCTCCGACTTCGAGGACCTGTCAGAAGGTCACTTCTACGATCCGGACGCGGACTACGAGCCGGATCCCGAGTACGCCGCGACGCTCGCCCCGGACGCAGCCCGGCAGCGCCGGGAGCGCATCGGTCCCACGGGCCGCCCGCTGCCGTACTTCCCCATCCCGGGCCCGGTCACCGACCACGGCCCGGCGAAGGTCATCGCCATGTGCAACCAGAAGGGCGGCGTCGGCAAGACCACGTCCGCCATCAACCTGGGCGCGGCGCTGGCCGAGTACGGACGCCGCGTGCTGCTCGTGGACTTCGACCCGCAGGGCGCGCTCTCCGTCGGCCTCGGGGTCAACCCGATGGAGCTGGACCTCACCGTCTACAACCTGCTCATGGAGCGGGGCATGTCGGCCGACGAGGTGCTGCTCAAGACGGCCGTGCCCAACATGGACCTGCTGCCCAGCAACATCGATCTGTCCGCCGCCGAAGTGCAGTTGGTGAGCGAGGTGGCGCGGGAGCAGACGCTCCAGCGCGCGCTGAAGCCGCTGCTGCCCGAGTACGACTACGTCGTCATCGACTGCCAGCCGTCGCTCGGTCTGCTCACGGTCAACGCGCTGACCGCGGCGCACAAGGTGATCGTGCCGCTGGAGTGCGAGTTCTTCGCGCTGCGCGGCGTCGCGCTGCTCACCGAGACGATCGAGAAGGTCCAGGAGCGGCTCAACCCCGACCTGGAGCTGGACGGCATCCTCGCCACGATGTACGACTCGCGGACGGTGCACAGCCGCGAGGTGCTGGCGCGCGTCGTCGAGGCTTTCGACGAGCACGTCTACCACACGGTCATCGGGCGCACGGTCCGCTTCCCCGAGACCACCGTGGCCGGCGAGCCCATCACCTCGTACGCCTCCAATTCCGTGGGCGCGGCCGCCTACCGCCAGCTCGCCAGGGAGGTGCTCGCCCGGTGCCACGCCGAGTGAGCCTGCCCGGGGCCGACGAGCTTTTCCGCACCACCGGGGGGACCGCGCTCCAGTCGTCCACGCCGCAGCAGGACCGGCAGCGGGCCAACGGCGAGGCACCCGGCGGCAGTACGCGCGTCCCGGGGCCGAGCCGGGAGGGCGACTCGGAGACCGCGGCCGCCGGTGCGGACGCGGAGTCCGGCGACGCCGAGGAGGCGGGCGCGGAGGATCCGGGCGACTCCGGCGGTACGGGCGACGGCGCGCGGGGCGTGCGCACGGGCGCGGGCGGCAAGGCCGGCCCGGCGGCTCCGGCGGGCGGCAAGCGCACCGCGGGCGGCCCCGCGGCCCGGCGGGACCCCGAGGCGACGGAGCACGGCGGCCGGGAGGCGAACGCGGAGACCGCCACCGGCGGGCGGACCCGGCAGGGCGAGCGGGAGCCGGCCGGCCAGGCGCGTACGAAGTCCGCGCGGCAGAGCGGCGGTTCGGCCGCGGCGGCCCAGCCCAGACGCGGCCGCGGACGCAGCGCGGCGCGGCGGCCCAGCGGCCGGGAGCGCCACGACGAGAAGATCACCGTCTACGTCTCCGCCGAGGAGCTGATGGACCTGGAGCACGCCCGGCTCGTGCTCCGCGGCGACCACGGCCTGGCCGTGGACCGCGGCCGGATCGTCCGCGAGGCCGTCGCGGTGGTGCTGGCCGACCTGGAGTCCCGCGGGGACGCGAGCATCCTCGTACGCCGCCTGCGCGGCCGCTGACACCCGCTCCCGTACGTCCGGGCCGCCGTCTGCCGCGCGGCCCCGTACCGGAAGACCGTGCCGCCGCCCCGCCGGTCGGCAACCCGGCGTGAACCGCTCCGAGCGATACGCTGCGAGCGATGGACGACAGGCACCACGACGACCCGCAGCGCCCCGCGCCCACCGCCCGGCGCTCCCTCGGCCGCGGCCCCGGGGTCGCCGCGACGCCCACCAAGCCCGCTCCGCGGCCCGCCGACCCGGATCCGGTGCGCGAGCCGTACCCCGAGCCCATGCCGCTGCCGCAGCCGGATCCGGCGCCCGTCCCCGGCCCGGCGGAGCCGCCGCTGCCCATCCCGGGCCCCGCCCCGCGCCCCGGCGAGCCGAGCCCCGCGCCGGCCCCGCCGGAACCCGACCCGGGGCCGCTGCCCGACCCCGAGCCGGAGACCGAGCCCGCCCCGGCGGGCCCCGGTGGCGCGGACCCCGCCGAGGAGCCCGGCGCGGACCCCGCCGAGGAGCCCGGCGAGGAGCCCCCCGGGCCAGGCCCCGTGCCCGACCGCAAGCCCGGCCCCGTACCCGGTCCGGAGCCCGGCCCGGCGACCGGCGGGGACGCCGCCCCCGCCGGCGAACCCGACGACGAGCCCGCCGGCGAACCCGACGACGGTGCCTTCCGGGTCCGGCTCGCCAACTTCGAGGGCCCCTTCGACCTCCTCCTCCAGCTCATCTCCAAGCACAAGCTGGACGTGACCGAGGTCTCCCTGCACCGCGTCACCGACGACTTCATGGTCCACATCCGCGCCATGGGCCCCGACTGGGACCTCGACCAGACCACCGAGTTCCTCGTCGTCGCCGCCACCCTCCTCGACCTCAAGGCCGCCCGCCTGCTGCCCGCCGCCGAGGTCGAGGACGAGGAGGACCTCGCGCTGCTGGAGGCCCGCGACCTGCTGTTCGCGCGCCTGTTGCAGTACCGCGCGTACAAGGAGATAGCGGGCATCTTCCACCGCCGGCTGGAGGAGGAGTCGCAGCTCCACCCCCGTACCGTCGGGCTGGAGCCGCACCACGCGGAGCTGCTGCCCGAGGTGGTCATCAGCATCGGCCCCGAGGGCTTCGCCCGGCTCGCGGTCAAGGCGATGCAGCCCAAGCCCGTGCCCCAGGTCTACGTCGACCACATCCACGCCCCGCTCGTCAGCGTCCAGGAACAGGCACAGGTCGTCGTCTCCCGGCTGCGCGAGCACGGCTCCGCCAGCTTCCAGGACCTGATCGCCGACGCCCCCGACCCGCTGACCGTCGTCGCCCGGTTCCTGGCGCTGCTGGAGCTGTACCGGGAGAAGGTCGTGGCGCTCGACCAGGAAGGCGCGCTGGAGCCGCTGACGGTGCGGTGGACGGGACGGGAGGATGCGGTGCCGGTGGTGACCGACGAGTTCGACACGGCGCCCGGCGACGCGGACGCCGCCGCGGCCGACGGCGCCGGCCAGGACCGGGTCGAGGCCGGCGCCAACGACCAGGCCGACGACGAGGTCGAGGACGAGGGCGAGGACGAGCGATGAGCGACGCAGTGACGGACGCGGCGGGTGTGCCGGAGGGGACGGACACGGAACCGCGGCCTGAGGAGACGCAGGAAGAGGAGGCGCCGAAAGAGGCGACGGAGGCGAGCCCCACCGCCGAGCTCCCGCTGCGCCCCGCCCTCGAAGCCGTCCTCATGGTCGTCGACGAGCCCGTCACCCCCGAGCACCTGGCCAAGGTCCTCGACCGCCGCCCCCGCGAGATCGCCGACGCCCTGCACGAGCTGTCCGACGAGTACACCGTCCAGGGCCGCGGCTTCGACCTGCGCCACGTCGCCGGCGGCTGGCGCTTCTACACCCGCGCCGCCTACGCGCCCGCCGTCGAGGGCTTCGTACTCGACGGCCAGCAGGCCCGGCTCACCCAGGCCGCGCTGGAGACCCTCGCGGTCGTCGCGTACCGTCAGCCGGTCTCCCGCTCGCGCGTCTCCGCGGTCCGCGGCGTCAACTGCGACGGTGTCATGCGCACGCTCCTTCAGCGCGGGCTTATCGAGGAGGCGGGCACGGAGGACGGAACAGGTGCGATCCTGTACAGGACGACGAACTACTTCCTGGAGCGGATGGGCCTGCGCGGTCTGGACGAGCTCCCCGAGCTGGCCCCGTTCCTACCGGACGCGGACGCGGTGGAGGGCGAGTCCCAGGAGGGTGTCCCGTCGTTCGACGTGGATGACGAGACCTGACCAACCCAACGGACTGACGGTAGCTCGATGCGAAGCAGCGGCGGCAGGAACAGCAGGAAGCCCTCGGGCGCCAACTCCCGGGGGGCGGGTGGCAAGCGCGACGCGCCACAGCGCCGGCAGGGCACCCCCCGCCCCGAGGAGCGGCGGTACGAGAAGTCCGGCGCCCCCCAGGGCGAGCGCCCGGGCGGCCCGGGGAAGGGGGGCCGGGGGCGCGGCGGTACGCCGAGCAGGCCCGCGCGCTCCCGCGAGTACGAGGCGCAGTTGGAGGAGCGGACCAGGGCCCGGCACACCAAGCCGCAGCGCGCGCTGCCGAAGACCTTCGGCGAGCCCGAGGGCGAGCGGCTCCAGAAGGTGCTGGCGCGGGCCGGCATGGGGTCGCGGCGCGCCTGCGAGGAGCTGATCGACCAGGCGCGGGTGGAGGTCAACGGGCGCATCGTCACCGAGCAGGGGCTGCGCGTCGACCCGGAGAAGGACGAGATCAAGGTCGACGGGCTGACCGTGGCCACGCAGTCGTATCTCTTCTTCGCCCTCAACAAGCCCGTCGGCGTCGTCTCCTCGATGGACGACCCGGAGGGCCGGCAGAACCTCGGCGACTACGTGGACAACCGCGAGACGCGGCTCTTCCACGTCGGCCGCCTGGACACCGAGACCGAGGGCATCATCCTGCTCACCAACCACGGCGAGCTGTCCCACCGCCTCACCCACCCCCGGTACGGCGTGAAGAAGACCTATCTCGCCGCCATCCAGGGCCCGCTGCCGCGCGACCTCGGCAAGCGGCTGCGGAACGGGATCCAGCTCGACGACGGCTACGCCAAGGCCGACGACTTCCGGGTGGTGGAGAACACCGGCAAGAACTACCTGGTCGAGGTGGTGCTGCACGAGGGCCGCAAGCACATCGTGCGGCGGATGCTCGCCGAGGCGGGCTTCCCGGTCGACAAGCTGGTACGGACCCGGTTCGGCCCGATCGCGCTGGGCGACCAGAAGTCCGGCTGGCTGCGCCGGCTCAGCAACACCGAGGTCGGGATGCTGATGAAGGAGGTCGGGCTCTGACGGCCCGGCCCGCCGGGCCCGTACGCCCGTAGCGCGGCCGGCGCGCGCACGGCCCGTACGCTCGCACGGCCCGTAGGCGGGGTCCGGCGGCCTCCCCGCGCCTCGCGGGCGGGCCGCCGCGTATCCTTGCGCCGTGCGTACCGCCCTCGTCATCGGCACCGGCCTCATCGGCACCTCCGCCGCGCTGGCGCTGACCCGCAGAGGTGTCACGGTCCATCTCCAGGACGAGGACGCCGACCAGGCCCGTACCGCCGCCTCCCTCGGGGCCGGTACGGACCGGCCGCCCCCCGCCCCCGTGGACCTGGCCGTCGTCGCCGTGCCGCCCGCGCTCACCGGCCGCACCCTCGCCGACGCCCAGCGCCGCGGCGCGGCCCGCGGCTACCTGGACGTCGCCAGCGTCAAGGGCGGCCCCCGCCGCACCCTGGAGGAGCTGGGCGGCGACCTCACCCGCTACATCGGCAGCCACCCGATGGCCGGCAGCGAGCGCTCCGGCCCGCTGGCCGCCACCGCGGAGCTGTTCGAGGGCCGCCCCTGGGTGCTGAGTCCCGCGGCGACCACCGACACCGAGGTGCTGAACCTCGCGCTGGAGCTGGTGGCGCTCTGCCGCGCCGTGCCCGTGGTGATGGACGCCGACGCCCACGACCGCGCGGTCGCCCTCGTCTCGCACACCCCGCAGCTCGTCTCCAGCATGGTCGCCGCCCGGCTGGAGGACGCCGAGGAGGCCGCGGTGCGGCTGTGCGGGCAGGGCATCAGGGACGTCACCCGCATCGCCGCGTCGGACCCGGCGATGTGGATCGACATCCTCTCCGCCAACCCGGGCCCGGTCGCCGAGGTGCTGTCCGAGGTCGCCGCCGACCTCGACGAGACGGTACGCGCGCTGCGCGCGCTCCAGGCCGCCGACGACGACAAGCGCCGCAGCGGCGCGGCCGGCATCGAGGACGTGCTGCGCCGCGGCAGCGCCGGCCGCGAGCGGGTGCCCGGCAAGCACGGCGCCGCCCCCGCCGACTACGAGACGGTCACCGTGCTCATCGGCGACCGGCCGGGCGAGCTGGCCCGCATCTTCGCCGACGCCGGCGCGGCCGGGGTCAACATCGAGGACGTACGCATCGAGCACGCCACCGGCCAGCAGGCCGGGCGGGTGCAGCTCATGGTCGAGCCGCCGGCCGCGCGCGCGCTCACCGCGGCGCTGCGTGAGCGCGGGTGGCCGCTGAGGCAGTGACCAAGGCCCGCACGGCTACCAGTAATCTGGTCCCGCACAAGTCGGCTCGGTCAACCCCGTCGTCAACCTGAGGAAGGGTGTCGTACACCCCGTGGACAGCGCTGCCAGGCCCCAGCGGGCCCCCGTGATCGTCGCCATCGACGGCCCCGCCGGCACCGGCAAGTCGAGCACGTCCCGGGCCGTCGCCGCCCGCCTCGGCCTGCGCTATCTCGACACCGGTGCCCAGTACCGGGCCGCGGCCTGGTGGATGCTGGGCAACGAGGTGGACGTACGCGACGCCGCGGCGGTCGCCGCCGCCGCGGAGAAGCCGCAGATCGTCTCGGGCACCGACCCGGGGGCACCCACGATCACCGTAGACGGCGCGGACGCCGCGGGCCCGATCCGTACCCAGGAGGTCACCGCCGCGGTCAGCGCCGTCAGCGCGGTGCCGGAGGTACGGGCGCGGATCACCGCGCTCCAGCGGTCGATCGCGGCCGAGTCCGCGAAGAGCGGCGGGATCGTCGTCGAGGGCCGCGACATCGGCACGACGGTGCTGCCGGACGCGGACGTGAAGATCTTCCTCACCGCCTCGGAGGAGGTACGGGCCGCCCGCCGCAGCGGCGAGCTGAAGGGCAGGGACGCCCGCGACCTGGCCGCCACGCAGGCGTCGCTGGCCCGGCGCGACGCCGCCGACGCCGGCCGCAAGGTCTCGCCGCTCGCCAAGGCCGCCGACGCCATCGAGGTGGACACGACGGAGCTGACCCTGGAGCAGGTCATCCAGTGCGTCGTGGCCCTCGTCGAAGAGAAGCAGCAGGGTCGGTGACCGAACCGGCCGGCGCGGTGCCGGAGACACGGGGTGCGCTCGTCGGGCGGCGGATGTCCGCGCCCGTCATGCACGGCTACTTCCGGCCGCGGATACTCGGCGCCTGGCGGGTGCCCGCCAGCGGGCCGGTGATCCTGGCCGGGAACCACTCGCACAACGTGGACGGCCCGCTGCTCATGGGCACCTCGCCGCGGCCGGTGCACTTCCTGGTCAAGCAGGAGGCGTTCGTCGGGGTCGTAGGCTGGTACCTGCGCACCATCGGCCAGGTGGCCATCGACCGCACCACGGTCGACCGGGCGGCGATCACCCGCGCGCTGGGGGTGCTGGACGAGGGCGGGGTGCTCGGGATCTTTCCGGAGGGCAGCAGGGGAGAGGGCGACTTCTCCTCGATCCGCGCCGGGCTCGCGTACTTCGCGGTGCGCTCCGGCGCCCCGGTGGTGCCGGTGGCGGTGATGGGCACGGCGGAGCGGCGCAGCCGCGTGCTCAGGTCGCTGCCGCCGGTGCGCAGCCAGGTGGACATCGTCTTTGGCGAGCCCTTCCAGGCCGGGTCGTCCGACGGGCGGCGCACCCGCAAGGCGATGGACGAGGCGACGCTGCGCATCCAGGACCGGCTGACCGCGCACCTGGCCGCTGCCAGGCGCGACACCGGCCGCTAGACCAGACTTGAGGCTGCGTGCCCGGCCGACCGGGCCGCGCGCGGCCGTAAACGCAAGGACGAGGAACGTGATGAGCGAGACCGGCAGCTCTCCGGAGCAGGGCCCGCACGGCGGGGCCCACGGCGACGAGCACGGGGAGCTGGGCGACGCCGAGTACGCGGAGTTCATGGAGCTGGCCGCCGAGGAGGGCTTCGACCTCGACGAGGTCGAGGGCGACCTCGCGCGGGCCGGGCACGGCCCGCTGCCGGTGGTGGCGGTCGTCGGCCGGCCGAACGTCGGCAAGTCGACTCTGGTGAACCGCATCATCGGCCGCCGCGAGGCCGTCGTGGAGGACCGCCCCGGCGTCACCCGCGACCGGGTGTCGTACGAGGCCGACTGGGCGGGCCGCCGCTTCAAGGTGGTCGACACCGGCGGGTGGGAGCAGGACGTGCTCGGCATCCACGCCTCCGTGGCGGCGCAGGCCGAGTACGCGGTGGAGGCGGCGGACGCCGTGGTCTTCGTGGTCGACACCCAGACCGGCGCCACGGACACCGACGAGGCCGTCGTGAAGATGCTGCGCCGGGCCGGCAAGCCGGTGGTGCTCTGCGCCAACAAGGTCGACGGGCAGTCGGGCGAGGCGGAGGCGACGTACCTGTGGTCGCTGGGCCTCGGCGAGCCCCACCCGGTCTCCGCGCTGCACGGCCGCGGCACCGGCGACATGCTCGACGCGGTGCTCGCCGCGCTGCCGGACGCGCCCGCGCAGTCCTTCGGCGGCGGGCTCGGCGGGCCGCGCCGGGTGGCGCTCATCGGGCGGCCCAACGTCGGCAAGTCGTCCATGCTCAACAAGGTCGCCAGGGAGGACCGCGTCGTCGTGGACGACGTCGCGGGCACCACCCGCGACCCGGTGGACGAGCTGATCCAACTGGGCGGGAAGACCTGGCGATTCGTCGACACCGCCGGCATCCGGCGGCGCGTCCACCTCCAGGAGGGCGCCGACTACTACGCCTCGCTGCGCACCGCCGCCGCGCTGGAGAAGGCGGAGGTCGCGGTCGTCCTGGTGGACGCCGGCGAGACGCTGACGGTGCAGGACACCCGGATCATCTCCATGGCCGTCGACGCCGGGCGGGCGCTGGTCATCGCGTACAACAAGTGGGACCTGCTGGACGAGGAGCGGCGCTTCTACCTGGAGCGCGAGATCGAGCGCGATCTCGTGCAGGTGCAGTGGGCGCCGCGGGTCAACGTCTCGGCCCGTACCGGACGGCACATGGAGAAGCTGGTGCCGGCGCTGGAGACGGCGCTGGCGGGCTGGGAGGCGCGGGTGCCGACCGGCAGGCTGAACGCCTTCCTCGGCGAGCTGGTGGCCGGCCAGCCGCACCCGGTGCGCGGCGGCAAGCAGCCGCGGATCCTCTTCGGCACCCAGGCGGGCACCCGGCCCCCGCGGTTCGTGCTCTTCGCCTCCGGGTTCATCGAGGCGAACTACCGGCGCTTCATCGAGCGGCGGCTGCGCGAGGAGTTCGGCTTCGAGGGCAGCCCGATCCGGATCTCGGTACGGGTGCGGGAGAAGCGGGGCCGCAAGAAGTAGCGGTCCCGGCGGCTCCGGAGGGGTTCTCGTGCCGCGTACGCTCCTGTCGCGTACGCGGCCCGGGGCGGGGCTCCGCGCCTAGTCGTCGGCCGCGCGGTGGCGGTGCACCTGGAGGTGCGACCGCAGGCGCCCGGTGGACGGCAGTGACGGACGGGCGTTCATGATCGCGTCGAAGCGGAGCCCCTCCTCGCCGGAGCGGTCCCCGGGCAGCGCCCGGAAGAGCCGGCGGTACTCGGCGAACAGGGCGTCGTAGATCGGCGTCCCCGAGGTGCGGGCGGCCGCGTGGGGCTCGTGGGCGGGGCGCATGCCGGGAATCGCGTGGTATCGGTGCACACCCGTGCAACGAAGGCGCGGTACGGAGGGATGCGGGTGCGCATTGCTCCGATCAGGTACCGGTGATCAGGTTCCGGTCAGGGGCATGGTCGCGCCGACGAGCAGTCCGCGTGCCGCGGCCTGCGCCAGCGCCTCGCCGAGCAGGTCCTCGCGCGGCTGCCGCCCGACAGCGCCGGCGGGCGCGGCGTACACCAGCACCTCCTGCTCCTTCGCCGCGGCGGCCCGCCAGCCGTCCGAGACGTGCAGCGGCTGGTGCGCCTGCCACCAGGCGGTCGGCGGCTGGCCGGCCGCGCCGGGCTGCATCACGGCGTGCAGGTGGCCGGCGACCAGCAGCACGGACCAACCGGCGGCCGGCGCGGGGGGCTTGACCATGTCCATCACGGGCAGGAAGCCGCTCTCGATGAGCAGCGGGAGGAAGTCGTCGCCGGGGCCCTCGGAGCCGGGCCGGACGACGGGAGCGGTGGGCTCGACGACCAGCGCGGGCCGGGCGTCGTCGCCGCACATCACCAGCCCGCAGGTGACGCCGAGCACCGCCTGCGCCTCGCCGTGGTCGCCGCCGCCGGCGGGGACGGCGGGAGCGCCCGGCGCGGCGGCTCCCGCGGAGGACGCGATCGCGGCGGGGGAGGCGGCGGCCGGGGCGGAGACGGGGACCGGCGCGGGGGGCGCCGCCGAGAGCGCCGGCGCGAGGGTGTGCGCGGGGGCGTGCGGTTGCGCGGGCACCGGCGCCTGCGCCGCCCGGCCGTCCGCCGTGATCGACCGTACGGCGCCCTGGAGCTGGTCCTCGGAGACCGGGACGACCTGCGAGGGGATGCAGGTGGCGTGGGCGAAGGCGAGCACCGCGGTCTCCTCGCCCACGAAGAGCACGGTGCTCGTCTGCTCCTGCCCCGAGTCGCCGGGGGCGCGGCAGGAGGTGCAGTCGTACGCGCCGGGGGCGGAGTCGCCGGCGACGAGCCTGTCCGCCTCCTCGTCGCCGATCTCGGCGCGTACGGCGTCGCTGACTTCGAGCATGCGGGGCACGAGTCGCTCCTCGGTGTCGTGGTGCGGGTTCATCTGGGCACAACGGGCGACCTGTGTGCGGAGTCACGCCCCCGGCGGCGATTGCCGGAACGGTGTGTACGGACCGTAGGGAGTTGATCGGAAATTCTCACTGCGGGTCAACTGATGTGCGGATCACGGTCGTTGGTGCCGTGAGCCGAGCCACAGCGAGACCGAAGATTTGCCGGACAAAGTCGTATTTGACCGGCGAGGCGACCTGTCCGGTATTGATCGATACCCGCGGTAACCAGCAACTGGCCTCGAATGACGTGGTCTTGGTTGATTACGCCCGACAAGGATGCCTAGATTCGGCCGCCGCGTGCACCGAGCACCGACCGGGCAGGGGACCCGGGCCCACCGAGAGGAACGTATGCCTTTCCCGAAGGGCGACATACGAGCCACCCGCAGTGACCGAACGACCAGTGAGGCAGGCACCACCATCAGCACCAACAGGACACGCAGGAACGCCGCCGTCGTCACCGGAGCCGCCGCGCTCCTGACCCCCCTCGCGCTCCTCGCCTCCGCCGCGCCGGCGGGCGCCGCGGACAGCGGGGTGTGGGACCGTATCGCCCAGTGCGAGAGCGGCGGCGA
Organism: Streptomyces sp. 184; assembly: GCF_045781775.1. Lineage (NCBI taxonomy): Bacteria > Bacillati > Actinomycetota > Actinomycetes > Kitasatosporales > Streptomycetaceae > Streptomyces > Streptomyces sp. 184. Next base: position 5,347,174 of record NZ_CP123230.1, on the reverse strand, counting down.
CTGGTCCATCAACACCGGCAACGGCTACTACGGCGGGCTCCAGTTCGCCGCCTCCACGTGGGAGGGCTACGGCGGCACCGCCTACGCCGCCACCGCGGACCAGGCGAGCCGGGAGCAGCAGATCGCGGTCGCCACCAAGGTGCAGGCCGCCCAGGGGTGGGGCGCCTGGCCGAACTGCTCCGTCGAGGCCGGCGCGTCCGGCGGCGCGCCCGCGGTGGCGCAGCCGGAGCAGCAGGAGCAGGAGGAGCCCGCCGAGCCCCGTACGGAGCCGCGGGCGGACCGCGGCGAGGGGCAGCGGCAGCCGCTCAAGCGCGGCGACGGCAACTACACCGTCAAGGCCGGCGACACGCTCAGCCGCATCGCCGACGCCCACGGCACGCCGTGGCGCGAGGTCTACGAGGCCAACCGCGACGTCGTCGGCGGCGACCCGGACGTCATCGTCCCGGGCCAGCGGCTGCACGTCTGACGGGTCTCTCAGCGGGCCGCCGTGCGCCACGGCGACCCCACTTCGGCGGGCTCGCCGCTGAACACCACGTTTCCGCGACGGAGTTCGTGCACCACCGTCGCCGCGGCCGCGAGGCCGGGCGGCAGGCTCTGCTCCGCGACGACGACGGTGGCCGCGAGCCCGCCGAGCAGTTCGTGCGTACGGGCCGCCACCGCGGCCGACATCCCCTGGCCCGGCTCGTCCAGCAGGACGAGCCGGGCGGGGGACAGCAGCGCGCGGGAGACGGCCAGCATCCGCTGCTCGCCGCCCGACAGGGTGCCCGCGCGGTGCGTCAGCAGCCGCGCCAGCTCCGGGTACGCGGCCAGCGCCGGGCCGGTGTCGCCGTCGCGGGCGGCGAGCCGCAGGTTCTCCGCGACGGTCAGCGAGCCGAACACGGCGCGCACCTCCGGCGTCAGCGAGAGCCCGCGGCGGGCACGGGCGTACGCGGGCATCCGCGTGACGTCCTCGCCGCGCCACAGCACCCGGCCGGCGGCCAGCGGCACGGTCCCGGCGAGGGCGCGCAGCGCCGTGGTACGGCCGGAGCCGTTGCGGCCGAGCAGCACGGTGAGCCGCCCTGCGGGCACGGCGAGGCCGACGCCGTGCAGGGCCTCCAGCGGCCCGTAGCGGACCCGGGCGCGGTCCAGCGCGATCTCGACGCTCACGGCGCCTCCGCGGGTGCCGGGGCGGTGCCGGTCGCCGCGAGCACCTGGGCGGCGGTGCCGGAGGCGACGATGCGGCCGGCGGCCATCGCGTGGACGGTGTCCGCGAGTTCGCCGACGAGGTCGAGGTCGTGCTCGACGACGAGCAGGGCCATGCCGTCGGCGGCCAGCGCGCGCAGGATACGTACGAGCGCGGCGGTCTCGGCGAGGTCGAGGCCGGCGGCCGGCTCGTCGAGCAGCAGCACGCGCGGCCCGCCGGCGAGCGCGCGGCCGAGTTCGACGCGGCGCAGGGTGCCGGTGGGCAGGTCCTCGGCGGGCGCGTCGCGCAGCGGCCCGTCCAGGCCCAGGAGCCGCAGCACCCGCTCGGTGGCCGCCGGGTCGCGGACGCGGCCCTGCTCGGCGCCGATGCCGACGTTCTCGGCGACGGTGAGGGACGGGAAGACCGCGGGCTGCTGAAACGTCCGCGCCAGCCCGAGCCGCGACCGCGCGTGCGCACTGAGCCGCGTCGCGTCCCGCCCACCGAACACGACCTGCCCGGCCCGCGGCCGGAGGGTCCCGGCAAGGCAGTGGAACAGGGTCGACTTCCCGGCCCCGTTGGGCCCGACGAGGGCGGTGACCTGCCCGGGGGCGACGCGGAGGTCGACACCGGAGAGCACGGAGAAGTCCCCGTACGAGACCGCGATGCCGCGGGCGACAAGCGCTCCGCGTGGCCCGCGGGCGCCCGCGGCGGCCGGACCGGGCGCGGTGGTGCGGCGGCGGCCGGGCCCGGGCAGCCGGGCCGGGGCGCCGACCGGCCTCGGGCGGGCGGCGCGCCCGGAGCCCCGCGGGCCCCCGGCGTCGCCGCGCGCCTGTCGCGAGGCTTCGCCCGCGCCGGCCCCGCGTCTGTGCCACCCGCCGGACTCCCGTACACGCCCCCGCGTCGGTGCCGGAGACACCGCCGCCTCCGCGTCCGCACCATCCGCCCCGTGCGCCCCGGGCGCGGCGGCCGCCGTGGCGCCCGCACCCCGCACCGGGCCCGGCCCGGCGGCCAAGCCCGTGCCGGTCGTACGCGCCGGCGGCGGCCCGGCACCCGCGACGCCCGCCGCAGGCGCTTCGTGTTCCGCCGCCACCGCCGGCGGCCGACCCGCCAGCCTGGTGCGTACCCGCAGGCCCAGCGGTGTCGGCTCCGGTGGGCGCAGCCGGCGGGACGCCGCCGTGCGGGCCGCCTCGTAGAGGCCGCCCGGGAAACGGCCCAGCAGGACCGCCAGGACGCCGACGACCGCCGCCGCCATGCCGCCGCGGGTGCCCGCGTCCAGGCCCACCAGCAGCGCCGCCGCCAGCAGCGCGCCCAGCATGCTGTCCGCGCCCACCACGACCACCGCCGCGAACCACAGCAGGCCCACCACCGGGTCGAAGGCGTGGGGGTCGAAGGCGCGGGCGCCCATGGCCAGCATGCCGCCGCCCAGCGCCGCCAGCGCCGCGCCCGCCGCGAACGCGGCGACCTTCAGCGACGGCACCGGCACCCCCGCCGCCGCGGCACCGGACTCGTGGTCCCGCATCGCGGCCAGCGCACGGCCCGCGCGGCCCCGGCGCAGCGCCCACGCCGCGGCCACCGCGCCGGCGAGCAGCAGCAGTTCGAGTACGTAGAACGCCCGGTCCCCGGTGAAGCCCGCGGGGCGGCCCAGCGTCAGCCCCGACGTCGCGTACGGCTGCGCGAAGACGAAGCGGCTCACCGCCACCCCCACCGCCAGCGTGACCAGCGCCAGCGCCAGGCCCTGCCGCCGGATCGCCGGATACCCCGTGAGCAGCCCCAGCGGCGCCACCAGCAGCACCGCGACGCCCAGCGCCACCAGCTCCGGCAGCTCGGGCAGGCCCGGGAAGCGCCCCGCCGCCAGCAGCGCCGTGAACAGCGCCCCGAGCCCCGCGTACGCCGCCTGCCCCAGCGAGACCTGGCCGCCGCGCCCCGTGACGACGACGAGCGACAGCAGCACCACCGCCAGCGCCGGCACCTGGACCGACGTGGTCAGGTCGGAGCCCGCGAAGCCCAGCGGCAGCAGGAACAGCACCCCGGCGACCAGCCACGCCCGCCCGTCGCCGGCCGCCGAGTCCAGCGTGTCGGCCGGCACCCGGAGGAACCCGTCGCCGCCGCCCGACCACACCCCGATCCGCGGCAGCGCCAGCGCCGCCACCAGCAACAGCACCGCGAAGAGGTTCGCGCCCAGGGCCTGCACCAACTGCTCGCCCCAGCCCTGCGGATGCAGCCGGGTGAGCTGCGCCTGCCCCACGCCGACCGCCAGCGCCACCGCCACCACCGCCGGCAGGCTCCGCAGCCCGGCCGCGACCGCGACCCCGATGACGGCCATCACCAGCAGCGGCAGCCCGTAAGGGTCCAGGCGGTACTCCGGTGCCAGCAGCACGCCCGTGACGCCCGCGGTGAACGTGCCGAACGCCCAGCCCGCGTCGGCGACCCGGTCGGCGTCGATGCCGCTGAGCGCGGCGAGCCGGCGGTTGTCGACGACCGCGCGCAGCTCGCGCCCGAACCGGGTCCACCGGGTGACCGCCGCGACCGCGCACGCCAGCGCCACCGCCGTACCGAGCTGCACCCACGGGTCGGACGGCAGCGGTTCGGGCGCGTCCGTGCGCGCGCCCGTACCCCACAGGAGCCCCGCCGCGCCCATCAGCAGCACGAACACCCCGAGCGAGGCCACGAGCGCCTGCGCGCCGCCCGCGCCCGCCCCGCCCGACTTCTGCACCGACAGCGGCCGGAAGACGAACCGCCCCATGAACAGCCCGATCCCGGGGGCGACGACGAGCAGGCTGACGGCCGCCGCCGCCCACAGCGGCCAGTCCCAGCCGACGGCGAGCTGGCGCATGACGTACGCGGTGACCATCGCGACCGCGCCGTGCGCCAGGTTGAGCACGCCGGTGGCGCGGTACGTGACGACGACGCCGATGCCGGAGAGCGCGGCGGCGCTGCCCACCGCGAGCCCGGCAAGCGTCAGTTCGTACGTGAGCGACACCTCACGCCTCCGGCGCGGGGCCCGGCTCGCAGACCGGGCACGGCGTCAACGCCCGCCCCTCACCGGCGGCTTCGGCGGGACCGGCGGGACCGTCAGGACCGGCGACCGGTACGGCGCCGGGCTTGCCGTCGACGAGGGGGCAGTCCGCGCGGTGGTAGAGCGTGCCGCCGGGCACCGCCAGGTACGGCCCGCCCCCGCCCGCCTCCGCCGCCGGCCCGGGTCCCGGCGCGGGACCGGCGCCCGGCCCGCCCCCGCCCACCGCCACCAGCAGCCCGTACAACTCCTCCACCCGCGCCGCCGCGAGCCCCTGGTCGCCGCGCGACAGCAGCACCGCCCCGGCGACGATCAGCGCCGCCCCCGGGATCGTGCACGACGCCAGATACGGGATCTGCCGCTCGGCGAACCGCTCGCCCGACACCCCGTACCAGCCGACGGCACACAGCACGGCCCCGGTGGCGAGCGCGGCCCAACTGCCCCAGGTCAGGGCGATGGCCTTCAGCGAGTGCCCGCGCGCCGGGCCGGTTTGCCGCATTCTGCCCCCTGTGCATCTCCGCCGCTTGGGAGGCACTATGCCGTGTGTGGTTCTCCTACGCAGTAGAGCGCACGCATCGGCGGGACACTCGACGCATGACGACGTTCAGGGGTGAGGACGGATGACCCGAGGAGCACGCACGCGCAGCGCCGCGTGGCTGGCCGCGGCGGTACTGCTCACGGGGCTGGGCGCGGCCGGCTGCGGTGACGACGGCGGGGGAGCGGACACGCCGGAGAAGGCGCCGAGCGCGCCGGCGTCGGAGAGCAGCCCCGCCGCGGAGGAGAGCGAGGGCGCGGACGACGGCGCGGGCGGCGCAGAACCGGCCGACCCCGCGGCGGCGGAGAAGGAGATCGAGGAGAACTGGACGACCTTCTTCTCGCCGGACTCCGACGCCGACGCGAAGCTGGCGGTGCTGGAGGACGGCGAGGCGATGCGGCCACTGATGACGGCGTTCTCCGACGACAAGCGCTGGAAGCAGGTCTCCGCGGAGGTCACGTCGGTGGAGTTCGACTCCGCCGAGGAGGCGGACGTGACGTACGACATCGCGCTCGAAGGTCAGACGGCCGTGCCGGGCGCCACGGGCGTCTCGGTGCTCCAGGACGGCACCTGGAAGGTGTCGAAGAAGGCGATCTGCACGCTCGTCGAGATGAGCGGGTCGCCGGGCCCCGGGTGCTGAGTTGAGCAGGCCGGGGGGCGCCGCGCTGGCGGTGGCCGCGCTGGTGCTGCTGACCGCGGCGTGCGGCAGCCGGGTGCCCGAGAGCGAGTTCACCGAGCGGCCCGCCGGCCCGCCCGGCGGCGCCGCGCCCTCGGGTAAGGCGCGCGGGGAGCCGGTGCGGGTCGGCCTCATCGCCAGCGAGACGAGCCCGGTGGGAGACGCGTTCAGCGGGCCGCAGGAGGGCGCGCAGGCCTACTTCGAGGCCCTGAACGCGCGCGGCGGCGTGCACGGCCGCCCGGTCGAGGTCGTCACGTGCGACGACGGCGGCAGCGGGCTGGGCAACAGCGACTGCGTCCGCGAACTGGTGCTGAAGGAGAAGGTGTTCGCGCTCGTCGCCACCACCTCGCTGAACTACGCCGGCGCCCCGCAGGTCAGCGACGCCGGCGTGCCCGACATCGGCGGCCAGCCGATCGGGGCCGCGTACGAGACGTACCCGCACCTGTACGGCATCTACGGCAGCCGCGCCCCGCGCACCGGCGGCAAGGCCGGCTGGGGCGGCGACCTGTACGGCGGCACCGAGGTCTACCGGTACTTCAAGCGGGAGCACGGCGCCCGCACCGCCGCCGTCGTCTCGTACAACCAGGCGGCCTCGGCCTCGTACGCCCGCAGTGTCACCGCCGGGCTGGAGGCCGAGGGCTACGACGTCGTCACCGAGCAGGTCGACTTCTCGCTGCCGAACTTCGACGCGGTCGCCGCCGACCTGCGCGCACGCGGTGTCGACCTCGTCTTCGACGCCGTCGACACCGGCGGCAACGCCAAGCTGTGCGAGGCGCTCGACGAGGCCGGAGTGGAGCTGACCGCGAAGGTCACCAACGTGCAGAACTGGAACTCCACCGTCCGCGAGGACTTCGCGGACGCCGAGCGCTGCCGCAACTCCCTCTGGGTCACCGGCTCCAGCCGCAACTACGAGGACACCGGCGACCGGGCGGTCAAGGCGTTCCGCGACGGCATGGACCGCTACGCAGACACCGGCACCCGCTCCCAGTGGCAACTGGAGGGCTGGGCCGCGGCGATGTGGTTCGCGGACGCCGCGCAGTCGTGCGGCGCGGAGCCGACGCGGGGGTGCGTCGAGGACTTCATGGCGCGCGCCGAGCCGTACGACGCCGGCGGGCTGCTGCTGCCCGCCCGCTTCGAGGAGTTGCCGGACCCGCCGAAGACGCGGCCCACGTGCGTGTCGGCGGCGCGCTGGCAGGACGACGCGAACGACGGCGCCGGCGGCTGGGTCAGCCAGGGCGAGATGACGGAGAACTGCTTCACGGTGCCGCAGCTCCCGTACCGGCCCTGACCGCCCTGACCGCTCTGGCCGCCCCGGCTGCCCTGACCGCTCTGGCTGTTCTGACCTGCCGTGATGCCGGGTGGCGGCGGCTGTGCGACGCTGGGGCGGGGAACTGTCCGCCACCCGTCCCGAGGTACACGATCGCCATGCGGATCTCTTTCCTGATCAGCAACGCGTACGCCGTCGGGGGCACCGTCCACACCACCTTCACCCTCGCGCGCACGCTCGCCGAGCAGCACGACGTGGAGATCGTCTCGGTCTTCCGCCGCGAGGACGAGCCGTTCTTCGACGCCGGGCCCCACGTACCCGTACGCGCCCTCCTCGACGCCCGCCCCGACAGCCCCGGCTACGCGGCCGGCCACCCCGACCACGCCCTCCCCGCACGCCACTACCCGCCCGCGGACGGCCGCTACGACCAGTACAGCGCGCTCACCGACCACCTCGTGGCCGAGCACCTGCGGAACCTGGACGCCGACGCGGTCGTCGGCACCCGCCCCGGGCTCAACGTCGCCGTCGCCCGGCACACCCGCCGCGGGGTCCTGCGCATCGGGCAGGAGCACCTGACGTTCGCCGGCCACCCCCGGCAACTGCGGGTGGCGCTGAGCGCGGCGTACCCGCGGCTGCACGCCGTCGTCACCATGACCGAGGCCGACGCCCGCGCGTACCGCGAGCAACTGCGGCTGCCGGGCGTGACGGTGACCGCCATCCCCAACGGCGTGCCCGCGCCGCCCGTGCCGCCGTCCGACAACACCGCGAGATCCGTCATGGCCGCCGGCCGGCTCGCGCCGCTCAAGCACTTCGACCACCTGGTCAAGGCGTTCCGCCGGGTCGCCGACGCGCACCCCGACTGGGAGCTGCGGATCTACGGCAGCGGCCCCCGCCACGACGCGCTGCGCGCCCAGATCGACCGTCTCGGGCTGTACAACCACGTCTTCCTCATGGGCGCCGTGCACCCGCTGGAGACGGAGTGGCCGAAGAGTTCGATCGCCGCGCACACCTCCGTGCTGGAGTCGTTCGGGCTGTCCATCGCCGAGGCGATGCGCGGCGGGCTGCCGGTCGTCGCGGCGGACTGCCCGCTGGGCCCGCGGGAGATCATCCACGACGGCGTGGACGGCCTGCTCGTGCCGCCGGGCGAGCCGGCGGCCGTGGCCCGGGGGCTCCTGCGGCTCATCGGCGACGAGGACCTGCGCCAGGAGATGGGCACGGCGGCGCTGGCGAACGCCGCGCGCTTCGACCCGGCACGCGCCGCCGAGCGCTACGACGACCTCTTCGCCCGGCTCCACGCCCACCGCCCGACGCTCCCGCTGACGGGCACGGTGCTGGGCGGGCTGTACGCCCACCGCACCCGGGAGGGCGCCGGAGCGGCCTGAGAGCCGGCCCACGGGCCTGCGGGCCGAGCACCGGGCCGCGGGGATTGAGGACCGTAGCTGACCGCAAGCCGTGCCACACTCGGGCCCATGCTCGACACCTCCGCGCGGCTGCTGAAGCTGCTCTCCCTCCTCCAGGCCCACCGCGAGTGGTCCGGTGCGGAGCTGGCCGGCCGGCTCGGCATCAGCGCCCGCACCGTACGGCGCGACGTCGACAGGCTCCGCGAGCTGGGCTACCCCGTGCACTCCGCCACCGGCACCGCCGGCGGCTACCAGCTCGGCGCCGGCGCGCAGATGCCGCCGCTGCTCCTCGACGACGACGAGGCCGTCGCGGTCGCCGTCGGGCTGCGCCGCAGCGCGGGCGGCGGCATCGAGGGCATCGAGGAGACCTCGGTGCGGGCGCTGGCCAAGCTGGAGCAGGTGCTGCCGAACCGGCTGCGGCGCCGGGTCGGGGCGCTCACCTCGTACACCGTCCCGATGATGGGCGGCGGCACCGGCCCGGCCGTCGACCCCGAGGTGCTCACGGAGCTGGCCCACGCCTGCCGGGACAGCGAGCGGCTGCGCTTCGACTACGCCGGCGCCGACGGCGCCGTCACCCGCAGGACGGCCGACCCGCACCGGCTCGTCTGCTCCCGCTACCGCTGGTACCTGGTCGCCTGGGACGTCGAGCGCGACGACTGGCGCACGTTCCGCGCCGACCGCATCACGCCCCGGCCGCCGCACGGCCCGCGCGTACCGCCCCGCGACCCGCCCGCCGAGGACCTGGCCGCGTACGTCTCGCGCGGCGTCGCCGTCTACGCGTACCCGACGCGCGCCACTGTCCGCCTCCGGGCGCCGCACGAGGAGGCGGCGACCCGCATCTCGCCGTCCGCCGGGGTGCTGGAGCCGGACGGCGAGGACACCTGCCTGCTGCACACCGGCTCGTACGGCATGCAGGCCATGGTCGTGCACCTGCTCCTGACCGGCTACGACTTCGAGGTCGTCGACCCGCCGGAGCTGACCGGGCACATCAGGGAGCTGGCCGACCGGCTCGGCCGCGCCCTGGCCTGACCCGCGCCGGCCAGCGCCCGCCGGCGCCGGCCCGCGCCAGCCCTGCTCCTCATTCCGCGTCCGGGTCGACCACGTCCCGCTCGCCGCCCGGCCCGCGCTGCTCGTGCGACACGGCGTACGGGTGGTGCAGGTCGAAGGCCGGCGACTCGGAGCGGATCCGCGGCAGGGCGACGAAGTTGTGCCGAGGCGGCGGGCAGGAGGTGGCCCACTCCAGGGAGCGGCCGAAGCCCCACGGGTCGTCCACGTCGACCTTCTCGCCGTCCTTCGCCGTGATCCAGAGGTTGTACAGGAACGGCAGCGTGGAGGCGCCGAGCAGGAAGGCGCCGATGGTGGAGACCGTGTTGAGCGTGGTGAACCCGTCGGCGGCCAGGTAGTCCGCGTACCGCCGCGGCATGCCCTCCACGCCCAGCCAGTGGTGGACCAGGAACGTGGCGTGGAAGCCGACGAACAGGGTCCAGAAGTGGATCTTCCCCAGCCGCTCGTCCAGCATCTTTCCGGTGAACTTCGGCCACCAGAAGTAGAAGCCCGCGAAGGTCGCGAACACCACCGTCCCGAAGACCACGTAGTGGAAGTGGCCCACGACGAAGTACGTGTCCGTGACGTGGAAGTCCAGCGGCGGCGAGGCCAGCAGCACGCCCGTCAGCCCGCCGAAGAGGAAGCTGACCAGGAACCCGATCGACCACAGTATCGGCGTCTCGAACGACAGCGAGCCGTTCATCATCGTGCCGATCCAGTTGAAGAACTTCACCCCCGTGGGCACGGCGATCAGGAACGACGTCGCGGAGAAGAACGGCAGCAGCACCGCCCCGGTGGCGAACATGTGGTGCGCCCAGACGACGATCGACAGGCCGGTGATGGCGATGGTGGCGGCGACCAGCATCACGTAGCCGAAGATCGGCTTGCGGGAGAAGACCGGGATGATCTCGCTGATGATGCCGAAGAACGGCAGCGCGATGATGTAGACCTCCGGGTGGCCGAAGAACCAGAACAGGTGCTGCCACAGCAGCGCCCCGCCCACGGACCCGTCGAAGACGACCGAGCCGAAGCGCCGGTCCGCCTCCAGCACCAGCAGCGCCGCCGCCAGCACCGGGAACGCCATCAGGATGAGGATCGAGGTGAACAGGGTGTTCCAGGTGAAGATCGGCATCCGGAACATCGTCATACCGGGCGCGCGCATCCCGACGATCGTGGTGAGGAAGTTGACCGCGCCCAGGATCGTGCCGAAGCCCGCCAGCGCCAGGCCCATGATCCACAGGTCCGCGCCCACGCCGGGGGAGTGCACCTCGCCGTTCAGCGGGGCGTACGCGAACCAGCCGAAGTCCGCGGGTCCGCTCGGCGTCAGGTAGCTGCTCACCACGATCAGCCCGCCGAAGAGGAACAGCCAGTACGACAGCATGTTCAGCCGCGGGAACGCCACGTCGGGCGCGCCGATCTGGAGCGGCATGATCTCGTTGGCGAACCCGGCGAAGGTGGGCGTCGCGAAGAGCAGCAGCATGATCGTGCCGTGGATCGTGAACGACTGGTTGAACTGCTCGGGGCTGATGAGCTGCATCCCCGGCCTGGCCAGCTCCGCCCGCATCAGCAGCGCCAGCAGGCCGGCGAAGAGGAAGAAGGCGAACGAGGTGATGAGGTAGAGATGTCCGATCTTCTTGTGGTCCGTGGTGGTCAGCCAGTCCACGACCACCGAGCCGTGCCGCCGGGCGCGCGGGCGGGCGGGTGCCGGTGCCGGTGCCGCCTCTGTCGTCCCCATCGCCTCTGCACCTTCCGTTCGTAGGTCACGTGTGACGACGCGACGCGTCCACGGCACGACGGTGCCACCGGTGTACGGATCCGGCGCGCTACGCGCGTTCGCCCGGTGTGTCGCGGGAGCCGCTCGGGGGATTTATGCGGAGCTGACACCGGGCACCGCCGGAAGGGGGAAATTCGATGAATTCCAGGGGGCCCCGCGGGTAAACAGCGGGTGTGTTTAGGGCCGCTGACAGCAATTCCCGATAGCCCGTCAGGAGGTGCCTCTCGGACGCATGTACGGGGCCTCTTCCGGGCCCCTCGGCGGCCGGCGGGCGCTGTGACAGAAGTGTGACCCGCGGTGAACAGGCCCGCGACATCCCCGTGCGACCCGGGCCTACCGCGGCCGTGACCAGGGGCATAGCGTGGGCGCCATGGCAACTCCACCGAACCTGCCGACACCGCCCTCGAACCCCGACGACGACACCGAGAACTACGTCGGCCTGGCCGCCGCCGACGCCGAGGAGCAGGCCAGGGGCCGCGGCTGGACCACGGTCCGCTCGCTGCCCCCGGGGGCCGTCATCACCATGGAGTTCATGGGCGGACGGCTCAACTTCACCGTCCAGGACGGCACGGTCACGCGCTGCTGGGTCGGATAGTGCGGGTCAGCCGCCCGCACGCGCCTGCGGACGGCCGCCGGGGCGGTCCGACTGCGGCGGGCGGCGGTGGCCGGCCGGGCGCTCCTGCCGCGCGGTGTGCGGGCGCGGGGCCAGGTGCGGCCAGGTGTCCGGGCGGGCGGCAGGCGCCGGTCCCGGGGCCGTTCCCGAGCTGACGCGGGCCATCTCCCGCGTGTCCCGCGTGGTCGGCGCACCGGTGCCGGTCGGGCGCTGCGAGACGATCGAGACGCGCGTGGCCAGCGGTGACAGCGAGGCCGGCGCGGCCGGTCCGGCGGCCGGCGAGCCGCGCAGCCGGTCGCGCACGTGCAGCAGCCACGCCTCCGCGCGGGCCACGACGGGCTCGAACCAGGGCAGGGCCAGCAGCACGAGCAGACCGGCGACCCAGCCGAGGAGCACGTCGCTGAGCCAGTGCGTACCGAGGTAGACCGTGGTGCCGCCGACGCCCAGCGCCACCATCGCGCAGACCACGGAGGCGGTCCTGCGGGCCCGCGGCGTCGTCGCCAGATAGGCCACGACGCCCCAGGTCACGACGGCGTTCGCGGTGTGACCCGAAGGGAATATATCGCCGCCGGCCCACATCTCGTTCGAGCCGATCTCGGTGGCGTAGTGTGGGCCGAGCCGGCCCATGCCGATCTTCGCCGCCCCGACCGTGAGGTTCAGCAGGAGCAGCGAGCCGGCCAGCATGAACAGCGGGCGCAGGGTGTGCTGCCGCCAGGCGCGCCAGCCCAGCCAGGCCAGCACGGCCACGGCGGTGGGCGCGCGCTGCCCGAGGACCACGAAGTAGTCCAGGAAGGCGTGGAACTCCGGCCACTGCTTGTACGGCCGGAAGAGCATGAGCTGCCAGTCGAGGTGCACCAGCCACGACGTGGTCACCACGGCCGCGACGATCGCCGCGTAGACGGCCAGCGACGACCAGAACAGCCAGAGCCGGGTCCTGGTCATACGCGGCCGCCGGCCGCTGTGTGTGGTCGGACGCTCCGCTCCCTGCGGACGTCTCTCTTCGGTACGCACGGAATCGACGCTACATCGCCGGGTGCCGCGGATTGACCAATCGGCCGGATTTGTAATGCCTATGTGATGTGGGCCGGGTCGTCAACGGCACTTACCCCACCGCCTTTTCAGGACTCATGTCTTCCGCTTTCTGGGAATATCTGAGTACGGCCAATCGGTCAATTGTTTTTCGCGCTCCTCCGTTTATCGGAGATTCAGCGTGCCGTTGCGGACCGTTCGCCTGGCGGGCGGCCGGCCCGGGGCGTGTGACGGGCGTCACACATCGTGCGTTAAGCCCTCAACCAGTGACTTCCCGGACCGGGGGCGGGCAATCATGGCACGTCAACGGACCGGTGCGAACACGAGGGGGGAGGGCCCCGCGCGGCCCGTAGCGCCGTCACCCGCAACGGGTAGTGCCGCCACGTGCGGCCCGCGGACTCGCGTACGCTGTCGACTCGCGCGAGTCCGGGAGGTGCGTAGATGTCAGGGACGGCCACGGCCACGAGCCCGCCGCGGGACGTCCCCGGGGCCTGTGGCGCCGACGCCGGCCGCTGGACCGTGCTGGCCGTCCTCTGCTCCAGCCTGCTGCTCGTCGCCCTCGACGCGACCGTCCTGCACGTCGCCGTCCCGGCGCTCACCGAGGACCTCAAGCCCGGCGCCGTCGACCTGCTGTGGATCGTCGACGCCTACCCCCTGGTCGCCGCCTCCCTGCTGATCCTCTTCGGCACCCTCGGCGACCGCGTGGGCCGCCGCCGCGTGCTGCTTCTCGGCTACGCGATCTTCGGCCTGGCCTCCGCGCTCGCCGCCGCGGCGAGCGACCCGCACGTGCTGATCGCCGCCCGCGCCCTCCTCGGCGTCGGCGGCGCCATGATCATGCCGGCCACGCTGTCCATCCTGCGCCAGGTCTTCCCCGACCGCCGCGAGCGCGCGGCGGCCATCGGGCTGTGGAGCGCCACCGCCGCCGTGGGCGCGGCCATCGGGCCGCTGCTCGGCGGCTTTCTGCTGGAGCACTTCTGGTGGGGCTCGGTCTTCCTGATCAACATCCCGCTGATGGTGATCGCCGTGCCCGTGGGCCGCTGGCTGCTGCCGGAGTCCACCGCCGACTCGGCCGGCCCCTGGGACGTCCTCGGCGCGCTGATGGCGGCCCTCGGCCTCTTCGGCGTCATCCTCGCGCTCAAGCAGGCCGGCGCCGGCGACGGGCCGCTGCATCCCTCCGTCGTCGCGCCGCTGCTCGCCGGCTGCGCCCTGCTCGCCCTCTTCGTCCGCAGGCAGCGCCGCCGCGCCCACCCGCTCGTCGACTTCGACGTCGTCTCCTGCCGGTCCTTCGGCACCGCCGTCGGCTGCATCGTGCTCGCGCTGCTCGCCCTCGTCGGGCTCCAGCTCGTCGCCGTGCAGTACATGCAGCTCGTCCTCGGCCTCAGCCCGCTGGAGACCGGGCTGCGGCTGATCCCGCTGACCGTCGCCGCCGTGGCCGCGGGCCTGGCCGGCTCCCGGATGGTCGCCAGGCTCGGGCCGCGCGCCATGGTCGCGCTCGGCTTCCTGCTCACCGCCGTCGCCGTCACCGGGCTGATCAGCCTGGGCCAGGAGGACCGCCCGCTGGTGCTCGGCGCGGGCTTCGTGCTGCTGGGGTACGGGCTGGAGACGACCATCTTCGGCGCGTACGAGTCGATGCTCAGCGAGACGCCCGCGGAGCAGGCCGGCGGGGTCGCGGCGATCGGCGAGACCTCGTACCAGCTCGGCGCGGGCATCGGCATAGCGCTGCTCGGCAGCGTCATGAACGCCGTCTACCGCCCCGCCCTGGGCACCGTGCCCGGCGTGCCGGCCAGCGCGACCGACGCCGCGGGCAACTCGCTGGGCGAGGCGTACGAGACCGCGGGCGAGCTGGGCGGCGCCGCGGGCGCCACGCTGCGGGCCGCCGCGCGGGACGCGTTCGTGCACGGCATGCACGTCACGCTGGCGGTCAGCGCGGGACTGCTGCTGCTCGGGGCGCTCACGGCGCTGCGGCTGCCGCGGTCGATGGAGTGCGGGGAGCCCGGCGGTGCGGCGGACCGCCCGCCGGCGAAGGCCGCCGGCAAGGTGCCGGGCGCCCGGCCGGTGGCCCCGCTCGGCGTGCGGCGGCAGCGCCCGGCGGCGGACGGCGGCGGCCGGGAGCGCGAGCGCGGCGCGGGCCGCGGGCGCGCGCGCCGTGTGCAAGACGTCACGCCGCGCGCGGAGAGGCTGGACGACGCCGAATACGCGCAAGTAGCGTCGGGCCGTGACCCCGACGGCCCGCCGGAGGACGACAGCCATGCCCGCAAGCACTTTGCCGCCGTTCAACCCCGGCGATCCGCTGGGAGTTGACGACCTCCTCAGCCCCGAGGACCTCGCCGTCCGCGCCACCGTGCGCGACTGGGCGGCCGACCGGGTCCTGCCGCACATCGCCGAGTGGTACGAGCGCGGCGAGCTGCCCGGCATCCGCGAACTGGCCCGCGAGCTGGGCGCGATGGGGGCGCTGGGCATGTCCCTCACCGGCTACGGCTGCGCCGGCGCCTCCGCCGTGCAGTACGGGCTGGCCTGCCTGGAGCTGGAGGCCGCCGACTCCGGCATCCGCTCGCTGGTCTCGGTGCAGGGCTCCCTCGCGATGTACGCGATCCGGCAGTTCGGCTCCGAGGAGCAGAAGCGGCAGTGGCTGCCGCGGATGGCGACCGGCGAGGTCATCGGCTGCTTCGGCCTGACCGAGCCGGACCACGGCTCCGACCCGGCCGGGATGCGCACGTACGCCAAGCGCGACGGCTCGGACTGGGTGCTGACCGGCCGCAAGATGTGGATCACCAACGGCTCGGTGGCCGGCGTCGCCGTCGTGTGGGCCCGTACCGACGAGGGCATCCGCGGCTTCGTCGTGCCGGCCGACGCGCCCGGCTTCGCCGCGCCCGAGATCAGGCACAAGTGGTCGCTGCGCGCCTCGGTCACCAGCGAGCTGGTCCTCGACGGGGTGCGGCTGCCCGCCGACGCCGTGCTGCCGGAGGCCACCGGGCTGCGCGGGCCGCTGAGCTGCCTGAGCCACGCCCGCTACGGGATCGTGTGGGGCGCCATGGGCGCGGCCCGGTCCTCCTTCGACGCGGCGCTCGAATACGCCCGTACCCGCGAGCAGTTCGGCAAGCCCATCGGCGGTTTCCAGCTCACCCAGGCCAAGCTCGCCGACATGGCCGTCGAACTGCACAAGGGCGTGCTGCTCGCACACCACCTGGGCACGCGGATGGACGCCGGCACGCTCCGTCCGGAACAGGTCAGCTTCGGCAAGCTCAACAACGTCCGCGAGGCGATCGAGATCTGCCGGACGGCCCGCACGATCCTGGGGGCGAACGGCATCTCGCTGGAGTACCCGGTGATGCGGCACGCCACGAACCTGGAGTCGGTGCTGACGTACGAGGGCACGGTGGAGATGCACCAGCTCGTGCTGGGCAAGGCGCTGACGGGGCTGGACGCGTTCCGGGGCTGAGCCGTACGGCCCAGCCCCGGTACTGCTTTTGCGTCGTCTTTCCGCGGTCGTTCGGCTCAGCTCTGGTTGAAGAACCCGCCCTGCGTGGAGCGCGGCACCTCGCCGGGGACGATCGCGTACTCCGCGGGGGTCAGCAGGAACACCCGCGTCGCCACCCGCTCGATGGAGCCGCGCAGCCCGAAGGTCAGGCCCGCCGCGAAGTCGACGACGCGCTTGGCGTCGGCGGCCTCCAGCATCGTGAGGTTCACGATGACGGGGACGCCCTCGCGGAAGAGTTCGCCGATCCCGCGCGCGTCGCGGAACCCGTCCGGCGACACGGTGGCGATGCGGCGCCCCTTCTCCTGGGCGACCTGGGAGGCCACGCGCACGCGCGGGTCCGTCGTCCAGGCGGCGTCTCCCTGGGGCTCTGCGCTCTCGTCTTCGTACCCGTCGTAGTAGCGCTCGTCATCGTTGTCGTCGACGAGGCCGAGCCAGGCACTAGCCCTGCGTACCGATCCCATGACGCCTCCTCTCTCTCCCGCGGCGTGGGCTGTCCCCGGAGCAGTCCGGGGATGTCTGTCCG
The DNA here is from genome assembly GCF_045781775.1 of Streptomyces sp. 184. NCBI lineage: Bacteria > Bacillati > Actinomycetota > Actinomycetes > Kitasatosporales > Streptomycetaceae > Streptomyces > Streptomyces sp. 184. The sequence continues at coordinate 5,330,660 of NZ_CP123230.1, read as the reverse complement.
CTCACCTATGGTCATCCATGATGCGGATGATGTGCCAATCAGATAGAGGGCACGCGCCGGGTTCGTGACAGTACTGGCACAGAAACGGCTGTCGCTACGTCAGAGTTCCCCCGGCGCAAGGGGTCTGACGGGGTGACAGGAGATTCCCGCGGGGCCGGACGGGTGTTTCGGCCTCCGCTCGGGTGGTTCCCGCGCTGTTCGAGTGGTCGGGACCGGGGCCGGGCCGGTCGGGCGGGGCGGGGGGCGCGTTTGCGCCAACATGAGCCAGTGCCTACTTGTGCACACCTGTCATCGTCTGAATACTCTCAGCAGCGCTTGTCAGGGGCACGACGAAAATAAGGGGCCGCACCCCCACGGCCGGACGCATCGAACCCGGCCGGGCGAGCCCTTCAGCGTTTTCTCCGCCCCGTGGCTGCGCCTCACGGACCTGCCCGCCGGCGGGTCCCCGAGCACACTCGGAGGATTGAGTGAGGATCAAGCGCACACCCCCACTGAGCGGCACCAAGAGGCGACTGCGGCTGGTCGCCGCACTGACCGCGGCCCTCGCGGGCGCAGCGCTCGCGCTACCCGCGTCGGGCGCCGCCCAGCAGCCCGAGGGCTTCAGCGCGGCCACCCTGGCGAGAGCCGACGACGCGGTGCTCGCCGCCGACGTCGGCGGCACCGCCTGGGGCGTCGACAAGAAGTCCGGCACCCTCGTCGTCAGCATCGACGAGACCGTGACCGACGCCGAGGTCGCCCGCATCAAGCGGACCGCGGGCGCCGACGCCGACGCCCTGCGGATCGAGCACATGAAGGGCAAGCTCCAGCGCTACATCAACGGCGGCCAGGCGATCTACGCCTCCGGCTGGCGCTGCTCGCTCGGCTTCAACGTCCGCAGCGGCAGCACGTACTACTTCGTCACCGCCGGCCACTGCACCGACGGCGCGGGCACCTGGTGGAGCAACTCCGGCCGGACCACCACCATCGGCCCGACCGCCGGATCCAGCTTCCCGACGAACGACTACGGGCTGGTCCGGTACAGCAACTCCGCGCAGACCCACCCCGGGAACGTCAACCTGTACAACGGCAGCACCCGGGACATCACCGGCGCCGCGAACGCGACCGTGGGCCAGTCCGTGCAGCGCAGCGGCTCCACCACCGGCCTGCACGGCGGCAGCGTCACGGCGCTGAACCAGACCGTGAACTACGGCGGCGGCGACGTCGTCTACGGCATGGTCCGCACCAACGTGTGCGCCGAGCCCGGCGACTCCGGCGGCCCGCTCTTCTCCGGCACGACGGCCCTCGGCCTGACCTCCGGCGGCAGCGGCAACTGCTCGTCCGGCGGCACGACGTTCTTCCAGCCGGTCGTCGAGGCGCTCAATGCCTACGGGGTGAGCGTCTACTGACCCTGACGCGCGGGGCCTGAGCGCCCCGGCCGCCACCCCCGCCCGGACCCCCACCGGGCGGGGGCGGTGCGGTCCCCGGACCGTGCCGGGCACCGCCCGGTACGGGCGCGGGCGCCGAGCGGTGTCTCCGGGGCGGCGGCGGAGCTACGGTTGAGGGAGAAACGGCTGACTCCCACGCGACGCAGGGGGCCGTGATGATCGAAGCACTGATCGCAGCGGTGGTGATCATCGTCTGTCTCGGAGCCGTCTACGCGATGGCCGGGGCCCGGGTGGTCAAGCAGTACGAGCGGGGGTTGGTCTTCCGGCTCGGCCGGCTCAGGCCCGGTATCCGCGGCCCCGGCTTCTCGATGATCGTTCCGTTCGTCGACCGGATGCGCAAGGTCAACATGCAGATCGTGACCCTGCCCATCCCCGCCCAGGAGGGCATCACCCGCGACAACGTGACCGTCCGCGTCGACGCGGTCGTCTACTTCAAGGTCGTCGCCCCGGCGGACGCCGTCGTGCAGGTCGAGGACTACCGCTTCGCGGTCTCCCAGATGGCCCAGACCTCGCTGCGGTCGATCATCGGCAAGAGCGAGCTGGACGACCTGCTCTCCAACCGCGAGAAGCTCAACCAGGGCCTGGAGCTGATGATCGACAGCCCGGCCGTGGAGTGGGGCGTGACCATCGACCGGGTCGAGATCAAGGACGTGTCGCTGCCCGAGACGATGAAGCGCTCCATGGCCCGGCAGGCGGAGGCGGCGCGCGACCGGCGTGCGCGGGTCATCAACGCCGACGCGGAGCTTCAGGCGTCCCGGAAGCTGGCGCAGGCGGCGGAGCAGATGTCGGACCAGCCGGCGGCGCTCCAGTTGCGGCTGCTCCAGACGGTGGTGTCGGTGGCGGCGGAGAAGAACTCGACGCTGGTGCTGCCGTTCCCGGTGGAGCTGCTGCGGTTCCTGGAACGGCAGCCGGGCGTCGCCGGGCCGCCGCAGGCGGCGGCGGGCGGTACGGGCGCGGGCGGCGGTGTCGCTGCCGGTGGTGCTGCCGGTGGCGGCGGCGGTACGGGCCCGGGTGCGGCTTCCGGGAGTGGTGCGGGGGCCGTGACGGACGGCGGCGCGGGCGACGACGTGCCGGCGCCGGTGGACCCGATCGACCCGCTGGGCGGGGTGGAGCCGCTGGAGCCGGGGGACACGCTGGAGCCGGGGGACGCCGTGGATCCGGTGGAGCGGCTGGAGGAGGTGGACCCGGCGGACGCGGGGCCGGCCGACGAGCTGGAGCCGCCGCGGCGCCGGGCGGACCCGGAGGGCTGAGAGCGGGCCGCTGGTGCGTACGGGCCCGGGGCCGGGCGCGTAGCCGCGGAGCCGCCGCACCGCCCCGGGCCCGGTGCGTACCGGACGGTGCGCGGGCGGTGCCGGTCAGCCGCCGAAGGCGGTGAGCGCGTCTTCTGCGGAGTTCCGCGCCCACACGTATTCGTCCGCCCAGGACGCCGCGTCCGCGTAGCCGGACTCCGCCGCGATGCGGGCGCAGGCCGCGCCGTAGTCGTACGCCGTGCGCCGCAGCGCCGCGCCGCCGGGGCCGAGCAGCGCCCAGTGCGCGCCGGGGCGCCCGTACGGCATGCCGATGCTGCCCGGGTTGACCACCAGCCGGCCGTGCGTGAGCCGGGCGAAGGGCATGTGCGTGTGCCCGAGCACCACGGTCTCCACCTCCGGGCCGAGGCCGCCCAGCACCTCCGCCCACCGCCGGGGTGCCGAGTCGACGAGCACCGTCTCGTCGTCGGCGCGCGGGGTGGCGTGGCAGAAGTACACCGGTCCGAGGCCGCCGACCGGCAGCGTCGCGCTCGCCGGCAGCGACGCCAGCAGGTCGACCTGCTCCGCGCGCAACTGCTCCGCCGCCCACGGCGCGATCGGGTCGGGGACGCCGTCGCGGGTGCCGCGGCGGTACTCCACCAGCTCGCGGTCGGCGTTCCCGCCCACCCACACGGCGCGCTCGCCGAGCGCGGCCAGGGCGTCGAGGGTGGGGCCGGGGAGCGGTCCTGCGGCGATGTCGCCGGTCAGGACCACGGCGTCGGCGGCGCGCACGTCGGGCTCGGCGAGCACGGCTTCGAGGGCCGGCAGCACCCCGTGGATGTCGGAGAGTACGGCGACGGTCTCGGGCATGCCACCAGGGTGCCGGGCGGCCGGGCGGGGTGGGCGGGTATTCGCTGAGAGCAGGGCGGGGAGGTCAGGGCCGCGGGGCGGGCGGGCCCGGTGCCGTCGGGCCAGCCCCGGGTACGGGCGGTGTCAGCGGGCGAAGCGGGCTTCCTGCCAGGCGCGGGCCAGGATCTCGTCCGCCGTCTCCGCCGGAGTCTGGTCCGAGGTGTCCAGCCACAGCCCGAGCCGCGGGGTCTCGTTGCGCAGTACGCCGTCCAGCTCCCGTACGCCCCACGCCCGCCCGTACGCCGTCTTCGCCCGCCCTGCCTCGCGCGCCGCCACCGCCTCCGGGCGCGGCGCCAGCACGACGACCAGCAGCGGGTCCGTACGGAACAGGGCCGCGGTCCGCGCCAGCTCGTCGCCCAGCACCACGTCCTGGGCCACCGCCGTGAACCCCGCCGCCGCGTACGCGTCCGCCGTACGGGCCATCAGCCCGTACCGCAGCCGCAACTGCCGCAGCGCCTCGGGCGATCCCTCCGGCGTCACCTCGGCGCGGCCGCCGACGACCATGCGGCGGAAGACGTCGCCGCGCACGTGCGCCGAGCGCGGCAGCCGCTCGGCGACCGCCTGGGCGACGGTGGACTTCCCGGCGGCCTGGATGCCGGTCAGCAGGAGGACCGCCGGGGTGTCGGGGAAAATGGTCCGCTCCTCGGAATGCGGTCGGGACGGTCGGCGTTGACGTTGCCGTCAACGTCGCGTGTATCCGTATCACAACAGGGAGATAGCCCATGGCGGCTGCCGCCGGTGAAACGCCCAAGGTCGACTTCTACTTCGACCCCGCCTGTCCGTTCGCGTGGATCACCTCGCGCTGGATCCTCGAAGTGGAGCGGCAGCGGGACATCGACCTGCGGTTCCGGGTGATGAGCCTCTCCGTGCTCAACGAGGAACGTGATCTGCCGGAGTGGTACCGCACGCTGATGGACAAGGCGTGGGGCCCGGTGCGGGTCTGCATCGCCGCCGCGCAGCAGCACGGCGAGGACGTCCTGCGCGACCTGTACACCGCCCTCGGCACCCGCATACACAACGGGGGTGAGGAGGACTACGAGACCGTCGTCAAGGGCGCCCTGGCCGAGGTGGGCCTCCCGGCCGAGCTGGCCGCGGCGGCGCAGAGCGACGAGTACGACAAGGCGCTGCGCACGAGCCACCACGAGGGCATGGACCCGGTCGGCGAGGATGTCGGCACCCCGACCATCCACATCGACGGCGTGGCGTTCTTCGGGCCGGTGATGACCGCCATCCCGCGGGGCGAGGAGGCGCTGCGGATCTTCGACGGGGCGGTGGCGATGGCGTCGTTCCCGAACTTCTTCGAGCTGAAGCGGACGCGCACGGGCGACCTGAGCTTCGACTGAGTAGGACATACCGACAAGGACCTGTCGGTAAGGCCGGTCGGTAAGGACCGGGCGCCTTGCGCCCGGTCCTTACCCGTGTGCCGACGCACCGGCCCCCGTGACCGGCCGGCGGCGCCCTGTGCGGCGTCCCCCGCGGCGCCTCGTGTAGAGCCAGGCCGCGGCCGTGACCGACAGCGGCCACAGCAGGTACGGGCCGGAGGCCACCAGCAGCGCCGCCACCGCGATCAGCGCCGGCACCGCCGCCTTCCGCCCGGCGCTGCCCCGCGGCAGCAGCCGGAACGCGGCGGCCACCCCCACCGCGTACACCGTGGTGAACGAGCCCGTGGTGAGCAGCACCAGCGGTTTCGTGCCGGTGTCCGTCAGCGTCACCGCGGCCAGCGCCGCGAACGACAGCACCGAGATCACCGCCAGGCTGCGCCGCGGCACCTCCCCGGCCTCGCTGCCCCGCGCCAGCCTCGCCGGCAGCGCGCCGTCGCGGCCGAGGGCCGCGCCGAGCTTGGCGGCGCCGGCGTAGTAGACGTTCATGACGCCGAGGGTGAGGAGCAGCGCGGCGCCCGCGGCCAGATGCCGGGCGGGGCCGCCGACGCCGCGGGCCATGAGGTCGCCGAGCGGCGCGTCGGAGTCCGCCGCGGCCGGGCCGAGCACCGCGACGACGGCGAAGGCGACGGACAGGTACAGCACGCCGACCAGCGCGACGGCGGCGCCCGTCGCGCGCGGCAGGTCGCGGGCGGGGCGGCGGAACTCGCCCGCCAGGTGCGTGATCGCCTCCCAGCCCGCGAAGCTCCAGACCAGCAGCGCGGCGGCGGGGGCGACGGCGGCCCAGCCGTGCGGCGCGAAAGGCCGCAGGTTGTCCGTACGGGCGTGGGGGAGCGACAGCACTACCGCGGTCAGCAGCAGGACGACGAGCAGCACCGCGAGCGCCAGTTGCAGCCGGCCGGTCACCTTCAGCCCCGCGGTGTTGGCGGCCGTGACGGCGGCCATGAGCCCGGCGGCGGTGGCGGTGGTCGTCGCCGTGCCGCCGCCCACGGCGGCGGAGACGTACGCGCCGCCGAAGAGCGCGGCGGCCGCGGCGCCGGGTGGTATCGCCAGGTAGAAGCACCAGCCGACGACGGTCGCGGCGCGCTCGCCGAAGGCGAGCCTGGCGTACGTCGAGACGCCGCCGGAGTCCGGGTGGCGGGCGCCGAGAGCGGCGAAGGTGGCGGCCAGCGGCACGGAGACCAGGACGAGCGCGGCCCACGCGACGAGGGAGGCGGGACCCGCGGTGTCGGCGGCGAGCGCGGGCAGGGTGATGACGCCGGTGCCGAGGACGGAGCCGACGTACATGGCGGTGCCCTGCGCGGCGGTGAGGCCGCCGGGCGCGCGGCCCCGCGCCGCCGGCTTCGTGCCGCGTCCGGAGGGGGTACGCCCCGGGCGTACCGGCGCCGCGGCATGCGGCGGCTCGGCGCCGCCCGCCGGGGCGGCGCCGCAGGTGGTGTCGGCCATAGCTGGAGCCTCGCCCGCCGGCCCCCCGCGCGGCCATGGGCAGAAATGCCTCCCAGCGCAAAATTCCTGCCATGCCCACTCCGCCGGCGCGCCGCAGCGACCTGGTCGACCCCTGGTACGAGCTGCGCCTGTGCGCCGCCCAGCCCGGCCCGCTGACCACCGCCCCCGGGCTGCTCCTCCAGAGCCCGTACGGCCTCGGCGACCTGGCCGAGGCCGACACCGTGCTCATCCCCGGCCTGACCCGCAGCCACCAGCTCGACCCGCCGCCCGGCCTCGTCGCCGCCGTGCGCAAGGCGTACGAGGCGGGCAGGCGGATCGTCGCCCTCTGCGCGGGCGCATACGTACCGGCGGCGGCCGGCGTGCGGCAATGGGGGTACCCCCGCCAGTAAGGGCGTAGCCGGCGGGGGAGGGCGCCGCGCGACGACGCACTGGATGAACGCCACCGACTTCGCCCACCGCTTCCCCCGCGTCCGCGTCGAGCCCGACGCCCTCTACCGCGAGGACGGCCCCGTCTTCACCTCCGCCGGCACCGGCGCCGCCGTCGACCTCTGCCTCCACCTCGTCCGCCTCGACCACGGCTCCGCCGTCGCCAACGAGGTCGCCCGGCGCATGGTCGTACCCCCGCACCGCGAGGGCGCCCAGGCCCAGTACGCGAAGCTCCCGCCGGCGCCGGCCCGCCCGGCCGCCCCCGACCACGGGCTGGCACCCGTGCTCGACTGGGCCCGCGCCCGGCTCCACGAGCCGCTGACCGTGGCCCGGCTGGCGCGCGCCGCGCACCTCGCCGAGCGCACCTTCGCCCGCCGCTTCCGCGACACCCTCGGCGTCACGCCGCTCCAGTGGCTGCTCCAGGAGCGGGTCCGGCTGGCGCAGGAGCTGCTGGAGACCACGGACGTGCCGGTCGAGGGGGTGGCGCGACGCGCGGGCTGGGGAGCGCGGCGAACCTGCGGCACCAGTTCGCCCGGCAGACGGGGATCTCACCGCGGACGTACCGGCACGTCTTCCGCGACCGGGCGCGCTGACGGGAGGGCGCGCGGGTGCGTACGGGCGGTCAGCGGGCCCGGGTCACCGCCAGGTGCGTACGGCGGTGGCGGGGCGACTCCGCCTCGTCCAGCAGGGCGACCGCGAAGTCCGGGTACGAGATGCGCTCCCCGGGATCGCCGTGGGGGTGGACGCGGTAGCCGCTCTCCGTGCGGCCGGCGTCGTGGTCGAAGTCGCCGGCCGGGCTGACGTACAGCCAGTCCAGCTCCGGCGGCGCCGCGCGCAGGAGGTCGAGCCCCGCCGCGTGCGCCTCGCAGAAGGGGCGGAACTCCGCCGGGAACGCGGGGTCGTCGAGCAGCCGGCGGCCCGTCGCGTCCGGCAGCAGCGAGGCCAGCCCGACCAGCACCAGCCGCGGCACCTCCGCCCGCGCCAGACCGGCCACCAGCGCCTTCGCCGAGTCGCGGAAGAAGGCGTCCGGGTCCGTGCCCTCCCCGTACACCGCCGCCGCGGAGATCGCCGCGGTGCAGCCGGCCGCCGCGTCCGCCACCGCCTTTGGGTCAGCGGCGTCCCCTGCCACCAGCCGTATGCCCGCGCCCGCGACGCCCGCGTGCTTCGCCGGGTCCCGGACGACGGCCACCACCTCGTGCCCGCGCCCCCGCGCCTCGGCCACCGCCCGGCGGCCGGCCCTGCCGCCCGCCCCGTACACCACGATCCTGCCCATCCCGCGTACCTCCGTGTCTTCCCACTCGGCCGTCGTCGTCCGCGCACGCTAACCGGACCCGCGGTTTCCTCCGGGATACCGGGAACGCCGCCTACGCTGGCGGGATGAGCGAGCCGCTGCGCCCCGACATGTTCGACGAGCTGTGCCCGTCGTCGATGCTGCCGTTCCGCTTCGGCGACAAATGGGCGGGCCTGATCCTCACGTGCCTGGCGGACGGCCCGCGCCGCTACTCCGAACTCCGCGTCCCGCTGCGGCGGGTGACGCCCAAGATGATGACGCGCTCGCTGCGCGCCCTGGAGCGCGACGGGCTGGTGGCGCGCACGGTGTACGAGGGGCTGCCGCAGCGGGTGGAGTACGCGCTGACGCCGCTGGGGCGGAGCATGCTGGAGCCGCTGCACGCGGCGTGCGCGTGGGCGGCGGAGCACTGGGACGAACTGCTCGACGCCCGGGAGGCGTACGAGCGGCGGGCGGGGGCCGAGGGCGCCGCGAAGGCCGCGGAGACCGCTCAGGGCTGAGGCCGGGGGACGACGCCGGCTCCTGTACGTCCCCGCGAGACGCCCCCTTCGCTAGGTCCCCCGTTATCTTCTTCGCGGTCCTGCAAGAGGGCCGCTGGCCTCCGGGTCCGGCATGACTGTTCCCCCCTGTCGAACGGATGACCTGGGGGGTGGTGTCACCGGGCCCGAGAGGCGCCGTTGGAGACGCTGATGAGAGGTCCGACTACCGCCTGGCCTGGTGCAATGCCCGGCCGCCTTGCGGGCGGCAGGTCTGCATAACGTGGATGCGCGCATACGACGCCAACGCCCTGGCCAGCACCGCACGAACCCTGTTCGGGAGGATGGGTTGGACGACATCGACGACGTGGGCGTTTTCCTCGGCCTGGACGTCGGCAAGAGTGCCCATCACGGGCACGGACTCACACCGGCCGGCAAGAAGGTCTTCGACAAGCAGCTGCCCAACAGCGAGCCGAAGCTGCGGGCCGTCTTCGACAAACTGGCCACGAAGTTCGGCACCGTGCTGGTGATCGTGGACCAGCCCGCCTCCATCGGAGCCCTCCCTCTGACGGTCGCCCGGGACGCCGGCTGCAAGGTCGCCTACCTGCCCGGCCTGTCCATGCGCCGGATCGCCGATCTCTATCCGGGCGAAGCGAAGACCGACGCGAAGGACGCCGCGGTGATCACGGACGCCGCACGGACCATGCCACACACCCTGCGCTCGCTGGAGCTCACCGACGAGATCACCGCCGAGTTGACCGTGCTGGTGGGCTTCGACCAGGACCTTGCGGCCGAGGCCACGCGCACTTCCAACCGGATACGCGGCCTGCTCACCCAGTTCCACCCCAGCCTGGAACGCGTCCTGGGCCCCCGCCTGGACCACCCTGCCGTGACCTGGCTGCTGGAACGCTACGGATCCCCGGCCACCCTGCGGAAAGCCGGTCGTCGCAGGCTGGTCGAGGTGATCCGGCCCAAGGCCCCGCGCATGGCCCAGCGGCTGATCGACGAGGTCTTCGACGCGCTCGACGAGCAGACCGTCGTCGTCCCGGGCACCGGCACCCTCGACGTCGTCATCCCGTCCCTGGCCCGCTCGCTCGCCGCCGTCCACGGACAGCGACGAGCCCTGGAAGCACAGATCGGGCAGCTGCTGGAGGCTCACCCTCTTTCCGCGGTCCTGACCTCGATTCCGGGGGTCGCGGTCAGGACCGCCGCCACGCTGCTGGTCACCGTCGGCGACGGCACCAGCTTCCCCACCGCCGCCCACCTGGCCTCTTACGCCGGCCTCGCCCCCACAACCAAGTCGTCGGGGACCTCGATCCACGGCGAACACGCGCCCAGAGGCGGCAACCGGCAGCTCAAACGCGCGATGTTCCTGTCCGCGTTCGCCGCCCTGCACGACCCCGCCTCCCGCACCTACTACGACCGATGCCGGGCACGGGGGAAGACCCACACCCAGGCCCTCCTCCGCCTGGCCCGACAACGGATCAACGTGCTGTTCGCGATCCTCCGCGACGGCACCTTCTACGAACCCCGAACCCCACGCCTCGCTTGACGAAAAACATAGAGGCACCCCCCGCTACGGCCCCTCCGCTACGTCCCCTCCGCCCTCCCGCCCGCCCAGCGGGAAGCGCAGCCACTCCCGCCACCGCCGCCCGTCGTACGCCACCAGGTCCACCGCCCGCACCCGCGCGGTGACCGGCAGCCGCGGCGCGAGGTCCGCCTCGATCGACGCGTGCACCGCCTCGCCGCCGCTGTTGGCGACCGTCAGGTGCGGGTCGAGATCGCCGAAGATGCCGCCGTACGGCGGGTGGCCGGGCCACTCCTCGACGACCGCCTTCGTCAGCGCGCGCAGCGGGTCGTCCGGCTCGGGGACCAGGTACAGCACCCCGGGGAAGCGGCCCGCGCGCGCGAACGTCACCGTGAAAGCCTCGTGCGCGGCGAACAGCCGCCGCAGCGCGGCGCGTACGGGGGCGTCGACCCGGTCGCGGTGCAGGAACGGGTAGAGCACGGTGACGTGGGCGGTGCCGCCGTGCGCGGCGGCCGTGTCGTAGCGGGCCCGCCAGCGGCGTACGACCGGGTCGGCCTCGGGCAGCGACACGCTCAGCGCGGTCGTGCCGGGCGCGGTGGGCCAGCCCTCGTCCGCGGGCTCGGGGTCGGCTGCGGGGCGCGGCGTCGGCATGCGCAGGATCGTACGGGGACGGGGCGAGGCGGAACGGGGCGGGCCGCGGGCCGGCACCCCGGGCGCGGAAACGGCTGCCCGCCGTCTTCGCGTACGGCGTACCGTGGCGATCATGACTACGGACCACGAGCTGCACCGGCGGCGCGCCTCCTCCTTCGGCAGCCAGGCCGCGGCCTACGCCGAGTTCCGCCCCGACTACCCCGCTGCCGCGGTCCGATGGGCCCTGGAGCCGGTCGCGGACCGCGAGGGCCTCCACGTCCTCGACCTCGCCGCCGGCACCGGCAAGCTGACCGCCGCCCTGCTCGCCGAGGGCCTGCGGCCCACGGCCGTCGAGCCGGACGCGGCGATGCGCGCCGAACTGCGGCGCGCGCTGCCCGACGTGCCGGTGGACGAGGGGACGGCGGAACGCATCCCGCTGCCGGACGGCTCCGTGGACGCGGTGCTGGTGGGGCAGGCGTTCCACTGGTTCGACCCGGAGCGGGCCCTGCCGGAGATCGCCCGGGTGCTGCGGCCGGGCGGGGTGGTCGCCGGGCTGTGGAACCAGGGCGACCACGAGGTGGACTGGGTCATCGGCCTCGACGAGGTCACGCGCGGCGAAGCCTGCTTCGCCGACCTGTCGGACGAGGTGGAACTGCCCCGGCACGAGCGGTACGAGCCGGTGCAGCGGCAGCGCTTCCCCAACAGGCTGCGGTACACGCGCGACTCGCTGACGGCGATGGTGGCCACGCACTCGCGGCTGCTGCTGCTCCCGGAGGACGAGCGGGCGCAGTTGCTCGCGCGGGTGCGGGGGTACCTGGCGGCGCGGCCGGAGACGCAGGCCGGGGAGTTCGAGGTGCCGCTGGTCACGCTGGTCGACCGGGCGGTGCTGCGGCGCTGAGCGGGGGCGGGACCGTACCCGTCATACCTGAGAGCTACGCGGCGGATGGGCTCTCGGGCGGGACGCCGACGAGGGGCGGCGATTCGTAGCTTTCTCACCGGACGACGCAGCACCCCCGGTGAGAGGACCCGACATGGCACCGCCCCGCCTTCGCGAACCCGGCCTGAAGGGCGGGGGGTTGGGGAGGGCGTCGCGGCGCGCGGCGGGCCGGGCCGGGGCGGTCGTCCGCGGGAAGCGGACGGGGGGGCGGTGGCGGCGGGTGCTGCTTGCCGGGGTGGTCGCCGCCTCCGTGGCGCTGCCCGTGGTCGCCGCGGCGCGGCCCGCCGCCGTGCCGGCGCCCGCGCCTGCCGTGCCGTTCGACGTGGCCGCCGCGACCCCCGCCGCCCTCGCGCAGCGGTACGCCGGCAACCGCGACGGCATCCGCGCCGCCGCGCGGACGGCCGCCGCCCACGGCGACCGGCGCCGCGCCGGCTCGCTGCGCGCCATGGCGGCGCCGGGCCGGCACTTCCTCTCGTTCGACGGCCGCGACGGCGGGCGCAGCGCCGAGGTGTTCGGCGACCTGGCGCACGCCGGGCGGATCGCCGTCCTCGTACCGGGGTCCGACACCGGCCTCGACTCCTACGGGCGCTTCCGCGCCGGCGCCGAGGCGCTGCGCCGCGAACTGCGCACCGGCGCCCCCGCGGGCGGGTCCGGCGCGGACGCCGTCGTCGCGTGGCTCGGCTACGCGACGCCGAGCACCGTCAGCCCCGGGGCCCTGACCCCCGGCCGCGCCGAAGCCGCCGCACCCCGGCTCCGGGACTTCGTCCGGTCGCTGCGCACCGCCCGCCCGGGCGCCCGGATCTCGCTGCTCTGCCACTCCTACGGCTCCGTGGTCTGCGGCCGGGCCGCGGCGGAGCTGCCGGTCGCGGACATCGTGCTGTACGGCAGCCCGGGGGTGGGCGCCGGCAGCGCCGCGGAGCTGGGCACCTCCGCCACGGTGTGGGCGGGGCGGGGCGCGGACGACTGGGTGGGCGACGTGCCGCACGTACGGATCCCGCTGCTCGTGACGACGCTCGGCTTCGGCACGGACCCGGTCTCGGGGGACTTCGGCGCCTGCCCGTTCGCCGCCGGCCCCGGCGGCCACAGCGACTACCTGGACCCCGGCTCCGCACCGCTGCGCAGCATGGCGCGGATCGTGCGGGGAGAGGCCGCCTGCGCCGGGCCTGAGCCACCGGAGCCGGAGCCGTACGACCGCGCCCCGGCGGCCCGGACCGGCGGCCCCCGTGCGTGACGCCGTCCTGCGTGTCGACGCCGCCACCCCGCCCGCCCGCGACCGCGGGATCGACGCCCTGCGCGCCCTCGCCATCCTCGGCGTCGTGTTCGGCCACTGGCTGGTCACCGCGCTCGTCGTCGACAGCGGCACCGTGCGCGCCGCCAGCCCGCTGCACTACCTGCCCGCCCTCGCCCCCGTCTCCTGGGTGCTCCAGACCCTGGCCGTCTTCTTCTTCGTCGGCGGCTACGTCGCCGCCCGCGGCCACGCCTCCGCGCGCGCCGCCGGCACCGGCCGCGCCCGCTGGCTCCGCGCCCGCCTCGCCCGGCTCTTCCGGCCCGTCGGCGCCGTGCTCGCGGTGTGGGCGGTGGTGCTCGGCGTGCTGCTGGCGTCGGGCGTCGGCTACGCGACCGTACGCGCCCTCGGCAAGCTGGCGCTGTCGCCGCTGTGGTTCCTGCTGGTGTTCGCGGTGCTGACCGCGGCCACCCCGGTGGCCGCCCGGCTGCACCCGCTGTGGCCGCTCGCCGCGGTCGGCTGCGTGGACCTGTGGCGGCTGCGGTACGACGGGCCCGCCGCGCTGGGCTGGGTGAACGTCGCCGCGGGCTGGCTCGTGCCGTACGCCCTGGGCGCGCGCGCCGCGCGCCGCGGGCTGCCCCGGCGGCATACGGCGTGGGCGCTGCTCGGCGGCGGCGCGGTGGCGACGGCGGGGCTGGTGCGCTGCGCCGGCTACCCGGCGGCCATGGTCGGCGTGCCCGGCGCCGCCGTCTCCAACCTGGACCCGCCGACGCTCGCCGCCGCCACCTTCGGCCTCGCCCAGTGCGGCGCCGCGCTGCTGCTGCTCGGGCCGCTGCGCCGCGCGCTGCGCCGCCCGGCGGCGTGGGCGGCGGTGGCGCTGCTCAACCTGTCGGCGATGACGGTCTTCCTCTGGCACCAGACGGCGATGATGGCGGTCACGGCTCTCGGCCTGCTCGCGGGCGGCGCGCTGCCGGGGCTGCACACGGTGCCGGACGGGGCCGGCTGGGTGCCGGCGCGGCTGCTGTGGCTGCCGGTGTTCGCGGCGGTGCTGCTGGTGTGCCGGGCGGCCTTCCAGCCGTACGAGAGGCGTCCGGCCCGCCCGGCCGCCGTGCGAGGTACCTAGGGTGGGGCGAGTGAAGGAGGGGACGATGGCAGAGCGACCGGCCGACCGGGTCCGCACGGTCCTGCGGGCGCTGCGCGACGACCTGTGGACGTCGGCCGTCAGCCCCCCGCCGAGCACGGCACCGGCCACCGCCACCGGGCGCTCCCGGCTGCGCGAGTGGCTGCCGGCGCTGGCCGTACCGGTCCTGCTGGGGGTGGCCGCGTTGCAGATCGCCGCCACCAACCAGTACGCCTTCGGCTACGGCATGGGCCTGCGCGTCGCCGCCCTGCTCGCGGGGCTCCAGACGGCGGCCTTCCTGATCACGCCGGTCCGGCCGGTGCTCGCCTGGTGGATCATGACGGCGGCCATGCTGGCGGTCGCGCGGTACGCGGACGACGCCCCCGGCCCCGACCCGGGCGCGATGTTCCCGTGGACCGGCACCGGGCTCGTGCTCCAGGCCACGGTGCTCTTCGCGGTGGCGCTGCGGTGCCGGCCGCGGGTCGCGGTCGAGACGCTCGCGATCAGCGTGCTGGCGGGCCTCGGCTACGGCTTCCTCGTCGCCGGCGACACGGAGGGCGTGCCGTTCGCCGTCCTGGTCCTCGCCCTCCCCGTCGGCGGCGGCGTCGCGCTGCGCGGGCGGCGGGTGGCCCGTACGGAACTGGCGGCGCAGGAGGAGCTGACCGCCGAGGAGCGGGCCCGGCGCGTCCTGCTCCAGGAGCGCACCAGGATCGCGCGCGAACTGCACGACGTGGTCGCCCACCACATGTCGGTGATCTCCATCCAGGCACAGGTCGCGCCGCACCTGGTGGAGAACCCGCCGGAGGAGCTGAAGGAGAACCTCGCGGGAATCCGCGCGAGCGCCGTCGAGGCGCTGGCCGAACTGCGCCGGGTGCTGGGCGTGCTGCGGGCCGACGACGGGGGAGCGGGCGCCGGCCCCGGCCCCGGCCCGGAGCCCGCCGCCGCCGGGCCCGGCGCCCGCGCCCTGCACCCCGACGACGTACGGCACGCCCCGCAGCCCACCCTCGACCGGCTCGGCGACCTCGCCGGCGCGGTGCGCCGCGCCGGGGTCGAGGTCGGCACCCGGACCACCGGGGAGCCGTACGCGCTGCCGCCGGGCATCGAACTCTCGGCGTACCGCATCGTGCAGGAGGCCCTCAGCAACGTGGTCCGGCACGCGCCCGGGGCCCGCGCCCGGGTGGAGATCGGCTACCACCCGGCGGGGCTCACCGTCCGCGTCGCCAACACCGCACCCGAGCGCGCCGCACCGCCCTGGGCGGGCGCGGGGCACGGGCTGCTCGGGATGCGGGAGCGCGCCGCGATGCTGGGCGGCGAACTGGCCACCGGCAGCACCCCCGACGGCGGCTATGAGGTGACCGCGATGCTGCCCGTGGCATCCCCCGTGCCCGCCACCCCGGACGGTGAGGACACCGCATGACGAACATCCGCGTGCTGATCGCCGACGACCAGGTCATGGTCCGCCAGGGCTTCACCGTGCTCCTCGACGCCGAGCCCGGCATCGAGGTCGTCGGCCAGGCGGTGGACGGCGCCGACGCCGTCGCGCAGGTCGCCGAAGTGCGCCCGGACGTCGTGCTGATGGACATCCGGATGCCCGGCCTCGGCGGCATCGAGGCTACCCGACGGCTCACCGAGCCGCCCGACGCGCGTGTCCGGGTGCTGATCCTTACCACCTTCGACCTGGACGAGTACGTGTACGAGGCGCTGCGCGCGGGCGCGGCCGGGTTCCTCCTGAAGGACGCCTCGGCCGCCGAACTGGCCCACGCCGTACGGGTCGTCGCCACCGGCGACGCCCTGCTCGCGCCCGCCGTGACCAGACGCCTCATCACCGAGTTCGCCCGCCTGACCCGCACCCCGCGGGCCCCGCTCAGGGACCGCGTCGGCGGGCTGACGGAGCGCGAGACCGAGGTGCTGAGCCTGATCGCGCAGGGCCTGTCGAACGCGGAGATCGCCGAGCGGCTGGTGGTGGCGGAGCAGACGGTGAAGACCCACGTGGGCAGAATCCTGACGAAACTGGCGCTGCGCGACCGCACCCAGGCGGCGGTCTTCGCCTACGAATCCGGCCTCGTCCGCCCCACCGCCCCCTGACCCCGCCCGCCGCCCCACCGCCGGCACGGGGGCGAAAACCAGGGGCCTTCGCCGCGACGCCCCGGGTAGGGTCGGCCGATGCCCGAGCTGAAGCGGCTGCACGCCGGTCATGCCCCGGCGGTCCTGGCCTTCGAGCTGGCGAACCGCGCCTACTTCGCGGCCTCGATCCCCGACCGCGGCGACGCCTACTTCGACCGGTTCACCGACCGGTTCGACGCCCTGCTGGCCGAGCAGGAGGACGGCGTCTGCGCCTTCCACGTACTCCTCGACGAGGACGGCTCGGTGCTCGGCAGGTTCAACCTGGTCGACATCGAGGACCGCACCGCCGAACTCGGCTACCGGGTCGCCCGGCACGCCGCCGGCCGCGGCGTGGCGACCGCGACCGTCCGGGAGCTGTGCCGGCTGGCGGCGGCCGAGCACGGGCTGCGCACGCTGCGGGCGGCCGTGTCCGAGGGGAACGTCGCGTCCCGGAAGGTGCTGACGAAAGCCGGATTCGTCACGGACGGCCCGGTCGACCCCGCGCACATCGGCGGCAAGCCGGGGACGTGGTACCGGCGAGAGCTGGCGCTCCGGCCCACCGGCACGACAGCGCCGGAGGGCTGACGGGCGGCCCCTCGCCGACCGCCTTGCCGCCGGCGCCCGTTGGAGGCGCCGGCGGTCCGGCGGGGCCGCAGGGGTCAGCGGCGGGTGGTGACGGTGAAGGGTGCGGTCGCGGTGGTGTTGCCGGGGGCGGTGATGCGGACCGTGCCGCGGTAGGTGCCGTGGCGGGCGTAGCGGTGTTCGGCCTCGATTCCGTAGACGCCGTTGATCTGCCGGTCCCCGGGGCCGTCGCCGGTGACCGTGGCGGGGCTCGTCGTGCCGTCGCCCCACTCGACCGTCGCGGTGATGCCGTCCGGCGCCACCCCCGGCAGGGCCAGGCTCGCCACCGCGCCGCTCACGGTGCGGTCCCGGCCGGTGCGCAGGTCGGCGCCGACCGCCGCGGCCTCCCAGCGCACGCCCGGGTCCGCCCAGAAGTTCCGCCCGGCGTACAGCCAGCGCGCCCCCTGCACCCCGGTCCTGGCCACCACGCCCTCGGCGTCCTCGGTGGTCGCGGCGGGGGACCACGCCTTCTCCAGGATCGCCGGGAGCCGGGGGAAGACCTGGTACTGCACGTCGGGGAGGCCGCGCAGCATCCGCTCGCCCCAGATCGGCGCCTCGATGCCGATGATGTCGTCGTTGTCGAGCCCGTAGTCGCGCTGCACCTTCGCGCCGGTCCAGCCGTCGGTGAGGTCGAACGGGTTCCAGGAGTACGAACGCCGGGTGTCGTAGGTGGGGTACGGGTAGTCCAGGTAGGTCTGCTGGGTGGGGGAGAGCAGCACCGGGCGGCGGGGGCTGAACCACTCCCGGGACATCTCCCGGCTCTGGTCCTGCCAGTAGTGGTGGACCGTCTCGGTGTCCAGGCCCACCCCGCAACTGGGGGACCAGCCGACCATGGTCTTCCCGTGGCTCCGGGCGATGCCCTCGACCCGGCGCAGGAACCGTACGTACTGGTCGTGCGGCATGTCCGACTCGTCGGCCCCCAGGTGGACGTACGGGGAGGGGAAGAGCGCGGCGACCTCGCGGAGGACGTCGTCGACGAACGCGTACGTTGTCTCCAGGTCGGCCAGGTAGCCGCCGGCACCGCTCAGTTGCGGGTACGCGGTCCTGGCCGCCGTCGTGTGCGAGGGCATCTCGATCTCGGGGATGATCTGCACGTGCCGGTCCGCGGCATACCGTACGACGTCGCGGATCTGGTCCTTGGTGTAGAAACCGGTCCGCCCGCCGGGCATGGACATCTCCCCGCCGACCTCGGTGAGCCGGGGCCAGGAGTCGATCTCGACCCGCCAGCCCTGGTCGTCGGTCAGGTGCCAGTGCAGCACGTTCCCCTTGGACTGGACGAGCCCGTCGACGAGTTCCCTGACCTCGCGGACCTCCAGGAAGTTCCGGGCCGGGTCGATCATCAGCCCGCGGTGGGCGAACCGGGGGTGGTCGCGGATCTCGGTCGCCTCGACGGTCCACGGGCCGGGCCTGGCCTCGTCGCTCTCGATCCACGGGGGCAGCAGCTGGCGGAGCGTCTGCACGCCGTTGAACAGGCCGTGCGGGGTCGCCGCCGCGATCCGCACCCCGCGCCGGCCGGCGGCGAGGGTGTAGCCCTCGGCGACGGCGAGCCGCGCCCGGGAGGGGGCGTGGTGGCGGCCGAGCAGCAGCGTGACGTCCCCGTCCCGGCCCCCGTGGCCACCGACCACGGGCAGCGGGTATCCGGTCGCCGGTCGCAGGTACCCGGCGAGGAGTTCGGCCACGGCACGGGCGCGCCGGTCGGCGGCGACGATCCGGCTGTGCCGCCCCAGGACGAAGGGGCGGGCGTCCGGCCGCGAGGTCTGCTCGACCGGTGCCGGGATCACCCGGCCCGCGGGGAGGCCGACGCCGGGGCGCGGGCCGTTCCAGACCTCCATGGCGAAGATCGAGTAGCCCCAGCCGGTGGCCACGGCGACGCCCTGCATCCGCACGTAGCGGACCGCGGTGGTGAGGCCGAGTTCGAGGACTTCCCGGCCGCCCGGGGCGTCGGGGACGTCGAGTGCGGTACGCCAGGTCCTGCCGTCGTCGGAGACGTGGATCTGGTAGTGCGCGGCGCGCGCGGTCTCCCAGTGGACCACCACGTGGTGCACCGGGCTGGGCTCGGCGAGTTCGATCTGCACCCATTCGCGGCTGGGGTCGGGGTGGCCGTTCTCTGGCGAGTTGGAACCCCACCGGGTGCTCAGGTCACCGTCGTTGACGTGCGCGGCGGCGAACCTCTCCGGGTCGAGGTCGTACACGCTGGACGCGCTCGCGGTGCCGTCCCGGGCGACGTCGCGCGCCGGGTCGGGCCAGTCGGCGGCTGCGGGGGCCGGGGCCGGGGACGGGGCGGCCGGCGGCGCGGCGAGGGCGGGGGCGGCGGAGGCCGCCACGAGGGCGGCGGAACCGGCGGCTGCGAGGACGGTTCTGCGGCGGACGGTCTGGTCTTCGGACGGTGCTGGCATCGTCTACTCCCGGCGCTGGGGTGTGGGCAGCGGTCCTTGGCGTGGCGGCACCCGGGCAGCCGGCTGTGGGGTCCGAACGGCCGTCCGAGGCGGGGGGTGGGATCGACGGGAACGTAGGTGCGTGCGCACTCAAGGGTCAAGAGGTCTACACCAATAGAATGGAAAACCGCTGGTGAGGGCGGTGTGCAAAAAATTGAAACGTTCCTATTGGTCTAGTCCAACCCTCGCCCGGTGGTCGTCAGACGACGGACGGCCCCGGGTGGCCCTGGTGCGTGAAGGCGGCCCAGGCGGCCGGGTGGTCGAGCCCCGGGACCTTGCCGAGTTCGCGGTGGAGACGGCCGCCGAGCGACCCCGGGTCGCGGCGATGGGGGTCCAGCATCCACAACTGGGCGGCCCTGAGGGCGTCGGCCGGGCTCCGGGGCCCTCGATGCGCAGGTAGTGGTGGAAGACGGCCATCATCAGGGCCGCGGCGGAGTCCCGGGTGGCCCACCGCGATCCCACCACGTCGCGCGCCCCGCGGGAGAGGAACGCGGTCGACAGCGTCAGCGCCTCGTCGTGGTCGCGGTTGCTCAGGTCCGTCTCGCACGCGCTGAGGACGGCCAACGGCCCCTCGGACGTGCTGCCCTCCTCGTGCTGCCGGTGCTCCAGCAGGCGGGTTACGGTCAGGCTGCCCGCGTTCGCCGGCGTGCCCCCGGCGGCGTTGGTGTCGGTGTCCAACGAGACGCCGTACCCGGCCTTCATCGCCGTCCATAGCTGCGTGCTCGGCGTGTTCGTGCCCAGCGGCGGCGGCAGGTGGGTCGTCGAGGCGCCGTACCTCCCGGAAGCGGCCAACCGGCTCCAGGTCAACCAGGGCTGGATGGTGGTCGTCCACGACCTCGGCGAGGCCAGCGCCAACCTGCTCCAGCCGTTCTGGATGCTGCCCACCCTCGCGATCCTCGGCCTCAAGGCGCGCGACATCATGGGCTACACCTTCGCCATGTTCCTCGCCCTCTTCCCCGCGGTGCTGGCGGTCGTCACGGTCCTGGCCCAGACGCTCTCCTTCCCCTGGCCGCCCGCACCCGAGAACCGCTCCCGGCCGCCGGCCCGCCCGATCCCCCGGGCGGGGCCGGCGGCCGTTCGCCTGCGGCGCAGCCGCGTGACGAATCTCATGCGCCGGACCGGGCGGGCACCCACGGGGCGGGGGAGCGCCCAACTGGTCCGCCGGGCGGCCGAGATGGCGGCGGCGCACCGGGCGGGTGCCGTCGCGGTGGCCCGGGACCGGCGGATCGGGTGGGTCGGCCGGCTCGCTGACCGGGGTGGGGAGAGTTAGGGTAATCGAACGAACGTACGAGTGAGCCTCTCGGGACAAGGGCCGAAATGGGGTGGAGTGATGGAGGTGCGTCATGGCGGGCTTCGCCCACGTGCACGTCGCGTCCGGTTACTCCGCCCGCTACGGTGCCGCCCACCCGGAACACCTCGTCCGGCGGGCCGCCGAGCGGGGCATGGGAGCCCTCGCGCTGACCGACCGGGACACGGTCACCGGCGTCGTCCGGTTCGTCCGCGCCTGCGCGGAGGCCGGGATCCGGCCGGTGCTGGGAGTCGACCTGGCGGTGGAGGCGGTCGCGCCCCCGCCGCCCGGCCCGCGGCGCCGCGCCCCCGCCCGGGGCGGCGGGTACGTCGCCGAGCCGCGGCTGCGGTTCGTGCTGCTCGCGCAGGGCAGGGCGGGCTGGGCCCGGCTGTGCCGCATCGTGTCGGCCGCGCACGTGGGCGCGTCGGCGAGCAGTCCGCCGGTGGTGCCGTGGCAGGCGCTGCGCGAGCACGGCGGCGCCGGCCTGGTGGCCCTGCTCGGCCCGCTCTCCGAGCCGGCGCAGGCACTCGCGGCGGGGCGTGAGGACGTCGCGGCGAAGCTGCTGGCGCCGTGGCGGGAGGTCTTCGGGGACGGGCTACGGCTGGAGGCCGTCGCCCACCGGCGGCCGGGCACCGGACCCGGTTCGCTCCGCCTGGCCGCCCGCACCCTGGCGCTGGGCGACCGCACCGGCACCACCGTCGTGCTCGCCAACGCCGTCCGCTACGCCGACCCCGGCCAGCACCGGCTCGCGGACGTCCTGGACGCCGCGCGGCTGCTGCGGCCGATCGACTGGCGCCGCCTGGACGGCGGGCAGCGCTGGCTCAAGGACGAGAAGGAGATGGCGGCCGTCGCACGACTGGTCGCCGAGTGCGCCGGAGCGGACGCACGGCGGGCGCACCGCCTGCTGGCGGACACCGCCGCCACGGCCGCCGCGTGCACGATCGTCCCCGAGACGGACCTCGGGCTGGGCGGGCGGCACTTTCCCGAGGCGGCGCTCTTCGGCGCGGAGCCCGGTGCGGACGGCGCCGCGCGGCTGCTGCGCCGGCAGTGCGAGGCCGGCATGGTCCGGCGCGGCCTGGACCGCGACCCTGCGGCCCGCGCCCGGCTGGACGAGGAGCTGACGGCGATCGCCACGCTCCGCTACGACTCGTACTTCCTCGCCATCGGCCAGGTCGTGGCCGACATCCGGGCCATGGGCATCCGGGTCGCGGCCCGCGGCTCGGGCGCCGGTTCGCTGGTCTGCCACGTCCTGGACATCGCCACGGCCAACCCCCTCGACCACCGGCTGCTGTTCGAGCGCTTCCTGAGCGTACGGCGCAACTCGCTGCCCGACATCGACATCGACGTGGAGTCCGCCCGCCGCCTGGAGTGCTACGACGCGATCTTCGACCGGTTCGGCAGGGAACGGGTGGCGGTCACCGCGATGCCCGAGACCTACCGCGCCCGGCGCGCCCTGCGCGACACCGGCATGGCCCTCGGCATCGCGCCCGCCGACGTCGACCGGATCGCCAAGAGCTTCCCGCACCTGCGGGCCTGCGACATCACCGGCGCCCTCGACGAGCTGCCCGAACTGCGGCAACTGGCCGCCGAGGCGCCCCGGTACGGCCCGCTGTGGGAACTCGCCGAAGGACTCGACTCCCTGGTGCACGGCATGGCCATGCACCCGTGCGGCGTGGTCATCAGCGACGCCACCCTCCTGGACCGGCTGCCGGTGCAGCCCACCCCCCAGGGCGAGTACCCCATGGCCATGGCCGCGAAGGAGGAGATCGAGGAACTCGGCAACATCAAACTCGACGTCCTGGGCGTACGCATGCAGTCCGCGATGGCCCACGCCGTCACCGAGATCGAACAGGCCACGGGCAACCGCATCGACCTGGACGACCCCGGGCAGGTGCCGCTCGACGACGTCTTCGCGTTCAAGCTCATCCAGAACAGCGAGACCCTGGGCCTGTTCCAACTGGAGTCCCCCGGCCAGCAGGACCTGCTGTCCCGGCTCAAGCCCCGCGACCCGCAGGACGTCATCGCGGACATCAGCCTCTTCCGCCCCGGCCCGGTCGCCGGCGGCATGCCCGAGCGCTACGTCGCCGCCCGCCACGGCGGCACGCCCGCGTACGCCCACCCGGACCTGGAGCCGGTGCTCGCCGACACGTACGGCGTGACCATCTGGCACGAGCAGATCATCGAGACCCTCGCGGTGATGACCGGATGCGACCGGGCCATGGGGGAGATCGCCCGGCGCGCGCTGGGGGACAGGGAGCGGCTGCCCAGGATCAGGGACTGGTTCCACCGGCAGGCGGGCGCGCGCGGCTACGACCGGGCCGTACGGGACGAGGTCTGGAAGACCGTCGAGTCCTTCGGTGCCTACGGCTTCTGCCGGGCCCACGCGGTCGCCTTCGCCGTCCCCGCCCTCCAGAGCGCCTGGCTCAAGGCGCACTACCCGGCGTTCCTGCTGGCCGGCCTCCTCGAACACGACCCCGGCATGTGGCCCAAGCGCGTCCTCGTCTCCGACGCCCGCCGGCGCGGGGTGCCGGTCCTGCCCGTCGACATCAACCACTCCAGGGTCAGGCACACCGTGGAGAAGAGCGACACGGACCGGTGGGGCGTGCGGCTCGCGCTGTCCGCGGTGCACGGCATCAGCGAGGACGAGAGCGTACGGATCGAGGAGGGCCAGCCCTACGCGTCGCTGTCGGACTTCTGGCAGCGGGCCCGGCCCAGCCGCCCGGTCGCCGAGCGCCTGGCCGAGATCGGCGCCCTGAACAGCCTCGACGACGACCGCTTCACCCGCCGCGACCTGCTGCTGCGGATCGAGGAGCTGCACCGGCAGTCCCGGACCCGCTCCGCGGGCAAGGGCCAACTGCCCCTCGACGCGGACCCGTCCGGCACGGCGGAGCCGAGCGGGCTGCCGGAGATGACCGGACGCGAGAGTCTGAGCGCCGAACTGAACACCCTCGGCATCGACGTCTCCCGGCACCTGATGGAGCACCACCACCGGCTGCTGCGCGAGATCGGCGCGACGGACGCCGCCCACCTGGCCGGGCTGGGCCCCGGCCGGCAGGTGCTCGTCGCCGGCGTCCGGGCCTCGACCCAGACCCCGCCGATCGCCAGCGGCAAACGCATCATCTTCGTCACGCTGGAGGACGGCTCCGGCCTGGTCGACCTGGCGTTCTTCGAGGACTCCCACCCGGCCTGCGCGCACACCGTCTTCCACAGCGGGCTGCTGCTGGTGCGCGGCACGGTCCAGGTGCGCGGCACCCGGCGCACCGTCGTCGGCACCATGGCCTGGGACCTGGACCGGATCGCCGCCGCCCGCCGCGACGGCGGCCCCGAGGCCGCGCTCGCCCTCCTGGGCGAGGACCGGCCGCACCCGACCCCCGCCCAGCCCGGCCGCACCCTGACCGACGGCACCGCCGGCGCCCGCCTCCACCCGTACGCGGACCTCCAGCCCGCCGGCAGCCGGTCGGCCGATCTGAAGAAGTTCGGCCACACCAGTCCGGGGAGCGCGGGATGACCGCGCGCCGGCGGCACATCGCGCACCTGCACCTGCACGCCTCGCCGGGCGGGAAGCGGTACGGGGACGTCGTCGAGCTGATGGCCGGCGTCACGCCCCACGTCCAGGAGATGCCGCCCGACGCCGTGCAGCTCGATCTGACGTCGGCGCTGCGGTACTTCGACCTGCCGCCCTACGACGTGGTCCAGCTCGTGAAGATGAGGCTGAAGGCCCTGTACGGCATCGACAGCAGCGCCGGACTCGCGGGCAACCGCATGCTCGCGGCCATGGCCGCCGACGCCTCCGCGCCCGGGGAGACCACCTGCGTGCCCGCGGGGCAGGCGGCGCAGTGGCTGTCCCCGCGCCCCGTCGCGGCCCTCCCCGGGGTCGGCCGGGCGACGGTGGAGAAGCTCGGCAGGTACGGCCTGCACACCGTCGGGCAGCTCGCCGACCTGCCCGCGGTGACCCTCCAGCGGCTCCTGGGCGTCAGCCAGGCGCGGCTGCTCGGCGACCGCGCCCGCGGCCACGACCCGCGCCCCGTCGTCCCCGCGGAACCGGCGGCGCACCTGTCGGCGGAACTCGTGCTGGACGCCGACTGCCTCGATCCCGTACGGCATCACCGGTCCGTACTGGGCCTTGCCGAGCACCTCGGCCAGCGCCTGCGCGGGGAGGGCCAGGTCGCCGGCCGGGTCACCCTCGTGGTGCGGTACGCCGACCGCAGCTCGACCACGCGGACCCGCGCCACCGCCGAACCCACCGACCACTCGCCGGCACTCGCCGCCACCGCCCTCGGCCTGCTGACCGCCCTCGGGTTGCAGCGGGCCCGCGTACGCGCGTACACGCTCCGCGTCGACCACCTGCTGCCGGCGGCCGACGTGTACCGCCAGCTCTCGCTGGACCCCGCCGACGTCCGGGCCCGCCTCGCCGAGGCCGCCGCGGACCGCGCCCGCCGCCGCTTCGGCGCCGACGCCGTCCGCCCCGCCACCCTGGCCGCCGCCGACCCGCCGGCGGCGGGGTGGGACGCGCGCGGGCCGGCCGGCTGACGGGGTGGCGGGGCGGCTCAGTCCGGCGGGTCCGGCCGCTCGTACGCGCTCCGGTGCACGTCCTCCCAGCCCATGTCCACCCCGTCCCGGTGGTACGGATACCGCCACAGCCGGACCGGCTTCCTCGGCCGCAGCGGGTCCAGGCGGGCGATGCTGTCGCCGACGTGGCTCACCAGCGCCCGCCAGCCGTCGGCGTCGGCCGGGAAGGCGGCGTCGTCGTCGCCCGCGTTGCGGTGGCGCGGCGCACGGAACTCGGCTGCCCCGGCGGCGTTCACCGTCAGCGTGAACCAGGTCCGGCTCCCGCCCCCGTACGAGCCCCCGCCCCCGACGTCCCAGCGGTGGCCCACCGTGCGCCACGTCGGCACGAGGCTCCCGCCGTAGTTGTAGCCGACCTCCTCCTGGTACAGCCGCGGGGCCACGCGCGCCGCGCGCCGGCCCAGGGAGAGGTGGTCGGGGGCGGGCAGGGGGTGGCCGATGCGGGCGTCCCGCAGGTCGGTCCGCAGGCGGCGCCACCGGCCGCGGGCCGCGGGCGCCTTGGCGTGGTAGCGCCGGTAGTCGCGCTCCCACGCTTCGATCAGATTCGGCACCGATCCCGGGGTGCGACCCAGGCGCAGTTCGCGCGCCGCCCTGGCCACCAGTTCCCTGGACCGCCGCTTGACGTCCTCGCCGGCGTGCGTGACGGGCTGCTCCCGCGCCATGTCAGCTCCCCAGAGCGCGCTTCAGGACCTTGCCCATGTCGTTGCGGGGGAGCGCGTCGAGGAAGTGGATGATGCGGGGGCGCTTGTGCGGGGCCAGGTGGTCGGCCACGTACGACGCGAGTTCGGCGGCGGGCGGCGGCGGGCCGGCCGGGACCACCCACGCGACGATGCGCTCGCCCAGGTCCGGGTCCGGCTCCGCGGTGACCGCCGCCTCGGCGACGGCCGGGTGCTCCAGCAGCGCGTTCTCGATCTCGCCGGCGCCGATCTTGTAGCCGCCGGACTTGATGAGGTCCGTGGCGCGGCGGCCGACGATGCGGTAGCGGCCGGCCGCGTCCCGTACCGCCATGTCGCCGGTGCGGAACCAGCCGTCGCGGAACGCCGCCGCCGTCGCCTCGGGGCGGTTGAGGTAGCCGGAGAAGAGGTTCGGGCCGCGGACCTCGATCTCGCCGACCGTCTCCCCGTCGTACGCGGCCAGTTCGGCGCCCGCGTCGTCGACGAGCCGGGCACCGACGGAGGGCAGGGGCACGCCGACGCTGCCGGTGGCGTCCGGGTCGTCGGGGCGGACGCTGGTGTTCATCAGCGTCTCCGTCATGCCGTAGCGCTCCACGACCCGGCGGCCGGTCGCCGCGGTGAGGCGGCGGTGGTCCGCCACCGGCAGCGCGGCCGAGCCGGAGACCAGCAGCCGGGCGCGGGCGAGGGCGGCGGCCAGCGGCGTACCGGAAGGCGTACCGGAAGAGGCGCCGGGTCCGGCCGGCGGCCCGGCGTCGAGGGCGTCGGCCAGCCGGTGGTACATCGTCGGCACCCCGAACAGCATCGTGCCGCCCGCCTCCAGCGCCGCCGCGACCGCCTCCGGCGCGAAGCGCCCCACGTGGTGCACCGCGCCGCCGCGGCGCAGCGGGCCGAGCACGCCGAGGACCAGCCCGTGGACGTGGAACAGCGGCAGCGCGTGCACGACCGTGTCCCGCTCGGTCCAGCCCCAGACCTCGGCGAGGTCGTCGAGGGTCGCGGCCAGCGCCCGCTGCGACAGCTCGACGCCCTTGGGCGGGCCGGTCGTACCGGAGGTGTAGACGACGAGCGCGGCGGTCCCGGGCCCGCAAGTCGCGGTCTCGGGGGCGGGGTGGGAGCCGATCGCCGGCGGCCCGGCCGGTACGGTCGCCGCCACGTCCACCCGCGCCACCGCGGCCAGCGCCTCCGGCAGCTCCGCTCCCGGCGCCGCCAGCACCAGCTCCGGCCCGCTGTCGGCCACGATGTGGGCCAGCTCCCGTACCCCGATACGGGGGTTGAGCGGCACCGCCGCCACGCCCGCCACCAGCGCCGCCGTCACCGCCACCGCGGTCGCGGGCTCCGGCGTCGCCCAGACCGCCACCCGCCGGGCACCGCCGATCCGCCGGGCGACGGCGTCCGCCGCCGCGGCCAGCTCGCCGTACGTCAGGACGGTGCCGCTGAAACGCAGCGCGACCCGCTCCGGCGCGCCGCGCAGCGCCGGGAACAACTCCCACGACGGCAGCGCTTCCTGCGCCTCCGGCACCTTCTCCGCTCCCCGCGACTCTTCCGTCTCCCGCATCCCCACGACGCTCTCCTCCCCCTCGGCCCCTCGGCCCCGCGCCGCGCGCTCCGGCCGCGCGCCCGCGGAGGGCACCGTAACCCGTCGCCGCGACCCGCGGCCGCGCGCACGCCGAAACGCCGCGCCGCCCGTACGGACCCTGGCGGCCCGTCGAACGGCGCGGCGTCCGCCGCCCGTCAGCCCAGCGGCCGGAAGCGCCGCAGCCGGAGGCTGTTGGCGACCACCGAGACGGAGGAGAAGGCCATCGCCGCGCCGGCGAGCATCGGGTTGAGCAGGCCCGCGGCGGCGAGGGGCAGGGCGGCGGTGTTGTAGCCGAACGCCCAGGCGAGGTTGGTCCTGATGGTGGACAGGGTGGAGCGGGCGAGCCGGATGGCGTCCGGTGCGGCCCGCAGGTCGCCGGTGACCAGGGTGAGGTCGGCGGCCTCGATGGCGGCGTCGGTGCCGGTGCCGATGGCCAGGCCCAGATCGGCCTGGGCGAGGGCGGCGGCGTCGTTGACGCCGTCCCCGACCATGGCGACCGTACGGCCCTCGGCCTGGAGCCGCTTGACCGCGTCGACCTTGTCCTCGGGGAGGACTTCGGCGATGACCTCGTCGATGCCGACCTCGGCGGCGACGGTCTTCGCGACGGCCGTGTTGTCGCCGGTGAGCAGGATCGGGGTCAGGCCCAGGTCCCGCAGCCGGCGGATGGCCTGCGCGCTGGTGGGCTTGACGGCGTCGGCGACTTCGAGCAGGGCGCGGGCCTCGCCGTCCCAGGCGACCGCGATCGCGGTGCGCCCGGCCCGCTCCGACCGGTCCTTGGCCGCGGCGAGTTCGGCGGGCAGCTCGATCGCCCACTGCGCGAGGAGCTGCTGCCGCCCGACGAGGACGGCGTGGCCGTCGACGACGCCCTGGACGCCGAGCCCGGGGACGTTGGCGAAGTCCTCGGGCACCGGGAGCGTACCGAGGCGTTCGGTCGCCGCCGCGGCCACCGCCTGGGCGATGGGGTGCTCCGAGGCGTGCTCCAGCGCGCCCGCCAGCCGCAGCACCGTCTCCTCAGCCGCGCCCTCCGCGCCCTGCGCGCCCTTCTCACCGTCAGTGCTGCCTGCGCCGTCAGCCGTGTGCAGGGCGTGCAGGGTCATGGTGCCGGTGGTCACGGTGCCGGTCTTGTCCAGGACGACGGTGTCGACCTTGCGGGTCGACTCCAGGGCCTCGGGGCCCTTGATGAGGATACCGAGCTGCGCACCGCGGCCGGTGCCGACCATGAGGGCGGTCGGGGTGGCCAGGCCGAGGGCGCAGGGGCAGGCGATGATCAGGACGGCGACACCGGCGGTGAACGCGGCGGCGATCCCGTCGCCCGTACCGAGCCAGAAGCCCAGGGTGGCCAGGGACAGGGCGATGACGACCGGGACGAAGATGCCGGAGATCCGGTCGGCGAGCCGCTGCACGGCGGCCTTGCCGTTCTGGGCGTCCTCGACCAGGCGGGCCATCCGCGCCAGTTGGGTGTCCGAGCCGACCCGGGTGGCCTCGACGACGAGCCGCCCGCCGGCGTTGACGGTGGCGCCGGTGACGGCATCGCCCACGGTGACCTCCACTGGCACGGACTCGCCGGTGAGCATGGAGGCGTCGACGGCGGAGGCGCCTTCGACGACGGTGCCGTCGGTGGCGATCTTCTCCCCGGGCCGGACCACGAAGCGGTCCCCGACCGCGAGCCGGTCCACGGACACCCGCTCCTCGCGGCCGTCCCGCAGCACCGCGACCTCCTTGGCGCCCAGCTCCATCAGCGCGCGCAGCGCCGCGCCCGCCTTCCGCTTGGACCTGGCCTCGAAGTACCGCCCGGCGAGGATGAACGTCGTCACGCCGGCCGCGGCTTCGAGGTAGATGTTGCCGGAGCCGTCGCCGCGGGCGATGGTCAGCTCGAAGGGGTGGGTCATGCCGGGCTCGCCGGCGGTGCCGAAGAACAGGGCCCACAGCGACCACAGGAACGCCGCGGTCGTACCGACCGAGATCAGCGTGTCCATGGTGGCGGCGCCGTGCCGGGCGTTGGTGAAGGCGGCCCTGTGGAACGGCCAGGCGCCCCAGACCACCACCGGCGCGGCCAGCGTGAGCGAGAGCCACTGCCAGTACTCGAACTGGAGGGCGGGCACCATCGCCATCGCGACCACCGGCACCGACAGCGCCAGGGAGCCGAAGAGCCGCTGCCGCAGTGTCAGCAGCTCGTCGGGCGGGCCCTGACCGCCGGTGCCGTCCCCGGCGCCGCCGTCCGCGGCCGTCCCGGCGGGGGCGGGCGGGGCGGCGGTGTAGCCGGTGCGTTCGACGGTGGCGATGAGGTCGTCGACGTCCACGTCGTCCGCGAACGTGACCTTGGCCTTCTCGGTGGCGTAGTTGACCGTGGCCTCGACGCCCTCCATGCGGTTGAGCTTCTTCTCGATCCGTGCGGCGCAGGAGGCGCAGGTCATACCGCCGATCGCGAGTTCGACCTCGGCCGTCCTGCCCGGCGTGGTGGTGGTCATCACTGCTCCTCGTGGCTCGCTATACCCCCAGGGGGTATTAGATCCTTCGCCACCATGTATACCCCTGACCCGTATGGTACGCAAGCGGCGGCCCCGGCTTGACTTTATACCCCTAGGGGGTATGGTCGCCGGTATCGAGGCCGGTCGCAAGCGACGGGCCGACCGAGAGGAGCGAGCGATGAACACCGCAGCCAGGGCCGGACTCTTCGCAGGCGCGCTGGCCGTCGCGTTCGCCGGGGCGTACGGGGTCGGCAGTGCCGTGGGGCCCGTCAACGACGAGGACACCGCCCCGGCCCACGGGCACGCCGCGGGCGAGGGCGCCACGGGCACCGAGGGCGACACAGGGAAGAAGGAGAAGGACGGCGGGGGCGGGCACGACGAGGCCGCCGGTCCCGCCGCGGGCGGGCTCCAGCTCTCCGAGGCCGGCTACACGCTCGACCTGGACACCCGGCGGATCGACGCCCGCAGCCCCGCCGAGCTGCGCTTCGCCGTGCGCGGCGCGGACGGCGAGCCCGTGACCTCGTACAAGCGGGAGCACGGCAAGGAGCTGCACCTGATCGTCGCCTCCCGCGACCTCGGTACGTACCGCCACCTCCACCCCGTCCGCGACGCCGCCGGCACCTGGAGCACGCCCGTCGAGCTGCCCGCGGCCGGCGACTACCGCGTCTTCGCCGACTTCGTGCCCACCGGCGGCCCCGAGAACGGCCTGACGCTGGGCGGCGACCTCGCCGTCGCCGGGGACTACCGGCCGGCGCCGCTGCCCGAGGCGGAGCGGACCGCGACCGTCGACGGGTACGAGGTGACGCTCGACGGCGCCCTCACCCCCGGCTCCGCCCGCGACGTCGAGTTCACCGTCGAGAAGGACGGCGAACCGGTCACCGATCTCCAGCCGTACCTCGGCGCGTACGGGCACCTCGTCGCGCTCCGCGTCGGCGACCTGGCGTACCTGCACGTCCACCCCAACGGCGAGCCCGGCGACGGCAGCACGGAGCCCGGCCCCGGGGTGGCCTTCTCCGCCACCGCGCCCAGCACCGGTTCGTACCGCCTCTTCCTCGACTTCAAGCACGACGGCGAGGTGCGCACCGCGGCCTTCACGGTGACCGCGGGCGACGGCGCGGACGAACAGGGCGGGGCCGGCGAGGAGGGCGGCGACGGCCACGGCCACTGACGGCCGTGGTAGACCTGCTGCATGCGCAGCAGGAAAGCTCTCGTACGCCGCCCCGGACCCCGTCTCGCCGAGGGCCTGGTCACGCACATCGAACGCACGCCGGTCGATGCGGACCGGGCCCTCGCCCAGTGGCGCTCCTATGTCGCCACCCTCGAAGGGCACGGCTGGGAGACCACCGAGGTCGCGCCCGCCGACGACTGCCCGGACGCCGTCTTCGTCGAGGACACGGTGGTGATGTACAGGAACGTCGCCCTCGTCACCCGCCCCGGCGCCGACGCCCGCAAGCCGGAGACCCCCGGCGTCGAGGACGCCGTGAGCCGGCTGCGCTGCTCCGTGAACCGCATCCACGAGCCCGGCACGCTCGACGGCGGCGACGTGCTCAAGGTCGGCGACACCATCTACGTGGGCCGCGGCGGGCGCACCAACACCGAGGGCATCCGGCAGCTCCGGGCCTGCTTCGAGCCGCTCGGCGCCCGCGTCGTCGCCGTCCCGGTCACCAGGGTGCTGCACCTGAAGTCCGGCATCACCGCCCTGCCCGACGGCACGTTCGCCACCCACCCCGGGCTGGTCGACGTGCCGGCGCTGTTCCCCGGGCGGATCGAGGTGCCGGAGGCCGCCGGGGCGCACGTCATCCTGCTGGGCGGCGGCGCGCTGCTGATGGCGGCGAGCGCGCCGCGGACCGCCGCGCTGTACGAGGAGCTGGGGTACACGCCGGTGCCGGTGGACATCAGCGAGTTCGAGAAGCTCGAAGGCTCGGTGACGTGTCTGTCGGTGCGGATGCGCGGTCTGCACGCCTGACGGCGCGGTCCGTACGTCCGAGGGCGCGGTTCGTACGGACGGCGACGCCGTCCGTACGTCCGGCGGTGCGGCCCGGCTCGCGCTCCGGGCGCGCCGCCGTCGCCACCAGCGCGACCAGCGCCGTGGCGAGGAACGCGGCGCGCAGCCCGCGCGCGTCCGCCAGCGCGCCCAGCACCGCGGGGGCGGCGATCGTGCCCAGCGCGAGGAACGCGAGCGTCGCGCTGAACCCGGTGGCCGGCGCCTCGGGGAAGACCCGGTAGCTCCACACCGCGGGCAGCGCGGAGACGGCGAGCGGCCCGTACAGCGCCGCCGAGGCGACGACCGCGGGCGCCGCGCCCGGGGCCAGCCCCAGCAGCGCCACGGCGACGGCGAGGCCGCCGAACATCGCCGTGTGCACCCGCCGCAGCCCGAACCGGCCGACGGCGTGCCCCGTCAGCGCCGCCGCCGTACCGGCCACGCCGATCAGCGTCCAGAACAGCGCCGTCGTCACCCGGCCCGCGTCGCCGGAGCCGAACGCCCCGCCGTCCTCCACCGCCGCCACCGCGTACGTCCAGTAGCCGGCACCCACGAAGCCGTACGCCGCCGCCGTCGCGTACAGCGGCAGCGCCTTCCGGCGCGCGAACCACCGCGGCCCGAGCGCCCCGACCGCCCCGCGCGCCGCGACCGGACGGTGCGCGCCGCGCGGCAGCACGCGCGCGCTGTACACGGTCGTGGCCAGCGCCACCGCGGCGAAGAGCAGCCACACCGGCCGCCAGCCCGTGCCGTACGCCAGCAGCGCCAGCGGCCCCGCGACCGTCACGCCGAAGGCCGTGCCCGCGTCGATCACCCCCAGCGCCCGCGCCCGCCGCGACCGCGGCACCAGCCGGTCCACCGCGTCCGAGTACGGCGCCCACGCCCAGCCGGAGCTGGTGCCCGCAAGCACCAGCCCCGCCGTCAGCGCCACGGGCCCACGCGCCACCGCCACCAGCGCCATGCCCGCCGTCGCCGCCGCCCCGCCGGCCACGACCAGCGGGCGCGGCCCGACGCGCGCCACGAGCGCGCCGACGAGCAGCAGCGCCAGCAGGTAGCCGACGTAGCCCGCGCTGCCGATCAGCCCCATCTGCGCCATCGACAGGCCGAACTCGCGCCGCAGTTCGGGCTCGAAGAGGCCGTAGCCGTAGCGGGCGAGGCCGAAGGTGACGGCGATGGTCGCGGTGCCCGCGAGGATCA
The DNA here is from genome assembly GCF_045781775.1 of Streptomyces sp. 184. NCBI lineage: Bacteria > Bacillati > Actinomycetota > Actinomycetes > Kitasatosporales > Streptomycetaceae > Streptomyces > Streptomyces sp. 184. The sequence continues at coordinate 5,297,743 of NZ_CP123230.1, read as the reverse complement.
CTCTGTTCGACGTCATGCGCACCAGGCTCCGGTCCGCGGCCACGCGAGACCATTGGCGTAAACGTCAGGCTCCCCTATGTTTACGCCATGAGCGCCGCCGCCACCCCGGTCCGCGTCGTCGTCACCCTCCTCGACGAGACCTCGCTCTTCGAGATGGCCGTGCCGTGCGCGGTCTTCGCGGGCGAAGGCTACGACCTGACGCTCGCCGGCACCACCCCCGGCGGCGCCCAGCGCGCCGCCGGCGGACTCCTGCTCACCGCCGAGCGCGGGCTCGACGCCCTCGCGGAGGCCGACCTCGTCGTCGTACCGGCGTGCCTCATGGAGCCCGCGTACGAGCCGCCGGCCGCGCTCCTCGACGCGCTGCGCGCCGCGCACGCCCGCGGCGCGCGCATCGCCTCGCTGTGCTCCGGCGCGTTCGTCCTGGCCGCCGCCGGGCTCCTCGACGGCCGCAGGGCCGCCACCCACTGGATGTACGCCGACGAGCTGCGCCGCGGCCACCCGCGCGTCCGCGTCGACCCCCAGGCGCTGTACATCGACGACGGCGACGTCCTCACCAGCGCCGGCACCGCCGCGGCCATCGACCTGTGCCTGCACATCGTCCGCCGCGACTACGGCACCGCCGCCGCGGCCGCCGTGGGCCGCCGCCTCGTCGTCGCCCCGCACCGCGAGGGCGACCAGGCGCAGTACGCGCCGGCGGCGGCCCGCCCGGTGCCGGCACAGCGCACGGACGGGCTCGCGCCCGTCCTGGACTGGGCGCTGGCCCGGCTGCACGAGCCGCTGGCCGTGGGCCGGCTGGCGGACCGGGCGGGCATGAGCCTGCGCACGTTCGGCCGCCGCTTCGCCGACGAGGTCGGCACCACCCCGCTGAAGTGGCTCAACGCCCAGCGGCTGGCCCGTGCCCGCGAGCTGCTGGAGACCACCGACCTCCCGGTGGACGCGGTCGCGGAGCGCAGCGGCTTCGGCGTGGGCGACAGCCTGCGCCAGCACTTCCAGCGGGGGCTGGGCACCTCACCGTCGGCGTACCGGAGGGTGTTCCGGGGGTCGGGGGAGAGGGCCGGGGGCGTGATGCGGTGACGTCGCCGTCGGACGTGCCGCGGTGAGGGTGCCGGCGTGTGCCCTGGTGAGGCGCCGGGGCGTGCCGTGGTCGGCGGGCGGGCACCCGGCTCGGCGCCCGCCGCTCGCCCACCGCTCGCCCGTCGCCTCAGCGGCTCTCCGCCCCCACCCGCAGCGGCCCCCGCGGGGTGCGGACCGCGGGGGACGGGTCCGGGGTCGGCGTGAGGTGCCCGCCGAGGCGGCGGCCCGCCGCAACCGGTGCGCGCAGGGCCGCGGACAGGCCGACTGACGCGCGTAGAGCCGAGGACTGACGACGTACCCGGGCGGCGGCCACCTCACCCCCCGCGCCGCCCGCCGCCGCGTGCGCGGCGGCGAGCACGTCGAGCGTCCGGGACGTCCAGTACGGGGTGTCGAGGTGTCGCCAGATCGACAGTGCCTGCCGCGCCGTCGCCTTGGCCTCCGCCGGCCGGTGCGCGTGCAGCAGCAGGTCGGCCTGCGCGCGCAGCGTCAGCGCCTCGCCGAACCGCTCGCCGAACCTCCGGTACGCGGCCAGGCTCTCGTCGAGCATCCGCTCCGCCCGCGCCGGCTCCCCGGCCACGTCCGTCAGATGCCCGAGCCACTGGAGCGCGTGCACCTCGCCCACCCGGTCGCCGTTCTCCACCGCCAGCTCGCAGCTCCGCAGCATCCGCGCCGCGGCGGAGTGCACGCGGCCGACCGCGAGGTCCGCGAGGCCGAGGTTGCGCTCGGCGGACGCCTCGCCGTGCCGGTAGCCGTCCTGCTGCGCCAGGGCCAGCGCCCGTTCGAACTCGCGCCGGGCGGCGCCCGGTTCGCCGCACTCCAGATGGACGCTGCCGAGGCCGCAGCGGGCGTACGCCTCGGACCGCACGTTGCCGCCGGCCCTGGCCCGTTCGATGCCGCGCCGCAGACAGGCGGCGGCCTGCGCGTACTGCCCGCGCAGCCGCAGCAGCACGCCGAGGCCCGCCGCCGCCGCGGACTCGGCGGGGTGGTGGGTCCCGGTCCCGGCCTCCGGGCGGCCGTCCCGGCGGGTGTCGCGGGGATGGGCGGCGGACTTGGCGTGCGGGGCCGGCCGGGGCGGGTCCAGCGCCGCGAACTCCTTCAGCGACCGCTTGAACGCCACCACCGCCTCCCCGTAGTGGTCCTGCACGGTCTCCAGCTCGCCCAGGTTGCGGTGCAGGACGGCCACGCCGAGCCGGTCGCCGGCCGCGGTCGCCGCCGCCAGCGCCGTACGGTGCGTCTCGCGCCAGTCGTCGAAGTGCGCGGAGGACTCGAAGAACGCCGCCAGCGCCGCCGCCAGCCGCCACGCGGTGCCGGCCTCGCCGGCCTCGGCCGCCTGGCGGACGAGGGCGCGGAGCGTGGTCCGTTCGGCCTCCAGCCAGGCCAGCGGCTCGGCCCCGACCCGGGCCGCCTCCGCCGCCGGGGGGCGGTGGCGGGGCGCCGGGACCCGGACGCGGCCGGAGAAGCCGGAGGACAGGGAGTCGTCGGCGCGGCGGGCGAGGTCGAGGTACGCGGTGTGTACGCGGCCGAGCGCGGCGGCCCGTTCTGCGGCCGGCTCCTGGGCGTGGGCGCGCTCGCGGGCGTAGAGGCGCAGGAGGTCGTGGAGGCGGTAGCGGGGTTCCGCGGCGGGGTCGGGGGCGTGGACCTCGACGAGGTGGTTGTCGACGAGCGCGTCGAGGGACCGCTCGGCGACGGCTTCCGGGTCTCCCTGTGCCGACCCGACCGGCGCTGACGTGCCCTGCGCCGCGCCGTCCTGCGCCGACGTGCCCTGCCCCGTGCCGTCCGCCGCCGCGCCGCCCGCCGGTGCGTCGCCGAGGAGCGCGGCGACCACCCAGCCGGGCACCGTCGGTACGTCCAGCAGCCCGAGGAGCCGGAACGCCCGCTGCGCCACGGGGTCGAGGGCCGCGTAGCCCAGCGCGACGCTGGCCCGTACCTCCAGGTCGCCCGCGACCAGCTCGTCCAGCCGCCGCCGCTCGTCGGCCAGCGCGTCCGCCAGCCGGGGCAGCGACAGATGCCGCCGGGTCGCCAGCCGGGCGCCCGCGATGCGCAGCGCGAGCGGCAGGTTGCCGCACTGCGCCGCGATCCGCGCGGCGACCTCGGGGTCCCGGCGCGTACGGTCGTCGCCGGCCGCCCGCGCCAGCAGCTCCAGCGCCTCCGCGTCGCTGAGCAGGCCCAGTCCGACGCGGAGCGCGCCTTCGAGCCCGGCGAGCCCGGCGCGGCTGGTGACGAGCACCGCGCTGTCGCCGGTGCCGGGCAGCAGGGGGCGTATCTGCCGCTCGCAGTCGGCGTTGTCGAGGACGACGAGCACGCGGCGGTCGGCCAGCTCCGCGCGGTAGCGCCGGGCCCGCTCCTCCATGCTCCCGGGGATGCCGGCGCCGGTCATGCCGAGGGTCTTGAGCAGGGAGGCCAGGACGTCGCCGGTGTCGGCCGGACGCCCCGCCGCGGTCCGCAGGTCGGCGTGCAACTGGCCGTCGGGGAAGGCGTCGCGGAGCAGATGCGCGGCGTGCACGGCGAACGTGGACTTGCCGGCGCCCGCGACCCCGGTGACGAGGACGGTGCGCGGCGCGGGGTGACGCGCGTCGACCTGCCACGCGTCGAAGCCGTTCGCCGCATGATCCGGCGGCCCGGCGACGGCCGCCGCCCCGGCCCCGGCGCCCGCGTCCGGTGCCCCCTCCGGCCGCCCCAGCCACCGCAGCACCTGCACCAACTGCTCGCGCCGCCCCACGAAGTCCGGGATACGCGCCGGAAGCTGGCAGTACGCCGGCCGCTCCGCGACCTCGTGCCGCGGCGCCGGCTCGGGGCCGCCCGCCAGCACCGCCGCGTGCACCTGCTGAAGCTGCGCACCCGGCTCCACGCCCAGTTCGTCGGCCAGCACCCGGCGGGCCCGCGCGTACGTGCGCAGCGCATCCGAGCGCCGCCCCGCGCGGTGCAGCGCCAGCATCAGCCGGCCCCACAGCGGCTCCCGCAGCGGGTGCTGCGCGAGCAGCGCGCCCAACTCCGCGGCCAGCTCCGGGTGCCGGCCCACGGCCAGCTTCGCGTCGGCCAGGTCCTCCCACGCCGTCAGCCGGCACTCCTCCAGACGCGCGGCCTCGGCCCGTACGGCATCGGTGGCCGGCACGTCGGCGAACGCCGGGCCGCGCCACAGCTCCAGCGCCTCCGTCAGCGTCTCCACGGCCGCGCCCGGGCGCCGGTCGGCCAGCTCCGCGTGCCCGGCGGCGGCGAGCGTCGCGAAGCGGGCGGCGTCGGTGCCGTCGGGCTCCACGGCCAGCTCGTAGCCGCCGGGGCGGGTGAACAGCGTCTCCGGGTCGCCGGCCAGGGCGCGGCGCAGCCGGTGCACGTAGACCTGGAGGGACTTGGCGGCGGAGTCCGGTACGTCGTCGCCCCACAGCTCGGCGATGAGCGCGTCGGCGGGGACGAACCGGCCCGCGTTGATGAGCAGATGGGCGAGCAGGGCGCGCTGCTTCGCGGCGTTCAGCGGGATCCACCGCGTGCCGTTGCAGACGTCGAGCCTGCCGAGGACCCGATAGCGCATCACACCGTCCCCTGGTCACGGTCGTCGTGAGCTGCTCCGGCGTCACCATCCTTGTACTGGGCGGTACATGTCAAGGTCACCCGTGTCGTGGCAGGCAGGGGCCGCGCAACCGTCGCGCAACCGCCGCGCTCCGGCCATCGCGTAGACACGTGGCGCACCCGTCGTCCCCGCCACCGGCGCACCCCCGCCGGCCACCGGAGCCCCCACGGTGCTCCGCGGCGGTCCCCGAAGACCCGTGCCGGTCCGCGGAGCACCCACCGGGGCCCCCACCGGACTAGGAGAGCGATTCGCGATGTCACGCAGCCGTACGGGGTCCTGGCGGACCCTGCTCGCGGGCCTGGCGGCCCTCGTGACCCTCGGCGGGCTCGCCGCCGCGGGTCCCGCCGCGGCCGAACCCCCGCCCGACACCGGCAGAACCGTCGACTACCGCGGCTACCGGGTCACCGTCCCCGCGGGCTGGCGGGTCGTCCACCTCGCCGCGGACCCGGGCGCGTGCGTGCGCTTCGACCGCCCCGCCGTCTACCTCGGCGCGCCCGGCGACCAGAGCGCCTGCCCGCCCGGCCTCAAGGGCCGTACCGCCGGAATCGTCGTGGCACCCCTCGACGCCGCAGCCGCCCGGCAGACCACCGCGGCCACCGCCGTCGCCCCGCGCGGCAGCGCGACGGCGCCGGCCGCGAAGTCCCGCGACAGCGTGATCCAGGTGGCCGTCGAGGACGCGGGGGTCCTGGTCACCGCGGCGCACGCGCCCGCGACCGAGGGCTTGGTACGCGACGTACTCGCCACCGCCGAGCTGACCGCCGGCGCCCAGCGCACCGAACTGCCCGCCGCCCGCGACGCGTCCGGCGGCGACGCGCGGCCGACGGCCGCCGCGGGCCCGCAGCCCGGCGACTTCCGCGGCCAGGGCTTCGACGCCTGCGCCGCGCCGTCGCAGACCGCCATGGACGCCTGGCTCGCCGCCTCTCCGTACCGCGCCGTGGGCGTCTACATCTCCGGCTCCACCCGCGCCTGCGCGCAGCCCAACCTGACCGCGAGCTGGGTGACGAACCAGACGAACAAGGGCTGGCACCTCATCCCCATCGACGTCGGCCGCCAGGCGCCCTGCTCCAACTTCTCCAACAAGATGTCCGCCGACCCCGTCACCGCCCGCGCCCAGGGCGCGAGCGCCGCCAACGCCTCCGTGACCGCCGCCCAGAGCCTCGGCATCCCGGCCGGCAGCGCCCTCTACTCCGACATCGAGGGCTACACCTCCACCGCCTCCTGCAAGGCCGCGGTCATGAGCTACGTCTCCGGCTGGACCGAGGCGCTGCACGCCAAGGGCTACCTCTCCGGCCTGTACTCCAGCGCCTCCTCCGGCGTCCGCGACGCGGCGAGCGTCTACGACGACACCCGCTACCTGCGCGTGGACCACCTGTGGTTCGCCTGGTGGAACGGCGTCGCCGACACCGACGCCGGCTCGTACGTCCCCGACGCCTACTGGGCCGGCCACCAGCGCATCCACCAGTACGTCGGCGAGGTCTACGAGACGTACGGCGGCCAGCGCCTGCACATCGACCGCAACTACCTCGACGTCGGCAAGGGCACCCCGCCGCCCGTCACCTGCACCACCGCCAACCTGAGCTTCAACGCCTACGGAACCGTCCGCTCCGGCTCGACCGGCGCCCTGGTCGACGCCGCCCAGTGCCTCCTTGAGGCCGCCGGCCACGACCCCGGCGGCACCACCCCGACCGGCACGTTCGACGCCGGCACCGTGGCCGCCGCGAAGGCGTTCCAGACCTCCAGGGGCCTGACCGCGGACGGCGTCGTCGGCCCCCGCACCTGGACCGCGCTGCTGGCCCGCGGCAGCACCCCCACCCTTCAGAACGGCTCCACCGGCGAGGCCGTCACGCGGCTCCAGCGCGCCCTGACCGCCGCCCTCGGCCGCACCGTCGGCATCGACGGCATCTTCGGCCCGAACACGCAGACGGCCGTACGCGACTACCAGAGCGCACGCGGGCTCGGGGTGGACGGCATCGTCGGCCCGGCGACCTGGGGCGCCCTTCAGGCGGGCAAGTGACCGGCGATCCCGCGGACGAGAACGTGAGGGAGAACGCGATGAGGAAACGAACGACGAATCCGACGGAGCAACGGGCGAGGCAACGGACGGGGCGACGGGCGGGGCACCGGCCGCGCAGACCGCTGTTCCGGCTGGCCGCGCTGGTCGCCACCGTGGCCGCGCTGCTGCTGGGCCTCGGCTCGCCGGCGTCCGCCTACCCGCAGGCCGCCTTCCCGACCCAGAGCAGCGGCAACAGGGGCACCGACGTGCTCGCGCTGCAACACCTGCTGACCGCACAGGGCGTGCCGGCGACGGCGGACGGGATCTTCGGACCCGCCACGACGACCGCCGTGCGCGAGTTCCAGGGCGACAAGGGCCTGGGCGTCGACGGCATCGTCGGCCCGCAGACCTGGGGCGCGCTGACCCCGACGATCCGGCAGGGCGACACCGGCGGGGCCGTCAGGGCACTCCAGACCGCGCTCAACGCCAAGCGCGGCGCCGGGCTCACGGTCAGCGGTACCTTCGACGCCGCCACGACCGCGGCCGTACGGACCTTCCAGGGCCACGCGAGCATCGGTGTGGACGGCATCGTCGGCCCCACCACCTGGAAGAACCTGCTCTGGCACTACGAGAACACGAGCTTCGGCAGCGCGATGTGCGGCCAGAGCCCGGACGGCAACGCGAACGCCCACTGGGGCACCTCCGCCGCCGTTGCCCAACTGGAGGCCGCCGCCGCCTCGTTCGCCGGCACCGGCAACGGCAAGCTGCCCGTCGGCGACAGCGGGTTCGAGCACGGCGGCGACATCCCCGGCCACGCCAGCCACGAACTGGGGCTCGACTTCGACGTCTGGCCGATCCGCACGGACTCGGCGCAGTGCACGGCCGGGCGGATCACGTGGCAGTCGGGCACGTACGACCGCGCGGCGACCCGCGAACTGGTCAAGGCCATCCGCGCGTCGGCCCCCGGACACATCAAGCTGATCTTCTTCAACGATCCGCAGCTCATCTCCGAGGGCCTTGTCACGCAGTACGCCAACCACGACAACCACCTGCACGTCCGCTACTGCGAGAAGGTCCACGCAAACTCGCTGTACGACTGCTGAGAGCGAACACCCGGGCGGCCGGCGGGAACCCCGGCCGCCCGGCGGTCGCCGCGGGAGCGGAGCCGCCGCGGTCACCGAGGAGGGCGGTGTCGGTGGCGGCTGCGATGATCGGCGCATGAGCGCAGAAGCGGCGGAGACCGCACCGCAGGACCGGGCGCCCCGGCGTGAACGGCCCCACCGGCACCAGGAGATCGTGGACGTGCACCTGCTGCTGCTCCGGCGCGCTCCCGCACCGGAGGTGCTGCTCGCCCGCCGGTCCGGCACGGGCTACGCGGACGGCCTGCTGAACCTGCCCAGCGGCCACCTGGAGGAGGGCGAGGACGTGCGCGCCGCGATGGTGCGCGAGGCCGCCGAGGAGATCGGGCTCGTGCTCGACCCGGAGAAGGTCGAGGCGGCGCTCGTCATGCAGCACAAGTCGCCCGCGGGCCGGCCCCGGATGGGGTGGTTCTTCGCCGCCGAGCTGCCGCCCGGCGCCCGGCCGGTGAACGCCGAGCCGGACAAGTGCGCGGGCATCGGCTGGTATCCGCTGGCCGCCCTGCCGGACGACATGGTGGCGTACTGCCGGGCGGGCCTGGAGGCGTACCGGGCGGGGAAGCGGTTCGCGCTGCACTGGCACGAGGCGGACGACCCCATCGCGTACGACCCGGGGGTGCCGGACCGGGCGGTGCTGCTGCCGCAGACGGACGGCCCGCCGGGGGAGGGTCCGCGGTGAGAGCGGCCGGTCCGCAGCGGCAGGGGGCTCAGAGGTCCTTGATGCAGCGCCACTCGACGGCGGACGGCAGGTAGCCCAGCCAGCGGTTGACGGCGAGCATCGGCGCGTTGTCGCTGTCGTTGCCCGTGTACGCGTCGGTGTACCCGGCCGCGCGCGCCCGCCGCAGCGACTCGTGCTTGGCGAGCTTCGCCAGCCCCCGGCCGCGGAACGCGCGCCGGGTGCCGGTCATCCCGGACAGGTAGCGCTCGCGCCCGTCGGTCTCCGCCAGGCTGAACGCCGCCACCTCGCCGGCCACCAGGGCGACGATCGTCAGCTCGTGGTCGAGCAGCGGCTCGCGCCAGGTGTGGTCGAGCCAGCTCTCGTACGTCATGGCGTCGGCCGGGGTGTCGCTCGGCTCGTCCGCGGCGGCCTCCGCGTCCGCCTCGTACAGCGGCCGCGGATCGGCGGCGAAGTCCGTGAACGGGCGCAGCTCCACGCCCGCGCCCGCCGCCGGCTCGGGCCGCGGCGGGAGCGGGGCGCGCAGGTCGAGGTGGAGGATCTGCCCGGAGCGCCCCCGCCGGTAGCCGCGCCGCTCGGCGAAGCCGAGGTCGCGCTCGGTGTCGTACGCCCAGGTGTACGCGGTGGTCGCGCCCTGCGCGACGAGGTGCGCCTCGGCCGCCGCGACCAGCGCGGTGCCGGCGCCGCGGCCGGTGTGCGCGGGGTGCACGTGCGGGTGGGTGATGCCCTGCCCCGGGATGCTGCTGTCGTACGGGACGTACGCCTCGGCCTCGCCGACGATCTGCCCGTCGACCTCGGCGACCAACTGCCTCAGCCGCTTCTGCGGCGGGGCCGAGGCCACCTTCCAGATCACCGACTCGGCGGTGGTGACGAAGAACGGCACGGCCGCGCGCTGCACGCCGGCGACAGCGTCGGCGTCCTCGGGGCGGAAGTCCCGTACGAGCACACTCATGGCGCCGCACGCTACGGCGACGGGGGTGCCGCTGTCGTGCGAATTTCGCGCGGCGGACCACAATGAGTCCGTGACCATCCAGATTTTCGTCGACCAGCAGGCGCCCGAAGCACCGTACGAGCAGGTGCGCGCCCAGATCTCCGCCCAGGCGCGCGGCGGCGTGCTCCCGGCCGGCACCAAGCTGCCCACCGTGCGCGGCCTCGCCGAGCAACTGGGCCTCGCCCCCAACACCGTCGCCAAGGCGTACCGCGCGCTGGAGAGCGACGGGGTGATCGAGACCCGCGGCCGGCACGGCAGCTTCGTCGCCGCCGCGGGCGACGCCGCACAGCGCGAGGCGGCCGCGGCGGCACAGGTGTACGCGCAGCGGGCGCAGCGCCTCGGACTCGACCACGGAACCGCGCTGACCGCGGTGGAAGAGGCGCTGCGCGCCGCCTACGCCGGCGCGTAGGACCCCACCGGGCGGACCCGGTCCGGGTCCTCGGGGGTACACGCCGAACCTGGGGCCTCGTCACCCGGGCCGGACCGCTGTTCGCGCGTGTGGCGGCGCCGGGCGGGCGGTCGATGCGCAGCGGCCCGGCCGACGAGGCCCACCAAGGGCCGAGCCGACGACTGCGCAGACCGCACCCCGGAGCCGCCCGCGAACCGGCCCGGCCCGGGAGGCCGTCGCGCGGCACCGAGCGGATACCCCCGTACTCCGCCCGGCGCCGCGCCGCTTCGGTGCTGGGGCGCTTGGCTTGGTGCTTGGGGACAAGCCTGCGCGGCGGAAGGAACCGGTCGCAAGCGAACGGCGTCGAAACGGGAAGCTGGAACGGGAATCCGACCACCCACCAGCGCAAACGGCACTAGGGTGGAACGGTCGGAACGGGGGGCGGGACGTGACGGACGCGGCCACGGAGAAATTCGCGGCGCTGCTGCGCGAGTTGAAGCAGCGCTCGGGGCGCAGCTACGGCTCGCTGGCGGCCCGCCTGCACGTGAGCACTTCGACCCTCCACCGCTACTGCAACGGCGACGCGGTCCCCGCGAGCTACGCCCCCGCGGAGCACCTGGCGCGCCTCTGCGGGGCCACGCCCGACGAGTTGGTCGAACTCCACCGCCGCTGGCACCGCGCACACGGCACCCGCCGGGGGACTCCGTCCTCGCCCGCGGGAGAAGACCCGGGCCGGGACGGAGGCCGGGGTTCCGGTCCGGCGAAGCGCGGAGCGCCCGCGGCGGGCGCGGGCGACGGTACGACGCCGTCGTGGGCGGCGAAGGCGCGGGCGGGCCGGGCCGGTGGCCTGGCTTCCGCTTCTGCGGCGCGCGGTGGGGCCGGCGCGGAGCGGGGCGACGCGGCCCGCCGGTCCGGCGGGGCCTCCGGCGATGCCGCCGCCGACGCGAACGGCGCGCCCGCTCCGGCGCCTTCGGCGCGGGACGGGCAGCCGACCGCGCCGGACGGACCCCGGGGACGTAGCGCCGCCGCGGCCGGCAACCCGGCCGACCCGGCCGCCGCGACCGCCGACGCGCCGAAGGTGCGCGGCTCCGCCGCGCGGTCCGCGACCCGGCCCGGCGCGGACTCTGCCGCAAAGGACCCCGACACGTCCGGATCCGGCGATTCCGAGGGCCCGTCGGCCTTCGGCGGCACCCCTGCCTCCGCCGCAGTCCCCGCCCCTGACTCCGCCCCTGCCCCCTCCGCTACGGGCGGCTCCGGCGGCACCGCCCTGCCGGACGGTGCCCGGCCCGCCGCCGGGGCCCGCGGCCGGTGGTACCGGCGGCGGCGTGTGCTGCTGCCCGTGGCCGGCGCGGCTGCCGTCGCGGTGTTCGCCGTCGTCGCCACCGCCTCCAGCGGCTCCATCGGCGAGGGCCGGGCCGGCGGCGGGGAAGGGCCCGAGAGCGCCGCGTTGGCGGACGGGAGCCGCGGCGGCGGGGGAGCGAAGGGGGGCGAGAGCGCGGCGAAGGGCGGATCGGACAAGCCGTCCGAGCGGCGCAAGCCCTCGCCTGCCGGCGGCGGTGCGGGCGGCAAGGACCGGCCCGGCGCGGCGCCCCGCAAGGGCGGCGCCACCGCCGAGGAGGGGGCCGAGCCCGCCGCCCGAACCCCCCTCGCGTGGTCCGTGCGCTCCCATGTCTGGGAGTCCGGCTGCGACCACCGCTACGTCGTCGACAAGTCGCCCGGCGACGTACCGCCGCCGCCGATGGCGCAGGACGCCGAGGCGTGGGCCTCCAGCCAGGGCGCCGTCCACGGCGGCACGACGAACATCGAGGCCGCCATCGAGCCCCGCGGCGACGAGCCGGTGACCATCACCGCCGTGCACGTCCGCAAGACCGCGACCGGCTCGCCGCTGCCGTGGAGCGCGTTCGCGATGTCCGACGGCTGCGGCGGCGAGGTCACCGAGGCGGCGTACAGCGTCGACCTCGACGTCCCCCGCCCCCTTCTCAAGCCGCGCAAGGGCGGCGACTCCACGCAGACGTGGGATCCCCCCGCCCTCCCGTACCGCGTCACGGCCGACGACCCGCTGTCCCTCCTGGTGTACGCCAACACCGAGGACCACGACGTCCGCTGGTATCTGGAGGTCGAGTGGAGCAGCGGCGACGACTCCGGCGTCGTCCGCATCGACGACCGCGGTGCCCCGTTCCGTACCAGCGCGATCAAGGACCGCCCGCTGTACGGCTACGACAGCCTCAACGGCTTCTGGCGCCAGTGGCCGCTGGCCGACGACCCCGACCAGGACCCCGCCTCCGCGTCCCCGGCGTCGTAGGCGCCGCGCCGCGCCGGGCACGGGAAGCGGAGGAATCGGAGGAACCGGAAGAAGCGGAGGGCAGCCCACCGGCGAGGGGCGGAAACCGGCCAGATGAAACGGTTCTCCAGGTCAAGACCGCGTTCTGGGGCGGGAATTGGGGATGATTCCCCTGTGGGGGATGCGCATGTGACGCAGGCAGACGATAGGGTTGGCCTGCCCGGGCCGGGAGCCCTCGTAAGGGTGGGGAGTGTCATGGACCAGATAGCAATGCGCGGCAAGGCGCGAGTTCCTGCGATCAACTGCGGGAGCACGGCGTCGCGGGCACGCGTCGACCGGCATCTAGCCGTGCTCGGCGGACCCGCCGCCCCCCAGGGGGACACGGACAGCGCCACCATGCTGATGCGTGAGCTGACCGCACGCGAGGACAGGGCCGCGAAGCCGGGCCGTATGGCGCGCGTTTCCCTCTTCGCTCCGCTGCGGAAGCTGCGGCGCACCCTCTTCGGCAACCGCCGGAGCTGACGGACAGCCTGTATCAGGGCGGGCGCGGCGACCCGGCATGCCGCGCCCGCCCTGATTGCTGCCCGCGTACGCCCGGATCCCGCACCGGCTGCGGAGCAGGATCCCGCCCGAGCAGGACGCGCACGAGCAGGATCTCGAACGCGCGCCCGCGCGCCCTTCTCCTCAGCCCCGTCCCCGCGCGCTGCGCCGCACCGCCAGCGGGACGAACACCGCCAGCAGCACCACCGACCAGCACAGCGCCGCCGCCACCGGATGCGTCATCGGCCAGGCCGCGCCCGCCGCGTCGTCCAGCCCCGGCGGGGCGCTGCCCGTCAGGTCCCGCACGGCCGTGACGTACGCGCTGAGCGGGTTCCACTCCACCGTCGCCCGCAGCCACCCGGGCATGCCGTGGGTCGGCACGTAGGCGTTGGAGAGCAGTTGCAGCACGAACGTGGCGCTCGCCAACTGCCCCGCCGCCTCCTCGTTGCCGACCACCGTGCCGAGGTGGATCCCGATCCACGCCGAGGTGAACCGCAACAGGAGCAGCAGCCCCAGCGCCCCGGCCGTCGCCGCCGCGCCGCCGTCGTTCCGCCAGCCCACGGCGTAGCCCACCGCGACCAGCGGTACCAGCCCGACGGCGAACAGCAGCACGTCCGCGACCGCGTGCCCCAGCGGCACCGCCGCCCGGCTGATCGGCAGCGCCCGGAAGCGCTCGGTCACCCCGCGGCCGGTGTCGACGGCCGCCTGGAGCATGCCGGTGACCAGGCCGCCGGCGGCGGTGGTGGCGAAGAGGCCTGGGACGATGTACGTCCGGTAGTCGGCGTCGCCGGGCAGTGAGACGGAGTTGCCGAAGACGTAGCCGAAGAAGAGCAGCAGCGTCAGCGGCATCACCTGGGTGATGACGAGCAGCCCGGGGTTGCGCCGGGCGCGCTGCAACTGGCGGCCGACCATGGCCATGCCGTCGTACGCGAGATCGCTCATGCCGCCGCCTCCTTCGTCTGCGGGCCGGTGCTCGCGGCGCCGTCCGCGCCCGTGAGCCGCAGGAACACCTCGTCGAGCGTCGGCCTGCGCAGCGTCGCGTCGACCACCGGCACGCCCGCCGCGTCCAGCTCCCGCACCATGCGCGGCAGCGTCAGAGCGGGGTCGAACGCCGCCGCCCCCACCGCGCGCCGCTCCGCGTCCAGCCGCGGTTCGCCGCCGGTCAGCGGCCCGAGCACCACGGCCGCCGCCGCGAGCGCCGCCTCGTCGGCCACGACCACCTCCGCGTACGCGCCGGCGCGCCGCTTCAGCTCGTCCGGCGTGCCGGTGACGGCCGCCCGGCCGTGGTCGACGACCACCACCGAGTCCGCCAGCCGGTCCGCCTCCTCCAGGTACTGCGTCGTCAGCAGCACCGTCGTGCCCGCCGCCGCCAGCTCGCGCACGGCCGCCCAGATCTGCTCGCGGCTGGCCGGGTCGAGCCCGGTGGTCGGCTCGTCGAGGAAGAGCACCTGTGGCCGGGACAGCAGGCTCGCCGCCAGGTCGAGCCGCCGCCGCATGCCGCCGGAGTACGTACGGGCCGGCCGGTCGGCGGCGTCGGCGAGGCCGAACCGCTCCAGCAGCTCGTCCGCCCGCTCCCGCCCGGCCGGCCCGCGCAGCCGCAGCAGCCGGGCGAAGAGGCGCAGGTTCTCCCGCCCCGACAGGTCGTCGTCCACGGACGTGGCCTGCCCGGTGACGCCTATGGCCCGGCGCACGGCGGCCGGTTCGGCGGCGACGTCGTGCCCGGCGACCCGGGCGCTGCCGCCGTCCGGCGGGGCGAGCGTGGTCAGCACGCGCACGGCGGTGGTCTTGCCGGCGCCGTTGGGGCCGAGGAGCCCGCAGACGGTGCCCTCGGGGAGGGCGAGGTCGAGGCCGCGGAGGGCGTGGACGTCGCCGTAGCGCTTCTCCAGGCCCTCACTAAGTACAGCGTACGTAGTTGTCATGCCGCCGAGCATAACCGACTCGGTACGCTGTACGTAAACCGGCGGCCGACGGCCCGTGGGAAGGGAAGCGATGGCAGCCAGCGGACGAGCCACCGACGGGCCGGCGCGCGGCGCGACCCCCGAGGTGATCTGGACCCGCCCCGAGCGCGCCGGCCGCGGCCCGCGCCCCGCGCACAGCCGCGCCGCGATCGCCGCCGCCGCGGTACGCATCGCCGACGCGGACGGGCTCGACGCGGTCTCCATGCGGCGCGTCGCCGCCGAGATCGGCAGCGGCACCATGTCGCTCTACAACTACGTGCCCCGCAAGGAGGACCTGCACGAGCTGATGGTCGACGCGGCAAGCGCCGAGTACGACCTGTCGGCGCCGCTCACCGGCGACTGGCGCGCCGACGTGCTGGCGCTGGCGGAGCAGTCGCGGGAGCTGATGCGCCGGCACCCCTGGCTGCCGCGGCTCACCGCGAGCGCGGCGTACGGCTTCACCCCCCACACGCTGCGCTACCTCGACCGGTTCCTCGCCGCCCTGGCGGGCCTGGACGTGCCGCCGGGCACGAAGATGGAGCTGGTCGCGATGGTCACCGCGTCGGTGACCAGCTACGTGACCTTCGAGATCGCCCTCGCCGAGCGGGCCCGGGCACTGCCGTGGAGCGAGGCGGAGGAACAGGCGGTCCGGGGAGCGTATCTGGCGGGGGAGCTGGGGACCGGGGAGTACCCGCACCTGGCGGCGGCGCTGGCGTCGGCGGCCGAACCGGGGGACTACGAGGAGGCGTTCCGGCGGATGCTGGGACGGGTACTCGACGGCTTCGCGGCGTCGGGCAGCGGGGCGGCTGACGGCGAGGTGCCGGACGGCGGGGCGCCGGGCGGATCGGACTGACGGGTTCCGCCGCCGCCTCCGCGGAGTCGGTCCGCGGCACCCCTGAAACGCGCCCCGCCCGGGAGATCACGCTCCTCTGTCGTGTATCTCTGCCGCAACGGCTTCTACGGCGCGGGCGTCACCGACGCCCTCGACGCGGTCACCCGCTAGCCGCGGACGCGCCGCCGGGCGCACCGGGCCGCGCTCAGAGCAGGGCGAACTGGCCCTCCGGGCCCTCCTCGTGGTGGTCCAGCACCGACGCCGGGCGGCGTGCCGACGCGGGGGCGGGGAGGATGCCCGCCTCGTGCAGCTCCGCCGCCGTGATCTCCGCGCCGGACGCGTCGGCCTCCTCGTACGCCCCGGGCTCCGCCGCCTCCGCGAGCAGCGCCAGCACCGTGATCAGCTCCAGCAGCTCCGACGTCCACTCCTGCGGCCACGCCGCCGGCCGTATCGCCGCCAGCGTCCCCGGCTCCGCCGGCTCCAGCCGTGCGGAGAGCCACTGCTCCAGCACGGGGACGCCGCCCTCCGTGAACTCCCACGCGCCCCGCGGCACCGGCGAGACGCGCCCCTCGCCCAGGAGCAGCGCCTCCTCCTCCGGGTCGTACGACACCTCCGCCGGGCGGGCCGGTATCGCCGCCCGCACGTACGGCCGCCGCCCGCCCGGCAGTCGCGGCTTCGCGCCGCCGCGGGCGCCGCGCACCTGCACGTCCAGCAGCCGCCGCCCCCGCGCCACGCCGGCCCGCCAGGCGTCCCCGTCCGCGGTCAGCGGCACCGCGCACCCCCGCGGGGTGGCCCGTCCGGCAGCCAGCACCCAGGCGAACAGGTCCTCCGGCGCGACCTTCCCGCCCACCCGCCGGCCCAGCCAACGCAGCAGCCGCGGCGCGATGTTGGGCTCCCGGCCCCGGGGCCGCCGGTACAGCGGCCGGATCCGCCCCGGGCGCCCGGCGGGCGACCGCCCGTCCGGCAGCAGCGCGGACGCGACCACGGCGAGCCCGCCGGGCTCCGGCACGACGTGGCCCGCCTCGACGGCGAACAACTGCCGGTCGTCGGCGACGCGCCACAACTCGGGGCGGGCGGCGTCCAGGAGCCGGTTGTCGGGGATCAGCCACCGCTGGTCGTACGCGCCGTGCAGGACCCGTACCGGCTCGGGGCAGGGCCCCGACTCGCGCGCCAGCCGCCCCGTCCCGGCCGCCCGCCCGGGCAACTGGGCCACGGCGCTGTGCGGCGTCCGCGCCCTGCTCGGTCCGAAGAGCGCGTCCCGGTCGGCGCCTTCGGCCCGTACGAGCGCGTCCCACCGCGTGCGCAGCGATGCGGCGTCGGGCGCCATGACCCACCCGCGGCCGAGCCGCAGCGGGGCGACCGCCCAGGGCATCAGGTCGGCCAGGAGCGGCGCCGAGTCCGCGTCCGAGCCGGCGGGAGCGGCGGCCTCCGCCACGGCCGGGGCACTGTCCGCAGAACCACCCATGGACCGTTCTCCCCTCGACTTCCGAGCCGCCCGCAGGGCGCTTCGCATCCTACGATCCCGCTGCGACATCCCCCGCGGCACCGGGTGACGGCGACGCGGGCCCTACGGCGCCTCCAGCGTCATGGTGAACGAGAAGCGGTCGCCCCGGTAGCGGATCCGGGCCACGTCCACCACCCTGCCGCCGTCGTCGTACGAGACGCCCGTGTAGTGCAGGATCGGGCTCAGCAGCGGGACGCCCAGCAGCTCGACCGTCTCCGGGTCGGCCAGCGTGGCGGTGACCGTGTCCGTGATGCGGGCGATGCGGATGCCGGCCCGGTCGCGGAGCACCTTCGTCATCGGCCAGCGCTCCAGGTCCGCCGGGTCGATACGGGCCGCCGCCTCCGGACGGACGGTGTTGACGGCCCAGTTGGTGGGTTCGCCGGTGTCGCCGTCGTGGCGCAGGCGGCGGTACGTCATGGCCTCGCCGAGGTCTGGGAAGTACGCGGCGAGGTCCGCGGGGACCGGGGCCGGGCCGTGGGCCAGGAGCGTCGTGCGGTCGCCGGACTGCTGGGCGACGATCGCGTCGACCGAGCCCAGCAGCCGGACGGGGGTGGTGCTCCTGGCCGTCTCCTCGATGAAGGTGCCGCGCCGGCGGTGGCGCGTGATCAGGCCCTCCTCCTCCAGTTCCTTGAGGGCCTGGCGGAGGGTGAGCACGCTGACGCCGTAGTGCGCGGCGAGCTGCTCCTCCGTCGGCAGCCGCAGGGGCGCGTCCGGGGGGCGGCCGAGGATGGAGGCGCGCAGGGACTGCGACACCTGGTACCACAGCGGCAGCTTGCGGTTGAGCTGGAGGGAGTCGGGGGCGAAGAGGCCGGTCATGGCCGGAAATCTTGCCGCAGCCCCCGCCACACGTCGTCGTAGCCGTCCTGAAGGTGCTCCGCGTCACGCGCCTGCGGCGTGAGCGTGACCGGCCAGCGCGTCTCGAACATGAACGCCAGCCCGTCATCGATCTTCTGCGGCTTCAGCTCGGCCGCCGAGGCCCGGTCGAAGGTCTCCTGGTCGGGGCCGTGCGCGGACATCATGTTGT
The DNA here is from genome assembly GCF_045781775.1 of Streptomyces sp. 184. NCBI lineage: Bacteria > Bacillati > Actinomycetota > Actinomycetes > Kitasatosporales > Streptomycetaceae > Streptomyces > Streptomyces sp. 184. The sequence continues at coordinate 5,279,802 of NZ_CP123230.1, read as the reverse complement.
GCAGCGAGCCGCCGCCGGGCACGAACCCTCCCGGTCCGGCGGTCTTCGCGTCGTACGCGCCCTCGACGAGGCCCATGTACTCGCTCATCACGTTCCGGTGGAAGTACGGCGGCCGGAAGGTGTCCTCGCCGACGAGCCAGCGCGGCGCGAAGACGACGAAGTCGACGCCCGCGAGGCCCGGGGTGTCGGAGGGCGAGGTGAGGACGGTGAAGATGGACGGGTCGGGGTGGTCGTAGCTGATGCTGCCGATGACGTTGAAGCGGTGCAGGTCGTAGACGTACGGGACGTGGTTGCCGTGCCAGGCGACGACGTCGAGCGGGGAGTGGTCGTACGTGGCCGTCCACAGGTTGCCGCAGAACTTGCTGACGACCTCCACCGGTCCCGTCGTCTCCTCGTACGCCGCGACCGGGGCGAGGAAGTCGCGGGGGTTGGCCAGGCCGTTGGCGCCGATGGGGCCCAGGTCGGGGAGGGTGAAGGGGCTGCCGTAGTTCTCGCAGACGTAGCCGCGCACCGTGGCGCCTGCGGTCAGCGGCTCGACGCGGAAGCGGACGCCGCGGGGGACGAGGGCGACGTGGCCGGGCTCGGCGTGCAGCAGGCCGAGTTCGGTGCGCAGCAGCAGGCCGCCGTGTTCGGGGACGACGAGGAGTTCGCCGTCGGCGTCGGAGAAGACGCGGGTCATGGGGGCGTTGGCGGCGTAGAGGTGGATGGCCATGCCGGTGCGCTGGGTGGCGTCGCCGTTGCCGCCGAGGGTCCACAGGCCGGCGAGGAAGTCGGTGCCGGGCGCGGGTTCGGGCAGCGGGTTCCAGCGCAGCCGGTTGGGGTCGGGGACCGCCTCGGTGAACGGGGCGGTGCGCAGGGCGCCGTTGTCGGCGCGGACGAAGCGGGGGTGGGCGGCGGAGGGGCGGATGCGGTAGAGCCAGGAGCGCCGGTTGTGGGCGCGCGGCTCGGTGAACGCGGAGCCGGACAACTGCTCGGCGTAGAGCCCGAGGGGCGCGCGCTGCGGGGAGTTGCGGCCGGTGGGCAGGGCGCCGGGGACGGCCTCGGTGCTGTGCTGGTTGCCGAACCCGGAGAGGTAGGACAGCCCTCCGGCGGTCTTGCGCGCCCGCTCGGCGCGCTCCTGCTCGGCCTGCGTTCGCTCTGCCTGTGCCCGCTCGGCCCGTGCCTGCTCTGCGCTGCTGGTCATGGTGGTACCGCCCGCCTTCCCTGCGCCATTCCTATGGGGAACCATAGGAATGGTCTCAGGTGTACGCCGGCCGCGCCAGTCGGCCCGCGTGACCCACCGCACGCCCGGACGGCCTGGGCGCAGAAAACTACCGGCGCTAGTTTGGTGCCCGTACGCACACCGCCGAACCGACCGGGAGACGTACCGATGCAGGCTCACGACGGCATGTTCCTCGATGGCCGCTGGCGGCCCGCCGCCGGCGACGGCGTCATCGAGGTCGTCGACCCCGCCGACGAGCGGGTCATCGCCACCGTCCCCGCCGGCACCGCCGCCGACGTGGACGCCGCCGTCGCCGCCGCCCGCGCCGCGTTCCCCGGCTGGGCGGCGACCCCGCCCGGCGAGCGGGCCGCGCGCGTCGGGGCGCTGAGCGAGGCGCTGGCCGCCCGGGCCGAGGACGTCGCCGCGACGGTCACCGCGGAGCTGGGCGCGCCGCTGGCGTTCAGCCGCAAGGTGCACGCCGCGGTGCCGGTCGCCGTCTCCGCCTCGTACGCGGAGATCGGCGCCTCGTACCCGTACGAGGAGAAGGCCGGGAACTCCACCGTCCTGCACGAACCGGTGGGCGTCGTCGGCGCGATCACGCCGTGGAACTACCCGCTGCACCAGATCGTCGCCAAGGCCGCCCCCGCGCTGGCCGCCGGCTGCACCGTGGTGCTCAAGCCCGCCGAGAACACCCCGCTGGTCGCCCGGCTCTTCGCCGAGGCCGTCGCCGCGGCCGGCTTCCCGCCGGGGGCGGTCAACGTCGTCACCGGGTTCGGCGCCGAGGCCGGCCGGGCCCTCGTGGAACATCCCGGGACCGACTTCCTGTCGTTCACCGGCTCGACGGCCGTCGGGCGGGCGGTCGCCGCGGCGGCGGGTGCGGCGGTCAAGCCCGTGGCGCTGGAGCTGGGCGGCAAGTCCGCGAACGTCATCCTGCCGGGCGCCGACCTCGCCAGGGCCGTCGCCGTCGGCGCCGCCAACGTCATGGCCAACTCCGGACAGACCTGCAACGCCTGGACCCGGATGCTCGTCCACCGCTCCGCGTACGACCAGGCGCTCACCCTGGCCACCACCGCCGTCGCCACGTACGTCCCCGGCGACCCGCGCGACCCCGGCACCCGCCTCGGCCCCGTCGTCAGCGCCGCCCAGCGCGACCGCGTCCGCGGCTTCGTCGAGCGGGGCGTCGCCGAGGGCGCCCTGCTGCTCGCCGGCGGGCCCGGGGCGCCGGCGGGGCGGGAGCGCGGCTACTTCGTCCAGCCCACCGTCTTCGCCGACGTCACCCCGGAGATGACCATCGCGCAGGAGGAGATCTTCGGGCCGGTGCTGGCGATCATGCCGTACGAGGACGAGGACGACGCCCTGCGCATCGCCAACGGCACGGACTACGGCCTCGCCGGCGCCGTGTGGGCGGGCGACGAGGCGACGGCGGTGGCCTTCGCGCGGCGGATGGAGACCGGGATGGTCGACATCAACGGCGGGCGGTTCAACCCGCTGGCGCCGTTCGGCGGTCACAAGCGGTCCGGGATCGGCCGCGAGCTGGGGGTGGCCGGGCTCGCGGAGTTCCTGCACACCAAGTCGCTCCAGCTCTGAGGCAAGTCCCCCGCCCGTCCGCCCAGCCGCGCCCCCGGCCTCTGCGCCCCCCGACCCGCGCACCCCCGAGATACGGAGCCCTCCGATGACCCGCGCCGCCGTCCTGCCCGCGATCGGCTCCCCGCTCGAACTCGCCGACATCGACCTCCCCGCCCCCGGCCCCGGCCGCGTGCGCGTCCGGCTCGCCGCCGCCGGCGTCTGCCACTCCGACCTCTCCCTCGCCAACGGCACCCTGCGCCAGCCCGTCCCCGCGGTGCTCGGCCACGAGGGCGCCGGCACCGTGGTCGAGGTCGGCGAGGGGGTGACCGGTGTGGCCGCGGGTGACGAGGTGGTGCTCAACTGGGCGCCGTCCTGCGGCGCGTGCCACTTCTGCGGGCTCGCCGAGCCGTGGCTGTGCGCCGCCGCCGGTGCCGCCGCGGCCGAGCCGTACGCCACCCGCGCCGGCGCCGGCCTGTACCCGGGCCTGGGCACCGCCGCCTTCGCCGAGGAGACCGTCGTCCCCGCGCACGCCGTGCTGCCCCTGCCCGCCGGGGTGCCGCTGGCCGACGCCGCCCTCCTGGGCTGCGCCGTGCTCACCGGCTGGGGCGCCGTGCACCACGCCGCAGCGGTACGGGCCGGGGAGTCGGTCGCCGTCTTCGGCGCCGGCGGGGTGGGGCTCGCCGTGCTCCAGGCCGCCCGGATCGCGGGCGCCGGGCCCATCGTGGCGGTGGACGTGTCGCCGGCGAAGGAGGAGCTGGCCCGCGCCGCCGGCGCCACCGACTTCGTCCTCGCGGCGCCGGACGCGGAGCGCGCCACCGCGAAGCGGATCCGCGCGCTGACGGCCGGGTTCGGCGCCGACGTGGCGATCGAGTGCGTCGGCCGGGCGGAGACGATACGTACCGCGTGGTCCTGCACCCGCCGCGGCGGGCGGACGACGGTCGTCGGCATCGGCGGGCAGGAGGAGCAGGTGTCGTTCTCCGCGCTGGAGCTGTTCTACTTCGGCCGCACGCTGGCCGGTTGCGTCTACGGCAACAGCGACCCGGCCCGCGACCTGCCCGCCATCGCCGCGCACGTACGCGCCGGGGAACTGGACCTCGGCGGGCTCGTCACCGCGCGCATCGGGCTCGACGGCATCCCGGCGGCGTTCGACGCGATGCTCGCGGGGCGCGGCGGCCGGGCACTGGTGATGTTCTGAGCAGGCCGGGGCGCGTGGGACCTGTCGTCGCGGGGGCGTGGATCCGTCAGCCGGATTACTTGACGGGCGGCGCGGCACGCGGAAAGAAAGTGTCCTGACGATCAAGCTGCGGCAACACCCTTGCCTTCACTTCTTGGAGACATGAAGGCGCCCGGGGCGGCCTTCTGCCAAGTCTCCCCGAGCTTTGGGCTCTTGGTGGATAAAGTTTGTTTGCGGTTGAGTCGAAGCAGTTCCCAGGGTGGGGAAAAGAAGTTAACTTGTTGCGGACCGGTCAGACCGGGGCGTCGTTGTCACCCCCCTCCTTTCGGACGACGCCGCCCCGTGGCGCGACGGCGCGCGCCTGTGCAACCCCCCACCGACCCTCTCCACGGAGGAAGCGCGTGCACAGGAAAGTCAGAAAGGTCATTGCCGCATTGTCAGGCGGCCTGCTCGTGACGACGGGCGTGGTTGCGCTCACCGTCACGCAGACGGCCACGGCCGCCCCGCCGCAAGCCGCGGCGGCGGAGTTCCGGCAGGTGGAGCTGGCCAAGGGCGTGCCCGACATGGGCGAGCCCATGTCGCTGGCCGTACTTCCGGACAGGTCTGTGCTGCACACCGCGCGCGACGGCACGCTGCGCCTGACCAACGCCAACGGCGACACGAGCGTCGCGGGCAAGCTCCCCGTCTACACCAACGACGAGGAAGGTCTCCAGGGCGTCGCCGCCGACCCCGGCTTCGAGTCCAACCGCTTCGTCTACCTCTTCTACGCCCCGCCGCTGAACACCCCCGGCGGCGGCGCCCCCGAGAACGGCAGCCCCGCCGACTTCGCGCCCTTCGACGGCGTGAACCGGCTCTCGCGGTTCGTCCTGAGCGAGAACGGCACGCTGGACATGGGCAGCGAGGTCACCGTCCTGGAGGTCCCGACCTCCCGCGGCCAGTGCTGCCACGTGGGCGGTGACATCGACTTCGACGCCGAGGGCAACCTGTACCTGTCCACCGGTGACGACACCAACCCGTTCGCCTCCGACGGCTACTCGCCCATCGACGAACGGGGCGATAGGAACCCGGCGTTCGACGCCCAGCGCTCCTCGGCGAACACCAACGACCTGCGCGGCAAGGTGCTGCGGATCAAGGTCAACGCCGACGGCTCGTACGACATCCCGGCCGGCAACCTCTTCGCGCCCGGCACGGACAAGACGAAGCCCGAGATCTACGCCATGGGCTTCCGCAACCCGTTCCGGATGAGCGTCGACAAGGCCACCGGCACCGTCTACCTCGGCGACTACGGCCCCGACGCCGGTGTCGCGAGCGGCACCCGCGGCCCGGCGGGGCAGGTCGAGTTCGCCCGCATCACCGAGCCCGGCAACTTCGGCTGGCCGTACTGCACCGGCGACAACGACGCCTACATCGAGTACGACTTCGGCAACGGCTCCTCCGGCGGCGCGTACAACTGCGGCGCCCCCGTCAACAACTCGCCGCACAACACCGGCCTGACCGAGCTGCCGCCCGCCCAGGCCGCGTGGATCCCCTACGACGGCAACTCCGTCCCCGAGTTCGGCAACGGCTCCGAGTCCCCGATGGGCGGCCCGGTCTACAACTACGACGCCGGTCTCGACTCGGCCGTGAAGTTCCCCGAGGAGTTCGACGGCGACTACTTCGCCGGCGAGTTCGGCCGCCGCTGGATCAAGAACATCAAGGTCGACGGCTCCGGCGGGGTCGAGTCCATCAACAACTTCCCCTGGTCCGGCACGCAGGTGATGGACATGGCCTTCGGGCCCGACGGTGCACTGTACGTCCTGGACTACGGCACCGGCTTCGGCAGCGGCGACGCCTCCAGCGCGCTCTACCGCGTCGAGAACGTGCCGGCGGGGCAGGCGGGCGGCGCCAAGGCCGGTGAGGAACCGAAGATCGTCAAGGCCGGCGGCGCGGACAGCGACACCCCGAAGGCCGAGAGCGCGGCGTCGGTGGAGCTGAAGCTCCCCGGCAACGGGCAGCTCTTCGAGTTCGGCGACGCCGTCCCGTTCGAGATCGAGGTCACCGACCCCGAGGGCGGTGAGGTCGACTGCTCGAAGGTGACGCTCGACTACCTGCTGGGCCACGACTCGCACGCCCACCACCTCGCCTCCGCCTCGGGCTGCTCCGGCACCCTCCAGACCCCCCAGGACGGCGGGCACGACGTGAGCGCCAACATCTTCGGCGTCTTCACCGCCAAGTACACCGGCGCGGACGGCACCCCCGTCACCGACCAGCACCTCGCGCAGCCCCGGCACCGGCAGGCCGAGCACTTCAAGACCACCGAGGGCGTCGAGGTCGAGTCGGCCGAGACGGCGGAGGGCGGCTCGCGGGCCGGCGCGATCGACGACGGCGACTGGATCGCGTTCGACCCGTACCTGATCGAGGACGGCGACTTCACCGCCGGCGTGGCCGCCGAGGCCGCGGGCGGGACCATCGAGGTACGCGCCGACGCGCCGGACGGCGCGCTGCTCGGCACCGTCGAGGTGCCGGCGACCGGCGGCGCGGACACGTACCAGGACGTGACCGCCACCCTGGCCGACGCACCGGCGGAGACCACCACGCTCCACCTGGTCTTCACCGGCGCGAGCGACGCACCCTTCACCGTCGACTCCTTCACCCTCGGCTCCGGAGGCGAACAGTGACCGACACCAGGCGGCGGGCCCGGCGGCTGGCCATCCCGGCCGCGGCATGCATGCTGCTGGGCGCCGTGGCGGCGCTGCCGGCGACCGGCGCGACGGCGGCCCCGGCCCCGGAGCCGCGGGCCGCGGCGGACGCGGAAGCAGCCCCCTTCGACGTGCTGGTCTTCTCCAAGACGGCCGGCTTCCGGCACGACTCGATCGACGAGGGCGTCGCGGCGCTCACCCAACTGGGCACCGAGAACGACTTCACCGTCACCGCCACGGAGGACGCCGGCGCGTTCACCGCGGAGAACCTGTCGCAGTACGAGACTGTCGTCTTCCTGCACACCACGGGCGACGTGCTCGACGCGACCCAGCAGACGGCGTTCGAGGGCTACATCCAGGGCGGCGGCGGCTACATGGGCATCCACGCCGCCGCCGACACCGAGTACGACTGGCCGTTCTACGGCGAGCTGGTCGGCGCCTGGTTCGCCTCGCACCCCGCGATCCAGCAGGCCACGGTGAACGTCGAGGACCACGCCCACGACGCCACCGCGCACCTGGACGACCAGTGGGTCCGCAACGACGAGTGGTACGACTACCGGGCCAACGCGCGCGACACCGCGCACGTGCTCGCCACGCTCGACGAGGCGACCTACAACGGCGGGCAGATGGGCGAGGACCACCCCATCGCCTGGTGCCAGGAGTACGAGGGCGGCCGGTCGTTCTACACCGGCGGCGGCCACACCGCCGAGTCGTACGCCGAGCCGGACTTCGTACGCCACCTCCTGGGCGGCGTGCGCTGGTCGGCCGGCGCGATCGAGGCCGACTGCGGATGAGGCGCCGGGGCCCGCGCCCCGGCTGCCCCGAGACCCGTCGTCACCGCGAGGGGCGGTGACGACGGACCGGCCCCCGGGCCGGAGCGGCGAACGGGCGGCACGCCGAAGCCACCCCGCCGCCGAACCCAGGTGCCCGGCCACTCCCGGCCGGGCACCTGGTCCGTTCTCCGCCGGGCCGCCGCGCCCGCCCCGGCGGCCGTGCGGGCCGACGGCGCGCCGCGGCGCTAGGGCCTGTCGTCCAGCAACTCGCCCTCCAGCAGGCCCATCGTGAACTGGTCGTACCAGCGCCCGTCCCGCCGGAACACGGACCGCAGCCGGCCCTCCTCCACGAAGCCCGCCTTCTTGTAGACGCTGATCGCCGCGTGGTTCTCGGTCACCACCGTCAGCGAGATCTTGTGCAGCCGCATGTCCTCGAAGCCGAAGCGGCACATCGCCCGCAGCGCGTCCGTGGCGTAGCCGCGGCCCCAGTAGTCCTTCTCGCCGAGGTAGAGGTCCAGCTCGGCCAGGCCCGTCTCCGGTTCGGCGTCGCGCAGCCGGACGAGGCCGATCAGTGCGCCGTCGGCCAGCACCTCGACCGCGTAGAGCACGTCGTCGTACGCGTTCGGCGCGCGCTCCTCCAGCCGCCGGCGGACCCGGGCCAGCGACGCCGCGTAGCCGTCGTCCATCCAGCGCATCACGTCGGGGTCGTGGTTCCACCGCCACAGCGCGTCCGCCTCCGCGGGCTCGAACGCGCGCAGCTTCACCAGCTTTCCGAGGACCATCACGGTCGCGAGCCCTCCGGGGCGTCCTGGATCCGGCGCCAGGGCCGGTCGGCCTCCAGGGCGAAGGCCAGCTCCAGCAGCGTGCGTTCGTCGCCGTGCGCCGCCGAGAGCATCACGCCGACCGGTACGCCGCCCGCCGCGGCCGGCTCGGTGGCGGGGGCGGGCAGGGAGACGGCGGGGCTGCCGTTGATGTTGTTGATCGGGGTGAAGGCCACGTACGCCCGCAGCCGGTTCAGCAGCTCCTCGTACGGGACGTTGGGGGAGAGGTGCCCGAGCCGCGGGGTGGTGTGCGCGAGGACGGGGGAGAGCAGCACGTCGTAGCGGGTGAGGGCCGCGTCGTACGCGTCGTCCGCCGCGCGCCGCAGGCGGCGCAGGACTGCCGGGGTGGTGTGCATCCGGCGCAGGTACGTCGCCCGCAGGCCCTTGCTGAGCCCGTCCATCCGGCGGCCGTCGAAGTGCCGGTCGTACATGAACCGGCCGCCGGCGCCGGCGAGGAAGGCGAGCATGCCCCAGTAGGAGATGAAGTCCTGCTCGAAGCGGCCGTCGAGGGGCAGCGCGTACGGCTCGACGGTGTGCCCCTGGCCCTCCAGCGCGGTGGCGACGGCGGCGACGGCCGCGCGCGTGGCGGCGTCGGTCGTCGCGCCGGTCGGCGACTCGGCCACCAGGCCGATGCGCAGCCGGCGCGAGCCCGGGCCCTCGACCAGGCCGAGCGGGGGCATGCGCGGGTTGCGCCAGTGCCGTTCGACGGCGGCGAGGAACGCGGCGGTGTCGCGCACGGACCGGCTCAGGACGCCGTCGCCGACCATGTCGATGGGCAGCCGGCGGCCCGTCTCGTTGGGGACGACCCGGCCGCGGGTCGGCTTGAGGCCGACGAGCCCGCAGCAGGCGGCGGGGATGCGGATGGAGCCGCCGCCGTCGTTGGCGTGGGCGATCGGCACGGCGCCGGAGGCGACGAGCGCGGCGCTGCCGCCGGAGGAGCCGCCGGGGGAGTAGGAGAGGTGCCAGGGGTTGCGGACCGGCTCGTCGTTCTCGTACTCCGTGGTGGCGTTGAAGCCGAACTCCGGCAGCCGGGTCTTGCCGAGGAACGTCATGCCGGTGCTGAGGAACTGCCGTGTGAACGGCGCGTGCCGGGGCGCGGTGCGGGGGGTGAAGGCGGCGCTGCCGTGGCCGGTGGGCAGGCCGCCGTAGTCGGTGTTGTCCTTCAGCATCGTGGGCACGCCGGCGAGCGGGCCGGCGGCCGTGTCGTCCGTCTCGTACGAGTCGTAGGCCGGGACGGCGACGGCGTGCAGCTCGGGGTCGACGAGGCGGATGCGCTCGACGGCGGCGCGGGCCAGCTCCCCGGCGGTGACCTCGCCGTCGCAGACGAGGGCGGCGAGGGCGACGGCGTCATGCGCGCCGAGGGCGTCGTCGCGGAAGGCGTGGACGGGCGCGCGGTCCGGCGCACCGCCCGCGGGTGCGCCGCCCGGTGTGCCGCTCCCGGGCGCCGCGGCGGCGCGGGCCGGGACTTGCCGCCGGAGCCGGCCCGCGGGGCGGCGGGGCCGCGCTTGCGCGGGGCGGAACCGTTCTGCCTGTTCCGGGTGACGTCGTCGGTCATGGCCTGCCTCCCGGCTGGGTCGACGCTTCCACGGCGGTGGCCATCCGGTCCACCGCCTCGGTCAACACCTCCGGCGAGGTGGCGAAGTTGAGCCGCGCGTGGCCCGCGCCGCCCGTGCCGAACTGGATCCCCGACGCGAGCGCCACGCGCCCGCGGTCCAGGAACACCGCGGCGGGGTCGTCCCCGAGCCCCAGTGCGCGGCAGTCCAGCCAGGCCAGGAACGTACCGTCCGGGACGCGGTACTCCACGCCGGGCAGCCGCTCCGCCAGCAGCCGCCCGAGCAGCCGGCGGTTCCCGTCCAGCCCGGCGAGCAGCGCGTCGAGCCACGGGCCGCCGTGCCGGAGCGCCGCCACGTGCGCGATCGCCCCGAGGTGGCTGGCCCCGTGCGAGACCTCCTCGGGCAGCAGCGCCAGCTCACCGGCCGACTCCTCGCCCGCGACGGCCAGCGCCGCCTTGAGCCCCGCGAGGTTCCACGCCTTCGACGCCGACAGCAGCGCGAAGCCCCGGCCCGCGCCGGGCACGGTCAGATACGGCACGTGCCGGGCGCCGGTGCCCGGCGGCACCAGCGGGGCGTGGATCTCGTCGGCGACGACCCGGACCCCGTGCTCCTCGGCGAGCGCGGCGACCCGCGCCAGCTCGGCGGCGGTGTGCACGGTGCCGGTCGGGTTGTGCGGGCTGCACAGCAGGTACGCCGCGCGGTGCCCGCCCGAACGGGCCGCGGCGAACGCCGCCGCCAGGGCGTCGGTGTCGAGGCGCCGGTCCTCGCCGAGCGGGGCCTCGACGATCCGGCGGCCGAGGTTCTCGGTGAAGGCGTAGAACGGCGGGTAGACGGGGGAGTTGACGACGACGGCGTCGTCCGGGCCCGTGACCAGCTTCAGCACCTCGACGATGCCGAGCATCACGTCCGGCACGATGGCCATCCGCTCGACCGGCACCCGCCAGTCCCAGCGCCGCTTCGCGAACTCCGCCAGCGCCTCCGCGTACGGCCCGACGGTCGCGTACCCCGTGTCGCCCAGGTCGATGGCGCTCCGCACCGCCTCGGCGACGGGCTCGGCGAGCGACGTGTCCATCTCGGCGACCCACAGCGGCAGCACGTCGGGCGGATACGCCCGCCACTTCATCGACGTCCGCCGGCGCAACTCCGCGAGCGTCGGCCCCCGCAGCGGATCGGCCACCGGGCCGCCCGGCACGCCGGCGGTCATCGGCACCCGCCGGCCGGGCGGGTCGGGACGGGGCGGGCGAGAGGGCTGCGCGATCGGGCCATGTCCGCCATGGTAGGTCGGCCCACCGACACCGGACCTGCGAATTCACGCCTCGCGACGCGAGAGTTACCGACCGGTCGGGGAAGGGGCCGCGAGGCCGGGTCGAGCCGCCGCACCGGGCCGGAGCCGAGGGAGGTGCGCGCCGCGGTCACCGGCCGCGCCATCCACGGCGAACAAGGCGTGGAGGGGGTGAACGGGACCCGCGCAGGGGGCGTATCCGTAAAGGCCAGAACCGTTCCCCGCCCGTGCGGCCCCCACCGCACGGCGGGGTCCGGGCAGGAGCGGCTTCGAACGGAGTACTCATGAGCTTACGCAGACGGATCACGACCGTCGTGGTCGCGGTGGGGGCGTTGATCGCGATCAGCGCGGCCACCCCGGCCACCGCGGGCGGCGGGTCCGGGCAGACCCTGGGCGCGGGCGACTCCCGGTGCACCGACCAGGTGAGGTCGGACACCGGCGCGCGGCTGACCGGGCACCTCACCAACGGCACCGGCGAGTGGACCGTCCGGCGGGCCGGCACGGCCGGCGGCCCGGAGACGGTGGTCTTCCGCGGCCCGGCCGGTTCCGACTCCGGGCAGCAGACGCCGATCGACACGACGGTCGCCGCGACCGGAGGGGAGGACTTCTTCTACCGGGCGTGCATCGTCGTCGACCGGATCCAGAAGTACGGACACTTCAGCATCACCCACTACCGCATGTCGCTCACTTCCGGCAGTCCCCGCGCGGTGGACGACATCGGCCCGGACACGGCGACGCTCTCCTCGTCCGCCCAGGCGTGCGGGGACGAGACGTTCGTCGAGCCCGGTGACACCATCCGGCTGGAGGGCACGTCCAGCGGCCCGACCCAGTGGTTCGTCTCCGTCACGGGGAGCACGGACAACTACGAGGGCAACTGGGCCGTGCTCATCGAGGACGTCGAGGACATCGACCGGACGGTGGCCCTCGACCCGGAGATCACCGCCGTGACGGCGTGCGGCGGGAGCCGCGTCGCGGAGGGCGGAAAGGTCTCGCTGGCGTTCGAGATGTCCCTCGTCTAGCACGCCGGGAAGGCCCGCCCCCTCCGCACCCCGGGGGTGGCCTCCGCGAGGCGGCCACCCCTTCGCGTGCTTCCCGCGCGGCCGTGTGCCGTCCCGCGTACGGGCGGACTAGCCCTCCGCCACCTGCTCCAGCCACCCCAGGTGCGCCCCGTCGAACGGCGCCGTGCCCGCCGCCACCGCCGCCATCAGCCACTGCGCCGAGGCCGTCGCCCGCGCCACCGTCTCCTCCGAGTAGCCGTAGCGCAGCCGGTGTTCGGCGAACTCGTCCTCGTCCAGCAGCCGCGGCTCGCGCTGCCCGCGCCAACGGGCGACGTCGAGGTCCAGGTCGACCATCGTGACCTCGGCGGCCGAGCGCCAGCGCGGCGGAGTGGTGATGTCCGCGTAGAGGTCCGTGCGCCGCGGCGGGGCGTTGAACTCGGCGGTCCACCAGGCGTCCCGGGGGAAGAGCGCCACGTGCGCGCACTCGACCGTCACGGGCGGCCCCGTGCCCTTGCGCGTCGTGCCGCCGGCCGGCTGCCCGAGCCACACGCCGTGCTCGTCCTCGCCGAGGCGGCGCATGGTCGTGTTCCAGTGCAGGGTGCCGTCGTACTTGCGGTAGATCACGCGTACCAGGTCGGCCATTGCGGGATCATAGCCCCGCCCGCGCCCCGCCTTGCGGCGCCCCGGCGTCAGCCCGACGGCTGCCCGCTGAGCTGGGCGAACTGCAAGCGCAGCCCGTCCACCAGCGCCCGCAGCCCGGTCTCGAAGGCGCCCTCGTCCACCTCCTGGCGGTGCTCCGCCAGCAGGTGCGCCCGGCCCAGGTGCGGGTAGTCCTCCGGGTCGTACGCCGCGGGGTCGGCCACGAAGCCGCCCGCGAACGAGCCCAGCGCGGAGCCGGCCACGTAGTACCGCATCAGGGCGCCGACCCGGGTGGCCTGGGCGGGCGGCCAGCCGGCCTCGACCATGCCGCCGAACACGGCGTCCGCCAGCCGCAGCGCCGCCGGTCTGCGGCCGGGGCCCTGGGCGAGCACGGGCACGATGTTCGGGTGCGCGGCCAGCGCTCCCCGGTACGACCTGGCCCAGGCCAGCAGCGCCTCGGGCCACGGCGAGCCGTCCGCGAACATCGACAGGTCGACTTCCGCGACGACGGCGTCCACGGCGGCGTCCAGCAGCTCGTCCTTGGTCGTGAAGTGGTTGTACAGCGACGGCCCGCTGACCCCCAGCTCGGCGGCGAGCCGCCGGGTGGAGACGGCCTGGAGCCCTTCGGCGTCGACGAGGGCGAGCGCCGCCGTGACGATGCGCGCACGGCTCAGCAGGGGCTTGCGGGGGCGGGCCATGGCGCACATTTTAGAGCGCGCGACGCAGAAACTAGCGGCGCTAACCGCGAGGTCACGGCCGGGCCCGCGGGCCCGCCGCGGCCGGGCGCCGGGTGCCGCACCCGGTCCGTACGGCCCTAAGCGCTTGCTCAGCGTCGGGGGTAGGGTGTTCTCCGCGGCACCCGGGAGAGCGGAGAGCGAGCATGCAGGACGTCCAGGACCCCGCGGCCTGGGGCGACGTCGAGCCGGAGGCGGCGCAGCGGCTGCTCACCGCGGGGGTCGAAGCCTTCGCCGAGCGCGGCTACCACGCCACCACCACCCGCGACATCGCCGGCCGTGCCGGGATGAGCCCTGCCGCGCTGTACATCCATTTCAAGACCAAGGAAGAGCTGCTCTTCCGCATCAGCCGGGTCGGCCACGAGCGGGCCCGCGCGATCATCGCCGCGGCGGCGGAGTCAGACGGCCCGGCGCGGGAGCGGCTGGCGCGCGCCGTACGGGCCTTCGCGCGCTGGCACGCGGAGCACCACACCACGGCGCGCGTCGTGCAGTACGAACTGGCGGCGCTCGGCGAGGAGCACTACGCGGAGATCGTCGCGCTGCGGCGGGACATCGACCGGCTGGTGCGCGGGGTCATCGAGGACGGCGTACGGGACGGCGATTTCGCGGTGGACGACGTGCCGGGGACGGCGCTGGCGGTGCTGTCGCTGTGCGTGGACGTGGCCCGGTGGTTCAGCGCGGCGGGCAGCAGACCGCCGGACGAGCTGGGGGCGCTGTACGCGGACCTGGTCGGCCGGATGGTCGCGGCCCCGGCCCCGGCTCAGCCCCCGGACGTGCCGGGTGCCCGGCCGTAGGACGGCCCGGCGGGGGAGCGGTCAGAAGTAGTAGCGGACCACCGACTCCGCGACGCACACGGGCTTCTCGCCGCCCTCGCGCTCGACCGTGTACCGCACGGCGAGCTGCACGCCGTCCGCGACCTCGGTGACGTCCACGATCGTCCCCGACGCCCGCAGCCGGGAGTCCACGGGGACGGGCGCGGGGAAACGCACCTTGTTCGTGCCGTAGTTGACGCCCATGCGGACGCCCGCGACGTCGATGAGCTGCGGGCCGAAGAGCGGCAGCAGCGAGAGCGTGAGGTAGCCGTGGGCGATGGTGCCGCCGAACGGGCCGCCGGCGGCCCGCTCCGGGTCGACGTGGATCCACTGGTGGTCGCCGGTGGCCTCCGCGAACAGGTCGATGCGCCGCTGGTCGACCTCGAACCAGTCCGTGTGCCCCAACTCCTCGCCCACCGCGCCCTTCAGCTCCTCGACCGAGGTGAACGTGCGGGGCTCTGCCATGGCGTGCCTCCCGGGGCGGACGAGGGTGCGTCGGGAACGTCTAAGCGACTGCTTAGCATGGTCGCGGTACGGGCCCCTGTCAACGGCGCCGCACCCGCGTCGCCGTCACGGCGCCCCGGCGCCTCCGGGGTCGGAGCGCAGCACGGCGGCGGCCGCGACCAGCGCGGCGTTCCCGGCGGCGGGCGAGCCGTCCGGGAGCACGAGCGTGTCCTCCAGCCCGATACGGGTCGACAGGCCCAGCCTGGCCGCGAGCCGCAGCACCGGCCAGGCGCCGCCGTCCTCGCCGTGCAGCAGCACGGGCCGGGCGGGTGCTCCTGCCAGGGCGGCGAGCAGGTCGCGGGCGGTGCCGGGCGCGGAGTCGGGGTCGGGATCGGTGACCTCGGCGAGGACGCGGAGCACCCGCGGGGCGAGCGGGGAGGCGAGCAGGAGCGCCGCCGCGCCCGTACCCGACCAGATGCCGGCCTCCACGCCGACGCCGCGCTCCAGCAGCGCGGCGGCCACCTGGTCGGCGCCGGGCTCGTGCCAGTTGACCGAGGCGTGGTCCGGCAGCACGGTCCAGGAGCGGACGCGGGCGACCCGGACCGCGGGGTCGGGCTCCGCCCAGGCGCCGGTCGTCACCCCCACCGGCACCCCGGGCACGGCCCGCCGCACCGCGGTCACGGCGGCGGCGACGTCGGCCGCCACGACCGAGTCGGCCCCGGCGGGCGACTTGGGGTGCAGATGGACGTCCCGGGCCCCGGCCGCACACGCCGCCACCGCGGCGTCGGCCAGCGCCTGCGGCGTCACGGGCACCCCGCGGTGGTCGGCCGCGCTCCGCGGTCCGTTGAGGCAGACCTGCAACAACATCCAGCCACCGTAATCGCCGCCACTGACACCGTCCCGGGGCCGCGCCGGGAGCCGCGTCGCGCGGCGGTGCCCCGGCCCCGCAGTCCTCGGCCCGCCCGGTCCGTACCCTGCCAACGGCCCGCCCGCCGCGGCACCCTGGGCTTTCCCCCGCGCATACCGACCGGTTAGTCTGCCAGGGTCAGCAACCGTGGGGAGGCGGGCGCCGTGGGCAGCGTGCGGGACGCGCGAGCAGTGGTCACCGGAGGCGGCGCCGGCATCGGCGCCGCGCTGGCACGGCGGCTCGCCGCCGAGGGCGCCCGGGTCGCCGTCAACGACCTCGACGCCGCGAAGGCCCGTGCCGTCGCCGCCGAGATCGGCGGCGTCGCGCTGCCCGGCGACGCCTCCGGCGTCGTACCCGCCGCCCGCGGGGCCCTCGGCGGCGGCATCGACCTCTTCTGCGCCAACGCCGGCGTCGGCACCGGCGGCGGTCCCGAGGCCGCGGACGACGAGTGGGCCACCGCCTGGGACGTCAACGTCATGGCCCATGTGCGCGCCGCGCGCGAGCTGGTGCCGGAGTGGCTGGAGCGCGGCGAGGGCCGGTTCGTGGCCACCGTCTCGGCCGCCGGCCTGCTGTCGATGGTCGGCGCCGCCCCGTACAGCGTCACCAAGCACGCCGCGCTCGCCTTCGCCGAGTGGCTGTCCCTGACGTACCGCCACCGCGGCATCGCCGTGCACGCGGTCTGCCCCCAGGGCGTACGCACCGACCTGCTCCGCGCCACCGGCCCCGCCGGGGACCTCGTCCTCGCCCCCGGCGCCATCGAGCCGGAACAGGTCGCCGACGCCGTCGTGGCGGGCATCGCCGAGGAGCGCTTCCTGATCCTGCCGCACCCCGAGGTCGCCGGCTACAGCGCGGTCCGCGCCACCGAACCGGACCGCTGGCTGGCCGGAATGAACCGCCTCCAGCGGACACTGGAGGACGGACGGGGATGACGCGGGTGTCCCGCGGGCCTTCCGGTACGGCGGGACGGGCCGGGCCGCCCGGGCGACACTGTAGGGCAGGACGACGAAGGGGCGAGGACATGGCGACGACGACGGACGGGGAGAGCGGGACGGTGCCCGAGCGGCTGCTCGCCGCCGCCACGAGACTCTTCGCGGAGCGGGGTTTCGACCGCACCTCGGTACAGGAGTTGGTCGAGGCCGCGGGGGTCACCAAGGGGGCGCTCTACCACTACTTCGGTTCCAAGGACGACCTGCTGCACGAGATCTACGCCCGCCTGCTGCGGGTCCAGCAGGAGCGCCTCGACCATTACGCGGCGCTGGACGCCCCGGTCGAGCGGCGGCTGCGGGAGGCGGCGGCGGACGTCGTCGTCACCACCGTCGCCAACCACGAGGACGCGCTCATCTTCTTCCGCTCGATGCACATGCTGAGCCCGGAGAAGTTCAAGGAGGTACGGGCCGAGCGGCGCCGCTACCACGAGCGCTTCCGCAGCCTGATCGAGGAGGGCCAGGCCGCGGGCGTGTTCTCCACCGCGACCCCGGCCGACCTGGTGGTGGACTACCACTTCGGCGCGCTGCACCACCTGGGCAGTTGGTACCGCCCGGACGGGCCGATGTCGGCGCAGGAGGTCGGCGACCACCTGGCGGAGCTGCTGATGCGCGCCCTGCGCCCGTAGCGCCGGAAAGCCCCGGCCCGTACGGCATCCGCCGGTACGCGCCGTGGGGCCGCCCGCGCTCACGCGCCCGGCGCGTACTTCCGCAACTCGCGCCGGGCCAGCGACCGCTGGTGCACCTCGTCGGGACCGTCCGCCAGCCGCAGCGTGCGCGCCCCCGCCCACAGCTCGGCCAGCGGCGTGTCCTGGCTGACGCCCGCGGCACCGTGCAACTGCACCGCGCGGTCCAGGATGCCGACGACCTCCCGCGGCACGGCGATCTTGATGGCCTGGATCTCCGTGTGCGCGCCGCGGTTGCCGACGGTGTCCATCAGCCACGCGGTCTTCAGCACCAGCAGCCGCAACTGCTCCACCGCCACCCGCGCGTCCGCGATCCACGTCTGCACCACGCCCTGGCGCGCCAGCTCCTTGCCGAACGCCGAACGCTCCACCGCCCGGCGGCACATCAGCTCGATCGCCCGCTCCGCCATGCCGATCAGCCGCATGCAGTGGTGGATCCGGCCGGGGCCCAGCCGCGCCTGCGCGATGGCGAAGCCGCCGCCCTCCTCGCCGACCAGGTTCGCCGCCGGGACCCGTACGTCGTCGAGCACGATCTCGGCGTGGCCGCCGTGCAGATGGTCCTCGAAGCCGTAGACCCGCATGGCGCGGCGGACCGTGAGGCCGGGGGTGTCGCGCGGGACGAGGACCATGGACTGCTGGCGGCGCAGGTCGCTCCCGTCCGGGTCGGTCTTGCCCATGACGATGAACACGGCGCAGTCCGGGTTCATCGCCCCGGAGATGTACCACTTGCGGCCGTTGACGACGTACGAGGTGCCGTCCCGCTCGATCCGGGTCTCGATGTTCGTGGCGTCGGAGGAGGCGACGGCCGGCTCGGTCATCGCGAACGCCGAGCGGATCCGGCCCTCCAGCAGCGGCTCCAGCCACCGCGCGCGCTGCTCCGCGGTGCCGAACTCGGCCAGCAGCTCCATGTTCCCGGTGTCCGGGGCGCCGCAGTTGAGCGCCAGCGGCGCCAGGTGGGGGCTGCGGCCGGTGATCTCGGCCAGCGGCGCGTACTGGAGGTTGGTCAGGCCCGCGCCGTACGTGTCGTCGGGCAGGAAGAGGTTCCACAGCCCGCGCCGGCGGGCCTCGGCGCGCAGTTCGTGCACGACCGGCGGGTGCACCCACGGGTCGCCCTGCTCGGCGAGCTGCGCGGCGGCGACCGCCTCGGCGGGGTGGACGTGCCCGTCCATGAAGGCGAGCAGGCGCTCGCGCAGCTCCTCGGTGCGTGCGTCGGGTGCGAAGTCCATGGCCGGTCAGCCCTCCTGGAGCGTGGTGAGGCCGCCCGCGATGAAGCGGGGCACCAGCTCGCCGATGCGGTCGAAGCCGGTGCCGACGGTCCGGCCGAGCGTGAAGCGGTAGTGGATGCCCTCCAGGATCACGGCGAGCTTGAAGTACGCGAAGGCCGTGTACCACGAGACGCGGGAGACGTCCCGGCCGGAGCGCTCCGCGTACCGGGCGGTGATCTCGGCGGCGGTCGGGTGGCCCGGGGCGTCGGCGGTGGTGGGGATGGGGGAGTCGGGGGTGTCCACGGGGGCGCTGTACATGGCGAGCAGGCCGAGGTCCGCGAGCGGGTCGCCGAGCGTCGACATCTCCCAGTCGAGGACGGCGGTCACGGTGTCGCCGTCGTCCACGAGGACGTTGTCGAGGCGGTAGTCGCCGTGGACGACGGCGGGCGGGGCGGCGGGCGGCAGGTCGCGGGCCAGGGCGTCGTGCAGCTCGTCGATGCCGGGCAGCTCGCGGCTGCGGGAGGCGTCGAGCTGCTTGCCCCAGCGGCGCAACTGCCGCTCCAGGAAGCCGTCGGGGCGGCCGAAGTCGCCGAGGCCGACGGCGCCGGGGTCGACGGCGTGCAGGCGGACCAGGGTGTCGACGAGGTCGTGGACCACGGCGCGGATGCGCTCGGGGCCCAGCGGCGCCAGTTGCCCGGCCGTGCGGTACGCCGTCCCGGGGGCGGACTCCATGACGTAGAAGGGGGCGCCGAGCACGGAGTCGTCCTCGCAGAGCAGCAGCGTGCGCGGCACCGGGACGGGGGTGGGGTGCAGGGCGGTGAGGACGCGGTACTCGCGGGGCATGTCGTGCGCGGTGGCCAGCACGTGGCCGAGCGGGGGACGGCGGACGACCCAGTGGCCGCTGCCGTCGGTGACGTCGTACGTGAGGTTGGACCGGCCGCCCTCGATGAGCCGGGCGCCGAGCCCGCCGCCGACGAGCCCCGGGAGCCGTGCGTCGAGATGGCGGCGCAGGGCGTCGAGGTCGAGGCCGGGCGGCTGGTCGTCGCTCATACGGGGTCCCTCCGGGGGCGGCGGCGGTCGGCGGGCCCGGAGGCACGGACCCGGGCCCCCATAATGCCGACCGGTCGGTATGCCGTCCAGACCCGGGCGGCCCCTTGCCGCCCCGCTCCCGGCATGCCCACCCGTACGCACCCGCCGCGGGCGCTACGCATGGCAGGGCATCATCTCGCCGCCGTTCACCGCCGCCATGTCCGCGAAGTACTCCGCCGCGTCCAGCGGGTGCCCCTCCGGCTCGCCGGCCAGCTCGCTGTACGCCCGGTGCAGGTTCGCCACCAGGCGCTCCGGCTCCCGCAGCCCCGCGAACGCCTCCGGGTCCGCCGCCCGCGCCGTCTCCAGCGGCGTCCGGCCCGCCGCCCGGCCCTCCGCGGCCAGCGCGCCGACGTACCGCAGATACCGTTCCACGGTGTCGAACACCCCCGGGTCCGTCACCGGCCCGTGCCCCGGCACCACCGTCTCCGCGCCCAGCGACCGCAGCCGCTCCAGCGCCCGCAGCGACCCGGCGAGCGAGCCGAACGCGACGAACGGCGTCCCGCCGCACAGCGCTATGTCCCCCGCGAACACGATCCGCTGCTCCGGCAGCCACACCACCGTGTCGCCGACCGTGTGCGCGGGCCCCGGGTGCAGCAGCCGGATCTCCGTGCCGCCCGCGGTCAGCGTCATCGACTCCGTGTACGTCATGTCCGGCGCCGTCAGCCGCACGTCCCCGTACTCCACCTCCGGCCACACCAGCTCCAGATGGCGCCCCGACGCGAGCGCCTGCTGCCGGCACGCCGCGTGCCCGACGACGGTGGCGGGGGCGAAGACGCTGTTGCCGTACGTGTGGTCCCCGTGGTGGTGGGTGTTGACCACGAGCGCCGGGTCGGGCGCCCCGCTGGCGAGCACCGCCTCGCGCAGCAGCCGGGCCCGGGGCTCGGTGGCGGCGGTGTCGACGAGCAGCGTGGTCGTGCCGTCGCTGACGAAGCCCGCGTTGCTCAGGCACCAGCCGCCGTCCGGCTGGACGTAGGCGTGCACGCCGGTGGCGAGCTGCACGCTGTACGGCGTGCGGGCGGCGTCGACCGCGCGGTCCACGATCTGCGCCGGCGTGCCGTCGATGCCGACCGCCGCCCCGTGCTCGTCGGGCGCCAGCGGTTCGAGCGCCGCGAACTGCGCGTCGAGCACGTCATGCGGCACGAACAGCTCCTTGCGCTCCGCCAGCCGCTCGCCGACCAGCTCCCGCGAGCCGTCCAGGTGCAGGAAGTACAGCCCCGGCACGGCCGCCGCGAGCCGGTCGCGGTCCCGGCGGCGCAGGGCGGGGCGGCTGACGACGCCGCCGCTCGCGGCCCGCCTGCGCAGCCAGCCGGCGACGGCCTCGTCGGACGGCTCGCCGAACGCCTCGGCGCGGCCGGCCTCGCGGCCGACGTCGGCGCCGTCCGCGTACGGCACGTTCAACCGCTCCGCCAGCTCCCGGCCCACCGTGGTCTTGCCGCAGCCGGACACGCCCATGACGACGATCAGTGGCACGGTGACGGGCATGCGCGTGTCCCCCTAGAGAAAGGCTCCTGCCTGCGCTGTCGTACTCCTGCGAGCTTAGGACCAGCCGCCGGTACGGGAGCGGCGCGGCGGCGGCCCCGCGGCGTGCGGGCGGCGGCCCGCGGCGTCAGAAGAGCAGCACGGCCGCGGACGTCGCCGACGCCACCACGCACAGGCCCGCGCCCAGCGCGAGCCCCGGCGCCATCGCCGCCGGTACGTTGGCGGCCAGTTGCTCTATCCGCCGCTGACCCGCCGCCAGGAACACCAGCCACGTGCACAGCGCCAGCGACAGCCCGGCGTACCCGCCCGGCGAGCCGCCCTGCACCACCAGCCGCCGTATCTCCAGCACCACCACGACCGCGAACGCCAGTGTCGTACGCCGCCACGCGAAGCGCGTCCGCTCCGGCTGCGCCGCGGGGTCCCGGGCGTCGCTCACCGCCTCGTCCCGACCAGCACCGCCACGATCAGCGCCACCGCCGCCACCGCCGTGCCCACGGCGAGCAGCCCGGGGAAGCGGGACTCCGGCAGGTCCTCGCCGCGGCGCATCGCGCGCTCGCAGCGGATCCAGTGGTTGACGGCCCGGACCGCGCAGACCGCGCCGCCCGCGAGCAGCACGGCGGCGATGGTGGTGCGGGTGGGCCCGTTCATCTCGTCGAGGAACTGGTCCGCGGCGATGCCGCCGCCGACGAGCGCCAGCGCGGTCCGTACCCACGCGAGGAAGGTCCGCTCGTTGGCGAGGGAGAAACGGTAGTCCGGCGTCCTGCCCTCGCCGCGCAGCCGCCGGGGCGAGAACCACAGCCGCACGGCGGACGGACGCTCGGGGTCGCTCACGGCCTCGACCCTAACCGAACGCGTCCGCGCACCCCGCGGCCGACCCGCCCCGCCCGCGGCGTGCGGAAAGTGCCCCGCGTCCGGCGGTTGACGCGCGGCGGCGCAGTCAACAGGATCTGAACCGACCGGTAACCTTCGGAGGGGCGGCAGCCATGGTCTACGACGCCGACGTCATCGTGATCGGAGCCGGGCTCGCCGGGCTAGCCGCGACCGCGGAGCTGGCCGACGCCGGCCGCAAGGTCATCCTGCTGGACCAGGAGCCCGAGCAGTCCCTCGGCGGCCAGGCGCACTGGTCCTTCGGCGGCCTGTTCTTCGTCGACTCGCCCGAGCAGCGCCGCCTGCGCATCCGCGACAGCCGCGAGCTGGCCTGGCAGGACTGGCTCGGCACCGCCGGTTTCGACCGCGACGAGGACCACTGGCCGCGCAAGTGGGCCGAGGCGTACGTCGACTTCGCCGCCGGCGAGAAGCGCGCCTGGCTGCGGTCCATGGACATGTCGTTCTTCCCGGTCGTCGGCTGGGCCGAGCGCGGCGGCTACGACGCGGAGGGCCACGGCAACTCCGTACCCCGCTTCCACATCACCTGGGGCACCGGACCCGGCGTCGTCGCCCCCTTCGAGCGGCGCGTGCGCGAGGCCGCCGAACTCGGCCGCGTCGACCTGCGCTTCCGCCACCGCGTCACCGGCCTGGCCCGCAGCGCGGGCGCCGTCGACACCGTCACCGGGGAGATCCTGGAGCCCAGCGACGCCGCCCGCGGCACCGCCAGCGGCCGGGAGGTGGCCGACACCTTCGAGCTGCGCGCCCAGGCGGTGGTCGTCACCTCCGGCGGCATCGGCGGCAACCACGACCTCGTACGCGCCCACTGGCCCGAGCGCCTCGGCACCCCGCCCGAGAAGCTGCTCTCCGGCGTCCCCGCGCACGTCGACGGGCTGCTGCTCGACGTCGCCGGCGCCGCCGGCGGCCGGCTGATCAACCGCGACCGGATGTGGCACTACACCGAGGGCATCGAGAACTGGAGCCCCATCTGGGCCCGGCACGGCATCCGCATCCTGCCCGGCCCCTCGTCGCTGTGGCTGGACGCGACCGGCCGTCGGCTGCCCGTGCCGCTGTTCCCCGGCTTCGACACGCTCGGCACGCTGGCGCACATCATGAAGTCCGGCCACGGCTACACCTGGTTCGTCCTCAGCCAGAAGGTCATCGAGAAGGAGTTCACGCTCTCCGGCAGCGAGCAGAACCCGGACCTGACCGGCAAGAGCGTGCGCGACGTGCTGGGCCGGGCGCGCTCCGGGGCGCCCGGGCCCGTGCAGGCGTTCATGGACCACGGCGCCGACTTCATCGTCGAACGCGACCTCGGCACCCTGGTGCGCCGGATGAACGAACTGACCGGCGACAAGCTCATCGACGAGGAGGCGCTGCGCCGCACGCTCACCGCCCGCGACCGCGAGATCGACAACGCCTACACCAAGGACATGCAGATCACCGCGGTGCGCGGCGCCCGCAACTTCCTGGGCGACAAGCTCATCAGGGCCGCGTCCCCGCACCGCTTCCTGGACCCGAAGAACGGCCCGCTGATCGCCGTACGGCTGAACATCCTCACCCGCAAGTCCCTCGGCGGGCTGGAGACGGACCTGGCGTCGCGGGTGCTCGCCGACGGCGGGGAGCCGCTGCCGGGGGTGTACGCGGCCGGGGAGGCCGCCGGCTTCGGCGGCGGCGGCGTCCACGGGTACCGCTCGCTGGAGGGCACGTTCCTCGGCGGGTGCCTCTTCTCCGGCCGCACCGCGGGCCGCGCGGCGGCGAAGGCGGTGGGCTGAGCGGTGGGCTGAACGGTGGGCTGAACGGTGGGCTGAGGGGCGCACCGGACGGCGGCGGTACGCGGCGGGCGGTGCCGCCTACGGGTCCGTGCCCGGGGCCGGCGCCGGATCCGGTACGGCGCCGGGCGCCCTGGCCTTCGTCTCCGAGCGCCGCCCGCGCAGCAGTCCCGCCCCGCCGATGAGCCCCGTCGCCAGCAGCGTCACCAGCCCGAACGACACCGTCAGCGACGTCGCGTCCGCGACCTGCCCGATCGCCGCCGGGGCGATCAGCCCCGAGGCGTACATGATCGTCGCCACGCCCGCGATCGCCTGGCTCGGCGCGTTGGCGGACCGCGCCGCCGCCGCGAAGACCACCGGGACGACGACCGCTATGCCCAGGCCCAGCAGCCCGAACCCGGCCATCGCCTGCGCCGGGGCGGCGGAGGTGACGATCAGCACGCCGCCGAGCGTGGCCAGCACCCCGCCCGCGCGCACCGTGCGCACCGGGCCGAGGCGTTCCACGACCGCGTCGCCCACCAGCCGGGCCACCGCCATCGTCAGCGCGAAGCCCGTGGTGCACGCGGCGGCGAGGCCGGGGGAGGAGCCCATCTCGTCGCGCAGGTAGACCGCGGACCAGTCCAGGCTGGCGCCCTCGGCGAAGACCGCGCAGAACCCGACCGCGCCGATGAGCAGCGCCGAGCGCGGCGGCAGCGCGAAGTGGGGCGGCGGCTCCTCGTCGGTGTGCGCGGCGGGCGCGAGCACCCAGCGGCAGACGACGGCCGAGAGCGTGGTGAGGACGGCGGCGGCGATCGCGAAGTGCACCCGGCCGTCCAGGTCGGTGTGCGCGGCGACGGTGCCGGCGGCGGAGCCCGCGAGCGCGCCGCCGCTCCACATGCCGTGCAGCCCGGACATGATCGAGCGGCCGAGCCGCTGCTCGACGTCGACGCCGAGCGCGTTCATCGCGACGTCCGCCATGCCGGCGGTCGCGCCGTACACGAACAGGCCCGCGCACAGCGTCGCGAGCCCGGGGGCGAGGGCCGGGAGCACCAGCGCGAGACACCACATGACCATCAGCCCGCGCAGCGCGCGGCGGGCGCCGAAGGTGTGGCTGATCCGGCCCGCGAGCGGCATCGCCGTGGCGGCGCCGAGCGCGGGCATCGCGAGCGCGAGGCCGAGTTGGCCGGCGCTGATCCCGGCGTGGTCCTGCACCCAGGGGACCCGGGTGGCGAAGCTGCCGGTGACCGCGCCGTGCGCGGCGAAGACCGCCGCGACGGCGTACCGCGCCCGCCGTATCTCGCCCGTGCTCGCCACCCGGCCTCCTCCGCCCGCCCGTTGGACCCGTCGCCGGGCCCGGCCCCTCGGCCCGGCCCACGGTGCCCGTCCCTCCTGACCGGCCCGTATCCCCTGCCCGACCAGCTCGATTCCCGCCCACGATCGCACACGAACATCCGGCGGCCATCGCCCTGGTGCGATCTTTCCCGGCGTCCGGGGTCTTGCCTCCGGCCGCCGCGCCCTCTACGTTTTGCGATCGGACATCCCACCTCCTACGTCCCATGAGTCCGGAGTCGCCGCATGCGCACCTCGACCAGCCTTCTCTTCCTGTCCGCCACCGCCCTCCTCGGCACCCTGGCCGCGGGCCCCGGCACGGCGGCGGCCGACGCCGGCGCCGCGGCGTCCGGCAAGGCCCGCTGCACGTCCTCGGTCCCGTACAGATCCGGCGACGGCGGCTACGACACGTACCGCATCCCCGCCAGCGTCAAGACCCGTGGCGGGTCCCTCCTCGCCTTCGCCGAAGGCCGCGTCGGCGGCGCCGGCGACACCGGCAACATCGACGTCGTCGTCCGCCGCTCCGAGGACGGCGGCTGCACCTGGGGCCCCATGTCCGTCGTGGCCGCCGGCGGCGGCCACACCCGCGGCAACCCCGCGCCCGTCGTCGACCCGAAGACCGGCGACCTGGTCCTCGTCACCTCGTACAACAGCGGCGAGGTCACCGAGGCGCAGATCATGCGCGGCGAGGTCACGGCCGAGCAGAGCCGGCGGGTCTTCGTCCAGCGCTCCACCGACGACGGCCGCACCTTCGACGAGCCGCGGGAGATCACCGCCGACGTCAAGCTGCCGCAGTGGCGCTGGTACGCGACCGGGCCGGGGCACGCCGTCGCCCTCAAGCACGGCCCGCACCGCGGCCGGCTCGTCATCCCCTCCAACCACTCCACCTCCCCGCCCGCCGGCTCCGCCGACACCGGGCAGGAGGCCAAGTACTACGGCGCCCACGCCGTCTACAGCGACGACGGGGGCCGCACCTGGAAGCTGGGCTTCATCGACGACCAGTACGAGGGTGAGATCAACAGCAACGAGAACATCGCCGCAGAACTGCCCGACGGCCGCCTGTACTTCAGCACCCGCGACCAGAACGGCACCTCGGCCGGCAACCGCCTCGACGCCTACTCCCGCAACGGCGGCACCAGCCTGGAGCGGCCGTACCGGGTGCAGCCGGACCTGAACGAGGTGCCCGTCGTCCAGGCCAGCGTGCTCCAGCCGGCGGGGCGGCACGCGCCGCTGCTGTTCTCCGGCCCGTCGAACCCCGCGAAGCGGGAGAAGATGGCGGTCTGGCGCAGCGACGACGCGGGGCGCAACTTCACGAAGGTGACGACGCTGTCGCAGCAGCCGGCCGCGTACTCCGACCTGGTGCAGGTCAACGGCCGGACGATCGGGGTCCTGTACGAGACGGGGGCGGCCGGTTCGTACGAGACCATCGAGTTCCGCCGGCTCGACCTGCGGAACCTCGACTGACCGAACCGGCCGGCGGCATCCGCCGGTGACGGCGGCCGACGGTGCCTGACGGCCGGTCGGCCGTGTGCCGCTCGACCGCCGCCGGCGGCGCCGGGGCTTCCCCGGCGCACCGGCGGCGGCGGGCGCGACCTAAAATCCTCCCGTGGTGGCGATAGGCGTCCTCGGCCCGATCGCCGCCGATGTCGACGGCGCGCCCGCCGAACTCGGCGGCCCGCGCCAGCGCGCCGTCCTCGCGCTGCTGCTGACCGCCCGGGGCGCCACGCTCTCCGCGGACCGGATGATCGACGACCTGTGGAGCGGCGCACCGCCGCCGCGCGCGCGGGCCTCGCTCCAGGCGTACGTCTCCCACCTCCGGCGTGAACTGGAACCCGGCCGCTCCCGCCGCGCCCCGGCCCGGCTGCTGGTGAGCACCCCGCCCGGCTACGCCTTCCGGCCGCCGGAAGAGGCCGTGGACGCCTGGCGGTTCGAGCGGGCGCTCAGCCGCGCGCGGGGCCTCCTCGCGGACGACCCGGGGCGGGCGCGTACCCAGGCGGCGGCGGCGCTGCGGCTGTGGCGCGGCGAGGCGTACGCGGAGTTCGCCGACGCCCCGTGGGCGGCGGTCGAGGCCGCCCGCCTCGGCGGCCTGCGGCTCACCGCCCGCGAGACCCACGCGGCGGCCACCCTGCGCCTCGGCCGCCACGCGGAGGCGGTGGCGGAGGCGGAGGCGCTGACCGGCGAGGAGCCGCTGCGGGAGGAGGGCTGGCGCCTGCTGGTCCTGGCCCTGTGGGCGGACGGCCGCCAGGCCGACGCCCTGGCGGCGCTGCGCCGGGTGCGGCGGGGGCTGCGGGAGGAACTGGGGATAGAGCCTGGCCCGGAGCTGACGGCCCTGGAGGAGTCCATCCTCAACCGCCGCTGGGACGACCTGCGGGTCGGCCCCGACACGGCCGCCCGCCCCACGCCCCCGGAACCGCCGGGCCCGCCCGGCCCGGCCGCCGGCCCGCCCCTGCCCGTCGCCTCCGGCGAACTCCTCCCGGTCCGCGGCGACCTCCGCGGCGACTTCGCCTCCGGCGGCCGCGGTGCGCCGCTCCCCGCCGGCCTGGTGCCCGACGCACCCGCCCCCTTCGTCGGGCGTGCGGCCGAGTCGGCGGCGCTGGAGGCGGCGGCCGGGGAGGCGGCTGCCGGGGGTGTGCGGTTCGTGCTCGTGGCGGGGGAGGCGGGGGCCGGCAAGTCGCGGCTGCTGGGGCACTGCGCCCGGCGGCTCGCGGCCGGGGGATGGGTCACCGCCCTCGGCCGGTGCCCCGAGGCCGAGGGCGCCCCGCCCGCCTGGGCGTGGGAGGAGATCGCCGGCGAACTCGCCCGGTACGCGCCCCCCGACCCCGGGCTCGCCGACGACCTCGCGCCGCTGCTGGACCCCGGCCCGCGGCCCGCGGCGGGCCGCGCCAGCGACCGCTTCCGGCTGCACCGCGCCTGCCGCACCTGGTTCGCCGCCGCCACCCGCGAACGGCCCCTCGCCCTCTTCCTCGACGACCTGCACCGCGCCGACCGCGAGACCCTCGCCCTCCTCGCCGGGCTCGCCGAGGACCCGCCCGCCGGCCGGCTGCTGGTCGTCGCCGCCTACCGCCCCGAGGAGGGCGAACTCGCCGCCACGCAGGCCGTCCTCGCCCGCCGCGCCCCCGTGCGGCTGCCCCTCGACGGGCTCGCGCCGCCCGACGCCGTACGGCTCGTACGCGCCCTTGCCCCCGTCGACGCCGCGACCGCCGCCGCCCTCGCGGAACGTACCGGCGGCAACCCGTTCTTCCTGCTGGAGACCGCCCGCATGCTCACCGGCGGCACCGTCACCGCCGACGCGCTGCGGGCCGTCCCCGACGGCGTACGCGACGTGCTGCGGCGGCGCTTCGACCGGCTGCCGCCCGCCGCGCTGGCCGTGCTGCGGCTCGCCGCCGCGGCCGGCCGGGAGGCGGACGTCGAGGTGCTGGTCCGCGCCGCCGCCCTCGGCGCGGGCCCCGCCGCCGGCCCGGCCGGCGACGCCGCCGTCGACCCGCCCGGCGAAGCATCGTCGGGCCCGGTCGCGCTCCCGGCCGGCGGCATGCCCGCCGGTCCCGCCGCGGATCCGGCCGTACGCCCGGCCGGTGAGCCAAGCGCCGCGCACCCCGCCGCGGGCCACCGCGCCGCCCCCGCCTTTGCCCCCACCGCCGCCGCGGAAGACACGGTCCTCGACGGCCTCGACGCCGGTGTCGCCGCCGGGCTGCTCACCGAGCCCGGCCCCGGCCGCATCCGCTTCGCCCACGCCCTCGTACGCGACACCCTCTACGCCGACACCAGCGGCCTGCGCCGCGCCCGGCTGCACGCCGCTCTCGGCCGGGCGCTGCGCGAACTGCGCCCCGACGACGTCTCCGCCATCGCCCACCACCACCTCCGGGCGCCCGCCACCGCCACCGCCCGTACCGCCGTCGACTACGCCGTGCGCGCCGCGGAACTCGCCGGCCGCCGCTACGCGCACGACACCGCGGCCGGACTGCTCGCCCAGGCCGTCGCGTGCGTCGAGCGCCACCCCGCGGCGTTCGCCGACGAGGACGCCCCCGCCCGTATCGTCGCGCTGCTCGGGCTCCAGTTGCAGGCGCGGGCGCGCGGCGGCGCGGTGGTCGAGGCGCGGGCCGTCCGCGCCCGCGCCATGGACGTCGCCGAACGGCACGGCCGCGACGACCTGCTGGTGGAGGCGCTGACGGCCTGGACAGAGCCGAGCGCCTGGGAGCGCAAGACGTACGCGCACGAGGACACCCGCGCCGCCGCCGCGCTGCGCCGGCTGCTGGCGGACGGCACGCTGCCCGACGCCACCCGCTGCCGCCTGCTGGAAGCCCTCGCCGCCGCCGTCGACAGCGCCGCCGGCCCGGCGCACGCGGCGCGGGCGGCGGCGGCCGAGGCCGTCGACCTCGCCCGCGGGCTCGACGCGCCCGAACTGCTCGCCCAGGTGCTCGCGACCCGCAGCCGGGTCATGGACTGGGAGTTCGACCCCGCGCCGCGCGAGAAGGTCACCGCCGAGCTGGCGCAGCTCGCGGCGGACCACGACCTGCCCGGCTACGCGTGGTTCGCCGAGAACCTGGCCGCCGGGAACGCCGCGGTCCGCGGGGACATCGCGGCGATCCGCCGGCACGTCGACCGCGGTCTGGAGATCGCCGAGACCCACCGGCTGAGCGACCCGGCCGCGGTCGGGCACGTACAACTGGCCGCGCTGCGCATGGCCGAGGGCGACATCGAAGCGGCCGAGCGCGGCTACGCGGAGGCCGTCGGCCGGCTGCGCGCCAACGGCTCGCCGCACGCGGAGGCCATGTGGGCGGTGTCGCGCTTCGCGCTGTGCTGGCTGCGGGGCCGGCCCGCCGAGGCGCTGCCGGAGCTGGCGGCTTCGGCGCGGGTGTACGGGTCCCTCGCCGGCGACTCCCTCGCGCTGGCCCTGGTCGACGCCGGCCGCCCCGACGAGGCCCGTGCCGCCCGCGCCGAACGTCCGCCCATCCGGCACGACTTCTACTACTCGCTCTTCATGACCGCCCGCGCGCTGGCCGTGGTCGCGCTGGAGGAACGGGACGAGGCCCCCGGCCTGCTGGCGGAGCTGCTGCCGCTGCGCGACGTGGTCGCGGGGGCGGCGAGCACCTGCCTGGCCATGCGGCCCGTCGCCCAGACCCTCGGCGACCTCGCCCTGCTGCTGGACCGTACCGACGAGGCCGGCGAGCACTACGCGCACGCCGCCGTCGTCGCGCGCCGCTGGCAGGCACCGCACTGGCTGGCGGCGGCCGAGGACGCCCTGACCGCACTCGCCCGGCCGCGCTGAGGGCAGCCCCTACTCCCTCGTTCCAAGAGGTCTCCAAGTCGACTGCAAGAGGCCCCCGGCACCGTGTGCCGGGAATCGACTGGAACTGCGCAAGGAACGGTCATGACGCGACTGCTCGGCCGCCTCGGCGGCGCATGCGCGGCGCACCCCTGGCGGACGGTCTCCGCCTGGCTCGTCGCCGTCGCCGCGTTCTTCGCCCTGGCCGGGGCGTTCGGCGGCACCCCGCACGACAACTACCGCGTGGAGGGCACACCCTCCCAGGCGGGCACCGACTTCCTCACCGACGCCTTCCCGGAGATGTCCGGGACCAGCGCGCGCGTCGTCGTCCACGGCGACTCCGGCGACGGCCTGCCGGCCGGCGTGCTCGCCGAGGTGCGCACGCGGCTCGCGGACCTGGAGGGCGTGTCCCTGGTGGACGAGCCGGTGCTCTCCCGCGACGGAGACACGGCGCTGTTCACCGTCAGCTACCGCATCCAGGTCACCGACATCAAGGGCTCCGAGGGCACCGACGCGCTGCGCGACGCCGCCGCGCCCGCCGAGGACGCGGGCCTGGACGTCGAACTCGGCGGGCAGGTGCCGGAGAACGTCACCAAGCCCGCCATCACCGCCGAGCTGATCGGCGTCGGCGCCGCCCTGCTCATCCTGCTCTTCGCGCTGCGTTCGTTCACCGCCGCCGGGCTGCCGCTGGTCGTTGCCATCGCCGGCCTCGGCGTCGGGTTCGCGGGCGTCGCGCTGCTCTCCGCCGCCACCGACGTCAGCAACATCGCCCCCACCGTGGCCTCCATGGTCGCCCTCGGCGTCGGCATCGACTACGCGCTGCTGCTCGTCGGCCGGCAGGCGGAGGGGCTGCGCCGCGGGCTCGCGCCGCGCGCCGCGGCGGCGGAGGCCACGGCCACCGCAGGCGTCTCCGTGCTGATCGCCGGCGCCACCGTCCTGCTGTCCCTCTTCGGGCTCCGGCTCAGCACGGTCGCGGTCTTCGCGTCCTTCGGCTACGCCACCTTCTGCACCGTCGTCGCCGTGATGGCCGCCGCGCTGACGCTGGTGCCCGCACTGTGCGGGCTGGCCGGACACCGCGTCCTGCCCCGGGCGGAACGCCTCCGCCTCGTACGCCCCGAAGAGCCCGCGCGGTCCGCACCGTCCGACGGGCCGACGGAACCCGCGCCGCCCCGGCCCACCCTCACCGAGCGCTGGGCCCGCGCCGTCACCACGCGCCCCCTGGCCGCCGGCCTCGCCGCCCTCGTGGTGCTCCTCGCCCTCGCCGCACCGGTCCTCGGGATGCGCACCTGGCCGCAGGACGCCGGCAGCCAGCCGGACTCCAACACCACGCGGCGCGCCTACGACCTGGTGGCCGCCGAGTACGGCGAGGGCGCCAACGGCCCGCTCCAGATCGCCGTGGACCTCGCCCGGACGCCCGCGAACGCCCTGCCCGCGCTCCGCGACGACCTGGCCGCGGCCGACGGCGTCGCCGCCGTGTCGCCGCCGCGCGTCAACGAGGCAGGCGACGCCGCCGTCCTCGTCGTCACCCCCGCCACCGGACCGCAGGACGAGCGCACCCAGGACCTGCTGGACCTGCTGCGCGCCGACGTGCTGCCCGCGGGCGCCGAGGCCACCGGCGTGGTCGCCGTCTACGCCGACATCTCCGACCGGCTCGCCACCCGCCTGTGGGTGGTCGTCCCGTTCGTCGTCGGACTCTCGCTGCTGCTGCTCACCGTGCTCTTCCGGGCCCCGGTGGTGGCGCTGAAGGCGGCGGTGATGAACCTGCTGTCGGTCGCCGCGGCGTACGGCGTGATGACCGTCGTCTTCCAGACCGACACCGGCGCCCGGCTGCTGGGCCTGCCGCACGACGTGCCGGTGTCGAGCTGGGTGCCGATCCTGATGTTCACCATCCTGTTCGGCCTGTCGATGGACTACGAGGTCTTCCTGCTCTCCCGGATCCGCGAGGACTGGCTCGCCACCGGCGACCCGCACGGCAGCGTCGTGCGCGGCCTGGCGGCGACCGGGCGCGTCATCACCAGCGCGGCGGCCATCATGGTCGCGGTGTTCACCGGCTTCGCGATCGACCCCGACGTGACGGTGAAGATGATCGGCGTCGGCATGGCGGTGGCGGTGCTGCTGGACGCGACGATCGTGCGCATGGTGCTGGTGCCGGCCACGATGACGCTCCTCGGGCGGGCCAACTGGTGGCTGCCGCGCTGGGCCGACCGGCTGCTGCCGGAGCTGCACCTCGAACCGCCCGCGCCCGCCTCCGCCTCCGACACCGACGCCGCTGCCGCGGATGCGGCGGACCCCCGGGCCGGGGGCCGGATCCGCGTCGGCGGCGGGTGAGGAGACCGGCGGGAGGGGCTGCCGGGTCCACCCCCGTGGACCCGGCAGCCCCTCCCGCCCGCGTACGGCGCCAACTGAGCACCGTCAGAGCAGCCCCGCCGCGGCGAGGTGCTTCTCCACCCGCTGCACCTCCTCGGCGTCCAGCGGGATCTGCGGCAGCATCGTCGCCGGGCACGCGATGACCCCGCGCAGATGCAGGGCCGCCTTGAACGCGCCGAGGGCCGACGAACTCATGCCCATCCGCGCCGGGTCGCCGCTGCCGACCATCCCGAACAGCGCCAGCAGCCGCTCCTGCTCGGTACGGGCCGTCTCCCAGTCGGCCTCCCGCGCGCTGCGGTACAGCCGCACGTAGCCGTGCGGGTCGACGTTGCCGAGGCCGGGGACGACGCCGTGGGCGCCCATCGCCAGCGCGCTGTCCACCATCGTCTCGGACCCCGTGAGCGCCGAGAAGCCCGCCACCTTGTCCCGTACGCCGACGATGACGCGGCGCAGGCCCGTCTCGTCGCCGCTGGAGTCCTTCAGCCCGGCGAGCACCCCGTCGGCGGCGAGCCGGAGCACCAGGTCGTGGCCGAGCTTGGTGTGCACCGAGGCCGGCAGGTCGTAGGCGTAGACCGGCGCGCCGGTGCGGCCGGCGACCTCGCGGTAGTGCCGGTCGATCTCCGCCGGGTGGGTGCGGGTGTAGAACGGCGCGGTGACGACGAGCGCGTCCGCGCCGGCGTCGAGCGCCCCGCGGGCGTGGTCGAGCACGCGCGGGGTCGTCATGTCGATCGCGCCGGCGAGCACGGGCAGTTGCCCCCCGGTGTGCCGTACCACCGTGTCCACCACGACTCTGCGCTGCTCGTCCCTGAGGTACGCCGCCTCCGAGGAGGAGCCGAGCACGAAGAGTCCGTCGACGCCCCCCTCCACGAGGAAGTCCACCAGCCTGGTCAGCGAGGCGGTGTCCACCTCGGCATCCGGCGTCAGGGGGGTGCAGACGGGCGGTACGACACCGGTCAGGTGGGTGGGACGGGTCATGCGCTCTCCTTCGCTTGGATCACGAGATCACGGGTGCTCTCCGTGGCGGCCACCGGATGGTGGCAGCGGAACCGGTGGGCGTGCGCCGCCTGCGTGACCTCCGGCATGGCCGCGGCGCACTCCTCCGTGGCCTTCCAGCACCGGGTACGGAACGGGCAGCCGCTCGGCGGCCGGGTCGCCGACGGCACCGGGCCGACGAGGGGGATCGGGTCGATGGGGTCGAGCAGCCCCGGCGTCGCCGAGAACAGCGCCCGCGTGTACGGGTGCCGTGCGGTGTCCGTGCCGCGCTCCGCCGGGGAGTCGCTGCCGGAGCCCAGCGCCACCGCCGGCGCCTCCTCGACGATCCTGCCCAGGTACATGGTGATGACGCGGTCGCTCATCCGCCGCACCGTCTGGATGTCGTGCGAGACGAACACCAGCGCCAGGTTCAGCCGCTCCTTCAGATCCAGCAGCAGGTTGAGGATCTGGGCGCGTACGGACACGTCCAGCGCGGACGTCGGCTCGTCCGCCACCACCAGGTCCGGCTCCAGCGCCAGGGCGCGGGCGATGGCCACCCGCTGCCGCTGCCCGCCGGACAACTGCCCCGGCAGCGCGTCAGCGAGCACCGTCGGCAGGCCGACGAGCGCCATCAGCTCCCGTACCCGCTCGGCGCGCTGCGCCGCGGTGCCGCGGCGGTGCACGTCGAGGGGGTCGCGGAGGATCTGCCGGATCGGCAGCCGCCGGTTGAGCGCGGTAGACGGATCCTGGAAGATCATGCCCGTGCCGGTCCCGATGGCGGTGCGCCGCTCGCCGGCGCCCATCTCCCAGATGTCGCGGCCCCGGAACTCCACCGTGCCGGCCGTCGGCTGCTGGACCCCGACCAGCACCTTCGCCAGCGTCGACTTGCCGCAGCCGGACTCGCCGACCACGCCGACCGTCTCGCCCGCCGCGATCGCCAGGTCCGCGCCGGTCAGCGCGTACACCCGGTCCCGGGCGAACAGCCCGCCGGAGCGCGCCCGGTGCACCACGTGCGCGCCGCGCACGGTGATCAGCGCCGGCGCCACGCCGCCGCCCTCGACCAGGCCGTCGCCCTCGACCAGGGGCGCTCCCTTGGCCAGGTCGCCGATCGGCCCGGAGCCGCCGTCCTTCGCGCTCATCGCAGCGCCTCCTTCTCCGCCTCGCCCGCGGGGGACGGCGTCGGTCCGACAGCGGGCTCGACCGCCGGGTGGTGGCACGCCACCTCGTGCCTGCGTTCCTCGCCGACCAGTTCCGGCGCGGTGTCCAGACAGGTGGCGCTCGCCATCGGGCAGCGGTCCGCGAACCGGCAGCCCGCCGGGAAGTCGGCCGGCGAGGGCACGACGCCGCGGATCTGCGTCAGCCGCTCCTGGGCCGACTCCAGCGACAGCACAGAGCCCAGCAGCCCGCGGGTGTAGTGGTGGGCCGGCGCCTCGACCAGGTCGGCGGTGACGCCGGTCTCGACGATCTGCCCGCCGTACATCACCACCACCCGGTCGGTGACGTCGGAGATCAGCGCCAGGTCGTGGCTGACCAGGACGAGCGCGAAGCCCAGCTCCCTGCGCAGCCGCAGCAGCAGCTCGATGACCTGCGCCTGCACCGTGACGTCGAGCGCGGTGGTCGGCTCGTCGGCGACGATCAGCTTCGGGTTGCGCGACAGGGCCATGGCGATGAGCACCCGCTGCCGCTGCCCGCCGGACAGTTCGTGCGGATAGCTGCGCAGCGTACGGTCCGGGTCCAGGCCCACCAGCTCCAGCAGTTCGGTCGCGGTGCGGGTGCCGCCGCGCCGGATGAGCTGCTTGAGCTGGGCGCGGATGGTCATCGCCGGGTTCAGCGAGCTGAGCGCGTCCTGGTAGATCATCGCCATCTCGTGGCCGAGCAGCTTGCGGCGTACCCGCATCGGCGTGCCGATCAGCTCCCGCCCGTCGAAGACGACGCTGCCGCGGACCCGCGCGCCGTCCGGCTCCAGACCCATCACCGTCAGCGCCGTCAGCGACTTGCCGCAGCCCGACTCGCCGACGAGGCCGAGGACTTCACCGGGCCTGATGTCGAAGCTGATGCCGTCGACGATGTCCACGCCCGCGTGCCGCTTGTCGAAACCGAT
Organism: Streptomyces sp. 184; assembly: GCF_045781775.1. Lineage (NCBI taxonomy): Bacteria > Bacillati > Actinomycetota > Actinomycetes > Kitasatosporales > Streptomycetaceae > Streptomyces > Streptomyces sp. 184. The sequence goes on along the minus strand of NZ_CP123230.1, from coordinate 5,244,131 downwards.
GGCCAGGTCCTTGACCGACAGCACCGGCTCCCCGCCGGGCAGCGGCCGGGCCCGTTCGCGCAGCCGCCGGGCGGCCTCGGCGAGGCCGGGCAACTGGAGCACCTTGCCGGTGCCGGGCGCGGGTGCCTCGATCCGGTCCTCGGCGACGGCCTCCTTGACCGGCACGCTCTCGGCCCGCCGGGAGGCCGGCGCCGCCCAGGCGTCCGAGATGCCCTCGGAGAGGATGTTCAGCGCCAGCACGGTCAGCAGCATCAGCAGGCCCGGGAAGACCGTGGCCCACCAGCCGCCGAGCAGCACCATGTTCTTGCCGTCCGCGATGACGCTGCCCCAGGACGGGTCCGGCGGCCGGACGCCCGCGCCGATGAAGGACAGCGACGCCTCGAAGACGATCGCCTCGGCGACCTGCACGGTGCAGAACACCAGGATCGGCGCGGCGCAGTTGATGGCGACGTGCTTGACGATGATGTGCGGCGTACGGGCCCCGATGACCCGTTCCGCGGTCACGTAGTCCTCGCCGTACTGGTCGAGCACGTTGGCCCGTACGACCCGCGCGATCGGCGGCACGTACAGGAACGCGATGGCGCACACCAGCACCGGGATGCTGCCGCCGAACACGGCGACGAGCACCGCGGCCAGCGCGATTCCCGGGAACGCCATGACGATGTCCAGGCAGCGCATCACGAACTCGTCCACCGCCTTGCGGGAGGTGGCGGCGACGGCGCCGAGGACCGCGCCGGCGACCAGCGCGAGCAGCGTCGCGCCCAGGCCGATGATCAGCGACCAGCGGGCCCCGTACATCAGCCGGCTGAGGATGTCGCGGCCGAGGCTGTCCTGCCCCATCCAGTGGTCGGCGGAGGGGTGCCCGGTGCCGCCGGCCTGCGCCTGCTGGTCGAGCGGGTCGTGCGGGGCGAGCAGCGGTGCGAACACCGCGACCAGCACGACCAGGGCGATCAGCCCGAGCGAGATCCGGGACGTCCAGGGCAGCCGCGCCAGCCCGCGGAGCCGCAGGCCGGGCCGGGACAGCCGCTCCGTGAGCTTCTGGCGGCCCCCGAGGGTGGTGAGCATCAGGCGGCGCTCCTCAGACGGGGGTTGACCAGCAGATAGAGGATGTCGATGACCAGGTTGACGACGACGAAGGCGACGGCGACGGTCAGCACCACGCCCTGCACGACCGCGGGGTCGCCGTTCTTCACCGCGTTGATCATCAACGTGCCCATGCCGGGCAGCGAGAAGATCGTCTCGATCACGACGGCGCCGCCGAGCAGGTAGCCCACCCGCAGCCCGAGCACGGTCAGCGGGTTGACCAGCGCGTTGCGCAGCACGTTGCGGCCGACCACGACGACCGGCGGCAGCCCGCTGCCGATCGCCGTGCGCACGTAGTCCTTGTCCAGCTCCTCCACCACCGCGGTGCGCACGATGCGGGTGAGCTGCGCGGCGACGTGCAGCGACAGCGCGATGGCCGGCAGCGTCATGGTCTTGAGCCAGCCCGTGAAGGAGTCGCCCGGATTGACGTACCCCCCGGAGGGGAACCACCCCCAGTCCACCGCCAGGTACTGGATCAGCAGCAGCGCCACCCAGAAGGCGGGCGCGGCGACGCCGACCAGCGACACGATGCGGATGAGCTGGTCCGGGATCCGGTCGCGGTAGATCGCGGCCGTGACCCCGAAGAGCACCGACAGCACGATGGCGAGGGCGAGGCCCATGAAGGTGAGCTGCATGGTCAGGGGCAGCGCGGTGGTCACCTGGTCGACGACCGGTCTGCCGTTGAGCACGCTGAGCCCCATGTCGCCCTGGACCAGGTCGCCGACGAACGCGGCGTAGCGGACGGGCAGGGGGTCGTTGAGCCCGTGTTCCTCGCGGTAGTCGTCGAGCTGCTGCTCGGTGGGGTTGGCACCCTGGAAGTGCGCCACCGCCGGGTCGATGTCCGAGAAGCGCATGACGAGGAAGACGAACAGCACGATGCCGAGCATCAGCGGGACGAGCAGGGCGATGCGGCGTAGCAGCATCCTGACGATCTGGGCCACGTACGTGAGCTCCTAGCCTTGACTGACCGTGACGTGCCGCCCTACGCGGGCTTGGCCTTGAGGAGGTTGATGCCGGGGTACGGCTGCGGCTGGATCCCGGTGATCTCGTCGGCGTCCCAGGCGGTGACCAGCTCGGTGTGGACCACGGGGTAGATGACCGCGTTCTCCGCGACGACGTCCAGGTACTCCTGCGTCATCTGCTTCTTCTTCTCCTGGTCGGGCTCGCGCGTGGCCGCGTCCATGAGCCGGAACAGGTTTTTGGCCTCCGACGCCCCGGCCCAGCGGGAGTAGCCCATCCAGATGTTGTCCGCGGTGTAGTTGTAACGGAGGATCAGATCCGCGTCGATGCCGAGCTGGTTGGGGTTCGAGGCGGAGGCGACGACCTGGTAGTTCGCCTTCTGGTCCAGCTTGGTGAAGAGGGCGGAGGTCTCCTGCGGGTCCAGCGTTGTCTCCACGCCGATGGCGTCCCAGGACGCCTTGATGGTCGGGATGCAGTCCGCGATCCAGCTCACGGTCGACGCCATGAGCGTGACCTTCAGCCCGCTGACCCCGGCCTCGTCCAGCAGCGCCTTCGCCTTGTCCGGGTCGTAGCCGTAGACCGTCTTGGCCTTGCGGTACGTGGGGTTGGCCTCGTCGAGGAAGGAGCTGGCGGCCTTGCCGTAGCCCTTCAGGCCCGCCTCGATCATCTTGTCGGTGTCGATGGCGTAGTGCAGCGCCTGGCGCACGCGGACGTCGTCGAAGGGCGCGCGGTCGGTGTTGAAGAGCAGGAACATGTGGTTCATGCCCGCCCCGCCCTCGACGGTGAGGCCGTCCTGCTCCAACTGCTTGACGTTCGCGTACGGGATGTTGTCGGCGATCTGCGCCCCGGCGCTCTCGCCGGAGATCTTCGCGACCCGGGGGGCGGCGTCCACGATGGACAGCCAGTTCATCTTCTTGAAGTTCGCCTTGCGCGGGCCGTTGTAGTCCGCGTACGCCTCGAAGGAGGTGTTCGACAGCGGCTGGTTGGCCGTCATCCGGTACGGGCCGGAGCCGATGGTGACCTCGGGCAGGCCGGTGTCGAGGTCCTTGAAGGCACCGGACTTGCCCAGGATGTGCTTCGGCATGATCTTCGCCAGGGTGAGCCGGGACAGCCCGTCCGGGAACGGGAAGGCGAGCACCAGGTCGACGGTGTTGTCCCCGGTCTTCTTGACCTCCTTCAGCCAGCCGGCGAAGAACCCGCGGGTGAGGGTCTGCGTCTCCGGGTCGAGTATCCGGTCGAAGGTGAACACCACGTCGTCGGCGGTGACCGGCTTGCCGTCGTGGAAGGTGGCGCCGTCGCGCAGGGTGAACGACCAGGTGGTGGCGCCGGCGTCGGCGGGCGGCTCGGTCGCCAGCGCCGCGTACGGCTCGCGGGTGATCGGGTCGGTGTCGAGCAGGCCCTCGAAGATGTGGTGGTTGCTGGCCACGGAGAACGCGGACGCGGTCAGCGTGGGGTCCCAGCTCTGGTCGTTGCCGTACCCGATGACGGCGGTGACGGAGTCGGCGCCGCCGCCCCCGCCGGTGTCGGAGGTCGAGTCCGGACCGCCGGAGCAGGCGGCCAGCGCCGGCGCCACGACGCCGAAGGCGCCCAGCGCCCCGCCGTACTTCAGCACTCGCCGGCGCTCGACGCCCGGCTCTGGTGATACGTCGCTCACGGTGCCTCCAGAAGGGGAAAAACAGGGGATGGCGCCGCGCCCGTCCCTGTCCCGGGGATAGGCGGGGTCGTGGGAGGTCCTACGTTCTACCTCTTGGCGGTGAACATAGAAGTTGGCCGGGAGGCAGGTCAAGAGGTCGGCGCCAAGCGTTATGCGGTGTCGACCCGGCTGGAGGCGGGCACGTCGCCCGGCCGGCCCCGCGTGGCAACGGTGTTGGCGGGCGGCCGGCGGTCGGCGGGTGCGCGGACGCGACGGCCGCGCCGACCGGGCGGGGGATCAGGCGACGAGCGCCCGAAAGGCGGAGAGCGGCGGGATCAGGGCGCCAGTAAGGCCGGCCCGCCCGAACCGCCCCCGGACGAGGCGGCGGCGGTGGCGGCGGTCAGGTTGCGGTGGCGGACCGAGGTGAGCCAGGACTCGACGCGGGACTGGTCCGGGGACTCCGGCAGCGGACTGGCCGGCAGGGCCTCGTCGAGGCGGGTGGACAGCTCCGCGGTCCACGCCATCACCTCGTCCCAGGCCAGCTCCCCGCGGCGGACCGCGAGCAGCCGCTCGCGGTACGGCCCGACGTCGACGCACAGCTCACCCGTACGCAGCAGGGCCTCCCCGCTCAGCAGCAGCCGCAGCAGGTGCACCACGTGCTTCCACCGCACCTCACCGGTGCGCTCCCGGCGCGCGCGGGCCCGGGTGAGCTGGCGGTACGCGTAGCGGCCGAAGGTGCGGTGGACGCCGCGGGAGAGGAACGCGGGGCGCAGCTCGCACAGTTCCGCGCCGAGCGGCGTGCACCGCTCGACCAGCGGGGAGTGGAGCACTTCGAGCAGGTTGGGGTTCCCGTCGAGCCCGAGCGCGCAGCAGCGCTCCACCTCCCAACTGAACTGCTCGGGCAGCGGCCCCTCCCAGTGCGGCGGCGGCTTCTCCAGCCGCCACCACCACTCGGTCGGCGCGACGTACACCCCGCGCCGGTCGGTGTCGGACGCCGGCGTCGCCAGGCCGAAGGCGTGCGAGCCCGCCACCACCGCCAGGATGGTGTGCTTCTCGACCAGCACCTCGCCGCGCTCCACCCGGCCATACTCGCCGGGTGCGACCGCCTCCCGCCAGGGGTTTTACGTCCCGGACCGCTGCCCTGCGCTCAGGACACCTGCGGCATCACCTCGGCGGCGATCAGCTCCAGGTGGTCCAGGTCCGCCAGGTCGAGGATCTGGAGGTAGAAGCGCTGCGAGCCGGCGGCCCCGTAGCGGCCGAGCTTCTCGACCACCTCCGCCGGGGTGCCCGCCAGGCCGTTCTCCTTCAGCTCCGGCACCTGCCTGCCGATGGCCTCCGCACGGCGGGCCACCTCGGCGTCGTCCTTGCCGACGCAGGCGACGAGCGCGTTGGAGTACACCAGGTCGGACGGTGTCCGGCCGGCGGTCTCTGCCGCCTCGCGGACCCGGGCGAACTGCCGCTCGGTGTCCTCCAGCGAGCTGAACGGCACGTTGAACTCCGTCGCGTAGCGGGCCGCCAGCGCCGGGGTCCGCTTCGCGCCCATGCCGCCGATCAGCACCGGCAGCGGCGCCTGCACCGGCTTGGGCAGCGCGGGGGAGTCCTTCAGCTCGTAGTGCGTGCCGGAGAAGCTGAAGGTGTCGCCCGTCGGCGTCCGCCACAGCCCGGTGATGATCGCGAGCTGCTCCTCCAGCCGGGCGAACTTCTCCTTCGGGAACGGGATCCCGTACGCGGTGTGCTCGTCCTCGAACCACCCGGCGCCGATGCCCATCTCGACCCGCCCGCCCGACATCTGGTCCACCTGCGACACCTGGATGGCAAGCGGGCCCGGCAGCCGGAAGGTGGCGGCGGACATCAGCGTGCCGAGCCGGATCCGGCGCGTCTCGCGGGCCAGGCCCGCCAGCGTCACCCAGGCGTCCGTCGGTCCGGGCAGGCCGCTGACGTCGCCCATCTTCAGATAGTGGTCGGAGCGGAAGAAGGCGTCGAAGCCGAGGTCCTCGGTGGCGCGGGCCACGGTCAGGAGTGTGTCGTACGAGGCGCCCTGCTGCGGTTCTGTGAAGATGCGGAGATCCATGGGGCCCATTGTGCTTCAGCCGTGCCCCGCGGCTTCCCGGGGCACGTCGGCGGTGCATAGAGTGCTGTCACCGCACTGCCCGGCTTGCCGCTAGGGGGTCAGGATGACGGTCGTCTACCGCGCACCCGAAGGGGACGACGGACTGGAGTTCACGGTCCGGCTGACGCCCGAGGAGACCACGGCGCTGACCCGCGAGGCCCGGCTGCTGGCGGAGATCGTCGACAGTTGCCTGTGGGCCCTCGGCATGCTCCGTACGGGCGTGAACTCCCGCGACGCCGGCGGCCCGCAGCCGATCCCCGGCGACTGGTACGCCGCCCTGCGCGACCTGGAGCACATCGCGCCCCGGATCGAGGGCACCCGGGACGCGGTGATCCGCGCGCTCGCCGCGTCGGGGGAGGGCACCGACCGGCTGGCGCACGCGATGCACACCGAGGAGGAGGCGGTCGTACGGCGCCGCGCCGACGTGCTCGGCAACCCGCCGTCGGAGTGGGAGACCTGGGCGGCGAAGGGCGCGGCGGAATAAGGCCCCGTGCGCCTCAGGCCCGCTCCACCAGCACCGCCGAACCCTGCCCCACCCCGACGCACATCGTCGCCAGCCCCCGCCGCGCGCCCGTACGCGCCATCCGGTGCAGCAGCGTCGTCAGGATCCGCGCCCCCGAGCAGCCCAGCGGGTGGCCGAGCGCGATGGCCCCGCCGTCGGGGTTGACCGTCTCCTCGTCGAGCCCCAGTTCGTCCACGCAGGCCAGCGACTGGGCCGCGAACGCCTCGTTCAGCTCGGCCGTCTCGACGTCGGCCACCGACCAGCCCAGCCGGTCCAGCGCCTTGCGCGTGGCCGGGACCGGGCCGATGCCCATGACGTCGGGGTGGACGCCGGCGGAGGCGCCGGCCGCGTACCGTCCGAGGGAGGTCAGGCCCAGTTCCGTCAGCGCCTCCTCGCTGACCAGCAGCAGCGCCGCCGCCCCGTCGTTCATGGGCGAGGAGTTGCCCGCGGTCACGCTGCCGCCCGCCCGGAACACCGGCTTCAGCTTCGCCAGCCGCTCCGCGGAGGTGTCCTCGCGGATGCACTCGTCCGCCGTCACCGCCTCGCCGTCGCCGGGCCGTACGACCGGCAGCAGCTCCGCGTCGAAGTGCCCCGCCGCCCGCGCCGCCGCGGCCCGCCGGTGGCTGCGCAGCGCGAACTCGTCCTGCCGCGCCCGCCCCACGCCGTACCGCTCGGCGGCCTCCTCCGCGGTCTCGCCCATCGCGAGCAGCCCGTGCAGCTCCCGCATCCGCGGGTTGACCAGCCGCCAGCCGAGCCGGGTGTCGGCCGTCGCCATCGCCCGCGGCAGCGCCTCGTCGGGCCGCGGCAGCACGAACGGCGCGCGGCTCATCGACTCCGAGCCGCCCGCCACCACCACGTCCGCCTCGCCGGCGGCGATCGCGCGGGCGGCGGTCGTGACGGCCTCCAGGCCGGAGGCGCAGAGCCGGTTGAGGGTGGCGCCGGGGACGGACTCGGGCAGCCCGGCGAGGAGGACGGCCATGCGGGCGACGTTGCGGTTGTCCTCGCCGGCCTGGTTGGCGGCGCCCCAGTAGACGTCGTCGATACGGGCCGGGTCGAGCGCCGGGACGCCGTCGAGGAGTCCGCGGAGCACCCCCGCGGCGAGGTCGTCGGGGCGTACGGCGGACAGCGACCCGCGCAGCTTCCCGATCGGCGTGCGGCGGGCGGCGGCGAAGTGAACGGTGCGCACGGCGGGCCTCCCCATCGAAACTAGCGGCGCTAGTTTCGGACTATAGCCCGCACGCCGCCCTCGCGAGAAGGACGCACGCCGACGTGCGCCGACGTGCGATACGCCCCCCTTCGCCGGTGATCGCCTACGATCGAACACGTTGTCCGCACGCCGCGAAGCCCGATGCGAGGAGAGCGCGATGAGCAGTGCCAAGGTTGCCGACCAGCTCCTGGAGGTCCTGCTCCAGTACGGGGTGAAGCGCATCTACGGCGTGGTCGGCGACAGCCTCAACCCGCTCGTCGACGCCATCCGCCGCAGCGACGGCGCCATCGAGTGGGTGCACGTGCAGAACGAGGAGGCCGGCGCCTTCGCCGCCGCCGCCGAGGCGCAGGTCACCGGGCAGCTCGCCGCCTGCGCGGGCTCCTGCGGACCCGGCAACACCCACCTCATCCAGGGCCTGTTCGACGCCCAGCGCAGCGGTGCCCCGGTCCTGGCCATCGCCTCGCACATCCCCGCCACCCAGATCGGCAGCGGCTTCTTCCAGGAGACCCACCCGGAGAAGCTCTTCGACCAGGCGTCGGGCTACTGCCAGATGATCTCCCAGCCCGAGCAGATGCCCCGCATCGCCCGGATCGCCGCCCAGCACGCCGTCGGCGCCAACCAGGTCGCGGTCCTCGTCCTGCCCGGTGACATCGCCGACAAGCCGGCCGCCAACCCCACGGGCCACACCGTCCCCTGCGTCCGCCCCGCCGCGATCGTCCCCGACCCGCAGACCGTGCGGGAGCTGGCCGACGCCCTCAACGGCGCCGACCGCGTCGCGCTGTTCGCCGGCGCGGGCGTACGCCACGCGCACGCGCAGGTCATGCGGCTCGCCGAGACCCTCAAGGCGCCCGTCGGGCACACGCTGCGCGGCAAGGAGTGGATCCAGTACGACAACCCGTACGACGTCGGCATGATCGGCCTGCTCGGCTACGGCGCCTGCTACGACGCGCTCCAGGAGGCCGACCTCGTCGTCATGCTCGGCACGGACTTCCCGTACGACGCCTTCCTGCCGCAGGCCAAGACCGTCCAGATCGACATCGACGCCACCCGCCTCGGCCGCCGTACGCCCCTGGAGATCGCCGTGCACGGCGACGTCGCCTCCACGCTGGACGCGGTGCAGCCGCTGCTGCGCGAGAAGGGCGAGCGGCGCTTCCTCGACGCCACGCTGCGCAAGCACGAGCGGATCCTGAGCAAGGTCGTCGAGGCGTACACCTCCAAGGTCGACAAGCACGTGCCGATCCACCCCGAGTACGCCGCCCGGGTGCTGGACCAACTGGCCGCGGACGACGCGGTGTTCACCGTCGACACCGGGATGAACAACGTCTGGGCCGCCCGCTACCTCACGCCCAACGGACGCCGCCGCGTCATCGGCTCGTTCACCCACGGCTCCATGGCCAACGCCCTGCCGCACGCCATCGGTGCCGCCTTCGCCGACCGCGCCCGCCAGGTCGTCTCGCTCTCCGGCGACGGCGGCCTCGGCATGCTCCTCGGCGAGCTGATCACCGTCAAGCAGTACGACCTGCCGGTCAAGACCGTCGTGTTCAACAACTCCTCGCTGGGGATGGTCAAGCTGGAGATGCTGGTCGACGGCCTGCCCGCCTACGGCACCGACCACGGCAAGGTCGACTTCTCCGCCGTCGCCCGCGGCATCGGCATCCCCGCCTGGCGGGTGGAGAAACCCGGCGAGATCGAGGGCGCGCTGCGCGAGTCGCTGGCGGCGAAGGGCCCCGCGCTGATCGAGCTGATCACGGACTCCAACGCGCTGTCGATCCCGTCGCGGATCACGCTGGAGCAGGTGCGCGGCTTCGCGCTCGCGGCCGGGCGCACGGTCCTGGAGGGCGGCGTCGGCACCATGCTCGACCTCGCCCGCTCCAACCTCCGCAACATCCCCCGCCCCTGACCGCGTGCCTGACCGCGCGGGCGCTCGTGCCGTACGAGCCGGGCGCCCGCCCGGTCCGTACGGCCGGGGCCCTCAGGTCAGCCAGGGCAGGTCGCCGAAGTAGCCGCCCTTCGCCGGCGGCGTGAGCATCGCGAGCCGCGAACGGTACGTCAGCGGCCCGCCCTCGCACCGCGCGACGGCCCGCGCCCGCAGCTCCCACCGGCCCGCGGGCGCGCCCTTCGGCGGTGTCACCCGCCAGCGGGTGACCACCTCGGTGCCCGGCGCCAGCCGGCCGCGCGGCCGGCGGGTCGCGGCGCGCACCCTCCAGCCCTCCGGGACCTGCAAGTGCACCCGCGGCTCGGTCCACAGGCGGTCGGACCCGTTGTGCAGGGTGGCGGTGACGGTCAGCACGCGGCCCGGCTCGGCGTAGGGCGGGGCCCCGATGCGTACGCCGAAGGGCTCGCGGTCGTACGTGTCGTGCCACTCCCGGCGCATGACGTCGACCAGCCGGGCGGCGACGTCCGGCCGGTCCGCGGCGCGGTCGACGGACTCGGTCGGGTCGTCCGCCAGGTTGTACAGCTCCACCTGCCAGCGGCCGTCGGGCGCCGCGCGGTCCTTGCCGGGCGCGAAGCGCACCGCCTTCCAGTCGCCGGCGCGCACCGCCTCGGAGATCCGGCCGATCCGGTCGTGGTCGGCGGCGCGGGCCAGCGGCGTCGAGGCCCGCTCGTTGCGGTACCAGTACAGGTACTCGTGGCGGGGCGCCGGCCCGGTCCCGGTGAGCAGCGGCGCGAGGGAGAGCCCGTCGACGTCCCGGGGCGCGGGGGCGCCGCCCAGCTCCGCGAGGGTGGGCAGCAGGTCTATGTGGGGCGTGGGCCGGTTCACGACGCCGGGCCGGATGCGGTACGGGGACCAGGCGATGAGCGGCACCCGGATGCCGCCCTCGTACAGGTTCCGCTTGTAGCCGCGCAGCGGACGCTCGCGCTGGAAGAGCGCGGGCGTCACACCGCCCTCCTCGTGCCGCCCGTTGTCGCTGGTGACGATCACCACGGTGTCCTCGGCGATGCGCTGCTCGTACAGCTCCTCGATCACCGCGCCGACCATCCGGTCGAAGTTGGCGACCTGCGCGGCGTGCCCCTTGTCCTCCGGCTTCCAGTCCGTGTCGCTGTACTCGCCGGTGTCCGGCACGGTGCTGGGGGCGTGCGGCACGTTGGGGGAGAGGTAGAGGAAGAACGGCTCCTCGGAGTGGGTCCGGATGAACTCCAGGGCGCGCGCGGAGAACTGCTGGGGCGCGTACGTGCCGCGCCCGCCGTCCCCGTTGCCCGCGAGCGGCACGCGGCGGCTGTTGTGCCACAGGTACTGCGGGAAGTAGAAGTGCGCGTGCCGGTGGGTCAGATAGCCGTAGAACTCCTCGAACCCGCGGTAGTTGGGGTGGCTGTGCTGGTCCGGCTCCTCGGGGCCGAAGCCCCACTTGCCGATGCACGCCGTGCGGTAGCCGCGCGCCCGCAGCAGCTCGGCGACGGTGGTGTCGCCGTCGCCGATGGAGGGCTGGATGCCGCGCATCGGGTTCTCGCGGACGCGGGCCCGGCCGCTGTGCAGCCCCGTCAGCAGCGAGGCGCGCGACGGCGCGCAGACGGGCGCGGAGGCGTACGCTGCGGTGAACCGCAGGCCGTCGGCGGCGAGTCGGTCGAGGTGGGGGGTGCGGATGAGCCGCTGGCCGTACGAGCCGAGTTCGCCGTAGCCGAGGTCGTCGGCGACGATCAGGACGATGTTGGGGCGGTCGCCGCGAGGGCTGCCCGGCGCGGCGGCGAGCGGGGCGGGGGTCAGTGCCGCGACGCCGAGGCCCGCGGCCGAGGCCGCGAGGAACTGCCGTCGGGTGGTCAACCGGCTCCCCCTCTCGGACGACTGATGCCGATGCACAGCGCCGTCCGGAGGCGGAGGCGGGGCCGGCACGCAGTGTCCCGGGCGCGTCACCGCTGCCGGGTGAGCCGGTCCGGCAGCCGGATCCGCTGCGGCGGAAGCCGGGCCAAAACGGGCGAAGGCGCCCGTATCCGGGTACGGGTCGGGCGCCTGACTGCCGCGCCGTCTGGTCGGGACGGCGGATCGCCGCGCAGGGGTGACCTACGGATCAGTTCCCCCCGGACTGCGTCTACCCCGTGCGCTTGCGTACGGCTTGACGTTTCGAGGGGGACCTTACCACCAACGATCGACGCTTCCGCGCGCGTTGGGGACCCCCGGAGCGCGTGCGTCCGGTTGATTCGTACCCGCTACTCGCGTCCCTCGCGCCCCTCACGCCACTCGCGTACCAGCGTGTCGGCATCCAGCGGCGCCAGCTTCAGCGGCGGGCCGACGGCGGGCGCGCGGTGCGCCGCGAGGATCTTCTCGTTGACCTCCGCGACGATCTCGCGCACCTCCTTCTCGCTCCGCGCCCTGGTCACGGCGGCGAGCGCGGCCTCGGCCTCCTTGCGCACGGCGAGGGAGGGCGGCAGCGCGGACAACTGCTCGCGCGCCATCTTCGCCCTGACCCACCACAGCTCGTCGTACGGCCGGTCGAGGTCCGGCAGCGGCTTGCCCCTGCCGGGGAGGTCGTCGAACTCGCCGCGCTCCGCCGCCTCGCGGATCTGCCGGTCGATCCAGGACTCGAAGCTCACACCCGGCGGCTTGCGTTCGGTCATGTGGGGTGCTCCCTCCGCTTGCGGCGGTCGCCGACGGCCGTTCTCCCACCTCAACGGTAGCGGCGGCGCCCCGGGCCGCGGCGGGCGGGCGGCGTCCCGCCGATGGCGGCTCTCGGCTTGCGCACACCTTGGTAACAATTCAGACAATGGGCTCGGAAGGTGTCCATCCGGCCCCGATAGGGAGACCCTCGTGCCCCGTCTGCGTTCCGCGCGCCGTGCACCGCTGCCGTCGCGCCGTGTCCCGCGCCCCGTGCGCCCCACGCCGCGGCTGCCGCGCTCCGCGCACCTCGCCGGAGTCGCGGCGGTGGCCCTGGCCCTGTCGGTCTCGGCGGCGTCCTGCGCCGCCCCCGGACAGGGCGGCCGGGCCAGCGCCGCCGACCCGTCGGCGGAACTGGTGCTCCAGCCCGTCGCCGACCGCGGGCACAACCCGTTCACCCCGAGCACCGCGACGCCCGACGGCGCCGACCCGTCGCCCTCGCCCACCGCCTCGCCGCCCGACAGCGCGCCGCCGGCGGACCCGGGCAGGCACCAGTCGGTGTCGGGCGGGACGGCCGGGCTCTACGGCGGCGTACGGAACGTCCCGAGCTGCGACATCGACAGGCAGATCGCCTTCCTCGGCCGGGACCCCGACAAGCAGGCGGCGCTCGCGCAGACCCTGCGGGTCGACGAGGCGGACCTGCCGGGCTACATGCGCGAGCTGACCACCGTGCTGCTGCGCGCCGACACCCGCGTGACCGGCTACGGCTTCGCGGACGACGAGGCGACCGCGTACCAGTCGGTGATGCAGGCCGGCTCCGCGGTGCTGGTCGACGACACGGGCGTGCCGCGGGTGCGGTGCGCGAGCGGCAGCCCCCTGACGGCGCCCGAGAAGCTGTCGGGCAACCTCCGCTACGGCGGCACGGGCTGGCGCGGCTACCGGCCGTCGCGGACCGTCGTGGTCACCCCGGCGAAGCAGGCGCTGTCCAAGCTCGTGATCGTGGACGTCTCGACGAACCTGTGGTTCGAGCGGCCGGTCGGCGGGCGGCCCGGCGAGGACCGGAAGCTGGCGCAGCCGCCGCCGAACCCGTTCGCGCCGCCGTCGCCGGAGCCGAGCGGCAGCCCGAGCAGCCCCAGCGCCGAGCCCACGAAGAGCCCCGGGGAGCCGACCGAGGTGCCGACCGACGGACCCGGGACCGAGTCCGGGCAGCCGAGCACCGCCCCGCCGCTGCCGGGCGGCGCCGAGGACCCGGACCACGAGCGGGTCTCGGCCGGCGCGTCGGCCGGGTCAGGCGGGGGAGACGCGTCGGCACGGTGAGCTTGCCGGCTCCGCCGCCGCTCCTGCCGCTCCCGCCGCTCCTGCCCCTCCCGCTGCTCCCGCTGCTCCCGCCGCCCTCGTCGCCGTACGGGGCGCGGCGGGCCGGCGGCGCACCGGCGCCAGCGTGAACCCGCGCGGCATCAGCGTCAGCCGCTCGGCTATCTCCAGCCGGTAGCCGGGGTCGCCGCGCAGTTCGTACCGGCGCAGCAGCAGCCCGAGCACGAGCGTCGCCTCGTGCAGCGCGAACTGCCGCCCGATGCACGCCCGCTCGCCGGTGCCGAAGGGCTTGAAGACGTGCCCCGGCCGGGCCCGTACCCGCTCCGGCAGGAAGCGGTCCGGGTCGAAGCGGTCCGCCGCGCCCCACACCGCCGGGTCGCGGTGCAGCCCCGGGATCAGCACCATGGCCCACGCGCCCGCGCGCATCGGGTGGACGCCGCCCAGCACCGTGTCCGTACGCGCGGCGCGGGTGAACGCGGGCGCCGTCGGCCACATCCGCAGCGACTCGTCCAGCACCCGGCGCACGTAGCGCAGCTTGCTGACCTGCCGGTACGACGGCTCCTCGGCCGGCCCCCACACCTCGTCCACCTCGGCGCGGGCGCGGGCCGTCACCTCGGGGTGGCGGGCGAGGTAGTACAGCGCGAAGGACAGCGCGCCCGACGTCGTCTCGTGCCCGGCGACCAGGAACGTGATGATCTGGTGGCGGATGTTCTCGGGCGACAGCCGCTCCCCGGTCCGCGGATGGCGGGTGTGCAGCATCAGCCCGAGCAGGTCCTGCGCGTCCGGGTCCGGGCGCTCGGTGCGCTCCCGTACGACCTCGTCCACGACGGCGGCGAGATACGCGGCGTCGGCGGCGCCCCGGCGGCCGGAGCCGCGGTTCTTCACCGGGCTGAGCGGCCGGGGCACGTTGCCGCCCTGGGCGTGGCGCAGCGAGCGGACCATGGCGGCGATGAAGGGGTGCTGCTCGGTGCGCTCGAAGGAGCCGAAGTCGTAGCCGAAGCCGGTGTTCGCGATGGTCTCCAGGGTCAGCTTCGTCATGTCGGCGGAGACGTCGGCCGCGGTGCCGGCGGCGGCGTGCGCGTCCCACCCCCGGGTCAGCCGGCGGGCCATCGCGAGCATCACCGGGTGGTAGCGCTCCATCGCCTCGCGGGTGAAGGCGGGCGCGAGGATGTCGTGGCCGAGCTGCCAGTTGGGCTCGTGGCTGTGCGCGGTGAACAGGCCGTCGCCGCCGACGTCGCGCAGGTTGTGCACGGCGAGCACGACGCGCTTGGTGAAGCGCGACTCGTCCGCCAGCTCGGCGACCAGGTCGGCGCCGGAGACCACCACGATCTCCAGACCGAAGATCTTGCGCCGGAAGATCGGCCCCAGCTCCCGGGCCATCCGCAGCGAGTCCTGCACGGGCGTGCCGGGGTCGATGCCGAACACGTCGCCCAGCACCGGCAGCCGGCGGCGCGGGTGGGGGATGCGGTCCAGCTCCGGCCAGGGTCCGGGGCGGGTGCGTAAGAACGGCGTGGCCATCGTGCGCCTCCCTTATTGAACTCGATTCAGTACGCAGCGTGCGGCAGCGCTGAACCGGTGTCAAGTAAGGTGGCGCGATGGCTCGTTCCGGCTCTCGCGGTACGCAGACGGGGCGCCCGCGCACCCGCATGGGAACCGAGGAGCGGCGCCGCCAGCTCCTGCGGATCGGCGCCGAGCTGTTCGCCGAGCGGCCCTTCGACGACGTGTGGATCGAGGAGGTCGCCGAGCGCGCCGGCGTCTCGCGCGGACTGCTCTACCACTACTTCCCGACCAAGCGGCAGTTCTACGCCGCCGTCATCCGGCACGAGGGCGAGCGCCTGCTGCGGATGACCGAGCCCGACCCCGCCACGCCCGTCGGCCGGCAGGTGCAGCAGGGGCTGGAGGCGTACCTGCGCTACGCCGAGGAGCACGCACGCGGCCTGCGGGCCTTCCACCGCGCCTCGGCCGCGGGCGACCGGGAGATCCACGAGATCCACGAGCAGCTCCTCGCCGAGCAGGAGCGGCGGATCGTCACGGTGCTCGACGCCCAGGCCGCCGCCGGCCTGATCGACGGACCGGCGCCCGCGGCGCTGCGCCTGGCGGTGCACGGCTGGCTGGCGTTCGTCACGGCCGCGGTCCTGGACTGGCTGGAGCGGGGGGAGCCGTCGCGGGCGGAGGTGCGCGAGGTCTGCACGCGGGCGCTGCTCGGCGCGCTCGCGGGGGCGCGGGGGACCGAGTCGGGGGACTGAGACGGGGGTCCGGGACGGGGGGACGAAACGGGCGGCCGAGCCGCTGGGCGGGCCGCCGCAAGCGACCCCCGCGCGGGCCTCCGCACCCCGCTGACCACCCGATTCGTGGGGCGCGGGCAGCCGGCGTACGCTGGGATTATGGCCGCGCGAGCACTTGATGCCACCGGGGCCGCGGAACTCGTTCACGCCGCGACCGCGGCCCCCTCCATGCACAACGCGCAGCCGTGGCTCTTCCGCTGCCACCTCGGCCACCGGACCGTCGAGGTCCGCGCCGACCCGGCCCGCGCCATGCCGGCCTCCGACCCCGACCGGCGCTCCCTGCACGTCGGCTGCGGCGCCGCCCTGTGCAACCTGCGTACCGCCGCGGCAGCCGCCGGCTGGCGGACCGAGACCGCGCTCTTCCCCGACCCGGACGACGCGCTGCTGCTCGCCGTCGTCCGGCTCACCGACGCCGCCCCCGACGCGGCTCTGGCCTCGCTGGAGCCGCAGATCGCCCGGCGGCACTCCAGCCGCTGGCCGTTCGCGGACGAGCCCGTACCGCCCGGCGACGTCGCCGACCTCGTCGAGGCGGCGCGGGCCGAGGGCGCGGCGCTGGTGTTCCCCGACGCCTGGCACGCGGCGTCCCTGCTGGACCTGGTGCAGGACGCCGAGGTACGCGCCGCCGAGGAGCCGGACCGCGCCGCGGAGCTGGCCCGCTGGACGCACCCGGTGCCGGACACGGCCGACGAGGGCGTCCCCGGCTACGCCTACGGCCCCCGCCGCCGCGGCGGCGCCGCCCCCGTACGCGACTTCGCCGGCCGCAGCGAGCCGCCGGGGCGCAGCAGCGCGCCCTTCGAGGCCGCGCCGAACGTCGCCCTGCTGGGCACCGCGCAGGACACCCCCGCCGACTGGCTGCGCGCGGGCCAGGCCCTGGAGCGCGTGCTGCTGACCGCCACCCGCGCCGGACTCGCGGCCTCGCTGACGAGCGAGGCGCTGGAGTGGTCCGACCTGCGCGCGCTCGTACGCGACCCGCTCACCGACGTCGGCCAGGTCCAGATGGTCCTGCGCGTCGGCTACGGCCCGCGGGGCCCGACGACGCCGCGCCGGCCGCTGACCGAGGTCATGGAGATCGTCGGCAACCCGCGCCTGTAACCCGCGCCTGTTAACCCGCGTCCGAAAGGGGCCGGAACGACGAACGGCAAGGAGCACCGCGCTCCTTGCCACTCTCAACTTATAGCGCACCCCGGGGCTTGCGGCAAGGCCCGGGGCCTGTTGCAGAATCTCCCGCCGAAGCCATGACCTGCGGAAACGGGAGACTCATGAACGACGTGATCATCGCCGGCGGCGGCCCGACCGGGCTGATGCTGGCGGCCGAACTGCGGCTGCACGGCGTGCGCGTGGTCGTGCTGGACAAGGCGGCCGAGCCGACGAAGGTCGTGCGCGCGCTCGGGCTGCACGCGCGCACCGCCGAGGTGCTTGACCAGCGCGGCCTGCTGGAGAAGTTCCTCGCGCTCGGCACGCGGCACCCGGTCGGCGGCTTCTTCGCCGGCATCGCCAAGCCCCCGCCGGCGCGGCTGGACAGCGCGCACGCGTACGTCCTCGGCCTCCTCCAGACGATCACCGACCGGCTGCTGGAGGAGCACGCCGCCGAGGCCGGCGCCGAGATCCGCCGCGGCTGCGAGGTGGTCGGGCTGAGCCAGGACGACGACGGCGTGAGCGTCGAGGTCGCCGGATCCGGCGGCGCCGGCACCCCGCTGCGCGCCCGCTACCTCGTCGGCTGCGACGGCGGTCGCAGCACGGTGCGCAAACTGCTCGGCGTCGGCTTCCCCGGCGAGCCCAGCAGGGTCGACACGCTGCTCGGCGAGATGGAGCTGACGGCGTCGCCGGAGACGGTCGCCGCCGTCATGGCCGAAGTCCGCAGAACCCAGCTCCGGTTCGGCCTCATGCCGCTTCAGGACGGGTTGTACCGCGTCGGCGTACCGGCCGCGGGGGTGGCCGGGGACCGCTCGGTGCCGCCCGCCTTCGACGAGTTCACGGCGCAGCTACGCGCCGTCGCCGGCACCGACTTCGGCGTGCACTCCCCGCGCTGGCTCTCCCGCTTCGGCGACGCGACCCGGCTGGCCGAGCGCTACCGGGTGGGCCGGGTGCTGCTGGCCGGGGACGCGGCCCACATCCACCCGCCCGTCGGCGGGCAGGGACTCAACCTCGGCGTCCAGGACGCCTTCAACCTCGGCTGGAAGCTGGCCGCGGCGCTCGCCGGCTGGGCCCCCGCCGGGCTGCTGGACAGCTACCACGACGAGCGCCACCCGGTGGCCGCCGGTGTGCTGGACTTCACCCGGGCGCAGATGGAGCTGATGTCCACCGAGCCCGGCCCGCGGGCCGTGCGCCGGCTGATGGCGGAGCTCATGGACTTCGAGGAGGTCCACCGCTACCTGATCGAGCGGGTCATGGCGATCGGCATCCGCTACGACTTCGGCCCGGGCCCCGAACTGCTCGGCCGCCGGCTGCGGGACGTGAAGCTGAGCCGCGGCCGGCTGTACGAGCTGACGCGCACCGGCCGCGGACTCCTGCTCGACCGGACCGGGCGGCTGTCGGCGGCGGGCTGGGCGGACCGCGTGGACCACGTCGTCGACGACGCGCCGGAACTGGACGCAGCCGCCGTGCTGCTGCGCCCCGACGGGCACGTGGCCTGGGCCGGCGAGGACCAGGCCGATCTCCTCGACCACCTGCCGAGGTGGTTCGGCGCGCCCGCCGCCGGGTGACCCGGAGCCGGTCGCTAGTACTCGGCCAGCAACTGCTCCAGCATCGCCTGGCTCGCCTCCTGCTTCTCCGCCGCGGCGCACAGGCCGTCCATCGTCAGCAGATAGCGCTCGACGTCGTTGCGCTTGTCGAGGTAGAGGGCGCTGGTCAGTTGCTCGATGTACGCCACGTCCGGCAGGTCCGGCTCCGCGAAGCGCAGGATCGTCAGGGGGCTGACGACGGCGGCGAAGCGGCCGGTGGCCAGCCGGGCGACCTGGACCGTGATGTTCGACAGCTCCAGGATCCCCAGCAGGTGCTTGATCTGCGCGCGCATCACCGTGCGCCCGCCGAGCGGACGGCGCAGCGCCGCCTCGTCCAGCACCACCCAGTAGCGCGCCGGCTGCTCGGCGTGGCCGAGGATCTGCTGCCTGCGCAGCCGCAGGTCGACGTGGCGCTCTATGGCCGCCTCGTCCGCGTTCGGGTACGCCACCTGTGCGAACGCCCGCGCGTAGTCGGCGGTCTGGAGCAGGCCGGGGATGCGCTGGGCCTGGTAGGAGCGGATCAGCGAGGCGGCCTCTTCGAGGCCGAGGAACGTCTCCATCCAGGTGGGCGTGACGTCGCTGTACTGGTGCCACCAGCCGGTGGTGTTGGCGCCGCGGGCCAGCGCGAGGTAGTGCTCGCGCTCGGCCTCGTCGTCCACCCCGTACAGCGTGAGCAGGGCGGCGATGTCGTGCTCCTTGCAGCCGCCGCGGCCCAGCTCCAGCCGGCTCAGCTTGGGCTGCGAGGCGCCGATGGTGCGCGCGGCTGCCTGGAAGGTGATGCCGCGCTGCTCGCGCAGCCGCCGCAGTTGGTTGCCGAGGATGATGCGGCGGACGGTGGGGCCGCCTCGGGACGGGGCCGGCAGAGAGTTCGTCTCCGACATGCTTGGCGCGTGCATCGGGCTCCCAAGGATGATCAGGTCGCGCCCTTCAGTCTCGCATCGAAGGAGTCAACGTGTACAGGGAAAGCGATTGTTAAAGTTGAATATGCCTCTGGTACGCGGCAGTTACGCCTACGGGCCGTCAGGACCGAAAAAGGCGGACCGGGCGCAACCGGCCGGCCGGGCCGCCGGGGCCGCTCAGGGGCGCCGCGCGAGCACCGCGCGGGCGCGCGGGCTGCCGTCCGGCCGCCGCCCCAGCTCCGCCAGCGCCGCCGTCGCCACGGTGAACCCGGTGCGCTCCAGGTCTGCGACCACGTCGGGCAGCCGGAACGTCCGGTAGTACATGACGAAGGGCGGGCGCCACAGCGCGTTGCGCACCCGCATCACCGTGTCGAACCCCCACAGCGCCCAGTATCCCCGGGACCCGACCGGCGGCGGCGCGGGGACGGGGAACGCGAAGTACCCGCCGGGGCGCAGCGATCGGAAGACCTGCCCGAAGAGCGCCGGGCGCTCGGCGGGCAGGAAGTGGCCGAAGGCGCCGAAGCTCACGGCCAGGTCGAAGGCGGGCGCGAACGGCAGGGCCAGCGTGTCCGCCCGCACCCAGTGCGTCGGCGGCCGGCCGGCGGCGGCCGTATCCGCGTCCGAGCCCGGGTACGAGTCCCCGTCTCCGTCCCCGTCTCCGTACGCGCCGCGCGCCTCGGCGAGCATCCCGGCGCTGAAGTCGACGCCGACGACGCGCTCCGTACACAGCCTGCGCAGCACTCCCGCGCCCGCGCCCGTGCCGGTGCAGACGTCGAGGCCGCGCACGAACGGCCCCAGCGGCTCGACGGTGGCGGCGAACGCCTCCAGAACGCGGTCGGGGGTGCGGAACGGGGTGCTGTCGAACTTCGGCGCCAGCAGGTCGTAGCCGCGTTCCGTGGAGGACATCGCCTGCACGGTCAGCTCGAGAAGGGTCGGGCCCTCGGGACTGAACATCGGTGGTCAGCGTAGTGCGTCGGCCGCCCCCCACCGGTGTACGTGTCCTGCCCGCCGGGCCGTTGACACGCCCGGACGGCCGGTCCCAGACTCGGACCGGAGGTGGCGAACCACTGTGCGCAGGACGAACACCCCGGGGAGCAGGGCGCCATGGCGGAGATCCTGACCTTGCGGGACGCGGTGGCCGAGCTGGTCCACGACGGCGACACCATCGCGATGGAGGGCTTCACGCACCTGATCCCGTTCGCCGCGGCGCACGAGGTCATCCGCCGGGGCGCCACCGACCTGACGCTCGTACGGATGACCCCGGACCTGGTCTACGACCAGCTCATCGGCGCGGGGCTGGCCCGCAAACTCGTCTTCTCCTGGGGCGGCAACCCCGGCGTCGGCTCGCTGCACCGCTTCCGCGACGCGGTCGAGAACGGCTGGCCCCGGCCGCTGGAGGTCGAGGAGCACAGCCACGCCGGCATGGCCAACCGCTACGTCGCCGGCGCCGCCGGCCTGCCGTTCGCCGTCCTGCGCGGCTACCGCGGCACCGGGCTCGCGGCCCGTACCCCCACCGTCGCCACCGTCACCTGCCCGTTCACCGGCGAGGAGCTGGCGGCCGTGGCCGCGGTCAACCCCGACGTCGCCGTCATCCACGCCCAGCAGGCCGACCGCGCCGGGAACGTGCAGCTCTGGGGGCTGACCGGGGTGCAGAAGGAGGCCGTGCTCGCCGCCCGGCGCTCGCTGGTCACCGTCGAGGAGGTCGTCGGCGAACTGCGCCCCCGGCCCGGCGCCGTCGTGCTGCCGGGCTGGACCGTCACCGCCGTCGCGGAGGTGCCGGGCGGCGCCCACCCCTCGTACGCGGCGGGCTATTCCGTACGCGACAACGCCTTCTACCGCGACTGGGACGCACTCTCCCGCGACCGCGCCGCATTCGCCGCCTGGCTGGAGGAGCACGTACGCCGTGGCGGAGCGCCCCGGTGACGCCGCCCGCGCGGCCGGGCGCCGGGCCCGGGTGGAGCTCCGACGAGCTGATGGAGGTCAACGCCGCCCGGGCGCTGGCCGGCGCCCGCACCTGCTTCGTCGGCATCGGCCTGCCCAGCACCGCCGCCAACCTCGCCCGCCGCACCGCCAACCCCGGCCTCGTCCTCGTCTACGAGTCCGGCGCGGTCGGCGCCAAGCCCGGCCGGCTGCCGCTCTCCATCGGAGACGGCGAACTCGCCGACACCGCCGACGCCGTGGTCTCCGTACCCGAGGTCTTCAACTACTGGCTCCAGGCCGGCCGGATCGACGTCGGCTTCCTCGGCGCCGCCCAGCTCGACCCGTACGCCAACATCAACACCACCGCCGTACGCGCCGGCCCCGGCCGCCCCGACCTGCGGCTGCCGGGCGCGGGCGGCGCCCCGGAGATCGCGGCGAACTGCGGCGAGGTCCTCATCGTCCTCCGCCACACCCGCCGCAGCTTCGTCCCCGCCCTGGACTTCCTCACCTCGATCGGCCACGGCACGGGCCCCGGCGACCGGGCCCGCCTCGGCCTGCCCGGCCGCGGCCCGAGCGCGGTCGTCACCGACCTGGGCATCCTGCGCCCCGCGCCGGACACGGCGGAACTGGTGCTGACCGACCTGCACCCCGGCGCGACCCTGGCGCAGGCCCGCGCCGCCACGGGCTGGGACCTGCGCACGGCACCGGTCGTACGCACCACGCCGGAGCCCACGGCCGCCGAACTGACGGCACTGCGCGCGCTGAAGTCCGGCGCCTGACCCGCGCCGCCGCGGCCGGCCGTCCGCCAGGCGCTAGAACGGATAGTGCGGCTGCCGCGTCGCCAGCGTGACCCACCGCGTGTTGCTGAACGCCTCCAGGCCCCACCGCCCGCCGAACCGGCCGAACCCGCTGGCGCCCACCCCGCCGAACGGCGCCATCGGCTCGTCCGCGACCGACTGGTCGCCGACGTGCACGATGCCGGTGCGCACCCGGCGGGCCACCCGCAGGCCGTGCGTGCCGTTCTCCGTGAGGATCCCGCACGTCAGCCCCCGGTCCGTGTCGCCGGCCAGGGCCACCGCCTCGTCGTCGTCCGCGAACTCCGCCAGCGACACCACCGGGCCGAACGCCTCCTCGCGGTGCAGCGCCGCGTCCCGCGGCACCCCGGCGAGGACCGTCGCCGGGTACACCGCCCCCGCCGGCTCCCCGCCGCCCGCCAGCACCGCCGCGCCCCGCTCCACCGCGTCCGCGACCAGCCCCGCGACGCGACGGGCCGCCGTCTGGCTGATCAACGGGCCGATGACGGTGGCGGGTTCGCGCGGGTCCCCGGCGGGCAGCGACGCCGCCTTCGCGGCCAGCTTCTCTGTGAACTCGGCGGCCAGCGACGCGTGGACGAGGATCCGGTCGCCTGACATGCAGATCTGCCCCGAGTTGTGGAACGCGCCGAACGCCGCCGCGTGCACCGCGTGGTCCACGTCCGCGTCGTCGAGCACCACGATCGCGTTCTTCCCGCCCAGCTCCAGCAGCGCCGGCTTCAGGTGCCGGGCGGCGTGCGCGCCGACGATCCGGCCGACGTCCGTGGAGCCGGTGAAGTTCACGGCCCGTACCCGCTCGTCCGCGATCAGCGCCTCGGCGACGCCCGCGGCGTCCGCGGGGTCGTTGGTGAGCACGTTGAGCACCCCGTCCGGCAGCCCCGCCTCGCGCAGCACGCCGGCGACGAACAGCCCGCCGCAGACCGGCGCCTGCTCGCTCGCCTTCAGCACCACCGTGTTGCCCGCGCCGAGCGCCGCCGCGACCGCCCGGGTGCCGAGGATCAGCGGGGCGTTCCAGGGCGCGAACGCGGCGACGACGCCCAGCGGTTCCCGTAACGCGAGGCTGAGCGCGCCCTCCTCGTTCGTGGCCAGCACCTCGCCGCGCGGCCGGGACATCGCGGCGGCCGTCTCGCGCAGGAAGTCCGCGGCGAGCCCGACGTTGAACCGCGCCCACGGCCCCGTCGCCCCCACCTCCCGCGCCATCAGCGCCACCGCCTCGTCGGTGCGCGCCTCCAGCAGGTCGGCCGCCCGCCGGAACACCCGCCGGCGGGCGGCGGGCCCGGTCGCGGACCACCCGGCGAAGGCCGCGTCCGCGGCGCCCACCGCGCGCTCCGCGTCCGCCGCGCCGGCCGCGGCGACGGTCGCGAACACCTCGCCGGTGTACGGGTCGAAGTCCTCGGTCGTACGCTCCGAGGCGGCCGGCACATCCCTGCCGCCGATCAGGAGGTCACGGTGCACGCTCATGGCTCCCCCTCCGGTGCCCACCCCTCGTGTGCGCGAGGCGAACGACAATTCTCACAGGGAACTTAGATGCGACGCGAGCGGCGAGGCAAGATATGAACGTGCAGGGCCGGGAACCACACTTCGTCCAGTCCTTCGACCGAGGGCTCGCGGTCATCCGCGCGTTCGACGCGGACCACCCCGAGCTGACCCTCAGCGACGTCGCGCGCGCCTGCGACCTCACCCGCGCCGCCGCCCGCCGCTTCCTGCTCACGCTGCTCGACCTCGGCTACGTCCAGAGCGACGGCCGGCTCTTCCGCCTCACCCCGCGCGTGCTGGAGCTGGGCTACGCCTACCTGTCGAGCTTCTCGCTCCCGGAGATCGCAGAACCCCACCTCGAACGGCTGGTCGCCGAGGTGCGCGAGTCGTCCTCGCTGTGCGTGCTGGACGGCGACGACATCGTCTACGTCGCCCGTGTGCCCACCAGCCGCATCATGACCGCCGCCATCACGGTCGGCACCCGCTTCCCCGCGTACGTGACCTCCGTGGGCCGCGTCATCGTCGCCCACCTCCCGCAGCCGGAGATCGACGACCGCCTCGCCCGCGCCCGCCTCGACCCGCTGACCCCGCGCACCGTCACCGCCGCGGAGACGCTGCGCGCCGAGCTGACGCGGGTGCGCCGGCAGGGGTACGCGATCGTGGACCAGGAGCTGGAGGAGGGCCTGCGCTCGGTCGCGGCCCCGGTCCGGGACCGCGACGGCACGGTCGTCGCGGCCGTCAACATCCCGGTGCACGCGAGCCGGAACTCGGTCGAGTCGGTACGCCGCGACCTGCTGCCGCACCTGCTGGCGGCGGTCGCCAGGATCGAGGCGGACCTGCGGGTGACACGCGCCCGGCCCTGACCCGCGAGGGGCGCCGCCGCGAGCGCTACGCGGGCGCCGGCCCCGAGGGCTCGTCCGCCGCGGCCCGGCCGGCGGGAGCGGCCCCGGGCAGCAGGCGGGTGCGCGGCACGGGTGAGGGCAGCAGCCACAGCACCGCCAGCGCGGCGCCGGCCGTCGCCACCCACAGCGTCGGCCGCAGCCCGAGGGCGCTGCCCAGCGCCCCGCCCGCGAGCGCGCCGAGCGGGCGGACGCCGAAGTTGACGGTCTGGAAGGCGCCGAGTACCCGGGAGCGCAGCTCGTCGGGGATGGCCGCGGCGAAGTAGGAGTTGGCCGAGATGTCGAGGATCATCACGCCGAACGCGGAGGCGGACTCCGCGGCCAGCAGCATCCCGACGACCACCGGGGTGGGCCCGCCGGCCAGCGGGACCAGCGTCAGCGGCACGCTGAACCCGGCGAACCCCGCGGTCATCGCGGGCCCCACCCCGAACCGCGCCACGATCCGGGCCGCGAGGACCGCGCCGGCCAGGCCGCCGATCCCGCCGGCGCCGAGCGCGGCGCCGAGGAGCCCCGGTCCGAGGCCCAGCTCCCCGGTCGCGTAGAGGACGAACAGCGCCTGGAAGATGAAGTTGAAGAAGTTGAGCGTCGCCGTCGCGGCAGCGCAGGCGCGCACCGCGGGCGCCCCCAGAACCCACCGGATCCCGGCCGACGCCCGGCTCTTCTCCCGTGCGGCGGGCGGCGGTTCCGCGGGGGAGATCCGGCCGAGGAAGAGCGCCGAGACGAGATAGCTGAGCGCGTCGAGGAGCAGCGCGAACGGCGCCGTGGCCACCTGCACCAGACCGCCGCCCACCCCGGGCCCGGCCGTGAACGCCAGCGCCCGGCTGCCGTTGAGCAGCGAACTGCCCTGGACGTAGCGCTCGACGGGCAGCAGGGCGACGTACACGGTGCCGGCGCAGACGTTGAACAGCGCGCCGAGGGTGCCGACCGCGAAGGCGGCGGCGTACAGGTGCGTGAGCGTCAGCGCGTCGAGCGCGTACGCCACGGGGACCGAGGCCACGGCCACCAGCCGGCCGAGGTCGGCGGCGATCATCACCCGGCGGCGGCTGCGCCGGCGGTCGGCCCAGGCACCTGCGGGGATCGAGAAGAGCAGCGCGGGCAGCAGCGCGGCGGCGGTGAGCAGGCCCATCTCGGCGGCGCCGGCGCCGAGGAGCAGCACGGCGGCGAGGGGGAGGGCGATGCGGTGGACCTCGTCGCCGAGGAGGGAGACGCTCTGGGCGGCCCAGTAGCGGCGGAAGGGGCGGTCGCGCAGCAACTCGGGTACGGCGGGCAGGCGGCGGGCGCGTATCACGACGGGCGCGGCGGACGCCCGGCGGCGGGTTCGGCTTCGGCAGGGCCCGCGGGTTCGGCGGGTTCGGCCGGATCGGCAGTCGAGTCAGACGGACCCGCCGCCTCCGCCGCCTCCTCCGCCTCCGGCACGTCGGCCGGGTCGACGAAGGCCAGGCGCAGCAGGCTGACCAGCCGGGCGCCCTCCGGGCGGCGCGCGGGGTCCTCGTGGCGGTCGTCGTAGCGGGACAGCAGCCGTGCCATCTCCTTAGTCAGCCCGGTCAGCTCCTCGGGCGTGAGGTAGAGGTTCCAGTCGCCGGAGTGCTCCGCGGCCTGCCACACGCGGGGCAGCCGGTGGCGGACGGCGAGCGCGGCGCTCAGCTTCCGCACGTACGCGTCCACCTGCGCCATCGTGAGATCCGCGACGGCCTCGGTCGCGGCGGGGTCGTCGTACGCGGCCTCCCAGTGCGTCGTACGCGCCGTGGCCCGCCACGGCTTCTCGCGCCCGCGTCCGCCGCCGCTCTGCTCGACGAACCCGTACTTGGCGAGCATCCGCAGGTGGTACGAGCACCCGGCGACGGACTCCCCGGTCAGCTCCGCGGCCCGGGTGGCGGTGAGCGGCCCGTGGCGGCGGAGCAGGCCGACCAGCTCCATCCGGGTGGGGTGGGCGTAGGCGCGCAGGGCGCGGGCGTCGGTGAGGTCGATGCGGTCCGGCATGCTTCTAAAGATATCTTTAGAAAGGTTTCTTCAGAAGACCGGTGGGCCGGTGGAGGGGAAGATGGTGACCGATGGACCTGGAGAGCGTCGCCGACGAGCTGTACGCGCTGCCGCCGGGCGAGTTCACCGCCGCCCGCGGCCGGCACGTCGCCGCGGCGCGTACGGCCAGGGAGCCGGCGCTCGCCAAGCAGATCGCCGCACTGCGCCGGCCGACGCTCGCCGCCTGGGCCGGCAACCTGCTGGTGCGCTCCGCGCCCGAGCAGGTCGACGCGCTGCGCCGGCTCGGGGAGGGCCTGCGCGCGGCGCAGGACCGGCTCGCGGGGGAGGAACTGCGCGAGCTGACCCGCCAGCGCAACGCCCTGGTCGCCGAACTCGCCCGCGAGGCCCGCCGGCTCGCCGCCGAGGCCGGCCAGCCCGTCGGCGACGCCGTCCAGCACGAGGTCGAGACGACCCTCCACGCCGTCCTCGCCGACCCGGACGCGGCCCGCGAGTGGGCCGCCGGCCACCTCGCCAAGCCCCTCACCGTCCGCTCCGGCTTCCCGGGCACCACCGCCTCGTCCACCGCCACCTCCGGCTCCACCTCCGCCCCCGCGTCCCGCCCCGCCCGCAGGCGCCACCTCAAGGTCGTCAGGGACCCCGGCAAGGCCCGCGCCGAAGAGCTGACCCGGGCCCGTAAGGAGGCCAAGGCCGCCGAACGCGAGGCCCGCGACCGCGACAAGGCCCTGCACCAGGACGAATCCCGGCGGGACGCGGCCGAATCCCGTCTGGAGGAGGCGGCCGCCCGCGTCGCCGAGCTGACCGGGCAACTGAGAGCCGCGGAGAAGGCGGAAACGCAGGCCCGCGAAGCCTTCGCGAAGGCCCGGCGCGCGGTCACCGCCACCACGCGCGCCACCCGGGAGTCCCGCAGAGCGGCCGACAGAGCCGCGGCGAAGGTGGCCGATCTGGAAGCCGAAACGGACACCTGAGACGCCCCCGCGGTGTCACGGCCGGTCCGCGGCCGGTGTCTCGATGGGGACCGGATCGCGTGACGAAGGAGAAACCGTGACCGTGCGTGTCCCCAAGGCGGAACTTCCCACCCAGTTGAAGGAGTCCATGACACAGCAGTTCGGAGAGGTGCCCGAGCCGGTGGAGGCGGTGTTCAACCACCCCGACCTGGCGGCGGCCACCCTGGAGTTCTCGGCGAAGCTGGCCACGTGGCGCGCCGTCGACGCGGGTCTGAAGTCGTTCGCGCACATGGCGGTCGCCTCGCTCGTCGGGTGCAGTTGGTGCCTCGACGTCGGCTACTTCCTCGCGCAGAACGAGGAGCTGGACCTGACCAAGGCCAGCCAGGTGCCGCGGTGGCGGGACTCGGAGGTGTTCTCGCCGCTGGAGCGCGAGGTGATGGAGTACGCGGAGGCGATGTCCGTCACGCCCACGACCGTCACCGACGAGCAGGCGGCGAGCCTGCTGAAGCAGCTCGGCTCCGCCGGTCTCGTGGAGCTGACGACGTACATCGGCTACGTCAATCTGTCGACAAGGGTGAACACGGCCCACGGGATCACCTCGCAGGGCTTCTCGGAGTCGTGCGCGGTCCCGCTGGCCGGGCGCCCGGAGAGTGCCGGCCGGGCGTGACGACGGCGCCCGACGACCCGTTCGTCTCCCACCGCAGCCTGCTGTTCACCGTCGCGTACGAGATCCTCGGCTCGGCGGCGGACGCGGAGGACGTCGTGCAGGAGTCCTGGCTGCGGTGGTCCGGCGCGGACCGGGCGCGGGTACGGGACGCGCGGGCGTACCTCGTACGCATCGTCACCCGGCAGTCGCTCAACCGCCTGCGGACGCTGGCGCGCCGGCGCGAGGACTACGTCGGCGAGTGGCTGCCGGAGCCGCTGCTGACCACGCACGACGTCGCCGAGGACGTGGTGCTCGCGGAGAGCGTGTCGATGGCGATGCTCACCGTGCTGGAGACGCTCGGGCCCACCGAGCGGGCGGTGTTCGTGCTCCGCGAGGTCTTCGACGTGCCGTACGACGAGATCGCCCGAGCCATCGGCAAGCCGGCGGCCACCGTGCGGCAGATCGCCCGGCGGGCCCGCGTGCACGTGGCGGCCCGCCGGCCGCGGGTGCGGGTCAGCAGCTCCGAGCAGCAGGCGGTGGTGGAACGGTTCCTGACCGCGCTGCGCACCGGGGAGCTGCGAGAACTCCTGGAGGTCATGGCGCCGGACGTGGTGATGGTCATCGACGGCGGCGGGTTCGTGCCCGCGGCCCTGTCCCCGGTCCGCGGGGGCCGGCAGGTCGCGGAGCTGCTCGCGAAGGTGAACCGCGTGGCGCTGGGGACGGCCGCCGTCTGGCTGAACGGCGCCCCCGCGGGGCGGATCGACTTCGACGGCGAGCCGGGCGCGGTGAGCCTGGAGCTGGCGGACGGAAAGATCACCCGGATCTACGTCGTCCGCAACCCCCGCAAGCTCACCCGCATCGACCACCCCGCCGACCTCACCCGGTGACGCGCGCAACACCGCGGCGGCAGCCGGCCGCGGTGTTGCGGTCCGTGCGTCCGCGACGCACTCGTTCCGGGCAGCGGCCTTACCTCTGCGGTAATCGACGCCGACGCGGGGTGCCCCGCATCGTGGAGGCATCGATCAGCAGTCGCTTCGTGGAGGTCAACACCATGTCGGCATACGAGTCCGCCGTCGCCCGCTACTTCACCGCCTGGAACGCCACCGACCCCGCCGAGCGGGAGAAGGCCGTCGCCGCGGCCTGGACCGAGGACGCCACGTACACCGACCCGCTGGCCGACGTCAGCGGCCACACCGGGCTCACCGCCGTGATCACCGGCGCGCAGGAGCAGTTCCCGGGCTTCGAGTTCCGCCTCCTCGGCCCCGTCGACGGCCACCACGACACCGCCCGCTTCACCTGGGAGCTGATCGCGCCGGACGGCTCGGCCCCGGTCCAGGGCTTCGACGTCGTCACCCTGGCCGAGGACGGCCGGATCACGTCCGTACGCGGCTTCCTCGACCGCGTGCCGGGCTGACCCGCCCCGGGCAGCCGCGGCGGCAGCCGTCGCCCGTCGTCCCGGTCGGCGCGCACGTCCCCGGAGGCGGGCCGGCGCGCCGCGGGCGGTCCGGTTCAGTCGTCCTCGGCGACCCGGATGACCGTCTTTCCGGGGGTGCGCCTGCCGGGTGCGAACGCGACTGCCGCCTCCGCGAGCGGGCGTACGCTCCCGACCAGGGGCTTGAGCCTTCCGTCCCGCAGCCGCCCGGCGAGATCGGCGAGGCGGGCCCGGTCGGGTTCCACGACGAAGAAGACCGCGCGCCCGTCGGCGGGCCGGACCCTCACCGGCTCGGCGATGGTGACCAGCGTGCCCCCGGGACGTACCAGGGCGGTGGAGCGGTCGAGGATCTCGCCGCCGATGACGTCGAAGACCACGTCGACCTCTCCGGCGTCCTCCAGGCGCTCCGACTCCAGGTCCACGAAGGCGTCGGCGCCCAGTCCGAGGGCGGTGGCCCGGTCGGCGGTGCGGCCGGTGCCGACCACCCGGGTGCCGGCCTCGCGGGCCAACTGCACCGCGATGGATCCGACACCGCCCGCCGCACCGTGGACGAGCACCGTCTGCCCCGTGGTGAGCCGGCCGTGGTCGAACAGCGCCTGCCAGGCGGTCAGTCCGGAGATGGGCAGGGCCGCCGCGGTGACGTGGTCGACGTCGGCGGGCAGCGGGGCGAGGTTGCGGGCCTCGACGGCGGTGAACTGGGCGAGCGAGCCGTTACGGGTCCAGTCGGTGAGCCCGTACACCCGCTGGCCGACGGTGAGTCCGGTCGTGCCGTAGCCCAACTCGGCGACCACGCCGGACAGCTCGTGCCCGGGCACGCTCGGCGTGCGGTCCCGGCCGGCGCGATCGGTCCACGTACCCGGCCAGTCCAGCTCACCGGGGGTGAACCCGGCGGCGTGCACCCGCACGATCACGTCGTTCTCGGCGGCATGCGGGTGGGGCAGGTCCGTCAGGGACATCCCTGCCGGACCTGCGTCACGGTCTCGAACGGTGATGGCTTGCACGGGAATCCGACTCCTTTCCGGGCAGCCCGACGTGGCCGCCGCTCCGCCCATCCTCGCGGACCCGCACGCCGTTCGCGGCGGTGGCACGCCTCACCGGCCGCCGCGGCCTCGGCCGCATCTCCGGGCAGGGCAGGCGCGCCTACCTTCTGTCGGGCAGCGGTCCCTTCGACGTGGGCGGCCCGCGCTTGCCGCCGTTCCTGCGGCGGCGGGAGGGGGTGTAGTGGTGGTTGGCGAGGCGTTCGGCCCGCTGGGCGTTGAGCAGGTGCAGGACGAGCGCGCCCAGCGCGATCATGCCGAGGAGGATGAGGACGGTGACGAGGGTCTCCACGTTGTTCACCTCTCCTTCGTGGAGGTCGGCGGCGGAGCAGTAGTTGCGGGGATGCGGGCGTGCGGGACCGGAGGGGATGCCGTACGCGGGAGCACGGTACGTCCGCCTTCGGAGTCCCAGATCGCCTGCTGGGCCGTGTCGCCCTCGGTCGAGTGCCGGCGGTGTCCGGCTTCCCGCATCATCCGGCTCGCCGTCCGCACCCGCGCGGGGTCGACGGCGGCGGCCGTCAGCCAGGCGGCGGCCTCGGGCGCGGTCTCGGGCGGGATGACCAGAAGATCCCAGCGGCCGGCGCCGTAGGAGCGCAGCAGCAGGCTGTGGGGGTCCAGCTCGGCGCTGAACCAGCCCACTTCGACCACATGGCCGGCGACCGGGATCCTGCGGGGCGTCTTTGGCCAGTGCGTGGAGTTCACCGCGAGGCGGATGATCCGCCCCCACAGCGGGTCCAGGACGGCGATCAGAGCGGGCAGCTCGGCGGTCAGGTCCCGGGAGCGGGGCCACCACGCGCCGTCCAGTGCCGCCGGCGCGGTGCCGGCGGTGAGCGCCAGCCGCGGGGGTACGGGGGTGAGCCGGTCTTCGGTTGTCGGCGGGGGGAGAGCGGTCGCGGTCATGGTGCCGACCTTGCTCCGGGCGGGCTGCGCCGCGGCCCGGGCTCGCGTACGCCGAAAACGGCACAGGCACGGAAGCTTGTGCACGAATTGCCTTCGGTGCTCTCAGTCTACTCCCCGCCCGCGGGTCACCGCGGGGTCGGCGCAGGTGAGGAGGCCGCACACCGGGCCGGACCGGGGCGGTCACGTCGTCGGAGGGTGCGGCCGGCGGCCGGGCGGCGGCCCCGCACGTCCCGCGGCGGGGAGCCCGAGGCGGTGATGCGGTCGATCTCCTCAGGCACCGCACCGACGTGACTCCGCCACCACTCGCCCGGCCGGTCCGCCCGGCAGCCGTAGGCGCAGCCCAGAGGCGGGCCCCCGCCGGCGACGCCCGTGGCCCGGCGGATGTGTGCCCTACAGCTCGTCGTCGTGCGGATGGCCCGTGACGAGGCGCAGACGGGGCGGCCCGACCGCCTCGGGGACGTGGACGGTGTCGATGGTGAGGTGGAGCCGGGTGCCCTGGCCGTCCTCCCCCGCGGGGTAGCTGCGCTGTTCGTCGCCCGCGAAGCGGAGGCGGAGCACCTCGGCGATCTGGCGCGCGGTCTCGGGGCTGGCCGCGACGATACGGACCTCCGCGAAGCCCGGTGCGGGGAGCGAACCCGGCCGTGGGGCCGGTGCGGGCGCCGCGTGGCCGTTGCCGGTGTCCGTGGTCATCCGGTGCCCGTCCCGCGGCCCCGGGCGCCTCTGCGCGCCCGGCTGCTCGGGCGCCGCCGGCCGCGACCGCCGTCCCGGTGGTCGCGCCGTACGAGGTGGTCGACATGACCACCCGGTTCGGGACCTGTACCGGGGACCGTCGTCGCGGCCCGGCGCGGACGCCGGGACGGCTCTCGGAGGACCCCCGGCCGCCCGCCGGCGCCCGTGGCCACCGCGCCCCCTCCCACCGGACGGAGACACGTGACTGCCGGTGAGCTGAGGCTTACGGCCGGGGCGGACCTGCGGACAACGGACAAAACCGTCATGAAGCGGACCGATCTCGGGCGGCGTCACGCCGGCCCGGTGTATCCGTACGCCGGGAACGGCGCCGACCACGAAGTCGGCACGCGAAGTGCTCCCGGCGCTCCCCACCCTACTCCGCCGCGGCCAGGCGTCCCGGCCGCGGCGGCACATCAGGACGCCCGGGCCGCGCCGCGCAGCGGGGCACCTGCCTCGTGCAGGCTGCGCAGAGCCTGCTTGTACGAGGCGAACAGCCCCGTCTCCGCGTAGGAGACGCCCAGTTCCTGGCAGTGACGCCGGACGATGGCCTGCGCCTTCGACAGATGAGGGCTGGGCATGCTCGGGAAGAGGTGGTGCTCGATCTGGTAGTTCAGCCCGCCCAGCGCCAGGTCGGTGAGCCGGCCGCCGCGCACGTTGCGGGAGGTGAGCACCTGGCGGCGCAGGAAGTCCGGGAGGTCGTTGCCGGACAGCGTCGGCATGCCCTTGTGGTTGGGGGCGAAGACGGAGCCGAGGTAGAGGCCGAACAGCCCCTGGTGGACGGCCAGGAAGGCGACCGCCATCCCGGGCGGCAGGACCAGGAACAGCACCGCCAGATACGCCGCGATGTGCCCGAACAGCAGGGTGCCCTCCAGCGTCCGGTGCTTGGTCTGGCGGCCGGCCAGCGCGCGGATGCCGGCGACGTGCAGGTTGACGCCCTCAAGGGTGAGCAGCGGGAAGAACAGCACGGCCTGCCAGCGGCCGAGCAGGCGGGGCAGTCCGCGGGCGGCGCGCGCCTGCTCGGGCGTCCAGACCAGGATGTCGGGGGCGATGTCGGGGTCGCGCTCTTCGTGGTTGGGGTTGGCGTGGTGGCGGGTGTGCTTGTCCTGCCACCACTCGTAGCCCATGCCGATGGCGGCGCCCGCGATCCGGCCGGAGGCGGTGCTCGCCCGGCGCAGCCGGAAGACCTGGCGGTGCGCCACGTCGTGGGCGACCAGGGCGACCTGGCCGAAGACCACGGCGAGTACGGCGGCGACCGCCAGCGTCCACCAACTGGCGCCGACGAACGCGAAGACGGTCCAGGCGGCGGCGTAGCACGCGGCCACGGCGGTGATGCGGACCGCGTAGTAGCCGGGGCGGCGGGCCATCAGCCCGGCGTCGGAGATCTTCTTCGACAGCCGGGCGAAGTCACTGCCGGTCTCGTTCGGGGGCCGGACACGTGCTGAGGGTGCTGAGGATGCGGTCATGGTGGTGCGTCCTTGTCTTCGGCGGTACGTACGCGGTCATCCGCCCGCCGTCCCGTAGGGACGGCGGGGAGGCGGGCCCGGAGAACATCGGTGATCTCCTCTCGGCGGGTGCGACACCCGCGGCTACAGGGCGATGTGTTCGCGGATCCTGCCCCGCACCATCGGTCTGCGGTCCCCGATGGCCAGGGGCAGGGTGGGCAGGCGGCGGGCCAGGTCGGCGGCGGTGAGCGGCGGTCCGAGCGGCAGGGTGACCTTGCCGCGGGCGTCCTCGTGCCACGCACCGACCTGCACTTCCCGGACCCGGGTGACGAGGCCGTCGACGACGTACACGACGGCGCGGAGTAACTCCCGCTTGTCACGGGCGACGGTGAAGCCCATGCGGTCGGCGTCCAGTTGGGCCCGGCTGTCCTCGCCGTGGCCCGTCTCGCCGTACCGCCGTCCCCCGGCGGTGACCCTCCTGGTGCGGCCGCCGCGGTAGACGACCATGACCACACCGGCGGCGCGTTCACGCGCCCGAACGGTCTTGGGATCCAGGTCAAGCAGGGTTGCCGCCTGACTGACCCCGCCGGCCCTCGCGACGATCGCGCGGATCACCATCGCGTACTCGGTGCAAAGCGCCCGCTGCCGGGATTCGATTATGCGCAGCCGATCAAGAAGATCGCGCATGCCATTCCCTCATGGTATGGGCCGGAGGCCCTTACGCCCCATTGGACGTATTTTCCGCGCCGATGTCAAAGAGCCGGAGATCACCGGACGCCATGGCCGGCCCGCGGCCCGCTCCCCCGGGGAGGTCACCGGGGGAGCGGGCCCTGGGCGCCGGGTGCCCGGCCGCCGCGGCCTGCGGAACCAAGGTCGTGTGCCGCCCGTGCTAGGCTGGACGCCAGTTGCAGTTGTGGTTCCCATGTACTTTGTGTGCGCCTGCTGGCTTTGACCTTCAGGCGCATTTCTGTTTTTCGGTGCTTTACCGGATCGGGTAATCATCGCGGCGACGCGGTATCGCGCACCGTGCGTACCGCCGGCATTGCCACCAAAAGGAGAGAAAAAGACATGGCCACTGGCACCGTGAAGTGGTTCAACAGTGAAAAGGGCTTCGGCTTCATCGCCCAGGACGACGGCGGCGCCGACGTCTTCGCCCATCACTCCAACATCAACGCCCAGGGCTTCCGCGAGCTGGCCGAGGGCCAGAAGGTGGAGTTCGACGCCGTCCAGGGCCAGAAGGGCCTCCAGGCGGAGAACATCACCATCGTCTGAAGCCTTGATCCGAGGACGTGGCGCAAGTCACGAGCACGGGCCGGCGCCGTATGGCGCGGGCCCGTGCCCTGCGGCCGGAGCGCTCGTCGCACCGCGCCGCCGTTCGCCCATTCCCCGGCCCGTTCCTGCGGCTTCCGTGCGGCTCGTCCCCGCCGGGATCTCCTCGACACGCGCCGTGACGAGGAGGTTCACATGAACCGCAGTACACCCCGCGCCCCCGACAACCCGGCCCGCCGCCGTTCGCGCGGTCAGGCCCAGCGCCGGTCGGGCCGCCGCAAACCCGCCGCCGTGCAGGGCGAGTTCGCCCTGCCGGCGAACACCACACCCGCGCTGCCCCCGGCCGCGTCGTTCGCCGACCTGGACATGCCGTCCGTGCTGCTGACGACGCTGCGGCATCAGGGAGTGCGGGTGCCGTTCCCCATCCAGGCGGCCACCCTGCCCGACTCCCTGGCCGGCCGGGACGTCCTCGGCCGCGGCCGTACCGGCTCGGGCAAGACGCTGGCCTTCGGCCTGGCGCTGCTGGCCCGTACCGCCGGCCGGCGCGCCACCGCCCGCCACCCGCTCGCGCTCGTCCTGGTGCCCACCCGCGAACTGGCCCAGCAGGTCACCGAAGCCCTCACCCCCTACGCCCGGGCGGCGCACCTGCGGCTCGCCACGGTCGTCGGCGGCATGTCCCAGGCGCGGCAGGCCGCCGCGCTGCGCGACGGCGCCGAGGTGGTCGTGGCCACCCCGGGACGGCTGCGGGACCTGATCGACCGCCGGGACTGCCACCTCGACCAGGTACGCATCACCGTGCTGGACGAAGCCGACCAGATGGCCGACATGGGCTTCCTGCCCCAGGTCACCGCCCTGCTGCGGCAGGTGCGGACGGACGGCCAGCGGATGCTGTTCTCGGCCACGCTGGACCACAACGTCGACCGGTTGGTCAAGGGCTTCCTCACCGACCCGGTCGTGCACTCGGTCGACCCGTCGGCCGCGACCGTGACGACGATGGAGCACCACGTGCTGCATGTCACGGACGGCGACAAGCGGACGGCCGCCACCCACATCGCCGCCCGCGACGGCCGCGTGCTGCTCTTCCTGCACACCAAGCGCGGCGTCGACCGGCTGACCAAGCACCTGCTGGCGAACGGGGTGAAGGCCGGGGCGCTGCACGGCGGCAAGTCCCAGTCCCAGCGCAACCGCACCCTTGAGCAGTTCAAGGGCGGAGACGTCACCGCGCTGGTCGCCACCAACGTCGCCGCCCGCGGTATCCACATCGACGACCTCGACCTGGTCGTCAACGTCGACCCGCCCGCCGACCACAAGGACTACCTCCACCGCAGCGGCCGCACCGCCCGCGCCGGCGGGTCGGGCAGCGTCGTGACCCTCGTCCTGCCCGAGCAGCGCCGCGAGATGACCCGCCTGACCACCACCGCGGGCATCACCGCACACGTCGCCCACGTCCAGCCCGGCAGCACGGAACTCGCCCGCATCACCGGCGCCCGCACCCCCTCCGGTGTCCCCGTCACCCCCACCGCATCCGCCGTGCGGCCCGTCAAGCGCAAGAGCACCGGAGGCCGCAACAACCGACGCGGCAACACCGCCCTGACCCAGCGCGCCTCGTCCCTCCGCACCCGCTTCCCGGAGAAGACGACGCCCCGCAGGGCGGCCGCGTAACGCTGCAACACAGCCCGGCTGCCGCACCTGCGAAGGCGGCCGGGCGACGAGCGGAAGTGAAGCCCGTGGAGGGGGCGGCACACCGCTCGAACGCGACGACCGGACCAAGGAAAACGAGGGCGGCGCCGGGCGCTTGGGCCGGGGAGCCGGAAGCGAAGGCCGATTCCCTGTCACACGGTCGAGTCCTGGTCCCGAGCCGGCCCACAACCCAACCCCTCATCCTCCGCACCGATCTGCACCTTGGCGGTGAGGTAGTAGACCAGTCACGGACCGCGCTGGGCGACGCGGAGGGAATCGATGACAGTCACACCTCCGCGCAGCGACGAGACCGGGCGCGCGGCCACGTTCCGGGAAGTCCCGGATGCTGGTGATCGCGGTTCGTTCAGAGGGGGCCATTCCTCTCGCGCCGGGCACCTGCCCTGCACCTCAAACAACGAGCGGACAGCAGCCTGGCCACACGCCTGCCGCACCGTACTGGGCGGACAGCCACCCAGCAGCCGTGTTCTGCGATCCCACGGGTCAGTACAGCCAGCGGGTGCCGCTGACCATGCGGTCGGTGATGTGTTCGTAGTGCGTCGGGGTGATGGCCGGGCCCGGGAGTGAGCCGCCGCGGGTGCGGTCGGCTTCCGGGCGCAGGCCGTCGAGGTAGAGCCGCAACTGGCGGTGGGCCAGGGCCGCGTCCTCGGGCAGCCCGTCGCCGGGGAGAAGCAGGGACAGGCGCATGATCATGAGGGGGATGTCGCCGAAGACGACGTCCTTGCGGACCTGGTCGGCCTCCTGCGCCCGCGTGAGGAGCCCCAGCACCGGGCGGACCGTCGCGCTGCGCAGCTCGTCGAGCTCCTCGTCGAACTGGATCCGGCCGGACAGCGCGGGCAGCACGGCACCGACGCGCAGGCTGAGGGCCACGTGTGCGAACCGGCGCAGCGCCTCGAACGGCTCGTCCTCGCGGTCCAGCGCCTGCTCCGCCGCCCGGCGTATCCCGGTGAGCGTGGCGGTGGCGACGCCGCGCATGAGCGCCTCGCGGTTGGCGTAGTTCCGGTAGAGCGTGGCGATGCCGACGCCGGCCCGGCGGGCGACCCTCTCCAGCGGGATGTCGGGGCCCTGGCTCACGAAGACCTCGCGGGCGGCCCGGAGAATCAGCTCACGGTTCCGCCGCGCGTCCGCGCGCATCCGGGCCCTCACGGTGCCTCCTCATGGCGAAGGGAATTCTCCCACTCGCCGTAACCGTAGGAGGGGGACGCAGCGTTCTCGCCCGTCCGAGGCGAAGTGAGAGACATGGCCGTACTGATCATCCACATCGGGGCGGAGGATTGTTCATGTCTCGGTCCGGGCCGCCTTGCCGCTGCCGGCGAGAAGTTCGACCAGGGTGTGGACCGTACGGGCCGCCGTTGCGGCGTGGCCGCGCCGGTTCAGGTGCAACCCGTCGCTGCCGTAGATGTCCGGGGCCGCTCCCAGCGGATCGTCGGTGAGCGGCACGTGTGCCGCGCCGTGTGCCGCGGCGATCGCCGCCGTCCGGGCGCCGAGCGCGCGCAGTCTCTCCGTCATCCCGGTGCGCATGGCCTCGGGCACGTACGGGGAGCCGGAACAGTCGAAGAGGCCGAGGGTGACCACGTCGGCGCCGCTCTTCCGCAGGGCCACGACGATGGCGTCGAGGTGCCCCGCCACCGCCTCCAGATCGAACCGCCGGCGCAGGAGGTCGTTCCCGCCGGCGGTCACGAGCGCAAGGTCGGGCTCGAAGGCCAGCGCCGGGGCGAGTTGCCCGGCGCGGATCTCCTCG
The DNA here is from genome assembly GCF_045781775.1 of Streptomyces sp. 184. Classification (NCBI taxonomy): domain Bacteria; kingdom Bacillati; phylum Actinomycetota; class Actinomycetes; order Kitasatosporales; family Streptomycetaceae; genus Streptomyces; species Streptomyces sp. 184. The sequence goes on along the minus strand of NZ_CP123230.1, from coordinate 5,205,965 downwards.
GCCAGCAGGTCGCGCCGGCCGAGGTTGAGGTACTCGACCCGTTCGCCGCCGGTGCTCCGCCCCAGCGCGTTCATGACGGTCGTGGCCCAGGGGACGTCGGGAAACCCGGGCGTGGGTTCGCCGACACCTTCGGCGATGCTGTCCCCGATGACGACCACACGACGCCAGGGTGCGGAGGAGAGCGCGTCGAGGTCCTCGTCGGCCACTTCGTGAGAGCCGGGGATGGTCATGGGTGGAACCTCCGTTCTACGGGGTGTCATGCGGCCGTCTCCACGGTGGTGCCCGTGGCCGGGGGATCGGAGGACACGACTCGTGCCGGCGGCTTCTTCCCCGCCGAGGTGGCCAGGCCCATGCCGGCAGCGGCGGTGAGCAGCGAGGCGATCGCGCACATCCGGTAGACGTCGGCGAAGTCGCCGGTGCCCGGGCCGCCGCCGCCCCTGTTCAGGAGAGCGGCCAGCATCGCGAGACCGAGGGCACCGCCCACCTGGCGAGAGGTGATGTTCAGCCCGGTGGCACTGGCGAAGCGCGGTGGCTGGACCGACAGCGCCGCCGCGGTGGACACCCCGGTGCTGATCATGCCGATGCCGACCCCGCAGGTGAGTCCGGTGGGCAGCCACAGCGCCAGGAACGCCGGCTCGTCGGGTAGGGCGACGGCGATCCAGACCGCGGTGCCGGCCAGCACAAGGGCTCCGGCGACGACCGAACCGCGGGCGCTGAGGCGGGCCGAGTAGCGGCCCACCAGGATGCCGGCCAGTGCAGAGGCGACGGCACCATGAGTCATGGCGAGCCCCGCGCGCAGTTCCGAGTACTGCCACACCTGGGTGAGATAGAGGACGCCGAGCAGCAGCCAGGGGTAGAGCGCGAACCCGAAGAAGAACGAGACCACGTTCGCCATTGCGTAGCCGCGCCTGCGCCACAGGGTGACTTCCAGCCCGGGGTTGGGGTGCCGCCACGCCTGGGCCACGGCGGCGACGAGCAGCACCACGCCGCTGACGAGAGCGAGCAGCGTACGGGTGTCGTCCCATCCCCAGTCGGTCCCCTGGCTGACCCCCAGCACCACGCCGCCGATGCCGAGAGCGAGCAGCACGGAGCCGAGGAGATCCGGAGTGCGGCCTCCCGTCCGATGCGGGGAGACGACGCGGATGGCCGCGATCAGCGCTGCCCCGATGGGCACGGAGATGAGGAAGACCGAGCGCCAGCCGAAGGCGTCGACCAGCACCCCGCCGAGGCTGGGGCCGACGGCGGCGGCGAGGGAGGCGGACCCCGCCCAGATGCCGATCGCGGCGCCCCGGCGCGTCGGGGGCACCTGCCCGAGGATGATGGCGAGGGAGGCGGGGATCAACGCGGCGGCTCCGGCCCCCTGCACGGCACGCGAGACCAGCAGGACCTCCAGCGAAGGCGCGGCGGCGCAGCCGGCAGAAGCGAAGGTGAAGACCACGAGCCCTGCGAGGTACAGCCGACGACGACCGAGCGTGTCGGCCAACCGCCCGAGGGGCGCCAGGAGCGCCGCGAACGCGATGGCGTACGAAGTCATCACCCAGGTCAGCCCGGCTACGGACACACCCGGGAACTCCCGCCCCAGATCCGGCATGGCCAGGTTGGCGATCGTGACGTCGAGCAGAGCGACGAACGACCCTCCGCAGGCGAGCAACATGACGGCCACAGGGCTGCCGCCACCGGGGGACTCGGGATGTGAACGGGCGCTCAACGCATACCTCCAAAACATACCGACCGAAGGAATGTAAGTTCCGGGCGGCAGTCCGTCAACCTTCCGGCTCCTGCGGTGACGGTTCTCGGTGTCCCGCCAGAGATCGTCGGCCGCCGCCACGAACTCAACCCCGGTCGCGTACCTGATGGCCGGGTGGTGTGGGTGGCGTGCCGGTGAGGTGGATCTGGACGACCGGGGCGAGCCGGCGGATCAGATCCTCCCGGTCCGCCGAGGCCAGCGGCTCCAACCTGGCGATGTAGCGCAGCATCGCCGCCCCTACGAGCTGTGCCGCTGCCAGCTCCGCGCGCATCTCGCCGTCCGGCGGTGGCAGGGCGGAGGCGACGTGGCGGACCACGTTGCGGGTGAGCATGCGCCGGAAGATCGCCTCCGCGGTCCGGTTGGTGACGGCCGAGCGGACGACGGCGAGAATCGGCTCGCGGGTGAGCCGGTTCTCCCACACGCCGAAGAGCAGCCGCGTCAGCCGCTCCCCGGCCTCCTCGACCGGACCGATGAGCAGCACGTCCGTCACGGACAGCGCGGGCGTGAGGGACACCTCCAGAGCAGCCTCGAAGACCCGCTCCTTCGTGCCGTAGTAGTGGTGCACGAGGGAGGGGTCCACTGCCGCGGTCCTTGCGATGCGGCGAACGGTCGTCCTGTCGTAGCCGCGGGCGGCGAACTCGGCACGCGCGGCGGCGAGGATACGGTCGTTGGTCGTGGGCCCGACCGCACCCCGTGCCCGCGCCGGCCGCCCACGCCGCCGCCCGGGCGGAGGGGCGCCCGTATCGCCGGGCGGGGTCACCACGGTGCGTTCCGCGGGACATCCTCGATCGACACGTTCGCTGCGTCGGCTCGTTGCAGGGGTGACATATCGGTCCTGAGTAGTACACGGCCTCGCGGGTGCGACGAGAGCCGAACTGCCGAACGGATAGACACGGCCTGAAACTTCTACCGGTTCCGTGGGCCGTCGGCGCGTGCAGGGTCGCGGGCGGCGACTGCGGCTCTTCCGCAGTCGTACACCGGGTCTCAGCCTCGGGCCCGGTGGGCCGGGAGTTCCGGGCGGTGGCGGTAGAGGGCGGGGACGGCGGTGGCCAGGAGGAGGAGGTAGCCGGCGACGGCGAGGAGGTAGGGGGCGCGGAGACCGAGAGGGCCGGCCAGTAAGCCGCCGAGTACGGCCCCGGCGCTGACCGCGGTGTGCAGCAGGATGCGGAAGACGGCGGCGATGCGGCCCTGTAGGGCGGCGGGGACCGCGGCCATGCGCAGCGTCGCGATCGTCACGTTGCCGAGGCCGATGCCGAAGTTCTCCACCGCGAGCGCCGCTCCGGCGAGCCGGGGGTCGGTGGTGAGGACCATTCCGGTGTATCCGGTGGCGGCGGACAGGATTGCCGCGGGCAGCAGCCACAGCCGGTGGGGTTCGACGAGGCGACCGGCCGTCACCGCGCCGGCCAGCCCTCCGACGGCCGCGCCACCCACGAACACTCCGTACTGAGTCGGCGTCAGGTCCAGCACCTCGAGGCCCAGCAGCACTTGGACAGCAAGCGCACCGGACTGTAGGCCCGCCAGCACGGTGAGCGTGAGAGCGAGCAGCCGGACAAAGCGGTTGCGCCGTAGCAGGGCCAGGCCCGAGCGCACATCGTCGCGCAGGCGTGTGCCCGAGACGCGGTCGGAAGGAGCCTCCGGCGCTCCGCGCAGCAGCCACGCCGAGCCGCCGAAGGCGACGGCGTTGAGGAGCATGGGCAGGGCCGGCGCAGCGGCCGTCAGCGCCCCGCCCAGGGCGGGGCCCAGCATCCGGTCCGCCTGCCGGCCCGTCTCCAGATGACCGTTGGCCGTGCCCAGGCGCTCGCGGGTGACGGTCCGGGTGAGCCACGCCTGGGCCGCGCACTCGAAGACGACGGTCGCCGAGCCGACTGCGAATGCCGTGACCAGCAGCGTCGCCAGCGTGAGGTCAGTCCACAGGGCGAGTACGCCGGTCGCGGCGACGATCGCCATCCGGGTCAGGTCCGCGGCTATCAGCAGCGGTCGGGCGCTCCGCCGGTCGATCACGGCGCCGGCGACGAGGCCGAAGACCGCCCAGGGCAGCCGCAGCGCCAGCATGACGAGGGAGACGTGGAGCGGATCCGTGGTGGCGGCCACGGCCAGCAGGGGCAGGGTCACAGCGACCATGCCGTTGGCCGAGGAGGCGGTCGTGGCGGCCCACCAGTAGCGCCAGAACGTGCGGCCCAGCGCGGGGCGTTCCGACGACACGCGAACCTCCTACGCGCCCGTACCGACCGACGGGAGAACGGACAGGGCCGCCGGCCGGGCCGGCGGCCCTGCACCCCGTCGGAAGGGGGCCGACGGGGGATACCGACGGTGCTCAGTCCCAACCGTTATCGGCCATTGCGCATACCTCCTCTCGCACACCGTTTCCCGGAATCGGAGGGCACAAGGAAACGGCAGACGCCGTTCGACTGTCAATGTGCGCGTACCGAAGGCGCTCTCGTAAACCCGGGTAACGGCTGCCGAGCTGAAATCCGCGATTTCGCGCGCACCGCCGAACGTCGGCAACCGGATGGAAAATCCGGGCCGCCCTCCGCTTCCCGGCGACTTCTTCACCGGCCGCCACCGACGCCCTAAGCTGCGTCGCAGCCCCGGGCCTTGCTGTACCACCCGTCGGCAGGTCCGGGGCCCTGCGGGCACCCCCGCCCCGCTCTCATCTCCACCGACCGGCGCGATCCACGGAGGTATTGCGATGAATCGCAAGCAGAATTCCCTCTCGAAGCAGGTGATTCACACACCGGCCGCCGTGCTTCCCGTGGGTCCTTTCCCGCAGGGAGTGCGCGCAGGAGACTTCCTTTTCATCTCCGGCACGGTGCCCTACGACTCGAGCACGTCGCAGGCCGTCGAAGGCGGCATCGAGGTGCAGACGGCTCACGTCATGAGCAGCATCCGGCAAATACTCAAAGCGGCCGGGGGATCGATGGACGACCTGGTCAAGGTGACGGTCCATATGAAAGACGTCGGCGAGTGGGACAGAATGAACCAGGTCTACAAGACATTCTTCGACCATTACCTCCCGGCACGGATGACGATGCACGCACCGCCCCCGCTCGGTTTCCTCGTCGACATCGACGCGGTCGCGTACCTGCCCGGCAAGGGGCACGCGTGACAGCGGCGGACAGCGCGGAGCGACGACCGGCGGAAGAAGGCGGGCCGGGGTCCACGGACGGCCTGCGCACGGATCAGCCCCACGCCGCCCGGATGTACGACTACCTGCTCGGCGGGACCGACTACTTCGCTTCCGACCGGGCAGCAGCGGACCAGGCCGTCGCGGCCTTCCCCACGCTGCGCACCGCCGCCCGGGAGAACCGCCGCTTCCTCGGGCGGGCGGTGCGCCATCTGGTCGAACAGGTAGGCATACGCCAGTTCCTCGACATCGGCTCCGGGCTGCCCACGGCCGAGAACGTCCACCAGGTCGCCCGGCGGTACGCGCCCGACGTCCGCGTGGTCTACGTCGACAGCGACCCTCTCGTGCTCGCCCACGGGCAGGCCCTGCTGGCCGAGGACCACCGCACCACCGTCATCCGGGCCGACGCCCGCGAGCCGGAGACCGTCCTCGGCCACAGCGCCACCCGCCGGCTGCTGGACTTCTCCCAGCCCATCGGCGTACTGGCCGTGGCCCTGCTGCACTTCATCGGCGACAAGGACGATCCCGCGGGCATCGTGCGCACGCTGCGCGGTGCCGTGGTGCCCGGAAGCCACTTCGTCCTCTCCCACGCCACCGCCGACGTCGCCCCGTCGAACGCCCTGGGGGTACAGGATGCCTACCGCGCCCGCGGCGTACCGCTCAGCCTGCGCGGCAAGCAGGAGTTCACGGAGTTCTTCACCGGTCTGGAGCTGATCGAGCCGGGTATCCAGATGGTCTCCGACTGGCGCTCGGACCTCCCTTTGGAGCACCGTCCGTCCCACGCCGACGTCTCCTGGTACGGCGGCCTCGGCAGGCTCCCCTAGCGCGTCGGCCGCGGCGGGCGGGCGGCCGGAGCCCTCAGGCCAGTAGCAGGCCGAGGCCGGTCACGGTGTAGAGGACCATGAGCGAGAGCATCGGGAGCTGGCTCGCCACCCGGCCCGCGGTGAAGGTCCGGTCCGCCGTGTCGTGGGTGGCGATCGTGCCGACGACATGACCGGCGATCACGGAGACGATCTGCACGTGCGAGGTCGTCGCCGGCGTCAGGACGGCGTCGTCCACGGCCCGGTCGGCAAGCCCGAGCAGGTCGGCGCCGGTACCGAAGGGGTCGCTCGCGAGGATGACGGTCCGCTGCCCCTCCGTCAGCAGCAGCGTGACGTAGTGCGCGACGACGTAGCCGAGGGCGACGGGCAGGACCGCGGGGGCGAACTGCCGAGCCGTGCCCGGACGGTGGCGGGCGATGCGGTCCGCCGCGGCGGCGGCGAGCGCGTAACCCGCCGACACGACGGTGATCGCCGCCGCGAGCCCGAGCGTGCCGGTGACGGCGTCGGGCAGCGGGCCGTCCTGCCGCAGCCGGATCCAGAACGGGGCGCCCGACAGCCCGTCGTACGCGGTCGAGCCAAGCAGCACCAGGACCATCGCCCGCAGGCCGGGCCGCACGGGCAACGCGGCGAGTCCGGCCAGCGGGCTCCGCAACACCAGCCGCCCGTCCGGCCCGCGGCCGAGGGGCGACATGCGCGCGACGAGTGTGGAGTACACCTCGAAGGCGTCCGCGCGGGCGAACCAGCGGGGGCCGAAGACGACGGCACCGCCGAAGGCGACCACCGCGTACGCGCCGGCGTACGCACCCACGACGGCCGGGGACGTACGGTTCGGCGCCACCAGCTCCAGCCACGCGAACGAGGCGAGCAGCAGTGCGGCCGGCCGGTACCCCCACGCTTCCGGGTACGGCCGCCGGGGCCGCGGCGTCACCAGCCCGTACAGGAAGCGCAGCGGATTCAGCCGGCGCCAGACCGGGCCGCAGACCAGGGACGCCAGGGGGACGCCGACCCACAGCAGGACGTAGAGCATGCCCGGAGCGGCGTTCCGGGCCGGGTCGGGGTCGCCGGCGAGCACGGCGGCCGTGAACCACGCCGCGGCGAGCACGCCGGCCAGCCCCAGTGCCCGGCGGGTGAGCCGGGCGTCAACGGCCCGCTGGATCCGGGCGGGCAGCGTCCGCCCCGTCGGCCGGCAGGGCGGCGAGCGGGTGCCGGCCACCAGCACGAAGGTGGCGACAAGGGCCATTACCGCGCCGGTGAGGGCTTCGGACAGCGGGACGGGCAGGTCCTGGCGGCCGCCGACGCCGTGCGCGATCAGGTGCGCAGTGGTCACCGCACCGCCAGTTGGAACAGCACGAGGTGCGAGCCGTGCGTCTCGACCTCGTACAGCCCGGGCCGGTCGGCGACGAAGTCGATGGCGGCCGGCCGGCCCGGGGCGGCGCGGTCGGCGAGGTCGTACCCGTGGACATGCACCTCCTCGGTGCGGTCGGCGGTGACCACGATCCTGAGGCGCTCGCCCACGCGTACGGCATGGCGGCCGGGCGGGGGAGTGACCTCGTCGCCGGTGACGGCCACCCGAAGCTCACGCGCCGCCGGGGCCGATGCCCCCGCGCGGGACGTCGGCCGCGGCCCGGACGGGTCCGCCTCCTCGGCGGCGCAGCCGGTGAGGAGCGTGGCCGCGACCGCACAGAGGACGGGCGTGCGGATCGGACGAGGGACGAGGAGCTGAACGATCATGCCGCCGCCGGTCCCGTCGCGGCTTCGGCCTTGAGCCGGCGGCTCTCCTGGACCAGGAAGTAGATGAGCAGCACGCTCATGACGAAGTGCCCGAACGCGGTGTACAAGCCGGGGAAGTAGCCGCCTTCGAGGAACGGAAGGACGAAGTGGGCGATGGCGTTGACCAGGCCGAGCCCGAGCGCGTAGAACCACAGGGCGTAGTTCGCGACCCGGATCTGGTAGAGGGCACCGGCCCCGGCGAGGCAGAGCACCGCGCTCATATAGAAGACCGCCGCGAGCAGGAACGACTTCTCGGTCCAGTCCTGCGAGGTGTCGAAGAGGTCCGCGAAGTCGTGCGGGAAGCCGGCGAGATACTCCTCCGACATGTGGATGAGCTGGAACGCCACCGCGCACAGATACGCGGCGATGACCCTGCGGGAACGCACGGGGTGGGCGTAGTTCGTCTTCAGCCAGGCGACGTACGCCACCACGGCGGCGACGATCGGGGGGATCGCCCCCTGCCACGGCCAGACCACCACCAGCGTGACGCAGAAGCCGGTCATCACCAGGGCGGCGACCACGGCGGAGACACGTTCCGTTCGCTCCCGGGGGCGGATCGGCGCGGGTGCCGTTTCGGCCGGGGGGTGCTCCATGGCGCTACCTCCATTGTGAGACTCGGAGTATTGATACTGGTAGTATCTGAGACTGTCAATCTCACCGGGAGTGCCCATGACCGAGACCCGCAGCGGCCGCCGGCCGGACCCCGCCGTCGACACGGCGATCCGCGAGGCGGTGATCGAGCTGCTCTTCGAGCGCGGCTTCGAGATGACCTTCGACGAGGTCGCCGCGCGCGCCGGCGTGGGCCGCGCCACCGTGTTTCGGCGTTTCCCCACCAAGCGGGACCTGGTTCTCGACGCCGTCGCGCAGCTCACCGTGTCGCGCATCCAGATGCCCGACACGGGGTCGCTGCGCGGGGACCTCCTGGCCGGGATCGCCGAGATCATGCGGGTGTTCGGCGAGCCGCGGCTACGGCTCTTCACCCGCCGGATCCTCGGCGAGGCATGCCGCGACGCGGCCTTCAGCGACGTGCTCCGCGCCAACCTGGACCGCCGACTGGAGTTGATCTCCGGTGTGCTCGACCGGGGCGTCCTGCGCGGTGAACTGCCCGCCTCGGCCGACCCCGCCCTGATCTCCGATCTGCTCTCAGGTCTCCTGGCCGTCCGGCTCGCCACCGACACCGCGCTCCCCGGTCCCGAGGAGATCGCCGCGCTCGTCGACGGGCTCCTGCACGGCTTCGCCGCGCAGCGCTGAGAGTGCAAACGGCACCGGCGTGACGGCAGCGGTCACATCCGCTGGAGCCCACGCCGCCGTACCCGCGCCCGGGGCCGCGCGGCGTTGTCGGGTATGGCCAAAACCGGGCGGAGCCTGACCGTGCCGGCGCTGTCCCGGCGTACCACGAGGACCGAATGATCGAGAGGCCCGACCGGCGTTCGGTCACCCGATGGCAAGGAGCCGCATGCGCAAGTCCGTCCCGAGACATCTCGCCTCCCCACTCACCGCCCGGCCGCTCCTCACCCTGCTGCTGCTCCTGCTGCTCACCACCTCGGTCGCGTCCGTGCCGCGGTCGGCGACCTCCGTCGACGCGATCGCCGGATCGGTACGCGGCAAGCAACTCGACCGGCATCTGACGGCGCTGAAGAACATCGCCGACATGCACGGCGGCACGCGATCGCGCGGCACCCCCGGGTACGACGCCTCCGTCGCCTACGTCGCCGGGCAACTGCGCGGCTTCGGGTACGACGTGTCGTACACCGACGTGGAGTTCGGCAAGAGCTGGACCGAGCCGTCGCCGCCCGGAATGGCGCAGGTGTCACCGCGGCAGCGCACGTACTCCACACCGGACGACTTCGCCACCGTCGTCTCCTCCGGCGCCGGGGACGTCGCCGCCCGGATCCGGCCCGTCGACGTGATGCTGCCGATGCCGCCCGCCGAGAACGCCTCGACCAGCGGCTGCGAGATGAGCGACTTCAAGGACTTCGCACCCGGGGACATAGCGCTGCTCCAGCGCGGTACCTGCTCGCACTACCTCAAGGCCCGGAACGCCGAGGCGGCCGGCGCCGGGGGGATCGTCTTCTTCAACGACGGCTACCCCGGGCGGACCGATCCCTTCGTGTTCGACATCGCCGACTGGCGCTGGGCCCTGCCCATCGTCTACGCCACCGCTGCCGTCGGCCAGGACCTCGCCGCGGCGCCGGACACCACGGTGCGGCTGGAGGTCGACGCGCGCGCGGAGACGGGCCTCATCCGCAACGTCCTCGCCGAGTCGCCGCGGGGCAGCGCGGACGACGTGGTCCTAGCTGGCGGGCATCTGGACAGCGCCCCGGAGGGGCCGGGCATGAACGACAACGCCTCCGGCGTCGCCGCGCTGCTGGAGACCGCCCGGGTGCTGGCGGACCAACCGCTGCGCAACCGCGTGCGGTTCGCCTTCTGGGGTGGTGAGGCGGCCGGGCTGCTCGGCTCGACACAGTACGTGGGGGCCCTGCCGGCCGCTGAGCGCGAGCGGATCGGCCTGTATCTGAACTTCGACATGCTCGCCTCACCCAACTACGCCTACAAGATCCTCGACGGCGACGACTCCGACGGCGTCGGTGCCCCGGCCGGGCCGCCCGGTTCGGCGGCGATCGAGCGGGTCTTCGCGTCGTACTACGAGCGCCGCGGCCTCGGCCATGTGGGCATAGATTTTGCAGGCACCTCCGACTACTCGCCGTTCACGGCGCACGGCATCCCCGTCGGCGGCCTGGTCACCGGGGCCCGCGGGCTGAAGACCGAGACCGAGGCCGCCCTCTTCGGCGGCCGGGCGGGCGAGGCGTACGACCCGTGCCACCACAGGGCGTGCGACACCGGGGCAAACGTGGACGGGACCGCCCTGCGCACCAACGCGGGGGCCGTGGCCACCGCCGTCGCCACCTATGCATTCGGCGCACCGGTACAGGGCTGACCCGCGCGCCCACACCCAGGGAGAGAGCTTGAGCGCCGAGAAGCGAAACGCCGTCCTCTCGCTCCTTCCTTCCTCGTCCGCGATCGGGACGACGAAGGCCGAGGGGGCCGAGAGGGCCGAGGGGGTCGGCGAGGAGAGGGGCGGGACAGGCCCCGACCGGGTACCGGTCGACCGGCTGCTGAGAGCCGACTCACCCCGCCTCGACGGAGTCGACCACGACCATGTGCGCGTACTCGCCGAGGTCGAGACCGAGCTGCCGCCGATCCTGGTGCACCGGGCCACGATGCGCGTCATCGACGGCATGCACCGGCTGCACGCGGCCCGCCTCACCGGGCAGCCCACCGTAAGGGTGCGGTACTTCGACGGCACCGAGGGCGAGGCATTCGTCGCGGCCGTCGAGGCCAACATCAGCCATGGCCGGCCCCTGACCCTGGCGGACCGCCGGGTCTCCGCGCGGCGGATCGTCGACCTCTACCCCCGGTGGTCGGACCGGGCGATCGCCGCCAAGGCGGGCCTGTCCGGGAAGACCGTCGCCGCCATCCGGCGCGAGCACGGCGGCCCGGACCGGCAGTCGTCCGCCCGGCTGGGGCAGGACGGCCGGGTACGGCCGCTCGACGCCGCGGCGGGCCGCATGCGGGCCGGCGACGTGATCGCCGAGAACCCCGGCGCCACCCTGCGGGAGATCGCCGAGGCCGCCGGCATCTCCGTCACCACGGCGCGGGACGTGCGGCTGCGGTTGCGCCGGGGTGACAGCCCGCTGCCGGGAGGGCGGCGGGCCGGAGAGGAACCGGCCAGGGACCTGCCGCCCCGGCCGCGCGCGACCGACTGCGCCCCCGCGCTCGACTCCCTCAGACGTGACCCCGCCCTGCGCTACACCGTCGACGGGCGCGCTCTGCTGCGCTGGCTCGAAACCCACGTCGTAAGCGACGAGGACGTCGCCCGGCTGACCGGCGTTCCGCCGCACCGCATGGCCACCCTCGCCCTCGTCGCCCGCTGCTGCTCGGCGGTCTGGGAGCAGGTGGCGAACGAGCTGGAGGGGCGCGGCGCGGGCCGCGGCCCGTGCCCGTAGCGGACATGCCGTACGACCGCGGAACTTCCGCGGTCGCACGCCCCGCGGGCGCGGGTGTGCAGGGGCGCGGGCGTGCGGATGCTCAGCCGGGGTGCCCGGCCGCGTCGGTCGCGGCCGTGAAGGTACTGCGGTACGCGCGGGGAGAGACGCCGAGCTGACGGATGAAATGGGTGCGCATCGTCGTCGGCGAGCCGAAGCCGGCTTCCTGCGCGACGCGGTCGACCGGCAGGTCGGTGGCCTCCAGGAACTGCCGGGCGCGGTTGACGCGCCGGTGCAGGAGCCACTGGTGGGGCGTGGTGCCCAGGTGGATGCGGAACCAGCGGGTGAGCGTGCGCACGCTGACGCAGGCGTGCCGGGCGATGTCCTGGACCGTCAACGTACGGTCCAGATGGGCATCCAGCCAGCCGAGGACGGCGTAGAGCGCCGACAGGCCGTCGCCGGGTTCGTGGTGCGGTACGAGTTGCGCGTGGCCGGCCTCGCGCTGTAGCGGGACCACCATGCGGCGGGAGGTGCGGGCGGCGACGACCGCCCCGTGGTCCCGGCGCACGAGATGCAGGCACAGGTCCAGCCCGGAGGCGACGCCGGCGGAGGTGAGGATCGCGCCGTCGTCCACGTACAGCACCGAGGTGTCCACCTCGATCTGCGGGTAGCGGTCGGCCAGGGCCGCGGCGTGTTCCCAGTGCGTGGTCGCGCGCCGGCCGTCCAGCAGCCCGGCCGCGGCGAGGACGAAGCTGCCCACGCAGATCGAGGCGATGCGGGCGCCGCGCGCCGCCGCGGCGCGGAGGGCCCGGAGCATCTCGGGTGGGGGCTCGTCGAGGAACCGGTCGCTGCCCGGCACCACCACCGTGTCCGCGTCGGCCAACTGGTCCAGGCCCCAACCGGACTCCAGCCGCATGGCGCCAAATACCGCCGAGGTCGCCACACCTCCGGGCACGGTGCACACCCTGGTCTCGTAGTACGGCGTCCGACCGACGCCGGCCATTCCGAAGACGCCGCAGGGAATGGCCAGGTCGAGGGCGATGACGCCGTCCAGGGCGAGGATTGCCACCACATGCACGACGGTGAATGTAGACCGCCTGCCCGGGGACGTCGAAGCGGTTGCCGGGAAGCGGAGGCGATGCGGCGCACAGTCGTCCGTTTGGCCGCGCCCGGCGGGCCGCGCGGGTGGCGCGGTCCGCCGGACACGGCCGGGGAGATCGGCGGGGTCCTAGCCCCGGCCGCCGTGCGCCGTCGCGTCAGGCTGCTTCCGCGGAGGGGCGCAGGGCCTCGAACTCGCGAATGTCCCGCCGGGACCGGCGGAAGTCGTCCAGCCAGAGGAGGGACAGGCCGACGACGGCCCAGATGATCAGAGTGATCAGCGCGGCGGTGGCGCCGTGCCCGTCGAAGAAGGAGACCGAGCGCAGCAGCGTGCCCCCGGCGCCCGGCGGCAGCCATTGGCCGATCATGCCGACGGGCTCCGGCAGCAGCTCGGGGGCGGAGGTGATGCCGGCGAAGGGATTGCCGAAGATCACCACCAGCAGCGCGCCCAGCGCGATGCCGGAATGTCCGCGCAGTGCCCCGAGCCCGGCGACCACGGCGCCGCCGGCGAGCACGATGAGCGCGAAGACACCGGCCTGCGCCCACCAGTTGCCGGTGAGGATGTCCAGCCAGGTGTCGGTGATCAGCCCTGCCGTTACCCCGATCAGAGTGGCGGCTGCGAGCACCGCGCCGATCGCAGGGGTGCCGCGCATGCCCAGCAGGGGAACGACGGCGCCGAGCGCCAGGCCGGCGATGGCCAGGGGCAGGATGCTGGAGTTCAACGCACTGCCGCGCGGGTCGGCGGCCGGACTCGGGACCACGTCCTCCACCGGCATCGGCTCCTCGGCCGAAGCGCCGGACGCGGTGGCGGTGGTGGCCAGCAACTGCGCGACGGTGGGGCTGGCGGCGGAGGCGGTCAGCAGTTTGGGGCCCTCGGGTCCGCTCACCACCGCCCCGTAGACCTCGCGTTCCTCGATGGCGGTGCGGGCCGCCTGCTCATCCGGATAGATGTGCAGGTCGAATGCACCTTCGCGGGCGGAGAGTTGTTTCTCGATACCGGCGGCGGCGTCGGCGGGGGCGGCGATGCCGATGGGCAGATCGCGCGGTTCGAGTCGGGCATTGGGCCAGATGAAGGCCCACAGCGCCAGGGTGATGGCGAGGGGGACCATCACCATGGCGACGACCATGCTGCGGCTCTGGGTGCTCATAAGGCGGCCTCGTCGAAAGGGAAGAAGGGGTCCGGAATTCCGTGCGGACGCGGCACAACGGCCGCCTTCGCACGCCACCTTCATACCGGAAGTCATTGCCGTTGCGCGCTTTATGGAGGGTTCAGGCCGACTGTGCTATCACTTGCGGGCGTCGACGGGAAGACACGGCTTCCCGGTTCCTAATCTGGTGGCAGGGAAACGAATTGAGGAGCCGTGGCCGCCAGAATGCGTGCTGATGCGCAACGAAATCGTGAGCGGATCCTCTTGGCCGCTCGTCAGGTGTTCGTCGATCAGGGCCCGGACGTCGCACTGGAGAAAATCGCGCGGCGCGCCGGAGTGGGCATTGCGACCTTGTACCGGCGCTTTCCCAGCCGTGCGGACCTGATTCGCGGCGTCATCGCCGAGACGCTGACCGGGCTCTACGACCACGTGCGCCGGGCCATCGAGCAGGAGCCGGACGAGTTCGAGGCGCTGCGCCGGGCCATGCACACCGCCCTCGAACTCGAACTCGGGGTGCTGTTCTCGACGCTCTCCGGCAGGTTCGCCGTGGACGACCTCATCGAGGAATCGCAGCGTGACGCGGCGGCACTGCTCCAGGGGCTGGTGTTCCGGGCGCAGGCGGCGCAACTGCTCCGCGACGACGTGGGCTTCGGCGACATCGTCCTGGCGATCATCCGGCTGGGCCGGCCGCTGCCCGGCAGGCTGCTCCCCCTCGACCGCGATCTGGCCCACCGCCAGCTTGAGCTGTACCTGGACGGGCTGCGGCCCGCCGCTGCCCTGTCGCGCACCGCCCCGCTACCGGGCCCCATGATCAGCCTCGGCTGGTTCCGGCGCTTCCGCCGCCAATTCGGCCCCGCCTGGGGCCCGGCGAGTGAAAACTCGGAGAAGGGCTAGCCGGCCGCGTCGTACCCGGCGGAGATGTGCGGAGAATTCCACGTGGTAAACACCGTGGTCGGCGCGGCCCGCCGTGACGCACGGCGCCGCCGTACGCGGCCGGCCGGGGAGTCCGGCCGGCCGCTCACCGGGGCGAAAGGAGGGTCAGCGGTCGACCAGCCGTGTGAGCCGGTAGATCATCCTGCGATTCAGCGGCGGGAAAGTCGTCAGGGGCATGAGTGAGTCCCGTACGGCTCCCTTCACCGGACTGCGCACGGTGGCGGCGGCGTTGATGCGGCGGGTCACGCCGACGGCGTCGCGGGCGATCGGGAGGCGAATGCGCTCGTAGTCGTCCAGGACGCCGGGACCACCGCCGGTCAGTGCACGCGCCAGCAGGTCGCCCAGGGTGATGGCGTCCTGGATGCCGAGGTTCATGCCCTGGCCGATGATGGGACTGTTGACGTGCGCCGCGTCGCCGGCGAGGAAGACCCGCCCCACGCGGAAGCGCTCCGCGACCCGGTGGTGAATCTTGGTGTACGACTCGTTCGCCACGTCCAGCACGCGGATCCGCCGCCGGGCGGGACCTCTCTCCCGCAGCAGCGCCTCGACCCGTTCCGCGGTCAGCTCGCCGGGCAACTCGTCGACGGACAAGCACACCCGGTGCAGCCTGCCGGGCATACGGCCCATGATGACCGCGCCCGCGCGGGAGAAGAACAAGTGGATCTCGTCGGGCGTCGAGCCTTCGGCCAGCTCCAGATCGGCCAGGATGAACCGCTGGGCGAAGGTCTCGCCGGGGAATCCCGCCTTGATCAGTTTCCGCACGTCGCTGCGGGTGCCGTCGGCGCCGACCGCGTACGCGGCGCGCACGGTGCGCCGCTCGCCGTCCGTTCCCGTCACGGTCGCGACGACTTCGGAGGCGCTCTGCTGAACTGCCGAGACCCGGTACGGCCGGTGGACGTCGCCGCCGAGTTCGCGCAGCCGGCCGAGCAGGACCGCCTCGTTGACGTGCTGCGGCAACAGCACGGCGAACGGGAAGTCCGTGCGCAGCCGGTCGAGCCGGAGGGTGGCGATGTTGCGGTCGCGGTCGCCGGAGAAGATCCGGATCCGCTCGGCGCGGTTTCCCGCCTCGGCCAGCCGCTCGGCGACTTTCAGTTCCCGCAGCATCTCCAGGGTGCGGGGCAGCGTTCCGACCGCCCGGGAGTAGTTGCCGCCCTCTTCGGCGGCGTCGACGACCTGGCAGCCGACGCCCCTGGCGTGCAGGGTGGCGGCGAGCGCGAGCCCGGTGGGGCCCGCGCCGATCACCAGGACGTCCGTGGTCTCGGGGAGTTCACTCATGGTGGGAGGCGATCCCTTCTCGTAGGGCGTGGCGCGGCGCCGTACGGCGGTCGCCGTAGGGCGCGGCGCCCGGCGGCGAGTCAGCGGTCGATGAGGCGGGTCATGCGGGCGAGCATCGCCCGGTTCACCGCGGGGAGCCTCGGGGCGACGGAGAAGACGGCGTCGCGCACGCCGCCCTTCCAGGCGCTGCGCTCGGTGGCGAGCCGCTGGATCCGCCGCGTGACGGCGACGGCGTTGCGCGCGATGGGGCGGCGGACCCGCTCGTACGCGTCGAGGTCGTCCTCGCCGACCAGGAACACGGTCGCCAGCAGGTTGCCCAGGGTGATGGCGTCCTGGATGCCGAGGTTCATGCCCTGGCCGATGATGGGGCTGTTGGTGTGCGCGGCGTCACCGGCGAGAAACACCCGTCCGGTGCGGTATCGCTCCGCGACGCGGTGCTGGACGGGCGTGTCGGAGTCGGTCGCCAACCTTTGGACGTGGATCCGCCTGCTCACCGGCAGCCGCTCCAGCAGCAGTTCTTCCGCGGTCCCGGGTGTCAGCCCGTGGGGCACGTCGTCGACCGACAGGCACACGCGGTGCAGGCCGCCGGGCATGTTGCCCATGATCACGGTGCCGGCGCGGGAGAAGAACAGGTGCACCTCGTCCGGCGGTGACCCGCCGTCGAGTTGCAGATCGGCCAGGACGAGGCGGTGCCGGAAGGCGTCGCCGGGGTAGTCCACGCCGATGAGCTTGCGCACGGCGCTGCCGGCGCCGTCGGCGCCGACCGCGTAGGCGGCGCGGAGCGTGCGCTTCTCCCCGACCGCGTCCACCGCGGTGGCGACGACCTCGTCCCCGCTCTGCCGCAGGCCGCAGAGCCGGAAGGGCCGGTGGACGTCGCCGCCGAGCTCACGCAGCCGGCACAGGAGAATCCGCTCGGTGGCGTGCTGGGGGAGCAGGACGGCATACGGGAAGTCGGTACGCAGCCGGTCGAGCCGGAGAGTGGCGATGTCGCGGTCGCGGTCGCGGGAGAAGATCCGTACCCGCCGCGCGACATTGCCCACCTCCGCCATGCGCTCGGCGACCTCCAACTGGTGCAGCATCTCCAGCGTGCGCGGGAGGGTCCCGACCGCACGGGAGTGGTTGTGGCCCTCTTCCGCCTTGTCGATCACGCAGCACCCCACGCCGACAGCGCGCAGGGTGGCGGCCAGCGCCAGGCCGGTGGGGCCCGCGCCGATCACGAGAACGTCGGTGTAGTCGGGAAGTTCGCTCATGGTGGGGGTCCTCGGGCATCGGTGTCGTCGTGAGCGGTCCGGGTGACCCTGACACCCGTGAACAATGGTTTGCAAACACGTGTTTGCGTACCTTGGCGGCCATGGAATCAACGGAATGCCCGCCGCCCGCGAAGCGGCGACGGTCCGACGCCACCCGCGCGGCGATCCTCGCGGCCGCCCGCGAGCGGTTCGCCGCGGAAGGCTACGAGCGGGCGACGATCCGCTCCATCGCCAAGGACGCGTCCATCAACCCGTCGCTGGTCATGCGCTACTACGGCAGCAAGGAAGGGCTCTTCGCCGTCGCCTCGGCGATCGACCTGCGGCTGCCCGACCTGACCCGGCTGCCGGTGGACGAGGTCGGCGCCGCGCTCGTCAGCCACTTCTTCGGCGGGTGGGAGAGCGACGAGACGTTGACCGCCTTGCTACGCGCCGGCGCCAGCAACCCGATGGGTGCCGAGAGCATGCGGCAGATTTTCCGGACGCAGGTGGAGCCGCTGGTCACGGCCGTCTGCCCGCTGCCCGAAGAGGCGAGCGTGCGGGCGACGCTCATCGCCTCACAGATACTCGGCGCGGCGCTGCTTCGCTATGTGCTGCGCTACCCAGCGGCCAGGGACCTGTCCCTCGACGACCTGCTGGCATGGCTCGCGCCGGTCGTGCAGCACTACCTCACGGCCCCCGCCCCGTCCCCCGTCCCCTGACCTGTGTCGCCACCCCGCCCGGTGGCCCGTGTGCGACTGCGGAATATCCTCCGTCGTGCAACCCACCGCGGGCCACCAGCCGCCGTCGGCTGTCGTGGAGCCGGCGGGTGCGGCCCTCGCGATCGAGGACGGTGAGCAGTGGCAGCGCCACGCGTCGCGTAGTGCCGAGGGCATGGCAGGCATCGCTGACCGAGAACGGCTGGGCCGGCTCGTCGAGGAGGGTGAGTGCCTTGGCGGGGGCGTCGGGCAGCAGGACGACCGAGTCGGAGAGCCGGAGCAGGACGCCGGCACGGGCGGCCACCGCGATCTCCCGTCGGCCGAGCCCTAGTTCGGCCGGCCGCGGCGCATCGGGCGCCGCGAAGGGACGTTCGGTGAGCGCGCCGGCGACATGCCGTACGGCTGCGGCGACCGCCGCGGGCAGCTCGGGGGCCCCGGGGACGATGCGATCGGCCCGGAGTCTCAACGGCGTCGTCACGAGGGCCTTGACGAGTGCCGCCGCGGGCAGCTCCAGGTGCTGCCGGGCTGTTTCCACGGCCGGGCCGTCCTCGTAGGGGTGGTCGAACGCGTACGCGGCCACCAGTTCGGCCAGCCGTTCGCGCAGCCGGTTCCAGGGGGCGGGGCCGACGAGCCAGTCCGCCGCCGTCGGGGTACCGCGCACCGGCACACCCGTCGCCTTCAGCTCCGCGCGCCGGGCGAAGAGCCTGCGGCGCAGCTCACCGGCCTCTTCCGGCGTGCCGTCGAGGTCCCGGAGTACGACGATCCGCCGCGGCGCGGGCTCCGGCGCCGGATGCTCGGCGGACGAGCGCGCGCACCAGCGTCGTCTTCCTGTGGTCCACGTGACCTGCCGTCGCTATCACGCGCACGTCAGACATCCATCCACGGACAAACCGAAGCGAGTGCCACATTGCCATTCGGAGTGAGAGGCGGCGGAGACGGACGGGAATCGAACCCGCCTGGCCCGTATGACGGACCACACCGATTTTGAAGATCGGGAGGGGCACCAGCCACCTGAACGCCTCCAGGACCCGTTCTCTCGATTCCCCGAGCCTTTCGGGGCGGCGAGAGCGGCGTCACGCTCTCATGGTGCTGCTCGCGGCGTCAACAGTGGAACCGGCGATACCACTTCAGGGAGTTCTTGCCAAGGGAAGTGGTCCTCATGCCGGGTGTCGACCGCTGGCGCACACTTCGGACAAGCGCTTACGGGAGGCAGTGCACTGCTGCCCGGAGAATCATATGTGGAGGAGCCATGGGTCAACGCCATAGAAGGCGGTCCGTACTGAAGGGCGTGGTCGGCGTAGCGGCGGTGGCCGCTGCGGCGGCGCCGGCCGTGGCCGGCTCACCGGCGTCCGCCGCGCCGAGTCGGCGTGCCAAGCCCGGACTGGTCACGCACGTCACCGGTCTGAGCGTCGAAGTCGAGCTGGACGGCGGAGGCACTGCGTCTGTGCCCGCCGTCGGATTCCCGGACGGCTGGCGGATGCGGACCGGCGACGTAGTGATGGTGATGAATTCGGACGCCGACGGATCACCCGACCACGCCCTGCCGTTCGTCACGGCCGTCTCGGGACCGTTCCAGCCGGGTCCCCGGAGCGAGGCTCACGTCGACGGACGGCGGATACGCATCCTCCCGGAGACGGTGCGAAACGGAGAGCGCAGGACCGGGGGC
Source organism: Streptomyces sp. 184 (assembly GCF_045781775.1). NCBI lineage: Bacteria > Bacillati > Actinomycetota > Actinomycetes > Kitasatosporales > Streptomycetaceae > Streptomyces > Streptomyces sp. 184. The sequence goes on along the minus strand of NZ_CP123230.1, from coordinate 5,186,452 downwards.
TCCCACGCCGTGGCTTTCTGCATGGAGAACCGGCACGAGAGCGTACTCACCGCCACAGCCGTCCGTTTCGGAGGCTGAGGTGCAGGCTGCCGGGCTTCTGCTCCTCCTGCCGGTATCCGGCGTGTTGCTCTGGGCCGGCCTGGAAAAGCTCCGGATGCGCGCCGAGTTCGCCCGCACGCTCAGCGGCATCGGCTTCACGGGCCGTACGCGGCGTGCACTGATCCTGCTCGTTCCCGCAACCGAACTGCTCGTGGCCGGAGCGCTGCTGATCACCCCGTCGGCGATGTGGACGCGATACGCCGTCGGAGCGCTCGGTCTCGCGTTCGCCGCGGCGGGAGCGATGGCCCTGCGTGCCGAGCGGGTGATCGAATGCTCGTGTTTCGGCGCGGGTGGCCGCGCCCTGGGCCGACGTCAGATCGTACTGCTGCCCGTGTGGCTGGGCGTTGCCGCGGCCTTGCAGCTCACGGGCCCGTCCTGGTCCGCCACGGCCGGCGTCCGAGGTCTTGCCGGAGTGCTCGTGGCGATCTGCGTGCTGCGCGCCGTGTCCCTCGCCCACGTCCTGAGGGCGGCGGTGGGCTATCGGCGCGCCATCGATGAGTCCGCGCGTGTGCTCAAGCCGCTGGTCACCGCACGCATCAAGGAACCGGAGACACTATGACGATCGTGCTGTCGGTTTCCGTCGTGGTGACGGCGGTGCTGGTCTTCCTCCTGCTCGGCTCGCAGATCGAGATGTACCGGTTGATCGAGCAGATCCGCAAGCACGGAGGTCTGGTCGATCGACCGCAGCCCATCGAGATAGCCAAGGTGGGGGAGCCGCCGAGCAGCGCCGGGCTCCCGGCGGAACTCGACTCGGCAGCAGCCGCGATCGCGCTGCTGCTGTCCGACAAGTGCGCGAACTGCCGGTCTATCGCCGCCTCGCTGGACGGTTCCGTACCCCCTGACGTGCTGCTCGTCATCGCCGCACAGGACCCCGCCATCGATCCCGACCTGACCCTGAGCTACGACCTCGACCCCAACCGCACGATCATCGACCCCGCCGCGCGGGTCTGGGATGAACTCGGCATCAACACCAGCCCGGTGGCCGTCGTCGTGAAGCACGGCCGCCTCACCCGCGCCACCACCGTTCCCTCGACCCGGCAGCTCGACGTGCTGCGGAAGTCGCTGCAAGACGAGGAACTCCATGACATCGGCAAGCCGTCCTCGCTGAAGGGAAGTGACCCCAGATGACCGGTGTGGAAGCACCGCAAGTCCACACGACCGCAACGCGTACCGCCCCCGACGAATCCGGTGGGGTGGAGTCGGTGGGTCGTCGTGGCGCGCTCGGGCTGCTGGGAAGAGGCGGCCTGGCCATCGTCGGCGGGCTTGCCGGCATGGTCGCCACCTCCAGCACCGCCAAAGCCTCCCCGCAGGTACGCGAGGTGTTGTGCTGCCATCTTTCCTCGACACCGAACTGCCCCCTCGGCTGCCCCAACAGCTACACCGTGTGCTGCCCTTCCGGATACAGCAGAAGGGCCTGGACATGTTCTTTCGGGTCCCGGTTCATCGCGTGCTATGAATGCACCAAGTCGGGGAACTGCTACAGCGGCCCGTTCGCCTGCTCTCGCGCAGTGGACCAGACGTGACTCCTGAACACCTCGGACTGGCCGGCGTCCTGTTGGCGGCGGTGGCGGGTTTCGCGCAGCTCTTCAGTCCTTGAGGCGTTTCCTTCGTGGGCATGCTCCGGCCGATGATGGAGGTGCCCGGCCCTCTCGTGCAGGGGGCCAGCACGAAGAGGCGGAGCCAAGCCGCCTACCCCCTGGGTGCTCTTGCCGGAGGGTTTCTGCTTTCGAGCGTTCTGCTGTTCGCGACGCTCGCATTCGTCGGCGCCGCCTTCTGGGTCGGTTCCCTGCCGTTGACTCTGCGAGCTGTTCTGGCGGCGGTACTGGCCACGGGGATGGTCGTCGTCGAGGTCGTCGGCCTCAGGTCGGGCGCGTACTGCAAACTGACGCTGCGGCGCCAGACCCCCCAGGCACTGGCAAGCAGATTCGGCTCTCGTCTCGGGCCACTGATGTGGGGGCTGGACACGGGACTGGCATGGACGACGATCAGAGTGTCCACGGCCACCTGGGTGGTCTTCGCACTGTCCCTTCTCCAGCTCGTGCCGTGGTGGACCGGCCTGGCGTACGGCGTGGGGTTCTGCCTCCCGCTGACGTTCGTCACCCTCGTGCTGCCCTGGCATCCCCGGGAGGATTTCGAGGAGCCGCACTGGGTCCTGCGGATGCTGCACCGCATCCGCCCAGCCGTCCGGGTCGGCTGCTTCGCCAGCCTGCTGGTGATGACCGGGATCCTGGGAGGTAATGCACTCACCGGTGGCTGAGTTGGCACCCCTACCGGGCACCCGTCTCGTCCGGATCGGTAGCGGCTCGGGCGAAGCGCCGGGTGAAAGGGGAGCGTCCGGTTCGATCGGACGCTCCCCTGCTTCATTCGACGATCCCCAGCCTGTGGCCGGCCTGGGCCAGAGCCTGGAGTTTCCAGCCCGGCCGTCGGCCGCCGGGTACCGGGCGGACGCCCAGCCGGCCGGCGAGGTAGTCGATCTGACCCTGCACCGCACGGACGGTCATCCCCAGCTCTGCGGCGATGTCACGGGCCTGCGGCGGGTAGCGGAGATCCGTGGTGCGGCACAGGGCTGCCAGCACGGCGTGGCCGCGCGTACCACGACGCGGCCTCCACTGCGGGTCGAACAGCCCTTGGACGCACGCCGAAGCCGGCAGCGGCGGCGGTCTGTACGGCTCGGGGCCGTGGACGGTGAGGAAGTGCACGGTGCCGGCGGTGACGCCGAAGAGCTCGAAGGGGATCGGGACTCTGCCACCGCCGAGTTCGATGCCGAACTGCTCGCTCGTGTATTCGAGGTTCCAGACGGTGAGCGGCTGCCAGCGGTGGTGATTGGTGAGGTAGCACGTGGTGCTGTCCAACTCCAGGACACCCCATGTGCCTTCGACGAGCAGATCGCACCCACACCCCCCGCAGCGGCAATCACCGAAGGTGAAGTGCTGTGCCGGTGTGATGTCGATGTACGAGGAGGAGGCTTGCTCTGGCACGGGCTGGATGGACGCCACTGTCGGTTTCCGCCCAGCGGTCCGCATGGACACCCGCCCGTCTCTCACGCGGCATTCGCCGCGAGCACCGCACCCAGGAGGCCGGTGTCCCGTTCCGGCGGTATGCAACGCAGGGCCGGCAGGCAGTGTCCGTGCGGGATCCGGCCCACGGCGCACGGGCTCCCACGCCGGAGCGGCGCGGCCGGCGCGAGGGGCAGCCGGGTGGCCCACCCGGGCAGTTCGACCCAGGGAGCGCCGCGTCCCCCGCCACACCCCGCGCTCGCCACGACCGCCTCCTCGACGCCGCGCCTCCCCGATTGGCCGACGAGCACCACCGCACGCGTGTGCAGGCTGTCCGCGTCCGCGTGCACCGCGGTCCGGGCGGGTGTCGTCGGTGCCATGAGCGTGGCTTCGAGGGCGGCGAGAGTGAGCTTGTCCACTCGCGCGGAGCGGGCCGGCGGGTGGCGGCGCAGGGTATGCAGGACCGCACGGGAGCCGAGCAGAAGGCCGGCCCGCGGCCCGCCGAGCAGCTTGTCGCCGCTGGCGATGACCAGCGTGCTGCCCTGGGCCAGCCATGCCGAGGCGTCCGGCTCGTCGCGGAGCACCGGGTCGGGGGTGGACAGGCCGGATCCGATGTCGCCCACGACGACGGCGCCGAGCCCGGCGAGGTCGCGTACGGGGACCGTGCCAGTGAAGCCTTCGATCCGGAAGTTCGAGGGGTGAGTCTTCAGGATGAATCCGGTCTCCAGCCCGAGCGCCCGCCCGTAGTCGGCGATCGTGCGATTCGTCGTACCCACCTCGTGCAGCCGCGCACCGGTGGCGAACGGCAGTTCCGGTAACCGGAAGCCGTCGCCGATCTCCACCAGCTCTCTACGGCCCACGATGATCTCCCGCCCGGCGGCCAGCGCCGTCGCGGCCGAACCAGCGCGGCGGCGCCGTTGTTGACGACGTGCACCACCTCCGCAGCCGGTACGGCCGTACGAAGTGCCCGCAGCGCTCCCCGGCCGCGTGCGGCCCGGACGTCGTACTCCACGTCCACGTAACCGGCCGCGAACTGCACGGCCTCGACGGCCTCCGGAGCGAGTGGGGCGCGGCCGAGGTGACAGGTGGCCGAGGAGCCCGAAGCCGGTCACATCCGTCGCGCACACCGCCCGGGCCGCGAGCGCGGCCTGCGACTCCCTCGCGTTGAGTCGGGTCATCGAGTCGACGGCGTGGGGAAAGCGTTGTCCCGTGGCCTTGTGCCGGGTGTTCAGTACTCCGACACCCAGAGGCTTGGTCAAGGTCAGCGGATCGCCGGCGCGGCCGGCATCGCTGCGCAGCAGTCGCTGGGGAGAAGCGACTCCGGTGACCGCGAGACCGTACTTCGGCTCGCTGTCCACGATGCTGTGCCCGCCGCTCACATGGCATCCGGCCCCACGGGCGGTGTCCCAACCCCCGCGCAGCACCTCGTCGGCCAACTCCAGTGGCAGTGTGTCGGGGGGCCAGGCCAGCAGATCGACCGCCATGAGCGGCGTGCCGCCCATGGCGTAGACGTCGGAGAGTGCGTTGGCCGCGGAGATGCGCCCCCAGTCGTAGGTGTCATCCACGACCGGGCCGAAGAAGTCCGTCGTCAGAACCGCGGCCTGAGTCCTACCGAGACGGATGACCGCCGCATCGTCGGCAGGGTGCAATCCGACCAGAAGCTCGTTCTCCGCGGCTTCCGGCGGGCCCGCCGGCGGCAGTCCGCCGAGGAGTGTCTCCAGATCGGACGGCGGTAACTTGCATGCGCAGCCTCCACCCGCGGCGTACTGGGTCGAACGCACCATTGATCTCCCATCTCGATGTCGTCGCATGGCAACGCACCTCGGGAAGAGGTAGTTGGTGAGGGCGCCTGACGGCATTGGACCAGATCGCCGCGGAGACGGTCGAGGTGCGCGCTCGAACGAAGCCTTTGGAGCGTTTTCGACCGCGGTTTTCCTCAGTTGCACAGGCAGCGAGGACTTCGCGCTGCGGGCGTACGACAGTCGACGTGTCAGGAGCGTGCTGGCAGCATGACGGCCACCGCGACCGAGGTCGTGAGCACAGACGTGAACGACGGAGTGGAGAGTGCGGATGGTGCGGCTGCGGGCTGCCCTTACGCTGGTCGCTTTCATGGCCGTCGCCTGCGGTGGCGGAGATACCGCAGGCGATGCCAATGGGTACGGCATACCGGAGAAGTTGCGGGTGGGCGTCGTACCGAACGTTGCGCCGGATCGGCAGAACGCGAAGTACGAACCGCTGCGGGCATATCTGGCCGACCGGCTCGACACCGAGATCGAGCTATTCGTGGCGACGGACTACGCGGGAGTGGTGACCGCCCTCGCCGCGGAGCAGATCGACATCGCCTACCTCGGTGGGTTGACGTATGCCCAGGCCGAACGGAAAGTGGACGTGACGCCGCTGGTCACCGAGACGGACGAGGAAACCGGCACCGAGGAGTACCTGTCCGGCATCGTGGTGCGCAGCGACTCCCGGTACGAGTCCGTGCGGGATGTCCTCGACGCACACGGAGAGTTCGCTTTCGGAGACGTCAGCTCGACCTCCGGCAGCTTGTATCCACGGATGATGCTGAACGCGGCCGGGGCGCGGTGTTCGTCGAATGCGATCGACCAGTGCCCGCCGCTGTCCGAAGTCACCTTCACCGGCGGCCACGACGCCACCGCCCAGGCGGTGGTGAACGGCTCCGCCGATGCCGGCGGGCTGGAAATACGTATCCTGCGGGGCCTTGAGGACGAGGGCGCCGTCCCCGAGGGGGACCTTCGGATCGTCGAGAAGAAACGGGTCATGGGCTACCCCTGGGTGATTCGCGACGAACTGGGCGGCGCGGCGGCCACCTCGGTCACCAGGGCTTTCAAGGAGATGAAAGACCCGCAACTGCTGGACCTGATGCAGACCAGCGAATACCGGGAGGTGTCCGAGAGCGACTACGCGGCGATCAGGGAACGGGCCGAGGAACTGGGCCTGCTCACCACCGACGGATGACCCCCGCCTGACCGGCCCGTTCACGATTGGGGGCAACCGCCTGATGAACATCGAGACCGAGGGCCTGGCCGTGTCGTTCCCGGGGCGCGGCACACCCGCCCTGGACGACGTGAGCATCACCATCGACCATGCCGAGCACGTCGTGCTCCTCGGCCCTTCCGGCTCCGGCAAGACCACCCTGCTGCGCTGCATCCTCGGAGGCGTCACACCGGACCGGGGCCGCGTCCGGGTGGGCGGACTCACCACCGCACGGCCCGCCGAACTCCGCCGGATCCGCCGCAGGGCCGGAGTGGTGCGCCAAGAGACCGCCCTGGTGCCGGGGTTACGGGTCCAGACCAATGCGGTGCTGGGCACCGCCCCCGCCTGGAGGCTGCGGGAGTGGGCAGCCGTCCTGCGCGGCGGAATCCCATCCCGTCACGCAGAGCGCGTTCATGCCCTCGCCGACGCCCTCGGCATCCGCGACTACCTCACCGACCGCGTGGAAAACCTCTCCAGGGGCCAGCAGCAGCGCCTCGCAGTGCTGCGGGCGGTGCTCCCGGCCCCGCGTCTGCTGCTGGCCGACGAGCCCACCTCCGGGCTCGACCCGGTCACCGCACGGGCCGCGGTCGACGCGTTGCTCGTCGAAGGAACCACGGTCATGCTCTCCACCCACGACCTGGACCTCGCGCGACGGTTCACCCGCGTCATAGCCCTGCGCGCGGGCAGGCTCGTCCACGACGGCAGCGGACTGTCCGACCGGGACATCGCAAGGATCTACCCGGGAACACCGGTGGGCACATGACGCGCAGCCGACCCGCCGAGGCCGCCAGAACGCGACGTGCCGGAAGACCGAAGACCTCGTGGTTGCTCCTTGCCCTCGCCGTTGCCGCCGTCGTCTGGTCGCTGCACGGGACCGGCGTGAACGGGGCGAACGCGCTCGCCGGCTGGTCGGGTGCCCGAGAATTCGCGGCCGGGTTGATCCCGCCGCGGTTCGAGGGGGAGTTCCTGCGGTCCGTGGCCGCCGCGGTGCTGGAGACCCTACAGATCTCGATCGCCGCGCTGTTCCTCGGCGTCGCGATGGGACTCGCCCTGTCCGTGCCCATGGCGGGCAACATGGGCGCCCCCGTCTGGCTGGCGGCGGGAGCGCGCCTGCTGGCCGCAGTCTTGCGCTCGGTGCCCGAACTGCTGTGGGCGCTGCTGTTCGTGGCGGTGGTCGGCCTCGGCCCGGCGGCCGGCGTCTACGCCATCTCCCTGCACGCCGCAGGGTTGCTCGCCAAGCTCGTCTCCGAACAACTGGAAGCGGTCGACCCGGATCCGGTCGAGGCGCTGCGACTCACCGGTGCCTCCGGGTTCACCGTCGGCATGCTGTCGATCCTGCCCCAGGCGCGGACCGGCATCGCCTCGCTGGTGCTGTACCAGTGGGAGTGCAACATCCGCAGCTCCGCGATCGTCGGTTTCGTCGGCGCCGGCGGTATCGGCCAGGCCATGGGAATCTCCATGCACCTGTTCCGCTACCGGGACCTTGCGACCCTGGTGCTCGCGCTGCTGCTGCTCGTTCTCGCCGTGGACCAGGTCTCGCGTTCGTTGCGCACGCGCATGGGAGCCGTGACCCACAGCCTCGCACCCCGGCGGAGCCGAGGACCGTTCGGCCGTCGCTGATCGGCCGGCCGGGGCCGACGAGTGCCGACGCACACCGCCGGGCCGCAGGGCGCGGCCCGTGCACTGCCCCCGCGGCGGGCGGCTGCGCCTCCCGGCGGGGCGCTCCACCACGGTGGCGTCGGTGCCGGGGCGGTTGGGAGGGCCGGTGCCGGGGCGGTGATGCGGGGGGCCGGGGCGCGGGCCGGGGCCGGGTGCCACGAGGCGGTGGCGCGGGTCATGAGGACGGCGGTGAGCAGGATCGGGATCAGTGCGCCGACGTGGGTGGGGCGGCTGGTTGCGGACACGATGGTGGTCCTTTCACGACACGCCGCCCGTCGCCATGGGCGTCAGCCGCCGGACTCGGGCGGCTCCGGAGTGGCTTCGGCCTGTCCGGTCTCGTCGGGGGTCTCGCCCCAGAGGGGGACCGCGTGCTGTTCGAGGTGGTCGAGGAGTGCGAGACCTTCTGCGGCCCAGGCGATCTCGGTGCGGGCCTTGGCGGCCTCGCCGCGGAAGGCGAAGAGCTTGAAGGCGACGATCGCTTCGTGCTCGGCTTCGGGGCGTTGTCTGAGGCGGGAGCGCAGCAGGGGGACGCGGTGGGCTTCGAGGTCGTCGACCATGCGTTCCCAGGCGACGAGCGCGGTCGTGTAGTGGGCGTGATGGGCGCGTAGCTGGTCGCGTGCGGCGGCATAGGAGGAGAACTCGAAGTGGGCCGCGCGGACGCGCGAGGGGTCGCGTTCGGGTGCGTAGGGGGCGGGTTCGCCGAGCCAGGAACGCAACTCCGCGAGGCCCGTGGCGGTGAGGGAGTAGACGCGCTTCTCGGCTCGCTTGCCGCGGGGGACGACTTGGACCTCGACGAGTTCGTCCTGCTCCATGCGGCGCAGTTCGGGGTAGATCTGGCTGTGCGGGGCCTGCCACATGTACGCGACGGTGCCGTCGAAGTAGCGCAGCAGGTTGTAGCCGGTCATGGGCTCGGCGGTCAGCACGGCGAGCAGCGCGTGACGAAGGGACACGGTGGACCTCGGGTCGGCTTGCGGATGGGTCGGGAGAAACTGATGACGATAGTCATCAGTGGACTGTAGTGGCCTGCGGTGACACGTCTTCGCGCAGCAGCTTCCGTACGTTGCCCGGGGTGAGCGGGAGCCGCGTCACCGGGCCGGCGGCCGGGCCGAGGGCGTCGGCGACGGCGTTGGCGACGGCCGCCGGGGTGCCCACCATGCCGGACTCGCCGGCGCCCTTGAGGCCCAGGGGATTGGTGGGTGTCGGATGCTCGACGACGATCACGTCGATCTCCGGCAACTCCGCGGCGGTCGGCATGAGGTAGTCGCCGAACGACGTGGAGAGCGGCTGGCCGTGCTCGTCGTAGACCAGTTCCTCCAACAGCGTGCCGCCGATCCCCTGGGAGGCCGCGCCCGCGATCTGGCCGCGCACCAGTTCCGGGTTGACCGCCCGTCCGACGTCGTGCAGGACGGCGTGCCGGAGAACGCGGACGGTGCCGGTCGCGGCGTCGACGGTGACGAGCGAGAGGGCGGTCCCGAAGGAGAAGCTGGGGTGCGGCTTGTCGAACCGGCCGCGCCCCGCCGGGAGCTTCCCGGCGGGGCACGTCGAGCCGGCCGCCCCGAGGACGGTGCCCCGGTCGAAGCGCACCTCACCGGGTTCTCCGCCCACCGCCTCCGCGGCCTTGGCGAGCAGGTCCTGTGCCGCGAGCACGATGGCGTTGCCCGCCAGCAGCGTCGAGCGGCTGGCGAACGCCCCGAAGCCCATGGGGACGGCCGTGGTGTCGGAGAAGTCGACGGTCACGTCCTCGATGGGCACGGACAGCGCGTCCGCGGCGATCTGGGCGAGGGCGGTCTCCACGCCCTGGCCGAGTGAGGAGACGCCGGTCCGCACGGTGAACGTGCCGTCGTCGCCGGCCTCGATGATCGCGTCCTCGAAGGGCCCGACGCCACCGATCTCCACGTACGGCGCGAGGCCGACCCCGGCCAGCTCCCCCCGCTGCCGCAGCCGCTCCCGCTCGCGCGTGAGTGCCTCGTAGTCGGTGCGGCCGAGGAGCGTTTCGAACGAGGCGGGGAAGTCGCCGCTTTCGTAGCGCACGGGAGGCACACCGGGCTGCTGCGGCGGGTCGAAGGCGAAGGGTACCGCCTCGGCCGGGATCAGGTTGCGCCGGCGCAACTCGGCCGGGTCGAGGTCCAGCCGCGCGGCGAGCAGGTCGAGCGCGCGCTCGCGGGCGAACGTCGCCTCGGTCATGCCGGGGCCGCGGTACGTCCCGGTGGGCGTGCGGTTTGTCATCACGCCGGTGGAGTCGACCGCGTACGCCTCCCAGCGGTACGGGCCCGCGACGTGGAGGGCGGGCAGCAACTCGGGGAGGATCCCCTGGGAGCGCACGTAAGCGCCCTGGTCGCACGTCGCCCGGTCGCGGAAGGCGAGCAGCCGGCCGTCGGCGGTGGCGGCGATCTCCAGGTCGTGCTCCTGCTCGCGGGCGTGGTTGGTCGCCACGAAGTGCTCGGCCCGGTCTTCGGTCCACTTCACGGGCCGGCCCAGCCGCATGGCGGCGAAGGGCACGAGGAAGTCCTCCGGGTAGGGCTCGCCGCGTACGCCGAAGCCACCGCCGACGTGCACCTCGACGACCCGGATCCGCTCGGGATCGAGGCCGAGCATGGTGCCGAGGGCCTGCCGGGTGAAGTGCTTGACCTTGGCCCCGCCCCACAGGGTGAGCCGGCCCTCGTCCGCGTCGTACTCGGCCAGCAGGCCGCGGGTCTCCATGGGGACGGCGGTGTGACGGTGCATGGTCAGCCGCTCCCGGACGACCACGTCGGCACGGGCGAAGGCGGCGTCCACGTCGCCGTGCCGGAGGGAGACGGTGCTGACGGTGTTGTCGGTGCTCGACTCGTGCAGTCGCGGGGCGCCTTCGGCGAGGGCGACGGCCATGGTGGCGGCCACGTCGAGGTCGTCGATGTCCACGTCCACCATCTCGGCGGCGTCTTCGGCGACGTACGGGTCCTCGGCGACGACGATTGCGACGGGCTCGCCGACGTAGCGCACAGTGCCGCGGGCCAGCGGGGGTTGCAACAGCGGGCCCGTCTCGGCTGTCTCGGCGAACGGCAGCCGGACGGGGATACGGACGTCCGGCAGGTCTTTGGAGGTGTAGACGGCCAGCACCCCCGGCATGGCAAGCGCCTCGGTGGCGTCCAGTTCCGTGATCCGGCCGTGTGCGAGCGGGCTGCGCACGACGCGGGCGTGGAGCTGGTTCTCGCGGTCGATGTCGGCGGAGTATCGGGCGCGGCCGGTCAGCAGGTCGTCGACGCCGCGCCGCGGTACGGAGGTGCCGATGGACGGGGCTCGTCGGTTCACGATGTCTCCTTCAGCCGGCCGAGAGCGCGCTTCACGAGCGCTTGGACGAGTTCGCGCCGGAAGACGCCGGCTTCGGGATCCGCCCCGGGTTCGGCCGCGGTCGCGGCCAGCCGGGCGGCCTCGCCGCATGCCGGGTCGGTCAGCAGTTCTCCGGTCAGTGCCGCCTCCGCCTCGCGGGCGCGCACGGGTACGGGCCCGACGCTGCCGAGGGCGATGCGCACGTCCGTGGCACGCCCGTCGCCACCGACGGCGACCGCGACGGCTGCCGAGGCCATGGCGAAGTCGCCGCTGTGGACTTGGAACTCCTCGAAGACGCTGCGCAGTCCGGGCGGCGGGGCGGGGAAGCCAACCTCGACGAGCATCTCCTCGGGTTCGAGCGCGGTGATGAAGGGGGCGAGGAAGAAGTCGGAGGCCGGCACGGTCCGCGTGCCGTCGACGGACTGGAGGGTGAACTCCGCGTCGAGCGCGGCGGCGACGACCGGCAGCTCGGCGGATGGGTCGGCGTGGGCGAGGCTGCCTCCGCAGGTGCCGCGTACGCGGATGGGGTGGTGACCGATGGACGCGGCGGCCTCGCGGAGCGCCAGCCAGGCGCCGGTCAGTCCGGTGGCGCGCTCCAGCTCCAGGTGCCGGACCAGTGCACCGACGCGCAGGCCGCCGCCGTTCCCGCGGACGTACCGGTGGGTGGTGATGCGGCCCACGTCGACGAGGTGGCTGGGTCGGGCCAGCCGGTAGGCCATGAGCGGGATCAGGCTCTGCCCGCCCGCGAGGAGCTTGGCGTCCTCCCCGCCCTCGTGCAGCAGGTCGAGCGCCTCCGGGACTCCGGTGGCGCGGGCGTAGGCGAACGGCGGCGGCTTCATGCTCCGGCCTCCTTCCTGGCGCGCTGGGCGGCCCGCACCGCCGCGACGATCGGGACGCCGCCGGTGCAGCGGCAGATGTTCGAGGACAGCACCTCGGTCACCCGCTCCGCAGAGGCGTTCGGCTCGTCGTCGAGCAGGCCGTGGGCCAGCATGAGGAAGCCGGGGGTGCAGAAGCCGCACTGGAGCGCGCCGCCGTCGCGGAACGCCCGCTGCACGTCGGAAAGCCGTACGTGCCGCTCGTCCCCTCCGTCCGGCTCAGGGTGGTCGGCCAGCCCTTCGACCGTCTGGATACGGCTGCTCTGCGCCTGAACGGCCAGGACGAGGCATGCGCGCACCGGCAGGCCGTCGAGCAGGACGGTGCAGGCTCCGCAGACGCCGTGCTCGCAGCCCAGGTGCGTGCCGGTCAGGCCGGCGTCGCGGAGCGCGTCGGCGAGGGTGTGGCGGGGTTCGACGGTGCAGGTGACGCGGCTGTCGTTCACGTTGAGTTCGACGGTCACGGGGTCGAGCGGCGGGAGCCAGGTGGCGGGCTGGTTCATCGTCTGCCTCCAGGGACGGGCCGGCGGTGCGCGGCGCCGGGCGGTTCGGGTCGTGCGGATCGTTCAGGCGGAGAGTGCGTCGTACGCGAGGGACACGGCGTCCCGCGTCAATCCGGCGCCCAGAGCGAGTGACAGCAGCATCCGGGCCTTGAGCGGGGAGACCGCGCCGGCGCCGATCAGTCCGCGGGCCAGCAGATCACGCTCGGAGCCGGGGAAGTCGTACGTGTCCCGGTACAGCTCGCCCGCGCCGGTACGGGAGGCGAGGACGACGGGCATCCGGGCGGCCAGCGCCTCGGCGTCGGTGACCGCCCAGGCGGGCAGGTGCCCGGCGCCGAAGCCGGCCAGCACCGCCCCTTCGTAGCCGAGCTCCGGCAGGAGGGGCAGCAGCCGGATGTCGTCGCCGAGGGTGGCAGTGAAGAGGGCGACCGGCGCGGGCCTGACGGGGACGGGGAGGGGGAGTGCCGGCAGCCGGGCAGGGCGAAGCGGGATGCGGATACGCCCCTCGGCCACCCAGCCGAGAGGGCCGAGGCCGGGGGAGGCAAACGCGGAAAGCTGCGTTGTGTGCCGCTTCTGCACGTAGCGGGCGCTGTGCACCTCGCCGTTCATCACCACCGTGACGCCGAGGCCCACGGCGGCGTCGCTTGCCGCGAGGCGGATGGCGTCCAGCAGGTTCGCCGGCCCGTCGGCACCCGGCTGGCCGGGGTGGCGCATGGCGCCGGTGAACACGACGGGGACTGCGGCATCGCCGAGCAGGTCGAGGGCGAAGGAGGTCTCCTCCAGGGTGTCGGTGCCCTGGGTGATGACGACGCCGCCGCAGCCCCGGTTGGCTAGCTCGGCGACCTTGGCGTGCAGGCTCACCACGTCGTCCAGCGTGAGGTGGGCGCCGGGCAGCCGGCGGAAGCTGCTGCTCGACACGTGCGCCCCCGCAGGCTCGGCGTGCAGCGCCGCCAGCAGTTCGTCTGCGCCGAGGCTGGGGGACACCCCGTGACCTGCGGCGCGTGGCGTCATGGCGATCGTGCCCCCGACGGCGAGCACGTGCACTCGCACCGGCTCTGTACCCATCTGCGCGACTCCCTCGGCTCTCCGGCTCCCGGGTTCGGATCCGGCTGGACTAGCTTTTACGTATCAGGATACCTATATTGATACTGTAAAACCAGACGCGAAGAGCGAGAGGACATGCGCATGGTGTGCTGGCCCCTTCCGGTGATCCCCGAGATGAGCGAGCGGCAGGAGGGCTTCATGGCCCCCAACCTCAGCCCCAAGGGGCTACAGCTCATCCCGAACGAACTCGCCGAGGGCGTGTACGGCCTGATGGCGAACAAGTTGCCGAAGGACAACAACGGCCTCGTCATCGGCGACAAGGCGGCCCTGGTGATCGACTCCGGAATCACCCCCGACGTGGGCCGCTACATCCAGGAGATCGTCTCCTCGATCACCGACCGGCCAATCCTCTACCTGGCCAACACGACCTTCCACGGTGACCACACCTTCGGCAACGTCGCCTTCGGAGACTCCGTCACGGTCATCTCCTCGCGGCTGAACAAGGCGTCCATGACGGACCTGGAGGAAGAGAAGGAGTACCGCTCGGAGAGCATGTACGGCGACCCGGGCTTCGAGAGCGTCACGGCCTGGCGCACGCCGGACCTCGTCTTCGACCGCTACTGCGAGATAGACCTGGGCGGGCGCGAGGTACAACTCTGGCACTTCGGGCCGGGCAACGGCTCGGGCGACACGATCGTGTACGTGCCGGACGCCAAGGTCGCCTGGGTCGGCAACTTCCTGCGCCACCCCGGCATTCCGCCGATGCTGCTGGCCGGCGATCCCGTCGGCTACGCCCGCTCCCTGCGGTCCCTCAGGGCGACCCTGGCCCCCGAGACCCTCGTACCCGGCCACGGGCCGCTCACCGACGCCGACGCGGCCATCACGTACATGCTCAACTACGTCGAGAAGATCGGCCTCGACGTGGCCGAACGGCGGGCCGGCGGTATGGACCTGCGGACGACCATGACGGATCTGCCGCTGACGGACCCGCTCGACCTGGCGACGGTCGTCGCCGAGCCCGAGCCGGGCGAGCCCGAGCGCTTCGCCAAGCTGATGCGCTCCAACCACGAGCTGAACGTCCTGCTCACCTACCGCTGGCTGGAGGCGACCAGTCCCGTCGGAGCGGGTGTGCAGCGCGGCTGAACCACACGGCCCCTTCGTCCCTCATTCCCGTCGACCGGGGCCACCCGCGGCCGTCGTACCGAGGAGGTAACCATGCAGATGCAGCACCACTTCGCCGTTCCGATCGCCGCCGACGAGGCATGGAAGGTGCTTCTCGACGTCGAGCGCATCGCCCCGTGCATGCCGGGCGCTTCACTGGACTCGGTCGAGGGGGACACCTTCGGCGGGCGGGTGAAGGTGAAAGTGGGCCCGGTCGGGCTCACCTACAAGGGAACGGCCGAGATCGTCTCCAGGGACGAGAGCACGCACACGGCCGTCATCAAGGCCAGGGGCAGAGACAGCCGCGGCAACGGCACCGCCACCGCGACCGTCACCATGGTCCTGTCCGCCGCGGCCGACGGAGCCGAGACCGGAGTGGACGTGCTCACGGAACTCGACGTGACCGGACGACCCGCCCAGCTCGGCCGCGGAGTCATGGCCGATGTCGGTGGCCGGATCATCGGGCAGTTCGCCGCGGCGCTCGCCGAGCAGCTCCACGAGGAGCGGTCCGCGTCCGTGCACCGGCTGCCGGTCGAGCGGAATGCGGAGCTCGACGGCGATGACTTGCCGGCCGGCGCACCGCCGACCCCCGGGTCCGCGGGGTCGGCGGTGCTCGCCGGGTCGCCACACTCGTCGACGAGGCCGGCCTCCGACCTGTCCGCCCGGGCCGCGCCCGCCGCCCGGACCACTGCGGCGCGGCGCACCTCACCGGACACCGTGCAGGTACTCGGCCTCGCGGGCGGCTCCGTGCTGCGCGTCCTGGGGACGTCGCTGCGCGGCGTGTTCGTGGGGTCGGCTCGCCTCGTACGGCGTCTGCTGACCCGCACGGCCCGGTGAGGCCGCGGTTAGCCGGGCCCGCGCGGACGGCCGGACGTGGCTGGCTCCCCCCGGCCACGTCCACCGCCGCCCCGGGGCCCGTAGACCCGCGGACGCCACGGACCAACGGCACGGTCCACGCCGCCGGTAACAGCGCCGGCCGCAACCGCCCCGCAGCCGTACCCGCCGCGGCACCTCCACCACCTCCACCACCTGCGCCCACCGTCCCCACCGCGCCCACCGTCCCCACCGCGACCACGCGACCACCGCGACCACCGAAACCAGGGACTCCCATGAGCACCGGCACCGAAATCATCGGCATCGACACCGACTTCCTGACCATCCCCCTCAAGAAGCCGCTGGTCACCGCCGCGTTCCCGATCCCCGCCATCGACACCGCGCTCGTCCGTGTCCGCACCCGTGACGGCCACCAGGGCGTCGCCTGGAGCTTCGCCTTCGGCCGCGGCCGGGTCGCCGCGCTGCTGCAACTCGTCGACGACCTCGCCGAGCTGGCGCAGGGCGCAGACGCCACAATGCCGGAGGCACTGTGGGCGCGGATGTCCGGCGCCGTCGGGTTCGTCGGCCGGCGCGGCCTCGCCGCCCTGGCCATGTCCGCCATCGACACCGCCTGCTGGGACATCACCGGCAAGGAGGCGGGGCTGCCCGTGTACAAGCTGCTTGGCGGCCACCGCGACCGCGTGGAGACCTACGCCAGCCAGGGCCTGTGGCTGGACCGGTCTCGCGAAGAACTGGTGGAGGAGGCGTGGGGCCTGGTGGAGGAAGGGTTCCGCGCGGTGAAGATGCGGGCGGGACTGCCCGACCACGCCGAGGACATCGCGCGGGTGGCGGCCGTACGCAAGGCCATCGGCCCCGACGTCAAGCTGATGGTCGATGCCAACCAGGCATGGGACCTCAAGCAGACCCTGCGCATGGCCGCGCGGTTCGAGCAGTACGACCTGTACTGGCTGGAGGAGCCCATGCCGCACACCCGCGTCGACGACTACGCCGCCGCGGCCTCCGCCATGAGCATCCCGCTGTGCACCGGCGAGTCCAACTACTTCAAGGACGAGCTGCTGACCCTGGCCCGGCGCCGCGCGGCCGACTACCTCATGCCGGATCTCATGCGCATGGGCGGGGTCACCGAGTGGATGAAGGCCGCGCGGATCTGCGAGGGCTTCGAGGTGGCCGTGACGCCGCACCTCTTCATGGAGCACTCGGCACACCTGGCCTGCGCCGCGCCCAACGCCGTCTGGCAGGAGTACCAGCCGTGGTGGCAGCCGATCATGGCCCTGCCCCCGGCTTTCGACGACGGCTGCCTCGTTCTCGGCGACCGGCCGGGCTTCGGTATCAGCCTCGACGAAGACGCGGTCGCGCGCTACCGGGTGTGAACCCCGGCCCTCCGCCGACCCCTGAAAGGAGTGACCGCACGTGCCCGACTTCGACCTGCTGATCAACGGCGGCACGGTCGTGACGCCCACGGGGCGCCGCCGCGCCGACGTCGCCGTACGCGACGGCGTGATCGCCGCCCTCGGCTCGCCGTCCCGCGGAACCGCGCGGGAGACCGTAGAGGCCGACGGACTGCTCGTGCTGCCCGGCGGCGTCGACACCCACGTCCACCTCATGGACCCCGGCGACACCGACCGGGAGGACTTCCCGTACGGCACCCGCGCAGCCGCCGCGTCCGGGGTCACTACGATCATCGAGCATTCCCACGGCAGGCCCGTCCGCACTCCGCAGGAGCTGCGGCAGAAGGTCCGCCACCTCACCGGGCGCGCATACGTGGACTTCGCCCTGGCCGCGCACGCCTGGCCGGGGGACACCGCCGCCGTCGCCGACCTGTGGCGGGCGGGTGCCGCCTTCTTCAAGGTCTTCACCTGCACCACCCACGGCATCCCGGGACACACCGCGGCCGGCCTGCTCGCCCACCTGCGGGCCACCGCGGCGGCGGGCGCGGTCAGCCTCCTGCACTGCGAGGACGAGTCGTTGACGCAGGCCGCGGAAGAGGTGCTGCGCGCCGAGGGGCGTACGGATGGGGGGCTGCTGCCGGAGTGGCGGACGCGGGACGCCGAGGTGGTCGCCGCCGCCGTCGCCGCCCTGCTGGTCCGGCGGGCCGGCGCCCGGGCCACGGTGGCCCATGTCAGCCATCCCGAGGTGGCGGAGTACCTGGCGCGGGAGCGTGCCCGCGGTGCGGCGATCGCGGCGGAGACGTGCCCGCAGTACCTGCTGCTGCGGGAGCACGAGGTGCTCCGGCACGGGGCGTTCCGCAAGTTCACCCCGCCCGCCCGGGCCCGGCACAACGCCGACGAGGCCGCGCTGTGGCGGTTGCTGCGCGACGGCGGGCTGACGCACATCTCCTCCGACCACGCCCCCGCGACCGCCGAACAGAAGCGGGCCGGCGGCATCTGGGATGTGCACTTCGGCCTCCCCGGCCTCGACAGCACGATGACCGTGCTCCTCGACGCCGCGGCGCGCGGCGAGTTGGCGTACGAGGACATCACCCGTCTCTACGCCGAGACCCCCGCCAAGACGTACGGCCTGTGGCCCGCGAAGGGTGCGCTCGCCGTCGGTTCCGATGCCGACCTCGCACTCGTGGACCCCGAGGAGCGCTGGACCCTCACCGACGGCGACGTGCTGTCCAAGGCCGGCTGGACCCCCTTCCACGGCCGCCCGATGACCGGCCGTGTCGTGGTGACCTACCTGCGGGGGCAGCGGATCTACGGGGACCGGCGGGTCCCGCACGACCGTGCGGGACGTTTCCTGCGCGGCGCAGGGTCACCTGGTGGCCCGCACGGCTGACGCCGGCGCCGAAAGACTTCGCCCCCGGGAGACGTAGCGGCTTCCGGGGGCGAATCGCACGTGGATACCGTCCGGATCCGATGCGGTGCCTGCGTCGCTCAGACGTTGTGCTTGCGCTGCCAGCCCAGCTCGCGTGTGGCCTTCTCGTTGGAGGCTCGGAGGGTGGTGTCGATCATGAGCGCGCCCAGGTAGGGCACGGCTAGGCGGAGCAGCCGGCCGGGCATCCGGGTCGGCCGCCTGCCGCGCGTGGCCGCGGTGACGGAGGCGACGTGGCCCCACGTCGCCGGCGTGTCGCCGACGATGTTGTACGCCTCCGAGGGACCACCGCGTTCCAGGGCGGCGACGGTGGCCGTGGCGGCGTCCTCGACGTGGATCCAGGACATGACGCCACCGCCGTCGGTGGGCACCGGCAGCGCTCTGGCCTTCCGGCCGGAGGCGTCGAACCAGGTGCCGGGGCCGTACAGCACGCCGTAGCGCAAGGCGATCCCGCCCGCGCCGAGCGCCTGCGCCTCGGTGGCCATAAGCCCTTTGATGACGTGGTCGGCGACACTGCCCGTGCAGCGGGCGAACGGGTCATCCTCGGTGAGCACATGGTCGCCGTGGTCGCGATAGCCGTAACCCGTGACCATCGACTGGGTGAGGAACCGCCGGGCACCGAGTTCTGCGGCGGCCTCCAGGAGGTTGGCGGTACCGGTGACCCGGAGCGCGGTGCTCGGATCGTCCGCGTTCAGCGTGCGCTTCGGCCTGGCGAGCGCGGTCATCTGGTGGATCACCGCGTCTGCGTTCAGTCCTTTCACCGCCTCCAGCAGACCGTCGCGGTCCATGGCGTCCGCGCGCACGGGCCGGCCGCCCGTCTCCTCGACCCTGACGGCGGAGCCCTGGCTGCGGGCCAGTCCCAGCACCTCGTGCCCGGCGTTGACCAGCTCGCGGGTGAGGGGCCGCCCGATTGCTCCGGTGGCGCCGGCAACCAGTACCCGCATCTGCTGCTCCTCGGTGTCTGTATGTCCGTGCTCGAACAAGCCGAATGTATCACTGTACTTATGCAGATACATAAATGGGCGAGGGATCGCCCCGAGTGGGCCCGAGCCTCGATCGGCATGAGCGGGATGTCGTCGCCGCCCGACCGGCGGGCCAGTTCGGCCAGAATCGGCTCGCCGATCAGCTTGCAGATGAAGGGCGTACGCTCCACGATCGGCCCCAGCCGGGCACGGAGCGCGTCGCCCACTTCGGTCGTGCATGACACGAGTTCGCGGATGCGCTCGTCGCGATAGCCGCGCAGCGTCTCCGCCACCGCCGGGTACAGCACGGGCCGGCACTCGCTGCCCAACTCGAAGGCCCGCGCGCGGGCGGCCGCCACCAGGTCGGACCGGCCGCCTAGCAGCCCGACACGGGGCCCCATGACGCCGTACTTGTCCAGCCCCGTGGCTCCCAGGTCCACGCCCAGCCCCAGCGTGCGCGGCTGGCCGAGGACGGCCGGCCCGACCCGGGCGCCGCCCGCGTCGTCGACGACGACGTACGCCCCCCGCGCGTGGCCGGCATCCACGATCTCCCGTATCTCGGTCTCGTCGAGGGCGTCGTAGGTCACGGCCAGCCGCGTCAGCACCACCACGGAGACGTCCTGCTCGCGTTCCAGCGCGGCGCGGAGCCCTGACAGCCCGACCGCCTCGACCGCCCGGCCCCCGGAGTCGTGCACCGAGCGCATCCCCAACTCGCGTACCTGCTCGACGTGCAGCGCCCGTCCACTCGTCGTCGACGAAGTCGGCGTCGTGATCCGGCGACAGGGGCAGACCGCGTTCACCGTGATCCACCGCAGCCTTCCGGCACGCTGCACGTCGAGCGGCTCTTCACCGACCCCTGGTCCCTGCTGCTGCCACCGGACCACGCGCTGTGCGGGCGCGCCGACCCGATCGGTGTCCCAGAGTTGCGCGCGGAGCGCTGGGTGGCGGGCGAGACCTTCACGCACGTCGTCTCGGCACTGTGCAAGGGGGCGGGTTTCGAGCCGGACGTCGTGCACCGCAGCACCGAGTACGCCGTCATCACCACGCTGGTGAGTCTCGGGCACGGCATCGCGGTCATGCCCGTCATTGAGGAACTGGGCCGGCACCTGCCGCCGGTGGTGCTGAAGCGCCTCGATATCTCCGACGAGTGCGAAGGCGTGCTCGCCGTCCTGCGGCGCACCAGCCGGCGGCGCCCCGCCGTCGCGGCGGTCGTCCGGCTGCTGCGTCAGCCCTGGGGCGGTCCGGAGGTGGGGCGGCCACGGTGTTAGGGTAGCGATGTACGTATAGAGATACGTAAATAGGGTGGCGAGAGCATGACGTTCAACATCGCTGGATACATCAACTCCGCGGGCCGGGTGCAGGTCGACGACCTGGACCTCGACGCGTTCGTACGGCATCCGCTGTCTGCCGCGACGCTGCGCTGCCTCCGCTACATGTCGGATGTGGAGAGCCACACCGTCTGCTATCTGCGCGACGTGCTGGTCACGCCGTCACACCGGGACCCCGACGTGACGGCCTTCATGTCCATGTGGGCGTTCGAGGAGTTCTGGCACGGCGAGGCCATCGACGAAGTGCTCCGGCTGCACGGGCTCAAGGCGGACTACGAGCACATCCGTTCCGTCCGCGCGGCCCAGGGTCTGAAGGACCGCATCTCGCCCGTCCTACAGTCTGTCGCCGCGAACACGATCGGCGAGGACTTCGTCGCGGTGCACATGACATGGGGGGCGATCAACGAGTGGTCCGCCCATGCGGCCTACGGGAGCCTCATCGAGAAGGAGGGGCATCCGGAACTCACCAAACTGCTGTCCAGGATCCAGCAGCAGGAGACGCGGCACCTGGCCTTCTACGCCAGTCAGGCGCGGGACCGCCTCGCCCGTTCCAGGCGGGCCAGGGCTCTCACCCGCTGGACGACCCAGCGGTTCTGGGCCCCCGTCGGTTCCACGATCGAGCCCGAGGAGGAGACCCGCTTCGTCCTGCGCCATCTGCTCGGCGACGAAGCGGGCGCCAAGGCGATCCGGCAGATCGACGAGAAGGTCGCCAAGCTGCCGGGCATGGCAGGGCTCACCCTGGTCGAGCGTGGCGTGGCGAGGTTCGGGACAGGGGCCCGGACGCCCGCTGCCGGACCCCGGCGGAAGGGTCGCCCCGCCCCCGGGTGAGCGCCCTGTGGCCCATGCCCGCGATCTTCCCGGCGTCGCCCACCTCGCCCCTGTCGAGCCCGACGAGCGGATGCGGGCCGAGCCGGGCAGTTGCCGGGGTTTTCCGCGCCGGTCGGCTCCGCCCCAAGCGGCGCCCGTACCGCTACCTTTCGCGCCATGCCGGATCCGCCCGCGGGGGCGGAGACGTCACCGCGCTGGTCGCCACCAACGTCGCCGCCCGCGGTATCCACATCGACGACCTCGACCTGGTCGTCAACGTCGACCCGCCCGCCGACCACAAGGACTACCTCCACCGCAGCGGCCGCACCGCCCGCGCCGGCGGGTCGGGCAGCGTCGTGACCCTCGTCCTGCCCGAGCAGCGCCGCGAGATGACCCGCCTGACCACCACCGCGGGCATCACCGCACACGTCGCCCACGTCCAGCCCGGCAGCACGGAACTCGCCCGCATCACCGGCGCCCGCACCCCCTCCGGTGTCCCCGTCACCCCCACCGCACCCGCCGTGCGGCCCGTCAAGCGCAAGAGCACCGGAGGCCGCAACAACCGACGCGGCAACACCGCCCTGACCCAGCGCGCCTCGTCCCTCCGCACCCGCTTCCCGGAGAAGACGACGCCCCGCAGGGCGGCCGCGTAACGCTGCAACACAGCCCGGCTGCCGCACCTGCGAAGGCGGCCGGGCGGCATCGGCCGGGCTCGAAGCCCACGCCGGGCACCGTGGCCCGCGGGCCGTGGCCGGTTCACCTCAACGGCGGATCAGCGACGGCGGGCCCTCCGGCCCCGTGACAGCCTGAGAAGGCGCTGACCAGGTGCGCTACCCGTCGGGCCAACCGATCCACCGGCGGCACAGGAGGAGTCCATGAAGGAGCCCCCGACCGTGCTGCGCGACCCCGCGGCGCCGCCCGCCGCGGCAGGTCACTCCGCCGACAGCCTGCGGCGGGACGGCTTCGCCCGCTACCGCGCCGCGGACCTGGGCCTGGATCCTGCCGCCTACGCCGGCGAGCTGGCCGAGATCGACGAGGTCTACGCCCGGCTTCCGCCCGACCCCTACGCGCCGTCGACCAACCGGTCCCGCCGCTACTCCCACGCCGTGTACCTGCCGTGGACGCGCCGGCTGACCTTCGTACCCGGTGCACCGGACGCCGCGTACGGCACGGTGACCGAGTACTGGCAGGACGACCACAACCCCGAATACCCGCACATGCGGCGCCGGCTGCCCGACATCCCCGCAGCGCAGCAGGGCAACCCCCTGCTGCTGCACCTGATCCACACCGATCTCGCCCAGGCCATGTGGCACGAGGAACTCCAGCACGCACCGCTGTACGTCGGGGTCCACATGATCAAGCTGGCCGTGCACGAGCCCGGGGAGCGAGCCGTGTCCTCTCCCGACTGCCTGCACCAGGACGGCGCTTCCGCCGCCACCTTCACCTTCGCCCACCTGATCGGGTGCACCAACATCCGCGGCGGGGACAACGTCATCGCCGCCCCCGAAGGCGCCGGCCGGCAGCCGGCCGACCTCCCGCCGGACGATCTGTACGCGCGCTTCGCCCTGACGGAGCCCCTGGACGGCTACGCCGTCCACGACCACCGGGTCAGCCACTACGTCGCCCCCGTACACCTCGGCGACGACCCCGGACCCGGCGAACGACGCATCCTGATCATCGGGCTGGCGCCCTACGCCCCCCGGCTCTGAGTCCGTCCACGCGCCGGCCACCGGCGCGATGCCGCGCACCCGCAGTCACACGGCCAGGGCCGCAGCCGCGCCCCCGGCAGCACCGCCCTTCGTCGGGGACACGGAAGAGGTGACCGAAATGGAAACCAGCCGAGGGCACACCGGCCCGGACATCCGGCCGCTCAAGGTCTGGGGCGTGTACCGGCCTCAGGGCGACTCCTTCCTGCTCCAGGACGCCCTGCGGAAGGCGTCGGTGCCCCCCGGGGCCCACGTCCTGGACGTGTGCACCGGAACCGGCCTGATCGCGATGGCCGCGGCCCGCCTCGGCGCATGCCGCGTGCACGCCGTGGACACCTGCTACCGCGCGGTCCTCAGCGCACGCTGGAACGCCTGGCGGCACCGGCTGCCGGTACGCGTCGAGCACGGCGACTTCAGCACCTGCCGGGCCGTCGGCCGCCGCTACGACGTCGTCACCGCCAACCCCCCTTACGTCCCCGGCCCCGACACCGCGGACCCGGAGCACGGGCGCGCCCGGGCCTGGAACGCCGGCCCCGACGGCCGCCGGTACCTGGACAGGCTCTGTGCCATGGCACCCCACCTGCTCACCCCCGACGGCATGATGCTCCTCGTCCACTCCGCCCTGTGCGGACCGCACACCACCCTGCGCCTGCTCGGCGAAGCCGGCCTGAAAGCCTCGGTCGTAGCCCGGCACCGACAGCCCTTCGGCCCCGTCCTCGCCGCCCGCGCCGCGTGGCTGACCGAGCAACGACTCATCGCGCCGGGCCAGAAGGAAGAAGAACTCGTCGTCATCCGCGCCGACCGGACCCCCGGCCACAACTCCGGCTGAGAACGAGGCACATGCCACCAGCCGGCAGGCCGGTGCCGTGCAGCCGCCGTCCTCCGTACGCGCTCCGCCCTGACGGCGCGAGGCCACATGCCGGCGACGGAGACGGGTACTCCGTCGCTGCCGACCTTTACGTCCTGATTGAGGAGGCGCCGTGTCCTGGTGGTCGAAAATGCGCGAACGCCTGGGTGGTGGCTCCGCGGAGCCCCGAGCCGGCACCGCCGAGATTCGTCCGGACAGCCCGGAGGACAGGGGCGGCCGGCCGAAGGACGAGGTGGAGGGCGAGACGGAGGACCTCCACAGCACGACGGGCACGACATCCGACGACGCCCACGTGGGCCGCATCGCCGGCGACGACCCCGGCTACCTGGAGACCGGCGCCGAGAACCGCGCCGCGCCCAAGCCCGACCCGGACGACAAGAACACCTGACCCGCACCCACGCCGGGGGCCGGGGCCGGACGTGGGGCGACGCCAGGACCTGCACGCCCTCGGGTCGTACCGCCGGTGTGGCGGGTGGCGCCGTGCCGGATGGTGCATGGAGCCGAAGCCCCTGTTTCCGCGGGGCGGGTCGGGAAACCCGTAGCGACAGCCGGATCCCTCAGGTGGCGGGCGATGGCGGACAAGGCCAAGCTGGGGAGTGGAACCGGTGAAAGAGCCCGGCTCGACGCGCGCCTCTTGGTGAATCACACGACGGACGGACACCGATGAGTGACGCTTCCCCGCAGGATCCCACCGACAAGTATCCGCGGCCGGACTTCCCCCCGCAGGGGCAGGAGACGCCGGGCTGGACCGGTCCCATGGACCCGCCGCCCGACCACGGTGAGGACTCCTACCGCGGCACCGGCCTGCTGAAGGACCGCGCCGCGGTCCTGACCGGCGGCGACTCCGGAATCGGCCGGGCCGTCGCACTGGCCTACGCCCGCGAGGGCGCGGACGTCCTGTTCACCCACCTGCCGTCGGAGGCCGAGGACGCCGGCCAGACCACCCGCTTGGTCGAGGCTTCCGGCCGCCGGGCCGTCGCGGTCCCGTGCGACATCCGGGAAGAGGAGCAGTGCCGGCGGCTGGTGGAGACGGCGGTCAGCGAGTTCGGGCGGATCGACGTACTGGTCAACAACGCCGCGTATCAGATGTCCCAGCCGGACGGAATCGGGAGCATCAGCACCGAGCAGTTCGATCGCGTTGTACACACCAACCTGTACGGCATGTTCTGGCTGTGCAAGATGGCGGTGCCGCACATTCCCGCGGGCGGATCGATCATCAACACCACCTCCGTGCAGGCTTACAAGCCGAGCCCGCACCTGCTGGACTACGCGATGACCAAGGGCGCGATCGTCACGTTCACCCAGGGCCTGGCGCAGATGCTGATCGGGGACGGCATCCGCGTCAACGCCGTGGCGCCGGGACCGGTGTGGACGCCGCTGATCCCCGCCACGCTGCCGGACACCGAGGAGTTCGGGAAGCAGGCGCCGTTGGGCCGGCCCGCGCAGCCCGCCGAGATCGCCCCCGCCTACGTCTTCCTCGCCTCGGAGCACGCGAGTTTCATCACCGCTGAGATCGTCAACGCCACCGGCGGCACACCGCTGCCCTGACCCCGACGCGCCGACGCCGGCGTGAACCTGCCGCGAACCTGCCGGGTGCGGCCGCGGTCGCCCCGGACGCCTCGCGGGCGCGGTGGACCGTCGTACGACGGCGGGAGACGTCAGGCCGGGGCCACCCGGCCGGGAGGAGGGCCCATGAAACCCCTGCGTGGTCTGTCGGTACTGGTGACGGGGGGCTCCCGGGGCCTCGGGCTGCTGCTGGCCGGGGAGTGCATGGCGCGCGGGTGCGCGGTGACGATCGCGGCCCGCGACCGGGAGGAGCTCGACCGGGCCACGGCGAAGCTGCGCCACGGCGACGCGCAGGGCGCGAACGGCCGAAGCGGTGCCGCCGGCGCCGGCGGCACCTCCCGCGCGGCCGAGACCGCGGCGCGCACGGGCGGTGTCACCGGCCGCGTGTGCGACGTACGGGACCGCGACGCCGTCGGCGAACTCGTCGCCCGCACGGCCGAGGAGCAGCGCGGACTGGACGTCGTGCTCGCGGTTGCCGGCGTCATCCAGGTCGGTCCGGCCGAGGCGGCGGGGGAGGAGGGCTTCCGGGACGCGATGGACACGATGTTCTTCGGTTCGCTCCACACCGCGCTGGCGGCGCTGCCCCTCCTGCGGGACAGCCCCGCGGGCGGGCGGCTCGGGCTGGTCGGCTCGGTCGGCGGACTGATCCCCGTACCGCACATGGTGCCCTATTCGTGCGCGAAGTTCGCCGTCGGGGCGCTCGCACAAGGTCTGCGCGCGGAGCAGGCGGCGCGCGGGGTCAGCGTCACGGCGATCCATCCGGGGCTGATGCGAACCGGGTCCCACGTGCAGGCGGAGTTCGCCGGCGATCCGGAGCGCGAGTACCGGTGGTTCGCCACCCTCGCGGGGACACCGCTGGTGTCCATGAGCGCGGAGCGGGCCGCGGCCCGGATCGTCCGGGCGGTGGAGCGCCGCCGGTCCCGGCTGGTGCTCACGCCCGCGGCCCGGCTGGGCGACAAGGCGTACCGCCTGGCGCCCACGCTGGTGACCGGGGTCAACTCGGCAGCGGCCAGGCTGCTGCCGGCGGCGTCGGCGGACGGCGGCGGGGCGATGGTTTCCGGCGGCCGGATCGAGCGGGGGTCCGGGCGCGGTCGGTCGCGTTGGGAGAAGGCGATCAGCGCCATGAACGACCGCGCCTCGCGCCGCCTGAACGAGACCGGCGGGGCGCCCTGAGGGTACGGGCACGGGGTGCACCGCTCGCGGTGCACCCCGTGCCCGTACGCGGCGGTGGTTCAGTGTTTCAGCGCGACTTTGCCGGCGCCGTAGTGGGCCTGCCGTACGCGGAGGTATCGGGCCTGTGCGCCCTGCCGTGCCCTACGAAGCCGAACGGCCCACGCATCCCCGCGCCCGTCCCGGGTAACCGACGGCCCCGGAGAACGGATGACGCCATCGCCCGCCCCACGGTCACCGACGCACTACCGGACAGGACATCAGACATGGACCACTCGCGCGCCCCCGTCCTCGAAGCACTGGACCACTACCACCAGGAGGGCCGGCTCCCCTTCACCCCGCCCGGCCACAAGCAGGCCCGCGGTGCGGATCCCGAGGTCCGCCGGATTCTCGGGGAGGCGGTCTTCGCCTCGGACGTCCTGGCGGTGAGCGGGCTGGACGACCGGCGCGCCTCGCACGGGGTGCTCAAGGAGGCCGAGGCGCTGATGGCCGACGCCGTACGCGCCGACCACACCTTCTTCTCCACCTGCGGCAGCTCGCTCTCGGTGAAGGCCGCGATGCTGGCGGTGGCAGGACCGCACGAGAAGCTGCTGGTGGGCAGGGACGCGCACAAGTCCGTCGTCTCCGGGCTCATCCTCTCCGGGCTGCGCCCGGTATGGGTCGAGCCGTGCATCGACGAGGAGCGACACCTCGCGCACCCGCCGTCCCCGGCCGCGTACGAACGGGCCTTCGCCGAGCACCCCGACGCCCGCGGCGCGCTGGTGACCAGCCCCACCCCGTACGGCTCGTGCGCGGACCTGGCCGCCCTCGCCGAGATCTGCCACCGGCGCGGCCGGCCCCTGCTGGTCGACGAGGCGTGGGGCGCCCACCTGCCCTTCTCCGACCGGCTGCCGGCCTGGGCGATGGACGCCGGCGCGGACGTATGCGTCACGAGCATCCACAAGATGGGCAGCGGCCTGGAACAGGGCTCGGTGTTCCACCTACAGGGCGACCTCATCGATCCGGCGGTACTGAAGTCCCGCGCCGACCTGCTGGGCACCACCAGCCCGTCGGTCCTCATCTACGCCGGCCTCGACGGCTGGCGGCGGCAGATGATGCTGCGCGGCTCCGGACTGCTCAGCCACGCGCTGGGGCTGGCGGAGACGGTACGCGCGCGGATCGCGGAGATCCCGGGGCTGCGCGTGGACGGACGCGCCGAGTACGTCGACTCGGGGCTCGCCGCCGACGTGGACCCGCTGCCCGTCGTCATCGACCTCGCGGAACTCGGCGTCTCCGGCTACGACGCGGCCGACTGGCTGCACCGGCACCACCGGCTCAACGCCCACCTGGCCGACCACCGCCGCATCAGCACCCAGCTCACCCACGCCGACGACGAGTCGACCACCGCCGCACTGCTGGAGGCGCTACGGGAACTCGCCGCGCACGCCGGGGACCTGCGCCCGCCGGAGCCGGTCGTCGTGCCGTCCGCGGCGGGGCTGCGGACGGAGCAGACCTGTCTGCCGCGCGACGCCTACTTCGGCGAGGTGGAGGACGTCCCGCTCGACCGGGCGGTGGGCCGCGTGGCAGCCGAGATGCTCACGCCCTACCCGCCGGGCATCCCCGTCGCCCTGCCCGGCGAACGGCTGAACCGGTCCGTGCTGGAGTACCTGGACACGGGGATCCGCGCCGGTATGTACCTCCCGGATGCCGCGGACCCGCGTCTGCGCACGGTCCGGGTGCTCGCCGAACGTCCGGCGCCCGGGTCCTCGCCGGAGTCGTGAGCGGGGGCCGTTCGTGGTACGCGCATTGTCGCCGCCGGCATCGCTCGGCGGCATCAATGGTCGCCGCGGGCCCTTCGCCGCCGACCACGCCGACCGTACGCGGCCGGGCGCCGGCGGCGCCGTCACCCCGCCGTCACCCCTCCGACCGGTCCCCGCGGTCCTTGGCGCTGCCGGGCAGCATCTCCTGGACCTTGGCCTTGAGGCCCTGGCGGAGCATGGCGCCGCGGTCGCTGTCGCCCTTGAGCACGGACGCGGCGGCTGCCTCGATCTGGTCGAGCGTCGCGTGCGGCGGGATGGGCGGCACGGCCGGGTCGGTGCGGAAGTCCAGGACGAAGGGCCGGTCGGACGCCAGGGCCTGCGCCCAGGCGTCGGGCACCTGTTCCGGCTTCTCCACCCGCAGACCGCCCAGGCCCAGCGACCGCGCGAAGTCGGCGTAGGCGACGTCGGGCAGCGACTGCGAGGGCAGGAACTGCGGGGCGCCTGACATCGCCCGCATCTCCCAGGTGACCTGGTTGAGGTCCTGGTTGTTGAGCACGGCGACCACCAGGCGCGGGTCGGCCCACTGCTCCCAGTACTTCCGGATGGTGATCAGTTCGGCAAGGCCGTTCATCTGCATCGCGCCGTCCCCGACGAGCGCGATGGCCGGGCGGTCGCCGTGCGCGAACTTCGCCCCGATCGCGTACGGGACGCCGGGGCCCATGGTGGCGAGGGTGCCGGACAGCGAGCCGCGCATCTCACCGCGCAGCCGCAGGTGGCGGGCGTACCAGTTGGCGGCGGAGCCGGAGTCCGCGGCCAGGATCACGTTCTCGGGCAGCAGGTCGTTCAGGGTGTGGACCACGTACTCGGGGTTGACCGGGTCGGCCTCGACCTCGGCCCGCCGCCGCATGACCTGCCACCAGCGGGTGTTCTTCTTCTCGATCTCCTTGCGCCAGGCGTCGTCCTCGGCCGGACGCAGGTGCGGCAGCAGCCGCTGGAGCGTGGTCCGCGCGTCGCCGACGAGGTTGATCTCGAACGGGTAGCGCAGGCCGACCATGTGCGGGTCGATGTCGATCTGCACGGCGCGCGCCTGGCCGAACTCCGGCAGGAACTGGGAGTAGGGAAAGCTGGAGCCGATGACCAGCAGGGTGTCGCAGCCCTGCATCAGCTCGTACGAGGGGCGCGTGCCCAAGAGGCCGATCGCCCCCGTGACGTAGGGGAGTTCGTCATCGAGCACGTCCTTGCCCAGGAGGGCCTTGGCCACGCCGGCACCCAGGCGGTCGGCAACCTCCATGACCTCCCGGCGGGCGCCGCGGGCGCCCTGGCCGACGAGGACGGCCACCTTCCCGCCGTCGTTCAGCAGCTCCGCGGCGCGCTCGATGTCGGGCTCGGCAGGGGCCGGGGCGTAGTCGGACGTGCCCAGGCTGGAGGGCACCATCTTGAAGGCGTGCCCGGGCGGGGAGTAGTCGAGCTCCTGCACGTCCGCCGGGAGGATCACGGCCGTCACGGAGCGGCGGGCCACGGCGGTACGCAGGGCCCGGTCGAGCACGTTGGGCAACTGCTCGGGAACGGTGACCATCTCGCAGAAGTCGGAGGCGACGTCCTTGTAGAGGCTCAGCAGGTCGACCTCCTGCTGGTAGGAGCCGCCCATGGCGCTGCGGTCGGTCTGCCCGACGATCGCGACGACGGGCACGTGGTCGAGCTTGGCGTCGTACAGGCCGTTCAGGAGATGGATGGCACCGGGACCCGAGGTGGCGGCGCACACGCCGACCCTGCCGGAGAACTTCGCGTAGCCGACGGCCTCGAATGCGGACATCTCCTCGTGGCGGGACTGGATGAACCGCGGCTTGTCGTCGGCGCGGCCCCAGGCGGCGAGCAGCCCGTTGATGCCGTCGCCGGGGTAGGCGAAGACGTACTCGACCTCCCACTCGCGCAGGCGCTCCAGGACGTAGTCGGAGACCTTCGTGGACATGGTGATCACCTTCCGGTGGGGCGGCGCGACCCATCCGGCAGACCATCGCTCCTGCCTACGTGGACGAGCCGCAGATCGAGCGA
Organism: Streptomyces sp. 184; assembly: GCF_045781775.1. Classification (NCBI taxonomy): domain Bacteria; kingdom Bacillati; phylum Actinomycetota; class Actinomycetes; order Kitasatosporales; family Streptomycetaceae; genus Streptomyces; species Streptomyces sp. 184. The sequence continues at coordinate 5,155,972 of NZ_CP123230.1, read as the reverse complement.
GCCGCAGAACGACGCCGGGCTGAAGCCGGGTGCCCGGCCACGGCATCCGGCGCTCAGCGCCCGAGTGCGCGCTTCAGTTCCGCCTTGTTCATGGACGAGCGGCCACGGATGTTGCGGCGGCGGGCGTCGGCGTAGAGCTGGTCGTAGGTGGGGCCCTGAGGGCCGGAGTGGGAGCGGCGGCCACCTCGCTTCTCCGAGGAGATGTCCTCCGTGGACGTGCGGCTGGCCGTACGGGCCTCGCCCGTGCGGGCGCGCTTCTTGTTGACGGTGCGGGCGGCGATCTCCTTCGCCCGCTTGGTGCCGGCGCCGCGCTTCTTCGCGCCTTCCTTGATGTGCTCGTACTGGCGTTCCCTCTTCGGACTCGATCCGCTGGGCATGGTGACTCCCTGAAGTGCCGACGTTCCGACCACCCCATCGTGTGCCACGCCGCGGGCGCTATCAAACGGGCACATATGGCCCGCCAGGGAGCCGGCCCGGCGGCGGGCGGCGGGAGACGCCGGCGCCGCCTCGTCCTCGCCTTCGCCGCGTACGGCGGCACGGCGGACGCAATTCGGGGAGGGCGGGCGCCTGCGGATCCGACCCGAAACCGCCGGATTTCCCGAGGCGTACAGGGGAACCCGCACCTCCGCAGTTTCGCATCGGGAAGGGATCATCATGGGACACGGCGGAGACGCCATCGAGGAACTGACCACCGACCATCGCGAGGTCGACGACTTCTTCGAGCAGATCCGGAAGGCGCCGCACGGCAGTCACGAGCGCAGGCGGCTGCTGGACCAGTTGACCATCGAACTGGTGCGGCACTCGGTCGCCGAGGAGCAGCATCTCTACCCCGCAGTCCGCGAGCACCTGCCCATGGGCGGGACCATCGCCGACAAGGAACTCGCCGACCACGCCGACGTCGAGCAGATGCTCAAGGACCTGGAGGGCATGGACCCCGAAGACCCGTCCTTCGACCCCGCGGTGGAGAAGCTGCAACGCGAGGTGACCGCCCACATCCACGACGAGGAGACCAACCTCTTCGTCCAACTGCGTGAGGTCTGCGGTGAAGACGCCCTTCAGGAACTGGGCGACAAGATCCGTACGGCGAAGAAGATCTCACCCACCCGCCCGCACCCGTCGACGCCTTCCACCCCGCCGGCCAACAGAATCCTCGACCCCGGCGCCGGCCTGGTCGACCGCGCGCGCGACCTGGTGACCGGCCGCGGGAAGTGACCCGCGACCGCTCCCAGGCCCGCACGCGAGCAACGGCCCCGGGGCACCGCCATGGTGAATCGACCCCCTGGATGAGGGCCGCGGCCAGGCCGTGCCGCCGGGCACCGGTGGACGCCGGCTGCACCGCCGGGCGCGTACCGGAGCCCGGCTGACCTGAGCCGGAGCTTCGGGGCCGTCCCGCCCTACGGGGCGGTGAGGGCGTCGAGCCGGGCGGCGAGGTCGGGGTGGGCGGCGGCCAGGTGGGGGCGGGTGGCGGTCAGGGGGGCGACGAGGTCGGCGGGGTCGTCGTGGGCGAGGGCCGCGTGGAGTTCGGTGAGCGGGCGGTGGGCGGCAGGGGGCAGGTCGGTGAGCGCGGTGATCTGGCCGGCGAGGCGGCGCAGGTCGGCCGCGTTGCGGCGGGCCCGGGCGGCGGTGGTGCGGTCGGCGGCGCGGGCCTGCCGGGTGGCCGTTACGCGCTGTTCGCCGGTGGTGCCGGCGGGTCCGGGACGGCCGCGCAGGTAGCGGCGTTCGGCGGCCTGGCGGCTGGCGACGCCGAGGGGGCGGGCGAGGTCGGCCCAGCTCGCGCCCGCGTCGCGGGCCGACTCGATCAGGCTTGTCTCCCATCCGGCGAGCTGCTCGCGGACCTGCCGCAGCAGCAGAAGCGAGGCCAGGGCCTGCTCCGGGCCCGGCCCGGCGCCGGGGTCGTTGGGGGCATCGTGCCGGGCGCCGCGCAGGGCGTCGTCTATGGCGTCGAGGGCCGCCGCCGCGGCGAGGAACGACACCGGGCTGCCGGTGTCGGTGCTGGGCGGGGACGGCTGGTCGGCCGGGGTCACGGGCACCTCCCGCGGGTTGTCATCAGGTAGACGACATCTTGCTTGTCATCCATTGGATGACATGTTACAACAGTGTCAGTGAGGCGCATTGGCAGTAACTGCCTGAACCTGCTGGAGGTGTATTCACGATGTTGATGCGCACCGACCCCTTCCGTGAGCTGGACCGGCTGGCGCAGCAGCTTATGGGCCCGGGCACCTGGTCGAAGCCGTCGGCGATGCCGATGGACGCCTACCGCGAGGGCGACGAGTACGTGGTGGCCTTCGACCTTCCCGGCGTCTCCGCGGACGCGATCGATATCGACGTCGAGCGGAACATGCTGACGGTCAAGGCCGAGCGGAGGCCGGTGGCGAAGGCCGGCGACGTGCAGATGGAGCTGTCCGAGCGGCCGCTGGGCGTCTTCTCGCGCCAGATCGTGCTGGCCGACACCCTCGACACCGAGCACATCGAGGCCGACTACGACGCGGGCGTGCTGACGCTGCGGATCCCGATCGCCGAGCGCGCCAAGCCCCGCAAGATCTCCGTCGGCGTCGGGACCGGCCGCAAGGAGATCCCCGGCTGACACCGGCCGGACAGGTGCGGAGGACGGGCATCCGATCTCCCCCTCGCCCGCCCTCCGCACCCCGTGGGCAGTCCGAAGGACAAGAAGGGGTGGCGGCCGGGAGGACTCTGCGGCGCGAGGCGTTCCTCGGCCATGTGAAGGAACGCGGCGGGTACGGCACCGCGGAGGAAGCCGAGCACGCCGCCCGTGTGGTGCTCGCCCTCCTCGGCGCGCATCTGGTCGGCGAGGTCCGCGCCCAACTCGCGGCACGCCTGCCGGAGGGCTTCGCCCTGATCCTGTTCCAGCTCCCCGTCGGCTACGACCTCCTCTTCGGTCGCCCCCAGCCCACCTGACCCGTACCGCGGTGCCACACCGGCACCGCCCCACCCTGGCTTGACGAAAGGCATGCACCGCAGTGATCACCGACGTACGCGTACCGCTTGAGCACCGTGAGCCGTACGGGACGGCATACGAACAGATGCTGGAGAAAGTCCGCTACGAAGGCGCCTACCCCACCCGAGAGCGAGCCGACGAGGCCGTCCGCCTGGTCCTTTCGGGGCTGGGACGCCAGCTCACCGGCGACGAACGCGTCGACCTGGCCGCCTGCCTGCCCCTGGAGGCCGCACGAGTCCTGACCGCGCAGATCCCGGACACGCAGCCGCTGACCGGATGGGCCTTCGTCAACGACCTCGCCGTCCGTTCCGGCGCCTCCCTGGCCACCACCCGCTGGGACGCCGGCTCCGTCTTCGCGGCCGTCGCCGCCCAGGTCGGCCCCGACCTGGTCACCCGCATCCTCCACCAACTCCCCACCGGCTACGCGCTGCTGTTCGGCCGGGCCGAACTCACCCCTGCCGCGTAAACGGGCACCCGGCGCCCGGGGCGTGACTCGGCCCGCCCCGGGCGCGCCGACCGCCGGCATCCGCAACCCGCGGTGCGGGGACGCTCTCGACCGTCCGAGATCATCCCCTGGCCCCTGCCGCTTCGGGGCACTCGTGTCCGCGGTCGAGGAGGGCGCTTACGGTCTTGCCGCCTGCCCGGTGGTGCACGGCGGTCGTGCGGGCGAGGCGGTTGACCATGGGCCAGCCGAATCCGCCGGTGCCGTCGTTCAGATCGGGGGTGCGCATGCGCGGCGGCTGCGGGCTGTCGTCGTGGACGGCCACCTCGATGCTGTCCGGGTGTGCGGTCAGCTCCAGGGTGCAGGCGCCGCCGCCGTGGCGCAGGGCGTTGGTGACGAGCTCCGAGACGACCAGGACCACGGTCTCGGCACCCTCGGCCGCCATCGCCGGCCGGAGTCCGCCGAGGAAGTCCCGGGAGCGTGCGCGTGGCCCGGCGACGGACGTGGCGCAGCGGAGGGTCGCGATATCGACGCTCATCGTGTCCATCGGGTCCCCCTGGCGTTGGATCGTCCATGCCCGGTCCTGTCTGTCCGGGCTTGTGCCCCGGTCTGCGGTGCGCAAACCGGGGCACTCCCGCCTTCCCTCACTGACCGAGGTCGATCACCTCATCAACGGGCGCACGAAAATCTATGTCGGCTGGAGTAGACATTGGGCGGCGGCATGGGTATGGTTTCTCTCGTAACCAGAGATCAGTGAGGTCTGGCAGAGACGAACTGCCGACCAGCAGTACCAGCAGTTGCAGTGCGCAGGACGGTGCGGTGGTGGAGTTCCGAAGCCAGGTTGTCGCAGGACGGCGACGGGACTGACGACCGGACCGGGGGGCCCGCAGGATCAAGGGGCCGCCGCAAGCAGTACCGCAGTTCGGAAAAGCAGTTCGCATCACCGGCAGTAGGAAAGTGGCTGATCCCAGAGGGAAGAAACGGAGGAGTCAGACGCCATCAGGATCGCCCGGGCGCACGTCTGAGCCCGGGTACCGCAGGACATCGATAGTGAGGTGGTCTCCGGTCAAGCAACCGCGATCCCCGCGCCCCGACAGCGTCCTGATCGGGTTCGCGCACAGAAGGCCGACGCCGTGTCCGGGTCGGCAGATGGTGTAACTGTCCCTTCGGGGCCCTGGTGCCAGACGGCACCAGGGCCCCTCGACGCACGCCACCCGCGTGTTCCACCCCGACGTATTTCACCAAGAGGTGCGATGACAGCAGATGATTCGTTCGGCCGTCTCGATGACGACGACTATCCCGCTTACACCATGGGCCGGGCCGCAGAACTTCTCGGCACCACCCCGGGCTTCCTCCGCGCCCTCGGCGAGCACCGCCTGATCAACCCCCTGCGCTCCGAAGGCGGCCACCGCCGCTACTCCCGCTACCAACTGCGCATCGCCGCCCGCGCCCGCGAACTCGTCGACCACGGCACCCCCATCGAGGCCGCCTGCCGCATCGTGATCCTGGAAGACCAGCTCGAAGAAGCCCAGCGGATCAACGACGAATACCGCCGCGCCGACGGAACGTCACCCACTTCACCCGCCGCCTGAGACCGCCGGCCCCCCGACCCGCCGGAGCTTACGGCTGCCCACCCACACGTGCTGCCCGGAACGCACAGCGTTCCGGGCAACCTCGTTCTGGCCCCGGGGCCCCGGTCCCCGCAGAGTGCTCCAGCCCCGGATCTGCGAGACCGGCGCCGCCCGGCCACTCGCCCCGTCCCGCCTCCGGCCGCCCCGTCAATCGGCTGTCCCGACCCGTCGGGACAGCCGCCTCGGCGCGCTAGGCGGGTTCCCAGACCACGGCGTCGAAGGCAGCGTACGGTCCGTACTGGTCCGGGAACTCCACCACTGTGAACCGGACGACCCGCCCCTCCTCCGTCAGCCCGCAAAGGACGGTCCCCGCTTCCAGCGGGTGCGTGCCCACGCCCCCCGCAGCGGCCGACTCGGCGCAGTCCGCGTAGCCGGGCGTCCCCTCCTCGTCCCAGGTCGACAACATGGAGCCGCCCAGCACATGGAGTTCCACGATCTCGGTTCCGCCGGTGCCGAAGTCGTTGGATCCGACCGCGTCCCGGGGCGGCGGCGCGTCGAAGTCCTTGCCGCTCCCGTCGAACACCACGTCCCCCCGCCACTGCACCGACGCCCCCGCGGCGGACGACTCCGGGGTGCCCTCCGCGGGGCCGGCGTCCTCCTCGACACCCGCGGGCGTCTCCTCGGGCCGCTCTGCCGACGGCGGAGCGGACGAGGCGGGAGGCGTGCCGGTCGCCCCGCCGTCCCCGGTCTGGGCCGCCACGATCACCCCGGCCGCCCCGATCAGCGCGGTGACGACCGCCGCCCCGGCGCCGATCCACGCGCCCCGGTGCTCTCCGCGCCGGGCACCCGTCTCAGGCTCCTCCCCGGTCATCTCCGCTCCCCTCGTCACCTGTCGGTGTGAGAGAGTACGGCGTCGTGCGCCCGGCCGCGTGGGCGGCACGTGGTTCGTGTCATGTGGCCGCTTTTACGGGCCAGGAGGAAGCCTCTCGGCTCCGTCAGAGGAGTTCCGGCCACCGCAGAACCGGAGTCGAAGCCGGGATCGACCCGCAGCGGTCGGGGACAAGGTGTGTGTCCAGGGGGGGACTTGAACCCCCACGCCCTAATACGGGCACTAGCACCTCAAGCTAGCGCGTCTGCCATTCCGCCACCTGGACCGGTGGTTGCCGCGGGGGCGTGGCCCGTCGCGACGCGGTACACCCTAGCAAACCCGCGGGGCCTCTCGATCACCCCGCGGGTTGGGTCGCAGGGCCCGGCGGGGCAGGATGGGGCGTGGACCCCGAACGTGTCAGGGAGGCATCGTGAGCCAGCCGGAAAACGCAGGTGGCGGCACCGTCGAGCGCGCGGAGAGCGAGGTCGTCGACCTCTGCCGGGAGCTGATCCGGATCGACACCAGCAACTACGGCGACCACTCCGGGCCGGGGGAGCGGACGGCCGCGGAGTACGTGGCGGAGAAGCTGGCCGAGGTCGGGCTGGAGCCGGAGATCTTCGAGTCGCACCCCGGGCGGGCGTCGACCGTCGCGCGGATCGAGGGCGAGGACCCCTCGCGGCCCGCGCTCCTCATCCACGGGCACCTCGACGTCGTGCCGGCCAACGCCGCGGACTGGACCCACGACCCCTTCTCCGGCGAGGTCGCCGACGACTGCGTCTGGGGACGGGGGGCGGTGGACATGAAGGACATGGACGCCATGACCCTCGCCGTCGTACGCGAGCGGCTGCGCACCGGGCGCAAGCCTCCGCGCGACGTCGTGCTGGCCTTCCTCGCCGACGAGGAGGCCGGCGGGCTCTACGGGGCCCGGCACCTCGTGGACACGAAGCCCGAGCTGTTCGAGGGCGTGACCGAGGCCATCGGCGAGGTCGGCGGCTTCTCGTTCACCGTGAACGAGGACGTGCGGCTGTATCTCATCGAGACCGCGCAGAAGGGCATGCACTGGATGCGCCTGACGGTCGACGGGACCGCCGGGCACGGCTCGATGACCAACCGCGACAACGCCATCACCGAGCTGTCCGAGGCCGTGGCCCGGCTGGGGCGGCACGAGTTCCCCGTGCGGCTGACCAAGTCCGTACGCGGCTTCCTCGACGAACTCGGCGACGCCCTCGGCGTCGAGCTGGACCCCGGGGACATGGACGCCACGCTGGCCCGGCTCGGCGGCATCGCGAAGATCATCGGCGCCACCCTCCGCAACACCGCCAACCCCACCATGCTCGGCTCCGGCTACAAGGTGAACGTGATCCCCGGGCAGGCCACGGCGCACGTCGACGGCCGCTTCCTGCCGGGGCACGAGGAGGAGTTCCTCGCCGACCTCGACCGCATCCTCGGGCCCCGGGTGCGGCGCGAGGACGTGCACGCCGACAAGGCGCTGGAGACCACCTTCGACGGGGCGCTGGTCGAGGCCATGGCGTCGGCGCTGAAGGCGGAGGACCCGATCGCCCGCGCCGTGCCGTACTGCCTCTCCGGCGGCACCGACGCCAAGTCCTTCGACGACCTCGGCATCCGCTGCTTCGGCTTCGCGCCGCTCCAGCTCCCGCCGGAGCTGGACTTCGCCGGGATGTTCCACGGCGTCGACGAGCGGGTACCGGTTGCGGGTCTGAAGTTCGGCGTCCGGGTGCTGGACCGGTTCCTCGACGCCTGCTGAGCTGGGGTTTCTCCCTTACGGAGGCGCAGTGGTGCGCGGGTGGCGTATGCCGTCGAATCGGCCACCTGTACTAATCGGACTGAATCGGGTGAATGGCACGATAAGCGCGTAGCTCGATACCTACCTCGTCGTTGCATTGGGTGCGGTCCGCTGCTGGGACCGCACCGTCAATGAGGAGGAAGAATGATCAAGAAGGTTGTCGCCGCGGCGGCCGCCACGGGCGGTCTCGTGCTCGCGGGCGCAGGCGTTGCCGTCGCCGACTCGGGTGCTCAGGGTGCTGCCGTGAACTCGCCGGGCATCATCTCCGGCAACGTCGTGCAGGTCCCGGTTCACATCCCCGTGAACGCCTGCGGCAACACCGTGAACGTGATCGGTCTGCTGAACCCGGCGTTCGGCAACACCTGCGTCAACAAGTGACGCAGAACCTCCCGTAAGGGTGTGACCGGACGGCCCCGGAGCGCAGCAGCGTTCCGGGGCCGGACGGGCTTTTGGACGAGTGGGACGGGGACGGCCCGCCCGCTCGCGTACTCAGAGCTCAGAAGGCAGGAAAGACCCATGCGACATGTCGCAAGGAAGGGCCTGTTCACCATCGCCGCCGCGGGCGGCATGCTGGTCGCCGCAGGCGCCGCTGCCGCGCAGGCGGACGCGGGCGCCCAGGGCGCCGCACAGAACTCCCCCGGCATCGGCTCCGGTAACACGGTGCAGGTGCCGGTGCACGTTCCGGTGAACGCGTGCGGCAACACGGTGAACGTCGGCGGGCTGCTCAACCCCGCGTACGGCAACACGTGCGTCAACGACGGCGGGGGCACGAAGGCCGGCGCCGGCGGCCAGACCGGCGGGAACACCTCGGGCGGCGGCGCGCACGCCCAGGGCCAGTCGTCGCAGTCCCCCGGCGTGCTCTCCGGCAACACGGTGCAGGCGCCCGTGGACGTACCGGTGAACGCGTGCGGCAACTCCGCCAACGTCGTCGGCGTCGGCAACGCCGTCTTCGGCAACGAGTGCGGCAACGGTGCCACCCCGGACACCCCGAAGCCGCCCAGGCCCGAGGAGCCGCCGACGCCCGAGGAGCCGGACCGGCCCGACCGGCCGGACCGCCCCGACGTGCCGGACACCCCCGAGCGGCCCGACACCCCGGACCGGCCGGACGAGCCGAAGGAGCGGGCGCACATCCCGCCGAACCACGAGACGCACGCCGGTGCGCCCGTCCCCGGCGAGGAGCAGCTCGCGGAGACCGGCTCCGGCGTCCCGCTGGGGATCCTCGTCCCGATCAGCGGCGGCCTGCTGCTGGGCGGCGCGGTCCTCTACCGCCGCGCTCGCGCCTCGGCGGCCTGATCAAGTAGCCGACGGCAGGGGCGGGTCCGGTCAGCCGGACCCGCCCCTCCGCCGTCTCCCGCCCGGCCCGGCCGCCTGGCGCCGGGTTGCCCGACGCCCCCGATCCGCAGGTCAGCGGCCTGGTCCGGGCTACGGTCAGGAATCCGCCGGGCTCACCACGTAGCCCGTACCTGTCTGATGATCCGGCGCCGCAGCCGCGCCCTGCGGCTGCCGTCGGGGTACAGCCGGAGCCGGTGCAACTCCCAGTGCCCGTACTCCGCTTGGTCGGTCAGCAGCCTCGCCGCAGCGGCCCGTGAGACTCCCCGCGGCACATAGACATCACGAAACTCGTATTCCGGCATCGCATCCATTGTGCGGAAAGTGCCTCGCTCCGGATAGCGTCTGCACTATGTCTGATGCTGCGCAGCCTACGGCTGCCGAGGTACGCGCCGCCGCGTCGGTGCTGAAAGCCGCGATCGACCGCCACCTCGAAGCGGTCGAGCGCCGGTCGGGCGAGGAGGGCTCTGCCGTCTATGCCGCCTTCGAGGAGCTGGCAGCGGCAGCCGAGGCGTACGACGAGGTGTTGTACGAGGTCCACGACGAGGTGACCCCGTTCGAGATCCCCAGCAGCGACACGCTGCCCGCCTACACCGGGCCCGACGAGCCGGGGGCGCTCAGCGTCCTCATCCGCCGGGACTACGCCGTGGCGGAGCCGCACCGGCTGCTGGCCCAGGCGCAGCGCATCGCCGACCTCGACCCGGATGTCGCGGGCGGCGAGGACGCCGAGGAGCGGGAGGCCGTGGGCACCAGCCTGACGGCCGCGGTCGGGGTGCTCTTCGGCGAGTTCGAACCGGACGAGATCGCCACGCGGCACCGGGAGTTCGGCCTCTCGGAGGGCGACTCCGCGGTGTGGGTGGGGGCGGCGGAGGAGCCGGCGGAGCCGGGGGAGTGGCTGTCGGCGCCGTTCGACCAGGTCGACCCCGAGCTGGTCATCTGCCGCTTCGACGTCAGCGCGTCGTTCGAGGACGAGCTGGACTTCGACGCGGAGGACGACGCGGACATCGAGGACGAGCGCGTGGACAGCGTGGTGCGGTCGGACGACGAGGTGGTCGACGCGCTCGACGAGCTGGACGACGGCGACGACGAGCTGGAGCGCGTGGACACCGGCCGCTGAGGTGGAGCACGCGGGCCCGGCGCCGAAGCGCCGGGCCCTTCGCCTGTCCCGGGTCGTCCGCGTCCGCCCCGCGTAGTCCTTCGTCCGTCCGTGGCCTGCCGTGCCCGCGCCCGGGGCTCAGGCGCGCGTCTGGGCGGTGAGCAGGCCGCGCAGCCGCGTCGTACGCCGCGGGGCCGGCACCTCCGCGAGGCGCCGGGCCAGCACGGGCCCCGCGCCGTGCACGACGGACAGGTGCCGCTCGCCGCGGCTGAACGCCGTGTACGCCCACGCGCGGCTCAGCTCCGGCTCCGCGTCGCCGGGCACGACGACCACCGCGGCGGGCCAGCGCCGCCCCGCCGCCTGGTGGGCGGTCAGCGCCCACCCGTGCCGGACGGCCTCGCCGACCCGCTCCGGCCGGACGACGACGGCCGTGCCGCCGCAGTCGAGGTGCAGCCCCGCGTCGTCACCGGTGGTCACCAGGCCGGGCACGGCGGTGCCGGGGGAGGGGACGTAGACGACGCGGTCGCCCGCGTCGAAGCCGCCGAACGCGCCGGGGCCGGGGTTCAGCCGCTCCTTGAGCGCCGCGTTCAGCACCCGGGTGCCGGCGGCGCCGCCGTGCCCCACGGCGATCACCTGCGTGTCCGCGGCGGGCACCCCGAGCGCCCGGGGTACGGAGTCCGCGACGAGCTGCACCGTCCGGTGGACCGCCTCGCCGGGGTCCTGCACCGGGACGATCACCACCTCCTTGCCGGGCGCCGCCACGGCCTGTAGCTCACCGGCGCCGACGCCGGAGACCAGCTCGCCGATCGGGCCGGGGTCCGGGGTGCGCGACGTCACCCGCGGGCACACCCGCGCCGCGGCGACGTCGGCGAAGACCCGGCCGGGACCGGCGGACTCCAGCAGCCCGGGGTCGCCGCTGAGGACCAGCCGGGCGCCGTCGGGCAGGGCCTCGACGAGCGCGGCGGCGGCCTCGGCGTCGAGCTGCGGCGCGTCCAGCACCGCCAGCACGTCGACACCGAGCAGCCCGTCCGCGTCCCGCCCCGGGCCCTCCCGGCCGGAGAGCAGCCCGCGCACGGTCACGGCCGCGGAGGCCGCGGGCGCGTCCGGCGCGGCGCCGTCCCGTACGGCGTCGGGCTCCGGGCCGGCGAGCAGGGCGGCCAGGCGGGTGCGGCCGTCGTCGGTGTGGGTGGCCGCGTAGGCGCGCAACCCCAGGGCACGGGCCGCGGCCACCAGCGCCGCGGGCTCCGCGCGGGCGGCCTCGCCGCCGGTGTGCAGTACGAGCCCGCTGCCCGCGGCGGCGCGGATCAGCTCCGCGGCGGAGGGCGACGGCGCGGCCCCGGCCGCCGCCTCCCAGGCGGCGGCGCCCACGGCGCGGACGGCCGCGTCCCCGTCGTGCGGCCCGCCCGGCTCGGCCGGACCGGAGTCGGCCCCGGGCCCGCCGGCGCCGGCCGCCGCCGAACTCGCCGGCGGCGCGAAGGTGTTCACCAGCCGGGACAGGCCGTCCGCAAGGCTCTCCTCCGCCATCGCGTACCGCTCCAGGCCGAGCAGCAGCCGTACGGGAACCTCCTCCTCGCCGTCCTCCCGGTCCTCGGGACTCGGGGCCGGGGCCGGGGCCGGGGTTGGAGTCGGGGCGGTGGCGGGCGGCTCCTCCCGCTCCTCGAAGACCAACACGCCGCCCGCCGCCGCCGCGTCGCGCAGCGCGTCCTCGGCGTCCGGCACCCCGTACCCCGACAGGGCCGTGGCCAGCGCCGGGAACTCCAGCGCGGTGTGCCCCCGGAGGGCCGCCTGCGCCAGCAGCCAGCCCACCAGCGCCTCCACCCGGCGCTCGTCGCCGGGCTCGGCGGACTCCAGCAGCCCGCGGGCGAACTCGTCGGCCTGCGCGGGCCGTACGCCCGGCACCGCGAGCAACTGCCACGGGTCCGTACGCAGCAACTCCGCAGCGCCGTCGCCGAAGTGCCCCGCGACGAGGGCCGCCGGCCCTTCGGGGGCGCCCGCGCCGGCGAGCACCTGCCGTACGGCGGCCACCGCCGCCGCGGTCGGCTCCGGCGCACGGCCCGGCTGCCCCGGCCCGGCTCCGGCACCCGGATGCGCACCGGCCTCCGGCACCGGCCCCGCCGCCGGCCGAGGGCTCCGTACGGGCCGGGGAGCGGGCGCCCGCGCCGGGGTGGGGAAGAACGCGGCGGCGTCGCGCTCGCCCCGCTCCACGGCCCGTACGGCGGCCAGCAGCTCCGCCGCCTTGCCGGTCAGCGCCGTGCCGCTGTCGACGGGCACCGTCGGCCCTCGGCCCTCAGCGCCCTCTCCGTCCGCGCTCCCGGCGGCCCCGCCGCCGTCCGCGCTCCCGGCGGCGCCGTCGGTCCCGCCGGGCTCCCGGCTCTCGTCGCCCGCCGCGCCCCCGCCGGTTCCGGCACGCGCTCCGTCGCCGCCCTCCGCAGCCGTCGCCCCCGGCCCCGTACCGCCCCCCGCCGCCTTGGCGGTCCCGGCGGCGGCGGCCTCCGCGGCCTCCCGTGCGTCGTTCACAGCGTGCTCCAGTCCTGATCGGGATAGCGGTGCACGGGCGCCGACACGTCGTCCAGCGCCTGGCAGATCTCGTCAGGAAGCGTAAGACCCTCCACCGACAACGCCGCCGTCAACTGCTCGGCGTTGCGCGCCCCCACCAGCGGTGCCGCGACGCCCGGCCGGTCCCGTACCCACGCGAGCGCCACCTCCAGCGGCGTCACCGCAAGCCCGGCCGCCGCCGTGGTCACCGCGTCGACCACCCGGCTCGCCTCCTCGTCCAGGTACGGCGCGACGAACGGCGCCAGGTGCTCCGAGGCCGCGCGCGAGCCCGGCGGCGTGGCGTCCCGGTACTTGCCGGTCAGGACGCCCCGGCCGAGCGGCGACGACGGCAGCAGGCCCACGCCCAGGTCCAGCGCCGCCGGCAGCACCTCCCGCTCCACCCCGCGCTGGAGCAGCGAGTACTCCATCTGGGTGGACGCCAGCCGGGTCCGCCCGCCCGCCGCGCCCCCGCCGCCGCCCGCGACGCCGGCGAGCTGCCACGTCGCGGCCTTGGCGAGCTGCCAGCCGCTGAAGTTGCTCACGCCCGCGTAGCGGGCGCGGCCGCTCGCTATGGCGGTGTCGAGGGCCTGGAGGGTCTCGTCCAGCGGCGTGTACGGGTCGAAGGCGTGCACCTGCCACAGGTCGACGTAGTCGGTGCCCAGCCGCTCCAGCGAGGCGTCGAGGGCGCCGAGCAGGTGCCGCCGGGAGGTGTCGAAGCGGCGGTCGGGGTCGGGGACGCTGCCCGCCTTCGTGGCGACGACGATGTCCCGCCTCGGTACGAGGCCGCCCAGCAGCCGCCCCAGCAGACACTCCGCGCCGCCGTCCGCGTACACGTCCGCGGTGTCGACGAGCGTCCCGCCGGCCTCCCAGAACGTCTTCAGCAGTCCGGCCGCCTCGGGCTCTCCGGTGTCCCGTCCCCAGGTGAGGGTGCCCAGTCCCAAGCGGGAGACGCGAAGGCCCGTGCGGCCGAGTTGCCTGTGCTCCATGGGCGTTGAGATTACTGGGGCCGGCGCGCTGCGCGGCGCGGACCGTCGCGCTAGAGTCGCACAGATATATTACCCACCGGTACGAAACCTCGGCGTGGTACGCCGGAGAGCAGGGAGGCCCGCATGCGGCTCGGGATCAACCTCGGCTACTGGGGTGCCGGCATGGACGCCGACAACCTCGCCGTCGCCCAGGAGGCCGACCGCCTCGGCTACGACGTGTGCTGGGCGGCGGAGGCGTACGGCTCGGACGCCGCGACCGTGCTGACCTGGGTCGCCGCCAAGACCGAGCGCATCGACGTCGGCTCCGCGATCTTCCAGATCCCGGCCCGCGCCCCCGCCATGACCGCGATGACCGCCGCCACCCTCGACTCCCTCACGGAGGGCCGCTTCCGCCTCGGCATCGGCGTCTCCGGGCCGCAGGTCTCCGAGGGCTGGTACGGGGTCGAATTCGGCAAGCCGCTCGTGCGCACCAGGGAGTACGTGGAGATCGTGCGCAAGGCGCTGTCCCGCGAGCGGCTGACGTACGCGGGCGAGCACTGGACGCTGCCGATCCCCGACGGGCCGGGCAAGCCGATCAAGTTGACGGTGCACCCCGTACGCGAGCGGATCCCCGTCTACATCGCCGCCATCGGCCCGAAGAACCTGGAGCAGACCGGCGAGATCGCCGAGGGCGTCCTGCTCGTCTTCTACTCGCCGGAGCACGCCGAGGAGACCACCCTGCGCCACCTGCGCGCCGGGCGCGCGAAGGCCGGCAAGGACCTCCAGGGCTTCGACATCGTGCCCACGGTCCCCCTGGCCCTGGGCGACGACGTGGCGGCGCTCGCCGACGTCTTCCGCCCGTACACCGCCCTCTACGTCGGCGGCATGGGCAGCGCCCGGCAGAACTTCTACAACAGCCTCGCCGGGCGCATGGGTTACGAGCGCGAGGCCGCCGAGATCCAGTCCGCGTACCTCGCGGGTGACAAGGCCGCCGCTGCCGCCGCCGTGCCGCACGAGCTGATCGACGCCACCACGCTGCTCGGCCCGGTGGAGCGGATCGCGGACCGGATGCGGGCGTACGCGGAGGCGGGGGTGACGTCCCTGTCGCTGGCGCCGTCCGGGTTCACGCGGGAGGAGCGCATCGCCGGCGTACGCGCCGGAGTGGAGGCGCTGGAGCGCGCCGGCCTCGCCTGACCCCGAGCCTGACCCCCGAGCCCTGCACCCCGAGCCGGAGCCCGGCCGTGGTGGGGGCTCGGGGTCCTCCCCGCCACGGCCGTCACCCCACCAACGCGCCGCACCCGCATCGGTTACGGGATCGCCCGGATGGCGGTTGGCACGCACCGCGGTGTTGCGTCACGGGCATCCGCGTCATTCACTCGGATACGGGTGTATTCCGGTGGTGAAAGGCGACGGTGACATGCTCTCGGCCAAGAACCTGTACCAGGAGATCCTCGACAACGACGACACCTTCCGGCTCTTCTGCTCCATCGCCGCCGCCGGGGAGGCCCAGGGCGGCTGGGAGAACGCCCGCATCTCCGTCCTCGTCCCCGACTCGTACCGCGCCCTCGCCCCCAAGGTGGCCCGGCACGGCGCCGACGAGGACAAGCACGGCCGCATCTTCCACGCACTGATGAAGAAGCGCGGCCTGGAGCCGGTCGACGTCCCCGGCGAGACCGACTACACCATGCTGCTGGAGGGCATCGGCATCGGCCTCGCCCACGACCAGCTCCGCCGCGACGGGCAGCTCACCGAGGCCGACGTCATCACGTACCTGGCGCACAGCAGGGTCACCGAGCAGCGCGCGTCGGACCAGATGCGGATGCTCCTCAAGCACTTCGGCGACCACCCGGACATCGGCCGCGCGGTGCGGATGATCTCCCACGACGAGGACAACCACCTCGCGTACTGCCACGAGGAACTGCTCGCCATGGCCGCGCAGGGCCACGGCCGGCGCGTACGGGCCGCGCTGCGCGAGGCGGCGCTGGCGGAGATCCGCGTGTACCGGGATGTGAGCCACGCGGTGATGGAGCACATGGGGCGGATCCTGAAGTGGCCGCGGAGCAGACGCGCGCTGCTGTCCGCGGGCATCGGGGCCGTGTACGCGTACGAACGGGCCGGCGGCTGGCGGCGGATGGTCTCCCTGCGGATGCCGGAGCGCCGCGACGCACTCGGCGGGCCGCCGCCGCGCGCCGCGACGGAGTTCGCCTGACGCGCGTTCCGCCTGACGCGCGTTCGCGTTGCGCGAACAGCACCCGCACCGGAGCCCGGCCCTCAGCGGCCGTCGCTTCCCAGCCAGCCGTGCCGGCGGAAGAACACGTACAGCCACAGCACCACCGTCGCCATCAGCACGAGCACCGCCGGATACCCCAGCGTCCAGTGCAGCTCCGGCATGTGGTCGAAGTTCATGCCGTAGATGCTGCCGATGACGGTGGGCGCGGCGGCCATGGCGGCGTACGCGGAGATCTTGCGCATGTCGTCGTTCTGCTGCACCCCGACCCGCGCCAGATGCGCGGCGAGGATGTCGGACAGCAGCCGGTCGATGGTCTCCACGTGCTCGTTGACGCGCGAGAGGTGGTCGCCCACGTCGCGGAAGAACGGCCGCGCCCGCTCGTTGACGAACGGTACCCCCGCCCCCGTCAGCCGCGTGATCGGCTCGGCCAGCGGGCCGGTGACGCGGCGGAACTCCAGCGCCTGCCGCTTGAAGTTGTAGATCCGCCCCGGCGAGCCCCCCGAGTCGCCGCCGCCGGGCTGGAAGACCTCCGCCTCCAGCTCCTCCAGGTCCGTGTGGAAGTCGTCCGCGACGTCGAGGTAGTTGTCCACGATGGCGTCGCACACCGCGTACACCACCGCCGTCGGTCCGTGCGCCAGCACCTCCGGCTGCCGCTCCAGCAGGGCACGTACCTGGCCGAGGGGGTTCGCCTCGCCGTGCCGGACGGTGACCACGAAGGAGTCGCCGACGAAGGTGTTGATCTCGCTGACGGTGATGGTGTCCGTGCTGTCGTCGTAGAGCACGGGCTTGAGCACCAGGAACAGCGCGGCGTCGTACACCTCCAGCTTCGGCCGCTGGTGGGCGGTGACCGCGTCCTCCGCCGCGAGCGGGTGCAGGCCGAGCCCGCCGGTGACCGCGTCGAACTCCTCGCGGGACGGCTCGAAGAGGCCGATCCAGCAGAACGTGTCCTCATCCGCGCGCGCCTGCGCGAGCACGTCCGCGACGTCCGCGGGCGCGGGTACGCGCCGGCCGTGCCGGTAAAGCGCGCAGTCGACTATCACACCGCCATTGTTTACCGAAGCGTGCCGCCTGTCGCGCAGGACGTACGCTGGCTTGCATGCCCACCCTCCTACTGCTCCGGCACGCCCGGTCCACGGCCAACGTGGACGGCGTGCTCGCCGGCCGCAGCCCGGGTGTCGGGCTGGACGAGCGCGGCACCGAGCAGGCCGCCGCGCTGCCCGCCCGGCTGGCCGCCCTGGCGCCCGCCGCCGTGGTCACCAGCCCGCTCGAACGCTGCCGCGAGACGCTGAAGCCGCTCCTGGCCGCCCGCCCGGAGCTGCCCGTGCACGTCGAGGACCGGCTGAACGAGTGCGACTACGGCGAGTGGACCGGCAGCAAGCTCGCGGAGCTGGCGGAGGACCCGCTGATGGCCGTCGTGCAGCAGCACCCGTCCGCGGCCGGGTTCCCCGGCGGCGAGACGATGCGCGCGATGCAGGCGCGCGCCGTGGAGGCGGTGCGGGAGTGGAACGTTACCGTGGCCGCCGAGCACGGCCCGGAGGCGCTGTACGTGATGTGCAGCCACGGCGACATCATCAAGTCCGTGGTGGCGGACGCCCTCGGGATGCACCTCGACCTCTTCCAGCGCATCGCCGTCGGGCCCGCCTCCGTCACCGCGATCCGGTACACGCCCCTGCGTCCCTTCGTACTCCGTCTCGGCGACACCGGCCGGCTCGACGGCCTCGCCCCGCCGCCTCCCGCGGAGCCCGCGGCAGAGGCGGCGGAGGCCCCGCGCACGGGGCGGAGCGCGGCGGACGAGTCCGCCGCGGAGGTGGGCGGCGGTGCCGGAGCCGGTTGATCCCCGATGATCAGCTCGCGCAGTAGGGTGGTCGGATCGGTCCCGCACCGGATCCCTTTCAGGAGTCGAGTAATCGGAGCAGCACGTGCCGCGTGAGGTGTACTTCTACGACCCGCCGGACCGCTTCGTGGCCGGCACGGTCGGGCTGCCGGGGCGCCGCACCTTCTTCCTCCAGGCGTCCAAGTCCGGCCGCACCACCAGCGTTGCGCTGGAGAAGGCGCAGGTGGCCGCGCTGGCCCAGCGGATCGACGAACTTCTCGACGAGGTGGTACGGCGCAGCGGCGGCACCAGCGACGTGCCCGCCGTCGCCCCCGCCGAGCTGTCCGACACGGCGCCCCTGGACGCCCCCATCGAGGAGGAGTTCCGGGTCGGCACGATGGCGCTGGCGTGGGACGCGGAGGGCGAGCGGATGGTCGTCGAGGCGCAGGCCCTGGTCGAGTTGGACGCCGACTCCGACGAGGACCTGGCGGCGGCCGAGGAGGCGCTGCTCCAGGACGACGAGAACGGCCCGCCGATGCTGCGCGTACGCCTCACCGGGCAGATGGCGCGCGCCTTCGCCAAGCGGGCCAACGACGTGGTGAACGCCGGCCGGCCGCCCTGCCCGCTGTGCAGCCTGCCGCTCGACCCGGAGGGACACGTATGTCCGCGCCAGAACGGATACCGCCGGGGAGAGTGAGCCCGCTCGCCCTGGCGCCCGACGAGGCCCGCGCGCTGCTCACCGGTGGCGAGCTGACCGTCGCCGGGCGCATCCGCGGCGCGTCGAACGCGGTCCTGTTCTGCACCGTCGCCGACGGCGGGCGCACGGCGGAGTGCGTGTACAAGCCGGTCGCGGGGGAGCGGCCGCTGTGGGACTTCCCGGACGGCACGCTGGCGCAGCGCGAGGTCGCGGCGTACGAGGTCTCGCAGGCCACCGGCTGGGGGCTGGTGCCGCCCACGGTGCTGCGGGACGGGCCGTTCGGCGAGGGCATGTGCCAACTGTGGATCCCGGCCGCGGACAGTGGGAGCCCGGACGACACCGACACCGACTCCCACATTGACTCCGGGACCGCCGCCGACACCGGCTCCGAGACCGACTCCGAGACCGAGACCGACTCCGAGAACGACTCCGGCACCGCCGCCGGCCCCGGGGACGCGGCGCCCGCCGGCGCCGACCTGCTCGCCCTCGTCGACGGCGACGAGCCGGGACCCGGCTGGAAGGCCGTCGGCTACGCCGAGACCGGCCAGGGCCACCCCGCGCTCCTCGTGCACGCCGACGACGTAAGGCTGCGCCGCCTCGCCGTCCTCGACGCCGTGATCAACAACGGTGACCGCAAGGGCGGCCACCTGCTGCCCGCCCCCGGCGGCCGGCTCTACGCCATCGACCACGGCGTGACGTTCCACACCGACGACAAGCTCCGCACCCTGCTGTGGGGCTGGGCCGGCGAGCCGCTGCCCGCCGAGGCCGTCGCCGTGCTGCGCGGGCTGGCCGGCGGGCTCGCCGCCGACGGGCCGCTGGCCGCCCGGCTGGCGCCGCTGATCACCCCGGCGGAGGTGGCCGCGCTGTCCGCCCGTATCGCCGCGCTGCTGGCCTCGGGACGGCACCCGGAGCCCAGCGGCGAGTGGCCGGCCATCCCCTGGCCGCCTCTCTGAGCACGGCCCGGCCGCCCCGGCCGGTCCCGCGTCGCCGCCGCCCCGGCGCATTCCGTACGAACCCTCCCACCGCTGTCCGAATCCGCAGGCTCGCGCCGCCCCGGTCGTTTGGCCAGGCCACCGGCGGTTACGCTCGTTTACATGCATGCCTGGCCTGCTCCCGAGGTCCCGGTGCTCCCCGGCACCGGCCGCGACCTCCGCCTCCACGACACCGCGACCGGAGGGCTCGTCACCTTCGATCCCGGACCGGAGGCCCGCATCTACGTATGCGGCATCACCCCCTACGACGCCACCCACATGGGGCACGCGGCCACGTACACCGCGTTCGACCTCGTGCAGCGGGTCTGGCTCGACAACAAGCGGCAGGTCCATTACGTCCAGAACGTCACCGACATCGACGACCCACTGCTGGAACGGGCCGCCGAGACGGGCGAGGAGTGGGCCGCCCTCGCCGACCGCGAGACGGACCTGTACCGCGACGACATGACGGCCCTGCGGAACCTCCCGCCCCGCGAGTTCGTCGGCGCGGTGGAGGCGATACCGCGCATCGTGCCGCTGGTGGAGCGGCTGCGCGACGCCGGCGCCGCCTACGAACTCGACGGCGACGTCTACTTCTCCGTCGAATCCGACCCCCGCTTCGGCTCCGTCTCCGGGCTCGACGCCGCCACCATGCGCGAGCTGTCCGCCGAGCGCGGCGGCGACCCCGGCAGGTCCGGCAAGAAGAACCCGCTCGACCCGCTGCTGTGGAGCGCCGCCCGCGAGGGCGAGCCGAGCTGGGACGGCGGCTCCCTCGGCCACGGCCGGCCCGGCTGGCACATCGAGTGCGTCGCCATCTCGCTGGACCACCTCGGCATGACCTTCGACGTGCAGGGCGGCGGCAGCGACCTGATCTTCCCGCACCACGAGATGGGCGCGTCCCACGCGCAGGTGCTGACCGGCGAGTTCCCCTTCGCCCGGGCGTACGTGCACTCCGGCCTCGTCGCCCTGGACGGCGAGAAGATGTCGAAGTCCAAGGGCAACCTGGTCTTCGTCTCGCAGTTGCGCCGCGACGGCGTCGACCCCGTGGCCGTACGGCTCGCGCTGCTCGCCCACCACTACCGCACGGACTGGGAGTGGACCGCCCACGGGCTGGAGCAGGCGGAGGAGCGGCTGGCGCGCTGGCGCGACGCCGTCTCCCGGCCGGAGGGGCCGCCCGCGGAGGGGCTCGTGGAGGAGATGCGCGCCGCGCTGGCGGAGGACCTGGACTCGCCCGCGGCGCTGGCCGCCGTGGACCGCTGGGCGGCGCTCCAGCGCGCAGCGGGCGGTACGGACACGGGGGCGCCCGGCGTGGTCTCGCGGGCGGTGGACGCGCTGCTGGGCGTGGCGCTGTAGCGGCTCCGTAGCGGGGCGGGCGGGGCCGCGTCAGTCCTTGTCGCCGGCCTCGCCGCCGCGGCGGCCCCGGCCGCGGCGCGGCCGCTTGCCCTTTCCGGCACCGCTGTCGTCGGAGGCACCGCTGTCGTCGGAGGCGTCGGAGGCGTCGCCGGAAGCGCCGGAAGCGCCGCCAGAAGCGTCGGAGGCATCGGAGTCGGCGTCGTCATCGGCGGTGCGGTCCGCATCGCCGGCGTCGCCGGTGCCCTTGCCGGCCTCGGTGTCCTTGTCCGCCCCGGTGTCCCCGTCGCTCTCGACGGTCGGCTCGGGGCCCTCGCCCTTCGGCTTTGCGGCGCCGTCCGCCGCCGCCCCGTCGCCGTCGTCCGCGCCTTCCGCGCCGTCCCCGTCGTCGCCCTCGCGCTCCTCCGGCGCCGGCTGCTCGCCCCGCTCCGTGAGGTCCGGGAGGGGCTGCGGCCCGGAGAGGTCGCGCAGGTACGGGCCTGCGCCCGGGTCGCGGCGGCGCAGATAGCGCTCGAACTCGCGGGCGATCGCCTCGCCCGACGCCTCCGGCAGCTCCGCCGTGTCGCGCGCCTCCTCCAGCGTCTGTACGTACTCCGCGACCTCGCTGTCCTCCGCGGCCAGTTGGTCCACGCCCAGCTGCCAGGCCCGCGCGTCCTCGGGCAGCTCGCCGAGCGGGATGCGCACGCCGATCAGGTCGTCGAGCCGGTTGAGCAGCGCCAGGGTGGCCTTCGGGTTGGGCGGCTGGGAGACGTAGTGCGGCACGGCCGCCCACAGGCTGGCGGTCGGCACGCCCGCGTGCGTGCACGCCTCCTGGAGGATGCCGACGATCCCGGTCGGGCCCTCGTAGCGGGTCTCCTCCAGGTCCATCGACACGGCCAGCTCCGGGTCGGAGGTCACGCCGGTCACCGGCACGGGCCGGGTGTGCGGGGTGTCGCCGAGCAGCGCGCCGAGCAGGACGACCAGCTCGACGCCCAACTCGTGGGCGAAGCCCAGGATCTCGTTGCAGAACGAGCGCCAGCGCATGCTGGGCTCGATGCCGCGGACGAGCACGAGGTCCCGCGGGTGGCCCTTGCCGTCGGCGTCCGCGATCCGTACCGCGGACAACTGCGTCGTGGGCCAGGTGACCTTCCGTACGCCGCCGTGGAGGGTGACGGTGGGCCGGTTGACCTGGAAGTCGTAGTAGTCCTCGGCGTCGAGCGACGCGAAGACCTCGCCCTTCCACTCCCGGTCGAGATGTCCGACCGCGGAGGAGGCGGCGTCACCGGCGTCGTTCCAGCCCTCGAAGGCGCAGATCATCACCGGATCGACCAGCTCGGGCAGCCCCTCCAGCTCGATCACCCAGCGCCTCCTTCCGGCGGTTACCGCCCCTGTGCCACGTGCTTCGAAACATGCGGCCCCCAGCCTAAGGCTTCCCCGCCGACGAGCCGTATCCCGTGCGGCACGACTACCGATTCATCCGAGGTGTGCACCTTAGGGAGGGTTGGCAGCGCGTCAGTACGGATAAATCACTCACGGCCTCTGGACGTTGGTAAGCGGACCCGGATATACATCGGATGACTGCTGAAAGATCCGATGTTCCAGACGCGAGGGAAGCCTGCATGCGACCGACTGTCACCGATTTGGACGTCTCCGACATCCGCTTCCCCACCTCCCTGGAGCTCGACGGGTCGGATGCCATGCACCCGGATCCCGACTACTCGGCCGCGTACGTCGTGCTCCGCACCGACGACCCCGGCGTCGAGGGCCACGGCTTCTGCTTCACCATCGGCCGCGGCAACGACGTCACCGCCACCGCCATCCGCTCCCTCGCGCCCTACGTCGTCGGCCGCCCCGCGCCGGCCACCGCCGCCGAACTGGCCGAGCTGTGCCACAACCTCACCCACGACTCCCAACTGCGCTGGCTCGGCCCGGAGAAGGGCGTCATCCACATGGCCGCGGGGGCCGTGGTCAACGCCGCCTGGGACCTGGCCGCCGGGCAGGCGGGGCTGCCGGTGTGGGAGTTCCTGGCCGGCATGACCCCGGAGGAGCTGGTCTCCCTCGTCGACTTCCGCTACCTCTCCGACGCCCTCACCCCCGACGAGGCCCTGGCCCTGCTGCGCGCCGCCGAGCCCGGCCGCGCCGAGCGGGCCGCCCGGCTGCGCGCCGAGGGCTACCCCGCGTACACCACCACCCCCGGCTGGCTCGGCTACTCCGACGAGAAGCTCGTCCAGCTCTCCAAGGCCGCCGTCGCCGAGGGCTTCGGCCAGATCAAGCTGAAGGTCGGCGGCGACCTCGACGCCGACGTACGCCGCATGCGGCTCGCCCGCGAGGCCGTCGGCCCGGACATCCGCATCGCCGTCGACGCCAACCAGCGCTGGGACGTCGCCGACGCCGTGCGCTGGATGACCGCACTGGCCCCGTACGAGCCGCACTGGATCGAGGAGCCCACCAGCCCCGACGACGTGCTCGGCCACGCCGCCGTCCGCGCCGGGCAGCCGGTGAAGGTCGCCACCGGCGAACACGTCGCCAACCGCGTGATGTTCAAGCAACTGCTCCAGGCAGGCGCCGTCGACTTCGTCCAGATCGACGCCGCGCGTGTCGCCGGGGTCAACGAGAACCTGGCCATCCTGCTGCTCGCCGCCAAGCACGGCATCCCGGTCTGCCCGCACGCCGGCGGGGTCGGGCTGTGCGAACTGGTCCAGCACCTGGCCATGTTCGACTACGTCGCCGTCTCCGGCACCCGCGAGGACCGCGTCATCGAGTACGTCGACCACCTGCACGAGCACTTCACCGACCCGGCCGTCGTCGTCGACGGCCGCTACCGCGCGCCCGAGGCCCCCGGATTCTCCGCGCGGATGCACCCCGAGTCGCTGGCCGCGCACCGCTACCCCGACGGACCCGTCTGGCAGGCCGTGGCCCGGCGGGGCCCGGGGAGCTGAGCCCCATGCCCGACGCACCGCAAGCCGCACCGCACACCGCGCGGCAGGCCCCCCGGCGAGCGGCACCGCAAGCCGCCCCGCCGGCGGGACCGCACGCCGCAGCCCGAGCCGAACCCCCCAGCCGCATACCCGAGACGAACGACGGGACGGGACTCCCATGCTGACTCGCAGACTCCGCACGACCGCCGTCGCGGCCTGCACCACTCTCCTCGCCATCGCCCCGCTGGCGGCCTGCAACCGCGGCAACGACGCGGCCGGGGCCGACGGCCAGGTCGGCATCGACATGCCGCGCACCGACAGCGACTTCTGGAACTCCTACCACCAGTACCTGAAGAAGGGCGTCTCGGACGGCGTGGTCGACGCCCTGCCGATCACCAACTCCCAGAACGACATCGGCAAGCTCGTCTCCAACGTGCAGGCGTTCACCGACCAGGGCGCCGACGCCGTCGTCATGGCACCGCAGGACACCGGCGCCGTCGCCTCCACCCTGGAGCGGCTGGCGGAGGAGGACATCCCCGTCGTCAGCGTCGACACCCGCCCCGACAAGGGCGAGGTCTACATGGTCGTACGGGCCGACAACGAGGCGTACGGCATCAAAGCCTGCGAATACCTCGGCGAGCAACTGGGGGGCAAGGGCAAGGTCGTGGAGTTCCAGGGCGACCTGGCCTCCATCAACGGCCGCGACCGCTCGATGGCGTTCAAGAAGTGCATGGACGAGAAGTACCCCGACATGGAGGTCTTCGAGCTGCCGACCGAGTGGAAGGGCGACGTCGCCTCCGCCAAGCTCCAGAGCGTGCTGGCCAAGGAGAAGTCGATCGACGGCATCTACATGCAGGCCGGCGGCGTCTTCCTCCAGCCCACCCTCGCCCTGCTGGAGCAGAAGAACATGCTCAAGCCCGCCGGCGAGGAGGGCCACATCACGATCGTCTCCAACGACGGCATCCCGGAGGAGCTGGACGCCATCCGCGCCGGCACGATCGACGCGACCGTCTCCCAGCCCGCCGACCTCTACGCCGAGTACGCGCTCTTCTACGCCCAGCAGGCGCTGAAGGGCAAGGAGTTCAAGCCGGGCAAGACCGACCACGGCTCGACCATCGTCAAGATCCCCAACGGCCTGGAGGACCAGTTGCCCGCCCCGCTGGTCACCAAGGAGAACGTCGACGACCCCGAGCTGTGGGCCAACCAGCTCGAAAAGCAGGGCTGAGCGGTGCCCGTGGCGCCCCCCGCCGTACGCGCCGACGGCGTCGTCAAGCGCTTCGGCCCCACGCTCGCCCTCGACGGCGTGCACCTGGAGGTCGCGGCCGGCGAGGCACACGCCCTCGTCGGCCGCAACGGCGCCGGGAAGTCGACCCTCGTCTCCGTGCTCACCGGCATGGAGCGCCCCGACACGGGCACGGTCGCCTTCTCCGGCGAGCCCGCGCCGCCGTTCGGCGACACGGCGGCGTGGCGCGCCAAGGTCGCCTGCGTCTACCAGAAGCTCATGATCGTGCCGGACCTCACGGTCGCGGAGAACCTCTTCCTCAACCGCTTCACCGGCGGCGGCGCCATCAACTGGCGCCGGCTGCGCTCGCGCGCCCGCGAGCTGCTGGCGGCGTACGGCGTGGAGGTGGACCCCGCCGTGCGGGCGAAGGACCTCGGCGTCGAGCAGCGGCAGTTCGTAGAGATCGCCAGAGCGCTGAGCTTCGGCGCCCGGCTGATCATCCTCGACGAGCCGACCGCCCGGCTCGACGCGGGCGGCATCGACCGGCTCTTCGACAAACTGCGCGAACTCCAGCGGCAGGGGGTCGCCTTCCTGTTCATCTCCCACCACCTCCAGGAGGTCTACGAACTCTGCGACACCGTCACCGTCTTCCGCGACGCCCGGCACATCCTCACCGCACCCGTCGCCGGGCTGCCGAAGGAGGACCTGGTCGCGGCGATGACCGGTGAGGGTGCGCCCCCCGGCGCCGCGGCGGCGGTGCCGCCGGCCGCGGTGGTCCCGGGCCAGGCGACCGCCGCGGAGGGCGCCGGCGACGAGCCCGTGCTGCGGGCGCGGGCGCTGGCCGTGGCGGG
Source organism: Streptomyces sp. 184 (assembly GCF_045781775.1). Taxonomy (NCBI): domain Bacteria; kingdom Bacillati; phylum Actinomycetota; class Actinomycetes; order Kitasatosporales; family Streptomycetaceae; genus Streptomyces; species Streptomyces sp. 184. Next base: position 5,130,375 of record NZ_CP123230.1, on the reverse strand, counting down.
CGCGTACGAGCCGCTGGACCTCGCCGTGCGCGCCGGCGAGGTCGTCGGCCTGGCCGGCGCCGCCGCCAGCGGCAACACCGCGATCGGCGAGACCCTCGTCGGCATGCGGGCGCCCGACGCCGGCCGGGTCGAGGTGCGCGGCACCGCCGTGCGCACCGGCAGCGTGCCGCACGCGCTGGAGGCCGGCATCGGCTACGTACCGGAGGACCGGCACGAACAGGGCCTGGTGCCCGGCCGCAGCGTCGCGGAGAACGCCACGCTCACCGTCGCCGACCAACTGGGACCGTACGGCACCGTGCTCCCCTCGCGCACCCGCCGCTTCGCGCAGCGCATGATCGAGTCGCTGGACATCAAGACCTCCGGGCCCTCCCAGGACGTCGACGGGCTGTCCGGCGGCAACCAGCAGAAGGTCGTGATCGCCCGCGCGCTCGCCCGGGACCCCGGCGTGCTGGTGGCGATCAAGCCGACCGCGGGCGTGGACGTGAAGTCCAAGGACGCCCTGCTGGGCGTCGTCCGGCGGGTGGCCGAGGGCGGCAGCGGCGCCGTCATCGTCTCCGACGAACTGGACGACCTGCGCGTCTGCGACCGGGTGCTCGCGCTCTTCCACGGGCGCGTGGTCGCCGAGTTCGGCGGCGGCTGGACGGACCGGGAGCTGGTCGCCGCCATGGAGGGCATCGAACCCGGACACCGCGAGCAGCAGCAGGACCAGAGCAACAAGCCAGACCAGCCAGACCAGCCGGAGAAGGGGCAGCAAGCATGACACGGCCTACGTCCACAGCGCCGCCGGCCGCCGCGGCCGAGGGCGGAGCGGCGGTGGAGAAGAAGCCGCAGTTGCAGCTCGGCGGGGTGGAGATAGACCTCGGCCGCTGGCGCGACTTCTCGCTCGTACCCGTCATCTTCGTGCTCGGCGTGATCGGCTTCATCGTCTCGCCCGCGTTCCTGACCTCCGACAACCTCATCGGCGTCGTCCAGCAGTCCACCGAACTCGGGCTGCTGGTCCTCGCGCAGGCGCTGATCCTCATCAGCGGCCGGATGGACCTGTCGCTGGAGTCGACGATCGGCGTCGCCCCGGTGATCGCGCTCTGGCTCGTCCTGCCCGCCGAGGGCGGCCGGTTCACCGGCATCGAACTGCTGCCGTCCGGCACGTCGATCTTCCTGTGCCTCCTCGTCGGCGCCGTCATCGGGCTCTTCAACGGCTTCCTCATCCTCAAACTCAGAGTCAACGGCTTCATCGCCACGCTCGGCATGCTGGTGATGCTGCGCGGCCTGCACGAGGGGATCACCGGCGGCAAGTCGATCATCGAGGTGCCCGAGTCCTTCGCGTACCTCGGCAAGGAGAGCTGGCTCGGCGTCCCCGCCGCCGTCTACGTCTGCCTCGGCCTCTACGCGGTCGGCGGGCTGATGCTCGGCTACCTGCGGCACGGGCGCGCGCTGTACGCCATCGGCGGCAACCCGGAGGCGGCGCGCGCCGCGGGCATCCGCGTGGACCGCATCACCTGGATCGTCCTGGCCATCGGCGGCATGCTCGCGGCCTTCGCCGGCGTGCTCTACACCGGCCACTACGGCTCGGTCTCCGCCGGCCAGGGCAAGGACATGATCTTCCAGGTGTTCGCCGCGGCGGTCATCGGCGGCATCAGCCTGCGCGGCGGGCGCGGCACCCTCTTCGGGGCACTGACCGGCGTGCTGACCCTCCAGCTCGTCATCAACGTGATGACGCTCGCGGGCGTGCCGGCGGAGTGGACGAAGTTCCTCAACGGGGCGATCATCATCGTCGCCCTGGTCATTTCCCGGTTCGTCAGCGGCGAGAAACAGGACTGAGAGGCGGCGGATGCCCCCCATACCCAGGCTCGGCCTCGGCTGCGCCAACCTCGGCAACCTCTACCGGGCGATGCCGGACGACACCGCGGCCGAGATCGTCGAGACCGCGTTCGCGCACGGCTACGGCTACTTCGACACCGCGCCGCACTACGGCGTCGGGCTGTCGGAGGAGCGCCTCGGCCGGGCGCTCGCGGGCCGGCCGCGGGACTCGTACACCGTGTCCACCAAGGTCGGCCGGCGGCTGCGGCCCCTCGGCCCCGGCGAGACCGAGCCCGCCCACGACTTCGTCGACACCCCCGCCCGCGGGCGGGAGTGGGACCTGAGCCGGGACGGGATCCGGGCGACGCTGGAGTCGTCGCTGGCGCGGCTGGGGCTCGACCGGGTGGAGATCGCGTACCTCCACGACGTCGAGAACCACCTGCCGCAGGTCTACGAGACCGCCTTCGCCGCGCTCGCGGAGCTGAAGGCGGAGAAGGTCGTCGGCGCCATCGGCTTCGGCATGAACTTCAGCGACCACCTGGGCCGGCTCGTCGCCGACCTCGACGTCGACGTGGTGCTGTGCGCGGGCCGCTGGACGCTGCTGGAGCGCAGCGCGTACGACGACCTGCTGCCCGTCTGCGCGCGGCGCGGCACCTCCGTCGTCGTCGGCGGCGTCTACAACACCGGGCTGCTCGCCGACCCGCGGCCCGGCGGGCGGTTCCACTACGGCGCGGCGCCGCCCGAGGTGGTGGAGCGGGCGCGCGGGATCGCCCAGGTGTGCGGCGAGTTCGGGGTGCCGCTGAAGGCGGCGGCGCTGCGCTACCCGTTCGCGCACCCGGCGGTCGTCTCGGTGATCCCCGGCGCCTCCCGGCCGGGGGACGTCAGGGAGAACGCGGAGATGTTCGCCCACGAGATCCCCGACGGGCTGTGGCCCGCGCTCGTCGGACTCGGGCTGCTCGACGCCGACCTGCCGCTGCCGACGGCCACGGGAGGCTGACCATGCCGCGGATCGACGCCCACCACCACCTGTGGGACATCGCCCGCCGCCCGCAGCCGTGGATGGACGGCTCGTGGGCGGACCCGCTGCGGCGCACGTTCACGCTCGACGACCTCGCGCCGCACCTCGCGGAGCACCGCATCGACGGCACGGTCCTGGTGCAGAGCTCGTCGTCGTACGAGGAGACGGTGGAGCTGTGCGCGGAGCCGGGCCCGCCGGTGGAGCTGGTCTGCGGCTGGCTCGACCTGACCGCCCCCGCGCTGGACGCGGACACCCTGCACCGCCTGCCGCCGCGCCTCGGGGCGCTGCGCCACCAGGCGGAGGACGAGCCCGACCCGCGGTGGCTGGTCCGCCCCGACGTGCTGCGGGCCCTCGGGCTCGCGGGGGAGGCGGGTCTCGTGTACGACCTGCTGGTGACGCCGCGCGAGCTGCCGGCGGCGATCGCCGCGGCCCGCGCGGTGCCGCACACCCGGTTCGTGCTCGACCACGCGGGCAAGCCGCGGATCGCGGCGGGGGAGTGGCAGCCGTGGGCGGACCTGGTCGCGGAGCTGGCGCGGCTGCCCAACGTGAGCTGCAAGGTGTCGGGCCTGGTCACGCAGGCGGACTGGGAGAACTGGCGGCCGGCGGACGTGCTGCCGTACGCCCGGCACGTGATCGACGCCTTCGGCCCCGGCCGGATCCTGTTCGGCTCGGACTGGCCGGTGTGCACGCTGGCCGCCGGCTACGGGCGGGTGGTGGAGCTGGCCGAGGAGGCGGTGGCGGACCTGACCGCGGCGGAGCGGGAGGCGTTCTTCGGCGGCAACGCCCGCCGCGTCTACGTCCCGGAGCGGGCCGGGGACTGAGCCCCGGACGGTCTCACCGGGCCGGGCGCGGCCGGTGGCCGCGCCCGGCACCGCGGTGCCCCGGGGTCACGGCGACCGGGTGTCCCGGCGTTGCGCAGTCACAGCGTCCGGCGCAGCCACTGCTCCACGCTCGCGATGTGCACCGTCGCCCACGACCGCGACGCCTCCGCGTCCCGGCTGCGCATCGCGTCGAGGATCGCCCGGTGCTCGGTCAGTGTGCGCCGTACCGCGTCCTCCTGCGTCAGGCCGCGCCAGATGCGGGCGCGGGCCGTCGGCCCCGACAGCCCCTCCAGCAGCGAGCTGAGCACGGAGTTCCCGGACGCCTGCACGATCCGGCGGTGGAACTCCAGGTCGGCGCGGACCAGTTCCTCCACCGACGGGTCCTGGCCCAGCTCCGCCAGCTCCGCCTCCAGCGCGTCCAGCTCCGCATCCGCGATGCCGGTGCAGGCCAGCGCGGTGGCCGCGGGCTCCAGGATGCGGCGTACGGCGAGCAGCTCCAGCACGGTGTCGTCGCGGTGGAAGTCGACGACGAAGCTCATCGCCTCCAGCAGGAGTTGCGAGTCGAGGCTCGTGACGTACGTGCCGTCGCCCTGCCGTACGTCGAGGATGCGTATCAGCGCGAGGGCGCGCACCGCCTCGCGCAGCGAGTTGCGGGACAGGCCGAGGTCGGCCGCCAGCTCGCTCTCCTTGGGCAGCCGGTCGCCCGGCCGCAGCTTCCCGGAGACGATCATTCCCTTGATCTTCTCGATCGCCTCGTCCGTGACCGCCATCGTGCCGCCCTCCCTGTCACAGACATCCGATGTCTGCGCGCTTCCATTATGCCTGCGCACGGGGCGTGCGGAGCAGGGGAGGGCACCGAATCCCACCGGAAGCGGAAACGACCGGGGGGAGAGGCGCCCCCGTGCTGCCTCTCCCCCCGGCCCGCGGCGTCCGCCGCGGCGGCTCAGCCCTGCTTGCGCGCGAGCAGCTCCCGCACCCGGGCCCGGACGCCGGCGGTGTCCAGGCCGCGGATCGTCACCGTCGTACGGCGGCGCAGCACGTCGTCCTCCGTCTCGGCCCACTCGTGGTCGCGGGCGTAGACCACCTGCGCCCAGATCTCGGGCCCGTCGGGGTGGATGCGCTCGCCCAGGTCCGGGTTCTCGTTGACCAGGCGGGCGATGTCGAAGGAGAGCGAGCCGTAGTGCGTGGCAAGCTGCCGCGCGGTGTCGGGGGCCATGCGGTGGCCCGGGTCGCGGTCGACCAGGAGCCGGTGCGCGACCGCGTTGGGGTTGGCCACCCCCGGCAGCGGCGTGTGCCGTACCAGGGATTTCACCGGCTGCATGTCCTCGGCGATCGCGCCGCCGTGCTCCTTGGCGAGCTTGCCGAGCACCATCCGGCCGATGTGCCGGTACGTCGTCCACTTGCCGCCCGCCACCGACAGCATCCCGCCGGAGCCCTCGGTGACGACCGTCTCCCGCTTGGCCTGCTCGGTCCCGCCGGGACCGCCCGGCAGCACCCGCAGCCCGGCGAAGGCGTACGTCACGAGGTCGGGCGACAGGTCGTCGTCGCGCACCGACAGCGACGCCTCGTCGATGATCTGCGCGACGTCGGCGTCGGTCGGGTGCACGTCGGCGGGATCGCCCTCGTACGACTCGTCCGTGGTGCCCAGCAGCAACTGGTCCTCCCACGGCAGCGCGAAGGTGACGCGGTACTTGTCCACCCACGTCGACATCGCCGCGTGCCACGGCGAGCGCCGCTTGAGCACGATGTGCGCGCCCTTGGAGAGCCGGATGGAGGGCGCCGCCCCCGCGTTCTCCATCCGCCGCAGGTGGTCCACCCACGGCCCGGTGGCGTTGAGCACGAGCCGGGCGTCGACGCCGAACTCGGCGCCGCTCAGCCGGTCCCGCAGATCCGCGCCCGTCACCTGGCCGCGGGCGAACCGCAGCCCGGTGACCTCGGCGTGGTTGAGGACGACGGCGCCGGCGCCGACCGCGGCCCGTACCGTCATCACCGCCATCCGCGAGTCGTTCATCTGGTGGTCGCCGAAGACCGCGACCGCCTTCAGCCCTTCGGTGCGCAGCGCGGGGATGTCCCGGGCCGCCCGGCTCGGGGTGATGAGGTGCCCGACGCCGTCGCGGAACGCGGACAGCGCGGAGTAGGCGAAGACGCCGGCGCCGAGCTTCGCGGCGCCGTGCGGGCCGCCCTTGTAGAGCGGCAGGTAGAAGGGGAGCGGGTTGACCAGGTGCGGTGCCACGTCGCGGGCCAGCACCCGGCGCTCGTGGTGGTTCTCGGCCACCAGCCGCACCGCGCCGTTCTGGAGGTAGCGGATGCCGCCGTGGACGAGCTTGGAGGACGCGGACGAGGTGGCGCCGGCGAAGTCGCCGGCGTCCACCATCGCCACCCGCAGGCCCGACTGCGCGGCGTGCCAGGCCACCGAGGTGCCCAGGATTCCGCCGCCGATGACCAGGAGGTCGTACGTCGCCCGGTCGAGCAGGTCCCGGGTCTCCGCGCGACCCGGGGTGCGGCCGGCAGTCGGGTGCGTCCCGAGCGCGGGTATCGCCGCCGGGACGGTCTGCGGGAGGGTCATCGTCGCTACTCCTCGTCCTCGATCCAGCCCATGGTGCGTTGGACTGCTTTGAGCCAGTTGTGGTATTCGCGGTCGCGGGTTTCGTTGTCCATGCGGGGGGTCCATTCGGCGGCGCGGCGCCAGTTGGCGCGCAGGGTGTCGGTGTCCGGCCAGAACCCGACGGCCAGCCCCGCGGCGTAGGCGGCGCCCAGACACGTGGTCTCCGCGACGAGGGGGCGGACGACGGGGGCGTCCAGGACGTCGGCGAGGGTCTGCATGAGGAGGTTGTTCGCGGTCATGCCGCCGTCGACCTTCAGCGCGGCCAGTTCGACGCCGGAGTCCTTGGTCATGGCATCGACGATCTCGCGGGTCTGCCAGGCGGTGGCTTCCAGGACAGCGCGGGCGATGTGGGCTTTGGTGACGTACCGCGTCAGGCCGGCGATCACACCGCGGGCGTCGTCGCGCCAGTAGGGGGCGAACAGGCCGGAGAAGGCGGGCACGAAGTAGGCGCCGCCGTTGTCCTCGACGCTCAGCGCGAGGGTCTCGATCTCGGCGGCGGTGGAGATGATGCCCATCTGATCGCGCATCCACTGCACCAGGGCGCCGGTGACGGCGATGGAGCCTTCCAGCGCGTAGACGGCGGGCTGGTCGCCGATGCGGTAACCGACGGTGGTGACCAGACCGTTCTCGGAGTGGACGGGTTCACCGGCGGTGTTCATCAGCAGGAACGTGCCGGTGCCGTAGGTGGACTTGGCCTCGCCCTGGGCGTAGCAGGTCTGCCCGAACAGGGCGGCCTGCTGGTCGCCGAGTGCGGAGGCGACGGGGATGCCGGTCAGGGTGCCGGAGGTGGCGCGGCCGTAGACCTCGGCGGAGGAGCGGATCTCGGGCAGGACCGCGGCGGGGACGTCCATCGCGGCCAGGATGTCGGTGTCCCAGTCGAGGGTGTGCAGGTTCATGAGCATGGTGCGGGAGGCGTTGGTGACGTCGGTGACGTGGACGCCGCGGCCGGGTCCGCCGGTGAGGTTCCAGATGACCCAGGAGTCCATGGTGCCGAAGAGGATGTCGCCGGCTTCGGCGCGGGCACGCAGGCCGGGGGTGTTGTCCAGGAGCCAGCGGATTTTGGGGCCGGCGAAGTAGGAGGCCAGGGGCAGGCCGGTGGCGGCGCGGAAGCGGTCCTGGCCCTGGGTGCCGCCGAGTTTGCGGCACAGTTCCGCGGTGCGGGTGTCCTGCCACACGATGGCGTTGGCGACGGGTTCACCGGTGTTCTTGTCCCACAGCAGGGTCGTCTCACGCTGGTTGGTGATGCCGATGGCCTTGACGTCGGCGCTGGTGATCCCGGCCTTGGCGACCGCGCCGTCGACGACCTGCTGGACATTGCGCCAGATCTCCGTGGCGTTGTGCTCCACCCACCCCGGCTTGGGAAAGATCTGCTCGTGTTCCTTCTGATCCACCGACACGATCCGGCCATCGGTGTCGAACACAATGCACCGGCTCGAAGTCGTCCCCTGATCGATAGCCGCAATGAACGGGCCTGTGGTGTGTGCGTCGGTCATGTCGCTCCGATACGTCGTTGGTTCGGCGGGAGTCGAGGTGGCGACCTGCGCCGTCCCGCCCGGCGGGCGGGCGGGACGTGCCGGCTAGGCGAAGACGGCCTGGTAGAGTCCGCCGGCCGCGGCGCCGCCGATGAGCGGGCCGACGACGGGGATCCACGCGTAGGTCCAGTCCGAGCCGCCCTTGTTGGGCAGCGGCAGCAGGGCGTGGACGATGCGCGGCCCGAGGTCGCGCGCGGGGTTGATCGCGTACCCGGTGGGACCACCGAGCGAGAGGCCGATGCTGACGACGACGAGCGCGGTGATCAGCACGCCGAGGGGGCCGAGCCCGTTGCCCTCGTCGTTGAGGCCCTGGGTGAGGATCGCGATGACCAGGACGAAGGTGGCGATGATCTCCGTCATCACGTTCTGCACGACGTTGCGGATCTCGGGGCCGGTGGAGAAGATGCCGAGCACCGGGCCCGCCCCCTTCTCACTGGCCTCGATCGCCTTGTCGTCCGCCGTCTGCCGAGGGCCGACGACTTCCCTGTCGGTCAGGTGGTGGTGGAACTGGCCGTAGTAGGCGAGCCACACGAAGACGGCGCCGATGATGGCGCCGAGCATCTCGGAGGCGAAGTACAGCGGCACGTCGCCCCAGTCGGTGTCGCCCTTGATCGCGAGGCCGAGGGTCACCGCGGGGTTGAGGTGGGCGCCGGAGACGCCGGCGACGGCGTAGGCACCGGTGAGGACCGCAAGACCCCAGCCGAAGGCGACCGCGACCCAGCCCGCTTGGAATGCCTTGGACTTCTTGAAGGTGATGGCGGCGACCACGCCGCCACCGAGAACGATCAGCAAGGCAGTCCCCAGTACCTCGCCAGAGAATATGTCCCAATTGGACGGGTCCATCCTGCGACTCCTTTGTCCTGGCTGGTCCGTTCAAGGAATCCGGTCCGCGCGTCACACCATACGTCAAAAATGTCGTCAGGCGTTCGACAATGCCGACCGGTGCACGGCAGTGTTCCGCCACGTAACAGGCACGTCAAGGCCCGGTGACGGGAAAACGGGGGAATCGGGGAATCGGCCGAACGGGGGACGCCGCCCGGCTCAGAACCGCCCGGCGCCCAGGTCCCGGGCCACCGCCCGGGCGCAGTCGCGCACGGCCGCCACCAGCTCGGACCGCAGCTCGCCACCGGGGCAGACGCGCTCCACCGCCCCGGTCACGCCCACGGCGCCCACGGGCATGCCGCGGCGGTCGCGTACGGGTGCGGCGACCGAGGCGATGCCGTCCCAGGTCTCCTCAAAGTCCGAGCCCCACCCGCGGGCCCGGGTCAGCTCCAGGACCGCTTCGAAGTCGGCCGCCTCGGTGACCGTGGCCGGGGTGAGCGCCTTGCGGTCGCTCTCCGCGGCCTCCGCGTGCGCCACCGGGTCCACGGCGCACAGGACCTTGCCCAGCGCCGTGCTGTGCAGCGGCTGCATGGCCCCTATCTCCAGCACCTGCCGGCTGTCGTCGGGCCGGAAGACGTGGTGGACGATGAGCACGCCCTGGTGGTGCAGGACGCCGAGGTGCACGCTCTCGCCGCTGGCGCGGGCCAGGTCGTCGGTCCAGGGCAGGGCGCGGGCGCGCAGCTCGTGCACGTCGAGAAAGCTGTTGCCCAGGCGCAGCAGCTCGGCGCCGAGCTGGTACCGGCCGGAGACCGGGTCCTGCTCGACGAAGCCCTCCTGCTGGAGCGTGCGCAGGATGCCGTGCGCCGTGCCCTTGGCCAGGCCCAGGGTCGAGGCGACGTCGGACAGGCCCAGGCGCCGCTCTCCTCCGGCCAGCAGGCGCAGCACCGCAGCCGCTCGCTCGAGCGACTGGATGTTCCGTGCCACGGAAGATCCTCCTCAACGAGACCGGCAGTTCGACAATGCTGAACAGTATGGGTCATCGTCACGCCCCGGGGGGACGGTCCGGGAAGACCCCGGAAGCGCCGATCGGGCACGGGTCTGCCGGAAAACCCCGCAAACCCGCACCGTCCGGGTCGTGGGACACCCCGCACCGCACCGGCTCCGGCCGATACCCTTGGCCCGTGCGCCGGTCCTCGCGGGCCGCGCATAGCCGACAGCCGTCGCACACGAGGGAGTATCCCCATGGCCTCGCAGCCGCCCCAGCCCGCCAGCCAGCAGACCCGCGCCGACGCTCTCCGCGAGGCCCTCGCCACCCGCGTGGTGGTGGCCGACGGCGCCATGGGCACGATGCTCCAGGCGCAGGACCCCACGCTGGCGGACTTCGAGCAGCTCGAAGGCTGCAACGAGATCCTGAACGTCACCCGCCCCGACATCGTGCGCTCCGTGCACGACGAGTACTTCGCGGCCGGCGTCGACTGCGTGGAGACCAACACCTTCGGCGCCAACCACGCCGCCCTGGGCGAGTACGACATCGCGCACCGGATCTTCGAGCTGTCCGAGTCCGGTGTGCGCATCGCCCGCGAGTCCGCCGACGCGCACACCGCGGGCGACGGCCGGCAGCGCTGGGTCCTCGGCTCCATGGGCCCCGGCACCAAGCTGCCGACCCTCGGCCACATCGCGTACGACACCCTGCGCGACGCCTACCAGGAGAACGCCGAGGGCATGATCGCCGGCGGCGCCGACGCGCTGCTCGTCGAGACCACCCAGGACCTGCTCCAGACCAAGTCCGCCGTCCTCGGCGCCCGCCGGGCGCTGACCGCCACCGGCGTGGACCTGCCGCTGATCTGCTCGGTGACCGTCGAGACCACCGGCGCCATGCTGCTCGGCAGCGAGATCGGCGCCGCGCTCACCGCGCTGGAGCCGCTGGGCATCGACATGATCGGGCTGAACTGCGCCACCGGCCCGGCCGAGATGAGCGAGCACCTGCGCTACCTCGCCCGGCACTCCCGGGTGCCGCTGTCCTGCATGCCCAACGCCGGCCTCCCGGTCCTCGGCAAGGACGGCGCCCACTACCCCCTCACCGCGGGCGAACTCGCCGACGCCCAGGAGACGTTCGTCAACGAGTACGGACTCTCCCTGGTCGGCGGCTGCTGCGGCACCACCCCCGAGCACCTGCGGCAGTTGGTCGAGCGGGTACGGGACCTGGAGCCGGCCCAGCGCACGCCCCGGCCCGAGCCGGGGGCCGCGTCGCTGTACCAGACGGTGCCGTTCCGCCAGGACACCTCGTACCTGGCGATCGGCGAGCGCACCAACGCCAACGGCTCGAAGAAGTTCCGCACCGCCATGCTCGAAGGCCGCTGGGACGACTGTGTGGAGATGGCCCGCGACCAGATCCGCGAGGGCGCCCACATGCTCGACCTGTGCGTCGACTACGTCGGCCGCGACGGCGCCGCCGACATGGCCGAGCTGGCGGGCCGGTTCGCCACCGCCTCCACGCTGCCCCTCGTGCTGGACTCCACCGAGATCGACGTGCTCCGCGCCGGGCTGGAGAAGCTCGGCGGCCGGGCCGTCATCAACTCCGTCAACTACGAGGACGGCGACGGCCCCGAGTCGCGCTTCGCCCGCGTCGCGGCGCTCGCCCGCGAGCACGGCGCCGCCCTGATGGCCCTGACCATCGACGAGGAGGGCCAGGCGCGCACCGCCGAGCACAAGGTCGCCATCGCCGAGCGGCTGATCGAGGACCTCACCGGCAACTGGGGCATCCACGAGTCCGACATCCTCATCGACTGCCTGACGTTCACCATCTGCACCGGCCAGGAGGAGTCCCGCGGCGACGGCAGCGCCACCATCGAGGCCATCCGCGAACTCAAGCGCCGCCACCCCGACGTGCAGACCACGCTCGGCCTGTCGAACATCTCCTTCGGCCTCAACCCGGCCGCGCGGGTCGTGCTCAACTCCGTCTTCCTCGACGAGTGCGTGAAGGCCGGCCTCGACTCCGCGATCGTGCACGCCAGCAAGATCCTGCCGATCGCCCGGCTGGAGGACGAGCAGGCCCAGGTCTGCCTGGACCTGATCTACGACCGCCGCCGGCCGGCGCAGGGCGACGAGCCCGCGTACGACCCGCTCCAGCGTCTGCTGGAGCTGTTCGAGGGCGTCGACACCAAGTCGATGAAGGCGGGCAGGGCCGAGGAGCTGGCCGCGCTGCCGCTGGAGGAGCGGCTGAAGCGGCGGATCATCGACGGCGAGAAGAACGGCCTGGAGGCCGACCTCGACTCCGCGCTCGCCGAGCGGCCGGCCCTGGACATCGTCAACGACACGCTGCTGGACGGCATGAAGACGGTCGGCGAGCTGTTCGGCTCGGGGCAGATGCAGCTCCCGTTCGTGCTCCAGTCCGCCGAGGTGATGAAGACCGCGGTGGCCTATCTGGAGCCGCACATGGAGAAGGTCGAGGACGACTCGGGCAAGGGCACGATCGTGCTGGCCACCGTCCGCGGCGACGTGCACGACATCGGCAAGAACCTTGTCGACATCATCCTGTCCAACAACGGCTACAACGTGGTCAACCTCGGCATCAAACAGCCGGTTTCGGCCATCCTGGAGGCCGCCGAGGAACACGCGGCCGATGTGATCGGGATGTCCGGGCTGCTGGTGAAGTCCACGGTGATCATGAAGGAGAACCTGGAGGAGCTGAACCAGCGCCGGCTGGCCTCCCGCTACCCGGTGATCCTCGGCGGCGCCGCGCTCACCCGCGCGTACGTCGAACAGGACCTGCACGAGGTCTACGAGGGCGAGGTCCGCTACGCCCGCGACGCCTTCGAGGGGCTGCGGCTCATGGACGCCCTGATCGGCGTCAAGCGCGGCGTCCCCGGCGCCGAGCTGCCCGAGCTGCGCCCCCGCCGGGTACGCGCCACCGCCGCCCCCGTGCCCGCCACCGAGGAGGAGGGCGCCTCCGCCCGCTCCGACGTGGCCACCGACAACCCCGTGCCCACCCCGCCGTTCTGGGGCACCCGGGTCGTCAAGGGCATCCAGCAGGCCGACTACGCCTCCTGGCTGGACGAGGGCGCGCTGTTCAAGGGCCAGTGGGGGCTGAAGGCGTCGCGCGCGGGCGACGGCCCGTCGTACGAGGACCTGGTCGCCACCGAGGGCCGGCCGCGGCTGCGCGGGCTGCTGGACCGGCTCCAGACCGGCAACCTGCTGGAGGCGGCCGTCGTCTACGGCTACTTCCCCTGCGTCTCCAAGGGCGACGACCTCATCGTCCTCGGCGACGACGGCAGCGAGCGCACCCGCTTCACCTTCCCGCGGCAGCGGCGCGGCCGGCGGCTGTGCCTGGCGGACTTCTTCCGGCCGGAGGACTCCGGCGAGACGGACGTCGTCGGGTTCCAGATCGTCACCGTCGGCTCCAGGATCGGCGACGCCGCCGCCGAGCTGTTCGCGGCCGACTCCTACCGCGAGTACCTGGAGCTGCACGGGCTCTCCGTGCAGCTCGCCGAGGCGCTGGCGGAGTACTGGCACGCGCGGGTACGCGCCGAGCTGGGCTACGGCGGCGAGGACCCGGCGGAGATCGAGGACATGTTCTCGCTGAAGTACCGCGGCGCCCGGTTCTCGCTCGGCTACGGCGCCTGCCCGGACCTGGAGGACCGGGCGAAGATCGCCGATCTGCTGGGGCCGGAGCGGATCGGGGTGCAGCTCTCCGAGGAGTTCCAGCTCCACCCGGAGCAGTCCACGGACGCGATCGTCATCCACCACCCCGAGGCGAAGTACTTCAACGCGCGCTGAGCGCCGCCCACCGGCCGTACCCGGTGCCGGGCCCGTACCCGGTCCCGGCCGCGTCCGAAAAGCGCCCCGAACGGTCTCCGCGGGCGCTTTTCGGACAGTCGGCATACACTGGTCGGTCCGGAACAGGCCGGTCGCCTCTGGCGGCCGGCCTTTGCGCCCCTTCGAGGGAGGTGAGCGGATGACCAGCAGCATCCCCGCTGAAGGCACCCGAACGGCCCAGGGCACCGCCCCGGCACGCCGCGTGCGCTCCGTCCGCGGTACGACCCCGCAGGCCGTACTGCTCGACATGGACGGCACCCTGGTCGACACCGAGGGCTTCTGGTGGGCCGCCGAGGTCTCGGTCTTCGCCGAGTTCGGCCACGAGCTGAACGAGGAGCAGCGCCGGGTCGTCGTGGGCGGCCCCATGTCGCGCAGCGCCGCGTACCTCATCGCCACCACCGGTGCCGACATCGCCCTGCCCGAGCTGACCACCCGCCTGAACACCCGCTTCGAGGAGCTGATCGACGGCCACGTGCCGCTGATGCCGGGGGCCCGGCGGCTGCTCACCGAACTCGCAGCCCACGACGTGCCCACGGCCCTCGTCTCCGCCTCGCACCGGCGGATCATCGACCGGGTGCTGCGCTCGCTGGGCCACGAGTTCCACCTCTCGGTGGCCGGCGACGAGATCGCGCGGACGAAGCCGCACCCGGATCCGTACCTGCACGCCGCGGCGGCCCTGGGCGCCGACCCGCGGCGCTGCGCCGTCATCGAGGACACCCTCACCGGCGTGACGGCCGCGGAGGCGGCCGGCTGCGCCGTCGTCGCGGTGCCGTCGGTGGCGCCGATCGAGCCCGCTCCGGGACGGCACCTCGTGCCTTCCCTCACGGAAGTCGATCTCCCTTTTCTCCGCTCCGTAGTCGACCGCCTCCAGTGAGAAAGCGGGAAAGGAACTCCGCGCAGCGGTTCATGTATTTTGCGTGACGAAAGCCGTTACCTCATTGCTGCATGAAGGCGCGGATTCGACGTGGTGAGCTTTCTCACGTGCACAGCTCTCGACAGGTGTGCGGGACTGTGCTGGAGGGGTGCTGAGGCTTCCCTGACGTGCCTCCCTGTGCCCGGTTTGATTCGGGTTCGCGGCCATTGTTCCCGCGTCCGGTTATCGGAAGGACGCCGGGCGTAATCGGCGCGTGATTCCTTCTCAACTTCCCTGCGGCCCAGCGCGGCTGGGTGCTCCGGCTAATCTCTCCGGGGACGCCCGAGGGAGAAAGTCGACCATGATTCGTAAGTCGCTGGTGCTGCCCGCACTGCTGGGCGTGCTCGCCCCGGTTCTTGCCTCCTGCGGCGTGGTGGGGGACTCCGGCAAAGACGGCGACGCGATCGTGGTGGGCACGACCGACCGGCTGGAGCTGACGAAGGAGAACCCCGCCCCCCTCGATCCGGCCACGGCGTACGACATCAACTCCTGGAACGTCCTCCAGAACACCTTCCAGACGCTCATGCGGATGCCGCGTACGGGCTCGGAGCCCGAGCCCGACGCCGCCGAGAGCTGCGTCTTCGCCGACCGGCTCAGCGAGCAGTACCGCTGCACGCTCCGCGAGGGGCTGACGTTCACCAACGGCCACGACCTCACGGCCGAGGACGTCAAGTTCTCCATCGAGCGGATGCTGAAGATCAAGAACCCCAACGGCCCGTTCCCGCTGCTCGCCAACGTCGACACGGTCGAGACCCCCGACGAGCTGACCGTGGTCTTCCACCTCAGGACGCCGGACGCGACGTTCCCCCTCAAGCTCGCCACCCCCGCCGCGGCCATCGTCGACAGCGAGGTCTACGAGAAGGACAAGCTGTACAAGGGCTTCGAGATCGCCGGCTCCGGCCCGTACAGCCTGAAGGTGGAGCACGACGACGACGTCGCCACCAAGGCCGTCTACACGGGCAACGGCGACTACAAGGGCGAGGTCGAGCCGCAGAACGACGCGGTCGAGGTCCGCTACTTCGACAGCTCCGGGAGCATGGAGGAGGCCATCTCCGACGGCGACATCGACGTGATGGGCCGCAGCCTGAAGCCGGAGCAGATCAACCGCCTCGACGAGGACAACGACGGCGACGTCAGCCTCTTCGAGACCCCCGGCGCGGAGATCGCCTACCTCGTCTTCGACGTGCGGAACCCGACCGTCGAGGACCGGGCCGTACGCCGGGCGACGGCCGAGGTGATCGACCGGACGAAGCTCGCCCGCGACGTCTACCAGCGCACCGTCGACCCGCTGTTCGCGATGATCCCGCGCGGCATCATCGGCCACAACACCGCTTTCCACGACGCCTACGGCGACCGCCCGGACGCCGACAGCGCCCGCGAACTGCTGCGGGAGGCGGGCGTCGAGACGCCCGTCGAGCTGACCCTGAACTACACCACGGACCACTACGGCGAGACGACGAAGGCCGAGTTCGAGGAGCTGCGCGACCAGCTCAACAGCTCCGGCCTGTTCAAGGCCACCATCAAGGGCGACACCTGGGAGACGTACAAGAAGAGCTACGCGGAGAACCGGTACGCCGTCTACGGCCTGCACTGGTATCCCGACTTCCCCGACCCCGACACGTTCACCGGGCCGTTCGTCGGCGAGGAGAACTTCACCTTCAACAACTACGAAAGCTCCGTCATCGAGGACCTGATCCCGCGGACCCGCCAGGAAGCGCAGCGGGAACGCACGACGGACAGCTTCGAGCGGATACAGGACGTCCTCGCCAGTGACGTTCCGTACCTGCCGCTCTGGCAGGGCAAGCAGTACATCGCGGCGCGCGACACCGTCACGGGGGCGGAGTGGGCGCTCAACTCGTCGTCGACGCTACAGCTTTGGGAGCTGCGGCGCGGGCTGAGCGAGTAGGGGCCACCGGCGGTGCCGCGCCGGGCCAAGAACCGACCCGAGTGAAGGAACCCACACACGTGAAGAAGGCTGTCCAGCGGCTCGCCCCACCCCTCGGCGCCGCCATGGCCACCGTACTGCTCGCTGCCGGCTGCGGCTCGGACTCCGGATCGGGGGCCGGCTCCGGTGACGCGGTCGTGATGGGAATGACCGACAAGGTCACGGCCATCGACCCCGCCGCGGGCTACGACGTCGGCTCCTGGCTGGTGTTCAACAACGTCTTCCAGTCCCTGCTGAGCTTCCCCAAGGGGTCCACGGAACCCGAACCCGAGGCCGCGAAGGAGTGCACCTTCGAGGACGCCGACAGCCGCGTCTACACCTGCAAGCTCCAGGACGGGCTGAAGTTCTCCAACGGCTCCGAACTCACGTCCGAGGACGTGAAGTTCTCCTTCGAGCGCACCATCGGCATCAACGACCCGGCGGGCCCCGCCGTCCTGCTCGACTCCGTCGGCAACATCGAGACGCCGGACGAGCTGACCGTGACGTTCCGGCTGGACTACCCCGACGCGACCTTCCCCATGAAGATCGCCTCCGGCGCCGGGTCGATCGTGGACAGCGAGTCCTACCCCCAGGACAAGCTGCGCGAGGACGGCAAGGCCGTCGGCTCCGGCCCGTACAAGCTGGACTCCTACCAGGAGGGCAAGGAGGCCGAGTTCTCCGTCAACTCCGGGTACAAGGGCACCGCCAAGGTCCAGAACTCCGGGATGACGCTGCGGCTGTACGGCGGCTCCGGCGGCGACGACAAGCTGAAGCGGGACCTGGAGGGCGGCGACATCGACCTGGCCTACCGCGGCCTGGCGATGAAGGACATCGCCGAGCTCCAGGACCTGGCCGGCGCCGGCCGGGAGATCCAGCTCGTCGAGGGCACCAGCGCCGAGGTGCAGCACCTGGTCTTCAACATGGACGACCCGGTCGCCGGCAACCCCGCGGTGCGCAAGGCGTTCGCGTACCTCATCGACCGCAACGCGCTGGTCCGCGAGGTCTACGAGGGCACCGCCGAGGAGCTGTACTCGATCGTCCCGGCCGGCATCACCGGCCACAACACCGCCTTCTACGACACCTACGGCGACCGCCCCGACGCGGGCAAGGCCGAGCAGGTGCTGCGCCAGGCGGGCATCGACGAGAAGGTGCAGGTGACGCTGCACGCCACGCCCGAGCGCTACGGGCCCGGCACGGTGCCGTCCTTCGAGCTGATCGCCAAGCAGCTCAACGCCAGCGGCCTGTTCGACGCGGACGTGGAGTCCGTGCCGCTGGAGGAGTTCGAGAAGGCCGTGGAGGAGGGCGAGTACGGCGTCTACGTCAAGGGCTGGGTGCCGGACTACCCGGACCCGGACAACTTCACCTCGCCGTTCTTCGGCGAGGGCAACGTGCTGGCCAACAACTACAACCCGGGCCGGATCACCAGCGAGCTGATCCCGGCGACCGCCGCGCAGTCGGAGCGTACGGCCACGGTGGACACCTACGGCGAACTCCAGGACATCGTCGCCGACCAGGTGCCGGTGATACCGCTGTGGCAGGGCAAGCAGTACGCGGCCGCCCGGGAGAACATCCTCGGCCTGGAGTGGACGCTCGACGCCTCGACGGTCTTCCGGTTCTGGGAGATCTCGAAGGGCGCGGAGTGACCCCTCCCGCGGCCTGACCTCCGTGCCGCCCCGGCGACCGGGAGCCCTTCGGCGAAGGGCTCCCGGTCCGTTCATGACCCGCCGGGGCGCACCAGTCCGCTCTCGTACGCGTACACCGCGGCCTGCACCCGGTCGCGCAGGCTCAGCTTGGTCAGCACATGGCCGACATGGGTCTTCACGGTCGTCTCGCTGACGAACAGGTCGGCGGCGATCTCCGCGTTCGACAGCCCGCGGGCGACCAGCTTCAGCACCTCGACCTCGCGCTCGGTGAGCGTGCCCAGGGTGTCCGGCACGTCCTGCTCGCCGGTCGGAAGCTTGGTCGCGAACTTGTCGAGCAGCCGCTTGGTGATGCTCGGGGCCAGCATCGCGTCCCCGGCGGCGACCACGCGGATCGCCTGCACCAGCTCGCCGGCCGGCGCGTCCTTCAGGAGGAAGCCGCTGGCCCCGGCGCGCAGCGCCTCCACCACGTACTCGTCGAGGTCGAAGGTGGTCAGCACCAGCACCTTCGCGGGCCCGTCCCGGCCCGCGCCGGTGATCTGCCGGGTGGCCTCCACGCCGTCCATGCGGGGCATCCGGATGTCCATCAGCACCACGTCCGGCTGGAGCGCGCGGACCTGGTCGAGCGCCTGGAGCCCGTCGCCGGCCTCGCCGACGACGGCGATGTCCTGCTCGGCCTCCAGGATCATGCGGAAGCCGGTGCGCAGCAGCGGCTGGTCGTCGACGAGCAGGACGCGGATGGCCACAGGGTCTCCTCTTCCTCGGCCGGACCCAACTGTCAGGCGGTGTCCATTCTGCCCTGCGTGCCGTCCCCGTCCCGGGCCGGGCGGGGCTGCGGCAGGCCGAGATCGACGCCCGTGAGCGGATACGGCGGAGGGGTGCCGCCGAAGGACGGGCAGGCGGCCTTGAAGTCGCACCAGCCGCAGAGCCGGCCGGGTCTGGGCCGCCAGTCGCCGCTCTCCGTCGCCCGCCGGATCGCCTCCCACAGGGCGAGGACCTTGCGCTCCACGCCGCGCAGATCGGCCTCGTCAGGGTCGTACGTCAGCACGTCGCCGCTGCCCAGGTAGACGAGCTGGAGCCGGCGCGGGACGCTGCCGCGCAGCCGCCACAGCACCAGCGCGTAGAACTTGATCTGGAAGAGGGCGTCCGCGGCGTACTCCGGCGGGGGCGCCTTGCCGGTCTTGTAGTCGACGACGCGGACCTCGCCGGACGGCGCCACGTCGACCCGGTCGATGACGCCGCGCAGCTTCAGCCCCGAGGCCAGCACGGTCTCCACGAACAGCTCCCGCTCCGCGGGCTCCAGATGCGCCGGGTCCTCCAGCGTGAACCACCGCTCGACGAGCTGCTCCGCCCCGGCCAGCCACTCCGCCAGGCGCTCCGCCGCCCCGTCCGAGCCGACCTCCCCGCCGGCCCCGCCGTCCCCTGCCGCGTCACCCGCCCCGGCCGTGGCCCCGTCCGCGGCCCCCGCCGCGTCCCCGTCCGGGCCCGCGTCCGTGAACAGCTCCGCCAGCTCCGGCCGGTCCGCGAGCAGCCGCTCCCACGCCGGCGCGACCAGCGCCCGCGCCCGCGGCGGCGTACGCTCGGCAGCAGGATCGTCGAAGAGCCGCTCCAGCACCGCGTGCACCAGCGTCCCGCGGGCGGCGGCGGCGCGCGGCTTCTCCGGCAGCCTGTCGATCACCCGGAAGCGGTACATCAGCGGGCAGGTCATGAAGTCCGCCGCGCGGGAGGGAGACAGCGCGCGGGGCGGCGCCGGGGCCCGTGGGGCATCCGGCGAAGCGTCCCCTTCCGGCTGCGGCGGGGCGGGGTCCGCCGGGTGGTTCCCGGTGTCGGTGCGGGTACTCATGGTGTACGACCCTAGGGCCCGGCACCGACATCCGGCGGCATACCATGCAGGCCGGACCGGCGGGCCGGAGATGGGGCGCCGCGAACGGGCAGGAGTGGGAGTGGTGAGCGAGGAGCGCAAGGGCGATCGGCCCCGCCGCCGCGGCGGCATCCTCATGGGCCGCCCCTTCGGCGTGCCCGTGTACGTCGCCCCGAGCTGGTTCCTCGTCGCCGCCCTCATCACCTGGGTCTTCGGCGGCCAGCTCGAACGGGTCCTGCCCGAGCTGGGCGCCCTGCGGTACGTCATCGCGCTCTTCTTCGCCGTCGCGTTCTACGCCTCGGTGCTCGTCCACGAGCTGGCCCACACCCGCGTCGCCATCCACTACAAGCTGCCCGTACGCCGTATCCAGTTGCAGTTCTTCGGCGGCGTCTCGGAGATCGAGAAGGAGTCCGAGACCCCCGGCCGCGAGTTCTGGCTCGCCTTCGCCGGGCCGCTGCTCTCGCTGGTGCTCGCCGGCGGCTTCTACGGCGCCCTCCAACTCGTCGAGCAGGACACCGTGCCGGCGGTGCTGCTCGCGGCGCTGACGATCTCCAACCTCATCGTGGCCGCCTTCAACCTGCTGCCCGGCCTGCCGCTGGACGGCGGCCGGATGCTGCGCGCCCTGGTCTGGAAGGTCAGCGGCAAGCCCATGACCGGCACGGTCGTCGCCGCCTGGGTGGGCCGCGCGCTGGCCGTGGCCACGCTCGTCGGGCTCCCGCTGTTCACCCACTCCCGGGCCTCCGACCCCGGCAGCTTCGACACCGTCACCGACGCCCTGCTGGCGGCGATCCTCGCCGCGATCATCTGGACCGGCGCCGGCAACAGCCTGCGCATGGCCCGGCTGCGCGAGCGGCTGCCCGAGCTGCGCGCCCGCGCCCTCACCCGCCGGGCGGCGCCCGTCACCGCCGACACCCCGCTGTCCGAGGCGCTGCGGAGGGCCGACGCCGCCGGCGCCCGCGCCCTCGTGGTCGTCGACGGCCGCGGCGACCCCACCGGCGTCGTCCGCGGCGCCGCCATCGCGCAGACCCCCACCCACCGCCGCCCCTGGGTGGCCGTCAGCTCCCTCTCGCAGGACCTCACGGACGAGATGAAGCTCTCCGCGGAGCTGACCGGCGAACAACTGCTGGAGCACCTGCGCGAGAGCCCGCACAGCGAGTACCTCGTGCTGGAGGAGACCGGTCAGATCTACGGGGTGCTCGCCACCTCCGACGTCGAGCGCGCCTTCGTCGCCGCCATGGCCCGGCCGCAGTCCTGACCCCCGCGGGCCGGTAGGGTGAGCGGCATGTCCGAGCCGACCGGTGCCGCGCGCCGCCGCGGGCCCTTCCAGGTCGGGGACCAGGTACAGCTCACCGACCCCAAGGGCCGCCACTACACGTTCACGCTCGAAGCCGGGAAGTCCTTCCACACCCACAAGGGCTCCTTCCCGCACGACGAGCTGATCGACGCCCCCGAGGGAACCGTCGTGCGCACCACGGGCAACGTCCCGTACCTCGCGCTGCGCCCCCTGCTCCCCGACTACGTCCTGTCCATGCCGCGCGGAGCGGCCGTCGTCTATCCCAAGGACGCCGGCCAGATCCTCGCGTTCGCCGACGTCTTCCCGGGCGCGCGCGTGGTCGAGGCGGGCGTCGGCTCCGGGTCGCTGACCAGCTTCCTGCTGCGCGCCGTCGGCGACAGCGGCATGCTGCACTCGTACGAGCGCCGCGCGGACTTCGCCGACGTCGCCCGGCAGAACGTCGAGCGCTACTTCGGCGGCCCGCACCCCGCCTGGCAGCTCACCGTCGGCGACCTCCAGGACAACCTCTCCGACACCGAGGTCGACCGCGTCGTCCTGGACATGCTCGCGCCCTGGGAGTGCCTGGACGCGGTCGCCAAGGCCCTGGTGCCCGGCGGCATCGTCTGCGCGTACGTCGCCACCACCACCCAGCTCGCCCGCACCGTGGAATCCATCCGCGAGCACGGCAACTTCAACGAGCCGCAGGCGTGGGAGACCATGCTGCGCAACTGGCACGTCGAGGGCCTGGCCGTACGGCCTGACCACCGCATGATCGGCCACACCGGCTTCCTGCTCACCGCCCGCAGGCTCGCCGACGGCGTCGAGCCGCCGCTGCGCCGCAGGCGGCCCGCGAAGGGGGCGTACGGGGAGGATTACACCGGTCCCGGCGGCCAGCGGGCCGCGGCGGCGGACTGACGGGGCACAGAAGCGGCAGGGGTCGTTCCGCGGGCGGCCGGTGTGTGACACCATGCTGGCCTCCCCACGGCCCTCCCAGCCCTCCCAGGAGCCTCCCCCGTGCAGCCTCTGCCCGGCGCCGACCTCCCGCACGCGCACCCCCGCGCGGTGCACTGGATCGCCACCGCGGCCGCCATGGCCGCCGTCGTCGCCCTCGCGGCGCTCATCCAGCCCCCGACCGTGGCCGCAGGCAACGACGGCAAGGGGGATCACGGGGGCCGGCCGGCCCCCGGCCCCCAGCCGAGCGCCGCCCACTACCCGGTGGACTGCGCGGGCACCGAGCCGGAGGTCTTCAAGCACGGCTCGGCGGACTTCGACGCCGACGGGCGGGCCGAGACGGTGGCCGTCGTGCGCTGCCGGGCCGCCGCAGGCTCCCCGCCCAGCGGGATGTACGTCGTGTCCGCCACGAAGCCCGGAGTGTCACCGCGCGTGACCGCGACCCTGCTCGACCCCGCCGAGGGGATGAGCGTCGGGCAATTCGCTGTCCGCGAAAACGAGATTTCGGCCACCCTCCTCGGCTACTCCTCGCCCGACGTCCCCCGCAGCAAGCCGGACAAGCAGCGCAACGTGACCTGGACGTGGGAGGACGACCGCTTCCGCCTCACCGCGGAGCCGATCCCCGGCACCCGGATCTGAGCCGCCCGCCCACCCTCTCTGTGCACTGCTGCCCCGCCGGTACGCGGAACCGGCGGGGCGGCAGTCGTCGTTCCGCTGCAATTCCAGGCACCCTTGGCGGGTGTTGAGCGTTGCAGAGGAAACAAATGGCTGCTTTCCGATGTTGCTGGATGGGTATTTGCCTGGCGTGAGGACGGGCGCACGGGTGAAGATCGGATGCACCCCGACCGTCTTTGTGATCTAGGGGTTTCAAGTGGGACGCGGCCAGGTAGGGTCAGGAAGCGTCCAGCTCCCCTTGGAGGAGGTGAGGACCGTGGCAGCCCACGACGACGACACCAACCGCGGCATCCGGCCGGGTCGAGGGTCCGAAGACCCTGCCGGTCAGGTCGCCTACCTTGAGCAGGAGATCGCCGTCCTGCGACGAAAGCTCGCCGACTCGCCGCGTCACACGAGGATCCTCGAAGAGCGCATCGTCGAGTTGCAGACCAACCTCGCAGGAGTGTCCGCACAGAACGAGCGCCTGGCCAGCACTCTCCGTGAGGCCCGCGACCAGATCGTGGCCCTGAAGGAGGAGGTCGACCGGCTGGCCCAGCCGCCCGCAGGCTTCGGGGTCTTCCTCCAGGCGAACGAGGACGGCACGGCCGACATCTTCACCGGCGGCCGCAAGCTGCGGGTGAACGTCAGCCCCAGCGTGGAGCTCGAAGAGCTGCGCCGCGGTCAGGAGCTGATGCTCAACGAGGCGCTGAACGTGGTCGAGGCCATGGAGTTCGAGCGCTCCGGGGACATCGTCACCCTGAAGGAGATCCTGGAGGACGGCGAGCGCGCCCTGGTCATGGGGCACACCGACGAGGAGAGGGTGGTGCGGCTGGCGGAGCCGCTGCTGCACACCACGATCCGCGCCGGCGACGCCCTGCTCCTGGAGCCCCGCTCCGGGTACGTCTACGAGGTCATTCCCAAGAGCGAGGTCGAGGAACTGGTCCTCGAAGAGGTCCCCGACATCGACTACACCAAGATCGGCGGCCTGGGCAACCAGATCGAGCTGATCAGGGACGCGGTCGAGCTGCCGTACCTCCACCCGGACCTCTTCAAGGAGCACGAGCTGCGGCCCCCCAAGGGCGTGCTGCTCTACGGCCCGCCCGGCTGCGGCAAGACGCTGATCGCCAAGGCGGTGGCCAATTCCCTGGCCAAGAAGGTCGCGGAACACACCGGCCGCCCCGCGGGCAAGAGCTATTTCCTCAACATCAAGGGCCCCGAGCTGCTCAACAAGTACGTCGGCGAGACCGAGCGGCACATCCGCCTGGTCTTCCAGCGGGCCCGGGAGAAGGCCAGCGAGGGCACGCCCGTCATCGTCTTCTTCGACGAGATGGACTCCCTTTTCCGCACCCGCGGATCCGGCGTCAGCTCGGACGTGGAGAACACCATCGTCCCGCAGCTCCTCTCCGAGATCGACGGCGTGGAGGGCCTGGAGAACGTCATCGTCATCGGCGCATCCAACCGCGAGGACATGATCGACCCCGCGATCCTGCGCCCCGGCCGGCTCGACGTGAAGATCAAGATCGAGCGCCCGGACGCCGAGGCCGCCAAGGACATCTTCTCGAAGTACCTGACCCGGACCCTGCCGCTGCACGCCGAGGACATGACCGAGCACGGCGGCTCGCCGGAGGCCACGGTCGACGCGATGATCCAGTCCGTCGTCGAGCAGATGTACGCGGAGTCCGAGGAGAACAGGTTCCTGGAGGTCACGTACGCCAACGGGGACAAGGAAGTCCTGTACTTCAAGGACTTCAACTCCGGCGCGATGATCGAGAACATCGTGGACCGCGCCAAGAAGATGGCCATCAAGGCGTTCCTCGACCACAACCAGAAGGGCCTGCGCGTCTCCCACCTGCTCGCCGCCTGCGTCGACGAGTTCAAGGAGAACGAGGACCTGCCCAACACGACCAACCCCGACGACTGGGCCCGCATCTCCGGAAAGAAGGGCGAGCGGATCGTGTTCATCCGCACGCTCGTCACCGGAAAGCAGGGCGCGGACACCGGACGGTCGATCGACACGGTGGCCAACACCGGTCAGTACCTGTAAATGCGGCGATCCGGCTGCGGGGGGCACCACACGGCCGCCCGCAGCCGGACACGTATTTCCACGGGTGCAAACGGACCGGAGCAAAGACTGTAATGATCTCCCCACTGCCGCTAAGGCGTTCTAGGCTCTTCCGTACCGGCGCGTCGCGCAGCGTATCGCCGCCGCGGGGACCACGCGTGCCGCAGACGCAGCGGTACTTGAGTGCCGTCCAGGGCCGGGGGCGGTACCGGGCAAGGAGGGCCGCATGACCGTACGGCGAGTAATGGGCATCGAGACGGAGTACGGAATCTCCGTTCCGGGCCATCCGAACGCCAATGCCATGCTCACCTCGTCCCAGATCGTCAACGCCTACGCGGCGGCGATGCACCGGGCGCGGCGCGCCCGCTGGGACTTCGAGGAGGAGAACCCGCTGCGGGACGCCCGCGGCTTCGACCTCGCCCGCGAGGCCGCCGACGCCAGCCAGTTGACCGACGAGGACATCGGCCTGGCCAACGTCATCCTCACCAACGGCGCGCGGCTCTACGTGGACCACGCCCACCCCGAGTACAGCTC
This sequence comes from Streptomyces sp. 184, assembly GCF_045781775.1. Lineage (NCBI taxonomy): Bacteria > Bacillati > Actinomycetota > Actinomycetes > Kitasatosporales > Streptomycetaceae > Streptomyces > Streptomyces sp. 184. The sequence continues at coordinate 5,105,153 of NZ_CP123230.1, read as the reverse complement.
CCCGGAGATCACCAACCCCCGCGACGCCGTGCTCTGGGACAAGGCGGGCGAGCGCATCATGGCCGAGGCCGCCGAACGCGCGGCCCAGCTCCCCGGCGCGCAGCCGATCCACCTCTACAAGAACAACACCGACAACAAGGGCGCGTCCTACGGCTGCCACGAGAACTACCTGATGAAGCGGGAGACCCCGTTCTCGGACATCGTGCGCCACCTGACGCCCTTCTTCGTCTCCCGCCAGGTCTTCGCCGGCGCCGGCCGCGTCGGCATCGGCCAGGACGGCAACGAGCACGGCTTCCAGCTCAGCCAGCGCGCCGACTACTTCGAGGTCGAGGTCGGGCTGGAGACCACGCTCAAGCGCCCCATCATCAACACCCGCGACGAGCCGCACGCCGACGCCGAGAAGTACCGCAGGCTGCACGTCATCATCGGCGACGCGAACCTGTCGGAGATCTCCACGTACCTCAAGCTCGGCACCACCGCCCTGGTGCTGTCGATGATCGAGGACAACTTCATCGCCGTCGACCTGGCCGTCGAGCAGCCGGTGCGCACGCTGCACCAGGTCTCCCACGACCCCTCGCTGCGCCACCAGGTCGTGCTGCGCAGCGGCCGTACGCTGACCGCCGTGCAGCTCCAGATGGAGTACTGCGAGCTGGCCCGCAAGTACGTCGAGGAGCGCTTCGGCGCGGACGCGGACGACCAGACCAAGGACGTGCTCACCCGCTGGGAGGACACCCTCAACCGGCTGGAGGCCGACCCCATGAGCCTGTCCGGGGAGCTGGACTGGCTGGCGAAGCTGGAGCTGCTGGAGGGCTACCGCCGCCGCGACGGCCTGGAGTGGGACGCGGCCCGCCTGGGTCTGGTCGACCTCCAGTACGCCGACGTACGCCCGGAGAAGGGCCTGTACAACCGGCTGGCGGCCCGCGGGCGACTCAAGCGCCTCCTGACCGAGGAGGACGTCCTGCGGGCCGTGAAGAACCCGCCGGAGGACACCAGGGCGTACTTCCGCGGCCGCTGCCTGGAGCAGTACGCGGACGACGTCGCCGCGGCCTCCTGGGACTCGGTCATCTTCGACCTCCCCGGCCGCGACTCGCTCCAGCGCGTACCGACGCTGGAACCCCTGCGGGGTACCCGCAACCACGTCAAGGAGCTGCTGGACCGCTGCCGCACGGCGGAGGAGCTGGTACGGGTCCTCTCGGGCGGCTGATCCGGGACGGACCGGGCTAAAGGTGGCGCGGAGGGGAATCATCCGGGTGGCCTTGGAGCGTTGAGAGAGCACCGGGCCGATGTCGGCCCCAGCTTGTAGGGTCGGATCTTGCAGGGCGACGCAGTCAGGACCATCGGGCGACACCGAGCGGGGTGAGGGATATGGCGACCAAGGACACCGGCGGTGGTCAGCAGAAGGCCACACGCTCCCAGGAAGAGGTCGAGGAGCAGGCGCAGGACGCCGAGGTCTCCGAGGACCTGAAGGAACGACAGGAGAAGCTGTCGGAGGACGTGGACTCCGTTCTCGACGAGATCGACGACGTCCTGGAGGAGAACGCCGAGGACTTCGTACGTTCGTTCGTGCAAAAGGGCGGCGAGTAGCCGTCCCGGTCGTCCGTCCGGGCAGCACCCGGGCGGACGCCCGGCAGCGGCACGGGTAAGGTCCGTGCCCAGCGCAAGTCAACGGCTCGGCCCGTGGGGGGCGGGCCGCCGTACCCGGAAGGATTCGTGTGGAAGCCAACCCTCGGAGCACCGGGCGTCTGCCAGCCGCCTTCCTGACACCCGGCTCGTCCTCGTTCATGGACTTCCTGGGTGAGCACGCTCCGGCGGCGCTGCCGGGCAACCGGGAGCTGCCGCCCGTGAAGGGTGCCGTCGAGGCGCCGCACGGCACCACCATCGTGGCCCTGACCTTCCCCGGCGGCGTCGTGCTCGCCGGCGACCGGCGCGCCACGATGGGGAACATGATCGCTCAGCGCGACATCGAGAAGGTCTTTCCCGCGGACGAGTACTCGGCCATCGGCATCGCGGGCACCGCGGGCGTCGCGGTCGAGATGGTGCGCCTCTTCCAACTGGAGCTGGAGCACTTCGAGAAGGTCGAGGGCGCGCAGCTCTCCCTGGAGGGCAAGGCCAACCGGCTGTCCACGATGATCCGGTCCAACCTGGGCATGGCGATGCAGGGCCTGGCCGTGCTGCCGCTCTTCGCCGGCTGGGACCCCGCGCGCGAGAAGGGCCGCATCTTCTCGTACGACGTGACGGGCGGCCGGACCGAGGAGCGCGGCTTCGCCTCGGTGGGCTCCGGGTCGGTCTTCGCCCGCGGTGCGCTGAAGAAGCTGTTCACCGAAGAGCTGACGGAGCGGGATGCCGCCACCGTCGTCGTCCAGGCGCTGTACGACGCCGCGGACGACGACTCCGCCACCGGCGGTCCGGACCTGACCCGGCGGATCTTCCCCATCGTCACGTCCATCACCGACGAGGGCTTCCGCAGGCTCACCGAGGCCGAGGTCTCCGAGATCGCCCGCTCGGTGGTCGACGGCAGGCTGGAGCGGCCCGACGGCCCGCGCGCGGCCGTGCTGTAACGGCGTGCGGCCCCACGAGATTTCTCAACGAGCAGAGAGGGACGGATAAGCCGGTGTCGACACCGTTCTATGTCTCACCCCAGCAGGCCATGGCGGACCGCGCGGAGTACGCCCGCAAGGGCATCGCGCGCGGGCGCAGCGTGGTCGTGCTTCAGTACAGCGACGGCATCCTCTTCGTCGCCGAGAACCCGTCCCGGGCCCTGCACAAGGTCAGTGAGATCTACGACAGGATCGCCTTCGCCGCCGTCGGCAAGTACAACGAGTTCGAGAACCTGCGCATCGGCGGTGTCCGCTACGCCGACCTGCGCGGGTACACGTACGACCGCGAGGACGTCACCGCCCGCGGTCTCGCCAACGTCTACGCCCAGACGCTCGGCACGATCTTCTCCAGCGGCGCCGAGAAGCCGTACGAGGTGGAGCTGATCGTCGCGGAGGTGGGGGAGACCCCCGCCGACGACCAGATCTTCCGGCTGCCGCACGACGGCTCGATCGTCGACGAGCACGGGTCGGTCGCGGTCGGTGGCAACTCCGACCAGATCAGCACCTATCTCGACCAGCGGCACCGCGAGGGCCTGACGCTGGCGGAGGGGGTGAAGCTGGCGGCGGAGTCGCTGGCGCGGGACAACAACGGCGGCGAGCGGGAGCTGACGTCGAAGCAGTTGGAGGTCGCGGTCCTCGACCGCGGCAGGCCGCAGCAGCGGAAGTTCCGGCGGATCCTCGGCGGGCAGCTCTCCCGGCTGCTGGAGGAGGACGGCGACGGCCCGGCGGGCTCGTCCGGCGCGGAGACCGCGGAGACCGCGGACCCTGCCGAGGACACCGGGTCGGCCGCGGACGGCGCTGACGGTACGGGCGGTGCGGGCGGCGCCGCGAAGAAGCCCGGAGGCGCGTCGGGCAGGAAGAAGAAGTAGCAGAAGCAGCGGTACGGCATCGACCGGGCGGGCCCAGCGACGGGCCCGCCCGTCGTCGCTCCGGGCCCGTGCCCGGCGGCCTCATGCGGCGGCCTCATCCGGTGGCCTCATGCGGTGGCCCGATCGAGTGGACCTGTCGAGTGGCCCTGTCAGGTGGACCCGTCCGGTGGCCCGGTCCAGTGGCCTTGTCCGGTGGCCCCGTCCGGCGGTCCGTCATCCACCCGGCGCCGGGGCCGTGGAGGCCCGTACCGTCAGCCGGGCCGGGACCGTCGTGCTGCCCGCCCTGCGGCCCGCGAGGGCGTCGAGCAGCGCCGTCATCCCCGCCGCGCCCACGGTGCCGGCCGGGAGCCGCACCGTGGTCAGCTCCGGCTCCACGGCGGTGGCCAGCGCCAGGTCGTCGAAGCCGGTGACCGACACGTCGTACGGCACCCGCAGCCCGAGGCGCCGTACCGCCTTGAGGGCGCCGGCGGCGAGCAGGTCGTCGTCGCAGACCAGCGCCGTGGGCCGGTCCGCCGGCGGACCCGAGAGCGCCCGCCGCGCCGCCGCCAGCCCGCCGGCGACGGACAGCTCCGCGGGCTCGGTCCGCAGCCGGGCGCCGGGCATGGCGACGAGCGCGTCGGCCAGCGCCCGGCCGCGGGCGGCGAAGGTCCAGGAGCCGATGGCGGCGGCGAGGTGGGTGATCCTCCGGTGGCCCAGCTCCAGCAGGTGCCGGGCGACCTGCCGCATGCCGTCGGCGACGTCGGCGTTGACGGTGGCGACGGCGCCGGCGTCCGCCGGGTCGCTGTCGAGCATCACCAGCGGCAGCCCGCCGGCGCGCAGCGCCCGTACGGCGTCGGTGGCCATGGAGGAGGCGATGACGCCGTCGACGGCGGTGTGCGCCGCGGCGAACGGGTCGCGGGCGGGGCCGACGCCCTCGGGGGAGGGGTAGAGCACGACGCCGAAGTCGTGGGCGGCGGCGGCGCGGGCGGCGCCGGCGTGCACCCCGGCGAAGAACTCGTTGGTGAGCGCGGGGACGACGAGCAGCGCGGTGCGGGTGCCGCCGGTGCGCAGGGTGCGGGCGGCGGCGTTGGGGCGGTAGCCCAGGTCGCGGGCGGCGGCGCGGACGGCGTCGGCCTTGGCGGCGGAGACCCGGCCGCGCCACTTGTCGCCGAGCACGAGGGAGACGGCGGCCTGCGAGACGCCCGCGGCGCGGGCGACGTCGCGGCTGGTGACGGCGCCGCCCCGGCCGGCGGCCGGCGGCCGGGCCGCCGCGTCGTCCGGTGCCGGCCGCCCGGGACGCGCCGCGGCGCGTCCCCCGTCCTCGTGCGCGCCCCGCATGGTGCCTCCTCGTCCCGTTCCGGCATACGGGGTCGACCCTCGCCCGTGTTACGTATAACCTACGGCGTTATACGTAACACTTCCGCGTCTCTGGAGGGGCCGTGCTGCGGGGATACGCCGAGTTGCTGCGCGTCAGACACGTCGGCAGGCTGCTCACCGGAACGCTCGTCGGCCGGCTGCCCAACGCCACCGCCGCCTTCGCCATCGTGCTGTTCGTTCGCGCGGAAGGCGGCTCGTACACGCTCGGCGGCATCCTCTCCGGCGGCTACGGGCTGGCCACCGCGATCGGGCAGCCGCTGCTCGGCCGCGCCGTCGACCTGCGCGGCCAGCCGCGGGTGCTGCTGCCCAGCGCCCTGCTCTCCGCCGCCGGGATGGCCCTCTTCGCGGTCGTGGGCGTCGATCCGCTGCCGCTGGCCTGCGCCGCCGTCCTGGTCGCCGGGCTCTTCACACCGCCGCTGGAGGGCGCCCTGCGGGCGCTGTGGCCCAGCGTGCTCAAGCGCGCCGACCGGGTGCACGGGGCGTACGCGCTGGACGCCGTCGCGCAGGAGGTGATGTTCGCCGTCGCACCGCTGATCGTCACCCTGCTGGTCGCCACCGGCTCCGAGGCCGCCGCGCTGCTGGTGCTGAACGCCCTGGGCGTGCTGGGCGCCCTGTGGGTCGTCCTCTCGCCGCCCGCCCGCCGGTGGCGCTCCGAGCCGCGCGAGGCGCACTGGCTGGGCGCCCTGCGCGCGCCCGGGCTGCTGGTGATCCTCGGCGCCTTCTTCTTCGTCGGCGTCGCCCTCGGCGGTACGGCCGTCGCCTCCGTGGCGTACGCCGACGCCCGCGGCGACGACGCCATCGGCGGCTACCTGCTCTCCGCGCTCGGCGCCGGCGCCCTGGTCGGCGGCGTCCTCTACGGCGCGCGGCAGTGGCCGGGCCGGGCCGAGCGGCGGCTCCAGTTGCTGCTGGCCGGCCTGGCGGTCGGCTACCTGCCGCTGATGCTCACCCCCGGCACCGCCGCGATGGTCGTGCTCTCCGGCGTCGCGGGCCTGTTCCTCGCCCCGGCGCTCGCCTGCTCCTTCGTCGTCGTCGACCGGCACGCGCCGCGCGGCACGGCCACGGAGGCGTTCTCCTGGCTGGTGACGACCTTCGGCTTCGGCGCCGCGGCCGGCACCGCGATCAGCGGTCCCGCCGTCGAGCGCGGCGGCGAGAACGGCGGCTTCGCGGTCGTCGGCCTCGGCGGCGCGGCGGCGCTGCTGGTGCTCACCGGCTTCGTACGGGTTCTGGCGCGAACCGGCCTGGCGGGACGGCCCGTCGAAAAAGATCGAATCGGCGGAGCTGCACCCGGTTTCGAAACAGAGCGACAGGCGTAATGTTCAGTCATGGACCGCCGCATTTTCGGGCTTGAGAACGAGTACGGCGTCACGTGCACGTTCCGGGGACAGCGCCGTCTGTCCCCGGACGAGGTGGCGCGCTACCTCTTCCGCCGAGTCGTCTCCTGGGGCCGCAGCAGCAACGTCTTCCTGCGTAACGGCGCACGCCTGTACCTGGACGTCGGCTCGCACCCCGAATACGCAACTCCCGAGTGTGACAACGTCATCGAGCTGGTCACCCACGACAAGGCGGGCGAGCGCATCCTCGAGGGCCTCCTCGTCGACGCCGAGCGCCGGCTCCACGAGGAGGGCATCGCCGGCGACGTCTACCTCTTCAAGAACAACACCGACTCCGCCGGCAACTCCTACGGCTGCCACGAGAACTACCTGGTGGCCCGGCACGGCGAGTTCTCCCGGCTCGCCGACATCCTCATCCCGTTCCTCGTCACCCGACAGCTCATCTGCGGCGCCGGCAAGGTGCTCCAGACGCCGCGCGGTGCGGTCTACTGCGTGAGCCAGCGAGCCGAGCACATCTGGGAGGGCGTCAGCTCCGCCACGACGCGCTCCCGGCCCATCATCAACACCCGTGACGAGCCGCACGCCGACGCCGAGCGCTACCGCAGGCTGCACGTCATCGTCGGCGACTCCAACATGTCCGAGACGACCATGCTGCTCAAGGTCGGCGCCACCGACCTCGTGCTGCGCATGATCGAGGCCGGCACGGTGATGCGCGACCTGACCCTGGAGAACCCGATCCGGGCCATCCGCGAGGTCAGCCACGACATGACCGGGCAGCGCAAGGTGCGCCTCGCCAGCGGGCGCGAGGCGTCCGCGCTGGAGGTGCAGCAGGAGTACTACGAGAAGGCCGTGGACTTCTGCGAGCGCCGCGGCATCCGCACCGGCATCGTCGAGCGCGTCCTGGAGCTGTGGGGACGCACCCTGGAGGCGATCCGCTCCGAGGACCTCGCCAAGGTCGGTACCGAGATCGACTGGGTCATGAAGCACCAGCTCATCGAGCGCTACCGGGCGAAGAACAACATCACCCTCTCCCACCCCCGGATCGCGCAGATAGACCTCGCGTACCACGACATCCACCGCCGCCGCGGGCTGTACTACCTGCTGGAGAAGCGGGGCCAGGCCGCCCGGGTCTGCAACGACCTGAAGATCTTCGAGGCCAAGTCGGTCCCGCCGCAGACCACCCGGGCCAGGCTGCGCGGCGACTTCATCCGCCGGGCCCAGGAGCAGCGCCGCGACTTCACGGTGGACTGGGTGCATCTGAAGCTGAACGACCAGGCGCAGCGGACCGTGCTGTGCAAGGACCCGTTCCGCTCCGTGGACGACCGGGTGGAAAAGCTGATCGCCGGAATGTAGGCGGGGCACGCGGTGTCCACGGGACCGCCGGTGCTGACGGGGATCCGGGCGCGAAGGCCGTAGAGTGGCCGGAGCTGCCCGGACCCCCCTACACGAGTTGGACCCATGACACATCGCAAACTGACCCGCATGGGGGCGGCGCTCGTCGTGCCCGCCCTGCTGTTCGCCGCGGCCTGTGGCTCCGAGGACTCCTCCGACTCGGACAACGGGGGCAAGGCCGCCGCCGTGACCAAGGTCACCGGCCCCTTCGGCAAGGAGCCGAAGTTCGACGTCCCGGACGACGCCAAGGCGTCAGACGAGGCCGTCGTCAAGGTTCTGAGCAAGGGCGACGGCACCAAGGTCGGCAAGGGCGACCAGGTCCGGCTGGACTTCGCCGGCAAGACCATGAAGGACTCCAAGGACCTGGGCAGCACCTGGGCGCAGCCCGCCGCCGGCGGGCAGCAGAGCGCCGACGGCGCGCGCCAGCAGCTCATGGGCAAGGTCGGCGAGCCGAACCAGTCGCTGCCCCCGGACGTCCTGGACTCCGTCGAGGGCCACACCGTGGGCAGCCGCCTGCTGGTCGAGGGCACCGCGGGCGCGCTCGTCGGCGAGAGCCTCAACCCCGAGTCGGGCATCAAGAAGAGCGACGGCCTGGTCTGGGTCATCGACGTCGCCGGCGCCGGCAAGGTCGACCCCAAGGCCGAGCTGAAGGGCGAGTCCGCCGAGCCGCGCGACGGCATGCCGGAGATCGAGGTCCCCGCGGGCAAGGCCGCGAAGATCACCGTCCCGGACGGCGAGGACGCCCCGAAGGAGCTCCAGGAGCAGGTCCTCATCAAGGGCAAGGGCGCCGAGGTCAAGGCCGGCCAGGGGCTCGTCGCCCAGTACACCGGCTACGCCTGGGAGGACGGCAAGAAGTTCGACGCCTCCTGGGACAACGCCGGCGCTGCCACCTTCCAGATCGGCACCGGCTCGGTCGTCGCGGGCTGGGACAAGGCGCTGGTCGGCAAGAAGGTCGGCGACCGGGTGCTGCTGGTCATCCCGCCGGACCTGGGCTACGGCAAGTCCAAGGGCCACGAGCTGGAGAAGAAGACGCTGGTCTTCGTCGTCGACATCCTCGGCACGGTCTGACCTGCGGTCCGCCCGGCCCGACCGGCGCCGGGACGTCCCCGGAACCGCGACGCGGGTGGGGGGTGCCGATTCGGCGCCGTCCACCGCGCGGCGCCCCGGGGAGGCGGCGGGACCGCCGCCCGGGGGTGTCTGCGAGACTTGGCAGCCCAGTCACCGTCACTCATGCGCGAGGAGTGTTCTTCCGTGAGCATCGACAAGCCCGAGGTCGACTTCCCCGAGGGTCCGCCGCCTGCCGACCTGGAGGTCCAGGACCTGTGGGAGGGCGAAGGACCCGTGGCGAAGGCCGGTGACACCGTCTCCGTCCACTACGTCGGGGTCGCCTTCTCCAGCGGCGAGGAGTTCGACGCAAGCTGGAACCGCGGCAAGCCGCTTCAGTTCCAGCTCGGTGTCGGCCAGGTCATCCCCGGCTGGGACCAGGGCGTGCAGGGCATGAAGGTCGGCGGCCGGCGCCGCCTGACCATCCCGCCGCACCTGGCCTACGGAGAGGCCGGCGCCGGCGGCGGCCGCATCAAGCCGGGCGAGACGCTGATCTTCGTCTGCGACCTGGTCGCGGTCTGACGGCACCCGTCCGCACGTAGCACGGCGCAAGGCCCTCGTCGTAAGGCGAGGGCCTTCGCTTTGGCCGCCGGGCCCAGGCGGAGTACGGTCGTCATCTGCGAACACCGGCGACAGGTGCGGACGACGGTCGCCGGCGGCGCGCTGCCCCGGACGCGCGGTAAGGAGAACCCCTCGATGGCGATCGCCAAGGCGGAGCGGCTGATGTGCCTGGCGCTGTGCCTGCTCGGCACCGGCCGCCCGCTGAGCAAGCGGGAGCTGCGCACGTCCATCGAGGCGTACGTGGAGGCTTTCGGGCCCGGCCGCGGGGCCCCGTTCGGCTCCGACACCTCCGGCGAGGACGCCTTCAACCGGATGTTCGAGCGCGACAAGGACGACCTGCGCGAGCTGGGCATGGTCATCGACACCGTCGAGAGCCTGGACGGCGAGCCGGGCTACCTGGCGCGCCGGGACAACAACACGCTGCCGCCCGTCACCCTCGACGCCGAGGAGGCCGCCGCCCTCGGAGTGGCCGCGAAAGTCTGGCAGCAGGCCCGGCTCGCGGGTGCGGCCAGCGGCGCGCTCCAGAAGCTGCGAGCCGCCGGGATGCCGCTCGCCGGAGCCGCCGACGGCCCCGACGCCGATGCCGCGGAGCAGGTCAGCGCGCTGGAGCCGCGGATCCCGGTGCGCGAGGCGGCGTTCGAGCCACTGATGCTCGCCTGCCGCGACCGCCGGCCCGTCGTCTTCCCGTATCGCAAGGCCAATGCGGCCCGCCCCGAGGACCGGCACGTCGAGCCGTGGCAATTGGAGTGCTGGCGCGGCCACTGGTATCTCGTCGGCCACGACCGCGGGCGCGACGCCGAGCGCGTCTTCCGGCTCTCGCGCATCACCGGCCGGGTCCGCAACCGCGGCCGCGGCTTCACCGCCGAGGTGCCCGACCGCGTGACCGTGCGCGAGACCGTCGAGCGCTGGGCCGGCGAGAGCGCCGACCGCTCGGCCCTGATCCGGCTGCGCGCCGGCGCCGGCTACCCGCTGCGCGCCCGGGCGTACGGCATCCGCGAGTCCGTGCTGCCCGGCTGGGACGAGCTGGATATTCCGTACGGGCACGGGCTGGACGCCTGGCTCGTGGAGTTCGGGCCGGACGTGGTCGTCCTGGGGCCCGCCGAGCTGCGGGCCGACGTCATCGACCGGCTGCGTGCCGTGGCCAAGGGCTGAGGGGGAGCGGGGGAGCAGTGGCCAGTGCCATCGACCAGACCAGGCGGATGCTGTCGCTGGTGACGTATCTGCGGGAGCGCAACGGCGCGTACATCTCGGACGTCGCCCGCGCCTTCGGTGTCACCGAGGACGAGCTGATCTCCGACCTGGACGTGCTGCCCATGTGCGGTACGAGCTTCCGCGGCGGCGACCTGCTCGACATCGACACCGACGGCGAGCGCATCTGGTTCCGCAACCCCGAGTCCACGGGCACCGGGGAGCCGCTGCGGCTGGCCGCCGACGAGGCCACCGCCCTGCTCGTCGCCGCCCGCGCCGTGGCCACGCTGCCGGGGCTGCGCGCCGGCGACCGGCAGGCCCTGCTGCGGGCCACCGCGAAGCTGGAGGCCGCGGCCGGCGAGTCGGCGGCGGCCAGCTCCAGCCTGTCGGTGACCTTCGAGTCCGAGGGCGGCGTCTTCGCCGAGGTGGACCGGGCCATCTCCGAGCGGCGCCGGCTGTGGCTGCGGTACTACTCTCCGTCGCGCGACGAGCTGACCGAGCGGGAGATCGACCCGATCCGGCTGGTCTCCGTCGGGCACACCTACGTCGAGGCGTGGTGCCGGCTGTCGGAGGCGCGGCGTACGTTCCGGCTCGACCGGGTCGCCGAGATCCGGATCCTCGACGCCCCGGCCGACCCGCCGCCGGTCGAGCTGCGCGACCTGTCCGAGGGCATCGTCCAGCCGTCCGCGGAGGACCCCGAGGTCGTCATCGAGGTGGCCCCCGGCGGGCGTTGGGTCGCCGAGTACTACCCGCACGACAGCGCGGAGGAGCTGCCCGACGGGGGGCTGCGGATCTCGCTGCGGGCCCCGGACCCGGCCTCGCTGCGCCGGCTGGCGCTGCGGCTGGGGCGCGACGGGCGGATCGTCGCGCCGGCAGATCTGGCGGAGAGCGCGCGCGACGCGGCGGTCAAGGCGCTTGCCGCGTACGACGTTTAGGGGCAGACGCCGCATTTCCGGCATACGGGACATGGTGTACGTACCGTCGATTGTCTCCCCGTACGCCGGTGTCTCCCACAGCCGCCGGGGCGGCTAGGCTTCGCCCATGTTGTGGCCCATGACCGCCGTCGTGCTCGGCTTCCTCGGGCTCGTCGCCATCGCCGTTCCCGCCCTCCGTGTCGGCCTCGAAGTGCGCCGGCTCGCCCGCCGACTCGACGACGCGGCGCAGCAGATCAGCCGTGCTACGCGCGATCTGGAACGCTCGGCGGCGGACGTCGCCCGGCGGGCGGGGGCGACACGTGACCTCCCCGGATCCGAATTCGGGAGGTAGGCTTCAGGTCGCGGCTCCGATGCGAGGCGGGGGCCGCGATTGGTGTACGACGGGGGATTGCCCCGAGTTCACCCCCGCGGGTTACGATCGATCGCCCAAACCCACGCAGCCTCGGTGAGAAGGTAGACGCATATGTTCGGACGGCTCGGCCCTACCGAGATCATCCTGATCCTCCTCGTCGTCATCCTGCTGTTCGGCGCGAAGAAGCTTCCGGACATGGCCCGTTCGCTGGGCAAGTCGGCCCGCATCCTCAAGAGCGAGGCCAAGGCGATGAAGAGCGACGGCAAGTCGGACGAGGCCGCCCCGGCGGACCCGCCGCAGCCCGCGCCGAAGACCATCCAGGCCGCCCCCGGCGACGTGACCAGTTCCCGGCCGGTCAACGAGTCGCAGGTGAACGACCAGCAGACGCAGCAGCAGTCGCAGTCGCAGCGCTGAGAATCCGCAGGGGCACACCGCGGTCGGGAACGGCCACGCGGCACGAGATGAGGACGTGGGTTGCTAAGCGTTGCCCGCCGTAAGGAGCGCAAGGAGCGCCAGGAGAGGGACCCCGAGGGGCGCATGCCTCTTGCGGAGCACCTGAGGGAGCTTCGCGACCGGCTGGTGAAGGCCGTCGGGGCCATTCTCGTGGTCTGTGTCGTCGCGCTCTTCTTCTATCAGGACATCGTCGACTTCCTGATGGACCCGGTGCTCGAATCCGTCGGCTGCCCGGACGGTCTGAAGGTGTCCGAGATCGACGGCAAGGAGGACTGCGCCTCCTTCACGGTCAACGGTCTCATCTCGCCGTTCACCATCATGCTGAAGGTCTCCTTCATGACCGGCATGGTGATCTCGACGCCGATCTGGCTGTACCAGTTGTGGGCGTTCCTCGCCCCCGGGCTGCACAAGAACGAGAAGAAGTACTCGCTCGGGTTCGTCGCCGCGGGCGTGCCGCTCTTCCTCGCCGGCGCCTACTTCGCATACAGGATCCTGCCGACCACGGCGGAGGTGCTGCTGGAGTTCACCCCGGAGAACGCCACCAACCTGCTGCCGCTGCCGGAGTTCATCGACCTGCTGGTCCGCATGGTCGTGGTCTTCGGGCTCTCCTTCGAGCTGCCGCTGGTGCTGGTGATGCTCAACATGGGCGGCGCCGTCACCGGGCGCCGCATGCTCGGCTGGTGGCGGGCCATGATCTTCGGGATCGTCGCCTTCGGCGCCATCGCCACCCCCAGCACCGACCCGATCGGGATGTTCGCGCTGGCCGGCCCGGTGATCCTGCTGTACTTCATGGCGACCGGGTTCTCCCTGCTCAACGACCGCCGCCGGGCCCGTATCGCGGCCCGTGGGCCGGCGGACGACGAGGCGTCCGACCTCGACCTCAGCCCCGACGATGTGGGTGACGTGGAGCCCGTGGCCGCCTCGGCGTCGCTGCCCGAGCAGTCCACCGGCGAGGCCGACGACGCCGGCGGTGCCGGCAGCGGGGACAGCACGCCCCGCAGAAATGGTTACGACGACGCCACCTGACCGCTAGGGTCACGCTGGTGACCAGCGATATCACCGTTTTCGTCAACCCCACCGCGGGCCGTGGCCGGGGTGCCAAGGCCGCCCCCCTCGTCGCCGAGGCGCTGCGCGACGCCGGCTACGAGGTGACCACCGTCCAGGGCTCCGACGCCCCCACCGCGCTCGCCGGCGCCCGCGAGGCCGTCGCCGCGGGCACCGGGGCCCTCATATCGGTCGGCGGTGACGGTTTGGCCGCCCTCGCCCTCCAGGCCGTGGCCGGCACCGAGGTGCCCGTGGGCCTGGTGGCCGTGGGCACCGGCAACGACTTCGCCCGCGCCACCGGGCTGCCCGTGCGCGACCCGGCCGCCGCGGCGGAGGCCGTCGTCGGCGCCCTGGAGTCCGGCAGCACCCGGGCGATCGACCTGGGCAGGGTGGGGGACACGTACTTCGGCACCGTGCTGGCCTCCGGCTTCGACTCCCGCGTCAACGACCGCGGCAACCGGATGAGCTGGCCCCCCGGCCGGTTCAGGTACGACGTGGCGATGGTCGCCGAGCTGGCGTCCTTCCGCCCGATCCCGTACAAGATGCGGCTCGACGACGGGCCGGAGACCGAGATCGAGGCGACGCTCGTCGCGGTCGGCAACGGCCCGTCGTACGGCGGCGGCATGCGGATCTGCCACGAGGCGCGGATGGACGACGGGCTCTTCGACATCACCGTCGTCGGCCGGTGCAGCCGGCGCACGCTGCTGCGGGTCTTCCCGCGGGTCTACAAGGGCACGCACCTGACCCATCCGGCCGTCACCGTGCACCGGGCCGCCCGGGTGTCGCTGACCGCCGCGGACGTCACCGGGTACGCGGACGGTGAGCCGCTGGGGCCGCTGCCGCTGACGGCGGAGTGCGTGCCGGGCGCGGCCCGGGTCCTGGTGCGCTGAGCCGTCCGGGCGCGCTCCCGGGCCCTGCCACCGCCGTCTGCCTGGCCCGGGGCGGTCCGTAAAGATCGGGTGCGCTGTCGGCGGCGGCCGGTAGGCTCGTACTCACGATGACCGACGAGCACATCCCTCCCGCCGAGGCGTACGCGGCGCACCGCCGCCGGGCCGCCGAGGAAGCCACCGCACTCGGTACGTTCCGCGGGCTGTACGACTTCGCGCTCGACCCCTTCCAGCTCGACGCCTGCCGTGCCCTTGAGGACGGCCGCGGCGTGCTGGTCGCGGCGCCCACCGGTTCCGGCAAGACGGTCGTCGGCGAGTTCGCCGTGCACCTCGCGCTGGAGCAGGGCCGCAAGTGCTTCTACACGACGCCGATCAAGGCGCTGTCCAACCAGAAGTACGGCGACCTCGTCCGGCGGCACGGCGCGGCGAACGTCGGCCTGCTGACCGGCGACAACACCATCAACTCCGAGGCCCCGGTGATCGTCATGACCACCGAGGTGCTGCGGAACATGCTCTACGCGGGCTCCCGGACCCTCCTCGGCCTCGGCTACGTGGTCATGGACGAGGTGCACTACCTCTCCGACCGCTTCCGCGGCGCCGTCTGGGAAGAGGTGATCATCCACCTCCCGGAGTCCGTCACCCTGGTCTCCCTGTCGGCCACCGTCTCCAACGCCGAGGAGTTCGGCGCCTGGCTCGACACCGTCCGCGGCGACACCGCCGTGATCGTCTCCGAGCACCGCCCCGTGCCCCTGTGGCAGCACGTGATGGCCGGCCGCCGGATGTACGACCTCTTCGAGGAGCGCACCGGCGCCTCCGGCCGGCCGGAGCCCGCCAAGGCGGTCAACCCCGACCTGCTCCGGCTGGCCCGGCAGGAGTACACCCGCCCCTCCGGCCCCCGCGACCGCGACCGCCGCCGCGGCCGGGGCCGCGAGGCCGACCGCGAGCGCGAGCGCCGCTCCCGCTCCCGGGTCTGGACGCCCAGCCGCGTCGAGGTCATCGAGCGGCTGGACGCCGAGGCGCTGCTGCCCGCGATCACGTTCATCTTCAGCCGCGCCGGCTGCGAGGGCGCCGTACAGCAGTGCCTCTACGCGGGCCTCCGGCTGAACGACGAGGAGGAGCGCGCCGCCGTCCGAGAGATCGCCGAGCTGCGCACGGTCGCGATCCCGCGCGAAGACCTGCACGTGCTGGGCTACTTCGACTGGCTGGAGGCCCTGGAGCGGGGCGTCGCCGCCCACCACGCCGGCATGCTGCCGACGTTCAAGGAGGTCGTCGAGGAGCTGTTCGCCAAGGGCCTGGTCAAGGCGGTCTTCGCGACCGAGACGCTGGCCCTCGGCATCAACATGCCGGCGCGCTCCGTGGTGCTGGAAAAGCTGGTGAAGTGGAACGGCGAGACCCACGCCGACGTCACGCCGGGCGAGTTCACCCAGCTCACCGGCCGCGCGGGCCGCCGCGGCATCGACGTCGAGGGCCACGCCGTGGTGCTGTGGCAGCGCGGCATCAGCCCGGAGTACGTCGCGGGCCTGGCCGGCACCCGCACGTACCCGCTGCGCTCCTCCTTCCGCCCCTCGTACAACATGGCGGTCAACCTCGTCGCCCAGTTCGGCCGGCACCGCACGCGCGAGCTGCTGGAGATGTCCTTCGCGCAGTTCCAGGCGGACAAGTCGGTCGTCGGCATCTCCCGCCAGGTGCAGAAGAACGAGGAGGGCCTGTCCGGCTACCGCGAGGCGATGACCTGCCACCTCGGCGACTTCGAGGAGTACGCGCGGCTGCGCCGCGACCTGAAGGACCGCGAGACGGAGCTGGCCCGCCAGGGTGCCGCGCAGCGCCGCGCCGCCGCCGCGGGCTCGCTGGAGAAGCTGCGCCCGGGCGACGTGATCCACGTGCCCACCGGCAAGTTCGCCGGCCTCGCCCTCGTCCTCGACCCCGGCACGCCCGCCGGCCGCACCAACGGCCACCGCGGCCTGGAGCACGCCGACGGCCCCCGCCCGCTGGTGCTCACCGCCGCCCGGCAGGTCAAGCGGCTGGCCGCGATGGACTTCCCGGTGCCGGTGGAGGCGCTGGAGCGGATGCGCATCCCCAAGTCGTTCAACCCCAAGAGCCCGCAGTCCCGCCGCGACCTGGCCTCCGCGCTGCGCACCAAGGCCGGCCACCTGGAGCCGCGGCGGCACCGCAAGGAGCGCGCGCCGGCCGCCGACGACGCCGAGATCGCCCGGCTGCGCAAGGCGATCCGCGCCCACCCCTGCCACGGCTGCGACGAGCGCGAGGACCACGCCCGCTGGGCGGAGCGTTACCACCGGCTGCTGCGCGACACCCGCCAGTTGGAGCGCCGCATAGAAGGCCGGACGAACACCATCGCCCGCACCTTCGACCGCGTCTACGCCCTGCTCACCGGGCTGGGCTACATCGCGGAGGACCGCGGCGGCGAGCAGGTCACCGAGGACGGCCGCCGCCTCGCCCGGCTCTACGGCGAGCTGGACCTGCTGGCCTCGGAGTGCCTGCGCGAGGGCGTCTGGGAGGGCCTGGGCCCGGCCGAGCTGGCCGCCTGCGCCTCCGCGCTGGTCTACGAGGCCCGGCAGTCCGACGACGCGCTGCCCCCGAAGCTCCCCGGCGGCGGCGCCAAGCGGGCCCTGGGCGACATGGTGCGCATCTGGGGCCGCCTCGACGCCCTGGAGGAGGACCACCGCATCAGCCAGACCGAGGGCGTCGGCCAGCGCGAGCCGGACCTCGGCTTCGCCTGGGCCGCGTACCAGTGGGCCTCCGGCAGGGGCCTGGACGAGGTGCTGCGCGAGGCGGAGATGCCGCCGGGCGACTTCGTGCGCTGGTGCAAGCAGTTGATCGACGTGCTCGGGCAGTTGTCCGGCGCCGCCGACCCCGAGAGCACGGTCGCGGGCAGCGCCCGCAAGGCGGTCGACAAGCTGCTGCGCGGCGTCGTGGCGTACAGCTCGGTGGGCTGAACCCGGCGGGCTGAGCAGGGCCGGCCCCCGGCAGGGGCACTACCCTTCCCGGGTGATCTCCTACGACGATCTGACGCCCCCGGAGCGGGAGTTGTGGGCCGCGTTCCCCGAAGGCCGCCCGGTGGACCTGCGCACCGGCGACGCCGCCCGGGACGACCCCGCCGGCGGCGCGGAGTGGGGCCCGGAGCGTACGGTACGGGCCGCGGTCCTCGCCGCGCTGCTGCTGGGCGCCCACCCGCCGCAGCCCGGCGCCATAGCCGCGCTGCGGCTGGCCGGGGCGCGGATCACCGGGGGACTGGACCTGGCGGGCGCGGAGACGGCCCACCGGATGCGGCTGGAGCACTGCTTCTTCGAGGGCGAGGTGACGTTCAACGCGGCCACCACGGCGGGCGTGCGCCTCGACGACAGCGTGCTGCCCCGCATCGACGCCCGGCTGGCCCGGATCGAGGGCGCGCTGTCCGTGCGCCGCTCCGCCGTCGCCGGGGAGCTGCTGCTCACCCACGCCCGCATCAGCGGCGAACTCCTCCTGCACGGCTCCCGGTTCGCCGGCGGCCACGCCTGGTCGGTGGTGGCCGGCGGGCTGGAGATGGGCGGCGCGGTCTTCTGCACGCACGGCTTCGACGCCGCGGGCGGGCTGCGGTTCGTCGGCGCCCGGCTGATGGGCGGCCTCTTCCTCGACGGCGCGCGGTTCGGCGCGGCGCCCGACGGTGCGGCACTCGCCCTCGGCCACGCGCAGGTCACCCTCCTCGACATGTCCCGCGGCTTCGCCCCCGCCGGGCGGGTCGAACTGCGCGCCACGCAGGTCTCCGACATGGTCACCTTCGACGGCGCCGACCTCGGCGCCTGCACCGGCATCGACTGCGCCCGGCTGCACGCCACCGACTTCCGCTTCGCGCCCGCCGTGCCGCCCGCCGGGCCGGTGTCCCTCCACGGCACGCAGGTGACCACCCTCCACGACGACCTGCGGAGCTGGCCCGTGAACGTCCTCCTCGACGGCTTCGTGTACGGCTCCATCCAGCCCGCGTACGCCGCCGGGCAGGGCTCCGTGCACCGCAGGCTCGACTGGATACGCCGCGGCGCGGGCTACGCCCCGCAGCCGTACGAGCAGCTCGCGGCCTGGTACCGGCAGATCGGGCACGTCGACGACGCCCGCCGCGTGCTGCTCGCCAAGCAGCGCGCCCGCCGCCGCACCCTGCGTCCCGCGGGCCGCGCCTGGAGCCTGCTGCTCGACGGGACCGTCGGCTTCGGCTACCGGCCCTGGCTGGCCGGGCTGTGGCTGGCGGCGCTCACGCTGCTCGGCAGCCTGGTCTTCGCCGCGGGCGACAACAGGCCCGTACGCGAGGGCGAGGGACCGGACTTCCACCCCTTCGTCTACGCCCTCGACCTGCTGATCCCCGTCGGCGGCCTCGGCCAGCGGGACTCCTGGTACATGTCCGGCGGGCCGGCGCAGATCCTGTCGTACGTCCTCGTCGCCACGGGCTGGCTGCTGACCACGGCGCTGGTGGCCGGGGTGACGCGGACCCTGGAGCGGACGTAGCCGGCCGGCCGCGCCGGTACGTGACCGGGTGACGCCGCTGCACCGAACGTGGGAGAGGCACGGGGTGGTGCCCCGCCGGAGTGCCGCGGGCCGTGACCCTGTGAGCCATGCGTTGGACCAGACTCTGTTCCGCGGCCGTCTCCGCCGCCGCCCTGTCCGTACTCGTGGCCGCGCCGAACGCCGCCACCGCCCCCCGCGACGAGCCGCCGTGTACGGCGGGCACCGCGCCGTACCAGCGGGAGCTGGAGAAGGAGGTTCAGCGCGACGTCGACGGCCGGCAGAGCCCGGGGGACTGCGCCGCCATCCGCGACCTTCAGCGCCGCCTCGGCATCCGCCCGGCCGACGGCCGCGCCGACCTGCGGACGTACCGCTACATGCTCGCCGACCGGGTCCGCCGCGACCCCGCGGAGCGCCGCGGCTGCCCGGCGCGCACGTACCGCGTGACGTGCGTGGACCTCAGCCGGCAACTGCTGTGGGTGCAGCAGGGCGAGCGGCTGGTGTTCGCGCCGGTGCCGGTGCGCACGGGGCGCGACGGGCTGGAGACCAGGGGCGGATGGCACCGCATCTACTGGCGCAACATCGACCACTTCTCCACCATCTACCACGTCCCGATGCCGTACGCGCAGTTCTTCGACGGCGGCCAGGCCCTGCACGGCACGGACGCGGACCTGTTCAGTTCGGGCTCCGGCGGCTGCGTGAACCTCACGCAGGCGGACGCGAAGCGGCTGTGGAAGCTGCTGCGCAAGGGCGACCACGTCTACGTCTGGGGCACGAAGCCGGGCACGGGCGGCTGATCGCCGCACCGTGCCCGGCTCGCGTCGCCGCGTCGGCGGCTACTTCTTGCCGCTGTCGTCGCGCCGGTTGTCCAGCTCGACGGTGACGCCCTCCTCCGCGTTCTGCTCGGTCAGCTCGTACGGGCCGCTCACGCGGTTCTCCGGGAGTTCGTAGCCGTCGGGGACCGCGGTCTCCTCCAGGTAGTACTCGCCGAATTCGAGATCACCGAAGTCGCACCGGCCACGGGGGTCGGTGGCGCAGGCGGCGCCTACCCGGGCGTCCGGGTCGGCGCCACCGGTCTGGAGCCCGGCGACGCCGTTGGTCTCGCGCCAGAGCTGGAACACCGCGCCGGCGAGAGGGCTCCCGTCGCGCTCGTCGGTCTTGACGAGGGTGATCTCGCCGGTGCCGGGCTCGACGGGGGTGCGGGTGTCGCGGGCGGTGGCGGTGACGCCCTCGCCGAGGTTCGCCTCGGTCAGCACCAGGGGCCCGAAGACGTCGGGGTCGGGAAGGTCGTAGCCGTCGGGGGCCGCGGTCTCGCGCCAGTAGTAGGTGCCCGGGGGTACGGTGCGGGTGCACTGGCCGGGTGTGCCGGTGGTGCAGGTGTCGATCCGGGTGTCGGGGTCGGTGCCGCCGGTCTGGAGGCCGGGGACGCCGTTGGTCTCCTCCCAGAGTTCGAACTGCGCGCCCGCCAGCGGCTCGCCGGTCACGTCGTCGGTCTTGACCACCGCGACCTCGCCGGTCACCGGCTCCTCGCCGCACTCCGGCAGGTCGCCCTCGAAGGGGTAGGCGTGGATCTCCTGGCCCCCGCCGCCCGACGCCGCGCTGGTGTGGGTGAGGGAGCCGGTGGTGAAGAAGCGGCCGTTCATGCCGGGGATGCTCACCGTGGTCGAGGACGCCTGGTTGCCCACCAGCACGCTGCCCTGGAACTGGCCGGTGCCCTGGAACGACACGTCCGCCGCGTCGGGGAAGTTCCACAGCAGGCGCTCGCGCACCTGGTTGAAGTCGCTGCTGTCGTCGATGGTGCCGCTGTACGTGCTGATCGTGCGGGCGTCGCCGTAGACGTTGATCAGCACGGTGGCGTCGTCCGGGATGTTCTGGAAGCGGATGCCCTCCTGGCCGCCGCTCGCGCTCATCATGTCGAAGTCGACCTCGAACACCTGGAGGCCGGAGCTGCCGTCGCCGGTGAAGACCGTCTCGCCGAGGCTGTGCAGCACGGTGCCGTTCGCCGGGCGCCGCTCGGCGCCGGTGTAGGCGTAGCAGCGGCTCGCGTCCGTCAGCTCGTCGCGCAGCGCCAGGTACGGGTCGGCGGCGGCGTCGTCCTGCTCCAGCGTGGCGTTGACCTGCCCGGTGACCGTGCCGGCGTGGCGGACCACGCCGTCCTCGGCGAGCAGCCGCTCGCCGTCGGCGATGGTGATGTCGCCGCCGGTGGTCAGCCAGTCCGCACCGGGGGAGGGGGCGACCCGGGAGCCGGCGCCGACCTCGCCGATGTTGTAGATCTGGCTGGCCTCCGGGTTCTTGTCCATGTCGAAGTCGTTGAGCACGACGATGCGGCCCTCCGCCTCGGCGGCGTGCTCGCGGACGAGGTAGTCCCGGCCGACGTAGATGTTGATCGCGTCGTCGCGGTAGGTGATCGGGCCGCTGTTGACGGGCGGGTGGCCGCCGGGCGGGCAGGTGCCCGGCACGCACGGCCCGAGCCCGCCCGGCAGCGGGGCGGCCAGCGCCGCGGTCGCTGGGGTGACGGCGGGGCCGCGGACGGGGTCGGGGGCTTCGGCCGCGCCGGCGGCGGTGACGGCGGGGGTGGCGGCCATCGCCAGGGCGCAGGCCACCGGCGCCAGCCGGCGTCTGAGGAGACGGGTGAGCTGCATGCGTACGGACTCCATGGGGGTGGGCGATCGTCCGCGTCAGGCTCACACGCGCCGTCGCGCGGCCCGCGCCGATGGCCCGCGCGCGGGGGCGAAGTCCACCGCAAAGGACCAGGGGCCGCCACTCGGCTGGACCCAGCCGCAAATTCGCGATACATCTCGTCTTGACGGGCTCGCGAAACTCGCGATATATTCGTCCACGAGTATACGGTGACGAGCGTACGAGGGAGGGTCCGTGCCCCCGAAGCGGCGGAAGCTGAGCAACCCGCTGGCCCTGGCCGTGCTGGCCTTCCTCACCGAGCGGTCGATGCACCCGTACGAGATCGCCCAGTTGCTGCGCCAGCGCGGCAAGGAGGAGAGCATCAAGATCAAATACGGCTCCCTCTACACCGTGGTGCAGAACCTGGAGAAGCACGGCTTCGTCACCGCCGCCGGCGTGCAGAAGCAGGGGAACCGGCCGGAGCGCACGGTCTACGCCATCACCGACGCCGGCCGCGAGGAGATGCACGACTGGCTCACCGAGATCGTCGCCGCCCCCCGCCGGGAGTACGGCCACTTCGAGGCCGCCCTCTCCCTGCTCGGCGTGCTGCCGCCGGTCGAGGCGGTCGAGGCCCTCCAGACGCGGCTGGCGCGGCAGGAGATCAGGGCGGCGGGGCTGCGCGGCGCGCTGGCGAAGCTGTACGAGACGCTGCCGCGCGTCTTCGTCGTCGAGACCGAGTACCAGGCGCACATGCTGGAGGCCGAGGCCGCGTGGCTGCGCGGCCTGCTGAAGGAGCTGGCGGACGGCTCCCTCAGCGGCGTCGAGGAGTGGCGCGCCTGGCACGAGACCGGCGAGCTGCCGGCCGAGTGGCAGGACCTGGAGGAGGAGTTGCCCGGCGGCGAGGGCGGGACGCCCGGCGCCGCGCAGGAGACGTACGACACGAGGAAGGGCCCGTAGCGGCCCGGAGGAAATGCGTCCCGGCGGGCTGCGCCAACAGCCCGCCGGGACGGACCCCGAACAACCGGACCTGCGCGAGAGCAGGCGCCGGGCGCCGAGGTGCGGCACACCCCAGGATAGCCAGGCTCCGCTTTCGCCGATCGTCCGGCAGACCCACGCACATCATGCGAGAGCGGAGTTCGCCATGCCCGGAAACGGGACGCTCGCCGTCGAGGCGCGCGAGCTGACCAAGACCTATCCCCACGGCGTCACGGCCCTGGACGGCATGTCCCTGGCCGTCGGGCCCGGCACGGTCTTCGGGCTGCTCGGCCCGAACGGCGCCGGCAAGTCCACCACCGTCAAGATCCTCACCACCCTGGCCCGGCCCGACGGCGGCACCGCGACCGTCGCCGGCCACGACGTGCTGCGCCGCCCCGCCCGGGTCCGGCGCGCGATCGGCGTCGTGGCGCAGAAGTCGGGCGCCGACCCGATGGCCACCGGACGCGAGAACCTGCTCTTGCAGGGCCGGCTGTACGGGCTGCGCGGCGCCCCGCTCGGCCGCCGCGCCGACGAGCTGCTGGAGCGCTTCGACCTGGCCGGCGCCGCGCGCCGCCTGGTGCGCGGCTACTCCGGCGGCATGCAGCGGCGCCTCGACGTGGCGCTGGGCCTGGTGCACCGGCCCGAGGTGCTGTTCCTGGACGAGCCGACGACGGGCCTTGACCCCGAGGCCCGTACCGCGATGTGGGGGGAGATCGCCCGGCTCGCCGGCGGCGAGGGGCTGACCATCGTGCTGACCACGCACTACCTGGACGAGGCCGACAGGCTCGCCGAGCGCATCGCCATCGTCGACCGCGGGCGCGTGGTCGCCGAGGGCACGCCCGACGAGCTGAAGGGCGAGCTGCGCGGCGACGCCGTGCACGTCGAACTCGCCCGCGCGCCGGGGGAGGTGGACGCCGGGCTGCTGCGGGCCGCGCTGGCCGACTTCGCGGGCGTACGCGAGGCGGTGCTCGACGGGCGCAGGCTGAGCGCCCGGGCCGCGGACGGCGCCGCCGCGGTGCCGCGGGTGCTGGCCGCGCTGGAGCGCGAGGGCGCCGAGGTGGCCGCGGTGACCGTCGCCCGGCCCTCGCTGGACGACGTCTACCTGCGCTACGCCGGCCGCCGGTTCGCCGACGCGGACAGCGCGGGCGCCGCCGGCGCCCCGCCGGCCGCCGTGGCCGCGGGGGGTGCGCGATGAGCGCCGTCGCCGCCCAGACCTGGTACATGACGCAGCGCCAGCTGACCGCGTTCGTGCGGCAGCCGGCGTACCTGCTGATCACCCTGCTCCAGCCGGTGATCTGGCTCTTCCTCTTCGGCAACCTGTTCAAGAAGATCACCGACCTGCCGGGCTTCGGCACCGGCTCGTACCTGGACTACCTCATCCCCGGCGTGGTCGTGATGACCGCGCTCAGCTCCAGCATGTGGGCCGGCATGGGCACGCTGGAGGAGATCGAGCGCGGCACCCTCAACCGCTTCCTGACCACCCCGGTCAGCCGCGGGGCGCTGATGAACGCCAACGTGATCAACAACGGCCTCAGCGTGCTCGTGCAGGCGGTCGTGATCGTCCTGCTCGGGCTGCTCGCCGGCGCCGACTACGCGGGCGGGGCCGTCGGGCTGCTCGTGCTGGTGGTGGCGGCGATCCTGCTGGGCACCGTCTTCGGGGCGATGTCCAACGCGATCGGCATGGTGGTGCGGCAGCGCGAGTCGATCATCGGCGTCAACACGTTCCTGCTGCTGCCGCTGACGTTCCTGTCCTCGTCGTTCATGGCGCCGGCGCTGATGCCCTCCTGGATGCGGCACGTCGCCGACTTCAACCCCGTCGACTGGGCGGTGGTGGCCGGCCGGGGCGCGCTGTCGGCGGACCCGGACTGGGGCGAGGTGCTGGGGCGGTGCGGCGCGCTGCTGGCGGTGGCGGTGGCGGCGGTGTGGCTGTCCACCCGGACGTTCCGTACGTACCAGCGATCCGTCTGAGCCGCCCCGCGGGGCTCAGGGTACGGAGCCGGCGGCCGGCTCCGTACCCTCCTGCTCGCGCTCGACGGCCTCGTTCCACTGCTTCTTGGAGGACTGCCAGCCGTCCTCGTCGTGGCCGAGCCGCCAGTAGCCGGAGATCGACAACTGCTCGCGCGGCATCTCCCGCTCCAGCCGCAGGTGCCGGCGCAGCTCCTTGACCATTGCGGCCTCGCCGTGCACGAAGGCGTGCGCGCGGCCGGGCGGGAAGTCCAGCGCCTTCACCGCCTCCACGAGGGCCCGGCCCACCGGCCGTCCGTCGCGGTACAGCCAGGTGACCCCGGCGCCTTCGGGGGCGGCCAGCGGCTGGCGCTCGGCCGCGTCGGCGACCTCGATCAGCACGTGCGCCACGGCGCCGTCGGGGACGCGCTCCAGCGAGGCGGCGATGGCCGGCAGCGCGCTCTCGTCGCCCGCCAGCAGGTGCCAGTCGGCGGCCGGGCTCGGCGCGTACGCGCC
The DNA here is from genome assembly GCF_045781775.1 of Streptomyces sp. 184. Classification (NCBI taxonomy): domain Bacteria; kingdom Bacillati; phylum Actinomycetota; class Actinomycetes; order Kitasatosporales; family Streptomycetaceae; genus Streptomyces; species Streptomyces sp. 184. Next base: position 5,080,542 of record NZ_CP123230.1, on the reverse strand, counting down.
CCCGGGGCCGAGGAAGCGCACCACCTCGCCCGGCCGGGCGCGCAGCGCCCACGGGCCGGCCACGCCGGCGTCGCCGTGCACGACGAAGTCCAGGGCCAGCTCGCGCGCCTTGGGGTCCCAGTCGCGCACGGTGTACGTGCGCATCAGCGGCCACCGGTCGCGGGGCAGGTCGCGGCGGATGGCCTCCAGGTCGTACGGCTCGGGGTACTCCGCGCCCGGCGCGGGGAAGAGGAGCTTGACGTAGTGGTCGGTCCACTCGCCCGCCGTGAAGCCGGGCAACTCCTCGTCGCCGAGGACCACGCGCACCATGTGCGGGGTGAGTTGCTCGGTGCGCACCACGCGGGCGGTGTGGACCTGGCGCTTCCGGCCGGTGGGGCGGTCTGCCACGTGAACCTCCGGGACGAAGGGAAGTTAGGGTTACCTAACCTAACACCCCGGCGATCGTTCCGTGGCCGGAAACCGACCGGCGTGCCCCGTCCGGGGCCCCGCCTCAGCCGCGCAGCGTCGTCAGCAGCCGCTCCAGCGAGCCCCCGAGCCCCCAGCGCTTCGCGAGCGCCGCCAGCCGCTCCGGATCCCGGGGCGTGCGCGGCAGCGCCGGGTCGTACGCCGGCAGCGGCACGTCGGCCGCGACCCGCACCACCTTCGGCGCCACCTCGACGTACGGCCGCGCCTCGTCGAGCCGGCGCCGCTGCGCCGGGGTGAGCCGCGAGGACGGGTCGCCGACGGCGGCCATGATGCCGGCGAGGTCGCCGTACGCGTCGAGGAGCTTGGCGGCGGTCTTCTCGCCGATGCCGGGCACGCCCGGCAGGCCGTCGCTGGGGTCGCCGCGCAGCAGGGCCAGGTCGGCGTAGCCGGAGCCGTCGACGCCGTACTTCTCGCGCAGCGCCGCCCCGTCCAGGACGGTGGCGTTGCCGACGCCCTTGACCGGGTACACCACCCGTACCCCGCGGGCGTCGTCGATGAGCTGGAAGAGGTCGCGGTCGCCGGTGATGATGTCCACCGGCCCGGTCGCGTGCGCCGTGAGCGTGCCGATCACGTCGTCCGCCTCGTACGGGGCCACGCCCACCCGCGCGATGCCGAGGGCGTCCAGCACCTCCTCGATGACCGGCACCTGCGGCGACAGCGTGTCCGGCACGACCTCCTCGTCCGCCTCCGCCTCGCCGGGGTGCTCCTCGGCGACCCGGTGCGCCTTGTACGACGGGATGAGGTCCACCCGCCACTGCGGGCGCCAGTCCGCGTCCATGCACGCGACGAGGTCGTCCGGGCGGTGGTCGGCGACGAGGCGGGAGATGAAGTCGAGCAGCCCCCGCACGGCGTTCACGGGAGTGCCGTCCGGGGCCGTGACCGATTCCGGTACGCCGAAGTACGCGCGGAAGTAGAGGCTGGCCGTGTCGAGCAGCATCAGGCGTCGGGTCATCCCCTGATGATGCCGTATGCGCCGCGACCAAACGCGATCGAGATGTGAACTGGGTCACGCAATGGTTTGGACATCGCCATCCTGGGCAGCGGCGGAGGTGGAGTGAACCGATGGTTTATACACGGACAATTCGGTGAGCACACGGGCAGAACCCGCGTCACTCCACGACCTGCCGACGGGGGAGGCAGGTCGATTTTTCCGTTCGAGGCGTGAGGTGTATGTGAGCAGGCTCCAGGCGGAGCACCTCTACAAGGTGTTCGGTAAACGGCCAGAGGACGCGGTCGCCAGGCTAGAGGCGGGCGAAGACCGCGAGAAACTTCGCAAGAAGGGCACAACCGCCGCGGTGGTGGACGCCTCGTTCACCGTCGAGTCCGGCGAGATATTCGTGGTCATGGGCCTCTCCGGGTCCGGCAAGTCCACCTTGCTGCGCATGCTCAACGGGCTGCTCGACACCACGTCGGGCCGGGTGCTCTTCGACGGCCAGGACCTGACGTCGCTGACCGACCGCCAACTCCGCGAGGTGCGCTCCACGAAGATCAGCATGGTCTTCCAGCACTTCGCGCTCTTCCCGCACCGCAGCGTCCTGGAGAACGCCGCGTACGGGCTGGAGGTCCAGGGCATACCCCGGGCGGAGCGCGAGCAGCGCGCCACCGAGGCCCTGGAGCTGACCGGCCTGAAGGGCTGGGAGCACCAGTGGCCCGACGAGCTGTCCGGCGGCATGAAGCAGCGCGTCGGCCTGGCCCGCGCGCTGGCCACCAACGCCGACCTGCTGCTCATGGACGAGTCCTTCAGCGCCCTCGACCCGCTGATCCGGCGCGACATGCAGGACCAGCTCATCGAGCTCCAGTCCAAGCTGAAGAAGACCATCGTCTTCATCACCCACGACCTGAACGAGGCCATGCGCCTGGGCGACCGCATCGCCGTCATGCGCGACGGCCGCATCGTCCAGATCGGCACCCCCGAGGACATCCTCGTCCGGCCCGCCGACGACTACGTCCGCCGCTTCGTCGAGGACGTCGACCGCACCCGGGTGCTCACCGCCGGCTCCATCATGGAGGAGCCGCAGGACGGCCTCTCCCCGAAGGAGCTGCGCCTCGCCGCGCCCGTCAGCGTCACCGAGGACACCCCCGTCGCCGAGCTGTTCGGTCCGTTCGCGACCGGCGACGACGCCGTCGGCGTCACCGACGCGGACGGCGACCTCGTCGGCCTCGTCGAGCGCGGCCGGCTGCTGTCCATCCTCGGCGACCAGGCCGGCGACGACGAGGGCGAAAAGGTGATCGCCGGTGCCTGAGATCGACTTCGGGTCCCGGGTCGAGTCGGTCGTCGACTGGCTCAAGGACCACCTCGGCTGGCTCTTCGACTTCATCGACACGGTCCTCACCGGCATGTACGACGGCGTCAACGCCGTCCTCGACGCGCCGGAACCGCTCGTCATGGCCGGCATCTTCGCCGTGATCGCCTTCTGGCTGCGCGGCCCGCTGCCCGCGGTGCTCGCGTTCGCCGGCTTCGCCATCGTCGACTCGGTGCAACTGTGGCCGGAGGCCATGGAAACCCTGTCGATGGTGCTGGTAGCCACCGCCATCACCGTGGTGGTCGCCGTGCCGCTGGGCATCTGGGCGGCCCGTAACAAGGTCGTCAGCACCGCCGTCAGGCCGTTGCTCGACTTCATGCAGACGATGCCCGCCTTCGTCTACCTGATCCCGGGCGTCATCTTCTTCTCCATCGGCATCACCCCGGGCATCATCGCGACCATCGTGTTCGCCATGCCGCCCGGCGTGCGCATGACCGAGCTGGGCATCCGGCAGGTCGACGCCGAACTGGTCGAGGCCGCCGAGGCGTTCGGCACCAAGCCCGCCGACACGCTGCGCCGCGTGCAGCTCCCGCTGGCGCTGCCGACGATCATGGCCGGCGTCAACCAGGTGATCATGCTCGCGCTGTCCATGGTCGTCATCGCCGGCATGGTCGGCGGCGGCGGCCTCGGCGAGGTCGTCTACAACGCCGTCACCCGGGTCGCCATCGGCACCGGCTTCGAGAGCGGCCTGGTCGTCGTCATCCTCGCCATGTACCTGGACCGGATGACCGGCGCGCTCAACCAGCGCGTCTCGCCGCTGGGCCGGCGTGCGCTGGCCAAGACCGCCGCCGCGGTCGACCGGTGGAAGTTCCTGCACTACAAGCCCACCACCGCGATCGCCACCGTCGGCATCGTCGTGCTGGCGCTGCTCGCCGGCGGGCTGAACCTGGCCGAATCCGACGACGACGAGGGCACCCAGCAGGCAGCCGCCTCCACGGACGTCGGCCAGGGCCGCCAGATCGACATCGGCTACATCCCCTGGGACGAGGGCATCGCCTCCACCTACCTGTGGCAGGAGGTGCTGGAGCAGCGCGGCTTCGAGGCCGAGACCAAGCAGCTCGACCCCGGCCCCCTCTTCACCGCCGTCTCCGAGGGTCAGGTCGACTTCCAGACCGACGCCTGGCTGCCCGTCACGCACGAGCAGTACTGGGAGAAGTTCGGCGACAAGATGGAGGACATGGGCTCCTGGTACGGGCCCACCACGCTGGAGCTGTCCGTCCCGTCGTACATGAAGGACATCAAGTCGCTTGAGGATCTGAAGGATCACAAGGGCGAGTTCGAGGGCAAGATCATCGGCATCGAGGCGAGTGCCGGGATGATGGGGATCCTCAAGGACAAGGTCGTCAATGAATACGGCCTGGAGGACTGGGAGGTCGTCTCCTCGTCCACCTCCTCGATGCTCGCCGAGCTGGAGCGCGCCTACCAGGCCGAGGAGCCGGTGGTCGTCACGCTCTGGTCGCCGCACTGGGCGTACAGCAAGTACGACATGACCAAGCTGGAGGACCCCAAGAGCGCCTGGGGCTCCGGTGACGACGTGCACACCACCGCCCGCAAGGGCTTCGCGAAGGACGAGCCCGTCGTCGCCGAGTGGCTGCGCGACTTCACCATGAAGGAGAAGGAGCTCACCAGCCTGGAGGAGATGATCGTCGACGCCGGGGAGGGCAACGAGCAGCAGGCCGTCCGCGACTGGCTGGAGAAGAACGAGGGCTACGTCGACAAGATGGCCCCGCTGCCCAAGGGCGGCAGCGGCGGCACGCAGGGCAAGGACGCGGGCAAGACCGTGAACCTCGGCTACTTCCCGTGGGACGAGGCCATCGCGTCCACGTACCTGTGGCAGAACGTGCTGGAGGACCGCGGCTACAAGACCAACGTCAAGCAGCTCGACCCCGGCCCGCTCTACACGGCGCTCGCCGAGGGCCAGATGGACGTGCAGTTCGACGCCTGGCTACCGGTCACGCACGAGCAGTACTGGGAGAGATTCGGCGACGACCTCACCGACATAGGCTCCTGGTACGGGCCCACGACGCTGGAGTTGTCCGTTCCGTCGTACATGAAGGACATCAAGTCGCTTGAGGATCTGAAGGATCACAAGGGCGAGTTCGAGGGGAAGATCATCGGCATCGAGGCGAGTGCCGGGATGATGGGGATCCTCAAGGACAAGGTCGTGGGCGAGTACGGCCTGGAGGACTGGGAGGTCGTCTCCTCGTCCACCTCCTCGATGCTCGCCGAGCTGGAGCGCGCGTACGACAAGAAGGAGCCCATCGTCGTCACGCTGTGGTCGCCGCACTGGGCCTACGGCAAGTGGGACCTGACCAAGCTGGAGGACCCGAAGGGGGCCTGGGGCGAGGGCGACGACATCCACACCGTGGCCAAGAAGGACTTCGCCGAGGACTTCCCGGAGTTCCACGAGTGGCTGAAGGACTTCAAGCTCTCCGAGGAGGAGCTGTCCTCGCTGGAGGTCGAGATCCAGAACGGCGGGGAGGGCAAGGAGAAGGAGTCCGCCCGCAAGTGGATGGACGACAACCCGAAGGTCATCGACAGGATCGCACCGCTGTCCTGACCGACGGTCCGACGCCGGGCGCCCCGCCGTCCCCCTCCCGGGGGGTGGCGGGGCGCTCGGCTGCCGACTTCCCTACGCCCCGCGCAGCGCCGCGCCCAGCACCTGCGGCGCCGCCGCCAGCGACGGTCCGTACCACGTCAGATGGCGCCCGCTGACCAGCGCCGAAGCCGTCTCCGGGAACGCCTCCGGGCCGTCGTCCGCCGCGAACGCGTACGGCTCGTCCGGCAGCACCACCAGCTCCGCCCCGCTTCCGCGCAGCTCCGCGAGCGGCACCCGCGGATACCGCTCCGCGTGCCCCGCGTACACGTTCTCCACCCCCAGCCGCGCCAGCAGGTCCCCGGCGAACGTCTCCCGGCCCAGCACCATCCACGGCCGCCGCCACACCGGCACCACCGCCCGCCGCTCACGCCCCGCCGGCGGCCGCAGGTCCCGCCACGCCGCCCGGGCGGCGTCCAGCCACTCCGGCCGCGCCGGGGCCCCGCACGCCGCCAGCACCCGCGCCAGCTCGGTGAACGCCTGCGCCAGCGTGCGGACTTCGGTGACCAGCACGTCGAGACCGGCCGCCCGCAGCGCGGCGAGGTCGGGCTCGCGGTTCTCCTCCTCGTTGGCGAGGACCAGGTCGGGCGCCAGCGCGACGATCCGCCCGACGTCCGGGTTCTTGGTCCCGCGCACCCTCACGACATCGAGCCCTGCCGGGTGGCCGCACCAGTCGGTGGCGCCGACGAGCGCGCCGGGCGCCGATACGGCGATCGCCTCGGTCAGCGACGGAACCAGGGAAACCACCCGCCTGCGTGCCATGCCCTTCAGGCTACGGCGACGGGCCGCCGCCCACCGGGCCCGCCGGCAGGTCGCCGCGGGCCACGGCCGCCCCCGTACGTACCGCGGCCGTCAGCCAGGCCGCCACCAGCAGCCCGTACAGCAGCACCGCCAGCCCGCGGAACGCCGCGAGCCCGGTGTGCTCCGCCAGGCTCGCCGCGCCCGTCACGCACGTGCCCACGGGGAACGTGAACGCCCACCACGTCAGTGCGAACGGCATGCCGCGCCGCACCGCGCGTGCGACCAGCGCCCCCGCCACCGCCAGCCACAGCAGTGCGAAGCCCAGCACCGGCACCCCGTACAGCGTCGCGAACGCGCCCGGCACCGCCGCCGAGCCGTCCGCCAGCGCCCCCGCCGCCGTCGTCGACTGCCCGAGCGGGCCCAGCACCAGGAACAGCGCCGGTGTCAGCGCGAGCGGCAGCGGCCCCCGCTCCACCAGCCGGGCGAACACCAGCGGCAGCATCATCAGCGTCGCCAGCAGGCTCATCCCGAACATCCCGAAGCACCCCAGCACCAGCGACTCCCGCCACTGCCCGGCCGGCAGCCGCGGCGCCAGCGCCGGGCCCGTCGCGGCCGACACCATCGGCGCCACCACCGGCAGCAGCCACACGGGGGAGGCGCCGCCGGGCCGCACACGGTGGCGTACGACCATCAGATACGGCACGGCGACGGCCGCCACGAGACCCACCGCGGTACCGGCCATCCACAGCGCGGCGTTGACGGCGAACGCGGCGTCCGCGCCGGTCACCCGCGCGCCCGCCGCCGTCGTCGCGGCGCCCACCGCGAGCAGGGCCATCGACAGGCATCCGTAGAACGGCGCGACCGCCGGATCGGCGAGGTGCGCGCGGGCGCGGTCGGCGTGCCGGGCCCAGTGCACGGCGCGCGCGGCCAGCAGCGTGGCGAGCAGGACGGCGGAGAGTGCCCAGACGGGCAGGAGCGCGGCGTCCGGCAGGCCGACCGCGGCGCCGGCGGTGGCGACGATGGCGGTGCCCATGACGCAGGCGTACCACTGGGGGCCGAGGTCGCGGGTGAACGGCCGGCGCTCGCGGGCGGCGTCGCGGCGGGAGCCGGGGCCGGGACGGGGGCCGGGGCGAGGGCGCGGGCGGACGAGCGTGGTGGCGGCCATGGTGTCAGCCTCGCCGGGGGCGCGGGTTGGCTGGTAGGGACCGCTTCTCTATCGGCCCATAAGGTGGGGTTATGAGCGAGTACGAGGCCGGGGACGCCCCGGAGGCGTCGCTGGCCCGCCGGGTGCCGGACCTGGCGGCGCTGGAGCTGCTGCTCGCCGTCGCCCGGCTGGGCAGCCTCGGGCGGGCGGCGAAGGCCGTCGGCGTGAGCCAGCCCGCGGCCAGCGCCCGTATCCGGTCGATGGAGCGCCGGCTCGGCGTCGCGCTCGTGCACCGCTCGCCGGCCGGCTCGCGGCTCACCGAGGCGGGCGGCGTCGTGACGGAGTGGGCCCGGCGGGTGGTGGAGGCCGCGGAGGCGTTCGACGCGGGCGCGCAGGCGCTGCGCGCCCGGCGGGACTCGCGGCTGCGGGTGGCGGCGAGCCTCACCGTCGCGGAGTACCTGCTGCCGGGGTGGCTGGTCGCGCTGCGCGCGGCGCGGCCGGAGACGGCGGTGTCGCTCCTGGCGGGCAACTCGGTGGCGGTGGCGTCGCAGGTCCGGGACGGGGCGGCGGACCTGGGGTTCGTCGAGGGCGCGGCGGCGCCGGAGGGGCTGGACGGCGCGGTCATCGGGCACGACCGGCTGCTGGTCGTGGTCGCGCCGTCGCACGCCTGGGCGCGGCGGCGCCGGCTGCCGCCGGCGGAGCTGGCGGGGGCGGCGCTGGTGCTGCGGGAGCAGGGCTCGGGTACGCGGCAGGTGCTGGACGGGGCGCTGGCCCCGTACGGCGGGCTGGGGGTGCCGCTGCTGGAGCTGGCGTCGACGACGGCGGTGAAGTCGGCGGCGGTGACGGGGGCGGGGCCGGCGGTGCTGTCGGAGCTGGCGGTGGCGGACGAGGTGGCGGCGCGGCGGCTGGTGGCGGTGGAGGTGGCGGGCCTGGACCTGACCCGGGCACTCCGGGCGGTCTGGCCCCGCGGCCAGCGCCCCACGGGCCCGGCCCGCGACCTGTTGTCCCTGACGAGAACGACAGCGGGGCCGGGCTCGTAGCCGGGCGTCGCACGGGCCCGAGTGCCGCCGGATGCCGTACGGGCGCGGGCGCCGGCCGGGCCCGGGGCGGCCGGGGCGCCCCGGATGTGCCTCTTGCCGCCTCCTCGCGGCCCCGTCCCCGAGCCCCCCGACAGGGCTGCGCCTTGCACTCCCGTACCCTCTGCATCCACCGGCCCGCTGCGTTACCCTCGTTCCCACCTGAGCTTGATCGTCGAGGCGTCGAGTGACGCGGGGAGCGCGTGGTGTCAGCAGACGACCAGTCCTTCATACCCGGCGTGTCCGTCGACCGGCCGACGTCCGCCCGTGTCTACGGCTGGCTGCTGGGCGGCAAGGACAACTACGCCGTGGACCGGGAGTTCGCCCTCAGGCAGCTCCAGGAGTTCCCCGCCGGGCTCGACATCACCCGCGAGAACCGCCTGTTCCTCTTCCGGGCCGTGCGCTGGCTCGTGCAGGAGGCCGGCATCCGCCAGTTCCTCGACATGGGCTGCGGGCTGCCCACGGACAACAACGTCCACCAGGTCGCCCAGCGCTTCACCCCCGACGCCCGCGTCGTGTACGTCGACAACGACCCCATCGTCCTCGCCCACGGCCGCGCGCTGCTCGCCGAGGACGACTCCACCATCGTCGTCGACGGCGACCTGCGCGAGCCCGCCGCCATCCTCGACGACCCGACCGTCGGCCGGCTCATCGACTTCGACGAGCCGCTCGCCGTGCTCTACCTGTCGGTCATGCACCACGTACCCGACGAGGACGACCCCGTCGGCGTGCTCGGCGCCGTGCTCGACCGCGCCCGGCCCGGCAGTTGCGTGTGCCTGTCGCAGGTGGCGACCGACGACGCCGCCACCAGCGCCGCGATGACCGCGAGCGTCCGCGCCAAGGGCATCCCGTGGCAGACCCGCACGCCGGCCGAGGTCGATGCCCTGGTCGCGGGGCTCGAACCCGTGGAGCCTGGGCTGGTGGATCTGGTCGACTGGCGGCCCGACCGGTTCCAGCCGCCGCTGGCCCCCGTCGACCCGGTGCTCGCGCCTTATCTGGGTACGACGAAGCACGCCAAGCCGGTCTACGAGTACGGCGGCATCGTCCGCAAGCCCGGGGACTGAGGGGCTCAGCCCGCCGCCTCCACCAGGCCCCGCATCACCCGCACGTCCTCGCCCATCTCCGGGTGCCACTGGACGCCCAGCGCGAAGGCCCCCGCGTCCGGCAGCTCCACCGCCTCCACCACCCCGTCCGCCGCGTACGCGGAGGCGATCACGCCGTCGCCCAGTTCCGCGATCGCCTGGTGGTGGTACGCCGGGACCGTCACCGCCTCCGGCAGCAGCGCGGCGAGCCGGGTGCCCGGGACCGGTTTGATCTCGTGTGCGCCGAAGACGCCCGGGCTCTCGCGGTGGCCCTCCATGTGCTGGCACAGCGTGCCGCCGCGGGCGACGTTCAGCACCTGGGCCCCGCGGCAGACCCCCAGCAGCGGCAGCTCCGCGGCCAGCGCCGCGTCGACCAGGGCCAGTTCCCAGGCGTCCCGCTCGCGGGAGGTGGGGGTGACGGCGTCCGTCCGGGCGTCCGCGGGGGCGCCGTAGCGGGCGGGGTCCAGGTCCGGGCCGCCCGCGACGACCAGGCCGTCAAGGCGGCGCAGCGTCTCCGCCGCGCGGGCGGGGTCGTCCGGCGGGAGGAGGGCCGCAAGGCCGCCGGCGCGCTGGGCCAGGCGGTGGTACCCGGCGGGCAGCAGGGCGGCGGGCAGGCGCCACCGACCCCACCGGGCCTCGTCGACGAGGTAGGTGGAGATGCCGATCAGGGGCCGGGTCATCAGGTCTCCTCCGCTTCGCCTAGGAGCGCTCCAGTTCCGCCTCCGCCTCGGCCAGCGCCGCGAACTCCTCCTCGGGCGCCGCCGCGACCAGACGGTGCCGACTGTAGAGGGCGAAATATCCCACGGCCACCGCGTATACGCAGCCCGCGATCATGGCCGCCCACCTGTCCACCAGGAACGTCGCCACCAGCGCCGACAGCGCGAGCACGAACGCCACCGAGGACGTCACCGCCCCGCCGGGAGTGCGGTAAGGGCGGTGCAGCCCGGGCTCGCGGCGGCGCAGCACGATGTGCGAGAGCGCCATCAGCGCGTACGAGATGGTGGCCCCGAACACCGCGACGTTCAGCATCCGCGCCCCGTCCCCGGTGCCGGCCGCCAGCGCGAAGCCGATCGCGCCGGGCACGAGCAGGCCCAGGTACGGGGCCTTGCGGCGGGAGGTGAGGGAGAGGACGCGGGGCAGGTAGCCGGCCCGGGAGAGCGCGAAGAGCTGCCGCGAGCCGGCGTAGATGAGGGAGAAGAACGACGCGACGAGCCCGGCGAGGCCCGCGTAGTTGACGAACCGGCTGAGCGCGGTCGCCTCGCCGTCCGGTTGCAGCGCCTCGACCAGCGGGTTGCCCGCGCCCTGCACGGCCGCCGAGCCGCGGGCGCCGGCCGCGGTGATGAAGGTGACGACGGCGAGCAGCAGCAGGATGCCCATCGCCCAGGCCATCGCGCGCGGCAGCGTACGGGACGGGTTCCTGGTCTCCTCCGCGGCCAGCGGCACCCCCTCGACGCCGAGGAAGAACCACATCCCGAACGGGAACGCCGCCCAGATGCCCATGATCCCGAACGGCAGCCAGGAGTTGGCGCCGAAGGCGCCGGAGTCGACGGGGATGTCGTTCAGCGAGCCGGCGCTGAACTCGGTGATCGCGCCGATGGCGAAGATGAGCAGCGCCGCGACCGCGACGGCGGTCACGACGAGGCTGAAGCGCAGCGCCTCGCCGACGCCCCACAGGTGGATGCCGAGGAAGATCGCGAAGCAGGCGAGGTAGACGGGCCAGCCGGAGGTGAGCCCGAACAGCTCCAGGGACTCGACGTAGTCGCCGATGAAGATGACGATCGCGGCCGGCGCGAGGACGTACTCGATGAGGATCGCCGTCCCGGTCATGAACCCGCCCCAGGGGCCCAGCGCCTTGCGCGCGAAGCCGTAGCCGCCGCCCGCGGTGGGCAGGACGGCGGCCAGCTCGGCGAGGGCGAAGACCAGGCAGGTGTACATCACGCCCATCAGCAGCGCGGCGATGGCCAGGCCGCCGAACCCGCCCTCCGCCAGGCCGAAGTTCCAGCCGGAGAAGTCGCCGGAGACGACGTACGCCACGCCGAGGCCGGTGAGCAGCAGCGGCCCGGCGCTGCCGGCGCGCAGCGCGCGGCGCTTGAGGTAGGCGTCGTCCGCGGCGGCGTGCGGGGCGGGGCCGGAGCCGGGGGCGGCGCCGGGGCCGGCGTCGGGAGCGGCCCGGGGGCCGGGCGGTGCGGTGCGGGACTCGGTGCCTTCGCTCATGGTGCCGCTCCTGCCTCAACGGACGTGAGAACCGGTATTGGTGTGGCCCCATACCTTTGCGGCGCCGACGTGACGAGCGCAAGCCCCGTGCATGAACGTCCTGTTACGCGGCCCGGCGCCGGCCGGCGGCGCTCAGCCCAGGAAGCCGCGCAGCAGCGCCGCCGTGCCGGCGCAGTGCTCCCGCATCGCCTCGCGGGCGGCGCCGGGGTCGCCGCCGAGCACCGCCCCGACGAGCGCGGCGTGCTGCGCCTGGCTGTGCTCCAGGTTCCTGACCAGCAGCGGGATGCAGTCCAACAGGTCGTTGACGGTGGCGCGTACGGCCGCGTACTGCGCGGCGAGCAGCGGCGAGCCCGCCAGCTCGGCCAGCGTCAGGTGCAGCAGGGTGTCCAGCCGCCGGTAGTCGCCCAGCGGCGCGTCCTGGGTGGCCTGGAGCGCGGCGCGCAGCCGCGCCCGCTGCTCCGCCGCGAGCCCGGTGCCGGCGCACAGCTCCGCGGCGCCGGTCTCCAGCACCTCGCGGAAGCGGAGCACGTCCTCCAGGTCCGTACGCTCCGTGCGCCGGCGCAACTCCTCCTGCGCGTCCCGGCGCGCGGGCGTGCGCTCCCGTACGAACGTGCCCCCGTAGCGCCCCCGGCGGCTCTCCACCAGGCCCTCGTCCTGGAGCACCTTCAGCACGTCCCGCAGCGTCACCCGGCTGATCCGCAGCCGCTCGGCCAGCTCGCGCTCCGCGGGCAGCCGCCCGCCCGGCGGCACCAGGCCCAGCCGCAGCACCTGGAGTATCTGCTCCAGCGCCTCCTCGAAGCCGTTGCCCGCGCGCACCGGACGCAGTACGGTCCGCAGCCCGTCACCGGCCGCCGCGCTGGTGAACGCTCTCATCCCGACCCCGCCCTCCCGACCCGCTGCCCCGGCCTACTTCACAACCAAAGGTATCCACGCCTACCTTAAGACGTCCGCAGAAGAGGAGACCGAGCCGTGACCGACTCCGACCGCACCCCCGCGCTGCCCGTGTCCGAGCTGCACCGGCTCGTCGACGCCGGTGAGCTGGACACCGTAGTCCTGGCCTTCACCGACATGCAGGGCCGGCTCCAGGGCAAGCGCTTCGCCGCCCCCTTCTTCCTCGACGAGGTCCTGGCGCACGGCACCGAGGGCTGCAACTACCTGCTGGCCGTGGACGCCGACATGAACACCGTCGACGGCTACGACATGTCCTCCTGGGAGCGCGGCTACGGCGACTTCGCCATGCACCCCGACCTCGCCACCCTGCGCCGGATCCCCTGGCACCCCGGCACCGCCATGGTCACCGCCGACCTCGCCTGGCACGACGGCGCGCCCGTCACCGCCTCCCCGCGGCAGGTGCTGCGGCGCCAGCTCGACCGGCTCGCCGCCCGCGGCTGGACCGCGTACGTGGGCACGGAGCTGGAGTTCATGGTCTTCAAGGACACCTACGAGCAGGCGTGGAACAGCGCGTACCGGGGCCTGACCCCCGCCAACCAGTACAACGTCGACTACTCCGTCCTCGGCACCGGCCGCATCGAGCCCCTGCTGCGCCGCATACGCAACGAGATGGCCGCCGCCGGCCTGACCGTGGAGTCCGCCAAGGGCGAGTGCAATCTCGGCCAGCACGAGATCGCCTTCCGCTACGACGACGCCCTGACCACCTGCGACCAGCACAGCATCTACAAGACCGGCGCCAAGGAGATCGCCGCCCAGGAGGGCACGGCGCTGACCTTCATGGCCAAGTACGACGAGCGCGAGGGCAACTCCTGCCACATCCACCTGTCCGTACGCGACGCCGACGGCGCCCCCGTCTTCGCCGCCCCCGGTGGGTCCGACGAGGAGCCCGACCCGTACGGCATGTCCGAGACCATGCGGCACTTCGTCGCCGGCCAGCTCGCCTGCCTGCCCGAACTGACGCTCCTCTACGCCCCGAACATCAACTCCTACAAGCGGTTCAGCCCTGGCTCCTTCGCCCCCACCGCCGTCGCCTGGGGCCCCGACAACCGCACCTGCGCCGTCCGCGTCGTCGGCCACGGCGCCTCGCTGCGGCTGGAGAACCGGCTGCCGGGCGGCGACGTCAACCCGTACCTCGCCGTCGCCGGGATGATCGCCGCCGGGCTGCACGGCGTCGAGCAGAAGCTCGAACTCCCCGCCGCCTGCACCGGCAACGCCTACGCCGGCGACGCCGCGCACGTCCCGGCCACCCTGCGGGACGCCGCCGAGCTGTGGAGCGGCAGCACCCTGGCCCGGGAGGCGTTCGGCGAGGACGTCGTACGGCACTACCGCAACATGGCGCGGGTCGAGCAGGAGGCGTACGACACCGCCGTCACCGACTGGGAACGCTTCCGGTCCTTCGAGCGCATGTGAGGTCGAACCCCTTGGCAGCACCGGCATCAGAAACACCCGCAACACCGGCGGCACCCGCCGTGCCGCACGAGCACACCGTCGTCAACCCCGCCACCGAGGAGACCGTCGCCACCGTCCCGGCCGCCGGCCCCGCCGAGGTCGGCGCCGCCGTCGCCCGCGCCGCCGCGGCCCAGCGGCACTGGGCCGCCCTCGCCCCCGGTGACCGCGCCCGGCTGCTGCGCCGCTTCGCCGCCGAGGTCGACGCCCGGACCGAGGAGCTGGCCCGGCTGGAGGTCGCCGAGGCCGGTCACCCGGTCGCCGCCGCCCGCTGGGAGGCGGGCAACGTACGCGACCTCCTCGACTACGCCGCCGGGGGAGTGGAGCGGCTGACCGGCAGCCAGATCCCGGTGGCCGGCGGGCTGAACGTCACCTTCGCGGAACCGCTCGGCGTCGTCGGCGTCATCGCCCCGTGGAACTTCCCCATGCCCGTCGCCGCCTGGGGCACCGCCCCGGCGCTCGCCGCCGGCAACGCCGTCGTGCTCAAGCCCGCCGAGACCACCCCGCTGACCGCGCTGCGGCTCGCGGAGCTGGCGCTCGAAGCGGGCCTGCCCGAGGGGCTGTTCCAGGTCGTGCCGGGCGCCGGACCGGTCGCGGGGGCGGCGCTGGTGGAGCACCCGGACGTGGCGAAGATCGTCTTCACCGGCTCCACCGCCGTCGGCAAGCGCATCGCCGCCCGCTGCGCGGAGCATGTGAAGCGCGTCACCCTCGAACTCGGCGGCAAGAGCCCGAACATCGTCTTCGCCGACGCCGACCTGGAGCGCGCCGCTGCCGCCGCCCCCGGCTCGTTCCTCGACAACACCGGCCAGGACTGCTGCGCCCGCAGCCGCATCCTCGTCCAGCGCAGCGTGTACGACCGCTTCCTCGCCCTGCTGGAGCCCGCCGTCCTCGCCTTCACCGCCGGCGACCCCGCCGACCCCGCCACGCGGATGGGCCCGCTGATCTCCGCCGCCCACCGCGAACGGGTCCGCGGCCACGTTCCCGAGTCGCGGCCCGCCGCCATCCGCGGCACCGTCCCCGGCGGACCCGGGTACTGGTACCCCGCCACCGTCCTCACCGACGCGCCGCCCGACGCCCCGGTCAGCCGCGAGGAGGTCTTCGGCCCCGTCGCCGTCGTCCACGCCTTCGACGACGAGGCCGACGCCGTACGCCTCGCCAACGCCGGCCCGTACGGCCTGTCCGGCTCGCTGTGGACCCGCGACACCGGCCGTGCCATCCGCGTCTCGCGCGCCGTGGCCGCCGGGAACCTCTCGGTCAACTCGCACAGCAGCGTGCGCTACTGGACGCCCTTCGGCGGCTTCAAGCAGTCCGGCCTCGGCCGCGAGCTGGGCCCGGACGCACTCGCGTCGTTCACCGAGACCAAGAACGTCTTCATCGGCACCGAGGAGTGAGCACGTTGACCGACCAGACCCCCGTCTGCCGCCGGCTGCCCGGCCGCACCGCCGTCGTCACCGGAGCCGGCAGCGGCATCGGCCTGGCCACCTCCCGCCGGCTTGCGGCCGAGGGCGCGCACGTCGTGTGCGCCGACATCGACGAGGCCGCGGGCAAGGCGGCGGCCGAGGCGGCCGGCGGGCTGTTCGTACGCGCCGACGTCACCGTCCAGGACGACGTCGAGGCGCTGTTCCGGACCGCGTACGACACGTACGGCTCGGTCGACGTCGCGTTCAACAACGCCGGCATCTCGCCGCCCGAGGACGACTCGATCCTGCTCACCGGCATCGACGCCTGGCGCCGCGTGCAGGAGGTCAACCTCACCTCCGTCTACCTGTGCTGCAAGGCCGCCATCCCGTACATGCAGCGGCAGCGCCGCGGCTCCATCGTCAACACCGCCTCGTTCGTGGCCGTCATGGGCGCCGCGACCTCCCAGATCAGCTACACCGCGTCCAAGGGCGGCGTGCTGGCCATGTCCCGCGAGCTGGGCGTGCAGTTCGCCCGCGAGGGCATCCGCGTCAACGCCCTGTGCCCGGGGCCGGTCAACACCCCGCTGCTGCGAGAGCTGTTCGCCAAGGACCCGGAGCGCGCGGCCCGGCGGCTGGTGCACATCCCCGCGGGCCGCTTCGCGGAGGCGGAGGAGATCGCCGCGGCGGTGGCGTTCCTGGCCAGCGACGACGCGTCGTTCGTCAACGCCGCGGAGTTCCTGGTCGACGGGGGCATCGCGGGCGCCTACGTCACGCCCCTGTAGGCGCGGGGCGCTCGCCGGGCGGGTGCGGCCACCGGGCGGGGGCGCTCACAGGAACGTACGGCCCTCGCCGCGGTACGTCGCGACGGCCTCCGTGACGCGCTCGCCCTCGATCAGGTGCAGCGCGTCGAAGCGCTCGCACAGCTCGCCCGCCTTGGCGTGCCGGAACCACACCCGGTCGCCGACCAGCAGGTCGTCGGCCGGGGAGCCGAGCAGCGGGGTCTGCACCTCGCCGGCGCCCTCCTGCCGGTCGTAGCGCAGGCCCTCCGGCAGGTACGGCACGGGCAGCCGGTCGGCGCCCGGGGCACCGGAGGCGGGGTAGCCGCCGCCGAGGACGGTGACGACGCCGACGCCCGGGCGGCGTACGACGGGCAGGGCGAAGACGGCGGCGGGGCGGCCGTCGAACGCCGTGTAGTTGTCGAAGAGCCGCGGCTGGTAGAGCCCCGAGCCGGCGGCGACCTCGGTGACCGCGTCCTCCGCGGCGGTGTGCTGCACGCTGCCCGTACCGCCGCCGTTGACGAACTCCAGGTCCGCCAGCCGGCGCACCGCCGCCACCGCCTCCGCCCGCCGCTCGGCGAGCTGCCGGCGGGCCGCGGCCTGCATCAGCCGTATCCCGCGCGAACGCACCGGCGACCCGCGCACGTCGTCCCCGACGCCGGCCACGTGCCCCTCGTACGCCATCAGGCCCACCAGCCGGAAGCCCGGCCGGCGCACCACCTCGCGGGCCACCGCCGCCAGCGCCGCCGCGTCCGACAGCGGCGAGCGGCGGGCGCCCACGCGCAGCCGGCCGCCGAGCAGCCGCAGCGAGGTGTCCAGCTCCAGGCAGACGCGCACCTCCTCGCGCCCCCGCCCGCGGGCGGCGTCCACGAGGTCCAACTGCGCGGGGTCGTCGGCCATCACCGTCACCGCGGCGGCGAGCTTCGGGTCCCCGGCCAGCTCGGCGAAGCCGGCCCGGTCGGCGGACGGGTAGGCCAGCAGCACGTCCTCGAAGCCGGAGCGCGCCAGCCACAGCGACTCGGCGAGCGTGAAGGACATGATCCCGGCGAAGCCGGGCCGGGCGAGCACCCGCTCCAGCAGCGCCCGGCAGCGCACCGACTTGCTCGCCACCCGGACCGGCTTGCCCGCGGCGCGGCGCACCAGAGCGGCGGCGTTGGCGTCGAACGCCTCGGTGTCGACGGCGGCGAACGGGGCGTCGAGCGCGGCGGTCGCCCGGTCGTAGCGGGCGCGCAGGGCCGCGTGATCAGGGATGAAGGCGGTGTGGTCCGGCATGGGGGAAGCCTGCCACCGCGTGGCCGGGAGGCGGTAGGGGGTGCGGACGGGATGAGGCATTCGGGCGGCGCACCGTCCGTCGCGGGAGCCCAGTAGAGTGTCGCGAGCGCCTGTCCGCAGGTCATCCGGGGCTACTCACAGGAGGGGAGTGAGGGGGCTGTTGAGCACGGACGCAGAGCAGACGCCCGCGGCCCCGCCGTCGCCGGACTCCCCGTCCGCGGCGAAGCCGCGGGCCGGCGCTGAGCCCGCCCTGCCCGCCCTGCCGGCGCAGTCCGCGGGCACCGCGGCCACCGCCGGCGCCCCGGCGCCGGCCGCCGAACCCGCTTCGGCCACCGCGCCCGTACGGCCCCCGCGCCCCGCGCCGCCGGCCGAACCCCCGCCGCCGTCCGCCCCGTCCGCCTGCGCGGCATCCCCCGCGACCCCGGCGTCCCCGGCATCCCCGGCGTCCGCCTCGCCCACGCCGCCGCACCACCCGCCGCGGCCGTACGCACCGCCCGTGCCCGCCGTCCCTCCCAAGCCCGTAGGTGCCCCGCTGCACATGGCGTCCGTGCTCCCCTCCGACATCCCCCGCCCCGAGCCGGAGCCGACCGTGCAGCGGCGGAGCGTCGCACGTACCGTGGCCGCCGCCGTCGCGCTCGTCACCGGCGTCGGGCTGGTCGCCGGCGCCGCCACCGGCAGCCTGCTCAGCGACGGCCCCCGCGCGCAGGCCCGCCCCGGTGCGTACGAGGTGGCCCGCGACCTGTGGCACACCACCCCCGTCGACACGCTCTTCCCGCCCCGGCTCGAAGGCGACGGCGCGGGCCCCGGCGGCGCCGACCGGGTCTGGGTGCGCGTCGCCGTCGCCCCGCCCACGGGCTGCAAGAAGGGCCTCGACGCGGCGCTGGCGCGGGAGTTGCGCCGCTTGGGCTGCGAGAAGCTGCTGCGCGCCACGTACGCCGACGCCACCCGCAGCAGCGTCACCACCGTCGGGCTGGTCTTCACCGCGGCCGGCGCCGCGAAGACGAGCCGCTTCGAGGAGCGCTTCGAGGACGAGGACCTGGGCGCGCGGACGGACATGCTGCCGCGCGCGTACGGCACGGAGACCGGCCCCGCCGCCGGCTTCGGCGACGAGCAGCGCGCGACCTGGACCGTACGCGTCCTGTCCGACGCCCCCGTCGTCCTCTACGCCGTCACCGGCTTCGCCGACGGCCGCGCCGTCCCCGAGCCCGAGCCCGCCAACGGGGCCGTCCACCCCGGCGCCACCACCGCGCCCGCGCAGGCCGGCCTCGGCCACGACACCGAGGGCATCGCCGACCGCGTCGAGCGCGGCCTGCGCAAGACCTCCGCCAGGGCGACGGAGTCCCCGCGGTGACCCGCCCGCCGCGCGTACGCCGCCGCCCCGCCGCGCTCCTCGCCGCGCTGACCGCCGCCGCGGCCCTGCTCGGCACCGCCACCGTCCCCGCGCACGCGGACGGCCTCCAGGAACTCCAGTGGGGCCTGGACGGCGTCCGCGCCCCCGAGGCGTGGAACACCACCCGCGGCGACGGCATCACCGTCGCCGTACTCGACACCGGCGTGGACGCCACCCACCCCGACCTCACCGGACAGGTGCTGGCATCCAAGGACTTCGTCGGCTTCGGCGCCCGCCGCGGCGACGACTCCTGGGCCCGGCACGGCACCGCCATGGCCGGCATCATCGCCGCCCACGGGCACGGCCCCGGCGCCGACGAGGGCGTCACGGGCGTCGCGCCGGAGGCGAAGATCCTGCCGGTACGGGTCATCCTGGAGGACGGCGACGCCCAGCGCGGCAAGGCCCGCGACACCCGCGGCAACGCGCTCGCCGACGGCATCCGCTGGGCCGTCGACAACGGCGCCGACGTCATCAACCTCTCCCTCGGCGACGACAGCAAGTCCGCCCACCCCGAGCCCGGCGAGGACGCCGCCGTGCAGTACGCGCTGCGCAAGGGCGTGACCGTGGTGTCGTCCGCCGGCAACAGCGGCGAGAAGGGCGACCGCATCTCGTACCCCGCGGCCTACCCCGGCGTCATCGCCGTCACCGCCGTCGACCGGTCCGGCGAGCGCGCGGACTTCTCCACCAGGCACTGGTACGCCACCGTCGCCGCCCCCGGCGTCGACGTGGCCATCGCCGACCCCGACCGCACCTACTACGAGGGCTGGGGCACCAGCGCCGCCGCCGCGTTCGTCTCCGGCGTCACCGCGCTGGTCCGCTCCGCCAACCCCGACCTCACCCCCTGGCAGATCCGCGACCTGCTGCGGGACACCGCGCAGGACCCGCCCGAGGGCGGGCGCAGCGACGAGCTGGGCGCCGGCCGGGTGGACGCCGCGGCGGCGGTCGCGGCGGCGCGGGAGCTGAAGGCCGCGCCGCAGGAGCCGGCGGCGGCCTCGTACGACGAGAAGCGCTTCGGCGCGGCGCCCGTGCTCGTCACCCCCGACGACGACGGGCCAGGCGGGCTGGCGCTCGCCGCGGGCGTCATAGGCGTGGGGCTGATCGCGGGCGCGTGGTTCCTCTGGCGCGGCCCGCGACCCGGTGCGCCCGGCGTCTGGCGCGGCCCGGAGCCCCCGCCCTTCGCGCCGCCGCCGGCCGGACCGCCGCGGTCGGCGCCCCCGCCCGGCGCCGCCGCCCCACCGCGCCCGCAGGCCGGCGACGGGCCACCGCTACGCTCGTCGGGTGCCGCTGAAGAACATCCCTGACCCCGGCTTCGCCGCCGACGACGGCTCCGCCGACCCCCGCCTCGCCGCCGCCCTGGCCGCGTACGCCCGGGACCCCGGCGACCCCGGGGCCGAGCCCCGGGTGCTCACCGCCCTCGCCGGAACGCGGGTGCTGGTCCCCGTCGTCGCGCTGCTCGGCGAGTCCGAGGAGGGGCCCGACGGCCTGCGGCGCGACAAGACCAGCGACATGGCCGTGCCCACCCTCGAAGTCCCCGGCGGCCGGCGGGCGTTGCCCGCCTTCACCTGCACCGCCGCGCTCGCCCGCTGGAACCCCGAGGCCCGTCCCGTGGCCGTACCGCTGCCGCAGGCCGTACGCGCCGCCGTCGCCGAGCGCGCCGACACCGTCGTCCTGGACGTCGCGGGCCCCGTGCCGTACGAGCTGACCGGCCCGGCGCTGCTCGCCGCCGCCGAGGGCCGCGGCAGCACCGACCCGCTGGCCGACCCCGCCGTCGTCGCGGCCGTGACCGCCGTGGTCGGCGCCGTCGCGGGCGTGACCGCCGCGTCGCTGGCCCGCGCCGGCGAGGGCGACGGCACCCTGGCCCTGGTCCCCGCCCCCGGCGCCGCCCCCGCCGACGTCGCCCGCCGCCTCGCCGCGGCCCTGGCCGCCGACACCGTCCTGCGGGCCCGGCTGGTCCGCGGCCTGGACCTGGCCCTGCTGCCGCCACAGACCCCGCTGCCGGGGGACCCGCTCCCGCTGCGCTGAGCGGGCGGCGCGCTGGTTAGGGTGGCCTCCGGTCCCGTACGGTCCCGTAGCAGGAAGCGAGCCCTCATGAGCGACACCGGCCCCGGCGCCGACGCAGGACCCGACTTCGACGCGATGACGCGCGACATCGCCGAGGTCCCCGCCGTGGAGGTGATCACGACGGTGGCGGTGCACCTGATGAGTGCCGCCGCGGTCAAGCTCGGGCTCGCCGAGGACGGCGCCGCGCACAAGGACCTGGACGAGGCCCGCAAGCTGATCACCGCGCTGGCCGGGCTGGTCACCGCCGGTGCCGGGGAGGTCGGCTCGTACCACGCGGCGCCGCTGCGCGACGGGCTGAAGTCGCTCCAGCTCGCCTTCCGCGAGGCGTCCGAGCACCCGGACGAGCCGGGCCGCGGGCCGGGCGAGGCGTACACCGGCCCGGTCCTCGGCTGACCCCGCCCGCGGCGCGCCGCGGGCGGGCGCACGGATGTGCAGGGTCTGCGCGCGCACTGGTATGCTGGACACTGACCGGCCGGACGCGCCATGCAGGAAAGAGGAGCGACCGGCCCGCAAGTGGAGGCTCCGATCTCCCACCTACCGGCCCTCGGTCGGCGGGTCACCGGTCCGAAGCACCCCGCGGCACGCTCTGCGGCGGTGCTCCCCGGCAGGAGCCCGCATTTGCGTCCTGTCCGGGGCTTTTTTGTGCCCGCGGCAGGTGGTCGGCAGACAAGAACGTTACGTGGTTGCCCGCCAGGCAGTCGCGTGGTGGAAATGAGGAGGCCACATCAGCGCCGAGCCCCGCATCAACGACCGGATTCGCGTCCCCGAGGTGCGACTTGTCGGCCCCAGCGGCGAGCAGGTGGGTATCGTCCCGCTCGCCAAGGCTCTGGAGCTTGCCCAGGAGTACGACCTCGACCTGGTCGAGGTGGCGGCGAACGCCCGTCCTCCGGTCTGCAAGCTGATGGACTACGGGAAGTTCAAGTACGAGTCGGCCATGAAGGCCCGTGAGGCGCGCAAGAACCAGGCGCACACGGTCATCAAGGAGATGAAGCTCCGGCCGAAGATCGACCCGCACGACTACGACACCAAGAAGGGTCACGTCGAGCGGTTCCTCAAGCAGGGTGACAAGGTCAAGATCACGATCATGTTCCGCGGTCGTGAGCAGTCCCGTCCCGAGCTGGGCCGGCGGCTGCTTCAGCGGCTCGCGGAGGACGTGCAGGAGCTGGGCTTCGTGGAGTCCACCCCCAAGCAGGACGGCCGCAACATGATCATGGTCCTCGGTCCGCACAAGAAGAAGACCGAGGCGATGGCCGAAGCCCGTGAGGCCCAGGCCGCCCGCAAGGCGGAGCGCAGGGGCGACGACGCCGCCGCTCCCGCGGAGCCCGCCGAGGCCTGATCGCGGACCCGAGCCCGGGTCCGGAGTCGTAGTACGAAGACAGTCTGACGCTTCCGCATGCCCGTTTCCCGGGCGGCGGGGGCGCCGACGACGAGGAGTGGACGGCGAGATGCCGAAGAACAAGACCCACAGTGGTTCCAAGAAGCGCTTCCGCGTGACCGGCTCCGGCAAGGTGCTGCGTCAGCGTGCCAACCGGCGCCACTACCTGGAGCACAAGCCGTCGACTCTGACCCGGCGCCTCGCCGGCACGGTCGAGCTGTCCAAGGCCGACGCCAAGAAGGTCAAGAAGCTTCTCGGCAGGTGAGCCGACGCCCTGCACCGGCAGGGCGCAGGACGACCGAACAGACCGGGACCCAGCCGTTTTGGGTCGCGCAGCCGACGCGACCCAGCCCCAAGGAGTGAACACGTGGCACGCGTCAAGCGGGCAGTCAACGCCCAGAAGAAGCGCCGGGCGATCCTCGAGCAGGCCAGCGGTTACCGCGGCCAGCGCTCCCGCCTCTACCGCAAGGCGAAGGAGCAGGTCACCCACTCCCTCGTCTACAACTACAACGACCGCAAGAAGCGCAAGGGCGACTTCCGCCAGCTCTGGATCCAGCGGATCAACGCCGCTGCCCGCGCCAACGGCATCACCTACAACCGCTTCATCCAGGGCCTGAAGGCCGCGGGCGTCGAGGTGGACCGCAAGATGCTGGCCGAGCTGGCCGTGAACGACGCCGGTGCGTTCACCGCCCTCGTCGAGGTGGCCCAGAAGGCGCTGCCCAGCGACGTCAACGCGCCGAAGTCCGCCGCCTGAGCCCCGCTCGCGCGGTACGTACCCGAGAACCCGCAGGCCCCGTCGGCCTGCGGGTTCTGTCGTCCGCGCGGGTCCCTCCCGCCGTCCGAGCCTGCCGTACGAAAGGTCTCCCGCCGCCCATGGGCACCCCCGAGCCGATCTCGCCGCGCTCCGCCCGCGTCACCGCCGCCCGCAAGCTCCTCCGGCGCGCCGGGCGGGCCAAGGAGCGCAGGTTCCTCGCCGAGGGCCCGCAGGCCGTCCGGGAGGCCGTGGCCCACGGGAGCGGTGCGGCCGGGGGCGGGGGCCCGGCGCTGGTCGAGCTGTTCGTCACCGCCGAGGCCGCCGAACGGCACGCGGAGATCGTCGAGTCGGCCCGCGGCACGGGGGCGCGTGTGCACACCGCCGCGGAGGAGGTCGTCGCCGGGCTCTCGCAGACCGTGACGCCGCAGGGCCTGGTCGGCGTCTGCCGGTTCCTCGACGTGCCGCTGGCGGACGTCGTCGCCGCCCGCCCCCGGCTCGTCGCCGTCCTCGCGCACGTCCGCGACCCCGGCAACGCCGGCACCGTGCTGCGGTGCGCCGACGCCGCCGGGGCGGACGCCGTGGTGCTGACCGACGCCTCCGTGGACCCGTACAACCCCAAGGCCGTCCGCGCCTCCGCCGGCAGCCTCTTCCACCTGCCCGTCGTCACCGGCGTGCCCGCCGAACAGGCCGCCGCCGAGCTGCGCGCCGCCGGCGTCCGGCTGCTGGCCGCGGACGGGGCGGGGGAGCGGGACCTCGACGACGAGCTGGACGACGGCGGCCTCGCCGCCCCCACCGCCTGGGTCTTCGGCAACGAGGCGTGGGGGCTGCCGGCCGGGACCAGGGCGCTCGCCGACGCCGTCGTACGGGTGCCGATCCACGGCCGCGCCGAGAGTCTGAACCTCGCCACCGCCGCCGCCGTGTGCCTCTACGCCTCGGCCCGGGCGCACCGCCCGATCGGCGGGTGCCGTCCCGTCAGCTCCGCCCGGTAAGGTGACCGCTCTAGGTCCGCGAGTCGACCGTACGGGCAGGCCAACGCCCGGTCTGCGGGAGGGGGTTCATGGGGTGGAGAGTGCAGATGACGGGCCCGAGGCCAAGGACCTCGGCTGTGCGCCCGACGATCTGCCGGACGGCCTCGTCGTGGCCGACGAGCACGGCCTCGTGGTGCGCTTCAACGCCGCCGCCGCGCGGATCACCGCCCTGGAGCCGGCCGCCGTCCTCGGCCGCCCGCTGGCCGAGGCGCTGCCCCTGGAGGATCTGAAGGGCCGCCGCTGGTGGCGGCTGACCGACCCGTACGGCGGCCTGGCCATCCGCACCGGCCACCCGGAGCGCAACCTGCTGCTGCCCGGCAACCGCGAGGTGCTGGTCGCCGCCCGGTACGTACGCGACGGCCGTACCGGACCGGTGCGCAAGCTCGTCCTCACCCTGCGCGGCACGGAGGCCCGCCGCCGCAGCGAGCGCAGCCACGCGGAGCTGATCGCCACCGTCGCGCACGAACTGCGCTCGCCGCTGACGTCCGTGAAGGGCTTCACCGCCACCCTGCTGGCGAAGTGGGAGCGGTTCACCGACGACCAGAAGCGGCTGATGCTGGAGACCGTGCACGCCGACGCCAACCGCGTCACCCGTCTCATCGCCGAGCTGCTGGACATCTCCCGCATCGACTCCGGCCGCCTGGAGGTGCGCAAGCAGCGCGTCGACGTGGTCGCCGCGGTGCACCGGCACGTGGAGGCCCAGACCACCGCGGGCCAGGACCCGGCCCGGTTCCGCACCCTGGTGCCCCATGAGCTGCCCGATCTGTGGGCCGACCCCGACAAGGTCGACCAGGTGCTGGGCAACCTGCTGGAAAACGCCGTGCGCCACGGCGAGGGACTTGTCACCATCGAGGTGGCACCCGCCACCCTCAACCACGGCAGGGAAGGCACCCAGGTCACCGTGAGCGACGAAGGCCCCGGCATCCCGGAGGAGTCGATGAGCCGCGTCTTCACCCGCTTCTGGCGGGGCAGCAAGCGCGGCGGCACCGGCCTGGGGCTGTACATCGTCAAGGGCATCGTGGAGGCCCACGGCGGGATCATCACGGTCGGCCGCGCCCCCGGCGGCGGCGCCCGCTTCCGATTTACGTTGCCCGTCGGCGCCCCGGCCCACCTCGCCTGAGCAGCGGCCGGCCCGCCCGCGGGCCACACCCACGTCCACGCGCCCGTAGACTCGACCCCCGGCCCTTCGGCGACCCCGCTCGCCGACCCCGCCGCGGCCGCCGGGTCGGGGCGCAGCCAGCCAATCGGAAGCACGGGAAGAGATGTCGGCACCGAACAAGTCGTACGACCCTGTCGAGGTCGAGGCACTGAAACCGGAAGAGATCGACCGCGTGCGCGACGAGGCGCTCGCCGCCATCGCGGCGGCCGGCGACCTCGCAGAGCTCCGCGAGGTGAAGATCGCCCACGCCGGCGACCGCTCCCCGCTGGCGCTGGCCAACCGCGAGATCGGCGCCCTGCCGCCGCACGCCAAGGCGGACGCGGGCAAGCGCGTGGGCCGGGCCCGCGGCGAGGTGGGCCAGGCACTCAAGCGGCGGCAGGAGGAGCTGGAGGCGGAGCGCGACGCCCGGGTGCTGGTCGAGGAGGCGGTGGACGTCACGCTGCCGTACGACCGCTCGCCCGCAGGCGCCCGGCACCCGCTGACCACGCTCTCCGAGCGCATCGAGGACATCTTCACGGCGATGAGCTGGGAGGTGGCCGAGGGCCCGGAGGTCGAGGCGGAGTGGTTCAACTTCGACGCGCTCAACATCGCGCCGGACCACCCGGCGCGCAGCGAGCAGGACACCTTCTTCGTACGCTCCCCGCGGGCCGGGGAGGCCGGGGACGCGGGGGAGCGGCAGGACGACGACGAGTCCGGCGTCGTGCTGCGCACCCACACCTCGCCCGTGCAGGTCCGCTCCATGCTCGACCGCGAGCCCCCGGTGTACGTGATCTGCCCCGGCCGCGTCTACCGCACCGACGAGCTGGACGCCACCCACACCCCCGTCTTCATGCAGGTCGAGGGCCTGGCGGTGGACGAGGGCCTGACCATGGCCGACCTCAAGGGCACCCTCGACCACATGGTCTCCTCGCTCTTCGGCGAAGGCATGCGGACCCGGCTGCGCCCGGACCACTTCCCGTTCACCGAGCCGTCCGCCGAGATGGACATGGTCTGCTTCGTCTGCCGCGGCGAGTCCGTCGGCAACCCGGACCGGCCCTGCCGCACCTGCGGCTCGGAGGGCTGGATCGAGCTCGGCGGCTGCGGCATGGTCAACCCGAAGGTGCTGGTCGCCTGCGGCATCGACCCGGAGCGCTACAGCGGGTTCGCGTTCGGGTTCGGGATCGAGCGGATGCTGATGTTCCGCCACAACGTCGAGGACATGCGAGACATGGTCGAGGGTGACGTGCGCTTCACGCGGCCGTTCGGGATGGAGATCTGATGCGAGTCCCGCTTTCGTGGCTGCGGGAGTACGTCGACCTGCCGGCCGGCGAGACCGGCCGCGCCGTCCAGGCCCGGCTGATCAGCGCCGGGCTGGAGGTCGAGACCGTCGAGCGGCTCGGCGCGGACCTGACGGGCCCGCTGGTCGTCGGCCGGGTGCTGGCGATCGAGGAGCTGACGGAGTTCAAGAAGCCGATCCGCTACTGCCAGGTCGACGTCGGGGACGCCAACGGTACGGGGGAGCCGCAGAACATCATCTGCGGGGCGAGCAACTTCGCCGTCGGCGACAAGGTCGTCGTCATCCTGCCCGGCGGCGAGCTGCCCGGCGGTTTCAAGATCGGCGCCCGTAAGACGTACGGCAAGGTGTCCGAGGGCATGATCTGCTCGGTGCGCGAGCTGGGCATCGGCGACGACCACGACGGCATCCTCGTGCTGCCGCCGGAGTACGAGCCGGGCACCGACGCGATCGAGCTGCTGGAGCTGAACGACGAGGTCCTCGACATCGCCGTCAACCCCGACCGCGGCTACGCCCTGTCCCTGCGCGGCGTCGCCC
Source organism: Streptomyces sp. 184 (assembly GCF_045781775.1). NCBI lineage: Bacteria > Bacillati > Actinomycetota > Actinomycetes > Kitasatosporales > Streptomycetaceae > Streptomyces > Streptomyces sp. 184. The sequence continues at coordinate 5,053,499 of NZ_CP123230.1, read as the reverse complement.
GCGAGACCGCCACCGCCTACGGCCTGCCGCTGCGCGACCCGGCGCTGCTCGACGTGCCCGCGCCCAACGACTACGGCTACGAGGTGAAGGTCGACGACCTGCGCGGCTGCGACCGGTTCACCGCCCGCGTCGTCACCGGCGTCGACCCCGAGGCCCGCTCGCCGATCTGGCTCCAGCGCCGCCTCCAGAAGGCCGGCATGCGCCCGATCTCGCTCGCCGTGGACGTCACCAACTACGTGATGCTGGAGATCGGCCAGCCGCTGCACGCCTACGACCGCGCCCGGCTCGACGGGCCCATCGGCGTCCGCCGCGCCACCGCCGGCGAGAAGCTGACCACCCTCGACGGCGTCGAGCGCACCCTCCACCCGGAGGACCTGCTGATCACCGACGACCGCGGCCCCATCGGGCTGGCCGGGGTGATGGGCGGCGCCGACACCGAGATCGCCGAGGCGGAGGTACGCGACCACCTGCTCGGCACCGTCGCGGGCACCACCGAGATCGTCATCGAGGCCGCGCACTTCGACCCCGTCTCCATCGCCCGCACCTCCCGCCGCCACCGCCTCACCTCCGAGGCGTCGCGCCGCTTCGAGCGCGGCGTCGACCCGCAGGCCGGCCCCGCCGCGGCGCAGCGCACCGTGGACCTGCTGGTGCTGCTGGCCGGCGGCTCCGCGGAGGCGGGCGTCACCGTGGTCGCGGCGCCCGGCGGGCCGCGTACCGTACGGATGCGCGCCGACCACCCGGACCGGGTGGCGGGCATGACGTACGGGCGCGAGGCCGTGGTGCGCCGGCTCCAGGAGGTCGGCTGCGACGTCTACGGCGCCGACGAGCTGACCGTCACCGTGCCGTCCTGGCGCCCCGACCTGGGTGCGCCGAACGACCTCGCCGAGGAGGTCATCCGGCTCGAAGGCTACGAGAACCTGCCGTCCACGCTGCCCCGGCCGCCGGCCGGCCGCGGCCTGACCGGCCGGCAGCGGCTGCACCGCCGGGTCGGCCGGGCGCTCGCGGGCGCCGGCTACGTCGAGGTACTGAACTACCCGTTCCTCGGCGAGGCCGCCCTCGACGCCCTCGGCCTGGAGCCGGACGACGCCCGCCGCCGTACGGTCACCCTCGTCAACCCGCTCAGCGACGAGGAGCCGGCGCTGCGCACCACGCTGCTGCCCGGCCTGCTCGCCGCGCTACGCCGCAACCACGGCCGCGGCACCGCGGACCTGGCGCTCTTCGAGACCGGCCTGGTCTTCCGGCCCTCCGGCCACGAGGCCGCGCCGGCCCGGCTGCCCGTCGACCGGCGGCCCACCGACGAGGAGATCGCCCGGCTGAACGTCGCCCTGCCCAAGCAGCCGCGGCGCGCCGCCGTCGTGCTCACCGGCGCCCGCGAGCAGGCCGGCTGGTGGGGACCCGGCCGCCCGGCCGACTGGGCGGACGCGGTGGAGGCGGCCCGTACCGTGGCCCGGGAGGCGGGCGTGGAGCTGACGGCCGAGGCCGACCGGCACGCGCCGTGGCACCCCGGCCGGTGCGCCGCGCTCTTCGCCGTCGTGGACGGCGAGCGGCGCGTCGTCGGCCACGCCGGCGAGCTGCACCCGCGGGTGGTCAAGGCGCTCCACCTGCCGGAGCGCACCTGCGCCGCGGAGGTCTCGCTCGACCTGCTGGAGATCGCCGGCGGCGCTCCGGTGCCGGCGCCGCGCATCTCCACGTACCCGGTGGCGACGCAGGACGTGGCCCTCGTCGTGGCCGCGGACGTGCCGGCGTCGAAGGTCGCCGACGCGCTGCGGGCGGGCGCGGGGGAGCTACTGGAGTCGGTGCGGCTCTTCGACGTCTTCACCGGCGAGCAGGTGGGCGAGGGCCGCAAGTCGCTCGCCTACGCCCTACGCTTCCGCGCCGCGGACCGCACGCTGACGGCCGAGGAGGCGGGCGCCGCCCGCGACGCGGCGGTGGCCAGGGCCACGGAGGAGGCGGGAGCGGTACTGCGCGGGGCGTGACACCGAGCCGTGCGACGGTACGGGGCTCCGTACCGTCGTACGGCGCAGGCGCCCGGCCGGGTGGCCACCGCCCTGGCCGCTTGTCCCGCCCGCCTGGTTGAAGCTGAACTCGTGGCATGGCGTGAAGAGTTGAACCTCGCACACCAGGATGCACAGACCCCTCGCTCGGCAGATGGCGGAGATGTCCGAATCTTCATTTGTTGCTCAGAACGGCTTCCCCACTCGATAAACACCCAGGTCAGCGACTGCTCCCCGCGCACGCGGGGATGGACCCAGGGTGGGTACGGTGTAGATGTTGCGAAGCCTCTCGTGCAACCCCTAGGTGCTGGCAAGCGCAACTTGTAGGTCAACCGTGCTGCGAGGGTGCCAACCCAGCTTGGCTGTTCCTCGGTACCGGGACGATCCGCGGCCGGCGGGCGCCGGAATGGTGCCCCGTGCTGACACGACAACGGCCCCCGCTGCGTGGCGAGGGCCGTCGCTCGGGGTCTGCGTTGGTGGGCTCAGGCGGAGAACTCCCCGCCCTTGACTGCGGCGACGAATGAAGACCAGCCATCCGCCGAGAAGACGAGCGCCGGACCGTCCGGGTCCTTCGAGTCCCGCACCGGCGTGATGCCGGGGAAGTCGTCGGAGACCTCAACACAAGTCGCGTCGCCCCCGTTGCTGTAACTGCTCTTGCGCCACCGTGCGGCGCCCAGGTCGGTGCTACTCATGATCCCGCGTCCTCCATGATGGTCCTGATGAAGTCGAGTGAGGCTGGCGGCGGAAGAGCCGCGTCTCGAAGCTGATCGTATGACAGCCGGTACTGGGCCACCTCTTGCGCATCCTCCACCAGGTCCCCCGACTTGTTGCCCTCCAGGTAGGCAACGCCCGTGCCGTCCGTCTGCCACAGCAGCGACAGCGAACCCCCCCATGAGATCGTGCACGCCGGCCGTAAAGGGAAGGACCTGGATCACGGTGGAAGGCCGCTCGGCGGACTCCAGGAGGTTTCCGAGCTGTCCGGCCCACACCTTCGCGTCAGCGGTGGGCCGCCGGAGCGTGGCCTCGTCCAGGATCACGCGCAGGCTCGGGGACGGGTCCCGCCGCAGCAGCTCCTGACGGCTGAGACGTAAGGTCACCTGTTCCTCAAGCCAGTCCTGATCCCCGTGGTTCGGAGATGACGAAAGGATGGCGCGCGCGTAGTCCTCGGTCTGGAGGAGCCCGGGCATCGCGGTCATGAACTTGTGCATGATCACCGCCCCCTCCTCGTACCGGATGAACAGCTTGAATCTGTCTACGATGACGCTGTTCCGCGCGGACTTCCAGAGCCTCACCAGCAATTCGTCTGTCCCGTAGTAACTATCCAGATCTTCCATGACCGGGCGCTTTGAAATGCGGTCGCCATTTTCGAGACGGTTCAAGTAGCTTCGTTCATATCCCGTATCTTCTGCGAGCTGAGCTAGAGATTTGCCCGCTTTCTTCCTCAGCGTGACAAGCGCGTGAGCCAGCACCTCGCGTGCGTCTTGCTTCTCCTGGTCTGTGTCCTCGCCTACCTGTTCGGCCATGCCGGTCTCCCGCTGTTGCCTGCCGCTGCGACAACGCCCGACGGGCGTCAAGTCGCTCATTCACGGTGATGGTTGGGATACGCAGAGTAGTACCCGGCAGGGAGCCGGGGACACACGAGAGACCCCCGCGGAGATTCGGTATGACGACGGCAGACAGTCAGGCAGTGGATGTGCCGTCCCCCGAACTGTCTCCTTGTTCCCCAGCGGCAGGCAGGGAGTCGCCTGAGCCCTCAACGACGCCCCGGGGGCAACTGGCGAGGGAGCCGCGGGTTTACCGCGGCGGACCAAAGGAGCCACAGTCGGCCGCACCCACCGAACCGCATGGTTCCGGGTCCGAGGAGGTCGAGGGGAAGACGAACACGGGCCACGGCACGGCTCCCGCCCGGAACGAGGCAGACCACACGACCACGTATGCGCGCATGTTCGCCCGGAGTGCCGCCTCGGTCGGCAAGGCGCGCGACTTCGCCACCACCGTGGTTGGCAGGGGCGACCGCACCGACGACATCCGCGTGTGCGTATCCGAACTCGCGACCAACGCGGTCCAGCACACGCCCGCCGGCCGCCGCTTCCTCGTACGGATCATCTGCAACGAGGGTGTCGTGCGTATCGAGGTGCACGACGCCAGCGGCGGCACTCCGCGCCAGTGTGCGCCCGCGGATACCGACGACCGCGGGCGTGGCCTGCTGCTCGTCTCCGCGTTCGCGGACGATTGGGGGGTGTCTGACCGCTCCGGCCCCGGCAAGCTCGTGTGGGCGGAGTTCAAGATTCAGGCCGCCGCGGAGGCATCGTGCTGGCGGCCCGTGCCGGGGTGCCGGGCCCCGGGTTCATAGCGAGGCCGTGTGCCGCAACCTGGCCCGGCGGCCTGGGATGCGTCGCCGTCGGCCTCGCCCCCTGCCCTCGCCGGGGCCGGGCTGCGTACGGGGGCGAACCCGCGTCTGGCAACCGGCGCTCGCACGGTGAGCCGGGACGCCGGGAACCGCACCGTGCAGACCGACGCCGCCAACGGACCGGCACCCCGGCAGCCGCCCGAAGCGGCAGCGGGGAGACGGGAGTTCGCGGGCTGCGGCGTGTCCGGGGCACGGCGGCGCCGGGAGACGGGAGTTCGCCGGGCGGGCCCGTGTCGGTGGGTTCGGTGTCGGGGTGGGCGAGGCCGCCAGGGCACCCCCCGGGCCACCCCATCTCTTGAGTGTGCGGGCCTCCGTCCGGCGTCAAGGGCGTCCCCTCCGCTTCGCTGCGGGGACGTCGCTGCGCGATGGGGCTTCGCCCCACCCTTGACCCCGGACTCCGGCCCGTGGACAGACCGGCAGCTATGAGGTGGCCCGGGGGGAGCGGGCACCCGAGGACCGAAACTACGGATGCAGAGCCCGGACGACGGGGGGGCGAGCGCCGGGGCCGGGCCCGCCCTGATCGCAGATGCGCCCCGCGGACGGGGGCCGGCCCCCGACGGCAGGCCCCCCTCTCGCGGATGCGCCCGGTCGCCGGGGCCGCACCCCGGCGCCGGGCCCCGGCCCGACCGCGGATGGGCCCCGCGGCGGGGGCCGGGCACCGGGACGCCGGTGGCCGCGGGCCGAACGAAGTGCGGGGGTATTCGCCGGAGCCGGGCCCGCCCCCGAACGCGGGCGGACACGGCGCCGGGGTGACGGCCCGGGGCCTGGGCACGGGCGCCGCGGGCGTTCGCCACGATTGCCGGGACCCGCGCCCAGGCGGGTGCTGCTGCGCGCCGATGCGCGGAAGTCGCGGCGCGTGGAAGATTTGCCCTATGTTGTTCAGGGTATTACCGCGGGTTCGTCGCCTTGACGCGCGCATCCGGACTCGCGGGAGGGTGACCCGCACCCCGCACCCGGCGGCCCGGGCGTGTGAACGCCGACGGGCGAAAGTCGAGGTGCGTGGGCGATTTATGCCGTTTTACAGTGTGGGTTACCGCCGGTACCGCCCACCGGCACGCACCCGGACGGACGTTGCGTGCGCGTCGCGCGCTGGGCGTCGGCCTTCGGGGCGGTCCGGGCGGGATACGAGGGCCCTACCGCCGATTGCTCCGCCCATCCGCCGATGACCTCCGACGCCGGGGCCAGGCGACGGCCGCCGGCTTTCGAGGGGGGTCCCAATGCTCCAACATCACGTCGCGGCAGCACACGTACGACCAGGCCCACCCCGCTCCCGGAGGGCCTGGGTCACCCAACGCACCCGCCCGGCCCGATCGCCCCGGCCCCCCGGCGGCCGGGGGCGGCGGTCCGGTTCGCGGGCAGGGCGCGGCACCGTGGCCGGACCGGAACGAACGCCACCGGCACGTACCCGCGGTAACCTGCCCCCGCGCACGCAGCCCCTGGGCCTTCAGGTCCGGATCGATCCGATCCAAGACCGGCACCCCGGGAGCCCGCCGCTCCTGTAGTACGAACCAACTAGTAGGAGTAGAACCCGGCGCCCGACTTGCGGCCCAGGCGGCCCGCCTCGACCATCCGCGAGAGCAGTGGGGGAGCGGCGTACAACTGTTCCTTGTACTCGAAGTACATCGAGTCGGCCACCGAGGCGACCGTGTCCAGGCCGATGAGGTCCGCGAGCTTCAGCGGGCCCATCGGGTGGGCGCAGCCCAGCTCCATTCCGTTGTCGATGTCCTCGCGCGTCGCGATGCCCGATTCGAACATCCGTACCGCGGAGAGCAGATACGGGATCAGCAGCGCGTTCACCACGAAGCCGGACCGGTCCTGGGCCCGGATGGCGTGTTTGCCGAGGACGTCGCGGGCCAGCGACTCGGTCCGCTTGAGCGTGTCGTCGCTGGTCGTCAGCGCCGGGATCAGCTCCACGAGCTGCTGGACGGGGGCGGGGTTGAAGAAGTGCATCCCGATGACCTGCTCCGGCCGCGAGGTGGCGACGGCGAGCTTGACGAGCGGGATGGAGGAGGTGTTGGAGGCGAGGACGGCGTCCGGGCGGGTGACGACCTGATCAAGGATCTGGAAGATTTCGGTCTTGACCTGCTCGTTTTCCACCACCGCCTCGATCACGAGGTCGCTGTCCGCCAGCTCTCCGAGATCGGTCGTGAAGCTCAGTGCGGCCAGCGCCTCGTCCCGCTCCGCCGCGGTGAGCTTGCCGCGTTCGGCGGCCTTGGCGAGTGAGTTGGTGACGCGGGTACGCCCCAGTTCGAGGGCGTCGCCGGTGGTCTCGGCGACGACGACCTGAAGCCCGGAGCGGGCACACACCTCGGCGATGCCCGAGCCCATCTGGCCGGATCCGACCACTCCGACGCGTTCGATGTCGGTCAATGTCACTCCTCGTCCCTCGTCCTGCCTTGTGGGCAACCCTTTCGGACCCCGACGTTACCCGCGTAGCGCATGGCTCTTGTCCCCGGGTGACACGGGACGCGAGGATGTGCCGCAACTGACGAGTGGTTCAGACCACTTGGCTCAGTCGGATTCTTGTTCTCGGCGACACTCGGAGGATCCAGATGGGGAGCAGCACTCCCGAAAGACCGCACCACCTCAGCCGGCGCCGCTTCGGCGCCGCGGCGGTGGGCGCGCTGTCCGCGGTGACCGTGGCGGGCGACGCGATGGCGGCCCCGGCCGGTGCGGCGGGACGCGGCCACGGCCGCCCGGCCGCGCAGATGCGCGGCTCGTGGGTGGCGACGGTGGCGAACATCGACTGGCCGGTCCAGCAGGGACTGAGCGCGCAGGAGCAGCAGCGCCAGTTGCTGGCCCGGCTCGACGAGGCGGCGGACCGCCGCATGAACACCGTGGTCTTCCAGGCCCGGCCGACGGCGGACGCGATGTGGCCGTCGCCGTACGAGCCGTGGTCGGAGTGGCTCTCCGGGACGCAGGGCGTCGACCCGGGCTGGGACCCGCTCGGCTTCGCCGTGCGCGAGGCCCACCGGCGGGGGCTGGAGCTGCACGCCTGGTTCAACCCCTACCGGGTGCGCAACGACGCCCTCGCGGAGAAGCTGGTGCCGGACCACCCGGCGAACAAGCACCCCGAGTGGGTGGTCCCGTACGGCGGCAAGATCTACTACGACCCGGGGGTGCCGGAGGTCCGGCGCTTCGTCCAGCGGTGCATCCTGGACGCCGTACGCCGCTACGACATCGACGCCGTGCACTTCGACGACTACTTCTACCCGTACCCGGTCGCGGGCCAGGAGTTCGCCGACGAGGAGACGTACCGGAAGTACGGCGGGGCGTTCGCGGACAAGGCCGACTGGCGGCGCAACAACGTCGACCTGCTGGTCGCGGAGCTGGGCCGGGCCATCAAGCGGACGAAGCGCAGGGTGCAGTTCGGCGTCAGCCCGTTCGCGGTCTGGCGGAACGCGGCCACCGACCCCGAGGGCTCCGACACCCAGGCCGGCACGCAGACGTACGACAACCTGTACGCCGACACCCGCAAGTGGGTGCGCGAGCGCTGGATCGACTACATCGTCCCCCAGGTGTACTGGAACATCGGCTTCGCCGTCGCCGACTACGCCAAGATCGTGCCCTGGTGGAGCGACGTGGTCGCGGGCACCGGCGTCAACCTCTACATCGGCGAGGCGCTGTACAAGGTCGGCGCGGCCGGCCAGCCCGAGGCGTGGTTCGACCCGGCGGAGCTGTCCCGGCACCTGACGTTCTGCCAGGACTACCCCGAGGTCCAGGGGAACATGTACTTCTCCGCGAAGCTGCTGCCCCAGGACCCGCTGGGCGCGGTCAGCAGGCTGGTCGCCGACCACTACGGAAAGCCGGCGCGGCCCCCGCGCTGCTAGCGGCGCACCCGCCGCCCCCTGCCGTCCCGGCCGCACCGCCACCCGCGGCCGCGGGCGTCAGCCCTGCCCGGACTCCCGGTCCCGATGCCGGACCACGGAGTCCGGGCCGGGCGACACCAGCGCCTCGTGGCCGTCGTCGTACCGCACCCGGTAGGGCGGCGCGCCGGCCGCGCCCATGACTTCGAGGATCTCCGCCGTCCGGTCCTCCCGGCCGACGACGCGGCCGTGCACACACAGCTTGTCGCCCACTTCAGCCTGCATGGGGTCGACCTCCCTGTCCGGCTCGTCACCAAATGGTGGTCCCGTGACCGCCAGTCTAGGGTCGCGTGCCGCACTTGGCCCCCGGAGAATCCGGGTGTACGGGCCATGCACCGCGTGCGAGGCTCTGCCCATGGCTCACGTGCCCGCCCCCTACGAGGTCTCCACCGACCCCGCCCGGCTCGACCGCGCGCTCGTCCACCGCTGGCTGTCCACCGACGCCTACTGGGCGCTCGGCCGCAGCCGCGCGCAGCAGGACACCGCGATCGACAACTCCCTGAACTTCGGCGTCTACGCCCCGGCAGCCACCCCCGCCCCCGGCAGCGTCACCGGCGACGTCCCCGGCGGCCCTCCCGACGGGGCCGGCGCGCAGGTCGCGTACGCCCGCGTCGTCACCGACCGCGCCACCTTCGCCTGGCTCTGCGACGTCTACGTGGCCCGCCCCGCCCGCGGCGCCGGCGTCGGCAGCGGCCTGGTCGCCGCCGTCCGCGACCACCTCGCGCCGTACCGGCTGCGCCGCGTCCTGCTGGCGACCGGCGACGCCCACGGCGTCTACGCGAGGTTCGGCTTCGCGCCGCTGGCCGATCCAACCCAGTGGATGGCTCTGGGCACAGCCTGAGAGCGCTCCTACCATCGCCGCATGAACGTTCGTCTCACGCTGCTCGCCGCGGCCCGCAACCCCTCGCGGCTCGCTGAGCGCTTCGAGGACGACCGGCCCCTGGACGCGGCGGGGTGGGTGGCGGCCGAACGCGCCGTTCCGGTGTTCTCGCCGCTGGCCGCCGCCGAGTTACGGTACTGCTCGCCCACGCAGCGCTCCCGCGAGACCGGGCGGGTGCTCGGCCTCGCGCCGCTGGCCCAACTCGCCCTGCGCGACTGCGACATGGGCCGGTGGCGGGGCCGCACGCTGGAGGAGGTGATGACGACGGAGCCGCGCGACGTGGACGCGTGGCTCGCGGATCCGCACTACGCGCCGCACGGCGGCGAACCGCTGATCACCTTCATCCAGCGGATAGGGGGCTGGCTGGACACCCGCCCGGTGGACGACGGCACCCACGTGCTCGCCGTCACCGAACCCTCGATCATGCGTGCGGCGCTGGTCTACGCGCTGAAGGCGCCGCCCGCCTCGTACTGGCACATCGACGTGATGCCGCTGTCGACGATCATCCTCACGGGCCGGCCGGGGCGGTGGAGTCTGCACGTCGACAGTTGGGTGTGAGCGCCGGGGCGAGTGGACGCGGGGAGCGCGGCGGGCGGATGATGTCGGGGCCATTGCCAACTCCCTACGGGTAGGTAAGTCTACTGCCTAGTAGGTAGCTGCGGCACCGCGTGCGCGAGGAGCGACCAGCGATGAGCTCGTACGACGTGATCGTGATCGGTTCCGGCTTCGGCGGCTCGGTGGCCGCGCTGCGCCTGACCGAGAAGGGCTACAAGGTCGGCGTGCTGGAGGCCGGGCGCAGATTCGCCCGCGCGGAACTGCCGAAGAACTCCTGGCGGCTGCGCGACTACCTGTGGGCCCCCGCCCTCGGCCTCTACGGCATCCAGCGCATCCACCTGCTCAGCAACGTCATGGTGCTCGCCGGCGCCGGCGTGGGCGGCGGCTCGCTCAACTACGCCAACACCCTCTACGTGCCGCCGCCCGCCTTCTTCCGGGACCGGCAGTGGGGCCACATCACCGACTGGCAGGAGGAGTTGGCCCCCTACTACGACCAGGCGCAGCGGATGCTCGGCGTCCGGGAGAACCCCACGACCACCGAGGCGGACACGTACCTGAAGGCCACCGCCGAGCGCATGGGCGTCGGCGACTCCTTCCGGCTCACCCCCGTCGGCGTCTTCTACGGCGACGGGCGCGACGCCGGCGGCGAGGCCGCGGCCGCCCCCGGCGAGACCGTCCCCGACCCGTACTTCGGCGGCGCGGGCCCGGAGCGCGTCGCGTGCCTCCAGTGCGGCTCGTGCATGACCGGCTGCCGCTGGGGCGCGAAGAACACCCTCACGGAGAACTACCTCTACCTCGCCGAGCGGCGCGGCGCCGTGATCCACCCGCTCACCACCGTCGTCGACGTGCACGAGGTCGCCGGCGGCGGCTACGAGGTGACCACCGTGGCGACGAACAGGCGCCGCCGCGGCAAGCGCGAGGTGCTGCGCTGCGCGCGCGTGGTGGTCGCGGCCGGCACGTACGGCACGCAGACCCTGCTGCACCGGATGAAGTCCACCGGCCGGCTGCCCGGGCTCTCCCCGCGCCTCGGGGAGCTGACCCGCACCAACTCCGAGGCGCTGGTGGGCGCGGTGACCTTCCCGCGCACGTACCGCAAGAAGCGCGGAGCGGGCGAGCTGGACTTCACCAAGGGCGTGGCCATCACCTCCTCGATCCACCCCAACGACACCACGCACATCGAGAACGTGCGCTACGGCAAGGGCTCCAACGCGATGGCGCTGCTCTGCGTCCCGCAGTTCCGGGCCACGGGGAAGCTGCCCAAGGCGCTGCGCGCGCTGGGCGCGTATCTGCGCCACCCGGTGCTGGTGGCGCGCACGGCGACGACCTACCGGTGGTCCGAGCGGACGATCATCGGGCTCGTCATGCAGACGCACGACAACTCGCTGACCACGCATCTGAAGGACAAGGGTCTCGGCAAGGGCCTGCTCACGGCCCGGCAGGGCCACGGGGCGCCCAACCCGGTGCACATCCCCGAGGGCGCACAGGCGGCGCGGCTGCTCGCCGAGCAGATCGGCGGGGTGGCGGGCACGAACCTGGGCGAGCTGATGGGCACCCCGCTGACGGCGCACTTCCTCGGCGGCTGCCCGATCGGCGAGGACGCGGAGCACGGCGTCATCGACCCGTACCACCGGCTCTACGGCCACCCCGGCATCTCCGTCGTGGACGGCTCGGCGGTCTCGGCGAACCTCGGCGTCAACCCGTCGCTGACGATCACGGCGCAGGCGGAGCGGGCGATGGCGCTGTGGCCCAACAAGGGCGAGGAGGACCCCCGCCCCGCCCAGGGCCGCCCGTACACCCGCCTCCGCCCGGTCGCCCCCCGCCGGCCCGCGGTCCCCGCGGGCGCGTTCGGCGCCCTGCTGCTCCCGGTCCCGGAGGTCCCGCCGAAGCCGTAGGGCCGACGCGGGGCGGCGGCACAGCTCGGCAGGCGTCCCGCCGGGCGGGGTCAGAGCGCCCGGGTGACGGCCTCCGCCACGTGGGTGTCCTGGTCGGCGGTGCCGCCGGAGACGCCGACGGCGCCGACGGCGTGGCCGGCGGCGTCGGTGAGCGGCAGGCCGCCGCCGAAGGAGATCAGGCCGCCGTTGCTGTGCTCGATGCCGTAGACGGGGCCGCCGGGCTGGGAGATCTCGCCCAGGGCCGCGCTGGGCATGGGGAACAGGACGGAGGTCCTGGCCTTCTTCAGCGCCAGGTCGACCGAGCCGAGCCAGGCGTCGTCCATCCTCGTGAAGTGCAGCAGGTGGCCGCCGGCGTCGACGATCGCGATGTTCATGGCGGTGCCGATCGTCTCGGCGGCGGCCCGGCCTGCGGCGGCGATACGGGTCGCGGTGTGAAGGGTCAGCGCGGACAAGGTGGTGCCTTTCTCCGGGGGCCGGTTCGTACGCGGGGCAGCCTGCCGCCGGCGCCGCGGGCGAGCCAGAGCCGTGTGGTGCCCGGGCACGCCGTTCCTGGGGATCGCCGCCCCGGGAACGTCCGCGGCGGCGGGTGTGAGACTGAGGACGTGAGTCAGCTCGGTGATTTCCTGAGGGCCAAACGCGCGCAGATCCCGCCCGGGCAGGTCGGGCTGCCCGCGGTGGGCAACCCCCGCCGGGTCACCGGGCTGCGCCGCGAGGAGGTCGCCCGGCTGGCCGCGGTGAGCGTCGACCACTACACGCGCCTCGAACAGGGCCGGGTCACCACGGCCTCCGACGGCGTCCTCGCCGCCCTGGCCCGCGCCCTCCTGCTGACCGAGGACGAACACGCCTACGTGCGGCTGCTCGCCCGCCCCCGGCCCGTGCCCCGCGCCCCGCGGGCGCCCGCCGGGGTCGCCGGACCGGTGCGTGACCTGCTGGACGCCCTGGGGCACACCCCGGCCCTCGTGCTCGGCCCCCGCTACGACATCCTCGCCTGGAACCCCGCCGCGACCGCGCTGTACCCGGACTTCGCCACCCTGCCCCCGGAGCACCGCAACCTCGTCCGGCTGGTGTTCCTCGACCCCCGCGTCCGCGGCCTGTACGAGGACTGGGAGCAGGTCGCCGCAGAAGCGGTCGCCCGGCTGCGCATGGCCTGCGGCCACGCCCCCGGCGACCCCCGCCTGGCCACGCTCGTCGGCGAACTGTCCGCGCGGGACGTCGACTTCCGCCGCTGGTGGGGCGGGCACGGTGTACGCACCCCCGGCGCAGGCCGCAAACGCCTGCGCCACCCCGTCGCCGGCAGCCTCGAACTGGACTGGCAGGCGATGCGGCTCGCCGCCGCCCCCGACCAGACCCTGGTCACCTACACCGCGCCGGCCGGCACCCCCGCCCACGAAGCGCTGGTCTTCCTCACCTCGTGGTCACGCCCTGCCGAGGACGCGGAAAGCCGGCCGTAGCGCCCGGCCACGCCCGCCCGTGCCCGCGCCGCCGCCGGATACTCTTTGCATAGCTCTGCTGTCGTCCGTATAGTCATGCCGTGACGAGGAGGAGCGGATGACCGTACGGGTGGCAGTGGCCGGGGCGAGCGGATACGCGGGCGGGGAGCTGCTGCGGGTGCTGCTGGCGCATCCCGGGGTGGAGATCGGGGCCCTCACCGCCAACTCCAACGCCGGCCGGCCCCTCGGCGACCTCCAGCCGCACCTCGCGCCGCTCGCCGGCCGCGAGCTGGCCGAGACCACGCCCGCCGTGCTCGCCGGGCACGACGTCGTGTTCCTCGCGCTGCCGCACGGGCAGTCCGCCGCCGTCGCCGCCGCCCTCGGCGACGACGTGCTCGTCATCGACTGCGGCGCCGACCACCGGCTCGCCGATGCCGCCGAGTGGGAGCGGTTCTACGGCACGCCGCACGCCGGCACCTGGCCCTACGGTCTGCCCGAGCTGCCCGGGCACCGCGCAGCGCTCCTCGGGGTCCGGCGCGTCGCGGTGCCCGGGTGCTATCCCACCGCCGTCTGCCTCGGCCTGTTCCCCGCGTACGCCGCGGGGCTCGTCGAGCCGGAGGCCGTCGTGGTCGCCGCCTCCGGCACCTCCGGCGCCGGCAAGGCGCTCAAGCCGCACCTGCTGGGCAGCGAGGTGATGGGCTCCATGAGCCCGTACGGCGTGGGCGGCGGACACCGGCACACGCCCGAGATCGGCCAGAACCTCAGCGCGGTGGCGGGGGAGCCGGTCACGGTCTCCTTCACCCCGACCCTCGCCCCGATGCCCCGCGGCATCCTCGCCACCAGCACGGCGCGGGCGCGACCGGGCACGACCGGGGACGCGGTGCGCGCCGCGTACGAGAAGGCGTACCAGGACGAGCCGTTCGTCCGGCTGCTGCCGCCCGGCCAGTGGCCCGCGACCGGCGCCGTCACCGGCTCCAACACGGCGCTGCTCCAGGTCGCGTACGACGAGAGCGCGCGGCGCGTCATCGCGATCAGCGCCATCGACAACCTCACCAAGGGCACCGCCGGCGGCGCGGTCCAGAGCATGAACATCGCCCTCGGCCTCCCCGAGGACCTGGGACTTTCCATGACAGGAGTGGCACCGTGAGCGACGCACGCGCGGCTGCCAGGGCGAGCCTGCACAGCGAACCGCGCTTTCGCCGCGCGGGCGGAGAAGCGAGCAAGGAGACACAGTGAGCGTCACGGCAGCGAAAGGGTTCACGGCGGCGGGCATCGCCGCCGGGATCAAGGAGAACGGCAACCCGGACCTGGCCCTCGTGGTCAACGAGGGGCCGCGCCGCGCCGCCGCCGGCGTCTTCACCGCCAACCGCGTCAAGGCCGCCCCGGTTGTCTGGTCCGAGCAGGTGGTCAAGGGCGGCGAGGTGTCCGCGGTCGTCCTCAACTCCGGCGGCGCCAACGCCTGCACGGGCCCCCGCGGCTTCCAGGACACCCACGCCACCGCCGAGCGCGTCGCCGAGGTGCTCGGGCACAGCGCCGCGGAGGTCGCCGTGGCCTCCACCGGGCTGATCGGCACGCTGCTGCCGATGGACAAGCTGCTGCCCGGTGTCGCAAAGGCCGCGGCCGAGCTGTCCGCGCACGGCGGCGAGAAGGCCGCCATCGCCATCAAGACCACGGACACCGTGCACAAGACCGCGGTCGTCACCGCAGGCGCGGCCGGTCCGGCCGGCGGGACCGGCCCGGGCGGCGCGGACGGTGGCGCGTCCTGGACCGTCGGCGGCATGGCCAAGGGCGCGGGCATGCTCGCGCCGGGGCTGGCCACCATGCTCGTCGTCCTCACCACCGACGCCGACGTGCCCGCCGCCGGGCTGGACGCCGCGCTGCGCGCCGCGACCCGTACGACCTTCGACCGCGTCGACTCCGACGGCGCCATGTCCACCAACGACACCGTGCTCCTGCTGGCCTCCGGCGCGAGCGGGGCCCGCCCCGGCCAGGACGAGTTCGCCGAGGCGGTACGGGCCGTCTGCGACAGCCTCGGGCGGCAGCTCATCGCCGACGCCGAGGGCGCGAGCAAGGAGATCAAGGTCGAGGTCGTGGGCGCCGCCACCGAGGACGACGCCGTGGAGGTCGGCCGCTCCATCGCCCGCAACAACCTGCTCAAGTGCGCCATCCACGGCGAGGACCCCAACTGGGGCCGCGTGCTGGCCGCGATCGGCACCACGTCCGCCGCCTTCGAGCCGGACCGGCTGAACGTCGCGATCAACGGCGTGTGGGTGTGCAAGAACGGCTCGTTCGGCGAGGACCGCGACCTGGTCGACATGCGCTACCGCGAGGTCCACATCGTGGCGGACCTGGCGGCCGGCGGCGCCGAAGCGGTGATCTGGACCAACGACCTGACCGCCGACTACGTCCACGAGAACAGCGCGTACAGCTCATGACGACGACCTCCGCGGCCCAGGCCACCCCCACCCGCAAGCACACCGCGCTGCCCAAGGCGCGCACCCTCATCGAGGCGCTGCCCTGGCTGACCCGCCACCACGGCAAGGTCGTGGTGGTCAAGTTCGGCGGCAACGCCATGGTCGACGACGACCTGAAGCGCGCCTTCGCGCAGGACGTCGTCTTCCTCCGGCACGCCGGGCTCAAGCCCGTCGTCGTCCACGGCGGCGGCCCGCAGATCAGCGCACAGCTCGACCGGCACGGTCTGACCAGCGAGTTCCGCGCCGGGCTGCGGGTGACGACGCCGGAGGCGATGGACGTCGTGCGGATGGTGCTCGCCGGGCAGGTGCAGCGCGAGCTGGTCGGGCTGCTCAACGAGCACGGGCCCTTCGCCGTCGGCCTGACCGGCGAGGACGCGCACACCATCACCGCCACGCGGCACCGCCCGGTGGTCGACGGCGAGCCGGTCGACATCGGCCGCGTCGGCGAGGTCACCGACATCGACACCGGCGCGATCCGGGCGCTGCTCGCCGACGGCCGGATCCCGGTCGTCTCCTCCGTCGCCCGCTCCGCCGACGCGAGCGACGCCGCGGGCGAGGTCTTCAACGTCAACGCCGACACCGCCGCCGCCGCGCTGGCCGCGGCGCTCGGCGCGGAGACCCTGATGGTCCTCACCGACGTCGAGGGCCTGTACGAGAACTGGCCGGACAGCGACGAGGTCATCAGCCGGCTCACCGCCGGCCAACTGGAGCGGCTGCTGCCCGACCTGGCCAGCGGCATGGTCCCGAAGATGGAGGGCTGCCTGCACGCGGTGCGCCACGGGGTGCACACCGCGCGGGTCATCGACGGCCGGGTGCCGCACTCCATCCTGCTGGAGATCTTCACGGACGAGGGCATCGGCACGATGGTCGTGCCGGACGCGGAAGGGTCTGCGACATGAGCGGCGAGACGGGCAGCGACACGAGCGGCGGCACGAGCGGCGCCATGGGCGGCAACGCGGAGCTGACCGGGCGCTGGCAGGGCGCGCTGATGGACAACTACGGCACCCCCCGCCTGCCCCTGGTCCGCGGTGCGGGCGCGAAGATGTGGGACGCGGACGGCAACGAGTACCTGGACTTCGTCGGCGGCATCGCCGTCACCTCGCTCGGCACCGCGCACCCCGCGGTCGTCGAGGCCGTCTCGAAGCAGATCGCCACCCTCGGGCACGTCTCCAACCTGTTCGTCGCCGAGCCGCCGGTGGCGCTCGCCGAGCGGCTGCTCGAACTCGCCGGCCGGCCCGGCCGGGTGTACTTCGCCAACTCCGGCGCGGAGGCGGTGGAGGCCGCGTTCAAGATCGGCCGGCTGACCGGCCGTCCGCACATGGTGGCCACCGCGGGCGGCTTCCACGGCCGCACCATGGGCGCGCTGGCGCTGACCGGGCAGCCCGGCAAGCAGGAAGGTTTCGGCCCGCTGCCGGGCGAGGTCACGCACGTACCGTACGGGGACGCGGACGCGCTGCGCGCCGCCGTGACCGAGGAGACCGCGCTCGTGATCGTCGAGCCGGTGCAGGGCGAGAACGGCGTCGTCGTACCGCCGGAGGGCTACCTCGCCGCCGCCCGCGAGATCACCCGGGCGGCCGGGGCGCTGCTCGTGCTGGACGAGGTACAGACGGGCATCGGGCGTACGGGCCACTGGTTCGCCGCGCAGGCGCAGGGGGTGGAGGCGGACGTCGTCACCCTCGCCAAGGGCCTTGGCGCCGGTCTGCCGATCGGCGCCACGCTGGCCTTCGGCCCGGCCGCCGGCCTGCTCACCCCCGGCCGGCACGGCTCCACCTTCGGCGGCAACCCGGTCGCCTGCGCCGCCGCGCTCGCGGTCCTGGACGTGATCGAGGCCGAAGGGCTGCTGGAGCGGGTCAAGCGCGTGGGGGAGCGGCTGAGGGACGGAATCGGCCGACTCGGGCACCCGCTTGTCGACCATGTGCGAGGCGCGGGGCTGCTGCTCGGTATGGTGCTCACCGAGGCCGTCGCGCCCCAGGTGCAACAGGCGGCCCAGGCAGCGGGATTCCTGGTCAACGCGGTGGCACCGGACGTGATCCGGCTCGCCCCGCCGCTGATCCTCGGCGAGGCGGAGGCGGACGCCCTGCTGGCCGCGCTGCCCGCCGTGCTCGACGCGGCGGGTCCCGCCGCCTAGCCCCGACGAGCCGGAAGGTGACGATGTCCGAGGAGCACAACGGTCCCGCCGTGCCGCACACGCGCACGGCACGCCACCGCAGGATCGTCGACATCCTGAACCGGCAGCCGGTCCGCTCGCAGAGCCAGCTCGCCAAGCTCCTCGCCGACGACGGCCTGACGGTGACGCAGGCGACGCTCTCCCGCGACCTCGACGAACTGGGGGCGGTCAAGATCCGCAACACCGGCGGCGAGCTGATCTACGCCGTCCCCTCCGAGGGCGGCTTCCGCACCCCGCAGGTGCCGCTGGGCGAGTCGGCGAAGGAGGAGCGGATGGCCCGGCTCGCCGGGGAACTGCTCATCTCCGCCGAGGCGTCGGCGAACATCGTCGTGCTGCGCACCCCGCCCGGCGCCGCCCAGTTCCTCGCCTCCGCGATCGACGCGGCGGAGCTGACCGCGATCCTCGGCACGATCGCGGGCGACGACACCCTGATGGTCATCAGCCGCGACCCGGCCGGCGGCCAGTCGCTCGCCGACCACCTGCTCAAGCTCGCCGACCGCGAGCGCTGACCGCGCCGGTCCGTACGCCACCGCCTCCGCGCACCGCGGGGGCGGTGCCGTACACTCGAAAACCTGGACAGATGTCCAGCTTGTTTCGGGCAGAGTGCCGGCTGGGGTGTCGGCAGAGGCGGAGGGGCGGAAGATGACCTATGTGCTGCTGATCGGTGCCATCCTCAGCGAGGTGACGGCGACGATCTCGCTGCGGCTCTCGGAGGGCTTCTCGAAGATCCTCCCGTCGGTCGTGGTGGTCGTCGGCTACCTGACGGCGTTCACGCTGCTGAGCCTGGTGCTCAAGCGCGGCATGTCCATCGGGATCGCGTACGGCATCTGGGCCGCCGCCGGCGTCGCGCTGGTGGCGCTGATCGGGGCGGCGTTCCTCGGCGACGGGCTGACGGGGGTCCAGATCGGCGGGCTGGTGCTGGTCGCGGCCGGTGTGGTGGCGCTGGAGGCGGGCGGTGCGCACTGAGCCCGGCGCCGCCGACGGGCGCCTCCAGCGCGGGCAGGAGCGGCGGCGCCTGCTGCTGGCGGCCACGGTCAGCGTCATCGGCCGCGGCGGCGTCGCCGCCGTGACGCACCGGGCCGTCGCCGCCGAGGCCGGCGTGCCCAAGTCGGTGGCCACGTACCACTTCCCGGCCGTCGCCGACCTGCTGGCCGCGGCGCTGCGCGACAGCATCGACGCCTACGCGAGCGCCCTGACCGCCGCGCTGCCCGAGTCGTACGACACCGCCGACCTGGGGCGGCACCTGGCGGCGTACCTGGACGAGCACGGCGCGCGCTGCGCGGCGGAGTTCGACCTGTACCTCTACGCCGCCCGCCGCCCCGAGCTGCGCCCCGTCCTGGGCCGCTGGCACACGCTGCTGGCGGACATCGCCGGCCGGTTCACCGGCGACCCGGTCGCGGTCGCCGCGTTCTGCGCCGCGCTCGACGGGCTCAGCTTCCAGTCGCTGCTGCGCGACGAGCCGCTGACCGCCGCCGAGATCCAGCGGGTCGTCGACCACGTCCTGCGCAGCGGCTGACGCCGGGGGGCGCGGGCCGGCTCAACCGCCCTGCGCCTCCCGCCACTCGCTGCCCAGCAGCGCCCAGACCTCCAGGTCGCGCCGCCTGCCGGCCATCTCGAACAGGCTGCGCAGCGTGCCCTCGTGGCTCATGCCCAGGCGCCTGGCGACCGCGATGCTCGCCTTGTTCGCCGGGTCGACCAGCCACTCCACGCGGGACATGCCGCGGACGTCCACCGCCCACCCGATCATCCGGCGGGACGCCTCGGTGACCAGCCCGCGGCCCTGCGCCTCCGGCGCCAGCCAGGCGCCCAGCTCGCAGGAGCCCTCCTCGGTGTTGAACAGCCGGTAGATCATGCCGCCGACCAGCTCGCCGTCCAGCCGGATGGCGAACATCCGGCCGGCGTCGCGGGCCTGCTTGTCGGCGTACGCCTGGAGGAAGCGGCGGGCGCCCGCCTCGTCGGTGACGGCGTGCGCCCAGGGCAGCCACGGCTCCAGATGCGCCCGGTTCCGGTCGGTGAACGCGACCAGTTCCGCGGCCTGCCACGGCTCCAGGGTGGTCAGTTCCGCGCCCTCGCCCAGGGGTGTGCTCAGCATCGGTGCATCCCTCTTCTCCCGCGGCCCCCACGCGTCCGCTTGCCGCGCGTCGTCACAGCCGTGTGATCACCGTACGGGTGAACTCCTCGGTGCTCGCGCTGCCCCCCAGGTCCGGGGTGCGGACGTCGGTGCCGGCGAGCGTCGCGGCGATGGCGTCGACGACCTCGGCGCCGGCCCGCTCGTGGCCGAGGTGGTCGAGCATCAGCGCCGCCGACCAGATGGCGCCGATCGGATCGGCGATCCCGCGGCCCGCGATGTCCGGCGCGGAGCCGTGCACAGGCTCGAACATCGAGGGGTACGTGCCCTCGGGGTTGAGGTTCGCCGACGGCGCGATGCCGATGGAGCCGGCGACGGCGGCGGTCAGGTCGCTGAGGATGTCGCCGAAGAGGTTGGAGGCGACGATCACGTCGAAGCGCCCGGGGTCGAGGACCACCTTGGCGCACAGCGCGTCGATGTGCTCCTGGTCCCACGTCACCTCCGGGTGCTCGGCGGCCCGCTCACGCACCAGCTCGTCCCAGAACGGCATGGTGTGCACGATGCCGTTGGACTTGGTCGCCGAGGTGAGCCGGCCCGTGCGGCGGCCGGCGAGGCCGAAGGCGTAGTCGAGGACGCGGGTGACGCCGGCGCGGGTGAAGACCGCCTCCTGCACGGCCATCTCCTCGGGGAAGCCGCGGTGCAGCCGCCCGCCGATCTCGCTGTACTCGCCCTCGGTGTTCTCGCGCACCACGACCAGGTCGACGTCGCCGGGACCGGCGCCGCGCAGCGGGCTCTCCATGCCCTCGAAGACCCGGACGGGCCGGAGGTTCACGTACTGCCGGAAGGCCCGGCGGATGGGGATCAGCAGCCCCCACAGCGAGACGTGGTCCGGTACGCCGGGCGCCCCGACGGCACCGAGGAACACCGCGTCGTACGCGCGCAGCCGCTCGATGCCGTCCTCCGGCATCATCGCGCCCTCGCGCTCGTAGCGGGCGCAGGACCAGTCGAGGTGCGTGTACGCGAACTCCACGCCGTGCCGCCGCCCGACGGCGTCCAGGACCTGGAGCGCGGCGGGCGTGACCTCCTGCCCGATGCCGTCTCCGGGGATGACCGCGATCCGATGTGTTGACATGACCCCTTCCCCTCAGCCGAGTTGTGCCCCACCTTACGGAGCAGTCCTGAATGTAAGCCAGCACACGGTTATCCGGAGGGGACGATGAAGTCCGACGCCACGACGCCAGGTGCCAAGACCGACGTCGAGCAGGCACTGCTCGGCCATGCGACCTACCGCAGTCTCGGCGAGCAGAGGCTCTCGCCACAGGAAGAGAAGTTCGAACGGGGCCGGCGGACCACCGGGTTCTGGCTGGCCCCGCTGGTTTCGGTGATCTTCCTCGCGCTCCCGCTGGACATGGCGGCCAGCCAGCAGACGCTGGCCGGCATCCTGCTCGGCGTCATCGTGCTGTGGGTGACCGAACCCGTGCCGATCCCGGTGGGCGGGCTCATCGGC
Source organism: Streptomyces sp. 184 (assembly GCF_045781775.1). NCBI lineage: Bacteria > Bacillati > Actinomycetota > Actinomycetes > Kitasatosporales > Streptomycetaceae > Streptomyces > Streptomyces sp. 184. The sequence continues at coordinate 5,032,256 of NZ_CP123230.1, read as the reverse complement.
GTCGGCGCGATCGTCGTCCTCGGCGTGGTGCCGCCGGACGACGCGCTCGCCCCCTTCGGCTCCTCCACGATCTTCACCTTCATCGGCGCGTTCATCCTGGCCCAGGCCATGCTCAAGCACGGCGTGGCCCGCCGGTTCGCCTTCTGGATCCTGGGCCTGCCGGGGGTGGGCCGCTCGACGTTCCGGCTGATCGCCGCCTTCGGCGTGATCACCTGTCTGCTGTCGGCGTTCGTCTCCAACACCGCGACCGTGGCCATGCTGCTGCCCACCGCGCTGGGCATCCTCACCGTCATCGCCAAGATGCTCCAGGACCGCGGTCTGGTGGAGCAGGACTTCGACCCCACGCGGCTGCGCATCGGCGCCGCGCTCGTGCTCATGCTCGCGTACGGCGCCAGCGTCGGCGGCCTGCTCACCCCGGTCGGCTCCCCGCCGAACCTCATCGGCCGCGGCCTGATCGAGGAGGCCACCGGCGAGAAGATCTCCTTCGCCGAGTGGACGGCCACCGCGCTGCCGCTGTGCGCCTGCATGTTCGTCGTCCTCGTCGTCGTCCTGCTGCTGCTCAACAAGCCGGAGATCCGGCGGATCGAGGGCGTGGAGGAGTACGTACGCGAACAGCGCGCCGCGCTGGGCACGTTCTCGCGGGCGGAGTGGAACACGCTGATCGCCTTCGGCATCACCGTGGCGCTGTGGATCACCCCGGGCATCGTCGCCCTCGCCGTCGGCACGGACGCCTCCGCGTACACCACCGTCAGCGACCGGCTCGACGAGGGCATCGTCGCCGTCCTCGGCGCCGCGCTGCTGTTCATCCTGCCGACGAACTGGGCGCGCCGCGAGGCCACGCTCAACTGGAGCGACGCGGCCCGTATCGACTGGGGCACGATCCTGCTCTTCGGCACCGGCATCATCTTCGGCTCGCTGCTCGCCGAGACCGGCCTGGCCGAGACCATCGGCAAGGAGTCCAACGACCTGCTCGGCTTCTCCAGCGTCTTCACCATCACGATCTTCGCGGCGGTACTGGCGGTGATCGTCTCGGAGACGACCAGCAACACGGCCTCGGCGGCGGTGGTGGTGCCCATCATCATCCCGATCGCGATGGCCGCGGAGGTCGATCCGTTCGTCCCGGCGCTGGCCGCGACCTTCGCCGCGTCCTTCGGCTTCATGCTGCCGGTCTCGACGCCGCAGAACGCCATCGCCTACGGCTCCGGCGTGGTGCCGATCACCACGATGATCCGCTCCGGCGCGGGCTTCGACTTCTTCGGCGTGATCCTGGTCATCCTGGGGCTGCCGCTGATGGTCGAGGTCACCGGCATCGGCTAGCCGGCCAGCGGGGCCCCCGGGCCCGTGGCGCCCGGCCGGAGGCGTGCCGCTCCGGCCGGGCGACCCGCCCTGCGCGGGGTGTTTTGACGAACCATACGGAGTGCTGCATACTTATTCCGGTCAGCGTATGCATCCTAAGGAGACTCCCGTGACCGAGCGCGTCGTACTCGCCTACTCGGGCGGCCTGGACACCTCCGTCGCCATCGGCTGGATCGCCGAGGAGACGGGTGCCGAGGTCATCGCCGTTGCCGTGGACGTCGGCCAGGGCGGCGAGGACCTCGACGTGATCCGCAAGCGCGCGCTGGCCTGCGGCGCCGTGGAGGCCGAGGTCGCCGACGCCCGGGACGAGTTCGCCGACGAGTACTGCCTCCCGGCGATCAAGGCCAACGCCCTCTACATGGACCGCTACCCGCTGGTCTCCGCCCTCTCCCGGCCCACCATCGTCAAGCACCTCGTCGCCGCCGCCGCGAAGCACGGCGCCGGCACCGTCGCCCACGGCTGCACCGGCAAGGGCAACGACCAGGTCCGCTTCGAGGCCGGCATCTCCTCCCTCGCCCCGGGCCTCACGTGCATCGCCCCCGTCCGGGACTACGCCATGACCCGGGACAAGGCCATCGCCTTCTGCGAGGACAAGGGCCTGCCCATCGCCACCACCAAGAAGTCGCCGTACTCCATCGACCAGAACGTCTTCGGCCGGGCCGTCGAGACCGGCTTCCTGGAGGACATCTGGAACGCCCCGATCGAGGACGTCTACGAGTACACCCAGAACCCGGCCGCGGCCCGGGAGGCCGACGAGGTCGTCGTCACCTTCGAGCGCGGCGTGCCCGTGGCGCTCGACGGCCGCCCCGTCACCGTGCTCCAGGCCATCCAGCAGCTCAACGAGCGGGCCGGCGCCCAGGGCGTGGGCCGGATCGACATGGTCGAGGACCGGCTGGTGGGCATCAAGTCCCGCGAGGTCTACGAGGCGCCCGGCGCCATCGCGCTGATCACCGCGCACCAGGAGCTGGAGAACGTCACCGTCGAGCGGGAGCTGGCGCGCTACAAGCGGCAGGTCGAGCAGCGCTGGGGCGAGCTGGTCTACGACGGCCTGTGGTTCTCGCCGCTCAAGCGGGCCCTGGACGGCTTCATCCAGGAGGCGAACGAGCACGTCACCGGCGAGATCCGGATGACGCTGCACGGCGGCAGGGCCGTCGTCACCGGCCGGCGCTCGCCCGCCTCGCTCTACGACTTCAACCTGGCGACGTACGACTCCGGCGACACCTTCGACCAGTCGATGTCCAAGGGCTTCATCGAGATCTTCGGCCTGTCCTCGAAGATCGCGGCGGGCCGGGACCTGGCCCGGTGAGCGACGGCGCACCGGGCACGGACCCGCAGGACCCGCCGCGGCAGGACGTGAAGCTCTGGGGCGGCCGGTTCGCCGACGGCCCCGCGGCGGCGCTGGAGCGGCTCTCCGCGTCCGTCCACTTCGACATGCGGCTCGCCCCGTACGACATCGCCGGCTCCCGCGCCCACGCGCGGGTGCTGGCCCGGGCCGGGCTGCTGACCGAGGACGAGCTGGCGCGGATGCTCGCCGGTCTCGACCACCTGGAGACGGACGTCGAGACCGGCGTCTTCACCGCCACCGTCGCCGACGAGGACGTGCACACCGCGCTCGAACGCGGCCTGCTGGAGCGGCTCGGCCCGGAGCTGGGCGGCAAGCTGCGCGCCGGCCGGTCCCGCAACGACCAGGTCGCCACCCTCTTCCGGATGTACCTGCGCGACCACGCCCGCACCCTCGGCGGCCTTCTCGCCGAGCTACAGCAGGCCCTCGTCGGCCTCGCCGAGGCGCACCCGGACGTCGCCATGCCGGGCCGCACCCACCTCCAGCACGCGCAGCCCGTCCTCTTCGCCCACCACGTGCTCGCGCACGCCCAGGCGCTCTCCCGGGACGCCGAGCGGCTGCGCCAGTGGGACGAGCGCACGGCCGTCTCGCCGTACGGGTCCGGTGCGCTGGCCGGCTCCTCGCTGGGCCTCGACCCCGAGGCCGTCGCCGCGGAGCTGGGCTTCGAGCGCGGCTCGTCGGGCAACTCCATCGACGGGACGGCGGCGCGGGACTTCGCCGCGGAGTTCGCCTTCGTCACCGCGATGATCGGCGTCGATATCTCGCGGATCGCCGAGGAGGTCATCCTGTGGGCCACGAAGGAGTTCTCCTTCGTCACCCTGCACGACTCCTTCTCGACCGGCAGCTCGATCATGCCGCAGAAGAAGAACCCGGACATCGCCGAGCTGGCGCGCGGCAAGTCGGGCCGGCTGATCGGCAACCTCACCGGGCTGATGGCGACGCTGAAGGCCCTCCCGCTCGCGTACAACCGCGATCTCCAGGAGGACAAGGAGCCGGTCTTCGACTCGGTCGACACCCTGGAGGTCCTGCTGCCCGCGTTCACCGGCATGATGGCCACGCTCACGGTCAACCGCGAGCGGCTGGAGGAGCTGGCCCCGGCCGGCTTCTCGCTGGCCACCGACATCGCCGAGTGGCTGGTCAAGCAGGGCGTGCCGTTCCGCGTCGCGCACGAGAGCGCGGGGGAGTGCGTCAAGGTCTGCGAGGCCGAGGGCATCGAGCTGGACCAGCTCACGGACGAGCAGTTCGCGAAGGTCTCCCCGCATCTGACACCCGAGGTGCGCACCGTGCTCACCGTCCCCGGCGCGCTCGCCGCCCGCGACGCCCGCGGCGGCACCGCGCCCGCGGCGGTGGCGGTGCAGCTCGCCGAGGTCAGGCAGGACGTGGCGGCGCAGTTGCGGTGGGCCGAGGCGGCGCGTCCGGCCGGCCCCGCGGCGTAGCCGGGAGGGCGAGGCGGCGGGACGGCGAGGCGGAAACCCGTGTCGGGCGCAGACCGGGGCGGGGCTCGTCTTCTACGGTGGACTGGCCTGACAGCCGCCCCGAGGACGTAGGAGCCCGCGATGGCGTTCGACCGACTGGCCGCAGTGACGACGCCCGCCGCCCACATCGGCTTCGGCCTCGCCGCCGTGGGCCGCCCCGCCTACCTCACCACCGGCCGCGCCGCGGACCTCCCGCCGGGGCGCGGCGTCGAGGACATGCGCACCCGCACCCACGAGCTGCTGGACGCCGCCTACGCCCAGGGCGTGCGGTACTTCGACGCCGCCCGCTCCTACGGCCGCGCCGAGGAGTTCCTCGCCGACTGGCTGCGCCGGCGCCCCGACGCCCGGGACGCCGTCGTCGGCAGCAAGTGGGGCTACGCGTACGTCGGTGACTGGCGCGCGGACGCCGAGGTGCACGAGGTCAAGGACCACGGCGCCGACGCCTTCGACCGCCAGCGCGAGGAGTCCGCGAAGCTCCTCGGCGACCGCCTCGACCTCTACCAGATCCACTCGCTGACCCCCGACAGCCCGGCGCTGACCGACACCGCCCTGCACGCGCGCCTCGCGGCGCTCGCCGCGGCCGGCGTCACCGTCGGGTTCTCCACCAGCGGCCCGGAGCAGGCCGCGGCGGTACGCGCCGCGCTGGACGTCGCCGTCGACGGCGAGCGGCTGTTCCACACCGTGCAGGCCACGTACAACGTGCTGGAGCCGGCCGTCGGCGAGGCGCTGGCCGAGGCGCACGACGCCGGGCTGACCGTGATCGTCAAGGAGGGCCTGGCGAACGGCCGGCTGGCCGGCGAGGACGCCCCCGCAGAACTGCGCGCCGTCGCCGCCGAGACCGGCGCGGAGCCCGACGCCGTCGCGCTCGCCGCCGTGCTCCGGCTGCCGTGGGCCGGCGTCGTGCTCTCCGGCGCCGCCACCGCCGCCCAACTGCACTCCAACCTCGACGCCGCCGCCGTCGACCTCGGCCCCGAGCAGTGCGACCGGCTCGCCGCGCTCGCCGAGCCCGCCGCCGACTACTGGCGGCGGCGGGCCGAGACCCCCTGGTCGTAGCCGTGCGGCAGCCGCCCGCCGAATCCGGCGCGCGGCGGCTTTAAGGGGATTTTCGCCTCCCGGTGATGACATGCGGTAACGCAGTCGTCTGACGGAGGAGACCCCGATGTCCCGTCGTATACGCAGGCTCTCGGTCGCCGGTGCCGCCGTGTTCGCCGTGGCCGGCCTGGCCACGGGCGCGTCCGCCGCGCTCGACCGCACGGACGAGAAGCCCGAGGTGCGGCTCGTCGTCAACGAGGACGGCGAGCAGACCGGAGCCCAGGGCGCCGACCACAAGGACTGCCCGGACAAGGGCGGTACCGAGGCGCCCTCGGGCGCCGCCGAGAACGCGGGCGACCTGTGACCACCACCACCCCCGCCGCCCCGGGGCCCGCCGCCGCGCAGGGCCCCTGGGCGGCGCTCCTGGAACAGGCGCTCTTCGAGGTCAAGCGGGTGATCGTCGGCCAGGACCGGATGGTCGAGCGGCTGCTGACCGCCGTGCTCGCCCGCGGGCACTGCCTGCTCCAGGGCGTGCCCGGCGTCGCCAAGACGCTGGCGGCGGCGACCCTGGCCACCGTCTCGGGCGGCACGTTCCACCGCATCCAGTTCACCCCCGACCTGGTGCCGTCCGACATCACCGGCACCCGCATCTACCGGCCCTCCAGCGAGACCTTCAGCGTCGAACCCGGGCCGGTCGCCGCCAACTTCGTCCTCGCCGACGAGATCAACCGCGCCCCCGCCAAGGTCCAGTCCGCGCTGCTCGAAGTCATGGCCGAGCGGCAGGTCAGCATCGGCGGCCGGACCATCCCCATGCCCGAGCCGTTCCTCGTCCTCGCCACCCAGAACCCCATCGAGTCCGAGGGCGTCTACCAGCTCCCCGAGGCCCAGCGCGACCGCTTCCTGCTCAAGGTCGACGTCACCGCGCCCACCGAGGACGAAGAGCTGGCGATCCTCTACCGGATGAGCGTCGACCCGCCCGCCGCCCGCCCGGTGCTCACGCCGCAGACCCTCGCGGCCCTCCAGCGGCGCGCCGACGAGGTGTTCGTCCACCACGCCCTCGCCCAGTACGCGGTACGCCTCGTCCTGGCCACCCGCGAACTCGCCGCCCACGGCGACGCCGCGGCCGGCGGCCGGCTCGCGTACGGCGCGGGCCCACGGGCCACGCTCGGCCTGGTGGCGGCGGCGCGGGCGCTCGCGCTGCTGCGCGGGCGCGACTACGTGCTGCCCGCCGACATCGCGGCGCTCGCGCACGAGGTCGTCGCCCACCGCCTGGTGCTGTCCTTCGACGCGCTGGCCGACGGCGTCACCCCCGGGTCGGTCGTCGACGAGGTGCTGGCCGCCGTGCCGCAGCCGCGGGTGACGCCGCTCCAGGCGGAGGAGGCCGCCGAGGACCTCGACGGGCTCGGCAAGACCGGGAGGGCGGCATGAGCGCGCCGGGCACCCCAGGACGCGCTACGCCCCGGGGCGTACCCGGATCGCCGTCGCTGGGCGAACTCACCCCCGAACAGGCGCTCCAGCACCTGCGGCTCCTCTTCACCCGCCGCCCCGACGGCCTCCTCCAGGGCGACCACACCGCCCTCGTCCCCGGCCCCGGGACCGAGCCGGACGAGAGCCGCCACTACACCCCGGGCGTGGACGACGTCCGGCGCATGGACTGGAACGCCACCGCACGCACCACCGTGCCGCACGTGCGGACGACCCTCGCGGACCGCGAACTGACCACCTGGATCGTCCTCGACGCCAGCGCCAGCATGGACTTCGGCACCGGCCGGATGGAAAAGCGCGACCTCGCCGTCGGCGCCGCCGCGGCCGTCGCCTTCCTCACCGAGCGCGCCGGCAACCGCCTGGGCGCCCAGCTCGTCCGCCCCGACGGCATCGAGCGCATCCCCGCCCGCGGCGGCCGGCGGCACCTGATGCGGGTGCTGCGCACCGCGCTGGAACGCCCTCGCGTGCCCGCCGGGCCGCAGACCCACACCCTCGGCGAGGCGGTGGCCGCGCTCCAGCGCACGGAGCGCCGCCGCGGGCTGGTCGCCGTCGTCTCCGACTTCCTCGAACCCGGCTGGGAGCAGCCGCTGCGGTCCCTGGCCCGGCGGCACCAGGTCCTGGCGGTCGAGGTCGTCGACCCCCGGGAGCTGGAGCTGCCCGCGGTGGGGCTGCTGACCGTCGTGGACCCGGAGTCGGGGCGGCGCCGGGAGATCCCCACGTACTCCCGGCGGCTGCGGGAGCGGTACGCCGCCGCCGCGGCCGAGCAGCGCGAGGCGATCGGCCGGGTGCTGCGGGCCGCGGGCGCGGCGCGGCTGCGGCTGCGTACGGACCGCGACTGGGTGCGCGACATCGCGCGGTTCGCGGCGGCGCAGCGCCGCGGGACGGGCGGTGCGGCATGACCTGCGGTCCGGCTCCCGGCCGGCCCGGATCCGCCGCCGCCGCGGCGTCGGGGGCCGCGTCGTCCCGGACGGGCCGGGCGCCGCGCCCCCGCCGCCCGCCGCGCCGCGAGGACGGCCGGCACCCGGCCGGCCGCCACCGTTCCGGTGCGTACCCCCGCGGCTGCACCCGGCCGCCCCGGTTCCGTACCCGCGACCGCGGCCCCGGCCGGTTCCCCGGGGGTGGCGCATGAGCCTCGCCTCGCCCGGGTGGCTCGCGCTGCTCGTGCCGCTCGCCGCCCTCGTCGTCGCCTACGTCGTCATGCAGGCCCGGCGCAGCCGCTACGCCGTGCGGTTCACCAACGTCGACCTGCTCGACAAGGTCATGCCCCGCCGCCCCGGCTGGCGCCGGCACGTGCCGGCCACCGCGTTCTGCGCCATGGCCGGGCTGCTCGTCGTCGGCTTCGCCCGGCCCACCGCAGAGACCCAGGTGCCGCGGGAGCGGGCGACGATCGTGGTCGCGCTGGACGTGTCCGCCTCGATGCGCGCCACCGACGTCCGGCCGTCGCGGTTCACCGCCGCCCAGGACGCCGCCCAGGCGTTCGTGACCGAACTGCCCGAGCGGTTCAACGTCGGGCTCGTCACCTTCAGCGGCGCCTCCACCCTCGCGCTGCCGCCGACCACCGACCGCGAGGCCCTGCGCCGCGCGCTGGACCGGCTGGACACCCGGCAGGGCACGGCGATCGGCGACGCGGTGTTCTCCTCCACCGAGGCGATCCGCACGCTCGACGAACAGGCCGAGCGCGAACCGCCGCCCGCCCACGTCGTCCTGCTCTCCGACGGGCAGAACACCACCGGCCGCTCCACGCCCGCCGCCGCCGAGGAGGCCGCCGCGGCCGGGATCCCGGTCTCCACGATCGCCTACGGCACCGAGGACGGCAGCATCGACCTGGCAAGCGGGCAGAGCGTGCCCGTGCCGGTCGACGGGCCCGCGCTTGAGGAACTGGCCACCGCGACCGGCGGCGCGTTCCACGAGGCCGCCTCCGGCGAGGAGTTGGAGGCCGTGTACGAGGACATCGGCAGCTCCGTCGGCTACCGCACCGAGGAGCGCGAGATCTGGCAGTGGTTCGTCGCCGGCGCGCTCGTCGCCGCGCTGCTGGCCGCGGCCACGTCCCTGCTGTGGTTCTCGCGCCTACCGTGAGGAGAACGACCGTGACCCACCCCCGTACCGGCCTCGGCGAGCCCCGCGGCCCCGCGTTCACCGCCGCCGACCGCCCCGGCGCCGCGCTCCCGCGGCCGGCGGGCGGACCCCCGCCGGGCGGGCCCGTACCGCCGGCGTCCCCGTACGCCGGACCCGCGGCCCCGGCACCCACCCCGACCCCGCCCCCGGCGCCGCGCCGTGCGGCGAACCGCGCCCTGGCCGTCGCCGTCGTCGCCGCAGTCCTCGCCGGCGGCGCGGCCGGCTTCGCCGCAGGCGAGATACGCGGCGCCGGGGGCGGTGAGGAGGCGGCGGCCGGCGCACCCCCACCGGCCGCCGCCGGGCGGAACCCGGGCGGTCTCGACAGCGTCGCCGCCCGGGTGCTGCCCGGCGTGGTGTCGGTGCAGGCCGGCGGCCGGCAGGGCTCCGGCTTCGTCTTCGACGACCGCGGCCGCATCCTCACCAACGCCCATGTCGTCGGCGGCGCCACCGACGCCTCCGTGGTGCTGCACAGCGGGCGCCGGGTGGACGCCGAGGTGCTGGGCCGCAACACCGGCCGGGACGTGGCGGTGCTGGAGGTGGCCGGTGCGTACGCCCCGCGCCCGCTGCCGATGGGCCGCGCCGCGGACCTGTCCGTCGCCGACTCCGTCCTCGCCATCGGCTCGCCGCTGGGCCTGTCCGGCACCGTCACCTCCGGCATCGTCAGCGCCGTCGACCGCGAGGTCTCCCTCGGCGGCGGCGCCGAGCAGCCGGCGGTGCAGACCGACGCCTCCATCAACCCCGGCAACTCCGGCGGCCCGCTGGTCGACGCCCGCGGCCGGGTCGTCGGCATCAACACCGCCAACGTCTCGGACCGGGACGGCGGCGGCTCGATCGGCATCGGCTTCGCCGTGCCCGTGGAGGACGCGGTCCGGGCTGCGGACTCGATCATCGACGGCGATTAGGTTCTCACCCATGCGGATTCTCGTGGTCGAGGACGAAGAGGACCTGGTGGGCGCCCTCCGGGTCGGGCTGGTGCGCTCCGGGTACGCGGTCGACACCGCCGCCGACGTGGACGGCGCGATGGAGAGGCTCGGGGTCAACGACTACGACCTCGTGCTGCTCGACCTCACCCTGCCCGACGGCGACGGCCTCGCCGTCTGCCGGGAGATACGCGCGGCCCCCGGCGGCCCGCGGATCCTGATGCTCACCGCCCGCGACCGCCTCGCCGACCGGGTACGCGGCCTCGACGCGGGCGCCGACGACTACCTCGTCAAGCCGTTCGCGCTGCCCGAACTGCTGGCGCGGATACGGGCCCTGCTGCGCCGCGACGAGGGCGGCACGTCCGTCGTGGAGGTCGGCGAACTGCGGCTGGACACCGCCAGGTTCGAGGCGTACCGCGGGACGCGCCCGCTGCGGCTCACCCCCAAGGAGTTCGGGGTGCTGCACTACCTGATGACCCGGCCCGGCCGCGTCATCTCCACCGAGGAGCTGCTGGAACACGTCTGGGACGAGAACGCCGACCCGTTCACCAACACTGTGCGCGTCACGGTCGGCTCGCTGCGCCGCAAGGTCACCGGCCAGGACGAGCCGCTGATCGAGACCGTCATCCGGCACGGCTACCGGCTGCGGGAGGAGGCGCCGTGAGGCGGCCCCGGCTGCCGCTTCCGGCGTTCGTGCACACCATCCGCTTCCGGCTCACCGTGCTGTACTCGGCGCTGGTCTTCTGCCTGACCGCGCTCGTGCTCGGCGGCGCGTACGTGGCGGTGCAGCGCAGCGGCGACGCCCACCCGGTCAGCAAGGAACTCCAGGCCGAGAAGCGGGTGGACGGCGTACGGGTCGGGGACATCGACGTCGTCAAGGCCGAGGACGTCGAGGCCGCCGTCAACTACGAGACGCTGGGCAACCTGCGCAACTTCTCCTTCGCCGTGCTCGGCGGCGTGGCCGTCGCCAGCCTCGGCACCGGCTGGGTGCTCTCCGGCCGCGCACTGCGCCCCGTACGCGCCATCGCCCGTACCGCCGAGGAGATCCAGGCGGGCAGCGACCTCTCCCGCCGGATCCGGCTCGACGGGCCGCGCGACGAGCTGCGCATGGTCGCCGACACCGTCGACTCCATGCTCGACCGGCTCGACGGCGCCTTCGCCGCGCAGCGCCAGCTCGTCGACGACGCCTCGCACGAGCTGCGCACCCCGCTGGCCATCATCCGGGCCAACCTCGACGCGGTGCTCCTGGCCGAGGAGTCGGAGCCGGAGGAGCGCGGCCGCGCCGTCGCCGTGGTCGACCGGGCCACCACGCGGATGACGCGGCTGGTGGAGGACCTGCTCGCCACCGCCCGGCGGTCGGCCGCCGCGTTCGCCGACGCCGACGTGGACCTGGCGGCGGTGGCGGACGAGGCGTGCGAGGAGTTCGCGCCGCTGGCCGCGGAGCGGGGGCTGGTGATCCGGCGCCGGCTGCACGAGGGCCTGGTGCTGATCGGCGACCCGTACGCGCTGCGCCGGGCCGTCGGCAACCTGCTCTCCAACGCGGTCCGCCTCGCGCCCGCCGGCACCCGCATCACGGTGGCCGCCGGACGCGCGGAGGGCTGGCTGTGGATCGCCGTGCAGGACGCGGGCCCCGGCATCGGCGAGGGCGAGCAGGCCCGCGTCTTCGACCGGTTCTGGCGCGGCCAGGCCGGCCAGGAGGGCCGCCCCCGGGACCGGCACGCGGGGCTGGGGCTGGCGATCGTGCGGCAGATCGTGGAGTCGCACGGCGGGCAGCCGCGGCTGTTCTCGCGGATGGGCGCGGGCAGCACGTTCGTGCTGTGGCTGCCCGACGTGGGCGCCGCGGCCGGGGCGCGCACGGCGGGCGGCCCGCCGGACGAGCTGCCCGCGGAGATGCGCGGCGCGGCAGGCGAAGGGCCGGCGGGCGAAGGACCGGGCGACGAGGGGCCGGGGGACGGCCGGGCGGCGGAGGTGCTGGAGAAGTAGGCGCCGCGGGGCGGCCGTTCGTACCGCGTACGGCTCAGGCCGCCGCCTTCACCTTCGTGGCGTACACGTCGACGTACTCCTGCCCGGACAGCCGCATGACCTCGCTCATGACCTCGTCGGCCACCGCGCGCAGCACGTACCGGTCGCGGTCCATGCCCTCGTAGCGGGAGAAGTCCAGCGGCGCCGCGAAGCGCACCGTGAACCGGGCGATCCGCGGCCGGCCCGAGCCGCCCGGCTGGATCTTCTCCGTGCCGACCATCGCGAACGGCACCACCGGCGCGCCGGTCATCAGCGTCAGCCGCGCCACACCGGTACGCGCCCGGTACAGCCGGCCGTCGGGGGAGCGGGTGCCCTCGGGGTAGATGGCGAAGACCCGGCCCTCCTCCAGGATCCGGCGACCGGTCATCAGCGCCGCGACGCCGCCGCGACCGCCGTCCCGGTCCACCGGGATCATCCCGACCGAGGTGAAGAACCAGGCCATCAGGCGGCCCTTGAGGCCCTTGCCCGTGACGTACTCGTCCTTGCCGATGAAGAACACCGGCCGCTTCACGACCAGGCCGAGGAACATCGAGTCGACGAACGTCAGGTGGTTGCCGGCGAGGACGACCGGGCCCGTGCCGGGAATGTGCTCGTGACCCTCCACCCGGGGGCGGTACAGGACACGCATGAGCAAGCCGAGGAACGCCTTGATCAGGATGCGGAACAACGAAGGATCCTCCGGTCGGGATGGTGACTCTTGCGACGATACTCGCCTGTCCCGGCGCATCCCACCCCGGATTCGACCGGCCGAGACGCAGTGTTGCCGCCGATTTAACGAGCACGCCGCCGCAAGTCTCCCGTACCCCCGCAGGTGCGGCCTAACATCGGGCCGTCTTTTGTCGAGGCGCCGGCACGGCGCGGGTACGGCGGAGAGGTGGCTGACATGAGCGACGGCGGTACGGAGGGGTGGAAGCCCGGCAGACGCGCGGTGCTCGGCGCGGCGGCGCTGGGCGGCGCGGTGGCCGCGGCGGGCCTGCCGGGTACGGCGCGGGCCGCGGGCGGCTCCGGCGGCCACGGCGGGCCGGGCCCGGGCGGGAAGCTGCCGAACCCGGCGGTGATCGCGCACCGCGGGGCCAGCGGCTACCGGCCGGAGCACACCCTCGGTGCGTACGAGTTCGCCCTCGACATGGGCGCCGACGTCATCGAGCAGGACCTCGTCCCGACCCGGGACGGCCACCTCGTCTGCCGGCACGAGAACGAGATCGGCGGCACCACCGACGTCGCGGACCACCCCGAGTTCGCCGACCGCAGGACCACCAAGACGGTCGACGGCGCGGCGATCACCGGCTGGTTCACCGAGGACTTCACCCTCGCCGAGCTGAAGACGCTGCGCGCCACCGAGCGCATCCCGGCCGTACGGCAGCGCAACACCCTCTACGACGGCCGCTGGGAGGTGCCCACCTTCGAAGAGGTGCTCCGGTGGGCCGAGCGGCAGCGGCGCGCCACCGGCCGGGCGGTGTGGCTGCACGTGGAGACCAAGCACCCCACCTACTTCCGCTCCATCGGCCTGGAGCTGGAGAAGCCGCTGGCGCGGCTGCTGCGCCGCTACGGCCGCGACCGGCGCAACTCGCCCGTCTTCCTCCAGTCGTTCGAGCCCACCAGCGTCGAGCGGCTCGCCCGGCTCGTGGACTCGCCGGGCGTCGTGCTGCTCGGCGCGGCGTCCTCGCGGCCGTACGACTTCGTCGCGGCGGGCGACCCGCGCACCGTCGCCGACCTGGTCAAGCCCGAAGGGCTGGCGTGGATCGCGGGCTTCGCCAAGGGCCTCGGGCCCACCCTGGACCTGATCATCCCCAAGGACGCCACCGGCAGGCTGCTGGAGCCCACCACGCTCGTGGGCGACGCGCACGACGCCGGGCTGGTGCTGCACCCGTACACGATGCGCAACGAGAACAGCTTCCTGCCGCTGGACTTCCGCACCGGCACCGACGCGGCGCAGTACGGCGACGCCTTCGGCGCGTTCCGGGTCTACTTCGAGACGGGCATCGACGGCATCTTCACCGACAACCCCGACACCGGGCTGCTCGCCCGGGACGACTTCCTCTCGAAGGGGTGAGCCGCGGGGCCGCCGGCAACCGGCGGCCCCCGCCCGCTCGTCACCCCCTGCATGTCCACCGAGCGCCCCGAGGATCACGGCCCGGCCGTCGCGCTGCGCCCGCTGCTGCGGGCGGAGGCGGCGGCCGAGTCGTACGCGACCGGAGTCGATGCCGCGGACGTCGAACAGTGCGTGCTGCTGCGGCTGCTGGAGCACGGCGCGGCGGGCGGGCAGCCGGCGCCCGCGGACGCGGCGTGGGTGCGCGCCGCGGTACGGGCCGAGGTGCGCGCCGCGCGCCGCCGGGCCCGGCGCGAAGTGCCGCTCGGCGCGGCGGGGGAGGGGGCGTACGGCACCGGGGACCCGGGGGCGTACGAGGCGCAGGAGGCCGGTGCCTACGGGGACGATCCCGCCGCTGTCGTGCTCGCCGCCGAGCGGCACCGCGCCCTGCACGCCGCGGTGCGCCGGCTGCCTGCCCGCTGCGCCGGGCTCCTCGCCGCACAGCTCGATCGCGCCGATCCCACGTACCGGGATATCTCGGGCGAGTTGGCAATATCACAGGGAAGCCTGGGCCCAGTCCGTAGCCATTGCCTGACCGCGCTGCGCAGAATGCTCACGGCGGAGGTTGCGCCGGGTGAAGTGCGGGGAAACACGCGGTAGGCCGCAGGTTTTGCGGCCTGTCTACCGGGGTGCACTTAAGGAGGCGGGCGCGGCATGGGCAAGAGTGTGACGATTACGCCGGCGACGAACGACGACGCCGAGCAAGTCCTGAAACTCCAGTACCTCTGTTACCAGGCCGAGGCCGCGCTGTACGGCGACTACCGCATACCCCCGCTGACCGAGACCCTCGACGAGCTGCGTGCGGAGTTCGACCGCGGCGCCGCCGTCGTCGCGCGCCTGGGCGACGAGGTCGTCGGCGCCGTCCGCGGCACGGTCGAGGCCAACGGCACCGCCGTCATCGGCCGGCTCATCGTGCACCCCCGGATGCAGGGCCACGGCCTCGGCGCCCGGCTGCTGCTCGCCATGGAGGTCCGGCTCGCCGAGGGCGGCGAGGCGGTCAAGCGGTTCCAGCTCTTCACCGGGCACCGCAGCGAGGCGAACCTGCGGCTGTACCGGCGACTGGGCTACGAGCCGGTGGGCACGGAGAAGGTCAGCCCGCGGCTGAGCCTGGTCACTCTGGAGAAGGCCCCGCAGGGCGCCCCTGCGAAGACCGTTTCCCCAGCCACCACAGCCCGATGACCGGCAGGATCACGGGCAGGAAGAGGTAGCCGCGGCCGTAGTCGGACCACACGGTCTGGTCCGGGAACTCGGACGGCTGCACCTCGGTCCACGTGCCGATCGCCAGCACGCCGACCAGCTCGGCGGTGATGCACACCAGCGCGAGCCGGCGCGCCGTCTCGCCGCCGCGCGCGAGGGCGACGGTGATGAGGACGTAGACGACGGCGGCCAGCGCGGAGAGCACGTACGCGAGCGGTGCCTCGTCGAACTGCGTGCTGAGCTGGTAGACCGCCCGCGAGGTGGCGCCGACCGCGAAGACGCCGTACAGCGCGAGGATCAGCCGCCCGGGCCCGCTCGACAGGCCGACGTCCCCGCGCTCGCGCGGCTCCCCGGCCGCCGGCCGCCGGTCAGGCACCGGTGCCCGCCCAGATGTCGTGCAGCCGCACCTGGAGCACGGCCAGGACGAAACCCCCGACGGCCACGGTCGCCGAGCCCCAGCGGCTGCGCTCCGAGAGCGACAGCACACCGGTCCCGGGCACCGCGAGGCCGGCGGCGAGCAGATAGGCGACGAACACCGCCGTGCCCTCGTCCGCCTCCTCGCCGCGGCCGAGCTGCACCAGGCCGACGACCACCTGGGCCAGCG
Organism: Streptomyces sp. 184; assembly: GCF_045781775.1. Classification (NCBI taxonomy): domain Bacteria; kingdom Bacillati; phylum Actinomycetota; class Actinomycetes; order Kitasatosporales; family Streptomycetaceae; genus Streptomyces; species Streptomyces sp. 184. The sequence continues at coordinate 5,016,619 of NZ_CP123230.1, read as the reverse complement.
CGAGGACCGTCACCACGGCCATGCCGGCGAAGTGCCAGTCCTTCGTGGGCTGATCCTTGACGGCGGCGTACCCGCACCAGGCCGCGAGAGCGAGCGCGGCCACCGCGACCGCGATCGTCAAGGGGAGGAACATGACTCGACCTTACTGCGTCGTCCCGCGCCCCCCGATCCGGGTCCCGGCACCGTCCGTACGCATCCGGCCACCCGCCCGGCGCGGCGGGCGCGGCCGTGGCGTTGACCACAGCGCACCCCCCGCGCCGCCCTGCCGGCCCGGTCGACCGGCGCCGTATCCACGCAGGTCACGGCGGTGTACGGGGAGGCAGGCAGCGGCCCGTCCGCGGCTGTCCGCAATACGGACATGCGTTCCGGCCCGCTCGGGCCATCTGTTTTACTGGCCCGTATGACCACGACGAGCAGCCGCACCTGTGCGACCGAGGCGAAGAAGATGACGCCCGGTGCTCGCCGTATGTGTCGAATGCACCGCTGAGGGCCCCCGCCACGAGACTCGCGCCCCGAAGCGAGTCCGCGGGCCGCTCGGCCGCCGTGCCACGCACGGCCGTGCCGTGAGCCGCGCCCGCGTGCCCCGAGGCCGCACCGCACCCCCGTGTGCACCGCCGCCAGGAGCACCCCGTCACTTGAGCCACCCCAGTCACCCCTGTCACCTCAGCCACTCCACTCACCCGAGCAGCGCGCCCCGCCGTGGGCGCGCCCGTGCCCGCCCGCGCCCGCGGCGGGCACCCGAGAGCGATGGAACCCACGTGATCACAGTTACGGACCTCAAGAAGGTCTACCGCTCCCGCGGTCGCGAGACCGCCGCGCTCGACGGCGTCGACCTGCGCGTACGCGAGGGCGAGGTCTTCGGCGTCGTCGGCCGCAGCGGCGCCGGCAAGTCCACCCTCATCCGCTGCATCAACCTCCTGGAGCGCCCCGACTCCGGCACCGTCACGGTCGCCGGCCAGGACCTCACCGCCCTGTCCGGCAGCGAGCTGCGCGCCGCCCGCACCCGTATCGGCATGATCTTCCAGCACTTCAACCTGCTGAGCGCCCGCACCGTGCAGGACAACGTCGAACTGCCGCTGGAGATCCTGGGCCTGTCCGGCCAGGAGCGCGCCCGCAAGGCGCTCGAACTCCTCGACCTCGTCGGCCTCGCCGACCGCGCCAGGTCGTACCCGGCGCAGTTGTCCGGCGGCCAGAAGCAGCGCGTCGGCATCGCCCGCGCGCTCGCCGGCGACCCGCAGGTGCTGCTCTCCGACGAGGCCACCTCCGCGCTCGACCCCGAGACCACCCGCTCCGTCCTCGCGCTGCTGCGCGAACTCAACCGCGAACTCGGCCTGACCGTCCTGCTCATCACCCACGAGATGGACGTCGTCAAGGCCGTCTGCGACTCCGCCGCCCTGATGCGCTCCGGCCGCATCACCGAGTCCGGCACCCTCGACGAACTGCTGGCCACCCCCGGCTCCGAGATCGCCGCCCAGCTCTTCCCGGTCGGCGGCGAGGCATACGGCACCAGGAGCACCATCGTCGACATCACCTTCCACGGCGACACCGCGAGCCGCCCGGTGATCTCCCACCTGTCGCGCACCTACAACCTCGACGTGTCGATTCTCGGCGCCGCCATGGACACCGTCGGCGGCCGGCAGGTCGGCCGGATGCGCATCGAGCTGCCCGGCCCGTACGAGGAGAACGCCGTCCCCCTGGGCTTCCTGCGCGAGCAGGGCCTACAGATAGACCCGGTCGGCATCGACGCCGACCGGGTCGGCGCCGGCGCCGCCGGCCTGTCCGCCCTGGAGAGTGCCAAGTGAGCTGGACCGAGATACGCCCCGAGCTGCTGACCGGGCTGTGGGAGACGCTGGCCATGGTCGGCTGGGCGGCGCTCGTCGCCGTCGTACTCGGCACCCCGCTGGGCGTGCTGCTGGTCCTCACCGACCGCGGCCGCCCGCTGGAGAACGTCCTCGTCAACCGGGTCATCGGGCTCGTCGTGAACATCGGCCGGTCGCTGCCGTTCATCATCCTGATGCTGGCGCTGACCGCCTTCACCCGCGCCCTGGCCGGCACGTCCATCGGCCTCAAGGGCGCGATCGTGCCGCTGGCCATCAGCGCCGTCCCGTTCTTCGCCCGGCTGGTGGAGACCGCGGTACGGGAGGTCGACGCCGGCCTCACCGAGGCCGTCCAGTCGATGGGCGGCAGCACCTGGACCGTGGTCCGCAAGGCGCTCCTGCCGCAGGCGCTGCCGTCCCTGGTCGCGGGCCTGACCACCACCGTCATCGCCCTCGTCGGCTACTCCGCCATGGCCGGCGCCGTCGGCGGCGGCGGCCTCGGCGACGTCGCCATCCGCTACGGCTACCAGCGCTACGAGGGCGACATCATGCTCGTCACCGTCGTGCTGCTCGTCGTCCTCGTCAACGTCGTCCAGTTGATCGGTGACTTCTTCGTCCGCAGCCTCGCGGACCGCAGCACCCGCAGCGCCGCCTACCTGCGCATCTCCCGTCCCGCCAGGGCCGGGGTCACCGCGGTCGCCGGCGTCGCGCTCGTCGGCACGCTCACCGCCGGCACCATCGGGCTGACCTCCGACGGCGGCGACGGCGACGCGAACACCGTCACCGTGGCCGCGACGCCCGCGCCGCACGGCGAGATCCTGACCTTCGTCAAGGACAACCTCGCCGAGGACGCCGGGATCGACCTGCGGATCCGCGAGTTCACCGACTACGTCAAGCCCAACGAGGCCGTCGCCAACGGCGAGGTCGACGCCAACTTCTTCCAGCACACCCCGTTCCTCGACGACTACAACGACAAGAACGGCACCGACATCGTCCCGACCGTCGGCGTCCTGGTAGAACCGCTCGGTCTGTACTCCGAGGAGGCCGACGACGTCTCCGGCCTCGGCAGCGGCGACACCGTCGCCGTACCGAACGACACCACCAACGAGGGCCGCGCCCTCCATCTCCTCGACGCCCAGGGCCTCATCGAGCTGAAGGACGGCACCGGCCTCAACGCCACCCTCGGCGACATTGCCGACGACCGCGGCCTGGACATCGAGGAACTGGAGGCGGCCCAGACACCGCGGGCGCTCCAGGACGTCGATGCCGCCGTCATCAACGGCAACTACGCCATCGACTCCGGCCTCGACCCGCGGACCGACGCCGTCGCGCTGGAGGAGGCCGAGGGCAACCCCTACGTCAACATCCTCGCCGTACCGGCCGACGACGCGGACAACCCGGAGATCAGGAAGCTCGGCGAACTGCTCAACTCCCCCGAGACCAAGGCGTTCATGGAGAAGGAGTTCCCCTCGTCCGTACCGGTGTTCGGTCCCGTCGGCTGAGCCGTGGCATATCCGCCCGCGGATGCTGCATGCTGTCCGGGTCAGCTCGTCATCGGTCCACGCACTCGGAGAAGCGCATGTCATCCACCTTCCCGGACGTCTCCCTCAGCACGGACCGGCTGGTGCTCCGACCGTTCGACGAGGAGGACGTGCCGGCGCTGACGGAGATGATGAACGACGAGGCCGTCACCGCGTGGACGCAGGCGCCGCACCCGTACACACGGGACGACGCCCGCGACTGGGTGACGCGCGTAGCCCCGGCCGAGCGCACCGGCGGCCGGGGCATCGTCTTCGCGGTCTCGGAGTTCCTCACCCAGCGGCTCGTGGGCGTCGTCCACCTGCGGCGCACCGACTGGCGCACGCTGGCCGCCGAGGTCTCGTACGTCGTCGCCCCCTGGGCGCGCGGCGAGGGGTATGCCGCGGAGTCGGTGCTCGTCGTGGCCCGCTGGCTCTTCGACGTGCAGAAGTTCGAGCGTCTTGAGCTGCGCACCGCCGCGGACAACACCGCGGCGCAGCAGGTCGCGCAGAAGCTCGGCGGCATCAGCGAGGGCGTGCTGCGCAACGCCTGGATAGCGCGCACCCGCACCGAGGACGGCGGCTGGACGGACATCCGCACCGACCTGATCGTCTGGAGCCTGCTGCCGGAGGACCTGGACGCGGACGGCGGGAGTAGTGTGCTCTGACGCTCCCTTACCTCCGGTGCGCCCTCGTACGAACGGCCGCGTACGGCCGCGTACGCGCGCGCCGCCGCGGGCCGGGAGCGGGGCGCCGGCCCGCCGGCGCGTCCCGCAGCCGACGACCAGGGGAGAAGTGAGCGATGGCGGACCGCGTCACCGTGATCGGGTGGGACGGTTCTCCGCCGACCGACGCGGCGCGCGCCGCGCTCGGCGCGGCCAGCCTCGTCGCCGGGGCGGCCCACCACCTCGACCTGCCCGAGGTGCCGCCGGGCGCCGAGCGGATCCGCCTGGGCAGCGTGGGCCTCGCGGCCCGCAGGATCGCCCGCCACCGCGGCTCCGCGGTGGTGCTCGCCGACGGCGACCCGGGCTTCTTCGGCGTCGTACGCACCCTGCGCGCCCCCGAACACGGCCTGGAGGTCGAGGTGCTGCCGGCGGTCTCGTCCGTCGCCGCCGCCTTCGCCCGCGCCGGGATGCCGTGGGACGACGCCCAGGTCGTCGTCGCGCACGAGCGCAACCTGCGCCGGGCCGTGAACGTCTGCCGGGCGCACCCCAAGGTCGCCGTCCTCACCTCGCCGGGCGCGGGCCCCGCCGAACTCGCCCTGCTGCTGCGGGACGTGCACCGGACCTTCGTCATCTGCGAGGAGCTGGGCGGGCGGCAGGAGCGGGTGACGGTGCTCACATCCGACAAGGTGGCGGACCACGTCTGGCGGGACCCGAACGTGACGCTGGTGATCGGCGGCGGCATCGGGTCGGGCGCCGGCGCGGTGCCCGCCGCTGCCGGCACCGCGGGCGCTCCCGGGGCTCCGGGGGCTCCCGGCCAGGGCGCCGCCGGGCAGCCCGCGGCCGGCGGCTGGCTGGCCGGACACGACGCCGGCTACCCGCCCGCGCTGCGCGGCTGGAGCCTGGCCCCCGCGGAGTACGCCGCCGCACCCGACGAGGGCGAGGCGCCGCAACTGCGCGCCGTCCAACTCGCCCGGCTCGGGCCCCGGCAGGGCGACCTGGTGTGGGACATCGGCTCCGGCAGCGGCGCGGCGGCCGTCGAGGCCGCGCGCTTCGGCGCCGCCGTCATCGCCGTCGACCGCGACCCCGACGCCTGCGCCCGCGCCGCCGCCGCGGCCCGCCGCTTCGGGGTGCTGCTCCAGACCGTCCACGGCACCGCCCCCGGGGTACTCAACGACCTGCCGGAGCCGGACGTGGTGCGGGTCGGGGGAGGGGGCGCGGCGGTCGTCGCGGAGTGCGCCGCCCGGCGCCCGGAGCGGATCGTCGCCCACGCCCGTACCCGGGACGCCGCCGAGGAGGTCGTACGGGCCCTCTCGGACGCCGGATACGCCGTGGAGTGCTCGCTGCTCCAGTCCGTCGACCTCGACCCGGACGCCCCCGCGGACGCCGGGCAGGGCACCGGCTGGCGGGAGCGGGAGCGCACCGTGGTGTTCCTGATCGCGGGGAGCCGCGGGAGCTGACCCGGGGGTGCGCGCGGTGCGCGCGATGCGCTCCGGGAGCGCGGGAGGCGTGCGCCGGGTGCTCCCCGGGATGCGCCCGTTGGCACCCGCGGGCCCCGACCCCAGCCGGACTCGCGTGCGGATTGCGGGTAGGCTGGCCGACTGTTGTGCCGTGACCTGGCGTTCGTTGCAGCGTTGCCGAATGCCGGTAATGTCCGGGGGTCTTGTCGCAGTTGTCGGGAAGGTAAACCCTGCTGGACGGTCGTGCCGCCGGGCGGGGTGTGCTCGTTCTAGCTATGGGCGGCCGGTCTGTCCCGCGGGGGGCTGCTGCCGGACGGACGGTCGGAGAAGGAGCTGGAGCGATGGGCGAGGGGTACGGACGCATGACTGACACCGGCAAGCTCCCGGAGGGGCACCAGCCGGGGCCGGACGACGCCGCCGGAGGACACCACTCCGCCCCCGCCGCCGCGCAGCCGGGCGCCCCCGCGCCCGCCCCGGACCCCGAGCCCGCCCCCGCGGCGGACGACGACGACTTCCTGTTCCTGCCCGGCGCGCAGGGCGCCTGGACCGACCCGCGGCTCCCGGCGGCCGCCGGGGCGACCGCGGACACCGGCGCGCGGAGCGCGCCGCCTGCGGGCGGTGCGGAGCCGGCCACGGGCGGGCAGCGGCGTCCGCTGCACATGGGCCCGCCGGTGCCGGAGACGGCCGGGGGAGTGGTGCGTTCGCTCGCCGACCGGGGTCCGGCGAGCGGTTCCGTGGACACCCGTGAGGCGGTCGCCGCCGCGGACGCGGGCGCGTCGAGCGCCCCGGGCGGCGTAGCCCCGATCGGTGGCGCTCCGGGCGCCGGCGCTTCGGCGGACGGCGGCAACGCGGCCGGTACGGAGGCCGGTTCGCCGGTTCCGGCTGCGGCCGGGCCGGAGGCCGCCGCGGTGCAACGCGGGCCGGAGGGGCCGGGAGCGGTGCCGGGTGCCGGGCAGGCCGTGCAGGCCGGACCGCAGGCGGTGGCCGCTGACGTACCCGAGCAGACTTCCGCGGCGGGCGGGCCCGTTCACGCCGCCGCACCCGGGGAGGGCGGGACCTCGGCCCACGGGTCGCTGCCGACCGCGGTGGGTTCCGTACCGCCGCAGGTGGCCGGGGCCGGCGGGCAGGTCCCGCAGCCGCCGGTGCGTACCCCGGGGCCGCCGACGGTCGGCCCGGAGTACCTGGACGTCACCCGCGTCGGCCCGGCCCACCTGCCGGGTCCGCAGCTCGGCGAGATCCCGCCTGCCCCGGCGGGCTGGACGACCGTCTCGCACGCCGCCGACGCGGAGACCGTCGCCCCGGCCACGCCGCGGGAGGTCGGTGCGGAGGACTCCGCGGGCGCGACCGCCCCGGAGGCGGCCCCCGCGCGCGACGGCGCCACGGTGGCGGCCCCGGTGCCCCCGCCGTCCGGCGCGACGCCCGAACAGGGCGCGTTCGACGGGACCACCCCGGGCGCCGACGGCGAGCAGGCCGCCGCGGCGCAGGCCGCGAACCCCACGGCCGAGCAGGGCGCGGGCGGTACGCACGCACCGGCTCCCGTGAGCGCCGGCGTGGACGCGGCACAGGCCGCCGTCCGCAGGGCGGCGGCCTCGGCGGGCGCCTCGCTGGGCCGCGGGATCTCCACCCAGGACAGGTCCGTTACGCCCTCCGGCGGCCAGGGCGGTGCCGCCGAGGCACAGCCCGCAGACGCCGCTCCCGCGACCGGCGGGCAGGCCGTCAACGGCACCGCGACCCCGCAGGCCGCCGCAGCGACCCAGGCGACGGTGCCGGCTCCCGCGGAACAGGCGCAGGCTGCCGGGACCGGTGAACTCGCCGACGGTGCGGCGCCGCACGCCGTACCCGCCGCGGCGCAGTCCGGCGACGGTGCCGCGCCGCAGGCCGCCGCTGCCGCCGAGCCCCGGGAGACCGACGGCCGACCCACTGACATGCAGTCCGGCACCGACTCCCCGGCGCAGACGGCCGGTCGCACCGATGCCGCCGCGGGGGACCAGCCCGCGGACGGCGGGGCGGCCCCGGCCGTAACGGAGGGGCAGACGGACGACGGCTCCCGGCCCGACGCCGGGGAAGAGAAGCCGGCGGACCACACGACCCCCGCCGAACCCCCGGCCGCGGCGCAGGTGAACGGGCACGCCAGGACGGACCGTCCGGGCGGCGCCGCCGAGCAGCCCGCGGACGGGGCCGTGCCCCATCCCGTGGCCAACGGGCAGCCCGTCAACGGCACCAAGGCGCGGGCCGCGAACGGTCAGGCCGTGCCCGGCGGGCAGCCCGCCGTACCCGCCGCGCGGACGGCGGGCGACGACGCCGCCGCGACCGGCCCCGTACACGCGGCAGCCGGTGCCCGGCGCGGCGTGTCGCTGGACGTACAGACCGACGCCGAGCCCGCTCCGCCCGCCACCGCCGCGGACGCGGCGGCCGACTCCGCGTCCGAAGTCCCGCCCGAGGGCGAGGTGACCGCCGCCAACGCGCGCGCCGGCGCCCTCGTCACGCAGCTCCGCGCCCGGCGCCGCCGCGGCACCGCGGTCAGCGCGCCGGTCACCGCCGCCGCTGCCCCCACCGGTGACGGCCAGGCGGCTGCCCAGGACGCCGCGGCTCCCGGCGTCTCCGTACCGGCGCAGGGCCCCCCGGCGCCCCAACCCGCCCCGGCGGACGACGCATCGGCCACCCCGGCCCCCGCCGCCGGCACCCCGGCCCCCGCCGCTGCCCCCGCCGCCGCGACGGACGCACCCGCAGCCGACGCACCCGCCGCAGCGACGGACACACCCGCCGCCGCCGCGGACGCACCCGCTCCCGCCCCGGCGGACGCCCCCGGCGACGAAGCCCCCGCGGACACCCCCGACGCCGCCCCCGGCTTCGCCGACGCCGAGCGCGCCGCCGTCCACCGCGTCATGCGCGAACGCCGCGACATCCGCAACGGCTTCCGCTCCGACCCCGTCCCCCACGAGGTGCTGCTCCGCGTCCTGGAGGCCGCCCACACCGCCCCCAGCGTCGGCCACTCCCAGCCCTGGGACTTCGTCGTCATCCGCTCCGAGGAGACCCGCCACCGGATGCACGAGCTGGCCGCCCGCCAGCGCGAGGCGTATGCGAAGAGCCTCCCCAAGGGCCGGGCGAAGCAGTTCAAGGAGCTGAAGGTCGAGGCCATCCGGGACACCCCGGTCAACATCGTCGTCACCGCCGACCCCACCCGCGGCGGCCGGCACACCCTCGGCCGGCACACGCAGCCGCAGATGGCCCCGTACTCCTCCGCGCTCGCCGTCGAGAACCTCTGGCTCGCCGCCCGCGCCGAGGGCCTCGGCGTCGGCTGGGTCAGCTTCTTCGACGAACGCGAACTCGTCCGCGAGCTGGACCTGCCGGAGCACCTGGACGTCGTGGCGTACCTCTGCGTCGGCTACGTCGACGAGTTCCCCGACGAGCCGGAGCTGGTGCAGGCCGGCTGGTCCAAGCGCCGCCCGCTGTCCTGGGTCGTCCACGAGGAGAGCTACGGCCGCCGCGCGCTGCCCGGCGAGGACCCGCACGACCTGCTCGCCGAGACGCTGGAGGGCATCCGCCCGCTGGACGCCAAGGCGCTCGGCGAGGCGTGGGAGCGGCAGAAGCGGATGACGAAGCCGGCCGGCTCGCTCGGCGTGCTGGAGATCATCGCGGCGCAGCTCTGCGGCCTGTCCCGGAAGTGCCCGCCGCCGGTGCCGGAGCCCGCGGCCGTCGCGGTCTTCGCCGGCGACCACGGCGTGCACGCGCAGGGCGTCACGCCCTGGCCGCAGGAGGTCACCGGCCAGATGGTCGCCAACTTCCTCGGCGCCGGCGCCGTCTGCAACGCCTTCGCCGCCCAGGTGGGCGCCGAGGTGTGCGTCGTGGACGCCGGGGTGGCCGCGGAACTGCCCGCCACCGCGGGTCTCGTACCGCGGAAGGTGCGCAGGGGCACGGCCGACATGACCGCGGGCCCCGCGATGACCCGCGAGGAGGCGCTGCGGGCCGTCGAGGTGGGCATCGAGACCGCCCGTGACCTGGTCGCCGCGGGCAACAAGGCGCTGCTGACCGGCGAGATGGGGATCGCGAACACGACCGCGTCCGCCGCGATCATCGCCGTCTTCACCGACTCCGAGCCCGCCGAGGTCACCGGCCGCGGCACCGGCATCGACGACGAGACGCACGCCCGCAAGGTCGAGGCCGTCCGCCGCGCCATCGAGGTCAACCGCCCCGACCCCTCCGACCCGATCGGCGTGCTGGCCGCGGTCGGCGGCCTGGAGCACGCCGCGCTCGTCGGCTTCATCCTCGCCGGCTCCGCGCTGCGCACGCCCGTCATCCTGGACGGCGTGAGCGCGGGCGCGGCGGCGCTGGTCGCCCGCGCGGTGGCGCCGGAGTCGCTGGCGGCCTGCGTCGCGGGCCACCGCAGCCCGGAGCCCGGGCACGCGGCGGCGCTGACGAAGCTGGGGCTGCGCCCGCTGATCGACCTCGACCTGCGTCTCGGTGAGGGCACCGGCGCACTGCTGGCGCTGCCGCTGGTGCAGAGCGCGGCGCGGGCGATGCACGACGTGGCGACGTTCGACGCGGCGGGCGTGACGGAGAAGGGCTGAGCGCAGGTGCGCGTACGGCCCGGAGAGAGCGGGTCGTACGCGGCCGTGTGCTGACGGCCCGCGCGGGTCCCCGGTACGCGGGGCAGGTGTCCGCCGCGACGGGGCTTCCGCGCAGGCCATAGGGTTGGCGTCGCGGGCCGCACGCGCCGCGGCCCGGCAACCGACCGCAGTCAGCGACGAACCGCCGCTCCAGCGCCGCAGCGGCCGGCACACGTACGAGGAGCCGCTCGCCATGTCCCGTCCCCCCGCCCGTCCCGCCCCCGGTTCCGACGCGTCTCCGTACCCCGTCGGCCTGCGCCTCGCGGGCCGGCGCGTCGTCGTCCTCGGCGGCGGCCAGGTCGCCCAGCGCCGGCTGCCCGCGCTGCTCGCCGCAGGCGCCCGGGTCACGCTCGTCTCGCCGTCCGCGACCCCGTCCGTGGAGGCGATGGCGGACGCCGGGGAGCTGACGTGGGAGCGGCGGCGGTACGCGGACGGGGATCTGGAGGGCGCCTGGTACGCGGTCGTGGCCACCCGCGACCCCGAGGCCAACGCCGCCGCCTCCGCCGAGGCCGAGCGCCGCCGCGTCTGGTGCGTACGCAGCGACGACGCCTCCGCCGCCACCGCCTGGACCCCGGCCACCGGCCGCAGCGAGGGCGTCACGGTCGCCGTGCTCACCGGCAGCGACCCGCGCCGCTCCGCCGCCGTCCGCGACGCCGTCGTGGAGGGCCTGCGCGACGGTACGCTCACCGCCCCGCACCACCGTACCCGCGTCCCGGGCGTCGCCCTCGTCGGCGGCGGCCCCGGCGACCCGGACCTCATCACCGTCCGGGGCCGCCGGCTGCTCGCCGAGGCCGACGTCGTCATCGCCGACCGCCTCGGCCCCCGCGACCTCCTCGACGAACTGCCGCCGCACGTCGAGGTGATCGACGCCGCGAAGATCCCGTACGGGCGGGCCATGGCCCAGCAGGCCATCAACGAGGCGCTGATCCGGCACGCCAGGGCGGGCAAGGCGGTCGTCCGGCTCAAGGGCGGCGACCCGTTCGTCTTCGGCCGCGGCATGGAGGAGGCGGAGGCGCTCGCGCAGGCGGGCGTGGCGTGCACGGTGGTGCCGGGCGTCACCAGCGCGATCAGCGTTCCGGCGGTAGCCGGCATCCCGGTCACGCACCGCGGGGTGGCGCACGAGTTCACCGTCGTCAGCGGCCACGTCGCGCCCGACGACGAGCGATCGCTCGTCGACTGGCCGGCGCTCGCGCGGCTGCGCGGCACGCTGGTGCTGCTCATGGCGGTGGAGCGGATCGGCGCCATCGCGGAGACGCTCGTACGCGAGGGGCGCGACCCCGCGACGCCGGTGGCGGTCGTGCAGGAGGGCACGACCGCGGCGCAGCGGCGGGTGGACGCCACGCTCGCCACGGCGGCGGAGGCGGTGGAGCGTGCGGGGGTACGGCCCCCGGCGGTGATCGTCGTCGGCGAGGTCGCGGCGCGGTCGTTCGGCTGAGCGGACGGCCGCGTGGACGGCTGAGCGGACCGCGGGCCCGGTCGCCCGGCCGAAGGAACGGCGGCCCGGCCGGCCCCGCCGCGTACCCCGGCGTCGGGATTCCGCCCGCGGCACGGCAGGATCGTCCCGTGGCAGAACTCCTGACGATCGACGACCCCGCCGACCCGTGCCTGTCCGACTACGCCGGCCTCACCGACGTCGAGCTGCGCCGCCGGCGCGAGCCCGCGGAGGGGCTGTTCATCGCCGAGGGCGAGAAGGTCATCCGGCGCGCGGTCGCGACCGGCTACGAGACGCGCTCGATGATGCTCTCCGCCAAGTGGGTCGACGTGATGCGGGACGTCATCGACGCGCTGCCGGCGCCCGTGTACGTCGTCAGCCCCGAGCTGGCCGAGCAGGTCACCGGCTACCACGTGCACCGCGGCGCGCTCGCCTCCATGCACCGCAGGCCGCTGCCCGAAGCCGCCGGGCTGCTGGCGCGCGCCCGCCGCGTCGCGGTGCTGGAGACCGTCAACGACCACACCAACGTCGGCGCCGTCTTCCGCAGCGCCGCCGCCCTCGGCATGGACGCCGTGCTGCTCTCGCCGGACTGCGCGGACCCGCTGTACCGGCGGTCCGTGAAGGTCTCCATGGGCGCCGTCTTCCACGTCCCGTACGCGCGGCTGGAGTCCTGGCCGCACGATCTGGAGACGGTCCGCGAGGCGGGCTTCACCCTCGTCGCCCTCACCCCGGACCCGCAGGCGGTGCCGATCACCGAGGCGGCGCCGCAGCGGCTGCCGCGGGTCGCCCTGATGCTGGGCACGGAGGGCGCCGGGCTGTCGGCGGGGGCCCTGCGGGCGGCGGATCAGCGGGTACGTATCCCGATGTCGAACGGCGTGGACTCGCTGAACGTCGGCGCCGCCGCGGCCGTCGCGTTCTACGCGGTCGCCACCGCCCCGGCCGAGGGCTGAACCCGGCCCCGGCGGCCGGGCCGCAGCGCGTGGCCGAAAACCGCCGCGGGCCGCGGCGGGCGCGGTGGGCCGCCCCCGGACCGTGCGGCCCGGCGTGATCCACCGGTTGTACTACAGGGGGCCCTGGCAGCCCTGGGCCGCCGCGATGCCGAGCGCGACCAGCAGCGTCACCGTCACGAACACGATCAGCCGCTGCCGCATCAGCCGCGCCCGGTCCGGCGCCGGCCGGCGCGGCGGCGCGGCCTTGCGCGGCGTCGCCGCGCCGCCCTCGCGCGGCCCGCTCCGCGACCCCGGCATACGCTGCTCCGCCGCCCGCCCGCGCTCCGCGGCCGGCCGGCCCCGGTCCGGCGCCGGTGCCTGCCCCCGCGCCGCACCGCCGCCGCCCGCGCGCTGCCCCGGCCGCTGCGCCGGCCCGGGACGCTGCTGCGCACCCGGCCGCCCGGCGCCCTGCGGCCCGGGGCGCTGCGCGGGGCCCGGACCCGGACCCGGCCGGGCCGGACCCGTCGCCCGCGGCGTCGGCGGCCGGTGCGCGGCGGTCGGGCCCGGGGCCGTACGCTCCGCGGCGGCTCGGCGCGGCGGGACGGCGTCCTCCCTCGGGCCGTGCGTCTCGCGGGCCGCGATCTCCTTCAGCCGCAGCGAGAGCTGGAGCGTCGTCGGCCGGTCGTCCGGCGTCTTGGCCAGGCACGTGCGCAGCAGCGGCGCCAGCGCGTCCGGCACCGCGTCGAGCAGCGGCTCCTCGTGCACCACCCGGTAGAGCATCACCTCGGAACTGCCCTGCCCGAACGGCGAGTCGCCCGTCGTCGCGTACGCGAGCGTGGCGCCCAGCGAGAACACGTCGCTCGCCGGCGTCACCGGCTGCCCCCGCACCTGCTCGGGCGCCAGGAACCCGGGCGAGCCGACCGCCGTGCCGACGTGCGTCAGCGTGGAGGCGCCGGTCGCCCAGGCGATGCCGAAGTCGATGATCCGCGGGCCCTTGGGGGAGAGCAGGATGTTGGACGGCTTCAGGTCCCGGTGCACCACGCCCGCCTCGTGCACGGCGACCAGGCCCTCGGCCAGCGCCGCGCCGATCGCCGCGACCCGCGCGGCCACGAGCGGCCCCTCGTCGCCGACCTTGTCGTGCAGGGAGGGGCCCGGTACGTACTGCGTGGCGAACCACGGGCGGTCCGCGTCCAGATCGGCGGCCACCAGCCGGGCCGTGCAGCCGCCGCGGATCCGCCGGGCCGCCGAGACCTCGCGGGCGAACCGCGAGCGGAACTCCTGGTCCTCCGCCAGGTCAGGCCGGATCACCTTGAGCGCGACCCGCTGCCCGCGCCGGTCGGAGCCCAGGTAGACCACGCCCATGCCGCCCGCGCCGAGCCGCCGGTGGATCCGGAACGAGCCGACGACACGCGGATCCTCACGACGGAGCCGCATCATCGCCATGCCGTAACCATCCCCGCTGCCCGGTCTGTCTGCCGTGCACAGCTTACGGACTTGACCGCCGCTCGCGCTGGCAGGGCGCCGTGCGGCGGGCCGAATTGTCAGTCCCGGGTGGGATCCTGGAGGTATGGCCGGGCCCAAGTGCGGCCCCTTGGAAGGGGGATGCGGGACAGGTGAAGGGCGATCGAGTGGAGATAGTCGTGGACGCGGGGGACACGACGCGGACGTACCAGGTGGTGGCCTCGCGCGCCGGCCGGAGGGTCGAGACGTCGGTGCGCCGGGGAGTGGTCGAGGTCAGCGAGGTGACGCGCAGCGGCTCGGTGGTGCGCACGGCCCGGTTCATGGCCACCAGGGTGCTCGCCCTGGTGGAGCATCCCGTGCCGCGCACGGACGGCGAGGTCCCCCTCCGGGAAGACCCTGGGACGTAGTACGCGGTCTCCACCCATGGGAGTAGCGACTTCTCGCCGTAGTCATCCTCCGGGAGGCCAGGCAATCGATACGCGGGCATGACGACCCGTGCCGATCATTTCCCTAATGTTGTCGACAAGCGGCGGGCGCAGCACTCGTCCCCCGAGGTCGGACGCCCGCCGCCCCAACACAGGAGTGGGAACCATGGAGAGAACAGCGGAGCACACCGCACGGCCCAAGGCCGTCGCCGGGGCGCTCGCCGCGTTCGGCGCACAGCCGTCGGAGCGCCGGCACCCGCTGGTCGCACTCGCCATGGTCCTTCCTCTGGCGACCGTGCTCACCGTCGTCTTCGGCGGCTGGGAAGCGGTCATCACACATGCGTCGTCCGTGGCCGGAATGATGGGGCACTAGCCCCGTCAGGCCCGGGAGAGCGGCCCGGGCCGGGGACAGCCGGCTCAGCCCCGTGGGGACGGGGGTGCGGCGGACGGACGTGTACGCCCGGGCGTCTGGGGAGACGCCCGGGCTACGCGTTTTCCGGGCCCGTCGCGGACCGCGCCACCCGGCTGTCCCGCGGGCGCACCCGGCCCGCGCCTCCCGCCCGGGAGGCACCCGGGCCCGTGTCCGCGCGCGTACCGGTCTTGTCACGTTCATGCAGGCCGCCGCGGTACCGGGCCTAGGATGGGCCGGTGCGCGCACGCCTCGTCGACCTGCTGGCGGAGCTGAGCCGGGGGCCCGGCGAGCCCGTGGTGATCGTCGACCGCCCGGACGTGACCGTCGTACGCGGCGGCGGCACCGTACTCAAGGCCCACGCCCCGCGGCTGGACCCCGCTGCCCTCGCCACCCGGCTGCGGGTGGCCGCGCACCCGCTGCTCGCGGGCATCCTGCTGGCGCCCCTCGGCGAGCTGACCGGCCCGGTCGGGGGTCGGCACGTGAGCCGCTGGCCGTACGGGGCCACGGTGGCGCCGGACGCGCCCGACGCGGCGCCGTGGCGGGAGGCGGGGCACCTGATCGCCCGGCTGCACGCGATACCGGCGGACCGGCTGCCGGGGCCGCTGCCGCCGATGTCCGGCCCGGCGAACGCGGCCCGCGCCGTGGCGGCCCTGCGCACCCTGCCCCCCGCCCTCCCGTCCCCGACGCCCGCCCCGGACGGCGCTCCCACCCCCGCCGGCACCTCCGCAGCGCCGGAACGCGGCACCCCGCCCGCGCTCTCGACCGGCCCCTCCCCGGTACGGCTCCCGCCGCCGACGCCCGCCCCGTCACCCACGCGCACGCCCACCCGCACGTCCGCCGCCGCGCTCGTCCTGCGCGCCTGGGAGTGCCTGCCCGGCTGGGCCCGCGGCGAGGAGCCCCGCGCCCAGCCGCGCTCCCTCCTCTGCCACGGCGACCTCCACCTCGGCCAACTCGTGCGCCACCCCGCCCCCGACGGCCCCTGGCACCTCATCGACGTCGACGACCTCGGCCTCGGCGAGCCCGCCTGGGACCTCGCCCGCCCCGCCGCCGGCTACGCCACCGGCCTCATCCCCGTGGCCGACTGGGCGGCCTTCCTCGCCGGCTACCGCGCCGCCGGCGGCCCCGCCGTCGCCCCCGGCGACGACCTCTGGCCGCCCGAGGTCGACGTGCCGGCCCGCACCCTCACCGTCCAGCTCGCCGCCCGCGCCCTGGTGGACGAGTCGGCGGGCGTGCGGCCCCTGGACGAGACCGACCACGACCTGCTCGCGGCCTGCGCCCGCATCGCCGCGATGGGGGGCGGGACGGGGCCGGGCGGCGCGTCGTAGGCTGTGCAGCCATGGCCGCCGTCCGTCATCCGTGGCGGCCGGGAGAGTTGAGGAGTTGAGGGCGACCATGCAGTGTCCCAAGTGCCGTGCGCCGATGCAGACGTACAACCGCAACGGCGTGCAGATCGAGCAGTGCAGCGGGTGCCGGGGGATCTTTCTCGACTACGGCGAGCTGGAGACCCTGTCGCGTCTCGAATCCCAGTGGGCACAGCAGGCCCCGCCGCCTCCGCCCCCGCCGCCCGCGCAGGGCTACCCGCAGCAGGCCCCGGGCTGGGGCGGCGGTCAGCACGGTGGCCACCACGGCGGTCACGGCCACTACGGCCACCGCAAGGGCGGCTTCTCACGCATGCTCTTCTCGTCCTGACCCGGGACCCGGTTCGTACGGCCTCCGCGCGGGGGGCCGTACGGCCACCCGGCCGTGGAACACCCACGGCAAAAGGCCGGAGCGAACTGCTCCGGCCTTCGTCCTTCTGCTGTGCGCGGTACTGGGATTGAACCAGTGACCTCTTCCGTGTCAGGGAAGCGCTCTCCCGCTGAGCTAACCGCGCGCGGTTTCTGCTGCGGCTAGATACTTCCACGCGCCGACCGCCATCGCAAGTCCATGATCATCGTGTGGTCGCGGTACGACCCGTGCCACCCGCCGGCGGGCGGGCGGCACGGGCGAGCGGTCACCGGCGAGGGGCCGGTGCCGCGGTGCGGTCGCGCTACGCGGTGTGCAGCGTCAGCCCGTAGCGGCCGAGGATCTCGTTGACCGGCTGGTACCAGGTCTCGCCGCCACCGCTGCAGTTGCCCCAGCCGCCCGACGTGACGCCCTGCGCCTGGTCGCCGCTGATGAACGAGCCGCCCGAGTCGCCGGGTTCGGCGCACACGCTCGTCTTGGTGAGCTGGTGCACGACGGCGCCGCCGCTGTAGTTGACCGTCTCGTTCTTGGCCAGCAGCGTGCCGCAGTGCCAGCGCGTGGTGGAGCCGGAGCGGCAGATGGAGGCGCCCACCGGGGCCTCCGCCGAGCCGCGGACGAGCTGGTCGGGCACGGTGCCCCAGCCGAGGACCACGGGGACGGTCCACCAGCCGCTGCCGACGCTGACCCAGGCGTAGTCGTTGTCGGGGAACGACGAGCCCTGGAAGGTGCCGATGTGCGAGCCGTCCCAGCCGCGCACCGCCGCGCCCCCGCCGCCGCAGTGGCCCGCGGTGACGAAGCCGCCGTGCACGGAGAAGCCGATGGAGCAGCGGACGTTGCCGGTGTAGTACGGGTCCCCGCCGACGGTTCCGGCGGCGAAGGTGCTCGGTGCCTCGGCGACCGTCCCGACCTCGACGGGACCGGCGGCGCGGGCCCGTTCGAGGAACGTGCGGACGGCGGCGTCGTCGCGGCGGCCGGCGACGACGTCGACCCGGACGCTGTTGGCGCGCGCGTCGACGTGCCAACTGGCCACCCCGGCGGGGGCGGACAGCTCGTCCAGGCGCTTCTTCGCCGCGTCCAGCCGCGCGGCGCTGTGCTCGACGACGCGTACGTCGGCACCCGCCGCCCGTACCGCCTCCGCGTGCCGCGGTGCGGTGACGGCGACGGTGAGCCGGCCGCTGTCCGCGTCGTACCAGGAGCCGCCGTAGGCGGATCCGGCGGCGCGCTCGGCCTTCTTCTCGATCCCGGCTGCCCGGCGTTCGTCGGCCAGCCGCTCCCGGGCCTGGTCGGCCGTCAGGCCGAGATCCCGTTCCAGCGCGGCCAGCAGTCCTGCCGAGAGCCGCGGCGCGGAGTCCGCGCCGGCGGCGGGGGCGAGCGCGGCGGCGCCGCCCCAGGTGCCGAAGAGCAGGAGTGCGGACAGGCCGAGCCTCAATCCGGAGGTGCGTCTCACGATGGCGGACCTTTCTGTAGTTCCCTCGTGTCGAGTGGGGGTGGAACACAGATGGTTGAGAGCGCTCTCACTCGGTGCGCTGTCACCACAGCACGGGCCCGCGTGTTTGTCCAGACCTTTCGCACGCACCGCAAAACGGCCGCCCGGTCCTCTCGGGACCGGACGGCCTGCGTTGCGGCTCCTGCTCAACCGCCTCCGGGCGTACGCCTCTTCGGGCGCGCCGCGGCTAGAACTCCTCCACCGTGTGCGGCAGCAGCGGCGTGCGCAGCGCGGCGTCGAGCGCGTCGGCCGCGCCCGCGGTGTGCTCGGTCGCCAGGCCCGCGCGGACGGCGCCGGCGAGGGTGGAGCCGCCGAGGTAGGCGGCGGACAGGTCGCGTACGTCCACGCTGAGGTCCGGCTCCGCGTCGGCGCCCTCGTAGGCGGCCGGGGCGCCGGGCGCGACCGTGAGCCGGTACGTGCCCGCGTTGGCCGGCACCGCGGAGTCGGCCACCGCCAGCACGACGTCCGCCGCGGCGGCCCAGGAGCGGCGCCGCAGGGCCGTGCCGACGTCGGTCAGCCGCACCCACAGCGCCGGGAACGTGCTCGTGACCCGCACCTGGTCGCGGTCGGCGGCGAAGAGCAGCAGCGGGTCGTCGAGCGGGCGGCCCCAGGCGCGTACCGTGCCGGTCAGGTCGAGGGAGGCGAGGTAGCGCCACAGGGCCGCGGCCACGGCCGGGGTGTCCGCCTCCAGTTCGTCCAGGCGCACCAGGCCCGGGGTGTCGGGGCGGTCGCCCTCGTCCTTCGTGCGGTAGACGGCGTAGCCGGCGAGGGGTTCGCCGAGGGCGACGACGCGCGGCCGGGAGAAGTCCTCGTCGTCCGGGTCCCGCTCGACCATCCACTCCTCGGCCCACCACTCCTCGCTGCGCGCGGGCCGGCCGGCGCGCGCCGCACGGGTGCGGTCGTAGTACGGGCCGAGCAGCGCGGGCGCCTGCGCCGGGTCCACCAGCCGCAGGGGCCGCTCGTCGGGGGTGATCCGCAGCCGCAGCGCGGCCCGGGAGTCGATCTCGACGGTGGCGCCGTATGTGGCGGGGCCGAACCCGAACCGCCCGTAGATGGCGGTCTCCGACGCCCACAGCGCCGAGATCGGCCAGCCCTCGGCCGTGCAGCGCGCGAACAGCTCGGCGATCATCCCGGAGAGCACCCCGCGGCGCCGGTGGGTCGGCGCCACGGAGACGAACGTCAGGCTGGGACAGGGGAGTTCGGCGCCGGGGACGGCCATCGTGAACGGCAGTGCGGCGACCATGCCGACCAGCGTGTTCGCGTGGTACGCGCCGATGCGCAGGCAGCCCGCCAGAAGTTCGTGATGACGTTTGCGAAGCTCGTCCTCGGGCTTCTCGTGGAAGACCAGATAGGCCAGCTCCTGAGCCCGGTCGATGTCACTTTCGGGTATTTCACGGAACACAATGGCAGCACGGTCGTTCATATTCCGACACTATCCGTCATGCCCGAACCGCGCACATCGCTTTCATGCCACAGCGGGACGGGCGCGGTGCAGCCGCGCGGCAACGAAGAAGGCGACCCATGAGCGCGTGCTGCGCGGTCATGGGTCGCCCCTCGCGTGGTGGACGATACTGGGATTGAACCAGTGACCCCTTCCGTGTCAGGGAAGTGCTCTCCCGCTGAGCTAATCGTCCGAGGTGGAGACGGGATTTGAACCCGTGTAGACGGCTTTGCAGGCCGTTGCCTCGCCTCTCGGCCACTCCACCAGCGAGGGCCATCGAGGCCCTCATCGAGCGGACGACGAGATTCGAACTCGCGACCCTCACCTTGGCAAGGTGATGCTCTACCAACTGAGCTACGTCCGCCGGTCGTGCTCGGAAGGCGCCGGTGAGGCCCTTCCGGTAGTCATGAACCTTAGCGGATTCCGGGGCCAGCTCAAATTCGGTTTCCCGCACGTGCCGGGACCGCGGCCGGCCCGTACCCGGCGGGCGTCGGCGCCGGCGGCCGGTGTCCGCCGGCCGCCATAGACTCGCCGCGTGCCCCGCCTCGCCCCGCTCGCCCGCTTCGGCGGTCTCGTCGCCTCCGACCTGCGCGACGTGACCGGCGACCCGGCGGCGCTCGACTCCTCGGGCTGGTGGGCCGTCGTCGCCGGGTACGAGGGCCGCACGGTGTGCGCGCGCTTCGGCGACGTACGCCCCGACCCGCACCCGCCCGCCCGCCGCGCGCACCGGTGGCGCGGCCCCGGCGCCGCGCGCTGGACCAGCTCGCTCGACCGCGCCGGCTACGTCGCGGGGGTACGCCGCATCAAGGAGCACATCGCCGCGGGCGACGTCTACCAGGTCAACCTGTGCCGCGTCCTCACCGCCCCGCTCCCCGGACCCGGTCCCGACGCCGCCGACTCCGATTCCGGATCCGACGCCGCCGACGTCGATGCCCTCGCCGCCGTCCTCGCCCGCGGCAACCCCGCCCCGTACGCCGGTGTCGTCCGGCTGCCCGCGCACGGCGTCGAGATCGCCACCGCCTCGCCCGAGCTGTACCTGCGCCGCACCGGCCGTGCCGTCGAGTCCGGCCCCATCAAGGGCACCGGCCGCACCGCCGCCGACCTGACCGCGAAGGACCGCGCCGAGAACGTCATGATCGTCGACCTCGTGCGCAACGACCTCGGCCGCGTCTGCACCACCGGCTCCGTCACCGTGCCCGCCCTGTGCGCCGTCGAGGAGCACCCCGGCCTCGTCCACCTCGTCTCCACCGTCCGCGGCGAGCTGGCCCCCGGCGCCGGCTGGGCGGAGCTGATCGGCGCCACCTTCCCGGCCGGCTCCATCACCGGCGCGCCGAAGAGCAGCGCGCTGCGCATCATCGACGCGCTGGAGACCGCCCCCCGCGGCCCGTACTGCGGCGGCCTCGGCTGGGTCGACGCCGACCGCGGCACCGGCGAACTCGCCGTCGGCATCCGCACGTTCTGGATCGACCGGACCGCGGCCCGCGGCCCCGTCCTGCGCTTCGGCACCGGCGCGGGCATCACCTGGGGCTCCGACCCGGAGCGGGAGTGGCGCGAGACGGAGTTGAAGGCGGCCCGGCTGCTCGGGGTAGCGTCGGAAGCGGAAGTCACGAGTGAAGGGACCGTACGCCCATGAAGGTCTGGCTCGACGGCGGGCTGCGCGAGGTGGCCGAGGCACGGGTCTCGGTGTTCGACCACGGCATCACCGTGGGCGACGGCGTCTTCGAGACGCTGAAGGCCACCGGCGGTACCGCCTTCGCCGTCACCCGCCACCTGGAGCGCCTGGCGCGCTCCGCCCGCGGCCTCGGGCTGCCCGAGCCCGACCTGGACGAGGTCCGCCGGGCCTGCGAGGCGGTGCTGGCGGCCGAGCCCGTGCCGCACGGCCGGCTGCGGGTCACGTACACCGGCGGCACCGCCCCCCTGTCCTCCCTCCGCGGCGACGCGGACGACAGCCGCCCCACCCTGGTCGTCGCCCTCGCCGCCGCCGAGCCGCGGCCGGACGGGACGGACGTCGTCACCGTGCCCTGGACCCGCAACGAGCGCGGGGCCGTCGCGGGCCTGAAGACCACGTCGTACGCGGAGAACGTCGTCGCGCTCTCCCGCGCGCACGAGGGCGGCGCCAGCGAGGCGCTCTTCGCCAACACCCGCGACCGGCTCTGCGAGGGCACCGGCTCCAACGTCTTCGTCGTCGTCGGCGGCGAGGTGCACACCCCGCCGCTCGACTCCGGCTGCCTGGCCGGGATCACGCGGCAACTGGTGCTGGAGTGGACCGGCGCGCGGGAGACGGACCTGCCGTTCTCGGTGCTCGCGGAAGGCGGTGACGTGGACGAGGTCTTCCTGACCTCCTCGCTGCGCGACGTCCAGGCCGTACGCCATCTCGACGGCCGCGTGCTGCCGGGCGTCCGCGGTCCGGCCACGGCAAAGGCGATGCAGGTGTTCGCCGAGCGCTCCGCGGGGGACATCGACCCGTAGGAACGCGGTGACCGGAGCGGTACGCCGAGCGGTGCGAGGACGAAGGGGAAGCGATGACGACCCACCTGCGCCCGGCCGGAGCCGAGCGGCACGAGGCGGACGGCGGCCGTACGCGCGCGTACGCCGTGTGCGTCAACGGCCACCCGGTCGGCGACGTCGAGCTGGCCACCGACCCGCGCCTCGGCCCCACCGCGGGCCGCGTACGCACGCTGCGGATCCACAAGCCCGAGCGCGGCCGGGGGCGCGGCACGGTGGCCGCGCTGGCGGCCGAGGAGGTGCTGCGCGGCTGGGGCTGCCGGGACGTCCTGCTCAGCCTCGACGCCCGCGCGGACGTCGGCCTGCGGCTGGCCGCGGCGCTGGGCTACACCGAGACGGGCCGCACGCTGGACAAGAAGCCGGCCGAGGCGCCCGAGCTGCCGCACGGCTGCGTCGTACGGCCGATGGCCGCGGCCGAGTACCCGGACTGGCGGATCGCCGAGGCGGACACGTACGCGCAGCGGTGGCGGGAGCGGGGGATGTCGCCGGACGAGGCGCGCAGCCGCTCGCGCGCCGACCACGACGACCTGCTGCCCGCCGGCGCCGCCACCCCGGACGTCGCGCTGCGCGTCCTGGAGCACGACGGGGCGGCGGTGGGCACGGTCTGGATCGCGCTGCGCCCGCTGATCGCCACCGGCGGGTACGTCTATTCCGTGGCCGTCGCGCCGGAGCACCGGGGGAGGGGCCACGGCCGGACCCTGATGCGCGTCGCGGAGCGCGAGTGCCTGGCCGCGGGGCTGCCCACCCTGGGGCTGCACGTCTTCGCCGGGAACGACGTGGCACTGCGCCTGTACGAATCGCTGGGCTACCGCCCGACCGCGTACCACCTGCGCAAGCCGCTGATCTGAGCAACCAGGCGGGCGGCGCGGCGGCCCGCCGGTTCGCCCGCCGGCCGGCCGACTCAGTCGGCCGCGGCCAGCAGCCGGTCCGCGATCTCCCCGATCCGCTCCCGCAGCCCCTCCTGGCTCTTGCCGCCGTCCAGCCGCTCGCCCCCGATGACGTACGTCGGCGTCCCCGTCACCCCGATCGCCTTGCCCTCGGCCACGTCGGCGTCCACGATCAGGAAGTGCCGCCCGTCCACGAGCGCGGTCTCCACCTCCGCCGCGTCCAGGCCCACCTCCCGCGCCGTCTCGACCAGCAGCGGCTCGCCCTTCCTGCCGAACTCCTCGGCGCGCGCGAGCACCGCCTCCGCGTACTCCCAGCCCCTGCCCTGCTCGAAAGCCTCCTCGGCCGCCTGGGCGCCCGCCATGGCGTGCTCGTGCCTGCCCAGAGGGAAGTGGCGCAGCCGGATGTCGAGCCGGTCCCCGTAGCGCTCCCGCAGCGCGCGCAGGTCGGCGAGCGCCGTCCGGCAGTCCGGACACTGAAGCTCGCACCACACGTCGAGGACGGGCGCAGCGTTCACATCGTTCTCCATGGGCGCCAGTCTTCCAGGCCCGCGGGGGTGCCCCCGTCTCGGTCCTGGGGACGAGCCGGACCCGGAGATGTCCCCCATGCCGTGCCGCACCATGGCAATCGCGACGCGTTCCGGTGCACGATGGAAGCATGTTCACCACCACGGTCTGCGCCGCGCTCTCCGCGGCGGGGCTCGCGATCTCGCTGCTGACCGCATACCGGCGAAGGTTCCGGCGGGCGACGAAGATCGCCGCCCTGTCGCTGGTGCCCGTCGGCCTGGCCATGGCGGGCCTGATCGAACTCGGCGGCAAGGTGGGCCGGGCGATCGGGGACTGGGCGGCGGACCTCGTCCTCAAGCCCTCGGTCTGGGGCGGCTTCGCGGTGCTCGCGGTCGCCGTGCTGCTGTGGATCGTCCAGCGCCTCGTCGGCGAGCGCGCCAAGCGCAAGGAAGGCGGGAGCGCACCGGCCGCCCCGGCGGCGGCACCGTCGGCGTCCCGCCCCGCGCTCGGCGGGGGCCGGGCGGGCAAGTCGCGCGGCGCGGCGCCGGCGACGGGCGGCCGCAAGCGTTCCGGGTCCGGGGACGAGGACTTCTCCGACATCGAGGCGATTTTGAAGAAGCACGGAATCTGACGCTACGGGCCTCCCGAACTACCCTGCGCAGCCACCGAGTCGACGTCCGGCGACAAGAACCGATCAAGCACGGCCGATCTTCGTGAACAGGCCGTTGTTTCCTGGCGTGTTGCCCACTTGGGCATGCGTGCCTGCGTAATCATCTGCGCGAGATGAACGACCACACTCCCGCACCGCGGCCTCCCGCCCCTGCCGAGACCCGCGGCTGCCTCTTCGCCCTGTCCCAGCCGCCGTTGATGCTCTTTCTCACCGTCGTGGGCGTGCTGATCTTCGGCACCTCGGTCTACGACCTCATCGGCTGGTGAGCGCCGCCCCGCCGGTCGCCCCGGCCGCCGCCTTCCCGGTCCCCGCCCCCGTCCCGGTCCCGTCGCCGCGTCCGCTCTCGGCCGCCGCCTCGCGCTGCCGCGCGCGGTACGCGGCCACATGCAGCCGGTTGCCGCACGTGCGGCTTGAGCAGTAGCGGCGGGAGCGGTTGCGCGAGTAGTCCACGAAGGCCCGGCCGCAGTCCGGCGCCTCGCAGCGGCGCAGCCGCTCGCGCTCGCCGGCGACGACGAGGAACGCCAGCGCCATCCCGCCGTCCGCGGCCAGATGCTCGGCGACGGAGGCGCCGGGCGCGAAGTAGTGCACGTGCCACTCGTAGCCGTCGTGGTCCGTGAGCTGCGGCGTCGTGCCGGCGGCGGCCACGATCGCGTTCAGCCGTTCCGCCGCCGCCCGGTCGTCCGGGGCGGCGAAGACGGCCGAAAGGTCGCTCCGTACGGCACGGACCGCGGCGACGTCGGAGCCGCACAGGGCCTCGATGCCGCTGATCTCCTGCTCGTCGACGAACCCCTGAAGCGCCGCCACGTCCACGAGCGCGTCCGATTCCGCGCCCCCGTCCCCGGTGTCGGTGTTCAAGAGCGCCACGACGATGTCGAGCGCGCACCGGGTGTCGTGATCGATCAGCACCGTTCCGCTCCCCTGGTCGGGCCGCGCGTTCCCCTGGTCGGTCTGACGCCGACTCTAGCCAAAACGTGACACCGCCGTCGCCCACGTCGGGCGACGGCGGTGCCTGATGCTGCGGTTGTCCGGTTGCGGCCCGGCCGTCTCCCCGAGGCTGACGGCTACGGACGGTGACCTCGTACGGGCTCAGCTCTCCGCGAGGATGTGCGAGAGCTCCGTGTCGAGGTCGAAGTGGCGTGGCTCCGTCCCGGGCGGCACGGCGGCGTCCGTGCGCTTCAGGAAGGACTCCAGCGCCCGCGCGGGTGCTTCGAGCAGTGCCTCGCCCTCGGGCGAGCTGAGGGCGATGCAGACGACGCCCTGGCCGTGGCTTCTGGATGGCCAGACGCGGACGTCGCCGGTGCCGGTCGGGCGGTGGAGCCCTTCGGCGAGGAGGTCGCGGGCGAACACCCATTCGACCGTCTCTTCTGCGCCCGTGTGGAAGGTGGCGTGCACGGCGTAAGGATCCGCGGTGTCGTACCGCAGACCTGCGGGGACAGGCAGGGAAGACTCGCTCGACACAACGAGGCGCAGGTGCAGCTCGCAGCTGACCGTGTGGTTCATAAGCGCCAGGGCCTTTCGCTCAGTGTGCGCTCGGGGATTCGCACGTCGGCGAAGTCGACATGCCACCTACCGGGGCGTTGTAAACCCCTCTGACTGTTTTGTGATGTTTTTCGTAGTTCGTACGGCCTAGTGCAGGTTCTCGGAGCAGGGCCGTTCCGGTGAACTCTCCGGCACGGATAGTTTGGGCTCCATGGATGCGGAGAGTAACGAGGATCGGGCCCGGTGTGACGGAGGCGCGCGGAAGGCGCGGGGGCGGAAGGCCGGTAAGGGGCACACGCAGGTGCTCACATCGGGTAACGTGGTCACCCGCGAGGGCGATTAGCTCAGCGGGAGAGCGCTTCGTTCACACCGAAGAAGTCACTGGTTCGATCCCAGTATCGCCCACGAGCCGACAGGCGACCTGTGTCCGCGGAACGCGCGGAGCGGGTCGCCTTCGCCGTTGGCGGGTACCGGCGGGCGGGGCGGGGGGCCCAACGTGTGTGTCCGGGGCAGACTCGCGGCATGGGCCTGAGCCACTATCGCTTCCGCAGCGTGTGGGACCTCCCCGACGCGCCCCCCGCCGTCGTCTACGACGTCCTCGCCGACGCCGACGCCTACCCCGCCTGGTGGCCGCAGGTCCGCCGGGTCACCCGGCTCGACGAGCACACCGGCACCGCCGTCTTCGGCTCCGCGCTTCCGTACGAACTGCGCGTCACCGCACGGGCCGTGCGGCAGGACCCCGGGGCCGGGGTGGTACAGATCGAGATGACCGGCGATCTGGCGGGCTGGGCCCGCTGGACGGTCTCCGCCCGGGCCGGCGGCACCAGCGCCGTCTTCACCCAGCAGGTGGAGGTGACGCGGCCGTCGCTGCGGCTGCTCGCGCTGCCCGGGCGGCCGTTCTTCGTCGCCAACCACGCCTGGATGATGCGCTCGGGCCGCCGGGGGCTGCTGGCGCTGCTGCGGCAACGGGTTTGAACACCGAGGCCGCCGCAATGTATGGTTCTGGCCGCGCCACCACGGCGTTCCCGGGCGATTAGCTCAGCGGGAGAGCGCTTCGTTCACACCGAAGAAGTCACTGGTTCGATCCCAGTATCGCCCACAAGGTCGAGGCGACCTGTGTCCGCAAGAAGCGCGGACACAGGTCGCCTTCGTCGTTTCTGCGCGGCTGCGCCCCCGCGTCCCGGCTACGGGGCGCCCCGCATCACGCTCGGGCCGCCGTCGTCAGGCCGCTCATGCGTAACGGCCAGGCCGGGTCGCAGCGTTCGTCCGAGCCCGTGTGCGCGAACCACGCCGTCAGGCCGCGCGCCTGCGCGCCGTGCCAGACCGCCTGCCGCGCGTGCAGCTCCGCGGCGCTCAGCTCGCCCAGCCGCTCCGCGTAGCGCTGGCCGATGGCCCGTACGAGACGCAGCGCCGCCGTCGCGTCCGCGCCCGCCTCGTGGGCGCCGGCCAGCTCCACGCCGTAGTGCTCGCACAGCGCCGACAGCGTGCGGCGGCCCTTGCGGTAGCGGTCGAGGTGCCGGTCCAGCACCAGCGGGTCCAGCACGCACAGCGGGGCGCCGCCGAGGTACTTCGGCAGCGAGGAGGCGCGGTGCCGGCCCAACTCCCGGTCCAGCAGCGTGAGATCGTACGGGGCGTTCATCACCACCAGCGGCACGTGGCTCGCGCACTGCGCCGCCAGGGCCTTGCCGACCTCCTCCATCACCGGCGCCGGCCAGCGGCCGAGGCGCTGGAGATGCGGCAGCGTCAGCCCGTGGATCGCCGTGGCCGCCGCCGGGATCTCGACGTCGGGGGAGACCAGCCACGACGTACAGCGGGGCGGTGAGGTGATGTGGGGCTGCACGACGACGGCTGCGGAGAGTATCCGGTCGCGTTCCACGTCCACGCCGGTGGTCTCGGTGTCGAAGGCCGCGAGCGGCCCCTCGTACCAGAGCGTCATCGCCCCAACTCCCTGGACTTTTGCGGACTGTGGAGGTCGGCCCGCCCGACCGGGTGATACCCGCAACACCGCGGATTCGAACAATGGTTGTTTGGCGGAGAGTCGGCGCGGTGACAACAGAGAGTGAGGGCCGGGCACACCTCCGGTCGCCCGTGGAGGCCCGGCCCCGTCACCTACCCGACAGCGCGTGGAAGGCAGTTGGGCCATGGCCCTGACACGGCCTGAACCGAGCGGCCCGCTTCCGGGGCGGGCCGCCCCGCGGCGCGGCGCTCCCGGCGGGACGGCGTGCCCGCAGACGTGGCGTACCGCCCGTCTGCCCGCGGTCGTTGCCGCTGCCGGCTGCTCTCCGGCGCAGCCCTTCCCCGGCAGCGGCACCGACCGGCACACCGGGTTCCGCGGCGCCCCCGCGCTCCGCGGGATCGCGGCGCGGGCCGGCTGGGGAGGGAGACCCTGATGTACCGGCAGCCCCCCGAACCCGATCCCGCCCACGTGGACCCCGCCGTGCTCGGCGCCCTCCTCGCCCGCCACGGCTGGCGCCGGCACGGCGGTTCCACCGGGCGGTACGCGCGCTTCACGCCGCCCGGCGACGCGAAGAGCGGCGCCGGCGTCCTCGTACCGGCCGACCGCGCCTTCCCCGACTGCACCGACCTGCTCGCCGAGGCGCTCGCCGCGCTGGCCCGCAGCCCCGAGCCGTCCGCCCCGCTCGTCCGTACCGCCCTGGCCGTGCCCAGCGACGAGGTGAGCTGGGAGTACGGTGCCGAGCGGCGCGCCGGGCCCGCCCGGTGGGCCGACGCCGAGCGGCTGTCCGCCGCCGCCCGCGCCATGCTGCTGGCCGGCGCGCTCGCCGCCCGCCGCCCCGCGGGGTTCTACGGCGCCCGGCTGCGCCCGCAGGCCGCGCGGGACGTCGAGCGGACCCTGCTCGGCCCCGGCGCCCACGTCGCCCGCCTCATCGCCTTCGTCCCCGCCCCGGAGAGCCGCGGGGTCACCGCCACGCTGTTACGCGCCCTGCACGGCACCCGCGACGCGGTGGACCACCAGCGCGCCACCGGCGGCATGGAAGCCTTCGACAACGCGGTCGAACTCGGCGTGTGCCACGAGCTGACCGAGGCGCTGACCGCCCTCGTGCGCGGCACGGAAGGCGTGCGCATCGCCCTGTCCTGGGCCCCCGCCCACCCGCCGCCGGAGGGCTTCGCCGCCGCCCCCGAGCCGGTGGAGTTCACCCCCTGCGACGTCCCGGCCCTCCAGCGGGCCGCCGTGCGCTACCGGCACCGGGAGCCCTCCCTCCCGGTCCGGATCACCGCAGCCGTCACCCGGCTCAGCCGGTCGGCAGCCACCGGCCCGGGCCGGGTGCGGCTGCGGGTACTCGCGGGCGCGGACGTCACCGAGGTGCGCACCTCGCTCGACGAGGAGGCGTACCGCGTCGCCGGCCGGGCGCACCTGGCCGGGGTTCCGGTCCGGCTCAGCGGCCGGCTGGAGAGCCGCGGCGGCTTCAGGCGGCTGACCGGGGCGTCCGGGGTGCGGCCCGTACCGCTGGCGGATGCCGGGCGGGACCCGATGCCGAAGCCGCCGCCCGAGGACCTGGACTTCTTCGACCAGGCGTACCGCGACGGCTGAGGGTGCACCGGGCCGCGACGCCCGATTTCGCCGTGCGCCCCCCGGGCTCGGTACGATTCACGCCGTGCCGCCGCCGCGCGCGGCACCCCACCCCTTGCGAAGGAGACCTCGTGTCCGACGTCCGTGTGATCATCAGCCGCGATGCCGCCGAGCGGGAAGAGCGCGTGGTCACGACGGGCACGACGGCCGCCGACCTCTTCCCCGGCGAGCGCACCGTGATCGCGGCCCGCGTCGCCGGCGCGCTGAAGGACCTCGCGTACGAGGTCGCGGACGGGGACGTCGTCGAGCCGGTGGAGATCGACAGTCCCGACGGCCTGGACATCCTGCGCCACTCCACCGCCCACGTCATGGCCCAGGCCGTGCAGGAGCTGTTCCCCGAGGCCAGGCTCGGCATCGGCCCGCCCATCAAGGACGGCTTCTACTACGACTTCGACGTCCCCGAGCCCTTCCACCCCGACGACCTCAAGCGCGTCGAGAAGAAGATGCAGGAGATCGTCAAGCGCGGGCAGCGCTTCTCGCGCCGCGTCACCACCGACGCCGACGCCCGCGAGGAGCTGGCCGCCGAGCCGTACAAGCTGGAGCTGATCGGCCTCAAGGGCAACGCCGCCGACGCCGCCGAGGGCGCGTCCGCGGAGGTCGGCGCCGGCGAGCTGACGATCTACGACAACCTCGACGCCAAGACCGGCGAGCTGTGCTGGAAGGACCTCTGCCGCGGCCCCCACCTGCCGACGACGCGCATGATCCCCGCCTTCCGGCTGATGCGCTCCGCCGCCGCGTACTGGCGCGGCAGCGAGAAGAACCCGCAGCTCCAGCGGATCTACGGCACGGCCTGGCCGTCGAAGGACGAGCTGAAGGCGCACCTGGAGTTCCTGGCCGAGGCCGAGAAGCGCGACCACCGCAAGCTCGGCGCCGAGCTGGACCTCTTCTCCATCCCCGAGGACATCGGCTCGGGCCTGGCCGTCTTCCACCCCCGCGGCGGCATCGTGCGCCGCGTGATGGAGGACTACTCGCGCAGGCGGCACGAGGAGTCGGGCTACGAGTTCGTCTACACCCCGCACGCCACGAAGGGGAAGCTCTTCGAGAAGTCGGGCCACCTGGACTGGTACGCCGACGGCATGTACCCGCCCATGCAGCTCGACGAGGGCCAGGACTACTACCTGAAGCCCATGAACTGCCCCATGCACAACCTGATCTTCGACGCCCGCGGGCGCTCCTACCGCGAGCTGCCGCTGCGCCTCTTCGAGTTCGGGACCGTCTACCGGTACGAGAAGTCCGGCGTCGTGCACGGCCTGACCCGGGCCCGCGGCTTCACCCAGGACGACGCGCACATCTACTGCACCAAGGAGCAGATGGCCGGCGAGCTGGACTCGCTGCTGACCTTCGTGCTGAACCTGCTGCGCGACTACGGCCTGGAGGACTTCTACCTGGAGCTGTCCACCAGGAACCCGGAGAAGTCCATCGGCTCCGACGAGGTCTGGGAGGAGGCCACGGAGATCCTGCGCCAGGCCGCCGGCAAGCAGGGCCTGGAGCTGGTCATGGACCCGGGCGGGGCGGCGTTCTACGGGCCGAAGATCTCGGTGCAGGCCAAGGACGCCATCGGCAGGACCTGGCAGATGTCCACGATCCAGGTGGACTTCAACCTCCCCGAGCGCTTCGACCTCCAGTACACCGCGGCCGACGGCTCGCGGCAGCGGCCCGTGATGATCCACCGCGCGCTCTTCGGCTCCATCGAGCGGTTCTTCGCCGTGCTGCTGGAGCACTACGCGGGCGCCTTCCCGGCGTGGCTGGCGCCGGTGCAGGTCGTCGGCATCCCCATCGGCGACGACCACGTGCCGTACCTGGAGGAGGTCGCGGCGAAGATGCGGGCCCGCGGGCTGCGGGTCGAGGTCGACTCCTCCTCCGACCGGATGCAGAAGAAGATCCGCAACGCCCAGAAGGCCAAGGTCCCGTACATGCTGATCGCGGGCGACGACGACATGGCCAAGGGCGCCGTCTCCTTCCGCTACCGCAGCGGCGAGCAGAACAACGGCGTGCCCATCGACGACGCGATCGACGAGGTGGCCCGCGCGGTCGCGGAGCGCACCGGGGCGTGATCGGGCGCGGGCCCGGCGCGGGGCCGGGCCCGGGGCCCGGCCCGCGCGGTGGCACGCCATATGCTGCTGAGCATGACCAGTGAGCCGGAGCAGCAGCTCGGGGTCGGCACCCCGGATCAGTTCCAGCGGCTGTGGACGCCGCACCGCATGGCGTACATCCAGGGGGAGAACAAGCCCACCGGCGCCGCGGCCGGCGACGGGTGCCCGTTCTGCGCCATCCCGGAGAAGTCCGACGAGGACGGGCTGATCCTCGCCCGCGGCACGCAGGTCTACGCGGTGCTCAACCTCTACCCGTACAACGGCGGGCACCTGATGGTCGTCCCGTACCGGCACGTCGCGGACTACACCGAGCTGACCGACGGCGAGACCGGGGAGCTGGCGGCGTACACCAAGCGCGCGATGACCGCGCTGCGCGCCGCGTCCGGGGCGCAGGGGTTCAACCTCGGCATGAACCAGGGACCCGTCGCGGGCGCGGGCATCGCCGCGCACCTGCACCAGCACGTGGTGCCGCGGTGGGGCGGGGACACGAACTTCATGCCGGTCGTCGGCCACACCAAGGTGCTGCCCCAACTGCTGGCGGACACCCGCGCGATGCTCGCCGCCGCCTGGCCCCGGGACTGACCCCGGCACCCGCTCCGGTACCGGCCGGCCCGGCCCTGGTTCACGCCTGGTCCGCCGCCTTCGCCAGCGCCTGCTCCAGGTCCGCCCACAGGTCGTCCGGGTGCTCGATGCCCACCGCGACCCGCACCGTCCCCTCGCCGATGTCCATCGCCGCCAGCGCCGCGGCGTCGAGCTGCCGGTGCGAGGTGCCGGCCGGGTGCATGACGAGCGTCTTGACGTCGCCCAGCGACGGGCTGAGCAGCGCGAGGCGCAGCGACTCGACGAACCTGCGCCCCGCGTCCCGGCCGCCCGCCAGGTCGAACGCCAGCACCCCGCCGCCCGCGGACAGCAGCCGGGCCGCCGTCGCGCGGTCCGGGTGGTCCTCCAGCCCCGGGTGGCGGACCCGGGCGACCGCCGGGTGGGCGGCCAGCCGCCGGGCCAGCGTCAGCGCCGTCGCGGACTGCCGCTCGACCCGCAGCGCCAGCGTCGCCATGCCCCGCAGCGTCAGCCACGCCGCGAACGGGTCCGCCACCGCGCCCTGTTCCACGGAGTGCGCCCAGACCCGGCGGCGCAGCTCCGCGTCCCGGAAGACCGCCACGCCGCCCAGCACGTCGGCGTGGCCGCCGAGGTACTTGGTCGCCGAGTGCACGACGACGTCGGCGCCGTGCTCGACCGGGCGGCAGAGCAGCGGGGTGGCGAAGGTGTTGTCGACGACGCCGGTGACGCCCGCCTCCGCGGCGGCGGCCAGCAGCGCGGGCAGGTCGGTGACGGCCGTGGTGGGGTTGGCGATGGTCTCCAGGTACAGCACCCGGGTGCGGGGCGTCAGGGCGGCGCGTACCTCGTCGGCGTCCCGGCCGGAGACGTAAGTGACCGGCACCCCCCAGCGCTCCGCCAGATCGGTCAGCGTCGCGTACGTGCCGCCGTACAGCGAGCGCTGCGCGACGACGTGGTCGCCGGTGGCGAGCAGGCTGCGCAGCACGGCGTCGATCGCGCCCATGCCGGACGCGAACGCCAGCCCGCCGGCGCCCCCTTCGAGGCCGGAGACGGCCTCCTCCAGCGCGCGTACGGTCGGGTTGCCGAAGCGGCTGTAGAGGTACGCGCCGTCCGGGTCGTGGAAGGCGGCGGCCATCGCGTCGGCGGAGTCGAACGAGAAGACGTGGCCCTGGTGGATCGGCACGGTCACCGGGCGGCTGCCCTCGGGGACCGGCACGGGCGGGTGGACGGTACGGGTCGAGGGGTGCAGGTCGGCGCTCATGGCAGAAGTCTCCGTGCCGAATGGGTTGCCGGAACAGGGCCAATGCCGGGAGATTGGTCCGCCATGGACACCGACGACGTGCGGGCCTCCGACCTGGTGGCCGCCCTTGGCCGCTGGTCGGCCGGGCGCGGCCCGCTGTACGTGCTGCTGGCCGCCCGGCTCCGGCGGCTGGTCGACGAGGGCCGGCTGCGCCCCGGCGCCGCGCTGCCGCCGGAGCGGGCGCTCGCGGCGGCGCTGGCCGTGGGGCGTACGACCGTGGTCGCGGCGTACGGCGTGCTGCGGCAGGAGGGCCGGGTCGTACGGCGGCAGGGCAGCGGCACGCGCGTCGCGGAGGCGGCGCTCGTGCCCGGCCGGACCGCGGAGACCGCGAACCCGCTCTTCCTCAACCTGCTGGAGCCGGCGGACGGCGTGATCCTGCTGAGCTGCGCCGCCCCGGACGGCCCGCCGCCCGAACTGGTCCGCGCCTACCGGGACCTGGCCCTGCCCGCGACCGGCCTCGGCTACCACCCGGCCGGGCTGCCCGCCCTGCGCACCGCCGTCGCCGCCCGCTACACCGAGCGCGGCATCCCCACGGACCCGGCGCGGATCCTCGTCACCACCGGCGGCCAGCAGGCGCTGGCGCTGCTGACCCGGCTGCTCGTCGCCCCCGGCGACCCGGTGCTGGTCGAGGCGCCGGCGTACCCGGGGGCGCTCGACCTGTTCCGGGAGGCCGCTGCCGTGCTGCGGCCGGTGCCCGTGGGGCCGGACGGCATCGACGTGGACGCCGCGGTGCGGGCGCTGGCCGAACACCGGCCGGCGCTGGCGTACACCGGCTCGGTGCACCAGAACCCGACCGCCGCCGTGCTGCCCCCGCTGCGCGGGCGGCGGCTGGTGCGGGCGGCGGGGCGGTTCGGCGTGCCGCTGGTGGACGACGAGGTGGTGGCGGACCTGGCGTTCGACGGCGCCCCGCCGCCGGCGCTGGCCGCGTGCGCGGAGAGCGGCGACGAGGTGATCAGCGTCGGGTCGCTCAGCAAGGTGGTGTGGGGCGGGCTGCGCATCGGCTGGGTGCGCGCGCCCGCCGGCGTGGTCACCCGGCTGGCCCGGCTGAAGGCCGTCCACGACCTCGGCACCGACGTGCCGGCCCAGCTCGTCGCCGTGTCCCTGCTGGCGGCGTACGAACCGCTCCTCGCCCGCCGCCGCACCGAACTGCGCGGCGCCCACGACCACCTGCGCGCCGAGCTGGCCCGGCTGCTGCCCTCGTGGGACTGCCCGCCGGTGCGCGGCGGGCAGACGGTGTGGCTGCGGCTGCCGTACGGGGACGGGGTGTCCTTCGCGCAGGTGGCGCTCCGCCACGGGGTGGCCGTCCTGCCCGGCGCCTGCGTGGACGCCGCCGGGGGCAGCGGCGCGTACCTGCGGCTGCACTTCTGCTCCCCGCACGGCGTGCTCACCGAGGCCGTCGAGCGGCTGGCCGCGGCGTGGACGGCGTACGACGGCAGCTCCCGCCCGGCGACGCCCGCGCCCCTCGGCGGCGTGACCGTCTGACCGGGCCGGGACCGCAGGACCCGCGCCGCCGGCGGGCCGCCGTCAGCCGTCGTAGACGTCCGCCCGCCGGGGCTCCGCGCTCTGCACCATCCCGCTGAGCACCATCGACCGCGCGCCGAAGCTCGTGGTGTCCACGTTGTGCTCGTCCAGCACCTTCAGCGCCGCCTGGTGCACCACCCGCAGCACCGGCGTCGCCGCGCGCAGCGCGTCGTCGGCCATGAAGCGGTGCCGCCACGGCTTGTCCGCCCACACGTGCCGCAGCCCGAAGGGCTCGGGGAGCTTCAGCTTGCCGCCGAGGTAGTCGAGCAGCGGCGGATACCAGGTGAACGGCGCCCGCGCGGCCAGCCGTACCACCTCGCGGGTACGGACCAGGGGCAGCGGCTTCTCCTTGGTCTCCCAGAACTTCATGCCGCTCACGGTCTTGGTGTCGCGGCTGGGCTTGCTGGTGAACAGCGGGTGCACCGGGCCCAGCGCGTGCCCCGTGACCTCGATGCGCAGCGTCTGGTGCAGCACGGTCACCGACACCAGCAGCGTGATGACCAACTGGCCGTCCCAGAGCGTGAACTGCACGCCCAGGTAGTGCCGGTTGCCGGCGCCGAACTGCTGCTCGTTGCAGATCCGCTGGACCTCGAAGTCCCGTACGGAATAGCCGTCGACGATCGCGCCGCCCGGCCGGGCGACCTCGCCCGCGCCCTCGCCTATCGGCGCCACGATCCAGTGCTTTATCGCGGGCGCCGGGAAGCCGCCGGTGTGCAGCGGGGTGCGCTCCAGCATGCGCAGTTGGTCGTGCACCGCCCTGACGACGTCCCAGCTCCGGAACGGGTGGATCTCGCCGCCGGACTCCTTCGGCTTGAGGTCCTCGGCCAAGTGCCAGGCGCCCCAGCGGGTGCCCATGCCGAGTATCCCCTTGGGGCCCGCGTAGAAGACGACGTTGCTGTGCTGCTCCGCCGACAGCTTCGCCAGGCCCAGCCGCAGCCGCTCCGCGCTGGCCTCGCCGGGGTTGCTCGGCACCGCCTCCGGGATCTTGGCGCCGAGGCCGCCGCCGGACAGCAGCGCCGTCCAGTGCTCGCGCAGGCCCGCGGCGTACTTCTCGCAGATCCGGTTCGCCCAGAACCAGCCTATGATCGGCGCGACCAGCAGGCCGCGCAGGTAGAGGCCGAGCAGGCCGCTGAGCGGGAGCGTGATGAAGGCGTAGATCGCGGCGACGCCGAAGATGCCCAGCAGGACGTACCCCACCGCGCCGACGCGCTTGTCCGACGCGCCGGCCAGCGTACGGCGGAGCTGGAAGACGCCGAGCCAGAGCAGCACCCCGGGCAGGAACAGCAGCCCGAAGACGCCCATCACCACGGTCAGCCGGGTGTCGCGCTCCTTGCGGTAGCGGTTGGCCGCCAGGCAGTGCTCCAGCACCGCCTGCGGCTCCGTACCGAACGACTGGATGAGCGGCTTGCGGCCGTCGGCCAGCATCCGCACGGTGACCGCGCGGGCGAACGCCTCGCCCAGGTTCGGCTCGAAGAGCGAGAGCCGGCCCTTCTTGAAGTCCGACTTGCTCCAGTCGTTGTTGGCGTCGAGGAGCTTGGTGACGGCGCTGTCGCGGTACGCCGTGGAGGCGAGCGCGTGCGTGGCGGCCGTCTGGCCCTGGGCACCGGAAAGCGGCACCTGTGCGCGCGGGGTGAAGTCGAACTCCAGCCCGTCGGAACCTGCCACTGCCGCCCCCAACGCCGCGCGTCCGCCCCGGTGATGGGGCCGGGCCCGCGGGCAGCGGGCCCGACCACCAATGTGCCCAGCCTAGCCGCGGTCAACCTTCATGGGCCTGCCGATCACGGATCTTCGCCGCCAACTGCTGCGGCATCGGCTCGTGTCGGGTGTACGCCCGGCCGAACCGGCCGGTGCCGTGCGACAGGGAGCGCAGATCCACCGCGTACCTGCCGATCTCGAACTCCGGCACCTCGGCGCGCACCAGCGTCCGGCCGCCGCCCGCCTGCTCGGTGCCGACCACCCGGCCGCGCCGCCCGGACAGGTCGCTCATCACCGGGCCCACGTACTCGTCCGCGACCAGCACGCTGATCTCGGCGACCGGCTCCAGCAGATGGATCTGCACCTGCGCCGCGGCCTCCCGCAGCGCCAGCGCGCCCGCCGTCTGGAACGCGGCGTCGGAGGAGTCCACCGAGTGCGCCTTGCCGTCGACGAGCGTGATCCGCACGTCGACCAGCGGATAGCCGGTGGCCACGCCCTTGACCGCCTGGCCGCGTACGCCCTTCTCCACCGACGGGATGAACTGACGCGGCACCGCGCCGCCGACCACCTTGTCCACGAACTCGATGCCCGAGCCCTCCGGCAGCGGCTCGACCTCGATCTCGCAGATGGCGTACTGCCCGTGGCCGCCGGACTGCTTGACATGCCGCCCGCGCGCCGCCGACCGGCCCGAGAACGTCTCGCGCAGCGACACCTTGTGGTCCACCGGGTCGACCTGCACCCCGTACCGGGTGCGCAGCCGCTCCAGCGCCACGTCGCGGTGCGCCTCGCCCAGGCACCACAGCACCAACTGCCGGGTCGAGGCGTTCTGTTCCAGCCGCATCGTCGGGTCCTCGGCGCACAGCCGCGCCAGGCCCTGCGACAGCTTGTCCTCGTCCTGCTTGGTGTGCGCCTCGATGGCCACCGGCAGCAGCGGGTCGGGCATCACCCACGGCGCCATCAGCAGCGGCTCCTCCTTCGCCGAGACGGTGTCGCCGGTCTCCGCGCCGTTCAGCTTGCCGACGCAGGCGATGTCGCCGGCGATCGCCGCCTCCAGCGGGCGCTGGAGCTTGCCGAACGGGGCGGTCAGCGAGCCGATGCGCTCGTCGGTGTCGTGGTCCTCGTGCCCGCGGTCCTCCATGCCGTGGCCCGAGACGTGCACCGTCTGGTCGGGGCGCAGCGTGCCGGAGAAGACGCGCAGCAGCGACAGCCGGCCGATGTACGGGTCCGAGGAGGTTCT
This sequence comes from Streptomyces sp. 184, assembly GCF_045781775.1. Classification (NCBI taxonomy): domain Bacteria; kingdom Bacillati; phylum Actinomycetota; class Actinomycetes; order Kitasatosporales; family Streptomycetaceae; genus Streptomyces; species Streptomyces sp. 184. The sequence goes on along the minus strand of NZ_CP123230.1, from coordinate 4,979,210 downwards.
GACCACCTCGGCGGCCAGCGGCCCGGCGGGGTCGCAGGCCAGCGCCGCGCGCTCCTCGCCGCGCACGGTGGTGACGTCGGGGATCCGCCGCTCCGGCGGGGTGGGGAAGCCGCCGGTGATCAGCTCCAGCAACTCCACCGTGCCCAGCCCCTGCGTGCCGCCCTCCGCCGCGGGCGCGGCGGCCAGGACCGGGTGGAACACCCCGCGCGCGACGGCCTTCTCCAGATCCTGCACGAGCGTCTTGACCTCGACGTCCTCGCCGCCGAGGTAGCGGTCCATGAGGGACTCGTCCTCGCTCTCGGAGATGATGCCCTCGATGAGCCGGTTGCGCGCCTCCTCGATCAGCGGCAGCTCGTCCGCGCCCGGCGGCCTGTCCTCGCGGGCGCCGGAGGTGTAGTCGAAGACCCGCTGCGTGAGCAGGCCGATCAGCCCGTGCACGGGCGCGTGGCCGTCGCCGCCCGCCTCGCCGAGCAGCGGCAGGTACAGCGGCAGCACGGCGTCGGGGTCGTCGCCGCCGAACGCCTCCCGGCAGATCTCGGTCATCTCGTCGAAGTCGGATCTGGCGGCGTCCAGGTGCGTGACGACGATGGCGCGCGGCATCCCGACCGCCGCGCACTCCTCCCAGAGCATGCGGGTCGCGCCGTCCACGCCGTCCGCGGCCGAGACGACGAAAAGGGCCGCGTCCGCTGCCCGCAGACCGGCCCGTAGCTCCCCGACGAAATCCGCGTAGCCGGGGGTGTCCAACAGATTGATCTTGATGCCGTCCCACTCGACGGGGACCAGCGAGAGCTGCACCGAGCGCTGCTGGCGCTGCTCGATCTCGTCGTAGTCGGAAACGCAGCCGCCGTCCTCGACCCGGCCGGCCCGGGTGAGCGCCTTCGTGGTCAGCGCCAGCGCCTCCACCAGCGTCGTCTTACCGGATCCGCTATGGCCGACCAGCGCCACGTTCCGAATGTCGGAGGGCCGGGCGGCCGCCGCTGCCCTGCCGGCGGCCCCGGGGTGTGCGTTTGCTTTGTCACCCATGTGTCTCGCCTCCGTCTGACACGTGCGGTGCATTCGAGCTTTGCACCGTGGCCAGACCCCGTCCATAGCACGGACGGCTTCGGACGGGCGGACGGCCCCGGAGTACGGCCCGCGCGGGCCCGCGCGGGCGCTGGCTACGATGGCTGCGCTACGTTGAGCGACTTCCACCGACGTGTCCCCCCGGTCAGCCGCGGGGGCCCGGCGACCCGCGACCCTGGGACGGCCATGCTGAACAAGTACGCGCGTGCGATCTTCACGCGTGTCTTCGCACCGATCGCCGCGATGCTGCTGCGCCGCGGCGTGAGCCCCGACACCGTCACCTTCGTGGGCACACTCGGGGTGATGGCGGGCGCCTTGGCCTTCTTCCCCCGCGGGGAGTTCTTCTGGGGCACGCTGATCATCACCCTCTTCGTCTTCTCCGACCTGATCGACGGCACCATGGCCCGGCAGTCCGGCCGCTCCAGCCGCTGGGGCGCGTTCCTGGATTCGACGCTCGACCGGGCGGCGGACTCCGCGGTCTTCGGCGGCATCGCCCTGTGGTACGCGGGCGACGGCGACGACCTCATGATGTGCGCGGTGGCGATCTTCTGCCTGGCCGGCGGCCAGGTGGTGTCGTACACCAAGGCGCGCGGCGAGAGCATCGGGCTGGCCGTCAAGGTCAACGGCCTGATGGAGCGGGCCGACCGGCTGGTGATCATCCTGGTGCTCGCGGGCTTCGCGGGCATGGAGCGCACCTTCGGCATCCCGCACATCGACATCCTGCTGCCCATCGCGCTGTGGGCGGTCGCCGCGGGCAGCGCCGTCACGCTCTTCCAGCGGATGGTGACCGTGCACCGGGAGGCGGCGGAGAAGGACGCCGCCGACCCGCTGCCGCCGCCCGCGCCGCGCGGCGGCCCGCGCCCCGAGGCCACACCGGCGGACCAGGAGCGCGCGTGAGGGAACGCCTGACCGACGGGATGTACGGCCTGGGCTGGGGCGCCGTGAAACGGCTGCCCGAGCCCGCCGCCGCCGCCCTCGGCAGGCGCATCGCCGACACCGCCTGGCGGCGCGACGGCAAGGGCGTACGGCGGCTGACGGCGAACCTCGCCCGGGTGGTCCCGGACGCCGGGCCCGAGCGGCTGGCCGCGCTCAGCCGGGCCGGCATGCGCTCGTACATGCGCTACTGGATGGAGTCCTTCCGGCTGCCCTCCTGGAGCAAGGAGCGCGTCCGCGCGGGCTTCGACCCCAAGGACGTGCACCGGCTGGAGGACGGCCTGGCCGGCGACACCGGCGTGATCCTCGCGCTGCCGCACATGGGCAACTGGGACCTGGCCGGCGCCTGGGTCACCGCCAAGCTCGGGGTGCCCTTCACCACCGTGCAGGAGCGGCTGAAGCCGGAGTCGCTGTACGACCGCTTCGTCGCGTACCGCGAGAGCCTGGGCATGGAGGTGCTGGCGCACGGCGGCGCGAGCGCCTACGGCACCCTCGCCCGGCGGCTGCGCGCCGGCGGGCTGGTGTGCCTGGTCGCCGACCGCGACCTGTCGGCCACCGGCGTCGAGGTGGACTTCTTCGGCTCCGCCGCCCGCATGCCCGCGGGCCCGGCGCTGCTCGCCCAGCAGACCGGCGCGCTGCTGCTGCCCGTCACGCTCTGGTACGACGACTCCCCGGTGCTCCAGGGCAAGGTGCACGCGCCCGTGGAGGTGCCCGCGACCGGCACCCGCGCGCAGAAGACGGCCGTCATGACGCAGGCCGTGGCCGACGACTTCGCCGCCGGCATCGCCGAGCACCCGGAGGACTGGCACATGCTCCAGCGCTTCTGGCTGGACGACCTCAGGGGTGAGGCGCCGCGGTGAGGGTCGGGATCGTCTGCCCGTACTCCTGGGAGACGCCCGGCGGGGTGCAGTTCCACGTCCGCGACCTGGCGGGCCACCTGCTCGCCGCCGGCCACGAGGTCTCCGTCCTCGCGCCCGCCGACGACGACACCCCGCTGCCCAGTTACGTCGTCGGGGCCGGCCGCGCCGTCCCCGTGCCGTACAACGGGTCCGTGGCCCGCATCAACTTCGGCTTCCTGTCCGCCGCCCGGGTCCGCCGCTGGGTGCGCGACGGCGACTTCGACGTGCTGCACATCCACGAGCCGGCCGCGCCGTCGCTCGCGCTGCTGGCCTGCTGGGCGGCGAAGGGGCCGATCGTGGCCACGTTCCACATGTCCAACCCGCGCTCCCGCGGCATGATCGCCGCGTACCCGATCCTCCAGTCGGCGCTGGAGAAGATCAGCGCGCGCATCGCGGTCAGCGAGTACGCGCGCCGCACCGTGGTGGAGCACCTGGGCGGCGACGCCGTCGTCATCCCCAACGGCGTCGACGTCTCGTACTTCGCCGCAGCCGAGCCGAAGGCCGCGTGGCAGGGCCGCACGCTGGGCTTCATCGGCCGTATCGACGAGCCCCGCAAGGGCCTGCCGGTGCTGATGGATGCGTTTCCGCGGATCCTGGAGCGGGTGCCGGACGCCCGCCTGCTGGTCGCCGGGCGCGGCGACCCCGCGGAGGTCGCGGCGCGGCTGGCGCCCGGGGTGCGGGAGCGGGTGGAGTTCCTGGGGATGGTCGGCGACGAGGACAAGGCGAGGCTGCTGCGCAGCGTCGACCTGTACGTCGCGCCGAACACCGGGGGCGAGTCGTTCGGCATCATCCTGGTCGAGGCGATGTCGGCGGGGGCGCCGGTGCTGGCCGCCGACCTGGACGCGTTCGTGCAGGTGCTGGACGGCGGCACGGCCGGCGAGGTGTTCGCGCGCGAGGACGCCGGAGACCTGGCCGGGCGGGCGGCGGGGCTGCTGCTGGACGACGCCCGCCGGGCCGAGCTGCGCGAGCGCGGCAGCCGGCACGTACAGCGCTTCGACTGGTCGACGGTCGGCGCGGACATCCTCTCGGTGTACGAGACGGTGACCCAGGGCGCCGCGTCGGTGGCCGAGGACGAGCGCGCCGGCCGCTGGGCCCGCTTCGGCCCCGCCCGCGACCGGGAGGCGTGAGGCCCGTGTCCACCGCGCTGACCCTGCTTCTCGTCGCGGTCGTGCTCTGCCTGATCGGCGTCTACCTGAGCTGGACGGCCGGCCGGCTCGACCGGCTGCACACCCGTATCGACGCCGCCAAGGCGGCCCTGGACGCCCAGTTGCTGCGGCGCACCTCGGTGGCGCAGGAGCTGGCCACCAGCGGCCTGCTCGACCCGGCCGCCTCGATCGTGCTGTACGAGGCCGCGCACGCCGCGCGGCAGGCGGAGGCGGACCAGCGCGAGGTCGCCGAGAGCGAGCTGAGCCAGGCGCTGCGGGCGGTGTTCGAGGCCCCGGAGCAGGTGGAGGCGGTGCGCGGGGCACCGGGCGGGGACGAGGCCGTACACGAGCTGGCGGAGGCCGCGCGGCGGGTGCCGATGGCGCGGCGCTTCCACAACGACGCGGTACGGGCGGCGCGGGCACTGCGGCGGCACCGCAAGGTGCGCTGGTTCCGGCTGGCCGGGCACGCGCCGTTCCCGCTGGCGGTCGAGATGGACGACGAGCCGCCGCCGGCGCTGACCGACCGGGCCCCGGCGAGCTGACCCCCGCGGCGGGCCCGGCAGCCACAGTTTGCCGATTGGCTCTTTCCCGACCCCTCCCGCCTGGGGTTTCCTGACGGTGGCGCACGCTCGGGCCCGTAGTCCGAACGTGTTTACGATGGAGATGGCGCACCGTGCGCCACGTACACATCCACACCGCACCCACATCACCGAGCGAGGTTCCACCGTGTCCAGCACGCCCAGCTCCGCCCCCCAGTCGTCGGCCCCCGAGACCGGCACCGCACGCGTCAAGCGCGGCATGGCCGAGCAGCTCAAGGGCGGCGTGATCATGGACGTCGTCACGCCCGAGCAGGCGAAGATCGCCGAGGACGCGGGCGCCGTCGCGGTGATGGCCCTGGAGCGGGTCCCCGCCGACATCCGCAAGGACGGCGGCGTGGCGCGCATGTCGGACCCCGACATGATCGAGGGCATCATCGAGGCCGTCTCCATCCCCGTGATGGCCAAGTCCCGCATCGGCCACTTCGTCGAGGCCCAGATCCTCCAGGCGCTCGGCGTCGACTACGTCGACGAGTCCGAGGTCCTCACCCCCGCCGACGAGGTCAACCACTCCGACAAGTGGGCCTTCACCACGCCCTTCGTCTGCGGCGCCACCAACCTGGGCGAGGCCCTGCGCCGGATCGCCGAGGGCGCGGCCATGATCCGCTCCAAGGGCGAGGCCGGCACCGGCAACGTCGTCGAGGCCGTCCGCCACCTGCGCCAGATCAAGAACGGGATCGGCGCCCTGCGCGGCCTGGACAACCACGAGCTGTACGCCGCGGCCAAGGAGCTGCGCGCCCCGTACGAGCTGGTCGCCGAGGTGGCCCGGCTCGGCAAGCTGCCCGTCGTGCTCTTCTCCGCCGGCGGCGTCGCCACCCCCGCGGACGCCGCGCTGATGCGCCAGCTCGGCGCCGAGGGCGTCTTCGTCGGCTCCGGCATCTTCAAGTCCGGCGACCCGGCCAAGCGTGCCTCCGCCATCGTCAAGGCCACCACCTTCTACGACGACCCCAAGATCGTCGCGGACGCCTCCCGCAACCTCGGCGAGGCCATGGTCGGCATCAACCTCGACACCCTCGACGACTCCGAGCGCTACGCCGGCCGGGGCTGGTGAGGTCGGCGCACATGGGCACCACCCCCGCCATCGGCGTCCTCGCCCTCCAGGGCGACGTACGCGAACACCTGGCCGCCCTGGCGGCGGCCGGCGCGACCGCCGTGCCGGTGCGCAGGCCGGAGGAGCTGGCGGAGGTCTCCGGCCTGGTCCTCCCCGGCGGCGAGTCCACCACGATGTCCAAGCTCGCCGTCGCCTTCGGCCTGCTGGAGCCGCTGCGCGACCGGGTGCGGGCGGGCATGCCCGCGTACGGGTCCTGCGCCGGCATGATCATGCTGGCCGACAAGATCCTGGACCCGCGCTCCGGCCAGGAGACCGTCGGCGGCATCGACATGATCGTCCGCCGCAACGCCTTCGGCCGGCAGAACGAGTCGTTCGAGCTGCCGCTGGAGGTGGCCGGCGTCCCCGGCGGCCCCGTCCACGGCGTCTTCATCCGGGCGCCGTGGGTGGAATCCACCGGCGCCGGGGTGGAGCGGCTGGCGGAGGTCGGCGGGCACCCCGTGGCGGTCCGGCAGGGGCCGCTGCTGGCGACGTCGTTCCATCCCGAACTGACCGGCGACCACCGCGTGCACGCACTCTTCGCCGATATGGTGCGCCGGGCGGGATGACCGCCCCCGGTAGGATCGACGAGTTCGTTGCCGGTTAGTCGAATGCGCGGAACGCGGAATGGAGCGGGGCTGTGTCCGGCCACTCTAAGTGGGCAACCACCAAGCACAAGAAGGCCGTGATCGATGCCAAGCGAGGAAAGCTCTTCGCCAAGCTGATCAAGAACGTCGAGGTCGCGGCGCGGCAGGGGGGTCCCGACCCGGACGGAAATCCCACGCTGTACGACGCGATCCAGAAGGCCAAGAAGCAGTCCGTCCCGAACAAGAACATCGACAGCGCCGTCAAGCGCGGCGCGGGTCTCGAAGCGGGCGGCGCCGAGTACGAGACGATCATGTACGAGGGCTACGGCCCGAACGGCGTGGCGGTCCTCATCGAGTGCCTGACGGACAACCGCAACCGCGCCGCCTCCGACGTCCGCGTCGCCATGACGCGCAACGGCGGCTCCATGGCGGACCCCGGCTCCGTGGCCTACCTCTTCCACCGCAAGGGTGTCGTGATCGTCCCCAAGGGCGAGCTGGGCGAGGACGACGTGCTCGCCGCCGTGCTGGACGCCGGCGCCGAGGAGGTCAACGACCTGGGCGAGTCCTTCGAGGTGCTGAGCGAAGCCGGCGACATGGTCGCCGTCCGCACCGCCCTCCAGGACGCCGGGATCGACTACGACTCGGCCGAGGCCAACTTCGTCCCCACCATGCAGGTGGAGCTGGACGAGGAGGGCGCCCGCAGGATCTTCCGGCTCATCGACGCCCTGGAGGACAGCGACGACGTCCAGAACGTCTTCGCCAACTTCGACGTCTCCGACGAGGTCATGGAGAAGGCCACCGCCTGAGCCGTACGCGCACGAGGAGCCGGGCCCGCAGGATGGCGACATCCCGCGGGCCCTTCGGCTGCGGTGTCGGTGCCGGCCGGTAGCCTGCACACACGTACGCGGGCTAAGGAGAGGGGGCGGCCGGTGCGGGTGCTCGGAGTGGACCCGGGGCTGACGCGGTGCGGGGTGGGCGTCGTGGACGGGACGCCCGGCCGGGCGCTGCGGATGGTCGCCGTCGGCGTCGTACGCACCCCCTCCGACGCCCCGACCGCCGAGCGGCTGCTGCTCATCGAGCGCGGCGTCGAGGAGTGGCTCGACGCGCACGGGCCCGAGGCCGTCGCCGTCGAGCGCGTCTTCAGCCAGCACAACGTACGCACCGTCATGGGCACCGCCCAGGCCAGCGCCGTCGCCATCCTCTGCGCCGCCCGCCGCGGCCTGCCCGTCGCGCTGCACACCCCCAGCGAGGTCAAGGCCGCCGTCACCGGCTCAGGCCGCGCCGACAAGGCGCAGGTCGGCGCCATGGTCACCCGGCTGCTGCGGCTCGACGCCCCGCCCAAGCCGGCCGACGCCGCCGACGCGCTGGCGCTGGCCATCTGCCACCTGTGGCGCGCCCCCGCCCAGGACCGCCTGCTGCGCGCCCGCGCCGCCACCGCACCCGCGCGCGCCGGGACGGCCGCCCGCGCCGCCGCGTCCGGAGCGCCCGGCGTGCGCCGCGCCGCCCGCCCGGCCGACCGGGGCACCCCGCGCGAAGACCGCGCGGGCCAGGACCGCCCGGAGTACCGGGACCGCGAGATCCGGAGAGACCCCGCATGATCGCCTTCGTCAGCGGCCCCGTCGCCGCCCTCGCCCCCGACGCCGCGGTCATCGAGGTCGGCGGCATCGGCATGGCCGTGCAGTGCACGCCCGACACCCTGTCCACGCTGCGCGTCGGCAAGGACGCCCGGCTGGCCACCTCCCTCGTCGTACGGGAGGACTCCCTCACCCTCTACGGCTTCGCCGACGACGACGAACGCCAGGTCTTCGAGCTGCTCCAGACCGCCAGCGGCGTCGGCCCGCGGCTGGCCCAGGCCATGCTCGCCGTGCACCGCCCCGACGCGCTCCGCCTCGCCGTCTCCACCGGCGACGAGAAGGCGCTGACCGCCGTCCCCGGCATCGGCAAGAAGGGCGCGCAGAAGCTGCTGCTGGAGCTGAAGGACCGGCTCGGCGAGCCGCTCGGCAGCAGCGGCCTCCTCGCCCGGCAGGCCGGCGCCGCGCCCGCCGCCGGCTGGCGCGAGCAGTTGCACACCGCGCTCACGGGCCTCGGGTACGCGCCGCGCGAGGCCGACGAGGCCGTCACCGCCGTCGCCCCCCGGGCGGAGGAGAACGGCGCCGCGCCCCCGCCGCTGCCGCAGTTGCTGCGCGCCGCCCTCCAGACCCTGAACCGGGCCCGATGACAGGGCCGCCCGGCCCCGGGCGCGTACCGCAGACCTCGGCAGCACCCGAACCACGACGGACGGATCCAGCATGACCTGGGAGGACGCCGACCCGCGGCTGGTGGACTCGGCCGCCGACGCCGACGACCGGGCGGTGGAGACCGCGCTGCGCCCGAAGGACCTGGCGGAGTTCGTCGGCCAGGAGCGCGTGCGCGAGCAGCTCGACCTCGTGCTGCGCGCCGCCCGCCAGCGCGGCGGCGCCGCCGACCACGTGCTGCTCTCCGGCGCCCCCGGCCTCGGCAAGACCACGCTCGCGATGATCGTCGCCGCCGAGATGGCCGCGCCGATCCGCATCACCTCGGGCCCCGCCATCCAGCACGCCGGCGACCTGGCCGCGATCCTCTCCTCGCTCCAGGAGGGCGAGGTGCTCTTCCTCGACGAGTTGCACCGCATGTCCCGCCCCGCCGAGGAGATGCTGTACATGGCGATGGAGGACCTGCGCGTCGACGTCATCGTCGGCAAGGGCCCCGGCGCCACCGCCATCCCGCTGGAGCTGCCCCCCTTCACCCTGGTCGGCGCCACCACCCGGGCCGGGCTGCTGCCCCCGCCGCTGCGCGACCGCTTCGGCTTCACCGGGCACATGGAGTTCTACTCGCCGGCCGAGCTGGAGCGCGTCCTGCACCGCTCCGCGCACCTGCTGGACGTCGCCGTGGACGCCGCCGGCGCAGCCGAGATCGCCGGCCGCTCCCGCGGCACGCCCCGGATCGCCAACCGCCTGCTGCGCCGGGTGCGGGACTACGCCCAGGTCAAGGCCGACGGCGTGATCACCCGCGAGATCGCCGCCCGCGGCCTGGAGGTCTACGAGGTCGACGACCGCGGCCTCGACCGCCTCGACCGCGCCGTCCTCGGCGCCCTGCTGAAGCTCTTCTCCGGCGGCCCCGTCGGGCTTTCCACGCTCGCCGTCGCGGTGGGGGAGGAACGCGAGACCGTCGAGGAGGTCGCCGAGCCCTTCCTCGTACGCGAAGGGCTGCTGGCCCGCACCCCCCGCGGCCGCGTCGCCACCCCGGCGGCCTGGGCCCACCTCGGCCTCACGCCCCCGCAGCCCGGCGGCGGCATGCAGCAGACCGCGTTCTGAGCGCCCCCGCCGGGCCCGCCGCCGCCCGGCCGCGGGCCCGGCCGGGCAAGGCGCCGCGCGGGCGCCCCGGGGCGTACCGCGGCGGCGCGGGGACTCGCCCGCTACGGAACCCGGGTGACATGCTGGGCGTTGTTCACACGGCGGAACTCGCTTAGACTCCGCCGACGCCTTCCGGAACCGGAGGGCACCCCCGCCCCCCAGAACAGGCCGTGGCGAACGCGGTCATACGAAGGAAACCCGGACACCGTGGATATCACGATTCTCTTGCCGTTCATCGTGCTCATCGGGGCGATGTTCCTGATGACCCGCTCGGCAAAGAACAAGCAGCGCCAGATGACAAGCATGCGGGACCAATTGCAGCCGGGCAGCGGCGTGCGGACCATCGGCGGTATGTACGCCACGGTCAAGGAGGTCCACGAGGACACCATCCTTCTGGAGGTGGCCCCCGGAGTGCACGCGATCTACGCGAAGAACTCCATCGGCGCCGTCCTGGACGACGCCGAATACAACCGCATCGTGCACGGCGCTCCGGAGTTCGACGACGAGGAGATCACCGCGCCCGACGACGCCTCCTCGCTGACGGGGACCGCCGACGGTGACGACGCCGACGAGGACCGCGCGGAGGCGTCGGACAAGATCGACCTCGACAAGAAGGACGCGGCCGACGACGCCGGCGCCGAGGGCGACGCGGTTGCAGCGGACGTCACCGACGAGGACGAGAAGAAGAAGAACGGCGGCTCCGCCGCGAAGTGACCGCGGCCTTTCGGCGGCGGCCCCGCACCGTGTGCGGAGGCGCCGTCGGCCGCGGTGAACGGGGGACCGGTCACTTTTCGCCTCGCGGCACCGCGGGGCTACACTTCGTGACCGCGCGACGAGCCGCGCCGCGCGGTGTCTGGACAGGAGAATCGAGAAGGTGGCAGCACCCAAATCGGGCCGCAGGTCCCAGGGATCTCACGGCAGGCCCTGGCGGCCGCTGCTGCTGATCCTGGCCGCGATCGCCGCGCTCACCGGCGGGATGTTCCTCTCCGGGCACACCACCCCGCGCCTGGGCATCGACCTCGCCGGCGGCACCAGCATCACGCTGGAGGCCAAGTCCCAGCCGGGCAGCGAGAACGCGATCAACTCCACCAACATGGACACCGCCGTGAACATCATCGAGCGCCGCGTCAACGGCCTCGGTGTGCAGGAGGCGGAGGTCCAGACACAGGGCGACCGGCACATCATCGTCAACATCCCCAAGGGCACCAACCAGAAGACGGCGCGCGAGCAGGTGGGCACCACCGCGCGGCTCTTCTTCCGCCCCGTGCTGTCGTACGACGTGAACGAGCCCACGCCGTCGCCCAGCGCCTCGGAGTCCGGGGACAAGGAGAAGGACCAGGACCAGGGCGACGACGCCTCCACCTCGCCGTCCCCGTCCGAGACCGCCTCCGACGACGCCGGCCCGAGCGACGACGCCACCGAGCAGGGCCGGGCCCTGTCCGAGGGCCTCGCCCAGGCCGACGACTCGCCCAGCCCGTCCGACTCGCAGCCGCCGCCCGCCGAGACGCCCCCGGCCGAGCAGGCGCCCACGGGCCAGATCCCCGCCGACGTGCAGAAGAAGCTGGACGCGCTGGACTGCTCCAACGCCGAGGAGCGGACCAAGATCGGCGAGAACGCCAAGCCGACCGACACCGTCGTGGCCTGTGACAGCGACGGCGCGTACAAGTACGCGCTCGGCCCGGCCGAGGTCGAGGGCACCGACGTCGACGACGCCTCCGCCACGTACGACGCCCAGCAGGGCTCCGGCTGGATCGTGCAGCTCGAGTTCGACGACAAGGGCTCCGACAAGTTCGCCGACGTCACCGGCAAGCTCGCCTCCCAGGCCCCGCCGAACAACCAGTTCGCCATCGAGCTGGACGGCGAGGTCGTCTCCGCGCCCTCCGTCGACGAGTCGATCACCGGCGGCCGGGCGCAGATCTCCGGCAGCTTCAACCAGGAGTCGGCCGAGGAACTGGCCAACGTCCTGTCGTACGGCGCGCTGCCGCTGTCCTTCGAGGAGTCCGAGGTCACCACCGTCTCGCCGGCCCTCGGCAACGAGCAGCTCAAGGCGGGTCTCATCGCCGGCGCCATCGGGCTGGCGCTGGTGATCATCTACCTCGTCGCGTACTACCGCGGGCTGGCCCTGGTGGCCGTCGTCAGCCTCATGGTCTCCGCCGTCCTCACCTACACGATCATGGCGCTGCTCGGCCCCGGCATCGGCTTCGCGCTGAACCTCCCTGCGGTCTGCGGCGCGATCGTGGCGATCGGTATCACGGCGGACTCGTTCATCGTCTACTTCGAGCGCATCCGAGACGAGATCCGCGAGGGGCGCACGCTGCGCCCCGCGGTGGAACGCGGCTGGCCGCGGGCCCGGCGCACCATCCTGGTGTCCGACTTCGTGTCGTTCCTCGCCGCGGCCGTGCTCTTCGCGGTCACCGTCGGCAAGGTGCAGGGCTTCGCCTTCACGCTGGGCCTGACCACCCTCCTCGACGTCGTCGTGGTCTTCCTCTTCACCAAGCCGGTCATGACCCTGCTGGCCAGGAAGCCCTTCTTCGCCAACGGCCACCCCTGGTCCGGGCTCGATCCCAAACGGCTGGGAGCCAGGCCACCGCTGCGCGGCCGCCCGCGCGTCGCCGGTCCCGTCAACCCGAAGGAGGTCTGAGATGTCGCGCCTCGGCACCCTCGGCGCCCGCCTCTACCGCGGTGAGGCCGGCTACGACTTCGTCGCCAAGCGGTTCTTCTGGTACGGCGTCTCCATCCTGATCACGATCATCGCGATCGCGGGCTTCTTCGTCCGCGGCCTGAACATGGGCATCGAGTTCGAGGGCGGTGCGGTCTTCACCACCCCGAAGACCGAGACCTCGGTCTCGCAGGCCCAGGAGGTCGCCGAGGAGTCCTCGGGGCACCAGGCCATCGTCCAGGAGCTGGGCAGCGGGAAGCTCCGCATCCAGGTCAGCAGCATCGAGACGCAGCAGTCCGACAAGGTCAAGTCGGCGCTCGCCGAAGAGCTGAACGTCGATGCGCAGCAGATCAACGACCAGCTCGTCGGCCCCAGTTGGGGCGAGCAGATCGCGAACAAGGCGTGGCAGGGCCTGGCGATCTTCATGGTCCTGGTGGTGATCTACCTCGCCATCGCCTTCGAGTGGCGGATGGCGCTCGCCGCGCTCGTCGCGCTGATCCACGACCTGACGATCACGGTCGGCGTCTACACGATCGTCGGCTTCGAGGTGACACCGGGCACGGTCATCGGTCTGCTGACCATCCTCGGTTATTCGCTGTACGACACGGTGGTGGTCTTCGACGGCCTCAAGGAGAGCACGAAGGACATCACCAAACAGACGGCGTTCACCTACCGCGAGGCGGCCAACCGCAGCCTCAACGGCACGCTCGTCCGCTCCATCAACACCTCCGTCGTGGCCCTGCTGCCGGTCGCCGGCCTGCTGTTCATCGGCGGCGGCGTGCTGGGCGGCGGCATGCTCAACGACATCGCGCTGTCCCTGTTCGTGGGTCTGGCGGCCGGTGCGTACTCCTCGATCTTCATCGCCACCCCGCTGGTGGTCGACTTCAAGGAGCGCGACCCCGCCATACAGGCGCACAACAAGCGCGTGGCGGCCCGCCGCGCCTCCGACGCCCGCGCCGCCGCCCGCGGCGAGAAGGTGCCGGCCCGCGACGAGGACGGGCCCGGCGTGGCGATCGTCGTGGACGACGGGTCCGAGGACGGCCTCCGCGACCCCGAGCCCGCCGGGCAGGGCGCCGTCGGGCCCCCGCGCGCCGACGGCCGCCGGCAGCAGCCGGTGTCCCGGCAGCGCGGCCGGGGCCGGCCCTCCGGCAGCCGCGGCGGCCGGTCGGGGGGCAAGCGGCGGTGAGCGTGCCCGAGGGGACCAGGGAGCTGCTGCTCAGCCGGATCCAGGACGTGCCGGACTACCCGCAGCCGGGCGTGACGTTCAAGGACATCACGCCGCTGCTGGCCGACGCGAAGGCGTTCTCCGTGCTCACGGACGCGCTGACCGAGGTCTGCCGGCAGCAGGGCGCCCAGAAGGTCGTGGGCCTGGAGGCGCGCGGCTTCATCCTGGGCGCGCCGGTCGCGGTGCGCGCGGGGATCGGCTTCGTGCCCGTACGCAAGGCGGGCAAGCTCCCGGGTGCCACCCTCGGGCAGGCGTACGACCTGGAGTACGGCACGGCGGAGATCGAGATACACGCGGACGCCCTGAAGCCCGGCGACCGCGTCCTGGTCGTCGACGACGTGCTGGCCACCGGCGGCACCGCGGAGGCGTCGGTGCAGCTCATCCGGCGGGCCGGCGGCAGCGTCACCGGCCTCGCCGTGCTGCTGGAGCTGGGCTTCCTGGCCGGCCGGGCGCGCGTCGAGCGGGCGCTCGGCGGCGCTCCGCTGGACGCACTCCTCACCGTCTGAGCGTCTGTACCGTCCGAGCCGTTTGACCTGGGGTTCTCCGCCCGGCCGGAGCCCTGCCCGGACGGTTGCCGGGTGGTGGGGGCGTGACGGCAGATACCATGGCAGTTCCGGGGATCTCCCCGTGGGCCGCCCACCGTCAAGGAGTGCTCTTGCCAGACGAGGCTCATCGGTCCACCGCCGCGCCGCCCGAGAAGCAGCCCGGCGCGGCGGACCGCCCGCTGCCCGCGCGGGCCGCGGAGAACGGGTCGGGCCGCCGCAGCGCGCCGCCGGACGGGCGAGCGCAGCCGGCCACCCCCGCGCGCGTCGAGCCCGCCTCGGGCCACGGCGGCGGGCAGGCCGGCCGCGGCGCCTCGCCGAGCCGGGTGCGGGCCCGGCTGGCGCGCCTGGGCGTGCAGCGGCAGAGCCCGTACAACCCGGTGCTGGAGCCGCTGCTGCGGATAGTGCGCGGGAACGACCCGAAGGCCGACACCTCCACGCTGCGGCAGATAGAGCGCGCCTACCAGGTCGCGGAGCGCTGGCACCGCGGCCAGAAGCGCAAGAGCGGCGACCCGTACATCACCCACCCCCTGGCCGTCACCACGATCCTGGCCGAGCTGGGCATGGACCCCGCCACGCTGATGGCCGGGCTGCTGCACGACACGGTGGAGGACACCGAGTACGGGATCGAGGACCTGCGCCGCGACTTCGGCGACCAGGTGACGCTGCTGGTGGACGGCGTCACCAAGCTGGACAAGGTCAAGTTCGGCGAGGCCGCGCAGGCCGAGACCGTACGCAAGATGGTCGTCGCCATGGCCAGGGACCCCCGGGTCCTGGTGATCAAGCTCGCCGACCGGCTGCACAACATGCGCACGATGCGCTACCTGCGCCGCGAGAAGCAGGAGCAGAAGGCGCGCGAGACGCTGGAGATCTACGCGCCGCTGGCCCACCGGCTGGGCATGAACACCATCAAGTGGGAGCTGGAGGACCTCGCGTTCGCGATCCTCTACCCGAAGATGTACGACGAGATCGTCCGCCTGGTCGCCGAGCGCGCCCCCAAGCGGGACGAGTACCTGGCCGTCGTCATCGACGAGGTGCAGCAGGACCTGCGCAGCGCCCGGATCAAGGCGACCGTCACCGGCCGCCCGAAGCACTACTACAGCGTCTACCAGAAGATGATCGTGCGCGGTCGCGACTTCGCCGAGATCTACGACCTGGTGGGCATCCGCGTCCTCGTCGACTCGGTCCGCGACTGCTACGCGGCGCTGGGCACCATCCACGCGCGGTGGAACCCCGTCCCCGGACGGTTCAAGGACTACATCGCGATGCCCAAGTTCAACATGTACCAGTCGCTGCACACGACGGTCATCGGACCCGAGGGCAAGCCCGTCGAGCTTCAGCTCCGCACGTTCGACATGCACCGCCGCGCCGAGTACGGCATCGCCGCGCACTGGAAGTACAAGCAGGAGGCCACCGGCGGAGCCGCCCGCCAGCAGGGCGCCGGCACCCGCAAGGGCAGCAAGTCCGAGCAGGTCAACGACATGGCCTGGCTGCGGCAGCTCATCGACTGGCAGAAGGAGACCGAGGACCCCGGCGAGTTCCTGGACGCGCTGCGCTTCGACCTCTCCCGCAACGAGGTCTTCGTCTTCACGCCCAAGGGCGACGTGATCGCCCTGCCCGCCGGCGCCACGCCCGTCGACTTCGCGTACGCGGTGCACACCGAGGTCGGGCACAAGACCATAGGGGCGCGGGTCGGCGGCCGGCTCGTACCGCTGGAGTCCGCCCTCGACAACGGCGACACCGTCGAGGTCTTCACCTCCAAGGCCGCCGGTGCGGGCCCCTCGCGGGACTGGCTGAACTTCGTCAAGTCGCCCCGCGCGCGCAACAAGATCCGCGCCTGGTTCTCCAAGGAGCGCCGGGACGAGGCCATCGAGCACGGCAAGGACGCCATCGCGCGCGCGATGCGCAAGCAGAACCTGCCGATCCAGCGCATCCTCACCGGCGACTCGCTGGTCACCATCGCGCACGAGATGCGCTACCCCGACATCTCCGCGCTCTACGCGGCGATCGGCGAGGGCCACGTCTCCGCGCAGAACGTGGTGCAGAAGCTGGTCCAGGCGCTCGGCGGCGAGGAGGCGGCCACCGAGGACATCGAGGAGAGCGCGCCGCCGCTGCCCGGCACCCGCAAGCGCCGGGCGGTCAACGACCCCGGCGTGATCGTCAAGGGTGTCGACGACGTGTGGGTGAAGCTCTCACGCTGCTGTACGCCGGTGCCCGGAGACCCGATCATCGGCTTCGTCACCCGCGGCAAGGGCGTCTCCGTGCACCGCGCCGACTGCGTCAACGTCGAGTCGCTGTCGCAGCAGCCCGAGCGGATCATCGAGGTCGAGTGGGCGCCGACGCAGTCGTCGGTCTTCCTCGTCGCCATCCAGGTCGAGGCGCTGGACCGCTCCCGGCTGCTCTCGGACGTCACCCGGGTGCTGTCCGACCAGCACGTGAACATCCTGTCCGCCGCCGTGCAGACCTCCCGCGACCGGGTGGCAACCTCGCGCTTCACCTTCGAGATGGGCGACCCGAAGCACCTCGGGCACGTCCTGAAGGCGGTACGGAAGGTCGAGGGCGTCTACGACGTGTACCGCGTCACCTCCGCCCGGAACAACTGAGCGCACCGCACCGGCACCGTCCCGGCGCACGACGAAGGCCCCGCCGCCCGGCGGGGCCTTCGTCACGTACGCACTGCTCAGCCGGTCAGCCGGTCAGCCGCTCAGCCGCCGAACTCCCGCAGGCCCTTGAGCGCCTGGTCGAGCAGGGCCTGCCGGCCCTCCAGCTCGCGGGCCAGCTTGTCGGCCTTGGCGCCGTTGCCCTGCGCCCTGGCCTGCTCGATCTGCCGGTGGAGCTTGTCGACGGCGTCCTGCAACTGCCCGGTGAGCCCCTCGGCGCGCGCCCGCGCCTCCGGGTTCGTACGGCGCCACTCGGTCTCCTCCGCCTCGCCGATCGAGCGCTCCACGGCGTGCATCCGGGCCTCGATCTTCGCCCGGGCGTCCCGCGGTACGTGCCCGATGGCCTCCCACCGCTCGTTGATCGAGCGGAAGGCGCCCCTGGCGGTCTTGAGGTCGGTGACCGGCAGCAGCTTCTCCGCCTCGGCGACCAGTTCCTCCTTGCGCGTCAGGTTCTCGCGCTGCTCGGTGTCGCGCTCGGCGAAGACCTCGCCGCGGGCCTGGAAGAAGACGTCCTGCGCACCGCGGAAGCGGGCCCACAGGTCCTCCTCCTGGTCGCGCTGCGCGCGGCCCGCGGCCTTCCAGTCCGCCATCAGCTCGCGGTAGCGGGCGGCCGTCGGCCCCCACTCGCGGGAGCCGGAGAGCGCCTCCGCCTCCTCCACCAGCTTCTCCTTGCGCCGCCTGGCCTCCTCGCGCTGGGCGTCGAGGGACGCGAAGTGCGCCTTGCGGCGCTTGGAGAACGCCGAGCGCGCGTGGCTGAAGCGGTGCCACAGCTCGTCGTCGCTCCTGCGGTCCAGCCGCGGCAGACCCTTCCAGGTCTCCACCAGCTCCCGCAGCCGCTCGCCCGCCGCGCGCCACTGCTCGCTCTGCGCCAGCTCCTCCGCCTCGGCGACCACCGCCTCCTTGGACTCGCGCACTTCCACCTGGTGCTTGGCCTTGGCCGCCTTGCGCTCCTCCTGACGCGCGCCCACGGCCTCCACCAGCCGGTCGAGCCGCGCCGTCAGCGCGTCGAGGTCGCCGACCGCGTGCGCCTCGGAGACCTGCTCACGCAGGTGCTCGATGGCGGCGGTGGCGTCCTTGGCGGAGAGGTCGGTGGTCTGCACCCGGCGCTCGAGGAGGCCGATCTCCACGACCAGGCCCTCGTACTTGCGCTTGAAGTAGGCGAGTGCCTCCTCGGCCGAGCCCGCCTGCCAGGAGCCGACGACTCGTTCGCCGTCGGCGGTACGCACGTACACGGTGCCCGTCTCGTCGACCCGGCCCCATGGGTCGCTGCTCACAGCGCCTCCTCACATGACGCCCCGCGGGCCCGGCAGCCCGGCGACGTCTTCCACAGTTGTCTGCGGCCGGAAAGGGGATGGGGTACCGGATCCGGCCGATCCGGCGGCGGGCGAAAGCGACTGCCGCCGGCACCCCCGCACCTGCACAACGCCAACATAGGCGAACGGCGGGCCGGCTGTCCGCATCCCGCGCGAGACCAATCCCGTAACGACGCGGGCCCGCCCGTGACTCAGTGGTCGGTCTCCTGCTCCTGTGTGCCCTCGGTGACGGTCGCCTTGTCGATGACCACGGTCGCGTTCGGGGCGGTGTTGCCCGTCTGCGGGTCCTGCGGCTGCGCGCCGGCCTCGGCGATGGTCTTGACCGTCGCCGTGCCCTCGTCCGTGAGCTTGCCGAACGGGGTGTAGTTGGGGGGCAGCGGGCTGTCCTCGTAGACGAGGAAGAACTGGCTGCCGCCGGAGTCCTTCTGGCCGGTGTTGGCCATCGCCACGGTGCCCGCGGGGTACGTCCCGCCCTTGACCGCCTTGTCCTTGAGGTTCTCGTCCGGGATCGTGTACCCGGGCCCGCCCTGGCCGGTGCCGGCGGGGTCGCCGCACTGGAGCACGAAGATGCCGGACTCCTGCCCGGTCAGCCGGTGGCACGGGCTGTGGTCGAAGTAGCCCTCGCCGGCGAGGAACCGCATGTTGTTGACGGTGTGCGGCGCCTTGCCCGCGTCCATCTCGATGCCGATGTCGCCACAGGTGGTCGAGAGCGTCATCGTGTACGTCGCCGAGTCGTCGATGTCGAGCTTCGGCTCCTTCTTCCACGTCTTCTTCGACGGCTTGCCGTCCTCCGGCTTGCCGCAGGGGTCGTGCGCCTTCTCCGGGCTCGCGCTCGGCGCCGCGGAGTCGTCCTTCTTCTTGTCGTCGTCGTCCGACCCGAAGCCGGTGACGGCCGCGACCGCGACCGCGGTGATCACGACCACCAGCGGTGCCGTGATCACTGCCGCGAGCTTCCGGTTGTGCTTTCTGCGGTCGGCGCGCCTGCGCTGCTGCCGCTCGTACTTCTCCCGGGCGAGCTGCCGCCTCCGCTGGTCCCTGCTGACCACCGCGTCTTCTCCCTCGAGTCGCTGCCACACGCGTTCGTGGACCGGAATTCCGTGTGCCGTACCGTATATCGATTCGCTGCCGGATGAGGAGCGCCGGTAGTCTCAGAACGGCCGCAATTCCGGGGCCGCCGCCGGCCGCGCGGCTCCCGGCGGCGGCACAGCCGACGACAACCGACAGGTGAAGGACGAACGTGCTCATTGCCGGGTTCCCCGCGGGCGCATGGGGCACCAACTGTTATCTGCTCGCCCCGGCCGCCGGTGAGGAGTGCGTGATCGTCGATCCCGGGCACCGGGCGGCGGACGGCGTCGCGGAGGCCGTCGCCAAGCACCGGCTCAGGCCGGTCGCGGTCGTGCTCACCCACGGGCACCTGGACCACGTCGCCTCGGTGATCCCCGTCTGCGGCGCCCACGACGTGCCCGCCTGGATCCACCCCGCCGACCGGTACATGCTCGCCGAGCCGGAGAAGGCGCTCGGCATGGCCGTCGGAGCGCCGCTGCTCGGCGACCTGACCGTGGGGGAGCCGGACGACGTGGCCGAACTGGCCGACGGCGCCGAGCTGGAGCTGGCCGGGCTGAGCCTCACCGTCGCGCACGCGCCCGGCCATACCAAGGGGTCGGTGACCTTCCGGCTGCCCGAGCAGCCGGAAGTGCCGCAGGTCCTCTTCTCGGGCGACCTGCTCTTCGCCGGCTCCATCGGACGCACCGACCTGCCCGGCGGCGACAGCGCCGAGATCCTCGAATCGCTGGCCCGCGTGTGCCTGCCGCTCGACGACTCGACCGTGGTGCTGCCCGGGCACGGCCCCCAGACGACCATCGGCCGCGAGCGCGCCGGCAACCCCTTTCTCCAGGAGCTGGCCGCCGGCCGGGCGGGCGGCCAGGCCGCCCCGCTCCGCCACCGACGAGGAATGTGACGACCCCCTCCGTGAGCACTTCACCGGCCTTCAAGGCCCCCAAGGGCACCTACGACCTGATCCCGCCGCGCTCCGCGGCCTACCTCGCCGTCCGCGAGGCGTTCGCCGCGCCCGTACGCCGCGCAGGCTACGGCTACGCCGAGACCCCCGGCTTCGAGGACGTGCGGCTCTTCGCCCGCGGCGTCGGCGAGTCCACCGACATCGTGACCAAGGAGATGTACACCCTCACCACCAAGGGCGGCGACGAGCTGGCACTGCGCCCCGAGGGCACCGCCTCCGTGCTGCGCGCGGCGCTGGAGAGCAGCCTGCACAAGCAGGGCAACCTGCCGGTCAAGCTCTGGTACTCCGGTTCCTACTACCGCTACGAGCGCCCGCAGAAGGGCCGTTACCGGCACTTCTCCCAGGTCGGCGCCGAGGCCATCGGCGCCGAGGACCCGGCGCTGGACGCCGAGCTGATCGTCCTGGCCGTCGACGGCTACCGCGCGCTGGGGCTGACGGGCTTCCGGCTGCTGCTCAACTCCCTCGGCGACCAGGAGTGCCGGCCCGCCTACCGCGCCGCGCTCCAGGACTTCCTGCGCGGCCTCGACCTCGACGAGCCCACCCGCGAGCGGATCGAGATCAACCCGCTGCGGGTCCTCGACGACAAGCGCCCGGAGGTCCGGGCGCAGCTCGACGACGCGCCGCTGATGCGCGACCACCTGTGCGAGGCGTGCAAGGCGTACCACGAGCAGGTCCGCGAGCTGCTGACGGCGGCCGGCGTCGCGTACGAGGACGACCCCCGGCTGGTCCGCGGTCTCGACTACTACACGCGCACCACCTTCGAGTTCGTCCACGACGGCCTCGGCGCCCAGTCCGCCATCGGCGGCGGCGGGCGCTACGACGGGCTGTCGGAGATGATCGGCGGCCCCGCGCTGCCGTCCGTGGGCTGGGCGCTGGGCGTGGACCGTACGGTGCTGGCGCTGGAGGCAGAGGGCGTCTCGCTGGACCTGCCCGCCGCCACCGACGTGTACGCGGCGGCCCTCGGCGAGCAGGCCCGCAGGACGCTCTTCGGCGTGGTCACGGAGCTGCGCCGGAGCGGGGTCGCGGCGGACTTCGCGTTCGGCGGCAAGGGCCTGAAGAACGCGATGAAGTCCGCCGACCGCTCCGGCGCGCGCTACGCGCTGGTGGCGGGGGAGCGGGACCTCGACGAGGGCGTGGTCCAGCTCAAGGACCTCGGCAGCGGCGAGCAGCGGCCGGTGGCGCTGACGGCGGTCGTGGGCGAGCTGCACAAGCTGCTCGCCTGACCCCTGCGGGTGGCGCGGCGACCGGGTGGGTTTGCGCCGGTCGAACGCGCGGTCGGGCACCGCCCACCCCTGCCGGTGGACGGCCGGCGGGTGACCGGCCGATCACCGGTGCACCGGTGCCCGATCGCCCTGCGTTGCGGCACAATGAGGTGCCGCCACCGCCGAGCCCACGGAAGCAGCGAGATGACCACGACCGCAACGAGAACGGCCCCGTCCCGGCACGAGGACCCGCCCGAATCCGGACTGATCGGGTCGAGCCGACCGTTCGCCTGGCTGCTGATGATCGGCGGCACGCTGGGTGTGGTGGCATCCGCGGTGATCACGCACGACAAGATGAAGCTGCTGGAGGACCCGAACTACGTCTCGGCGTGCAGCCTGAACCCCGTCCTGTCGTGCAACAACATCATGAAGAGCTGGCAGGCGTCGGTGTTCGGGTTTCCGAACCCGTTCGTGGGCTGGATCGCCTTCCCGATGCTCGTGGTGATCGGCGTGGGCCTGCTCGCCGGCGCGGGGCACCGCCGCTGGTGGTGGACCGGACTGTGGGCGGGCTCCCTCTTCGGGGTCGGCTTCGTCACCTTCCTCCAGTACTCCTCGCTGTACAAGATCGGCTCGCTGTGCCTGTGGTGCTCGCTGGTCTGGGCGGTGACGATCCTGATCTTCTGGTACACCACCGTGCACAACGTCAAGACGGGCGTCTTCCCGCTCTCGGCGCGGGCGCGCGAGACGGTGCTGGAGTTCAACTGGGTGGTGCCCGTCCTCTGGTACGGGATCCTGCTCATCCTGATCGGCATCCGCTGGTGGTCGTACTGGAAGACGCTCCTCTGAGTGTTGTCGGTGCCGTGACATAGGGTCGGAGACGTGGAGCCCGACCTGTTCACCGCAGCGGCCGAGGAGCGCCAGGAGAAGGATCCCGGCAGTTCCCCGCTGGCCGTCCGGATGCGCCCGCGCAGCCTCGACGAGGTCGTGGGCCAGCAGCATCTGCTGGGGCCCGGCGCCCCGCTGCGCCGGCTGGTCGGCGAGGGCGCCGGCGGCCCGGCGGGCCCGGCGTCCGTGCTGCTGTGGGGCCCGCCGGGCACGGGCAAGACGACCTTGGCGTACGTGGTGAGCCAGGCCACCCAGAAGCGTTTCGTGGAGCTGTCCGCGATCACCGCCGGCGTCAAGGAGGTCCGCGCGGTGATCGAGGGCGCCCGCCGCGCCGCCGGGGGGTACGGCAAGGAGACCGTCCTCTTCCTCGACGAGATCCACCGCTTCAGCAAGGCCCAGCAGGACTCGCTGCTCCCGGCGGTGGAGAACCGCTGGGTGACGCTGATCGCGGCCACCACGGAGAATCCGTACTTCTCGATCATCTCGCCGCTGCTGTCCCGCTCCCTGCTGCTCACGCTGGAGCCCCTCACCGACGACGACGTGCGCGGGCTGCTGCGCCGGGCCGTGACCGCCGAGCGCGGTCTCGGCGGTGCGGTGACGCTGCCGGAGGAGTCCGAGGAGCATCTGCTGCGGATCGCCGGCGGCGACGCGCGCCGGGCGCTCACCGCGCTGGAGGCGGCGGCGGGGGCGGCGCTGGCGCAGGGCGAGCCGGAGGTGTCGCTGCCGACGCTGGAGGCGGCGGTCGACCGTGCCGCCGTGGCGTACGACCGGGACGGCGACCAGCACTACGACGTGGCCAGCGCCCTGATCAAGTCCGTGCGCGGCTCGGACGTGGACGCCGCGCTGCACTATCTGGCGCGCATGATCGAAGCGGGCGAGGACCCGCGGTTCATCGCCCGGCGGCTGATGATCTCCGCCAGCGAGGACATCGGGCTGGCCGACTCCTCTGCGCTCCAGACGGCGGTCGCCGCGGCCCAGGCGGTGGCCATGATCGGCTTCCCGGAGGCGGCGCTGACGCTGGCGCACGCCACGGTGGCGCTCGCGCTGGCCCCGAAGTCCAACGCGGTGACGAAGGCGATCGGCGCCGCGATGGACGACGTACGGGCCGGCAAGGCGGGCCCGGTGCCGGCGCATCTGCGGGACGGGCACTACAAGGGCGCGGAGAAGCTGGGGCACGCGCAGGGGTACGTGTATCCGCACGACGTCCCCGGCGCCATCGCCGCCCAGCAGTACGCCCCGGACGCCCTCTCCGGCCGGCGTTACTACGAGCCGACGCGGTACGGCGCCGAGGCGCGCTACGCCGAGGTGGTCGAGCGGGTGCGCGAGCGGCTGGCGGGCCGGGGGCAGGACGGCCCGGGCCGGGGCGGCGAGCGCGACTGACGCGCGGGCTGTCCGGAGCGGGTGGCCCTCGGCCGGTCCCGCCCCCGTCCCCGGGTGACGCGGATCACGGTGTCCGGCCGCCGGGAATGCCCGGTTTCGCAGGTGCGTTACCCGAGGTTGTCGCGCGGAGGCGCGAAAATCGCTTAAGGTAAGCCTTGCCTAACTTTCTCAAGGAGGACGGAACCGCGTGAACCAGCCGCGCCCCAAGGTCCGCAAGTCGCGGGCCCTCGGCATCCCGCTCACCCCGAAGGCCGCCAAGTACTTCGAGGCCCGCCCGTACCCGCCCGGCATGCACGGCCGGGGTCGCAAGCAGACCAGCGACTACAAGGTGCGGCTGCTGGAGAAGCAGCGCCTGCGCGCGCAGTACGACATCAGCGAGCGCCAGCTCGTCCGGGCGTACGAGCGTGCCAGCAAGGTGCAGGCCAAGACCGGTGAGGCGCTGATCGTCGAGCTGGAGCGCCGCCTGGACGCGCTGGTCCTGCGCGCCGGCCTGGCCCGGACCGTCTACCAGTCGCGGCAGATGGTCGTGCACGGCCACATCGAGGTCAACGGCCGCAAGGTCGACAAGCCGTCCTTCCGGGTCCGCCCCGACGACGTGGTGGCGGTCCGCGAGCGCAGCCGCGAGAAGTACCCCTTCCAGGTCGCGCGCGAGGGCGGCTACGCCACGGACGGCGAGACCCCCCGCTACCTGGAGGTCAACCTGCCGGCGCTCGCCTTCCGCCTGGACCGGGAGCCGAACCGCCCGGAGATCCCCGTCATCTGCGACGAGCAGCTCGTCGTGGAGTACTACGCCCGCTGACGGCAGCCCCGCGCGGCGGTCCGTCCGCCGCGGGGCCGCCGCCCCCGCCCCCGGCCCGCCGCGGCCGGGGGTTTCGTGTGCCGTCCCCCCGGCGGGCGGCGGGGCACGGAACGTACGCGGAAGTATGCGCAACGTACAATCCGGTCGCGCAACTCCCCGGTGCACGGGGGGTAATCCGGTACGGCGCCGTCGGTGCGGCGCGATAGGGTCGGAGCCTGCCCTGGCAGCGCAACACCCGTCGACTCGCCCGGCGAGCAGCCCTGAAGGAGCGGTGCATCGTGTCCGGTGGAGAGGTGGCCGGCATCCTCGTGGCCGTCTTCTGGGCCATCCTGGTCTCGTTCCTGGCCGTGGCCCTCTTCCGGCTCGCGCAGACGCTCCGCGCCGCAAGCGAGTTGGTCACGCGCGTGACCGAGGAGGCCGTCCCGCTGCTCTCGGAGGCCGGCGACACGGTCCGCTCGGCGAACACGCAGCTCGCCCGGGTCGACGCCATCGCCTCCGACGTCCAGGAGGTCACGGCCAACGCCTCGGCCCTGTCCTCCACCGTCTCCACCGCCTTCGGCGGCCCGCTGGTGAAGGTGGCCGCGTTCGGCTACGGCGTACGCCGGGCGCTGGGCCGCGACCGCGGCCCGGCCGGGGACGACGGCGGCGACGTGATCATCGGCGTGCCCGCCCCGGTGCCCGCCGCCCGCCGGGGCTTTTCCGCCAGGCGCAGAAAGGGCTGAGTAACAGTGTTCCGTCGGACCTTCTGGTTCACGACCGGTGCCGCCACCGGCGTCTGGGCCACCCTCAGGGCACAGCGCGCGATGCGCCGTGTGTCCCCGGAGGGCATCGCCGCCACGGCCGCCAACCGCGCCGTCGACTCCGGCCGCCGCGCCCTGCTCTTCGCGCAGGACGTACGCGCCGCAATGGCGGAGCGCGAGGACCAGCTCAACGACGCCCTCGGGCTCAGCCCCCGCAACCGCTCCGCGGAGCTGCCGGGACAGCGCGCCAAGGCGCAGCTCGAACGGAAGGCCGCGCGGCGCCGGCCGAACGGCCGGAACCCGCACCACCGCAATCGCGACCTGAAAGAGGACCACTGATGGAGTCGGCCGAAATCCGCCGCCGCTGGCTGCGCTTCTTCGAGGAGCGTGGGCACACCGTCGTGCCGTCGGCGTCGCTGATCGCCGACGATCCCACGCTGCTCCTCATCAACGCGGGCATGGTTCCTTTCAAGCCGTACTTCCTCGGCGAGGCCACCCCGCCGTACAAGCGCGCCACCAGCGTGCAGAAGTGCATCCGCACCCCGGACATCGACGAGGTCGGCAAGACCACCCGGCACGGCACGTTCTTCCAGATGTGCGGCAACTTCTCCTTCGGGGACTACTTCAAGGAGGGCGCCGCCACCCTCGCCTGGGAGCTGCTCACCTCCTCCCAGGACGCGGGGGGTTACGGCCTGGACCCCGAGCGCCTGTGGATCACCGTCTACGAGGACGACGACGAGGCCGAGCGCATCTGGCGCGACGTGGTCGGCGTACCCCCGGAGCGCATCCAGCGCCTGGGCAAGGAGGAGAACTACTGGGACATGGGCGTGCCCGGTCCCTGCGGCCCCTGCTCCGAGGTCAACTACGACCGCGGCCCCGAGTTCGGCGAGGCGGGCGGCCCCGCCGTCAACGACGAGCGCTACGTGGAGATCTGGAACCTGGTCTTCATGCAGTACGTGCGCGGCCCCGGCAAGGGCAAGGACTACCCGATCCTCGGGGACCTGCCCCAGCAGAACATCGACACCGGCCTGGGCCTGGAGCGGCTGGCGATGATCCTCCAGGGCGTGCACAACATGTACGAGATCGACACCTCGCGCGCCGTCATCGACAAGGCCGAGGAGCTGACCGGCGTGCGCTACGGCGCCGCCGGACCCTCGGACGTCTCGCTGCGGGTCGTCTCCGACCACATGCGCGCCTCCGTCATGCTCATCGGCGACGGCGTCACCCCCGGCAACGAGGGCCGGGGCTACGTGCTGCGCCGCATCATGCGCCGCGCCGTGCGCAACATGAAGCTGCTCGGCGCCGACCGCCCCGTCGTCGGCGAACTGGTCGACGTCGTCATCGCCACCATGGGCGAGCAGTACCCGGAGCTGGTCGGCGACCGCAGGCGGATCGAGTCCGTCGCGCTCGCCGAGGAGGCCCGCTTCCTCAAGACCCTCAAGGCCGGCACCAACGTGCTGGACACCGCCGTCACCGAGGCCAGGGCCGCCGGCTCCGGCGTGCTCCCCGGCGACAAGGCGTTCCTGCTCCACGACACCTGGGGCTTCCCCATCGACCTCACGCTGGAGATGGCCGGCGAGCAGGGCCTGACGGTCGACGAGGACGGCTTCCGCCGGCTGATGAAGGAGCAGCGGGACCGGGCCAAGGCCGACGCCGCCGCCAAGAAGACCGGCCACGCCGACCTGTCCGCGTACCGCGAGGTCGCCGACTCCGCCGGCGTCACCGAGTTCACCGGCTACACCCACACGGCCACCGAGTCCACCGTCGTCGGCCTGCTGGTCGGCGGCGTGGCCTCGCCCGCGGCCACCGAGGGCGACGACGTCGAGGTCGTCCTCGACCGCACCCCCTTCTACGCCGAGGGCGGCGGCCAGCTCGCCGACACCGGCCGGATCCGGCTCGGGTCCGGCGCCGTGGTCGAGGTGCGCGACGTCCAGCAGCCCGTGCCCGGCGTCAGCGTGCACAAGGGCGTCGTGCAGGTCGGCGAGGTCACCGTCGGCGAGCCCGCGCAGGCCAGCATCGACGTGAGCCGGCGGCGCGCCATCGCCCGCGCCCACAGCGCCACCCACCTCACCCACCAGGCGCTGCGCGACGCCCTCGGCCCGACCGCCGCCCAGGCCGGCTCCGAGAACGCCCCGGGCCGGTTCCGCTTCGACTTCGGCGCGCCCGCCGCCGTCCCGAACGGCGTCCTCGGCGATGTCGAGCAGAAGATCAACGAGGTGCTGGCCCGCGAGCTGGACGTGCACGCCGAGGTCATGTCGATGCAGGACGCGAAGAAGCAGGGCGCGCTGGCCGAGTTCGGCGAGAAGTACGGCGACCGGGTCCGCGTCGTCACCATCGGCGACTTCTCCAAGGAGCTGTGCGGCGGCACGCACGTGCACAACACCGCCCAGCTCGGCCTGGTCAAGCTGCTCGGCGAGTCCTCCATCGGCGCCGGGGTGCGCCGGGTGGAGGCGCTGGTCGGCGTGGACGCGTACAACTTCCTCGCCCGCGAGCACACGGTGGTCCACCAGCTCACCGAGCTGCTGAAGGGCCGCCCGGAGGAGCTGCCGGAGCGGATCTCCGGCATGCTCGCCCGGCTGAAGGACGCGGAGAAGGAGATCGAGAAGTTCCGCGCCGAGAAGGTGCTCCAGGCCGCCGCCGGCCTCGCCGAGGGTGCCCGGGACGTGCGCGGCGTCGCGCTCGTCGCGGCCCGGGTCCCCGACGGCACCGCCGCCGAGGACCTGCGCAAGCTCGTGCTGGACGTACGGGGCCGGATCCCCGGCGACCGGCCGGCCGTCGTGGCGCTCTTCTCCGTCGCGGCCGGTCGTCCCGTCACCGTGATCGCCACCAACGAGGCCGCCCGCGAGCGCGGCCTGAAGGCCGGCGACCTGGTGCGTACGGCCGCCAAGACGCTCGGCGGCGGAGGCGGCGGCAAGCCCGACATCGCGCAGGGCGGCGGGCAGCACCCGCAGGCCGTCGGCGAGGCCGTGGCCGCGGTGGAGCGGGGCGTGGCGGAGGCCGCCGCCTGATGTGCCGAGGCTGCCGGAGGACGGTGTGATCCGCCGCGGGCGCAGGCTCGCGGTGGACGTCGGGGACGCCCGGATCGGGGTCGCGTCCTGCGACCCCGACGGGATCCTCGCGACGCCCGTGGAGACCGTGCCGGGCCGGGACCTGCCCGCGGCGTACCGCAGGCTGGCCGCCCTCACCGAGGAGTACGAGCCGCTGGAGGTGCTCGTCGGCCTGCCGCGCTCGCTGCACGGCGGCGAGGGCCCGGCCGCCGCCAAGGTCCGCGGCTTCGCGGAGAAGCTGGCGCGCCGCGTCCACCCCGTGCCCGTGCGGCTCGTCGACGAACGGATGTCCACGGTGACGGCCTCTCAGAACCTGCGCGCGGCCGGGCGGTCGAGCCGCAAGGGCCGATCGGTTGTCGACCAGGTGGCGGCCGTCGTCATCCTCCAGAGTGCGCTGGAAGCCGAACGGGCGTCGGGGGTCGCGCCGGGCGAGAGCGTCGAAGCGGGTATGTGATCGCGATACGGTAACGTTCCGCGCGGACACGGCACCCGTCGTATAAAAGCACCGGCGGTCACGCGGCATAGGGGACTGATGACTGACTACGGCCAAAACCCCGGCTCCCAACCCTGGCAGCCCGACGACAGCCTTTACGGCGGGCAGCAGGACTGGTCGGGCGGGCAGCCCGGCGCCGGGCACGACCACTACGGGGGTCACCAGCCGCAGCAGCACTACCCGCATCAGCAGCAGTCCTCCTGGGACCCGGGCCAGACGCCGCAGTACCCCGGCGGCTGGGACACCACCGGCGGCGGGGTGCCGCTGGCCGACCCCTACGCCGCGCCCCTGCCGCAGCCCGACTACTACGGCACGCCGGACGCCTACCCGCCGCCGGACCCGCACCCGCGCCGCCCGCAGCCCCACCAGCAGCAGCCGGGCCACCAGCAGCCCGGACACCAGCAGCCCGGCCATCCGCAGCCCGGGCAGCAGCAGCCGCCGTACCAGCAGCAGCCCCCGCACGCGTCCCAGGGTGGCCGCCGCCCCGGTGGCCGCGACGACTGGGACCCCGCCTCCCGTCCGCCCGAGCGCGACGACCACCCCTTCTTCGACGGCGGCGGCGACGGTGACGACGACTTCGACGACGGCCCCCGCGAGGGCCGCCGCGGCGGCGGTGGCGGCGGCCGGAGCGCCGGCCGCGGCACGGGCCGGGACCGCCGCGGTGCCAAGCGCCGCAACGGCTGCGCCTGCCTCGTCGTCGCCCTCGTGCTCGCCGCCGGCCTCGGCGGCCTCGGCTACGTCGGCTACAACTTCTGGAGCGACCGGTTCGGCTCCGCCCCCGACTACGCCGGCGAGGGCAGCGGGAACGTGACAGTGGAGATCCCCGAGGGCGCGACCGTCACGCAGATGGGGAACATCCTCAAGGAAAAGGGCGTGGTCAAGAGCGTCCAGGCCTTCATCGACGCCGCCGGCGACGAGATGCTCCACCCCGGCTCGTACACCCTGCACAAGGAGATGTCCGGGGAGGCCGCGGTCGAGATGATGCTGAGCCCGGAGGCCGCCAACGCGCTGGTCATCCCCGAGGGCCGGCGCGCCACCGCCGTCTACACGATGATCGACGAGCACCTCGGCCTCGACGAGGACACCACCGCCAAGATCGCCGAGAAGGGCGACCTCGGCCTGCCCGACTGGGCGGAGGGCAACCCCGAGGGCTTCCTGTGGCCGTCGAGCTACTCCGCGGCCGAGGGCACCGACCCCAAGAAGCTGCTGCGCGAGATGGTCAAGCGCGCCAACGGCAAGTACACGGAGCTGGGTCTGGCCGAGAAGGCGGACAAGGTGGGCCGGACGCCGTACGAGGTCCTCACCATCGCCAGCCTCATCGAGGCGGAGGGGCAGTCGAAGGAGGAGTTCGGCAAGGTCTCGCGGGTCATCTACAACCGCCTGAAGCCGGACAACACCGCCACCAACGGCATGCTCCAGTTCGACTCCACCATCAACTACGCCAAGGGCGAGTCGAACCTGAACATCTCCAACCAGGACACCCAGTTCGACTCCCCGTACAACACCTACGTCCACGCCGGCCTGCCGCCCGGGCCGATCGACAACCCCAGCGAGCGGGCCCTCGAAGCCGCGCTCGCCCCGACCGAGGGCGACTGGCTGTACTTCGTCACGGTCGAGGAGGGCGACACGCGCTTCACCGACAGCAAGGAAGAACACGACCGCAACGTCGAGGAGTTCAACGAGAACCAGCGCAAGAAGGAGGACGAGTGATCGCCCTGCCCCGGCGCGCGGCCGTGCTCGGCTCGCCCATCACCCACTCGCTGTCGCCGGTGCTGCACCGCGCCGCGTACGGCGAACTGGGCCTGACCGGCTGGACGTACGGCCGCTACGACGTGGACGAGCAGCGGCTGTCCGGCTTCCTCGACAGCCTGGAGCCGGGGGAGTGGGCCGGGCTCTCGCTGACCATGCCGCTCAAGCGCGCGGTGATCCCGCTGCTCGACGAGGTCAGCGCCACGGCCCGGTCCGTCGAGGCCGTCAACACCGTCGTCCTGCACGACGACGGCCGCCGCTTCGGCGACAACACCGACATCCCGGGCATCTCCGCGGCGCTTCGCGAGCGCGGCATCGAGAAGGTCGAGCGCGCCGCCGTCCTCGGCGCCGGCGCCACCGCCTCCTCCGCGCTCGCCGCCCTGGCCACCGTCTGCACCGGGGAGGTCACCGCTTACGTGCGCTCCGCCGCCCGCGCGACGGAGATGGAGCAGTGGGGCGAGCGCCTCGGCGTCTCGGTGCGCTGCACGGACTGGTCGCAGGCCGCCGCCGCCTTCGACGCGCCGCTCGTCGTCGCCACCACCCCGGCCGGCGCCACCGACGGCCTCGCCGCCGAGGTCCCGGACCGCCCCGGCGCGCTCTTCGACGTGCTGTACGAGCCGTGGCCGACCCCGCTCGCCGGCGCGTGGGCCGCGCAGGGCGGCACAGTCGTCGGAGGTCTCGACCTGCTGGTGCACCAGGCGGTGCTCCAGGTGGAGCAGATGACGGGCGCCGCCCGGGCGCCGCTGGCGGCCATGCGCGAGGCCGGCGAGGCCGCGCTGCGCGCCCGCACCGTCTGATCCGGCCGATCCGGCTGATCCGGGCGGGTCGCTCCGGGCGGCTGCTCCCGGCGGCCCGCCGGAGTCTGTCACAACGGCGCCGCGAGCGCGCAAGAACCTGCCTGTCCAACCGTCCAGAACGTGGACCTGGACAAGTGCGGGGCCCGGAGCGTGGGAGGATCGGGGGCGAGGACTTCGCACTCGAAAGGGAGCACCGTTGAGCAGGTTGCGCTGGCTCACCGCAGGGGAATCGCACGGCCCGGCACTCGTCGCGACGCTGGAGGGCCTTCCCGCGGGAGTGCCCGTCACCACCGACCTGGTCGCCGACCACCTCGCCCGCCGCCGGCTGGGGTACGGCCGCGGGGCGCGGATGAAGTTCGAGCGCGACGAGGTCACCTTCATCGGCGGCGTACGCCACGGGCTCACCCTCGGCTCCCCGGTCGCGGTCATGATCGGGAACACCGAGTGGCCCAAGTGGGAACAGGTCATGGCCGCCGACCCGGTGGACCCGGACGAGCTTGCGGGCATCGCCCGCAACGCCCCGCTGACCCGCCCCCGCCCCGGCCACGCCGACCTCGCCGGCATGCAGAAGTACGGCTTCGACGAGGCCCGCCCGGTGCTGGAGCGCGCCTCCGCCCGCGAGACCGCGGCCCGGGTCGCGCTGGGCGCCGTGGCCAGGTCGTACCTGAAGGAGACCGCCGGCATCGAGGTCGTCTCGCACGTCGTGGAGCTGGGCGGCGCGAGGGCCCCGTACGGCAGCGTCCCCGTCCCGGGCGACGTGGCGCGGCTCGACGCCGATCCGGTGCGCTGCCTGGACGCGGACGCGAGCAAGGCGATGATCGCCGAGATCGACCAGGCCCACAAGGACGGCGACACCCTCGGCGGCGTCGTCGAGGTCGTCGCGTACGACGTGCCGGTCGGCCTCGGCTCGCACGTGCACTGGGACCGCCGGCTGGACTCCCGGCTGGCCGGGGCGCTCATGGGCATCCAGGCCATCAAGGGCGTCGAGCTGGGCGACGGCTTCGCGCTGGCCCGCGTGCCCGGCTCGCAGGCCCACGACGAGATCGTCGGCACCGACGCCGGCATCCGCCGCTCCTCCGGCCGCTCCGGCGGCAC
The DNA here is from genome assembly GCF_045781775.1 of Streptomyces sp. 184. Classification (NCBI taxonomy): domain Bacteria; kingdom Bacillati; phylum Actinomycetota; class Actinomycetes; order Kitasatosporales; family Streptomycetaceae; genus Streptomyces; species Streptomyces sp. 184. Next base: position 4,946,927 of record NZ_CP123230.1, on the reverse strand, counting down.
CGAGGGCGGGCTGAGCACGGGCGAGCTGCTGCGGGTACGGGCCGCTATGAAGCCCATCGCGACCGTGCCGCGCGCGCTGGCCACCGTGGACGTCGCCACCGGCGAGGCCACCAAGGCGCACCACCAGCGCTCCGATGTCTGCGCCGTGCCCGCCGCGGGCATCGTGGCGGAGGCGATGGTGGCGCTGGTGCTGGCCGACGCGGTCGCGGAGAAGTTCGGCGGCGACAGCGTCACCGAGACCGCCCGCAACGTCCGCGGCTACCTGGAGAACCTGGCGATCCGATGAGCAGCAGCACCGAGGGCCGAGAGCGCCCCGACACCGCAGCCGGCGCAGCAGCGGGTACGGACGGCCCCGCCGTCGTGCTCGTCGGCCCGCCCGGCGCCGGCAAGTCCACCGTGGGCGCCGTGCTCGCCGCCCGCCTCGGCACCAGCGTCCGCGACACCGACGAGGACGTCGAGAAGGCCGCGGGCAAGCCCATCCCCGACATCTTCTACGACGACGGCGAGCCCGCCTTCCGCGCCCTGGAGCGCGCCGCCGTGCGCGCCGCGCTCGCCGGGCACCCCGGCGTGCTGGCCCTCGGCGGCGGCGCCGTCATGGACGCCGGCACCCGCGAGCTGCTCGCCGCGCACCGCGTCGTCTTCCTCGACGTCGAACTGGCCGACGCCGTCAAGCGCGTCGGGCTCGACGCCCCCCGCCCGCTGCTCGCCGTCAACCCGCGCCAGCAGTGGCGCACCCTGATGGAACAGCGCCGCCCCCACTACACCGAGGTCGCCCGCGCGACCGTCACCACCGCCGGCCGCACGCCGGACGAGGTCGCCGCACTCGTACTCGCCGCATTGGAGAGCCACCCCGCATGACACCGAGCGCCGAAGGGGCCGAGGTCACCCGCATCCGCATCGGCGGCACCGCCGGCACGGAGCCGTACGAGGCCGTCGTCGGCCGGCGGCTCCTCGGCGAGCTGCCCCGGCTGGTCGGCGAGCGCGCCAAGCGCGTCGCCGTCGTCGTGCCGCAGGCGCTGGCCGAGACCGGCGAGGCACTGCGCGAGGACCTGGCCGTCGAGGGGTACGAGGCCGTCGTCATCCAGGTGCCCAACGCCGAGGAGGCCAAGACCGCCGAGGTCGCCGCCTACTGCTGGCGGGCGCTCGGCCAGTCCGGCTTCACGCGCAGCGACGCCGTCGTCGGCGTCGGCGGCGGCGCCACCACGGACCTGGCCGGGTTCGTGGCCGCGTCCTGGCTGCGCGGCGTGCGCTGGGTCGCCGTGCCGACGACCGTGCTGGGCATGGTCGACGCGGCGGTCGGCGGCAAGACCGGCATCAACACCGCGGAGGGCAAGAACCTCGTCGGCGCGTTCCACCCGCCGGCCGGGGTGCTCTGCGACCTGGCCGCGCTGGACTCCCTCGGCGTCCACGACTACGTCTCCGGCCTCGCCGAGGTCATCAAGGCGGGCTTCATCGCCGACCCGGCGATCCTGGAGCTGGTCGAGGCCGACCCCGAGGGCGCCCGCAGCCCCGCCGGGCCGCACACCGCGGAGCTGGTCGAGCGCGCGATCCGGGTCAAGGCCGAGGTGGTCTCGGCGGACCTGAAGGAGTCCGGCCTGCGGGAGATCCTGAACTACGGGCACACCCTCGGCCACGCCATCGAGAAGAACGAGCGCTACCAGTGGCGGCACGGCGCGGCCGTCTCCGTCGGCATGGTCTTCGCCGCCGAGCTGGGCCGGATCGCCGGCCGCCTCGACGACGCCACCGCCGACCGGCACCGCGCGGTGCTGCGCGCCGTCGGGCTGCCCGTGACGTACCGCGGCGACCAGTGGCCCCGGCTGCTCCAGACGATGAAGGTCGACAAGAAGACCCGCGGCGACCTGCTGCGCTTCATCGTCCTCGACGGGCTGGCGAAGCCGGCCGTGCTGGAGGGCCCCGACCCGGCGATGCTGCTCGCCGCGCACGCCGAGATCGCGGCGGGAGACGCCGACAGCGACGGGGAGGGCGCCGTATGACGCGCGTACTGGTGCTCAACGGGCCGAACCTCGGCCGCCTCGGCTCCCGCGAGCCCGACGTCTACGGCGCCACGTCCTACGCCGGGCTCGTCGAGCGGTGCACCGCGCTCGGCAAGGAGCTGGGCTTCGAGGTCGACGTGCGCGAGACCAACGACGAGGCCGAGCTGATCCGCTGGCTGCACGAGGCCGCGGACGGCCGGCTGCCCGTGGTGATCAACCCGGGTGCCTTCACGCACTATTCGTACGGGATGCGGGACGCGGCGGCGCAGCGCACGGCGCCGCTGATCGAGGTGCACATCTCCAACCCGCACGCCCGCGAGGAGTTCCGGCACACCTCGGTGATCGCCGCGGTGGCCTCCGGGACGATCGCGGGCTTCGGCATCGGCTCGTACCTGCTGGCGCTGCGCGCCCTGGCGGACGGCCTGCCCTCGTCCTGACGACGCCCCGCCCCCACACGGGAGTTCCGGATCTTCTCCTCGGTACGTAGGCGTAACCTCCCGCCGCCTTCCGCGGATAGGAAGGAGGGGCCGTCCGGCCCCCGTCAGAAACACCGCCGAAAACGAGGAGAAAAACGGATGCGCGTATGGGCGCGGGTGGCGGTCGCGATGGTCGCGGCGCCGGCGGGCGTGGCGTTGCAGGCCGGGGTCGCGACGGCCGACGAGCACTACAACGGCGGCAACGTCTCGAACGGGTCGAGCTTCTCCCTCCTTCGCACCGGGCAGATCGACGACCCGATGGAGGACGTGCTGGAGCACGTCCTCCTGATCGGCGGAAAGCACACCTGGGACTAGGCCCGCGCGGGGCTCCTGGCAGGATCGTTCCCACCATGGCGGGTCGTACCGGTACCGTGCGGGGCTAAGGCAGCTACGGACCGCCGTACGGCCATGACCAGCCGGGTGTCGGTACGTGACGGGTCACAGAGCGAGGGTGCACGGGATGCAGCACGCAGTGGGGGTTCCGCAGCCGCCCCAGGGCAGACCTGGGCCGGGCGGCCCGCCGCCGGCGGCCGGGCCGCACGACGCGGTGGAGACGACCGGCCATCTGAAGCTCCCGGTCGGCGGTCCCGTGACCCTGCCCAGCCCGCCGCCGGCGCCCATGCCGCACGGCGCACCGCCACCGACGGTGGCGGTGCTCCTCATCGGCCCGGCCGGGGCCGGCAAGACCACGGTGGCGCGGCACTGGGCCGACACCCGCAGGGTGCCGACCGCGCACATCAGCCTCGACGACGTACGCGAGTGGGTGCGCGCCGGCTTCGCCGACCCGCAGGCGGGCTGGACCGACCACTCCGAGGCGCAGTACCGGCTGGCCCGCCGCACCTGCGGCTTCGCCGCCCGCAACTTCCTGGCCAACGGCATCTCCTGCATCCTGGACGACGCCGTCTTCCCCGACCGGCCCGTGGTCGGCCTCGGCGGCTGGAAGCGGCACGTCGGCCCCGGGCTGCTGCCCGTGGTGCTGCTGCCGGGCCTGGAGTCCGTCCTCGCCCGCAACGCCGCGCGCACCGGCAACCGGCGGCTCGCGGACGAGGAAGTCGCCCGTATCCACGGCCGGATGGCCGGCTGGTACGGCTCGGGCCTGCCCATCATCGACAACTCGCACCACGACGTGCCCGCCACGGTCCGGATGCTCGACGACGTCGTCGGGCGCAGCCTGGCCAGCCCGCCGGCCTGGTAGCCCCGCAGGAGGCCCGCCGCGGGACCGCGCCGGGCACGGCGACCCCGCCGCGCGGGCGCACCGGGCACGGCCCGGCCACGCGCCCGTACGGACGCGCTCCGGCGGCCCCGGGCGGCGGAGCGCCCTAGGCTCGGATCATGCCCGAGGTGCACGCTGCCCGCCGTACCCGACTGCGCTCCCACTGCGAGGCGGCCGGCAGCGACGCCGTGCTCGTCTCCCGGCCGGCGAACATCAGCTACCTCGCCGGCTGCGCCCCGCCCGGCGCCGTCCTGCTCCTCGGCACCGGCGAGGACATGCTCGTACGCCCCGGAGACCCCGCGCAGGACCCGGCCGGCGCCCCGCAGCCCGACGACCTGCGCGTCCACGCGCTCGGCGCCCCCGACGGGGACGCCGCCGTCGCGGCCACCGGGCTCGCCGCCGCCGGCGGCGCCGCCGTGCTGGCCGTCGAGGAGCACCACCTGACCGTGGCCAGGCACCGCGCCCTGGCCTCCGTCGCGCCCCGCCTGGCCCTGACCGACCTCGCCCGCGCCGTGGAGCAGCAGCGGCTCGTCAAGGACGACGAGGAGATCGCCTGCCTGCGGATCGCCGCCGAGATCGGCGACCAGGCGCTCGGCGAACTGCTGGAGTCCATCCTCGTCGGCCGCACCGAACGGCACCTCGCCCTGGAGCTGGAGCGGCGGCTCGTCGACCACGGCGCCGAGGGCCCGGCGTTCCCCACCGCCGTCGGCACCGGGCCGCACGCCGGCCGCGCGGGGCACGTACCGACCGACCGGCGGGTGGAGGAGGGCGACTTCCTCACCGTCTGCCTGGGCGCGCGCTACCGCGGCTACCGCTGCGAGATCGGCCGCACCTTCGTCGTCGGCACCGCCCCCGACGACTGGCAGATCGAGCTGTACGACCTGGTCTTCGCCGCGCAGCGGGCCGGCCGGGAGGCGCTGACACCCGGCGCGGAGTACCGCGAAGTGGACCGGGCGGCGCGCCAGGTGCTCACCGCCGCCGGACACGGCGACGGCGTCGGTCCCTTCACCGGTCACGGGGTCGGACTCGAAATCGACGAGGACCCGCGGCTGGCCCCGGCGGCGATGGGTAAACTGGACGCTCGTGTGCCGGTCACCGTCGAGCCGGGAGTCCATCTCCCCGGCCGGGGCGGGGTCCGGATCGACGACACGCTCGTCGTCCGCTCGCAGGCGGACGGCGGTCCCGAGCTACTCACCATCACGACCAAGGAACTGCTCGCGCTCTGACCCCGGCCGGGTCGCAGGCGAATCCGGGCCTCCTCGGTCGTCCCACGCAGTCCAGGAGATTTCGCGACGTGGCCACCACGAACGACCTCAAGAACGGCTTGGTGCTCAAGCTCGACGGCGACCAGCTCTGGTCCGTCGTCGAGTTCCAGCACGTCAAGCCCGGCAAAGGCCCTGCCTTCGTCCGTACGAAGCTGAAGAACGTGCTCTCCGGCAAGACCGTCGACAAGACGTTCAACGCCGGGGTGAAGGTCGAGACGGCCAACGTCGACCGCAGGGACATGCAGTTCTCGTACAAGGACGGCGAGTACTTCGTCTTCATGGACATGGAGACGTACGACCAGCTCCACGTCGACCCCAAGACCGTCGGCGACACCGCCAACTACCTGCTGGAGGGCTTCGACACGACCGTCGCGCTGTACGAGGGCACGCCGCTGTACGTCGAGCTGCCCGCGGCCGTCGAGCTGACCATCGCGCAGACCGACCCGGGCGTGCAGGGCGACCGCTCCACCGGCGGCACCAAGCCGGCCGAGCTGGAGACGGGTTTTTCCATCCAGGTCCCGCTGTTCATCACCACCGGCGAGAAGATCAAGGTCGACACCCGCTCCGGCGAGTACCTCGGCCGCGTGAGCGGCTGACGTGGCCGCACGGAACACGGCTCGCAAGCGCGCGTTCCAGATCATCTTCGAGTCGGACCAGCGCGGGGCGCCCGCGGTCCAGGTGCTCCAGGACTGGGTCCGGCTGGGCCTGACCGACCCCCGGCAGCCGCCGGTCGGCGAGTTCACCCGGCGGCTCGTCGAGGGCTACGCGGAGCACGCCGCCCGCATCGACGAGCTGCTGGGCGCGTACTCGGTCGGCTGGACCCTGGACCGGATGCCGGTCGTGGACCGCAGCATCCTGCGGCTGGGGGCGTACGAGCTGATCTGGGACGACGAGACGCCGGACGCGGTGGCGATCGACGAGGCTGTGCAGCTCACGAAGGAGTTCTCCACGGACGACTCGCCCGGCTTCGTCAACGGCCTGCTGGGCCGTCTCCAGGAGCTGAAGCCCCGGCTGCGCCGGGACGGCGGGGAACCGGGCGCGGACGCGGAGCAGGAGCCGCGGGCGGGCCGGGAGGCAGGTCCCGACGGGGATCGGGACGCCGCACCGGACGAGGGCCCTGACGCGGGCCCGGACGCCGAAGCCGGCGGAAGCCGGGAGGCGGCCGCGGACGGGGCCGGACAGACCGCTCCGGACGCGCTGGACGCCCCGGACGCGCCCGCGGCGGGCGCCGGGGTGCCGGACGGCGCCCGGCCCGAGGCCGGCTAGCCGCGGCGCACCGCGCGCCCACCACGCACACCGCCGTCGGCGGAGCGGACCCCAGGAAGGGCCCGTTCCGCCGACGGCGGTACGTTTCTGCTGGTGAGGCGCGGGTCAGGCGTCTTCGTGGACCACGACCGCACGGCGGGCGTCGGCGTCCAGGACGCCCCAGCCGATCAGCTGCTCGGTCAGCACCGACGGCGACTGGTCGTAGATCACCGCGAGCGTGCGCAGGTCGTCCTGGCGGATCGAGAGGACCTTGCCGTTGTAGTCCCCGCGCTGGCTCTGGATCGTCGCCGCATAGCGCTGGAGCGGTCCGGCCTTCTCCGCGGGGATCTGGGCCAGACGCTCCAGGTCCAGCACGAGCTTCGGCGGCGGCTCCGCCGCCCCGCCGGGCGCCGAACCCGGGAGAAGCTCCTGCACCGGCACCCCGTAGAAGTCCGCCAGCTCGGCCAGCCGCTGCACGGTGACCGCACGGTCCCCGCGCTCGTACGACCCGACGACGACGGCCTTCCAGCGCCCCTGGGACTTCTCCTCCACGCCGTGCAGTGAGAGGCCCTGCTGGGTACGGATGCCCCGGAGCTTGGCCCCGAGCTGTTTGGCGTATTCGCTGGACATATGGCTCCCCGGACGACAGTCTGGTAACTCACTGTGAGGTTACGCAGCGTAACTTGGCTTCGTCAAGCGGAAGATTCATCCGGTCGCCACCCATGAGGGTGGTAGCCGGGCGGCGGTGGAGCGGCGGAGCCCCGGCGGCGGTGGTGTCCGACCGCGCTGTTACGGTAGAGGGGACCTGACGTCCTTTAACGCCCGTCCTGTGAGGCGGGGAAGGGGGTCCTTTTCGTATGGACACGCACAGCCCTGACCCGGCGCGCCCCGTACTGGAGGCGCCGGACATCCAGCGGGTGCTGACCCGCATCGCGCACGAGATCGTGGAGCGCACCAAAGGCGCCCACGACGTGGTGCTCCTGGGCATCCCGACCCGCGGCGTGTGGCTCGGCCACCGGCTCGCCGCGAAGCTCGAAGAAATCACCGGCAGGAAGTTCGGCCAGTCGGGCGTCGGTTCGCTCGACATCACGATGTACCGCGACGATCTGCGCATGGGCCCGCCCCGTGCGCTGGCCCGCACGGACATCCCCGCGGAGGGGATCGACGGCCGGCTGGTGGTGCTCGTGGACGACGTGCTCTTCTCCGGCCGCACCATCCGCGCGGCGCTCGACGCGCTGAACGACATCGGCAGACCGCGGGCCGTGCAGCTCGCCGTCCTCGTCGACCGCGGCCACCGCGAGCTGCCCATCCGCGCCGACTACGTCGGCAAGAACCTCCCCACGTCGCTGCGGGAGACGGTCCGCGTCCAGCTCACCGAGCAGGACGGCCGCGACGCCGTGCTGCTCGGCTCCAAGTAGGACGCCCGCCCCGCCCCGCCGGCCGCGGGGGGCGTACGCCCCCGTGAGCCGCGGTGCCGACCCGCCGTACCCACGACACCCGGAGCACCCAGTGAAGCGCCATCTCATCTCGGCCGCCGACCTGTCCCGTGACGACGCCGTGCTGATCCTCGACACCGCCGAGGAGCTGGCCCGGATCGCGGACCGGCCCATCAAGAAACTGCCCACCCTGCGCGGCCGCACGGTGGTGAACCTCTTCTACGAGGACTCCACCCGCACCCGCATCTCCTTCGAGGCCGCCGCCAAGCGGCTCTCCGCCGACGTCATCAACTTCTCCGCCAAGGGCTCGTCCGTCTCCAAGGGCGAGTCCCTGAAGGACACCGCCCTGACCCTGGAGGCGATGGGCGCCGACGCCGTCGTCATCCGCCACCACGACTCCGGCGCCCCGCACCGGCTGGCCACCTCCGGCTGGATCAACGGCTCCGTCGTCAACGCCGGCGACGGCACCCACGAGCACCCCACCCAGGCGCTCCTCGACGCCTTCACCATGCGCCGCCACCTGTCGCCCGGCACCGGCGGCGGGCTCGACGGCCGCCGGATCACCGTCGTCGGCGACATCCTGCACAGCCGCGTCGCCCGCTCCAACGTGCTCCTGCTGCACACCCTCGGCGCCGAGGTCACCCTCGTCGCGCCGCCCACGCTGGTGCCGGTCGGTGTGGAGAGGTGGCCGTGCGAGGTCTCGTACGACCTGGACGCCGTGCTGCCGAAGTCCGACGGCGTGATGATGCTGCGGGTGCAGCGGGAGCGGATGAACGCCGCGTTCTTCCCGACCGAGCGCGAGTACGCCCGCCGCTACGGCCTGGACGGCGACCGGATGGCGCGCATGCCCGAGCACGCGATCGTCATGCACCCGGGCCCGATGAACCGCGGCATGGAGATCACCGCCGAGGTCGCCGACTCGCCCCGCTGCACCGCCGTCGAGCAGGTCACCAACGGCGTCTCCATCCGGATGGCCGTGCTCTACCTGCTGCTCGGCGGCGCACCGGGAGAGGCACCCCCCGCAGGCACGACAGGCACGCCCGCCCCGACCACCGCCCGCACCGAGGAGACCGACCGATGAGCAAGACCCTGATCCGCGGCGCGCAGGTCCTCGGCGGCGAGGCCCGGGACGTCCTGATCGACGGCGGGACCGTCGCCGAGGTCGCCGGGCCCGGCGCCGCGCTGCCGGCCGAAGGCGCCGAGGTGATCGAGGCCGCGGGGCACGTCCTGCTCCCCGGCCTGGTCGACCTGCACACCCACCTGCGCGAGCCCGGCCGCGAGGACTCCGAGACGGTGCTGACCGGCACCCGCGCCGCCGCCAGGGGCGGCTTCACCGCCGTGCACGCGATGGCCAACACCTTCCCCGTCGCCGACACCGCGGGCGTGGTCGAGCAGGTCTGGCGGCTCGGCCGCGAGTCCGGCTACTGCGACGTGCAGCCCGTCGGCGCCGTCACCGTGGGGCTGGAGGGCAAGAAGCTCGCCGAGCTGGGCGCCATGCACGAGTCGGCGGCCGGCGTCGTGGTCTTCTCCGACGACGGCAAGTGCGTCGACGACGCCGTGATCATGCGCCGGGCGCTGGAGTACGTGAAGGCGTTCGACGGCGTCGTCGCGCAGCACGCCCAGGAGCCGCGGCTGACCGAGGGCGCCCAGATGAACGAGGGCGTCGTCTCCGCCGAGCTGGGCCTCGGCGGCTGGCCCGCCGCCGCCGAGGAGTCGGTCATCGCCCGCGACGTGCTGCTCGCCGCGCACGTCGACTCCCGGGTGCACATCTGCCACCTCTCGACCGCCGGCTCGGTGGAGATCGTGCGGTGGGCGAAGTCCAAGGGCTGGCGCGTCACCGCCGAGGTGACCCCGCACCACCTGCTGCTCACCGACGAGCTGGTCCGCTCGTACGACCCCGTCTACAAGGTCAACCCGCCGCTGCGCACCGAGACCGACGTGCGCGCGCTGCGCGAGGCGCTGGCCGACGGCACCATCGACTGCGTCGCCACCGACCACGCGCCCCACCCGCAGGAGGACAAGGACTGCGAGTGGGCCGCCGCCGCCATGGGCATGGTCGGCCTGGAGACGGCGCTGTCCGTCGTGCAGCAGACGATGGTCGACACCGGCCTGCTCGACTGGTCCGGCGTCGCCGACCGGATGTCCTTCCGCCCCGCCGCCATCGGCCGCCTCGAAGGCCACGGCCGGCCCATCGCAACCGGCGAGCCCGCCAACCTCACCCTGCTCGATCCGGCCTACCGTGGTCGGGTGGACCCGCAGCACTTCGTCTCCCGCAGCCGCAACACCCCCTACGCGGGCCGTGAGCTGCCCGGCCGGGTCACGCACACGTTCCTGCGCGGCCGGGCCACCCTCGCCGGAGGTGAGCCGGTGTGAGCCCCGCCACGCTGCTCGCCGGCGAGCGCCGGTCGCAGGAGGTGACCGACTGGGCGGCGCGCGTCGGCTGGATCGTCGGCCTGATCCTGTTCGTCGCGCTCGTCTACTGGCTGATGCGCGAGGGCTGGAAGTGGCGCGGCCAGCTCCAGTCCGGCATCCCGGACCTGCCCGCGATCCCCGACGACCCCGGCGCGGAACGCCTCGCGCTGACCGGCCGCTACCACGGCACCACCACCGCCGGGCAGTGGCTCGACCGCATCGTCGCCCACGGCCTGGGCGTACGCAGCCGCGTCGAGCTGACGCTCACCGAGCAGGGCTTGGAGGTCGTACGCCCCGGGGCCGCGGACTTCTTCGTCCCCGCCGCGCACCTGCGCGGCGCCCGGCTCGACAAGGCCATCGCCGGCAAGGTCCTCACCGAGGGCGGGCTGCTGGTGATCACCTGGGAACACGGCGGCGCGGAGTACGACTCCGGGTTCCGCTCCGACCGCGCCGCCGAGCACACCGCCTGGGTGGCGGCGCTCGGCGGCCCGCCCGCCGAGACCGCTCCCGGCGCCGACGCCGCCGCCGCGAGCACCGAAGAACGCACCACCACGGAAGGCGCACGATGACCGCAACCCACCGCGGCCAGGGCAGCCCCGCAGTCCTCGTCCTCGAAGACGGCCGCAGCTTCCGCGGCCGTGCCTACGGCGCGACGGGGGAGACCTTCGGCGAAGCCGTGTTCTCCACCGGCATGACCGGCTACCAGGAGACCCTGACCGACCCCTCGTACCACCGCCAGGTCGTCGTCATGACCGCCCCGCACGTCGGCAACACCGGCGTCAACGACGAGGACGCCGAGTCCGCCCGCATCTGGGTCTCCGGCTACGTCGTGCGCGACCCCGCCCGCGTGCCGTCCAACTGGCGCGCCACCCGCTCCCTCGACGAGGAGCTGCGCCGCCAGGGCGTCGTCGGGATCTCCGGCGTCGACACCCGCGCGATCACCCGCCACCTGCGCGAGCGCGGCGCCATGCGCGTCGGCATCTTCTCCGGCGACCGGGTCGCCGACCCGGACGCGATGCTCGCCCGGGTGCGGGTGCAGGAGCAGATGAAGGGCGCCGACCTCGCACCCGAGGTCGCCACCGAGGAGGCGTACGTCGTCCCCGCGATCGGCGCGAAGCGCTTCACCGTCGCCGCGCTCGACCTCGGCATCAAGGGCATGACGCCGCGCCGCATGGCCGAGCGCGGCATCGAGGTGCACGTGCTGCCGGCCACCGCCACGGTCGAGGAGGTCTACGCCGCCGGGCCCGACGGCGTGTTCCTGTCCAACGGCCCCGGCGACCCGGCCGCCGCCGACCTCACCGTGGTCCGCGCGGTGCTGGAGCGCGGCACCCCGCTGTTCGGCATCTGCTTCGGCAACCAGCTCCTCGGCCGCGCCCTCGGCTTCGGCACGTACAAGCTGAAGTACGGCCACCGGGGCATCAACCAGCCCGTCCAGGACCGCACCACGGGCCGCGTCGAGGTCACCGCGCACAACCACGGCTTCGCCGTCGACGCGCCCCTCGACGCCGTCACCGACACCCCGTACGGGCGCGCCGAGGTCAGCCACGTCTGCCTCAACGACCGGGTGGTCGAGGGTCTCAGGCTCCTGGACCGGCCGGCGTTCTCCGTCCAGTACCACCCCGAGGCAGCCGCAGGGCCGCACGACGCGGCGTATCTCTTCGACCGCTTCGTCCAGCTCATGGCAGACCACGCGGATCTGGCGGATCACGCGGAACAGGCCGCACAGGCAGAACAGGGAGCCCAGCGTGCCTAAGCGCACCGATATCCGGTCCGTCCTGGTCATCGGCTCGGGCCCGATCGTCATCGGCCAGGCCGCCGAGTTCGACTACTCCGGCACCCAGGCGTGCCGCGTGCTGAGGGCCGAGGGCCTGCGCGTGGTGCTCGTCAACTCCAACCCGGCGACGATCATGACCGACCCGGAGATCGCCGACGCCACGTACGTCGAGCCGATCACGCCCGAGTTCGTCGAGAAGATCATCGCGCGCGAGCGCCCCGACGCCCTGCTGCCCACCCTCGGCGGGCAGACCGCGCTCAACACAGCCGTCTCCCTGCACGACGCGGGGGTGCTGGAGAAGTACGGTGTGGAGCTGATCGGCGCCAACGTCGAGGCCATCCAGAAGGGCGAGGACCGCGACCAGTTCAAGGACGTCGTCGCGGAGGTCCGCCGCAAGATCGGACACGGCGAGTCCGCCCGCTCGGTGATCTGCCACTCCATGGACGAGGTGCTGGCGGGTGTCGCCGAACTCGGCGGCTACCCCGTCGTCGTACGCCCCTCCTTCACCATGGGCGGCGCCGGCTCCGGCTTCGCGCACGACGAGGAGGAGCTGCGCCGCATCGCCGGCCAGGGGCTCGCGCTCTCGCCGACCACCGAGGTGCTGCTGGAGGAGTCGATCCTCGGGTGGAAGGAGTACGAGCTGGAGCTGATGCGCGACAAGCACGACAACGTCGTGGTCGTCTGCTCCATCGAGAACCTCGACCCCATGGGCGTGCACACCGGCGACTCGGTCACCGTCGCCCCGTCGATGACGCTCACCGACCGTGAGTACCAGATCCTGCGCGACATCGGCATCGCCGTCATCCGCGAGGTCGGGGTCGACACCGGCGGCTGCAACATCCAGTTCGCCGTCGACCCGGTGGACGGCCGCGTCGTCGTCATCGAGATGAACCCGCGCGTCTCCCGCTCCTCCGCGCTCGCCTCCAAGGCCACCGGCTTCCCGATCGCCAAGATCGCCGCGAAGCTGGCCGTCGGCTACACCCTCGACGAGATCCCCAACGACATCACGCGCGAGACCCCCGCGTCCTTCGAGCCCACCCTCGACTACGTGGTGGTGAAGGTGCCCCGCTTCGCCTTCGAGAAGTTCCCGGCCGCCGACGCGTCGCTCACCACCACGATGAAGTCGGTCGGCGAGGCCATGGCCATCGGCCGCAACTTCACCGAGGCGCTCAACAAGGCGCTGCGCTCGGTCGAGAAGACGGACGCGCCGTTCGACTTCGCCGGCCCGCCGCCGGGACCGGAGGAGAAGGCCGGCCTGCTCGCGAAGGCCGGTGTGCCCACCGACGGCCGGCTGAACACCGTGATGGCCGCCATCCGGGCCGGTGCCACGCAGGAGGAGGTGCACGAGGCGACGCGGATCGACCCCTGGTTCGTCGACCAGTTCTTCCTGGTCAAGGAGGTCGCCGACGAGCTGGCCGCCGCGGACCACCTCGACCCGGGCCTCCTCGCGTACGCCAAGCGCCACGGCTTCTCCGACGCCCAGATCGCCGGCGTGCGCGGGCTGCGCGAGGACGTGGTGCGCGAGGTGCGGCACGCGCTGGGCGTACGCCCGGTGTACAAGACGGTCGACACCTGCGCCGCCGAGTTCGCCGCCCGTACCCCGTACCTCTACTCGTCCTACGACGAGGAGACCGAGGTCGCCCCGCGCGAGCGCCCCGCGGTGATCATCCTGGGCTCCGGGCCCAACCGCATCGGGCAGGGCATCGAGTTCGACTACTCCTGCGTCCACGCCTCCTTCGCCCTCGGCGAGGCGGGCTACGAGACCGTGATGGTCAACTGCAACCCGGAGACCGTCTCCACCGACTACGACACCTCAGACCGGCTGTACTTCGAGCCGCTGACGCTTGAGGACGTGCTGGAGGTCGTGCACGCCGAGACCCAGGCGGGCCCGGTGGCCGGCGTCCTCGTCCAACTGGGCGGGCAGACCCCGCTGGGGCTCGCGCAGGCGCTGAAGGACAACGGCGTGCCCGTCGTGGGCACGCCGCCGGAGGCGATCCACGCCGCCGAGGACCGCGGCGCGTTCGGCCGCGTGCTCGCCGAGGCGGGGCTGCCGGCGCCCAAGTACGGCACCGCGTTCTCCTTCGCCGAGGCCAAGAAGATCGCCGCCGGCATCGGCTACCCGGTCATGGTGCGCCCGTCGTACGTGCTCGGCGGGCGCGGCATGGAGATCGTCTACGACGAGCCGTCGCTGGCCGCGTACCTGGAGCGGCACGCCGGGCTCATCTCCGAACACCCCGTCCTCGTCGACCGGTTCCTCGACGACACCATCGAGATCGACGTGGACGCGCTCTACGACGGCCACGAGCTGTACCTCGGCGGCGTCATGGAGCACATCGAGGAGGCCGGGATCCACTCCGGCGACTCCGCCTGCGCGCTGCCCCCCATCACCCTGGGCGGGCACGACATCAAGCGGCTGCGCGCCTCCACCGAGGCCATCGCCCGCGGCGTCGGCGTACGCGGGCTGATCAACATCCAGTTCGCGCTGGCCGGGGACATCCTGTACGTGCTGGAGGCCAACCCGCGCGCCTCGCGCACCGTCCCCTTCACCTCCAAGGCCACCGCCGTGCCGCTGGCCAAGGCCGCCGCCCGCATCTCGCTCGGGGCCACGGTCGCCGAGCTGCGCGCGGAGGGCATGCTGCCGGCCACCGGCGACGGCGGCACGCTGCCGCTGGACGCGCCGATCTCGGTGAAGGAGGCCGTGCTGCCGTGGACGCGCTTCCGCGACATCCACGGCCGCGGCGTCGACACGGTGCTCGGCCCGGAGATGCGCTCCACCGGCGAGGTCATGGGCATCGACGGCGTCTTCGGCACCGCGTACGCCAAGTCGCAGGCCGCCGCGTACGGGGCGCTGCCCACCCGCGGGCGGGCGTTCGTCTCGGTCGCCAACCGCGACAAGCGCTCGATGGTCTTCCCGGCCCGCGAGCTGGTCCAGCACGGCTTCGAGCTGCTGGCCACCTCCGGCACCGCCGAGGTGCTCAGGCGCAACGGGATCGCCGCCACCGTCGTACGCAAGCACTCGGAGGGCCCGGGTCCGAACGGCGAGCGGACGATCGTGCAACTGATCCACGACGGCGACGTCGACCTCATCGTCAACACCCCGTACGGCACCGGCGGCCGGCTCGACGGCTACGACATCCGCACCGCCGCCGTCGCCCGCGGGGTGCCGTGCCTGACGACGGTGCAGGCGCTGGCCGCCGCCGTCCAGGGCATCGAGGCGCTGACCCGCGGCGAGGTGGGGGTGCGCTCCCTCCAGGAACACGCCGAGCACCTCACCGAGGCCCGCGCCCGGTAGCCCTGCAAACCGGAACCGAGATCCGAACCGGAACCGGGAACGGAACCGGAAACCGGGAAGCGGCCCCCCCCCGGGCGGCCGCGGCCCCCGAGCAGTCCCGAGCCCCGCCGGCCCCCACCGGGCCGGCGGGCACGGCACCCGAAGCAGCCGAAGGTCCCATATGTACCCCTTGCTCTTCCGCAGCGTCCTCGCCCGCATGGACCCCGAGCGGGCCCACGGCCTGGCGTTCGCGGCCATCCGCGGCGCCGCCGCCGCGCCCGGCGTGCGCAGCGCGGTGCGCGTCACCGCCGCACCCCGCCACCCCGAACTCGCCGTCCACGCGCTCGGCATCGACTTCCCCGGCCCCTTCGGGCTCGCCGCGGGCTTCGACAAGAACGCGGTCGGCGTCGACGGACTGACCATGCTCGGCTTCGACTTCGTCGAGATCGGCACCGTCACCGCCCGCCCCCAGGCCGGCAACGAGCCGACCCGGCTGTTCCGGCTGATCCCGGACCGGGCGCTGGTCAACCGCATGGGCTTCAACAACGACGGCTCCGCCGCCGTCGCGGCCCGCCTCGCCCGCCGCCGATGGGGGCACCGCCCACGCCTTTTGGGCTTCGGGGGAGGGCAGCGCACCCCGTACCGGCCGGACGCCGTCGTCGGCGTCAACATCGGCAAGTCCAGGGCCGTCCCCGAATCGGGTGCGATCCAGGACTACGTCACCTCCACGGAAAGGCTCGCCGGCCACGCCGACTACCTCGTCGTCAACGTCTCCTCGCCCAACACGCCGGGCCTGCGCGACCTCCAGGCCGTCGAGCACCTGCGCCCGCTGCTCCAGGCGGTCCGCGCCGCCGCCGACCTCCCCCATAGCCCTGAGGGCATGGGCGGTACCCCCATCGCCGGCCCCCCGGCCGCCGCGCCGGGCGCCCGCGGGCGCGTACCGCTGCTGGTCAAGATCGCCCCCGACCTCGCCGACGAGGACGTCGACGCGGTCGCCGACCTGGCCCTGGAACTGGGCCTCGACGGCATCATCGCCACCAACACCACCGTTGCCCGCGACGGCCTGGCCACCGCGGCGGCCCGCGTCGAGTCCATCGGCGCCGGCGGCCTGTCCGGAGCGCCGCTGCGGCGGCGCTCCCTGGAGGTGCTGCGCCGCCTCTACGCCCGCGTGGGCGCGCCCGGCGAGCACGGCATCGTGCTCGTGGGCGCCGGCGGCGTGGAGAGCGCCGCACACGCCTGGGAGCGCATCCTCGCCGGCGCCACCCTCGTCCAGGGCTACAGCGCCTTCGTCTACGAGGGGCCGCTGTGGCCCCGCAGGATCCACCGCGGCCTGGCGGAACTGCTCGCCGCGTCCCCGTACGCCACCCTCGCCGACGCCGTCGGCGCCGACGTCAGGAAGGCGACCGCATGAACCCCGAGCCCCCCGAGCCCTTCGGCCTCCGGCTGCGCCGCGCGATGGACACCCGCGGCCAGCTCTGCGTCGGCATCGACCCGCACGCCTCGCTGCTCGCCCGCTGGGAGCTGCCGGACGACCCGGCGGGGCTGGAGCGGTTCACGATGACCGTCGTGGAGGCGCTGGCCGACCGTGTCGCCGTGCTCAAGCCGCAGTCCGCCTTCTTCGAGCGCTTCGGCTCCCGCGGCGTCGCCGTCCTGGAGAAGGCCGTCACGGTGGCGCGCGCGGCCGGCGCGCTGGTCCTCATGGACGCCAAGCGCGGCGACATCGGCTCGACCATGGGCGGCTACGCCGCCGCGTACCTCGACAAGGACGCGCCGCTGCGCTCCGACGCGCTGACCGTCACGCCCTACCTCGGGTACGAGTCGCTGCGCCCGGCGCTGGACGCCGCCAGGGCCGCAGGAGCCGGCATCTTCGTCGTCACGCTCACCTCCAACCCGGAGGGCGCGGAGGTGCAGCGCGCCGCGGTGCACGGCGCGCACGGCGCGCGGACGGTCGCGCAGACGATGCTGGACCACATCGCCGCCGAGAACCGGGGCGCCGAGCCGCTCGGTTCGGTCGGCGCCGTCGTCGGTGCCACCCTCGCCGAGGCCGGCGCCGACCTGGCCGTGAACGGCCCGCTGCTGGCCCCCGGCATCGGCGCCCAGGGTGCGGCGCCGGCGGACCTCCCGCGGGTCTTCGGCGCCGTGCTGCCCCAAGTCCTGCCGAACGCAAGCCGGTCGGTGCTGGCGCACGGACCGGATATCGCGAGGCTGCGGGCGGCGGCCGAACAATTGGCCGATGACGTACGGAACGTATCCTCATAAACCGGGTGATATGCCCAGAACTTGTCGCGGAACTTGAGTCTGACCAGGACTTTTCGTCTGTTCTCGCTGACTGGCGCGGTCTCGGCCGCTAGTCTCCGTCATCAGAGCGCGGGCACCAGCGCGTTGCTCGTTGCTCCGCAGGTGCGGGCCCACTAGGTTCCACACCGTTCCATATCCGATTAGTTCGACATCCGAGGTGACGTAGGCGTGGCTCTTCCGCCCCTTACCCCTGAACAGCGCGCAGCCGCGCTCGAGAAGGCCGCAGCGGCTCGCCGGGAGCGCGCCGAGGTCAAGAATCGGCTGAAGCACTCCGGCGCTTCCCTGCACGACGTCATCAAGCAGGGCCAGGAGAACGACGTCATCGGCAAGATGAAGGTCTCCGCCCTCCTTGAGTCCATGCCCGGCGTAGGCAAGGTGCGCGCCAAGCAGATCATGGAGCGTCTCGGCATCTCAGAGAGCCGTCGTGTGCGCGGTCTGGGCTCCAACCAGATCGCCTCGCTGGAACGCGAGTTCGGCAGCACCGGTTCCTGACGTTCCGAGGCACTCCCGGAAACCGGGATAATCGCTGCATGAGTACAGCCTTCTCCCGGGGGGCGGCCCCCGTCCCGCCGGCAGATCGTCCGCGGCTGACCGTGCTCTCCGGCCCCTCCGGGGTCGGCAAGAGCACGGTCGTCGCGCATCTGCGCAAGGTCCATCCCGAGGTGTGGCTCTCGGTCTCCGCGACGACCCGCAGACCGCGCCCCGGCGAACGGCACGGCGTCCAGTACTTCTTCGTCAGCGACGACGAGTTCGACAAGCTCGTCGCCAACGGCGAGCTGCTGGAGTGGGCGGAGTTCTCCGGCAACCGGTACGGCACCCCGCGCGGGCCCGTGCTGGAGCGGCTGGACTCCGGTGAGCCCGTGCTGCTGGAGATCGACCTCCAGGGGGCGCGGCTGGTCCGGGAGAGCAAGCCGGACGCACTGCTGGTCTTCCTCGCGCCGCCGAACTGGGAGGAGCTGGTGCGCCGGCTGACCGGGCGGGGCACCGAGCCGCCCGAGGTCATCGAGCGCCGGCTGGCCGCGGCCCGTACGGAGCTGGCGGCCGAGGAGGAGTTCGACGCCACCCTGGTCAACACCTCCGTCGAGGACGTCTCCGCCGAGCTGCTAGCCTTGATGCAGGTTTGATTCGTGAAGTTCCACTGGAAGGCTGGATAGGTTGTCCTCTCCCATCACCGCGCCCGAGGGCATCATCAACCCGCCGATCGACGAGCTGCTTGAGGCGACCGACTCCAAGTACAGCCTCGTGATCTACGCGGCGAAGCGCGCGCGGCAGATCAATGCGTACTACTCCCAGCTCGGCGAGGGCCTGCTGGAGTACGTCGGCCCCCTGGTGGACACGCATGTGCACGAGAAGCCGCTGTCGATCGCGCTCCGCGAGATCAACGCGGGTCTGCTGACCTCCGAGGCCACCGAGGGCCCCGCGCAGTAGGCATCCCTCGTCCCACGGGCCCGGCAGCGCGGCTGCCGGGCCCGTGGTGTGTCATGGGGGGTGGAGACGACGAGCGGTGGGGAGCGGGACATGGCGCAGGCGGCGACGGAGACGGCACCGGCCGAGGTGGTGCTGGGCGTCAGCGGCGGCATCGCCGCGTACAAGGCGTGCGAGCTGCTGCGGCTGTTCGCGGAGTCCGGCCACGCGGTACGGGCCGTGCCCACGGCCGCCGCGCTGCACTTCGTCGGCGAGGCCACCTGGGCGGCGCTCTCCGGCCGCCCCGCCGCCACCGAGACCTGGGCGGACGTACACGAGGTCCCGCACGTGCGGATCGGCCGGCGGGCCGACCTCGTGGTCGTCGCCCCCGCCACCGCCGACCTGCTCGCCAGGGCCGCCCACGGCCTGGCCGACGACCTGCTGACGAACACGCTGCTCACCGCCTCCTGTCCGGTAGTCTTCGCGCCGGCCATGCACACCGAGATGTGGGAGCACCCCGCCACCCGGGCCAACGTCGCCACGCTGCGCGCCCGCGGCGCCGTCGTCATCGAGCCCGCCGTCGGCCGGCTCACCGGCGCCGACACCGGCAAGGGCCGGCTGCCGGAGCCGGCGGAGATCTTCGAGGTCTGCCGCCGCGTGCTCGCCCGCGGCGCCGAGGGCCTGGCCCCCGACCTGGCCGGCCGGCACGTCGTCGTCAGCGCGGGCGGCACCCGCGAGCCGCTGGACCCCGTGCGCTTCCTGGGCAACCGCTCCTCCGGCCGGCAGGGCTACGCCCTGGCCCGTACCGCCGTCGCCCGCGGCGCGCGGGTCACCCTGCTGGCCGCGAACACCGCGCTGCCCGACCCCGCGGGCGCGGACGTCGTCCGCGTCGGCACCACCGTGGAGCTCCAGGAGGCCGTGGTGAAGGCCGCGGCCGACGCCGACGCCGTCGTCATGGCCGCCGCCGTCGCGGACTTCCGCCCTGTGACGTACGCCACAGGCAAGATCAAGAAGAAGGACGACCGCGAGCCGGAGCCGATCGCGCTCACCCGCAACCCCGACATCCTGGCCGGGATCTCCGCCGACCGGCCGCGCGCCGGGCAGGTCGTCGTCGGCTTCGCCGCCGAGACCGACGACGTGCTCGCCAACGGCCGCGCCAAACTCGCCCGCAAGGGCTGCGACCTGCTCGTCGTCAACGAGGTGGGTGAGACCAAGGCGTTCGGTTCCGACGGCAACGAGGCCGTGATCCTCACCGCCGACGGGCGCGAGGTGGCCGTGCCGTACGGTCCGAAGGAGGCGCTGGCCGACGTGGTGTGGGATCTCGTAGGGGAAACGCTCGCTTGAGTCATCCCCTGTCGACACTCCGGGCAAGTTATTGCTGCTTTCCGGCGCTACTCGTGCGGAAACCTGCGGTTCCCCAGGTCAACAGGCATCCAGGGACCGAGACGGGTTGTCCCCTGGGCGAAACTCCCGGATAAAATGGCCCGCGGGCCCGTCCCGGGAGCACCCGGCCCGGGTCCGCAACCGATCAGCCAGCAGCCGCTGCAACCGTGGGGAGCGATGTGTCCCGCCGCCTTTTCACCTCGGAGTCCGTTACCGAGGGCCACCCCGACAAGATCGCTGACCAGATCAGCGACGCCATCCTCGACGCCCTCATCAAGGACGACCCGCACTCCCGCGTCGCCGTCGAGACGCTGATCACCACCGGCCAGGTGCACGTGGCCGGTGAGGTGACCACCTCCGGTTACGCGGACATCGCGACCCTCGTGCGCAACAAGATCCTCGAAATCGGCTACGACTCCTCGAAGAAGGGCTTCGACGGCGCCTCCTGCGGTGTCTCCGTCTCCATCGGCGCCCAGTCGCCGGACATCGCCCAGGGCGTGGACACCGCGTACGAGAGCCGCGTCGAGGGTTCCGGCGGCGACGACCTCGACCTCCAGGGCGCCGGCGACCAGGGCCTGATGTTCGGCTACGCCTGCGACGAGACGCCCGAGCTGATGCCGCTGCCCATCCACCTGGCGCACCGGCTGGCCGCGCGGCTCAGCGAGGTCCGCAAGAACGGGACCATCCCCTACCTGCGCCCCGACGGCAAGACACAGGTCACCATCGAGTACAACGGCGACAAGGCGGTCCGCCTCGACACCGTCGTCGTCTCCTCGCAGCACGCCTCGGACATCGACCTCGACTCGCTGCTGACCCCCGACATCCGCGAGTTCGTCGTGGAGCCGGAGCTGAAGGCGCTCCTGGAGGACGGCATCAAGCTGGACACCGAGGGCTACCGCCTGCTGGTCAACCCCACCGGCCGGTTCGAGATCGGCGGCCCCATGGGCGACGCCGGGCTCACCGGGCGCAAGATCATCATCGACACCTACGGCGGCATGGCCCGGCACGGCGGCGGCGCCTTCTCCGGCAAGGACCCGTCCAAGGTCGACCGCTCCGCCGCCTACGCCATGCGCTGGGTCGCCAAGAACGTGGTGGCCGCCGGCCTCGCCTCGCGCTGCGAGGTGCAGGTGGCGTACGCGATCGGCAAGGCCGAGCCGGTCGGCCTCTTCGTGGAGACCTTCGGCACCGCCACGGTCGACGTCGAGAAGATCGAGTCCGCCATCTCCGAGGTCTTCGACCTCCGCCCGGCGGCGCTCATCCGCGACCTGGACCTGCTGCGCCCGATCTACTCCCAGACCGCCGCGTACGGCCACTTCGGCCGCCCGCTCGGCGACTTCACCTGGGAGAAGACCGACCGCGTCGACGCGCTGCGCAAGGCCGCCGGCATCTGAGCCGGCACTCCGCTCCGCGCGTCCCGAGGCCCCGGACCCCGGTCCGGGGCCTCGGGCTGTCCAGCGGCCCGTCAGGCCACCCGGCCGGCGGCCCCGGCGGTCTGCCGGCCGGGGTGTCCGCCGCGTCTGGTAGGACGGAGAGGTGACCAGCGACGACGGCCGGGAGGCGGAACCCGAGGGCGCGGAGCAGCTCGCCCTCATCCGGGAGACCGTGCGCAAGGCAAGGGGCCCGCGCGCCCGCCCGCGCACCTGGCGCGGCGCCGCGCTGGCCGAGGAGCTGCCGGTCGCCCGCGTCCTCGTCGACAAGGGACTGCTCCACCTCGACCGCCTCTTCGACTACGCGGTGCCCGCCGCCATGGACGCCGAGGCGCGCCCCGGCGTGCGCGTGCGCGTGCGCTTCGGCGCCGGCGAGCGCGAGGGGCGCCGCGAGGGCGGCGGGCTGATCAACGGGTACGTCGTCGAGCGCCGCGCCGACAGCGACTTCACCGGCACCCTCGCACCGATCGCCCAGGTCCTCTCGCCGGAGCCCGTCCTCGGTGAGCAGCTCCTGGGCCTGTGCCAGGCCGTCGCCGACCGGTACGCCGGCGCCCTCGCCGACGTCGTCCAGCTCGCCCTGCCGCCGCGGATGGCCCGCGCCGAGAAGAGGCCCTCGCCCGACCCGCTCCCGCCGCCCCCGGCCCCCGGCCCCGGCGGCTGGGCGCGCTACGGGAACGGCCCCGACCTGCTCGCCGCGCTGGCCGACGGCGGCGGCCCGCGGGCGGTGTGGACGGCGCTGCCGGGCCCGGACTGGCCGGACGAGCTGGCCCGCGCGCTGGCCGCCGCGCTCGCCGCCGGCCGCGGCGCCCTCGCCGTGCTGCCCGACGGCCGCGCCGCCGCCCGCGTCGACGAGGCGCTGACCGCTCTCGTCGGCCGCGGCCGGCACGTGCTGCTCACCGCCGACGCCGGGCCCGAGGCCCGCTACCGCCGCTGGCTCGCCGTCAGCCGCGGCGCCGTCCGCGGCGTCGTCGGCACCCGGGCCGCCGCCTTCGCGCCCGTACGGGACCTCGGGCTCGCCGCCATCTGGGACGACGCCGACACCTCCCACGCCGACGACCGCGCCCCGCAGCCGCACGCCCGCGAGATCCTGGCCCTGCGCGCCGCCCGCGAGCACGCCGCGCTCCTCGTCGGCGGCCACGCGTGCAGCGTCGAGGCCGCCCGCTACGTCGAGAGCGGCTGGGCCCAGCCCGTGGCCGCCCCCCGCGAGACGGTACGGGCGGCGGCCCCCCTTGTCCGCACGGTCGGCGACAGCGAGCAGGCCCGGGACGCGGCGGCCCGCGCCGCCCGGCTGCCGACGCTCGCGTGGCAGGTCGCGCGGGAGGGGCTGCGCTCGGGCCCGGTCCTGGTGCAGGTGCCGCGCCGCGGGTACGCGCCCCGGCTGGCCTGCGCCCGCTGCCGCGCGCCCGCGCGGTGCGTCCGCTGTGCCGGGCCGCTGGTCGGCGAGGGCCGCCGGGAGGCGCTGGTGTGCGGCTGGTGCGCGACGCGGGAGGACGCCTGGCACTGCCCCGAGTGCGGCGGCACGCGGCTGCGCGCGCAGGTCGTCGGTGCCCGGCGGACGGCGGAGGAGCTGGGCCGGGCGTTCCCGTCGGTGCCGGTGCGTACCTCCGGCCGCGACCATGTGCTGGCGCGGGTGCCGGACGCTCCGGCGCTGGTCGTCAGCACGCCGGGCGCCGAGCCCGTCGCGGAGGGCGGCTACGCCGCGGCGCTGCTGCTCGACGGCTGGGCGCTGCTCAACCGCCCGGACCTGCGGGCCGGCGAGGAGGCGCTGCGGCGCTGGCTGACGGCCGCCGCGCTGGTCCGCGGGTCGGCGGCCGGCGGGGTCGCGGCGGTCGTCGCGGACCCGGCGCAGCGGCCGGTGCAGGCGCTGGTGCGCTGGGACCCGGCGGGCTTCGCGCGTACGGAGCTGGGGGAGCGGGCGGAGCTGGGCTTCCCGCCGGTCTCCCGGATGGCGGCGGTCTGGGGGCCGGGCGAGGCGGTCACGGCGTTCGTGAGCGACGCCGGGCTGCCGCCGTCGACGGAGGTGCTGGGCCCCGTGCCGGTGCCGGAGTCGCCGGCCGGCCCGCGGGGCGCGGCGGGCGGGGGGCCGGCGCCGGGGGAGTCGTGGGAGCGGATGCTGCTGCGCGTACCGCCGGGCCACGGGGCAGCCCTCGCGGCGGCGCTGAAGGCGGCGCAGGCGGCCCGCATGGCCCGCCGTACGGGCCCGCCCCTGCGGATCCGCATCGACCCGCCGGACATCGGCTGAACCGCCGCCCGGC
Organism: Streptomyces sp. 184; assembly: GCF_045781775.1. Classification (NCBI taxonomy): domain Bacteria; kingdom Bacillati; phylum Actinomycetota; class Actinomycetes; order Kitasatosporales; family Streptomycetaceae; genus Streptomyces; species Streptomyces sp. 184. Next base: position 4,923,074 of record NZ_CP123230.1, on the reverse strand, counting down.
CCGCCGCGCCGTTCACCGCGGCCGGCCCGCCGTGCGCGTACGCCGCCCGCCGCCTCCGGTCAGGACTGCGTGACGGCGACCGCGTCCGCCGCGGCCTGGGGCGGCGGCGGACCGCCCGGGGCCGGGCGCGCCGCCGGGACGACCGGGAGCGTGCCGGCGGGCATGCGCCCCTCGGCGCCGGGCACGACGGGTCCGGGCCCCGCGGTCTCGACGGCGCCGTCGTCGCGGCCCGGCTGCTGCGCGCGGCGGGTGCCGTAACGGCGGTGCACCGCCTGCTTGGTGACGCCCAGCGCCGAGCCCACCGCATCCCAGGAGAAGCCGAGCGAGCGGTCGAAGTCGACGGCCGCGGTCACCAGCGTCTCGACGCTGTCCCGCAGCTCCTGGGCGAGCCGCACCGTGGGCGCCGGGGCCCGCCCGTACACGACGAAGCCCGCGGACGGGCCCGTCCGCCGGGGGCGGTAGACGTTGCCAAGCTGGGCGGTCAGGGTGCGCAGCGCGTCGACCTGCCTGCGCACCCTTTCGATGTCCCGTACCAGGAGCTGAAGGCTCGCCCGCGCCTGGGCGTCGTGGCTTGCGTGGTCGGCCATGGAGAAGCCTCTCGAACCGGCGTCGTTCGGATCGGGCCGCACAGCGGCCCGTTTCGGTCACTTTTCACTTTCCTGACTGAGCAACGCGAGATCTACTCGGCGGTCACGGGTCGGGGGCGCGCGCTCGGCGGCCGGGAGCGTGCGGCCGACCGCACGCCCCTGGCGTATCCGGACCCTGACCTTCCGCCCGTGCCCGCCCCCGGGCCGGCCTGCGCCGGGTCCTAGACTTGGCGCACCCCGTCGCCGCCGCGCCGCACGACGCACCCGCTTCCGCCGCCGCCGAGAGGAACCGCACCACCCATGAGGCTCGTTTTCGCCGGTACGCCCGAAGTCGCCGTACCCGCCCTCGACGCCCTGCTGGCGTCGGACCGGCACGAGGTCGTCGCCGTCGTCACCCGGCCCGACGCGCCCGCCGGACGGGGCCGGCGGCTGGTGGCGAGCCCGGTCGCGCAGCGGGCCGCGGAGGCCGGCATCGAGGCGCTGAAGCCCGGGCGGCCCAAGGAGCCGGAGTTCCTGGACCGGCTGCGCGCCATCGGCCCCGACTGCTGCCCCGTCGTCGCCTACGGCGCCCTGCTGCCCGGGCCCGCGCTCGACATCCCCGCGCACGGCTGGGTCAACCTGCACTTCTCGCTGCTGCCCGCCTGGCGCGGCGCCGCGCCCGTGCAGCACGCGATCCTCGCCGGCGACGAGGTGACCGGCGCGACCACCTTCCGGATCGAGGAAGGGCTCGACTCCGGGCCGGTGTTCGGCGTCGTCACCGAGCAGGTGCGGCCCACCGACACCAGCGGCGACCTGCTGACCCGGCTGGCCATGGCCGGCGCCGGGCTGCTCGCCGCCACCATGGACGGGATCGAGGACGGCAGCCTCCAGGCCGTACCGCAGCCCGCCGAGGGCGTGACGTCGGCGCCGAAGATCCAGGTGGACGACGCGCGGCTGGACTTCGCCGCCCCCGCGCTGCGCGTCGACCGGGTGGTGCGCGGCTGCGCGCCGGCGCCCGGCGCGTGGACGACGTTCCGCGGCGAGCGGCTGAAGATCCGCGTCGTCACCCCGCGCCCCGAGCGCACGGACCTGGCGCCCGGCGAGCTGGCCGTGTCGAAGTCCGCGGTGCACGTCGGCACCGGTTCGTACGCCGTGGAGCTCCAGTGGGTGCAGGCCCAGGGCAAGCGGCCGATGGCGGCGGCGGACTGGGCGCGCGGCGTGCGCATCGCCTCCGGCGAACGCCTCGGCGACGGCCCCGGACCGGCCGGGGCGTAGGCTTCCGGTGTACGCAACTGCCAGCCCCGGAGCACATTTCACGTGAGCGACCAGCCGCGCCGTCGCCGGCCCGCCAAGCCCTACCGCAGGCCGCAGAAGGACCCCGTACGGATCCTCGCCTACGACGCGCTGCGCGCGGTCGACGAGCGCGACGCCTACGCCAACCTCGTGCTGCCGCCCATGCTCCGGCAGGCCCGCCGGCGCGACGGCTTCGACGCCCGCGACGCGGCGCTGGCCACCGAGCTGGTCTACGGCACGCTGCGCCGCCAGGGCACGTACGACCGGATCATCGCCGCCTGCGTCGACCGCCCCCTGCGCGAGGTCGACCCGGAGGTGCTGGACGTCCTCAGCCTCGGCGCCCACCAGCTCCTCGGCACCCGCATCCCCTCGCACGCCGCCGTCTCGGCGTCGGTGGAGCTGGCGCGGGTGGTGCTCGGCGACGGGCGGGCGCGGTTCGTCAACGCGGTGCTGCGCCGGATCGCCGCCCGCGACCTGGACGCCTGGCTGGCCGAGGTGGCACCGCCGTACGACGAGGACCCCGAGGAGCACCTGGCCGCCGTCCACTCCCACCCCCGCTGGATCGTCTCCGCCCTCTGGGACGCCCTCGGCGGCGGCCGGGCCGGGATGGAGGAGCTGCTCGCCGCCGACAACGAGCGGCCCGAGGTCACCCTCGTCGCCCGCCCCGGCCGGGCCACGCCGGCCGAGCTGAGCGGTGCCGACACGCTGCCGGGGCGCTGGTCCCCGTACGCCGTGCGGCTGGCCGAGGGCGGCGACCCGGGCGCACTGGACGCGGTGCGCGACGGGCGGGCCGGCGTGCAGGACGAGGGCAGCCAGCTCGTCGCGCTGGCGCTGGCCAACGCGCCCCTGGAGGGCCCCGACACCCGCTGGCTCGACGGCTGCGCGGGCCCGGGCGGCAAGGCGGCGCTGCTGGCGGCGCTGGCCGCGGAGCGCGGGGCGGCGCTGGTGGCGGCCGAGAAGCAGCCGCACCGGGCCCGGCTGGTCGCCCGCGCGCTGGCCGGCAACCCGGGCCCGTACCAGGTCGTCGTCGCCGACGGCACCCGCCCGGCCTGGCGGCCCGGCGGCTTCGACCGCGTCCTGGTTGACGTCCCCTGTACGGGCCTGGGCGCCCTGCGCCGCCGCCCCGAGGCCCGCTGGCGCCGCCGCCCGGAGGACCTGGAGGGCTTCGCGCCGCTCCAGCGGGCGCTGCTGGAGGACGCGCTGCGGGCGGTACGCACCGGGGGCGTCGTCGGCTACGTGACCTGCTCCCCGCACCCCGCCGAGACCCGCGCCGTCGTCGACGACGCGCTCAAGGCGGCCGGCGCCCCCGCCGCCGAGCTGCTCGACGCCCGCCCGCTGCTGCCCGGCGTACCGGACCTCGGCGACGGCCCGGACGTCCAGCTCTGGCCGCACCGCCACGGCACCGACGCCATGTACCTCGCGCTGCTGCGCCGCACGGGCTGAGCCCCGGTCCCGCCGCCCCGGGCGGAGGGACCGGCACCGAACCGACATTCCGGCCCCCGCGCGGTGAACGGGGAGTGGCAGCACGGGGACCGCGGCCCTTGCCGCCCCCCGGACGTGGCAGGCTGGGGGCATGGCCGTCCAGATCAACCCCAGCATCCTGTCCGCCGACTTCGCGCGGCTCGCCGAGGAGGCGGACGCCGTCTCCGGCGCCGACTGGCTCCACGTCGACGTCATGGACAACCACTTCGTGCCCAACCTGACCCTCGGCGTCCCGGTCGTCGAGTCGCTGCGCCGGGCCACCGACACCCCGCTGGACTGCCACCTGATGATCGAGGAGCCGGACCGCTGGGCCCCCGCGTTCGTGGACGCGGGCGCCGGCTCCGTGACCTTCCACGTCGAGGCCGCCGCCGCGCCCGTGCGCCTGGCGCGCGAGCTGCGCGCGAAGGGCGCGCGCGCCGCCATGGCGCTCAAGCCCGCGACCCCGGTCGAGCCGTACGAGGATCTGCTGCCCGAGCTGGACATGCTGCTGGTCATGACCGTCGAGCCGGGCTTCGGCGGCCAGGCGTTCCTGGACATCATGCTGCCCAAGGTGCGCCGCACCCGGGAGCTGATCGCCAAGCACGGCCTGGAGCTGTGGCTCCAGGTCGACGGCGGGGTCTCCGCCGAGACCATCGAGCGGTGCGCCGAGGCGGGCGCGGACGTGTTCGTCGCGGGCTCCGCGGTGTACGGGGCCGAGGACCCGGCCGCCGCCGTGGCGGCGCTGCGCGCCCAGGCGACGGCGGCGGGCGAGGGGGCGGTCTGGGCGACCGGCTGCCACTAGCGTCCGCGCGTACCGCCGCCGCAGCCCGCGCCCGCGGTCCCGGCCTCTCGGAGCCGGCGCCTGCGGACGCGGATCGTGAAAGTATGGACCACTGAAGCAGCGCCTTCCGAGCAGCGCCGCTGGGGAGAGCAAAGGAGATCGCGGTGTCGACGGGCCGGACGGCTGCGCGGATGGGACCCGCGGAGCTGGTACAGGCGGCGGCGATGGCTCGCCGTTTCTACCTTGAGGGCAAGTCCAAGATCCAGATCGCCGACGAGTTCGGGGTCAGCCGCTTCAAGGTCGCCCGGGTGCTGGAGACCGCGCTGGAACGCGACCTCGTACGGATCGAGATCCGCGTCCCCGCCGAGCTGGACGCCGAGCGCTCCGACGCCCTGCGCGCCCGCTTCGGCCTGCGCCACGCCGTCGTCGTGGAGGCGCCGGCCGACGCCGTGCCCGACACCCGCGACCCGGAGAACCTCGGCAGCGTCGCCGCCGACCTGCTCGCCGAGCTGGTCACCGAGGGCGACGTGCTGGGCCTGGCCTGGGGCCGGTCCACCATCAACATGGCGCAGGCGCTGCACCGGCTGCCCCCGTGCACCGTCGTGCAGCTCACCGGCGTCTACGACGCGGGCACCGCCGAGCGCGGGTCCGTGGAGGCCGTGCGCCGGGCCGCCGAGGTCGCCGGCGGCGAGGCCCACCCCATCTACGCCCCCATGCTGCTGCCCGACGCCGCCACCGCCACCGCGCTGCGCAGCCAGACCGGGGTGGCCCGCGCCTTCGAGTACTTCGACAAGGTGACCGTCGCCGCCGTCTCCATCGGCTCCTGGGAAGAGGGCATCTCCACCGTCCACGACATGCTCTCCGAGGAGGAGCGCGAACACTACGCCTCGCTGGGCGCCGCCGCCGAGATGTCCGCGCACCTCTTCGACGCCGACGGCCGGCGCATCGGCCGCGACCTGGGGGAGCGCTGCATCACCGTGGAGGCGGACCGGCTGCGCCGGATCCCCGAGGTGGTCGCCATCGCCGGGGGCGCGCGCAAGCGCGAGGCGATCGTGGCGGTGCTGCGCTCTGGCCTGGTCACCAGCCTGGTCACGGACACCGTCGCGGCGGACTACCTGCTGGACGAGGTGGCGCCGGGCCCGCGCCCCGCGCTGGAGCGCGCCGACCCCGACGACCTGTAGCACCCGCAGCATCGCGGGGCCCGTTCCGTACGGCGGCGAGGCTCCTCGCGTACGGACCGGGCCGCCGGCCTCACTCCGGCACCGCCTGCACAGGGGCGGACAGGACGGCCGGGATCTGGGAGCGCGAGGTGAAGCCGAACTTGGCGAGGATGTGCTCCACGTGCGCGTCCACCGTGCGCTTGGAGATCACCAGCTTCTCGGCGATCTCCCGGTTCGTCAGCCCTCTGGCCACCAGCGCCGCCACCTGCCGCTGCCGCGGCGTGAGACCGTCGCCCGCGCCCGGCGGCTGCGCCGGGGCCGCCGGCGCGGCCGGCGCCGCCTCGTCGGCGAGCGCCAGCGCCACGGCGGCGTCGGTGGGCAGCCGGCCGCCCTCGCGGAACGCGGTGTCGTAGCCGTCGTTGCCCAGCGCCTCGCGCGCCGCGTCCGCCGCGCCGCCGTGCAGGTCGTGCAGGACGGGGATGCCGAACCGGGCCTCCTTGACCGCCCGGCGCCACAGCGCGTCCGCCGCGCCCTGGAGCGCGGCCACCCGCTCGAAGTGCCGCAGCTCCGCGGCCCGCCAGGCGAAGCCCTCCAGGAAGTGCGCGATGCCCATCAGGTCGTGCAGCACGGCCTTGGCGCGGATGCCCTGCCGGGCGCACTCGATGCTCTCCAGTTGCTCGCCCTTCTGCCACAGGCCGATGCTCTTGACCCACAGCGCCCAGCCGCGCGACCACAGTTCGGCGGGGGTGTCCGCGTTGCGCCGCAGCGAGTCCTCGCTGAGTGTGAGGCCCTCGCCCGTACCGCCGTTGAGGACGTGGAAGAGGCCCGCGATGAAGCCGATCATCAGCAGCCCGGTCGCGTCGCCCTGCTCGGCCATCTCCCGGCGGGCCGCCTCGAAGCCCTCGGCGACGCCGTCGGCCCGGCCGCGGAAGTAGCGGGAGTGGTGGCGGAAGGTACGGGTCCAGGCGAGCCCCGCGCGGTCGTCCATGCGCAGCGCGAGGGCCTCGGCCTCGTCCAGCAGCGCGAAGGTGTCGCCGCGCTCGCCCTGCATGTCCATGAACCAGGAGGTCAGCCAGAGCGCCTTGACCCGCTCGCGGCGGTCCTCCGGGCAGCGGTCGAGGGCGCGGCGCAGCCAGTAGCGGCCCTCGGTGAGCAGCCCGGTGCAGTGCCAGTAGCCCCACAGCATCGTGGCCATCTTCAGGCCCGCGGAGCCGTCGGCCGGGTCGGCGACGCAGAACTCCAGCGCGACCCGTACGTCCGCCTGGTCGCGCACCATCTGCCGCAGCAGCACCGCCTGCCGGTCGCCGGTCCACTCGGCGTCGAACAGCCGCGCCCGGCGCAGGAAGTGGTCGCGGTGCCGGCGCCGGGTCCGCTCCGCCTCCGTGCCGGGGCCGAGCTGTTCGAGGCCGAACTCGCGGATGGTGTTGAGCATCCGGTAGCGGGTGCCGTCCTCGGACTCCACCCGCAGCACCACGGACTTCTCCACCAGCCCGATCAGCGCGTCGAGCACGCCCTCGACGGGCAGCGCCCCCTCCGCGCCCACCGCCTCGGCGACCTCCAGGCTGAACTCCCCGGCGCACACCGCGAGCCGGGACCACAGCAGCCGCTCGGGCGCGGTGGACAGCTCGTAGCTCCAGCCGATGGTGGTGCGCAGCGTCTGGTGGCGCGGCACGGCGGTGCGCCGGCCGCCGGTGAGCAACTGGAAGCGGTGGTCGAGCCGGTTGAGCATCTCCTCGGGCGAGAGCACCCGCAGCCGGCTGACGGCCAGTTCGATGGCCAGCGGGATGCCGTCGAGGCGGCGGCAGAGCGCGAGGACGTCGGAGCGGTTGTCGTCGTCGACGGTGAAGCCGGGCACGGCCGCGGCGGCCCGGTCGGTGAACAGCCGGAGTGCGTCGTCCGCGGGCCCGGAGTCCGCGACGGCCAGCGGCGGGACCGGCAGGATGTGCTCGCCCGCGACGTCGAGCGGCTGCCGGCTGGTGGCGACCACGTGCAACTGCGGCGCGGCGCGCAGCAGTTCCTCGACGAGCACCGCGCTGGCGTCGACCAGGTGCTCGCAGGTGTCGAGGATGAGCAGCGCCGTCTTGTCCTTGAGGTACGCGGCGAGCGCGTCCTGCGCGGGCAGCGCGGTCTGCTCCGGCACGTCGAGCGCGGCGGCGACGGTGTTGGCCAGCAGCCGCGGGTCGGCGAGGGCGGACAGCGGCACGAGGGTGACCCCGTCGGGGAAGCGGGAGCGCAGCAGGTGCGCGCCGCGCACGGCGGTACGGGTCTTGCCCACCCCGCCGGGCCCGGTGAGCGTGACCAGGCGGGCCTGCCGCAGACAGGTGTCGAGCAGCGCGAGCTCCTGCCGGCGGCCGACGAAGCTGGTGGCCTCGGCGGGCAGCTCACCGGCGCTGCGATTCCTCATCGTGGTCCCCCGGAGGTCGGTGACCGGGTGTCGACGTACGACCGACGGCCGTACAACCGACGACCGTAGGGGGCTCGCGGGCGGGCGTCGGAGCGAGTTCGCGGGATTCAACCGAACGGGGGGCGCGAGATGGCACAATGCCCGCCTGCCGGAACAGGGGCGCGAGCCGCGGCTCGACGGCCCACCGCAGCGCCCGGCGCACCGGGGGGGTGCACAGCAGCGCCACGCCCGCGGCGGCGGCCAGGGTGGCGGCGGGGGCCCCGGCGGGCGTGGACAGCCACGCGGGCTCGTACCAGCCGGCGTAGCGGGCGCCCTGGGTGGCGAAGGCGTGCAGCAGGTAGCCGTAGAGCGTGCCCGCGCCCAGCGCGGTGCACCACCGCCGCCGCCGCGGCACCCAGGCCAGGAACGCCGCCACCAGCAGCAGCGAGCAGCAGAACAGCAGAGGCGTGACGAGCAGCCCGGTGCGGCCGGAGTGGCCGATCTCCCGGGCGGCGGCGTTGTGGTAGAGCCAGCGCCGGTCGGTGTGCGGGCCGAGCAGGTACGCGGCCACCGGAGCGGCGACGAGCACCGCGGCGGCCGGCACCCGCGCCGCGCGCCGCCGCAGCAGCCGCAGCCGCTCCGGGGAGCAGGTCAGGCCGAGGACGAAGAACGGCAGGAGTTGCAGCACCCGTTGCAGCTCCAGGTCGCCGCCTGTCGGGGGTCCGGCGGTGGCGACCGCCGCCACCGCCAGCGCGACGGGCAGCGGCCGGCGCAGCGTCGTCCACAGCGGCACGGACAGCCGCCAGACGAAGAGCGCGAGCAGGAACCACGTCACGCCCCACGGGTCGAACAGGCTGAGAGGGCTCTCGTTGCCGCCGGCCCGGCCGAAGAGCGTGTACGCGGTCTCGAAGACCAGGTAGGGCACGACGAGGCCGGTGACCAGAGCGCGGGCCCGGCGGGGCGAGCCGTCCTGGCCGCGGGAGAAGTAGCCGGAGATCAGCACGAACGCGGGCATGTGGAAGGCGTAGACCGTCTCGTACGCCGCGGCGACCGCCCGGCTGCCGTCCACCAGCGGCTCCCAGGCGTGCCCGCAGGCGACGAGCACCACCGCCAGGAACTTGGCGTTGTCGAAGTACGGGTCCCGGGGGGCGCCGGGCCGCTCCTTGCCGTTGCCGGTCACCGATCTTCCCTATCACGCCGATGGGAATAGTAGGGAAACTCCCGGGGTCGGTACCGTGCGCTCCGGGCCGCCCGGGAAGCCCCGGCCGCCCCGCACGCCGGCCCGCGCGGACGATCTCGTACAGTGACGCCGACCCCGCCCTGGAGCGCGCATGACGGCCGACGCCCGCCGCACTGACCCCGCCCTCGCCACCCCCGCACCCGTACCCGCAACCGCACCCGGCCGGCTGCCGGGCGGCTCGCGGCGCTGGATGTGGCTGGCCGCCTGGCCGGTCGTCGCCGCGCTCGCGCTGTCGAACGAGCCCGCGCCGCTGTACGTGCTCTGGCAGGGCCGGTTCGGCTTCTCCGCCGCCACGATCACCCTGATCTACGCCGCCTACATCGCCGGGCTCCTCGTCACCCTGACGTTCGCCGGCACCCTCGCCGACCGGTACGGGCGCAAGCCGGTGCTGCTGCCGGGGCTGGCGCTGTCGCTGGTGGCCTCGGTGCTCTTCGCCACCGCGCAGTCGGTCGCCGTGCTGGGCGTGGCGCGGCTGCTGACCGGGTTCGCGGTGGGCGCGGTGCTGGCGGCGGGGATGGCGGCCGTGGCCGACCTGGCGCCGCCGGGCCAGAAGCAGTTCGGCGGGCTGGTCGCGTCCGCGTCGATGGTCGGCGGGGCGGCGCTGGGGCCGATGCTCGCCGGGGTGCTGTCGGAGACCCTGCCGCACCCCACGACGCTGGTGTTCGTGGTGCAGGCGGGGCTGCTGCTCGTCGCGGTGGCGGTGGTGCTGCGGATGCCGCTCGCCCGGCCGGGAGAGCCGCCGGCGGTACGGAGCGGGGGAGCGGACGCCGAGCCGGGGGGAGGGGGCGTAGCGGAGCCCGGGCCCCGGCGCGCGCGCCGGCTGGTGCGCATCCCGTCCGTGCCCCGCCCGCACCGCCGCACCCTGCTGCTCGGTCTGGCCGTCCTGGCCCCGGGCATGACCGCCACCGGCTTCGTGCTCTCCCTCGGCCCGTCCCTCCTGGCCGACCTGCTGGACAGCGACAACCGCGCGCTCGCCGGCGGCATGATCTTCCTGCTCTTCGCGGCGGCGACCGGCGTGCAGTTCGCGGTGCGGACCCTGCGGGTACGCGTTCTGTTCACCCTCGGCGCCGCGCTGACCTGCGCGGCCATGGCGGCGCTGGTGCTGGGCACCGCGCTCACCTCGGTGCCGCTGCTGCTCGCCGCCGCGGTGCTGGCCGGGCTCGGCCAGGGCAGCGCGCAGCTCGGCGGGCTCAGCACGCTCAGCGCCCGCATACCGGGCGCCCGGCTCGCCGAGGCCAACGCGGCGCTCACCGGCGGCGGTTACCTGATGGCCGGGGTGCTGCCCGTGGCCGCGGGCTACCTCAGCGACGCGGTGGGGCTGACGGCGGGCACCACCGCCTTCGGCATCGCCGTCGCGGTGCTGGTGACGGCCGGTGCGGTGGCGGCGACCCGCCGCTGAGCCGCCGGCACCGCCGCCGCGCGCGCCCCCGGGGCGTCACCACTCCGCGAACGACCCGTCCGGGTGCCGCCACACCGGGTTGTGCCAGCTCTCCGCCGTCCCGTCCGCGGCCCGTACCGCCCGCTCGTCGATCTGAACGCCCAGCCCCGGCCCGGTGGGCCGCAGCAGATGCCCGTCGTGGAAGCGGAAGACCTCCGGGTCGGCGACGTAGTCGAGCAGCTCCGCGCCGGTGTTGTAGTGGATGCCGATTGACTGCTCCTGGATGAGGAAGTTCGGCGTGCAGAACGCGAGTTGCAGGCTCGCGGCCAGCGCCAGCGGCCCCAGCGGGCAGTGCGGCGCGATCGCCACGTCGAACGTCTCGGCCAGCGAGGCGATCCGCCGGCACTCCGAGAGGCCGCCGGCGTGCGAGAGGTCCGGCTGGAGCACCGCGACGCCCGCCCGCAGCGCCGGCAGCACCTCGCCGCGCGAGAACAGCCGCTCGCCGGTGGCCACCGGCAGCGTCGTCGAGCCGGTGACCCGCTCCAGCAGATGCGTGTGCTCGGGCAGCACCGGCTCCTCCACGAACATCGGCGCGTACGGCTCCAGCACCCCGACCGCCCGGATGGCGCCGGCCGCGGAGAACCGCCCGTGGAAGTCGACGGCGAAGTCCCGCTCCGGCCCGAGCGCGTCGCGGACGGCCTCCGCGCGCTCGGCGACCCGGCGCAGGCCGGCGACGTTCGGCAGCCGGTCCATCCGCCCGGAGCCGTTCATCTTCACCGCCGTGAAGCCGGCCGCCACCTGCGCGGCGACCTGGTCGCGCACCTCGCCGGGCTCGTCGCCGCCGACCCAGCAGTACGCGCGGGCCCGCTCGCGCACCGGGCCGCCGAGCAACTGGTGCACCGGCGCGCCGAACGCCTTGCCCGCGATGTCCCACAGCGCCTGGTCGAGACCCGCGACGGCGGAGGAGAGCACCGGCCCGCCGCGGTAGAAGGAGCCCTTGGTCATGAGCTGCCAGTGGTCCTCGACGCGCAGCGGGTCGGCGCCGAGGAGGAACTGCTCGGCGAGTTCGTGGACGGCCGTGCGGACGGTCGCCGCCCGGCCCTCCACGACGGGCTCGCCCCAGCCCACGAGCCCGTCGTCCGTCTCGATCCGGCAGAACAGCCAGCGCGGCGGCACGGCGAAGGTCTCGACGCGGGTGATCCTCAACTCTTCACTCCTTGACGCTGCCCTCGGTCAGCCCGGTCCGCCAGAAGCGCTGGAGGACGAGCATCGCGACGGCCAGGGGTATGACGGAGACGAAGGCCCCGCCGATGGTGTACTGCGTGAGTTCCGGCACCCGGTCCGCGGCCTGCTGCCAGGTGACCAGCCCGAGGGTGATCGGGTACTTCCGGTCGTCGGAGAGCATCACCAGCGGCAGGAAGTAGTTGTTCCAGATGTGCACGAACTGGAAGAGGAAGACCGTCACCAGCGCCGGCGTCATGATCCGCAGCACCAGCGAGAAGAAGATCCGGCCCTCGCCCGCGCCGTCCACGCGCGCCGCCTCCAGCAGCGTGTCGGGCACCGCCGCCTCGGCGTAGATGCGGCACAGGTAGACGCCGAACGGGCTCACCACGCTGGGGATCAGGACGCCCCAGTAGGTGTTGGTCAGCTCCAGCTTGCTGAACATCAGGTACAGCGGCAGCGCCAGCGCCGTCGAGGGCAGCAGCACGCCCGCCAGCACGAACTTGAACACCGCCTCCCGGCCGGCGAAGCGGTACTTGGCGAGCGCGAAGCCGGCCGCGGCGGACAGCAGCGTCGCCACGACCGCGCCGACGCCCGCGTACAGCAGGGAGTTCAGCGTCCAGCGCAGATAGACGTGCCCGTCGTAGCCGAAGACCTGCCGGAGGTTGTCCCACAGCCGCGGGTCGTCGAACCACAGGCCGAAGGAGCCGTAGAGGCTGTCGTTCGACTTGGTGGCCGCGACCAGCAGCCAGTAGACCGGCAGCAGGAAGTACAGCGCGGCGGCCGTCAGTACGGCGACGAGGACGATACGGCCGGGGCGCGGCGCCCGGCGCCGCCGGGGCGTGGGCGGGGCGGGCCGGGGCCCGGCCGGCGGGGTGCCGGTGGTGCCGGTCGTGGTGGTCGTACCGGTGGTGCTCACCGCTCGCTCCTTTGCTTGCGGGTGACCAGGCTGAGGAACCCGAACGACAGCACCATGGCGACGACGGCGAGGATGACCGACTTGGCCGCGGCCAGATACAGGTTGGCGTTGGCGAAGGCGTCGAAGTACGCGCTGAGGTTGGGGGTGTAGTCGGTGGTCACGGCCGGGGCGACCTTCTTCAGCACCAGCGGCTCGGCGAAGAGCTGCATCGTGCCGATGATGGAGAACACGGTGGTGAGCACCAGCGCCGGCCGCACCAGCGGGATCTTGATGCGCAGCGCCGTCTGCCACGGCCCGGCGCCGTCGATCCGCGCGGCCTCGTACAGCTCCTGCGGCACGGACTTCAACTGGGCGATGATGATCAGCATGTTGTAGCCGGCGAACTCCCAGACCACGATGTTCGCGATCGACCAGAGCACGTTGTCGTAGCCGAGGAAGTCCGGCTGGAAGCCGAGGTCGCCGAGCACGTCGTTGACCGGGCTGACCCCGGGCACGTACAGGAAGCCCCACAGGATGGTGGCGATCACGCCGGGGATGCCGTACGGCAGGAAGTACGTGGCCCGCAGCAGGCCCGCCCAGCGGTCGGACACCTGGTCCAGCAGCAGGGCGAGCACCAGCGCCAGCAGCAGCATCACCGGCACCTGCACGATGCCGAAGAGCAGCACCCGGCCGAAGCCCTCGACGAACGTCTCCTGCTGGAGGGCCAGGGAGTAGTTCTCGAAGCCGGCGAAGCCGACGGACGGCTCGCCCAGGCCCATCGGGCCGCTGCGCTCGACCTTGAGCAGGCTCTGGTAGAAGGCGTAGAAGATCGGCACCACCATCGCGAACAGGTACAGCGCGAGGAACGGGCCCAGGAACGCCCACGCCCTGCGGTCCGGGCGGCTGCCGCCCCGGGCTCGGCCCCGGCCGCGGGCGGCGGGCGCCGGGCGCGCCGGTCCGGGTTTCCCGGAAGTGCTCATCGCGCGCTCCTCGCCTTGAGTCCCTTGGCCCTGAGGTCGTCCACGAACTTGCCCTCGGCGTCCTTCAGGGCGTCCGCGAGCGAGCCGTGGCCGGCCAGGGCGCGGCCGAAGCCGTCCTGGATGTGCGCGTACGACTGGGTGGTGGTCGGCCCGAAGCGCCAGGAGGTGTCGACGTTGCGGTCGGAGAGCTGGAAGACCTCGTTGTAGCGCTGGCCGCCGAAGAACGGGTCGGGCTTGCCGAGCGCGGAGTCCGCCAGCTCGATCCGCGCGGCCGGCCAGCCGTAGCCGGCGGCGATCAGCAGGTCGATCGCCGCGGGGTCGGTGTTGAGCCAGTGCGCGAACTCCAGCGCCTCCACCGGGTGCCTGCTGCCCTGGAGGATCGCGGTGGACGAGCCGCCCCAGTTGGACGAGGCGTGGGCCCCGCGCTCCCACTGCGGCAGCTCGGCGACCCGCCACCGGCCCTCGGTGCGCGGCGCGTTGCCGCGGATGAGCGCGTCGTACCACTGCGCGCCCGGCCAGGTGGCGAGCCCGCCCGTCTGGAGGCCCTTGAAGAACGCGGACTGCGAGTCCTGCACGGGCGCCACCAGGCCGTCGGAGACCATCCCGTCCCAGAAGTCGGCGACCTGGAGCGACTCCGGGCCCGCGAGGTCGACCACCCAGGTGTCGCCCTCGGTGCTCACCCAGCGGGCGCCGCGCTGCCAGGCGAAGGAGGAGAACCACTGGGCGTTGGCGGGCGGGAAGGCGGTGACGACGGAGCCGCCGCCACGCTTTCTGATCTTCACGGCGGCGGCCCGGTACTCGTCCCAGGTCGCCGGGACGTCGATGTCCCACCTGTCGAAGAGGTCCTCGCGGTAGAACAGGCCCATGGGGCCGGACGCCTGCGGGATGGCGTACGTCCTGCCGGCGAAGACGCCCTGCTGCCACTGCCAGTCGACGTAGGCGTCCTTCAGCTCGTCGGCGCCGTACTCGCTCAGGTCCGTCAGACCGTTGACGAGCATGAACTCGGGCAGCGCGTAGTACTCCACCTGCGCCAGGTCGGGCGGGTCGCCCGCGGTGAGGGAGGCGTGCATCTTCTGGTAGCCGCCGGAGGTGTTGGCGGGCACCGTCTGCACGTCGACCCGCACGTCCGGGTTCTGCTCGTTCCACAGCGCGACGGCCTTCTGGAGCGGCACCCAGGTCCAGAAGGCCAGCGTGATCTTCTGGCCCGGCCTGCGCCTGGTCGCCTCGGTCGTCCGGGCGGCGCCGACCTGCTCGCCGCAGCCCGCCAGGGCGGGCGCGGCGGCCGCCGCGGCGCCCCACGTCAGGACCTCTCTTCGGGTGGGCATCCGACCTCCTCGTCAGGTGCTCCTCAGGACTCAGAACTGGAGTACGACGACTCCGCGGGCGGGCAGTTCGACGGCGGCGACCGGGCCGGCCGCGGGGTCCGCGCCGTCGCCGGCGAGCGGGTGCATCGGCTCGGGCAGGGTGACGGTCGCGGCGCTCGCGCCGTGGTTGAGCAGGAACAGGAAGCGCTCGCCCGGGCCGCCCGCGGCCTCCGCGCCGCCCGCGCCGTCCGACCCGCCCGCGGCCTCGCGCACGGTGGCCTGGACGCCCGCCGGCAGCCCCGGCAGCAGCGGCGCCACCGCGGCCCCGGCGCGCACCCGGTCGACCAGGGTGCGCATCGCCGCCGGGGTGAGCCGGGTGCCGGCGTACCAGGCGACCCCGTCCCCGTACGCGTGCCGGGTGAGCGCGGGCCGCCCGGCCAGCTCGCCGGCGCCGAACGCGGCGACGGCCTCGGCGCCTTCGAGGTCGATCGCCTCGGACCACAGGTCGCCGCTGCCGGCCAACTCCCCGGTCAGCGGCAGGCTCTGCCCCTCGGCCAGCGGCCAGAACTCCTCCACGCGCAGCCCCAGCACCTCGCGCAGCGGCGCCGGGTAGCCGCCGAGGTGGACGTGGTCGTGGTCGTCGGCGATGCCGGTGAAGTACGAGACGAGCAGGTGGCCCCCGGCGCGTACGTACTCCGTGAGCCGGGCCCCCGTCTCCGCGTTCATCAGGTACAGGTTCGGCACCACCACGAGCCGGTACGCGGACAGGTCGCGGTCCGGCGGCACCACGTCGCACGGCACGCCCGCCTCGAACAGCGGCCGGTAGTGCCGGCGCAGCGTCTCGGCGTAGTCGAGGTCCCCGGACGGGTGCGAGCCCTGCTCCAGGGCCCACCAGTTGTGCCAGTCCGCGAGGAGCGCCACCTCCGGGCGCGAGCGCGTGCCGGCGAGCTGCGGGACGGCGCCCAGCTCCCGGCCCAGCGCGCTCACCTCCCGGAAGATCCGGGTGTCGGTGCCGGCGTGCGGCACCATCGCCGAGTGGAACTTCTCGGCGCCGCCGGGGGTCGCGCGCCACTGGAAGTACAGCACCGCGTCCGCGCCCTGCGCGACGGCCTGCCAGCTCCACAGCCGCATGGTGCCGGGCGGCTTGGGGCTGTTGCGGGCCCGCCAGTTGACGGCGCTGGGGGCCTGCTCCATCAGCATCCACGGGCGGCCCGCGCCCGCGGAGCGCGTGATGTCGAAGGCGAGGCCGGCGAGGACGTGGGTCTGCGGGTCGTACGGGTCCTGGTAGAAGTCCAGCGCCTGGACGTCCTCGTGCTCGGCCCAGGAGTACGGGTCGACGGGCTTGTGCAGCGGCATGTGGTTGGTGGTGACGGGCACGTCGGGGGTGATCCGGCGCAGCACCTCCCGCTCCGCCAGGTAGCAGCGGAGCAGGGCGTCGTCGCAGAAGCGCGCGAAGTCGAGCACCTGGGCCGGGTTGGGGTGCGTGGGGGTGGTGCGCGGCGGGAGCACCTGCTCGAACGTGCCGTAGCGCTGCGACCAGAAGGTGGTGGCCCAGGCGGTGTTGAGCGCCTCGACGGTGCCGTAGCGCTCGCGCAGCCAGCGGCGGAAGTCGGCGGCGGAGACGTCGCAGTAGCAGCGCGGGTTGGAGCAGCCGTACTCGTTGCCGATGTGCCAGTTGTCCAGGGCGGGGTGGGTGGCGTAGCGGGTGGCCAGTTCGGTGACCAGGCGGACGGCGCGCTCGCGGTAGACCGGGCTGGAGGGGCAGAAGTGCTGCCGCGAGCCGGGCCAGGCGCGGATGCCGTCGGCGTCCTGCGGCAGGATCTCGGGGTGCTCCTCGCTCAGCCACGGCGGCGGGGAGGCGGTCATGGTCGCCAGGCTGACGCGGATGCCCGCGCCGTGCAGGTCGTCCAGCACGCGGCCGAACCAGTCGAAGTCGTACGCGCCGGGCCGCGGTTCGACCAGCGCCCAGGAGAAGATCCCGGCGGTCACCATGGAGACCCCGGCCTCCTTCATCAGCCGGATGTCCTCGGCCCTGACCTTCTCGGGCCAGTGCTCGGGGTTGTAGTCGCCGCCGAAGTGGATGCGCGCCACGCTGCCTCCGCCCCTCTTGCTCAATTCTTAATTTACGAATTAACCTGCGGGCAACGTAGAAGTGCCGCGGCAGATCCGTCAACACCCGGAGCGTGACCTCGTGACAGCAGCCGCAGCCGTGCAAGTGCCGTACCCCGCCCGCTTCGCCGGGCGTACCGCCGTGGTCACCGGCGCCGCCGCAGGCATCGGCGCGGCCACCGCCCGCCGGCTCGCCGCCGAGGGCGCAGCCGTCGTCCTCGCCGACATCGACGGCGACCGGGCGGAGGCCACCGCCGCGGAGATCACCGCCGCCGGCGGCACGGCCGCCGCCGTCGCCGCGGACGTGGCCGAGGAGGACGGCTGGACGCGGATCCTGGCCGCGGCCGGGTCCTTCGGGCCCGTCGGCGTCCTCGTCTCCAACGCCGTCGTCGTCGACGTCGCCCCCGCGCACGAGACCTCCACCGCCTCCTGGCGGCGCCAGGTCGACGTCGGCCTGACGGCCGCGTTCCTCGGCTTCCGCGCCTGCCTGCCCGGCCTGCGCGGCCGGCCGGACGCCCCCGGCGCCGCGGTGCTCGTCTCGTCCGTGCACGCCAGGCACGGCATCCCCGGCCACCCCGCCTACGCCGCCGCCAAGGGCGGACTGCTCTCGCTGGCCGGCCAACTCGCCGTGGAGTACGGCCCGTCGGTGCGCGTGAACACCGTGCTGCCCGGCCCGGTGCTCACCGGGCTGTGGGACCGCGTCCCCGAGGAGGACCGCAGGGCCAGCGCCGAGCAGACCGCCGCGCGGCGGCTGGGCGCGCCGGCGGAGGTGGCCGCCGCGGTCGCCTTCCTCGCCTCGCCGGAGGCGTCCTACGTCACCGGCACCAGCCTGGTCGTGGACGGCGGCTGGAGCGTCGTAAAGTCATCGGCCTGAGCGGGGCGCCACGGGGGCGGCGGAAAGCACCGGAGCAGGACGACAGGGAGGAGCGAGCGGTCATGTCGGGTTACGCCCGCCGCGGGGTGCACGGGCAGACGGTGGAGACCCTCGCGCACCGCGTCCTCGGGGGCGAGATCGCCGAGGGCGCCACCCTCGACCTCGCCGCCCTCCAGGCCGAACTGGGCGTCAGCCTCACCGCGCTGCGCGAGTCGCTGAAGGTGCTGGCCGCCAAGGGCATGGTCGACGCCAGGCAGAAGCGCGGCACGTTCGTCCGGCCGCGCGCCGACTGGAACCTGCTCGACGCCGACGTGCTGCGCTGGCGCTTCGAGACCGCCGGGCGGCAGCAGGACGGCGGCGGGGCCGCCTCCCCGCTGCTGCGCGACCTGGACGAGGTGCGCGGCATCGTGGAGCCGGCCGCGGTCCGGCTGGCGGCGGTGCGGCGCACCGCGGCGGACCTGGCGGCGCTGGACACGGCGCTCGCGGCGATGGCCGCCGCGCGGGACGGGGCGGCCGAGGCCGTCGCGGCGGACCTCGCGTTCCACCGCGCCCTGCTGGCCGCCTCGCACAACGAGCTGCTGGAGCGCATGGATCTGGTCATCGCCAGCGGACTGGCCGCCCGCGACCGCCTGGTGCACGGCCCCGGGCACCATCCGCAGGACCCGGTGCCGGGGCACCGCGCCGTGCTGGAGGCGATACGGGCCGGGGACCCGGACGCGGCGGAGTCCGCGATGCGCACGCTCCTCGCGCAGGCGGCGCGGGACCTGGCGGAGCTGTCCGCACGGCCGGCGCCGGCACAGGAGTCCCGGCGCGCAGCAGAGGGCGCACCGGAGGAGCAGGCGGCGGGGGCGTAGCCCGTACGACAGGCGCGCCCCGCCGCGCGGACGGATCCGTGCGACGGGGCGGCAGGGGACTCCCGCGGGCCCGGGGCCCCTGCGTCGGTACCTGGTGGAGCGTCAGTACCAGTTGTTGGCCTGCCAGAACTCCCACGCGCTGCACGGGCTGCCGTAGCGGTCGTTCATGTAGTCCAGGCCCCACTTGAGCTGGGTGACCGGGTTGGTGCGCCAGTCGGCGCCGGCCGAGGCCATCTTGTCGCCCGGCAGCGCCTGCATCAGGCCGTACGCGCCGGAGCTGGGGTTGGTCGCGGTGTGGTCCCAGCCGCTCTCCCGCTCCACGATGTTGCTGAAGCAGGTGAACTGGTCCGCGGGCACGATCTCCCGGGCCGCGGCCTGGATGCCGGACTCGCTGGTCGGGACGCTCGCCTGCTGCGCCTCGGTGGCACCGCCGGAGCCGCCGGAACCGGCGGCGGACGACGAGCCGTTCGGGTCGATGGCCTTGCCGACCTTGCCGCCCTCGGTGTCGATGCGCAGCTCGGTGCCGACCTTCAGCGCGGCCGGGTTGTCGCCGATGGCCTTCTCGTTGTCGACGTAGACCCGCTGCCAGCCGCCGGGCACGTCGTACTTCGCGGCGATCTTGGACAGCGTCTCGCCGGCGCCGACGGTGTGCTCGACGTAGCGCTGCTGCTTCTTCTCGGTCTTGGCGGCGCTCTGGTCGGCTTCGGTGGGCTTGCTCGCGGCCTTCTTCCCCTCCAGGTCCAGCTCCTGGCCCGGGAGGATCAGGTGGGGGTTGTCGCCGACGGCTTCCTTGTTGGCCTCGTACAGCCGCTGCCAGTCGGCACCGAAGCCGTTGTCCTCGGCGATCTCCGAGAGTGTGTCGCCCTTTTCGACCGTATAGGCGTGCGCGGCGGTCGCCGCGATTCCGCCGGCGACGGGGAGGGCTATGCCCACCCCCGCGGCAGCGGCGTAGCGGCGGGTGGAGCGCGACTTGGGCGCGCGCCGGGTGCCGGTTCCGGCCATGTTGGCTCGCTCTTTCTCCGACGCCTGCGAAGTGAGCTGTCGGGTTCGGGCTGGAGTTGCCCGGCCGCGTCGTGCTGTGCGGCTTCACCCCGAGTCGGGGAGTCCGGTGCGCTTTGCCACCGTGCCTCCGGCCGACGGAGAAGTGGTTCCCCCGCTCCTGCCCGAACGGCTGTGGGGACGACGGTTCCGGGCTCCGACGGGCAGGACTCGGCGTACCGGAGCGCGGTGCTCGCGTCTGCGAACGTCTGGGACACTAGGAGATCGAACGGCAGATCACAAGAGGATCACGAGGATCCACGCATAGTCTGACGCTCCGTGGTGACGCGCGCACGCGTGGGGCGGCTGGGGCGGGTGTGGCGAACGGCACTCGAACCGCGGCGCAGCGCCTCCAACAGCGGCTGTCCCGCCGGTACGACGAGACCGTGCACCCCGCGGTCCGCGGCGCCGGCCAGCACGGCCCGCCAGGCGTCCGGTCCGGCGGGCGCCGCCACCGGGGTCCAGCGCCCGGCGCCCGGCTCCTCGTACCCGGGGGCGGCGGGCGCGAGACGGCGGAAGGCGGGCACCGTCGGGGCGACGGCGACGAGTTCCGCGCACCGCCGGGTGTCGGCGGCCAGCGCCAGCCGGCGGTCGCTGAGCAGTGCGACGGTGGCCAGCGCCCGCGCCAGCAGCGCGGCCTGCGGGACGCTGTCGGGCAGCGTGACGACCAGCTTCGCCCGGTTCGTGGCGGTGGCCAGGGCGGCGGCGAGCGCGAGCACGTCGTGCGCCGGGTCCGGACCGCCGTCCAGCCACAGCGCGTCGGCGCCTGCGGAGTCGTACGCCGCGCACTCGGCGAGCCAGGCGGCGGGCGCCTGGGGAAGCCGGGGGAGCAGCACCCCGACATGGACCGTCCGCCGGGCACCGGCCGGGGCCGTGCCGGGGGACGGGGGTGTGGATGCGCTCATCGTCTGCCTCCCCGAGTGGCTGATGAGGGCCATCGGGGGCATACCGTACGCCGATACGTCGCGGAAGGCAGCGGTTCGTACACCCACGGTTCATGATTTTTGAAATTTCAGGTGCCCCGCGGCCGCGCGGCACCGCGCGGAAACACCCCGCGAACACCGAGGGAGGGGACCCCCCCGGGGTGTCCCCTCCCTCTCTGTACTCCCGGCCGGTGGCCCACGTCAGTGCATGCGGGCCACACCCCCGTTCGCCGGGATGGGCTCGCCGTCCGAGACGGACGGCGAGTGGTCCGGTCGGCGCCGCAGCCCGTGCGCGGGCACGGCGCCGGGCGCGGTCATGCCGGGCTCCGCGAGAGCAGGAAGTCCGCGTCGCCCGCCTTGGCGCCCTCGATGAACGCGTCCATCTCACCGGGGGTGTAGATGAGGGCGGGGCCGTCCGGGTGGGCCGAGTGCCGCACCGCGATCCGGCCGTCCTTGAGCTTCATGGCCTCGACGCAGTTGCCGCCGTTGCCGCCGCTCCACGGCTTGTGCCAGCCCTCGGCGCCGAGGTCCGCGGCCGGCATACCGTTGTAAATGCGTTCCATTCACAGCTCCTTGCGGAAGTCCCGGAGGATCTCCTTCGTGCGTTTCGCCGTCGCCGCCTGGGCCGCCATGTGGTCCAGGGCGGCGAGGTGTGTGGCCACCTCGTGCCGGCCGTCGAGGTAGACGGCACCGGTGAGGTACTCGGTGTAGATCATGTCCGGCAGCTCGGGCACGGCGAACCGGAAGAGGACGAAGGGGCTGTACGTGCCCGGGTGGTGCCCGGTGCGGAACTCCGCCATCTGGAGCGTGACGTTGGGCTGGGAGGCGACGTCGAGGAGCCGGTCGACCTGCGCGCGCATCACCGCCCCGTCGCCCACCGGGCGGCGCAGTACCGTTTCGTCGACGATCGCCCAGAACCGCGGCGCGTGCTCGCGGGTGAGCAGCTCCTGCCGCTCCATCCGCAGCGCGACGTGCCGCTCGATCTCGGCGGACTCCACGCGGCCGAGGGAGCCGACCTTCAGCACGTGCCGCGCGTAGTCCTCGGTCTGGAGCAGGCCGGGCACGAAGTGCGGCTCGTACGACCTGATGAGCGACGCCGCGCCCTCCAGGCTCACGTACATGCTGAACCAGTCGGGCAGGATGTCGTGGAAGCGCTGCCACCAGCCGGGCTCGTTGGCCTCCTCGGTCAGCGCGACGAAGGACTCGACCTCCTCCCGGTCGATGCCGTACGTCTGGAGCAGCACCTGCACGTACGGGACCTTCAGCGCGACCTCGGCGGTCTCCATCCGGCGCACGGTGGCGGGGGCGACGCGCAGGATCCGGGCGGCCTCCTCGCGCTTGAGCCCGGCCTGCTCGCGCAGCTCCTGGAGCCGCTTGCCGAGCACGACCTGCCCCACGGTCGGCGCGGACCGCGGTTCGCTCACCCCATACCTCCCTGTCGGACTGCCTCAAGCAGTGTGCCACGCCCGGAGCTTGGCGGACACAGTGCAACCGCAACTCTGAAAAATTCACAGTGGGGGTTGCCAAGTGGCCGCGGCGGGACCATAGTTTGGAACGTGAGCCAGTCCACACAGCCGCATCGTTCGGGGGTCGTGACGCAGGTCCCCGGCATGCCGGGGACCCGTTCGGGGGCCGATGCGGCGCGGTGCGGTTTCGAGGTGCCAGGCAAGGCGGAGGCCATTGCGGTCGCGCGTCGGCTGGCCCGCGAGCAACTGCACCGCTGGGGGGTGGAGGGCGAGGTCGGCGACAGTGCCACCCTCGTCCTCTCGGAACTGGTGACCAACGCACTGCTGCATACGGGGAGTCGGCGCATAGGCTGCGAGCTGCGGTGCAGCGCCGATCGCCTGCGGCTGGCCGTCACCGACCAGGGTGCCGAGCCGGGAAGCCTGCGGGTGCAGCGGTCGTCCGCGGACGAGCAGGGTCGGGGGCTCCTGCTCGTCACCGCGGTGAGCAGCAGTTGGGGTGCATACGACGCGCGGCCCGGCCCGGGTCTGGTGGTCTGGGCGGAGCTGCTGCGCGAGGTGTCGGCGGCCGGGGGAGCCGCCGCGCCGCGCGTGTCGGGGGCCCGTACGGAATTCGGCCGGTCGGTCGGCGAGCGGGCGGCCGGATGATGCGCACCGAGCCCGGCGGCCGGCTCCGGCTGGCCGTGCCGGGCACGGGCGGCGCGGCGCTCGGCTGCGACGCGGTGGGTGTGCCGGAGCGGGTCGGGTACGACGTGATGCCCCGGCTGCCCCGCGTCGGCTGCGTCTTCGCCGACGGCAGCCGCTGGTGGTGGATCGTGCCGGCCGGCTCCGACCTCGGCCTCCAGTGGCCGCGCGGCGTCGACTACGCCCCGGGCGCCGCCGTCTCCGGCGCGGCGGCCGGCCCCGCCGTACCCCGGCTGGTGCACCGGCCGGCGGACGGGATCCCGTACACTCCCCCGATCCCGCTGTACCTGCTGGTCTGCCGGCGCACCGGCGTCGAGCCCGCCTGGTCCTGCGACGTCGCCTGGGCGGCGGGGGACCGCAGCGACGCCGCCTGAAGCGTCCGCGGCGGACCGGTCGGCGGGCACCTCCTCGTTCTTCGGTTGCGGGGGAGGTGCCCGCGGCCGGCCCGCCGCGGGTACGAACGCCCACGGGACCCGCACCACCGCCGGCGGCGGTACGGGTCCCGCGGATCGTGCGCTTCGTGCCTGCCGTGTCTGCGGTGGGAGGGTTCAGCAGCCCCGGCCGCGCAGCGCCACCATCGCGTCGTAGCTCGCCTCGGCCGCCCAGATCGAGCCCTGCGGCTCCTGCGGACCGCGGTCCTGCTCCCAGAAGTACAGCGGCAGCCCCGGCTTGCGCAGCCCGCTGAAGAAGCGGCGGAAGTCCAGCTCGCCCTGGCCGAAGACGACGTCGCGGTACTGGTTCGTCTGCGCCGGGTCCCGTACGCCGTCCTTGACGTGGAAGGCGATGTAGCGGTGCGGGGCGGCGTTGACGTAGTCCAGCGGGTCGAACTCGCCGAGCTGGTCGCGGAAGCGGACCGAGGCGCCGAACGCCCAGAGGATGTCCAGCTCCAGGAAGACGTAGCGCGGGTCGGTGCCGCTCAGGAACAGGTCGTGGCGCCGCTTGCCCGGCCGGTCGCTGACCGGGCCGAACTCGTTGGTGTGGTTGTGCTGGTAGATCTTCAGCCCGTGCCGGCGGGCCGCCTCGCCGGACTCGTTGAAGCGGTCGGCGCCGGCCTGGATCTCCGCCGCCGTCCCGCCGGGGAAGTCGCTGGCGGTGCCGACGTAGTCCATGCCGAGGGCGGCGGCGTTCTCGAACTCCTGCTCGCGGGTGTCCGCGTTGAGCAGCGCGTCGAGTCCGACGTGGGCGCCGCCGGCGCGCAGGTCGAGGTCGTCGAGCAGCTTGCGCAGCTTGGGTACGGTCATGTCCGGCTCGGCCGGCGAGGTGTAGCCGGCGAACTCGATGTGCTTGTAGCCGATCCCGGCCAGCTCCGTCAGCACGGGCGTGAAGCCGCGCTGCTGGATCTGGTCGCGGACGCTGTAGAGCTGGAGGCCGATACGGCCCCGGGGGATCAGACGGCCGCGGCCGTGCCCGCGGGCGGCGGCGGGGGCCGCGAGGGCCCCGGCGCCCGCGGCGACGGCGGCGGTGCCGGCCGCGGTACCGGCGGCGGCCCGGAGGAATCCACGGCGGTGCAGGCTGGGCTTGCTCATGTCGTGTCTCTCCTGCGAAGTGGGTGTGGACGGGGTGGGAACCGCGGGGTGGCGTACGCCCGTACGCCACCCCGCGCCGTACCGGAACGTCAGCCGACGACCTTCATGACCGCCCGGTCGCTGCCGGTCAGGCCGCCCGGGTCGGTGTACTCGGCGACGAACACACCGGTCACGTTGCCCTCGGAGGGGTCGTGGCCCGCGATGGGCTCGGTCTGGATCGTGCCGGTGCAGCCCGCGGTGGTGCTCTGCGGGTGCCCGTGCGCGTCGTGGCCCACGATGTAGTGCACGTTGACCTTGCTACAGTCCACCTCGACCTCGTCGGAGACCGTGACCTCGAACTCCACCGCGTCACCGAAGTGGAACTCCTGCTGGTCGGCGGGCTTGACGAGGGTCACGACCGGAGCCTGGTCGCCCACGGTGACGTCGACGTCCCTGTACGCTGCGCGCCCCTTGCGGTCGGTGACCTCCAGGGCCGCCTTGTACGTGCCGTCCTCGTCGTACGTGTGCGAGGGGTTCGCGTCGGTGGAGTCCGTCCGGCCGTCACCGTCGAAGTCCCAGGCGTAGCGCACCCGGTCCCCGTCGGGGTCGGCGGTGCCCGCGCTGGAGAACTCGACGGTCAGCGGCGCGAGGCCCTTGACCGGCGCGGCCGCCAGCTCGACCTTCGGCGCGTGGTTGCCCGTGCGGCCGATGTAGTCGATGCGGGAGAGCTGCGCGTCCGGGTTCTCCGAGAAGTAGCCGTCGCCGTACTCCAGCACGTAGAGCGCGCCGTCCGGGCCGAACTCCATGTCCATGGGGTTGTCGACGGGCGGGTTCCCGACCCCCTGGGCGACCGGGTTGACGGCCTCCACGGCGCCGGAGCGGTCGAGCCTGAACTCCTTGATGTAGTCGCGGCCCCACTCGGCGAACAGCGGCGTCCCGTCGTAGTACCGCGGCCAGGCCACGCCCGGGTTGAGCAGCGTGGTCAGCCAGTTGTGCTCGTACGCCGGGCCGGCCATCGGGGCTATGCCGCCGGTGCCCAGGCCCGGGAACTCGGCGGACTGGCCGTAGGAGTACCAGACCTCGGGCTGCTCCACGGTGGGCAGCTCGGTGCGGCCGGTGTTGTGCGGCGAGTTGTTCACCGGCTTGTCGCAGTCGAAGGCCGCGCCGGAGGTCTCGGTGGCGAAGTCGAAGTCGGTGTAGGGCAGCTCGCGGGTGGCGCAGTACGGCCAGCCGTAGTTGCCGGGCTCGTCGAGCACCAGCCACTTGCCCTGCCCGGCCGGGCCGCGGGCGTCGCTGGCCTCGCGGGCGTCGGGGGAGTAGTCGGCTACGTAGACGTCGTCGGTCTGCGGGTCTATCTCCATCCGGTACGGGTTGCGCAGACCCATGGCGTATATCTCCGGCCGGGTCTTCTCGGTGCCCGGCTTGAAGAGGTTGCCCTTCGGTATGCCGTACGAGCCGTCGCCGCGCACCTTGACGCGCAGCACCTTGCCGCGCAGGTCGTCGGTGTTCCCGGAGGTCCGCTGGGCGTCGAACGCCGGGTTGCGCCCGTCCCGCTCGTCGATCGGCGTGTAGCCGTCGGACTGGAAGGGGTTGGTGTCGTCACCGGTGGTCAGGTACAGGTTGCCCTTGGAGTCGAAGGCGATGTCGCCGCCGACGTGGCAGCAGATGCCGCGGTCCACCGGGACCTGGAGGATCTTCTGCTCGGTGGTCAGGTCGAGGGTGTCGCCCTTGAGCTTGTACCGGGAGAGCTGGAGGTGGCCCTTGTAGCGGTCCCAGTCCTCCTGCGTGCCCTCGAACGGCGCGTCACCCTCGTTGGCGGGGGTGACCGGGTCGTCGACCGGGGTGTCCAGCGGCGGCGAGTAGTAGAGGTAGACCCACCTGTTCTTGCGGAAGTCCGGGTCGATGGCGACGTTCTGGAGGCCCTCCTCGTCGTGCTGGTACACGTCGAGCTGGGCGGCGAGCTTGTTCGTGCCGCCGTCCGGGTCGTTGATCCAGACCTTGCCGGCGCGGGTGACGTGCAGAACCCGCTTGTCGGGCAGCACGGCGAGGTCGAGCGGCTCGCCCGGGCGGTCGTTGAGCGTGATCTTCTCGAAGGCGGAGTCCGGTGGCGGCTGCTCGGCGGCGTCCGGCGCCGCCGCGGTCGCGCCGGGCGCGACCAGCAGCGCGGCGCTGACCGCGCCGGCGGCGAACAGGGCCAGTCTTCGTAGCATTTCCCCTCCCAGGGGCTCGGACGACAAGGCGGCTGGACACGCTCCTGGGTGGTCGGCCCGTTCGCGCCGTCCTTGATCGGCCCGCGCGCTGCGACTCGTGCGCGGCTTCACGTCCCCCCGCCATCCACGTCCCGACATGTGACGGCGGCCGGTTGGAGATTAGACCTCTTTCGACGCAACGCCAATGCCTACGACCAGAATTGGCGTCACTTTGTCTTTGGAAAGAGCAAACTAGGGCGTGGTCACGGACGGTTCGGCCCCCGGGGCGGGAAGGGATCGCCCGGGGGCCCGTACCGGGAGCCGGGGGAAGGCCGCCCCGGCTCAGTTGAGGGACTTGCCCCCGGCCGGGACGTCCGAGGCCCCGCGCTGCCGCGGCAGCAGCACCGGGGTGTCCTGGTGGTGCAGCACCACGTTGCGCACGGGGTGGGCGATCTCGATGCCCTCTTCCCGGTAGCGCAGTTGCAGCCGCTTGATGAACTCGTGCTTGAGCCGGAACTGGTCGCTGAACTCGACGGCGCGCAGCACCACGGAGAAGCCGGCGCGCGAGTCGCCGAAGGTGTGGAAGCGGACCACCGGATCGTGCTCCGGTACGCCTCCCTCGACCGCCGCCATGACCTCCCGCGCCACCTCCACCGTCACCAGCTCGACCAGGTCGAGGTCGCTGGACAGGGCCACGCCCGCCTGCACCACGATCGACAACTCCTGCTCCGGGCGGTGGTAGTTCGTCATGATCGTGCTGGCGAGCTGGTCGTTGGGGATGACGACGAGGTTGTCCGACTGGGTGCGGATCACGGTGTTGCGCCAGTTGATGTCGGTCACGTAGCCCTCCTCCCCGCTGCTGAGCCGGATGTAGTCCCCGACCTGCACCGTCTTGGAGGCCAGGATGTGCACCCCGGCGAAGAGGTTGGCGAGCGTGTCCTGGAGGGCCAGCGCGACCGCCAGGCCGCCCACGCCGAGCGCGGTGAGCAGCGGCGCGATCGAGATGCCCAGGGTCTCCAGCAGGATCAGCAGCCCGATCGCCAGCACCGCGATGCGCGTGATGTTCACCAGGATCGTGGCCGAGCCCACGCCCTGCGAGCGGACCCCCATGAGCTGCGCGACCACCCGGGCCGCGGCGACCGTGACGGTGAGGATGAGCACGGCGACGACGATCTGGTCCACCGTGTGCTCGACCGGGCGCTTCAGCGGCAGCGAGGCGGCCGCGATCGAGACGCCGCCGCACAGCGCGCCCCAGGGGGCCATCGTGCGCAGCGCGCCGACGAGAATGTCGTCGCCGGCCCAGCTCGTCCGCGTCGCGCCCTTGCCCAGCCAGCCCAGCAGTGCGCGCAGCAGCAGGCCGGCGCTGATGCCGCCGAGGACCGCGGCGCCGGCGACGACCAGATCGTGCAGAGTGAGGGCTCGGTTCACCTTGGTACCTGTCTTCGTCCGGGAACGGGAGTACGTCCGGACGCGCGTGCGATCCGGTGTGCCCGTCATCCTGCCGTACGGGGAAGGGGAGTTGGCCGGGTGCCCGGGGAAGCGGACCGTCCGGTCCCGGGTCGCGGGCGGGCCGGGCGGCGCCGGAGCGGAGGCGGAAGTTCAGGGTCAGCCCTGAGGTGCGGTGCGTGCCGCGTGGCTACGGTGGTCGACACCGGCTCCGCTCCGCGGCGGGCGCGCGGAATGCGCGGGGGACGACGGGGGCGCGCGTGGGGGAGCGCCGCGGAGTGGCGGCCGGTACCGCGGGTTCCGGCGCGGGCGCCTCGGCGCGAGCGGGCCGGACGGCTGCGCCGCCGGTGCGGGCTGCCGCCGCGGGGGTGCGGCCTGCCCCGCCGGAGGCGCTCGGCGGCGCGCGTACGGCCGCCCGGATGCGGTCGCCGGACACCGTTCAGCCGCGCAGGTACGTGAGCACCGCCAGCACCCGCCGGTGCCCCGAGAGATCCGACTCCAGGCCGAGCTTGGCGAAGATGTTCCGCACGTGCGTCTCGACGGTCTTGCCTCCGATCACCAGGTCGCGCGCGATGGCCTCGTTGGACCGTCCCTCCGCCATCAGCGCCAGTACGTCCCGCTCCCGCGCCGTCAGCCCGGCCAGCGGCTCCGCCGCGCGCCCCGAGCGCATGAGGTGCGTGACCACCCGCGGGTCCACGACGTTCTCACCCGCGGCCACCCGGCGCAGCGCGCCGGCCAGCTCGTCCGCGTCGGCGACCCGCTCCTTCAGCAGATAGCCGAAGCCCCGCGGATCCTCGGCCAGCGCCTGGACGACCGTGCCGGTCTCGACGTACTGCGACAGCAGCAGCACCCCCGTGCCCGGATGCCGGGCGCGGATCGCGGAGGCGGCCCGCAGCCCCTCGTCGGTGTGGGTCGGCGGCATCCGGATATCGAGCAGTACGGCGTCCGGGCGGTGCCGCTCGACCAGGGCGAGCAGCGGGCCGGCGTCGCCGCACTGCGCGGGGACCGCGACGCCCGCGTCGTCCAGCAGCCGGACGATGCCCTGGCGCAGGATGGCGGAGTCCTCGGCGACGATCACTCGCACGGCAGCTCCGCGACCACCCGCGTGCCCTCGCCCGGCGGGCTGTGCACCGTGAGCACCCCGCCCACCGCCGAGACCCGGTCGGCCAGCCCGCGCAGCCCGCCGCCGAGGTGGTCGTGCCGGGCCCCGCCGACGCCGTCGTCCACGGCCTCGACGACCAGCCGGCCGTCGCGGTGGCGCGCGCTGACGCTGACGGCCCGGGCGCGGGCGTGCTTGGCGGAGTTCGCCAGCGCCTCGCTGACCGTGAAGTACGCGGTGGCCTCGACGTGCGGCGCGAAGCGCCGGTCCTCCGCGGCCACCACCACCGGCAGCTCCGCCCGCCCGGCCAGCTCCCGCAGCGCGGACGCCAGGCCCTCGCGGGTCAGCACCGCCGGGTGGAGGCCGTGCGCGAGACCGCGCAGCTCCTCGACGGCCAGCTTGAGGCTCCGCTCCACCTCGCCCACCGACCGGCGCAGCTCCGCGTCCGGGTGGTCCGCCAGGCCCTTCTCCACCCGGCGCAGCGTCATCAGCGCGAACACCAGCCGCGCCTGCGCCCCGTCGTGCAGGTCCCGCTCCAGCCGCCGCCGCTCGCTGTCCGCCGCCTGGACGACGCGGGCGCCCGCCGCCCGCGCCTCGGCCTGGAGCCAGACGTTCTCCAGCGCGAGCCGCAGCGCGGCGACGACGGAGCGCAGCAGCTCCTCGTCCTCGGCCACCGCCGGGTCGTGGCGCAGCAGCGCCAGCGGGGCGCCGCCGGCCGCGTCGATGCGGGTGCTGCCCGCCGCCGCCTCCTCGACCGGCTCGCCCGCGGCGTCCACGTACGCGCCCGCCTCGGGCCGCCACACGCCCAGCCGCAGCCCCGGGTCGCCGAGCACGGGCACCAGCGCCTCGCGCAGCCGCCCCGGGTCGGGGTCGCCGCCGACCTCCATCACCAGGCCGCCGACCTCCGCGCGCTGGAGCCGCATGCGCAGCAGCCCGGCGAGGAAGGCGAGCGGCACGGCGGTCTGGGCCACGTCGGAGAACGCCCCGACGGCGCCCTCGACCGGCTCGCCCGCGGGCACGAGCACCACGAGCACGTCCCACAGCAGGAAGGACGTGGCGACCAGGACGGCGAGCCAGGCGGGCAGCAGCGCGCGGCGGCGGGCGACGGAGGCGCGCCGCCAGCGCCGTACGACCGCCACCACGACGGCCAGGGAGACGGCCCAGCCCAGGGCGCGGTAGCCCGCGTCGAAGGCGGGGAAGAAGTCGCCGAGGGCGGGCGCGAAGAGCGGGTTGGGGCCGCAGTCGCGGCAGGTGAGGTACGAGCCCTCCGGGTGGGCCGCGGGGTCGAAGGCCAGGGTGCGCAGCAGGCCGCCGGTGGTCACCAGCCCGTATGCGAGGAGGACTATGCGGCGGGCGGCGAGGGAGTCGGTGCGGCCGTCGGGGTAGGCCAGGACGAGGTGGGCGAGGACGGCCACGTTCAGGCCCTCCCACCAGGCGCCGACGGCGAAGAGCGCCGGCACGTCGGTGCCCTGGAGGTTGCCGAGGAACCAGGTGACGCCCACGGCGGTCATCAGCGGCCCCGTCGCGTTCGCCGGGCGCCGCCACCAGGCGGCGAGCCCCGCGCCCGCGTAGGCCCAGCCGACGGCGAGGTCGCGCAGGATGTCGGCGGTGGAGGCGCCCGCCCCGGCGTACGCCCAGGCGCCGACGGCGCCGGAGACGACGGCGGCCACGGCGGCCGCCACCGTCCAGCAGCGCATCACCTGCATCGGCTCCCGGTTGTCCACGGGCCAACGCTAAGCCATCCGCGGGGGTGCCTGCCGCCGTGCGACGGCCCGGCACCGGCCGCGGCGGACCGCTTGACCTGGGGCGGGAGCGGGGTGCAGGCAGGGCGGATTACCGGAAGGGTGAATTCCGGCGGTCGGTGTGACGGGCGCCAGGCAGGCCGGGACCCCGTCGTCCGGCGGGGGGAGAGAGAGTGCCGGACGACGGGGTCCCGGGGATCACGCGGGCACGCGGCGGGCCGCGCCGGGGACGGGGCGCGGCGGGCTCAGTAGGCGCCGAAGACGTTGTCGATCGAGCCGTAGCGGTCGGCGGCGTAGTTGCACGCGGCGACGATGTTGGCGACCGGGTCGGTGATGATCGTCGAGGTGCCGGCCACGTGGTACGCGGCGAAGGTGGGCGGGATCACCTGGAGCAGGCCCTGCGAGGGGATGCCGGCCGCGGCGTTGGAGTCCCAGTTGTTGATCGCGGCCGGGTCGCCGCCGGACTCGCGCAGGATGTTGCGGTGGATCCCCTCGTACGTGCCGGGGATGCCGTTCAGCTCCATGACGACGAGCGCCTCGTTGATCCACTCGTCCAGGGTCGTGCCGACCGTGGCGGGCGCGGCGACCGGCGCGGCGGGCGAGGCGGACCGGGGTTCGGCCGCGGCCTGCGGCGCGACCGCGACGGTGAGGGCTACGGCCGCGGCGGCCCAGCCGCCCGCGGCCAGCAGTCGTCGGCGGGCGGGGAGGGCGGGGCGCTGAAGGGCGGGAGCAGACATGTGAGCGGGTCTCTTTCCGGTTGCCATACGTGGGGACGGTCGCCGGAATCGGCGATACCGGGCGACCCGGTGATTTTTAACGGACATAAACCCGGAATGCACGCAGCCCAGTTACTACCGCACGTAGTGCGACAAGCCGCCGGGACTGCCCCTCCGCTGAGGCGCCGGGCGCCCCCGTGCCGCGGGTGCTGTACGACGCTGCTTCGTATGTGACGCAGCCCATGTGGGAGAGGTCACACGCGAAATGGGGCGCTGAAGGGTAAAGCGGACATTGCCGTCTCTTTACCTGCAAATAACCAGGTGAAAAGGGTGCGGGAAGCCGCGTTCAGCCTGTCAGCTCCCTGGTCATCGGCGCCGGAAAGCTGACCACCAGACCGTGCGCCGCGAGCCAGTCCTCCAGCCGCTCCGCCTCCTGTGCCACCGCCCTGCGGGCTTCCGCGCCGCGGTCGGCGAGCAGCCGGTGCACCACGGCGCCGTCGCGGCGCTGCGCCCAGGCGCCGACGATCTCGCCGCGCCATCAGACGGTGGGCCCGGCGTTGCCGGCGCTGTCGAAGAGCAGCGTCCGGTGGGCCGGGTCCGTGTACCAGTCGCGGTCCCGCCAGCCCATCGTGGCCGGGTCGAGGCCGGGCAGCAGCGCCGCCCACGGGCCGGGATCCGTGGCCTCGTCCAGATCGCCCGGCAGGACGTACCCGGTGGTCCCGCCGAGCGCCACCTCCTGCGCCGCGATCTCGGCGAGCGCGGCCCGGACCTGGCCCAGCGGCAGCCCGGTCCACCACTTGACGTCCGCGAGCGTCCCCGGCCCGAACGCCGCCAGCCAGCGCCGCACCAGATCGGCGCGCGCCCGCGCCGGATCCATCGGCGGCACCGGCGGCGCCACCGCGAAGCGGAACTGCCCCGACGTCCAGCCGCCCAGCGGCCGGGTGCGCCGGATGCGGCCCTCCATGGCCAGCACCCGCATGACCCCGCTGCCGGCCCGGGGATGCGACTCGTACGACTTCCCCGGATGCAGCGTGTACGTCACCGCCAGCTCCGGCACCGCCGCCGTGACCTCGGCGGCGCTCGCCTCGCCCAGGTCCGCGAGCGCGGCCACCGCCCGGTCCTGCGCGGCGGCCAGCCACGCCTCGTCGTACTCCGGTCCGGCGGTGGCGAGCTGCTTGGCCAGCAGCGTGCGCTCGCGCGCGGCGACGGTCTCGGCGACGGAGAAGCGGAAGACGGGCACGAGGTCCGTGGGCACCACCCACAGCGTGCGGCGCATGGCGTGCATCCGCTGGAGCGAGCACTCCTCGTACAGCGCGCGGTCCAGCGCGGCGAGCGACGGCTCGCGCAGCCGGGCGCGGGCCGACAGCGCCACGGTCGGCGAGTCGGTCGCGTGCAGCCCGGCGAGCGCCTCCGCCACCTCCTCGGGCCGCGTGACGCGGGCGGAGGAGACGAGCAACTGCCGGTGCGCGAGCCGGGCCCGGCGCTGCGCGGTGGTGATCCCCATGCGGCCACCCTACGAAGGGGCGCTGACACCGGGCCCCGTACGCCACCGCGGGCCGCCGCTCCCCGCGGCGGGCCCGTCCGGCGCTAGCCCTCGCGGACCACCGCCACCGGGCAGGGCGCGAGGTGCAGCACCCCGTGGCTGGCCGGGCCCAGTTGTATGCCCGTCGCCCCCGCGCCGGCCCGCTCGTCCACGAGCGGGGTGCGGCGGGCGCCGAGGACCACCAGGTCGGCCCCGGCCGCCGCCGTCAGCAGCGTGTCGCGCGCCAGGCCCTCCGGCGACTGCCGCTCCAGCGGTACGTCCGGAAAGCGCTCCACCGCCGCGCGCACCGCGCGGCCCAGCGCCCACTCCGCCTCCCGCATCCGCGGGTCCGGCGCCCCGCCCAGGGTGTGCGCGTGCGTCGCCACGCCCCGCTCCGGCGAGCGCCAGGAGTGCACCGCCGTCACCGCGCAGCCGCGCTTCTGCGCCTCCCGGAACGCGAAGTCCACCGCCGCCGGCTCCGCCCCGTCGTTCCCGGTGCCGAGCACGACCCGGCCGAACTCGCCGCGCAGCGCCGCCTCCTCGCCCCGTACCACCACCGCCGGGCAGGCCGCCCGTGCCGCCACCGTGAGCGCCACCGAGCCCAGCGGCAGCGCGTCGTGCCCGCCGCGCCCCCGGTCGCCGACGACCAGCACCGTGCCCTTGTCCGCCTCGCGCAGCAGCGCCGGCACCGGGTCGCCGGACAGCAGCTCCGCCTCCACGGCCACGCCGCGGCCGCGCTCGCGGGCCCGTTCGCCCGCGGTCGCGAGTATGTGCTCCGCCACGCTCCGGCCGCGCGGCCGGTCGGCGGTGAACTCCGGCCACGTGCGCTCGTACGGCTCCCACAGCGGGGCGTACACGATCCGCACGTCCGCGCCGTGCCGGACCGCCTCGTCCACCGCCCAGTCGAGCGCCGCGAGGCTCGCGTCCGAACCGTCCACCCCTGCCACCAGCTTTCTCATGACCACGAGGCTAGTTACCGCGCCCGGCGCGGGCGAGGGGGCGTGCCGCCCGGTGCGGGCTGGGGCGCGCCCCGCGGGCGCCCCCCGCGGCCGTCGCCGCCGGGGCCCGGGGTGCCGCAGGGGCGCGCGGGACGGGCCCGCACGCCGTGCGCCGAGCCGGGCGGTGCAGGTTTCCGCCGGGCAACTCCGGCCTCCTCGCGGGGCCGTCAAAAGGGGCTTCCGCCCCGCCCGCTGGGGGCCCGCGGGGCCGAGCACACGGACGCGTTCCGTCCCGCCGACCTCAAGTGATCCGGCGCACAAGGAGCGTGGCCTTGTGTGCTACTCACGGGTTAGTCATACTCGGCGAGTTGTCTGGCAGTGATAAATCTGTTCGCTGCTTGGCATGCGCATGTCCAACTAAATCCTCCAGAATCCACCCCTCGCGGGTGGATCCAACCCCCCATAGGAGGCAGCACGTTGAAGTATCGAGCCATATCCAGGAGCCGGTACGCCGTCGCCGGCGTCGGCGCCGCCGCGCTGATCGCGGGCAGTCTGACGCTCGCCACCGCCAACGCCAGCACGGGTGAGCCCGCGGCGGACACCCTCTCGTCGGCCGCCGCGAGCGAACTCGCCGGCACCCTCGTCCAGGACCTCAGGGGCGGGGCGGCCGGGGCGTACTACGACGCCCAGGCGAAGGAACTCGTCGTCAACGTCGTGAACGACGAGGCAGCCGACCGGGCCGAGGCGGCGGGCGCCCGCGCACGTACCGTCGACCACACCACGAAGGAGCTGAAGGCCGCGAAGGCGGACCTCACCCAGGGCGCCACCGCCGGCACGTCGCGCGCGCTCGACCCGGTCACCAACCAGGTCGTCGTCACCGCCGACAGCACGGTCAAGGGCGCCGCACTCGCGGAGCTGAAGAAGGAGGTCGCGGCGCAGGACGGCAAGGCCGTGCTCAAGCGCAGCGAAGGCGCGTTCCAGCCCTACATCGCCGGCGGCGACGCCATCTACACCGGCGGCTCCCGCTGCTCGCTCGGCTTCAACGTGACCAAGGGCGGGGAGCCGTACTTCCTGACCGCCGGTCACTGCGTCGAACTGGGCGGCAGCTCCTGGTCAGAGTCCTCGGGCGGGCCCGTCATCGGCGAGGCCGAGGGCGCGACTTTCCCGGGCAACGACCGGGCGCTGGTCAAGTACGTGGCCGACACCGAGCACCCGAGCGAGGTCGACCTCTACGACGGCAGCACCCAGGAGATCACCGGTGCGCGTGAGGCCACGGTCGGCGAGACCGTGCAGCGCAGCGGCAGCACCACCCAGCTCCACGACGGCACCGTGATCGCGCTCGACGTGTCGGTCACGTACCCCGAGGGCACGGTCGACGGCCTGATCCAGACCGACGTCTGCGCCGAGCCCGGCGACAGCGGCGGCTCGCTCTTCGCGGGCAGCGACGCGCTCGGCCTGACCTCGGGCGGCAGCGGCGACTGCACCAACGGCGGCGAGACGTTCTTCGAGCCGGTGGTCGCGGCCCTCGACGAGTACGGGGCCACGATTCCGTAACCGAAGCGGTCCACGCACCGACGCACCACCGCAAGGCGTACGACCCGGGTCCCCGGCACCGCGACGGTGCCGGGGGCCCGGCCGCGTCCGCGACCTCGGTGCCCGCGGGCGGTCAGCGCAGCAGGTGGAGCGCCGCGGGGAGGATCCGCACCGTCAGCGGCAGGGCGGGCGCGGGGATGCCGTCGGTCGCGTACGCCAGCGGCCGGTCCGCCTCGACGCGCACCTCGCGCCCGCGCAGCGCCTCGCCGCGAATCCGCGACCGCCGCCCCGGGGCGCCGCCGAGCACCGCGACGTCCAGCGCCCCGTCGTCGATCCGGACCTCCGGGGCGGATTCGGCCGCCGGGGCGCCGGGGCAGGGGGCGTTGGCGAGGAGGACGGTGTGGCCGCGCGTCTCGTACGGCGTGCCGTCCACGGTGATACGGAAGAGCGCGGAGCGCCGCGCCGCCAGCGCGCGACCGGGCGCCGTGCGGGCCGCGCCCGCACCGATCCACACCGCGCCTAGCGCCACCGCCGGGGGCCGCTCCGCGCCCTCCACCCGCAGCACGTCCACCGGCCGCGGCTCGCCGCCGAGCAGCAGCTCCGCCAGCTCGTCCACCGCCCGCGGCAGCCCCAGCGCCCGTGCGACGGCGCCCGCCCCGACCGCGCCGGGCACCAGACCGCACACCGCGCCGGTACCGGCGAGCGCGCCGGCCACGGTGCCGGCCATCCCGTCGCCGCCGACCGCGAGCACGGTACGCCCCGACGCGGCGGCGCGCCCGGCGAGTTCGGCGGCGTGCCCGAAGCCGCGGCTGTACTCCGCCTCGACCTGCGCCCCGGCCCCGCGCAGCGCCCGGGCCAGCGGGATCAGCGCCGCGGCCCCGGCGGCGCGGCCGGCGGTGGGATTGACGATGGCGGTGAAGCGACGCATGACGGGCTCCGGTTCGGTGGTGCGTACGGCCTCGTCGGGCCGGGCGCGGATCGCGGGAGGCGGGCGCCGCGCCCGGAGGGCCGGTGCCGGTCGTGCGTACGGCTCACTCGTCCGCCCGCGGCAGCAGCACGCCCGGGTTGAGGATCCCGGCCGGGTCGAGGGCCGACTTGACCGCGCGGAGCGCCGCCACGCCCAGGGGGCCGATCTCCCGGGCGTACCACGGGCGGTGGTCCGTGCCCACGCCGTGGTGGTGGCTGATCGTGCCGCCGCACTCCAGGATCGCGTCGCTCGCCGCCCGCTTGGCGCGCTCCCAGGCGCCCAGCGGGTCGTCGCCGCGGGCGCCGACCACCGTGAAGTACAGCGACGCGCCCGTCTCGTACACGTGCGAGACGTGGCACATCACCAGCGGCGGCGTCCCCGCCGCGGTCAGCGTCCGGGTCAGCGCCGTGCGCACCGCCTCGTACAGCCGCGGCAGCGCCGGCCAGAAGCCCGCCGTCTCCAGCGTCTCCGCGAAGGCGCCGGCGTCCAGCAGCGCGTCGCGCAGGTACGGGGCCCGGTAGCGGCCCTGCGCCCACGCCTCGCCCGGCTCCGCGCCGAGCGGCTCCCCGCCCGCCGCCCGCAGGGCGACGCGCGCCGCGGCCCGGCGGTCCGCCGCCTCGCCCGCCGCGCCCTCGTACCCGGTGACGACCAGGCAGCCGCCCGGCTGCGGCGCCTGCGCCGCCTCACCCGCCGCCCCGATGTCCTCCGGGCGGGCCAGGCCCACCATCGTCTCGGTCTCGTCCGACAGCCGCAGCACCGTCGGCAGCGGCCCGTCCTGCGCCAGCGCGCGCAGCGCCGCCGCACCCGCCTCGAAGGAGCCGAACCGCCAGCCCTCGTACGCCCGCACCTGCGGCAGCGGCCGGACCCGTACGGTCACCGAGGTGATCACGCCGAACGCGCCCTCCGAGCCCAGCACCAACTGCCGCAGGTCGGGCCCGGCCGCCGACCGCGGCGCCCGGCCGAGCCGCAGCGTGCCCTCCGGCGTGGCCACGGTCAGGCCCACCACCATCTCGTCGAACCGCCCGTAGCCCGCGGACGCCTGGCCGCTGC
This sequence comes from Streptomyces sp. 184, assembly GCF_045781775.1. NCBI lineage: Bacteria > Bacillati > Actinomycetota > Actinomycetes > Kitasatosporales > Streptomycetaceae > Streptomyces > Streptomyces sp. 184. The sequence continues at coordinate 4,885,757 of NZ_CP123230.1, read as the reverse complement.
CGCGGGTGGCGGCGAAGCCGCCGATGGTCGCCCACTCGAAGGACTGCGGGAAGTGGCCGAGGGTGAAGCCCCGCTCGCCGAGCAGCCGTTCGGCCTCCGGCGCACGCAGCCCGGCGTCGAGGACGGCGGTGCGCGCTACCTCGTCGAGCGTCGCGAGCCGGTCCAGCCGGCGCAGGTCGAGGGCCACCACGCCCGAGAAGCCGCTCCCGTTCGCGTACGGGGCGAGCCCGCCGGTCACCGACGTGCCGCCGCCGAAGGGCACCACCGCCACCCGCCGCTCGGCGCACACCCGCAGCACCGCCAGCACCTCGTCGTGCCCGCCCGGCAGTACCACCGCGTCCGGCGCGTCGGCGACCTCGCCGGCGCGGATGCGCAGCAGGTCGGGCGTGGACTTGCCGCGGGTGTGCCGCACCCGGGCCGCCGCGTCGGTGCGAACGTGCGCCGCGCCGCCCGCCGCCCGCGCGAGCGCGTCGAGCACGTCCGCGCCGAGCCGCGACGCCGGCACGTCGAGATCCGCGAGCGCCGCCGGCGGGGTGTCCGCCGGCCGCACCCCCAACAGGTCGCGCAGCAGGTCGCGGACGCCGTCGGGGAGCGGCGCCGCCTGTTCGGGGTCGCCCCACCCGTTCCACAGCATGTCCAACGCGATCCTCCCGTACGGGCGCGGCACCCGGGCCGGAGGGCTTTCCTCCGCCGCCATCGTCGTTACACTGTGACAGGTGAAGTCGAAACGTCACAAGCCCTCGCTGGACGACCTCGCGCTCGACGCACTGCGCGACTGCGTCCTGGCCGTGGGCGTGCGCCGCACCACGCTGACGGACGTGGCCCGCCGCGCCGGCGTGTCGCGGATGACGCTGTACCGCCGCTGGCCCGACGTGCAGTCGCTGGTGGGCGATCTCATGACGCGCGAGTGGATCGACGTCGCGCGCGGCGCGATCCCCGCCGCCGACGGCGCGGCGCACGCGCGCGACGTGCTGGTCGCGGGACTCACCGAGGGCTCGCGGGCGCTGCGCGCGCACCCGCTGTTCCGCAAGATCCTCGACGTCGACCCCGAGCTGCTGCTGCCGTACATGCTCGACCGCCGCGGCGCCAGCCAGGACCTCCTGCTCGACCTGATCGCCGACGACGTACGCAAGGGCCACGCCGACGGCTCCGTACGCGAGGGGCACGCGGTGCGGCAGGCCAGGGCCGCGCTGCTCGTCGTGCAGTCCTTCACCTTCTCGGTGCGCACCATGACCGACGAGGACGACCCCGACCTCGGCACCGCCGCGTTCGAGCGCGAGCTGCGCGGCGTGCTGGAGAGGATGCTCGCGCCATGACCGAGCGCAACGCAGCCGGCCCGGGCGCCGAGGCCGCCCCGGACTTCTCCCTCAACGCCCGCCGCCGCGCCCGCGAACTGGCCGTGCTGGCCGCCGGCGAGCGCGTCGACCTGCTGGTCGTCGGGCTCGGCGCCACCGGCGCCGGGGTCGCGCTGGACGCCGCCGCGCGCGGGCTGTCCGTCGCCGCGATCGACGCGCACGACCTGGCGTTCGGCACGTCGCGCTGGAGCAGCAAGCTCATCCACGGCGGGCTGCGCTATCTGGCCTCGGGCCAGGTCGGCATCGCCCGCGAGTGCGCGGTCGAGCGCGGCGCGCTGCTGGAGCGCATCGCGCCGCACCTGGTGCACGCCCAGCCGTTCGTGATCCCGCTCACCCCGCTGACCAGCCGCGTCCAGGCCGCCGTCGCCTGGGCCGGGCTGCGCTCCGGCGACCTGCTGCGCGTCTCCGCGCGCACCTCCCGCGCGGCGCTGCCCCCGCCGCGCCGGCTCTCCGCGGTGGAGACCGGGCAGCTCGTGCCCGGGCTGCGGCGCTACGGGCTGCGCGGCGGGCTGCTCTCCTGGGACGGGCAACTGACCGACGACGCCCGGCTGGTGACGGCCGTGGCGCGGACCGCCGCCGGGTACGGCGCCCGGGTGCTGACCCGGGCCCGGGCGGTGGAGCTGACCGGCTCCGGCGCGGTGGTCCGGGACGGGACGACGGGGGAGCGGCTGCGTATCCGCGCCCGCGCGGTGGTCAACGCGACCGGGGTGTGGGCCGGTTCGCTGGTGCCCGGCGTGCGGCTGCGCCCCTCGCGCGGCACGCACCTGGTGCTGCGCGCCGAGGCGCTGGGCATGGGGCGCCAGCCCGGCGGCGCGGGGGTGCACATCCCGATCCCGGGGGAGACCGGCCGGTTCGCGCTGGTGCTGCCGCAGGACGACGGCCGGGTGTACGTGGGGCTGACCGACGAGCCGGTCGACGGCGACGTGCCGGACGAGCCGGCGGCGCCGGAGACGGACGTCGGCTTCCTGCTGGACGTCCTGGACTCCGCGCTCGACGTGCCGGTGCGCCGGTCGGACGTCGTCGGCGCGTTCGCCGGGCTGCGCCCGCTGCTGGAGAGCGACGGCAGCACCGCCGACCTCTCCCGCCGGCACGCGATCCTGACCTCGCCGGACGGGGTGGTCACCGTCGTCGGCGGCAAGCTGACGACGTACCGGCGGATGGCCGAGGACGCCGTCGACGCTGCCCTGGCCGGCGCCGGCCTGACCGCGGGCCCGTGCCGTACCGCCCGGCTGCCGCTCGTCGGCGCCGCGCCGCCGGCGGAGCTGGCGCGGCTGGACGTGCCGCGCCGCCTGGTGCAGCGCTACGGGACGGAGGCGCCCGCCGTGCAGGCGCTGGCCGCCGCCGAGCCGACGCTCGCCGCGCCGGTCGTGCCCGGGTATCCGGTCACCGGCGCCGAACTCGTCTGGGCCGTACGGCACGAGGGGGCCCTCGACGAGGCGGACCTGCTGGACCGGCGCACCCGGCTGGGGCTGGTGGCGGCGGAGCGGGCGGCCGCGGTGGCGGCCGCCCGCGAGGTGCTGTCCGCGGTTCCCGGGGCGCTCAGCCCAGGGCGTTGAACACGGGGTAGTAGCCGCCGGACTGACCCGCCGCTTTGGGGTGGTAGGAGTCACCGATGGGGAAGGTGACGCTGTGCAGCCACTCGCTGTTCGAGCAGATCTCGTGGCCGGAGAACGCCGGCCGGACGTCGCCGTAGGAGAAGCCGTGGTCGGCCGCGCGCTTGGCGGTGACCTCGCTCAGCAGGTCCGAGGCGCCGTTGATGGCGGCCCGGGAGCGCTCGCTGATGCCGAAGACGCAGCCGCCGTCCAGCTTGTACATCCGCGGGTAACCGAGCACGACGACCTGCGCGTTGGGGGCGCGGGCGGTGATCGCGTCGTAAGCGGCGTCCAGCCGCCCGGGCAGGGTGCCTTCGATGTAGGCGCGCGCCTGGTTGATGCGGTTGATACAGGCCGACTCGCCCTGGAGCACGCAGGTGGTCATGGCGTCCGCGAAGCCCGCGTCGTTGCCTCCGATGCTGATGGAGACCAGCGAGGTGGCGGAGTTGAGGGGGCCGAGCTGGTTGTTGATGACATCGCCGGTCCGGGCGCCGGAACACGCGGTGAAGGCGAAGGACGCCGGGGCGTGCGCGTTCTTCCACAGCACGGGGTACGCGTTGTTGCTGCGTTTGCAGTCGCCGCTTCCCGAGTCGTACGAACCGGCGCCCACGCCCGAGGCGTAGGAGTCGCCGAGCGCCACGTAGTTCTCGGCGTAGGCGCTCTGGCCTGCGGCGCTCTCGGCGGCGTGCGCGGGCACGCTGCCGAGCAGCGCCACTGTGGTGGCGACGAGAAAGCCCAGCAGCAGCCGCAAGGGCCGGGTAGTTCTCATGGAACCCCCTGGGGGTGAGGTTTTACCGAGTGGTAACCACACCCTGCCCCCTGAAACCCGTGTCCATGCCAAGGTGCAACTGCGCGCCCGTGATACGCCGTTCCATCCGTGTGATGCGCGTTCACTAGGGCATGAGCCGATAATCCGGGTAGTTGCCCGGCGGCCGTCCGCCCGCCGCGCCCCCGCCCCGCGCCGAACCGTCGCGGGCGTCTGGTCGGACACCTTGCGTGCCCCGGGGCGCCCGCCCCGGCGTGCCCTCTCGACCGGCGCTTTGGCCCGTCCCTCTTGTCCCGGCCGGTCGTTCACCGAAGACTTGACGCAACGAGCAAAATGCACACCTGCGTTGGAGCGTGAGCGACCACCGTGACCGGGAAGAGAACGCTGGGCCCTCGGGTGCGGCCACTCGGGCCCCGCCCCGGCCGTCCCGACACCAGGGCGGACATCATCCGCGCCGCCAAGCGCATGTTCGCCCGCGGCTACGGGTCCTGTAGCCTGCGCGCCGTCGCGCGCGAGGCCGGCGTGGACCCGTCCCTTCTCGTCCAGTTCTTCGGCAGCAAGGAAGGGCTGTACCTGGCCGCCATCGCCGACGTGATGCGCCCCGACGACGTGCTCGGGCGGATCGTCGGCGACACCTCCGACGGGCTCGGCCGGCGGCTCGCCGCGTACTACTTCGATCTGTGGGACGACGCCGAGACCCGGTGGCCCTTTCAGGCGATCCTCCTCTCCGCCGCCTCGTACCAGCCGGCCGCCGCCATCCTGCGCGACTTCATCACCCGCGAACTGGTCGCCCGGGTCGCCGCCCGCGCGGTCAAGGACCGCGCGGAGCTGCGCGCGGGCCTCGCCGGCTCCCACCTCGTGGGCACGGCACTCGTGCGCTACGTGGTCCGCTTCGGCCCGCTCGCCGAGTTGCCGCGGCCGGAGCTGGCCGAGATCGTGGGCGGCACCATCGACGGGTACCTCTTCGGCCCCCTCCCGGCCGCCGGGAGTTAGCGCGCCGAGTCAACCTCGCGGGCGTCTGCTGCGTCAGGGGTGGGGGCAGTGGCGTCGGGGAGCGGCGTCGATCTAGAATCCCGAGCTAACTCAACAGATGTTGATAAACGGCTTCGTGCCGTGATGGACTCGGCGCAATCGGCGCATCTGCCGGAGGGAGAGCAATGGCCTTCGACATACCGGGCTACATCAACACGGCCGGACGCGTTCAGGTCGACGACCTGGACCTCGACGCGTTCGCCGAGCGCCCGCTGTCCGAGGAGGCGCTCCGCTGTCTGCGCTACATGTCGGACGTGGAGAGCCACACGATCTGCTACCTGCGGGACGTGCTGGTCACCCCGTCCCACCGTGACCCGGACGTGACGGCGTTCATGTCGATGTGGGCCTTCGAGGAATTCTGGCACGGCGAGGCGATCGACTCCGTGCTGCGCGCCCACGGCCAGAAGGCGGACTACGACCACATCCGCGAGGTGCGCGAGGCGCAGGGGCTCAAGGACCGGCTGGCGCCGATCTACCAGTCCATCGCGGCCAACGCCATCGGTGAGGACTTCGTCGCCGTGCACATGACGTGGGGCGCCATAAACGAGTGGTCCGCGCACGCCGCGTACGGCAGCCTCATCGAGAAGGAGCAGCACCCCGAGCTGACCAAGCTGCTCGGCCGCATACAGCGCCAGGAGTCCCGGCACCTCGCGTTCTACGCCAGCCAGGCCAAGGAGCGCCTGGAGCGCTCCCAGCGCGCCCGCTCGGTGGCCCGCTGGGTGACCGAGCGCTTCTGGCAGCCCGTCGGCTCCACCATCCAGCCGGTGGAGGAGACCCGGTTCGTGCTGCGGCACCTGCTGGGCGACGACGAGGGCGCCGCCGCCGTGCGCAAGATCGACGAGAAGGTGCACAAGCTTCCCGGCATGGCCGGGCTCAACCTGGTCCAGCGCGGCGTCGCGGACTTCGGCGCCGGCGTGCCGGTGGCCGACCTGGGCACCGGGCGGCGCGGCTCCCGCAAGCGCGGGCTGGTCGCCGGCGCCGCGGTCGTCGCGGGCGCGGCCGGGATCGCCGCCGTACGACGTCGATCGGCGGGCTCACACGCATGACGGACGCCGGCCCCGCCGCGCACCACGGCCCCGCCGACCGGCGCGGGCCCCTCGCAACCGCCGCCGGTGGCCCCGCGGCCGCCGCCCCCGCCACGGGGCCGGCCGCCGCGGACACCGGTGCCGCGGACGCGGCGGCGGCCGCCGCCGCCCTGCTGGCGGAAGTCGGCCGACTCGGCAGTGTCGCGGTGGCATACTCCGGTGGCGTGGATTCCACGGTCGTCCTCGCCGCGGCCGTACGCGCCCTCGGCCCCGGCCGGGCCGTCGCCGTCATCGCCGACTCGCCCGCGCTGGCCCGCGGTGAGCTGGCCCTCGCCCGCGACACGGCGGTGGACCTCGGCGCCGAACTCGTCGTGCTGGACACCGACGAACTGTCCGTCGCCGGCTACCGCGCCAACGCCGGCGACCGCTGCTACTTCTGCAAGCAGACCGTCCTCGGCCGGGTCGCCGGCTACGCCGCCGAGCACGGCTTCGCGCACGTGGCCACCGGCACCCACCTCGACGACCGCCGCGCCGCCCACCGCCCCGGGCTGCGCGCCGCCAAGGAACTCGACGCCGCCGAGCCGCTGGCCGCCGCCGGGCTCGGCAAGACCGCGGTGCGCGCGGTCGCGCGGGCGTGGGGGCTGCCGGTCGCGGAGAAGCCCGGCATGCCGTGCCTGGCGTCCCGGATCGCCGTGGGCATCCCGGTCTCGAAGGACCGGCTGCACCTGGTCGAGCGGGCCGAGGAGCGGGTCCGCGAGACGCTGGACGAACACCGCGTGGGCGCCCGGGACGTCCGCGTACGCCTGCTGAAGCGCGGCTTCCGGATCGAGCTGGACGCGCCCGCGCACCGCGAGGTGGCCGCCGCCCGCGGCCTCGGCGACACCCTGCTGCGCGAGGTCGCCGCCGTCGGCCCGCTCGGCGAGGGCAGCCTCGCCCCGTACCGTACGGGCGCCGTCAGCACGGCCGCGCGCGCCGCCTCCCGCACCGTCTCTTCCGACGGAGCGCCGACGCGATGAACGAGCCCCGCGGCAGCGCCCCCGACGCCACCGGCACCTCGTCGGGATGGGCGGCGCTGCTGGACGGCGGCGTCGCGGAGGTCGGCGACTTCGCCCGGCTCGACGTGGGCCGCCGGCGCCGCACCGGCGTGCCCGAGGTCGTCTACGCCGACGGCAAGACCCCGCAGCAGACCCTCCAGCTCCTCGCCGAACTGCGCCGCCGGACACCGGAGTTCCCCGCGCTGGCCACCCGCTGCCCCGAGGAGGTGCTGCGGGAGGCGCCCGACGCCTTCGCGGACGAGCCGGTACGGGTCGACACCCGCGCCCGCACCGTCACCGTGGGCGCGCTGCCGGACCCGCGCGGCACGGTCGCCGTGCTCACCGCCGGCACCAGCGACCTGCCCGTCGCCCGCGAGGCCGTCGCCACCCTCGACGCCCTGGGCACCGGCTCCCGGCTCTTCGCCGACGTCGGCGTCGCCGGCCTGTCCCGGCTGCTCTCGCTGCTCGGCGAGGTGCGCACCGCGGACTGCGCCATCGTCGTCGCGGGCATGGACGGCGCGCTCCCGAGCGTCGTCACCGGCCTGCTCACCGCCCCCGTCGTCGGCGTCCCCACCAGCGTCGGCTACGGCTTCGCCGACGGCGGCCGCGCCGCCGCCGGCGCGATGCTGTCCTCGTGCGCCCCCGGGCTCACGGTCGTCAACATCGACAACGGCTTCGGCGCCGCCGTGCACGCCGCCAAGATCGTGGGGGTGCGCGCCGGTGAGTGAACAGCGCGGCGCACGGCCCGCCTTCGGCTGCGACATCGCTCACACGAGGGAGGCGCCCCCGCGCGCCGGTGTGGCGGGGGAGACGTACGGGAAGGGCTCTCCCATTGATCATGAACGGGACGCGTCGGGGGTGGCACACGGTGGCTGAGGGGACGGCCGCGGCCCATCTCGACTGCACCGCCGGGGTGGCCGGCGACATGCTGCTCGGCGCGCTGCTCGACGCCGGCGCGAGCCTCGACGCGGTACGGGACGCGGTGGCGGCGCTCAAGATCGACGGGCTGGACGTGTCCGTGGCACGCGACCGCCGCGGCGGCTTCGGGTGCAACCGCGTCACCGTCCACCGCCCCGCCGTCCCCGACCACCACCGCCACCTCGCCGACGTCCTCGCCGACCTCGACCGCGCCGGACTCGCCCGGGACGCCGCCGACTTCGCCGCCGGCGTCTTCCGGCTGCTCGCCGAGGCCGAGGGCAAGGCGCACGGCACCGGCGCCGACGCCGTCCACTTCCACGAGGTCGGCGCCTTCGACGCGCTCGCCGACGTGGTCGGCTGCGCCGCCGCGCTCGCCGACCTCGGCCTGCTCGCGCCCGGCGCCGCCGTCACCTGCTCCCCGCTCGCCGCGGGCAGCGGGGAGGTCGACTGCGCGCACGGCCGCATGCCCGTCCCCGTACCCGCCGTGCTGCACCTGGCCGCCGCCGGCGGCCTCGCGCTGACCGGCGGCGCGCTCGCCGGCGAGCGCACCACCCCCACCGGCGCCGCGCTCGTCGCCGCCCTCGCCACCTCCGGCCCGCTGCCCGACATGACGGTACGGGCCGTGGGCACCGGCGGCGGCAGCCGCGACACCCCGGACCGCCCCAACATCACCCGCGTCGTCGTCGGCACCCTCGCCGCCCCGGCGGCCCTCCGCGGCGGCGACCCCGCCGAGGGCGAGGTCACCGTCGTGGAGAGCACCGTCGACGACCTCGACCCGCGGCTGTGGCCCTCGGTCCTCGCCGCCCTGCGCGCCGCCGGCGCGTGGGACTGCTGGACCACCGAGACGGTCGGACGGCACGGCCGCCCCGGCCGCGTCGTCACCGCGCTGTGCGCGGAGGAGGTGCGGCCGGCGGTCGCCGACGCGCTCTTCCGCCACACCACTACGCTCGGTGTCCGCTGGTCCGCCCGCCGGCGCCTGATGCTGCCCCGGCACAGCGCCGTGGTGGCCGTGGGCCCGCCAGGCGCCGAGCAGCAGGTCACCGTCAAGGTCGCGGACGGCCCCGGCGGAGCGCTCACCGTACAGCCGGAACTGGCCGAGGCGGAGACCGCCGCGGCCGCGCTGGGCTGGCCCGTACGCGCGGTGTGCGAAGCTGCCGCAGTCCGCTACCGGGGCGACCTGGCGGTGCCGCGGCCCGCCACCGGTTGACGCCGGTCCACCACAGAAACAGAGACCGGCACATGCAAGACCAGACCAGGGGAGGGCACGAGTGACGGGGACTTACCGCATCGGGCGACTCGACGACGCGCACGTCCTGCTGACGGGGGCCACCGGCTTCATCGGGCAGGCGCTGCTGGAGCGGCTGCTGTCCGGCCATCCCGGCACCCGCGTGTCGATCGTCGTCCGCCCGCGGGGCAACGGCAGCGCCGCCGACCGCTTCCGCCGCCTGCTGCGCAAGGACGTCTTCCGCGCCTGGCGCGAACAGGTCGGCGACGAGGCCGCGATCGCCGAGGCCGAGCGGCGCGTCACCGTCATCGAGGGGGCGCTCGACCGGCTGGAGGACGTCGAGTTCCCCGGCGACATCGACGTCGCCATCCACTGCGCCTCGTCCGTCTCCTTCGACCCGCCGATCGACGAGGCGTTCCGCAGCAACGTCTCCGGCGCCGTCGCGCTGTACGAGAAGCTGGGCCGCCAGGAGCGCCCGCCGCACATCGTGCACATCTCCACCGCGTACGTCTCCAGCGGCGGCCAGGGCCTGGTCCGCGAGGGCCGGCTCACCCACGACGTCGACTGGCGCGGCGAGCTGGCCCAGGGCCTGGCCGCCCGCGACGACGTCGAGCGCGCCTCCCGCCGCCCCGAAGTGCTGCGCAAGGCGCTGGAGAAGGCCGGCCGCGACCACGGCAAGGCCGGCCCGCAGATCGCCGCCAAGGACGCGGAGGACGCGCGCCGCGCGTGGGTCGAGGAGCGGCTCGTCGAACACGGCGCCATCCGCGCCGAGATCCTCGGCTTCTCCGACGTCTACACCTTCACCAAGGCGATGTCCGAGCGCGCCGTCGAGGAGCTGTGGGCCGGCCGGCCGCTGTCGATCCTGCGGCCCGCGATCGTGGAGAGCGCGCTGCGCCACCCGTTCCCCGGCTGGATCGACGGCTTCAAGATGGCCGACCCGCTGATCATCGCGTACGGCAGCGGGCTGCTGCGCGACATGCCGGGGCAGCCGGACACCGTGATGGACGTCGTCCCCGTCGACCTCGTCGTCAACGCCACCCTCGCCGCCGCCGCGGCACCGCCGGACGAGGGCGCGGAGCCGCACTACTTCCACGTCGGCTCCGGTGCCACCAACCCCCTCACGCTGCGCGACCTCTACAAGCACGTGCACTCCTACTTCCGCCGCGACCCGCTGCCGGAGAGCAGCGGCCGCGGTCACGTACGCCCGCCGACCTGGACCTTCCCCGGCGCCTCCCGCGTGGAGTTCGCACTCGGCGCCGGCGAACGCGCCGCGAACATCGCCGACAAGCTCCTGGGCCAGCTCCCCGGCACCGAGCGCACCCAGGAGTGGGCGAGCAGGCTGCACAAGGAGAAGCGCTCGCTGGAGACGCTGCGCCGCTACTCCGACCTGTACGGCGTCTACACCCGTACCGCCGTCGTCTACGACGACCGCGAGCTGCGCGCGCTCAACGCCGCGCTGCCCGCCGACCGCGCCGCCGAGCACGGCTTCGACCCCGCCGAGATCGACTGGTACACGTACCTCGAAGAGGTCCACTGCCCCAAGGTCACCGCGCCCCTGCGGGCCCGGACCGGCGGGCGCCGCAACACCCGCAGGCCGAACCCCGCCGTGCTCCCGCCCGGCGGCGACGGCGCCGCGGGCAGCACCGCCGCCGTCTTCGACCTGGACGGCACGATCATCGCCTCCGACATCGTCGAGTCCTACGTCTGGACCCGGCTGGCGTCGCTGCCCCGCGGGCGCTGGGCCCCCGAGCTGTTCGACCTCGCCCGCAACGCACCCCGCTACCTGCTCGCGGAACGCCGCGACCGCGGCGACGTGATGCGCTCCTTCTTCCGCCGCTACGAGGGCGCGCACGCCGAGGAACTGCGCGCCCTGGTCGCCGAGCAGGTCGGCGACGCGCTGCTGCACCGCGTGATGCCCGAGGCCGTACGCCGCATCCGCGCACACCGCGCCGCCGGCCACCGCACCGTGCTCATCACCGGCAGCCTCGACGTGCTCGTGGAGCCGCTGCGGCCGCTCTTCGACGACATCGAGGCGACCCGCCTCGCCGAGCACGACGGCCTCCTGACCGGCTTCCTGCGCACCCCGCCGATCGTCGGCGAGGGCCGCGCGGCCTGGCTCCAGAGCCACGCCCGCGAACGGGAGCTGGACCTCGGCGCCAGCTACGGCTACGCCGACAGCTACTCGGACCGGCCGCTGCTGGAGGTCGTGGGCAAGCCGCACGCGGTCAACCCCGACACCCGGCTGTTCCGGCACGCCAAGCGCCACCGCTGGGAGATCGCCCGCTGGGGGACGCACACCGCGAGCCGCTGGGACGCGCTCGCGGGCACCGTGATCAGCCACACCCGGCCGCGGCCCGTACGGGCCCTGCCCGCGGCCGGCCGCACCGCATCCGACGGAGAGGGCCGATGAGTCTGGCGCTTCAGTACCACCGTTCGCCCGCGCGCTTCCTGGCCGCCCGCGGGCTCAGCCGCACCCGCAGCCGCGCCGCCGGCTCGCTGGCCGGCTCGCTCGCGCCGCTCCGGCTCAGCCGCGACCGGCGCGAGCTGCCCAAGGGCGACGGCTGGACCCGGCTGGCGCCCAGCCTGTCCGGCATCTGCGGTTCGGACCTCGGGATGCTCAACGGCACCGTGTCGCCGTACCTGGCGGCGCTGACGTCCACGCCGTTCGTGCCCGGCCACGAGGTCGTCGGCACCACCGTCGACGACCTGCCGACCATCCCGCGCGGCACCCGCGTGGTGCTCGACCCGGTGCTGTCCTGCGCGGTCCGCGGCCTGCCCGAGTGCGACGCCTGCCGCGCCGGGCACACCAACCGCTGCGACCACATCACCTCCGGGCACCTCTCGCCCGGCATGCAGACCGGCTACTGCGCCGACACCGGCGGCGGCTGGGCCCAGCGCATGGTCGCCCACGAGCACCAGCTCCGCCCGGTGCCCGACGACCTGCCGGACGAGCGCGCGGTGCTCATCGAGCCGCTGGCCTGCGCGATCCACTCGGTGCGCCGGGCGCCGATCGAGCCGGGCGCCTCGGTGCTGGTCATCGGGGCCGGCACGGTCGGGCTGTTCACCGTGCTGGCGCTGCGCCAGCTCACCGAGGCGGGCACCATCCACGTCGTCGCCAAGCACGGCCACCAGCGCGAACGGGCGCTGGCGCTGGGCGCGGACGAGGCCGTCGAGCCGGACCGCGCGCTGCGCGTCGTACGCCGGCTGACCTCGGCGCTCGCCCAACGCCCCGAGATGGGCTCGGAGTTCCTGCTCGGCGGGGCCGACATCGCCTTCGAGTGCACCGGCGGCGGCGCCGGCCTGGACACCGCGCTGCGTACCGTACGGGCCGGTGGAACGGTCGTCGTGTCCGGCATCCCGGGGGGCGCCGACCTGACCCCGCTGTGGTACCGGGAGCTGAGCCTGGTGGGCGCGTACACGACCAGACGCCGCGAGGACGAGCCCGCGGACGGCGTGGACGCGGGCCCCGAGGGCCACGCCGGCACCGACTTCGACAAGGCGGCGCAGCTCGCCGCGACCGCGCCCCTGGACGGCTACGTCGAACGCTATGCGCTCCAGCAGTGGCGCCCCGCGCTGGAGCACGCGTTCGCGGCCGGCTCCGCGGGCTCCGTCAAGATCGCCTTTGACCCGACCCTGGACGGCTGACCGGGCACGAATGGCAGGGTAGTGGCCGACACCGGAGTCGGCCGCCCCACCGCCGTACGCAGCCGCCGGGCACCCGACGCCCGCACCGCCGCCCGCTGCGCAGGCGCCGGCGACCACACTGAGGAGAGAGCGTGAGCAGACCAGGCTTCGTGCTGGAAGTCGACGAACGAACCCCGCCCCTGCTGGTGCACGAGGGCGAGAATTTCCGGCTGGAGCGGCTGCCCCACGGCACCCGGGTGATCTACCCGCCCGACTCGCTGCCCGGCATCCGCGACCTCGACGGGGTCATCCGCCGCGCGCTGCTCGAACCCCACGGCAGCGAACCGCTGCCCGAGCTGCTCTTCGCCGGCATGCGGCTGACGATCGTCTTCGACGACCTGTCGCTGCCGCTGCCGCCGATGCGCCGGCCCGACGTGCGCCAGCGCATCATCGAGCAGGTGCTGGAGATGGCGGCGGCCAAGGGCGTCGACGACGTCGAGCTGATCGCCGCCAACGCCCTGCACCGGCGCATGACCCCGGCGGAGCTCCAGCACATCGTGGGCGACCGGGTGTTCCGCTCCTTCTTCCCGCAGCACCTCACCAACCACGACGCCGAGGACCGCGACAACCTCGTCCACCTCGGCGACACCTCGGAGGGCGAGGAGGTCGAGATCAACCGGCGGGCGGCCGAGAGCGACCTCGTCGTCTACGTCAACATCACCTCGACGGCGATGAGCGGCGGGCCCAAGTCGGTGTCGGTGGGCCTGGCCAGCTACCGCAGCATCCGCCACCACCACAACGTGCACACGCTGCGGCACTCCCGGTCGTTCAACGACCCGCCGAAGTCGGCCATGCACCACTCGTACAACCGCATGCACGACCTGATCGGCGGCCAGGTCAAGGTGTTCACCGTCGAGACGACGCTGAACAACGACACCTTCCCGTCCGCCACCCGCTTCCTCAACAAGCGCGAGTGGGAGTGGAACTACGGCGACCAGGCCGCCTACCTCGCCTCCCGGCGCGGCAACGCGCTGATGACGCCGTCGATGCGGCGCCGGCTGTGGCACAAGTCGGAGGCGCCGTACGGGGTCACCGGCGTCAACGCGGGCGCGCCGAGCGAGGTGCACCCGATCACCTTGCGCAACGTCCACCGCCAGCAGCTCACCGAGGTGCAGGGGCAGGCCGACGTCGCCGTCTACGGGCTGCCGTACATCTGCCCGTACAACGTCAACTCGGTGATGAACCCGATCCTGACGATGTGCCTGGGCCTCGGCTACTTCTTCAACCTGTATCTGAACAAGCCGATCGTGCGGGAGGGCGGCGTCGGGATCTTCTACCACCCGATGCCGAACGAGTTCCATCCCGTCCACCACCCCAGCTACATCGACTTCTACGAAGAGGTGCTGGCCGAGACCACCGACCCGGCGGTCATCGAGGCCAAGTTCGAGAAGCAGTTCGCCACCGACCCGTGGTACGTGCACCTCTACCGCAAGAGCTACGCCTACCACGGCGTGCACCCCTTCTACATGTGGTACTGGGGCGCGCACGCGATGCAGCACCTGGGCCAGGTCATCTTCGTCGGCGCGGACCGCAGTGCGGCGGCCCGGCTCGGCGTGCAGTCCGCCTCGACGCTCAACGACGCGCTGCAACTGGCCTCGCAGACGGTGGGCACCAGCCCCTCCATCACGTACCAGCACATGCCCCCGCTGACCCTGGCGTCCGTCCGATGAGCGGCGCGAAGGGCCCGGGCAAGGGCAGGGCCGGCAAGGGGAGCCTGCGCGGCGACCTCGACATGCTGCGCCGCGGGCGCGACTGGCGCGGCCGGGCGCTGGCGCCCCGCGGCTACCGCACCCCGGGCGGCAGCGCGGCGGGCTTCGGGGCGGGGAAGGTCGAGCAGAAGACGTTCCCCACCGCGTGGGCGCGCACCCCCGCGGCGCGGGCGGTGCGCAACGTGCTCCAGCGCGGGGTGCTCAAGCAGTACGCCTGGGCCAAGACCCGGCCGCAGATCGAGGGCCTGGACCTGCTGGAGTCGCTGCGCGGACCGGCGATCTTCGTGGCCAACCACTCCAGCCACCTCGACACCCCGCTGATCCTCGGCTCCCTGCCCCGCCGCATCGCCGACCGCACGGCGGTCGGCGCGGCGGCGGACTACTTCTTCACCTCCACGGCGGTCAGCGTGACGACGGCGCTGATGTTCAACGCCTTCCCCGTGGACCGGCACGGCTCGCGCCGCGGCGGGACATCGCTGCCGGCGGAACTCATCGACGACGGCTGGAGCCTGCTGCTGTACCCGGAGGGCACGCGGTCGCACGACGGCTGGATGAGCTCGTTCAAGATGGGCGCGTCGCGCCTCTGCGTGAACATGGGCATCCCGGTCGTCCCGGTCGCGGTCCGCGGCACGTTCGCGGCGATGCCCCGCGGCAAGGCCCTGCCGACCCGCACGGGCACCCGCCTGGTGGTCCGCTTCGGCCGCCCCATGCCCCCGCAGGAAGGCGAGTCGGTCACCGACTTCCGCGCCCGCATGCTGCGCCACATCGCGGCGCTGTGGGCGGAGGAGGACCTCGGCTGGTACCAGTCGCTCCGCGCGGCACAGGACGGCCGCCTCACCCTCCCGGAGGGCCGCACGACGGCGCTCCCGCTGACTGCGACGCCGGTGGAGCAGGGGAAGCCGGTGGCGGAGTGGCGCAGGGTTTGGGAGGCGACGAGACCGTCGCTGGGCGACGGCCGCCGGAAGGTGTGGCGGGACGACTGAGCCGAGGGGCCGGGGGCCCACGCCGGGAGTGCGAGGCGAAGCCCGCTGGGCCTTGTACGCGCCGGGGGCACGGGTGACGGGGTCCGGGGCGCAGCCTCGACGGGGGTACGGGGGCGGAGCCCGCGTCTAGCCCGCGCCGCAGGCGCGTTGGGGGTCCGGGGCGAAGCCCCGGTTTCGGGAAGGGGCGGGTCGGGGAACGCCCCCCCGTCCGAGGCTACGGACGCGGACCCCCGGGAGACGTAGCCCTCCCACGCGGACAGGCACGGGGAACAGCCTCCGCCCACCGACCCGGTGTCAGTGGGCGGTGGCAGACTCGGCGCCATGCACTGGGCCATGGCCGACGGACCGCACGGCGGGGTCACCGTCCGCCCCCTCGACGGCGAGGGCAGCGCCCACACCTACCCCCACCCCGCCGACGCCCTCCGGCACCACCCCACCGCCGACCGCTGGATCTGGTCCGCCACCGCCGAGTTCTACCCCCGCCTCCTCGACGCCGGCCTCACCGTCCCCCGCTGCCACGACATCGAGGCCGCCGAGGCCATCCTCCTCGGCCACGAGGGGATGTGGGGCCTGCCCCGCTCCCTCGCCGCCGCCTGGGCCCGCCTGAGCGGGCACCCCGTGCCGGACGACCCGCCGCCCCGCTCCTTCGGCGGCGAGCCCGAGCCCACCCTCTTCGACGCCGCCCCCGCACGCCCCCACGGCACGGACGACCTGCACGCACTCCTCGCCGTCCACGCCGCGCAGCAGGACCGCATCGCCGCCTCAGCCCACCCGGGCCGCATGCGGCTCCTCGTCGCCGCCGAGTCCGCCGGGATGCTCGTCGCCGCCGAGATGCACCGCGCCGGCCTCCCGTGGCGCGCCGACGTGCACGACGCCCTGCTCACCGAGCTGCTCGGCGGCCGCTACCCCGGCGGTCTGGAGCCGCCCCGCCTCGCCGCGCTGGCCGACGAGGTGTCCGCCGCGTTCGGCGAGCGGGTCCGCCCCGACCTGCCCGCCGAGGTGGTCCGCGCCTTCCGCAAGGCCGGCGTCAGGATCGCCTCCACCCGCAAGTGGGAGCTGCAAGACGTCGACCACCCCGCCGTCGCCCCCCTGCTGGAGTACAAGAAGCTGTACCGGCTGCACACCGCCCACGGCTGGTCCTGGCTCCAGACCTGGGTGCACGACGGCCGGTTCCGCCCGGAGTACCTGCCGGGCGGCGCCATGTCCGGCCGCTGGACCACGCACGGCGGCGGTGCGCTCCAGATCCCGCGGGTGGTGCGCCGCGCGGTGGTCGCGGACCCGGGCTGGCGCCTGGTGGTCGCCGACGCCGACCAGATGGAGCCGCGCGTGCTGGCCGCCGTCTCCGGTGACCCGGGGCTGATGGCGGCGGCGGACGGCACCCGGGATCTGTACGAGGCGCTGGCGGACCGCGCGTTCGCGGGCGGGCGCGCGGAGGCCAAGCTCGCGCTGCTGGGCGCGATCTACGGCCAGACCTCCGGGGACGCGCTGAAGTACCTGGCGGATCTGCGCCGCCGCTTCCCCGCCGCGGTGGCGTACGTGGACGAGGCCGCCCGCGCCGGCGAGGAGGGCCGGCTCGTCCGCAGCCACCTGGGCCGTACGTGCGCGCCGGCGGAGGCGGCGGACGACGGTGAGGCGGGGCTGCCGCAGGAGGGCGGGGACGACGGGGCGCAGCCCCGCGGGGGCGCCGTCGCACGGGCCAGAGGCCGGTTCGCGCGCAACTTCGTGGTGCAGGCCAGCGCGGCGGAGTGGGCGCTGTGCCTGCTGGCGGCGCTGCGCCAGGAGCTGGCGGGGATGCGGGCGGAGCTGGTGTTCTTCCAGCACGACGAGGTGATCGTGCACTGCCCGGCGGAGGAGGCGCCGGCGGTGGAGAAGGCGCTGACGGCGGCGTCGGCGCGGGCGGGGGAGGTGATGTTCGGGGAGACGCCGGTGGTGTTCTCGTTCACGACGGCGGTGGTGGAGTGCTATGCGGACGCGAAATAAGGGCGGGCGGAGCGTACGGCGCACAAGGTAGAACGGGTACGTGCCAGCCACTCCACGCCAGAACTGCCCGCAGCACGAGCCGCCGCAGGACTCCGCACCGCACGCATCCGTACCGCACGAAGCCCCACCGCAGGAGACCCCTCCGCACGAGGACCGGACTACGCCCCCGCCCCCCGCCGGCATCGTCACCCGCCTCCGCGCCGCCGGCTGCGTCTTCGCCGAGGACGAGGCCCGCCTCCTCCTCGCCGCCGCCCGGGAACCCGCCGAGCTGGACGCCCTCGTCGCGCGCCGTGTCGCCGGGTGGCCGCTGGAGCAGGTCCTGGGCCGGGCCGAGTTCTGCGGGCTGCACATCGCCGTCGAGCCCGGGGTGTTCGTACCGCGCAGGCGCAGCGAGTTCCTGGTCCGCCACGCCGCGGCAGCCGCCGGGGCCGCACCCGGCCCGCACCCCGTCGTCCTCGACCTGTGCTGCGGCTCCGGCGCCATCGGTGCCGCGGTCGCCGCCGCCGTGCCCGGCGTCGAGCTGCACGCCGCCGACGTCGACCCCGCCGCGGTCCGCTGTGCCCGGCGCAACGTCGCCCCCGCCGGCGGTTCCGTCTACGAGGGCGACCTGTACGCGCCGCTGCCCGCCGGCCTCCGGGGCCGCGTCGACGTGCTCGTCGTCAACGCCCCGTACGTGCCCACCGCCGAGGTGCCGTTCCTGCCGCCCGAGGCTCGCGACCACGAGCCGCTGACCGCGCTCGACGGCGGCGCCGACGGGCTCGGCGTGCAGCGCCGCGTGATCGCGGCGGCCCCGCGGTGGCTGGCGCCCGGCGGCCTGCTGCTGGTGGAGACGAGCGAGCGGCAGGAGCCCCGCACCCGCGCGGCCGTGGCCGCCGCCGGGCTGACGCCGCGGACGGCGACGTGCGAGGACCTGGCGGCGACCGTCGTCACCGGACACGGGGGCGGGCACGGCCCGGGCCGGCCCGCTACACGAACCCGCGCACCCGGTGCTGCATGACCCGGTAGGGCCAGCCCGCGGCGGTGTTCCACTGGCTCACCGCCAGGTGCAGGTTGTCCGGCGTCGAGCCGGGGATGACGTAGCCGCCGTACAACTGCGCCACGTGTGAGTCGTCCTCGTTGCCCCACTCGCCGCCCCACACCAGCGTCTGCCGGTGCGCCTCGTACAGGTTGGACGTGGGGGTGTCCATGAGGATGCCGTCGATACGGTAGTCGGCCTCGTTGAACCAGGTGAGGATCCACTTGCCCGCCATCGGCCGCAGGCACATCTCGCCGAAGCGCCCCTCCAGCACCGGGGTCGGCGGGTTGCCCCACGCCCAGGCGCCGTTGCGGTAGCCCCACGGTTCGTACGCGCCGGGGTCGGCGATGCGGGCCGCGGGCACCCGCTGGAGGATGATCGGCTTGCTGCGGGTGAACTCCGTGGAGAACACGTACACGAAGCCGTCGTTCCCCTCCGCCCAGGTCAGGAGCTGGAAGAGGCCGCCGTGCAGGTCGGGGGCGAACTTCGCGCCGGTGTGCACCCAGGTGGCGCCGTTGTCGTCGGAGCGCCAGATCTCCGTCCAGACGACGTTGCCGAGGCCCTTGTTGACCATGGCGTGCAGGTACATCGTCGAGCCGACGGTGATCACGTCGGACGGCAGCACGGTGGAGAAGACGGGGTTGTCGTGCTCGTACGCCCACAGTTGCTGCGCCGCCGCCCCGCCCACCGCGCCGGACCAGGTGACGCCGGCGTCGAGGTCCGTGGTGGTGGAGTACAGCGCGACGGGCGAGCGCCACCAGCCGCCGCCGACGTGCGCCTGCTCGAAGGTGTCGCCGAAGACGAAGAGCATCCGGCCGTCCGGCGTGCGCACGGGGATGCCCAGGTCGGTGGCCTCCATGCGGTACGCGGTGGTGATCCCGGGCCCGGTGAGGTCCCGGATCTTCTTCACCTCCACCGCCCGCGCCCCGCGGGCCCCGGGCGCGGAACCACCCGAACCGCCCGGACCACCGGTGCCGCCCGCCGCACCCGCCGCGGCCTGCCCGGTCCCCAGCAGCACCCCGCCGCCGACCGCGGCACCGGCCGCCGCTCTCAGGAACCGTGCCCTGCTCATCGGTGTGCGGCGCCCGCCGCCGGCTTCGCGATGACTGCCCATGGGCCCTCCCGAAGGTCCCGAGAAATCGATTTCACGAACTCGGGGACCGAGCCTCCCATCGCCTCGCGGCACCGTCAACAACGCCGACACGCCCCCCGCGAGGGCGTGCGCGATGAGTTCCGGCCGCCAGGCTGGTCGGCATCCGCAGGGAACCGCACCGGGCGAAGACCGAAACAGCACGTGCACCGAGGGAGTCCGCATGACCGAAAAGACACCGCACCGCGAGCCCGAGCCGACGCTCGACGCCGCCTTCAGCGACCCCGACGCCACCGCCACCCCCTGGCCGGACGCCCGCCGGGAACTGGAGACCGCCGGGGTGTTCTGGCTGACGTCCGTACGCCCCGAAGGCCGCCCCCACGTCACCCCGCTGATCGGCGTCTGGCTGGACGGCGCCGTGTACTTCACCACCGGCGCCGAGGAGCGCAAGGCCCGCAACCTCGCCCTCAACCCGCACTGCACCGTCGTCACCGGCGCCAACGCCCTGGACGCGGGCCTGGACGTGGTCGTCGAGGGCGACGCCGCGCCGGTCAGCGACCGCGCGGCGCTCGGCCGGGTCGCGGACGCGTACATCGTCAAGTACGGACGTACCGTCACCTCGCCCGAGGGCACCTTCCACGGGCTGCCCGAGACGGTGCGCAGCGGTGAGGGGCCGCTGGTCTTCGAGGTGGTCCCGCGGGTCGCGTTCGCCTTCGCCAAGGGCAAGCCGTTCGGCCAGACCCGCTACCGCTTCGCCGCCCGCGCGCCCGGCGACGGCTGAGCCCTCGCCCCTGCCGCGGGACGGGGGCCCGGCAGCGTCACGGCTTGCGGCCGACGCCGCCGGCCATCAGGCGCTCGAAGAGCTTCAGATCCGTGCGGACCGGCTTGTCGGGGCGCCAGTGCGGCAGCGAGACCACACCCGGCTCCAGCAGGTCGAGGCCGGTGAAGTAGGTCTCGATCTCCTCCACCGTGCGGAAGCGGCCGGTGCCCAGGAAGGACAGGAACGTGTCCTGAAGAGCCTGGGCCTCCGCGCCGACGTCGCAGAAGTGGGTGACCACGAGGTGGCTGCCCGGGCAGACCGCGTCCATGTACGTGTCCACGATGCCCTGCGGGTCCTCGTCGTCGTGGAGGTGGTGCAGGATCCCGACGAGCAGGATCGCCACCGGACGGGAGAAGTCGATCATCCTGCGCACGTCGGCGTGCTCCAGGATCTCCCGTGGCCGCCGCAGGTCGGCGGTGATGACGAGGGTGTCGTCGTTCTCCTGGAGCAGGGCCCGGCCGTGGGCGAGGACGATCGGGTCGTTGTCGACGTAGACGACGCGGGCGCCGGGCAGGTGGCGCTGGGCGACCTGGTGGGTGTTCTCCATGGTCGGCAGCCCGGCGCCGAGGTCGATGAGCTGGTCGATGCCCGCCTCGGCGGTCAGGTGGCGCACGGTACGGCCGAGGGCCTCACGGTTGAGCCAGGCGAGGTCGTCGATGTGCGGCATGGTCTGGCGCAACTGGTCGGCGACGGCGCGGTCGACCTTGTAGTTGTCCTTGCCGCCCAGCACCACGTCGTAGGCCCGGGCGATGCTGGGCCTGGTGGTGTCGATGCCGGGGCCGGGGTTGCCCGCCCGACCGCTGCCCTCGTCCTGCACAAGAGTCCCTTTCTGCCCGTCCGGTGACGTGACGGCCGAGCCTAACCCCCGCTCCCGGGGGTCGCATCCCGGGCCAACGACCTTGAGCCACGGGGCAGTTGGGGTTGGCGAGAAGTGCGGGTTCGCCTTGACGGGCGCGGCGGGCGCTCAATAGCGTTCCGGGGCATGCCAGCCCCGAACGAACCCGCCACCGCACAGGAAGCCCTCGTCGTGCGGTTCTTCGCCGACATGGGCAGCACCTACGCCGAGATGGTGCCCGCCTTCCACCGCCATCTGTCCGACGACTGCCTCTGGGCGAACCAGGGGCTGCCGGAGGTCCGCGGCAAGGAACGGATCCTGGGCTTCCTCCAGCAGCTCGTCGACCAGACCGGGCTGGAGAGCGTGGGGGGAGAGGTGCTGCGGATCGCGAGCCGGGGCGGCACCGTGCTCACCCAGCGCCACGAGCACTGGACCGGCAAGGGCGGTGCGGTCCTGGTCGAGTCGCTGCCGGTGATGGGCACGTTCGAGGTCGCCGACGGCAAGATCACGTCGTGGCGCGACTACTACGACTCCGCGCTCCTGGCCCACCTGATGGCGGGCGGCGCGTGAGCGCCCAGGCCGCCACCGTGCAGGCCGGGCGGTTCGCCGGCCGGACCGCAGTCGTCGCCGGCGCCAGCGAGGGGATCGGGCTGGCCGTCGCCGCCGGACTGGTGGCGGGCGGCGCCAACGTCGTCCTGGTCGCCCGGCGCGAGGACGTGCTCGCCGAGGCCGCCGCCAAGCTCGGCCCGGCCGCCTCCGGCATCGCCGGCGACGTGGCCGACGAGGAGACCGCCGTCCGCGCGGTCGCCCACGCCGTCGACACCCACGGCGGCCTGGACCTGCTGCTCTTCAACGCCGGTACGCTCCTGCCCGGCGACATCGCCGGGCAGCCGCTCGACCACGTCGACCGCATGCTCGCGGTCAACCTGCGCGGCCCGATCGCGTTCGTACGCGAAGCGGCCCCGGCGCTCGCCAAGCGGCCCGGTGCGGCCGTGACCCTCACCTCCTCGGCCACCGGCCGGCTGCCGATGCCCGGTCTCGGCGTCTACGGCGCCACCAAGGCCGCGCTGCACTACCTGGTGTCCACCTGGGCCATCGAGCTGGCGCCCAGCGGCATCCGGGTCAACGCCATCTGCCCCGGCGGCACCTACACGCCGTCGATGTACGAGGCGGCGAAGGCCATCCCGGGTCTTGAGGAGGGCACGATCCGCACCAACCTGGTCAAGCGGATGGCCACCCCGGAGGAGATCGCGCGGCCGGCCCTGACGCTGCTGGACAGCGCGGAGAGCGGCTACGTCACCGGCGCCGTCTGGGACATCGACGGCGGCTACCAGCGCGACCGCCCGGCGGACTGACCGGTGGACCGCGCCCGTACGCCGGACCGGCGGACCGCGCCCGTACGCCGGACCGGCGGACCGCGCCCGTACGCGGCCGTCTCAGTCGTCCCGCTGCGCCGTGACGAGCACCTCGCCCGGCGCCGTGCGGTAGTACAGCACCGACCGCCCCGCGCGCCGCCGGCCCACCAGCCGGGCGTCGAGCAGCACCCTCAGATGCCGCCCCACCGAGCCGAGGCCCTGCCCGGTGAGCGCCACGAGCTGCGTGGTGCTCTTCGGGGTGTCGAGCAGCGCGAGCACCGCCGCGCGGGCCGGGCCGAGGAGCCGGCCCAGCGACTCCGACGGCGCGGCGGAGCCGGTGTCGGCGAGCGCACCGGCGCACGGGTAGACGAGGGCGTAGCGCTGCTGCGCGATGTGCCAGGAGACCCAGCCGGTGCGCGGCACGACGGGCACGAACAGCAGTTGCGCGCCGGTGACGTCCCGCGGCGGGTAGTCGCGGACGTTGATCTGGAGCCGGCTCGTGCCCAGCCAGCGCGTGCCCGGCCGCAGCGCGTCCAGCGCGGAGGCCCAGCCGCCCTGCCCCACCTGCGCGGTGCGCGCGACGATGTCCGCCTCGATGACCCGCCGGCGCCGCGGCCAGTCCGGCAGCACCGCCTCCCGCCACACCCACTCCAGGATCTCCGCGGCCCGGTGCGGCAGGTCGTCCCGGCGCAGCCGCGCCGGCAGCCGGCCGTCGAGGCAGACGGCGAGGTCGGCGCGGGCCGCGTCCGGGGGCGTGGCCCGTATCGCCGCAAGCTCCTCCTCGAACGGCACCCCGGCCGCGCCCGTGGGCGTCGGGGTGAGGAAGTCCGCGTTCCACGGCCGCAGCAGCCCCGACCGGACCAGCTCCGCGGCCACCGGGTCCGCGGCCTCGCGCGCGCGGTAGGCCGGCACGTGGGCGTCGAACCAGACGCGCTCGCCGGGGTGCGAGGGCGCGCCCCCCGCCAGCGCCTTCAGACAGGCGATGGTCTCGGCGAGCGGCGAGACGACGAACCGGCTGCCCGCCAGCGTGTCCGCGTCGACCTGCCACCAGCCCATCTGCTTTCGCCTCCCGGCGAAACTCTAACGCTCCGGCGCGGATCTCCCGGAGGCTGCCCGGCATGCGCACGTACCGCGAGCTGTTCCGCACCCCGGAGTTCACGCCGTTCTTCGCCGCCTCCTCCCTCCAGGTCGCCGGGCTGACGATCGGCGGCCTGGCGCTCGGCACGCACATCTACGAGAAGACCGGCTCCCCGCTGCTGTCCGCCCTCGCCATGTTCGGCCCCTCGCTCGCCCAGGTGCTCGGGGCGACCCTGCTGCTCTCCGCCGCCGACCGGCTGCCGCCGCGCGGCGCGATGACCGCGCTCGCCCTCGTCTACGCCCTCGCCACCGCGGCGCAGGCCGTGCCGGACATGCCGGTGTGGGGTGCGTTCTCGATCCTGCTCTGCCTCGGCCTGCTCGCCTCCGTCGGCGGCGGGGTGCGCTACGGGCTGCTCAACGAGGTGCTGCCGCGCGACGGCTACCTGCTCGGCCGCTCGGTGGTCAACATGTCCGCCGGCGCCATGCAGATCACCGGCTTCGCCGTCGGCGGCGTGCTGGTGACCGCGCTGTCCCCCCGCGGCACGCTCCTCGTTGCCGCCGGGGCGTTCCTCGTCGGCGCCGCCGTCGCCCGCGCCGGGCTCGGCCGCCGGGCGCCGCGCGTGGCCGGGCGGCCCTCGGTCGCGGAGACCTGGCGGGTCAACGGGCTGCTGTGGTCCTCGCCGCACCGCCGCACCCTCTACCTCGCGCTGTGGCTGCCCAACGGCCTCGTCGTCGGCGCCGAGTCGCAGTTCGTGCCGTACGACCCGGGCCGGGCCGGACTGCTGCTCGCCCTGGGCGCGCTGGGCATGCTCTCCGGCGACGTGCTGGTGGGCCGGGTGCTGCCGGCCCGGTGGCGGGCCCGGCTCGGGGTGCCGCTGCTCCTGCTGCTGGCCGTCCCGTACCTGGTCTTCGTGCTGCGCCCGCCGATCGCCCTCGCCGCCGTCGCCGTCACCGTCGCCTCGGCGGGGTTCGGCGCGAGCCTCGTCCAGCAGGAGCGGCTGATGGCGCACACCCCGGACGAGCTGAGCGGCCAGGCGCTCGGCCTGCACTCCTCCGGCATGCTCACGATGCAGGGCGTGGCCGCCGCCGTCGCCGGCGGGATCGCGGAGCTGACCTCGCCGGCGACGGCGATGACCGCGATGGCGGCGCTCTCGGTCGCGGTCACGCTGTGCCTCGCGCCCGGTCTGCGGGCCGCCGCCACGGCGGCCCCGGCCCCGCGTCCGCCCGGTGGCGGGGGCGGGACACGGGACCGGGAGTCGAAGGTCAGGCTTCGGGCGCCCCGGGCCAGGTGAAGGTGGCGACCGCGCCCGCGGGCAGCTCGTACGTCAGCGACGCGCCGTTCTCCGTGACCGAGAACGTCCGTGCGCCGCCGGTGGCGTTGAGCACGACCGCGGCGCGGGAGCCGTCCGGGTTCTCGAAGACCACGTTCTGCACGCCGCCGGGGCCCTCGGTCGTCGAGCCGACGCGCACGGCGCCGCGGTCGACGAACTTCGAGACGTGGCCCAGCAGGTAGTACTCCGCGTTCTTCGTGACCGTACCGCCGTCGATCTCGACCACGCCGTTGCAGCGGGTGCCGCAGTGCCCGAAGTGCGGCCCGCCCTGCCCATCGAGCGCGAGGTTCCAGATGACCACGGTCTCGGAGCCGGCGCGCAGGCTGCGGATGACGAGGTTCTCCGTCTGCCACTTCAGCGTGTCGGCAAAGGTGCGCGAGGCGTCGTCGCTGTCGGTGCCCGAGCACTCGGTGAAGAAGACCCGGTGGCCGGCGTCGCGCACCTGCTGCTGCGCCTCGGGCCGGCCGCCGTAGCAGTGGAACGCGGCGCCCTGCACGCGGTCGAGGTCGCCGGTGGCGGCCAGCACCTGGAGCGGGTAGTCGGGGCGGTCCCAGTTGTGGTCGTAGACGAAGAGCTGCGTGTCCAGCCCGGCCGCGGCGAGCCTGCCGTCCAGGACCCGCAGGAAGTCGGCCTGTTCGGCCGCCGACATGCCCATCGAGGGGTACGAGGTCTCGAACAGCGGCTCGTTGGCCACCGTCAGGTCGTCGACGGCCACCCCGGCGTCGGCGTACGCGTTCAGCGCCTTGACCAGGTAGTCGGCATAGTCGCCGTAGTGCTCGGGCGCCAGGCTGCCGCCCTCCAGCTTCCCGGAGTCCTTCATCCAGCCGGGCGCCGACCAGGGCGTGGCCATGACGCGGATGTCGCCGTTCACGTCGAGCGCCTGGTTCAGCAGCGGCAGGATCTCGGCGCGGTCGCGGTCGACGGAGAACGACCCCTGCCGGTCCTCGTACGAGTAGTAGGGCAGCTCGGCGACGAAGTCGGAGCCGCCGAAGGGCTGGCGCAGGTAGTCGAGCCCGATGTTCTCGCCGCCGGTGCCGAACAGGTCGGTCATCAGCGAGTCCCGCGCGCCCTGCGGCAGCCCGGACACCAGCCGGGCGGACGCCTCGGTGACCGACGCGCCCGCGCCGGTGAACTCCTGCGCGCGCTCGCCGGTGTCGACGGCGATGTCGGTCTGCTGCGGCGAGCCGTCGAAGGCGGCGCCGGCCGCCGGGGCGAGCTTGCTGCTGCCGTCGGCCGTGGTGATCCAGACCTCGGCGCTGGTCTCGGCGGCCTGCGCGGGCCCGGCGAGGCCGTAGCCGCCGGCGGCGATCAGCAACGCGCCGGCCGCGGCGACCGCCTTGGCGGTGCGCGAGCGCGGGAGCCGGGCGCGGTGCGCGGCACGCGGCCGGCGTGGGAGCCGGCGTGGGCGCCGGGACGGGGCGGGTGCGTCGTGCATGGTGCGGCTCCTTCGGTGTGGGGGGTGGATGAACCGCGGAGGCAGGCGACCGCCCGGGCGCGCCGTCGTGGTGGGGGATGCCGTGCGGGGCACGCGGCGGCGGGCCCGGGCGGAGTGTGGTGCCGTACGGGCTACGCCGCGCGCCGCGCCGCGGCGCGATGGCCGCGGATCAGCTCGGCGTAGCGCCGGCCGCTGCCCTTGATGGTGCGCCGCTGCGTGGCGTAGTCGACGTGGACGAGGCCGAAGCGCTTGTCGTAGCCGTACGCCCACTCGAAGTTGTCCAGCAGCGACCAGGCGAAGTACCCCGCCAGCGGCACGCCCCGGCGCACCGCCTCGGCGCAGGCGGCGAGGTGCTCCTCCAGGTAGCGGGTGCGCTCCGGGTCGTCGATCTGCCCGTCCGGCCCGACCGCGTCGGGGTAGGCGGCGCCGTTCTCGGTGACGTACAGGCAGCGGGCGCGGTAGTCGTCGGCCATCCGCTCCAGCGTCTTCGTCAGCCCTTCGGCGTGCACCTCCCAGCCCATGGCGGTGCGCCGGGCGCCGGGCAGGTCGACCTGGCGGGCGTACGGCAGCGGACCGTCCGGGTCGTCGGCGACGACGTTGCGGAAGTAGTAGTTCAGGCCCAGCCAGTCCAGCGGCTCGGCGATGGTCTCCAGGTCGCCGGGGCGCTCGGGCAGCTCCACGCCGTACAGCTTGCGCATGTCCTCGGGGTAGCCGCGGCCGTGGATCGGGTCCATCCACCAGCGGTTGACGTGGCCGTCGGCACGCGCGGCGGCGGCGATGTCCTCGTTGCTGTCGGACGCCGGCTCGCAGTGGGTGAGGTTGTTGACCAGCCCGATCCGGGCCCCGGGCACGGCGGCGCGCAACGCCTGGACGGCGAGGCCGTGGCCGAGGTGCAGGTGGTACGAGGCCCGTACCGCCGCCGTCCGGTCGGTGAGCCCGGGGGCCATCCGGCCCTCCAGATGCCCGATCCAGGCCGAGCACAGCGGCTCGTTGAGCGTGGCCCAGTCGGTGATCCGGTCGCCGAGCCGGTTCGCCACCGCGTCCGCGTACGCCGCGAACGCCTCGGCGGTCTCGCGTTCCGCCCAGCCGCCGCGGTCCTGGAGCGCCTGCGGCAGGTCCCAGTGGTAGAGCGTGGGGAAGGGCGTGATGCCGGCTTCGAGGAGGGCGTCGGTGAGCCGGTCGTAGAAGGCGAGCCCGGGCTCGTTGACGGGGCCGTCGCCGTCGGGGACGACGCGCGGCCAGGCGATGGAGAAACGGTACGCCTCGGCGCCCAGCCGGCGCATCAGGGCGATGTCCTCCGGCCAGCGGTGGTAGTGGTCGCAGGCGACGTCGCCGGTGTCGCCGCCGTCGACCATGCCGGGCGTGTGCGAGAACGTGTCCCAGATCGACGGGGCGCGGCCGTCCTCGCGGACGGCGCCCTCGATCTGGTACGCGGCGGTGGCCGTGCCCCACACGAAGTCGGGCGGGAGGAGGTCGAGGTGCAGCTCGGTCACGGAGATCCTTTCGGACAGGGTCACTTGACGGCCCCGGCGGTGAGCCCGGCGACGAGATAGCGCTGGAGCAGCAGGAAGCCGGCGACGATGGGGAGGCTGACGACGAGGGAAGCGGCCATGACCTGGTTCCAGTACACCTCGGTCTGGGTCGCGTAGCCCTGGAGCCCGACGGAGAGCGTCCGAGTGACGTCGTTGGTCATCACCGAGGCGAAGAGCACTTCGCCCCAGGCGGTCATGAAGGAGTAGATGGCGACGGCGACGATCCCGGGGACCGCGGCCGGCACCACGACGCGGAACAGCGCCTTCAGCGGCCCGCAGCCGTCGACGAGCGCCGCCTCGTCCAGGTCGCGGGGGATGGAGTCGAGATAGCCGACCAGCATCCAGATCGAGAAGGGCAGGGTGAAGGTCATGTACGTGAGGATCAGCCCGCCGCGTGAGCCGTAGAGGGCGATCCCCGTGGTGTTCCCGATGTTGACGAAGATGAGGAACAGCGGCAGCAGGAACAGGATGCCGGGGAACATCTGGGTGGACAGCACCGTGACCGTGAAGATCCGCTTGCCGCGGAAGCGGTAGCGGCTGACCGCGTACGCGGCGAAGACCGCGATGACGACGGAGCAGACGGTCGCGGCGCCCGCCACGATCAGTGAGTTCAGGAAGTAACGGGCCAGCGGCACCGTGTCCCAGATATCGAGATACGGCCGGAACGTCAGCCCGCTGGGTATCCACCGGAACGCCCCGGTGACGTCCTCCAGCGGCTTCAGCGAGCTGCTGAGCATCACGTACACGGGGGTGACCGCGAAGACGGTCAGCAGGGTGAGCACGATCCGCCGGGTCCAGATGAACGACCGCGGCGGCGCGGTGGGTGAGCTATGCACTGGCCGCCTTCCTTCCCCGGGAGGTGAGCAGCAGATACACGGCCGTGACGACCAGCAGGAAGAGCAGCAGCAGCACGGACATGGCCGAGCCGGCGCCGAAGTTCCACGTGACGAAGGACGACTGGTAGATGTGGATGGAGATGATGTCCGCCGACTCCGGTGCCGACTTGCCGAAGAGGATGTACGGCACGTTGAAGTCGTTGAACGTCCACAGGAACAGCACGAGGACCAGCACCTGGTTGACCGGCCGCAGCGACGGCAGGGTGATCCGGCGGATCTGCTGCCAGATCCCGGCGCCGTCGATCGAGGACGCCTCGTACACCTCGCGCGGGATGTTCTGGAGCGCGGCGGTGAGCACCAGGAACGCGAACGGCCAGGTGCGCCAGACCGAGACGACGACCAGCGAGACGAACGCGTTGTCGCCGATCAGCCAGAACGTCGGCTGGCTGGTCAGTCCCAACTGGTCGTGGAGCACGTGGTTCACCAGGCCGTTGTCCCGCTGGAGCATGAACGACCAGGTGATGACGGCGGTGTAGACGGGCAGCGCGTACGGCGTGAGGAAGATCGCGCGCAGCAGCCCGCGCCCGCGGAAGGCGTCCTGCATGAGGATCGCCGCGGTGACGCCGAGCAGCCAGGACAGCCCGACCGCGAGCACCGTGAACGCGCAGGTGATCAGGAACGAGCGCAGCAGCGCCTCGCCCACGGGGGCGTCGAAGTCCACGGCGACGCGGAAGTTGTCCAGGCCCGACCAGGGGGCGGCCCCCCAGTCGCGGATGTAGCGCTGGGTCAGCTCCTTGAAGCTCATCACCACGCCGACGGCCATCGGCACCAGGTGGATCAGCAGTTCCAGCAGGAGGGCGGGCAGCAGCAGGAGGTACGGCAGGGCGCCGCGCCGCACGCGGCCGCGGCCACGGCGGCGCTTGCGGGCGGCGCCCCGGCCGGCGGGCGGCTTGTCGCCGGGGCCGGCCGGGGGCGTGTCGAGGGTGGTCGCGGTCATCCGGGGCCGCTCACTTCTGCATCTGCTGCTGGGCCTCGGTCAGCCGCTTCTGGACCGACTCCGTCGTCACCTCGTCGCCGGCCGCGGCGTCCGCGAACAGCTCCTTCATCGCGTCGCCGACGAGGGTCTCGAACTGGGCCTCGTCCGGCACCTGCGGCAGCGGCGCCGAGGTGGTGGAGAGCACCTCGCGCAGCACGGTCAGGTCGGTGCTGCTGAACGCCTCGTCCTCCTGCGCCTCCTTCACCGGCGGGATGGAGCCGTAGGTCGAGTTGAGGACGAGCTGCTCCTCGTTGGAGGTCATGAACTTCACGAAGTCCAGGGCGCCGTCGAGGTTGTCGGTGTTCTTGAAGACGGCGATGTTGATGCCGGCGACCATGGAGTTGACGTTCTGGCCCTCCGGCGGGTTCTCGGTCTGCATCGGCACGGGCGCCACGCCGTATTCCTCGGGCTTCATGCCGTGCGCCTTGAGGGAGCTGCCGGCGGCCTGCCACAGGAGCATGCCGGCCTTGCCGGTGGCGAAGTCCTTGACCGACTGGTTCTGCGCGTACTCGGCGTTGCCGACGGCGGCGATCTTGTCGTTGGCGAGGAAGTCGACGTACTGCTTGACGGCCGCGACCGCCTCGGGGCTGTCGAACGTGGGGTTGCCCTCGGCGTCGAAGAAGTCCGCGCCGTGCTGCTTGCCGAAGACGAAGGCGTGGTGGGAGTTCTCCACCGGGTTGCCGCCCTCGACGGCGACGCCGTACTTGCCGTCCGTCGTCAGCTTCTTGCCGGCGGCGACGAAGTCGTCCCAGGTGGCCGGGGGTTCCTCGATGCCGGCGTCGGCGAACATCTGCTTGTTGTAGTAGAGGGCGTAGGAGAGGGAGTACAGCGGCACGGCCGCCGGGTCCTGGCCCTCGGCGCCCGCGGCGGCCAGCGCCGAGGGCACGAACCGGTCCCTGCCGCCGATCTTGTCGAGGGTCTTGTCGTCCCACGCGAGCAGGCCGTCGGTCGCCTGGAGGGAGGCGGACCACGTGTTGCCTATGTTGAGCACGTCGGGGCCCTGCCCGGACGTGGTCGCCGCCAGGATCCGGTCGAGGAGGCTGTCCCAGGGGACGACTTCGAGCTTGACGTCGATGCCCGTCTCCTTCTCGAACTTCTCGATCTCCGGGGTGAGCACCTCCTTGTCGTGCTCCAGGCTGGTGCCCTGGTTGCTCGCCCAGTAGGTCAGCTCCTTGGGCTTGTCGTTGTTGCCTTCCGAACCGGTCGAGCTGCCGCCGCCGCAGGCGGCGGCGGTCACACTGAGGGCGGTGGCGAGTGCGGCGGTCGCCGCCAGGCGGTTTCTGCGCATGGTCGTGGGGCCCCTCTCCGGGCGCATGACTTAAGGCTCTGAACGCTGCGCGCGCTTAATTTAGGCCGTGAGTTAAGTAGTGAAAGAAGTCCCCGTCAACCCTTCTCACACGGGTTTCCCGGCACGTATGTTTCATCCGGGAAGGAGCCACATGGCGAGAAGCAACGGCCGTACCGTGCGCGACCTGCGCCGCAGCAACCGCTCCGCGGTGCTGCGCCACCTGTACTTCGAGGGGCCGCTGAGCCGCCAGGAGTTGGGCCCGGTCACCGGGCTCAGCTCCGGGTCGATCAGCAACGTCGCCGCGGAGCTGATCGCGGAAGGCGTGCTGGAGGAGGCGGGCGCCGTCGACTCCGACGGCGGGCGGCCCCGCACCCTGCTGCGGGTGGCACCGCGCTGCGGGCACATCGCCGGCGTCGACGTCGGCGAGACCCGGGTGCGGGTGGAGCTGTTCGACCTCGCCCGTACCGAACTCGCCCGCGCCGAGCGCCCGCTCGCCGACGGCGGCCGGGACGCCGGGCGGGTCGTCACCCACATCGCCGAGGGGCTGGCCGCCGTGCTCGCCGACGCGGGCGTCGCCGCCGGGGAGTTGCTCGGCGTCGGCCTCGGCGTCCCCGGCATCGTCGACCGCGAACCCACCCGCGGCGGCGCGGTGGTGTACGCGCAGACCATCGGCTGGGACGCCGTGCCGCTGGAGGCGATGCTGCGTACGGCCGCCACCGGCCTGGACGACGTGCCGTTCACCGTCGCCAACGGCGCCAAGACGCTGGGGCAGGCCGAGATGTGGTTCGGCGCCGGCCGCGGCGCGCGCAACGCCGTCATCGCCCTCATCGGCTCCGGCGTCGGCGCCTGCGTCGTCACCGACGGCACCGCGTACGGCGGCGCGTCCAGCGGCGCGGGGGAGTGGGGGCACACCACCATGCAACTGCGCGGGCGGCGCTGCCGCTGCGGCGCCCGCGGCTGCCTGGAGGCGTACGTCGGCGCGGAGGGGATGCTGGAGCGCTGGCGGGAGGCGGGCGGCGAACCGGCCGCCGCCGACGAGGAGTCGGCGCTCGCGGAACTGCTCGGCGCCGACGACCCGGCGGCCCGCGCGGTGCTGGACGAGACCGCCGAGTACCTCGGCGCCGGCATCGCCGACCTCGTCAATCTCTTCAACCCGGAGCGCATCGTGCTGTCCGGCTGGGCCGGGCTCTTGGCCGGCCCCCGGCTGCTGCCCGCCGTGCGCGGGGCCACGGCCATGTACGCGCTGCGCTACCCGGCGGCCCGCGCGGCCATCGAGATGGGCCGACTGGGCACGGACGCCGTCACCGTCGGCGCCGCGACGCTCCCGCTCAGCCGCTTCCTCGACGCGGGCGGCACGCTGCACCGCGACGCCGCGGTGGCCCCGGCACCCTGACGGCGGCCGGCCGGGGCATCCCCCGGCCGGCCGCCGCCGCGCGGTGCGTCGGTCCGCGGTCGGTCCGCGGTCAGCCCGCGTCAGTCCACCGTCACCTGCACCGCACCGGTCGTCAGGTCCCCGGTGTCGTCCGTCACGGTCAGATGCGCGGTGTACGTCCCCTTCCTGGCGTACGTGTGCGACGCCGTCGCCGCACCGTCGGCCGTCGCGTTGTCGCCGAAGGTCCAGTGGTACGACTCGGCCGTACGCCCCTCCGGCAGCGTCACCGCGCCCTCGAAGGAGATCTCGGCCGGCGCCGTGCCGCTCTCCGGCGAGGCCGCCACCGTCACCTTCGCCGCCGACTCCTTCTCCGCGCCCCGGCCGTTGAAGTGCAGCCAGTCCAGCGCCATCAGGTCGGGGCTCGTCGGCGTCCACGCCGGGTTGCTGAAGACCGCGTAGATCTTCTCCACCCCGCCCGGGTCCGCCAGCGGCACCGTCGGCGAGACCACGTTGGCGAAGTTCCCGGTGTTCGGGATCGTCGCCTTGCCCAGCAGCTCACCGTCCGGCGCGCCCGCGCGGAACTCCACGTCCCCGCCGATACCGCCGGAGGAGGCGCCGACCGTCACCGAGTCGATCCCGGTCGGGGACCCCGGGTCCAGCACGATCCAGTCGCCGTGCTCGATCTCGCCCAGTCGCTTGCCCCCGGAGGAGTCCTCCCGGGCCAGCGTCTCGACCCCGCCGTTCGCGCCGCCGGTGCCGGTGTGGTGCTCGGCCTCGCGGAACTTCTGCCGCAGGCTCAGCGAGTCGGACCCGACCAGGCTCGGCGCGCCCTCGGCGCCCTTGTCCTCGTACTGCGCGCTGATGCCGTAGTAGAGGTTCTGGCCGGGGCCGTGGCTGTCGCCCGGGTCGGTCTTGAACTCGCCCGCGCAGCCGGTCAGGTTGTCCAGCGGGTGCAGGTGGTCGTCGTGGCCGAGCTGGGTCTGCACCACCACGCGCGAGCAGTCGATCTCGCCGTCCTCCGGGTCGGTGACCTCCACCCGGTACGGCACGGTGTCGCCGAAGTCGAACGCGCCGCCGTCCGCCGGCGTGGTGACCTTCACCTCCGGCCGGGTGTTGCCGACCGTCACCTCGTGCACCGCCATCCCGGTACGCTCCGGCGGACCCTCCACCGTCAGCCGGGCGTTGAACCGGCCGTTGTCGGCGTAGGTGTGCGTCGGGTTGGGGTCGGTGGAGTCGGTCGTGCCGTCCCCGTCGAAGTCCCAGGCGTACGTGATCGCGTCGCCGCCCGGCGAGTGCGAGCCCTCCGAGGAGAACTCCACGGTCAGCGGCGCGGGCCCGGAGTCCGCGGACGCCGTGAGCTTCGCCACCGGCGGCCGGCCCTCGGCCACGTAGTCGATGCGGTAGATGCCGGCGTTCTCGTTGCTGCCGCCGCGGCCGGTGCCGCTGCCCTCGCCGAAGTCGATGACGTAGAGCGAGCCGTCCGGGCCGAAGTGCGCCTCGAAGGGCTGGATCCAGTCCATCTCGCCGAGGATCCCGTTGATCGACTGGAGGTCGCCCTTCTTTGCGGCCGGGAACCGCGGGTCGGTGAACTCCTGGTCCTTCTCCTGGAACGAGAAGGTCTTGAACCACTTGCGGGTCAGCTCGTAGGTGATCCACTTCCCCTCGAAGTACTCGGGGAACTTGTACGGGCTGTCGTTCTTCGGGTCGTAGTCGTAGACCGGGCCGCTCATCGGGCCGCCGCCGCCGGTGCCCAGCTCGGGGAACTCCGGCGAGGCCGAGTAGGCGTACCAGACCGTGGCGGGCTGGGCGGGCGGCAGCTCGGTCTTGCCGGTGTTGTTCGGCGAGTCGTTCACGGGCGCCGAGCAGTCGAACTTCTCCCCGGCGGTGCCGGTGGCGAAGTCGTAGTCGTTGAACGGCGTGTTGTCGCCGATGCAGTACGGCCAGCCCTGGTTGCTCGCCTTGGTGATCCGGTTGTACTCCACCGTCCCCTCGGGCCCGCGGTCCGGGACGGCGCCGCGCGCGTCGGGACCGTAGTCCGCGACCAGCAGGGCGCCGGAGATCGGGTCGGTGGTGATGCGGAACGGGTTGCGGAAGCCCATCGCGTAGATCTCCGGACGGGTCTTCTTCTCCCCCTTCTTGAAGAGGTTGCCCTTGGGGACGGTGTAGCCGCCGTCCTTGCTGGGCTTGACCCGCAGCACCTTGCCGCGCAGGTCGTTGGTGTTGCCCGAGGTGCCCTGGGCGTCCCAGGCGCGCCGGCCGTCCCGCTCGTCGATCGGCGTGAAGCCGCTGGACTCGAACGGGTCGGTGTTGTCGCCCGTGGCGACGTACAGGTTGCCCTTGGCGTCGAAGGTGATCGAGCCCGCCATGTGCACGTTCGCGCGGCCCTCGCCCCGCCAGGTGGGCACGGTGAGCAGCACCTTCTGCGACGCCGGGTCGGCGGTGTCCCCCTTCATGGTGAAGCGGGACAGGTTGATGTGGTTCTCCTCCTTGTCGGAGTGCAGGAGGTAGAGCCAGTTGTTCTTCGCGAAGCCCGGATCGAGGGCGAGTCCGAGGAGGCCGTCGGACTGGCTCGTCATCTCGGGGGTGTAGTCGAAGTCCAGGGCGGTGGTGACGTTCAGCGTCTCCTGGTCGACGACCTTCAGCTCACCGGTGCGCTGGGCGTAGAACACCCGCCGGTCGGGGGCGACGGCCAGCTCGAACGGGTCGGCCAGGTCCTCGGAGACCAGCGCGGTGCGCTGGAAGTTGCCGGTCTGGGTGGCCGAGCAGTCGCCGGGCGCCGCGCCCGCGGCCCACCGGATGCCGCCGAGCAGGTGCTTGAGGAACAGCGGCTCCTCGAAGGAGGACGCGTCGTGGCCGCCGGCGGTGAACCACGACCGGCCGCCGTCGTACTTCTGGCACCACGAGAACGCGTGGTCGACGCCCTCGTCCAGGCCGGTGATGCCGTCGCGCACCTTGATCTGCGCGAGGGTGTGCACCTTGCCGGTCGGGTTGGCGCGCCAGTTGTACCACTCCTCGTGGCGCTCCCACAGTTGCGGCAGGCCCTTGGTGGAGGGGTGGGCGTCGTCGAGCACCTTGATCCGGCCGGTCTGCGGCACCGGGTGCTTGTCGAAGATGGCGCCGACCAGGCCCTCGTACCAGTCCCAGTCCCGCTCGCTGGCCGAGGCGGCGTGCAGGCCGAGCCAGCCGCCGCCCGCCCGGATGTACGACTGGAGCGCGGCCCGCTGATCCGCGTCGAGCAGGTCGCCGCTCTCGGGCGTGGAGTTGGTGTTGTTGAAGACGACGGCCTCGTACGTCGCGAGGTTCTCCTCGGTGAACGCGGCGGCGTCGTCGGTCGCGTCGACCTCGAACCCGTA
Source organism: Streptomyces sp. 184 (assembly GCF_045781775.1). Lineage (NCBI taxonomy): Bacteria > Bacillati > Actinomycetota > Actinomycetes > Kitasatosporales > Streptomycetaceae > Streptomyces > Streptomyces sp. 184. The sequence goes on along the minus strand of NZ_CP123230.1, from coordinate 4,850,079 downwards.
CTCCTCGCCGAGCTTCTCGACGGCCTCGATGCCCGCCGGAATGGAGTCGTGGTAGAAGTTCGTGACCTTGGAGAAGACCAGGACCCGGAAGTCGGCCTCCTCGTCCTGCGGGGCGGCCGTCGCCGAGGCCGTGCCCAGGAGCAGCGCCAGCAGCGCGGCCAGGACGGCGATGGGTGACAGGGGTGGTCTGGCCAGGCGTCTCATAGTGCTCCCAGTCATGCCGGAACGCGGGCGGCGTCGGAGGGGGGCCCGCTTCCTGCGGGCGTAGAAAGCGCTTGCTGACGGTGCCCTGACAAAGTAAGCCCTTACTCGCAGGTGGTCAACGGTCGTGCGCGCACCGGCAGTCGGCGGCTTTCCGGACCGTACGGAGCGGGGGAGAAGCCGCACGGGGCCGCGCGCCGGGCGTCAACCCGCGGCCCGCGCACCACCCCGCCCGCGGCGTCGCCGCGAATTCAAGATCTCGTAGCCGGGTATCCTCACCCAATGGGCGAGGACCTGAGCGCGGCAGCGGCCAAGGGCTGGGCGGTGCGCTGGGAACTGCAACGGGAGCAGCGGGAGACCGGCCGCGAAGAGCGGTTCGCCGTCGTCGGCGACCTCGTGGAGCTGGTCACCGCCGGGCACGACCGCCCCGCCGTCCTCGACCTCGGCTGCGGTACGGGCTCGCTGGCCGCCCGGCTCAAGCGCCGGATGCCCGCCCTCGACGTCGTCGCGGTCGACGCGGACCCCGTGCTGCTCGGCCTCGGCCGGCGGATGCACGGCGCACAGGTCCGCTTCGTCGACACCGTGGTCGGCGGCCTCGGCTGGGCCGACGACCTCGATCTCGACCGCCCCCTGGACACCGCGGTGTCGGCGACCATGCTGCACCGCCTGCCCGAGCGCGTGCTGCTGGAGGTCTACGGCCGGCTGCACACCCTGCTCCGCCCCGGCGGGCTGCTCGTCAACACCGGCCGGCTGCCCCAGGAGAACGAGACCGTCGCGGAGCTGGCGGGCGAGGTCGGCAGACGGCTGGCCGGGCGGCGGCGGATGCCGGGCGGCGAGGACTGGTCGCCCTGGTGGGAGGCGGCGGCCGAGGCACCGGAGCTGGCGCGGCTCTTCGCCGAGCGGCTGCGCCGCGACCCGCTCCCCGGCGGGGCGAACGGCCTGAGCCTGGCGCGGCACGTGGACCTGCTGGAGAAGGCGGGCTTCGAAGCGGTCGGCACCGTGTGGCAGTGCGGCGACACGTGCGTGCTGGTGGCGGTCCGCGGCGACTAGGGGCCCGCGGCAGCGGCTCCCGGGGGCCGGGGTCTGCGGGAACGGACGGTGGAGGCGGCGGGCGTACGGCGGTTCCGGCGGGCGTGTGCGGCGGGCGCGTACGCTGACACGCCCCGCCGCGGCGCCTCAGGCCGCGGCGGTGAGCAGCCCGGCGCGTACCCCGCGCCGCGGCGCGACCACGGTGCCCGTCGGCAGCAGTTCACCGAGGTCGTCGAAGACGATCGTGCCGTTGCAGAGCAGGCTCCAGCCCTGCTCGGGGTGGAAGGCCACGGTCTGCGCGGCGTCGCGGTCAGGGCGGTCGGCGGCGGGGCACTCGGGCCGGTGGGAGCACATCGGACACCTCTCGGTCGGGAGGCGGCGGCCCCCGCGGGGCCGCCGGTGGCGGTGTTGTGCCGTCTGGTAGGTGAGACCCGGCGGGCGCCGGGAACTCATCGCCCATCTTCAGGAAAGCACCCCCGAGTTGAGTCCTGGTACGGGCGCGGTCACAGTCGCGTTGCAGCGCCCGCGGGGGGCACGCCCCGTACCGTCGCGCCGTCCACGGCGGTACGGGGCGTACCCGGCCTCAGCCGCGCGGCCCGTCGCGCTTGTCCAGGTCCGGTCCGCCCGGCCCGGACCGCGCCGCCCGCCCCTCGCGGGCCAGCTCGCTGCGGCGGTAGGAGTAGGCGAAGTACACGACCATCCCGATCGCGAACCACACGGCGAACCGCACCCACGTCTCCCACCTCAGGAACGTCACCAGCCAGATGGAGAAGCCCACCCCCACCAGCGGCACGAACGGCATCCCGGGGCAGCGGAACGTCCGCGGCAGCTCCGGCTGCCGGTAGCGCAGCACCACCACCGCGATGCACACGACCACGAACGCCAGCAGGATCCCGATGTTGGTCAGCTCCGCGGCCTCCCCGATCTTCAGAAAGCCCGCGATCCCCGCCGAGCCGACGCCCACGATCCACGTCACCCGCGTCGGCACGTGCCGCGTCGGGTGCGTCCTGGCGAACCACTTCGGCAGCAGCCCGTCGCGGCTCATCGAGAACCAGACGCGCGTGACGCCCAGCATGAAGGTGAACATCACCGTGAGGATGCCGATGATCGCCCCCACCGCGATCAGGTTCGCCAGCCAGCCGAGCCCCACCGACTCGAACGCCGTGGAGAAGCCGCTCTCCGGGTCGATGTCCCTGAAGTTCTGCATCCCCGTCAGCACCAGGCAGGCGGCCACGTACAGCACCATCGAGATCGCCAGCGAGTAGAGGATCGCCTTCGGCATGTGCCGCTGCGACTCCTTCGACTCCTCGGCCGCCGTCGACATCGCGTCGTAGCCGAAGACCGCGAAGAACACGGTCGCCGCGCCGGTGAAGGCGCCGCCGACGCCGTAGGGGAAGAAGGGGTTGTAGTTGGCGGTGTCGATGTGGAAGACGCCGACCAGGATGACCACGAGCACGACGACGACCTTCAGCACCACCACGACGGTCTCGAAGCGTGCCGCGTTCTTGATCCCGAGGGTCAGCAGGTACGCCACCAGCAGGCACAGCACGACCGCGAAGAGGTCGACCTTGTGGCCCTCGCCGGTGCCGGGGGCACCGAGCATCCACGCCGGCAGGTCGGCGCCCATGTTCTCCATGAGGAAGGAGAAGTAGCCGGAGATGCCGATCGCCACCACCGCGACGATCGCGGTGTACTCCAGCAGCAGGTCCCAGCCGATGAACCACCCCGCCAGTTCGCCGAGGACCGCGTAGCCGTACGTGTACGCCGAGCCGGCCTTGGGGATCATGCCGGCGAACTCCGCGTACGACAGGGCCGCCGCCGCGCTCGCCACCCCCGCGATGAGGAAGGAGACGAGCACGGCGGGTCCCGCCGTGCCGTTGGCGACCGCGCCGGCCAGTGCGAAGATGCCCGCGCCGATGATGCCGCCGACGCCGATCGCCGTGAGCTGCCACAGTCCGAGGACCCGGGTGAGCTGCTCGCCGCTGCCGCCCTCGGTGCCCTCGATGCGCTCGATGGGCTTGCGGCGCAGTACGCCGTCGGTGCTCCAGAGCCCTGCCATGGTGCGTCCTCTCCGTCGAGGCCGTTCGATGACAGTGGAGCACGATGGCGCAGAAGGTGCCTTTCAGGAAGACCCGCGGGTGCGCACCTTGAAGACCCAGGTGTGCCGGCCGGCCCTGCGGGCCGCCGCGGGCACCTCGATGACCAGCGCGCCGCCTTCGACGTCCCAGTTCAGCGGGCGGCCGTGGCCGAGCATCGTGATCCGGTCGCCGGCCCGTACGGGCACCGGTGCCTCGACGGTCAGCCGGGCGGAGGGTGCGGCGAGCGAGTGAATGTAGAAGGCGTCGCGGGTCGTGGTGAACCGCAGGTCCTCGCCGAGCTGCGCCATGCGGGACCAGTAGGTGGTGCCGTAGATCGCCTCGCCGTTGACGCGCAGCCACTCGCCGGTCTCCCGCAGCCGCCGCTGCATGACCTCCGGGATGGTGCCGTCGGCGCGCGGGCCGATGTCGAGGAGGAAGTTGCCGTTCTTGCTGACGATGTCGACCAGGCTGTGCACGACCTCCTCGGTCGTCATGTACGCATCGTCGGGCGTCTCGGCGTTGTAGCCGTAGGAGTACGGGTCCAGGCCGCGGCTGGCCTCCCACTTGGCGACCACGGTGTTGTCGTACACCGTGTACTCGGGCGTGGTGAAGTCGTGCGGGCCGATGCCGGAGCGGTTGTTGACCGTCACCTCGATCGGCCGCGGACGGTTCTTGGCGTGGTTGAAGAACTCGGCGAGCACCCGGTGGCTGTCGTTGTCGCCGCCGATGTCGCACCACATGATCTCCGGGCCGTAGTCGTGGATCAGCTCCAGCATCTGGCGCGCCTGGTAGTCGAGGACGTAGTCCTTGCCGGCGGTGTAGCCGGTGTACGGCACGGGCTGGAGCGTGTACGGGTTGCGCGGCGCGTGCCCCATCCACGGGTTGTCCGGGTTGAACCACTCCGGCATCGAGAAGTACAGCCCGCAGTGCAGGTCAGGGGTGTGCCTGCGGGACGCGTCGAACAGCTCGCGGATCAGGTCGCGCCCTGGGCCCATCGCGACGGAGTTGCGGGTGGACAGCTTGGTGTCCCACAGCGCGAAGCCCTCGTGGTGCTTGGACGTCAGCACGTGGTACTGCGCGCCCGCGTCCCGGAACAGCTCGACCCAGGCGCGCGGGTCGAAGCGCTCGGCGCGGAACATCGGTATGAAGTCGTCGTACGCGAAGTCCTCGCCGTACGTCTCCCGGTGGTGCGCGAACGTCGGGTTGTCCGGCTGGTCCATCTGCTGCCAGTACCACTCCGCGTACTGCTTGCCGACCGGCGCCCAGGCGGGCACCGAGTACACGCCCCAGTGGATGAAGATCCCGAACTTGGCGTCGTTGAACCAGTACGGCGCCTGGTGGCTGCCCAGCGAGGCGTCGGTCGGCTCGAAGTCGGGCACGCCCAGGGTCAGCGGACGGGTGACCTCGGCGGCCGTACCGCCTCGCCCGGTGGCGACGACGCGGCCCTCCTGCACGGTGCCCGGCGCGACGCCCGCGCGGTTGCGGATGCCGACCGCGATCCGGGCCTGCTCCCCGGGGCCCAGCCGCGGCACGGAGACGGGCGCCACGGTGCGGGCGCCCTCGGTGTCGACGGCGACGGACAGCCCGTCGCGGGCGGCGATCCACACGGCGCCGGCGTTGATCAGCGTGGCCTCGACGGACTGCGCCCCGGAGTGCTCCAGGGAGGTGGTGGTCGAGCGGACGTTGCGCAGCGCGACGGCGCGTCCCTCGGCGACGGGCTGGAGGGAGAGCGCGAAGACGTGCAGCGATGCCTTGTTCTCCGCGGCCGGGTTGGTGACCGGCAGGGTCAGCGCGACCGCCTCGCGCACCGGGTCCAGGCCGAGTTCCACGACGGCGATGGAGACAGGGTGCGGGTCCTTCGCACCGTCGGGGCCGTAGCGGTAGGGGGCGCCGAGCGAGCCGCCGCCGGAGTACCAGTCGGGGGCGGCGAGGCCCGCGGAGCCGGTGCTGCCGTCGGCGTAGTGCACGGTGGCGGCGCCGGAGGCGGTGCCGTACGAGGAGGAGGCGAGGAACAGCGCGCTCAGGTAGTGGCCCGGGGGCAGTTCGACGCGCTGCCCCATGGCGACGACGTTGTCGGGTTCCCCGGCGCCCGCGCCCGGGAAGTCGAAGGGGAAACCGTCGACTTCGACGGGTCCCGCGGGCAGTTCCTCACCGGGGTAGGTGTAGCCGCTGCCGTCGAAGTCTCCGCCGCGGGCGTCGGCGGTGTCGATGCCGTCGTTGTCGTAGAGGCCGGTCAGCGGTACGGGGACGGGGTCGGGGACCCGGCCCCAGTCGTCGGCGGTCGCGGTGTCGTCCGCCGCCCCGGCCGGGCCCGGTGGCGCGGCGCCGGCGGCGGTGGGCGCGATGCCCAGCGCGGAGCCCGCCGCGGCCCCGACGCCGATCCCGAGTACGTGCCGTCGTGCAAACCCGTTCATCCGAGTCTCCCTCAAGGATCCTTGATCCATCCGATGTCTCTGGGAGTTCAGCCAGAATCAAGCGCTTGCTGGGGGAGGAACGTAGAGATTCATCGGATGAAGGTCAAGGCCCGGCGCAACGGGCGGAAGGACGCGACGGGAGACGGACGGGAGACGGACGGGAGACGGTCGGGGAGGCAAGGGCCGGGGCCCGGCGGCGCGAACGCCACCGGGCCCCGGTCGGTTTGTCCTCCGGTCCCGCGGTGCCGGGCACCGCGGGGACCTTCCTCAGCGCACGCCGGTGGGCTGCGGCTCCCGCTCCTCGCCGGCGGTCGGCGGCGGCACAGGGGTCGCGGCGAGCTGCTTGTACAGCTTCTCGCCCTCGACGTCGACGTTCGGCAGGATCCGGTCCAGCCACTTCGGCAGCCACCAGGCGGCCTTGCCGATCAGGGCGAGCACCGCCGGGACGATGGTCATCCGGACCAGGAAGGCGTCGAAGAGGACCGCCACCGCCAGGCCGAAGCCCATCATCTTGATCATGGAGTCGCCCGCGCCGATGAAGCCGGCGAAGACGCTGATCATGATCACCGCGGCCGCGGTGACCACCCGGGCGCCGTACCGGAACCCGGTGACCACGGCGTCACCGGCCGACTCCCCGTGGACGTACGCCTCGCGCATTCGGCTGACGAGGAAGACCTCGTAGTCCATCGCCAGGCCGAAGACCACGCCGATCAGGAAGATCGGCATCATCGACATGATCGGACCGGTCTCCTCGACCCCCAGCAGCCCGGCCAGCCAGCCCCACTGGAACACCGCGACGACGGCGCCGAGCGCGGCCAGCACGGAGAACAGGAAGCCCAGCGCGGCCTTCAGCGGCACCAGCAGGGACCGGAACACCAGCATCAGCAGGACGAACGCCAGGCCGACCACCAGCGCCAGATACGGCACCAGCGCGTCGTCGAGCACCTGCGAGAAGTCGATGTTCACGGCGGTGCTGCCGGTGAGATAGACCTCCGCACCGGTGTCGTCCTGGAGCCCCGACGCCAGGTCCCGGATCTCGTGGACCACCTTCTCGGTGTCACTGTCGCTCGGACCGGTGGACGGCGTGACCATCACGGTCGCGGTGTCCCCGGCCTCGTTGAACGACGCGGGGGTGACGGAGACGACGCCGTCCACGTCGGATATCTGCGCGACGGCCTCGTCGGCCGCCTGCTGCGGGTTCTCCGCCTCACTGGCGTCGATGACGCCGGTGACCGGGCCGTTGAAGCCCGGGCCGAACGCCTCGGACAGCATGTCGTACGCCTTGCGCTGCGTGGTGTCCGTCGGGCTGCTGCCCTCGTCCGGCAGCCCCAGCTCCATGCTCGCCACCGGCGCGGCCAGGGCGCCGAGCCCGATGATGGCGGCGCTCAGCACCAGGACCGGGCGCTTCAGCACCGCACGGGCCCAGCGGGTGCCCATGTTCGGCTTGGCGTCGTGGTCGGACGCCTTCGGGGCGCCGGTCTCCGGGTTGGCCTTGCGCACCTTCTTGCCGTAGATCCGCTTGCCCACGATGCCCAGCGCGGCCGGGACCAGCGTGAGGGCGATGAGCACCGCGAGCGCGACCGTGCCGGCCGCGGCCAGGCCCATCTTCGTCAGGATCGGGATGTTGACGACCGCCAGGCCCGCCAGCGCGATGATCACGGTGAGGCCGGCGAAGACCACCGCGGAACCGGCGGTGCCCACGGCGCGGCCCGCCGCCTCCTCGCGGGAATGGCCGTCTGTCAGCTCCGCCCGGTAGCGGGAGGCGATGAACAGCGCGTAGTCGATGCCGACCGCGAGGCCGATCATCATCGCCAGCGTGGAGGTGGTGGCGGACAGGTCGAGGACGGTCGCCAGCGCCGTGATCGAGGAGATGCCGATACCGACGCCTATGAGCGCGGTGATGATCGGCAGCCCGGCCGCGACCATCGATCCGAAGGTGATCACGAGCACGATCAGCGCGATGCCGACACCGATGATCTCGCCGTGGCCCATGTCGGGCTCGACCATCAGCGCGTCACCGCCGGCCTGGATGTTCAGGCCGTCCTCGCGCTCCTTGTCCACCACGTCGTTGATGGCGTCGCGGGTCTCGTCCTCGATCTCCATCGACGTGACCTTGTAGTCGACGACCGCGTAGGCCGTCGAGCCGTCCTCGCTCACGCCCGCGTTGTCCGCGAACGGGTCGCTGACGGCCTCCACCTGGTTGCCGGCGACGCCGTCGAGCACGCCGTCGACGGCCTCGCGGTTGTCGCTTGCGGTGATCTTCTGGCCGTCGGGTGCCTCGAAGACGATACGGGCGGTCGCGCCGTCGGCGGACTGCCCCGGGAAGCGTTCCTCAAGAAGGTCGAATGCCTGCTGTGCCTCGGTGCCGGGCAGGGCGAAGTCGTCCTCGGGCGCGGTGCCCGCGGTCGACGCCCCGACCCCGGCAAGGATGAAGAGCAGCAGCCATATCAGCGCCGTGAGGCCGCGTCGCCGGAAGGCTAGCCGGCCTAGTTTGTACAGGTAGGTGGCCACGGGCAGGTTTCTCCTGATCTCGACGGTGGGTTGTGTTGGACCAGCCCGACGACGAGAGCGGCGTGCGCCAGGTGGAGCTGTGTTCGGTTGTGGTAGCGGAACGACAGGTCAGTTCATGTGCAGCGCGGGGAGGATCACTGCGTCGACGTAGCGGATGAGGTAGTCGTTGCTGACCGGTGCGTTGTCTATGAGCGGTCTCACCAGCACGGCGCCCAGCATCATGTGCGGGACGAACTCCGCGGCGGGGACTCCCGCGGCCAGCTCGCCGCGCCCTACGGCGCGGTCGATCAGGTCGTGGAAGGCCGCAAGTTCCGGCTCGACCATCAGCTGCCACATTGCCTGTTGCAGCTCCTCGTTGGTTTGCTGCGCGAACGCGACGGCGCGAAGGAGAGCTGAGTCCTTCTCCGCGCTTTGGCATACGCACGCGGCGAACTGCACGAGATCCCCGCGCAGCGTGCCGGTGTCGATCCCGGCCGTCCTCACCGGCTTGCTGTGCCGGAGCGCCGTGGCGACCAAGTGCGGCTTGGAGTGCCACTGGCGGTAGAGGGTGGCCTTGCTCGACCGCGTACGAGCCGCGACCGCGTCCATGGTGAGGGCCTCGTAGCCGACTTCGCGCAGATGGTCGAGCACGGCTTCGAACAGCTCGTGCTCGCGTTCGGCGCTCAGCCGGCTGCGGCGCCCGGTGGTACTGGTGTCCTGCACGACCATCGGGCCCCCTCCCCCGTCAGCGGAACGAAACGGTTTCGTACACTGAAAAAATGATAGCCGCTGTCAGAAGTTGTTCGCGCCAATAGGGGTGTGGTTTGCGTCACTCGGTGAAGACGACCCAGACCGGGCCGCGCGCGAAGCGCATCCGCTCGCCGTCCGCGTCGGTGAACTCCGTGCCGTCCCCGGCCGATCCGCGCTCCCACCTCGCCGGATACGACCGGCCGCCGCGCAGCACCTCCGCCTTGCCCTCGCCGACGGTCTCGGTGAAGGGGGAGACGTTGCCGGAGCGGTCGCCGAAGTCGGAGTCGCGGATCTCCACGTGCTGGACGACGACGGTCGCCGCCGACAGCCGCCCGCCCGAAGCGGTGGCCGCCGGGCTGCCGTCGAAGGAGATCCGCCACCGCTTGGCGTCCGCGTCCCAGGTGAAGCCGAAGCTCGCGGCGGGGTAGCGCACGGTGCGCTCGGAGGTGGCCTTGCCGCCCTTCGGCGCCTTGCCGAAGCGGAAGCCGATGTCCCGTGCGGGGTCCGCGTCGGGCGCCGCGGCCAGCGCCTGCTCCGGCCGTACGAACAGGTTGTGCGGCGCGGGCTTCGCGGAGCCGCGCAGGTACGCGTCCCCCGCCTTGCCGGGCGGCACGGGGTGCAGGGGCGCGTCGTCGATGGCCGGGAGCAGCTTGGACTGCGCCCCGGAGAAGGCGAGGGCGGGCTTGCCGAACTGCTCCAGCAGTTCGAGGTCGGACTCGCGGGCGCTGCGCACCGGGCCGACCTCCTTCGGCCGGTGCGCGGAGTACACCGCGAGCAGCCGGCTGAGCCCGGCTTCCACCCGTTCGACGTAGACGATGTCCGCGCGCTCCAGGCCCGTCTGCGGGCGGGCGGGCGCGGCGTTGTCGATCTTCACGCCGAGCACCGGCCTGTTGCGTCCCTCCAGTCCGGTGAACGGGGAGCCGCCCTCCGCCCCCTTCTCGGGTTTCTGCATGTCGTCAGGGGTGCACCCGCCCGCGAGCAGGAGGGGCAGCAGGAGGAGCGCGGCCGGCAGGACCGCCGTCGTACGCGGGAGGCGGGATATACGGCTGGCGCCCATGGCGTCCCTTCCGCAGTGAAGTGACTGCTACCTGGTGCTATGGCCTGATTCTAGAATCGATGTGCGCGACCGGATAACGGCGGGCGCCGGCGGCTTCGAGTCGTTACCCTGTGGAAACGGACAACCCCGCCCCCGGGGAAGGGCCGACACCCTCGGACCGTCCGCCGGCGCCACCGCGTCCGAACTGCCCACCCGAACAGCCCGGGGTGTCCGCCGCAGGGCACCCGCCGCCCAGGCAGGGCTGACCAGTTCACACGACCCGGAGGAGTGCACGGTGACCACAGAGGCCGCACCGGAACGGCACACACAGCCCGCCCCGCAGACACACCCGGGAGCGGGCGTGAGCCAGGAGCCCCTGAGCAGCCTGGACGTGTGGGCGCGCTCGGCCCCCATCCGGCTCGCCGGATACGAGGACGACCCGGCCGACACCGCCGAGCTGCACATCCTGCGCGGCATCGACTGATCCGGCCGGGCCCCCGGCGCCCACCCTCCCGGCGCTGCTAGCCGACGAACGTACGGACCGCCGTCTTCAGGTCGGCGAGCCCCTTCTTGGCGTCGGTGAAGAACATCCCGGTGTTCTCCGCGGTGTACAGCTCGTTGTCGATGCCCGCGTACCCGTGGCCCATCGACCGCTTGATCACCACCACGTTCTTGGCCCGGTCCACGTCCAGGATCGGCATGCCCGAGATCGCGTTGCCCGGCCGCCGCGCGGCCGGGTTGGTGACGTCGTTGGCGCCGATCACCAGCGCCACGTCCGCCTGCGCGAACTCGGGGTTCGCCTCCTCCATCTCCTTGAGCTTCGGATACGGCACGTTGGCCTCGGCCAGCAGCACGTTCATGTGCCCCGGCATCCGGCCGGCCACCGGGTGGATCGCGTACGTGACGTCCACGCCGTGCTCCTCCAGCAGGTCCGCCAGCTCGCCCAGCTCGTGCTGCGCCTGCGCGGCGGCCAGCCCGTAGCCCGGCACGATGACGACCTTGCCGGCGTACGCGAGCTGGATCGCCACGTCGTCGGCGGAGACCGGGCGCACGCTCACGTCCCCGTCCGTGCCGGTGGCCGCCGCGTCGTCGCCGGTGCCGAAGCCGCCGACGATGATGGCCGGAATGGAACGGTTCATGGCGTCGGCCATCAGCTTGGTGAGGATCGTGCCCGAGGCGCCGACGAGCGCGCCGGCGATGATCAGCGCCGGCTCGTTCAGCACGAAGCCGGCCATGCCGACCGCCGTGCCCGTGAAGGCGTTGAGCAGCGAGATGACCACGGGCATGTCCGCGCCGCCGATCGGCAGCACCATCGTGACGCCGAAGACCAGCCCCGCGAGGGTGAGCAGCGCCAGCGCCGCGACGCTGCCCGGGTCCACCACCAGCCAGACGCCCGAACCGGCGAAGACCAGGGCGAGCGCGGCGTTCAGCGCCTGGCTGCCCGGCAGCACGATCGGCTTGCCGGGGATGAGGCCCTGGAGCTTCCCGGCGGCGATCAGGGAGCCGGAGAAGGTGATGGCGCCGATGAGGATGTCGATGCCGCCCGGCACGGTGGTGCGCGCGCCGAGGTCCTCCGGGTGCGCGTGCTGGAGCACCTCGACGATGGCCAGCAGCGCGGCGGCCCCGCCGCCGACCGCGTTGAAGAGGCTCACGAGCTGCGGCATCGCGGTCATCTCGACGGTACGGGCCAGGTACAGCCCGGCGCCGGAGCCGACGAGGGTCGCGGAGAGCAGCACCAGCCAGCCGGTGGTGGTGATGTCGCCGCGCTCGGCCAGCAGCACCGCGGTCGCCACGATCGCGACGGCCATGGCGCCGGCCGACAGGGTGTTGCCGCGGCGGGCGGTGGCGGGGGAGTTCATCAGCCGCAGGCCCAGCACGAAGCAGGCGGCGGCGGCCAGCAGGACGTACCGTACGGCGGTCTCCAGATCGCTCACTTCGCGGCACCTCCCCGGGCGCCGGCCTCGCCGCGGGCGCCGCCCGGCACGGGGCGGGCGCGGAACATGTGCAGCATCCGGTCCGTGACGACGTACCCGCCGACGACGTTCATCGCGCCGAAGGCGACGGCCACGAAGGCCAGCGCGTACTCCAGCGGCTCCTCGGCCAGGGAGGTCACCAGCATCGCGCCGATCAGCACGATGCCGTGGATGGAGTTGGCGCCGGACATCAGCGGCGTGTGCAGCGTCGCCGGCACCTTGCTGATCACTTCGAAACCGACCAGGACGCTGAGCACGAAGATCGTGACGGCGGTGAGCAGATCGAGGTTCACCGGTTCCCTCCGTTCTGCGGGGCGACCGCGTCGCTGACGACCTCGCCGCCGTGCGCGACGACCACGCCGGCCTGGATCTCGTCGTCGAGGTCGATGTGCACCGCCTCGTCGGCCACCAGGTGCGCCAGCAGCGCGCTGAGGTTGCGGGCGTACGCGGTGGAGGCGGCCGTCGCCATGACCGACGGCAGGTTGCCCGCGCCGATCACGGTCACGCCGCCGGCGAGCACCGCGGTCTTGTCCGGCTCGGACAGCTCCACGTTGCCGCCGAGTTCGCTGGCGGCCATGTCCACCACCACGGAGCCGGGGCGCATCTGCTCCAGCGCCGCGGCGGTGACCATCAGCGGCGGCTTGCGGCCCGGCACCCGGGCGGTGGTGATCACCACGTCGAAGCGGGGCACCGCCGCCTCCAGCGCGGCGAGCTGCGCCCGCCGCTCCTCCTCGGTGAGCACGCGCGCGTAGCCGCCCTCACCGGCGGCCGAGGCCACGCCCTCCAGCTCCAGGAACTTCGCGCCCAGCGACTCGATCTCGCCCTGCGCCGCGGGCCGTACGTCGTACGCGGTGACGACCGCGCCGAGCCGGCGGGCGGTGGCGATGGCCTGGAGCCCGGCGACGCCCGCGCCGAGCACGAGAACGGCGGCGGGCTTCGAGGTGCCCGCCGCCGTCGTGAGCATCGGGAAGTACCGGTCGTAGGAGTCGGCGGCGAGCAGCACCGCCTTGTATCCCGCGACATTGGCCTGGGAGCTGAGCGCGTCCATCGTCTGGGCCCGGCTGAGCGTACGGGGCAGCAGGTCGAGGCTGACGACGGTCACCCCCCGGGCGGCCAGCTCGCCGATCAGGGCGGCCTGGCGGAGCGGGTCGAGCATGCCGATGAGCGTCTGCCCGGAGCGCAGCGCGGCGGCGGTCTCGCGGTCGGGTGGCGCCACGCAGAGTACGACGTCGGCGCGGCGGATCAGTTCGTCTACGCCGACCACCTCGGCCTCGGCGGCCGTGTAGTCGGCGTCGGTGAACCAGGCGCTCGCGCCCGCGCCGGTCTCGACGAGGACGTCGACACCCGACCGGCGCACACGGGTGACGACTTCGGGGGTGAGGGCGACACGGCGCTCGTCGGGCGCGCGCTCCCTCAGAACCCCCGCGGTGACGGCTTGGGCTCCCATGCTTCTCGCTCCCTCTCGGCGGACTGGGCGACCTCAGGGTGCTGCCCGCGGTGTGTGGTGGGGACACCTCGGGCAGCGGGCGGTGCGGTGCGGAGTGGTGCCGGGACGGGAACGCTATCGGATAACCGTCCCGTGCGGACCGCCTCCGACGTGCGGGTCCTGCGGGGCTGGATCGGGGGACGAGCCGGGGCTGACAGGAAGATGCTCCAGGCTCTCCCCATCCGCGAGCCGGCGCACGAGGGTCTGGAAGTTGGGACAGCGGGTGAAGTCGTGCGCCTCGCACTCCAGCGCGTGGTCGATCATCGCCCGTGACCGTTCGATCTCCCGGATCCGTTCCTGGAGCTGCTCCCGGTGCCGCTCCAGCAGCGTGTGCCGGTCGCCGGGGCCCCGCGCGGCGAACAGCTCGCGCAGTTGCTCCAGGCTGAGCCCGCCGCGCTTGCCGCCGACGATCATGGCGACCCGGGAGACGTGGTCCGCGGTGTAGCGCCGGCGGCCGTTCACCCGCTCGGCCGGGGTGAGCAGGCCCATGGCCTCCCAGTGGCGCAGTACGTGGGCGGCGAGTCCGAAGCGTCCGGCCAGCTCGCCGATCGTCATCGATGCGCTTGACTTCATGTTGACATTAACTTGCAGAGTGGGGTCCGGAGTCAAGGGAGGACATCCATGTACGACGTGATCATCGTCGGTGGCGGGCCCGCCGGGCTGGCCGCCGCCCTCACCCTGGGCCGCTCGCGCCGCCGCACCCTCGTGCTCGACGCCGGCGAGGGCCGCAACGCGCCCGCCGCCGCCGTGCACAACTTCCTCACCCGGGACGGCACGCCGCCCGCCGAGCTGCGCCGCGTCGCCCGCGCGCAGCTCGCCGCGTACCCGGAGGTGGAGGTGCGGCAGGCCGCCGTGGCGGACGCGGCGCGTACGGCCGACGGGGCGTTCCGGGTGGCGCGGGCCGACGGCGGGGCCGTCGACGGGCGCCGGCTGCTGCTGGCCACCGGGGTGGTCGACGAACTGCCCGACGTCCCCGGGCTCGCCCCGCTGTGGGGCAGGTCCGCGCTGCACTGCCCGTACTGCCACGGCTTCGAGGTCTCCGGCCGCCGCGTCGCGGTCCTCGGCGCGGGCCCCGGGCACGTACGCCTCGCGCTGCACCTGCTGCACTTCACCGACGACGTGGCCCTGGCCACCGGCGCCGCCCCGCTGCCCGCCGAGCAGCGCGACCTGCTCGGCGCGCACGGCGTCGCGGTGCGCTGCGAGCCCGTCGCCCGGCTGGAGGGCACCGGGGCGCGGCTGGAGCGGATCTGCTTCGAGACGGGCGAGCCGCTGGAGCGGGACGCGGTGTTCGCCGGCGGCCCGCTGCGCGAGCGCTCCGGGCTGCCGGCGAAGCTGGGCTGCGCGCTGCTGCCGGACCGGCTCGTGGAGGTCGACGAGTTCGGGCGTACCAGCGAGGCCGGCGTGTACGCGGCCGGGGACATGGCGCACCGCGCGACCGTCCCGGTGCCGGTGGCCGCCGTCGTCGCCGCGGCCGCCGCGGGAACGGTCGCGGGCGCCGCCCTCGACCAGGACCTGCTGAGCGAGGACTACGGGCTGCCGAACCCGTTCCCGAAGGCCGCCGCACCTGCGCCGGCCGGGTGAGGACGTCCGATTCCTTCAAGACGCGGCGCGCGCCGCTTCCTAGGGTCGGGGGCATGACCGCACGATTCGACGCCATCGGAATGGTGACCGCCGACATGGCCGCCACCCTCGCCTTCTACCGCCTGCTCGGCCTGGACATCCCCGCCGACGCCGACGGGCAGCCGCACGTCGAGGCGGCCCTGCCCGGCGGGCTGCGGCTGATGTGGGACGCGGAGGAGGCGATCAGGTCCTTCGCGCCCGACTTCGAACCGCCGACCGGGGAGGGGCGGATCGGGCTCGCCTTCCGCTGCGACGGGCCGGCCGACGTGGACGCGACGTACGCGATGCTCACCGAGGCGGGGTACAAGGGCGCCATGGCGCCCTGGGACGCGGCGTGGGGCCAGCGCTACGCCCAGGTGCACGATCCGGACGGCAACGGCGTGGACCTCTTCGCCCCGCTCGGCTGACGGCCGCGCGCCGGAAACGGACCCGGAACGGCGCGCCGGACGCCGCGGCCGGGGTGCCGCTCACAGCAGCGCCGACAGCGGCACCCCGGTCAGGGCCCGCATCTCGCGCGCCAGGTGCGCCTGGTCCGCGTACCCCGCCAGCGCCGCCGCCGCGGCCGGCGGCGTGCCCGCCCGGGCCAGCGCCAGCGCGCGGTTCATCCGCAGCACCCGGCCCAGCGTCTTCGGCCCGTAACCGAACACCGCCAGGCTGCGCCGGTGCAACTGCCGCTCGCCGAGCCCCAGCGCCCCCGCGACCGCGGCCACCGGCCGGCCCGCGGCCAGCGCCGCGACGACCGCCGGCACGTACGGCTCCGGCGGCCCGGCGTCCGCCAGGCGCGTCCGCGCCAGCGCCTCCAGCGCCGCGCCCGGGTCCGCCGCCCCCGCGACCTGCTCGGCCGCCAGCCGGGCCCGCCGCTCGCCCCACAGGTCGGCCAGCGGCACCCGCAGGTTGCGCAGCTCGTGCGCGGGCGCGCCCAGCACCGCCGGGCCCTGCCCGGGGGCGAAGCGCAGGCCGGTGTACGTGTCGCCGGCGACGCCGGTGCCGACGTGCGCCCGGGTGTCGGGGCCCGCGACGAGCAGCCCGCCGGGCCCGAGGATCAGGTCGGTGCCGCCGTCCGGCAGCACCCGGTACGGCCCCGGCCGGACGTCCCGGCGGCGCCAGACGACCGCCCCGCCGAGCAGCGCGGGCCTCTCCTCGTACATCGCTCCAGGATGCCGCAGACTGGATGGCATGCCCGAGCTTCCCGAAGTCGAAGCGCTCAGCGGATTCCTGACCGAGCACCTGGTGGGGCGGTACGTCGCGCGTGTGCAGCCGGTCGCGATCAGCGTGCTCAAGACGTACGACCCGCCGCTCACCGCGCTGGAGGGCGCCGAGGTCACCGCGGTCGGGCGGCACGGCAAGTTCCTGGACCTCACGGTCGCCGACGAGCTGCACCTGGTGATCCACCTGGCGCGGGCCGGCTGGCTCCAGTGGAAGGACAGGCTGCCGGCCGCGCCGCCGCGGCCGGGCAAGGGGCCGCTGGCGCTGCGGGTGCGGCTGGCCGAGCCGGAGGGCGCGGGCTTCGACCTCACCGAGGCGGGCACGCAGAAGCGCCTCGCGGTGTACTGCGTACGGGATCCGCGGGACGTGCCCGGCGTCGCCCGGCTGGGGCCCGACCCGCTGGACGAGGCGTTCACGGCGGAGGTCTTCGCCGCGCTGCTGGCCGAGGAGCGGCGGCAGATCAAGGGCATGCTGCGCGACCAGTCGACCATCGCGGGCATCGGCAACGCGTACTCGGACGAGATCCTGCACGTCGCGAGGCTCTCCCCGTACAAGCTCGCCGCGAACCTCACCGACGAGGAGACCGCCGTGCTCTACGCGGCGATCGGCGACACGCTGCGCGGGGCCGTCGAGCGCTCCCGCGGGGTGGCCGCGGGGCGGCTGAAGGCGGAGAAGAAGAGCGGGCTGCGGGTGCACGGGCGGGCGGGGGAGAAGTGCCCGGTCTGCGGCGACACGATCCGCGAGGTCTCGTACCGCGACTCGGCGCTCCAGTACTGCCCCACGTGCCAGACCGGCGGCAAGCCGCTGGCCGACCGGAGGATGTCCCGGCTGCTGAAGTGACCGCGGCCCCGGCGGGCTTCAGGAGCCGTCCGGCTCCTCCAGCCGGAATCCCAGCTTCAGGCCCACCTGCCAGTGCGCGACGACGCCGTCCTCCAGTTGCCCGCGCACCTGCGTGACCTCGAACCAGTCCAGGTTGCGCAGCGTCTGCGCGGCGCGGGCGACGCCGTTGCGGACGGCGGCGTCGACGCCGTCGGGGGAGGAGCCGACGATCTCGGTGATGCGGTACGTGTGTTCGCTCATGAACCCACCGTGCCGCAGTCCCGCCGGGTGCGCTACACGGACGGCCCCTGCGCCCGCCCCGCCGCCGCGCGCCGGGCTACGGCACCACCGTCACCGGCCAGCGGCCCGCCTTGACCAGCCGTACGGCCACCGAGCCGACGAACCGGTGGCCCGCCTGCTCCGACGCGCCGACGATCACCGCGTCCGCCTTCAGGTCCTGCGCCGCCTGCACCAGCCCGGCGAACGCGTCGCCGTGCAGGGTGTGGAACTCCCAGCGGACGTCGAACATCCCGCGCAACTGCTCCGCGGCCTGCCGGATCTCCGCCACCAGCTCCGCCGCCACGTCCGCCGTGGTGTCCGCCACCGGTGCGCCGAGGGCCGCCGCGGCGCCCAGCGTCGGCTGCACGTACACCAGCGCGAGCAGCGAGCCCTGCCGCCGGGCCAGCCCGGCGGCGTAGGCGGCGGCCCGCCAGGAGGTGTCGGAGCCGTCCACGCCCGCGAGGATCACCTTGGGGCCGTCCGTGCCGCGCTCGAAACCGGACGAGCCGCCTCCGGGCTGTTCGCCCGGGCGGTCCCCGGTCCGGTCTTCCGGGCTGTCTTCGAGGTTGCCCCCGGCGCTGCCTTCGCTCACATCCGGGACGCTACCCGACGCGCCGCGCGGCGGTCACCGCCCGGTACGGTGCGCGCGGCCGGGCCGTGCGCTTGACTGCGTGCATGACGGAATCCGACCCGCCCGCCGGCACACCCGCGGGCCTGCGGCTCGCGGAGCCGGCCGGACGCTGGCTGCTGACCGCGGTGGTCATCGGCTCCGGCATCACCTTCCTGGACGCCACCGTCGTCAACGTGGCGCTGCCCGCCATCGGCGACGACCTCGACGCCTCCCTCGGCGGCCTCCAGTGGACCGTCAACGGCTACACCCTCACCCTCGCCGCGCTGATCCTCCTCGGCGGCGCCCTCGGCGACCGCTACGGCCGCCGCCGGCTGTTCGTCGTCGGCACCGTGTGGTTCGCGGTGGCGTCCCTGCTGTGCGCGCTGGCGCCGAACGTCGGCATCCTGATCGCCGCCCGCGCCCTCCAGGGCATCGGCGGCGCGCTGCTGACCCCCGGCTCGCTCGCCCTCATCCAGTCCTCCTTCGCCCCCGCGGACCGGGCCCGCGCGATCGGCGTCTGGTCGGGCCTGGCGGGCATCGCCGGCGCCCTCGGCCCGCTGCTCGGCGGCTGGCTGGTGGAGGTGGCGAGCTGGCGGTGGGTGTTCGCCATCAACGTGCCGCTGGCCGCCGTCGTCGTGGCCGTCGCCGCCCGGCACGTGCCCGAGAGCCGCGACGAGTCGGCCGCCGGCCGCTTCGACTGGACCGGCGCCGCACTCGGCGCGCTGGGCCTGGCGGGCGTGACGTACGCGCTGATCGCCGCGCCGGAGAAGGGCGTGTCCGCGGCGCTGCTGGCCGCGAGCAGCGCGGCCGGCGTGGCGGCGCTGACGGCGTTCGTGGTCGTCCAGCGGCGCAGCCGCCACCCGATGCTGCCCACCAGGATCTTCGGCTCCCGCCAGTTCACCGCCGCGAACCTGGTGACCTTCGTCGTCTACGCCGCCCTCGGCGGGGTGACCTTCTTCCTCGTGCTGGACCTCCAGATCGCCGCCGGCTACTCGCCGCTGGCCGCGGGCTCCGCGCTGCTGCCGGTCACGCTCGTCATGCTGGCGCTCTCCGAGCGGTCGGGGAAGCTGTCCGAGCGCATCGGGCCGCGGATCCCCATGACCGTCGGCCCGGCGGTCTGCGCCGCCGGGCTGCTGCTGATGCTGCGCATCGGCGGCCCGGGTGACGACGTGTCGTACGTACGGGACGTGCTGCCCGGCGTCGTGCTCTTCGGGCTCGGCCTGGCGACGACGGTCGCCCCGCTCACCGCCACCGTCCTCGGCGCGGTCGAGGACCGGCACTCCGGCATCGCCTCCGGCGTCAACAACGCGGTGGCCCGCGCCGCGGGCCTGCTCGCCGTCGCGGCGCTGCCGCTGGCCGCGGGGCTCTCCGGCGACGACTACCGCGACCCCGGCGCGTTCGGCGACGGCTTCCGCGTCGCGCTGCTCGTCTGCGCCGGGCTGCTGGCCGGCGGCGCCGTGCTGTCCTGGCTGACGATCCGCTCGGCCGTCGAGCCCGCGGCGGGGCCGCCGCCCGGGCCGCCGTGCCAGGTGCACTGCGCGGTGGCGGGCCCGCCGCTCCAGGCGCTGGTCGAGGAACCGGCCGCCGACGGCCCCGGGGAGCCGCAACGGCCTCAGTCGGCGGGCCCGTAGACCAGGTGCAGCACGCCGGAGGCGAAGGCGTTCGAGGACAGCAGCTTCAGCGGGATCCTGGAGTCGCCCTCGTCGAAGAGCCGCTCGCCCTTGCGCACCGCGATCGGGTGGACCAGCAGGTGCAGCTCGTCCAGCACGCCGTGCTGGAGCAACTGGCGGATCACGGAGATCGAGCCGCCGATGGACACGTCGCCCCCGGACTCCGCCTTCAGCGCGGTCACGCCGGCGACCAGGTCGCCCGCCAGCTTCTCGGAGTTGCGCCAGGACAGGTCGACCTCGCCACGGGAGACGACGATCTTGCGGGCGTCACCGAGGATCTTGGCGAACCCGGCGTCCTCGTCGTCGGTGCCCTCCCGCTGCGGCCATGCCTCGGCGAAGCCCTCGTAGGTCTTGCGGCCGTAGAGCATGGTGTCGGACATCAGGCCGCCGACCGCCTCGCCCATCTCGTCGTCGAAGTAGGACATGTGCCACTGGTCGGGCGCTTCGACGACGCCGTCGAGGGAGATGAACAGGCTGGCGACGATCTTTCTCACGGTGTGCTCCAGGAGGCGGGAGTCGGTCGGACGTGCACTCCGTCGAGACGTTAGCCGCCGCCGGACGTCAGGTCTTGTACAGAAGCGACAGCGGCCGGGCGGGCCGCGGGTCGTCCCGCAACTGCCCGGCGGTCCGGCCGACGAAGCGGGCGAGGGCGCGGGCCAGATGCGGCTCGTCGTAGTAGCCCAGGCGGTGGACGACGTCGTCGGCGGCGGCGCCCTCGCAGAGCAGCACGGCGGCGCGCCGGGCCCGTTCGATCTGCCGGGCCGCGCCGTGGGTGAACCCGGTCGCGGCCTGGAAGCGCCGCTGCGCGGTGCGCGGGGAGACGTCCGGCGTGCCGCCGCGCATCACCTCGGAGACGAGCGGGTCGCGCACGAGCACCCCGGCGCGCACCAGCCGGTCCGCGAACTCCTCGGCGTCGTCGGGCCCCGGCACCGGCCAGTGGGAGCCCTTCAGCCAGAACGACCTGCGCGTCGCGTCGGGTATGTCCACCCCGCTGTCGACCAGCCGGGCCGACGGCAGATGCGTCATCGTGGTGCCCAGCGCGAAGGTGATGCCGAAGAACGCGGAGTCCTCGGGCACCGGCGCCGTGCTCACCTTCGACTCCGGTCCCGCGATCGCGGCGTGGAACCCGTCGGGCGACTCCCAGAAGACCAGGTCCCAGCCGGTCGTCGCGACCGCCGTCATGAGGTCGACGCCCTCGCTGCGGCTGCGCCAGACGTACGACACGTACGGCGAGTCCGACGCCCGCCCCTCGATCTCCAGACCCATCGCGCCCCCTCGCGACACCGGACGCCCCGCACGGGCGTCGCCTACGGCGTGCAGTCTGGCACGGGCCACCGACAGCGGACCGGCGGCGGCGCCCCGGCGCGGGCGGTCGCGGCCCGGGCGGTGCCCGGGCCGCGGCGAGCGGCGCGTTTATGCCGGCTTTCGGGGCCCGGTGCTTCGATGCAGGCCGCGAACGACCCACCGAGATCCCTGAGGGGGACCCCTTGAGACGTATCGCCACGGCCCTGGCCGCCGTCCTCGCCGCCGCCGCGGCGCTGACCCCGCTTGCCCAGGCCACCCCGTCCGCGGCCCCGCCCGACCCCGCGCCCGGCGGGCCGCAGCGCCCGTACGAACCCGATGTGGAGGGCACCGCCAACGTCGACACCCTGGACGTCACCGCGACCCGCGGGCCGGGGCGGAGCGTGACCGTCGCCTTCGACCGGCGCAGCCGCGCCGCCGAGGGGGCGGTGCCCGCGGGCGCCCGCCGCTTCGTCTTCCTCTTCGACCGCTCCGTCAGCTTCCGCCCGGAGTCCTTCCCGACCTGCGCCCGCGCCGTCGTGGAGGCGGACGGCGTGGCCGCCTGCCCGCCCGGCTCCCTGGTCGGCGAGGGGCTCGGCAACTGGCCGGACGGCTCGGAGCACGAGGTGGCCGTCGTCAACTCGCGCGTCGCCGGCGGCCCCGGGGTGCTGGTGGTCATTCCCGGCCTCGACACGATCCTGGAGCAGACCTTCGAGCGCGTACGGGCCCCGTACCGCGGCGAGTTCCGGTGGGCGGCCGACGAGATCGTGCCGCCCGGCGCGGTGCCGCCGGGACAGCGGGCGGGCACCACGCGCTTCCAGTTGTCGTTCGGCGCGACCCGCGAAGACCGCGGCCGTACCGTCGGCTTCGTCGAGACCACCGCCCGGACCGGCGACGAGCTGCGGTTCGGCCTGTGGAGCGAGTTCGTCACCGGCCAGGTCGTGCTGCCCACCGCGACCGCGCGCGTGCAGCCCTGACCGCGGGCGTACAGCCGGGGACCGCGGTGCCCCCGCCGGGAGTTGCCCGGCGGGGGCACCGCTTGGTTTACGCAAAAAGTCATCCAGAAATGTAAGTTGCTTGCGTCGGTCAGGGCGGAGTCGCCCCCGCCCTCCGGTGGAGTGCAGGTGCGCCGCGGGTCCGTAAGCTGCCAAGTTGCGCAAGCTCAGGGCTCTGCCGTGTTCTGTCATGGGCACGCAAGTCGGCTGGACCTCCGATAACGCGGAAGAAGAGTCGGTGTCTTGGCCGTGGACTTACCATGATCGTTCTGCAATTCTTCGATATCTCAGCGCAATTAGCTAACTCACAGGTTGGACGACCGCATGAGAAAGCACCGCTCGAGACATCGGCCCACCATCGCCGCCGTCGCCACCGGACTGCTGCTGTTCGGCCTGCCCGCGCTGCCCGCGGTCGCGGCAGCCGGCTCCGACGCAGCCGCCGGCCGGCCCGCCGCGGCGAGCAGCGCCGCACCGCGGCATGCCCCGGGGCAGGTCACGGACGGCGACCAGGACACGTACTGGCAGAGCCGGGGCAAGGGCACCCAGTGGGTGCAGACCGACCTCGGCCGGCAGGCGCGCGTCGACGAGGTCGTGCTCAAGCTGCCCGCGGACGCCGCGGCGCGCAAGCAGACCCTCGCCGTGCAGGGCAGCGCCGACGGCACCACCTTCCACACGCTGTCCGCCGAGCACACCCGCGCCTTCCGCCCCGCCGCGGACAACACCGTCACCGTCGGCTTCCCCTCCTCCCTGACCCGCTACGTGCGCGTGCAGTTCGCCGGCACCACCGCACAGAGCCCGGCCCGGCTCGCCGAACTCGTCGTGCACAGCGCCAAGGACTCCGACCGCAACCTCGCCGAGGGCCGCCCGCTCAAGGCCAGCAGCCACATCGGCGAGCAGAGCGCGGGAGAGGCCGGCGACGGCGACCGCGACAGCTTCTGGCAGAGCAGGAAGAGCAAGCGCGACCAGTGGCTGCGCACCGACCTCGGCGCCTCCGTCGGCATCGACCGCGTGGTGCTTGAGCTGCCCGAGGGCGGCGACGCACGCGTGCAGAACCTCAAGCTCCAGGGCAGCACCGACGGCCGGGAGTTCACCGACCTGACCGCCGCCCGCGACGTCGCCTTCGGCGCCTCCGGCGGCCACAGCGCGACCCTGTCGTTCGACACCGCGGTCACCCGCCACGTACGCGTCCTCTTCACCGGCGGCAGCGGCAGCGCCCGGCTGGGGGAGCTGGAGGTCTACGGCCCGGCCGAGGGCGACACCCGGCCGCCCGGCACCCCCCGCGACCTGACCCGCAGCGCGCTGCCCGACGGCCGCGTCCAACTCGACTGGAGGCCCCCGGCCGACGGCTCCGGCGACATCGCCGGCTACGACGTCTACGCCGACGGCCGGCTGCGCACCGGCGTCGCCGCCGACGCGACGTCGTACGTCGACACCCCGACGCCCGGCGAGTCCGTCACGTACCACGTACGTGCCCGGGACGGCGCCGACAACCAGTCGCCCGACAGCAACAGGGTGACCGCCAAGGCCCGCCCGGCCGCGACCACCGCCGCCCAGCCCGCCGCGCCCGGCCCCGGCGCCGCCGCCGCGAAGGCCGCCGCAGCCGACCCCAACCTGGCCGCGGGCAAGCCGATCACCGCCTCCTCCACCGTGCACAACTTCGTGGCCGCCAACGCCAACGACGGCAACCGCGGCACCTACTGGGAAGGCGCCGGGGGCAGCTACCCCAACACCCTGACCGTCCAGCTCGGCCCCAACGCCGACGTCAGCGGCATCGTCGTCCAGCTCAACCCCGACCCCATCTGGGGCCCGCGCACCCAGACCTTCTCGGTCCTCGGCCGGGAGCAGAACACCACCTCCTTCACCACCCTGAAGGCCGGCGCCCAGTACTCCTTCAACCCCGCCACCGGCAACAGCGTCACCGTCCCGGTGAGCGGACGCGTTGCCGACGTGCGGCTGTCGTTCACCGGCAACACCGGCGCACCGGCCGGCCAGGTCGGCGAACTCCAGGTCCTCGGCACCGCCGCGCCCAACCCCGACCTGGAGGTCACCGGCGTCACCCACAGCCCGGCCGACCCCGACGAGACCGAGTCCGTCACGCTCTCGGCGACCGTGCACAACGCCGGGCAGCAGCCCGCGGCGGCCACCTCCGTCGACCTCAGCCTCGGCGGCGAGCCGGCCGGCAGCGCCAACGTCGGCGCGCTGGCCGCGGGCGCCTCGCAGACGGTGACCGCGAACACCGGCGCGCACGACGCCGGCGAGTACGACATCTCCGCCACCGTCGACCCCGACGACAACGTCGTCGAGCAGGACGAGGACAACAACGAGTACACCGCCCCCAACCCGCTCGTCGTCTCGCCCGTGCAGAGCAGCGACCTCGTCGCCGCCTCGGTGAACTGGTCGCCCAGCTCCGCGACCGGCGGGGAGCCCGTCGACTTCTCCGTGGCGCTGAAGAACCAGGGCACCCAGGCTTCGGCGAGCGGCAGCCACGCGATCACGCTCACGCTGCGCAACTCCTCCGGCGGCACGGTCACCACGCTCAACGGCGCGCACAACGGCGCCATCGCGGCCGGCGCCACCACCTCCCCCGTCAACCTGGGCAGGTGGACGGCCGCGAACGGCTCGTACACCGTCGAGGTGAAGATCGCCGCCGACGCCAACGAGGTGCCGGTCAAGCGCGAGAACAACACCAGCACCGAGTCGCTGTTCATCGGGCGCGGCGCGGACATGCCGTACGACATGTACGAGGCCGAGGACGCCACCGTCTCCGCCGGCGCGCAGGTCGTCGGCCCGAACCGCACCATCGGCGACGTGGCGGGCGAGGCGTCCGGCCGGCGCGCGGTGACCCTCGACCAGACCGGCGAGTCCGTCGAGTTCACCACCAGGGCCAGCACGAACACCCTGGTCACCCGGTTCTCCATCCCCGACGCACCGGGCGGCGGCGGCATCGACTCCACCCTGAACGTCTACGTCGACGGCACCTTCCACAAGGCCATCAGCCTCACCTCCAAGTACGCCTGGCTCTACGGTGCCGAGGCCAGCCCCGGCAACGACCCCGGCTCGGGCCCGGCGCGGCACATCTACGACGAAGCGAACCTGATGCTGGACAAGACCGTGCCCGCCGGCAGCAAGATCCGGCTCCAGAAGGACGCGGCCAACTCCTCCCGCTACTCGATCGACTTCGTCAGCCTGGAGCAGGTCGCACCGAAGGCCAACCCGGACCCCGCCTCGTACACCGTGCCGGCCGGGGTCGGCCACCAGGACGTGCAGAACGCCCTGGACCGCGTACGGATGGACACCACCGGCCAGCTCAAGGGCGTCTACCTGCCGCCCGGCAACTACCAGACGTCCAGCAAGTTCCAGGTGTACGGCAAGGCCGTGCAGGTCGTCGGCGCCGGGCCCTGGTACACCCGCTTCTACGCGCCCTCGGGCCAGCAGAACACCGACGTCGGCTTCCGCGCCGAGCAGGCCGCCGCCGGCTCCACCTTCCGCGGCTTCGCCTACTTCGGCAACTACACCAGCCGCATCGACGGACCCGGCAAGGTCTTCGACTTCCAGAACGTCGCAGACATCACGATCGACGACATCTGGAACGAGCACATGGTGTGCCTCTACTGGGGCGCGAACACCGACGACATCACCATCGAGAACTCCCGCATCCGCAACTCCTTCGCGGACGCCATCAACATGACCAACGGCAGCACCGGCGCCCACGTGGTCAACAACGAGTCGCGCGCCACCGGCGACGACAGCTTCGCGCTCTTCTCCGCGATCGACGCGGGCGGCGCGGACATGCACAGCAACGTCTACGAGAACCTGACCTCGCTGCTCACCTGGCGGGCCGCGGGCATCGCCGTCTACGGCGGCTACAACAACACCTTCCGCAACATCCGCATCGCCGACACCCTCGTCTACTCCGGAGTCACCGTCAGCTCGCTGGACTTCGGCTACCCGATGAACGGCTTCGGCACCCAGCCCACCACCCTGGAGAACATCACCATCGAACGCTGCGGCGGACACTTCTGGGGCGCGCAGACCTTCCCGGGCATCTGGCTCTTCTCCGCCTCGAAGATCTTCCAGGGCATCCGCATCAACAACGTCGACATCATCGACCCGACGTACTCCGGGATCATGTTCCAGACCAACTACGTAGGAGGCCAGCCGCAGTTCCCGATCAAGGACACGATCCTCACCGACATCACCATCACCGGCGCCCGCAAGAGCGGTGACGCCTACGACGCCAAGTCCGGCTTCGGCCTGTGGGCGAACGAGATGCCCGAGGCCGGCCAGGGCCCGGCGGTCGGCTCGGTCACGTTCCGCAACCTGACCATGAGGAACAACGCGCAGGACATCAAGAACACCACCTCCACCTTCACCATCGACATCCAGGACTGACCCAGGACCCCTCTCGGACAGGCGCCCCGGCCGGAGTTCGACGCCCGGCCGGGGCGCCGTCGTCCGCCCGGACGACGGCGGGCCGGCTAGCCGGCCGAGGGGGCGATCGTGACGGGGACGTGCTTCATGATCGGCTGGTTGCTCTGGCTGCTCTGGTCGCCGATCGCGCAGAGCACGTTCATCTCCGGCATGTAGCCGGCGGCGCAGCCGCGGGGGATGTCGTACGGCACGGCGAGGTAGCCGCGCAACTGCCGCGTGCTGCCGTCCCGGGCCGTGCTGGTGATGTCGACCGGGCCGAGGTCGCCGATGCCTCGCTCGCGCATGTCGGCGCGGTTCATGAAGACCAGCGTGCGCAGGTTCTCGATGCCGCGGTAGCGGTCGTCGGCCGAGTAGACGGTGGTGTTCCACTGGTCGTGCGAGCGCAGCGTGCCCAGCACCAGCGTCCCGGCCGCCGGCACGACGTCCGGCAGCGGCGCGGCGGAGAACTCCGCGCGGCCGGACGGGGTGAGGAAGACCAGCTCGCGGGCGGGCTGCCTGATGCGGAAGCCGAGCGGCAGGCGCACGCGCCGGTTGAAGTCCTCGAAGCCGGTCAGGACCCGGCCCATCGTGTCGCGGATGCGGTCGTAGTCCTCCGCGTACCACTCCCACGGCGTCTCGCTGTCCGGCAGCGCGGCGCGGGCCAGGCCCGCGATGATCGCCGGCTCGGAGAGCAGGTGCGGGGACGCGGGGCGCTTCATGCCGACCGACAGGTGGACCATGCTCATGGAGTCCTCGACGGACGTGGACTGGAGCCCGCCGCGCTGCCGGTCCTGCTCGGTGCGGCCGAGGCACGGCAGGATCAGCGCCCGCCTGCCGTGCACCAGGTGGCTGCGGTTCAGCTTCGTGCTGACGTGCACGGTCAGCTCGCAGGCGCGCAGCGCCTCGCACGTGTACGCGGTGTCCGGCGCCGCCCGGGCGAAGTTGCCCCCCATGCCGACGAACACCCGCACGTCGCCGCGGTGCATCGCCTCGACGGTGGCGACGGTGTCCAGGCCCGGCTCCCGGGGCGGGTCGATGCCGCAGGCGCCGGCGAGCCGGTCCAGGAACCCGGCGTCCGGGCGGTGGTCGATGCCGCAGGTGCGGTTGCCCTGGACGTTGCTGTGGCCGCGGATCGGGGACGGGCCCGCGCCCTCCCGGCCCACGTTGCCGCGGAGCAGCAGCAGGTTGACGATCTCGCGTACGGTGTCGACGCCGTGCTCGTGCTGCGTGAGGCCCAGGCACCAGCAGAAGATGCTGCGGTCCGCCTCGCCGTAGATGCGCGCCGCCCGCCGGATGTCCGCGCGGCCGACGCCCGACTGGTGCTCGATCTCCGCCCACGGCGTGGCCTCGCACACCGCGCGGTACTCCGCGAAGCCCGCCGTGTGCCGGTCGACGAACTCCCGGTCCAGCGCCCGCGGATCGTTCGCCGAGCGCTCCAGGACCGCCTTGGCCATGCCGCGCAGCAGCGCCATGTCGCCGCCGATGCGCACCCGGAGGTTCAGGTCGCCGGTGCGGGTGGCCTTGAACAGCGCCATGTCGGTGAAGTCGTGGGGCACGATGGTGCGCGTGGCGGCGGCCTCGACCAGCGGGTTGACGTGCACGATCCGCGCCCCGCGGCGGTGCGCCGCGGCGAGCGGGGTGAGCATCCGGGGCGCGTTGGAGGCGGCGTTGACGCCGAGGACGAAGAGCGCGTCGGCGACCTCCCAGTCCTTGAGGTCGACGGTCCCCTTGCCGGTGCCCAGGGACGCGGTCAGCGCCCGGCCGCTCGCCTCGTGGCACATGTTGGAGCAGTCGGGCAGGTTGTTGGTGCCCAGCTCCCTGGCCATGAGCTGGTAGAGGAACGAAGCCTCGTTGCCGAGCCGGCCGGAGGTGTAGAACGCGGCCCTGCCGGGGTCGTCCAGCTCCCGCAGGGCGCGGCCGACCGTCTCGAACGCGTCGTTCCAGCCGACCGGCACGTAGTGGTCGGTGTCCGGGTCGTACGCCATCGGTTCCGTGAGCCGCCCCTGGTCCTCCAGGGCGTGGTCGGTCCACTCGGACAGCTCGGTCACCGAGTGCGCGGAGAAGAACTCCCGGCCCACCCGCTTGGGGGTCATCTCCCACGTGACGTGCTTGATCCCGTTCTCGCAGATGTCCAGGTGCAGGCCCTTGAGGTCGTCCGGCCAGGCGCACCCGGGGCAGTCGAAGCCGCCGTCCTCGTGGTTCATCCGCTTCACGGCACGCGCGCCCTCCACCACGGAGTGCTGCCGCAGCAGCACCTCGGCGACGCTGCGCGCGGCGCCCCAGCCCGCGGCCGGATGGCGGTACGGCCGGGACCTCGGCTCGCCGTCGGGTACGGGGCCGACGGGGGCCCCGGGGTTGCTCTCCGCGTCGTCGTGGGCGCTCACGGGCTGTCGGTCCTCCGCAGGGCGGGCAGAAGGTTCCGGGAAAGGGCTCTTCTGCACATTAGGTCCCTTGATCCGGGTTCGCCATGCGGCCGGTGCCCGTGTCCGCCCGTGTCGGGGCCGCCTCGTGCCTGAACAGGCAATGCCGCAGGTGGCCGGATTGCGTCCCGGCGCGCGCGGGTGGCTTCGCAAGAGCGCTACTGACGCGTAGTCTTCTGTTCGGGCCCCGTTGTTCCCCCGGCAGCGGGGCCCATAACGTGGCCCGCCGCCGGCGCCGGGAGGCGCGGCGGCGGGTGAACGACCCGGATCTCAGCGCGGATTCAGCGGCGTCGGCGGCAGCGGGGGCGCCTCCAGCCGGGGGCCCGCGTAGCCGTGGACCTCGCCGAAGCGGGTGCCGCTCGCCCAGTCCCGACGGGCCCGGTCGATCTCGTCGTGGTGGCGGCCGACGAAGTTCCACCACATCACGATCCGCTCCGCGAACGGCTCCCCGCCCAGCAGCATCAGCGAGCTGTCCACGTCCGCGCGCAGCGGCAGCTCCGTACGGCCGCAGCCCAGGTAGACCATCGACTCCGGCGCCAGCCGCAGCCCGTCGACCTCCGCCTCGCCGGACATCGTCAGCACCGCGTACTCGAAGTCCGGCTCCACCGGCAGCCGCGCCTCCGTGCCCGCCGCCAGGGTGACGTCCGCGCCGACGATCGGCGTGTACGTCGTCCCCGGCGACGCCGCTCCGGCCAGCTCGCCGAGCACCACCGTCGCCGACAGGCCCCGGCCGCCGGCCACCCGCGGCAGCACGGCGTGGTGCTCGAAGGCGGGCGCGGTGTCGCGGTGGGCGTCGGGGAGCGCGACCCACAGTTGCGCGCCGTGCAGCAGCCGCGGGTGGTCGCGCGGCGACTCCTCCGAGTGGGAGACGGCCCGGCCCGCCGTCATCAGCCCCAGCTCCCGCGGCCGGACCGTCGCCAGGCTGCCGAGGCTGTCGCGGTGCAGCACCTCCCCGTCGTGCAGCCAGCTCACCGTCTGGAGCCCGGTGTGCGGGTGCGGCGGCACCTGCATCCCCGGCTCGCCGGCGATGTCGTCGGGACCGTAGTGGTCCACGAAGCACCAGGCGCCGACCATTCGCCGGCCCAGGTTCGGCAGCAGCCGCCGGACGACCGTGCTCTCGCCCAGCGGCATGTGCCGCGCCTCCAGCACCTCGCGCACCGGCTCCGCCGTCACATCCGCCCGCCCGCCGCACGCGGCGACCGGGGGCCTCACGTCGAGATTGCTCATGGGGCCACGCTACGCGCGGGCGGCCGGCATCCGTGCGACGAGGCCGCCCGCCCGCGCGGCACGTACACCGCCCGCGCCGCCCGTACGGACCGGCGGGTACGGCGCGGTCAGCCGGGCGCCGCGACCAGCCGCCAGAGGTGGTCCGCCGTGCCGTTGTCGTCGTACTGCACCACCTGCTCGCTGTTCGCCGTCGACATGCCGTCCACGCCCAGCACCTTCCCGCTGTGCTCGTTGCGGATGCGGAACCAGCCGTCCGCGTCGGGGACGATCCGCCACAGGTGGTCCGGCGTGCCGTTGTCCCCGTACTGCACGACGGGCGCGCTGTTCTCCGTGGACATGCCGTCCACGCCGAGGACCTTCCCGCTGTGCCCGTTGCGGATCAGCAGCAGCCCGCCGCCCTGGTCGAGCAACTGCCAGGAGTGGTCGGACGTGCCGGAGTTGTCGAACTGGTGGACCCGCGCGCTGTTCTCCAGCGACATCCCCTCCACCGCCAGCACCTTGCCGCTGTGCCTGTTCTGCACCCGGTGGTGCGGCGGCTCCGGCACCCACGGCGTACCGTCCGGGGCCGCCGTCGGGAACGCCGTGATCCGCAGCCGGGCCGCGCCCATCGGGATCAGCGTCACCGTCTCCGGCGCCGCCCCGCTCTGCGCCGGGCTCTGCTGGAGCGGCGCCACGACGTGCTGCCGGTCGGCGACCCACTCCGGCAGCCGGCGCGCCGGGGCGGTGATGCGCACCGGGGTGTGCTCGTGGGTGAACGGGTCGCCGGTCAGCGGGCCGTCGTCGCGGTGGAACGCCAGCCCCTCCGGAGCGCCGGGGGACAGGGCGTAGTTCCAGGGGGTGGTGGCGTGCACGGCGAAGTGCGGGAAGTCGTCGGTGCCGCCGGTGCGCTCGTACGACTCGCCGATGCGCAGCGAGTACGTCAGCGGCCCCCGGTCGACGCTCACCGCACCGCCGTTGGCGTCCCACACCCGCACCGACGTGCGCTGCGGCAGCCGCAGCACGACGGTGTCGCCGTCGGCCCAGCTCCGCTGCACCGGGGCGAAGCCCGGCCCGGGCGCCGCGGCCACCGGCTGCCCGTTGACCGCCACCTCCGGCGCGTCGCACCAGCCGGGCACGCGCAGCCGCAGCGTGAAGGGCACCGGCCGCGCGGTGGCGATCCGCAGGGTGACGGTCTCGGTGAACGGGTAGTCCGTCTCCTCGGTGATCGTCACGTCGGTGCCGTTGACCCGGGTGCGCACCTCGCACGGCGCGTACATCGCCGCCGCGAGCCCGCCGTCCGGCGCGCTCAGCCAAAGCTCCTCGGTGAAGTAGGGCCAGCCCATGCCGTAGTTGTGCGGGCAGCAGCGGTACTGGTCGACGCCCGGCTGGAACGACTGCATCGCAAAGCCGTTCTGGAACTGGCCGTCGTTCTTGCGCACGTCGTCCAGGTCGACGGAGTTGGCGCTCGTCACGTAGTGCACGCCGCGGCCCGCCGGGTCGGTGGCGGCGGGCAGCAGGTTGAACGCCAGCTCCTCGCAGCGGTCGGCCCACAGCGCGTCGCCGGTGATCCGGGTCAGCAGCTCGTGGCTGGCCATGAACTCCACGATGCCGCAGGTCTCGAAGCCCTGCCGGGGGTCGCCGAAGCCGGGCCGGGCGTTCTCGTCCCCGGCGAAGCCGCCGCCGGGGAACTGCCCGTACTCCGCCAGGATCCGCTCGTAGCCGCGGTACGTCGCCCGGGTGAGCCCGGCGTCGCCGGCGCGCAGCGCGTACTGCGCGGGCTCCCGGAAGCCCTGCGCGACGTTGACGTTGTGCAGGTCCGGGAAGTCGTCCACCCAGTCCCCGCCCCACTCGTGCATCTTGTCCGTCAGCTCCAGCAGGAAGTCCTCGCCGGTGCGGGCGTGCATCCAGAACGCGATGTCCATGCCGTCGCCCCACCGCTTGGACACCCAACTGGAGTCGAACGCGCCCTTGCCCTGCGCGTTCATGAAGCGCAGGAACGGCAGCACGAACGGCACGATCCGCTCGTCGCCGGTGAACTCCTCGTGGCTGCGCAGCGCCTGGAGCAGCGGCAGGTACGGCCAGAAGTCGGGGCCGCCGTTCAGCGCGGTGCGCAGCCGGGCGGGGCCGAAGAAGCCGTCGGGCTGCCCGGTGGCCAGGATGGCGTCGATCCAGCGGCGGGCGGTCGCCTGCGCGGCGGCGTCGCCGGTGAGCGCGGCGAGCGAGACGTAGCCGCGCAGCCAGTACGTGACCTCCTCCCACCCGGCGCGGTCGGGGTGCACCCAGCCGGAGGCGTCGAAGTCGAGGAAGTGGGAGATCCGGTCGTAGCGGCCGAAGAGCCCGCCGAGGAGCGTGCCGAGCTGCCCGGCGAGCCAGCCGCGCGGGGCGACGCTGCCGAGCGGCAGCTTGCCGAAGGCGGCGGCGCCGTACGGGGTGCGCGGCGGCCGGGCGGCGGCGGCCGGCACGTACGCGTGCGCCGGGAGGGCGGTGGCGCCGAGGGCCAGCGCGGACGCCCCGGCGGTGGAGGCGTGCAGGAAGTGGCGTCGGTTGAGCGGAGGAGGCATGTCGGGTCCCTGGGGTCCTGGAAGGGGAGGGTGCCTGGTGCCTGGTACTCGGCGTGTCCGGCGCAACCGCCGGGCGCGCGGGGGCCCGCCCCCGGTCCCCGGCCGCGGCGGGTGCCGCGGCCGGGGGCGGGCGGGTGCGTCAGGAGGCGTCGCAGGTGAGGGTGCCGTCCGCGGACCCCTCGATCAGCGCCTCGTGGGCGGCCCGGATGCGTTCCACATCCGGCTTGACGACCTTCCGGTCGTAGGTGAGCAGTCCGTTCAGCTCGCCCTCCACATCCGTGATCTGGGTGTAGACGGCGCCGCTGCTGCCGTCGCAGGCGGCGAACCGCTCGATCTCGGCCAGCTTGATCAGGTACTCCTCGGTGTACGCCTCGCGGTCCACGCCCACGTAGGTGTGCCGCACCGGCCAGGCGTTGCCCGGGATGGCGAGCCCCAGGCCGCCGTACTCGCCGCTGACCAGCGCGCGTTTCCCGTCGGGCGCGGGCAGTTGCGCGCTCGGGTAGCCGTGCGCGTCGGAGATGTCGCCGTTGCCGCCGTCGACCGCGCCGCAGCAGTTGTGGCCGCTCATGTTGTTGACCAGCCGGGTCGGGTCCAGCTCCTTGGCGTAGTCGGCGATACGGGCCTGGTCGTACTGGCCCCAGCCCTCGTTGAAGGTCACCCACATGACCACCGACGGATGGCTGTCGTGCTGCTCGATCATCTCCTTCAGCTCGTGCTCGAACTGCGTGCGGGAGCTGTCCGAGGGCGTCTTGGTGTTCATCGACGGCATGTCCTGCCACACCAGCAGCCCCAGCTTGTCGGCGTGGTGGAACCACCGGTCGGGCTCGACCTTGATGTGCTTGCGCACGGAGTTGAAGCCCATCTCCTTGTGCGCTTCGAGGTCGTACTTCAGCGCCTTGTCGGTGGGCGCGGTGTGGATGCCCTCGGGCCAGAAGCCCTGGTCGAGCGTGGCCATGGAGAACACCGGCTCGCCGTTGAGCGTCATCCGCCGCTGCCCGTCGACCGTCTCGACGCCCACGGTGCGCATGCCGAAGTAGCCGCGCACCTCGTCGGCGGAGCCGCCGCGGCCGACGGTCACCTTCAGGTCGTACAGGTGCGGGTCGTCCGGCGACCACAGCCGCGGGTCCGGTACGGGCACGGTCAGCGACTCGCCGGTCCTGCCGGTGGCGGTGCCGACCGGGCGGCGGCCGTCGTACGCGGTGGCGGTGACCGGCACCCCGGGGCGCACGCCGCGCACCTGCACCGCGGTCCGCTCGCCGGCCACGTCGGGGGTGATCTTCAGGTCCTCGGCGCGGTCGGTGGGCACCGGCTCCATCCACACGGACTGCCAGATACCGGAGGAGGAGGTGTACCAGATGCCGCTGGGGGAGAGCCGCTGCTTGCCCATCGGCGGGTTCTCGCCGTCGGCGGAGTCGGTCGGGTCGTAGACCCCGACGATCAGCTCCTGCCTGCCGTGGCCGCGCAGGGCCGAGGTGACGTCGGCGCTGAACCGGTCGTAGCCGCCCTTGTGGGACGCGACCTGCTTGCCGTTGAGCCAGACGTCGGCCTTCCAGTCGACCGCGTCGAAGTTGAGCTGGAGCCGCTCGCCGCGCTGGCCGACGCGCCAGTCCCGCGGCACGGTGAAGGTGCGCTTGTACCACATGCGCTCCTCGTGCCGCTGGACGCCGGACAGCTCGGACTCGACCGGGTACGGCACGACGATCTTCTCGTCCAGCGTGCGGCCGAACGGCGGGCGCTGGCCCTCCTCGGCGCCGGCGAACTGCCACTCGCCGTTGAGGCTCTGCCAGTCCTCGCGGGTGAGCTGCGGGCGCGGGTACTCGGGGAGCGGGGCGTCGGTGTCGACGTCGTCGGCCCACTTCGTACGCAACTGGTACTCGGAGTCGTTGGCCCCCGAGGTCCAGAACTCGCCGACCGCCGCGCCGTCCGCGCCGGTCAGGCCGCCCTCGCCGTCGTAGCGCACGTCGGCGGAGCCGCCCTGGCCGACGACCGGCTCGTCGAGCGGGACGATCAGCCGGGTGGGGTCGCCGGGGTCCAGCTCGGCCGCGGCGCGCGGCCAGTCGGCGCCGCCGATGACGGCTTCCAGATGCTCGTCGAACGTCGCCGGGGGAGCGGCGAGCGGCTGGGCGAAGTCCATGGTCAGCGTGCGGCCGTCGGGCTGCACGGCGACCTCGGTCGGGCCGGTGTAGTCGAAGTCCGCGGGGAGCGAGAACGCGGACTGCGGCACGGCCTCCTTCTCGGCGCCCGGCTCGCTCCAGCGCAGGTGGAAGTTGGAGCCGCCGTGGTGCTCGAAGTACTCCACCTTGATGTCGTAGGTCCGGCCCGCCTCCAGGGTCACGGGCTGCGAGGTCTGCTCGTTGTCCCAGTCGTCGACCCAGTGGTCGATGACGGTCTCGCCGTCCACCCACAGGCGGAAGCCGTTGTCCGCGCTGACGTGGAAGGTGTGCGCGCCGGAGACCTCGGGGGTGATCCCGCCGGTCCAGCGGACGCTGACGTCGTCGGCCTGGCCGGCGCGGGCCGCGAGGCGCGGCTCCAGGTTGTCGAAGTCGAGCGACGGGTCGAAGGCGGTGGCCTGCAACCGGTCGAAGTCGAAGGCGCCGGGGGCGCTGTGGGTGTAGTACTCGCCCTTGAGGCCGTGGGCCTCGCCGGCCGCTCGGGAGCCGGCGGCCTCGGCGGCGGCCTGGCCGTCGGCGCCCGTGGCCGGGAAGCCGGGACCGGCGGGGACCAGGGTCAGGGCCAGAGCGGCGAGGATGGGCGTCGGCCAGCGCAGCAGTCGCCGCCGTACGCGTCTGAGGGAGGGATGCACGGGTACCTCCGGAAGTCGGAGAATGCGGGTGCCGGGTCTGCCCTTTGCCCCCGGGCGTCTTGTATAACGTTGGAAACAAGGGCAGTTGGCATGACAGCACGCCTCCTGCGTTGTGTCCAGTGCATGACCAAACGGCGTAGGAGGAACGCGGTGAGAGTCAGCCTGAAGGATGTGGCCGAGCGGGCGGGCGTGTCGGTGAAGACCGTCTCGAACGTGGTCAACAACTATCCGCACGTCACGCCGGCGATGCGGGCGCGGGTGCAGCAGGCCATCGACGACCTCGGCTACCGCCCCAACCTGACCGCCCGCCACCTGCGCAAAGGCCGAACGGGCATCATCGCGCTCGCCGTGCCCGAACTGGGCAACCCCTACTTCGCCGAGCTGGCGGGACACGTCATCGACGAGGCCGCGCGGCACGACTTCACCGTCCTGCTCGACCACACCCAGGGCCGGCGCGAGCTGGAGCTGCTGGTCTGCCAGGGCTTCCGCGCCCGGGTGATGGACGGGCTGATCCTCAGCCCGCTGGAGCTGGAGACCGAGGACCTGCGCGGCCGGGCCGAGGAGTCCCCGCTGGTGCTGCTCGGCGAGCGGCGCTACGACCTGCCGTACGACCACATCGCGATCGACAACATCGCCGCCGCCCGGCAGGCGGTCGGCCATCTGCTGGACCTCGGCCGCCGCCGGATCGCGTTTCTCGGCGCCCGCGCGGACCGCGCCCACCAACCCGCCCACCTGCGACTTCTCGGCTGGCGGGCGGAGCTGGCCGATCGCGGCGTGCCGGTCGACGAGTCGCTGGTGGCGAACACCGAGGGCTGGGAGCGGGCCGACGGCGCGGCGGCCATGGCGGCGCTGCTGGACTCCGGGCAGCGGCCGGACGCGGTCTTCGCGTACAACGACCTGATCGCCATCGGTGCGATGCGGGTGATGTCCGAGCGGGGGCTGCGGGTGCCGGAGGACGTGGCGGTGGTCGGTTTCGACGACATCACCGAGAGCCGCTACGGGGCCGTCACGCTGACCACCATCGCGCCCGACAAGCGGGCCATCGCCAGGCTCGCGGTGGAGTCGCTGGTCAAGCGTCTCGACGCCGCCCACGGCGACGGCAGCGTGCCGGAGTCGCAGGAGATGCACCCCGCGTTCTCGCTGGTGGAGCGGGAAAGCACGCGGGGTCGCGCCAGCGGCTGACCCCTGCGGAGCGACCCGCCCGGGCCGGCCCCTGGCGGGTGCCCCGGCCTGCCCGGCCGAGCGCTGACGGTTCGTCAACTCCCGTACGGCGCAGGGGCCATGGGGATCTTCGCCGGACAAGTCCGTGCTGCGGGAGGTGTTTACAGCTTCCTTCCAACGATGTAAAACATCCCGTGATTCTTCCGGTTCCGCGCATCGACCCGGCCCTCGTACTCCACCGCCCGAATTGGGGTATCACCATGAAGCCGCACGCCCGTACCGCCGCCAGAACCCTCCTCGCCGTCGCGCTCAGCGCGAGCCTCGCGCTCGCCGCCGGGTGCGCCAAGTCCGAGGACGACGACGAGGGGAGCACCGGCGCCGCCGGCTCCGAGGAGGCCAAGGGCAGCGAGCAGAAGGTCACCGAGGGCTCGGGCCCGACCTGCGTGATCGGCGACTACGGAGCCGAGGAGATCGACCTCGCCGGCGCCACCGTCGGCTTCTCGCAGTCCGAGAAGGAGGCCAACCCCTTCCGTATCGCCGAGACCGCCTCCATCAAGGCCGAGGCCGACGAGCGCGGCATCGAACTGCTCACCGCCAACGCCCAGTCGCAGTTCTCCAAGCAGATCAGCGACGTCCAGGACCTCATCGCCAAGGGCGCCGACCTGCTGGTCATCGCCCCGTTGAACTCCGACGGCTGGGACCCGGTGCTGAAGTCCGCTGCGGACAAGAAGATCCCGATCGTCACCATCGACCGGAAGATCAACGCCGAGCCCTGCAAGGACTACGTCAGCTTCATCGGCTCCGACTTCACCGAGCAGGGCAAGCGGGCCGCCGACAAGATGATCGAGGCCACCGGCGGCAAGGGCGAGATCGCCATCCTGCTGGGCGCGCCCGGCAACAACGTCACCACCGAGCGCACCAAGGGCTTCAAGGACCGTATCGCCGAGAAGGCCCCGGACCTCGACGTCGTCTTCGAGCAGACCGGCGAGTTCGCCCGCGAGAAGGGCCAGCAGGTCACCGAGCAGCTCATCCAGTCCAACCCGGAGATCACCGGGATCTACGCCGAGAACGACGAGATGGGCCTCGGTGCGGTCAACGCCCTCAAGGGCGCGGGCAAGGAGCCCGGCGCCGTCAAGATCGTCACCATCGACGGCACCCGCAACGCCGTCCAGGGCATCGTCGACGGCTGGATCGACGCCGTCATCGAGTCCAACCCGCGCTTCGGCCCGCTGGCCTTCGAGACCCTCGACGCCTTCACCAAGGGCGAGGAGGTCGGCCAGGACATCGTGATCGAGGACAGCGAGTACACCGCCGACAACGCCGAGGCCGACCTCGGCAAGGCGTTCTGACGCCGATGGCCGCAGCGAAAGAGCCGCCCGAGCGGCACGGGCCGGGCGGGTCCTCCGGGCCCGCCCGGCCCGCCGGCCCGCCCCCGGCGGACGCCCGGGACGGCGCGGCGAAGCGCCCCGCCGTCCTGGCCGTACGCGACCTGACCAAGCGCTTCCCCGGCGTCCTCGCCCTCGACGGCGTCGACTTCACCGCCCGCGCCGGCGAGGTGCACGCCCTCGTCGGCGAGAACGGCGCCGGGAAGTCCACCCTCATCAAGGTCCTCACCGGCGTCTACCGGCCCGACGAGGGCGAGCTGACCTACCGCGGCGCGCGGACGTCCTTCGCCACCCCGCTGGCCGCCCAGCAGGCCGGCATCTCGACCATCTACCAGGAGGTCAACCTCATCCCGCTGATGAGCGTGGCCCGCAACCTCCTGCTCGGCCGCGAGCCGCGCCGCCGCGGCGGCCTCATCGACTTCGGCCGGATGCACCGCGAGTCCGAGCGCATGCTCCTCGACTACGGCGTACGCGTCGACGTCCGCCGCCCGCTCGCCGAACTCGGCGTCGGCGCGCAGCAGATGGTCGCCCTCGCCCGCGCCGTCTCCGCGGCCGGGCGCACCGACGTCGTCGTCATGGACGAGCCCACCTCCTCCCTCGAACCCCGCGAGGTCGACACCCTCTTCGGCGTCATCGGGCGGCTGCGCGCCGACGGCGTCTCCGTCGTCTACGTCAGCCACCGCCTCGACGAGCTGTACGCCGTCTGCGACGCCGTCACCGTCCTGCGCGACGGCCGCGTGGTGCACACCGGCCCGCTCGCCGGCCTCGACCGGCTCCGGCTGGTCTCCCTCATGCTCGGCCGGGAGATGGGCGAGGTGCGCGCCGAGGGCCTGACCAAGTTCTCGGGCGAGCACCACGACGGGGCAGCCGCGGAGCCGGTGCTGCGCGCCGAGGGCCTGACGCGCCGGCACCAACTGCACGACGTCTCCCTCGACGTCCGCCCCGGCGAGGTCGTCGGCCTCGGCGGACTCCTGGGCTCGGGCCGTACCGAGACCGCAAAGGCCATCGCCGGCGCCCTCCCGCTCGGCGCCGGCCGCGTCACCGTCGCGGGCGTGCCGGTACGTACCGGCTCCACGCCCGCCGCGATCCGCGCCGGCATCAGCCTGCTGCCGGAGGACCGCAAGTCCGAGGGCATCGTGCCGGGCCTCTCGGTCCGCGAGAACATCGCGCTGGCCGCGCTGCCGCGCATGTCCCGCTACGGGCTCGTCTCCGAGGCCCGTATCGACGCCGTCGTCGAGACGTTCGTCGACCGGCTGCGCATCAAGGCCGCCAGCCCGCACCAGAAGGTCGGCGAACTGTCCGGCGGCAACCAGCAGAAGGTGCTGCTGGCCCGCTGGCTGGCCATGCAGCCCAAGGTGCTGCTGCTGGACGAGCCGACGCGCGGCATCGACGTCGGTGCCAAGGCCGAGGTGCAGAAGCTCGTCGACGAACTCGCCGAGGACGGCCTCGGCGTGCTGCTGATCTCCTCCGACGTGGAGGAGCTGATCGAGGGGTCCGACCGCGTGGTGGTGCTCAGGGACGGCGCCGTCGTCGGCGAGCTGACCGGCGACGACGTCACCGAGGACAGACTCATGGAGGCCATCGCCGCCGCCGCGGAACCGGGCGCGGACCCGGCCCCGGCGCCCGGCGCTGCCGGTGCGGGGGCGGGCGGCCATGGCTGACCTCACGCTGCGCCGCGCGCTGCCCGCCGACCGCGAGCGGGTGCTGCGCTGGCTCCAGGAGTACGGCGTCTACGTCGGCGTCGCCCTCCTGTTGATCGTCAACATCGCCTTCACCCCCCACTTCCTGTCCGCCGAGAACTTCCGCACCCAGGCCGTCCAGGTCGCCCCCGTCGTCATCGTCGCGCTCGGCATGGCGCTGGCCATCGGCAGCGAGGGCGTCGACCTGTCCGTCGGCTCGGTCATGGCCCTGTCCACCTCGCTGGTCGCGCTCTACATGGGCTACGGGCCGTGGATCGCGCTGATCGTCGCGGTCGTCGGCGGGGCCGCGGTCGGCCTGGCCAACGGCTCGCTCATCGCGTTCATCGGGGTCCAGCCCATCGTCGCCACGCTCGCGCTGATGGTCGGCGCCCGAGGGCTGGCGCTGGTGCTGCTGCCGCAGTTGGAGGACATCCGCGACCCGGGCATGGCCACCCTCGGCTCCGGCGAGTTCGCCGGCGTGCCGTACGTGGTGCTGATCGCGGCGGCGCTCGCGCTCGTCGTCGGCTTCGTCGTGCGCCGCACCACCTTCGGCCGCCAGTTGCTCGCCATCGGCGACAGCCGTCCCGCCGCGCAGCTCGCCGGGCTGCCGGTGCGCCGGGTGCTGATCGTGGTGTACGTCGTGTGCGCCGTGCTCGCCGCCGTCGCCGGCTTCCTGGCCACCGCCCGGCTGTCCGCCAGCGACCCCACCTCGCTCGGCAACCTGATGGAGCTGTCCGCGATCACCGCCGTCGTCGTCGGCGGCACGCCGCTGACCGGCGGGCGGGTCCGCATCGGCGGCACGGTGGCCGGCGCGGTGCTGATCCAGTTGCTGACGGCCACCCTGATCAAACACGACCTGGAGCCGTCGTGGACGCAGATCGCCCAGGCCGTGGTGATCATCCTCGCCGTCTACGCCGCCCGGGAGAGGGGGAAGCGGTGACCGTCGTGAAAGACGAAACCGCCGCCGACCGGCCCGTCGCGTACGACGCCGGCGAGCCGCCCGGCGGCCGCCGCGGCGAGCGGCTGAGCGCGCTGGCGCAGCAGCACGGCGCGCTGGTCGCGCTGGTCGCCATCGCCGCCGTCGCCTCGCTGTCCTTCGACTCCTTCGCCACCACCGGCAACATCGGCAACATGGCGGACTCCTCCGCCTTCCTGGCCATCGTCGCCCTCGGCATGACCTTCGTCATCGTCACCGGCGGCATCGACCTGTCCGTCGGCTCGGTCTTCGTCCTCGGCGGCGTGCTCGCCGCCTGGGGCTCGCGCCACGGGACGGTGGTGGCGCTGCTGCTGCCACTCGCCGTCTGCGGACTCTTCGGCCTGGTCAACGGGCTGCTCATCGCCCGGCTGCGGCTCGCTCCGTTCATCGTCACGCTCGCCGCCATGCTCGGCGCCCGCGGCGTGATGCTGGCGATCACCGACGAGGGCGCCGAGACCTTCCTCGTCGCCGAGGGCTCGTTCTTCGCCGACCTCGGCCAGGGCGACCTGCTGGGCATCGGCGTCCCGGTCTGGATCACCGCCGCGCTCTTCGTCGCCGGCGGCGTGGTGCTGCGCCGCACCCGCTTCGGGCAGCACGTCTACGCCGTCGGCGGCAACGAGGACGCCGCCGCGCTGATGGGCGCGCCCGTGGCCCGTACCAAGACGCTGGTGTACACCCTCAACGGGCTGCTCGCCGGCCTCGCCGGCGCGCTGAACGCCGCGTGGCTCGACTCCGGCGTGACCATCCTCGGCTACGGCATGGAGCTGGAGGCCATCGCCGCCGTCGTCATCGGCGGCACGCTGCTCTCCGGCGGCATGGGCTTCGTCGGCGGCTCGCTGGTCGGCGTGCTGCTGCTGAAGGTGATCCAGAACGTCATCAACCAGATCGGCTCGCTCGACTCCGCCTACCAGCAGGTCGTCAGCGGCGGCTTCCTGGTGGTCGTCGTCATCGCGCAGACCTGGCTCGCCCGGCGCCGTCGGGTGCCCTAGACCGGCCGCCGGGCAACCGGGCGGGTTGGCCCGGCGGCCGTAAGGCGGCCGGTCGCGGTCACAGGC
This sequence comes from Streptomyces sp. 184, assembly GCF_045781775.1. Taxonomy (NCBI): domain Bacteria; kingdom Bacillati; phylum Actinomycetota; class Actinomycetes; order Kitasatosporales; family Streptomycetaceae; genus Streptomyces; species Streptomyces sp. 184. The sequence continues at coordinate 4,808,486 of NZ_CP123230.1, read as the reverse complement.
CGCGGCCGGCCGCCGACACCGGTCTGGACCAGTGCCGCCGCGCAGATGGGCGGCAGCCGGGCTGACGTGCAACTTTCGTGCCCATGGAAGGGATTGACGGCTGCCTTGCCCAGTCGGTACCCCTGATACGCACCGCACGCGCACGCGCACCCCCTCGTCCCGACCCCTGAGGAGTACCGTTGCCTGCTCTCCCGGCCACCCGCCTCGGCGCGAGCCTTCGAAGACGACCCTGGGCGACGGCCGCCGTCGCCGCCGCTCTGCTGCTGCCGCTCACCTCGGCGTCCCTCCCGGCCGCCGCCGGTGACGGCGGGGAAGCGGCGCCCGCGACCCGGCAGGCGGCGTACGCCGCGGCGGCCGGGGAGTACGGCGTGCCGGAGAGCGTGCTGCTCGGCGTGTCGTACCTGGAGTCCCGCTGGGACACCCACGCCGGCGAGCCGAGCACCGACGCCGGCTTCGGCCCCATGCACCTGACCGACGCGCCCACCGTGCTCGCCGAGGACCACCACGGCGGCACCGCGGAGGACCCCCGCGGCGACACCGAGCGGCCCGTCGGCGACGAGAGGTTCGGCCCCGCGCTCACCACGCTGTACGCCGCCGCCGAGCTGACCGGCACCGACGAGGCGACGCTGCGCGCCAGGCCCGTCGAGAACATCGCCGGCGGCGCCGCGCTGCTGGCCGCGTACCAGGACGAACTGGGCGCACCGGCCTCGGCCGACCCCGCCGACTGGTACGGCGCGGTCGCGAAGTACGCGGGCGCCGCGTTCGAGCAGGACGCGGCGGCCTTCGCCGACGAGGTGTACGCGACCATCCGCGACGGCGCCGCCCGCACCACCGACGACGGCCACGCCGTCCGGCTCGCCGCACACCCGGCCCTGACCCCGCAGCAGCGGTGGCTCGGCGAACTCGGCCTGCCGCGGCTCCAGGACGACGAGGTCGAGTGCCCGGCCCGGCTCGGCTGCGAGTGGATCCCGGCGACGTACCGCCAGACCGATCCCGACGACATCCAGGCGTACGTCAACCACGACAAGGCGAACCGGCCTCGCGACCAGAAGATCGAGTACCTGGTCATCCACGACACCGAGGGCCGCTACCCCGGTGTCATCAACATGGTCCAGGACCCCACCCGCGCGGCGAGCTGGCAGTACACGCTGCGCAGTTCGGACGGCCACATCGCCCAGCACGTCAAGCACAAGGACGTCGCCTGGCAGGCCGGCAACTGGAACATCAACGCCAAGTCCATCGGCCTGGAGCACGAGGGCTTCGCCAAGGACCAGGGCACCTGGTACACCGAGGCGATGATGCGCAGCTCGGCGACGCTGGTGCGCTACCTGGCGGCGAAGTACGACATCCCGCTGGACCGCACGCACATCATCGGCCACGACAACGTGCCCGGCACCACCACGCCGAACATCCCCGGCATGCACTGGGACCCGGGCCCGTACTGGGACTGGGAGCGCTACTTCGAGCTGCTGAAGGCCCCGCTGCGCAGCCCGGGCGGGTCCGCCAGGGCGATGGTGCTGATCAAGCCGGACTTCGAGGAGAACCGGCCGCAGTTCACCGGGTGCAGCTACGAGTCCGGCTCCGACCCCAAGGAGCCCTGCCCGCTCGCGCCCTCGTCGTCGGTGATCCTGCACACGCAGCCCGACGCGGACTCCCCGCTGCTGGCGGACATCGGTCTGCACCCCGACGGCCGCGCGTCCGACATGCACGTCTCCGACATCGGCAGCCGGGCCTCGGCCGGGCAGCGGTACGCGGTCGCCGAGCGCAGGGGCGACTGGGTGGCGATCTGGTACCACGGCCTGAAGGGCTGGTTCCACAACCCCGCGGGCGCGCGGGTCGCCGAGTTCACCGCCGGGAAGGTCGTCACGCCCAAGCCGGGCAAGGAGTCGGTGCCGGTCTACGGCCGGGCGTACCCGGAGGAGGCGGCGTACCCGGCGGAGATCCCGTACCAGCCGATCTCCGCGCACCCGTACGAGTTCAAGGCCGGCCAGGCGTACTCCTACGGCGGCACGGTCCCCGGCGAGTACTACCGGGCGGTGTCCTTCGACGGCTCCGCGCCGGGGGACCGCACGGTGGTCCGCGGCAAGACGAAGTACCACATCGTCCAGATCGGCCACCGCATCGGCTTCGTCAAGGCCGATGACGTGGACGTGCGCCGGGTCCGCTGACCCGCCGCGCGGCGCGGCGCCGCCGGTCCCATGCCCGGCGGCGCCGTTCGCGTGCGCGCGGCGCCCGGCCGCGCGCCCTCGGCGTCAGTCGCAGTCCATGCGGTCGCCGGGGGCGACCCGGCCCTTCCAGTCGAAGCCGCCGCGCGGCCCGCGCCGGTCGGCCGGCGCCAGCGGCCGGTCCCCGGCCAGCCGCCCGAACATGGTGCGCGCCCGCGCGTCGTTCCACTTCACCGCCGAGCCCCACGTGCCGGCGGGGTGGCTGATGCTCGCCAGCGGCACGGTCGCGAACTCCGTGTCCCGCAGCCGCAGATGGCGTGCCTTCCAGGCCAGCGCCAGCATGTCCGCCACGCTGGTCCGGGGCCCCGGGCGCAGCCCGCGGGCGACCTCCCCGACGAGGGCGTGCGCCGTCCGCGGATCCTTCAGCGTGCCCGCGGCCAGGTGCTGCCCGGCGAGGCCGGCGACCAGCCGCTGCTGCCGCCGCACCCGGTCGATGTCGCCGTGGCCGCTGTGCCGGGTCCGGACGTACTGCAACGACCGGCCGCCGTCGAGATGGTGCCTGCCGGGCGTCAGGTCGATGCCGGAGTTCTCGTCGCGCATCGGCTTCTTCGTGCACACCGGTGCGCCGCCGAGTGCGTCGACCGCCCGTACGAAGCCCTTGAAGCGCGCCTGGACGTAGTGGTCGATGTCCAGCCCGGTGGCGCGCTCGACGGTGCGCGTCAGCAGGTCGGGGCCGCCGTGCCGGAGGGCCGCGTTGATCTTCCCGGAGTGGACGGCGGGTCCCTCGCCGTCGTCGTGCGGCGCGAAGGGCACGTAGGAGTCGCGGGGGAGGCTGACGACGCTCGCGCGCCGGCCGTCCGCGGACAGGTGCACGACCATGATCACGTCGGCGCACCGGCAGGCTTCGCCGCCCGCGTGCCAGCGGCTCTTCTCCTCCTCGGTCAGCCCCGCGCGGGAGTCGCTGCCGACGACGAGGACGTTGGTGCCCGGGCCGCCGGCCGCGGGCCCGGCGGCGAGCGCCCAGCCGTAGCCGGAGCCGGCGAGCACGGCCAGGCAGGCGCCGCCGGCCAGGGTGCGGGAGCGCGGGGGGAGAGCCATGGGTGTCCTTCCCGGTGGGGTACGGGACACCGGATGCTACGTCCCTGAATGCCCCGTAATATCCTGTAATATCCGTAACAGCCGCCGTGTCCCGCCCCGGGCCACCCGGTCGACGCAAGGCTCCGTGTCGCCCTGCCGGGAACCGGCCGCTGACCTCGGCGGACCGCCCGCCCGCCGGATGCCCGCGGAGTGGACTGCGCATTGCGCCGCGCACCGATCATGGGTTCTAATTGCGAACGGTTCGCAATAACAGCCGGTCTTCAACAGGGGAGTGGGCATGTCAGTCCGCGGCATACGCGCAGCGGTCTCGGTCACGGCGGCGGCGGTGCTCGCGGGGGCCGCCGCCTGCTCGAACCCGGACGCCGACGACGACTCCGGCGCCTCCGGCGGCGACGGCACCGCCGCCGTCGTCGGCGTCGCCAACGAGCCCGACACCCTCAGCCCGCTCCTCGGCTACGGCAAGGACGGCAACTCCAAGCTCTTCGACGGACTCCTCGCCCGCACCGGCGACATGGAGCTGGAGCCCGCCCTCGCCCGCGCGCTTCCCGAGGTCACCGACGACGGCACCACGTACACGTACAAGCTGCGCGACGACGTGACGTTCAGCGACGGCGAGCCCTTCACCGCCGCCGACGTCGTCTTCACCTACGAGACCATCCTCGACCCGGGCACCAACAACCCCTCCAAGGGCGACCTGGAAGCCGTCGAGAGCGTCGAGGCCGAGGGCGACGACACCGTCGTCTTCCGCCTGAAGTACCCCTACGCCGCCTTCGCCGAGCGCACCGTGCTGCCCATCGCGCCCGAGCACGTCGCCGCCAAGGGCGACGTCAACACCGGCGCGTTCAACACCGAGCCGGTCGGCACCGGCCCGTACGTCCTGGACAACTGGCGCAAGGGCGAGAAACTCACCTTCTCGGCCAACCCCCGCTACTGGGGCGGCAAACCGAAGGTGAAGAAGCTGACGATGGCCGTCATCGCCGACGACGACATCCGCGCCACCCGGCTGCGCTCCGGCGACCTCGACGGCGCCATCCTGCCGCCGAACCTCGCCAAGACCTTCGCCGAGGACGACGACAAGCAGACCCTCGCCGCCACCACCGCCGACCACCGCGCCGTCACCCTGCCCACCGACAACCCCGTCACCGGCGACCTCGCCGTCCGCCGCGCCCTCGACGTGGCCGTCGACCGCGGCGCCATGGTCGACAAGCTGCTGGAGGGCCGGGGCAAGGCCGCGTACGGGCCCGTGCCCACCGACAGCGAGTGGTTCGCCAAGGGCACCGAGCGGCCGTACGACACGGAGCGGGCCGAGCAGATCCTCGACGACGCCGGCTGGCGCGCCGGCGACGGCGGCATCCGGGAGAAGGACGGGCAGCGCGCCTCGTTCACCCTCTACTACCCCTCCGGCGACAAGCTCCGCCAGGAGCACGCCCTCGCCTTCGCCGGCGACGCCAGGAAGGTCGGCATCGAGGCCAAGGTGGAGTCCGGCACCTGGGAGGTCATCGAGCCGCGGATGGGCGAGGACGCCGTGCTCGCCGGCGGCGGCAGCCCCGCCGACCCCGACTTCGACCTCTACCCGATGCTCTACTCCGAGCTGGCCGGCCAGGGCTTCAACAACATGGCCTCGTACGAGAACCCGGACGTCGACACCGCCCTCGTCGAGGGCCGCGAGAGCGGCGACAAGGCCGAGCGCAAGCGGGCGTACGACAAGGTGCAGCAGGAACTCGCCGAGAACCCCGGCTACATCTTCCTCACCCACATCGACCACATCTACGTCATCGCCGACACCTGGCGCGGCCTGACCACCCAGGTCGAGCCGCACGAGCACGGCTTCGGCAGCGGTCCCTGGTGGAACGTCGAGAGCTGGCAGCCCGCGCCGTGACCGGGCTGCCGCTGGCCCCGATGGCACGGATGGCCGGACGGCGGCTGCTGTACGCCGTCCCCGTCCTGCTGGCCGTCACCTTCGGGGTGTTCGCCATCGCCGCCGCCTCGCCGTTCGACCCGGTGAAGGCGTACGCGGGCACCGCCGGGTTCAGCGCCTCCCAGGAGGCGCTGGACCAGCTCCGCGACAGCCTCGGCGCCGACGACCCGTTCGTCACCCGCTGGTGGGACTGGCTCTCCGGCATCGCCACCGGCGACCTCGGCGAGTCCACCAGCATGCGCCAGCCCGTCGCCGACGTCATCGGCGAGCGCATCGGCTGGACGGTGCTGCTGTGCGCGGTCGCGTTCGCCGTCGCCATCGTCGTCGGCACGCTGCTCGGCGTCCTCGCCGCCCGCCGCCGCGGCGGGTGGCTCGACCGGGCCGTCACCTCCGTCGCGTACGCCCTGGAGGCGGCGCCGCCGTTCTGGCTCGGGCTGCTCGCCGTCTGGCTCTTCGCGCTCCAGCTCGACGCGCTGCCGGCCGGCGGCCTCACCGACACCGGCACCGACGTCGTCAGCTTCGGGCAGGTCGCCGAGCACGTGGTGCTGCCCGCGTCGGTGCTCGCCGTCTCGCAGATGCCGTGGTTCGTGCTCTACGTCCGCCAGGGCGTCGGCGACGCCCTGGACGAGGACCCCGTGCGCGGCGCCCGCTCCCGCGGGCTCGCCGAGCGCACCGTGCTGCTCGGGCACGCGCTGCGCTCCGGGCTGCTGCCGGTGCTCACGCTGATCGGCACCCGGGTGCCGGAGCTGATCACCGGTGCCCTGCTCATCGAGACCGTCTTCAGTTGGCCCGGCATCGCCGCGGCCACCGTCGAGGCCGCCACGTCCGTCGACTTCCCGCTGCTCGCCGCGCTCACCGTGCTGGCGACCGCGGCGGTGCTCCTCGGCAACCTGCTGTCCGACCTGCTGTACGGGCTCGCCGACCCGAGAGTGGGCTTCGATGGCTGAGGCAGTGCAGAAGGCGGCGGTCCCCGGCGGGCCCCCCGACGCCGCCCGCTGGCGCACCCGCGGCACCGGCCGGAAGTCGGTGCGCACGCTGCGCGTCCGCACCTCGGCGGCGGTCGTCGCGCTCGCCGTCCTCGCGGTGCTCGTCGTACCGCCGCTGGTCCAGCTCGACCAGCAGGCCGTCGACATCGGCAACAAGCTCGCCGCGCCGTCCCTCTCCCACCTCTTCGGCACCGACGACGTCGGCCGCGACGTGCTGCTGCGCTGCGTCTACGGACTGCGCGTCTCGCTGCTCGTCGGCGTGGTCGCCGCGCTCGTCGCCACCGTCGTCGGCACCGCCGTCGGGGCGCTGGCCGGCGCGCTCGGCGGGCACGTCGACCGGGCCGTGATGCGGCTCGTGGACGTCTTCGCCTCCGTACCGCACCTGCTCCTCGGCATCTTCATCGTCGCCCTGTTCCAGCCGGGCGTGTGGCCCGTCGTCGCCTCGGTGGGCCTGACCCACTGGGTGTCGACCTGCCGCATCGTGCGCGCCGAGGTGCTGTCGCTGCGCGGCCGGCCGTTCGTGGACGCCGCCGTCTCCGGCGGCGCCTCGCGCACCCGGGTCGCCGTCCGCCACCTCGTGCCCGGGGTGCTGCCGCAGGCCGGGCTCGCGGCGGTGCTGATGGTGCCGCACGCCATCTGGCACGAGTCGGCGCTGTCGTTCCTCGGCCTCGGGCTGCCGCCGCACCAGGCGTCCCTGGGCGCGATGGTGCAGGGCGCGCGCGGGGCGCTGCTGGCGGGGGACTGGTGGCCCACCCTCTTCCCGGGCCTGTTCATCATCATCCCGACCCTCGCCGTCGCCGGTCTCGCCGGTGCGTGGCGGGAGCGGCTCAACCCGCGCCGCCGATCGGAGCTGACGCTGTGACGGACCGCACGGACGACCGCACCGACCGCACGGACGGGGACCGCACGGACGGGGACCGCACGGACCGGGACCGCACCGGCAGTGCCGCCGCCGCGCCACTGCTGGCCCTCGACCGGATGTCGGTCCGCTTCCGGATGCGCCGCGGCCGGTACGTCGCCGCCGTCACCGACGTCTCCCTCGCCCTCGCCCCCGGCGAGTGCGTCGCGCTCGTCGGCGAGAGCGGCTGCGGCAAGTCCGTGCTCGCCTCGGCGCTCCTCGGGCTGCTGCCGGAGAACGCCGAGACCGCGGGCGCCGCGCACCTCGGCGAGCTGGAACTGCTCGGCGCCGGCGAGGCGGAGCTGGCCCGCCGGGTGCGGGGCCGCCGCGTCGGCCTGGTACCGCAGTCTCCGGCCGCGCACCTCACGCCCGTACGGACCGTGCGCTCCCAGCTCCAGGAGGTCGTCCGCGAGCTGACCGGCACCCCCAAGGCCGGGCTGCGCGCCGCCGCAGAAGAGGCCGCGGCGCGGGCCGCGTTCCCCGCCGACCACCTCGACCGCTACCCGCACGAGCTGTCCGGCGGCCTCGCCCAGCGCGCCGCCACCGCCCTCGCCCTCGTCGGCGGCCCGCCGCTGCTGCTGGCCGACGAGCCGACCACCGGACTCGACCGCGACCTCGTCGAGCGCACCGTCGACGAACTGCGCCGGCAGGTCGACGACGGGCGCGGGCTGCTGATGATCACCCACGACCTGGCCGCCGCGGAGCGGATCGCGGACCGGGTGGCGGTGATGTACGCCGGGCGGATCGTCGAACTCGCCGCCGCCGCCGACTTCTTCGGCGCCCCCGGCCCTCGGCACCCGTACGCCCGCGGCCTCCTCGACGCCCTCCCGGAGCGCGGCTTCACACCCATCCCCGGCCTGCCGCCCGAGCTGGGCGCGCTGCCGCCGGGCTGCGCCTTCGCGCCGCGGTGCACGTATGCCACGGCCGCCTGCGAGGCGGTGCCGGCGCTGACGGCGGGGGTCGCGTGCCACCACCCGGTGCCCCCCGCCGCCGTACCGCCGCCGAAGCGGCAGCCGGGGACGCCCGCGGCGAAGCAGTTGCCGACGCAGCGGACCGACGAACCCGGTCCGCCCCAGCAGCCGGAGGCCGTCGATGCCCGCTGACGCCCCGTCCCCGCTCAGGCTCCGCGCCGTCACCGCCGGATACGAGCGCCGCGCCCCCGTCGTACGCGACGTCTCCTTCACCCTCGCCCCCGGCGAGGCCGCCGGGCTCCTCGGCCCCAGCGGCTGCGGGAAGTCCACCCTGGCCCGCGTCGCCGCGCTGCTGCACCGCCCGCACGCCGGCGAGGTGCTGCTCGACGGCGAGCCCGTACGCGGCTGGCGCCACCGGGCGCCCCGCGCACAGCGCACCGCCTTCGGCGTCGTCTTCCAGCAGCCCCGCCTGGCCGCCGACCCGCGACTGACGCTGGCCGCCCTGATCGCCGAGCCGCTGCGCGCCACCGGCCGCCGCGCCGAGGCCCCCGCCCGCACCGAGGAGCTGGCCGGCCTCGTCGGCCTCACCCCCGACCTGCTGGCCCGCCGCCCGCACGAGGTCAGCGACGGCCAGCTCCAACGCGCCTGCCTCGCCCGCGCGCTGGCGCTCCGCCCCCGGATCCTGGTGTGCGACGAGATGACGGCGATGCTCGACGCCTCCACCACGGCGGCACTGGTCGCGGCCGTCGAGGACTACCGCCGCACCTCCGGTGCCGCGCTGCTGGCCGTGGGCCACGACCGCACGCTGCTGGAGCGCTGGTGCGATCGCACCGTCGCCTGGGACGAGCTGGCACCGGAGGCGGCGAAGCACGCGCCGAGCGGCTGACCGCCTACGTACGGACGGTGCCTGCGGGCAGCGTCACGGACAGCCCAGCCGGTCGGCCAGGTCCCCGAAGTCCGCCGCCGCTACCTCGCCCGCCACCTCCGCCGCGCCGTCCGCCCCGCCCGCCGGGCCGTTCTCCAGCGGCCGCGCCACGAACGCCGTCCGCAGCCCCGCGCCGCGCGCCCCCGCCAGGTCCCAGCCGTGGCAGGCCACCATCAGCAGCTCACCGGGCTCGACGTCCAGCAGCCGCGCGGCCGTCAGGTACGGCGCCGGGTCCGGCTTGTAGCGCTGCGCCAGCTCGGCGGAGAGGATGCAGTCGAACGGCAGCCCCGCCGCCTTCACCAGGTGGGTGAGCAGCGCGAAGCCGCCGTTGGACAGCGCCGCCACCACGTACCGGCCGCGCAGCCGCGCCAGGCCCTCGGCCGCGTCCTCCCACGCGGGCAGCCGGTGCCAGGCGCGTACCAGCTCACCGCGGGAGGCGTCATCGAAGGCGGCGGCGACGCCGTGCTGTTCGAGCAGCTCGTCCAGCGACTCGCGGTGCAGCACGTCGAGGTACGCCCACCGGCGCTCGCCGCCGTTGACCCGGCCCATCGACGGCAGGTACTTCCCCCGCCACGCGTCGGCGAAGGCTTCGCCGTCCAGCTCGACGCCGCGCCGCCGCGCCACCCGCGTCACCTGCTCGGCGACGCCCGTGCGCCAGTCCACGGTGGTGCCGAAGATGTCGAACGCCAGCGCCCGTACCGCCCCCGGGTCGAACTCCGTCTCCGTCACGAGCTGCCCTCCTTCCGTCCCACGCCGCCGAACTGGTCGACCGGCTCCGGGTCTCCGCCGCCCTCCGGCCGCCATCGCGGGCACGACACGACCCCGGGCTCCAGCAGCTCCAGGCCCGTGAAGAAGCCTTCGATCTCCTCCGGCGTGCGCAGCACGTACGGCACCGCACCGCTCCTGTTGTACGCGTCCTGCGCCCGCCGCATCTCCCGGTGCACCACGCCCGTACCGTCGCTGAGCGTCAGGTGGCTGCCGGCCGGCAGCGCGTCGACCAGGTGGGCCACTATCGCGCGCGCCTCGTCGTAGTCCGCGACGTGCCCCACGATCCCGCTGAGGATCAGCCCCACCGGCTCGTCGAAGTCCAGCGTCTTCGCCGCACCGGCCAGCACCGCGTCCGGCTCGTGCACGTCGGCGTTGACGTAGTCGCACGTACCGCCGGGCCGCGAGACCAGCAGGGCGCGCGCGTGCGCGAGGACCATCGCGTCGTTGTCGACGTAGACGACCCGCGCCGACGGGTGGATCGCCTGCGCGATCTCGTGCGTGTTCTGGGCGGTCGGCAGTCCGGTGCCGATGTCGAGGAACTGGCGTGTCCCGGCCCCGGCCGCGAGGTGGCGCAGGGAGCGGGCGAGGAAGGCGCGGGAGGCGCGGGCGATGTCGACGATGCCGGGCGAGAGCCGCACGTACTCCTCGCCGGCGATCCGGTCGACGCGGTAGTTGTCGCTGCCGCCGAGCCAGAAGTTCCAGATACGCGCCGACTGCGGCACGGTGGTGTCGATCACCGGCGCCCGGCCGCCGCCCTGTGTGTCCACCATCAGAACTCTCCCACCACCGGTCGCGCTTGAAGTCCCACAAAATAGTCCAACGGCCCGTGCACCGTAAGCGGTCCGGCCGCCCCGGCGCACGTCGGTGCGGTCGCCGCGGGTGCGCCGCCGTGAAATCATCCGGATCCATGAGGCTGGACGGCGTGGGGCGGCGCTACGGCAGACGCGGTCCCTGGGTGCTGCGCGGGGTCGATCTGCGGGTGCCGGCGGGTGCGCTCGTACGCGTCGAAGGCGCCAACGGCGGCGGCAAGTCGACGCTGCTGCGGCTGCTGGCGGGCATCGACCTGCCGAGCGCCGGGCGCGTCACCGGCCGCCCCGCGCGCACGGCGTACGTGCCGGAGCGCTTCCCCGCGGCGCTGCCGCTGACGGCCCTCGGCTACCTGACGCACCTGGGCCGGGTGCAGGGGCTGCGCGGCCCCGAGGCGCGGCGGCGGGCGGGGGAGTGGCTGGCGCGGTTCGGGGCGGGGGAGTCGGCGCGTACGCCGCTGGACGAGCTGTCCAAGGGCGGCAGCCAGAAGGTCGCGGTGGCGCAGGCGCTGCTCGCCGAGCCGGAGTTGCTGGTGCTCGACGAGGCGTGGACCGGGCTGGACGCCGAGGCGCGGGCGGAGCTGGACACGGCGGTCGGGGAGCGGCTGGCGGCGGGCGGGGCGGTGGTGTTCGTCGACCACGACCCGCGGCGGCTGGCGGACGTGCCGTACGCCGCCTACCGCGCCGGCGGCGGCCGGGTCGTGGCCCGGCCGGCGGGCGGCGGCCCCGCGGTGGCGGTCGAGGCGGTCGGGCGGCCCGGCTCCCCCGTGCCCGGCGACCTGCCGGGGGCGCCGCTGTACGAGGAACTGCCCGGCGGCGGCTGCCGGCTGACGGTCCCCGCCGCGCAGTCCGACGCCCTGCTGCGGGCGCTGCTCGGCGCAAGCCCCGGCTGGCACATCCGCGGCGTGCACCCCGTGGCGTACGAACCGGAGGAGGACCCCGCGCCGTGACCGCGCTCGTGCGCTACCAACTCGCCCTGCTCGCCCGCTCGCACCGCTGGCTGCCGCCGCTGCTGGTGTACGCGGCGGCCGTGGCCGTCGGTGTCCAGCCGGGGCAGGCCGTGCTGGACTCGCTGGGGGTGGCCGCCGCGGCGGTGCTGCCGGTCGCGGCGTGGCTGGTGCGGGTGTGCACCGGCGTGGAGCCGCCCGCCGCGCGGGCCTGCCTGGCCGCGGCCGGGGGCCCGGCGCGGGCCCATCTGGCGAGCCTGGCCGCGGCGTTCGCGGCGGCGTGCGTGCTGGGCGCGGCGGGCGTGGCCGTGGTCGTGCTCATCAGCGACCCGCACGGCTCGGACCGCGCCTCGGAGACCGCCGTCCCGGTGGCGGCGGCGACGGGCGCGGGGCTGCTGGCGACACTGACGTGCGCGCTGCTGGGCACGGCGGTGGGGGCGCTGTGCAACCGGCCGCTGCTGCGCAGCCGGGCGTGGACGGTGCCGGCGACGCTCGCCGGCGCGGGGGCGGTGCTGGTGGCGACCGGCTCCCCGGCGAACGCCGCCGTGACCGGGCTGGTCACCGGCTCCCGCGCGGCGGAGGTGCCGCTGCCGCTGCTGCCGCTGACGGCCGCCGCCCTGGCGGCGGCGGCCACGGCGGCGCTGGCCGCAGCCCTGAGCGCCCGGCGCTGAGCGCCCGGCGGTGGGCGGGGCCGCCGCGCGTCGGTGCCCTCGGTCGGTGCCGGATCGCCGTCCGGCGCCCGCCCGTTGCCGACCGGGTCAGTGGCTGGCGTACGCGTGGGAGACGGCCGCCGGCCCGCCGCCGGGCGGCTTCCCACCGGGTCGGTCCTGCTTCACCCCCGGTCGGCCGCCGAGTGCCCGGCACGCGGCGTCACGGTCGCGGTGCCCGCGCCGCGTGGCCGTCGGCCCGTACGACACGGCCCAGCGCGGACGCCGCGTGCCTGCTTCCCGTACGACCCGGCCCCCGGCTCTCACACCACCCGCAGCCGCACCGGCGTCTTCGCCGCCGGCTCCGGCAGCCGCAGCGGCCGGGCCCCCGGAGTGATCGACCCCAGCAGCGCCGCCTCACGCGCCCCCGTTGCGGACGGCACCGAGGCGGGCAGCCCGTTCACCGTCAGAAAGCCCAGCAGCGCGAAGAGATACCCCTCCTTGCCCTGCGACGACAGCCCGTGGTCCTCCATCCGCGAGACCAGCGCCGGCGCGCACAGCTTTGCCAGCCGCGCCATCAGCGCCGGGTTGCGCACCCCGCCGCCGGAGACGACCAGCTCCCCGACCCCGTACTGCCGGCACGCCGCAGCGACCAGCTCCGCGGTCAGCTCCGTGACGGTGGCCACCAGGTCGTCCAGCGACGGCCGCGGGCCCGCGCCCGCCGCGACCCGCTCGCGCAGATACGCCCCGTGGAACAGCTCCTTGCCCGTCGACTTGGGCGCGGGCAGCGCGTAGTACGGCTCGTCCAGCAGCCGCCCCAGCAGCTCCCGGTCCACCGTCCCGCGCCGCGCCCGCGCGCCGTCGGTGTCCATCGTCTCCGCGCCGCCCGTGCCGTCGGCCACCGCGGCGTCGATGAGCGCGTTGGCCGGGCCCAGGTCGTACGCGACGACCTCGCCGGAGGCGCCGCGGACCGTGATGTTGGCGATGCCGCCGAGGTTCAGCGCCCCGCGCCGCGGCGTCCCGCCGGGGCCGCCGGCGAGCAGCAGCAGCGCGTCGAGGGTGGAGGCGAGCGGGGCGCCCTGGCCGCCGCGGGCGATGTCGCGGGTGCGTACGTCGGAGACGACGGGCAGCCCGGTGGCCTCGGCGATCCAGGCGGCGCCGCCGAGCTGGAGGGTGCCGCGGGCGCGCGGGCCCTCGACCCAGTGGTAGACGGTCTGCCCGTGCGAGACGACGAGGTCGGCGCGCCCGTCCGCCGCCGTCTCGACCGCCTCGGCGGCCGTCCGGCCGAAGAACCGCCCCAGTTCGGTGTCGAGCCGGCAGACCTCCGCCATCGTCGTCCGCGCCGGGGGCAGGCAGGCGGCGACGGCGCGGCGCAGCTCGTCGGGGAAGGGGGCGCTGTGCAGGCCGCGGGGGTGCAGGAGGATTTCGTCGCCGTCGAGGCGCAGGTCGCAGACGGCGGCGTCCACGGCGTCGTACGAGGTGCCGCTGAGCAGGCCGACGACGGTGAGCGCGGGGGCGGGGTGCGGGTGGGTCATCGGGCCATTGTCGTCGGCGCGTTCCGGGGGTCCTCGGCGGCGTACGCCGGTGGCGTGGAGGTCGCAGGCCCGGCGGCCGGGGTGCCGTCCTTGCGCAGAGGCGCGGCGGCGGGCCTGCGACCCCGCTGGGCCAGAACTATACATTTCGGGCATTCCGCCGCACGGAGAAGCGCGGCCCGACTTGTCAGGCCCTCTGTTGAAATTTCACTGCAAGCCCATTGACGCCGGACGCTGTCGGCCGTCAAGCTCCCTCCAGTGCGTGTTAACGATAACACGAGCACTGCGACCCAGGGAGCCGCCCGATGTCAGGTCGTCATCCGCCGATCCCCCCACCAGCCGCCGACCCCCGCACGACCGCACCCCGCCCCACCCGCTTCGACCGCCGCACCCTGCTCCGCGCCTCCGCGGCCGGCGCGTTCGCCACCGCCACCGGCGGACTGGCCGCCGCCTGCGGCAGCGCCGCGGGACAGGGGCCCGGCAAGGTCGCCATCCACGGTGACAACCCCGCCTGGGAGGCGCCGCTGAAGGCCGCCGGCCAGGCGCTCCAGTCCACCGCCGGCCTTCAGCTCGTGCCCGAGGTCATTCCGTCCCTCGAATCCTTCGAGCAGGTCGTGAAGTCCTCGCTGCGTACACAGAAGACCCCCGACCTGCTCAAGTACTGGTCCGGCTACCGGCTGCGCGACCTCGCGCGCACCGGCGGCATCGAGGACCTGTCGAAGCAGTGGCAGGACGCCGAGTCCCGCGGCTGGGTGGAGCCCTCGCTGCGCGAGGCGTTCACCTACGACGGCCGCGTCTACGGGCTGCCGATGAACCTCGCCTACTGGGTGATCTTCTACAACCCCGAGGTCTTCGCGGAGCACCGCCTGGAGAAGCCGGAGACCTGGGACGACTTCCTCACCGCCTGCACCCGGCTGAAGGAAAACGGCATCACCCCGCTGCACGGCACCACGGCCGGCCGCTGGCCCGCGTTCATCTGGTTCCAGGAGATCCTGAGCCGTCAGGACCCGCAGTTCTACGACGACCTGATGAACGGGCGCGAGCGCTACACCGACCCGCGTGCCCAGCGCGCGCTGCGCACCATCGCCGGCTTCTTCGACAAGGACTGGTTCACCTCCATGGACGTGGACCACAACAACGCCGCCGCGGCCGTCGTCCACGGCGACGTGGGCATGGTGGCCTGCGGCACCTGGCTGGGCGCCGTCTTCGCCGGGGCCGGCGCCAAGCCGGGCAAGACCGTGGACGCCTTCGTCCTGCCCATGGCCGACCCGGCCGCACGCCCCTGCGTGATCTTCGAGTCCAGCGCCTTCGTCGCCACCGTCAAGGGCCCGGACAAGGACGAGGCGCTCAAGGCCGCCGGCGGCTGGCTGCACCCGGAGGTCGCCACGGCCTTCGCCCACGGCCTCTCCGACGGCAGCCCCAACCCGACGGTCGAGCCGGCCAACGTGGTCATCGACGGCGTGGCGCGCCGGTCGAAGGACCTGTGGCTGCTCAACCGCTTCTGGGAACAGGGCCCGCCCGAACTCGTCGAGTCCACCGTGGACGACCTCGCGGGCATGCTCATCGACCCGCACTCGTACCGCGGCGGACTGCGGACCATGCAGGAGCGCGCCGACGAGGCGTGGAAGGTGTGGCGGGAGGCGGAGAAGTCATGACCGACACCGTGGGCACGGCCGAGGCCGCCAAGCCCGTACGCCTGCGCCGCCGCATCCCCGTCCGCAGCCCGCACCAGGCCGCGAAGACCACGTCCACCCGCCGCCTCGGCGGCGCGTTCGCCGGCGTCCCCTGGGCACTGCCCGCGGTCGCGCTCGTCGGCATCCTGCTCGTCTATCCCTTCCTCCGCAGCATCTACGGCAGCTTCTTCGAGGACAACGGCTTCGACAGCAGCTTCACCGGCATCGACAACTACACCCGGCTCGCCGAGGACCCGATCTTCGGCCGCTCGCTGCTCAACACCTTCATGTGGGTCGCCGGCACCCTGCTGCTGCCCGTCGTCGCCGGCCTCGCCATCGCCGTCGCCACCCACCGGATGCGCCGCCTCGGCGGGCTCGCGCAGCTCGTCATCGTGCTGCCGTTCGCGGTCTCCGGCGCGGCCACCGCCGCGCTGTGGCGCTTCATGCTCACCACCGACGGCGCGGTCAACCAGGTCCTGCGCGGCGTCGGCCTCGACTCCTGGGCGCAGAGCTGGCTGCTGGAGTGGCCGCAGAACACCATCTCGATGATCGTCGCCAGCACCTGGCAGGCCACCGGCCTGAACGTCGTCCTCTTCGCCATCGGCCTGCGCGCCATCCCGAGGGAGACGGTCGAGGCCGCCGAGCTGGACGGCGCCACCGGCTGGCGGATGTTCCGCCACATCACCCTGCCGCAACTGCGCGCCGTGACGGTCGTGGTCGTCGGCATGGCCATCGTCAACAGCCTCAAGGCGTTCGACATGATCTGGGTTCTCACCCAGGGCGGTCCCTCGCGCAGCTCCGAGACGCTGGCGCTGACCATGTACCGCGAGGCGTTCCGCCTCTTCCACGTCGGCTACGGGTCCGCCATCGCGCTCGTGCTCTCCGTGATCGTCGTCGCTTCCTCGTGGCTCTATCTGCGCCGCCAGATGCCCGGTGCCAAGGACTGAGAGGAGACACCGACATGGGACGCCACATGCGCAACCTCTTCGTCGCCGGCTGCGTGCTGCTCTGGCTGCTGCCGCTCTACATCCTGATCGTCAACGCCCTGACCCCCGCCGAGGAGTACACGGGATCCGTCGACTGGACCCCGCAGGGCTTCGCGATCTTCGACAACCTCAAGACCGCCTGGGTCGACGCCGGCATCGGCGACGGCTTCGGCAGCTCCATGCTGTACGCCGTGGTGTGCGGCGGGGTGGCCGTGGTGGTCGCGGCGATGGCCGCGTTCGCCGTCATCGTGCTGCCGATACCCAGGCCCGCCCTGTGGTTCTGGGTGATCTTCTCCGGGACGCTCTTCCCGCTCCAGATGTTCCTGGCCCCGCTGTTCGGCATGTACGCCGACGCCAACCTCTACGACACCCGCCTGGGCCTGATGCTCGTCTACGCCGCCTGGGCCATACCCTTCGCGTTCTTCCTCATCCGCAACCAGATGACGACGATGCCACCGGAGATCACCGAGGCCGCGATGCTCGACGGCGCGTCCATGCGCCGCATCTTCTGGCGCATCCACGTACCGCTGATGCGCTCCGGGCTCGGCGCCGCGTTCATCTTCCAGTTCACCGCCGTCTGGAACGACCTGCTGTTCGGCATCACGCTCAGCCGCAGCCCCGAGATCCAGCCGGTGATGGCCACCCTCAACTCCCTCAACCAGGCGTACAGCTCCGCCGGGCCGCCGGTGATCCTGGCCGGCGCGTTCATCGTCTCGCTGCCCACGCTGCTGGTCTTCCTGGTGTTCCGCGGCCTGTTCCTGCGCGGCATCACCGCATCCGCCCGCTGACCCGACCCGCTGACCCGACCCGACCCGCCGACCGCCCTGCCCGCCGACCCCTGCCCGGCCCACGAACCCGCCCGCATCACCGCCCGCACCACCGCGGGAGAGTACGGAGACCACCGCATGACCACTCGGGCCCTCGTCCGCACCACCGACTGGGACAACGACCGCATCCGCGACAGCCTGCGCAGCAGCGTCGTCACCGCCGAGGGCAGCCTCGCCGGCACCGTCCTGCGCCTGACCCAGGAGCCGCTGCTCAAGCACGCCGACGGCGGCGGGCTGCTCCAGAGCCTGCGCGTCGAAGCCGCTAACGGCGCGGCCCTGCCCGCCGGCCTGCCCGCGGACTTCGTCGTACGGACCGAGTCCGGCTCCGCGCTGCCCGTCGTGGCCGAGCCGGGCCCCGGCAACTCCGTACGCCTGCTGCTGCCCGCCGTCGACACCGACCAGCGCGTCACCGTCGGCCTGCCCGACGGCGACGGCGCCGGGCCCGACGCCGGCATCGAGCTGACGCTCACCCCGCAGCGGCAGTGGACCCTCCACCTCGTCCACCACTCCCACCTCGACATCGGCTACACCGACCCCCAGGGCCGCGTGCTGGCCGAGCACCTGTCGTTCCTCGACTCCTGCCTGGAGCTGACCCGCGCCACCGACGACTGGCCCGCCGAGTCCCGGTTCCGCTGGTGCGTGGAGTCCCTGTGGTCCTTCCGGCAGTGGGCCGACGCCCGCCCCGCCGAGCAGGTCGAGGAGTTCGTACGGCGGGTGCGCGAGGGCCGCATCGAGCTGACCGCCATGCCGTTCAACCTGCACACCGAGACCTGCTCCACCGACGAGCTGCACGAACTGCTGCGTCTGGCCGACGAGGTCCGCGACGAGCACGGCGTGGAGTTCACCTCCGCGATGCAGACCGACGTGCCCGGCGCCGTCGTCGGCCTCGTCGACGCGCTCGCCGCCGCGGGCGTGAAGTACCTGTCCGTGGCGCACAACTGGGCCGGCCGGTCCGTGCCCCACCTCGTCGGCGGCGAGAAGCTGCCCCGGCTCTTCCGCTGGCGCGCGCCCAGCGGCAACAGCATCCTCGTCTGGGTCACCGACACCCCGCACGGCCTGGCCTACATGGAGGGCCCGCTGCTCGGCTTCGACACCGACTACACCAGCGTCGACGACCTGCTGCCCGCCTACCTGACGTCGCTGGCCAGCAACCCGTACCCGTACCGCGGCGGCATCTTCGGCTGGGCCATGGACCAGGCCGACGTCAAGCGCGAGCCCTACCCGTGGGACATCCTGCACCTGCGCGTACAGGGCAAGTTCGGCGACAACGCGCCGCCCCGGCGGATCATCGCCGACACCGTCCGCCGCTGGAACGAGACCTGGGCCTACCCGCAGCTCAGGCTCTCCCGCAACGAGGACTTCTTCACCGACGCCGAAGCCCGCCTCGGCGACGAGATCCGCACCTTCGAGGGTGACTGGACCGACTGGTGGGTCGACGGCGTCGGCTCCGGCGCCCGCCCGCTGTCCCTGGCCCGCACCGCGCAGGCCACCGTCGCCGACGCCCAGACCCTCGGCACCTTCGCCGGCGTCCTCGGCGCCGCCGGCGCCGCCGACGACACCCGGGACTCCGCGCCCGTCTACGAGGCCGTGTCCCTCTTCGACGAGCACACCTGGGGCGCCGGCGACCCCTGGACCCACGGCGACCACGGCGGCCACAGCGGCGAGGAGCAGTGGCACTGGAAGTACGGCCAGGCGCTGCGCGCGTACGACGACGGCAACTCCCTGCTCGACCGGGCCCGCGCCCGCCTCGGCCAGCGGCTCGCCGGCGCGCCCGACGCCGTGTCGTACCACGTCGTCAACACCTGCTCCTGGGCCCGCACCGACGTCGTACGGATCTTCCTGCCGGAGAGCAGCGTGCCGCTGGAGCAGCGCGTCGCCGTCCGCGACGCCCGCACCGGCGAGCGGCTGCGGCACGAGGAGGAAGCGCAGGTCAACGACGACCACCGGGACGCGGGCCGCTTCCTGCTGGTGTGCGTCGACGACGTGCCGGCCGCCGGGTCCGTACGCCTCGACGTCGTCGCCGAGGGCGACGGCGACGGCGCGCAGGACGGCGAGGGCACCGTCCTGAAGGCCGCCACCGGCTGGAACCCCACCGGCGGCACCGAAAAGGAGGACCCCGCCGAGACCGCCGCCGCCGCGCACGCCCAGGCCGACCCCACCCTGCTGGAGAACGAGCACCTCGCGGTCCGCGTCGACCTCGCCCGGGCCTGCATCGCCTCCGTCGTCGACAAGGCCACCGGCCGCGAACTCGTCCGCGGAAGCGACGCGGGTGCGGCCGTGGGCTTCAACGCCTACATCCACGACAGCTACACCACCGCCGGCGGCTTCAACCACAACTCCAGCCGTACCACCGGCTCCGACCGCCTGGAACACCTCGGCAGCCGCTCCGTCGCCCCGCCCGCCGCGCTCATCGCGCGCACCTCCACCGCCACCGGCGAGTCCCTCACCTACGAGACCCGCCCCGCCGGCGCCAACCGGGTGCGTACGACCCTGACGCTGCCGCACGGCGCCGCCCGCCTCGACATCGACAACCGCGTCGACAAGGACGCCACCCTCGGCAAGGAGAGCGCCTACTTCGCGTTCCCCTTCGCCTTCGAGACGCCCGCCGTGCGGATGGAGGCCACCGGCGGCGCCACCGGCACCGGCCTGCCCGTCATCCCCGGCTCCGCGCTGCACATGCGGGCCGTACGCCGCTGGGTCACGCTCGCCGACGACGACCTCGCGGTGGCCTGGGCCACGCAGGACGCGCCGCTGGTGCAGTTCGGCAACATCGCCCTGCCCTACGCGCCGTTCCCCAAGACGATGGGCCACGACGAGCCCGCCACCGTCTTCTCCTGGATCCACAACAATCTGTGGGACACCAACTTCCCCAGCGAGCAGGGCTTCGAGTTCACCTTCCGCTACAGCCTGGCCTGCGGCCCCGCCGACGGTACCGCCCACGGTGCGCTCGGCGCCCGCACGGCCGCCGGGCTCAGCCGCCCGCTGCACGCCGTACGGGCCCGCGCCACCCACCCCGGCGGCGGCCCCGAGGTCACCGACGGGCTGGCGTTCGCCGAGGTCGGCGACCCGCGGGTACGGCTCGTCGGCGCCACCACCCCCGGCGGGGAAGCCGGCGGGGGCGCCGTGCTGCTGCGGCTCCAGTCCTTCGCCGAGGAGCCGGTGGCCTGCCCCGTACGCGCCCTCTTCCCCGTCACCGGGGCCGGGCTCGCCGACTACCTCGGCCGCCCGGGAGACGACCTGCCGGTACGGGACGGAGAGGTCACCGTCGACCTCCCCGCCCTCGGCACGACCGCGGTGCTCTTCCGGCGCCGCTGACCACATCCCAAAAGGAGACTGCGTGTACCGGCTCGACCCGCGCTACGCACCCGCCCCGCAGGCCGTCCTCACCACCGGCTGGCGGGCCGTGGCGGCGGAACTCCCCCACGGCCCGGCGGTAGTGGCCGTCGAGGGACCCCCGTCCGCGGACTGGGACGCCCTCGCCGACCGGCTCCGGCGCGAGCTGACCGCCCGCGGCACCGCCGTGACCCTGCTCGACGTACGGCGCCACTACGCGCCGCCCGACGAGGTCAGGCGCCGCACCGAGCGGCCCGAGGACACCGCCGACCCGTACTACTGCAAGCTCGCCGAGAACCCCCTCGACGACCTCTTCGACACCCCGCCCGAGGCCACCCGCCCCGACACCGGGCTGCTGCTGGTCTACGGGCCGGGCGCCGCCGTCGTACCGCACGACCTGCTCTGGTACGCCGACGTGCCCAAGCGCTACGCCGAGGCGGACGTCACCGCCGGCACCACCGGCGCCAACCTCGGCCTGCCCGGCGAACCCCCCGACCACCGCCGGCTGTTCTACATCGACTGGCCCGTGCTCGACCGGCACCGCGACGCGCTGGCCCGCCGCCTCGACGGCTGGCTCGACGTCCAGGACCCCGAGCACCCCGCCCACCTCGACGGCGACGGCCTGCGCGGCACCCTCGCCGCGCTCGCCCGCCGGCCGGTGCGCACCCGGCCGTACTTCAACTCCACCCCCTGGGGCGGCCACTGGGCGCAGCGCGAACTGGGCTTCGCCCCCGGCGCGCCCAACACCGCCCTCGGCTACGAGCTGATCGCCCCCGAGGCCGGCATCCTCGTCGGCACCGGACCGGACGCGCAGGCCGAGGTGCCGTTCCAGCTCATGTGCGTCCTCGCCCCCGAGGACGTCCTCGGCGCCGAGGTGCACGCCCGCTTCGGCACCTCGTTCCCGATCCGCTTCGACTACCTCGACACCGTCGGCGGCGGCAACCTCTCGCTGCACTGCCACCCGCGCGAGGCGTACATGCGCGAGCGGTTCGGCTGGCCGTACACCCAGCACGAGACGTACTACATGACGCTCGGCAGCGCGCAGACCAAGGTCTACCTCGGGCTGCGCGAGGACGCCGACGTCGGCCTGTTCCGCAAGGAGATCGAGGAGGCCATCAGCGACGCGCGGCCCATGGACCCCGAGGACCACGTCCTGGCCTTCCCGGGCGAGCGCGGGCAACTGTTCATGATCCCCGCCGGCACGCCGCACGCCAGCGGCGCCGGCAACCTCGTCCTGGAGATCAGCGCCACCCCCTACCTCTACAGCCTCCGGTTCTACGACTGGCTGCGGCCCGGCGCCGACGGCAGGCCGCGGCCCATGCCGTACGAACACGGGCTGGCGAACCTCGACACCGTCCGGCGCGGTGACGCCGTCGCCCGGGACCTGGTGCCGCGGCCGCGCGAACTGCGCTCGGGGCCCGGCTGGCGCGAGGAACTGCTCGGCGCGCTGGACGAGATGTTCTACGAAGTCAGGAGGTACACCCTGGACGAGGGCGCCGAGGCCGGCGACGACACCGAAGGCCGCTTCCATGTGCTCAACGTGGCCGAGGGCGCCGGCGTGACCGTGCACACCGCGGCCGGCGACACCCACGAACTGTCGTACGCCGAGACCCTGACGGTGCCCGCCGCGGTCGGCGGCTACCGGCTCGTGGCCACCGCCGGCGGCGGCCCCGTACGGGTCGTCAAGGCCCTCGTCAGCAAGGCCGCCGGGCGTTGATCCCCGTCCTGGAGATCGGCGGCACGCACGTCACCGCCGCGCTGGTCTCCCCGCGGACCGCCGCCGTGGCCGCCCGCGTGCGGCATCCGCTGGACGCGCAGGCCCGCGCCGGGGACATCCTCGGCGCGGTCCTGCGCTGCGCGCGCTCCCTGCCGGCGCCGCCGGCGGGGGCGCGGTGGGGGGTGGCGCTGCCCGGGCCGTTCGACTACGCCAAGGGCGTCGCGCTCTTCGCGGGCGTCGGCAAGTTCGAGGCGCTGTACGGGGTGGACGTGGGGGCGGAGCTGCTCGGCGGGCTGCCGGGGAGCCCGTCGGCCGTCGCCTTCCGCAACGACGCGCACGCCTTCCTCGCCGGCGAGGAGGCCGCGGGCGCCGCCCGCGGCCACACCCGGGCGGTGGGCATCACCCTGGGCACGGGAGTCGGCTCGGCGTTCCTCGCCGACGGCGCGCTGCGCACGACCGGCCCGGGGGTGCCGCCGGAGGGCCGGATGGACCTGGCCCGGATCGCCGGCCGCCCGCTGGAGGACACGGTCTCGCGCCGGGCGATCCGGTCCCGGTACGGGGCCGCCGCGGGCACCGGGGGCGGGCCTTCGGGGACGTACGGCGAAGAAGGCGCCGGTGCCCGTGTCGGCGCCGGTGTCGATGTCGATGTCGATGTCGATGTGCGCGAGATCGCCGAGCGGGCCCGGGCGGGGGAACAGCGGGCGCGCCGGGTGCTCGACGCCGCGTTCGGCGCCCTCGGCGCGGAACTGGGCCCGCGGCTCGCCGCCTTCGGCGCCACCGCGCTGGTCGTCGGCGGCTCCATGGCCGAGTCCTGGGACCTCCTCGCCCCGCCCCTGACCGCCGCCCTCACCGGCGGCGGCTGGCCCCCGGACACCGGCCCGCCCAAACCCGGCGACCCGCCCGCGGGCGCCCGGCGGCTGGTACGCGCCCTCCTCGGGGAGGACGCCGGGCTCATCGGCGCCGCCGCGGCCGCCGGGGGTGCCGGATGACGCCCGGCGCCGGCGGCGGGCCCGGCGCACGGGACGCGCAGCCCACGCTGCGGGACGTCGCCGAGCGCGCCGCCGTCAGCGCCATGACCGTCTCCCGCGTCCTGCGCGACGACCCCAAGGTGCTGCCCGCCACCGCCGCCCGCGTCCGCGCCGCCGTCGCCGCACTCGGCTACCGGCGCAACGAGGTCGCCCGCAGCCTGCGCCTGGGCAGCGGCACCGGGCTCGTCGGCCTCGTCGTCACCAACCTCGCCAACCCCTTCTACTCCCGCCTCGCCCTCGGCGTCGACGCCGTCGTCGCCCGGCACGGCCTGAAGGCCGTCATCGGCAACACCGGCCAGGACCCCGACACCGAACGCAGCCTGGTCGAGGATCTCGTCGCCCGCCGCGTCGACGGCATCGTCGCCGTCCCCGCCGGCGGCGACCAGCGGCACCTGGCCGCCGCCGCGGCCGAGGGCGTGCCCGTGGTGCTGGCGAGCCGGCCGCCCGCCGGGTTCGCCGCCGACCACGTCCTCGTCGACGACTACGGCGGGGCCCGCGCGGCGACCGAGCGGCTGCTGGCCGCCGGGCACCGCCGCATCGGCTTCCTCGGCTCCCCGCCCGCCGTCTACACCGGCACCGAGCGCCTGCGCGGCTACGCCGCCGCGCTGGCCGGCGCCGGACTGCCCGCCGAGGACACGTACATACGGCAGGGGCAGCAGCAGACCGCCGAGGCCGCCCGCGCCGCCGCCGGGCTGCTCGCCCTCCCCGAGCCGCCGACCGCGCTGTTCTGCTCCAACAACCGCAACACCATCGGCGCCTTCCGCGCCATCCGCGAGGCCGGCACCGCCACGGCGCTGGCCGGCTTCGACGACTTCGAGATGGCCGACACCCTCGGCCTGCCGCTCACCCTCGTCGCGTACGACACCGACGAACTCGGCCGCGAGGCCGGCCGCCTGCTCCTCGCCCGCCTCGCCGAACGCGCCGGCGCGGACGGCACGCCGGCGCCGCCGGAGCGCCGCACCATGGTCCCGACCACCCTCGTCTCCTACGGCACCCCCGGGCAGGCCCCGTAGCGGATTCCGTGCCACCGTCCCCCGGCGCCCATGTAACATCCGCTATCTGGATGGGCCATCTTTCCGCCAGGGGAACGGGGGCCGGGACCGGGACGGGAGGTCGCGATGGCGGCAACGGGAGGCACGGCGTCGGGCACGCAGAGCGTGGAGCGCGCCCTGTCACTGCTGTCGTACTTCACCGACGAGCAGCCCGAACGCCGCATCGCCGAGCTGGTCGAGCTGAGCGGCCTCGGCCAGTCCACCGTCTCGCGGCTGGTGGCCGCCCTGGAGTCGCTGGGCTACCTCGTCCGCGACGAGCGCAGCGGACTGCACCGCATCGGCCCCAAGGTCGTCGAACTCGCCGGCGTCGCACTCAACCAGTCCACCGTCCACCGCGCCGCCCGCCAGGTCGCCCAGAACCTCGCCCACGAACTGGGCCTCGGCGCCAACGTCGCCGAGCGCCACGGCGACCGCATGTTCTACCTCTGCCACTTCGAAGGCCCCCTCGCGCCGCGGTCCTTCACCCTCACCGGCCGCTCCGCGCCGCTGCACGCCACCGCCATGGGCAAGGCGCTGCTCTCCGGGCTGGCGGAGGACGAGGTCCGCGACGTCATGGGCCTGGACTACCCCGCGTACACCCGCAAGACCCTCACCGGCCTCGCCGGGCTGCTCGACGCGCTGGAGGAGACCCGCGCCCGTGGCTACGCCACCGAGGTCGAGGAGCTGGCCTTCGGCCGCGCCTGCCTCGCCGCGCCCGTACGCGACCGCTCCGGCGCCGTCGTCGCCGCGCTGTCCGTCTCCGGCTCGCTGTCCGCGATGGACCTGGCGGCCCGGCAGGACACACTCGCCGCCAGGACCGTCGAGTACGCCGACCAGATCTCCACCGGCCTCGGCTTCCTCGCCCACGCCCGCCCCGCCGCGCTCTGACCCCGCCGCCGATCCTGTCCGCCGGCCCTGCCCGCCGGCCCTGCCCGCTGACCGCGCCCGGCCGGGCGTCCGGCGCGCATCCCCGGGACCCGTACCCCCGGACACCGGTGAGCCCGGTCCCGGGGTGCGGCCCTCGGGACCGGGCTCCGGCGGCCGTCGGCCGAACCCTCGACGGCGACGGCCGCCCGCTTCACGCGGCAGGTGCTCAACCCCGCCCGCCCACCAGCCGGTAGTCGTGACCGGCGCGCAGCGGGAACTCGACCGCGCCGGTGACGGGGTCCACGGAGAAGTCGACCGCGCGGGAGGCGGTCGTGTCCAGCACCTTCAACGACTTCGCATGCCAGCCCGCGTTCGCGTTCACGATCCGGGAACTCCGCTTCCCGTCACCGTAGCTGTACACCGAGTCCCGCGTCACCGGGAAAACCTGCGCCCGGAGCCGGGCCGACGAGCCCGCCTCCGTGCGGCGCACCAGCACGCCCTTGCCGCCGACGAACGCCGGCACGTCGCCCCGGGCCACCTCGTGGTCCTCCAGCGTCACCGGGCCCTCGTGCCGCTCACCGGTGTTGACGTCGATCCACGTCCCCGCCGGCAGGTACACGTCCCGCCCGGTCGCCGTCGCGAAGTCCGCTCCCCACACCGGTGCCGCGAGCAGCGACTCACCGAGCATCCACTCGTACCGCCGGGTCGACTCGTCGACCAGACCGTACGTCCGCTCGTCGGCCGGATACGCCAGGTGCAGCGGCGTCATCGCATAGGGGAAGCCGGAGGCATGGCCGTCGAGGACCGCGTCGTAGATGTACGGATGCAGCGAGTCGTGCCACAGCGCCAGCTTCTTGGCGTCCGCGGCCACCTCGTCGCCGAACAGCCACGGCCCCTGGCCGAACCCGAGCACCGGGGTGAGCGCGTTGAACTGCACGTTGCGGGCGAAGTACGCCCGGTACGCCGGGTCGGCCGGCTCCGCCTTGCCGGGGGTGCCGCCGACGAAGTCCGGATAGAGGTTGCCGAAGCCGGCCGCCGCGATGTTCAGCAGGTTCACCGGCATCCGGTCCGGGTCCTCGTGGTACACCGCGCCGGTGCCGTAGATCGTGTCGTTGATCCGGGCCCAGTCGCCGGGCAGCGAGTAGGCGGTGTTGCGCACCATCACCGCGTCCCCGGCGTCGTGCAGCGCCTTCAGCAGCGCGTTCCAGTTGCCGTCGCGCCACAGGTCGGGGCTGTAGAGCATGGTGTCCTCCTTCCAGCCGTCCACGCCCCACTTGCGGGTCTGCGCCACGTACCAGTCGACGGCCTGCGGATTCCGCCCGTCCAGCACGTACGAGGCACCGGAGGGGAACTGCGCCCGGGTGACCTTCACCGGCTCGCCGTCCGCGCCGGCCAGCAGATAGCCGTTGCGCCGGGCCTCCTCCATGAAGCCCGCGTCGGTGACCGGGTTGTGGTTGCCGCCGTCGTCCCGCCCGGCCTTGAAGTTGTTCCGCGCGCCGAGGAGCAGCGCCACGTCGTTGCTCGCGAAGAGCCGCTTCAGCGCGTCCGGCTCCGGGTAGCGGGGGTTGGGCAGCCCGTCGTCGCGGCCCTCCTCGGCGGTGTCGTCCCACATCCCGAAGGAGTTCGTGGTCCCCTCCGCCGGATTGCCGCGCTCGCCCGGCCAGAAGCCGGAGCCGACCACGCCCCAGCCCAGCGGATAGCCGTGGTCGAGGAAGTCCCGCACGGTGCCCTCCACCGACGACTGGTAGGTGTTCCAGCCCAGCGCCCCGTACGCCTCCCAGCCCAGCTCGAACATCCGTGGCCGCGGCCGGACGTCCGCGTAGCCGGCGGCGTGCCGGGCGCGGCGGTAGTCCGCGTAGAGCTGCTTGACGTCCGTCCCGAGGAAGTAGTGCAGCCCGTCGACGCCGTCGGCGCCCGCCACCCCCAGCCGGTTCTCCGTCTCCGTCAGGCCGACGCGCTTCTGGCCCTCGGCGAACAGCACCTCGGCGAAGCTCTGCCGCGGGAAGACCGCGAAGGTCGACACGAAGCGCTTGCAGGAGCCCTGGTTGGTGACGTTGTCCAGGACGAGCCCGGTCAGCTCGGCCCGCGGGCGCGCCTCCACCTTGCCGCTGCACGGCGTGCCGGTCTCCGGCCGGCCGTCGCCGAACGAGCCGTGGTCGCCCAGCCCGTACGCCGGGCCGACGTGCCCCGTACGCAGGTCGACCGTGCTCGACGCCGGCACCCCGGTCACCGCCACGCCCACCGAGCGGGCCCGCGGGCGCAGCACCACGCGCACCGAGCCGCCGCCGGCGAGCCGCACGTCCAGCACCGCCGCCGACCGGCCCGCCGCGACGAGCCGGGCGGACTCGGCGTCCGCGAACTCCGCGTCCCCCGGGCCCTTCACCCGCAGCCCGGACTCGGCGTGCGGCGGCGCGACGACCGCGCCGCCACGGCGCTCGAAGCCGTAGCGGAAGCCGTCCTTTGCGATCCTCATCCGGTACGTCGCGCCCGTGACGACGACGCCGCGCCCGTGCTCGGCGACGGCGTACCCCGCCGGCGTCCCCGCCGACCCCGCCACCCCCGCAACCCCGGCCCTCCGCCCGGCGTCCGCCGGCTGCGCCGCCTGCGCCGGCGGCAGCAGCGCCGGGAGCAGCGCGAGCGGCAGCACCGGAAGCAGCACACGGCGCGCCGCGCGCACCGCGGCCCCCTCCCGCCCGCTCACTCCTCGATCAGACGCGTGACATCGTCACGCGCCGTCCTCATCGCGTCCTTCGCCGAGGAGTCGCCCACCAGCACGGCCTGCACCTGCTTGGCCACCGCCTCCTCGATCTGCGCGTTGTTCGCGTACGCCCAGAACGGGCCCGGCGTCGCCGTCGCCGTGATCTTCTCCGTCCACTCGGCGGTGAACGTGTCCGACGACACCTTCGGATCCGCCAGCCCCTGCGTCGTCGTCGGCGGCAGCGCCAGCTTCCCGAAGTAGTCCACGACCGTGGCCTTGTCGGAGGTGGTGTGCACGGCGAAGTCCGTCGCCGCCGACGAACCCTCGCCCTTCGTCACCACGATGACGTGGCCCCACAGCAGCGCCTGCGGATCGTCGCCCCGCTTCAGCACCGGCCGCGGCACCGCGACCATCGCCTCCGCCAGCGAGTCGTCCGCCGCCTCCGCCAGCGTCGCGCCCTTGCCGACCAGCGCGTCGTCGTAGAAGCCCACCTTGCCCTGCGCGAACAGCGCACGGGCGTCGAACCGGTCCACCGCCCTGGCGATCAGCTTCTCGTCGTAGAGCTTCTTGAACCACTCCACGGCGTCCACCGACGCGTCGTCGCCGATCGCGACCCCGCCGCCCTCGACGATCGGGCAGCCGAAGGTCTGCATCCACGGGAAGATGTCCTTGAGCTGCTCCACCTTGGTCGCCGCCGCGTACGGCGTCACCCCGCCGCCCAGGTCCTTCAGCGCCCGCAGCGCGTCCTCGAACTCCGAGATCGTGCCCGGCAGCCGCCGGATCCCGGCCTCGTCCAGCAGCCGCCGGTTGCCGATCAGCCCGATGGAGCCCGTCGTCCACGGCAGCCCGTACTGCACCCCCTCGTACTGCCCGCTCTTCAGCGCCACGTCCGTGTAACCCGCCCCGGCCGCCGCGTCCCCCAGGTCCAGCAGCGAACCCATCTGCGCCACGGCCGCCAGCCACGCGATGTCCAACTGCACCGCGCCGGTGACCTCCCCGCCGCTCAGCTTCAGCGTGAGCTGCTTCAGATACTCGTTGTACGGATACTCCGTGGTGGAGACCTCCGACCCGGAAGCCTTCTCCCAGTCCGTGAGGATCCCCTCCACGACCGGCTTGCTCGCCTCCTCGTTCAGCGCCCAGGAGGTGAACCCGAAGTTCTTCGCGCCGGCGTCGCCGCCGTCACCCGAGCCGCCCCCGGAGGGCGCGCAGGCGGCCAGGGCGCCGGGCACGGCGAGGCCCAGGGTGCCCAGGCCCAGCAGTCTGAGGGTGTCGCGGCGGGGTAGTGCGTGGCGGGACATGCCGACTCCTTGAAGGTTGGGAAGCGGTGCGCGATACGGGACCGGGCGCGGCGGCGCCGGTCAGCTCTTGACGGCCCCGGCGGTCAGCCCGCCGACGAGGTAGCGCTGAAGGAACATGAAGGCGACGACCACCGGCACCGAGACGATCAGCGACGCCGCCATCAGCGCCGGCCAGGCCGTCTGGAACTCGCCGAGGTAGGTGTTCACCAGGCCCGGCGGCAGCGTCATCGTGTCGTCGCCGGAGAGCGTCAGCGCGAAGATGAAGTCGTTCCAGCCGCGCACGAACGCGAACAGCCCGGCCGCGATCATCCCCGGCGCCGCCAGCGGCGCGACGATGCTGTGCAGGGTGCGCCAGCGCGACGCGCCGTCGATGGCAGCCGCCTCCAGCAGCGCGTCGGGGACCGTGTCGAAGATGCCCTTCAGCATCCACACGCACAGCGGCATCGTGAACGTGGTGAAGGACAGGATCAGCGCCGTGTACGTGCCGAGCAGGTCGAACTGGCGGAACACCGCGTACAGCGTGATCAGCAGCAGCGCCTGCGGGAACATCTGCGAGGCGAGCACGAAGTTCATCAGCGACTTGCGGCCGCGGTAGCGGAACTTGGAGAACGAATAGCCCATGTACGTGGAGACCACCACGCTCAGCACCGCGGTGACCCCGGCCACGATCACGCTGTTGACCATGTAGTCGAAGAGCTTCTCGTTCTCCGCGAACGCCTTGAAGTGCGCGAACGTGATCTCGGTGGGGAAGAACCGCGGCGGGAAGCGGAACGCCTGCCCCGGCGGGCTCAGCGCGGTCACCAGCATCCAGTACATCGGCAGCAGGCCGAACAGCCCGATGACGCCGACCGCGGCCCACGCCGCGACGGAGGAGCGGACCTGGTCGGGGCGGCGGCGCGGGCGCGGGGTCCGGGGGCGGCCCCCGGCGGGCGTCCCGGGGGCGCCGGCGGGCGGTGCCTTGGGGGAGGGGCCGTCGGCGGTGGTGAACTGGGCGGTGGTCACGAGTGCTTGTCCTCCCGCTCGGAGGTCTTCAGGTACACCCCGACGAGGACCAGGAGCAGCAGCATCCACAACCCGCCGAGCGCGGCCGCGTGGCCGAGGTCGAAGCCCTTGAAGGCGTCCTGGTAGACGGCGACCGCGAAGGTCTCGGTGGCGCCGGCGGGGCCGCCGCCGGTGAGGACGTAGATGGTGTCGAAGTGCTGGAAGTTCCAGATGAACTCCAGCAGCAGCACGATCGCCGCGACGCCCCGCACCCCCGGCCAGGTGACGGCGCGGAACCGGCGCACGGCCCCGGCCCCGTCCACGGCCGCCGCCTCGTGCAGCTCCCGCGGCACGGTCTGGAGACCGGCCAGCATCATCACCATCATCCACGGGAAGCTCGCCCAGGTCTTGGTGACGATCACCGCGACCATCGCCGTCGTCGGCTCGCCGAGCCACGAGACGCTCTCGTCGATGAAGCCAAGCTCCAGCAACGCACCGTTGAGGACCCCGTAGTTCGCATTGAAGATCCACATCCAGAGGAAGGACACCACGACCCCGGGGATCACCCAGGGGAAGAGGAAGAGGCCGCGCAGGAACCCGCTGCCCCTGAGCCCGGTGTTCAGCGCCAGCGCGAGTGCGAACCCGACGGCGAACGGCGCGAGCGTGGCGCCGACCGTGAACACGAGCGTGTTCTGGAGCACCGGCCAGAAGTCGCGGTCGAGCACGTCGGCGTAGTTGTCCAGCCCGACGAACGTACGCCCCGGCAGCCGCAGGTCCTGGTCGAAGAAGCCGGTGACGAGGGAGGCGACGAGCGGGTAGAACACGATCGCCGCGAAGAGCGCCAGGCCCGGCACGGTCAGGAGGAAGGCGAAGGCGCCGTTCGACAGCCCCTGCCCCTCGCGCTTCGACGGCTTGCGCGCGCGGGCGCCGTCAGGCTCGGGGGAGGCGGCGGCCGGCGGCGCCGGGGCCGCCTGCTTCGGCGAGGCGGACGGGGGCGTCACGGCCGGCTCCTCTCGGGCTCGCGCGCGGCTCCGGGTCCGCCGTTTCCGGATCTGCCGGCTCCGGGGCCGGCGCCGGCCTGGGCCGGCGGTGCGGCGCGCGGGCCGACGTAACCGAGGCCGACGCTCACGGAGTCGGCGGCCTCGACCGCGGCGCGGGACAGCTCCTCCTCGCGCCGGTCGAGCGCGACGGTGGACAGCGGCCCGGAGATGGAGATGGCGGCGACGATGTCGCCGGAGCGGTCCCGGATCGGCGCGGCCACGCAGGAGCGGCCGTGCGCCAGCTCCTCGACCTCGGTGGCGTAGCCGCGGCGGGCGACGGCCGCCAGCTCGGCGTCGAGCGCGGCGTGCGAGGTGAGGGTCGCCTGCGTGAAGCCCGGCAGCCCGCCCTCGGGCAGCAGTTCGCGGCGGCGCTGCGGAGCCAGGCCCAGCAGCAGGCACTTGCCGAGGCCGGTGGCGTGCAGCGGCTTGCGCTGGCCGGTGAGCACCGTGGACCTCGGGGCCAGCCTGCCTTCGAAGTTGAGCAGGTAGAACAGCGCGGCGCCGTGCCGGATGGCGACGTTGGCGCCGAGGCCGAGGCGGGCGGCGAGTTCCTGGGCGAGCTGGCGGGCCTCGCGGTGGACGGGGTGGTGGTTGACGGCGACGCCGCCGAGGGTGATGGGGGCGGTGCCCAGGCGGTACAGCCCGCTGACGGCGTCACGTTCGACGTAGTCCAGCGACTCCAGGGTGGCCAGCAGCCGGGAGGTGGTGGAGGTGCCGAGGCCGGTGATGCGTACGACATCGGAGACGCGCAGCTCCGGGTGCCCGTTCTGGAAGACCGCGAGCACGGCCACCGCGCGCTCCACGCTCTGGTTGTTGCCCTGATCCGATGCCATTCGCGACTCCAGTGAATCTGCTTTGCAACATGCGGGATCGTTGCCCACATATTGCGACGGCGTCAACCCTTCTGGCCGGTGTTCCGCGGCAGCGGCCCGGCTCCGGGCCCAGAGTGACGCCCGGTTTTCTCGTGCACTGGGGGTTGACGGCCGTGCAGCATGTGGACACTCTTCCTGCATTACGGATGCCAGTTGCAGAGTGGGGAGTGTGTCATCGATGCCCAGCCGCCGGAGCTTCGTGAAGGCCGCGGGAGTCACCGCCGCGGCAACGTCAGCCCAGGCAGGCGCGGTTGCCGCCGCCGCGCCCACCGCTGCCGCGGACCGGCACGCCGGCCCCGGCACCCTGCACCTGGACGGCGACCGCGTCCGCCTCACCTGGGAGCGCACCGACGCCGGCTGGCGCGCCGTCCGGGTGCGCACCCGCACCCGCCGCGGCTGGCGCGAACTCCCCGGCGCCCTCGGCGAGTACGGCCTCACCCACCACGACGGCCCAGAACCGCCCGACGCCCAGCAGGTGCGCCGCGAGGAGGCCGGCACCCACCACGCCTTCTTCCCCGCGGAAGCCGCCGCCGTCGGCACCGCTGAGGGAACCGCGGTCGTCTTCCGCCACACCCACCCGCTCGGCAGCCTCGAAGCCCGCTGGCGCCTCGACCGCCGCCACCCCCACGACGTCCGCGTCACCCTCACCTGGACCGCCGCCCGGGACGGCTGGGTCAGCCTGCGCACCCCCACCCTGTGCGCCCTGCCCGAGCAGGCCCTCGCCTTCGGCTGCGTCCCCGGCGGCTGGTACGGCCACGAGTCCAACCCCGACCTGCGCATGGCCGCCGAGTACGGCCACGGCCTGCCCGCCGTACCGCACCTGTTCTACGACGACCTCGCCACCACCCTCGCCCCGGTCCTCAGCACCACCGAAGGACTCACCCTCGCCGCCGTCGCCGAACCCGGCATGGCCCGCGACCCGTACGCCGCCGACCGCGTCACCCACCGCGACGTACGTCTCGCGCTGTCCACCCGCGACCGCGCCGGCCGCCTCGCCCCGCACCTCGCCCGCCCCATCCTCGGCCGCGCCGACTCCCGCTGCGCCGCCGGTGACCAGCGGGTCCTCGACTTCCGCTTCACCCTTACCGACGGCGACTGGTTCGAGGCGCTGCGGCACGCCGCCACCGAGGTCTACGGCTTCGGCCGCTACCTCGAACTCGCCGCCAACAAGCACGCCCTGACCGAGCGCCTCGCCCGCATCCAGGCCGCCTACATCGCCGACCCGGTGCTCTCCCAGTGGCTCACCGACGAGTACGAGGGCACCACCATCGGCGCCCAGAAGTACAACGGCTTCGTCCAGGGCGCCGAGAACGACGCGATGAAGAACTCCGACATCGGCGCCATGTGGGGCCTGGCCGCCGCCACCTCCGACGCGCTGCTGGAACGCGACCGGCTGCCGTACGTGCGCAACTTCAAGCTCGCCCAGCAGCAGACCGCCGCCGGCCGCTACCAGGGCGCGCTCCGGGGCCAGTACTACCTGTTCAAGTCGGACCGCTTCGTCGAGGAGGGCAACCCCGACGCCGACATCGCCGACTACGTCGAACCCCTGGCCACCGCGTACTACGTCGTCACCGACCTCGCGCACATCCTGCTCTTCCAGCCCGGCGACGCCGAGCTGAAGGGCCGGATCCGGCTCGGCGCCGACCACCTCGCCGACGCCCAGAAGCCCGACGGCTCCTGGGAGGTGGCCACCGACAAGGAGCCGCCGTACGCGGTGACGTACCCGCACCTGACCGAGGACCTGCGCCCCACCTGGTACGGCCTGCTCGTCGCCCACCACGCCCTCGGCGACCGGCGCTACCTCGACGGCGCCGTGCGCGGCGCCGACTGGTACGTGGAGCACGCCGTCGAGCGCGCCCGCTACCTCGGCTCCACCGGCGACTCCGGCTTCCGCATGGACCTCTCGCTCTCCCAGGGCATCCAGGGCCTGCTCGACCTCGCCGAGGCCACCGGCAGGCGCCGCTACCGCGACGCCGCCATCGAGGTCGCCCGCCTCCACACCACCTGGATCTACACCCACCCCGCCCCGTCCACCGAGCCGCGCACCCGGGCCGGCGCCACCTACGAGGCGTGGCAGCTCACCCAACTCGGCCTCCAGAAGGAGCAGAACGACAGCGCGCCGGGCAACGGCCCCATCCTGCTCTCCAGCTTCGCCGGCACCTACCTGCGCATCCACCGCCTCACCGGCGACCCCCTCTTCCGCGACATGGCCCGCGCCGCCGCCCTCGGCCGCGACGCCTTCGTCGCCGAGGCGCCGGGCGTGCACTCGTACTACTGGGTGCGCTTCGACAACGGCATCGGCTCCTTCCCGCACCACGCCTGGTGGCAGATCGGCTGGATCCTCGACTACCTGCTGGAAGAGGTACGCACCCGCACCGGCGACCGGATCCGCTTCCCCCGCGGCTACTTCACGCCCAAGGTCGGCGGCCAGCTCACCTACGGCTTCGCCCCCGGCCGGGTCCACGGCACCCCCGCCACCCTGCGCATCCCGCCGCGACTGCTGACCGCCGACACCCCGCACGCCGAGACCCTCGGCGCGCTGGCCACCGACGGCGACCGGCTCTTCGCGCTGGTGCTCAACAGCAGCGCCCGGCCGCTGACCGCCACCGTGACCGCCGACCCGGCGCTGGCGCACCCGGACGGGCCGCGCACCATCGCGGGCATCCGCGCCGTCTCCGGCCGCCTCACCGCCGCCGACGCGCCGCGCTTCACCGTGGAGCTGAAGCCCCACGGCATCGCGGTCGTCGCGCTCGACCTCGCCGAATAGCCCGTACGCCGACGTGGACGAAAGGACGTCACATGCCCCGCGCCACCCCCCTCGCCGCGGCGATCGCCGCCGCCACCGCCCTGCCCCTGCTCGCCGTCGTCCCGCCCGCCGCCGCCTCGCCGGCGCCCACCGCGCCCGCCGTGGAGCGCACCGCCGAGCGCCCGGCCGGCCCGGCCGCGGCGCCCGCCGCGGGGCCGCCCGGCACCGGCTGGACCCAGGTCTTCGGCGACGAGTTCGGCGGCGGTGCCGTCGACACCGCCAAGTGGAACTTCCGCACCGACGTGAAGGCCAACAGCGCCCAGCGCCCGCAGAACGTCACCCAGTCCGGCGGCTTGCTGCACATCGCGCTGAAAAAGGAGGACCACGCCGGCAAGCAGTTCACCGGCGGCGGCGTCATCTCCAAGAAGCACCTGCGCTACGGCTACTACGAGACCCGGGCCAGGATCAACGACGGCGCCGGCTGGCACACCGCCTTCTGGCTCCAGGCCGGCGACGGCAGCACCACCTACCCCGCCGAGCAGCGCACCGAGATCGACGGCTTCGAGACCGACTCCGTGAGCCCCACGAAGACGTACCACACCGTGCACGGCTGGGTGGGCAGCGGCGTCCACGGCCCGGTCACCATCGGCTCCGGGTCGTACGACACCGGTCTCGACCTCAGGCAGTGGCACACCTACGGCGTCGACTGGTCCGAGAGCGGCGTGAAGTTCTACATCGACGGCGCGCTGAAGTACACCGCCCCGTACACCCCCGGCCAGTGGACGCACGACTACACCGCCGTCTGGCTCACCAGCATCGCCACCGGCTCGCTGCCCGACGCGAGCAAGCTGCCCTCGGCCGCCTCCTTCGACTACGTCCGCTACTGGCAGCGCGACTACTACGTCGACAACGACGGCGCCGCCGCCTACGGCTACTCCACCACCGGCACCTGGCAGACCAGCGCGCTCACCGGCTGGACGAAGGACTCGCCGGTCTCCTACGGCTGCGCGGCGGGCGCCGCGGCCACCTGGCGGCCCCGGCTGAGCGCGGGCGGTTCGTACGAGGTCTTCCTCCGCAAGTCCGTCTCCGCGACCGGCGGCGACCCGGCCGCGAAGGTGACCCTGAACAACGCCGGGGCCGTCTCCACCCGGACCCTCGACGAGCGTTCCGGCAGCCCCGGTTGGGTCTCGCTGGGCACGCAGACGTACCAGAGCGGCACGGGCGCGTCGGTGTCGCTCACCGCGAGCGGTACGGGCTGCGCGCACGCCGACGCGGTGAAGTTCGTACGCCGGTAGCGGTCGGCTCTGTCGGATGCCGGTCCCGTCATGCGGGACCGGCATCCGATTCTGCTACAGGAAGCGCTCCCGCAGGTCGGGGCGGAGCCAGGCGGCGGGGGAGGAGATGCTGAGCCCGCCGTCCACCGGCAGCACCGCACCCGTGACGAACGACGCCGCGGGGGAGGCCAGGAAGTGCACGGCCGCCGCGACCTCCGCGGGAGTGCCGGTGCGGCGCAGCGGATAGCCCTCGGCCACGTGCGCGAGCGGCGGGGTGCCGATCATGCCCGGTGCCACCGCGTTGACGCGGACGCCGCGCGGCCCGTAGTCGAGGGCGAGTTGGCGCACCAGTCCCTCGACGCCCGCCTTGGCCGCCGCGTAGCCGGGCAGGCCGGGAGCGGCGAGGAAGGCGTTCACGGAGGTGACGGCGACGACGGCCGAGCCCGGCGCGAGGCGGGGGAGCGCCGCGCGGGCGACGTAGAACGCCGTGTCCAGCGTGGCGGACTGGGCCAGCCGCCACTGCGCGTCGGTGGTCTCGCCGGCCCGGGCCACCGGCTGCGCCGCCGCGGCCAGTACCACCACGTCCAGCCGTCCCAGCGACTGCGCCGCCGACTCCACGCAGCGGGCGGCGGCGGCCGGCTCCGCGCAGTCGGCGGCGAGGTACGCGGCGTACGACGGGTGCGCGCAGTCCGCCAGCCCGCAGCCGGCGACCCGGTCGCCGGCCGCGGCGAAGGCGTCGGCCACCGCAAGCCCGACCGCCGAGTCGCCCCCCACGACCAGCACCCCGCGCGGCTGCCCGGCAACCGGGCCCGCCCCGCCCTCGGGCGCCTCGCGTCTCCCGCCCTCCGGCACCTCGTCCGCCCCGCTCACCGCGCCCCGCCCGCGGCCACCGGCGGCAGTGCCAGCCGCTCCAGGATCCCGTCCAACTGCGCCCGCAGCGGCTCCGTCAGCGCCTTCGCCGGCATCCGGACCGCCGCGGAGCCGATCACCCCGCGCCGTACCAGCACCTCCTTGTGCACCGCCCAGGCAAACCCCGCCTGCATGCCGAACCGGATCAGCGGCAGCAGCCGCTCGTACGCCCCGTGCGCCTGCGCCGCCCGCCCCGCGGCCCACGCGTCCAGCACCGGCCGCAGCGCGTCGGTGAACTCGCACGCCGGCATCGTCCCCACCGCGCCCGCGGCCAGCTCCTCCAGCACGAAGAAGGCGTTCTGCCCGCCGAGCACGTCGAACCCGTCCGGGGCCGCCGCCACCGTCTCCGCGATCTTCGGCACGGTCGGCGCCGACTCGACCTTCACCGAGTCCACCCCGCCGAGCTTGCCGAACTCCGTGACCAGCGGCACCGGCATCGCCACCCCCGTCGTCGCGGCGGCGTCCTGCACCATGACCGGCGCCCCGGCCCGCTCGCCGAGCGCGCCGTAGAAGTCGACGAGCTGCTGGGGGCCGGGCTTCGCGAGATACGGCGGCAGCACCATCAGCGCGTCCGCGCCGCCCGCGACGGCCTGCCCGCACTGCTCCAGCGCCGTCGCCAGGCTCGTCGGGCTGACCCCGGCCACCACCGGCACGGCGCCCGCGACCACGTCCCGTACGTCCGCGAGGACGGCGTCCCGGTCGGCCGCGGTGAGCGCGAAGCCCTCGCTGGCCATGCCGAAGACCGCCACCCCGTCCGCGCCGGCGCGCAGTTGGAACTCGGTGAGGCGGCGCAGCGAGGCGCGATCGAGGCTCCCGTCCGGGTGGAAGGGCGTGGCGAGAACGGGGACGAGACCTCGTACGGGCCGGCTCATGCGGTGGTCCTTTCTATCGCCCCTCCGGCCGCACGGCGCGACGGCGCGGTCGGGCTGCGGTCGGGCTGCGGGCGGGTCGGGGTGCGGTGTGCGGGGCGGATGCTGCGGCGCGGTCCCCGGGCGGCCTCGCCGGCGCCCCTCACCCGGTGATCTCCTGCGCGTGCCGTACGACGAACCCCGCGTCCACCACCACGCCCAGGCCGGGACCCGCGGGCAGCGGAATGCCGGTGTCCGGGCCGCCGGCGAGCGGCGCGCGCAGGATGCGGCTCGCGACCTGCCAGGTGGTCGGCTGGTACTCGAAGTACGGCATGTCGGCGACCGCGGCGGCGAAGTGCAGCCCCGCGGCGGTGGCCACGCCGAGCCCGGTGGAGTGGTGCGGGGCGACGGGGACGTGGTGGGCGGCGGCCAGCTCGGCGATGGCGAGGGCTTCGGTCAGGCCGGTGCGGCCGGCGTCGGGCTGGGCCAGGGACAGGGCGCGGCGGCCGAGCCAGTGGGCGAACTCGTAGCGGTTGCGCAGGGCTTCGCCGACGGCGACGGGCAGGTCGAGGCGGCGCTGGAGGTCGCGGTGGCCCTCCACGTCCTCGGGGGCCAGCGGTGCTTCCAGGAACAGCACCCGGCCGCGCCGCTGGAGTTCGCGGCCGAGCCGGGCGGCGTCGGCGAGGGCGTACGCCCAGTGCGCGTCGACGGCGACGCGCAGCCGCTCGTCGGCGGCGAGCACGGCGTCGACGGTGGCGAGGTCGGCGTCGACGCCGC
Source organism: Streptomyces sp. 184 (assembly GCF_045781775.1). NCBI lineage: Bacteria > Bacillati > Actinomycetota > Actinomycetes > Kitasatosporales > Streptomycetaceae > Streptomyces > Streptomyces sp. 184. The sequence goes on along the minus strand of NZ_CP123230.1, from coordinate 4,769,980 downwards.
GGCCGAGGTGCAGCTTGATCCGGTACGCGCCGCGCCCGGCCCACTCGGCGGCGAGCTTCGCGCGCTCGGCGTCGGTGTCGCGGGGCAGCCCGGAGACGTACGCGGGCTGCACGGTGCGAAAGGCGCCGCCCAGCAGCTCGGCGACGGGCAGGCCGGCGCGGCGGCCGGCCAGGTCCCACAGGGCGATGTCGACGGCGGCGAGCGCGTCGGCCTGATGGCCCGTCAGGTGGCCGCGCTCGCGCATGAGGTCGCGCAGCCGGTGCCAGGCGGGGCGGACGGCGCCGGCGGGGGAGCCGAGGAGCGCGGGGCGCAGCAGCGTGGCGACGGCCTGGCCGGGCACCTCGGGGCCGACCGGCGCCAGCGCCTCGCCCCAGCCCTCGGTGCCGTCCTCGGCGGTGACGCGGACGAGCAGCGTCTCGAAGCGGGCGGAGTACAGGCTGCGCCAGGGCTCGCGCACCACGTACCCGCGGTCCTCGGTGAGGTCGCTGCCGTCGTCGAGCCGCCCCAGATATGCCTCGCCGTGCGGCAGCTTCAGGGCGTACACGCGGACATCGGCGATGCGGGCCATGCTCACCATCCTGCTTCGGCAACGGGCTCAGGCGATGGCAGATTCCCACATCATGCAAGCGATATGCAAGAAGTGCATTGACCTTTACGGAAAAGGGAACCCGGTGAGCGGCAACACCCCTGAGCCGCCCACCGGGTGCTCGTGGGCCCCGCGGCCGTGCGTCAGGCTTCCCGGACGAGCCGCATGTACTTCGTCCAGTTCCAGTTGGGGCCGGGGTCGGTGTGGGTGGCGCCGGGGACCTCGTTGTGGCCGATGATGTGCGTGCGGGTGCGCGGGATGGCGTAGCGGTCGCAGATCGCGGCGGTGAGTTGCGCGGACCGCCGGTACATCACGTCCGTGAACCAGGCCGGCTTGTCCACCCAGCCCTCGTGCTCGATGCCGATGCTGCGGGTGTTGTAGTTCCAGTTGCCGGCGTGCCAGGCGATGTCCTTCTCCCGGACGAGCTGGGCGATGTAGCCGTCGGCCGAGGCGATGAGGTAGTGCGAGGAGACGTCGCGGCTGGGGTTCTGGAAGATGTCCACGGCGTCCTGGAAGTACTCCTGGGTCACGTGCACGACCACGAAGTCCAGCGGGTACGCGGTCGGCCGGCTGGAGACCGTGTAGTTGGTCCGGTCCGCCGGTATCCAGTGCGTCGGGGGGTACTGCGCCGCCTGCGCGGGGGTGGCGGCGAGGCCGCCGAGGCCCGCCGCCGCGGCGGTGGCGGCGGCGCCCTGGATCAGCCGCCTGCGGGGGAGGTTCGCGAAGTCCATGGGGCTCCTGACAGCGGAGGGGACATTTGCGCGTACATGACAGTCCGGGATCTATCATGAGGACACGTCAGGCCCCTGCCAAGACATGACCGGATATGCCAATGGGCGTACCAAAGGCGGTGGTTGACCGGCGGCGTGACGCGGGGGCGTCCGGCGGGCGCGGGTCAGCCGGCGGCGACGGCGCCCGGCGCCTCCATGACGGCGTCGACCTCGCTGAGCGCCGCCCCGAGCAGCGGCCCCTCGGCGCCGAGCGCCGAGACGGTCAGCCGTACGGTACGGGCCGGGTCGGCGACCCGGCGGCCCAGTTCGCGTTCGACCGCGGGCACCACCCAGGGGGCGAGCCCGGCGAGCGCGCCGCCCAGCACGACGGCCTCCGGGTCGAGCATGTTCACGGCGCCGGCGATCGCGATGCCCAGCGCGCCGCCCGCCTCGCGCAGCGCCGCCCGCACCCGGGTGTCGCCGTCGGCGGCGAGGGCGGCCAGCATGGCGATCCGCCCACCGGGGCCGGGGTGGGCGGCGCGGGCCCGCGCCGGGTCGATGCCGGAGGCCCGCAGCACGGCCTCCTCGCCGGCGTACTGCTCCAGGCACCCGCGCCCGCCGCAGGCGCACGGCCGCCCCTGCGGGCGTACGGGCACGTGCCCCAGCTCCCCGGCGAACCCGTGCGCCCCGCGCAGCAGTTCGCCGTCCATGACGACCGCGGCCCCGATGCCGATCTCGGCGGAGACGTGCAGGAAGTTCCGCCCGGGCCCGGGGGAGCGGCCGTCCGCGGGGATCGCCGCGGCCGGCCGGCCCGCCGGGCCGCTCCCGGGCAGCGGCTCCTCGCCGGCGCCGCGGGGCTCCGGCGCGTCACCCGGGGCGGTGCTCCCCTCCAGGCGCTGTTCGGCCAGCGCGCCGAGGTTCGCCTCGTTGCCGACGCGGGCCGGCGGGACGGAGGGCAGGAGCGGGCCGAGGTCGACGCCCTGCCAGCCGAGGTTCGGGGCCCGTACGACCGTGGACTCGTCGCGTGCGATGAGGCCGGGGACCGCCACCGTCAGCCCCGTCGGCGTCAGGCCCTCGCCCCGCAGTTCGGCCACGACCTGCTCGATCAGCCCGCCGAGCCGCGCCAGCACCGGCCCTGGCGGATGGTCGCGGTTGGCCGCGTCGGCGGCGACCCGGGCCCGTACCCGGCCGCTGAGGTCCACCGCGCAGACGGCGAGGTGGTCCACGCCGATCTCGGCGCCGAGCCCGCACGCCCCGCGGTCGTTGAGCGCCAGCGCGCTGCCGGGCCGGCCCACCGTGCCCGGCCGGCCGGGACCCAGCTCCACCAGCAGCCCCGCCCGCAGCAGCTCGTCGACGACCGCCGCGACCCCCGCCCGCGTCATGCCGATCCGCGCCGCCACGGCCGCGCGCGACAGCGGGCCCCCGGCGGCCACGGCGCGCAGGGCCAGGGACAGGTTCCGCTGCCGCAGCGCCTGCTGCGTGCGGGGAGAGGGCGCCGACACGGGCGACTCCTTCAGGGCGTGAACGGGGCGGTGAACGGCGGTGACGACCGTCACGGCGGTCTCGGGCACGACGACCCTACGGCCTGGAGGCCCCGTACCGGAGTATGCCGGACAGGCCCGAAACATGTAGTTGCGCGGACTGCGCAGAAAATCTTGGTCGGACTGCTTGTTCCGCGCAAGTCGCGCGGGCATGATGTGCATGTCCGAACCGGACGTCCACAGCAAAGTCGGAGGAGGATCGGCGTGGATCTTCAGCTCTTGGCGGCGCTCGTGCTCGGTATCGCCACGATCATCGTCATCGTGCTGCGCACCAGGCTCGACGCCTTCGTCGCACTGCTCGTCGCCTCCCTGGTGACCGGCTTCGTCGCGGGTGCGCCCGCCACGGACATCCTCGATTCGATCACCGCCGGCTTCGGCTCGACGCTGGGATCCATCGGCATCGTGATCGGCCTGGGCGTGGGCCTGGGCAAGATCCTGGAGGTCTCCGGCGCCGCGGACGCGCTGGCCAGGGCGTTCGTCCGGGCCTTCGGCAAGGGCCGGGAGCCGTGGGCCATGGGCACGACCGGCGCGGTCGTCTCGATCCCGGTGTTCTGCGACTCCGGCTACGTGATCATGAACCCGCTCGCCCGCTCCATCGCCCGCGTGAAACGCGCGGGCTATGTGACGCTCGCCCTCGCGCTGGGCTGCGGCATGACCCTCACCCACCACCTGGTGCCGCCGACGCCCGGCCCGCTGGGCGTGGCCGGCATCCTCGACGCCGAGCTGGGCGCGCTGGTGCTGGCGGGCCTGTGCTTCTCCGTCGTGCTGCTGCCCATCGTGATCGGGTACGCGCGCTGGATGGGGCCGAAGCTGGAGAGCGAGATCTCCGACGAGGTCCGCGAGGCCGTGTACGGCAAGGCCGCGGTCACCGTCGGGGCGGGCTCCGCCTCGGGGCCCGGCTCCGGCCCCGGCCCCGGCCCCGGGTCCGCGGGGGCACCGGCCGACCTGTCCAAGGCCGGCCTGTCCAAAGCCGACGAGGGCCCGGACGAGGCGGAGCCCGAGCACGATCCGGCCGCCGCCCTCGGCACCCCGCCGCCCGGCGAGAAGCCGCACCGGATGAGCCCCGGCCTGGCCACACTGCCGCTGCTGGTGCCGCTGCTGCTCATCGTCGCCAACACCGTGGCGTCGGCCATCGACCAGAACCGCCAGGGCGCGGTCGGCTCCGACGACTACGAGCCCTCGGCCCTGCCAAAGGCCCTGGCGTTCATCGGCAGCCCCGTCGTGGCGCTCCTGATCGGCATCGTGCTCGCGGTCTACGTGCTGCTGCCCCGCTGGACGACCCGCTCCCAGGTCGGCGGCTGGCTCTCCGAGGCCGCCGCGTCCGCCGGGCTCATCATCCTCATCACCGGCGCGGGCGGTGCGCTCGGCCAGGTCCTGCGCGACACCGGCGTGGGTGACGAGCTGGCCGAGGCCATCTCCTCGTGGAACCTGCCCGGTGTGCTGGTGCCGTTCCTCATAGCCTCGCTGGTGCGGGTCGCGCAGGGCTCCGGCACGGTGGCGATGATCACCGCCGCGTCCGTCACCGCACCGCTCATCTCCGGCCTCGGGGTCTCCCCGCTCCTCGCCGCGCTCGCCTGCTGCGCCGGCTCGATGGTCTTCAGCTACTTCAACGACTCGTACTTCTGGGTCGTCACCCGCTTCACCGGCCTGGACGGCGTCGCCGCCATCCGCGGCTGGTCGGGCATCACCACGGCCGTGTGGCTCGGCTCGCTGCCGCTGCTGCTGATTGCGAGCACGTTCATATGAGTGGGCCGGCGAGCGTACGGCCGGGCGGCCGGCGAGCGGCCGTGCTGGTGGCCGCGGACGATCTGACGGGCGCGAACGCCACGGCGGCGGGTTTCGCCCGGGCCGGGCTGCGCGCGGTGACCGTCGGCGCCGACCAGGGGCCGGACGTCCTCGCCGGCCTAGCGGAGCGGTTCGACGCCGTGGTGGTCAGCACCGACAGCCGCCACTGCACGCCCGCCGAGGCGGCGGACCGGGTGGCCGCGGCGGTACGCGCGGGCTGGCCGGCCGAGCTGGCCGGCACCCGCGTCGACTCCACCCTCCGCGGCAACGTCGGAGCGTCCACCGCGGCCCTCCTGGAGGCCGTGGGCACGGCCTCCGGCCGGCGGGCCGTCGCCCTGTGCGCCCCGGCCCACCCCGAGGCGGGCAGGCACACCGTGCAGGGCACCCAACTGCTCGACGGCGTGCGGCTGGAGGAGACCGAGCTGGCCCGCGACCCGCGCTCGCCCGTACCCACCTCCGACATCGCGGAGCTGCTGCGCCGGCAGGCGGACCTGCGCATCGCCCGGGTGCCGCTGTCGGTGGTCACCGGCGAGGCCGGGACGCTGCGGGCCCATCTGGACAAGGCGCTCGCCGCGGGCGCCGAAGTGATCGTCGCCGACGCGCTGACCGTCGAGCACCTGGAGCGCACGGCCGCTGCGGCGGTGGCCGCCGGCGGTGACGAGATGGTGTGGACAGGCGTCGACTCCGGGCCCGGCTCGGTGGCGCTGGCCCGCGCGCTCGGCATCACCGGCCGCGCCGCCGGCGCACCGGTGCTCGCCGTCTCCGGCTCCGCCACCGAGCTGACCCGCACCCAGCTCGCCCGGCTCCGGGCCGCAGAGCAGGTGCGCGTCGTGCGCCCCGTCACCACACCCGGCTCACCGGTCCCCGAGCCCGCCGCCACCGCCGAGGCGCTGGCGGCGGAGCTGGCTGCCGCGGGCCCCGGCGAGGTCGTGCTGCTGGCGACCGTGCTGGAGGAGGCCGACGTCGTCGCGCTGGGCCCCGCGGACGCGGCGCGGCTGCCTGCGGAACTGGCCCGCACGGTCCGTACCGCCCTGGAACGGCAGCCCGTCGAGGGCCTCTTCGCCACCGGCGGCGACGTCTCCGCCGCCCTCTTCGCCGCGCTGGACGCGGCCGGGCTCGACGTCGAGAAGGAGCTGGAGCCGCTGGCCGTCGCCGGCAGCTTCGTCGGCGGCGACTGGGCCGGGCTGCCGGTCGTCACCAAGGGCGGCCTGATCGGCGGCCCCGACACCACCGTCGCCTGCGTCGCCCACCTGCGCCGGGCCGCGGCCGCCGCCCGGCGGCACGTTCCGACCGCCACAGGACGTTGAACCCGTGAACCCCGTGAACCCCGTGAACCCCGTGCCCACCGACCGGTCCGAGGAGTCCGGGCCGACCGCACCCCACCGGACGGCGAGCGCACCGCGCCGCCGCACCACGAGGAGGAACCACCGATGACCCGCCCCGTCCTCGCCGTCACCCTCGGCGACCCCGTCGGGATCGGCCCGGAGATCACGGCGCGCACCCTCGCCGAGGTCGCCGGGCAGACCGGGCACCACGGCATCGCCGTCGGCGACGCCGAGGCGCTGCGCCGCGGCGCCCGCGCCACCGGCCTGGATGTCGAGGTGCGCGCGGTGAGCGGCTTCGACACCGAGCCCGCGGGACCCGGCGTCATCGACGTCTTCGACACCGGCGAACTCGGCGTGGACGTACCGGAGTGGGGCAGGGTCGACGCCCGCGCGGGCCGCGCCGCCGTCACCGCCATCGAGGTCGCCACCCGCGCCGCGCTCGACGGCAAGGTCTCCGGGATCGTCACCGGTCCCATCAACAAGGAAGCGATCTGGAAGGCCGGCTCGAAGCACCTCGGCCACACCGAGATGCTCGGTGAGCTGACCGGCGTGACCCGCCAGGACACCATGTTCGTCGTGCGCAACACCGCGGCCGAGGGCCACCACCTGCGCATCTTCTTCACCACCCGGCACGTCGCGCTGCGCACCGCGCTCGACCAGATCACCGCGGAGCGCGTCGGCAAGTCGATCCGCGAGGCCGTCACCGCGCTGAAGGTCTTCGGCACCGAGTCGCCCCGCCTGGCCGTCGCCGCGATCAACCCGCACGGCGGCGAGAACGGCGCGTTCGGCGACGAGGAGATCGTGCACCTCGCCCCCGCCGTCGAGGCGGCCCGCGCCGAGGGCCTGGACGTCACCGGGCCCGTCCCCGCGGACTCGGTCTTCCACCAGGGCCTGGTCGGCCGCTACGACGGCGTGCTGTCCCACTTCCACGACCAGGGCCACATCCCCGCCAAGACCTACGACTTCGACGGCACCATCTCCGTCACCGTCGGGCTGCCGATCCTGCGCACGTCCGTCGACCACGGCACGGCCTTCGATATCGCGGGCACCGGCCGGGCCGATCACGGCACAATGCTCTCGGCGTATCTCGCGGGCGTGGACTACAGCCCGTTCGCGGGCCGGATCCGCCGGACGTACGGCTGACCCACCCCGCCCCCGCGGGACGCGCCGCGGCGGGCGGACACGACAGACGGAGGCACGTGTGGCCCACCCGACGGCGCGACGCGGCACGCGCGAGCGGCACGAAGCCCTGCTCAGGCTGCTCCGCGAAGGCACCACGCAGGTGGAGGAGCTGGCTGCGGCGCTGGCCGTGTCGCCGTCCACCGTGCGCCGCGACCTGGGCCGGCTCACCGAGGGCGGCCGGGTGACGCGCACCTACGGCGGCGCGGTGGCTCCGGAGGCGTTCCCCGAGCGGCCGGTGGGGGAGAGCGCGCTGGTGCGGCTGCACGCGAAGGCCGCGATCGCGGAGGCGGCGCTCGCGCTGGTGCCGGAGAGCGGCGCGGTGTTCGTCGACGCGGGCACCACGTGCGCGGCGCTCGCCCGCCAACTGCTCGACGCCGACGCGCACGCGGGCCGCAGCGTCGTGGTCACCCGCGGCCTGGAGACCGCGCAACTGCTCGCCGGCGCGCCGGACATCGACGTGGTGATGCTCGGCGGCAGCGTGCGCCCGCTCAGCCACGGCCTCGTCGGCCCGCTCACGGACCTGGCGCTGGACCGGCTGTCGTTCTCGGTGGCGTTCCTCGGCGCCGACGCGGTCGATCCCGTCCGCGGCGTCGGCGAGCCGACGCTGGAGGAGACGGCGGTCAAGGAGCGCGTCGCCGCCCGGGCGCACCGCGTCGTGGTCCTGGCCGACGCGACGAAGCTCGCGGTCGACGACGCACCCGCCTGGACCCGCCTGCCCCCGGGCTGGACCCTGGTGACCGACGCCGAGGCCCCCGGCGACCTGGAGGTCCGCTGCGCGGCGGCGGGCGTGACGGTGGTCCGCGCGGGCTGAACCGTACGGGCCTCAGCCCGCCCGGCGCAGCAGCGAGCCCGCGTCCGCGAGCACCTCGCCGATCCGCTCCAGCGTCGCGTCGTCCCGCTCCACCGCCTCGTACGTGCGCCCCTCCGCCGTGCTCCAGCGCCGCGCCACCGCCGCCGGGTCCTCGCCCAGCAGCAGCCCCGCCGCCTGCGCCGCCGCGCCGAGGGCCACCAACTCCTGCGCCCGCGGCACCTGCACCGCGCGCCCCGACAGCCGCCGCACCGTCTCGCGCCAGGCCGACCCCTGCGACCCGCCGCCGATGAGCAGCAGCGGCGCGTCCGGGTCGGCGTCGGGCCCGGAGACCTCCGCCAGCGCCGTCAGCAGCGCGTGCACCGCGCCGTCGTACGCGGCCTGAAGCACCTGCCCCGGGGTGGTGTCGTGGCGCAGCCCGTGGATCAGGCCGGTGGCGTGCGGCAGGTCGGGGGTGCGCTCACCGTCGAGGAAGGGCAGCACGACGGCCGTGCCCCCGGGCCTTACCTCCTCGCGGTAGCGGCCGAGGAGCGCGGCGATCCGGTCCACGGCCTGCGTGCAGTTGAGGGTGCAGGCCAGCGGCAGCCAGTCGCCGCGCGCGTCGGCGAAGCCGGCGACGGTGCCGGTGGGGTCGGCGGGGCGGTGCCCGGAGACGGTGTAGACGGTGCCGGAGGTGCCGAGGCTGAGCACCGGCTGCCCGGGTGCGATGCCCAGGCCGAGGGCCGCGGCCATGTTGTCGCCGGTGCCGGGGGCGACGAGCGCGCCGCGGGGTACGGGCAGGTCGTCGCCGCGTACGGTGCCGGCCGTCTCACCGGGCCGCAGCACGCGCGGCAGGCGCTCGGGCGAGAGGCCGACGTGCTCCAGCGTCGCGGTGTCGTACGCCTCCGTCGCGGCGTCCCACCAGCCGGTGCCGGAGGCGTCGCCGCGGTCGGTGACGGCCTCGCCGGTGAGCCGCTCGGTGAGGTAGTCGTGCGGCAGCCGGACGGCCGCCGTGGCGGCGGCGGAGTCCGGCTCCTGCTCGGCGAGCCAGGCCCACTTGGTGACCGTGAAGGAGGCGGCCGGCACGCTGCCGGTGCGCTCCGCCCAGCCCTTCGGCCCGCCCAGCTCGGCGAGCAGCCGGTCGCGCTGCGCCGCGGAGCGCACGTCGTTCCAGAGCAGTGCGGGGCGTACCGGACGCCCGCCGGCGTCCAGCGTCACCAGCCCGTGCTGCTGCGCGCCGACGGCGACCGCCGCCGCCTCGCGCGCCGGCTCGCCGCAGGCGGTGAGGGCGGCGCCGAGCGCCTCCCACCACTGCTCCGGATCGCTCTCCCGCCGGCCACCGGTGCTGACGGCGTGCGCGGCCTGGCCGTGCGCCACCACCTGACCGGTGTCGCTGTCCACGACCAGCGCCTTGGTGGATTGCGTCGAACTGTCGACGCCGATGACGAGTGGCCCCATGCTGTGTCCTCCGCGACTCGTGGGCCGGCTCTTCCCACCGACCCGGTCGGCATCCTATTTTGTAAAGCGGCCTTACGAAATAGATCCGCCGAAGGAGCCGCCATGTCGTACACGCCTACCCCCGAGGACAAGTTCAGCTTCGGCCTGTGGACCGTCGGCTGGCAGGGCCGCGACCCCTTCGGGGAGGCGACCCGCGCACCGCTCGACCCCGTCGAGAGCGTGCGCCGGCTGGCCGACCTGGGGGCGTACGGCGTCACCTTCCACGACGACGACCTCATCCCCTTCGGCGCCTCGGAGACCGAGCGGGAGTCGCACGTCAAGCGCTTCCGCCAGGCGCTCGACGCGACCGGCATGGCCGTCCCGATGGCGACCACCAACCTCTTCACCCACCCCGTCTTCAAGGACGGCGGCTTCACCGCCAACGACCGCGACGTGCGCCGCTACGCGCTGCGCAAGACCATCCGCAACATCGACCTGGCGGTGGAGCTGGGCGCGCGGATCTACGTCGCCTGGGGCGGGCGTGAGGGCGCGGAGTCCGGTGGCGCCAAGGACGTGCGCGCCGCGCTCGACCGGATGAAGGAGGCGTTCGACCTCCTCGGCGAGTACATCACCGGCCAGGGCTACGACCTGCGGTTCGCCATCGAACCCAAGCCCAACGAGCCGCGCGGCGACATCCTGCTGCCCACCGTCGGCCACGCGCTGGCCTTCATCGAGAGGCTGGAGCGCCCCGAGCTGTACGGCGTCAACCCCGAGGTCGGCCACGAGCAGATGGCCGGGCTCAACTACCCGCACGCCATCGCCCAGGCGATGTGGGCCGACAAGCTCTTCCACCTGGACCTCAACGGCCAGAACGGCATCAAGTACGACCAGGACCTGCGCTTCGGAGCGGGCGACCTGCGCGCCGCGTTCTGGCTGGTGGACCTGCTGGAGACCGGCGGCTACACCGGCCCGCGGCACTTCGACTTCAAGCCGCCGCGCACCGAGGACACCGAAGGGGTGTGGGCGTCGGCCGCGGGCTGCATGCGCAACTACCTGATCCTCAAGGAGCGCGCCGCGGCCTTCCGCGCCGACCCCGCGGTGCAGGAGGCGCTGCGCGCCTCACGGCTGGACCAGTTGGCGCAGCCCACCGCGGACGACTCCGGTCTCGCCGGGCTGCTCGCCGACCGCGGCGCGTACGAGGACTTCGACCCGGAGGCGGCGGCGCAGCGCGGCATGGCCTTCGAGCACCTGGACCAGTTGGCGATGGACCACCTGCTGGGCGTCTGAGGCGTAGGGGCCGGGCGCCAGGGGCGTACGGGGCCGGGCGCCCGAGTCTCCACCTGCCGGGCGCCCCGGCCTCACCCGCCGGGCGCCCGGGCCTCACCCGCCGGCCGCCCGAGTCCCACCTGCCGGGCATCCGATGCCCCACCCGCCGGGCGCCGGGGCCTCACCCGCCGGCCGCCCGAGGCGCCCGCGTCCCTGCGGAAGGACGGGCCGCGTCCCTCCCCGTCCGTCCTCGTACGTTCCCGTTCATCCCCTCACGCCCGCCCAAGGGTAGGCGGCCCCTCCGACAACGCCGGCCCACGCCCGTACGGCGCCGGTCGCAGCACCCGGGCGGCGCGCCCACCGCGTGCGGGACCCCGCAGGTCCCGTACGCGGCCACGCCGGCCCTCTGACCGGCGGCGGAGTGTCGCAACCCTGTCACGACCCCGGCGGAGCCATCCCTTCCGCCGCTCCTCCGGGTGAAGCTGGGGCCATGAGCTACCCGCCGCCCGCAGACACCCCGCCGCCGGACCACACACCCCCGGTCGGCAGCACCCAGCACTGGCCCGCGCCGCCCCCGCCGCCGCCCCCGGGCCGGAACAGGAACAAGCTGGTCCTGGTGGTGGCCGCGGCGGTCCTGGTGCTGGCCGGCGGTGTCGGCGTCACGTACGCGCTCGTCAGCGGCGGCGACGACGAGGATCCGCCGTGCGCCTGCACGCCGCCGCCGAGCAAGAGCCCGTCCGCCGGCCCCGACGACCCCAAGCTCCCCGAGGACATCCCGACCGAGCTGCTGCCCAGCGGCCTGGACCCCGAGGACCTGCCCAGCGGGCTCGACCCCGAGGACATTCCGACCGAGCTGCTGCCCAGCGGCCTCGACCTGGACGACCTGCCCAGCGGGCTCGACCCGGAGGACATCCCGACCGAGCTGCTGCCGGAGGGCGTCTCCTAGGCCGCCGCGCTCGGCGCCGGTGCGTCCCGCCGTAGGATCGATCACCATGACGACCCGGGCGGAGACCGTACGGCGTGCCGAGCGGCACGAGTTGACGTTTCGCGGGCGCCGCCGGCGCTTCCTGCTGCTCCGCCCCGAGCCCGGCACCGCCACCGGTCCCGCCCCGCTCGTCGTCGACCTGCACCCCAGCGCCCTCGGCCCCGCCGCCCAACTGCGCGGCAGCGGCCTCGGCGAGCTGACCGCCCGCGGGTACGCCGTGGCGGCGCCGCAGGGGGCGCTGCCGTACCTGGGCGGCTGGGCCTGGTCGCTGCCCGGCGTGCCGCTCGCGGGCGAGGACCGGATACGCGACGAGGCCGCCGACATCGACGACGTGGCCTTCCTCGGCGCGCTGCTCGACACCCTCGGCGGCATGCTCGGCCTCGACCCCGCCCGCCGCCACCTCGCCGGCTTCTCCGGCGGCGCCCGGCTGGCGAGCCACGCCGCCGTCGCCTTCGGCGACCGCCTCGCGTCGGTGGCCTGCGTCGGCGGCGTCCGCCGGCCGGGCGGCCCGGACGACACCGCGCCGCCGCTGCTCGCCGTGCACGGGCTGCGCGACGGCACCAACCCCTACCGTGGCGCCGCCGGCCCCCGCTGGGACGAGGCCGTGCCCGCCGCCGTCGCCCGCTGGGCCGCCGCCGCGGGCTGCGCGGCGGAGCCCGTACGGACCGAACCGGCGCCGGGCGTCACGGAGTTCCGGCACCGCGACGCCGCCGGGCGGGAGCCCGTGCGCCTGGTCACCGTCGCCCCCCTGGGCCACGCCTGGCCGGGCACCTCCGACCCGCTGCTCGGCGGTCACCTGAGCGGGACGGGCAGCGACGCGTACGACGCCTCGGCGGCCGTGCGCCGCTTCTTCGAGGAGTTCGGCGGCGGCCCGGCCGCCCCCTGAGCCGAGCGCCGGCCGCAGACGCGCCCCGAGCCAAGCGGCGGTCGCCCGGAGCCGAGCCCCGGACCCGCAGCACCCTGAGCCGAGCCGAGCCGCGGCCGCAGGCGCGCGCGTACGCCCTACAGCTCCCCGACCTCCGCCGCCGCCGGGTCCAGGACCCGTGCCAGGAACGTCCGCGTCCGCCGATGCTGCGGGTTGCCGATCACCTGCTCCGGCACCCCCTGCTCCACGATGGTGCCCTCGTCCATGAACACCACCCGGTCCGCCACCTCCCGGGCGAAGCTCATCTCGTGCGTGACCACCAGCATCGTCATGCCGTCGTCCGCGAGGTGCCGCATCACCGCCAGCACGTCGCCGACCAGCTCCGGGTCGAGCGCCGAGGTGGGCTCGTCGAAGAGCATCAGCTCCGGCTCCATCGACAGCGCCCGCGCGATCGCCACCCGCTGCTGCTGCCCGCCGGACAACTGCGCCGGGTACGCCTTCTCCTTGTCCGTGAGCCCCACCCGCACCAGGTTGGCCCGCGCGACCTTCTCCGCCTCCGAGCGGCTGCGCCCGAGCACCCGCCGCTGGGCGATCGTCAGGTTGTCCAGCGCCGTCAGGTGCGGGAAGAGGTTGAAGGACTGGAAGACCATGCCGATCCGGCGGCGCACCCGGTCGATGTCGACGTCGGGGTGGGTGACCTCCGCGCCGGCCACGGAGATCCGCCCCGCGCTCGGCTCCTCCAGCATGTTCACGCAGCGCAGCAGCGTCGACTTGCCGGAGCCCGAGGGGCCGATGACGCAGACCACCTCGCCGCGCGCGACGGTCAGGTCGATGCCGGAGAGCACCTCCAGGTCGCCGAAGGACTTGTGGAGCCCCTCGATGCCGATGGCGGGGGCTTCCGCGGCGTCCGAGGCGGCCTTGTCCGTCGTGGTCACTTGGCCTTCGCCGCCTTCGCCTCTAGCCGCCGGACGAGGTGTCCGAGGGGGATGGTGATGATGAGGTAGCACAGCCCCGCGACGAGGATCGGCGTCAGGCTCAGGTTGTCGTTGAGCGCGTCGCGCCCGAACTTCGTCAGCTCCTGCTCGTCCACCGCCAGCCCCAGCACGTAGACGAGGGACGAGTCCTTGGTGAGCAGGATCAGCTCGTTCGTCAGCGGCGGCAGCACGATCCGGAACGCCTGCGGGATCACGATCGTGACCATCGCCCGCATCTGCGACATGCCCAGCGACCTGGCCGCCTCCAACTGCCCCTTCGGCACCGCCTGGATGCCCGCGCGGATGGTCTCCGCCATGTACGCGGCACCGACCAGGCCGAGCGCGAGCATCGTGGTGAAGAGCAGGTTGATGTTCACCTGGAAGGCCAGCGGCACGCCGTAGCCGAGGGCGATGAACACCAGCAGCGCGGGCACGCCGCGGAAGAACTCGATGTACGCCGTCGCCAGCCACCGGTTCGGCGGCACCGACGACAGCTTCATCAGGGCCAGCAGCAGCCCGAGCGCCAGCCCGAAGACGAAGCCGAGCGCGGTGTACGTGACCGTGTTGACCAGCGCGGTGGTGATGACGTCGGGGAACTGGTCCTGCGCGACGTCGAGGTTGAAGAACGCGTCCTTGACCTCGCCCCAGTCGGCCAGCAGACCGACCGCGACGGCGGCGGCGACGAGTACCCCGTACTGCGCGCCGCGCGCCAGCTTCATCCGCTGCCGCCGCGTCAGGGACCTGCCGCCGCGCGTTTTGTCGGGCTCTTTCACTGGGGCGCCTCGCCGAACCACTTCTTGTAGATCTTGTCGTACGTGCCGTCGTCCTTCGCCTTGGCGAGAACGTCGTTGATCTTCTTCAGCAGTTCCTTGTTGTCCTTGCCGACGCCGATGCCGTACTGCTCGCCGGTGTCGAACTCGGTGGAGACCTCGAAGTCCGGGCGGTCCTTGACCCAGTCGTAGAGCACGCCGTTGTCGTTGATCGCGGCCGGGATCTGCCCGCCCTCCAGCGCCTGCAACTGGAGCCCGAGGTCCTCGTAGTCCTTGACCTCGACGCCCTCGGCGTTGTCCTGCGCGTACATCTGGCCCGTGGTGTCCATCTGCACGCCGAGCCGCTCGCCCTTCAGCGCCTCCAGCGAGTCGAAGCCGGAGCCCTTCTTCGTCGCCAGCGCCTGGGTGGCGTCGAAGTACGGGTCGGAGAAGGCGAACTTCTTCTCGCGCTCCGGCGTGATGGTCATGCCGGCGGCGGACAGGTCGCACTTGTTGGAGGCGAACACCGCGCCGGACTCGATGCCCTCGAAGGGCGTGTCGATGACCTCCTGCTCGACGTCCAGTTCCTTCGCGACGAGATCGATCAGCTCGATGTCGAAGCCGACGATGTCACCGCTCTTCTTGTCCTTGTACTCGAAGGGCTCGTACGGCAGTCCGGTGCAGTTGAGCAGCTTCCCGTCCTCGACGAGCGACACCTCGCCGCTCTGCCCGGACTTCTCGGTGCTGCTGCACCCGGCGAGGAGCACGGCCGCCGCGCCAATGGCTATGAGCGGCAGCGGGGGGCGGTACGACACGGTGCCTCCTGGGCAGGGCGGCGCTGGTTGTGCGCTGCTGGATTCCGCATCCTGCCACCGGTCTACGCGCGTGTCGCCGCCCCGGTCATTGCGAGCATGTAACGGAGGCGGGCACATGATCCGTAACGCCGTCTATGGGAGGGGTTGTTCGGGGGGCGGACCGGTGTAACGGCCGCTCGGACGCATGCGCAGGGGGCGCTCGGCGTACTCCTCAAGCGCGTGCGCGACCCAGCCGGCCGTGCGTGCCACCGCAAACACCGTTTCGCCGGCCTCCGGCGGCATACCGGCCGACACCGACAGCACGGCCAGCGCCAGGTCGACGTTCGGCCGTACGGACGCGTGCCGGGCGGTGATCTCGGCGACCTCCCTGGCGGCGGCCAGGGCCGCCGCGGCCCGCGGGATGCCGTCCAGCAGCGCGAACAGGGCCTCGGCGCGCGGGTCCTCGCCCGGATAGAGCCGGTGCCCCAGGCCCGGGACGCGGCGCCCTGCGCGCAGGTGGTCGGAGACCACCGCGGCGGCGCTCCCGCGCGCCAGCACCTCGGCGAGCATCCGGTGCGCGAGGCCGCTCGCGGCGCCGTGCAGCGGGCCGTCGAGGGCGCCGAGGCCGGTGGTGACCACGGCGTACGGGTGCGCGTGGGCGGAGGCGGCGACGCGGGTGGCGAGGGTGGACGCGGCCAGGTCGTGGTCGATGAGCAGGGTGAGCGCGGTGTCCAGGCAGCGTACGGAGTCGGCGTCGGCCGGCAGCGCCGTCAGCCGCGCCCACAGCCGGCGGGCCACGGGGGCGGACGGGCCGTGCGCGGGGCCGGCGAGGGGGAGCGCGGTGGCCATGGTGGCGACCAGGCCGCGGGCCGTGGCGCGGACGGCGTCGTCGGCGAGGTCGAAGCGCAGCGGGTCGGCCGCGGCGGCGGCGACCGCGGCGGCGCGCAGCCGGTCGACGGGGCCCGCGTGGGCGGGGAGTGCGGCGACGGCGGCGGTGGCGGCGGTCAGCAGCTCGGGCGGGGCGGTGAACCGGATGCCGGGGGTGAGCCGGCCGGTCCACAGCCAGTCGGCGACCTCCTCGTAGCCGTACGCCGCGGCCAGCGCGGCGGCGTCGACGCCGCGGAAGAAGTACCGGTCGCGCTCGATGAGCGTGATGCCCGTGCGGACCAGGGCGCCCGCCGGGCTCTCGCCGTCCTCCGCGGCGGCGGCGTGCGGACGGCGGTGGCGGCGGGCGAGCGCGTCGACCTCCCGGGCGTCGAACCGGCTGCCGCGGCCCCCGGGCGACTTGCGGCTGCTCAGCAGGCCCCGGCTGACGTAGGCGTAGACGGTCTCGGGCTTCACGCCCAGCCGCTCGGCGGCCTCGCGGGTGCTCAGCTCGTCCATCGGCTCCCACCGTTCACGTTGATCCAATCAAGATTGACACCCATTGAATCAAGGGTGGACAGTCGAATCAATATCGGAGAGAGGAAGACCGGCATGGCCACACCCCGGGCTGACGCCCCGGCCCCCGCCCCGCGGGGGCTCAGCGGCGTCGTCGTCACCGAGACCCGGCTGGGCGACGTACGCGGACGCGAGGGCTTCTACCACTACCGCCAGTACTCCGCGGTGGACCTCGCCCGCGAGCGCACTTTCGAGGACGTCTGGCACCTGATGTTCGAGGGCGAGCTGCCGGACACCGCGCAGCGCGCCGCGTTCACCGCGCGCACCGCCGCGCTGCGCCACCTGCCGGCCGACCTGCGCGACGCGCTGCCGGGCATCGCCCGCTCGTGCGTGCTCGCCGGCCCGCTCGCCGGGCTGCGCACCGCGCTCTCCCAGGCAGGCGCGGCGGCCGGCTTCCGGCCGCTGTACGACCTGACGCCGGCGCAGCGCCGCGAGAACGCGCTCGCCGCGTGCGCGATGGTGCCCACGCTGCTGACCGCGCTGCACCGCATCGGCCAGGGGCAGGAACCCGTAGAGCCGCGCGACGACCTGCCGTACGCCGCCAACTACCTGTACATGCTCACCGGCGAGGAGCCCGACCCCGCCCGCGCGCGGGCGATCGAGGCGTACCTGATCTCCACCGTCGACCACGGCTTCAACGCCTCCACCTTCACCGCCCGCACCATCGCCTCCACCGGGGCGGACCTGGCCGCGTGCCTGGTCGGCGCGGTGGGCGCGCTCTCCGGGCCGCTGCACGGCGGCGCGCCGAGCCGGGCGCTGGACGCGCTCGACGCCATCGGCACGCCGGACCGCATCGACCCGTGGATCCGCGAACGGGTGCTGGCGGGCGAGCGGATCATGGGCTTCGGGCACGCGGTCTACCGCACGGAGGATCCGCGCTCTCGGCTGCTGCGCGGGTACGCGGAGTCGTTCGGCGGGCCGCTGGCGGAGTTCGCGGTGCAGGTCGAGCGGCGGGTGGTGGAGATACTCGCGGAGCTGAAGCCGGGGCGGGAGCTGCACACGAACGTGGAGTTCTACGCGGGCGTGGTGATGGAGCAGTGCGGGCTGCCGCGGGAGATGTTCACGCCGACGTTCGCGGCGGCGCGGGTGGTGGGCTGGAGCGCGAACGTGCTGGAGCAGGCGGAGGACAGCAAGATCATCCGCCCCGCGGCCCGCTACGTGGGCCCGCCCCCGCCACAGCCGATCCCGTCGGCGGCCTGAGCAGGGCGGGCCCCGGGGCGGCCAACGCCCCGGGGCCCGTGCGCCTTGTGCAGATCGCCGCACGCCGCAGGCGGCGGTGTGGTCCGCCTGCGGCCCGTCGCGGGGGCACCCCGGGTCAGGTCTCCTCCAAGACCGTGGCCAGGGCCGCCGCCGGGTCCGGGGCCGGGGGGCCCGCCGGGGTCCAGGCGGTGCCCTCCTTGCGGTACGGCCACCAGCGGCCGTCGCGGCCGTAGCGGAGCTGGGCGCCCGTGCCCACCGCCGTCCAGCGGCTGCCCGCCGCGCGCAGGTCGGGGCGGGTGTCCGGGTCCCAGGCGGCGGCCAACTGGTCCTTCGCGCGGGCCAGGGCCGCCGGGTCCGGGGTCCAATCGTCCTCCAGCACCGCGAGGCCCGCGGCACCGCCGTGCCGCCAGGCCCGTACCGCACGCGCCATCCCGCCCCGGTCGCGCCCGCTGCCGCCGGCCAGCCGTACGGCGATACGCGCCCCCGCACCGTCCGGCGCGGCCGTCGCCGCCATCCGTACCGCGTCCTCCGGCTCCGTCAGCTCCCGCGGCAGCGGCGTCCGCGCGTGGCCCGGCGACAGCGCGTCGGCGAGCAGCCGGCGGGCCCGTACCGCCGTGTCCGCGACCAGGAACTCCAGTGCCGCCACGTCCACCCCCGGCGCCGGTTCCGTGCCGCCGGTGAGCACCGGGGGCGTGCCCGGCTCCGCGACCGGCTCCGGCGCGGGCGGCAGCGGCGGCAGCGACCCCGCCGCCGCGTACGCCTCGTCCGCCCGCACCCCGGCCGCCCCCGCGAGGCCCGCGTCCCCCGCCGTGCCCGCGTCCGCCGCGGAGCCCCGCGCCGCGCTCCGTTCCTGGAGGTCCGCCAGCAGCCTCGCCTCGCCCCGCCCCCGCATCAGCAGCAGCACGAACGGGTCCGCGTCCAGCAGCCGCGCCACCAGGTAACTCAGCGCCGCCGTGTGCTCGCAGTGGTCCCACTCCCCGCAGCCGCACTCCGGCTGGAGGTCCCCGATCCCCGGCAGCAGCGACACCCCGGCCGCCGCCGCGTCCTCGTCCAGCTCCGGCGGCATGTCCCGGTCCAGCAGGGCCGCGATGTGGCCGGCACGGTCGGCGATGGTGTCCAGCAGCCGCTCCCAGTCGGCGTCGTCGAGCTGCTGCACGAGCACGTCCGTGCGGTACGGCGTACGGTCCGCGCCCAGCACCCGCGCCGTGATCCGCCCCGGCCGCACCGCGACCGCGCCCACGGCGCCCGCACGGGCGTGCTTGCGCCCGCGCCGCAGCAGCGTTGCGTCCAGCACCGTGTCCTCCAGCGCCTTCTGCCAGGCCAGCCCCCACCAGGTGCGGGCGAACCCGCGGCCCTGGCTCGGCGGCAGCGCCTCGAAGGTCAGCTCCTCGGCTTCCGTCATCACTCGCCCCCTCGCGGCCCGGCCAGCCGGACCAGCTCCGCCAGTTGCCCGTCGGACAGTTCCGTGATCGCCGCCTCGCCGCCGCCGCCGAGGACGGAGTCCGCGAGGCCCTGCTTGTGCTGGAGCATCCGCGCGATGCGGTCCTCGATCGTGCCCTCGGCGATGAGCCGGTGCACCTGCACGGGCTGGGTCTGCCCGATGCGGTACGCGCGGTCGGTGGCCTGCGCCTCGACGGCGGGGTTCCACCAGCGGTCGTAGTGCACGACGTGGCCGGCGCGGGTGAGGTTGAGGCCGGTGCCGGCGGCCTTCAGCGAGAGCAGGAAGACCGGCGGGGCCTCGTCCGGGGGGCAGTCCTGGAAGCGCCGTACCATCTCCTCCCGCTCCGGCACCGGCGTGCCGCCGTGGAGCAGTTGGGCGGGGACGCCACGCGCCGCGAGATGCGTCTTGAGCAGGCGGGCCATCTGCACGTACTGCGTGAAGACCAGCACGCTCCCGCCCTCGGCGAGGATCACGTCCAGCAGCTCGTCAAGGAGTTCGAGCTTCCCCGAGCGGCCGGGGATGCGCGGGGCGTCCTCCTTCAGATACTGCGCCGGGTGGTTGCAGATCTGCTTCAGCGCGGTCATCAGCTTCAGGATCAGTCCGCGTCTGACCATGGCGTCCGCCTCGGCGATCTCCGCAAGCGTCTCGCGCACCACCGCCTCGTACAGCCCGGCCTGTTCGGCCGTCAGCGCCACCGCCCGGTCGGTCTCGGTCTTGCGCGGCAGCTCCGGCGCGATGCCCGGGTCGGACTTCTTGCGGCGCAGCAGGAAGGGGCGTACGAGCCGGGCCAGCCGCTCGGCGGCGTCGGCGTCCACCCCCGATTCGGCCGCGTCCGCGTAGCGCGTACGGAACCGGCGCAGCGGGCCGAGCAGGCCGGGGGTGGTCCAGTCGAGGATCGCCCACAGCTCGGAGAGGTTGTTCTCCACCGGCGTGCCGGTCAGCGCGACCCGCGCGCGGGACGGGATGGTGCGCAGCGCCTTCGCGGTCGCCGAGAAAGGGTTCTTGACGTGCTGCGCCTCGTCGGCGACGACGAGGGACCAGCCGGCCCCGGCCAGTTGCCCGGCGTCCAGCCGCATCGTCCCGTACGTCGTGAGCACGAACTCGCCGTCCGCGAGCGCCGCCAGCGACCGGCCGGCGCCGTGGAAGCGCCGCACCGGCGTGCCGGGGGCGAAGCGCTCGATCTCCCGCTGCCAGTTGCCCAGCAGCGAGGCCGGGCAGACCACGAGCGTGGGCCCGCCGGTCTCGTCGTGCTCCTGCCGGTCGAGGTGCAGGGAGATGAGCGTGATGGTCTTGCCCAGGCCCATGTCGTCGGCGAGGCAGCCGCCGAGGCCGAGCGAGGTCATGCGGCGCAGCCAGCCGAGCCCGCGCAACTGGTAGTCGCGCAGGGTGGCGGCGAGGGCCGCGGGCGGGACGGTCGGCTCGCTCTGCCGCTCCGGGTCGGCGATGCGCTCGCGCAGGGTGTCGAGCCAGCCGCTCGCGGCGACCTCGACGCGCCCGCCGGGCACGGCCGGGTCGTCGATCTCGCCGGTGAGCGCGGCGCCGAGGGCGTCGACGGGGGTCAGGTCGGCATTTTTGCGGTCCAGCGCACGGCGTACGGACTCGGGGTCGACCAGCACCCACCGGTCGCGCAGCCGCACGACCGGGCGGGCCGCCTCGGCGAGCCGGTCCAGCTCGGCGCGGGTCAGCTCCACGTCGCCGACCGCGTAGCGCCAGCCGAACGCGACGAGCGCGTCGGCGGACAGGTAGGAGGGGCCGGCGTGCCGCCCCTCCGGGTCGTCGGCGGGGCCGACGACGGCGCGGGCGGTGAGGTGGCGGGTCAGGTCGCGGGGCCAGTGGATCTCGACGCCGGCCGCGGCCAGGTCGCGGGCGCCGGGGCCGAGGAGCGCGGCGAGGTCGTCGTCGCCCAGGTCGACGGCGTCGGGGACGGCGGCCGACAGCAGCGGGGTGAGCGCGTCCCAGGCGTGGGCGGCGCGACGCAGGGTGAGCAGGGCCTGCATGCGGGCGCCGGGGCCGAAGTGGGCGGCGGTGCCGGCCCAGACGTCGGCGGCATCGGCCAGGAGGGTGGGATCGGCGGTGCCGTGCAGTTGGACGACGGCGCGGAAGGCGGGGCGGGCGCCGGTGGTGTCCATCTCGACGCGCAGCGAGACCCGTACGCCCGCGTCGTGCCCGGCGGCGACGTCGTCGGCCCAGGCGCGCTGCTCGGGGACGTGCCGCGGCTCGGGCGCGGCGAAGGCCCGGCCGCCGGCCGCGAGCACGGCGGCGGGGGAGCGGGGCAGGCCGTCGGCGACGGCGTCGAGGAAGGCGCGCAGCAGCCGCTCGGGGTCGGGCAGGAGCACGGGGCGGCCGTCGTCCGGGCCATCGGCGCGGGCGGTGTCCGGATCGTACGAGCCGGGGCGGCCCTCCGGCGCGTACGCACCGGCTCCCGCCGTTCCGTACGCGCCTCCCGCCGGCGGCAGGGGTGCCGCGTGCGCCTCCGGCGGCATCGACGCCGCCAGCTCCCGCAGGTGCCGCACGTCGTCCTCGGGCAGCGGCCCGCAGCGCCAGGCGTCGTACGCGCCCTCGCTCAGCCCCGGCAGCAGCTTGCCGCGGGCGGCGAGCCGCAGCGCCAGCAGCGCGGCGGCGCCCCAGAACACGGCCGCCGGGTGCACGCCGTGCGCGCCGGCGGCGTGCGCCGCCCGCGCGCGGGTGAGCACGGGCACCGCGTCCGCGGCGGGCAGCAGCAGCGCCGGCACCTCGCGGGTGCCGCCGGGGACGGCGATGGTCAGCTCGGCGCGGGTGCCGCGGGCGTGGCCGGGCGGGCCGGCGGCGGATTCGTCCTGGTCGGCGGCCGGGAGCCAGAAGGCCATCCGGCCCGTGCGGGCGGGGTCGGCGGGGAGGAAAAAGGCGGCGCAGCGGGCGAGCGGGGGAAGGGCGGTCACGTACGGACGCACTCCTCAAGTTTGACTACTGGGCGGTCGAGAGTACCCCAGGCTTCGCGAATCCGGACGCCTTGCCAGCGTGATCAACTTCACTTTTACGCTGGCGGCGGTGCACGGGGTGTATCTGGCACTACCTTGTGCCGGGTGGATTGCACCCGGGCGTTCCGGGTGCTGACGTCACCGCGCCGAGCTGTCCGGTCCCGTAGCGTCGAGGTCCTCGAACCGAGAGACCGGAGGCGCCATGCCGCAGGCCACTGCCACGCCGACCCCCAAGGGGTCGCCGCCCACCAGGAGTTCGGAGTTCACCCCCCTGCTGCGAGAGGTGAAGGCCGCCGGACTGCTGCGGCGGCGGCGCGGCTGGTACGGGCTCAGCATCGCGATCACCCTTTTGGCGCTGGCCGCCACGGGCGTCGCGATCCACGTGGTCGGCAACTCGTGGTGGACCCTGTTCCTCGCGGTGCCCGCAGCCGTCTTCACCACCCGGACGGCCTTCATCGGCCACGACTCCGGCCACGCGCAGATCGCCGGCACCCGGCGGAGCAACCGCGCCCTCGGGCTCTTCCACGGCAACCTGCTGATCGGCATGAGCTACCACTGGTGGACGGACAAGCACAACCGCCACCACGCCAACCCCAACCACGTCGACAAGGACCCGGACGTCGGCGTCGGCGCCCTGGTGTGGACCCAGCGCCAGGCCGCGCAGCGCGAGGGCTTCTCCCGCTGGCTCACCCGCCACCAGGCGGCCCTGTTCTTCCCGATGCTGCTCCTGGAGGGCATCGCGCTGAAGGTGTCGAGCTGGCAGGACCTGCGCCTCCAGGAGCCGCGCGAGCGCCGCCTCGAAGCCGTCCTCCTCAGCGCCCACGTGATCGGCTACGCGGCCCTGCTGCTGACCGCCATGTCACCCGGCAAGGCGGTCGTCTTCGCGCTGGTGCAGCACGCGGTCTTCGGCCTGCACCTGGGGATGTGCTTCGCGCCCAACCACAAGGGCATGGAGATGCCCGAGTCGGGCGACGACGACTGGGGCCACCTGCGCCGCCAGGTGCTCACCTCCCGCAACGTGCGCGGCGGCGCCGTCACCGACTGGCTCATGGGCGGGCTGAACTACCAGATCGAGCACCACCTCTTCCCCAACATGCCCCGGCCGAACCTGCGCCGCGTCCAGCCGCTGGTGCGCGCGCACTGCGCGTCGCTCGGGCTGCCGTACGCGCAGACCAGCGCGGTGGAGTCGTACCGGCTGGCGCTGGAGCACATGCACGAGGTCGGCGAGCCGCTGCGGACCCCGCCTGTCCCGTAACGGGCTCCCGTCCCGTAATGGGCCCCTCATCCACATGTATGACGCCCTCCGGCTCCGGTCATGGGATAAAGGAACCGGGGGAGCGGCGCGGCCGTTCCCCAGTCGAGGGCGGTGTGCCGCCGCTGTGGGAGGCAGGAAGATGTCGAATCGAGGGAAGGTCGCGGCCGGCGGGGTGGCGGTCGGCTTGCTGCTGTGGTGGTTGACCTCGTTCTGGATCGCCGTGCTGGTGATCGTCGGTGTGCCGGTGGCCGCTTACCTGGCCCTCGACCCCGGCCAGCGCCGCAGGCTCAAGAGGGTGTCACGCAAGGAGCTCGGCCGCTGACCGTGCGCCCCTCTCGCGGAGGCACGCGACCGCGAGGCATATGCCATAACAAATTTGCCAGAGTTGTGCCTCTTTAGGCTTGGCCTGATCGGCCGAGAGCATGACTCTGTCAAATTCAGTCAGGTTTGGCATGCGCCCCGGTCGTGCGCCCCCAACCGGACTAGCGTCCCTGAGACATGGGACACCTCGACCACGCAGCCTACGGGTGGCTGACACCCGTCCTCTCGTACGCGATGGCGTGCATCGGCGCCGCGCTCGGGCTGCGCTGCACGGTCCAGGCGCTGGCGGCCCCCACCGCCCGCTCCCGGCGCAACTGGCTGCTGACCGCCGCCTCCGCCATCGGGACCGGCATCTGGACGATGCACTTCATCGCCATGCTCGGCTTCAGCGTCAGCGGCACCGAGATCCGCTACGACATCCCCCGCACCGTCCTCAGCCTCGTGGTCGCCATGTCGGTCGCCGGTGCCGGGGCCTTCGCCGTCGGCCACGGCCGCGCCCGCGGCGCCGCCCTGCTGGCCGGCGGCCTCGCCACCGGCCTGGGCGTGGCCGCCATGCACTACATCGGGATGTCCGCCCTGCGCCTGCACGGCTCGGTCGGCTACGACCTCCCGGCCGCGGCGCTCTCCGTCCTCATCGCGGTGGCCACCGCCACCGCCGCGCTGTGGGCCGCGCTCAACATCCGCTCACCGCTTGCCGTGGGGCTCGCCTCCCTCGTCATGGGGGCGGCGGTCACGAGCATGCACTACACCGGGATGGCCGCCGTGTCCGTGACCGTCGCACCCTCGCCCGAGGCCCTGACCGGGGCCACCGCCACGCAGTTCGTCTTCCCGCTGGCCCTCGGCCTCGGCTCGTACCTCTTCCTCACCTCGGCGTTCGTCGCGCTCACCCCGACCGCCGCCGAACGCGCCGCCACCGTCTCCGCCCAGCGCCTGACCCGGGCGCCAGGCGCGGCCTAGGGCCGCCCCGCGCCCGCACACCGGCCGGACGGACCCCGCGGGAGTGGGCCGGCCCCCGCAAACCCGATATGAGGTGGCCATGCGAACCCCGGACAGCACCCCGCCGAGCGGCCCGTCCGGTACCCCGTCAGAGCGGCCCGCGGGGCGCCCGGACGGTGGTGCCGCGCCGCCGGTGCCCGCGCCGGCGCGCGGGCGGCGGGCGCACGCGGGGCCGCGCGCCGAGAAGGCCGGGCCGGGGCCGGGCGGCCGGGAGCGCGCGTACCTGCCGGACGGGGAGAGCACCGGGGGTTCCGCAGGATCGGAGGCTTCCGGGGGTTTAGAGGGGCCCGGTGCGCAGAAGACGCCGTCCGCGAACGGGCACCGCGGGCGGCGCCGGCGGCTCGGGCCCCGTACCGTACGCGCCCGGGTCATCTGCCTGCTGGCCGTGCCGGTCGTCTCGCTGATCGCGCTGTGGGGCTACGCGACCGTCGGCACCGCACAGGACGTCTCCCGGCTGCGCCAGCTCGAAGAGATCGAGACCCGGGTGCGCCAGCCGCTCGCCGCCGCCGTCGCGGCGCTCCAGGACGAACGGCGCGCCGCGGCGGGCTATCTCGCCGGACCCGGCGACGAGCGCCGCGGCGCCTACGGGGCGGCGACGATCCGCAGCGACCGGGCCGTCGACCGGCTGCGGCTCGAAGGCGGGCACACCGTCGCCGACGGCGCCGACCTGCCCGGGGACGTCGCCCGGCGGCTCCACGACTTCGTCACGGAGACGGAGTCGCTGGGCCGGCTGCGTGCCGAGGTGGAGGCGCGTACGACGGGCTGGTCCCGGACGTACACGCAGTACACCGCGGCCGTCGACCGCGCCTTCGGCGTCTCCGGCGCGCTGACCGGCATCCAGGACGCCGGAGCGGCGTCCGAGGCCCGCGTGGTCCTGGACCTCGCCCGGGCCGGCGAGATGCTCGCCCGCGAGGACGCGCTCCTGGCCGCCGGGCAGGTGCGCGGCTCGCTCAGCGCCGCCCACCACCGCGCCTTCGCCGCCGCCGGCTCCGCCCGCGCCGCGCTGGAGCAGGGCTCGGCCGCCGACCTCGGCGGCGACGAGGCCAAGGTGTGGCGGCGGGCCCGCGAGAGCGAGGCGTACCGCACCCTCGGGGCGCTGGAGGAGGCCGTGACCGCCGCGGACTCCGGCGCCGACGCCGTCGCCGCCGCCCCGGCCGGAAAGTGGGCGGGCCCGTACGCGGACGTGGCCGGCGCCTTCCGCGACGTCGGCCGGGAGCACGCCGCGGCCGGCCGCACCGACCCCGTCCCCGACGGGGTGCTCACCCCCTCGGGCGCCGCCGCGGTCCTCGGCCTGGCCGCCGTGGCCGCGTCCCTGCTCATCTCGGTGCGGATAGGCCGCGGCCTGATCGTCGAACTCGTCGGGCTGCGCAACTCCGCGCTCGAACTCGCCCGCCGCAAGCTGCCGTACGCGATGCGCAGGCTGCGCGCGGGGCAGGAGATCGACATCGCCGGCGAAGCGCCCCGGGGCGATCCCGGCGACGACGAGATGGCGCAGGTCGGCGACGCGCTGACCACGGTGCACCGGGCGGCGCTGCGCGCCGCCGTCGAGCGGGCCGAGCTGGCGAACGGCATCTCCGGGGTGTTCGTCAACCTCGCCCGGCGCAGCCAGGTCCTCGTCCACCGCCAACTCGCCCTGCTGGACAGCATGGAGCGGCGCGCCGAGGACCCCGAGGAACTGGACGACCTCTTCCGGCTCGACCACCTCACCACCCGCATGCGGCGGCACGCCGAGAGCCTGATCATCCTCTCCGGCGCGGCTCCCGGCCGCGCGTGGCGGATGCCGGTGCCTCTCCAGAGCGTGGTGCGGGCCGCGGTCTCCGAGGTGGAGGAC
Organism: Streptomyces sp. 184; assembly: GCF_045781775.1. Taxonomy (NCBI): domain Bacteria; kingdom Bacillati; phylum Actinomycetota; class Actinomycetes; order Kitasatosporales; family Streptomycetaceae; genus Streptomyces; species Streptomyces sp. 184. Next base: position 4,743,553 of record NZ_CP123230.1, on the reverse strand, counting down.
TATGCGCGCGTGGAGGTGCGGGCACTGTCGGACGCGGCCGTGGTGGGCGCGGCCGTGGCCGACCTGACGCATCTGCTGGCGGAACTGGTGGAGAACGCCGCGCAGTTCTCGCCCCCGCACACCAAGGTGCGGGTCTACGGGGAGCAGGTCGGCAACGGCTTCGCCATCGAGGTCGAGGACCGCGGACTGGGCATGGGCAAGGAGGCGCTGGCCGCGGCGAACCGGCGGATCCGGCAGTCGGAGGCGCTGGACCTCTTCGACAGCGACCGGCTGGGGCTGTTCGTCGTCAGCCGGCTCGCGGCGCGGCACGGGATCCAGGTCAGCCTGCGGGAGTCGGCGTACGGGGGGACGACGGTGGTGGTGCTGCTGCCGACGGCGCTGCTTCAGGCGGCGGTCGAGGGGGGACCGGAGCCGGTGGCCGGGGGGTCGGACGGGTTGCCGTCGCGGCCGTTCCCGCCGGTGCCGGGCGGGTCCGGGGCGGCGGGACTGCCGGGGCTGCCGGGGTCACCCGCGATGCCGTCGCGGAACGGGGCGGGCGGGAGCGGCGGGGCGGGCGGCGCGGACGACGGCCGGCGTGTCGGGGACGACGGCTGGCGCGTCGTGGAGAACGGTGGGCCCGTCACGGAGAACGGGCTGCCGGAGCGGCGGGCCGGGCGGGCGCTGCCGGGGCCGCGGAGCGCGGGGCCGGCGCGCGGGGGGCCGGCCGTGGGTCCGGCGGACGACCGGCCGGTGCTGGCCTCGCGGGAGGACGCCGTCCTGCTGCGGGCCCGGCTGGGCGTGGGTCTGGCGGGTGCTACGGCGGACGGGGCGGCCGGCGGGGCGGCCGACGGCGTGCCCGGGGGCGGCGCGGGGGCGGCCCCGGGCACGGAGACGGCGGACGGGGCCGCCGCGGGCGGGGCCGCGGCGTTCGCCGGGCGCGCCGGGCAGGAGGCGGCTGCCGTCCAGTCGCCGGGGGACGTCACGGAGCTGCCCAGGCGCGTACGACAGGCCAGCATGGCGCCGCAGTTGCGCCTGGAGCCGGACCCGGACGGCTGCGGCACGGACGCCGGGGACGGCGCGGACGGCGCGGCTGGGACCGGCGAGGCGGATGCCGGAGCGGACGGGGAGCCCGGCGCCGCGGGTGCCCGCGCACCGCGGGAGCGCACGCCGGAAGAGGCGCGCGCACGCATGGCCGCCTACCGCAGCGGCTGGTTACGCGGCGGCGGCCTCCCCGCGGGCCGCCCGTACGACGGCGAACCGGACGGCGAGCGCCGGGAGTCGGACGAGACCGCGCACACCCCGAGGGAAGGAGATCGCCCATGATCGAGCCCGACACCGTGAAAACGTACAGATCCGGGGGACTCGACTGGCTGCTGGACGACCTGGTCCGGCGCGTCGCCGACGTGCGTCACGCCGTGGTGCTCTCCGGCGACGGCCTGGCGGTCGGCAACTCCAGAACCCTCTCCCGCGAGGACGCCGAGCACCTGGCGGCGGTCGCGTCCGGGTTCCACAGCCTCGCCAAGGGCGCCGGGCGGCACTTCCGCGCCGGCGGCGTGCGGCAGACGGTGGTCGAGATGGACGACGGCTTCCTCTTCGTCGCCGCGGCCGGGGACGGTTCCTGTCTTGCCGTACTCAGCGCCGCGACGGCGGACATGGGTCTCGTCGCGTACGAGATGGCCCGCCTGGTCACACGGGTGGGCGAGCATCTATACACCGCACCGAGAACGGCCGCAGCGAAGCCGCGGAATCCGGGCTGAGCACGGCGGTGACACGTTATGACTGAAGATATGAGTGGCACCCCTCCGCACCACGGCAGTCACTGGTATGACGCCGAGGCCGGTCCCCTGGTCCGCCCGTACGCGATGACCGGAGGCCGGACCCGGCCGGTGACCACCACCGTGCGGTTCGACCTCATCGCGCTGATCGACCTGGAGGAAGAGGCGTTCGAGGCCGCGGGGAAGGAGACCGAGACGTTCGGTCCCGAGCACCTGGCGCTCGTCGACCTCTGCCGGGTCGAGACCCAGTCCGTCGCCGAGCTGGCGGCGGAGACCGATCTGCCGGTAGGTGTGGTACGGGTGCTCCTCGGCGACCTGGTCGAACTCGGCTGCGTACGGGTCAGCAGGCCCGTACCGCCCGCGCAACTTCCAGACGAGAAGATCCTGAGAGAAGTGATCGATGGACTCCGCGCCCTCTGACCGCAGGGTCGACGACGCGCTGGCGCTGAAGATCCTCATCGCCGGTGGCTTCGGGGTGGGCAAGACCACCCTGGTCGGCTCCGTCAGCGAGATCCGTCCGCTGCGCACCGAGGAGCAGTTGAGCGAGGTCGGCACGGCCGTCGACGACACGGGCGGCGTGGACGAGAAGAACACGACCACCGTGGCGATGGACTTCGGCAGGATCACGATCCGCGCCGGGCTCGCGGTCTACCTGTTCGGCACGCCCGGTCAGGACCGCTTCTGGTTCCTCTGGGACGAGCTGGCCACCGGCGCGCTGGGCGCGGTCGTGCTGGCCGACACCCGCAGGCTTCAGGACTGCTTCCCGGCGGTGGACTACTTCGAGCACCGCAGCATCCCGTTCATCGTCGCGGTGAACTGCTTTCCCGAGTCGCGCAGTTACGGCGCCCACGAGGTCGCCCGCGCTCTGGACCTCGATCAGGGCACGCCCGTCGTGCTGTGCGACGCCCGCGACCGCGACTCCGGCAAGGAGGTGCTGATCAGGCTGGTCGAGTACGCCGGGCGGGTGCACACCGCCCGGCTGCTCGACACGGTCGGCACGGAGCCGGTGGGATGAGCTGTGCCCGGCGCGCCGGGCGGTGTCAGTCGGCGACGCGGGCTTCGGAGGCCACCTTGTCGATGCGGACGCGGACGAGGAGTTCGCCGGGGACGGCGTTGCGCGCGCCGTACTCCTCGGCGAGCTGCCCGCCCATGTAGCGGGTGGCGATGGTCGTAGCCCAGCGGCGCATCTCGTCCAGGTCCTCGCTGAGCCGGGCGCTGCCGGAGAGCAGGGCGAACGAGTACGGCGGGCGCTCGTCGTCGACGCAGAGGGCGGCGCGGCCGTCGCGCGTGAGGTTGCGGCCCTTGACGGTGTGCACGCCGGTGTTGAAGACGAAGTCGTCGCCGTCGAGCACGAACCAGATCGGGGCCACGTGGGGGCTGCCGTCGGCGCGGACGGTGGCCAGCTTGCCGGTGCGGGTGCCTGCGGAGACGAAGGTGCGCCACTCTTCGTCGGTCATCTTCTCGCCCATGGGAGCACGTTATCCACAGGGGGAGGCGGGGCGGGGAGCGACGCGCTACAGTCGTCACTGAGAGTAACCGCGAAGGGGCTTTTCGAGCGACGACGGGGGAAATGTCATGGCGGTACGGATTTATGCGGGTGCGGGTGCGGGTGCGGGTGCGGGTGCGCGGACGGTCGGCGGGGCGGGGGAGCGGGCGGAGCCGCTGCCGTTCGGCCGGGCGGCGGCGGAGCTGGGGCTGCTGCCGCGTGACCTGGAGCTGGCGGTGCAGCTCGGGCTGGTGCTGACGGAGCCGCCGCGGCGGGCCGGCGAGCGGCGCCGGGTGGCGCGCGCCGAGGTGGCGCGGCTGCGGGCGCAGGACGGCGCCGGGGGCGCCGGGGCAGGAGCGGAGCCGGCTGCGCTGCGTGAGCGGCTGCGGCTGGTCGGGACGGTGGCGGGCGCGGAGGAGCTGGGCATCTCGCCCGTCCGGTTCACGCGGCTGGCGCGGGCGGGGTGCTTCGCGCCCGCGCGGTTCTACGTGAACCGGTACCGGGTCGTGGTCTGGCTGTATCTCGCCGCGGAGGTGGCGGAGTTCGGGGAGCGGGAGCCGGGGCTGCTGCGCGGAGTGCTGCCGCCGGCGATGCGCGGGGAGCTGGCCGACGGCGCGGACGGCCGGGCCCGCGGCTGGCGGCAGCGGCGGGTGGAGCAGCTTCTCGCGGAGCGGGTGGATCCGTGGGAGCGGGCGGGCGCGTACGCGGCGGTGCTGAGCGACGCGGAGCTGGCGGAGGAGGTGCCCGACGCCGGGGAGCGGGCGTGCGTCGTCGAGCGGCGGGCGGAGCTGGTCGCCCCGGTGCGCGGGGGCAGCGAGGCGGCCCGCCGGGTGGCGGAGGGCGTGCTGCTGGCGGAGTCCGACGCGGAGGCGCTGGGCTTCCGGCTCGGCCTGGCGGTGGAGCTGAACGCGGCACGGGTCGAGCGGACGCTGCTGCCCGCGAGCCCGCTCCCGGCCCCCGCCGCGCCACCTGGCGGTGCACCCCCGGGAGGCGCGCCGCCGGCGCGCCCCGCGGGGTCGGCGCGACCACGGCGCGGCAGCCTCAACTGGCTGCGCGCCGGCCGCAGACGCCGCACGGGCCTGCCACGCTGACGCGGGGCGGCCCCGGGCGGGCTTGTGGGACTGCCTAGCTGAAGGAGGGCGCGGTCGGAGGCCGGCAGGTCGTCGGTGCGCGGCCGGGGCCTGCGGCGTCGGGGGCGCGGCGGCCGGCCGGCGGGGTGGCCGGCCGGCGGGGTGGCAGACCCGCCGACGCTGACCGCTGACCGCCGGCCCCTGGCCCGCCGACTGCGGACCGCTCGGCCGCTGACCCGCGGTGCGCCGACTGCCGTCTGCCGAGTGCCGTTCGTTGACCCGCTGCCCGCTGCCCGCTGCCCGCTGCCCGCTGCCCGCCGACCCGCTTGGCGGTGCGTGGGGCGGGTCAGCCCTTCGGCCCGCTCAGCGGGCCGACGTCGGTGACGCGCAGGATGGCGCGGCCCTCGGCGTCGGAGGCGGTCAGGTCCACTTCCGCGGAGATGCCCCAGTCGTGGTCGCCCTCCGGGTCGGCGAAGGTCTGGCGGACGCGCCACAGCGCGTGCTGCGGGTCCTCCTCGATCCGCAGCAGCCGCGGCCCGCGGGCGTCCGGCCCGGTGCCGATGTCCTCGTACTCCTCCCAGTACGCGTCCAGTGCCTCGCCCCAGCGCTCCGCGTCCCAGCCGGACTCCTCGTCCAGCGCGCCCAGCTCGTCCGCGTCGTCGAGCGCCGCCAGCTCCACCCGGCGGAAGAGCGCGTTGCGTACGAGGACCCGGAAGGCGCGCGCGTTGGCCGTCACCGGGCGCACCTGGTCGGCGTGCTCCATGGCCTCCTCGGCGGACTCCTCCGCCGGGTTGGCCAGTTGCTCCCACTCGTCCAGCAGGCTGGAGTCGACCTGGCGGACCATCTCGCCGAGCCAGGCGACGATGTCCTCGAAGTCCTCGGACTTCCGCTCGTCCGGCACGGTGTGGTCCAGCGCCTTGTAGGAGCTGGCGAGGTAGCGCAGCACGATGCCCTCGGTGCGGGCCAGTTCGTAGAAGGAGACGAACTCGCCGAAGGTCATGGCCCGTTCGTACATGTCACGGATGACCGACTTGGGGGAGAGGGGGTGGTCGCCGACCCACGGGTGGCTCTTGCGGTAGAGGCCGTAGGCGTGGGAGAGCAGCTCCTCCAGCGGCTTGGGGTAGCCGATGTCCATCAGCCGCTCCATCCGCTCCTCGTACTCGACGCGGTCCGCCTTCATCTCCGCGACCGCCTCGCCGCGCGCCTTGTTCTGCTGGGCGGCGAGGATCTGCCGGGGGTCGTCGAGGGTGGACTCCACCACGGAGACCATGTCGAGGGCGTAGGAGGGGGACTCGGGGTCGAGGAGGTCGAAGGCGGCGAGCGCGAAGGTCGACAGCGGCTGCTGGAGCGCGAAGTCCTGCTGGAGGTCGACGGTCAGGCGCACGATGCGGCCCTGCGGGTCCGGCTCGTCGAGCTGCTCGACCACGCCGCCGTCGAGGAGGGAGCGGTAGATCGCGATGGCGCGGCGGATGTGCCGGAGCTGCTTCCGGCGCGGCTCGTGGTTGTCCTCCAGCAGCCGGCGCATGGCGGTGAAGGCGTTGCCCGGGCGGGCGATGACCGACAGCAGCATGGCGTGGGTGACCCGGAAGCGGGAGGTGAGCGGTTCGGGGTCGGCGGCGATGAGCTTCTCGAAGGTGTTCTGCGACCAGTTGACGAAGCCCTCCGGCGGCTTCTTGCGCACCACCTTGCGGCGCTTCTTCGGATCGTCGCCGGCCTTGGCGAGCGCCTTCTCGTTCTCCACGACGTGCTCCGGCGCCTGCGCCACCACCAGCCCGGAGGTGTCGAAGCCGGCCCGCCCGGCGCGCCCGGCGATCTGGTGGAACTCGCGGGCCCGCAGGGTGCGCACCCGGCTGCCGTCGTACTTGGTGAGCGCGGTGAACAGCACCGTGCGGATGGGCACGTTGACGCCGACGCCGAGGGTGTCGGTGCCGCAGATGACCTTCAGCAGCCCGGCCTGCGCCAGCTTCTCCACCAGCCGCCGGTACTTGGGCAGCATGCCGGCGTGGTGGACGCCGATGCCGTGCCGGACGTAGCGGGAGAGCTGCTTGCCGAACCGGGTGGTGAAGCGGAAGTTCCCGATGAGGGCGGCGATCTCGTCCTTCTCGGCGCGGCTGCACATGTTGATGCTCATCAGCGCCTGCGCCCGCTCCACCGCCTGCGCCTGGGTGAAGTGCACGATGTACACCGGCGCCTGCCGGTTCTCCAGCAGCTCCGTCAGCGTCTCCGTCAGCGGGGTGGTGCGGTACTCGTACGACAGCGGGACGGGCCGGGTCGCCGAGCGGACCACCGCGGTGGACCGCCCGGTGCGCCGGGCCAGGTCCTCCTCGAAGCGGGCGACGTCGCCGAGCGTCGCGGACATCAGCACGAACTGCGCCTGCGGCAGCTCCAGCAGCGGGATCTGCCAGGCCCAGCCGCGGTCCGGCTCGGCGTAGAAGTGGAACTCGTCCATCACCACCTGGCCGATGTCGGCGTCCCGGCCGTCGCGCAGCGCGATGGACGCCAGCACCTCGGCGGTGCAGCAGATGACGGGCGCGTCGGCGTTGACGGAGGCGTCGCCGGTGAGCATGCCGACGTTCTCCGTGCCGAAGATCTTGCACAGGTCGAAGAACTTCTCCGACACCAGCGCCTTGATCGGCGCGGTGTAGAACGAGACCTCGTCCCGGGCCAGGGCGGCGAAGTGCGCACCGGCCGCGACCAGCGACTTCCCGGAGCCGGTGGGGGTGGAAAGGATCACGTTCGAGCCGGAGACGACCTCGATCAGAGCTTCTTCCTGCGCCGGGTAGAGGGAGATGCCCCGCTCCTCGGTCCAGGAGGAGAACGCCTCGAAGAGGTCGTCGGGGTCGGCGGTGGGCGGCATCTGATCGATAAGGGTCACCCGTCCATACTGCCTGCCGCCGTCGCCGAAGTGTGAACCCCCGGCATGTGTGAAGATCACCCACGCTAGGCTGTGCCGCCGACGGGCGGCGTGGGTGGGGCCAACGGCCGTTCACCGCAGGGGCGTACGAGGGACGGGGGGACGTTCATGATGGGTCCAGCGCACTCGCTTTCGGGGGCGGCGGCGTGGCTGGGGGTGGGCGCGGCGGCCACCGCGGCGGGCCACGAGATGCCCTGGCCCGTGCTCGTCGCCGGTGCCCTCATCTGCGCGGGCGCCGCCCTGGCGCCCGATCTGGACCACAAGTCCGCGACCATCTCCCGCGCCTTCGGCCCGCTGTCCCGCATGCTCTGCGGCGTCATCGACAAGCTCTCCGCCGCCGTCTACAGGGCGACGAAGAAGCGCGGCGACCCGCGCCGCTCCGGCGGCCACCGCACCCTGACGCACACCTGGCTGTGGGCGGTGCTGATCGGCGCCGGCTTCTCCGCGCTCGCGGTGCTCGGCGGCCGGTGGGCGGTCCTCGGCATCCTCTTCGTCCACATGGTGCTGGCCGTCGAGGGCCTGCTGTGGCGGGCCGCCCGGGTCTCCAGCGACGTGCTCGTATGGCTGCTCGGCGCCGCCAGCGCCTGGATCCTCGCCGGCATCCTCGACGAGCCGGGCAACGGCTCCGGCTGGCTGTTCACCGAGCCGGGCCAGGAGTACCTGTGGCTGGGCCTGCCGATCGTCCTCGGTTCCCTCGTGCACGACGTCGGCGACGCGCTGACCGTCTCCGGCTGCCCCATCCTGTGGCCGATCCCGGTGGGGCGGAAGCGCTGGTACCCGCTCGGGCCGCCGCGCTTCATGCGCTTCCGGGCCGGCAGTTGGATCGAGCTGAAGATACTGATGCCGGTCTTCATGCTGGCCGGCACCGCCGGCGGACTCACCGCGATGGGGGTCATCGGCTGAGCGCTGTCCGGCCGCCCGGGCGAACAAGCTGCGCGCTCTGCAAATGTGCGCGGCACGCAGTATTTCTGTGGCGTGGCGTCATGCCAAGCGGTCCGGAGTCTCCCGTCGGTCTCAGGGAGAAGGGGAAGGCGGCCACGAGGACGGCGCTGAGCGAAGTGGCTCTCGAACTCGTCGTCGAACGTGGTTTCGGGCAGGTGCGGGTGGAGGAGATCGCGGCGGAAACCGGGGTCTCTCCGCGTACCTCCAGCAACTACTTCTCCAGCAAGGAGGAGGCGGTCGTCTCCCTGCTCACCGCGCGGGTGCAGGCGTTCCGCGGGGAGATCGCCGCGCACGCGTCCGACGAGCCCCTGTGGGACGTCATCAGCGAGTCGGTCGTCGCCCTCGTGCCACCGGAGGACGGGCTGGACCGGTGGCGCCAGTGGGTGCTGCTCATCAGGAGCACCCCCTCCCTGGAGGCCGAATACCTCCGGGCCGACGCCGCGCTGGAGCGTGAGCTGGTCACGGAGATCGCCGCCCGCACCGGCACGGACCCGCGCAGTGACCTCTTTCCCCGGCTGGCCGCCTGCGCGGCCGTCGGGGCGGTCCGTGCCGCGCTCCAGTTCTGGCTGGCCGGCGACGGGAGCGCGTCGTACCGCTCGCTGATCCAGCGAGCGAGGACATACCCGATGGACGCCATCGCGGACGCCCACCGGTCGGTGGAGACGGGCCACAGCCGCGGCAAGCGCGTCGTACGGATAGCCGGCGCCTGATCGGCGCGGAGCCCCCGGCGCGCAGCGGGGCGCGCCGGCGGAGCCGTCAGCCGTGCCAGGACCGCCACAGCGCGGCGTACGCGCCGTCCGCCGCCACCAGTTCGTCGTGGCTGCCCAGCTCGCTGATGCGGCCTTCCTCGACCACCGCGATCACGTCCGCGTCGTGCGCGGTGTGCAGCCGGTGGGCGATGGCCACGACCGTGCGCCCGTCCAGCACCTTGGCCAGCGAGCGTTCCAGGTGCCGCGCCGCCCGCGGGTCGAGCAGCGACGTCGCCTCGTCCAGCACCAGCGTGTGCGGGTCGGCGAGCACCAGCCGGGCCAGCGCGATCTGCTGCGCCTGCGCCGGGGTGAGCGCCGCGCCGCCCGAACCGACCTCCGTGTCCAGGCCGTCGTCCAGCGCCTGCGCCCACTCGCCCGCGTCTACCGCGCCCAGCGCCGCCCACAGCTCCGCGTCGCCCGCCTCGGTGCGCGCGAGGCGCAGGTTGTCGCGCAGCGAGCCGACGAACACGTGGTGCTCCTGGTTGACCAGCGCCACGTGCTCGCGCACCCGCTCCGCCGGCATCCGCGCCAGCTCCGCGCCGCCGAGCCGGATCTCGCCGCGCCGCGGCGAGTAGATCCCGGCCAGCAGCCGCCCCAGCGTCGACTTCCCCGCGCCCGAGGGACCGACCAGCGCCAGCCGGCTGCCCGGCCGGACCCGCAGCGAGACGCCGTGCAGCACGTCGGCCCCCTCGCGGTAGCCGAAGCGGACCTCGTCGGCGTGTACGTCCCGGCCGCCCGGCCGCACGGCCGCGTCGCCGGGCTCCTCCTCGATGTCCCGTACGCCCACCAGCCGGGCCAGCGACACCTGGGCCACCTGGAGCTCGTCGTACCAGCGCAGGATCATGCCCACCGGCTCGGTGAGCATCTGCGCCAGCAGCGCGCCCGTGGTCAGCTCGCCGACGCTCATCCAGCCCTGGAAGACGAACGCGCCGCCGATCAGCAGCACCGAGCCGAGGACGACGATGTGGGTGGCGTTGAAGACGGGGAAGAACATGCAGCGCAGGTAGAGCGTGTAACGCTCCCACGCCACCCACTCCTTGACCCGCCGGTCCGACAGCGAGACACGGCGCGCGCCCAGCCGGTGCGCCTCCACCGTCCGCCCGGCGTCCACCGTCTCGGCGAGCGCCGCGGCCACGGCGGCGTACCCCGCGGCCTCCGAGCGGTACGCGCTCGGCGCCCGCTTGAAGTACCAGCGGCACCCCGCCAGCAGCACCGGCGCCGCCAGCACCACCGCCACGGCCAGCGGCGGCGCCATCACCACCATGCCGCCCAGCACGAGACCGACCCACACCACCGCGATCGTCAACTGCGGCACGGCCTCGCGCATCGCGTTGGCCAGCCGGTCGATGTCGGTGGTGATACGGGACAGCAGATCGCCGGTCCCGGCCCGCTCCAGCACGCCCGGGGGCAGGCCCACGGACCGTACGAGGAAGTCCTCGCGCAGGTCCGCGAGCATCCGCTCGCCGAGCATCGCGCCGCGCAGCCGCACCAGCCGGATGAAGACCGCCTGGAGCGCCAGCGCGACCGAGAACAGCACCACCGCGCGCGTCAGATGAAGGTCCCGGGCCCCCGCCGACAGGTCCTCGACCAGGCCGCCGAGGAGGTACGGGCCGGCCATCGAGGCGATGACGGCGACCGCGTTCACCGCGATCAGCAGCAGGAACGCGGTCCGGTGCCGGCGCAGCAGCTCGGCCACGTAGCCGCGCACGGTCGCCGGCGCGCCCACCGGCAGGGTGGTCGCGGTGCGCGGTGCGGCCGGGTCGTACTCCGGCGGTCGCACGCCGATCATGCGGTCTCCTCCATCATCTGCGGTACGCCGCCCTCGTCGCGTACGGCTCCGGCTCCGGCACTCCTGCCATCGCCGTCCCGTACGCCGCCGGCCGCCTGCTCGTCGTCCGTCTCCCGGGTGACCACGGCGCGGTACGCGACGTCGCCGTGCAGCAGCTCGCGGTGCGGGCCCTCGGCCAGCACCGCCCCGTCCTGCACGAACACCACCGTGTCCGCCCGGTCCAGCAGCAGCGGACTGGAGGTGAACACCACCGTCGTACGGCCCGCGCGGATCTCCCGCAGGCTCTCGGCGATACGCGCCTCGGTGTGCGAGTCGACCGCCGAGGTCGGCTCGTCGAGCACCAGCACCTCCGGGTCGGTCACCAGCGACCGGGCCAGCGCCAGGCGCTGGCGCTGGCCGCCGGAGAGCGACCGGCCGCGCTCGGTGATCGGGGCGCCCATCGGCGCCCCGTCGCCGTCCGGCAGCCCGGCCGCCGCCTGCGCCAGCGCGGTCAGCACGTCGCCGCACTGGGCGGCGGCGAGCGCCGCGGCGGGCTTCACCGACCCGGACGCCGGTACGTCCAGCAGGTCGGCCAGCGTCCCGGACAGCAGCATCGGATCCTTGTCCTGCACCAGCACCGCCGCCCGCGCCCCGGCCAGCGGCACGTCGTCCAGCTCCACGCCGCCCAGCCGCACCGACGGCAGCTCGCCCGGCTCCGCCGGGTGCCCGCCGAGCCGGTCGGCGAGCCGCCCCGCGGCGTCCGGGTCGCCGCAGACCACGGCGGTCAGCCGCCCGGCGCCGGCGCGCAGCCCGGTCGCGGGGTCGTGCAACTCCCCGGCGAGCGCGCCGTGGTCGGTGCCGGTGCCGCCGGTGGTGGTACGGGCCAGCCCGAGCACGCGGGCGGCGCGCTTGGCGGACGGCCGGGAGAAGGAGTACGCCATCGCCACCTCGGCGAAGTGGTGCATCGGGAAGAGCAGGAACGTCACGGCCCCGTAGACGGTGACCAGTTCGCCGACGGTGATGGTCCCGCTGCGCGCGAGACCCACCCCGTGCCCGACGACGATCACCAGCAGCACCCCCGGCAGCGCCACCTGCACGGCGTGGATCAGCGCCCACATCCGCGCGCTGCGCACCGCCGCGGTCCGCACCTCCTGCGACGCCTCCCGGTAGCGGTCCAGGAACAGCTCCTCGCCGCCGATGCCGCGCAGCACCCGCAGCCCCGCCACGGTGTCCGCGGCCAGCTCGGTCGCCCGGCCGGCCTTGGCCCGCTGGTCGTCGGCGCGGCGGTGGCGTACGGCAGCAGGGGCAGCGGCGCCAGCGCCAGGACCGGCAGCGCGAGCGCGACGACGACGCCCAGCTCCGGCGCGTAGACGACCAGGCCCGCGGCGACGGCGAGCGCGGTGACCAGCGCGGCGGTGAACCGCGAGAACGACTCGACGAACCAGCCGATCTTCTCCACGTCGCCCGTGCTCACCGCGACGACCTCGCCGGCCGCCACCCGCCGGGTCAGCACCGAGCCCAGCTCGGCGGCCTTGCGGGCCAGCAACTGCTGCACCCGCGAGGCGGCGGTGATCCAGTTGGTGACCGCCGCGCGGTGCAGCATGCTGTCGCCGAGCGCGATGAGCGCGCCGAAGACGATCAGCAGCGTGCCGGCGACCGCCAGCCGCCCGCCGTCGCGGTCCACGACCGCCTGCACGGCCATGCCCACGGGCAGCGGCATCGCGCCGATGGGCAGCATCCACACCAGACCCCACAGCAGCGCGGAGACCTGGCCGCCGAGCTGCATGCGGCCGAGCCAGACGAGGAAGTGGCGGCCGGAGCGGACGTCGGGTTCCCCGGGGTCCGTATGCGGCAGGTCGCGGAGCTGCATGGCATCCCAAAGGGTCGTCTCGGGTGTGGGTGAGCCGTGCAAGGCTGGCGGTTTACGGGCGGGTTTTCAACCGGTTTTCCCCCGCGGCGTGCCATTGCGGCCACGGCCCGCGGGGCCGCCCGGCACACCGCGAGGGGCGGCGTGTGACCATGGGTCCATGCGTGCGTACGGGACGAGCGGGCGGCTGCCGCGCCGGACGGCCGCCGCGGTGGTGGGACTGCTTCTGCTGGCCGGCTGCGGCGGTTCCGGCGGCGGCAGCGACGGCAGCGGCAGCGACGGCGGCGACAGGGGCGGTGCGGGCGCGGAGCCCGCCACCCCGCCGGGCCGTATCCCCGGCGTCGGCGCCCGGTTGAACGGGAAGGTGCCCGAGGACTCCCGCCAGGCCGTCGCCGTCTACGGCAAGGGCCCCGACTCCGCCGACGCCACCGTCGTGCTCTACGAGAAGCACGGCAAGAACTGGCAGCGCCGGGAGAGCTGGCCCGCGCACAACGGCAAGAAGGGCTGGACCCCCGACCACCGCGAGGGCGACAAGCGCAGCCCCGTCGGGGTGTTCACGCTCTCGGACGCCGGCGGCGTGCTCGCCGACCCGGGCGCGAAGCTGCCGTACCTCCAGAGCCCCGCCTTCGCCGCACCCCACTACTGGCCGAAGACGCACTGGAACGACTTCGACCTCGTCATCGCCATCGACTACAACCGCGTGAAGGGCACGTCGCCGCTCGACCCCACCCGCCCGCGCGGGCAGGACAAAGGCGGCTCGATCTGGTTCCACATGGACCACGGCAGCGGCACGTCCGGCTGCGTCAGCATCTCCAAGGCCGGGATGACGGAGCTGCTGCGCACGCTGGATCCGCGGAAGGACCCGGTCGCCGTGATGGGCGACCGGGCCTCCCTGGCCGGCTAGGGGCGCGGGCGCGCGGCGGCGCGCCGCGCCGGCCGGCCGGCGCTCACGCCTCGTCGGGCTTCTCCGAGTCCACGCCGGAGCGCTCGTCCTTCCACCCGCCGCGGGTGAAGTCCGGGATCTGCTGGGGCCGGCCGCCCGCCTTGATCGACTGGTGGCTGAGCGGCACGGGCGCGGTCCAGACGGCGGCGTCGTAGACGTCGAAGTCCGGGACCAGGCCCAGGCGCATGCACTGCATCAGCCGGAAGATCATGATGTAGTCCATGCCGCCGTGGCCGCCGGGCGGGTTGGAGTGCTCCTTCCACAGCCAGTGGTCGTACTCCGCGAACTCCCCGAAGTCGTGCCACTGGTCGTCCGTGTGCATCGGCTCCAGGTAGATGCGCGGCTCGTAGTCCTCGAAGACGCCCCTGGTGCCGCCCAGGGAGTTGATCCGGCTGTACGGGTGCGGGGTCGAGACGTCGTGCTCCAGCCGGATCACCCGGCCCCTGGCGGTCTGCACCATGCTGAAGGTGCGGTCGCTGCCGATGTACGTCTCCTTCCAGCTCGGGTCGCCGGCAGGCACGCGCTCCTCGCGGTACTCGGCCAGGCCCAGCGCCGGGGTGCCGAAGCTGGCGATGTGCGTGACGCGGTCACCGCGGTTGACGTCCATGTAGTTGGCCGCCGGGCCGAAGCCGTGGTTCGGGTAGAGGTCGCCGAGCAGGCGGGTGTGCCACAGCCGGCGCCAGGGGCCCTCGTAGTAGTCGGGGTCGAACATCAGCCCGCGCAGGTCGTGGTTGTACGCGCCGGCGGCGTGCAGCAGGTCGCCGAAGAGCCCGGCGTGCGCCATGCGCAGCACCCGCATCTCGTTGCGGCCGTACGCGCAGTTCTCCAACTGCATGCAGTGCCGGCGGGTGCGCTCGGAGAGGTCGACCAGCTCCCACAGCTCGTCCACGCGCATCGCGACGGGGCACTCGACGCCGACGTGCTTGCCGTTCTTCATGGCCGACTTGGCCATCTCGAAGTGCCAGTCCCAGGGGGTGGCGACGTAGACGAAGTCGATGTCGTTGCGGGCGCAGAGCTGCTCGAAGTCGTGGTCGCCCTTGGTGTACGTGGCGGGCGCCGGCTGCCCGGCCTCGGTGACCTTCTTCGCGGCCCGCTCGACCTTGTCCCTGACCGGGTCGCAGAGCGCGGTCACCTGCACGCCGGGCTGGGCGAGGAACAGGTCGATCATGCTGCCGCCGCGGTTGCCGAGGCCCACGATCCCGACCCGTACGGTGCCGTGGCTCCCGAACGGCACGCCGATCATCGTCCTGCCGCGCCGCGGCGGTGCGGCCGGTGCGGCTTCCGCCGTGGCGCCGGACCCTGCCGCCCCGGTGTCTGCCGCCTGGGCCTGGGAGGCGCCGAAGGCGCCCAGGCCGAGCCCTGCTCCGGCGATCCCCGCCGAGCGCAGGACCGAGCGGCGGGAGTAGCCGTCGTCAAAATCGCCGGGTTTCGGGGTGGCGTTCTCCTCGCGCATGCGTCCTCCGGGTGGTGTGCTGACGGTTCGCCGCCACCCTCGCGGGGCCTGGGCGCGCCGACAAGAGGTCTGCACCACTGAGGCGTTGGACTTACCGCCCGGGCCGGATGGACTTATCCGCGGCGCCCCGGCACGCCCGCCGGCCTGGTGGCACGCTCCAGCTCCAGCAGCACGGAGCGGTACGAGCGCCCGGTCGCCCGGTCCATGCCGATCTCGCACATCCGGTTCGCCGACAGGTGCGCGTCGTAGTCGCGGGCGGTGACCTCCGCGGCCTCGCGTGCGGTCGCGGAGGCGGTCAGCTCCTTGTGCAGCATGCCGCGGTCGCCGGCGAAGGCGCAGCAGCCCGCGTCGTCCGGCACGACGACCTCCTCCGCGACGGCCTCGGCCAGCGCGGTGAGCCGGCCGGTGTTGCCCAGATGGCGCATGGAGCAGGTGGGGTGGACCACGGCGGAGGGCGTCCGGCGCTCGATCGTCAGGTGGGGGAGCAGTTCGTCGGCGGCCCAGTCGAGCGAGTCCAGCACGGTGAGCTGCGCGTGCAGCTTGCGGCTCGCCTCCGTCAGATACGGCACCACCTCGTGCGCGAGGCCCAGCGTGCAGGACGAGGCGTCGACGACGACCGGCAGCCGCGCGCCGTCGGTCCACCGCCAGGCGGCCTCGACGATCCGGTTGGCCATCAGCCGGGCGCCGTCGTCGTAGCCCTTGGAGTGCCAGATGGTGGAGCAGCAGGTGCCGATGACGTCGTCCGGGATCCACACCGGCCGCCCGGCGCGGGCCGCGACGGCGACGACGGCCTCCGCCAGACCCGGGCCGTGCGCGTCGCCGGGGCCGCCGAAGATGCGGTTGACGCACGCCGGGAAGTAGACGGCGGCGGCGCCCTCGCGGCGGGTGCCGGGCAGCTTCCGCGCGGCCGGCCCGGGGATCTCCGGCAGCCACTCGGGTACGAGGTCGGGGCGCACCGCCCGGCGCGCCAGCCGGGTCGCGGCGCCCGGCACCCGGTCGCCGAGCCGGTGCGCCACGGCGACGGCCAGCCTCGCGGCGCGCTCGACCCGGCGGAAGCGGCGGGCGGTGCCGGCGGCGGCGCGCTCCTCGCGGGCGGAGTGCCGCGCGTGCCGGAAGTCCTTCATCATCTGCCCGGTGTCGATGCCGACGGGGCAGTCCAGGCTGCACGTCGAGTCGCCGGCGCAGGTGTCGACGGCGTCGTACCCGTACGCCTGGAGCAGGCCGCGGGTGACCGGCGCGTCCGGCAGCTGGCGCAGCATCTCCCGGCGCAGCACGATGCGCTGGCGCGGGGTGGTGGTCAGGTCGCGGCTGGGGCAGGTGGGCTCGCAGAAGCCGCACTCGATGCACGGGTCGGCGATGTCCTCGATCCGCGGGATGGTCTTCAGCCCGCGCAGGTGCGCCCTGGGGTCGCGGTCGAGCAGCACGCGCGGGGCGAGGATGCCGCGCGGGTCGACCAGTTCCTTGATCCGCCACATCAGCTCCGTGGCCCGCTCGCCCCACTCCAGGGCCAGGAACGGGGCGATGTTGCGGCCGGTGGCGTGCTCGGCCTTCAGCGAGCCGTCGAAGCGCTCGACGGTCAGCCGGCAGAAGTCGTCCATGAAGGCCGCGTAGCGCTCGACGTCGGCGGGCTCGGCGGCGTCGAAGGCGAGCAGGAAGTGCAGGTTGCCGTGGGCGGCGTGGCCGGCGACGGCGGCGTCGAAGCCGTGCTCCGCCTGGAGTCCGAGCAGCGCCTCGCAGGCTTCGGCGAGCCGGGTGGGCGGCACGGCGAAGTCCTCGGTGATGAGCGTCGTACCCGCCGGGCGGGAGCCGCCGACGGCGGTGACGAACGCCTTGCGCGCCTTCCAGTAGCCGCCGATACGGCCCGGGTCGCGGGTGAAGGCGTTGCCGCCGGCGGCGACCGACTCGACCGGCGCCACGAGGTCGAGACCCGCGAGCACCCCGGCCGCCGCCGCCTCGTACGCCTCCCGCGCCGCCTCGTCCGGCGCCCGGAACTCCACCAGCAGCGCCGCCGTCTCCTTCGGCAGCTCCGCCCAGTCGGCGGGCACCCCGGCGACGCTGACCGAGGCGCGCAGCGTGTTGCCGTCCATCAGCTCCACGGCCAGCGCCCCGGCGGCGTTGAACGCCGGCACGGCGGCGGCGGCCGCCTGGAGGGTGGGGAAGAACAGCAGGGCGGTGGAGGTGTGCCGGTCCAGCGGCAGGGTGTCGAAGACGGTGTCGGCGATGAAGCCGAGCGTGCCCTCGGAGCCCACCATCAGCCCGCGCATGATCTCCACGGGGGTGGCGCCGTCGAGGAAGGCGTCCAGCCGGTAGCCGTTGGTGTTCTTGATCTCGTACTTGGCGCGGATCCGGGCCGTCAGCTCCGCGTCCGCCTCGATCTCCGCCTTGAGCGCGAGCAGCCCGCGGCACAGCTCCGGCTCGGCCGCGGCCAGCCGCTGGTCGGCGTCGGGCGCGGCGGTGTCCACGACGGTGCCGGAGGGCAGCACGAAGGTCAGGGACGCGAGCGTGCGGTACGAGTTGCGGGTGGTGCCGGCCGTCATGCCCGAGGCGTTGTTGGCGACGACGCCGCCGAGGGTGCAGGCGATGGCGCTGGCCGGGTCGGGGCCGAGGACGCGGCCGTGCCGGGCGAGGGTGGCGTTGGCCCGTACGACGGTGGTGCCCGGGCCGACGCGGGCGCGCGCCGCGCCGTCGTCGAGCACCTCGACGCCCGCCCAGTGCCTGCGCACGTCGACGAGGATGTCCTCGCCCTGGGCCTGGCCGTTCAGCGAGGTGCCGGCCGCCCGGAAGACGAGCTGGCGTCCGCGCTCGTGGGCGAACCGGAAGAGGGCCGAGACGTCCGCCACCGTCTCGGCGACCGCCACGGCCCGCGGCACGAACCGGTACGGGCTGGCGTCCGAGGCGTAGCGCACCAGGTCCGAGGCGCCCGTCAGCACCTTCTCCGCGCCCAGCAGCGCCGTCAGCTCGCCGCGCAGCGGCTCCGGCGTGCCCCCGGCGAGGTCGTCGGCGACCCGGTCCGGCGCGGGCGCCGCCCCGCGGCCGGGGCGCAGGGCCGAGGGCTTGGGCTGGAGCAGCGGCATGGAACGGACTCCTCAGCAGGCGTGGCCGTGCGTGTCGACCAGGGGGGCGATCAGCCCCAGCAGTTTTTCACGCTGCTTTTCGGTCAACGGCTCCAGCACGTCCGCGGCTGCTGCCAGGCGCGCCCGGTGCACCTCGGCGAGCGCCGCGTGGCCCGCCTCGGTGGTCTCGATGCGGATCACCCGCCGGTTGGCCGGGTCGGGCACGCGCCGGACCAGGCCGCTCGCCTCCAGCGCGTCCACGTGGGTGGTGACCGCGCGGGGCACGACGCCGAGGTGCTCGGCGAGGTCGGCCATCCGGGGCGGGTCCTCGTGGCGCTCCAGGGTGCGCAGCAGCCGGGACTGGGCGGGTGTGATGCCCAGCGGCTTGAAGTGCTGCTTCTGCGCGTAGTGGATCCGGCGGGTGAGCAGCAGGAGCTGTTCCGCCAACTGGCCGGTCACGTCTGCGGGGGGCGGGGGCGACTGGGACACGCCACGAGCGTATCAGGAGGTTATTCATTGTGCATATAGGTAACAATGAGCTACCCTCCCATAAGTCGTACGCGTCCCTAGGAGGCCCATGCCGCACGACCCGCTCGACGGGTGGACACCCCCGCCCTCCGATCCGGAGCAGCCTGCCCAGGTGCGCCGGATCGTCGCCCTCTTCCGCCCGTACCGCGGCCGCCTCGCCGTGGTAGGGCTGCTGGTGGCCGCGTCCTCGCTGGTCTCGGTCGCCTCGCCGTTCCTGCTCCGCGAAGTCGTCGACACCGCCCTGCCGCAGGGCCGCACCGGCCTGCTCAGCCTGCTCGCGCTCGGCATGGTCGGCGTCGCCGTGCTCGGCGGCGTCTTCGGCGTCCTCCAGACCCTCATCTCCACCACCGTCGGCCAGCGCGTCATGCACGATCTGCGCACCGCCGTCTACGCCCAGCTCCAGCGCATGCCGCTGGCGTTCTTCACCCGCACCCGCACCGGCGAGGTGCAGTCCCGCATCGCCAACGACATCGGCGGCATGCAGGCCACCGTCACCACCACCGCCACCTCGCTGGTCTCCAACCTCACCAGCGTCATCGCCACCGTCGTCGCCATGCTCGCGCTCGACTGGCGGCTGACCGTCGTCTCGCTGCTGCTGCTGCCGCTCTTCGTCTGGATCGCCCGCCGCGTGGGCCGCGAGCGCAAGAAGATCACCTCGCAGCGGCAGAAGCAGATGGCCGCCATGGCCGCCGGCGTGACCGAGTCGCTGTCGGTCAGCGGCATCATGCTCGGCCGCACCATGGGCCGCTCCGACAGCCTCACCCGCGGCTTCGCCGACGAGTCCGAGAGCCTGGTGGACCTGGAGGTACGGGCCAACATGGCGGGCCGCTGGCGGATGGCCGTCATCGGCGTCGTGATGGCCGCCATGCCGGCCGTCATCTACTGGACCGCGGGCCTGGCCTCCACCACCGCAGGGCAGGGCGTGTCCATCGGTACCGTCGTCGCCTTCGTCTCCCTCCAGCAGGGGCTCTTCCGGCCCACCGTCAGCCTGCTCGCCACCGGCGTGCAGATGCAGACCTCGCTGGCCCTCTTCCAGCGCATCTTCGAATACCTCGACCTGCCCGTCGACATCGCCGAGCCCGAGCGCCCGGTGCGGCTCGCGAAGCCCCGCGGCGACGTGCGCTTCGAGAACGTCCACTTCGCGTACGAGCCCGGGCAGCCGGCGCTGCGCGAGGTCGCGCTCACCGTGCCCGCGGGCAGCAGCCTCGCCATCGTCGGGCCCACCGGCGCCGGCAAGTCCACGCTCGGCTACCTGGTGCCGCGGCTGTACGACGTCACCGGCGGCCGGGTCACCATCGACGGCACCGACGTGCGCGACCTCGACTTCGACTCGCTCGCCCGCGCGGTCGGCGTCGTCGCCCAGGAGACGTACCTCTTCCACGCCTCCGTCGGCGACAACCTGCGCTTCGCCCGCCCGGACGCCACCGACGCCGAGATCGAGGCCGCCGCCCGCGCCGCGCAGATCCACGACCACATCGCCGCCCTGCCCGACGGCTACGACACCCTCGTCGGCGAGCGCGGCTACCGCTTCTCCGGCGGCGAGAAGCAGCGCCTGGCCCTCGCCCGCACGATCCTGCGCGACCCGCCGGTGCTCATCCTCGACGAGGCCACCAGCGCCCTGGACACCCGCACCGAGCGCGCGGTGCAGGAGGCGGTCGACGCGCTCGCCGAGGGCCGTACGACGATCACCATCGCGCACCGGCTGTCCACGATCCGCGACGCCGACCAGATCGCGGTCCTGCACGACGGCGGGATCGCCGAACTCGGCACGCACGAGGAGCTGATGGCCGCCGGCGGCCGGTACGCGGCGCTGGTACGCCGGGACCTCGACGCCGACGCCGACGCCCGCATCGATGCCGATACCGACGCCGCTCCGGCCCCGGGCGAGACCGCCAAGGGCGCGTCGGTGCCGGTCTGACATGCCGTACGGGGCGGTCGCCCGGCGCCGGCCCCGTGCCCGTACTACGGTGGCGGCATGGGTGTGCTCACGGCCGTGCGCGGCGACATCACCGAACAGCGGGTCGACGCGGTGGTCAACGCCGCCAACTCCTCGCTGCTGGGCGGCGGGGGCGTCGACGGCGCCATCCACCGCAGGGGCGGCAAGAGCATCGTCAAGGAGTGCCGCGAACTGCGCGCCTCCACCTACCCTGACGGCCTGCCCGCCGGCCGCGCGGTGGCCACCACCGCCGGGCTGCTGCCCGCCCGCTGGGTGATCCACACGGTCGGCCCGGTGTGGTCGCCCGCCGAGGATTTCTCGGCCCAACTGGCCTCCTGCTACCGCGAGTCGCTGGCCGTCGCCCGCGAGCTGGGTGCCCGCACGGTCGCGTTCCCCGCCGTGTCCACCGGCGCGTACGGCTGGCCGTTGGACGACGGGGCCCGGATCGCGGTGGCCGCCGTCCAGGAGGCCGTCGACAAGCGGGACTTCGACGAGGTGCGGTTCGTCCTCTTCGACACGGCGGCCCACGAGGCGTTCACGCGGCAACTCGGCTGACGGACTCAGCCCTCCCGCTGCTCCCGCAGCAGCCGCCGGACCTCCTCCAGGGTCTCCCTGCCGACGGCCTGGGCGACGACCTCGGCCACGCCCCGGCCCGTCCGCCAGCAGGCTGACGGCCGCCGGCGCGCGCTGCGCCGGCATCGCGCAGACGCCCCCGGGCGACGGGAGACGACCGTCGCGCGGGGGCGCGGGATGCGGATCGGCGGGTGTGCGTGCGAGGCGGTGCGGTCGTGCGGTGTGCGGTCGTACGGGTGCGCGTCGGTCGGCGGGGTTAGCGGACGCCGCCGATGATCGCGTCGATCCGCGACTTCACGGACGTCACGTCGCCGTAGATCGCGGGGGAGACGGCGCAGGTGCCGGCCGTGCCGCGGCTCGTGGCGCCGACGAGCCGCCAGTCGCCCGGTCCGCCGACGACCGCCGGGCCGCCGGAGTCGCCGTAGCACGCGCCCCGGCCGCCGCCGCCGTTGACGCACAGCTCGTACGCGCCCTGGATGCCGCCGCAGGAGGAGTCGGCGAGGACCGTGGTGTCGAGCTGCCGCAGCCCCACCGGCGGGGCGCCGCAGCCGCGGGTCGGACAGGTCTGGCCCCAGCCGATCAGCCGGGTCGCCGAGCCGGGCGGCGCGGAGGCGGCGATCGGGACGGGCGTCTTCGTGGACGGGGTGGCGAGCCGCAGGAGGGTCATGTCGGCCGCGAGCTGGCGGCGTTCGACGACCCGGCGGACCTCGCCGCCCGAGGTGCGGTTCGTGGTGCCGATCCGCACCTGGTACGGCGTGCCGCAGTGCGCGGCGGTGACGACCCAGCTCGGGTCGACCAGGCTGCCGCCGCAGGTGTGGCTGCCGGAGGAGCTTTGCAGGGACGCCATGAAGGAGTACGTCTCGGAGGCCGGCTGGCCGCCGACGATCTGCGTCGTCGGCGGGGGTGTGGGCTCGGTGCCCCCGGCGGCCACGGCCGCGCCCGACATCGACAGAACGGCCGCGACGGCGGTCGTTAACCCGCCGAGCCGCATTATGGTGCGGATACGTCTGTTCATTCGCGTTTTCCTCCCATGGGGACTTCGGTGCGTTCATGCCGAAGGGGATCGCCAGATCGTAAACAGGGATCCCGTGACACGTAAACAGTGCACCGGGGTTCCGCAGGAATTCACGCGCCCCGAAACAGCCGCGCTGAGCTGGCAGTTCGTCTTTCGGAAACAATCGGAATCGCGGTTCCGGGTAGAAATCGCTTACATAACGCGGCGTTATGGCCATCGAATAATGGAAGGGTGCGACGGCCGTGGGGATTGCGCCCTTCAGGCGTGCGGCACGGGGTCCGGAAGCCAGCCGCGGCGCTGCGCCAGGATTCCCGCCTGGAAGCGGGTGCGGGCGCCGAGTTCGTCCAGCAGCTCCGCCACCCGCCGGGTGACCGTGCGCGGGCTGACCCCCAACTGCCGGGCGATCGCCTCGTCCTTCACCCCCGCCGCGAGCAGCGTCAGCAGCCCCAGGTCCGAGCACGACGGCCGGTCCGGCACCGGCTGCGGCAGCAGCGGCGCGGCCTGCTGCCACAGCAGCTCGAAGAGGCTGACGAGCGCGTCGAGCAGCGCGCACGGGTGGATCACCAGCGCGCTGTCCACCTGGTCGTCGAGCGCGATCGGCAGCAGCGCGACCGAGCGGTCCGCGACCGCCAGCTTCATCGGCACCTGCGGATGGACCCGCGAAAGCTCGCCGTTGGCCGCCGCCCGCCGCGCCGCCGCCAGGGCGCCGGGGTACTCCAGCGACTCCGGGGCGTAGATGCCGCGCACCGCCACCTGCTCGTGCAGCCGCGCCGTCACGCCCTCCTCCGAGGGCGTCGCGTCGGCGGCGTACGGCGGCCGGTCGAAGACCAGCAGCTCCCGCTCGCACCCGCGGACGAGCTGGGCGAAGCGCTCCGCGATGGCCTGCCGGCCGATGAGGATCTCCAGCAGCTCGTCGGGCTGCCGGCCCGCGCTCAGCGTCGCCGCCAACGTCCGTGCGTTGCGCTGGAGTTCGCCCAGCTCCCGGCGGCGGCGCGCCACGAGCAGGTCGACGGCGGTGTCCGGGCGGGTGGCCAGCAGCCGCACCGGGCGTCCGGGCAGCCGGCTGACGAGGCCCACCTCCTCCAGCTCCGTCACGCTGCGCCGGGTGGCGCGCTCGGAGCGGCCCAGCTCCCCGGAGAGCTGGGCGACGGTACGGCCGGGCGCCGCCAGCAGCGCGCGGTAGACGGACTCTGCGTACGGCGGTATCCCCAGGGCCTCAAGCATCCCGCCATCGTGGCTACTTGTAGACGTGGCGACAAGACGCCACGAAGATTCGTTCCGCGGCGCAGGTCGCCCGGGGTAAGACCTGGATCATGTCCTCCCGACGGCTCCATCCGCACTACCGCGCTGCCGTGACAGCCCTCCTCCTCGGCGGGCTGACCCTCCCGGCCCTGTCGGCCACGCCGGCCGCGGCCGGCCCCCTGCCCCTCGCCGCGCCGCCCGCGGGCGCCGCCGGTGCCCCCGCCTCCGCCACGGTCACCCTCATCACCGGCGACGAGGTCACCCTCGACGACCCGGCCGCCGCCCCGGCGGACGGCCCGCCCGCCGTCTCCGTCACACCGCGGCCCGGCTCCGAGGGGACCCGCTCCTTCACCACCCTGCGCGACGGCGACGACGTCTACGTCGTCCCCGACGACGCCGCCGGGCTCGTGCCCGAGGTGCTCGACCTCGAACTCTTCAACGTCACCGGCCTGGTCGAGATGGGCTACGACGACGCCTCCACCGGCGCGCTGCCGCTGATCGTGCAGGGCCCCCGCCCGCTGGCCGCCACCGGTGCGGCGGCCCGCGCCGACGCCCTGCGGCTGCCGAGCATCGACGCCGTCGCCGTCGACCTGCCCAAGAAGACCGCCGACGACTTCGCCGCGACGCTCGCCCGCCCGGCCGGTCCCGCCGCCGCCGGGGTACGCCGGGTGTGGCTGGACCGCAGCCTTCAGGCCGCCGAACTCGACGGCAACCTCGGCCAGATCGGCGCCCCCGAGGTGTGGGACGCCGGGCTCGGCGGCACCGGCGTGGACGTCGCCGTGCTCGACTCCGGCATCGACGCCGACCACCCCGACCTGCGCGGCAAGGTCGCCGGCGCCGCCGACTTCACCGGCGAGGGCACGACCGAGGACCGCAACGGCCACGGCACCCACGTCGCCTCGCTCGTCGCGGGCAGCGGCGCCGCGTCCGGCGGCGCCCGCAAGGGCGTCGCCTACGACGCCCGGCTGCTGTCCGGCCGGGTGCTGGACGGGGAGGGCCAGGGCCGGGCGTCGTGGGTCATCGCCGGCATGCAGTGGGCCACCGAGCAGGGCGCCGACGTCGTCAACCTCAGCCTCGGCGGCACCGCGCCCGAGTACCCCGAGAACGACCCCGTCGTCCGCGCGCTCGACACCCTGGCCGCCGACACCGGCACCCTCTTCGTCGTCGCCGCGGGCAACTCCGGCCCGTACTCCGGCACCATCGGCACCCCCGGCGTCGCGGAGAGCGCGCTGACCGTGGGGGCCGCGGGCCCCGCGGGCAACACGCCCCGGTTCTCCAGCGTCGGGCCGACGAACGGCACGTTCCGCGCCAAACCCGACCTGATCGCCCCCGGCATCGACATCACCGGCGCCCGCGCGGGCGGCGGCACCGCCGACCCGTACACGCAGATGAGCGGCACCTCGCAGGCCACCCCGCACGTCGCCGGCGCCGCCGCGCTGCTGCTCCAGAAGCACCCCGACTGGGACTGGCGGCGGCTGAAGACCGCGCTTGTGACCACCGCGGACGGCGATGCCGCCGAACCCCGGCCGCACTCGGCCGGCGCCGGCGTCCTCGACCTGCCCGGCGCCGCCGGCGAGACGCTGCAACTCAGCCGCGGCAACGTCGACTTCGGCTACCTGCGCTACCCCGACGGCGACCGCCCGGCGTCCGTCGAGCTGACCCTGACCAACCACGGCACCGAGCCGCGCACCCCGTCCCTCACCGACCTCGCCACCGAGCGCGCCGGCGCGCCCCTCGCGGACGGCGCCGTCACCGTCGCCCCCGCCGCGGTGACCGTCGCGCCCGGCGCCACCGAGCGGGTGACGGTCACGCTGACGCCCGAGGGCGTCGCGCCCGGCGTGTACTCCGGCGCCGTCGTCCTCACCGAGAGCGGGCACGACACCGTCACCCTGCCGCTCAGCTTCTACCTCGAACCGCCCCGCCACGACGTGGACCTGACGGTCCTCGACCGGCGCGGCGAGCCCTGGGCGGGCGGCAGCTTCTGGCTGCTCAACACGGCGGAGACGTACCCGGAGACCGGCGGCGGCTTCCGCACCGTCCACCTCGACGAGAACGGCCGCGCCACCGCCCGCATGCTGCCGGGGCCGCTGACGATGATGGCCAAGGTCGAGACGCCCGCCGCGGACGGCGAGCCCGCCACCGTCGCCTTCGCCGGCTCGCCCGAGGTCGTGGTCGACGCCGACATGTCGTACACCATCGACGCCCGCAAGGCGCTGCCGCTGCGCCCCGCGACCGTCGAGGGCGCCGACACGAGGGTGCGGCACGCCTCCGTCCACTACGCCCGCCGCGACGCCGCCGGCACCGGCGGCATGGACGAGGGGATCTACGCCACGGGCGAGGAGATCGAGCAGGGCCGGGTCTTCCTCCAGCCGACCGCGCCGGTACGGCACGGCACCGCGGCGTTCGCGACCCGCTGGCGCCTGGAGGCCGACGGCAGGCCGCACGGCCGGCAGGCCGACGTCTACGAGCTGCTGCTCGGCCGCGGCAAGACGATCCCCGATCCGCCGCGCTACCGCGTCACCCGCGCCGAGGCACGCAAGCTGGCGCGCGTCGAGGCCGACTACCGCTCGCTGCTCGGCCGCGAGGACACGTACACCGAGACCCGCGAGGCGCGCAGCGCGGGCATCGACACGGCCATCGTCTTCGAGTACCCGCTCGCGGTGCCGCAGCGCCGCGTCGAAATGGTCACCGCGCGCCCGGACACCGCGTGGCGCCACTGCGTGGTCGGCCCCGAGGCGGCCCGGGCGCGCCTGTGTGCGCCCACGCTGCCGTACGAGCCGGGGGAGAGCGCCGATCCGGTCTGGTTCGGCGCCCCGGCCCCGGCGGTCATCGCCGGTCTGCACTACGGCGACCAGCTCGACCTGCCGATGTCGCTGAGCGACGGCGAACACCAGGGCTCGGTGTGGAACGCGCCGGTCACCGGGAACGAGAGCCTGCGGCTCTTCCGCGACGGCACCGAGATCCCGGCCCGCCCCGGCACCAGCTACTTCCCCGTCACGCCCGAGCCCGCCACGTACCGGCTGGAGCACACCTCCCGCCCCGACCGGGACGCGCTGCCGATCGGCCGCGAGACGCGCACGAGCTGGACCTTCCCCGCGCGCGGCCCGTCGGACCCGGCGGTGGGGCAGGAGCGGGTGCGGCTGCTGGGCGTCGACTACGCGCCCCGCACCGACCGCGACGGCGGCGTGCCCGCGCACCGGCCGCTCACGGTCGGGCTGCGGCTGACCTCCACCGCGGGCCCGGAGGACGCCATCAGGACCGAGCGCGGCAGCGTGCGGTTCTGGGCGTCCACCGACGGCGGCAAGCGCTGGCACGCGGCGCTGGTGGTCCCCGGGCGCGGAGGTGAGCTGACCGCGCTGGTGCCGGGGGTGTGGCCGCGCCCGGGCCAGGAGGTGTCCGTACGGGTACGGGGTACGGCGGCGGAGGGCCGGGCGATCGAGCAGACGATCCTCGACGCCTACCGCGCCGGCTGAGGCGCCGCGCCGGCCCCGGTGGTCCGCCGGGGCCGGCGCACGTACGTACCCCTCCGATCCGGCGATGGCAGGCCGTCTGCCGCCCACCAAAATTGAGCGAACGATCGTGCTATCTTCTGTCCATGAAGCCAGTCGTCACCGCGTTCCTCGGCAAGGTCCTCAACGCCACCGCCGCCGCCCTCCCGGGCCTCGCGGGCCGCGGCGCCCTCGTCCTCTACCGCTACCCGCGCGCCGACCGCTCCTTCGCGGACGCCGAACGCCGGCTGCTCGCGGGCGCGTTCACCGGCAGCCTCACGGTGGCCGGCAAGAACGTGGTCACGTACTGCTGGGGCGACGGCGAGCGGCCCGTGCTGCTCGTGCACGGCTGGCGCTCGCGCGCCGCGCACTTCGCGCCGTACATCGCCGCGCTGCGCGCCGCCGGCTACACGCCCGTCGCCTTCGACGCCCCCGCCCACGGCGCCTCCGAGGGGCGCCGCACGACCGTGCTGGACTACCGCGAGATCATCGCGCGGCTGTACGAGGAGCACGGCAGGTTCGAGGCCGTCGTCGCGCACTCCCTCGGCGGCTCCGCCGCCTTCCTCGCGCTGCGCGGCGCCGCCGAGGCGGACCGGCTGGTGGTCATCTCCGGCGTCGCCGACTTCGACCACGTCGTCGACGTGTTCTGCGCCGGTCTCGGCCTCGGGCCCCGGGTGAAGACCGCGCTGCGGCGGCGCATCGAGATCGACATGTTCCCCGGCGAGCACGACCTGTGGCGGCGCTTCGACGTCACGTACCGGCCGGCCGAGGTCACGCTGCCGATCCTGCTCGTCCACGACGAGAAGGACCGCATGGTCGCCGCCGCGCAGGCGGACAAGACCGCGGCGGCCTACGCCGGCCAGGTCCGCCGGCACCGCACCAGCGGCCTCGGCCACCGGCGCATCCTGGCGGACCCGGACGTGGTGCGCACCGCGCTGGACTTCGTCTCAGCGAGGGAGCGCGTCGGGGACTGAGTCCGGCTCCGCGGCCACCGCGCGCAGCCGCGCCACGACCGCGTCCGCGGCCAGGTCGTACGCGTCCTGCGAGCCGTGCAGCAGCGACAGCAGGTTGGCGTGCTCCAGCAGCGCGATCAGCTCGAACGCGAGCCGGCCGGGGCCGGTGTCCGGCCGCAGCTCGCCGGCGGCCCGGGCCTCCTCGACCGTCCGCTCCACGTACGCCGCCCACTCGCGGTGCGCCGCCGCGACCGCGTCGTGCACGGGGCCGCTGCGGGAGGCGAACTCCGCCGCCGCGCCGTAGAAGAAGCAGCCGCCGGGGAAGACGCGCTCGCGCGAGTAGCGCAGCCAGTGGGAGCAGAGCGACAGCAGCTTGCCGACCCCCGGCGGCTGCTCCTGCGCGGGTACGACCACGGTCTTGGCGAACACCGCGCCCGCCGCCCGTACCGTCGCGAGCTGCAACTCCTCCTTGGAGCCGAAGAGCGCGAAGACCCCGCTCTTGCTCAGCCCCAGCTCGCCCGCGATCCGGCCCAGCGACAACCCCTCCAGGCCCTCCACCGAGGCGATGTCCATCGTCCGCCGCAGCACGAGCCGGCGCGTCTGGTTGCCGCGCTCGACCCGCCCGTCCACCCGCGTACCGGCCACCCTGCTCGCCTCCTTTGCGTGTCCGCCAGTCTACTGACCAGCGCCGTCCCCGCCCCCGCCGGAGACCGGCGGCTCGGGGCGCCCGGGCCGGCGCCGTTGTCGGCGGCGGGCGGCACACTGGTCGGTATGGGTGACACGCGGACCGCGATCGAGGAGCTGACGGGGCTGTGGTTCTCCACCTGCGCCGGGGACGGGCCGATACGCACGCGCGCGGACGCACTTCGCGCGGGCGGATGCCGCGGGGGGCGCGCGTCATCGCCGCAGGCGCCGTCTTAGCCGGGCTGCTGCTGGTCAGCGGGGTGTGGGCGGTGCTGGGGGACGACGAGCGAAGCCCGGGGGTGCCGGTGCCGGGCGCCGACCTGGTGCACTTCGAGTCCGGCCACGGCTACGCGCCGGTGCGTACGGTGCTGCGCTCGCGCGCGGACGTCGCCGCCTTCGCGGAGCGGTTCCCGGCGGACGGGCTGGCCGGGCGGGACTTCGGGGCCGAGGCGCTGGTCGCCTTCGCCTGGAGCACCGGCTGCACGAGCGCGGGCTCGGCCGACCTGCGCACCTCCCGGGAGCAGGGCCTGTTCGCGGTGGCCGCCGACACCACGTCGTACCGGAAGTGTGCGCGGCCCTGGGACGCCCTCGCCGTCTTCGCGGTGCCGCGGGAATGGGCGCCGCGGGACGTCGAGCTGCGGGGAGCGGCGCCGGATCCGCCCGGGCCCGGATCCACCGGACCGGCGGACCGGCCGTGACGGTGCGTCGGACGGGCGGACGGGCGGAGGGATCAGAAGAACTCGTCCAGCAGGGTGTAGAACTCCATCCGTGCCGGGTCGGCGGGGACGCCGCCCCCGCCGGCCGCGCCGTACGCGCGCAGGAACAGTTCCGCCGCCGCCGGTCCGTGCTGCGGGTTCAGCTCCTTGTCCTCCAGGCTGCGGACGGCCAGGGCGAGGTCCAGGTGCCGGTCGGCGACGCCGAGGCGGCCCAGGTCGATGACGCCCGAGACCTCCAGCGTCTCCGGGTCGACCAGCACGTTCGGCGCGCACAGGTCGCCGTGGCAGACGACGGGATCCTCGACCGCGGGGCGGGTGCGCTCCAGCTCGGCGAAGAGGCCGGCGGCGCTCTGCCCGGCCCGGTCGTCGTCGAAGTCCTCCTCGTCGACGAGCCCGGCGGCGACCGCCGCGCCCGCCAGCGGCACCGTCACCGACAGGTCCCGGACGAACGGGCAGCCGTCCGCGGGCAGTTCGTGCAGCCGGCGGGCGAAGCGGGCCATCGCCTCCACGGCTCCGGCCCGCAGCTCCACCGGCCACGGCTCGGCGAGCGACCACCCCGGCCGCGCCTCGGTCACCAGCCACGTCATCCCGTCCGCCGCCCCGGCGTCGACCACCTCGGGCGCGGGCAGCCCCTGCGCGCGCAGCCAGCGGGCGCACGCCGCCTCGTGCCGCAGATCGGCCCCGGGCTCGGGATGCCCGTCCGCCGCCGCGGTCTTCACGAACAGCTCGCCGGGCCCGCTGAGCCGCCACACGCCCGCCCCCGACATGCCGTCGGTCACCGGCCGCCAGTCGTACGCTCCGTAGCGCGCCCGCAGTCCGGCTGTCAGCGCTCCTCCTCGAAGACGCAGAACTCGTTGCCCTCGGGGTCGGCCATGACGTGCCAGGAGATCTCGTCGTCGCGCCGGCGGACCAGCGAAGCGCCCAGCGCCTCCAGCTCCGCCGGGACACCCCAGACGTCGAGGTGCATCCGGTTCTTGACAGTCTTCTCCTCCGCGACGGGGTTGATCCAGATGAGCGGGCCGCGCCCGGCCGGGTCGTGGATGGGCACCGGCCACGCGGCCGGCCGCGGCTCGCCGCGGTCCTCCCGGCGCGCGTAGCCCAGGGCGGTGCACCACCAGTCGGCGAGCGCCTGGTGGTCCCGGGCGTCCAGCGCAAGATCCTTGAAGCGTGCGGACATACGGGCGATCCTAACCCCGCCCGCCTGCCCTCCGGGGCCCGCCGGGCGCGGGCCCCGGGCGCCGTCAGCGGTAGAGCAGGTAGCGCCGGCGGCGGCGGGTGAAGGCGGCCAGTTCGTCCTTCCAGGCGCCCACGACCTCGGTCACGTCGAGGCCCTCGTCGATCATCGTGCGCATCCGGGTCGAGCCCGACAGCTTGTCGATCCAGAACGGCCGCTGCGGGTCCCAACTGTCCTGCCGCCAGGCGAACTCCGGGTAGCGCGCGGCCTCGACGATCATCGCCACCGCCGCCGTCACCGGCTCGTAGCGCCGCCGGTCGGCGACGTGCACCTGCACGCCCGCGCACGTCTCGCCCACGTGCTTGCCGAACGTCGGGACGAAGTACGCCTCGCGGAACTCCACCCCCGCCAGCCCGCGCGCGTTGAGCCGGTCGCTGTAGCGGTAGTCCAGGTACGGCGCGCCGATCCACTCGAACGGGCGCGTGGTGCCGCGGCCCTCGGAGAGGTTGGTGCCCTCGAAGAAGCAGGTGCCCGCGTACGCCAGCGCCGTGTCGGCCGTCGGCATGTTCGGGGACGGCGGCACCCAGGGCAGGTCGCCGTCCTGCGCGTACGACTCGGGATCCCAGCCCCGTACCCGTACGACCTCCAGCTCCGCCCGGCCGCCGGCGCCCTCGTCGGGCAGCAGCTCGCCGTTGAAGTAGCGGGCCAGTTCGCCGACCGTCATGCCGTGCTGCTGCACGATGGGCTTCAGGCCCACGCCCGAGGTGAAGCCGGGGGTCATCATCGCGCCGTCGGCGCGGCGGCCGATCGGGTTGGGCCGGTCGAGGACGACGAAGGCGGCGCCGGTGTCGCGGGCGGCGACCATCGCGTGGTACATCGTCCAGATGTAGGTGTAGAAGCGCGCGCCGACGTCCTGGATGTCGAAGACGATCGTGTCCGCGCCGGCCTTGGTGAACAGCTCGGCCATCTTCGCGGCGTTCGCGCCGTACGCGTCGTAGACCGTCAGGCCCGTGCGCGGGTCGATGGTCTCCGGCTCGGCCTCCCCGGCCTGCGCGCTGCCGCGGAAGCCGTGTTCCGGGCCGAAGACGCCGGCGATGTCGAGGGTGCCGGAGGCGTGCATGGAGTCGACGACGTGGCGGGTGTCGCGCAGGACGCCGGTCGGGTTGCTGACGATGCCCAGGCGGCGGCCGCGCAGCGTGGACCAGTCCTGCGCGGCGGCGGCGTCGGCGCCGGTCAGCACCCGGCCGGGCCGGCCGCCGGTGCGGGCGTGCGCGGTGCCCGGCGCGGCGCCGGCGAGGAGGGGGACGGCGACGCCGGCGGCGGTGCCGGTCAGGAGCGTACGGCGGGACGGTGCGGAAGGTCTCGGCATGGCGCAGAAGCTAACCGACGCCGGGGGAGGGGAACAGGGGCGCGGCCGGTTGCCAGTGGTGTACAACTCTGGTGGTGCGAGGCAACCGAAGGGGTGTCAGGCCGTGACGAGCACGACCTCCAGCGTCCGCGGCCCGTGCACGCCCTCCACCCGGTCCAGTTCGATGTCGCTGGTCGCCGAGGGGCCCGAGATCCACGTCAGCGGCCGGGCCGGGTCCAGCCGCTCCATCGCCTGCGGCAGCGAGTCGACGACCTGCTCCGGGACCCGTACCACGCACACGTGGTGGTCCGGGATCAGCGTGATCCGCCGCCGGCCCTGCCCGGGCCCGGCGTCCAGCACGATCGTGCCGGTCTCCGCGACGGCCAGCGCGCATCCGGTCAGCACGCCGTCGACCGCGTCCAGGTCCCGGGCCGTGCTCGCGGCCCGGTCGGGGACGAGGGTGGCGCCGACCGCGGCGGTCCACGCGGGCGGCAGCCCGTCCGGTACGAGCAGGGTCCGCGTGCCGCGCCCGGCGAAGAGCCGGCCCAGCAGCTCCGGCAGCCCGGCCGCGTCCGTACGGTGCACGAGGGCGCGGTAGTCGGCGAGGTTCTCCGCGAGCAGGTCCGCGGATTCGGCGGGGGAGCGGTCGCCGTGGACGCGCAGGTAGTCGCGCGGCACCGCCGGCTCCGGTGCGCCCGCGGCGTCGCGGGTGGCGGCCCGTACCCGCGCGAGGATCGTCTCCCGGCTGCTCACGGCGTACTCCTCACGGTCTGCCCCTCACGGTCTGCCCCCGCGCGAGCGGACCCGCCCGGGCCCTCTCACGCGCCGGCTCCGCGGGTGCGCTTCCACCATGCGCGGAACGACTCCTTCGGCACCGGCGGCAGGTCGCGCGTCGCCGACCACGCCTTCCCCGGGCCCGGCAGCCGGCGCGGGTGCAGCCGCCGGGTGCCGGTCGTGGCGCGCAGCGCGGCGCCGTAGGCGCGCGGGTGGTCCATCGTCCAGCGCGCCGCGCGCATCGCCGCCCGCTCCGCGGCGTGTCCCTTCGCCGGCCTGATCACGGCCTTCGTGCCGCGCACCGTGTACGTGCCGCCCTCCGCGACCCGCGTGCGCAGGTGCACCAGCACCTCGGGGATGTCGATCGCGACCGGACACACCTCGTAGCAGGCCCCGCACAGCGTCGAGGCGTACGGCAGGGAGGCGTCCAGCGCGCTCGCCGTGCCGCGGAGCTGGGGGGTGAGGATGGCGCCGATCGGGCCGGGGTAGGCGGAGCCGTACGCGTGCCCGCCGGCGCGCTCGTAGACCGGGCAGACGTTGAGACACGCCGAGCATCTGATGCACCGCAGCGCCTGGCGTCCCACCTGGTCGGACAGCGTGTCGGTGCGTCCGTTGTCCAGCAGGACGAGGTGGAAGTCGCGGGGGCCGTCGCCCTCGGCGGGGCCGGTCCAGGTGCTGGTGTACGGGTTCATCCGCTCGGCGGTGGAGGAGCGCGGCAGCAGTTGGAGGAAGACTTCCAGGTCCCGCCAGGTCGGCACCACCTTCTCGATGCCGACGACGGAGATCAGCGTCTCCGGCAGCGTCAGGCACATCCGGCCGTTGCCCTCGGACTCCAGCACCACCAGCGTGCCGGACTCGGCGACCATGAAGTTCGCGCCGGAGATCCCGACCCTGGCGCCGAGGAACTTCTCCCTCAGGTGCAGCCGCGCCGCCTCGGCCAGTTCGGCGGGCCGGTCGCCGAGCCCGGCGGGCGCGGGGCGGCCCCAGTCGCCCATCCGGTCGCGGAAGATGTCGCGGATCTCGCCGCGGTTCTTGTGGATGGCGGGGACCAGGATGTGCGACGGCAGATCGTCGCCGAGCTGCACGATCAGCTCGGCGAGGTCCGTCTCGTACGCCCGGATCCCGGCCGCCGCCAGCGCCTCGTTGAGCCCGATCTCCTGCGTGGCCATTGACTTGACCTTGACGACCTCGTCGGCGCCGGTCTCCCGGACCAGCCGGGTGACGATCGCGTTGGCCTCCGCGGCGTCCACGGCCCAGTGCACGTGACCGCCCGCGGCGGTCACCGCCGCCTCCAACTGCTCCAGATAGCGGTCCAGGTGGCGCAGCGTGTCGTCCTTGACGGCGGCGCCCGCGGCGCGCAGCCGGTCCCAGTCGGGGAGTTCGGCGACGGCCGCCGCGCGCTTGGCGCGGATGGTGTGCGTCGCGTGGGTGAGGTTGCCGCGCAGGGTGGCGTCGGCGGTGGCCGCGGCGGCGGCCTTCGGGAACGTCGCCGGGCGGGGCATGCCCAGGAACGTACGCCCTTCGTGGGCCTCGGTCACCAGACGTCCCCTTCCGTGCTCGCCAGGATCTCCGCGATGTGCACCGGCCGGACCGGCGAGCCGCGGCGCGCGAGCGTGCCGCCGATGTGCATCAGGCAGGAGTTGTCCGCCGCGCAGACCGCCTGTGCGCCCGACTCCTCCACGTGCCGCGCCTTGTCGGCGCCCGTCGCCGCCGAGACCGCCGGGTTCTTCAGCGCGAACGTGCCGCCGAACCCGCAGCACTCCTCCGCGCCGTCCAGCTCGCGCAGCGTCAGCCCCTTCACCCGGGCCAGCAGTTGCCGCGGCCGGTCGCCGAGGCCCAGCACCCGCAGGCCGTGACAGGTCGGATGATAGGTGACCGTGTGCGGGTAGTACGCGCCGACGTCGGTGACGTCGAGGACGTCGGTGAGGAACTCGGTCAGCTCGTACGTGCGCGGGGCGACGGCGGCCGCGGCGGGCTCGTCGAGGCGGCGGTAGTTGTCGCGGATCATCGCCGCGCACGAGCCGGACGGCGCCACCACGTACTCGTAGCCCTCGAAGACGTGCGCGAAGCGGCGCGCGAGCGGCTTGGTCTCGCGCCGGTAGCCGGTGTTGAACTGGGCCTGTCCGCAGCACGACTGCGCGAGCGGGAAGTCGACCGTCACCCCCAGCCGCTCCAGCAGGGCCACGACGGCCCGCCCGGTGCGCGGGTAGAGCGTGTCGTTGACACACGTCACGAAGAGCGCAACGCGCATTCTGCTTCCTCCCACGCCGATCCGCCGCCGCCGGGTTCATACTCCCTCAGCGACTGCGTTCTGTGAAGCAGAGATCGGAGGTCTGAAAGGGTTCCGTCGATCGCA
Organism: Streptomyces sp. 184; assembly: GCF_045781775.1. Classification (NCBI taxonomy): domain Bacteria; kingdom Bacillati; phylum Actinomycetota; class Actinomycetes; order Kitasatosporales; family Streptomycetaceae; genus Streptomyces; species Streptomyces sp. 184. The sequence goes on along the minus strand of NZ_CP123230.1, from coordinate 4,708,767 downwards.
CCGGCCGCCCGCGCCTGGACGAGGACGTTGCCGAGCGCCGCCGCCTCCACCGGTCCGGCCACCACCGGCAGCCCGCAGGCCTCCGCCGTCAGCCGGCACAGCAGCCCGTTGCGGGCGCCGCCGCCGACGACGTGCACCACGCGCACCGTACGGCCCGAGAGGCGCTGCGCGTCGGCCACCGCGCGGCGGTGCGCCAGGGCGAGGGAGTCCAGCACGCAGCGCACGGTCTCCGCCGCGGACCGCGGCACCGGCCGCCCCGCCCGGCGGCACGCCGCCGCGATCCGCTGCGGCATCCGGCCGGGGGCGAGGAACGCCGGGTCGCCGGCGTCCACGTACGAGCGCAGCGGGGGCGCCGCCGCGGCCCCGGCCAGCAGCGCGTCCAGCTCGTAGCTGTGCCCCTCGGACTCCCAGGTGCGCAGGCACTCCTGGAGCAGCCACAGGCCCATGATGTTGCGGAGGTAGCGCACGGTGCCGTCCACGCCCAGCTCGTTGGTGAAGTTGGCGGCGCGGCTCTCCTCGGTGAGCACCGGAGCCGGCAGCTCGACGCCGGCCAGCGACCAGGTGCCGGTGGCGATGTACGCGAAGTCCGCGTCCCGCGCCGGCACGCCGACGACCGCCGAGGCGGTGTCGTGCGAGCCGACCGCGGTCACCGGCACCGGACCGGTCAGGCCCGTCTCCTCCAGCACCGCGGGCAGCAGCTCGCCCGCCGGGTCGCCGGGGTGGCGCAGCGGCGGGAAGAGCCCGAGGTCGACGCCCGCGGCCTCGGCGACGCGGCGGGAGAAGGCGCCCGTGCGCGGGTCGACGAGCGCGGTGGTGGAGGCGTTGGTCAGCTCGGTGCCGGCCTCGCCGGTCAGCCAGTACGCGACGAGGTCGGGGACGAGCAGCAGTTGCCGGGCCGCTGCCAGCGCCGGGGTGCCGCGGGCGGCGAGGAGCTGGTAGACGGTGTTGAACGGCAGGTGCTGAAGGCCCGTCGCCCGGTACAGCTCGTCCGCAGGCAGCACCGCGGCCAGCTTCGCCGCCATGCCCTCGGTGCGCGTGTCGCGGTAGTGCACCGGGTTGCCGATCAGCGCGCCGGAGGCGTCGAGCAGCCCGTAGTCGACCGCCCAGGAGTCGACGCCGACGCCGGCGAGCCGGCCCCCCGACCGCCGGCCCGCGGCGCGCAGCCCGTCCAGCACGCCGGCGTACAGCGCGAGCACGTCCCAGTGGAGCGTGCCGGCCAGCCGCACGGGCCGGTTGGGGAAGCGGTGCACCTCCTCGATGTGCAGCTCCCCGCCGCCGGCGCGGCCGAGCATCACGCGCCCGCTGGCGGCGCCGAGGTCGACGGCCGCGAACGGCAGCGAGTCCCCGCCGCCGCCCGTTCCGCCCTCCGTTCCGCCCGCTGCCGACGGCCCGTACGACCCGCTCACCGCAGGAACGCGGCGGCCACACCCGCGTCCACGGGGATGTGCAGCCCGGTCGTGTGGCTCAGCTCGCCGGCCGTCAGCGCGAACACCGCGTTCGCCACGTGCTCCGGCAGCACCTCCCGCTTCAGCAGCGTGCGCTGGGCGTAGAACTCGCCGAGCTTCTCCTCCGGCACCCCGTACACCGCGGCCCGCTTGGCGCCCCAGCCGCCGGCGAAGATGCCCGAGCCGCGCACGACGCCGTCGGGGTTGATGCCGTTGACCCGTACGCCCAGCTCGCCCAGCTCGGCGGCCAGCAGCCGCACCTGGTGCGCCTGGTCGGCCTTGGCGGCCCCGTACGCGATGTTGTTGGGCCCGGCGAACACACCGTTCTTCGAGGCGATGTAGACGATGTCGCCGCCCATGCCCTGCGCGGACAGCACCCGCGCGGCCTCGCGGGAGACGAGGAAGGAGCCGCGCGCCATGATGGCGTGCTGGGTGTCCCAGTCCGCCGCCGTGGTCTCCGCCAGCGGCTTGGAGACCGAGATCCCGGCGTTGTTGACGACGAGGTCGACGCCGCCGAAGGCGAGGACCGCGGCCCGGAAGGCCGCCGCGATCTGCTCCTCCTCGGTGACGTCCACCGCCACCGCCACCGCCCGGTCGGGGCCGCCCAGTTCGGCGGCGACCGCCTCGGCGCCCGAGGCGTCCCGGTCGGCGGCGACGACGCACGCGCCCTCCGCGGCCAGCCGCCGGGCGATGGCCCGCCCGATGCCGGAGCCCGCGCCGGTGACCAGCGCCACCCGGGTCGCCAGCGGCTTCGGCGGCGGCATCCGGCGCAGCTTGGCCTCCTCCAGCTCCCAGTACTCGATGCGGAACTTCTCCGCCTCGTCGATCGGGGCGTAGGAGGAGACGGCCTCGGCGCCGCGCATCACGTTGATCGCGTTGACGTAGAACTCGCCCGCCACCCGCGCGGTCTGCTTGTCCTTGCCGAAGCTGAACATTCCGACGCCGGGCACGAGGACGATCGCCGGGTCGGCACCGCGCATGGGCGGCGAGTCGGGGGCGGCGTGCCGCTCGTAGTAGGCGCGGTAGTCCTCGCGGTACGCGGCGTGCAGCTCCCCGAGACGGGCGACCGCCTCCTCGGGCGGCGCGCCCGGCGGCAGGTCCAGCACCAGCGGGCGGACCTTGGTGCGCAGGAAGTGGTCGGGGCATGAGGTGCCGAGGGCGGCCAGCCGCGGGTGGGCCTCGCGGGCCAGGAAGTCCAGCACCGCGTCGGAGTCGGTGAAGTGGCCGACCTGCGGCCGGTCGGTGGAGGCGAGCCCGCGGATCAGCGGCGCCAGCGCGGCGGCCCGCTCCCGGCGTTCGCCGGCGGGCAGCGGGCCGTAGCCCTCGACGAGCGGGCCGAACGGCTCCGGCCGCCCGTGTTCGGCGAGGAACCGCTCGGCGGTGCGGATGATCTCCAGCGAGTTGCGCTCGCACTCCTCCGAGTCCGCGCCCCACGCCGTGATGCCGTGGCCGCCGAGCACCACCCCGATCGCCCCCGGGTGCGCCTCGTGCACGGCGGCGATGTCCAGGCCCAGTTGGAAGCCGGGCCGCCGCCACGGCACCCACACCACCCGTTCGCCGAAGCACCGCCGGGTCAGCTTTTCGCCGTCCGCGGCGCAGGCCAGGGCGATGCCGGAGTCGGGGTGGAGGTGGTCGACGTGCGGGGCGCGGACCAGGCCGTGCATGGCGGTGTCGATGGAGGGCGACGTGCCCTCTCCCCCCGGGAGCCATCCCCGTCCGTGCAGGCAGTAGTCGAACGCGGCCACCATCTCGTCCTCGCGGTCCACGCCCGGGTACGTCCCGGCCAGCGCCCGCAGCCGGTCCAGCCGCAGCACCGCCAGACCCGCGGCCGTGAGCGTGCCGAGGTCGCCGCCGGAGCCCTTGACCCACATCAGCTCCACGTCGCCCCCGGTCACCGGGTCCGTCGCCGCGCCCTTCGCGGAGGCGTTGCCGCCGGCGAAGTTGGTGTTGCGCGGGTCCGCGCCCAGCCGGTGCGCCCGCTCCAGCAGGGCGCCCACCGGGTCGTACGCGCCGTCCGGCACCCCGCTCACGCGCCCCACCCGGCCTGCGTGCCGCCGACCCGCTCCGCGACGATCCGCTCGGCCCACCCCGAGCGCCGGTAGGCGGCCATCGGGTCCGGGTCGAGCCCCATCTCCTCGCGCACCTCGGCCAGCAGCGGCCGCACGTCGGTGTTGTAGGCGTCCATCAGCACGGCGTTGGCGCCCAGCACGTCGCCCTCGCGCTGCGCCGCGGCCAGCGCCTCGCGGTCGACCAGCAGCGCCTTGGCCGTGGCCTCCTGGACGTTCATCACCGAGCGGATGATCGCGGGGATCTTCGGCTCGATGTTGTGGCACTGGTCGAGCATGAACGCCACGTCGCGGCCGAACCCCCCGCCGCGTACGACCTCGTACATGAGGCGGAAGAGCTGGAACGGGTCGGCCGCGCCGACCATCAGGTCGTCGTCGGCGTAGAAGCGGGAGTTGAAGTCGAAGCCGCCGAGCTTCCCCTCCCGCAGCAGCACCGCGACGATGAACTCGATGTTGGTGCCCGGCGCGTGGTGCCCGGTGTCCACCACCACCTGCGCCCGGTCGCCCAGGCGCAGGCAGTGCGCGTACGCCGTGCCCCAGTCCGGCACGTCCATGTGGTAGAACGCCGGCTCGAAGAGCTTGTACTCCAGCAGCATCCGCTGCCCCTCGCCCAGCCGCTCGTACACCGCGCCCAGCGCCTCGGCCAGCCGGTCCTGGCGCTCGCGGATGTCGTCCTGGCCGGGGTAGTTGGTGCCGTCGGAGAACCAGAGCTTCAGGTCCCGCGAGCCGGTGGCGTCCATGATGTCGACGCACTCCATCAGGTGCGCCAGCGCCTTGCGCCGCACCGCCGGGTCCGGGTGGGTGACCGAGCCCAGCTTGTAGTCGTCGTCCTGGAAGACGTTGGCGTTGATCGCGCCGAGCCGCAGCCCCCGCTCCTTCGCGTACGCCGCCAGCGCCGCGTAGCCCTCGGCGCCCTCCACCCGGTCCCAGGGGATGTGCAGCGCCACGGACGGCGCCACGCCGGTGTGCTCGTGCACCCGGGCGGCGTCGTCCAGCTTCTCCTGGGGTGTGCGCGGCACCCCCGGCTGCGCGAAGACCTTGAAGCGTGTGCCGGAATTGCCGTACGCCCAGGAGGGTGTCTCGACTGCCTGGGACTTGAGTGCCGCTTTCACGGTCATCGCGAAGCCTTTCCGCGCGGGGTGTCGCCGTCGTGTGGGGTGGGCTAGTTGGTGAAGCGGTGCGTGCCCGCGTCCGCGGCGAAGACGGCGCAGCCGTCCTCCGTCCGCAGGAAGCGGGCGCGGCCGTGGGAGACGTCCGCCGCTGACCGGGCCGGGACCCAGACCTCGGCGGTGGTGTTGAACGGGAGCGTCACGTCCAGCCGCAGCCGGCCGTCGCGCTCCCGCCAGTCGGTGGTGACCGGGCCGTAGAGCGTCGCGAGCCGGCCGGTGGCCCGGTCGACCTCGCCGCCGGGGCGAGGGCGGATCAGCAGCTTGCGGAAGCCGGGCTCGGCGGGTGCGATGCCCGTGATGTGGCGGTACATCCACTCCCCGACGCAGCCGTAGGCGTAGTGGTTGAAGGAGTTCATGCCCGCGTCCTGGAAGGAGCCGTCGGGCTTGATGGAGTCCCAGCGCTCCCACATCGTGGTGGCGCCGTTGGCGATCTGGTAGCCCCAGCCGGGGAACGTGTCCTGGTGCAGCAGCCGGTAGGCGACGTCGTGGTGGCCGGTGGCGGTCAGCACGGGCAGCAGGCGGGGGGTGCCGAGGAAGCCGGTGGACAGGTGCCAGTCGCGGGCCGCGACGAGCGCGACGAGGCGGTCGGCGGCGGGCCCCCGGGCGTCCTCGGGCAGCAGGTCCATGGACAGGGCCAGGACGTACGCGGTCTGCGTGTCGCCCTTGATGCGGGCGCCGCCCTGGGACACGTACGCGGCCGTGAACGCCTCGCGTACGGCGCCGAAGAGCGTGTCGTACGGGGCCGGGTCGCGGCCCAGGACGCGGGCGATGCGGGCGACGAGGTCGGCGCTGTGCGCGAAGTAGGCGGTGCCGATGACGTCCTTGGGGGTCTCGTCCTGGGTGTTGAGCCAGTCGCCGTAGCCCTCGGCGGGGCGCAGATGGCCGCTGCTGTTGCGCTTGAGGTACTCCAGCCACTCCAGCATCGAGGACCACGACTGCTCCAGCACCCGGGTGTCGCCGTACGCCTGGTACAGCGCCCACGGCACCGTGGTGCCCGCGTCGCCCCACCCGGCGACGCCCTTGCCGACCGGCCCGACCCACGGGGCGACGTCGGGGTACGCGCCGTCGTCGTCCTGGTCGTCGCGCAGGTCGTACAGCCACTTGGTGAGGAAGCGCGCGGACTCCATCGTGTACGCCGCGGTGGGCGCGAAGACGTTGATGTCGCCGGTCCAGCCGAGGCGTTCGTCGCGGGCGGGGGTGTCGGTGGGCACGGACAGGAAGTTGCCGCGCTGCCCCCAGGTGATGTTGGAGTGCAGCTTGTTGAGCGTCGCCACGTTGGTCTCGAAGTCCATGGTGAACGGCGCGGCGGTGTGCATCACCCGGCCGGTGACCGCGTTCTTCGGCGGCCTGCCGGGGTAGCCGGTGACCTCGACGTAGCGGAAGCCGTGGAAGGTGAACCTCGGCTCGTAGACCTCGCCGTCGCTCGCGCCGCGCAGGGTGTACGTGTCGGTGGCGCGGGCGGTGCGCAGGTTGGCGGTGTACAGGGTGCCGTCGGGGTTGAGCACCTCGGCGTGGCGCAGGGTGACGACGGTGCCGGCCTTGCCCTTCACCCGCAGCCGGACGGCGCCGACCATGTTCTGGCCGAGGTCGAAGACGAACACCCCGGGCGCGGGCTCGGTGACCTTCCGCGCGGGCAGTTCGCTGACCACCCGGGTGGGCCCGTCGACCTGCGCGACGACCGCGGTGCCGCCGGCGTCCGCGGCCTCGGCCGGCCGCCAGCCGGAGTCGTCGAAGCCGGGTGCGGTCCAGCCGGGGGTCTCCAGCCGGGCGTCGTGGTCCTCGCCGGCCATCAGGTCCGCGGCGGTCACGGGGCCGCCGCTGCCGCGCCAGCCGGTGTCCGACAGCACCCGCTCGACGCTGCCGTCGGCGTACGTGACCTCCAACTGCGCGAGCAGCGCGGGGCGTTCGCCGTAGTGGTGCGGGCCGAACCAGCCGAGGTTGCCCGCGTACCAGCCGGCGGCCAGGTCGACGCCGATGGCGTTGGCGCCGGGGCGCAGCAGACCGGTGACGTCGTACGTCTGGTACTGCACCCGCTTGTGGTAGTCGGTCCAGCCGGGCGCGAGGACGTCCTCGCCGACGCGGCGGCCGTTGAGGTGCGCCTCGTACAGCCCGAGGGCCGTGGCGTACAGCCGCGCGCGGGCGATCTTCCGCTTCGGCAGCCGGAACTCGTGCCGCAACTGCGCGGCGGGCAGCGAGACGGGCACGGCGACCTCGCCCCACGGCCCGCCGCCCCAGGGGGCGAGGACCTTGGCGGCGGCCCAGCCGGAGTCGTCGAAGTCCGGCGCGGTCCAGCCGGCGGCGGGCTCGGCGTCGGCGGACTTCCAGGCGCCGTCGGTGACGAGGGTCGTCACGCCGTCGGCGGTGGTGAGTTCGAGGGCGCCGAGCAGCCCGGCGGGGCCGACGGCGCCGTTGGTGGCGGAGACGGCGACCACGGCGGTGCCGGCGGTGCCGGCGGTGAGCAGTCCGGTGACGTCCACGACGTCGGGGCGGTTCCAGGCGGTGCCGGCGGCGACCTCGGTGCCGTCGACGTACGTGGTGTGGTTGTCGTCGGCGGCCACCGCCAGCCGGGCCCGGGTGACGCCCGCGGGGATGTCGAGGCGGGCGCGGAACCACCTGGTCTCCGCGGGGGCGCTGGAGGCCGGGTCGCCCTCGGGGAACCAGATCCACGAGGCGCCGGTGATGTCGGGTGCGTCGGTCGGCAGGTCGGGCGCGGCGATCCAGCTCGCGGCCCACTCCTCGCCGCGCAGCCCCGTCTCCCACCAGGAGGGCTCGCTCCAGCCGGAGGCCGTGCCGTCCTGGTCCCAGACGCGCACGCTGAAGTGGTAGCGGGTACGCGGCCGCAGCTCAGGTCCGCCGTACGGCACGAGGACGGAGTCGGCGGAGTCGACCTTGCCGCTGTCCCACACGTCGGGGTCGTCCAGCCGGTCCGGGGCGGTGGCCACGCGGACCTGGTACGCGCTCTGCATCCCGCCCGGCACGTCCGTCTCCACCGGCCAGCTCAGCCGGGGCCGGTCGGTGTCGAGACCGAGCGGGCGGCCGACGTACTCCACGGTCGGCCGGGTCACCTCGGCCTCCCGGACCGCATCGCTCCCGGCGACCGTGGCAGCGCGGGCGGCGGGTGCGGCGCCGGTGGCGGCGGCGGTACCCAGGGCGGTGGCGGTGCCGAGGAGTGAACGTCTGCTGATCACGGGGTCCTCCGGGGGACGGCGCGAGCATGAATCGTTTCAGATCACGAAGTTAGGTAGGTGTCGAGGGGGTGTCAAGAGGCCGCGGAGAACTTGAAAATGCCCGGAAACTTTCCATGTCCGAACCATTGACGGGCCTGTTGGGGGAGGTCTAGCTTCCGTGAAAACTCATTGAAACCTTTCATGATGCCGACCGCAACGGTGCTGACCATGACAGAAGTGCCCGTCCTGGCCGCGCGCGGCCTGAGCAAGTCCTTCGGGGCCGTACGCGCCCTTCGGGACGTCTCCCTCACGCTGCACGCCGGCGAGGCGCACGCCCTCGCCGGCGAGAACGGCGCGGGGAAGTCCACCCTCATCAAGATCCTCGCCGGAGTCCACCGCCCCGACGCCGGCCAACTGCTCCTCGACGACGCCCCGGTGGCCTTCCACGGCCCGGCCGACGCCCGCGACGCGGGCATCGCCGTGATCTACCAGGAACCCACGCTCTTCCCCGACCTGTCCATCGCCGAGAACATCTTCATGGGCCGCCAGCCCCGCCGCACGCTGCGCCGCATCGACCGCGCCTCGGTCGACGACGCCACCGCCGCGCTGATGCGCCGCCTCGGCGTCGACCTCGATCCCGACCGCCCGGCGCGCGGGCTGTCCATCGCCGACCAGCAGATCGTGGAGATCGCCAAGGCGCTGTCGTTCGACGCCCGCGTCCTGATCATGGACGAGCCCACGGCCGCGCTCACCGGCAGCGAGACCGCCCGCCTCTTCGCCGTCGTCGAGGCGCTGCGCGCCGAGGGCGCCGCCGTGCTGTTCATCTCCCACCGGCTGGAGGAGATCTTCCGGCTCTGCCGGCGCGTCACCACGCTGCGCGACGGCCGCTGGATCGCCACCGACGACACCGCGGCCCTCGGCGAGGACGACCTCGTCCGCCGCATGGTCGGCCGCGACCTGGACGAGCTGTACCCCAAGCAGGACGCGGAGCTGGGCGAGACCGCGCTGTCGGTCCGGCGTCTCACCCGCGAAGGCGTCTTCCACGACGTCTCCTTCGACGTCCGCCGCGGCGAGATCGTCGCGCTCGCCGGCCTCGTCGGCGCCGGCCGCAGCGAGGTCGTCCAGGCCGTCTTCGGCGTCGACACCCCCGACGCCGGCGAGGTGCACGTGGCCGGCCGTCCGCTGCGCCGCGGCTCGCCGACCGCCGCGATGGACGCGGGCGTCGCCCTCGTCCCCGAGGACCGGCGCCAGCGCGGCCTGGTCATGGAGATGTCCATCGAACGAAACATCGGCCTCACCGGTCTCGGCCGCCTCGGCTCCGCCGGCCTCGTCAAGCGGGCGCTGGAGCGCGGCCGGGCCGCCGACTGGGCCGCGCGGCTGCGGCTGAAGTACGGGCGGCTCACCGACGACGTCGGCGTGCTCTCCGGCGGCAACCAGCAGAAGGTCGTCCTCGCCAAGTGGCTGGCCACCGAACCCTCGGTGCTCATCGTGGACGAGCCGACCCGCGGCATCGACGTCGGCACCAAGGCCGAGGTGCACCGGCTGCTCTCCGAACTGGCCGCCGGGGGCCTGGCCGTCCTCATGGTCTCCTCCGACCTGCCCGAGGTCCTCGGCATGGCCGACCGCGTGCTCGTCATGCACGAGGGCCGCCTCGTCGCCGAGATCCCCCGGGCCGAGGCCACCGAGGAGTCGGTGATGACGGCCGCGACCGGCCGCGGCGCCAAGGAGGCGGCATGAGCGCGACCGCACAGAAGACCGGGCCCGCCCCCGCCGACGGCGCCGAGCGCTCCGCCCGCTCGCTGGTCGACACCGTCTTCCGCGCCCGCGAACTGTCCATCGGCGGCGCGCTCGTCCTGCTGATCCTGTGCACCTGGATCGCCAACCCGAGCTTCCTGGACGACCAGGGCGTCGAGGACCTGCTCCTCAACTCCTCGATCCTGGTGCTGCTCGCCGTCGGCCAGTCCGTCGTCGTCATCACCCGCAACATCGACCTGTCCGTCGGCTCCGTCGTCGGCCTGACCGCCTTCGCCTGCGGCGACTTCGTCTCCGGCACCGACCACAGCGCGTTCGTCGTCGTCGTGCTCGGCATCGCGCTGGGCACCGCCTGCGGCCTGGTCAGCGGGCTGCTGGTGAGCTTCGGCAAGGTGCCCGCGCTGGTCGTGACCCTCGGCATGCTCTACGTCATCCAGGGGCTGGACTACTGGTGGGCCGGCGGCGAGCAGATCAACGCCGCCAACCTCCCCGACGACGTCCTCTCCCTCGGCACCGGCAGCGTCCTGGGCATCCCGTACCTGCCGCTCATCACCGCGGCCGTCCTCGCCAGCACCGCGTACTACCTGCGCGCCTACACCGGTGGCCGGGAGCTGTACGCCATCGGCTCCAACCCCGAGGCCGCCAGGCTCGCCGGCATCCCCATCCGCCGCCGCGTGCTCGGCGCCTACGCCTTCTCCGGCGCGATCGCCGGCTTCGCCGGCGCGCTGTGGCTGGCCCGCTTCGGCACCGTCGTCGCGGACGCCGCCAACGGCTGGGAGCTGACCGTCGTCAGCGCCGTCGTCGTCGGCGGCGTCGCCATCACCGGCGGGGTCGGCTCGGTGTGGGGCGCCGCGCTCGGCGCCGCGCTGCTCACCACCATCGGCAGCGCGCTGGTCGTGCTCAAGGTCAGCTCCTTCTGGCAGCAGGCCATCACGGGCGTGCTGCTGCTCGCCGCCATCACCACCGACCGCATCGTGCAGCGGCGCACCACCAGCGCGCTGCGGAAGAGGAGGCGGCAGTGAAGTCGCTCGGCACCTACCTGCGGTGGGACACCGCCGTCGGCATCCTGCTGATCGCGGTGTTCCTGGCCGGCACCTCCTCCACCGACGGCTTCGCCGCCACCGGCAACATGTCCGCCGCGCTCAACGACACCGCCGAGATCGCCCTCATCGCGCTGCCGATGACCCTGCTCGTCGTCGCCGGCCAGGTCGACCTGTCCGTCGCCTCCATGCTCGGCCTGTCCAGCGCGCTCGCCGGCGCCCTGTGGGACGCCGGGTACGCCTTCGAGCTGATCGTGCCCGTGTGCCTGCTCGCCGGCGCGGCCGGCGGGCTGCTCAACGGCTGGCTCGTCACCCGCGTCGGGCTGCCGCCGCTGGCCGTCACCATCGGCACCCTCACCCTCTACCGCGGCCTGGCCTCGGTGGTCCTCGGCGACAAGGCCGTCGCGGGCTTCCCCGACACCTACTCGAAGTGGGCCTCCTCCACCGAGACCGTGCCGGGCACCTTCGTGCCGTACCCCATCGCGCTCTTCGCGGTGCTCGCCGTGCTCGCCGCCGTGCTGCTGCACATGACCGGCTTCGGCCGCTCGCTGTACGCCATCGGCGCCCAGGAGGACGCCGCGTGGTTCGCCGGCATCCGCGTCAAACGCATCAAGCTCGCGCTGTTCGTCGTCTCCGGCCTGATGGCGTCCTTCGCCGGCATCGTCTACACGCTGCGCTACGGCAGCGCCCGCGCCGACAACGGCCTCGGCCTCGAACTCGTCGTCATCGCCTCCGTCCTCCTCGGCGGCGTCGACTTCAACGGCGGCAAGGGCACCCTCGGCGGCGCCGTCGCCGGCGTGCTCCTCATCGGCCTGCTCAACAACCTGCTCACCCTCAACGACGTGGCGAACGAGATCCGCGTGATCGTCACCGGGCTGCTGCTCATCGCCTCCGTCCTCGCCCCGCGCGCCCTCGCCGCGCACGCGGAGCGCCGCAACCGCCGCCTCGCGGCGGCCCCGTGACCCATGGCACCGACCCCGTCCGACCCAGCTCCGCGGACTCGCGGAACGGAACGCGAAAGGTTCACCCGCATGCGTAACAAGAGCCGCACCCTCGCCGCGACGGCCGCGCTGTGCGCCCTCACCCTGGCGGTCGGCGCCTGCTCCGGCACCACCAAGGACGACGCGGAGAACGACGCCAAGGAGCAGGCGTCGGACGCCACCGCGAACCCGGACGCGCCGCTGAAGAAGGGCCTGAAGATCGCCTTCCTGCCCAAGCAGATCAACAACCCGTACGAGCAGATCGTCGACGAGGCGGGCATCGAGGCGAGCGCGGAGTTCGACGCCGAGGCCAAGGAGGTCGGGCCCTCCGACGCCAAGGCGTCCTCGCAGGTCTCGTACATCAACACCCTCGTCCAGCAGCGCCAGGACGCCATCCTCATCGCCGCCAACGACCCCAACGCGGTCTGCGGCCCGCTGAAGACGGCCATGCAGCAGGACATCAAGGTCGTCGCCTACGACTCCGACACCGCCAAGGACTGCCGCCAGCTCTTCATCAACCAGGCCAGCTCCGAGGAGATCGGCCGCAGCCAGGTGCGGCGCATCGCCGAACAGCTCGACCACAAGGGCCAGATCGCCATCCTGTCGGCGACGCAGAACGCCACGAACCAGAACACCTGGATCGACTTCATGAAGGACGAGCTGAAGAAGCCCGAGTACAAGGACATGGAGCTGGTCAAGGTCGCCTACGGCGACGACGACGACCAGAAGTCCTTCCAGGAGACCCAGGGCCTGCTCAAGGCGTACCCCGACCTGAAGGGCATCATCTCGCCCACCACCGTCGGCATCGCCGCCGCCGCCCGCTACATCAGCGCCTCCGACTACAAGGGCGACGTCGTCCTCAACGGCCTCGGCACGCCGAACCAGATGCGCAAGTTCATCAAGGACGGCACCGTCGAGGAGTTCTCCCTCTGGGACCCCAAGGACCTCGGCTACCTCGGCGCCTACGCCGCCGCCGCGCTGGCCTCCGGCCAGATCACCGGCAAGGAGGGCGAGACGTTCGAGGCCGGCCGGCTCGGCGAGTACACCGTCGGCAAGGACGGCGAGGTCATCCTCGGCCCGCCGACCGTCTTCGACGAGAAGAACATCGACGAGTACGACTTCTGATGGCCGCCGCCGCGCTGCGCCGCGTCTGCTTCCTGCTGAAGGTACGCGCCGACCGGCTGGCGGAGTACCGCGAGCGGCACGCGGCCGTCTGGCCGGACATGCTCGCCGCGCTCTCCGCCGCCGGCTGGCACAACTACTCGCTCTTCCTGCGCGACGACGGCCTCCTCGTCGGCTATCTGGAGACGGAGGACTTCGCCGCCGCGCAGGCCGCGATGGCCGCGAGCGACGTCAACGCGCGCTGGCAGGCCGAGATGGCCCCGTTCTTCGAGGCGCTCGACGGCGCCGCGCCGGATGAGGCCGTACGCCCCCTGACAGAGGTCTTCCACCTCGACTGAGGACCCCCACATGACACTGTTCGCCCGCACCCTCGTGAAGCCCGCGCTGCTCGCCGCCGCCCTGCTGCTGACGGTGCCCGCGCTCCCGGCCGCCGCGGGCCCCGGCCCCGCCGCGGCGCCGGGTCCGCGGCCGGCTCCGGGCCCGTCGCTGACCCGGATCGCCGACACCGAACTCGACCCCAGGGCGGTCTTCTTCGTCTCGTTCGACGGCCTGGTCAACAACAGCTCCTTCACGAAGAACGGCATCCTCACCCACCGGGGCCACCAGTACGCGGCCTGGTACACCGCCGACCGCAGCGCCGTCGTCGCCCGCCGCGCGCCCGGCGAACGGCAGTGGCGGACCGTCACGCTGGACCACCGCCTGAAGTACGACGACTCCCACAACGTCATCTCCCTCGGCGTCTCCGCCGCCGACGGCAGGCTGCATGTCAACATGGACTCGCACTCCGACGGCTTCTTCTACCTCAAGTCCGAGCCGGGCCTGATGAGCCGGCCCGAGGCGCACGACTGGAGCGCGGACGCCTTCGGGCCCGTACAGACCTCGCTGGACGGGCTCGCGCTCACCGACCGCTTCACCTACCCGCAGTTCGTCGCCACCCCCGCCGGCGGCCTGCTGCTCAGCTACCGCGACGGCGTCTCCGGCAACGGCCGCAACGCGCTGGCCGCGTACGACGGGAAGCGCTGGCGGGAACTCGGCCGGTGGTCCGGCTCCACCGGCACGTACACCACCGCCCACGGCAGCAGCACCGCCCGCAACATGTACCTGCACGGCATCGACTACGGTCCCGACGGCACCCTGCACGCCTTCTACACCTGGCGCGAGCAGAACCCCGCCGTCATGTGCGCCCCGGGCGGCCTCAGCAACCACGACACCGGCTACGCCCGCTCCACCGACGACGGCCGCACCTGGACCAACGCCGCCGGGCAGGTCGTCGGCACCACCGGCGGGTCCGACCTCGTCGCGTTCGACGACCCCGGCACCGTCGCCGACCCGCTGAACGCCGACCACGCGCTGATGAACCAGGAGCACCAGGCCACCGACTCCGCCGGCCGCCCGCACGCGCTCGTCAGCTACGTCCCCGGCCGCTTCGGCCAGTGCTCCACGGACTACGTCGCCGACCGCAAGGCGAACGCCCGCGCCTTCCACATCCACCGCGACGACGCCGGCCGCTGGCACAAGACCGAGATCCCCGTCCCCCTGGAGTCCACCCAGCGCTCCAAGCTGGCCTTCGACCGGCACGACAACGCCTACGCCGTGCTGCCCTACGGCCGGATCGTCGCCGCCTCCGCCGCCTCCGGCTGGACCGACTGGAAGGTCCTCTTCGACGGCGCGGACCTCGACGCCTTCGGCGAGGTGATCCTCGACGAGACCCGGCTCGCCCAGGACGGCGTCCTCTCCTTCATGTACCAGCAGAAGTCCACCGGCACCACGCCCTCGCCGCTGCGCACCGTGGACTTCGCCCTGCCCCGCTAGGCGCGACCGCTAGGAGCCACCCATGACGACCGCACGCACCCCCGCGACCGCCCGCCGGCCCCGCATCGGCCTGGTCGCCGGCGGACTCGGCGCGTACTGGCCGCAGTTCCCCGACCTGCTGCCGCAGCTCAGGCGCTCCGCCGCCCGGGTCGCCGAGCGGATGGCGGGCTTCGACGCCGAGGTGGTCGACGTCGGCTTCATCTCCGACGCGCCCGAGGGCGCCGCCGCCGCGGAGAAGCTGCGCGCCGCGGACTGCGACCTGATCGTCGGCTTCCTCACCACGTACATGACCGCGACGATGCTCGTCCCCGTCGCGCAGCGCAGCGGCGCGCCCGTCCTGCTGATCAACCTCCAGCCCACCGAGGCGATGGACCACGCGAGCTTCGACACCGGGCAGTGGCTCGCCTACTGCGGCGCCTGCCCGCTGCCCGAGATGGCCAACGCCTTCGAGCGCTGCGGCGTCCCCTTCCGCTCCGTCTCCGGCCATCTGGAGGACGAGCGGGCCTGGACGCGGATCGGACGGTGGGTCCGGGCGGCGGGGGTGCGAGCCGTACTGCGCAACGGGCGGCACGGGCTGATGGGCCACCTCTACCCGGGCATGTACGACGTCTCCACCGACCTCACCATGGTCACCGCCAACCTGGGCGGCCACGTCGAGGTGCTGGAGTTCGACGACCTGCGGGTACGGGCCGAGAAGGCCGGAGACGCCGAGGTGGCCGCGAAGCTCGCCGAGACCCGCGAGGTCTTCGACCTCGACGCCACCGTGGACCCCGACGACCTCGCCTGGGCGGCGCGGGTGTCGGTGGGTCTCGACCGCCTCGCCGCCGACTTCGACCTCGACTCGCTCGCGTACTACCACCGCGGGCTCGACGGCGAGACGCACGAGCGGCTGGGCGCCGGCATGATCCTCGGCGCCTCGCTGCTCACGGCCCGCGGCATCCCCGCCGCCGGCGAGTACGAGCTGCGCACCTCGCTGGCCATGCTCGTCGCCGACCGGTTCGGCGCCGGCGGCTCCTTCACCGAGATGCAGGCGCTCAACTTCCGCGACGGCGTGGTGGAGATGGGCCACGACGGGCCCGGGCACCTGGCGATCAGCGAGGGCCGGCCGCTGCTGCGCGGCCTCGGCGTCTACCACGGCAAGCGCGGCTGGGGCGTGTCCGTGGAGTTCGACGTACGGCACGGGCCCGTCACCGCCGTCGGCCTCGGCCAGGCCCGCGACGGCCGCTACCGGCTCATCGCCTCCGCCGGCACCGTCACCCCGGGACCGCTGCTGGCCATCGGCAACACCACCTCCCGCGTCGACTTCGGCCGCGACCCCGGCGAGTGGTGCGACGAGTGGAGCGCGAGCGGCGTCGGCCACCACTGGGCGCTGGCCACCGGCCACCTCCTGCCGGAGCTGCGGGCCCTCGCGGACCTCGCCGGTCTCGACCTGGTGGAGGTCGCTGGGGCAGGCGGACGCCATGCGTAGCATGAGCGACGGGCCGCGGCCGGGGCGCGCCGCGTACGACCGGCTGGACGGCTGAAGGGGAACGCGCGTGGGGCGCATGGTGGGCATCAAGGACGTCGCGCGGCACGCGGGCGTCTCCGTCGGCACCGTGTCGAACGTCATCAACCGGCCCGACAGCGTGGCCGCCGCCACCCGCGAGCGGGTGCAGGCGGCCATCGACCGGCTCGGCTACGTACGCAGCGAGTCGGCGCGGCAACTGCGCGCGGGCCGCAGCCGCATCATCGCGCTGCTCGTGCTCGACATGACGAACCCGTTCTTCGTCGACGTGGCCACCGGCGCCGAGCGCGCCGCGCGGGAGGCGGGCCTCGGCGTGATGCTCTGCAACAGCGCGCAGAGCCCCGCCGAGGAGGCCGAGTACCTGGGCCTCTTCGCCGAGCAGCGGGTGCGCGGCGTGCTCGTCACGCCCGCCGACACCAGCGGGCGCACCCTGGAGTCCTTCGGCCGGCACGGCATCCCGTACGTCTTCGTGGACCGCACCGTCGCCAGCGCCGACGCCTGCTCGGTCTCGCTGGACGACGTCCAGGGCGGCGTGCTCGCCGCCCGCCACCTGATCGGCGCAGGCCACGGCTCCCTGGTCTACGTCAGCGGCCCCATGCAGCTCCCGCAGTGCCAGGACCGCCACACCGGCGCGCTGGCCGCCCTGGCCGAGGAGGGCCTGGGGCCCGAGTCGCTGCTGCACGTCGAGACCGGGCAGATGGACGTCGCCGCCGGCCGCGACGCCGGCGCCCGGCTACTGGGCATGTCGCCGCGCCCGTCGGCGGTGTTCTGCGCCAACGACCTCCTGGCGCTCGGGGTGCTCCAGACGCTCTTCGCGGCCGGCGTCTCGGTGCCGGGCGACATCGCGCTCGTCGGCTACGACGACATCGAGTTCGCCGCCGCGGCGGCCGTGCCGCTGACGTCGGTGCGGCAGCCGGCGCACCGGATGGGCCGGGAGGCGGCGGAACTGCTCATCGAGGAGACGGGGGAGGGCACCGAGCACCACGAGCACCAGCGGATCGTGCTCCAGCCGGAGCTGGTCGTACGCAGCTCCAGCCTCAGGCAGCAGCGCTGACCGCGCCCCGCTCCCCGGGTACGGGCGCGGGGGCAGGCCCGGGGCCGGGGCCGGGCTCGGCGCTCTCGGCGAGCAGCCGGGCCAGCTCGCGGACCGCCGCGCGGCCGGCGCGGTTGGCGCCGATCGTGCTCGCCGACGGGCCGTAGCCGACGAGGTGGATCCGCGGGTCGCGGGCCGCGCGCGTGCCCTCCACGCGGATGCCGCCGCCCGGCTCGCGGAGCTTCAGCGGCGCCAGGTGGTCGACGGCCGCGCGGAACCCCGTGGCCCACAGAATCGCGTCCGCGGCGAAGACCTGACCGTCCGCCCAGGCCACGCCCTCCGGCGTGATCCGCTCGAACATCGGCCGCCGCACCAGCACGCCCTCCGCCCGCGCCGCCCGCATCTCGTCCGTCAGCGGCAGCCCCGTCTCGCCGACCACGCTCTGCGGCGGCAGCCCGGCCCGTACCCGCTCCTCGACCCTGGCGACCACGGCCCGGCCCCAGTCCTCGTCGAACGGGCCCTCCCGCCACACCGGCGGCCTGCGCGTCACCCAGACGGTCTCCGCCGCCGTCCCCGCCAGCTCCAGCAGGTGCTGCGTGCCGGAGGCGCCGCCGCCGACGACCACCACCCGCTGCCCGGCGAACTCCCGCGGACCCCGGTACTGCGCGGTGTGGAGCTGCCGGCCGCGGAACGTCTCCTGGCCCGGGTAGCGCGGCCAGAACGGCCGGTCCCAGGTGCCGGTGGCGTTGACCAGCGCGCGCGCCGACCACGTGCCCGCGTCCGAGTCGACCAGCAGCCGCCCGGCCTCGGGCCCCGAGCCCTCGCGCACCCCGGTCACGTTCACCGGCCGGCGCACCGGCAGCTCGAAGGCGCGCTCGTACGCGGCGAAGTACTCGGCGACGACCTCGGCCGCCGGCCGGGTGTCGTCCGCGGCGTCGGCGGCCAGCGGCATGCCGGGCAGGTCGTGCACGCGGTGCGCCTTGCCGTACGTCAGCGTCGGCCACCGGAACTGCCACGCGCCGCCCGGCCCGGGGGAGTGGTCCAGGACGACGGAGTCCAGGCCCGCGCGGCGCAGGAAGTACGCCGCCGACAGCCCGGCCTGGCCGGCGCCGATCACCACCACCTGCGTCCTCGCGATGCCGCTCATGTGTGCGCCAACGTCCGTGGCGGCGCGGATCTTCCCCATGCGCGATGCTGGCCCCATGACCGACGTCTTCACGACCCACTCGCTCCGGATCACCACCGGCGCCGGAGAGACGGTGCACGACCTCACCGCCGACTGCGACTCCTTCCTGAGGGAGGCGGCCGACGGCCGCGACGGGCTGCTCAACGTCTTCGTCCCGCACGCCACCGCGGGCGTCGCGATCATCGAGACGGGCGCGGGCAGCGACGACGACCTGCTGGCCGCGCTGCACGACCTGCTGCCCGCCGACGACCGCTGGAACCACCGGCACGGCAGCCCCGGCCACGGCCGCGACCACGTGCTGCCCGCGCTGGTGCCGCCGCACGCCACGCTGCCGGTGATCGGCGGCCGGCTGGAGCTGGGCACCTGGCAGTCGGTGGTGCTGGTCGACACCAACAGGGACAACCCGCAGCGCAGCGTGCGGCTGTCGTTCCTCGGCTGAGCGCGGGCCGGCCCGCCGGGGCGTAGCGCGGGGCGGTCAGGGACGTGATCTGGTGCTGATCCACTTCCGGTGGCACCATGCCATCCGTTCACCTGCGCTTCATCTCCCCCCACTGCCGCGTGGCGCACGCCTGTACGCGGCCGTGAAGGAAGGACGCTCCCATGCTGCGACGCAGGGCCTAACGCCGCCGACGCACCGGTCAGGTTCCTGACGTACAACATCTGCGGCAACAGCCCGAACACCGAGGAGTGCTCGGCGACCCGCGAGGTGTGGCGTTTACTCCCGTATCCGCCGCCGCCCCTCAAGCGAGTCCGCCACCAACCGGAACAAGAACATCGCCGCGCTGTACGCCAATTACCGGGTGATCAGGGGCGTCGAGCCGGGCCGGGGGACGGCCTTCCGCGACCTCCTGGTCACCATCGGCCTGGACCCCGACGACGCGTCGGAGAACCCGACCAGCCCCATCGGCATCGGCAACCTGGCGGGCAAGGCGGTCCTGGCCCGTACGGCGCACGACGGCATGAACCAGCTCGGCGACGAGGGCCGCACCTACAACGGCCGCCCGTACGAGGACTACACCGGCTACCGCCCGGTCAACTCCGCGTACGAGCTGACGAACCCGTCGCGCTGGCAGCCGAAGCTCGGCACCCACAACCGCCGCCTCGCCGGGAACGCGGGCGACAAGGGGATCTTCACCGTCCAGTCGTTCGTCACCCCGCAGCAGCGCCTGGTCCGGGCCCACACCTTCCGGGACCCGGGCCGCTTCGGGCTCGCGCCGCCCGAGTTCAGCGACCACACCCGGCCGCGGGACTACAAGCGCTCGGTGGACGAGATCCTCCGGGCGTCGGCCGCGCTGACCGACGAGCAGAAGGTGAAGGCCGAGATCTTCGACAACAAGTTCCTCGGCGTCGGTATCTCCGTGGGCGCCGCGGCGCAGGCCCACGGCGACCTGGACCTGGACGACCTGGTCCACCTGCTCTTCGGCAGCACCGTCGCGATCTACGACTCGCCCGTCGCGATCTGGCTACAAGGCCGTGTACGACGCCGTCCGGCCGTTCAGCGCCGTCCGGCACGTCTACGGCAGCCGCCGCGTCACCGCCTGGGGCGGCGCGGGCAAGGGCACGGTGCACGACATGCCGGGCGACGAGTGGACGGGCTACCTCAACGTGGGCGACCACCCCGAGTACCCCTCCGGATCCGGGTGCGTCTGCGCCGCCCAGGCGCAGGCGACGCGGCGCTTCTTCGACGACGACGTGCTGGACTGGACGTTCCGGGCCCCGGCCGGCTCGACGGTGGTCGAACCGGGACTCACCCCCGGCACCGACCTCGCGCTGCACTGGGACACCTGGACGGACTTCGTCAGGGACTGCGCGTACAGCCGGACGTGGGGCGGCGTGCACTTCGCGAAGACGGCGGAGAGGTCCATCCCGTTCGGCGAGCAGTTCGGGGACCTGGCGTACGAGTTCGTGCAGCGGCACGTCAGGGGTGAGGTACGGGACTGACGCGGGGAGCGCGGGGCGGTGCGGATCCACGCACCGCCCCGCGTACGCCTGCCGCCAGCGCGGCGGGGCGCGCGGCCCGGCCGGTCACGCCCGCCCGTCACGCCCCGCCCTGTCCGTCGCGGCCCGGTGGACGGCCGCCCGTCACGCCGCGCCCGTCACCCACGCGAACGCCCGCTCCGCCGAGAACTCCCGCTGCCCGCCCCGGAACACCAGCCCCGCGCCCGCGCCGACCGCCGCCTCGGCCTCGTCCGCCTGCTCCGGCAGATACGGCACCGCCACACACCGCATGCCCGCCCGGCGCGCGGCCTCCCACCCCGGCGGCGCATCCTCCACCACCGCGCAGTCTTCGGGACGTACGCCCAGCCGCCGGGCCGCCTCCAGGAACACGTCCGGCTCCGGCTTGCCCCGCGCGACCTCCTCCGCCGAGACCAGGGTGGTGAACAGCCCGTCGAGACCCGCCGCCGGCAGCACCGCCTCGATGGCCGCGCGCGAGGAGCCGGAGGCGACCGCGACCGGGCACCCGGCCGCGGCCAGCAGCTCGGCGAACTCCCGCATCCGCGGGTACGCCTCCGTCGACGCCTTCGCCAGCCGCAGGTACTCGTCGTTCTTCTCCGCCAGCAGCTCCGCCACCGGCGCGGCCAGCCCGTACCGCTCGCGCAGCGTGTGCAGCGTCTCCCGGGTGCCCACGCCCAGGAACCCGGCGTGCTCCTCCCAGGTGAAGCCGGTGACGCCGTGCCGCTGGAGGACACGGCGCCCGGCCTCGTAGTAGTTCGGTTCACTGTCGACGAGGGTGCCGTCGAGGTCGAAGACGACGGCGGTGGGACCGGTGGCGCTCATGCCGCCAAGCATGCCAAGCGCGGGCCGAAGCGGACCGGCGGGGTTCGCGGGGCGGGCGGGGCGGGGTCAGCCGGTGACCGGGATCCCGGGGTTCACCAGCCCGCGCCCGCCGGTGACGGTGTTGCTGCCGGAGACGGTCACGGGGCAGCTCTGCGCGTCGTGGTTGGTGACGTGGATGGCGTACCGGTCGGGGCCCGTCGCGCCGCCGAGGTCGGACCTGTTGCCGCGGAAGACGGCGTTGCAGCCCCAGCCTTCCTGCACCTCGTGGGTCTGGTAGCCGTCGTTGGTCGTGCCGCGGCCGGTGTTCTTCTCCACCAGCACGTCGTTGCCCTTGATGTCGACCCACGAGTCGTCGTAGTTCGCGCCGGTCAGGCCGCTGCCGTCGAAGGTGTTGCCGATGATCCGGGCGCCGGTGGTGCCTTCCTTGATGTCGATGTTCTCGCCGCCGACGCCGGGGCCGATCGTGTTGCCCTCGATCAGGATGCGGTCGCTGCGGTCGCCGGTGCCGCCCGCGCTGCCGACGTAGACGCCCTCGCCCATGCCGCGGCCGTCGTGCCCGGTGTCGTGGATGCGGGAGTCGGTGATCGAGCCGTCGGAGCTGGAGTTGCGGAAGTGCACGCCCTCCATGTCCAGGTCGTGCACGGTCACCGAGGCGATGTGCACGTGGTCGGCGTCGTCGAGCATGATGCCCTTCTGCCCGCCGGTGACGGTGAACCCGTTCAGGTTCCAGTACGAGGCGCCGTCCAGGTGCAGCCCGTAGCCGCCGCCGGTGACCAGCACGGCGGCGGCGGACCCCGTGAGGGTGGCGGGTGCGGAGCCGCTGCCGGAGGCGGTGATGTCGAAGTTGCCGCGGTACGTGCCGTCGGCCAGGCGGACCGTGTCGCCGGGGCCGGCGGCGGCGAGCGCCGCCTCCAGTTCGTCGGCGGTGGCCACGTCGATCACGTCGGCGGCGTCCGCGGGCCGGGCGGCGGCCGCGGTCTGGAGGCCGCCCAGGAGGGCGGCGGCGGACAGCAGGGTGCCGGCGATCCGGGTGCCGTGCGCTCCGTGCATGGTCTGTCTCCTCACGTCCGGTGGTCTTCACGGTGCGCGGCCCCTGCGCGGACAGCATTGTCCTGCACCCGGGCCGTCCGCGGTACGTGGCCTTCGCGCCGCCGCCGCGCGGGCCGTTACGGGCGGCGGTGCCGGCGTGCGGAGTTGGCCGGACGGGCGGGAGATCGTCGGGTAGGGTCGCCCGGACCGGCTCCGGACCTGCTGGAAGGGGAAAGCGCATGGGTGAATCGGTTCTGCGGGCCTGCGTCGGCTCGTTCTCCAGCGGCGGCGGCGCCGGGATCACCGTCGCGGACGTCGACCCCGGCACGGGCGCCCTCACCCCGCGGCACTCGGCCGACGCCGTACGCGACCCCTCCTTCCTCGCCGTCGCCGAGGGCGGCGGCCTGCTGTACGCGGTGAGCGAGACCGAGGGCGGCACGGTGGCCGCGTTCCGGCTCACCGACGACAAGCCCGAGCCCGCCGGCGACCCCGTACCGGTCAGCGGCGACCACCCCACCCACCTCGCGCTCGCCGGCGGCCACGTCGTCACCGCCAACTACGCCTCCGGCAGCTTCAGCACCGTGCCCATCACCCCCGACGGCACCCCCGCGGGACCCGCCGCCCTCCTCCAGCACGAGGGCAGCGGTCCGGTGGCCGAGCGCCAGGAGGGGCCCCACGCCCACCAGGTGGTCCCCGACCCGACCGGTCGCTGGATCCTCGGCGTCGACCTCGGCACCGACTCCGTCCTCGTCTGCGCCCTCGACGCCGACCGCGGCGCCCTGCGGCTGAACCACGAGGTCCCGCTGCGCCCCGGCACCGGCCCGCGCCACCTGGCCTTCCACCCCGAGGGCCACCGCGTCTACGTCGCCTGCGAGCTGGAGCCCGTCGTCACCGTCTGCTCCTGGGACGCCGCCACCGGCACCCTCGAACCGCTCGCCGAGGCCCCCCTGCTGACCGGCGAGCCGGACGAGACGCCGTACGCCTCCGGCATCGCCGTCTCCCCGGACGGCCGCTTCTGCTACACCGCCGTCCGCGGCCCCGACATCGTCGCCACCCTCGCCCTCGACAAGGACGGCGGCGTCCGCGAACTCGTCTCGAACGTCCCCTGCGGCGGCACCTGGCCGCGGGACCTCGCGATCGGCCCGCGCGGCCGGCACCTCTACGTGGCCAACGAGCGCTCCGGTGACGTCACCTGGTTCGAGATCGACGCGGAGGCCGGCACCCCGCGCCGCACCGGCTCGGCCGCGGTGCCGGCGGCGTCGTGCGTCGTGTTCGCCTGAGCCGGGCCCACTCGCGGGCCCGTACCCCCGGCCCGTGACGCGTCGGAGCCGCCGGCGCGCGCCGGCGGCTCCGGAAGCTCCGCGTGGGGCGTACGCCCCGCTGCCGCGTTCACGTCAGCGCATCGGCGACCCGGCGGGCTGCGGCGCGATGCCCAGCGTCGTCGTGTACTGCGTCAGCGCCAGTTGCCCCACGGACGGGTACGGGCCCAGCGGCTCCGCCGCCTCGCACGCCGCCTCCCGCGCCGCGTCGGCCAGCATCTCCGCCGGCAGTTCCGGGCCCAGCGCGAACGGCGCGAGCGCGAGCCGCGAGGAACCCGAGGTCCGCAGCGACTCCGCGACCTTGGCCACCGCGCCCGGCCGGTCCAGCGGCGCCGCCATCACCGGCACCGCCAGCCGCGCCGAGAGCAGCATGCCCGTCACACCCGCCGCCTGCACGGCCTCCTCGCCGCCCACGGCGCCGAGGATGATGCCGTCCGCCGCCGTCGCGACGGTGAACAGCCGCGCGCGGTCCGCGCGGGCGAGACCCGCCTCCGACAGCCGCACGTGCAGCGCCTCGGCGAGCAGCGGATGCGGCCCGAGTACGGCGGTGAGCTCGACCGCCGACCCGCTCGTCGCGATCGCGTCGCGCAGCCGGTCCAGCAGCACCGCGTCGGGGCCCGCCAGCAGCGGCACCACGACGGCCACCGGCACGTCCTCCGCCACCTCCAGCGTCCCGGCCTCGACAAGCGCGGCGCGCTGCGCCGCGGCCTGCGCCAGCACCGCCGTCAGCGGCGGGAACTCCTCGTTCTCGCCCTCGGCGTAGGCGACGCGGCCGTCGAGCCCCGGCAGGTCGGAGCGGGCGATGCTGAGCACCTCCTCCGCCATGCTGCGGATGGCCGCGGAAGGCGGCCCGGGCACGGCCAGGACCAGCGCCGGCGCGCCCTCGGGCGCGCTCGGCCGCTCCGGCTTGCGGTGCCGCCCCGGCTGTCGGCGGGGCATACGTACGGGCAGACCGGCTGCGTGTCCATCGGCAGAGCTCATGGCGCCGCATGTTAACGCGTTGCCGCGATCCGCCACATGCCCGGGGTCGCCATTCGCCCGCGGGCGTGACCAGCGGAGCACACCGGCGGACAGGGGGTGACCGGCCTCCCACCCACCGTCCCCGCCCCGCTACCCGCGGTCGCCGCACCGGCCGGGCCGCCGCCCGGCGGAGTCCCGCCTACCAGACGTCGAGCATGCCCCGTTCCACGGGCAGCACCAGCTCGTCCGCGGCCAGCGCGGCGGCGATCCGCAGCGCCCCCGCCAGCGGCGTCGCCCCCGCGGTGACCAGCCGGGCACGCGGCAGGCGCACCGCCAGCTCCGCGCGCAGCGGGGCGAGCAGCGGCTCCCCGATGCCGAAGAGCCCGCCGGTGAGCGCGACCGCGCTGCCCGGGTCGGCGGGGCAGACCGCGACGGCGGCGGCGGCGATGTGCTCGCCCGCCTCGGTGAGGATCCCGGCGGCGACCGGGTCGTGCGGGGCGCAGCGGGCGACCTCCGGCGCGAACGACGCCAGCACCGCGGGGCGGTCCGGCCGCGGGTACAGCAGCCCGGGCATCTGCGCACCGGTGCCGAACACCGTCTCCATCCGGGCCAGCAGCGCCGCGGACCCGCCGCGGCGGCCGTCGAACGCCCGCATCGCAGCCTCCAGCCCGGCCCGCCCGATCCACGCGCCGCCCCCGCAGTCGCCGAGCAGGTGCCCCCAGCCGTCGGCCCGCCGCCACCCGGCGGCGTCGAGCGCGGTGCCCACGGCGATCATGCCGGTGCCGGCGGCGACCACGGCGCCGGGGTGCTGCCCGATCGCGCCCGCGTACGCGGTGACCCCGTCGGCGGCCAGCGCCAGGCGCCGTACCCCGAGGGCGTCCTCCAGGGCGTGGGGCAGCCGGGCGCGCAGATCGGCGCCGAGGCTGGCCATGCCGGCGGCGCCGACGCACACCGCGTCGAACGACTCGGCGCCGGCGTCGCGCAGCAGCCCGTGCGCGACGGGCAGCACCTTGCCGAGGAGGTCGTCCGCGTCGAGCCCGTTGTCCCCGGTGCCGACGGGGCCGGCGGTCGCCGCGGCGGCGTCGTCCGCCACCGGCTCGCCGCCCGCCGCGGGGACGGGCGCCGCGGCGATGCGCAGCCCCGAACCGCCGGAGTCGATGCCGAGCACCCATCGGGCCGTGTCGCTGGTCATGGCGGCTATCCGTTCGTGGGCAGCGTCCAGTCCACCGGCTCCGCGCCCTGCTTCTGGAGCAGCTCGTTGGCCCGGCTGAAGGGGCGGGAGCCGAAGAAGCCGCGGTCGGCGGACATGGGGGAGGGGTGGGAGGACTCGATGGCGGGGTAGTCGCTGAGCATGGGGCGCAGGTTGCGCGCGTCGCGGCCCCAGAGGATCGCCACCAGCGGCCGGCCGCGGGCGGCGAGCGCGCGGATGGCCTGCTCGGTGACCTGTTCCCAGCCCTTGCCGCGGTGCGCGGCGGGGCGCCTCGGCGCGGTGGTCAGCGCCCTGTTGAGCAGCAGCACGCCCTGCGCGGTCCAGGGGGTGAGGTCGCCGTCGGCGGGGCGGGGGTGGCCGAGGTCCTGGTGCAGCTCGCGGAAGATGTTCTCCAGGCTGCCGGGCAGCGGGCGCACGTCCGGGGCGACGGAGAAGCTGAGGCCCACGGCGTGGCCGGGGGTGGGGTACGGGTCCTGGCCGACGACGAGCACCCGCACGTCGTCGAAGGGCTGCTGGAAGGCGCGTAGCACGTTCGGCCCGGCGGGCAGGTATGTTCGCCCCGCCGCGATCTCCGCGCGCAGGAAGTCGCCCATGGCGGCGATCTGTTGGGCGACCGGTTCGAGGGCCTTGGCCCAGCCGGCTTCGACGATGTCGGGGAGTGGACGTCCAGCCATGGCCGGTCACTCTACTGGCTCCGCGGACCCCCGCCCGCCACCTCCCGGACGCCTGCCGCGCCCTGGCGAACGACCGCGCCCAGGAGCACGCTCCGGACGCCGCCCGCGGGGCGTCAGAGCGCCGCCGCCCGCACGCAGAGCACGTCCGGCAGGTGCGAGGCGAGCTGGGTCCAGCTCTCCCCTTCGTCGGCGCTGGCGAAGACCTCCCCGTTGCGGTTGCCGAAGTACACGCCCGCCGGGTCGGCGTCGTCGGTGCACAGCGCGTCCCGCAGCACCGTGCCGTAGTGGTCCTCCCGCGGCAGCCCCGCCGACAGCGGCTCCCAGGTCGCCCCCGCGTCCGACGTGCGGTAGACCCGGCAGCGGTTCCCGGCGGGCACCCGGTCGGAGTCGGCGGTGATGGGGAAGAGGTACGCGGTGTCGCCGCGCGAGGGGTGCGCGGCGACGGCGAAGCCGAAGTCCGACGGCAGACCCGCGCCGATGTCGGTCCAGGTCGCCCCGGCGTCGTCGCTGCGGTAGACGCCCCAGTGGTTCTGGAGGTAGAGCCGGTCCGGGTCCACGGCGTCCCGCGCGACCTTGTGCACGCACTGGCCGAACTCCGGGAACCTGTCCGGCTGGAAGACCACCTGCACCCCGGCGTTCGACGGCGCCCAGCTCGCGCCGCCGTCCGCGGTGCGGTACACCCCGCCGGCGGAGACGGCGACCGTCACGGACTCCGCGGCCCGCGGGTCGGTGACCACCGTGTGCACCGCGAGCCCGCCGCCGCCCGGCTCCCACTTCTCCCGCGTCGGGTGGTCCCACAGCGACCGCACCAGCGCGAACGTCTCGCCGCCGTCCTCGGAGCGGAACAGGCCGCCGGGCTCTGTGCCCGCGTACACCACACCGGGGGCCTCCGCGCCGGCGGGCTGCAACTGCCACACGCGCTCCAGCGACGCGCCGGTGTCCTTCGGGTACTTCACCGGCTGCTGCCGGGGCTCCGCCCAGGTGGCGCCGAGGTCGTCGGAGTGGAAGACCGACGGGCCCCAGTGCGCGCTGTCGCCGCCGGCGAGCACCCGGGGCGCCGTCCCGCGGGTGTCGATGCCCACCGAGTAGACGGCCTGGGCCCTGAAGTGCGGCCCGTCCAGCTCCCACGCGCCGTCCCGGCGCCGTCCCAGGAACAGTCCCTTGCGCGTTCCCACCGCCAGCAGTACGTCCTGCATCGGATCCACCTCCGTGCGACCTCCGTGCGACCTCGTCGCCGGCTACGCGCCAGTCTGCACCCGGCCACTGACAACGCCCACGGAGCGCGCGGAACCGCGGGCCGGCGCTACCCCAGCTTCTCCATGCGCCCGATCTCGCTCACCTGCTGGGCGATCACCCCGGTCGCCAGCTGCTCGACGTACTCGTTGTTGCCCTTGCCGAGGACCTCCTCGGCCATCGTCACCGCGCCCTGGTGGTGGGCGATCATCAGCTCCAGGAACAGCTCGTCGAACTCCGCGCCGCGCGCCGCCCGCAGCCGGTCGAGGTCCGCCTCGCTCGCCATCCCGGGCATCGCGCCGTGGTCACCTTCGTGCCCGCCGGCGTGCCCGTCCCCGTCGCCGCCGTCGCCCGGGTTCTCCTCCAGCCACGCCTCCATCACCGTGATCTCCGGCTGCTGCCCGGCCGCGATCCGCTCGGCGATCCGGCGCACGTCCTTGGACCCCGCGTGCTTCTCCGCGAGACCGGTCATCACGATCGCCTGGCCGTGGTGTTCCACCATGTCGCGCATGTACGACACGTCGGCCGAGTTGGGCCGGTCCTCGCCGCGGGCCTCGTCCACCTCGTCCGCGGGGATCGTGGCGGCCTCCTCGCCCGGCTTCCCGGGCGCGATCACGGATGCCTCGCCGCCGCCCTCGGCGCCGTCGGAGGTGTCGCTCCCGGTGCAGCCGGCGAGCAGCAGCGCGGCGGTGAGCGGAACGACTGAGGCGAGTGCTCGGCGGTGCCGCAAGGTGACCTCCGTACAGGTGGTTCCGACCAGGTGCCAGATACGTCCTAGCACGAGCGTGCGCCGACAGGACCAAAACTTTCCATTACGGCTGTGTTTCCGTCTGTTGTTCTGTACATGCATGGCGGGATACTGCCTTGATTTCAACTGCCAGGCGCCACCACAGGAGGAACTCACGTGACGTCGTTGCACAGACCGCGCGCACGGCGCAGAGGTCTGGCCGCGGCCGCAGCCCTGATCGGGCTCGTCGGCTCGCTGCTGACCGCCGGTTCTGCCGCGGCCATTCCGGACCCGGGCGACGAGCCGCTCGCCCCCAAGAAGCTGAGCAGCAGCGAACGTTCGCAGGCACGGTCCGCCATCGAGCGGGGTGACGTGCCGGGCGTGGACGAGATCGACAAGAGCGACAACATCGACCACGTCGCCCACCTGGACAAGCGCGGCCTCCAGGGCACCAGCTCCGACATCGCCTTCCAGGGCCGCTACGCCTTCGCCGGCAACTACGACGGCTTCGTCGTCTACGACATCGGCAACCCCAGGAACCCGAAGATCGTCAGCGAGGTGCTCTGCCCCGGCTCGCAGAACGACGTGTCGGTCTCCGGCGACCTGCTGTTCCTGTCCACGGACTCGTCGCGCAGCGACGAGTCCTGCAACAGCACCACCCAGCCCGCCACGGAGAAGGACTCCTGGGAGGGCATGAAGGTCTTCGACATCAGCGACAAGCGCAACCCCGAGTACGTCGCCGCCGTCGAGACCGCGTGCGGCTCGCACACCCACACGCTGGTGCCCGAGCGCAGGAACGTTTACCTCTACGTCTCCTCGTACTCGCCCAGCGCCACCTTCCCCGACTGCCAGCCGCCGCACGACGGCATCTCGATCGTCAAGGTGCCGCGGTCCGCGCCGGAGCGCTCGGAGGTCATCGACTTCCCGGTGCTGTTCCCCGACGGCGGCAACCCGGGGAGCACCGGCAAGTCGGCCACGACCGGCTGCCACGACATCACCGCCTACCCCAAGCTGCGCCTCGCGGCCGGCGCCTGCATGGGCGACGGCATCCTGCTGGACATCTCCGACCCGGAAGAGCCGGAAGTCATCGACCAGGTGCGTGACTCCGAGAACTTCGCCTTCTGGCACTCGGCGACGTTCAGCAAGGACGGCGGGAAGGTCGTCTTCACCGACGAGCTGGGCGGCGGTGGCGCCGCGACCTGCAACGAGGAGATCGGCCCGAACCAGGGCGCCAACGGTATCTACGACCTGAAGCGCCGCGGCAAGCACTCCGAGCTGGTCTTCCGCAGCTACTACAAGATCCCGCGGCACCAGGCGGACACCGAGAACTGCGTCGCGCACAACGGCTCGCTGGTCCCCGTGGCCGGCGGTCGCGACATCATGGTGCAGGCGTGGTACCAGGGTGGCGTCTCGGTCTGGGACTTCACCGACTCCCGCCGGCCGAAGGAGATCGGCTACTTCGAGCGCGGTCCGCTCTCGGACACCGACCTCGTCGGCGGCGGCTCCTGGTCCGCGTACTACTACAACGGCTATGTCTACTCGAACGACATGGTCAAGGGCCTGGACGTGCTGAAGATCGACGACCGGCGCACCGACAGCGCGCGCTGGGTGCGGCTGCCCGAGCTGAACACGCAGACGCAGCCCGACTACCGCTGATCCGCGCGCACCGCTGACCCGCACCGTCCCACCGCGCACCCGGCGGTGGCCGCGCCCCGCGGCTACCGCTGGTGCGCGGCCTGCACCGGTGTCCCGTCGGAGGGCAGCACGCCCTCCGGCGGGACGCCGAGGTGCCAGTCCAGCCCGTAGCGCCGGAACAGCTCGCCGCGCAGCCGGTCCAGCGGCATCGGCACCCCCGGCAGCAGCAGCGCGAAGACGGCGCCCATGAGCTGCGCGCGCAGCATCGGGTACTCCGTGTCCGGGTGGGGCGAGCCCCAGCTCGCGACGGTCTCGCGCAGCAGCAGCGCGAGCTGCTGCTGCTCGACGCACTGGATGAAGCCGTCCGCCTGAAGAATTCCGGCCATATGGTGGCGCATCAGCACCGGGTGGTCCTGTGAGAGGCCGAGCACCGCGTCGATGGCGCGGGCCATCCGCTCCTGGCCGTCGTCCGTGTGCGACGGGCGCTCCAGGGCCGCGGCGAGCGTAAGATGCATCAGCCTGTGCACGGCCGACTGTACGAGCTGGCGTTTGCCGGGGAAGTAGTACGACACCAGACCGCGTGCGGAACCCGCGCGTTCCGCGATGTCTCCCAAGGTCGTGCCCTCGAAGCCCCGTTCGTCGACCAGTTCCACCGTGGCTTGCAGCAGACGCTCCCGAGAACGCCTTCGGAGTTCTTCATTGACTGCGGGCCTGCGGGGGGACATCCTGTAACTCCTGCCTTCACTGGCTGCGAGCCAGTATACTCGGCAAAGGCTTCCGGCACCGAAGCGAGCATGTCCGGTGCCGGGGGAGCGGTGGGCTCGGGCGATGCGGGGGATCGCCTGAGCCCACCATGCCTTGGGGCGGAGAAAATCTCGTGCTGCCGGGAACCCGGAGCCCACGTGCGCCGTTTGACGGTGTGAGGCCCCGCGCTCCCCCGTCGCGGGGCCTCACCAATTGCCTGCGGCGCCGGCTCGGCGCCGCCGCCGTGCCGGGGGACGCGTACGGGAGGAACGGGATGCTGACACCGGGCCGCGAGGTCGAGGTCACGCTGGTCAAGCAGCTCCGGCCGGGCCTGAGCTACCCGGCCGTCGTCGTCCGCGACGACGGCAACCACGCCGTCGTACGCGCCCCGTGGGCCGGCCCGCGCGAGCGCGACGCCGGCTATGTGCGCTTCGAGCGGGGCGACGTGTGGACCGAGCACTTCTGGCGCGACCGCTGGTATTCGGTCAAGGAGATCCACGACGCCGAAGGCGGCCTCAAGGGCTGGTACTGCGACGTGGCCCGGCCCGCCCGCGTCGACGAGGACCGGGTCACCGTGCACGACCTGGAGCTGGACCTCTGGCTCTCCGGCGACCGGCAGACCCTCCTCCGGCTCGACGAGGACGAGTTCGTCGCCAGCGGTCTGCCCGAGCGCGACCCCGGCACGGCCGCCCGCGCCCGCGCCGCGCTCGACGAGCTGGAGGAACTGGCCCGCGCCGGACTCGACGAACTGCTGGCCGCCTGAGGTGGCCGCCGCACCCGACGCCGCCCGGCCGCTGCTCGACCGCTTCCTCGCCGCCCTGCGCGACGCCGTGCCGCTGGAGGCGCTGTGGGCCCACGGCTCGCTCGCCCTCGGCGACTACCGCCCGTACCGCAGCGACCTCGACCTCATCGCCGTCGTCCGGGAGGACGCCGGCGCCGACCCGGCCGCCCGCGCACGGCTGAAGGCCCTGCACCGCAGGCTCCACCGCGAGGTGCCGCTCGCCGCCAAGCTGCACTGCTCGTACATGGCCGCCGACCGGCTCGCGGGCGCCGGCCTCGACCACCTCACCTGGGCCCACGCCGAGCTGTACAGCCGTCCCGTCACCCCGGTCACCCGCCGGGAGCTGCACACCGGCGCGCTGGTGCTGCACGGCCCCGGGCCCGGCGGGCTGCTCCCGCCGCTGCCGGACGCGGAGTTGACGGAGTTCATCCGCAAGGACCTCGCGGAGTACTGGCTGCCGGCGGCTGCCGCGAGGCGGCGGTGGCTGCGCGACGTCTGGGTCGACCTCGGCCCGATCACCGTCGCCCGCGCCGGCGTCACCCTGCGCGAGGGCCGGCTGATCACCAAGGGCGAGGCGCTCGACGTGCTCGCCGCGAGCGGGGCCCCCGCCCGCCTGGTCGCCGACATCCGCGACCGGCGCTACGCCGAGCACCCGGCCCGTACCGCGCCGCACTGGCGGCTGCGCCGGGCCGCGCTGGCGCGGGAGTTCGTCCGCTCCCGTATCCCCGTCACCCTCGCGGAGTCCGGCCCCGGCGCTTGACACCCGCGGTTTGCAAAGTCCACTGTTCCGTGCAGTTCCCCGGCCGGAACGGGAGTCGCATGGCTGTCCACGTCTGCTCGCTCATCGTCAGCGCACCGCAGGTCATACCCGGTGACGGCGAGTACCACATCGTCCGCTTCCCCTACGGTGCGAAGGAGTCCTTCGACGCCCACGGCATGCACCAGGCCGCCCAGCCGGACGGGAAACGCTCGTCCTACCCCGACCGCCGCTCCGGGCTGATCTGGCCGAGCCGGGAGGGCTGGGGGTCGCTGACGGCGATGGTGTACTGGGAGAAGGGCGCCTACACCGAGGTGCGGGACCGGTTCGTCCGCGACCCGCTGGACCTGGCCGACGGCTACGACGCCACCGCCACCGAGGACTACGCCGGTACCCCCGGCGGCGAGTACCGCCACAAGCACCACGAGATCTTCGTCCGGCCGCGCACGTCGCTGGCGTTCCTCGTCCGGCACAACGGCAGCAAGAGCGCACGGATCACCCACGCCCAGTTCAAGCTGGCCATCCACCCCGCCGCCGAGATGCCGCCCGCCGGCAGTTGACGCCGCGCGTCGGAAGCCGGCGTCCCGCGGCGAAGTCCCGCGCGGGCGGCGGGCGTACGCCCCGGCTCAGCCGACGAGCCCGAGCACCGGCCGCAGCCCGTCCGGCCGTTCCCCGGCCGGAAGGTGCTCCACCGGGAAGTAGCCGCACCCCAGCGCGGCGGCCCCGCCGTCTGCGCGCCGGTCGTCGCCGACCATCAGCACGTCCTGCGGCGCCCGTCCCAGCGCCTCGCACGCGGCCCGGAACAGCCGCGCGTCCGGCTTCTGCACCCCGTGCTCGTACGACAGCGTGTACGCGTCCACGTAGGCGTCGAGGCCGTGCGCGCGGAACACCGGCCGCAGGTCCCAGCCGATGTTGCTGACCACCCCCACCCGCACGTCCCGGGCCCGCAGCCCGCGCAGCACGTCCAGCGCGTCGGGGTACGGCTGCCAGGCCGCCGGCGTCATGTGCCGCTCGTACAGCGCGTCGTAGAGCCCGTCCGGCCACGGCAGCGGGACGAGCCGGGCCAGGCCCGTGTACGCGGCCCGGTGCAGCTCCGCGCTGCGGTCCCGGGTCCGCCACGCCTCCTGAAGGAACTCCGGTACGTGCTCGGGGAACCCGCCGCCCGGCAGCGCGCCCGCGCGCTCCAGCGCGGCGGCGTGGCGCGCGCACTCGGCGTCGTCGGCGGCCACGCCCGCGGCGTCGAGCACGGCGCGCAGCCAGCGCACCGCGGGCTCGATGCGGCACAGCGTTCCGGAGAAGTCGAAGAGCACGGCCTCGGGGCTCATCCGCGGACCTCCGCCCGCTCGTCGCGCGCGGCCGGTTCCACCGCGCCGTACGCCACCGCCGCGATCGCCGCGACCGCGGCGCCCATCAGGGTGCCGCCCACCACGTCGCTCAACCAGTGCACCCCGAGCCACACCCGGGTGAAGCACACACCCGCCACCGATACGGCCGCCGCCGTCCACGCGGCGTACTTCAGGCCCGCGGGCACGCCGTCCGCGCGGCTCAGCAGCCACAGCAGCAGCCCGCAGACCAGCGCGACGGTCATGGCGTGCCCGGAGGGGAAGGCGGCGTGCGAGGCGGAGTCCACCGGGTCCTGCCACTTCGGCCGGTCGCGGCCGACGGCCGCCTTCATGCCGTACTGGAGCACCCAGCCCACCGACACCGCGCCGGCCAGCCACAGCGGCAGCAGCCGTGCGCCGCGCCACAGGAGCCACAGGATCACGGCCAGGATCAGCAGGCGCATCGTCGCCGGGTCCCAGATCCAGTCGGTCAGCACCCGGTTCGCCTTCGTCCAGCCGGGTTCGGACACGGCGGCGGAGTGCAGCTCCCGGGCGACGTCGCCGTCGGCGTCCGTCAGCGGCTGCCAGGCCGCGGCCACCGGCACGGTGAGCAGGACGCTTGCGAGCGTGAGGGCGGCGGCGGTGGTGCGCAGGACGGGGGACGGGTGGCGCGGCGCGGCGGCAGTCACGCGGCCGACCCTACGCGAGCGCGCTGAGACCGGGACCGAATGCGACGAGCAGCGGTACGGCGGGCGCCAGCAGCGCGGCGACGGTCAGCCGCAGCCGGCGCGCCGGGGTGAACCGCGGCGCCGCCGCGAGCAACCGGTCGACGCGCTGCGGGAGGTGGGCGTGGTGGCCGTGGTGGCCGGGGCCGGGGCCGAACACGCCGCGGTCCTCGTTGAGTTCGACCAGGGCGGTGGCGAACGTCATCCGCCCGAAGCGGCGCGAGGCGACGTCGTCGGCGGCCAGTTCGCACAGCCGGTGCACCTCGTCGCGAAACGCCCGGAAGACCGGCATGCGCGGTACGCCCGCGAGCGCGCCCGCGCAGTGCTGGAGCCAGTGGTGGCGGGCCCGGCTGTGCCCCATCTCGTGCGCGAGCACCGCGTCGAGCTGGCGCTTCTTCAGCCGGCGCAGCGCGGCCGTGGTGATGATGAGCTGGGCGGCCTGCCCGCCGGGCAGCCACCAGGCGTCCGGCCGCTCGCCCTCCAGCACCACCAGACGCTCGGCGCCGGACTCCTCGCCGGGCAGCAGCGGCGCCCGGCGGCGCAGTTCCTCGCGGCGCCGGCGGCGCTGCACGCGGGCCGTGCGGACCTCGCGTACGAACATCACGGCCGTCCACAGCCCGCCGGCCGCCAGCGCCAGGGCCAGCGCCGCGGCCCACGGGGCGCCGGTGGTGTCGCCGTACGCGTCCCGCACCGCGGCCGGCGCCGGGGCGAAGACCCCGCTGTGCACCTGCGCCCAGGCCACGGCGGCGCTCAGCGACATGGCGAGCCCGCAGCACAGCAGCACGGCGGCGACCACGCACTGCCACACCCACAGCGCGAGCACCGGCTCGCGGTCCGCCCATGCGGCGCGGGTCAGCAGCCGGGGCGCGACCGCGGCGACGAGGGCGGCGAAGGCCAGCAGCGTGAGCGGGATCACCATGTGATCAGCGTACGGAGCGGGGGCGCCGGCCGGTACGTGTGCGCCTCCGAAGTGACGGACGACACCGGGGAGTCAGAGGGCGAGGAGCATGGCGACCATCCCGGCGCCCATGCAGACCCGGCACGCGCCGGCCAGCTCCGGGCGCACCGCCCAGCCGCCGCCGCTGCCCGCACCGGCCCGGCCCGCCACCGGTGCCGGAACACCCGCCCGGGGCCCGCCCCCGGTCCCCGCGGCGACCGGCCGCAGCCCGCCGTACAGCACGTACAGCACGAAGTACGCCAGCAGCCCCGCCGTGACGAGCGGCAGGCCGGCGGCGGCGCCGTGCCCGCCGCCGTCCGCCGCGCCCATGGCCACCGCCATGTACACCATCGCCAGCGCGCCGATCGCGTGGTGCAGGTGGTGTCCCGCGGTGCGCAGCGGCAGCAGGGCCCGTACGAACGCGGCGCCGAACACCGCCGCGAACGCGCCCGCCGTCCACGCCCCCGGCCCCGGCAGCCCCGCGGGCAGCGCCATCGCCGCCATCCCCAGCCCCATGAGCGCGTCCCCGGCGGCGCCGCGCCGCTCCTCGGCGGCGACGGCCCGCATCCGTAGCAGGCACACCCCGCCGACGGCCGCGCACAGCGCGGTCAGCAGCAGGGCGGCGAGCGGCGGTCCGTGCATCCGCGGGCCCCCTCGGACGACGACGGCATCGGCCCTGCGCCAGGCATGCGGGGGCCGGCCGGCGCCGGCCCGGGGCGCAGGGCGCTTCCGGTGGAAGGCTGCCCACGCCCGTGCGCCCGCACGCGAGCGCACGGGCGCAGGGAGCGGGCGCAGGGGAGCGCGCGGTGGTGGCTCAGGCGGTGAAGCGCACCGAGTGCTTCATCCCGGGGAAGTCCGTCACGACGCCCTGGAGCCCGAGCCCGCGGGCGAGCTTCAGCTCCTCGGGGGTGTTGACGGTCCAGGCGATGACCTTGAGCCCCGCCTCGTGCGCGAGGTCGGCCAGCTCCAGTGTCAGCCGGCGGATGTTCAGCGACAGCATCACCGCGCCGACCTCGCGGGCGCGGTCGACCACCCCGAGCCCGTAGTGGCTGGCGACCAGCACCCGGGGCACGTCGGGCAGCAGCCGCCGCATCTCCGCCAGCGCCTCGTCGTGGAACGACAGCACCTCGACGCGGCCCACGAGGTCGTGCGCGGTCATGGCGTCGGCGAGGGACTGGGCCGCCGCGACGTCCTTGATCTCGACCTGGAGCCGCCCCTTCACCGCCTCGACCACCTCGTCGAAGGTCGGGATGCGCTCGCCCTCGCCGGCGTCCAGCTCGCGCAGCTCGGCGAGCGTGAAGTCGGCGATGGGGCCCTGGCCGTCCGTCGTGCGGTCCACGTCGGGGTCGTGCATGACGACCAGATGGCCGTCCTTGCTCAGGTGCAGGTCGAGCTCGATGGCGTCCATGCCCTCGCGATCCGCGCGGACAAAGGAGCGGAGGGTGTTCTCCGGCTCGACGCCCATCAACCCGCGATGACCGATGGTCAGAAATGACACTGCGCTCTCGCCCTCCGTCGGCGGTCCGTCACAGACTGGCGCAAAGCCTAGGCCAATTCGGGGAGATCGACACCGGTCGTGCGGCGTCCTCGCGGCGGGTCGGCGCAAAGCCGCGGGCGGTCTCACCCGGACGTGGGTGCCTGCGCGCGCGGGGGCGCTCCCACCCCCGTACGTCGGGAATGACGGGAAGGGCCAGGGGTTAAACCTTGCTTCGCCGGAAGATTTACGTTCCATGCCCGCCAGTCACGCAAGGTTTCCCGGAGGCCCGCTTGAGGGGGACCCGCCTCCAGGGATACGGTGGTGTGACAGGAAGTTCTTGACGTAGGAGTGGTCCATGACGGAAATTCTTGCTTCCGCAACCGCGGAAGGTGACGTTCTGTCCGCCGCGGACGCCCCGCGCGTAGTCGAGCACCCCGCCTGGGCGCGGCTGAAGGCCGCCGTCGAGGAAATCCGCCCCTGGCAGGCGAAGGACGGCTCCGTCGACTTCGACGCCGAGGGCGCTCCGGCGCGCCCCGCCGCCGAGGACGCCGTCGAGCGGGTCGCCGCCGCCATCCGCGAGCTGTCCCCGCTGGTGCCGCACGACGCCGCCTACCACGACGCCGTCGTCGCCGACCTGCGCCGGTGGGCCGCCGGCGGCTTCGGCGTACCGGACTTCCTGGACTCGGTGCTCGCCTTCCACCCCGCGGACCACCGCGCCGACGGGCTCCAGCACCTCGTCGTCTTCCCCATGTACACCCAGAACGGCAACCCGGACCGCAACGTCGAGGCCGTCGTCATCCGCGTCGTCTGGCCCGGCTGGCTCGCCGAGCTGGAGCGCACCCGCTACGACAACCCGATGTTCCTCGGCATCACCTTCGAGGACTTCACCTCCGGCTACGACACGAACTCCGCCGTGCTCTTCCCCGAGACCATCGCCATGCGCGAGGTCCCCCCGCGCTTCACCTGGGGCGCCATCTTCTGCGACCGCGAGGCCGCCCGCTTCCGCCGCGTCAGCGCCGCCGCCGTCGAGGCCACCGGCCTGGAGCTGCCCGAGGAGGCCCGCGGCCTGCTCACCGACCAGGAGCGCGCCCAGCAGACCTTCGTGCTGTGGGACATGGTCCACGACCGCACGCACAGCCACGGCGACCTGCCGTTCGACCCGTTCATGATCAAGCAGCGGCAGCCGTTCTGGATGTACGGCATAGAGGAGCTGCGCTGCGACCTCACCGCCTTCCACGAGGCCGGCAAGCTCGCCGCCGACGGCTTCCCGCAGGGCCGCGACGTGCAGTACACGGTGCTGATGGACCGGCTGTTCCGCTTCCCCGTCACCGGTGAGCGCAACCGCAACTACGACGGCCTCGGCGGCCAGCTCCTCTTCGCCTACCTCCACAGGCACGACGCGCTGCGCTGGACCGACAACCGGCTCTCCGTCGACTGGGACCGGGCCCGCGAGGTCACCGGCCGGCTGCGCAACGAGATCGAGACGCTGTACCGCGAGGGCATCGACCGCCCCAAGCTGGTCCACTGGTTCAAGGCGTACGAGCTGGTCTCCGCCTACCTCGCCCCGCACCCCGGCTCCACCTGGGCCAAGGGCCCCGACGCCCTCGACCTGGACAAGCCGCCGCGGAAGCTCGTGGACGACGTGCTGCCCGACGAGTTTCCCCTCAGCATGTTCTATGAGGCCCTTGCCAAGAAGCTGCGCAAGGTGATCGAGTCGACGCGGGGCATCACGGCCGAGAGCGCCGAACTGGCGGAGGCCGCGTGACGGACCCCGCCGTCGGTAGGGCAGCCGAGGAGGAGATCGTCATGAGCCCCGGGGCAAACGGCAGGAACGGAGGCGGCGGCCCGCTGGACGGAGCCGTCGTGGCCGTGGCGGGCGCGGGCGGCCCGGCGGGCCGGGCGGCACTGTGCCGCCTCGCGCGGGCCGGCGCCACCGTCGTCGGCTGCGACGCGGACGCCGAGCGCCTGGCCGAGGCCGTCGCCGCGGCCCGCGAGACGGGCGGCGGCGCGCCGGTCACCGGCGACACCGTCGACCTGCTCGACCCGGCCGCGGCACGGGCCTGGGCCGAGCGCATCGAGAAGGACTACGGGCGCATCGACGGCCTGGTCCACCTCGTCGGCGGCTGGCGCGGCTCGCGGTCCTTCGCCGACACCGACCTGGACGACTGGACCGTGCTGCACGACCTGCTCCTGCGCACCGTCCAGCACACCTCCCTCGCCTTCGACGAGGCGCTGCGGCGCAGCGACCGCGGGCGCTACGTCCTGGTCAGCGCCGCGGGGGCCAGCCGGCCCACCGCAGGGAACGCCGCGTACGCCGCCGCCAAGGCCGGCGCCGAGGCGTGGACGCTGGCCCTGGCCGACGGCTTCCGCAAGGCCGGCAAGGCCGAAGGGCTGGACCGCCCCGCCGCGGCGGCCGTGATCCTCGTGGTGAAGGCGCTGGTGAACGACGCGATGCGGGAGGCGAAGCCGGACGCGAAGTTCGCGGGCTTCACCGACGTCGACGACCTTGCCGGAAACATCGCGGAGGTCTGGGACAGGCCCGCGCAGGAACTGAACGGGACCCGCCTGTGGCTCACCCCCCAGCCGTGACCGCGACGACCACGCCGGCCGGGGGCCACCCGCGGCGCACCGATGCCAAGCGCCGCCACGACCCGGCGGCGCGCGGCTTCGCCAGCGACAACTACGCCGGCGCGCACCCGGAGATCCTCGCCGCGCTCGCCCTCGCCAACGGCGGCCACCAGGTCAGCTACGGCGAGGACGACTACACCGACCACCTCCAGCACGTCTTCCGCGGCCACTTCGGCATGGACGCCGAGGTCTACCCGGTCTTCAACGGCACCGGGGCCAACGTCGTCGCGCTCCAGGCCGTCACCGACCGCTGGGGCGCGGTGATCTGCGCGGACACCGCGCACATCCACGTCGACGAGTGCGGCGCCCCCGAGCGCGTCGGCGGGCTGAAGCTGCTGACCGTACCGACGCCGGACGGCAAGCTCACGCCCGAGCTGATCGACCGCGAGGCGCGCGGCTGGGACGACGAGCACCGCGCCATGCCGCAGGTCGTCTCGATCACCCAGGCCACCGAGTACGGCACGGTCTACACCCCGGACGAGATCCGCGCCATCTGCGAGCACGCGCACCACCGCGGCATGCGCGTCCACCTCGACGGCGCCCGGATAGCCAACGCGGCGGCGGCGCTGGACGTGCCGATGCGCGCGTTCACCAACGTCGTCGGCGTCGACATCCTCTCCTTCGGCGGTACGAAGAACGGCATGCTCCTCGGCGAGGCCGTCGTCGTGCTCGACCCGGACGCCGTCCGCGCGATGAAGCACCTGCGCAAGCTCTCGATGCAACTGGCCTCCAAGATGCGCTTCGTCTCGGCCCAGTTCGAGGCGCTGCTCGCCAAGGACCTGTGGCTGCGCAACGCCCGCCACGCCAACGCGATGGCCCGCCGCCTCGCCGACGGCGTACGGAACGTCGACGGCGTGGACGTGCTGCACCCCGTGCAGGCCAACGGCGTCTTCGCGCGGCTGCCGCACGACGTGTCCCTGGCGCTCCAGAAGGACTTCCGCTTCTACTTCTGGGACGAGGCGGACGGCGTGGTGCGCTGGATGTGCTCCTTCGACACCACGGAGGAGGACGTCGACACCTTCGTCGCCGCCGTCGCGGAGGAAATGCGGAGGACGTAGCCGCCGCATGCCTATACGCTCCCCTGCATGGAACTCCAGCAGGAGCGGCCCGAGCTGTCCGCATACCTCGCCGCCGACGCGGTCGTCGACCACGACCACCCGCTCGTGGTCGAGACCGCGTTCCGGCTGCGCGAGGTCGCGGAGGAGCCGGAGGCGTACGCCAAGGGCGCCTACGAGTTCGTACGCGACTCGATCCCGCACTCCAACGACGCCGGGGACCTGCGCGTCACCTGCCGCGCCTCGGACGTGCTGAAGGCCCGCACCGGCATCTGCTACGCCAAGGCCCACGCCCTCGTCGCCCTGCTGCGCGCCCAGGGGATACCCGCCGGCTTCTGCTACCAGCACCTCGGCGTGCTGCACGGCCTGGTCGCGCTACGGCTGCCCGGGCGCGACTGGCTCCGCCAGGACCCCCGCGGCAACAAGCCGGGCGTGGACGCGCGGTTCCGCCTCGACCGAGAGCAACTGGCCTTCGTCCCCGACCCGGCCGCCGGCGAGTACGACGACCCCCTGGTCCGCGCGGCGCCCCACCCGGCTACCCTCGAAGCGCTCCGCACGGCCGCCGACCGCCGCCACCTGGACCGCATCCTGCCCACCGCACTGTGACGCGCCGCAGGCCCGCACGCCCGACCCGCAGAAGGACCGCATGACCCTCCGCACCCACGTCGCCGACGACGTACGCGCCCTCGCCCCCGGCTTCGCCCACGTCACCGTCGTCGCCCGCGGCCTCGTCGGCGGCCCCAGCGACGCCGCCGGCGCCGCGCTCCTCGACGACGCCGCCCGCCGGCTCGCCGAGCGCCTCGGCGACACCCCGCCGCAGCAGCACCCGCACATGCAGGCGTGGCGGGCCGCGTACGCCGCCTTCGGCGCCAAGCCGTCCAAGTTCCGCAACTCCGCCGAGGCGCTCGCCCGCCGCGCCCTCGCCGACGCCGGCCTGCCGCGCATCAACCGGCTTGTCGACATCTACAACGCCGTCAGCGTCGCCCACCTCGTCCCCGTCGGCGGCGAGGACACCGACCGCATCGACGGCGACATGCGGCTCGTCCGCGCCACCGGCGAGGAGCGCTTCGACGAGGAGCACCCCGAGCCGGGCGAGGTCGTCTGGCGCGACGGCACGGGCGCGACCTGCCGCCGCTGGAACTGGCGCCAGGGCGTGCGCACCCGGCTCACCGAGGAGTCCACGAACGCGCTGTTCCTGCTGGAGCGGCAGGAGCCCATGACGTACGGGGAACTGACCGCGGCGGCGCAGGAGTTGGCCGAGGCGCTCCAGAAATGCTCGCCCGGCGCGGAGATCGAGATCCGCGACCCGGCCTGAGCCGCACCGTCGACCCTGGGCCTCACCCCCGACCTGAAGCCGAGACCGAGGGTGAGGGTGCGACCGCTCGATGCGCGGGGCCGGATTCGCGTACGGACCGGGCCCCGCCCGCGGCTCAGACGCCCGGGGCCGGTGCGCCGCCGCCCAGGTGGGCGGGCTGCCACCAGTCGTCCTCCGGCCCGCGCGGGCGGTCGGGGTACGCGCCCTGCGCCGCCTCCAGCAGCTCCTGTATCCGCACCTTGAGCCGCTCCGTCAGCTTCTCCGCGTCCTCCTGCGCGCCCTCGGCCGGCGCCTTCGCGATCCCGTCCCCGGTCGGCACCGGCGCGCCCAGGCGCATCGTGACCGGCAGGTGGTTCCGCCCGAAGTCGCGCGGCCGGCCCTTGGTCCATATCCGCTGCGTCCCCCACACCGCCATCGGCAGCAGCGGCACCCCCGCCTGCTGCGCCAGCCGTGCGGCGCCCGACTTGAACGACTTCAGCGTGAACGACTGCGAGATCGTCGCCTCCGGGAAGACCCCGACGACCTCTCCCGAGCGCAGCGCCCGCAGCGCGTGCGAAAACGCCTGCGCCCCCTGCGCGCGGTCGACCGGAATGTGCTTCATCGCGCGCATCAGCGGGCCGGAGAGGCGGTTGCGGAAGACCGACTCCTTGGCCATGAAGCGCACGAGCCGCTTCGCCGGAAGGGTCGCGTAGCCGCAGAAGACGAAGTCCAGATAGCTGATGTGGTTGCTCACCAGGACCGCGCCGCCGCGGCGCGGCACATGCTCCTGGCCCTTCAGGTCTATGCGCAGGTCCATCGCCTTGAAGGCGGTCGTGCACAGGCGGACGACGGGCGGGTAGACGAGGTCTGCCATGCCGGGCTGGTCCCTTCTCCGGCCCGGAGGGTCAGGAGCTCCCGGCGGAAGTTACGCGTGCGTAGGTATCTGGTCCCCGCATCGTGCACGACGGGCGCGCCCGGCGCCAGACCCACCCCTTCGGCGTGACGGGATCTTGTCATCGCCCGCGCGGCGGTGCTGCATCCTGGAGGGCATGGCGGACGGCACGGCGGAGCGACCGGCGGCGGAGCGGGCGGGGGAGCTGCTGACGGCGGCGGACCTGGACGCGGCGGCTCCGGATGCGGCGGGGCTGGGGGAGCGGGCGACCCTCGTCCAGTTCTCCAGCGCCTTCTGCCGCCCCTGCACGGCGACGCGGCGGATCCTCGCGGACGTCGCGGGCATGGTCGCGGGCGTGACGTACGTGGACGTGGACGCCGAGAGCCACCTCGGCCTCGTCCGCAGGCTGAAGGTGGAGCGGACGCCGACCGTGCTGGTGCTGGACGCGGACGGCCGGGTGGTCCGCCGCGCCACGGGCCTGCCGCGCAAGGCGGACGTGATCGCCGCGCTGGGCGCCGCGGTGCCGGGCGAGCCGGCCGGGCGCGGAGGGGCGGAGGTCGCGTAGGAAATGTCACAGCCGAGCGGCCTTGAACGAGGGGTGCACACAAGGGTGTACTGGCGAGTAATAAACTGGACGGCGACCACCGGATCCGCCCGGTGGCAGCCGTCGATGACGCCTATGCTGCCAGCACGGCAGTGTCTCGATACGAAGCGGTAGGAGAGCCGGC
Organism: Streptomyces sp. 184; assembly: GCF_045781775.1. Classification (NCBI taxonomy): domain Bacteria; kingdom Bacillati; phylum Actinomycetota; class Actinomycetes; order Kitasatosporales; family Streptomycetaceae; genus Streptomyces; species Streptomyces sp. 184. The sequence continues at coordinate 4,665,586 of NZ_CP123230.1, read as the reverse complement.
GTGAGCTTGAGGATCGTTGTCTGTGTGAAGTACGTGCCCGACGCCACCGGCGACCGGCACTTCTCCGATGACCTGACCACCGACCGCGAGGCCGTGGACGGCCTGTTGTCGGAGCTGGACGAGTACGCGGTCGAACAGGCCCTCCAGATCTCCGAGGCCGCGGACGACGCGGAGATCACCGTGCTGACCGTGGGCCCCGAGGACGCGCGCGACGCGCTGCGCAAGGGCCTGTCCATGGGTGCCGACAAGGCCGTGCACGTCGAGGACGACGACCTGCACGGCACCGACGTGATGGGCACCTCGCTGGTGCTGGCCAAGGCCGTCGAGCACGTCGGCTACGACCTCGTCGTCTGCGGCATGGCCTCGACCGACGGCACCATGGGCGTGCTGCCGGCGATCCTCGCCGAGCGCCTGGGCGTGCCCCAGGTGACCCAGCTCTCCAGCGTCGCCGTGGCCGACGGCAAGGTCACCGGCCGCCGCGACGGCGACGCCGCCAGCGAGCAGTTGGAGGCGGCGCTGCCGGCCGTGGTGTCCGTGACCGACCAGTCGGGCGAGGCCCGTTACCCCTCGTTCAAGGGCATCATGGCGGCGAAGAAGAAGCCGGTGGAGACCCTGGACCTGGACGACCTGGGCATCGACGCAGAAGAGGTCGGCCTGGCGGGCGCGTGGACGAAGGTCGAGGACGCCACGAAGCGCCCGCCGCGCACCGCCGGCACGATCGTCAAGGACGAGGGCGAGGGCGGCAGGCAGCTCGCCGAGTTCCTCGCGGGCCAGAAGTTCATCTGAGCCCCCGCCTCCCCTTCGCCGTTCCGCCTTCCGCCCTCGTACCGCAGGAGAACGAGATCCATGACTGAAGTCCTCGTCTACGTCGACCACGTCGACGGCGCCGTGCGCAAGCCGACGCTGGAACTGCTGACCCTCGCCCGCCGCATCGGCGACCCGGTCGCCGTCCACCTGGGCCCCGGCGTCGACGCCGCGGCGCCCGTGCTCGCGGAGCACGGCGCGGTGCGCGTGCTGACCTCCGACGCCTCCGAGTTCGCCGACTACCTCGTCGTACCGAAGGTCGACGCGCTGAAGGCCGCGTACGACGCCGTGCAGCCGGCCGCCGTGCTGCTGCCGTCGTCGGTGGAGGGCAAGGAGATCGGCGCCCGCCTCGCGGTGCGCATCGGCTCCGGCATCATCACCGACGCCGTGGACGTCGAGGCCGGCGATGGGGGCACCGCCCAGGGCGAAGCCTCTGGGGGAGGCCCGGTCACCACCCAGGCCGTGTTCGCCGCCGCGTTCACCACCAGGTCGCGCGTCTCGCGCGGCACCCCGGTCATCACCGTCAAGCCCAACTCCGCCGCCCCCGAGGCCGCCCCGGTCGAGAGCGCCGTGGAGCAGTTGACGGTCGGCTTCGGCGAGTCCGCGGTCGGTACGAAGATCGTGGGGCGGACCCCGCGCGAGTCGACGGGCCGCCCCGAGCTGACCGAGGCGGCGATCGTCGTCTCCGGCGGCCGCGGCGTCAACGGCGCCGAGAACTTCGGCCTCATCGAGGCGCTGGCCGACTCCCTCGGCGCGGCCGTGGGCGCCTCCCGCGCGGCCGTGGACGCCGGCTGGTACCCGCACTCGCACCAGGTCGGCCAGACCGGCAAGACGGTCTCGCCGCAGCTCTACATCGCGGCCGGCATCTCCGGCGCCATCCAGCACCGGGCGGGCATGCAGACGTCGAAGACGATCGTCGCCGTGAACAAGGACAACGAGGCGCCGATCTTCGACCTCGTGGACTACGGCGTGGTGGGCGACCTCTTCGCGGTCGTCCCGCAGCTCACCGAGGAGGTCAAGGCCCGCAAGGGCTGACCGGCGCGGGGCGGCCCGCGGGGCCGCCCCGACCGCCGGACCGCTGCCGTCCGGAAGGGCCCGTGGCGCCGTGTGTGCGGTGCCGCGGGCCCTTCTCGTGCCGCGGACGTGCCCTTGCGGTGCCGTGGTCGGTGCCGCGCAGCGCGTGGGAGGATGCGGCGCATGAGCGGGAGCGGGAGCGCGGGCCCGTACGCCTGGCTGCCGCCGGGCGCCCGGGAGTGGAGCCCGCCGTACGGCGGCGTGCCGGGCACCTGGCCGCGGTTCACGGTCGCGTACGCGCTGCTGGTGCTGCTGCGGATCACCGGGGACGTGCCGGTGCCGTGGCTGCTCGGGGCGGCGGCGGTCGTGGGGGCGGCGAGCGCGGCGGGGTACCTGCTGCGCCGGCGCGGCGTCCGGCCGCGGGGCGGCAGTTGGGTGGTCACCGAGCCGGGTGCGGCGTCGCTGGTGGTGCCCGCCGGTACGGCGGGGGCGGCGGTGCGTACGACGGTCGCGGACGGCGGCCGGGTCCTCGGCGGGGCGGAGGCGGCGGGCGCGCTGCGCGGGGCGGAGGCGCTGCTGCGGTCGGCGGACCGGGATCCGGCGGCGCTGGCGGCGGTCGCGTCGGGGCCGGAGCGCGACGGCGGGGTGCTGTACGTCGTGTACGACGAGCGGTCGGCGTTCGCGCTACGGGCGGATGCCCCCGGTGCCGCGGGCGGAGGCGCGGGCGCGGACCGGCCGGGCGGGAGGCCGGAGCGGGGCACCGGCGCCCGGCGGTGGAAGCTGCTCGCCGAGGTGGCGGGGGAGTTGGGCGCCGAGGTGCCGCCGGCGGGCGGCGCGGGCGGCGTGGAGGGCGCGGGCGGCCCCGGTGGCGTACCGGACGCGCTGACTCCGGCCGGGCGCGGCGCTGCCTCGCTTGCGGCCACGGCCGCGGCTGCCGCCGGGACACCGCTGCCGGGGACGGATCCCGGCGTACGCGCCCTGCCCTGGCCGCCGCATCGCGCCGCCGCCGCGGCGGCGGACAGCGCCCTGCGCCTGCTGACGTTCGCGGTGCCGGTCGCGCTGTGGGCCGCCTGGCTCGCCGGCGCCTGGTCCTGAGCCCGGGGACGTCACACCCGGATCACTCCGTGGAGACCTTGTGGACGGCGGTGTCGTCCGGGCCCAGCCGCCGCCCGTCGGCCGCCAGCACCTCCAGACCGCGCAGGCGCCGCCCCTCCCGCCGGTCGACCAGCTCCGAGTGCGGTTCGCCGGGGGCGAAGAAGTTCTGCTCGCCCCACTGCCGCAGCGCCACGATGACGGGGAAGAGCGCCTCGCCCTTCGGCGTCAGTACGTACTCGCGGTAGGCGCTGCCGTCCGAGGCGGGGACGGAGTCGAGGACGCCGCCGTCGACCAGGGTGCGCAGCCGTGCGGTGAGGATGTTCTTCGCCACGCCCAGGCTGCGCTGGAACTCCCCGAAGCGCCGGCTCCCGTCGAAGGCGTCCCGCACGATCAGCAGCGACCACCAGTCGCCGATCGCGTCGACCGACCGGGCGACGGGGCATTCGCTGCCGTCGAAGCGCGTCCTGGCCACCATGGCGTTCCTTCCGTAAGGCGGTTGCAACATGCTACCAAAAAGGCTTACCGTCATCGCTGGTAGCAAGATGAAACCAGACTGGAGGGGAATGCTCATGCCCGGCAGCGGTGAGGTAGCGACGGAACGGGCCGGCGTCCGGAGCGGGGAGGTCTCCGCGTACGTCCTGCCCCGCGGCGTCGTCATGCTCTTCGCCGTCGCCTGCGGGACCGCGGTCGCCAACGTCTACTTCGCCCAGCCGCTCCTGGTGGCCATGGGCGACGACCTCGCGATGAGCCCGGCACTCGTCGGCGGCATCGTCACCCTCACCCACGTCGGATACGGGCTGGGACTCTTCCTCCTGGTGCCGTTGGGCGACACGGCCGACCGCAGGCGGCTCGTCGTGGCCCAGATGCTGCTGCTGGTGGTGGCGCTGGCCGTGGTGGCCGCCGCTCCCACGGCCGCGGTGCTGCTCGCGGGCATGGCCGCGATGGGGCTGCTGGCGGTCGTCACGCAGACGCTGGTGGCCTTCGCCGCGTCGCTGGCCGCTCCCGCCGAGCGCGGCCGGGTCGTGGGGCTGGTCACGGGCGGCGTGGTCATCGGCATCCTCCTCGCCCGCACCGCGTCGGGCGTCCTGGCCGACCTCGCTGGCTGGCGCTCCGTCTACCTCGCCTCGGCGTCGCTCACCGCCCTCCTCGCCCTGGTCCTGCACCGCGTGCTGCCGCGGCACGGCGGCGCGCCGCCGGCGACCCTGCGCTACGGGCAACTGCTGCGCTCCACGGTCACCCTGTTCGCACGGGAACGGCTGCTGAGGGTCCGGGCGTTGCTCGCCCTCCTGGTCTTCGCCGCGTTCAGCACGCTGTGGAGCAGCGTCGCGCTGCCGCTCAGCGCGGCCCCGTACGACCTGTCGCCCAGCGCGATCGGGATGCTGGGGCTGATCGGTGTCGTGGGTGCGCTGGCCGCGTCCGCGGCGGGGCGGCTGAACGACCGCGGGCTCTCCCGGCGGACCACGGGCACGGCCCTGGCGCTGCTCGCCGCCTCCTGGCTGCCGCTGGCCTTCACCCGCGAGTCGCTCTGGGCGCTGGTCGCGGGAGTGATCCTTCTCGACCTCGCCGTGCAGGCGGTCCACGTCACCAACCAGACCCTGATCTACGCGCTGCACCCCGACGCGGGCAGCCGCCTCATCGGCGGTTACATGGTCTTCTACTCGACCGGCAGCGCCACCGGCGCCATCGCCGCCACCTCCCTCTACGCGGCGGCCGGGTGGGGCGCCGTGTGCGCGCTGGGGGCGGCGTTCAGCGGCCTGGGGTTCCTGCTGTGGCTGTGCACGCGGCACGAGGCCCCGCGCGGGCTGCCGGAACCTCGCCGTGCGTGACCTGCTGCCCCGTCGTTGACGTGCCGGGGACGCCCGGATACGTTCACTTCAACGTTTTGTTGAACATCGGGAGGGTGCATGGTGGCGCAGGACGACCCGGCCGCGACGTCGATCGGCGCCCCCGTGCGGGCCCGGATCGCCGCCGCCCTCGCCCCCGTCGACGCCGAACTGGCCCGCCGCTACCCCGGCGACCCCGGCACCCGCCAGCCCGTGCACACCGTCTACGTCCCCGCCGACGCCTTCGGCGCCCGTACCGTACGGGACTGGGGCCGGCAGGCACTCGACGCGCTCGACGCGCACGCGCCCGACGCCGGTGCGCTGGCCGCCGCGCTCGGGCTGCCCGACGCGGCGGCGGAGGTGTACGACCGGGTGCGCGCCAAGCTCGCGCGCGAGCCGGTCGAGGACCTGCGCGTCGACTTCGAGGACGGCTACGGCCCGCGCCCCGACGACGAGGAGGACGCCGCGGCCGTGGCCGCCGCCCGGCTGGTCGCGGACGCCGTCGCCGGCCCGAGCGCGCCGCCGTACGTCGGCATCCGCGCCAAGTGCCTGGAGGCCGCCGTCCGCGACCGCGGCATCCGCACGCTCGACCTCTTCCTCACCGCGCTGCTGCGGGCGGGTGGCGGCGCGCTGCCGGACGGGCTGGTGCTGACGCTGCCGAAGGTCACGTACCCGGAGCAGGTGAGCGCGATGGCCGCGCTGCTGGGGGAGTTCGAGAGGGCGCACGGCCTGACCGCCGGGCGGCTCGGCTTCGAGATCCAGATCGAGACGACGCAGGCGGTTCTCGGCGCGGACGGCCGCGCCACGGTCGCGCGGATGATCGACGGGGCCGGCGGGCGGGCGACCGGGCTGCACTACGGGACGTTCGACTACAGCGCGGCGTGCGGGGTGAGCGCGGCGTACCAGTCGATGGACCACCCGGTGGCGGACCACGCGAAGGCCGTGATGCAGGTGGCCGCGGCGGGCACGGGCGTACGGCTGTCGGACGGGTCGACGAACGTGCTGCCGGTGGGGGACACGACGGCGGTGCACGCGGCCTGGCGGCTGCACTACGGGCTGGTGCGGCGGTCGTTGGCGCGCGGGTACTACCAGGGGTGGGACATGCATCCGGGGCACCTGCCGACGCGGTACGCGGCGGTGTACGCGTTCTACCGGGAAGGGCTCGACGCGGCGTGCGCCCGGCTGACGGCGTACGCGGGGCGCGGGGGTGTCGGGGGCGGCAGGGTCGGCGGAGGCGTCGGGAGCGGCGGGGCCGGGGCCGTGCTGGACGAGCCCGCGACGGCGCGGGCGCTCAGCGGCTACCTGCTGCGGGGCCTGGACTGCGGGGCGGTGGACACGGCGGAGGTCACCGCGCGGACGGGGCTGGGGCGCGCCGAACTGGACGCGCTGGCGGGGCGTTTGCCGCGGGGGTGAGGGCGGGGCGCGACCGGCCGGCGGGGAGGCGGGTCCGTAGGCCCGTACTTCCGTGGGGTCGTACGTCCGCAGGCCCGCAGGATCGTACGCCGGTGGGCCCGTGGGGCCGTACGTCCGCAGGTCCGTGGGGCCGGCCCTGCTGCCGGTGGCGCGTGCTTGTCGGAGGGGCGGCCTACCCTGGGGCGGGTGTGTGGGGGAAGCGGTTCGGCGGGCCTGCGGTTCGGCGGGCCTGCGGTTCGGCCGGTTCGCGCACGGCAGGCTTGGCAGTTGACTGCGGTGTGCGCGGGGGTCAGTTCGCCGGCTCCCCGAGCAGGCCGCGGCGGGCGAGGCCGGTGTAGAGGGCGCGTATGCCCGACTCCCACGGGGGCGCCTGCTCGCTGGTGGTGACCTTGTTGCGCAGGGTGCCGAGGAGCGGGGTGGAGATCTCCACCACATCGCCCTCGCGATGGGTGAAGCCGCTGCCGGGGGCGCCCCGGTCGGCGGTGGGCGCAAAGAGCGTGCCGGTGAAGAGCACGACACCGTCGGGGTACTGGTGGCGGCGGTTCACGGCCTGGGCGACCAGGGTCTCCAGCGGGCGGCTGATACGCGCCATGTCGGAGGAGTCCCGCAGCGCGAAGCCGTCCTCGCCGTGTACCGCCAGGCCGATCGTCGCCCCGCGTACGGAGTCGACGGTGAAGGCGTCGTCGGTGAGGCGGACGAACGGGCCGAGGGCGGTGGAGGCGTTGTTGTCCTTCGCCTGGGGCAGCAGCAGGGCGCTGCGGCCCTCCACGTCGCGGAGGTTCACGTCGTTGCCGAGGGTCACGCCCGCGATGCGGCCGTCCGAGGCGACGACGAGGACCAACTCGGGCTCGGGGTTGTTCCATTCGGAGACCTCGGCCACGCCGATCCGCGCCCCGTACCCCACGGCCGACAGCACCGGCCCCTTGGTGAAGATCTCCGCGTCCGGCCCGAGGCCGACCTCCAGGTACTGCGACCACAGGCCCTGCTCGCGCAGCCACGCCAGCAGTTCGACGGCCTCCGGGCTGCCGGCCCGTACCGTCTCCAGCCGGGTGCCGAGCCGGGCGCCGATCAGTGCCCGGATCTCGTCCGCCGCGGCGGCGACGCCGCCGGCGCGCTCCTCGATGACCCGCTCCATCATGCTGTCCGCGAACGTCACCCCGGCCGCCTTGAGGACCTGGAGGTCCACCGGCGCCAGCAGCCGCGGCCGGTCCGCGTCCCCGGCGGCCGTGGCGGCCAGCACCTCGGCGAGCGGCCAGGTGCGCCCGGCCGCGGCGGCGCGGACGCGGGCGGCGGCGCCGGGGTGCTCCAGCAGGTCGGAGACGGTCGGCCCGAGGGCGGTGACGTCGACGAGGGCGTCGCCGCGGACGGTGACCACGCTGGGGCTCCCGTCGGCGGGGTCGGTCAGGCGGCCGACCAGCAGGGCGGCGTCCGCGTCGGCGGGCAGGACGTCCGCGGGGGAGGAGGGGATCTCGCGGGAGGCCATGGGGATCCGGCCTTTCTGTGCGCGTGGCGGGGTGCTCGTACTGACTTCGCATGATGATCGGAAGAGGCCGCCGGGGAAAGGGGGGCGCCCGTGCCGATGGATGTGTGCCGGGCGCCGGAGCGGAGTTCCGCGCCGCGAGCGGCCCGGGTGACGCACCGCCGCGTGCCTTCCCGTGTGGCGTACCGCCCCTGTGACGTACCGCCCCGCGTCAGCCCGCCGGCGGCAGTTCGCCCGAGCCGCGCGCGATCAGCCGCGTGGGCAGAACCAGCCGCTCCGGGTCGCCGGCCGCGCCCTCGAGCCGGTCGAAGAGCCGGGCCGCCGCGCGCCGGCCCAGCTCCGCCGAGTCCTGCGCGACGACGGTGATCCCGGGCGAGAGCATGTCGGCCATCTCGAAGTCGTCGAAGCCGACGAGCGCCGCCGTCCGCCCGCCGGCCGTGAGCGTCCGCACGGCGGTGACGGTGACCCGGTTGTTGCCGGTGAACAGGGCCGTCACCGGGTCCGGTGCCGAGGTCATCCGTACGCACTCCGCCGCCACCCGCGCCGGCTCCGTGCTGCCCAGCGACGTCCACGTGCCGGCGACCGGCAGTCCGGCGTCCGCCATCGCCGCCCGGTAGCCGCGCAGCCGTTCGGCGGCGGTGTGGATGCGGGGGTGGTCGCCGATGAAGCCGATACGGCGGTGCCCGTGGCCGACGAGGTGCTCGACGGCCCGGCGCGCGCCGCCGTAGTTGTCGGACAGCACGGTGTCGGCGCTGATCCGCCCCGGCGGCCGGTCGACGAAGACGGCGGCCACGCCGGCGGCCAGTTCCGGTTCGAGATAGCGGTGGTCGGTGCTCGCGGGCACGACGACCAGACCGTCCACGCGGCGCGCGCACAGCGCGAGCACCAACTCCTCCTCGCGCGCGGGGTCCTCGCCGCTGGAGCCGTGGATGAGCAGCGAGCCGTGCGCGCGGGCGATGTCCTCGACGGCCCCGCTGAGGGGCGCGTAGAACGGGTCGGCCAGGTCCTCCAGCACCAGCCCGACGGTGGCGGTGCGCCCTTTGCGCAGGATGCGGGCGCTGTCGTTGCGGCGGAAGCCGAGCGCGTCGATGGCGTCCCTGACCCGCCGCTCGGTCTCCTGCGTGACGCCGGGCTCTTCGTTGACCACCCGCGAGACGGTCTTCAGGCCGACGCCCGCGCGGGCGGCGACGTCCTTCATCGTCGGACGGCTGCCGTAGCGGGGCCGCTGAGGGCCGGGGAGATGATCGGGCACGCGCCAGATGATAAGGGCTAGACAACGTTGTCACCATGGGGGCAGACTGACCGCGCACCGCATCCGCCCGCCCGACCGCCCCTCCAGGAGACGTCACGATGGTCGCCGCCCAGCCCACCGAGCTGGTCGCCGCGCTCGACATCGGCGGTACGAAGACCGCCGCGGCCCTGGTCGACGGCGGCGGCCGGCTGCTCGCCCGGGCCCAGCGGCCCACGCCCGCCGCCGCGGACGGCGAGACGATCATGGCCGCCGTGACCGGCGCGCTGCGCGAGCTGGCCGCCGCCGACCCCGCCGGCTGGGCCCGCGCGAGCGCCGTGGGCATCGGCAGCGCCGGCCCCGTGGACGCCTCGGTGGGCACCGTCAGCCCCGTCAACATCCCCGGCTGGCGCGACTACCGCCTCGTGGCCGCCGTGCGCGAGGCCACCGGCGGACTGCCGGTCGTGCTCGTCGGCGACGGCGTCGCCATGGCCGCAGCCGAGCACTGGCAGGGTGCGGCCCGCGGCCGGTCCGCCGCGCTGTGCATGGTCGTCTCCACCGGCGTCGGCGGCGGGCTCGTCCTCGACGGCCGGCCGTATCCCGGCCCCACCGGCAACTCCGGGCACATCGGCCACATCAGCGTCGACCTCGACGGCGACCCGTGCCCATGCGGCGGGCGCGGCTGCGTGGAGCGCATCGCCTCGGGGCCCAACATCGCGCGCCGCGCCCTCGCCGAGGGCTGGACCCCGGGCCCGGACGGCGACGACACCGCAGCAGGTGTCGCCGCGGCGGCCCGCGCGGGCGACCCCGTGGCGCTCGCCTCCTTCGACCGGGCCGCCAAGGCGCTGGCCGCCGGGATCGCCGCCACCGCGACGCTGGTCGAGATCGAGGTGGCGGTGATCGGCGGCGGCGTGGCGGCGGCGGGGGAACTGCTGTTCGCGCCGGTACGGCAGCACCTGAAGGCGTACGCCGCGCTGTCGTACGCCGCGGAGGTGGCGGTGGTCCCGGCGCATCTCGGTACGGACGCGGGCCTGATCGGCGCCGCCGCGGCGGCGGCGCAGAAGCTGGGCCTGCGGCGGTTCACCGCACCCGGCTGACGGCCGGGTGCGGTGCGGGGCAGCGGCCCGGCGCGTACGGCAGCGGGTGCTGCCGGGCCGGTGCCCCCCGCGGGCGGGTGCGGCGCCGCGTGCGTCAGGCGCGGCGGCGCACCCGCCCACTCCATCGGTGCGCTATGGGGCGTCAGCAGGTGAACTGCGCGTCCGCCCAGTCGGCGTGGTCGTAGTTCACGCCGTCGCCGCCGTCGGTGACGACCAGCCGTACGGTCTGCGCGTCGCCGATGTCCGCGGACAGCGGCTGCGCCGCCTTGTCGTGCGTGAGCACGCCGGAGTCCGCGACCTTGGCGCCGTCCGCCCAGACCTCGAAGGCCACCGCGCCGTTGTTCCCGGACTCGTCGTCCAGCCCGACCCGGGCGCTGAACGTCTCGCACTCCGCACCGGTGTAGAACCCGATGTCGCTGGCGGCGTGGACGCCCAGGCCCTTCGCGAACGTCTCGCCGCCGATGGTCAGCGGCCCGCCGTCGCCCGCCTGCTGCTCGCCGACGCTGGCGTCCCGTTCCACCGGACCCCAGCCGTTGCCGGCCTCCAGCCACTCCCAGTCGCTCGCGTACGTGGTCCCCGCGGGCGGGCTCGTGACCACGTACGCCGCGCCCGCCGAGGTCAGCGAGACGGCCTTGCCGGACGGCGAGGCGTAGCCCGCGGACAGTGGGAACTCCTGCCGGCCGGTCGTGGCGTCGTCGGGGGCGGTGAGCTGCCACGTGGTGGTCAGCGTGCCGCCCGGCCCGACCTTCTTCGCGGTGGTGGGCGAGCCGGTCTCCACCTGCCAGCCGGCGGGCGCGTCGAGCCCGACGGTGACGTTCTTCGCCGGGGTGACGCCGGTGTTGCGGAACGTCGTCGTCACCTCGGCCTCGCCGCCCGCCTCGACGTACGGCGCGGCGTCGGCGCCGAACTCGGCGGCCGGCGGGTACGACCCGGCGCCGTCACCGGGCCAGAGGCGGTAGAGCACGGTGCCGTGCGCGGGCACGGTCGCGGAGATCTCGCCGCCGGTGTTGTAGTCCTGGTGCTGCCACAGGTCGCGCATCCGGTAGCCGTCCGCGGCCGGCAGGCCCACGGCGTCGGCGGTGGTGGAGATGCGCTGCGGCGTGTTCGACTCGTTGAACAGCGCCACCGCGCGGCTGCCGTCGGCCATCTCCTTGGCGACGACCCAGCGGCCGTCCTCGGAGGTGACCACGGCGCCCTGCTTGCCCAGCGGGTCCTGGTCGACGGCGATGACGTCCCTGTTCTCCAGGATCTCGAACGTCGCCTCGTCGGCGGTGCGCAGGTCGGAGCCGATGAGCAGCGGCGCCGCCATGATCGACCACATCGAGAAGTGCGTGCGGTACTCGGTGTCGGTCATGCCGCCGTTGCCGACCTCCAGCATGTCCGGGTCGTTCCAGTGCCCCGGACCCGCGTACTCGGCGAGCGGCAGGTTCTGCTTCATGATGCCGAGCATGCTCGACCAGTTGTCGCTGATGTCACCGGTCGTACGCCACAGGTGGCCGACGTCCTCCGCCCACTCCCACGGCTTGTTCTGGCCCCACTCGCAGATGCTGTAGACGATGGGCCTGCCGGTGGTCTCGGAGGCGGCCTTCAGCGCGTCGCGCATCTTGGTGTAGCGCTCGACGGCATCGACGCCCTGGTTGTTGCAGTTGTCGTACTTGAGGTAGTCGATGCCCCACTCGGCGAACTGCATCGCGTCGCTCTCCTCGTGCCCGAGGGCACCGGGGAAGCCGGCCGAGTTGCAGGTCTTGGTGCCGGCGCTGGTGTAGATGCCGATCTTCAGACCCTTGGAGTGGACGTAGTCGGCCACCGCCTTGATCCCGTCGGGGAAGCGCACGGGGTCGGGGACGAGCTTGCCGTTCGCGTCGCGCTCGGGCAGCGCCCAGCAGTCGTCGAGGTTCACGTACTCGTAGCCGGCGTCCTTCAGGCCGCGCTCGACGAAGATGTCGGCGATGCCCTTGACCATGTCCTGGTCGAACTCCGCCCGGCAGTGCGTGGAGTTCCAGTTGTTGAAGCCCATGGGCGGGGTCTTGGCCAGCCCGTCGGGCAGCCGGAGGTCCGGCTGCGCCGCCGGCTTCGCGGCGCCGGTCGCGCTCTGCGCCCGGGCTCCCGTGGGCGCCGCCACGGCCGGCGCGGTGAGGACCGCGCACAGGGCGACCGCTCCGGCGGCGCCGATCACCGCGCGCACGTACGACCTCGCGGCTCTTCGTGCGGATGGCTCTTTCCGCATCGGATCCACTCCTCTGGGTGGGGGTGCTTCGAACGTGTTGGGTCATGGACGCGTCACACGAGCGTTTACGGTAGAGCTTGTTCGACTCTGTCGGAAGAGATGCGGTAACAGTTGGCTGAGACACGGTCAAAACCCTTGACAGTGACCCTGGGTGGAGGTGTGATCCCACAATCTTCGTTCGGTTGTGTTTGGTTAACACTCCACGGAAGGGTTGCGATGAGCGCCTCATCTTCTGCCGGCAGGACTGTAGGCCGCCCCACCACCGCACCGCCGATGACGCGCCGGAGTCTGCTGCGAGGAGCCGCTGTCGGCGCCGGCGCGGTCACTCTCCCGGCGCTGCTCGCGGCCTGCGGAAGCGGGCCGGGCGGGGACGGCAAGACCGTGACGCTGGGGTCCAACGCCTCCGACGAGGTGCCCCGCAAGGCGTTCCAGGACGTGTTCGACGCGTTCGGGAAGAAGTCGAAGAAAGAGGTCGAGGTCAACACCGTCGACCACAACACGTTCCAGGAGAACATCAACCGGTACCTACAGGGCCGGCCGGACGACGTGTTCATGTGGTTCGCCGGCTACCGGATGCAGTTCTTCGCCGAGCGCGGGCTGCTCACGGAGATCAGCGACCTGTGGAAGGGCTTCGACGGCTTCTCCGGCGCGCTGAAGGACCAGTCCACCGGCGCCGACGGCAAGCAGTACTTCGTGCCGTTCTACTACTACCCGTGGGCGGTCTTCTACCGGAAGAGCGTCTTCGAGCAGGGCGGCTACGAGATACCGACGACGTTCGACCAGTACACGGCCCTGGCCAAGCAGATGCAGAAGGACGGCCTGGTCCCGTTCGCCTTCGGCGACAAGGACGGCTGGCCGGCCATGGGCACGTTCGACTACCTCGACATGCGCGCCAACGGCTACGAGTTCCACAAGTCGCTGATGGCCGGCGAGGAGTCCTGGACCGACCCCCGGGTGCGCGAGGTCTTCGACCTGTGGCGCGGCCTCATGCCGTACCACGACCAGGGCGCCAACGGCCGCACCTGGCAGGAGGCCGCCCAGTCGCTGGCCCAGAAGAAGACCGGCATGGCCGTGCTCGGCCTGCCGCACCCCGGCCAGCAGTTCCCCGAGGCCGACCGCGAGGACCTCGACTTCTTCCCCTTCCCCGAGATATCGCCCGAGCACGGCCAGGACGCCGTCGAGGCGCCCATCGACGGCTTCCTGATGTCCGCCAAGGTCAAGAACGAGGAAGGCGCGCAGGAACTGCTGAAGTACCTCGCCACCCCGGTCGCCGAGGAGACGTACCTGAAGTCCGACCCCAACAACGTCGCGGTGCACGCCGACGCCGACACCGCCTCCTACAGCACGCTCCAGAAGAAGGCCGCGGAGCTGGTCTCGAACGCCAAGCAGATATCCCAGTTCCTCGACCGGGACACCCGCCCGGACTTCGCCTCGACGGTCATGATCAAGGCGCTCCAGGACTTCATCGACGACCCCGACGACATCGACGGCCTGCTCAAGGGCATCGAGGGCCAGAAGAAGACCATTTTCGCCGAAGGCCAGGAGTAGCCCGCCGTGCCGCTCGTCACCCGCGTGCGGCGCACCGGACGGCGGGGGCCGCGGCGGTTCTCCCTCCGCGACCTCGCCGTCATCGGCGTGCTGCTCGGCTTCGCCATCCTGCTGGACCTGTTCATCATCTGGGGGCCGACGGTCGCCTCCATCACCCTGTCCTTCTCCTCCTGGGACGGCCTGTCCGACCTGAGCTGGGTCGGCGGCGACAACTACGACACGCTCGCCGGCGGCGACTACCCGCCGTTCTGGCCCGCGGTGCGCAACAACCTGCTGTGGATCGCGTTCCTGGGACTGGTGGCCACGCCCTTCGGGCTGCTGCTCGCGGTCGTCATCGACCGCGGCGTGCGCTTCTCGCGCTTCTACCAGTCCACGATCTACCTGCCGGTGGTGCTCTCCCTCGCCGTCGTCGGCTTCATCGCCCAACTGGTCTTCTCCCGCGACCAGGGCGCGCTGAACGCCATCCTCGGCAACGAGAACAACCCCACCGACTGGCTCGGCGACCGCGACCTCAACATCTGGATGGTGCTGCTGGCCGCCGGCTGGCGGCACACCGGCTACGTGATGATCCTCTACCTGGCCGGGCTGAAGGCCGTGGCGCCGGAGCTGAAGGAAGCCGCCGCCATCGACGGCGCGAACGAACGCCAGACCTTCCTGCGCGTGGTCTTCCCCACGATGCGGCCGGTCAACGTCGTCGTCCTGGTCATCACCGTCATCGAGGCGCTACGCGCCTTCGACATCGTCTACGCCATCAACAAGGGCAGAAACGGCCTGGAACTGCTGTCCGTGCTCGTCACCGACAACATCATCGGCGAGGCCAGCCGCATCGGCTTCGGCTCCGCCATCGCCGTCGTGCTGCTGACCGTCTCCCTGGGATTCATCGTGACCTATCTGGTGCAGGAGATGCGCGGGGAGGAGCACCGATGACCGCCGACACACCCGCCGTGGCTCCCTCGCGCCCCGCCGCCGCGGCGCCGGCCAAGGCGCCCGGCCGCCCGGCCGCACGCCGGCCGCGCCGCGGCCGGTTCGGCGTGCACATCTTCCTCGGCGGGGTCTCGCTCGCCTTCATGGCCCCGCTGCTGCTCGCCGTGTACGCCTCGCTGCGCCCGTACGAGGAGACGGCCAAGCACGGCTACTTCTCGTTCCCCCGCAAGCTGTCCTTCGACTACTACCGGCAGGCGTTCTCCGACTCGGAGATGAGCAAGTACTTCGTCAACTCGCTCATCATCGCCGTGCCCGGCGTGCTGATCGTGCTCTTCCTGGCGTCGTTCGCCGCCTTCGTGCTGGCCCGGCTGCGCATCCGCGGCGGGTTCTTCCTGCTCATCCTCTTCACCGCGGGCAACCTGCTGCCGCAGCAGGTCATCGTCACGCCGCTGTACGTGATGTTCAACCGCATCGAGCTGCCGTACTGGATGTCCGAGTCGATGATGATGTACGACTCGTACTGGGCCGTCATCTCCGCCAACGTCGGCTTCCAGCTCGGCTTCTGCGTCTTCGTGCTGGCGAACTTCATGCGCACGCTGCCCACCGAGATCCTGGAGGCCGCGGTCGTCGACGGCGCCGGGGTGTGGACCCAGTACTGGCGGATCACCCTGCCCCTGTGCCGGCCGGCGCTGGCGGCGCTGGGCACGCTCCAGTTCACCTGGATGTACAACGACTTCCTGTGGGCGCTGGTCTTCATCTCCGACGGCGACAAGCTCCCGATCACCTCGGCGCTGAACAACCTGCGCGGGCAGTTCTTCACCGACTACAACCTGCTCGCCGCGGGATCCGTACTCGTCGCACTGCCCACGGTCATCGTCTTCCTGCTCCTCCAGCGCCACTTCATCGCCGGGCTGACGCTCGGCTCCACGAAGGGGTGAGGAGGCGGCGGCGGGCGAGGCCGCCGGTCAGGCGAAGGCGGCCCGCCGGAGAGCGGAGAGGGCGACGGCGGCCCGGGGGGAGCCGTCGACCAGCCCTTCTGATCTCCGGACCGGGCCGCCGTAACCGGCCCGCGTGCGGCGGGCAGGTGAGCGACACCCTGCCTGGTCGGGGGCGTGCGGTGGATGGGCCGAACGGTCCCCTGCCGGACCCCGTACGGCCCGGTTGGGCCGTAGGCCGCGGCGTACGGGCAGGGGGAGCGCCGGCTTCGTCCGCGACCCGGCGCAATTGCGCCGGGTCGCGTCGGTGTGACGTAGCCCGGCGGCCAAACTCTTCGCTCGGAGTTTCCCCGGGAGCAGGTAGCGGGCAACTCTCTGGGGGCGGCTGAGAGGGGGAACATGTGATCGTCTGGTTGAACGGTGCATGGGATACGGGTCTGCTCCGCGTCGCGCACGAACTGGTGGAGCTGACGCCGGGGAGCATCCTGTACGACCCGGAGCTGACGGGCGGACAACTGCGGCGGCTGCTGCCGCAGAAGCGGCTGGAGGAGGTCGACGACGAGCAGGAGCTGCCGTCGTGGCGGCGGCTGGTGGTGGAGACGGCGGCGGCGCTGCTGGCGGAGGCGGACGGTCCGCTGGTGGTGCCGGCGGCGCTGTGGCGCCAGGAGCACCGCGACGAGATCTTCGGCAGGCTGGCCTCTCGCCGCTTCGAAGTGCGGCATTTGCTGGTCTCGTTTGACGAAACGATCCTGCACACCGGCTCTTTCCCGCACTGGCTCACAAGCGACGCCCACCTCGTCGAAGCCGCGGGTCTGACCCCCCGCCGGGCCGCCGAGGAGATCGCCTCCTGCCTGCGCGCCGGGGCCGGGCACTGCGACATCGTGCAGAACTCCGAACCCACCCGCGAGACGCTCGCCGCGGGCGTGCTGCTCTTCGACGAGGACGACCGGGTGCTCCTGGTCGACCCTACGTACAAGCCGGGCTGGGAGTTCCCCGGCGGCGTCGTCGAGGCCGGCGAGGCGCCGGCGCGCGGCGGCGTCCGGGAGGTGGCGGAGGAGCTGGGGCTGACGCTGCGCCGGCCGCCCCGGCTGCTGGTAGTGGACTGGGAGCCGCCCCGCCCGCCCGAGTTCGGCGGGCTGCGGCTGCTCTACGACGGCGGCCGGCTGCGCCCCGCCGAGGCGGCCGGCGTCCTGCTGCCGGGTCCCGAGCTGCGCGCCTGGCGGTTCGTCACGGAGGAGGAGGCGGGCGCGCTGCTGCCGGCGGTGCGGTTCAGCCGGCTGCGCTGGGCGCTGCGGGCCCGGCAGCGCGGCGCCGCGGTCTACCTGGAGGGCGGCGCGCCGACCGTGGAGGGGGCGTAGCGCGAGGGGGACGCGAGGAGCGCGCTGGGGTGACCGGAGCAACCCTATTGGGCCTGCTATTGCCCCATTCGGCAGTTTTTGAGTGCGTGTCAATGGCTCTGGCTGCATAGCGTCTCTGCTAGCGGCGGCCCACGTCGTCGCGTCCCCCACTTCAGGAGCTAACGAGCGATGCGGATCATATCCACGGCGCTGGCCGCCGCGGCGGTCGGCGCCCTCGCCGCCGGCCTCACGGCCACGGTGGCGACGGCGCAGGGCAACGACAGCAACATCACCTCCTTCGGCTTCACCGTCACCCCCAAGACCGTCAAACCCGGCGGCAAGGTCGATCTGACCGTGACGGAGTGCGACAAGGAGGCCACGGCCTCGTCGGGGGTCTTCGACAAGACGACCCTCGGCATGGGCGGCGGCACCCAGAGCGCACAGGTGAAGGTCGACCTGGACGCCAAGCCGGGCGCCGAGTACGACGTGACCTTCACCTGCGGCGCCGAGTCCGGCACCACGCCCCTGACCATCGCCGACGACGGCGGGTCGGAGGTCGGAGCCACGTCGCGGCCACGGCAGGACCCCGGCGGGGAGGCGACACGGTCCGCCCGGCCGGCGCAACCCGCCCAGCCCGGAAAGGAAGCCGCCCGGCCGGCGCAACCCGCCCAGCCGGGCAAGGAGGCCGTGCGGCCGGCGCAACCCGCCGAGCCGGCCCAGCCGGTGAAGCCCACCCGGCCGGCCCGCGGCGGGCTGGGCGGCTCCCAGGAGGGCAGCACCGCGATGCTCGCCGGCGGCGCCGGACTCACGGCCGCCGGTGCGTTCGGCGGGGTCCTGCTCCTGCGGCGCCGGGAGGCGCCCGGGCGCGGCTGACCCCGCGGCGCAGGCACCCGTCCGCATCGCGCGCGGCGCCCCGCGGCCCGAGGGCCGCGGGGCGCACGACGCAGGCCGTACCCGACCCCCGCCCAGCTCCCCGCCCCTTTCCCCGCGCAGTTCCCCGCGCGGCTCCCTGCGCAGAAACGGTCCGCACCATGCACGAGCACCGCACCATCGACCCGTACGCCGCGATGCCCTACGGCATGACCCCGCACGGCACGCTGCCCCACGACACGACCGGGCACGGGGCCGCCCCGAACGGCACGGCGCCCGGCGGACCGCCCCCGGACCCCCGCGGCGACGGCGACGGTGAGGGCGGCGGGAGCGTGGCCGGGGCGCTGCGCAACAGGTTCGCCGCGGGCGTCGTCATCTGCGTGATGCTCCTGGGCATCGGCATGATCCACACCGCGCTCACCGGCGGGTTCGGCCCGCCCCAGCCCTCCGCCGGGAGCGGCCTCGCCGACGACGGCCCGCCCGCGCACCCCGCGCTGCCCACCTCACCGCCCGCCGCGATCCGCATCCCCGCCATCGGAGTCGACGCACCCCTGACCGACGTCGGGCTGGACCCCGACGGCTGGCTCGCGGCGCCGCCCCCGGGTGTGCGCAACCTCGCCGGCTGGTACCGGGACGCCGCCACCCCCGGCGCCGCCGGCACCGCCGTCGTCACCGGGCACGTCGACGACGCGGCCGGGCCCGCCGTCTTCTACCGCCTCGGCGGCCTGAAGCGCGGCGAAGTCGTCAAGGTGGACCGGAAGGACGGCCGCACCGCGGTGTTCACCGTGTACGCCGTCGAGGTCTTCGACGCCGACGACTTCCCCAGCGGACGCGTCTACGGCGACACCGACCGCGCCGAACTGCGCGTGCTCACCTGCGGCGGCGACTACCGCGAGGACGCAGGCAACCCCGGCTACGAGGGCAACGTCGTCGTCTTCGCCCGGCTCACGGATGTCGTCTGACCACCCGGTCCGGGCCCGGCCGCCCGCGCCGTCCCGCCGCGTCAGCCCGCGCGACCCGCCGCGTACCCGTGCAGGAACAGCGCCTCCGTGAACGACAGCCGCTCCAGCTCCTCCGGCGACACGCTCTCGTTCACCGCGTGGATCTGCGCCTGCGGCTCGGAGAGCCCGATCAGCAGGATCTCCGCCCGCGGGTACAGCTCGGCGAGGGTGTTGCACAGCGGGATCGTGCCGCCCTGCCCGGCCACCTGCATCTCCTCGCCCGGGTACGCCGCGCGCATCGCCTCCGCCATCGCGCGGTACGCGGGGCTGGTGACGTCGGCGCGGAACGGCTCGCCCGAGCCGTACGGCTCGGTGGTCACCCGTACGCCCCAGGGCGCGTGCGTCTCGAAGTGCGCGGTCAGCCGCTTCGTCGCCTCGGCCGAGTCGTGGCCGGGCGGCAGCCGCAGGCTCACCAGCGCCGCGGCGGTGGCCTGCACCGACGGCGTGGCCTCGGCCACCGAGGGGACGTCCATGCCGACCACCGTCACCGCCGGGCCGGACCAGATGCGGTCCGCGACGCTGCCGGAGCCGATCAGCTCCACCCCGTCGAGCACCTTCGCGTCCCGGCGGAAGTCCTCCTCCGGGTACGTCAGGCCCTCCCACCGGGAGCCGGGCGCCAGGCCGTCCACCGTGGTCGAGCCGTCGGGGGCGCGCAGCGAGTCGAGGATCCGGATGAGCGCGGCGAGGGCGTCGGGGGCGGCGCCGCCGAACTGGCCCGAGTGCAGGTTCCCCGCCAGCGCGTCCACCTGCACGCGCAGCATCGTCATGCCGCGCAGCGTGGCCGTGACGGTGGGCAGCCCGACGCGGAAGTTGCCGACGTCGCCGATGACGATCGTGTCGGCCGCCAGCAACTCCGGGTACTGCACCGCGTACTGCTGGAGGCCGCCGGTGCCCTGCTCCTCCGAGCCCTCCACGATGATCTTGACCGAGACCGGCACGCCGCCGTTCTCGCGCAGCGCGCGCAGCGCGGTCAGGTGCATGATGACGCCGCCCTTGCAGTCGGCGGCGCCGCGCCCGTACCACCGGCCGTCGCGCTCGGTCAGCTCGAACGGCGGGCTGAGCCACGCCGATTCGTCGAGCGGCGGCTGTACGTCGTAGTGGGCGTAGAGCAGCACCGTGGGGGCGCCGGCCGGGCCGGGCAGATACCCGTACACCGAACGAGTCCCGTCCGGGGTGTCGAGCAACTGCACGTCCGTGAAGCCCTCGGTGGCCAGCGACTCCTCGATCCACCGGGCGGCGGCGTCGGACTCGCTCGCCGGGAAGCGCTCCGGGTCGATGAGCGCCACCGAGCGGAAGGAGACCAGCTCGGCCAGCTCGGTACGGGCGCGCGGCAGCAGGCCGGCGACGGTGCCGGCAAGCCGATCGGTGTCCATGGGAACGCTCCTCGGGCGAACTGCGTTGTGTCCTGCGGTGTCGGGTCCCGGTATCGGGGCGAGCGGTGACGATCATCGCACAGCGGTGCGTCGTTCTAGGATGCGGCAGGTGGGCGCCCCCGGGTGGGGGTTGCCGGAAACAGGAGCAGAGAGCCAACGTGACCAGCGAGAACGAGGCGGGCAACGAAGCGGGCGAAGCGGCGGACGGCCGCTCGCCGGGCGACGCGCAGGACGGGACGCCGGACGCGGCGCCGGACGCGGGGCACGACCCCGCGCCGGGGGACCGGGCCGGCGAGGACCCGGGCGTCTGGGACGTCGTCGTGATCGGCGCCGGTCCCGCCGGCGCCTCGGCGGCGTGCGCCGCCGCCGGCCAGGGCCGCCGCGTCCTGCTCCTGGAACGCTCCGAGCTGCCCCGCTACAAGACCTGCGGCGGCGGCATCATCGGGCTGTCCCGCGAGGCGCTCCCCGAGGGCGTCGAACTGCCGCTGCGCGACCGCGTCAACGCCGTGACGTTCACCATGCGCGGCCGGCTGGGCCGCACCCGGCGCTCCCGCCGTACCCTGTTCGGGCTCGTCAACCGCGCCGAGCTGGACGCCCGGCTGGCCGAGGCCGCGCAGCGCGCGGGTGCGCGGTTGCGCACCGGCGTCACCGTCGCCCGCGTCGAACAGCACGGGCCCGACGTGCCCGACCGGCGCACGGTGGCCGTGCATCTGGCGGGCGGCGAGAAGGTGCTCGCCCGCGCCGTCGTCGGCGCGGACGGCAGCGCGGGGCGGACCAGCAGCCACGTCGGGGTGGAGCTGGAGCAGGTGGACCTGGGGCTGGAGGCGGAGATCCCGGTGCCGCCGGAGGTCGCCGACGACTGGCGCGGCCGGGTACTCATCGACTGGGGCCCGCTGCCCGGGAGTTACGGGTGGGTCTTCCCCAAGGGCGACACGCTGACGGTCGGCGTGATCTCCGCCCGCGGCGACGGTGCCGCGACCAAGCGCTATCTGGAGGAGTTCACCGCCCGGCTGGGCCTGGCGGGCTTCGAGCCGAGCCTGTCCTCCGGGCACCTCACGCGCTGCCGCGCGCACAACTCGCCGCTGTCCCGCGGCCGGGTCGTGGTCTGCGGCGACGCCGCCGGGCTGCTGGAGCCGTGGACCCGGGAGGGCATCTCGTACGCGCTGCGCTCCGGCCGGCTCGCGGGGGAGTGGGCGGTGCGGATCGCGGAGGCGCAGGACGCGGTGGACGCCCGGCGCCAGGCGCTCAACTACGCCTTCGCCGTCAAGGCCGGCCTCGGCGTGGAGATGGCGGTCGGGCGGCGGATGCTGGCGGCGTTCGAGCGGCACCCCGCGGTGTTCCACGCGGCGCTGACCGGGTTCCGGCCGGCGTGGCACATGTTCACCAAGATCACGCAGGGGTCGACGACGCTCGGCGAGATCGTCCGCACCCACCCGGTGGCGCACCGGGCGCTGTCGATGCTGGACCGGAAGGGCGCGCTCAGCGGGTCTCGGTGAGACGGAAGACGGGGTGGTCGGGGGCGGCGGCGAGCAGCTCCTCGTCGGAGGAGTCGGCCGTCACGCCCTGGAAGTACTGGTTGACCTCCCAGCCCCAGCGCTTGAGGTAGCTGCGCAGCACGGGCACGGCGGTGGCGGGCGGCAGCTCCTCGACGGTGAAGGCGCGCACCCTGCGCCCGACGCGCAGCTCGCCGCCGCCGGCCGCGCGCATGTTCCGTACCCACTGGGAGTGGCCGCGGGCGGAGACGAGGTACTGCTCGCCGTCGTGGCGGTGGGGGTTGACGGGCAGGCGCAGCATCTTACCGGACTTGCGGCCGCGTACGGACAGCTCGGCGGTGCCCATGATGCTCACCCCGCGGCGGGCGAGCCAGCCCACCACCTTGTTGAGCCGCGAGGCGACGGGGCCGGCCTTGAGGTAGTGGGGCTGTGCGGACATCGCGGCCTCCTGGCGTGAGCGGTGATCTGATTCGAGAGCAGTGCTCTCGATGTAGAGCAGTGTGCATCAGATCGGTGCTCCAGAGCAAGAGCACTGCTCTCGTTTGTGTGCACCGCTCTCGCGGTGGCAGACTGGCCCCATGACGAGGGTCACCGGAGCCAGGGAGCGCGCCCGTACCGAGATCGCGGAGAGCATCAGGGCGGAGGCCAGACGGCAGCTCGCCGACGCGGGCGCCGCCCGCCTCTCGCTGCGCGCCGTCGCCCGCGAGCTGGGCATGGTCTCCTCCGCGCTCTACCGCTACTACCCCAGCCGCGACGACCTCCTCACCGCGCTCATCATCGACGCCTACGACGCCGTCGGCGCCGCCGCGGAACGCGCCGCCGCCGCACCCGCCGCCGACCCCGTCGCCCGCTGGACCGCCGCCTGCCACGCCGTGCGCCGCTGGGCGCTGGCCCACCCGCACGAGTACGCCCTCCTCTACGGCTCCCCGGTCCCCGGCTACGCCGCCCCCGAGGCCACCAACGCCCCCGGTTCCCGCGTCGCCCGCGCCCTCATCGCCGTCGCCGAGGACGCCGCCGACGCTGGGCTGCTCGACCCCGCGCCCGTCGAGTCCGCCGCCGTGCTCCGCGACGCCGAGCAGTTGGTGCGCCGCCTCGGCGTGCGACTGCACCCGGCGGCGATGGCCCGGCTGACCGCCGCCTGGTCCCAGCTCTTCGGCCTCGTCGGCTTCGAGGTGTTCGGCCAGTTCGACAACGTCGTCCACGCCCGCGAGGAGTTCTTCGACCGGGCCGCGGCCGACCTGGCCCGCGGCATCGGCCTGCGCACCCCCGCCCCGTAACCGCGCCCCGCAGCCCGGCCGCCCGCACCGCCCGCCCGTTCCGGCGGGGAGCCTGCAACCACCGGCCTCACCCCCCGCTGAGCAGGTACTCCACCGGGAGTACGCCGGGTGTCCGCGTACGGCTGACGCCCGGGGCCACCGCCGCCGGTTAGCGTTTCAGCCATGCGACGCGGACGACCCCCGTGGCGGGGGCGGGACGACGAGGCCGGCGGCCGGCGGTGGCCGGGGCCGCCGTTCGGCGCGCCCTACGCCCCCGGCGGCCCCGGCGACGGCCCGGACGACCCCGACCGCCGGCCGCTGCCCGGCCCCGGCCTGCTGCGCCGGCAACCCAGCCGCGACCGGCTGCCCTGGCGCTCCACCCTCTTCCTGACCGTCTTCATGGTCGTCGGCACCCGCGGCGCCGCCCAGGCCGCCGACCGCGTCGACCCCGTCCCCGGCGCCCTCGGCTTCCTCTTCGCCACGGCCGCCTTCCTGCTGCTGCGGCACCGCTACCCGCGCACCGCCGCCTTCGGCACCGTCGCCGTCTGCCTCGGCTATCTGGCCACGGGCTTCCCGTACGGGCCGATCTTCCTCAGCGCCGCCGTCGCCTGTTTCGCCGCGATCTCGATGGGGGAGCGGCACGCCGTCTGGGGGGCGCTCGCGCTGCTCTTCGCCGGCCACGTCGTGTACACCTCCGTCCTCTACCGCTGGCTCCCGCCCGGCGACGACAACGGCGCCCAGTGGGGCCAGGTGCTGTTCGTCGTCGCCTGGGTGCTGGCGGTGGCCGCGGGCGGCGAGTTGATGCGTACGCGCCGCGAGCAGTGGGCCGCCGTACGGGCCGAGCGCGAGCAGGCCAAGCGCCGCCGCGCCGACGAGGAGCGGCTGCGCATCGCCCGCGAACTCCACGACGTGCTGGCGCACAGCATCTCCGTGATCAACATCCAGGCCGGCGTCGGCCTCGCGCTCCTCGACCAGCAGCCCGAGAAGGCCCGCGAGGCGCTGACCACCATCAAGTCCGCCAGCAAGGAGGCGCTCGGCGAGGTGCGCCAGGTGCTCGACGCGCTGCGCACCCCCGGCGGCGCCCCGCGCTCGCCCGCCCCCGGCCTCGACCGGCTCAGCGAGCTGAAGGAGCAGGCCGCCGCGGCGGGCCTCACGGTGGACGTCGCCGTCGAGGGCGAGCGCGCCCCGCTGCCCCCGGGCACCGAACTGGCCGCGTTCCGCATCGTGCAGGAGGCGCTGACCAACGTCGTGCGCCACTCCGGCTCGCGCACCGCCCGCGTCCTGGTCCGCCACACGCCGGGCGAGCTGGAGCTGCGCATCGACGACGACGGCCCCGCCACCGCCGGCGGCCTCACCGGCGGCGGCAACGGCCTGGTCGGCATGCGCGAGCGCGCCTCCGCGCTCGGCGGCACCGTCGAGGCCGCCACCCGCCCCGACGGGGGCTTCAGGGTGCGGGCCCGGATCCCGCTCCCGGCGGATACCGTGAACGCCGGCCGCGAGACCCGCGGCCGCGACACCCCAGAGGAGCGCAAGTGATCCGCGTGATGCTCGCCGACGACCAGGTGCTGGTACGGGCCGGCTTCAGCGCCCTCCTCGGCGCCCAGGCGGAGGTGGAGGTGTGCGGTGAGGCGGCCGACGGCGAACAGGCCGTGGCCCTCGTACGCGAACTGCGGCCGGACGTCGTCCTCATGGACATTCGCATGCCGGTCCTGGACGGCCTGGAGGCCACCCGCCGGATCACCGGCGACCCGGACCTGGCGGGCGTCAAGGTCGTCATGCTCACCACCTTCGAGCTGGACGAGTACGTCTTCGAGGCGATCCGCTCCGGCGCCTCGGGCTTCCTGGTCAAGGACACCGAGCCGGAGGAACTGGTGCGCGCGGTACGGGCCGTGGTCGAGGGCGACGCGCTGCTGTCCCCGGGCGTCACCCGCCGGCTGATCTCCGAGTTCGCCGCCCGCTCCAAGGAGCCCGCGGCGGCGGCTGCCCTGGACGAGCTGACGGACCGGGAGCGGGAGGTCATGGCGCTGGTGGGCATGGGCCTGTCGAACGAGGAGATCGCCCGCCGGCTGGTGGTCAGCCCGCTGACGGCCAAGACGCACGTCAGCCGGACCATGGTCAAGCTCGGGGTACGCGACCGGGCGCAACTGGTGGTGCAGGCGTACGAGTCGGGGCTGGTCCGCCCCGGCTGGCTCGGCTGACCCAGGCCGTCACCTCCCGGCCCTCACCTCCCGGCCGTCCCCCCGCCCCGTCACCCGCCACCCGTCACCCGCCGACCGTCACCCCCCGGTCCACGCCGCCGGCCGGGCCGCCGCCGTGCCGAGCCCCGCCGGCGCCCCGCCCGGCAGCCCGGGACCGCCCGCGTCCTCCGCCAGCTCCGCGGCCCCGTACCGCCGTACCCGCAGGTGCCAGTTGAGGATCCCGGCCATCCAGTTCTGGAGGTCGCGCACGTAGCCGTCCAGCGCCTCGCGGGCCGCCTGCGACAGCCCGAGGTCCTGGTACAGCACCGGCAGCCCGGTCTCCAGCACGTGCTCGAACTGCCGCATCCGCCCCGTCGTGAGATCGTGCACGATCCGCACCGCGTCGGGGTATCCGATGCCGAAGAAGTTCTGCACCACCAGCACGCCGTTGTGGATCTCGCCCTCGTACTCGATCTCCTTCTGGTACGAGAAGAGGTCGTTGAGCAGGCAGGCGTAGTCCATGGCGGAGTTCTCCAGCGCCTGCACCGGCCCGCTGTCGTAGACCTCCGGCGGCACGCCGTCCCCGCGGCGCAGCCGGCACAGGTACTTCGTCATGTCGGAGCCGAAGGTCGCCCGGCGCATCTCGACGTAGTCGACGGGGTCCGGGATGCGGTGCTGTGCCTGGTTGGACAGCTCCCACAGCCAGGCGTCGAGCATGACGTCCACCGTCGCCCGGAAGCGCGCCCGCTGCTCCGGCGCCATCGGTCCCGCCGTCCGCCGCCACAGGTCGGCCAGCCCGCGCTCCAGGGCGTTCGCGGGCGGCGGCGCCGGCGTCCCGTCGGTGAGCGGCATGCACCGCTTGAGGCGGTCGTTCGAGGCCCGCGCCCCGGCCAGGTCGCGGACGCGGCCGAAGGCGGCCGGGTAGTAGTCGTCCCCGTACGTGCCCCAGGCCAGCCACAGCGACGCCAGGACCAGTTCCTCCTCGTCGGCGTCCGGGTGCAGCCCCGCGGCGCAGAGCGGGAGGTCGTAGCCGTGCAGGCGCCGGGCGTCCCACACGTGCGAGCCGGGCACGCCGGGCTGGGGCCCGAGGACGCCCGTCTCGCGGCACCAGGCGGCGGTCCGGGACCGGGCCGCGTCGAGGTGCCGCGAGAGCCGCAGCCGGTACGGCATGAGCATCTCGGGCACGAGCGACGGGCCGACCCGCTGATGCGGCACGTGCGTGTACGAGCGCAGCCGCGTCGCCCCGGTGGAGGTCAGCAGCCCGCGCAGGCCCGCCTCCGCGGTGCCGGGCCCGGTGGGCGCGTACGGCAGGGCGGGCGGGCCGGACGCGGCGCCCTGGTTCATGTAGCGGCTGGAGCGCATGTGCCACTCGTGGCCGCCCGACTGCCAGTCCTGCATCCCCTTCGCGTACGCCGCCACCCGCGCGCACTCGGCCGGCGTCAGCTCCTCCTCGGCGAAGAGCGCGGGCAGTTCGGTCAGCGCCGTGTGCTCGAACTGCTGCACCCGGGACGTCAGCAGGTCGTTGACGCGCTCGGCGGCCTCCTGCGTGCCGCAGCCGAGGAACGTCTCCAGCACCAGCACGCCGTTGCTCAGCTCGCCCTCGTCCTCGACCTCGCGCTGGTACGAGAACAGGTCGTTGCGCAGGTGCACGGCGTCGGCGAAGGTGTCGCGCAGTACCAGCAGCGGCCGGGACGCGGCGACCCGGTCCGGCACCTCGGCCGCGGCGGCGTACTCCACCAGCCCCGCGGACCACGGCGCCCCGCCGACCTTGCGGCGCATCTCGACGTACTCGACGGGGTTGGCGACCCGCCCCTCGTCGATGTTGGCCAGCTCCCAGAGCGACTCGTCGAGCAGGTTCACCGTGCTGCGCGCGAAGCGCCGCCGCCACCCGGCCGACATCGCCGGCACGGTACGCGCCCACAGGTCGGCGAGCCCCGCCTCGACCGGGTTGCGCGGCTCCGGCACGTCCGCGCCGGCCGGCTCCAGCGGCATGAACGCGGGCAGCCGGTCCAGGTACGCCTTGGCGCCGGCCCGGTCGCGGTCGCGCTTGAACGCCTCCAGGAAGTGGTCGTCGAAGAAGAACACCCACACGTACCAGTCGGTGACCAGCGAGAGCACGTCCGCGGAGCACTCGGGGTGGGTGTACGCGCACAGCAGCGCGTAGTCGTGCGCGTCGAGGTCGGCGGTGTCCCAGATGCCCGAGCCCTCCAGCATCGCCATCTCGCGCGCCCACGCCCGCGAGTGCACCCGCGCCTGCTCGACGTGCGGGTTGAGCCGCGCGGGCCACGGCAGGTAGAAGGTCGGCAGTTCGAACGGCTGCTTAGGCGGCATCCGCCCCTCCCCGGGTGTCGTTCGCGTCCAGCGCCGGGGGCAGCACTACCCCCGGTGGCGCCCCGGCACCCCGCCAAGCACTCGTACAGGTGACGTCCGGGGCGGGTGTGCGGTCTCGTACGGGCGGCGCCCGCGGGCGTACGGGCTCGCGCGGGCGTACGCCGCACCGGCGGGGGCGCCCCGCGCCCGGAGGCTCAGCCGGCCCAGCGGTAGCGGTGCTCGGGGCGGCCCGTGCCGCCGTACTTCAGCGACAGCTCGGCCCGGCCGGAGTCGGCGAAGTGCTCCAGGTAACGCCGCGCGGCGACCCGGGAGATGGCCGCCGCCTCCGCGCACTCGCTGGCCGAAAGACCCCCGGGGTGCTCGCGCAGCACCCCCTCCACCAGCTCGGCGGTGCGCGCGTTGAGCCCCTTGGGCAGCGCCCCCGAGACGGTGGGGCGGGCGCCGAAGAGCCGGTCGACGTGCGCCTGCTGGACGCCGTCGGCGTCGTCGAGGGCGTCGAGCCGCGCGCGGGTGGCGGCGATGTGGCGCAACTGCTCCTGGAGCGCGGCCTGGCTGAACGGCTTGATGACGTAGTGCAGCGCCCCGCCGTGCAGCGCGCCGCGGATGGTTTCGGCGTCCCGGGACGCGGTGATCATGAGTACGTCGGTGTCCGCGTGCTCCCCGGCGCGCAGCAGCCGCAGCACCCCGATGCCGTCCATGTCCGGCAGGTAGACGTCCAGGAGCACGAGGTCGGGGCGCAGCCGCGCCACGGCGCGCAGCGCCTCGGCACCGCTGTGCGCGACGCCGGCCACCTCGAAGCCGTCGGTCGCCGCGACGTAGCGGCTGTGCAGCTTGGCCACCATGAAGTCGTCGTCGACCACCAGTACCCGGATCACGGCGGTCAGGCTAGCGCCCCGCGGCGGCCCGCGCCGGGACCAGAACGACCAGAAGTTTCCTTGCGTTCACAAGCGCGACACCCGGCGGTCCCGGCGGGAGCATGTGGCGACATCGGGACCCCGGTGATCATCCACGGCTCCGCGGAGCCGGCTCCCCGACGAAGAGGCGGTGACCCGAACCGTGCGTCTGCCGACCACTCTACGCACCCCGTTCGCGCTCGCGGCAGCGGCGCTGCTGGTGCTCCTCGGCCCTCCGCTCATCACGGAGGGGGACGGCGCGGCGGAGGGCAGCCGGATCCCCGGCCTGGAGCTGATGGTGCCCAACACCCCCGGCGGCGGCTACGACATCACCGCCCGCACCATCGCCCGCAACATCGAGGAGGCCGACCTCGGCAACAACGTCGAGGTCTTCAACCTCCCCGGCGCGGGCGGCACCGTGGGCCTGTCCCGGCTGGTCAACGCGCACGGCAACGGAAAGCTCGCCATGTCCATGGGCCTCGGGGTCAGCGGCGCGGTACGTGCCAACACCACCGACCACACGCTCGCCGACACCACCCCCGTCGCGCGGGTGACCGAGGAGCCCGACATCGTCGTGGTCCCCGCGGACTCCCCGTACGAGACGTTCGGGGATCTGCTCGCCGACTGGAAAGCCTCCCCGGGCAAGACCCCGGTCGGCGGCGGCTCGTCCCCCGGCGGCCCTGACCACCTGGCGCCGATGCTGATGGCCCGGGCCGCCGGGATCGTGCCGAAAGAGGTCAACTACGTGCCGTACGACGGCGGCGGCGAACTGCTCGCGTCGATCCTCGGCGGCAAGGTCGCCTTCGGCGTCTCGGGCGTCGGCGAGTACCTCGACCAGATCGAGGCGGGCGACCTGCGGGTGCTCGCCGTCACCGGCGGCAAGCGGCACCCGGGGCTCGACGCGCCCACGCTGCGCGAGTCGGGCATCGACGTGGCGTTCACCAACTGGCGCGGCTTCGTCGCCCCGCCGGGGCTGTCCGGCACCGAACGCAAGAACCTCATCCACCTCTTCGAGAAGCTGCACGACACCGACGAGTGGCGGCAGTCGCTGAAGACGAACGGCTGGACGGACGCCTTCCTGACCGGCGAGAAGTTCGGCGACTACCTCGACGCGCAGGACCGGCGCGTGGTCTCGGTGCTGAAGGAGCTGGGCCTGTGACGAACGAGCCGACGACGGACGGGGCCCGGACCCCCGCGGAACCCCCGGACGACGAGATCGCCCCGCCCGGCGCCGGCGGCCCGCTCGCCCTGCTGCGCGGCAGGTCCGAACTCGGCGTCTGCGTCCTGCTGCTGGCCCTCGGTGTGCTGGTGCTGATCGACGCACTGACCATGGACACCGACTTCGCCCAGCGCGGCCCCGTCGGACCAGAGGCCGCCCCCACCGTCGTCGGCATCGCCCTGTGCGTCGTCGCGGCCCTCCTCGCCGTCGACGTGCTGCGCGGCGGCAGGGGCGAGGCCGAGGGCGGCGAGGACGTCGACCTCGACGCGCCCTCCGAGTGGCGCACCGTGCTGCTGCTCGCCGGGGTCTTCCTCGCCGCCGCCTTCCTCATCGGCGAGGTCGGCTTCCCCGTCGCCGGCGCCCTGCTGTTCTGGGGCGCGGCCTACGCGCTGGGCAGCCGCGCGTTCAGCACCGACCCGCTCGTGGCCGCCGTGCTGTCGGTGGTCACGTACACCGTCTTCAACAACCTGCTGGGCGTCCCGCTGCCCGGCGGGCCGCTCATGGAGGTGCTGTGAGATGGACTCCTTCACCTCGCTCATCGACGGCTTCGGCACCGCACTGACGCCCGCGCACCTCTTCTGGGCCGCCGTCGGCGTCCTCCTCGGCACCGCCATCGGCGTGCTGCCCGGCATCGGCCCCGCGATGGCCGTCGCGCTGCTGCTCCCCGTGACGTACGGGCTGGAGCCCACCGCCGCGCTCATCATGTTCGCCGGCATCTACTACGGCGGCATGTTCGGCGGCTCCACCACCTCCATCCTGCTCAACACCCCCGGTGAGAGCGCCGCGGTGGTCGCGGCCATCGAAGGCAATCCGATGGCCAAGTCCGGTCGCGGCCCGCAGGCCCTGGCCGCGGCGGCGATCGGGCACTTCGCCGGCGGCATGATCGGCACGATCCTGCTCGTCGCGCTGGCCCCGCTGATCGCGGACCTGGCCGTCGACATCGGCGCGCCGGACTACTTCGCCCTGATGGTCCTCGCGTTCATCGCGGTCACCTCCGTGCTGGGCCGCTCCCGCATCCGCGGCTTCGCCTCGCTGCTGATCGGGCTGACCATCGGCCTGGTCGGGCTCGACCAGATGACCGGCCAGGAGCGGCTGACGTTCGGCTCGCTCCAACTCGCCGACGGCATCGACGTCATCATCGTCGCGGTCGGCCTCTTCGCGGTCGGCGAGGCGCTGTGGGTGGCAGCCCGGCTGCGCTCCGGCAACCAGGGCCCCATCCCCGTCGGCCGGCCCTGGCTGGCCCGCTCCGACGTGCGGCGCACCTGGAAGCCGTGGCTGCGCGGCCCCGCGATCGGCTTCCCGTTCGGCGCGATCCCGGCGGGCGGCGCGGAGATCCCGACGTTTCTGTCGTACGTGACCGAGAAGCGGCTGTCGAAGCACAAGTACGAGTTCGGCAGGGGCGCCATCGAGGGCGTCGCCGGGCCGGAGTCGGCGGCGTCCGCGTCCGCGGCGGGCACGCTGGTCTCGATGCTCACGCTCGGGTTGCCGACCACCGCCACCGCCGCCGTGATGCTGGCCGCGTTCCAGCAGTACGGCATCCAGCCGGGGCCGCTGCTCTTCGACCGGGAGCCTGACCTGGTGTGGGGCCTGATCGCGTCGCTGTTCGTCGGGATGTTCCTGCTGCTGCTCATCAACCTGCCGCTGGCGCCGGTGTGGGCGAAGCTGCTGCGCATCCCGCGGCCGTACCTGTACGCGGGCATCCTGTTCTTCGCGGCCGTCGGCGCGTACGCCGTCAGCGGGGAGGCGGTCGACCTGGTCATCCTGCTGGTGATCGGGCTGATCGGGCTCGGCATGCGGCGCTACGGGCTGCCGGTGCTGCCCGCGATCATCGGCGTCATCCTCGGCCCCGCGGCCGAGCAGCAGATGCGCCGGGCGCTCCAGCTCAGCGACGGCAGCCTGAGCGGCCTGGTCAACACCCCGTTCGCGGTCACCGTCTACGCGGTCATCGCGCTGATCCTGCTCTGGCCGCTGGTCCGGCGGCTGGTCACCAGCGACGCAGTACGAGACCGACGCGCATCACGAACGCCGTAGCCCCCGCCGCCTTCGCGGTCAGGAGCAGCCCCGCCCGCGTGTCGCCGTGCACCGCGTCGAAGAACAGCGCGGGCGCGGCGACGGCGAGGAACACAGCGCCCGCCAGCAGCGCCGCCGTGACCGCCGCGTACACGATCTCGACGGTCGCGGCGTCCCGCTGGCTCTGGGTCCTCGTTCCCCGCATTTATCCGCCCCCTCCTCCACCAGAGCTTATCCGTGCACCCCCGTGTTCAATCCGTTGCACACCGGCCGTCACATCGCGCTCACGGGCTGGTACGGTGCCATGCCATGGCAACGGGGAGCGCCGAAGGCGCGGTCGTTTCTACGTGGCGGGAGATCCGCGCGGTGCACGCGCGGGCTGTGGGCGAGTTGGACCGTGAGCTGCATCGATACGGCATCGGCGCCAGCGACTTCGAGGTGCTGGACGTGCTGCTCGGCATGACCGAGTCCGGCGACAAGGCGAGCCTGAGAGTCCAGGAGCTGGCGGACCGGGTGCACCTGAGCCAGAGCGCGCTTTCCCGCCTCGTCGGCAGGCTGGAGAAACACGGTCTCGTGACCCGCGGCATGTGTCCCGAGGACCGCAGAGGCGTGCAGGTGTGCGTCACCGACGCGGGCCGTAGGCTGCACGCCGAGGCGCTGCCCGTGCAGCGGGCGGTGCTCGCCCGCACCGTCGGCGTCAAGTGACGCGCTGACCCGCCCCGTTTCTCAACCCCGGCGCGGACGACCGCCGTGCTGCACGGCCTGCATGGCGTACGCGATGACCGACGCGGCCCCGGCGAGCAGCGCGACCGTGCTCAGCGCGGCGCGCAGCGAGAACCAGTCGGCGAGGAAGCCGATCGCCGGCGGGCCGAGGAGCATGCCGCCGTAGCCGAGGGTGGACGCGGCGGCGACGCCGTTCGGCCCGGCCAGCTCGCCGGCGCGGCCGATGGCGATGGGGAAGATGTTGGCCAGGCCGAGCCCGGTGAGGGCGAAGCCGGCCAGCGCGCCCCAGACGGACGGGGAGAAGGAGCCGAGCAGCATGCCCACGCAGGCGGTCGCGCCGCCGGCCACCAGGGCGCGGTTCTGGCCGAGCCGCAGCAGCAGCGCGGTGCCGGAGAGCCGGCCGGCGGTCATGGCCAGGGCGAAGACGGAGTAGCCGGCGGCGGCCAGGCCCGGGCCGGCGTCCAGTGACTCCTTCAGGTGCAGCGCGCTCCAGTCGGCCATGGCGCCTTCGCCGTACGCGGTGCACAGGGCGACCAGCCCCAGCACGGCGACGAGCAGGCGGACGCGCCCGGCGGGCAGCTCCGCCGCGGTCGGCTCCGTGCCCGGCTCGATCCCCGGCTCCACACCCGGCTTCGCCCGCGGCCGGTCCGCGGCGCCGGGCCCGGGCGGCGGCTTCGGCACCGGGAGGGCGAGGAGCGCGCGCCCGGCGAAGACGGTGACGGCCAGCCCGAGCAGCGCGAGGAGCAGCAGGTGCCGGGTGGGGGAGAGGTGGCCCGCGACGAGCGCCCCGAGCCCGGCGCCGAGCATCCCGCCGAGGCTGAACGCCGCGTGGAAGCTGGGCAGTATGGGCCGCCGCATGGCGGCCACCAGGTCGACGGCCGCGCTGTTCATGGCGACGTTGATGGAGCCGAACGCGGCGCCGAAGACCAGCAGGACCAGGCCGAGCGCGAGGGCGGAGCGGGTCAGCGGCGGCAGCACCACGCCGGCCGAGAGCAGCACCGCCGTGCCCACGGTGACGGCGTGGGCGCCGTAGCGGCGGATGAGCCCGCCGGTGAGCACCATGGTCGCCACCCCGCCCGCGGACACGCCCAGCAGGGCCAGGCCCAGCGCGCTGGGCGAGGCGCCGGTCTGGTCCTTGATGTCGGGGATACGGACGACCCAGCCGGCGAAGACGAAGCCGTCGAGGGCGAAGAAGATGGTCAGGACGGTACGGAGGCGGGCGAGCTGGGCTCCCGCGGGGCTGCCGGGCGTGCGCGTGCCGCGGAGTGACCGGGGGAGCGCCGCCCGTATTTTGTTTAGCGTCGGCACAAAGACAGAATAGGAGCGTGACGCCGACTCGTACAAGGCCCGCGCGACCCGAGAGGGGCCGCAGCGCGCTGGGGCCCGCGCTGGAACTCGTCCACACCGGCCGGGCACCCACCCGCGCCGTGCTCACCGCCGAGCTGGGTGTGACCCGTGCCACCGCGGGCGCGGTCGCCGCGGAACTGGCGGCGCTCGGCCTGATCACCGTCGACTCCCGCCCCGCCGCCGCCGGGCACCAGGGCCGGCCCTCGCACGGCCTGTCCGTGAACCCCGACGGCCCCGTGGTGCTCGCCGCGCAGGTGCACGCCGACGGCTTCCGGGCCGCGCTCGTCGGGCTCGGCGGGCGCATCGTCGCCACCGCCCCCGGCTGCGGGACCGTACCGGCCGACCCCGCGCAGGTACTGGCCGCCGTCGTCGAGGAGGGCGCCAAGCTGCTGCGCGCCACCGGGCGGACGTGCGTGGGCGCGGGCCTGGCCGTGCCGTCCGCGGTCGCCGAACCCGACGGCGAAGCCCTCAACCCGCTGCACCTCGCCTGGCCCGCGGGCGCGCCCGTACGCCGCATCTTCCACGAGTGCCTGACCGGCTCCGGCATCGAGTTCACCGTCGCCCCGCGGGCCTTCACCGGCAACGACGTCAACCTCGCCGCGCTCGCCGAGCACCGCCACGGCGCCGGCCGCGGCTCCGCTCACCTGCTGTGCGTCGCCACCGGCCACCGCGGCGTCGGCGGCGCGCTCGTCCTGGACGGGCGGCTGCACACCGGCAGCGCCGGGCTCGCGCTGGAGGTCGGCCACCTGACCGTCAACCCCGACGAGGGCCTGCCCTGCCACTGCGGCAGCCGCGGCTGCCTGGACGTCGAGACCGACCCGCTGGCGCTGCTCACGGCCGCGGGCCGCGCCCCGGGCCCCGAGGTCTCGCTGCTCCAGCAGGCCCGCGAGCTGGTACGCGACGAGCACGCGGACCCCGCCGTCGCCACCGCCGTCGCGCTGGTCGTCGACCGCCTCGGCCTCGGCCTCGCCGGCCTGGTCAACATCCTCAACCCGGACCGCATCATCCTCGGCGGCCTGCACCAGGTCCTGCTCGCCGCCGCCCCCGAGCGGCTGCGCGCGGTGGTGGCGGACCGCAGCCTGTGGGGGCGCAGCGGGGGCGTGCCGGTGCTGGAGTGCACCTTGGACTACAACAGCCTGGTCGGCGCGGCCGAACTCGCCTGGCAGCCGGTGCTCGACGACCCCCTCGGCGTACTGGTGGGGTGAGCGCGCGGGCGCGTTCGGGTGGCCCCCGCGGCGCGCACCGATGACTTCCGGGCCCGCCGCCGGTCACACCCGGCAGGCTCGACGGTCCGCGGACCACCCAAGGAAAGGCGCACCCATGGCGAAGCTGCTGTACTCGGCCACCATGTCGCTTGACGGATTCATCGCGGGACCGGGCGGCGACATGTCCTGGCTCGCCGACCACCTCGGGGACAACCCCACGGTCGCCGGGCTGATCCCGCAGGTCGGCTCGATCCTCTCGGGAGCCCGCAGCTTCCGCGGCGACGACCCGCACCGCGGCACGGAGAACGAGGGCGAGGCGTTCGGCGGCGGCTGGGAGGGGCGGCAGTTCGTGCTCACCCACCACCCGCCGGCCGAGCCCGTGCCCGGCGTCACCTTCGTCGGCGACCTCGACACCGCGGTCACCGCCGCCAAGGCCGCCGCGGGCGACGGCTACGTGAACGTCATCGGCGCCGACGTCGCACGCCAGTGCGTCGAGGCGGGTCTCATGGACGAGGTGCTGGTGTTCACCGCGCCGGTGCTCCTCGGCGACGGCGTCCGGCTCT
Organism: Streptomyces sp. 184; assembly: GCF_045781775.1. Classification (NCBI taxonomy): domain Bacteria; kingdom Bacillati; phylum Actinomycetota; class Actinomycetes; order Kitasatosporales; family Streptomycetaceae; genus Streptomyces; species Streptomyces sp. 184. The sequence continues at coordinate 4,630,200 of NZ_CP123230.1, read as the reverse complement.
TCGACCGCCCCGGCGGCGCCCGCGTCCTGCTGGAGCAGGTGCAGGTCTCCGCCATGCCGCACTGCACGGGGATCTGGCTGCGCGTCGCCGGCTGAGCGGGGCGTACGCCCCCTTCGCCCCGGTCGCGGACGTCCGCGGACCGGACCGCCGTCCGGCCCGCGGCGCCCGCGCCGGTGGGGGGGTTGCCACTCGCCCGGCCGGCCAGGTGCCGGGTCCGGCACGGCCGGGCGGAGCGGCTACGGAACCGCCGCCAGGCTGCGGGGAAGCGAGCGGACCCGATGCCGCACAGTCAACTCGCCACCCGTGCCCACCGGGAGGGCGCACGGGCCACGACTGCGGGCGCGCGGTTCACACCCCGTGTGAAAGGCCCTCGGTTACGCTGGCGAACACCCTGCTCGCAGGAGGGCATATGGAGCCCAACACCCTGCTCGACGCGGCACTCGACGAAGCCGGGATCTCCCACGCCGGGCTCGCCGCGCACGTCAACCGGGCCGGCGCCGCCCGCGGACTGCGGCTGCGCTACGAGCACACCGCCGTCGCCCGCTGGCTCAAGGGCCAGCGACCACGCGGCCAGGTGCCCGACCTCATCTGCGAGGTGCTGGCCGAACGGCTCGACCGCCCGGTCACGTTGGACGACATCGGCTTCGGCTCCGCCGGCGGCGCCTCGTCGGCCGCCGCGCCGCTCGCCCGCTTCGTCGAGCGCGCCACCGCCCTGTGGCGCTCCGACGAGCAGCAGCACCCGAACGTCGTCGGCGCCCGCGCGCTCACCGGCACCCCGGCGGTGATCCCGGTGTGGGAGTGGGAGAACCCGCCGGAGGACGGGGACGTCTCCCGTACCGGCCCCGTGCACGTCAGCGAGGCCGACGTCACCACCCTCAAGGCCGCCCGCGCCCACTACGAGCAGATGTACCGCAAGGCCGGCGGCATGGCGACGCGCGCCCGCGTCGTGCGCTTCCTCAACTCCGAGGCGGCGCCGCTGCTCCGCGGGTCGTACGGGGACGATCTCGGCCGCCGGCTGCACCGGGCCACCGGCGGCCTCGTCGCCGTCGCGGGCATCTGCGCCTACGACTCGGACGCCCTCGGCCTGTCGCAGCGCTACTTCCACCAGGCGCTGCGGCTGGCCAAGGCCAGCGGGGACCGCGGCTTCGGCGCGTACGTGATCGCCATGCTCGTCAACCAGTCGCTGTTCCTGGAGGAGTACCGCCAGGCGGTGGCGTTCGCGGAGGCCGCGCTGCGGGCCGCGGACCAGGACGTCAGCCCCGCGCTGGCGGCCGATCTCTACGCGATGCAGGCCAAGGCGTACGCCTTCCTCGGCGACCGCTCGGGCACCCTGGGCTGCATCCGCCGCGCCGAGTCCGCCGCCGGGCGGATCAGCGCACGCCAGGAGCCGGACGAGACGGACTACGTCCAGCCGGGTCTGGTCAACGTGCAGGTGGCCGAGGCGCTCTTACGCATCGGCGACCTGCGCGCCGCCCGCGAACAGGCGGCGACCGCCGTGCACCGGCCCGCGCACGACCGGGGGCGGGTGCACCGGCTGGCGATTCTGAGCCACGTCGAACTGCGTCAGGGAGATGCCGAGGAGGCGGCGCAGGCGGCGCTGGAAATGGCAAGGGCGGCCAGAGGGATGGAGTCGCAGCGGCTGCGGGACAGGTTGCGCGCGGTCCGTCGCCATCTGACCGAGACCGGCGGAGGGGGGACCGCCGAGGCGGCAGAGCTGATCGACGCAGCGTTGCGCGTTCCGCTCTGAGGGGGGCCGTCACCCGCCACTGGACGGCGACAAGGGGGATGGTACGTGCGATGGAGGAATCTCAGGGAGCACACCGTGTACGAAAACCGATGGTTCCGCGTCAACCTGGCCGACGTGGAACTCCCGGACGGGCGCCACCTTGATCACTATCTGATCCGCCTGCGACCCGTCGCCGTGGCGACCGCGGTCAACGAGGCGAACGAGGTGCTGCTGCTGTGGCGGCACCGGTTCATCACCGACGTCTACGGATGGGAACTGGCCGCCGGGGTGGTGGAGGACGGGGAGGATCCCGAGACCGCCGCCGCCCGCGAGATGGAGGAGGAGACCGGCTGGCGGCCCGGCCCGCTCACGCACCTGATGACCGTCGAGCCGTCCAACGGCCTGACGGATGCCCGGCACATCATGTACTACGCCACCGAGGCGGTGCAGATCGGCGACCCCGAGGACGACTTCGAGTCCGACCGGCGCGAGTGGGTGCCCCTGAAGGGGGTGCCCGACATGGTCGGCCGCGGGGAGGTGCCCGCCGCGAACATGGCGGCGGCGCTGCTGATGCTCCACCACCTGCGCCTCGGCGCCTGACCCGGGCCGGCCGGCGGCTCCGGCCGCTCGGTCCGCACCGGTCGCGCCGGCCGCCCCGGTCACGCAGGTCACACAGGTCACATCGGTCATGCAGGCCACGCAGGTCGCGCCGGTCCGCCGGTCCCGCCTCGGCGGGACCGGCGGCCGGTGGCCGTGCGCCGCCGCTCAGCGGCCCAGGGCCTGCCATAACGCCAGTACCATCGCCGCCGCGCCGGTCAGCGCGGCGATCGACGGCAGTGGCCAGCGCGAGTGCTCCAGCGAGGTGACGCGTGCCGTCAGCTCGTCGATCTCACGCTCCATCTGCTGACTACGCTGCGACAGCAGTGCGAGCCGCCCGTCGATGCGGGCCTGGCCCACATCGAGCGAGCGCCGGATCTCGGCGAGCTCGGACACGACCGCACTCGTGTCGGGTTCGGTGGCCACGGTCTGCTCCTTTGTCCCGTCCGTGCCCCGTGTCCAATGTCCATCCAAGTCCAATGCGCCGGCGCGCGGGAGCGTGTGGAGGGTGCATATGCACGTGCACCGCACGCGCCCCGTGTGAATACGTCACGCACGGTGACGGCGGCGGGCGTACGGGCCGGGGCGTACCCCCGGCGCGCGGCGGCGGGAAGCAGCCGGAGACCGCCCGGGTACTCCGCCGGGAGCAGGCCAGGTGCCGCTGGCCGTACGACGACCCGGACCCCCTGTGAGCGGGAGTCTCGATGGTGTCAGCAGCACAGACCCCATCGAGGAGTTGAGGCCGATGCAAACCCTGGCGCACTGGAACGACGGCGGACCCGGACCCTGGATCCTGCTCTTCCCGCTCATGTGGGCGCTGGTCATCGGCGGGCTGTTCTTCTTCGTCCGCCGCGTGGTCTGGCGTGGCCGCGGCGCCCCCTGGCAGCGGTTCCGCGGACCCGGCGGCACGGGCTACGCCGAGCAGTCGCCGATCGCCGTGCTGGGCCGGCGCTTCGCGGCGGGCGAGATCGACGAGGACGAGTACTGGCGCCGGCTGTCCGTGCTGAACGAGGAGTTCGGCCACCGGACCGCGGGCAAGGGCGGTGCGGCATGACGCACGCGACCGGCACCGCACCCGTGCTCACCGGCGCGGCCGCCCGCGTCGTCGACGCGGTCAAGGTCTACGGCAGTGGCGACACCGAGGTCCGGGCGCTCGACGGCGTCGGCGTCGCCTTCCCGGCCGGGAAGTTCACGGCCATCATGGGCCCCTCGGGGTCCGGGAAGTCCACGCTGATGCACTGCGCCGCGGGCCTCGACACGCTCACCGCCGGCGCCGCCTTCATCGGCGACACCGAACTGGGCACGCTGGACGACAAGCGGCTGACGATGCTGCGCCGCGACCGGATCGGCTTCGTCTTCCAGGCGTTCAACCTGCTGCCGACGCTGACCGTCGCGGAGAACATCACCCTGCCCATGGACCTCGCCGGCCGCCGCGGCGACCCCGCCTGGATCGACTCGCTCATCGACGTGGTCGGCCTGCGCGACCGGCTGCACCACCGGCCCGCCGAGCTGTCCGGCGGCCAGCAGCAGCGCGTCGCCGTGGCCCGCGCCTTCGCGAGCCGCCCCGACGTGGTCTTCGCCGACGAGCCGACCGGCAACCTCGACTCGCGCTCCGGCGCCGAGGTCCTGGGCCTGCTCGCCGGCACCGTGCGCGAACTGGGCCGCACCGTGGTCATGGTCACCCACGACCCGGTCGCGGCGGCCTACGCCGACGAGGTCGTCTTCCTCGCCGACGGCCGGCTCGTCGACCGCATGGCCTCGCCCACCGCGGACCGCGTGCTGGACCGCATGCAGCGCTTCGTGGGCGAGACCCCCCGTACGGCCCGTTCCCTGGACACCACCGTGGAGAGGAAGAGTTCGTCATGAGCGGCACCCGCGCGTCGCTGCGGCTGAGCATGGCCGGGCTGCGCACGCACAAGCGGCGGTTCGCCGGCACGTTCTTCGCCGTGCTCCTCGGCGTCGCGTTCCTCGGGGGCACCCTCGTCATGGGGGACACCCTCAGGTCCAGCTTCGACGCCCTGTTCGGCCGCGCCACCAGCGGTACGGACGCGGTGGTGCGCGGCGACGACATGATCACCACCCCGGGCGAGTCGTTCGGCACCCGCCGGACCGTCCCCACGGAACTGGCGGACGAGATCGCGCAGATGCCGGGCGTCGCCGCGGCCGAGCCCCGTATCGAGGGCCCCGGGCAACTCCTGGACAAGGACGGCGAGCCGGTGGGCGGCGGGGGCCCTCCGACCCTGGCCGGCAACTGGATCGCCGACAAGGAGCTGAACTCGTACCAGATCGACGAGGGCCGTACGCCCGAGCGGTCCGGTGAGGCGGTGATCAACCGGGGCGCCGCGAAGGACGCCGGCCTGGCGGTCGGCGACACCACCACCGTGCGCACCCCCGACCCGCTGAAGGTGACGATCGTGGGCATCTCCACGTTCGGCGGCGAGGACGGCATGGGCCAGACCAGCTTCACGGCGCTGACCCGGGCCGACGCGGAGAAGTACCTGACGGCCGAGCCCGGCCGGGCCACCAGCATCCAGGTGCGCGCCGGCCCGGGGGAGAGCCAGGGCGAGCTGGTGAAGTCCCTGTCCCCGGTGCTGCCCGACGGCATCGAGGCCGTCACCGGTCAGGAGGTCACCGAGGAGAACCAGGACCAGATCGCCGGCCAGTTCCTCAGCGGCTTCACCGCCGGCCTGCTCGGCTTCGCGGGCGTGGCCATGCTGGTCGCGACGTTCAGCATCTACAACACCTTCGCGATCGTCGTCGCCCAGCGCACCCGCGACAACGCCCTGCTGCGCGCCATCGGCGCCACCCGGCGCCAGGTCGTGGGCCAGACCATGGCCGAGGCGCTGGTCGTCGCCGTGCTCGCCTCGCTCGCCGGCCTCGCCGGCGGCGTGGGGATCGCGGCCGGGCTGGGCGCGCTGTTCCCGGCGGTCGGCTTCCCGTTCCCCGAGGGCGACATGGTGATCAGCGGGCTGTCGCTCGCCCTGCCCTTCGCCACCGGCGTCCTGGTGTGTCTGGCCTCCGCGCTGGCGCCCGCCGTCCGCGCCGGCCGCACCTCGCCGCTGGCGGCGCTGCGCGAGACCACCGTGGACGACTCGGGCTCCTCCCGGGTACGCGCCCTCGTCGGCGGCGTGCTCATCGCCGCGGGCGCCGCGCTGACGGTGTACGGCGCTGTGCCCGGCGGAGCCTCCTCCGACCCGTCGGTGATGCTCACGGTCGCCGGCGCGGTGGTCACGCTCGCCGCGTTCGTGGTGCTGGGCCCGGTGGCGTCCGCGTACGCCGTACGGATCCTCGGCGCCCCGCTGCGCCGCATGAACGGCCGCCTGGCCCGCCGCAACGCGCTGCGCAGCCCCAAGCGCACCGCGGCCACCGCGACCGCGCTGATGATCGGCGTCGCCGTGGTGTCGCTCTTCACCGTCTTCGGCGCCTCGCTGAAGTCCACGATGGACCAGACCGTCTCGCGCGCCTTCGCCGGCGACGTGGCGGTGCGGGTGCCGGCCTTCGGGCCGGAGAGCGGCGCGCTGAGCCCCAAGGTCGCCCCGGCGGTCGCGAAGCTGCCGGAGGTGGAGCACGCGCTCGGCCTCGGCACCGGCGTGGCCCGGGTCGACGACGGGGGTAGCGCCCAGGGCGAAGGCCAGGGGGGCGGGCGGGCGCTGACCGTCACCGATCCCGGGCGGATGGGCGACGTGCTGGACCTGGGTACGGTCCGGGGCAGCCTGACGGGCCTGGGCGCGGACGGGGTCGCGGTCTCCAGGAGCGAGGCCGACGACCACGGCTGGAAGGTCGGCAGCACCGCGAACTTCACCTTCACCGACGGCGAGAAGCGGCCCTTCACCGTACGGGCCGTCTACGACCAGGCGGACCTGGCCGGGGACTACGTCCTCACCCGCGAGGCGTGGGAGCCGCACCGGATACAGGACTCCGACTCGCTGGTCGCGGTCGCCTTCAAGGACGGCGTGTCCGAGGCGGACGGCAAGGCGGCGGTCGAGACCGTCGCCGGGCGCTACGGCAACCCGGAGGTGCAGACGCGGGACGAGTTCGCCGAGTCCTCGGCGGCGGGCGTCGACATGATGCTGACGCTGGTGTACGCGCTGCTGGCGCTCGCCGTGCTCATCGCGCTGCTGGGCATCGCCAACACCCTGACCCTCGCCGTGCACGAGCGGACCCGCGAGCTGGGCCTGCTGCGCGCGGTCGGCCAGACCCGGGCGCAGCTTCGCGCCATGGTCCGCTGGGAGTCGGTGCTCGTCGCCGCCTTCGGCACGGCGGGCGGGCTGACGCTCGGCGCGTTCCTCGGCTGGGCCATGACGAAGGCCACGGACTCCTCCGGCGACGGGGTCTTCACCGTGCCGCCGGTGCAACTGGCGATCGTGGCCCTGGTCGGCCTCACGGCGGGTGCCCTGGCGGCCTGGCGCCCGTCCCGCCGGGCGGCGAAGCTGGACGTCCTGGGCGCGATCGCCACGGAGTGACCCGCGGTCCGCGCCCGTCGGTGGCCCGCCCGCTCCCGGGGGAGCGGACGGGCCACCGCGCGCTCCGGCCGCGGGCGGGCACGCCGAGGCCCGCCGTGGTGCGGAACGCGACGAGGTCACCCGACCCGCCGCACATCCCCCGTATCCGGCGCCTTGCAGGGCGTGAGCGTCAGCCGAAGTCCGCCGCGCCGCCCGCGCGGACGCGCGCGGCGTGGACCGCTTCGAGGAAGCGGCCGGCCGCCTTCGTGCCGGACTCCTTGCCCGCGTCCCGTTCGCCGGCCAGCGTCAGGACGTACTGCCTGCCGTTGACCGACGCCAGTGCCCGGTCGCCCCGGCCGAACCACGGCCGGCCCGCACGCACCTCCTGCACCGGGGCGCTGTCGATCTGGGTGCCGTAGCTGGTGAGCAACTCCAGCCGCCCGTCCTTGATATGCACCTGCCCCGCCCGGGTCAGTGAGCGCAACCAGCGCCCGATCCGTACCCCGCGAGCCGTGTACTCCGTCTCCGCCACGCCGACCCTCCTCGGCTCCCCCACAGCGCTCCCCCTGGAGCGATGAAGCGCGCATGGGCGGTACGACCCGCGTGCGCGGGTGGTACCAGCACTCCTGCCAGTGTGCCCACGACCGGCCGGGGTGGCCAGAGCCCCCGCATATGATCAGGGTGTGACCGCCAGCGCACAGCCCCCGCCCGCCGCGCCCGGCGGCGCCCTCCCCACCAGCCCCACCCTTGACGTCGACCGGAGCGACCCCGCAGCGCGCGCCTGGCTGAAGGAGGCCGTCCGCAAGGTGCAGGCGGACGCCAACCGCACCGCGGACACCCACCTGCTCCGTTTCCCGCTGCCCGAGCGCTGGGGCATCGACCTGTACCTCAAGGACGAGTCCACCCACCCCACCGGCAGCCTCAAGCACCGCCTCGCGCGCTCGCTGTTCCTCTACGGGCTGTGCAACGGCTGGATCCGCCGCGGGAAGCCCGTCATCGAGGCGTCCTCCGGCTCCACCGCCGTCTCCGAGGCGTACTTCGCCGACCTGATCGGCGTGCCCTTCATCGCCGTGATGCCGCGCACCACCAGCCGGGAGAAGACCCGCCTCATCGAGTTCCACGGCGGCACCTGCCACCTGGTGGACGACCCGCGGACGGTGTACGAGGTGTCCGCCCGGCTCGCCGGGGAGACCGGCGGCCACTACATGGACCAGTTCACCTACGCCGAGCGGGCGACGGACTGGCGCGGCAACAACAACATCGCCGAGTCGATCTACCACCAGCTCCGCCTGGAGCGCTTCCCCGAACCCGCCTGGATCGTCGCCACCGCGGGCACCGGCGGCACCTCGGCCACCATCGCCCGCTACGTGCGCTACCTCCAGTACGACACCCGCGTCTGCGTCGCCGACCCGGAGAACTCCTGCTTCTTCGCCGGCTGGGAGAGCGGCGACACCGGCGTCACCGTCGACAGCGGCTCACGTATCGAGGGCATCGGCCGGCCCCGCATGGAGCCCAGCTTCCTGCCCGCGGCCATCGACCGGATGATGAAGGTCCCCGACGCGGCCACCATCGCTGCGGTACGCGCCCTGGAGCGGGCCATCGGGCGCCGCGCGGGCGGCTCGACCGGCACCGGGCTGTGGAGCGCGCTGCGGCTCGTCGGGGAGATGCTCGCCGCGGGCCGGGAAGGCAGCGTCGTCACGCTGATCTGCGACCCGGGCGACCGCTACCTCGACAAGTACTACTCCGACGACTGGCTCGCCGGGCAGGGCCTCGACATCGGCCCGTACGCCGCACACCTCGACGCCTTCCTCGCCACCGGCCGCTGGACCTGCTGAGAACGGGCGGCTCAGCCCTCCGCCGCCTCCTGCGGCTCGCCCGCGACGACGACCTCCGGCAGGTGCTCCGCCATCTCCGCGCGCGTCTCCGGGCGCACCCCCGGGTCCGTGACCAGCGCGTCGACCGCGTCCAGCGAGGCGAAAGAACTCAGGCCCACCGTGCCCCACTTGGTGTGGTCGGCGACCACCACGACCCGCCGCGCCGCCCGCACCAGATGCCGGTTGGTCTCCGCCTCCGCCAGGTTCGGCGTGGAGAGGCCCGCCTGCACCGATATGCCGTGCACACCGATGAACAGCACGTCGAAGTGGAGCGTGCGGATCGCCTGGTCCGTCACCGGGCCGACCAGCGAGTCCGACGGCGTCCGCACCCCGCCGGTCAGCACCACCGTCGCGCCGCGCGCCCCCGGCTGCTGCGCCGCGTAGAACACGTCGGCGACGCGCACCGAGTTGGTGACGACCGTCAGGTCGGGCACCTCCACCAGATGCCGCGCCAGCGCGAACGTCGTCGTCCCGCCGGAGAGCGCGATGGCCGCGCCCGGCGCCACCATCTGCGCCGCCGCGCGGGCGATCTCCTCCTTCGCGCCCGTCTCCCGGGAGGACTTGGCCTCGAAGCCCGGCTCGTGCGTGCTCGCCTCGGCCAGCGGCACCGCGCCGCCGTGCACCTTCTCCACGACCCCCTGGCGCGCGAGCGCGTCGAGATCGCGCCTGATGGTCATGTCCGAGACGTTCAGCCGGCGCGTCAGCTCGTTCACCCGCACCCCGCCGCGGCGCCGGACCTCGTCCAGGATGAGGGCCCGGCGCTGCTCCGCGAGCAGGTTCTGGTTGTCGCTCACGCCGTCCGCCCTCTCGTCCCGGGGTCGCTTGTCCGGCTCATCTTCCCATGCGGGTACGACACGTGGCCGCGGGTGTTCACCCACAGAGGGGACTCCCGCGTCACGATTCTGCTTCGCCTCGCGCGGGGGACGCTGCACCGGGCTGCCGATCCCGGGATGCTGGTGCACGGCACTGACGCGGGACGGCACGGGGGGCGAGGGTCATGCAGCCGGAAGGGCTGAGCGCCAAGGGGCGCACACCGCCGGGCAGGACGGGCGGATCGGCCGGCGGGGGCGACGTGGAGAGCACGGCACCGCAGCCGGCGCTGGAACTGCTCGTCCACGGCGTGGGCGGGGCCACCCCGCAGGAGATGCTGGGGGACCCGCGCACGGAGCTGGTCACCGGCGACGGCACGGCCGGCATCCACCGCCGCACGGACGACGTGCGGGCCGAGGAGGCGGCGGGGGAGCGGCGCGGCGAAGGCGGCGGATCCCGTACGGAGCCGGTGCAGGAGGCGTACTGCTGGTCGAACCTGACCTCCGGCAACGGCGCCCGCGCGCTGTGGCTGGTGCTGCTCCCGTTCATGATCGCCAACCTCGTGCACTGGATGCGCCCCGCCGCCCCGGCGCGGCACCGCGCGCACCGGGCGTACGACGTGCTGGTGCGGATCTTCGCGCTCACGCTCACCGTGCAGCTCGTGCTGGCCGCCGGGGAGGTGACGCTCGACCTGCTGGCCTGGCAGTGCGCGGGCAGCGCCCACTGCGTCGCCGACAAGTCGTGGCTCGGCTTCATGTCCGCCGACTCCGGCGGCTGGTTCGGCGCCCCCGGCCGGCGGCTCGCGCTGGGCGCGCTGGTGCCCGTACTCCTGACGGCGCTGCTGTGGTGGCTCTCGCGGCGCACCTGGAGCATCTACGAGTCGGCCAAGCCCTCGCCGCGCGCCACCGCGCCCGGCTCCGCCGAAGAGCAGCCCGCGCTGTCCCTGCCCGGCTTCTGGTACGGGCGCCGGCTGGTGGCCCGGCTGCGGGCGGCGCACACCGCCACCGGGCTGCTCGCCGTCGCCTCCGCGCTCGTCGCCGTCACCGCCGCGGCCGACGACGACACCGGCGGCGGGCTGCGGGCCGCCGGCTGGGCGCTGGCCGCCCTGATCGCCGCCGGCTGGGCCGCCGTCCTCGCCCTCGTGTGGCGCTCGGGCCGTACGGAGGCGGAGCCGGACATGGGCGAGGACCGCCGCGCCGTACGGGCCCTGCCCCTCGCCGCGCTCGCGCTGCTGGCGGCCGTGCTCGTGCACACCTCCTGGTCCCGGCCCGACTGGGTCTCCACCGGCCGGCTGCCCGGCACGTCGGTCTTCGGCGGCCTGGCCGTGGCCCAGGGGGTGCTCGCCGCCGGGCTCGCGGTCACCGGCCGGCTCCTCCAGCGGCGCGCCACCGGCGAGCCGCCCGCCCTGCGCGGCCTGGGCGGCGCGTGCGTGGCGATGCTGGCCGCCGCCGTGGCCGGGGTCTTCTCCGGCGGCGTCGCCCAGCGCGTCGCCGACTGGCTGGACCGCGGCGCCACCCCCGGCGAGAACGGCCCGCTCGCCGGGCCGCCCGTGGTGCTGTCCTGGCAGGCCACGGTGATACCGCTGGTCGCGCTGCTCGTGCTGCTGCTGGCGCTGGCCGGCGCCTGGCGGATGTGGGTGCTGCGCCGCCGGCTGGCCACCGAGGTCGCCGGGCTCTACCCGACCGAGCACCGCTACACCGACGACAACGACCCGCGCACCGGCCGTATCGCCGGCGCCATCGCCCGCGCCCGGCTCACCGACGACGCCCCGCCCGCGATCGGAGCCGCCGCGCTGGCCACCCTGGTCCTCGGCGCGGGCGCCGTACTCGGCGCCTGGCTGACCGGCGAGGTCCCCGGCAAGGCCGCCGACGGCGCCCCCGGCCCGCTGCCCGGGCTGGCGCAGACCGGGCAGGCGCTCGGCTCCTGGATGATGGGCGCCGGGGTCATCCTGCTGCTGGCCATGGGCCGGCAGGCGTACCGGGACCCCAAGTCGCGCCGTACGGTCGGAATCCTGTGGGACGTCGGCACCTTCTGGCCGCGCGCCGCCCACCCCTTCGCGCCGCCCTGCTACGCCGAGCGCGCCGTGCCCGACCTCGCCTGGCGGACCAGCACCTGGACCACGCGCACCGGCGGCTGCCTGGTCATCTCCGGGCACTCCCAGGGCAGCGTGCTCGCCGCCGCCGCGGTCTGGCAGCTCGACCCGGACATCCGCGGCCGGGTCGCGCTGCTGACGTACGGATCACCGCTGCGCCGGCTCTACGGGCGCTGGTTCCCGGCGTACTTCGGCGACCGGGCGCTGGCCGGACTCGACGACCAGACGCACGCCTGGAAGAACCTGTGGCGGCTGACCGACCCCATCGGCGGACCCGTGCGGCCCACGGCTCCCGACGGGCGGCCCAGCGACGTCGACCGCAGGCCGCTGAAGGACCCGCTGGCCTTCGAGCGCACGCCCGAACACCCGCTGCCCGCCGCGATCAACGCGCACTCCGACTACCAGGCCGACCCGGCGTTCGCCGACGAACGCGCCGACCTGCTCGCCCGTATCTCCGTCGCGCCCGCGGCGCCCGCGGAGGAGTGGCCGCGGCAGGTGCCGCGGCCCGCGGGGGAGCCGGACGCGGAGAGCGCGGACGGCGCGGCGGCTCAGGGCAGTACCGGGATGTCGTCCGCGTAGAGCAGCGTCAGCTCGTCGGTCGTGGGGTCCGGAAGCTGGGCGACACGGCCGGCGTGCCGCTCCACCATCGCCTCGAACGTCTGCCGCGCGGTGCGGCCGTTGCCGAAGCCGGCGCCCTTGGGGATCACGGTGAAGTACTTCAGCAGCGCCTCGTCCGTGCCGTCGCCGAGCCGGTACTCGTGCTCCTCGGCCTGCTGCGTGACTATGCGCAGCAGTTCCTCCGCGGTGTAGTCGCCGAAGGTGATGGTGCGCGAGAAGCGCGACGCCACGCCGGGGTTGACGGCGAGGAACCGCTCCATCTCCGTGGTGTAGCCGGCGGCGATCACCACCACCGACTCGCGGTGGTCCTCCATCAGCTTCACCAGCGTGTCGATGGCCTCGCGGCCGAAGTCGCGGCCGGAGTCCTCGGGCGCCAGCGCGTACGCCTCGTCGATGAACAGCACGCCGCCGTGGGCCCGTTCGAACGCCTGCTGGGTGCGGATCGCCGTCGAGCCGATGTGCTCGCCGACCAGGTCCACCCGCGAGACCTCCACCAGGTGCCCGCGCTCCAGCACCCCCAGCGAGGACAGGATCTCGCCGTACATCCGCGCCACCGTCGTCTTGCCGGTGCCCGGGGAGCCGGTGAAGACCAGGTGGCGGCGGACCGAGGCGGCCTTCAGGCCCGCCTGCCGGCGCCGCCGGCCGACCTCGATCATGTCGGTCAGCGCCCGCACCTCGCGCTTGACGTTCTCCAGCCCGACCAGCGCGTCCAGCTCCGCCAGCACCTCCCGGGCGGGCCGGGCCTCGGCCTGCGCCTCCGCCGCCGGCCGCGCGCCGCCCGCCGCACCCGCCTGCTGCGCGGCGAACGCGCCGAGCAGGCCGTCCGGTTCGGGCTCGGAGCGCGCCGCGGGCACGGTGGGACGGGCGCTCGCCGTCTCCGCGCTCTCGTCGCTCGTGCAGTCCTCCACCACGGGGCCGCCGCCGGAGCCCTCGGGGGCGGCCGGGCCCGCGTCCGCGAACTCGTAGCCGCCGCGCGCGCAGCGCTCCGTACGGCAGCGGGTCAGGGCCGTACGGCAGCCGTCGATGACGTGGAAGCCGTAGCCGAGACTGCCGGTGACGCGGCAGCCGGTGAACGAGCCGCGCCCGGCGGCCGAGACGAACACCCCGGCCTCGGTGGGCGAGGTGATCGTGCAGCCCTCCACCGCGGGGTCGGCGCCCTTGGTGACGATGATCCCCGAGGCGACGGAGTCGACGGTGGTGTCCCGCACCGTGCCGCCGCTGCCGTGGTCGCGGAACCACGCGCCGGTCGCCGCGTCCCGGATCCGGCACTGCTCCAGCGCGACCGTGGCGCCGTCGCTCACCGACACCGCCGTGCCGCGCACCTGCGCGAGGTCGGTGTCGCTCGCCTCGACCACCGAGCCGCGGTCGAGGACGACGAGCGCGTCGGGCACGTCGTGCACCCGGCAGGAGGTGAACGCCGCGGCGGCGCCGTCGCTCACCCACACCGCGGGATAGTCGCCGGTGCTGTCGTGGATCTCGCACTGCGCCGCCTCGGCGCGCGTGCCCGCGTCCCACACCGAGAGGCCGTTGCGCCCGAACCGGCGCACGGTCACCCGCGCCAGCCGCGCCTGCGCGCGCGAGCGCAGGTCCACGGCGTTCTCCGGGACGTCGTGGACCTCGCAGTCCGTCAGCTTGAGGACGGCCTCGGTGTCGAGCGAGATGCCGTCGCCCGAGGTGCGGTGGACCGTGCAGTCCGTCAGCTCCCCGGAGGCGCGGGACGTCAACTGCACGCCGGCGCCCTTGATCTCGTAGACCTCGCAGCCCACCGCCTCGACCGTGCTGCCCTCGCCGGTCAGCAGCAGCCCGGCACCCCCCGCGTGGTGGATGCGGCACTGCGACAGGTGCGCGCTCGAACCGCCGCGCACCGCGACGCCGCTGCGCCCGGCGGCCAGCACCTCGCAGCCCTCCAGCGCGCCGCCGGACCCGTCGGCGAACGTGACCCCCGTACCCGCCGGGTTGTCCACGGCGCAGCGGCGGACCGTCGGCCGGGCGTCGCCGCGGACCTCTATGCCCGCCGCGGAGCGGGTGACCACCCGCAGCCCGGTCAGCTCCGGCCGGCCCGCCTCCACGAGCACGGCCGGGACCGCCGCGTCTTCCCCCTCGACGTGCAGTCCCTCGACCACCGCGGACGCCCGGACCGTCAGCGCCACGCCGTCGGCCGGCGCGATGCGCACGGAGCCGACCGCGCCGCCCGGGCCGCGCAGCGTCACCGCCCGCTCCAGCACGACGTTTTCCCGGTACGTGCCCGGGGCCAGCGACAGCACGTCGCCGTCGGCCGCCGCCTCAAGAGCCGCGGCGAGCGACCCGTACTCCCCGGTGCGCCGGCGCCATCGCCCGGCTCGCGCGGAGCCGGTGTGCGTGACCTGGACGGAGCCCTGTGCCATGTCCTGCTCTGCCCCCACCTCGTGCGTCGGCTTGGCTGAGGCACCACCGTAGCGCGCGCGGAGAGGTCGGCCGGCCACTGTTCAGGACCGGCCCGTGCTCAGTAGCGCTGTCCGTCCTGGTAGTACGGGCGGGCGTACTGATCCGCGTACGTCTGCGGGGACGCCGGCCGGGCGGGCTGCGCCTGCTGCGGCGGCGCGGGCCGCGGGGCGACGGGGCGCATGGCCTCGTACCCCGGCGGGGGCGCGGACTGCGGCTGCGGGCGCGGCGGTTGCGGCTGGGGCCGCTGCTGCTCGTACCCCTGGTCCCAGCGCGGCGGTTGCGCCTGCTGCGGGACGAAGGTCTGCGGCGGAGCCGGCTGCGGGGTGTGCTGGTGGCCGTACACCGGCGGCTGTGCGCTGTGCATGGTGTGCGGGTACGGCGCCGGGGCCGGGGCCGGGGCCGGTACCGGGGCGGGCGGCAGGGCGGCGCGGGGCGCGGGCAGGGCCGGCAGGTGGTGGCCGGCGTCGTACGAGGGGACCCGGATCGGGGCGATCTGGGGGGTACCCCGCTCTTCGACCAAACTGTCGTAGATCGGGGTGTCCGGGAAGGCCGGCGCGGCATAGTAGCCGCCGCCGTACGGGCGGGGGGAGGTCATACCGCATAAGTTAAGCCCACGATGTGGTCGTTGGGGAGACCGATAAGAGGGTTGTTTTGCGGGTTCGAAGTGACCGACCCTTATCAATGCGCGTCAATAAGGGTAATTCGGGCTTCTTGACGTGTTGAGATTCTGTAAAGACCAGGTGGACGGGGGGAGTTGACCTACTCGCGCGTAGGTCACGCGTACGTTCGGCCCTTCCAGGCGGCGCCCTTCCCGCGGTGGTGCCGTACGGCCGAATCCACCGTCATGAGCAGATACAGCCCGGCGGTGAACGGCAGCAACGCGGCTGTCCACGGCGGCTGTCCGTAATACCGCAGCACGGGCAGATACGTCCCCGCCATCACCGCCCACGCGAGCGTCCCCGCGACGGCCGCCCCGGCTGAGCCGCCGACGAGCCCGGCGGCGAGCGCCAGCGGCGGCACCAGGTACACGAGCGCGAGGCCGACCACCGTGGCGGCCAGCAGCAGCGGGCTGTGGCGCAGTTGGGCGTACGCGCTGCGCGAGACCATCCGCCACAGCTCCGCCAGCCGCGGGTACGGACGCACGCTGTCGACCCGCTCGGCGAGCCCCAGCCAGATCCGCCCCCCGGTGCGCTTGACCTCCCGCGCCACGGACACGTCGTCGATGAGCGCCCCGCGCACCGACTCGGGGATCCGCGCCCGGTGGGCGGCGTCCGACTTGAGCAGCACGCAGCCGCCGGCCGCGGCGGCGGTCCTGCCGCCGGCGCGGTTGACCCAGCGGAACGGGTAGAGCTGGGCGAAGAAGTAGACGAACGCCGGCACGACGAGCCGCTCCCAGCCGGTGGCGGTACGCAGCCGGGCCATCTGCGAGACGAGGTCGTACCCCCCGGCCTCGGCGGCGGCGACCAACTCGCGCAGGCTCTCGGGCCGGTGGGCGATGTCGGCGTCGGTGAGCAGCAGATACTCGGCGCCCGCGGCCTGCGCCTGCTCGATCCCGTGCCCCAGCGCCCAGAGCTTCCCGGTCCACCCGGGCGGGGGCTCACCGGGGGAGGAGACGGTGAGGGGCAGAGCGCCGTCCCCGGCCTCTTCGGCGAGCCTACGGGCGGTCTCGGCGGTGCCGTCGGTGCTGCCGTCGTCGACGAGGAACACCTGCGCCTGCCCCGGATACGCCTGAGCCAGCAGGGAAGGCAGGCTCGCGGGCAACACCGCGGCCTCGTCCCGCGCCGGCACCACCACCCCCACGACGGGCCACCGCCCGGGCGGAATCCGCGCGGGCAACCGCACGTCGGTCCGCCAGAAAAGCCCCTGCCCGAGCAGCAGCCAGCCCCAGGCGAGAAGGGACAACACGGCGATCCACGACAGGAGAGTCACCCCCCGAGTCTCCCGCGCGACCCCCGCCGGGGCGAGTACCACGGGGGCGGGTCGGCGGAGAACGGAGGCGGGGAGTCCCGTAGGTCCGCGCCCGCCCGGATCCGTACGCCACCGTCCCGCCTCGCTTGCCCCCACTCCGCTCCCCGCCCCCGGACGCCGCGCATCCCGCCCCCGGGCCGCGGGTAAAGTGGCCGGCGTGAAGATCGCGCTTGTGGATTCCGGGCTCGGGCTTCTGCCCGCCGCCGCCGCCGTGCGGCGGTTGCGGCCCGATGCCGAGCTGGTGCTGTCCTCCGACCCCGACGGCATGCCCTGGGGGCCGCGGGAGCCCGCGGATCTGGGCGCGCGGGTGCTCGCCTGTGCGCGGGCGGCCGTCGCGTACGAGCCGGACGCGCTCATCGTCGCCTGCAACACCGCCTCCGTACACGCCCTGCCCGCGCTGCGCGCGGAGCTGGAGCCCGCGGTGCCCGTCGTCGGCACCGTGCCCGCCGTGAAGCCCGCCGCGGCCGGCGGCGGGGCGCTGGCCGTCTGGGCGACGCCCGCCACCACCGGCAGCGACTACCAGCGCCGGCTGATCCGCGACTTCGCCGGCGGCGTCGCGGCCACCGAGGTGCCCTGTCCCGGCCTCGCCGACGCCGTCGAGCACGGCGACGAGGCCGCCGTCGATGCCGCCATCGCCGTGGCCGCCGCCCGCACCCCCCGCGACGTCACCGCTGTCGTCCTCGGCTGCACCCACTACGAGCTGGTCGGCGAGCGCATCCGCGCCGCCGTCCGGCGGCCCGGCGCCCCGCCGCCCGCGCTGTACGGCTCCGCCGGTGCCGTCGCCGGGCAGGCCCTGCGCCGCATCGGCGCCGCCGCCGCTCCCGCCCCTGACCCCGCCGCGGCCCCTCCCGGCGGCCTCACCGTTCTCCTGAGCGGCCGCCCCGGCGCCCTGCCCCCCGCCGCCCTGGGCTACGCGGAGGGGAATCTGCTGGTCAGCGCCCCGGCCCGCTCCGGGGCCGTACCCGGATAGCCGCCGGGGGACTGCCGCCTCCGCCCGGCTGGCGTACTCTCGGTGACATGAAGGACGACCGCCCCCGTGTGTGGACCGGGCGGGCCACGAACCGTGTGCAGTGGCTGCTCGCCCTGATCGGCGCTGCCTGCATGGCCCTCGGCATCGAGCTGGCCGTAGCCGCCCCGTGGACCGGTGGGCTCGCCCCGCTGGTCATGTCCGTCGTCGGCTGCATCGCCGCCGGCCTGCTCGTGCTCGCCGGCACCCTGGCCTTCGTGCACGTGGCCGTGAGCGTCGACGACCACGCCCTGGAGATCCGCTGCGGCCACTTCGGGCTGCCGCGCCGCCGCATCCTCCTGACCCAGGTGCTCGCCGCCGACTTCGAACCCCGCGTCACCCCCCGTCACTGGGGCGGCTGGGGCTACCGCTGGCGCCCCGGCAAGGGCACCGCGGTGGTGGTCCGCCGCGGCGAGGGCGTGGTGCTGCGGCTCGTGAACGACCACGACTTCACGATCACCGTCGACAACGCCGAAGAGGCGGTACGCGCCATCCGCGACCGCCTGCGCCA
Source organism: Streptomyces sp. 184 (assembly GCF_045781775.1). Classification (NCBI taxonomy): domain Bacteria; kingdom Bacillati; phylum Actinomycetota; class Actinomycetes; order Kitasatosporales; family Streptomycetaceae; genus Streptomyces; species Streptomyces sp. 184. Next base: position 4,612,132 of record NZ_CP123230.1, on the reverse strand, counting down.
CCCCCTCGGCAACGGCACCGCCGAGGCGTAGCCCGCCAGTCACACCGCGTTCTCCGGCGGCCCGCCGCCCCCGTTTACGCTTACGGCCATGGCGACACCCGACTTCATCCGCGAGCTGCGCGCGACCGCCGGCCAGCAACTGCTCTTCCTCCCCGGCATCAGCGCCGTCGTGGTCGACGACGGCCGGGTGCTGCTCCACCGGCGCGCCGACACCGGGCGCTGGTCGATCATCGGCGGCATCCCGGAGCCCGGCGAGCAGCCCGCGCAGACCGCGGTCCGCGAGGTGTACGAGGAGGCCGGGGTCGTCTGCACGGCCGAGCGGGTCGTGATGGTCGAGGGGCTGGACCCGGTCCGGTACCCGAACGGGGACAGGTGCCAGTTCATGGACATCACGCTGCGCTGCCGGGCGACGGGCGGCGAGGCGCGGGTCAACGACGACGAAGGGCTGGAGGTCGGCTGGTTCGAGCCGGACGACCTGCCGGATGAGCTGGAGGAGTTCGCGCGGCACCGGATCCGGCTGGCGCTGTCGGACGGCCCGACGTGGTTCGCCGAGGCGGCGGCGCCGGTCGGGTAGCGCGGGCGCGCGGAGCGCGGCCGGGGCCCGCACGCCGGGCGTCGGTGCGCCCCGTACGAGCCCATGAGCCGCGCCGCGCGCCCGCACCACCGGGCATGCGTCCCCGCGCCCCGCGGGGAACCGCCCGACGCGCCCCCGCCGCCCCCTTTGCCGCGTCCCCTCAGCCGCGTCCCGCGCCGCCCGCGCCCTCCGACGCCGCCGTCAGCTCCGCCAGCAGCTCCGCGCCGCTCCAGCGCCGCGCCTCGCCCGCGCCCCGGGACTCCGCCTCCACGACCAGCTCCGCCAGCCGCGCGTTCGCCGGTGCCCGCAGCCCGTGGCGCGCCGCCAGCACCGTCACCTCGCCCTGGAGCGTGTCGATCTCCGTCTGCCGGCCGCGCTGGAGGTCGTCCCACATCGAGGAGCGGGCCTGCGCGTCCACGCGCAGCGTCGCCGCCGCCAGGCGGCGGAAGAGCCGGTCGGGCAGCCGCAGGACCAGCGGCGTGATGCCGGGCGGCACCGGGCCGAGGCGCGCGGGGGCCAGGTTCGCCGCGCGGAAGGCGGCCAGCGCCTCGCGCTGGCACAGCGCCAGGCACGCGCGGTAGGCGCGCTGGCCGAGCTGCTCCCGCAGCGGCAGCCCGGACAGTGCGTTGATCGCGTTGTTGAGGTTCATCAGCAGCTTCGCGTGCTGCACCTCGGGCATGTCGTCGCGCTGTTCGACCTCTAGCCCGGCCTGCGCCATCGCCGCCACCAGCGGGGCCGAGCGCTCGCCCCCGTCGACCATCAGCACGCCCGCGGTGCCCTGGTGGTACACCCCGGGCGCGGCCTGCACCACGTTGTACGGGACCATCCCCGCGAGCACCGTCCGCCCCGGCAGCTCCTCGCGCAGCAGCGCGGGGTTGCGCAGCCCGTTCTGGAAGCTGACGACGGCCGCGCCGGGGGCCAGGTGCCCGGCCAGCTCGCGGGCGGCCTGCGCGGTGGCCGCGGACTTCACGGTGACCAGGACGTAGTCGGCCCCGGCGGCGGCCTGCGCCCCGGTCGCCAGGCGTACGTCGGCCGGCGCGACCCGGCGCTCCGCCCGGCCGCCGCCGGTCAGCAGCAGGCCGCGGGAGCGCAGTGCGTCCATCGCCGCCGGCCGGCCGACTAAGGTCACGTCGGCCACCTCCGCCAGCATGCCGCCCAGATGGCAGCCGATGCTGCCCGCGCCGAACACGGCTATCTTCACGGTCGTCCCGCCCCTTCGTGTCCGGCGGCGCCTGCGCGCGCCGCCGCCCGTATCCCCGACTGTTTCCCCGCCGAACACACCTGCACCCGGAACGCGGCCGCCGAGATCGCCCCCGGATCCGCTCCCGCCCCGGACACCGCGGACACCCCGGGCATCCCGCCCGCCCCAGGCGTCCCAGGAAGCACCCCGGAAGCCCCAGAACCCCCGGAGACCCCGAGCGCCCCCGCCGCCCCGCTCACCGCTTGCGGTAGCCGTACGCCTCCTGCGCCGCCGCCTCCACCGCGTCCAGATCGGCCCCCGTCGACGCCGTGACGACCGCCGCCACCGCGCCCTCCACGAACGGCGCGTCCAGCAGCCGCGCCCCCGCCGGCAGCTCCTCGTCCTCCACCAGCGACTTGACCGTCAGCACCGCGCTGCCCAGGTCCACCAGCAGCCCCACGCCCGCGCCCCGGTCCGCCGTGCGCGCCGCCGCCGCGATGCGGTCCGCGTCCGTGCCGAAGCCGCCGTCCGCCGTGCCGCCCGCGTGCTCGACGGCCACCGTGTCCACGCCCGCCAGCGCGACCGCCATCCGGGCCACGGACTCGGCGACGGCGGAGCTGTGCGAGACCAGCACGACGCCGACCAGCGGGCCGTCAGCCACCGGACACCGCCTCCGCCGTCTCGGCCAGCGCGCCGACCAGCAGCGCCGACGACGTGGCGCCCGGGTCCTGGTGCCCGACGCTGCGCTCGCCGAGGTAGGAGGCCCGGCCCTTGCGGGCCCGCAGCGGAACGGTGTCCTCGGCGCCCTTGTCCGCCGCCGCACGCGCCGCGGCATAGCCGTCGCCGAGCGCCGCCACGGCGGGCACCAGCGCGTCGAGCATCGTCTTGTCGCCGGGCGCCGCGCCGCCGAGCTTGGCGACCGCGCCCACGCCCTCGTCCAGCGCCGCGTGCAGCGCCGCGTCGGTGACCTCGGCGTCGTCGCCGAGTGCCTTGCCGGTGCCGCGCAGCAGCGTGCCGTACAGCGGTCCCGAGGCGCCGCCGACCTTCGAGATCAACTGCCGCCCGGCGAGCACCAGAACCGCGCCCGGCGTCTGCGGCGGCCCGTCCTCCAGGGCCGCGCGCACGGCGGTGAAGCCGCGCTTGAGGTTGGCGCCGTGGTCGGCGTCGCCGATCGCCGAGTCCAGCTCAGTGAGGCGGTCGGCCTCCCGGTCGACGGCCGCCGCGGTGGTGAGCATCCAGCGGCGGAAGAATTCCGCGTCGAGCACGTGCCCCATCCCTTCTCGAACCTTCATCTACGGACCTTGCTTCCACGGATCCTTCCGGACCCGTATCCGCGCCCGTACTGCGCCCTGCTCCTCGCGGGACCGCGACACCGCGGGCCCGCCGCGCTCAGAGGCCCCAGCGCAGCCCCGGGGTGCGCACCGGCGCGTCCCACAGCCGCAGCATCTCCTCGTCCGCCTGGCACAGCGTGACCGAGCAGCCCGCCATGTCCAGCGAGGTCACGTAGTTCCCGACGAGCGTACGGGCCACCGACACCCCCCGCTCCGTCAGCACCCGCTGCACCTCGGCGTTGAAGCCGTACAGCTCGATCAGCGGGGTGGCGCCCATGCCGTTGACGAGTGCCAGCACCGGGCCCGTCGGCCGCAGGTCCTCCAGCACCGCGTCCACCGACACGTCGGCGATCTCGTGTGACGTCATCATCGGCCGCCGCTCGCGTCCCGGTTCGCCGTGGATGCCGATGCCCAGCTCCAGTTCGCCGTCCGGCAGGTCGAACGTGGGGCTGCCCTTGGCCGGCGTCGTACAGGCGCTCAGCGCGACGCCGAAGCTGCGCGAGGACTCCACGACCTTGCGGGCCAGCGCCTCCACCCGCTCCAGCGGCGCGCCCTCCTCGGCGGCGGCCCCGGCGATCTTCTCGACGAAGAGCGTCGCGCCGACGCCGCGGCGGCCCGCGGTGTAGAGGCTGTCGGTCACGGCCACGTCGTCGTCCACGAGCACCTTGGCGACCTGGATGCCCTCGTCCTGGGCGAGGTCGGCGGCCATGTCGAAGTTCAGCACGTCGCCGGTGTAGTTCTTGACGATGAACAGCACGCCCCGGCCGGCGTCCACGGCCGCCGCGGCGCGCGTCATCTGGTCCGGCACGGGCGAGGTGAAGATCTCGCCGGCGCACGCGGCGTCCAGCATCCCGCGGCCGACGAAGCCGCCGTGCAGCGGCTCGTGCCCCGAGCCGCCGCCGGAGACGAGGCCGACCTTGTCGGTGACGGGCGCGTCGCGCCGTACCACCACCCGGTTCTCGACGTCCACGGACAGGTCGGGGTGGGCGGCGGCCATGCCGCGCAGGGCGTCCGGCACCACGGTCTCCGGCACGTTGATGAGCATTCGCATGGGGTACCTCCGGTGGCGTTCGCGCCCGGTGACGATCGGTTCTGGCTTGCCCAGTATCACGGCAGGGGCGGTCCCGGTCACTCCCTGAGCAGGCGTCGGAGGTACACCCGTACGGGAGGTTTCGCGTACGTCGCCCGAACAGCCCCACGTCGGTGCGGCCCGCTTGCGGATGCCTGTTCGGCACCTAGACTCTGCGCCCACCGTCCGGTCCGTTCCACCCGAATTCACCTGGGGTGCACCTTGCCGAGGAAGAACCTGACAGCAAACCGGACGACCCTGACACACCGCGTCCGCTACGCCGCCCGCCACCCGGACCGGGTCCCCCGCTACCTCGCCCGCGCCGGCCGCGACGCCTGGCTGCGGCTGCGCCACCGCCGCGACCACGTCGCGTACTACCGGGCCGTGATGCGCTCCGACTCCGCCGCCGACCCGGAGGCGGCCGTGGGCAGCAAGTCGCACGACCGGTGGCTGGCACTGGGCAAGATGCAGTTCGACTACCTCGTGGAGCACGGGCTGCGGCCCGGGGACCGCATGCTGGAGATCGGCTGCGGCAACCTGCGGGCCGGCTGGCGCTTCATCGACTACCTGGAGCGCGGTCGCTACTACGGCCTCGACATCTCCCCGGACATCCTCTTCGCCGCCCAGGACACCATCGTGCGGCAGAAGCTCCAGGACAAGCTGCCGCGCCTGACGCCCGTACGGGACCTGACCTTCGCCTTCCTCCCGGACCGGCACTTCCGCGTCGTCCACGCGCACAGCGTCTTCTCCCACTCCCCGCCGCACGTCATCGACGAATGCCTCGCGCACGTCGGCAGGGTGCTGCGCCCCGACGGCTGGTTCGACTTCACCTTCGACCGTACGGAGACCGAGGAACACCACGTGCTGCGCGAGGACTTCTACTACCGCACCGAGACCCTGGTGGCGCTCGCGGAGAAGCACGGCCTGCGGGCGGAGTTCATGGCGGACTGGGAGAAGCTGCCGCACGGCCAGTCCAAGATCCGCGTACGCCCCCCTGCCGACGCCTGACCCCGAAGCTCCCTCCCCCCGCTCGTACGAACCGGACCGCAACCCGGACGCCGGCGCGCACGCCCGGCGGGTGACAATGGACCCGGCGTACGGCGGGCGCCCGCGCGCCGTGGGGAGGGGTCCGCATGGCCGTGCCCGACAGGCTCGAAGAGCCCGCAGTCCTCGCCGGCCCCGAAGGGGAGCCGGATCCGGGGCTGTTCGGGCCCGCGTCCGTGACCTGGCAGTTGCACAGCGACCCGGTGATGTGGATAGCCGGAGTCCGCGCCCTCTACCTCCAGGCCCTGCACCCGCGCGCCGTCCGCGGCGTCATGCAGAACTCCGACTTCCGCGCCGACGCCTGGGGCCGGCTCATGCGCACCGCCGCCTTCGTCGGCACCGTCACCTACGCCCCCGCCCCCGCCGCCGAACGCGCCGGCGCGCGCGTCCGCGGCATCCACCGCCGCCTGCGCGCCGTCGACCCCGCCACCGGCGACCGCTACCGCGTGGACGAGCCCGCGCTGCTGCTCTGGGTGCACTGCGCCGAGATCGACTCCTACCTCCACGTCGCCCGCCGCTCCGGCCTCACGATCCCCGACGCGTACGCCGACGCCTACCTACGCGAACAGCGCACCGCCGCCCGCCTCGTCGGCCTCGACCCGCAGGCGGTGCCCGGCAACACCGCGGCGCTGGCCGCCTACTTCGAACGGGTGGCCTCCGAGCTGGCCGCCACCCCCGAGTCCGCCGACGTCGGCGACTTCCTGCGCCGCCCGCCCGTCCCCCCGCTCCTCCTGCCCGCCCGCGCCCTGCTCTGGCGCCGGATCGCCGGGCTCGCGTACGCCACCCTGCCGGAGAGCGCCCACCGGCTCTACGGCCACCCCGCGCCCCCGCCCGCCGCCGTCGACCGCAGGCTGCGCGCGACGGCCGCCCTGCTGCGCGCCGTACCCGACCGGCTGCGCTGGCGGCTGCCGCCGCGAAACATACTGAAAGCCATGGACCGCCTCGGTCCCACATCGCGGCCCTCACCTTCCACGCTCGTACGGACGGCAGCCATACTGGACGAGTCGGGGGATAAGGCCACGGGTAACGATCACGGGTGACGGCGAAGGCGGCGACGGCGGGGGCGGCAGGGGGAGATGGCGGAGACCAGACTGATCCAGGGCCGCTACCGGCTGCTCGAACTCCTCGGCCGCGGCGGCATGGGCGAGGTCTGGCAGGCCCGGGACGAGTCCCTGGGCCGCCGCGTCGCCGTCAAGTGCCTCAAGCCCGCGGGCCCGCACCGCCAGGGACACCCGGTCTCGACCGCGATACAGGAGCGCTTCCGGCGCGAGGCGCGCGTCGCGGCGCTGCTCCAGCACCGCGGCGTCACCGTCGTGCACGACTTCGGCGAGGACGAGGGCGTGCTGTACCTCGTCATGGAGCTGCTCCAGGGCCGCAACCTCAGCCAGTTGCTGGAGGCGGCCGGGCACCGGCCGCTGCCCGTCGGGGAGGTCATCGACATCGCCGAGCAGGTGGCGGCGGCCCTCGCGTACACCCATGACCAGGGCGTCGTACACCGGGACCTGAAGCCCGCCAACATCATGCGGCTCGGCGACGGCACGGTGAAGATCCTCGACTTCGGCATCGCCCGCCTCGCCCACGACATCGGCTTCACCTCCCGGCTCACCGGCGCGGGCGGCATGGCCATGGGCACCCCGCACTACATGTCGCCGGAGCAGATCTCCGGCGGCGGGGGCATCGACCACCGCAGCGACCTGTACTCGCTCGGCTGTGTCCTGTACGAACTCGCCACCGGCGTCCCGCCGTTCGACATGGACGACGCCTGGGCCGTCCTCGTCGGCCACCGCGACACCCCGCCGGAACCGCTGCGCACGCACCGCCCGGAGATCCCGGAGCCGCTGGAACGGGTCGTACTGGACCTGCTCGCGAAGGCCCCCGAGGACCGCCCGACGGACGCGGCGGACCTGTCGGTGCGGCTGCGCGGAAGCCGCGCGGCGGCGGAGGCGGCGGGGCCGGGGCGGGGGAACGGGTCGGGAGGGCGCGGGGAGGGCTGGGGGAGCGGGTCGAGCGGCGGGTTCGGCGAGAACGGGAACGGCCGCGAGAGCGGGGCGAACTGGGAGGCCCGGGGAAGCGGAGAGAGCCGCGACAGCAGGGACAGCAGGGACAGCCGGGGGAGTGGTGAGGCCGGGCTGCCGTCGTGGACGGCGGGCATGACGACGGGCGCCCGCTCCGTACGCGCGACCGGCGGTGCCCGCGCCACCCCGACGCCCCCGCGCCCGGAGGACGCGCTGCTACGCACCTGGCCCCCGACGAACGCCACGCCCCCGGGCCCGACGGCGGCACCGGTCCTGTGGCCGGAACGCGGCACCGGCCCGACCCCCGCCTCCCCCTACGGCTTGACCCCCGCCGGGCCGAGCCCCGGCCCTCCTCCGCAGTACAGACCGGGTACGGCGGAGCAGGGCGGCGGCTCCGCCGGGCCCTACGGCCCGGGGAGCGCGGCCGGCTCCGCCGGGGTGCACGGGCCCGGTGGCACACCCGCCTCCGGTGCCGGTGCCGGTCCAGGTGCCGACCCCGGCCACGGCTCCGCCGCGCTCTACGGCCCGGGCGGTTCGCACGCGTCCGGTGCCGGCGCCGCGCCCGGCGGGCCCCGTACCGGGCACCACCCCTTCTCGCACGCGCCGCCTTCCGCACACACCCCTCCCCACTCCACCCACCCGCCGCACCCCTACGCCCCCGCGCTCCCCGGCGCAGCCCCGCCACCCGCGCTGCCCGCCGCGCCGCAGCACGTGCTCGACGCCTTCGCCGGGCGGCACGACGCCGCCGTCAGCCTCGCCCGCCTCGGCCGGTGGGAGGAGGCCGCCGCCGCCCACCGCGCGCTCGCCGCGGAACGCGGCGCCGCGCTCGGCGGCGACCACCCCGACGCCCTCGCCTCCCGCCACCAGACCGGCCTCTGCCTCGCCCGCCTCGGCCGCATGACGGAGGCCCTGGAGGAGTTCCGCACCGCCGCCGCGGGCAGGGAGCGGCGCCTCGGCCGCGAGCACGTCGACACCCTCGCCGTCCGGCAGGAGACCGCGTACGCCCTCGGCCAGCTCAACCGGCACGCCGAGGCGCTGGAGGTCTACAGCGGCGTGCTCGCGGACCGCGAACGCACCATGGGCTACGAGCACCCCGACACCCTGCGCTGCCGCCACAACCTCGCGTACACGCTCAGCCGCCTCGGCCGCTTCGAGGAGTCCTACCGCGTCGCCAGCGAGGTCACCGCCGTCCGCACCCGCGTGCTCGGCGCCGACCACCCCGACACCCTCGTCACCCGCTACGAGGTCGGCCACGCGCTCGGCAGCCTCGGCCACTGGGAGCAGGCCCTCGCGACGTACCGCGAGGTCGCCACCGCCCGCGCCGCCACCCTCGGCCGCGAGCACCCCGACACCCAGGCCGCCCGCTACGAGGCGGGCATCTGCCTGGGGCGCCTCGGCCGGCACGAGGAGGCCCTCGGGCACTACGAGGCGCTGATCGCCGACCGCACGCAGACCCTCGGCACCCGGCACCCCGAGACGCTGCGCGCCCGCCATATAAGGTGCGTCACCCTCGGCCGCCTCGGCCGCTGGCACGAGGCGCTGACCGAGGCCCGCGAGGTCACGGCGGTACGTGAACGGGTCCTCGGCCCGGACCACGCGGACACCCTCGCGGGCCGCCGCGAGATCGCCGTCGCGCTGGGCTGGCTGAGCCGCTGGGCGGAGGCACTGACGGTGCACCGCGAGGTGGCCCGCGCCCGCGAACGCACGCTGGGCGACGCCCATTCGGAGACCCTGTCGAGCCGCCACGACGAGGCGCACTGCCTGGAGCAACTGGGCCGTACGGCGGAAGCGGCGGAGGTCTACCGCCTCGCGGCCTCCCGCCGCACCTCGGGCTGAGCCGAGGGCCGGCAATCCGGCGGGGGTGCTCTGCCGCGGCGGCCGCCCCTGCCTCCTCCCCCGACGCCGCGCGCGGGCGCCCTGGAGTCCGGCCCTCCGTATCCCCCAGCCCGCACGGCTCCGGTACGAACCCGCCCCGCCCCACATTCCCGGGCGGAGCCCGAGTCGCGTCCTCTGGCCCGCCGCGATCTTCCGTGTTACGAAGAGCCATGCCCCTCCGCAGCAGCTACGACGCCGTCGTCGTCGGCGGCGGTCACAACGGTCTCGTCGCCGCCGCCTACCTCGCCCGCGCCGGGCGCTCCGTGCTCGTGCTGGAGCGTCTGGACCACACCGGCGGTGCCGCCGTCTCCGCCCGCACGTTCCCCGGTGTCGACGCCCGGCTGTCCCGCTACTCGTACCTCGTCAGCCTGCTGCCCCGCGCCATCGTGAACGACCTCGGGCTGACCTTCGCCGTCCGCAAGCGCGCCGTCTCCTCCTACACCCCCGCCGTCCGCGCCGGCCGCCCCACCGGCCTCCTCGTCGAGACCGACCCCGGCTCCGCCACCCGCGAGTCCTTCGCCGCCCTGACCGGCGGCGACCGGGAGTTCGACGCCTGGCGGCGGTTCTACGGCATGACGCAGCACGTCGCCGAGCGCGTCTTCCCCACCCTCACCGAGCCCCTGCCCACCCGCGGCGAGCTGCGGGCCCGGATCGGCGACGACGACGCCTGGCGGGAGCTGTTCGAGGAGCCGCTCGGCGTGGCCGTCGAGGCGGCGTTCGCCGACGACCTCGTGCGCGGCGTCGTGCTCACCGACGGGCTCATCGGCACGTTCGCCTCCGCCCACGACCCGTCCCTCGCCCAGAACCGCTGCTTCCTTTACCACGTCATCGGCGGCGGCACCGGCGACTGGGACGTACCGCTCGGCGGCATGGGTGCGTTCACCGACGCCCTTGCCGACGCCGCCCGCGCCGCGGGTGCGGTGATCGTCACCGGCCATGAGGCCGTCGCCCTGCACACGGACGGCGAGCGCGCGGAGGTGACGTACCGGACGGCGGACGGCGAAGGCACCGTCGCCGCGCGCACCGTGCTCGTCGGCGCGTCACCCGTCGCCCTCGCCGAGCTGCTGGGGGAGGAGCCGGCGCACCCGGGCCCCGAGGGCGCGCAGCTCAAGGTCAACATGCTGCTGCGGCGGCTACCGCGGCTGCGCGACGAGCGCGTCGACCCCCGGCAGGCGTTCGCGGGTACGTTCCATGTCGCCGAGGGCTACGCCGACCTGGAGAGCGCCTATCGCGAGGCCGCCGCCGGCGGGCTCCCGCAGGCGCCGCCGGCCGAGATCTACTGCCACTCGCTGACCGACCCGTCGATCCTCGCCGACGACCTGGCCCGCGACGGCTACCAGACCCTCACCCTCTTCGGCCTGCACGCCCCCGCCCGCCTGTTCTCCGACGACAACGACGCCGCACGGGAGGCCCTGCTACGCGCCACCCTCACCCAGCTCGACGCGCACCTCGCGGAACCGCTCACAGACTGCCTCGCCACCGACGCCGAGGGCCGCCCCTGCATCGAGGCGAAGTCCCCGCTCGACCTGGAGCACGACCTGCGGCTCCCCGGCGGCAACATCTTCCACCGCGAGCTGTCGTTTCCGTACGCGACGGAGGAGACGGGGCGGTGGGGCGTGGAGACGCGGCACGCGAACGTGCTGCTGTGCGGGGCGGGCGCGGTGCGCGGCGGGGGCGTGAGCGGAATCCCGGGCCACAACGCGGCGATGGCGGCGCTGGGCCGGTAGGGCGCCGGGGGCGCGGGGCGCGCCGGACGCGGTACGAGCCGGGCAGGCCCGTGCCGTACGCCCCGGGCACACCGGTCCCGTAACGCCCCGGGCGCGGACCCCGCCGCGAAGCGGCGCCCGCGCCCCCGGCCGGGCCCCCGACCGTCCGCGCTCAGTCCGCCGACACCGTCCAGCCGTCCAGTTCCACCCGCTCCGCGTCCCCGCGGCGCCCGTCGTCGAACAGCACCCGGTGCCCGTCCTTGACCCGTACGTCGTCCACGTACACCCCGCGCCCCACGTACTGCCGGTCCGTCACATACCGCCACCGCAGCCGCACCGGCCGCCCGCGCCAGGCGCCCAGAGGGGCGACCGCCCGGTGCCACACCCGGCCGGACCACCCGTCCGCCGTACCCTCCGCGTGCTCCCGTACGTCCCCGCCCCCGCCCCCGCCGCGCCGCGGGCGGCTGGTGAACGGCACCGGCTCCCACGTCCCGCCGTCGTCCGCCGACGCCTCCAGATGCACCTTGTCCCACTGCGGCTCGGTGTCCCACCACAGCGCGAACTCCAGCGCCCCCCGCTCGCCGCGCAGCGTGACCTCGGGCAGCGTCAGCGTCGACGTCTTCTGATTCGCCGTCCCGCCGAACCACGCCGTACGCCCGTCTTCCGGCCGCACCGCCACCGCACGCGCCAGGTTCGTTCCCGCCGCAACGCGCGGAGCGCTGCCGGTACGCCAGTTGCGTACCGGGTGGACGGAATTGCCCAGGAGGACGAGGAAGGTGTCGGTCGTCGGGTCGATGACGATGGCGGTGCCGGTGAAGCCCGTGTGACCGGCGGATCCCGGGGTGGCCATGGCGCCCATGAACCAGTGCTGGTACAGCTCGAAGCCGAGCCCGTGCTCGTCACCGGGGAAGTCCGTGTTGAAGTCGGTGAACATCAACTCCAACGACTCCCGCTTCAGGATCCGCGTCCGCCCGTACGCGCCGCCGTTCAGCAGGGTGCGGCACAGAATGGCCAGGTCCCAGGCGGTGGAGAACAACCCGGCGTGCCCGGCGACCCCGCCGAAGGAGTACGCGTTCTCGTCGTGCACCTCACCGCGCACCATCCCGCGGTCGAGCCCCGACCAAGGCTTGCGCGCGTCCTCGGTGGCGGCGACGCGGGGAAGCCATTCGGCGGGAGGGTTGTAGCGGGTGTGGCGAAGGCCGAGGGGTTCGGTGATGTCGTCGGCGAGGAGGCGGTCCAGAGACTTGCCGGTGATCTTCTCCAGTACGAGCTGGAGGCTGATCAGATTGAGGTCGGAGTAGAGGTACTTGGTGCCCGGCGGGTTGACCGGTGCCTCCCGCCACAGCCGGGCGAGCTTGGCCTCCCACGTCGGCTCGGCGTACAGCGGGATCCAGGAGGTGAACCCGGAGGTGTGCGTCAGTAGTTGAAGGATGGTGATGTCCTGCTTGCCCGCGGCGCCGAACTCGGGGAGGTAGGAGGCCACGGCGGCGTGCAGATCGAGCGCACCGCGCTCGATCTGCTGGACGGCGAGAAGAGAGGTGAAGAGCTTGGAGACGGAGGCGAGGTCGAAGACGGTGTCCATCGACATGTCGACCTGCTGCTCCACCGGCAGCTCGACACCGGTGTCGGTGGCCTCGTCGTACGCCTCGTAGCGCACGGCCTTCCCGATCGCCCGCTCCAACGCCACCGTCCGCCCCCGCCCGGCGAGAATGACGGCACCGGCGTACCAGGGGTACTTCGGCGACGGCCCGAGGAACTTCTCGGCGTCGGTGACCAGTTGCCGCAGATGCGGCTCCAGCAGCCCGGCCCGCGCGGCACTGCCGCGTCGCAGCACGGGTGCGCCACCGCCGGCGGCGGTGGCCTCTGCGGCGTGGGCGGGGAGGCCGGTGGAACCGGGGACCACGAAGAGCGCACCTCCAGTAGCGAGTACACCGGCGGCGAAGCGCCGTCGGCCCAACTGACCCCATCCTCTGTCAGACGGTGCGTTCGACATGATTCCGACCCCTTCTGAAAGAATCTTCCGAGCGCCGCACGAACGGTGAAACTTTCTTCCAGGGCGTTCCTGGTGTCAAGGCCACCGGACAACGCCGCCTGCAAGTGCGGCAAATGGCCTATCGGAGGTAGGGCGCCATCTGTCATGACTACCTTCTGTTGTTCACCGATGACACAGGAGGTGCAGGCGGTGGGCGAACTCAGCCGTCAGGACCGGCGAGTTCGGCGACGTCCGAGACCGAGACGGGTGGCCCCCGGGCCGCCCGTCCGGCGTGTTCTCACTCCGGTACGAGGCAGAACGGATGGCCCGCCGGGTCCTCGTAGACGCCCCAGTCCTCCTCGTACCGCAGGAGCTTCGCCCCGTGCGCCAGCGCGTCGCGCTCGGCCGCCTTCACGTCGTCCACCGCGATGTCGAGGTGGAACTGCTGCGGGTGGTCCGGGTCGGGCCACCGCGGTGCCTTGAGGCCGGGCGCCCGCTGGAAGCCGAGGACCGCGCCGTCCGGCAGGTGCAGGGTGGACCAGTCGTCATCCAGGGACCAGCGAGGGTCCGGGCGGTCGACCTCTCCGCCGAGCAACGCCTGGTAGAACGCGGCCAGCTCCCGGGGCCGCGGGCAGTCGAGCACGGTGCACTGCAATGTGCGCGTCATGCGCAGACCCTACGCCCGTCCCTCAGCCCGGAGCTTCGATCGCCTTGAGGACGCGCTGGGCAGACACCGGGACCGCCCGTGCGGGCCGAAACAGGCCCTCCTGCTCATCCGCCCAGCGCCCGGCGCAGCCGCCGTGCCTCCTCCGGGGTGAGGTTGGGGTCGGACAGTCGCGCGGGGAGGGCGTGGGTGTAGCCGGGAGTGGCGTCGGTGTGGGTGGTGCGGAGCAGGGCGCGGAGCAGGATGCGTGTGCCGAGGGCTTCCGGTGGGCTGAGTTCGACGCCGCGCAGGATGCAGACCGTCATCGCCACGTCGCAGGCCGGGTCGCCCGCGGCGGCGTTGCGCCAGTCGATGAGGTACGGGCCGCGGGGGGTGAGCACGACGTTGTCCGGGTGCAGGTCGAGGTGGAGTACGCGATCGCCGCTGCCCGACGCGGGGGAGGGCGGCAGGAACTCCGGGGCGGGCACGGCGTGCAGCCTGTCGTGGAGCCGGGCGAGTACGCGCCCGTACGCGGCGACGCGCCACGGACGGCGGCGCAGCGCGGTGAGCATGGTCGGTCCTTCGAGGCGTTCCAGCACCTGGTCGGTGTCGTTCGCGTCGTACACGTGCGGGACGGGGAAGCCCGTGCCGGCGAGGTACGCCATCAGCCGCGCCTCGGCTTCCGCCGGGCCCCCGGACCGGTATCGCCGCAGCACCCGGCCGGCCGTCAGGGCGTACACGTCCGCGTCTCGTCCCCGCCCGATCAGCTCCATCCGCCCGACTCTCGCACATCATTCCGGGCCCGTAGGGATAGCCTCTGATCGGAAAGCTGGCGGCCCGTGGTTGGGATACGAACGCATGATCCGCGTCATGACCTGGAATCTCTGGTGGCGCTTCGGGCCGTGGCAGGAGCGGAGCAAGGCCATTCTCAGGACCCTCCGCGACGTGCGGCCCGACGTCGTCGGGCTCCAGGAGGTCTGGGGCCGGGAGAAGGAAAACCTCGCCGGGTGGCTCGCCAACGAGCTGGGCATGCACTGGACCTGGACGCCCTCGCCCCAGCCCGCACGCTGGCAGCGGCGCATCGACGATCCCACGGTCGACGTCGGCAACGCGGTGCTCAGCCGCTGGCCGATCGCCGAGCGGGCGAGCATCGTGCTGCCGCCGGGCGAGGAGGAACCGGACGGGCAGCAGGCGCTGTACGCGCGGGTGACCGCGCCCGGGGGTGTGGAGGTGCCGTTCTTCACCACGCACCTGATCTCGTACCCGTACGCCTCCGCCACCCGCTGCGCGCAGGTCTCGGCGCTGGCCCGGTTCGTCCACGAGCGCACCGGCGACGGGGACTTCCCGCCCGTCGTCACCGGCGACTTCAACGCCGAGCCCGACTCCGACGAGATGCGGCTGCTGTCCGGTACGAAGACCGCGCCCGCCGTGCGCGGGCAGGTGCTCTACGACGCCTGGCGCTACGCCCGCCCCGGGACGGACGGGACGACGTGGGACCTGTCCAACCCGCACGCCGCGCGGATCCTGGAGTGGGACGCGCGGATCGACTACCTCCTGGTGGGGCCGCCCGGTCCGGTGGGGGAGGGGCACGTACGGGACGTGCGGCGGGCGGGGGTCACGCCGGTCGGCGGGGTGTGGGCGTCGGACCACTGCGCGGTGGTCGCGGACCTCGCCACGACCGCGGAGGAAGTCGGCGCCTGAGCGGGTGCGCTTCGCTGCTCTTTACCACGTCCGCGGTCCCACTATCGTGGCCTGTTCCCTCGCCCGCCGACGTGGATACCCTGGCTGCGGACGACGCTCACTGGGAGGAGCAGGACGTGGCCAACAGCACCACTCAGCAGCCGGCGGCGGGCAGCGGGAAACCGCAGCTCGATCTGACAGGCGCCACGTGGCAGTCGAGCAGCCAGGGGGTGGGAGACGTCGAGATCGCGTTCGTGGAGGGCTATATCGCCATGCGCGACGGGCGCAACCCGGAGGGACCCGCGCTGATCTTCACCCCGGGGGAGTGGCGTGCCTTCGTCCTCGGCGCTCGTGACGGGGAGTTCGACCTGACCTGACCCGTCACGCCGCGGTCGTGGTCCGGCCCGGGTCACGCCAGCACGGCGCAGCCCCGCTCGCGCAGCGCGACGAGCGGGGCTTCGGTGCCTTCGACGTCGTTCCAGCGCAGATCCAGCTTTTCGAGCGCGGGCAGCTCCGCCAGCCAGGGCGGGACGTCGCGGAGCGCGTTGGCCCGTAGATCGAGACGGCGCAGCAGGGGGAGCCCGGCCAGTGCGGCGGGCACGGACCGCAGCGCGTTCTCGCGCAACTCCAGCTCGCGCAGCTCGTGGAGCTGCGCCGCCGAGTCGGGCAGGGCCGTGAGCGCGTTGCCGCGCAGCCACAGTTCGCGCAGCGAGGACAGCCGCCCGATGGATTCCGGCAGCCGGGCCAGCCCGCAGTGCTGCGCGCGCAGTTCTTGCAGGCCCGCCATCTCGCCCAGTTCCTCGGGCAGGGCTTGCAGGGGGTTTTCACCGACGTTGAGGTAGCCCAGGGCGGTGAGCCGGCCGAGCGCGGCGGGGAGCCGGGTCAGCCGGTTGTCGTGCAGGTACAGGCAGCGGGTCAGGGCGGGCAGCGACCCGAGGGCCTCGGGCACAGCGGCGAGTGCGTTGCGCCCGAGGTCCACGGTGTGCAGCCGGGTGAGGGCGGCGATGTCGTCCGGGACGTGCGTCAGCTTGTTGTCTGCCAGGACGAGTACGTCGGCGTCCGTCTCCCGCCACACCTGCGGCGGTACGGCCGTGAGGCCGGCCCGCCAGTGGTTCACGACCCGTGTCACGGCCAGGGACCCAGCTCCGGCAGCAGGCCGTCGAGCCGCTGGTGGGGCCGTCGGCCCGCCAGCCACGCGGCGAGATCCGTGAGCCTGCCCCTGACCACCGGCGGGCGGCCCGCGGGGTCTTCGGTGCCGTCGGCTGTGCCGAACGTGTACCGCACGGGCCCGTCCGACTCGACCAGCGTGAGCCCGGCGGGTGCGCGCGGCGCGAGGAAGTCGAAGAGGTGCAGGCACAGCTCGCGCGGCCAGGCCGCCGAGCAGGTCTCCAGACCCGCGTCCGCGGTGTGCACCTCCAGCTCCCGCCACCAGCAGTGCAGCGCGCCCAGCAGGTCGCCGTCGCGGTAGCGCACCGGGCGGTCCCAGTCCGCGTCGCCCACCGACCCCCAGACGGCCTCCGCCTCCGCCAGGGCGGCCGTGACCGCCGCCGCCAACTCGGCGGCGCTTCGTACCGCACCGGCCTCGATGCCCGCGTCGCGGGCCGGCCGGCCGCCGTCGTACACCTCGATCAGCTCGCCTTTCAGGGCGTATCGCGCCTGGCGTGTGAGCGCCCGGCCGATGCCTTCGATGTGCGACAGCACGTGTGCGCGTGTCCAGCCCGGCAGTCTGGACGCTCCGCGCTCTTTTCCCTCGGTGAGCTCTGCCAGCGCGATGCGCAGCCGTTCGTGCCCGTCCAGCACGTACGCCCACACCTCCGGTCCCCGCAGCAAGCCCCCGGATTCCGCCATCCGGCCCCTCCTCTGTCGTCGACGGGGAGACACTACTCGCGTAGCAGCCGTTGTACGCCGCTTCCGGCAATGCCGGATCGGCAGCATGGCGGAGGCCGCCCCGGGGGTCGGCGGTGCCGCGGGACCCGTACGATTGGTGCATGGCATTTCTCCGCCGCCGCAGCAGCGCCGCCAAGCCCGCGGGCCCGGACTTCGACGTCCTGGCCATGGACCCGGGCGACTGGCCCGGCGACCTCGGCGCCGGCCTGCTGCCCGGCCCCGACGGGAGCTGCCAGGGGGTCTTCCTGCGGTACGACCTGTTCGGTGGCCGCGGGCCCGCGATGATCATCGGCAACCTGCCGGAGGGCTCGCCCGCGCGCGACGTACCGGAGGGCCAGCCGCCCTTCGAGGTCGCGCAACTGCTGCTGGCGCTGGAGCACGACGAGCCGGTGACCGTCACCGACGTCGAGGACGCGCCCGTGATGCAGGGGGACAACCTCCTGATCGTGCGCCGGCTGAAACTCTCCGAGAGCCGCGTTTCCTGCGTGCAGTTCGACCGCAGCGACCGCGTGCTGGTCACCATCGCCGCGTGGGACCGTCCCATCTCCGAGGATCTGTACGCGCTGCTCAAGCCGCTGCCCGCGGAGCTGTTCCAGCAGGGCTGAAAACCGCCCCCGCCCTGCCTCGCCCCCCACGTCCCCCCACCCCCGCCAACGCGGGGTGCTGTGCGATGTCTTGTCATGCAGTCATCGGACCTCTAGCGTGACGCGGCATGACTGAGGGGATCTCGCGAAGAACCACTGTCAAGTCCGCTATCGGCGCCGCAGGTGCGATAGCCATGGGACCGACCGTCTTCTCCGGGGACGCGTTCGCTTCCGATTCCGTTGATACCTCCGATGAATTGGGCCTCTGGTACGACAAGCCCGCCACCGACTGGGAGCGCGAATCGCTGCCGCTGGGCAACGGGGCCCTGGGCGTCGGCGTGTTCGGCACGCTCGCCTCCGAACAGCTCACGCTCAACGAGAAGACCCTGTGGACCGGCGGCCCCGGCTCCGACGGCTACGACTTCGGCAACTGGACGGAACCGCGGCCCGGCGCACTGGCCGCGGTGCAGGACCGGATCGACGCCGAGGGCCGGCTCAGCCCCGAGACCATCGCGGCGGAGCTGGGCCAGCCCAAGCACGGCTTCGGCGCGTACCAGATCCTCGGCGACCTCCGGCTCGACCTGACCGCCGCGCCCGGCGCCCCGGACGGCACGTACCGCCGCGGGCTCGACCTCGGGCGGGCCGTCGCCACCGTGGCGTACGAGCACGAGGGCGCCCGGCACCTGCGCGAGTTCTTCGTCTCGTACCCCGACTCGGTGGCCGTGGGCCGGCTCGCCGCGGACCGGCCGGGGCGGGTGTCGTTCACCCTGCGCTACACCTCGCCGCGCGACGACTTCGAGGCCACCGCGACCGGCGACCGGCTGACGATCCGCGGTGCCCTGGAGGACAACGGGCTGGTCTTCGAGACGCAGATCCGCCTGCTCACCGACGGAGGCAGCGTCACCGCCGGGGACGGCACGCTGACCGTCAGCGGCGCCGACGCCGCCTGGTTCGTGCTGGCCGCCGGCACCGACTACGCCGACACCTACCCCGACTACCGCGGCGCCGACCCGCACGAGCGGGTCGGGCGCGCCGTCGACCGGGCGGCCCGGACGCCGTACGCGAAGCTGCTGCGGCGCCATGTCGCCGACCACCGCGAGCTGTTCGACCGCGTCGCCCTCGACGTCGGCGGACAGGTGCCGGACGTACCCACGAACGAGTTGCTGGCGGGCTACGGGTCCGGCTCGGCCGCCGACCGGGCGCTGGAGGAGCTGTTCTTCCAGTACGGGCGCTACCTGCTCATCGCCTCCTCACGGCCCGGCTCGACACCGGCGAACCTGCAAGGCGTGTGGAACAACGTCACCAACCCGCCGTGGAGCGCCGACTACCACGTCAACATCAACCTCCAGATGAACTACTGGCCGGCCGAGATGACCAACCTCGCCGAGACCACCCTCCCGTACGACGAGTTCGTGCAGGCCCTGCGCGCCCCCGGGCGGGTCAGCGCACAGGAGCTGTTCGGCAGCGGCGGCTGGGTCGTGCACAACGAGACGAACCCGTACGGCTTCACCGGCGTCCACAACTGGGCCACCTCCTTCTGGTTCCCCGAGGCCGCCGCCTGGCTGACGCAGCAGATGTACGAGCACTACCGCTTCAGCGGCTCGACGGACTACCTGCGCAGGACCGCGTACCCGGCGATGAAGGAGGCCGCCGAGTTCTGGCTCGCCAACCTGCGCACCGACCCGCGCGACGGCAAGCTCGTCGTCACCCCCAGCTACTCGCCCGAGCAGGGCGACTTCACCGCCGGGGCGTCGATGTCGCAGCAGATCGTGTTCGACCTGTTCACCTCCACGCTGGAGGCCGCCCGCACCCTCGGCGACGACCGGGCGTTCCGCGGGCGGCTGGAGCAGGCGCTGCGGGACCTGGACCCGGGGCTGCGGATCGGCTCGTGGGGGCAGTTGCAGGAGTGGAAGGAGGATCTGGACGACCAGAACAACGACCACCGGCACGTCTCCCACCTCTTCGGCCTCCACCCCGGTCGGCAGATCGAGGTGGGCAGCGAGTGGGCGGAGGCGGCGAAGGTGTCGCTGACGGCGCGCGGTGACGGCGGGACGGGCTGGAGCAAGGCCTGGAAGATCAACTTCTGGGCGCGGCTGACCGACGGCAACCACGCGCACAAGATGCTCAGCGAACAGCTCAAGTCCTCCACACTGCCCAACCTGTGGGACACCCACCCGCCGTTCCAGATCGACGGCAACTTCGGCGCCACCTCCGGCATCGCGGAAATGCTCCTCCAGAGCCAGCACGGGCCCATCGAGGTCCTGCCCGCCCTGCCGGGCGCCTGGGCCTCGGGTTCGGTACGCGGACTGCGGGCCCGCGGGGGTGCGACGCTCGACATCACGTGGGAGGGCGGGCGGGCGACCCGGATCGTCCTGCACGCCGGTCGCACGCGGCGGCTCACCCTGCGCAGCGACCTCCTGCCCGGCGGGGAGGAGACCTTCAACGCGCGTGCGGGGCGCACCTACACGTTCGACTGACGCCCGCTCCGGGGCCGCGCCACGGTGACGTCCGCCGCCTTCACGTACCCGATCCGGTGGCCCACCTGGATCTGGTGCCACAGGGTGCGGCCCCGGATCACGCGGCTCGCGGCGCCGGTCTCGTCGGTGAGGCCGGGGGCGTGGAAGTACTCGCCGGGCATGGTGTCGCCGACGACGTAGCGCTGGCCGGGGCGCAGCCGGTACGGCAGCGGGCGGGGCTCCTTCGGCTCGACGCCCTCGGGGTACGCGGACGCCTCGGGCAGCGCGAGGCCGTGCACCTGCACGGGGCCGGCGCCGGGTCGCGGGGTGAGCGTCGCGCCGTCGTCCGCGATCGCCGTGGGGGCGGACGCGGGGTTGTGGAACCACGCCTTGCGGCCCAGGTACCAGATCGCCGTCCAGTCGCCGCGGCGGCCGGCGACGGCGAACTGCTGGCCCGTCGAGGCGCGGGCTCCGGTGTCGTTCACGCCGGTGGAGGAGGGGGCGTCGCCGTGCAGCCCGGGGTCGCGGACCAGCGGGGCGTCGGGGGCGGGGCTCGTGCGCAGGCGGACGGCGCCGGAGCCGTGCGGCGGGCAGGCGGCGGCCGTGTCGTCGGTGCATGCGGTGTACTCGGGGCGGTGGGAGGCGTAGTCGGGGCGGATCGTCACGACCCGGCCGTCGGCGTGCGCGGCGGGCTCCAGCGGGGCGCCGAGCAGGTCGAAGTAGTGCGCCCAGTCCCAGTACGGGCCGGGGTCGGTGTGCATGTCCGGGCCGTGCTCCGGGTCGGGCGCGGGGACGTTGTCGTGGCCGATGACGTGCTGCCGGTTCAGCGGCACGTCGTACTCGTGCGCCAGATAGCGCACCAGCCGTGCCGACGAGCGGTACATCGCCTCGGTGAACCAGGCGTCCGGGTCGGTCAGCCGCGCCTCGTGCTCCAGACCGATCGACTGCGCGTTGACCTGCCAGTTGCCCGCGTGCCAGGCCACGTCCCGGGTGCGTACGTGCTGGGCGACATGGCCGTCCGAGGAGCGCAGGGTGTAGTGCCAGGAGACGAACTCGGGGTCCTGCACGGCCTGGACGGAACCGTCGTAGCCGCCCTCGGTGTCGTGCACGACGATGTACCGGATCCGCTGGTCGTGGGGGCGGCGCGCCTTGTCGTGGTTACCGTAGTCGGGCTTGCCGTCCTTCCCCTCGTACTCCTCGTACGGCGCGGGCACCCACTCGCAGGCCAGCGCGCGGGGGCACTCGGCCTGCGCGGGAGCGGCCCGGTGGGCGGCGGGGACGGCGGCGGTGAGCGCCGGGGCGGCGGCGGTGTTCGCGCGAGCGGCGGCGGGGAGCGTGACCGTCTCGCCGGAGTCGGTGGTACGGCGCACGCCCGCGCGCAGCACCGCGTACACCTCGTCGGCGAACCTCCGCGCCGTCGCCGCGTCCGGGGCCTCGGCGTACGCCGCCACCGCCGCGTGCCACCCGGCCGCCCCGTCGCTCCGCTCCGCGCCCAGCCGGCGGCCGTGGTCGGCGAGCAGCGCCGCCCCGCCGCGCACGTTGGCCCCGGGGTCGGCACGCAGCCGGGCCGCCGGGATCCCCGTCAGCCGCGCCGCGCGCTGCACCGTCTGCGTACCCCGGCCGCCGTCCTCGCCCGTCGCCGTGCGCAGGTCAGTCAGGTGCATCGGCCCGTAGCCGCCGGCCACGCTCGGCGCACCGCCGTGCGCGTCCCAGCGCGACTCCAGGTACGCCACCCCCAGCAGGACGCTCTCCGGCACCCCGTACCGCCGAGCGGCCTCGGCGAACGACGTCTGGAGCGACCCGGCGCCGGCACGGGCGCCGTCGGCCGTGCCCGCCGCGGGCGAGCCCGCGGCGAGCAGCGGCAGCAGGACGGCGGTGGCGGCGCAGCGCGCGAGGCGTCCTGGCACGGGGTCCTCCGGGGTGCGTAGGCGAACGATCACCCAGCACTACCGGCTGACCTGACAGGCCGTCAATCATGTGGGTGGCGAGTCGCCGCACGTCAGGCCGTTTGCGCCCGGACGGGGCGAGCGGGGCGGGGTGGCGGTGTCACGGATCGCCACCCCGCCTGGCTCACCGCGTTCCGACCGCCGCCCGCACCGCGCGGCGCGCCATCTGCACGTCGTCGTGGAGCCGGCGCAGCAGCAGCCGGTGCTCCTCCCCCGCGGTCATCCCGCTGTGCACGCCGACCGGCGGCGCCGGGTCCTTCATCGCCCGCTGCACGGCGGCCTCGTACGTACGGACCTCGCGCACCAGCACGAGCATCAGGTTGACCAGGAACCCGTCCCGGTGAACCGTTCCGCCTGCCTGGGCGAGCTGGCTGATCTGCCTGCGCGCCGGCGAGCCCTCGCCCAGCACCGCCCAGAGCGTCGCGAGGTCGTACCCCGGGAGGTACCAGCCGGCCTCTTCCCAGTCGACCAGCACCGGGCCCGCGGGCGACAGCAGCACGTTCGACAGCAGCGCGTCGCCGTGGCAGAACTGGAGGTGCCCCGGGCCGATGCCGTGCAGCAGCGTCTGGAGGTCACCCATGTCGCGGTCGGTGAGCAGGCCCAGCTCGTGGTACCGGCCGAGCTGCGTCCCGTAGTCGAGCGGTGCGCCGAACGCGCCGGCCGGGGGCTGCCACATCCCGATCCGTACCAGCGCCGCGAGCGTCGCGCGCACGTCGGCGTGCGGCGGGACCTCCAGCGGATGCCGCTGGAGCGCCGCGGCGCGGCCGGGGGTGCGCTCGATGACGAGCGTGCAGCCCTCCGGGTCGGCGGCGATGAGCCGCGGCACGCGTACGGGCGGGCGGGCCCGGACGAACGTGCGGTAGGCCGCTATTTCCTGCCGGAGCTTCTCCACCCGCGCGGCCGACTCGTCGACCAGGCACTTCGCCACCGCCGTCGTCCGGCCCGCCGAGCCGACCAGCAGCACCGTGCGGCTGCTGCGGCGCAGCACCTGCACGGGGTGGAAGTCGGGGACGACGCGGTGCACCGACTCGACGGCCGCGCGCAGCAGCGCCCCCTGCGGTCCGGTCAGGTCGAGCCGGCCGCTGACGGGCCGGCGTGCGGTGGCGGGGAGCTGTCGCAGGCGCGCGCCCGCGGCCGGTGCCCGGCCCGGGTCGAGGAACGGCGCTCCTCCGGCCGCGGTCCGGTGCGGGGCTGGCGGGCGTACCGTACGGACGGGTGCGGACACGGATGCCGATGCTGCGTACATGGGCGAGACAGATCCCTTCAGGCACGGGCCGGTTGCGCGCCACCCCAGGCCACCCGACGCTGCCCTCCCCTCCCCGGTGACTCGTCCGGGTGACCGGCTGGGGGGTCCGGTCCCCGGCGCTGAGCTGGGGCGTCCAGGGGGACAGTGCGGCTGGCATGTGCCCCGGATTCCGGGGCCGGTTGGCGCAGTCATAGCCCACACCGCTATACGGGTGGCACACCATCTGGCGCACCCTGGCGAACCCTGGCGAATGCTCGCCGGGCCTTCGGCCCGTCGGTACTGTCAAGTGAGCCGAGACCCCGGGGGCTTGACGTGAGCAAGGGACCCAACACCAGGCTCGCCGACCTGTTCGGGATGACCGGATGGTCGAAGGGCGAGCTGGCGAGGCTGGTCAATCGGCAGGCGGCGGCCACCGGCCACCCCCAGCTTGCGACCGACACCTCGCGGGTGCGGCGCTGGATCGAGACGGGCGAGATCCCGCGCGAGCCGGTGCCCAAGGTGCTGGCGGCCCTGTTCACCGAGCGGCTCGGCCGTGTCGTGACCACCGAGGATCTCGGGTTCGAACGGGCCGGAGGGCCCGGCAGGGCCAGGCGACAGTCCGACGAAGCGCTGCCCTGGGCCCCCGAGCGGACGGCCGAGGTCCTCACCGAATTCACGGGAATGGACCTCATGCTCAATCGACGTGGCCTGGTGGGCGCGGGTACCGCGCTCGCGGCCGGCTCCGCACTGACCGGTTCCATGCACGAGTGGCTGCACTCCGACCCCGTTCCCCCGGGCACCGCCGCCGGCGGCGGCACCGTCACCCTCGAACCCGCCCGCTTCGGCAGGTACGAGGCGACGCCGGTCGGTGCCCAGGAAGTCGATGCGCTGGAACGTTCCGTCGAGGTCTTCCGCGCCTGGGACGCCGAACGCGGCGGCGGCCTCCAGCGCAAGGCCGTCGTCGGCCAGCTCAACGAGGTCGGCGGCATGCTCGCGTACCGGCACCCCGAGCCGCTCCAGAGCCGGCTGTGGGGAGTCGCGGCGAACCTCGCCGTGCTGGCCGGCTGGATGTCGCACGACGTGGGCCTGGAGCCCACCGCCCAGCGGTACTTCGTCATCGCGGCGCACGCCGCGCGCGAGGGCGGCGACCGGCCGCGCGCCGCGGAGGCGCTGTCCCGCGCCGCCCGGCAGATGATGCACCTGGGCCGGCCGGACGACGCGCTGGAGCTGATCGGTCTCGCCAAGTCCGGGACGGGACCGCAGACCCACCCGCGTGCGCGCTCGATGCTCTCCACCATCGAGGCGTGGGCGCTGGCGGCGAAGGGCCGCTCGGGGGCGGTGCGGCGCACGCTGGGCGAGGCCGAGGAGATGTTCACCGCCGACCCCGGGGACGTGGCGCCGCCCACCTGGATGCAGCTCTTCGACGAGGCCGACCTGCACGGCATGCAGGCGCTGGCCTACCGCACGCTCGCCGAACACGACCCCGCCGCGGCGGCCCGCGCCCGGGAGCACGGGGAACTGGCCCTCGCCAAGCGGCCGGAGGGCCGCCAGCGCTCCCAGATCCTCGACTACGTCTCCATGGCCGCCGCGAGCTTCCTCGCCGACGACCCGGACCGCGGCGACTGGTTCGCCCGGCTCGCGCTGGACCGCATCGGCGAGAACTCCTCGCACCGCACCTGGGACCGGTTGCGGGAGACGTACCGGCTGACCGCGCCGTACTCGGACGACCCCGTCGTCAGTGCCCTGCGCGAGGAGATCAGACACACGCTGCCGAGAGCCCCGAAGGGGCGTACGAGCCCCATCTGACGGAGCTTCGCCCGCCCGTGCGCCACACGGGGCGAGGCTGCCGTACGGGGACGGGTGGGGAGTGACGGGCCGGGCCGCCGGGCGCGGTGGCTCAGCCCGTCACCTTCGCCACGAGCACGCAGGCGTCGTCACCGCGGCGCCCGCCGCCGAACTCCGCGACGACGGCCCGCAGGCAGTCCTGCGCGCCGGGCGCCGCCGCGAACCGCGGGGCGAGCGCGAGCAGCCGCTCGCGGGCCGGCACCGGGCTGTGCGCGCCGAGCCCCGCGGTGTGCAGCAGGAGCAGATCACCGGGGCGCAGCACCTCGCTGACCTGCTCGTACGACGTGTCCGCCGTGGCGCCCAGCAGCACGCCGTCCGGCGCGGCCAGGGCGCGGCCCGCACCGTCGCGGAACAGCAGCGGCGGGGCGTGCGCGGCCCGGGCCCAGCGCAGCGTGCGCTCGCGCGGGTCGTAGCGGCAGCAGACCGTGCCGACGAGCACCGGCTGCGCCGAGACGTCCAGCAGCTCGTTGACCCGGCCCAGCAGCGTGCGCGGGTCGGCCCCGCCCAGCGCCATGCCGCGCAGGGCGCCGAGCAGCATCGTCATCCCGGCGGCGGCCGGCACGCCCCGGCCGGCGACGTCGCCGACGCCGAGCAGGGTGTGGCCGCCGGGCAGCGGCAGGGCGTCGTACCAGACGCCGCTGACAAGGGCGTCGGCGGCGGCCGGAAAGTGATGCCCGGCCACGGTCAGCGCGGCCGGATCGCCGGCCGGCAGATGCACCGCGCCGCACCACGGCGGCAGCACCGACTCGTGCAGCTCCCGGGCGATGCGGCGCTCGGCGTGCGCGAAGTGCCGCTCGCGCTGGAGCGCGGACTCCGACTCCTGCACCGCCTGCCGGCTGCGGCGCAGCTCGGTGACGTCGCGTACGACCGTCCACATCGACTCCGTCGCGCCGCCGGCGTCGAGGACGGGCTCGCCGACGACGTGCAGGGTGCGGAGGTCGCCGTCCGGGCGGCGGATGCGGAACTCGCCGTCGATCGGCTTGCCGTCGACGAGGCAGTCGGTGACCATCGCGGTCAGCCGCGGCTGGTCGGCGGGGTCGAAGCAGGACGGCAGGTCGTCCAGCGCCAGCGGCCCGTCGCCGGGGTCCCTGCCGAAGATCTCGAAGAGGTCGTCCGACCAGTCGATGGTGTCCGAAAGCAGATGCCACTCGGCGCTGCCGACCCGGGGCTGCGGCGGGTCCTGCGGGTCCGCTGCGGCCTCCTCGCGAGGGCTTCGCCCGTGTCTCTCGCGCCCTTCGCGGCCCTCGGGCTCCCCCTCGACCGGGTGACCCTCGCGCAACTGCCCGAGCTGGACCGTCACGCAGTCGAGCTGCCGGGCGGCGAGGTCGCACAGCGCGCGCTGCCAGCGCAGCTCGGCCGCCTCGGCGTCGCCCGCGGCGGCGACCGTCTCCCGCCGTACCGCCTCCAGGCTGCCGCGCAGCCGGGCGATCTGCCCCAGCAGCGTGGCCACGGCGCTGCGCTCGGGCTGCTCCGCTGCGTGCGGAACCGCGGCGCGTGGGACTCGTGCGGCGGCGGCCATGACGTGATCTCCGATACCTTCCGGCCCGGGCTCCGGCGTCGTTGCCGGTCTGCGTTCGCCGTTACGACTGTGGCACAGGCGGCGACGCTGCGTAAGGTGTTTTGCGAGACCCAAGCAGATGCGTCTGGCATATGCCTTCCTGGTCGATTCACAACCGCACTTCTCCCGGTCTCCGCACTCCAGTAGGCTGCCGCGGCAATGGAGCCGGCAGCCGGTCGGTAGCCCGGTCTGTCCGTTCCGCGGGAAATTCCGTTGCCAGCGGTCCCACCACACCGGATGCTGACGTCATGTTCGAGCCAGCCATAGCGCCCAGCGGCACCCTCCTCGGCCTCCTCCAGCGAGGCCGGGGCGACGGGACCCTGCACGCACTCGCCGCGCCCCGGGCCGAGGCCCTCCAGGCGCTCTACCGGTGCGTGCTCGACGACCCCAGGCACGACTGGCAGGTGGAGAACCGCTCGCTCTATTACGCCCGGCTCTACCTGGAGCTGGACGCCCCCGTGGACGCCCTCGCCGACCACCTCTTCGCCCCCGACGACGTGCTGCGCCCCGACGAGCAGCGCACCGGCCTCACCCTCTCCGTCCTCGGCCACCTCGCCTCGTACGGCCGCGACGACGCCCTGAAGCTCCTCCGCCGCTACGCCGCCACCGGCGGCTGCTGGCAGTGGGCCCTGGACGAGCTGGCCCTGCGCGACGACGACGCCGGGCTCCGCGCCCTCGCCCCCCACGTGCTGGCCCGCTTCCCCCGCACCCCCGAGGGCGAGCGCGAGCTGGCCGAGGAGATGCGCGGCGCGTTCGAGCCGCGGCCCTGGCGCCTGTGGGCCGAGGACCCCGAGCTGGGCGAGCGGGTGCGCGCGGCGCAGGAGCAGGAGAGCTTCGACCGCTGGCAGCGCCAGCTCAGCTCCCGCGGCCCGCGGCCCGGCTGGAGCGTCACCGAGATCCTCGACTGGGCCCAGGACGGCCTGGAGCAGTACCCGGCCCAGCCCCGGCACGACGCCGCCGCCCGGTGCCTCGCCGCCGTCGCCGGGCCCGAGGACCGCCCCGAACTGCTCGTCGCGGCCCTCGGCACGCGCGACGGCGCCCGCGCCGCCGCCGTCGCCCACCTCGCGGCGACCGGCGACCCCGAGGCGTACGACCTGATCGAGGCCGCCGCCTGCGCGCCCTCCGAAACCCTCACGGAGGCCGCGCTCGCCACCTTCGGCCGGATGTGCTCCACCGCCGCCCTCGGCACCGCGCGGCGCTGGGCCGTGCGCGAGGACGCGCTGGGCACCGCCGCCGGCGTGATGCTCGCCCGCCGCGGCGCCGCGTGCGACGCCCGTGCCGTACGGTCCGTGCTGCTGCGCTGCGTACGCGACGAGGGGCCGGACGCACCGGAGTTGTGCGCCCTGGTCGCCGGCGCGGGACGGCTGGCGATCGCCTCCGCCGCCCCCGTGCTCCGGCACATCTACCGCGAGACGGGCAGCTCGCAGCTCCGCGGCGTCACCGCCCGCGCGCTGGCCGCCACCGACCCGTCGTTCCCCGCCTCCTTCGCCGTCGAGTGCCTGTGGGACTGCGAGGACACCACCCGCGAGATCGGCGCCCGGCACGCCGAGACCGCCGACGCCCGCGTCGTCGCCAGGCTGCGCAGCCTCGCCGCCGACCCCGCCGAGGACGGCGACGTGCAGAGCACCGTACGCACCCGCATCACGCCCGACGGCGCCGCCGGCTGACGTCCGTCACGCGTCCTTCACGTACGGTCGCGGCCTGCGACAATGAGCGCATGACGGGACGCTGGCAGTTCTGGATCGACCGCGGCGGCACGTTCACCGACGTGGTGGGCAGACGACCGGACGGCACCCTGGTCGCCCGCAAGCTGCTCTCGCACGACCCCGGGCGGTACGGCGCCCACGACGACGCGGCGGTCGCCGGCGTGCGGCTGCTGCTCGGCCTCGGGCCGGACGAGCCGGTGCCCGCGGAGCGCGTCGAGGTGGTCAAGATGGGCACCACCGTCGCCACCAACGCCCTCCTCGAACGCAAGGGCGAGCCGACCGCGCTCGTCGTCACCGAAGGGTTCCGGGACGCGCTGCGGATCGCGTACCAGAACCGGCCGCTGCTCTTCGAGCGCCGCATCCTCAAGCCCGAGGCGCTGTACGAGCGGGTGATCGAGGTGCCCGAGCGCGTCGGCGCCCACGGCGAGGTCGTA
This sequence comes from Streptomyces sp. 184, assembly GCF_045781775.1. Lineage (NCBI taxonomy): Bacteria > Bacillati > Actinomycetota > Actinomycetes > Kitasatosporales > Streptomycetaceae > Streptomyces > Streptomyces sp. 184. The sequence continues at coordinate 4,583,402 of NZ_CP123230.1, read as the reverse complement.
CGCGCGCTCGACCTCGACGCCGCGCGCGCGGCGCTGGCGGAGGCGTACCGCGACGGATACCGCAGCGTCGCCGTCGTCCTCGTGCACGGCTACCGCTACGCCGATCACGAGCGCGCGGTCGCCGAGCAGGCCCGCGACGCGGGCTTCACGCAGATCAGTTGCGGCCACGAGGTCAGCCCGCTGATGAAGCTCGTACCCCGCGGCGACACCACCGTCGTCGACGCCTATCTGTCGCCGATCCTGCGCCGCTACGTCGACCGCGTCGCCGGCGAACTGCCCGGCATCCGGCTCCAGTTCATGCAGTCCAACGGCGGCCTGCGCGAGGCGAGCCACTTCCGCGGCAAGGACGCGGTGCTCTCCGGCCCCGCCGGCGGCGTCGTCGGGATGGTCCGCTCCTCCGCCGAGACCGGCCACGACCGCGTCATCGGCTTCGACATGGGCGGCACCTCCACGGACGTCTCGCACTACGCGGGCGAGTTCGAGCGGGACTTCGACACCCGGGTGGCGGGCGTACGGATGCGGGCGCCGATGCTCAGCATCCACACCGTCGCCGCCGGCGGCGGCTCCGTCCTGCACTTCGACGGCCGCCGCTACCGCGTCGGCCCCGACTCCGCCGGCGCCGTCCCCGGCCCCGCCTGCTACCGCCGCGGCGGCCCGCTGACCGTCACCGACGCCAACGTCATGCTCGGCCGCGTCCAGCCCCGCCACTTCCCCGCCGTCTTCGGGCCCGACGGCGACCGGCCGCTCGACGGCGACGCGGTGCGGCGGGCGTTCACCGAGCTGGCCGAGACCGCCGCCGCGGCCACCGGCGACCGGCGCTCCCCGGAGGAGGTCGCGGCCGGCTTCCTCGACATCGCCGTGCTCAACATGGCCAACGCGGTCAAGAAGATCTCCGTGCAGCGCGGCCACGACGTCACCCGATACGCGCTCACCAGCTTCGGCGGCGCCGGCGGCCAGCACGCCTGCGCCGTCGCCGACGTGCTCGGCATCTCCACCGTCGTCGTCCCGCCGCACCCGGGCGTGCTCTCCGCGTACGGCATCGGCGTCGCCGCCGCGACGGCCATGCGCGAGCAGGCCGTGGAGGCGGAGCTGACCGAGGCGTCGATGCCGCAGATCCGGCAGGTCTGCGAGGAACTGGCCGAGCGGGCCGCCGCCGACCTCACCGACGAGGGCATCGACCCGGCCGCCGTGAGCACCGCGGCGCGGGTGCACCTGCGGTACGCGGGCACCGACTCGGCGATCGCCGTGCCGCTGGCGGACGAGGCGCAGATGCGCGCGGAGTTCACCGCCGTGCACCGCAGGCGGTTCGCGTTCACGATGGACAAGCCGATCGTCGCGGAGGCCGCGTCCGTCGAGGCCGCCGCCGAGCAGGCCGCGCCCACGCACGAGGAGGTCGGCCGGGCCGCCCGCGCCGGCGGCGCGCCGGAACCCGCCGACCGGCTGCGTGTCTTCGCCGAGGGGCAGTGGTGCGAGGCCGGGCTCCACCAGCGCACCGAGCTGCGGGCCGGCGACACCGTCATCGGCCCGGCGATGATCGCCGAGGAGGGCTCCACCACCGTCGTCGACCCCGGCTGGCAGGCCGCCGTGCACCACCGCGGCCACCTCACGCTCACCCGCGTCCGCCCGCGGCCCGCCACCCAGGCGGTCGGCACGGGCGTGGACCCCGTGATGCTGGAGGTCTTCAACAGTCTCTTCATGGCCATCGCGGAACAGATGGGCGTCCGGCTGGAAAGCACCGCCCACTCGGTCAACATCAAGGAACGGCTCGACTTCTCCTGCGCCCTGTTCGACGCCGAAGGCAACCTGATCTCCAACGCGCCCCACATGCCCGTGCACCTGGGGTCGATGGGCGAGTCCATCAAGGAAGTGCTGCGCCGCAACCGGGACACCGCCCATGGGCTGCGGCCCGGCGACGTCTACGCCATCAACGACCCGTACCACGGCGGTACCCACCTGCCCGACGTCACGGTCGTCACGCCCGTCTTCGACGATGCCGGGCGACAACTGCTGTTCCTCGTCGCCTCCCGCGGCCACCACGCCGAGATCGGCGGCATCACCCCCGGCTCCATGCCCGCGTTCAGCCGCACCATCCAGGAAGAGGGCGTCCTCTTCGACAACTGGCTGCTCGTCCGCGACGGCGAACTGCGCGAGGCCGAGACGCGCCGGCTGCTGACCTCCGGCCCGTACCCCTCGCGCGCACCCGACGCCAACCTCGCCGACCTGCGCGCCCAGATCGCCGCCAACAACAAGGGCATCGACGAACTGCACCGCATGATCGGCATGTTCGGCCTCGACGTCGTACGCGCCTACATGGGACACGTGCAGGACAACGCCGAGGAGTCGGTACGCCGCGTCATCGCCGCCCTGGGGGACGGCTCGTACCGCTACGAGACCGACGCGGGCGCCGCCATCGAGGTCGCCGTCCGCGTCGACCGCGACGCGCGCAGCGCCGTCGTCGACTTCACCGGCACCTCGCCGCAGCAGCCCGGCAACGCCAACGCGCCCAGCTCGGTCGTCATGGCCGCCGTCCTCTACGTCTTCCGCACCCTCGTCGCCGAGGACATCCCCCTCAACAACGGCTGCCTGAAGCCCCTCCGGGTGCACATCCCGCCCGGCTCGATGCTCGCGCCGGAGTTCCCCGCGGCCACCGTCGCGGGGAACGTCGAGACCTCCCAGGCCGTGACCGGTGCGCTGTACGCGGCGCTCGGCGTGCAGGCGGAGGGCTCCGGGACGATGAACAACGTCACCTTCGGCAACGACAAGGCGCAGTACTACGAAACCGTCGCCTCCGGCTCCGGCGCGGGCGACGGCTTCGCGGGCGCCGACGTCGTCCAGACCCACATGACCAACTCCCGCCTCACCGACCCCGAGGTGCTGGAGTGGCGCTACCCGGTGCGCGTCGAGGAGTTCGCCGTACGCGACGGCAGCGGCGGCCGGGGCCGCTGGGAGGGCGGCAACGGCGCGTTGCGGCGCATCCGGTTCCTGGAGGCGATGACGGTGACGCTGCTGACCGGCCACCGGCGGGTGGCACCGTACGGCATGGCGGGCGGCGGCCCGGGCGCGCTCGGCCGCAACGCCGTGGAGCGCGCCGACGGCACCGTGGAGCCCCTGGAGGGCTGCGACACCACCGAGGCGGGGGCGGGGGACGTCCTGGTGGTCGAGACCCCGGGCGGCGGCGGCTACGGCGAACCGGAACCGGAGTGACGAGGCGGGGCACCGGGGCCGGATGACGCGCCCCGCGGCGCCGGGGTGTGCCGTTTCGGCCGATGTCGGTGGCACCGCCTAATCTGTCCGTCGTGACTGCTCCGACCACCGCGACGCCCGCCGCCGGCGCGCCCCGGCCCGCCCCCGGGCCGGCCGCCGACGAGGGACTGGCCCGCCGCCTGCGCGCCCTGGCGTGCACGGCCCCGCTGCACGACCTGGACGCCCGCAAGGCGATGCTGGCGGGCGAGTTCGGGGTGTACGCGATGGCGGAGGTGGCGCTCTCCGCCATCGACCTCGTCACGCTCCAGATGGACTTCGACACCGGTGCCGAGCCCGAGGAGGTCATCGCCCGGCTGCTGCCGCGCGTCGCCGCCCAGGCCCCGCTGCGCCCCCGCGCCGAGCACGAGCGGGTGGCCCACTGGGTGCTGGACAGCCTGGTCAACGTCGGCAGCGTCGACCGCGGCTTCCGCGCGGTGTACGGCACGTTCGGCCACGACGGGGCGTACGTGCGCAGGGAGTACGACTTCAAGCTCATCGAGGAAGTCCCCGGCCCCGGCGGCGCCGTCTATCTGCGCACCACCGACGAGGCCGTCAACGTGCTGGTCGGCGCGCTCGACACCGATGTCACCAGCGCGCAGATCGCCGCCGAGGTCAAGCTGGAAGTCCTCATCAGCCGCGGCCGGCTCGCCGACGCCCAGCTCGCCGCCGAGCAGGCCCGCTACCGCACCGTGCAGTACGCAGAGACCCTGCGCCGCGCCCTGGAGGCCACCCGGCGCAACGTGCGCGCGGTCGACTGGCTCCAGACCGTGCCCGCGATGATCGACGAGGCGCTGGACCACGTCGCCGACCGGTACCGGCACGAGAACGCCATCCTCACCAACATCCGCCGCGCCCGCGACGAGGCCGAGGAGCCGGACCACAAGCGCCGCGCCGCCGAACTCGTCGACATCGTCAAGGACTGCATCCGCCGCCACACCCAGCTCCAGACCCGGCTGCTGGACGCCGGCCCGCTCTTCCGCGCCGAGCAGGACCGGCAGGCGTTCGCGCCGCCCGCCACCCGCACCGGCGTCGACCTCTACGGCCAGCTCCTCGCTCCCGTGCTGCCGCTGCCCGTCTCCGCCGCCCACCGCGTCACCGACGCCTTCTTCGCCCGCGGCACCGGCCTGCGCGCCCCGCACGCCGTGCGCCTCGCCGACCTCGCGGAGCTGCTGCTGACGCCCCCGCTTGAACGGGCCCACCTCGGCGCCGAGATGCCCGAGCCCGACCTCGTCGCCACCCCGGACGACAGCCGGTTCAGCGAGGAGCAGCTCGCCGCCGCGGGTGAGCTGCTGGACCTGCCGCCGGACGCCCCGCGCCGGCTGTCCGGGCTGCTCGCCGACGCCCGCCGCCGCGACCCCGAGCTGCCGTACCTCGTCGCGCTCCTTGCGGTGCACGCCGCGGGCCCGGCCGTGGGGACGGCGTACCGGCAGGGCGACGAGCGCCTGCTTTTCGCCGTGGACGACGGGACGCAGATGGAGGACGCCGAGTTCGGCGGCGCAGACCTCATCGTCGGCACCGCACTGCTGGACGCCGCCGGGATGGCGGCCGGGCGATCGGAGGCCGCCTCGTGACGCCCGACCCCGCGACCGTGACCGGCACCGGCGCGGCCGCCGCGGCCGGGACCACCGCGGCGCACCCGCCCGCGGTCACCCCCGCCGACGCCGCGGACGCCGCCCGGCTGGTCTCCTTCGGCCTCCAGCCCAAGCTGCTGCCCGCCCGCGACCTGGAGTACGCGGAACTGCTCCGCCGCTACCGCGAGGAGCCGCCCTTCGCCCGCGTCGCCGACGCCGTCGCCACCGGCCTCGGCCTCGTCGTGCTGGAGGTCTCGACCCGTACCGGCATGGCCGTCACCGCCGCGGAGGACTCCGTCTTCGCCGTCCGCATGGGCGACTACGCCCGCCGCGCCGCCACCGACTCCGCGGACCGCTTCCTGCACGGCCTGGCCCATCTCGCCGTCGCCGCCATGGCGTTCCCCCGCCCCGAGGACCTGGCCGACGACGGCTACATCGGCCGCGTCAGCATCAACGGCGTCGACGCCTTCGTCCGCCAGGCGTGCCGCCGGCTGGAGGAGCGCGCCGAGGACGCCGGCGAGAACACCGACCCGGCCGAGGGCGAACGCGGCCTGGAGGTCGCCTGGCGGGTGTACGCGCGCCGCAGCGCCACCGGCGCCACCAAGGACGCCCGCCGCCTCGCCGGCTCCACCACCGGCATCATCGGCAAGGCCATGGCCTTCCTCACCGACTCCGGCTTCCTCCAGCGCACGTCGGACGACGCCGGGGGCACGTACCGCACCACCGCCCGCTACCAGTTGCAGGTGCGGGACATGGCGGGCAGCGCGGCCATGTCCGAGCTGCTGGAGCTGGGCGTCGTGCCCGTCGCCGACGGCAGCGCCAGCCTGGTGCCCGCCGCCGCCGACGACGAGCCCCCCGGCGGAGCGCTGCCGTTCTTCCCCAGCCAGCACGAGCGGGCCTGACGGCCGGTCGAGACGTCACGAGCGAAGGCCGCAATCGCATGTACGAGCTGTCCCGCATCCGCCTCTACTCCATCGGACCCGCCGGAGCGCGGTACGCCGACACCGTGCTCGACCTGCGCGGCGTCGGCGGCGAGGTGCCCCGTCCCGCGCCCGCCCAGGGCGACTTCTTCACCGACGAGCCCGCCGGCCCGCCGCGCCGGCCCGCGCCCGCGGGCGTGCTCTTCCTGGAGAACGGCGGCGGCAAGTCCGTCCTGCTGAAGCTGATCTTCTCCGTGATGCTGCCCGGCCACCGCAACACCCTCGGCGGCGCCAGCTCCGGCGTGCTGCGCAAGTTCCTGCTCGCCGACGACACCGGGCACGTCGCCCTGGAGTGGCAGCACACCGTGACCGGCGAACAGATCGTCGTCGGCAAGGTCAGCGAGTGGCGCGGCCGGCAGGTCTCCGGCGACCCGCGGAAGTTCGCCGAGGCGTGGTACTCGTTCCGCCCCGGGGCCGGAATGGGCCTGGACGGGCTGCCGGTCGCCGAGTCCGCGGCGGTGCGCCCCGCCGCCGAGGGCGCCTCGGGCGCGCGCGGGCGGCGCCGCACGATGAAGGGCTTCCGCGACTCGCTCACCGAGGCCGGCAAGGCGTACCCGCACCTGGACGTGGTCTGGGAGGAGATCCACGAGCGGTGGAACGAGCACCTGACCCGCCTCGGACTCGACCCCGAACTCTTCCGCTACCAGCGGGAGATGAACGCCGACGAGGGCGAGGCCGCCGGGCTCTTCGCGGTGAAGAACGACTCCGACTTCACCCACCTGCTGCTCCGCGCGGTCACCGACACCCGCGACACCGACGGCCTCGCCGACCTCGTCCACGGCTTCGCCCACAAGCTGGGCCGCCGCGCGGAGCTGACCGCCGAGCGCGACTTCACCGCCGGCTCCCTCGACCTGCTCGCGCACATCGTCACCGGCGCGGAGCAGCGCGACCGCACCCGCGACGTGCTCGGCGGCGCCGAGCGCCGGGCCCGTGCGCTCGCCGCGCGGCTCACGGCACGGGCCGACGCGGAGCGCGCCCGGGCCGCGGAGCTGGCCGGGCAGGAGCGGTCGGCGGCCGAGCGGGTCACGGCCGCGGAGGAGTCCCGGCGCGGCAGCGAACTGATCGCCGCCGAGCTGGCGTACCGGCACGCCTCGCTGGCGCTGGCCGCCGCCGAGAAGAGCGCCGCGGGCAAGCGCCGCGAGCTGACCGACGCCCGTACGCTGCACGCCTCCTGGCAGGCCGCCGAGGCGGTGCTGCGGCACCGCGCCGCCGCCGACCGCGCCGCGCGCGTCTCCGTCGCCATCCGCGAGGCCGAGCGCGACGCCGCCCCGGCGCTGGCCGCCCGCGCGCAGGCCGCCACCGGCCTCGTACGCGCGCTGCACGCCGCCGCCCGCGACGGCGAGACCCTGGCGGCGGAGCAGGAGGAGCGCTCGGCCGGGCTCCAGCGGGAGTCCGAGACGGCGCACGCCGACGCGGTCGCCGCCGCCACCCGCGCGCAGCGCGCCCGCAGCGAGACCGACCACCTGCGCCAGCGGCTCGCGGAGGTCGAGCAGGAGACGGCCGAGGCGGTACGGGCCGGCTGGCTGGACGCCGCCGACGACGCCGTCCCCGACACGGACCCGGCCCGCGCCGCCCTCGTCGCCGGGGACGCCGAGAAGGCGGCGGTCGCCGCCTGGGACGAGGCCCGCGAGGCCGCCCGCACCGCGACGGACCGCGCCCGCGAGACGGCGGCGGCCCTGGCCCGCGCGGAACTGGCCGCGGCCCGCGCCACGGACGCCGCGGAGGCGTCGGAGGCGGCGTACGGGACGGAGCGCCTGGCGGCGGAGTCGCTGGCGGCGGAACCCCGGCTGGTGGAGCTGCTGGGCCTGCCGGAGCCGGGCGGCGAGCAACCCGCGCTGGGCGCCGTGGAGTTCGACCGGGCCGCCGACGAACTGCGGACGCTGCTCGACACGCGCGTCACGGACGACGAGCGGCGGCTGTTCGACCTGCGCACCGCCGCCGGGGACGACGCCCGGATCCTCGCCGCGCTCGGCGACGGCGGGCTGCTGCCGCCGGGGCCGGACGTGCTGGCCGTCGTCGACTGCCTCGGCGAGCACGGCATCCCCGCGCTGCCCGGCTGGCGCTACCTCGCGCAGGCCGTCGACCCGGCCGACCACGCCGCCGTGCTCGAAGCCCGCCCCGAGCTGGTCGACGGCGTCGTCATCACCGACCCGGACACGCACGCCCGCGCCCGCGAGGTGCTGCGCGAGGCCGCGCTGCTGCCCCGCTCGGCCCTCGCCGTCGGCACCGCCGCCGCACTGCTCGCGCCCCCGCCGCCCACCGGCGAGCGCGACGGCGGGGTGTTCCTCGTGCCGCCCAACCCGGCCATGCACGACGAGCGCGCCGCCGACGACGAGCGCCACGCCCTGCGCGCCCGCACCGCCGACCGCGACGAGCAGATCCGCGGCCTCGCCGCCCGCCTCGCCGCGGACCGGTCCCTGGCGGCCCGGCTCGCCTCGTGGCGTACGGGCTGCCCCGCCGGCCGCCTGGCCGAGCTGGCCGCCGCCGCGGAAGCGGCCCGTACGGCATCGGCCGCGGCCGGCGAGACGCTGACCCGTACCCGTGCCGAGGCCGAGGACGCCGCGGCAGCCGCCGAGGAGACCACCCGCGCGCGCGAGGAGCGCCAGGAGCGCGCCCAGCGCGCCCGCCGCAGCGCCGACGCCCTCGCGGGCCTGGCCCACCGCCTGCGCGAGCGCTCGGGCTGGCAGGCCCGCCTGCGCGAACTCGCCGACGAAGCCCTGGAGTACGAGGGCAGGGCCGCCGACTGCGTCGCCCGCGCCCGCGCCGCCGACGAGGACCGCCGCGACGCCCAGCGCGCCGCCGACGACGCCCGCCGCACCTCCCGCGCGCTGCGCGCGGAGCGCGCGGAGATCGCCGGGGTGGCGGAGGAACTGGAGGCCGAGGCGGCCGACGAAGCCGCGGCAGCGGAGGCCGGCGGGGACCCGGCAACCGGGGCGGCCGGAGATCCGGCCGCGGCGGCAGCGGACGACAGCACGGAAACCGGGAGCGGGGCCGGCGGCCCCGGCACCTCCGGCGCCGACCCGGGCGACACCGACGCCCCCGCCGCCCGTCCCGAGGGCAGCGCCCGTCGCCGTGCGCGCCTGGCCCAGGCCGCCGCCGCGGACGCGGCCCGCGCGTCGCTGCCCGCCCTGCGGGAGGCGTACCGGGCCGCCTCGCAGGTGTACGAGAAGGTCGGCGTAGGCGCCGATCTACGGGCCGAGCAGGCGCGGGCCGAGAGCGAGGAGTCCGCCGCGCTGGCCGAGCTGAACCGGCTCAGCAACAAGGTCCGTACCCGCGCCGCCACCCTCCTCGCGGGCCCCGACGGCGCCGACGCGCCGTCGCGGCAGGCCGCCGCCGCCCGCGCCGAGTCCGTCGTGCACCTGCTGGAATCCCGCTCCGCCGCCGCCAGCGAAACGCTGGGGCGGCTGCGCGGCGACGCCGAACGCCTCGCGCCCGAGGGCCGCGACGCGCACACCGAGCTGCCCGGCGACCTCGTGCCCGACGGCGCCGAGCACGCCCAGGCGCTGCTGCGCTCCGCCGCCGCCACCGCCGCGAAGCGCGCGGACGAACTCGCCGCCGCCACCGCCGCGCACGCCGAGCTGCGCCGCGCCTGCGCCGCCGCCGAGGACGCCGCCGGCGCCTTCGCCGAGACCGCCGCCATGCTGCGCGACCTGCTCCGCGGCCCCGCCGCAGGCGAGGAGCAGGACGAAGCGGCGCGCGAGGCGGAGCCGTTCCCCGGCGGGCTGGACGGCGCCCGGCAGGCCGCCGCCGAGTCCCGCCGCTCGCTGCGCGGCTGCGCCGCGGACCTGGCCACCGCCGAGTCCGCCCTGCGCGACGCGTGTGACGTGCTCGTACGGCACGCCAACTCCACCCGCTACGAGCAGGTCCGCACCCCCGCCCGGCAGCAGATCCGCGAACTGCCCGCCGCCGCCCTGCCCGAGCACGCCGCCGCCTGGGCCGCGGCCTTCGCGCCGCGGCTGCGCGTGCTCACCGACGAGCTGGCGCAGTTGGAGCGCAACCGCGACGGCATCGTCGACCGGCTGCGCGGCCTGGTCGAGTCCGGCCTCGCCACCCTGCGCGCCGCGCAGCGGCTGTCGCGGCTGCCGGAGGGGCTGGGGGAGTGGTCGGGGCAGGAGTTCCTGCGCATCCGCTTCGAGGACCCCGACCAGGCGACGCTGTCCGAGCGCCTGGGCGAGGTCATCGACGAGGCCACGCGCGCGGCCGTACGCAAGAACAGCGACCTGCGCCGCGACGGCACGACACTCCTGCTGCGCGGCGTGGACGCCGCGATGGCACCCAGGGGTGTGGCCGTGGAGATCCTCAAGCCGGACGCGGTGCTGCGCGCGGAGCGGGTCCCGGTCGGGCAGATGGGCGACGTGTTCTCCGGCGGCCAGCTCCTCACCGCCGCCATCGCGCTGTACTGCACGATGGCCGCCCTGCGGGGCAACGACCGCGGTGACGACCGGCACCACCACGCGGGCACGCTCTTCCTCGACAACCCCATCGGCCGCGCCAACGCCACGTACCTGCTGGAGCTGCAACGCGCCGTCGCCGACGCCCTCGGGGTGCAGCTCCTCTACACCACGGGCCTGTTCGACACCACGGCGCTGGCGGAGTTCCCGCTCGTGATCCGGCTGCGCAACGACGCCGACCTGCGCGCGGGGCTGAAGTACATCACCGTGGAGGAGCACCTGCGCCCCGGGCTGCCGGCGCAGCGGGAGGGGGAGGAGCCGTCGGTCGGCGAGGTGACGGCGACCCGCATCTTCCGCCGCCCGCCGGCGACGGCGCCGTAGCGGCAGAGTCCCCGGCCCCGGTGCCTCAGGCGCCGGAGCCCGCGCCCGGCCGCCCGGCCCCTCAGACTCCCGCCGGTACCGCTCCGGGCGGCCGCCCGCGGCGCGTACGGCGGCCACCGCGGCGCTCCCTGCGGGCGCGGCGGGCCGCGCTGCTGGGCCGGGACTCGACCCCGTGCCGCTGCTTCCACACCTGCCGCGTCACCCACACGTCCAGCACGCCCCACGTCGCGACCACGGTGCTGACCACCGTGCTCAGCAGCAGGGGAAAGGCCGGCCAGGCCCCGGTGACGGTGAACAGCAGGGCCGCCATCGCCTGGGTCATGGTCACGGCCACGATGATCACGGCGCGCACGGCCGCCGTCCGCACCGGGTCCGGAAGCCTCGGTGTGCCGACCGGCTCCTCGACCCAGAGCGGCGATTCGAGGCGCCGCAGCTCCTCCTCCGCAGCCATCAGTAACCTCTCCCGCTCGACTGCCGGGTGCCCGGGGTGACTGCCCCGCACACGGCGTGACCAAAGCCCGGGGTACCCATGTTCACACGTTCCGATGTGTCAACGTTCGAAGGGGGCTACGAGTTGCCGGGGCGACGGTAGTAGGCTGCGCCGACTGGGGAAGGGACGCGGGAATGGTTGTGCAGGGTGGGAACAGACGGCAGCCGGCGGGGAGCCGGTTGAACTGGCTGCTCGACGATCTGGTCGGTCGGCTGGCGAGCGTACGGATGGCGCTGGTGCTGTCCTCCGACGGGTTGCCGATGAGCGTGTCCGAGGACGTGAGCAGGGAGGACTCCGAACATCTGGCGGCGGTGGCCTCCGGCATCCACGGCCTGGCCAAGGGCGTGGGCACGCACTTCGAGGCTGGCTCCGTACGGCAGACGCTGGTGGAGCTGGACGACGCGTTCCTCTTCGTCACCGCTGCCGGCGACGGCAGTTGCCTCGCGGTGATGGCGGCGTCGGACGCCGACATCGGACAGATCGCGTACGAGATGACACTGCTGGTCAAGCGGGTCGGCGAGCATCTGGCGGCGGCGCCGCGGGGCAGCCGGCCCTGAAGCGGGACGGCCGCGCCGCGGCGCCGTGGCGTCAGTCGGCGCCGTCCTCCTGCCAGCCGAAGCTGCGCTCGACGGCCTTGCGCCAGTTGCGGTACTCGCGCTCCCGTGTGTCCTCGTCCATCCGCGGCGTCCACTCGGTGTCGCGCTTCCAGTGGGACTTCAGCTCGTCCTGGTCCTGCCAGACGCCGGTGGCCAGGCCGGCGGCGTAGGCGGCGCCCAGGCAGGTGGTCTCGGAGATCACCGGGCGCAGGACCGGCACACCGAGGACGTCCGCCTGGTGCTGCATCAGCAGATTGTTGGCGGTCATCCCTCCGTCCACCTTCAGGTCCGTCAGCCGTACCCCCGAGTCCTGGTACATCGCGTCGACGACCTCGCGGGTCTGCCAGCTCGTCGCCTCCAGCACGGCGCGCGCCAGATGTGCCTTGGTGACGTACCGGGTCAGGCCGGTGACGACGCCGCGCGCGTCGCCGCGCCAGTACGGTGCGAAGAGCCCGGAGAACGCCGGTACGATGTACGCGCCGCCGTTGTCGGCCACGCTCGCCGCCAGCGTCTCGATCTCTTCGGCGGCGGAGATGATGCCGAGCTGGTCGCGGAACCACTGCACCAGCGCACCGGTGATGGCGATGGACCCCTCCAGGCAGTAGACGGGCGCCTCGTCGCCGATCTGGTAGCCCATCGTGGTCAGCAGCCCGCTCTTCGACGGCACCGGCCGGGTGCCGGTGTTGAGGAGCAGGAAGCTGCCCGTGCCGTACGTGTTCTTGGCCTCGCCGACGCCGAAGCAGGTCTGTCCGAAGATCGCCGCCTGCTGGTCGCCGAGGGCGGAGGCCACGGGCACGCCGTCGAGCCGGCCGGTGCAGGTGCCGTAGACCTCCGCGGAGGAGCGGATCTCCGGCAGCATCGCGGCCGGGACGTTCATGGCCTCCAGGATCGACTGGTCCCACTGGTGGGTGCCGATGTTCATCAGCATGGTGCGCGAGGCGTTGGTGACGTCGGTGACGTGCACGCCGCCGTCCGCCCCGCCGGTGAGGTTGTAGATCAGCCAGGAGTCGACGGTGCCGAAGGCGATCTCGCCGTTCTCGGCGCGGCGGCGCAGGCCGGGCACGTTGTCCAGCAGCCAGGCGGCCTTGGGGCCGGAGAAGTAGCTGGCGAGCGGCAGCCCGGTGCGCTCGCGGAAGCGGTCCTGGCCGTCCGTGCCGCCGAGTTCGGTGCACAGGGCGGCGGTGCGGGTGTCCTGCCAGACGATGGCGTTGTGGACCGGCTTGCCGGTGGCCCGGTCCCACAGCACGGTCGTCTCGCGCTGGTTGGTGATGCCGACGGCGCTCAGCTCGTCGGCCCGCAGCCCCGCCCGGTCCAGCGCCCCGGCCACCACGGCCTGCGTCTTGGCCCAGATCTCGGTGGCGTCGTGCTCCACCCAGCCGGGGCGGGGGAAGATCTGGCGGTGCTCGCGCTGGTCGACGCCGACGATGGCGCCCTTGTGGTCGAAGACGATGCAGCGGCTCGATGTGGTGCCCTGGTCGATGGCGGCGACGTACTTGTCCGTCATGACGTCCCCTTGCTGCTAGAAGGCGAGTTTGTAGATCAGCGCGCTCAGTACGCCGCCGATCAGCGGGCCGGCCACGGGCACCCAGGCGTAGTTCCACTCGCTGGTCCCCTTGTTGGGGATGGGCAGCAGCGCGTGGGCGATACGGGGGCCGAGGTCGCGGGCCGGGTTGATGGCGTAGCCCGTCGGCCCGCCCAGCGACAGGCCGATGCCGACGACGAGCAGCGCGACGACGAGCACCTGGGTGCCGGACTCCGCCAGTCCCTCGGTGAGCCCGAAGGCGAGGATCGGCAGCACCAGGCCGACGGTGGCGATGATCTCGGTGACGAGGTTCTGCCACGGCTTGTAGATCTCCGGGCGGGTGGAGAAGATGCCGAGCGTCTCGACGGCCGTCTCCCGGTTCGCGTTGCGCTCGAACTGGCCGTAGTAGACGAGCCAGGCGAGCACCGCGCCGATGACCGCGCCGAGCATCTGCGAGCCGATGTACAGCGGCACCTTCCCCCAGTGCTCGTTGCTCTCGACGGCGACGCCGAGGGTCACGGCCGGGTTGATGTGCCCGCCGGACAGGGGCGCCGCGGTGTACGCGCCGGCCAGCACGGCGAAGCCCCAGCCGAAGGCGATGACGACCCAGCCGGAGGCCCTGGCCTTCGATTTCTCCAGGGTGACGGCGGCGCAGACGCCGGCGCCGAACAGGATGAGAATGGCGGTGCCGATCACTTCACCGGCGAAGATGTCCCCATGGGGATAGTCCATTGCGGCTCCTAGAGCTCACCCACCGGGACGCGGCCCGGCCGAGACGAAAGGGTGCGTTCTTCCCTGGCAGTTGCCATGACGTCGAGCGCCGGCGGGGGAGTGGGTCCAGTCCCCTACCGGCGTCGCTGCGAGCACGCGTCAGCGTGGTGTATCGCCGGTGGGAGACCGAGCGGCGAGGCCGTCGTGCGGCGATGCCCGACTGACATCCGGCAGTGTTCACCTGGGCTGATGGACCGTCAAGACAATGGACACGACAGCCTCAAATGTATTTCGGGCACGCCTGGCCAGGGGCGGGGCCGGGGTGGGTCAGGCCGCGCGGAGGAGCTTGGCGCCCTCGCCCAGCAGCCGCTCGACCGCGTCGATGGAGAGCGCGCCGGCCAGCGGCTGCCAGAAGTCCTCGTCCGGATCTGCCACCGCGTCGACGCGGCTGCCGTCGCGCCACGAGGCGTCGAACCCGAGCTGCCAGGCGTGCAGATGCGTCCGCAGGCCCGCCGCGGCGGCGGCCTTGTCGAAGAGGGGGTCGCCCAGGATCGGGTGGCCGATCCAGGCGAGGTGGACGCGGATCTGGTGCCGCCGGCCGGTGACCGGGCGGGCGACGAGCAGCGAGTGCTCGCCGTCGCTCCAGAGCGTCAGGAAACGGGTGATCGAAGGGTAGTTCCTCACGTCGAGGAGGTCGCCCTCCTCGACCCACCAGCGGCCTTCCGCCTCGTCGCTCCGGATCGCCTCGCGCGCCGCGGCGATACGCACCCTGTTCTTCCGCCCGACGCTGAGGGGCAGGTCGATCGTCCCGCGCTCGGGCAGACCCGCGGTCCGGGTGACGACCAGGTACGCCTTGTCGACCGTCCGCTTGTTGAACTGCCGGGTCAGGCCGCCGTGGGTGGCGACGTCCTTGGCGAAGAGAACGACGCCGGAGGTGACCTTGTCGACGCGATGGGCCGGAAAAAGCTCCTCCCCCGCCTCCGCGGCCAGTTGCACGACGTCGGTCCCGCGCCGCTCGCCCATCACGGAAATCCCCGGGGGCTTGTTCAACACGAGGACCGACTCGTCCTCCAGAAGCACCGAATCGCCGCGGACTTCCCGCCAACTGGGCACCGTCATCTGCATGTCTTTCATCGAATCAAGGCGGGTTTCTGATCAGCCTTCGGGAAACTGCTTGCAGTATTCGTACAACGCCATCGCCGTCGCGGTCGCGACATTGTAGCTGTGCGGCATCCCCCACACGGGAATCTCGACGCAGTCGTCGACGAACTTCAATTCCTCTTCTGTGAGGCCGAGCCGCTCGTTCCCCACCGCGAGGGCCGTCTTCCGGGGGAAGGAGAAGCCGTGCAGGTCATGGGAGTTGGTCGTCTGCTCCAGGCCGACGACCCGGTACCCCTCCGCGCGCAGATCCCTGAGCACCGGGGGAAGGGTCCGGCGGACCTCGATCCTGACGTGGTCCGTGCTGTCCCTGGCGACGTCGGGGTCGACTTTCGCGTTACCGCATGCGATCACTCTGCTGATTCCGCAGCACCCCGCGGTGCGGACGATGCTCGACAAATTGGCGCGGGTGCGAAGCGGGGCACAGGCCAGGACGATTTCGCGCTCTCTGGCGAGCGTGGCCGGCGGCCGGTGCCGAATGTGATCGAACATAATCGGCCCAGTCTACAAGGGCCGGGGACGGTGATCCGCGCCGGCCGCCGGTGCGCTGCGCTAGCGTCCGTTTCCGGACAGCGACCGGCGGTGGACCGGGAAGTCGAAGTACGTGTCGGGGAAGGGCTCGTTCGCGAGCCCGAAGTGCCACCATTCGTACTCGTAGTTGACGAATCCCGCCGCCTCCAGGCCCTCCTTGAGCCGGAGCCGGTTGGCGCGCTGCGTGCCCTGCACCCGCTCGTCCAGCGTGTGACTGAGGGTGTCGAAGCAGTCGTAGCCCGTGGCCATGTCGATCGAGTTGTCGGGGAAGCGCTCCTTCCACGGGGCGGCGCAGTCGACGAGCGGCTCGCCCGGCTCGTACGGCCGGGTGTTCCCGGCGGGCAGCTTCACCAGGGTGAGGTCCACGACGCTGCCGCGGCTGTGCCCGGAGCGTGCGGCGATGTAGCCGTCCTCGAAGAGCCGGGACTTGTCGACGCGCGGATAGAACTCGTCCTTCATCCGCTGGTCGGCCAGGTCCTCGGCCCACTCAACGAACTGGTCGACGGCGCGCTGCGGGCGGTAGCAGTCGTAGACCTTCAGGGTGTAGCCGTCCCGGCGGAACTCCCGCTGCGCCTTCTTCAGCATCCGGGCGGCGTCCCCGGTGAGCAGGCACATCGGCTTGCGGTAGCCGTCGATGCGCTCGCCGGTGAAGTTGTGGCGGGTGTAGTAGCGGATGTCGTGCAGGATCGTGGGGTCCACGTCGGAGAGCGCGACGAACTCCTTCGGGGCCTTCGGCTCCGGTTTCGCGGTGGCCGGGGGAGCCGCGGTGGCCGTGACGGCGAGAGCCGCGGCGGAGGCCAGGACCGCGAGCCGGGCCAGGGGGCGCGCGAGGGCGGCGTACTTTGGCATGGCCCTTTCACTATCGCACCGGGGGCGCGCGGGGAAGAGCACGGCGGGGGCCGTCCGGGTACGCGGGACGTCCGGTGGCAGGAGGGCGCCGCCGGTCACGGCGGGGGCGGCGGCGTCGTACGGGCGGGTGACGCCTGCCGGGTGTCCGCGCCCGAGCTGACGTGCCGCTGGGTCTCCTGGGGGCCGTGCCAGTCCAGGCACATCACGGTGGCATCGTCTTCGAGCCGGCCGCCGGCGGCCTCCAGGACCGCGGACGTCAGCATCAGTGCGGCCTCCCGGGGATGCAGGTCACGGGTGCGCGCCAGCAGGGTGGGCAGGTCGACGCTCTCCGCACGCCGTTCGAGCATGCCGTCGGTGAACATGAGCAGACGGTCGCCGGAGCGCAGATCCAGGTCCTGAACGCGGTAGGGGTGGGGCGCGGGTTCGAGCAGCCCGAAAGGATGGTCCACCTCGCAGGCGACCACTTCCACGGCTCCTTCGCGCATGCGCAGCGGCCAGGGGTGGCCGGCGTTGACGAACCGGGCCTGCCCGGTGCGCAGGCTGATGCGCAGCAACTGCCCCGTGGCGTGACCGCGGCCGTGGTCGGCCAGCGCCCGGTCGGCCAGGCGGGCCTGCTCGGTCAGGTCGGCTCCCGCGCGGCGGGCGCCGCGCAGGGCGCCCACCAGGACCGTGGCCGTCAGGGCGGAGTCGGTGTTGTGGCCCATGGGGTCGGTCACCGACAGGTGCAGGGTGTCGCGGTCCAGGGCGTAGTCGAAGGTGTCGCCGCTGAGGTCTTCGGAGGGCTCCAGACTCCCGCACAGTGTGAACTGCGCGGCCTCGCACGACAGTGACATGGGCAGGAGCTGGTACTGGATCTCCGCGGCCAGGCTGGGGGGCCTGGTGCGTTTTCCCCAGGTGTAGAAGTCGGTGAACCGCCCGTTGGCGATCACGATGTAGGCCAGGAGGTGGGCGGCCTCCCCGATCTCGGCGAGGACGTCCTCGCCGAGATCGGTCGGCAGGAGCAGCTCCAGCAGCCCGATGGCGTCGCCCCGGTTGGTGACCGGCACGATCACCCGCTGTTCCTGGCCGGATGCCCCCTGGTAGAGCTGCTGGGTGCGGATCACCCGTTCGTAGACGCTGCCGAACAGGGGGATCCGCTCCGCTTCCCGCCCGCTGTCCACCGCGCCGGCGGTGGACAGCCGCGCCACCGCCTTTCCCGTCAGGTCCACGATGAGAAAGGAGACCTTTGTGGCTTTGAACCGACGCCGCAGGTTCTCCGCGACCACGTCCACGGCATCCACCGGCGCGGCTGTCTCCACGGCCGTCAGCAGCCGCGGAAGCCCGCTGTGCCCAGTGCTCACGACCCGCTCCTTTCCCCGGCCCTCTCCCACCAGCTTGGGAAGCTTCACGGGCGGCGGCAATCTGTGACCACCACGGAGGCTAAGGATTCGCCGTACGCGTTCGCTGGAATGAGTATTTCTGAGAGGCCGCGGGCTTCACTGGGCATGTCCTAATTTACCCCTGGTCTTCGCTCTCATAATCCTCGTAAAAACGTTCGTGGAATACCCATTCGAGTCGTACGCCTACTCGCCCCGTATCCGCACCGGCAGGTCCGGCTCCGAGCCGTCCTCGCGCCGCACCGTCGTACGGCCCGTCCAGCGCGTCACGTACCGGTCCAGCCGCGGCGCCTCCCAGCCGTCGTCGTCCTCCCGTACGACCACTCCGCCGCCCGTGACGCCGGGCGGCGGCGCCCAGACCTCCAGTTCCGTGCCGCCGTCCGCACCGGCCACCGGCAGCACCGTCCCCGCCCGGGCCAGCACCGGCACCCGGGCGAGCGGCGCGTCCAGTTCCACCGTGCCCGGGCCCGTCAGCGCGCGGCCCGTCGCCGTGTCGTACCACCGGCCCCGGGGCAGCCGCACCGGCCGCCGCCGCACCCCCGCGGCCAGCACCGGCGCCACCAGCAGCGCGTCGCCGAGCAGGAAGGCGTCCTCCGTCTCGCGCAGCGCCCGGTCCGACGGGTCGTACCACCACATAGGGCGTACGTACGGCGCGCCGGTGCGCTCCGCCAGCCGGGCGAGCGTCGCGAGATACGGCCGCAGGCGCTCCCGCTCGCGCAGCGCCGCGCCCGCGTGCGCCAGCACCTCGGGCCCGAACTCCCACGGCTCGCGCCGCCCCGCGTCGAACGCGCAGTGTGTACGGAACAGCGGCAGGTACGAGCCGAGCTGGAGCCAGCGCAGATACAGCTCCGGGTCCGGCCGGCCGCTGAACCCGCCCACGTCCGGGCCCGAGTACGGCACCCCGCACAGGCCGAGGCCGACGACGAGCGCCAGCGAGGCCGACAGGCCCGGCCAGCCGGTGGCCACGTCGCCGGACCAGGTGCCGCCGTAGCGCTGGAGGCCCGCCCAGCCGGAGCGGGAGAACAGGAACGGGCGGCGGTCGGGCTGGAGGCTGGTCAGCGCCCCGTACGCGGCGCGGGCCATGAGCAGGGCGTAGACGTTGTGCGCCTCGCGGTGGTCGCCGCCGCGGCCCTCCAGGGCGTGCCGGGCGGAGCGGGGCAGGGTCTTCTCGCCGAAGGCGGCGAAGGACGCGGGCTCGTTCATGTCGTGCCAGAAGCCGGTGAAACCCTGCTCAAGCCGCTCCGCGTAGAGCCCGCCCCACCACTTGCGCACCCGCGGGTCGGTGAAGTCGGGGAAGAGCGCGGTGCCCGGCCACACCACGCCCCGTACGGGCCGGCCGCGCGCGTCCCGTACGAACGCGTCGGCGGCCACGCCCGCGTCGTACACCGGATTGCCCGGCTCGGCCTTCACGCCCGGGTCGACGATCGAGACCATGTGCACGCCGTCGGCGGCCAGGTCGCGGGCCAGCCGGGGCAGGTCGGGGAAGCGGTGCGGGTCGGCGGTGAAGACGCGGTGGCCGTCGTAGTGGTCGATGTCGAGGTGCAGCGCCGCCAGCGGCAGGCCGCGCTCGCGGTAGCCGCGCACCACGCGGCGTACGCCCTCGGCCCCGCCGAAGTCCCAGCGGGCGTGCTGGTAGCCCAGCGCCCAGCCCGGCGGGACGGCGGGCGAGCCGGTGAGCGCCGTCCAGCTCTGGAGCACGCGCGCGGGGGTGCCCGCCATCACCCAGTAGCGCAACGGGCCGCCGTCCATGCGCACCTCGACGCGGCCGGGACGGTCGTGGCCGGAGCCCGCGCCCTCCGTGCCGCGGCACAGCTCGACGCTGCCGTCCCAGGAGTTGTCGTGGAAGAGCAGATGGCAGCCGGCGTCGGAGGCGACGAACTGCACGGGCATCGTGAGCGACAGCGGGTCGTCGCCCGGGGCGAAGGCGCCGCCGGGGTCGGTGTTCCACAGGCGGTAGCGGCCGTCCGGCAGGGAGGGGCCCGCGGACCTGCCGCCGAGGCCGAAGAACCGGGCGTCCGGGGTGACATGCCCGCGCTGCACCCAGCGCCGTATCCCGTCGGCCTGCTCGCCGTCGGCGCCCGCGTCGTCGTCGGCGGCCCCCGCGCTTCCGGGCGACTCCCACCAGCGCGGCGGCTGCTCCCGGCGCAGCACCACACCGGCCGGCGTCCGCACCTCCACCGCCCCGCGCCGCGACACCGCCACCGTGACCCGCTCCGACACCACCCGCCAGCCGCCGCCCGCCGCGTCCGGCTCCAGCTCCACGCGCGCGTCCGTCTCCGGCCCGCGGGCGAGCGCGTACGACGGCTCCGGCTCCGCGCCGTCCCAGCCGCAGAACACCGCGCCCGTCGTCGTCACCCGCAACTGGAGTACGGAGCGGGCGAAGCGGACCACGCCGCCGCCCGGCGCCGGCTCGGCCGCGACCGCGAGCCCCGGCACCCGGGCCCGCTCCACACGGCGGCGGGGGAGTGCGGCGGCGTCGGCCCGCCGGTTCCGCACGGCGGCGCGCAGGGCGCGGGCACGCCGGGTGAGGGCGGAGGGATCCATGCTGATCAGCCTGCCATCGCACACCACGGCGAGCGAGAGAGTTCAACCGCTGTTCACCGGGAGTGCGATCCGGCGCCCCCGGCACACGCCGTACGGCGGCATGCACGGGTCGCACTGGTGCCGCATTCGATCACGTGGCATCGTCTCAGCGGAGCCCCGGCCACACCTCGCCGGGCGCTCCGCAGGCGCCGCGGCCGCCCCACCGGGCCGGCGGCGGCGCGGACCCTCATGCGGATGCCGTACCACGGGAGCCACGCCATGCCGAGCCAGCCGCCCACCGAACAGCCCGCGCCGTCCGCGCCGTCTGTGCCGCCCGCGCCGTCCGCGGCGCCGGAGCCGCCCGCGGCGCTGTGGCGGCCGGGACCGGAGCGGATCGCGGGGGCGCAGCTCACCCGCTTCCACCGCTGGGCCGCCGAGCGCCACGGCGCGCCGGCGCCGGTGGCCGGCGACCCGGAGGCGAGCTACGCGGCGCTGCACCGCTGGTCGGTGGCGCCGGACGGCGGCCTGGAGCGGTTCTGGCGGGCGGCGGCCGAGTGGTTCGGCGTCCGGTTCTCGAGCCCGTACGAGACGGTCCTCGCGGACGCCGCCATGCCGGGCGCCCGCTGGTTTCCCGGCGCCCGGCTCAACTACGCCGAGCACGCGCTGCGCGACGGCGCCGACGAGACCGCCGAGACCGGCGCCGCCGGCGCGCCGGCGCTGCTGCATGTCGCCGAGGGCGCCGAGCCGCGGCCCGTGAGCCGCGCGGAACTGCGCGCGCAGGTCGGCTCGCTGGCGGCGGAGCTGCGCCGGCTCGGCGTCCGGCCCGGGGACCGCGTGGGCGCGTACCTGCCGAACATCCCGCAGGCCGTCGTCGCGCTGCTGGCGACCGCCGCCGTCGGCGCGGTGTGGACCTCCTGCTCCCCGGACTTCGGCGCCCGCAGCGTCCTGGACCGCTTTCGCCAGGTGGAGCCGGTCGTGCTCGTCACCGTCGACGGCTACCGCTACGGCGGCAAGGAGCACGACCGCCGCGAGACCGTCGCGGAACTGCGCCGCGAACTGCCCACGCTGCGCGCCGTCGTGCACGTCCCGCTGCTCGGCACCCCGCCTCCCGACGGCGCCCTGGAGTGGGACGCGCTGGTGGCCACCGGCGCCGAACCGGTCTTCGAGCAGGTGCCGTTCGACCACCCGCTGTGGGTGCTGTACTCCTCCGGCACCACCGGCCTGCCCAAGGCGATCGTGCAGTCCCAGGGCGGCATCCTGCTGGAGCACCTGAAGCAGCTCGCGCTGCACTGCGACCTCGGGCCGGGCGACCGCTTCTTCTGGTACACCTCCACCGGCTGGATGATGTGGAACTTCCTCGTCTCCGGCCTGCTGGTGGGCGCGACCGTGATCACCTACGACGGCAGCCCCGGCCACCCGGACGTGGCGGGGCAGTGGCGGGTCGCCGAGCGCACGGGCGCGACGTTCTTCGGCACCTCCGCGGCGTACGTCATGGCCTGCCGCAAGGCGGACGTGCACCCGGGCCGCGACCTCGACCTGACCAGGGTGCGGTGCGTGGCCACGACGGGCTCGCCGCTGCCGCCGGACGGATTCCGGTGGATCCACGACGAGTTCCACCGGGCGGGCGCCGCGGAAGGTGCGGCGGACGGGACGGCGGACGGGGCGTCGGACATGTGGATCGCGTCGGTCAGCGGCGGCACGGACGTGTGCAGTTGCTTCGCCGGCGCGGTGCCGACGCTGCCGGTGCACATCGGCGAGCTTCAGGCGGCGTGCCTGGCCACCGACCTCCAGGCGTGGGATGCGGCGGGCGAGCCGCTGGCGGACGAGGTGGGCGAGCTGGTGGTCGCCCAGCCGATGCCGTCGATGCCCGTACGGTTCTGGAACGACCCGGACGGCGAGCGCTACCGGGACAGCTACTTCTCGACGTACCCCGGCGTCTGGCGCCACGGCGACTGGATCACGCTCACCTCCCGCGGCTCGGTCGTCATCCACGGCCGCTCCGACTCGACGCTCAACCGGCAGGGCGTGCGGATGGGGTCCGCTGACATCTACGAGGTGGTGGAGCGGCTGCCGGAGGTGCGCGAGTCGCTGGTGATCGGCGTGGAGCGGCCGGACGGCGGGTACTGGATGCCGCTCTTCGTCCAACTGGCCGCCGGCGCCCGGCTGGACGACGGCCTGCGCGACCGGATCCGCGACGCGCTCCGCGCGCAACTGTCGCCGCGGCACGTGCCGGACGAGGTGATCGAGGTCGAGGGCGTGCCGCACACCCTGACCGGCAAGCGGCTTGAGGTGCCGGTCAAGCGGATCCTCCAGGGCACGGCGCTGGAGAAGGCGGTCAACCCGGGCTCCGTGGACCGGGTGGAGCTGCTGGGGTTCTACGAGCGGCTGGCACGCGAGCGGGGCTGACCGCCGGCCGGATTGTCAGACCCCTCGATTACGGTGCGTAGTGATTGGTTGCGCTCCGTAAGAGGGGGAGTCATGGCGCGTACGAGGACGGACGGCCGGCTGCTGCGCCGGGAAATGCCGGGCACGGTGGGGCTGTTGGCCGATGCCGCGGACTTCGCGGCGATGCGGCGTTATGCGAGCTTCCTGTTCGACGACCACGCCGCGTATCTGCGGCAGGTGGAGGGGGTGCTGCGGGCCCGGGCCACCCAGGGGGCGTACACGGCGGTGGCGCTCTTCGACCCGCCGGGCTTCGCGCGCTTCTGCGCGGAACGGGGCCTGGAGCCGGACAGCCCGGTGAGCCGCTGCCGGTACGTGGCGGAGTCCGCCGCCCGCGGCCCTTCGGTGCCGTACGGGGGCCAGCCGATGGACCGCCTGGTGCCCCAACTGCTCGACGCGGCGGCCCGCAGCCGCTCCCGCGAACGTGCGGCGACGCTGCTCGCGGCGGCGGGCAGATGCGAGGACTGCGGCGAGCACCGCGCGGACGCGGCGCTGGCCCGCGCCGGCGTGCTGGTCGACCGCCTGACGGCGGCCCTGGGCCCGGGCGCGCAGCACGTGGTGTGCACGATCCGCTCGGCGGGCTTCCCCCTCGTCGCGGTGGCCCGCGGCGCGGATCCGGCGGGGGAGGCGCCGCGGCTGCGGCTCCCGGACGCGGAGGCGCTGCGGCTGGTGCTGGCGGCGGGCATCGCCACGTCGGGGGCGGGCGGCGTCGTGGCCCGCACGACCCGGGCCGGCACGGAGTGGGTGCGCGGCTGGCGGCTGCGGGACGGCTGGCTGGAGCCGCTGACGGACAAGGAGGTCTACGCGGCCTACTGCACCGACGCCAGAACCGGAGCCCCCCTCCCTCCGGAACCCGGCGTCGCCTACCGCGCCGGCACCCCGCTGCCCCGCCCGGAGAAGGGCTGCCACCGATGACGCGGGGGCGGGGCGTGCGGTGCAGAGGGGCCGGGAGTGCGTGTGCCGGGACGGGCACTGCGGTGTGCGGGGTCCGGGGCGGCAGCCCCGGCTCCGGGAAGGGGCGGGATCGGGGAACGGCCCCCCGTGCCGCACCCCCGCGCGCAACTGCTGTGCCGCCCGGTCACCTTGCCGGCCCGGCCGCTCCTACTAGCCCTTCCCGGCGGGAGGCCGGTCCGTCACTCGCCGGACAGGACCGTTCGTGCCGCCTCCCTGGCCTCCTCGGCGGTGTCCGCCGCCCGGGCCGCCGACGCCGCGCGTTCGCACTGTGCCAGCGTGTGCTTCGCCAGCGTCGCCCGTACGTACGGGATCGCAGCCGCCCCCATCGACAGCGACGTGACCCCCAGCCCCGTCAGCACGCAGGCCAGCAGCGGATCCGAAGCCGCCTCGCCGCACACGCCGCAGCTCTTGCCCTCCGCCCTGGCGCCCTCCGCCGCGAAGGACACCAGGTCCAGCAGCGCCGGCTGCCACGGGTCCTGGAGCCGCGCCACCGCCCCGACCTCCCGGTCGGCCGCAAAGGCGTACTGCGCCAGGTCGTTGGTGCCCAGCGACAGGAACTCGACCTCCTGGAGGATCGCCCGCGACCGCAGCGCCGCCGCCGGGATCTCCACCATGGCGCCCGCCTTCGCCGGCAGCCCCGCGTCCCGGCACGCCGCCGCGAAGTCCGCGGCGTCCCGGCGGTCCGCCACCATCGGCGCCATCACTTCGAGGTGGACCGGCAGCCCGGCAGCCGCCTCGGACAGCGCGGTGAGCTGCGTGCGCAGCACGTCGGGGTGGGCCAGCAGAGACCGCAGCCCGCGGACGCCGAGGGCCGGGTTCGGCTCGTCGGCGGGGGTGAGGAACTCCAGCGGCTTGTCGGCGCCCGCGTCCAGGACGCGTACGACGACCCGCCCCTCCGGAAACGCCTCCAGCACCTTGCGGTACGCCTCGATCTGCGTCTGCTCGGACGGCGCCGTCCGGCTGTCGTCCAGGAACAGGAACTCCGTGCGGAACAGGCCCACTCCCTCCGCGCCCGCCGCGACGGCCGCCGGCACGTCCGCGGGGCCGCCGACGTTCGCCAGCAGCGGCACCTTGTGCCCGTCGGAGGTCGCGCCGGGGCCGGAGACGGCCGCCAGCGCCGCTTTGCGCTCGGCCGCCATCTGCGCCATCTCCGCCCGCTTGCCGGGCCCGGGTTCGACGAACACCTCTCCGGTCGAGCCGTCGACGGCGACGACCGTGCCCTCGGCCAGTTCCCCGGCGCCCGGCAGCGCCACCACGGCCGGCACGCCGAGGGCGCGGGCCAGGATCGCGCTGTGGCTCGTCGGCCCGCCCTCCTCGGTGACGAAGCCGAGGACGAGCGAGGGGTCCAGGAGCGCGGTGTCGGCGGGGGCGAGGTCGCGGGCGATCAGCACGTACGGCTCGTCGCTGTCCGGCACCCCGGGCATGGGCACGCCCAGCAGCCGCGCCACGATCCGGTTGCGTACGTCGTCCAGGTCGGCGACCCGCCCGGCCATGTACTCCCCGGCCCCGGCGAGCAGTTCGCGGTACGCCGCGAACGCGTCGTACGCGGCGCGCTCGGCGGAGGACCCGACGGCGATCCGCCGCTCCACGTCGGCCGCCAGCTCCGGGTCCTGCGCGATCATGGCCTGTGCCTCCAGCACGGCCTGAGCCTCGCCGCCGGCCAGGTTGCCGCGCGCCACCAGGTCGGCGGCCACCGCCTCCACGGCCTTGCGCACCCGCTCCTGCTCGCGCGGTGCCTCCGCCGCGGGAATCTGCTTCGCCGGTGGTTCGAGCACCGCCGTGCCCATGTGCCGTGCCTCGCCGATCGCCACCCCGTGGCTCACGCCGACGCCTCGCAGGGTCGTCTCCATCTCACCAGTCTTCCGCAAGTGCCGCGGCGGCGTCCCGCCGCGGCTGTCGTAGGCGTACGGGCCGCAGCGCCGGGGCCCGCCGGATGGTCACCGCCGGCTCGTCACCGCCAGGTGAACAGCGCCTCGCCGGCCTTGATCCCGCCGTCCTCCGCCACCTCGGACAGCGCGCCCTCGGCCGCCTCCAGGGCCACCACCGGTGAGATCGGCGACTTGCCGGCCTCCTCGACGGCCGCGGTGTCCCAGCGGACCACCGGCTGCCCCCGCTCGACCCGGTCGCCCTTGGCGACGAGCGGTTCGAAGCCCTCGCCGTTGAGCTGCACGGTGTCGATACCGAGGTGGGTGAGCACGCCGCGGCCCTCGTCGTTCACGACGACGAAGGCGTGCGGGTGCAGGGAGACCACCAGGCCGCCGACCGGCGCGACCGCCTCGGCGAGCCCGCGCTCGGGGTCCACCGCGGTCCCCGGACCGACCATCGCCCCCGAGAAGACCGGGTCGGGCACCGCGGCGAGCCCGATGGCGCGGCCGGTGAGAGGAGACGAGACTTGGGTCATGCCGGGGCCTCCAGAAAACAGCGGGGGGTCGGCGCCGCCCGCGTCCGTGGGGGCCGCGCCGCTCCTGAAGCCTAACCAATCGGAACTTCTCATTCCGCATCGAGCGGAGCCAACCGGGGTGCGCCACCGCCCCACCCCCGGGCCCGACTCCGCGCCGGCCGGCGGACCGGCCCCCGCTCCGGCCCCCGAACGGCCCCGTACCCGGCGGCGGGTAAGGTCAGAGCGCATCGCCGGCGCGTCTGGCGGGACCGGCGGGATCGGACGGGGAGGCACGCGGGTGGAGGTCCAGGAGACGGCGACTTCGACAGACCGGATCTTCACCGTTCCCAACCTCCTCAGCATGTCCCGCCTCGTCCTGGTGCCCGTCTTCCTGTGGCTGATCCTGTGGCCCGAGTTCGGCGGCCCCAACGCCGACGGCTGGGCGCTGGCGATCCTTCTGTTCAGCGGCGTCAGCGACTACCTCGACGGCAAGCTCGCCCGGCGCTGGAACCAGGTCTCGAACCTGGGCCGCATCCTGGACCCGGCCGCCGACCGGCTCTACATCCTGGCCACCCTCGTCGGTCTGACCTGGCGGGAGATCCTGCCGCTGTGGCTGACCGTCCTGCTGCTCTTCCGCGACGCGGTCGTCGGCGTGGCCGTCTGGCTGCTGGGCCGCCACGGCTACCCGCCGCCGCAGGTGAACTTCCTGGGCAAGTCCGCCACCTTCTGCCTGATGTACGCCTTTCCGTTGCTCCTCCTCAGTGACGCAAGTGGATGGCCCTCGTCACTCTCTGCTATTTTCGGATGGGCGTTCGCCGGTTGGGGTACAGCGTTGTACTGGTGGGCCGGCGGCCTCTACCTCGTTCAGGTGCGCCGTCTCATCCGAGAGGACGCCCACGCGGACACCACCCCCGACTAGGCGGCAGCCGGCATCGCCGTCTCACGCCCAAGGAGGACGCTTCCGATATGAAGGCCGTCGTGATGGCTGGGGGCGAAGGCACCCGCCTGCGCCCCATGACCGCGAGCATGCCCAAGCCCCTGCTGCCGGTGGTGAACCGGCCGATCATGGAGCACGTCCTGCGGCTGCTCAAACGCCACGGGCTGACGGAGACGGTGGTGACCGTCCAGTTCCTCGCCTCCCTGGTGCGGAACTACTTCGGAGACGGCGAAGAGCTGGGCATGGAGCTCACCTACGCCAACGAGGACCGCCCGCTGGGCACCGCGGGCAGCGTGAAGAACGCCGAGGAGGCGCTGAAGGACGACTCGTTCCTCGTCATCTCCGGCGACGCCCTGACCGACTTCGACCTCACCGACCTGATCGCGTTCCACCGCGAGAAGGGCGCGCTGGTCACCGTCTGCCTCACCCGGGTCCCCAACCCGCTGGAGTTCGGCATCACCATCGTCGACGAGGAGGGCAAGGTCGAGCGGTTCCTGGAGAAGCCCACCTGGGGCCAGGTCTTCTCCGACACCGTCAACACCGGCATCTACGTGATGGAGCCCGAGGTCTTCGACTACGTGGAGGCCGACACCTCCGTCGACTGGTCCGGGGACGTCTTCCCGCAACTGATGAAGGACGGCAAGCCCATCTACGGCTACGTGGCCGAGGGCTACTGGGAGGACGTCGGCACCCACGAGAGCTACGTCAAGGCGCAGGCCGACGTGCTGGAGGGCAAGGTCGACCTCGACCGCGACGGCTTCGAGATCTCGCCCGGCGTCTGGGTCGCCGAGGGCGCCGAGGTGCACCCCGACGCCATCCTGCGCGGCCCGCTCTTCATCGGCGACTACGCGAAGGTCGAGCAGGGCGCCGAGGTCCGCGAGCACTCGGTCCTCGGCTCCAACGTCGTCGTCAAGGAAGGCGCGTTCCTGCACCGCGCCGTCATCCACGACAACGTCTACGTCGGCGCGCACAGCAACCTCCGCGGCTGCGTCATCGGCAAGAACACCGACGTCATGCGCGCCGCGCGGATCGAGGACGGCGCGGTCATCGGCGACGAGTGCCTGATCGGCGAAGAATCGATCATCCAGGGCAATGTGCGTGTGTACCCCTTCAAGACCATCGAAGCGGGCGCCTTCGTCAACACCTCGGTGATCTGGGAGTCGCGCGGTCAGGCCCACCTCTTCGGCGCCCGCGGCGTCTCCGGCATCCTCAACGTCGAGATCACGCCCGAGCTGGCCGTCCGGCTGGCCGGCGCGTACGCCACCACCCTGAAGAAGGGCTCCAGCGTCACCACCGCCCGCGACCACTCCCGCGGCGCCCGGGCGCTCAAGCGCGCGGTGATCTCGGCGCTCCAGGCCAGCGCCATAGACGTACGGGACCTGGAGAACGTGCCGCTGCCCGTGGCCCGGCAGCAGACGGCCCGCGGCAGCGCCGGCGGCATCATGATCCGCACCACCCCGGGCGTACAGGATTCCGTCGACATCATGTTCCTGGACGAGCGCGGCGCCGACCTCTCCCAGGCAGCGCAGCGCAAGCTCGACCGCGTCTACGCCCGCCAGGAGTACCGCCGCGCGTTCCCCGGCGAGATCGGCGACCTGAGCTTCCCCGCCAGCGTCTTCGATTCCTACACCGGCTCGCTGCTGCGCGCCGTGGAAACCGGGGGCGTCGGCGAGGCCGGTCTGAAGGTCGTCGTGGACGCCTCCCACGGCAGCGCCGGCCTGGTGCTCCCCAGCCTCCTCGGCCGGCTCGGCGTGGACGCGCTGACCATCAACCCGGGCCTGGACGAGTCCCGGCCGACCGAGACGCCGCAGTCGCGCCGCGCCGGCCTGGTCCGCCTCGGCGAGATCGTGGCCTCCGCGCGCGCCGCCTTCGGCGTGCGCTTCGACCCGGTCGGCGAGCGCATCTCGCTGGTCGACGAGAAGGGCCGGATCGTCGAGGACGACCGGGCGCTGCTCGTCATGCTGGACCTGGTCGCGGCGGAGCGGCGCAGCGGCCGGGTGGCGCTGCCGGTGACGACGACACGTGTCGCCGAGCAGGTGGCCGCGTACCACGGCACACAGGTGGAGTGGACGACGACGTCGCCCGACGACCTGGCCCGGGTGGCGCGCATGGACGGCACGGTCTTCGGCGGCGACGGCCGCGGCGGCTTCATCGTCCCGGAGTTCTCCTCCGTCTTCGACGGCGCCGCCGCCTTCGCCCGGCTCACCGCCCTGGTCGCACGCACCCAGCTCACCCTCAGCCAGATCGACGCCCGCATCCCGCAGGCCCACGTGCTGCGCCGGGACCTGGCGACCCCCTGGGCCGTCAAGGGCATGGTCATGCGCCGGGTCGTGGAGGCCGCGGGCTCCCGGGAGGTCGACACCACCGACGGCGTCCGCGTCGTGGAGGCCGACGGCCGCTGGGTGCTGGTGCTGCCGGACCGCGCCGAGGCGGTCACGCACCTGTGGGCCGAGGGCCCCGACCAGGCGTCCGCCGAAGCCCTGCTCGACGAGTGGGCTGCGGTTGTCGACGGGAGCGGCGAGGGGAGCGGCGACTGACGCGGGCACAGCGGAGCGAGAGTTCACCCAACCCAGGGGTCGCGGCACCATAGGGCCTCCCGGCGTGCAACGATGTCCGGCATGCCGCAGCAGCCCCCCGAACGGAGCAGCGCACCGGCACGCCCCCGTCCTGACGCCTCCATGTCGCTGCTGACCCGGCTGATGGACCACAGCCTGGACGACGGGTACGCCGAGGCCGCCGCGCGCCACGGCGCCCGTCCGCGCGGCGAGCGGCTGCCCCAGCGCCTGCGCGGGCGGGCCTGGCTCGCAGTGGGACTGGTGCTGACCGCGCTGGTCCTCACCGTCGGCGCCGCCGAGGCCCGGATCGAGGCGCCCGACCTCGCGCGCGAGCGCGAGGAGCTGATCGACCGGGTCGAGGACCGTACCGCCGCGGCGGACGACCTCGACCGCACGATCGAGCAACTGCACGGCGAGGTCGCCGACCGGCAGCGCGAGGCGCTGGAGGAGCACGGCAGCGACCGCGCCGCCCTGCTCGCGCTGCTGGCCGGCGCCACCGAGGCCGAGGGCCCCGGCGTACGCCTCGTGGTCGACGACGCCGCCGACGCGGGCACCGCCGGGGCCGGCGGCCCGCGCAGCTCGACGAGCTTCGCCGACGACGGCCGGGTACGCGACCGGGACCTCCAGCGCATCGTCAACGGGCTCTGGCTCGCCGGCGCCGAAGCGGTCTCCGTCAACGGCCGCCGGCTCACCGCCCTGTCCGCGATCCGCGCGGCGGGCGACGCCATCCTCGTCGACAACCGCCCGCTGGCGCCGCCCTACACCGTGCTCGCCCTCGGCGACGGCGAGCGGCTCCTGGAGCGGTTCCGGGAGAACGCCGACGGCCACTACCTCGAAGTGCTCCAAGACAACTACGGCATCAGGGCCGGGATCTCCGCACGGAACGACCTCCGGCTGCCGGCCGCCACCGGCCTGTCCCTACGCCACGCAGAACCGAAGGAGAACAACCCCTCGTGATCGCCGTACTGGGCCTTGTCGCGGGCATCGTCATGGGCCTCGTCGTCCAGCCCGTGGTGCCGGCGGGCCTGGAGCCGTACCTGCCCATCGCCGTGGTCGCCGCGCTCGACGCGGTCTTCGGGGCGCTGCGGGCCATGCTCGACGGGATCTTCGACGACAAGGTGTTCGTGGTGTCGTTCCTGTCGAACGTCGTCGTGGCCGCGCTGATCGTCTTCCTCGGCGACAAGCTGGGCGTCGGCGCCCAGCTCTCCACCGGCGTCGTGGTCGTGCTCGGCATCCGGATCTTCTCCAACGCCGCCGCCATCCGGCGGCACGTCTTCCAGGCGTGAGGCCCGTGTCCGACGAGACTCCTCCGAACTCCCCGCGCCCCGGCGACCCGCCCGCCGCGTACCCGCAGGGCACGCCGGGTGCGCCGCCCACGCCGCCGCGCCCGCCGGCGCCCCGGCAGCAGCCGCCCCCGCGCCACTCCTCCCGCCAGCAACCGCCGCAGCCGCCGCGCCAGCCGCCCCCGCGGCGGCCCTCGGCGCCCCAGCCCTCCGGGCAGCAGCCGCCCTCCCAGCCGCCGCCCCCGGCACAGCAGCCGGCGCCCGGACAGCAGCCGGCGCCCGGGCAACAGCCGCCCACCCAGCAGCAGCCGCCCACCCGGCAACCGCCGCCTGGACAGCAGCCGCCGCGCCGGCCCCCCGTCCAGCAGCGCCCCGCGGCCCAGCAGCGTCCCCCGGTGCAGCAGCGGCCTCCCACGCCGCCGCCCCCCGGCCCCCCGCCGCCCGAGCGCAAGGCGCCCGCCGAGCGCTCCGCGCCCCCCGAGCCGCCCGCCGCGCCCGAGCCGTCGCTCGGCGCCGGCCGGCGCCGCCTGGTCGACGCCGTGTGGCCGCCCCGGCTGACCCGCTCCCAACTGATCGTCGCCCTGCTGCTGTTCGTGCTGGGCCTGGGCCTGGCCATCCAGGTCCGCTCCACCGGCGAGTCCAGTGCGCTGCGCGGCGCCCGGCAGGAGGATCTCGTACGGATCCTGGACGAGCTGGACGACCGCACCCAGCGGCTGGAGGACGAGCGCGAGCGGCTGGAGGACCAGAAGGCGGAGCTGGAGAACAGCTCCGACCAGGCGGAGGAGGCGCGCCGCCAGACGGAGGCCAAGGAGCGCCAGCTCGGCGTGCTGGCCGGCACCGTCGCCGCCGAGGGCCCCGGCATCGAGATCACCGTCCGTGGTCCCGAGGGGGCCGTCGAGGCGGACATGCTGCTCGACACGATCCAGGAGCTGCGCGCGGCCGGCGCGGAGGCGATCCAGATCAACGGCGTACGCGTCGTCGCAGGTACGCACTTCGCCGACGCCGGCGAGAGCGACGTGGCGATCGACGGCCGCAGGGTCTCCCAGCCGTACGTCTTCCGCGTGATCGGCCGCGCCGAGGACCTGGAGCCCGCACTGAACATCCCCGGTGGGGTGGTTCAGACCATGGAGGAGGAGCAGGCTACGGTGTCCATCGAGCCCCGGGACACGGTCCTCGTGGACGCCTTGCGGCGGGAGAAGCGGCCTGACTACGCTCGGTCGTCGTCGTGACCTCAAGGTTACGGGGGGTCGACGCATCGGCTGCCGTCGCGTAAGGGAAACTGTCCGGGGGTTGTGGACGTTCAGTGAATGTCCGGTGCCGCTGATGCGCGTGTCGAGTGACCTGCTCGAACACGGGCCTGTCCGACGGTCAAGGGGAAATCGCCCGTGAAGTTGTTCGCTAAGTTGTTCGGGAGGGGCTCGGCCGATCGGCCGGGTCGGCACCGCGCCGCGTCCCAGGGCGGCGAGGCCGGCGAGCGTGCCTTGTACCGCGATCAGGCCCCTCCGCCGTCCGGCGACAATTCGGGTGGTCAGGGCGCGTCTTATGTTGACCCTGCCACGTCGGGCCGCATAGGTTTCGGGGAACCGTCAACCTCAAGTGCGGGTGGAGGGTTCGCCCCCGGCTCGCACCCGCCCGACGCCGCTGCGGGCGTTCCGCAGCAGGAGGCTCAGTCCATGGACCTGCCGGTATGCAACAGGTGCGGACACCGCAACGCCCAGGCGAGCCGGTTCTGCTCCAACTGCGGCGCCCCGCTGCGGGCCGGCCTGGCCGAGCGTCCCTCGGAGACCACCACCACGATCTCCATCTCGGGCCTTGAGGCATACGAGGCCGAGGTCGCCAGCGGCGGGCAGACCCTGCCGCCGCTGTCGCCCGAGGCGCAGGCGGCCGTCGACGCGCTGCCGCCCGGCTCCGCGCTGCTCGTCGTCCGCCGCGGCCCCAACTCCGGGGCGCGCTTCCTGCTGGACAGCGAGCTGACCACGGTCGGTCGTCATCCGCAGAGCGACATCTTCCTGGACGACGTCACGGTCTCCCGGCGGCACGTGGAGTTCCGCCGGACCCCGGACGGCCGTTTCTCGGTCGCCGACGTCGGCAGTCTCAACGGCACGTACGTCAACCGCGAGCGGATCGACGAGATCGAACTGACCAGCGGGGACGAGGTGCAGATCGGAAAGTTCCGGCTGGTCTTCTACGCCAGCCGGCGCACCGCCTGACGGCGGGAGAAGACGACCACGGGACGGAAGCGATGGGCGACACCCCGAGGGGCGGCACCGCCGCCCCGGAAGCGGACCGGCAGGACCGACGCCGAGTACGCGACCGGCAGTTGAGCATCGGGGGCGTCCTCGCCGTGCTCCGCGAGGAGTTCCCCGAGGTCACCATCTCCAAGATCCGCTTCCTGGAGTCCGAGGGCCTGGTGGAGCCGCAGCGCTCGCCGGGCGGCTACCGCAAGTTCGGTGCCGCGGACGTCGAGCGGCTCGCCCGCATCCTGCGGATGCAGCGGGACCACTACCTGCCGCTGAAGGTCATCCGCGAGCAGTTGGACGCCGAACCCGACGAGGCCGGCGCCCGGCCCGGGGCCTCCGCCGTCGCGGAGGCCCCCCACGACCCCCGTATCGACCGCGCGACGCTCCTGCGGACCGCCGCCGTCGGCGAGGACGAGCTGGCGTCCTGGGAGGAGTTCGGCCTCGTCGCCCCGGACGGCGACGGGCTCTACGACGCGGACGCCGCCGCCGTCGCCCGACTCGTCGCCGAACTCGGCAGCTACGGGCTCCAGGCGCGCCACCTGCGCGGCCTCAAGGCCGCCGCCGACCGCGAGGCCGGGCTCGTCGAACAGGTCATCGGCCCGCTGCGGCGGCACCGCAGCCCGCAGACGCGCGCGCATGCGGAATCCACCGCCGAACGGCTGATCGAGCTGTCCGCGCGGCTGCACACGACGCTCGTACGGTCCTCGCTGCGGGTCGCCGGCAACTGACCGGTGCCGTGCTCGACTACCCAAAACCGCCGGGGTCGGCCTAGGGTTGCTGTGTGAACGAGCTCGACGTTGTGGGTGTCCGGGTGGAAATGCCCTCGAACCAACCGATCGTTCTCCTGCGCGAAGTGGGCGGCGATCGGTACCTCCCCATCTGGATCGGACCTGGGGAGGCGACGGCGATCGCCTTCGCGCAGCAGGGCATGACCCCCGCGCGCCCGCTGACCCATGACCTGTTCAAGAACGTGCTGGACGCGGTCGGCCAGGAGCTCGCCGAGGTGCGGATCACGGACCTGAGGGAAGGCGTGTTCTACGCCGAGCTGGTGTTCTCCGGTGGCGCCGAGGTGAGCGCCCGCCCCTCCGACGCCATCGCGCTCGCGCTGCGCACCGGCACGCCGATCTACGGCAGCGAAGGAGTGCTCAACGACGCGGGTATCTCGATCCCGGACGAGCAGGAGGACGAGGTGGAGAAGTTCCGCGAGTTCCTCGACCAGATCACACCCGAGGACTTCGGTACGAACCCTCAGTGACCACCGCCCCCGGTAGCCCGCCCGGGCCTACCGTACGGGCGCCGTGGGCAAACCACCCGTAGGGTGATGAGCACCCGGCGTGCCCCGTGTGGCGTTCGTTGACGCGCCCGGGGCGACTGCCTACCGTCGGTAGGCAGGTCAGGGAGCGGGAGGTCGGCGTGGTGGTCACGGGCGGCAAGAGATCGGCCGGAGGGGGCGGACCTGTTCCGCTGTACGGTCACGGCGCGGAGCCTGCGAGGCAGCCGTCGGCCGCCTCCCCGGACCCCGGGGAAGTCGGCTACCGGGGGCCGGCCGCGTGCGCCGCGGCCGGCATCACCTACCGCCAGCTCGACTACTGGGCCCGTACGGGCCTGGTCGAGCCCAGCGTCCGCCCCGTGCAGGGCTCGGGCACCCAGCGGCTCTACGGCTCCCGCGACGTCGTCGTACTCAAGATCGTCAAGCGGCTGCTGGACGTGGGGGTCTCGCTCCAGAGCATCAGGACGGCCGTACGGCACCTGCGCGCCACCGCCGCCGCCGACCTTCAGCGGATGACGCTCATCAGCGACGGCGCGACCGTCTACGAGTGCACGTCCCCCGACGAGGTCGTCGAGCTGCTCCAGGGCGGCCAGGGCATCTTCGGCATCGCCGTGGGCGTGGTCTGGGGCGACGTGCAGGCGGCGCTCGCGCAGTTGCACGGGGAGCGCATCGACACCGGCGAGACGCTGGTCGGGCACAACGCCGCCGACGAGCTGGCCCGCCGCCGCAGCCGCGCCGGCTGACGCCCGCCCCCGCCCCGGCCCGTACGCCGCCGCCAGGGCTGCCGTACGGGCCCTGTCGGGCCGATGTCGTACCCATGGGGGACCATCACGGTGTGAGAAGCGCGCCGTCCGTCCTGCACCTGGACATGGACGCGTTCTACGCCGCAGTCGAGCAGGCCGCCAAGCCCAGCCTGAAGGGCAAGGCAGTGATCGTCGGCGGCCTCGGCCCGCGCGGCGTGGTGGCCACCGCCTCGTACGAGGCGCGGGTCTTCGGGGTGCACTCCGCGATGGCCATGGGCATGGCCCGCCGGCTCTGCCCGAACGCCGCGTTCCTCATCCCGCGCTTCCGGCTCTACCAGCAGGTCAGCGGCCAGGTCATGGCGCTGCTGGGGGTGCTGTCGCCGCTCGTGGAGCCGCTGAGCCTGGACGAGGCGTTCGTCGACCTCGAAGCCGGCGGCACCCCCGCCGAGGAGCAGGCGCTGCGGGCCGTGGCGCGGCGGCTGCGCGCGGACATCCGCGACGCCACCGGGCTCACCGGGTCCGTCGGCCTGGCCGCCTCCAAGATGCTCGCCAAGGTCGCCTCCGAGCTGGCCAAGCCGGACGGGCTGGTCGTGGTCCCTCCGGGTGGCGAGCGGGCGCTGCTGGGGCCCATGACCGTGCGTACGCTGCCGGGCGTGGGCCCGGCGACTGCGGACACGCTGCGCAGGGCCGGGATCACCACCGTCGGGGAGGTCGCGGAGGCCGGCGAGGACGAGATGGTGCGGCTGCTGGGCAAGGCGCACGGCACCGGCATCCACGTGATGGCGCTGGGCCTGGACGAGCGGCCGGTGGTCGCGGACAGGGACACCAAGTCCGTCTCCGTCGAGGACACCTTCGACGTCGACCTCACCGACCGGATCCGTATCCGCACGGAGGTCGAGCGGCTGGCGCGGCGGTGCGTGACGCGGCTGCGCGGCGCGGGGCGCTCCGGCCGGACGGTGGTCCTGAAGGTCCGGCGGTACGACTTCTCCACCCTCACCCGCTCCGAGACCCTGCGCGGGCCCACCGACGACCCGGCCGTGGTCACCGAGGCGGCGCTGCGGCTGCTGGACGGGGTGGAGACGGCCGCGGGCGTGCGGTTGCTGGGCGTCGGGGTGACCGGCCTTGCGGACTTCACCCAGGAGGACCTGTTCGCGCAGGCCGGCCAGGCGCCGGAGGCGCGGCACGGGCCGGTCGACGCCGACGGACCGGTGGCGCTGCCGCCGCCCGCGCCGTCCCCGCCGCCCGCCCCGGCGGAGCCGGAGCCGGCGGCGCCGCACTGGCTGCCGGGCCTGGACGTGCGGCACGCCGAGCACGGCCCCGGCTGGGTGCAGGGCAGCGGCGTCGGCCGGGTCACGGTGCGGTTCGAGGTGCCGGGCTCGGCGCCCGGGCGGGTGCGTACGTTCGCCGCCGACGACCCGGCGCTGGAGCCGGCCGACCCGCTGCCGCTGGTGTCCGGCGGCTGATCAGTCGTCCGAGCCGGCGACCTCGCCGAAGTCCCGGTCCCGCGGCGGCTGCGGCGCCTCGTTCGGGCGGGACTTGGCGACGTCCGGCGGCAGCGCCATCCCGTAGTGCTGGTAGAGCTGGAGTTCCTGCCCGGGGGAGAGGTGCCGGCCGACGCCGAAGTCCGGCGCCTCCTTGATCAGCTCCCGGGCGAACGGCACCCGCAGCCCCTCGTCGGCCAGCTCGCTCGGCCCCAGCGGTACGAACGCGTCGCGGTGGAACAGGCCCGTGCGCACCGCCGCCCACTGCGGGGCGCCGGTGGCGTCGTCGAGGTACACCTCGTCGACGGTCCCGAGCTTGTCGCCGTTGCCGTCGTACGCACGTACGCCGATCAGGCTTCGGGGGTCGATGTCGGTCTGCACGGTGCCTCCCACGTCTCGACACAGCTCCGCTGCCTCCACGTAACGGCACAACGCGCCCTCCGGCCACTCGGCGGGCGCCGCCCGGGCGCACCGGACGAACGGCCCGCGCCCGGTTGCGCCGGGGCGTGCGCTGGTACGCTGGCCGTGGCTGTAGACCCCGTGCGGGAGAGTCCTCCGCCCGCCAGGCGCAGGCGCCGAAGGAGCAACTCCTCCCCGGAATCTCTCAGGCCCACGTACCGCACGGACGAGGTCACTCTGGAAAGCAGGGCGGGTCGCCGCGCGGCCCCTCCTCACCGACGGTGCAAGCCGGACCGTGCCCACTTCGGGCGGACCGGTGAAGCTCTCAGGTCCGGATGACAGAGGGGGAGGCCGTACGGGTGCCCGGCCCAGGGGTATCCGCGAAGGTCCGCGCGACCAGGAGGCCCCTTGTCTGAGACGCACGCCCACCGCATCCCGCTTTCCGCTCTCGAGCGCGGCACCCCTTTCGAGCAGCGCCACATCGGTCCGGACGCGGGCGACCGGGCCAAGATGCTCGCCCAGGTCGGGTACGGCTCGCTGGACGAGCTGACCGAGGCCGCCGTACCCGGGTCGATCAAGGGCACCGGCGCCTTCACGCTGCCCGCTGCCCGCTCCGAGGCCGAGGTGCTGGCCGAGCTGCGCGCCCTGGCGGCGCGCAACGAGGTGCTGACCTCGATGATCGGCCTCGGCTACCACGGCACCCACACGCCGCCGGTCATCCTGCGCAACGTCATGGAGAACCCCGCCTGGTACACCGCGTACACGCCGTACCAGCCGGAGATCTCCCAGGGCCGGCTGGAGGCGCTGCTCAACTTCCAGACCGTCGTCGCCGACCTGACGGGGCTGCCCACCGCCGGCGCCTCGCTGCTCGACGAGGCCACGGCCGCCGCCGAGGCGATGGCGCTGTCCCGGCGCGTCGGCAAGGTCAAGGACGGCGTCTTCCTGGTCGACGCCGACACCCTGCCGCAGACCGTCGCGGTGCTGCGCACCCGCGCCGAGCCGACCGGCGTCGAGGTCGTCGTCGCCGACCTCGCGGAAGGCATTCCCGCGGACGTCGCGGAGCGCGGCGTCTTCGGCGTGCTGCTCCAGTACCCGGGTGCCTCCGGTGCCGTACGCGACCTCGCACCCGTCATCGGGCGGGCGCACGAGCTGGGCGCCGTCGTCACCGTCGCCGCGGACCTCCTCGCGCTCACCCTGCTGACCTCGCCCGGCGCGCTCGGGGCCGACATCGCGGTCGGCTCCAGCCAGCGCTTCGGCGTCCCGATGGGCTTCGGCGGGCCGCACGCCGGCTACATGTCCGTACGCGAGAAGTTCGCCCGCAGCCTGCCCGGGCGGCTCGTGGGCGTCTCCAAGGACGCCGACGGGGCCCAGGCGTACCGGCTTGCGCTCCAGACCCGCGAGCAGCACATCCGCCGCGAGAAGGCCACCAGCAACATCTGTACGGCGCAGGTGCTGCTCGCGGTGATGGCCTCGATGTACGCCGTCTACCACGGCCCCGAGGGCCTGGCGGCCATCGCCCGCCGCACCCACCGCTACGCCGCGATCCTCGCCGCCGGCCTGCGGGCCGGCGGCGCCGACGTGGTGCACGACGAGTTCTTCGACACCGTCACCGTCCGCGTCCCCGGCCGGGCCGCCGAGGTCACCGCCCGCGCCCGCAACGCCGGCGTCAACCTGCGCCTGGCCGACGCCGACCACGTCGGCATCTCCTGCGACGAGACCACCGTCCGCGACCACCTGGCCGTCGTCTGGGACGCCTTCGGCGTCGCCCGGCACGACGTCGGAGAGCTGGACGCCACGACCGCCGACGCGCTGCCCGCCGGCCTGCTGCGCACCGACGAGTACCTGACCCACCCCGTCTTCCACCGGCACCGCTCCGAGACCGCCCTGCTGCGCTACCTGCGCACGCTCGCCGACCGGGACTACGCGCTGGACCGCGGCATGATCCCGCTCGGCTCCTGCACGATGAAGCTCAACGCGACCGCCGAGATGGAGGCCGTCACCTGGCCCGAGTTCGCCGGCCTGCACCCGTTCGCGCCCGCCGACCAGGCAGAGGGCTATCTGACCCTGATCCACGAGCTGGAGGACGGCCTGGCCGCCGTCACCGGCTACGACAAGGTCTCCCTCCAGCCCAACGCCGGCTCGCAGGGCGAGCTGGCGGGCCTGCTGGCCGTACGGGCGTACCACCGCGCCAACGGCGACGAGCGCCGCACCGTCTGCCTCATCCCGTCCTCCGCGCACGGCACGAACGCCGCCTCGGCGGTAATGGCCGGCATGAAGGTCGTGGTCGTCAGGACGGCCGAGAACGGCGAGGTGGACGCGGACGACCTGCGCGCGAAGATCGCGGCCCATGGCGAGGAACTGGCTGTGCTCATGGTCACCTACCCCTCCACGCACGGCGTGTTCGAGGAGCACATCACGGAGATCTGCGACGCCGTGCACGCCGCGGGCGGCCAGGTGTACGTGGACGGGGCCAACCTCAACGCGCTGGTCGGCCTCGCCGGGCCGGGGAAGTTCGGCGGCGACGTCTCGCACCTGAACCTGCACAAGACGTTCTGCATCCCGCACGGCGGCGGCGGCCCCGGCGTCGGCCCGGTCGCCGTCCGCGAGCACCTGGCCCCGTACCTGCCGAACCACCCCCTCCAGCCCGCCGCGGGCCCCGAGACGGGCGTCGGCCCGGTCTCCGCGGCGCCGTGGGGCTCGGCCGGCATCCTGCCGATCTCGTGGGCGTACATGAAGCTCATGGGCGAGGACGGCCTGCGCCGCGCCAGCCAGGTCGCGGTGCTCGGCGCCAACTACGTGGCCAAGCGGCTGGAGCCGCACTTCCCGGTGCTGTACGCGGGGCCCGGCGGGCTCGTCGCGCACGAGTGCATCGTCGACGTACGGCCGCTGACCAAGGCGACCGGAGTGTCCATCGACGACGTGGCCAAGCGGCTCGTCGACTACGGCTTCCACGCCCCGACGAT
Organism: Streptomyces sp. 184; assembly: GCF_045781775.1. Taxonomy (NCBI): domain Bacteria; kingdom Bacillati; phylum Actinomycetota; class Actinomycetes; order Kitasatosporales; family Streptomycetaceae; genus Streptomyces; species Streptomyces sp. 184. Next base: position 4,543,433 of record NZ_CP123230.1, on the reverse strand, counting down.
GTCGTTCCCGGTGGCCGGGACGCTGATGATCGAGCCGACCGAGAGCGAGAACCTGCATGAACTCGACCGGTTCTGCGAGGCGATGATCGCGATCCGGCGGGAGATCGAGCGGGTCGGCACGGGGGAGTGGGACAAGGACGACAACCCGCTGGTCGGCGCACCGCACACCGCGGCGCAGCTCGCGGGAGAGTGGCGGCACCCGTACGGGCGCGAGGAGGCCGTCTTCCCGGCCGGGGTGACGCCCGCGGACAAGTACTGGCCGCCGGTGCGCCGGATAGACGGCGCCTACGGCGACCGCAACCTGGTGTGCTCCTGCCCCCCGTTGGACGAGTACGACGCCTGACGTGCTCCTGCGTGCGTACCGCACCCGGCCCGGCGTCCCGCGCCGGGCCGGTGGCGTTCCGGGCGGGTGTGCGGATACGGGAGACCGGCCGGCGGGCGCCGGCCGGCTCGGTCGGGTGTGCCGCTCAGGCCGCGGCGGTCACGTCGTCGGCGTTCGGCGGCCGGTGCGGCGCGATGATCCGGCCGTCCGGCAGCAGCTCCCCCGTGTCCTCGAACAGCAGGACGCCGTTGCAGAGCAGGCTCCAGCCCTGCCCCGGGTGGTTCGCCACCGGGCGCGCCGCCTCCCGGTCGGTGGACTGGGCGGTGGGACAAGGTGGCTGGTGCTGGCACATGGCTGGGTACTCTCGCCGTTTCGTGGTCTCGGTCCTGCGGTCTGAAGATGTCATCGCCGCCCCCGTGTCGACTCGTTCCGCATCCAGTGTTCCCCCGCGCGCGTCAATTCGCAGGGATTTACCGGCAGGTGGTCTCCGGGGCTGAAGACGCATCACCCTCGCGGGCGGTTGCTCGGTGCCTGACCATCCTTTCGGGGGGTGCACCGGCGGGAGTGGACTAGTCCACAGCGGTGATCAGACCGTGACCTCGCCGTGATCAGGCGGAGGAGCCGAGCAGCCGCGCCGCCGCCAGCCGGTCGCGCAGCGCGGGCAGCAGGTCCCCGGCGAGGTGCGCGCGGTGGGCGCGTATGCCGGTCGGCGCGGGCGCCAGCGGCACCAGCAGGTCGGCCGGGTCCACCTCGCCCGACTCGGCTGCGGCGTCGGTGTCCGCACGCAGCCAGAGCGTCACCATGTACAGCTCGGGTACGGACAGCAGCCGCGGCTGGAGGAGGGTGGACAGCGACTCGGCCTGGCGCAGGGCGCGTTGGGTGGAGGCGACGTACGGGCCCTCGGAGAAGTGTGAGAACGCCCAGCCGTCCGGGGTGATCCGCGCCTCCGCGGCGGCGACCACGCGGCCCTCGGCGGCGAGGTGGAACCGCCAGCCGGTCAGCGCCGCCTGCGGCGTGCCGTCCGCGGCGCCGACACCGTCCAGGACGTGGACGGGCAGCGGGTCCGTGGCGCCCGCCGGTCCGGCCGCCGAGGCCGGCGCGAGCGTACGGGTCCCGCGCACCGCCGTCGGGGACTTCAGCGCGGCGTGCACGCTGCGCAGAGCCGGGGAGGGGGGCGTGAGGACGCTGAGCGGCATAGGGGTCGCCTACCTTCGACAGACGTGGAGCAGAGCAGGGGCAAGATGCGGACGGCGCTGTCTGCTAGCGGGGTCAGAGGGGACCGCATCCGTGCAAGGGCGCCAACTCTCTGCCTCGTTCGCGAATTTTATACGACTACCGGTGGGGGTCCTTCCGCCTTGCCGGACGGGTGAATTCCGCAAGGGGATTTTCGGTCGAATATTTACTGGTATTTCGGGAAGATCGGCGAATCCCGCCTGGCGGGCGTCGCAGCGGCCCGGGCGCCGGTCGGCCGGATCTCGTCGGTGATTGCGACCAATCGGCGAGCGGCCCGGCGCGCGCCCGACGGTGTGCAATCGAAACGATTCTGTCCGGCGCGGGCGGCCAGCGTAGCCGATGAACGGCGGTTCCGGGCGTTAGGGATCCCCGCGCCTGGGCATCATCCCGGGCAGCCGAGCCGAGGAGGAGCCTCGATGGGCGAGAAGGTCGTGGCCGGCGGGTTCGACCTGTCCGACCGTCACCGCTATCGGCAACGGCTCCGCGAGTGTCTCGCGGGGTTGGAGCGACTGCTGGAGGAGAAGAGATTCGATCGCCCGCAGAATCTGATGGGGCTGGAGATCGAGCTGAATCTCGTGGGCGCGGACGGCATGCCGCGCATGATGAACACCGAAGTGCTGGAACGTATCGCGAGCCCCGATTTCCAGACCGAGCTGGCCCAGTTCAACCTGGAAGTCAACATCGCGCCCCACCGGCTCGCCGGCCGGGTGCTCGACCAGCTCGCGGAGGAACTGCGCACCGGGCTGTGGTACGCCGACCGGCAGGCGCGCGAGGTGGACGCCGGGATCGTGATGATCGGCATCCTGCCCACGCTGACGGGCGCGGACCTGGTCTCCGCGAACCTCTCCGAGGTGGACCGCTACCACCGGCTCAACGAGCAGATCCTCGCCGCCCGCGGCGAGGAGATCACCCTCGACATGCACGGGGTGGAGGAGCTGACGTACAGCACCGGCTCCATCGCCCCCGAGGCCGCCTGCACCTCCGTCCAACTGCATCTCCAGGTCACCCCCGGGCGGTTCGCGGACGTCTGGAACGCCTCGCAGGCGGCGGCGGCCGTGCAGATCGCGCTCGGCGCCAACGCCCCGTTCGTCTTCGGCCGTGAGCTGCTGAGCGAGTCGCGGCCCGAGCTGTTCCTCCAGGCCACCGACACCCGGCCGCCGGAGCTGCGCGCGCAGGGTGTGCGCCCGCGCGCGTGGTTCGGCGAGCGCTGGGTCACCGAGCCGCTGGAGCTGTTCGAGGAGAACATCCGCTACTTCCCCGCGCTGCTGCCGCTGTGCTCCGAGGAGGAGCCGCTGCGCGTGCTGGACGAGGGCGGGGTGCCCGAGCTGTCCGAGCTGGTGCTGCACAACGGCACCGTCTACCGCTGGAACCGGCCCGTGTACGACATCGCCGGCGGCGTGCCGCACCTGCGGGTGGAGAACCGGGTGCTGCCCGCCGGGCCGACCGTCACCGACGTCGTCGCCAACGCGGCGTTCTACTACGGGCTGGTGCGTACCCTCGCCGACGAGCAGCGGCCCGTCTGGGGCCGGCTGCCCTTCGACGGCGCGGCGGCCAACTTCGCCGCCGCCTGCCGAGACGGCATCGACGCCACGCTGGTGTGGCCCGGCCGGCGGCGGCTCGGCGGCGTGGCGCGGGTGCCGGTGGTCAAGCTCGTACGGGACGAACTGCTGCCCATGGCAGCCTCCGGGCTGGACGCCTGGGGCGTCGACCCGGCCGACCGGGACCGCTACCTCGGCGTCATCGAGGAGCGCTGCCGGCGGCGGGTCAACGGCGCGTCGTGGCAGTCGGCGGCGTACCACCGGGCGCTGGGGCGCGGTCTCGACCGGGGAGCGGCGCTCGCGGAGATGACGCGGCGGTACGTGGAGCTGACGCGCACGGAGGAGCCTGTGCACCGCTGGCCGGTGGACTGACGGCGCGGCGGGCGGGCCCGGCAGCCGTGCCGGTGTCCGGGCCCGCATCCGTTCCTGTATCCGTACCCGCCGTACGGCTCAGGACAGCGCCGCCTTGGCGCCGGCGTCCGTCACCGCCCGCAACAGCACCGCGTGGATCTCCTTCGGGTCCGTCACCCGGTACGACTCGCCGCCGACCGCCTTCGCGATCCGCCCGCACGCCTCGACGTCCGCGTCCGGACCGACGCCGATGGCGATCAGGCCCACCGGCCGCTCCGGGTCGGCCGCCTCGCGCAGCCGCGCGGCGAGGGTCTCGACGGAGATGCTGCCGGGGTCCTCGTTGGCGCCGTCGGTGAGCAGCACCACGGCGTTGAAGCGACCGGGCGCGTACTCCTTGACCTGCCGCTCGTACGCCGCGAGCGCCGTGTCGTACAGGCCCGTCGCCCCGCCCTCGACCGGCCGGAGGCCGCCGAAGGCGCTCGCGAGGCGTTCGCGGTGGCTGGTGCCGTCGTCGGTGCGCTGGGCCAGCCGCGTGGTGCCGGCGACCTCCTCGTAGTCCTGCTCGCCCTCCAGCCGGGTGGAGAACCGCCACAGACCGATCTCGTCCTCGCCGGTGAACTGGGCGAGCGCCTGGATCAGCGCGTTCTTCGTGACGTCCATCCGGGTCTGTCCCGGCTCGCCGGGCACGGGCTCGCCCATCGACCCGGAGACGTCGACCACCGTCGTCAGCCGGGCGCTCTGCACCGTGACGGTCCACATGCCCAGGACCGAGGCGACCTCGTCGGGCGTCGGCGGCTCGGCGGGCGCCGCGCCGAACGGCTGCGGCGCGGCGCCGCCGGCGGCCATCGCCAGCTCCGCGTCCAGGCGGCCCTGGGGGGAGCGGAAGCCCTGCCGGCGCAGCAGGTCGGCGGACTTCCCGTCGGTGAGGAGCCGCTGGAAGCGGCTGGCGGCGCGGACGCGGTCCATCGCCATGGCGTCGTTGTTGACGATGGCGTACGGGTAGTCCAGCGCGACCGCGCCGCCCTCGGGGTAGAACATGTCGAGCCGCCGGCCGGTGCCCGCGTCGGCGTTGTGGCGGAAGGCGGCCTGCTCGGAGAGGAACAGGGCGTCGTTGTCCCGCGGGTCGTCCAGACCGGAGTCCGGCAGCGAGGCCAGCACCGCGGCGTCGCCGGGCTCGACGCGCTCGGCGAGCAGCTTGGCGGTGGCGGCGGTACGGGTGTCCGCGTCCTTGCCGCCGGCCCGGTGCATCGCCGTCAGCGCGAGCGCGCCGGTGGCGCTGACGGCCGGGTCGGCGGTGCCGAGGCGCAGGCCGGCGTCGTCGCCCATCGCGGCGTCCGTCAGCTCGGCCCAGCCGTACGTCTTCTCGGGCCAGCCGAGCTTCCGGGCGCCGTCCGGGAGGGTGGCCATGCCGATGGGCGAGGTGGCCAGGCGGGTCACCTCGTCGATGCTCGCGCCGTCGCCGGCCGAGGTGACCATGCCCGTCCAGAGGGAGGAGTCGGGGATCCAGACCTGGAAGTCCGGCCGGGTGTCCTTGCTGCGCAGTGACTGGGCGACCTCGGCGGCGGGCCGCGCGGTCACCTCGATGTCCAGGCAGCGGCCGTCGGACTTCAGCTTCGCCTTGCGGGCGCGGTCGGCGGTCCTGCGGACGGCGGGGGCGATGTCGGGCGAGGCGACGACGTTGAGTTCGAGGTCCGCGCCCTCGCACGGTTCGTCCTCCGGGAGCAGCCCGGTCTGCACCGCGACCAGCGTTCCCGCGCCGATCGCCAGGACGAGGGCGGCCGCGATGACCACCGCGCGGCCCCGTACGCTGCGCCGCAGCACGGCGTCGTCCGTTCCGTACACCTCGGGCAAGCTGTGTCGTCCCATGGTCGTCCCCCCGGACAGCAGCATATTGGTCACGTGTTTTTTCCGTGACCCTAGCGACACGGTGGGTCCCGTGGGGAGGGATTGAGCAATTGGAGGAGCGAGTGCAGGACCAGTCCCGTCGGCTGCTGAGCAGCGAAACGCTGCTGGTACTGGCGCTGTCCCTGGGCGCGAGCGCGGTCTCGGCCCTGATCAGCTTCATCGGTTCGGTGACCCGGCCGGGCGGGCTGAGGGAGCAGTCGGCCAACCTCAACTCCTCTGCCGCGCCCGGCCGTCCGTGGCTCGATCTTGCGTGGCAGCTCTTCGGGATCACCACCGCGCTGGTGCCGGTGGCGCTCGTGGCGTACCTGCTGGTGCGCGAGCGTGCGGGCGGGCTGAGCGCGGTGGGGTTCGACCACCGGCGGCCGGCCTTCGACCTGGGCTGGGGCGCGGCCCTGGCGGCGGTGGTCGGCGGCACGGGATTGGCGTTCTACCTGGGTGCGCGGGCGGCGGGGTTCAACCTGACCGTCGTACCGGAGTCGCTGCCGGACGTGTGGTGGAAGATCCCGGTGCTGATCCTCTCCGCGGTGCAGAACTCCGTGGTGGAGGAGGTCATCGTCGTCGGCTATCTGCTGCGCCGGCTGGACCAGCTCGGCTGGACGCCGGCGGCGGGGCTGGCGGCCAGCTCGCTGCTGCGCGGGACGTACCACCTGTACCAGGGGATCGGCGGCTTCATCGGCAACGCGGTGATGGGCGTGGTGTTCGTCCTGCTGTACCGGCGGTGGGGGCGGGTCGGGCCGCTGGTGGCGGCACACGCCTTCATCGACATCGTCGCCTTCGTGGGGTACGCGCTGCTGGCGGGGAAGGTGGGGTGGCTGCCCACGGAATGAAGGGGTCCGCGTCGCCGGCCCGGAAGTCTCCCTGGTCCGCGCTCTTGACGGTGGTCTGACAATAGATAAAGTCTAGACCAATGCCCCCCATGCAGGGAGAGACAAGATGCGCAGTCTCAAGAAGCGCGTAGCGGTCGTCGCCGCGACCGTCGCGCCGTTGGTCGTGCTCGCCCTCCCGGCTCCGCAGGCGAGTGCACACGGCTGGATCACCTCGCCGCCCAGCCGGCAGCAGCAATGTAAGGCGGGCACTGTTTCGTGTGGTCAGATCCAGTGGGAGCCGCAGAGTGTCGAGGGCCCCAAGGGTCTGAAGAGCTGTCACGGCGGGAACAGCAGGTTCGCCGAGCTCAACGACGACGGCAAGGGCTGGGCGGTCACGTCCATCAACCGGACGCAGTCGTTCAACTGGCAGATCACGGCCAACCACCGCACGAGCACGTGGCAGTACTTCGTCGGCGGCCAGAAGGTCGCCGAGTTCAACGACGGCGGCGCCCAGCCGCCCTCGCAGTTCAGCCACACGGTCAATTTCGGCAACATCTCGGGCCGGCAGAAGGTCCTCGCCGTGTGGAACGTGTACGACACGTCCAACGCCTTCTACGCCTGCATCGACGTCAACATCCGCTGACGCCGGGGCAGCCGTAACGGCAGCGCCACGCCCCCGGGGAGCCACCGGCTCCCCGGGGGCTTCGTCGTGCGTGGCCGTGTCCGGAAGGGCCGGGGTTGCCTTTCGACTGTCGGCGATATATCGTTGACGTGTCGCAATCGATCGCAGAAGAGATCTAGAAGAGGTGATGACCATGCGATCCCATGGACACGGATACGGCCCGCGCGACGGGCGTCGTTCGGCCTTCGGCGGGTTCGGCCCGCCGTTCGGGCCCCCCTTCGGGCGGGGCCGCGGCGGGCCGCGGGGGCGGGCGCGGCGCGGTGACGTGCGCGCGTCGATCCTGGCCCTGCTGAAGGACCGGGCCATGCACGGCTACGAGATGATCCAGGAGATCTCCGAGCGCAGTGGCGGGGCCTGGAAGCCGAGTCCCGGCTCGGTGTACCCCACGCTGCAACTGCTGGAGGACGAGGGGCTGATCGCCAGCGCCACCGAGGGCGGCAAGAAGCTGTTCTCGCTCACCGACGCCGGCCGCGAAGAGGCCGAGTCGGGGCCCGAGGCGCCCTGGGAGGACGCCGGGCGCGGCGCCGACTGGGAGGCGCTCCAGGAGGTCCGGCAGTCGGGCTTCGCGCTCGCCGAGGCGTTCCGGCAGGTGTACACCACCGGCACTCCCGAGCAGCGCCAGGAGGCGCTGGCCGTGGTCAACGAGGCCCGGAAGAAGCTCTACCTGATCCTCGCCGAGGAGCGCTGAGCCCCGGTGCCCGGTTCGGCCGGCCGGGCACCGCGGCTCAGCCGCGCGCGTGTCACCGCGCCGGGCCGTCGCCCTTCGCCAGCGGCAGGGCCTCGATGCGCCCGGCGTCGCAGACCTCGCCGAGCTGCCACGCGGTGTCCGTGTGGTGGTACGTGTCGGGCGGGATGACCTCCAGCTCCGCCGGCTTCGGCCGGCAGGTGCCGCTCGCGTCGTCCGCGTTGCCCGCCACCACCGTCCAGTGCAGTCGGCTCCACGCCGACGAGCCGGGTGCGAGCGTCTGCATCGACGGGGTGCGGCTGCGGTCCCTTACCGTCCGGGTCGGGACGTCGGTGCCGTCTGCCTTGACCAGTTGCAGGCCGGTCCAGCCGCGGGTGCGGCAGGCCGCGTCCGAGTCGTTGGTGAGGACGAGCGCCGCGTAGCGGTTGCCCGCCGCGGAGTTGAGCGCGCGTACGGAGGCCGACAGGTCGTCCGTACGGCACCAGGGTGCCGCCCCGGAGCCGCCGGCCGCCTTGGGCTCCGCCTTGAGCGGTTCGGCCGCCGCGCCGTCGTCCGCCGCGGGGTCCTCCGCGTCGTCCTCCGCGGGGCCGGCCGCCTTCGCCGGTTTGCCGCCGTCCTTGCTGCCCGCGTCCTGCCGGGCGCCGTCCCCGTTCCGTGCGCTCTCGTCCTCGCCGGCGCCGTCCGCCTGCCGGGGCTTGGAGTTGCCCGCGTTTTCCGTGCGTGCGCCGTCGGAACCGGCGCCGCAGCCCGCGGCCAGCAGCCCCGCCGCCGCGAGGGCGGCGAGGGCGGTGCGGGTGCGGGCGCGGCCGGGCTGTCGTGTCATGTCTTCCCCCTGGCTCTCGTAGTGACCAGATCGTGGGGTGTCGGTCCTTGGACCCGAGCGGGGAGCGATCGGTTCCACCCCGCGTCTTCCCGCCGGGCGGGGCGAGGATGCGCGGTTCACGCCCGCACGCCTCTTGTCAGCAGCAAAGAAGAATGACACTCATGTACGGCGCTGACATAATCGCCCGCATGCAGCAGTCATTCGACAGGCGCGCGGGACTCGGGCTCGCGCTGGCCTCCGCGCTCGCGTTCGGCGGTTCCGGGGTGGCGGCGAAGCCGCTCATCGAGCAGGGCATGGACTCGCTGCACGTGGTGTGGCTGCGTATCGCCGGCGCCGCACTCGTGCTCCTGCCGCTCGCCTGGCGGCACCGCGCGCTGGTGCGCGAGCGTCCGGCGCTGCTCGCCGGGTTCGGCATACTCGCGGTCGCCGGCGTGCAGGCGTTCTACTTCGCGGCCATAGCCCGGATCCCGGTCGGGGTGGGGCTGCTCATCGAGTTCTTCGGCCCGGCGCTGGTGCTGGGCTGGGTGCGGTTCGTCCAGCGGCGGCCGGTCACCCGGCAGGCGGCGGTCGGCGTGCTGTTCGCTGTCACCGGGCTGGCGTGCGTGGTCGAGGTCTGGGCCGGGCTCGGCTTCGACGCGCTCGGGCTGCTCCTCGCCTTCGGCGCGGCGTGCTGCCAGTGCGCGTACTTCGTCCTTGCCGGGCACGGCGCCGACTCCGCGGACGGCAGGGCGCCGCACCCGCTGGGCGTCATCGCGTACGGGCTGATCGTCGGCGCCGTCGCGCTCACGCTCGTCTCCCGGCCCTGGAACCTGGAGTGGTCGCTGCTCGGCGAGCGCGCCGAACTCGGCGACATGCACCCGCCGGCCTGGACCCTGATCGTCTGGATCGTCCTGGTCACGACCGTGCTGGCGTACCTGTTCGGCGTGCTCGCCGTGCGCCGGCTGTCGCCGCCGGTGGCGGGCGTCGTCGCCTGCCTGGAGGCGGTCGTCGCCACCGTGCTGGCGTGGGTGCTGCTGGCCGAGCACCTGGGCGCGGCCCAGATCGTGGGCGGCGCGCTGGTGCTGATCGGCGCGTTCACGGCGCAGCTCGCGGCGCCGGCCGCGTCGGCTGCGGCCTCGGGGGAGCGCGGCGCGCCGGTCACCGGGAACGTGCCGCAGCCGCGCGACGACGGCAAGGAGCTGTCGCACCAGTGACGCCCGCCGCGCCGGGCGCTGCGCCCCGGCGTCAGCCCGCGGGCAGGTAGCCGGGCGTCTCGATGCCCGGCGCGAGGTCGTCGGCCGGTACGGGGGCGCCGTACGCGGGCGCGACCGGCACCACCCCCGTCCAGTACGGCAGCTCCAGGTCCTCCGGCTCGTCGTTGGGGCCGCCGGTGCGCGCCTTGACGGAGACCTCCTCGATGGCGAGGCGTATCACGGCCGTCTTGGCCAGCTCCTTGGCGTTGGCGCGCCGGGAGTCGGCGGAGCGGCCGGGCAGGACGTGGTCGACGATCGCGTCGAGCGCCCTCGTCCGCTCGCCGGGGTCGGTGACCGGGTACGCGTCGCCGTGCACCACCGCGGAGCGGTAGTTGATCGAGTGGTGGAACGCGGAGCGGGCCAGCACCAGTCCGTCGACGTGCGTGACCGTCAGGCACACCGGCAGTCCGGTGTCCTCGTGCCGCCCGGTGGTGCGCAGCGGGCGCGATCCGGTGGAGCCGTGCACGTACAACTGCTCGCCGACGCGGGCGTAGAGCGTGGGCAGGACGACGGGGCGGCCGTCGCGTACGAAGCCGAGGTGGCAGACGTATCCGGCGTCGAGCACGGAGTGCACCGCCTCGCGGTCGTACGTCGCGCGCTCGCGGGAGCGCGTCGGTACGGTCCGGTCGGTGGGCCGGTAGGCGGCGGGGGTCGTGGTGGACACGGGCGGCTCCCTCGGTGCTCGGCGGTGCGTGCTGCCGGTGTGCGGCGCGTACTTGCCATTCCTATTGCACTAGTGCAATATCTTGTTTGTGCTAGGAGAGTATCGGATCGAAGGGCGGGGCGCAGCAGAGATCTCCGCGAGCATCGAGCGCGGCATCGGCGCCGGTGCGCTGCGTCCCGGGGCCCCGCTGCCGCCGTTGCGTGCGCTGGCCGCGGAGCTGGCGGTCAACGCGAACACGGTGGCCGCCGCGTACCGCATGCTGCGCGAGCGCGGCGTCGTCGAGACCGCGGGGCGGCGCGGCACCCGCGTGCGCGCCCGGCCCGCCACCGCCCCCCGCGAGCAGATCCGCGTCGCCGTGCCGCCCGGCGCCCGCGACCTGTCCACCGGCAACCCCGACCCCGCGCTCCTGCCCCCGCTCGCCGACGCCCTCGCCGCCGCGGCGGCCCGCCACGCCGTACGCCCCGTGCTCTACGGCGACGAGGGCATCGCCCCCGAACTGGCCAGGCTCGCCCGCGCCGACTTCGACGCCGACGGCGTGCCGCCCGGCCCCGTGGCCGTCACCTCCGGCTCGCTCGACGCGATCGAGCGCGCGCTCACCGCCCATCTGCGCCCCGGCGACGCCGTCGCCGTCGAGGACCCCGCCTGGGGCAGCCTGCTCGACCTGGTGCCCGCGCTCGGCCTGCGGCCGGTGCCGGTGGAGGTGGACGACGAAGGGCCCCTGCCGGAGCGCGCGGCGGCCGCGCTGGCCTCCGGCGCCCGGGCGCTCGTCGTCACCTCCCGCGCGCAGAACCCGACCGGCGCCGCGCTCACCCCGGAGCGCGCCGCCGAACTGCGCGCCGTCCTCGCCCGGCACCCGGAGGTGCTGCTCGTCGAGGACGACCACGGCCACGCCATCGTCGACCTGCCCTTCCAGCCGCTGGCCGGCGCCGCCCGGCACTGGCTCGCGGTGCGCTCCGCCGCCAAGGCGTACGGGCCGGACCTGCGGCTCGCCGTGCTCACCGGGGACCGCGTGACCGTGGACCGCGTCGAAGGCCGCCAGCGCCTCGGCCCCGGCTGGGTCAGCCGGCTCCTCCAGGACACCGTCGCCCACCTGCGCGCCGGCGGGGCGTTGGACCCGGCGGCGGTCGCCCGCGCGTACGGCGAGCGGCGCGAGGCGCTGCTCGCCGCGCTCGCGCGCCGCGGCGTCAAGGCCACCGGACGCAGCGGCATGAACGTGTGGCTGCCCGTGCCCGACGAGACCTCCGCCGTCACGCAGCTCCTCCGGACCGGCTGGGCGGCGGCGCCCGGCGCCCGCTTCCGCCTCGCCTCACCGCCCGGCATCCGGCTGACCGTCTCGCCGCTGGCCGCCGACGAGGTGGAGCCGCTGGCGGACGCGGTCGCGGCGGCGGTACGGCCCGCGCCGGGACGGCGGTACGTCTGAGGGCGCCTACGGAAACCGCCGTACGGAGTCCGCGGGCAGCGCCCGTACCGGCTGGCCCTGCGTCCGGCCCCCGCGCGGCCGGCCGCGCGAGAGCGCCGCACCCGCCAGCACCACCGCCGCCCCCACCGGTGTGTTCCACGTCAGCTCCTCGCCGAGCAGCGCCACCCCCGCCGCGGTGGCGATGACCGGGATGACGTACGTGACCGTGTGCGCGGTCGTCGGACCGACGTCGGCCACCAGCCCGTGCTGGAGGAGCATCGCGAGCCCCGTGCCCAGCACCCCCAGCGTCACGACGGCCAGCAGCGGCCCCGTGGGAAACGCGGCAGGCGCCGAGGTGAACAGCGCGGTGGCCACGACAAGCTGCGCGGTGCCGAGGAGCAACTGCGTGCCGGCGAGCGACAGATGGGAGTGCCCGCTGCCGGCGAGGGTGCGGCGGACGTAGATCCAGCCGACGGCGTAGCACGCCGAGGCGAGCAGCGCGAGCACGGTGCCCAGCGGGTCCTGGCCGGTGAAGCCCTGCCACGCGCCGAGGACGGTCAGCACCCCGGCGAACCCGAGGCCCAGCCCCGCGACCCGGCGGCGCGTCGGCCGGTCCTCCCGGAGCGCGACGAGGGCGAGGAGCATCGCCCACAGCGGCGACGTGGCGTTGCAGATCCCGGCGAGGGAGGAGCTGATGTGCAGCTCGGCGTAGGCGAAGAGGGAGAAGGGCAGCGCGTTGATGAAGAACGCGGCCACCGCCATGTGCCCCCACGTCCGCACCCCGCGCGGCAGCCGCTCCCGGCGTACGACGAGCGCGGCGACGAGGACGGCCGAGCCGAAGGCCATCCGGCCCAGCGCCACCTGGAGCGGCGCGAAGCCGTCGGTGCCGACCTTGATGAGCAGGAAGCTGAAGCCCCAGACGACCGACAGGGCGGCGAAGCGGACGCGCCAGTCGGGAAAGGACCGCGGGGGCGCGGCGGCCGCGGGAGTGGCCTGGTCGGTGGCTGCTGCCGGTGCCGTCGTCATGGAGCTACGGTGAGCCACGCATTCCTCGTAGCACAAGCGAGACTTTATGGCCCCTATCTCGTAGCATCACTTACATGTTGAACCTGGAGCGCCTGCGCACCCTGGCCGCCGTCGCCCGGCACGGCTCCGTGAGCGCCGCGGCCGACGGGCTGCACATCACCACCTCCGCGGTCTCCCAGCAACTCGCCAAGCTGGAGCGGGAGACCGGGCAGCAGTTGCTCGCCAAGAACGGCCGCGGCGTACGCCTCACCGACGCCGGCCGGCTGCTCTCCGAGCACGCCACCCGGATCCTGTCGCAGGTCGAGGCCGCGCAGTCCGAGCTGGAGGCGCACCGCGGCCGGCCCGTCGGGGAGCTGGCGCTCGCCGCGTTCCCGACCGCCGCCCGCGGGCTGTTCCCCGCCGCGCTCGTGGCGCTGCGCCGCGACCACCCCGAGCTGCGCGTCCGGCTGCGCGAGCAGGAGCCGGACCAGACGGTGCCCCGCGTGATGCGCGGCGACCACGACCTCGGCGTCGTGCTGGACTGGTACAACAAGCCCCTGCCGCTGCCGCCCGGCCTGTCCCGGGCGCCGCTGCACGACGACGTCGCGGATGTCGCCGTGCCCGAGGGGCACCCGCTGGCGGACCGCGCGCACGTGGTCCTGGAGGACTTCGCGGACGACGACTGGATCTCGTGGCCGGAGAACGAGTTCTGCCACGACTGGCTGGTGTTCACGCTGCGCGCCAAGGGCATCGAGCCGCGCATCGCGCACACCGCCGAGGAGCACCACACGCAGCTCGCGCTCATCGCCTCGGGCCTGGGCGTCGCCGTCGCGCCGCGGCTGGGCCGCGGGCCGGTGCCCGCGGGAGTGCGCATCCTGCCGGTACGGGGCGCGATGCACCGGCACATCTACGCGATCTGGCGCTCAGACGCGGACCGCCGGCCGTCCATCAGGGAGGCCGTGCGCGCGCTCCAGGCGGCGGGCCGCGCGATCTGAGCGCGGCCGGCGGACCGGGGTTCGGGATTCGCAGACCGGGGCCGGTGGCGGGATGCGGGTCCGGGCCGGGTGGCCGCCCCACCCGCGGCCGCCCGGCCCGCCCCGTCCGCCGTACGCCTTCAGCCGTGCGCCTGTGCCGTACGCCCCGGCCCGTACACCTGGCCGTACGTCCCTGCCGTGCGCCCGGTCAGCCCTGGCGCAGCACGCCTCCGTCGACCCGTACGTCCTCCGCCTCCAGCGGCTGCGTGGCCGGGCCCTTCGTCACGCTGCCGTCGGCGATGGCGAACTTGCTCCCGTGACACGCGCAGTTGATCGTGCCGTCCTCCACGCTGCTGACCAGGCAGCCCTGGTGCGTACAGACCGCCGAGAACGCCTTGAACTCGCCCGGCTCCGGCTGCGTGACGACCACCTTCTGGTCCTTGAAGATCTTGCCGCCGCCCTCGGGCACCTCCGCGGTGGTGCCGAGCTGCGGGCCGGCGTCTCCGCCGCCTTCCTGCGGCTGCTCCTCCTGGGCGCCGCCGGAGTCGCCCGGGTCGCCCGAGCCGCCGGAGTCGCCCGGGTCGTCGCCGCAGGCGGCGAGCGCGGCGGTGAGGCCGCCGGCGCCGACGGCGGCCACGACGGTGCGGCGGGCGGTGAGTCGGGCCGGGTTGCGGGATTGCGTCATGGTGGGGCCCTTTCCTGGGGCGCCGGTCGTCCGCCTTGGGCCGGCGGGCCCGGCGTTCTGTTCGTGTGCCTCAGCGCCCTCATACGTACGGCGGGGGGTCGGCGTTCAGCTCACGCCGCAGGAACGCCAGCTCGAACCAGAGCAGATTCTCGGCGATCGCGTCGTCGGAGATCATGTGCGACGCGCCGGGCACCGGCAGGACGCTGTGCGGCCGGCCCGCGGCCAGCAGTTCGGCGGACAGCCGAAGGGTGTGGGCCGCGACGACGTTGTCGTCCGCGAGGCCGTGGACGAGCAGCAGGGGGCGGCGCAGCCGGTGGCCGAGCCCCACGAGGGACGAGCGGTCGTAGTGCTCGGGGTGCTTGGCGGGGTGGCCGAGGAAGCGCTCCTGGTAGTGGGTGTCGTACAGCCGCGCGTCGGTGACGGGCGCGCCCGCGACGGCGGCGTGGAAGACGTCCGGCCGGGTGAGCACCGCCGCGGCGGCGAGGAAGCCGCCGAACGACCAGCCGCGGATGCCGACCCGGTCCAGGTCGAGGTCGGGATGGCCGGCCGCCGCCGCGTGCAGCCCCTGCACCTGGTCCGCGACGGCCGTGTCCCGCTTGTCGCCGGTGCTCATCCGCTCCCACGACGGCGCGCCGGGCGTGGCCCGCCCGTCGGTGACCAGCACGGCGAAGCCCTGCTCCGCGAACCACTGCGAGACCAGCGTCCACCACCCGCGCGCCGGCACCGCCAGCCGCAGCCCCGGGCCGCCGTACGGGTCGAGCAGCACCGGCAGCCTGCCGCCGCCGGGGCGGTGCCACGACGGCAGGAACAGGTTGGCGCGCAGCCCGTCGGGCCCGTCGAGGTGCAGCGGGCCGGGCCGGAGCACCGGTTCCTCGGCGAGCGAGGCCAGCGCCGCCCCCGGGCGGCCGGACGCCAGCACGTGGGCCGCCGACCCCGCGGGCGTCACGCTCTCCAGCACCGTCGTCGCGCCGCCGGCGGTCGCCGTGTGGTGCCCCGCCTCGTCGCTCAGGCGCGTGCAGCCGGGGCCCGGTTCGTACGCCCATACATGCCGCTGCGTCGGGTCCTCGGCCGCCGTGAACAGCACCCGCTCGCCCGTCACCCCGAGCACCGCGCGCACCTGGAGCCCGGCGGGCGTGACGGGCTCGCCGTCGCGGACGAGCCGGTAGGTGTCCGTGGCGGTGTCGTTCGTGACCTGGAGCAGCGCGCCGGATGCGGTCCTGGCCGGGGTGCCCGGCACCAGCCGGGTCCAGTGCGCGTCGCGCGTCTCGGCCAGCACGCGGGTGGCGCCGGTGCCCGGGTCGGCGGCGAGGGTGAGCAGCGTTCGCTGGTCGCGGCTCTGCACCCCGAGGAGCGGGCCGTGGGCGTCCCAGCGGACGGTGGCCAGATACTCGTACGCCGTCCGGTCCCACGCCACCTCCGTACGCCGGCCGTCGAGCGTGACCACGTACAGCGAGACGTCCGCGTTGGTCGTGCCGGCGGTCGGGTAGCGCACGGTGCGCGGCTCGGCCGCCGGATCCGCGGGGTCGGCGAGGTGCCAGCGCTGCACGTCGGTCTCGTCCACGCGCGCGACGAGCAGCGCGTGGCCGTCGGGGGCCCACCAGTGGCCGCGGCTGCGGTGCATCGACTCGGCGGCGACGTGCTCGGGCAGCCCGTACGTCACGTCGGGCCCGTCCGGCGCCGCGAGCAGCAGGTCACCGCCGCCCGCCACGGGAACGACGTGCAGCGCCCCACCCGTGACGTACGCGACGTGCCGGCCGTCGGGGGAGAGGCGCGGATCGACGGCGGGCCCGGCGGCGGGCACCCGGAACGGCGCCGAACCGTCCGTGCGTACCGCCCACAGCTCACCGCCCAGCGCGAACACGGCGAGCCGCACGGCGGAGTCCGTGGTGTACGAGGTGACCCCCGCCGTCCGCGTCCGCGCCCGCTCCCGCCGCACCCGCTCGGCGACGGGCTCCGCCCCGCCCCGCGCCAGACCCGCCGGATCGGCCAACTCCCGCTCCGCGCCCTCCTGGTACAGCCACAACCGCGCCACCGGATCCGCCCCGCTGCCGGTCCGCAGAAACAGCACCCGCTCACCGTCCGGCGAGACGGTCACGGCGTGCGGCAGTCCGAGCGTGAATTTTCGGGTACGGGCGAGTTGGCGGGGGAACTCCGGCGCGCGGTTTACGTTCATGCCCGAGACCATGCCCAGAGATCGGCCGTCGCCACCAGGGGGACAGTTCAGGGCAATGCGTGAAGGAACGGACCGCACCGCACCCCGGGCGAAGCCGCGGCGGCCGGCCTCGGCGAACAGCGGTCGCGCCGGGGCCGGCCGGGCGGGCGGTGTCAGTCGTGGGTGATGGTGCCGTCCGCGTCCATCGTCGGATGGATCTGGCAGGGGCCGTATTCGTCCACGTCCGAGGGGCGGGGCGGCTCGGGCCCGTCCGGTCCGACACGGATCGTCCGCGCCACCCGTACGATCAGGAACCGCCGCCCGCACACCTCAAGCTCGTTGGCCCGCCGGCGTCGGCGGAAGTCGGCCGCGGCCTGCCGGCAGGCCGCCGCGTCCTCCTCGGGCGGGCCGATCGGCGGGGGGAAGCCGTGGGTGTTGGTGAGGAAGTCGACGAGCCCGCGGCGCGCGTGCTGCGGGGTGGCGTGCTGGGAGCCGAGCGTCTCCCACGACTTCTCCTTCTCCACCAGCACCCGGAACACCGCGGGGAGCATCACCACGTCCGGGTGGGAGACGACGGCGGCCTCGGAGTCGCCGCGTACCTCGCGGGGAAAGCGCGGGGACGTGTACGCGAAGTCGTGCAGCACGATCCGCTGGAGCGCTTCGGCCGGCCCGGTCGCGGCGCCGGGGTCGATGACGAAGCCGCGGGTGTGGGATTCGGCGTCGTCGTCCTCCCAGCCCTCCGGATCCGGATCCGTCGGGCGCGGCGGCTCCGGGCGGCGGCCGTCGGTCTGGCTGAACTCGTCCGCACGCACGATGCGGTAGCGGACCGGGCCGACGCGGACCTCGTCGACCGGCTCCCGTTCCAGCAGCGCCACGGCCTCCAGCAACCGCCGGCGGTGCTCGCGGTCGGTGGCCCGGTCCTTGGCCGTGAACCACAACTGTGAGTTGAGCGCGTCGCGGGCGTCCTGCGGCATGCCGGAGTCCATGTCGGATCGCAGCCGCCACAGCGGTCCCTGGTCCGGCTGCTGCTCGGCGATACCGAACAGCGGCCCGCGCACCAGCATGTACGGATAGCGGATCGCGTGCTGGGCGGCGTCCGTCTCGGTGACGCCGGCGACGGGATCGTCCTGGTCGGGCAGGCGGATCGTCACACGCTGGGGCTTGCGGTCAGCGTTGTCGCGCATGTCTCTCAGTGTGCCCGACCGATCACCACACGGTGACCGCTTTCGGCAGGTGAGCCGCGGGCGTTGGGGCCGACCGCCGAGGAGGCGATGGCCTTTCGGCCGGACGGGAAGGGCGGGGCCGCGCGGAAGTACGCGGTCCCGCCGGGGCGGGTGGGGAGGGTCAGCGGTCCTGGGCCAGGGCGTTCAGTTCCCGCAGGAGGCCGTCCTCGGTGGCCAGGAGGGCGTGGAACGTGCCCTCCTCGCGGAGGCGTCCGCGGTCGAGGACGATGACGCGGTCGGCCATCCGGGCGTTGTCCAGGCGGTGGGTGACGACGACGGTGATCCGGTCCGGGCCATCTCGCGGAGCTTGCGGAAGATCAGGTGTTCGCCGCGGGCGTCCATCTCGCTGGTCGGCTCGTCCAGGACGAGCACGGCCGGCTCCCGGTACATCGCCCGCGCGCAGGCCAGACGTTGCCACTGCCCACCGGACAGTTCGTGCCCGCCCCACACCGAGCGGGCCAGCAGGGTGCCGAGCCGGTCCGGGAGCGCCTGGAGCGCCTGGGTCATGCCGACGCGTTCCGCGGTGTCCCAGATGCGGTCGTCGGTGTGCTCGCGGGGCTGGCCGAGGGTGATGTTCTCGCGGGCGGCGAGCGGCCAGTGCCCGTTCTTCTGGGGTACGAGCCCGTGCCGCCAGACCGATTCCGCGTCGGCGGTGGCGAGGCCGGTGTCGTCCCACAGGACGGTTCCGCCGGTCGGCAGGGTCAGTCCGGTGAGCAAGCGGATCAGGGTCGATTTGCCGGCGCCGTTCTCGCCGACGAGGGCGACGGCCTCGCCGCGGTTGAGGGTGGGGGTGATCGGGTGCAGCGCCGGGGCGTCCGTGTCGGGGTAGGTGAACCCGGCCTCGCACAGGCGGATGCGCCGCGGCGCCGCTGCCCGGACGGTGCCGCGGGCGGTGGCCATGGTGCGGACTTCGTCGGTGAAGGTGTAGTAGTCGCTGAGGTAGGGGCCGTGGTGGAACATCACCGCCCCGTGCCGGACGATCGAGTTGAGGGCGCGTCCGGCTGGCGATCACCCCGCCCATGCCCCTGGGGATGACCGACAGCAGCAGTACGCCCAGGAGCAGGGGGTGGAGGGAGGTGAGGACGGTCGCGGCGGACACGAGCTGGACGAAGCCGTTGGTCAGTGTCTTGGCGTCGTCCGCGAGGTCGACCGCGCGCAGGGCGCCGATCTCCGCGGCCCGGCTCCGGTCCGTGAACCCCTCGGTGTCGTAGGCGGACAGTTCGGCCTTCATGTGGAGGTCGACCAGGGTGAGGTCGACGGCGGAGGCGATCTTCGGGTTCAGGCGGCGGGTGGCCCAGTCCGCGAGGATCCACATCCCGGCGCCGAGCGCCATCGCGACGACCGCGACCGTCAGCGCCGGCCAGGCCCGTTCGAGGCCGGTGCGGGCGTCGGAGGTGGCGAGGTGGGCATCGCCTTGGAGACCGCGGTGAGCACGACGGCGGTGCCCAGCCCGGACAGCACCTGGCACACGAGGATCGTGAGCGTCATGCGGCGGTCGACGGACCAGGCCAGCCGGGCGGACTGGGCGAGCGCCGTCGGGATCCGGCGGGCCATGTCCCACAAGGTGGCGTCTTGCAGGGCCCGGCGGTGCTTGCGCCCGTGGAAGTCCAGCTCGGGCGGAGCCGCGGGCCGAGGATCGGACGGTCGTGCGGCGGGAACGGCCGCCGGATCCTGCGCCGCGGACGGGCCGTGCGGCCCGGCGTCGGCCACCGGCCGGGCGGTGGCGCGGGGGCGCCTCCTGTCGCTCATGCCCCCCACCTCGGTGACGGTCGTGATGCGGATGCGAACGGGGCGCGGCGTGCGGCGGCCGGGCGCCGGAGCACCGTGGGCCTGCCGGGCTGAGCGGGAGGATTGTCGAACGCGGGGTGGGCGGCGGGGCAAGGTCGTACAGGATTCACGGTTTGCTCCTCAGGTGGAGTTCGGGTCGAGCACCCCGGACAACGGGGATGATCACGGGGCCGATACGGGTGGGACCGGGCGACGGGTCGAGCGCAGATTCGACGGGGAGCCTGGTGGGCAGGTGCGGTCGGCGCTCCCGCGCGTTCGATTCACCCGTCGGGGGGAGAGCGGCGAAGCCGCAACCCGGGCGGGGGATTGCGTGAGGGCGTCGAAAGCACGGGTCTCCTCGGTGGGGCGCGATGGGCCTGCGGGAGGGAACCATCGGGCAAGCCACTGACAACCAGGCGGCTGCGGTGCCGGGATCCGGACAGTGCGGGCCGTCCGGCCGGTGTGGGGCGACGCTCCTCGAAACCGGCGGGGTGGCCTGGGGCGGAGCCGGGAGAAGCGGCTCCCGAACCGGTCGGTGGATCCCCGAAGTGGAGCGGTCGGCGAGCTGGCTTGAACTGCCCGGACCGTGGTGCCGGCGGGGACCGACTCCGAATCGCGAGCACGCCCACGCGGCCGGTGCAGGCGGCTGCGTGGGCGTGCTCGGAAGCGCGGGACGAGGGACGGTGGTGCGTTCGCGCAGGTTTTGCAGGCGCTGCGGCCGGTCCTCGCCGACCGTCGCCGCGGTCGACCGGCGGGCGCCCGCAAGGCCGGTGACGTGCGCGGGTCCGTCAGCTCCGATACCGCTGCGCTACCGCCGCGAAGGCGGCCTTGGGCTCCCACTCCATGTCGGGGTAGGTCTGCCCCCGGCGCCCTTCGAGGAGTTTGACGATGCCCAGGCCGGCCCGGTCCAGGTCGTCCCTGGGGTCGCCGTCGGGGCGGTGCGGATAGCCGGGCAGGGCGAACAGGAACACGAACGCGCTGTCCACGCCCTCGGTTTCGAAGATGTCCAGCAGCTCGCTCAGATACGCGGCCTGGCCGGCCTCGTCGCGCTCGTACATGCCGTTCAGCCGGACGGGCGCCCTGGTCTCCGGGGCGTACTCGACCACTTCCAGCACCCGCCCGCCGCGGTCTCCCGCGCCGCGGTAGGCCGCGGTGCCGAACCCCGTGACGGCAAGCGGCTTCGGGCCCTCGGCCAGGGTGCGCACCGCGTCCCGGAACCGGTCGGCGACCTCGGCGGAGCGGAGCAGCTCGTACGTCACGATGTCGAAGGGAGTCCAGTCGACCTGCTCGAACTGGATGGACGCGTAGGTGAGACTGCCCTGGAAGCGCTCGCGGACGGTGGCCGCGGCATCGCGGAGGAACGCGTTGATGCGCAGGCCGAGTTCGCGTATCGCTTCGGCCCGCCGCTCCGGTTGGCTCATCAGTTGCGCGACACGCTCCTCGGGGCTCTCGCCGGCCAGGAACCCGCGGTTCATCACGCTCAGCTCGACCCCGGCGACGAACACGACCGCGGCCCCCTCCTGCCGGAGCCGTTCCGCTCGCTCGGCGCAGTCGCGGAAGAGCGTGAGGATCTGCTCCGGATCCAGCTCCAGCGGATAGGGCGAGAACCAGACCTCCAGACCGAGTCGGGCGGCGGCGACGGCGGCCGCCTCCAGTCGGTCCGGGTCGCCGCCGATGATCTGGACCGCGTTGCAGTGCAGGTCGTCACGGATGATGGCGAGTTCGCGACGGACCACCGCGGGGTCGAAGTGCTCGCGGGACGTCTGGCCGTGCAGGACGAATCCGGTGTCGTAGGTCATTCCTCTGGCGCGCATGGCGGCGTCCTCTCTGCCGGTCTCGGTCGGGTCGAGGCTGACAGGGAAAGTGCGTGCACGCAAGTTTGCGTACGCGCAGCCTTGTGTGGAACGCTGGCACCGTGACGACACCACCGCCGGGGCTGCGGGAGCGGAAGAAGCGGGCCACACGCGAGGCACTCCGTGAGGCGGCGCTGCGCCTGGCCGTGGAGCGCGGACCGGACCAGGTGCGGGTCGAGGACATCGCCGAGGCGGCCGGGGTCTCGCCGCGCACCTACAACAACTACTTCGCCAGCCGCGAGCAGGCGATCGTCTCCGCCGTCACCGCGGACCGGGAGGCGCGGATCGCGGCGGCCCTCGCGGCCCGGCCCGCGGGAGAGCCCCTGGCCGAAGCCGTCACCGAAGCGGTGGTCGAGCAGTACACGAACACCGGTGAACGCGAGCGCGAGCTGCTGCTGCTCATCACCACCCGGACCGCGCTGCGCGACGCGTTCCTCGACACCACCGCCGGCATCGAGCCCCCGCTCACGGCGGTGCTCGCCGAGCGCCTGGGTGACGGCGGAGCGCACACGGCCCGCGTTCTCGCGGCGAGCGTGGCCGCGGCGGTTCGTATCGCGTGGGAAGGCTGGCTCCGGCCGGTCGGGCACGCGGGGTCCGCCGGGAACCTCGGCGCCGGCGCACTGGTCGTGCCCTCCGGCCCACCGGCCGACCAGCTCCGCGCGTCGCTCGCCCCGCTCGCGCCCGCGTTCGACGCCGCCGAGGGGCGCACCCGACCGCCCTCGTCCGCGTCGGCCGATTCGGGGTAGGCAGCCGTAGCGGATACGACCCGCTTTGCGGCACAACGCCCCCGCCGCACCGATCCCCGAGGGCCATGTCAGGGATCGCCGGGCTGTCTCGTCTCAGGATGCGAAGGCAGATTCCGAGACACTCGACAGCAAGGAGCGGGTCATGGGCGACGAGACCACACACCGGAAGGTCGCGCTGGTCACCGGGGCGAACAAGGGGATCGGCCGCGGGGTCGCCGAGCACCTCGCGGGGCTGGGCATGACGGTCCTCATCGGCGCCAGGGACCGGGGACGCGGTGAGGAGGCGGCAGCGGCGCTCTCCGCGGCGGGCCACGACGCGCACGCGGTGACCCTGGACGTCACCGACCGGGCCGGCGTCCGCGAGGCCGCGAAGCTCATCGAGGAGCGCTTCGGCCACCTCGACGTGCTGATCAACAACGCCGGCATCACGGGCTCCGGACAGGTCTCGCCCCAGGACGCCCACGACCAGATCCCCAGTTCCGTCGACCTGGACATGGTCCGGGCGGTGTTCGAGACCAATGTCTTCGGGGTGATAGCGGTGACCAACGCCATGGTGCCGCTGCTGCGGCGGTCGCCGGCGCCGCGCGTCGTCAACGTCAGCAGCCACGCCGCGTCGCTGACCCTCACCAGCGATCCGGACGGCCCCCTTGCCGCGCTGCTGCCGTCCGCGGCGTACGCACCGTCCAAGAGCGCGGTGACCGCGCTGACGGTGCAGTACGCCAACGAACTGCGCAAGGACGGCGTTCTCGTCAACGCGGTCGCCCCCGGCTACGTCGACACGGACAGCAACAACCACACCGGTCATCTGACGGTCGCGCAGGGCGCCGCGACCGTGGTGCGCCTGGCCACCCTCGGCGCGGACGGGCCGACCGCCGGGTTCTTCGGCGAACAGGGCCCGGTGCCCTGGTGACGGCAGCCCCGCGCGTAGCGTCGGATCGTCGAGGAGGAGCGGCGTGACGAAGACCGAGGAGTTCCAGGAACTGCGGCCGATGCTGTTCTCGATCGCCTACCGGATCCTGGGCAGTGTGAGCGAGGCCGAGGACGCGGTCCAGGAGACCTGGCTGCGCTACCAGGCCACTTCCACCCGGCCCGGGTCGCCCAAGGCGTTCCTGTCGACCGTGGTCACCCGGCTCTCGATCGACGTGCTGCGCTCGGCCCGCGTCCAGCGCGAGGAGTACGTCGGGCCATGGCTCCCAGAACCGCTGCTGACCGATCCGTACGAGGACCCGGCGCGGGCGGCGGAGCTGGCGGACTCGCTGTCGATGGCGGCCCTGCTCCTCCTGGAGCGACTCACCCCGCTCGAACGCGCGGTCTTCGTCCTGCGGGACGTGTTCGCCTTCGGCTTCGCGGAGATCGCGTCGGCCGTGGGGCGGTCGGAGGCGGCGTGCCACCAGCTCGCGGTACGGGCGCGCCGCCACATGGACGCGGGCCGGACCCGGTTCGAGGCGGACCGCAAGGAGCGCGACGAGCTTGCCGGACGGTTCTTCGACGCGTTCCGCGAGGGAGACGTCGACGCGCTGACCGAGCTGCTGGCAGCCGACGTCACGATGATCGGTGACAGCGGCGCCACGGCACCGCGGTTCCAGCCCGTCAGCGTCGGCGCCGACCGGGTGGGCCGGGTGCTCGCGAAGTTCGTCCCTCTGGTCATCAGGGGGGCCGGCGTCGTGGAGCCGCGGCAGGTGAACGGGCGGCCGGGCGCGATCTTCCGTGACCGGGACGGCGGGGTCCTCAGCGCCTGGGCGCTGGGCGTACGAGACGGGCGGCTCCAGACGATCCACACGGTGAACAACCCGGACAAACTGTGGCACATCGGTCCCGTCGCGGACGCCTGGGCGGTCCTCCGCGAGGTGACCCGGGCACCCCGGCCGTCGGTGTGACCGGGGAGCCGAGCGCCGCGGACAGCTCTCAGGGGCCGCGCCCGGAAACCCGATTGCCGACCGCCGGGCACGCTGACACCATGGCCGGCGTGATCGCTGCCGAGACGCCCGACTGCCTGATCGTGACGGGGATGCCGGGAGCTGGAAAGTCGACGATGACCAGGCTCGTGGGCGAGCGGCTGCCGCGTTCCGCCCGCCTTGGCGGCGACGAGCTGAACGGGATGATCGTCAGCGGCTTCGTCTGGGCGCTGGGCGAGCCTGCCGACGAAGCGGCGCGGCAGGTGGAGCTGCTGCACCGCAATCTGTGCGCGCTGGCGAACAACTTCGCCGACGCCGGCTTCACCCCGCTGATCGACGCGATGGTCCCGTCCCGCGAGAAGCTGGGCTTCCTCCTCGACCTCCTTGCGGACCGGCGGGTCCTGCTCGTCGTTCTCGCACCGGGCATCGAGGTGTGCCGGTTCCGGAACACCATCCGCGATCCGCGGGAGCGGTTCGACTTCGACGGCTACGAGGAGCTGGACGCCGCCATGAGGCGCGAATTCGGCGACGTCGGCTGGTGGTTCGACACCGCGGGCCTCACTCCGGAGGAGACCGCCGACCGCATCGTCCGGGAAGCCCGCGACCGCGCCCTGGTGAACTGACCGCGCCTTCCCTGCCTTTGTGCACGGTCGACGCTCCCGGTCATCACGCCCGGTGACAGCGGGGCCGGCCGGCGCGGCCGCAGCCATGACCACGCGCAACCGCGGCGCTACCGGTGTCCTGTACCTCTGGCGTACGCGAGGGCAATCTCGTGGACGGCGCTGCCCCACCGCCGACGGAATCGCCGGCGGCAGCGCGCAGGACAGCGCCCGGACCCCCACAACCGTCTGGAGACGACATGTCGCAACGACCATCCCGTCGTGGCTTCCTGGGAATAGCCGCGGCCGCCGTCGCCGCACCCGTGATCTGCTCCGGTCACGCCTTCGCCGCGGACCCGCGCGAACTGCCGATCGTGAACCGCCCCGACCACCCCGGCGCGATCCACCCGTCCGGCGCCCTACGGCACGCGCAGACGGAGCCGCTCAACGCCACCGTCGACTGCGCGCTGTCCGGACGGAGGGCCCGATGACCACCTTCGTGAGCCGGTCCCAGTGGGGTGCACGCGCTCCGCGGAACACCGACGGGAACATCACCCCGCAGCACGGCGGGGTGACCATCCACCACGTCGACGCCGTCCACGTCGCCCGCGCGAACCACGCGGACTGCGCGGCCCAGGTGCGCGGGATCCAGAACTACCACATGGACGGCAACGGCTGGGCGGACATCGCGTACAGCCACCTCGTGTGCGTCCACGACTACGTCTTCCAGGGCCGCGGCGAGAACCGCCGCACCGCCGCCAACGGCACCAACCCGGGCAACCAGAACTGGTACGCCGTCTGCGGCCTCGTCGGTGGCACCGCCGGCGACTACGACACCATCACCACCGGACTGATCAACGCCTTCCGCTACGCCGTCAACCGGCTGCGCACGCAGGGCGGCGCGGCCCGCGCCATCTGCGGCCACCGCGACCACCTGAGCACCGGCTGCCCGGGGAACCTGTACGGGAACGGCGTGCTCAACGGCGCGACGAACCCCGGCGGCGGTCCGCTGCCCTACCCCGGCGTCAACTTCCGCCAGCCGCCGACCTTCAGCCACGCGAGCGTGGCCACCTGGCAGAACCAGATGAACGCGGCCCACGGCTACAGCCTCAGCGCGGACGGCGCCTACGGCCCCAACTCGGACGCCGCGTGCCGGAACTTCCAGTCGAAGAAGGGCCTGGCCGTAGACGGCATCGTCGGCCCCGCCACCTGGGGCGCCACCTTCCCCGGCTGACGGCCCGCGCCACGGCTTCACATCCGACGCCGACGCACGGAGCCCGGGCCCGAAGGGGGACACCCCCGTCGGGCCCGGGCTGGACGGCCGCGGTGTCCGCGCGGCGCCGGGCCCGGAACGCCGCATCGTGCACGACGCGCGGGGCGGGGACCGTGGGCGAATCCGCTCAGGCGAGGAGTTTCGCGAGCCGTGCCATCTCCGTGGGCGGGTCGACCACCGGCTGGATGACGAGTTCGTCGACGCCGGCCCGTTCCAGGGTGGTGAGGCGGGCGAGGAGGTCGTCGCGGGTGCCGACCAGGGCCAGGGTGTCCATCAGCGAGGGCAGCACCAGGTCCCTGTCCTGCGGTGCGATGCGTCCGAGGTAGTTGGGGTAGAGCTTGGTGTGCCGGTCCGGCGCGGTGGGGGTGGTGCCGCGCCGGTCGAGAAGCCGCCGTACCGCTTCGCGTTCCTCCGGGCCGAGCTGATCGGCGAAGGCGGGTGTGTCGGCGGCGGTGTCGGCGGCGTAGGCCAGCAGCGACAGAACGAGGTGGCCCGTGGCGTCCCGGGCCGCGTCGCCGTGGGGGTCCTCGTCCTCGTCGAGGACGTGGAGCGGGGCGACCAGGTAGGAGTCGGGGTCGCGGGGCGTGTCCCGGGCGGCGCTGCGGCGGGCGTCGTGCAGCCCGTGCCAGGCGGTGGGGTCCAGCAGGCCGACCGAGACGAGGCCGGTGCCGCGGCGGCCGGCGACGGCGGCGGCCTTCGGTCCGAGCAGCGCGGCCACGACGAACTCGATCGGGTCGGAGGTGTTCACATGCGCCCCGCTGTGCAGGAACCGGACGTCGCGGACCCGGTCGCCCTCGCGGTACTCGGTCGAACGTCCCGCGCACAGGTCCTGTAGCGCGGCGGTGAAGTCCTCCAGCCTGGCCGCCGTCGTCGGCCGCATGCCCACGGTGCGCCGGGCGGTGTTCCCGGTGCCGACGCCGCAGACGATCCGTCCCGGTGCCAGGGCGTTGAGGCTGGCCAGCCCGCTCGCGGCGGCCGGGGCCGAGCGCAGC
This sequence comes from Streptomyces sp. 184, assembly GCF_045781775.1. NCBI lineage: Bacteria > Bacillati > Actinomycetota > Actinomycetes > Kitasatosporales > Streptomycetaceae > Streptomyces > Streptomyces sp. 184. The sequence goes on along the minus strand of NZ_CP123230.1, from coordinate 4,516,629 downwards.
GCCGGTGAGGTCACGCCGATGCCGAGCCTGATGCGGCCGGTGGCCTTCGCACACAGGCTCAAGGCGACGAAGGGATCGCCGTTGACCAGCGGGGTGTCGTAGACCCAGAAGCTGTGCAGGCCCAACTCCTCGGCGCGCACGGCGAGATCCTCCACACCGGGCCGCGCGCTGACCACGACGCCTGCACGCATCACAACCTCCAGGGTGTGGCGGAGGGAAGGGTTCTTGCTCAGCATGGCAGGTAAGGGCGTGGGGCAGGGCAGCCGTGTCGGCTCGCGCGGCGAGGTCTCCGAGAACGTCCTCTCTCATGCTCTGCGCACGCCTCTGCCACGCCGCGGCCTCCCCCCTCAGGCGTCGGCGAGGAGGGGGTCGTACGGGGTGCCCGCGCGGCGGCCCGCCATGAACGAGAGGAAGCCGCCCACGAAGGCGCTCCGGCCGTAGGCGCCGTCGGTGGTGGTGAGGTCGCGGTGGAAGGCGGTGCGGAAGAGGGCTCGGTACTCGTCCGCGTCGATGCTCCCGTTGCCGTCCTTGTCGGTCGCGTCGAAGAGGACCTCGGCGACGCGGATGAGCGCGGGTCCGGCGAGGGAGGGGACGGCGGCGGCGTACTCCTCGGCGCTGACGCGGCCGTCGCCGTCCGTGTCGAGGGCGGCCTGGAGCTCGCGCCACCAGGCGGAGAAGGCGTCGTAGAGCCGGGTCTCCTCGGGCTCGTCCAGGTCGAGGCGGGTGGCGAGTTCGCGTGCCATGGCGGCGAGGTCGGGCCAGTCGAGGTGGCCGTCGCCGGTCTGGTCCAGCACTCGGCGGAAGAACTCCTCCGCCGAGCGTCGGTTCTCCTCCGTGGCAGTCGAAGGCGCCGGGCCGGGGTCGGTGTCGCCGCGCAGTGGGGTGAGGAGGCGGAGCAGGGCCGATGCCCGCTTCATGCGGGCGCGCAGGGCGGCCACGGTGCGCGCACGGGGGTCGTCGCTGTCGGGCGAGAGTGAGAGGGCCTCGATGATGCTTTCGGCATTGATCCAGCCCTCGGGCAGGAACCGGGTGAGTCCGGCGGCGAGGTAGGCGCCCTGCATGAGGGTTGCGGCGCCGGGCATCTCGGGCAGGCCGGCCCGGCGCCGGTAGGGCTCGGGGAGCGAGGCGACGGTGAGCGCGCCGAGGAGCGGACCGGCGACGGCGCGGCCGGCCGCCCACAGTGTCGGCGCACCGTCGAGCAGCGCGGGGGCGGGCAGGTGGTCGAAGAGCCGGTAGAGGATGACGCGGGCGGCCTCGGTGTTCTCCAGCTCGTTCTCTACGACCCGGTCGAAGTACCGCCAGAAGTCGTGCAGATCCTCGGGGAGTTCCCCGGCGTCGCCGTCGAGCGCGGCGAGGAACGCGCGGTACTCGGCGTACAACCGCTCCATCGTGTCCTGGTCGAGCGGCTGGCCGCTCAGCCGGCACATGGTGACGGCGCTCTCGAAGAGGGTGGCGACCACCCAGGCGCGGGTCGGGCGGTCCATCGCGTCGTAGGCGCGGCCGCGGGAGTCGGCGCCGCTCATGCGGGCGTGCAGCCGGTTGAGCCGGGCGGCCTCCCGCTCACGTACCGCCGGGTCGGGGCCGAACATGCGCCGCATGCTGAGGAAGGTGTTGCGCAGTCGGCGCCAGGGGTGGGCGACGAAGGTGGAGTTGTCGGCGAGGGCGGCGCCGATCTGCGGGTGAGCGGCCTCCAGCACGGTGGCGCGGATCATGGCCAGGGCCCAGCGCGGGTCGTCGAAGAAGGCGCTGAACTGCGATTTCGGGCCGAACAGGAATGTCTCGTCGGCCGTTCCCGTGGTTTCGGTGGTCATGACGGGTCTCCGTTCGTCCGGGCGGGTACGCCGCCGAAGCGGCGGTCGCGGCGCCGGTAGGTGTGCAGGTAGGCGAGGAAGTCGGGAGCCCGGAAGTCCGGCCAGAGCACCTCGGGGAAGACCCACTCGGCGTAGGCGACCTGCCAGAGCATGAAGTTGGAGATGCGCTGTTCACCGGAGGTGCGGATGACCAGATCGACATCGGGGGTGTCGGGGAAGGGCAGGTGGTCGGCGAAGAGCCGCTCGGTCACCTCGTCGGCGGGCGTCCCGCTGCGGATCAGCGACCTGGCGGCCTCGACGATGTCCCGGCGCCCGCCGTGGTCGAAGGCGACGGTGAGCGTCATCCCCCGGTTGCCGGCGGTGAGCGCCGCCAGGTCGTAGAAGTCCTGGGCGAGTTCACGGGGGATGCGCGGGTCGGCGACCCCGAGGAAACGGCAGCGGATGCCCCGCGCGAGCAGCAGCGGCGCATGCTTGCGCACCACCCGGCGCACCAGCCGCATCAGGAACTCGACCTCGGTGCCGGGGCGGGTCCAGTTCTCGGTGGAGAAGGCGTACAGGCTCAGCCACTCCACGCCGGCGGCCCGGGCCGCCTCGATGACGTCGATGACGGCGGTCTCCGCGGCCCGGTGACCCGCCGTACGGGGAAGCGAACGCTGCTGCGCCCAACGGCCGTTGCCGTCCATCACGCAGGCCACGTGCCGCGGTCCCGTACGCGCCGCCCCCTCGTCCCGCCGCTGATCGCCGGGTCCGCCACCGTACCGCCGGCCGCCCGGCCGGTCCTCCGTCACCGCGCGTGCGCGCGGGACGCCGTGGTCCGTCACGCCCGGCCCCGCCCCGTCCGGAGCGGCACGGCCGGCCGTACCGCGCTCGGTCACGCCCACCCGCCTCGCCGCCCCCGCCTCGCCCACGCCCCACCGGCGCGTTCCCTCCTGCGGAGTCTGGCAGCGCGAACGAGCCATGTTCCGCCGAACGAGTGGCCGTCACCCTCGACGCGTACGTTCGAATCCCCCGCGTGCCAGGCCGGCGAACGCGCGCACCGGTCCTTTCAAAGCCCCCTGGGTGTGCGGGGAAAGACGAGGTGGGGGGCTGTCCTTGCGAGGAGGATCCGCGACGTGACGACGGGCGCACCCGGTCTCGGGGGCGGGTGGGTGCGTATGCCCGGCACCGGGGTGCGCCCGCGGGACGCAGCTTGCCGCGCACGCCCCGCGGGCGGTGCCGCGTCCGGTAGTCGAGTGCGTCCGGCAAGGTGCGGCGGGGCGGCCGGGCGGGATCGGCAGCGGGTGCGGGAGTCCGCCGGTGTAGCCGCGGAAGGGCCGGGAACCCGGGGGAGACGCACGAGCCCGTGAGCGTGCTGCTCAGCCTCATGGGCGTAGTCCTACGAGCGGAAGGTGTCGTCGTGTCGCAGGTTGAACAGTCCATCGAGGTCAACGTCCCCGTCAGCGCGGCGTACGACCAGTGGACTCAGTTCGAGTCGTTCCCCGAGTTCATGGAGGGTGTCGAGAAGATCGAACAGCGCACCGACACGATGACTCACTGGGTGACGAGCATCGGCGGTGTCAAACGGGAGTTCCAGGCGCGGATCACCGAACAGATCCCGGACGAGCGGGTGGCCCGGACGACGGTCGAGGGCGAGGTGAAGCAGGCAGGTGTGGTCACCTTCCACCGCCTGGACGACGCCCGTACCAAGGTGATGCTTCAGATGGACGTCGATCCCGGCGGTATGGCCGAGACCATCGGCGACAAGCTCCACGTCGTCGAACGTCAGGTCACGGGTGATCTGAAGCGGTTCAAGGCGTTCATCGAGCGCCGCGGTGGCGTGGCGACGGGCGCCTGGCGCGGAAACGTCTGACCTGCCCCGGGCGTGTGACCCCGGTGGCGCGAGCCGCCGTGGGCGGGTTCGGTGGAGCGGTGTCCCGTCCAGGTGCGGCAGCGGCCGACGGCCTTCGCGGGCCGTCGGCCGCTCTCGCGGCTCCGGGCGGGCACCGGCCGGTCCACGGCGATGGGGCGCTGCCGCAGTGCCCGAGGGAATCGGTCGTTTGCCCTGCCCTGGCCGCGATTGCCCATGAATGAGGGCCGGGGCCGGCGCGTGGGGGAGGCGGGGGGGTGCCGGCCCCGGCCGATCTTTCAACTGTAGGTCGTTGTCTGCCGGTTATGCACATTTGTCACTCGTATGAGTGTCTCTCGCTGCTCATTTGCCTGCCTGCTCTGCACGGAGACGTGCGCCTTCTGCCCGCCCCGTAGCCCGGTTCTGCCTCCGTCTGTTCATGATCTGCCGCACCCGGCAGGCCGCCACGACTTCGACCGCGCCGCCTTCGTCGGCCTCGGCGGCCACGTGGGCGGCGTGGTGGTCCCGGCGGACATCAGCGCTGCTGGTTTCCGGGCGCCTCGTGCCGGGCCAGGAGGGCCAGCAGGGTGGCCACGGTCAGGCCGGACTCGGCCGGGTGGCGCAGGGGGATGTCCTCTTGGATCCGGTAGGTGTTGGAGCGGCCGTGCCGGGCGCGGGACAGATAGCCGGCCTCTTCCAGGTCGGCGATGATCCGCTGGCAGGCGCGCTCGGTGAGTCGGCAGTGCGCGGCGATGTCGCGGATCCGTACCGAGGGGTTGTCGGCGATCGCGGCCAGGACGCGGGCGTGGTTGGTGAGGAAGGTCCAGCCGGTGTGAGCTTCGGGTGCGGTAGTCATCAACGCCATCCTACGATGTACGACCCTCCATTCATGTATTGTAAGATGCGAAACGCGTGTCGTGAATCGTTGTGCATCATCGAAAGGTCAGCAGGAGATCGCCATGCCTTCTCTGCGTACAGACACAGGGCTGCCACGCATACGGCCCCTGGCCGACGATCACACCACTGCTCAGCCCTCACAGCGGCCGGCGGGAGAGCCCGGGGATGCCCTCGACGGGCTGCCGCTCTGGGTCCGGCACCGGCTGGCCGAGCTGAGCGAGGAGAATGCGCAACTCAAACAGGCCATCAAGACAAGGCCCGTGGTCGATCAGGCCCGCGGGGTGCTGATGGCCGCGCTCGACGGCGATGCCGACGACGCCTGGCAGGTGCTGCGGAAGACCTCCCAGCACGCCAACGTCCCGCTGCGCGACGTGGCCGCATCGGTGGTCTCCTCCACCGGCGGCACTCCGATACGCGAGGACCTGCGAGTTCCGATGCGCGAAGCGATCAGACAGGTGTGGGGGCAGCGAGATGACGCAGGCAGACAGCGCACCGCACCTGCTGCTTGACGAGGTCTGCCGCATCCTGACCGCCGCCGGCTTCGACGTCACCACCGGCGACCGAATATCGGCGGCGGGCCTGCACGTGCGGCACAACGTCGACGCGGTGGTGGTGCGGTGGGAGCCCGGCGCGGAACTCGATCCCGCCGGACGTGGCCACAACGAGCACGACGGCATCCGGGCGGCCCTGCGTTACGCCCTGCTGGCGACCCTCACCCAGGCCGGCCACGCCGTCCACGTCGACGACGACAGCGACGACGTCCACGTCAGACGACCCGCAACTCCCGCACCTCCTCAAGGGGCAATGGAGCCGGCGGGCGACTGAGAACCCATTCGTCGGCCGTGCTCGTAGAGCACGGCCGACGAAGTCGGGCGGCCCGGCGGGCTGCTGCGCATGCTTCTTCGCGTGCGAGTAAGCGGCGGCGATCACGAGGAAACAGCATGTCGACGGCCGTCACGCTCGGTTACTATGCTCACTTCATGCCGGAGGTCGGCACCAGATCTCCTCGTCTTGCCTTCCCCGCCCACTCCGTCGATTGCAAGGTAGGAACGTTGGACGGCCTGAGATGATGCTGCGAGAAGTCACCGCGACCCGCTACGTCACGCCGCTGCGTGAGGGCGGGTCGCTCCCCGGTGTCGTCGAGGCGGACGACCTGGGGACGTACGTGATGAAGTTCACCGGCGCCGGCCAGGGGCGTAAGACGCTGGTCGCCGAGGTGATCAGCGGGGTGCTGGCGCGGCGACTGGGATTGCGGGTGCCGGATCTCGTCGGGCTCCAGCTCGACCCCGTCATCGGCCGCTCCGAGCCGGACGAGGAGGTGCAGGCGCTGCTGAAGGCCAGCGGGGGGCTCAACCTCGGGATGGACTTCCTGCCCGGCTCGCTCGGCTTCGATCCGCTGGCCTTCCGGGTGGACGCCGCGGAGGCCGGCCGGGTGGTGTGGTTCGACGCCCTGGTCGGCAACGTCGACCGGTCGTGGCGCAACCCCAACATGCTCGTCTGGCACGGCGACCTGTGGCTCATCGACCACGGCGCCACCCTGATCTGGCACCACAACTGGCCCTCCGCCGCGACCGCCGCCGACAAGCCGTACGACGCCTCCGACCACGCGCTCGCCACCTTCGGCCCGGACGTGGCCGCCGCGGCGGCCGAGCTGGCGCCGCGGGTGACGGCCGAGCTGCTGCGCGAGACGGTGGCCGAGGTGCCGGACGAGTGGCTGGACGGCGAGCCGGGCTTCGGGTCGCCGGCGGAGGTGCGTGCCGCGTACGTCGAGACGCTGGCCGCCCGCGCCCCGCTGGTGCACGAGCGGATCGCGGTGGGCGAACGCAGCGCGGACGGGCCGTCGAAGGCGCCGGGCTGGCTGAAGGCCAGGCCGCCGCGGAGGGGGACGCGATGAGCGGGCGCGAGGTCTTCGAGTACGCGCTGCTGCGCGTCGTGCCGCGCATCGAGCGCGGCGAGCAGATCAACGCCGGGGTGCTGGTGTACTGCCGGGCGCGGTCGTACCTCTGCGCGCGTACCGACCTGGACGAGCGCCGGCTGCTCGCGCTCGACCCCGGGGTCGACCTCACGGGCGTACGGGCCGCGCTGCGCGCCGTGGAAGAGGTCTGCTGCGGCGGCTCGGAGGCCGGGCAGGCCGCCGGGGACGACGCCGGGCGGCGCTTCCGCTGGCTCGTCGCGCCGCGCAGCACGGTGGTGCAGCCGGGGCCGGTGCACTCGGGGCTGACCGAGGATCCGGAGGCGGAGGCGGAGCGGCTGCTGGGGCTGCTGGTCCGCGTCCCTGTGTGACGAGTGGTCCGCGTTCCTGCGTGACGAAGTGGCGCGTGCCCCTGTGGCGGGGTGGTACGTGCCCTCCCTCCGGGCCGGGCCGGGTGCCTTCTGCCGGTGTGCCGCCACCCCGTGGCGGCGCCCCGTTGACATGGCAGGGCGGGACTTCTAGCGTCACCTGGCGTACCTACTAAGCGGTTGCTCACCGACTGCCGGGCGGCACCCCGGCACCAGCCAGCGCGAGGAGAACACCAGGATGTCCACCACCGGAAGGGTCGCGATCGTCACCGGCGCCGCGCGCGGCATCGGCGCCGCGACCGCCGTCCGCCTGGCCCGCGAGGGGCGCGCCGTCGCCGTGCTCGACCTCGACGAGGGCGCCTGCGCGGACACCGTCGAGAAGATCACCGCCGCCGGCGGCACCGCGCTGGCCGTCGGCTGCGACGTCTCCGACGCCGACGCCGTCGAGGCCGGTGTCGCCCGCGTCGCCGCCGAACTCGGCCCGCCCGTCATCCTCGTCAACAACGCCGGCGTGACCCGCGACAACCTGCTGTTCAAGATGGGCGTGGACGACTGGGACACGGTCATGAACGTGCACCTGCGCGGCGCGTTCCTGATGTCCCGGGCCTGCCAGAAGCACATGGTCGACGCCGGCTTCGGCCGGATCGTCAGCCTCTCCAGCAGCTCCGCCCTCGGCAACCGCGGCCAGGCCAACTACTCCGCCGCCAAGGCCGGCCTCCAGGGCTTCACCAAGACCCTCGCCCACGAGCTGGGCAAGTTCGGCGTCACCGCCAACGCGGTCGCGCCCGGCTTCATCGTCACCGAGATGACCGCGCAGACCGCCGCGCGGGTCGGCATGGAGTTTGCCGACTTCCAGGCCGCCGCCGCCTCCCAGATCCCGGTCCAGCGCGTCGGGCAGCCGGCGGACGTCGCCGGTGCCATCGCCTTCTTCACCGGTGACGACGCGGGCTTCGTCTCCGGCCAGGTGCTGTACGTGGCCGGCGGGCCGCTCGACTGAGGCCGGGGGACGAGGACATGACGCAGCAGCAGAGAGCCGGCGGCGCGGACGGGCCGCAGGGCGCGGGCAGCGACCGGGTCGCCCTGGTCACCGGGGCCAGCCGCGGCATCGGGTACGGCATCGCCGAAGCCCTGGTCGCCCGCGGCCACCGGGTGTGCATCACCGGCCGCGGCGAGGAGGCGCTGAAGGACGCCGTGGAACGGCTCGGCGCCGGGCGCGCCATCGGCGTACCGGGCAAGGCCCACCACGAGGAGCACCAGGCCGAGGCGGTGGCCCGCACCATGGAGGCGTTCGGCCGGGTGGACTACCTGGTCAACAACGCCGGCACCAACCCCGTGTTCGGCCCCGTCGCGGACGTCGACCTGAACGCCGTGCGCAAGGTCTTCGAGACGAACGTCCTGTCGGCCCTGGGCTTCGCCCAGCAGACGTACAAGGCGTGGCAGCGCGAGAACGGCGGTGCGATCGTCAACATCTCCTCCATCGCCGGGCTCGCCGCCTCGCCGTTCGTCGGCCCGTACGGCATGAGCAAGGCCGCGATGATCAACATGACCATGCAGCTCGCGCACGAGTTCGCGCCCCTGGTCAGGGTCAACGCCATCGCGCCGGGCGTGGTGAAGACGAAGTTCGCGGTCGCGCTGTACGAGGGCCGCGAGGAGGAGGCCGCCGCCGGTTACCCGCTGGGCCGGCTCGGGGTGCCGGAGGACATCGGCGGCGCCGCCGCCTTCCTCCTCTCCGACGAGGCCGGCTGGATCACCGGGCAGACGCTCGCCATCGAGGGCGGCATCTTCCTCAATTCCGGCGTGAGCTGAACCACCGGTCACACACGTCACACACATTCCCCCGGGTCACAGCGTTGTCCCGGGGGATCCGTGATCCACCGACCGTGGGGTAGGGTCTGCGCACCCCATCGAACAGGTGCAAGGAGGGGGCAGGCACGTGTTCTTTCGGTCGGGCCCGCGGCGGGTCGCCGCGGTGCTGATACCCGTCTCGATGCTGGCGGCCGGTTGCGGCACTCTGTCGGCATCGGACGACGACGAGCGGCACATAGACGTGGGTACGACGAGCGCGCCCAGCACGCTCGACCCGGCAGCCGCCTGGGACGGGTCCTGGGAGCTGTACCGCAACGTCTACCAGACGCTCATGCACTACGCCGGCACCAGCGCGGTGCCGCAGCCGGACGCGGCCAAGAGCTGCGGCTTCACCGCCGCCGACAGCCGCACGTACCGCTGCAAGCTGCGCGAGGACCTCACCTTCTCCAACGGCAACCCGCTCGACGCGGCGGCCGTGAAGCACTCCTTCGACCGGGTGTTCGCCATCAACGCCGAGACCGGCCCGGCCGGGCTGCTGGACAGCCTGGAGAAGGTCGAGACCGAGGGCGAGCGGACCGTCACCTTCCACCTCAAGCGCCCCGACGCCACCTTCCCGTTCATCCTCGCCGCGCCCGCCACCTCGCTGGTCGACCCCGAGACGTACCCGGCGGACAAGCTGGCCGACACCGGGACGCTCGTCGGCTCCGGGCCGTACACGCTCGCGTCGTACGAGAAGGGGTCGGTGGCCGAGCTGGAGCGCAACTCCGACTACCGGGGCGACGCGGAGATGCGCAACGACTCCGTCAGCATCCGCTACTTCGACGACTCCGACGCGATGACCGACGCCCTCAAGAAGGGCGACATCGACGTCACGTACCGCGGGCTGCCGCCGGACCGGGTGCCGGAGCTGGAGAAGGCGGCGGACGAGAAGGGCTCCATCGCGCTCAGCCGGGTGGTCATGCCGGAGATCCGCTACCTGGTCTTCAACCCCGAGCACGAGCACGCCGACAGCCTCGCCGTACGGCACGCGGTCGCCCAGGTGGTCGACCGCGACGCGCTCGTACGCAAGGTCTACGGCCGCACCGCGGAGCCGCTGTACTCGATGATCCCGCGCGGCATCACCGGCCACACCACCGCCTTCTTCGACCGCTACGGCGAGCCGGACCCCGAGGCCGCGGCGCTGACGCTCCAGACGGCGGGGATCACCGAGCCCGTGCCGCTGACGCTGTGGTTCACCACCGACCGGTACGGCTCGGTGACGGCGCGGGAGTTCAGGGAGCTGGAGCGGCAACTGGAGGCCAGCGGGCTCTTCGAGGTCACGGTCAAGGGCCGCAAGTGGGAGCAGTTCGCCGCCGCGTACAACAAGGGCGAGTACCCGGTCTTCGGCCGCGGCTGGTCCCCCGACTTCCCCGACCCGGACAACTACATCGCGCCGTTCACGGGCGAGCGCAACGCCCTCGGCACGCCGTACGAGAACGCCGAGATCACCGACGACCTGCTGCCCACCTCGCGCCGCAAGGCGGACCGGGCCGGGGTGAACGACCAGTTCGCGCGGGCGCAGGACATCCTCGCCGAGGACGCCCGGCTGCTGCCGCTGTGGCAGGCCCGGCAGTACATCGCCGCGCACGACGACGTCGCCGGGGTGGAGTGGAGCCTGGACGCCTCGACGATCATGCGGATGTGGGAGCTGTACAAGAAGACCAGTTGGTAGGGGAGTTGTCAGTGCCCGGCGGTACTGTCGGCTGCGCACGACCCACCGAACCGATCTTGTGCACCGACCGGAGGTCCCTCACCCGTGTCCCCGATGCTGCCCCCGTCCTGGCAGGATGCCCTGGGCAAGGAGCTGGAAAAGCCGTACTTCACGCGCCTTGAGTCGTTCGTCGAGGAGGAGCGCGCCCGCGGCCCCGTGTACCCGCCGCGGGAGGAGGTCTTCGCCGCCCTCGACGCCACGCCGTACGACCGGGTCAAGGTGCTCGTCCTCGGCCAGGACCCGTACCACGGGGCGGGGCAGGGGCACGGCCTGTGCTTCTCGGTGCGGCCCGGGGTGCGTACCCCGCCCTCCCTGCGCAACATCTTCAAGGAGCTGCGCGACGACCTCGGCCACCCGGTGCCGGACAACGGGTATCTGATGCCGTGGGCCGAGCAGGGCGTGCTCCTGCTGAACGCGGTGCTGACGGTCCGCGAGGGCGAGGCGAACTCGCACAAGGGCCAGGGCTGGGAGGAGTTCACCGACGCGGTGATCCGCGCGGTGGCGGAGCGGCCGGACCCGGCGGTGTTCGTGCTGTGGGGGGCGTACGCGCGCAAGAAGCTGCCGCTCATCGACACCGCCCGGCACGTCGTGGTCCAGGGGGCGCACCCGTCGCCGCTGTCGGCGAAGAAGTTCTTCGGCTCCCGGCCGTTCTCGCAGATCGACGAGGCGGTGGCGGCTCAGGGGCACGCGCCGATCGACTGGCGGATCCCGGACCTGGCCGCCGGCAAGAGCTGAGCCGTCGGCCCGTCGGCCCGTCGGCCCGTCGTCGCGGGTACGGGCCGGGCGTAGCGCCTAGCGCTCGACGTACTCCGCGCACACCTCCTCCTCCCGGCTGCCGGGAATCCAGCGGCCGTAGTCCCCGGCGAGGTCGCACACGTCGAGCGCCGTGCCGGAGGCGGCGGGCGGGGGCGCGGGGGGCGGCTGCGGAGTACGGACCGGGCGGGCCGGCGCCGGGCGGGGAGCCCGCGGCCGGGGCGCCGGAGGCGGTGCTTCCGCTGCGGGTACGTCCGGCCGGGCCGCGCCCGGGGACGGTGGCGGCGTCGTGTGGTGGGGGTGCGGCGCCGGGCCGATCGTCGTCAGCGCCTCGCGGCCCGGCAGCGGCGACGCGGCGGGCCCGGGAGCGGCCGGAGCGGGCTGCCCGGCGCCCGGGCCGTGGCCGGTGCCGGGGTCGATGCCGGAATCGGGGGAGACGGCGACGCAGCCGGCGACGGCGGCGAGCGTCGTGAGGCCGGTCACCAGGGCGCCGGCGGCGGGAGTGGAGCGCACGCGGCAACACTGGTGCCCCCGGCGCCGCCCCGGTACTCCCCGCAAGGGTGACGCCCGCACCCCGAAGTTGCCGTCCGGCCGCGGCGGTCAGCCGCCGAGCATGCCGCGCAGCAGGTCCTCGTACCCGGCCCGCAGCCGGGCCCTGGTGGGCGTGCGCGAACCGCTCACCCGGCCCGCCGTATGCAGGAACATCATCCCGTCCGTCCAGGCGATCAGCTCCTGCGCGTGCCGCTCCGGATCGGGAGAGCCCCAGGCCGCGAGCAGCGCGTCGGCGGCATCGCCGAAGGTGGCGCCCGCGCGGTCGTAGATCGACCGCAGCTCGGGGCGCCGGGCGGCCTCCAGCGCCAGCTCGTAGCGGGCCAGGAGCAGGGTGCGGTGCCGGGTGAGGAAGCGGTGCAGCAGGCCGGCCAGCGCGTCGGCGAGGGGCCCGGCGTCGTCGCCGGGCGGGGGCAGGTCGCCGATGTCGAGCACCGCGCCCTCGCGCTCCGCGAGGCGCTGGACGGCGAGTTCGAGGAGGGCGGCGCGGGTGCGGGCGCGGTTGGACGTGGAGCCCTGCGGCAGGCCCGCGGCCTCGTCCACGGCGCGGTGGGTCAGCCCCCGCATGCCCCGCGCGGCGAGCAGCTCGATGGCGGCGTCGGCGATGACCTCCCGCCGGGACGTAGCGGAGGCGGAGGCGGCCGAGGCGGAGGACGCGGCGGGCGAGGAGGGCGCGGTGGACTTTGCGGACACGGGGGCCGCGGGCGGACCGGCGGCGGAGACCGGGGCTTTCGGGTCGGGCACGCCCCCAACCTATCGCCGCGGGCAGCAAACTACATCTGTAGTGACACCGTGCTACGCTCGACCGTGTCACTACAGGTGTAGTTCCTGGAGGCTCCCGTGCCACAGCCGCGCGCCCTCGTCATCGGCTCCGGCCCCGGCGGGCTGACCGCCGCCGCCGCGCTGCACCGCCGCGGCTGGTCCGTCACCGTGCTGGAGCGGGTCGCCTCCATCGAGCCGGTGGGTGCGGCGATCTCCCTCGCCGCCAACGCCCAGCGCGCGCTGGACGCCATCGGCGTCGGCGACGCCGTGCGCGCCCTCGCGGCCTGGGAGGGGAGCGGCGGGCTGCGTACGCCCGACGGCCGCTGGCTCTCGCGCACCGACGCGGCGGCCGTGGCCGAGCGGTTCGGCGGCGGCATCGCCCTCGTGCACCGCGCCGACCTCGCCGCGCTGCTCGCCGCCCGGCTGCCGGCCGGCTCGGTCCGTACCGGCACCCCCGCCGAGGTCGAGGACCCCGGCGGCCCGGACCGGCCCGCCCGCGTCACGGTGCCGGACGGCGTCCTGGAGGCCGAACTGGTCGTCGCCGCGGACGGCATCGGATCCGCCGCACGCCGCGCCCTGTTCCCCGACCACCCCGGCCCCGCCTACGCCGGCTTCACCACCTGGCGGCTCGTCCTGCCCGCGAGCCCCGCCGCGTTCGAACCGCACGAGACGTGGGGCCGCGGAGAGCTGTGGGGGTCGCAGCCGCTCGCCGACGGCCGCGTGTACGCCTACGCCACCGCCGTCGCGCCCGCGGGCCGGCGGGCTCCCGGCGGGGAACTGGCGGAGCTGCGCCGCCGCTTCGCCGGGTGGCACGACCCGGTGCCCGCGATCCTCGCCGCCGCCGAGCCCGGCCAGGTGCTCCACCACGACGTGCGCTGGCTGGCAGAGCCACTGCCCGCCTTCCACCGCGGCCGGGTCGCGCTCCTCGGCGACGCCGCGCACGCGATGCCCCCGAACCTCGGCCAGGGCGGCAACCAGGCCGTCGAGGACGGCGTCGTCCTCGCCCACCACGCCGCCGCCGACCCCGCGGCCGTCCCCGACGCCCTGGAGCGCTACACCCGCGACCGCCTTCCGCGCACCCGCGCCGTGGCGCTGCGCTCCGCCCGCGCCGGTCGGCTGATCCACCTGACCGGCCCGCTCGCCGTCCGCACCCGCAACGCCCTGATCCGCGCGGTCGGGCGGCTCGGCCCCCGCGTCGTCCTGCGCGGTCTCGACGGCGTCGCCGACTGGCAGCCGCCCGGGGACGGCGCCGATCCGGCCGGCCCGTATGCTTCCCCCGCACAGACGGCGCCCTGACCCAGGCCCACCGGCCACCGCCGGCCCCCGGCCGGGCGCCCACGGCCCACGGGCGACGGCTGCGGACGGGAGCGGACATGACCACGGGTGCAACGCCCCTGAAGGCCGGTGTGATCGGGCTCGGCGACATCGCGCAGAAGGCGTACCTGCCGGTGCTGGCCTCGCTGCCGGGCATCGAGCCGCACCTGCACACCCGCACGCCGGCCACCCTCGGCCGCGTCGCCGACGCCCACCGCATACCGCCCGCCCACCGCCACCGCGACCTCGACTCGCTGCTCGCCGCCGGCCTCGACGCCGCGTTCGTGCACGCCCCGACCGCCGCGCACGTCGAGCTGGTCACCGCGCTGCTGGACGCCGGCGTCCCCGTCTATGTCGACAAGCCGATGGCCTACGACCTCGCCGGCGCCGAAGGTCTCGTACGACTCGCGGACGAGCGCCGTGTCTCGCTGGTGACCGGCTTCAACCGCCGCCACGCGCCCTGCTATGCGCAGTGCCTGGAGCACCCGCGCGAGCTGATCATCCTCCAGAAGCACCGCGTCGGGCTGCCCGAGGACCCCCGCACGATGGTCTTCGACGACTTCATCCACGTCGTCGACACGCTGCGCTTCCTCGCCCCCGGCCCCGTCGAGGACCTCGACGTGCGCGCCCGTGTACGCGACGGGCTCCTCCACCACGTCGTCCTCCAGCTCTCCGGTGACGGCTTCACCGCCATCGGCGCGATGAACCGGCTGTCGGGCTCCGCCGAGGAGACCCTCGAGATCTCCGGCCAGGACACCAAGCGCGAGGTCCGCAACCTCGCCGAGGTCGTGGACCACAAGGGCCAGCCCAGCGTGCGGCGGCGCGGCGACTGGGTGCCGGTGGCCCGGCAGCGCGGCATCGAGCAGGCCGTGCTGGCGTTCCTGGACGCGGTGCGCTCGGGGGAGCTGCTGAGCGCTGAGGACGCGCTCGCCACCCACGAGATGTGCGAGCGGATCGTACGCGCGGTGGGCCGGGCGGGTTGATTCCGTCACCCGTGCGCCGGATTCCCCCGGGGTGCTAAGCAGAAAATCATAAGAAAAGCGGCAAGCTGGGTCCCGTTCGTGCTCCGACCGTACGAAGGGGGCGCCCATGTCCCGGCGCCGCACCCGGCCCACCGCGGCCGCCGCCACCGCGACCGCGCTCACGGCCTGCGCGGCGCTCCTCGCCGCCGGATGCTCGCCCGCCGATCCGTCCGCCGCCCCCGCCGCGGCCGGACCCGCGCCCGGCGCCCGCCCGTTCACGCTGCTGGCGACCGGCGACGTCATCCCGTACCCCTCGATCATGACGCAGGCGGCCGACGACGCCGGGGGAGAGGACTACGACTTCCGCCCCATGTTCGCCGCCGTCGCGCCCACCGTCACCGCGGCGGACCTCGCGCTGTGCCATCTGGAGACCCCGCTCGGCCCGCCCGAGGGCCCGTTCACCGGCTACCCGTCCTTCCAGTCCCCGCCCGGCCTCGCCGCCGCCCTGCGCGACGTCGGCTACGACGGCTGCTCCACCGCCTCCAACCACGCGCTCGACTCCGGCGCCGCCGGCGTCCGCCGCACCCTGGACGCCCTCGACGAGGCCGGCCTGCACTACGCCGGCACCGCCCGCACCCGCGCCGAGTCCGGCCGCCCCGCGCTGCTGCGCGCCGGCGACGCCCGGGTCGCCCACCTCTCGTACACCTACGGCAGCAACGCCGACGTACCAGCCGACGCGCCCTGGTCCCTCGACCTCCTCGACCCCCGCCGCGTCGTCGCCGACGCCCGCGCCGCCCGCCGCGCCGGGGCCGACGTGGTCGTGGTCAGCGTGCACTGGGGCACCGAGTGGCAGCAGGAGCCGGACGCCGCGCAACGGCGGCTCGCCGACCGGCTGACTCGCTCGCGCAGCGCCGGACGCAAGGACATCGACCTGATCGTCGGCACCCACAACCACGTGCCGCAGCCGTACGAGAAGGTCAACGGCACCTGGGTCGTCTACGGCCTCGGCGACCAGGTCGCCAGCTTCATCCCGTCGATGTACCGCGGCAACGAGGGCTCCGCGGCCCGCTTCACCTTCACCCCCGCCCGCGGCGGCTGGCGCGTGACCCGCGCGGAGTTTCTGCCACAACACGCGGAGACCGGGCCGCCGTTCCGCGTCGTGCCGGCGACGCCGGAGACGTACCCGGACGTCCACGCGCGGGTACGCGCCGCCGTCCTCAGCCGCGGCGCGGCGGCGGACGGCCTGGAGGAGGCGTCCTTCTGACGTCGTTCGCCGTCGCCGTCGCGTACCCCTGCGGGGACGCGAACGGCGACTGGGCGGCATGCCGCTCAGTGCGCGGACTCGCCCGCCTCCGGGTCCAGCGCGCCCGCCGCGACGAGGATGAAGATCAGGATTCCCAGCAGCACGCGGTAGATGACAAAGGGTGCGAAGCTGCGGGTCGTGATGAATTTCATGAACCAATGGGTCACACGGCATCCGGCGCCTTCTTGACCTGCGACTCCATCCACCCGCTTAGATCAACTGGGAGAGGAGTGGGAGAACTTGGCAGCCAATCGGGCCCCAACGAGCCCACGAACCGCAGCCATCTCGCCTGTAGCGATTCCATGATGGCACGCTCCATCGGGACGGTCACGCTGGCGTACACACCCTCCACGCCACGGAGTTCGTGGCCCATGCGGGCCTCCGTCGCCACCCGCGGGTGCCCGTCTTCGTCGATCCACTGCTTGTGCCCATGCCGCAGCAGATACAGGCGCTTGCCCGCGTAGGCAGGAACTGGAGGGATCTCCGGCAGGGGCCGCGGGGACCTAGGGGAGTCACCCGCTTTGCGTCCGTCCGCGATCTTCCGCCAGTAGTGGTAGGAGAAGTTCGCCTTGCCGATCGGGCCGCCACCGACCGACGGGAACACCCACTCCGAGCTGTGAGACGCCAGCAGCATCGTGAACAGCTCCGCCAGGAAGTCCGGCACCACGAGCGACCGGCGCGACTCATACTTCGGCGGCAGCGTCTGCAACTGGCCGTCCTTGAACTGCACCTGATGTTGCACCCGGATCGCCGGCATGCCCGTCTCGCCGCCGTAGCGGGCCGCGTCGTCGACGTACCGGTCCTCCTCGTCCGGATCCTCGCGCGGATCCGAGGCGGGCCAGTTCGGGCAGCAGTACTCACGCCGCAGGGCATACAGCTCCGCCGGCCGCATCCCCGTACAGGCCGCCGTGAGGATGAACACGTAGCCGGGGAACCCCCAGAACACCAGCGCGTTGCAGGCGAGCGCGTGCACGTCCTCCATGCGCATGTCGCGCTTCCGCTCCCGCGGCTGCTTCACGTACCGGCCGCGGCGACGATGCTTCTGCACGGGCGACGACGGCCGCATCTCGTCGTCGACGGCGTCGTCCATCATCATCGAGAAGATGCGCATGATCTCGTCTGCGTAGCGGCGCCCGACGTTGGGCCGGGCCCGCACCTGCTTCTCCCAGGCGCGGTACTCCGTGGCCTTGATGTCCCCGACGGCCGTCTCGCCCCACCGGGGCACGATGTACAGCCGGCAGATCGAGCGGACATTCTTCTCCCGCAGGTGCCCGACGTCCATCGTGTCGAGCCAGGTGGGGATGTAGTCCTTCATCAGCATCCGGCCGTCGCGCGGGCTGATGTACCGGCCGTTGCGGATGGCGGACTCCTGGTCGAGCCCGTAGTGGTACGCCTCCAGCTCGCCATCGAAGCCGGACTTGCCGTCGTAAATCCAGCGACTCTTGTCGTCCTTCTTCCAGGTGTTCCACCGCACGCGCCACTTCCGGCCGCGCTTCTCCGTGTACGGCATCAGGCCCCCAGGGAAGGGAGTTGTGATCAGGGTGTGCGGCCCGGCGGCGCAACCTCCGCCGGGGCCGAGTCGGGCCGCGTCAGGCCACAGCCTCTATCGTGCCGCCCTGCGCAGCCGAGCAGGTGCAGTCGGATACAACGGACACCCCTTGCCGTCGCACCAGCGCGCGCACCGAGTGCTGCACTGCATGCTGTTCGAATGCGGTGGGCGGAACGATGCACACCATCTTCCCGTTGACCATCCCCGACCAGCCCGTGAACTCTGGTCCCAGATCCTCGACGAAGACGTCGTACTCCATGGGCCCCCCATGTCTACTCGGGTAGCCCCCCAGGTGGTGCAACCAGGGTGGCACGAGGGGATGGAATTTCAATACCCGCGGTTACAGGGATCATTGATGCGTATGTAACGATCCTGCGGACGGCGGATGGTTGTAGTCCGAACGGACCCTATTCGCCTGACTCGGGCAGAACCCCGCGGCGGCGGAGCGTCTCGATGACCTTGGCTTGGAGCTCCTGGATCTTCTCGCCGGTGGCTTCCGGGATGGTGCCGATGGCTGCGTCAGTGACGGCCCGCTGCACCTCTTCCTCCAGCCATTCGGGCTGGATGGGTGTGATCTTCGAGCCGTCGAGCAGTTCACCGCCGTCTGCGAGCTTCAGGGACATGTCGCCGCGGAGCACGGCGCGGCCGGCGCCTGGCGCGATCCCGAGTGCGGACTCGATCTTGACGAGGCTCTGGGCCTGCACGTTCTGGGCTTCTTCGACGCGTGTGTAGGTGGTGTAGGAGATGCCCGCCTCGTCGGCGGCCTTCTCTTTGCTCCAGCCCAGCGAGGCCCGGCGCTGGGTGATCAGGTCGGCGAGACGCTGCATGTTCTGAGCAGCGTGGTTTCCGGCGGCAGCCATGCTCGCATCATCGCAGCTACCTCCAGCTACCGCTAGCTACGTCTTCGGCCAGCGTGAAGCCTTGGCCACCCGTTAAACGGTTAACTCCAGCGGGGTAGAGGTTTCTAAAAGTTACTGTTGCGTACCTCTAGAAACCTCTATCTGATGCCACTAGGTTCCTCTACATGCACCCAGCCACCTACCGGGTGGACGGGGCGGCAATCCGCAACCGCCGCATGGAACTCGGGATGTCGATCGACGACTGCGCAGCCAAAGCCGGAATCACCAGGCCATACCTGTCGCAGCTCGAACTCGGACACCGCCGGGAGATGCGGCCCCCCACGTACACGGCACTGCACACCGCCCTCGATCTCCCAGGCGAAGACCGCCGGCTTCTCGCACCACCGGCGGATGACCGGAAGGAAGCACATGGCGACCTCACAGGCGCCCCCGAGTAAGCCCCTCGTACTGGAGACCTTCTACAACGTCGCCCAGGCCGCCATCCGCCTCGGCCTCCGCCCGCCGGAGGAGGACAGCAAGCGTGGCGAGAAGTGGCTGCGCGACGGCTTCAACCGCCCCGAGGACGGCAGCGAAGGCACGCCGTTCCCCGGCCGCTACATGGCGGGCCAGTTGATGTTCAGCGACTCCGATCTCGCCGCGATCGCCGAGATCCAGCGCACCGCGCCGCCGCCGCGTCGGGGCCGCAAGCCCCGCACCACCCGCCGGCGTACCGCCGCCTAGCGCGGCTGCGGCCCCGCCCCGGGCTACCACACACCGGGACGAGGCCACCGCGGCCCGAGAGCCGCGTGCGATCCACCCCCACCATCCCAACAGAGAAGGGCGGACCCCATGTCCTCCACTATCCCACTGGCCGCCAGCGGACTGCCGGTCTTGTCGCCGCGGTTGTCGGCGCTGGTCGCCGAGGTCGTCGCGCGGTTGTCGGCGCGCGGCTACGACTTGGACGCCCCCGCGCGCATGGGTACGGCCCGTGTCGCGCTGGGTATGGCGATCCACCGGTCGCACGGCGTGACCGCGCTGCGCGCCGCGGACCGTGCGGCGTGGCGCACGTACAGCCGGCACGAGAGCCTCGCTGAGGCCGCGGTCCGGCGTGAGCGTCCGCACACCGTGCGGAGTACGCAGATGGCCGTGGACCAGGCGAACGACCGCTGGCCGGCCGCGAGGGATGCGGCGGTGGCGGTGCGGGAGGCGGAGGGGTTGTCGGCCGCGGACCGCGAGAGGGTGTTCGCGCTGCTGGCCGCCCTGTCGGCGGGCTCGACGTGGCGGACGCTGCTCGACACCCTCACCGCCGCGGTTGGTCCGCAGTCCGGCGGTGCCCGGTGAGCGCCCGGACGCCCGAGCCGATGTCGGCGGAGCGGCTGGCGGAGATCGCCGCGCGCGCCGAGGTCGTGGAGAAGACGCGGCTGACGCCTGACTCGTCGTGGGAGGCGAGCCCGTTCGGCGACAACTCCGCGCCGCCTCCGATGCTGTATGTCGTCGAGGACGTGGCCCGGCTGAACAAGGCCACGGTGCGTGGCTCGGTTGGCGCCTTCGGGGACGAGAGGCATGCCGAGTTCGCCGCCCACGCCCGCGACGACATCCCCGCCCTCCTCGCCGAGGTCACCCGCCTGCGGTCCGAGGCCGCCGCCTCCCGCGCCGCCGTGCTGGACGAGGCGGCGGACGCGGTGGCCCGGTTCACGGGCAACGACCTCGACGCCAACGCGAAGATGCTCCGCCGCATGGCCGCCGCCGCGCGCGACGCGCAGACGGGCGGTGAGTGACATGGCGATCCCGCAGCCCGTCCGCCGGACGCAGGTCGTCACCGACACGAAGCAGCTCACCGTGTCGACGGTCCGCATCCGCGCCGACTACTACGACACCGTCGTGTTCGACGACTCCAAGGGCAAGCGGCACTCCGGCTGGACCATCGGTGGCTTCGTCATCGACAAGCAGTCGCGGCGAGCAGCGACCCGCGACGAGGCGCTGGAGCAGCACCACGACGCGGTGGACGCCGCATACGCCGAGGAGCCCCAGCCGATCACGGAGCAGGTCCCGGGCGGTGAGCCCGGTGAGTGATCTGGATGCGAAGTTCGACGCGATCACCGCCAACCTGGCGGGCGAGTTCGAGGCGCTGGACGCCGAACTGGCGCCGGAGCCGGCGGAGCAGCCGGAGCGGACCCCGCTGGAGCTGGCGCTGTACCAGGCGCAGGACGAACTGACCGCCGACTGGGGTGACGGCTTCGCCCCCGAGGCGGCCGGGCGCCGCGCCTGGGACCGGCTCGACGCCGCCGAGCGGGACGCGGCCCTGGATGAGTTGCTGTACGTGTACGCGGGCGCCATCGAGCACGATTCGGCCGAGCGCGAGCGGTATGCGCGGGAGGCCCCGATCCGTGTGGAGCTGAACGCGCTGCTGGCGCTGCTGCGGCAGGCCCGCGGCTGGCGCGCGATGTGGCGCCGCGCCCGGTTGCAGCGGCAGATCGCTGCCCTCGCCGACAGCCTGATCGGCGGTGCCTCCGATGGCCGCTGACCGCATGACGCCGGAGCGCGAGCAGCAGATCCGCGAGTTGGCCGAGATGTCCGGCGAGGACAGCGCCATCGCGCAGACCCTCGCCGAGGTCGACCGCCTGCGCGAGTTCGAGCGGCGCGTCACGGAAGAGCTGGAGGAGTTCGAGGACGCCGCGAAGGCCGACCCGAACACCCCCCGCGTCGCCCGCCTGATGATCGCCGCTCTACAGCACGCGGTGAGGGGCGGTGCCTGATGGACGCCCTCGACCACACCCCCGCCCCGGTCCTGGACGCCGCCGCCGCACGGCTGGCTGACGCGCTGGACTCCCGGCGCCCCCCGCGGCTCATCGCCGCCCTTCTCCGCTGGCTCGGCCTGGGAGGCAGGTCATGACCATCCTCTACACCACCCCCGACCACCGCGTGTGGGACCTCGGCCGCGACTACGTCGACAACCTCAAGACCCACTGGAAGTGGGACGGCCAGCCCTACGACCCCGCCGGCGGCCCGGAGTTCACCTCCCCCGAGCACCCGCTGCTCCACGTACCGCTGATCGGTCTCGCCGCCCACTGCGGGCTGCGCTCCGACCCCACCGACGCCATCGGGCACGGGGCGCTGCTCCTCGACGCACACGACGCCGCCGACGCCGGGCTCAGCCACCCGGGAGGCCGCCGTGGCTGACACCCGACTCACGAGCGCCGGGATGATCCTCGGACCCGACCCGGCCGACATCCAGGCCGCCCACAGCCTGACGCCCCTCGGCAACCAGTACGCCGTACTGCGCCTCGGGCGGGCCCTGAGCATCCACGTCGAAGCCTCCTCGCCGGAAGCCCTCGACGCACTCGCCGATGCTGCCGCGCGGCTCGCCGACTGGAAGCGGCGGCAGCAGGCCCGAACGGAGGCCGCGTGATGCGCACCCACCTGTCCCCGCGGCAGCACCGCCTGTGGGCCCTGCTGTCCGGCCGCAAGAAGGTCACCACCGGCGACGCGTGGGCCGCCAACCGGGCGCTGGGCGCGCCGAAGCGGACCACCGCGCGGGCCGACGTCGAGCGCCTCCGTGACGCCGGGCTGCTCGTCGAGTACGGGCCGGTCAACGGGCGCTGGTACGAGCCGGCGGGGGGTGCGGCATGAGTGCCCGCCCCCACGGCTACGCCCGCTACCGGCTCGACGGCTGCCGCTGCTACGTCTGCGGCTACGCCAAGTCCGTCTACGAGGAGCGGCGGACCAAGGCCATCACCGCCGGAACCTGGCAGCCCTACACCGACGCCGAACCCGTCCGCGCCCACATCAGGGACCTCCGCACCTGCGGCATGGGCCTGCGCCGCATCGCGGACGTTGCGAACGTCGAACGGCAGCGCCTTACAGCCATCGTCAACGGCCGCCCCGAACACGGCACCCCGCCGCAGGCCCGCGTCCGGCCCCACATCGCCGCCGCCGTCCTCGCCGTCGAACCCACCCTCGACAACCTCGCGCCGTCCACGCCTGTCCCAGCGATCGGTACGCACCGGCGGTTGCAGGCCCTCGTCTACGCCGGCTGGCCGCAGGCACGGCTCGCTGCGCGGCTCGGTACGGGGCCCGGGAACTTCACGGTGATGATGACCACGGGCCGGGTGATCGTGCGTACCGCGCGCGCCGCTGCCGCGGTGTACGACGAGCTGTGGCAGGCCGATCCACGAGAACACGGCGTCGGCCCCCCGGCGTACAGCCGTGCCCGCAGCCATGCGCGCGCCCGCGGGTGGGCGCCGGTCGTCGCGTGGGACGACGACACGATCGACGACCCCGCCGCAGTCCCGGACTGGACCGGGCAGTGCGGCACCCCCGCGGGCTACTGGGCACACCGCCGCTCCGACGAGGTCCCACCCGCGTGCCAGCCGTGCAGAGCGGCGCACGGCCGCGCGCGGCGCGAACGGGACGCCGAGCGCCGGACGGCGGTGAGCGCAGCATGACCGCCCCGACGAAGCAGCAGCTCGCCGCCGCACTGGCCGCCAACGCCCGCCTCCGCGGCGGCACCCCCGACTACGCGGCGTCCATGGCCGCCGGCCACACCGAAACGTTCGCCGCCTTCGAGGCGCGCACCGCACGCCGGGACCTGTCGGCGGTCGTCGGCGGGGCGAGCCACCGGCACGACGGGCAGCAGTTGCGGGCTGGGAGTGGGGCGTCGTGAGACCTCGCGTGCTGGACGCCTGCTGCGGGCCCGGTGGCGCCGGGATGGGCTACCACCTCGCCGGCTTCGACGTCACCGGCGTCGACAAGGACCCGCAGCCGCACTACCCGTTCACGGTCATCCAAGCGGATGCGCTGGAGTACATCGCCGACCACGGCCACGAGTACGACCTGATCCACGCCTCTTGGCCGTGCCAGCACAAGGCGCGGGTCACCGCATGGCGCGGCAGCCGCGACGACCACCCGGAGCTGATCACGCCGGGGCGGGAGGCCATGGAGTCGACCGGCCGGCCGTGGGTGATCGAGAACGTGCCGGAAGCCGCGTGGGACGGCACGATGCGCGCCGACTACATGCTCTGCGGAACCCACTTCGATCTGAAGGTAAAGAGGCACCGCGCGTTCGAGACCTCTTGGGGCTGGGACGGAGCACTCCTGCCGCCGTGCGGCCGACACGCCGGGCTCCTGGCCTTCGAGCACAAGGGCGAGCGCGCCTACGCCGACGCCATGGGCTGCACGTGGATGTCCGCCGTCGCCGCCCGTGAGGCCATCCCGCCGGCCTACACCCGGTTCATCGGCGACCGCTTCCTCGCCTGGCGCGGGGCGGTGACCGCCCCGTGACCCGCTTCACCTGCCAGGCGCTCGCCGCGGTGGCCGCGCTGTGGATCCCGCCGGCCGGGCTGCTGATCCCCGCCCGCCGACTCACCAAGACGCCCAAGGAGGGCGACCGATGACCGACTACAAGAAGATCGCCGAGCGGTTCGCCCGCGAGACCGCCAGCCACCAGATGACGGTGCTGCTGGACCAGGGCCTCTACCGGCACATCAAGTTCACCAACCCGGAGCGCGGCAGCTTCTACGCCTTCGACCTGATCACGTGGCCGCACAACCTGGTGGTGCGCGGCGACGGGATGAGCTTCGGGTTCTCCATCTACCCGACCAAGGACTGGTTCGACGTCGTCCGCCGCACCGCATGGCCGGGCGAGATCAACCCCGGCTACTGGGGCGAGAAGGTCACGGCAGGGCGCGGTGACGTCGAGGGCTTCAGCGAGGACTCCTTCGAGCGGCAGGTCAAGGAGCACGTCGTAGAGGCGATCCGTAACGGCTCCGCCCCCCGGGGCATCGGCCGCGAGGTCACGCGCGACATCTTCGAGTGGGGCGACATCACCCACGAGGCGGGCGCCCGCGCCGAGCTGGACATCTTCAGCTACGAGGGCTGGCGCTTCAAGGACACCGGGGAGTGGGACTTCACCGACTACACGTGGCAGTACCTCTGGGCCTGCCACGCCATGGAGCGCGGCGTTCGCCAGTACGTCAAGACGCAGCACTACGGGCTGAAGTTGCTCGCCGCCCCGGCGCCCGCTCGTGAGGCGGTGGCGGCGTGAGCATCCTGCCGTTCAAGCCGCGGGAGAAGCGGGAGCCGCGTACCCGCGGCAGGCACCGCTACAGCCCGACCGCAGCCGAGGCCGCAATCCGCCAGGCCGAGGGCGAGCGCGACGACGCCCGGCGCAGGGCCGGCGAATTCGAGGCCGCCTACTACGCCGAACGCGACCGCGCACGTCGGCACGAAGCCGCCTACTGGCAGCTCGAAAAGCTCGTCACCGAGCAGGCCAGCAACGAGATCGAGCACATCACCGTGCCGCCGATGGTCCGCGACACCACCGACCCCGCCGCGCAGGCGACCGCGCCCCACGGCGTGCGGACGGTCGACGGGCCCGCGGAGGTCATGCCGCTCGCCGAGGCCGCACGGCGCGGGCACTTCGGGGCGGGTGGCGACACCATGCCGCTGCGCATCGCGTCGCAGCCCGGCCAGGGCGAAGGCACTGGGGAGGTGGCGTGATGGAGGCGTACTACAGCGACGACGACGTGCAGCTCTACCTGGGCGACATGCGGGAGGTGCTGCCCGCGCTCGGGCTGCAGGCCGATTGCCTCGTAGTCGATCCTCCGTACTCGGAGACCTCCCTTTCCTGGGACCGGTGGCCCGACGGCTGGCCGACGCTCGCCGCCACCGTGAGCAGCAGCATGTGGTGCTTCGGCAGCATGCGCATGTTCCTCGACCGGCGCGACGAGTTCGACGCCTGGAAGCTGTCGCAGGACGTCGTATGGGAGAAGGCGAACGGTTCCGGGTTCGCCGCTGACCGGTTCCGCCGGGTCCATGAGCACGCACTTCACTGGTACCGCGGCAACTGGGCCGCGCAGCACAGGGACGTTCCTCGCAGCGCGTACTCGGGCCAGGACAAGCATGCCCGCCGCACCGACCAGCCCGGCCACACAGGCACAGTGCGCGGCTACGTCTACGAGGACGACGGCACCCGCCTCGCCCGCTCGGTAATACGCCGACCCTCCATGCACGGCAGGGCGATCCATCCGACGGAAAAGCCTGTCGCCATCCTCTCCCAACTGATCACCTACGCCTGCCCGCCCGGCGGCCTCGTCGCCGACTTGTTCGCCGGCTCCGGCTCAACCCTCGACGCCGCACGGCAGGCCGGACGCAAGGCCATCGGCATCGAAGCCCACGAGCCCTACGCGGAGGCCGCGGCGAAACGCCTGTCTGCGATGCCGCTGCCCGCCGCCTGAGTCGGGCCCCGCGGGCGGTGACCACCCCACCCGGCCGCGGGGCCGCACCACCCGCACACACACACCCAAGATCGACGCGTCCGCAAGGAGACCGAAGTGAAGGCCCAGACGCCGCCCCTGGCGATCATCGATACGGAGACGACGGGCTTGGATCCCGAGGTCCATGACCTGTGGGAGATCGCCGTCATTCGCCGTGAGCCCGACGGCTTCGAGCGCGAGTACCTGTGGCAGGTCGCCGCCAGCCTCGACGATGCCGACCCCAAGGCGCTGGAGATCAACCGGTTCGAGGAGCGGTACTGCCTCTCCGAGAGCGACTGCGATGCCCTCGCCATGCCGATCGACGGCGGCGGCCCCGCGTGCCCGCTGTCCATGCCCGAGTTCCTGTTCGACCTACAGGACGCACTCGACAAGGCCGTCTTGATCGGCTCGAACCCCGGGTTCGACGACGCCTTCCTGAAGAAGCTGATGCGTGCCCATCGGCGGAAGATCGTGTGGCACTACCGGCCCGTCGACATCGCCACCCTCGCCGCCGGCTACCTCTACGGGGCGCTCGCCATCGGCGACCCGGACCCGCGCATCCCCTTCTCCTCCCGTGACCTCTCCCGCGGTGTCGGCGTCGAGCCGCCCGGCGAGGGCGTGGCGCACACCGCGCTCGGCGACGCCCGCTGGGCCCGCGACGTGTACGAGGCCGTCGTCACCGCTCAGCGCGGCTGGGAGAACGCCGCGTGACCGCCGTCGCCGAGGCCGTCGAGCCGGGCCAGTACGACATCCCCGCCGAGCAGTACCACGCCGACCCGGTGCCCGGCGGCAGCCTGTCCGCGACCGGCGCGAAGAAGATCCTCGACTGCCCCGCCCGGTTCAAGCACGCCCTCGACAACCCGGAGCCGCCGAAGCGGGTGTTCGAGCTGGGCACCGCGGCGCACTCCATCGTCCTCGGCGACGGCCCCGAGCTGGCGAAGATCGAGCACAAGGACTGGCGGACGAAGGCGGCTGCCGCCGACGTCAAGGCCGCCCGCGCCGCCGGGAAGATCCCGCTCAAGCCCGCCGAGTACGCCGCCGTGTACGACATGGCGACCGCGCTCGCCGCCGACCCCGAAGCATCCGAACTCCTGGCGCCGGGGAGCGGCGAGGCGGAGCAGTCCCTGTTCTGGCAGGGCGACGGCATCTGGTGGCGGGCCCGCCTCGACTGGCTCCGCGGCGACGGGATCGTCGACTACAAGCGGGCCAAGTCCGTGAAGCCGGAGCACCTGGAGAAGGTCATCTGGGAGTACCGCTATCACGTCCAGGAGCACGTCTACCGGAGTGGCGTCGCCGCCCTCGGCCTGCTGCCGGAGCCCGTGCAGTTCCGGTTCATCTTCCAGGAGCCCGAGCCGCCCTACCTCGTCACTGTCGCCGAACTCGACCCCGCGGCGCAGGACATCGGCCGCCTCGACGTCGAGCGCGCCGCGTTCCTCTACGACCACTGCCGCCGCACCGGCGAATGGCCCGCCTACGTGCCGCACACCGCTGTCCTCTCGCTGCCCGACTGGGTGCAGCGCCAGTACCGATAGGAGATCACCCGCATGGCACAGATGCCCGCACCCAAGCGCGCCGCCCAGCAGAGGCAGCCCGCCGACGACGACATCGAGTTCGTCTTCCGGCCCGCAACCAAGGAGGGCTCCAAAGCCCGCGTCGCCGTCCAAGGCGTCTCCGGCTCCGGCAAGACCTGGACCGGGCTGTCCATCGCCCACGGCCTCGCCGAAGGCGGCCGGCTCGCCGTCATCGACACCGAGCGCGGCGCCGCATCCCTGTACGTCGGCATCAACGGCATCCAGTTCGACGTGCTGCAGATGCACCGCTACGACCCCCGGGACCTCACCAAGGCCCTCGCCGCCGCCGAACAGGCCGGCTACAGCGTCGTGTTCGTCGACTCCCTCTCCCACTTCTGGAAGGGCACCGACGGGGCGCTCGACCAGGTCGAGAAGCACAAGGGCAAGTACGGCAACAACTCGTTCGCGGGGTGGAAGGACGTCACCCCCATGCAGAACGACATGATCGACGCCCTTCTCGCCTACCCCGGGCACGTCGTCGTCACCATGCGCTCCACCACCGAGTGGGTGCTGCAGGAGAACGAGCGCGGCAAGAAGGAGCCCAAGCAGATGGGCATGCGCGCCGAGCAGCGCCGCGGGGTGGAGTACGAGTTCGGCCTCGTCTGCGACATGGACATCGAGAACACGCTGCGGGTGCTGAAGTCCCGCTGCCCGGCGCTGCACCGCGCGGTCATCAAGGAGCCCAACGGCGGCACCGACATCGCCAAGCCGCTCCTGGAGTGGCTGAACGACGGCAGCCCGGCTGCATCGACGAAGGACGTCGACCCGGCCGGCTACGTCGACCGCGCTGTGAACCTCGCCAGCTACGACGAGGCGATCGCCCTCTACGGCGAGGTCGAGGCCCGCGGGCTGCTGGACACCCCGCACCTCGACGGCGACACCCCGACGTCCCTTGGCGACTACATCCGCGCCCGCGGCACCGCCCTGAAGAACGCCCCAACCCCGTAACCCCGCGGGCCCGCCCCGGGCGAATCGGGGCGGGCCTCCCTCAGCAAACCACACACGAAGGGAGGGCCCGCCATGGCCCGTATCTCACTCTGCAAGCACGGCTTCCCCATCCAGCCGCCACACGGCAGCTTCGCCCGACCCGGCGACTGCACCGGCTGCGGCATCACCTGGGAAGCCCTCCAGGCCGAACTCCAGCGCCAGGAAGACACCATCCGCATGCGCACCGCCCACGAAGGCGACTGCGAACTCTGCGGCCACACCCGCATGCTCTTCCGCTTCCAGCGCGAACAGCAGCCCTGGGACGAAGGAGAACCCCCCGTCCGCTGGCTGTGCATCCCCTGCTGGGGCAACGCCAAGACCACCGAAGAGAACACCGGGTTCAGCGACTTCAACGACGTCTTCGACAACGGCACCGACGACCAGCTCGCCCGCTTCGTTTTCGGCGGTGCGCGATGACCGCCCGCCGCCAGCCGGGCCCCGGCCAGCAGGACATCACCGGCGCCGAGGTCCCGCCGCAGGACGACTTCGACACGTGGCTGAACAAGATACGGCCCGCGTTCATGGCTGCCGCCGTGTCCGGCCGCACCTTCACCTGCTACGAGGTCGCCGACGAGAACCACCTCCCCGAGCCGCCGAACCCGCGCGCGCACTGGGGCCGGGCCATGGAACTCCTCGCCGCCGACGGCTACATCCGCACCGCCGGCTGGGCCGCCAGCGAACGCCCCACCACACGGCACTCAGGGGTGCGGACCTGGCGCGGGACCCGGGCCGCGCAGCAGGGGAGGGCAGCGTGATGAAGCCTCGCCCGGAAACCCTCGCCCGGCTCCGGATCATCCGCGAGCTGGCCGAACTCGGCTACAGCGACTCGCAGATCGCCGCACACCTCGGCCTGAAGAAGGACACCGCGGCAGCGTTCCGGCGCCGCCACGGCATCCCCGTTGCGCCCACGCCCATCACGCACGGCACAGCGACGGGCTACACCCACCACGGGTGCCGGTGCGAAGCGTGCACCACCGCCAACACCGAACGGGCCCAGCGGCAGCGCGCCGCCCGGTACACCCGCCGCGAGGGGGCCGACTTCAAGCACGGCCTCAGCGGCTACGCCAACTGGGGCTGTCGATGCCAGGTGTGCACGCAGGCGCAGTCCAAGGCGTATGCGGTCTACCGCGAGCGCGCGACCAAGGCAGGTGCCGCATGAGCACCGCCCTCGCCCTGCTCGCCGCCGGGATCGTCGGCGCCGCGGGAGCCCACTACATCCGCCACGCGGCCCACCACCTCCGCCGAGCCGGGCGCCTGATCGACGACATCCGGCGCGAGACGGCAGCCGCCGCCATAGACGACGACGGACGCACCCGACTCGCCGACGCCATCCGCACCACCCCCGCCGAACCCACCCCCGCCGACCACACACCCGCCGGCGACGACGACTGGACCCGCGCCATGCACCGCCGCATCCGGCGCACCGCCAAGCGGCGCAACACCGGACCGCGAAGGAGGCTGCCGTGAACACCAAGCTTGAGCGGTACCGCAACAGGAAGCGCCGCGAGTACAACCTCCACCAGGGCATCCCCAACCGGCTCCCCCCTGACGAAGCGCGCCAGCGCCTCATGGAACTCCGCCAGACCATGAGCTGGAACCAGATCGCCGAAGCCACCGCCTGCTCCGCCGCCCACATGCGCCGGATCCTCCGCGGAGACGCACCCAACATCAACCGGCACACCCACCAGAAGATCATGGCCGCGCGGCCAGCGGGCCACCCCGCCGGCGGGGTGTACATCGACGCGACCGGCAGCGTGCGCCGGGTTCGCGCCCTCGCCGCCATCGGTCACACACAGCAGGCCATCGCAGAGGCAGCCGGCACCGGGACGTGCCGCGTCAGCCGCCTCGCCCTGGGCGCCACGACCGTCCGTCAAGTGCTGGCCGACAAGATCCACAACGCCTACGTCCAACTCTCCAACGTTCCCGGAGCCTCAGTACAAAGCAGAAACCTCGCAGCCCGGCGCAAGTGGGCGCCACCCCTCGCCTGGGACGACGAGACCATCGACGACCCCAAGGCCCGCCCCGACTTCGGCCAGAAGACCCCCCGGGCAGTCGCCCTCGCCGAGGACGCGCTGTGGCTCATCAACACCCAGGGCTACGACCGGGCCCACGCCGCCGAACGGCTCGGCGTGAAGCGATGCACCCTCGACGCCGCCATCGCCCGCTCCGGCCTCACCCAGTCCGACACGGAGCAGGCCGCATGAGCCCCACCAAGCGCGCCACCGTCCGCTGCACCTCCTGCGGCCAGGTCAAGACGCACCGCGCCCACGGCTGGTGCCACACCTGCTACAACCGCTGGTTCTCCCACGGCAAACCCGAAGGCGGGCCACCCCCGCGACAGGACAGCGGACCCCAGCCCGCACCGACGCCCGACGGTGCCGTACCCAGCCAACCCAACCGACGCCGCGGAGTCCGCAAGCCCAAGCGGGGCGGACGCGCCGACATCCCGGCCCGCGCCGACTGGACGCCCGCACAGCGGACGCTCGCCCACCACATCGCGCTCGGCGCCAGCGGGGCGGACGACCGGCGGCTGCTGCTGGAAGCCGTCGGGCTCGCGCCGGCGAGCGAGGACGAGCAGGAGCGTGCGGCATGAGGCGCCCGTCGTCCGGCCGCGGGCCATAAGCGGAACCGGCCGTCCGAATTGACAGCACCCCGTCGCATCCTGCGACGGCCGCCCCGACCGCCCGTCCGAGAGAGAGACCAGTGAGCACCGACGCCGTGAAGTGGGCCATCGAGCAGGCACCACCGATGCCTGCGCAGCTTGTCGCCACGCTCACCGTGCTGGCCCACCACGCTGACAAGAAGGGCCGCGGCGCATATCCGTCCGTGCCCCGGATTGCGGCTCTGGCGTGCAAGGCGGAAAGGTCCGTCCGCCGCGATCTGCGCGATCTGGAAAAGCTCAAGCTGATCCGGATGGGAGACCAGAGTCTCGCCGCGCATTTGCCCGCGGATAAACGGCCGGTCGTTTATGACCTGGCGCTGGAATTCACTACGCCGGGGGGTCGCGCGGGGGAAGACGACCGGACGCGGACGTCCGCCCGGACGCTGGCGTCCTCCCGCGAACGCGGCAGGGCAGCCCGGGAGGCAAAGAAGGCCAGGTCAGCACAGGAATCTACGCCCGAACGACCGGACGTGGACGTCCGGGCGGACGTGGACGTCCGGGCGGACGTGGACGTCCCGAGCGACCGGACGTGGGCGTCCGCAGCGACCGGACGTCCACGTCCGCCAAACCAAGAACCTGAACCAAGAACCAGAAGGGGGGGCGCGCGAGGCGACGGCGGCACCAGCAGCAACGGGGCCGGGCACCTCCACCCCCTCCCCGTCGACTTCGCCCTCACCGACGCCATGCGCCGCTGGAGCCTGAAGACATTCGGCCCCGGCCTCGACGTCGACCACGAAACCGCCAAGTTCATCTCCCACTTCCGCGCCGAAGGCGTCCGCAAAAAGTCGTGGCCCGACGCATGGCAGAAATGGATGCGCCGCGCCGCCGAATACGCCTCCGAACGCGCCCACCGCCCCCAACTGCGCGCCGTAGGCCAAACCCCCGAAGACAGAGAGGTCTTCTGATGACCGACGACCACGAGACTCCGCCCGCGGCCGGCTTCGAGCGCGTCCCACCGAACGACGTCGTCGCCGAACAGTCCGTCCTGGGCGCATGCCTGCTCTCCGCGAGGGCCCGCAAGGACATCCTCGACATCCTCGACCCCGCCGACTTCTACCGCCCCGCCCACGAAGCGATCTTCAACGGGATCGGCCGCATGCACGCCCGCGGCGAACCCGTTGATGCCATCACCCTCACCAAGCACCTCGCCGACACCGGCGAACTCGCCCGCGTAGGCGGCGCCTCCTACCTGCACACCTGCGTCCAGAACACCCCCACGGCCGCCAACGGCGACTTCTACGCCGAGATCGTCCAGGACCGGGCCCTACGTCGCGGCATGATCGAACTGGGCACCCGCTGCGTGCAACTCGGGTTCGACCCCACCGGCGAGAGCCACGAACTCGTCGAACTCGCCGTCACCATGGCCCGCGAACTCCGCGACCGCGGACGGGCCACCGCCGACCTGCCCACCGAGGACATCCTCGACTTCGTCCAGCACGAAGACACCTACGACTGGATCGTCCCCGGCCTCCTGGAGCGCGGCGACCGCCTCGTCCTCACCGCCAGCGAGGGCGGCGGCAAGTCCACCCTGCTCCGCCAGATGGCCGTCACCCTCGCCGCCGGCCTCCACCCCTTCAAGCCCACGGAGATCACCGACCCGGTCCGGCTTCTCGTCCTCGACTGCGAGAACGGCGCCGCCGCCTCCCGCCGTAAGTTCCGGCCCCTGCTGACCGCCGCCGCCGAGGTCCATCAGCCGATGCGCCGCGGCCAGTTCCACATCGAGTGCCGGCCCGAAGGGCTCGACCTCACCCGCGCCGCCGACCGCGCGTGGACCATGCGCCGCGTCGAGAAGATCAAACCCGATGTCCTGATCATCGGGCCCGTGTACCGGCTCCACGCCGGCAACCCCAACGACGAGGAACTCGCACGCAAGGTGTCCGTCGTCATCGACGAGGCCCGCGCGACCGCCCGCTGTGCCGTCCTCATGGAAGCGCACTCGCCGCACAACAGCGGCTTCGCCGCGCACCGCCCGCTGCGCCCCCTCGGCTCGTCGCTGTGGATGCGCTGGCCCGAGTTCGGGTTCGGCCTCCGCCCTGTCGAGGACGAGAAGTCCGCCGCCAACACTGACGGCGCCCGCGGGCGGCGGGTCGTCCCCTGGCGCGGCATGCGCGACGAACGCGATTGGCCCCGCTTCATCCGGCAGGGCTCGCCGTGGCCGTGGGTCACCTACCGGCCCATCGACGCCGACCAGTTCACCGGCCATTCCGAGACAGGAGCGATCTGGTGACCGACCTCAACCCCCGCTACGGCGACGCCTGCGACCCCTGTTTGATCCGTATCGCGGACCGGCCCGCGCCCGCCCCGCTGATCGGAATATGCGACGGCGATGCGCTGATCGCCGGCTACCGCTGCCCCGCCTGCGGCCACCAGTGGGTCACCACCTGGGCCCTCGTCCCGGGCCGGACGCTGCCGCCCGAGCCCGGCCCGGCTGCCGTCGAGCACCTGCCGGAACTCGCCGCCCGCGTGTCCGAACTCGCCGCGATGAACCGCGCCCACCGCACCCCCGCTCGGCCCGACGCCAACTGACCAAGGAGCCCGCCATGCCGAACCACCCCTCGATCATCGCCCGCCCCCGCGGCGCGAACGGCTTCGAAGGCCGCTACGTCCACAACGACGGCCACCCGGCGATACGCGTGCCGCTGCTGCACGCCCTGCACGCCGGGCCGTTCACCGGCGATGTCGACGCCATGACCCGCTTCCTGATCGACGAGCACCCCGCCGGCTGGTCGCAGCTCGGACCGGGCCCGGCCGCCGACACCGGATGGATCAACCCGATGCCGCCGATCGGCGACCGCAACTTCCGCTGCTACTGCCACGGCGACCGGGCCGAGACCCCGCTGACGCTCACCGACGAGACCGAGGACGTCGTGCACCTGCACGACTGGGTGTTCGTGCTGCGGCCCGCGGGCGTGGACATCTGGCAGTCCTTCGACGGCGTGTGGCTGCGGCACGGCGTCCTGCTGTGGCAGGCGCCGACGCCCCGCCCCATGCCCGATGAGAACGAGGCCGCATGACCCCCGCCCGGACCCCGGCCTGCGCGGCCAACGTTCCCGCACGCAACTGCGCCAGCGATCACTGGCGCGATTCGAAGGAGACCCGCTGATGCCCACCCGAGTGCAGCGCACCCGCCGCCGGGGACAGCCCGGCATGCCGCCCGGCGCCGTGTACGTCGGCCGACCCGGCAGGTGGGGCAACCCCTGGAGCGCCACCCGCGACGGGCTCGGCACCTTCGTGTTCGGCCCCGACGGCGAACTGTGGGCTGAGGTCGAGTCCATGGCCGAAGGGCGCGCCATCGCCGCCTCCGAGTACGCGCGGTGGATCCAGCTCCCCGAGCAGGAGTCCCTGCACACCCTCGTCCGCCAGTTGCTCTCCCGCCGCGATCTCGCCTGCTGGTGCCCGCTGCCCGCCGATGGCGAGCCGGACCACTGCCACGCCGCGGTGCTCCTGCGCCTCGCCGCCGGGGAGCAGCCGTGATCCGCCGCCGTCCCCGCCGTCCGCTTCCGCCGGGTGCGTGGCCGCCGCGCCGTACCCGCCTGTCGTTGCTGGATGCGGTGCTGGATGTGGAGGCGCGGGTGGTGGAGCGGTGGCGGTGGTGGCGCGCCGGACGTCCGCCGCCGCCGCGGACGCTCGCCGAGTATCTGGCGCGGCAGCAAGCGGCGCGGCCGGTGGAGGACGTGCCGCCGATCGACAACTACAACCCGAAGGGATCTTGAGATGAGCTATCCGCAACTGCTGACGGCCGACGAGAAGCTGGCCGCGGCGAAACGCGACCTGGACCTGCCGACGATCGTGGTGATCTGCGGCAGCACACGGTTCATGGATGCGATGACGGAGATGGACCGGCAGGTGACCGCCGCCGGGATGATCGTCGTCCGGCCCGGCTGCGACATGAAGTCGCCGCATCCGCTGTGGGCGGACCCGGCGGACGCCGAGCGGCTGAAGGTCGCGCTGGACGGGCTGCACCGGGCGAAGATCCGGCTGGCGGATGAGGTGCTGGTCGTCGGCGGCTACGTGGGCGACTCGACGCGCGCGGAGATCGCCTACGCCCGCGAGTTGGGCAAGCCGGTGAGGTTCACGCACCCCGAGGTCGACCCGGGTGCGGGCCCCGCGTGCCCGCAGGCGCTGCTGTCGTTCGGCTCCGCCCCGCCGGAGCGCTGCACGGTGCGCGGCCCGCACACGGAGCACGTGAGCGCGAAGGGCGAGCGCTGGACCGTCAAGGCCGACGACGGGCAGGAGAGGGACTCCGAACTGGGCTCCCTGCTGCGACGGTGCCCCGCCAAGCACGGCGCGCTCGGCCGGATCTGCGAACTGGAGGCCGGGCACGAGGGGTTCCACACCGGCGACGGCCCGAACGGCGGCGCCGTCTGGGAAGGCGATGCGTCGTGAGCGCGGCGGCCGAACTGCGCGCCGCAGCGCAGCGACTGCGGGAACTGGCCGAGGCGCTCGGGGACTGCCGGGGCCCCTGGTACGTCGTCAACCGGGAGCAGCGCCCGTACCCGCAGCGCATCGACAACATCGGCGTGCCCTACGTCGTGGCCAGCACCACGACGGACCCCAGCCACCCGCCCGTCATGGCGGACTACATCGCGGCGATGCACCCGGGCGTGGCGCTGGCGCTCGCCGCGTGGCTGGAGTTCGAGGCCGACCTGATCGACCGCGTGCCGGGGTCCGAGTACGGGCCCCGCACCGAGCAGGCCCTCGCGGTGGCGCGGGCGATCGGAGGCGAGCAGACGTGAGCGCCGCCTCGTACCTCGTGCTCCGTTGCGACGCCGAGCAACTCGACGGCACCGAGTGCGTCGCCGAGACCCACTGGGCGCTGCCTGTCGCCGACCATCGGGAGCTGCGCAAGTTGCGGCGGTCGGACGGTTGGCGTGCCCGCCGTCGCCCGGAGAGCCGGGGCCTGGTTGATCTGTGCCCGGACTGCGATGCACGGATCTACCCGAAGCCCGGCCGCATGGAGCCCGAGCCGCTGACGCCCCGGCAGGCGCAGGTGCTGACCGCCGCGGCGGACGGCCATCCGCTGTCGACCGTTGCGGCGTGGTGCGGCATCACCCGGGAGCAGGCGGCGGCCCGCCTGTCGGAGGCGTACCGGCGGCTGGGGGTGGAGCGGCTGCCGCGGGAGGAGCGGCGGGCCGCGGCGGTCGACGAGGCGCGGCGGCGGGGGCTGATCCCGCTTGCTGCCGAATCCCCACCGTCCGCTCCGGCGTCACTTGCCGATTCTCGCGGTCACCGTTCGTCTCAGACGGCCTAACGCCGTCCCGAAACCCCCGCGGAAGTCCCCCCGAGTCCGCAACCCGTCCTAGCCCGATCCTGAGAAGGAGAACCCGAGCATGATCAGTCACGCGGAATGCGGCAAGACGTGGACCGGCAATCGCCGGGCGCACTGCCCGGCTGAGGGATGCCACGAAACGTTCAATTCGGACAGCGCGGCGGAGAAGCACCGCGTCGGCAAGCCTGGTATCGACCGCCACTGCATCTCCCCGGCCGAGGCCGGCCTCGTGCCGGTCTCCAAGCCCTGGGGCATCTGCTGGCAGAACCCCGGCCCCGACAACCCCGTCTGGCGCACCTCCGGGGAGGGCGAGTGACCGCCAAGGAACTCCAGCCCGGCGACTGGCGCCGAGCCGTCTACGGTCGCAGTCAGATCACCGGCACCACCCGCCGCCGCGCGCCCCTCAAGGCCGACAAGGAACGGATCATCACCAAGCAGGGCTACGTGTGCCTGTACTGCGAGATCCCCCTCAGCACCGTGATCCGCCGAGGTCGCCGTGAGATCACACTCAAGGTCAACTGGGATCACTTCGTGCCCTACGCCTACTCGCTGCGCAACCCCTCGGACAACTGGGTGCTGGCCTGCCACGTCTGCAACGGCATCAAGCTCGCCCGCATGTTCGACAGCGTCGAGGCCGCCCGGCAGGCGATCCTCCCGGAGCGCATAGCCAAGGGCTATGAGAGCCCCCGCGAGGTCTTCCACCGCCTCGGCCTCCAACGCGAGCAGCACATCGCGCTGATCAGGCCGCCGAGGCCCACCGACCGGCAGTTGAAGGCGCTGGAGTTCGCTGCCGCCGGATTGGGCTCCCTGGAGATCGCGCGGGAGTTGCAGATCTCTCCGTCCGACGCCGCCGATCTGCTGATCCGCGCCTGCCACCGACTGGGCGTCGCGAATCGCCGGGACGCCATCGAACTCGCCGTCCTCCACGGCTACATCGCCAAGCCAACTCACCTCGAAAGCGAGGCGCCATGACGGACCCGAGCACCCCCCAGACCCGCCAGGAGGGCACAGACGGGCCCCAGAGCGCCCCGCAGGCGTCCGGTGGACCCGAACCCGGCCGAGGCGGCGCGGACGCGGCAGACGGCGGCGAGGGGGCCCGGACTCACGACTACGGGCCCGGCCGCCGGTGCTGGGGTCACGACTTCACGATCGTCCGCGTGCTCGACGGCGGGCGGGTCAGCGCTATGGGCTGGGGCCCGATCCTCACCCCCCGCATCCGGACCGGTGACTACCTGCTGCTCGACAACCGCGGGAGCGCCACTCGCTACCAGGTCCGCGAGATCGCCTACCAGATGGACCCGCCCGACATGTGGTCTGCGTGCCTCGATTTCGCGCCCCGGACCGCCGACCCGAAGGACCCCGCATGACCGACCCGACTGGCACCACCACCCCGCACACCGGCCTCGTCGTCGAGCCGTACCGCGACGACCACAACCGCCCCCGCTGGGTGTTCCGCTGCTGGGGCACCGACACCTGCGACGGCCTGCTGTCCCTCGACCACGACACCCGGGGCTCCGCCGAGTCGGCCCGGGACCGGCACGTCGCCGAGGAGCACGCCGAAGGCGAGGACGACGCCCCCCAGCCCGGCGAGTCGCTTGTGCCCCGCGTGCTCCGCGGGTCCGGACGGTGCGGTGCGATACACGACCGAGAGATCGAATGCCCCTGCCCGTCTGACTGCGGGTGCTGCCCGGCCACCCCCGCCCCGCCCGCCGGCGCGCTGCGCGACCAACTCGCCGAAGCGATCCACGCCACGTCGGTGTGCGAGGTCGGCGACCCGGCCCGCTGCGGTGGCGGCTGCCGGGATGCCGCCGACGCCGTACTCCCGGCCATCGGGCAGCACACCGCGAGGCTGCGCGCCTCAAACGGACGGCTGAACCGCCGCTGCCAGCAGGCCGAATCGAAGCTCTTCACCATCGTCCGCGCGGTCGATGAGTGGACGCTCACCGACGACCGCACACATGTCCCGCTGCACACGATCACCGCCATCGCCAAGGCGGTTGGCAAGGACTTCGACCCTGACCGGTACGTGCCCCACTACGAGCGCATCGCCGAACTGGAACAGCGCGCCGAGGGGGCCGAGGCGGAAATCCGGCACCTGAAGATCAAGTTCCCATGGCTGAAAGCCAGCGAGGAAGACCGGCTCGACGCCGAGGCCGAACTCACCCGCGTCTCCGCCCTCCACGCCGACACCGAGCGCCGGCTTCGCGCCGACCTCGCCAACGAGGCGCGGAAGCGAGAGGCGGCCGAGGCCGCGATCCGCCGCGTCGAGGACACCCTCGCCGCCCTCCAGGCCGACGCCGACCGCTACGACGCCACCGGCCAAACCGAACTGCTCCACACCGCCTCCGGCTACACGGGCGCCGCCGCCCGCATCCGCACCGCCCTCAACGAGGAGATCCCGCATGACTGACCCGACGATCACCGACCTGCGCCGTGAACTCGACAAGGCGCGCGACGCGCTGATCGCCGCGCAGACATACCTCGCGTATCACGCCGAGGCCAACGCCGCGCTGCACTGCGCCACCACCACCCACCACTCCCCGCTGCACGCCAAGGTCACCGCCGCCATCCAGGGCATCGAACACGCGCTCACCCGTACCGAGCAGGCGGTCACCGGGCCCCCCGGATTCCGCGACGAGTGGGCCCGACTGGCCGCCGACCTCGACCGCTGCGAGCACGGCCACCACGAGGGCGACGTCTGCGGCGACACCTGCGTCACTGCCTCCCGCGGCAACCCGCACCTGCGGCCCGGTCAGGTCATCGGCTACGGCCTCCGCGGCGACCCGATCTACATGCCCACCCGCGAGAACAAGCACGACCCCGCCGCCTGGCGCACCCCGGCCGCCGACGACACCCCGGAGGAGAACCGACCGTGACCAGCACCGACGACATCCTCAACCAGATCGACGCCGCCCTCGGCGACCCGTTCGTCAGCGTCGACGCCATGCGCAGCGGCGCGGCGGGCGGCGGCGGAACGGCCGCGCTCATCGACGACTTCGACGCCGACGCTGCGCGCCGTGCCAGGCGGCAGTGCGAAGACGGCTCCTGCGTCCACTGTGAGCCGCAGCCCCGGCCCGACGACCGCCCCGCCTGGCAGAGCCCCTACGGGCCAGCCGCCCGACGCCGCCCCTGAATCGCGCACACAAGGAGCACCGTGAGTTACGACGTCTACCTCGTCATCGACACCGGCGGCCCGGAACCCGCCGCCGTCGTCGACGTCGGCAACTACACCAGCAACGTCTCAGGCATGTGGGAAGACGCCCTCGGCTACCCGCTGAAGAACCTCCACGGCTGGCAGGCCGAGGACGCCCGCACGGACCTTCAGCAGGCAGTCCACGACATGGAGACGCACCCCGAGGCGTACCGGGCCATGAACCCGCCGAATGGCTGGGGTGACTACGAGGGCGCCCTCGACTACCTGCGCCGTCTCGGCGACGCCTGCCGGGCCCACCCGAAGACCACCATCCACATCTCGCACTGAACCGCCCGCACGAACGGAGCACGACCATGGACACGGACACGCCCCGCTGCACCGCCTGCGGCCGGAACCTCTGGGACGACGAACTCGGGCACTACGGCTGCGGCGTCTGCCTCCGGGCGACCGACCGACGTCTGGCCGAACTCGCCGGCCCGGACGGCCTGTACGCCCGGCTGTCGGGCGCGCTGATGCCCGGCTCGGCGTCGGGTGACGGCCGCGTCTCCGGCTCGCGAACAGCGCCCCTGCCGCTGCGGCTCGAACCGCTCAGCCTCGCCTCCCGCGGGGGTGTGGTGACGGTGCTCCAGACGTGGTGCGTCGACTGGTTCGACCTCCTCGGCTTCGGCTACCCCCGCGCGGTCGGCGACCTCCAGGCCCAACTCGACCAGGCCGTCAGCCGGCTGCGGGGAAACATCGGCTGGGCCGCCGAGAAGCACCCGGCGTTCGACGAGTTCGTCGGGGAGGTCCGGCAGTTGGTTGCGGCCTGCCGGGCGCAGACCACCGGCGAACGCCCCGAGCGGCGGGTGCGCGTCTGCTGCCCCTGCGGCGGGACGCTGTCCGTCACGCTGAACACCGAGGGGCGGCGGTGCGGCGGGTGCTCGACGAGCTACACGTGGGCAGAGCTGCGGGAGCTGCCGCTCGCGGAAAGGAGCGCGGCGTGACGGTCGCACTTCAGCTCGAATTGTGACGTGTCCGTGTTCTGATATTCACTTCGCCCGTAGCTGTCATGCTGGTGAATATCCCCTTATCCGATGGTGATCATCGGTGACGGATGGGGCTCCCATGACCAACTCCCCCGACACCCCGGGCCGCCGTCGCTTCAGCGTCTCCGAGCGTGTCGCCTTCTACCTCGCCTCCAACGGGCGCTGCGCCCAATGCGGCACGGCACTCCAGCCCGGCTGGCATGGCGACCACGTCACCCCGTACTCCGCAGGCGGGCCCACCGACGCCACCAACGGCCAAGCCCTCTGCCCTACTTG
Source organism: Streptomyces sp. 184 (assembly GCF_045781775.1). Classification (NCBI taxonomy): domain Bacteria; kingdom Bacillati; phylum Actinomycetota; class Actinomycetes; order Kitasatosporales; family Streptomycetaceae; genus Streptomyces; species Streptomyces sp. 184. The sequence continues at coordinate 4,476,032 of NZ_CP123230.1, read as the reverse complement.
CAACCTCAAGAAAGGAAGCCAGATGAGCAACTGGAACGGCCCCGCGCTGCGAGGCTGGCAGCGTGAATGTCTTGACTCGTACATCGCGAAGGACGGCACGGACTTCCTGGCTGTCGCCACCCCTGGTGCCGGCAAGACGACCTTCGCGCTCCGCCTCGCCTTCGAACTCCTCGAAGCCGGGACCGTCCAGCGAGTCGTCGTGGTCGTCCCAACCGAGCACCTGAAGGTTCAGTGGGCCAACGCAGCCCACCGCTGCGGCATCGACATCGACCCCACCACCAAGAATGCCAACGGGCTGGAGGTCGCCACCGACTACCGGGGTGCGGTCCTCACCTACGCCCAGGTGTCCACACAACCGGACCTGCATCGCATGGGCTGTCGCCGCCCCACCCTCGTCATCCTCGACGAGATCCACCACGCAGGCGACGAGAGGGCCTGGGGCGATGCAGTCCGGCACGCCTTCGGCGCCGCAGCCCGCCGCCTGTCACTGTCCGGCACCCCGTTCCGTTCCGACAGCAACCCCATCCCGTTCGTCACCTACGGGGCGGACGGCAAGTCGGTGGCCGACTACACCTACGGCTACGGCCGCGCGATCCGCGACGAGGTCTGCCGCCAAGTCGACTTCCACTTCTACGACGGTGAGATGCGGTGGATGGACTCCGGCACCGTCACCTCCTCGGCAAACCTGTCCGCCGAACTCGTCAACGGCGACGCCTCGGCCGTGTTGGACACCGCCCTCGACCCAGGCACCGGGTGGATGCGCGGCGTCCTGGAGGTGGCGGACAGGACGCTGACCGACCTGCGGGATGAGGCGCCGAACGCGGGCGGCCTCGTCATCGCCTACCGGGGTCGTCACGCCCGCGCCTACGCCCAGATGCTGAAGGAGATCACCGGCGAGGAGCCGACGGTCGTGCTCAGCGAGGACGGGCCGGCTGCGAACGCGGCGATCGAGCGGTTCGCCGACAGCGGGGGCCGGTGGCTCGTCGCTGTGCGGATGGTCTCGGAGGGTGTGGATGTGCCGCGGCTGGCCGTAGGTGTGTACGCCACGAAGACCAAGACCGAGATGTTCTTCCGCCAGGCCGTGGGCCGATTCGTGCGTCGTCGGGCCGGCGAGGAGCACGCTGCCGTCGTCTTCGCTCCGGCCCTCCCGGGGCTTCGGATCATGGCTGCGCAGATCGAGCAGGAGATCCAGCACGAGATCGACCGTGAGCGGGAGGAAGCCGAGGAGGGCGTGATGCGTGAAGGTGGCGAAGGTCAGCTCAGCCTCATTCCGCACGTGCCGATCGGCGCGTCGGCTCCGGTGTTCGACCGCGCCATCCACGCCGGCCAGGAATACACCGCCGAGGAAAACGCGAAGGCGGAGGTGCTGCTGCGCAAGCACGGCTTCCCGGCCAGCGCGCTCGCTTCGCTGCGCAAGCTGGTCCGCGAGGATCTGGCGTCGGAGCAGCCGGTGACGGTGCCGCAGCCTGTCGCGGATGCGGTCACGCCCACGTACAAGGTCAAGAAGCAGCTGAAGACCCAACTGTCGAGCGCCGCTCGGCGTCTCGCCCTGTCCACTGGCGTGGAGCACAAGGCGGTGCAGTGGGAGATCAATCAGTTCATGGGGGTGTCGGCCCGCGACAAGGCGACCGTCGAGCAGCTGCGCAAGGGGCTCGAATATGTGGCCCGGCGACTGAGTGACCGCCCGTGAGCGAGAACCCTCTGCGCGCCCGGGGGAGTGTTGTCGATGCGCTGTCGTCGGCGCTGGACCGGGGTGGGCACGGCCTGAGCAACGTGCCCGTCCTCCTGCACCGGCTGTTGGTTGAGGAAAGCTGGCGGGACTTCGAGACCATTCGCGGTGAGCAGGTGCACTACGACCGGTTCCTCGACTTCGTCACCACCCCGCCACTGAAAGGGCTGGGCACGGAGATAGAACTCGTGAAGCGCATAGTGCGGGACTCTTCGGAGACGCTGGATCTACTTGATGAGGCGCTTCGTGGTCAACACGGCGGAGATCGAAGCAAGAGGGATAACATAACTCTTGCTCCCCAGCCCTCCGGTACTTCCCGGGAAGCCGGTTTGCGCCGCCTCCGGAAGGACCGCCCCGACCTCCACGGCCAAGTCCTCGAAGGCCGCCTATCCACTCATGCCGCCATGGTCGAGGCCGGATTCCGCCGCAAGAAGATCAGCGTGCCCGTCGACACACCCGAGAACACGGCCCGCGCACTCCGCCGCAACCTCAGCCCGGAGGACATCGCCGAGCTCGGACGTCTTCTCGGACGACAAGACGAATGAGAAACCACGACGAACCCCCCGACCCAACCCGGGCCGGGGGGTTTCGTCGTGCCGCCTACGCGCCGGCCATCTCCCGCCGCAGCGCCCGCAGCCCGTCCACCCACGCCTCCGCGCGGGCGATGAAGAGATCCGCCTCCACACCGGATAGCTCGGCCGTCGACTCGCCCTGGATGAACAGGGCAGCCTCCGACCGCTCGCCCGTCTCGTCCAGCCGCACCAACTCGGCGCGGGCCAGGACGCCGGCGCCCGGGACATCAAGCTGGATCTGCTGCGAGAAGTGCGGGGTCAGGGACGGGCCGGCGTCATGACGGGAGGCGGCGCGGTCCTTGCACCACGGCGGGCACGGGGTGGGGTGGTGGAGCGCGGTCGGGGCCTGGGTCGGCGTACTCACGCGACCACCCCCCGGAGCAGCGCCTCCAGCTCGTCGCACTCCGGCGACATGGCGGGGAACAGGCTTCGGATCGTCGCCAGGTCCGACAGGCGGTCGGCCAGGGACAAGTCCGGCGGCGGGGGCTGCGCGACGATCGCGGCGAGGGCCGCGGGGGTGAGTGCAACCGGAGTTGTATGCACAAGCTGTTGCGGTAAAGTCACTTGAGTCCTCGATTCATGGCGTGGATCGGGTTCTGATCTCGCGGGCTGGAACCCGCCGGGTCTTGCGGCGGCCAGGTGCTCTAACACCTGGCCGTTGCGCTGTTCAAGGGCACCGTACAGAGTGCCGACGGGATGGTCTAACTGCCGTCATTTCGGGGCCAGATCCGTTAGCGTCTGTGTATGGCTTGATCATGTTCTTTCAGGCGGGCATCTTCTCGTCCAGGTATGTCTGCACCGGCTCGAAGAGCCCGTAGGGCACGTACTCCGGGATCTCGCCATGGGCGACCCACGCGACGGCGTCCAGTTCGTCGGCGTCGGCGACGCGCGCGGTCCCGGAGATCGGGCTGCACGCCGTGTACGACATGAGCCGGCCGGTCTTCGGGTGCACCCGCTCACCGAGGAGCTTCACCGCCTCGACGGTCAGCCCGGTCTCTTCCAGCGTCTCCCGCACGGCCGCCTGCTCCGCGGACTCGCCCAGCTCAATCGCGCCGGCCGGGAACTGCCACGAAAGCTGGCCTTCCCGGACGCGGCGGCGCACCATCAGCACCCGTCCGTCCTGAACGATGATCGCGGCGGAGATGCCGGGCTGGTCGGTGGTCTGGTCGGTCATGCGTATTCCTCCAGGGCGTGCAGGACGGGCGGGTAAATCCGGTCGGGCGGGATGAAGCGCGGCACCTCGCGTATGGGCACCCACTGGACGGCGGCGTTCTCGATCACGTCGAGGTTGGCTGCGTCGCCGGTGAGGTGGTCGCAGAGGTAGTAGTCGGCCATGACGCCGGTGACGGGGTGGAGGCGGCTGCCGAGGTGCTGGCGCACCGCGCAGTGAACGCCGGTCTCGGCGTGGGCCTCCTGCACGGTGACGGCTTCCGCTGCGGCGCCGGGCTTCACGACGCCGGCGGGGAACTGCCACGAGAGGCTCGCGTCGCCCCGGCGGCAGACGAGGAGCACGTCGCTCCCGCGGACGACGACGGCGATGGCGACACGGAGCGCCTGTGCCGTGACCGCGGCCGGCGGCCGGGTCAGGCGGTCGAAGCGTCTCCGCACGGATGGACTCGCATTCTCGTAGGTGGTGTCGAGGGCCTGCTGGATCTCGGGGCGCGGGACGATATCCGGGTTGGCGTGCCACGAAGCGACGGTGCGCACTGCGACCCCCAATCGGTCGGCGAAGCCCTCGTTGCTCTCGCGGAGTGCTGCCTGAAGTGCGCAGGCAGCCTGCCCCGTCCATGCGTCTACGACGTCCACTATCGGCGCTCCGAGGGTCGGTCAGCAGCGATGTGCACTAACGATGCCTTGGTGCTGCGCTGCTTCTGCACTGAAGCCTCATCGCGAGGCAACGCCATGACGCGTTGACTCGAAGGCATGGTGACCCCTGGCCGGCCTGCCGCGCTACCCGTCGCTCTTGATGCTGCGCACCGTGGGTTCACGACGCGGCGGCACGCCAGCCGCCTTGGCGATCCGGCCGACGTGATTGCGGTCGTAGGGGCTGTGATCGGCGACCTGGCCGGGGCGGGCATTGCGCTCGCGCAGGTGCTTGATGATCGCGGAGTGGAGGGCCTCGCGCCGCTGGTCGACTACACGAACGGCAGCCTCATAGGCCGCGGTCAGTTTGTCGAGTTCTCGGAGCGCCGTTTCCTCGCGCTCCTTCTCCTCCTCCGTCATGGGTGCATCGTCCCACATCAGGCTGCAACCGCCAGATGCAAGGTGTCGGGTCGTCAGGTCGATCCTCCGGAGGGCTTGCGAACGCTTCATCATGTTGCAACTATAGGAGTCAATCGAGCCGGACGGAAGACGAGGGACGAGAACTCGTGAAGACCTTGCTGACCACCTACACCCCCACCCCCATGTCGGCCGCCGACGTAGCCGCCCACGACAAGGCCACCTACGTCCGCACCCCGGCCCCCCTCCCCCCCCCAGACCCGCGCCGCGCTCCTCGCCGAGCTGCGCGCCGCGGTCGCGTCGGACGACTGGGGCAAGGCGCTGGACATCGAGCTGGCCGCGTTCGAGGAGGACCGGGCGCACCCCGACCAGCCGCGGCTGATGGACAGCGTGCGGGCGATCGTCGGTTCGGGCCGGAAGGCGGTGGCCTGATGGACGCGATCATCACCGGGCTGGCCGTCCTCGCGGGTGCGCTCGCCAGCGGGGTCATGCAGCACCTGACGACGTCCCGCCGGGAGCGGGCCGAGCGTGCCGAACGCCGCCGGCGGCAGCTCGCCGAGGCGGTCCCCGCGCTGCTGGCCGCGATCGTCGGCCACCGTGAGCACCAGTGGTTGAAGGTCGCCGCGAAGCGTGACGGACTGTCGGACACGGTCGAGGCGCGGCAGGCCCGCTACGCCGCCCGCTCGGCGGTCACGTCCGCGATGGACGCCCTGTACATGGCCACGCAGGACCGTGCGCTGCTCGTCGCCGCGCAGAACGCGGTGGATGCCGCGATGGCCTTGGGCGATGCCGCGGAGGATGAGCTGGATGCGGCCGGGCTGTGGGCCCGCGAGGCACACACCGCGCTGCGTAAGGCCGCCGCGAAGGCGGTGGCCTGAGATGCGCACCCGCCCCGCTGCCGTGCTGGCGCAGCTCCTCGCCATCGCCCTGTTCTTCGCCGCCCCGGAAGCGTTCGCCACCACGGCCAACGCGGTTCTCGCGACGCTGCACTTCCTCCTCACCTCCGAGTTGGGCGCCGCCGTGCTGGCGGTCGCGCTCATGGTGACGCTGCTGTGGCTGGCCGCCACGTCGCTGGGCCGGCCGCGCAGGGGGTGGGTGGCGTGACGGCCCGCCAGGACGGCATGCCGCCGCTGGCCGCCGCGCGCGTCACGGCCCGAGAGGTGCTCGACCACTACCGGGTGACCGACGTGCACAGCCTCAAGGCACTCGCCGAGGCGTACAGCGCGCTGTTCACCGCCCTCGGGCGCCTCCTGGACGCCCACGACCGAGAGGAAGGGCTGTGACCACCCCGCCGACGAACGGCACCCTCCTGCTGGCTCGGGTGATCTGATGGCTGCCCGCCGGAACACCAAGACCCGCGCCCCGGCGAAGGCTGCCGCACCCTCGGCCGCCGCCGCCAAGCAGCAGGCGGAGAAGCTGCTCACTCAGGCACGGGAGGAGGCCGAGGCCGTCCGCAGTCAGGCTGCGAGCGAAGCTGAGCAGTTGCTCAAGGAAGCCGCCGCACGCCTCGAAGAGGCGGAAGCCGCGGTCACGGAATCCGAGGCCCGTCGCGATGCCGCCACCCGCGATGCCGAGCGGTGGAAGGGCAGCGCGGAGGCTGCGCAGCGTGGGGTGGAGTCGGCGCGTCGCCGAGCGGAGCGACTGCTCGTCGATGCCCGCGACCGTGAAGCTGCGGCGCGGCGTGAGGTTGAGCAGGCGCAGACTGTCCACTCCCGGGCGGCGCTTGAGGCCGACCGGCTGCGGCACGAGGCCGCCGTCGAGTCGGACACGGCGCGGCAGGCGGCGCGCACGGTCACCGAGGAGGCCCAGGAGCTTCTGGCTCAGGCCCGCGCTGACGCTGACGCGGTGCGCGCTCGCGCCGAACAGGACCGGCAGCAGGCTGTCGCGTATGCCGAAGAGCAGGCGCGGGCGGTGGAGGCTGAGGCGCGCGAGAACCTTGAGCAGGCGAAGCAGATCCGCTCTCGGGCGTCCGGCAGCGTGAGTAACGCTGCACAGCAGGCCAAGTCCTTGCGCGCCGAGCGCCGCCAGGTGCAGGCGACCGCCCGCCGCTGGGCGGTCACGGTCATTGCCGTGTCCACCGTCATCACCGTCTTCGGGTCGGGGAATGCGCACGACGTTCTCGCCCGGCATCACACCCCTGAGCCGTGGGGCTGGTTCCTGTATCCGGCTCTGGAGGCCGGGCTCATCGTGGAGATCCAGATCGGCGGCGCTCTCGCCGCACTGGGTCGCCGTGTCGCGTTCTGGGGGGCCGCCCTCCGGGTCGTCACGGCGCTGGCCGCCGTGACGGTGTGCGTGTTCGGCCCGGCGGAGCGCGGCGACGTTGCTGGCGCGGTGCTCCATGCGATCGGCCCGGTGGTCCAGTTCTGGCTCGCCGAGTTCCTCGCCGCCGCCCGGAAGCAGTTCAAGGAAGCCGCAGAGGATCTTGAGACGCGTGCCGTGGAACTGCTCCGGCCGCCGCCGGTTGAGACACCGAAGCCGCCGCAGTCTCAGCGTGCAGTCTCACCGCGCCAGCGGTCCCAGAGGCGGCGTGAGACCAAGCCGAAGCCGCCGCCGCAGAAGCGTGAGACAAGTGAGACTGCCCCGCCTCGTGAGACCGGGAAGCAGAAGGTCTCACCCATAGGTGACGCCGACCGCGAGCGTGAGGTCTCGCGCCTCGTTGCGCTCATGCGCGAGCGCGGCGGAGCGGATGCGGTCTCACTCGACAGCGATGTTGTGCCGCTGCTGTCTCACCTCTCCCGAGCCACCTGCGACCGGCGCCTGAAGCGCGCCCGGGAGCAGTACCGCCAGTCCGCGTAACCCCAACCTGAGGAGTCTGATGGCTACCCCGATCCAGCGCCCGGCGGCACCTGTACCGAATGGGCGCCCGTCACCGAACGGCCGCGGCGCGCCGACCACCCCGCCGCCGAACGTCAAGAACGGCGGCGGGTTCAACACGTCGCTGAACCCCACGATCAACATCACCAAGATCCAGGGCGGTGCGCCTGCTGCTCCGGCCGCCGGCCAGAACGGCGCCGCGAAGGCCGCCCCCGGCGGCGACTTCATGTCGAACGAGGACATCCAGGCGTACTGCGAGCACGGCCGGAAGGCCGCGCGGAACCGGGCGGTGACGGTGGCTCTGGACGCGGCGATGCTGGAGGGCCGGCTGCGGAACATCCCCGACCAGTTCGGGAGCATGTCCGGCTCGCGGGCCAGGGCGCGGCGCGTGACCCGCTGGCTGAAGCGGGTTGCCCAGGCCGAGAAGCTGATCGCGAAGTGGTACACGGCGCTGTACAGCGCGTTCGAGCGCGAGTACGAGGCCGAACTGATGAGGATCGGCAAGGCGCGCACGCAGCAGAAGAAGCCGCAGAAGTTCGGCTGGTTCTGATGCCCGACGTCTACATCGCCGCCGGGGCCGCGCTGCTGTTCGCGGCGTGGCTCCGGCTGGAGTTCTACGTCCTGATCCGCGACGGCCTGATGATCGCCGCCGGGCTGTTCTTCGCCTACATCCTCGCCGCCGCCCAGGTTCGCGGCTGACACCCCACTGACCTGCACCGACATCGCGCTGACACTGGAGCTGACACCGTGGCTGACACCCTCAAGAACGACGCATGGAAGGGCGTGAAGTCGCCGCACGCGCGCCCGTGGATCGCCCTGGCCGGGCAGGTGCCGGCGACGTTCGCGGCGAACGCCGCATGGGGCGGCAGCCCGCTGGCGGCCGTCGGCATCACCGTCGCGTCGGGCGCGCTGACCGCGGCCACGTGGTGGGCGGGGAGGGACACCAGCGCGCAGCGGCGCATCCACGCCACCGCCACCACCGCCTGCGCGACCGGCTACTTCACCGCCGCCACCTACTCCGACCCGCTCGGCGGCACGCAGCTCTCCTGGCTGGTGATCGGCGGGGCGGCGCTCGCCGCGTCGTGGAACGTGCGCAAGACGCTGCGGGTCAACCCGGACTCCAAGCAGCAGGGCGAGCAGGCCGGGGAGACCGGGGTGCTGGTCAAAAGCCTCGGGAAGGCCAGGGCCAAGCTCAGGGGCGAGCCGAAGGTGGAGCCCAACAAGGTCACCGCCGAACTGCAACTCGACAGCGGCAACGTCACCCCCGACGACATCACCAGCCGCGTCAAGAACATCGCCAGCGAGCTGAAGGTCAGCCCGAACAGCATCCGCTTCGTGACCGACCCGGAGCGCGCCGACCGTCTCTCCATGGTGGTCGTCCCCGAGGACATGCTGAAGACGCCGACCCCGTGGGCGGGCCCCTCGGCGCCCGGCGGGTCGATCACCGAGCCGGTGCACGTCGGGATCTACGAGGACGGGCAGCCCACGGTGCTGTGGTTCCCCGCCGGCCCCGGCCGCAACGGCACCCACTTCCTGTTCGCCGGCATGAACGGCTCCGCCAAGTCCACCGGCGCCTCCGTGGCCATCGCCGAGACGCTGACCAGGCACGACGTAATCGTGTGGGCGGTCGACCCCAGTAAGGGCGCGCAGACGTTCGCGCCGTTCCTGCCCTACCTGGACTGGGTGGAGATGTCCACGGCGGGCGGAGAGGCGATGATCGACGCATTGCAGCAGGTCATCACCGCTCGCGCCGACGCCCTGGGCCGCGCCGGGTTCAAGAACTGGACCCCGGAGGCGTTCGCGGCCCTCGGCATGCCGTTCATGGTCGTGTGGATCGAGGAGGCCGGCCGGTTCTTCCGCGACGGCACCGAGATGGAAGGGCTGGTCATGGAGGCCCGCTCCGCGGGGATCTCCGTCATCATCAGCCTGCAGCGTCCGTCCGCTTCCAGCATGCCCACTGACGTGCGCGAACAGCTCGGCGGGGTCCTCTGCTTCGGCGTGAAGGGCGCCACGACCGCCGACATGGCGCTGCCGGAGGATGTGCGGGACGCCGGCGCGCGCCCGGAGGCGTGGGAGAACCGCCGCCCCGGCTACGCCTACCTCGTCGCCCCCGGCGTGGACGAGGAGCGCTACCCGATGCCGCTGCGCACGTTCCTCATCACCGACGAGCAGATCACCGAGGCCCTTTCCGCGGCCCCCCGCGTCGCGGCCGACCCGGTGACGGCCATCGCCGCAGGTGAGGCGTATGCGAACCGCGCCATCCACATGCCCGACGACCAGATGCCCGACGACCAGCCGGAGGCCGGAGAGGTCACGATGACCAAGGAGCAGAACGACGAGCAGCGCCAGGCCGATGAAGAGACGCTGCTGGAGCGGCAGGTCGAGCGGGAGATCGCGGGCCGCCTCGGCGCCGACGGCGGCGGCGACGGCGCTGCCGACTTGCGGGGGATCGACGCGGACCGGGAGATCCCGCCGGTCTCCGAGGGGAGGCGGTGGACTTTCGCCGAGTCGGAGCCCGAGCCGGAGCCGGTATCGACGAAGGAGGCCGTGCGGCGCCTGCACGCACTGCTGGATGAACTGCGCGAGGAGGGCCTGGAGTTCATCGGCCCCCGGCACTTCAAGCCGCACGGCACCAAGGGCCGCTACGGCAGGTCTCGGGGATGGCTCTCCGATCAGCTCAACAGCCTCGCCGACGAGGGCGTGCACCTGGAGGAGGTCGAGGACGCCGACCCGGGCACGTACCGGCTGCTGTACCCCGAGCTGACACCCGTCTGACCTGCACTGACACCCGCTGGCACCCGGTCAGGGTGGCAGCGGGGGGTGTCAGACCGGCTGACACCCCCATCCACCTAGGTCAATGCGCGTGTGCGCGCGAGCTGACACCCCCTTCTGACACCCCGCTGGCACCCCCAGCGCTGACACCGAGAACAAACCACAACAAACCTCACCAACCGAACGAGGAGATCGAGATGGGATTCATGGACCGGATCATCGGCACCCCGGAGGCGCGTGCCGCGCACCGGGAGGCGAAGGGCGAGCTGGATCGCGTCACCCGGCGCGTTGAGTGCGACTCCGGCGAACACGTCGCCGCGAACGACCGCGTGATCGAAACCGAGCAGGCGCTGCCGAAGTGGCGCCGCGGCTGACCGGCCCCCACCGCCGCCTCCGGCCCCGTGCCGGGGGTGTGCGGTGGGAGCCGGGACAGCCCCGGCAGGGAGGGACGACATGGCGACGACCGGTAACCCGCTGGCCGACAAGATCCTGAACACCACCGCGTCGATGCAGCGGCAGGGCTACACCGAGCCGGAGATCAAGGCCGCGATCGAGGAAGAGACCGACAAGCACACCACCGGCGACGTGGCCGTCGCGGCCGAGGCGCTCGCCCGGCCGCTGAAGAAGTGACCAACCGAAACTGACGAGGAGACAGCTATGCCCACGCCGCTGCCCGAGCCGCGCCCCGAGGTGGGGCAGCGGCGCCCCGACGCCGAAGACCTGATCGCCGCCGTCGAGGAGGCGATGGCCACCCGACCGACCGCCTACCGCGACGACACCCCCGTGCCCGCCGTCGGCTCGACGCCGCCGGTCGCGCAGCCGGGCCGGCCGCCGATGTCCCAGGCCGCCACCGACGCCTCCGGGCTGATGATCGCCGCCGGTGTCGGCTCCCTCGGTGTCGGCGGCGCCTTGTCGATGGTGCTCTTCGCCTCCGGGTACGCCGACCCGGTGGTGGTCGCGCTCATCGGCGGGGCGCCCGTCGCGCTCGTCGTCGCCCTCGCCCGCCTCGCGAAGCGCGCCCGGCCCGAGCCCGAGGTGCACCACCACTACGCCGGCCCCGTGGTGCACGACCACCGCGAGGTCACCAACAACAACCGGTGGTGGAGCAAGTCCAACTCCAGCAACTGAGTGGGCCGTCCGGCCCATCCGCTCACCACCGAGCGCCCCGTACACTCCCGGGGCGCTCGCACCATCTCAGGGGGGATCATGCGTATCCGTACCATCGCCGCCGCAGCCGCGGCGCTCACCCTGCCGCTCACCGCATGCGGCAGTGACGGCGGGACCATCAGCCAGTCCAAGGGCTCCTGCAAGGACGCCATCCGCGACCTCGTCAACGACCCGGACGCCGCGGGCGACGAGAAGCCCCCGGCCTGCGAGGGGTTCTCCGACGCCGAACTGGAGGACATGGCCAAGGAGGTCGTCGGAGACGAACTCGGCGACAGCCTCGACGAAGAGCCCGCCGACGACAAGCCGGCCGCCGACACGTCGCTGAAGGTCGGCGAGACGTTCACCTACGACGACGGCCTCGCCATCACCGTCGACAGCATCAAGGAGTTCTCCGACTTCGGCGAGTTCGACTACCCGCCGGAGAACGGCGACACGGCGTTCCGGATCAACTTCACCTTCGACAACGGCACCAAGAAGCCTTTCGCCCTCGACGACCTGTACGTGTCGGTGGAGGGCACGACGAACGGCGGCATGGCCGAAGGCAACTACTGGGAGAACGGGTCGAAGGAGATCACCGGCCGGGTCGCGCCCGGCGTGACGACCACAGGCACCTCCGACCATGCGCTCGCGGACAAGTACGGCCGGGACGTGGTCGTGATGATCGGGCGGCTCGACGAGGGCGCCGACCCGATGATGGACGACCTCGAATGGTCCGGCAGCATCACCTGATCCCCGGAGGCGCTTGACAAGCCGACCTGCGCCGAAGGATCATTCCAGGCAACCTAGAACTTCTGTCGCAAGGGCCACCTGAGTGGGTGGCCCTTCGTCATGCCCGGCGGGGGGTGCGCATGCCTCCGATCCTCGTGACAGCCGACGAGGCCGCCTACTACAGCGGCCGGTCCGTGGGCGCGATCTGGCGGTGGGCGTCCGAGGGACGCATCACCCGGCACCGGTCCGGTCGCCGAGTCCGCTACGACCTCGACGAACTTCCACACGCGATCCGCGACGAGGACACCCGAGAGGTCATCGTCATCCCGCCGGCGCCGCCGCTGCCCGAAGGCGCGCAAGCCGCCTGACCCACAGACGGGGACGCCGCCGGCAGACGAGGGCTGTCGTCCGACGCTGGCCAGCACCGGTTCAACTCCGGAACGGCGGCGCGCCCTGAACACCCCCTGATCGCCTCCGTCCACTTCCCCCAGGACGTAGAGGCCCTGCGGCCCGCCCGGCAACGGGCGTCGGGCGGGCCGCCACAACACCGCCACCACCCGAGGAGCCCGCGTGACCGAGCAGAAGAAGCCGCCGGCCAAGCGGGCGGCGAAGAAGACCACCGCGAAGCGCACCCCGCGGCCCCGCGCCCCGAAGCCGCCGCGCTTCGCCGTCGTCGGCACCGGCCGGTCCGGCACCGGCTACGTCGCCGCGTTCATGCAGGCGTCGGGTGTCCGCTGCGGTCACGAACGCTGGTTCCGGCCCGACGACGGCCGCACCGGCGGGCTCGACGGTGACGCTTCCTGGTGCGCCCTGCCCGCGATCGAGTCCGGCGCCTGGAAGGGCCCCGTGGCGATGGTCGCCCGGCATCCGGTCGCCACCGTCCGCTCCCTCGTCGGAACCGAGCTGTTCCTCGCCGAGCGGGCCGCTGAGCCGTATCCGGCGTTCGCCCGCGCCCACATGCCCGCCCTGGACGGCCTGGAGCCTCTGGAGGCGGCCGTGGAGTGGTGGGTGGCCTGGAACGAGCGATGCGCCGCCGTCGCGGACGTGAAGCTGCGCGTGGAGGATCTGCGGCACGAATGGGCACTCGGCGAACTCGGTGGGGCTCTGGGTGTCCAGCTCGACCCCGAGGCGTGCGCCGAGGTACCGACCGACGTCAACAGCCGCATCACCGCCGACATCCCGGAGCGGGACATCTGGAGGCTCCTCGACGGCCGCGCCGCACGCTTCGGCTACGCGCCGTGAGCCTCGACCGCATCACCGCAGCCTGGGACCGCGCCGACCCGGCCGCGATCCACCCGCTGCGGCGCGTCTCCGAGGACGCCTACCGCGAGTCCGGCGAGGCTCAAGCCGCCATGCTCGCCGACGCCCTGAAGCCCGGCTGCGCCGTCGTGGACTTCGGCTGTGGTGACGGCCGCGTTACGATCCCGCTGGCCGCCCGCGGCTACGACGTGACCGGCGCCGACGCCTCACCGAACATGCTCCGCCGGCTGCGTGTCCGCGGGCCCGGCATCCGTACCGTCAGCTCGGACGGCACCGATCTCGCGGCCCGCCTCGGCGAACCCGTGGACGCCGTCGTGTGCCTCGCCGTCCTCATCCATCACGACTACGACGCCGTCGAGCGCATCATCCGCGGCCTCGCCGCCGCAGTCCGGCCCGGCGGGACGCTCGTCCTCGACTGGCCCACCGCTGCCGTACCGCACGAACGCGGGCACTGGATCGACGTCACCACCTGGGACGCCGACCACCGCGCGACGGTCGCCGAAGAGATCGGGCTCGCCCCGGTCGACAGCGGGCTGCCGTGGAGCACCTGGACCACCTGACCTGACCACGAAAGGCCCGCGCCCATGGCCGAGTTCAAGGTCACGCTCAAGATGCGCCCACCCAGCCTCGTTGAGAAGGTCTGGTACTGGAGCCTCGGACTCCGTCCACCGCTTTCATGTAGCGCCCCCCGTCACCGGGAGGCGTGGGTCAGGTTGCTTCCGCAGCGATGGGCGATGACCCACGAGAAGTACGCCCGGAAGCACAACCTCTTCTGGATGCCGTGCATCCTGTGCACCGCCCCCTACGGCGGCCACCAGAGCGCAGGCAGCGTCCCGGACCCTGAGTACGGACCGGGCTCGGGTCGCACCGTCGGAATCTGCCCCCGCTGCACCCGTCGAGGAAGCCACGTAGAACTCCCGCCCGACGACCTTCCGGTCTGTGGCGCATGAGCGCCGCCTGGTCCGGATCCGACCGGCGGGCTCGCCTTCCGTCGAACTGGCGGAAGATCCGCGCGCGCATCCTCGAACGCGACCCGATCTGCAAGATCTGCGACGTCCGCCCGTCCACGCACTGCGACCACATCGCGGCCAAGACCGACGACCACCGCGACGTCGCCCTGCAAGGCGTGTGCGGCGAATGCCACGGGCGCAAGTCCTCCGCCGAAGGGCTCGCCGCACGACGCGCCGACCCCCGGCCCGGACGACGACGGCCGCCCGAACAGCACCCTGGGTTGAGGTGACCACGTGCCCGCCTATCTGATCAACCACGCCAAGGGTCAGGGCGAGGACATCCTCGTCGAAGATCCCACTCTCGTCCTCACCTTCGATGGCCCATGGGCAGTGTTCACCGAGGACGACGGCATCGCACTCGCAGTACCTGTCGACCAGATCGCCAGCATCCAACGGGTAGACGAACTACCACAGGACCAGCAGCCCGAGGAGTGATCCACGTGGCCAAAGGGCGAGGACACAGAGGCAACGCAGCACAGCTACGCAGGTACTGGAGTACAGGGCCAGGCGCAGCACGCATCCGATGGGGCACACCAGGCGACTGGACCAGGTGCAACAGGCAGCTCAGCAAGTACCTCGGAGCGCGAGCCAAGGGCTACTGCCAACTGCTGCACCGCCGCAACACAGGCGTGTACACGGGCAGCAGGGCCAACGTCGGCAGGCGCAGGCGACGGTGACCGCAGGCGAGCACGCACCGCAGGCACTGCACGTCATCCCACTCGGTGATCACGTCGACCATCCAGCCGACGACGACTGCGTGTGCGGACCCACACCGAAGCCGATCAAGGCCGCGGGTGGGGCGGTCAACTGGCTCATGATCCATCACAGCCTCGACGGCCGTGAGTCGATCACCAGTCCATGATCGATGGATCATGCCTCTGACCTGGGGGGATGCCCCTGACCTGCGGTTATGGGGTATCGGAACCGTATAGCACTCGCCCCCGTGTACGGGTTGCCTAGGCCCCTCACCTGCGACGCCGCGCGTCTGCCCTGGTGGCAGCCGCCCGCCGTTGATCGTTACTCGCCCGGTGCGCCCCGGTGGCGCTGACCCTGGAGGTCGCTGTGGGCACGCATGGACCCATCCCGAAGCGCTCGGAGGAGCGCCGGCGGCGCAACAAGGACGACGGTCCAGGGCTGGCGACGGCGCCGTCGGGACCTCCGCCAGTCGTGCCGGATCTGCCCGAGCCGGACCCGGGCTGGCATGAGATCGCCCGTGACTGGTACCTGTCGCTGCGGGAGTCGGGGCAGGCGGTGTTCTACGAGCCGTCGGACTGGGCGATGGCCCGGTACGCCGCGGAGTTGATGTCGAGAGGGCTGGCGTCGGATCGGCCGCCGAACGGCCAGTTCGTCTCCGCGCTGGACTCCGTGATGGCGCGGCTGCTGACGACGGAGGGCGACCGGCGGCGGGCGCGGATCGAGCTGGAGCGAAAGCCGGCCGGGCCGCAGTTGGCGTCGGTGAGTCCGCTGGATTCCTACCGTGACATCGCAGGCGGCTGAGCAGGTCCCGGAGGTCGTCACCCCGTTCGCGATCGGTCCGACGTGGCGCCGCGGTGAGGACGGCCGGTTCGTGCTGCCGGAGTACACGCTGGGCTGGCAGTGCCTGGCATGGACGGGCACGTACTTGCAGCACTGGGCGGGCAAGCCGTGGCAGTACACCGCGGAGCAGGCCCGCCTGACGCTGTGGTGGTACGCGATGGATCCGGCGACGAACCGGTTCCTGTGGCGCGATGGCGTGCTGCAACGCCTGAAGGGCTGGGGCAAGGACCCGGTGAAGGCGACGTGGTCGGCGTTCGAGTTCGTCGGCCCGTGCCGGTTCGGCGGGGTGGCCGACGAGGGCAACGAGTGGGGTGTGCCGGCGGGGCAGCCGTTGGGTGTACAGCATCCGGCGGCGTGGGTGCAGATCGCGGCCGTGAGCCAGGACCAGACGCGAAACACGATGACGCTGTTCCCGAGCATCTTGTCGAAGCGCGCCCTGGAGGAGTTCCGGATCGATCTCGGCAAGGAGATCATCTACGCCGACAAGGGGCGGGCCCGGATCGAGGCGGTCACGTCGTCGCCGCGCGCCCTGGAGGGTGGCCGGCCGACGTTCACGTCGATGGGCGAGACGCAGCACTGGGTGGAGTCGAACTCCGGCCACGAGATGGCCGCGGTCATCGAGAGGAACGCGACCAAGTCGGCGGACGGCGCCGCGCGGACGCTCGCGGACACCAACGCCTTCGAGCCGGGCGAGGACTCGGTTGCGGAGCGCACGCGGGAGGCGTTCGAGTCGGCGGAGGCTGGCCGTGCGGTGGACACCGGACTGTTCTACGACAGCTTGGAGGCGCCGGCGGAGGCGAAGTTGACGGAGGAGTGGATCGTCCCCACGCTGAAGGCAGTGCGGGGCGATTCGACTTGGCTGGACATCGAGCGGCTGAAGGCTTCGATCCTCGACGTGCGGAACCCGCCGTCCCGCAGCCGCCGCTTCTGGTTCAACCAGATCGTCGCTGCTGAGGACGCCTTCCTGGCCCGCTACGAGTGGGATGCGAACCCGCATGAGGGCTTCGAGCTTGAGCGGCGTGACGAGATCACCTTGTTCTTCGACGGCTCGAAGTCGGATGACGCAACGGGCCTGGTGGGCTGCCGGATGTCGGACGGGCTCGTGAAGACCCTCGGCGTGTGGCAGCGGCCCGCAGGCTGGCCGGACGGCGTGCCGTACCGGGTGCCGCGCGATGAGGTCGACGGCGTGGTGGACCAGGTGTTCGCCGAGTTCCGGCCGGTGGCGTTCTTCGCCGACCCGGGCGCCGGCCACGACGACCGGGACGGCGAGCGGTACTGGGACGGGTACATCGACTCGTGGGCGCAGCGCTACGACCGCCGGCTGAAGGTGAAGGCGGTCGCGTCGGGCCCGCGGCGGCACGCGGTGCTGTGGGACATGCGTGATCCGAAGCACCAGCCGGCGTTCACTGAGGCCGTGGACCGGTTCTACCGGGACGTACTGGAGCGGCAGGTGCCGCATGACGGGCACAAGGTGCTGCGGCAGCACATCGCGAACGCCCGCCGGCGAACGAACGCCTGGGGCTACACGATCGGCAAGGAGCACCGCGAGTCCGCCCGGAAGATCGACCTGGCGGTGTGCGCGATCGGCGCACGGATGCTGCGCCGGATGGTGCTGAACAGTGCCGCATACGGAAAACGAAAGGGCCGCCCCGGGAAGGGGAGGGTCGTCGTCCTGAGGTAGCGGAAGGCGGTGACCCGATGACCACACCGACGCTCCCTCTGGTGTCGCTGTCTGCGGATGAGCTGGATCTGATCACGCATCTGCGCACCGATCTGATGGCGCACCGTTTCCGCCTGGATTTGCTGGACTCGTATTTCAACGGCGAGCAGCTCGTGCGTGACCTGGGCATCTCGATTCCGTCGCAGCTCAAGGGCTTGCACACGGTCATCGGCTGGCCAAGGATCGGCGTCGAGGCGCTGGAGCAGCGCCTCGATCTGGAGGCGTTCCGCTGGGCTGACGGCTCGGACGCCGCGGACCTAGAGGCGGTCGCCGAGTCGAACGACCTATTCGACGAGTGCAGTCTCGCGCATCTGGACGCGCTGACCTACGGCCGTGAGTACGTGACGGTGGGAAGCGCGGAGGAGCCGGATCTGCCGCCGATCATCACGTATGAGTCGCCGCTGGACATGACGCTGGAGTGGGATGCGCGCCTCCGGGTGGCGCTGTCGGCGCTGCGGGAGTCCACCGGCAACCGGATGGGCTTCGGCCTGGCGGATGACGACCGCATGGTGTCGCTGTACCTGCCGAACCAGACCGTATACGCCGTGGAGTCCCCGGGCGGCGGCTGGGAGGTCGTGGAGCGGGATGCGCACCGGCTCGGCGTCGTCCCGGTGCTGCGGATGGCGAACCGTCAGCGCACCGGCGACCGCGTCGGGAAGTCGGAGATCACGCCGGAAGTCATGTCGATCACAGACGCGGCGTGCCGCCGACTGATGGGCATTGAGGTGGCCGCCGAGTTCTTCGGCGCCCCGGCCCGCTGGATCCTCGGCGCCTCCGAGGCGGCGTTCCAGGACGCGGACGGCAACCCGAAGAGCGCCTGGGAGACGTACATCGGCCGTGTCCTCGCCCTGGAGCGGGACGAAGAGGGCGAGCTGCCACAGGTCGGCCAGTTCACCGCCCACGACCCGTCCGGCCAGACGAAGATCATCGACCTGTACGCCCGCATCATGGCGACGCAACTCGGCCTGCCGCCGCACATGCTCGGCTACACCAGCGACAACCCGGCGAGCGCGGATGCCATCCGCTCCTCCGAGGGCATGCTCGTCAAGAAGGCCGAACGCCGCATCCGCCGCTTCTCGGCGACACACCGGGACTCGATGCGGCTGGCGCTGTGGATGTGGCGCGGACAGGTCCCGGACGGGCGCATCGAGTGCGTGTGGCGGAACCCCGCGACGCCGACGATCGCCGCGCAGACGGACGCCGCGGTGAAGATGGTCCAAGCCGGACTGCTGCCGCCGGACTCCGACGTGGCGCTGGAGATGGCGGGGCTGTCGGAGGATCAGCGGCAGCGGGTCGCCGCCGAGCGCCGCCGGGCGCAGGGCCGCCAGATCCTCGACCGGCTGACCGAACTCGGCGACGAGGAGCAGCCGGACGAGGAGCCGGAGGACTCCGGTGGCGACGACGGTCTCTGACGGCGGCGAGCCGGCCGCCCGGTACCGGCGGGCGCAGCGCGGCCTGACGCGGCTGCTGGTTCGTGATGTGCGGCGTGTGCGGCGGCTGATCGTGCCGTCCCGGTTGCAGGTGACGGTGCCGGACTGGATCGAAGCTGTGCGGGCGCTGGTCGCCTCCTACGGGCAGGCGTCCTCATCCCTGGCGGCCGACTACTACGACGCGCAGCGTGTCGCGGCCCGGGTGACGGGCCGGTTCACGGTGCCGCTGCTGGACCCGCCGCCGGACGAGCGGGTCGAGAAGTCGCTGCGGTGGGCGACGAAGGATCTGTGGCCGCGGGAGCCGGAGGAGGCGACGCCGGCTCAGCGCGAGCCCATCGGGACGCGGCTGGAGCAGGCGCAGAAGAAGGCCGCGGCGGTCGCGCAAAAGCTCGTCACCGACCAGGGCCGCGGGACGGTCGTGGGGGCGGTGCGCCGGGACCGGCAGGCCGTCGGCTACGCCCGCGCCGCGGCCCTCGGGGCGTGCGCGTTCTGCAAGATGCTGGCGACCCGCGGAATGGTCTACCAGCGGGACACGGCTAGTTTCCGGGCGCACGACGGCTGCCACTGCGGCGTCGTCCCCGTCTTCCGCGGTCAGCGGTTCGAGCTGTCCGCGCATGCTGCGGAGTGGGAGCGGTTGTACCGGGAGTACGCCGCACCGCACTCCGGCAGCCAGCTCGCTCGCTTCCGGCGGGCGCTGGCCGAGCACGGGCATCTGCCCGTCTCGTAGTTTCCCGACCGCCCCGGAGGCGGTCTTCTCCCAGCCCCTGGAGGGCCGTTTCACCATGCCTGAAGAGCCGATTGCCCCTGCGCCGGAAACCGAGCCGGCCGAGCCTGCGACGGCCGCCGAGCCGAACACACCCCCGGAGGGCGGGCAGGGCGAGGAACCGTTCGACGCTGAGCGCGCGAAGAAGGCGCTGAACAAGAAGAACTCCGAGAACGAGAACCTGCGCCGCCGCCTGAAGGAACTTGAGCCCCTGGCGAAGAAGGCCAAGGAACTGGAGGACGCGCAGAAGTCCGAGCAGGAGCGGCTCACGGAGCAGCTCACCGCGCAGCAGGAGAAGGCCGCCAAGGCGATCCGCGCCGCGGTCACTTCGAAGGTCGAGGCCCTGGCCGCAGCCGAGTTCGCCGACCCGGAGGATGCCGCCGGCGCGCTGGACCTCACGACCTACGTCGATGACGAGGGCGGCATCGACGCGGACGCCATCAAGCGGGACCTCGGCGCGCTGCTGAAGCGCAAGCCGCACTGGGCGAAGCCGGCCGATACCGGCCCGCGGCGTCCGGCTCCGGACCGCTCGCAGGGCTCGTCCGGCAACGGCAACCGATCCCCATCCGACCCCGGCGCTGTGTTCGCCGACTTCATCAAGAACGGCCTCGCAGGGCGGGGCTGAGAAAGAGAGCCCCATATGCCTGTCACCGATCCGATCAAGCTGTCCACGATCGACCCCGTCTTCCTTCCGGAGACACTGGTCGGCCCGATCTTCGAGAAGTCTGTCGAGGGTTCCGCGGTCATGTCGCTGGCCCGGCGGGTGCCGCTGGCGATGACGGCGAACACGGCGGTTCCGGTGCCGCTGGACGTGCCGACGGCCGACTGGGTGTCTGAGGGTGGCCGCAAGCCGATCAGTTCCGGCGGCGTCGAGGTCAAGCAGATGTCCGGCAAGAAGGTCGCCACGCTGATCCCGGTCTCCATGGAGGTCGCAAGCAGCAACGCGGCCGGGCTGTGGACGCAGCTCCAGCGGGACCTGCCGACCGCGTTCGCCCGCGCGTTCGATATGGCGACGATCCACGGCAAGACGATGAAGGGGGCCACCGGGCCGTTCGCGGACTTCTTCGCGGACACCTCCAAGGAGGTCGAGCTGGGCACCACGGCGCAGAACATGGGCGGCATCTGGGGCGACTTCGTCGCCGGCATGGAAGAGATCATCGACGACGACTGGGACTACACCGGCACCGTCGCCGACAATCGCCTCAAGCCCAAACTGCTGGCGGCGACGAGCACCACGGGTGAGCCCCTGTTCGTCCCCACCCGGCGGACGTCGGGCACCGGTACGGCGCTCGCGGGCGAACTGATCGGTGAGCCGCTGGCGTATTCCCGCAGCGTCTCCGGCAAGCTGCGCCGCCAGTCGACGAGCGTCGACACGGGCCTCCGGGCGATCGGTGGCGACTTCTCCCAGGCCGCCTACGGCGTCGGCATGGAGATCAGCGTCAAGCTCTCTCGGGAGGCAACGTACATCGACGAGGAGGGCGGCGTGCACTCCGCATTCCAGGAGAACCTGGTGCTCCTCCTGGCAGAGGCGTACTACGGCTTCATCCTGGGCGATGTCGAGGCGTTCGTGCGCTTCACCGGCACCCCGAGCGGTACCTGACGTGGGGGCGGTCCCGGCTTCCGCGCCGGGCGGGGCCGCGCCCCTGCGTATCGTCGCCCGCTTCCACGCCTTCCCGCCGCAGCACAATGCGGGGGCGGAGCACATGCTCGTCGCGATGCTGCGTCCGCTGGTGGAACGTGGGCACGACGTGTCGGTGTGGCTGTCCCGCTACGGGCGGGCACGCGAGGAGTACGAGTACCAGGGGATCCGGGTGGTGCCGCAGGCGGCGCGTCTGGATTTCGCGTCGGCGGTGCGCCGCGCGGATGTGCTGGTGTCGCACCTGGAGTGCGTGCCGAGTACGGCGGCGCTGGCCCGCGGCTACGGCCGCCCGCTGGTGGTGGTGTGCCACAACACCCACCGGCCGACGTACCGGGACATGGCGGCCGGAGGCACGGCGCTGGCGGTGTACAACAGCCAGTGGATGGCCCGTGAGGCGGAGCTGTTCTACGCCGAGTACCCGAAGTCCGTGCGTCCGGCGGCCGGGATGATCGTGCGCCCGCCGGTGACGGCTGCGGAGTATGCGACGAGGCCCGGTAAGGCGATCACGCTGGTCAACTGCAACGAGGCCAAGGGCGGGAACGTTCTGCGGAAGCTCGCCGAGCGGATGCCGGACCGGCAGTTCCTTGCCGTTCGCGGCGCCTATGGGGAGCAGATCCTCCCGGACCTGCCGAACGTGCAGGTGCTGGATCATGTGCCGGGCGATGAGATGCGCGAGCGCGTCTACGCGCGCACCCGGGTGCTGCTGATGCCGTCGTCCTACGAGTCGTGGGGCCGTGTCGGCGTGGAGGCGATGGCGTCCGGTATCCCCGTCGTCGCGCATCCCACTGCTGGTCTCGCCGAAAGCCTGGGCGAGGCGGGGATCTTCGTGGACCGCTCTGACCTCGACGGCTGGGAGGCCGTCCTGCGGAAGCTCGGCACGACGGCGGAGTATCGGCTCGCGGCGAAGCGGGCGAAGGCCCGCAGTGCGGAGCTGGATCCGTCGGCGGAGCTGACCGCCTGGTGCAGTGCGGTGGAGGCCCTGGCCTGAGGAGGTCGTGATGGCGTTCGTGATCCCGACACCCACAGAGCTGGGCCTGTACCTGGGCCTCGCCGAGATCGACGGGGAGCGCGCCGAACTCCTGCTGGATCAGGCGACGAAGCTCGCAGGCACGATCGTGACGCCGCTCCCGGACGGCGCATCGGTGGTGATCCTTGCCGCCGCAGGCCGGGCGTATGCGAACCCCCAGGGTGTCAGCTACGAGGTCATCGGCCCCATGTCGGTGCAGCGCCCGCAGCCGGGTCTGTACTTCACGAAGGCCGAGGAGCGGGCGCTGAAGCGTATGGCGGGCCGTGGCGGCGCTTTCACGGTCGACCCGACGCCGGAGACGGCAGACCCGTCGCCGACGTGGCCGGTCGATGACACCTACGGCGCCGGGCTGGAGTACAAACCGGGCTGGGGCTGGGCCTGATGGCCGGCTACCCGTTCGGGGAGACGATTGTCCGGCTCCGCCGCGGCCCGTCCCCGGGCCGGGATGAGCGTGGCCAGCCGATCCCCGGCGCGCTGACGGAGACTCCCGTTGCGGGGGTTGTGGTGGTGCCGCGGCAGGCCGCCCCGGATGTGGGCGGCCAGCAGCAGCAGGCCCGCGACACCGTCATCGTCGGCTTCACCGTCTACGACCCGACCCATGCTGACTGGCGCACGACCGATCAGGTGCGGATCCGCGGCGCGGTGTGCGAGATCACCGGCGAGCCCGGCGACTGGGGCCGCAGCCCGTTCACGGGCACCCGCGGCCCGGTGCAGTTCGCCGCGGACCGGGTTACCGGTTGAGGAGGGGCGATGCCCGCGAAGTTCCGCATGTCCCGCCGCGGGGTGGGCCAGTTGCTCAAGTCGCCGATGGTGGAGGCGGAGATGCTGCGCCGCGCTCACGTCATCAAGGGCGTGGCGGAGTCCATCTCCCCGGTCGGCGACCCCGCGCACGACCCGCACCCCGGGCTGTACAAGGCGTCGTGGCACGTCACTTCGACGCGCCGCGGGGGCCGGCGCCGGGACCGGGCGACGGCGACGGTGTACAACACGGCGCCGCACGGCGGGATCGTCGAGGTCGGCACGGAGCGCATCCCGGGCCGGCACGTGCTGCTGCGGGCTGCGGCGATCGGTGGCCGCTGATGGCCGCCGTCGGCTCCGTCGACATCGAGGTGGAGTTGATCGCCTGGCTGGGTGCCCGCCTCGACGGCGTCGTGGTCCGCGACGAGCTGGATAACAACCTCCTCGACGAGCTGCCGACGGTGCAGGTGGAACGCCTACCCGGTGGCGGCGACGACGGCATCCGCCTGGACCGCGCCCTCGTCGACATCGACGTGTACGCGGCCACGAGGGGCGAGGCCGCCGCTCTGGCGCACACGATCCGCGGCCTGCTCATGACGCAACTCCGCGGCTCCGACACCGCGACCGCGGTGTTCGGCCGCATCGACACCCTGTCGGCACCGGCCAGCCGCCCCTACGAGAACACCGGGCTGCGCCGTATTGGCGCCACGTATTCGATCTACTTCCATCCGGTCTCCTGACCGGCCAGGCCCGCGCCGGACCTGTCACTGAACCCCGCCGCCGCGCGGGGATTTCGCATGTTGGGAGACCCTAATGGTCAACATCACCCGTGCGGCGGACCTGCTGGAGGTCGGCGCGAACGGCGGCGGCTGGGTAGCCACGCTCGGCACCACCTCGCCCGGCGACCCGGAGGTGCAGCCGGAGGCGCCGTACCTGCCGCTCGGCGCCTTGTCCGAAGACGGTCTCGTCCAGGGCTTCGACGAGGACAGCCAGTCGTACACCCCGTGGGGCTACACGGCCCCGATCCGCACCTCCATCACGTCCAGCCTGCGGACGTTCTCCATCACGGCCTGGGAGACGGGCCGGACGACGGTGCAGTCGCTCCAGTACCGCAAGCCGGTGGAAGACCTGGAGCCTGTCAGCGGGCTGACGACGTTCGCGGAGACCGCGTCGCCGGTGCCGGACCGGCGCACGTTCTGGTTCGTCGTCCTCGACGGCGAGTTCCAGCGCGGCTTCTACGTGCCGGAGGGCGAGATCACCGAGCGCTCCGACGTGACCCACAAGCAGGACGAAATCGCCGGCTTCGAGTGGACGATCACCGCCTATCCGGACGCCCAGGGCAACACGGTCTATCACGCGGACCGCGTGCCGGAGACGCCCGCCTACACCGGTTCCTGACCCCCTAGACGGGTGGTGGGCCGACCTGGCGCGGGCCCGGCCCACCACCTCCAACCCCCTGCCCGCGCCACTCACAGAAAGGCCCGCGCCATGGGCACCAACTACTACGTTCAGACCCCGGCCTGCGAGAACGCCTGCGAACACTGCGGCCAGACCGAGCGCATCCACCTCGGCAAGAGCAGCATCGGCTGGCGGTTCCACTTCCAGGCCTACCCCGACTGGCCTCGCGGCGACGCCTTCAATCGATGGCTCCAGCTCGCGATCTCCGGCCCCATCAGCGACGAGTACGGCAAGACCGTGGTGCTGCCTGACCTCCTGTCCCTGATCTACAACAAGTCCGAACATCGCAGCCATAGCGACCTGGATGACCCCGGCCAGCGTCAGTGGCGGGCCGAGGACCGGTTCATCAGCAGCGGCCACGACTTCGCCATCTACGAGTTCAGCTAGAGAGAGGCCCGCGCCATGCCCCCGAGCACGCGCAAGAAGACCAGCAGCAAGCCCCCCGCCCGCCGCGCCGCGCAGCGTGCCACCCTCCCGGCCGAAGAGCCGGACGAGGAGTACGTGGACGCCGCCGAAGCGCAGGAGATCGAGGCCGAGGGCCACTATGTGACCGCCCTGCTGGCAGGCGAGGAGATCCGCATCGTGCCGCCCGGCGCGTGGCGGCAGTCGTGGCAGACCGCCCTCACCCGCGGCGAGTTCGCCGTGTTCTCCGAGCACGTCATCCACCCCGACGACCTCGACCTGTACGACGACATCGACCCCACGAACGACGAGTTTGAGTCATTCGTTACCGACGCCGCAGGTCAGGCCGGTGAGAGCCTGGGGAAATCGCGTGGACCCGCCGGACGCTCCAGGCGCACGCGGAGGCGGTAGAGGCCGACTTCGCCCGCTACTACCCAGGCACCGACCTCCTCGGCATCTACCGCGGCGAGTTGTCGTGGCGACGGCTGCGGGTGCTGATCCAGCACCTGCCGCCGGAGTCCGCGACGATGACCGCGATCCGCAACGCCACCCCCGAGGAAGAGCTTGAGCAGGCGTCGGAGGATGCGGAGCCGGAGAAGGGTCGCTGGTCGAACGTCGAGCAACTGCTCGCCACGAGCATCGACGTCCAGCGGCAGGCGCTGTACGCCTTCTCCGTCGCGAACTCGGACCCGAAGAAGGCCGGGAAGCCCACCCCGCCGGAGCCGATGCGACGACCGGGTGTGCAGCCGCAGAAGAAGCGCCGGACGACGGCGCTCACCGATGCCAACGCCGAGCACCTGTTCCGGCTGATCAACGGCGGGGCCGCGTAACGCGCAGGAGGGAGTCCTCCTGTGGCGATCACTGTCGGCTCCGTCGAGGTCGATGTCGTCCCGAACACCCGCGGCATCTATGCCCGGCTGCGTTCCCAGCTCGTCCCCGAGGCGAGCCGCGCCGGGGAGGACGCCGGGGAGGCTGCCGGGCGCTCATTTGGTCCGGCGATGGCGGACGCCGCGGGCGGCGCGGCGTCGGTCATCGGGCAGCGCATCGGCCGCCAGATCGGGCAGCGCATCGTCGCGCAGGTCAGCGACAGCATCCGCGACGGCGTCAACAACGGCGGCCGGGCCGGGCGCCCGGCCGCCACCCGGCAGGGCAACGAGACCGGCGGCGCATTCGCCCGCGCCGCCCGAGCCCGCATCGAGGCCGCGATGCGGAACCTGCCGGACGTCGAGATCGACGCCGACACCACCCCCGCGCAGGCCGAGATCCTGCGGCTGCGCGCGCAACTGGCGCGGCTGTCCGACCAGGAGATCGGCGTCGACATCGACACCGGCGCCGCCCTGGCGCAGATCGAGCAGATCCAGGCCCGGCTGCACGTCCTCGCGTCCTCGGATGCGGACGTGCAGGTCCGTATCGACGCCGGGCAGGCGATGGCGGAACTTGCCGCCGTCGGGGCGATGGTGTCGGCGCTCGACAGCCGCGACATCGACATCAACGTCTCCACCCGCCAGGCCGTCATGGCGGTGCTGGTACTCACGGCCGCCCTCGGCGGCCTAGTCGTGATCCCGGCGGTGCCGGTCCTTGCGGCCGGTATCGGGTCGATCGCCGCCGCCGCGGTCGCCGCTGCGGCCGGCGTGGGCGCGCTGGCTGCCGCTGCGGCGCCGGCGGTCATGGACATCGCAAAGGCGTTGCAGGCGCAGAAGGCAGCGCAGGACGCCGCGTCGTCCAGCACAGCTAAGGGCGGGCAGGCCGCCGCGGCAGCCGCCCGGCAGGACACGCAGCTCGCCTCGGCGAAGCAGGGCCTGGCGACCGCGCAGAGGAACGCGGCCCGACAGATCGCATCGGCCGAGCAGGGCGTATCCGATGCGGTAAGGCAGGCCGCCGAGAATCAGCGTCAGGCAGCCGAGCAGGTCAAGTCGGCGAAGGCGTCGCTGGCCTCGGCGGTGGAGCAGGCTGCGGACCGGCAGCGGCAGGCGGCCGAGCGCGTTGAGGACGCCGAGGAGTCGCTGGCGGGCGCGCAGAGGTCCGCGCGGCAGGCGCAGCAGGATCTGACTGCCGCCCGGCGCGAGGCCGCCGACGAACTGGTCGACCTCGGGAACCGCCTCGCGAGCGCACAGCTCAGCGAGCGGGACGCGGTCCTAGACGTGCAGGACGCGGAGCGTCAGCTCGCCGCGGTCCGCGCCGCCGGGTCGAACGCCACGAGGCTTGAGCAGGCGCGTGCCCAGCTCGCCTACGACCAGGCGGTGCAGCGCCTCAAGGAACAGCAGCTCGATACCAAGCGGCTGGCTGCGGAGAAGAAGGCCGCCGACCGGGCGGGCGTCGCCGGCTCCGATCAGGTTCGCACGGCGCAGCAGCGGCTCGCCGACGCGCAGAGGTCAGTCCGCGACCGGGCGGAGGATCTCGCGGACGCCCAGCGGGAGTCGGCCCGCCAGCAGGTGCAGTCCCAGCAGGACATCGCCGCAGCGCAGGGCCGGGTTGCCGAAGCGCAGCGCAACGTCACCCGCGTCCAGGAGGACGGGGCCCGGTCCGTCGCGCGGGCGCAGGAGCAGCTTGTTGCCGCGCAGCAGTCTGCGGCGGACTCCATCGCGTCGGCGCAGCGGCAGATCAAGTCGGCGCAGCTCAGTACTGCTGGCGGCGCGTCCACCGCGGCGACGGCGCAGGAGAAGTATCGCCAGGCGCTCGGGAAGCTGACGCCGTCGGCGCGCGACACGTTCGACGCCTTCGTGCGGCTCCGCGGCGCCTTCAGCGGCTGGTCGCGCAGCCTCCAGCCCGCGGTTATGCCCATCTTCACCCGGGCGATCAACGGGCTACGGAAGGCGCTACCCGGGCTGACGCCGTTCGTCACGGAGGCGGCGAAGGCGATCGGCGAGTTGCAGGACCGGGCGAGTAAGGGGTTCAAGTCCGAGGGCTGGAAGTCGTTCAAGAAGGATCTCGCGGGCAGCGTCCGCCCGGCGATCGTCGGCCTGGGCGTCGCGATCGGCAACATCGCCAAGGGCCTGGGCGGCATCGTGCAGGCGTTCCTGCCGCACATGGACACGATCTCCGACCGGATGATCGGGATCACGGAGCGGTTCGCGAACTGGGGCACCAGCCTCAAGGGCAGCCCGGCGTTCGAGAACTTCCTCGACTACTCCTCTCGCATGGCGCCGGTCCTCGCCGAGGCCCTCGGCGACATCGGCAGCGCCTTCTATGAGGTCTCTAAGTCGCTGGCGCCGCTGTCCGGGCCGGCGCTGGAGATCCTGGGCGCGATGGCCCGCGGCGTCGCGTCCATTGCGGAGACGCTGCCTTGGCTGATCCAGGGCATCTACCTGGTGATCATCGCGACGAAGCTGTGGACCATCGCGCAGTTCCTGCTGAACGCGGTGTTCGCAGCGAACCCGATCACGCTGATCATCATCGCGGTGGTCGCGCTCGTCGCCGCGATCATCTACGCCTATAAGCGGTTCGGCTGGTTCCGGACCGCCGTGCAGGCCGTATGGACCGGGATCAAAGTCGCCGTCGTATGGCTGTGGACGCGGGTCATCAAGCCGTACATCGACTTCATGATCGCCTATTGGCGGCTCCTCGGCGACATCGCGATGTGGCTCTGGAAAACGATCTATGTGCGGGTCTTCGAGGCCATCGGGAAGATCATCCAGTTTTGGTGGAAGAACATCGTCAAGCGGTACTTCAGCTTGGTCAAGTTCTACGTCCAGACCGTCGCCGCCGTCTTCGTCTGGTTCTGGCGGAAGGTCATCCAGGTCGTCTTCAAGGCGATCGGGGCGATCTTCCGGTTCTGGTGGAACCAGGTCGTCAAGCGCTACTTCAACCTGGTCAAGACCGCTATCCGCGCCCTAGCGGATGTGTTCCGCTGGCTGTGGCGCAAGGTCGTCACCCCCGTGTGGAACGGGATCAAGTCCGTCATCAAGGGCGTGTGGGAGAAGGGCATCCGGCCTGCCTTCAACGCACTGAAGTCAGCCATCAGGAGAGTCGCCGACGCCTTCGGGACGGCGAAAGACGCGATCGGCAGAGCTTGGGAAAAGATCAAGGGCCTGACGAAGAAGCCGATCAACTTCGTGCTCAACACGGTATGGAACAAGGGCATCGTCCGCGTCTGGAAGAAGATCGGCGGATGGATCCCCGGCCTGCCGGACCTGAAGACGGTCCCTCTCCTGGCAGCGGGCGGGGCCGTCCCCGCGGCGCCTGGCGTGTTCAACCGCCCCACGGCGATCGTAGGTGAGGGCAACCCGCGACACCCCGAGTTCGTGATCCCCACCGACCCGAAGTACAGGGGCCGGGCGCTCGGCCTCTGGGAGCAGGCCGGCGGGCAGCTCATGGCCGACGGCGGCATCATCGGCGACCTGGGCCGTCTCGTCGGGATCGGTGCCGGAGGGAGCGCCCGCGGCGCGAAGTTCCTGTCGGACCCGGTCGGCAACCTCGCCAAGCTCCTGGACCCGCTGGTCCGGCCGCTGAAGGAGAAGGTCGGCGGCAGCACGTTCGGGAAGATGGTCCTCGCCCTGCCCCAGATGGTGTTCGACGGCCTGAAGGGACTCGTCTCCGGCGCCAGCGGCGGGGGCGGCCCCGGCGTCTCCAAGGCCCTTAGCTGGGCCCGCACCCAGCACGGAAAGAGGTACCAGTGGGGCGGCAACGGCAACCCGAGCTGGGACTGTAGCGGTTTCATCTCGGCGATCGAGTCTGTGATCCGCGGGCAAAAGCCTCACCGTCGGTGGAGCACGCACGCCTTCGCCGGCGGTGCCGCGCCTCCGGGGTGGAAGCGCGGGCTGAAGGCGCCGTACCAGGTCGGCATCACGCACAGCGGCGTCGGCCACACGGCGGGAACCCTCGGCGGCGTCAACGTCGAGTCGAGGGGCGGCGACGGAGTTCTCGTCGGCGGCCGGGCCCGAGGCGCCCACCACCCCATGTTCTCCAGTGTGTACGGCTTCGCGCCGAGTATCGGCGGCGGCAGCATCACCGGCGTCGCCGGAGCGAAGTCCGCGGCGAGGGAAATGCTCGGGCAGTTCGGCTGGGGCGACCGCCAGTGGCCACCGCTGAACAAGCTGTGGACGCGGGAGAGTGGGTGGCGCTGGAACGCGCGCAACCCCTCCAGCGGCGCCTACGGCATCCCGCAGTCGCTCCCCGCCTGGAAGATGCGGTCGGCCGGTTCCGACTGGCGCACCAACCCGGCCACGCAGATCAAGTGGGGCCTGGGCTACATCGACGGCCGGTACGGCAACCCGGCCGGGGCGTGGGCGCACAGCCAGCGCGTCGGCTGGTACGACGACGGCGGCTGGCTGCCCCCGGGCGGCCTCGGCTTCAACGGGCTCACCGAGCCGGAGGCGGTCCTCACCCCGAGCCAGTTCAAGGCGATGGAGGGGGCGGCCACCACCGGAGTTGCCGCCTCGACCGGCCCCAGCGAACTGGTCGGCGACCTGTACCTCGACTCCGGGGAGTTTCTCGGCAAGGTCCGCGGCGTCGTGCAGGACGAGAACCGTGAACTGGCGACCGTCCTTCGCTCGGGCCGGAGGGGGTGACCGGTGGCGATCCCGGGGAACTTCCTCAGCGCGACGACCGAGAGCATCGACCCCAACACCTCCGGCTGGACACCCAAGCTGAACTGCACGATCTCCTTGGGCTCCGGTGGCCGTAACGGCGACGGAACGCTGATCGTCAAGTCGGTGGCCGCGGGGGAGATGCAGGCCCGCACCGTCACCTCCTATCCCATCGCACCGGGCGAGACCTACCATGCGCTGGCCGATGCGTCGGGGTCGACGGTGCCGGAGCGCATCGGCATCCGGTGGCTGAACGCGGCGAACGCGGAAGTCTCGATCACCTGGTCGCTGACGACGTCGTCCGCCTCGGCGTCGTGGCACCGCATCAGCGTGGGCGGGACGGCGCCGCCGGACGCAGCCCGCGCGCAGGTGCTCCTGTCCTCCACCCCCGCCGCCGGTGCGGTGATCTCGTTCTTCGAGAACGTGTACCTCGGGCTGCCGCAGCGGCAGATGGGCAACCTGCTGCCGTGGAACACTGAGTCCCCGGAGATCGACGCCACCGGGTGGACGGGCCTGGGCAGCGTCACGGTCGCGCGGCAGGCGCCGCCGGTGTCGTGGCCGGTCGACTACTACTCCGCCGGCGGCCACACCATGGCCATGACGGTCACCACCGCCGGGGACCGGGCGATGCTCACCCAGCTCGCGCCGTGCACCGAAGGCGTGGAGTACCTGGCGTACTGCCACCTCAACCCGCCGACGAGCGGGTCCGATACGTGGCTTGAGCTGCGGTTCTACGACGCCGCGGACACGGAAATCCAGGCGACGCGCGGCGAGCTGGCCGCGCCGGGCACCGGCTGGTACCGGCAGCGGGCGTCTGCGGTCGCCCCCGCGGGCGCGGTGTCGTGCGCCATCGCCGCGGGAATCGACGGCGCGACCCTGAGCCAGGTGCTGCGGGTCGAGCAGGCCGTCATCCGCAGTGCGCTGGAGTTCCGCCCGGACAGCGTGGTGCCGTATGCGGACAGCTCGTTCGAGCAGGGCGTCTCAGGCTGGACGGTGGCATCGGGCGTGGCGACGCTCGCCCGCTCGACGCCGTGGGGAACGACGGCCTACGACGGCTCCTACAGCCTGATCGTCTCCAGCGCGACGGCCACCACCTCGGTGGTGCGCTCCCCGCGCTGGGACCTGGGCGGGGACGTGTCCGGGCTGGCGTACCGCATCGAGATGCACAGCAACGTCACCGCAGGGTCGTGGAACATCATCCGCGGTGTGCGCTGGTTCGACTCCGGCGGGACCCTGATCAGCACCACGGCCGCGGCCTCTGCCGCGGTTCCGACGCCGGGCTGGTGGCGCCCCTGGAACGACTTCGCCGCTCCCGCCGGGGCGGAGGCGGCGGAGATCGAGTACGAACTGACGGCGGGCGCCGTTTCATCGACGCTGGCGGTCGACCGGGTGGCGATGTGGCACGTGCTGCCCATTTTCGAGGCCGTCGTGCAGCCGGAGACGGCGAGCGTCACGATCACGATGCGGGAACTGGAGCCCGGCGAACTGCTTAGCCTGTGGCGGGTCGGCGCAGACGGGCACCGCACCCTGGTCCGCGGCCCCGACGGGCTGCTCGACCGCGTGACGATCGCCAGCGATCTGCTGCTGTACGAGGACTACGAGGCACCACTGGGTGCGCCGGTGTCGTACTGGGCGGAAACCTACACCGCGAGCACCGGGGCGCTGTCGACGTGGCGGAGCAGCAGCGAGGTGACCATCGACCCCGGTGACGCGAACTTCACCTGGCTGAAGGACCCCGGCCTGCCGCAGCGCAACCTCAAGGTGCTGGTGCAGCAGGCGCCGGACTGGTCGCGGCCGATCGAGCAGGCCGGGCACCGGGTCCGCGGCCGGCGCAACACCGTCACCATCTCCGATGTCCGCGGCGGCCTTGAGGGCGAGCTGACCGTGTGGACCCGCGACGACGCAGAACGGACCGCCCTGCACTGGCTGCTCGACTCCGGGAACATCCTGCTGTGGCAGGCCGCGCCGGGCATGGGCGAGGAAGACGTGTACGTCGCCGTCGGTGAGGCGACCGCGGCCCGGGTCACGCCCTACGCGCGGGAGGGCTGGCGGGCGTGGACTCTGCCGCTGACGCAGGCCGACATGCCCACCACGGTCGGCGTCGGCGGTTCCGCAGGTCGAACCTGGCAGGACATCCTCAGCGAAAACGCCACATGGCAGGACGTGCTCGACCGGTTCGCGACCTGGGAAGACGTGCTGTTCAACCGTCCCGTCGGGGGGTGATGCGATGTATCCGCCGCCGTCGGACCGGTTCCTCGCTGCGCTCGCCCATTCCCATGTCCTCGCATCCATCGTCGAACTCCACTGGCCGTCCGGACGCGTAGACGTCCTCCCGCATAGCGGCGGATCGGTGACCGTCGACCGCGGGGCGGCGGTACGGCGCACCGCGACGGTAGAGGTCCCGGATGTCAGCCTGCTGCCGTGGACGGCCGCCGACTACCTGGCGATCTCCGGCGCCCGGCTACGGATCCGCCGCGGCATCGTCTTCCCCGGCGGACTGCTGGAGACCGTCCCCGTCTTCTTCGGCCGCCTCGACACCCTCGCCGGAGACCCCGACACGGGCCCGGTCACGCTCACCGCGAGCGGCCTGGAAGCGGTCATCGCCGACGCCAAGTTCGAGGCCCCGTACTCCACGCGCGGGGCGACGGCGGCGGTCACCTCCATCACCGCACTGATCCAGGACGTGCTGCCCGACGCCGTCATCGCCTCCACCGCCGACAACACCGGTTTGGGCACCCGCACATGGGACCGCGAAGGCGACAGGTGGGCCGCGGTACAGGAGATCGCCACCGCCGTCGGAGCGGAGGCGTACTGCAACGCCGACGGGCTCTTCGTCATCGCCGAACTGCCGGACATCCTCGCGACCGAGCCGGCGTGGGAAGTCGCCGCGGGCGCCAGCGGGGTGCTGATCGAGGCGAACCGCGAATTCTCCCGCGACGGCATGTACAACGTCGTCGTCGCCAGCGGCGAGAACACCGAGGACAACGCGGCGGCCGTCACGGCGACGGCGATGGACGACGATCCCACCTCGCCCACCTACTACCTCGGCCCGTTCGGCCGGGTGCCCCGCTTCTACTCCAGTCCAACGCTGACCAGCAGCGGCCTCGCGCAGGGCGCGGCGAACAAGCTGCTCCGCGACAGCGTGAAGCCCGCGGTCACCGCCGACCTCACCAGCCTGCCGAACCCGTGCCTGGAGCCCGGGGACGTGCTCCGTGCTGTGTACGGCAACGGCCGCCGCGACCTGCACCAGGTGCAATCCTTCTCGATCGACCTGTCCCCCGGCGGCACTTTCGCGCTGACGATGATCGGCGGCAAGGAGGACGCATGAGCAGCAGCAGCGCCCGCGCGCTCGCCGACGCCATCGCCGGGGAATCCGTCCGACAGGGCAAGACCACCCCGAGCGTGCGCGGCGCCGACTGGCAGACCGCCACCGTCACCGCCGTCGGCAGCGACGGCACCGTCGACTGCGGCGACATCCGGGCCCGCCGCCTGGAGTCCTACCCGACCCCCGTAGTCGGCGACCTGATCGTCATCACCCGCTCCGGCGCCGGAAACTGGCTCGCCCTCGGGCGCACAGTCGCCACCGGCGGCTCACTGTACGCGCGGAAGACCGCGGCCACAGGCCGCACCAGCACCACCGTGACCGATGACCCGCACCTGTCAGTCACCGCAGCACCGTCCGCCCAGTACCTGGTGACCGTGCACGCGTCCGTGACGTGCACCGACACCTCCGGGGACATCAACATCGGCATGACCGCGCCCAGCGCGGCGGCGGGGTTCTGGAGCGGGTTCGCGCAGCCGGCCGCGGCCACCACCGAGACCGGCGACCTGCGCACCCTTGAGCGCGTCTGGACGGACACGCTGGTCCTCGGCGCACTGGCCGGCACACCCCTGGTGATCCGCCTGGCGGGGATGCTCGTCACCGGCGTCGCTGGTGGCACGGTCGCGTTCCGCTGGGCGCGCAACGGCGCCTCAGGCACCACCACCGTCCGCGCCCACTCGTTCCTCGAACTGCGCCGCGTCGCCTAGGAGAGACCGTTGCCGACCACTGACGACTACGGGCAGGGCGTGAGTATCGCCGCCCTCACCGACGCACCGAACGCCACGACGCTGGCCCAAGACATCGCCAACGCCATCGTCCAGCGCGGCGTGATGCGGTTCGCCACCGCGGCGGAACGCAACGCCACGATTACCTCCCCGGTCGACGGGATGGTCGCCTATCTGGCAGCGGAGGAGCTGATCACCGCGCGGGTGGGCGGCGTGTGGGTGACGATCGGCTCCTCCGTCTCCACCTGGACCAACATCACCCTCACGTCCGGGTTCGCGCACAACGGCAACAGCAACGGCAACGTGCAGTACCGGCGCATCAATCTGTTCGGCGAGCCGAGCGTGCAGTTGCAGGGCGCCCTGTCCGTCACCTACGGCCCGGCCATCCCCAACTCGGGGATTTTCACCGCCTCGGCGCTGCCCACCGCCGCCCGGCCCGCGAGCCTGCGCACGGTCGTCATCCCCTGCTCCGACGTCTCCAGCGACCGCATCACGCTGAAGTTGGACGCCAAGACCAACGGCCACCTGGAGATCTACGGGACCAACTCCAGCAGCAACAGGCCGCCGTGGATCGGCTTCAACGGTGTCTTCTACAGCCTCTGAGGAGGAGGAGCCTGCCGTGACCGATCCGGCACCCGTGCAGGTGACACCGCGCACCGACACCACCGACGGAGACGTGGCGACGCTCGTGGCCCTCGGCCTCATGGAGGAACCGCCCACCCCGTCGACGGACCCGCCGCAGCCGCCGACCGCGGGCTAAGCCCTTCTTCCCCGCTCAAGGAGTCTCGTGATGTTCACACGCGTCCGCGTGCTGGTGACGGCTGCCGTCATGGGAGCGCTTCTCGCGCTGTCCGCGGCGCCGGCCGGCGCGGCGGAGTCCCCGGTGTACTCCGGCCACGGCTGGAAGGCCCTGACATCGGACGGCATCTACTCGATCAGCCCGGACCCGTACACGATCGTGTTCGCGTCCGAGGCGGGCCGGGACCGGCTGTCGCCCTACCTGAAGAAGGCCGCAACGCAGATCACCGAGGTGACCGGGGTGCAGGTCACCGTGTCGCCGGTGATCGTGCCGGGGCCGCGGCCGTCGTGTGCGGATCAGCCGCGGCACGAGATCCGCTTCCACTACAAGCACCGCCCGGTAGAGGGGTCGTGGGCGTCGGTCGCCTACTCCTGCTACGCGGCGGCCAACGGCTCGGCATGGGGCGGCAACGTGTACATGAACTCGCAGTACTGGACGACGCCGGACTGGTTCTCCAGCAACCCGACGACGAACGCCGCACGGCAGGCCAACGGAGTGCTCCACGAGTTGGGCCACATCATGGGCCTCGCGCACGTCAACTACGACCGCGACGGCGACGGCAAGGTCGAGGACGGAGAGTGCGTGCGGAACTCCGCCGGACGCCGGCCGGTGATGTGCGCGCCGTCGGGCGGCTACCTCACCTCGGCCAACTCCGGCAGGTACACGGAGGAGTTCGACGAGCCCGGGCTGGAGCAGATGGCGGAGAACTTCTATCTGAGGGGGTTGTGATGGTCCTCAGCGGCCCACAGAAGTACCCGCCGGCGTCGACCGCCTACTGGTACCAGCGCGGCTACCCGGGTTCGGCGATGGAGACGAACGTCGTCGTCTGGCACTCCACCGAGGGCACGTCGCTGCCGTCGTACTCCGGCGGCGCGGTTGCCCCCAACTTCACCGCCCTGCCGGACTTCGGGGCGGAGAAGATCCGCTGGTACCAGCACTACGACTTCGACGTGTCATCCCGCGCGCTGCGGAACCTCGGCGGCGGCGTGGAGACGAACACCGCGAACGTCTGCCAGGTGGAGGTCGTCGGCACCTGCGACCCGTCGGCGCACCGCCGGTGGGGCGGCCAGCACCTGTACATGCCGGAGCTGCCGGACTGGGCTGTGCGTGACCTCGCCGCCTTCGCGAAGTGGGCGCACGAGAAGCACGGCGTCCCGCTGAAGTCAGGGCTGACGTTCAAGCCGTACCCCGCGAGCTACGGCTCCAACGGCGTGCGCCTGTCGGGCTCGCAGTGGCGGAGCTTCTACGGGCACTGCGGTCACCAGCACGTGCCCGAAAACGATCACGGCGACCCGGGAGCGTTCCCGATGGCACCCATCTTGGCCCGCGCCGCGGGCGTCCCCGAGGAGGACGAAGTGACGAAGGACGACATCGAGAAGATCGCCGACGCGGTGTTCAAGAAGCTCACGACCACCGACAACGTGTTCGAGGCTCCCGAGGACGCCGAGTCGTACAAGACGAACCGCTTCTGGACGTGGAAGAGCCACGTCGCCACCCAGACCCGTGCCGCCCGCGGCGCCCGCCGGGCAGCCGAGTCCGCCGTCGCGAAGCTCGACCAGGTGCTCGCCAAGCTCAACGAGAAGGGCTGACCCATGAAGATCTTCGGCTACGAGCCTGCGCTCGTCCTCGCCGCCGTATCGGCCGGCCTGTCGCTGCTCGTGTCGTTCCAGTTCGGGCTGGACGCCGAGCAGGCGGCGGCGATCGTCGCCGTCATCTCCGCCGTGTTCGCAGCCGCCACCGCGGCCGTGACCCGGCCCATCGCACCGTCGGCGTTCACCGGCGTCGTCGCCGCGGTGGTGGCGCTGCTGGCCGCCTACGGCATGGACGTGTCCGCGGAAACCGTCGGCGCACTGAACGCTGCTGTCCTCGCCGTGCTCGGCCTCCTGACCCGCGGGCAGGTGTCGCCGACGGCCGCCGCGAAGTCCGCGCCGCGGGGCGTCTGACCTGAGCGGAGCACGACGTGCCGGACGAGCCGACTCTCGGTGAGGTGGTGCGCCGCCTTGAGGCGGTGCACGCCGACCTGAAAGAGGACCTGCGGGAGTACGGCGCCCGGCTCGATCAGAAGGTGTCGCTGGAGCGGTACGAGCTGGAGCGGCGGGCCCGCGACGACGTGCACACCCAGCTCATCACCCGCATCGCGGCGATCGAGGAAGCCCGCACCCAGGAACGGCGGCAGGCCGACGACGACCGGCGCGCGGCCGACGACCGGCGCCGCGCCGACCGGCGCCTGGTGTTCGCGGCACTGATCGCCCCGGTGCTGATCCTGCTGTTGCAGTTGTACGTCAACTCTCGGGGGGCGGGGGCGTGAGCGAGCATGTGAACCGGGGGCAGATCCGCCGCCGCAAGGACATCACGTTCGCCGTGGCGGTCCTCGCGGGGATCGCGGCGTTCGCTCTGATTGCGCTGTGGATCCAGAACCTGAGCCGCGACCTGCGGGATGCGAACGACGCGCGGGATGCGCTGGCGGTGCAGGTGCAGGAGTTGGGCGAGAAGCCCGTCGCCGGCCCGCCGGGCTCGCGCGGGGATCCGGATGATCCGGTGGAGGGTCCGAGCGGGCCGCGCGGCGAGCAGGGGGCGCCGGGGCGGGATGCGCCGTCACCGTCGCCCGGCCCGCCGGGGCAGCGAGGTGAGCCGGGCAGCCCGGGCCCGACCGGACCGCCGGGCGGCGAGGGCATTCCGGGTGAGGCGGGTTCCCCGGGAAGCCCTGGGCCGGGCGGCGAGCCGGGTGCGGCGGGGGAGCCTGGCCCTGTGGGGCCGCAGGGCGAACCCGGCCCGGCCGGGCCGCCGGGGAGCGACGGCGCCGACGGCGACCGCGGTCCGGCAGGCCCGCCGCCCGCGTCGTGGACGTTCGAGTACCGCGGCACCACGTACACGTGCACCCCGGACGGGGACGGCTCCACGCACTACACGTGCACCGCGGATGGAGGCGAGCCGCCGCCGGGTGGCCCCGGGCTCCTCGGCGCGGCACTCGACCCGCAGAGACGGCAGTACACGTGACAGAAGCCCCGTCGCCCTTCCCGGGCGGCGGGGTTTTCGCGTGCCCGTTGTCGGTGGCGGCGGCTACGCTGGTGGTGTACCTCACGTCTGGTGAGGGGCGCCGGTTTGATCGCCCGGCGCTGCCCGACGGCAGGTGTCCGAAGGTGGCGGGTGTGCGCACACCCAAGACTGGAGGCCCTGGCCCGCGAACAGTTCGGGATGGGCTCCGAACAAGATCTTCCGCACCGTTCTGCCGGGTTCAGCCGGGCGCGGGTGACCGCATCCCTCCCGCCGACGACGGCCCGATCAGGGGCCTACCAGCGTGGCGGGGCAGAGGCCCCCGGAGACGCGCACGCCCCCTCCTTCGGGAGGGGGCGCCGTACTGTGCGGGGTCAGACGGCGGCCGGCCCGAGGCTCGACTCCTCATCCACACCCCGGACGATCGCCGCGATGTCCACCTCCGGGTCCCTCGGGTACGGGCCGTAGAAGTTCTGCCCGGCGAGCACGACCCCCTCAGGCAGCGCGTCGTTGATCCGCGCCCGGTACTCAGCGGCGGCTTCGGCGACCTCTTCCTCTGTCGCCCCGTCCATCGCCGAGCCGACAGTCTCTTCCACGGTGACGCAGTCGCCGCCGCCGTGCTCGCCCCATGTCCCGTACTCGGTAGTCGGCTCCACCTGGCCCACCTCCCTGACGGCCATCATCCCCTCGGCGTCGGCAGCGTCAACCCGTTCACGCCCGTGCGCCCCCGCGTCGCGCTCCTCGGCTGCGCGCATCGCCCCCGAGCCCCACAGGTACGTCCGGCAGTACGCCTCAAGACCCCCGCCAAGGTCCGGGGCCGGGAGCCGGACCGTCACCTGCACCGCGACCCGGCCGTCCGGCCAGTCATGCCGCGCCATCGCGACGGCGTCGCGCCACGTACCGTCCACGCGGACCTGTAGCCGCGGGGCGTCCCGGGGCGGGTAGACCCGGACCTGCGGCGGGCGGCCCATGTCGGGGCGCCACGGCGGGACCTCCACGGCATCGGGCATGTGTTCGATTCTAGGGCGGGGGCGGCCTAAGCCGCCTCGACGATCTCCGCCCGGTCCGCCGCCAGCCACTCCGCCCACAGTGCTGGCAGCACCTCACGACCCGGATCCACCGCGAGCCGCAGCACCTCCGGCAGCGCCAGCCACGCGGTGATATCCGCCTGCACGGCGGCAGCCGGGCGCACGCTCGATGGGGGTAGCGGCATCAGACCAGCCTACGGGCCGACAGTGTCAGCCGGCGGGGGCTGAAGGACGTAGGTGCCCTTCGCCGCGAGCGTCGCCACCAGGCCGCGGTCCCGCAACTCCCGCACCGCACGCCGCGCAGTGCCGATGCTCACCTGGTAGAGGTCCGTCATCTCCCGCTCACCCGGCAGCCGCGCGCCCACCGGGAGCCGCCCCGAGCGGATCTCAGCCTCGATCCGATCGGCGAGCTTCTCGTAGTCGTACTGCGGCAGACCGCTCATGATCACAGCCTGACGCTGGCCACCGCACCCGGCATCTCGGGAACGCGTCCCACCGCGGCAGGACGCACAGGGACGCGGGGGGACGCAGTTGGCGGTACCGTGTGGGCAGGAAGAACCCCCGCGGCCGTGGCAACGGCCCGGGGGCGTGGACTACCTGAGCGGAGCAGGAGCCATGGAACAGGCTAACGACAAGCCGGCGCGCAGCGACAGCGGCGGGCCCGAGATCGGCGACAAGGTGTACGACCCCGACACCGGACGCGAAGCCATCGT
The DNA here is from genome assembly GCF_045781775.1 of Streptomyces sp. 184. Classification (NCBI taxonomy): domain Bacteria; kingdom Bacillati; phylum Actinomycetota; class Actinomycetes; order Kitasatosporales; family Streptomycetaceae; genus Streptomyces; species Streptomyces sp. 184. The sequence continues at coordinate 4,435,961 of NZ_CP123230.1, read as the reverse complement.
CACCGACCGCCAGCAAGCCACCGGCATCCTCCTGCTCCGCGCCATCTACGGCACCGACCAATGGCACCCCGCCGACCCCACCCGGCTGACCGTGGTGTGCCCGCGAGACGAGATGCGCAAGCACATCTGAGACCCCCGCGCCCTGACGGCAAGCCCGCACGGGCGCGGGAGGCCCCGCTCGCCCACACCCCCGGTGGCGAGCGGGGCTCTACTTCAGCAGGTCCGTCAGGGGCACCCCGACCGCAGCGGCGAACAGCAGCAGGCGCCCCAGCGGCGGGTCGGCGGTGCCGGCTTCCCACGCCTGGATGGTGCGCCGGTCGACGCCGACGGCCTCGGCGGCGGCCTCCTGGGTGAGGTTGGCGTAGAGGCGGGCGTCCTGGAGGCGGCGGCCTATGGTTCGGCGGCGGTCCCGGACCCACGGCGGTTGATCGTTCTGGCGCACCCGGCGACGATCGGCGGGCTACGATCATCAGTCAGTACATGGGGGTTCGCATTTTTCGATCACGTCCAAGGAGTGGACGACCGCGCCTGTTACCAGGTGATCTGTGACCGGATGTCGGGAAAGTTTCACCCGTTTGAGTGAGTGACTGCCGTGTACATCAATCGTTGAATCGAATCAGCACAGTGAGCGCTTACTAGAACTCCCCCCACTCGGCTCCCACGGACCCCGCCGCGGGTCCGTGGGGCAGGTGGCCGGCCCCTCGGCAGCAATCCGCCCCCAGGTGGTAGCCGGGGGGCCGGTCCGTTGATCGAATGGGAGAGAGATGGGAGATGACCAGCTCTCCCACCCTCTAAATTCCGCGAGAATCCTCTAGCTACCTACAGCTAGTGCGACGCGTCTCCAGCCTCTGGCTCCAGCGCACCCGACGCCACAAGTCCAAGAATGAGCAGGCCCAGCAGCACGCGGTAGATGACAAAGGGTGCGAAGCTGCGGGTCGTGATGAATTTCATGAACCACGCGATGACGGCGTATCCGACGACGAAGGCGATGATCGTCGCGGCCACCGTCCCGCCCCAGTTCATGTGCGTCGCCCCGGGCACCTCCTTCAGCTCGAAGAGCCCGGAGGCGAGCACCGCGGGGATGGCCAGCAGGAACGAGTAACGGGCCGCGGCCTCACGGCTGTAGTTCAGGAACAGGCCGCCGGTGATCGTCGCGCCCGAGCGGGAGACGCCCGGCACCAGGGCGAGCGCCTGGGCGACGCCGAACAGCAGGCCGTCACGGGTGTTGAGGTCCTTCAACTCCTTGCGCTGCACCACCGCCCGGTGCCGGCCGCCGCCGCCGGAGGCGCGCCAGTCGGCGAAGCCGAGGAGCAGGCCCATCACGATCAGCGTGGTGGCGATGAGCCGCAGATCCCGGAACGGGCCCTCGATCGACTCCTGGAACGTCAGCCCCAAAACCCCGATGGGGATCGAGCCGATGATGACCAGCCAGCCCATCTTCGCGTCGTGGTCGGAGCGCATCGCCTTGTTGGTCAGCGAGCGGAACCAGGCGGAGACGATCCGCGCGATGTCCTTGCGGAAGTAGATCAGCACGGCGGTCTCCGTACCGATCTGGGTGATCGCCGTGAAGGCCGCGCCCGGGTCCTCCCAGCCGGCGAAGGCCGCCGTGAGCCGGAGGTGGGCGCTGGAGGAGATCGGCAGGAATTCCGTCAGCCCCTGGACGAGTCCGAGGATGACTGCTTCGAACCAGCTCATACGGGGCTGCACATGTCCTTGAGTTCGCTGACGGGTTGCAGGAGATGTTAAGGCCCCGACATGAGGCGTGTGGCCCCAGGGTCGGCTGTGGCGGTGCCCGCGGGCCCGTCGGTGCGGGCGGCGGCGGGTGCGGCGGAAGAGATCACTCCGCCCGGGGCGGCCGAGCGGGCGGAGCGCCGGCGGCGGCGCACGGCGACCGCGGCGCCGGCCGCCATGCTGGCGACGATGAAGCCGAGGGCGGCGAGGAAGACGGGGGAGAGCGGGTCGGAGGCCCGGCTGCCGGCGATCACGTACGCGGCGGTGTTCGGCACACAGCCCACGCCCGTGGCCACGAGGAACGGCGTCCAGCTCATCCGGGAGACCGCGGCGGCGTAGTTCACACCCGCGAACGGCACGCCGGGAAAGGTGCGCAGCACGAGCATCGAGCGGAAGCTGTGCCGGCTGAGCTGCCGGTCCGCCGCCGTCAGCAGTCGCCCGCGCAGCAGCGGGCGCAGCGCGTCCTGGCCGAGCAGCCGGCCGATGCCGAACGCGACGCCCGCGCCCAGCACCGTGCCGGACACCGAGCCGACCAGTCCCGCCTGGGCGCCGAAGAGCGTGCCGGAGGCCAGGTTGAGCAGCGGGCGCGGGACGAGAGCAGCGGTGCACAGGCCGTACGCGATGGCGAAGAGGATAACCGCGGACATCCCGGTGAACTGCGGGGGCAGGCCGTCGGCCAGCAGCCGGTGCGGGCGCCACACGACGACCGCGACCGCGGCGCCGACGAGCATCACGAGCAGCAGGCCGAGCCGGGAACGCGGGGACAGCAAAGCCCGGCCGCAGCGGACGGCGCGGCCGACGACGGGCGCCTCGGCGGGTTCGGGCACGCTAAGGAGCCTAACCGACGCCGCCGGGCCCGCGCCGTGACGTCGCACTCAACTCCTGCGGCTACCGTGGCCGTCATGGCCCAGCAGCACCCCGGCGCCCCCGCGGGCGCCGACGCCCCGGCGACCCCGTACGCCCCGGGCGCCGCCGGCGTCCCGGCGGTCCCGGCGAGCCCTCTCGCCGACACCGTCCTCGACCGCCTCGCCGCCGCCTACCCCGCCGCCGCCGACCCCGAGCGCGCCGCGCAGTCGGCCGCGTACCTCCGCGGCGTCGCCCCGTTCCTCGGCATCCCCGCCCCCCGCCGCCGCGAGCTGTCCCGCGCCGTCCTCGCCGGCACGCCGCGCCCCGCCGAGGCGGACTGCGCGGCGATCGCGCTGCGCTGCTGGCGGCTGCCGGAGCGCGAATACCACTACTTCGCCGTCGATTACCTCCGCCGCCACGTGCGCCGCTGCTCCCCGGGCTTCCTGCCCGTCGTACGCCACCTCGTCGTCACGACCTCCTGGTGGGACACCGTCGACGCGCTTGCCGCTCACGTCGTCGGCGGCCTCGTCGCCGCCGACCCCGCGCCGGCCGCGGCCATGGACGAGTGGATCGAGGACGACGACCTCTGGGTCGCCCGCACCGCCCTGCTGCACCAACTGCGCTTCAAGGACGCCACCGACACCGGCCGACTCTTCGGCTACTGTCTGCGCCGCGCCGGCCATCGGGACTTCTTCGTGCGCAAGGCCATCGGCTGGTGCCTGCGCGAGTACGCGAAGACCGACCCGCGGGCCGTGCGTGCCTTCGTCGACGCGCACCGCGCCGAGCTGTCCCCGCTGTCCGTGCGCGAGGCGCTCAAGCACTTCTGAGCCGTCCCGGCCGGCGGCAGGAAAACCGTTCGACGGGCGGCGGGCCCGTACCCGATCATGGTGCACATGTTCCGGTACGCCTTCCCCGCGCACACGTCCGCAGCCGCGGACGCGCAGAAGGCTGTGCCGGCCGCACTCGCAGCAGCAGTGGCAGCCGCAGCCGACGGCGCCCGAATCCGCCCCTTCCCGTGATCGCTCCAGCGGACCCCCGCGGGGGAGGGCCGGCCAGGCCCGGGGTCCGCGCACTCGCTGCGATCCGCAAGGAAGAACCATGCCCAAGCAGGCGTACGTGCGCAGCAAGCCGCACGTCAACATCGGCACGATGGGGCACGTCGACCATGGCAAGACGACGCTGACGGCCGCGATCACCAAGGTGCTCAGCGACCGCGGCACCGGCACCTTCGTCCCGTTCGAGCGCATCGACCGGGCGCCGGAGGAGGCCGTGCGCGGCATCACCATCAACATCGCGCACGTCGAGTACGAGACGGCGACCCGCCACTACGCGCACGTCGACATGCCCGGCCACGCCGACTTCGTGAAGAACATGGTCACCGGTGCCGCGCAGCTCGACGGCGCGATCCTGGTGATCTCCGCGACCGAGGGCGTCATGCCGCAGACCGCGGAACACGTGCTGCTCGCCCGGCAGGTGGGCGTACGGCACGTGGTCGTCGCGCTCAACAAGGCCGACGCCGGCGACCCGGAGCTGACCGACCTCGTGGAGCTGGAGGTGCGCGAGCTGCTCTCCAAGCACGGCTACCCGGGCGAGGAGGCGCCGGTGGTCCGCGTCTCCGGGCTGCGTGCGCTCGCGGGCGACCCGGCGTGGACCGAGGCGATCGTGCACCTGCTCGACGCGGTGGACGCCTACGTGCCCATGCCCGAGCGGCACCTGGACGCGCCGTTCCTGCTGCCGGTGGAGAACGTGCTCACCATCACCGGCCGCGGCACGGTCGTCACCGGCGCCGTCGAGCGCGGCACGGTGCGCGTGGGCGACCGGGTGCAGGTGCTCGGCGCGGAGGCCGAGACGGTCGTCACCGGGCTGGAGACCTTCGGCAAGCCGATGGACTCCGCGCAGGCCGGCGACAACGTCGCGCTGCTGCTGCGCGGCGTCGCGCGCGACGCGGTGCGCCGCGGGCACGTCGTCGCCGCGCCGGGCAGCCTCGTGCCGCGGCGGCGGTTCACCGCCGAGGTGTACGTGCTGTCCGCGGCCGAGGGCGGCCGGCGTACGGCCGTATCGACCGGCTACCGGCCGCAGTTCTACATCAGGACCGCGGACGTCGTCGGCGACGTCGACCTCGGCGAGACCGCCGTCGCCCGGCCCGGCGACACCGTCGCCATGACGGTCGAGCTGGGCCGCGAGGTGCCGCTCGAAGCGGGGCTCGGCTTCGCGATCCGCGAGGGCGGGCGCACCGTCGGCGCGGGCACCGTCACCGAGGTGGGCTGACCCCGGCCCGCCGCCGCCCGCCTTCCGTATCACGCGCATCCGCGCAACCGGGTACGGAAGGCGGGCCTCCTCCTCCACAATGGCCGGTGTGGAGGAGCCCGTCCCCGTCATCGCCGCCGTGGACGGCGGCACCGCGAAGCTGCTGCCGGACGTCGACCGCCCGCGCGCGTACCTGCTCACGGTCGAGGGCGCCCCGCAGTCGTACGTCGACCTCGACGACGCCACGCACCTGGAGTTCGAGTACGCGCGCCGGCTCGCGCACGTCGTGGACCTCGGCTTCCCGCCGGGGCGTGCGCTGGACGCCGTGCACCTCGGCGGCGGCGCGCTGACCCTGCCCCGGTACGTGGCGGCGACCCGCCCCGGTTCCCGGCAGGAGGTCGCCGAGTCGGACCGCGGGGTGATCGCGCTGGTCGCGCGGCACCTGCCGCTGCCGCCGGACTGCGGCGTCACGGTACGCGCCCTCGACGCCCGCGCCGCGCTGGAGCGGCGCCCGCCGGCGAGCTGCGACCTCGTCATCGCCGATGTCTACGGCGGCGCCCGGGTGCCCGCGCACGTCGCGTCGCTGGAGTTCGTCGGCGCCGCCGCCCGCGCGCTGCGCCCGGAGGGGCTGTACGTCGCGAACCTCGCCGACAGCGCACCGTTCCGCTTCCTCGGCTCCCAACTGGCCACCGCCGCGGCCGTCTTCCCCGAGCTGTGCCTGATCGCCGAGCCCGCGGTGCTGCGCGGGCGCCGCTTCGGCAACATCCTGGTGGTCGCGGCGAAGCGCGGCACGGGTGCCGGCCCGGGGCTGCCGCTCGCGGAGCTGGCCCGGCGCACCGCCGGCGACCCGTTCCCCGCCCGCGTCGAGTACGGGCCGGCGCTGCGGCGCCTGACGGCCGGCGCTCAGCCGGTCACGGACGCCGACGCCGTGCCCTCGCCGGAGCCGCCGGACGGCGCCTTCACGATCGGCTGACCCGCGCTCGCCGCCCGGTCCGTGCCGGCGGACCCGGCCGCCGCGTGCTCCGTACGCCGCCGCAACCGCCGTACGTCCGGCACGCACAGCACCGCCGCGGTCAGCGCGACGACCAGCGCCGCGCAGCCCCACAGCGCCGCCGACCGGCCCACCAGGTCCTGCACGGGCCCGGCGAGCGCGGTCGCCACCGGGATCAGCGCGATCGAGCCGAGCCAGTCGTACGACGAGACGCGCGACAGCTTGTCCTCGGGGATCTCCTGGTGCAGCGCCAGCATCCACGCCACCGCGAAGACCTCGACGCCCAACCCGGAGAGGAACATCACCGCCGAGAGCCCCGCCGTCGGCAGCGGCACCGCCAGCGCCGCGGCCGGCAACGCGAGCGGGAAGATGCACAGCACCCCGGCGAGCAGCACCCGCTGCGGCTTCCACCGGGTCATCACCAGCGCGCCCGCCAGCGTCCCCGCGGCGAAGGCGCCCATCGCCAGGCCCCACGGCCCGGCGCCGCCCAGGTGGTCGCGGGCCACCAGCGGTCCGTACACCGCCTCGGCCGCCGCCACCACGGCGTTGACGACGGCGAACTGGAGGACGATCGACCACAGCCAGGGCCGCCCCGTCACCTCCCGCCAGCCCACCTTGAGATCGGCGAGGATGCCGGCGGGGGGCTGCCGCTCCGGGATGCCGCTGACGTCGAGGAACGCCCGCAGGGCGGCGGCGACGGCGAACGCGCCCGCGTCCACGGCCAGTACCCACCCCGGCCCCACCGCCGCGACCATGGCGCCGCCGAGCGCCGCCCCGCCGATGCCGGCGCCGTTGATGCCGACGCGGAACATCGCGAAGGCGCGGCCCGCCTGCTCGCCGGTGACCGATGAGAGCACCATGCCCTCGGCGGCGGGGGCGAAGAACGCGTGCCCCGTACCGCCGACCGCGGACAGCAGGACCATCTGCCACACGTGCGCCTCGCCGGTGATCACCAGCGCCGCGAAGAGGCCCTGCGAGGTGCAGTTGACGGTGTTCGCGACGACCATCACCCGGTGCCGCGGGATCCGGTCGGCGACGGCGCCGCCGACGAGTACGAAGACGACGAGCGCCGTCGTCCGCGCCGCGGCGACCAGGCCGACGTCGGTGGCGGAGCCACCGGCTTCGAGCACCGCGAACGCGGAGGCGATCAGCGCGCCGGAGGCGCCGAGGTTGGTGATCACCGCGGCGAGGGAGAGCAGCGTGTAGTTGCGCCCCGCCCACCGCCGGCGGGGCGCCGGGCCGGAAGCGGCCCTGGCTGCGGGATCCGGTGCGCGGTCCGCCGGGGCATCCGGTACGGAGCCCGGGGTGGAATCCGGTACGGAATCCGGTGCGGAGCCGGCGTCGGGTGCGGGGGGACGGGTCACCCGCGGACTATGCCGGGCTCACCTGCCCGCTGCCAAGTGGAATTCGCCGCCCCCCGCTCAGCCCTCCAGCGGGCGCAGACTGTCCATGATCTTGGCGATGGTGTCGTTCGGCACCTCGTCCTTCACACCCGTGTCCGTGTACAGCACCCAGGTGGCGAACTCGCCCTTGACGTCGGTGTAGGTGAAGGCGACGATCTTGCCGTCGGCCGAGCACTTGGTCTCGCGCGGCACGTCGGTGACCGTCGCGGTGGCCATGTGCCCCTTCAGCCCGTGCTTGCTGGTGAACGGCACCGGCTCGGTCTGCTTGACGGTCGCCTTCTTGCTGGTGTTGAAGGCCGCCTCGGCCCAGGCGCCGGCTTCGTTCTCGACGGCCTCCGAGGTGTTCTTGGCGCCGATGCCGCCCTTGGTGCCGGCGCCCGCGCGGCTGGCGTACTTGCAGATGCCGTCCTTGTAGAGCGCGGCGCCGGTCATCGACACCAGCGGACCGGAGTCGTCCTCGAAGCCGATGCTCATGGTCGGGGACTGCACCTCCCACTCCGGCGGCACGTCGTAGACGTTGTGGCGCTTGGCGTTGTGCACGGCCTTCCAGCCGGGGACGACCGCGTCGATCTTCTGGTCGTCGGCGCTGCCGCGCGGGTTGTCGGGGTCGTCCTGGAGTACGGGCTCGCTCGACGCCGATGGCGACGGCGAAGCGGAGGGCGAGCCTCCGCCGCCCGCGGGGCTCGCCTTGCCGCCACCGCCGTCGTCCTCGTTGAGGAGCACCACGCCCGTCACGGCCGCGGCGGCGATCAGGGCGACGGCGCCGATTATGGCGACGGCGACGCGGGGACTCGTCCCGCTCTTCGCCGGGACCGGCGCACCGGGCGGCGTGGGCTGACCCCACTGGCCCTGCTGCTGGTACTGCTGCTGTCCGTCGTAGCCCTGCGGGCCGTGCGGGGCGGGCTGTTGCTGGTACGGGTTCGGCTGCTGCTGTTGCTGCTCGCCCCCGGGCTGCTGTCCTGGCCACATGCGGAACAACATAGCTGGCGAGGGGGAGTGGTCACACTTATTACCCGCTGGTAACGTGGTCGCATGTCAGACACCGCGCCGCCGCTGGGCGAGCTTCTCCAGGCATCGGTACCCATGGTCCGCACCCTCGGCCTCGTCTACGACGAGATCACCCCGGAGGCCGCCACCCTCCGCCTCCCGGACCGGCCGGAGTACCGCAACCACGTCGGCGGACCGCACGCCGGCGCGATGTTCACCCTCGCCGAGTCGGCGACCGGCGCCGTCGTGCTCGCCGCGTTCGGCGACCAGATGGCGCGGGCCGTGCCGCTGCCGGTGCGGGCGGAGATCGACTTCCTGAAGGTCGCCAAGGGCGACGTCACCGCTCGCGCCAGGCTGGGCCGGCCCGTTGCCGACGTCGTGGCCGAACTCGACGCCGGCAAGCGGCCGGAGTTCCCGGTCGAGGTCGACATTGTCCGCGGGGACGGCGCCGTCAGCGGGCGGATGACGGTGCTGTGGACGCTGCGCCCCAACGACTGAGGCGGCAGGCGGGCGGCCGGCTGCCGCGGCACCGGCCGCCGCGGGTGCCGTACGCGCCGGCGGCCGGTCCGTACCTGGCCGTGCCCCGGCGACCCGCGTCCGGGCAACCCGCGTGTCAGCCGCCCGAGCCGCCCAGGGAGTCGCGGTGCGCCTGCGCCAGGGCCACGTAGCCCTCGCCGTTGAGGCGGATGTGCTCGCGCTCCTCGTCGGTCAGCGGGCGCTTCACCTTCGCCGGCACCCCGGCGACCAGCGAGCCGGGCGGCACCTCCATGCCCTGCGGCACCAGCGCCTGCGCGGCGACCAGCGAACCCGCGCCGATCACGGCCCCGTTGAGCACGGTCGCGCCCATGCCCACGAGCACGTCGTCGCCCACGGTGCAGCCGTGCACCACCGCGTTGTGGCCGACTGTCACGCGCTCGCCGATGACGACGGGGAAGCCGGGGTCGGAGTGGACCGTGCAGTTGTCCTGCACGTTGCTCCCGGCGCCCAGCGAGATGGCCTCGCAGTCGCCGCGCAGCACCGCGTGGTACCACACGCTGGCGTCGGCGCCCACGGTCACGTCCCCGACCACCACCGCGGTCGCGGCCACGTACGCCTTCGGGTCCACCGCGGGCTCCCGCCCGCCCACCGCCGCGATCAGCGGCTCCGGCCGTCCTGACATGTCGTCCGCTCCCGGTGCTCGCGGCGGCCCTCGCCGCCCGCCGTCGTACGTCCTGGTGAGCCGCCGGCGGCCCGTCGTCGTCCGGGGTCGCGCCCGCGCTCGGGGAGAGCGTAGGCGAGGAACGGGAGAGGTACGGTGACCGGGTGCCGAAGCAGCAGCGCAACTCCGTGACGAGCCGGCTGCTCTCGCGCGCCGTGCACCGCGGCTGGCGGTGGGTCAGGAGCACGGGCGCGGTGAGCGCGGCGCGCCCCGGCCCGTACCGCTTCCGGCGGATCGGCGCCGGCACGGTCCTCGCCTTCCCGCAGGGCACGATCTTCGGCGAGCGGCGGATCGAGCTGGGCGCGCACTGCATCATCGGCGAGCAGGTGACGCTCACCGTGGGCCTGGCGCCCGGCGCCCCGCTCGGCCCGGACACGGCCGTGCGGCTGGGCAACGGCGTGGTGCTGGGCCGGGGCAGCCACGTGATCGCCGACCTGCCGGTCACCATCGGCGACGACGTCTTCTGCGGCCCCTACGTGTACGTCACGTCGACCAACCACAGCTACGACGACCCGCACGAGCCGGTCGGCAAGCAGTGGCCGCGCTCGGCGCCGGTGCAGATCGGCGCGGGGAGCTGGCTGGGCGCGGGCGCGCTGATCCTGCCCGGCGCCCGGCTGGGCCGCAACGTGGTCGTCGCCGCCGGCTCCGTGGTGCGCGGCGAGGTACCGGACCACGCCGTGGTCGCGGGCGCGCCCGCCCGGATCGTACGCCGCTGGAACCCCGAATCGGGCTGGCACCCGCCGCTGCGCCCGTCCCCGCCCGGCACACTGGAGACGGCGACATGACCGCGACCGCGAGGAGGTGCGCCCGATGATCACCAACCGCACGCTGCGCATCCTGCTGGCCGTCGTGCTGTGCCTGCACGCCTTCGGGCTGCTGCTCTACGCGATCCGCAACCACTTCTGAGCCCTGCACGGCACCGCGCACGGTCTCACCCCGACGCCAGCAGCACCGTCCCGGCCAGCGCCAGGGCCGCGCCAGCCGCCTGCACCGCGCGCAGCTTCTCGCGCAGCACGCCCCGCGCCGCCAGCGCCGTGATCACCGGATACAGCGAGGACAGCACGGCCGCCAGGGTCACCGGGCCGTGCTGCGCGGCTATCGCGTACGTCCCGTTCGCGGCCACGTCCGCCAGGCCCACGAACACCAGCCCGGGCGCCGCCGCCCGTATCGTGTCCCAACCGCCTTCCGGCAGCGCCGCGCCGCCGCGCCGCACCGAGGCGTACAGCAGGGCGCCGCCCACCGCCACGTTCACCGCCCGCTGCACGAACAGCGCGAGGAAGAGCCCCGTGACCGTCGTGGACGCCTCGGCGATGAAGGCGAAGACCGCGCCGAAGCCCGCCGCCGCCCCCAGCGTCAGCACCAGCGTCCGCCGCTCCACCGGCGCCCCGCGCACCGGCCCCGACGCCAGCACCACGCCGGTCAGCGCGATGACCCCGCCCGCGTACTGCACCGGCCCGGGCCGCTCCCCGTACGCCGCGAGGCCCACGCCGAACGGCACCAGCACGGCCAGTGAGGCGAGCGGCGAGACCACGCCCATCGGCCCGCGGGCCAGCGCGCTGTAGAAGCAGATCATCGCGACCGGGCCGGCGACGCCCGCCGCGACCGCGAACCAGAGCAGGGGGCCGGCCTCGCTCCAGGCGCCGGTGGCCACCACGACGGCGCCCAGCACCACCGTCGCCGCGATCTGCGAGAGCACGACCACGGTCAGCGCGGGCGTGCGCCGGCTCAGCACCCCGCCGCCGAAGTCGGCCAGCCCGTAGAGGATGCTGGTGGCCAGGGCGAAGAGTGCGGTCACGACGAAGCCCCCCGGGTACACTGTGATGAACGATGCGGTTCTCCGCAGTGTAGTTCAGTGCACTGGACGAACGCATCTAAAATATTGGACGGAGTTGGACGGAGCCTTGGCGGATTTCGACCTCCTCACGCACGCGCTCGCCCGCAACCTCAAGCACTGGCGCAACGAGCGCGGCTTCACCCTGGACTCGCTCGCCGGCCGCTCCGGCGTCAGCCGCGGGATGATCATCCAGATAGAGCAGGCGCGTACGAACCCCAGCGTCGGCACGACGGTCAAGCTCGCCGACGCCCTCGGCATCAGCATCACGACGCTGCTGGACTACGAGCACGGCCCCGAGGTGCAGCTCGTGCCGCCGCACCGGGCCGTGCGGATGTGGACGACGAAGCGGGGCAGCGCCAGCCGGCTGCTCGTCGGCACGCAGAACCCCGGCCCGTTCGAGATGTGGTCCTGGCGGCTGATGCCCGGCGACGGCAGCAGCTCCGACCCCCACCCCTCGGGCACCACCGAACTGCTGCACGTCACCGCCGGCGAGCTGACGCTCCTCGTCGCCGGCACGGCGCACGCGGTGCCGGCGGGCACCTCGGCCAGCTTCGAGGCGAGCGCTCCGCACGCGTACCGCAACGACGGCGAGGAGCCGGTGGAGCTGGTGATGGCGGTCTCCGTACCGCCCCCGCGCTGAGGCGCGTTAAGGTCGCGGACATGCGCGCACCCATCGGCAACTTCGACGACGCCGCCCCCGCCACCGAACGGCTCGACCTGCTGGCCGACCCCGTCGCCGCCGCCCTGCGCGGCTGGCACGGCGCCGTCCCCGCAGCCGAACTGGTGCACGTCGACTCCGACCCCGAGGTCGCCGACACGGCCGTCTTCTGCGAGACGTACGGACAGGACCTGCTGGAACAGTCCGCCAACTGCGTCGTCGTCGCGGGCAAGCGCGGAGGGAACGTCACCCTCGCCGCCTGCGTCGTTCTCTCTACCACCCGCGTCGACGTCAACGGCACCGTCCGGCGCCGTCTCGACGTGCGCAAGGCGTCGTTCGCACCCACCGCGACCGCCACCGCCGAGACCGGCATGGAGTACGGCGGCATCACCCCGATCGGGCTGCCGGAGAGCTGGCCGGTCCTCGTGGACGCCCGGGTCGCGGACGCCCCGTACCTGGTCATCGGCAGCGGCCGGCGGCGCGGCAAGCTGATCGTGCCGGGCAAGGCGCTGGCCGAACTGCCCGGCGCCGCGGTCCTCGACGGCCTCGCCGGCTGACCCTCCGTGGGTCCCCGGTCAGTCGAGCCGGGGGATCTCGATGGCCGGGCAGCGGTTCATCACCATGTCGAGACCGGCAGCGCGCACCCGCTCGTACGCGGCCTCGTCGATCACGTCGAGCTGGAACCACACCGCCTTCGCGCCGACCGCGACCGCCTCGTCGGCCACCCCGCCGGCGAGGTCGCTGTTGACGAAGACGTCGACCACGTCGACGGGGAACGGGATTTCCGCGAGCGACGCGTACCCCTGTTCGCCGTGCACCGCCTGCGCCTTGGGGTGCACCGGCACGATGCGCTTGCCGTAGCGCTGGAGCACCCGCGCCACACCGTAGGCCGCGCGTGAGCTGTTCTCGGACAGGCCGACCACCGCCCAGGTGTCGCCCGTCGCGGTCAGAATCCTGCGGACCGTCTCCTGATCTCCGTACATGGCCCCTTCAACGCCGCCGGTCCGGCCCCGATTCCCCCGGGCGGCCCGGCGCGGGCGGCGGCCGGGGACACGGCGGGAGCGGGGCTAGGGTGGCGGCATGCGCGAGGGGTACCTGACCGTCGCCCGGGAGGGCGTGCACGAGAGCGAGGTGAACCGCTCCCGGTTCGTCTGCACCCTCGCCCCCGCGGCCACCGAGGCCGAGGCGCAGGCCGTCCTCGCCCGGGTACGCGCCGCCTACCCCGACGCCACGCACCACTGCTTCGCGTACGTCGTCGGCGCCGACGCCGGCGTGCAGAAGTCCGGCGACGACGGCGAGCCCGGCGGCACCGCGGGACTTCCCATGCTGCAACTCCTGCTCCGCCGCGAGCTGCGCTACGTCGTCGCCGTCGTCGCCCGCTACTTCGGCGGCACCAAACTCGGCGCCGGCGGGCTCATCCGCGCCTACGGCGGCGCGGTCGGCGCCGCGGTGGACGCGGTCGGCACCGTGACGCGGCTGCGGATGCGGCTGGTCACCGTCACCGTCGACCACGGGCGGGCCGGCAAGGTGCTCGGCCACCTGCACTCCGCCGGGCGCGACGTGCGCGGCGTGGCGTACGGCGAACGCGTCGAGATCGAGGTCGCCGTACCCGCCGGCGAGCTGGACGCCTTCGGCTCCTGGCTGGCCGACGCCACCGCCGGCGGCGCCGAACTCCGGTGCGGCGACGAGGTGTACGGCGCCGGGTGAGTCGGCGGTGACGGCACGGGATGTCGTACCCCGCCGATACAGTCGGGCGTCATGCGCTTCCTGCACACCTCGGACTGGCACCTGGGCCGCTCCTTCCACCGGGTGAGCCTGCTCGACGCCCAAGCCGCGTTCCTCGACCACCTCGTCGCCGTGGTGGCCGAGCGCGGGGTCGAGGCCGTGCTCGTCGCCGGGGACGTCTACGACCGCGCGGTGCCGCCGCTGGCCGCCGTGGAGCTGTTCGACCGGGCGCTGCACCGGCTCGGGGCGCTCGGCGTCCCCGTCGTCATGATCTCCGGGAACCACGACTCGGCGCGCCGGCTCGGCGTCGGCGCCGGGCTGCTGGACCGCGCGGGCGTCCATCTGCGCACCGACCCGGCGGGCGTCGGCGAGCCCGTACTGCTGCGGGACACCGCGGGCGACGTGGCGTGCTATGGGCTGCCGTATCTCGAACCGGCGCTGGTGCGCGAGGAGTTCGCCACCCCCCGCGGCGGCCACACCGCGGTGCTCTCGGCCGCCATGGACCGGGTACGGGCCGACCTCGCCGCCCGCCCGGCCGGCACCCGCTCCGTCGTCCTGGCACACGCCTTCGTCACCGGCGGCGAAGCCTCCGACAGCGAGCGGGACATCACCGTCGGCGGCGTCGCCTCCGTGCCCGCCGGGGTCTTCGCCGGCGTCGACTACGTGGCGCTGGGCCACCTGCACGGCTGCCAGACCCTCGCCGAGCGCGTGCGCTACTCTGGCTCCCCGCTCGCGTACTCCTTCTCCGAAGCCTCCCACCGCAAGTCCACGTGGCTCGTGGACCTCGACGCGGCCGGCGGCATCACCGCCGAGCGCGTCGCCGCGCCCGTGCCGCGGGCGCTGGCGCGGCTGCGCGGCCGGCTGGCTGACCTGCTCGCCGACCCGGCCCTGACACCCCACGAGGCCGCCTGGGTCGAGGCCACGCTCACCGACGCCGCCCGCCCGCACGAGCCGATGGCCCGCCTCGCCGAGCGCTTCCCGCACGTCGTCAGCCTCGCCTTCGCCCCCGACCCAGCGGACGGCACGGGGGACGCCGCCGCGTCGTACGCGGCCCGGCTCAGGGGCCGTGACGACCGCGAGATCGCCGAGGACTTCGTGGCCCACGTCAGACCCGGCACAGCGGCCACGGCGGACGAACGGGCCGTGCTGCACGCCGCGTTCGACGCCGTACGGGCCGCCGACGCGCGCGAGGAGAAGGCCCGGTGAGGCTCCACCGGCTCACCGTCGCCGCCTTCGGCCCCTTCGCAGGCGCGCAGGAAGTCGACTTCGACGCCCTGTCCGGCGCCGGCATCTTCCTGCTCCAGGGCGCCACCGGCGCCGGCAAGACCTCCGTCCTCGACGCCGTCTGCTACGCGCTGTACGGCGGCGTGCCCGGCGTCCGCCAGGGCGGCACGCTGCGCAGCCACCACGCCGAGCCGCACACCCCGACCGAGGTCGCGCTCGACTTCACCATCGCCGGCCGCCGGCTGGAGCTGACCCGCAGGCCCGCCCAGCCGCGCCCCAAGCGCAACGGCACCGGCGTCACCACCGAGCGCGCCACCAGCCTGCTGCGCGAACGCGACCCGGCGGCCGGCCAGTGGCGCGGCCTCAGCCGCTCGCACCAGGAGATCGGCGAGGAGATCGGCCGGCTCCTGGGCATGACCCGCGAGCAGTTCTGCCAGGTCGTGCTCCTCCCGCAGGGCGACTTCGCGCGCTTCCTGCGCGCCGACGCCGAAGCCCGCGCCAAGCTGCTGGGCCGCCTCTTCGACACCGGCCGCTTCGCCGCCGTCGAGGAACACCTCGCCGACCTGCGCCGCCGCTCCCAGGAGGCCGTCCGCGACGGCGACGAGCGGCTGCTGCACCTCGCCCAGCGCATCCGGCAGGCCGGCGGCCCGGCCGCCGCCGACCCCGACGGCTGGTCGCCCGACGGCGCCAAGCCGGGCGAGGCCGACCTCGCCGACGGCGTGCTCGCCTACGCCGCCGTCGCGCGGGCCACCGCCCGCGAGCTGGCGGACGCCGCGGACCTGCGGCTGCACGCCGCGGAGTCCGCCCACGCGGCGGCGGACGGCCACCTTCAGGACGTACGCGAACTCGCCCGGTTGCAGCGGCTGCACGGCGAGGCGCGGCAGCGGCAGCAGGCACTGGCGGAACGGCGCGAGGAGCGCGCGACGCTCGACGGGAAGCTGCGCCGCGCCCGTGAGGCCGCCGCCGTGGCGCCCGCGCTGGAGCTGCGCGACCAGACCGCCGCCGCGGCCCGCCGCGCCGCCGCGGCCGAGGAGGCGGCCCGCGCCGCCCTGCCGGGCACCGTCGCCGGCGGCGGCCCCGAGCAACTCGACGCCCACGAGGCCCGCACCCGGCAGGAGCTGGGCGCCCTCGACGCCGCCCGCCGCGCCGAGGCCCGCAGCGCCGGGATCGGCCGCGAACTCGCCGCGCTGGAGGAGGAGTCCCGCGCCGACGAGGACGTGCTGCGCGAGGCCGCGGGCTGGCTCGACGGCTGGGACGCCCTGCGCGGCGGCCTCCAGCGCCGTGTCGACGAGGCCCAGGGCGCGGCCACGCGCGCGGAGCAGCTCGCCGCCGAGCACGAGAGCGTGCGCCGCCGCCTCGACGCCGCCGAGCGCCGCGACGAGCTGGACGGCCATACGGACGACGCCCGGCGCACGCACCTCGACGCCGGCGAGAGCGCCGCCGAAGCGCGGGAGACCTGGCTGCGGCTGAGGGAACGGCGCCTCGACGGCATGGCGGCCGAGCTGGCCGCCCGGCTGGCGGACGGCGAGCCCTGCCCCGTCTGCGGCTCCGCCGCGCACCCGGCCCCCGCCACCGCCGACGGCGAACTCGTCGGCGAGCGCGAGGAGAACGAGGCCCTGGCGGCGCACCGCGCCGCCGAGCGCGTACGCGAAGAGGCCGCCCTGCGGCTGGACTCGCTGCGCCAGGCCCGCGACGCCGCCGCCGAGGCGGCGGGCGGGGAGAGCCGGGACGCGCTGGCCGCCGCCGTCGCGCAGGTGGCCGGGGAGCTGGGCCGGGCCCGGGAGCTGGCCGCCGGCGCCCTCGCCGTACGCGAGCGTCTGGACCAGGCGCACGAGGAGCACGCCCGCCGGGTACGCGGCCGGCAGCAGGCCGAGAGCCGAGCCGCCGCCCGCGCCTCCCGCGCCGACGCGCTCACCGCGGAACGGGCCGCCCGCGAGGCCGAGGTACGCGCCGCCCGCGGCGGCGCCGCGGGCGTCGAGGAGCGTGCGGCCCAACTGACGTCGCTGGCCGACCGGCTGGCCACCGCCGCCCGCGCCGCCCGCGAGGCGTCGGCCGCCGCCGAACGCAGCAAGGACGCCGACTCCCGCGTGGCCGACGCCGCCTACCGCGCCCGCTTCGAGACCCCCGAGGAGGCCGCCGCGGCGCTGCTGGACCCGGCCGCGCTGCGCGATCTGGAGACGCGGCTGGAGGCGTGGCAGGCCGAGGAGGCGGCCGTCGCCGAGGCCCTGGCCGAGCCGCGCGCCGCCGCCGCTGCCGCCCGGCCGGCCGCGGCCGTCGCCGAAGCCGAGGAGGCGTTCGCCGCCGCCGGCCGCCGGCTGCGTACCGCCGCCACCGCTCGCGACAACGCGCGCGAACGCTGCGACGCCCTCGGCGGGCTCTCCGCCGACGCCGCCGACCGGGTGCGCCGGCTGGCTCCGCTGCGTACGCAGCACCACCGGGTCTCCCGGCTCGCCTCCCTCGCGGCCGGCACGTCCGCGGAGAACGAGCGGAAGATGCGGCTGGAGTCGTACGTGCTGGCCGCCCGGCTCGAACAGGTCGCCGCCGCCGCGACGGCCCGGCTGGCGCGGATGTCGTCCGGCCGGTTCACGCTGGTGCACTCCGACGAGCGCGCGAACGGCCGGGGGCGCCACGGCCTCGGGCTGCACGTCGTGGACGCCTGGACCGGCACCGAGCGGGACACCGCCACCCTCTCCGGCGGCGAGTCGTTCTTCGCCTCCCTCGCCCTGGCCCTCGGCCTGTCCGACGTGGTCGCCGAGGAGGCCGGGGGCGTGCGGCTCGACACGCTCTTCATCGACGAGGGCTTCGGCAGCCTGGACGAACAGACCCTGGACGAGGTGCTGGACGTCCTCGACGCGCTGCGCGAGCGGGACCGCACGGTGGGCATCGTCAGCCACGTGCCGGAGCTGCGCCGGCGGATCCCGGCGCAGTTGGAGGTCGTCAAGGGCCGCTCGGGCTCGTACGTACGGCACCGCACGGCCGCCGACCGCTGACCGCTGACCGGCATCCGACCGCTGACCGGCCGCCGGGCGTGCTCCGGGCCCCGGACGCGCGTACGGCCGCGACCCCGGGGGGCCGCGGCCGTACGCCGGACTCACGCCGCACGCGACGCGGGTCTCACCTCACAGCGCCGACAGCTCGGCCTCCAGGTCGTCCAGCCCGAGCGAGCCCTGCGACAGCGCGGCCATGTGCCACGCCTTGGCGTCGAACGACGCGCCGTGCGCCTTGCGCGCCGCGTCCCGGCCGCGCAGCCAGGCCCGTTCGCCGATCTTGTAGCCGATCGCCTGCCCCGGCATCGACAGATAGCGCGTCAGCTCGCTCTCCACGAAGTCCGCGGGCCGGCCGCTGTGCATCCCGAAGAACTCCTGTGCCAGCGCCGGTGTCCACCGCTCGCCCGGGTGGAAGGGGGAGTGGTCCGGGATCGGCAGCTCCAGGTGCATGCCGATGTCGACGATCACGCGCGCGGCGCGCATCATCTGCGCGTCCAGGTAGCCGAGCCGCCGTTCCGCGTCGGTGAGGAAGCCCAGCTCGTCCATCAGCCGCTCCGCGTACAGGGCCCAGCCCTCGCAGTTGGCGCTGACCCAGCCGATCGTCGACTGGTAGCGGGAGAGCTGGTCCTTGACGTACACCCACTGCGCGAGCTGGAGATGGTGGCCGGGCACGCCCTCGTGGTACCAGGTGGAGACCAGGTCGTAGACCGGGAAGCGGGTCTCGCCCATCGTCGGCAGCCAGGTGCGGCCGGGGCGGGAGAAGTCCTCGGCCGGCGGGGTGTAGTACGGCGCGGCGGCGCCGCCGGGCGGGGCGATCCGGGACTCCACCCGGCGCACCGGCTCGGCCAGTTCGAAGTGCGTGCCGTCGAGCGCCGTGATGGCCTCGTCCATGATCCCCTGGAGCCAGTCGCGGACGGCGTCCTCGCCCTCGATGTGGGCGCCGTGCTCGTCCAGGTGCTTCAGCGCCTCCCAGGGGGTGGCGGCGCCGGGCAGGATCTTCGCGGCCTCGGTCTTCATCTCGCTGAGCAGCCGGTGGTATTCCGACCAGCCGTACGCGTACGACTCGTCCAGGTCGAGGTCCGCGCCGTTGAAGAACCGCGACCAGCGGGCGTAGCGCTCGCGGCCGACGACGTCGGCGGTGCCCGCCGCGGCCGGCGCGTACACGTCGCGCATCCAGTCACGCAGCGCGCCCACGGCGGCGGTGGCCTCGCCCGCCGCCGCGTCCAGCTCCCCGCGCAGCGCCTCGGGGCCGGTGGCGGCCAGGTCGCCGAACCAGCCGCGGCCGTCGCCCGCCCACTCGGTGAGCTGGCCGACGAACGTGCCGGTGGGCCGCGGCCCGCCGAGGAGCCCCTTGCCCACGCCCTCGGCCAGCGACTGCCGGTAGCCCTCGACGGCCGCCGGGACGGCGCGCAGCCGGGCCGCGATGTCCGACCAGTCGTCCTCGCCCGCGGTCGGCATCAGCGTGAAGCACTCGCGCATCAGGTGAACCGGCGAGTGGATGTTGCTGACGGCCCGCAGGCCCTCGTCGGCGTCGTGGACGGCGAGTTCGGCGGTCAGCCGCTCCCGCAGCAGCCGGCCGCAGCGCCGCTCGGCGTCGCTGTCCGCGCCGGGCTGCCGCTCGGCCTCGTCGAGGGCCGCAAGGGTGGCGCGGCCCAGCTCGGCGACGGCCTGTTGGCCGTCGGGGGAGAAGTCGGGGAGAGTACGGGAACTCTCCGGCACGCCGAGCATGGTGCCGCTGATGGGGTCGAGGTCGATCAGGTCGTCGACGTAGGCGTCCGCCACCTGCCGGGGCAGTCGCTGGTTCGTGGAGTCGGGCATGCGGGCCATCCTCGTACACGGGGGTGGGCGCCGTCATCACCGAAACGGCGTCATGCCTCCGGAGGCAGCAGCGGGCCGCACTCCCAGTGCTGGAAGACCAGCCGCGTCTCCACCCGCGCGACCTCCCTGCGGGAGGTGAACTCGTCCAGGACCAGGCGCTGGAGGTCGGCCGCGTCGCGTACGGCGACGTGCAGGAGGTAGTCGTCCGGCCCGGTGAGGTGGAACAGCGCGCGGGACTCGGGCAGCGAGCGGACCCGCTCGACGAACGGGCCGATCAGGTCGCGGCGGTGCGGGCGCACCTGCACCGACAGCAGCGCCTCCAGACCCCGGCCGAGCCGCGCGGGGTCGATCGCCAGCCGGTGGCCAGTGATCACGCCGGCACGGCGCAGCCGGGCCACGCGGTCCAGGCAGGTGGAGGGCGCGACGCCCACGGCGGCGGCCAGCTCGCGGTTGGTGGTCCGGGCGTCGTTCTGGAGCACCCGCAGAATCTCCAGGTCCACCGGATCGAGAGCAGGCGAATCGGGCATCGGCCGAACGTAGCACGGAGATCGGCGCCATCCGCCCGTACGGCATTCAGCATCGGGGCATGGAGACCCCGACGCGTTCGCTCGCCACCGAGGCCGTGCACGCCGGGCGCGAAGACCTCGCGGCCCTCGGCCTGCACGCCGCCCCGCTCGACCTGTCCACGACCTACCCCTCCCCGGACAGCAGGGGTGAGGCCGCCCGTATCGACGAGTTCGCCGCCACCGGCGGCGCGCTCGAAGGACCGCAGGTCTACGGCCGGCTCGGCAACCCCACCGTCGCCCGCTTCGAACAGGCCCTCGCCCGGCTGGAGGGGACCGAGTCCGCCGTCGCCTTCGCCAGCGGGATGGCCGCGCTCAGCGCCTGCCTGCTGGTACGCGCCGGCCTCGGCCTGCGCCACGTCGTCGCCGTCCGGCCGCTCTACGGGTGCAGCGACCACCTGCTCGACAGCGGCCTGCTCGGCACCGAGGTGACCTGGACCGACCCGGCGGGCGTCGCCGACGCCATGCGGCCGGACACCGGCCTGGTGCTCGTCGAGACCCCCGCGAACCCCACGCTGGCCGAGACGGACCTCAGGGCCGTCGCGTACTCCTGCGGCTCGGTCCCGCTGCTGGTCGACAACACCTTCGCCACGCCCGTCCTCCAGCGCCCCGCCGAGCACGGCGCCCGGCTCGTGCTGCACAGCGCCACCAAGTACCTCGGCGGCCACGGCGACGTGATGGGCGGCGTCGTCGCCTGCGACGAGGAACTGGCCGGCGCGCTGCGCCGGATCCGCTTCGCCACCGGCGGTGTGCTCCACCCGCTCGCCGGCTATCTGCTGCTGCGGGGACTGGCGACCCTTCCGGTACGGATACGGGCCCAGTCCCAGGCCGCCGCAGAACTGGCCCGCCGGCTCGCCGGCCACCCGGCGGTGACCCGGGTGCGCTACCCGCGGCTCGGCGGCGCGATGGTCGCCTTCGAGGTGAGCGGCGACCCGCACGCGGTCATCGCCGCCGTGCGGCTGATCACCCCTGCGGTGAGCCTCGGCAGCGTCGACACCCTCATCCAGCACCCGGGTTCGATCAGCCACCGGATCGTCGACCCGGCCGACCGCCGCTCGGGCGGGATCGGCGAGCGGCTGCTGCGGATGTCGGTCGGGCTGGAGGACGTCGACGACCTGTGGGCGGACCTGAGCGCGGCGCTGGACGCGGGCGCGGACTCCGCTGCGGAGTCCGCCGCGGGCGGCGGCGCCGTCAGTGGCAGCCGGCGCGGCCCGCGGCGGGGATGAGCAACTCGTCCAGGTGGGCGGTGACCACCAGCGTGGCGCCCTCCACCTGGTATTCCAGCGGCACGCCCGCCCCGCGCAGGGTGGCGCCCATGGCGGCGTCCAGGGACCGCGTCACGACGTACACGCTGCCGTAGCCCATGCCCGCCGCCATCGCCAGCAGCCGCCGCAGCAGATCCGTGCCGAGGCCCCGGCGCTGCCAGGCGTCCTCCACCAGCAGCGCCACCTCGGCCTCGGCGTCGTCCCACAGCAGGTGCCCGAGGGCGACCAGCCGGCCGCCGGCCGTCTGCACCGCCAGCGTGCGGCCGAAGTGCGGGCTGAGCAGGTGGCGCAGATAGCCGTCGGCCTCGCCGGGCGGGCCCTGGTAGCGCATGGCCAGCGTGCTCCGCGAGCAGCGCCGGTGCATCGCCAGTGCGGCGTCGTAGTCCTCCGGGCCCGCCTCGCGGAACGCGAGAGGGCTGGCGTTGCGCGGCCCCGTCGCGTCGCGGCGGCGCGGCGGGCGCGCCCCCGGGCAGCAGGCCGGCAGGGGGTGGGGCCGGGCGCCCGCCCGGGCCACGGCGGCGATCGTGTACGGACCGGGCGCCGCGGGCGCGCGCCGCGGGCCCTCCTCCGTCGGTGCGGTGTGATCGGCCATGAACTCCAGCTTTCCGGACGGGTATTGCGTGATCAAGAACGAGCTGTGACCGGATGGTAAAGGGTGAATCGGACCTATGGGGTCAGTTTTCAGCCGACGGTCGCCAGCCGGCGCAACACCCGGCCGCAGCGCCGTGCGTACACGCGCTGGAAGACGCCTACAAGCGGTCCCATGGTTGCCACCCATCGGACGGCCGGGCGGCTGTACGCCCGGACGGTCAGCCAGACGGCGTCGTCGTCCGCCCACTGGACGACGAACGCCTCCTCACCCGCCTCCGGGTGCCCCGCCAGCGTTCCGTACCCGAAGCCGCCGCGCCGCTCGCCCCGCTCCGCCCACACGACGCGGCACGGCGCCAGGACGCGCAGCGGGCGCCGGCCGAGGCCGACGACGACCCGCACGCCGGGCTCGGCGCGCGGCCCCTCCGCGTCGACCGTGACCCCGACGGCCCGGTGCATCCGGAACGTCAGCACCGCCTCGGTCGCCTTCCGGTACGCCTCCGGCCCCGAGCCGACGCGGGTGCGTACCGCGAAGGTGTCGAAGCCCGCCGGCCCGCGGCCCTCGCGGGTGGCGCCGACCGGGGCGTACGTGAAGTCGTCCACGCCCCGCAGCGTACGCGTCGCCCGGCGACGCGCCGCCGCGGGACACCCGCGGACGATCGGGCTACTGCCCGACGCGCCCCGGCTGGAGCACCTTCGTGAACAGCACCGCGCCGCCCTCCTCGCGCAGCCGCACGGTCAACTCGCGGCTGCCGCCGTCGATGTGCACCTCGCCATAGAACTGGAAGCCCTGGCTCGGCGCCACGTTGCCCGTCTCCGGCGCCTTGAGGAACACCCGCTCCGGCCCGAACGTGCCGTCCAGCGCGGTGCCCGGGAACGCGCCCGCGTGCAGCGGCCCCGTGACGAACTCCCAGAACGGCGCGAAGTCCGTGAACCCCGCCCGCGCCGGGTCGTAGTGCTGCGCCGAGGTGTGGTGCACGTCCGCGGTCAGCCACACCGTGCCGGTGATCCGCCGGTGCTTGATGTACCGCAGCAGCTCGGCGATCTGGAGCTCCCGGCCCAGCGGCGCCCCCGGGTCGCCCTGCGCCACCGCCTCGATCGCCGTCGTGCCGTCCGGTACGACCAGGCCCAGCGGCATGTCGGAGGCGATGACCTTCCACTCCGCGCGCGAGCGCTTCAGCTCCCGCTTGAGCCAGTCCAGTTGCTCGCGTCCGAGGATGCCGTGGACGTCGTCCGGGGCGAGCCCGTCGGAGTTGGCGTTGCGGTACGTGCGCATGTCCAGCACGAAGACGTCGAGGAGCGGCCCGTACGAGACCCTGCGGTAGATCCGGCCGGCGCCGTCGGAGCCGAGCGCCGGCACCGGGAAGTACTCGGCGAACGCGCGCCGGGCGCGGGCGGCGAGCACGTCGGCGCGGCGCTCGGTGTAGCGCGCGTCGGTGAGGACCTCGCCCGGATACCAGTTGTTGACCACCTCGTGGTCGTCCCACTGCACCACGATCGGCACCTGCGCGTTGAAGCGGCGCACGTTCGCGTCGAGCAGGTTGTAGCGGAAGTTGCCGCGGTACTCGGCGAGCGTCTCGGCGACCTTCGACTTCTCCTCGGTGACCAGATTGCGCCACACCGTGCCGTCGGGCAGCGGCACCTCGGCGCTCAGCGGACCGTCGGCGTATACGGTGTCGCCGCTGTGCAGGAAGAAGTCCGGATCGAGCCGCTGCATCTCGGAGTACACGCGGTAGCCGCCGCGGTCGGGGTTGATGCCCCAGCCCTGGCCCGCGACGTCGCCCGACCAGACGAAGCGCACGTCGCCGCGGCGCCCCGGGGCCGTACGGAACGTGCCCTCGGCCGGCTCGCCGGAGCGGCGCGGGTCGTCCACGTCCTCCAGCACCACCCGGTAGTGCACCTGCTCCCCGGACGGCAGCCCGTGCAGCCGCACGGTGCCGGTGTAGTCGGTGCGCGGGCCGAGCAGCGGGCCGCGGTGGCGCCGCACCCTGCGGAACGAGTCGGTGGCGGAGGTCTCCACGACCATCCGCGCCGGGCGGTCGGCGCGTACCCACACCGTGCCGCCCGCGGCCGTCACATCGCCCACCTGTACGCCCCACGCGGCCTCCGGCCGGCCCGCGAGCGCCTGCGCGGGGGCGCTGCCGGACAGCGTGGGCACCGCCAGCGCGGCGGAGGCGGCGAGGCCGCCGCGCAGCACCGACCGGCGGGCGGGGCCGCCGGTCGCTCTGTCTCCCGTGTTCACCTGGTCTCCCGTCGACGTGCGGATCGTCGTGCGCCGTCAGACCTACCGGCGTGTGTTGCCCATGACACGAACGACAAGTGAACAACTGCCTCCGCGGCGGGGGAAGTGCGACGCACGCACCGCCGGGCCGGCCCGGCAAGCCGTGCGCGCCCGATTGGACAGGCGGGTGGTCCGTCAGGTGGTATGAAGAGGTGGCAGAGGGCACCGACCTCGACGTCTTCGAGGAGCACCGATCCGTCCTGATGGGCGTGGCCTACCGCATGCTCGGCGGGTTCGCCGACGCCGAGGACGTGGTGCAGGACACCTGGCTGCGCTGGTCGGCCGCGGACCGCGAGCAGGTCCGCGACACGCGCGGCTACCTCGTGCGCATCGCCACCCGCCTCGCCCTGGACCGGCTGCGCCAGACGCAGGCCCGGCGGGAGGCGTACGTCGGCTCCTGGCTCCCCGAGCCGCTGGCCACCGACGTCCTCGGCGACTCGCTGCCGGACGGCTCGGAGCGCGCGCTGCTCGCCGAGTCGGTGACGCTGGCGATGCTGGTGGTGATGGAGTCGCTGTCGCCGCTGGAGCGGGCCGTCTTCGTGCTCCGGGAGGCGTTCGGCTTCCCGTACGCGGACATCGGCGCGATGCTCGACCGCTCCGAGGAGGCCGTACGCCAGCTCGCCGGCCGCGCCCGGCGGCACGTCACGGAGCGCAAGCCGCGCTACGACGTGGACATCACCGCCCAGCGCAACATCACCGAGCGGTTTCTCGAAGCCGCCGCCGGCGGCGACCTGGAGGGGCTGATGGCGCTGCTGGCCCCGGACGTGGACGTCGTCTCGGACTCCGGCGGCAAGGCGAAGGCGGCCCGGCGCGTCATCAAGGGCGACGACAAGACGGCCCGGTTCTTCATCGGCGGGGCGCGCGACCTCGACACGGTGGTGGAGCCCAGCATCGTGTTCCGCGAGGTCAACGGCGAGCCCGGGCTGCTGCTCCTGTCCAAGGGCGAGCCGGACACGGCCATGGTGCTCCAGCTCCGCCAGGGCCGGATCGCCCGCATCTACGTCATGCGCAACCCGGACAAACTCCGCGGCGTACGCCCGTAGCGGCCCCTAGAGCCCGCCGGAGACCCGCAGCACCGCGCCGGTCGTGTACGACGCCTCCTCGGACAGCAGCCACGCCACCGCGCCCGCGATCTCCTCGGGCTCCCCGGGCCGGCGCATCGGCACCCGCTCCGGGTTGCGCCAGGGCCGCTCCGGGTCGCCCATCGCCGCGTGCATGTCGGTGACCGTCATCCCGGGCTGCACGGAGTTCACCCGTACGCCCTCGGGCCCCAGCTCCTTGGCCAGACCGGTGGTCATGGCGTCCACGGCCGCTTTGCTCGCCGCGTAGTGCACGTACTCGCCGGGGCTGCCGAGGGTGGCGGCGCCGGAGGAGATGGTGACGATCGCACCGCCGCCGCCCCCGTGCCGCGTGGACATCTCCCGCACCGCGCGCCGGGTGCAGATGAACGTGCCCATCACGTTCACGTCCAGCACCCGGCGCATCACGTCGAGGGACGTCTCGTCGAACCGGCCCAGCGGCCCGGTGATCCCGGCGTTGTTCACCAGCCCGGTGACCGGGCCGAGGCGTTCGCGGGCGGTGTCGAACAGTGCGTCGACCTGCCCGGCGTCGCTCACGTCGGCCCGTACGGCCACGCACGCCACCCCCTCGGCCCGCGCCTCGGCCGCCACCCCCTCCGCGGCGGCCTCCGCCCGCTCGTACACGAGCGCGACGGCGTGACCGGCACGGGCCAGTCTCCGCACGATCGCCGCGCCGATGCCGCGACTGCCCCCCGTGACCACTGTGACCTGGTCCATCGCTGCCTTTCCGCCGTCCGTCCGACCGACGAACGGACCGTACCCCAGGGGCATTGGTCTTGACCAAGTCCGGGTGGCGTCCTACTGTCGGCGAGAGATACTGCAACAACCTTTCATAAACAACCGCGCATAAAGGCGGCCAGGCCGACGGGGATTGCGAGGATCAGGTGGGGACCACGCAGCCGGACACCGTGACCGAGCTGAAGTACTGGCATCTCAAGGGCGTCATCAGCGAGGCGCTGGAGTCGGAGTTCTCGGTGGGGGAGATCCTGCCCAACGAGCGCGAGCTGGCGGCCCGCTTCGGCGTCGCCCGCGCGACCCTGCGGCAGGCGCTCGACCAGTTGGAGCTGGAGGGCCGGCTCCAGCGCAGGCGCGGCGTCGGGACGACGGTGGCGCCGCCGCGCGTCGGCGTCCCGGTGGGCTCCCCGCGGCAGATGTGGCCCGGCGAGGCCGACGACGGCTGGGAGGCCGTCGACGCCGCCGCGGTCGCGGCGCCCGCGGCCGTCGCGCGCATGCTCGGCACCGATGCGACGGACCCCGTGCACCGGGTGCACCGCTCCCGCAGCCGCAACGGGCAGCCGGTCGCGGCCGAGCTGATCTACGTCCCGGGGGTCTCCGCGCCCGGCTTCAGCCGCGGCGACGCCTCCGTCGGCGCCGCCCGCGCCCGCGCCGTGCTGCACGAGCTGCACCGGCTGCCGCTGGAGGGCCAGGACCGCACCGTCGAGCTGGGCTCGGCGCGCGCGGAGGACGCCCGCGAGCTGGACCGGCTGCCGGGCGCTCCGGTGCTGGTGGTCACCACGCGCTACGTCTCCGGGGGGCGCACCGCCGCCGTCGCGGTCTCGACGTACCGCGCGGACACCTGCCGGCTCACCCTCGACGCGGACGCGGCGGTGCTGGCGAGCTGAGCCGCCGCCCCCGTCGTACGAACCGGGCGCAGAACCCCGCGCCGGGAAGAACGGCAGGGCCGCAGACGCGGCCGAGAGCGCACAGGGCCGGGCCGGGAGCGCACACCCCGCCCGGCCCGCGGCTCACCGCCGCGCCGTGACCGTGCTCTCCACGGCGAACAGCTCCTCGTCCAGGTGGTCCAGGGCCAGCCGCAGTGCGCCCGTGGCCACCGCCGCCTCGCCCAGCAGCGACACCACGACCTCCGGGGGCCGCAGGCAGTAGCGGGCCAGCTCCGCGTGCAGCGGCTCCAGCACGTCGTCCACGCCCGCCGCCCAGCCGCCGATCACCACCAGCTCCGGATCCAGGGCCAGCACCAGCGCCGCCACGTCGTGCACCAGCCGCTGCATGAACCGGTCCACGGCCCGGCGCGCCCGCTTGTCACCGCCCTGCGCCAGTGAGAAGACCTCGGCCACCGCCGGCTCGTCCAGCGGGTGCAGCGGCTCCCCGGTGACGCTCAGCAGCTTCTCCGGCGTCGCCTCCCGGCCCAGCAGGTGCAGCGCCCCGATCTCGCCCGCCGCGCCGCCGAACCCGCGGTGCAGCCGCCCGCCGATCAGCGACCCGGCGCCGGGGCTCAGCCCGGCGCGGACGAAGACCACGTCCGCCGAGTGCCGCGCGGCGCCCTTCCAGTGCTCGGCGACGGCGGCGGTGTTCGCGTCGTTCTCCACCAGCACCGGGCAGCGGAACGAACGGGCCAGCCGCTCCGCGAGGTTGATGCCCGTCCAGCCGGGCAGCGCCGTGCTCAGGCGCACCATGCCGTCCGCCTCCACGATGCCGGGGCTGCCGACGCCCACCGCGCGCAGCGTGCTGCGCGCCACGCCGGTCCGCCGCAGCACCTCCTGCACCACGGTCCGTACGGCCGCCAGCCGGTCGTCGGCCTCCGCGGTCTCGTCCACGGTGCGCGACGCCGAGCCGCGCAGCCGGCCGTCGAGGTCGGAGAGCAGGACGGAGACCCGGTGCGGACCGATCTCGATGCCCAGCAGATGGCCCGACTCGGCGTGGAAGCGGAACTTGCGGGCGGGCCGGCCCTGGCGCCGCGTCGTGCCCTCCTCGGCCGGGGCCTCCACCACAAGACCGCTGGCGGCCAGGCCCTCCAGCACGCCGTCCAGGGTGGGCCGCGACAGCCCGGTGGTGCGCACCAGCTCGGTCAGCGTCGCCGAGCCGGCGTCGCGCAGCGCGCGCAGGACGACTGCGGAGTTGATCCGCCGCAGCAGGGACGGGTCCCCGCCGGTGAGCTGCGCCAACGTCAGCCTCCCTGGCCATGCTTCCGGATAGCGGATCGTATCCGCTATCCGGCCGCACCGGGAGCGACGAACCCCGACTCGTACGCCGTGATCACCGCCTGTGTCCGGTCCCGGGCCCCCAGCTTCGCCAGCAGCGCACTGACGTGAGATTTCACGGTCTCGGTGCCGAGCACCAGCTCCGCGGCGATCTCGGCGTTCGTCAGCCCGCGGGCGATGAGCCGCAGCACCTCGCCCTCCCGGTCGGTCAGCCGCGCCGCCGCCACCGCCGTGCGCGCCGCCTCGTTGCCGTGCCCGGCGGCCAGCGACCGCAGCGCGGCCGGGAAGAGCAGCGACTCGCCCTCGGCCACCAGCCGCACCGCGTGCACGATCTCCGCCGGCCGGGCGCGCTTGAGGAGGAAGCCGTCGGCGCCGGCGCGCAGCGCCCCGTACACGTACTGATCCTCCTCGAAGGTGGTCACGACGAGGATCTTCGGCGGCGGGTCGAAGGCGCGCAGCACCGCCCGGGTGGCCTCGATGCCGTCCATCAGCGGCATCCGTACGTCCATCGCGACGACGTCCGGCGCCAGCCGCCGCACCAGCGGGATCACCGCGGCGCCGTCCGCCGCCTCGCCCACCACCTCGATGTCGGGCTGCGCCTCCAGGATCGCCCGCAGCCCGGCGCGGACCAGGGCGTCGTCGTCGACGAGGAGGACGGAGACGGGCACGCGGTCACTGTATCGGCAGCGTGACCCGCACCCTCCACTCGCCGTCGCAGGGTCCGGTGACGGCCTCGCCGCCGAGCAATGCGGCGCGCTCGCGGATGCCGCGCAGACCGCTGCCGCCCGGCCCGGCGGGGGCCGCCGTGCCGTCCGCCGCCTCCACGGGCAGCTTGTTGCGCACGAACAGCTCAAGCACGCCCGCCGAGGCCGCGATACGCACCGTGACCGGCACCGGCCCCGCATGCCGCAGCACGTTCGTCAGGCACTCCTGCACGATGCGGTAGCCCTCCCGCGACACCGGCCCCGGCACCGACTCCAGCGGGCCCTCGATCTCCGCGCTGATCACGGCGCCCGCGCCGCGCGCGGAGGCCACCAGCCGTTCCGCCTCGGCCAGCCCAGGCCGCCGGGACGGCGGTGCGGCGTCCTTGCGCAGCAGCCGCAGCACCCGCTCCAGGTCCTCCAGCGCCTCCCGGCCGGTGTCCTCGATCGCGCTCAGCGCCCGCTCGGTGAACTCCGGCGACCCCGCCGCCCGCGCGGCTCCCGCCTGCACCACGGCGACGGTCAGCGCGTGCCCGATGGTGTCGTGGAGCTCGCGGGCCAGCCGGTTGTGCTCCAGCAGCCGTTCGGTCCGCTCCTCCAGCGCGGCCAGCCGCTCGGCGGCGGACGGCCCGAGCAGCCGGGGTGCCAGCGCCGCGGCCAGCGAGCCGGAGCCCCAGCCGACCGCCAGCACGGCCGCCGCCGCGACCGGGACGAGCAGCGGGTACGCGCCGTGCCACGCGCCCGGGAGCGGCAGGACCTCCGAGTCGAACCCCTCCCACTGGGACTCGGAGGCCAGCGCGACGGTGAGGAAGATCCCTTGCATGGTGACCATGGCGGCCGCGAACCCCAGCCACAGCCGCAGCACCAGCCAGACGAAGACCCGGCCGCGGCCGGTCCACGAGGCCGCGGGCGTGTCCGCGAGCCCCGGCTCCCGCTGCCCCCCGCGGGCGTGCGGACCCGGGTACAGCAGCAGCCGGGCCTGCGCCGTCTCCAGGATCCGGGTGGCGGGGACCGTCGCGGCGACGGCGAGCAGCGGCACCGGGGCCAGGACGAGGAAGCCGTAGCCGATCACGGGCGGCAGGTCGTCCGGCCCCCAGATGAAGGCGCCCAGCATGGCCAGTGCCGAGGCGATGAACAGATGCAGCCAGCGCGTGTACGTCACCGCCCGCAGCACCGGCCGCAGCGGGCGAGCCAGGGACCGGGACAGGTACCGGGGCACGGCCCGGGGGAGTGACCGGGGGGCCGGGGGGCCTCCCCGGGAAGAGCGTGGCACGCGGTCCATCGTGCCAGCGCCGCCCGGGTGACGGCTCCCCCGTACGGGGGAGGGCGAACCCGCGCGCGGGGGAAGCCCCGGCACCGCCGTGACCGGCAGCGTTGTCCGTATGACAGCAGCAACAGCGATCGAGGTCCGCGACCTCACCAAGGTCTACGGGGACGTACGGGCGCTCGACGCCCTGACCTTCACCGTCCGGCCGGGCCGCGTCACCGGCTTCCTCGGCCCCAACGGCGCCGGCAAGTCCACCACCATGCGCCTCGTCCTCGGCCTGGACCGGGCCACCTCCGGTTCCGCCACCGTCGGCGGCCGGCCGTACGCGGAGCTGACCGAACCGCTCCGGCAGGTCGGCGCCCTGCTCGACGCGCAGGCCGCGCACGGCTCCCGCACCGGCCGCGCCCACCTGCGCGCGCTCGCCGCGAGCAACGGCCTGCCGGACGCCCGAGTCGCCGAGGTGCTGCGGCTGACCGGGATCGAGTCCGCCGCGGGCCGGCGGGTACGGACGTACTCGCTCGGTATGCGCCAGCGCCTCGGCATCGCCGCCGCGCTCCTCGGCGACCCGCCGGTGCTGCTGCTGGACGAGCCGTCCAACGGGCTCGATCCCGAGGGCATCGTGTGGATCCGCGGGCTGCTGCGCCGGCTCGCCGACGAGGGCCGCACCGTGCTCGTCTCCAGCCATCTGATGGCGGAGACCGCCGCGTTCGCCGACCACCTCGTGGTGCTCGGCCGCGGCCGGCTGCTCGCCGACTCGCCGCTGGCGGAGTTCGTCGGGGGCAGGGCCGACCTGGAGGAGGCGTACCTCCGGCTGACCGCCACGGCGGCGGAGTTCACCAGCGAAACCAAGGAGGTCTGAACGATGAACGCCACCGCCGTACTCCGCTCCGAGTGGATCAAGATCACGACGCTGCGCGGCACCGTGTGGTCGCTGGCCTGCGTGCTGCTCGTCACCGCCGGCTTCGGCATCCTCGC
The DNA here is from genome assembly GCF_045781775.1 of Streptomyces sp. 184. NCBI lineage: Bacteria > Bacillati > Actinomycetota > Actinomycetes > Kitasatosporales > Streptomycetaceae > Streptomyces > Streptomyces sp. 184. The sequence continues at coordinate 4,404,654 of NZ_CP123230.1, read as the reverse complement.
CAGCGCCGCCCTCGGCGGCGCCGAGACCGTCGACGGCGACTTCGACCCGCTGTTCTCCGTCCTCACGGGGGTGGGCCCCGGTCAGATCGCCGCGATCGTCTTCGGCACCCTCGCGGTGTCGTCCGAGTACCAGAGCGGGCTGATCCGCGCCACGCTGGCCGCCGTGCCGCGGCGCGGGCTGCTCTACGCCGCCAAGCTCGCCCACGTCGGCTGGCTCACGTTCGCCGTCGCGCTGCCGACGACGTTCCTGTCGTTCCTGGTCGGCGGCGCCGCGCTCGGCGACCGTGCCCTCGGCCCCGGCGACGACGGCGCGCTGCTCGGCGTCGTGGGCGGCGCCGTCTACCTGGCGCTCATGGCCCTGCTCGCCGCGGGGCTCGCCGCCGTGCTGCGCAGCGGCATCGCGGTGCTGGGCATCCTGATCCCGTTCGTCCTGGTGGTGTCGATGGTGCTCGGCGTCGGGTCGTCGGCGGGAGTCGCGGACTACCTGCCGGACCGCGCCGGGCAGCAGGTGCTCTTCGCCGACCCGCCGACGGACCTCCCGCCGCTGGCCGGGCTCGCCGTCACCGCCCTGTGGGCGGGCGCCGCGATGCTGGCCGGCTGGTGGACGCTGCGCCGCAGGGACGCGTAGCCGGCGGGCATCCGGGGGCGGTGCCGCGGGGTTTCGGGGATCCGCTACGGGGCCGGGGCGGGCGGCGTCACAGGATCGCCCCGGGCGCGTAGCCCGCCGCCTCCGGGTGCCGCTTCACGACCTCCTCGACCCGCGCCGCGACCGCCGCCACCTGCTCCTCCGCCGCGCCGGTGAACGACAGCCGGTCGGCCATCAGCGCCTCCAGCCGGTCCCGGTCCAGCGGGATGCGGTCGTCGGCGGCGAGCCGGTCGAGCAGTTCGTTGCGCTCGGCGCCGCGCTCGCGCATCGCCAGGGCCGCGGCGACCGCGTGCTCCTTGACGGCCTCGTGCGCCTCCTCCCGGCCGACCCCGGCCCGTACCGCCGCCATCAGCACCTTGGTGGTGGCCAGGAACGGCAGGTAGCGGTCAAGCTCGCGGGCGATCACCGCGGGGAAGGCGCCGAACTCGTCCAGCACCGTCAGGAACGTCTCCAGCAGCCCGTCGAGCGCGAAGAACGCGTCCGGCAGCGCCACGCGGCGTACCACCGAGCAGGACACGTCGCCCTCGTTCCAGGTGTCGCCGGCCAGTTCGGCGGTCATCGAGGCGTAGCCGCGCAGGATCACCATCAGGCCGTTGACGCGCTCGCAGGAGCGGGTGTTCATCTTGTGCGGCATCGCGGACGAGCCGACCTGGCCCGGCTTGAAGCCCTCGGTGACCAGCTCGTGCCCGGCCATCAGCCGGATCGTCTTCGCCAGCGACGACGGCGCGGCGGCGACCTGCACCAGCGCCGCCACCACGTCGTAGTCCAGCGAGCGCGGGTAGACCTGGCCGACGGAGGTGAAAGCGCGGGCGAAGCCCAGGTGGCCGGCCACCCGGCCCTCCAGCTCCGCCAGCCTCGCGGCGCCCCCCTTGCCGCCGCCGAGCAGGTCGAGCATGTCCTGCGCGGTGCCGACCGGGCCCTTGATACCGCGCAGCGGGTAGCGCGCGAGCAGGTCCTCCACGCGCCCGTACGCGGTCAGCAGCTCGTCGGCGGCGGTGGCGAACCGCTTGCCCAGGGTGGTGGCCTGCGCGGCGACGTTGTGCGAGCGCCCGGCCATCACCAGCCCGGCGTGCTCGCCGGCCAGCCGGCCCAGCCGCGCCAGCACCGCGACCGCCCGGTCGCGCACCAGCTCCAGGGACTGCCGCACCTGAAGCTGCTCCACGTTCTCGGTCAGGTCGCGGGACGTCATCCCCTTGTGGATCTGCTCGTGCCCGGCGAGCGCGTTGAACTCCTCGATACGGGCCTTCACATCGTGCCGCGTGACCTTCTCCCGCTCGGCGATCGAGGCGAGGTCGACGTCCTGAAGCACACGCTCGTAGTCGGCGACGGCGCCCTCGGGCACCTCGATCCCCAGATCCCGCTGCGCGCGCAGCACGGCGAGCCACAGTTGCCGCTCCAGGACGACCTTGTGCTCGGGGGACCAGAGGGCGGCCAGCTCGGCGGAGGCGTAGCGGGCGGCCAGGACGTTGGGGATGCGCGGCTTGTTCACGTGGGGAGATTCTACGGGCCGGGCGGCCGGCCGGTGCGGGCGCACGGGGCGTGCGCCGGCCTCGCTCGCGCGGGGGCGCGTGTCAGACGTCGTACGGCAGCAGCTCCGGGCGCTTCGGCGCGCGGCCGTCGCCGGAGGAGCGGCCGGTGAGCCGGCGGTGCACCCACGGCAGCAGGTGCGTACGGGCGAAGCGGATGTCCGCGGTCCGGCGGGTGAACCACGGCGGGTGTGCCGCCGTCGGCGGCAGCGCACCCATCCAGTCGTCCTCGGGGGCCCCGCCGAGCACCTGCCACACCGCTTCGCAGACCCGGCGGTGGCCTTCGGGCGTCAGGTGCAGCCGGTCGTCGTCCCACATCCGTACGTCGCTGAGCACCCGGGCGCCGTAGAGGTCCACGACCAGCGCGCCGTGCCGCGCGGCGAGGTCGTCGACGTGCGCGAACAACTGCTCCATCCGCGGTCTGACCCGCTCCATCACCGACCCGTTGCGCCCGGGGCTGCGCATCAGCACGAGCTGCTTGCAGTTCGGCGCCAGCCGCGCCACCGCCTCTTCGAGCACTCCGCACACCCGGCCCATGTCGCAGCGCGGCCGGATCGCGTCGTTGAGGCCGCCGACGAGGGTGATGACGTCGGCCTCCATGGCGGCGGCCCGGTCGACCTGCTCGTCGAGGATCTGCCGGATGAGCTTGCCGCGGACGGCGAGATTCGCGTACCGGAAGCCGGGCTGCGTCGCCGCGAGGCGGGCCGCGAGGAGGTCCGCCCAGCCGCGGTAGGTGCCGTCGGGCTGGAGGTCGGACATGCCCTCCGTGAAGGAGTCGCCGACCGCGACGAAACTGGTGTAAGGGGCGTTCGCGTCCATGGCAGCGTCGATTTTACCCGCAGCCGCGGACGGCCCTTCCGGCGGCCGGGCCGCAGGTCACGACTCCCGGCCGACCAGCTCGCGCAGTACGTCCTCCATGGTCACCAGACCCGTCACCCGGCCGTCCTCGCCGGTCACCGCGGCCAGATGGGTGCGGCTGCGGCGCATCGCGGTCAGCACGTCGTCCAGCGGCGCGCTCGCGCGCACCCGGGCGATACGGCGCATGGCCGTACGCGGGAAGGGCGTCTCCCGCTCGGCGGCGCCGAGGGCGTCCTTGACGTGCAGATAGCCCAGGATGCGGCCGCCGTCGTCCACCACCGGGAAGCGGGAGAAGCCGGACGCCACCGCCAGGGCCTCCAGCGCCTCCGGGGTGACGCCCACGGGCGCGGTCACCACGTGCCCCGTGGGCACCACCACGTCGTTCACCGGGCGGCGGCCCAGCTCCAGCGCGTCGCGCAGCCGCTCGGCGGAGCGGTCGTCGAGCAGCGCGGCCTCCGCCGAGTCCGCCACCATGCGGGCCAGGTCGGCGTCGGAGAACGACGCCGCGACCTCGTCGCGGGTCTGCACGCGCAGCAGCTTGAGCAGCGCGTTGGCGAAGGCGTTGACCGTGAAGACGACGGGGCGCAGCGCGCGGGTGAGCGCGACCAGCGGCGGGCCGAGCAGCAGCGCGGAGCGCACCGGGTCGGCCAGCGCCACGTTCTTCGGCACCATCTCGCCGAGCAGCATGTGCAGATACGTCGCCACGGCCAGCGCGATCGCGAACGAGATCGGGTGCACCAGCCCGTGCGGCACGCCCACGGCGTCGAAGCCGGGCTCCAGCAGATGGGCGATGGCCGGCTCGGCGACGACGCCGAGGACCAGCGTGCACAGCGTGATGCCGAGCTGGGCCGCCGCCATCAGCGTGGAGACGTGCTCCAGGCCCCAGATCACGCGGCGCGCACGGCGGTCGCCGTCCTGGGCGTACGGCTCGATCTGGCTGCGCCGCACCGAGATCAGCGCGAACTCCGCGCCCACGAAGAAGGCGTTGAGCACGAGCGTCAGCAGGCCGATGAGCAACTGGACGGCGGTCATGCGGTCTCCCCCCTGCCGGCGGCGGTACTGCTGCCGGCGTCGCCTGCGTCCGCCGCGTCCCCGGTGTCCTCGGACTCCGCGCCCGGCGGCGGGGCGTGCAGCAGCACGCGCGCCGCGCGGCGCCCGGTCGCGTCCACGACGTCCAGCCGCCAGCCCCCGACGTCCAGCGCGTCGCCGTCGGCGGGGATGCGGCCCAGCTCCGTGGCGACCAGCCCGGCCAGCGTCTCGTACGGGCCCTCCGGCACCCGCAGGCCGATCTTCGCGAGCTGGTCGGGACGCACCCGGCCGTCGGCGTCGAAGAGCATCCGGCCGTCCGGGTCCGCGCCGCTGGGCAGCAGGTCGGGCGTCTCCAGCGGGTCGTGCTCGTCCCGCACCTGGCCGATGACCTCCTCCACCACGTCCTCCATGGTCACCACGCCCGCGGTGCCGCCGTACTCGTCGATCACGACCGCCATGGAGCGCTTGTCCGTCAGCCGGTCCATCACGTGGGCGACGGGCAGCGTCTCGGGCACCAGCACCGGGTCCCGCAGCAGCCGGGTCAGCGGGTGGCGGGCGCGGCGGTCGGCGGGGACGCCGAGGACGTCCTTGACGTGCACGTAGCCGAGGACGCTGTCCAGGCTGCCGCGGTAGACGGGGAAGCGGGACAGTCCGGTGGAGCGGGAGGCGTCGACGACGTCCCCGACGGTGGCGTCCGCGTCCAGCGCGACGACCTGCATCCGCGGCGTCATGACGTTCTCCGCGGTCAGCTCACCGAGCCCGAGGGTGCGCACGAACAGCTCGGCGGAGTCGGCCTCCAGCGAGCCCTTCTTCGCCGAGTGCCGCGCCAGCGCGGCGAGTTCCTGCGGGCTGCGCGCCGAGGCCAGCTCCTCGGCCGGCTCCAGGCCCATCAGCCGCAGCACCCGGTTGGCGGTGTTGTTCAGATGGCCGATGAACGGGCGGAAGACGGCGCTGAACGTGCGCTGGAAGGCCGAGACACGCTTGGCCATGGCCAGCGGCCGGGAGATGGCCCAGTTCTTGGGCACCAGCTCGCCGACGACCATGAGGACCACGGTCGACAGCGCCGTGCCCAGCACCAGCGCGACGCTGGAGGTGGCCGAGCCGGGGACGCCCACCGCGCGCAGCGGGCCGCGGAGCAGGGCCGCGATCGACGGCTCGGCGAGCATGCCGACGACGAGGTTGGTGACGGTGATGCCGAGCTGGGCGCCGGAGAGCTGGAACGTCAGACTCCGTACCGCCTGGAGCGCCCCCGCCGCGCCGCGCTCGCCGCGGTCCACGGCCCGCTCCAGCTCGGCCCGCTCCACCGTCGTCAGCGAGAACTCGGCGGCCACGAACAGGCCGCAGGCCAGGCAGAGCGCCAGAGCCAGGACCAGCAGCAGCACTTCGGTCATCGGGTCACCTCCGTCTCATGATCACGCAGGGTCGCGGCCGCCGCGCGGCGACCGCGCTCACCCGGCCGCAAGCGGCTTGACCCAGCGGCTCCACTGCTCCTGGCGTACGTAGCCCCCCGCCTGCCACGCGTGGTGCGCCCGCTCGTTGCGGTTCAGCACCATCGCGTCCGCCCGCCGGCCGCCGGCGGCGGTGAACCGCCGCTCCGCCGCCGCCAGCAGCGCCGTGCCGACGCCGTGCCGCCGGTGGCCGGGGTGCACGGCGAGCCGGTACAGATGGCAGCGCCAGCCGTCGAAGCCGGCGATGACGGTGCCCGCCAGCTCCCCGCCGCGCTCGGCCAGCAGCAGCGCGCCCGGGTCGCGCGCCAGCAGCCCGGCGACGCCCGCCTCGTCGTCGCTGACGGACGTGCCCTCCGCCGCCGCTCTCCAGAAGGCGAGCACGGCCGGCACGTCCGCGGGCTCCGCGGCCCGGATGTGGAGATCGTCCATGCCCGGCATCCCATCACCGGCGGTCCGCCCGCGTCGACCCGATTCGGTTCACGCAGGGCGGGTGCCCCACCGGGGCCGCGGTCATTCGTGCGCGATGGCCGCCAGGACGTTGAGCCGGGACGCCCGCAGCGCCGGCAGCAGAGCGGCCAGCAGACCGACCAGCACGGACCCGATCACCACGGCGAGCTGCACCGTCCAGTCGATGGCGAAGGCGCGCATCCCCTCCAGCGCCAGCACCTCGTGCACCCCCGCGCCCCACGCCAGCCCCAGCACCAGGCCGAGCAGCGCGCCGAAGACGGCGATCACGACCGACTCCAGCCGGATCATCCGCCGGGTCTGGCGTCTGGACAGCCCTATGGCCCGCAGCATGCCTATCTCGCGGGTCCGCTCCACCACCGACAGCGCCAGCGTGTTCACCACGCCCAGCACCGCGATGATGATCGCCAGCCCCAGCAGCGCGAAGACCAGATAGAGCAGCACGATGATCTGGTCCCGGATCAGCTCCTTGAAGTCGGCCTGGTCGCGCACCTTCACCTGGGGGAAGCTTTCGAGTCCGCTCTCCAGCGACGCGCGCAGCCGGTCGGCGTCGGTGCCGCCCCCGGCGTTGACGAACAGGGCCGCCTCCTGGCCGCCGGGCAGGTGCTCCTCCAGGGTCGGCAGGCCCAGGAAGAAGCCGCCCGCCGCGCCGAACCCGCCGCTGGTCTCCTGCTTGGTCAGCGCGCCGACGGTCAGCTCGGTCCGCTTGCCGTTGGGGAACTCCACCTCCAGCTTGCTGCCCATACGTATGCCGTGGTCGCGTGCGAACCCGCGCTGGAGGCCCACGTGCCCGGGGGCGAGCGCGGCGCTGGTGCCGCCGGCGGCGTACTCCAGCCGGCTGACCTGGTCCAGCTCCTTGTCGAAGGCGCCCGCGCTGGTGCTGGTCTTCTCGCCGTCGGGCAGCGTCACCCGCAGCGGCGCGAACCGCTGGCGGACCACCAGGCCCACGCCGTCCGCGTCCTCGACCCGCGCGGTGACCTCGCGGGGGAACGGGCCGAAGTTGTCGCTCTGCACGATGAAGTCCGCGCCCAGCGTCCGGTCGATCTCCTCGTCGAAGGACTTCGTCATCGACGCGGCGGCCACCGACATGCCGCCGACCAGGGCCAGGCCCACCATCAGGGCCACGGCCGTCGCGCCGGTACGCCGCGGGTTGCGCAGCGCGTTGCGCTGGCTGAGGGCGCCGACGGAGCCGAAGATCCGCGGGAACCAGCCGCCCAGCACCCGGATCACCGGCCGCACCAGCAGCGGTCCTGCCGCCACCACGGCGAGCATCGTCAGCACCACGCCGCCCACCAGGTAGACCGCGGAGTCCCGGGTCCGGTCCGCCGTGGCGCAGAAGACGAACGACACCGCCCCGAGGACCCCGAGGACCGAGCCGATCACCGCCCGCACCCGCATCGGCCGGCCGACCTCGGCGATCTCCAGGTCGGCGAGGGCCGCCATGGGGGAGACCCGCGCCGCCCGCCGGGCGGGCAGATAGGCGGCGACGAAGGTGACGCCCACGCCCACCGCGTACGCGACGACCGGCGTGACCCAGCTCACGACCATCTCGGCCGCGTCCAGGTTCATCCCCAGCAGGCCCATCGTCTCGATGAGCCCGACGGCCAGGCCGATGCCGCTGAGCAGCCCGAGCGTGGAGCCCGCCACGCCGAGCAGCAGCGCCTCGGTGAGCACCGAGCGGCGGACCTGCCGCCGGTCCGCGCCCAGCGCGCGCATCAGTCCCAGCTCGCGGGTGCGCTGGGCGATGAGCATCGAGAACGTGTTGACGATCAGGAAGATGCCGACCAGCACGGCGATCCCGGCGAAGCCGAGCATCACGTACTTGATGATGTCGAGGAACGTGCCCAGCTCCTCCGCCGCCGACTTCGCCTGCTCGTCGGCGGTCTGCACGGCGTACTTCCCGTCGAGCACCGCCTTGACGCGCTTCTTCAGCTCGGCGTCCGACACCCCCGGTGCCGCGTCCACGGACACCGACGTGGCCAGCTTCGGGTCGTCGAGCAACTGGCGCTGCGCCGCCGCCGTGTCGAGATAGACCACCGCCGCGCCCGGGTTGGTGGTGGTGAACTTCGCGATGCCGACGACCTCGACCCCGAACGTGCCGGGCGGCGCGATGACGTTGAGCGTGTCGCCGATCTCGACGTTCTTCCGGTCGGCGGTGTCCTTGTCGAGCAGCGCCTCGCCGGCGCCCTCCGGCTCGCGGCCGTCCGACAGCTCCACCGGGCTGCGGTCGGTGACGTACCAGTTGGTGGCGACCGTCGGGGGGCCGGTGGTCCGGCCGATCGGCTCGTTCTCCGCGTCGGTGACGGTGAGGTTCTCCACCTCGACGTCGAGGTGGACGCCCTCGACCCCGGGCACCTTCGCCACGTCCTCGCCGACGGCGGCGGGCAGCGTCGGCACCAGCCCGGAGCCGAACCCGTGGTTCTGCTCGAACGCCTCCTTCGGGGAGACCGCGACGTCGGCCGCCGTGGAGGCGAAGAGCCGGTCGAACGTGCGGCTGACGGTGTCGGAGAAGATGAGGCTGCCGGAGACGAACGCCACCGACAGCAGCACCGCCAGCGCCGACAGCAGCAGCCGCCCCTTGTGCGCGAAGAAGCTGCGCAGAGTCGCCTTGAGCACGCCGCCTCAGCTCTTCCTGACGCCGTCGAAGCGCTTCATGCGCTCCAGCACCGCGTCGGCCGTCGGCTGCGGCATCTCGTCCACGATCCGGCCGTCGGCCAGGAAGAGCACCAGGTCGGAGTGGGCGGCGGCGCCCGGGTCATGGGTGACCATCACCACCGTCTGGTCGAGCCGGTCCACCGCCTCCCGCAGGAAGCCCAGCACCTCCAGGCCGGAGCGCGAGTCGAGGTTGCCCGTGGGCTCGTCGGCGAAGATCAGCTCGGGCCGGGAGGCCAGCGCCCGCGCGCACGCCACCCGCTGCTGCTGGCCGCCGGAGAGCTGCGAGGGCCGGTGGTCGAGCCGGTCGCGCAGCCTGAGCGTGTCGACCACCCGGTCCAGCCAGTCGGGGTCGGGCCTGCGGCCCGCGATGTCCATCGGCAGTGTGATGTTCTCCAGCGCGTTCAGCGTGGGCAGCAGGTTGAACGACTGGAACATGAAGCCGATCCGGTCGCGGCGCAGCCGCGTCAGCTCCCGCTCGCCCAGGCCCGTGATCTCCGTGTCGCCCAGCCAGACCCGCCCGGAGGTCACCGTGTCGAGCCCCGCGAGGCAGTGCATCAGCGTGGACTTGCCGGAGCCGGACGGGCCCATCACCGCCGTGAAGCGGGCGCGCCGGATCTCCACGTCCACCGCGTCCAGCGCGACGACCGCCGTCTCGCCGCCGCCGTAGGTCTTCGTCAGCCCGCCGGCCCGGGCCGCGACCCCGGTCGGCGGTCCCGCTTCGCGTCTGTCGAGTGCCGCCGGTGTGGACAATGCCGTTCCCCCATCGGACCGTGAGCTGGGCGCCAGGTGCGCGTTCCTGTCCCGCCCGCCGATGCCGTACGTCCGGCGGGCCCGTGCTGCCAGGCCGCCTGATCGAACGATTCACGCCGCCTGCCAGCGAGACTAGGCCGCCCGCCCGACCCCGCGCATCCCTCCCGGGTGGCACCTGTGGATAACCCGCTACTCCCGAGGGAGGACCGCCTCCTCCTGTGCAGGGCGCAGCGGCCGTCAGCCTCGCAGCGCAGTGCCCAGGACGTGGTACGAGGCCGGGGTCGGCGGCCCCTTCTCCGGCATCCGCAGCCGCCGGTACGCGCCGAGGGTGAACCCGGCGGCGGTCAGCTCGCCGAGCACGTCGCGGCCGGAGTGGCAGCCGCCGAGCAGCAGCGGCCACACCGTGCGGTCCGCCGCCCGCTGCACCGCCCGCATCACCCGTCCTTCGGCCCGCCCGTGCTCGTAGAACCGCAGCTCGCCGCCCGGCCGCAGCACCCGCCGCAGCTCGTCCAGCGCCCGCGGCACGTCCGCGACCGAGCACAGCACCAGCGAGGCGACGGCGGCGTCGAACGACTCGCTCTTGACCGGCAGCGCCTCGGCCAGCCCGGGCACCACGTCCACCGGCACGTCCGCGCGCAGCGCCGCCTCCACGGCGAGCTGCCGCAGGTGGCGCTCCGGCTCGATGGCGACGACCTCGGAGACGGCGGGCGGGTAGTGCGCGAAGTTCAGCCCGTTTCCGGCGCCGATCTCCACGATCCGGCCGGAGAGGCCGGTCAGCAGCTCCCCGCGCAGCTCGGCGACCCCGCCGCGCTCGTCGGCGGCGACGCTGAGGCGGGCGTAGAAGCGCGCGAAGCGCGGGTGGTACACGGTGTCCTTCGCGGCGCGCGGCGGTGTCGGCATACCGGCCTCCTGGCGAGCGGGGTCACTGCGATTGTCCCCCCGGGGGCCCGGCCGGGGCCTGCCGGGCGCGGAAGTCGTCGGCCTCCCAGTGCCCGCCGAGCGCCGGCGCGAGCCACCCGGGCGCCGCCACGCCGAACGCCTCGGGACCGTACGCGCCGGCGCCCTCCGGCACGGCGCCCAGCAGCGGCACCCGCGCCGTGGCCGGCAGGTCCGCCAGGTTGCACCGGGCCGCCAGATCCGGTTCCGCAGGCCAACTGCCGACCACCACGCCGGGGCACGCCAGGCCGCGGCGGCGCAGCGCCTCGGTGGTCAGCTCGGTGGCGTTGAGCGTGCCGAGCCCGGCGGCGGACACGACCAGCACCGGCGCCGCCACCAGCCGCGCCACCTCCGCCAGCGTGCCGCCCGCGTCGTCCAGCCGCACCAGCAGCCCGCCGGCGCCCTCCACGAGCACCAGGTCGTACTCGTGCCCCAGCTTCTCCACCATCCCCGCCGCGTCCGCCGCCGTGAGCGGCGGCAGCCCCGCGCGGCGGGCGGCCGTCGCCGGCGCCAGCGGCTCGGGGAAGCGGGCCAGCTCCACGGCCTCGATGCCCGGGGCGAGGCGCGCCGCCTCCTGGGCGTCGCCGGGTTCGCCGGGCGCCACGCCGGTCTGCGCCGGCTTCAGTACGGCCACCGAACGACCCCGCGCCAGCGCCGCGGCGGCCACGGCGGCGGTGACGACCGTCTTGCCCACCCCGGTCGAGGTGCCGGTGACCACGAGCACGCTGCCCATCGACTCGCCCTTCCCCGCCGGTCAGCCGGCCGCCGCCGCGGCGCGCACGGCGGCGCAGACGCGGGCGACGTCGGCGTCCCCCGTCACGTACGGCGGCATGGTGTAGATCAGGTCGCGGAACGGGCGCAGCCACACGCCCGCCTCGACCGCGGCCCGGGTGGCGGCGGCCATGTCCGCGTGGTGGTCAAGTTGCACGACGCCGATGGCGCCCAGCACCCGTACGTCCACCACCCCCGGCAGCTCCGCGGCCGCGGCCAGCCCTTCCCGCAGCCCGCTCTCGATGCGCTTGACGTCCTGCCGCCAGCCGCCGTCGGCCAGCAGGTCGAGCGAGGCCAGGGCGACGGCGGAGGCGAGCGGGTTGCCCATGAACGTCGGGCCGTGGGCGAGTACCGGAACCTCGCCCTCCGAGATGCCCTCGGCGACCCGGGGGGTGCACAGAGTCGCGGCCATCGACAGATAGCCGCCGGTCAGCGCCTTGCCCACGCACATCACGTCCGGGGTGACGCCCGCGTGGTCCGCGGCGAAGAACTCCCCGGTGCGGCCGAAGCCGGTGGCGATCTCGTCGAACACCAGCAGCACGCCGTGTGCGTCGCACGCCTCGCGCAGCACCCGCAGATAGCCGGGCGCGGTGAACCGCATGCCGCCCGCGCCCTGCACGACGGGCTCGACGATCACCGCCGCCAGTTCGTCCGCGTGCCGGGCAACGAGGTCGCGCAGCTCACGCTCGTACGCCCCGTCCACCGGCGCGTCGAAGCCCGCGGGCGGCACCCCGGCGAACAACTGCCGCGGCAGCACGCCGGACCACAGGTCGTGCATGCCGCCGTCCGGGTCGCAGACCGACATCGGCTGCCAGGTGTCCCCGTGGTAGCCGCCGCGCCAGGTCATCAGCCGGTGCTTGTCCGGCCGGCCGCGTGAACGCCAGTACTGGAGGCACATCTTGACCGCGACCTCGACCGACACCGAGCCCGAGTCGCTGAGGAACACGTGCCGCAGCGGCTCGGGCGTGACCTCCACCAGCCGCGCCGCCAGCCGCACCGCCGGCTCGTGGGTGAGCCCGCCGAACATCACGTGGCTCATCCGCTCCAACTGCCCGCGGGCGGCGGCGTCGAGCGCCGGGTGGCGGTAGCCGTGGATCGCCGACCACCACGACGACATCCCGTCGACCAGCTCGTCCACGCCCCACGCCGGTTCGGCCAGCCGCAGCCGTACGCCCTCGGCGGAGTCGACGACCAGCGGCTCCTGCCGGCCGGGCATGGGCCCGTACGGGTGCCAGACGTGCTCGCGGTCCAGGTCGAGCAGCCGCCGGGGCGGCAACGGCTCAGGCATTGGGCGGCAGTTCCGTGCCGGCCCCGCGGCGCCGTACGGCGACGAGGTCCGTACGCGCCGCCTGCGCCGGCTCGCCCGCGGGCGAGCCGTCCGGGAGCGCGTCGTCCGCGGCCGGCCCGCCGGCCCGGTGCGGCGGCAGCGTCGTCGTACCCGCCTCCTCCACCTCGAACCCGGCGTCCGCGATCATCTCCAGATCCGCCTTGCCCGCCTGCCCCTCGCTGGTCAGGTAGTCGCCCAGGAACACCGAGTTGGCCAGGTGCAGCGCCAGCGGCTGGAGCGTCCGCAGATGGATCTCCCGGCCGCCCGCCAGCCGCACCTCCACATCCGGGCATACGAACCGCACCATGGCGAGGATCTTCAGACAGCGCTGCGGCGTGAGGTCCCACTCGCCGCCCAGCGGCGTGCCCTCGAAGGGGATGAGGAAGTTCACCGGCACCGAGTCCGGGTCCAGCGCGCGCAGCGCGAAGACCACGTCGACCAGGTCCCCGTCGCTCTCGCCCATTCCCGCGATGAGTCCGGAGCACGCCGACATCCCGGCCGCCTGCGCCTGCTGCACGGTCTGCACGCGGTCCTCGTAGCCGTGCGTGGTGCAGATGTCCGCGTACGTCGCCTCCGAGGTGTTGAGGTTGTGGTTGTACGCGTCCGCGCCCGCCGACTTCAGCCGCTCCGCCTGGCCGTCGGAGAGCAACCCGAGGCAGGCGCACACCTCCACCTCCCCGTGCCGCTCCTTGATGGCCGCGATGGTCTCCGAGACCCGGTCGACGTCGCGGTCCGTGGGCCCGCGCCCGCTGGCGACCAGGCAGACCCGCTTGGCGCCGCCCGCCACACCGGCCGCCGCGGCGTCGGCCGCCTGGTCGGCCTTGAGCCACGTGTACTTGAGGATCCCCGCCTCGGAGCCCAGCCGCTGCGAGCAGTACGAACAGTCCTCGGGGCACAGCCCCGACTTGAGGTTGACCAGGTAGTTGAGCTTCACCCGGCGGCCGAAGAAGGCCCGGCGCACCTTCCCGGCCGCGGCGACGACGTCGAGCACGTCCTCGTCGGCCACGCGCAGCACGGCCAGGGCCTCGTCACGGGTGGGCGCCTCGCGCCGCAGCCCCTTGTCCACCAGCGTCGAAAGCAGGTCCATGGCGCAGATCCTCGCCCACCGCACCGGCCCGGGCCAATGGGGTACCGCACAACGGCCGCCCCCGTCTTCTGTGCTCATCGCCACACCGCCGCGCGCCCGCACGCGCATTACGGTGCAGACACAGCCCGCCGAGCCGAGGAACCGCATGCCCCGTCACGCCTTCGACTGGATCGACGCGCAGGCCGAGGAGCGGCGGCGCGCCGGTCTCGTACGCGCCCTGCGCCCCCGCGCGTACGACGCGCCGCTGCTCGACCTCTGCGGCAACGACTACCTCGGCCTCGCCCGCCACCCCGAGGTCACCGCCGCCGCGGCCGCGGCGGCCGAGCGCTGGGGAGCGGGCGCCACCGGCTCCCGGCTCGTCAGCGGCAGCACCGCGCTGCACGCGGAGCTGGAGGCCGAACTCGCCGCCTTCTGCGGCTTCGAAGCCGCGCTCGTCTTCTCCTCCGGCTACGGGGCAAACCTCGCCGCCGTCACCGCTTTGAGCGACCGCGGCACCCTCGTGGTCTCGGACGCGGGCAACCACGCCTCGCTCATCGACGGCTGCCGGCTGTCCCGGGCCCACGTCGCCGTCGTGCCGCACGCCGACGCCGACTCGGTGGCCAAGGCGCTCCACGGCTTCGCCGGACGCGCGCTCGCGGTCTCCGACGGGGTCTTCTCCGTCGACGGCGACGCCGCGGACCTGCCCGCGCTCGCGGCGGCCTGCCGCGCGTACGGCGCCGGGCTGCTGGTGGACGACGCCCACGGGCTCGGCGTGCTCGGGGACGGCGGGCGCGGCACGCCGCACGCGGTGGGCCTGGCGGGCGCGGGCGACGTCGTCGCCACCGTCACGCTGTCGAAGGCGCTGGGCAGCCAGGGCGGTGCGGTGCTGGGGCCGGCGCGGGTGATCGAGCACCTGGTCAACACCGCGCGGACGTTCATCTTCGACACCGGGCTCGCCCCCGCCGCCGCGGGCGCCGCGCTCGCCGCGCTGCGCCTGCTGCGCCGCGAGCCCGAGCGGGCCGCGGCGGCCCGCAGGACGGCCGCGGCGCTGCACGGCGGGCTGACGGCCGCCGGGCTGACGGCCGTACGCCCCGACGCGGCGGTGGTGTCGGTACGGGCCCCGGCGCCCGAGGCTGCGGTGGCGTGGGCGGCGGCGTGCCGCGCGGCGGGCGTGGCGGTCGGCTGCTTCCGCCCGCCGTCGGTCCCCGACGGCATCTCGCGGCTGCGGCTGACGGCCCGCGCGGACCTGACGGACCAGCAGGTGGGGACCGCGGTCGAAACGGTCGTACGCACGGCGCCCGCGGCCCCGTGACCGGAGCGGCGGGCGCCCGCGCGCTAGGCGTACGCGACCCGCGCGCCCCCGGCGAACTCGCCGTCCTTCACGGCCGCGACGAACGCCCGCCACGCCTCGGCCCGGAAGAGTAACGCGGGCCCCTCCACCTGGGTGGAGTCACGGACGGCGAGCAGCCCGCCGGAGCCGGCTCCCACGGGATAGGCGGCCTCGACGCAGTTGTTCGCCCCCGTACTGTGCGAACTGCGCCGCCACCTGAGGTCGTCGAGTGCCGTACTGGAGGAGACGTACCGAGGCATTGCGGTCATGGTGCCTCCTTTGCGCCCGCGCCGAGCGCGGCTATGAACGACATGGACTCCTCGTGCGAAAGGGCGCCTGCCTGTAGCGAAGCAAAGGCGGTCACATACGCCCGTAAGTCTTCTTTCCTTTCCAGGTGAAGGCTACTCATCAAATGGTCGACAACGACCACATCGAGATCAGAACTGCGCGAGTAAGAGAAGATAACGAAAGGTCCGGTGAGGCCGACGTGCTCTCCGGCGGAAAAGGGCAGGATCTGGACCCGTACGTGCGGAAGCGTGCCCATCCGCCGCAAGTGCCGCAACTGCTCCGCCATCACCCCCGGACCGCCCACGTGCCGCCGCAGCACCGCCTCGTCGAGCACCGCGTGCAGCCGCGGCGGGCGCGCCGCGCGCAGCACGGCCTGCCGTGC
This sequence comes from Streptomyces sp. 184, assembly GCF_045781775.1. Lineage (NCBI taxonomy): Bacteria > Bacillati > Actinomycetota > Actinomycetes > Kitasatosporales > Streptomycetaceae > Streptomyces > Streptomyces sp. 184. Next base: position 4,389,177 of record NZ_CP123230.1, on the reverse strand, counting down.
GATCCGCACCTCCACCAGCGACTCCACCTCGCGCCGCCCCGCACCGGCGACGGCCGCCCTGGTCACCGCCAGCGCGTACCGCCGCGTCTGGAGCAGCCCGGGGACCACCGACGTCTCCAGCGTGCGCACCGCGGACGCCTCCGCCTCCAGGCTGATGAAGTCCCGGTACGCGGCCGGCAGCAGCTCGCGGTACTCGCTCCACCAGCGGTCCGTGCGACCGCCGCGCGGCGCCGTGGCCAGCGTCTCCAGCAGCGTGCGCAGCTCGGGGTCGGTGACTCCGTACGCGTCCAGCAGCCGGCACACGTCCGCGGCCTTGGCAGCGGACCTGCCGGTCTCGATGCGGCTGATCTTCGACTGGTGCCAGCCGACCCGCTCCGCCGCCTTCTCGCTGGTCAGCCCGGCCTTGCCGCGCAGCCTGCGCAGCTCCGCGCCCAGCTTGGCACGGCGTACCGCCGGCTCGTTGCGCATGAGGCCCCTCCCGGCCGCTCATCCGAACGCGTCACAACGGCCAGTCTGCCGTCCAAATACGGTCTCTCGCGGCAGAGTTCACCGCTTCGAGCGACAGATATATGCATAACTTGGTGCAGCGCTCGCGCGCCGGGCACGATCGATGGCACCGTGACGCGAACAACAACCTGAAGAGGTCCTCGACTTCGTCAGGCACGCGTCTGAGTCCGGTACGCGCGTGCGAAAGGGACGGCGGCGCAATGGCAGACCAGCACGAAGCATCCGTCACCTTGCCTAGTGAGGCTGCTTCGGTCACGCGGGCGCGTAAATATGTCACTGACATTCTCGGGAAATGGGGTCTGCCGGAAGGCACGGAGGCCGCGGACACCGTCCGCCTGGTGGTATCCGAGCTGGCCACGAACGCCGTTCAGCACACCCGCGGGCAGTCGCCGACGTTCACGGTGCGGATGCTGCTCGTACGGGAGCAGTTGCGCGTCGGCGTCAGCGACAGCCACCCGCGCTGGCCCCGCCGGCTGCCGGCCGCCGTCCAGCAGGACAACGGGCGCGGCCTGGTCATCATCCGGTGCCTCGTCGCGGAGTGGGGCGGACGGCTGTCCATCACGCCGACGGCGGACGGGGGCAAGACGGTGTGGATCGCCCTGCCCTGGCGCGCGGCGCCCGTGCCCTGAGCTACGCCCCCCGGTCACGCCCGCGGCGCCGCGCTGGTCCACCCTGGAAGCATGACCGACCAGCCCCTCAGCCACGAGGACGTCCACGCCGCCGCGCAGCGCATCGCCGGCCGGGTCCGCCCGGTCGCCGTCGCACCCGCGGGCACCGAGGTGGTACCGGACGCCGACGTGTGGTTCGCGCTCGAATTCCTCCAGCACACCGGCTCCTTCAAGGCGCGCGGCGCGCTGAACTTCACCGCCGCCCACGCCGCCGCCGGCACCATGCCGGACGCCGGCGTGCTCATCGCCTCCGGCGGCAACGCCGGGCTCGCCTGCGCCTGGGCCGCCGCCCGCCACGGCGTCCCCGCGCACGTCTTCCTGCCCGCCACCGCACCGGAGTTCAAGGTCGAGCGGCTACGCGGCCTCGGCGCCGACGTACGGCTGACGGGCCGGACGTACGGCGAGGCGCTGGCCGCGTCCCGCACGATGGCCGAGGAGACCGGCGCACTCGCCTCCCACGCCTACGACCACCCGCTGATCTCCGCCGGCGCCGGGACCCTGCTGCCGGAGATCGTGGCCGCGGTGCCCGGCGGCGTCGACACCGTCGTGGTCGCGGTCGGCGGCGGCGGGCTGTTCGCGGGCGTCGCGGCAGCCGCCGCGCGGCAGGGGATCGGCGTCGTCGCCGTCGAACCGGAGAACTGCCGGGCGCTGAACGCGGCGCTGGCGGCCGGCGAGGTGGTGGACGTCCCGGTCGACTCCGTCGCCGCGGACTCCCTGGGCGCGTCCCGTACCTCGCGCGACGCGCTGGCCTGGGCGCAGCGGCCGGGCACCACCTCGGTGCTCGTCGCCGACGCCGACATCGCGGCGGCCCGGCGGCGGCTCTGGGACGAGCACCGGCTCGTCGTCGAGCACGCCGCGGGCGCGGCGCTCGCGGCGCTGACCACGGGCGCGTACAAGCCGCGGGCGGGGGAGCGGGTGGCCGTCGTGCTCTGCGGCGCGAACACCGACCCGGGCACCCTCTGACGCCCCGGGCCGGCGTCCTTGAGAGCGTGCGGGTGCGCCGGGCTCAGCCCGGCCCGTCGTCCTTCCTCGACGCGCGGGAGGCGAGGCTCCGGCTCAGGCCCCACGGCAGCGCCGCCCAGAGCCCCGCGATGAACAACAGCACCGACGCGCCCGCCGCGATCCCCGCCGTGCGCCCCAGGACCACGTCCACCACGAGCGTCACGGCCCCGGTCAGCGCGAGCGCCAGCACGCCGAGACCCGCCGCCGCCAGCCGCGAGGAAACGTCGACGATGCGCCGTTTCGCGCCGCGCCGGAACAGCCCCCGGTGCACCGCGGCGGGCGCGGTGAAGAGCACCGCCGCACCCACGGACAGCAGCAGCGTCGTCACGTACGTGCCGCGCTGGAGCGAGTCCAGTTCGGTGAAGCGCTCGGTGAACGCGAGCGTCAGCAGGAAGGCGAAGAGGATCTGTACGCCCGTCTGCGTCACCCGCAGTTCCTGGAGCAGCTCCACGAAGTTGCGGTCGTCCCGCTCCAGCGGGGTCTCGCGGCGCACGTCCGCCGCGAACTCCGCATGATCCGCCACCCGTCCGGCCGGCGTCGTCGTGCCGTTGTCGTCCTCGCTCCGGTCTCGCTCCATGTCCTACCCGGTTGCCCGATCGGCCCGTTCTACTCCTCGTCTACCACCAGCAGCGCCTCCGCGCCCACCGGGCGGAACCCGGCGGCCAGGAACGCCCGCACGCTCGCCGCGTTGCCCGGCGCCACCTGCGCCCACAGCGGCTCGCCCGGCGGCACCAGGTGCCGGGCCGCCGTCGCCAGCCGCCGGCCGAGACCGCGCCCCCGGGCGCCCGGCTCCACCTCCACGGCGGCCTCCCAGCGCCCGGCCACGCCGCGGCCGAGCAGCACGGTGGCGCCGGGGACGGTCCAGGCGCGTACGTCGTCGCGGTGGCGCAGGGCGCGGCGCAGCCGGGGATGGGAGCCGTCGGTGTCGGGGGCGAGCGGCAGCGGCGCCGGGCCGGGCAGGGGGTCGGCGACGAGCAGGGCGTCGATGTTGTTCACGGTGCGGCCGAGACGGGCGGTGAGGGCGTCGAGGAACGGCGGGTTCAGCGGGGCGGACAGGTCGTCGGCGGGCAGCAGGCCGCGTATCCACGCCGGGTCGGCGTCGGCGAAGACGACGTTGCTGCCGGTGAGGGCGAGGACGCCGGCGTCCCGGGGCGACGGCTGCGGCAGCACGGTCACCGCGCCGTCCGGCGGCGGGAAGTCGCCGCGGGCGGCGGCGGCCAGCAGCGCGGCGAGCCGGCCGCCGTCCGGTCCGCCGGTTCCGTAGGAGAGCGTCGTGGCGGGTGCGGGATCACCGGGCTGCGGACACATGGCGGCTTGCTCCTCGATGCGCGGCGGGCGGAACGCGGCCAACCTACCCGGCCGTACGAAACCCGGGCCGGCCGACCGTCACGGCGCCCCGTCGGGCTCCCGCGGCCCCGGCGGCACCGCCACCAGCCGGCAGCGCCGCTCCCCGTCGAGCACCCGCAGCGCCCGCGCCATCGTCGAGGCGTGGATCCGGGTCTCGCGCCGCTCGTGCATCAGCGCCAGCGCGTCCCGCAGCCCGACGGCGGTGCGGACGAGCGCCTGCGCGGCGCGCAGCCCCGCGTACGTGTCCGCGCCGCGCGCGGGATTGATCCGGCCCAACTGGTCGACGGCGTCAAGATAGCGGTCGATCAGCTCCGCCTCCGCGCGCGTGAGCGCGGGCAGCGGCGGCAGTTCGGGCGGCAGCACGGCCGCTCACCTGCCGTAGCGGGGCGTGCTCGGGCCCTTGCGGCTCTCGGTCAGCCGGTCGGCCAGCCCGTACGCGACGGCCGCCGGGGCGTCGAGGATCTTGTCGCGCTCGATGTCCTCGCGGATCTGCTCGATCGGGGTCCCGGAGTGTTTGGCGAGGAGTTCTTCCAGAAGCTCGCGATGGCGCAGCAGCTCCTTCGCGTGGATCTCCAGGTCGGTCGCCTGCCCGCGCACCGGCTCCGCGAACGACGGCTGGTGGATGAGGACCCGCGCCCCGGGCAGCACGTACCGCTTGCCGGGGGTGCCGGCGGCCAGCAGCACGGCGGCGGCGGACGCCGCCTGGCCGAGGCAGACGGTCTCGATGTCGCTGGTGACGAACTGCATCGTGTCGTAGATCGCGGTCATCGCCGTGAACGAGCCGCCGGGCGAGTTGATGTACAGCGAGATGTCCTGGTCGGGCGCGGCGTGCTCCAGGTGCATCAGCTGGGCCATCACGTCGTTCGCCGAGGTGTCGTCCACCTGTGTGCCCAGGAAGACGATGCGCTCCTCGAGCAGCTTCGAGTACGGATCCTGCGTGCGCACCCCGCTGCTCGTCCGCTCGGTGAACTCCGGCAGCACGTAGCGCGCCGTGGGGCTGTCCATGGCCGTCAGCACCTCTCCCTCTCGCTTGCGCGACCCACCGTACGAAATGTACAGGACGTACATCCGGTTATGCTGGGAGCATGGCGTACGAAATCCCGGTGACGCAAGCCCGCGCAGAGCTGGCCGACCTGATCAACCGCGTGGTCTACGGCGGCGAGCGGGTCGTGGTCACCCGCCACGGCCGACCCCTCGTGGCCCTGGTCTCCGCCGCCGACCTGGAGAAACTCGAAAATCCCGAGCACCCGGCGGCCGAGGAGCAGGTGATCACCACGGTCTCCGGCGTGCACCAGTCCCGCAGCGCCGGATCTGCCACGGGCGAACGCCGCTTCGGCATCGCCGCCGAACACCGCACCCCCGACCCCCGCGCGAGCGGCGAGGGCCCCGCCTAGTCCCTCCGGCGCGACGACGCCGCTCCGGCCTAGGTCCGCGGGTCTCGGCCCGCCGCCGGCGAAGATCATCCGGTTGCCCGATGCCGCCTGGGCGGCGCCCGGGACACGATGCCGGAGGACCGCCGGAAGGAGCGCACCCATGTCGTACCCCGAAGACCTCGCCTACCCCGAGCCCCGCTACCACGGTGGGAAGGGCGAGGTGAACGCGGTGTTCCGGCCCGCCGATGCCCCGCCGGACATCACCTCGCCCGGCGGCTTCACCCGCTACCTCGCCACCGAGGGGTCCACCGGCGGCGAGTTCGGGCTCTACGACGTGCAACTGGGTCCGCGCTCGCCGGGAGCCAGAACGCACTTCCACAAGGCGATGTCGGAGTCCTTCTACGTGATCTCCGGCGAGCTGGAGCTGTACGACGGCGACCGGTGGGTGACGGGAGGCAGCGGGGACTTCCTGTATGTGCCGGTCGGCGGGCTGCACGCCTTCAGGAACGCCACCGACGAGCCAGTCCGGATGCTCATGCTCTTCTCCCCGGGCGCGCCGCGCGAGGAGTACTTCGAGCGGGTCGCGCAGATGTCGCGGCGCGGCGGCGAGGAGCTGAAGCAGTTCCGCGTCCGGCACGACAGCTTCTTCGTGGAGGACTTCGAGGACGGCGAGTGGGTGCCGTCGGGCTAGCGCAGGTCAGCGGGGGGCCTGTGGTGCGTAGGCACCAGGACGCCCCGGTGACTGGTCCGGGCGCACCAGGCGAAGACGGCCACGGCAGACGATGTCCCGCCGGGCGCCGGCCGGGAGTGTGGGAAGGGCGCGAGATCTCGCGCATTCCCCGTTCCTAGCGGTGTCTGGAGTGATCGAGAAGTGGCGACATATCTCTACCGGATCGGGCGGTGGGCCTTCCGGCGGCGCCGGCTCGTCGGTGGCACGTGGCTGGTCGCCCTGGTGCTGGCCGGCGTCGCCGCCGCCGTGGCGCCGGCCGGGGAGGAAGAGGACCTCTCCATGCCCGGCACCGAGTCGCAGAAGGCGTTCGACCTGCTCGACCAGCGCTTCCCCGACAACAACGCGCAGGGGGCCGAGGCCCGCCTGGTGTTCCAGGCCCCGGACGGGCAGCGGGTGACGGCGCAGGAGAACAGGGCGGCCGTCGCGGACGCGCTCGGCTCGCTGGACGGCGGCGAGCAGGTCGCGTCGGCCACCGACCCGTACGAGGCCGGTGACGTCAGCGAGGACGGCACCGTCGCCTACTCCACGATCACCTACACCGCCGACGCCGTCGACCTGACGGGGCCGACGAAGAGCGCCCTGGAGGGCGCCGCGGACCAGGCCCGGGACGCGGGGCTGACCGTGGAGATCGGCGGCTCCGCCCTGGATGCGGAGGAGGAGCCGGGCGGGACGACGGAGATCATCGGCGTGGCGGTGGCCGCGGTGGTGCTGGTCCTCGCCCTCGGCTCGCTCGTCGCCGCCGGACTCTCCCTGCTGACCGCCTTCGCGGGTGTGGCCATCGCCTTCGGCCTGGTCTCCGCCCTGGCCGTGCCGCTGGGCCTGACGTCCACCGTCGCCATCCTGGCGCTGATGCTGGGGCTGGCGGTAGGCATCGACTACGCGCTCTTCATCACCTCCCGGTTCCGCGACGAACTCGCCCGGGGCAGCGAGCCGGAGGAGGCCGCGGGCCGGGCGGTGGGCACGGCCGGGTCCGCCGTGGTCTTCGCCGGCGCGACCGTCTTCATCGCCCTGGTCGGGCTGGGCGTCGTCGGCATTCCCGAACTCACCAAGATGGGCATGGGCGGCGCGGGAGCGGTGGCCCTCGCCGTGCTCGTGGCGCTCACCCTGGTCCCCGCGATGTTCGGCTTCGCCGGCCCGCGGGTGCTGTCCCGGGCCGCCCGCAAGGCCGCCCGGCGCGCCGGGGGACGTCCGCACGCGGTGCCCGCCGCGGCCGGCCGGCCCGGTCTCGGCGTCCGCTGGGCGCGGTTCGTCCTGCGGCGGCCGGTGGCCGTGCTGCTGGTCGCCGGGCTCGGCCTCGGCGCCGTCGCCGTACCGGCGCTGAGCCTGGAACTCGGTCTGCCGGGCGACGAGTCCAAGTCGGTCGAGACCACCCAGCGCCGCGCCTACGACCTGCTGTCGGACGGCTTCGGCCCCGGCTTCAACGGCCCGCTGACCGTGGTCGTCGACACCTCGGAGGCCGCGGACGCCGAGGCGGCCACCGATCTGGTCGGCACGACCGTACGGGACCTCGACGGCGTCGCCTCGGTCGGCGACCCGGTGCTCGACAAGGAAGGGGAGACGGCCGTCCTCACCGCCGTCCCGGAGACCGCGCCCAACAGCGGCGAGACCAAGGACCTGGTGAACTCGATCCGCGACGCCGCCGCCGGTGTCGAGGCAGACACGGGCGCCGCCGTCCTGGTCACCGGCACCACCGCGATGAACATCGACATCTCCGAAGCCATGTCCGACGCCCTCGTCCCGTATCTCACCGTGGTCATCGGCCTGGCGGTGCTCCTGCTGATGGTGGTCTTCCGCTCGATCCTGGTCCCGCTCAAGGCCGCGCTCGGCTTCCTGCTGTCGGTCGGTGCCGCCTTCGGCGTCCTCGTCGCCGTCTTCCAGTGGGGCTGGGGTGCCGGTCTGCTCGGCATCGAGCAGACCGGGCCGGTCATGTCGCTGATGCCGATCCTCGTCATCGGCATCGTGTTCGGCCTCGCCATGGACTACGAGGTCTTCCTCCTCACCCGGATGCGGGAGACGTACGTCCACGGCGCGTCGCCCGGCGAGGCGATCGTCAACGGGTTCCGGCACAGCGGCCGGGTGGTGGCCGCCGCGGCGATCATCATGATCAGCGTCTTCGCCGGATTCGTCGGGATGAGCAGCCCGACCATCCAGACGATGGGCCTGGGCCTCGCCGCCGCCGTCGCCTTCGACGCCTTCGTGGTCCGGATGGCGATCGTGCCCGCGGTCCTGGCGCTGCTCGGCCACCGGGCCTGGTGGCTGCCTCGTATCCTGAACCGTGTGCTGCCGAACGTGGACATCGAGGGCGAGGCGCTGAGCAGGCGGGTCCCCGCCCCCGCGAGCGGGCCGGACGCGGCGGTGCCGCGGCTGCCCATCGGCCGGCACTGATCCGGCCATGACGAACACGGGCGGCGGCGGCCGGCGACCACGCCGTACGTGGTGGCGGGAAGCGGCGGTCATGGCGACGGCGTTCACGCTCTGCCTGCTCGGCGGCGTGGTGCAGGTCGACGACAGGCTGGCCCCGCCGCCCGCCGCCGCCTATCTCATCGCCGTGGCGTCCTGTGCCGTGCTGCCCGTACGGCACCGGGCGCCCCTGGCCGCCCTGGCGGCCACGACCGCGGTCGGGCTGCTGGTGCCGCCCCTGGGCCTCCTGCTGAGCCCGCCGATCATGGCCCCCGCCGTGATCGCCGCCTACGCCTACGCGCTCCACGCCCGCACCGAACTGCGCGCCGCGGGCGTGGTGTCGGTCGCCTCCGCGGCGCTGCTGCTGGCCACCACCCCCTGGTTCGAGGACCTGTCCTGGCAGGACGCGAGCCGGATGGGCTCGGTGGCGGCGTTCCCGCTGGTGGCCGGCGTGCTCGGGCACTCGGCGCACAACCGGCGGGCGTATCTGTCGGCCGTGGAGGAACGGGCCCGGCGGGCGGAGAAGAGCCGGGAGAGCGAGGCGCGCCGCAGGGTCGCCGAGGAACGGCTGCGCATCGCCCGGGAGCTGCACGACCTGGTGGCCCACCAGATCACCCTGGCCAACGCGCAGGCCACGGTCGCCGCCCACCTCTTCGACTCCCGCCCCGAGCAGACCCGTAAGAGCCTGGCGGAGCTGATCCAGACGACCGGCGACGCGCTCGACGACCTGCGCGCCACGGTCGGACTGCTGCGCCAGTCCGGGGATGCCTCCGAGCCCGCAGAACCGGCACCCGGACTGTCCCGGCTGCCCACGCTCCTCGAATCCTTCGGCCGCGCGGGTCTGGCGGTGTCCCTGGACCAGGAGGGCCCGGCCAGGCCGCTGCCGCCGGGGGTGGACCTCACCGCGTACCGCATCGTCCAGGAGGCACTGACCAACGTGACCAAGCACGCCGGCACCGGCAGCGCCCGGGTGCGCCTCGTGTGGAACCGCGACCGCGTGACCATCACCGTCGCCGACGACGGCGGAGGCGGCGGCGAAGGCGCCCGTACGGCACCTGCCGCGGGCGAGCGCGCGCCGGGCTACGGTCTGATCGGGATGCGCGAACGGGCCACCGCGGTCGGGGGACGGCTCTCCGCGGGCAGCCGCCCCGAGGGCGGCTTCCTCGTCTCCACCGAACTGCCCCTGCCGCCCGCCAAGGACACCCCGCGCGCGATCGAGCCGGCGGCAACCGCGCAGGGGCGTACGACCGGCCAGGAGACCGAGGGCGAACGGACGGGCGACGAAGGGACAGGGGAGGCGCCGTGACGCTACGGGTACTGCTCGCCGACGATCAGGCGCTGCTGCGCGGCGCCTTCCGGATGCTCCTCGACACCGCCGACGACATCACCGTCGTCGGCGAGGCCGCGGACGGCAGGGAGGCGGTGAGCCTGACCCGCGAACTGCGCCCGGACGTGGTGGTCATGGACATCCGCATGCCCGAGGTCGACGGCCTCAGCGCCACGGCGGAGATCGCCGCGGACCCCGGGCTGCGCGGCAGCCGGATCCTGATCCTCACCACGTACGAGACGGACGAGTACGTCGCACAGGCGCTGCGCGCGGGAGCCGGCGGCTTCATCGGCAAGGGCATCGGGGCCGAGGAACTCGTGGACGCGGTCCGTACGATCGCCGCCGGCGACACCCTGCTCTCGCCCGCCGCCACCCGCTCCCTGGTCGCCCGCTTCCTCGCCACCCCGGACGACGCCCCGCGGCACCACCCCGAACGGCTCGCCGTGCTCACCCCGCGCGAGCGCGAGATGGTGGCGCTGGTCGCCACCGGGCTGTCCAACCAGGAGATCGCCGAGCGGATGTTCCTCAGCCCTTTCACGGTCCGCGCCCATGTGCAGCGCGCGATGACGAAGCTGGAGGCCCGCGACCGGGCCCAGCTCGTCGTCATCGCGTACCGCACGGGCCTGGTGCACGCCTCGCCGGAGGGCGACGGCGACGGGGAACGCCCGGCCTGACGGTCACGCCGGCGGTACGAAGTCCGGCAGCGCCAGGCCCGCATGGGCCGGCCGCGCCGGCGCGGCGGGCATGGTGACAAGGCCGCGCAGCATGGTGTTGCGCCGCTCCAGGGCCTTCGCCGTCGTGGGGAAGAGCGTGGCGCCGCCGATGTCGACCAGCGCCTGGTTCGCGGCGACGAAGTCGCGCAGGCCGCGTTCGTAGGCGGCGAAGGCCGACGTGTGGCCGGGGTTCGCGGCCAGGGCGTGGGCGAGCATGTAGGCGCCGGCGAGCGCGAGGCTCGTGCCCTGGCCGGTCAGGAACGAGGGCGCGTACGCGGCGTCCCCGACGAGCGCGACACGGCCACGGGACCAGCGGGGCATGCGGATCTGGCCGGCCGTGTCGAAGAACACGTCGTCCGCGTCGCGCATCGCGGCGACCATCCCGGGCACCTCCCAGCCCGCGCCCGCGAAGGCGTCGGCGACCAGGTCCCGCTGGACGTCCGGGTCCCTCAGGTCGCCCGGCGGCGGCTGCCGCCGGTGGAAGGTGAGGAAGGCGTGCACCTCGTCGTGGGCGCCGACGGCGTAGAGGGCCGCGGCCTTCCCCGGGGCGTTCCACAGCATCAGCTCGCGGGTGAGACCGAAGGTGTTCGGCATGGTGAACAGGGCGAAGCAGTAGCCGAGGTAGCGGTGGAACCCCTCCTCGGGTCCGAACAGCGACTCCCGGGTGCGCGAGTGCATCCCGTCGGCGCCGACCACCAGGTCGAACGTACGCCGCCGCCCGCTGCGGAACGTCACGTCGGCGCCCCGCCCGGAATCGTCGAGGCGGTCGACGCGGTCGCCGAAGAGGAACTCCACGTCGTCGCGGACGAGCGCGTACAGGCTCGCGGCCAGATCCCCGCGGCGCACCTCCAGGTCCTTGCCGTCGGCACCGCCGGCGACGGCCCGCGGGCTGACCGAGGCCACTTCGCCGCCGTCGGCGTCGAGGAAGGTGAAGCGGCGCGAGTCGATGTGCGCGTCCCGCAGGCGCGGCAGTATCCCCATCCGCCGGACCACCTCGACCGCCGTGCCGCGGATGTCGATCGGGTAGCCGCCGCCGCGGAGCGCGGGGGCCTTCTCCACCACCGTGACGGCGAACCCGGCCCGGTGCAGCCAGTAGGCGAGCGCGGGTCCGGAGACGCTCGCCCCGGAGATCAGCACCTTGCGCTTCTGGAACCTGCTCATACGCGGGCCTCCTTCTTCGTGATACGGACAGCGAGCAGTGAGAGCGCGGCGACGAGGCCGGCGACGGCGAAGCCGGTGACGAAGGCCGACTCGGCCGGCAGGCCGGACGCGCCGGTGCCGGCGTCGAGGATCGCCCCGGCGATCTGGACGCCCATCGCGACGCCGATCACCCGCGTCACCACGAGCAGGCTGGTGGCGATACCGGTGTCGCGGGCATTGACCGCCGCCGCGGTGCGGGCGACCAGGGCCGTCGTACCGACGCCCGCCGCGAACGCCGCCAGCACCTTCGCGAGTACGAGTTGCCAGGCCGAGGTGTGCAGCGCCGCCAGGGCGGTCATGGTGACCACCGTGACGACGGCGCCCGCCAGGACCACGGCGCGCGGCCCGAACCGCCGCGCCGCGACCCCGCCGACCGAGTCGCTCACCGCTCCGGCTATGGCGCCGGGCAGCAGATACCACCCGATGCCGGTGGTGTCGGCCCCGAAGCCGTACCCGTCGGCCGGCAGCGCGAACAACTGCGGGAGCAGGAAGACCACCATCCCGAGGCTGGTGGTGATGACGAAGGTGAGGAGGCACGCGTGCCACATCACGGGCCTGGCCAGCATGCGCAGGTCGACCATCGGCGCGACCGCCCGGCGCTCGACGGCGACCCACGCGGTGCCGAGGGCGATCACGAGCAGCCCGAGGGCGCCGATCGCGGCAGGCGGCAGACTGTGCCGCGTCGCGGACACGAGCCCGACCATGAAAGCGAGTAGCGTGCCGCTCAGCAGCACCACGCCCGGCCAGTCGATGCCCCCGCCCGGGTCGGCCGGCGGATCGTGCGGCATCACCCGGGCCACCGCCAGCGTCGTCGCGATGATCGCGAGCGTCGGCAGCACGAAGATCCACTGCCACGACAGGGCGTCCGCGACCGGTCCGGCGAGCGTCGTCCCCGCGATGCCGCCGCCGGTGAACAGGGCGATGACCACCCCGATCGCGGCCTGCGACTCCGCCGCGGGGAGGTGCTTGCGTACGAGGATGAAGGACAGCGGCAGCGCGCCCACCATGACGCCCTGGAACACCTGGCCGAGCAGCAGCACAGGCAGGTTCGGCGCCAGGCCGGCCAGCAGACCACCGGCCGACACCAGGGTCATCAGTGCGAGCAGCACCCGCTTGCCGCCGTAGCGGTCGCCGAGTTTGCCCGCGACGGGTGTGACGACCGCGCCGGTGACGAGCAACGTGTTGGCGACCAGCGCCCCTTCGGAGGGGCTGACTCCCAACTCGTGTTGCAGCAGGGGGAGCGCGGGCTCCACCACCGACTGGAGGGTGCCGAGGGCGAGGGCCAGTAAGCCGAGGGCGCCGATCGGCAGCCTCCCGATCCGGGCAGGGGTAACCGCCACCTGTAGATCACTCCAGACACCGTGGGGAAGGGAAATGCGCGGGATTCGCGCGCTTTCCACACTTCCTTCCGGCGCCTCGCCGGGCATCGTCCGGCGCCACCGTCTTCCTCTGGTGCGCCCGGACCAGCGCGGCACGGATCCTGGTGCCCATGCACCACAGGCGGAGACGAACCGGGACGGAACCGGGCGCAGTTGCCCCGGCGCATGGCTCGGTCTGGGGTTCAGCCCGCGGCTGAGCCGGTGGCGAACGCCGCCTCGAAGGCCGCCCGGTTCGCCGAATTCGGCTGCCGGTCCCACACGGCGAACACCAGCCGCGGGAACCGCCCCGCGAAGCGCCCGCCGGGCTCCAGGTGCGTACGGAACGCCGCCGCCACCTCGGCCGGGTCGTTGCGGAACACCCCGCAGCCCCACGCGCCCAGCACCAGCGCCGTCACCTCCGCGAGCGCCGCCACCTCCAGCACCCGTTCGGCGCGCCCGGCGAGCGCGCCGGGGATCCGGCCCGTCTCCTGCGGCGTGCGCTGGGCGATGACGCCCGCGTTGGGGGCGGCGGAGGTGAGGAAGTCGACCTCGTACGGCGCGTCGAGGAGCGCGCCCGCGTCGTCGCGGAACACCGGGACGGCGGGGGAGTGGATGACGCGGTGGGTGTAGAAGGGGCTGCGGTCGGCGCGGTGGGCGGCGTAGAACTCCGGGGCCCGCAGCAGCGCCGGGTAGAGCGTGGAGGCCCGGCACAGCTCCTCCTCCTGCGCGCGGGCGCCGTTGACGTAGCCGCCGCCGGGGTTGCGGGCGGAGGAGAAGTTGAGCACGCCGACGCGCCGGGCCCCGGCCGCGACGAGCCGCCGGGCGGCGGCGAGCGAGGTCTCGGCGGTCACCTCGGCGGGCCCGGCCGGCGGCCCGTCCGCGGTGGCGGCCCCGGCGCCGGCCACCGGCCCCGGCCCGTACATCCGGGTGCCGTCCGCGGCCCGCGCGGCGGCCTCGCCGACGGCCACCCACCGGCCCGCGGCCGTCTCGTACCCGCCGTCGGCGAGGATCCGCTCGTTGTCCCGCGCCACCTGGCGCAGCCGCGCGCTCACCGGGCACCGCCCGGGCCGGTCCGTACCGTGCCGCAGGCCGCCGGGGCGGCGCGGTCCGCTGTCCTCGTCATGCCAGGACGGTACGCACCGGGGCCGGGCCGCGACCACCGGTTTCCGCACGGCGGCCGGTGCCCCTTCAGGCCGCCGCGGGCGGGTTCTTCTTCGCGGCCTCCTGCTGGGCCTTGGCGTCGGGGGCGTAGAGGTCGACGTACTCCTGGTTCGACATGCCGAGGATCGCGTACATGATCTCGTCGGTGACGGCCCGCAGCACGGCCTTCTCGTCCTCCAGCCCGGCGTACCGGGAGAACTCCAGCGGCTCGCCGAAGCGGATCGTGACCCGGCCGATGCTGGGGATCTTCTTCCCGGGCGGCTGCACTTCACGGGTGCCGAGCATCGCGCACGGGATGACCGGCACGCCCGCCTTCAGCGCCATCGCCGCGACCCCGACCCGGCCCTTGTACAGCCGGCCGTCGTGCGAGCGGGTGCCCTCCGGGTAGATGCCCAGCAACTCGCCCTTGGCCAGCACCCCCAGGCCCTCCTCGATGGCCGCCTGCGCCGCCTTGCGGCCCCGGCGGTCGACCGGGATCTGGCCGATGCTGTGGAAGAACCCGGCGGTCAGCCGCCCCTTGAGGCCGGGGCCGTTGAAGTACTCGGCCTTGGCGAGGAACGTGATGCGCCGTTTGAGCATCACGGGCATGAGGAAGTGGTCGGCGAACGACAGGTGGTTGCCCGCGACGATCGCCGCTCCCTCCTGCGGTATGTGCTCCAGGCCCTCGATGCGGGGCCGGAACAGTGGCCGCAGCAGCGGCGTGAAGAACAGGTACTTCAGCAGGTGGTAGATCAACGCGCCCTCGCCCTTCCCCCGATCGGTCGTCGTGCGCTCGCAGGGTAGCCGCGCGGCGCCCGCCGGGGGAGAGGGCCGGCGCCTTCAGCGGATCGGGACACCGGCCAGGGTGCGGGCGATGACCAGCCGCTGGATCTCGCTGGTGCCCTCGAAGATCGTGTAGATCGCGGCGTCGCGGTGCATCCGCTCCACCGGGTACTCGCGGGTGAAGCCGTTGCCGCCGAGGATCTGCATCGCCCGCGCGGTGACGTCCTTGGCCACCTCGCCCGCGAACAGCTTCGACATCGAGCCCTCCGCCGAGGTGAACCCCTTGCCGGCGCTGGCCATCCAGGAGGCCCGCCAGACCAGCAGCCGGGCGGCGTCGATCTGGGTGCGCATGTCGGCGATCTGGAAGGCGATGCCCTGGTTGTCGATGATCGGCCGGCCGAACTGGACGCGCGTCTTGGCGTACTCCAGCGCCGTTTCGTACGCGGCGCGCGCGATGCCCACCGCCTGCGCGCCCACCGCCGGGCGGGACGCCTCGAAGGTGGCCATCGCCGCGTTCTTGACCCGCTCGCCGCCCGACTTCGCCCGCTCGCGGGCCCGGGCCAGCCGCTCCTGGAGCTTCTCCCGGCCGCCCAGGAGGCACGAGCCGGGCACGCGCACGTCCTCCAGCACCACCTCGGCGGTGTGCGAGGCGCGGATGCCGTGCTTCTTGAACTTCTGGCCCTGCGACAGACCCGGCGTGTCCGGCGGGATGATGAACGAGGCGTGCCCCTTGGTGCCCAGCTCCGGGTCGACCACGGCGACCACGACGTGCACGCTGGCGATGCCGCCGTTGGTGGCCCAGGTCTTGGTGCCGTTCAGCACCCACTCGTCCTTGGCCTCGTCGTAGACGGCGCGGGTGCGCATCGCGGAGACGTCGGAGCCGGCGTCCGGCTCGGAGGAGCAGAAGGCGGCGAGCTTCACGTCGTCCACGTCGCCGTACATCTGCGGGATCCAGGTGCCGATCTGGTCCTCGGTGCCGTTGGCCAGCACGCCGACGGCGGCGAGCCCGGTGCCGACGATCGACAGGGCGATGCCCGCGTCGCCCCAGAACAGCTCCTCCATGACCATGGGGATGCTCAGTCCGGTGGGGTCGAAGTACTGCTGCGCGTAGAAGTCCAGGGAGTACAGGCCGATCTTGGCCGCCTCCTGGATCACCGGCCAGGGGGTCTCCTCGCGCTCGTCCCACTCGGCGGCGGCGGGGCGGATGACGTCGGCGGCGAAGCCGTGCACCCACTCCTGGACGGACTTCTGGTCCTCGTTGAGCTCGAACGTGAACTCAGACATTGCGCCTCCGCAGCCTTTGCATTCGTTACCGTCGGTAACGTAAGTCTGTTACCCGTGAGTAGACGCTGTCAACTCCCGTACGCCCTCGGGGCCCCGCGGCGGGGGTGCTAGGTTGCGCAGGCATTCGGGCAATCGACCAGGCAGGGGAGCGGTTTCCATGGACAACCGGCGCGGCGAGAGGGAGCAGGCGACCGAGGACCGGCGCCGCGAACTGCTCGAAGCCGCGGACCGGGTGGTCCTGCGCGACGGGCCGGGCGCCTCGATGAACGCGATCGCCGCCGAGGCCGGCATCACCAAACCCATCCTCTACCGCCACTTCGGTGACAAGGGCGGCCTGTACCGCGCGCTCGCCGTACGCCACACCGACGCCCTGCTGGCCGCCCTGCGCGCCGCGCTGGACGCGCCCACCGGCCGGCGCGAGCGCGTCGAGGCCACCCTCGACACGTACCTCTCGGCCATCGAGGCGCGCCCGCAGGTCTACCGGTTCCTCATGCACCCCGCCGACGGCGGCGCCGCGGACGCCCCGGAGCCGGCCCTCTCCACCGAGCGCGACTTCGAGGTCGGCCGCCACTCCGCGCCGCTGCTGCGGCGCCTCGGCGAGGAGCTGGCCCAGGTCATCGCCGACCGCATCGACTTCGGCCCCGGCGGCGCGGTGATCGCCCGCGCCTGGGGACACGGCATGGTCGGCATGATGCACGCCGCGGGCGACTGGTGGCTGCGCGAACGGCCGTGCAGCCGCGCCGAGTTGGTGCAGAGCCTCGCCGATCTGCTCTGGGGCCGGCTCGCCGCCGCGGCGGACAAGGCCGGCGGCCCCGGGCTGTAGGGCCGCTGCGAAGACCGGCTCGCGGCCGCCGCGACGTGCCGGGATTCGGGGCCCGGCCCGTATCTCGATAGGCTGGCCGCTACCGCGCCGCGCCGCAGGCCGGGCAGCGGACGTAGGACACCGGAGCACGGCGGACGAGGGCGCACCGCGCACGGGCACGCGAGGAGGAGCTACGACGATGGCAGGCAACACGGAACCGCTGTCGCCACGGTCCAAGCTGGCCGTCACGGCGGGCAGGGCGGCAGCAGCGGTGTCCCGCGCCGCGGGCAAGGGCAGCGGCTCCGTGATCGGCGGCAAGGTCGCGCTCCGGCTCGACCCCGACCTGCTCGGCCGGCTCGCCGGCCACCTCGACGTCGTCCTCGTCTCCGCCACCAACGGCAAGACGACCACCACCCGGCTGATCGCGGAGGCCCTGCGCGCCTCCGGGCCGGTCGTCTCCAACGCGCTCGGCGCCAACATGCCCGCCGGCATCACCTCGGCGCTCGCCGGCGGCTCCGACGCGCGCTACGGCGTCATCGAGGTCGACGAGAAGTACCTCTCCACCGTCGCCCGCGACGTCACCCCCAAGGCCATCGCCCTGCTCAACCTCTCCCGCGACCAGCTCGACCGCGCCGCCGAGACCCGCATGCTCGCCGAGCGCTGGCGCGAGGGCCTGGCCGGCAACAAGGCGCTCGTCGTCGCCAACTGCGACGACCCCCTCGTCGTCTGGGCCGCCTCCTCCAGCCCGAACGTCGTCTGGGTCGCCGTCGGCCAGGAATGGAAGGACGACGCCTGGTCCTGCCCGTCCTGCGGCGGCGTGCTCCAGCGCCCCGGCGAGGACTGGCTCTGCGCCGAGTGCGGCTTCCGCCGCCCCGTGCCCAGTTGGGCCCTGTCCGGCGAGCACGTGCTCGACCCGCACGGCGCCGCCTGGCCGATCCGCCTCCAGCTCCCGGGCCGGGCCAACCGCGCCAACGCCACCACCGCCGCAGCCGTGGCCGCCGCCTTCGGCGTGCACCCGCAGACGGCGCTGGAGCGCATGTGGGAGGTCACCGCCGTCGCCGGGCGGTACGACACGGTGCAGTTCGGCGGTCGTGACCTGCGCCTGCTGCTGGCGAAGAACCCGGCCGGCTGGCTGGAGACGTTCTCCCTGATCGACCCCCCGCCCACCCCCGTGGTGCTGTCCGTGAACGCCCGCGGCGCCGACGGGACCGACACCTCCTGGCTGTGGGACGTCGACTACACCCGGCTGACCGGCCACCCGCTGTACGTCATCGGCGACCGCAAGCTCGACCTCGCCGTCCGGCTGGAGGTGGCGAACCAGAGCTTCCGCGTCTGCGAGCACATCGACGAGGCCGTCGCCGCCGCGCCGCCCGGCCGGATCGAGGTCATCGCCAACTACACCGCGTTCCAGGACCTGCGCCGCCGCGTCGGCAACTGATCCGTACGAGACGTAAAGGACCGCCCGATGAACGACAACAGCCTGCGCCTCGTCTGGGTCTACCCCGACCTGCTGTCCACCTACGGCGACCAGGGCAACGCGCTGGTCGTCGAGCGCCGCGCCCGGCAGCGGGGCTACGACGTCACGCGCGTCGACGTCCGCTCCGACCAGCCCGTGCCCGCCTCCGCCGACATCTACCTCGTCGGCGGCGGCGAGGACCGCCCGCAGCGGCTCGCCGCCGAGCGGCTGCGCCGCGACGGCGGGCTGAACCGGGCCGCCGGCAACGGCGCCATCATCTTCTCCGTCTGCGCCGGCTACCAGATCCTCGGCCACGAGTTCATCAACGACCTCGACCGGCCGGAGCCGGGCCTCGGCCTGCTCGACGTGACCAGCGGGCGCGGCCAGGCCGGCCGCTGCGTCGGCGACGTGCTGGGCGACATCGACCCGCAGCTCGGTCTGCCGCAGCTCACCGGCTTCGAGAACCACCAGGGCGTCACCCACCTCGGCCCCACCGCCAAGGCGCTCGCCCGGGTCCGCTTCGGCCACGGCAACGGCACCGGCGACGGCACCGAGGGCGCGTGGAACGGCAACGTCTTCGGCACGTACATGCACGGCCCCGTCCTCGCCCGCAACCCGCAGATCGCCGACCTGCTGATCCGTCTGGCGCTGGAGTCGCAGGGCCTGGCGCCGGTCGACGACCGCTGGTACGAGGCCCTGCGAAACGAGCGCATCGCCGCCGCCAGCGCCTCCCGCTGACGCAGCCGCCGGCCCCGGCACCAACCGCCGGGGCACCCCGGCGAAGCGCCCGAAGGGGCCGGGTCTAGCCTGAGTCAGGGCATCACCGGCACAAGGAGCGGCACCGACATGGACCACGGCGGGCACGGCGGCCACCTGGACCTTCCGCCGTTCACCCTGGGGCGCGGGCTGGAGTGGACCGGGGAGCCGGTCTTCCTCATCGGCTCCCTCGTCGCCCTCGCGCTCTACGGCTACGGGGTCGTCCGGCTGCGCCGCCGCGGGGACGACTGGCCGCTGGGGCGGACCGTCGCCTTCACCCTGGGCGTGCTGACGATCGTCCTGGTCATGTGCACGGGCCTGAACGACTACGGCATGGCCATGTTCAGCGTGCACATGGTGCAGCACATGGTGATCAGCATGCTCTCGCCGATCCTGCTGCTCCTCGGCGCCCCCGTTACCCTGCTGCTGCGCGCCCTGCCGACGGGCCGGCCCCGCTCCGCGGTGGCCTCGCTGCTGCACAGCCGCTATCTGATGGTGATCACGCACCCCGTGTTCACGATCCCGCTGTTCATCGCGAGCCTGTACGCGCTGTACTTCACCCCGCTCTTCGACACCCTCATGGAGAGCACCGCCGGGCACGTCGGGATGATGATCCACTTCCTGGTCGTGGGCCTGGTCTTCTTCTGGCCGATCATGGGCGTCGACCCGGGTCCGAACCGGCCCACGCACGTGATGCGGATGCTGACCCTCTTCGCGGGCATGCCGTTCCACGCCTTCTTCGGCATCGCGCTGATGATGGGCAGCGAGCCCATGGTGGACGTCTACAGCAACCCGCCCGCCTCCCTCGGCATCGACGCCCTGGACGACCAGCAGGCCGCCGGCGGCATCGCCTGGGCGTTCAGCGAGATCCCCTCGGTGCTGGTCCTCGTCGCCCTGGTCTACCAGTGGTACAACTCCGAGCAGCGCCAGGCCAGGCGCAGCGACCGCACCGCCGACCGCGACGGGGACAAGGAGCTGGCGGCGTACAACGCCTATCTGGCCTCGCTCCAGGCTCGCGAACAGTAGCCGTCCGGACACCCGGCGCTCCTTCGACTACCGCCATGGTCCGCGGCGAGGGACCATGGAGGGGACGTTGCGTGCGGCCGCGCGGGGACGGCCGCCGGATGGCGGCTGGTGGAGGCGGCATGGACAAGCCCGGTTCTGCGAAGGCCATGGTCGTGAGTACCGTGGCCGGGCTCGTGGTCATCACGGCGTACACGGCCTCGGTGGGCAGCAACGGATGGCTCTGGTTCGGCTGGGTCGTCCTGGGGCTCGCCGCGGTGGGAGTGGTGCTGACCGGAGGCTCCTGGAGATAGGCCCGTAGCCCCCCGCGGGCCGCTTCAGCCGGTCAGGAGCGTGCCGCAGCGGGTGCAGCGGACCGGAGGTGCGGTGTCGGCGAGCCGCCCGCACTCGGGGCAGACGCGTTCCAGCCAGCACACCGAGTCCCCGCCCTCGGGCCCGGCCGCGCCGGTGACGGCGGGCTCGGCCGCCGTCGCGGGCTCCCTCTCGTCCTCGTCTCCCATCAGCGCCCTTTCGCTTCCCTACGGGATCACCTGCCGGATCCCGTCTCCAGCCATTCACACCCTTCACGTCGTAAGCGGCCGGATTTCGAGGCCAGTTCGACGTCAATTCGTTACGGTACCGTAATCTGGGTAGTTGTCTGTAGCTGCATGCAACGACTCAGGTCGCCGAACCCCGCCGCGCGACGGCGGGGTTCGACCGTGGCCCGGTCCGCGCCTGCGCGCAGAGCCCAGTGCGTCGGTGTGATGACAGGGGTGACGGATGGCGGCCGGCACAGCGACTCTGGAGCGACCCACCTCGCCGGCGGCCCCGACCGCCCGCCCGGCCCCGGCGAGGCTGATCGAGCGCAGAACCGTCTGGTGGGCGGCCTGCCTGATCTGCGGCGGGCTCGCGGGGCTGCTCCTCGCCGTGGTCGGCACGCTGCGCGGCGCGCGGCCGTCGCGGCGGCGGGTGCTGATCGTCGTGTGGGGCACGGTGGTGCAGGCGGTGTTCGCGTGCGCCTTCGCCGTCCTGGGCCCCGGCGGCCAGATGCGGCCGTGCTCGGCCGCCGGGGAGGGCGGCGGGCTGTGGCAGACGGCCCGTACGGTGGTCAACGCGCCCGTCTCCGGCGCCGCGTTGCTGTACGCCGCGGGGGAGGGCGGCGAGATGTACCACTGCGCGGCCAACGGCACCACAGCGGTGATCCTCGACGACGGGTTCGCCCGCGCGGGCACGATGTACGGCACCGTCTTCCTCACCGACCAGCGGGCCGAAACGGAGTCGCCCCGGATGCGCCGGCTGTCGGAGCACGAGGCGCGCCACTCCGACCAGTGGGCGCTGGGGTCGCTGCTGGCGGGGCCGGCCGCGTTTCCCGCGCTGTACGCGGCGGACGAACTGTTCTTCCCCGGTGCGTACAACCACTTCGAGCAGGCGGCGGGCCTGGAGGACGGGGGTTACGACCCGCCGCCGGACAGCCCGCCGGCCGCGGGCCGCCTCGCGATCCTGTCTGTCGGCGTGCTCGTCGGCTACACGCTCGCGGTGAGCCCCGGCCGCCGCAGGCCGGCGCCCGTCGCACGCCCCGGCCCGGTGCCGGCGCTGCTGCACGAGCCCGGCGGCACCGGCGCGGCGGAGCCCGCGAAGGCCGCCGCGCGACCGTGACGGGACCGCGCAGGAAGGGCTGGCAGCTTCGAAAGTTTCGGCAATCCCGGGCCGCCGTCAGCGCTCCGGCGGCGGGGCCGTGCTGTTGCGGGTGACCAGGCTCGTCGCCAGTTCGACGCGGCGCGTGACCGGCTCGTGGCCGCGGCCGATATCGAGCACCAGCCGGGCCGCCGCCTCGGCCATCTCCGTCAGCGGCTGCCGCACGGTGGTCAGCGGCGGGCCGATCCAGCGGGCCACCGGCAGGTCGTCGAAGCCGACGACGCTGAGGTCGTCCGGGATGCGCAGGCCCAGCTCGCGGGCCGCCTCGTACAGGCCGAGCGCCTGGAGGTCGTTGCCGGTGAACACCGCGGTGGGGCGGTCGGGCAGGGCGAGCAGCTCGCGCCCGGCGACGTAGCCCGCCTCGTGGTGGAAGTCGCCCTCCCGGATCAGCCCCGGGTCCACCGGCAGCCCCGCGACGCCCAGCGCCGCGCGGTAGCCGTCGATACGGGCCCGGCTGCACATCATCGCCGGCGGCCCGCCGATCACGCCGATCCGGCGGTGGCCCAGGCCCACCAGATGGCGCGTGGCCGCCAGTCCGCCCTGCCAGTTGGTGGCCCCGATGGACGGCACGTCCTCGGCGAGGTCGCCGGCCGGGTCCAGTACCGCGAACGGGATGCCGCGCCCGATGAACTGCGCCCGCTGGTCGGCGGAGAGGTCCGACAGCACCAGGATGACGCCCGCGGGCCGGCGCGCGAGCACGTCCTCCACCCACGTCTGCCCCGGGGTGAGCCGCCCGGCGCTCTCGGAGAGCACCACGCCCAGCCGCTCCGCCCTGGCCACGTTCTCCACGCCCCGGATGACCTCCATCGCCCACGCGCTCTCCAGCTCGTGGAAGACCAGGTCGAGCAGCGGGGCCTGGCGCGCGCCGCCGCCGCGGCGCCGGTAGCCGTGCTCGCGCAGCAGGTCCTGGACCCGGGCGCGGGTGCCGGGGGAGACGTCGGAGCGGCCGTTGAGGACCTTCGAAACTGTCGAGGCCGACACCCCGGCGGCCTCCGCGACCGCCGCCAGCGTGGCGGTGGCCTGCGGCTCCTCGTCGGCCGCGGGGGCCTCTCCGTCGAACTGGACTCCAGCACCACTCATGACGGGATGGTAGCCCCGCCGCCCGCCGCTGCGCGATGTCTTGACCTTCCTCCGGTGCCACCCTAGGTTGCGCAGAAATATTCGCGATGATTTACGAAACATTGCCGTTTGCTCGGTGAAGGAAAGGCCCGGCATGGACAGCAGCGACCCCCGGCACGACCCGTCTCCCGCGTCCGACACCCCGCCCGGCGAGGCACCCCGGGCGGGCCCCTCCTCGGCAGACGCGGCCGACGACGGCGTCAGCAGGCGCGTCGTCCTCGGCGCCGGCCTGGGCCTCGGTGCGCTCGCCACGACCGCCGGCGGCGTCCTCGCGCTGCCGGGCACGGCCGCCGCCGCGGCGCCCGTGGCCCCGACGCGGCCGACCGACCCCGGCGCGTACATCGCCCACGGCCCGGGCCCCGGCCGGTTCCCGCTCGTCGCCGGCGGCCGGGCCGCACCGCTGGTCGCCGACGGCGACGACTTCCCCGGCGTCCTGCGCGCGCTGGGCGACCTGCGCACCGACCTGGAGCAGGTCACCGGCGTACGCCCCGCGCTCACCCGCGGCCGGGCGCCCGCCGGGCGCACCGCGGTCCTCGTCGGCACCCTCGGCCGCAGCCCCCTGATCGACGGGCTCGTCGCCGCCGGCAAGCTCGACGTGACCGGTGTCGAGGGCCGCTGGGAGACCTCGCTGCACCAGGTCGTGGAGGACCCGCTGCCCGGCCTGGACCGCGCCTTCGTCATCGCCGGCAGCGACCAGCGCGGCACCATCTTCGGCATCTACGACGTCTCCCGCGGCATCGGCGTCTCGCCCTGGTACTTCTGGGCCGACGTCCCGCCCCGCCGCCACGACGCGCTCTACGTGCTGCCCGGCCGGTTCTCGCAGGGCACCCCCGCGGTGAAGTACCGCGGCATCTTCATCAACGACGAGAACCCCGCCCTCGGCCGCTGGGCCCCCGGCTTCTTCGGCCCCGGCCACGCCGATGGCCACCCGGGCGGCTTCAACAGCGCCTTCTTCGCCAAGGTCTTCGAGGCCGTGCTGCGGCTCAAGGGCAACTACCTGTGGCCGGCCGTCTGGGGCCGCGCCTTCGCCGAGGACGACCCCGCCAACCACGCCACCGCCACCGAATACGGAATCGTCATGGGCACCTCGCACGAGGCGCCCATGATGCGCGGCATCGAGGAGTGGAACCGGCACGCCGTCCCCGCCGTACGCGACGAGGACGGCAACATCGTCACCGAGGGCCACGACCCGTACGGCGGCACGGGGGAGTGGAGCTTCGTACGCAACGAGGACGCCATCCGCGCGTACTGGCGCGACGGCATCCGCCGGATGACCGCCGAGGGCTTCGAGGGCGTGGTGACCCTCGGGATGCGCGGCAACGGCGACACCTCGCTGCCCGACGGCGACGGCATCGAGCTGATGGAGCGCATCATCGCCACCGAGCGCGGCATCCTCGCCGAGGAGCTGGGCGACGCGGCCGGGGTGCCGCAGGTGTGGACCATGTACAAGGAGGTCCAGCACTACTGGGACAGCGGCATGCAGGCCCCCGACGACGTCACCGTCGTCTTCACCGACGACAACTGGGGCAACCTGCGGCGCGTACCGGACGCCTCGCTGCCGCCGCGCACCGGCGGCTACGGGCTGTACTACCACTTCGACTACGTCGGCGGCGGACGCAACTACAAGTGGGTCGACACCGCCAACCTCGCCAACACCTGGGAGCAGTTGCACCAGACGTACGCGTACGGCATCCGGCAACTGTGGGTCGCCAACGTCGGCGACCTGAAGTCCAACGAGCTGCCCACC
Organism: Streptomyces sp. 184; assembly: GCF_045781775.1. Taxonomy (NCBI): domain Bacteria; kingdom Bacillati; phylum Actinomycetota; class Actinomycetes; order Kitasatosporales; family Streptomycetaceae; genus Streptomyces; species Streptomyces sp. 184. The sequence continues at coordinate 4,364,768 of NZ_CP123230.1, read as the reverse complement.
CAGTTCTTCCTGGACTACGCCTGGAACCCCGACCGCTGGCCGGCCGACGACCTGCCCGCCTGGGAACGCCGCTTCGCCGCCGAGAACTTCGGCCCCCGGCACGCCCCCGAGATCGCCGAGGTGCTGCACCGGTACGGCCGCCTCCAGGCCCGGCGCAAGCCCGAGCTGCTCAACCGCCGCATCACCCTCGACCCGGCAAAGGACCCGGCCACCGACCCCGCCGCCGTCGTCTACGACGACCAGGCCACACCCTTCAGCCGCGTCAACTACGGCGAGCTGGACCGGGTCACCGACGAGTGGCAGGAACTGGCGCGCACCGCCGACCGCATCGAGGCCCGGCTGGAGCACGCCGACCGGGCGGCCTACTTCCAGCTCGTCCGCTACGCCGTGCGCGGCACGGCCGTCGTCTACGCCCTGCGCCGCGCCGAGTTCACCAACCTCCTCTACGCCGCCCAGGGCCGCGCCGCCGCCAACCAGCTCGCCGCCGAGACCGACGCCCTGTTCGCCGAGGACCAGGCGCTCGCCGACTACTACAACCACACGCTCTCCGGCGGCAAGTGGCAGGGCTTCCAGACCCAGCCGAAGATCGGCTACGGCGACGTCGAGCGCTACGGCCCCAACGCCCCCTGGCAGCAGCCGGAGAAGGACAACGAGGCGCTGCCCGACGAGGTCTTCCCCGCCGTCGTGCGCATCGACCCCGCCCCCGGCGCGCTGCTCGGCGTGGCGGTGGAGGGCTCCGAGAAGTCGTGGCCGGACGCCGCCGGGCCCGCGGTGCTGCCGGCGGTCAGCCCGTACGACAGCGGCCCCGCCCCGTACATCGAGGTCTTCAACCGCGGTCGCACCCCCTTCGGCTACCGGATCGAGCCCGGCGTGTCCTGGCTGCGCGTCGACCGCCCGCGCGGCCGTGTCACCACCCAGATCCGCGCCCGGCTGCGCGTCGACTTCGCCCGTGCGCCCAGGGGCGCCACCACCGTGCCCATCCTGGTCAGCGGCGCCGGCCGCACCGTGGAGGTGCACGCCAGGGTGCACCGCCCGGCCGTGCGCCACGCCGCGCTCGCCGGCTTTGTCGAGGCGGGCGGCTGCGTCTCGGTGGAGGCCGACCGGCACACCCGCGCCGTCCCCGCCGCCGGGGTCGCCTGGCGCCGCATCCCCGACATCGGCCGCACCGGCAGCGGCATGGCGCCGCTCCCGGTCACGGCGGCCCCGCGGCCGGCCGGCGAGGGGCCGCGGCTGGAGTACACGATGACGCTGTTCACCACCGGCACGCTGCGCGTGGCCGCGTACCTGTCGCCGCGCAACAGCGTCCTCACCCCCGACGGGCTGCGCTACGCCGTCGCCTTCGACGACGACGCCCCGCAGACGGTGAACGTCACGCGGGTCACGGGCGCGGACGACGGCCGGATGAACCGCCAGTGGGAGCGCAACACCTCGGACAACGCCACCGTCACCGTGACCCGGCACCGGGTGACCCGGCCGGGCGTGCACGTGCTGAAGCTGTGGATGGTGGACCCGACGGTCGTGGTGCAGAAGCTGGTGGTCGACACCGGCGGCGTCCGCCACAGCTTCCTCGGCCCGCCGCCCAGCGTCTTCGTCAGGCGCTGACTCACGGCGCGGTCGGGGACTGCGGGGAGCCGGGGGTGATCAGGCCCGTCTCGTACGCGGCGATCACCGCCTGCGCGCGGTCGCGGAGCTGGAGCTTGGCGAGGATACGGGCCACATGCGTCTTGACCGTCGCCTCGCTGAGCCGGAACCGGGCGGCCAGCTCCGCGTTGGTGTGGCCGCGCGCCAGCGACTCCAGCACCTCCAGCTCGCGCCGGGTCAGCGCGGACAGGTCGCGGTGCAGCGTCGCCGCGCGGTCGTCGCGGGTGGCGAAGCGCTCCACGAGGCGGCGGGTGATGGACGGCGCGAGGAGCGCGTCGCCGGAGCGGACGAGGCGGACGGCGGCGGCCAGGTGCTCGGGGGTGACGTCCTTGAGCAGGAAGCCGCTGGCGCCGGCGGCGAGCGCCGCGTACACGTACTGGTCGAGGTCGTACGTGGTGAGGATGATGACCCGCGGCGTGTGCGTCCCCGGCGCCCCGGTGCCCGCGCCGAGGAGGCGGCGGGTCGCCTCCAGGCCGTCCATGCCCGGCATGCGGATGTCCATCAGCACCACGTCCGGCAGCGTGCGGCGGACGGCGGCCACCGCCTCCTCGCCGTCGGTCGCCTCCCCGACGACGTCGATGCCGTCCGCGGCGAGGATCATCCGGAAGCCGGTGCGCACCAGCGCCTGGTCGTCGGCGATCACCACCCGCGGCGGCCGGTCGGCCTCGCCGGGCCCTGCCTGCGTGCCCACGTCCCCTCCAGTGCGCATCTCGCGGGGACCGCGGGCCCCGCCCGCCCGCGGTCAGCGTACCGGTGCAGTCTGCCAAGACGTCCGGTGCCGCGAATCGGCCGGAAGGCGCAATCCGTCTCGACTTCCCGACTACACCGGAAGAATGACCCGCGGGCCGCGGCCGGATTCCTCCCGTACGAAATCGGCCGTGTACGCCGCTCTCCGCATTACCGCGGGCGCCGCCGAGATGCCGTAAGAAGGTGAAATCTACGGCCATTGCCGCCCCTTGTGGCCCGCGGAGCGCCCCTCCTACACTCTGGGCCGACCCTTACCAGGGTTCGCGCAGTAGTGCTCGATTCTCACACCAAGAGGAGGGCTCCCCGCATGCTGCGAAAGTTGGGTATCGGCGTTATGGCCGCTGCCGCAATCGTCACTCTGTCCTCGGCCCCCGGGGCCACCGCCGTCGCCGCTCCCGCACCGGAGCGCGCGCTTGCGACCACCGTGTACTACGACGACAGCCAGGCCGGTGAATTCAAGAGCGCCGTGGCCGCGGGCGCCGAGCAGTGGAATTCCACCGTGCAGAACGTCCAGTTGGTGAAGGCCCCGGCGGGCACCCGCGCCGAGATCACGGTCATCGCCGACAACGGCTGGCCGCGGGCCACCCTCGGACCGGTCCGCCCCGGCGGGCGCGCCACGGTCTGGTTCGGCCGCCAGGCGGTCAACGAGGGCTACGACACCACCCGCATCGCCGCGCACGAACTGGGCCACAGCCTCGGTCTTCCCGACATGAAGCCCGGCCCGTGCTCGTCGCTGATGTCCGGCTCCACCGCCGGCGTGAGCTGCACCAACCCTGTCCCGAACGCGACCGAGCGGGCACAGGTGGAGGCCAACTACGGCGGCGGCGCCGCGAGCCGCGTCCCGATGGACGGACGGATCATCGTCGACGCGCCGTGAGCAACGGACCGTAGGCACGACGCAGGAAGCCCCGTGGCCGGGGAGGCGACTTCCCGGCCACGGGGCCGCGGCCCGGCCCGTACGCGCACATTCCCCGCCCGGATAGCAGGGGAATTCCCGGGCGCACCGCGGACCGTCCGCACGCCCCGAATTGCGTCCGCCCGCCCCCCGGCCGCCCGACGTCCGGCCGCGGTGTGTGAGGGTGGCACCATGCCGAACACGCCGACCTTCGTCCTCGTCCACGGGGCGTTCGCGAACTCCTTCTCGTTTGCGCCCCTCCAGGCGGAACTCGCCCTGCGCGGACAGCGCTCGCTCGCGATCGACCTGCCGGGCCACGGATTCGCCGCCACGTTCCCCGCGGCCTATCAGGCCCCGCAGGATCTCGACGCGCTCGCCACCACGCCCGGCGGTATCGAGGGCGTCACCCTCGCCGACAACGCGGCCCACCTCATCGGCGTCCTGGAGCGGGCGAAGCGGAACGGCCCGACGATCGTCGTCGCGCACAGCCGCGGCGGCATCACCGCCACCGCCGCCGGCAACGCCCGCCCCGACCTGTTCGACCGCGTCGTCTACGTCTCCGCCTGGTGCCCCGTCGAACTCGACGTCAACGACTACTACGGCGAGCCGGAGATGGCCGGTGTCGACGCGGCCGGGCTCGCCCGCGCCCTCGCCGGCGACCCGGCCGCGCTCGGCCTGATCCGCACGAACTTCCGCACCGCGGACCCCGAAGCGCTCGCCGCCTTCCGGCAGGCGTTCGCCGCCGACCTGACCGACGACGAGTTCCGGACCTTCCTCAACACCTTCCAGCCCGACGAGAACCTGGACGTCGGCTCGTCCGCGGACCGCGCGCAGGCCGCCACCTGGGGCCGGATCCCGCGCAGTTACGTGCGGCTGGCGGACGACGTCAGCATGCCGCCCGCCATGCAGGACCGGCTGATCCGCGAGGCCGACGCGCTGACCCCCGGCAACCCGTTCGACGTGCACACCGTGCCCGGCGGTCACCTCCGCTGGCTGGTGCACCCCGAACCGGCCGCCGACGTCCTGGCCGGCCTCGCGACGGGCTGACCGGGGGCGCGGCGCGCCGGGCTACCAGCCGACGGCCACCACCATCCACTGCGGGTTCTGGACCGACACGAAGGACGACTGCTCGGCGACGTCGTCGTACGGGAAGCCGTACGCGAGGCCGTCGATGGAGTGCTCGTGCCAGAAAGCGGCGTAGTAGTTCGCCGGACCCTGCCGGTAGAAGCGGCTCGGGTCGTTCCACTGGTCCCGCGGCAGCTCCGCGACGTGCCGGTTGAGCGCTGCGCAGCCCGCGGCGTCGCCCGCGAGCGGGCCGGCGCAGCCGAAGATCTCCTGGGTCGAGGCGTCCATGCCGACCGACCGGGCGTAGTCGCTCATGTAGGCGGCGTGCTGCCCGCCCGTCTGGAAGTCCGGCACGCTGCCGGGGGAGGGGATGCGGTACGGGGCCTGCACCTCGGCCAGCGACGCGAACTCCGGCGGCATGGCGTCTGCGAACTTCTGCCAGGTGGCCTCGCGGGACTCCTGGAACGTCGCGTAGTCCTCGCCGACCTGCTTGTCGGCGCCGTCGTGGCCGTGCACCCGCATCGCGAGCTTGAGCGCGAAGGCATCGACGCGGGTGGTGTTGCCGTGGAAGGCGTCGGGGCCGACGGTGAACTCGATGAAGTCGGAGTACCGGCTGTCGGGCGAGCCGAGGTGGAAGTACATCCGGCCGGCGGAGTTGGCGGGCATGTCCAGGTACGGCTGCTCCGCGATCGAGTGGGTCTGGCCGCCGAAGGACCAGAAGACCTGGTCGTCGGGGTACTGGCCGTTGGTCCGGTTGAGGATCTGGACCGTCAGCACGTTCTGCGCGGGCGGGATGCTGCCGGTGTCGCCCCAGAAGGAGTCCGGCGGCGGGTCGCCCGCCGCCGCGGCCGCCGCGGGGCCCGGGCCCGGGCCGGGCGGAACCGCGCCGTGTGCCGCGGCACCGGTGCGGTCGGCGAGCGCGTAGCAGACGAGCAGCAGCAGGGCGACGGAGGCGGTCAGCAGACCGCGGTGGCGCCGTTGCCGCGTCGGATGCGTGGGGGACATGCGGTGCTCCTTCGCTGTGGGGGCGTACGCGGCCCGCGGCGGGAGCTGTCCGGCGGGCCGGTCGTAGAGAGCGCTCTCAGAGCGTCGTGAGGGGCGGGTGCGTTGTCAAGAGGCGCCGCCGCACGACCTCCGGAAGTTGAACACCGCGGGTACCCGCCGGACCCATTGACTCCATCACATGAAGGGAGTTCACTCACCTCGCGCAAAGGTATGGACCATGCTCCACGCTCGACCCCACCACGCATCGAGGTGAGCTTTTATGTTCGTACGACGACGCAGACATCCGCTCCGCAAGGCCGTGCTCGTGGCGACGGCCCTCGCCGCCGTGCTCGCCGTGCCGCTGCCCGGCACGGCCGGCGCCGCACCGGCACCCGAACCCGGCGGAAAGGCCGAAGCCGCGCCCTACGCGGTCACGTTCGAGGACAACTTCGACGGCCCGGCAGGCTCGGGGGTCAACGGCGGCAGGTGGCTGACGGAGACCGGCGACAACGTCAACAACCACGAACGGCAGTACTACACCGCGGGCAACGCCAACGCCGCGCTGGACGGCCAGGGCAACCTGGTCATCACCGCCAGGCGCGAGAACCCCGGCAACTACCAGTGCTGGTACGGCCGGTGCGAGTACACCTCCGCCCGGCTCAACACCTCCGGCCGCTTCACCACCACCTACGGCCGCGTCGAGACCCGGATGAAGCTCCCGCGCGGGCAGGGCATCTGGCCCGCGTTCTGGATGCTCGGCAACGACATCGGCCAGGTCGGCTGGCCGGCCAGCGGCGAGATCGACGTGATGGAGAACGTCGGCTTCGAGCCGAGCACCGTCCACGGCACCCTGCACGGGCCGGGCTACTCGGGCTCCGGCGGCATCGGCGGCGGGTACACGCTGCCCGGCGGGCAGCGGTTCGCGGACGCCTTCCACACCTTCGCCGTGGACTGGTCGCCCAACCGGATCACCTGGTCGGTCGACGGCAACGTGTACCAGACCCGCACGCCCGCCGACCTCGGCGGTCGCCAGTGGGTGTTCAACAAGCCGTTCTTCCTCATCCTCAACCTCGCGGTCGGCGGCTACTGGCCGGGCGACCCCGACGGCAGCACCGTCTTCCCGCAGCAACTCGTCGTGGACTACGTCCGCGTGAGCACCTCCGACGGCGGCGGCGGCAACTCGGGTACGTTCACCGGCCAGGGCGGCAAGTGCCTCGACGTGGCCGGCGCCAACCCCGCCAACGGCACCGGGATCCAGCTCTACGACTGCAACGGCAGCACCGCGCAGCGCTGGACCGTAGGTACGGACGGCACCATCCGGGCCCTCGGCAAGTGCCTCGACGCGGCTGCCGCCGGCACCGCCAACGGCACCCGGGTGCAGCTCTACGACTGCAACGGCACGGGCGCCCAGCGCTGGTCGTACAACTCGGCCACGCGCGACATCGTCAACGTGGCCGCGGACAAGTGCCTGGACGCGGTCGGCGGCAGTACGGCCAACGGGACCCCGACCCAGTTGTGGACCTGCACCGGAGCCGCGAACCAGAAGTGGACGCTCAACTCCTAGGCCCCGCGGGCGCCGACGGGGCGTCGGGAAAGCGCTCTCACTGGTATGTACCAAAGCCTTGACATCGCTTCCCGGCGCCCCCTTAACTTCAACACGTGAATTAGCCGGACCCCCCACTCGACTTCACCGCCGCGCCCCCGCCGCCCTGACCTGCCGTCTCCGACCACGTGCACACGCATGCCCGGACCCGGCGGCCCACGGCCCCGGGCGCCGGCCAGAAGAGGACGGTGACAGCACATGGGAACGCACCGAACCGACCGCAGGAACGTCCGCCGGGCGCTCGTCGCGGGCGCCGCGGCAGCCGCGGTCGCCGGCGGCTGGGCGCTGATGCCCACCGCCGGCGCCTCCGACGCCGGGCAGCCCACCGCCGCCGACACGGACGCCGCGAAGCCGGCCGCCGCGCCGATGGCCGTGGCCCCCTACCTCTACAACGGCTGGGGCAGCCCGCCCGACCCCGCCGAGGTCATGAACGCCACCGGCGTCGGCGGCTTCACGCTCGCGTTCGTCCTCAGCAACGGCAACTGCAACCCGCAGTGGGACGGGCAGCGCCCGCTCTCCGGCGGCGTCGACGAGCAGACCATCGACGAGGTCCGCGCCGCGGGCGGCGACGTCGTCCCGTCCTTCGGCGGCTGGAGCGGCAACAAGCTGGAAAGCTCCTGCGGCAGCGCGGACGAACTCGCCGCCGCCTACCAGAAGGTGATCGACGCGTACGACCTGACGGCCATCGACATCGACCTCGAAGCCGACGCCTACGACAGCCCCGAGGTGCAGCAGCGCACGGTCGACGCGCTGAAGGCGGCCAAGGCCGCCAACCCCGGCCTGAAGGTCATCTTCACCATCGGCACCGGCCAGAACGGGCCGGACACCAGCCTCATCGACCGGGCGGCGCAGTCCGATCTCGACGTGGACGTCTGGACGATCATGCCGTTCAACTTCGGCGGCAACGGCGGGGACATGGGCCAGTTGTCCGTCCAGGCGTCGGAGGGGCTGAAGGGCTCGCTCCAGGAGGCGTACGGCTACAGCGAGGAGGAGGTGTACCCGCGCATGGGCATCTCCTCGATGAACGGCAACACCGACGTCGGCGAGGTCGTCGACCAGGACGACTTCCGCACCATGCTCGGCTACGCACAGGACAAGGGCCTGGGCCGGCTCACCTTCTGGTCCGCCAACCGCGACCGGCCCTGCAACGGCGGCGGCGCCGACACCTGCGGCGGGATCCCGCAGCAGCCGTGGGAGTTCACCTCGATCCTCGCCCAGTACCAGGGCTGACGTACCGGGGCACGGTGGTGCAGCCGGCGACGGCCCCTCCCACGCCACCGTGCCCCCTCGACCGTCGCCGCGGCGCTCATCCGGCGAGGAACGACAGGTCGCCGTTCTCCTCGGCCCGGATGGGCCGGTCGCCCCACTTCACGTCCTGGACGCCGTCGGTGCAGGTCACCGAGACGTCCTGGCAGTAGTAGCCGGTCTCCTTGCCGGGCTCGGCGAGGAAGACCTCCGGCAGCCGGTCGCACCGCGGGTCGACCGGGGCCAGCGGCCCTTCCGTGGTCCCGTTCTTGCCCGTCTCCCAGGCGTACCAGTCGTAGACGGCGCGGGCGGTGTGCAGGGTCTTCAGCGGCCGGGCGGTGTAGACGAAGTCCTGGCTGAAGGCGCCCAGGCCGGACGTCGTGCCCTCGCTCGTGACCAGCCAGGGAACGGTCACGCCCTCGTACGTCACCGTGCAGCGGACGGTCTCGCCGCGCGGCCGGTCGACCTCGCCGGCGCAGCGGCCGGGGCCGGTCTCGCCCATGACGCCGGCCATCCGCACCGTCTCCTGGCGCAGATGGTTGAGCACCTTCTCGTTGGTCTCGGCGTCGAGGTCCGGGGTCGGGAGTGCCTTCTCCAACTCGCGGTCGACCATCCCGGGGTGACGGGTGCTCGGCTCGATGCGCACCGGCCGTTTCTTGCCCTGCACCTCGGAGAGCCGCACCTCCGCGTCGCAGCCGCTCGCCTCCCCGGCACAGCCCCCGACCAGGACCACGACGGCCGCCGCGGCCGGTATCACCGTTCGCTTCATCCCGTATTCGTACCGTGCACGTGCCGGTAGGGGTCCCCGGGCCGGCCCCCGGTCGGCGATACGGCGGCCGGGCCCTGCGCGGGCCGCCGGGCTCAACGCCCCGTGGCCAGGCTGCCGCCGCCTTCGATGCGACCGGTCACCCGGGCCCGTACGTCCTTCTCCGCCCGCTCGGCCAGCGTCGGGCCGGCGGCGGTGGCCGTCACGTCCCCGGTGGCCTCGATGTCGCGTACGTCCCGGCTGCCTGCCGCCAGCAGATACCAGTCGCCCGAGGGGGCGCGCCACGCGGTGGACGCGAGGACGTGCTGGCCGAAGCGGCTGTACGCGGCGGAGTCCTCCCCGTCGCTCTGCGCGGCCACCACCCGGCCCGGCGTCGCGGCGGAGCGGGCGGGCGGCTGGAACTGGACGACGACCTGCCCGGGCCCGCGCCATGTGCTGGCCCTGCCGCACACCCAGTCGGCCCGGCCGGCGTCCTCGGGCAGCTCCTGCTGCGCGAACACCCAGTTGTTCACCGCCCGTACGCCCCCGCCGCGCCAGCCGTCCAGCCGGCAGGCGGAGCGGGCCCAGCCGGCCAGGGCGGGGCCGCCGGTCGCCTCGCGCGGCTGCCCGGCCGGGGCGCCGTCGCCGGGCGGCGGCGTGTACGTCAGGTGGACGGGGGCGAGGTCGCCGAGGTCGGTGACGAGGAACGAGTGGTCCTCCACGATGCGCGCCGAGGAGCGGAGCTGGAGCGCCGGCCAGGCGTCGCAGCCCTCGGCGGGGCCGGCCGGCACCGGGTCGGTGACCCCGTCGTCCGCGACGCCGAGGTCGCGCGCGGGGTCGTCGGGGCGGAGCAGGTCGCGGGTGGCGGCCCCGGCGACCCAGGGCGCGACGAGGTAGCGGACGCCGTCGCCCCCGCGGCTCACCGCCACCGCCGCGGCGGTGGTCACGTCGGCGTCGTCGACCCGGGCGACGTCGAGGGCGGAGGGCTCGTCGGCGCCGTCCGCCGATTCCGCGTAGCGCACGACGCGCTGCCCCTCGTACAGCACGACGACCGCGGCGCCGGAGACCTCGCCCGCGTACAGCAGCCGGGGCGGCGCGACCGGCGGCGCGGCCGTCGTGCCGGGGGTCGCGGTCACCTGCGTCTCCGATTCCGGCGCGGCCCACGCCGACAGCGCCCCGGCCCAGCAGCTCGTCGTCGCCTTTCCGGCTGCCGCGGGCGGGCCAGGCGGTGAAGTCGACGCGCGCGGTGTCCGCCCACGCCTCCGGCGGTGTCCGCGCGAGCCGGCCGGGGTCGAGCAGCGCGGCCGGTACGCCGCGGGCCCCGCCCGCACCCCGGGAGGTCAGGGCGGCAGGCCCGCCCCCGTCGTCGCCGGGCAGCCCCGCCAGACCCGCCCCGGCCGCGCCGACGGCGACCGCGGCCAGCAGCGCCGCCGCGACCCGCCGCCGGCGGCGTCGGCGCACCAGGTCCGTCGGGCGCAACTGCACCGCGATGGGGTCGAACTCGCCGGAGCGCAGCAGCGCCCGCGACTCCGCCACGGGGGCGGCAACCCGCTCCGCCGTACGCAGCGCGGCCCCCGGATCCCGTACGCCCGCCCGGCGCAGCAGGTCCCGGGCGCGGGCGGAGCCCAGCTCCTCGACCGTCAGCAGCGCGAAGGCCGCGCGCTCCGGCGCGGACAGCCGCGCGAGCGACCGTTCCACGGCCAGTTCGTCGGCGCCCCCGGCCGCCGTCGCCAGCCGCAGCCCCAGCACGACGGGCAGGCCCCGCCCGCCGAACGGCACCGCCCGCAGCCACCCGCGCAGGCGGCGGCCGTCGCGGTCGTGGCGGAGGGCGGCCCGCAGCACCCGTACCCGCAACTCGTCGAGCCGGATGTCCGCTTCCGGCTCCCGCAGCACGGGCCCGCGCGGCGCCGGGACGCGCGGCCCGCGCCGCGGCCGGGGAGCCGGGAGGGCGCGCTGGACGGCGGCGTGCGCGGTGAGGACCCGCCGGTGCCTGCCGAGGGCCGGCGGCAGCGTGAGGTAGGCGAGCCGGGCGAGCGGCGCGTAGTGCGCCAGCGGCGGTGTCTGCGGCGCGGCGGCTGCCCGGCCGCGGGGGCGGTCGCCGTCGCGGAGGTTCGGGCGGCTGCTCGTCGGCATGGTGACCATCCACGGGGCTTGTGCGGGCGGGTCTCGTACCGCCAAACGAACGACCCCCGGCCGAGTCACGTAACGATCCCGGGGCCCTCGGCCCCTCGCGGTCGCCTCAGACGGTTCCGAGGACCGGTCGGCACAGCTCGTCGATCGACGTTGCCAGCCGGGCGAGTTCGGCGTGGTCCGCCGTACGCCCGTGCAGGTACCCGACGCGCGCTCCCGCACCGTCCCGGGGGTCGCGCGCGGGCCCGGCGCCGGTGGGCAGGTCGGCTAGGTCGACGCCGGGCAGGTGGCGCAGGCCGTCGAGCCGGGCGGACAGGCCCGGCATGCCGGTCGGGGGCGGGCTGCCGGTGCCGCGGGCGGGGCCGGCCGGCGGCATCAGCGTGTACTGGTACGTGACCCCCTCGAACCGCGGCGGATCCGGCACCGGCAGCCCGAGCGCCAGCCGCATCGCCGCCACCACGAGGTCGAAGCCCGACCCGCGCCGTACGACGTCGCCGACGAGGCCGCCGAGCCGGCCGTTGACCTCGATCAGCCGAGGACCGTCCGCGGTGAGCTTCAGCTCCGTGTGCACGATCCCGTCGCTGATGTCCAGCGACGCGATCGCCGCCTCCGCAAGATCCTCGGCGCGCTCCGCCAGCCCCGAGTCCAGGGTGTGCGGGACGAAGGAGCCGCGCTCCCGGAACGGTTCGACCAGCGGGAACTTTCCCGTCACGCAGAGCGGTTGGCACTCCCCGCGGTGCACGGCCGTCTCCACCGAGACGTAGTCGCCCCACTGCGGCCCGGCCGCCGCGGGGTCGCCCGGGAGCAGCGCCTCGACGAGCAGGTCCGCGCCGGGCGCCGCCGTGGCGCACGCCGCGACGGCGGCGCGCGCCCCGGAGACGCTGTCGAGCCGGTGGACGAGCCGGCCGCCGGCGCCGCGCCGCGGCTTCAGCACCGCCGGCAGGCCCACCGCGGCCAGCGCGGCGTCGAGGTCCGCGGCGTCGGCGACCGGCGCGAACGGCAGGTCGTCCAGGCCCGCTTCTGCGAACCTCCGGCGCTGCTGGAGCTTGTCCACCAGCCGCCCGGTGACCGCGGGGGAGTGCCAGTACGGGAGGCCGAGGTCCGCCGCTATCGAGGAGGTGATCTCCATCCGGTGCTCGCTGAACGTCAGCAGCCCGTCGGGTACGAACACCGCGACGGCACCGGCCGCGTCCTGCGCGTCGAGCCCGGTGATGTCGCACAGGGCGAACCGCCGGGTCAGCACCGGCAGCAACTCCCGTACGTGGTCCGAGGCCCGGTCCACCACGAGGAACAACTCCACGTCGCAGCAGCGTGCGGCGGCGGCCACCTCCGCGGCGCCCGCCGACCCCGCGTCGTACAGGACGCCGACCGTCCGCTCCCCGCCCACCGTGCTCGCGCCGTCGCCCGGCGCATGCGGTAAGGAGCGGGGCACCGGGCCCGTCACGGCGTCCCGTCCCGCGCCGCGCGCACCTACCCGCCGTCCCCGACGCGCCCGCCGGCACCGGCGGTCAGCGCCACGGCGGTGACGACCAGGCCGCTGCGGCACAGCCAGCGGCCCGTCATGCGGGCCAGCGACGTGCCGTCGACGGTGGGGGCGGGGACCAGGATCCGGGCGGTGAAGGTCCCGGTGTCGGGGTCCATGTCGATACGGGCCTCGTCGAAGTCCAGCTCCCTGCCTGTCAGGGGATACCAGACCTTGAAGACCGACTCCTTGGCGCTGAACAGCAGCCGGTCCCAGCAGACCTTCGCCGCGCCGCGCATCCGGGCGCGTACCTGCTCCTGCTCGTCCGGGAGGGCGATGGCCTCCAGCAGGTCGTCCTTCAGCGGCTCGTTGGGCTCGGCGTCGATGCCGACGCCGAGGACGTCGCCGCGGCGGGCGACGGCGGCGGCCCGGTAGCCGGCGCAGTGCGTCATGGAGCCGACGATCCCGGCGGGCCACTGCGGCGCGCCGCGGCGGCCGGGCAGCAGCGGCGCCGGCTCGACGCCGAGCGTGCCGAGGGCCCGGCGTGCGCACTGCCGGACGGTGGCGAACTCCGCCTGCCGGTGCGGTACGGCCCGGGCGACTGCCTGCGCCTCCTCGGGGTACAGGCGCTCCGCGGGCGGCTCGGGCGGGTCGGTGAACGTCTCGGCCGCGGCCACCGCGTCGGGCAGTAACTCGCGCAGCAGCACGGCCGGTTCGGCGGCCGTGGGCTTCGGCCGGCCCGCCGGGGCGGCCGTCGCCGACGGGGGCAGCACGGTGCGCAGCAGCTCGCGCGGCGGGCGGCGCTTCCACTCCCGCGGGTAGCCGAGCGAGACCTCGGTGAACTTGACCCCGTCGTACCAGGTGACGCGGGGGATGTGCAGATGGCCGTAGACGACGGCGGCGGCGCGGAAGCGGCGGTGCCAGTCGGCGGTGAGGGTCGTACCGCACCACTGCGCGAACTCCGGGTAGCGCAGGACGTCGGTCGGCTGGCGCACCAGCGGCCAGTGGTTGACCAGCACCGTCGGATGGGACGGGTCGACGGCCGCGAGCCGCCGCTCGGTCAGGGCCACCCGCTCCCGGCACCAGGCGTCCCGGGACTCGTACGGGTCGGGGTACAGGAAGTACTCGTCGGTGCAGACGACTCCGGACTCGTGGGCCAGGCGCAGCGACTCCTCCTTGGTCGCCGCGCCCGGGACGCGGAAGGTGTAGTCGTAGAGCACGAAGAGCGGCGCGATCGTCACCGGGCCGCCCTCGCCGCGCCAGACGGGGTACGGGTCCTCGGGGGTCACGACGCCCAGGCCGCGGCAGATCTCCACCAGGTGGCGGTAGCGCTCCTCGCCGCGCAGCGTGACGGGGTCGTCGGGGTGCGTCCACAACTCGTGGTTGCCGGGCACCCAGACGACCTTGGCGAACCGCTCGGCGAGCAGCCCGAGGGTCCACTCGACGTCGGCTACGCGCTCGCCGACGTCCCCGGCGACGATCAGCCAGTCGTCGGGCGCGGTCGGGCGCAGCCCGGCGGTGATGTCGCGGTTCTCTTGGTAGGCGACGTGCAGGTCGCTGACGGCCAGCAGTCTTCCGTGCATCAGGGCCATTCGATCATTCGGCGACGGCGGAAAGGTTCGTGTCAAGAGCGTGACGGCGGACCCGTCCCGGGATCCGCGCATCAGGCATGTGCCGACAGGGTGGTGCCACCACCTAAATTCCCGCCAAAAGGCGGTGGACTGGCCTTTCACCGCGGCAAGGCGCGGGCGCCCCGGGGGAGTTGCCAGCGCGGCCGGAGCCGCGCCAGACTGGATCCTCAACGTCCGTTGAACAGAGATGTCCGTTTGCGAATGACAGGGAGCAGATCGTGACCACACCGCCCGCAGGGCCCGCCGACGGCGCCGCGCCGTCCCCGGCGCCGACCGGGCCGCCCCCACCGGCGGGCCGCTCCGGCAACTACGGCGTGCTGATCGGCCCGCTGGCGATCGGGCTCTTCCTCGTCCTGGCGTTCGCCGGGCTGATGATCCCCGGCCTGCGCGACCCCGCGCCCAGCGACATGCCGCTCGGCCTGGCCGGCCCCGGCCCGGCCGTCGAGCAGGTCGAGGCGCAGCTCGCCACCGCCGCCCCCGGCGCGTTCGAGGTCACCAGGTACGCCGACGAGGCCGAGGCCCGCACCGCCCTGCGCGAGCAGGACGTGCTCGGCGCCATCGTCCTCGGTCCTGCGCCGAAGCAGCCGCCCGCCCTGCTCGTCGCGAGCGCGGCCGGCGACGCCCCGACGACCGCGGCCACGACCGCGTACGAGGAGCTGACCGAGCAACTCGGCACCCCGCAGCGGGTGGACGACGTCGCCCCGCTGCCAGGAAAGGACTCCCGCGGGGTCAGCGCCGTGCTGCTGTGCGTCGCCCTCACCATCGGGGCGCTGATCTTCCAGCTCGGCCTGAGCCTGGCCGCCGCGCACGTGGGGGCCTCCAGGCGATGGCTGTCCTGCCTGTCCTACGCGGTCGTCGCCGGCGTGGCCGGAGCGGTCTTCGCCGGTCCCGTCACCGGCACCCTGGACGGTCACTTCCTCGAACTGCTGGGCATCACCACGCTGCTGTCGCTGACCGTCGTCGGCGTCGTCGCGGCCTGCCAGGCGCTGCTGGGCGCGCTCGGCATCGCCGTCGGCGCGCTGCTCGTGCTCCCGCTCGGCCTCGCCTCGTCCGGCGGCGTCGTCGACCCGCACTTCCAACCCGCTTTCTACGGCGCCGTCTCGGAGTACCTGCCCATGGGCAGCGCGGTCTCGCTGCTGCGCCGCGTGCTGTACTTCGACGGCAACGCCGTCTCCGGCCCACTGCTCACGCTGGTGCTGTGGGCGGTCGGCGCCTGGCTCGTCACACTGGCGATGGAACGGATCCGGCCCTTCCGCCCGCTGATGGTCATCGTGCCCGCGTCGGCCGTGGTCCCGGCCCGCAGCCCCGAAGCCCGGACGGTCTGATGGCGCAGCACGACGGGCCCGGCGACCGGCCGGCCGGACAGCCGCCGGAAGCCGGGCAGGACCGCCGCGAGCTGATCCGGCTCGCGGCGGTCGAGCTGTTCGCCCGCCACGGCTACCGCGGCACCACCGTGCGGGCCATCGCCGAACGCGCGGGCGTGGACCCGGCGCTGGTGATGTACCACTTCGGCAGCAAGGAGAACGTCTTCTCCACGGTGATCCGGGAGACGATGCGCGCCGAGGAACTGCTGCCGGAGCTGCCGCGCCTGCTCGACGAGGTCGCCGACACCGACAGCGCCGACGACCCCGCCGCGGACGGCACCTGCCCCGGCGGGCCCGGCAGCAGGCTGCTGCGCGGCTTCCTCACCCGCTGGGAGGACGCCGCCACCCGCTCCTCGCTGCTCGTGGTCTTCCGCTCCGCGATGGAGCACCCGGAGGCGTCGCAGCTCTTCCGCGAGGTCGCCGGCGGCGAGCTGCTGCTGCCCATCGCCCGCCGTATCCCCGCCCCCGACCCCGAGCTGCGCGCCGCACTTGTGGCCTCGCTGCTCCTCGGGCTGGTCACCGGGCGCTACGTGGTGCCGATCGAACCGCTGGCCGGAATGGAGCTGGACACCGTCGTCGGGCTCTACGGCCCGTACGCCGACGACATGCTGCTCGGCCGGCTGGGCGGCTCCCCGCCGCCCGGCCGGCCGGGCGCCTGACCCCGCGGAGAGCGGCACCGCCTTCGCGGGGTCGGGCGTATCGCCGTATCGGCGTGCAGCCGGTCGGGTCAGTGGCTCGTCGGCAGCGTGCCGTTGACGAGCGCGTCCACCACGTGGCGCCGCTGGAGCTTGCCGCTCGGGGTCTTCGGCAGCGTGCCCCGCGGCACCACCTCGACCCGGTCGGGGCGCAGCCCCGTCTCGGCCGAGACCGCCTGGATGACGCCCTCGCGGATCTCCGCGACGACGGCGGCGTCCGCGTGGCTCTTCGACTCCACCACCAGCACCAGCGCCTCGGTGCTGCGCTCCTCGTCGGGGCAGCCCACGGCGGCGATGGAGTTGGCCCGCAGGCCCTCCACCGCGGCGGCGGCCGACTCGAAGGCGTACGGGTGGTAGTTGGACCCGGCGATGATCACGACGTCCTTGATGCGACCGGTGACGTAGGTCTGCCCGCCGTCGGTGAAGCCCTGGTCGCCGGTGTTCAGCCAGCCGTCGTCGCCCAGGACCTTCGCGGTCTCCTCGGGCTGGCGGTAGTAGCCCGACATCATCGAGGCGGTACGCAGCAGGATGGTGCCCTGCTTGCGGTCCGGCAGCTCGGCGCCGGCGTCGTCCACGACGCGCAGCTCCATCCCCGTCAGCGGGGTGCCGGAGGAGACCAGCTCCTGCGCGTCGGCGGCGCCGGCCGCGGCCTCGACGATCTCGCCGTCGGCGGCCAGCCGGTCGCGGCTGACGGTGAGCGTGGTCAGCGGCTCGCCGGGCACGCACATGGTCGCGGCGAGGGTGATCTCCGCCATGCCGTAGCAGGGCATCATCGAACGCTCGCGGTAGCCGTACGGGGCCATCCGCTCGGCGAAGAGGCGCAGCGTGTTCGCCTGGACGACCTCCGCGCCGTTCCCGGCGACCCGCCAGGCGCTCAGGTCGAGGCCGGCCAGCTTGGCGTCCGGGATGTTCGAGGCGCACATGCGGTACGCGAAGTTGGGCGCCGAGGTGAACGTGCCCCGGTAGCGGTGCATCGCCCACAGCCACCGCTCCGGCCGTACCGCGAACGACAGCGGCGGCATGCTCGCCACCGGCAGGCCGTGCAGCAGCGGGGCCAGGTTGAGCCCGATCAGGCCCATGTCGTGGTGCATCGGCAGCCAGCTCACGACCAGGTCGCCGCCGCGGTAGGAGCGATCGCCGATGGCCGCCGCGTTGGCGAAGACCGCCTCGTGGGTCAGGGTCACGCCGCGGCTGTCGCCCGTGGTGCCGGAGGTGAACTGGAGCAGCGCGATGTCGTCGGCCTTGGCCTGCGCCGCGGCCAGGTCGAGCCCGCCCTCGAAGGGCGGCTCGACGATCGCCACCCCCGCCTCCTTGCACGGTTCCGTCACGGCTTCGAGGAACTCCGGCGCGACGACCACGGCGCGCGGCTCCGCGCGGCTGATCAGCAGCCGCAGCCGGTCGGCCCAGCGCTGCCGGCGCATCGTCGCCAGCGGCGGTTCGCTGACGAACGGGATGGCGCCCAGCAGGAAGCAGCCGTGCAGGGTGGCGTACGCGTCCGCGCTGGTGTCCATGCAGACGCCGACGCGGTCACCGCGCCGCACGCCGTGCTCCGCGAGGGTCGTCGCGGCGGCACCCGCGCGCTCGGCCAGCTCCGCCGCGGTCAGCCGCACGGGCTCACCGGAGCCCTCGACGTACGCCAGCGGCCGGTCGGGGTCGCTGTCCGCCAGGTCGAGCAGCGCCGCGCCTATCGACGCGGCCGACGTCATCGCGACCGGCGCCGGGTCCGCGTCCGGCTGAAATCCCCTGCGGTCCCCGTGGATTTCCTCGGTCGAAACGGCAATTGTCATTCCATACCCCCGAATTGACTGCCGCGGTCGCGGCATGAAATGGGCTGGCTGAGGTAGTGTCATGATGGGCGGCTGGCAACGGCGCCGTCAAGTTGGGTAATTCCAGGTCCGGGCTTTAGCGGGCCGCTAGAACCCCCTTAGTCGACTCGGCCACGATGGACTCGCCAGAATATTGCTGCGCGGTCAGGACGCGTGGCCGATAAGTCTTCGCGGTCCCGTACCGGGATTTCACCGACGCATACTGAAGGAACGACTCGACATGTTTGCGCTCGCATTCCCAGGCCAGGGTTCGCAGCACAAAGGGATGGGTGCGCAGCTCTTCGGCAGATTCCCGGAGGAAGTCGCCCGCGCGGACGAAATACTCGGCTATTCGCTTGCGGAGCTGTGCCGCGACGACGTCGACGGGCGGCTGTCGAACACGGAGTACACGCAGCCCGCGCTCTTCGTCGTCAACGCGCTGAGCCACCTGGCCCACCGTGCGGACGGCGGCGCCGAGCCCGACTATCTCGCCGGGCACAGCCTGGGCGAGTACAACGCCCTGCACGCCGCCGGCGCCTTCGACTTCACCACCGGGCTGCGGCTCGTCGCCAAGCGCGGCGAGCTGATGTCGCGGGTGGCGGACGGCGGCATGGCCGCCGTCGTCGGACTGACGGCGGAGCAGGTCGCCGAACTCCTCGGCCGGCCCGGCCTGGAGAACCTGTCGATCGCCAACTACAACAACCCCACCCAGACGGTGATCGCGGGCCCGCGCGAAGAAGTGGCGGGCGCCCGCGGCGCCTTCGAGGAAGCCGGCGCCGGCCTGTTCACGGTGCTGCGTGTCAGCGGCGCATTCCACTCCCCGTACATGTCGGCGATCCAGGGCGAGTTCGCCGAGTTCCTGAACGGCTTTACGCTCGCGCCGCCCGGCGTGCCCGTCATCTCCAACGTGACCGCCCTGCCGTACGGGGACGACGTCGCCGCCGGGCTGGTACGCCAGCTCGACCACCCCGTGCGCTGGACCGACACCGTCCGCTATCTCATCGCGCAGGGCGTCGCCGACATCAAGCCCATAGGCCCCGGCCGGGCCATGCGCGGGCTGATCAAGGCCACCCGGCGCGACGAGGAGCGCCGCGCGCAGGAAGCGGCCGAAGCCGCGGAAGCCGCGCAGGCGCCGGGCGCGGGCACCGCGGGGGACGCCCCCGGCGGCGAACTGCGCCTGCGCCGCCCCGAGCGCGACCGGGCCCGCCCCGAGGGCGCCCCGGCCGTGCAACTGCACCAGGCGCTGCTGAAGGACCTGCGCACCACCGTCGCCCAGGTGCTGAAGGTCGAACCGGCCGTCGTGCGCAGCGAGACGGAGCTGAGCGAGCTGGGCTTCGACTCGATCCGGCTGATCGAGTTCGCCGACCTGCTGCGCCGCGACCTCGGCGTCGACCTCACCCCTTCGGTGTTCTTCGAGCACTTCACCCTGGAGGCGTTCGCGCGCCACCTGCTGACCGAGCACCACGACCTGGTCTCCGCCCGCTACCCCGACGCAGGCGACGACACCCCGCGCACCGGCCCCCGCGGCGCCGGGCGCGCGCAGGACGACGCCCCGCTGCCCGACCCGTACCCCGTCGCCGTCGTCGGCCTCAGCGCCGTACTGCCCGGCTCGGCGGACCTGGAGGGCTTCTGGCAGCGCCTCCTGGCCGGCGACGAACTCGTCACCCAGGTGCCCGAGGGCCGCTGGCGCGACTGGGCCGGGCCCGAGCGCGCCGGCCGCGCCCACGGCGCGTTCCTCGACGAAGTCGACTCCTTCGACTGCTCGTTCTTTGGTATCTCGCCGCACGAGGCCGAGCTGATGGACCCGCACCAGCGGCTCTTCCTCCAGACCGTGTGGAAGGCCGTCGAGGACTCGGGGCGCCGCCCCGACACCCTCGCGGGCAGCCGCACCGGCCTGTTCGTCGGGCTCAGCTCGATGGACTACGCGGAGGTGCTGGGCCACAGCACCGCGGGACCCCAGGCGCACACCGCCACCGGGCTCTCCCACGCCGTCCTGCCCAACCGGGTCTCGTACCAGCTCGACCTGCGCGGGCCCAGCGAGGCGATCGACACCGCGTGCTCGTCCTCGCTCGTCGCGGTCCACCGGGCGGTCCGCAGCCTGCGCTCCGGCGAGTGCGGGCTCGCCATCGCCGGCGGCGTGAACCTCATGCTCAGCCCCACCCCGTTCGAGTGCTTCGAGCTGGCCGGGATGCTCGCCCCCGACGGCCGCTGCAAGACCTTCGACCAGTCCGCCGACGGCTACGTACGCGGCGAGGGCGTCGTCGCCGTCGTGCTCAAGCCGCTGGCCGCCGCCGAGGCCGACGGCGACCACATCCACGCCGTGATCCGCGGCAGCGCCGTCGGCCACTCCGGCCGCGCCGCCTCGCTGACCGCGCCCAGCCCCGAGGCGCAGGCCGACGTCATCGTCGACGCCTGGCGCGCCGCCGGCCTCGACCCGGCGACCGCCACCCACGTGGAGACCCACGGCACCGGCACCAGCCTCGGCGACCCCATCGAGATCGAGGGCCTGAAGCAGGCGTTCGCCCGCCTCTACGCCGCCTGGGGCCACGACGCCCCCGCGCAGCCGCACTGCACGCTCGGCTCGGTCAAGACCTCCATCGGACACCTGGAGGCCGCCGCCGGGCTGGCCGGCATGGTCACCATGGTGCAGGCGCTGCGGTACGGGAAGCTGCCCGCCCTGCGCCACTTCGAGAAGCTCAACCCGTACATCCGCCTGGACGGCAGCCCCTTCCGCATCGGCGACCGCGCCGGCGAATGGCCGCGCCGCACCGGCCCCGACGGCCCCGCCACGCCCCGGCGCTGCGGCGTCAGCTCCTTCGGCTTCGGCGGCAGCAACGCGCACGTCGTGCTGGAGGAGTACGAGCGCGAGCCCGCCGCCGACGAGCCGCCCGGCGCCCCGCTGCTGATCCCCCTGTCCGCCCGTACGCCCGAGGCGCTGCGCGGCTACGCCCGGGAACTGGTCCGCCACCTCGACCTGCACGCGCCCGACGGGGGCACCGCCGACTTCGCGCTCACCGCGCTCGCCGACACCCTCCAGATCGGCCGGGAGCCGATGGAGGTGCGCCTCGCGGTCGTCGCGGAGGACGCCGACGAACTGTACGACGCGCTGGTGCACTTCCTGCGCGGCGAGGACCAGGGCGACACCTGGTGGAGCGGGCAGGCCGCCGGCGCCGCGGACCTCTCGCGCGCCCTGCTCGCCGGACCCGAGGGCAACACGTACCTCGACGCGCTCGCGACCGCCGGCAAGACCGCGGCCCTGGCGCGGCTCTGGGCGGCCGGCGCGGACTTCGACTGGGCGCTGCTGCGCGGCGGCAGGCCCGTACGCCGTACGCCCCTGCCGACGTACCCCTTCGAGCGCCGCCGCATCCGCCCGCAGGACCTCGTCCCGCACGTCCTGCTCGCCCCCGGCCGGGCGCAGCCGGCGCTCGCCGCGGCGCCGGTGCCCGCGGCCCTGGCCGCCCCCGCGCCCGTTACCGCCGCGCTGCCGAGCGGCGCGGGCGCCACCCAGGACGCCGTACTGGCGCACCTGGTGGGGCTCTTCGCCGAGGAGCTGAAGTGGCGGCCGGAGGAGATCGACCCGCGGGCCGGCTTCGACGACCTGGGCCTCAGCTCCCTGCTGGTGGAGAAGCTGCGCCGGCGGCTGGAGGAGCACTACGGCCCGGTCGACAGCGCCACGCTCTTCACGTACAAGAACCTCGACTCGCTCGCGCGCCACATGACCGGCCGCGCACGCGCCCTGCCCGCGGCGACGACACCCGCCGCGCCCGCGGCGCCCGGCGTGCCCGCCGTGACGCCGGCCGCCGCGGGCACCGGCAGCGCGGACATCGCCATCGTCGGCATCAGCGGGCGCTACCCCAAGGCCCCCACGCTGGCCGACTTCTGGGAGCGGCTGCGCGACGGCGACGACTGCGTGGAGGAGATCCCCCTCGACCGCCCCGGCTACCGCCGCTTCGCGGAGCTGGCGCGGGAGAAGTTCGGCGACCGGTGGCCGCGCTGGGGCGGCTTCCTGGACGACGTCGATGCCTTCGACCCGCAGTTCTTCCACATCTCGCCGCGCGACGCCCGGCTGCTCGACCCGCAGGAACGGCTCTTCCTCACCACCGCGTGGGAGACCCTGGAGGACGCCGGCTACACCCCCGCCTCGCTGGCGGACCCCGAACTCGGCGACGAGCGCGGCTCGGTGGGCGTCTTCGCGGGCGTGACGTACAACAACTACCAGATGTTCGCGGGCGGCGACCTGGACGAAGGCGTCTGGCGCATCGTCAGCTCGCAGACCTTCTCGGTCGCCAACCGGATCTCCCACCTGCTCAACCTCGGCGGCCCCAGCCTGACCCTGGACACCGCCTGCTCCTCCTCCCTCTACGCCATCCACCTGGCCGTCGCCGCCATCCGCCGCGGCGAGTGCGCCATGGCGCTGGCCGGCGGGGTGAACCTCTCGCTGCACCCGAGCAAATACGTGATGCTCGCCGAGGCCGGGTTCCTCGCCGAGGACGGCCGCTGCCGCGCCTTCGCCGAGGGCGGCACCGGCTACGTGCCCGCCGAGGCGGTCGGCGCGGTGCTGCTGAAGCCGCTGGCGCAGGCGCAGGCGGACGGGGACCGGATCCACGCCGTCATCAAGGGCTCCGCGGTCAACAGCGACGGCCGCACCTACGGCTACGGCGTCCCCAACCCCGTCGCGCAGGCCGAGCTGGTACGCGCCGCGCTCGCCGATGCCGGCGTCGACGCCGGCTCCATCGGCTACGTCGAGGCGCACGGCACCGGCACCAGCCTCGGCGACCCCATCGAGGTCCGCGGCCTGACCGAGGCGTACGCGGACGCCGCCGCCCCGCACCGCCGCGACGGGCGGCCGGCGTGCGCCATCGGGTCGGTGAAGGCCACCATGGGCCACGCCGAGGCGGCGGCCGGCATCGCCCAGGTCACCAAGGTGGTCCTCCAGTTGCGGCACGGCACGCTCGTGCCCTCGCTGCTGCACACCCCCGAACTCAACCCCAACCTCGACCTCGACAGCACGCCGTTCGCCGTGCAGCGCGCCACCGCCCCCTGGGAGCGGCCCGCGCTGCCCGGGCCCGGCGGGCCGGTGGCCGGGCCGCGCCGCGCCGGCGTCAGCTCCTTCGGCGCGGGCGGCGTCAACGTCCACCTGATCCTGGAGGAGGCACCGGCCCGCCCCGCCCCGGCCGCCGCCGGTGCCGGCCGGCCGCTGGTCTTCCCGCTGTCCGCCCGTACGCCGGAGAACCTGCGCGCGTACGCGGCCCGCATGGCGGCGTTCCTGCGCGCGCTGCCGGCGGAGCCCGGCGCCGACGACCCGGAGGCCCCGCGGCCCGCCGACGTCGCGTACACGCTCCAGCACGGCAGGGAGGCGATGGAGCACCGCGCCGCGTTCGCGGCCCGTACCCTCGCCGAGGCCGCCGAGCACTTCGCGCGCCTGGCCGACGGCGACGAGACGGACGGGCGCGTCAGCGTCGGCCGCCGCCCCGGCCGTGCCGGCGCCGCACCCGCGGTGCCCGCCGACGCCGCGCCGGAGCAGGCCGCGGCGCTGTGGGCGGCCGGCGGCGACGCGGACTGGGCGGCCCGGCCGACCGGCGGGCGCCGGGTGTCGCTGCCGACGTACCCCTTCTCCCAGGAGCGCTACTGGCTGGAGCCGGGCGCCACGAACTCGGTACGGCCGGCCGCACCGGCCGTGCCGATCCCCGTCCCCGCGCAGCGGACGGCCCCGCCCGCCCCGCCCGCGGCGGACCCCGCGCCCGCCGCGGCGGAGCCGGCCGCCGCGGACGCCGCGACGGACCTGCTCGCCTCGCTGGCCGCCGCGCCCGCGAGCGAGCGCCACACCGCGCTGGCCGCGCGGATGCAGCGCACGCTCGGCGAGTTGCTGGAGTTCCCGCCCGGCAGCCCGCCGGACCGGCAGCGCGGCTTCTTCGAGCTGGGCATGGACTCGGTGATGGCCGTACGCCTCGGCAACCTCCTCGAAGAGGCGCTGGGCCTGGTCCTCTACGCCGGCGTGGTCTTCGACTACCCCTGCATCGACGACCTCGCCACGTACCTGCTGGACGAGCTGAGCCTCGACGACGCCCCCGCCCCCGTGGCCCCTGCCCCGGCGGCCCCCGCCGCGCAGGCGCCCGACGCCGCGCCCGCCGACGCCCCGCAGGTCGTGCACTACACCGCCGACTGGGAGCCGGCCGCGGCCCCCGAAGGCCCAGCCTCCTGGCTCACCGGCCCCGTGCTGGTCTTCGACGACGACGGCGCCCTCACCGAGCGCGTACGCGGCCGCCACAGCGGCTCCGCGCCCGTCGTCGGCGTCCGGCCGGGCGAGGCGTACGAGGTGGCCGGCGACGCCCGTACCGTACGCGCCGGGTCCTCCCAGGACCACGCCGCGCTCCTCGTCGGCCTCGACGCCCCGCCGGTCACCGTGCTGCACGCATGGAGCGACCCGCGCACCGCGCTCACCTCGGTCTTCCACCTCAGCCAGGCGCTCCTGCGGCAGGGCCTGCGCGCCCCCGTGCGGCTGCTGCGCGTCCACGCCCACGCCGACGCCCGGCCCGATCCGCTCGCGGAGGCGTTCGGCGGCTTCGCCCGCAGCGTCGACCACGAGAACCCGCGGCTCGTCCAGCAGGCCGTCGCCGTACGCACCGCCGCCGGCGAGGAGCCCGCGGACGCCCTGCTGCGCGCCTGCGAGGCCGAACTCGCCGCGGACGCCCGCGCCGACGCGGAGGTCCGCCACGACGCGGACGGCCGCCTGGTGCGCACGCTCCGCGAGCTGCCCGCGGTACGTCCCGACACACCGGGCGGCGTCGCGGTCCGGCCCGGCGGCACGTACGTCATCACCGGCGGCGGAGGCGGCCTCGGCCTGCTCTTCGCCGAACACCTCGCCCGCCAGGCCCGGGTGAACCTGCTGCTCGTCGGCCGCTCCGCGCTCACCGCCGAACGGCAGGAGGCACTGGAGCGCATCAGCGCCCTCGGCGCCGACGTCCGCTACGAGCGCGCCGACGTCGCGAACCGCGGCGACGTCGAATGGATCCTGGCCGCCGCCCGCAACCGCTGGGGCAGCGTCCACGGCGTCGTCCACTCCGCCGGCGTGCTGCGCGACGCCCTGCTGCCCAACAAGAGTGCCGACGAGATCGACACGGTGCTCGCGGGCAAGGTCGACGGCGCCGTGCACCTCGACACGGAGACCGCCGGGGACGACCTCGACTTCTTCATGGTCTTCTCCTCGCTGGCCGCGCTCGCGGGCAACCCCGGGCAGGTCGACTACGCCTTCGCCAGCCGCTTCCTGAACGCCTTCAGCCGCGCCCGCGAGGAGCGGCGCGCCGCGGGCGAGCGGTCCGGCGCGAGCATCGCGCTGGTCTGGCCGTTCTGGCGCGAGGGCGGCATGCGGGTCGACGAGGCCACCGAGGGCTTCGTACGCCGCCGCCTGGGCCTGACGCCGCTGGAGAACGCGGTCGGCGTGGCGGCGTTCGACGCGGCGCTGCGGCACGCCGCGCCGGAGTTCGGCGTCGTGCACGCCGAACGGGACAAGCTCCAGCGGGTGTTGCGGATCGAGCCGCCGGCCGTCGGCTCCGCGGAGGCGGCGACCGGTACGAAGACGGACACGAAGACCGGGACGGACACCGAGGCGGAGACCGGGACGCCCGGCGCGGACCGGGCCGCCGCCGGGAAGGGCAAGGGCGGCAAGCGCACCGGCGGCAAGTCCGCCGCCGCGAAGGGCGATTCGACGGTGGAGATCGAGCTGAAGGGCGTCCTGGCCGAGCTGGGGCTCTAGCACACGGCACGCGGGGGAGAGGAAACGGCGATGACAGACAAGGCCCTGCTGAGGCGTTCCCTGGACGCCGTACGCACCCTGCGCGAGCAGGTCGACGAGCTGCGCGCGCGGGCCGAGGAGCCCATCGCCGTCGTCGGCCTCGGCTGCCGCTTCCCCGGCGGCGCGGACGGCCCGGAGCGGTTCTGGGAGCTGCTGCGCAAGGGCCGCGACGGCGTCGTGGACGTACCGCACGACCGCTGGCCCGTCGAGGGCTGGTACTCGTCCGACCGGAGCGAGCCCGGCACGTCGTACACCCGCCGCGGCGGGTTCCTCGCCGAGGGCGCCCACGCCTTCGACGCCGGGTTCTTCGGCATCACCGACGCCGAGGCCCGCGACATGGACCCGCAGCACCGGCTGCTGCTGGAGACGAGCTGGCAGGCGCTGGAGAGCGCCGGGCTGCTGTCGGGCACCACGGCCGAGCGGCGCGTCGGCGTCTTCGTCGGCGTGTCCGGCTCGGAGAACACCCTGCTGCCCCGCTCGCCGCGCGAGGCAGGGCCGTACACCGCCACCGGCTCCGCGATCAGCGTCGCCGCGGGCCGCGTGGCGCACACCTTCGGGCTGCGCGGCCCGGCCCTCGCGGTGGACACGGCGTGCTCGTCGTCGCTGCTCGCGGTGCACCTGGCCGTCGAGAGCCTGCGCCGCGGCGAGTGCACCGCCGCCCTGGCCGGCGGGGTCAGCGCGATGATGTCGCCCGCGGTGATGGTCGCGCTGTGCCGGATGGAGGCGCTGGCCGAGGACGGGAAGTGCAAGGTCTTCGACGCCGCCGCCGACGGCTACGTACGCTCCGAGGGCAGCGGCATGGTCGCCCTCATGCGTGCCTCGGACGCCGCCGCCGTACGCGCCCCGGTCCTCGCCCTCATCCGCGGCTCCGCCGTCAACCACGACGGCCGCACGAGCGGACTGACCGTCCCCAACGGCCGCGCGCAGCGCGAGCTGATCGCCGACGCCGTGGCCGCGGCCGGGGTCGAGCCGCGGACCGTGGACTACCTGGAGGCGCACGGCACCGGCACCTCGCTCGGCGACCCGATCGAGGTACGCGCCGCCGCCGACGTGCTCTGCGCCGACCGCGACCCCGAGGCCCCGCTGCGCATCGGCGCCGTCAAGTCCAACATCGGGCACCTGGAGGCCGCCGCCGGGGTGGCGGGCCTGATCAAGACCGTCCTCGCGCTGCGGCACGGCGAGATCCCCGGCGGGCTGCACCTGAACAAGCCCAACCCCCGGCTCGGCGTCGACCGGCTGCCGGTGGCGCTGTGCGACCGTACGGCGACCTGGCCGCGGCGCGGCGACGGCCGGCCCCGTACCGCGGGCGTCAGCTCCTTCGGCTTCTCCGGCACCAACGTGCACGTCGTCCTCACCGAGCCCGACGCCCTGCCCGACGCCCGGCCCAGCGCCCGGCCCGAGGTCCGGTCCGACGCCCGGCCGGACGCCGAACCGGCGCGCACCGCCGGGCCGGAGCGCCCCGCGCACGTCTTCGCCCTCTCCGCGCGCGACCCGGAGGGCCTGCGCGAGTCCGCCGCCCGCCACGGCCGGTGGCTCGCGACGCACCCCGACGCGACGCTCGCCGACTTCTGCC
This sequence comes from Streptomyces sp. 184, assembly GCF_045781775.1. Taxonomy (NCBI): domain Bacteria; kingdom Bacillati; phylum Actinomycetota; class Actinomycetes; order Kitasatosporales; family Streptomycetaceae; genus Streptomyces; species Streptomyces sp. 184. Next base: position 4,337,391 of record NZ_CP123230.1, on the reverse strand, counting down.
ACACCGCCACCGCCCGCCGCGCGCACTTCGCCCACCGCGCCGCGTTCGTGACCACCTCCCGCGACGACCTGGCGCGCCGGCTCGCGGCGCTCGCCGCGGGCGACGGGCCCGAGCCGGCCACCGGCCGGCGGCAGACCGCGGCGGCCGAGGCGGTCGGCGCCCGCGACCGGGCCCCCGCGCCGCCGGTCGCCTTCCTCCTCGACGCCACCGCGCCCGCCGCGGAGCGCATCACCGAGACCCTGTACGCCACCCACCCCGGCTTCCGCGCGCACGCCGACCGCTGCACCGCCGAACTCCGGCCGCCGTCCGCCGAGTCGGACGCCGGGCACGACGCCGCGCTCGCCGCCGACGTACGGACCGTGGCCTGCCAGATCGCCCTGGTGCGCACGCTCGCCGACTGGGGCATCGCCGCCGGCGCCGTCGCCGGTGGCGCCGCACCCGGCGACCTCGCCGCCGCCGTCCTCAGCGGCGCCCTCGACGCCCCCACCGCAGGCGCCCTGCTCGCCGCCCGCCACGGCGCCGCCGCCCCGCCGGCCGCGCCCCCGGCACGCCCGCGCGCGCTGCGGCTGCTGCACGGGCCCGACGCCGGCGAGGCGGGCGCGGAGCAGGCGGCCGACCCCGAGTTCTGGCTGCGCCCCGGGGCCGGCGTCCGGCCCGAGGCCGCCGCCGCGGCCCTCGCCGCGCACGGCTACGACACCCTCGTCCACCTCGGCGGCCCCTCCGCGCGGCCCGCCGCCGGCGAGATCCGGGGGCTGCCCGGCGCGGACATCTGGCGCGAACTGCTCGACTGGCTGGCCGACCGGCATGTCTCCGGCCAGGACGTCGACTGGTCCGCCGTGGACGACGGCTACGAACGGGCCCGGCTGGACCTGCCGGGCCAGACGTTCCGACGCCGTGCGCACCGCCCGGACGCCGCGGCATTCGTTGCCGCTCCCGCGGCGTCCGGGCCGGGTGCACCCGTGGGCGCCCTCGGCCTGCGGCAGGTTGCCTCGCCGCTCGCGCAGCGCCAGTTCACGACCGCCGTCAGCCGCGCGGTCCTGCCCGAACTGGCCGACACCGCCGGGGTGCTGCACGTCGGCTACTACCAGGAACTGCTGGCCTCCGCCGTCCGCACCGGCACCGGGCTGCGGCTCGACGACCTACGGTTCGAGCGGGCCCTGACGCTCTCCCGCGGCCAGGAGCGCACCGTGCACCTGGCGGTCGGCCCGGCGGACGGCGACGGCTGGGCGGAGTTCTCCGTACACAGCCGGCAGACCGGCGACGGGTCACCGGAGGCCGAGCAGCCCGGCGACGAGGGCTGGCACCGGCACGCCGCAGGACGGCTGCGCCCCGACGGCGGCCGAGCGGCGGACCCCGCCGAGGTGCGCCCGCTGCCCGCGGCGGCGCGCGCCGAGATCCGCGAGCGCTGCACCGTGCGCTTCGAAGGCGCCGAGTTCTACCGGCAGATGGCCGAGCGCGGCGTCCCCCTGGGCCCGTCAGTCGAGTGGGTGGACGAGGCGTGGCTCGGCGAGGGCGAGGTGCTGGCCAGGTTCCGCCCCCCGGCGGCCGCCGAGACCGCCGCCGGCCGGCCGGACCGCGAACTCCCCGTGCCCGCCGGGATGCTGGACGCCTGCGTGCAGCTCTACGCCCTCGCGGCCGGCCCGCAACTGGCCGAGCGGGACCTGTTCATGACCGCCCGCCTCGGCGAGGTCGGCTTCGGCGCCCCGGCCGAGGGCGGCCTGTGGTGCCACGTCCGGCTGACCGCGCCGGTCGGCGACCTGCTGGTCGGCGAGCACCTGCTGTGCGCCGAGGACGGCGCGCCGGTCGGCTGGGGCCGCGGCACCGAGATCCGCGTCATCAGCCCCGGCGCCGGCACGTACGAGACGCCCGCCGACGGCGTACGCGACGACGCGGAGCGGCAGCGCTGGCAGGGCGCGGACGGCGCCGCGGCGCTGCGGGACCTGCTCACCGGCATGGTCGCGGAACTGCTGCAACTGACGCCCGCCGAGGTCCCGAGCAGCCGCCCGCTCGCCGAGACGGGCCTGGACTCCCTCGCCGCGCTGGAGCTGCGCCAGCGGGTACGGGCCGAGACCGGCGTCGACCTCCCGGTCGACCTGCTCATCGCCGGCCCCTCGCTGGACGAGGTGGTGGAGCGGCTCGCGGGATCCGCCGCGGGCGACGGGCCGGCCGCCCCGCGCCCGTACGACGTGGACGGCAGGCTCTGGCTGCCGGTCACGCCGCGGGACGACGCCGACGTGCGGCTGTTCTGCCTGCCGTACGGCGGGCGCGGCGCCTCCCTGTACCGGGACTGGCCGGCTGCCGCGGACGGCGGCGTCGACGTGGTCCCCGTGCAGTTGCCCGGCCGGGAGGAGCGCGGCGACGAGCGCTGCATCGTGGACGCCGACGAGGCCGTGGACGCCGTCGCGCAGGCGCTCAAGCCGTACCTGGACCGGCCGTTCGCCTTCTACGGGCACAGCATGGGCGCGCTCCTCGCGTACCGCCTGGCCCACCGGCTGGGTTCGGAGTACGGGGAGCTGCTGCGCCACCTGTTCGTCGGGGCGTTCAGCGCGCCGACCGGCGGGGAGAACCCGCTCGGCGCCCGGCTGCGCTCGGTGACCCAGCGGCTCGGCTTCGAGCAGATGCCGGAGCACGAGGAGCTGGCACGGGTGCGGCGGGCGCAGCCGCGGCTCTACGACACGGCGCTCCGCGCCGAGCTGGGCGAGCACCTGGCGGGCAAGGCGGACGTGGCGATGGACGGGGCCGGGTACTCGGACCTGCGGGTGGTGCAGAGCTACCGGCACGACGTGGCGGAGCCGCCGCTGCGGGTACCGGTGACCGCGTTCCACGGAGCCGGCGACCCGGTGGTCGCGGAGCAGGACGCCGACGGGTGGCGGCCGTTGACGGTCGGCGGGTTCGAGCTGCTGGTCGTACCGGGTGACCACTTCTTCGTCCACGGTGACCAGAGCGGGCCGCGGGTGCTGGCGGAGATGGCCGCGCGGCTGCGGCAGCCGGTACGGGCCTGAAGCGGGGGCCGCGCGCCCGCGGCCGGCGGGCCCGAAACCGGGCCCGCGCCGGGCGCACCGAAGGCGGCCACACCAAAGCCGGGCGCGCCGAGGCCGGGCACACCGAAAGGGCGGGCGAAGCCGGTGGCTTCGCCCGCCCCTTGCCGTACTCGACCGGCCCGGGCGGTCAGACCGCCGCGGGCAGCTCCAGCCGCTCGTCGGCGACGAGGATGGCCTGCTGCAAGTCGCGCAGCGCCCGGCAGGGCTCCAGGCCCAGTTCCTCGTTGAGCCGGTTCCTTGCCTGCTGGTACGTACGCAGCGCGTCCGCCTGCCGCTCCGAGCGGCACAGGGCCAGCATCAACTGCCGGTAGAACGTCTCCCGCAGGGGATACTCGGCCGTCAGCGCGGAGAGCCGGCCGATCAGCTCACGGTGCAGCCCGAGGCTCAACTGCGCCTCCATCAGCCACTCCAGGTACTCCAGCCGGGTCTCCTCCAGCCAGGTGGCGAAGCCCGCGATGATCGGCCCGTCGCACAGGTCGCCGAGTACCGGCCCGCGCCACAGGGACAGCCCGTCCTCGAAGGCGGTCACGGCCTGCTCCGGCCGGCTCTCCTTGAGGTGGCGGCGCCCCCGGTGCAGCAGCTCCTGGAAGCGGTCCACGTCGAACTCGTCGTCCTCCAGGTGCAGGAGGTAGCCGGGCGGCCGGGTGAGGATCGGGTTGTTCCGGCTGCCGGGCTCGCCGAGGAACTTGCGGAGCTGGGAGATGTACACGTGGATGCCCGCGGTCGCGCGGCGCGGAGGGTTCTGCCCCCAGATCTCGGCTATGGCCTCGTCGATCGAGACCACCTGCCGGGCACGGATCAGTAAGAGGACGAGGAGCACCTGCATCTTCTTGGCGCTCACGAATCTGCTGCCGCGGTTGTCCACCACTCGGACTGGTCCGAGTATTTCGTACTGCACTTTTCAACCCCCGATGAATTTCTCTAGGCTGAAGTGCTCATGTTTCATGGCACTGTTGTTCAATTTCCTCGCCGCGTCGTGCAGGGGAGCTTGTGTGTGTCGCGGCGATGCTGTACAGGCTTTAGCAGGCTATGGGAGGGGGTAGGGGGTGCCGAAACCCCTACCCACCCCTAAGTCCCCCCTACGTGCTGCCAGGGGTATTGCGCTGCTTGCCCGGGGGCGTGTGCGACACATTCACGCCCCCCTTCCAAGGCGCGGCGATGATCCTCCGTTCCGGCAAATGCCCGGAATCCGCCGCGGGGTATCCGCTGCCCCGATATCCGCGTTCTCATCACGCCCGGATTGCCCCGCGGCTGCCGTCACCTCGGGATACGTCGCCCTACGGCGCCGTGTCCCACATGCCGGGTATGCCACCCCTGTTCGCGCCGCCGCCCCCGCGCTCGGCCAAAGGACGCGGCAAGAGCGGCTTTAGCCGCGCTGCCGAACATCTACGCAACAGCCGGGCACAGCGCGATCCCGCCTGCCTGGACCTCGTGGATGGTGATGGGAGTTGCCGACCATGTCGGTTGCCGGACAGGAACCCCACCAGGACGCGGACCGGGCGGGGGATGCCGTCGGCGACCCGTCGGCGGACCGTGCGCCGATCGCCGTCGTCGGCCTGGCGTGCCGCCTGCCCGGAGCCGACGGGCCGGACGCGTTCTGGGAACTGCTGCGCGACGGCCGGGAGGCGGTACGCCCGCTGCCCGAGGGCCGCTGGCCCGCCGGCTCGCCCTCCCCCCAGGCCCTCGTGGACGCCGGGCTGCTCGCCACCGCGCGCGCCGGCTACCTCGACACCGTCGACGAGTTCGACCCCGCCTTCTTCGGCATCCCGCCCCGCGAGGCCGCCGCCGTCGACCCCCACCAGCGGCTCGCGCTCGAACTGGCCTGGGAGGCCCTCGAAGAGGCCGGCATCGTCCCGGCCGACCTGCACGGCGCGCCCGTCGGCGTGTTCGTCGGCGCCATGGACGACGGCTACTCCGCCGTCACCCGCGACCACGGCCCGGACGGCATCGGCCGGCACACCGCCACCGGTCTCAGCCGCGGCGTCATCGCCAACCGCGTCTCGTACACCCTCGGCCTGCGGGGCCCGAGCCTCACCGTCGACACCGCGCAGTCCTCCTCGCTCGTCGCCGTCCACCTCGCCTGCGAGAGCCTGCGGCGCGGCGAGTCGCAGATCGCGCTGTGCGGCGGCGTGCACCTGGCCCTCACCGGCGACGGGTTCCTCACCGCGGCCCGCTTCGGCGCCCTGTCGCCCACCGGGGTCTGCCGCACCTTCGACGCCGCGGCAGACGGCTACGTACGCGGCGAAGGCGGCGTCGTCCTCGTCCTCAAGCCACTGACGCAGGCACGCGCGGACGGCGACCGTGTGTACGGCGTCATCAGCGCCAGCGCCATGAACAACGACGGCGGCACCCCCGCCCTCACCCAGCCCAGCCGGGACGCCCAGGAGCAGGTGCTACGAGCCGCCTACCGCCGCGCCGGGCTCGCCCCCGGCGACGTGCAGTACGTCGAACTCCACGGCACCGGCACCCGGCTGGGCGACCCCGTGGAGGCCGCCGCCCTCGGCGCCCTCGCCGCCCCCGGCCGGGCCGAAGACGACCCGCTGCTCGTCGGCTCCGTCAAGACCAACGTCGGCCACCTCGAAGGCGCCGCCGGCATCACCGGCCTGCTCAAGACGGTGCTGGCGCTGCGCCACCGGCAGCTCCCGCCCAGCCTGAACCATTCGGAACCGCACCCCGACATCCCCCTCGGCGACCTGCGCCTCGACCTCGTCCACGCCACCCGGCCCTGGCCGCACCCCGAGCGCCCCCTCGTCGCCGGCGTCAGCTCCTTCGGCATGGGCGGCACCAACTGCCACGTCGTGCTGCGCGAGGCCGACGCCTCCGCCGCGGAGACCGCGCAGGCGACGCCGGCGCCGGACGGCAGCACCCACCCGCTGCCGTACGTCCTCTCCGCGCGCAGCGAGCCCGCCCTGCGCGACCAGGCCGCCCGACTCGCCGCCCACCTCACCGCACACCCCGACCACCGGCCCGCCGACGTCGCCCGTACGCTCACCGCCCACCGCGCCGCCTTCGAGCACCGCGCCGTGCTGCACGCCGCCGACCGCGCCACGCTCCTCGCCGGCCTCGCGGAGCTGGCCGAGGGCCGCACGCCCCCCGGCACGGCGCGCGGCACCGCCCTGCGCGGCGCCACCGGCTTCCTCTTCTCCGGGCAGGGCAGCCAGCGACCCGGCATGGGCCTCGAACTCGCCGCCGCCTTCCCCGCGTTCGCCGAGGCGTTCGACGCCGCCTGCGCCGCCTTCGACGCGCACCTCGACGTACCGCTGCGCGACGTCCTCGCCGCCGCGGAAGGCACCGAAGAGGCCGCGCTCCTCGACCGCACCGCCTGGACGCAGCCCGCGCTCTTCGCGTACGAGACGGCCGCATACCGGCTGCTGGAAAGCTGGGGCCTGCGCCCCGACGTGCTCCTCGGCCACTCCGTCGGGGAACTCGCCGCCGCGCACGTCGCCGGGGTGCTCTCGCTCGCCGACGCCTGCACCCTCGTCGCCGCCCGCGGCCGGCTCATGCAGCAACTCCCGGCCGGTGGAGCCATGGTGGCGATCGAGGCCACCGAGGCGGAGCTGGCCGACGACGTCGTCGCCACCGGCGGCGCCGTCTGCGTCGCCGCCGTCAACGGCCCCCGCGCCACCGTCGTCTCGGGCGACGAGGCGGCGGTGCTGGCCCTGGCGGAGCGCTGGCACGGCGAAGGCCGCCGAACGAAGCGGCTGCGGGTCAGCCACGCCTTCCACTCCGCCCACATGGACGGCATGTTCGACGCCTTCCGCGAGGTGGCCGCCACCCTCACCTTCCACCGCCCGACGCTCCCGATCGTCTCCAACGTCACCGGCGAGCACGCCACGGACGACGAACTGCGCTCCCCGGACTACTGGGTACGACACGTCCGGCACGCCGTGCGCTTCGCCGACGGCGTGCGGCGGCTGCGCGACGCGGACGTCACCACGTTCGTCGAACTCGGCCCCGACGCCACCCTCACCACCATGGCCCGCGACTGCGTCGAGGAACCCGGCCTGGCCCTCGTCCCCCTCGGCCGCGGCCGACGCCCCGCCGCGCAGGAAGTCCTCGACGCCGTGGCCACGGCGTACGCCCACGGCGCCGACGTCGACTGGGCAGCCGCCTTCGTCCCCGCCGACGCCGTCCGCGTACCGCTGCCCACCTACCCCTTCCAGCGCCGCAGCTACTGGCTCGCCCCCCACACCCCCGCCGACGCGCCCGCGCCCGGCGCGAACGCAGCCCGGACCGCAGCCGGGCCCGCAGCCGCCGCCGACGAACCGGCGGCGGCCACCGAGCCGGAGCCGCCCACCGCGTCCGCCTCCCGCGAGTGGCGCGACCGGCTCGCCGCCCGCGACGCCCACACGGGCCGCCGGCTCCTCCTCGACCTCGTCCGCACCGAGACCGCGCAACTCCTCGGCCACGGCTCCCCGTCCGACGTCGAAGAGCGCTGGGCCTTCCGCGACCTCGGCCTCGACTCCCTCGGCGCCGTGGACCTGCGCCACCGCCTCGGCCACGCCACGGGCCTCGCCCTGCCCTCCTCACTGCTCTTCGACCACCCCACCCCCCTGCGCCTGGCCACCGGCCTGTACGACCAGCTCACCGGCGCCGAGCAGGACCCGACCGCCACCGCGGCGCGCGCGGCCGACGACGAACCCCTCGCCATCGTCGCCATGGCCTGCCGCTATCCCGGCGGAGTCGCCTCCCCGGAGGCACTGTGGCGCCTGGTGGCCGACGGCACCGACGCGGTCGGCCCGTTCCCCGACAACAGGGGCTGGGACCTCGACAGCCTGCTGAACACCGACCCGGACCACACGGGCGGATCCGCCACGCACCGCGGCGGCTTCCTGCACGACGCGGGCGCGTTCGACGCCGCCCTCTTCGGCATCTCCCCCCGCGAAGCCACCGCGATGGACCCGCAGCAGCGGCTCGTGCTGGAGACGGCGTGGGAGGCGTTCGAACGGGCCGGAATCGACCCGTCCGCGCTGCGCGGCAGCCGGACCGGGGTGTTCGTCGGCGGCACGTTCCAGGAGTACGGCCCGCGGCTGAGCGAACCGGGCGGCGGCGCCGAAGGACATCTCCTGACCGGGAGCGCGCCGAGTGTGGCGTCGGGGCGGGTGGCGTACGCGTTCGGGCTTGAGGGTCCGGCGGTGACGGTGGACACGGCGTGCTCGTCGTCGCTGGTGGCGCTGCATCTGGCGTGCCAGTCGGTACGGAGCGGGGAGTCGACGCTCGCCCTGGCGGGCGGCGTGACGGTCATGGCCTCGCCGAGCATGTTCATGGAGTTCAGCCGCCAGGGCGGACTGGCGCCTGACGGGCGCTGCAAGGCGTTCGCGGGCGGTGCGGACGGGACGGGCTGGTCGGAGGGCGTGGGGCTGCTGCTCGTGGAGCGGCTCTCGGACGCCCGCCGACACGGGCACGAGGTGCTGGCGCTGGTACGGGGTTCGGCGATCAACCAGGACGGTGCGTCCAACGGGTTGACGGCCCCGAACGGTTCGTCGCAGCAGCGGGTGATCCGACAGGCGCTCGCGAACGCGGGGCTCGGCACGTCGGACGTGGACGCCGTGGAGGCGCACGGTACGGGTACGACGCTGGGCGACCCGATCGAGGCCCAGGCGCTGCTTGCGACGTACGGGCAGGACCGGGCGGACCGGCCGCCGCTGTGGCTGGGGTCGCTGAAGTCGAACATCGGGCACACGCAGGCCGCGGCAGGCGTGGGCGGCCTGATGAAGATGGTCATGGCGATGCGGGAGGGCGTGCTGCCGCAGACCTTGCACGTGGACGAGCCCTCGTCGCACATCGACTGGACCGCGGGTGCGGTGGAGTTGCTGACCGAGCAGCGGCCGTGGCCGGTGGACGAGAACCGGCCGCGGCGTGCGGCGGTCTCGTCCTTCGGGATCAGCGGTACGAATGCGCACGTGATCGTCGAGCAGGCTCCGGTGACGGAGGTGCGTGAGCCGGAGGGGCTGGAGTCGGTGCCGGGGCCGGTGGTGTGGCCGCTGTCGGGGCACACCGCGGAGGCGCTGGCGGGGCAGGCGGAGGGGCTGCGGACGTGGCTGGGGGAGCGGCCGGAGCTGGATGTGCACGCGGTGGCGGGGGCGTTGGTGCGTTCTCGTGCGGTGCTGGATCACCGGGCGGTTGTCTTCGGTGCGGACCGCGAGGAGTTGCTGGCCGGGCTGGATGCGGTTGCGCGCGGTGAGGAGTCCGTCCGGGTTGTGGTGGGGCGGTACCGGGCGGGGAAGCTGGCGGTGCTGTTCACCGGCCAGGGCGCGCAGCGCGCGGGCATGGGTGCCGGGTTGTACGGAACGTACCCGGTGTTCGCCGAAGCACTGGACGCGGCGTGCGCGGCGCTGGACGCGCATCTCCCGCAGCCGCTCAAGCCCCTGCTGTTCGCCGACGCCGACAGCCCCGAGGCGGAGTTGCTCAACGACACGACGTACACGCAGCCCGCGCTGTTCGCGTACGAAGTCGCTTTGTACCGGCTCGCGGAGTCCTTCGGGATCCGTCCCGACTTCCTTGCCGGTCATTCCATTGGGGAGTTGACCGCGGCTCACCTTGCCGGGGTATGGACCCTTGCTGACGCGGCCCGCCTCGTCGCCACCCGCGGGCGGCTGATGGGTGGCCTGCCTGCCGGTGGCGCGATGCTGTCGGTCACCGCCCCCGTCGACACCCTTACGCCGCTGGTCGACGGCACGGATGTGGAGATCGCGGCGGCCAACAGCCCTACCCACACCGTCCTGACCGGCACCACCGAGGCCATCGAAGCAGTGGCGTCCCGCTGCGAGGACGCCGGGCTACGAGCCCGCCGCCTGCGCGTCAGCCACGCCTTCCACTCCGCGCAGATGGACCCGATCCTCGCCGACTTCCGCCAGGCCATCGCCGACACCCCCGCCCAGGCCCCGGCCCTGCCGGTGATCTCCAACCGCACCGGACAACCCCTCACCCCCGAGCAGGCCGCCTCACCCGACTACTGGGCCGGGCAGTTGCGGCACACCGTCGAGTACACCGCCGTGACCACCCACCTCGAACAGGCCGGCACCACCACCTACCTCGAACTCGGCCCCGACACCACCCTCACCACCCTCACCACCGACACTCTGCTCACTCCCGCCACAGCGGTGGCGGCCCAGCAACGCAACCAAGGCCAGGTCGAGGCGTTCACCGCAGCTCTCGCCACAGTCCACACCGTGCACACCCCCGTCACCTGGCCCACCACCGCGCGGAGCACCGACCTCCCCACCTACGCCTTCCAGCACGAGACCTACTGGCTCCCCAACACCCGCACCCCCAACCTCACCTCCACCGGTCTGGCCCCCACCGAGCACCCCCTGCTCACCGCCGAGGTCGAGCAGGCCGACGGTGGTGGGACGCTGCTCACCGGGCGGTTGTCGCAGGCCGACCACCCCTGGGTCGCCGACCACCTGATCCTCGGCGAGACCGTGCTCCCCGGCACCGCCTTCGTGGACCTCGCCCTGCACGCGGCGCGTCGCGTCGGCTGCGACGTCCTTGAGGAGCTGACGCTCGAAGCCCCGCTCCACGTACCGGAGTCGGCCCCGGTGCAGGTTCAGGTGCTCGTCGGTGCCCCGGACGAGACGGGCGGCCGTGCGCTCGCCGTTTACGCGCGTCCGGCCGGCGCCGGGGAGACTGCGTGGTCGCGGCACGCCCAGGGGCGGCTGGCCGTCGACTCGCCGGCCGCCGCCGAGCCCGGGGACGGGCGGTTCTCCGTCGCCGACGCCCGCGCGCTGCCGGTCTCCGACGCGTACGCGACGCTCGCCGAGCGGGGCTACGTCTACGGGCCCGTGTTCCAGGGCCTCACCGCCGCCTGGCAGGGCGACGGCGAGACGTTCGCCGAGGTGCGGCTGCCCGACGCGGACGCGGACGACCCCCGTTTCGTACTCCACCCGGCGCTGCTGGATGCCACGCTGCACGCCGTGCTGCTCCACGGCCTCGCCTCCGGCGACGGACCCGACCAGCCCGCGGACGGCGGCCTGCTGCTGCCGTTCGCCTGGTCGGGTGTGCGCGTACGGCGGGAGTCCGGTACCGCGGCCCGTGTACGGATCCGGCCCACGGGTGCCGACACGGTCTCCCTCACCGTCACGGACGAGGCGGGCGAACTCCTCGCCTCCGTCGAGTCGCTGGCGTTCCGCCGCGCGTCCTCCGCCCAACTGGCGTCCGGCCAGGGCGAATCCGCTCAGGCGGAGCAACACACCGTCGAGTGGTCCCCGCTCGCTGCCGCCCCGCCCGCGGCCCGTGCCTCGGACGCCTGGGCGTGCGTCGGCGTCGTGCCCGGCGGGCTGGCGGACGCCCCGTCCCCGTACGGCGACGTGGCTGCGCTCAGCGCCGCGGTCGCCGCCGGGGCTCCCGTACCCGACATCGTCACCCTCGCCGTCGCCCCGACCGACGACGACCCCGCCCTCTCCGCCCCGCAGACCGCCGAGACCGTCCTCGCCGCGCTCCGCGACCTCACCGCCGACGCCGCGCTGGCCGACGCAACGCTCGCCGTCGTGACCCGCGGCGCCGTGGCGACGGGGGAGGGGACCGCACCCAACCTCGCCGAAGCGGCGGTGTGGGGCCTGGTCCGCAGCGCCCAGGCCGAACACCCGGGCACCTTCCTGCTCGTCGACCTCGACCCCGAGGCGGAGACCCCGGCCGACCTCGCGGCCGTCGTACGCCATGCCCTGGCCGCCGACGAACCGCAGATCGCCCTGTGCGACGGGCAGCCCCTCGCCCCGCGCCTCGTCCGCCGCGCGCTCCCCGCGGACACCGCAGGCAACCCCTGGCAGGACGCCGGCACGGTGCTCATCACCGGCGGCACCGGCGCCCTCGGCGCCGTGGTCGCCCGGCACCTGGCCGAGCGCCACGCCGTACCGCACCTGCTCCTCGTCAGCCGCCGCGGCGCCGACGCGCCCGGGGCCGCCGAACTCGTCGCAGAACTCCGCCGGTCGGGGACCGAGGCCACCGTCGCCGCCTGCGACACCACGGACGCCGACGCCCTCGCCGCCCTCCTGGCCACCGTCCCCGCCGAGCACCCGCTCACCGGTGTCGTCCACGCCGCGGGCGTCCTCGACGACGGCGTCGTCGCGACCATGACCCCCGGGCAACTGCACCGCGTCCTGCACCCGAAGATCACGGCCGCGCTCCACCTCGACCGGCTGACCCGCGACCTGAACCTGACGGCCTTCGTCACGTTCTCCTCGGTCTTCGGCGTCCTCGGCAACGCCGGTCAGGCCAACTACGCCGCCGCGAACGCCTTCCTGGACGCCCTGGCCCACCACCGCCGAGCAGCCGGCCGAGTCGCCACCTCACTCGCGTGGGGCCTGTGGGACACCGACACCGGCATCACCCGGGACCTGGACGCCGCCGACATCGCCCGTATGGCGCGCAACGGCGTCATCGCCCTCACACCGGAGGAAGCACTGCCGCTGCTGGACTCCGGCTGCGGTACGGACCACGCCCTGCTCGTCCCCACGCGCTGGCACTTCCCCACCCTCCGCGCCCACGCCGCGACCGGTACGCTCCCCTCCCTGCTGCGCAGCCTCGTCCCCGCGCCCACGCGCCGGGCCGTGTCCGCCCGTACGGGGACGGGCACGGCCGCCGCACCGCTGGCGGAGCGGCTGGCGGGACTCGGCGAGCCCGAGCGGCACGCCCTGGTCCGCGACGTCCTGCGCCGCGACATCGCCACCAGCCTCGGGCACTCCTCGCCCGACCAGCTCGACCTGGAGGCCAGCTTCAAGGCCCTCGGGTTCGACTCGCTCACCTCGGTCGAACTGCGCAACCGGCTCAGCGCCACGACCGGCCTGCGGCTTCCGGCGACCCTCCTCTTCGACTACCCCACGCCCGACGGGCTCGCGACCTACCTGCTGGCCTCGGCCGACCCGGCGGACGCGCCGGCGGGCCCCGCGCTGCCCGCGAGCCGCCCGGCCGTCACCGACGACGAGCCGATCGCGATCGTCGGCATGGCCTGCCGCTACCCGGGCGACGTCGCGTCGCCGGAGGACCTGTGGCGCCTGGTCGCCGAGGGCACCGACGCGATCACCCCGTTCCCGACCGACCGCAACTGGAACGTCGAGGAGCTGTACCACCCGGACCCCGAGCACAGCGGCACCTCGTACACCCGCGAGGGCGGCTTCCTGCACGACGCGGCCGAGTTCGACGCCGGGTTCTTCGGCATCTCCCCGCGGGAAGCGCTGGCGATGGACCCGCAGCAGCGGCTGCTGCTGGAGACGACGTGGGAGACGGTGGAGCGCTCCGGCATCGACCCGCGGACCCTGCGCGGCAGCCAGACCGGCGTGTTCGTCGGCGCGATGTACCACGACTACGCGCGGTGGGCGGAGCAGGCGGCGGAGAGCGTCGAGGGCTTCACGCTGACAGGCACGTTCGGCAGCATCGCCTCGGGGCGGATCTCGTACATCCTGGGGCTTGAGGGCCCTGCGGTGACGGTGGACACGGCGTGCTCGTCGTCGCTGGTGGCGCTGCACATGGCGGCGCAGTCGCTGCGGCAGGGCGAGTGCGACCTCGCGCTGGCCGGGGGCGTCGCGGTGATGTCCACGCCGGGCACGTTCGTGGAGTTCAGCCGGCAGCGCGGGCTGTCGCCGGACGGCCGCTGCAAGGCGTTCGGCGCGGGCGCGGACGGCACCGGGTGGTCGGAGGGCGTGGGTCTGTTGCTCGTGGAGCGGCTGTCGGATGCGCGGCGTAACGGGCACAAGGTGCTGGCGGTGGTGCGGGGTTCGGCGGTGAACCAGGACGGTGCGTCCAACGGGCTGACGGCTCCGAACGGTCCGTCGCAGCAGCGGGTGATCCGGCAGGCGCTCGCGAATGCGGGTTTGTCGACTTCGGATGTCGATGCGGTCGAGGCCCACGGGACGGGTACGACGCTGGGCGACCCGATCGAGGCACAGGCGCTGCTGGCCACGTACGGCAAGAACCGGTCCGACAAGCAGCCGCTGTGGCTGGGCTCGCTGAAGTCGAACGTCGGGCACACCCAGGCCGCCGCCGGCGTGGGTGGCGTGATCAAGATGGTCATGGCGATGCGGGAGGGCGTTCTCCCGCGGACGCTGCACGCGGACGAGCCGTCGCCGCACGTGGATTGGGCGGCGGGCGGGGTGGAACTGCTGACGGAGCAGCGGCCCTGGCCGGTGGGCGAGGAACGTCCGCGGCGTGCGGGTGTGTCGTCGTTCGGGATGAGCGGGACGAACGCGCACGTCATCATCGAGCAGGCGGCAGAGTCCGAGACCGCACCCGCGGTGGTCGAGCCGGGCGGGGTGGTGGCGTGGCCGCTCTCCGGCCACACGCCGCAGGCGTTGGCCGACCAGGCTGGGCAGCTCCACGGATATCTGACCGAGCGGCCGGAGATCATGCTGTCGGAGGTAGCGCACAGCCTGGTCACCGCCCGTTCGGCGCTCACCCACCGCGCGGTCGTCGTGGGCGGTGCGCGGGACGAACTGCTGGAGGGGCTGGCGGCGCTCGCCGCGGGCGAGCCGTCCGCGCGTGTGATCAACGGCAGTGTCCAGACCGGCGGGAAGACGGTGTTCGTCTTCCCGGGCCAGGGCGCGCAGTGGGCGGGGATGGCCGCGGATCTGATCGAGGCGGAGCCGGTCTTCGCGGCGGCGATCGTGGAGTGCGAGGCTGCGCTGTCGGTCTACGCGGACGACTGGTCGCTCCGTGACGTACTGGCCGATCCCGAGGGCGTGTTGCTGGAGCGGGTGGACGTCGTCCAGCCCGCGCTGTTCGCGGTCATGGTCAGCCTGGCCCGCCTGTGGCAGCACCACGGCATCCACCCGGACGCGGTCATCGGCCACTCGCAGGGCGAGATCGCCGCGGCCCACGTCGCCGGGGCCCTCTCACTTGAGGACGCCGCGAAGGTCGTGTGCCTCCGTAGCCAGGCCATCCGGGCACTGTCCGGCCAGGGCGCCATGGCGTCCGTTGCGCTGCCGCACACCCAGGTGGCCGAGGAAATCGCCGCGTGGGACGGCAAGCTGTCCGTCGCCGTGGTCAACAGCCCCACCGCGACCGTCGTTTCCGGCGACACCGACGCGGTGAAGGCCTACCTCACCCAGTGTGAAGAGACAGGCGTACGCAACCGGCTGCTGCCCGTCGACTACGCCTCACACGGCCCCCACGTCACCAGCCTGCGCGAGACCCTCCTGACCACGCTCGACGGCCTGGAGCCGGGCAAGGCATCGGTCCCGTTCTACTCCACCGTCACCGGCGAGGAGTACGACACCACCGGACTGACCGCCGAGTACTGGTACACCAACCTCCGCGAAACCGTTCGCTTCCACGACACCCTCACCCAACTCGTCGACACCGGCCACACCACCTACGTGGAAACCAGCCCCCACCCCACCCTCACCACCGCCATCACCGACACCGACCCGGCAGTCATCGCCACCGGCTCCCTCCGGCGTCAGGAGCACTCACCGACCCAGTTCCGCCTCGCCCTGGCGCACCTCCACACCCACGGCGCCCCCGTCGACTGGCACCAGGCGCCCACCCCCCTCACCGACCTCCCCACCTACCCCTTCCAGCGCGAGCACTACTGGATCGACGCCCCCGCCACCGCCGGCGGCGACCCCGCCACCCTCGGGCTCCAGAGCACCGAACACGCCCTCCTCGGCGCGACCATCCACCTCGCCGACGACGACAGCCGGTCCACCCTCCTCACCGGCAGCCTCAGCCTCCGTACCCACCCCTGGCTCGCCGACCACGCCGTCAACGGCACCACCCTCGTGCCCGCCGCGCTCTTCCTGGAGCTGGCCTTCCGCGCCGGTGACGAGGTCGGGTGCGGGACCGTCGAGGAGCTGATGCTCCACGAGCCGCTGGTCCTCTCCCCGGGTGCCACCGCCCATGTGCAGGTCACGGTCGGCACCGCGGGCGAGGACGGGCGGTGCGCCTTCGGTGTGTTCTCCCGGTCCGCCGGTGACGCCGAGGCGTGGACGCGCCACGCCGAGGGCGTGCTCGCGTCCGCCGACGACGCCGTCGAGCGCATGACCGCCCCCGCGATCACCGACCCGCCCGCCGCCGACACCGCGGGGACCCTCGAAGCGGACGAGTTCTACGACGAGTTGACCGAGCGCGGCTACGGCTACGGCGCCGCCTTCCGCGGCGTCCAGCGGGTCTGGCGCGAGGACGACGGGCTTGCCGCCGAGGTGGCGTTGCCCGAGCCGGTACGGGACGGGGCCGGACGGTTCGGCATGCACCCGGCGCTGCTGGACGCCGTCCTGCACACCGCCCTCGCGGCCGACGGCCCGGCGACCCCAGACGCCGGCGGCGCCACGGGCGTCCTCGTCCCCTTCGTGCTCTCCGGCGTGACCCTCGGCCGCAGCGGCGCC
This sequence comes from Streptomyces sp. 184, assembly GCF_045781775.1. Lineage (NCBI taxonomy): Bacteria > Bacillati > Actinomycetota > Actinomycetes > Kitasatosporales > Streptomycetaceae > Streptomyces > Streptomyces sp. 184. The sequence goes on along the minus strand of NZ_CP123230.1, from coordinate 4,321,034 downwards.
ACCACCGTACGGGTGCGTGTGACCCCCGCCGGGGACGGTGCCGTACGCGTCGATGCCGTCGACCCCGCGGGCCAGCCCGTGCTGTCGGTCGCGTCGCTCGCCCTGCGCCCGGCCGCCGTGCTGGGCGCCGCGGACGCGGCCGGGGCCGATCTGCCCTTCACCGTCACCTGGACACCCACCCAACTCCCCGCCCCCGCCGGCGAGACGTCCACCACCTGCGGTGTGCTCGGCGCGGATCCGCTCGGTCTGGGCGGGGCGCTGACGGCGGCCGGGGTTCCCGTGGTCACCGTCACGGACACCGACGGCCCGGACCTGGTCCTGCTCCCGGTCGGCGGCCCGGCCTCCGACACGGGCGCCGATATGTCCGCCGCCGACGTCCGCCGTACCGTCGAAGGCGTCCTCGCCGCCCTCCAGACCTGGCTGGCCGACGACGCTCCTCCCCGCCCCGAGGCGCGACTCGTCGTCGCCACCCGCCGAGCCGTCGCCGCGGAAGCCGGCGAGCGGCCCGCCGACCTGGCCGCGGCGACCGTCTGGGGCCTGGTCCGTACCGCCGTCACCGAGAACCCCGACCGCTTCCTCCTCGCCGACATCGACGACGACCCCGACTCCCACCGCGCGCTCGTGCCCGCCCTGCGTGGCGCCGTGCGCCGCGGCGAGACCCAACTCGCCCTCCGCAAGGGTGAGGCGCTGGTGCCCCGCCTCTCCCGCCTCGGCGGCTCCGGCTCGCTGCTCCTGCCGCCGGACGGCACCGACTGGCGGCTGGAGACGACCGGCCCGGGCACGCTGGAGAAGCTGGCCTTCATCCCGTCCACGCACGCCGACGCGCCGCTCGCCCCCGGTGAGATCCGGGTGGCGGTACGGGCGGCCGGCATGAACTTCCGCGACGTGCTGATCGCCCTCGGCGTCTACCCCGGCCGGGCGATCATGGGCAGCGAGGCCGCCGGCGTCGTGCTGGAGGTCGGCGCGGACGTCACCGACCTGGCGCCCGGGGACCGGGTCATGGGCCTGTTCCTCCCCGGTGCCTTCGGGCCGGTCTCCGTCACCGACCGCCGCATGGTGGTCCCGATGCCCTCCGGCTGGACGTACGAGCAGGCCGCCGCGATCCCCGTGGTGTTCCTCACCGCGTACTACGGCCTGGTGGACCTCGCGGGCGTACGCGCGGGGGAGACCCTGCTCGTCCACGCCGCGACCGGCGGCGTCGGCATGGCCGCGCTCCAGCTCGCCCGCCACTGGGGTATGGAGGTCTTCGGCACCGCGAGCCCCGGCAAGCGGGAACTGCTGCGCTCGCTGGGCATAGACGACCGGCATGCCGCGTCCTCCCGCGACCTGGACTTCGAGGCGGACTTCCGGGAGGCGACGGGCGGCAAGGGCGTGGACGTCGTCCTGAACTCCCTCGCCCGCGAGTTCACCGACGCCTCGCTGCGGCTGCTGGCGCCCCGGGGCCGCTTCCTGGAAATGGGCAAGACCGACATCCGCGACGCCGGCCAACTCGCCGAGCTGCGCGACGACATCCGCTACGACGCGTACGACCTGCGCGAGGTCGACCCCGACCGGATCGCGGAGATGCTCGCCGACCTGCGGGAGCTGTTCGAGAACGGCTCCCTGTCGCCCCTGCCCGTCCAGCCCTGGGACCTGCGCGAGGCCCCGGAGGCGTTCCGGTACATGAGCCAGGCCCGGCACACCGGCAAGATGGTCCTCACCACGCCGCGCCGTCTCGACCCGGCGGGCACGGTGCTCATCACCGGCGGCGTCGGCCTCCTCGGCGGACTGCTCGCCCGGCACCTCATCACCACGCACGGTGTACGCCACCTGCTGCTGACGAGCCGCCGCGGCCCGGCCGCCGACGGCGCGGCCGAACTGCGCGAGGAGCTGACCGCCCTCGGCGCGGACGTACGGATCGCCGCCTGCGACGCGGCCGACCGCGACCAGCTCGCCGCGCTGCTGGCCGACGTGCCCGCCGACCACCCGCTGACCGCCGTGGTGCACGCGGCCGGCGTCGTGGACGACGGCCTCCTCGGCGCGCTGGACGCCGAGCGGCTGGAGCGGGTGCTGCGGCCGAAGGTGGACGCGGCGCTCAACCTGCACGAGCTGACCCGCGACGCCGACCTGGCGGCGTTCGTGCTCTTCTCCTCGGCCGCCGGCGTCTTCGGCACCCCGGGGCAGGCGAACTACGCCGCCGCGAACGCCTTCCTGGACGCGCTGGCCGAGCGGCGGCGGGTGGCGGGTCTGCCCGCCACCTCGCTGGCCTGGGGCTACTGGGCCCAGTCCAGCGGCATGACCGCCCACATGCAGCAGGCCGACATCGCCCGCCTGGCCCGCCAGGGCATCGCGCCGCTCGCCGCCGACGACGGGCTGGCGATGTTCGACGCCGCGCTACGGGCCGGCAGCGCCCGGCTCGTACCCGTCGCCCTCGACCTGCCCGCCCTGCGCGGCCAGGCGGAAAGCGGCGAACTGGCGCCGCTGCTGCGCGGCCTGGTACGCGCCGGCGTGCGGCGCACCGCCGCCGCGGGCGAGACGGGAGCCGGCGGCCAGTCGCTCGCCGAGCGGCTGGCCGGGCAGCCGGCGGAGCGCCGGATGGAGGAACTGCTCGGGATCGTGCGCGGCAACACCGCCGTCGTCCTGGGCCACGGCTCGGCGGACGCGCTGGGCGCGGAGCGGAGCTTCAAGGAGTTCGGCTTCGACTCGCTGACCGCCGTGGAACTGCGCAACCGGCTGAACGCGGCCACCGGGCTGCGGCTGCCGGCCACCCTCGTCTTCGACTACCCCACCCCGCAGACCCTCGCCGAGCATCTGCGGGACGCGCTGGGCCTGGAGACCGGGCCCGAGGCGCAGCCCACGGTGCTCGGGGAGCTGACGAGGCTGGAGGCCGCGCTCACCGTCCCGCCGGACGACACCGACACCCGCACGGAGGTCGAGAGCCGGCTGCGTGCGCTGCTGCGCCGGTTCGACCAGCCGGCGGAGCAGGGGCAGCAGGGATCGGAGTTCGACGACGCCACCGACGACGAGATGTTCGCGATGATCAACCAGGAGCTGGGCCTGGAGTGACGCCGGGCGTCAATCGCGAAGGGGCCCGGGGGAGCGTCCTCCCCCGGGCCCCTTCGCGTACGGGCACACCGGCCCCCACTACGTGCCTGCACGCACCCCGGGACGCGGAGAAGCCGCCGAGGAACGTGCCTCGGCGGCTTCCGCGGAAGGCCAGACGGGCGCCCGTCCGGCGCTCAGGGGCGTACCCCGCGGGTCAGCGGTGCAGCTCGTAGCGGGACTCGGCGGCGGTCATGGAGCTGATCACCCACGACAGGTCGCCGCTCATCCCGGCCCACGGGCCCTCGTAGCAGGCGACGCGGATGGTGGTGCGGCCGCCGGAGAGCTGCGTCTCCATCTCGGTGTAGCCGAAGCCGAAGAGCTTGTTGCCCTGCACCTCGGAGGAGACCAGGGAGACCGTGAAGTGGTGGCCGGTCTCCGGGTCCTTGCGGATGATCCGCAGCCGGCCGGTGTCGGCGCCGATCTCCTCGCGGTCGGAGTTGTAGATCTTCTCCGTCACCAGCACGAGGTCGCCGACGCTGGGCCCGTCGGGGCTCAGCGGCGTGTACTCGCGGTCGGCCACCTCCTGGATGACCTTCTCCAGCAGCACCGACTCGCCCGGCTCGTCGGGGGCGTCCGGCGCGGCGACCTCCGCGAGCGGCCGCGGCACCGCCGCCGCGACGGCACGCGCCGTGCTCCGCGCCAGCACGGCCAGGTTCGGCAACTGCGCGTCCTGCGGGGTGTACTCGGCGTCCACGATCTGGCGCCAGGACGCGACGAGCCCGTCGATGACGGGGTTGTGGGTGAGCGGGGTCTTCGGGTCGATCGTCATGCGGACGGTTCCTTCTCTCGGGCGGTTCCACTCGGGCCGGTCAGGCCGGCTGCTCCAGTGCGTAGCCGGACCTGATCCACTTGCTGGCCTCGATGCTCACGCCGACGGCGCGGTCGCCGGGGCGCAGCCGGGGCAGCAGCAGTTCGAGCTGGAAGTAGGGGATCGCGTTGCCGGTGTTGCCGATCTCGGTGACCCGGCTGATGGCCTCGGTGTCCGTCAGACCCAGGTGGTCGAGGGTGCGGCCGGTCATCCGCGAGGAGAGCTGCGGCGGCAGCAGGTAGTGCAGTCGCCCGCCCTCCCAGTCCAGCGCGTGCAGCATGTGCTTGAGTGCGTCGGCGGCCATGGGCGCGGCCGCGTTCTCGATGGTCTTGTAGTCCTCGGCGGCGGGCACGCCGTCGGCGGTGGAGGCCCGGCCGAACCAGTAGACCGTCTGGCCGGGTTCGCGGCCGGCGCCGACGAGGCGGGTGTGTACGTGCCGCAGCACGGGGCGGCCCTCGACGGGGTTCGTGCCGAGCACCGCGGCGCCCACCCCGTCCCCGAAGATCAGCCCGTTGACCTGCACCTCCAGCGGCACGCTGGCGGCGTCCACGTCGGGGCTGGTGTGCTTGGCGCTGGTGTCGCCGCCGATGACGAGGGCCGTACGGTACGCGCCGCTGCCCAGCAGGTCTTGCGTGACCTCCAGTGCCTGTACGGCGCCGGTGCAGCCGGACTGCAACTGGAAGACGGGCACGCCGGTGATGCCGAGCCGCGCGGCGACCCGGCTGCCGGTGGCCGGCGCCAGGTGGTCGGGGGTCGCGGTGCTCATCACCACCACGTCGACGTCGCCGGCCGCCAGCCCGGCGTCCGCGAGGGCGCCGCGCGCGGCGGTCTCGCCGAGGTCGGTGAGCGTGTGCGTGATCTTCCCGGAGGCCAGGTCGACGGCGAGATGCCGGCTGCGGGTCCCGATGAACTCGTCCACCCACTGCCGCCACACCGTCGGCATGCCGTAGTGGGCGGCGATGTCCTCGTTGGTCACCGGGGAGCCGGGCAGCGCCGTGCCCACCCCGTGGACGTAGACCTGGGCATCGTTGTGGGGGGCACCCATCCGAAGACCTCCCGGCTGCTGGACCGCGACAAAGAAACGGATAACCGTCGACGCAGAATGCAGAAAGCGCCGAATATCCATGTTGATCAGTCGCGCTAAAGCCGGGCTTGCGCGCGGTTAAGGTCCGCTGGGTAAAGGCGATTCGGGGCTGTCTCTGTGCTCCTGCACCGACTTATGCTGGGCCCGGTCCGGGCCGCGGCGAGAGTTATGCGTCAGGCGTTTCCCCCTGGTTCAGCCGTCACGCTGTCCCTTCCCGCCGCCGCGTACAAGAATTCGGTACGGAGTGAGAAATGGCTGAAGAAACCACACCTGGCGCGCCGGGAGCCGAGTCGCCCGACCCCGTCGCGGCCCTGATGGGCAAGCTCGCCATGGGGCGCGCCTTCAAGAGCGTCCTCTTCGACGACGACACCAAGACGTGGCAGATCCTGCGCTACGACGACGTGGCGGAGGTGCTCACCGACGCCTCCACGTACTCGGCGGAGCTGGACCGCGTGATGCCGCTCGGCACCGTCAACCGCGCCAACCTCGGCTTCATGGACCCGCCGGAGCACAACCGGCTCCGGGGCCTGGTCAGCCAGGCGTTCACCCCGCGCACCGTACGCGAGCTGGGCGCCCGGATGGAGGCCATCACCGAGGAACTGCTCGACGAGCTGGGCGACCGGGCCGAGTTCGACCTGATCGCCGACTTCGCGTACACCCTCCCGGTCATCACCATCGCCGAACTCCTCGGCGTGCCCGCCGAGGACCGCTCGCTGTTCCACAAGTGGGCCCAGGCGCGCGCCTCCACGACGAGCGCGGTCACCGACGTCCTCAAGGACGAGAACGTCATGGACGCCCTGCGCGAGCAGACCGAGTACTTCAGCAAGCACGCCCGCGAGCGGCAGCAGAACCCCGGCGACGACCTGCTGAGCAAGCTCACCCAGGCGGAGATCGACGGCGACCGGCTGGACGAGGAGGAGATCGCGAACTTCGCCGGGCTGCTCCTGATGGCCGGGCACGTCACCGCGACCTCCGTGATCGCCAGCGCCGTCCTCGCCCTGGACGCCAACCCCGAGCAGCGGGCCGCCCTCGGCGCCGACCTGAAGCTGATTCCCGGCGCCATCGAGGAGACGATCCGCTACTACCCGCCGCTGAGCCAGGCGTTCCGGGTCACCACCCGCGAGGTGGAGCTGGGCGGGGAGACCATCCCCGAGGGGCAGTTGGTCGTCGCCTGGCTGCTGTCCGCCAACCACGACGAGCGCCGCTTCACCGACCCGGAGCGCTTCGACATCACCCGCGACCCCAACCCGCACATCGGCTTCAGCCGCGGCGTGCACTTCTGCATCGGCGCCGCCCTGGCCCGGCTGGAGATCCGCATCGCCCTGGAGGGGCTGTACGGCCGCTTCCCGGGGCTGAAGGTGCTGCCGGGCGCCGAGTGGCACGACAACCTGCGGCTGATCGGCCCGCGGGTGCTGCCGGTGAGCACCGGCCGCTGACCGCGGGGCCGCCGGCCGCCCGCCGCCGCCGCCGGGACCGGAGCACGCGACGGTCACCGGGCCGGGCCGCGCACCTTGCGCGCGCCCGGCCCGCGCGCAAGCGCGAAGAGTGACGGGTTAGTGGGGCTTTAGCCCGCTTGGTGAGCATGGCCGCCGAGCCCGACGTGTCGAGGAGCTGAGGGGATCAGCGCGATGGCCAACGAGGAAAAGCTCCTGGACTATCTCAAGTGGGTCACCGCCGACCTGCACGAGACACGGCAGCGCCTCGCCGACGCCGAGTCCGGCCGCCACGAGCCCGTGGCGATCGTCGGCATGGGCTGCCGGCTGCCCGGCGGGGTCCGTTCCCCCGGGGACCTGTGGCGGCTGCTGTCCGCCGGCGGCGACGCCGTCTCCGGGTTCCCCCGGGACCGGGGCTGGGACGTCGAAGGGCTCTACGACCCCGACCCCGACCGGCCCGGCCACACGTACGTCAAGGAGGGCGGATTCCTCTACGACGCCGCGCACTTCGACCCCGAGGCGTTCGAGATGACGCCCCGCGAGGCCGCCGCCACCGACCCCCAGCACCGGCTGCTGCTGGAGACCGCATGGGAGACGTTCGAGGACGCGGGCATCGACCCCACCTCCCTGCGCGGCAGCGACACCGGCGTCTTCGCCGGCGTCATGTACAGCGACTACGCCACCCAGGTCAGCAAGGCGCTGGAGGGCTACGAGGGCCACATCAGCATCGGCAGCGCGCCGAGCATCGCCTCCGGCCGGGTCGCGTACTCCTTCGGCCTCGAAGGCCCCGCCGTCACCGTCGACACCGCCTGCTCCTCCTCCCTGGTCGCCCTGCACCTGGCGGCGCAGGCGCTGCGGGCGGGGGAGTGCTCCCTCGCGCTCGCCGGCGGCGCCACCGTCATGTGCGGGCCCGGCATCTTCGTGGAGTTCAGCCGCCAGCGGGGGCTTGCGCCGAACGGCCGGTGCAAGCCGTTCGCCGCCGCCGCCGACGGCACCGGCTGGGCGGAGGGCTCCGGGCTGCTGCTGGTCGAGCGGCTCAGCGACGCCCGCCGCAACGGCCACCGCGTCCTCGCCGTGCTGCGCGGCTCCGCCGTCAACCAGGACGGCGCCTCCAACGGCCTCACCGCGCCCAACGGCCCCTCCCAGCAGCGCGTCATCCGCCAGGCCCTCGCCTCGGCGGGCCTGACGTCCGCCGACGTCGACGCCGTCGAGGCGCACGGCACCGGCACGACCCTCGGCGACCCGATCGAGGCGCAGGCGATCCTCGCCACGTACGGGCAGGGCCGCCCCCCGGGCCGGCCGCTGCGGCTGGGCTCCGTGAAGTCCAACCTCGGCCACACCCAGGCGGCGGCCGGGGCGGCCGGGCTGATGAAGATGATGCTGGCGATGCGGCACGGCGTACTGCCCCGCAGCCTGCACATCGACGCGCCCACCCCGCACGTCGACTGGAGCGCCGGCGACGTCGCGCTCCTCACCGAGGACCTGCCGTGGCCCGCCGACGGCGAACGCCCGCGCCGGGCCGGCGTGTCCTCGTTCGGCATGAGCGGCACCAACGCCCACGTCGTCATCGAGGAGCCGCCCGCCGCCGAACCGGCCGCGCCCGCGCCCGAGCCGCGGGGACCGGTGGTGCTGCGCGTCTCCGGCCATTCCCCCGCGGCGCTGCGCGCCCAGGCCGACCGCGTCCACCGCCACCTGGAGAGCCACCCGGAGCTGCCGCTGCCCGACGTGGCCCACACCCTGGCCACCAGCCGCGCCACCCTCGACCACCGCGGCGCCGCCGTGGGCGAGAGCCGCACGGACGTCCTCGCCGCGCTGCGGGCCGTCGCCGACGGCGGCACCGCGGCCGTTACCGGCCGGGCACGCGCGGGCCGTACCGCCGTGCTCTTCACCGGCCAGGGCTCCCAGCGCGCCGGCATGGGACGCGAGCTGTACGAGCGGTACCCGGTCTTCGCCGCCGCCTTCGACGACGTGTGCGCCGGCTTCGCCCCCCACCTGGACCGGCCGCTGCGCGACCTCGTCTTCGCCGACCCCGGCAGCGACGCGGCCGCCCTGCTGGACCGCACCGGCGTCACGCAGCCCGCCCTCTTCGCCGTCGAGGTCGCGCTGTACCGGCTCGCCGAATCCTTCGGCGTACGGGCCGACTTCCTCCTCGGCCACTCGGTGGGCGAGCTGAGCGCCGCGCACGTCGCCGGGATGCTCGACCTGCCCGACGCCTGCGCCTTCGTGGCCGCCCGCGGCCGGCTGATGGAGGCGCTGCCCGAGGGCGGCGCGATGGTGGCGCTCCAGGTCGCCGAGGAGCAGTTGCTGCCCATGCTGGAGGGCCGCGAGCACCAGGTCGGCATCGCCTCCGTCAACACGCCCACCACCACGGTCATCTCGGGCGAGGCGGCCGCCGTGGAGGAGATCCGCGCCTTCTGGGAGGTGTGGGGCCACAAGCACAAGCAGCTCAGGGTCAGCCACGCCTTCCACTCCCCGCTGATGGAGCCGATGCTCGCGGAGTTCACCGAGGCCGTCTCGCGGCTCACGTTCCGGCCGCCGAAGATCCCCGTCGTCTCCAACCTCACCGGCAAGGTCCTCGACGCCGACGAGGCCGCCTCCCCGCGCTACTGGGCCGACCACGTACGGCGCACCGTGCGGTTCGCCGACTCCGTCAACCACCTCGCGCAGCAGGACGTCCGCTTCTACCTGGAGCTGGGGCCGGACGGCACCCTGACCGGGCTTACCCACGACTGCCTGGCGACCGGCGCGGCGCAGAGCGCCGGCGGCGCCGTGCTCGCCGCCGCCCTGCGGCCCGGCGAGCGGGAGGCCACCTCCTTCACCAAGGCGCTGGCCCGGCTGCACGCGGGCGGCGCCCGGCTGGAGCTGGACGCACCCGCCGCCCCTAGCGCCGAGGAGTCGGCTGGCGCCGACGACGGGGCGGAGGACACCCTCCCGCTCACCCGCAACGCCCGCGGCGCGCTCGTACCGCTGCCGACCTACGCCTTCCAGAGCCGCCGGCTGTGGGTCGACCCGCCCGAGGGCGCCAAGCCGCGCGCGTCCGGCTCCGCCGACGCGCCCTTCTGGGACGCCGTCGAGAGCGGCGACCTGGAGCAACTGGCCGCCGCCCTGCACGCCGACGAGACCCAGCGCGCCCAGCTCGCCGGTCTGCTGCCGGCCCTCACCGACTGGCGGCGCGCCCGCCGCAGCGGCTACCGGCTGCGCTGGGACCCCGTCGCCCGGACCGGCCAGGAGCCGGCGCCCACCGCCCCCGGCACCTGGCTCGCCGTCGTCCCCGCCCCCTCGGGCCGTACGCCCGCGGCCGACACGGTGACCGGCGCCCTCACCGCCGCCGGGCTGAACATCGACGTTCTGGCCGTCGATTCCGAGGCGGCCCCGGAGCGTACGGTCGAGGAGATCCGCGCCCGCCTGGCCGGGGACCCGGTCACCGCCGTGCTCTCCCTCCTCGCCCTGGACGAACGCCCGCACCCCGAACACCCCGTGTCCGCGGGTACGGCCCTGACCGCCACCCTGGTACGCGCCGTGGCCGCCGCTGGCCGGCCGGTACCGGTGTGGGGCCTGAGCCGGGGCGCCGTCACCGTCGAGGACTCCGACACCCCGCGCCCCGCGCAGGCCCCGGCCGCCGCCGTGCTGCACGGCGCGGCCGTGGAGGTCTCCGGCTGGAGCGGCGGCGTCGTCGACCTGCCCGAGGACCTGGACGACACGGGCGCCCGCCGCCTCGCCGGCTTCCTGACCGCCGCCGTCCGGGAGAACGCCCCGGCCGCCGAACGCCAACTCGCCCTGCGCGCCGCGGGCTTCCACGCCCGCCGCCTCGCCCCGCTGCCCGCCGACGCCGCCGGGCCCGCCCCGTGGCGGCCCTCCGGGACCGTCCTCGTCACCGGCGCCGACACCCCGTACGGCGCACACGCCGCCCGCTGGCTCGCCCGCAACGGCGCCAAGCACCTCGTCCTCCTGGCCGACCGCGCACCCGACGGGCTGGCCGGGACCGGAGTGGACGTCACCGTACGGCCCGACCCCGGCGGCGACCGCGCCGCTCTGGCCGCCCTGCTGGCCGAGGCCCCGCCCGCCGCCGTCGTCCACGCCGCCGGCGCCGCGCAGGCGGACCCGTACACCGCCCTGGCCACCGCCCGGCTCCTGGACGAGCTGACCCGCGAAGGCGACCTGGCGGCGTTCGTCGTGCTGGCCGGGCTCCCCGGCGTCCTCGCCCTGGCCGGCGGCGGCGAACAGGCCCCCGCCCACGCCGCGTTGACCGCGCTGGTGGACGCCCGCCGGGCGGCCGGGCTGCCCGCCGCCGCCGTCTGCCTCGCCCCCCACGCCGACGGGTCCGACGAGCCCGGCCCGGCGTCTCCCGGGCTGCGCCCGCTGGCGCCCGGGCCCGCCATGGACGTACTCGGCCGGCTGCCCGCGGCCGGCGCCGACACCACCGTCGTCGCCGACGCCGACTGGCCCCGGTTCGCCGCCGCCCAGGGCGACGCCCAGCGCGCCCTGCTGCGCGACGTCCTCCCCGCGCCCGCCGCCACCGCACCCGGCGCCCCCGGCGCCGACCCGGACGCCGAGGCCGAACGGCTCGACGCCCGGCTCGCGGAGGCCGCCGACGACGCCGCGGCCCGCGCCGTACTCCTCGACCTGGTGCGGGTCAGCGCCGCCGACGTCCTCGGCCTGGGCGGGGCCGCGGAGATCGACCCGGAGGACAACCTCACCGAGATCGGCTTCTCGTCGTTCTCCGCCCTCCAGCTCTGCACCCGCCTCAACGCCGCCACCCGGCTCACCCTGTCCACGGTCGTCGTCTACGACCACCCGACCCCGGCTGGTCTCGCCGCGCTCCTGCACGGCCGACTCGCCGCAGCCACACGCTGACCGCCCCGAGCGGCGCGTGGAAGACCTTGGAATGGAGACTCACTTGACTGGCACCGTCGTCATCGCAGGAGCAGGCCCCGTCGGCCTGTTCCTCGCCAGCGAGCTGCGGCTGGCAGGGGTGGAGGCCGTCGTCCTCGAACGCTCGCCGAAGGCGAACGAGCACACGATCGGCGGCACGCTGCACGCCCGTACCGCCGACCTGTTCGACCAGCGCGGCATCATGGACACCCTGCGCGCGGGCAAGCCGCCGCTCTGGCCGCGGCTGCACTTCGCGAGCTACTGGCTCGACCTTGAGCCCTACATGGAGGACGAGTACTCGCTGCTCCTGCCGCAGCAGTACACCGAGCAGATGCTGGAGGCCCACGCCGCGTCCCTGGGCGTCGACATCCGCCGTGGCCACACCCTCACCGGGCTCACCCAGGACGCGGACGGCGTCACCGTGACCGTCGAGGGCGACGACGGCGCGTACGAGCTTCAGGCCGCCTACCTCGTCGGCGCCGACGGCGCCGACAGCGCGGTGCTGAAGCTCGCGGACTTCGACGTCCGCGAGACCGGGCCGCGCTGGTACGGGCTCCTCGCCGACATCGCGTCCGTCGAGGGCGAGTGGCACGCGGGCAACTACCCCGGTGGGCAGTTCGCCGTCATCCGCTCGCCCCACGAGGGCGGGCCCTCCCGCATCATGACGCTGGAGTTCCACGAGGGGCTGGACGTGCCGCCGGCCGACCAGCCCGTCTCCCTCGACGAGGTGATCGCCAGCACCGAGCGCATCACCGGCCGCACCCCGGTCCTCGGCGAGGTCCAGTGGCTGCACCGCTACAGCTACCGCACCCGCGAGGCGGAGAACTACCGCGACGGCCGCGTGTTCGTCGTCGGCGACGCCGCCCACCTGCACGTCGCCTTCGCCGGCCACGGCCTCAACACCGGCCTGCACGACGCCGCCAACCTCGGCTGGAAGCTCGCCGCGGTCCTCGCCGGCCGCGCCACCGACGCCCTGCTCGACACCTACGACGAGGAGCGCCGCCCCGTCGGCCACCGGGCCTGCGTGTTCACGCAGTCGCAGCTCTCGCTGCTCACCCAGGGCGAGCACTTCGACGTGCTGCGGCAGCTCTTCACCGACCTGGTGAAGCTGCCGGAGGTCAACCGGCACCTCATCACCACGGTGACCGACGTCCGCTACGCCGTCGACGGCGCCGAGAAGGACGACGCGCACCCGCTGCTGGGCCGCCCCGTGCCCAACGAGCTGGTACGCACCGCGGACGGCAAGCCCACCGCCCTGGCGGAGGCGCTGAAGGCCGGACGCGGCGCACTGGTGGACCTCACCGGCGGCTCGGCGGGACTGCCCGCGACCGAAGGCCGCGACGGGCACCTGGACCGCGTCTCCCTCGCCCCGGCCGAGGGCGTGGGCGCCGTGGCGCTGCTGGTCCGCCCGGACGGGTTCGTGGCCTGGGCCGCGACCGCCGAGACCGGCACCGACGGCCTGGAGTCCGAGCTGCGCCGCTGGTTCGGCGAGGCAGCCGCCTGACGGTCACGTAAGAGGAAGGGGCCCGGCCGATCGGCCGGGCCCCTTCGCGTTTCTCGCCCTCATCGGCCAGGTCTGCCGATCGGTCGTACGGGCCTACGGGTCAGCCCCGTACGGCCGTACGCGCCGGCCTGCGCAGCGCCGCCAGGTCCGCGCCGCTCAGCCGTGGCTGCGGGAGCGGCTTCGCGCCCGAGGACGCCGCCGCGCGCACCGCGTCGAGCACCTGTGGATCCTCCAGACCCGACATCGGCTCCGACATCGACATCACACCGGTCATCGCCGCGTTGACCCCCGCGTCGCGGGAGGCGGCGAGCTGGAGCAGGTCCGCGAACCCGGCGCGCGCCGCCGCCCGTTCGGCCAGCCCGGCGTCCTCCGAGACGATCCGGCAGTCGGGGAAGCGCACGTCCTGCGACGTCGCCCACTGCCACGGGTCGTCCACCGCCGCGCTGACCGCGGCCACTGCCTGGTGCGCCCGCTCCGGCGCCGGGCCGTGCGCCGACAGCTCCGCGCGCAGCGCCTGCGCGGCGCGCGCCGCGGCCGTCATGCCGTGTCCGTAGGCCGGGTTGAGCGCGGACATCGCGTCCCCGACGACCAGCAGCCCGGCGGGCCAGGCCGCCATACGCTCGTAGCGCAGCCGCCGGTTGCGGGTGCTGCGGGTGGTACGGGGATCGGTCAGCGGCTCCGCCGCGGCCACCATCCGGGACACCAGCGGGTGCCGCAGGCTGCGCGCGAACGCCGCGAACCCTTCGGCGTCGGCGGCCGGCCGGGCGCCGCGGCTCCCCGACAGCGACACCATCCAGCGCTCGCCCTCGATGGGCACCACGAGGCCGTTGCGCGCCGGCTTGCCCGTCCGGTGGTCCGCGTACAGGCTCACCACCGGGAACGTACCGGCGGCATCCCCGGGAGCGCGGAAGATCCGCGTGGTGTACGTGAGGCCGGAGTCCACCGACTCCTCCCCGGCCGCCGGCAGCCCGAAGCCGCCCAGCCAGCTCCGCAGCGCCGAGCCGCGTCCCGTGGCGTCCACGACGAGCGCGGCGGCCAGCCGCTCCCCGCCCTCCGGGACGCCCCCGGCGGCGTCGGGGTCCCGTGGGCGCAGCAGCACGCCGTCCACGGCCTCCGCGTCACCGGACAGGCCGGCGGCGACGGTGCCGTCCAGCAGGGTCACGTTCGGGAGCGCCAGCACCCCGCGGCGCAGCACCCACTCCAGCAGCGGGCGGCTGCACGTGAGCATGAACTGCGTCTCGGGGAAGCGCTCGCTCCAGCCCGCCGCCGACATCAGCAGCATGTCCTGCTGCACCGCGACCCGCCGCCCGCCCGCCGCGAGCACCCGCTCCGTCGTCCCCGGCAGCAGCTCCTCCACGGCCCGCACCCCGCCGGACCACAGCACGTGCGCGTGGTCGGCCTGCGGCACGCCCGTACGGGATCCGGGCACGTCCAGCGGCACCCGGTCCCGTTCGACGACGGTGACCTCGTCCACGTACGGCGCCAGCGCCGCCGCGGCCAGCAGGCCGGCGACGCTGCCGCCGAGGACGACGGCCCGTACCGGCTCGCTCACGGCACCTCCACGGCGATCCCGCCGCGCACCCACTCGGTCGCCTCGACCATGAGGCCCACCGCGCGCCCGCCGCCGGACAACCCGGCCAGCGCTTCCTCCAGTTGCAGCAGCATCAGGGCGTTGCCGCAGTTACCGGCCTCCTCCACCCGGCTGACGCTGCGCACCCCGGCCAGGTCCAGCGCCGCCGTCACCCGGTCCGTGACCCGGCCCGAATGCTGCGGCGGCAGGACGACGTCCACGTCGGAGTCCTTCCACCCGGCCCCGTCCAGCAGCTCCCGCCACGCCTCGGCGGCCAGCTCCGGCACCCGCTCCTCGACGGCCGCACGGTCGTCGGTGACCGCAGGCTGCCCGGTGTCGGCGTGCGCGCCGAACCACTCCAGGGTCTGGGCCGGCGGGCCGCCCGCCAGCCGCGAGTCGACGCCGCGGAGCACCGGCGCGCCCGGCCGCGGCTCCACGCTCAGCACCGCGCACCCCGCGCCGTCGCCCGCGAGCGCCACGGTCGTCAGCTCGGCGGGGGACAGGCGCTTGACGTCGCTGCTCGGGTCGACGTGCTTGACCCAGGTGTCGCCGCCCAGCACCAGCGCCGTACGGGCCTCGCCGCTCGACAGCCTGCGCACCGCGATCTGGAGCGCCTGCACGAACGCGGCGCACCCGCCCTGGAGCTGGTACGTCGGCACCTCGTTGACGCCGATGCGGTCCGCGACGACGTTGACGGTCGCGGGCATCAGCATGTCCGGCATGCTCGACCCCATCACCATCAGGTCCACGTCCGCGGGCGCCACCCCGGCCGCCGCCAGCGCGTCCCGCGCCGCCTCGGTGCCGAGGTCCGCCAGCGTGTGGGTGATCGCACCGGACTCCAGGTCGCGGGCCAGATGGCGGGAACGGACCCCCACACCCGTCTCGGCCCACCGCACCCAGGCGTCGCCCGTGCCGAGCCGGCGCGCCAGCGCCGCGTTGTCGACCGGGGGACCGGGCAGGGCGGTCCTGACCGCCAGGATGTGAATGCTCGGGCAGTCCATCCCGCTCCTCTCCCGCGCACCGCTGTGATGCGCGCCTCGTGGATCTCGCACAGCCTGACCCCCGGGACACGCCCTGGGCACGACACAGGGGGTGCCGATCGTGCCGCCGCCGGCTAAAGCAGCGCTAACCCGCGGACTTTCAGGTTCGCTTTAGGTGACTGCTAGCGGAACCGACGAGAATTTCGCCATCCCATTTCCCGCAGAACGGCCGTCAGTACGAGCCGCGGTGAGAGAACTCGGCCGTCGCCAAACCCTGCGGCCTGCTTGGTCAGGAGGAAAAGCGAACCATGGCAAGACCGCAGGCATCCTTCCGTGAAGACGTCCGCATGCTGGGCGCCCTCGTCAAGTTCCGGATGGCGAAGGACTGGACGAAGAAGGTCCAGAGCATCTACGAGATGTACCCCCCCGGTCATCTCATGACCGAGAACAGCACGTACTTCAACCAGGGCTACTGGGAGACCGGCAAGGAGACGTACGACGACGCGCAGCAGGCGCTCGCCGGCCTCCTCGCCGACGCCGCCAAGATGCAGGCCGGCGACGTCGTGCTCGACTGCGGCTTCGGCTACGGCGACCAGGACTTCTACTGGATGGAGAGCCGGCAGCCCAAGCGGATCAACGGCATCAACATCACGCCGCAGCACGTCGAGTACGCCAGTGCGCGGGCAGAGCGCGAGGGCGTCACCGACAAGCTCACGTTCCAGCTCGCCTCCGCGACCGAGATCCCCTTCCCGGACAACACGTTCGACCGGGTGGTCTCGCTGGAGTCGGCGATGCACTACCAGCCGCGTACGAAGTTCTTCGAGGAGGCCTTCCGGGTGCTGCGTCCCGGCGGCGTCCTGGCCACGGCGGACATCGTGCCCATGCCGCACGCGGGGCCGCGCGAGGACATCAAGTCCCACGCGATCGGCTGGCTCAACTGGACCGTCGACGAGCGCAACTGGCACGACCGCGACGTCTACGCCACCAAGCTGGGCGAGGCGGGCTTCGAGGACGTCGACGTCAGCACCATCCAGCCGAAGGTGTGGGAGCCGTGGCGCGCCTACATCACCAACAAGATGGCCGAACCCGAGTTCAAGAAGACCGTCAGCAAGCTCTACTACCGCGTGCTCCAGAAGGCGTGGGCGAACCCGGATCTGCTGAAGCGCGAACTTGAGGACGTCGACTACATCCTGTCCTCGGCGACCAAGCCGCTCGACGCCTGACGGCCCGACGGCACACCACGTGGGGGCGGTCCTTCCCAGGACCGCCCCCACGTCGTCGTTCTGATCGTACGAAGCGTCAGGACACCGACCGGATGCGCAGCACCAGCGCGCTGCCGCCGAGCGTCAGCACCGCCGACACCGCGAACAGCGCCGGATAGCCCGCCAGCCACACCACGGGACCGGCGAGCGCCGGGGCGAGGAGGTTGGGCGCCGTGTTCGCCACGTTGACCAGGCCCATGTCCTTCGCCCTGTCCGAGGCGGACGGCAGCACCTCCGTCAGCAGCGCCGAGTGCACCGCCAGGTACACGCCGAACCCCGCGCCCAGCACGGCCGCCGCCGCCACCACCGCAGGCCACGTCGGCGCGACGGCCATCACCACCGACGAGACCGCCAGCACCGCGCCGGAACCCAGCACGAACACCTTGCGGCGCCCCAGCCGGTCCGACCAGTAGCCGCCCAGCACGACCGTCACCAGCAGGAACAGCGCGGTGACCGCGGTGAGCTGGAGGACCGCCTCGTCGGCGTCCGCCACCTTCACCTCGTCCTCCAGGTAGTACAGCAGGTACAGCGAGGCCGACGCGCCGCTGAGCTGGGTGACGAACCGGCTCGCCCACGCCCACCCGAAGTCCGGGTGCTTGCGCGGGTCCAGCCACATGCCCCGCCACACCGTCCGCATCTGCGGCCGCGCCGTCTCCGGCAGCGGATCGTCGGACGTCAGCAGCACGAACGGCAGCGCAAGCCCGACGACCGCGACCCCCAGGGCCACGTACCCCGGGCGGCCGGGCACGATCGCCGACGCCACCGCGGCACCCAGCACCGCGCCGAGCACCTGCGGCAGGTTCGTCCAGCCGGAGACCAGCCCGCGCTGCGCGACCGGCACCCGGTCCGGAATGGCGGCCGTCAGCGACGCGAGCATCATGTTCAGGCCGACCTGCACGAACACCCAGGCCACGATGACGCCGGCGAGCGTGTCCTGCGGCGCCAGCGCCGCCAGGGACACCGCGGCCAGCAGCGCCCCCGTCACCGTCCACGGCCGCCGCCGGCCCAGCCTGCTCGTCGTACGGTCCGACAGCGCCCCGCACAGCGGCGTGGCCACCAGCGCCGCCAGCGCACCCGCGGCCGTCACCCAGCCCAGCAGGGCCTTCTTGTTGTCCGGCGAGATGCTTTCGAGCTGGTCAGGCAGCAGCACCTGGAGCGGCGCCATGAACGCCATCCAGACGCCCAGGTTGGCCAGCACCAGCAGGAACGTCCACTTCCTGCCGACCGCCTCCGTCGGCTCCGCCAGCGCCGCCGGCGTCGTGACCGCCGGCGGCTCCGGATCTCTGACGGGCGCGCTCACCGTACGCCCTGGGCGGCCGGCGCCGCGGGTACGACCGTCGCGTCCGAGCGCCCCCAGAACATGCGCATCTCGCGGATCAGCCCGTCGGCCCCCACCCGCAGCATCGCCACGAAGTTCACCGACAGCCGGCTCCCCGCGGGCAGCCGCGCGTCGTCCAGCTCGGCGCGGCACGGCAGCAGCACGTGCTCGCCGCCCAGCGCCGCCACCGGCTCCCCGGGCGTCTCCCGTACGTGGTTGGCCACCGCCTGCGCCAGATGCGTACGCACCGCGGGCCGCCCCGTCAGCGCACCGCTGCCGACCGGGTCCTCATACCTGACGTCCGCCGCGAAGAGCGCAAGCGCACCGTCGACGTCCCCGTCGTTGAGGAGGCGGCAGTACTCCAGCGCCACCCGCTTGCGTGCTGCCTCATCAGGCATTCGAGTTCCTTCCCAGATCCTTGTCGATAAAGGCGAAGAGTTCGTCGCTGGACGCCGTCTGGAGCCGGTCGGACACCCCGTCCTCCCGCTCCCGGTCGGCACCGAGGCGCGCCAGCACCGCCGTGAGCCGCTGCGCGACGCGGTCGCGTACGGCGTCGTCCTGGCCGACCGCGGACAACGCCGCGTCCAGCCGGTCCAGTTCGGCCAGCGGATCGACGGGCGCGGACTGCGCGGCGGCCGGGCCGCCGGCGGCGAACAGCTCCTCGTGCAGCAGCTCGGCGACGGCCGCCGGCGACGGGTGGTCGAAGACGAGCGTGGCGGGCAGCCGCAGCCCGGTGGCCGCGTTGAGCCGGTTGCGCAGCTCGACGGCGGTCAGCGAGTCGAACCCGAGATCCTTGAACGCCTTCTCCGGCGGCGCCGAGGACGCCGACGCATGGCCCAGCACCGCCGCCACATGCGCGGAGACCAGCTCCACCAGCGCCGCACCGCGCTCCGCGGGCTCCAGCGCCGCCAGCCGGGCCACCAGCTCCGCGACCCCGCCGCGCCCGCCGGCACCCGCGGCCCGCCGCGCCGGACGCACCAGCGCCCGCAGCAGCGGCGGCGCGCTCTCCGCGTCGAGCTGCCCGGTCGACACACCGGCGGGCAGCAGCACCGCGGGACCGCCGGGGGACACGGCCGCGTCGAACAGCGCCATGCCCTGCTCGGTGGTCAGCGGCACCAGCCCCGACCGCCGCAGCTTGCCCACGTCCGCCTGGTCGAGGTGCCCGGTCATGCCGGACTGCTCGGCCCAGTAGCCCCAGGCGAGGCTGACGGTGGGCAGGCCGCGGCGGGTGCGGTGGGTGGCGAGGGTGTCGAGGAAGGTGTTGGCGGTGGCGTAGTTGGCCTGGCCCGGCGCGCCGAGGGTGGCGGCGGCGGAGGAGTAGAGGACGAAGGCGTCCAGCTCCAGGTTCTCCGTCAGCTCGTGGAGGTGCCAGGCCGCGTCGACCTTCGGCCGGAGGGTGGTGGTGAGGTGGTCGGGGGTGAGGTTGGGGAGGGTGGCGTCGGCGAGTGCGCCGGCGGTGTGGATGACGGCGCTCAGGGGGTGGTCGGCGGGGATGGTGTCGAGGAGCGCGGAGAGCTGGCCGCGGTCCGCCGTGTCGCAGGCGGCGATACGTACCTCGGCGCCCAGCGCGGTCAACTCGTCGCGGAGTCCGGTGGCTCCGGTGGCGTCGGGCCCGCTCCGGCTGGTGAGCAGCAGATGGCGTACGCCGTGCGCGGTGACCAGATGGCGCGCGGTGTGGGCGCCCAGCGTGCCCGTACCGCCGGAGATGAGGACCGTGCCCTCGGGGTTGCAGGTGAGCGCGTTGCCGGCCGGGGGAGCGTGCCGGGCGAGCCGGGGCGCGAGCGCCTGGCCGCTGCGCAGGGCGAGTTGGGGCTCGTCCAGCGTGAGTGCGGCCGGCAGGGCGGCTTCGCTGTCGGGGTGCCCGTCGGTGTCGACCAGGGTGAGGCGGCCCGGGTTCTCGCTCTGGGCGCTGCGGATCAGGCCCCAGAGGGGCGCGTGGACGAGGTCGGTGGCGTCCTCGTCGGGGGTGGCGGCGACGGCCCGTTGGGTGACGACGACCAGGTGCCGATCCGCGTTCGCCTCGTCCGCCAGCCACTGCTGTACGTGTCCGAGGGCCTGGGCGGCGGCGCTGTGGACGCGCTCGGGGAGAGCGAGCGCGGTGTCGTCGGTGAGGTGGGCGTGGGTGCGCTCGGCGAGCGCGCCGGTCGGCGGGGCGGTGAGCAGCGCCGCCCAGTCGGGCGCGGGCGCGGTGCCCTGGGCCGAGGGAAGAGGGGACCAGGTCATGGCGAACAACCGGTTCCGGGTGGCGGCGCCCGCGGCCGGAAGCTGCGAGAGATCCACCGGCCGCAGTGTCAGCGCGTCGATCCGGGCCACCGCATCGCCCTGCGGGTCGCTCAGTTCCACGGCCACGGTCGAAGGACCGGCCTGGGTCACCCGGGCCCGTACGGACGTGGCCTCGGTGGCGTACAACTCGACACCGGACCACGCGAAGGGCAGTTGGACGCCGGAGCCGTCGGAGGAGCCGAGGGCGAGGGCGTGCAGGGTGGCGTCGAGCAGGGCCGGGTGGAGCCCGTAGCCTGCGGACTCGGCGTCGGCGTCGAGGCTGACCTCGGCGTACACGTCGTCGCCCCGGCGCCAGGCCGCGGTCAGGCCCTGGAAGGCGGGGCCGTAGTGGTAGCCGCCGGCGGCGAGGTCGTCGTAGAGGGTGTCCGTGGCCAGCGGCTCGGCCCCCTCCGGCGGCCAGACGGCCATCCCGGTGTCCACGGGGGCGGCCGACCGCTCCGAGAGCACGCCGGTGGCGTGCAGCGTCCACTCCGAGCCGTCCTCGTCGAGGGCCTGCCGCGAGTGGATGGTCACCGTCGACTGGCCCCCGTCGTCCCCCTCCACGGAGACGTGCAGGTGCACCGTGCCCTTCTCGGGGAGCACGAGGGGGGCCTGGAGGGTGAGTTCGGCCAGGTGGGGGCGGCCGGTGTGGTCACCGGCGTGCAGCGCCAGCTCCACGAACGCGGTGCCGGGAAGCAGCACGGCGTCTCCCACGGCGTGGTCGGCGAGCCACGGGTGCGTGGCCAGGGACAGCGTGCCGGTGAGGGTCGTGGCCCCGGTGCCGGGGTGCTCGATGGTCGCGCCGAGGAGCGCGTGGGCGGTGCCCTGGAGACCGAGGCTGGCGGGGTCGCCGGAATCGGTGAGGGGGGCGTTGAGCCAGTAGTGCTCGTGCTGGAAGGGGTAGGTGGGGAGGTCGGTGAAGGGGGTGGCGGGCTGGTGCCAGTCGACGGGCGCACCGTGGGTGTGGAGGTGGGCGAGGGCGAGGCGGAGTTGGGTGGGGGAGTGTTCGTGGCGGCGCAGGGTGCCGGTGACCGTCAGGGCGGTCTCCGTACCCGTGTCGGCGATCGCGGTGGTGAGGGTGGGGTGGGGGCTGGTTTCGACGTAGGTGGTGTGGCCGCTGTCGATGAGCTGGGTGAGGGTGTCGTGGAAGCGGACGGTCTCACGCAGGTTGGTGTACCAGTACTCGGCGGTCAGTCCGGTGGTGTCGAATTCCTCGCCGGTGACGGTGGAGTAGAACGGGACCGATGCCTTGCCCGGCTCCAGGCCGTCGAGCGTGGTCAGGAGGGTCTCGCGCAGGCTGGTGACGTGGGGGCCGTGTGAGGCGTAGTTGACGGGCAGCAGCCGGTTGCGTACGCCTGTCTCTTCGCACTGTGCGAGGTATGCGGTGACGGCGTCGGTGTCGCCGGAGATCACGGTGGCGGTGGGGCTGTTGACCACGGCGACGGACAGCTTGCCGTCCCATGCGGCGATTTCCTCGGCCACCTGGGTGTGCGGCAGGGCAACGGACGCCATGGCGCCCTGGCCGGACAGCGCCCGGATGGCCTGGCTGCGCAGGCACACGACCTTCGCCGCGTCCTGAAGGCTCAACGCTCCGGCGACGTGCGCCGCGGCGATCTCGCCTTGCGAGTGGCCGATGACCGCGTCCGGCTGGATCCCGTGGTGCTGCCACAGCCGGGCGAGACTCACCATCACGGCGAACAGTGCGGGCTGGACGACGTCCACCCGCTCCAGCAACGCGCCCTCGGGATCGGCCAGTACGTCCCTCAGCGACCAGTCGTCCGCGTAGACGGAAAGGACGGTCTCGCACTCCGCGATGGCTTCCGCGAAGACCGGCTCGGTCTCGATCAGATCGGCGGCCATCCCGGCCCACTGCGCACCCTGGCCCGGGAAGACGAACACCGTCTTCCCACCCGGCTGCGCACTGCCGCTGACCACCCGCGCGGAGGGCTGGCCCTCCGCGAACGCGGCGAGAGCGTCGAGCAGTTCGCCGCGCTCGGCGCCGACGACCACCGCCCGGTGGTTGAGCGTGGATCGGGTGGTGACCAGGCCGTGCGCGGTCTGGGCCGGGGTGATCCCGGGGTGCTCGCTCAGGTGGGTGTGGAGCCGTGCGGCCTGGTCGGCCAACGCCTGCGGCGTGTGGCCGGAGAGGGGCCACGCCACCACCCCGCCCGGCTCGACGGTCGTGGGTGCGGTCTCGGACTCCGGCGCCTGTTCGATGATGACGTGCGCGTTCGTCCCGCTCATCCCGAACGACGACACACCCGCACGCCGCGGACGCTCCTCGTCCACCGTCCACGGTCGTTGCTCGGTGAGCAACTGCACCGCGCCCGCCGTCCAGTCGATGTGGGACGACGGTGCGTCCACGTGCAACGTCTGCGGCAGCACGCCTTCGCGCATGGCCATCACCATCTTGATGACTCCGCCCACGCCGGCGGCGGCCTGGGTGTGCCCGATGTTCGATTTCAGCGACCCGAGCCACAGCGGGGAGTCCTCGGTCCGGTCCTGGCCGTACGTGGCCAGCAGCGCCTGTGCCTCGATCGGGTCGCCCAGGGTCGTACCCGTGCCGTGCCCTTCGACCGCGTCCACGTCCGAAGTCGCCAAACCGGCATTCGCTAGCGCCTGCCGGATGACCCGCTGCTGGGAAGGGCCGTTCGGCGCCGTGAGGCCGTTGGAAGCGCCGTCCTGGTTGACCGCCGAACCGCGTACGACCGCCAGTACCTTGTGGCCGTTCCGGCGCGCGTCCGACAGCCGCTCGACGAGCAGCAGACCCACGCCCTCCGACCAGCCGGTCCCGTCCGCGCCGTCCGCGAAGGGCTTGCAGCACCCGTCCGGGGCCAGTCCGCGCTGGCGGCTGAAGACCACGAAGGCGTTGGGCGTGGCCATGATCGTCACACCGCCCGCCAGGGCGAGGTCGCACTCGCCCTGGCGCAGCGACTGCGCCGCCATGTGCAGCGCCACGAGCGACGACGAGCACGCCGTGTCCACCGTCACCGCGGGGCCTTCAAGTCCCAGGGTGTACGCGATCCGGCCCGACGCGATGCTCGCGAGGCTGCCCGTGCCGAGGTAGCCCTCCAGCTCTTCGGAGATGCTCGGCAGCCGGGAGAAGTAGTCCTGTGACGTCAGACCGGTGAACACGCCCGTCTGGCTGCCGTGGAGCGACTGCGGGTCGATGCCCGCGCGCTCGAACGTCTCCCACGCCGTCTCCAGCAGCAGCCGCTGCTGCGGGTCCGTGGCCAGCGCCTCGCGCGGGCTGATCCGGAAGAGGTCGGCGTCGAACCGCGCCGCGTCGTGCAGGAACCCGCCCCGGTGCGTCGTGGACGTACCGGCGTGGTCGGGGTCGGGGTCGAGCAGGCTGTCGAGGTCCCAGCCCCGGTCGTCGGGGAACGGGCCGATCCCGGTCCTGCCCTCCGCCAGCAGCCGCCACAGGTCCTCGGGCGAGGCGACGTCGCCGGGGAAGCGGCAGGCCATGCCGACGATCGCGATCGGCTCGTCGTCCGCCCGGGAGGCGGCCGTGGTCCTGGCCGGCGGGGCGTCGGCCGCGGCGTCGGCGCCGAGGAGCCGGCCGAGGAGGAACTTCGTGAGCGCCCGCGGGCTGGGGTGGTCGAAGACGACGGTCGTCGGCAGTTGCACGCCCGTCGCGGCGCCGAGGCGGTTGCGCAGCTCGACGGCGGTCAGGGAGTCGAAGCCGAGATCCTTGAACGCGCGGTCGGCGTCCACGTCGCCGGTGCGGCCCAGGACCGCCGCCACGTGCTGGCCGACCAGCGTGAGCACGCGCTCCTGGCGTGCCGCGGGGGACAGGTCGGCGAGCGTACGGGCCAGCCCCGCCGCCGCGCCGGGGCCGGCCGCGGCGGCGACCCGCTTTGCGGGGCGTACCAGACCGCGCATCATCGGCGGGACGCCGCCCGCGGCCAGCCGCGACGGGTCGAGGTCGATCGGCAGCAGCGCGGGCGCGCCGCCGGCCAGGGCCGAGGCGAAGAGCTGGAGGCCGGTCTCGGTCCGCAGCGGCCGGACGCCGCCGCGGGCCAGGCGGTCGGTGTCCGCCTGGCTCATGTGCCCCGTCATGCCGCTGGCCTCCGCCCAGTAGCCCCAGCCCAGCGAGAGGGCGTGCTGCCCGCGGTGGTGCCGGTGCAGGGCGAGCGCGTCGAGGAAGGCGTTGGCCAGCGCGTAGTTGGCCTGGCCGGGGGCGCCGAGGCCGGCGGCGGCAGAGGAGAAGAGGACGAAGGTGTCCACGCCGTGCCGGGCGGTCAGCTCGTGCAGGTTCCACGCCGCGTCGACCTTCGGGCGGCGGACACGCGCCAGGTGCTCGGGCGTGAGCTGCTCGGTCGTGGCGTCGTCGAGCACGCCGGCGGCATGGACGACACCGGTGAGCGGGTGGTCGTCGCTCACGGTGTCGAGCAGGGCGGCGAGTTGGTCGCGGTCGGCGGCGTCGCAGGCGGAGATCTGGACGGTGGCGCCGAGCGCGGTGAGTTCTTCGTGGAGGCTGCGGGCGCCCGGGGCGTCGGGTCCGCTGCGGCTGGTGAGGAGGAGGTTGCGTACGCCGTGGGCGGTGACGAGGTGGCGGGCGACGTGGGCGCCGAGGACTCCGGTGCCGCCGGTGACCAGGACGGTGCCGTCCGCGTCGATCGGCGCCGGGATCGTCAGCACGACCTTGCCGACGTGCTTCGCCTGGCTCAGGAACCGGATCGCCTGCTGCGCGTCGTGGATGTCCCACGCGGTGACGGGCAGCGGTGCCAGCGCGCCCCGGGCGAACAGCTCGCCCAGCTCCCGGAGCATCTCCTGAATGCGGTCGGGTCCGGCGTCACCGAGGTCGAAGACCTGGTACGTCCGGCCGGGGTGGTCCTCCGCGACCGTCTCCGCGTCCCGGATGTCGGTCTTGCCGATCTCCACGAACCTGCCGCCGTCGCCGAGCAGCCGCAGCGAGGCGTCGGTGAACTCCCCGGCCAGGGAGTTCAGTACGACGTCCACGCCGGTGCCGTCGGTCGCCGTGCGGAACTGCTCCTCGAAGTCCAGCGACCGCGACGAGGCGATGCGGGCCTGCGGCAGCCCGTACTCCCGCAGCACGTGCTGCTTGGGTGCGCTCGCCGTGGCGTAGACCTCCAGCCCCCAGTGCTCGGCGAGGTGGAGGGTGGCCATGCCCACGCCGCCGGTCGCCGCATGCAGCAGCAGTCGCTCGCCCTCCTGCACCCCGGCCAGATCCGACAGGCCGTAATAGGCGGTGAGATAGACGATCGGGACCGTCGCCGCCTCGGCGAAGGTCCAGCCGTCGGGGATGCGCGTGACCAGCCGGGCGTCTGTCATGGTGATCGGCCCCGTACCGGACAGCAGCCCCATCACGCGGTCGCCGACCGCGACATGGGTGACGTCCGGCGCCACCTCCAGCACGACACCCGCGCCCTCGCCGCCGAGCGAACGCACGTCGGCCACCATGCCGAGCGCCACGACGACGTCGCGGAAGTTCAGCCCCGCCGCGCGCAGCGCGATGCGGACCTGGCCGGGCTCCAGCGGGGCCGCTGCCTCGGGGAAGTCCACCAGCCGGACGTCCTCCACCGTCCCGCCGCCGGTCACGCCCAGCCGCCACGCCAGCGCGTCCGCGGGCGGCGCCAGGCGCTCCGGAGCCGGGTGGCGGGCCAGCCGCGGCGCGTGGAGCACCCCGTCGCGCAGCGCCAACTGGGGCTCGTCCAGCGCGAGCGCGGCGGCCACCTCCTCCGGGGTGGGCGCACGGTCGGCGTCCAGGAGCGTGATGCGGTCCGGGTGTTCGGTCTGGACGCTGCGGACCAGGCCCCACAGCGGGGCGTGCACCAGATCGGCCGGGTGCTCCCCGGCGCGGGCCGCGACGGCACCGCATGTCAGGACCACCAGACGGGAGTCCGCGGCGTCCTCGTCGGCCAGCCAGCCCTGGAGGGCCGCCAACGCCCGCTCGCCCGCGGCCTGTACGCGCTCGGGCAGCGTGCGCCCGCCGCCGTCTTCGGCGTCTTCGAGCCGGGCGAGGACGTCGGCGTCCGGCGCGGCCTCGGCGCCGGCGAGGAGGAACGTGTGCGGCCGCTCCTGCGGCGCCTCCGGCGCCGCGAGCTGCGTCCAGACCACGCTGTACATGCGGTTGTCGGAGTCCGGCGCGGCGGTGGGGAGCTGCGCCGGGTCGACCGGGCGGAGGGTGAGCGCCCGGACGCGGGCGACGGGCTGCCCCGTCGCGTCGGCGAGGTGCAGGGTGACGGTGCGGGGGTCGGAGCGCTCGATGCGTACGCGCGCCGCCGTGGCCCCGGTCGCGTACAGGCTGACGCCCGCCCAGGAGAAGGGCAGGGCCACCTCCGCGTTCTCCTCGCCGCCCTCGGTGTCCGCGCCCAGGGTGTGCAGGGCGGCGTCGAGCAGGGCGGGGTGGATGCCGTACCCGGTCACGTCGGTCGCCGGGTCGAGGCCGACCTCGGCGTACAGGTCGTCGCCGCGGCGCCAGGCGGCGGTCAGGCCGCGGAACGCGGGGCCGTAGCCGTAGCCGCGCTCGGCCAGGTCGTCGTACAGGGTGTCGACGGGCAGCGCGGTGGCGTCCGCCGGGGGCCAGGTGCCGAGATCCTCGCCCGCCGAGTCGGCCTCCTCGTCGGCGAGCACGCCGACGGCATGGGTCACCCACGGCTCGTCGTCGGCCTGCCGCGTGTGTACGGAGACGGGGCTGCGGCCCTGGTCGTCCTCCGGGCCGACGGTCACCTGGAGCTGGAGCGTCGCGTCCTGGGGGATGACGAGGGGGGTTTGGAGGGTCAGCTCGGCCAGGTGGGGGTGGGCGGTCCGGTCGCCGGCGTGGAGCGCGAGGTCGACGAGCGCGGTGCCGGGGAGCAGCACCGTGCCGGCGACGGCGTGGTCCGCGAGCCAGGGGTGGCTGCGCAGCGAGACCTGTCCCGTGAAGCTGAACGTGCCCGAGTTGTCGGCGTGCTGGAGGGACGCGGGCAGGAGGGGGTGGTCGGTGTGCTGGAGGCCGAGCGAGGCCGGGTCGCCGCCGGTGGTGCGGACGTCGAGCCAGTAGGTCTGGTGCTGGAAGGGGTAGGTGGGCAGGTCGGCGGGGGCGGTGGGGGTGAGGCGCCAGTCGACGGCCGTGCCGTGGGCGTGCAGGTGACCGAGGGCCAGGCGGAACTGGGTGGGGGAGTGCTCGTGCCGCCGGAGGGAGCCGGTCGCGGTCACGGGCGTCTCGGTGCCGGAGTCGGTGATGGCGGTCGTCAGCGTGGGGTGCGGGCTGGTCTCGACGTACGTCGTGTGGCCGCTGTCGATGAGCTGGGTGAGGGTGTCGTGGAAGCGGACGGTCTCACGCAGGTTGGTGTACCAGTACTCGGCGGTCAGTCCGGTGGTGTCGATCTCCTCGCCGGTGACGGTGGAGTAGAACGGGATCGCGGCGGCCTGGGGCTCCAGGCCGTCGAGCGTGGTGAGCAGGGTGTCGCGGAGTGCGGTGACGTGGGGGCCGTGTGAGGCGTAGTCGACGGGCAGCAGCCGGTTGCGTACGCCTGACTTCTCGCACTGGGCCAGGTACGCGTTCACCGCGTCGGTGTCGCCGGAGATCACGGTGGCGGTCGGGCTGTTGACCACCGCGACCGACAGCTTCCCGTCCCACGCGGCGATCGCGTCCGCCACCTGGGTGTGCGGCAGCGCGATCGACGCCATGGCGCCCTGGCCGGAGAGCGCCCGGATGGCCTGGCTACGCAGGCACACGACCTTCGCCGCGTCCTGAAGGCTCAACGCTCCGGCGACGTGCGCCGCGGCGATCTCGCCCTGCGAGTGGCCGACGACCGCGTCCGGGCGCACCCCGTGGTGCTGCCACAGCCGGGCCAGGCTGACCATGACCGCGAACAGCGCGGGCTGGACGACGTCGACCCGCTCCAGCAACGCCCCTTCGGGGTCGGCGAGTACGTCACGGAGTGACCAGTCTTCCGCGTAGACGGACAGCGCAGCCTCGCAGTCTGCGATCGCCTGCGCGAAGACCGGCTCCGCCTCGATCAGGTCCGCGGCCATCCCGGCCCACTGGGCGCCCTGACCCGGGAAGACGAACACCGTCCTGCCCTCGGATCGCACGCCACCGGTCACGACCCGCGCGGACGGCTCGCCCGCCGCGATCGCGGCCAGCCCCTCCAGCAGTTCGTCCCGCGCGCCGCCCACGACCACCGCGCGGTCGCCCAGGGCGGATCGCGTGGTGACCAGGCTGTGGGCGACCTCGGCCGGGGTGACCTCGGGGCGTTCGGTGAGGTAGTCGTGCAGTCGCCTGGCCTGGTCGGCCAGCGCCTGCGGCGTGTGCCCGGAGACCGGCCACGCCAGCACCCCGTCCTGCTCGACCGCGGCCGGGACCGTCTCGGGCTCCGGGGCCTGCTCGATGATGACGTGCGCGTTCGTGCCGCTCATCCCGAACGAGGAGACACCGGCGCGGCGGGGCCGCGCGTCCGCCACGTCCCACGGCCGCTGCTCGGTGAGCAACTGCACCGCGCCCGCCGTCCAGTCGATGTGCGACGACGGCTCGTCCACGTAGAGCGTCTGCGGCAGCACGCCCTCCCGCATCGCCATGACCATCTTGATGACGCCGCCGACGCCCGCCGCGGCCTGCGTGTGCCCGAGGTTCGACTTCAGCGACCCGAGCCAGAGCGGCGCGTCTTCCGACCTGTCCTGCCCGTACGTCGCGAGCAACGCCTGCGCCTCGATCGGGTCGCCGAGGGTCGTACCGGTGCCGTGAGCCTCGACCGCGTCCACGTCCGAAGTCGACAAACCGGCATTCGCCAGCGCCTGCCGGATGACCCGCTGCTGCGAGGGCCCGTTCGGTGCCGTCAGCCCGTTGGACGCACCGTCCTGGTTCACCGCCGACCCGCGGACCACCGCCAGGATGCGGCGCCCGTTGCGTACGGCGTCCGACAGCCGCTCCACGAGCAGCAGCCCGACACCCTCCGACCAGCCCGTCCCGTCCGCGCCCGCCGCGAACGGCTTGCAGCGCCCGTCCGGCGCCAGCCCGCCCTGGCGGCTGAACTCGGTGAAGCAGCCCGGCGTGGCCATCACCGTCACGCCGCCCGCCAGCGCGAGCGTCGACTCGCCGCTCCGCAGCGACTGGCACGCCAGGTGCAGCGTCACCAGCGACGACGAGCACGCCGTGTCCACGGTCACCGCCGGCCCCTCAAGCCCGAAGGTGTACGAGACGCGGCCGGAGGCGATGCTCAGCGCGCTGCCGATGCCGACCTGGCCCTCGAAGCCCTCCGGGGTCTCGGTCAGCCGGGACAGGTAGTCCTGCGAGATGACGCCCGCGAAGACGCCGGTGGCCGTGTTGCGCAGCGTGGACGGGTCGATGCCGGCCCGCTCGAACGCCTCCCATGCCGTCTCCAGCAGCAGCCGGTGCTGCGGGTCGGTGGCCAGCGCCTCGCGCGGGCTGATCCGGAACAGCTCGGCGTCGAACTCGGCCGCGTCGTACAGGAATCCGCCCTGCGACGTCGCGGACGTCCCCAGGCGCTCCGGGTCCGGGTCCATGAGCCGGTCGAGGTCCCAGCTCCGGTCCTCGGGGAAGGCGCCGATGCCGTCGCGGCCCTCGCTCACCAGCCGCCACAGGTCCTCCGGCGACGCGACGCCGCCGGGGAAGCGGCACGCCATGCCGATGATCGCGATCGGCTCGTCCTCGTCGGCGCGCGTGCCGACGGCGGGGGAGAGCGCCGCCTGCGGCAGCGCACCGAGCAACTCGTCCAGTACGAAGCGCGCCAGCAGGGCCGGCGTCGGGTGGTCGAAGACCAGCGTCGTCGGCAGTTGCAGGCCGGTCGCCGCGGTGAGCCGGTTGCGCATCTCGACGGCCGTCAGTGAGTCGAAGCCCAGCTCGCGGAAGCTGCGGTCGGCGCCCACCGCCGTGGCGTCGCCGAGCACCAGCACGGTCGCCACATGGCCGCGGACCAGGTCCAGGACGTGCCGCTCCCGGTTCTCGGGGGGCAGCGCCGACAGCTCTTCGGCCAGCGACGACCCCCGGCCGCCGGTGCGGGCGGCGCCCCGGCTCGCGGCCGTGGCGGCGGCCCGGCGCGGCTGGACCAGGGCGCGGAGCAGCGGCGGTGCGGTGGCGGGGTCGAGCACGCGGGTGTCCAGCCCGGTCGGCAGCAGGAACGGCCGGCTGCCGGACAGGCCCGCGTCGAGCAGCGCGAGGCCGTGCTCCGTGGTGAGGGGGACGACGCCCGCGCGGCTGACCCGCGCGACATCGGCGTCGTCCAGGTGCCCGGTCATGCCGCTGGCCTCGGCCCACAGACCCCACCCGAGGGACGTGGCGGGCAGGCCGCGGCGGTGGCGTAGCGCCGCGAGGGCGTCGAGGAAGGTGTTGGCGGTGGCGTAGTTGGCCTGGCCCGGCGCGCCGAAGGTGGCGGCGGCGGAGGAGAACAGGACGAAGGCGTCCAGCTCCAGGTGCTCGGTCAGCTCGTGCAGGTTCCACGCCGCGTCGACCTTGGGGCGAAGCACGGTGGCGAGCTGTTCGGGGGTGAGGCGGTCCACGGTGGCGTCGTCGAGGACGCCCGCGGTGTGGACGACGGCGCGGAGCGGGTGGTCGTCGCCGACGGTGCCGAGCAGGGCGGCGAGTTGGTCGCGGTCCGCGGCGTCGCACGCGGCGATGCGTACGTCGGCGCCGAGTGCGGTGAGTTCTTCGTGGAGGCTGCGGGCACTCGGGGCGTCGGGGCCGGATCGGCTGGTGAGCAGCAGGCTGCGTACGCCGTGCGTGGTGACGAGGTGGCGGGCGACGTGGGCGCCGAGGACGCCGGTGCCGCCGGTGACCAGGACGGTGCCGTTCGGGTCGATCGGCGCCGGGATCGTGAGCACGACCTTGCCGATGTGCCTCGCCTGGCTCAGGTGACGCAGCGCCTCGGGCGCCCGCCGGATGTCCCAGGAGGTGACGGGCAGCGGCCGCAGCACGCCGCTCTCGAACAGCTCCCGCAGCTCCTGAAGCATCTCCTGGATGCGCTCGGGACCGGCGTCACCGAGGTCGAACGCCTGGTACGTCGTGCCGGGGTACTCCTCCGCGACCGCCTCGGCGTCCCGGATGTCGGTCTTGCCGATCTCCACGAACCTGCCGCCGTCGCCCAGCAGCCGCAGCGAGGCGTCCGCGAACTCCCCGGCAAGGGAGTTCAGTACGACGTCCACACCGGCGCCGTCGGTCGCCGTGCGGAACTGCTCCTCGAAGTCCAGCGTCCGCGACGACGCGATACGGGCGTCCTCGACCCCGTACTCCCGCAGCACGTGCTGCTTGCCGGAGCTGGCGGTGGACAGGACCTCCACGCCCCAGTGCCGCGCGAGCTGGAGCGTCGCCATGCCGACGCCACCGGCACCGGCGTGCACGAGCAGCCGCTCGCCCGGCTCGACGGCCGCCAGGTCCACGAGCCCGTAGTAGGCGGTGAGGAAGACGATCGGCACGGTGGCCGCCTCCGCGAAGGACCAGCCCTCCGGGATACGGGCCAGCAGCCGCGCGTCCGTGACGGTCACCGGGCCGGTGGTGGTGAACAGGCCCATCACCCGGTCGCCGGCCGCGAGATGGGTGACGTCGGGCGCCACCTCCACGACGACACCGGCGCCCTCGCCGCCCACGGCGCGCACGTCGGCCACCATGCCGAGCGTCACGACGACGTCGCGGAAGTTCAGCCCGCCGGCCCGTACCGCGACCCGTACCTCGCCGGGCCGCAGGTCCGCGCCCGCCTCCGGCGACGGGACGAGCGCGACGTCGTCCAGGGAGCCCTGGCCGGTCACGCCCAGGCACCAGTGGTCCTCGCCGGGCGGGGGCGTCAGCACGTCGTCGGCCGACGACCGGCCCAGGCGGGCGGCGAGGGCACGGCCCTCGCGTACCGCGGTCTGCGGCTCGCCGCAGGCCAGGACCGCGCCGAGCGCCGCGGCGGAGCGCGCGTCGGCGTCCACGTCGACCAGCAGGAAGCGGTCCGGGTGCTCCGACTGCGCGGAGCGCAGCAGCCCCCACGCGGCGGCGGCCACCAGGTCGGTCACCGGGTCACCGGGCTCGGCGGCCACGGCCGCCGACGTCACGACGGCGAGCCGGGTGCCGGCCAGCCGCTCCTCCGCGAGCCAGCGCTGCACGAACTCCAGCAGCCCGGTGTTCGACTCCCGCACCCGCGCGGGCAGGGCGGACCCGCCGGGGTCGGCCACCGGCAGCAGCACCGCCGCCGGGATGTCGCCCTCGGCGAGCAGCGCGTCGAGATCCGCGACGACCCGGCCACCCGCGGCACCGGGGAAGCCGTCGCCGGTGAGCGGGGTGAGGACGACGTGCCCGGGGGCGGTGTCCGTCTCCGGGAGGGTGAGCGGGGCCCAGTCCAGCGTGAACAGGCTGTCGTGGTGCGGATCCGCGGCAGCGGCCTGCTTGAGCTGCGCGGCGTCCACCTGCCGCAGCGTCAGCGCACCGACCCGGCCCACCGGGCCGCCCGCCGGGTCGGCCAGGGTGATCTGCGCCGAGGTCGGCGTCACCCGGCGTACGTGGACGCGAAGGAAGTCGGCGCCGGTGGCGTGGAGTTCGACGTCGCTCCAGGAGAACGGGAGCTGCGTACCGTCCTCGCCGCCCGGGGCCAGGCCCAGCGCGTGCAGCGCGGCGTCCAGGAGCGCCGGGTGGATGCCGTAGCCGCCCGGCTCCGTGCCGGTGTCCGCGGCGAGGGCGACCTCCGCGTACACGTCGCCGTCCGCGGCGCGCCAGGCGGCGGACAGGCCGCGGAAGGCGGGCCCGTAGTGGTAGCCGTGCTCCGCCAGCTCGTCGTACAGCGAACCCACCGGCAGCGAGTCGGCACCGGCCGGCGGCCAGGCGGCGAGATCGACGGACGGCTCGCCCTCCGGGTCGCGGGCGGGCGTCGCGGTGAGGAAACCCGTGGCGTGCGGGGTCCAGACGTCGCCGTCCTCGGTGCGCGAGTGGACGGTGACGGGCCGCTGCCCGCTGCCGTCCGCGTCGGCGCCCGCGGTCACCTGGAGGTGGACGGTGCCGCTCTCGGCGAGCACCAGCGGGGTCTGGAGGGTGAGTTCGGCCAGGTGGGGGTGGCCGGTGTGCTCGCCCGCGTGCAGCGCGAGGTCGACGAAGGCGGTGCCGGGAAGGAGCACGGTGCCGTTGACCGCGTGGTCGGCCAGCCAGGGGTGCGTACGAAGGCTCAGGCTGCCGGTGAACGTGACCGCGCCGCCGCCGTCCGCCAGCTCCATCGCCGCGCCGAGCAGCGCGTGCTCCGTACGCCGCAGCCCGAGGTGCCCCGGGTCGCCGGCCCAGGCGGGGGCGCTGAGCCAGTAGGTCCGGTGCTGGAACGCGTACGTCGGGAGGTCGACGGCGCCGGAGGTGCCGGGCCAGGCGAGGGGGGTGTGCGCGGTGTGGACCGTGGCGAGCGCCGTCGTCAGCGCCTCCACCTGCCCCCGCTTGCGCTGCTGCGCGGCCACGGCGGTGGCCGGGGCGGTGAGGGTGTCGGTGGTGAGGGTTGCCAGGGTGGTGTCGGGGCCGAGTTCGAGGTACGTGCCGGTGCCGGCTTGCTCCAGGTGGGCGGTCACGGCGGCGTACTCGACGGTCTGGCGCAGTTGCTCGGCCCAGTAGTCGGGCGAGGCGGCCTGGTCGGCCGTGAGGGGCTGTCCGGTGCGGTTGGAGATCACCGGCAGGGCCGGTGCCTGGGCGGGGGTGCCGGCGACGGCCGCGCGGAACTCCTCCAGGATCGGGTTCATGTGCGCGGAGTGGAACGCATGGCTGACCCGCAGGCGGCGGGCGGTCACGCCGGCCTCGGCACACCGCTCGGCGACGGCGTCGACCGCCTGGGAGTCCCCGGAAACGACCGTGGAGACCGGCGAGTTGTGCGCGGCGACCGACACGCCCTCGATGCCCTGGAGCAGACCTGCGGCAGTGTCGCGGTCGGTGGCCATGGACAGCATGGCGCCGCCGGTGGGCAGGCCGCCCATGAGCCGTCCGCGGGTGGCGACGAGGCGGGCGGCGTCGGCGAGGGTCCATACCCCGGCGATGTGGGCAGCCGTCAACTCCCCGATGGAGTGACCGGCGAGGAAGTCGGGTCGGATCCCGAAGGACTCCGCGAGCCGGTACAGGGCGACCTCGTACGCGAAGAGGGCGGGCTGCGTATAGGTGGTGTCGTTGAGCAGCTCGGCCTCGGGGGTGTCGGCCTCGGCGAACAGCAGGGGCTTGAGCGGCTGCGGCAGGTGCCCGTCCAGCGCCGCGCAGGCCGCGTCCAGCGCTTCGGCGAACACCGGGTACGTTCCGTACAACTCCGCGCCCATGCCCGCGCGCTGCGCGCCCTGGCCGGTGAACAGCACAGCCAGCTTGCCGCCGCCCACCGTGCCCACGACGGCGCCCTGCCCCGGCATCTCCTCGGCCACGGCGGCGAGCCCGGCGAGCAGCTCCTCGCGATCGGCGCCGAAGACCACGCCCCGGTGCGCGAGCGCCGCCCGCGTCCGCAGCAGCGCGGAGCCCACGGCGCGCGCGTCGGTGTCCGGGTTCTCCGCCAGCCAGGTGCGCAGCTTCCCCGCCTGCGCGGCCAGCGCCTCCGGCGTGTGCCCCGACAGCGCCCACACCACCGGGCCCGGGGCCGCCTCGGCCGCCGGCTCCTCAGGCTCCGCCGCGGCCGGCGGGCCCTCGATCACCACGTGCGCGTTCGTGCCGCTCATGCCGAACGACGAGACCGCGGCGCGCAGCGGCCGCTCGGCGTGCGCCCACGCCCGCTGCTCCGTCAGCAGCCGGACCGTACCGGAGGACCAGTCGATGTGCGGCGACGGCTCGTCCACGTGCAGCGTGCGCGGCAGCACGCCCTCGTGCATCGCCATGACCATCTTGATGATGCCCGCGACGCCCGCCGCGGCCTGGGTGTGCCCCAGGTTCGACTTGACCGAGCCCAGCCACAGGGGCGCGTCGTCCGGGCGCCCCTCGCCGTACGTCGCCAGCAGCGCCTGCGCCTCGATCGGGTCGCCCAGCGTCGTGCCCGTGCCGTGCGCCTCGACGACGTCCACGTCGGCGGCGGTCAGCCCCGCGTTGGCCAGCGCCTGGCGGATGACCCGCTGCTGCGACGGGCCGTTCGGCGCCGTCAGGCCGTTGGACGCGCCGTCCTGGTTGACGGCGGAGCCGCGCAGGACGGCGAGGACCGGGTGCCCGTTGCGCTGCGCGTCCGACAGCCGCTCCACCAGCAGCAGCCCGACGCCCTCGGACCACCCGGTGCCGTCCGCCGCCGCGGCGAACGGCTTGCAGCGCCCGTCGGGCGCCAGCCCGCGCTGCCGACTGAACTCCACGAACGTACCCGGCGTGGCCATCACCGTCACACCACCGGCCAGCGCGAGCGTGCACTCGCCCTGCCGCAGCGCGTGCGCGGCCAGGTGCAGCGAGACGAGCGAGGAGGAGCAGGCCGTGTCCACGGTGACCGCGGGACCCTCCAGGCCGAAGCTGTACGCCACCCGGCCGGAGGCGATGCTGCCCGCGCTGCCGTTGCCCACCTGCCCCTCGAAGCCGGCCGGCACCTGGTGCATGAGCCGCGACGAGTAGTCGTTGTACATCACGCCGGTGAAGACACCGGTCCTGCTGCCCTGCACCGACTGCGGGTCGATGCCCGCACGTTCGAACGCCTCCCAGGCAGTCTCCAGCAGCAGCCGCTGCTGCGGATCGGTGGCCAGCGCCTCGCGCGGACTCATGTGGAACAGCTCGGCGTCGAACTCGGCGGCCTCGTGCAGGAACCCGCCCTCCCGCACGTAAGACGTGGCCGGGTGGTCCGGGTCCGGGTGGTACAGCGACTCCACGTCCCAGTCGCGGCCGGAGGGGAATTCCCCGACCGCGTCCCGGCCTTCGTGCACCAGCCGCCACAGGTCCTCCGGTGAGCGGATGTCGCCCGGGTAGCGGCAGGCCATGCCGACGATGGCGATCGGCTCGTGCTCCTGGGACTCGGCGTCGTGAAGCCGCTGCCGGGTCTGGTGCAACTCGGCAATGACGCGTGCCAGGTAATCCCGCAGCTTGTCTTCGTCCGCCATCTGTCCTGCTCCCATGCCTTGCCGAGCCTTACCGATTGAATTGCCGAACGTTGATCGCGGCCCGGGAAGGGCCGTGAGGGCTCAGAGCCCGAGATCCTTCTCCACGAAGCTAAAGAGCTCCTCATTGCTGGCTTTGCGCAGCGAGTCGAGGACTTCCTCGCCGCTCTCGTCGGACGCGCCCGGGGCCGACAGCTTGGAGAGCAGCGCCTCCAGCCGCTCGACCAGAACCACCCGCTCCGGGTCGTCCGAAGGCCGCGCCGACAGCGCCGCGTCGAGGCGGTCGAGATCGTCCACGGTGACGACGCCCCCGTCCGCGCCGCGCCCGGGAGCGAGGCGCGCGGCGAGATGGTCGCCCAGCGCCAGCGGGGTCGGGTAGTCGAAGATCAGCGTCGCCGGGAGCTGCTGCCCGACCAGCGTGCCCAGCTTGTTGCGCAACTGGACGGCGGTGAGCGAGTCGAAGCCCAGCTCCGAGAACGGCCGGTCCGCGTCCACGCCCCGCTCGCCGCTGTGCCCGAGGACGAGAGCCACCTCGCGGGCCACCAGCGCACGCACCCGCTCGGTCCGCTGTTCGGCGTCCAGCCCGGCCAGCTCCGCGACCAGCGCGGCCGACTCGGCGGCCCCGGCTCCGCCACCGGCCCCGGCGCTCGCCGCGGGGCGGCGGACGCCGCGTACCAGCGTGCGCAGGAGCGGCGGCGCGGACGCGGGATCGACGCGGGCGGTGTCGAGGGCGACGGGCAGGAGGTGGGAACGGGTGGCGGCGATGCCGGAGTCGAGGAGGGCGAGGCCCTGTTCGGTGGTCAGCGGCGTGACGCCGCTGCGGACGAGGCGGGCGACGTCGGTGTCGTCCAACTGCCCGGTCATGCCGGACTGCTCGCCCCACAGGCCCCAGCCGAGCGAGACGGCGGGCAGGCCGCGGTGGCGGCGGAGTGCGGCGAGGGTGTCGAGGAAGGTGTTGGCGGCGGCGTAGTTGGCTTGTCCGGGCGCGCCGAGGGTGGCGGCGGCGGAGGAGTAGAGGACGAAGGCGTCGAGCTTGAGGTCTGCGGTGAGTTCGTGGAGGTGCCAGGCCGCGTCGACCTTGGGCCGCAGGACGGTGGTGAGGTGGTCGGGGGTGAGGTTGTGGAGGGTGGCGTCGGCGAGGGCGCCGGCGGTGTGGAAGACGGCGCTCAGGGGGAGGTCGGCGGGGATGGTGTCGAGGACTGCGGCGAGCTGGTCGCGGTCCGCCGTGTCGCAGGCGGCGATACGTACCTCGGCGCCCAGCGCGGTCAACTCGTCCCGGAGCGCGGCGGCATGGGGAGCGTCGGGCCCGCTGCGGCTGGTGAGCAGCAGATGGCGTACGCCGTGGGCGGTGACCAGGTGGCGGGCGGTGTGGGCGCCCAGCGTGCCCGTACCGCCGGTGATCAGGACCGTGCCCTCGGCGTCGAGGGCGACCGCCCCGGACGGGTCGGGGGCGTGGCGGGTGAGCCGCGGGACGAAGCACTGGCCCTCGCGCAGGGCGAGTTGGGGCTCGTCCAGGGTGAGCGCGGCGGGCAGGGCGGCCAGGCTGTCGGCGTGCCCGTCCGTGTCGACGAGCGTGACACGGCCCGGGTTCTCGCCCTGCGCGCTGCGGATCAGGCCCCAGAGGGGAGCGTGCACGAGGTCGGTGGCGTCCTCCTCGGAGGTGGTGGCGACGGCCCGTTGGGTGACGACGACCAGGTGCCGGTCCGCGCTCGCCTCGTCCGCCAGCCATTCCTGTACGTGTCCGAGGGCCTGCGCGGCGGCGCGGTGGACCCCGTCTGCCACGGAAAGGTCCGGGTGCCGGTCGAGGGTCGCGTACACGTCGAGCTTGACGGCGCCGTCCGCCGGGACGTCCGCCCCGGCCGACAGCACGGCCCACGGCGCGGACGGGCCCGCCGTCCCGGCGACGGACGCCGGGGTCCACTCCACGGCGAACAGCCGCTTCCCGGGCGCGTCCCCGCCGATCGCCGCCAACTGGGCGCGGTCGACCGGGCGCACCGACAGCGTCTCCACCCGGGCGACCGGCGCCCCCGCCGGGTCCGCCAGCGTGATACGCGCCGTGTCCGCGGACTCGCGCCGCAGGTGGGCGCGGAGCGCCGAGGCGCCGGTGGCGTGCAGTTCGACGCCGGACCAGGAGAACGGCAGTTGGGCGTCGCCGCCCTCCTCCGCCAGAAGGCCCAGGGCGTGCAGCGTGGCGTCCAGCAGCGCCGGGTGCAGGCCGTAGCCCGTGGCGCCGGTGCCGGCGCCGAGCGCGATCTCGGCGTACACGTCGTCGCCTTGGCGCCAGGCGGCCGTCAGGCCCTGGAAGGCCGGGCCGTACTGGTAGCCGCGGAGCGCCAGGTCGTCGTAGACCGAGTCGAGGGCGACGGCCTCCGCCCCGGCCGGCGGCCAGGCGGTGAGGTCGGCCCCGGTGCCCGCATCCGTGGCGGCCGTGAGCCGCCCCGTGGCGTGCAGCGTCCACGGCTCGCCCCGCCCGGTCCGCGAGTGGACCCCGATGGCCCGCCCGCCCTCGGCGTCCCCGGCCGAGACGATCACCTGGAGGTGCACGGTGCCCTGGTCCGGGACGACGAGCGGAGCTTCGAGCGTGAGGTCCGCCAGCCGGAGGGCGCCCACCTGCTCACCCGCGTACAGGGCGAGTTCGACGAACGCGCTGCCCGGCAGCAGCACGGTCCCGAAGACGGCGTGGTCCGCCAGCCACGGGTGCGTGCGCAGGGAGAGCCGCCCGGTGAAGGTCACGGCGTCGCCGTCCGCGTGCTCCACGGCAGCGCTGAGCAGCGGGTGGTCCGCCGTCCCCAGGCCCAGCCCCTCGGCGTCCCCGGTCGAGGGCAGGGCGTCGAGCCAGTAGCGCTGGTGCTGGAAGGCGTACGTGGGGAGATCGCCGAGCACGGGCGCCGCGGCGGTGGGCCAGTCGACGGCGGAGTGCACCGTGTGGACCGTGGCCATGGCGCTCGTGAACGTGTCGGTCTGCCCCCGCTTGCGCTGCTGGGCCGCCACGGTGGTGGCGGGCGCGGTGAGGGTGTCGGTGGTGAGGGTCGTCAGGGTGGCGTCCGGGCCGAGTTCGAGGTAAGTGCCGGTGCCGGCCTGCTCCAGGTAGGCGGTCACGGCGGCGTACTCGACGGTCTGGCGCAGTTGCTCGGCCCAGTAGTCGGGCGAGGCGGCCTCGTCTGCCGTCAACGGTTGTCCGGTGCGGTTTGAGATCACCGGCAGGGCCGGGGCCTTGGCCGCGATGTCGGCGACCACCGTGCGGAACTCGTCCAGGATCGGGTCCATGTGGGCCGAGTGGAAGGCATGGCTGACCCGCAGTCGCCGGGCGGGCACACCGATGTCGGAGCACCGCTCCGCGACCGTGTCCATGGCCTCGGCGTCGCCCGATACGACCGTGGAGACGGGCGAGTTGTGGGCGGCGATCGAGGCGCCGTCCACGTCCTTGAGCAGGCGGGTGACGGTGTCGCGGTCGGCGGCGACGGAGAGCATGGCACCGCCGGTCGGCAGCGTCCCCATGAGCCGCGCCCGGGTAGCGACGAGCCGCGCCGCGTCGGCGAGGGTCCATACCCCGGCGATGTGGGCGGCGGTCAACTCCCCGATGGAGTGACCGGCCAAGTAGTCCGGCCGGATCCCGAAGGACTCCGCGAGCCGGTACAGAGCGACCTCGTAGGCGAACAGCGCGGGCTGGGTGTACGTCGTGTCGTTGAGCAGCTCGGCCTCGGGGCTGTCGGCGTCGGCGAACAGCAGGGGCTTGAGCGGCTGCGGGAGGTGTGCGTCCAGCGCCGCGCAGGCGTCGTCCAGTGCGTCGGCGAACACCGGGTACGTTCCGTACAACTCCGTGCCCATGCCCGGGCGCTGCGCGCCCTGGCCGGTGAACAGCACCGCCAGCTTCCCCGCCCGGTACCGCCCCACCACGGCCCGGTCGGACTCCTCGCCGCGCGCGACGGCATCCAGCCCGGCCAGCAGCTCGTCCCGGTCCGTACCGAAGACCACCGCACGGTGGTCCAGCACCGCACGCGAGCGCACCAGAGAAGCGCCCACCGCATGCACGTCGGTCTCGGGCCGCCCGGTCAGGTACGCCCGCAGCCGGCCCGCCTGCTCGGCCAGCGCCTCCGCCGTGTGCCCGGAGACCGGCCACACCACCGGACCCGGCCCGGCCGTCGCGGCGGCGGCACCGGCGTCGTCGGCCGGCGGCTCCTCGATGATCACGTGCGCGTTGGTGCCGCTCATGCCGAACGACGACACCCCCGCGCGCCGCGGCTTCTCCGCCCGCGGCCACGGCACGTCGTCGCGCAGCAGCTCCACGGCGCCCGCCGACCAGTCGATGTGCGGCGACGGCTCGTCCACGTGCAGCGTCCGGGGCAGCACCCCGTACCGCATGGCCTGCACCATCTTGATCACGCCGCCGACCCCGGCCGCGGCCTGGGTGTGGCCGATGTTGGACTTGATCGAGCCCAGCCGCAGCGGCTCGTCCGCGGGCCGGCCCTGGCCGTACGTGGCGAGCAGGGCCTGCGCCTCGATGGGGTCGCCGAGGCTGGTGCCGGTGCCGTGCGCCTCGACGGCGTCGACGTCGGCGGGGGAGAGCCCCGCCCCGGCCAGGGCCTGGCGGACCACGCGCTCCTGGGACGGACCGTTGGGCGCGGTCAGGCCGTTGGAGGCGCCGTCCTGGTTGACGGCCGAGCCGCGGACGACGGCGAGGACCGGATGGCCGTTGCGCCGGGCGTCCGACAGCCGCTCCACGAGCAGCAGCCCCACGCCCTCCGACCAGCCCGTCCCGTCGGCGCCGGCGGCGAACGCCTTGCAGCGCCCGTCGGGCGCGAGACCGCGCTGCCGGCTGAACTCCACGAACATGTTGGGGCTCGCCATCACAGACACCCCGCCCACGAGGGCGAGATCGCACTCGCCCTCCCGCAGCGCCTGGCCGGCCATGTGCAGCGCCACCAGCGACGAGGAGCACGCCGTGTCGACCGTGATCGCCGGGCCCTCCAGACCGAACGCGTACGAGACGCGGCCGGAGGCGATGCTGCCCGCGCTGCCGATCCCGATCTGTCCCTCGAACCCCTCGGGGATGCGGGAGTGGCGCGAGTAGTAGTCCTGGGAGATGACGCCGGTGAACACGCCGGTCCGGCTGCCGTGCAGCGAGTGCGGGTCGATGCCCGCGCGCTCGAACGTCTCCCACGCGGTCTCCAGCAGCAGCCGGTGCTGCGGGTCCGTCGCCGTCGCCTCGCGAGGGCTCATGCCGAACGCCGCGGGGTCGAACTGCTCGGCCTCGTAGAGGAAGCCGCCCTCGCGGACGTACGACGTACCCGGATGGTCGGGGTCGGCGTCGAAGAGCGCGTCGGTGTCCCAGCCGCGGTTCTCCGGGAACGCGCCGATCGCGTCCCGGCCCTCGGCCACCAGCCGCCACAGGTCATCGGGAGAACGCACGTCGCCCGGGTAGCGGCAGGCCATGCCCACGATGGCGATCGGATCGCCCGCCACCCGGCTGCCGGCCACCGGCACGCCGGGCGCCTCGGACCGGACGCCGAGCACCGTCTTGCGCAGGTGCTCGGCGAGCGCCGTGGGCGTGGGGTGGTCGAAGACCAGGGTGGCGGGCAGCCGCTCGCCGACCGCGGCGGACAACCCGTTGCGCAGCTCGACCGCCGTCAGGGAGTCGATGCCCAGATCCTTGAACGAGCGGTTGACGGCGACCGCATCCTCGCCGTGCCCGAGCACCGTGCCGACGTGGCTCGCCACCAGCCGCAGCAGGACGTCCCGCTGCTCGGCGGCGCCCAGCCCCGACAGCCGCCGCGCGAGCGCGGAGGAGTCCCCGCCGCCGGCCACGTCGCCCGCGGCGGCCTGGCGGCGCTGCGCGCGCAGCAGGCTACGGAACAGGGCGGGTGCCTGCGCCGCGTCGAGCCGCGCCGGATTGACGGCCGCCGGAACCAGGAACGGCACCGCGGAGACGCAGCCCGCGTCGAGGAGGGCGAGGCCCTGCTCGGTGGTCAGCGGCGCGAGACCGCCCCGGGAGAGACGGGCGACGTCGCCGTCGTCCATGTGCCCGGTCATGCCGGACTGCTCGGCCCAGAAGCCCCAGGCGAGGCTGACGGCGGGCAGGCCGCGGCGGGTGCGGTGGTGGGCGAGGGCGTCGAGAAAGGCGTTGGCGGCGGCGTAGTTGGCCTGCCCCGTCGCGCCGAGGGTGGCGGCGGCGGAGGAGTAGAGGACGAAGGCGTCGAGCTTGAGGTCTGCGGTCAGCTCGTGGAGGTGCCAGGCCGCGTCGACCTTCGGTCGCATGACGGTGGTGAGGTGGTCGGGGGTGAGGTTGTGCAAGGTGGCGTCCGCGAGAGCGCCGGCGGTGTGGAAGACGGCGGACAGCGGATGGTCGGTCGGGATGGTGTCGAGGAGTGCGGCGAGCTGGTCGCGGTCGGCGGCGTCGCAGGCGGCGATACGTACCTCGGCGCCCAGCGCGGTCAACTCGTCCCGAAGGGCGGCGGCATGGGGGGCGTCGGGCCCGCTGCGGCTGGTGAGCAGCAGATGGCGTACACCGTGGGCGGTGACGAGGTGGTGGGCGGTGTGGGCGCCGAGGGTGCCCGTACCGCCGGTGATGAGGGCGGTGCCCTCGGGGTCCAGGCTGAGGCCGTCGCCGGCCGGGGGAGCGTGGCGGGCGAGCCGGGGGACGAGCGCCCGGCCGTCGCGCAGGGCGAGCTGCGGCTCGTCCAGAGCCAGGGCGGCTTCGACGTGAGGCGTGAGGTCGGCGGCGGGGTCGTCGGTGTCGATCAGGGTGAGCCGGCCCGGGTGCTCGCTCTGGGCGCTGCGTACCAGACCCCACAGGGGCGCGTGGACGAGGTCGGTGACGTCCTCGTCGGCGGTGGCGGCCACGGCCCGGTGGGTCACG
Organism: Streptomyces sp. 184; assembly: GCF_045781775.1. NCBI lineage: Bacteria > Bacillati > Actinomycetota > Actinomycetes > Kitasatosporales > Streptomycetaceae > Streptomyces > Streptomyces sp. 184. Next base: position 4,278,062 of record NZ_CP123230.1, on the reverse strand, counting down.
ACGACGAGATGACGCTCCGCGTTCGTCTCGTCCGCGAGCCATTCCTGTACGTGCCCGAGGGCCTGCGCGGCAGCGTGGTGGACCTGCGCGGACAGCGGGCCCGCCGCGTCCGCGGGCGCCGGCGTCAGCCGTGCCGCCGAAGAAGGCGCGACGTCCGCCGCGGCCCCGGCGGCGACGAGGGCCCAGTCGCGTGCCGTCGCGCCCGAGGCGGGCGCGTCGGCGGCGGGAAGAGCGGCCCAGTCCATGCGGAAGAGCCGGTTGTGCGTGCTCGTACGGGCGTTGGCGAGCTGAACCGGGTCCAGCGGCCGCAGCACGAGGGAACTCACCTTGGCCACCGGCCGGCCGGCGACATCGGCGAGCACGACGGCGACCGTCGTCTCGTCCACCCGCGTGACCTGGGCGCGCACGGTGGTGGCCCCGGTTGCGTACAGGCTCACGTCGTTCCACGAGAACGGCAGGTACACGCCGCCGCTGATGGCGTCGGTGAGCCCGAGGGTGTGCAGCGCGGCGTCGAGCAGCGCGGGGTGGACATCGAAGCCCGAGGCGTCGGTGGAGGCGTCGAGGCCGACCTCGGCGTAGAGGCTGTCACCCAGGCGCCACGCCGCCGTGAGGCCCTGGAAGGCCGGACCGTACTCGTTGCCGCGCGCGGCGAACGCCTCGTACAGGTCGTCCACCGGCACCTGCTCGGCACCGGCCGGGGGCCAGACGGCGAGGTCGTCGGCGACGGGCTCGGCGGGGCGCGCGGTCAGCACGCCGACGGCGTGCAGCGTCCACGGCTCGTCGTCGGAGCCACGGGAGTGGACGGTGACGGACCGGTCCTCGGCGTCGTGCGGCCCCACCGCCACCTGGAGCTGGAGGGTGGCCTTGTCCGGGAGGACGAGGGGGGCTTGAAGCGTCAGCTCGGTCAGATACGGGTGCGCGGTCTGCTCGCCCGCGTGGAGGGCCAGGTCGACGAAGGCGGTACCGGGCAGCAGGACGGTCCCGTTGACGGCGTGGTCCGCGAGCCAGGGGTGGGCGCGCAGGCTGAGACTGCCGGTGAACGTGACCGCACCGTCCCCGGCGGCCTCCACGGCGGCACCGAGGAGGGGGTGGGTGCTGGCGCGGAGGCCCAGGTCGGTGGGGTCGCCGCTGGGGGTGGGGACGTTGAGCCAGTAGTGCTCGCGCTGGAAGGGGTAGGTGGGGAGGTCGGTGAGGGGGGTGGGCGCCTGGTGCCAGTCGACGGGGGTGCCGTGGGTGTGGAGGTGGGCGAGGGCGAGGCGGAGTTGGGTGGGGGAGTGTTCGTGGCGGCGCAGGGTGCCGGTGGCGGTGACTGCCGGGTCGGTGTCGGTGATGGCGGTGGTGAGGGTGGGGTGGGGGCTGGTTTCGACGTACGTCGTGTGGCCGCTGTCGACGAGTTGGGTGAGGGTGTCGTGGAAGCGGACGGTTTCGCGGAGGTTGGTGTACCAGTATTCGGCGGTCAGTCCGGTGGTGTCGATCTCCTCGCCGGTGACGGTCGAGTGGAAGGGAATCGAGGCGGCCTGGGGCTCCAGGCCGTCGAGCGTGGTGAGGAGGGTGTCGCGGAGTGCGGTGACGTGGGGGCCGTGGGAGGCGTAGTCGACGGGCAGCAGCCGGTTGCGTACGCCTGTCTTCTCGCATTGGGCGAGGTATGCGGTGACGGCGTCGGTGTCGCCGGAGATCACGGTGGCGGTGGGGCTGTTGACCACGGCGACGGACAGCTTGCCGTCCCACGCGGCGATTTCCTCGGCCACCTGGGTGTGCGGCAGGGCAACGGACGCCATGGCGCCCTGACCGGAGAGCGCCCGGATGGCCTGGCTGCGCAGGCTCACGACCTTCGCGGCGTCCTGAAGGCTCAACGCTCCGGCGACGTGCGCCGCGGCGATCTCGCCTTGTGAGTGGCCGATGACCGCGTCGGGCTGGATGCCGTGGTGCTGCCACAGCCGGGCGAGACTCACCATCACGGCGAACAGTGCGGGCTGGACGACGTCGACCCGCTCCAGCAACGCGCCTTCGGGATCGGCCAGTACGTCACGGAGCGACCAGTCGTCCGCGTAGACGGACAGCGCAGCCTCGCACTTCACGATCGCCGCCGCGAAGACCGGCTCCGCCTCGATCAGGTCCGCGGCCATCCCGGCCCACTGCGCACCTTGACCCGGGAAGACGAACACCGTCTTCCCCTCGGACTGTTCGCTGCTGGCGACCACCCGAGCCGAAGGCTCGCCCGCCGCTACCGCGGCCAGCCCCTCCAGCAGTTCGTCCCGCTCAGCACCCACGACCACCGCTCGGTGGCCGAGGGCGGACCGCGTGGTGACCAGGCTGTGCGCCACTTCCGCCGGCGAGACCTCCGGCCGCTCCGTCAGCCGCGTGTGGAGCCGTGCGGCCTGGTCGGCCAACGCCTGCGGCGTGTGCCCGGAGAGCGGCCAGGCCACCACCCCGCCCGGCTCGACCACCGCGGGTGCGGTCTCGGACTCCGGCGCCTGCTCGACGATGATGTGCGCGTTGGTGCCGCTCATGCCGAACGACGAAATGCCCGCGCGGCGAGGCCGCGCCTCCGGCACGTCCCACGGCCGTTGCTCGGTGAGCAACTGCACCGCGCCCGCCGTCCAGTCGATGTGCGACGACGGTGCATCGACGTGCAACGTCTGCGGGAGAACGCCCTCCCGCATGGCCATCACCATCTTGATGACGCCGCCGACGCCCGCCGCTGCCTGCGTGTGACCAAGGTTCGACTTCAGCGAGCCCAGCCACAGCGGCGCGTCGTCCGACCGGTCCTTGCCGTACGTGGCCAGCAGCGCCTGTGCCTCGATCGGGTCGCCCAGCGTCGTACCCGTCCCGTGGGCCTCGACCGCATCGACATCCGAAGTCGACAAACCCGCATTCGCGAGCGCCTGCCGGATCACCCGCTGCTGCGACGGACCGTTCGGAGCCGTCAGCCCGTTGGACGCACCGTCCTGGTTCACCGCCGAACCCCGCACCACCGCCAGCACCTTGTGCCCGTTACGCCGCGCATCCGACAGCCGCTCCACGAGCAACAGCCCGACACCCTCCGACCACCCGGTCCCGTCCGCGCCGTCCGCGAACGCCTTGCACAACCCGTCCGGCGCGAGCCCGCGCTGACGGCTGAAGACGACGAAGGCATGCGGCGTCGGCATGACGGTGACCCCGCCCGCCAGCGCGAGGTCGCACTCGCCCTGCCGCAGCGACTGCGCCGCCATGTGCAGCGCCACCAGCGACGACGAGCACGCCGTGTCCACCGTCACCGCAGGGCCCTCAAGCCCCAGCGTGTACGAGATCCGCCCCGACGCGATGCTGCCGAGGGTGCCCGTGCCCATGAAGCCCTCGTACTCGTCGGGCACGGACGGCAGACGGGTCAGATAGTCCTGGTTGACCAGCCCCGTGAACACACCGGTCCGGCTGCCGTGGAGCGACTGCGGGTCCATGCCCGCGCGCTCGAACGTCTCCCACGCCGTCTCCAGCAGCAGCCGCTGCTGCGGGTCCGTGGCGGTCGCCTCGCGCGGGCTGATCCGGAACAGCGCGTGGTCGAACTCGGCGGCGTCGTAGAGGAAGCCACCGCGCCGGACGTACGAGGTGCCGAAGCGCGACGGCTCGGGGTCGAAGATCGCGTCGAGGTCCCAGCCGCGGTCCTCGGGGAACTCCCCGATGCCCGTGCGGCCGTCCGCCAGCATCTGCCACAGGTCCTCGGGCGAGTCGACGCCGCCGGGGAAGCGGCAGGCCATGCCGACGATCGCGATCGGCTCGTCGTCCGCCGCCGTCGAGCGGTGGGCCGGCGCCAGGTCGGCGGCGGACGGGGTGCCGCTTTCCTCAAGGACGGTGGCGAGCAGGAAGTCCGCCAGAACGGCGGGGGTCGGGTAGTCGAAGACGAGCGTCGAGGCCAGGACGAGGCCCGTCGCGCCCGCGATGCGGTTACGGAGTTCGACGGCCGTCAGCGAGTCGAAGCCCAGCTCCTTGAAGGGACGGGTGGGGTTCACCGCAGCGCCGCTGCCGTGCCCGAGGACGGCGGCGACGTGCACGTTGACCAGGTTCAGCAGGTGCTTGCGCCGGTCCTCCTGGCTCAGCCGGACGAGCTGGTCGGCCAGCCCCGAGCCGCCGTCCGCGACGGCCGAGGCGGCGACGCGCCGCCCTCCGCCCCGTACGAGACCGCGGAGCAGCGGCGGCACCGTGCCGCTCACGCGGCTCGCGTCGACCTGCGCGGCGACCAGCATCGGGTGGCCGCTGGCCAGACCCTCGTCGAACAGCCGCATGCCCAGCTCGGTGCCCAGCGGAGTGACGCCGCCGCGCTCCAGGCGGGCGAGCGCGTCGGCGTCCATGTGCTGGGTGAGCCCGGATGCCTCGGCCCAGAACCCCCACGCGAGGGACAGCGTCGGCAGGCCGGTGCGGCGGCGCTGTGCCGCGAGGGAGTCGAGGAAGGTGTTGGCCAGCGCGTAGTTCGCCTGGCCGGGCGCGCCGAGGACGGCGGCTGCCGAGGAGAAGAGGACGAAGGCGTCCAGGTCGGCGTCGGCGGTCAGCTCGTGCAGGTTCCAGGCCGCGTCGACCTTCGGACGCAGCACGGACCGCAGCCGCTCGGGGGTGAGGTTGGCGACCGTCGTGTCGTCCAGGGCGCCGGCCGCGTGGATGATGCCCCGCAGGGGGTGCTCGGCGGGGATGGTGGCAAGCAGCGCGGCGAGCCGGTCGCGGTCCGCGGCGTCGCACGCCTCGATACGGACCCGGGCGCCCAGCGCCGTCAGCTCCTCCCGCAGCTCCGCCGCCCCGCTCGCGTCCGGTCCCGACCTGCTGACGAGCAGCAGGTCCCGTACGCCGTGCTCGGTGACCAGATGGCGCGCGAAGTGCCCGCCCAGCACCCCCGTGCCGCCCGTGATCAGCACGGTGCCGTCCGCGCGGAACGGGGTGGGCAGGGTGAGGACGACCTTGCCGATGTGCCGCGCCTGGCTGAAGTACCGCAGCGCGGTGCGCGCCTCGTGGAAGTCCCACGCCGTCACCGGCAGCGGCCGGAGCGTCCCCGCCTCGCACAGCTCACGCAGCTCGGACAGCATGACTGCGACCCGCTCCGGTGTCGCCTCACCGAGGTCGAACGCGCGGTACGCGACGCCCGCGTGGTCCGTACGCACCGCATCCGCGTCGCGGATGTCCGTCTTGCCCATCTCCATGAACCGGCCGCCCTCGCCCAGCAGCCGCAGCGAGGCGTCGACGAAGTCCCCGGCCAGGGAGTTCAGTACGACGTCCACGCGGCCCCCGGCGCCCAGGGCCGTACGGAAGTGCTCCGCGAAGTCCAGCGTGCGGGAGGACGCGATGTGCGCGTCGTCAAGCCCGTGCTCCCGCAGGATGTGCTGCTTGCCGGGGCTCGCGGTGGCGAAGACCTCGACGCCCCAGTGCCGCGCGAGCTGGAGCGTCGCCATGCCGACACCACCGGCACCGGCGTGCACGAGCAGCTTTTCGCCGGGCCGGATCCGCGCCAGGTCGGCCAGCCCGAGGTACGCGGTGAGGAAGACGATCGGCAGCGTTGCCGCCTCCGCGAAGCTCCATCCCCGCGGAACGGCGGTCACCATCCGCGCGTCGGCCTTGGTCACCGGGCCCGTACCGTGGATCAGCCCCATCACGCGGTCGCCGACCGCGACATGGGTGACGTCGGGAGCGGCCTCCAGCACGACACCGGCGCCCTCGCCGCCGAGGGCGCGCGCGTCGTCCACGACGCCGAGGGCGACGGCCACGTCACGGAAGTTCAGCCCCGCCGCATGCAGCCGGATGCGGACCTCGCCGGGCGCGAGCGGCGCCTCAGCCTCCGGGAAGTCCACCAGACCGAGGTCTTCCAGCGTGCCCCGGCCCGTGACACCCAGCCGCGCGCCGACGCCGTCCCCGGCCTGCGCGAACCGCTCGGCCCCGGGATAGCGGGTCAGCCGCGGCACGTGCGCGGCGCCCTCGCGCAGGGCGATCTGCGGCTCGTCGAGCGTGAGCACGGCGGGCAGGGCGGCGAGGCTGTCGGCGTGCCCGTCGCTGTCGACGAGGACGATACGGCCGGGGTTCTCGCTCTGGGCACTGCGGAGCAGGCCCCACAGCGACGCGTGGACGAGGTCCTTCGGCGACTCGCCGGGCTGCGCGGTGACGGCGTTGCCGGTGACGACGACCAGCCGCTCCCCGGTACGCGCGTCGTCGGCCAGCCACTCCTGCACCACGCTCAGGGCGCGCTCGGCGGCGGCCTGCACCTGCTCGGGCACGGACCGCTCGCCGTCCACCGCGTCGAGCACGGCACGCGTCGGCCTGCCCTCCAGCCACCGCGCCGGGACCCCGAGCGCCACGGCCGCCCAGCCCTCGCCGGCGGCTGCCTCTGGCGTGGCCTCCGGTACGGGGACGGGCGTCCACGCGACGGAGAACAGCGAACTGTGCGGGCGGGCCGAAGCGGCGGCCCTGAGCTGCGCCGGGTCCACCGGGCGCAGGGTGAGCCGGCCGACGCGGGCGACGAGGCGCCCGGCCGGGTCGGCGAGGGTCAGCTCGGCGCTGGTCGCGGAGTGCCGGACGAGCCGTACGCGGAGGGCCGTCGCGCCGGTGGCGTGGAGCTGCACGTCGCTCCAGGCGAACGGCAGAAGCACCTCGCCCGTCGCGGCGCCGTCCAAGGCGAGGGTGTGCAGCGCGGCGTCGAGCAGCGCGGGGTGGACGCCGTAGCCGTCGGTGTCCGCGTCGACGCGCACCTCGGCGAAGAGGTCGTCGCCCTGGCGCCAGGCCGCGGTCAGACCGCGGAAGGCAGGGCCGTAATCGTAGCCGTGGGCGGCGAGGTCGTCGTAGAGGCTCTCCGTGACCAGTACCTCGGCGTCGCGGGGCGGCCAGGCGGTCAGCACCTCGTCCGCGTCCGGGGAGGCGGGGGAGTGGGCGCCGAGCGTCCCGCGGGCATGCGTGGTCCACGGCTCGCCGGGGTCGGCACCCTCGGGGCGCGAGTGGATGGTGACCGTCCGCGTGCCGGTCACGTCCGTCAGGCCGGTGATGACCTGGAGGTGCAGGGTGGCTTTGGCGGGGATGACGAGGGGGGCCTGAAGAGTCAGCTCGGTGAGGTGGGGGTGGGCGGTGTGCTCGCCCGCGTGGAGAGCGAGGTCGACGAAGGCGGTGCCGGGGAGAAGGACGGTGCCGTTGACGGCGTGGTCGGCGAGCCAGGGGTGGGCGCGCAGGCTGAGGCTGCCGGTGAGGACCGTGGACTCGTCGCTGCCCTCGGCGAGTTGCAGGGTGGCGGGGAGGAGAGGGTGGTTCGTGTCCTGGAGGCCGAGGGTGGCGGGGTTGCTGTTCGCGGCCGGTACGTCGAGCCAGTAGGGCTGGTGCTGGAAGGGGTAGGTGGGGAGGTCGGCGGGGGTGGTGGGGGTGTGGTGCCAGTCGACGGGGGTGCCGTGGGTGTGGAGGTGGGCGAGGGCGAGGCGGAGTTGGGTGGGCGAGTGTTCGTGGCGGCGGAGGGTGCCGGTGGCGGTGGTTGCCGGGTCGGTGTCGGTGATGGCGGTGGTCAGTGTCGGGTGGGGGCTGGCTTCGACGTACGTCGTGTGGCCGCTGTCGATCAGCCGGGTGAGGGTGTCGTGGAAGCGGACGGTTTCGCGGAGGTTGGTGTACCAGTATTCGGCGGTCAGTCCGGTGGTGTCGAATTCCTCGCCGGTGACGGTCGAGTGGAAGGGAATCGCGGCGGCCTGGGGCTCCAGGCCGTCGAGCGTGGTGAGGAGGGTGTCGCGGAGTGCGGTGACGTGGGGGCCGTGGGAGGCGTAGTCGACGGGAAGCAGCCGGTTGCGTACGCCTGTCTTCTCGCATTGGGCGAGGTATGCGGTGACGGCGTCGGTGTCGCCGGAGATCACGGTGGCGGTGGGGCTGTTGACCACGGCGACCGACAGTTTCCCGTCCCACGCGGCGATTTCCTCAGCGACCTGCGCGTGAGGAAGGGCGATCGACGCCATCGCACCCTGACCGGACAGCGCCCGGATGGCCTGGCTACGAAGGCACACGACCTTCGCCGCGTCCTGAAGGCTCAACGCTCCGGCGACGTGCGCGGCGGCGATCTCGCCTTGCGAGTGACCGATCACCGCGTCCGGCTGGATCCTGTGGTGCTGCCACAGCCGCGCCAGGCTGACCATGACCGCGAACAGCGCGGGCTGGACCACGTCCACCCGCTCCAGCAACACGCCCTCGGGATCGGCCAGTACGTCGGTGAGTGACCAGTCGGCCGCGTAGACGGACAGCGCAGCCTCGCACTCCGCGATCGCCTGCGCGAAGACCGGCTCCGCTTCGATCAGGTCCGCGGCCATGCCGGCCCACTGGGCGCCCTGGCCCGGGAAGACGAACACCGTCTTCCCGCCCGGCTGCACGCTCCCGCTCACGACCCGCGCCGAAGGCTCGCCCGCCGCTACCGCGGCCAGCCCCTCCAGCAGTTCGTCCCGCCCTCCGCCCACGACCACCGCGCGGTGGGACAGGGCGGAACGCGTAGCGACCAGGCTGTGCGCAGCCTGAACCGGGCTGATGTCAGGACGCGACGTCAGATGCCCGTGCAGCCGTCCCGCCTGCTCCGCCAGCGCCTGCGGCGTGTGCCCGGACACCGGCCACGCCACCACCCCACCCGGCTCGCCCTCGGCGGCGGATTCAAGCTCCGGGGCCTGCTCGATGATGACGTGCGCGTTCGTCCCGCTCATCCCGAACGACGACACACCCGCCCGCCGCGGGCGCTCCTCCTCCACCGGCCACGCCCGCTGCTCGGTGAGCAGTTCCACCGCGCCGTCGGTCCAGTCCACGTGCGGCGACGGCTCGTCCACATGCAGCGTCTGCGGGAGAACGCCCTCCCGCATCGCCATCACCATCTTGATCACACCCGCGACGCCCGAGGCGGCGCGCGTGTGACCGATGTTCGACTTCAACGACCCGAGCCACAGCGGCTGCTTGTCGGACCGGTTCTTGCCGTACGTGTCCAGCAGCGCCTGCGCCTCGATCGGGTCGCCCAGCGTCGTACCCGTGCCGTGCGCCTCCACGGCATCCACGTCCGACGCCGACAGCCGAGCGCTGACGAGCGCCTGCTCGATGGCCTTGCGCTGCGCCGGCCCGTTGGGTGCGGTCAGGCCGTTGGACGCGCCGTCCTGGTTGATCGCCGACCCGCGTACCACCGCCAGCACGCGGTGGCCGTTCCGCTGCGCGTCCGAGAGCTTTTCCAGGAGGAGCACGCCCGCGCCCTCCGACCAGCCGGTCCCGTCGGCCCCGGCCGCGAACGGCTTGCAGCGCCCGTCGGCGGACATGGCCCGCTGCCTGCTGAAGATCACGAAGCAGGTGGGCGCGGACATCACGGTCACGCCCCCGGCGAGGGCGAGCGACGACTCGCCCTTCCGCAGCGACTCGCATGCCAGGTGCATGGCCACCAGCGACGACGAGCACGCCGTGTCCACCGTCACCGCCGGACCCTCGAAGCCGAAGGTGTACGACACGCGCCCGGAGGCCACGCTCATCGAGGCGCCGGTGCCGATGAACCCCTCGTACTCCTCCGGTACGGAGTCCAGCCGGCTGATGTAGTCCTGGTCCTCGACGCCCGCGAAGACGCCGACCGGACGGCCGCGTTCCGCGGCCGGGTCGATGCCCGCGCGCTCGAACGCCTCCCACGCCGTCTCCAGCAGCAGCCGCTGCTGCGGGTCCGTGGCGGTCGCCTCGCGCGGGCTCATGCCGAAGAACTCGGGGTCGAAGTCCGCGGCGTCGTGCAGGAAGCCGCCGTGCTTGGAGTAGCTGGTGCCGGGGTTGTTCGGGTCCGGGTGGTAGAGGGCGTCGGTGTCCCAGCCCCGGTTCGTGGGGAACTCGGAGATGGCGTCGGTGCCGTTCGCGACCAGGTTCCACAGGTCCTCGGGCGTCGCCACGCCACCGGGCAGCCGGCAGGCCATGCCGACGATCGCGATCGGCTCGTCGCCGTCCGTCTCAAGCTGCCGGAGCCGCTGGCGGGCCTGCCGCAGCTCTGCGGTGACCCACTTGAGGTGGTCGAGAAGCTTCTTCTCGTTCTCCATTAGCGCAAGCTCCTTGAGCGATCGGGGTGGGTCGTGGGCGTGTTCGGTGCGGTGGGGAGCGCCATCACGATTTCCCGAACTCGTCACTGATCAGGTCGAAGAGCTCTTCCGCGGTCACCGCGTCGAGGTCTTGGTTGGCTTGTTCTTCGTCGCCGGAGTCGGGGCCGTCGCCCCACTTGGCGAGCAGCACCTGGAGCCGGCCGGCGATCTTGCGCCGGCCGCCGTCGTCGAGCGCGAGGGTCCGCAGGGTCTCGTCGAGCTTCTCCAGCTCGGCGAGGACGGACGCCTCGCTGGCCGTGTCCTCCTCGGCGATCCCGTCCAGCAGGTGGCGGGCGAGGGCCAGGGGGGTCGGGTAGTCGTAGAGGAGGGTGGCGGAGAGCTTCAGCCCGGTGCCCGCGTTGAGGGCGTTACGGAGCTTGACGCTGCCGAGCGAGTCCAGCCCGAGGTCCCGGAACGCCTTGTCGGGCTCGACGGCGTCCGCGGCCCGGTGGCCGAGTACGGTCGCGGTGCGTTCCCGTACGAGGTCCAGCACGATCTGCTCGCGGTCGGCCCGCGAGCCCGCGCCCTGGACCTGCTGCCGCAGGGCACCGGCCGCCGCCACGCCCTCCGCCGCCGTACTCTCCGCGGCCTGCCACGCGGCCCGTACCTCCGGGAACTCGCCGAGCAGCGGATTGCGCCGGATCACGTCGGCCTGCGAGGCGGACACGAGCGGCCAGTCGAGAGCGGCGACGACGAGGTGCGTCTCGTTCCGGTCGAGGGCTTCCTGAAGCGCCGCGACCGCGGTGTCGGGAGCCAGCGGCCGGATGCCGGTGTTCTCGATGTTGCGCTCCACCGCCTCGTCGGCCGCCATGCCCCCGCCGCCCCACGGGCCCCAGGCGATCGACGTCGCCGGGAGACCCGCCGCGCGCCGGTGCTCGGCGAAGGCGTCGAGGTGGGCGTTGGCCGCCGCGTAGTTGGCCTGGCCCATGCCGCCGAGGACACCGGCGACCGAGGAGAACAGGACGAAGGCGTCCAGGTCGCGGTCCGCGGTCAGCTCGTGCAGGTTGACGGCGGCGGTCACCTTCGGCTGGAGCACGCGCTCCAGCCGCTCAGGCGTGAGCGCGTCCACGACGCCGTCGTCCAGCACACCCGCCGCGTGGACCACGGCCGTCAGCGGCTGCTCCGGCGGGATCGCGGCCAGCACCGCGGCCAGCGCCTCGCGGTCGGCCGCGTCACAGGCGGCGACGGTGACGTCCGTACCCCCGGCGGCCAGCTCCGCGCGCAACTCCGCCGCACCCGGGGCCTCTTCGCCGCGACGGCTGGTGAGGACGAGTCGGTTGGCACCCCGGTCGGCCAGCCAGCGGGCGACATGGGCGCCGAGCGCGCCCGTACCGCCGGTGACCAGCACGGTGCCGGACGGCCGCCAGTCGCGTTCGGGCGTACGAGCGGTCGCGGCCGTACGCAGCCGGCAGCCGAAGGCGCCGCCCGGGCGGAGCGCCACCTGATCCTCGCCGCCCCAGCCGGACAGCGTCGCGGCCAGCATCCGGCCGACCCGCGCGTCCCGCGGCCCGGCGACGTCCACCAGACCGCCCCAGCGGTCGGGGTGCTCGGCCGCCACCACCCTGCCCATGCCCCAGACCTGCGCCTGCGCGGGCCGGTGCACGGGCTCCGACGGGGTGGCCGACACCGCGCCGCTGGTGAGGCTCCACAGAGGCGCGTCCCAACCGACGTCGCCGAGTGCCTGGACGAGGGCCACCGAGGCGGCGAGTGCGAGGTGGCCGGGGCCGTCGTCGGCGGCGAGCGCCAGCAGAGACACGACACCCGCCACCGGACCGCCGTCGTCGTCAACCAGCGTGCCGAGGGCCTTGGCGAGGTCCGTACGGTCCGTGGCGGCGGTGTCCACCGCCAGCGTGACGGCCTCCGCCCCGGCGCCGCGCAGCGCCTCGGCGCACCACGATGCCCAACCGTCCGGCTCGGCCGACCCGTTCAGCGCATCGGGTACGACGACGAGCCAGCGCCCGGAGAGCGCGACGGACGAGGGCTCGGAGAGGGGAGCCCACCCCAGTTGGTAGCGCGACGTGGAGACCGCCGACAACTCCGTCTGCCGCTTACGCCACGAGGACAGCACCGGCAGCACGGGCGAGAGCACGGCCTCCGGATCCTGCCCCGTCGCACCGCCGAGCCCGAGGGTGGCGGCGAGCGAGTCGAGGTCGCCCTGCTCGACGGCCCGCCAGAACTGCTCCTCGACCGCGTCCTGGCGCTGCGGACCGGCGGTGCGGCCCGGGGTGTCGTGGAGCCAGTAGGTCTCGTGCTGGAAGGCGTAGGTGGGGAGCTTGACGGTGTGGGTGGTGGTGGGCCAGGTGAGGGGGGCGTGGGTGGTGTGGACGGTGGCGAGGGCCGCGGTGAACGCCTCGACCTGGCATTGGTTGCGGTGTTGGGCGGCTATCGCTGTGGCGGGGGTGGTGAGGGTGTCGGTGGTGAGGGTGGTGAGGGTGGTGTCGGGGCCGAGTTCGAGGTACGTGCCGGTGCCGGCCTGCTCCAGACAGGTGGTCACGGCGGTGTACTCGACGGTGTGGCGGAGTTGGTCGGCCCAGTAGTCGGGTGAGGCGGCCTGCTCGGGGGTGAGGGGTTGTCCGGTGCGGTTGGAGATCACCGGGAGGGTGGGTGCCTGGGTGGGGGTGTCGGCGATGGCCTGGCGGAAGTCGGCGAGGATCGGGTCCATCTGCGCGGAGTGGAAGGCGTGGCTGACGCGCAGGCGGCGGGCTCGTAGCCCGGCGTCCTCGCAGCGGGACGCCACTGCTTCGATGGCCTCGGTGGTGCCGGTCAGGACGGTGTGGGTGGGGCTGTTGGCCGCCGCGATCTCCACATCCGTGCCGTCGACCAGCGGCGTAAGGGTGTCGGCGGGGGCGGTGACCGACAGCATCGCGCCGCCGGCCGGCAGGCCGCCCATCAGCCGCCCGCGGGTGGCGACCAGCCGCGCCGCGTCGGTGAGGGTCCATACCCCGGCAAGGTGAGCCGCGGTCAACTCCCCGATGGAATGACCGGCAAGGAAGTTGGGACGGATCCCGAAGGACTCCGCGAGCCGGTACAGGGCGACTTCGTAGGCGAACAGCGCTGGCTGGGTGTACGTCGTGTCGTTGAGCAGCTCCGCCTCGGGGCTGTCGGCGTCGGCGAACAGCAGGGGCTTGAGCGGCTGCGGGAGATGCGCGTCCAGCGCCGCGCAGGCCGCGTCCAGTGCTTCGGCGAACACCGGGTACGTGTCGTACAACCCGGCACCCATGCCCGCGCGCTGCGCGCCCTGGCCGGTGAACAGCACCGCCAGCTTCCCCGCCCGGTACCGCCCCACCACAGCCCGGTCGGACTCCTCACCGCGCGCAACCGCATCCAGCCCGGCCAGCAACTCCTCGCGGTCCGCACCGAAGACAACCGCCCGGTGATCCAGGGCAGCGCGGGAGTTGACCAGCGAGGCAGCCACCGCGTGCACGTCGCCCTCAGAACCCTCGGTCAGCCATGCCCGCAGCCCCTCCGCCTGCGCCGCCAGCGCCTGCGCGGTGTGCCCCGAGATCGGCCACACCACCGGCCCCGGCACCGACTCCAGCCCCTCCGGCTCACGCACCTCCGTCACCGGAGCCTGCTCGACGATCACGTGCGCGTTCGTACCGCTGATGCCGAACGACGACACGCCCGCACGCCGCGGACGCGCATCCGCCGCCGGCCACGGCCGCTGCTCGGTCAGCAGTTCCACCGCACCCGCGGTCCAGTCCACGTGCGGGGACGGCTCGTCCACGTGCAGCGTCCGCGGCAGCAGCTCGTGCCGCATGGCTTCGACCATCTTGATCACGCCCGCGACGCCCGCCGCGGCCTGCGTGTGCCCGAGGTTCGACTTCAGCGACCCCAGCCACAGCGGTGCGCTCTCCGGCCGCTCTTGCCCGTAGACGTCGAGGAGCGCCTGCGCTTCGATCGGGTCGCCCAGCGTCGTACCCGTACCGTGCGCCTCCACGGCGTCCACGTCCGAAGTCGACAAACCGGCATTCGCGAGCGCCTGTCGGATGACCCGCTGCTGCGACGGACCGTTGGGCGCGGTCAGGCCGTTGGACGCACCGTCCTGGTTGACTGCCGACCCGCGTACGACCGCCAGCACTTCGTGCCCGTGCCGGCGGGCGTCCGACAACCGCTCCACCAGCAGCAGCCCCACGCCCTCCGACCAGCCCGTCCCGTCCGCGCCCGCCGCGAACGGCTTGCAGCGGCCGTCCGGCGCCAGCCCGCGCTGGCGGCTGAACTCCACGAAGGTGCTGGGCGTCGACATCACGGTCACGCCGCCCGCCAGCGCGAGCGTCGACTCCCCGCTCCGTACCGACTGGCACGCCAGATGCAGCGCCACCAGCGACGACGAGCACGCCGTGTCCACCGTCACCGCCGGACCCTCAAGCCCGAACGCGTACGCCACCCGCCCCGACGCCACACTCGGCGCGCTGCCGTTGCCGATCTGGCCCTCGTAGCCCTCGGGGGCGTTCGGGAGGAACCTCGCCGCGTAGTCGCTGTACATGACGCCCGCGAAGACACCGGTCCTGCTGCCGCGTACCGACTGCGGGTCGATGCCCGCGCGCTCGAACGCCTCCCAGGCCGTCTCCAGCAGCAGTCGCTGCTGCGGGTCCATCGCGGTCGCTTCCCGCGGGCTCATGCCGAAGACCGCCGGGTCGAACTGCCCCGCCTCGTGCAGGAATCCGCCCTCGCGGACGTACGACGTGCCGGGCCGGTCCGGGTCCGGGTCGTACAGCGAGGCGAGATCCCAGCCGCGGTTCGCGGGGAAGCCGCTGACGGCGTCCCGGCCGTCCGCGAGGAGCTGCCACAGGTCGTCGGGGGAGGCGACGCCGCCGGGGTAGCGGCAGGCCATGCCGACGATGGCGATGGGATCGTCGTCCTGCTGCTGTTCCCGCGCGGTGGTGCGCGCTGCGCCCGGGCCGGTGAACCTGCTGTCCAGGTATGCGGCCAGCGCCTGCTGCGTCGGATAGTCGAAGATCAGCGTGGCCGGCAGCGGGAGACCGGTGGCGGCCGTGAGCTGGTTGCGCAGTTCGACGGCGGTCATCGAGTCGAAGCCGAGGTCGCCGAAGGTGTGCCCGGGGTCGAGCGTACGTCCGTCCGTGTGCCCGAGGATGGCGCTCACCCGGGCGCCGACCAGCTCGGTCAGTCGCGCGAGGCGGGCCTCGGGGGGCAGCGCGGCCAGCTCGGCGGACCCGTCCGCGGACGCGAGCGTACGGCCCGTGGCCGCTGCGCCGACCGTACGGCGGCGGCGTACGAGCCCGCGCAGCAGCGGCGGGACGGCGTCCTGTGCCAGGGCGGCGGCGTCCACGGCGACCGGCAGCAGGTGCGCGGGCGCGTCGGCGGTGGCGAGCGCGGCGTCGAACAACTCCAGCGCCCGTTCCGGCGCCAGCGGCACGACGCCGTTGCGGACCAGCCGGGCCCGCTGCCGCTCGTCGAGCCCGCCGGTCATCCCCGCGTCCTGCGCGAGGAAGCCCCAGGCGAGCGAGACCGCGGGCAGCCCGACGTGCCGGCGGTGCGCGGCCAGGGCGTCGAGGAAGGCGTTGGCGGCGGCGTAGTTGGCCTGACCGGGCGTCCCCAGGGTGGCGGCGCCGGCCGAGACCAGCACGAAGGCGTCCAGGTCCAGGTCCCGCGTCAGCTCGTGCAGATGCCACGCCGCGTCGGCCTTCGGCCGCAGCACGCGCGCCAGTTGCTCGGGCGTCAGGGAGTCCACGAGCCCGTCGTCCAGCACGCCGGCCGCGTGGACGACGGCGGACAGCGGACGCTCGGCGGGGATCGCGGCGAGCACGGCGGCGAGGCTGTCGCGGTCGCCCGCGTCGCAGGCGACGACGGTGGCCTCGGCGCCCAGCTCACCCAGCTCACGGCAAACGGCGGCGGCCTGCGCGGAGTCCGGACCCGACCGGGCGGCGAGCACCAGGTGACGTACCCCGTACGCGTCGACCAGGTGCCGGGCGATCCGGGAGCCGAACGCGCCGGTGCCGCCGGTGACCAGGACGGTGCCGCCCGCGCGGAACGCCACCGGGCGCTCGCCGGACGCCTCGTACCGGGTGAGGCGCGGGACCAGCGGCACGCCCGCCCGGATCGCCACCTGCGACTCCCGCTCGGCGACCGCGGCGGCGATCGCGGACGGCAGGGCCGCGGCGGACGCCGGGTCCTCGTCCACGTCGACGAGGAGGATGCGGTGCGGGTGCTCGCTCTGCGCGCTGCGGAGAAGACCCCACAGGGGCGCGTGCACGAGGTCGACGTCCCCGTGCGGGCCGGTGGCCACGGCATTCCGGGTGACGACGACGTACGTCTCCGGTGCCCCGTCCGCCAGCCGGTCCCGTACGACCCGCAGAGCCTGCTCGGCGACCGCGGAAACCTGCGCGTGGAGCGGCAGTCCCCCGGGGCCGACGGCAGGCAGCAGCGCCTCGGCCGGTACGGGGAGAGAAGCGGCGTCGGGCCCGGCGGCGAAGACGCGCACCGCGGGCGGCGGGACGTGGTCGGTACGCTCCAACTCCGCCCACTCGACGCTGAACAGCCGGCCGCCGCGGTCCGTGGTGGCCCCGGCGCGCAGCCGCTGGGGGTCGACCGCGCGCAGCGTCAGCACGTCGATGTCCAGCAGCGGTCGGCCGGAGCCGTCGTACAGGGCCACCGTCGCCGTCGTCGAACTCGTCGGCGTCAGCCGCACCCGGGCCGCGGACGCACCGGTGGCGTGCAGCCGGGCGCCGGAGACGCTGTACGGCAGCTTCACCTCGTCGGCCGTGTGCCCACTGGTCACGGGATCGAGCGCGAGGGTGTGCAGCGCGGCGTCGAGGAGCGCAGGGTGGACGCCGAAGCCGGACACCTCCGTGTCGGCGTCGAGGACGATCTCGGCCCACACGCTGTCACCGCTGCGCCAGGCGGCCGTGAGGCCCTGGAACCCGGGACCGTAGGCGTAGCCCTGCGCGGCGAAGTCGTCGTAGAGACCGGACACGTCAAGCGCCTCGGCGTCGGCCGGGGGCCAGGTCTCCACGGCGGGCGACGCGGACTGGGCGCCTTCCGTCTCGGGCTCAAGCAGCCCGGTGGCGTGCTCCGTCCAGGGCTCCTCGGAGCCCTCCGCGCGCGAGTGGACGGTCACGGTCCGCGCCTCGGAGTCACCGATGCCGACCTGCGCCACGGTGACCTGCACCTGGACGGAGCCGTGCGCCGGCAGGACGAGCGGAGCCGCGAGGGTGAGGTCCGCCAGCTTCGCGCACCCGAGGTGCAGCCCCGCGTGCAGGGCGAGATCCACGAAAGCTGTCGCGGGGAGGAGAGCCCGGTCAGCAATGGTGTGGTCGGCGAGCCAGGGGTGGGTGCGGAGGCTGAGGCTGCCGGTGAAGACGGCGGTGTCGCCTCGGGCAAGATCAACGGCCGCGCCGAGGAGGGGGTGTTCGGCGGGGGAGAGGCCGGTGGAGGTGAGGTTGGGGGTGGGGGTGTCGTGGAGCCAGTAGGTCTCGTGCTGGAAGGCGTAGGTGGGGAGGTCGGTGCTCCGCGCGGTGGTGGGCCAGGTGACGGGGGTGTGCACGGTGTGGACTGTGGCGAGAGCTGCGGTGAATGCCTCGACCTGGCCTTGGTTGCGTTGCTGGGCCGCCACCGCTGTGGCGGGAGTGAGCAGAGTGTCGGTGGTGAGGGTGGTGAGGGTGGTGTCGGGGCCGAGTTCGAGGTAGGTGGTGGTGCCGGCCTGTTCGAGGTGGGTGGTCACGGCGGTGTACTCGACGGTGTGGCGGAGTTGGTCGGCCCAGTAGTCGGGTGAGGCGGCCTGCTCGGGGGTGAGGGGTTGTCCGGTGCGGTTGGAGATCACCGGCAGGGCCGGGGCCTGGGCGGGGGTGTCGGCTACTGCCTGGCGGAAGTCGGCGAGGATCGGGTCCATCTGCGCGGAGTGGAAGGCGTGGCTGACCCGCAGGCGGCGGGCTCGCAGCCCGGCGTCCTCGCAGCGGGACGCGACCTGCTCGATGGCGTCGACCATGCCTGTCAGGACGGTGTGGGTGGGGCTGTTGGCCGCCGCGATCTCCACATCCGTGCCGTCGACCAGCGGCGTAAGGGTGTCGGCGGGGGCGGTGACGGACAGCATGGCTCCGCCGGCCGGCAGGCCGCCCATCAGCCGCCCGCGGGTGGCGACGAGGCGGGCCGCGTCAGCAAGGGTCCATACCCCGGCAAGGTGAGCCGCGGTCAACTCCCCGATGGAGTGACCGGCGAGAAAGTCGGGACGGATCCCGAAGGACTCCGCGAGCCGGTACAGGGCGACTTCGTACGCGAACAGCGCTGGCTGGGTGTACGTCGTGTCGTTGAGCAACTCAGCTTCGATGCTGTCGGCGTCGGCGAACAGCAGGGGCTTGAGCGGCTGCGGGAGATGCGCGTCCAGCGCCGCGCACGCCGCGTCCAGTGCTTCGGCGAACACCGGGTACGTTCCGTACAACCCGGCACCCATGCCCGGGCGCTGTGCGCCCTGGCCGGTGAACAGCACCGCGAGCTTCCCCGCCCGGTACCGCCCCACCACAACCCGGACGGACTCCTCACCGCGCGCAACCGCATCCAGCCCGGCCAGCAGCTCGTCCCGGTCCGTACCGAAGACCACCGCCCGGTGATCCAGGGCAGCGCGGGAGTTGACCAGCGAGGCAGCCACCGCGTGCACGTCGCCCTCAGAACCCTCGGTCAGCCATGCCCGCAGCCCCTCCGCCTGCGCCGCCAGCGCCTGCGCGGTGTGCCCCGACAGCGGCCACACCACCGGCCCGGCCGGCAGCGGCGACGTACCGGCGGAGTCGGCGGATGCACCGTCGGACTCGGTGTCGCGCTCCAGGATCATGTGCACGTTCGTGCCGCTGATCCCGAACGAGGAGACACCCGCCCGGCGCGGTCCCGCCGTCTCCGGCCACGTGACGTGCTCGGTGAGGAGGCGCATCGAGCCGGTGGACCAGTCGATGTGTGGCGAGGGTTCGTCCACGTGCAGCGTCTTGGGCAGGACGCCCTCCTGGAGCGCCATGACCATCTTGATCACGCTGGCCACACCGGCGGCGGCCTGGCTGTGCCCGATGTTGGACTTGACCGATCCCAACCACAGCGGGGCGTCTTCCGACCGCTCCCGCCCGTACGTGGCCAGCAGCGCCTGGGCCTCGATCGGGTCACCCAGCGTCGTACCCGTACCGTGCGCTTCGATCGCATCCACGTCCGTGGCCGACAGCCGTGCGTTGGCCAGCGCTTGGCGGATCACGCGCTGCTGCGACGGCCCGTTCGGTGCTGTCAGCCCGTTGGAAGCCCCGTCCTGGTTGACCGCCGACCCGCGCACGATCGCCAGCACCTTGTGCCCGTTGCGCCGCGCGTCCGACAGCCGCTCCACGAGCAGCAGCCCCACGCCCTCCGACCAGCCCGTCCCGTCCGCACCGCCCGCGAACGCCTTGCAGCGCCCGTCAGGCGCAAGCCCGCGCTGCCGGCTGAACTCCACGAACAGGTCCGGGCTCGCCATGAGCGAGACCCCTCCCGTGAGCGCGAGGTCGCACTCGCCCTGGCGGAGCGACTGGCACGCCAGGTGCAGCGCCACCAGCGACGACGAGCACGCCGTGTCCACCGTCACCGCCGGGCCCTCAAGCCCGAAGGTGTACGCGACCCGGCCCGACGCCACGCTCGGCGCCGTACCGATGCGGCGGTAGCCCTCGAACTCGTCCGGGACAGACGACAGCCGGCTCAGGTAGTCGTGGTTGACCACGCCCGTGAACACGCCCGTGTCCGTACCGCGCATCGACTGCGGGTCGATGCCCGCGCGCTCGAACGCCTCCCACGCCGTCTCCAGCAGCAGCCGCTGCTGCGGGTCGGTGGCCAGCGCTTCGCGCGGGCTCATGTGGAACAGCTCGGCGTCGAAGTCGGCGGCCTCGTGCAGGAACGCGCCCTTGCGGACGTACGAGGTCCCCGGGTGGTCCGGGTCCGGGTGGTACAGCGACTCGACGTCCCAGCCGCGGTTGACGGGGAAGTCCCCGACCGCGTCCCCGCCGTCGAGAAGGAGCCGCCACAGGTCCTCCGGCGAGCTGACCTCGCCCGGGAAGCGGCAGGCCATGCCGACGATGGCGACCGGCTCGTCCGCCACCACCCGCGCCGTCGCCGTCGCCCGCTGCGGCGCGGGGCCGGCGAGGTGCAGCGTCTCGCGCAGGTGATCCGCGAGGGCGTGGGGCGTCGGGTAGTCGAAGACGACCGTCGTCTCCAGCGCCACGCCCAGCGCCTTGGCGAGGCGGTTGCGCAGCTCCACGGCCGTGAGGGACGCGAAGCCCAACTCGCGGAAAGGCCGGTGCGGATCGAGCGATGCGCTGCTCGCGTGGCCCAGGGCGACGGCCGCGTGGGAGATGACGAGGCCGAGCAGCCGCTCCCGCTGCTCCGCCTCCGGCATCCCGCGCAACTGCTCCGCGAAGCCGCCGCCCGCCCCCGCCCCCGCGGCCGCGGTACGCCGCCGGCGGGCGAGTCCGTGCAGCACCGCCGGCGCGACATCCGGGTCGATGGCTGCGGTGTTGAGGGCGACGGGCAGGAGGTGGGGGTGGGCGGCGGTGACACCGGCGTCGAGGAGGGCGAGGCCCTGCGCGGTGGTGAGGGGCGTGAGGCCGCTACGCGCCAGGCGGGCCACGTCGGTGTCGTCCAGTCGCCCGGTCAGGGCGCTGGCCTCGGCCCACAGGCCCCAGCCGAGCGAGACGGCGGGCAGGCCGCGGTGGCGGCGGAGCGCGGCGAGGGCGTCGAGGAAGGTGTTCGCCGTGGCGTAGTTGGCCTGGCCCGGGGCGCCGAAGGTCGCGGCGGCGGAGGAGAACAGGACGAAGGCGTCCAGCTCCAGGTGCTCGGTGAGTTCGTGGAGGTGCCAGGCCGCGTCGACCTTGGGCCGCAGGACGGTGGTGAGGTGGTCGCCGGTGAGGTTGGGGAGGGTCGCGTCGGCCAGGGTGCCGGCGGTGTGGAAGACCGCCGTGACGGGACGGTCGGCGGGCACCGTGTCGAGGAGTGCGGCGAGTTGGTCGCGGTCTGCCGTGTCGCAGGCGGCGATGCGCACGTCGGCGCCGAGGGCGGTGAGTTCGTCGCGCAGTTCGGCGGCCCCCGCGGCGTCGGGGCCGGAGCGGCTGGTGAGCAGCAGATGCCGGATGCCGTGCGCGGCGACGAGGTGGCGGGCGGTGTGGGCGCCGAGGGTGCCCGTACCGCCGGTGATCAGGACCGTGCCCTCGGAGTTGAGCGCGAGGGGCTGGCCGGCAGGCGTGTGGCGGACAAGCCGGGAGGCGTACGGGGTCCCTTCGCGGAGGGCGACCTGCGGCTCGTCGAGGGTCAGCGCGGCGGGCAGAGCGGTCCGGCTGTCCGGGTGCCCGTCGGTGTCGGCAAGCATGATGCGGCCGGGGTTCTCGCTCTGGGCGCTGCGGATCAGGCCCCAGAGGGGAGCGTGGACGAGGTCGGCGATGTCCTCGTCGGGAGTGGTGGCCACCGCCCGTTGGGTGACGACGACGAGACGACGGTCCGCGTTCGTCTCGTCCGCGAGCCATTCCTGTACGTGTCCGAGTGCCTGCGCGGCGGCGTGGTGGACGTGCGTCGGCAGCGGGCTGTCCGGGTCCGCGGGCTCCAGGGCCAGAAGGGCCGCCGAAGACGGCACGACGTCCGCCGCCGCCCCGACCGGGAGAACGGTCCAGTTCGCGGGGATGGCGTCGAGGGCGCGCGGCTGGGAGGTGGGTGACCACTCAACGGCGAAGAGCCGGTTGCGTACGCCCGTGTCGGTGGAGGACAACTCCGCCGTGTCCACCCCGCCGAGAGCGATGCTCTCGACCTCCGCGACCGCCCGCCCCGCGGCGTCGGCCAGCAGCAGGGAGGCCGTACCCGGCCCGGTCGGGCGGAGCCGGACGCGCAGGGACGTGGCGTCGACTGCGTGCAGGCTGACGCCCTCCCAGCGCAGCGGGAGCCGGACGCCATCGCGCCCGGTCGGCTGCGGGGCGGCGCCGAAGAGCTGAACGGTGGCCTCAAGGAGGGCGGGGTGCAGCCCGTAGCCCTGCGGGTCGGCGTCGTCGTCCAGACGCACCTCGGCGTACAGGTCGTCGCCGTCTTGCCAGGCCGCCGCCAACCCCTGGAAGGCGGGCCCGTACTCGAAGCCTCGCGCGGCCAGCTCGGCGTAGACCTCGGAGACCGTGAGCTGCTGCGCGCCGGCGGGCGGCCAGGCGGTGAGATCGCCGGTGGGGGAGGAAACCGCCGGCGTCAGCGAGCCCGTCGCGTACAGGACCCACGGCTCGTCGGTCTCCGTGCGCGCGTGCACCGTGATCCGGCGCTCGGCGGTGTCCGGGAGGGGCGCGGTCATCACCTGGAGCTGAACGCCGCCCTGCTCGGGCAGCGGCAGCGGGCGGTGGATCTCGAACGCGGACAGGTGCTGGTGGCCCGTGTGGTAACCCGCGTGCAGGGCGAGATCCACGAACGCGCCTGCCGGGAGGACGACGGTGCCGCCCACCTGGAGGTCGGCGAGCCAGGGGTGGGTACGCAGGCTGAGGCTGCCGGTGAAGACGGTGGACTGGCTGTTGTCGTCGGCGAGTTGGATGGTCGCGCCGAGGAGGGCGTGCTCGGCGCCCTGGAGGCCGAGCGAGGCGGGATCGCCGCCGCCGGTGGGGACATCGAGCCAGAAGCGCTCGTGCTGGAAGGGGTAGGTGGGGAGGTCGGCGGGGGTGGTGGGGGTGTGGTGCCAGTCGACGGGGGCGCCGTGGGCGTGGAGGTGCGCCAGGGCGAGGTGGAACTGACTCGGCGAGTGTTCGTGGCGGCGGAGGGTGCCGGTGGCGGTGGTTGCCGGGTCGGTGTCGGTGATGGCGGTGGTCAGTGTCGGGTGGGGGCTGGCTTCGACGTACGTCGTGTGGCCGCTGTCGATCAGCTGGGTGAGGGTGTCGTGGAAGCGGACGGTTTCGCGGAGGTTGGTGTACCAGTATTCGGCGGTCAGTCCGGTGGTGTCGAATTCCTCGCCGGTGACGGTCGAGTGGAAGGGAATCGCGGCGGCCTGGGGCTCCAGGCCGTCGAGCGTGGTGAGGAGGGTGTCGCGGAGTGCGGTGACGTGGGGGCCGTGGGAGGCGTAGTCGACGGGAAGCAGCCGGTTGCGTACGCCTGTCTTCTCGCATTGGGCGAGGTATGCGGTGACGGCGTCGGTGTCGCCGGAGATCACGGTGGCGGTGGGGCTGTTGACCACGGCGACCGACAGTTTCCCGTCCCACGCGGCGATTTCCTCAGCGACCTGCGCGTGAGGAAGGGCGATCGACGCCATCGCACCCTGACCGGACAGCGCCCGGATGGCCTGGCTACGAAGGCATACGACCTTCGCCGCGTCCTGAAGGCTCAGCGCCCCGGCGACGTGCGCGGCGGCGATCTCGCCTTGCGAGTGGCCGATGACCGCGTCCGGCTGGATCCCGTGGTGCTGCCACAGCCGGGCGAGACTCACCATGACCGCGAACAATGCGGGCTGGACGACGTCGACCCGCTCCAGCAACGCGCCCTCGGGGTCGGCCAGTACGTCACGGAGTGACCAGTCTTCCGCGTAGACGGAAAGGGCGGCCTCGCAGTCCGCGATCGCCTGCGCGAAGACGGGCTCGGCCGCGATCAGGTCGGCGGCCATGCCGGCCCACTGGGCGCCCTGGCCCGGGAAGACGAACACCGTCTTCCCGCCCGGCTGCACGCTCCCGCTCACGACCCGCGCCGAAGGCTCGCCCGCCGCTACCGCGGCCAGCCCCTCCAGCAGTTCGTCCCGCCCTCCGCCCACGACCACCGCGCGGTGGGACAGGGCGGAACGCGTAGCGACCAGGCTGTGCGCAGCCTGAACCGGGCTGATCTCGTCACGCTCGCTCAGGTGCCCGTGCAGCCGTCCCGCCTGCTCCGCCAGCGCCTGCGGCGTGTGCCCCGACACCGGCCACGCCACCACCCCACCCGGCTCCGTAACCGTCTCGGCCGCCGCGCCGTCCTCCGCGTCCGGCGCCTGCTCGACGATCACGTGGACGTTCGTCCCGCTGATCCCGAACGCCGACACCGCCGCCCGCCGCGGCCGTTCCGTCGCGTCCGGCCAGTCCGTGGCCTCGGTGAGCAGCCGCACCGCGTCCGACGACCAGTCGACGTGCGACGACGGCTCATCCACGTGCAGGGTCCGGGGCAGCACCCCGTGCCGCATGGCCTGCACCATCTTGATCACACCCGCGACGCCGGCCGCGGCCTGCGTGTGCCCGATGTTGGACTTGACCGACCCCAGCCACAGCGGGGCGTCTTCGGCCCGCTCCTGCCCGTACGTGGCCAGCAGCGCCTGCGCCTCGATCGGGTCGCCCAGCGTCGTACCCGTACCGTGCGCCTCGACCGCATCGACATCCGAAGTCGACAAACCCGCATTCGCGAGCGCCTGCCGGATCACCCGCTGCTGCGACGGGCCGTTCGGTGCCGAGAGGCCGTTGGACGCGCCGTCCTGGTTGATCGCCGAGCCGCGTACCACCGCGAGCACCCGGTGCCCGTTGCGTACCGCATCCGACAGCCGCTCCACGAGGACGATCCCGGCGCCCTCCGCCAGCCCCGTGCCGTCGGCGGCGTCCGCGAACGCCTTGCAGCGGCCGTCGGGGGCCAGCCCGCCCTGGTGCTCGAAGTCGACGAGCATGCCCGGTGTCGGCATGAGGGTGACGCCGCCGGCCAGGGCGAGGCTGCACTCCTTCTGCCGCAGCGACTGGCACGCCAGGTGCAGCGCGGACAGGGACGACGAGCAGGCCGTGTCGACGCTGAGCGCCGGGCCCTCCAGGCCGAGGGCGAAGGCGACCCGGCCGGAGATCACGCTCGGCAGCGAGCCGGTCATGAGCTGGCCCTCGACGCCCTCGGCGGGGTCGCTGAGGCGTGGGCCGTAGTCCTGGTGGGTGGCGCCGATGAAGACGCCTGTGGAGCTGCCGCGCAGCGAGGCGGGCACGAGGCGGCCGTGTTCGAGGGCTTCCCAGGCGATCTCCATGATGACCCGCTGCTGCGGGTCCATGGCCAGGGCTTCGCGCGGCGAGATGCTGAAGAAGCCGGCGTCGAAGCCGGCGATGTCGTCGAGGAAGAAGCCCTCGGCGTCGCGGCCCTCGGGCAGCAGCGACGCGGAGCTGTCCAGGGCGCGCGCGATGTCCCAGCCGCGGTCGGTGGGGAACGCCGAGGCGGTGTCCTCGCCCTCCCGCACCACGCGCCACAGGTCGTCGGCGGAGGCGACGCCGCCGGGGTAGCGGCAGGCCATGCCGATGATCGCGATGGGCTCCTGCTCACCGGAGACGGCGGCGTCGAGCCGCTGCCGGGTGCGGCGGAGGTCCGCGGTGACGCGCTTCAGGTAGTCGCGAAGCTTGTCCTCGGTGCTCATGCTCATCGGCTACCGTCAGCCCTTTCACAGCGTTCGCGGGCCCGATCCCGAGCCGCGCAGAGATCGGCCTGCGCCGCCTGCGTGGGTCCGTACAAGGGATCGGCGAGTGACGGCGAGCGGAGTCCCGGTACGCAGGAGAGCGCTACTTGATCCATGGAAACGGCTCGACGCTAAGCACGGTCACTAAAGCCCAGCTAAGCCCCGTCCGAGGTGGTTCGAGGAGCTACGGGTGGTCTTAGCTGGGCTTTAGTGCGCGCGGTCACGCTGAGGCCGGCGTGGCGCCCCGCCGTCGTGGCGTGTGCGAACGAGCCCGTCGTACGAATCCGACTGAGCACAGGAAGTCCTCACGATGACCAGCACCCTCACGCCCGTGCCGCTGTCCGAGCGGCTGCTCGCCATCTGGCGGGACGTCCTGGAGACCCATCAGGTGGACGTCGGCGGGCTGAGCGTCGACGGCAACCTGCCCGACCTCGGCACGCGCTCGATCCTGATCATCGAGATCGCCATGCGCATACAGCGGGAGATCGGTGTGGACGTACCGCTGGAGACGTTCATCGCGACGCAGACCATCGGCGACCTGGCCCGGGCGATCGTGGAGATCGACCCGGGGGCGGCCACGCGATGACCGGGGCCCCGGTCGCCACCCCCGCCGCCCCGGCGGCGCTCGCCCCGCTCTCCGAGCCGGCGGACGAGGATCTCGAACTCCTGCTGCTCATCCGGCACTTCGAGAGCAAGCTGCTCGACCTCTTCGGGCAGGGCGCACTCAACGGCACGACGCACACCTGCCTGGGCCAGGAGTACGTGCCGGTGTCCCTGCGCCCGCTGCTGGACGAGCGCGACTACGTCTTCAGCAACCACCGCGGTCACGGCCACTACCTCTCCCGCTACCGCGACCCGGCCGGGCTGCTGGCCGAGATCATGGGCCGGCAGGGCGCCGTCTGCTCCGGCGTCGGCGGCAGCCAGCACATCCTGCGCGACCGCTACCTGTCCACCGGCGTCCAGGGCGAGAGTTTGCCGGTGGCCGTGGGTGTGGGGCTGCACCAGGTACGGGCCGAGCCGGGCGCGCTGGTGTGCGCGTTCATCGGCGACGGCACCTGGGGCGAGGGCTCGGTGTACGAGGCGCTGAACATGGCGCAGCTCTGGCGCGTGCCGCTGCTGGTGGCCGTCGAGCACAACGGCATCGCCCAGTCCACGCCGGCCGAGGCGAACATGGCCGGCACCGTCGCCGGCCGCGCCGCCGCCTTCGGCGTGCGCCACCACAAGGTGGAGTCGGTCGACGTCAACGTCATCAGGACCGAGCTGGCGCCGCTGCTCGGCCAGGTGCGGGCCGAACGCGCCCCGCTGGTCGTCGAGTTCGCCACGCACCGCGTCGGCCCGCACAGCAAGGGCGACGACACCCGGCCCCGCGTACAGGTGGACCGGGCGCGCGAGCACGACTGGTACGGGCGCTACCGGACCGCGTTCCCCGAGCAGTTCGAGCGGTGGGACGCCAAGATACGCGCCGAGGTGGACGAGATCGCGCGGGACGTGGCCGGCCGGCCGCCCGCGGTGTGGAGCGGGTCGTGCGAGTAGCGGAGAACATCAACCGGTCCCTGCACCGGCTCTTGGAGACGGTGCCCGAGGCGTACGTCCTCGGCGAGGACATCGCCGACCCCTACGGCGGCGCGTTCAAGGTCACCAAGGGGCTGAGCGACAGCTACCCCGGGCGGGTCATCACCACCCCCATCAGCGAGTCGGGCATCGTCGGCGCCGGCGCCGGCCTCGCGCTGGCGGGCGACGTGGCCGTGGTCGAGATCATGTTCGGCGACTTCGTCGCCCTGGCCTTCGACCAGATCGTCAACTTCGCCAGCAAGTCGGTCTCCATGTACGGCCGCCGGGTGCCGATGCCGCTGGTGGTGCGCTGTCCCATGGGCGGGCGCCGCGGCTACGGCGCCACCCACAGCCAGAGCCTCCAGAAGCACTTCATCGGCGCCCCCGGCCTGTCGCTGTACGAGATGTCGCCCTTCCACGACTCGTACGAGCTGCTGTCCCGGATCGTGGAGCAGGCCGAGCCGGCCATGCTCTTCGAGGACAAGGTGCTCTACACCCGGCAGATGTTCGAGGACGGCGTCGTCGACGACCTCCTCTCCTACGACCGGCACCCCGACGCGCCCGACGTCACCCGCGTGTACGTGGACGACCCGGACACGTACGACGTGGTGCTGATCGCCCCCGGCGGCATGGCCCACCGGGCGTGCGAAGCGGTCCGCGACCTGCTGGTCGAGGAGGAGATCACCGCGCTGCTCCTCGTGCCCACCCGCCTGTACCCGTTCGATCCGGGCCCGCTGCTCGGCACGCTGGGCGCGGCGCGGGCGGTGTGCGTGGCGGAGGAGAGCACGGCGGGCGGCACCTGGGGCGCGGAGGTGGCGCAGCAGGTGCACCGGCGGCTGTGGGGGAAGCTGGCGCGCCCGGTGACCCTCGTGCACTCCGAGGACAGCATCATCCCCAGCGCCGCGCACCTGGAGGAGCGGGTGCTGGTGTCCGGGGACACGATTCGGCGAGCGGTTGTGGAGGCTCTGCGTGACTGAGATCCGTGTGCCCAAACTGAACAACAACGACACCGAGTACACGCTCGTCGACTGGCTGGTCGAGGAGGGCAAGCCGGTCGCCGAGGGCGATCCGGTGGTCGTGGTGGAGACGTCCAAGGCGGCCGAGGAACTGGAGTGCACCGCGGAGGGCACCCTGCACCGGGCGGTGCCCACCGGCTCGACCTGCGCGCCCGGCGACGTCATCGGGCACATCCTCGCCCCCGGCGAGAACCCCGCCCCCGCCGCCCCGGAGCCCGGCGCCGCCCCGGCGACGGAGGAG
Organism: Streptomyces sp. 184; assembly: GCF_045781775.1. Taxonomy (NCBI): domain Bacteria; kingdom Bacillati; phylum Actinomycetota; class Actinomycetes; order Kitasatosporales; family Streptomycetaceae; genus Streptomyces; species Streptomyces sp. 184. The sequence goes on along the minus strand of NZ_CP123230.1, from coordinate 4,249,874 downwards.
GCCGCCGCGGCGGTCACCATCACCAACCCCGCGCGGGCGATGATGACCGAGCTGGGCGTGCCCGAGGAACGTGTCCGGGCCCTCGGCGTCAAGGTCGTCCGGCGCACCGACGTCGAGCAGCTCGCCGCCCGTATACGCCAGGAGGAGCAGGCCGGCGCCGCGACGGCCGACGCCGGCGACACGGCCGTCGACCCCGCGCTCGCCCACGCGTTGCCCCCCGTACAGCAGGCCGTCGGCCGCTCCGTGGTCCGCTCGCAGCAGACCATCCCCGCCGCGTACACCGTGGTGAAGGTCGACGTCGGCGAGGCCCAGCGGCGCGCCTCGGCCGCCGCCCGGCGGCTGCGCCGGCTGGTCGGGCTGCCGGAGCTGCTGCTCACCGCCGTGTCCCGGGCCCACGAGGCGTTCCCGCTGTTCTTCGCGCGCCTGGTGGACGACCGCACGGCCCTCAAGTCCGAGACCGCGCACGTCGGGGTGACGATGGACGTCGGCAGGGGCCTGTACGTCCCGGTCGTCGAAGGCGCCTCGCAGCGGTCCTTCGAGGAGATCGTGGAGGCCGTCTCCGGCTTCCGGCGCACCGCGATGTCCGGCACGTTCCGCGAGTCCGAGCTGTCCGGCGGCAACATCACCGTCACCCTGCACAACGACGCCGAGGTGGTCGCCGCCGTGCCGTTCGTCTTCCCCGGCCAGGTCTGCGCGCTGGCGCTGGCCGGCCCGCAGCAGGAACTGGTGCAGGACGCGGACGGCACGGTCCGGGCCCGTACCGTCGCCAACCTCGGCCTCGCCTACGACCACCGGCTCCTCAACGGCCGCGACGCCCTGCTGTTCCTCCAGCGGCTCAAGGCCCAGTTGGAGGCCCCGCACAAGCTGCTCGGCCCGGAGGACCCGGAGTCCTGAGCCCGCCGGCTCGCGAAAGGGCCGGTCGGATGTCCGCCGCGGACATCCGACCGGCCCTTTCGCCGTACGAGGCGCGCCGTACGCGGCCGGTGACGGCGCGTCAGCGTGCCGGGGTCGGGTCCGCGGCCGTGAACGCCCGGACGTCGCGCATGAGCGCCGCGGCCACCGCCGGCTCCGCACCGTCGAGGTAGAAGTGTCCGCCGGGGAACGTCTCGATGCGGAACGCACCGGTGGTCAGCGACTCCCAGGCCGCCGCCTCCCGCGCGGACACCCGGGGGTCGTCGGCGCCGGTGAACACCGAGATCGGGCAGCGCAGTTCGAAGCCGCCTGCGTAGCGGTAGTTCTCCACGGCGGTGTAGTCGGCGCGCAGCGCCGGCAGGATCATCGCTCGCATGTCCGGGTCGGCCAGCACCTGCGGGTCGGTGCCGCTGAGCGAGGTGATCTCGGCGATCAGCCCGTCGTCGTCGCGCAGGTGCACCTTCTCCTCGCGGGGCGTCGCCGGCGAGTGCCGGCCCGAGGCGACGAGGCCGGCGGGCGCGTTCGTACCGTCCTTCTCCAGCCGGGCCGCGGTCTCGAAGCCGACGACCGCGCCCATGCTGTGCCCGAAGAGCACCATCGGCAGGTCGGTCAGCGGCTTCAGGGCCTCCGCCACCCGGTCGGCGAGCGCGTGGACGTCGCGCAGCGGCTGCTCGTGGCGGCGCTCGTGCCGGCCCGGGTACTGCACGGCGACGAAGTCGACCGACGCCGGCAGCGCCCGCTGGAGCGGGAAGAACGTGGTCGCCGCGCCGCCCGCGTGGGGCAGGCAGACGACCCGTACGCTCGGCCGGGCGGCCGCGCCGAAGCGGCGCAGCCACGTGTCGTCGAAGGGGATCTGTGTGGGCACCGTGGCCAGACCTTCCCGCGCCCTCCCGGGTGCGAGCGCGCGGCCCACGGTGGAAAGCGCACCTTGAGCACTCCGACTCGTTTCATCTCCGAGGCTACCGGCGCCGGTTGCAGGCCGACAAAGAGCTTCTAAAGGCGTCCGGTACGGGCGCGGAGGCTGCCCCTCCGCGCCCGTACCGGACGCCGTGTACGCCGCGTCAGGCCGGCAGGCTCTTCAGCCGGGTACCGATGTCGGCGCGCTGGGAGATGCCGAGCTTCTGGTAGATGCGGGTGAGGTGCTGCTCGACCGTGCTCACCGTGATGTGCAGCTTGCCCGCCACCTGCCGGTTGGTCAGCCCCTTCGCCACCAGCGCCGCGACCCGGTGCTCGGCCCGGGTGAGCAGCTTCTGGCTGCCCGCCGCGTCGTGCGCCGGCCGGCCCGCCCGCTCAAGCAGCGGTGTACGCGCCATGGCCTGGTCGGGCAGGCAGTTGCGGGCGATGTGCGCCGCCGCGGCCTGCGCCCTGCCGGCCCACGACTCGTGGCCGAGTCCCCGCAGCGCCGTGCCGAGTTCGTGCAGGGTACGCGCCTGGTCCAGCCGGTCGCCGGTGGCGAGGAGTTCGTCGACCGCCCGGAACAACAGGCCGGGGCGCTTGTGCGGCGGCGCCATCCGCGCCCGCAGCCGCAGCACCATGGCGTGGTCGCGACCGCCGTGCCCGGGGGCGCGTGCGGTGTGCTCGGCGAGCATCCGGGCGGACATTTTCTTGTCACCCAGGTGCAGCCACGCCTGGGCGACGTAGAGCCGCCACGGCACGAGCGTGGGGTGGTCGACGAGGGCGCGCTCGGCCATCTTCCCGATCCGCAGGAAGTCGGAGAGCGCCGAGTGCGGCCTGTTCGTGGCGAGATGGAAACAGCCGCGGATGCACAGATAGCTGAGCCAGTAGACGCTTTTCTCCCACGAGGGGGGAATGGGCTTGGCGAACACCCGCGCCACCTCGTCGTAGCGCCCCATTTCCAGGTGCGCGGCGGCGAGTACGGTCTCCGCCGCGCACGCGTAGCCCGTGCTGCGCTCGGTGATGACGCTCTCCACCAGCCGTACGCAGTCCAGGCTCGCCGCCAGCTTGCCCTGCCGCAGCGCGACCATCGCCTGCTGGAGCGAGAAGATGGCCTGCCAGCCCGGCGCGTCCCGGCTTGCCGACTCCTTGACCAGCCACTCGCACCACTGCCAGGCGGATTCGAGCCTGTCGGCGATGACGAGTGCCTTGATCGCGCAGGTCAGCGACCAGACCGTGGAGTCGGAGAGGGTCGAGACCTCCAGCAGGTTCTCGGCCGCGGCGGCCCAGTCGCCGCGCTCGCCGTACAGGAGCGACCCCTCGAAGGTCTGGAACAGGGAGGTCGCCGAGGCGTACGGGGTCCGCGCGCCGGCTTCGTCGGGCGGCGGGAGCCGCGCGGCCTGCCCGTCGTCCTGCTGCTGGTCGGAGTGGTGGCTGTACCAGGCCCAGAGCCACGCGATGCTGGGATGGTCCCCGGCGCGGACGTCGGCGGCGGTCGACTCGGCGCCCTGCCGCTTCAGCACGGCGAACGCCTCCTGGATCTTGCCGTAGCTGAAGAGCAGATCCGCGAGTCCGTCGTACGCCGTACTGGGCATTTTGTCCGCATGGAAGGCGCTGAGCAGCGCGGTCAGATGCCGGATCTCGGTGGCCGCGGGGCTGATGCGCTGGGTGATGAGTGCCAGCCGCAGGTATATCTCGATACGATCCGGGCTGTTCGGGCTGTTTTCCAGCGCCAGTTCGAGATATCTGACGGCCAGTCGGACGTTTTCCTGGCCGATGGCCGTCTCCGCGGCGTCGCGTAGCGCGGACCGCTGCCATGCCTCCGCCGCGTGCCGGGCGGCGAGAAGATGGCGGGCCACTTCCGTGGTGGGACTGCCCGCATTGTTCTGGACCACGGCCGCGCGCCGGTGCAGTTCGTTTCGCTGGAGCGTGCCCAGGTCCGCAAGAATTTCCCTTGGAGCGCTCCCGTGCCGGAAATTCGTGCCGTCCAGGACCCCGGAGACGCGCAGCGCCTCCAACTGCTGGTCCATGACGGCGGGTGAAATGCGGGTCATGCCCGCGAGCAGCTCGGGCGCCGCGGAATCCCCGAGTACGGAGATGAGCCGCCCCAGTTCCACCGCGGTGGCGCCGCTGCGGTAAAGGCAGGACACGACGGCGCGCCCGTACATGCCCAGCTCCGCGGAGGTCTCCGCACCGGTAGGCCGCGCCTCCATGTCCTCGTCGCGCAGGTCTTCGAGCAGCGCGCGCAGCAGCAGCGGGCTGCCGCCGCTGAGTTGGTGCAGCAGCTCGATCCACTGCTCGTGCGGCCGGTTGACGCGCGTGGCGACGGCCGCCCGCACCCCCCGCTCGTCCAGCGGACCCAGGTGGATGCGCTGCGCGTTCGGCCGCCGCAGCAGCTCCGTTTTGACCGGCTGGTCGCGATGGCGCAGGTGCGGGCAGTGGGAGAGCAGGATCAGCGTGCGCCGGCTGCGGTGCCAACTGACCGTCTGGAGCAGGAAGTCGAGTTCGGACCAGGGGATGTCCTGGACGTCGTCGATGCTGATCACCACCGCGCCGTTCTCCGCGACATGCGGCAGCGCGGCGCTGAACTGGAGCGCGGCCGTGGCCCCCGCGGGACCCTCGCCGGGCGGCGGTGCCGGCACCTGGGCGACGAGCTGCTGGAACAGGGAGATGGGCGGGTGCGCCGCGGTGCTTCTGCCCTGGACGCTGAGGATGGTCGCGCCCATGTCGGCCGCGTGTTCTGTGATGGCGTGTAATAGCGCGCTCTTGCCGCAGCCGACGCCGCCTTCGATGAGAATTGTGCGCGACATTCCGTGGAGGCAGCGAGAGAAAGCAGACCGCAGCGCCTCGAATTCGGCCGCACGGATGACGAAAGCCATACCGGATTACTCACCTCCCGTTGGCGCAATTGATTCGTCGTGAGAATCAATGCACCTGAGCAAGTCCAGGTCATACGGCACTCAGGGGAAGTGCCGTACCGCGTATTCGGTTAGTAGTTTCACAGGTTGGGTTTGGTTACGCAAGGCCGGGTTTTCTCAGACGGCGAGATAATGCGTAGGTCCGTTTTGCATCGTTCATCCTGGCCTTGTTGTTGTGCTGCGGAGTATACATCCCCTGGGACAATCGCATCGGTCCACGAGCGCTGCCCTCGGGCCGTGGGAGCGGACGCGGGCGTACCGGACGGTGCGTGAGCCCCCGGGGTACGCCCGCGGGTACCCCATGGTGGCGCCGCGGACACCCCGAACGGGGGTGACGCAGCGAGATTTTGGCGGGACTTTGGCGCCGCGCAACAGTCTGCACGGATGGTTGCTGCCCTTGCCTGGCTGCTGCGCGTGACGCGGGAAGCCTTGATGGCCCTCGGCCGGGTGTGGTTCTTCATCCCGACCTCGCCGCCCGATCCGCCCCCGCCCGACCCGCCCCCGGCGGGCCCCGTACCGGGCCACCCCGAGCGACTGTGCCCCGACGTCCCGCTGACCGAGCAGGAAAAGGCCCTGCAACGGCAGTTGGACGACATCGCCATGCCCGGCCCGATCGGCGAGGAGAAGGGCCCGGGCGCGTAGCGCCGATCCCGGCGGGATGCGTCAGTCGTCGGGGACCGCGCGTACGAGGACGAGGGAGCCGTCGTACGCGGCCTGCCCGCGAAGGGCGCCGTGGCGTGCGTCCCAGGCGCCCGAGTCGAGATCCCGGCGCAGCCGCCCGGCGTAGCGCTCCCGCAACTCCGGCGCCACGAAGCTCCACGCGGAACACGCCTGCCGCGCCCCGGGGTCGAGCAGCCGCTCCGGGCGCGCGTAGTACGCCTCGTTGAAGCCGTCGGTGCAGTCCGCGGGGACCGGCACCGGCGCCACCGTCGACCGGCCGCCGAGGACGTCCGTGATCCGGGCGATCGGCGGATACCGCCGGGCCTCGGTGTCCAGGACCAGCGGGGCGTATTCGTACAGCCAGAAGTCCCGTACGAGATCCGGGTCGCAGGTGAGGACCACGACCGGGCCGCGGGTGACCCGCCGCATCTCCCGCAGGCCGGCGGCGAGATCGCCCCACTGGTGCACGCTGAAGGTCGTCATCGCGCCGTCGAAGGCATCGTCGGCGAAGGGCAGTTGCTCGGCCGCGGCGGCCACGGCGGGCGGGAGGGAGGCGGGCCGCTGGGCGCGCATGGCCTCCGACGGCTCGACCGCGGTGACGCGGAAGCTCCCGGACTCGTACGAACCGGCGCCCGCGCCCACGTTGACCACCGTCCGGCAGTCGTCGAGCGCCGCGGCGACCGCCGCCGCGATACGCGGGTCCGGCCGCCGGTAGTCCGTGTAGCCGGCGCCGATCGAGCCGTAGTCCGCGTCGCCGGCGCTGCCGTCCTCACTGCGTTCGTGCACGAGGCGAACCTACCGCGGCCGGGCAGGCGGAAGCCCCGGCCGGAGGGGGGATCCGACCGGGGCGGTCAGAGGCGGATACGGAGGGCGGTCGCCTCGCGGCGAAAGGCTCCGTGGGGCTTCAGCCGAACGATCTTCCCCACGGGCGGGAGGTGAGGCCCGGGGACACTGTTCCCTCCGTACCCACACCCCGTTCAACGGGAGGACACCTCCGGTTGTTCCATGCCCCCGAGCCGCGGGGTGTGAAGCGCGACACAGCGCTACGCGGCGAGGGGCGGCCCCGGCGCGAGGTCAGTCCAGCCAGCGGCCGTCGCGCATCAGGTCGCGCCCGCGCAGCTCGTTCACCTCGCGCCACGACTGGATCCGCCGCGGGGTGATCCGGAACCAGCGATACCGGGTGGCGAGGCCGCGGGGGTCGAAGCCGGAGCGCGCGGCGAAGCGGTCGCCGTGCTCCCGCGGCATCGCCTCCAGCTCGAAGACCTCGACCTCGCCGTCGATCACCGTGACGTCCCGGGTGGGCCCGAGCGCCAGCCGGGCGGCGCCGGTGGCCGCCAGGTTCCGGCCCGTCGGGCTCTCCGCCGGGGTCGCCACCCACACCGCCTCGCCGTCCCAGGAGAACGACAGCGGTACGAGGTACGGCGTGCCGTCCGCCGCGGCGCTGGCCACCCAGACGTCGATGTCGTGGGCGAGCCGGTGCTCGGTGTCGCGGCGGCGCCGGTCGCGGGCGCGGGGCCCGGCGGGCTCGGGCTCCGCGCCCGGGGTGCCGTCGGCGGTCTGCGTGCGTGCGGTCATCGTCGCTCCTGATCGTCGCGAGGCCGGAGGGGTACGCGATCCGGCCGGTGTGCCCGCCCGATCGCCCTGCCACCACAGCCTCGCCCCGTCCGCCCCCGGACCGCCTCCGTGCCGACCACGGAGAACACCGCGGATAATGAGACCGTGTCCACGCCGCCGGTCTCCGCCCGCGAAGCCGAAGTGCTCGCGCTCGTCGGCGAGCACCTGAGCAACGCCGAGATCGCCGGGTCCCTCTTCATCTCCGTACGCACCGTCGAATCGCACGTCTCCGCCCTGCTGCGCAAGCTGCGCATGCCCGACCGCCGCGCCCTCGCCCGGCACGCCGCCGCCTCCGCGCGCCCCGGGCAGGCCGGGCCCGCGCCCGCCCTGCCGGCGCCGCTGACGGCGTTCGTCGGCCGTAGCCGCGAGCGCGCCGAGCTGGCCGCGGCGGTACGTGCCCACCGGCAGATCACCGCCGTCGGCCCCGGCGGCGTGGGCAAGACGCGGCTCGCGCTCGCGGTCGCCGGCGACCTGGCCGGCGCGTTCGCCGACGGCGTGTGGTTCGCCGACCTGGTCCCGGTCACCGACCCCGCGCGGGTGGGCGCCGCGGTCGCCGCCGCCGTGGGCGCCGGCGAGCAGCCCGGGCGCGACGTCGACGACACCGTGCTGGCCGCGCTCGCGGACCACGACGCGCTGCTCGTCCTGGACAACTGCGAGCACGTACGCGACGGGGTCGCCCCCTTCCTGGAGCGGCTGCTCGCCGCCTGCCCCCGGCTGCGCGTGCTCGCCACCAGCCGGGCCCGCCTCGTGGTGCCTTTCGAGCGCGCCTTCCCCGTGCCGCCGCTCTCCCGCGACGGCGGCGACGAGTCCGACGCCGTGGCCCTGTTCATGGACCGCGCCGCGGCGGTCGGCTGGCCGCCCGGTCCCGGCGCCGGCGAAGGCGTCGTGGCCGTCTGCGAACGGCTCGACGGCATGGCCCTGGCCATCGAGCTGGCCGCCGCCCGCTGGGCCACGCTCGGACTCGACGGCCTGGTCGCCGGCCTCGGCGACCAGCTACAGATCCTCAGCGGCGGCGCCCGCGCCGACGACCGCCACCGCTCGGTGCGCGCGGTGCTCGACTGGAGCCACGACCTGCTCCAGCCCGAGGACCAGGAGCTGCTGCGCCGGGTGTCGGTCTTCGTCGCGCCGTTCACCGCCGCCGCGGCGGCCCGGGTCGCCGGCCTCGACCCGCAGGACGCCGCCGTCGCCGACGGCCTCGGCCGGCTCGCCGAGCAGAGCCTCCTCGCCGTCACCCCCTCCGCGACCGGGACCCGCTACCAGGCGCTGGAGACCATCCGCCAGTACGGTGCCGAGCGGCTCGCCGCCGCGGGCGAGCAGACCGCCGTACGCGCCTGCCACCTCGACTGGTGCACCGCCGCCGCCACCGCCCTGACCGGCGCCGGGGGCCCGGACTGGCGCGCCCGGTTCGACGACCTCGCCGAGGACGTGCGGGGCGCGCTCGCCTGGGCCGCCGAGGAGCCGGGGCGGCGCGGCGCCGCCCACCGGCTCGCGCTGTCGCTGGCCGGGCTCACGTTCACCCGCAACCTGCTCGGCGAGGCCCAGCAGCGCTACGAGCAGGCCGCCGCGCTCGCCATCGCAGACACGCCAGACACGCCAGACACCCCAGACAGCGCAGACGCCGCGGACACCGATGCCGCCGGCGCCGCCACGGCGCTGCGGCATGCCGCAGCGGTGGCCGGCTGCCGACGGCTCGGCGACGACGTGTACCGCCTGCACCGCGCCGCCGCCGAAGCCGCCGAGCGAGCCGGCGACCCCGCCGGCGCCGGCCGCGACCTCGCCGAGGCCGCCACCGCCGCGTACCGCTTCTCCACCTCCTTCACCCGCCTCCCCGCCGTCGCCGAGGTCAGGGCCATGCTCGACCGCGCCCGCGACCTGGCCGGCGAGGACCCCTGTGCCGTCGCGGCCGTCGCGCTGGCCGAGGCGGCGGTGGTCAGCGACGCGTACGGCGCCGTGCAGGGGGACGCGGACAACGCCGTGGACGAGACGGTCGCGCGCGTGGAACGGGCCGTCGAGCTGGCCCGGCGCGCCGCCGACCCGGTGACGGAGTCCGCCGCCCTCGATGCCCTGTCCGGCGCCCTGAGCTGGGCCGGCGACGTCTTCGCCACCGCCGCCGCCACCCGCCGCAGGACCGAGGTCCTGGCGGACCTGCCGCCCACCCCCGCCGCCGCCCACGAGCGGACGGACGCCCTCGCCATGGCCGCCGGCACCGCGGTCGGCGCCGGCGAGCTGGACCGGGCCCGCCACTGGGGCCGGCAGCTCGCCGGCCACCCGCTGCTCGCCGAAGCCGGTCACCACGCCACCGCCTGGCTGCTCGTCGCGGACGCCTTCGCCGGCCACGCCGACGAGGCCCTGGCCCACGCCGTCCGGTACCGTGACTCCTTCGAGCAGAGCGGCGGGCAGCGGTCGCTCTCCCTCGCCGCCGGAGCCGCGTCGGTGGCCATGGTCCACGGGCTGCGCGGCGACGACGACGCCCGCGCGGCCTGGCTCGACCTCGCCGCCCGGGCGGATACGACCCCGGAGCACCGGCACGGCTACGGCGCCGTCTTCGACGCCACCGTCCTGCTCCACCACGGCGACGCGCAGGCCGCGCTGGAGCGCGTCGCGCCCGCGCCGGAGGAGGTGTGGAAGTGGGTCTGCTGGGTCTGGCTCCACTGGTACGTCGCGCTGCGCGCGGAGGCGGCGGTGCTCGCCGGCCACCCGGACGCCCGCGAGCGGATCGCCGCCGCCCGCGCCGTCGTCGCCGGGAACCCGGTCGCCGCCGCCCAGGTGGACCGCGCCGAGGCGCTGCTCGCCGGCGACCTGCCGCGGCTGCCGGCGATCGCGGCGGCGTTCGGCGTGGCGGGCAGCCCGTACCAGCAGGCGCGCACGCTGCTGCTCGCCGGCGGCGACCATACCGCCGCGGGCGAAGCCGCGCTGGGCCGCCTCGGCCTCGTACCGAAGGCTGCCGGACGGCCGCCGCGGCACTAGCTACTGCTCGCGATCCGGCGGTCGGGCTCCGCGGCTAGCTCACCGCCTGCTTGACCAGCGCCGCGATCCGCGCCTCCACCTCGTCCGTCACCTCGGTCAGGGCGAAGCCCGCGGGCCACATCGTGCCCTCGTCCAGGTGCGCCAGATCGCTGAACCCGAGCGTCGCGTAGCGCGCGTTGAACTTCGCGGCGCTCTGGAAGAAGCAGACGACCTTGCCGTCCCGCGCGTACGCGGGCATGCCGTACCAGGTCTTCGGCGCCAGCTCGGGCGCCGTGGCCGTGACGACCGCGTGGATGCGTTCGGCCATGACCCGGTCCGAGTCCGGCATCTCCGCGATCTTCGCGAGCACGTCCCGCAGCGCCTCCGCCGCCTTGTCCGCCCGCGTACCGCGCCGCGCCGCCTTCTTCTGCTCCGCGGCGTGCTCCTTCATCGCGGCCCGCTCCTCGGCCGAGAACCCCTCGTACGTGCCCGTCCCGCTCGTGCCCATGATCACTCCTGTGCTCTCGGATCCGACCCCGCTCCTGTGCCGGGCCGGTCGCCGTACGCACAGCCTCGCCCTCCGGCGCCGCGCCCCGCCTCCGTGCCGACCACGGAAGCCTGCACGGACATGACCACCCGTGGTCCGCGACATCGCTACCCGGATTGGGCTGGACGGGGGGCAGTTGGGTGTGTCTGTCCGCAATATGGCGGTGTGTCGCCTGACTTCTCCTACGGTTCACACGTTCCTCCCCGCTCTGGTGCGTAGCACCGCGAAAGGAGATCCCCGATGTCGATCCGAAAGGCTGCCGCCACCCTCGTGGCCACCGCCGCCCTGACCCTGGGTGCGCTCGCCACGACGCCGTCGCTTGCCGCAGCCGACCCCGAGGGGCAGAAGGCGGAGGCCGCGCCGACCGCCGAGGCAAACCCCTTCCCGTACCGCGGCAGGGTGCTCGGCAGCAGCGTCGTCTACAAGCGTGCCGCGCCGACGACGCGCAGCGAGATCCTGGGATGGGCGGACTCCGGGTCGATCGTCCGGATCCAGTGCAAGGTGATCGGCCAGAACGTGCTGGGCAACAACAGGTGGTACCGCGTACCGGTGCGCGGCGGCTACGGCTACATGTCCGCCCGCTACGTGCTGAACCTGGACCAGATTCCCTTCTGCCGGCGGTGAACCCCGCCGCGGCTCACCCCCGCCGCCACGCCCGGCCGGTCCCCCCGGCCGGGCGTTCGCGTGGCACGCGGCGCTACCTGGCCGGACCGCCCCTGCCCGTGCGCTGCACGGGGATGCCGGGGATGCGGTGGGGGTGCGCGCGGCGGTGCCGGAGGGTGCGCAGGTACGAGCGGGCGGTGGTGCCGCCGGCCCGGGCCGTGCACAGCAGGCGGGTGCTGCGGCGGCGTTGGAAGATGTCGTAGTCGTCGCGGATCAGCTCGCCCAGCACGGTGCGGCCCAGTTCCAGGCACTGCCGCGGCAGTTCCTGGCCGGACGGGTGCACCTGCCGGTGCCAGCCGTCCGCCAGCCGGAAGAAGCGCCGGACGCGGTCGGCCTCGAAGCGGACGGCTTCCTTCAGCGGGGCGGTCATCCGCTGCCGGGCGGCAGCCGTGATCAGGTCGTCGCGGCTCAGCCCGTGGCGCTTGAGGTCGGCGAGGGGGACGTAGACGCGGCCCAGGGCCGCGTCCTCGGTGATGTCGTCGAGGAGGTCCAGCATGGAGATGCCGTAGCCCAGGGCAATGGCCTTCACCGTGGCCTCGTCGTCCACCGGTTCCAGTAGCGTGTTGACCCAGATGCTCATGTCCCCGCTGACGGAGCGCAGGTACAGCTCCAGATCCTCGAACGTCGCGTACGAGCTGGTGTCCAGGTCCGTGCGCAACGTGCGCAGGAAGCGGCGGATGCCCTCCGGATCCATGTCCCAGGTACGTACCGTGTGGGCCAGCGCCCCGCAGATCAGCACGGCCTCCGCGGTCACCGGCCCGGCGCCCGTGCCGGCGGTCGGGGCGATGCCCCTGTCGATGCGGCGCAGCGTCTCGTGCCGCAGCGCGTCGAACCGCTCCGTGCGCTCGCGCGTGCTGTGCCCGGTGGTCTCCAGGACATCGTCCGCGTACCCGCAGAAGGCGAGCATCGCGTCGTAGTACGGACGCTTGCCGGGCGGCAGCAGGAAGCGCGCCACGGGAAACGCAGCCGAGCTGCGGCGCCTCAAGTACCGTCCGCAGGCGGCGTACGCGGCCTCGGCCTGCGCGCCGCGCAGCCCGGCGGCGGTCAGTTCATGAGCGAACACGCTGCACCTCTCCTTCCGCCGGCCACGGGCCGGCGGGCGCAGGGCCGACTCGCTCATCTCCCGGCAGCGGCGGCGCAGTTCGGCGTCGTCGGCGAGCGCCCGGCGTCCCTTGCGCGCGCAGACTCCGGCAATCGATTACCCACAGTTTCCATGTGGATACTGAAAGTGAGAAGTTTAAGCGCCAAAGCGCCCCCGCGGTACGCCCGCGCCCCCGCTCACGCCCCCTGGCCGCCCCGTCCGTGCCTCCGCCGGGCCCGCCGTGCCGGCGCTGTGGTCAGCCGGTGGTCCGGCCGTCGTTCTCCGCGGTGGCGCGCGCCAGGCCCAGCGCGTACTGCGGCCACCATTCGCCGGCCGGCGGTCCGCCGCGGCAGGTGCCGTCGGACTCCCCGGGCCGCTTGACCCACAGGTACGCGGCCACGCCCTCGGCACCGGTCTGCGTCGTCGGCGGCCGGCCGAGCGCGCGGCCGGGCGGGTTGCACCACGCGTCGGCGGTGCCGCCGCGCAGCGGGCCGTTGCCGTTGCGGCTGGTGTCGACGACGAAGCGGGCGCCGCCGAGCAGGCTCGACAGTCGGCGGCCGTAGCGGATCTCCGACTTCGTGGTCTGGAAGTTGGACACGTTCAGCGCGAAGCCGTCGGCCCGGTCGATGCCCGCGGCGCGCAACGAGCGGGCCACGTCGGGCACGTTGGCGATCCAGCGGGAGTGGCCGGCGTCCACGTAGACCTCGACCCCGGGGTGCTGCTTGAGCCGCTCGATCGCCCCGGTCAGCAACTCCAGGCGCTCCCGGTGGTACTCCGGCGGCGTGCAGCCCGCCACCATGTGCGCGACGGCGTCCGGCTCCAGGACCACCAGCGCTTCGCCGTCCCCGATGGCGTCCGCGAACGCGCCGATCCACGCGCGGTACGCCGCGGCGTCCGCCGCACCCCCGGCGGAGTGCTGCCCGCAGTCGCGGTGCGGGATGTTGTACGCGACGAGCACGGCCCGGCGCTTGGTCGCCGCCGCGCCCGCGACCGCCCGCTCCACGTCGGCGCGCGGGTCGTCCCACGCCGGCCAGGTGGCCGTCGGATGCTCCGCGATACGCTCCAGCAGCTCCGCGTCCGCGGAGCGTCCCTGCTGCTTCCACTCCCGTACCTGCCGTGCGGCGGGGGAGTCGGGGTCGACCCAGAACGGCGACGCGGACGGCGCCGCCGGATCCACCCGCCCGCGCGCGGCCTCCCCGGCGCCGGCCGGGGGCGGGCAGCCGAGGACGATTCCGGCAAGCACGACGCACACGAGCGTACGGATCCGCGCTGACATCTCTTTCCTCTGCGAATAGGCGCCGGCAAACGGTCGTGATCATGGCACGGGCGCCCGCCCACGCGCCGTAACCGGCGATCCCGCCCCGCGCCCCGACACCCGACCGGACGAGCCCTCGCCCCGGCCGCCGCCTACCGTGCCTTCACCCGAACGGGGTACGCCCGCCAAAAGCCGTACCGCAGCGCGCACATCGCCCCTGAGCTGCACCGACACGGCGATCAGCGGTCAGCGCGACCGCTCCCGCGGCCCGTACGGGCGGGGCATGGATATGCACCGCGCCGAATTCCCCGTTCTCCTCGAATCAGCGGCAATTCCCCTTCCGCAACGCCCGGATGCCGCGCCCGGCACCACTTCTGGAGGACCCGGCCATGCCCTGCATATCCGCCGCGGCACCGGCCGCGTCCGCCGAGCCGGGATGAAGCCTCCGTGCGGTACTCGCCGGGCTTGATCCCTTCCGTGGGGTAAAAGCGCCGACACCGGCGGGTGCCGCACGGAGTTCTCTGCGCCAATGCGGTGACGCACGCCGTGGCGCGGCCGGGCCAGAGCCCGGATCACGCATGCGAAAAGTAGGTTATGTAGCTAATCATCCACTATGCGCATGCAAGCGATGGGGCCAATGAAGAAAATTGCGAAGTTCCTTGACCTGCCGCTGGTTCAGCGGTTCCTGGGCAACCGCTGGGCGATCGGAGCCGCGTGCGCCCTCATGGTCGCCTCGGGGGTGGTGGCCGCCATGCTGACGACGGGCGGACCCGAGCCGGTCAGCGACGCCAAGCAGTCCGTACGGGACACCGCGGCCGAGGCCGCCCAGCCCGGGAAGCAGGAGGACCGGAAGGAGGCCGCCGCCGAACCCCGGCGTCAGGCGCAGGAGTCGGCGAAGCACGGCGAGCAGCCCCCCGCGACCTCCGGCGGCGAGCACCACCCGCCGCGCCGGTCCGCCGGCGACAGGCACCGGCTGGGCACGTCCTTCGACAACGGCACGGTCTTCGTCGGCGGCGCCGTCGCGCCCGGTACGTACGCGACGCGGGGCTCGAACGGCGATTCCGGTGGCTGCCGGTGGTCGCGGCTGGCCGACAACGGCGGCGAACTGGTCCCGATCATCAGCGGCTCCACCTGGGGACCCACCCGCATCACGGTCCACCACGGCGACTTCGTGCGGAGCACGGGCTGCCAGACCTGGAACCGCATCCACTCCGCCGGCGGGCACGGCGGCAAGTAGCCGCGGCCCCGCCCCGCCCGCGCGCCGCCTTGCGCGTCACCCGTTTGCCACGCGCGTACGGCGAGGCTGCCGACGCCGTCGCCGCCAGGGTGGAGGCGTACGCGCAGGCGCGTGTGGAGCGGTGGCGAGGAGTGGTGGCGATGCAGGCGGTGGCGAGAACGGCGAAGGCGGTGGCGCGGCGCCGGGTCAGAGCGGCGCTGGCCGTCGTGCCCGCGGCGGTGGCGCTGCTGGCGACCGGGGCGGCCGTCCCGGCGCCGGCGGCGGCCGCCCCGGGCGACGGCCCCGATGTCGTCGCACGCGAGGCGCACTTCCTGCCCCCGGCCAAGGCCGCCCCGGGCGACGGGCTCACGTACGACCCGGCGCTGGTGCCCGTGGGCGCCGGCGTCAACGTGCTGGAGGTGGCCCGCGACGGCAGGACGAGCATCCGGCTCGGCCTGACCGGCCTGCTGCCCGGCCGCACGTACGGCGCGCACGTCCACACCAAACCCTGCGGCGCCACCCCGGACCTCGCCGGGCCGCACTACCAGGACGAGCCGGACCCCGTGCAGCCGTCCGTCGACCCGGCCTACGCCAACCCCGAGAACGAGGTCTGGCTCGACTTCACCACCGACGGCCGGGGCAACGCCTACACCTCGGCGCGGCAGGACTGGCGGTTCCGGGCGGGCGAGGCCCGGTCCGTCGTGGTGCACGAGCACGCGACGATGACGCACCCGGGCGAGGCCGGCATGGCGGGCGCGCGGCTGGCGTGCCTGTCGGTGCCGTTCGAGTAGCGGGGGTGTGGTCCGGGTTGGCCGGTCTTACGCGCCTCGCGGCGCGCGCCGTGGCGCTCGCGCTCCTCGGCGCCGCCGGGGTCGTGGCCTGGTTCTTCACGCTCCCCCCGAGCCTCCTCCCCGACGCCCTGCGCGCCCACGCGCCGCAGGCCGCCGCCGAGGACGCCAAGCCGCCGCCGCTCCGGGCGGAGCAGAGCACGTCCGGCTTCCACCTGCCCTACCGCCCGCCGGCGACCGGGCCGCGGCACAGCTCCGGCTTCGCCGTCGGCGGCTCGGCGGACGTACCAGCCCTCGGGGACATGATGTACCGGCGGTGGATGGGCGAGACGTACCCGGTCCCCGCGGAACTGGAGGGCCCCGGCACGTTCACGACCGTGCCGGGGCACGATCCGGCCCCGGGCGACGGCCGGATGATGCGCTACCGCGTCGACGTCGAGGACGACGTGCCGCTGGACGGCCGGCTGTTCGCCCGGGCCGTACACGAAACCCTCAACGACGAGCGGAGCTGGGGCGGGTCCGGCCGGCGGACCTTCGAGCGCGTCGCGGCCGGGCCCGCCGACTTCGCCGTCACCCTCGCCAGCCCCGGCACCACGGGGGAGTGGTGCGCCCTCTCGGGCTTCGACACCACCGTCGACAACGTCTCGTGCGACTCCGGCCTGACCGAGCGCGTCCTCATCAACGCCTACCGCTGGGCCCAGGGCTCGCCCACCTACGGCGACGACATCCACGGCTACCGCGAGATGCTCGTCAACCACGAGGTGGGCCACCGCCTGGGGCACCTGCACGACCACTGCGTACGGGACGGGGCGCGCGCGCCCGTCATGATGCAGCAGACGCTCTCCCTCACCACGGCCGGGGCGCGGTGCGAGACGAACCCCTGGCCGCACCCGGACCGGGGCTGACCGGCGGCCCGCCGGTCACATCTCGTCCTCCACCACCCGGTTCCGGCCCGCGACGAGGCCGACCGCGCAGCCCGCGACCATGAGCGCCGCCAGCAGCGCGAGCGGCGCGTGCCAGCCGCCCGTCGCGCCGTAGAGCGTGCCCACGACGAGCGGCCCGGGGACCGAGATCAGATACCCGGTCGACTGCGCGAAGGCGGACAACTGCGCCACGCCCGCGCTGGTCCGCGCACGCATCCCGATCAGCGCGAGGACGAGGGTGAACGCGCAGTTGGCGACCGCCAGCAGCAGCGCCCACACCACCGCGCCCGCGGCCGGCGCCAGCCACAGCCCCGCGTACCCGCCGAGCCCGCACAGGCACAGCACCACGACGATCGGGCCCTGGTGCGCGAAGCGCGCGGCGAGCTGCGGCATCACCAGCGCCAGCGGGACGCCGACGCCCATGACGACGGCCAGCAGCAGCCCCGCGGCGTCCGCCGACAGGCCGGCGTCGCGGTAGATCTGCGGCAGCCACCCCATGATCGCGTACGCGGCGGTGGCCTGGAAGCCGAAGAAGACCCCGAGCGCCCACGCGGTCGGGCTGCGGGTGATCCGCAGCGGCGGACCGTCCCCCTCCGCCTCGACCGCCGTCGCACCGCCTGCCGGCCGCCGCCCCCGCCGGCCCGGCAGCAGCGCCGCCCACGGCAGCACGGCGACCGCCGCGAGCAGCGCCCACGACCCCAGGCCGAGCCGCCAGTTGCCGCCCAGCGCGTCGGTGACCGGGATGGTGAGGGCGGCGGCAGCGGCGGTGCCCAGGGTGAGGACCATCGAGTACAGGCCCGTGAAGAGGCCGACGCGGTCGGGGAACCACCGCTTGACGACGGCCGGCAGCAGCACGTTGCTCACGGCGATACCGCCCAGCGCCACCGCGCCGGCCAGCGCGAACGTCACCGGGCCGGTCGCCGTCGTACGCAGGGCCAGGCCCGCGGTGAGTGCCGCGCCGGCGCCGCACAGCACCGCGGCGAGCCCGAAGCGGCGCGCCAGCCACGGGGCGAGGCCGCCGAAGACGGCGAAGCAGAGGCCCGGCATGGCGGTGAGGAAGCCGGCGGCGGCGCCGCTCAGCCCGAGGCCCGCCCGTACCTCCTGAAGCAGGGCGCCCAGCGAGGTGATCGCGGGGCGGAGGTTCACGGCGGTCAGGAGCAGGGCCGCCACCATGATCCACCGCCGCCGGGCGGAGGACCGCGCGCGTAGGGACGACGCGGCGGCGTCCTTGCCGACCGCGGTGCCGGGGGAGTTCTCGCGCAGCATCACACTCGCCTGAAGACGTGGGGGAGGGGAGGTGAGAAAAGACGTTCTCGGTGCGCCGGTCGCGGCACCGTCCGGGAAAGGCTAGTGGCCGGGCTGCGCCGCGGGCGACCCCCGTTGACCCAACTCAGTGGCGAGTGCTACGGGAATGCGGCGCCGGCACAATGCGCGCACGCGGAATTGAGGTCCCCCTAACCCGTTCAGCGCACCCCCGCGCGCGCCCCCGAAAATCCCCTGACTCCTGCCCACCGCAAGCAATTTCCCGGGAATGTGGCTGATCAACGGGCCCTGTCCCGCGACCGGAGACTTCTCACCGGCGGACCGAACAGGCTCGTTCGAGATGCGGCAGCGCGCAATCTGTTCTCATCCTGGGTGCGGCGGACAGCCCGTCGAACATAAATGTGGAGGACTCCCGCATGGCTCTGCCGCTGGCGGAACGAATAGCGATGGTCGCCCGTCGGCACCCGGAGAACCCCGCCCTGTTCCGGCAGGGCCGCGCGGTGTCGTACAGGGAACTGCTGGCGATGGCCCGTGCCGCGGAGAAGAGCATCGCCGCGCTTCGCATTCCCGAGGGCCGTCCCGTCGCCGTCGTCGCCGCGAAGTCCCCCGAGACCATCGCCGTACTGCTCGCCTGCATGCGCACCGCGAGGCCGGCGCTGGTGCCCTCCGCCGACGTGGCGGACAAGCCGCTGCACCAACTCCTCGCCGATACCGGCGCACGCATGCTCCCCGACCCGCACGCCCTCGTCAGCGGCACCGCGCAGCCGGTCGCCGCCGGGCCGGAGGAGCCGGCCGAAGGGCGGGTGCCCGACGGCACCGCGCTGATCCTGACCACCTCCGGGTCCACGGGGTTCCCCAAGGCGGTGCCCCTGCCCGGTGCGGCGGTCGGCGCCTTCGCGGAGTGGGCCGCGACGCGGTTCGGCATCCGCGGCGACACGTCCGTACTGAGCTACGCGCCCCTCAACTTCGACCTCAGCCTGCTCGACGTCTGGACCACCCTCGCCCGCGGCGGCCGCGTCGCCCTGGTCGAGCAGGACCGCGCCGCGCACCCCCGCCACCTGCTCTCGCTCCTCCGGCAGTGCCCGGTGCAGGTGGTCCAGGGCGTGCCGATGCTCTTCCAGCTCCTCGGCGCGGCCGAAAAGCACGCCGGCGGGGAGGAGTTCGCGACGGTCAGAGACGTCCTCGTCACCGGCGACGTGCTGTCCCCCGACGGCCTCGCCGTGCTACCCGGCCTCTTCCCCCGGGCACGTATGCACAACGTCTACGGCTGTACGGAGACGAACGACACCTTCGTCCACGAGATGGACCCGACCGGCGACCTCGCCCGCTACGGCGCCGTGCCGATCGGCCGCCCCGTCGAAGGCGTCGCCGCGGACATCCGAGCCGAGGACGGCAGCGTCCTCGACGGGCCGGGACGCGGCGAGCTGATCGTCAGCTCCCCCTTCCAGACCAGCGGATACCTCGACCGGGCACACCAGGCCAAGGCGTTCGTCAGCCACCCCGGCGCCACCACCCCCGGCACGTACTACCGCACCGGCGACCTCGTGACCCGCCACCCCGACGGCGTGCTCACCCTCGACGGCCGCAGCGACTTCGTGGTCAAGGTCCGCGGCATCCGCATCAACACCGCCGCCGTCGAGGGCGCGCTGCGCTCCCACCCCGAGGTCGCCGACGCCGTCGTCCTCGCCCTGCCCGACGAGCGGACCGGCAGACGGCTCCACGCGGTCGTCCACCGCGCCGCCGGCTCCCTGCTCAACAGCCTGCGGCTGCGCGAGCACGTCGCCGCGGAACTGCCGCGCGCGGGCATCCCCAGCGGCATCGAGTTCGTGGACGCGCCGCTGCCGCGGACCACCACCGGGAAGATCGACCGCCGGACCGTGGCGAACAGCCTCTGACCGCAGAACCCGTACAAGATCGCAGACCCCGTCCAAGGAGGAACAAGGAATGTCCCGCATCGATGCCATCAAGCACCATCTGGTCGAGGAGTACCAGATGGACATCCCGCCCGCCGAGCTGGCCGACGACTACGACCTGCTCCACAACGGCGTGATCGACAGCCTCGCGCTGCTCACCCTGGTGAGCTGGCTGGAGAACGAGTACGCCCTCGACATCGACGCCATGGACGTCGTCCCGGACAACTTCCGGACCGCGGCGTCGATCGACGCCTTCGTGGCATCCGCCGCCCCCGCGGTGAAGGCCGGCTGACCGTGCCCACCGACGTACTGCCCGCCCTCGTCGCCCACCGCCCGGTGGACGAAGCGAGCTGGCACGACCTGTGGGAGCGGGCCGCACACAAGGCCCTCCTGCCCGGCGAGGCCCTCGGCGTCGTCGCCTCCCTCACCACCCGGCTGCCCGACGCGGACACCGTCGTCGCCCTGCTCGACTCGCTCGACGCCCGGCGCGACCCCCTGCCCGCCGACTGGCCCGGCACCGTCAACCTCGTCGGCACCGGCGGCGGCCCGCCCACGTTCAACGTCACCACCGCCGCCGCCCTGCTCGCCGCGGCCATGGGCGTCCGCGTCGTCAAGACCGGCTCGCGCAGCTACACCGGCCGCTCCGGCTCCCTCGACACCCTGGAGCGCCTCGGCATCGCGACAGCCGGAAGCTACGCCGAGTGCGAGGACATGCTCGCCGCCCACGGCATCGCCTTCGCGGGCGGCTTCGTCTACCCCGTCGAGCTGACCCGGCTGGCGCGCGCGGTCCTGCCGTACGGCATGAAGCAGGTCGGCGGCGCGTTCAACCGCCTCGGCCCGTTCCTCGCCGCGGTGCCCGTCGGCGCCCAGCTCACCGGCGTCACCGACCCCGGCCTCTACGCCGTCGCCACCCGCGTCGCCGACAGCCGCCCCCGCCGCGGCATCTGGCTGACCCGCAACGACCTCGGCGCGGACGAACTGCTGAGCTTCGCCGCCAACACCGTACGGCCCGGCCCCGGCCGGTCCGAGACGGCGGTCGCGCCCGGCTTCGCCGGCGGCGGCCACCCGCACGCCGGCACCCTGGACGACCTGCGCCCGGCCGCCGCCGGCCAGGCCGTCGAGACGCACCTGCTGGCGCTGCTGCGCGGCGACGGCCCGGCCGCCGCGCTGGAGACCATCTGCCTCAACGCGGCCGCCGCCGCGGTCGCGGCGGGCGCGGACCGCAGCCTGCCCGAGGCGTTCCACGCCGCGCAGGAGGCGCTGCGCGACGGCGCCGCGGCCCGGCTCGTCGAGCGGCTGCGCGCACGCCGCGGGACGGAGACGGCAAGGCAGGTGGCCGGTGCCCGCGCCTAGCGACCATCTCACCCGCCGACCGCAGCCCCCGCCCGGCGACGACCCGTTCTTCCCCGGCCGTACGCCCCGGGACCCCGGCCTCGCGCTCTTCCTCAACGCCGGGGACCCGGGCCTGGACCGCACCCACGACCTCCTGCTGCTCTTCGACGACCTCGGCGTCGACTGCGTCGAACTCGCCGTGCCGTTCCCCGACTCCGCCACCGACGGCCCCGTCGTCCGCGCCTCCGCCCAGCGGGCGCTGGCCGCCGGCACCGGCGTGGACGAGGTGATGGCCCTCGTGGAGCGCGTACGGCCCCGGCTGCGGCACACCAAGATCGCGCTGCTCGCCGACTGGCGGTATTCGGTACGCCCCCTGGGCGTCGAGCCGTTCCTGCGCCGCAGCCGCTCCGCGGGCGCCGACGCCGTACTCCTGCACGGCCTGCCCCCGCGGGCGGCCGACGCCTACTGGTTGGCCGCCGAGCACACCGGCCAGCGCGTCGTCACCACCTGCTACGCCAACTCCCCCGGGGACGTGCTGGCGCGCGCCGCACGGCACTCCACCGCGTACATCTACCTCGTCGCCAGCTACGGCCGCTCCGGCACGGCCCCGCCGCCCGACCCCGCCCGCCTGCGCCCGGCCGTACGCGCCCTGCACCGCACCGCCGCCGCCCCGGTCGCCGTCGGCTTCGGCGTGCGCACGCGCCACGACGTCCGCGCCGTCGGCTCGCTCGGGGCCCAGGCCGCGATCGTCGGCAGCGCCCTCGTCGGCCGTATCGCGCAGGCCCACCAGCAGGGCGGAGACCTCCTGCGGGACATCGAGCAGTTCGTCACCGGACTGCGGCCCGCGGCCGGCTTCCGCCCCGAAGAAAGGAACACCGCGAAGGGAGCAGAAACGTGATTGTGAAAAGACTGAAGGACGCCCTCAACGTCGACTGGGGAAACGGCATCAGCCGGCGTTTTCTCCTGGAGGCCGACGACATGGGCTACTCGGTCACCGACACCATTGTGGAGGCAGGAACCAAGTCCCTCCTCGAATACCGCCACCACCTCGAAGCCTGCTACTGCATAGCGGGCAGCGGCCAGGTCGTCGACATGGCCGGCAACACCCACCCGCTGGAACCGGGCGTGCTCTACGCCCTCGACCAGCACGACGCCCACTGGCTCATCGCCAGCCCGGAGGAGAACCTCCGCCTCGTCTGCGTCTTCAGCCCCGCGCTGAAGGGTGACGAGACCCATTCCCTGGACGGTGCAGGACCCTCCTGCTACTGACCGCCAGGAACAATCCGAGCAAAGGAGCCCGCCGTGATCGCGTGGTCGAAGGACGACGAGAGGCTGAAAGAAGGGATCGGCCTCTGGTTCGAGAAGTTCAGCGAAGACTTCTCGCGCTACGACCGGGAAGCGGCCTTTCCCCGCGAACCCTGGCTCGCCGTCATGGAATCCGGGCTCCTGCGCTTGCCCTTCGACGAGAAGTGGGGCGGCCTCGGGCAGTCCCTCCTCACCACGATGTACGTGCTGGAGGAGCTGGGCCGCGGCTGCCGCAACACCGGCCTGAACTTCGGCATCACCACCCACATGGTGAGCACCGGCGTCGCCCTCCAGCGCTTCGGCTCCACCGCCCTGAAGGACAGGTTCCTCCCGCAGGTCTGCGACGGCACCGCCATCGGCGCGCACGCCATCACCGAACCCGACACCGGCTCCGACGCGCTCGGCATGCGCACCACCGCGACCGACGACGGCGACTGCTACCGCCTCAGCGGCTCCAAGGCGTTCGTCAGCAACGGCCCCGTCGCCGACCTCGTCGTCGTCTACGCCAAGACCGAACCGGCCGCCGGCCCGCTCGGCGTCACCGCCTTCCTCGTGGAACGCGACACGCCCGGCCTCACCTTCGGCAACCCCATCGAGAAGATGGGGCTGAAGTCCTCGCCGCTCTGCTCGCTCTTCCTCGACGGCTGCCGGGTGCCCAAGACCCACATCCTCGGCCGCGTGGGCGCCGGATTCCTCGTCCTGGACCACGTGATGACGTGGGAGATCCTGTGCGGCTTCATCGTCAGCACGGGGGAGATGCGCCGGCGCCTCGACCGCTGCGTCGAGTACGCGGGGGAGCGCAGCGCCTTCGGCCGGCCCATCGGCGGCTTCCAGGCCGTCGCCAACCGGATCGTCGACATGCAGATCGGCCTGGAGACCTCCAGGAAGTGGCTCTACGACACGGCAGAGAAGTTCACCGCGGGCCGCAAGGTCACCGCGGACCTGGCCACCGCCAAGCTCGTCGCCAGCCGCGCCGCGCTCGACTCCGCCCTCGGCGCCGTACAGGTCTTCGGCGGCAACGGCTACATGGCCGAGTACGGCCTCGAACAGGAGCTGCGCAGCGCCGTCGCCGGAACCATCTACTCCGGCACCACCGAGACCCAGTACAACCGGATCGCCGCGACGCTCGGCCTGGGGCGCGCCGCCTGACGCGGGAGAACACCGATGACGACGACAGACCTGGAAAGCGCCCTCGCGCCCACCGAGTTCCTCAACTCCGACGACCCGGAAGTCCTCGCCTTCGTCCGCCGTGCGCTGCCCGAGGACGCGCTCGACAGCAGGGACGCGGCCGTACGCCTCTACTACGCGGTACGCGACGGCATCAACTACGAGGTCTACGGCGTGGACCTGTCCCGCACCGGCCTCACCGCCGCGCAGGTGGTCCGTACCGGCAAAGGCATGTGCATCCACAAGTCCGTGCTCTACGCCGCCGCCCTGCGCGCCGTCGGCATCCCCGCCCGCCTCGTCCTCACCGACGTGCGCAACCACCTGTCGTCGCCCGCGCTGCGCAAGCTCGTCGGCGGGGACACCTTCTGCTACCACACCTTCACCACC
Source organism: Streptomyces sp. 184 (assembly GCF_045781775.1). NCBI lineage: Bacteria > Bacillati > Actinomycetota > Actinomycetes > Kitasatosporales > Streptomycetaceae > Streptomyces > Streptomyces sp. 184. Next base: position 4,226,090 of record NZ_CP123230.1, on the reverse strand, counting down.
GTCCACCTCGACGGCACGTGGGTGCGCGCGACCCCCGTCTTCAACCGGCTGCTGTGCCGCCTGTACGGCATGCGCCCCCTCGACTTCGACGGCACCGCCGACAGCGTCCACCACCCCTACGACGACGACGGCGCCCGCTACATGGAAGTCGTCCGCGAGCACGGCGAGTTCGACGACCTGCCCTACGAGCGGCTCATCACCGGCATGCGCGCCGAGCACCCCGGCATCTTCGCCGGCCCCGACAGCACCCGGCTGGTCACCGGCTCGCTGCACGCCGACGCCACCGCGCGGAAGGGCTGAGCCCCGTGTGGTTCAAGGTGTGCGGCATCACCGCGGAGGCGGAGGTGCGGCTGCTGGCCGGGCAGGGCGTGGACGCCGTCGGCATCTGGTACGGGGTCCCCTCGGGCCCGTACGACCTCCCGCTCGGCGACGTGGGCCCCCTCGCCCGGGCCGCCGGGGCCGCGGGGCTCGAACCCGTCCTGGTGACCCTGCTCGACGACCCGCGGCGGCTCGCCGCCGCCGTCGCCGGGACCGGCGTGCCGACCGTCCAACTGCACGGCTACCTCACCCCCGCCCGGCTCGCCGCGATCCGCGCCGCCCTGCCCGGCACCAAGCTCGTCAAGGTGCTGCACGTCCGCGGCGACCGTGTGCTGGAACGCCCCTTCCTCACCGCCTTCAACCGCGCCGGCTGCGACGCCTACCTCTTCGACTCCGTAGGCGACAACGGCAGGATCGGCTCCACCGGACACCCGCTGGATCCCCCCGCCGTCGCCGCCGCGCTCCCGCGGCTGGACCGGCCGTTCGTCCTCGCCGGCGGCCTCACCGCGGCCAACGCCGAACGCCACCGCACCGCCCTGGCGCACGAGCACCACCTCGGCATCGACGTCGACAGCGGCGCACGCGACGCCGCCGGAAACCTCTCGCCGGCACTCGCCGGCGACATCCGCCACGCCTGGGACACGGCGCGGCGACGGGCCACGCAGGAGGAACAGCATGCCCTTCCCGGCTGACACGACCGGCACGAACGCGGCGGACCAGCGCTTCGGCGACGCGCTGGCGGTGGCCGAGCTGCCGGTGATCATGGAGATCAAGAGGTCCGGGCCCGACGGCGAGGACCTGCTCCAGGGCCGCAGCGCCGCCGACCTGGTGCGCCGCTACGAGGAGTTGGGCGCGCCCGCGCTCTCGGTCGTCACCGGCTCCTGGTTCGGCGGCACGGCCCGGCTCCTGGACGAGGTGGTCGCCGCGACCTCGCTGCCCGTCCTCGTCAAGGACTTCTTCACCAAGGAGAAGCAGATCAGGCAGGCCGCCGAGGCCGGTGCGGCGGCCGTGCTGCTGACCGCCACGATCCTGCCGGACCGGCTGATGCCGACGCTGATCGACGCCTGCCTCGACCACGGCGTCACGCCGTTCGTCGAGATCACCGCTGCCGCCGAACTGTCCGCGCTCACCCGGGCCGGGTCCTGCGTCGTCGCCGTGAACAACAAGGACATCCGGCGGCGCGAGAGCGACGACCCGGACCTGAGCCGCAGCCACGACCTGCTGCCCCGCGTCCGCGCCGCCGGCGCCGGCCTCCCCGTCAGCGCCAGCGGCATCGCCACCCCCGAGGATGCCGCAGCCCTCCTCGCGGCCGGCTTCCGCGGCCTGCTGATCGGCACGGGACTGCTGCGCGCGGAGGACCTGGACGCCTGGTTCGGAGAGCTGCGAGCCCTGCTGCACGACGCCGAGTCGGCGCAGCCGGGCACGCTCGACGTACCGGCGGCCGGTGAGCCGGGGCGTCCGGATCAGGGAGCCTCCGTACGAGCAGGGTGAGCCGGCCGTACGGGACCGGCGGCAGCCGGCAGCACACCGAACACCGGTGCCGCCGCCGGGCCGCACCGCCCCGGCTGACGGCGCCGCCGCACGGAGCGCCGTGCGGCCGGATCCCTTCTGGCCCCGGGGCGCTCCTACCGGTACGTTCTGGGTCCTCCCACCGCGGGCACAAGCCCCCGGACGGAGGCACCCACGGGCAACCGGGCGGAAGGAGCCGGACGATGACCGGAGCGAACGGCGCACATCCGCCCGCCGGGCCGGGCCGGCGGCGCTTCCTCGGCTACGTGCTGGCCGCGCCCACCCTCGTGGCCGCCGCCGAACTCGCGCCCGCACCCGCGGCCGGCGCCCTGCCGTCCTCGCCCGACCTTGCCGAACTCCTCGACCTCAACGACGTCATGACCGCCGCCGCCCTGCCCACCTCCGGCCTCATCACCGTCGAGGTCCAGCCCGACGGCACCGTCTCCTTCGCCCTGCCCCGCGTCGAGGTCGGCCAGGGCATCACGACCTCCACCGCCATGCTGATCGCGGAGGAACTGTCCGTGCCGGTCGAGCGGGTACGGGTCACGCTGGCCGAAGCCCGCCCCGAGCTGCTGTTCAACCAGCTCACCGGCGCCTCGAACACCACCATCGCGACGTACACGCCGATCCGCGTCGCCGCCGCCGTCGCCCGCCACCGGCTGCTGGCCGCCGCCGCGGCCGAACTCGGCTCGCCCGCCGCACACCTGACGCTCCACGACGGCGCCGTCCGCGACCGCTCCGGCGCCTCCGTCGACATCGGCACCCTCGCCCCGAAGGCCGCCGCCAGCCGCTCCCGGCCCGTCGAGGTCCGCCTCACCGCGCGCGAGGACTTCACCGTCATCGGCCGGCCCCACAACCGCATCGACGCCCGCGACGCCGTCACCGGCCGCAAGAAGTTCACGATGGACCTCGACGTCCCCGACGCGAAACCCACGATGGTCTGCCGCCCGCCGACCATCAACGGCAGGCCCGGCACCGTCGCCAACCTCGCCGACGTACGCGCCATGCCCGGCGTCACCGACGTCGTCCCCATCGACACCGGCGTGGCCGTGCGCGCAGAGACCTTCGGCCAGTGCATCGACGCCGTACGCGCGCTGCGCGTCGACTGGCGGCCCGGCACCGCCGAGGGCAAGTCCGACGAGACCGTGCTGCGCGAACTCGCCGCGGCCGAGCCGCCGATGGGACTGCCCCCGCTCACCCCCCACGTGGAGGGCAAGTTCACCTTCCACTTCCGCAGCAACAGCGCGCTGGAGCCCAACTGCGCCATCGCCGACGTACGGGCCGACCGCGCCGAGGTCTGGTCGGCACTCAAGTCCCCGATCGTCGCCAAGGAGGCCATCGCCGCGAAGCTCGGACTGCCCCTCGGCCGCGTCACCGTCCACGTCACCCAGGGCGGCGGCTCCTTCGGCCGCAAGCTGTTCTTCGACGCCGCGCTGGAGGCCGTCGAGGTCTCCCGCAGGATCGGCAAGCCCGTCAAGCTCATGTGGCACCGCGCCGACGACGCCCGCCAGGGCCGTACGCACCCGATGGCCACCTCCCGGGTACGCGCCGACCACGTCGGCGGCAGAGTGCTGGCGTTCAAGCAGCGGCACACCAGCGTCGCCACCGACCTCGGCCACGGGCTCGGCGAACTGCTCACCGCGATGGCCGCGCAACTGCCGGTCGGCGACATCGGCTTCTCCCAGACGTTCTTCCACCTCAGCCAGTCGATGCCGTACGAGTTCGGCGTCGCCACCCGGCTGCTCAACGAGACCGACAAGGGCTTCAACACCGGCAGCATGCGCAACGTCTACTCGCCGGACGTCACCTGCGCCCGCGAGCTGATCGTCGACCGCCTCGCCGAGGAGACGGGCAGGGACCCGTACGGCTACCGCCTCGACTCCCTGCGCGACGAACGCTCGCGCGCCGTCCTGTGGAAAGCCGCGGAAGCCGGCGACTGGGGGCGGCGGATGCCCGAAGGCACCGCGCAGGGCATCGCCTTCCACTCCGAGTACAAGTCGGTCAGCGCCGCCCTGGTCGAGATCGACTGCCGCCCCGAGACCGTCGACCGCCCCATCCGCGACGGGGTCGCCGGACCCCGCGTCACCAGGGCCGTCTTCGCCGTGGATGTCGGCCTCACCGTCAACCCGCGCGGTCTTGAGGCCCAGATGATGGGCTGCATCATGGACGGCATCGCGCTGGCCCTGACCTCCAGCCTCCACCTGCGCGACGGGCACTTCCTCGAAGCCAGTTGGGACAACTACTTCTACACCCGGCAGTGGAACACCCCGCCCGAGCTGGAGATCATCGTCATGCCCGACACCTCCGACGAGCCCGGCGGGGCGGGGGAGCTGGGGGTCGCCGCGTCGATGGCCGCTGTCGCCTGCGCGTACGGGCGCGCGACCGGGACGATGCCCACCGTCTTCCCGATCAACCACGGCACGCTGTCGTTCACCCCCAAACCGACCGTCCCGCCCATCCCCGAGTCCCCCACCGACGGCCTGGACCGGGCTCGCTGAGGCAAGGAGACCCCCCGTGCCCGAGCACACCTTCCGCGTCAACGGCGAGCAGGTCACCGTCGACGTGGCCGACGACGTGCGCCTGCTGTGGGTGCTGCGCGACATCCTCGGCATCACCGGACCGAAGTACGGCTGCGGCATCAACGTCTGCAAGGCGTGCACCAGCCACCTCAACGGCAAGGCCGTCAACCCCTGCGCGATCCCCGTCGCCGACCTGCGGCCGACCGACGAGGTCACCACCATCGAGGGCCTCGCGGACACGGTCGCGGAGGACCTGCACCCCATGCAGCAGGCGTGGCTCGACCAGGACGTCGTCCAGTGCGGCTACTGCCAGCCCGGCCAGATCATGGCCGCCGTGGCGCTGGTGCGCCGCGTCGCCGCCGAGGGCCGCGAGATCACCGACGACGACCTCGACGGCCTGCGCAACATCTGCCGGTGCGGCACCTACGTCCGTATCCGCGAGGCCATCAGGGCGGGCGCCGAGCGCATGTGACGCGGGGTACTCAGGCCGGCAGCGAGGTGTCCACGACCACGGCGATCTCGACGAGCTGGCCGGGGAAGGCCAGCTCCGTGACGCCGACGACGGTGCTGGCGGGGCGGTGGGCGCCGAAGTACGCCAGGTTGCCCGCCGAGATCGCCTCGGCGTTGCGCCGGAGGTGCACGCCGTACACGGTCTGCGAGACGACCTGGTTGCGGGTGGCGCCGTAGTGCGCCAGGACCTTGTCGAGGTTGGCGTACGTCAGCTTGAGCTGGCCGGCGCAGTCGCCCGCGTACGCGAACGCGCCGTCCTCGTCGAACGCGACCTGCCCGGAGACGTGGATCAGCCCGCCGGACCGGATCGCCTGCGCGTAGCCGAACTCGCTCTCGGGTGCCACGCCGTGGTTGAAGGCGTCGATAGCAGCCATGCTGGGGGTCCTTCCCTGTGCTCTCTTGCGGTTACTCGGAAACTGTAAGAGAGTGAGCGCTGACCTGGAAGAACGCACTCTTCGGTAACTGAGGAACCACATGGTGACCAAGCAGGAACTCACGGACCTCCCCGAGGACGCGGACCTCAGGCGCGCGGACTCCCTGGCGCGGGAGATCTTCTCCGACGTCGCCAACAAGTGGGCGCTCCTGATCATCGAGGCCCTCGGCGAGCGCACCCTGCGCTTCGGCGAGCTGCGCAGGGAGGTCGAGGGCGTCAGCCACAAGATGCTCACGCAGAACCTGCGCACGCTGGAGCGCGACGGACTGGTCGACCGGAAGGTCTACCCGACCGTCCCGCCGCGCGTCGAGTACACCCTCACCGAGCCGGGCCGCGCCCTGCGGGCCACGGTCGACGCCATGTGCGGCTGGACGCAGCAGTACCTGGGCCGCATCGAGGACGCGCGCCGCCGCTTCGACACCTGACCGGCGGCGTCACCGGCCTCACGCGAGAGGCTGCACCTGGGAACGGAGCAGGCAGAACTCGTTCCCCTCGGGATCGGCGAGCGGGTACCAGCTCTCCGCGCCGGTCTGGCCGACGTCGACGTGGACGGCGCCGAGCGCGAGCAGCCGCTCCAGCTCCGCTTCCTGGTCGCGGTCGGTGGCGTTGACGTCGATGTGCAGGGGGAGCTTCCCCCTGCGCGGGTCGCTGCTCAGGCTCAGCACGAGGGTCGGCTGAAGCCCGCCGAAGCCGGCGTCGGGCGGACCGATCTCGATGCCGCTGTCGTCCCGGTCCAGCTCGACGTAGCCGAGGACCTCGCTCCAGAACGCGGCGAGCCGCTCGGGGTCGGCGGCGTCGATGACCAGCTCGGTGATACGGCATGCCATGCACGCAGCATACGGGCGCCTCCCCGGCCCCGCACGGCCGGCCGGCCCCGACTGTCGGTGGCGGCTGAGAGGCTGGGGTCATGGACAGGGACGAGGAGTTGCTGCGCGGCCGGGTCTACGGCACGGATCACGACGACCCGCACCCGGGGCCGCGGCCGGGCCGGGACTACGCCGAGCTGGTCGGCGGCCCGCTGGACGGCCTGCTGCTCGACATCACCGGCTGGAGCGCGCGGGAGACCGCCGCCGGCGCGGCCCTGCCCACCGAGCTGGGACGCTTCGGCGCCGGCGGGCGGGCCACGTACGCCCCTGCCCCCGGTGCTCCGGGGCGCTGGCTGTGGGCGGGCGACATAGCCTGAACGCCGGTGCGGCCGCACGGACTTCGGGAAGCGGAATCCGGCGTGGTGGCGCGCGGGCCCGACGTAGGGTGCCGCCTATGAAAATCTTCGGATGGGTGCTCTTCGTCTGCGGCCTGTACTTCCTTGTGCAGGGATTCGTGATGCCGATGATCGCCGAGCGATCGGACGTGGAGAGCATCGAGTTCCAGCAGATCCGCGAGTCCAGCTCGTACCTGGGCATCGGCCTCATGATCGGCGCGGTCGCCTGCGGCGTCCTGGACCGGAGCCCCGGCGGCTCGGCCCAGCGCGCCGCGCAGCAGCCCCCGGCGTACCCCGCCCAGCAGCCCTACGGCGCCCCGCCGCCCCCGCACCAGCAGCACGGCGGCTGGGGTCCGCCGCCCGCGGGCTGACCCGCCGCCTGTCCTTTCCGGTTCTCAGGGGGTGACGACGGCGAAGTCCGGGTCGGGCTTGTCGAGGACGGACAGCAGGGTGCGTAGCGCACCCGGGTCGCCGGTGTGCTCGATGCCGTCCGGATCCTCGCCCGCCAGCAGCGTGAGCAACTGGCCCTTGACCAGGGTCAGTGACACGTCGGCCGGTTCGGCGGGCTGGTCGGCAAGGCGGTGGTGGGTGAGGGCGCCGTGCGAGAGGGTGGCGCGGTGGCGCTCGCCCAGGTCGGTGACGTGCCAGTCCAGGGTGAGGTGGTGGTCCCAGGCCCGGGGGCCGTCGACGAGGATGGCGAAGGAGTCGAGGAGCTGCTCCACGCTGAGGGCGGCCATCATGTTGCCCGTGGCGATGTCGGTGTGCCCGACGCCCTCGCGCAGTTCGCGGGCGCCGACGAGATAGCAGTTGCGCCAGGTGGCGCACTCGGCGCCGTGGCCGAGCCGTTCGAAGACGTCGGCGAGCGTGTTCCTGGCGCCCGTGTGGCCGGGGTCGGCGAACACGGCGTGCTTGAGGAGCTGGGCGGCGAAGCGCAGATCGCCGTCGTCGGTGTACGCCCGGGCCTTGGCCACGAGGGCGTCGATGCCGCCCATGCAGTCGGCGTAGCGCTTGGCGGTCTCGGCCGGCGGGTGCTCCCACAGCGAGGCGGGATGGCCGTCGTACCAGCCGAGGTAGCGCTGGTAGATGGCTTTGACGTTGTGACTGACGGTGCCGTAGTAGCCATGGGTGTGCCAGGACGCGGCGAGCGACGGCGGCATCTCGATGATCTCGGCGATCTCCGTGCCGGTGTGCCCCTGGTTGGCCAGGCGCAGCGTCTGGTCGTGGAGGTAGGCGTAGAGGTCGCGCTGCTCGGTCAGGAAGCCGCGCATCGCCTCCTGCCCCCAGGTGGGCCAGTGGTGGGAGGCGAACAGCACGTCGGCGTCGGCGGCGAAGAGCCGCAGGGCCTCGTCGAGATAGCGGGACCAGACCCGGGCGTCGCGCACGACTGCACCGCGCAGCGTCAGGATGTTGTGCAGGTTGTGGGTGGCGTTCTCGGCCATGCACAGCGCGCGGTGATCGGGCAGCAGGAAGTTCATTTCCGACGGGGCCTCGGTGCCGGGCGTCATCTGGAAGACGAACCGCACGCCGTCGACCGTCTCGGCCTGCCCGGTGTGGGTGACGTCCTTCGTGGCGGGCAGCAGGGCGGGCGTACCGGTGGAGGCGGTGAAGCCCAGCCCCATGCCGACCAGCCCGGCGGGACCGCGCTCCAGGTTCATGCCGCCGTAGTAGAAGCCGCGGCGCAGCATCGCGGTGCCGGCGTAGACGTTCTCCGCCACGGAGTGCTCCAGGTACCCGGCTGGCGCGAGGACCGGGACGTCCGCCTCCGGGTCGAGCACGCCGAGGATGCCGCCGAAGTGGTCGAGATGCGAGTGCGTGATGACCACGCCGGTGACCGGCCGGTCGCCGCGGTGCGCGCGGTACAGGGCCAGCGCCGCGGCGGCGGTCTCCCGCGAGATCAGCGGATCCACGACGAGGACCCCGCGCTCGCCCTCGATCAGGGTCATGTTCGACAGGTCGTAGCCGCGCACCTGGAGGACGCCGTCGGTCACCTCGTACAACCCGGCGCGGGCGCACAGCCTGGCCTGCCGCCACAGGCTCGCGTCGACGGTGTCGGGATGGCTGCCGTCGGGTAGGGCTTCGAGGAAGCCGGTGTCGTCGAAGTCCCACACCACCCGCCCGTCCGCGGCCGTGACCTGGCGCTCGACAGGCCCGGCGAGGAAGCCGCGGTCGGCGTCCTCGAAGTCCGAGCGGTCGCTGGGATCGGGCGTGGCCATCTGCGTCCTCCCACGGGTGCGTGCGGTTCCCCCAGCCTCGGCCCGCCGCACACGGCCAACCCCCTGGGGCGCGCCGTTCGGGTGACCCGCGTAGAAGCGCAGACCCGCTCAGGACCTGACGCCCCGAATCCTTGTGATCGTGTCCCGGTCATGTCACCAAACAGTCACACCGGAGGACACGGGCTGCCGGAGTCGGACAGGATTCACCGGTCCGAACACGTATTTGCTAGGGGAAACATGCACAAGCGCACTGCCCGTGCTTCCGTTCTTGCTGTGGCCGCGGCGGCTCTGACCTTCGCCGTGGCCGGCTGCGGTAGTGACAGCGAGCCGGATGAGGCAGCCTGCAAGGACGCCATCACTCAGCAGCTCAAGGACTACCAGGCGGGCGACGAGAACGCCGCCGACGACCGTCCCGAGGACTGCGAGGGCATCGACGACAAGACCGCCGAGAAGCTTGCCAACGAGGTCGCGAAAGAGGAGATGAAGGGGATCGAGGACTCCCTCGACGCTCCCTGACCGTGAGCGGAGCCTGCCCGGTACGGAGCGCACAGACGCCCTCCGCGCCGGGCGGGTGCCGCCGGCCGGCCGCCGTCAACCGGGCGGCACGCCGGACACGTAAGGGCGGACCCGGACCACCGGACGCATGATCGCGACACCGGTGCGCAGCCTCCCGGCATGAACAAGATCACCCGCAGCCGGGCCGCCGTCGCCGCCCTGCGCACCAACCTGTCGACCACCGCCGCCACGCTGGCCCTGCTGACCGCAGCCATCTTCGGCGGCACCCTCGCCGGCGCCGCCCCCGCCCTGGCCGCCGACACCGCTACCCCGACCACCGCTCCCGCGGCAGCGCCGACGCTGCGCGAGCAGGCCGACGCCATCATGAACCTCACCTACCGGGAGTTCGCCGAAACCCCGCATGTCTCGCCGTTCAACTGGACGAACGACGGCTGCTCCGTCCCCACCGGCTTCGCGCCGTACAGCGAGGTGTTCCGCCCCGCGTGCGTCGAGCACGACTTCGGCTACCGGAACTACGGCGCCGACCACGAACTGAAGCTCAGCCCGACGCGCGAGACGAAGAACTGGATCGACGGCCGCTTCCGCACCGAAATGCGCCGCGTCTGCGACGATCGCTACAACTCCCTGGTCTCCCACCTCGCCTGCGTCAACGCCGCCGAGGCGTACTACGGGGCGGTCCAACTGGGCGGCGACAGCTCGTTCTTCTGACCCACGCCCACGCCGCGGAAACCGACGGCCACCCCCGCCGCTCTCCGCCGCCCCGCCCCGACCCACCCCGCCACGGACGCCCCGCACCCCAGGCGGCAGGATGGACCTCGGCGAACCCATCCTCGCCGGCGAGGACTACGTGGGCGATGCCTACTGCATCGCGCTCGCCCGCTTCGGCACCCCCGCCGACGCCGACCCCCTGGTCACCCACCCGAACGGGAATGGGCGACCCGGCGCTGCTGAGCGACGGCTCCTGCCCCCATCAGTGACCGCGGAACGCCTCCTCCAGCCACCACGCGCCGGTGTCGTTGACGACCTTCGCGTCGATGAGCATCGGCCCCCGCCGTGGCCCCGCCAGCCACTCCGCCACCCCGTCCAGATCTCCCCGCGACCGTACGGTCACCGCCTCGAACCCGTACCCGCGGCCGATGGCCGCGAAGTCCGTGTCCGGGAAGGCGACCGTGTCCATGCGATGCCCGCCGGGCGCGAAGTGGTGCACCTCGGCGCCGTAGGCCGCGTCGTTGAAGACGACGACGAGCATCGGCAGCCCGAGCCGTACGACCGACTCCAGCTCCGCGGCGGCCATGAGCGCCCCGCCGTCCCCCAGCGCCGCCACGGTGAGCCGGTCCGGCCGGGCGTGCGCCGCGCCGATCGCCGTGGCGAGGCCGAGGCCGATCGACTGGAACGCCTGCGTGAAGCAGAACCCGGCCTCGTCGGGGACTGACAGGAACATCGAGGGGTAGCCCATGAAGTTCCCGGAGTCCACGGCGACGAGCCGTTCGGCCGGCAGCAGGTCGTCCAGTCCGACGCACAGCGTCCGCGGGTCGATGCGCCCGGATGCCGTGAGATCCGTACGGGGCTCGTCCCGCCAGGCCGTTCCGGCGCGCAGCCGCTCGCGGACCTGCGCGGTGCGGTACCCGCTCCGGTCGGCGGGCAGGGCCGCGGTCAGCGCCGCGGCGGTACGGCCCACGTCGCCGTGGACGCCGAACGCAAGCTCCCGGTGGGCTCCGAGCGCCGCGGCGGTGTCGTCCACCTGGACGACGACGGCGCCGGGCGCGATGAGCTTCCCGTGCCGCATCGTCCACATGTTCAGCGCGCAGCCCCACCCGACGATCAGGTCGGCACCGCCGATCAACTCGGCCGTCGTGGGGGAGGAGAAGCCGCCGGAGACGCCGATGCCCCAGGGGTCGTCGTGGAAGAGGCCCTTGGCCACCGCCGACTCGGCCAGCAGCGCGCCCGAGCGGGCGGCGACGGCCCGTAGTTCCGCGGCGTACCCGCGGGCGCCCCGGCCGGCGACGAACACCGGCCGCTCGGCCCGGCCCACCGCCTCCGCCAGCCGTGCGACCTCGTCCCCGGCCGGTTCGAGGGGAGCGGGCGGCGGCGGGAGGGAGAGGGCGCCGGGCGGCGGGCAGTCCTGCGCCTGGAGGCCGAGGGGGAGGTTGAGCAGGACGGTACGGCGCTCGTGCACGGCCGTGGCCACCGCGTCGACCGCCTCCGCCGCGGCCGTCCGCGGGTCCGTGAGCCGCCGCGGGACCGCCCCGACCGCCCGCGCCAGGGCGGCCTGGTCGACGTGGAAGTTCGAGTGCGGTGAATCCGCCTCGGCGGCCAGCACCACCATCGGGGTACGGCTCTTGGCGGCCTCGGCGATCCCCGTCAGCGCGTTGGTCAGCCCGCAGCCCTGGTGCACGGTGACCGCGGCCGGCCGGCCGCAGACCCGGGCGTAGGCGTCGGCCATCGTCGCCGCGCCGCCCTCGTGCCGGGCCGCGGCGAACCGCGCCCCGCCTTCGATGAGCGCGTTGGCGAGATGGAAGTTGCCGGAACCGACGACGCCGAAGACCTGGTCCACCCCGGCCCCGGCAAGCGCGAGACCTACCGCACGGGCGGCGAGCACGGGCCACTCACCTCTCGACCAGGGCGAGGACCCGCGCCGGCGCGCCGGATCCGGTGACGATGGGCAGCGGGCCGGCGACGAGGACGGCGCCGGTCGCGGGCAGCCGGCCGGCGTTGCGCAACTGCGTCAGCCCGTACTTCCCGCTGCCGAGCAGGTACGCGTGGCACGGGAACGGCGGGTCGAAGGAGTGCGCCGCGCCCGCGTCCGTACCCACCGTCTCCACCCCGATCCCCACGACCGGCGACTCCTCGGCGAGCCAGCGGGCGCACTCCACGCTCATGCCCGGCGTGTGCGGCCCCGTACCGTCGGCGTTGAGGAACTCCTCCTGCCCGGAGGCCCGCGCGTCCCACCCCGTACGGTAGATCAGCCATCCACCGTCCGGCAGCGGCCCGTGCTCCCGCTCCCAGGCCCGGACGTCGTCCACCTCCAGCAGGAAGTCCGGATCGGCCGCGCACCGTTCGGCGACGTCCAGGACGACGACCGGCCGGATCAGCCGCTCCACCGGCACCTCGGCGACGTCGTGACCGTCGCGGCCGGTGACCCAGTGGTTCGGGGCGTCGAAGTGGGTGCCGGTGTGCTCGCCGCTGCGGAAGTTGTTCCAGTACCAGGCCGGCCCGCGCTCGTCGTACCGGCTGATCTCGGCAAGCTCGAACCGCTGCGTCTGGCCGAACTGCGGCGGAAGTTCGAGGATCGGCGTCCGGCTCGACAGCGGCGCGGTGAGGTCGACGACCTCGATGCGGCCGGTACGGAGAGCGTCGGTGAGCTGACTCAGTACGGTCATGAGGACTCCCGCGCCCCGGGACCGGTGCCGCGACCACGGGGCTGTTGTAGTGGCGGAGGGCCGATCCGCCGCCGGCCGGTCCGGCTTCGCGTGGAGGGTACCTCCGCCCACCACCCGCGTCGAAGCACCCGCCGCCCGATTCCGGTGCCCGGCGGCCGGGGTCCTCGTCGGCGCTGGAGAGCGCGCTGTCATTCTGGCGTGGTGCACAAGCCTGTTTCGCTCACGCCCGATGCGCCGCACGCGGTGCGTTTCCCGCTGCTCACCCAGCAGTGGCTCGACTTGGCTTTCGTCCACTGGGCCGTCGAGCCGGGTGCCGTGGCGCGGCTGCTGCCCGCCGGGACGGTGCCGGACACCCACGACGGGGTCACGTACGTCGGGCTGGTGGCGTTTCGGATGCATCGTGTCGGGTGGCTTCGGCTGCCCGGCGTGCCGTATCTCGGGACGTTCCCGGAGACCAATGTGCGCCTGTACTCGGTCGACGCGTACGGGCGGCGCGGTGTGGTGTTCCGTTCGATGGACGCCGCCCGGCTGATCCCGGTGGTGATGGGCCGGCTCGGCTTCGGGCTGCCGTACCTCTGGTCGCGGATGACCGTCCGCAGGACCGGCGACACCGTCAGCTACACGAGTTCCCGCCGCTGGCCGGGACCGCGCGGTGCGTACAGCCGCCTGACCGTGCGGCAGGGGGAGCCGATCGAGGAGGCGACGGAACTGGAGCACTTCCTCACCGCGCGCTGGGGCCTGCACAACATGTTCTTCGGCAGTACGGGCTACTTGCCCAACGACCACCCCCGCTGGCCGCTGCACCGCGCCGAGCTGATCGACTGCGAGGAGAACCTGATCGCGGCGGCCGGCCTGCCCGCGCCGACCGGCGCGCCGGTCAGCGTCCTGTACTCGCCGGGCGTACCGGTACGCCTGGGCCGCCCCGTCCGCCCGGCAGGAATCCCCACCCCGTAGAACCGGGCACCCCCACGGGGCCGAAGCTCCGGCGAACTCGTCCGTGTGTCCCGGGGGTCGTTCCGCGGGGTGGTTTCATCCAGCGGGTCCCCGCGGTCGCGGCGGTAGCTGTCACCACGGGGAATGTAGCCGCACGGGGTGGGCGAGTTGCCGCCCGCCTGTCGGCTCAGGAAGGTAGGACCCATGGCTGTCTACGACACCGAGATTCACACCGGGGGCGGCGGCTGGCAGCAGGATCAGCCGCTGTCACTGAGCATCGCGAACCGCGGCGACGTCGTCCCGGCAGACGGTCGCCCGTCGACCGGAACGACCGTGACCTGGAGCGGCGACGAGGGCAAGGGCTCCGTCACGTTCTTCGACGACGGCACCCGCTTCGAGGGAACCGCCCAGTTCCCCAACGAGGGCCCCGTGGGCTACCGCGGCCAAGTCCAGGACTGACCCGCTAGCACCCGTACCCGCCTGCCGAGAGGGATAGGGAGCGGCCCTCACCCCGTCGTAGGGCACCCGGCCGGGTGCCCTACGACGGTCTCGCTTGACCGGCCTTCAACTGGACGACCGCACACGGCAATGGAGCATCCGGAAGCTGCGAGCCGTCGCGGTGTGCTCAGGCTCCCCGGTCCGGGGCGACGGCGCGTTGTACGCAGTCTCGGAGCAGCGCACGCCGTTGGTCGTGCACGTCCGCGCTCTCCTGGGCAGAGGCGGCGTAGACGTTGCTCACCGGCGACCAGGCCATGGACATGGCGATGACCATGGCCAGTACATCGAAGGGGTCTCCCTGCCTGATGCGCCCAGCGGCCTGGGCCTCTGCGATGACGCGGAGTTTGTGGTCGTCGTAGCGATCGTGGTCCGCCACGAGATGTCCGATCGGGCGCCGCTCCAGGCGCGCCCAGGTCGCGAGCCGGATCAGATCGGGGCGGCTGAGGTATTCGTCGTAGAGGCGCACCGCCCAGTCGGCTAGGTCCGTGGCATCGATGGGGACGACATTGGTGATCCGCTCCAGCGAGGCGAAGAAGATCGCGTCGAAGAGCGCATCCTTGTTGCCGAAGTAGCCGTAGAGCTGCGCCTTGTTGGTGCGTGCGGCGGCGATGATCCGCTCGATGCGTGCGCCGGCGATGCCGTGCTGGGCGAATTCGCGGGTGGCGGCGTCAACGATGCGCTGGTACGTCGCGGCTCCGCGGCTGCTGGACGGCTGGTCAGGCATGCGGCGAAGCGTAACAGACAGACCTGTCTGTTTGCGTTTCGGTTCCCGGGCGCCTACGGTCAAATAGACCGAACAGTCTGTCTGAGGAGATGGCGATGCGCACGACGACCGGATGGCGGGCGGACGGCGCGACGCGGACCCTGCGCCGCGCGGCGCTGGAGCGCCGGGACCTGCGCCCGGACGACATCGCGGTACGTGTCGAGTACTGCGGCGTCTGCCACACAGACCTCCACGCGCTGCACGCGCACGAGAGCGACGCGAACGGTGTGCTCGTACCCGGGCACGAGTTCACCGGCGTGGTCACCGAGGCCGGCAGCGCGGTCTCCGGCTTGTCCCCAGGAGCCCCCGTGGCCGTCGGCAACATCGTCGACTCGTGCGGCACCTGCCGCATGTGCCGGGCCGGTCAGGAGAACTTCTGCCGCGAGTTCCCGACACTGACCTACGGCGGAGCCGACCGGCACGACGGGACGACCACGCTGGGCGGATACTCCCGCGAGTACGTCGTGAACCATCGCTTCGCCTACCACCTCCCCGCGGGCCTCGACGCTGCCGCCACAGCCCCCCTGCTCTGCGCCGGCGTCACCGTCTGGGAACCGTTGCGGGCGCTCGGCGTGGGCCCAGGGAGCACCGTCGCCGTGGCCGGACTGGGCGGCCTGGGGCACCTCGCGGTCAAGATGGCGACCGCGCTCGGCGCGACGACCTCCGTCATCAGCCGCACTCCGGACAAGGCCGGCGAAGCCCGCGGCCTGGGGGCGCAGGGATTCGTCGTGTCCACCGACTCCACGCAGATGGAAGCGGTCCGCGACCAGTTCGACGTGGTCATCGACACCATCTCCGCACCCCACGATCTGGCCCCGTACCTGCGGATGACCGCCATGGACGGCACCCTCAGCAACCTCGGCCACCTCGGACCGGTCACCGTGGACACCATGGACCTGCTCATCGGCCGCAAGAAACTCGGCTCCGCCGGCAGCGGCGGCCGCCCGTCCACCGCCGCCATGCTGCGCTTCTGCGCCGAACACGAGATCACCGCAGACATCGAACTACTGCCGTCGTCCCAGGTGAACACCGCTCTCGAACGCCTGGAGCGCAACGACGTCCGCTACCGATTCGTACTCGACATGTCCGACCTGGACTGACCGCCGACGCGGCTTGTAACTAGAGCAATGTCCGCGACGGACGAATTCCATTTGCTGGAGACGGAGTTCGAGGCAGTCGGAAGTGAGTTCGAGCGGTGGCGCGCGAGGAGATCGCCGAGGACTTCTGGTATGCCGCGTCGGCCTGCGGGTTCGCGGACGCGGACGGAGAAGAGCTGATTGCCAACCGGGATTGGTAAGCCCGAACGGCAGGCCAACTGCCGTCACAGCGATTCGTTGAGGATTGCGACCAGTAGGGTCGCCTCGTAGCGGAGGCGAGCTTGTCGGATCTCCTGGCGGCCGCGTGATTCGACTGCGTGCCGCTGCTCGTAGTCGTACGTGTCGAGATTCGGGGCTCCCAGGCCCCACCCGGGGACCTTGCTGAATCTATCCGCCGCGCTCCCGAATAGTCAATGACGCTTTCTCCACGGCACCGAGCGGCGGCGGGAGTTGACATACCCACGGCGACGATGTTCCGGACTCGCCGGGCGAGGTGAGGTTCTGTGGAAAGGAAGGAGGCCAACACCAATGGCCGTTACTGCTCTGGTGATGTTCACCCTGCTTATCGCGATGGTGATGGGCGTACGGGTGCTGATTCAGGTGCGCCGCACCGGTGACACAGGTGTGCGAGGCAAGACGCGAACTCAGAGCCCCTTACAGAGGTTGGGTGAGTCGCTGGGCGCGATCGGGCTTCTGGCCCTGGGCGTGGTTTCCCCGGTCACCGCGCTGGCAGGGCTGGGTCCGGTGGTGGACAGCACGCCCGTCGCGCTCGTGGGCGTGGTGCTGGCGGGGGTGGGCATTGTCGCCACCTTCGCCGCCCAGCTTGCGATGGGCAACTCGTGGCGGGTCGGTGTCGATCCCGACGAGCGGACCGCGCTGATTACTTCGGGACCATTCCGGTTCGTGCGCAACCCGGTCACGACCACCGCGCTCTTAACCTGCGCCGGGCTGATCCTCATGGTGCCCGGCGTCGTCGGCGTGGTCGGGTTCGTCGCCCTCGTGACCGCCAATCAACTCGTGATCCGCCTGGTCGAGGAGCCCTACCTGCGCCGCATCCACGGCTCGGACTACCTTCACTACGCCGCAAGGGTCGGCCGGCTGGTGCCGGGCCTCGGCCGGCTCAGCTAGCGCCCGTCGCAAGAGCCGAGGAGCGGGCCGGCCGCGCCGCGCTTCTCGGCTCCAGGCGGGTCGGGCACTTCGCCGCTTCCCGCCGTACTGCCGATCGCCGCCGCTCACCCTCATGTCGGCAGCCCCCCAACCCACCGCCCCCGCGCTCCCGGCGCCGATCAGGTGCGATCGCCGGTTCGGGCGCGTACCGGCCGTCAGGGCACGGAGGCGAGGAAGGTCAGGAGGGTGGTGGCGAGTTCGGCGGGGGCGTCGAGCGGGGCCAGGTGGCCTGCGTCGGGGAGGGTGTGGAGCCGGGCGCCGGGGACGAGTGCGGCGAGTTCGTGGCCGCGGGCGAGTGGTACCCAACTCGTGTCGTCCTCGCCCCAGCAGACCAGCACGGGCAGGTCGATCGCGGAATAGCGGGGCTGCATGGCGTCCGTGTAGCGCCGGTCGTCCAGGCGCTGCGTGAGCTGGCGGTAGAAGGCCGCGCGGCCCGCTTCGCCGAGCCAGGGGCCGACCAGCCTGTCGAGGTCGGCCGGGTGGAGGCCGGGGCTGCTGGCGGACTGCACGTACTCGCGCACCACCGCTTCGTGCACCGGGAGCGGGAGCCGGGCGAACACCTCGGCGTGCTCGCCGACCAGGGTGGAGAACGGGCTGCCCCAGGGCGGCAGGGAGACGGCGTCGACCAGGGCGAGGGCGCGGTAGCGGGCGCCGCGCAGCAGATGAGCGCCGAGGGCGACGGCCCCGCCGGAGTCGTGCGCGGCCACCAGGGGCCGGTCCAGCCGCCAGTGGTCGAGGAGGTCGGTGAAGACCCCGCTCATCGCATCCAGTGAGAGGTCCTGGCCCACGGTCGCCTCCGAGGCGCCGTAGCCGGGCATGTCCCAGACGTAGACCTGGTAACGGTTGGCCAGCGCCCGGGCCACGGGCCGCCAGACGTACGACGAGAACGGTGTGCCGTGCAGCAGGACCAGCGGCTCCGCGCCCGGGTCGCCGAGCCGGTCCCACCGGACGACGCCGGAGGTGCTCTCGAAGGTGCGGGACAGGTGCCAATCCGCCATGCGCTCCACTGTAGATGCGAGAAGCTCCGGGACCGGCCAAGAGGGGCCGTTGACGCACGTGGAAAGGGCGTCGCGTCCTCCGGCGATCGTCAGCTTGCCCGGAGTACGGCCGGCGTGCAGGAGTTCCCGGAGTGTGCGGCGCCGCTGCGGCACGGACAGGCGGCTACGCGTGCGGACGGTCCGCGCAGGCGGGTGTGGACGGTCCGCCGGTGCACAGGAGGTGGCGTAGTGCAGTGGGTGGGTGGCCGAGGTGGGTGCGCAGGGTCCGGGTGAGGTGGGCGTGGTCGGCGAAGCCGAGATCGGCGGCGAGGGCGGACAGGTCGGACTCGCCCGCCTCGATGCGGTCGAGCGCGTGATGGATGCGTACCTGAAGGCGGAACTGGCTGAGAGTCCGCCCGTGGTGGCGGTGGAAGATCCGGCTGAGGTGGTGCGGTGAGACGCCGACCGCGCGGGCCAGGTCGGTAGGCGAGAGTCCGGCCGGGTCGGCGACCAGCAGATCGCGGGCGTCGCGGACGATGCGCCGCTGGGCCCGCAGCGTGGCCGGGCGCTGCGCCCCGGCGGGTTGCGGGACGGGTTGCCGCAGGACGTCGGTGGCCAGCCGGGTCGCCTGCTCGAACAGGGTGAAGGGGTCCGCGCCGCGCCGGGCGTGACGCAGCAGGAGGCGGTGGCGCAGTTGCGTGCGGCCGTCGACGACGACGGGCCGGTCGAGTAGCCGGGTGCCCCCCGCGGTGAGGTCGTCGAGGAGCGGCGGGTCGAGGGTCAGGACGGTACACGTGTCGCGGGCGCCGGGGCGGTGGGCGATGGTCTGCTCGTCGCCGGGGGCGGCGGCGAAGGCGCTGACCGGATCGAGGGTTGCCTGCCAGCCGCGCAGCCGCACGGCGTAGACGCCCCGCCGGACGAGGATCAGCGCGTGACGCTCGTGGGCTTGCGCGGGCCACCAGCGGTCGGTGTCGGAGTGCATCCGCTGCTCTTCGAGGGTGAACCCGTCGCCGCGGGCCACGGGCATCGTGTGCCGCATCGCCACATCGTAGGCCGGAGCGCGGATGAGCACGGATGTTCAAGCCGGCGCCCCGCGCCCCGGCCGAGACTGTCGCCCGGGGGAGCACCCCCACCCCGCCACCGTACGAGAGGACACCGGAGATGATCCTGCGTGACTGGGGCGCGACCGCCACCCCCGAGGGCGCCGGGGCGTACGCCCGGCACTTCACGGGCGCCGTGCTGCCGCGGCTGTCTGCACTGCCCGGCTTCCACACGGCCTTTCTGCTGACCCGGGACGGCGCGCGGCTCGTGCGCATACGTGTGCTGACCGTGTGGGAGTCTTTCGACGCCGTCCGCGCCTTCACCGGCCCCGACACCGCCGTCGCCGCGGTCGAGCCCGAGGCCCGGTCCCACGTACTCGACTACGACCGCACCGTCGACCACTACCAGATCGCCGACCTGCTCCAGGGACCACGGCGATGAACTTCGCCAGGCTGCGCGTGCTCGCGAAGCGGGTGGAGATGACGACGCAGCCGGACCCCGCATGCGAGCTGTGGAAGAACGGCGACCGGCGCGGAGGCGAGGCCGTGCGGGCCCGGCCGGAATGGCTGCCCGTCTGGCAGCGTCAGGGCGTCAGCAGTACCTGCACCGTCGGGGCGAAACGCCGCACCACATCCTCGATCGCCCCCGCGCGGAGCTCGGGGCCGCGCGCGATTCCGTACATCACGCCCAGGCCCACCAACTGCGCCACGGCCAGCTCCGCACGCAGCCCTGCGTCGGGGCCGGTCAGGCGGAGGGCGAGCTGATCCACCACCTGGGTACGGAAGTTCACCCGCAGGACATCGCCGTCCTGGCCGTGCAGCGGGGCGAAAGCGATCCGCAGGAGCGGGTCGACCCCCCGTTCGCGCTGGCCCGTGAGGATGTGCCGGACCATGTGGGCACCCAGCTCGCCGAGAGGGGCGTCCAGTAGGGCACCGGCGTCGGTTTCGAAGGACATGACTCCGGCGAACAGGGCGTTCTTGTTGCCGAAGTACTTCACGATCAGCGGAGGGCTGACCCCGGCCCGTTCGGCAACGTCCTTGAGCGTGATGTCGGCGTGCGGGCGCCGGGCCAGCAGGTGCCGGGCCGCGCGGAGGATGGCGGACTTGCTCGCCTCGGCGTCCCGCCGGGGGGCGGGTGCGGGGGTACTCATGCCCTTACGCTCCCTTCCCGGTCCTCTCCGGGGCGGCGACCGGGACCCTGCGGCGTGCCTGGCGCGGCACCTTGGCCGCCGCCGCGTCGCGCGGGATGACCAGGGCTGCGGCGCATGCCACCAGGGCGATGGCGCCGGCCATGGTGAACGCCAGCAGGTAGCCGTGCAGCGTGGCGACCCGGGCGCCGCCGACGTCGCTGGTGTGGTGCACCAGGATGGCAGCGACGGCGGCGCTGGACGTGGCCTGGCCGATCGTGCGCATCAGGACGTTGACGCCATTGGCGGAGGCCGTCTGCTCCGCCGGGACGGAGCGCAGGATCAGGGTGGGGAGCGCCGAGTAGGCCAGGGTGGTGCCGGTCGAGACCACCGCCGCACCCACGATGATCATCCACAGATCGCGGCTGTCGGCGATGCGCACCGCATAGCCGCAGGCCATGACGGCGGCGCCCAGCGCCAGGGTGACGCGCGGCCCGCGGGCCTCGGAGATCCGGGCGGAGAGGGGCGAGAACAGGAGCATGGTGACACCGCCGGGCAGCAGGCACAGGCCGGTGGCGACGATGGACAGTTCGAGACCGTAGCCGGTGGCCTTCGGCGCCTGCACCAACTGGGCCGTCACCAGGGTGTTGGCGTAGAACGCGAAGCCGGTGAGCAGGGCGGTCAGATGCGGCAGGCCGACCCGCGGCCGTACGGCGAGTCGCAGATCCACCAGCGGTGCCTTCGTGCGCAACTGCTGCCACGACCACAGGGCCAGGACCACCACGGCGGCGAGGAAGAGGACGAGGACGGGGCCGCTGGTCCAGCCCCACTGCCCGCCCTGGGAGACGCCCAGCAGCAGGCACACCAGGCCGGCGGCGAGCCCCAGGGTGCCGACGACGTCGAAGCGGCCCGGCTCGCGGACCGGCGACTCCCGTACCGCCCAGGCGATGGCTGCGATTCCCAGCGCACCCAGGGCGCTGGTCAGCCAGAACATCACATGCCAGTCGGCGTACTGGATCACCAGCGCGGCCAGCGGCAGGCCGAGGGCGGCACCGATCCCGACGGTGGAGCTCATCATCGCGACGGCCGATCCGCGGCGCTCCGGGGGCAGTTCGTCGCGCAGGATGCTGATCGACAGCGGCACCACGGCGGCCGCCGCGCCCTGAAGCGCACGGGCCGTGATGATCACGGTGATGTCGGAGGAGACCGCGCACATCACCGACCCGACCGTCATCAGCGCAAGCGCCGAGATGAGCACCCGCTTCTTGCCGTACATGTCGCCGGCCCGGCCGAGCACCGGAGTGAGGACGGCGCCGGCGAGCAGTGTCGCGGTCACCGTCCAGGACACCGTTCCCGCCGAGGAGCCGGTCAGCCTCGGCAGGTCCGGAAGGAGCGGTACGACGACGGTCTGCATGACCGCCATCAGGATCCCGCCGAAGGCCAGTGACGGGATGGTGAACCGACCCCGCAGGCCGGGTATCGGGGCGGGTTCCGTCATTTACGGGCTCTCCGGCGACTCGACACGATGCGGTGAATTCCCATTCACCTTATCAGGTGAATGGGAATTCACCCATGCGGTGCTAAAGCACCCACTTCGCCGGCAAACCCTGGTTGAAGAGGTCGCCGGTGCGGGTGCCGCCTCACCGGACGAGATCCCTCGCGCGTGCTCATCACCGCGGTCGGCCGCGCATGCCACGGCTGACCCCCACGTGCCGACCGCCTGCTGTCCTTGATCCTGGAGGGCTTGCAGAGGTGACCCGCGGTGCGTCGGCCGCCCGCTTTCGCTTGGCCCGACGTGTCGCGGGACGGGCGAGGGTTACACTCGCCAAGGCCAGTGCCAGCCCCGCGAGTTGGCGCCCGGTCAGCGTCTCGCCCGCGACCGCGGTGCCCAGCAGTACGCCGGTGACCGGGTTGAGCAGGCCGACCAGGCCGACGGTCGCCGCCGGCAGCCGGCGCAGGCCGGCGAACCAGGCGACGAACGCCAGCGCTGTGGCGACCAGGGTGACGTAGCCGAAACCGAGCAGTGCCTGAGCATCGAGCGCCGGTGGCCGGCCCTCGACGGCCGCGGCCGCCGGGAGCAGGATCAGGCCGCCGGCCAGGAGTTGCCATGCCGTCGTGGCCAGAGTGTCGGTCCCGTCGCTCCAGCGTTTGCCGAGGAGGTAGCCGCACGAGGACATGGCCATGGCGCTCGCCGATGCGAGGACGCCGACCGGATCGATCGACGCGCTCGCGGTCAGCAGCATGAGGCAGACGCCGGCCGCGCCCGCCACCGCCGCCGCCAGATGGCGCGCCCGCGGCGGCTCGCGGACCAGGGGCCAGGCCAGCACCGTCATGACCAGTGGGGCGGTGGCCATCACGGTCGAGGCCACGCTCGTCGGCAGGCGCTGCGCGGCCACGTAGACGAGGGCGAAGAACCCGCCCATGTTCAGCACGCCGAGCACCAGGGACCGCCACCACCAGGAGCCGCGCGGCAGCGTCCGGCGCACGGCGAGCAGCAGGAGCCCGGCAGGCAGCGCCCGTATCGCCGCGCCGTACAGCGGTCGTTCGGGCGGCAAGAACTCCCCGGTGACGTAGTACGTCGTGCCCCACGCCACCGGTGCTATCGCGGTGATCATCGACCAGCGCAGGGTAGCTTCCATGGAAGCAAATATATCTTCCAAGGAAGCTAGTGCGCTAGCATGGCACCTGTGGAGGAGAGCAGCGCAGCGCCCCTGGACCACGTCGCCCGGATCCAGGCCGAGTGGGCTCGGGAGCGCCCGGACCTGGACGTCACCCCGCAGGCGGTGATCGGCCGGCTGCACCGGCTGGGTGCCCTGCTGACCCGGCGGCTGTGCCTCGTCTACGACCAGTACGGGCTGAGCGAGGGCGAGTTCGACGTGCTGGCGGCCCTGCGGCGGGCGGGGCAGCCGTACGAGCGGGCGCCCGGCGAACTGGCCGCGCACACCATGGTGACGACGGGCGCGATGACCAAGCGCATCGACCGTCTGGCACGCAACGGGCTGGTCACCCGGCGCCGTTCGGCGAGCGACGGCCGCGGCCGCGTGGTCGCCCTCACATCGGCCGGTCGCAACCTGATCGACCGGGCCTTCACGGACCACATGCGCAACGAGCGAGACCTCCTCGACGCCGTCTCTCCTGATGAGGCCGCCCAGTTGCAGACCCTGCTGACCACGTGGCTGGCCCGCCTGGAGCAGCCGGACGTGAACTGACCACCGCGGGGATGGAGCTGATCGGGGAAGCCGCAGAAGCGTTCGAGACGAGTGCCACTCCGGTCGCCGACACACTCCGCGGTTCCGGCCCCGACCAACAGGGTGACTAACCGCGCGGAATCCGTGCGTTGAACCGTACATACAGCGTACGATCACGCCGTGGACCACGGAGACAAGGCTCGGTTCGATGCGGTGGACGCGCTGGTGGCGCGTTCGCGGGCGTTGCCGCCGCCGGGGGAGCGCCGGCGGCTGCGGGCGGCGCATGGGCTGACGCAGCAGGAGGTTGCCGATGCGCTGGGGGTGCGGCGGGCGACGGTAGGGGCCTGGGAGAGCGACGACCCCGGCCGCCGTACGGAACCGCGGCCCCCGGAACGCGACGCCTACGCCCGCCTGCTGGACCAACTCGCCGAGTTGTACCCGCCGCCGGACGGGTCCCGCCCCTCGGCGCCCGCCGGGAACGTACCGACCGGACCGGAGTCTGCCGCCGCACCGGCACAGCGGTCCATCTCGGCACCGCCCGCGGCCACGAACTCTCGCCCGGGCGGCACCGGGACCTCCCCACCGGCCTCCGCCCCGGTGCCGAGCGCGCGGCCGTCGGTACGAAAGGCTGCCCCCGCGGCCACCTCGGCGGCGGGGGAGGGGCGATACCCGGCAGGGCCGCTGGCGGTGCTGGACGGCGACGGCGCCGCCCACCTCACCTACGGGCGCACCCTGGCATGTCCGGCGGGCTCGATCGTGGAACTGGTCGACTGGGCCATGCAGGCAGGGCTCGGTGCCGAGCGGCTGCACCGGTACGGGCAGGACGCCGACCCGCTGGTCGTGCTCACCGAAGCCGCCGCCGAGCAGTTCGGGCTGCCGGCGCGGTTGGACAACCGCGCCTTCGACGACGGGATGCGACTGGCGGAGGATCACCCTGTCGTACGCGAGATCCTGGCCGCGGGCTGGAAGCTGACTCGCCGCGGCTTCGGCCCCTGGCCCCGGATCTACCGCCCCGCCGAGGCCGGACGCCGGCAGTGCGTTCAACTGGCCCTTCTGGGCTGGGAGGCGCTGGAGGAGCGGGCCTGGCCCGGCGCCGACCACATGCCCCCCGGCGAGCTGGCGCGCATGCTCGGCACCTACGCGACCCGGGTCATCACCACCCGCGGCTCCACCGCCGTCACCGGCCTGGAACTGATGGCCGCGCTGCGCCCACCGACCCGCCCCGTGCGCGACGGCGCCGGCTGGATCTCCGGCCCCGTGACCGGGTCGCTGACCGCCGCGGTGGACCCGGCCCCGCCGGAGGCCCCGGAGGAGCACCCGGTCGCCGCCGGCCGAGAGGCGGGGCAGGCGATCGACGAGGAGGCGTACGACTGGGTACGCCCCGAAGGGTTCACCGACGCCGAGTGCCGCCTGCCGTACGTGATCGGACTGGACGTCAACATGGCGTTCGCCGCGGCGGCGAACCGGCTGACCGTCGGACTGTCCGCACCCGTACACACCGACGGCCCCCGCTTCGACAAGAAGATCCCCGGAGCCTGGTACGTCGACCTCTCCCCTGTGGAGCTGGACCCGCGGCTGCCCAGCCCGTTCACCCCCACCGGCGACCGGCCGACCGGCCCGGCCTGGTACGCCACTCCGACCGTCGCCTACGCCGCCGAACTCGGCCACGACGTCCGCCCGCTGGAAGCCTGGCTACGCCCGGAGGCAGGTGCGTATCTGGATCCGTGGTACGAGCGGCTGCGCGATGCGTACATGGCGACGATGGCCGACCTAGGCGTGACGAAGGAACTGACCGAGGCCGAGTACGTGGCCGTGATGGCCGGCCACAAGGAGGTCGACCCGACCGCCGCGGCGGTCCTGTCCGCGGTCAAGGCGACCGTCAAAGGCGGCATCGGCAAGCTGCGAGAGCGAGCACAGGGCAAGGCCAAGTTCCGTACGGACCAGCGGTGGGCGGCCCTGGAGCGGCCGACCTGGCGGCCGGACATCCGGGCCGCGGTCATCGCCGCCGCGCGCGTCAACATGCACCGCAAGATGACGAAGATGGCCGCGTACGGCCGATACCCGGTCGCGGTTCTCTCCGACTGCGTCGTCTACCCCGCCGCCACCCCGTCGCCGCTGGATCTGCTGCCGCGTACGCCCGAGGGCAAACCGGCCCCGGGCACGTTCCGTCTCGGTGTCAGCCCCGGTATGACCAAGGTGGAGGGCGTACGCGATCTGTGGTGGGCCGCGGAGATCATGGAGCAGGGCTTCAACCCGGCCCGGCACATCAAGGACGACCCCACCCGTGACGGGGAGGAGTGAGCGATGGCGACGATCGGCGAATCCCTGGAAACAGCTCTCCAGGCCACCGCAACCCGCCCCATCCCCGCGAGCCCGCAGGCGCGGATGCGGTTCCTCGTCAAGGCGGAGCAGGGCTCCACCCGCCGTGCGGCGGCCCGGCTCGGCTGCTCCCAGCGCCAGGTCGAGCGCTACCTCGCCGGACAGGCCCGCCGCCCCACCCCGCGACTCGCTGCCGCGCTGGAACGCGAGGTCCGCAAGAGCTGGCAGCCCCGCGTACGGGCCCGCGCCATCCGCCAGGCCGCCCAACGCGGCGCCATCGTCGAGACGAGGGCTCGCTTCGGCTTCACCGCCGCCCCGGGCTCGACCGACGACCCCCGCATGCGCCGCATCACCGAACAACTCCCCCCGGACGTCACCGCCCAGCTCCTCGCCCGGCACACGGCCGGCGCCGACGAGGCGGAGCTGCGGGACCTCCTCGGGGCCGGCCTCGGGCACGCCTACTTCCAGGACCGCGGCCGCCGTGCGGCCGGCCTGGAGGTCACCGTCACCGACATCGACCACCTCGACGTCGACCTCACCTGAACCCGCGAGCGCAGCGTCAACCGGCTGTGCAAAGTGAGCGGAAGCATATAAGCGCCGAATCATCGCCCGTGGGCCGGTTTGCTCCGGTATGCACGGCGCACCGGGCGTGGACTGAGCACCCTGGGTACTCTGTGCGCCCTGCCGATTCCTCAGGGTGACGGAAATGATGAGCGCACCGCACATCAGCCAGGTGATCCGCGGTCCCCTGTCCCACGGCCGGGCGGACTGGCGGCGAAGGAGGCCAGGGTGTTGCTTCTCATCTCCCCGAACGGTGTCGAAGAGGCTCTCGAATGTGCGAAGGCGGCGGAGTATCTCGACATCGTCGACGTCAAGAAACCTGACGAGGGCTCTCTCGGCGCGAACTTCCCCTGGGTCATCAGGGAGATCCGCGACGCGGTCCCCGCGGACAAGCCCGTGTCCGCGACCGTGGGGGATGTCCCGTACAAGCCCGGCACGGTGGCCCAGGCCGCGCTCGGCGCGGTCGTCTCGGGGGCCACGTACATCAAGGTCGGCCTCTACGGATGCACGACGCCTGATCAGGGCATCGAGGTCATGCGCGCGGTCGTCCGGGCGGTGAAGGATCACCGGCCGGACGCGCTCGTCGTCGCCTCGGGCTATGCCGACGCCCACCGGATCGGCTGCGTCAATCCGCTCGCCGTGCCCGACATCGCCGCCCGGTCCGGCGCCGACGCGGCCATGCTCGACACCGCCGTCAAGGACGGGACGCGGTTGTTCGACCATGTTCCGCCGGACGTCTGTGCGGAGTTCGTCCGGCTGACTCACGCGTCCGGTCGGCTCGCGGCCCTCGCGGGCAGTGTCACGCGGGCCGACCTCGGTCCGCTGACCCGCATCGGTACGGACATCGTGGGCGTGCGGGGAGCGGTCTGTGAGGGCGGTGACCGCAACACCGGAAGGATCCAGCCGCATCTGGTGGCCGCCTTCCGGGCGGAGATGGACCGGCACACCCCCGAGCACACCGTCGGCGTCGTCTCCGCGCACTGACCGCCGTCATGACGACTTCCGAGGCCGAGCGCGTCCCCGGACACCCGGCCCTACGTCTCGCCGTCGTCGACCCGGCCACCGGGGAAGCTTTCGACGAGGCTCCCGATCAGCGGCCGGACGAGTTGGACGCCGTGGTCGAACGGGCCCACCGGGCCTGGCACGGCTGGCGGGCCGACCCTGTCGCGCGCACCGCTGCGCTGCGCGCGGCGGCCGACGCAGTGGAGGCGGCCGGCGACGACCTCGCCCGGTTGCTCACCCGGGAACAGGGCAAGCCCCTGGCCGAGTCGTACGCGGAGGTGGCCCGTACCGCGGCCCGCCTCCGCTACTTCGCAGACCTCGCCCCCAGAACCCGGCGTATCGTCGACGGCCGGCCGGTGCGCAGCGAGATCCGCTGGCGACCGCTCGGGCCCGTCGCCGCGATCGTGCCGTGGAACTTCCCCCTCCAGCTTGCGGCGGCCAAGTTCGCGCCCGCGCTCGCGGCGGGCAACACCATGGTCCTCAAACCGTCCCCGTTCACCCCCTTGGCCACCCGGCTGCTCGGTTCCGTCCTTGCCACCGTCCTGCCCGAGAACGTCCTGACCGTCGTCACCGGCCGCGAACCCCTCGGTGCCCGTCTCGCGTCCCATCCGGGAATCCGCCACGTCACCTTCACCGGTTCGGTGTCCACCGGGCGGGCCGTCGCCGAAGCGGCGGCGGCCTCGCTCGCCCGGGTCACTCTGGAGCTGGGAGGCAATGACGCTGCCGTCCTGCTGGACGACGTCGAGGTGGACCTGATCGCGGACCGGCTCTTCTGGGCGGCCTTTCGCAACTGCGGGCAGGTCTGCATGGCGGTCAAGCGCGTCTACGCCCCGGCCCGGCTGCACGCCGAGGTCGTCGAAGCCCTCGCCCAGCGCGCGAAGACCGTCTCCGTCGGGGCCGGCCTCGACCCGGACACCCGGCTGGGCCCTGTCAACAACGCCCCGCAGCGGGCCCGGATCAAGCAGGTCACACAGCAGGCTCTCGCGGACGGTGCCCGGGCGGCGGCTGGCGGCCACCCGCTGGGCGGGCCGGGCTACTTCTTCGCTCCCACGATCCTCACCGACGTGCCGCCCGGCAGTCCGGTGGTGACCGGGGAGCAGTTCGGACCGGTTCTACCGGTCCTGCCGTACGGAAGCCTCGACGAAGCCGTCGACGCGGCCAACAGCACCGGCTTCGGACTGGGTGGTTCCGTGTGGGGCACCGACCTCGACCGGGCCGAGGCGGTGGCCGAGCGGCTCGAATGCGGCACAGCCTGGGTCAACCATCATGCCGAACTGTCCCTCGCCCAGCCCTTCGCGGGTGTCAAGGACAGCGGGGTCGGCGTCGCGGGCGGGCCGTGGGGGCTGTACGGCAACCTCCGGCCGTTCGTCGTCCACCGCCCGCAGGAGGCGTGACGGTGCGGTTCCAGGCTGCCGTACTGCGCTCGTACGAGAACCCGTTCATGGTGGAGGAGGTGGTTCTGCGGACAGAGCCCGCCGCCGGCGAGATCCTGGTCGAGATCGCGGGTACCGGGATGTGCCGGACCGATCTCGCGGTCCGGCGATCCGCCGGCCGGAGCCCCGTGCCGGCCATCCTCGGCCATGAGGGCGCCGGGGTCGTGGTGCAGACGGGGGGTGGTCCGGACGCCGCGATCGGCGTCGGTGACCACGTCGTGCTGAGCTTCGACTCCTGCGGACGCTGCCGGACCTGCCGCGGCGCGGCCCCGGCCTACTGCGACTCCTTCGCTTCCCTCAACCTCTTCGGGGGGCGCAAGGAGGAACCGCCGCGGCTCACCGACGCGACCGGCAGAGCACTGGCACCCCGGTGGTTCGGGCAGTCCTCGTTCGCCCAGTACGCCCTCGTTCCCGCTCGCAACGCCGTACGGGTCGACCCCGCACTACCGCTCGAACTGCTCGGGCCCCTCGGCTGCGGTTTCCTCACCGGCGCCGGAGCCGTGCTGAACACCTTCGGCGCAGGTCCCGGCGACACCCTCGTGGTCTTCGGCGCGGGAGCGGTGGGCCTGACCGCGGTGATGGCGGCCACCGCCGCAGGTGTACTGACCGTGGCCGTCGACCGGCATACCGAGAGGCTCGCTTCGGCCGAGCGGTTCGGCGCGACGCCCCTGTCTGCCGCCTCACCCGACCTGCCCGAACGGATCCGGCGGCTGACCGACGGCGGCGCCCAGTACGCGCTGGACACCACGGCCTCACCCCCGCTCATCAACAAGGCGCTCCAGGCCCTGCGTCCCACCGGCAGCCTCGGCTTGGTCGCACGCCTCCACCACCCACTGGCGCTCGAACCGGGCACGCTCGACCGCGGCCGCAGCGTTCGCCACATCTGCGAAGGGGACGCCGTACCCGGAGTACTGATACCCCGGCTGATCGGACTGTGGCAGGCCGGACGCTTCCCTTTCGACCAACTGATCCGCACCTACCCGTTGGCCGGCATCAACGAGGCCGAACGCGACTGCGACGCGGGCCGTGTGGTCAAACCCGTCCTGCTCCCGGAGAGAACGAACCGATGAGCCAGGTACGCGCACCGAGCACTCACCCCCACTTCCGCCCGACGGAGGAAGCATGGCAGGCACGACGCCCCAGCACACAGACGTGGAAGGCGTGGACGGAGGGGTGGGCCTGACCGCCCTCCTGGTTGCCGCGGCCCGAGCCATCGAGACCCACCGCCACGACAGTCTGGCCCAGGACGCCTACGCGGAACACTTCGTGCGCGCGGCCCCTGCCTGCGCGGACTGGCCGGTGCGCATCGAGCAGGTTCCGGACGGGGACGACAACCCGCTTTGGGGGCGGTTCGCCCGCTACTTCGGGCTGCGGACGAGGGCGCTCGACGACTTCGTCCTCCGGTCGGTCGGTGCGAGCGCCCGCCAAGTGGTCCTGCTGGGAGCGGGGCTGGACACCCGCGCCTTCCGGCTGGATCTGCCGTCCGACTGCGTCATCTTCGAGATCGACAGGGCGGGCGTGCTGGCCTTCAAGCAACGGGTGCTCACGGACCTGTCGGCCGCCCCGAAGGTCAAGCGCGTCCCCGTACCGGTCGACTTGCGCGAGGACTGGGTCGGCGCGCTGACCACCGTCGGCTTCGACCCGGCCGCACCGAGCGTCTGGCTGGCCGAGGGGCTCCTCTTCTACCTGCCGGGCCCCGCCGAGACGTACCTCATCGACACGGTGGACAGGATGGCCACCGCAGGCAGCGCTCTGGCCTTCGAGGCCAAGCTGGAAAGGGACCTCCAGGCGTACCGCGACAGCCCGACCTACACGGCGACGCGAGAACAGATCGGCATCGACCTGCTCCACCTCTTCGACAAAGGGCCACGACCCGACTCCGCGGGCGACCTGACGGCCAAGGGCTGGTCCACCTCGGTGCGCACGCCCTTCGACTTCACCCGCCGGCACGGACGCGGCCCCCTCCCCGAGCCCAACGATGCGCTGGAGGGAAACCGGTGGGTGTTCGCGCACAAGCCCTCGCCGTGAAGCCCGCAACGCTCGCGCGACGTCCGCACGAGGGCTGAGGGCGGGGACCCGGCCGCGGGCCCGCTCGGTGGGACGCGCTTCCACGGCCGGGAAAGTCCCTGACGGACCGCGTCAGACGGCCCGGGCAGCCACCAGCCGGTCGCCGGGGATCCCGGCCAAGTCCGGCGCGTAGTACTCCTTGATGCCGGCGGCCCAGGTAGCCACGGTGATGCGGTCCTCGGCGTCCGGACCGAAGGCGTCGAAGAGGGCGTGGATGTTCGCCTCCTCGAAGCCGATCGCCGTCATCAGCGATACGAAGAGCGGGCGCTCGATCCGGCCGTCGCCGTCGGGGTCGCCGAGTACCGAGAGAGCCTCGGCGAACTCGGCGACCGTGGGACCGAAACGCTCCGGGTCGAGTACGAACGGACGGAACTCGTCCACGGTGATCACACCGTCGCCATTGGCGTCCAGATCAGCGGCCAGTGTCGTCCAGTAGCGGCGGAACGCGGCCTGGATGGCGGCCTTGGCGCCGTCGTCCGAAGCAGCCGCCGCTTCCAGAACGCGGCCCGTCATCAGGTCGAAGTCGTCGGAGTCGATGACCCCGTTGCCGTTGGCGTCGAAGAGGGAGAAGACCAGCTCGACCCGCTTGGCGGCCTCATCTCGCATTTCATCACCTGTCTTCTGCGACCCGATATTCCGGGCCTGGGCCAATGAGGACCTCTACTCAGCCGTGTTGGGCCACATAAACCTCCAGCGGCCTCGACTGCCCTTCCCAACCCGGTGCGTGTAGCGGCCATGACCCATATAACCGCCACGACGGGCCGCAGGCTGTCGATCTTCGCTTCTGGTGACAGATGGACTGCCGAATGAACGTATGTGATCGAAGCGTCCCGCTGCCGGTGGATTCTCATCGAGATCCGCGAGCCAAGTGATCACCAACTGCGTCCGGAACTGGTCGCCAGGCGTTGTTGCTGGACATAGCGGGAACCGTCTGGAAGGCGGGGCGGTGGCCTGAAGACGGCCTTGGCAAAGCCGGGTGAGATGGGAGAATTGCGCTTGTCAGGGCCATGCCGAAATGTGCGGTAGGTCCCACCCGGTTCCGACTCCTCGTAGGAGGAAGACGTGAGCACCGAGCGCACTACCCCCCTCAGACGTACCGCCCAGCGTTTCCGGCGGCCCATCACCGCCCTGACCGCCCTGGCCGTGCTCGCGCTGCCGGCCGCACTGGGGCTGGTCGGCCCGCAGACGGCGCAGGCCCAGCCGCGGACGTTCAGCGCCACCGAACTCGCGGCGGCAGGCGACGCCGTCCTTGCCGCCGACATCGCCGGAACGGCCTGGGGGGTCGACCAGGCGACCGGCACCGTCCTGGTCACGGTGGACGAGCGCGTGTCGGCCGCCGAGATAGCCGGGCTGCGCAAGAGCGCGGGAGCACAGGCCGACGCCCTCACCTTCGAGCGCACCGCCGGCACCTTCCGGCCGCACCTCCAGGGCGGCGAGCCGGTCTGGGGCACTGCCGGCCGCTGCACCGCCGGTTTCAACGTACGGGTCAGCAGCGCCGACTACTTCGTGACCGCGGGCCACTGCACCACCGGCTTCCCCACCTGGTACACGAACTCATCGCTCACCACGCTCGTCGGCCCGACCGCGGGGAGCAGCTTCCCGGGCAACGACTACGGCATCGTCCGGTACACCAACCCCGCGGTGCCCCGGCCGGGAACGGTCAACTGCAACGGCACGATCATCGACATCACCGGCCCCGCGACCCCCGCTGTCGGCCAGAGCGTCTCGATGGCCGGCAGCACCACCGGCTGCCACGGCGGCGGCATCACCGGCCTCAACACCACCGTCAACTACGGCGATTCCATCGTCAGCGGGCTCATCCGCACCACCCTCTGCTGCGAGCCCGGCGACAGCGGCTCCCCGGTGTTCACCCTCACCGGGGACGGCACGACGGCGCTGGCCGTCGGGGTGGTCTCGGGCGGCTCCGGCAACTGCACCTCAGGCGGCACGACCTTCGTCCAGCCGATCAACGAGATCCTCGCCGCCTACGGCGCCGTCCTCACCTGAGGGGAGCTGCCGGACCGCAGAGACTCGGCGCCCCTGGCCGCCGGAGGTGAGCACTTCTCTCACCCGCCCCGCCCGCCCCGCCCGGCACCGGGCGGGCCGGGTGAGCTTGTGGAGCCCCGCCAGGTGGTCCGCGATCATCTGGGTTGAAGGGCGCGGCGTCAGCCGACCACCTGGACGCCGGGGATGTCCAGCCGAGTAATGGGTGTGCCGTCCGGGTTGTGGCAGCCTTCGTATCTGACCCGTTCGAGGTTCCCGAACCTGGAGAAGGCGCACTGGTCGGCCGAGAAGACGCATTGGTAAAGCTGTAGATGCTTCAGAGCAGGTGGGCCTCCACGCGCCTCCGCAAGCCACTCGCTCACATTGCCCCCGACCAGGGTCAGGTTCGTGACGCCGGTCAGGCCGTCGAGTTCTCGTAGCGGATGGACCGCTCCGGAGTGCGCGTAGTTCACCGTCAGAACAGCCAAGTCGGTGAGGCCGGTCAGCAGGCTCAGATCGGAGTTGTCGTCTACCGTGTGCAGGCCGAGGAGTTCCAGTCTGGACAGCAACTCCGAGGCTCTCAGGTCGGTAGCCTCGGAACATCGGAGTGTGAGAGATCTCAGCCTCGGGAGTTCATCGAGATCTTGCACCCCGGTCAACCGTGCCTCGCCGTACAGATGGACCGCTTCAAGGCCAGGGTGTGTGCGGAGCGGAGACAGGTCGCATTCCGGCTCCAGCCGGCTCATGACCAGGTGGCGTAGCGGTGGAATGCGTGCGAGGAAGGCGAGGTCGCGTGTAGGGATGCGGACTTCGAGAAGACTCAGCGAGTGCAACCGATGTACGGCGTTGAGCTGACCGGAGTGGCTGACCCACACGTAGCGGCCGGGCAGTGGCAGGCAGTTCAGAACGTGCTCGGCGTAGGCGTTCGGCTCGAAGTAGTCCCATGCGTGGATGAGTTCCTCGATGACCTCACCGCGCCCGTCCCCTGCATACCCCTTGAGGAGCTCCAGCGCCTCCGCGCCCCCGATGAGCGCCACCGTGCGCACCGTCTGCACCCCTGCCTTCGTGCTCAGCTCATCGAGCGACCGCGGCAGCCGGCGTAACAGGCCCGGCCCGACGGCGGCCAGCGCCGGTGGGTCGGTGGGCCGGCGTGCGGGGAGCAGCGCGTTGACCGCCCGGTCCAAACGCTCCCCGAGCTCTTCCGACATCGACGGCATCGTCTCCTGGCAGGCCGCTGCCAGCAGCCGCAGCGGGCGGGTGTGGCGGGGTTCGTCATCCGCGCGGTCGAGGATGCCGTTCAACAGCTCCTCCCGCTGCCGGGTGTTGGCGTGGCCTGCGGTCATGACGACGGTCTCGCGCCAGAGGTCCAGATGTGCACGGCTGATCAAGTTGCCGATGTGATCCTCCTCGGCGGCCTCCTGCGCGGCGAGGTATTCCTGGAAGGTGCGGTGGACGAAGTCCAGGCGTCCCTCCGCCGGGGAGCGGAGGATGCCGGAACGCTGGCGAAGCTGATCCAGGAGCCGGCCGCCGTCGATCCCGTCGAGATGCCGCAGCGACTTGAGCGTTGCCGTGACGTAGTCGGCGGCACGTTCCAGATGGATCTCGCTCCGGTGGTTGTCGGAGAGCTTCCAGGCGAGATGCCGCAGGATAACGAGCTTGTCGCCCAGTGAAAGCGTGGCATCCACCGCGCTCGGCACGTTGCGCTCCACGTCGCGCTCGTGGACCAGGGTGTGCAGGGCATGGCGGTAGAGCTCCATGCGGTCCCGGGGGAGTTGGCGGCCCTGGCTGAGGTGCATGGCGCAGAGCATCGCCGCCAGTAGTGGCGTGCTCGCCAACTGATGCAGATGCGGCCTCTCTTGGAGGTTGGCGAGCAGCGACAGCTCGTAATGCGGCAACTCGTCGACGTCGCAGGGGAGGTCGTCGCCCAGCTCGCGCACCGCCTGGTGCCACTGGCGTACGAACGCCGCCAGCTCCGCGGGAGTCATACGGTCCAGATGGACGGCGGTGAAGTCCTCGCGGCGCAGCCAGTCGGCGCCGGCCGCCGCCGGGCGGGAGGTGACCACCACCCGGATCTCGCCGTACGTCCTCAGCAGGCGGCGCAGCCACTCCCGCATCGCCCGGCGGTCCCGTTCCAGGAGCTCGTCCACGCCGTCGACGAGCAGCAGCACTCCGCCGCCTTCGAGCTGCCGCTCCACCCACCCGCGGGGCATCACCCCGGTGATGGTGCCCGCGACGCCGTCGAGCATGTCCTCCAGCCGCGGCGGCGTCCGGCCGCCGTACTCGCGCAGCTTGACGAAGATCGGGGTGAGGCCGTTCCACGAGGCCAGCTCGCCGGTGAACGCCCCGCGCGCCGCGGTGATGGCCAGCCAGCGCAGCAGCGTGGTCTTGCCGGAGCCGGCCTCGCCGCGCAGCAGCACCCGGCTACGGCCGCTGAGCGTGTCCTCGATGCCGCCGCGGGGGCTGCCGCTGTCCTCCCAGTAGCTCATGTCGGATCGCACCATCGGCAGCGAGCGGCCGGCACGCCCCCGCTCGCCCTCGTCGCCGCCGGCGCGCAGGCCGACGTACGCCACCGAGAGCTTGATCCGGGGCGCGGCGGCCCGGTCGGACGCCTGCCGGAACAGCTCCACCTCGTCCAGCTCCCGGCTGACCAGCTCCAGGTAGCGGCGGCGGAATCCGGCGTCCTGGTCGGTGCCCTCGGGGGCAAACAGCGAGCGGTCCGGGAGACGTTCGAGGATGCGCGCCACCCCGTCGCCGATCCCGGCGGTCCGGGCAAGGAGCTCGGCCGCGGCCCGCTCCTCGAAGGGCGGCAGGCTGCGCACGATACGGACGTAGTACTCGACGCACTCGGCGAAGAGCGCCTCGTACAGCCGGGTCTCCGCCTCGTTCAGGCCCGCCGGTGCCCGCGTGGAACGGGTGATCCGCCGGATCAGCTCCGCGGACCGGGCGTTCGCGGCCAGCAGCGCCTCGTCGGACAGGTCGGCCCTGGTGAGAGTGGTGCAGACGGCATCGACGACGGCTTGGCGCCCGCCCTCGTCGAGCTGCCGGAAGGCGTGGCCCAGACGCGGCTCCAGCCGGTCGTACACGGCGTCGGCGATCTTCTCGAACTGGCGGCCGACCTCGCGCCGGGGCCGCAGCCCCGACACCCGCGTCCGGAGCAACTCGTCCAGCCCCAGCCACCGCTCCTGCTCCCGCCGCCGACCGCCCAGCCACAGCCGCGCCGCCGCGGTGGCAACCGTCTGCCCCAGCCGTAACGCCGCCGCCTCCACGACCATTCGTCCCCCTCGTGGCAATATCCGACCGTGCTCTCAGGCGAAAAGCTCACCGGGGTTGCGCGCGGCCATGATGCGGCCGCCCCACCGCTCCGGCGACAGGGCACAGCCTCTGAGCAGATCTTAGGCGCGAACACCCCCGTCGGCATCGGCGATATCCAACGTCATCCACCCCCGGGAGAAGCGTTGATATGAACCCGGACTTCCGCCGGGCGCAAAACAGCTACCAAGTCGTTGACGGGCCGGTCATCCTGGACCTGGCGCGGCGACCGAGTTCGCAACCGCGGACTAGGGTGCCCGCATGTCACTGGTGGGTAGGGAAGTCCAGCAGGCGCGGGTTCAGCGCCTGCTGGCGGATGCGCGCGATGAACGCAGCGGGACGCTGGGACTGCGAGGCGCACCGGGGATCGGGAAATCGGTCCTTCTCGACCATGCTGTGTCGATCGCCGAGGCCGAGGGCATGCGGGTGGTCCGCGGGGCTGGGATCGAGTCCGACTACGAGCTGGCGTACGGCGGCCTGCACCAGCTCCTGCTTCCGCACTTGGATCGGTTGGACGAGCTGCCCACTCCCCAGGCGGCGGCGCTGCGTTGCGCTTTCGGCCTGGCCGAGGGAGACGACGCCAACCGGTTCCTGATCTCGGCCGGGACCCTGTCGTTGCTCGCCGATCTGGCCGAGGATTCCCCGCTGCTGTGCGTGGTCGATGATCTGCAATGGCTCGACCAGGGTTCCGTGGAGGCGCTGTTGTTCGCGGCGCGCCGCTTCGTGGCCGACCCGATCGCGCTGCTGTTTGCGGTGCGCGAGACGTCGGCGCCGTTCGTGATTGCGGGCGTCGAGGTCGTGGACCTGTCCGGCCTCGGCGCGCCCGACGCCGCCCGGCTGCTCGACGACCACGCACCGGACCTCGCCGAACGGGTGCGGACCAGGGTTCTCGCGGAGTCCGGCGGCAACCCCCTGGCGATCATCGAGCTCGGGTTGTCGCGGCTCGCGGCCGGCGATGTCGACGAGTCCGATCCGGCCGAGCAGGTCGGCCCGCTGCCGGTGACCCGCCGCGTGCAGGAGGCATTCCGCCACCAGATCGTGGAGCTCCCCGACCCCACCCAGCGCGCGCTTCTGGTGGCGGCAGCCGACACGGCGGCGCCCCTTGCGACGATCCTGCACGTGATCGAATCCCTCGGCGGCGCCGCCGGCGACCTGGCGCCCGCCGAACGTGACCGGCTGGTCCGGATCGACAGCCGGATCACGTTCCGCCACCCCCTGGTACGGGCAGCCGCGTACCAGGACGCGCCGCTGCACCGGCGGATGGAGGTGCATCGCGCGTACGCCGAGGCGCTGGGCGCGGACGCCGATGCCGACCGTCGGGCCTGGCACCTGGCTGCTGCCACCACCAAACCCGACGAGGCGGTGGCCGCCGAGCTCGAAGAAGTGGCGGAGCGGGCCTGGCACCGAGGTGGCGCGATGGCGGTGTGCGCTGCCTACGAACGCGCCGGTCGACTCAGCGCCGACCGGGAGCTGAAGGCCCGGCGTATCGCCCGGGCCAGCCAGGCCGCGTTCGACGCGGGCAAGGCCGACCGCGCCGCCCGGCTGGCGGCCGAGGCGCTCGCGCTCACCGCCGACACCGGCGTCCGGGCCGATGCCATCTACACCCGTGGCGCCGTGGAGTACGAACGCACGTCGCCGCGGGCCGACGCGGAGCTGACGCTCGAGGCCGCCGCGCTGGTGCGCGACACTGATCCGGAGCGCGCCGCACTCACGCTCTACGAGGCCGCGCACGCCGCCCGGCACGGGGCTGCGCACGACCTTGTGCGGCGTGCGGCGGATCTGATGCGCGGGTTCACCCCGCCGGTGCACTGGTCGCCCGTGGTCGCCGCCCTTCTCGGGTGGGCGCAGCTTTTCGCCGGACGTCCAGAGCTGGCCGTTGGCCCGATGCGCGATCTCCACAGCGCCACACGCGGTGGCGGGCACGACCTGATGCATCGCATCACCGCCGGGTTCGGCGGGCTCATGATCGCCGACGAAGACGTCGTCGTCGACGGGACCGAGGACATGCTGGCCGTGGTGCGGACCAACGGGGCGCTGGGGTGGGTCCCGTACACCCTCAACGTGCTTGCCGTGGCGCGGCTGTTGCGCGGCGAGTTCGCGGACGCCCGCGCGTGTGTGGCGGAAGGCGTTTCCGTGAGCGACGAACTCGGGAACAGGACCGAGAGCCTGGCCCACCGGTCGGTGGAGGTGTGGTTGCACGCCGTGTCCGGTGACGAGGCACGCTGCCGGGCTCTCGCCGAGGAGGTGCTCCCGCGATCCCGGGCCCGGCACCGGGTCAACGCCGAGATCGCGGCTTGGGGTCTCGGGATGCTCGACCTTTCCGCCCGGCGGTTCGGGGACGCGTTCGACCAGCTTGAGCAAGTGTCCCGGGGACCTGCGTGCCGCGACGTCCTGGTGCGGGCGGTGCCGGATCTGGTGGAAGCAGCCGTGCGCGGCGGCATGCCGGACCGCGTCCACGAACCGCTGGCGGCTTTCCGGCACTGGGCTGAGCACGTCGACCGCCCGGTCGCCACCGGGCTCGTCCTACGGTGCCGGGCCCTGCTGGCCGACGACGGCGACGCCGAAGCGCTGTACGCCGAGGCGCTGCGGCTCCACGAGCAGCACGGCGGCGCCTACGAGCGCGCCCGCACCCGGCTGGTCTACGGCGAGTGGCTGCGGCGCCGTCGTCGCCGTGCCGAGGCCCGCGGCCATCTCGCGACGGCGGTGTCCGCGTTCGAGCGCCTCGGCGCGCAGATCTGGGCCGAGCGTGCGCGCGGCGAGCTGGCCGCCTTCGGGGAGCGGGTCGATGAGCCACAACCCAGCGGCCCCCTCACCCTGTTGACCCCCCAGGAGCTACAGGTCGTACGGCTGGCCGCCGGCGGTCGGACCAACAAGGAGATCGCCGCGCAGCTCTTCCTCAGCCCACGGACCGTCGGCCACCACCTCTACAAGGCGTACCCGAAGCTCGGGGTCAGCGGGCGCGCCGAGCTGGCCCACCTCGTCCAGCGGCCGACGGCACCGGTCGTCGGTTTCCCGGACACCAGTCACGATGACTGATACGTCAGCGGTGAGCCCCGCCTAGCGTTTCGTGCATCAAGGCAGCGGCCGTCGGCCGTACGACGAGGAGACGACAATGACGAAGTACTTCCTGAGCCTCCCGCACGACTCCGCCGAGGAGCCGACGATGGAGGACATGGACCCCGCGGAGCTGCAAGAGGTCATCGCCGCGGTCGGCGCGTTCAACACCGCCGTTCAGGAGGCGGGCGCGTTCGTGACCGCCGGCGGCCTCCAGCCACCGTCGAGCGCGACCACGGTGGACTACTCCGGAGACAGCCCCGTACTCACACCGGGCCCGTTCGTCGAGGCCGATGAGTACCTCGGTGGCTTCTGGATCATCGAGGCCGAGAACGACGACGTCGCGATCGAATGGACCAAGCAGGCTTCGCGGGCGCTGCGCAGCAGGATCGAGGTGCGTGCCCTCCAGGAGGAACCCGGCGCCTGACGATCCGCGCCGCGGTTCCGGAAACCGCACAGATCATGTTGGCGGGTGATCGACGCAACCTGGTCGGCGCCGCGGAAGCGGCGCCGACCGAAGCTCCCGCGGACAGGCCTGGCATCGGGCCGTACCCGTGTCTCTCCCGGACTGGGGGCGGGGGAGCGGTGACGAAAGCCGCCGGCATCCCGGTGCTGTCCGGTAGAGCATCGAGGCCGGTGTCAGGCGGTGGGGGACCGGGGGCGGCCCTGCGTCAGCTCTTGATCGCGCCCTGTGTGATGCCGTTGACGAAGCTGCGTTGGAACACGAGGTAGACCACCACGATCGGGGCGATGACGATCAGGCTGGCGGCGGCGAGGAGGGGGATGTTCGTCGAGTACTGGCCGACGAAGAGCCCGAGGCCGGTCGGCGCGGTGCGGCGGTCCGGGTCCTGCATCATGACCAGCACGAGCAGGAACTGGTTCCAGGACCACATGAAGTACAGGACCGACAGCGTGGTGATCGCCGGCCACGAGATCGGCAGCAGCACCCGCACCAGGACCGAGAGATCCCGGGCGCCGTCGATGCGCGCCGCCTCGACCAGCTCCTTGGGAATGGCGGAGAAGTGCGCCTGCATCCAGTACACGCCGAACGGCATGAACAGCGCCACCTCGGCGAAGATGATGCCGGTGTACGAGTCGGTGAGGCCGATCTCGCGCAGGTTGTAGTAGAGGGCCACCACCACGAGCTCCACGGGCAGCGTCAGCCCCAGCACGAACCCGGCGGAGAGCGTTCGGTTCCCCCACGCCTTGAGTACGGTCAGTCCGTACGAGGCGAGCGTCGCCAGCGTCACCGCCAGCGGCACCACGCAGACCGCGATCAGCAGGCTGGACCGCATGAGGTTGCCGAAGTTGCCCCGCTCCCAGGCTTGTTCGAAGTTCCCCCAGGACCAGTCGCCGGGGATGCTCAGCCCGCCGACCTGCTCGCCCTGCGGGTGCAGGGCCGCCAGCACGATGCCGGCGAACGGCAGCAGCACCATGGCCGCGAGCGCGACGAGGACTCCGTAGCGCAGGCTGGTGCCCCGGGCCGTCACGCCGCTTCGGGCGCGTGTGCCGGGGGACTTGGGCCCGGGCCGGGCGCTCACACCGCCGCTCATGCTCGACTCCTGTCCCTGGCGAGATATCGGATGACGCTGACGATGGCGACGACGAGCACGGTCAGCACGACGGCGAGCGCGCTGGCGCCGCCGATGTCCCCCTCGTTGAACGCCAGTCGGTACACGAGCAGGGCGGGCACGTTCGTCTGCCCCACCGGGCCGCCGTTCGTCGTGACGAAGACGAGGTCGAAGCTGGCCAGGGCCGCGATCGTGGTGATGACCCCGGCGATCGTGATCTCCTGTCGCAGCCCGGGCAGGGTGACGTGGCGGAACTGCTGGAACGGGCCCGCGCCGTCGAGGACGGCGGCCTCGTAGAGCGCCGTGTCGATCTTCTGCGCGCCGGAGAGGAAGAGCATCATGCACAGTCCGCTCATCGTCCAGGTCCCGATCAGCCCCAGCGCGATCAGCGCCAGGTCGTAGTCGCCGAGCCAGGGCCGGGTCAGCGAGCCCAGGCCGACGAGGTCGAGGAGCTGGTTCACGGCGCCGGACTCGCTGTAGAGCCAGCGCCAGGTGACGCCGACCGCGACCAGCGGCAGCACCTGGGGGAGGAAGAAGACGACCCGGAAGAACGTCATCCCCTTGCGCACCTTGCCCAGCAGCAGGGCCGTCATGAGCAGCCCGACGACCACCGGCACGAACGAGAAGAAGACGATCAGCACCAGGCTGTGCAGAATCGCCTCGTAGAGTGCCTCGTCCTGGAAGATCCGCGTGTAGTTGTCGAACCCGGCCCAGGTCGGCGCCAGCACGCCGTCCCACTCGAAGAAGGACAGGCGCAGCGTGTTCAGCGCTGGCCAGATGGCGAACCCGAGATACACGCCGAGCGCCGGCAGCACGTACAGCCAGCCGCGCCACCGCCGCCCGCGCCCGGGCGCGCGGCGTGCGCGCCCGGTCGCGTCGCGGCGCCCGCCGCGGGCCTTTTCGGCCCTCGGAGGGGTGACCGGCGTGCTCAGGTCATGAGCCATGGTGCTCGTTCCACGACTCCTGGAGCG
Organism: Streptomyces sp. 184; assembly: GCF_045781775.1. Lineage (NCBI taxonomy): Bacteria > Bacillati > Actinomycetota > Actinomycetes > Kitasatosporales > Streptomycetaceae > Streptomyces > Streptomyces sp. 184. The sequence goes on along the minus strand of NZ_CP123230.1, from coordinate 4,184,431 downwards.
AGCGCAGGAAGTCGTCGGGGGTGGTCTTGCCGTTGATGAGCCCCTGGATGCCGGGCGTCAGCTTGTCGATCATGCCGGGGGAGGCGAAGTCGGGGAACGGGACGATGCCGTCGGCCTGCGCCACCGGCGCGAAGCCGGTCGCGATCTCGTTCCGTACGCCCTCGGCGCCCAGCTCCGCCTCGGTGTCGACCGGCATGAACCCGGTGTCGAACTGGATCTTCGCCGCCTCCGGCGAGCTGAGGTAGTCGAGGAACGCGGCGGCCTCGTTGGGGTGCTCCGACTTCGAGGAGATGGCGTACGCGACGCTGGCGCCGGAGGCGACCTCGGGCGTGCCGCCCTCGGGGGAGGGCATGAGGAAGAAGCCGACGTCCTCGCCCATCTCGGCCTCCAGTGCCGCGGCGGCCCAGTTGCCGGTGACGAGGAAGGCGTTCTTGCCCGAGGCGAAGTCCGCCTGCGCGTCGGTGTCGGCCTTGGCGTTCGCCGACTCGCGTGCGTAGCCCTCGTCCACCCAGCCGGCGAGCTTCTCGGCGGCCTTGCGCGCGTCCTCGTTCTCGATCGTGGCGCCCGGCTTGCCGTACACCCAGTCCCGGTAGGAGTCGACGTCGCCGGTGACGTCGAGCAGCGCGTTCCAGAGCTGGAAGCCGCCGACCTGGAGCGCGCCCAGACTCAGCGGGGTCTGCCCGGCGTCCTTCACCCGCTCCATCGCGTCCTCGAACTCCGCCAGCGTCCCGGGCACGTCCTGCACGCCCGCGTCGGCCAGGGCCGACTTGCTGTAGAACACGCCGAGCACGGAGAGGGCGCCGGGAGCGGCGTAGAGGCTGCCGGTGCCGAACTGCTTGGCCGACTTGTCGGAGCTCAGCACCTCCAGGCTCGCCGGCGGGAACTTGTCCTGCCACCCGTACGCCTTCGACCAGGGGCCGAGGTCCTGGATGAGCCCGGCAGGGACCAGGGAGTTCATCGCGCCGGGGTTGTACTGCGCGAGGTCCGGCGGGTTGTCCGACGACATGCCCAGCTTGATGGACTTGACGTAGTCGTTGAACGGCGTCTGCTGGGTCTTGATCGTGACGTTCGGGTGCTTCTTCTCGAAGCCGTCGATGAGCGCCTCGGTGGGCGGGTCGTCGGTGAAGGCGAGGGTGAGCGTCACGGGGTCGTCGGAGATTTTCGTCGACGCCTCGACGTCGTCGTTGGTGTCCCCCTCCGCTCCGCCGCTTCCCGCGCAGGCCGTCAGGGCGAGTGCCGCCGCGGTACCGAGCGCCGCGAGCGCCTGTTTCCGGGCTGGTGCCGTCATCCGCATGACAGTCCTCCTCTGTGTTCCGCTGTCTGCTGTCTGGTGCTGCCGGACACCGGCGCCGGGCGGCGTCGGGGCGGGGGCGTGTGGGTGTGGCGCGTACTCAACGGGCCTCCTGGCGGCCGCCGGGCACGAGGCCGAACTTGGTCCGCTCGATCTCGTCCAGCGAATGGTGCAGCGCGCCGTGGACGACCGCGTCCTCCCGCAGCGTCGAGACGGCGAGGGCCGGCTGGTCGAGTTCCTGATCGGACAGATGCCCGCGGACGGCGGCGAGCAGCGTCTCGCCGCACCGGGCCATCGGTCCGCCGATGACCACGAGCCGCGGGTCGAGGATCACGCGTATCGCCGCGACGCCCTTGGCGAACCGGCGGGCGACCACGTCGAGCGTCTCCAGGGCCGCCGGCGTGCCGTCCGTGACGGCGTCCAGCACGGCGTCGAACGCCCGGTCGCCCGCGGCGTCGAGGCGGTCCAGGAAGGCGTCGTCGCCGGCGCGCTCCGCGGCCGCCGCGGCGAGCCGCACGATCTCCGCGCCGCCGACCCAGCCCTCGAACGGGCCGAGCCCGTGCGGATGGCGGGCCGCGCCGGCGGGTCCGGTGGCCGGCTCGTCCGCGAACAGGTCGAGGAACCCCAGGTCCCCGGCGTCGTTGGAGGCGCCGCGGTGGAGTTCGCCGTTCAGCACGATGCCGGCCCCGACGCGCTCGCCCCAGTGGACCATCACCAGCGAGTCCTCGCGCCGTTCGGCGCCGCGCCAGCGCTCGCCCTGGGTGGCGAGCTTGACGTCGTTGTCCAGGTAGACCGGGCAGCCGAGGGCGTCGCCGAGGCGGCGTACGAGGATGTCGCCGCTCAGCCCCGGCATGCTCGGGATGAGCCTGATGACGCCGGTCGCCGGGTCGACGATGCCGGGCGCGCCCACCGAGGCGAACCAGACGTCGCCGGGCGCGATGTCCGTAGAGGCCAGCGTCCGCGCCACCGTGTCCAGCAGCGACTGCACGGCCGCTTCGCCGCTCATCCCGGCGCCCAGTTGCACCACCTCGCCGGCGGCGACGGCTCCGGCCAGGTCGGAGACCGCGACCCGCAGGTCCTGCGGGCTGACCGAGAGGCCGAGCACGTACCCCGCCTCCGCCCGGAAGCGGACGAGTTGCGCGGGCCGCCCCGCCCGGGCGGAGCTGCGGTCGAGGGAGCCGAACTCGACGAGTCCCTCCTCAACCAGGGCGTTGAGCGAGCGGCTCACCGCCTGCCGGGACAGACCCACCGCCTTGGCCAGCGCGGAGACGCTCATGCTGGGCTCGGTGCGCAACTGCCGCAGGATCGCGGCGGCGTTGACCTCCCGCATGAACCGTGTTCCGGCGGCGACCAGCTGGTCCCCCATGACACCCCTCTTCCGGCACCCCTGCTTCGAGCAGGTGAACGATGTGGCGGGTACGCTAGCAGATTAATTATGATCCGTACGTAACTAATTCATCAAGGAGCTGACGTGCGATGCCGACCGCAGACGACGAGCAGGCGACGCCGGAGTGGGCGGTGGCCGTTCGCGGCCTCGCCGAGCGGGTCCTCGGCCCGCGGGCGGCCAGCGCCGTCCGCTTTGCCCCGCTAGACGGCGAGTTGCGGAGTTATGTGTACGAAGCGGACGGCGGGGTGCTCACCGTCTCCGCGACGGACGGGGTCAGCGCGTCCGTCGGGCTGCACCACTACCTGCGGGAGCGCTGCCGCCTGACCGTGGGCTGGGACACCGAGCTGCCGCTGCCCGTGACGTCCCTCCCGGACAGCCCGCGGCGGCACGGCCAGGCGCGCGTGCGGGAGGGCTACTACCTCAACTTCTGCACGTTCAGCTACACGACGCCCTACTGGGACTGGCCCGACTGGGAGCGCGAGATCGACTGGATGGCGCTCCACGGCATCACCATGCCGCTGGCCGTCACCGGCCACGAGGCCGCGCTGCACACCGCCTACTCCCGCGCCGGCCTCGACGACCACACGATCCGCGACTTCCTCGGCGGGCCCGGCTACCTGCCGTTCCAGTTCATGGGCTGCCTCGACGGCTTCGCGGGGCCGCTGCCCGCCTCCTGGCTCACCCGCCACCGCGACCTCGGCGCCCGAATCCTTCAGCGCGAGCGCGCTTTCGGCATGACGCCCGTGCTGCCCGCCTTCACCGGGCACGTCCCGCGGGCGCTCGCCGCCTCGGCCCGCGCCCACCGCCGCGGCTGGCAGGGGTTCGACACCTGGGTACTCGACCCGGCCGACCCGCTGTACACCCGGCTGTGCACCGAAGTCGCCCGCGCACAGGCCGAGTTGTACGGCACGGACCACCGGTACGCGGCCGATCCCTTCATCGAGATGATCCCCGTCGACGCCGACCCGGCCTTCCCCGGCGCGGTGGCGGACGCGACGCTCGCCGGGCTGCTCGCCGCCGACCCGGACGCGGTCTGGATCATGCAGGCCTGGCCGTTCTCGTACCAGCGGGACTTCTGGACCGACGACCGCGTCGCCGCCTTCCTCGACGCCATCCCCGACGACCGCATGGTCGTGGCCGACCTGTGGGCCGAGTACGACCCGCAGTGGGAACGCCTCGACGGGTTCTCCGGCAAGCCCTGGCTGTGGTGCGCGCTGCTCAACTTCGGCGGCCGCACCGACCCGGTCGCCGACCTGCACGGGGTGCCCGCCGCGGTGGACGCCGCCCTGGCGTCGCCGCACCCGCCCGCGGGACTCGGCCTGGCCATGGAGGCCACCCGCAACAACCCCGTCTTCTTCGAGCTGACGGCCGATCAGCTCTGGCACCGTGCGACCGACGTCGGCGTATGGCTCGACGACTTCGTGGACCGGCGCTACGGCGGGCGCGGCGACACCGGCACCCTGCGGGCCGCCTGGCGGGGCCTGCTGGACACCGTCTACGACGCCCGGGGCCTGCGGATCTTCCCCGAGCAGTACAACGGCATCATCACCGCCAGCCCGTCGTACGCGCCCCTCCACGGCGGGCTGGCGGAGCTGCGCGCCGACGTCGCCCGCACCCTCTGGTACCGGCCGGCCGCGCTGGCGGCGGCCTGGGAGCGGCTCGTCGAGGCGGCCGAGCACGACCCCGGGCTGACCGCCGGACCGCTGGGGCACGACCTCGTCGAGACGGGCATCGCGTTCATGGCCCGGGTCGCCGACCGGTACCACCTCGACGCCGTGGCGGAGTCCGTCCGCCGCGACGCCGGCAGCGGACCGCACCTCGACCGGTTCCTGCGCGTCTTCGACGACCTGGACCGGATGCTCGCCTGCCGGCCCGAATACACCTTCCGCCACTGGGAGTCCAAGGCGCTGGCCTGGGCCGACGGGCCCGCCGACGCCGACGTGCTGCGGGACAACGCCCGCCGCATCGTCACCATCTGGGGCGCCGCGGCCGGCGGGAGTCTCGACGACTACGCCGGCCGGCACTGGAGCGGACTCGTCGGCGGCTACTACCGCGACCGCTGGGCACTGTGGGCACGCGGCCTCGACCGGGCGCTGGCCGAGCCCGGCGGCGTAGCCGCAGAGCGCGAGTTGCAGGACGAACTGCGCCACCGCGCCGAGCAGTTCCTCCGCGACGGCCCGGCACCACCTCCCGCCGGCCTCGCCGGCCTCGCCGCCGAGTCACGCCGGCTGTTCACCGCGTACGCGAAACAGGCCGACGCGCTCGCCCAGCCGCCGACCGACGACGACCACGCCCACGACCGACGAGGAGCACGATGACCCCGGCCGTACCGCCCACCGAGCGCCGCAACCCCCGCACCGCCGACATCGACACCCTGCCGACCCCCGACCTGCTCCGGCGGCTGCACGACGAGGACGCCCGGGCCGTCACCGCCGTCCGCCCGGCCACCGCCGAACTCGCCCGGGCCGTCGACGAGACGCACCTGCGGCTCGGCCGCGGCGGGACCGTGCACTACTTCGGCGCCGGCGCCTCGGGGCGCCTCGCCGTGCTCGACGCCACCGAGATCACCCCCACGTTCGGCGCCCCGCGCGACCTGTTCACCGCCCACTTCCCCGGCGGCCCCGCCGCCCTCGCCGACTCCTCCGTCGACCGCGAGGACGCCGACGCGCTCGGCGCCGCCGACGCCGCGGCCCTCGGCGAGGCCGACGTGGCGATCGGCATCACGGCCTCAGGCTCCACGCCCTACGTCGCCGGCGCACTGCGCGTCGCGCGTGCCGCGGGCGCGCTCACGGTGCTGGTCACCTGCAACCCGCAGGCCCCGCTGCTCGATCCGGCCGGCATCGGCGTCGTCGCCGCCACCGGCCCCGAGGCACTGACCGGCTCCACCCGGCTCAAGGCGGGCACGGCCACCAAGGTGATCCTCAACTCGTTCTCGACCGCGCTGATGATCAAGTCGGGCCGTACGTACGGCAACCTCATGGTCGGCCTCGTCGCCACCAACGCCAAGCTCCGCGAGCGCGCCGTCGCCCTGCTCGTCGCCGCCACCAACGAGGACGAGGCGACCTGCCGCGCCGCGCTGGCCGAGGCCGACGGCCGGCTGCCGGCGGCGCTCGTGCGGCTGCTCACCGGCTGTCCGCCGGAGCAGGCGCACGCCGCGCTCGCGCGCCACCCCGGCGTGCGGGCGGCCGTCGCGGCGCTGAGCGGGAACACCCGATGAGCGCAGACGGCTTCGCGGGCGTCGACGTCGGCGGCGGCGGGATCAGGGTACGGATCGAGGGCGGCGCAGGGCGCGCGTACGGGGAGGACGTGGCGCCCGTACCCCGGGCGAACGGCCGCGTCGACCTCGACCGGCTCGCCGCGCGCATCGCCGACATCGTCGCCAGCGCGGCGCCCCCCGGCCCGCCCGTGGACCGTCTCGCGGGCATGGCCGTCGGCATCACCGGGCTGCCCGGCCTGGTCGGCGAGCCCGGCGGACTCTGGCACGCGCTGCGCGGGCGGTTCGGCATCGGCGCACTCGTCGTCGCGGGCGACGCCGTGACCACGCACGTCGGCGCGCTCGGGTTCGAGCCGGGCGTCGTCATCGCCGCCGGCACCGGCGTCATCGCGCTCGGCACCGACCTCGACGGCGTCTGGAACCAGACCGACGGCTGGGGCCACCTGCTCGGCGACCACGGCGGTGGCGCCTGGATCGGCAGGCAGGGCCTGCACGCGGCGCTGCGCGCGCACGACGGCCGGCCCGGCGGGTCGACCGCCCTGCTGGAGCGCATGACGGCCCGCTTTGGTCAGCCCCTGGACCTCGTCGCCCTCGTCCACGAGGGGAACTCGGCGGCCCATCACCTCGCCTCGTTCGCCCCATCGGTCAGCGACGCGGCATGCGCCGGGGACGTTGTCGCCGCCCGGATCTGGACCGAGGCCGGCCGCCACCTCGCCCAGACCGCGGTGGCCGCCGCGACCGGGCTCGACCCCGTCTTCTCCTGGGGCGGCCGCCTTTTCGACGCCGCCGACCTGCTCATGGAGCCCTTCCGCAGCACCGTGCGCACCCTGCTCCCCGACGCCCGCTTCACCCCGCCGCGCGGCACCTCCGCCGACGGCGCCCTGGCCCTGGCCCGGGCGGCGTCGGCGGGGACGCTGCAACCGCACTTTCCGTACCTGTACGTCTTCTCCGCCGACCGGACGCCGACGCGGTGAAGCGCGGCCGCCCAGCAGCTTATGACGTCCCTTTCTCGCCCGGGTTTGTGGTCGAGAGGCTGGTGGGTGGTTCGAAGGTAACGCCGGGAGCGCGGTGCCCCGCTGTGGTCGGCGAAGGCGGCAACGGCCGCTTTCGTTGTTTCAGCGGCGGCTTGCCGCTCGCCCGGCAGGCCGATGCCACCCGCTTGTGGCCGCCGGTGCCTCTTAGGATCGGTGGACCGGAACAACGATGGGGGCGGGGCACGGGATGAAGCGCGCGACAGGGGCACTGCTGGGGCTGGCCATCGGGGATGCCATGGGTTTCCCCACCGAGTTCAACACCTTCGCCCAGATCGAGGCGAAGTTCGGGGAGTGGCGTTCGCTGCCGCTGCCGGTCTCCTCGGGTACGGCTTATGTCACCGATGACACGCAGATGACGCTCGCCCTCGGCGAGGCACTGCACACAGGGCTGGCCGACGGCCCGCTTACCGCCGTGCGGATGGAACCACCGGTCCGGACGCATTTTCTGAGCTGGTATCACTCGCCGGAGAACAACCGGGCCCCCGGGGACACCTGCCTGCGTGCGTGCGAGGCGCTGGAGGAGGGCGGGGCCTGGCAGCGGGCCAGCGTGGTGGGGTCCAAGGGCTGCGGGGCGAACATGCGGGTCGCACCGCTCGGCCTGATCCCGGGGCTGAGCGCTGAGCAGCGCTCGGGCGCGGCCCAGTTGCAGTCGGGCCTCACCCACGGGCACCCCACCGCGCTGGCAGCCAGCGACTTGACCGCGCACACCGTCCACCTGCTGGCCCAGGGCACGGCCCCGCAGGGCCTGCTGCCGCAGCTGCGCGCGTACGCGGAGGCGAACCGGGCCGTCTACCGGGCCGACTGGCTGGGCGATCTGGCCGAGCACGCTCAAGATCCGGATCGGATCTCCTTCATCTCCCGCGGCTGGCAGGAGTGCCTGGCCGCCCTGGACCGGGTCGGGGCCGCGCTGCCGGATGCCGATCCGGACGCCGACCCCTGCCTGGCCACCGGCGAGGGCTGGATCGCCGAGGAGGCGTTCGCCACCGCGCTGTTCTGCTTCCTCCAGCACCCCGACGACCCGCCGGCCGCCGTGCGCCGCGGCGCCTACTCCAGCGGCGACTCCGACTCGATTGCCGCGCTGGCCGGGGCGTTCGCCGGCGCGTGCCACGGGGCGGCGGCCTGGCCGTCGGAGTGGGTCGAGGTCATCGAGTACCGCGAGCGGCTGCTGGCGCTCGGTGCGGCCTGGGATCAGTAGCCAAGCAGGAGCCGGGACCGCCGCGCTCAGGGCGAGCGCAGGGAGGATGCCGCCGCAGGGGGACCGCTGCACCGGCGGCGCCGCCGGGAGGCTGAGCACGCCGCGCAGCGGGGCCCGCCCAGCCTCGGCCGCTGAGCCGGGCAAGGGGTCCCGTCGAGAGCCTGGGCCCGCCGAACAGTACGGCTTGCACGCCGGTGAACCCGATCAGACCGATCGGCTCGTCAGTGCTGTGCGGGTCTTCGCCGCGTACACGGACCCAGCGATCAGCCGATCCGCCGAAACGGCCCGGGACGATGGTCAGGTGACCGCGGCTCGCGCCCGGTGTCTGCGGACGGCGTCGCGGTTGGCGCAGCGCTGGGAGCAGTAGCTCTGTCGTCCGGTGCGCGAGGTGTCGGCGAAGGCCGTACCGCACCCGGTCGCTGCGCAGCGCCCGAGCCGGTGCATGCCGCGACCCGCCAGATGCAGTGCGGTACCGACCGCGAACAGCGTGAACAGCAGGGAGCCGGGCGGCTGTTCCGCGTCCCGGTAGTGCAGATGCCAGCCGGTACCGGCGTGGGAGGTCAGCCGCGGATAGGCCGCGGCCTCGGCCAGCATCCGGTTCAGCAGATCGGCGCGCTCCTGCTCCCCGGCGGCGTCGACGACCCTCTCCCAGGCGTCGAGTGCGGCCTGGGTGCGGCCGAGATCGTCCGACGTCACCGGGTGCTCCAGCATGAGCCCGGCGGCGCGGCAGCGGTCCGCCAGCCCCTCCGCGCTCTCAGGCCGGTGGTTGGCCAGCTCTGCGGCCAGGTGCACCGCATCCTCGCCGTAAGGGTTGAGTTGCATAAGACCATTACACCAGTGTGGTCGGCATGACGCCAACCGCCCGACGCGCCGGACCCCTGTTCCGCGACCCGTGGAGCTATCGATGGTTCGTGCTGGGCATTGCCACCTTCACCCAGGCCGCGTCCGGTTTCTTCGTGGGCGGAATCGGGGCGCTCGGCGTCCATTTCCAGAGCGCCCTGGACTTGAGCACGGCGCAGCTCGGTCTGCTGGTCTCAGCGGCCCAGCTCATGCCGCTGGTCGGGCTGCTGGTGGCCGGCGAGCTACTGGACCGCTACAACGAACGCTGGGTGGTGGGGATCGGGGCCGGCACGGTCGGGCTGGCTCTGGGCGCGGGGAGCCTGGCGCCGGGATACACGGCCCTTGTGGTCGCGCTGTTGGTGGTCGGCACGGGATACAGCACCGTCCAGCCGGGTGGGAGCAAGTCGGTGGCGTCTTGGTTCGACGCGTCCCAGCGCGGCTTCGCCATGGGTATCCGGCAAGCCGGGCTGCCGCTGGGTGCGGCGCTCGCCTCCGCCGTACTCCCACTCGTCGCTGAGGAGTTCGGCTGGCGGGCGACACTGTTGACCGGTGGCCTCGTCGCGCTGCTTGGAGCCGGCCTCTTCATGGGCTGTTACCGCCGGCCACCCGCACGGCCCACCCGGCAGAACAAGGGACCGTCGGCACCCCTCCGCGCCCGGCTGAGAATGCTCCGTGAACCGTCCACGGTGAAGATCATGCTGTCGGGAACCAGCCTGATCTCGGTGCAGTACGGCGTGGGCATCCTGACGGTGCTCCACCTCCACCAGGCGTCATCGATCGGTGCCGGGCAGGCGGCCCTGGTCCTGGTGGCCTCCCAGGGTGCGGGCGTTGCGGGCAGGATCTGCCTGGCCGCCTGGAGCGACCGGAGCAGGTTCGGGCGCTATGCCATCGTGCTGGTCTGCATGGTCGCCGTGATCGCCGGGGTGGCCGTGCTGATGACGCCGGCCGGGAGGGCACCGGTCGTCGCTTCTGGCGTCTTCGTCTGGCTCGGCTTCTTCGGCTACGGCTGGTACGGCCCCTGGGTCGCCTACGTCACCGAAGCGGCCCCACCGGGCAAGACCGGCTTCGCCCTGGGACTGGCCATGTCCGTCAACCAGATCGCCATCGTCACGATGCCGCCCGTACTAGGCCTGCTGGTCGACCTCACCAGCAGCTTCACCCCAGCCTGGGCGCTGCTGTGGCTGCTGACCGTCGCCGCCCTGGCGGTCACAGCCCAGTCGGAGCTCCGAACCCGCGGACAGCCTTAACCACCGCGGCTCGGCCTGACTCGGAGCAGTATCCCGCCCACGCCGGGGTGCGGCAACGAGGTCAAGGGGCTGCGCCTCACGCGCTCGCATCGACGGTTCTTTTGCGCGGTGACGATGCGTGGGATCGTCACCAGGCCGGGAGAAGGCCGTGACTGCAAGCAGGCCAAGCGCGCCGACCGACACCTCGCCGAACGCGAGGGCAGCTCGTACACCGCCGCCCGCCGCCGACTGGGCCAGCAGTCCCCGCGCCCGGAACCCGAGGCCGACTGGGCCGAGGCGGTGGCCGACCGGCGCGTCGACATCGATGACGACCGGCGGCTCTACCTCACCCTCGGCAAGGACGACGACGACCTGGACGACGACGAACGGCGCTGGTTGCTGGGCTGGATCGATACCCGCGGCTGGCTCAGGCGAGACGGCGGCCGCGCGGTTACGATCGACTACGGCCTGTCCCAGCGCGCCCTGCTCGCTGTTTCCGACCGTACGGACGACCTCGTAGAACTCGTCGGCCGCCGGGTCGCCGCACTCGCGCACAGCGGCCCGCAGGCCCTCGACGGGCTGACCGTCCGCGCGGTGGTCCGCCAGGCCGTCCACGACGTACGCACCACTCCGCCGGCGCCCGCTGAACCGCCGGCGGACCCCGCCCTCGCCGCGCTGGCTGGAGCGGCGGCGGACTCCGTTCTCACCGCGCTGCGCGCCGCCTTCGACCAGATGGCCGCGCACGCGCACCAGATGGGGGAGCTGCTCCTCGAAGTCGCCCCCGGCTACTTGTCCGACACCGAGGCCGCCGACGTCCTGGCGCCGCTGTGCGGGCAGATCGGCGAAACCCTCCACAACGGACTCGCCTTTTCTGATATCTAGTCCGCATACCAGTGCTTCTCCCACGCCGTTGATCGTCTGCATGCGGTGCAGAGCTTGCTCTTCGAAGCGAAAGTGATTCAGCTCTACGCCCCGTACAATCTCGTCCGAGCCGCGGTAGAGGCGGCTGCGGAAGGAATATGGCTCCTGGCATCTGCAAGCCGCAGTGAGCGGGTTCGCCGATGTCTGAAGCGGGCGTATGAGAACGTCAGACAGGATAAGGACTTTGCGGGCTTGATAGGGATCGATACATCGGGTAGGCCGCATCCGATGCGAGTTCAGGAGATCAGAGACCTCGCCGGGAAGTACGGCCTGGACCCCGGACCCCGGGGGCTGCGGTCTGCAGACAAGGGCTTCTTCCGGCGCGTCGCACGGGTAGAAGCCAATGTGAGCAAGCCCCTCCCTGATACTGCTCCGGCAGCCGAAGTTTCATACAGATCAGGCTGCTCAGTTCGACGATGGACGTTGTGCCGGGACGACTTGAGGTTGACGTCGAACACCCAACGCGCGCCGAGCCTGCGGTGCTGCACCAATGCAGGACGTGCTCATCACCTCCGGAAAGCAGGTCGTCGTCTGAGCCCGACCGGCCGTACGGGAGCCTGGTTCAGGCTGGCATATCCGGCGGGTTCTTCGCGCGGGCGTGGCGTGGCTTCCGCTGGCCCGGGGTTGCTCGGACCGGTGTCGTCTCGGGCAGCAGCGTTGAGGTACGCATCCAGGTGGCTTTGTTCACGAGAATGGGCAGCAGATGTTCACGGCTATGGGCGGCACATCGGCGTTGTCCAGTTCGGTATTCACGGCTCCCAGCGACACAGCTGGGTGAGGTGAGCGCAGGGTGAAGGTGGTGCCTGCCCCTCCGAGGCGGACACTCCTTCACCGTGTGGCCGACTCAGACGCAAACGCGTACCGGATGAAGGTGGCGGCGGGGTGGATGTCCTCGTCGGCGTCGCTGGTGAGGGCTTGGCTGCTCCGGCTGCGCGGGCGCTACGCGCGGCGCCGGGCAGAGTGGCGGGTCGCCAGGGCGGTGAGCAGCACCAGTACCGCGGCCAGCGGTGACAGTGGGCCCGCGCCGAAGCCCGCCAGCGCGATGCCGCCGAGGACCCCGGAGAGCGAGATCGCCAGATACAGCGCCGACTGGTAGAGGGAGGCGACGACGGAGCGGGCGCCTGGCGCCAGCACGATGATCTCCTGCTGCTGCGGCGTGGTGATGGCGAAGGAGAGGAACCCGACCACGACGATCGCGGGGATCGCGGCAGCCGCGCTGCCCCGCAGGGCCGGGACCGCCAGCAGCGCCACGCCCAGCAGCGAGGTCGTGACCACGATCACCCGGGTTGCGCCGAGGCGGTCGGCCAGGGTTCCGGCGGCCAGGTTGCCCGCGGTGCCCGCGGCCCCGAACACCAGCAGGAAGACCGCGAGCAGCCCGCTGTCGCCGCCGGTGGCGGGCTCGTAGACGGCGCTGAGGTAGGTGTACGGGACGTAGACGCCGGTGAAGACCAGGAGTGTCCTGCCCAGCGCGGCGAGCACCCCGCGGTCGGTTAGGGGCGCCAGCCGGACCCGCAGTCCCGCGCCCGCGTCGCCGGCGATCGCCGGCAGCCGCACGGCGACGACGACGGCCGCCGCCACTCCGGCGAGCACGAGGAACCACAGCGTCGAGCGCCAGCCGAACGCGCCGCCGATGACCGTGCCGATCGGCGCGCCCAGCACGAGGGAGGACGTCAGCCCGAGCATCACGACGGCGATCGCCTTGCCGTGGTGGTGCCGGCCGGCGAGCGTGGCTGCCGCCGCTGTGGCGCTCGCGGTGTAGAGCGCGGCGCCCGTGGCGGCGACCGCGCGCGCGGCGAGGACGAGAGGGTAGCTCGGCGCGATGGCGGTCAGCACGTTGCCCATGGTCAGCGCGGCCAGCGCGACGACGAGAGCCGTGCGCCGGGACCAGCCGGCGGTGAGTACGCCGAGCACGGGTGCGCTTACGGCGTACGCCAGCGAGAACACCGTCACCAGTTGCCCGGCCGCGGCGACGCTCACCCCGAGCGATTCCGCGATGTCCGGCAGCACACCGGCGATGACGAAGGCGTCGGTGCCGACGGCGAACGTGCCGAGGGCGAGCACCGCCGCGTGCGAGCGCCAGCGCGGGGAGACGCCGGGCTCGGTGTCGGTTGGGGGGCTGGAGGCCGGTACGGGTGCGGGGTCGTCGGGCGTGGCCGGCGGGGCTTTGCGGGACGGGCGTGACAAGGTCGCTCCTCAATTCGGTACCGATCGGTTCCGTTCCAGGACGGTACTGATCGGTACCGCCTTACGTCAATCCCGGGTTACCATCGCCGCATGCCCACACGAGCTCGCGAGCGCCTGATCGAGGCGGCCAGAGACCTCTTCTTCGCAGAGGGGATCCACGCCGTCGGCGTGGAGCGGCTCCTGCGCGAGTCCGGCGTCGGCAGGGCATCGTTCTACCGCCACTTCGCGAGCAAGGACGAACTCGTCGCGACCATGCTGCGCAGCTACGACGAGGAACTCAGGATCTGGCTTCGCCAGGTCGTCGAGGACGCCGGCGGCGACCTGCTGGCGATGTTCGACGGGCTCGCCGACAGGATGGCGGCGTCCGGTTACCGCGGCTGCGCCTCGATCAACACGATGGTCGAGATCGCAGACCCGGACGACCCCGCACGCAAGGTCGCCGTCGAGCACAAGCAGGCCATGATCCAGGAGCTGCGCCGGCTCCTCGGCGCACCGCCGGGCGCCGAACTGCCCGAGCAGCTACTGCTGTTGTTCGACGGCGCGCTCGTCAGCTCCCTGCGGGAGCGCAGCCCGGCACCGGCTCGGCGGGCGCGGAAGATCGCACAGGCGCTGCTCGCCGCCTAGGTCTTGTCCGGTCGATCACGTGCGGAGCCAGATGGTGAGGGCTGCGGCGGTTGCGGTGCCGAGGTAGACGTAGCCGCGCTTGTCATAGCGGGTGGCGATGGCCCGGGACTGTTTCAGGGGGTTGATCGCCCGCTCGACGGTGTTGCGTTTCTTGTAGCGGTCCTCGTCGAAGCCTGGTGGCCGTCCGCCGCGTGAGCCTTTGCGCAGTCGGGCGGCCTGGCTGTCGATCTTTTCCGGGATCGTGTGCTGAATGCCCCGGCGCCGCAGATACTCGCGGCAGGGTCCGTTGCTGTAAGCCGATAGCAGACAAGGCCAGGGGACCCACCGGAAGCCGGCTAGCCTGAGTTGCCCCGGGGCAGGCGCGCAAGTCCGCAGCAGTCCATCCACCACCGGGGAGACGCACTGAACTTCCCGGTGCCACCATGGTGCCCCAGACGCACGACTTCGCCAGCACCGGAGCAACTGCCCCCCCGTGACCACCACACTGATCGGGCACCCCGAGCCCGACCCCCATCTGAACGACCCCGCCGCCGAACGACGGCTCCTCGGGGCCATCTTTCCTTACCCGTCCACCGGGGACCATGTCATCGCCGTGGCCACGGCAGCCGACTTCACCAATGACCGGCGCCGCGCCATCTTCCAAGCCGCGGTTGCAGTAGTCGGCCGCGGCCACCCCTGCGACCCCGCCCACGTCGACGCCGAACTCGCACACCACACCAGCCCTCCCGCCGACCCGGTCACGAGGGATGATCTCCACCAACTTGCCGCCTACGCACCACCCGAGCAAGTTGCTGCCTACTACCTCGCGATTGTGCGAGACCTAGCAGCACTGCGACGCAAGCCGCCCCCTGCTGGCCCCGATGTGCCACCGAAAGCAGGGGCAAGGCCCCCGGGGGCGCCGCCGATGCCGATGCGGGGCTTCCTCATCGATGACGACTGAAGACCTGCTCCCAGTGGTTTCGGCCGCGCTCCAGTCCACCGCCACCCGCCCCTTCCCCGCCTCCCCGGCCGCGCGGATGCGGTTCCTCGTACGGGCGGAGCAGGGCTCCACCCGCCGCGCCGCGGCCCGCCTCGGCTGCTCCCAGCGCCACAGGTCGAGCGCTACCTCGCCGGACAGGCCCGCCGACCCACTCCGCGTCTGGCTGCCGCGCTGGAGCGCGAGGTCCGCAGCCTCGGCTTCGATCTTGCTCATGGCCACCTCCATCGAGGCGTGATCAGGTTCCGACCCAGGCCGGTAGATCGAGTGCCCGAAGTTGCGGTGGCCGACGTCGCGGACCGTGGAGTTGAACCGCCGCTCGCTCATCACCTGGTGGATGACCAATTTGCCCCGGCGGCCAGCGAAGTGCTGGAGCAGGAACTGCGGGATGAAGTGGTGCTTCTTGGCGTACGCCGGCATGCGGGGGACCTTATCTGGGTCTCCTGTCGCGCCATCTGCGCCAGCACGCTTCCGATGCTGATGAGACCGTCGCATGCTCGCTGCCGTTCACGCGACTCGCAAGCGCCCGGGGGAGCCCCAGCCTCTCCAGTGGCAGGCGCGGCTGCTTACGCCCAGCGCAGCCCGAGTTCGTTGAGCACCTCGGCGCGCTCCGGTGTCAGGATCCCGCGCCTGGAGCGCAAATTCGACAACCAGACTCCCAATCGCACAGACGTCTCCTGCTGCGTCTGCGGGTCGACGATGACCTCTGTGTGCTGACGGGGCACCCCTTCGAGGGTCCCCTCGCGCTCGCGGTATTGCCGTGCGGCCCACAGGCCGCGCTCGAACGCCGCCGCCCGGGCACCGCCCTTCGGCGGCGATGTGCGGCCGTTTGCGGGCCGCACGGCAGCCGCGACGCCCAACTGATGCAGTCGGCGCTGCTGCTCGGCGTTGAGGGCGTCCCAGCCTTCCTGCTGCCGCTTCAGCCACCGCCCGACGTCTTCACCCCCGACCCGGACGACGGGCAACAGGCTCTCGACGCTCGCGCCGCCGTCCAGGCAAGTCTTGACCTTGACGTACATGCGCTGCCAGTCGACGGTCCAGCCGAGTTCGCGCGGGTTCCACTCCGGGTCGATCTCCGCCAGGTCCGCGCGCCGCTGCGCCGCCTTGATGGGGTCCTTGCCCAGCCCGCCCGGCCGCCGCAGGTTGGTAAGCCACTGCCCGACCGGCTTGCCTGCCGCGGCCGCGCCTTGCGGCGCGCACAGCGTGCTGTGCTCGGCGAAGTACTCCCGGGCGGCGGCGAGGTTCTCCTCCCACGTCAGGTCCGGCGCCGACCACACCATCCCGATCTCGTTCAACCGCCGCTTCCGCTCCTGCCCCTCGGCGTCCTCCATCCGGCCGGCGGCGTACTCCGTGCGCTGATCAGAGATCCAGCGGCCCAGCGGGTAGGCGCTCCCGGGTTCGCGGTAGGTCAACGGCACCCGCAGGTTGCCGTGCTCGCCGACGTAGCGGGCCGCCGCGGCGTACCCGCGCGCCCACGACTTCCGTACGGGGTTGATCACCTGCATGTCCACGAACCGGCGGATCGCCTCGGGAGAGCGGCGGGTGGAGAAGCGGAGCAGCAGCCGGTGCTCTTCCTCGTCTTCGGCCGGCGCCGTGCCGATCGACTCCGACGGCTCCACCAGCGGGGTGTGGTCCTGCGGCACCGCGAGCATTTCCACCATCTTGGAATCGTGCGCACGCAAAGCCTGCATCACATTCACCAACGGCCTGTACGAGCCGGAAGCGTACATTTCCTCCGGGCTTTCCCCGTGCTCCAGGAAAACCGGCACCACGATCGTCGCCATTTTCCCCTGACGCGGTTCCTGCCGCAGCGCCCGGCCAATGGCCTGGACGATATCCACCACCGACCCCTTCGGGTCGATGATGGCGACCGAGTCCACCGCCGGGACGTCGATTATCTGCATGTGGGAGGGTGTGAGGCACGTTTGTGGGGGCGTTGGGGTCACTCGACCGTGAATGGTGAGCCGTCTAGCGCGGTGAGGGTTGGCTTGCCGCCTAGCCCGGTGAGGAGCACGATGTGGGGTGTGGGCTCACCTGCCCGCAGGTCTCCGTCTATCTGGTCCTTGACGGCTGTGAGTGTCATGTTCTTCCAGGTTGTGGCCGGAGTGGCGAGGACCAGGTGTGTAGCTCCTACCGCCCGGCTGCCCTTCAAGAGCTTGTTCACCTCTCGTTTCGTTATCCTGGCGGTTTTGCCGAGGGTGTCATTCTTCTTGGCTTCACCTAGGTAGAGGGCGTCGAGGGTGGCCACGGCGAAGTCGAACTCGACGTAGGGATTACCTTGGTCTAGTAGCTCGAATTCCTCGGTAACGAGCGCCGAGCGTGTGGTGGCCTGGGAGCGCAGGTGACGCGTGGCAAGAAGAGGGTAGTTTCCGTCGTTTTCGATTAGCTCTGCAATGGCGGGGTGTAGCTCGTAGTACCACTGGGGTTCTTCCAGGGGAAGTTTCCAACGCTGTTGCTCGAAGGTGTTGCTGCTGCCGCAGCGTCTGCATGCGTAGTGCTGGTTTATCTCTCCCACGGGATAGAACTCGTAGATGGGGCACGAGCTGCAGCCGAGGACCAGTCCGCGGCGCAGTACTCCTTGCGCGGTCCACGTATCGATCTGGGCCCTCAGTTTTTCCGCGGGCCAGTCGGTGGGCTCGGGGGAGGCGGCGATGCCGGTCCAGGAGAGAACCACCCCGGTCTTCAGTTGCCACCAGCCGTTCTGCGGTAGGGCGTCGAGCCTTGGCCCTGGACGCCAGTGGCATAGCAGCTCCCAGTGGTCGGCTGCCGCGAGGTCTTCCAACTGGGTGCGGGAACCGACGAGTTGCTGGGCGATTCTGGCGCGTTTGCTGGCCGGACTCAGTTGGACGAGATGCGGCTTCGCGGCCGCTGACAGGATGCGGCCAAGGGAGGGCCATGCCAGGCGTGGGCCGGCGAGGCTTCCTGCCAGCGACGCACCCGAGGGCACAAAGTCCCACCGGTGGGACCAGTAGGTGATGCCGCCGTCTGCTGCGCGGACGAAGGTTTCGTAGATGTTCTGATCTGGCGCCAGGAGTGCATCGGCGAACAGGGAGTGGTGGGGCGGCAGGGGATGCGGGGCGGTCAGGCCGACCTGCCAGCGGTGACGTATCGGATCGAGCCCGGGGGGCACCTCAGGCGGCATCCGCAAGGACACGGTCAGCGAGCCGTCCTGGGACTCCTCCACTGGAACGGGTTTGGGCTGGTCCCAGGCGCTGCTGAGGACAACGAGTGATCGCCCTGGTGTTGTCAGGTCTGCGGGGGTGGCGATGTCATACGGGCGGGGTTCCTCTTCTTCCGCTGGTTCGATTACCCTCCAGCCGCGGTTATCCCAGCAGGTATCCATCCGCTCTCGAACAGCCTCAGGCGTCAGCGAGGCGCTCGTCACCCTCACGGTCGTATGGAGACGTCCTCCGATACGTTGCTTCACGGCGGTGAGCTGGTGCCAGCTGAGATCCTCCCATGGCAGCCACACGGTGTTCCCGTGCACTTGCTGGCTGAGCTGGGCGAGAGCGAAGTCTTCCGGCTGATCTCCCAGAACGATGACCGGTGTCTCCTGATAGCGGCCTCTGCTGATCCGGATACAGCGAGCCGCCTGAGGGTTCAGCAAGGCCGTGATGTCATCGGGAGCATCGGGACGCAGCGTGGTCTTCTCGCCAGCCACGACGGCCTCGCGCCATCTAGCTTCTGGATCCTCTTCGCCGCTTCCCCTCTCTTCCTCCTCTGCTGGTTCCACGCCGACCTGCATGGCGAAGGACAGAGCAGCGGGAGACGTGATCTGCGGGAGAGGGGCGCCCCAGGTGGCGTGCTGCGCGACCGCGGACAGCGGCGTCAGCAGTGATTCCCCAACCTCGTCCGGAAGCGAGGTGCACTGGATGTGTCCCTCGTCATCGATTGTGTTGACGCTGTACCGGTTGCGCAGCCGAGTCGCTGCCTCCTCAACCTGGGGGTCGCTGGCAGTGGGGAAAACCAAGGTCCGGAGGTGTTCCTCATTGTGAGTGCGCGACTCGGTACTCAGGCCGTGTCTAGAAAGCATGCGCTCGATGGTGCCGGGGTGGAGGGCTTCCACGGTTGCGCCCGTGGGCTGGTACGCGACGATGTGATCGGGCTGGAGCTTGTCCAGAGAAGAACTGAGCGCCGGGTGCTCTGCTGTACCGGCAGGTATCAGCGCACTAGCGCAGCCGCCCCATACGCGGCTCAGCGCACCCAGCGCAGCAGCCGACCAGCGGACCCAGTCGTCGTCCTGGGGGACGACTACGAGCAGCCTGGGAGGGCGGACGAACGAGTGCAGGTCAAGGAACGTGCTGGTCATCCCGGCCTCGCTAGCGCTTCGAAGAACTAATGCCCTGTTTGATTCATGATCCCCTGTACCTTCACAGGGCTGCTCTCCCACTGCCCCGTCACGTTCGAGGGTGTCGGCTTTATCTAGGTGCGTCTCAGGGTGTGGGGCACGTAGGGTACGCGTCCCGACCTGGGATGGAGGGCTGTTCCGGGAAGCTCAGCGCCGGTGTTCTGGGCGGTGGTTACGTTCGGTACGTGGAGTCTTCCTTCATCGCGGAACGGTCCGTCTCCCCGGCAACCGGTGTCCAACGGTGGGTAGTTGCCGATGCCGGGACCTATGCCCTGCACCACGAGGCCACCGCGTACCTGGGTTCGCTGCGCAATAAGGACTGCTCACCGAACACCGAGCGCGTCTACGCCGGCCGTCTGGCGCTGTACCTGAACTACTGCGCCGCCCGGCGCATGGACTGGGCCGCCCCGGGGTTCCGCGGCCTGTCGGGCCTGCAGCAGTGGCTGGTCAGCCAACCCCTTGCGCCGCGCAGCCCGCGAGCGGGCCTCGCACCGTCCCGGTACCGCTCCAAGGGCACCGCGAACGCGGTGATGACGGTGGTCGGCGGCTTCCTGCGCTTCGGTGCCGCCCACGGCTGGGTCTCGCCGCAGACCATGGCGCTGCTGTCCGAGCCGAAGACGCTGTTCTGCCTGCCCCCGGGCTACGACCCCGGGGAGGACGGGCACTGGCGCATGGTGGAGAGCGCCGCGTTCCGGTTCGCGTTCGCCGACCCTGGCTACCAGGACCTCAGCCCGGAGCAGATCGCCGCGATGATCGCTCTTGCAGGGCGGGCGAGGGACCGGTTCCTGATCGCTCTGCTGGCGTGTACCGGGCTGCGGATCGGTGAGGCGCTGGGACTGCGCCGCAGCGACATGCACTTCCTGGCCTCGTCCCGCGTGCTGGGCTGCGGCACCGAGGGTCCACACCTGCATGTCCGCCGCCGCACGGACAACCCCAACGGTGCGCTGGCCAAGTCCCGCCGCTCGCGGACCGTGCCCATCACCCCCGACCTGGTCGCCCTCTACACCGACTACCAGTACGAACGCGATTCCGCAGGTCCGGCGGCCGACTCCGGCATGGTCTTCGTCAACCTCTTCCGCCCGCCGGTGGGCCGGCCGATGTCCTATCCCAACACCAAGGGCATGTTCGACCGCTTGGCCCGTACCGCGGACCATGCGTTCCGACCCCACATGCTGCGCCACTCCGCCGCGACCAACTGGCTGCGCGCGGGCGTGGACCGGGACGTGGTCCAGCGCCTGCTGGGGCACCTCTCGCCGCTGTCGATGGAGCGCTACCGGCACGTGTGCGATACCGAGACACGGCAGGCTGTCGAGCAGGTCGCGGCGCTGCAGGAGCACCGTTGAGTACCGTTCTGCCGCTGCCGGAGCCCCGTCGGGCGCAGGACTTTGGCACCTTCGATGCCCGGGGATGGAAGGACTGGCTGGCGGAGGGCATCGATCCCGACTGGCGACCGGGGGAGTGGGATGCACGCCACTGGTTGTTCACCGCGGACCTGGAAAATCCGCGTACCTCGTCCTCGACGTGCCGGACGAGGCGATGCGACCAGGTCGTCGTCTCCGGCAACATCTTCTGCGGCCTGTGCGCGCAGCAGCTGCGAGCCGGCGGCCAGGACCCGGACACCTTCGCGGCGACCTTTACACCCGCACGCAACAAGAGTTCCCACGGCATGGTGACCGCCCGGTGCTCCATCGCCCGCGACGGGCTGCGGTGCGTACGCCCTCGCCACTGCAAGGGCATGTGCTGTACCCACTACAGCACCTGGAAATACCACGTCCGCAGGGGCACCGAGGAGTCCTGGCTACGTGATCAGGCCCAGCCGTTCACCGAGATCCTGCCCTGCCTGGTCCCCGCGTGCCCCAGCCCGTCCTATAACTCCCGCGGTCTGTGCAACTACCACGCCCGCCAATTCACCCAGGACAAGCGCGCCACCTCCGCAGACACCCCGATCGAGGTCGATCACTGGGCCTCCCGTCAGTCCCCGTACCTGGACACGCACCAGTTCAGCCTGCTCCCGCTGGACGACCTGCTGCGCCATGAGTTCCTCTACGCCCTGCAGCAGACCGATCCCTGGACCCGCAGCTTGGAGCCCCACCGCATCCGCAACCTGGTGCGCGACCTGACCGGCGCCACCACCCTCCTGACCGACGACGCCGGCCCTGCACGCCTGGCCAGCCCCCACGCCGGCGCCGTGCGCGCCCTCAAACGGCTACGGACAGCCGTCCACAGCGCTTTCGAAGCCTTCTCCGGTCACCCATTCACCGACCCGGACGTCCTGGACCTGCGCGCCATCGGCCTGCGCACGACCCACGGCTCCCAGCCCCGCCGCGCGCCCGGCACCGCGGACCTGCGCACCATCCACCAGCCCTGGCTGCGTGAGCTGATCCGCCACTGGGCCACCACCAGCTTCCCGCGCACCGACGTCTTCTCCAACACGATGCGCGCCGTGGGCATTGCCTCCCGCGCACTGGCCCGACGACCGGGAGAAGGCCTCGACCCGGCAGCGCTGCACTTCACCGACGCCTCCGCGGTTGTCGACGCCATCCGCACCGCACCGCGGCGCGACGGAACGCTCTACCGCTCCTCCCAGCGGCGCACGCTGGCAGGCTGCTTCTTCCAGCTGATCGACTACGGACGCCGCTCCGGGCACCTTGACACCCTCGCCGGAGCGTTCACCCGCCACCCGGTCGAGCACCGTATCCGGCTGGAGGAAGTGGACGAGGACGGCATCGGCAAGGCCATCCCCGAACCGGTCATCCGCCAGCTCGACGCCCACCTGCACACCCTCGGCCTCGGCGAGGTCCAGGGCCGCCGCGATGTCCCCGCCGACGACCTGCAACTGCTCTACCAGACCGTCTACATCCTCCTCAGAGACACCGGCCGCCGCCCGCTGGAGATCGCCTCCCTGCCCCGCGACTGCCTTCAGACCGAGCGCGGGCAGATCTCACTGATCTGGGACAACCACAAACGGCGCCGCCACCGCCGCCGGCTGCCCATCACCGAATCCACCGCCCAGACCATCCGCACCTGGCAGGAGTGCCGCAGCCGCCTCCTACTCCCCGCGGCCGGTGACAGCTACCTCTTCCCCGCCCTGAGCGCCTACAGCAGCACCGGGCACCTGGGCGCCAGCTACATCAGCGAGACCCTCCGCGCCTGGGTCGACGCCATCCCCGCCCTCCACGCCGAAGGCGTCGACGCGGCCGGCGATCCGCTGCCCTTCGGCCGCAGCCTGATCTACCCCTACGCCTTCCGCCACTCCTACGCCCAACGCCACGCCGACGCCGGCACCCCCGTGGACGTACTGCGGGAGCTGATGGACCACCACTCCATCGCCATGACCCAGCGCTACTACCAGGTCTCCCTCAAACGCAAACGGGCGGCCGTCACCGCCTTGAGCACCCACGTCGTCGACCGCCTCGGAGCGCCTGCACCCAGTTCCCCCAGCAGCTACGAACTCCGCTCGGTCGCCGTGCCCTACGGCGGATGCACCGAACCCAGCAACGTCAAGGCCGGAGGCCAGGCCTGCCCCATACGCTTCCAGTGCGCAGGCTGCGGCTTCTACCGCCCCGACCCCTCCTACCTCCCCGCCATCGAGCAGCACATCAACGAACTGCGTGCCGACCGCGAGACCGCCCGGGCCATGGACGCGGCCGAATTCGTCACCACCGCCCTCACCGCCCAGATCACCGCCTTCGAACAGGCCGCCAGCCGCATGACCACCCGCCTCGCCGCTCTCCCGGCCACTGAGCGCGAACAACTCGAGCAGGCCAGCACCGTCCTGCGCAAGGCCCGAGCCGCCAGCGGCCACCCCTTGCTCCCGCTCACCGTCGTCGACCGCACCCAGCAACCGCCGTCATGAACCGACAGGGCAATCCCGCCGTCCTCGCCCGCGCCCGCCGCCGCGACAGCCTCGACAAACGCCAGCGTGTTCTGACCGCCCTCGCCACACTGGAACACGACGGCACCAAGATCACCCATACCGCCGTCGCCCGCACCGCCGGCGTCTCCACCTGGCTCACTTACACCGACGGCATCCGCGAACACATCGACGCTGCCCGTACCCGCCAGACCCGCACACCCGCCGTCCCGCCCCCACCAGGCACTGCTCCCACCTCCGCGGGCCTGCGCGCGGAACTCGAACTCGCCCGCAAGGAGATCAAAGAACTCCGCCAGGAACGTGACCGCCTACACAGCGCCCTGCGCCACCAACTCGGCCAGCAACTCGACACCCTCCACGCCCCCGACCTCACCACCCGGGTCGACGACCTCACCCACGAAAACCACCACCTCGCCGACAAACTCCAGCACGCCACCACCGAAAACACCGACCTCCGCCACCGCATCACCACCCTGGAAGACGACCTCGCCGCAGCCCGCACCAGCCTGCGCCGCATGATGCGCACCGAAAACACCACCCGCTGACCGTCGACAAGAGCCACAGACCTCGGCTCACACCCACCGCAGCCCGAGCTCATTCAGCGCGGTCGTCACGTCATGGCTGGGACCAGCAAGGCCAGCAGTGCGATGAACAGTGTCATGGCGCTGAAGAACACGATGCTGCCGCAGCCGATGGCCTTGAAGACCGGCAAGCCCCCCTCACGGGCGATGTTGTAGCCGATCAGTCCTGCAGTGGCGGAGAGGGCCGCGCAGACGGCCAGGGCCAGGAGCAGGAGCGCGAGGCCCTGTGTGCTCACGCCGCACCCCGCTGGTTCTGTCGGCGGGGGGCGGTCCCGGTGTGCAGTTGCTCCGGGATCCAGATCCGGCGTTCGCGGGCGGCCTGGTACAGGGCTGTCCGGAACCGCGACCGGCGCTTGCGGACGGTCGTGTGGGTGAGATTCAGCCGCTCCGTGATCTCGGTGTCCGGGAAGCCCATGACTGTCAGCCGTACGACTGCCTGCGTCTCCGGCGCCTGCTCCTTGAGGATGTCCTCGAAGTTGGTGGGGAATACTTCCGATTCGATCTCATAGCTGGTGGCCTGGAGCAGCCCAGCGATCCCGGCCCCGTTCGCGGCGTCCTCGGTGAAGTCGTACATGGTGTGTAGACGCGCCCAGTTGACCCGCTCCTTGGCCCACTTCACGTAGGCGCGCCGGAACCCCCATGCGCACTGGCCGATGAAGTAGGTCATCAGGCAGCAGGCGCCGCGCTTCCCCTTGTAGTCCGGTGTCCAGCCCTCCCCGCCTCGCAGGTCCCGGCCGATCTTCCGCATCGCGTCCGCGAGTACGTCGACCAGGATGGTGTCCCGCTCGCTGCTGCTGCTGCGCAGCAGGCGCATGTCGTCGTCGTGGACGAAGAACGGCAGGCCCGCGTTCCGGCACTGCTTCAGGGCGAGCTGGGCAAGCGTGCCCTTGCGGAGCATGCCGAGCAGGATCGGCTGGGCCTCCAGGTACAGCTCGATCTCGAATACCTCGTAGAGAGGCCCCGTGAACCCCGTGTGGGCCAGCTCCTCGATGCGTGCGGCGTCCCGCGCGATTCGTGCTCCGCGGTCCCCGTCCAGCACCGCCTCAACGGTCTTGACGATCTCTGACCCCACATCCAAGGCAAAACACCCCTCGTCATATCCTGCTTCTGCCAACGCCCGAGCGCGGGCCCTAGCGAAGCAGGGCGCTTGTTGTACGGGCTTATGTGCGGGGGATGTTGGCGAACGTGACGCACCATCTGAAAAAACTTCCGAGAGCGGATGAATCTGTGGGGGTCCGGCGTGGTTAAGCGCCCTTGTCGAGGATCTGCGTAACCGGGCTGCCCCAGGCCGCGCCTGGTCTGTCGGGTTCGATCGGTGCGAACCCCACGGCGTGGAAGAACGTCTCGCGGCCGGCCACGTCGTCGCCGTCCTGGGGGACGAGGGCCAGGAACGTGCGGCCGGCGTCCCGGGCCCGGCGGGCGACCTCGGTCACCAGGGCGCGGCCGACCCCCTGGCCGCGGTGGGGTTCTGCGACGGCCATCGTCAGGATCCATGCCTGCGGGCCGGGGTGGGTCGGCCGGCCTCCGTCGCGGCCGAAGTCGCAGTCGAGCTGGAACTCGGCGGCCCCGACGACGGCTCCGCGGAGCTCGGCCACGATGACGTCCAGGCCCTCGGCGTCGTAAGCCCCGCCGGTTCCCAGGCCGTTCGAGTCCAGCAGTTCCCCACCATCGGGCAGTCGGCCCGGGTGAGGTCATGGATCAGCAGCATGCGCCGAGTGTCCCAAGGCCCCGATTCGGGCGCCTTGTTCACGCCCAGTCGACCCCGAGGTTCCGCAGGGCTTGTCGTTGCTCGTCCGCGAGCTTGCCAATCCTCGATCGGGTATTCGATTTCCATACGCCGAGTTTCACGTCGACCGTCTCGCCGTCGATGGTGATCTGTTCAACGTGCGAGCGGGGGACAGGGCGGTCGCCTTCCCGTGCGGTCCACTGGGCGAGGGCTGTTACGCCGCGCTGGAACGCCTGCTGCGCCTTGGTCGGCCCCTTGCCGGTATGAGCGGCCGCGGGGGTGGGAGACGAGGGCTCGGCGGGTGTGATGCCCAGGCTGGTCAGACGGCGCCGCTGTTCGGGCAGGAGCTGTGCCCAGGTGCCGGGCTGGGTCTGTCGCTTCAGCCATGTGCCGATGTCGTCGCCGTCGATCGTCACGCCGGGGGCGATGTGGGGTACGAGTCCGTTGGGTTCGTCGGCGGCGATGGCGGTGAGGTGGCGGTGGTGGCGTTGCCAGTCCAGGGGCCAGGGGCAGTTCCAGTCCTCGTCGATCGCGGTGAGCTGCGCGGCGCGTTCGGTGGCGCGGTCGGGGTTCTTGCCCAGGCCGTTCGGCCGGCGGAGGTTGGCGGCGAGCTGGCCGACGTTGACGGGCTTGGCGTCGACGTCGGTCCATACGGCGTCCTGCCGGGGGGCGAGGTGGCCGTGGGCGCGGTGGAAGGAGCGCAGCACGCCGAGTTTCCGCGCCCAGGCTTCTTCGCCGGGCTCCCAGACCATCCCGGATTCTTCGAGGAGCTCGATGCGGTGGTCTTCGAGGTCGCCGGTGCGGTAGGCACGCCGCTGCTGGTGTTCCCACCGACCGAGCGGGAAGGCGGTGACGCCGAGCTTGACTTCGGTGTCGTAGGGGGTGGCGTGGGGGCCGGTGATGCCGTTCTCTGCCCGCCAGCGCAGGCGGGCCTGCACCGCCATCGCCGCCGACGAACCCAACGGACTCGTACCCCACATCGCCCCCGGCGTGACGATCGACGGCGACGACATCGGCACATGGCTGAAGCGACAGACCCAGCCCGGCACCTGGGCACAGCTCCTGCCCGAACAGCGGCGCCGTCTGACCAGCCTGGGCATCACACCCGCCGAGCCCTCGTCTCCCACCCCCGCGGCCGCTCATACCGGCAAGGGGCCGACCAAGGCGCAGCAGGCGTTCCAGCGCGGCGTAACAGCCCTCGCCCAGTGGACCGCACGGGAAGGCGACCGCCCTGTCCCCCGCTCGCACGTTGAACAGATCACCATCGACGGCGAGACGGTCGACGTGAAACTCGGCGTATGGAAATCGAATACCCGATCGAGGATTGGCAAGCTCGCGGACGAGCAACGACAAGCCCTGCGGAACCTCGGGGTCGACTGGGCGTGAACAAGGCGCCCGAATCGGGGCCTTGGGACACTCGGCGCATGCTGCTGATCCATGACCTCACCCGGGCCGACTGCCCGATGGTGGGGAACTGCTGGACTCGAACGGCCTGGGAACCGGCGGGGCTTACGACGCCGAGGGCCTGGACGTCATCGTGGCCGAGCTCCGCGGAGCCGTCGTCGGGGCCGCCGAGTTCCAGCTCGACTGCGACTTCGGCCGCGACGGAGGCCGGCCGACCCACCCCGGCCCGCAGGCATGGATCCTGACGATGGCCGTCGCAGAACCCCACCGCGGCCAGGGGGTCGGCCGCGCCCTGGTGACCGAGGTCGCCCGCCGGGCCCGGGACGCCGGCCGCACGTTCCTGGCCCTCGTCCCCCAGGACGGCGACGACGTGGCCGGCCGCGAGACGTTCTTCCACGCCGTGGGGTTCGCACCGATCGAACCCGACAGACCAGGCGCGGCCTGGGGCAGCCCGGTTACGCAGATCCTCGACAAGGGCGCTTAACCACGCCGGACCCCCACAGATTCATCCGCTCTCGGAAGTTTTTTCAGATGGTGCGTCACGTTCGCCAACATCCCCCGCACATAAGCCCGTACAACAAGCGCCCTGCTTCGCTAGGGCCCGCGCTCGGGCGTTGGCAGAAGCAGGATATGACGAGGGGTGTTTTGCCTTGGATGTGGGGTCAGAGATCGTCAAGACCGTTGAGGCGGTGCTGGACGGGGACCGCGGAGCACGAATCGCGCGGGACGCCGCACGCATCGAGGAGCTGGCCCACACGGGGTTCACGGGGCCTCTCTACGAGGTATTCGAGATCGAGCTGTACCTGGAGGCCCAGCCGATCCTGCTCGGCATGCTCCGCAAGGGCACGCTTGCCCAGCTCGCCCTGAAGCAGTGCCGGAACGCGGGCCTGCCGTTCTTCGTCCACGACGACGACATGCGCCTGCTGCGCAGCAGCAGCAGCGAGCGGGACACCATCCTGGTCGACGTACTCGCGGACGCGATGCGGAAGATCGGCCGGGACCTGCGAGGCGGGGAGGGCTGGACACCGGACTACAAGGGGAAGCGCGGCGCCTGCTGCCTGATGACCTACTTCATCGGCCAGTGCGCATGGGGGTTCCGGCGCGCCTACGTGAAGTGGGCCAAGGAGCGGGTCAACTGGGCGCGTCTACACACCATGTACGACTTCACCGAGGACGCCGCGAACGGGGCCGGGATCGCTGGGCTGCTCCAGGCCACCAGCTATGAGATCGAATCGGAAGTATTCCCCACCAACTTCGAGGACATCCTCAAGGAGCAGGCGCCGGAGACGCAGGCAGTCGTACGGCTGACAGTCATGGGCTTCCCGGACACCGAGATCACGGAGCGGCTGAATCTCACCCACACGACCGTCCGCAAGCGCCGGTCGCGGTTCCGGACAGCCCTGTACCAGGCCGCCCGCGAACGCCGGATCTGGATCCCGGAGCAACTGCACACCGGGACCGCCCCCCGCCGACAGAACCAGCGGGGTGCGGCGTGAGCACACAGGGCCTCGCGCTCCTGCTCCTGGCCCTGGCCGTCTGCGCGGCCCTCTCCGCCACTGCAGGACTGATCGGCTACAACATCGCCCGTGAGGGGGGCTTGCCGGTCTTCAAGGCCATCGGCTGCGGCAGCATCGTGTTCTTCAGCGCCATGACACTGTTCATCGCACTGCTGGCCTTGCTGGTCCCAGCCATGACGTGACGACCGCGCTGAATGAGCTCGGGCTGCGGTGGGTGTGAGCCGAGGTCTGTGGCTCTTGTCGACGGTCAGCGGGTGGTGTTTTCGGTGCGCATCATGCGGCGCAGGCTGGTGCGGGCTGCGGCGAGGTCGTCTTCCAGGGTGGTGATGCGGTGGCGGAGGTCGGTGTTTTCGGTGGTGGCGTGCTGGAGTTTGTCGGCGAGGTGGTGGTTTTCGTGGGTGAGGTCGTCGACCCGGGTGGTGAGGTCGGGGGCGTGGAGGGTGTCGAGTTGCTGGCCGAGTTGGTGGCGCAGGGCGCTGTGTAGGCGGTCACGTTCCTGGCGGAGTTCTTTGATCTCCTTGCGGGCGAGTTCGAGTTCCGCGCGCAGGCCCGCGGAGGTGGGAGCAGTGCCTGGTGGGGGCGGGACGGCGGGTGTGCGGGTCTGGCGGGTACGGGCAGCGTCGATGTGTTCGCGGATGCCGTCGGTGTAAGTGAGCCAGGTGGAGACGCCGGCGGTGCGGGCGACGGCGGTATGGGTGATCTTGGTGCCGTCGTGTTCCAGTGTGGCGAGGGCGGTCAGAACACGCTGGCGTTTGTCGAGGCTGTCGCGGCGGCGGGCGCGGGCGAGGACGGCGGGATTGCCCTGTCGGTTCATGACGGCGGTTGCTGGGTGCGGTCGACGACGGTGAGCGGGAGCAAGGGGTGGCCGCTGGCGGCTCGGGCCTTGCGCAGGACGGTGCTGGCCTGCTCGAGTTGTTCGCGCTCAGTGGCCGGGAGAGCGGCGAGGCGGGTGGTCATGCGGCTGGCGGCCTGTTCGAAGGCGGTGATCTGGGCGGTGAGGGCGGTGGTGACGAATTCGGCCGCGTCCATGGCCCGGGCGGTCTCGCGGTCGGCACGCAGTTCGTTGATGTGCTGCTCGATGGCGGGGAGGTAGGAGGGGTCGGGGCGGTAGAAGCCGCAGCCTGCGCACTGGAAGCGTATGGGGCAGGCCTGGCCTCCGGCCTTGACGTTGCTGGGTTCGGTGCATCCGCCGTAGGGCACGGCGACCGAGCGGAGTTCGTAGCTGCTGGGGGAACTGGGTGCAGGCGCTCCGAGGCGGTCGACGACGTGGGTGCTCAAGGCGGTGACGGCCGCCCGTTTGCGTTTGAGGGAGACCTGGTAGTAGCGCTGGGTCATGGCGATGGAGTGGTGGTCCATCAGCTCCCGCAGTACGTCCACGGGGGTGCCGGCGTCGGCGTGGCGTTGGGCGTAGGAGTGGCGGAAGGCGTAGGGGTAGATCAGGCTGCGGCCGAAGGGCAGCGGATCGCCGGCCGCGTCGACGCCTTCGGCGTGGAGGGCGGGGATGGCGTCGACCCAGGCGCGGAGGGTCTCGCTGATGTAGCTGGCGCCCAGGTGCCCGGTGCTGCTGTAGGCGCTCAGGGCGGGGAAGAGGTAGCTGTCACCGGCCGCGGGGAGTAGGAGGCGGCTGCGGCACTCCTGCCAGGTGCGGATGGTCTGGGCGGTGGATTCGGTGATGGGCAGCCGGCGGCGGTGGCGGCGCCGTTTGTGGTTGTCCCAGATCAGTGAGATCTGCCCGCGCTCGGTCTGAAGGCAGTCGCGGGGCAGGGAGGCGATCTCCAGCGGGCGGCGGCCGGTGTCTCTGAGGAGGATGTAGACGGTCTGGTAGAGCAGTTGCAGGTCGTCGGCGGGGACATCGCGGCGGCCCTGGACCTCGCCGAGGCCGAGGGTGTGCAGGTGGGCGTCGAGCTGGCGGATGACCGGTTCGGGGATGGCCTTGCCGATGCCGTCCTCGTCCACTTCCTCCAGCCGGATACGGTGCTCGACCGGGTGGCGGGTGAACGCTCCGGCGAGGGTGTCAAGGTGCCCGGAGCGGCGTCCGTAGTCGATCAGCTGGAAGAAGCAGCCTGCCAGCGTGCGCCGCTGGGAGGAGCGGTAGAGCGTTCCGTCGCGCCGCGGTGCGGTGCGGATGGCGTCGACAACCGCGGAGGCGTCGGTGAAGTGCAGCGCTGCCGGGTCGAGGCCTTCTCCCGGTCGTCGGGCCAGTGCGCGGGAGGCAATGCCCACGGCGCGCATCGTGTTGGAGAAGACGTCGGTGCGCGGGAAGCTGGTGGTGGCCCAGTGGCGGATCAGCTCACGCAGCCAGGGCTGGTGGATGGTGCGCAGGTCCGCGGTGCCGGGCGCGCGGCGGGGCTGGGAGCCGTGGGTCGTGCGCAGGCCGATGGCGCGCAGGTCCAGGACGTCCGGGTCGGTGAATGGGTGACCGGAGAAGGCTTCGAAAGCGCTGTGGACGGCTGTCCGTAGCCGTTTGAGGGCGCGCACGGCGCCGGCGTGGGGGCTGGCCAGGCGTGCAGGGCCGGCGTCGTCGGTCAGGAGGGTGGTGGCGCCGGTCAGGTCGCGCACCAGGTTGCGGATGCGGTGGGGCTCCAAGCTGCGGGTCCAGGGATCGGTCTGCTGCAGGGCGTAGAGGAACTCATGGCGCAGCAGGTCGTCCAGCGGGAGCAGGCTGAACTGGTGCGTGTCCAGGTACGGGGACTGACGGGAGGCCCAGTGATCGACCTCGATCGGGGTGTCTGCGGAGGTGGCGCGCTTGTCCTGGGTGAATTGGCGGGCGTGGTAGTTGCACAGACCGCGGGAGTTATAGGACGGGCTGGGGCACGCGGGGACCAGGCAGGGCAGGATCTCGGTGAACGGCTGGGCCTGATCACGTAGCCAGGACTCCTCGGTGCCCCTGCGGACGTGGTATTTCCAGGTGCTGTAGTGGGTACAGCACATGCCCTTGCAGTGGCGAGGGCGTACGCACCGCAGCCCGTCGCGGGCGATGGAGCACCGGGCGGTCACCATGCCGTGGGAACTCTTGTTGCGTGCGGGTGTAAAGGTCGCCGCGAAGGTGTCCGGGTCCTGGCCGCCGGCTCGCAGCTGCTGCGCGCACAGGCCGCAGAAGATGTTGCCGGAGACGACGACCTGGTCGCATCGCCTCGTCCGGCACGTCGAGGACGAGGTACGCGGATTTTCCAGGTCCGCGGTGAACAACCAGTGGCGTGCATCCCACTCCCCCGGTCGCCAGTCGGGATCGATGCCCTCCGCCAGCCAGTCCTTCCATCCCCGGCATCGAAGGTGCCAAAGTCCTGCGCCCGACGGGGCTCCGGCAGCGGCAGAACGGTACTCAACGGTGCTCCTGCAGCGCCGCGACCTGCTCGACAGCCTGCCGTGTCTCGGTATCGCACACGTGCCGGTAGCGCTCCATCGACAGCGGCGAGAGGTGCCCCAGCAGGCGCTGGACCACGTCCCGGTCCACGCCCGCGCGCAGCCAGTTGGTCGCGGCGGAGTGGCGCAGCATGTGGGGTCGGAACGCATGGTCCGCGGTACGGGCCAAGCGGTCGAACATGCCCTTGGTGTTGGGATAGGACATCGGCCGGCCCACCGGCGGGCGGAAGAGGTTGACGAAGACCATGCCGGAGTCGGCCGCCGGACCTGCGGAATCGCGTTCGTACTGGTAGTCGGTGTAGAGGGCGACCAGGTCGGGGGTGATGGGCACGGTCCGCGAGCGGCGGGACTTGGCCAGCGCACCGTTGGGGTTGTCCGTGCGGCGGCGGACATGCAGGTGTGGACCCTCGGTGCCGCAGCCCAGCACGCGGGACGAGGCCAGGAAGTGCATGTCGCTGCGGCGCAGTCCCAGCGCCTCACCGATCCGCAGCCCGGTACACGCCAGCAGAGCGATCAGGAACCGGTCCCTCGCCCGCCCTGCAAGAGCGATCATCGCGGCGATCTGCTCCGGGCTGAGGTCCTGGTAGCCAGGGTCGGCGAACGCGAACCGGAACGCGGCGCTCTCCACCATGCGCCAGTGCCCGTCCTCCCCGGGGTCGTAGCCCGGGGGCAGGCAGAACAGCGTCTTCGGCTCGGACAGCAGCGCCATGGTCTGCGGCGAGACCCAGCCGTGGGCGGCACCGAAGCGCAGGAAGCCGCCGACCACCGTCATCACCGCGTTCGCGGTGCCCTTGGAGCGGTACCGGGACGGTGCGAGGCCCGCTCGCGGGCTGCGCGGCGCAAGGGGTTGGCTGACCAGCCACTGCTGCAGGCCCGACAGGCCGCGGAACCCCGGGGCGGCCCAGTCCATGCGCCGGGCGGCGCAGTAGTTCAGGTACAGCGCCAGACGGCCGGCGTAGACGCGCTCGGTGTTCGGTGAGCAGTCCTTATTGCGCAGCGAACCCAGGTACGCGGTGGCCTCGTGGTGCAGGGCATAGGTCCCGGCATCGGCAACTACCCACCGTTGGACACCGGTTGCCGGGGAGACGGACCGTTCCGCGATGAAGGAAGACTCCACGTACCGAACGTAACCACCGCCCAGAACACCGGCGCTGAGCTTCCCGGAACAGCCCTCCATCCCAGGTCGGGACGCGTACCCTACGTGCCCCACACCCTGAGACGCACCTAGATAAAGCCGACGCCTTCGGCGATCACCTTGGCGTTGGCCAGGACGGCCGTCTTCGAGGCGGCGAAGCGGGTGAAGAGCTGGGTGCGTTCTTCGGGAGTGTGGTCGCCGTGGACGAAGAAGGTCTCCGGGTCCAGGCCGGGGAAGGCGCCGGGCCGAGCGGCGCGTACGCGCCGCAGGGTGTGGCCGAGTTCGGTGGCAAACCGCCGGGCGTCCTCGACCAGGTGGAAGAAGACCAGCACTCTGCACAGGGAGTGCTGGGCCATGGTACTGAGGACGGCCAGGTGCAGTGCGCTGGTCCGCAGTGCGTCCCCGGTCTTGGCGGTGGTGGCTGGCTGGTTGAGGCGGGTGCGCAGTTCGGCGTCGGTGATCGTGGGGACGACGATGCGGTAGTCCGCGGCCACTCCGTCGGTGATGGCCTGGGCGAGGGGGTATTCGAAGACTTTCTTGCCGTAGACAGCCTCGTTGTCCATCGAGTTCGCTGCCGTGTCGGTGCCAGACGGCGGGCTGGTGCGGGGCCGGCGGAGCGGGGCTGCAGAGCCGGTGAGGTCGGGTGCAGCGAAACTGCGGGGGGTGGCGGTCATGTAGAGACGCCGGTCCGCGAGGATGCGCCGGCTGTCGTTGGCGACGGCCCACCTCTTGTCGGGCCGGCCGGCGATGCGATGGGCCTCGTCCATGACCGCCAGGTCGAACGGAGGTACCGGGTAGCGGGTGTGCTGGGTTGCCTCGATCTTGTCGAGCGAGTCGTAGGTGCAGATCACGGTCAGGGCGCGCAACTGGTCGGGTTCCTCCCCCACGACTGACATCAGCGCGGCCAGGGACTGGGAGTTGCTGGTCGAGCCGACACGACGGGCAGCGAGAGCGTCGTGGGCGAAGGCGTCCATGGAGGACACGATGACCATGTGCTCGTGGTGGCCGTCACGACGCCAGGCGAGGGCCGTCTGGGCGGCCAGGTCGAGCGTGGGCACCACGACTAGGACCAGGCGTGCGTCTAAGGCGTCGGCGGTCCGGATCGCGACCAGTGTCTTGCCGGTGCCCGTCGCCGAGACGTACAGAGCTCGGCTGCGCGGCCGCCGCAGGTGGCGCACGATTGCGTTGAGCCCTCGCTGCTGGTCCGGGCGCAGTGGCGGCTTGCAGGGTGAGTGCGGGGTGGGGGCCTCGGCAGGTCGGACCATGCCGCTCATCATGCCGGAGCAGGAGACGGATGCGGCGCGGAGCAGGCAGGCCGCGCGTTCTGGTCATCGCCCCTCCACGGACTCGCCCGTAGGTACGGAGGCCGCGTACATGGTCGGGACTTTTCGGGCGACACCCGGCGACAAGGAGGCGTGTAGGCCATTTGTGCGACTCAGGATGCTAGCGTCATATGCCCAACTGAGCCTAAAAAGCACGCCTGTTCACCTCCTCGTCTCAGGGGTGTAAGTCAGCGTGCATGATCGACATGATCGAGGAGACGCGGTGGCTTCCATCCGGCGCATGCCCGAACGCACGATCGCCTTCTTCGAAGTCGTGGCGAGCGGGCCCGGGGAACAGGCACGGGTTCCTCCCATGGACTGGGACAGTGCCCTGAGCGACCTGGCCACGGCCAGCGTGCAGGACCGGATGGTCGCTAAGGAGGCCACCCTCGTCGGGTCAGTGGCCACCGTGCGCCGACAAGACCACCTGCTGCTGCACCGGGTCAAGGACGCCACAGAGTGGCTGAGCGTGATGGACTGGAGCACAGGCCAGTGGCAGGAACTGGAGCAGAACGCCAGCCGCGGTTTCGTGGACACCACAGCGATCTGCTTTCTGCCCTTCGGGAACGTCGTGGGCCTCATGCAGGGCTCCGTGTCGGCTCCGTCCCACAAGGGCCTGGAGACCTGGCTCAACGAACTGCATCTGTTTCCCGACACGCGGCTGGTGGTCCGGCCCGTGCTCTCGAAGGCCGAGGTTGAGCGGCTGGGAACCGCTCAGGGCGCGTCCCGGATCGAGATCCGTATCGGCAGCCACAAGGTCTCAGCGCTGC
Organism: Streptomyces sp. 184; assembly: GCF_045781775.1. Lineage (NCBI taxonomy): Bacteria > Bacillati > Actinomycetota > Actinomycetes > Kitasatosporales > Streptomycetaceae > Streptomyces > Streptomyces sp. 184. Next base: position 4,149,499 of record NZ_CP123230.1, on the reverse strand, counting down.
GCGGTCGCAACGGCCGGCTGGCCAGCTTCCTGCGGCAGGCGCAAGAAGCGTACGGGGACATCAACGTCACAATGATCATCAGTGTCCCGCGGGGCCGTGCCCGGGACGAAGACCGCCAAGCCCTCCTAGCCGATCTGCAGGACATCGCACCGGTGGCCCCCGATGCTGCTGCCCGCGCCCGGGCCAGGCTGGTGTTCACGGAAGCGGACGGCGTCGAGCGCAGCCGCCTGGTGGAACTGACCGAGCACCACATCACCGCCAAGCGGCGGGTCTCCGCTGTCGACGACGACGGAAACTCCATCCGGATCTTGTCAGCGGTGGATGCGATTCTTGACGTGGCGGCCGAGCACGAGAGTGAGCTGCGGGCGGCGGCTGTGGGGGCTGACCTGGGCTGACATGCAATAGGGGGCGATGCGTGAGCGTACGAGAGTCTCTCGTCGACCGGTGGTCGGAAGCCGTATGGTGGGACTACGTGATCGCCCTTGTGCTGGTGTCGGGGCATGTGACCGTGGTACGGGCTGCGGGGCGGAGCGACTGGCTATCCTGGATCGATTCCGAACAGCGAGTGTCCCTGTACGGGACCGCCGCCGGCGTCGTCTCCGCCATCGGCGGGTTGAGCTCGATCGCGATCTCCATCTACCTGTCCAGCAACGGCGAACGGATCCGGGCCGTGCGCCGGCACTACCAGAGCGAGCTGCGCCGCAACTGGAAAGCCCTCCTCGTCGCTACCGCCCTCATCTGCGTGGGCTGCCTGGTAGCACAAGGTCTGGATGACAAGACGGACTCGCACTCGGCACGCTACATCTTCGAAGCCTCAATGGCGCTGGCATTCGTGCGCTTCCTACGGATGCTGTGGCTCCTCGACCGCATGATGGGCCTTAACGACCTCGATCAGAGCGATCCTCCACCGCGCCCGGCCCCCCGGTACGACCCCGGCTGGCGCCAACGGAACCGGACCCCGTAACAACATCGTGCGGGGGCACACGCACAAGAACGCTGCACGGCGAGGCAGGGTCCCTCTTCAGTACGAGCGCGAGCGGGGCCCGTAATCAGGAGGCGGCCACCCCTTCTTGTACGCAGCGATCGTGCGCCGGGTATGAGGAGGGGGATGAGGGCAGCCCTGCATGAGGTCGGGTTCTCGCATCACCCAGGACAGGGCGTAGTGCGCGGGACTGACCGGCCAGATCGTCTTCGGCGGCTTCGCCGGGGCGCGTGAGCCCTTGCGCCGCTTGGGACGGGGCGGCTGTGGCGGGCGCAGCTTGCAGCTCTCGGCAAAAACTGTCAGATACGGCAGGCCGGTGCTGCCCAGTGGGTCGGTGAACAGCGCGCCGCTGGTTCCGGAGGTGGTGGAGGCGATACGCCAGGTGAAGGCGGCGGCGAGCAGCAGGGGGCGTGCCCAGACGGGGACGTGATGGGTCATGCAGCCCTGGCGTAGTCCGTCGTCGTGGAGGGTGAGGGTCGAGGCATCGGGGGCGAGGTCGCGGACGTGGGCGGTGGCCAGTTGCGTGACGGAGGCGGCCGTGAAGACGGCGGTGGCCAGTTGGGCCGCCAGGTGGGGGTGGGCGGTGGCACTGTGCAGTCGGTGGGCGACTTCGGCCTCAGTAAGGGCCGGCGGGACAGGTGCGAAGAAGTCCCTGTCTTGAGCCATGGGCGCCCGGCACTGGCAGGGGCGCGTCGGGCCGTCGATGGCGCTGAGCGTGGTCAGGGCGGGCAGGTTGAGCCACCGGCTGGCAAGTGACCGCCTGGGTGCGGGCGGTGTGGCGGTGGGCGGCTGAGCCTCGGGCAGGAGGGCGGCCGCCTCGGCTACATGGTGGGCAACTTTGGCCAGGGCCCGCTCGACGGGCGCAGGAACGTGCCGGCTGTGGCAGACCAGAGCCAGCCGGCAACCGGTGCGGTGACGCAGTTGCAGCAGGGCACCCAGGCGGTGCGGGGTGAGGAAGTGAGCGCGCAGGAGCATCAGGTGGCTGGTGCGGGTGGCGAGGATCCACGCTGCTGCGAGGGTCCAGGCGGGCGCTGTGTCGAGCTGGCGGTAACCGGGGACGGGGACGGGTTTGTCGAGAGCGGCGAGGACGTCGTAGGCCAGGGCGAGCACGGAGTCGGTGCCGGGGGTCGGGTGAACGGTGAGTCTTCCGGCTTCGGGGGCGTTGACGGCCAGGGCGGCGCGGGTGTGGACCAGGTCGTCACCCGGGTCGAGGATGACGGTGACCGGGGGCGGGTTGTCGCAGCTAAGCAAGGTCAGACCGGCTGCCGGGCGGAGAGTTTGCTGTAGGTCCAGCGCAGCAGATCCTCATCCACACGGGTACGGCCAGTCGCCTTCAGACCGGTAGTGAGGTGGTGGGTGATCTTCGCCCAGGCCCGGAAGTTCCCGTGCGCGGCCTCCTGATCGCAGACCGCGATCAGGTCGGGGTCCGCCTCTGCCCATACGGGGTGGAAGGCGGGGATGACGGTGAGGACCTCGTCCAAGGGCATGCGGCCGATCTCCTGCCAGGCATAGACCCGGGATTCGAGCATCGGCTCGCTCTGCAGCACCTCGAAGCAGCCGTTGCCGCCGGTGAAGATGATGGTGAGGTCGGATGCGGTGTCGTCCCAGAGGTAGCGCAGGTACTCGAAACACAGCTTCGACAGCCACTGTGCCTCGTCACACACCAGCACCCGCGGCTCCTCCAGCGCTCCGCGCAGCATGCGGTCGAACTCGATCGCATGCGACGGCGGCCGGCCCGGCAAGCCCAGAGCGTGGAAGAGCTCGTGGCGCAGGTCCCGGGTGGAGGGGCGGGCCCGGAACTGGATCCGGCGCGCCAGTACCGGTGCGAGCTCGCGCAGCGAGGCGTTGACCGCGAAGGACTTGCCGTTGCCGGCCTGCCCGTAGATGCAGATCATCGCCTTCGCCTCGATGGCAGCCCGGATGTTCTCCCGCGCCGTGAGCAGCGCCCGCGTAGAGACGATCTGGGCGCCAGGCAGGCGCATGAAGTGATCCTCACGCTCCCTGGGCAGCCGCCCCTTGCGTTCAGCGGTAGCCATCCGGTGTCACTCCTCGGTCTGCGAAGCGGGTGCAGTGCCGTCTGCGTCATCCGGCGCCGGGGAGTGCGGTGCGGTATCCGGACGCGGCCGGGCGGCAGAGGCGGGGCGTGGGCGGGTCCAGCCTTCGGGCGGGTCCCGGGGTGGGATCAGGTCCGGCAGCGCGCGGGCCGCCAGATCGGCCGCCTTCGCACGGGCGATCTCCGCCTGGGCCTGCTGACCGGTGACCGTACGCCGCGGACGAGGAACATCCGGTGTGGTCGTGGCCGTGTAGCGGGAGCGGCGCAGCTTCTCCGCCGCTTTCAAGTCGGCTTTCAGCGCGCGAGCCTTCTTTTCCCGGACCGAGCTGAGCTCTCTGCGCTGCTCGAGCGTCGCTTCCTCCGCCAGGTAGGCGGTCCCAAGGTGGCGTCCGAGCTGTTCGGTGGAGAAGACCTCGACCTGTCCGTCGTAGTGCGGCAGATAGCGGAGCCGGATGCGTGTGCCGACATGGCCGACCATCCACGGCGCGATGTAGAACCGGCGCCGCCACCTGACCCCGCTCGTCGAAATCTTCCGCACCCTGCCGTCGTCCTCCAGGGCGAAGAACGACAGTTGCTCTTCGGGCACGTCCTCCACCGGGGTCGGATCCGCCTCCCACGCCGCCATCGGCGTCAGCCCTGAGACGAGGCCCGAGGGCCGGTGCTGCGTGTTCCACCAGCGCACCCAGCCCAGCAGCGCCTCGACGAAGTCCGCGAAGGACAGCAGACCGCCCACCTCGCCGGGGCGATGAGCACCCACGGGCCGGGCTCGGCGGGTGTAACCGGGAAGCGAGACCAGGAACATCTCCTCCGCCGCACCGTTCAGCGCCTCGATGGTGCCCTTGCGGTACGGCGTGTACGCCGGAAGGTCCTCCACCGGCACCGCGAAACCGCCTAACGCTCGCGACACCGTCCGGCACAGGAACTCCTTGCCCCGGTCCACCCGCACGCTGCCGGGCAGACCACCGCACGGCCCGTAAGGATCGGCGCGGCTGATACCCGTCCGCAGCGCCGCCAGCACCGCGTCACGTGCCGGCTCATGTGGAGTGACCGCCACCCCCACGATCACCTTCGTCGCAACATCGATGAACCACGTCACCCACGGACACACCGCCTGCCCCTCGACATCCACCCGCACCGGGACCCGCTTGTGATCGCCCTCCCAGCAGGCGTTGCGGTAGATCGGCGGCCGCTTCCCGAACACGTCGTGACGCCGGCGGCCTGCCTCACCCGACCGCAACCCGGCCCGCTCCCCCGCCGGCAGATCCCGCACAACAGCACGATGGAGAACCGAAAGAGACGGGACCGGATCCGACGAAGGGGCCTTCACCGCACGGGCGACAAGCTCCCGGTGCACCGCAGAGACGTTCCCACCCCACAGCGCAAGAAGTTCCCGGACCTCCCGCGTCACAGTGAACCGAGGACGTGGACGCGGCCCTGTCCTGCCCTCACGGCGCGCCACCGACAGCCAGTTCCACACCGTCCGCTCCGACACGACCAGAGCAGACGACACCAACCGCACATGCGCCGTACGCAACTCACCCCGTCCATCCAGGGCAAGCAACCGAGTCACAGCGGTCTCACGGCCCGCCCCGACCGGGACTACCGCATCACAGGAGCCGGGGCTCTCCTCTACGTCCACCGACACACCCCACCCGACACGCCGTACCCGTCAAACCCAGACTGACCCCACCACCACACACACGGGCAGACACGCCGCACGACATCACTCCAAGAAGTGACATCCACAGGATGCAGACACATCCCGACCCCCTCTACCGCTATAGACCCAGCGTCAAGGTCACCCATACTTCAGCGGCACTCTTCAGCCCGAACCGGCGCCACGCCTTCAGCAAACGGCCAACCCACCCGCCGCCACCAGGCATAACTCGGTACTGAAAACCAAACACCGACCACCGAAAACTAGAAGCCGACCATCACCACGAACTCGACCGCCAAGTCGTCCGACAGCGATGTACTCCCGTACCACCTCCGACCACTTGAGCCGGTCCAGAACGGTGGCTTACCCGAGTAGATCTGCGGCTAGCGGCGGCTCCACCAGAAGCAGGCGGCCATCAGGATGCCCCCGAACACCTCCCTCGCGGCGTGCCTGGCCACCTCGTCGGCGGCAGTGCGCATCAGGCGTCGGGCGTGCCTGCGAGTTGTACTCCAGCGGGGCTTGCGTACGGGCTTGTCCCAGGCCGGTTGCTCGCCTGCATGGTCGGGGTTGGCCTGATGTCCGAGGGGGCGCTTAGGCTCGGGGTTGGCGTTGATTGCTGGCTCCTCAGGGTGTCGGTGGACGCTTGCAGGTTGGCGGCCTCCTGTTGCAGCAGGGGGCCGCCGTCATGTTCGACAGCAGCCCGGTAGGCCATAGGCCCCATTGTGAAGCGCGGCACCGACACGCCGGGCACATCGGGGGCGGCAAATACCGGGCTGCGGGCCGGAGTTCGTCATGCCGCCGCGCTGCGGTACAGGTCCTGAGGGGTCCCGCCCGGTGGAACGAGCGCCGATCTTGCCGCGCACGGGCATGACGATGGACTTGTTGGTGTAACCCTTGGGTGCCGGGCCGCCCCGCGAGTCCCGCCCGGCACCCGAACCTGACACCCCCTCAGGGCTCCCACCGGTCGTTCCAGATTTCTGGAACAGGCCACCCGGTGGATCAGCGGGAGTAGATCACCGCGGCCATGGCGACCACGAGCGCCGCCGCCTCGTACGCGGCCTGGAGCGGGGCAAGCGCGGAAGGGCGGAAGTGCGCGACGAGGGCGGCGCCGCCGATCAGGAGCAGTGCGGCGAGGGCCAGGAGCAGCGGGACGAGCTGGGCGAGTGTAGGCATGGAAGGGTTCCCCTCGGGGTCGGATCTGAATGGGTGTCGAACGGGCGGCGGGGCACACGGCCCCCTGGCAGCCTTGAGGCGCGGTAGACGGTCCCGGGCAGGACCGAACCGGACCGGATCAGAGTGCGACGCGCGGGGGCAAGCCCCGCAACCCCCGCCTGACCAGCCCGGATACCACCAGCGTGAGGCTGAACACACGGACTGGCTTGCAGCCTCGGAAAGGTGAGTGACGGGCCGTTTACGCCCGCCGCGCCACCTGCGCGCACGAGAGTCCGGGCGTCCGGGGTGAGCCCCTAGGCGGGTGCTAGCGGGGGTGCTAGACCCAGCGGCCCTCACCGTTAGGAACAACCCTGCCGACCAGGTACCTAGCAGGTCTAGCGGCCCGGACGGCCCCCCAGCCGGCCCTGGGAGATGCCGTGTCAGCCCTGTCGTGGGACCGGTGCTAGACCAGCACCGCACCGCGTACGGCCGCCTCCTCTACTAACTAGGGAGCGGAAGGACTTCCCAGGTGCTGGCACGTACCTCGAAGGGGCGCGCGGCCGGTTGCGCCGGGGCTTGCACGGCCGCTGTGCAAGCGCCGGCGGCGAGCTGCCGCGCGGGTTCCCCCGAGGGTGTCCCGAACCGTTTCGCTGACGGTGTCCCCACCGGTTTCGCGGCGTCCGCCTCGGCGGGTGGATGACCACCAGGTCACCGGCGGTGGTCAACCGGGACGGCGCCGGCGACATGTCTGTCTGTGTGTCAGCAGAGCATCTGATCACCCCTGGGGGCGGGCGGCGCAGGTCTGCCGCGGGTCTGCCGGCGGGTCTGCCGGCGGGTATGCCGAGGGTCTGCTGAGACCAGCACACCCCGAGCAGTACCACCGCCCCGCGAACGGCCGCACACCTATGGCTGCACACGCAGGTCAAGCGGCACAACCGGCCACCCACCACCCGACGACGAACCCACCCCGCGAGCCCCCGAAACCCACCCTGCCGGGACGACAGGGAGCGGCCGGGCTGCTGTAGGGCAGCCCGGCCGGAAGGAACGCAACTTCTCCGGGGAGTCAGTCCGTCTCGTGTCCGGTGCGGGCGAGGTGGGCGCGGTAGGCGGGGTGGTCCAGGTAGACCCGCAGCACGGCTTCCAGCTCCGGCACGATCTGGCCGGGCTCCTCAGGGCCGCCCGGGAACGGGTCGTAGTCCGCGGGCGGCACCCATCCCGAGCCGGGGCGCTGCCCCGGCAGCTCGTGGGTGCCGTTCCACAGGTGGGCTCCCGCCCTGGCGACTTCGTCGGGCAGCGCCATGTACGGCGCGGGCCGGTCTTCCAGCATGTCGCCGAGGGCTTCGCCGTGGGCCGGCTCAAGGATGCTGAACCAGCCGCGGGTGTCGATCCAGCCCAGCACCCAGCGCCGTTCGTCGTCGTCCAGGTCGTCGTTGTCCTTGCCGAGGGTGAGATAGACCCGCCGGTCTTCATCGATGTCGACGTGCCAGTCGGCGACCCGTCCGCCGGCCGTCTCGACGGCGGCGGCGACCGCCGCGGCATACGCCTCCACCGCTTCGTCCGAGCGGGCCTCGGGGTCCGGGCTCGGGGGCTGCTGGGCCAGTTGGCGGCGGGCGGCGGTGTACGAGATGCCCTCGCGTTCGGCGAGGCGGCGGACGGCGCGCTTGGCCTGCTTGCAGTCACGGCCTTCTCCCGGTCCGGTGAATGCCTCACCTTCTGGCCAGGAGAACGCCTCCGCTGGAGGCGTCGGTTCCGGGGGCACGCGGACGGGGCGGCAGACTTGGGGGATGGCGCTGTGGAAAGTGATGTACGCGGGCTGGGAGATGGAGTGCTGTGGGGACCCCTTCTCCGTGGGCGATGAGGTGTCCTGGCCGCTGTCCCTCCGGGAGCCGGAGCCGGCGGACACGGACTTGAGCACGGTCGAAGGGCCGGTCGAACGGCGGGATGTGGAGATGGAGGGCATCTGCTGGGTGATCCGCTCTGGCAGCCTGTCGGCGTTGTGGCCAGGGGAGGTGCCAGCGGGCAAGGCAGTCGACACGAATCCGGTGCGGCTGACCGGGCTGCTGGAAGTGGACCGGCATGGCCCCGGCCCGCGAGAGCTGCCGCCGACCACGGGCACGGTGCGCCGCATCCAGTTGGTGACCAGCGGCTATCGCTTCGATCCGGCGGAGGCCGCGTACGAACGGGTGCCGGGGGCGCGCTGGCTCCGGGAGGTGCCGACCTGCCCGAAGTGGTTCGACAGCAGGGCGCCGTACGGCAAGCGCGCACCCGCCGCAGGCGACCATTACCGCTCCGAGTCCGGCGTGCTCGTCGACCTGGAGATCGCAGACGGCTGACGGCGGACGCGTCGGCGACGATTGGCACCATGCCGCCCGCTCCGGACGGCGCCCCGCCATCCTCGGCAAAGCGCGGTTGAGCGCGCTGCTGACCGCGCGGCGCTGGAGGCGGACGTATGCGTGACCCCACCTCCGCCCGACCAACGGGGCCCACGCCGATGTGCCTCCCGTTCTCGGGTTCTGGCTCGCTTTCCGTGATATGTGCACGCTGAGTTACGACTGGTGCTCCGATGGGGCTTCGGGAAGTTGCCCGAAAATGATCAGGGCCGATCTTGGTGTGGTCGACAGTGCGGCGTCGTGGAAGAGACGTCGCCCCGCCTTGAGGGCTTGCTGTTACCGTCCATCGCGGACGTGTCGGTGCTGTCGCTGAACGTGAGTCACGAGGCGATACGCATCGACCTGTGCAGTACGGCGTCCGGGGCGGCATGCCCGGACTGTAGGAGCGAGTCAACCCGGGTGCACAGCTCTTACCTGCGGTTTCCTGCAGGCGTGCCGAGTGGGGGACGTCTGGTGATCATCCGACTGCGAGTTCGACGGTTCTTCTGTCCGGAGTCGTCCTGTGCTCGGCGGACGTTCGCTGAGCAACTGCCGGGACTGACCCGGCGGCACAGCCGGTGGACCGAGCGGTTGCGGTCGACTCTCGCCGCGGTAGGTCTCGCCCTCGCCGGCCGCGCTGGCGCCCGGATGGCACGGGCCTTCGGGGTGCCCATCAGCCGCAGCGCGGTGTTGCGGCTGCTCGAAGCTTTACCCGAACCGGATCTCCCGACCCCGCGGGTGGTTGGTGTCGATGAGTACGCCACACGCAAAGGGCGGGTCTCCGGCACGGTGCTCGTCGACGTCGAGACCCGCCGGCCGGTGGATGCCATGGTGGCCGGCGCTCCTCAGGTACTACCGCTCGCCGAGAAGCTGGCCGCAGCCATCGATCTGCCAGCCGAAACCCCGGCGACGTGCGACAACCTCGACCTCAGCACGTGGTTCAGGCACCAAGCAAAGGAACTGGCCGCTGGTCGAACAGGATCGTGGACCAAGGACTTGGATACAGCCTTCTACGTCGCACTGTTCCTGCGCGCTGCACAGCACTCGATCCGGCGCGGCTGCCCCATCGTCTGCGCCTGAGACCCACCTTCGGTCCCACTGGTCTCCCAGCGAACATCACCCACCGTGCACGCGTCACGGAAAGCGAGCCAGAACCCTTTGAAGTGAACGAAGCCATCCCCTGAAGCACGGCTGTATCGACCCAAGCGTCACGACGTCGGCAAGACGGTCAAACGCGCCGAATCGATCAAGGAACACCAAGCCCAGCAGGGTTAAACGTCAAGCTTAGAGGCCGTTCTCTTTCCGAATCTCGTGTGATGTCTTCGCTGGTCAGGCATGAAGTGGCTGCTGCCGCGGGAGCCTCGGTTTGTTGCCGGGCGAGATGTCGTGGAGGTGGCGGATGCCGTCTGTGCGGTCAGGCCAATGCGCGGTGGGGACGGGACTCGCGGCTGGAAGCGTCTCCTGAAACTCGCCGCTCCGCCGAGGCAACGGATCTCCCGCCGCCGGACTCTTCTTGGTGAGGAGGTGCCGAGGTGATGCTCACGAGCGGGGTCACGAAAGAGGGCCGCGACGCGGAGTTCCAGTCGTTCATGTCGAGTCGCTGGCTCCGGTTGGTACGGACGGCGTACCTGCTGACGGGGGAACAGCACACGGCCGAGGATCTGGCGCAGACGACTCTGGAACGCACCTATGTCGCCTGGCGCAGGGTCTCAAAGACGGACGACCCGGACGCCTACGTCCGGCGCATTCTGATCAACACCCACGCCCGGCGCTTCCGCGGCCGGCGCGGCGTCGAGGTGCCGGCCGGCTCCGCGAGCGACGCCTCGCGGCCGCATCCGCCGGAGCGGGACCGCATCGCGCAGGCGGACGACCGGGAGGTGCTGCTGCGGGCGCTGGTCGAACTGCCGCCCCGGCAGCGGCAGGCCGTGGTGTTGCGCTACTGGGAGGACCTGAGCGTCGGCGAGGCCGCCGCGGCGATGGGCTGCTCGACGGGCACGGTCAAAAGCCAGGCCGCCAAGGGCCTGGCGAAGCTACGGCAGACGCCGACGCTGAGCGGCCTGATCGGCGTCCGGAGCGAGACAGGGAAGGGGAGTGAGAAGTGATGGACGTGCACGAGCATGACGCCGACGCCGCCCTGGCGGAGCGGCTCGCCGAGGTCGCGCAGCAGGTGGTGACGTCACGGGCGCCCGCCGCGGCCGTGCTGCACGGGGGTGCGCGCCGCAGGAACCGCAGGCGCGTGGCGGCCGGCACCGCCGTGCTGCTCGCCGGCGGCCTCGTCGTCTCCTGGCTGGCGGTGCTGCCGGACGAGGACGGCGGCAGGCCTACGCCGCCGGCACACGTGACGGTGCCCGAGCCGCCCCGCGACACCAGGCCCCCCGGCACGGTGCGCCCTGTTTCCACGCCACTGGGCAAGGGCGTCGGCGCCGGTCAGCCATTCGCGGTGGAGGTCACCGTATGGGGCGCGGCCGAGACCGAGGACGAGGTGTGGGACCAGGTTCGGGAGATGTACGAGACCGACACGGAGCTGCCCTACGAGTGGGAGAACGGCGACGCCTACCCGCCTGTGGAGGGCGAGGACGAACTGCCGTACGAGCCGGGCACAGCCTGGTTCTACGTCGACATCTCCCTCGATGGCCATCCATCCGACTCGGAGAGCCCCGCACCGGTGCGGGAGCTCGGCGGGGGCCCGTCGTTCCTCTCCGGTACGAATCTCGGCGAGGAACCGAACGAGCAGCACGACGAAGAGGATATCTCCGAGCTCGTGGTGGTCCACGTGTCGGACTCCGTCACCCGCGCGCGGCTGGTCTGGGAGAACGGAACGGTGTCGGAGCCCGAGCTGACCGAGGCGGCGGGGACGCCCGGGGCGTGGTTCGTGGTGGCCGGGCCGCCCGGGGTCGATCCCGAGTCGCTGCACACCTACGACCGGAACGGCGAGCGCACCGAGGAGCGCAGCGAGGCATGGTGAGCGGCCCGGCGGGGGCCGTGCTACGGCACGGGCCCCGCCGGCCGGCGGTGGGTCACTCCGCCAGTACCGAGCCGAACCGGGCGTTCACGCGCGGCGCACCGAGCGCGGCGCCGTCGAGCGTCCGGACACCGCGGGTCCGCAGCCCGCCGGAGGTGCCGGCGAACACCCAGGAGTACCCGTCGTCGGTGTTCTCGCCGGGCGCGGAGGCGATCAGTCCGGCCCGGCTGTCGGCGCCGTCGTTGAGGGGGCGGGCCTCGCCGCCGAAGCGGTCCAGCCTCTCGGGTGCGCCGGGGATGCCCGCGGTGCTGTGGTGTACGCCTTCGCGCCGACAGCGGCCAGTCCGCACGCGAAGCCGCGCAGCAGCCAGACGGCTCCCGCGTCGGCGACCGCGCCGATGCCCTCGCACGCGGCACCGACGGCCAGATCGCGGGAGCGGTCGGCCGGGAGCAGGTTCGTATCCGCACGGCGGTGGAGCGGGCGCTGCATCGCGATCTGGTGGAGCTGGATGCGTATCCTGCTGCGACAGCGGAGCATCTGCTCGATGGCCTAGTTCGGTTCCGTCCACACGTCGTGCACTTCTCGGGGCACAGCGCGCAGGGTCTGATCTACTTCGAGCAGGACGTCGACCCGCACCACGAAGAGGCCATCGTCACAGCCAAGGCCTTTGCCCGCGCTATCGCGGCTGCGGATGATCCGCCTCTGCTGGTTCTGCTGAACTCGTGTCACTCCGCCGCCCAGGCCAAGAAGCTGCTCGACACGGTCCCCTTCGCCATCGGTATGTCGGACAGCATCGCTGACACCGACGCGATCACGTTCGCCGCGCGGTTCCACACCTCCGTTGCCGACGGGCAGTCCATCCAAGCCGCGCATGCCCTCGGGCAGGCGGCCGTCGAACTCGCCGGCCTCCCGGACCACGACCTGCCGACCCTGGAGTGCTTGGCCGACGTCGACCCCGCAGCTACTTTCCTTGTCACCCCACCCCGATAGGCCGCAGGTGTGAAACCTCCGGCCCTGCCCGGGCCTCTCTCCCGGCTCCTGGAGGGCCGACTCGGGGTGTGCTGGCGGGGTGCCGCCGGGGTCCCCGCGCGCTGGGCTTCTCCGGGGCGCTGCACATCCTCGTCAGCGTCCTTCAGGCGGCGTCCTCCCCTGCTTCACGGCGGTGCGCGCCTTGCCCCGAGCCGGCTCAGAGGTGCCGTTCCCGAGACAGCAGCATGGGGCGGGGTGTACCGCCCCATGACAGTCACGACGGCAGCGGACACCACCCCACAACAGTGACCGCGCCCCCACTCAACGCCCGAACAGCGAAAAAACACCACCGTCTGACGCGCCGTCACTGACACTGGCCACCGACACCAACCCGCCACATCGCAAGAGGCGGCTGGGCACGTCCGCCGATCCGGTGACCGGCTTCGGTGCCGCTGCGTGCGAGCAGGCCGGCTCACCCGAGAGGGTTCCCCTCGCCGCACTGTCCGTTCGCCCGGCTGTCGACCCGATACCACGCGCAGGTCTTTGCTTCCCATGACCTGTAGGGCCATTCCTGGATGTTGCCGTTCTGGTCATAGCAGCCATGAACGCCCGTGATGCACACGGCGGTCCGAATCCCGTTGATGTTGGAGTCGGTGCTGGTGCGTGCGACCCCCCAGTCCTGGTTTCCGTTTCCGCAAGCTATATACGCTTGCGCGTCGTGATGCTCGTGCGGATTGGTTGTAAAGTCCATCCACAGCATGGCGCAGTGATTGTCAGCGAGTGTGTCGTGGACGTAGCCGTTCATCTTCTTGGCGCCGTTCTCGGTGTAGTAGCTCGCAATGCCGTACGCACCGCCGGTGCTCAGGTAGTAGTTCTCATTGGCGTGCGCCGTACCAGATCCGAGCAGCAGGGTGCCGAGGGCGACTGGAAGCGATGCTTTCAGAATCCGAGAACGCATGATGAGGATCTCCCGCGTCGAGGCCAAGTTCCTTCACTCATATGGGAGCTTCCTTGCAGCAGCAAGATCACTTTTCAGCCAAGAGTTGGATCTTTTTGCGATCTCAGTTCGGGATGCGCACTCGCGTCATCAAGGCAGTCGGAGACGAAGGCGTGCGGAACCGGCGGCTGAGGAGTTGGTGGTGCACGGCCGGGTGGCGGCCGCCCGCGGGCGTGCTGCTGGCGCTCAGTGAATGTTTGACGTCCCTGGCCGCGCGGGTTGGTGGTCGGGATTCGCTGGCTTCCAGGCTAGCCGAACGCTGTCTCGGCGGGCGCCGGGCGGCGCCGAGATCGTGCTCATCAACCGAACGACATTTCCTGTACGTTCCCATGCTGCCGTACGTTGCCATCGGCGTGCTCGAAGCACGCCACATCTGCGTCCCGCTGGCCGGGCTCCGGCCGCGAGTGCGGCTGGTACTCGGCGAGGTGGACACCATCGACCTCGACGTCGGGCGGGTGCTGTGGACGGGGCCCGAGGGTGACGCTGACCCGCCGCCACGACGACCGGCGCGGAGGTCCGCGCCCGCGCTGGCTGCTGCTCGACGTCGCCCCGCGCATCATGCCGGAGATGGACGAGCGGATGTCCAGCTCCGCCACCGACGTGCTGCGCCGCCGCGGCGTCGACGTGCGCACCGGGACGTCGGTGAAGGAGTCGACGAGCGACGGTGTGCTGCTGGACGACGGCGAGTTCGTCGGCACCCGCTCGCTGATCTGGTGCGTGGGCGTGCGGCCGGACCCGCTGGTGGAGTCCATGGGCCTGCCGCTGGAGAAGGGCCGGCTGATCGTCGACGAGTTCCTGAACGTGCCCGGGCATCCCGAGCTGTAGGCCTGCGGCGACGCCGCCGCCGTGCCGGACCCGAACAGGCCGGTGAGTACTCGACGATGACTGCACAGGGCCGGCTCGCCGGCCGCAACGTCGCCGCCTCCCTCACCGGCGGCCGGCGGCAGCCGTACCGGCACCATCCGCGCGGCTTCGCCGTCGACCTCGGTGGCGTCAAGGCGGCCGCCGACCCCTTCGGCGTCCAGCTCGCGGGCCCGCTCGCCGCCACCCTCACCCGCAGCTACCACCTGCTGGCCATGCCCTCCGGGCGTGCCCGGGTCGCGGTCGACTGGGCCATGGACGCGCTGCTGCCGCGGCAGGCGGTGCAACTCGGGCTCGTCGGCCCCTGGTCGGTGCCCCTGGACACCGCCTCACCCGAGACGCCACGCATCCCCGGCGGCCGGGAGTGAGCCGCGCTGGGCAGTGGCTCAACCCATCAAGCCCGCTCAACGCGCCGCGGAACCTGGCCGCCAGCGATCCGGGGATGGAGGACACCCTGCTGGGCGAACTTGAGTTCGCGTAAAGGCCGCGCATCGGCCTCAGGCGGTGAGCACCCGGGAACGAGCAGCGGGGGCGGACAGGGTGAACCTGTCCAGCCCCGCTGTCGTCGTCAGCCGACGTCGAGCGTCTCCTGCGTGAAGTCGGCCGGTGTCTCTTGGCCGCCTCGGCAGTTCTGCGGCCACGGCGGCGCGACGCACTGGACCCTCTGGATACCCGCTCGGCCGAATCCGGGAGGGCTTCGGCGAACGTTAATTCCACGACGGTGATGTCGGACGGGTGAAGGGCGTGGCGCGGTGGCGCGGGGTGAGTCGGAGTACCGCAGGGTTTCGGTGGATCTGTCGGAGGGGTTCGGTGAACGGCTGCTGGGAAAGCTCCTGGACCGGGCGCATGAGATGCCGCCGCAGCTCATCGCTCCGCTGGTGGCAGAGGAAGTGAAAAGGGTCGGCGGCTGGGATGTGACGATCCTGCTCCAGGACTACGAGCAGCTCATGCTGGTGCCGCTGCCCGGCAGGGGGCTGGTCGGCGGTGAGGCGGTACCCATCGATGATTCCCTGGCGGGTGAGGCGTTCTTGAGCCTGACGGCGGTCGAGGAAGCCGTGGACGACGGTGTCCGGATGTACCTGCCGCTGCTGGACGGGAGTGACGAGGTCGGGGTGATGGTTTTGACTCTGGACACCGTCGAGGAAGGCGACCGCAGGCTGCTGCGGCGGCTGGCCGGACTGGTGGCCGACATGATCGTCACCAAGGACGCGTACACGGACAAGTTCTTTCAGGCCCGGCGTCGTGAGCCGATGAGCGTGGCGGCGGAGATCCAGTGGTCGCTGCTGCCACCGTTGTCCATGCGTACCCCGCAGGTCGAGGTCGCCGGCATTCTGGAGCCCGCCTACAACATCGCCGGCGACAGTCTGGACTACGCCCTCAACGACGACATCCTCCACCTGGCCATCGTCGACGCGATGGGCCACGGCCTGAACGCCTCCGTCCTGGCGACCGTCGCCGTGGGCGCCTACCGCCACGCCCGACGCTCCGATGTCGACCTGGAGGAGTTGTACTCCTTCATGGACACCGCCATCGACGAGCAGTTCGGCCCTGACCAGTTCGTCACCGCACAGATGATGCGTCTGAACATCGGAACCGGTCACCTGCAATGGGTCAACGCCGGGCACCCGGCCGCGCTGCTGATCCGCGACCACCGGGTCGTACGGTCACTGGAGAACCCGGGCACGCTGCCGGTGGGCTTCGGCGGCGCCACACCGCAGGTCTCCTCCCTGGATCTCCAACGAGGCGACCGGCTGATGTTCTACACCGACGGTCTCACCGAGGAACACCAGCCTGGCCAGGAACAGTTCGGCGAGGAGCGCATGATCGAAATGATCGAACACGTCGGGCCCACGTGCAAAAGCGTGCAGCAGATGGCGCGCGCCCTGTCCCACGCCCTCAAGGCAGAGAGGCGCGACCTCACCAGCGATGACGCCACCCTCTTCCTCGTCGAATGGCGGGGCGGCACCGCCGACCACCTGGCCACCCTGGACTTCTAGCGAGAACCGCCGGACGCGCGAGCAGCCGTGCACCGTCCTCCTTATCGGCCCCTCCGGACAGGTCCCGTCGATCCCGGCGGCCGAGTGCCTGGGGCAAGGCACTGCCCGCTGCGGCGATACTCCGGGCCGGTGCCGTCCGGCTTTTTGGGGCCGGACGGCGTGCGGCCTCGGCGGCGTCGTGTCAACGGGTGACGGTGAGCGACCCCGTGGCGGAGACTCCCTTGGTCACGTCGCAAGGGACGTTCACCTGGTACGTGCCGGGCTTGGCGCCGGCGAAGACCTTGGCCTTGCCGCTGACGACGCCCGGCTCGGTACCCGGCACCGCTTCGAGGGCGATGGTGGCGAAGGCGTCGGAGTAGGCCCGGGCCACGGCGTTCGCATTGTCCGTGATGCAGCCGGTGGCCGTGACCGTCACCTGCTGCTTCGGCTTGGCGCTCGTGGGCTTCACCATGACGTCCCCGCCCTCGATGGCCGTCGCGGTGGGACAGGCCAGCAGCAGCGTGGCTCCCGCAAGTCCGGCGGCGTGAAGCAGATGTGCAACACGCATGGTGGTCGTCCTCCGTCTTCCGTCGGATGGGCTACATCCACCAGGCAAACCCCCGCCGCGGTGGGGGTCTGTCAAACGAGCGGTGTAACGGGGGTGGTTGGGGTTACCGGCGGGCCGCTGTCAGGCGGCCGTCGAAGGTGATGTCGAAGGCGTTCAGCGCGGTCTTCCAGCGCATGGTCCAGCGGGCCTGGCCCCTGCCTGTGGGATCGAGCGACATAATGGCCATGTAGACGCATTTCAGGGCGGCCTGCTCGTTCGGGAAGTGGCCGCGGGCCTTGACCGCCCGGCGGATACGGGCGTTCACCGACTCGATCGCGTTGGTGGTGCAGACGATGCGGCGGATCTCGGTGTCGAACCGCAGAACGGGGTGGACTCCTCCCACGCGTCCTCCCACCGCTTCACGATCGCTGGATACTTCCGGCCCCAGGCGTCGGCGAACTCCGCGAACCGCCCCAGGGCGGCCTCCTCGGTCGGCGCCGTGTAGACGGGCTTGAGGAGGCGGGCGATCTTGTCCCAGTCCTGGCGGGCGGCGTAGCGGAAGGAGTTCCGCAGCAGGTGGACCACGCAGGTCTGCACGATCGTCTTCGGCCAGACCGTCTCGACCGCCTCGGGCAGGCCCTTGAGCCCGTCGCAGACCAGCATCAGCACGTCGTTCACGCCACGGTTCTTGATCTCGGTGAGGATGTGCATCCAGTGCTTGGCACCCTCGCCGCCGTCGCCGACCCACAGCCCGAGGATCTCCCGCCGGCCCTCAACGGTGACCGCCAGAGCCACGTAGATAGGTCGGTTAGCGACGGCGCCGTCGCGGATCTTCACGTGGATCGCGTCGATGAAGACCACCGGATAGACGGCGTCGAACGGCCGGTTCTGCCATTCGGCCATGCCGTCCAGGACCTTGTCGGTGATGGTGGAGATGGTCTGGCGGGACACGTCGGCGCCATAGACCTCGGCCAGGTGGGCCTGGACCCCGCCGGTGGTCAGGCCCTTCGCAGCGAGCGAGATGACCATCTCGTCGACGCCGGTCAGGCGCTTCTGCCGCTTCTTGACGATCTTCGGCTCGAAGCTGCCTTCCCGGTCGCGAGGAACGGCTATCTCGATCGGGCCGACGTCGGTGAGCACGGTCTTGGCACGGGTGCCGTTGCGTGAGTTGCCGCCGTTCTTCCCGGCCGGATCGTGCTTGTCATAGCCGAGATGGTCGGTGATCTCGCCCTCGAGAGTGGACTCCAGGAGCCGCTTGGTCAGCTGCTGGAGCAGCCCGCCCTCACCGGTCAACTGAAGGCCCTCGGCCTGAGCCCGGTCCACCAGCTCGTCGATCAGCTGGTCGTCCACAGACTTTGCCGGCGCCGCTTCAGACGGCTCGACGGACTCGGCCTCGGCCATGTTGTTGCTGGTCATCGATGCAACTTCCATGATCGGGAGTTACACCGAGCGTTTTACAGTCCCGGGTTCCACAGTGGATTAGCGGCAGTCGTATTTTACGTGATCTCTCCGGTTCCGGGGCATTTCCGGTTCAGGCGTCGGGGCGCCGGTGTTCGGGTCGGGAGTTTTTCAGGAGGTGGTCGCCGGGTGGGGGTTGCCCAGGTATGGGAAGTGGTTCAGGGTGTCGGTGTGGGGTGTCAGGCCGGTGGGTGGTGCCTCGTTCTTGGTGAGGAACGCGACGCGGATGTCGATGACGTCTTCCGTGAATGTCCGGCCGTTCGGGTACGCGGCGGACTGGGATGGGTTGAAGTGCAGCACGTCGGGCAGGAGGCCGTGTTCTTCGAGTGCGACGATCGCCTCTTCGCGCGAGTAGCCGCCGGTGTGGCCCAGCAGGTGGACGAACTGGTCCGTCCATCTGGCCCGGTCGTTGACCGGCTCGCTTGCGTTGTACTCCTCCTTGGTGTCGTCGGTGTTGAAGAAGCTGCTCATGGACGGGTGCCCGGCCCGGTCCGCGTGGACGAGTTCGCCGTCGCGTAGGACGCTGCACCGGCCCCAGATGTGCAGCTCGTGCCTGGGGGCCAGTTGCGCGGTCGGCAGTTCGATGGCCATGGAGAAGACGTTGGCCGTGGCGTTGGAGTCGACGCCGGTCCACGGGGATTTCCCGCCCAGGTGCGGCGCGGTGAAATTCCGCTTGCCGCTGGTGTCGAACAGGTTCTGGACTCCGTCGAAGTCGAAGTAGAAGGCGTCACTGCGGCTGCCGGCAGCCACCTTGTAGTCGCCGCTGCTGACCACGTTGGCGTCGGGGCCGAAGGAGGCGGCGGCGTCCGACACGATCTTGGTGCCGACCGCTTCGGGCCTGCGGGACTCCTCGCCGGTCGCCATGAAGACGCTGTACGTCTGCGAGCCGTCGGATGCCGGCGGGCTGAAGACCCAACTGAAGGCGATGTCGGTCAGGTAATCGCCGTCGTTGTCGATGTTCAGGCGGTATACGGCGTCCGGGTGCATCGCATCTGCGTTGGGATTGGCGTTGAGGATGAGAACGGTCCTGCCCGGATCGCCGGGTGCCCCGAAGGCATACAGGTCGCACAGGTCCAGGCGCTGGTCGCCGAGTGGCGGCCCGAGGCTGAGACCGGTGAAGTGATTGGACATGCCAGGCCCTTCCGTTGTCTGCTGCCCGCCGGAATCTGCTCACCCTCGAACGAACATTCTGGGGCGCGTGAGGAACACCCACGCCTGGGCGGTGCATCCACGCTAGCCGCCGGAGCAGTTCGACCATCGGAAGCAGTGGCATGGTCGTCAAACAACGCTCGAACGGGCCACCGGCAAGAAGCTGCACAGGGCGGATCTGACCGGTGTTGCCGGCTCTCTGGTCCGTGCGGGCCGCGGGCCGCACGGAGTGGGCGAGTTGCTCGTTGCGGTGTTGTGGTGGCGTTCAGGTTGCTCTCAGGGTTCTTTGAGGTTTCTCCGATACACCTGGGAGGTGTGACCCTCAGTCCTGACGTTCCGGCCACCGTCCTTGTCGTCGACGACGAGGAGAACATCCGTGACCTGCTGTCGCAGACCCTGCGGCTGGTGGGGTTCGAGGTGCGTACGGCGGCGAGCGGGTTCGAGGCGCTGACGGCGGCCGAGGCGGGGGTTCCGGAGCTGGTGGTGCTGGATGTGATGCTGCCGGACATCGACGGGTTCGAGGTGGCCCGGCGGTTGCGTGCCGGCGGGGGGAGGGTGCCGGTGTTGTTCCTGACCGCGCGGGACACCGTGGCGGACCGGGTGGCCGGTCTGACGGCCGGCGGTGACGACTACGTCGCAAAGCCGTTCAGCCTGGAGGAGGTGGTACTGCGGATCCGGGCCATCCTGCGGCGCACGCGGACACTCCCGGCGCAGTCGGCGGCGCCGGTGGACGACCGGGATGACGGGGTGCTGCGCTATGCGGATCTGGAGCTGGACGAGGGGGCGTACGAGGTGCGCCGCGGCGGGCGTCTGGTGGAGCTGACGCCGACGGAGTTCCGGCTGCTGCGGTTCCTGCTCGCGAACGCCGGGCGCGTGGTCAGCAAGGCGCAGGTGCTCGACCGGGTGTGGTCCTACGACTTCGGCGGTGACAGCCGGATCATCGAGTCGTACGTCTACCACCTGCGCAAGAAGCTCGACGCGCACGGACCGCGGCTCATCCACACCGTGCGCGGCGTCGGCTACGCGCTGCGTCTGCCGCGGGATCCCGGTTGACGCACCCCGGGTGGCGGGTGCGGGGGTGGCGGCGCTGGACGCTGCGGGCGCGGCTGGCGGTGGTGACGGCGGCGCTGGCCGCGCTGGCCCTCCTCGCCGTCAACGGTGCGGGGCTGCTGCTGTTGCAGGCGTACCTCGTCGACCGGGTGGACCAGCAACTGGACAGCGCGGGCAACTCGTCGGCCCTCGACCGGGAGCGCATCGCGGAGCTGAAGGCGGGGCCGCTGGGCGAGGGCGGCTCGGCCGAGAGCATCCTGTCGCAGCGTGCCGGGTCCACGACCCGGATCTACGCGGTCGGCGTGGACGGCAGTGTCGAGCAGTTCCCCGACGAGGCGGAGTCGCCCGGGCCGCGGCTGCCGGGGCGTGCCGAGCTGGCCGCGCGGGCCGGCGAAGGGCCGTTCACCGTGCCCGCCGAGGAGGGGGACGCGCAATGGCGGGTCGTCGTGGGGGCCCAGGCGACCGACGAGGAGGGCGCGGGCGGTGAGTTGATGGTCACGGCTGCCTCCTTGGCGGCGGTGCAGGATACGTACGAGCGGCTGCTGCTGATCGACCTGGGGGTCACCGCGGGGGTGCTGGCGCTGCTGACGGTCGCGGCGGCGCTGGTGGTCCGGATGGGTCTGCGGCCGCTGACGCGGATGGCCGCGACCGCCGGTGCGATCGCCGCGGGCGACTTCTCCCGCCGGGTTCACGACGCGGACGCGCACACCGAGCCCGGACGGCTCGGCCGGGCGATGAACGCGATGCTCGCCCGGGTGGAGTCGGAGATGGCCGCCCGGATGACGTCCGAGCAGCGGCTGCGCCGTTTCCTCGCGGACGCCTCCCACGAGCTGCGTACGCCGCTGACGTCGATACGCGGCTTCGCCGAGCTGTACCGGCGCGGCGGGGACCCGGCTGACGCGATGCGGCGGATCGAGGCCGAGGCGCAGCGGATGGGGGTGCTGGTGGAGGATCTGCTGCTCCTCGCGCGGCTGGACGAGCAGCGCGGGCTGGAGCGGCGGCGGGTCGACCTGCTGGAGCTGTGCGCGGATCTGCTACGTGATCTGCATGCCAGATCACCGGGACGGGACGTCCGTCTGGCCGGGCTGGACGACACCGGCATGCCCGAACCCGTGGAGGTGGCCGGGGATGCGCTGCGGCTGCGGCAGGTGGTGGGGAACCTGCTGGCCAACGCCGACCGGCACACCCCGCCGGACGCCGTCATCACGGTGCGGGTGGGGCGGGCCGCGGGAGCGGAGCCGCGTCCGGCCGCGGAGGCCGGGGGTGTCGGCGTCGTCGCGGTGGCGGGCGCCGGGCCCGCGGCGGGGGCGCCGGCCGCGGTGGTGGAGGTCGCCGACACCGGCGCCGGTGTGCCGGCCGGGCACGCCCCGTACATCTTCGAACGGCTCTACCGCGCCGACACCACGCGCCCCCGCCACGGCGGCAGCGGCCTGGGCCTGGCCATCGCCGCCGGTCTGGCGCAGTCACACGGCGGGCGCATCGAACTCGCCGACCGGCCGGCCGGCTCGGGAGCCGTCTTCCGGCTGCTGCTCCCGCTGGAGTGAAACATCCCCCATTTCTTTGGGGGTGCTTGGGGCCTGCGCGTGACTTCCAGGTTTCTTTCAGGCTCCGTCGAGCCGCAGCGCAGAGCACGGCCAGCCTGGCCTGCCAGCATCGCCGCTCGTAGCGAACAGCGAGAAGGAGTGGCGACGATGCGCAGGAAGACAGGGATACGTATGCGGGCGGTGCCTGCCGCCGTGATGCTGGCGACGCTGGCGGTGGCGTCCACGGGGCTGCTTGCCGGCTGCGGATCCGGCAACGACGACAGCTCGCAGGTGGCCTCCGTCGACGACGAGAAGTCCGGGGGCGCCAAGGACGGCAAGGGCGGCGAGGGCAGTTCGGGCGGCTCGGGCAAGGACGACGCGGCGCAGGCGCAGGAGTTCGTCGACTGCATGCGCGCCAACGGCATCGAGATGGAGGACCCCGACCCGCAGACCGGGGAGCTGGACCTCCAGGAGACCGTCGGCGCCGGAGCCGACCGGAAGGCGCTGAGCGAAGGTCTCGACGCGTGCCGGGACGTGGCCCCGCAGTCCTTGCAGGATGCCGAGGAGGCAGGGCAGAACCCGGAGGCGCTCGAGGAGTTCACCGGCTGCATGCGCGACAACGGCGTGGCGATGGAGGACCCCGGACCGGAGGGCATCGACCCGGAGGCCATGCCCACCGACGACGCCGACTACCCGAGCGCGCTGGACACCTGCCGCGACAAGCTCGTCGCAGGCTCCGGAGGCGACCGGTGACCCCCACGGACGACACCCCCGGACGGCACGGCACGGACGGTGGCTTCGAGGACGACGCCGAGACCGGCACCGTCGCCCCCGGGGACCCGTCGCGAGGGCGGCTCGGGGGGCGCTCGGTGCGTACGGCCGGGGCGGGCATCGCCGTCGTCACGGTGGCGTGCGTCGTCGGCATCGCCGCCACCGGGGCCTTCGGCGGCGGCAGCGGCGAGCCGGATGCGGCCGCGCCGTCCGCCCCGCCGAAGACGGCGAAGGTGGAACGCACCACGCTCACCCGCACCGAGACCGTCGACGGCAACCTCGGCTACGGCACCGCCACCACCGTTCAGGCCGCCGCCGGCCAGCCCGCGGCCGGTGAGCCCTCCGGCTCCGCGGGCCACTTGCCCGAAGACGCGACCGGCGACGGACCGGCGGCGGCCGGCGGCGGCGTCGTGACCTGGCTGCCGCAGCCCGGCGACGTCATCAAACGGGGCGCGGCCGTCTACAGCGTCAATACCGCCGAAGTGCCGCTGCTGTACGGCTCGACCCCGCTCTACCGCACCCTCGACGTCGGAGCCGAAGGCAAGGACGTCCGGATGCTGGAGAAGAACCTCGCCGCACTCGGCCACTCGGGCTTCACCCCCGACGACACCTACACCGACGCAACCGCGAGCGCCGTCGAAAGCTGGCAGGAACACCTCGGCCGCGAACAGACCGGCACCGTCTCCCCCGCCGACGCCGTCGTCGCCGCCGGGGCCAGGCGGATCGCCGACGTGAAGGCCGTGCCCGGCAGCGCACCCTCGGGGGACGTCCTGACCTGGACCGGCACCGAGCGGATCGTCACCGTCGACCTGGAGGTCCAGTACGAGGACCTGGTCGACGAGGGCACCGCGGGCACCGTCGAACTGCCCGACGGCACCACCGTGGAAGCCGAGGTCACCGACGTGGGCACCGCGGCCACCGCCGAACCCTCCGACACCGGCGCAGGCGCAGGCGACGCGGCATCCGACACCGCCACACTGCCGGTCACCCTCGCGGTCGGCAAGCAGAAGGAGCTGGGCCGCTACGAGGCCGCACCCGTCGACGTCACCGTCACCGCCGAAACCCGCAAGGACGTCCTCGCCGTACCCATCAACGCCCTCGTGGCACTCCAGGAAGGCGGCTACGCCCTGGAGACCGTCGGTGCCACCGGCATCACCTACCTGCCCGTCGAACTCGGCATCTTCGCCGGCGGCATGGTCGAGGTCACCGGCGACGACATCACCCCCGGCATGATCGTAGGAGTCCCGAAATGACCGACACCACCGGCGCCTGCGCCGCGCCGGTCGTGGAACTGCACGGCGTGTCCAAGACGTACGCGGCCGTGCACGCCCTTGCCGGCGCCCACCTGACGGTGCACCGCGGCGAACTCCTGGCCGTCGTCGGCCCGTCCGGCTCCGGCAAATCCACCCTGCTCCACCTCATGGGCACCCTGGCCCGCCCCACCACCGGCACCATCCGCATCGACGGCCACGACATCGACCAGCTCACCGACCGGGAACTGTCCGCGCTACGGGCCGCCACCATCGGCTTCGTCTTCCAGCAGTTCCACCTGGCCCCCGGTGTACGGGCCCTGGACGCCGTCGCCGACGGACTGCTCTACAGCGGCCGGCCGCGCCGCCGCCGGCGCCAACTGGCCGAACGGACCCTGCGCCGCGTCGGCCTCGGACACCGCCTCGACCACGAACCACACCAGCTCTCCGGCGGCGAGAAGCAGCGCGTCGCCATCGCCCGCGCGGTCGCCGGCACACCGGCACTCCTCCTCGCCGACGAACCGACCGGCGCACTCGACTCCCACTCCGGAGCGGCGGTCATGGAACTGCTGTACGACCTGCACCGGTCCGGCACGACCATCGTCATCATCACCCACGACCGGGAGATCGCCGCCGCGCTGCCCCGCGAGGTACGGCTCAAGGACGGCCGGATCGAAACCGACACCGCCGGCACCGGCCGGGAGCGTCACCACGCCCACCACCCTCACTCCGGCCCCCTCCACAGCCGGTCTCCCGACGCCGACCGCTCCGGCGCCCACCACCGCCGCGCCCTCGGGGAGGTCCTGCCATGACCCCCACCGCACCCCCGGCCGCCCCCGCGCAGCGCCCCCGGCCCGCCCGGCTCAGCCCACTCGACGTGCTGCGCACCGGCGGCAGCGGCCTGCGCTCACGTCCCATGCGGGTATTCCTCTCCGCACTGGGCATCGCCATCGGCATCGCCGCCATGACCGGCGTGGTCGGCATCTCCACCTCCTCGACCGAAGAGCTGGACCGCACACTCGACGCACTGGGCACCAACCTGCTCACCGTCACCCCCGGCGAGACCATCGGCGGCGAACAGGCCCACCTGCCCGCCGAAGCCACCGCGATGATCGGCGACATCACCCCCGTCCAGTCCGTCTCCGCCATCGGCCTGACCGACGCCCGCATCTACCGCAACGACCACATACCGGCCGAGGAGACCGGCGGCATCGGCGTCTACGCCGCCCGCACCGACCTTCCCGCAACCGTCGGCGCCCGCATCACCGCGGGCCGCTGGCTCACCACCGCCGACACCCGCTACCCCACCGTCGTACTCGGCCCCGAAGCAGCCGCCCAACTGGGCGTACACACCACAGGATCCGAGGTACAGGTCTGGTTGAACGAACGCTGGTTCACCGTCGTCGGCCTCCTCGCCCCCACACAACTGGCACCCGAACTCGACACCGCCGCCCTCGTCGGCTGGACCGCAGCGAAAGAGGAAACCGGCTTCAACGGCTACGCCACCACCATCTACACCCGCACCGACGAAACCGCCGTCACAGACGTCCAAGCCGTACTCGGCGCCACCGCCAACCCCCAGGAGCCGACCTCCGTCAAAGTCTCCCGGCCCTCCGACGCGCTGGCAGCCAAGAGCGCCACCGACGACACACTGAACGGCCTGCTCCTCGGGCTCGGCGCCATCGCACTGCTCGTCGGCGGCATCGGCATCGCCAACACCATGATCATCTCCGTACTCGAACGCCGCGCGGAAATCGGCCTGCGCCGCTCACTGGGTGCCACCCGCGGCCACATACGCACCCAGTTCCTGTGCGAGTCACTCCTGCTGTCCGCCCTCGGCGGAACCGGCGGCGTACTCCTGGGCATCGCCGTCACCACCGGCTACGCCTCGTACCAGCACTGGCCCACCGTCGTACCGCTGTGGGCCATAGCCGCCGGGACCGCCGCCACCCTCACCACCGGCGCACTCGCCGGCTTCTACCCCGCCCACCGCGCCGCCCGCCTGCCCCCCACCCAAGCCCTCACCACCGCATGACACGCACGCACCCCCGGCCCCGGCCCTCGGGGCCGGGGGCCCGTGCCGATGTGTCCGTCCCCGTTTTGTCGCTTCCCACCTGCTTCGATACGCTCCAGCCCGTGCACGCGCCTGACGCGGGCTTCGCTGCACGGACATCCGGACCGGGACCTGTGGAAGAGCTTCATGGCCGACACGATCAGCAGCGCCGCCAACCCGCTCGCGAAGCGGGTGAAGCTGCTCGCGAGCCGGAAGCACCGGCGTCGCGAGGGTGCGTTCGTCGTCGAAGGGCTCCAGCCGGTGTGGTGCGCCGTCGAGGCCGGGTGGGAGATCGACACGCTCCTCGTGGCGCCCGCCCTGCTGACGAACCGGGCCGCTTTGCGCATGGTCGAGGAGCAGGAGCGGGCGGGCGTTGCCGTGGCGCGGTTCGGGGCGGAGCTGTTCCAGCGTCTCGTCGACCGTGACGGGCCCAGCGGTATCGCTGCCGTCCTGCGCAGCCGGGACGCCGGGATCGACGCCCTGAGAGTCCGTCCCGGGGCGGTCTTCGTCGCCTTGCACCGCATCGCCAATCCGGGCAATCTCGGCACGATCATCCGCACCGTGGACGCCGTGGGCGGGGCCGGGGTGATCCTGGTCGGGGACACCGTGGACCCGTATGCGCCGGCGGCGGTCAAGGCCAGCATGGGGTCGCTCTTCGCCGTCGACGTGGTCCACACGCCTGACGCCGCGGGGTTCTTCTCCTGGGCCGCGGAGCAGGATGTCGCGGTGCTGGCCACGTCGGGGTCCGCGGACGAGGACCACTGGAGTGCCGCGTACGATCCCCCGCTCGCGTTCCTGCTCGGCAGCGAGCGGGAGGGGCTGCCGGACGACCTGTTGGCTCAGGCGTCCCGCCGCGTGCGCATCCCCATGGTGGGGACCGTCGACTCGCTGAACATCGGCGTGGCCGCGTCGATCATGCTGTACGAGGCCCGGAGGTACGGAGAGAAGAAGGCCCCCGGCGGGATGCCGTGAGTCCTCGTCGCCTGCCCTTCGGCCAGGGGTGGTCGGCAGGGCGGCTGGGCGAGTCCCACCGTCGCCCTCGCGGCGTCTGAGTGGCCCGGTCGCACGGCCTACGGCCTGGGGAGGCGGACGAGCACCTTGGGGGCCAGGTCCTCGGTGAGGGAGCACAGCTTCTGCTTCGGTGACTCACCGATGACCCCCACGGAGACCACCTCGGTGTGCCCCTGGCGGTCGGTCCGGCCTCCCCGTACTCCACGTCGACGGAGCATTTCGGCAGGCTCGCCCCGAGCAGTCCGTCGTACGTGGCGGGGCTGTAGGTCAGCGCTGCCGGGCGGCCCGCGACCGTGAGCGCTCGTCCGTCCTCGGGCTGGTCGACTTGCTGGAAGAAGACCGGCAACTGCGGTTCTTCGATGCTCTCGCCGCCCCAGGAGCAGCTCTGGCCGGCGAACTCGCCGTGCCGCCCGGCGGGGTCGATGTCCGGGACACGCGCTGCCTCGCCTTCTTCGACCAGCTCGTACTCGGCCGATCCGAACCGCGCCCACGCTTCCTCGCCGATCAGCTTGCGCGGGCCGCGGGAGCAGTTGTCCGCTCGTACATCCGGTGCCGAGCAGGGCGACGGCAACGGCGCGAGTCCGGCCGTTCGGCGGCTGCGCGGGCGCCGGGCACGGGGGCGGTGACCGAATCGCGGCATGGCGGCACGGTAGCGTCTCCGGACGGGGACCGGCCCCGTGTCCGGGCTGTGGGTCCCGGCTTGGGTCCGGGCTGTGGGATCGGCCCCATTCCTACGGGCGCGGAGCCGACGGGACGCGGTACGGCAGGACCGTCACCGCTACCTCCGGGACGTTCGTCGCGTGCGTGGCCGCCCGCTTGTCCGCCAGCTTCCGTGCGCGGGCGGCGTCCACCGCGACGTGCACGGCACGTACGGTGTCGGGCCGCAGTTCGTGCGCGTACCACAGGACCTGGAAGACCGCCGGGTCGAAGCTGTCGACGCAGACCAGGACCGTGTGCCGGGGCCGGCGGGGGCGGTCGCCGCAGCGGGCCGGGGGCAGTGCGGCCAGGGCGGCGGCCTCGGCGCGGTACTCGCGGTTGTTGCGCATCAGCAGCCAGACGCCGAGCGGGAAGACCACGACGACCAGCCATGCGCCCTCGGTGAACTTGGTGACCGCGAAGACGACCACCACCGCCGCCGAGACGACGGCCGCGGCGGCGTTGACGGTGATCTTCCAGGTACGTCCCTTCTCCCGCCGCCGCAGGTGGTACGCCGTCAGCCCGGCGCCGGCCATCGTGAAGCCGGTGAACACCCCGATCGCGTACAGCGCGACCAGCCGGTCCACGTTCGCGCCCGTCGTCAGCAGCAGCGCCAGCGCGATCACCGCCAGGCTGATGATGCCGTTGGAGAAGGCCAGCCGGTGCCCGCGGCGGGTGAGCTGCCGGGGCAGGAAGCGGTCCTCGGCGACGAAGCTCGTCAGATGGGGAAAGCCGGTGAACGGGGTGTTCGCGCCGGTGTAGAGGATCAGGGCCGTGGCCGGTTGGACCACGACCAGCCCCGCGGTACCCGCCGCCGAGCCGCCGAGGATCAGGTGGGCCTCCTGGGCGAGCACCGTGGGCGTGCCGTCGGTGTACGGCACCGCGTGCGTCAGGTGCGCCAGCCACGACACCCCCAGCACCAGGGCGCCCAGGATCACGCTCATCACCACCAGCGTGCGCCGCGCGTTGCGCCCGCGCGGGGAGTGGAAGACGGAGATGCCGGAGGTCGCCCAGCGCCCAGCGCAGCAGTCCGCCGCCGACGAGCAGCCCGACGGAGCCGATGAACAGGTACGCCGGCCACGCGAAGACACGCCCCGCCGCACGCGCACCGCGCAGGTTCCCGTACGCCAGCAGCACCACCACCCCGGCGCTCACCGGCAACTGGAGATGGTCGAGCCCCGTCCACTCGCCGCCGACCAGATGCGCCAGCGAGATCAGCGCGCTCGTGCCCGCCGACACCTGCACCGCCACCGTGACGATGTAGTCGACCAGCAGGGCCACCGCCGCGACCTGGGCCACGTCCGGACCGAAGTTGTTCCGGGCGACGACGTACGAACCGCCCGCCCGGGTGTAGATCATGACCACGTCCGCGTAGCAGAACGTCAGCAGCACCAGCACGCACAGCACCGCGCCCGTCACCGGCATCAGCAGCGTGAACGCCGCCGCGCCCGCCACCGGCACCAGGATCCGCAGGATCTCCTCGGTGCCGTACGCCGTGGAACTGATGCAGTCCGACGCCAGCACACCCAGCGCGGTGCGGTTGCCCAGCTTCTCCCGCTCCAGCCGCGCCGAACTCAGCGGCGGACCGAGCACATGGCGCTTGACGCGGTAGGACAGCGGCTCGGGCAGCGCGGCGACGCGATCGGTCGGTTGCATCCGACCACGACAGCCGCTCGCACCCCCGAAACCGCGGATCCGGCCCACCGGGCGGCCGACCGGGTTACCGGGATCCGCGGCAGACCACCCGGGCAGCAGAGCGCGGCGCGCCGCGTCCGGCCGCCACGGGGGCGGTCCGCGGGGTCAGTCCGCGATGTCCTCCGCCGACGTCGGGCCGAGCTGGGTGGCATCGGCGTACTCCGGCATCTCCATGGGCTGGTCGAAGAGGAAGAACGACTGGTTCGTGCCGACCGTGAACTCCATGTACGCGCCGGTCGTCGCGTCGAAGCCGAAGTAGGCGTTGCACGCCGAGCCCGAGTCGTACGTGCCGTCCATGCCCGGCTGCGCCACGACCACCTTGCCGTTGGACGAGGAGTCGACGCCTTCGGTCGGCGTGAGCTTCTTGCAGCGGGGCACGGGCAGGCCCTTCATGACGAAGTACCCGTACTCACCCTTGCCGTTCTGGATGTAGACGTACGACAGCTTGCCCCGCTTGCCCCAGGTCTTCACCCACTGGTTGATGGCCTCGCGGGTCGGCGAGTAGGTCATCTTCCCGGCCGGCTGGTTCGCCACCAGGTGGTCGTAGTTGTTGTTCTTGGCGTCGTTCTCCTTGCCCCGGCTGGAGTCGTCCTCGCAGGCGGCGAGGCCCAGAACCGCGATCAGTGCCAGTACGGACGTCATGGCGATACGGACGATCGTCTTCATGGTGTGCCGTCCCCTCTCCCCGATGCCGAGGTCGTCGGGGCAGGCCGCGGTGCCGGCGGGGTCCGGACGGAGCGGAGGCCGCGGGCACGGAAGCGGTGCGGGGTGCCGGCGGATCGGTCGCGTACGGACGCCGCACGGCGGCCTGCCGGCTCCGATTCTGCGCCCCGGACCTCGGGAGGGGTCCCGCGGCCCGGCGGCTACGCCGCGGGGAGTAGCGGCGGTGCCGCCCGCCGGGGGACGCGGGCCGGCGCGGTGCCGCCGATGCTGTGGGGCATGTCCTCACGTTCCCGTGTCACCGCCCTGTGTCTGGCCGTTGCCGCCGTGCTGTCCCCGACGGTCGTGCCGTCGGCCTCCGCCGCGCCCGATCCCGCCCTGGTACGGGTGGACGGCGGGCTGCTGCGCGGCGTGAGCGCCGGCGACGTCGTGCGGTTCCGGGGGGTGCCGTACGCACGGCCGCCCGTCGGCGAGCTGCGCTGGCGGGCACCACGGCCGCCGCGCCCGTGGTCCGGGGTGCGCGACGCCGGCACCGCGGGGCGGAGGTGCGCGCAGCCCTCCGGCGGCGGCGAGGACTGCCTGTACGCCGACGTCACGGCCCCGCTGCGGCCGGGGCGGGCCGGGCCGCTGCCGGTGGTCGTCTGGCTGCACGGCGGCGGGCTGACCACCGGCGGCGGGTCCGACTACGACGCCGCCCGGCTCGCCGCCGCCGGCGACGTCGTCGTGGTGAGCGTCAACTACCGCCTCGGCGCCCTGGGGTTCCTCTCCCACCCGGCGCTGGACGAGCGGGGCGGCGTCTCGGGCAACCACGGGCTGATGGACCAGACCCGGGCGCTGGCCTGGGTACGTACCAACGCGGCGGCGTTCGGCGGCGATCCCGGACGCGTCACGCTGGCCGGGCAGTCGGCGGGGGCCCGCAGCGTCTGCGCGCACCTGGCCTCGCCCGCCTCGCGCGGCCTCTTCCAGCGGGCCGTCGTGCAGAGCGGCGCCTGCGCCAACCCGGTCCTGACGAAGTCCGCCGCCGACGCCAGGGGCGCGCGGGCGGCCCGGGACGTCGGCTGCGCCGAAGCCGCGGACGTCGCGGCCTGCCTGCGCCGGGCGCCGGTCGCCGACCTGCTCGACGCGCTGGGGGACGTGGAGACGCCGGTCACCGGGAGGATCACCGACGACGCCTGGGGGCCGGTCGCGGGCACGCCGTTCCTGCCGCGGCAGCCGGGGGCGGCGCTGCGGCGCGGCTCGGCGGCCGGGGTCCCGCTGCTGATCGGCAGCACCCGCGACGAGATGCGTTCCTTCGTCCCGTACGCGTACGACCTCGGCGGCGAACCGCTCACCGCGCGGCGCTACGCCGAGGTGGTGACCGAGACGTTCGGCGACGACGCCCCGGCCGTGCTGCGCCGCTACCCGGCAGCCGGTGACCCGAGCCCCGTGCTGGCGCTGTCGCGCGTGCTGACCGACTGGGGCGGCCGGATCGGCGCCTGCCCGACGCTGGCCACCGCCACCTCGGCCGCCCGGCACGCGCCGGTGTACGCGTACGAACTGGCCCAGGACAGCGGCACGGTGATCGACGGCTTCCCCTTCGGCGCGCACCACAGCGCCGACCTCCCCTACCTCTTCGACCTGCCGTGGGCGGAGCCCGGCCCGCCCGGCCTGACCGCGGCGATGACCGGCTACTGGGCCGCGTTCGCCCACCGCGGCGACCCCAACGGCGCCGGCCTGCCCCGGTGGCGGCCGGTGCGGGCGGACGGCAGGACCACCGTGCTCGGCCTGGCGGACGGCGCCATCGGACCCACGCCGTTCGCAGCCGACCACCGGTGCGGCTTCTGGGCCGGCCGGTGACCTCCGGTGGCCGCGCGCTACGTGGGTGCGGGGCCGGTGGCGGCGGTGGGCAGCGACGTCACGCCGCGCACGACGGCGAAGAACCGCGACTCGTTCCCGGCCAGCCCGGCGGCGGCCAGCGCCCGGTCGGCGTCGGCCAGCGGCCCCGCCAGCACCGCCGCGGCCAGCCCGTGACCGCCGGGCTCGGCGAGCGCCGCCTGAGCGCTGCGCACGAGCCGGCGGTACGCCTGGGCCGCGGTCACCTCGGCGGTGTCGTCCGCCATCGTCGCCTCCGTTCGTCGGACCTGTCGTACGTCCCCATTCTGCCGAGGGGGACTGACATCGGCCCTCCGAACTCGCCCGCCGCCGGGGCCGGTTGACCGCGGCGGCGGCCCGGCGGGGGCGGGGCGGCCGGGGTGCTAGCGCGTCAGGTACGTGTCGAGCGCGTCGGCTTCGCGGCGCAGCCGGGCCGCGGCGTCGCCGTGGCCGCCCGTCTCGTAGACGTCGGCCTCGGTGCGGCGCTCCGCGATCTGCGTCCGCAGCAGCGCGCGTACGTCGTCGGCGGACAGCACCCGCCGGGCCGCCTCGGCCGACCCGACGCCGGCGTGGGCGCCGGCGACGTGCTCGCTGCCCGCCGGCAGGGCGTCGGGGGCCTCGACGGCTTCGGCGTTGTCGATGGCGGCGAGGGCGGCGCGCAGGGCGGAGACGGCCTCCCGCCGGCGCTCCTTCATCGCGGCGCGCAGGTCCGCGCGCATGAGGGTCCGCAGTGCCTGCGCGTCGTCGGTCGTCTCGGGGTCTGTTGGCGGGTCTGCCGCAGGCGCTGTCATGCGCCCCAACGTACCGTCCGGTCGCCGCGATGCCGTGTCCCGGGGCAGGTGGGGGGGGTCAACACGGCGGTGCCGACTGCACCCCTCCGGATGATCACGGTGGGCCGGAGAACAGGCAAGACTGGCCGTACGCGACGAACGCCGTACGCCGCGGCGGGCGGCAGCCGCCCGGCCCGCCGCCCGCACATCGAAAGCGCCTCCATGACCGCTGTGTCCCACCCGCCCGCCGACGAGTCGGCCACCTACTACCAGAGCCCCGTCGACATCCGTCCCCATACCGTCGACACCGGGCCGCTGCCCGCGCTGCGGTTCGACCACCCGGCCCGTACGGACCTGTCCGTGCGCTACAGCGAGCCGGACCGGTCCCGGCGCGCGCCCACGGAGGCGACCGTGCGGGCCGAGCCGCCGCCCGGCCGGGACTTCCTGCTGACCATCGGGGCCGGCACCTACCGGCTGGCGGACGTCCACTGGCACACGCCTTCCGAGCACACCGTGGGCGGAGTGGCCTTTCCCCTCGAACAGCATCTGAAGTACGTGCGGGACGACGCCGGCGACCGGGTCCCGCCGGAGGGGGAGCCGGGTGGAGAGGGGCACTACGCCGTCGTCGCCGTCTTCGTCCACCCGGGCGATCCCAACCCGGCGCTGGACCGGCTGCTGTGCGCCGCCTCCAAGGACACCTCCCCCCACCCGGTGCCCGACGTGGAGTTCGACGCGCTGCTGCCGGCCTGCACCGAGTCGTACCGCTACACCGGCTCCACCACGGCCTACCCGTATCTGCCCGGCGTCCGCTGGCACCTCCTCACCCACCCGGTGCAGGCCACCGCCGCCGCCATCGCCCACTACCGCAGCATCTTTCCCGACGGCGACGCCCGCGCGGTGCAGCCGCTCGGCAGGCGGCGGGTGCGCGGTGACCGGCACCGGTGGTGGTGAGCGTCAGCGCTGGTGGGCCGGGCGTACGACGATCTCGTTGACGTCCACCTCCGGCGGCTGGGCCAGGGCGTACGAGACGGCCGCGGCGATGGCGTCGGGGTCGATCGCGTGGGCCCGGTAGGTGCGCATGGCCTCGGCGGCGCCGGGGTCGGTGATGCCGTGGGCGAGTTCGGAGGTGACGACGCCGGGCGAGACGGTAGTCACCCGCACCGAGGGGTCGGACTCCTGCCGCAGGCCCTCGGTGATCGCCCAGGCCGCGTACTTCGTGGCGCAGTACACGGCGCCGGTGGGCACCACCTCGTGGGCGCCGACGCTGGCGACGGTCACGAAGTGGCCGGATCCCTGGGCGCCGAACACGGGCAGCGCCGCGGCGATGCCGTGGAGCAGCCCGCGGACGTTCACGTCGATCATGCGGTCCCACTCGTCGACGAGCAGGGAGTCCAGCCGCGACAGGGGCATCACCCCGGCGTTGGCGACGAGGACGTCGACGCGGCCGTGGCGGGCGCGGGCGCCGGAGACGAAGTCCTCGACGTCCGCGCGGTCCGTCACGTCCAGGCGGACGGGCTCCAGCGCGCCGCCGGCGCGGGCCGCGGGTCCGGCGGTGCTCTCCGCCAGGGCGTCGAGGCGGTCGGTGCGGCGGGCGCCGGCCACCACCCGGTGGCCCTCGGCGGCGAGCCGGGCGGCGACGGCCTCGCCGATGCCGCTGCTGGCGCCGGTGACGAGGACGGTCTTGCGCCCGGCGGCGCTCGGTCCGGCGTGCCGTTCGGTGTGCCGTTCGGTGTGATGTGTGGTCATGGCCACGAGGCTGCGCGGCGGGTGGCGTCCGCGGGAGAGGCGGCGTTCTCCTGGGTGCGGCGCACCCAGGCACGGCGGGCGGCGGCGTGCCTAGCATGGCGGCATGGCACGTACCGAGCTGGGCGCTTTCCTCACCGCGCGCCGCGCCGGCGTCACCCCGGCCGCGGCGAACCTCCCGGTCACCGGGCGCCGCCGGGTGCCGGGACTGCGGCGCGAGGAGGTCGCGCTGCTCGCCGGGGTCAGCGCCGACTACTACGTACGCCTGGAGCAGGGCCGGGAGCGTTCCCCGTCCGCGCAGGTCCTCGACGCGCTCGCCGCCGCGCTGCGGCTGGACGAGGACGGCCGGCTGCATCTGTTCCGGCTGGCCGGACTCGGCCCGCGGGCCCGCGCCGCCGCCGTGCCCGACCGGGTGGACCCGGGCCTGCTCGCCCTCATGGACGCCTGGCCGCACAACCCGGCGGTCGTCCACAACCGCGCGTACGACGTGCTCGCCGCCAACGCCATCGCCGACGCGCTCTTCCTGGGCTGGACGTACTCGCGCAACCTCATGGACGTCGTGTTCACCGACCCCGCCGCCCGGTCCTTCTACCGCGACTGGCACGACGTGGCGCGCAACTCCGTGGCCGGCTTCCGCCTGGGCCACGGCGCGGCGCCGGACGACCCGCGGGTGCGGCAGGTGCTCGCCGGACTGCTGGAGTCGAGCCCGGAGTTCGCGGAGCTGTGGGCGCGGCACGACGCCCGCGGCAAGGCGCTGGAGCACAAGCGTTTCGAGCACCGCGACGTGGGGCCGCTGACGCTCACGATGCAGACGTTCGACGTGCGCGCGGCCCCCGGGCAGGAGTTGGTCGTCTACCACGCGGAACCGGGGTCGCCCAGCGGCGAGGCGCTGGCGCTGCTCGGCTCGCTCGCCGCGACCCGCGGTCCCGGCTGACCGTCCGGCTGACCGCCCGGGTGGTGCGCGGTCAGCCGGGCAGGTGCAGCCGGTAGGCGTGGGTGCGGCGGTACGGGCGGAAGCCGAGCTGCTCGTCGAGTGCGAGGGCCGCGGTGTCGCCGTCGGCGGCGGCGGTCTCCACCTCGCTGATCTGCGGGTGTTCGGCGTGCAGCCGGCGCAGCATCTCGGCGGTGACCCAGCGGCCGAGGCCGCGGCGGCGGTGGGCCGGTACGACGGCGGTGTGGCACTGCTGGGCGCGCGGCGCGGGGGCGGGCGGGATCAGCACCTCGGTGTAGCCGGCGACGGCCCCGGTGCCGGTGTGCACGGCGGCGACCGTCAGCAGCCGGCCGTGGCCGGGTTCCGGCGCGCCGTCGGGGGTGCCGAAGGCGAAACCGGGGACGGCCGCGGCGAGGCCGTCGGGGATCGCGGGATCGCCGGGGTCGGCGGGGTCGCCGGTGGGGGTTGCGGATCCGGTACGGGGCACGGCGGTGGCCGGGGCCGGGGTGGGCGGGGCGTACCAGGTGGTGAGGCGGTAGCCCGGGTGGTCGGCGCAGACCAGCTCCGCCAGCCAGGCGCGGTGCACCTCGGCCAGCGGCAGCAGCAGGTGGTGGACGACGCGCTCGCGGACGAAGCCGTGGCGCAGGCAGAAGACGTCCGCCGGGGTGCACGCCGGGGCCGCCGCCCGCAGGGTGTCCCAGCCCTCCTCCCGGGCGGTGGCGGCGACGGCGGCGAGCATCAGGGTGCCGGTGCCGCGGCGGCGGGCGGCGGGGTGGACGTAGAGCTGGAGGTCCGCCGCCGTCCGCCCGGGGCCGGGCGAGGTGGCCGGCCGCACCCCCGCGACAGCCGTCACCTCGCCCTCCGCCCCCGTGGCCGCCCACGCCGGCGCGGTCCTGCCGCCGGTCC
The DNA here is from genome assembly GCF_045781775.1 of Streptomyces sp. 184. Lineage (NCBI taxonomy): Bacteria > Bacillati > Actinomycetota > Actinomycetes > Kitasatosporales > Streptomycetaceae > Streptomyces > Streptomyces sp. 184. The sequence continues at coordinate 4,113,457 of NZ_CP123230.1, read as the reverse complement.
GGGCGTCCCCCCGCAGTCCGGCGAGGACCTCTTCCCGTACCGGCGCCGGGACGCCGGGCAGGTCCGCCGCCCGCGCGGCGGCGACGACCGCGCGCCAGGCGTCCGCGGCCGGCGCGGCGTCGCGTACGACGGCGATCTCCACCGGTGAACTCATGGCCCCAGCCTCGCCGCGGGCCGCCCGCCGAACAACGGCCGATCCCGGAACGTGCCATAACCCGTCGCTTATGGATGGGGGTGGGGGATCGATAACCGACGGGTTATCCGTCGTTGCCGGATCGGCCGTTGTTCGCGGGGCGCGCCGGGCCGAGGCTGGTGCACGCAACGAAAGAGCAGGAGCACGCAGCCACCGAAGGGGGCGCAGGGTCCATGACCTCCACCGCACGATCGGGCAGGGTCTGGTTCGTCACCACGGCAGGACACGGTGCGGGCCGGGCCGTGACCGCCGCCGCGCTGGCACGCGGCGAACGGGTCGCCGCCGTCGTACCCGACGAGGCCGCCCGGGACCGGCTGCTGGCCCGGCACGACGAGCACCGGCGCAGGCTGTTCGTACGGGCCCTGGACGTGGCCGACAACTGGTCGGTGAACGCCACGGTGTGTGCGGCGGCCGACCGGTTCGGCCGCCTCGACGCGATCGTCAACGACGCCCGCCCGCCGCGCCCCGCCCCCGCCGCGGAGGCCGCCGGGGACTCGGCCGCGCCGGTCGGGTGGATACCCGAGGCGGCGGCGCGGGCCCGGATGGAGGCGGCGTTCTTCGGCCCGCTGTGGGTCGCGCAGGCCGTGCTGCCGGTGCTGTACGAGCAGCGCTCCGGCCATCTGCTCCAGCTCTGCGGCTCCGTCGGCCCGCCCGGGGCGCCCGGTGCCGCGCTGGACCGGGCCGGCACCTGCGCGGTGGTGGCGCTGAGCCGGGCGGCGGCGTGCGAGTCGGCGCGCTTCGGTGTCGACATCAGCGTCGTCGGCGGGCGGCCGGACGCCGGTTCCCTGCTGCGCCTGGTCGACGGCGCCGCGGCCCGCCGCCGGGAGGCCGCTTCCTCCGCGTCCGCCCCCGCGTCCGCCTCAGCGGCCACCTCAGCGTCCACCTCCGCCGCCTCCGTCGCAGGTCACGGCGCGGCGGCCTGAGGGTGACGGGGGCGGGGCCGGCGGGATACGCTCCCTGGACGGTGCCGGTTTCCGGCCACGGCCAGGCGATACGGGGGTGCGGGATGGAGCTGCGGGACATAGAGATCTTCCTCGCGCTCGCCGAGGAGCTGCACTTCGGCCGTACCGCCGAGCGGTTGCACGTCTCGCAGGCCCGTGTCAGCCAGTCGATCGCCAAGCAGGAGCGCCGCATCGGCGCGCCGCTGTTCGAGCGCACCAGCCGCCGGGTGGAGCTGACCGCCATCGGGGCGCAGCTCCACGACGACCTCAAGGCCGGCTACCAGCGCATCCAGGACGGCATCGACTCTGCCGCCGCGGCGGCCCGCGGCACGACCGGGGTGCTGACGCTGGGGCTGATGTGCGCCCAGGCGTTCGACCAGGCGTCGATCCTCGCGCGCTTCAAGGCCGACTACCCGGGTGTCGAGCTGCGCTTCCGCGAGGTGGTCTTCAGCGACCCGTTCGGGATGCTGCGCGCCGGCGAGGTGGACCTGGAGGTCACCTGGCTCCCGGTGCGCGAGCCGGATCTGACGGTCGGCCCGGTGCTGGCCCGCGAGCCGCAGGTGCTGATGGTCGCCGAGGACCACCCCTTCGCCGCCCGCGGCTCGGCGAGCCTGGAGGACCTCGTGGACTGCGTGTTCCCGCAGCCGGTGAACCCGGTCCCGGCGTACTGGATGGAAGCGCTGATGCCGGCGCGTACGCCGTCGGGGCGGCCGATACGCAACGACGGGCCGAGGATCACCACGTTCCAGGAGGCGCAGGCCGTGGTCGCGGCCGGGGACGCGGTGTGCGTGGTGCAGGGCGAGGCGGCGCGGCACTTCCCGCGGCCGGGCATCGCGTACGTGCCGATCACGGAGCAGCCGATGGGCGTGTGGGGCCTGATCTGGCGTACGGCGCACGAGACGCCGCTCGTCCGGGCCTTCGTCCAGTCGGCCGTCGACACGCTCGCCGCCGCGGCTCCGGCCGCCGCCGTGCAGGCGCCGGAAGTCCCGGAGCCTCGGCCGGCGCGCGCGGTTCCGGAGCCCGCCGTCGCGCGGAGCTGAGCCCGCGCGGCCGGCCCGGGAGGACGCCTCAGAGCCGGGCGTTCCGCTTGAGCACCGCCACGGCGGCGACCGTACGGTAGCCGCGCCACTCCAATGCGGCGGCCGGTGAGAACGAGCCGAAGTCGACCAGCCAGCCGCCGTCGTCCTGCTGCTCCGCGGCCAGCCGCCGAAGCTCGGCGTCGACGACCTCGGGGGCGTACAGGGTGCGCGCGGGTCGGCCGGGGTCGGGGGCGACGTCGAGCGGCCGGATCGCCTCCCCTTCCGAGCCGCCCGCGACGGGCAGCACCCCGTCGTCGGGGATGAGCGGGCGCAGCCGCTCCAGCAGGGCGGCGGCCCCGGGACGGGTGTCGCAGGCGGCGTCGAGGAAGCGGATGGCGAACGACAGCTCGATCGCGTGCGGCTTGTCGCCGATCGCCTCGACGGCGTCCAGGCAGTAGCGGGCGGCCCGCTCCAGCCAGGGGTGGGCGGCGACGGCGGGGTCGTGCGCGGCCAGCCGCAGCGCGATGCCGGCGGCGAACGCGGTGGACTGGAGGGCGGAGGCCGACGGGTCGGCCCGCGTCCAGAACGGCGCGCAGCCGGCGGGGTCCGCCACGGGCAGCGCGAAGGGCAGCCCGCCGTCGGGCAGCGTGGCGGAGAGCAGCCAGTCGCACAGCCGTACCGCGTGCGGTGTCGTGGCCGGGGCGGCGTCGACGAACGCCTCGAAGGCGTGCAGCGCGCCGCCGGGCTGGCTCTCCGGCGCCCGCAGGTCCGGTTCGAGTCCCCAGCCGTAGCCGCCGTCGGGGTTGCGGTAGCCGTCGACGGCGGCGAACACGGCGGCGGGGTCCGCCTGGCCGAGCAGCAGCTCGAAGCGGCGGCGGTCGAGCAGCCTCGCGTGGGTGGCCATGAACGACGCGGCGGCGGAGAGGTCTGCGGTCATACGTCCACGATGGCAGCGGCGCGGGCGGTCGTCTTGAACGTTTCGGACGTGTCCCTCGGGCCGGACCGGATCGGGGGACGGCCGCGGGCACCACTCCCCCTCCCCCCATCCCGCGGCCGTCCCCTGCTGTCTCCCCTGATGTCCCTGCCGCCCCGGCCCAGCGGCGGCGGGGCGTCGCCGTCGGCCTTGCCGGGCGCCGCGTTGGCGGCGGCGAAGCGCTGGCCGAGCGCACCGCGCGGCTGGTGCGCGGGGCCGAGTCCGGGCTCGCGGGCCGCGCCGGGCCCGCCGCCGCGCTGGCCGAGGTGACGGGTGAGGCGCGGCGGGCGCTGGGGGCGCTGCGCGAGCTGCTCGACATGATGGACGCCGCCGGTGCGGGCGCTCATGGACATCCGCATGCCGGGCATGGACGGCCTGGCCGCCACGCGGGAGCTGACCGCGCTCGACCCGCCGGCGCGGGTGCTGATCCTGACCACCTTCCGGCGCGACGACTACGTCTTCGAGGCGCTGCGCGCGGGCGCGTCGGGGTTCCTGCTCAAGGACTGCTACCCGCAGGACCTCCTGGACGCGATCCGTACCGTCGCGGCGGGCGAGGCGCTGCTGGCGCCGGCGGTCGTCCGGGATCTGATCGACGCCTTCGCGACCGGCTGGACGCGCTGACGGAGCGCGAGGCCGAGGTGCTGCGCCAGGTCGCGAAGGGGCTGAGCAACCCGGAGATCGCCGCGGTCCTCGGCATCGGCCGGTCCACCGTGAAGACCCATGCGGCGGCGGTCCTGGCCAAGCCGGGGCTGCGGGACCGTACGCAGGCCGTCATCTACGCGCACGAGACCGGCCTCGCCTCCCCCTGACCGCCTCGCCCCCTACTCCTGGGACTCCGCGAGCAGGCGCAGCGCCAGTTCCTTCAGCTCGGGGCTCGCCTCGGCCGCGTTGCCCGAGTCGTACGGGGGCTGCGGGTCGTACTCGACGGCGAGCTGGACCGCGCGTGCCGTCGGCTCGTCGGTGAGCAGGGCGGCGAGGTAGAGGGACATGTCGATGCCCGCCGAGACGCCGGCGGCGGTGATCACCTTGCCGTCGTGGACGTAGCGTTCGGGCACGTAGGTGACGCCGAAGGTGGCCTCCAGGTAGTCCTTCGACGCCCAGTAGGTGGTGGCGCGGGTGCCCAGGAGGCCGGCGGCGCCGAGGACGAGGGAGCCGGTGCACACCGAGGTGGTGAAGCGGGTGCGGCGGTGGGCGCGGCGCAGGAAGCGCAGGATCGCCGGGTTCTCCATGGCGGCGATGGTGCCGCGGTTGCCGGCGCCGGGGACGAGGACCACGTCCAGCTCGCCGGTCTCGGCGAACGACCGGTCGGCGACGACCGCGGTGTGCCCGGTGTCCGTGCGGACGGGGCCGCGGCGTTCGGCGATCATCGTGACGTCCGCCCCGGGCAGCCGGGACAGCACCTCGACCGGTCCCGTCGGGTCGAGCAGACTGAAGCCGTCGTAGAGCAGGACGCCGATCCGCGGGCCGCCGGCCGGCCGCCCCGCGCTGTCCGCCCTCGTCCCGGCGTGGGCCGTCCCGGCCGGGATTCCGGCCGCCAGGCCCGCCGCGGCGAGCGCCACCGCGCCGCCGAGGGCCGCCCTGCGCGTCGTCGTCGTGTCGGTCGTGGTGTCGCTGTTCGTCATGCCCCGGGAGTCTGCCGGTCCGGCCCGGGGCCGGCCCGCGGCATGTCCGGCATCCTGCGAATCGTGTCCCCGGTGGCCGCGTAGTGCTCCAGGAACGCCTGCCGCAGCGTCTCGGCGGAGCCGAAGCCGCAGCGGCGCGCGATCGCGGCGAGCGTCAGCCCGCTGGAGCGGACGAGGTGGGCGGCGCCCTCGGTGCGGGCGGCGCGCACCGCGCGCGCCGGGGTGGTGCCGAGGTGGCGGGCGAACAGGCGGGTGAGGTGGCGGGTGCTGATGCCCGCGCGGGCGGCGAGCGCGGGCGGGCCGAGGTCGTCGGCGAGGTGCCCGGAGACGTACCCGAGGAGGTCGCGGACGAGGCGGTCGCCGCTCGGCGGGGCGGAGAGGAACATGCTGATCTGCGCCTGGTCGGCGGGGCGGTGCAGGTACGTGACCAGTTCGCGGGCGACGCCGCGCGCGAGGGTCGGGCCGTGGTCGTCCTCGATGAGTGCGAGCGTCAGGTCCAGCGCGCTGGTCACTCCGGCGGAGGTGTACACGTGCCCGTCGCGTACGTACAGCGGGGCCGGGTCGACGGCGACGGCCGGGTGGCGGGCGGCGAGTTCGGCGCCGTAGCGCCAGTGGGTGGTCACCCGCCGCTGGTCCACCAGGCCGGCGGCGGCCAGGACGAACACCCCGGTGCAGACCGCGGCGACCCGGCGGGCGCCGGCGGCCAGCCTGCGTACCTGCCTGACCAGCTCCCCGTCCACGGCGGCCCGCTCGTGGCCGATGCCGCCGACGACCATGAGGGTGTCCGGCCGCGCCGGCACTTCCGAAAGACGCTGCCCGCCGCCCAGGCCGATGCCGGCGGAGCTGACCACGCCGCGTCCGCTGGCGGTGGCCAGCCCGATGGCGTACGGGGGCGCCGCGCCGGAGCGGTTCGCGGCGTCCAGGGCGCCGCTGGGGCAGGCGATGTCGAGTATCTGCGCGTCGTCGTACGCGACGAGCACCACCCGGCGTACCGCGTCCGCCACCCGCACCCCGCCCTCCGGCCCGCGGAGCCCTGCGCGCTCCGGCATCCGGCAGGGTATCCGGCGGCGGCCTAGCCTGGAGGCATGGCCCTGTTCGAGGTGGAACGCACGGTGCATGCGTCGGCGGTGGCGGTCTGGGAGCGGCTGACCGACTGGCCGGCGCACGTCGGGCGGGTCCCGCTGACCCGGATCACCGGTGTCTCCGTGCCCGCGGAGGGCGTGGGGGCGCGGTTCACGGCGCGCACCGGCGTGGGCGCGGTGGGCTTCGACGATCCGATGGAGGTCGTGGCGTGGTCGCCGCCAGGGGCCGGGCGGGCGGCGGGGCGGTGCCGGCTGGTCAAGCGGGGGCGGGTGGTGCGCGGGTGGGCCGAGATCGAGGTGCACGGCCCGGAGGCGGACACCGGTGACGGCGCGGACGCCGGGGACGCCGGGAATGCCGGGGACGGCGCCCCCGGGCCGGTGCGGGCCGTGTGGCGGGAGGAGATCGGGGTGCGGGGAGTGCCGCGGGCGCTGGATCCCGTGGTGGCGTGGACCGCGCGCCGGCTCTTCGCGCGCGTGCTCGACGATCTGCTCCGCTCCCCCTGACGGCCGCTCCCCCGCGCAACGTCGCCGGCCGGCCGGCAGCGGGCGCGGGCGGCTACGGGCGTACCGCCATCCGTGCCGGTGCGGTGGCCCGGTGGTGCAGGAGCAGCGCGGTGACCGCCGTCCAGGCGGCCAGGGCGCAGGCGGTGGCGGTGCGGGTCAGGGGCTGGGGGACGGGGCCCAGGGCGGTGGCGGCGTACGGACCGGGGCCCCGGGGCGCACGCGCGCAGGACCGCGCCCGCCCCGGGGCCGTGCGCGGCCGGGACATGAAGATGACAAGGTCACACCCGCGGACTTACCCATCCTTCAGCCGATCTGGCTAGCATCCGTCCATGACCGTCCTGCCCGATGACGGGCTCTCCCTCGCGACCGAGTTCCCCGACGCGTCGCACGAGCAGTGGCAGCACCTGGTGGCCGGCGTGCTGCGCAAGTCCGGCAAGGAAGTAGCCGGCGACGAGGCCGAGGCGCTGCTGTCCACCGCGCTCGAAGACGGGCTGCGCACGCCCCCCCTCTACACCGCGCGCCACCGCGCACCGGACCCCGGCCTGCCCGGCTTCGCGCCCTTCGTGCGCGGTGGCCGGGCCGAGGGGAACGCCGCCGGCGGCTGGGACGTACGCCAGCGGCACGCGGTGGCCGACGCGGAGGCCGTGCTCGGCGACCTGGAGAACGGCGTCGGCTCCCTGTGGCTCGTCGTCGGCGGGGCCGGCGGCATCCCCGTGGCGGCGCTGGAGGGCGTCCTTGAGGGCGTCTACCTCGACCTGGCGCCCGTCGTCCTGGACGCCGGCGCCGACACCGAGCCGGCCGCGCGCGAACTGCTGCGGCTGTACGAGAAGCGCGGCGTCGCCCCCGACGCCGCCCGGGGCGGCCTGGGCGCCGACCCGCTCGGCCACGAGGCCCGTACCGGACTGCCCGGGGACACCGCCGCCCTGACCGCCCTCGCCCGGCTGTGCGCCGAGCGCCACCCGGGCCTGAGGGCCGTCACCGTGGACGCGCTGCCGTACCACGAGGCCGGCGGGTCGGCGGCGCAGGAGCTGGGCTGCTCGCTGGCCACGGCCGTCGCGTATCTGCGGGAGCTGACCGCGGCGGGGCTGAGCACCGCGCAGGCGTGCGCCCAACTGGAGTTCCGGTATGCGGCCACCGCCGACCAGTTCCTGACCATCGCCAAGCTGCGCGCCGCGCGCCGGCTGTTCTCGCGGGTCGCGGAGGTCTGCGGGGCGCCCGCGGCGGGGGCGCAGCGCCAGCACGCGGTGACCTCGCCGGTGATGGCGACGCGCCGCGACCCGTGGGTGAACATGCTGCGCACCACGGTCGCCACCCTCGCCGCCGGGGTCGGCGGCGCGGACGCGGTGACCGTGCTGCCCTTCGACCACGCGATCGGCCTGCCGGACGCGTTCTCGCGGCGCATCGCGCGCAACACCTCGGCCATCCTCGTCGAGGAGTCGCACCTGGCCCGGGTCATCGACCCGGCGGGCGGCTCCTGGTACGTGGAGCGGCTGACCGACGAACTCGCCCACGCCGGGTGGGCGTTCTTCCAGGAGATCGAGCGGGCCGGCGGCCAGGCCGCCGCACTGCGCTCCGGGATGGTCCCCGAGCGGCTGGCACGGACCTGGGCGGAGCGCGGTACGAAGCTCGCCAGGCGACGCGAACCGGTGACCGGCGTCAGCGAGTTCCCCGACCTGGCCGAGCATCCCGTCGTCCGCGAACCCGCGCCCGAGCCGCCGTCCGGCGGACTGCCGCGGGTGCGCAGGGACGAGGCGTTCGAGGCGCTGCGGGCGCGCTCCGACGCGCACCTGGCCGCGACCGGCGCCCGGCCGCGGGTCTTCCTCGCCGCGCTGGGCCCGGCCGCCGTGCACACCCCGCGGCTGTCCTTCGCCGCGAACCTGTTCCGGGCCGGCGGCGTCGAGCCCGTCACCGACGGCGCGTTCGCGGACAGCGGGGCGCGCGAGGCGTGCCTGTGCTCCGGCGACGCGGTGTACGAGGAGCAGGGCGCCGCCGCCGCGGCGGAACTGCGGGCGGCAGGCGCGCGGCACGTCTACCTCGCCGGACGCCCGGGCCCGTACGACGGCGCCGACACCTACGTCTTCGCCGGCTGCGACGCCGTGGCCGTGCTGACCGACGCACTCGACCGCATGGGAGTGGCCCGATGACCGTCCCCGACTTCTCGGACATCGAACTGGGCACCCCGGCCCCCGCGGCCGGGACCGACGAGTGGCGCGCCGCGGTCAAGCGCGGCGGCGACGGCGACGACCTGGGCTGGGAGACGCCCGAGGGCATCGCCGTGCGCCCGCTGTACACCGGGCAGGACCTGGAGGACCTGGACTTCCTGGACACCTATCCGGGCGTCGCGCCGTACCTGCGCGGCCCGTACCCGACGATGTACGTCAACCACCCCTGGACGATCCGGCAGTACGCGGGCTTCTCCACCGCCGAGGAGTCCAACGCCTTCTACCGGCGCAACCTCGCGGCCGGCCAGAAGGGCCTGTCCGTCGCCTTCGACCTGCCCACCCACCGCGGCTACGACAGCGACCACCCGCGGGTGACGGGCGACGTCGGCATGGCGGGCGTGGCGATCGACTCGATCCTCGACATGCGCCGGCTCTTCGACGGCATCCCGCTGGACCGGATGACGGTGTCGATGACGATGAACGGCGCGGTGCTGCCGGTGCTGGCGCTGTACATCGTCGCGGCCGAGGAGCAGGGGGTGCCGCCGGAAAAGCTGGCGGGGACCATCCAGAACGACATCCTCAAGGAGTTCATGGTCCGCAACACCTACATCTACCCGCCGAAGCCGTCGATGCGGATCATCTCCGACATCTTCGCCTTCACCTCCCGGAACATGCCGCGCTACAACTCCATCTCGATCTCCGGCTACCACATCCAGGAGGCGGGCGCGACGGCCGACCTGGAGCTGGCGTACACCCTCGCCGACGGCGTGGAGTACATCCGGGCGGGCCGGGAAGCAGGCCTGGACGTGGACGCCTTCGCGCCGCGGCTGTCGTTCTTCTGGGCGATCGGCATGAACTTCTTCATGGAGGTCGCCAAGCTGCGCGCGGCACGTCTTCTGTGGGCGAAGCTCGTCAAACGCTTCGACCCGCAGAATCCCAAGTCGCTGTCGCTGCGCACCCACTCGCAGACCTCCGGCTGGTCGCTGACCGCGCAGGACGTCTACAACAACGTGACGCGCACGTGCGTCGAGGCGATGGCGGCCACCCAGGGCCAAACGCAGTCGCTGCACACCAACGCCCTGGACGAGGCGCTGGCGCTGCCGACGGACTTCTCCGCCCGCATCGCCCGCAACACCCAGTTGCTGCTCCAGCAGGAGTCCGGTACGACCCGCGTGATCGACCCGTGGGGCGGCAGCGCGTACGTGGAGCGGCTGACGTACGACCTGGCGCGGCGGGCCTGGCAGCACATCGAGGAGGTCGAGCAGGCCGGCGGCATGGCGCAGGCGATCGACGCCGGCATCCCGAAGCTGCGGGTGGAGGAGGCGGCGGCGCGCACCCAGGCCCGTATCGACTCCGGCCGGCAGCCGGTGATCGGCGTGAACAAGTACCGGGTGGAGTCCGACGAGCAGATCGAGGTGCTGAAGGTCGACAACTCCTCGGTACGCGCCCAGCAGATCGCGAAGCTGGAGCGGCTGCGCGCGGAGCGCGACGAGGCCGCGTGCCAGGGCGCGCTGGACGACCTGGCGCGGGCGGCCGGCGGCGAGGGCAACCTGCTGGAGCTGGCGGTACGGGCCGCGCGCGCCCGGGCGACGGTGGGCGAGATCTCGTACGCGCTGGAGAAGAGCTACGGGCGGCACGCCGGGCAGATCCGTACGATCTCCGGTGTGTACCGGAACGAGACGGGCGAGTCGCCGTCGGTGGAGCGGACCAGGTCGCTGGTGGGCGACTTCGCGGAGGCGGAGGGCCGGCGCCCGCGCATCCTGGTCGCCAAGATGGGCCAGGACGGGCACGACCGCGGGCAGAAGGTGATCGCCACGGCCTTCGCCGACCTCGGCTTCGACGTGGACGTCGGCCCGCTGTTCCAGACCCCGGACGAGGTGGCGCGGCAGGCCGTCGAGGCGGACGTGCACATCGTGGGGGTGTCGTCGCTGGCGGCCGGGCACCTGACGCTCGTGCCGGCGCTGCGCGAGGCGCTGGCGGAGGAGGGGCGCGAGGACATCATGGTCGTCGTGGGCGGGGTGATCCCGCCGCAGGACGTGCCGACGCTGCTGGAGATGGGTGCGACGGCGGTGTTCCCCCCGGGCACGGTGATCCCGGACGCCGCGTACGACCTGGTGGCGCAGCTCGCCGCCGGGCTCGGCCACGACGCCGCGTGAGCGGGTGAGCCGGTGGCGATCGATCTCGACACGTACGTCAAGGGCGTCCTCGACGGCAAGCGCGCGCTCGTCGCGCGCGCGATCACCCTCGTGGAGTCGACCCGGCCGCAGCACCGCGCGCTGGCCCAGGAGTTGCTGACCGAGCTGCTGCCGCACAGCGGGAACGCCCGGCGTATCGGGGTCAGCGGCGTGCCCGGGGTGGGGAAGTCGACGTTCGTCGACTCCTTCGGCACGATGCTGACGGGGCTCGGGCACCGGGTGGCGGTACTGGCCGTCGACCCGTCGTCGAGCCGCACCGGCGGGTCGATCCTGGGCGACAAGACGCGCATGGAGCGCCTGGCCGTGGATCCGGCCGCCTTCGTACGCCCCTCCCCCACCGCGGGCACGCTCGGCGGGGTCGCGAAGGCGACGCGCGAGTCGATCGTGGTGATGGAGGCGGCGGGCTACGACGTGGTGCTGGTGGAGACCGTGGGCGTCGGCCAGTCCGAGACGGCCGTGGCGAACATGGTCGACTCCTTCCTGCTGCTGACCCTGGCCCGTACCGGAGACCAGTTGCAGGGCATCAAGAAGGGCGTGCTGGAGCTGGCGGACGTGATCGCCGTCAACAAGGCGGACGGGCCGCACGAGCGCGACGCCCGGGCGGCGGCGCGTGAACTGGCGGGCGCGCTGCGGCTGATGCACGGCAGGGGCGCGTTCTGGACGCCGCCCGTGCTGCATTGCAGCGCGCGCGAGGCGACGGGGCTGGACACCGTCTGGGAACGGCTGGAGCGCCACCGCGACCTGCTGGAGTCCACCGGGCGGCTGGCCGCCCGGCGGCGCGATCAGCAGGTGGACTGGACGTGGACGATGGTGCGCGAGGAGCTGCTGGGCCGGCTGCGCGCCGACCCGGCGGTCGGTGCGCTGGCTCCGGAGCTGGAACAGCGGGTCAGGGACGGCGAGTTGACGGCGACCCGGGCGGCGGAGCGGATCCTGGACGCCTTCGGCGGCTGACCGGGCCCGGGCCGGTGCGGCGGTGTCAGGCCGCCGGCTGTCCGGCCCGCGAGCCGATCGGCGGGGCTCCGACGTGGTCGCGGGCGCCGGTGAGCGGACAGCCGAGGGTGCCGGCGGCGTCGTACGCCGCCGCCTTGGGGTCGCGGTAGCCGACCCACGCGACCGCCCCGGCCAGCACCGCCAGCCCGCCGGCGACCCCGGCCCCGGTGCGGAACGCCGACGCGGAGGCGTCGGCGAGCACGGGCTCCAGCGCCGCGCGCTCGGCGGCCGGGAGCGCGGCGGGCGGCTCGTCGGACAGCGGGCGTTCGCGCGCGGTGTCCATGACGGCGTCGGCCGGCGCGTCGATGCCGGCGCGGGCGAGGCCGTCGTCGAGCCCGGCGGAGAACCGCACGGAGATGACCACGCCGAGCACCGCGATGGCCATCATGCTGCCGATCCGGGCGATGGCGTTGTTGATGCCGGAGGCGACGCCGGCCCGGTCGGCGGGGGCGGCGGACATCACTCCGGAGGTGAGCGGCGCGACGAGCATCGCCAGGCCGAGACCGTGCACCAGGACCGAGGGGAGCACGACGGTCCACAGCGAGGTGCCGGCGTCCGCGCGCAGCAGCAGGAGCATGCCGAGGCCGGCGAGCAGCGAGCCGCCGGCGATGAAGGGCCGGCCGCCGTACCGGTCGGCGAGCGCGCCGAAGCGCCCGGAGAGCACGAACAGCACCATGATCGGCACCGCGCCGGCGATGCCGGCGGGGGCGGGCCCGTAGCCGAGGTTCTCCTGGAGGAAGAGGATCGTGTACGTGCCGCAGGAGATGAGCGCGCCGTAGAGGACGAACGTGGTGGCGTTGATGGCGGCGAAGGCCCTGATCCGGAACAGCGCGGGCGGCAGCAGCGGGTCGCGGGCGCGGCGCTCCCAGACCAGGAACGCGACCAGCGACGCGACGCCGACGACGAGGGCGGCCAGGGTGAGGGGGTCGCCCCAGCCGGCGTGCGGAGCCTGGATGAGGTAGAACACCGGCCCGCCGACGGCGGGTACGGCGAGCGCGGCGCCGGCCAGGTCGACGGAGGCGCCGGCCGTGCCGTCGCCGGGCGGGGTGGCGCGCAGGATCAGGGCGACGACGACGGCCGCGCAGGGCAGTTCGAGCCAGTAGACCGCCCGCCACGACAGCGCGTCGATGAGCAGCCCGCCGACGACGGGCCCGGCGATGACGGACAGCCCGCTCCACGCGGACCAGCGGGCTATCGCCCGCGAGCGGCCGGCCTCGTCGAAGGCGCCGGTGATGACGGCCAGCACGCTGGGCAGCAGCAGCGCGGCGGCGGCGCCCTGGGCCAGCCGGCCGACGACGAGCACCCCGGCGCTCGGCGCCAGCGCGCACACCAGCGCGGCGGCCCCGAACCCGGCGGTGCCGACGGCGAAGACGAGGCGCCGGCCGTAGACGTCCCCGAGGGCCCCGCCGACGAGGATCAGGCTGCCGACGGCGAGCAGGAACGCCGCGACGATCCACTGCTGCACCGCCATGCCCGCGTCGAGGTCGGCGGCGATGGCGGGCAGCGCGACGGTGGTCATCAGGCTGTCCATGCCCACCAGTGACGAGGCCAGCACGCAGGCCGACAGCACGAGACCCGCCTGCCGTCGGGCCGTCCGCTGCCGAGGGGCTCCGGAGGTCATGGCGGTCATACTCCCGGAGCCGCGCGCACCGGGCAACGGAGTTGTGCGCGATCAGCGGCCCGGTCGGACGGCGGACCTCACAGGCGCGGCTGGGTCAGGGACCAGCCGGAGACCGCGGACACCGGGCCGCGCCACAGTGACGTCTCCGCGTTCTCCGTGCCGTGGAGGTATGTGACGTCGCGCAGGTGCAGGTAGGGCGCCGCCGACGGGTCCGGGTCGCCGGCGTCGGTGGGCAGCGCCGCCAGCGCGGTGTTGAGGAAGGCGGCGACCGCCGGATCGGACTCGTGGATCTGGTCCAGCCACGCCTCACGCCAGGCGCGGTGGCTGATCAGGTGCCCGTGCAGGGCGCCGCCGCCCAGGTGCAGGGTCACGGCGATGCTCGCGTGCGGGTCGTCCGACTCGTCCAGCAGGGAGTTGAGGGCCTGAAGGTATACGTCCATTGTCGGCATCGTAGCCGTGACCTGCCGCGTCGGTCCCTCCGCCCGCGTCGCCACGGTTCTCCCCGGACCGGTTCTCCTCAGACCCGGCGCCAGCGGGCGCAGGCGAAGGAGAACAGGGCGAAGAGCACCAGGCCCACGGCGACGAGGGCCAGCAGCCACGGCCCCGCCGCGGTGTCGGCGAAGGACTTCAGCGCCGCGTCGACGCCCTTGGCCTCCTTCGGGTCGTACTCCAGGGCGGCCCGCGCGACGAACACGCCGATGGCGCCCACGACCAGGCCGCGCGCGATGCCGCCGGCCACCCCGGTCACGTCGACGAGCCGGCGGGTGCGCCGGGACATCCGGGACACGCGCAGGTGCTTGCGGTACGAGCGCATCGCGGCGCGCACCGCGAGTACCGCACCGGCCACCGCGATGCCCGCGCCCGCGATGCCCACCAGCCACTTGCCGCCGGGCTGTTCGAGCGCCCGGGCGGTGATGTCCCGGCTCTGCTGGTCGCTGGAGGTGTTGCCCTTCTCGCCGGCCGCGAAGGCGAGCACGGAGTAGGCGACGAAGCCGTAGAAGACCGCCCGTGCGCCCGACAGCGCCCGCTTCGACGCCTTGTGCCCGCCGGGCCCGGCGGCGCCGAACGCGGCCTCGGACAGCCGCCACACCGCCATGCCCACCAGGGCCGCGCCCAGCGTCCACAGCAGGAACCCGCCGGCGGGCTGCGCGGCGATCTCGCCGACGGCGCCGCTGCGGTCCGCCTCCCGCTTCCCCTCGCCGAACGCCACCCGGACGGCGAGCGCGCCGATCAGCAGGTAGAGCACGCCGCGGCCGACGAGCCCGGCCCGTGCGCCCCACTCCACCGCCTTGCTGTCCGCCGCCTTGCGGATCGTCCTGCGACCCCGCGCCGTCGATGTTGCCGCCTGCATCGTCAGTCTCCTTTTCGGTCCGGCTGCGCGGCTGCCCAGGAAGAACGGGCGGAAACGCAGGTCCCCGCCCGCCGGGTCCCGGAATCCGGGTCCCGGCGGTGGTCTGCGGGCCGCTCCGGGCCCAATCCCTCCTGCACGCCTCTTGAGGTGTCCGTCCGGTGCGATCTAGGATCTCCGGGGAGATATTGAAACGTTTCAATTTCCTGAGTCGGACACGCCACTCATCAACCAAGGGACGTGCGATGAGCCACGAGCGCGAGACGATCAACGGAAGTGCATGGAACCGGCGGGCCTTTCTGCGCACCTCCGCAGCCGCCGGCGCGGGAGCCGGCGTCATCGGCCTAGGCCAGGGCGCGGTCCCCGCGGCCGCGGCCGGCCGGGACGGCGGGGACGGCCGCGGGGCGGGGCTGCGTATCGAGCGCACCACCGTCGAGTACGCGCCCGCCCTGCTCGGCACCGACGTCGCCGAACCCCGGTTGAGCTGGGAGCTGTCCGCGCCGGGCAGCGGCGCGCGGCAGAGCGCGTACCAGGTCCGGGTCTGCCTCGACCCCGGGGGCAAGGGGCCCGCGGTGTGGGACTCCGGCCGCGTCGACTCGGCGCGGACCGTCGGCGTCCCCTACGGCGGGCCGGCGCTGAAGACCCGTACCCGCTACCACTGGCAGGTGCGGGTCTGGGACGGCCGCGGCCGGCGGTCCGCCTGGAGCCGGTGGAGCTGGTGGGAGACCGCGCTGGCGTCCGACGACTGGCGCGGCCACTGGATCGGCGCCGACGCCGCGCCCGAGCCGCCCGGCTTCGCGGGCGCGTCGTGGATCTGGGCGCCCGGCGCCACCCCGCAGAACGCCCCGGCCGGCCCGGTCTGGTTCCGCGCCGCGCTCGAACTGCCCGCCGGGGCCGAGGTGTCGGCGGCGCAGATCGTGGCCACCGCCGACGACGACTTCACCCTCTTCCTCGGCGGCACGCAGGTGCTGCACGCCCCGCAGCAGACCGACGGCTGGCGCACCGGCCGGCCGGCCGACGTCACCGACGGCGTCCGCGCCGCGGACGGCCGGGTGGTCGTCGCCGTCCGCGCCACCAACCGCGGCGGCGCCTCGGTCAACCCCGGCGGTCTGCTCGTACGCCTGACGGTGCACACCGGCGACGAGGTCACCGAGCTGGTCACCGGGCCCGGCTGGCGGTGCGCCGACCAGGAGCAGGAGGGCTGGCAGCAGCCGGGCTTCGACGACGGCGCGTGGGCGGAGGCCGCGGTGCTCGCCCCGTACGGCGAGGGCCCCTGGGGCAGCGGCGCGCAGGTGCCGGCCGAGGTACGGCCCGCGCCGCTGCTGCGCCGGGAGTTCACCGTCGGCCGGCCGGTGCGGCGCGCCCGGCTGTACATCAGCGGGCTCGCCTACTACGACGCGGAGATCAACGGCCGTCGCGTCGGCAGCCAGGTCCTCGACCCGGGCTTCACCGACTACGACGAGACCGTGTTCTACGCGGTCCACGACGTCACCGACCTCGTCGCCCGGGGCGCCAACGCCATCGGCGTCACCCTCGGGCGCGGCTTCTTCGGCATGACCACGCCCAACGTGTGGAACTGGCACACCCCGCCGTGGCACGGCGAACCCCGCCTGCTGGCCCAACTGGAGATCGAGCACCCCGGCGGCGCCCGTACCACCGTGGCCACCGACGGCAGTTGGCGGCTGACCGAGGGCCCCACCCGCTCCGACTGCCTCTACGCCGGCGAGACCTACGACGCCCGCGAGCACCCCGCGGGCTGGACCGAGCCGGGCTTCGACGACGCCGCCTGGTCGAGCCCCGCCCGCCAGGATCCGCCCGGGGGCACCCTGCGCGCCCAGCCGCACGACGCGATCCGCGTCGTCGACACCGTGCGGCCCGTCGCCGTCACCGCGCACGGCGACGACTGGATCGTCGACATGGGCCGCACCCTGGCCGGCTGGACGAAGCTCTCGGTACGGGCCCCGGCGGGCACCACCGTGCGGCTCGCGCACGGCGAGAAGCTCAAGGCCGACGGCAGCGTGCACGCCGAGACCGGCCATGTGCCGGGCCGCTTCCAGACCGACGAGTACGTCTGCGCGGGCGGCGGGTCCGCGGAGGTGTGGGAGCCCAAGTTCTCCTACAAGGGTTTCCGTTACGTGCAGGTCAGCGGCCTGCCCGCGAAGCCGGACCCCGGCGGCTTCCTCGGCCGGGTGGTGCACACGCCGGTCGCCGGCACCGGGACGTTCCGCTGCTCCGAGCCGTTCTACGAGCAGTTGGAGCGCGCCATGCGGCGCACCGTGCAGAACAACCTGCACGGCATCCCCACCGACACCCCGATGTACGAGAAGAACGGCTGGACCGGCGACGCGCAGGTCGGCGCGCCCGTGATGATGTACGCGCTGGGCATGCACCGGATGCTCGGCAAGTGGCTGGACGACCTCCGCGACAGCCAGAACGCCGAGGGGCAGGTGCCGGTGATCGTGCCCAGCGGCGGCTGGGGCTACCGCGACCTCGCGCCCTCGCCGGAGTGGACGACGGTCTACCCGTTCCTGGTGCGGGAGATGTACCGGGTGTACGGCGACGAGCGCGTCGTACGCGACCATCTGCCGGCGCTCATCCGCTATCTGGACTGGGAGCTGGACCGGCTGGTGGACGGCCTGGCGGTCACGGCGCTCGGCGACTACCTGCCGCCCGGCTACGGCGGCAACCCGCCCGAGGACACCCGGCTGACGGCCACCGCGTACCTGCACCGGGCGCTGGCCGACACCGCGGCGATGGCGGACCTGGCGGGCGAGGGCGGCACCCGGGACCGCTACCTGGCCGCCGCCGGGGGCCTGAAGGAGGCGCTGAACGCCGAGTTCCTCGCTCCCGAGGGCCACTACCGCACGGCCAGGGACCCGGACTACCGGCAGACCAGCAACTGCATCCCGCTGGCCTTCGGCCTGGTGCCGCCCGGGGCGCGGGCGAGCGTCACCGCCTCCCTGCTGGCCGACATCGAGGAGCGCGGCAACCACCTCAACACCGGCGCGCTGGGCACCAGCGTGCTGCTGCGGGCGCTGACCGCCGAGGGCCACGGCGAGGTGGCCCACGCCATCGCGACCCAGCGCACGTACCCGAGCTGGGGCTACTGGTTCGACAACGGCGCCGACACCATGTGGGAGATGTGGCAGCTCGACTCGCGCTCCCGGGACCACTACTTCCAGGGCACGGTCGTGCAGTGGCTGTACGAGAACGTGGCCGGACTGCGGCCGGGCGACGCCGGCTACCGCACCTTCGCCGTACGCCCGGACGCGCGCGCCGGCGTCGACTGGGCGCGCACCGAGCTGCACACGGTGCGCGGGCCCGCCGCCGTGTCGTGGTCGCGGATCGACGCGACGGTGCGGCTGGAGGTCCGGGTGCCGGTGGGGTCGACGGCCGAGGTGCATGTGCCGAGCGCCTCGCGCGCGGACGTACGGGAGCCGGAGGGGGCGGAGTTCGTACGGACCGGGCCCGGCTTCGCGGTGTACCGGGTGCCGCACGGCTCGTGGACGTTCACCGGGAAGCCGTGACGGCACCCCGGGATTGAAACCATTCAGTGACACGGGGCGGCGGCGCTCGACCGCCGCCGCCCCGGCAACGCCCGCCCTCGCCGCCGTCGTTGACACCTCCGGTGCGGCTCCTTACCGTGAGCGACGATTGCAACGATGTAATAGCGCGCAGTTCACCCCCCACCGCGGCCGGCCCCGCGCCGCCCGCCCGGAGTCCGCTCCCGGAAAGGAGCATCCGTGTCCCCGCGCTTCCCCCGTTCCGCCACCGCCGCGGCCGCCGCTCTCGCCGCTCTCGCCGCCTTCCTGGTCCCCGGCTCGTCCGCCGCCGCCGGCCCCGGGCCCGCCGCCGCGCCGGGCCCGCCGGTGCTCGACGCGAACTTCCCCGACCCCGACATCGTGAAGGCCGGCGACACGTACCACGCCTACGCCACCAACGGCGCCGGCAAGAACATCCAGCACGCCACCTCCACCGACCTCGCCTCCTGGTCGCAGGACGGCGCCGACGTGCTGCCCCGGCTCGGCGCCTGGGCGGCGCCGAACAGCGGCCTGGTCTGGGCGCCCGAGGTCTTCGACAACGGCGGCGGCTTCACCATGCACTACACCGCGCGCGACCTGGCCAGCGACAAGCAGTGCATCGGCGTCGCCCTGGCGGCGACCCCCGCCGGCCCGTTCGAGCCCGCCGGCGACGGCCCACTGGTCTGCCCCGCCGACCAGGGCGGCGCCATCGACGCCTCCGGCTATACCGAGGGCGGGCAGCGCTACATGCTGTGGAAGAACGACGGCAACTGCTGCAACCAGGACACCTGGCTGCACCTCCAGCCCGTCAACGCCGACGGCACCGCCACCACGGGCGCTGCGACGCGGCTGATCCGCCAGGACCGGGCCTGGGAGGGCAACGTCATCGAGGCGCCGACGCTCGTCAAGCGCGGCGGCAGGTACGTGCTGCTGTACTCCGCGGACTTCTACGACGGCGATCGCTACAAGACGAGTTACGCCGTCGCCGACAGCCTCACCGGCCCGTACACCAAGGCGTTCAACCCCCTGATGACCACCGACACCTTCGGCGGCGCCGTCATCGGCCCCGGCGGCCAGGACGTCGTCACCGGCCCGGACGGCCGGGACCGGATCCTCTTCCACGGCTGGAGCGCCGACCACTCGCGGCGCTCGATGTACGCGGCCGGCATCGGCTGGGCGAACGGCTACCCGGTCGTGGACGGCAGCAAGGTGCTCTACCAGGCGGAGAACGCCACCGTGCACAACGCGGCCGTCCGCGACGCCGCCGGCGCCCTCGACGGCCGCGCGGTGGGGCACATCGACTTCCCCGACAGCTATGTGGAGTTCACCGTCTTCTCCCCCTCGGCCGGCGCCCACACCCTGTCCGTCCGCTACGGCAACGGCTCCCTCGACGGCTCCGCGCAGGTGCCCGCGACGCACACGCTGACGGTCGACGGCGCCGCGGCCGGAGCGGTGAACTACCCGTTCACCGGCTGGGACAACTGGACGACGGTCGACACGCAGGTCCAGCTCGGCGAGGGCTGGAACACCGTCCGCCTCGGCAAGGGCGCGTTCTTCGCCGAGCTGGACAGCATCGAGATCGCCTGAGTCAGGGCGGCGGGCGCCCATGGCCGACACTGGTCCGATGGACGATCAGGTGCGCGAGGTCATGACGCTGGTCGACGACGTGCTGGGCCCCGAGGTCGTCGGCGCCTACCTGCACGGCTCCGCCGTCCTCGGCGGGCTGCGCCCCGCGAGTGACGTGGACGTCCTCGTCGTCGCCCGCAGGTCGCTGGCGATGGACGAGCGGCAGGCGCTGCTCGAAGGGCTGCTGCGGATCTCCGGGACCACCGGCGGGCTGCGCCCGGTCGAGCTGACGGTGGTCGCGGAGTCCGCGGTCCGGCCGTGGCGCTACCCGCCGGTGTGCGACTTCCTCTACGGGGAGTGGCTGCGCGAGGAGTTCGAGGCGGGCGGCCCGCCGGGGCCGGCGGCCATGGCGGACCTGGCGATCGTGCTGACGATGGTGCGGGCCGGCGACCACCCGCTGGCCGGCCCGCCGCCCGCGCGGGTGCTGGATCCGGTGCCGTACGAGGACGTGGCCCGCGCCGCCGCCGCGGGCGTCCCGGACCTGCTGGCGGAGCTGGACGACGACACCCGCAACGTCCTGCTCACCCTGGCGCGGATCTGGAGCACGCTGGCCACCGGGGAGATCCGCCCCAAGGACGCCGCCGCCGCGTGGGCGCTCGACCGGCTGCCGCCGGAGCACCGGCCGGTGCTGGAGCACGCGCGGCGGCTCTATCTCGGCAGCCGGTACGCGGACGAGAGCTGGAGCGAGGAGCTGAAGGCGCGGGTCCGTCCGCACGCGGAGCATGTGGTCGCCGAGATCGGGAAGCTGTCGCGGTCCTGACCGGCGCACGCGGGCCCGTCAGCCGCGGCGGTGGCTGCCCGGGGTGGTGCCGTAGGCGCGGCGGTAGACGTCGATGAAGGCGCTCGCCGAGGACCAGCCGCAGCGGTGCGCGACGGTGGTCACCGGCACGTCGTCGGCAAGCAGCCGCAGCGCGTGGTACAGGCGCAGTCGGGTGCGCCACTGCGGGAAGGTCATGCCCGTCTCGCGGCGGAAGAGGCGGCTGAGCGTCCGCTCCCCCGCGCCCGCACCGGCGGCCCGGCCGAGGGCGGCCAGCGTGCGCTGATCGGCGGGGTCGGCGTAGAGCAGGTCGCAGACGGCGGCGAGCCGCGGGTCGGCGGGCGCGGGCAGCGGCACGGGCTGCCGCGCGGAGGCGGCAAAGGCGGCGGCGGCGCGCAGTCGGTCCAGCAGGACGGTGCGCAGCCGCCGTCCCTCGGGGGTGTCGTCGTACGGGTCGCGGGTGCAGGCGAGGATCAGCTCGCGCAGCAGCGGGTCGACGGCCAGGACGCTCGGCGCGTCGAGCCCCAGGGTGCCGGTGTCCGCGGGCACCCCGACCAGGTGCAGGTCGAGGTGGCCGTACGCGCGGTGGGCGTGGACGCAGCCGGCGGGCACCCACAGCGCGCGGGTGCCGGGCGCGAACCAGGTGCCGGCGTCGGTGGTGACGGCGAGGACGCCGGAGCCGGCGTAGACGAGCTGGTGGTCGTCGTGCCGGTGCGCGTCGATGCGCTCGCCCGCGGCCAGCGACCTGGCCCGGGTGGGTGCTTCGGGGGCGTGGCGGATGTCCGGCATCAATTGGCATTTTATCGGAAGTTCGCCAGGGGGTCGCCCGGTGACGATCGGAGGATGCCCGAACCCCGCGCCGCCCGCTTCCGGCCCCTGACGCTGCTGTCGATGGGCCACGCGTGCGTCGATGTCTACCAGGGGGCGGTGGCGGCGCTGGTGCCGTTCTTCGTCGCCGAGCGGGCGTACTCGTACGCCGCCGCCTCCGGCGTCGTGCTGGCGGCCTCGCTGCTCTCGTCGGTGGTGCAGCCGCTCTTCGGGGTGCTGACCGACCGGCGCCCGCTGCCGTGGCTGCTGCCGGTCAGCACGCTGGCGGCCGGCGCGGGCGTGGCGCTGGCCGGGGTCTTCGGCTCGTACGCCGCGACCCTGGCGGTGGTCGCGCTGTCGGGCGTCGGGGTCGCCGCGTACCACCCGGAGGCCGCCCGGGTGGCGCGGCGGGCGAGCGCGGGCAGCCACACCGCGATGGGCTGGTTCTCCCTCGGCGGCAACCTCGGCTTCGCCACCGCTCCCCCGCTGGTGGCGGCCGTCGCCGCGGCCGGCGGGCTGCGGGCCTCACCGCTGCTTGTGCTGCCGGCGCTGGCCGGGGCGGGGCTGTGCGCCGCGGCGCTGCGCTCGCTGCGGCCGTACGCGCCGAAGCCCCCGGCGGCGGACGGCGCGGGACCGGCCGGCGGACCCGGCGGGCGGGACGACTGGGCGTCGTTCGCGCGGCTGACGGGGGCGGTGGTGTGCCGGTCGGTGGTGTTCGTGGGGCTGAGCGCGTTCGTCTCGCTGTACGTGCCCGGGCGCACGGCGGGCGGTACGGCGGCGGGCACGGCGGCGCTGTTCGTGCTGTACCTGGGGGGCGCGGTGGGCACGGTGGCCGGCGGGCGGCTGGCGGCGCGCTTCGGGCGGCTGCCGGTGGTGCGGTGGTCGTACGCGCTGACCGGCCCGGCGGTGGCCGGGGTGGTGTTCGTACCGGGCCCCGCGCTCTACGTCTTCGTGGCGCTCACTTCGGCGGGGCTGTACGTGCCGTTCTCGCTGCACATCACGCTCGGCCAGGACTACCTGCCCCGGCACGTCGGCACCGCGGGCGGCGTCACGCTTGGCCTGGCGGTCAGCGCCGGAGGGCTGGCCGGCCCGCTCATCGGGGCGCTCGCGGACGCCAGTTCACTGACGGTGGCGCTCACGCCGCTGGTCGCGCTGCCCGCGGCGGGGCTCGTGCTGCTGCTCCCGCTGCGCGAGCCGGGGGCGCCCCCGTACGGCTGAACCGCCGCCGTCCGCCCGGCAGTCGGGCGGGATGCAGGCGCAGGGCGGCGCAGGGCGGGTCGAGCGGGGGAGCGTCGCGGGCCGGGCCGCTCCCCCGGCCCGCGACGGTTAGGTTAGCCTAACCTTCATGCAGATACGCGACAGCCGTTTCCGGCCACGCCCCGACGTCGCCCACCCCTCCCGCCGCGGCCTGCTCGCCGCCGGCGGCGCGCTCGGCCTCGGCGCCGTACTCGCCGCCTGCGGCGACGACTCCGGCTCCGGCGGGTCCGACTCCGGTGGCGCGGGCGGCACCTGGCGCTTCGAGGACGACCGCGGCAAGGTCGCCAAGGCGGACCGCACCCCCGAGCGCATCGTCGGCTACGTCGCGTCGGCCGCCGCGCTGCACGACTTCGGCATCGAGTGCACCGGCGTCTTCGGCCCGACGACGACACCCGACGGCGAGCGCGACCTCCAGGCCGGCGACCTCGACGTGGACGAGATGACCGTCATCGGCAACACCTACGGCCAGTTCAGCGTCGAGAAGTACGCCTCGCTCCAGCCCGAGCTGCTGGTCACCAACATGCAGGAGCCGCCGGTGCTGTGGTACCTGCCGGAGGAGAGCACCGAGGAGATCACCTCCCTCGCCCCGGCCGTCGGCATCCGCACCTCCGGCACCTCCCTCGACGCCGCGATCGGGCGCTACGCCGAACTGGCCGAAGCGCTCGGCGCGGACCTGAAGGCCGAGAAGGTCGTACGCGCCAGATCCCGCTTCGAGAAGGCGTCGCAGACGCTGGCCAAGACCGCCGCGGACCGCCGCGGGCTGAAGGTCCTCGCCGTCTCCGCCAGCGCCGACATGCTCTACGCCGCCGTCGCCGAGGACTTCGGGGACCTGCGCTACTACGAGCAGCTCGGCGTCGAGTTCGTCACCCCCGAGAAGCCCGGCGAGCGCGGCTTCTGGGAGGAGTCGAGCTGGGAGACGGTCGACCGGTTCGAGGCCGACGTCGTCATGGTCGACCGGCGCACCGGCAACCTCCAGCCCGACCAGCTCGCGGAGTCCAAGCCCACCTGGCGCCGGCTCCCCGCGGTCGCCGCCGGGCAGGTCATCCCCTGGCAGAGCGAGGCGCACCACAGCTACGCCGGCCACGCGCCGCTGATCGAGGCGCTGGCCGACGCCCTGCGCGACGCGGAGCAGGTGATCCGGTGACCACCGCGACCGTCTCCCCGTTCCGCTTCTTCGACCTCGTCGCCGACGAGGTCGAGCGCCTCTCGCCCACCATGATCCGGGTCTCCTTCGCCGGCCCCGCACTGGGCTCGATGGAGTCCGCCGGACGCGACCAGCGCATCAAGCTGTTCTTCCCGCACCCGGGCCAGGACGCGCCGGTCATGCCGGACGACGACGGCAGCGACTGGTACCCGGCCTGGCAGGCGCTCGACCCCGCGGTGCGCGGCATCATGCGCACGTACACGACGCGCACCCTCACCCGCGACCCGGACCGGCTCGTGGTCGACTTCGCCGTGCACGGCGAGACCGGCCCGGGATCGCGCTGGGCGCTCCACGCGGCCCCCGGCGACCGGCTCAGCACGCTGGCACCGATCGTCGCGGAGAACGTGGCGTACGACTTCCGCCCGCCGGCCGGCACCGGCTGGATGCTGGTCACCGCCGACGAGACCGCGCTGCCCGCCGTCGCCGGCATCCTCGCGGCCCTGCCCGCGGGCGTGCCCGTACGCGCCTGGATCGAGGTGGCCGACGCCGGCGACCGCCTGGAGCTCGCCACCGCGGCCGACGCGGAGGTCACCTGGCTCGTACGGGGCGAGGACGCGCCGGCGCCGGACGCGCTGCGCGCCGCGGAGCTGCCCGGGGGCACGCCGTACGCCTGGGTCGCCGGGGAGTCGGCGACGGTGAAGGCCGTACGCCGCCATCTGGTGCGCGAACGGGGCATCGACCGCCGGGCGGTGACGTTCACCGGCTACTGGCGGCGCGGCACCACGGAGGACCAGTTGCTGGCGGCGGCGGAGCCCGCCTGACGGCGGCGGGCGGCCGGGGCGTAATCCGGTGGCGGGCGGCGGGGCGCTCGGGCAGGGTGCGTCCATGACCTCGGTAGTGCAGAACATCGCGATCGACTGTGCCGACGCCTACGAGCTGTCGCTCTTCTGGAGCCGGGTGACCGGAAGCCCGGTCCATCCGGAGGACGGACCGGGCTCGCCGGAGACGCAGGTGCTCCTGCCCGAGGGCCCGGTGCTGCACTTCAACCAGGTGCCGGAGCCCAAGACCGCCAAGAACCGGATCCATCTGTGCCTGCGGCCCGAGACCCGGCGCGAGGAGGAGGTGGAGCGGCTGCTCGGCCTCGGCGCGACGTTCGTCGCCGACCACCGCAAGCCGGACGGCACCGGGTGGGCCGTGCTCGCCGACCCGGAGGGCAACGAGTTCTGCGTGCTGCGCAGCGCGGCCGAGCGCGCGGCGACGCAGCCCTGAGCCCCCGCCCCGCGGCTCAGCCGTTCCCCTTCTCGTCCCCGTTCCCGTCCTCCGCGCCGATCGGGCGCAGGTGCCGCAGCAGCACGACGACCAGCGCCGCGAGACCCGCGTAGAGCCCGGCGGCGACCAGGGCGACGGCGGTCATCCCGGAGCCGAAGGCCGTGTGGGCGGCATCGAGGAGGTCGCCGCCGAGGCGCTCCGGCAGCCCGGCCGCCGCCGCGTCGGCGTCGGCGAGGGACTCCCCCGCCCGCTCCGGCGCCCCCGCGGGGAGGTCGATCCCGGCGGTGTAGACGGCGGCGCCCAGGCTGCCGAGGACCGCGATACCCAGCGAGATGCCCATCTCGCCGCTGGTCTCCGCGGTGGCCGACGCGGAGCCGGACTTCTCCGCGGGCGCCGTCCCCACGATCAGGTTCAGCCCCAGCGCGCCGACGGGCGCGGCGCCGAGGAAGCCCAGCGTGAACCCGATCACCAGCGGCACGAGGTCGTCGCTGACGGCGACGTACAGGAACCCGGCCGCGGACACCGCAAGGCCCGCCGAGACGATCACCGCGGGCCGCATGGTCCGCGCCAGGACCGGCGCCAGCAGGGACCCGGCGACCAGCGCGAGCGCCGGCGGCGCCATCCAGAACCCGGCCTTCAGCGGCGAGAAGCCCTCGATCAACTGGAGGTGCTGGCTGAAGAAGAGGTACGTGCCGCCCTGCATGAGCATCGTCAGCAGCAGGACGACCAGCGCAGCGGAGAACGAGCGGTTGCGGAACAGCCGCAGGTCCAGCAGCGGTTCTGCCAGCCGGAGCTGCCGGCGGGCGAAGGCGTAGCCGAAGGCGAGCCCGGCGGCGACCGCGCCGGCCGCCTTCGTGCCCGGCTCGTCGGCCAGTTCCTTCAGCCCGTAGACGAGCGGGATGACCGCCAGCAGCGACAGCGCCACGCTCCCCGGGTCCAGCCGCCCGCCGCCCTCGCCGCCGGACTCCGGCAGCAGCGGCCGGGCCGTGAGCACCAGCAGCAGCGCCACCGGGACGCCGAGCAGGAACACCGAGCCCCACCAGAAGTTCTCCAGCATCACCCCGCCGACGACCGGCCCCAGCGCCGCGCCGCCCATGAAGCAGGCGGTGAACACGCCGATGGCCAGGGCGCGCTGGCGCGCGTCGGTGAACATGCTGCCGACCAGGGCCAGCGCCGAGGGCGCGAGCGTGGAGGCCGCGATGCCGAGCAGCATGCGGGCCGCGATCAGCATCTCGGCGCTCGACGCGTACGCGGCGAGCACCGAGGCCGCGCCGAAGGCCGCCGCGCCGAAGGTCAGCAGCCGGCGGCGGCCTATCCGGTCGCCGAGCGTGCCCATGGTAATGAGGAAGCCGGCCATCATGAACCCGTAGACGTCCATGATCCACAGCACCTGCGTGGAGGACGGCTGCAAGTCCGCGGTCAGATGGGGCAGCGCGAGGTAGAGCACGCTGTTGTCGACCGAGGCGAGCAGCATGGGCAGGGCGAGCACGCTCAGGCCGAGCCATTCGCGGGGCCCCGCCTTCGTGGCGGTGGTTGTCGTCATGGGTTCACGGTCGCCGGGCGGTGTTCGGGTTTGCTTATGGTGGTGTCATGCGCTTCGGAGTGCTCGGGCCGGTACGGGTCTGGACCGACGACGGACGGCCGGTCAGGGTCCCGGAACTGAAGGTGCGCGTGCTGCTGGCCGCGCTCCTCGCCCGCGAGGGCCGGCCGGTGCCGCAGGGGCGGCTCGTCGACGACCTGTGGGACGCCCGTCCGCCGGGCAAGCCGACGGGGGCGCTGCGGGCGAAGGTCTCCCAGTTGCGGCGGGCGCTGGGGGACGCCGAGCCGGGCGGGCGCGAGCTGGTCGTCTCGGGGCCCTCGGGTTACGTGCTGGAGGCCGCCACCGACGCCGGGGACTTCGCCGCACTCGTCCGGCGCGCCCGTACGGCACCCGGCCCGGCCCGCGCCGCCGACCTGCTCACCGAGGCGCTGGCGCTGTGGCGCGGGCCGGCTTTCGGCCCGTACGAGGACGCCCCCTTCGCCCGCGCCACCGCGGCGCGGCTGGAGGAGGAGCGGCTGACCGCGCTGGAGGAGCTGGCGCGGGCGCGGCTGGGCCTGGGCGAACATGCGCCGCTGGTGGCCGAGTTGACGGACCTGGTGGGCGCCCATCCGCTGCACGAGCGGCTGACGGGGCTGCTCATGCGTGCGCTGTACGGCGCCGGTAGGCAGAGCGAGGCGCTGGCCGCCTACCGCGCCCTGCGGGTGCGGCTGCGCGAGGAGGCCGGGCTCGACCCGGGCCGGGAGCTGGCCGGGCTGCACCAGCGGATCCTGACGGGCGACGAGGTCCTGGCCGCCGCGCCGCCCGCGGCCCCGCGGCTGCGCCCGCCGCGGCTGCCGGCGCCGCTGACGCCGCTGGTCGGCCGGGCGGCGGAGCTGGCGGAGCTGCGGCCCCTGCTGGACGGCGAGCGGCTGGTGACGCTCACCGGCCCGGGCGGCGTGGGCAAGACGCGCCTGGCGCTGGCCGCGCTGCACGGCTCCCCCGCGCCCGGTTACGTGGCCGAGCTGGCGGGCGCCGGGGGCGGGAGCGTGGCGGACGTGGTGGCCACGGCGTTCGGCGTGCCGGACGAGGACCGGATCGCCGAGGCGCTGGGCGAGGGCTCCGCGGTACTGCTGCTCGACAACGTCGAGCACGTCGTCGACCAGGCCGCCAAGCTCGCCGACCGGCTGCTGCGCACGGCGCCCGGGCTGCGGGTGGTGGCCACCGGGCGGGAGCCGCTGGGCGTCGCCGGCGAGGTGGTACGGGCGGTGGCGCCGCTGGCCGAGGAGGACGCGGTGCGGCTCTTCGCCGACCGCGCCGCCGCCGCGGCGCCGGGCTTCGCGGTCGGCGCCGGGAACGCGGCGGAGGTCGCCGAGGTGTGCCGCCGGCTCGACGGCATCCCGCTGGCCCTGGAGCTGGCCGCATCCCGCGTCCACGGGCTGGGCGTACGGGGCCTGGCCGCCGGGCTCGACGACCGCTTCCGGCTGCTGGACGGCGGCCGGCGCGGCCTGCCGGAGCGGCAGCGCACGCTGCGGGCGGCGATCGACTGGAGCTGGCGGCTGCTGGACGACCGCGAGCGGGTGGCGCTGCGGCGGCTCGCCGTGCACGGCGCGGGCTGCACGCTGAGCGGCGCGATCTACGTCTGCGCGGACAGCGGCGCCGGCCCGGTCGGCGCGGGCGAGGGTGCGGTGTCCATCGAGGCCGGGGGCGAGCAGGCGCCGCCCGCGGGTCTCACCGCCCAGGAGGTGCCGGAGCTGCTGGCCCGGCTGGTCGACCGGTCGCTGGTCTCCCGGGACGGCGAGCGGTACCGGCTGCTGGAGACGGTCGCCGCGTACGCCTGGGAGCGGCTGGAGGACGCCGGCGAGACGGCGGAGGTGCTCGGGCGCCGCGACGACTACTACGCGCGCCTCGCGGAGTGCGCCGAGGCGGAGCGGGCGGGACACGCGCGGCAGCGCTGGATCGGCCGGCTGGACGCGGAGATCACCAACCTGCGCGAGGCCCTCGACGGCGCCACCCGCCGCCGCGAGACGGCCCTGGCCACCCGCATCAGCGGCTCGCTGGCCTGGTACGAGACGGCCCGCGGCCGGCCGACGCCGCGCTGACGACCGCGGCGCGCCCGGCGGGACCGGCGGGCCGGGGGTGGCCGCGCCGCCCGGCACGGTGTACGGCCGGCGTCGGGCGTGGGCGCACCGGGCGGGCGGAGACGGCGCGGGCCGCGGGCGGACACGTACACCTGCCGGCCAGCGGTCGTGCGTGCCGCGTACGAGCCGGACCGCGGCCGTACGCCGGGTCCCGGAAGCCGGTCCGGGGCCCGGCAGCCGCGCGGTCGCCGGCGCCCCGCAGCAGCCGCGCGCGGGGCCTTGGCCGCTAGCCGCCCGGCGAGGTCGTCGCCTCCTCGCAGTCGCGCAGCGCCTCCTGGATGTCGGTGTCCTGGATGCTCGCGTCGCCCTCGCCGCGCTCGCCCGGCGCGCAGGTCACCGCCGCCGGCGCGGGCGGCCTGCGCGCCGGCAGCCGGTCGCGGCCGGCCCCCCGGGGGCGCCGCGCGTGCGGCTCGCCGCGCGGCGCGAGGGCCTCGACGAGGCCGGCCAGGTCGCCGTCGGGCAGCGGGAGTTCGAGGTCGTCGTCGACGAACCCGACCGCCGCGGGCACGTACTCCACCAGCGCGCGCAGCGCCTCCGACAGCGGCGGGCGCTCCCGCAGGGAGCGCAGCACACGCAGCGCCGTGGCGATCTCCCGCCGGGTGGTCAGCTCGCTGAACGCGGCGGTGGCCGGGGTGACGCTGGTGTGGTCCAGCCACCAGTCCGCCTCCTCGTCCTCGTCCTCGGCCCGGTGGTGCAGGTACAGGCAGTACGACGAGACGGCGTCGCCGGCCCCGGCCGCGTACTGCCACCAGAAGCGGGCGCTGTCCTCGCACTCGGCGAGGTGCAGCACGCCGCCGAGCGCACGGGCTCCGGGCGTCTCGGGCAGCGCCGTGCCCGGCAGGCTCTCCGCCAGCGACTCCAGCGCACCGGGCTGGGCGAGCAGCACCTCGCACAGCAGCCGCAGGTCGCGGGCGGCGCGCCGCCGCCCCGCGGCGGGGTCCGCCGCGGTCCCGGTGCCGGACGTGCCCGGCGCACGGTCGTCCGGGGCGGGGCCGTCCTGCGGCGGCACCCGGTGGCGGGCCGCGGCGCGGGCGGCGAGGCGCTGTTCCGCGGCGTCGATCTCGGCCTGGGTGTAGAGGGCGGTCGGCTTCAGCCGCGCCCGGGCCAGCACGCGGTCGATATCGGTGGTCAACGGACTTCTCCCTCCTGGTAGATCTCCTTGAGCCGGCGCCGCGCGTACCGGTCGACGGAGCGCACGCCGGCCGGGGTGAGCCCGAGGTGGTCGGCGATCTCGGCGTAGCTGTACCCCTCGTAGTGCCGGAAGACGATGACCTCCCGCTGCCGCTCCGAGAGCTGGGAGACCGCGGCCAGCAGCCGCAGGTTGCCCTCCAGTTCGCCGATCGGGTCCGCGCAGGACTCCAGCGTCGCGGTCTCGAACACCGCCGCCTCCACCACGACGGGCCGCCTGCCGCGGGCGCGCGCGTGGTCGACGATCCGGTTCTTCATCACCCGCCACACGTAGGCCGTGGGGCTGGCCATCCGTAAGATCTCCGGCCACATCAGCAGCACCTGCTCGAAGCCGTCGTCGACGGCCTCGTCCGCGTCCGCGCGGGAGCGCAGGCAGCGCTCGGCGTAGCGCACGTACACCGGCCGGTAGAGCCGGTGGAAGGCGGTGAAGTCCAGCGGCAGCCGCACCGCGGCCTGCCGCCCGGCACCGGGCAGGGAGGTCTCCTCGCGGGTCACCGTCGTCCCTCCCCTGGCTGCTGGCGGCGTATCTCGCTCACGCCGGCCCGTACGCCCGCCGCCATGGCGCGGCGGGCGGCCGCCAGTGCCGCGGGGCCGAACACGCGCAGGGCGAGCGCGGCCGTCAGCATGTCCCGCACGAGCAGTTCCACCTGATAGGACACGAATCGCACGGTCCTTTCGGTCGCTGGTCGGAAGCCCCCACCCGTCGGCCCCCGGAGGGCACCTCTTGCACCCTCCGCCACTTACGACGTCTGCCGCAGCCGGTTTGTGCATGGGGCAGCCCGGAATTCGTCCGCGGCACGGCGCCGACGAGTGCCCGGCGGGCGGGTGTTCACGGGCTCCGCGGGCCGGCGGCGGTCTCCGGCGCGGCGGTGCCCAGCAGGGCGGCGAGCACCTGCCGGGAGTGGTCGAGGCGGTCGATGTCGGCGGTGATCCTGGCGTGCTCCCGGCTCAGCCGGGCCACCACGCCGGGGCAGCCGGTCGTCGTCAGGCGGTGTGCGGCGCCGTCGTCGCCGACGCAGTGCAGGACCCTCGCGATGACCGCGGTGCGCAGGCCCGCGTCGAGCAGCACGCGGATGTGCCGCACGGCGGCGACGTCGCCGTCGGTGTACTCGCGGTAGCCGTTGGGCAGCCGCACCGGGCGCAGCAGGCCCTGCTCCTCGTAGTAGCGCAGCAGCCGCCGGCTCACGCCGGTCCGGTGGGCCAACTCGCCGATCCGCATGCCGTCCCCGCCCTCTCGCTTGACCTTCACACCGGTGGCACGCTCTAACGTCGCGGGAACCGCGGATCATCCGCGGGGAGAGCGAGGCGAGGTCATGGCAGGAGCAGTGGTCGTCGGAGCGGGGCCCGGGATCGGCGCGGCGGTCGCCCGCCGGTTCGCCCGGGAGGGTCTGCCCGTGGCGCTGGTGGCGCGTTCCCGGCGCACGCTCGGGCCGGTCGCCGAGGCGGTCGCCGCGGGCGCGGGCGTGCCGCCGGGGTACGGGGCGCTGCCGCTGGTCGCCGACGTCACCGACGAGGAGGCGCTGCGTTCCGCGCTCGATGCCGCGGCCGACAGGTTCGGCGTGCCCGACGCCGTCGTCTACAACGCGGCCCTCGTCCGCGCCGACGCGCTCGGGGAGCTGACGCAGAGCGCCCTGCTGGACGCCTGGGCCGTGAACGTCGGCGGCGCGCTGACCGCGGCCGCGCACCTGGCGCCGGCGATGGCCCGGCGCGGCGGCGGCTCGTTCCTGATCACCGGCGGCATGCCCGAGCCGAAGGCGCCGTACGTCAGCCTCTCGCTGGGCAAGGCCGGGGTGCGCACGCTGGCGAGGCTGCTCGACCTGGAGTACGGGCCGGGCGGCGTGCACGTCGCGACGGTCACGGTCGACGGGGTGGTGGCGCCCGGCACGGACTTCGACCCGGACGTGATCGCGGAGCACTACTGGCGGCTGCACACCCAGCCGCGGTCGCGCTGGGAGCACGACGTCCTGTTCACGGGCGCGGCCGGGACGGCGCCGCGCCCGTGACCGCGGCGGCCCCCGCTACGCTTCGGGCTCCCGGCTGACCGCGACCGCCGCCTTCAGATCGGCCCAGAACTCCGGCCGCGGCGCGATGCGGTGGCCGAGGCGGTAGACCGTCGTACGGGACCGGCCGCGCACCCGCAGGTGCACGTCGGACGGGCCGGGGTGGGCCGTGAGCACCGCCTTGAGCCGGCCCACGGACTCGGGTGTGACCTGGGCCTCGGTGATGTCGAGGCGGACCGGGGCGCGTTCGCCGGCGGTGCTGAGGTCGGGGACGGCGAGTTCCATGGCGACCAGCCGGGGGACGTCCTCGCGCTTGTCGAGGCGGCCCTTGACGAAGACGACGGCGTCCTCGACGAGTTGGGTGGAGACCAACTGGTAGGTGGCGGGGAAGAACATGCAGTCGATGGACCCGCCGAGGTCCTCGACGGTGGCGATGGCCCAGGCGTTGCCCTGCTTGGTCATCTTGCGCTGGAGCCCGGAGATGATGCCGCCGATGGTGACGATCGTGCCGTCGGAGTGGTCACCGCCGTTGAGCGCGGCGATCGTGGCGTCGGCCCTGTCGTTGAGCACGTGCTCGACACCGAACAGCGGATGGTCGGACACGTACAGGCCGAGCATCTCCCGCTCCTGCGCGAGGAGATACGACTTCTCCCACTCCTCGTCCGTGAACTGCACGTCGAGCCCGAAACCCGGCTCGTCCGCCGCGGCCTCGTCACCCATCCCCCCGAAGAGGTCGAACTGCCCTTCCGCCTCCTTCCGCTTGACCTGGACGACGGCGTCGACCATCGGCTCGTAGTGCGCGAGGAGACCTTTGCGGGTGTGGCCGAGGGCGTCGAAGGCGCCGGCTTTGATGAGCGATTCGGTGGTGCGTTTGTTGCACACGACGGGCTCGGACTTTTCGAGGTAGTCGGGAAAGGAGACGTACGCGCCCTTGGACTGCCGGCCGCGCACGATGGAGTCCACGACGTTCCGGCCGACGTTGCGGACGGCAGAGAGGCCGAAGACGATCGTGTCGTCGCCGCGGGGGGTGAAGTCGGCGTCGGATTCGTTGACGTCCGGGGGAAGCACCTTGATGCCCATCTTCCGGCACTCGTTGAGGTAGACCGCGGACTTGTCCTTGTCGTCGCGGACGGACGTCAGCAGCGCGGCCATGTACTCGGCGGGATAGTTGGCCTTCAGATACGCCGTCCAGTACGACACGAGCGCGTAGGCCGCCGCGTGCGCCTTGTTGTACGCGTAGCCGGCGAAGGGCACGAGGACGTCCCAGACCGCCTGCACGGCCTCGTCCGGATAGCCGCGCTCCCGGCAGCCGTCGCGGAAGGGGACGAACTCCCTGTCGAGGACTTCCTGTTTCTTCTTGCCCATCGCCCGGCGCAGCAGGTCCGCCTGGCCGAGGGTGTAGCCGGCGAGGACCTGCGCGGCCTTCTGCACCTGTTCCTGGTAGACGACGAGTCCGTAGGTGATGTCGAGGACTTCCTTCAGCGGCTCCTCGAGCCTCGGGTGGATCGGGGTGATCTCCTGCCGGCCGTTCTTGCGGAGTGCGTAGTTGATGTGCGAGTTCATGCCCATGGGGCCAGGCCGGTAGAGGGCGGTGACGGCGGTGATGTCCTCGAAGTGGTCGGGGCGCATCAGCCGGAGCAGCGAGCGCATCGCGCTGCCGTCGAACTGGAACACGCCGAGGGTGTCGCCGCGGCCCAGGAGTTCGAAGGTCTTCGCGTCGCTCAGCGGCAGGGACAGCAGCTCGATCTCGGTCCCCTTGTTGGCCCGCACCATTTTCACGGCGTCGTCCATGATGGTGAGGTTGCGCAGGCCCAGGAAGTCCATCTTCAGCAGGCCGAGCGATTCGCAGGTCGGGTAGTCCCACTGCGTGATCGTCACCTGGTCGCTGTGCCGCACCCACACCGGGACGTGGTCCACGATCGGCTCGCTGGACATGATCACGCCCGCGGCGTGCACGCCCATCTGCCGCACCAGGCCCTCGACTCCCCGCGCGGTGTCGATCACCTTCCTCACGTCCGGCTCGTTCTCGTACATCGACCGGACCTCACCGGCCTCGGCGTGCCGGGGGTGCGCGGGGTCGGTGATGCCCGCGAGGTCGATGCCGTGGCCGCCGACGTCGGCGGGCATGGCCTTGGTGATGCGGTCGCCCATCGCGTAGGGATACCCCAGCACCCGCGCGGAGTCCTTGATCGCGTTCTTCGCCTTGATCGTGCCGTACGTACCGATCATCGCGACCTTGTCGGCACCGTACTTCTCCGTGACATAGCGGATCACCTCC
This sequence comes from Streptomyces sp. 184, assembly GCF_045781775.1. Classification (NCBI taxonomy): domain Bacteria; kingdom Bacillati; phylum Actinomycetota; class Actinomycetes; order Kitasatosporales; family Streptomycetaceae; genus Streptomyces; species Streptomyces sp. 184. The sequence continues at coordinate 4,079,303 of NZ_CP123230.1, read as the reverse complement.
GCCCGCCTGCGCTCGTCGAAGTCGATGTCCACATCCGGCATCGAGACCCGCTCCGGATTCAGGAACCGCTCGAAGATCAGCCCGTGCTCGATCGGATCCAGGTCCGTGATCCCCATCGCGTACGACACGATCGAACCCGCCGCCGAACCACGCCCGGGACCCACCGCGATCCCGTTGTTCTTCGCCCACATGATGAAGTCCGCGACCACCAGGAAGTACCCCGGGAACCCCATCTGGATGATGACGTCCATCTCGTACTCCGCCTGCTTGCGGTAGTGCTCGTCCCAGCCGTCCGGGTAGCGGCGGCGCATGCCGCTCCACACTTCCTCGCGGAACCAGGTGACTTCGGTGTAGCCGTCGGGGACCTCGAACCTGGGCATCAGGTCCCGCTTCTGGAACCACCCGTCGGTGTCGATCTGCTCCGCCACCAGCAGCGTGTTCGCACACCCCTCCTGCCAGGCATCCGAAGAATCGACCGCATACATCTCCTCGGTCGACTTCAGGTAATAACCCGTCCCGTCGAACTTGAACCGGTCCGGATCCGACAGGTTCTTCCCCGTCTGAATACACAGCAACGCATCATGCGCCCCCGCCTCCTGCGCATACGTGTAATGCGAATCGTTCGTCACCAGCGGCGGAATCCCCAGCTTCCGCCCGATCTCCAGCAGCCCGTCCCGCACCCGCCGCTCGATCTCGATCCCGTGATCCATCAGCTCCAGGAAATACCGCTGCTTCCCGAACACCTCCTGATACCACGCCGCCGCCGCCAGCGCCTCGTCGAACTGCCCCAGCCGCAACCGCGTCTGCACCTCACCCGACGGACACCCCGTAGAAGCGATCAGCCCCTCCGCATGCTCGGCGATCACCTCCTTGTCCATCCGCGGCCACTTCTGAAGCCACCCCTCCTTGTACGCATCCGACGACAACCGGAACAAATTATGCAAACCCGTACGAGACGACGCCCAGATCGTCTTGTGCGTATACCCACCCGAACCCGACACGTCATCACGCTTCTGATGCGGCTGCCCCCACTGCACCTTCCGCTTGTTCCGCCGCGACTCCGGCGCCACATACGCCTCGATCCCGATGATCGGCGTCACCCCCGCCGCCGACGCCTGCGCAAAAAAATCATAGGCACCGTGCAGATTCCCATGATCCGTCATCGCGATATGCGACATCCCCATCTCACGACACGCCGCGAACATATCCTTCAACCGCGCCGCCCCATCCAGCAGCGAATACTGCGTGTGCACATGCAGATGCGTAAAAGGCGGCTTGGCCACGACGGCTCCTCACACAACGGGACGTTGTCAGGAGCGCCATCAAATCCCCAGGTCGGTAGCCGTTTCAAACAACAAACACACCCATGCGGACAACCCCCCGTTGTACCGGAGGAGTCGCTTCAGCGCAGGGCCCCGGAAAAGCCGCAGGCGACCACGACCTGGGGCAGGCCCGGTTCGAACCAGAACATCACCCGGCGCTCCACCCGCAGTGCGGCAGGTCCCACGCGCGGGCACTGGCGAGGCTGCCCTCGACCATCGTGTTGCCGGCCCGGCCGACCATGAGGCCGCCGGTCCGCGTGAACACCTCCTCTCCCGCGTCGCGCCCGAGCCGCTCCCACAGCTCGCGGGCCCGCAGCAGCAGCGGCACCGTACTGCGGGCCCTCGGCGTAGCCCCGGCGGTAGATGCGCGAGCCGCCGTGGCCGGCGCCGCGGTCGTGGGCCGGGCCGGGCCGAACCGTTCCGGACCGAGCACGCGCGCGCCGCGGGCGGCGAGATGGCAGGCGGCGGCGCTGCCCATGCCGCCCAGACCGATGACGACGACGTCGTACGTGCGGGACAATGGCGCCTCCCTCGCGTCGCGGCCCGCCTCGACCGTAACCCGTGAGGAACCGGCCACGATCGGCGGGAAACACCACCGTGTACTGTCCGGTTACGGATGCTTTGCACTGATCGTACGGGGCTCGGCGCGCCGGACCCGGCGCCGGACAGACAACGATTCGGCCGCATCGGTCCCCGATGGGCCGATCCTTGCCTAGCCTCACGGGGTGGGGGCCGGCCGCGACGGGGGCCGCACTCCGCGCCGTCCGAGGTGCAGAGCCGAACAGCGGCTGGAGTAGCGAGTAGCGCATGACCGACCGGAAGTTGCCGCATCACCGAACGCTCTACGCGCTGCCGTACGCCGTCATGGCCTGCGTCGCCTTCGTGGACGTCACCGCCGGGCCCGATGTGGGGTTCCTGCCCCTGGTCTCGCTCGGGCCGGCCTTCGCCGGCCTGGTCGGGGGCTGGCAGCGCACGGTGTTCGTCGGCGGGATCGCGCTGGTGCTGTGCGTCCTGCTCGGCATCTCGGACGTGATGTTCGAGTCGCGGCGCGGCTACGTGGCCCTGCTGTCCGTCGTCGGCGTCACGGTCGCCGCGCTGCTCGCGGTGCGGATGCGGCACCGCCGCGAGGAGGAGCTGGCCAGCGTGCGGTCGATCGCCGAGGTGGCGCAGCGCGTGCTGCTGCGCCCGGTGCCGCGCAGCGCGGGGCGGCTGCGGGCGGCGGTCTCGTACACCTCGGCCGTGGCCGAGGCGCGGATCGGCGGCGACCTGTACGAGGTGGTGATCTCGCCGGTGGGCGTCCGGCTGATCGTCGGGGACGTCCAGGGCAAGGGCCTCGAAGCGGTGGAGACCGCGGCGGTGGTGCTCAGCGCCTTCCGCGAGGCGGCGTACGACGAGCCGGACCTGACGGCCGTCGGGGAGCGGCTGGAGCGGGCGCTGGACCGCCAGCTCGACGGCGAGAAGTTCGTCACCGCCATCCTCGCCGAGGTGGGCGCCGGCCAGGAGGTCACGCTGCTCAACTTCGGCCACCCCGCGCCGCTGGCCGTGCGCCAGGACGGCGACGTGCGCTACCTCGCGCCGCCCCAGCGGGCCTTACCGCTCGGTCTCGGGGAGCACGGTGTCGCCCAGCCGGAGCCGCACACGGCGGGGTTCGCACCCGGGGACCAACTGCTCTTCTACACCGACGGAGTCACCGAGGCCCGCGACCGTGCCGGGGCCTTCTACCCGCTGGAGCAGCGCGCCGGACTCCTCAAGGACCCCGATCCCGAGGGCGCGCTGACCGCGCTGCGCCAGGACGTGATCGAGCACGTACGGGCGCCGCTGCACGACGACGCGGCGATGCTGCTGCTGCGCTACCGGGGCGGCTGACGGTAGGTCACCCCGTGCGCCGGGCCAGGCGCAGCTCGGTCAGGTAGCGCTTGACGATGCGGCCGCCGTGGCGCCCGTCGATGAGGCCGGCGAGGCAGGCCAGCAGCCCGTCCCGGGCCGGGGCGGGCAGCGCCCGGTGGCCGGAGTACGTGCGCAGCACGTCGAGGTACTCCGCGGTGGTGTACGGCAGGTCCCACTCGTAGCGGTGGAAGACCGGCTCCGCAAAGCCCTCCGCGCCGCGGAGGTCGTCGCGGTCCTCGGGGATGGCGGCCGCGGGCTCCAGGCGCAGGCCCGGCGGCGTGGCGGGGTCGAACCGCTCGTAGCAGCCCTGCGCCGCGGCGAAGAACTCCAGGCTGCCGCCGGCCACATGGTGGGTGCGGACGGTGGCCAGCACGCCGCCGGGGCGCAGCGCGTCCGCCGACTTCGGCACCCGGAGGGCGGGGTCGACCCAGGCGAACGCGGTGGCGGCGAGCACCACGTCGAACGGCTCCGGCGGCAGCGGCCACTGCTCGAACGCCGCGTTCACGACGTCCACGTCCGGGAACCCGGCAAGGTTGCGGCGCGCCACCCGCGCCATCCCCGCGCCGAGTTCGACCGCGGTCACCCGGCAGCCGCGCTCGGCCAGCGGCACGGTCGCCTGCCCGGTGCCGCAGCCGATCTCCAGCACCCGGCAGTCCGGGCCCAGCCCGGCGGGGGCGGCGGTGGCGAGGTCGTCGTACATCTCCCGCGGGTAGCGGGGGCGGGCGCGGTCGTACAGCTCCGGCGCCTCGGTGAAGGTCCTGCGCAGCCGTTCGCGTTCGTCGTCTCTCACCGGCCCACCTTATGATCGGCTTCCCTGCCCGAGCACCGTCGTTTTCGCGGCGTCCGCCACCGAGAGGAACGCCCCCTTGATCCGACGCGAGAGCTACTGCGGCGGCCGGCTGGTGAGGGAGGTCGAGCAGGGACGTGACGACCGCGGGCCCCGCGGCTTACGGGCCCCGGGCGGCGACGGGGCGCTGTGGCTGCTGGACGGCGAGCGCGTGGAGCCCGCGGAGGCCGAGGCGTTCTGGGTGGTGTGGACGTCGGTCCGCCGGCGGCATCCGCTGCGCGAGACGGCGCGGAGCTGGCCGGCGGTCACGCTCGCGTGCGCCATCGTGCTGTGGCTGGTGACGATGGTGCTGACGCAGTTCGAGTGAGGCGCGCTTCGGCGGCGGCGCGCTTCGAGTCCGGGCGCGGTCCTCGTACGGGCCCAGGGGCGCAGTTCCCCCGTGGGGCGGGGGCCCCGGCCAGAGCGCCGGCTCAGTCGTCCTCGTCGCCTTCGTCGCCTTCGTCACCCTCGTCGTGGTCGGCCTTGGGGCCGCCGGGGCCGCCCTTGCCGCCGGGACCGACGTGCTCGGCGCAGAAGTCGGCGATGGCGTCCTCGCCGCCGGCCTCCCGGACGAGCCGGTTCCAGGACTTCTTGTCGCGCACCTTCTCCTTGCCGTCGCGTACGGCGAGGAACTTCTCGCACAGCCGCTCCACCGACTTGCCCTTCGCGCCCGGCTCGTCGACGTGACCGGCCCCGCCCTGGCCCGCGTCCTCGTCCTCGCGGCCGTCCGGCGCGGCGCCGTGGTCCGCGCCGCCGCCGGGCGCTGTGCTGGTGTCCGGCTTGTCGCGCTTGCCCTCGGGCCGGTCCTCGGCACGGCCGCCGCCCGCGGACGCGGCGTTCTCGTTGGCGTCGTCGCCGCCGGTACGGTCCGGGTCGGCGGTGGCCGTGGGCGAGACGGCGGGGCCGGTGGTGGGTTCCGGGTCGGCGGGGGTGGTGCGCAGGACCGTACCGGCGGCGAGGGCGACGCCGCCGAGTACGCAGCCGGCCGCGGTGACCGCGGCGGCGGTGCGCAGGCGCCGCCGCCGGGGCGCGGGCGGGACGCCGGTGGTGCCCGCGGCGGCGGGCGCGAGCCGCACCACCGGTTCGGCCGGCACCCGCCGCGCCGGCACGCGGCTCTCCCGGTTGGGCCGGGTGCCGTTGGCGGCCCGGCCGTTCAGCGGGTGGCCGTTGCGGGCGGGTACGGCAGGTCCGGCGGAGCCGGCGGGATCCGCCGGCTCGGCGGCGTGTGCGGCGCGGAAGGCGGCCAGCGCCGCCCGCTCCCCCGGCAGTTCGGTGTCCAGCGCCGGACGGCCGGCGCGGGCCGCGGTCTCCAGCAGCGCGGCCAGCCGCTCCGCGGTGTCCCGGTCGGCGGGCGGCAGCGCGGCCCCGGCGTCCAGTTCCTCGCCGGCGAGCAACTGCTCGGCGGCGCGCTGGTCGAGCCAGGTGTTCCGGTCGTCGTCGCCCATCACATACCCCTGAGCATCCACGTGGCCGTGCAGGTGGCGTCGCCCGCCGGCTCGCCGGCCGGACGGGCGCCGGCGGCGGCCTCGCCGACTTGGTCCGCGAGCAGGCGCAGGCCGCGGAGGGTGACGGCGCGGGCCGCTGCGGGGCTCGTGCCGAGCACGTAGGCGGCTCGCTCGGCGTCCAGCCCCACGATCGTCCGCAGCGCGACGGCATCGGCCTCCTCGCGCGGCAGCCAGGCGATCAGGGCCAGGGTACGCCCGCCGTCCGGCCGCTCCGGGGCGGCTTCCGGGCGCTGCGCGGGAGGCTGCGGGCCGCGGGCGCGGCCGGGGCGGCGACTCAGGTGCGTCAGCGCGCGGGTGCGGGCGATACGGGCGCACCAGGCGCGAAAGCCCACGGCGTCGCCGCCGAACGCGGGCAGTTCGCGGGCGATTTCCTGCCACGCGCCCGCGGTGACCTCCTCCGCGTCGCCGTCTCCCGCCGCGTCGCCGACGAGCGTGCCGACGTAGCGGACGAGGCAGGGGTGCACCGTCCGGTACAGGTTCACGAACGCGGTCTCGTCGCCGGCCCGTGCGGCGCGTACGGCCTCCGTCAACGCTGCGTCAGCTTCTGTCATGCCGGGTCAGCCCGCCCGTGGCGCTCTGGTCGGGCGCACACAAAACGGATCCATTCGGTAAGCACCCCCCAGGTGCCGGTTTTTCGGGAGGCCGACCACATGCCTTCGCTGTCCGCCCGCGCGGAAGAGCACGCTACGGCCCGCCGCGGGATCGCGTCCAGTCCGCGTACACGGGCCCATACGCCTTGGGACGTAAGGGAGTTCTCGCGCGGAACGGGGCGTGTACGGGGGTGTCACCCGGAAGGTCACCGATCTTCGGCCGGCTGCCCGCGGCCGGTGCCGAGGCCGTCGAGGAGCTGGCGCACGAGGGTGGCGGCGAGGTCGCCGTCGAGCGGTCGGTGGCGGAAGAGCAGCCGGTGGTAGACCGGCGCGAAGAGCTGGTCGACGGCGGCGGCGACGTCGGTGTCCGGGCGCAGTTCGCCGCGGTCGACGGCGTCGTGGAGCAGTCGGGCGCTCGCGGCGCGGCGGGGGCGCACCCACCGCTCGTCGAGCGCCGTACGTATGCCGGGGTCGGCCTGCGCGGCGGCGACGAGGTCGGCCATCAGGTGGCCGGCGGAGGTGTCGCGGAAGGCCCGGACGAGCGCGCCGACCTCGGCGGTCAGGGCGTCGGCGAGCGACCCGCCGCCGGCCGGCCCGGCAGACGTGTCCCCGGTGAGGCTCGACAGGCTCTCCAGCATCACGTGTCCGCGGCTGGGCCACCACTTGTAGACCGTCGACTTGCTGACCCTCGCGCGGGCGGCGATCGACTCCATGCTGACCGCCTGTACCCCGCCGGACACCAGCAGCTCGGCGGCGGCGGCGAGCACCGCGGCCCTGGCCCGTTCGCTGCGCGGCCGGCCCCGCGGCGCGCGCGGCCCGCCCGTCTCGCCCATGCCCGCCTCCGGCGCCCGCCTTATACTGAACGCACCGTACGATAAACGGAAGGTGCTCGTGTGACCAGCGTCCCGGTCCGCAGGCTCAACGACGGTACGAAGCTCCCCGCCCTCGGCCTCGGCACGTACCCGATGGACGACGCGCAGGCCGAGCGGGCGGTCGCCACCGCCCTGGAGGCCGGCTACCGGCTGGTCGACACCGCGCTCAACTACGGCAACGAGACGGGTACCGGCCGCGGCATCGCCCGCAGCGGCGTCCCGCGCCAGGACGTCGTCGTCACCACCAAGCTCCCCGGCCGCCACCACGGCTTCGAGCAGACGCTCGCCTCCTTCGAGGAGTCCCGCAAGCGGCTGGGCGTGGGCTACGTCGACCTGTACCTGATCCACTGGCCGCTGCCGCGCGTGGACCTGTACGTCGACTCCTGGCGGGCGATGATCAAGCTGCGCGAGGAGGACCTCGTCCGCTCCATCGGCGTCTCCAACTTCACCGTCGCCCAACTCGACCGGCTGGAGCGGGAGACCGGTGTGCTGCCGGCGGTCAACCAGATCGAACTGCACCCGCATTTCCCGCAGGAGGAGCTGCGCGCCCACCACGCCGCCAAGGGCATCGTCACCGAGAGCTGGAGCCCGCTGGGCCGCGGCACCGACGTGCTTGCCGACCCGGCGCTCGCCCGGGTGGCCGAGGCGCACGGCGTGACGCCCGCCCGGGCGGTGCTGCGCTGGCACACGCAGCTCGACGCCGTCCCCATCCCGAAGTCCGCGGACCCGGCCCGGCAGCGCGAGAACCTCGACGTCTTCGGCTTCGAGCTGACGGCCGCCGAGATGGCCGCGGTCGCCGGCCGGCCGCAGCGCCGCGTGGGCGGCGATCCGGACGTGCACGAGGAGCTGTGACGACCCGCGGTCCGTCAGGTGGGGTGCCGCGCCGGCGAGTGACGACGAAGGAGTCCGGAAGGTGAAAGCAGCAGTACTGGGAACGGGCGTGATGGGCGCCGGCATGGCGCGCTCGCTGCTCCGCGGCGGCGTCGAGGTGACCGTGTGGAACCGCACGCCGGAACGCGCGAGACCGCTCGCCGCCGACGGCGCGCGGGTCGCGGACAGCGCCGCCGAGGCGGTGCGCGACGCCGACGCGGTGCTCGTCGCGCTCTACGACGCCGAGGCGGTGCTCGCCGTCCTGGGCGACGCGCTGGCGGCGTCGCCGCGGGACGCCGTGTGGGTGCAGACGGCCACCGTCGGCCCCGAGGGGACCCGCCGGGCGGTCGAGCTGGCCGACGCGGCGGGGCGCACGCTGGTGGAGGCGATGCTGCTGGGCACCAGGCAGCCCGCCGAGACGGGCCGCCTCACGCTGCTGACGGCGGGCGATCCGGCGGTGTTCGCCCGGATCGAGCCGCTGACCGGGGCGATCTCGGTGAAGTCGGTGTGGGCGGGCCCGGAAGTCGGCGCGGGCACGGCGCTGAAGCTGGCGTGCAACGCCTGGATCACCTCGATCACGGCGGCGTCGGCGCAGTCGCTGGCCCTGGCCGGTGCGCTCGGCCTGGACCCGAAGCTGTTCCTCGCGGCCATCGACGGCGCGCCCGCGGACTGCCGGTACGCGCACGCGAAGGGCGCGGGGATGCTCGCCGGCTCGTACGAGCCGCAGTTCTCCCTCGACGGCGCGCTGAAGGACATCGATCTGATCGACGGCGCGGCCCGGGGCGCGGGCGTCGACACCGCGCTGCTCGGGGCGCTGCGGGAGCTGTACGGGCAGGCGTCAGAGGCGGGGCACGGGGACGAGGACCTGGCCGCGGTGTACACGAGCTTCGGCGTCAAGGGCTGAGGGGCGGCCCCGGGCGGAGGCGGTGGTACGGGCCCTACCGGTACCGGAGCCGCGGGCGGCGGCGCGGCGGCCGGGGAGGCGCCGCGCCGCCGCCCGCCCGGCGGCCGCGGGGGCGGGCCCCGTACCGCCGGGCGGGCGCGCCGTGCTCAGTCCGTGGCGCAGGCCAGGTCGTCGGGCGCCGACAGCGTCGAGGCGCCCGTGCCCGTCATCCCCACGGTGACCGACCCGCCGGCCGGGACGACCCTGGTGTACGCCGCCGGGGTGACGGTGACCGCCGCGCCGCTCTGGCTGACGCTGCCGCCCCAGGCGTTGGAGACGGTGTGGCCGCCGGCGAACGTCCAGCTCAGCTCCCACCCGTCGATCGGCGTGTCGCCGGTGTTGGCGACGGCGACCTCGGCCTGGAAGCCGCCCGGCCAGGAGCCCACGACCTCGAACGCCGCCGAGCAGCCGTCGCCGGGGGCCGGGCCGCTGCCGGTCGTGGCCGTGACGGTGGTGGAGCGGGGCGAGACGTTGCCGGCCGCGTCCCGGGCGCGTACGGCGAAGGTGTACGCGGTGTCCGGGTCGAGGCCGGTGACGGTGACCGAGGTGCCGGTGGTGCCGGCGACGCGCCGCTCCGTGGTGCCGGTGACGGCGTAGACGTCGTAGCCGGTGACGCCGACGTCGTCGGTGGCCGCGGACCAGCTCAGCGTCGCCGAGTCGTGGGTGACGCCGCTGACGGCGGGTGCCCCGGGGGCGCTGGGCGCCTGGGTGTCGCCGCCTCCGCCGCCGAAGACGGTGGCCTCCTTCGCGGTGGCCACGATGCCGTCCGTGCCGTTGAAGAAGCGCTGCCCCCAGTCGGTCAGCGAGGCCGGGTCGAAGTTTTGCACCATGTCGAGGTACTCGACGCCGCCGCCGTTGCCGCTGTACGACCAGCCCAGGTAGCCGAGGCCCAGTTCCCGGGTGAGGCGCATGATGGCGTCCTCGTCGGGGTTGCCGTCGGAGTGGTTGTGCCCGAACTCGCCGACGGCGACGGGCAGCCCGGCCCTGGTGAAGGACGTCAGGTAGTCCTCGATCTCGGCGGCGGTGTCGTAGACGCCGTACATGTGGATCGAGAAGAGGGTGTCGTCCTGCGGGTCGGAGTCGGCGACGGCGCGGGCGTTGGTGCGCATCGTGTTCGTCCAGTCCTGGCCCCAGTTGGGGGCGTCCACCATCAGGGTGTGCTGGAGTCCGGCGGCGCGCAGCTTGCCGATGGCGCCCTGGGTGTCGGCGGTCCAGCGCTCGTAGCCCTGGTTGCCGTGCGGCTCGTTGCCGAGGTTGACGATGACGTAGTCCTCCTCGCCGACGAGGGCGTCGCGGACACTTACCCAGTAGTCGGCGGCGCGGTCGAGCGAGACGGCGGCGCCCTCCTCGCCGTAGCCGGTGGTGTCGTGGACCTCCAGCACGCAGATCAGGCGGTTCGCCTTGCACTGGCTGACAACGTTGTCGACGTCCGCGACGTCACTGCGCGGCCAGCGGTCGCCGGTGGACAGGACCACGCGCACGCTGTTCGCGCCCAGTTGCTTGATCTCGCGCAGCGAGTCCAGCTCGCCGGTGTACCAGGCGTGCGGGTGGTTCACGCCGCGCAGCACGAAGTCGTTGCCGTTGCCCTCCAGCAGCCGCCCGCCCTCGGTGTGCAGCCCCACGGCCGCGGCGGCGGGCTCCGCCTGGGCGCCCGGCCCGAAGCCGGCGACGGCGGCGGCCAGGCCGAGCAGGACGGCGAGCAGGGCGCGTACGGGCCGGGCCCGCCCGCCGCGCCGGCGGCGTCCGCGAGCGGCGGAGGGTGTGGTTCTCGGTGCGCTCATGTGCGGCTCCTCGCAAGTCGGTCGGAACAGAGAATGGGAGCGCTCCCATGTATCCACTCCCGGCGCTGCCGCGTCAAGGCCCGCGGCAGGGACGGTTGCCGCGCCCCTTCCCGTACGGACCGAAGGCGCCGCGCGGTGTCGGTGGCGGCCGGTAGCGTTCTCGGCGAGATCACCCGGCCCGATCGAGGAGTCGACCATGGCGCAGCCGGAGCACACCGCGGGCCCGGGGCCGGACGCCGGGCCGGGCTTCGGGCCGGACTCCGCGCCCGCCGGCCTGGTGATCGAGGGCTGCACCGCGCTGGTCCACGACGCCGGCGGCGACGTCGCGTTCGCCGAGGACGCCGGGATCGTGATCCGCGACGGCGCGATCGCCGCCGTGACGTCCGCCGCCGAGGCGGCGCGGGTGCCGGCGGCCGAGCGCATCGACGCCCGCGGCCAGGTCGCCATGCCGGGCCTGGTCAACTGCCATACGCACGCGCCTATGGTCTTCCTGCGCGGCTTCGCCGAGGACGTGCCGGTCGAGGAGTGGTTCAACGACTGGATCTGGCCGGTGGAGAGCAACCTCACCGACCGGGACGTCGAGTTGGGCGCGCTGCTGGCCTGCGCCGAGATGATCCGCGGCGGCGTGACCACCTTCGCCGACCACTACTTCGCCATGGACCGGGTGGCCGACGCGGTCGCGGCCACCGGGATGCGCGCCGTGCTCGGCCTCGCGTACTTCTCCTCCCAGGGCACGGCAGGCCGCGAGCGGTCGCTGGAGTTCGCGCTGCGCCGCGCCGGCGCCGCGGACGGGCGGATCACGACGTGCCTGGCGCCGCACGCGCCGTACACCGTGACGGACGACGACCTCGCGGCCACGGCCCGGCTCGCGCGGGAGCACGGCCTGCTCGTCCATCTGCACGCCGCGGAGAACCGGGAGCAGACCGAGCAGAGCCTCGCCCGGCACGGCCGTACGCCCGTCGAGGTGCTCCAGCGCTGCGGACTGCTCGACACCGACGTGCTGATCGCCCACGGCACCGGGCTGACGGACGCCGACATCGCGCTGCTGGGCCGGGCGCCGGGCGCCGGGGTGGCGACCGCGCCGCGCGGCTATCTGAAGTTCGGCTGGGACACCACGCCGGTGCGCGCGCTGCGCGCGGCCGGCGTGCCGGTAGGCCTGGCGACCGACGGGGCCGCGTCCAACAACACGCTCGACGTCTGGGAGAGCATGGCGCTGACCGCGCTGGTGCAGAAGTCGGCCGAGCGGGACGCCACCTGGGCGACCGCACGCCAGGTGCTGCACCACGCGACGACGCAGAGCGCGCGGGTCGTCGGCCTCGGCGACCGGGTGGGCTCGCTCGCGCCCGGCCGCCGGGCCGACGTGATCCTGGTCGATCTGACGGGGCCGCACACGCAGCCCGTGCACGACCTCGCCGCCACGCTGGTGCACAGCGCCCGCGCGGGCGACGTGCGCACGACCGTCGTCGACGGCCGGGTCCTCATGCGCGACCGGCGGTTGCTGACCGTCGACGTGCCGGCGGTCGCGGCCGAACTCGCCCCGCGCCTCGCGGCGCTGACCGAGCGCGGCCACGGCCGCCGGATCCAGAGCTACGACACGTGAGCCCGCCCGCGCGCTACTGCGCGGCGTCGGGCGTGGTGACGCGCACGTAGTCCACGACGAGTTGCTGCGGGAAGACGGTGCTGCCGTCCGGGTCGCCCGGCCAGTAGCCGCCCACCGCCAGGTTGAGGATCAGGAAGAACGGCTTGTCGAAGACCCACCGCTTGCCGCCGAGATCCGCGGGCGTGCGCGTCTGGTAGACGTTGCCGTCCACGGACCAGGTGATCTCGTTCGGAGACCAGTCGATCGCGAAGGTGTGGAAGCCGTCGGCGAACGCCTCGCCGCCCGGCAGCGAATACCCGGCCCCGATGCCGCCGGCGCCGGAGTAGTCCGGCCCGTGGATCGTGCCGTGCACGGTGTTCGGCTCGAAGCCGACGTTCTCCATCACGTCGATCTCGCCGCTGGCCGGCCAGCCGACCTGGCCGATGTCGTCGCCGAGCATCCAGAACGCCGGCCACATGCCCTGCCCGCGCGGCACCTTCATCCGCGCCTCTACATGGCCGTAGGTGGTGGTGAAGCGCCCGGAGGTGTTCAGCCGGGCGGAGGTGTACTCGCACCGGCCGTACCAGCACTGGTAGTCGCCGGGGTTCTCCTTGCGCGCCGTGATCACCAGGTTGCCCTGGCCGTCGAGCGCCGCGTTGGAGTTGCCCGGCGTGTAGTACTGCCGCTCGTGGTTGTTGACGTTGTCGCCGGTCTCGATCAGCCACTTGCCGCCGTCGACGGCGGAACCTGCGGGTCCGTCGAAGTTGTCTTCGAAGGTCACAGCCTCGGGGCCGTCCGGCGCGGCGCCCGCCGAGCCGGGTGTCCAGCTCAGCCCGGCACAGACGGCCGCGAGCAGCAGGACCGCGGGCGTACGGCGACGCCGTTTGCTCCGTGATGTCATGAAGGTGCGCCTCGATTCCTCTGGTGGGGGGTTGCCGACCGGGGAACGCCGCTGGTGCGGGGCGTCCCGACTGGTCAGCCGGGTATCGAGCTTGGTCCAGACCTGTTTCGGTGCGAAAGTGAACTCCTTTGCGCGGGCGCAGTCAATGGATGCGGCGGATCCCGCCGCGTTCATTTCCCGAAGCGAACGGCGGCGCACCCCGGCGACCCCCGCCGAACGGGGCCCGAACCCACGCCCGTTGCCCAAGCGGGCACCGAACGGGCACGCGTCCCTGCCGGGGCGGGCACGCGCGGCGCGCGGCGAAACCGGGCAACAGCCGCTCCCCAGCGGCGATACGGCAGGGCAAGCGGGCACAGGCGGTCACGACGTGCGGTGCATCAACCCTGGCCGGTGGGGTCGGCCGCCGGTAGAAATGCCTTCGGAAGCCCGAACGGGCAGGGCTTCCCCCCTCCGACAGCACCCCCCACAGCAAACCGCGAAGGCAGGTGGTCGTCGTGGACGGAGAAGAACGCAGGCGGGTCATCCTGGAGACCGCTCGGCGCGCCGGCAAGGTGGACGTCGCCAAGCTGGCCGCCGACCTGGGCGTGTCCCGGGAGACCGTACGGCGCGACCTGACGCTCCTGGAGGACCACGGGCTCGTCCGGCGCACGCACGGCGGCGCGTACCCGGTGGAGAGCGCGGGGTTCGAGACCACGCTCGCGTACCGCACGACCATGCACGTGCCGGAGAAGTCGCGCATCGCCACCGCGGCGGCGGAGCAGCTCGGCGACGCCGAGACGGTCTTCATCGACGAGGGCTTCAACCCCCAGCTCATCGCCGAGGCGCTGCCGCGGCCCCGCCCGCTGACCATCGTCACGGCCTCGCTCGCCACCGCGAGCGCCATGGCCGGGGACGACCGCGTCACGGTGTTACTGCTCGGTGGCCGGGTGCGCGGCAGCACCCTGGCCACCGTGGACCACTGGACGACCAGGATGCTCGCCGGCTTCGTCATCGACCTGGCGTACGTCGGCGCCAACGGCATCTCCCGCACGTACGGGCTGACCACGCCGGACCCGGCGGTCAGCGAGGTGAAGGCGCAGGCGATGCGCGCGGCCCGGCGGAAGGTCTTCGCCGGGATCCACACCAAGTTCGGCGCGGTGAGCTTCTGCCGCTTCGCGGAGGTCTCGGAGTTCGACGTGATCATCACCGACACCGGGCTGCCCGCCGCCGAAGCCCACCGCTACTCGCTGCTGGGCCCGCAGGTCATCAGGACCTGACCGGCCCGGCGCGCCCGGCGCCCCTTCCGTAGCACACCACACCCCAAACCCGCGTACGCCCCGCCTTCCCGGACGACCGAGCACCCCGGGTGGCCCGGCTTCGTACGCCCTGATTCCCTCCCCCGACCCTCCTTGGGAGCATGCGATGCTCACTCCGACCCGCAGCAAGCGCACCATCCGCACCCTCGTGCCCGTGGTCACCGCCGCGGCCCTGCTCGCCGCGTGCAGCGGCGCGGGGGGCGGCGGCAGTTCCGGGGGCGACGACTCCGTCAACGTCGTCATGGTCAACAACCCGCAGATGGTGGAGCTCCAGAAGCTGACGGCCAAGCACTTCACGAAGAAGACCGGCATCGAGGTGAACTTCACCGTGCTGCCGGAGAACGAGGTCCGCGACAAGATCAGCCAGGACTTCGCCAACCAGGCCGGACAGTACGACGTGGCCACCATCAGCAACTTCGAGGTCCCCTTCTACGCCGAGAACGACTGGCTGCTGCCGCTGGACGAGTACGCCGCGGACGACGCGAAGTTCGACCAGCAGGACGTGCTGGCGCCGATGCGCGAGTCGCTGACGGCCGAGGACGGCAAGCTGTACGCCGAGCCGTTCTACGGCGAGTCGTCGTTCCTCATGTACCGCAAGGACGTCTTCGCCGAGCACGGCCTGAAGATGCCCGACAAGCCGACCTGGCAGCAGGTCGCCGACCTCGCCGCGAAGGCCGACGGCGCCGAACCCGGCATGAAGGGCATCTGCCTGCGCGGCCTGCCCGGCTGGGGCGAGGTCGTCGCGCCGCTGACGACCGTGGTCAACACCATGGGCGGCACCTGGTTCGACGAGAACTGGGAGGCACAGCTCACGTCGCCGGAGTTCACCAGGGCGGTGGAGTTCTACGTCGGCCTGGTACGCGAGCACGGCGAGGCCGGCGCGGCCCAGTCGGGGTACGCCGAGTGCCTGAACAACCTCACCCAGGGCAAGACCGCCATGTGGTACGACGCCACGGCGGCCACCGGCTCGCTGGAGGCGGAGGACTCCCCCGTCCGCGGCAAGATCGGCTACGCGCCGGCGCCGGTGGACAAGACCGAGTCCTCCGGCTGGCTCTACACCTGGGCGTGGGGCGTGCAGAAGGCGTCGGAACGGCCGGAGAGCGCCTGGAAGTTCATCTCCTGGGCGTCGAGCAAGGAGTACGAGGAGCTGGTCGGCAAGGAGCTGGGCTGGGCCAACGCGCCCGCGGGCAAGCGCGCCTCGACGTACGAGAACCCGGACTACCTCAAGGCCGCCGACTCCTTCGCCGACATCACCCGCGAGGCGATCGAGGGCGCCGACCCGCGCGACCCGGGCACGCAGCCGCGGCCCGCGCCCGGCATCCAGTTCGTCGGCATCCCCGAGTTCTCCGACCTGGGCACCAAGGTCTCCCAGGAGATCAGCTCGGCCATCGCGGGCAAGCAGTCCGTCGAGGACGCGCTGGAGAACTCCCAGGAACTGGCCGAGGAGGTCGGCGGGGAGTACCAGGACCGATGAGCGCCCCGACCGCCGTACGCACGAAGCGCCCGGCCCCGCGCGCGGGCCGGCCGGCACCCCGCCGGCCGGGCCGCGGGGCGCGGGCCTGGGCCACCCGCGCGCCGCTGATGCCGGCGCTGGTGTTCCTGATCGCGGTCACCCAACTGCCGTTCGTGGCGACGCTGGTGATCTCCCTCTTCGACTGGAACTCGCTCCGCCCGGACGACCGCACGTTCTCCGGGCTCGACAACTACGGCAAGGTCGCCGGCGACGAGAGCCTGCGCGAGTCGGTGGTGACCACGGCGCTGCTGACCGCCGCGGTCGTCCTGGTCAGCGTCGTGCTCGGGCTGCTCGTCGCGCTGCTGCTGGACCGGGCGTTCCCCGGCCGGGGCGTGGTGCGCACGCTGCTCATCGCGCCGTTCCTGCTGGTGCCGGTGGCCGCGGCGCTGCTGTGGAAGCACGCGCTCTACAACCCCGAGTACGGCCTGTTCAACGGCGCGATCACCTGGGTCGCGGAGCTGTTCGGCGACGACACGCCGCCGCAGCCGGACTGGGTGTCGGACATGCCGCTGATGGCCGTCGAGGCGGCGCTGATCTGGCAGTGGACGCCGTTCATGATGCTGATCCTGCTGGCCGGGCTCCAGAGCCGGCCGACGGAGATGGTGGAGGCCGCCAAGCTGGACGGGGCCAGCAGCTTCCAGATCTTCCGCTATCTGACGCTGCCGCACCTGCGCCGCTACCTGGAACTCGGCGTGCTGCTGGGCTCGGTGTACATCGTCCAGAACTTCGACGCGGTGTTCACCATCACCTCGGGCGGGCTGGGCACCGCCAACCTGCCGTACACGATCTACCAGACCTTCTACCAGGCGCACGAGTACGGGCTGGCGTCGGCCGCCGGCGTGCTCGTGGTCATCGGCTCCATCGTCATCGCGACCTTCGCGCTGCGCGTCGTGTCGTCCCTGTTCCGGGAGGAGGTGTCCCGCGCATGACCTCGACCGCACCGGCCGCGGCCCCGAAGCCGGCCCGCACCGCGCTGCCGCCCGCGCTGCGCCGGGCCCGGCGCCGCAGCGCCGGACTCGGGCTGCTCGCCTGGCTCGTCGGCATCGCGTTCTTCCTGCCCGTGGCGTGGATGGTGCTCACGTCGCTGCACGCGGAGTCGGACGCCGCCGCCAACCCGCCGGCGGTCGCCGCGTCGCTCACGCTCGACGGCTACCGCACGTTCTTCGGCTCCGGCGGCGGCCCCAGCCCGTGGCCCGCGCTGCTCAACTCGCTGATGGCCAGCGCGTTCTCGACCGTGCTGGTGCTCGCGCTGGCGCTCCCGGCCGCGTACGCGCTGTCCATCAGGCCGGTCAAGCGCTGGACCGACGTGCTGTTCTTCTTCCTGTCCACCAAGATGCTGCCGGTCGTCGCCGGGCTCCTGCCGATCTACCTGTTCGCCAAGAACACCGGGATGCTCGACAACATCTGGCTGCTCGTCCTGCTGTACACGTCGATGAACCTGCCGATCGCGGTGTGGATGCTCCAGTCGTTCCTCGCGGACATCCCCGTCTCGATCGTCGAGGCCGCGCAGATCGACGGCGCCCGGCTCACCACCGTGCTGACCCGGGTGATCGCCCCGGTCGCCGGCCCGGGCATCGCCGCCACCTCGCTGATCTGCTTCATCTTCAGCTGGAACGAGATGCTGTTCGCGCGGGTGCTCACGGGGGTGACGGCGGAGACCGCCCCCGTCTTCCTCACCCGCTTCATCACCAGTCAGGGGCTCTTCCTCGCCCAGGTCTGCGCCGCCTCCGTCGCCATCTCCCTCCCGGTGCTCGCCGCCGGGTTCGCCGCCCAGGACAAGCTGGTCCAGGGCCTGTCCCTAGGAGCCGTCAAATGAGGGCCGCCGTCATCGAAGCCCCCGGTACGGTCACCGTGACCGACGTCCCCGACCCTTCTCCCGGCCCCCGCGAGGTCGTGGTGGACGTGGCGGCGTGCGGGCTGTGCGGGACCGATCTGCACATCCTCCAGGGCGAGTTCGCGCCCACGCTGCCGGTGGTCCCGGGCCACGAGTTCGCGGGCGAGGTCGTCGGCATCGGCCGCGACGTCACCGAGGTCGCGGTCGGCGACCGGGTCGCCGTCGACCCGTCGCTGTACTGCCACGAGTGCCGCCACTGCCGTACGGGCCACGGCAACCTGTGCGACCGGTGGGGCGCCATCGGCGTCACCGTCGCCGGCGGGGCGGCGGAGTACGCGGTCGCGCCGGTCGCCAACTGCGTGCGGCTGCCCGACCACGTACGCACCCAGGACGCGGCGCTGATCGAGCCGCTGTCGTGCGCGGTGCGCGGCTACGACGTGCTCCACAGCAAGCTGGCGGCCCATGTGCTGATCTACGGCACGGGGACGATGGGGCTGATGATGCTGGAGCTGGCCAAGCGCACCGGCGCGGCGGCGGTGGACGTGGTCGACGTCAACCCCGAGCGGCTGGCCACCGCGCAGAAGGTGGGGTGCAGCCGCGCGGCGGCCTCGCCGGAGGAGTTCGGGCAGCCGGCGGGCTGGGACGTCGTCATCGACGCCACCGGCAACGCGGCGGCGATCCAGGACGGCCTGGGCCGGGTCGCGAAGGCCGGCACGTTCCTCCAGTTCGGGGTGGCGGACTACGCGACGACCGCCACCATCGAGCCGTACCGCATCTACAACCAGGAGATCACCATCACCGGCTCGATGGCCGTGCTGCACAGCTACGAGCGCGCGGCGGAGCTGTTCGCCGCGGACGTGCTCGACCCCGAGCTGCTCATCAGCGACCGGCTGCCGCTGGAGCAGTACCCGGCCGCGCTGGAGCAGTTCGCGGCCGGCAAGGGCCGGAAGATCGTGGTGGTGCCGTAACCGCCGTCACCGCCGTGACCGCGGGAGGCCGGTGTGGGCGCCGTGTGAGACGGGTCTCAGACGGCGCTCATATATACCGATTCACTACGCTACGGCCCCTGTTGGCCGCTGGCAGACTGAGCCGTTGTCGGCAGACCCCTCCACGCCACGGAAGGACGGCGAGGTCAGGTGGCCATGATTGACTGCGCGGCTTGCGGCAGGTGGCACGACGCGGCCGGCGCGCCCTGGTGCGCCGGTGCCGGCGCGGCCCCGGTCGACCCCGCGGGCGGCGGGAGCGCCCCGCTCCAGGAGCCGGGTCCCCCCGTGCCGGGGCCGGATCCGCGGGACGTGGAGCTGTTCACCGAGGCCCGGTCGGCGTCCGCGGACACGGCTCCGTACGCGCGTGCCGCCCCGGACGACGACATGCTGGAGCCCGCCGTCGTCCCCCACCGCGCCCGGCACGGCCGCGGCCGGCGCCGGCGCCCGCCCCGCGCACGGCTGGCGGCCCTCGCGGCCGCGGGGGTGGCGGCGATCTCCGCCGGGCTGGTCGCGGCGAACGTGCTCGGCGGAGCCGGTACGCCCGACGCGACCCGCGCCGACGAGCGCCCCGACGCCCCGCTCGGGCCGCTGCCCACCGACGCCGGGAGCGCGAGCGCCGACCCCGGTGCCGCACCGACGACGAGCCCGCCGGCCGAGCGGGCCGGCGACCCGGACCGCGTGCAGCGCTCCCGGCCCACCACGGCCCCGCCGACGAGCGCACCGGCGGACCCGACGACGCCGGGGCCCAGCCCCGGCGGCAGCTCCGCGAAGCCCGGCGGCCCGTCCTCGACCGCCTCCTCGCGGGCGACGGTCTCGGCGCCGAGCGGCACCCCCTCCGGCTCGCAGTCCTCCTCCCCCTCGCACTCGCCCACCCCGACACCGACCGACGGCACCGGCGCCCAGGACGGGCAGGAGCGCGGCCGGGCAAAGACCCCGGACGGGTAGCGGCACCCGAACGGGTGAGCCGGTCCCCGCGGTGCGCGTCGCCGGCGCGCCCGTGCGGATGCGCGATGCCCTCGCGGGGGCGAGATTGGGGGCATGGCCAGTGCCCACGCCAGCGCGCCCCACGACGGCCGGCTCGACGCGCTGCTGCTCGGCGTGCTCTTCGCCCGGGCGCACTCCGCGCTGCTGGTCTTCGACGCCGAGCTGCGGCTGCTGCGCGCCAACGTCTCCGCGCACCGGCTCCCGGGCGTACCGGAGGAGCCGGCCGGCGGCGAGCGTACGGGGACCGCGGCTCCCGCCGCCCGGGAGGTGGGGGCGGTCGCCGACGGGGCCGAACTGGAGCGGCTGCTGCGGCACGTGCTCACGACCGGCGACCCGGTGCGCGGGGTGCGGATGGCCGGCGGCGACGGCGACCGGGTGCTGTCGGTCTCCGCGTTCCCGATGGCGGACGACGACGGCGGCGCCCCCGCGGCCGTACTCGCCCACGTCCGCGACATCACCGACCGCCGGCGCTCCCGGTCCCGGCTGGAGCTGCTGTACGCCGCGGAGGCGCGCATCGGCGCGCTGCTCGACATCGGCCACGTGGCCCGCGAGCTGGCCGCGGTGGTGGTGCCGGCGCTGGCCGACGCGGTGGTGGTCGACATCGCCGACTCGGTGTGGCGCGGCGACCAGTCGTCGCCCGCGCCGGGGGCGGAGGAGCTGGCGCTGCGGCGGGCCGCGGTGGCGCCGCCGGCGTACCGGGAGGGGCAGGGCGTCGGCACGCTGGTGCGCTACCCATACGCCTCGCCGCAGTCCCGCGCGCTGACCGACCTGCGCCCGCGGCTCATCCAGTACCCGGCGCACCCCGGGCCCCTCCAGAGCGACGTACCGGAGGGGCAGGACCCCATGCCCGTACCCGAGAACGAGGCCGATGCCGAGCCGGATCCCGGGAGCGGCACCGACGACGGCCAGGCGGACCTGCCCGCCGCCGCGGAGGGCGCGCACTCGCTCATCCTCGTGCCGCTGGCCGCCCGCGGCGCGCTCCTCGGCCTGGTCAGCCTCTACCGCTCCGAGCGCCCCTTCCACTTCGACGACGCCGACCTGCGGCTGGCCACCGAGGTCGCCGAGCTGGCGGCGGTGAGCGTCGACAACGCCCGCCGCCAGAACCGCACCCACACCACCGCCTCCGCCCTCCAGCGCAGCCTGCTGCCCGCGCAACTGCCGGAGAACAGCTCGATCGAGACGGGTCTGGCGTACGTGCCGGGCACCTTCCCCGGCACCGGCGGCGCGGGCGGCGACTGGTTCGACGTCATCGGGCTGTCCGGCGCCCGCGTGGCGCTGGTGGTGGGCGACGTGACCGGCTCCGGGCTGCACGCCGCGGCGACCATGGGCCGGCTGCGCTCGGCGATCGACACCATGGCCGGGCTCGACCTGCCGCCGGACGAGCTGCTGACCCATCTGGACGCGCTGGTCTCCCGGCTCATGGAGGAGCCGCCCGACCCGTTCGCCGACCCGCAGCGGGGCCGCCCGCCGCCTGCGGCGACCTGCGTCTACGCCGTGCACGACCCCGTCGCCATGCGGGTGACCCTGGCGCTCGCCGGGCATCCGCCGCCCGTCGTCGTACGGCCGGACGGGGGCACGGAGGTCGTCGAGGCGGCGACGGGCCCGCCGCTGGGCGGCGGCTCCGGTACGTTCCGCAGCGCCGAACTGGACCTGCCCGAGGGCAGCCTGCTCGCGCTCTACACCAACGGCCTGCTGCCCGAGCGCCCCGGCGACTCGCTGGCCCGGCTGCGCCGCACGCTCGCCCACCCGGCGCGCCCGGTGCAGGACCTGTGCGACGACGCCGTACGCGACCTGCTGCCCTCCCGTCCCAGCGACGACGCGGTGCTGCTGGCGGCCCGGCTGCGGGCGCTGCCGCCGGACCACCTGGTCTCCGTACAACTGCCGGTGGATCCCTCCGCGCTGTCCGACGCCCGCGACCTGGTGCGCAGGCGGCTCACGGACTGGGGGCTGCGGGAGATGACGCTGCCCACCGAGCTGATCGTCAGCGAACTCCTCGCCAACGCGGTCCGGCACGCCCCCGGCCCCATCGGGCTCAAGCTCATCCGCCAGTCGGTGCTGACCTGCGAGGTCTCCGACACCAGCCACGCCGCGCCGCACTTGCGGCACGCCACGAGCAACGACGAAGGCGGGCGCGGGCTCTTCCTCGTCGCCCAGTTGGCGCACCGCTGGGGCGTGCGCTACAGCCCCCGCGGCAAAGTCGTCTGGACCGAGCAGGAGATTCCGGGAGGCTGAGCCCGGTGTGACGTGGCTCACACCGCCCCGTCTCCGTGTCACATTCGGCCTTCTGTTCCTGTCCTTAGGAGTGAGTGCACCAGGGAGGCAGGAGCAACCGCATGTCCGTAACCCAGGCGGAGGGCACATCCGGTGGCGCGGCGAGTACCCGGCCGCCCACCGGGACGTCGTCCGGCGAACGCTTCGCCGACTGGGCCGACGGCCGGCTCGGCCTGCACGGAGCCGGACGCAGGTACGCAAGAAAGGTCTTCCCGGACCACTGGTCCTTCCTGCTGGGCGAGATCTGCCTCTACACCTTCATCGTCATCCTGCTCACCGGTGTCTATCTGACGCTGTTCTTCGACCCCTCCATGACCGAGGTCGTGTACGAGGGCTCGCACGAGCCGATGAACGGCGTACGGATGTCCCAGGCGTACGCCTCCACGCTGGACATCTCCTTTGACGTGCGCGGCGGTCTGCTCGTGCGTCAGATCCACCACTGGGCCGCGCTGATCTTCGTGGTCGGCATGCTCGTGCACATGATGCGGCACTTCTTCACCGGCTCGTTCCGCAAGCCGCGCGAGATCAACTGGGTGTTCGGCTGGCTGCTGCTCTTCATCGGCCTCTTCGAGGGGCTGCTCGGCTACTCGCTCCCCGACGACCTGCTCTCGGGTACGGGCCTGCGCTTCGTGGAGGGTGCGACGATCTCCACGCCGGTGGTCGGGACGTACCTGACGTTCTTCCTCTTCGGCGGGGAGTTCCCGGGGCACGACATCATCCCGCGCTTCTACGCCCTGCACATCCTGGTGCTGCCGGGGATCATGCTCGCCCTGCTGGTGCTGCACCTGATCCTGGTCTTCTACCACAAGCACACCCACTGGGGCGGCGCCGGCAAGACGAACAACAACGTCGTCGGCGCGCCGTTCATGCCGGTGTACATCGCCAAGGCCGGCGGGTTCTTCTTCCTGGTCTTCGGCCTCATCGCGTTCATCGCGGCGATCGCGAGCATCAACCCGATCTGGAACGTCGGTCCATACCGGCCGGACCAAGTGTCGACGGGCGCTCAACCGGACTGGTATCTGGGCTTCGCCGAAGGCATGGTGCGCATCATGCCCGGCTGGGAGATCAACGCCTGGGGCCACACCCTCGCGCTCGGGGTGTTCATCCCCATCGCCCTCTTCCCGCTCATGCTGGTCGCCATCGGCGCGTACCCGTTCATCGAGGCGTGGGTCACCGGCGACAAGCGGGAGCACCACCTGCTCCAGCGGCCGCGCAACGTGCCCGTGCGGACCGCGCTCGGCACCTCCTGGCTCGCGCTGTACGTGCTGTTCCTGATCGGCGGCGGCAACGACATCTTCGCCACGCACTTCCACGTCTCCGTCAACAACGTCACCTGGGCCCTCAGGATCGCGGTCTTCGTGGTGCCGGTGCTGACGTTCATCGTCACCAAACGGATCTGCCTGGCGCTCCAGCGGCGCGATCGCGACAAGGTGCTGCACGGCCGCGAGACCGGCATGATCAAGCGGCTGCCGCACGGCGAGTACATCGAGGTGCACGAGCCGCTGTCGCAGGAGGAGCTGCACAAGCTCACCTCCCACGACCAGCCGGAGCCCTACGAACTCGAACCGGCGACCGACGCCAACGGCGTCGCCAGACCACCCGTGGGCATCACGAACCGGGTGCGTGCCAAGCTCGCCCACCACATGTTCGGGCCCGGCACGCAGATCCCGAAGCCGACCGCCGAGGAGTACCGCGCGGCCGAGCACGACCACGACCACTCCGAGCTGCCCTCCGGCAGCGGACCCCGCGAGCTGGAATCCGCGGACGAGGGCCCGGGCGGCCCCTCGTCCGGATGAGGTACGGCCCCCCGACGGCCCTCGTCCGGCACTGAGGCAGGCCCCCGACCGGGTGGGGCGCGGACCCCCGACCGCGCCCCACCCGACTTTTTTGGTTAGGCTACCCTAAGTTCTTTCGAGCGAGGGGTGGCGACGGCGTTGAGCATCGAGGTGTACCGGGACTCCTGGGGGATCCCCCACATCCGCGCCGCCGACCCCCGCGAACTCGCCTACGCCCAGGGACACAACGCCGCCCACGACCGCGCCTGGCAACTGGAGGTCGAGCGGCACCGCGCCGCCGGCACCGCCGCCGCGTTCCTCGGTGAAGCCGCCCTCGACTGGGACGTCTTCGCCCGCCGCGCGCGGCTGGACGACACCGCGCGGCGCTGCTTCCGGCGGCTGGCCGAGGAGGACCGCGAGACCGCCGGCTGGGTCTCGTCGTACGTCGACGGGGTCAACGCCGGACTCGCCGAAGGCGCGGCCCGGGCGCCGGAGTTCGCGGCGACCGCCCTCGCGCCCGGCCGCTGGTCGCCGTGGACGCCGCTGGCCGTGTGGCTGTCCACCCACATCCTCTTCGCCGGCTTCCCCGCCAAGCTCTGGCGCCGGATGGCCGCCGAGCGGCTGGGCGCGGACGCGGTGGGCCTGTTCGCCACCGACGGCCCCGGCACCGCGGGCAGCAACGGCTGGCTGGTGTCCGGCGAACGGACCGCCGGCGGCGGCGCGCTGATCGCCGGCGACCCGCACCGGTTCATCGAGAATCCCGGGGTCTACCAGCAGATCCACCTGGCCTGCCCCGAGTACGACGTCGTCGGCTTCGCCGTGCCCGGCGTCCCCGGGCTGCCGCACTTCGGCCACGCCGGCGGCGTCGCCTGGGCCATCACCAACGCGATGGCCGACTACCAGGACCTCTACCGTGAGCGGCTGCGCCGCCGCGCGGGACGTGTCGAGGCGTTCGGCCCCGACGGCTGGCGCCCGGCCGCGGCGCACACCGAGACCGTGGAGGTCGCGGGCGGGGAGCCGGCCGCGGTCGAGGTGGTCGAGACCGGCCGCGGGCCGGTGATCGCCGAGGTCCCGCCCGGCGCGGCGGAAGGCGGCGGGAGCGGCGACGGGGACGGCGAGTGGGAGGCGCTGAGCCTGCGGTATCCGCCGCGGGTGTACGGGGACGCGGGCTTCTCCGCGCTGCCCGCGCTGCTCGCGGCCCGACGCGTCGCCGACGTGGACGCGGCGCTGGACCGCTGGGCGGAGCCGGTCAACGTGGTGCTCGCCGCCGACACCGAGGGCGGGCTGCTGCACCGCGTCGCCGGGACGGTGCCCGTACGCGACGAGGCCAACCTGCGGGGCGCCGTACCGGCGTGGGACGCGGCGTTCGAGTGGCGCGGGCGGCACGCGCCGATGCCGTCGGTGCCCGTGGCCGGCGGGATCGCGGTGATGGCGAACGAGCGCGGCCCGGCCGCCCCGTTCGGCGCCGAGTTCGCCCCGCCGTACCGCGCGGAGCGCATCCGCGAACTGCTGGCCGGCGGCGACCAGTGGCGCGCCGGGGACATGGCCGCGATCCACACCGACACCTTCGCCGCCGCGGCCCGCCCCCTGCTCGATCTCCTCGCCGGGCTCGACGGACTCGGCCCCGCCGCCGCCGACCTGCGGGCCCGGCTGCTCGGCTGGGACCTGCGGATGGACGCCGGCAGCGCCGACGCGCTGGCGTACGCGCGGCTGCGCTCCGCCGTCGTACGGGCCCTGGCCGCCCACCCCGCACTGGCGCCGCTGGCCGAGCCGCCCGCGTACCCCGCGCTGCTGCTGCCCTGGCTGGATCTGCGCACCCGGATCGCGTACGCGCTGGGCCCCCTGCTCACCACCGGCCGGCTGCCGGAGATCGACCGGCCCGCGCTGGTGCGGGCCGCCGCCGAGGAGGCCGCCGCCCAGCTCGCCGCGGCGGCGCCGGGCGAGCCCGCGACCTGGGGCGAGGCGCACCGGCTGGCACCCTGGCAGGCGCTGCCCGGCGATGCCGGGGAGCGGGGCGGGGCCGGCGGCGAGCAGTGGCCGGGCCTGGCCGGCGACCAGGACTGCGTGCTGGCCACCGCCGCCGTCCCCGGCGTCACCGACCTGTGCGCCCGCGGCCCCGCCGCCCGCTACGTCTGGGACCTCGCCCGCCGCGAACGGAGCCGCTGGGTGGTCCCGTTCGGTGCCTGCGGCGTCCCCGGCGACCCGCACCACCGCGACCAGCTCGCGCCGTGGCTGCACGGTGAGCTGGTTCCCGTACTCACCGACTGGCAGGCCCTGAAGGAGTCCCATGGCGACCGCTGACCCCGCACCCCGCGACCGTGCACCGCGCTACGAGCGGAAGGTCGACGGCTTCGGCACGGTGCGCGTCGTGCCCGTCGTCCCGGACGCGGACGCCGGCCTGCTGCACGGCTGGGTCGCCGCGGACCGCGCCCGCTTCTGGGGCATGACCGGCCTGGACCGCGAGCACGTCCGCGACGTCTACGCGCACATGGACACCCTCGCCACCCACCACGCCCACCTGCTGCTGCGGGACGGTACGCCGGTCGCGCTGCTCCAGACGTACGACCCGGCCGCCGACCGGGTCTCGGAGTGCTACCCCGCCGAGCCCGGCGACATGGGCGTCCACATGCTCATCGGCCCGGCCGCCGGCGCGGCGCAGCCCGGGTTCACGGCCGCGCTGATGGAGGTCGTCACCGCCTTCACGGCGGCGGCCGGCGCGCGGCGCCTGGTGGCCGAGCCGGACGCGGACAACGCGCCCGCGATCGCCCGGCTGCGCCGCGAGGGCTTCACCCTGGGCCCGGAGGTCACGCTGCCGGAGGTCGACCTGCCGGAGGTCCACCTCCCGCCGAAGCGCGCCCGGCTGGCCTTCCGTCCGGTGGCCGGCGGCTGACCGCGCCGGTCAGCCGTCCGGGGTCCCGTCCTGCGGGGGCGCGAGGCTGCTGCGGTACGGGGGCATGAAGCGCATCCGCGGCATCTGATCGGCGAGCACGCCGCCGTCCACGACGAGCCGGGTCCCGGTCAGGTACGCGCCGGCGTCCGAGGCGAGCAGCAGCAGCGCGCCCACGCACTCCTCGGGCCGGGCGTAGCGGCCGAGGGGGATGCGTGCGCGGTACGCGGCCTCGAACTCCTCGCGGGCCAGCGGGAACTCGCCGTCGATGGGCGTGTCGACCATGCCGGGAGCCAGGGTGTTGGCGGTGATGCCGTGCGGCGCCAGCTCCACCGCCAGGGTCTCGGTGAGCAGTTGGGCGGCGGCCTTGGCGGCGTTGTAGTGGGCCAGGCCGGCCTCGGCGACGAGCGCGTTCTTCGAGGTGACGGTGATGATCCGGCCGGGCACCCCGTCGGCGACCATGTGCTCGGCGACCCGCTGGGAGAGGAAGAACACCGCGTCGGCGTTGACGCGCATGACGCGCGACCAGCTCTCCTCGGTGATCTCGTTGAAGCGCTCCAGCGCCGCGGTGCCCGCGTTGTTGACGAGGATGTGCAGCGGCCCCGCCGCCGCGCGGATCCGGTCGGCGAGCCCGGCCAGCTCGCCGGTGCGCGCCAGGTCCTGGCCGTACGCGCGCACTCGCCGGCCGCGGGCCCGTACCGCCGCGGCCGTCCCCTCCAGCCCGGGCGCGTCCGGCAGGTCGACCAGGACCAGGTCGGCGCCCGCCTCGGCGAGCCCGGTGGCGAAGACGCGGCCCAGGCCCCGGGCGGCGCCGGTGACGACGGCGGTGCGCCCGGTGAGGTCGAACCGGCCGGCGCCGGCGGCCGGGTCCCCCGTGCCCGGCCGCCGCTCCCCCTGCGCGCCGGTCACGACAGCCCCAGCAGGTCGAGGGCCGGCCGGTGGATCAGCTTCTCCACCTCGTCCCGGTCCAGCGGCGGAAGCCCGGGGATCCCCGGGATCCGGGCGATCTCGCGCAGCCCGGCGACCGAGGCGTCGACCGTGGTGAAGGGGTAGTCGCTGCCGAAGAGCAGCTTGTGCCAGACGCCGTACTCCTGCACCAGGCGCAGGCTGTGCCAGAGCTGGAACGGCCGGTAGTGCAGGGCGCTGACGTCCGCGTAGACGTGCGGGTGCTTGCGGATGACGGCGATGCACTCGCCTTCGAAGGGGTGGCCGAGGTGGGCGAGAACCATGCGCAGCTCGGGGTGGCGGATGGCGACGGCGTCCAGGTGCCGGGGCATCGCGTACTCCAGCGGGGCGGCCGAGACGAACGTCGTGCCGGTGTGCACCAGCAGCGGCAGCCCGTGGCGCTCGGCGTAGCCGAAGAGGTCGTCGTACGCCTCGTCGGCGGGGTCGAAGCCCGCGTACATCGGCATCAGCTTGATGCCGGCCAGGCCCAGCTCCTGGTGGCCGTGGCGCAGTTCGTCCTGCCAGCCGGGCTGGGTGGGGTCGAGCGAGAGGTAGCCGGTGAGCCGGTCGGGGTGCGCCGCGGTGTACGCGGCCACCGCGGCGTCGTCGACCCACAGCCCGCTGCGCCGGGCCTTGCCGCCGACGACGATGGTGCGCGTGCCCTCGGGGGCCGCGGCGGCGTAGTCCTCCCAGCGCACCGTGAGGTCCACCTCGCCGGCGTGGGCGCGGGCGGCCTCGGCGCGGAAGTCCTCGTCGAAGTCCGCGCCGGGCCGGAAGAGATGGGAGTGGACGTCGGTGATCATGCCGGTGCGCTCCTGTTCCGCTTCTCCCAGCCGTCCTCGAACATGTTCCAGAAGCGGTGGGTGGGCGGGTGCTCGGCGAAGACCTCGTCGGCGAGTTCGACGCCGAGGCCGGGCGCCGTGGGCAGCCCGATGCGGCCGTCGGCGATGGGCAGCGTGCCGCGCAGGGCGTCGAAGACGTATTCCTCCAGCAGCCCGTCGAAGGTCTCCAGCACCTTGAGGTTGGGGATGCCGAGCGCCGCGTGTACGGAGACGGTGGTGCACAGCGGCGAGTTGGAGTTGTGCGGGGCGACGAGCATGCCGTGCGCGTCGGCGATGGCGGCGATCTTGCGCACCTCGGTGAGCCCGCCGGCCATGGACAGGTCGGGCTGGACGATGTCGACGGCGTGGGTGGCGAAGAGCTGCTTGTACTCGTAGCGGTCGTGGAAGTGCTCGCCGCCGGCGATGGGGAACGACGCGCGCCGGCGCAGTTCGGCGTAGCGCTCGATGTGCGTCCAGGGCAGCGGCTCCTCCAGCCAGCCGATGCCGTACGGCTCCAGCTCGTGCAGCAGCCGCACCGCGGTGGGCATGGCGAAGCGGGCGTGGCCCTCGACGAACAGCTCGACGTCCGGGCCGATCGCCTCGCGCACGGCGGCGACCAGGCCGACGGAGCGGCGCAGCTCGGCCGGGCTCAGCTCGTGCAGCCCGGAGCCGAAGGGGTCGAACTTCAGCGCGCCGTAGCCCTTGGCGACCGTCGCGCGGGCCTTGGCGGCGAACACCTCGGGGTCGCGCTCCCCGTCGTACCAGCCGTTGGCGTAGACGGGGACGCTGTCGCGGCAGGCGCCGCCGGTCAGCCGGTAGGCGGGCACGCCGAGGGCCTTGCCCATGAGGTCGTAGAGCGCCTGGTCGAGGCCGGAGAGGACGACGCCCCCGACGTCGCCGCCGCGCAGGAAGTCGCCCTGGTGCAGCCGGAGCCAGATCTCCTCGACGTCGAAGGGGTCGGCGCCCAGCAGATGGCGGCGGCTCATCGCCTCGGCGAGCGCGCAGACCTCGCGGCCGCGGTACGGGTGGGTGATCTCGCCGACGCCGGACAGGCCCTCGTCGGTGTGGACGCGGACGTAGCCGAAGTCGCGCCAGGCGGTGCCGAGCATGAGGGTCTCGACGCGGCTGATCCGGCCGGCCGGGCCGGTGGGGCGGGAGGTGTCGACGGTGAGCATCAGCGGGCCGCCCCTTCCGCGCCGGCCCGGGTCGCGCCGCCCATGGTGGAGGCGTGCTCCAGGTCGCGGGCGCCGCCGTCGGCGAGCGCGGCGGCGACGGCGGCCTCGGTGGCCTCCAGCAGCCGGTCGACGTCGGCGTCGGCGTGGGCGTAGGAGAGGTGGCTGCGCTTGAGGTTCAGGGGCAGCTCGAAGATCCCGTGCGCCAGCAGCCGGCGGCGGTAGCCGACGAAGAGGCCGGCGTCGTTGGCGAGCAGGTCGGTGTACGTCCGCGGAGCCCGGTCGGCGCCGCCGTCGTAGCCGGGCATGAAGTACGTGACGAAGACGGAGCCGTATCCGGTGACGGCGACGGGCACTCCGAGGCGCTCGTAGACGGTGCGCAGCCCGGTGCGTACCCGCTCGCCGAGCCGGAAGACGTGGTCGTGGACGGGCTCCTCGCGCACCTTGCGCAGCGTGGCGAGCGCGGCGGCCACCACGGAGGGGTGGCCGTTGTAGGTGCCGGCGAAGAAGGCGGGGGCGCCGGGGCGGGTGGAGAACAGCTCCATCAGGTCGGCCCGGCCGCCGATGGCGCCGGCGGGGGCGCCGTTGGCGATGGCCTTGCCGAGGGTGGTGAGGTCGGGGGTGACGCCGGAGATCTGCTGCCAGCCGCCGAGGGAGTGCCGGATGCCGGTGATGACCTCGTCGAAGACGAGCACGCTGCCGGCCTTCGCGGTCTCCTCGCGCAGTGTGGTCAGGAACTCCCGGTGCGGCAGGAGCGCGCCGACGTTGTGCGGTACGGGCTCGACGATGACGGCGGCGATGTCGGCGCCGTGCTCGGCGAAGCAGCGGCGCACGGCGGCGCTGTCGTTGAACGGCAGCACGAGGGTGGCGTCGAGGACCTCGGGCAGGATGCCGGCGGAGATCGGGTCGTGGCCGCCGACGCGGTCGGGGGCGGAGATCACGTTGAGGCTGACCGAGTCGTGCCAGCCGTGGTAGCAGCCCTGGAACTTGACCACCAGCCGGCGGCCGGTGGCGGCCCGGGCGACGCGCAGCGCGTGGAACGTCGCCTCGCTGCCGGTGCTGGTGAGCAGCACTTTCTCCAGCGAGGGCACCAGTGCGCACAACTCCTCGGCGAGCCGGATCTCGCCCTCGGTGACGCCGACGCCCATGTGGCCGAGGACGGCGCCGGCCTCGGCGGCGGCGCGGGCCACGTCGGGGTCGTTGTGGCCGAGCAGCGGCGGGCCGAAGGCCGCGTGGTAGTCGGTGAACTCGGCCCCGTCCGCGGTGCGGAAGCGGGCGCCGCCGGTGCCGGCGACGACGAGTCCCGGCAGGCCCGGGATGCTGCGCTGGCCGCTGTTCACCCCGCCGGGCACGACCCGCTGGGCGCGCTCGGCGAGGGCTGCTCCGGCTCCGGCGGTGGTGGCGTCCGGGCCTGGGCTCATGGTGCGTGCTCCTTGCGTCGAGTGTCTCGGTTCCACGGGCCCTGCCCGGCCCGTGAACCCTGGCGCCATCCGCCCGGCAGTCGTCGCAGGAGAGGTGCAAAAAAGGTGGTGCGTACAGTGAGTTGAGTTATTCAGAACGCTGTTCTGCCTTACCGAACAGAGCCAGACTCTACGGCCGAAAAAAGCGCCGGTCAACCCCTTGGGCTCGACGGGACCCCGACCTCACCCCCTAAGCTGTTCGGTCATGACGAACAGAGCGGATGCCGACCAGCCGAAGTACTGGGTCAAGAGCGTGGGGCGCGCGGCCGAGATCCTGGAGGCTCTCGCGAGCCCGCCGCCCGGCGACGGGCTGAGCGTCACGGAGGTCGCGCAGCGCTGCGGGGTCTCCAAGAGCACCGCGTTCGGCACCCTCCAGACGCTGCGCGCCTTCGGCCTGGTCTCGGACGACGGCGAGGGCATGAGCCGGCGCTACCGGCTCGGCATGGGCCTGGCCCGGCTCGGCGACCGCGCCCGCTCCCAGGTCTCGCTGCGCCGGCTGGCCCACCCGGTGCTGCGCGACCTCAGCGCCCGTACCGGCATGGCCTCCCGCGTCGCCGTACCCGAGGGCGGCCTGGCCGTCGTCGTGGACCAGGTCGAGATCGACCACCGCGTCCGGCTCGACCTGCGCATGGGCGAGCGTGAACTCCCCCACTGCACCGGCCTGGGCAAGGCCCTGCTCTCGGCGATGCCCGAGGCCGAGGCGGCGGCGGTGATCGAGCGGCACGGCCTGCCGCGGCGCACCGGCAGGACGATCACCGACTCCGCGACGTTCCTGGCCCATCTGCGCGACATCGCCCGCGTCGGCTACGCGCTGGACGACGAGGAGGACGCCGAGGGCATCATCTGCATCGGCGCGCCGGTGCGGGACGACCGCGGCGCCTGCGCCGGGGCGGTCAGCATCACCGGCCTCAAGCTCGGCCTGCCGGCCTGGCGCTACCAGGAGTTGGGCGGCGAGGTGCGGGACGCGGCCCACCGGATCAGCCGCGAGCTGGGCTGGCCGGGAGACGCCGGCGACACGGCCGCCTCGCCGGACGGCACACCGCCCGGGACCGCCGCCCGCTGACCCGCCCGCCTGCCGCTCCCGGCCCGCCCGCGGAAAACCGGCCCTTGACCGATCGGCGGGGGCGGCCGTACCTTTCCAGCCATCCGCCGCGGCCTTCCGGTCGGCGGCGCGACATGCACTGGACCCGTCCCCGGCGCCTGCCCTTCACGCCCGGGACCGGCCACCGGCAGCAGCCGGCGGCCCGCGGTCCACAGGCCATCCGCCGTCACGGCAGTCACCGCAGGAACGCTTCTCACGATCCGGACCTTCTCGGAAGGCGAAGTCCGCCATGAGCGTTCCGCAGCACCCGAGCACCGCCCGCCGCAGCATGCTGCGCGTCACCGGTCTGGCCGGCCTGGCCGCCGCCGGTGCCGCCGCGGCCTCCTCCGGCACCGCCCAGGCCGCCGCCCCCGCGCGCCCCGGCGACCGCGGCCGCCGCCGCAGCGGCGTCGCGGACTTCCGCGACCACGGCCACACCGGCCCCCAGCGGCCGGCCGACGACGCGCTGGACAAGATGCTCGCCGACCCGGGCGTCCACCGCATCGAGGCCCACACCGACCTGCTCTTCACCCGCCGCCACACCACGGACCGCTCCGACATCGAACTGGACTTCGGCGGCAACCGGATGCTCACCGAGGGCATCGAGGAGAACGACCACGACAACCCCTTCGGCGCGGTGCTGTTCTTCCGCGGCAAGGTCACCGGCACCGTCCACGAGCACAGCCTCGGCGCCGAGCTGCCGGAGCTGTCCGACGTGTACGAGGTCGGCGACTCCGGCGTCTTCGGCGTCGGCCAGTGGTGGGCGGTCGAGTCGGACGCGGCCGGGGCCGGCCGCTACGAGAAGGAGATCCAGCGGCTCGTCCAGGTCACCGGGATCGTCGACGGCACGCACATCCGCGTCGGCTACCAGACCGGCTGGCCGCTGGCCGCCGGCCGCACGCTGACCTGGACCCGCGTCGAGCCCGTCGAGCGGGCGCACGTGCGCAACGTCGTCTTCGAGGGCGCCGGCGACGACCAGTACAGCGGCTCGCACCCGGTGGCCTACGAGTACGCCGTCGGCTGCGACGTCTCCGGCATCGAGGCGACCGGCACCTTCTGGCCGGTGGTCATGCGCCGCTGGTGCACGCGGTTCCGTACCGAGAACTGCACGCTGGCCAACCCCAGGTCAGTCACGTACGGCGGCGCGGGCTATCTCACCCAGCAGATCTACTGCCTCTACGGGCACGTCTCGAACTGCCGCACCTCCAACGCCCGCCACCTCAACGACTTCACCGCCTCCGCCCACTGCTACGTCACCAACTGCCACGGCGACGGCGACGACCAGGGCCCGTTCGTCACCCACGGCCAGTTCGAGCACGACCTCGTCTACACCGGCAACTCCGGCCTGATGACGTTCGCCAACTCCGGTGCCGCCTGGGGCGGCGCGGCCAAGCGGATCACCGTCCGCCGGCACGTGTGCTCCTGGTTCGTCGCCCGCGTCAAGGTCACCGACCTGACGCTGGAGGACGTCACCGTCATCGGCAAGGAGGCCCTGGACGGCTCCGGGATGCTGTGGGTGAACGCCGACGGCGCGCAGATACGCGGCTGTACGGCCAGCGGGCCGCTGATCGTCTCGCAGTCCTCCGCCAGGTCCGCGCGGCCGAACGTCGTCGCCGACTCGGCGTTCTCCTTCGCGCCCGGCGCCGAGATCACCGCCCCCGGCGTCGAGGCCCCGCTGACGCTCCAGCGCACGGTGCTCGACGGCGCGGCGGGCGCGGCGTTCAACGGCACCGGGCCGCTGGTCCTCGACCACTGCCGGGTCACCGGCGCCCCCGGCGCCGACCCCGTGTCGTACGCGCACGCCGACATCACCGTCGAGGGCGGGGTGTTCACCGACACCGGGATCAAACTGACCGGCCCGGGCGGGCAGCGGCTGCGCCTGGACGGAGCGCGGCTGTCGGGCACCAACAAGGCGGGCGCGCTGCTGTCGCGCGGCGGTGCGGACCGTACCGTCACCTGGCAGCTCACCGGCGTCGACTCCACCGCCGGGGACGGCACCGCGCACGTCGCGCTCGACGGCGGCGTCAACCGCTACCGGGCGCAGGGCTGCACCTTCACCGGCGGTCGTCTCGAACTGAAGCCCGCCGCCTTCGCGGACGGCGCCTCGCACCTGCTGCACACCGGCTGCGTCGAGGACGGCGTGGCCCGGGCCGCGCTGCCGGACGAAGGCGACCGCGTCGTGCACACCGCGGGCAACCTGCGGCTCTGACCGGTCCCCCGCACCCCCGACCGCCCTCACCCAGCACAGGAGTTCCCCGTGTCCACGCATCCCCCGATCACCGCCAGGCCCGTCCGCGTCGCCGTCGCCGGCGCCGGGAACCGCGGGCGCACCTACGCCGACTGGGTACGGGCCCACCCGGAGCGGGCCGAGCTGGTCGCGGTCGCCGACCCGAGCCCGGCCGCCCGGGCGGCGGTGGGCGCGCCGCGCGAGTTCGACGACTGGCGCGCGCTCGCCGCCGCGGGAGTGGAGGCCGACGCGGTCGTCGTCGCCACCCAGGACCGCGACCACGTCGACCCGGTGCTCGCCTTCGCCGGAGCCGGCTACGCGGTGCTGGCGGAGAAGCCGCTCGCGCCCACCGAGGAGGAGACCCGGCGCATCGTCGAGGGCGTCGAGCGGGCCGGCGTGCTCTTCGCCGTCTGCCACGTCATGCGCTACATGCCGTACACCGACCTGGTGAAGGAGGTCGTGGACTCCGGCGTGCTGGGCGAGGTGGTCTCGCTCGACCATCTGGAGCCGGTCGGCTGGTGGCACTACGCGCACAGCTACGTGCGCGGCCCGTGGCGCAGCGAGGCGTCGTCCTCGCCGATGCTGCTGGCCAAGTCCTGCCACGACCTGGACTGGATCGCCTACGTCACCGGCAGCCGGATCGAGCAGGTCACCGGCTTCGGCGGGCTGGGGCACTTCCGCCCCGAGAACGCCCCGGCCGGCGCCGCGGAGCGGTGCGTGGACTGCGCGGTGGAAGCGGACTGCCCGTACAGCGCGCCGAAGCTCTACCTGCCGGTGCTGCGCGAGAAGGGCCCGGTCTGGCCGGTCACCCACGTCACCGACGCGACAGACCCGACCGACACGGCCGGGCTGATCGAGGCGCTGCGCACCGGCCCGTACGGGGTGTGCGTCTACCGCGCGGACAACGACGTCGTCGACCACCAGGTCCTCGCCATGCAACTGTCCGGCGGGGCCACGGCCACCTTCCAGATGGTCGCGTTCACCGAGCAGACCCACCGCCAGACCCGCATCTTCGGCTCGCACGGCTGGCTGCGCGGCGACGGCGAGAGCGTCACCGTGCAGGACTTCCGCACCGGCGAGACCACGGTGCGCACCGTCGGCGCCGCCGGCTCCAACGCCGCCGACGGCCACGGCGGCGGCGACGCCGGGCTGATGGACGCCTTCGTACGGGCCGTCGCCACCGGCGAGGCGGGCGTGCTGCGCTCCGGCACCGCCGCGTCGCTCGGCAGCCACCTCGCCGCGTTCGCCGCGGAGCGCGCCCGGCACACCGGCACCGTCCAGGCGGTGCCGGCCCGCTGACATCCGCACCCGCCCCCACGAGCCCTTTTCCCGCCCCATCCCCGGAGGAAGCCATGACCCTGATCCACCACCGGCGTTCGCGGACCAGAGCCGTCGCCGTACCGCTGCTCGCCACCGCACTGGCCGGCGTCGCGCTCGCCGGCTGCGGCGGCAGCGACGGCGCGGGCGGCGGGAAGGGCACCGTCACCATGTGGACGTACCCCGTGATCTTCGACGAGGCGAAGAACAAGGCGTACTGGGACGGCATGGTCGAGAAGTTCGAGAAGGAGAACCCGGACCTCTCGGTGAAGGTGGAGACCTACCCCTGGGCCGACCGCGACACCGCGCTCGGCACCGCCATCGCCTCGGGCAAGGGCCCGGACGTGGTCTACCTGGTGCCGGACCAGTTGCCCAAGTACGCGCCGAACATCGTCCCGGCCGACGACTACATGCCGGCCGGTGCCAGGTCGGACTACACCGACTTCGCGCTGGAGTCCGTGACGGTCTCCGACCAGGTCCTCGGCACCCCGGTCCTCACCAGCGCCAACCCGCTGATATGCGACAAGCGGGTCTTCGAGGCGGTCGGCGAGGACTCCTACCCCGAGACCTGGGAGGACCTGAAGGCGCTGGGCCCGAAGATGAAGGACGAGGGCTACTACGCGCTCAGCTACACCGGCGACACCGCGCAGACGCTGAACATGACGTTCTACCCGCTGCTGTGGCAGGCCGGCGGCGAGGTCTTCGCCGAGGACGGCGGGTCCGTGGCGTTCGACGACGCGGCGGGCGTCGAGGCGCTGACGTACCTCACGGAGTTCGTCGAGGAGGGCTACACGCCCAAGGACCTCATCACCACCACGCCGAACCTGGAGCAGACCCCGGTCGCCAAGGGCAAGGTCGCCTGTACGTGGACCAACGTCACCGCCGACGTCGAGCCGTTCTGGGGCCGCGGGAACATCGTCGTCCAGCCGCCGCTGACCGGCGAGAAGTCGGTGGGCTACGGCACCGTGGGCGCGCTGTCGATGCTGAAGGGCGCCGACGCCGAGGCCGCCGGCAAGTGGATCAACTTCGTCGCCCAGCCGGAGAACGCCGCGGAGCTGGAGAAGGGCGCCGGCTACTTCCCGGCCCGTAAGTCGGCCGACGACCTCTACCCGGACGACGAGCTCCAGCAGGCCGTCGCCGACACGCTGCCCGCCATGAACGCGGGTCCCCTTCAGGACAAGGCGCGCGAGGTGATGGGCGTGCTCGCACCCGAACTCCAGGCCGCGCTGCTGGGCAAGAAGAGCCCCGAGGACGCGCTGGACGCGGCGGCCGAGGCGGCCGACGCGCAGATCGCGCGCTGACCGGCACGGCCCCCTCCCCTCCCCGTAGCCCCGCAAAGCCCCGTGCGGCCCGGACCACCGGCGGTCCCGGGACCGGCCGCGGGCCGCACGGACAGCGCGCCCGGCCGGCGGCGCCGAACCCCTGCCGCCGGCCGGGCCGCGCAACCACCGCACCACCCCCGTACCGCAAGGAGACCCACCGTGGCAGTCGTCGCGGAACCCACCCGGAACAGGCGCAGGCGCCGCAGCGGGCCGCACGCGCGCCGCGAGGCCCGCATCGGGCTGCTGTTCGTCCTGCCCTGCTTCCTGCTCTTCCTCGCCTTCCGGTTCGGCCCCGCGGTCGCCGGGGTGCTGATGAGCTTCACCGACTACACCCTGACCGGGGGCGGCAGCTTCATCGGCGCCGACAACTTCACCCGGCTCAAGGACGACCCGCTCTTCTGGGACGCGCTGAAGGTCACCGTGGTCTACACGGTGCTGGCCGTCCCCGGCACCATCGCGGTCTCGGTGGGGCTCGCGCTGCTGACCCGGCGGGCGTTCCGCGGCTCGAAGGTCTTCCGGTCGGTGTTCTTCCTGCCGGTCGTCACCTCGCTGGTGCTGGCCGCCACCGTGTTCGTGTGGATCTTCTCCACGGGCGGCCCCTGGTCGACGGTGACGGGCTGGACCGGGCTGCCGGAGGAGTCGTGGCTCTCGCACGACACGCTGGTGGTGCCCGCGCTGGCGCTGGTGGGCATCTGGTCGCGGTTCGGCTACGGGATGCTCATCCTGCTGGCGCGGATGCAGGACATCCCGCGGGAGCTGGAGGAGGCCGCGCTCACCGACGGGGCCGGTCCGTGGCAGCGGTTCCGGCACATCGTGCTGCCGCAGTTGCGGCCGGCGCTGTTCTTCCTCGCGGTGATCGAGACGACGGCCTCGTTCCAGGTCTTCGACGCGGTCTACACGATGACCGGCGGCGGCCCCGCCAACTCCAGCTACACGCTGGTCTTCCAGCTCTACGACGCCGGCTTCAAGTACTTCGACCTGGGCTACGCGGCGGCGATCGGCGTGGCGCTCTTCGCGCTGACGCTGGTGGTCGCGCTGGTCCAGCGGCTGACGATCGGGAAGGACGACTGACCATGACCTCGGCCCCCGCCAAGACCCCGCACAAGGAGCGCGCCGCCGGCCCGCCCGCCGTGCCCCGGGAGCGTCCGGCCGGGCTCGCCGCCCGGCGCGCCGAGCGCCGCCTGCGGCGCGCCGCGAACCGCGACGTCGTACCGCACGCGATGCGCGGCAGCACCGGCGGGCGGATAGTCCGCGGCCTGCTCCTGGCCCTGGCCGCCGTCGTCACGGTCTTCCCGTTCTACGCGATGGTCGTGCTGTCGCTGAAGCCCGCGGCGGCGGTGGAGTTCCCCGGCAGCCTGGTGCCGTGGCCGCTGGGCGGCGAGGCGTACGAGAGCGTCATGAACTCCCAGGACGTGCCGCGCTGGCTCTTCAACACCCTGCTGTACTCGCTGGTGTCGGTGGTGGGCGTGCTGCTGCTGTCGTCGCTGGCGGGCTACGCCTTCGCCAAGAAGCGCTTCCCCGGGCGGGAGGCGATGTTCTGGTCGTTCCTGTCGATGGTGATGGTTCCGTACCACGTCACGATGATCCCGACGTTCGCGATGATCGCGAAGCTCGGCGGCGTGGACACGTACTGGGGCCTGATCGTGCCGACGCTCGCCAACGCCCAGGCGGTGTTCCTCATGCGGCAGTTCATCCAGGGGCTGCCGGACGAGCTCTTCGAGGCGGCGCGCCTGGACGGGTGCAGCGAGCTGCAGATTTTCGGGCGCATCGTGCTGCCGCTGCTCAAGCCGATCCTGGCCACGCTCGGCGTCTTCGTCTTCCTGTGGCACTGGAACGACTTCCTGTGGCCTCTGGTCATCGGCCAGTCCACGGACATGCGCACGCTCACGGTCGGCATCGCCTCGCTCCAGCAGCAGAACGTGCCGCTGAACGTCGTGCTGTCCGGCTCCGTCATCGCGTTCGTGCCCATCTTCGCCGCGTATCTGGTGGGCCAGCGCTACTTCACCGAGGGCGTCACGGCGTCCGGGATCAAGGGGTGAGAACCGATCGTGTTCGCTGACGAGAAAGCGCTCGAAGAGCGTCTGGCCACCGCCTCGCCGGGGCTGGTGAAGGACATGGCCCGGCTGGAGGGCGACCTGCTGGTGCTCGGCGCGGGCGGCAAGATGGGGCCGAGCCTGTGCCTGCTGGCGCGGCGCGCGCTGGATGCCGCGGGCCGTACGGACGTGGCGGTGCACGCGGTGTCCCGCTGGTCGGACCCCGCCGCGGCCGAACGGCTCCGGGCCGCGGGGGTGCGTACCGTGGCCTCGGATCTGATGGATCCGGACGCCGACCTGGCCGCGCTGCCGGACGCGGGGAACGTCGTGTTCATGGTCGGCGCCAAGTTCGGCTCCGCCGGGGCGCCTTCGCACGCCTGGGCGGTGAACGCCGGGCTGCCGGAGCGGGTCGCCCGCCGCTGGGCGGACGCGCGGGTCGCGGCGTTCTCCACCGGCAACGTCTATCCGCTGGTGTCGGTGGGCACCGGCGGCTCGGCCGAGTCGGACCCGGTGGGGCCGGTCGGCGAGTACGCCATGTCGTGCCTGGGCCGTGAGCGGCTGTTCGCGCACGCGGCCCTCACCCACGGCACGAAGGTGGCGCTGCTGCGCCTCAACTACGCGGTCGACCTGCGCTACGGGGTCCTCGCCGACGTCGCCCAGCGGGTGCACGCCGGCGAGCCGGTGGACGTCACCACCGGGCACGTCAACGTCGTCTGGCAGGGGTACGCCAACGAAGTCGCCCTGCGCGCGCTGCTGCACGCCCGGGAGGGGGAGCCGTTCACCCTCAACATCACCGGTCCCGAGACCGCCGCGGTGCGCCGGCTGGCGCACCGGTTCGGCGCCGAGTTCGGCACCGAGCCCGTCTTCGCGGGAACGGAGGCCCCCACGGCCCTCCTCTCCGACGCCGCGGCCTGCCACGCTCTCTTCGGCTACCCGGACGTCCCGCTGCGCACCCTCGTCGGCTGGCAGGCCGACTGGCTGCGCCGCGGGCTGCCGCTGTCCGGCAAGCCCACCAAGTTCCAGGTACGCGACGGAAGGTTCTGAGCCGCCCCATGCCCACCGACCGCCCCACCCCGCTGGACGTCCTCGCCGACGGCGCCGTCATCCCCGCCCACCCGCTCGCCCTGACCGCGGACCGGCGCCTGGACGAGCGCCGCCAGCGCGCCCTGACCCGCTACTACCTCGACGCCGGCGCCGGCGGCATCGCCGTCGCCGTGCACACCACCCAGTTCGCCATCCGCGAGCCGCAGGTCGGCCTGCTGCGGCCGGTGCTCGAACTCGCCGCGGAGACGGCGGCGGAGAGCACCGCGGCCTCGGGCCGGCCGGCGGTGAGGATAGCCGGAGCCTGCGGCTACACGGCGCAGGCCGTCGCCGAGGCCGAGCTGGCCGCGTCGCTGGGCTACGACGCCGTGCTGCTCAGCCCCGCCGTCCCGGGCGCCAACGAGGAGGGGCTGCTGGAGCGGGCCCGCGCCGTCGGCGAGGTGCTGCCGGTGATCGGCTTCTATCTCCAGGAGGCCGTCGGCGGGCGGTACCTGTCGCCGTCGTTCTGGGCGGCGCTGGCCGACCAGCCCTCGACGGCCGCCATCAAGATCGCGCCGTTCGACCGCTACCGCACCGCGGACGTCGTCCGCGCGGTCGCCACCGCCGGCCGCGCCGGGGAGGTCGCGCTGTACACCGGCAACGACGACGACATCGTCGGCGACCTGCTCACCCCGTACGACACGGCCGCGGGCCGGCGCTGGTTCGCCGGCGGGCTGCTCGGGCAGTGGGCGGTGTGGACCCGGCCGGCGGCCGGGCTGCTGGCGGACGTGCGCCGCGCCCGCGCCGGTGACCACGAGGCGCTGCTGCGGTGCCTGGCGCGCCGGCCGCAGCTCACGGACGCCAACAGCGCGGTCTTCGACGTACGGGGCGGGTTCCGCGGCTGCATCGCCGGGGTACACGAGGTGCTGCGGCGCCAGGGGCTGCTCGCGGGCACCTGGTGCCTCGACCCGGGCGAGGCGCTCTCCCCGGGGCAGGCCGACGAGCTGACCCGCGTCGCCGCCGCGTACCCGTGGCTGACCGACGACGACTTCGTGAAGGAGCACCTGGATGACTGGCTCCGCTGACCGCGTCGCCGCCCGGGACCGGGTGGTGGTGTGCGTACCGCCCAAGCTGCGCGCGCAGTTCTTCACCGGCGGGGTGTGGCGGCGGCTGGCGGACGCCGCGGAGCTGACCGTGCTCGACGAGCACGGCGACCGGGCGGCGCTGGCCGCCGCGCTGCCCGGGGCCCGGGCGCTGGTCACCGCGTGGGGCGCGCCGCGGTTGGACGCCGGGCTCCTCGCGGTGGCCGACCGGCTCGAACTCCTCGCGCACACCGGCTCCGCCGTCGCGCCGTACGTCACCGAGGACGCCTTCGCCCGCGGCGTACGGGTCACGCAGGCCGGCGACGCGATGGCCCGGCCGGTCGCCGAGGTGGCGCTCGCCTTCACCCTCGCCCTGCTGCACCGCATCCACCGCTTCGACCACGCGATGCGCCGCGGCGCCGACTGGGAGAGCGCCGGGCAGGCGCCGGACCGGCACGAGCTGGGCGCGAGCACGGTGGGCGTCATCGGCGCCTCGCGCACGGGCCGCGCGTACATCGAGCTGGTCCGCGCCTGCGGCGCCCGGGTGGCGGTCACGGACCCGTTCCTGTCCGAGGCGGACGCGGCGGAGCTGGGCGTACGGGTCCTGCCGCTGGACGAACTGCTGCGCACCAGCCGCGTCGTGGCGGTGCACGCCCCCGCCACGGAGGCGACCCGGCGGCTGCTCGGCGCCCCGCAGTTGGCGCTGCTGGCAGACGGCGCGGGGCTGGTCAACACGGCGCGGTCGTGGCTCGTGGACGAGGACGCGCTGCTGGCGGAGGTGCGCACCGGCCGTATCGACGCGGCCCTCGACGTCTTCGACGCCGAGCCGCTGCCCGCCGGGCACCCGTTCCGTGAGTTGCCGAACGTGCTGCTGACCCCGCACCAGGCGGCGGGCACCGCGGAGTGCCGCGAGCGCCTGGGCGAGTTCGCGGTCACCGAGGTGCTGCGGCTGCTGGCGGGCGAGGAACCGCTGTACCCGGTGGACGCCACGGCGCTGACCCGCCTGTTCTGATCCGCCTGTTCTGATCCGCACGTTCCGCTGCGCGGGCACCGGCCGGGCCGGGCAGTAATCGGATGGCCGGGCCCTGTCCGCCGATGGCAGGATCCGGCCATGGAACCGCAGGTGACCCCCGCGGAGCCGGACCTGCCCTGGCTCGGCCCGCCGATCGACGCCCGTCCGCTGTTCGCCCCCGAGCAGCGGGCGCTGATGGCCACGCTGCGCGCCCTTCGGCCGGGTGACTGGCGGCGCGAAGCGGTGCCGGGCTGGACGGTGCACGACGTGGCCGCACACCTGCTCGGCGACTTCTACGGCCGGCTCGCCCGCGAGCGCGACGGGCACACCGGCGGCCCCGCCCCCGCGCCCGGCGAGCCGCTGGCCGCGTTCATCCACCGCGTCAATAAGGAGTGGGTCGACGCCCACGCCCGCGTCAGCCCCGCGTCGCTGACCGGCGCGCTCGACGCGGCCGGCGCCGGGGTCGCCGCCCACTTCGCGGGCGACGCGCTGCGCGGTGCTTCGCTGGGCGTGTCGTGGGCCGGGGCCGAGCCGGCGCCGCGCTGGCTGGACGTGGCGCGGGACTTCACCGAGTTCTGGACGCACCGGCAGCAGATCCGGCACGCCGCCGGGCAGCCCAGCGACCCCGCGCCCGGCCCGCTGGCCGCGGTGCTGGACACCTTCATGCGGGCCCTGCCGCACACCCTGCGCGACACCGAGGCGCCTCCCGGGACCCGGGTGCGCATCGCGGTGCCGGGCCCGGGCGGCGGTGCCTGGACGGCGACGGCCACCGCGCCCGGCCCGGCCGGGGGCGCGCGATGGTCGCTGGCCGCGCCCTCCGGGGAAGTCGAGCCGGACGCGCTGGTGCGGCTGGACGCGGAGACCGCCTGGCGGCTGTGCGTCCGGGGCGTGGAGCCGGCGGCGGCCCTCGCCCGCGCCGAGGTCCGCGGCGACCGGCGGCTGGCCGGGGCGGCCTGCCGCATCGTGTCGATCATCCGCTGACCGGCGGGGGGCTATGGTCCGCGCCCCCGGCGCCGGGCGACGGGGGCGTCGGGCTTTTTCATCAGGTGTTCACACGGCTCCCAGTCGTTTCTGACGTCCGCCTCCTAGCGTCCGGCACGTGTCGCGAATCCTCCGCACGCTGCCGTCCACGGCGGTGTCCCTGGCCACCCTCGTCGTCCTCGCCGCCACCGCGTCGTCCTCCGCCCCCGGCGTGCCGGACGCGGCGCAGCGCACAGGTGCCCCCCGCATGCTCTACGTCTACTACGCCCCCTCCCCCGGGTCCGCGGAGTCCGAAGAGCCCGAAGAGCCCGAAGGATCCGAAGACTCCGCCGACGCTCCGGCCGCCTCCGCCGCGCCGGAGGACCCCGACGAGGCGGTGGCACAAGCGCTGGAGGCGCTGCCGGAGGCGGCGGGCAGGTACGACGTCGCCGTGGCGGATCTGGACACCGGCGCCGAGGCCGCGTACGGCTCGGGCGAGGGCACGTTCGACACCGCGAGCATCGTCAAGGTCGACATACTCGCCGCCCTGCTGCTCCAGGCCCAGGACACCGGCACCCCGCTGACCGCCGCGCAGGAGCGACTGGCCGCGGCGATGATACGCAGCAGCGACAACGCCGCCACCGACACGCTCTGGTGGGACATCGGCGGCGGCCCCGGCCTCGCGGAGGCCAACCGCCGCCTGGGCCTGACCGCGACCGAGCCCGGCGCCGGCGGCACCTGGGGGCTGACGCAGACCACGGCGTCCGACCAACTGGCGCTGCTCGACGCGGTGTACGGCGACGGCGGCTCGGCGCTCAGCCGCGACTCGCGCCGCTACGTCGAGGAGCTGATGACCACGGTGGTCGAGGGCCAGCGCTGGGGCGTGTCCGCGGCGGCGGACGACGCCGGCGCGGCGGCGCTGAAGAACGGCTGGCTGCCGCGTTCGGCGACCGGGCTGTGGGACGTCAACAGCATCGGCCGCGTCGAGCACCGCGGCCACACCCTCCTCGTCGCCGTCGTCTCCGACGGGCACGCCTCGCACCGGGCGGGCATCGACGTCGTCGAGACCGTCGCGACGACGGTGGCGGACACGCTGCGTAACTGATTGGCCGCCGCACGCATCCGAAGGTCCCCTACCCCGGGAACACACGTGGCCCGTATG
This sequence comes from Streptomyces sp. 184, assembly GCF_045781775.1. Classification (NCBI taxonomy): domain Bacteria; kingdom Bacillati; phylum Actinomycetota; class Actinomycetes; order Kitasatosporales; family Streptomycetaceae; genus Streptomyces; species Streptomyces sp. 184. Next base: position 4,035,068 of record NZ_CP123230.1, on the reverse strand, counting down.
CCCGACTTACCGGGGGACGTGCACCTGTGCTTGCGGATGAAAGTGCATCTGTACTTGCATCCGGAGGTCTATATCACTCACCATTGAACAACCAGCACGTTCCAAGGCGACATTACTGATCGGGGAATTGGCATGGCGGCAGCCTTCGGGGAGCGATCCGAGGCTTCGGCGTTCGCTGCCCGCGCCCTCGACGCCCACCCTCGATCGATAGCCGAAGCCCGCCGCACGGTGCGCACCACGCTGCGTGACTGGGATCTCGCCGAGCTGTCCGACAGCGTCGAGTGCGTCGTCTCCGAGCTGGTGACCAACGCCGTACGCCACGGGGTGCCCGGCTGCGCCCCGCTGCCCGCCCCCGAGCCGCAGCCGGTGACGCTCACCCTCGTACGCCGCGGCGGCGAGGTCGTCTGCGCGGTCTTCGACCCGGGCGACGGCGTGCCGGCACCGTGCGAGGCGGACGACGTCGCCGAGTCCGGGCGCGGGCTCCAGATAGTGGCGACACTCAGCGACGCGTGGGGCTGGAGTGCCCCGGGGCCGTTCGGCAAGGCCGTGTGGTCCCGGTTCACCGCGCCCGCCGGGACCGGCGGCCCGGCGGACGTGGACGCCGACGGGGACGGCGACCGGGACCGCGAGTGGCAGTCCTTCGCCCGCTGCCTGGCTCTGCTGGAGTCGCTCGTGCCCGGGCGCCTCGCCGTCCCCGCCCCGGCCGTCGCCTGACCCGCCCGGCCGGACCACCGCGCCGGCCCGCGCCGCCGGACTTTCCGGCGGGAAGTGCCCGCGTCCCCGCGGAACCTCCCGGCCGGTCCGCGCGTTCCCCCGCAGTGGCGCGCAGCCACCGGGACACCACGAGACACCACCGGGACGAGGAGACGGCGATGGCGGAACTGCGGCTCGGCCCGCTGCTGCGGTACGCCGACGGCACCCGCGCCACCGTCTGGGTCGAGACCGGCGGCCCGTGCAAGGCGGAGGTCCGCTGCGCGGACGGCGCCGGCGGCAGCTCCCGCACCTGGTCGGTCGGCGGCCACCACTACGCGCTCGTGGCCGTCGACGGCCTGACGCCGGGCGCCGCCACCCCGTACCGCGTGCTCCTGGACGGCGACGAGGTCTGGCCGCTGCCCGGCGCCTCCGCGAGCACCATCCGCACCCCCCGGCCCGGCGCCGCGCTGCGCGTGGCCTTCGGCTCCTGCCGCTGGGCCGCGAAGCCCGGCGGCGGCCACGACCCCGTGGGACCCGACGCCCTCGACACCCTCTCCCGCCGGCTGGACGCCCGCCCGGACGCCGAGCGCCCCGACATCCTGGTGCTCCTCGGCGACCAGGTGTACGCGGACGAGACCTCCGAGGCCACCCGCCTGTGGCTCGCCGGCCGCCGCGACCTCGACGTGCCGCCGGGCGACCAGATCGCCGACTACGAGGAGTACACCCACCTCTACGACGAGTCCTGGCTCGACCCCGAGGTGCGCCGGCTCATGGCCTCCGTGCCCTCGTGCATGATCTTCGACGACCACGACGTCATCGACGACTGGAACACCTCCGCCGCCTGGCTCGCGTCGATCCGCACCGCGCCCTGGTGGCGCGAGCGGATCCTCGGCGGGCTGATGTCGTACTGGGTCTACCAGCACCTCGGCAACCTCTCCCCCGACGAGTTGGCCACCGACCCGCTCTACGCGGCCGTGCGCGAGGCCGGCGACGGCACGGAGCTGCTGCGCGGGTTCGCCGAGCGGGCCGACGCCGACCCGGCGGCCGTGCGCTGGAGCTACCGCCGCGACCTGGGCCGCACCCGGCTGCTGATGGTGGACTCGCGCGCCGCGCGGGTGCTGGAGGAGCAGAGCCGCGCGCTGGTCGACCCGGAGGAGATGGAGTGGGTGCGCCGGCAGGCGCTGGACGGGACGGACGCGTACGACCACCTCCTCATCGGCACGTCGCTGCCGTGGCTGCTGCCGCCCGCGGTGCACGACGCCGAGGGGTGGAACGCCGCGCTGTGCGCCGGTGAGCGGGGGCCGCGCTGGGCCCGGCTGGGCGAGAAGCTGCGCCGGCGCGCCGACCTGGAGCACTGGTCGGCCTTCCCCCGGTCGTTCGCCGAGCTGGCGGACCTCATCGCCGAGGTCGGCCGCGCGAAGGACGCGCCCGCCACGGTGCTGGTGCTCTCCGGCGACGTGCACCACGCCTACGTGGCCGAGCCGCGGTGGCCGCGGGAGGCACTGCCGGAGGGTCCGCGGCCGGTGGTCGCGCAGCTCACCTGCTCGCCGATGCACAACAGCGTCCCCGCCCCCATAAGGGCGGGCTTCCGCTTCGGCTGGAGCCGCGCCGGCCGGCTCCTCGGCCGTGCCCTCGCCCGGCACGGCCGCCTCGCCGCCGACCCGATCGGCTGGCGCAAGACCGGCGGCCCCTGGTTCGGCAACCAGTTGATGACGCTCACCCTCGGCGGCCGTGACACCGCCCTGCTGCGTCTGGAGCAGGCCCGCCAGGAGGACGGCGACGGCGCCCGCCTCGTCCCGGCGGACGAGCGGGACCTGCTGCAACGGCCCGCGCACGGGCGGCAGTAGGCCCGTTCCGGCACATTCGCGTGCCGACCTGCGCAAGGAGCTGTCTAAGGCGTTCCCAGCCCGGGTGAACTTCGCTATCTTTCGGGGCCCGTAATCCAACTCTGCACGTCTACCGCATCCTTGTCACCGAAATACGGAACAAAACACCATGTCACGTGCGATATCACTGGACGGCGTCACCAAGGTCTACGAGCGCGGCATCCGGGCGGTCGACCGCTTCTCCCTCGATATCGAGCCCGGCGAGTTCGTCGTCCTGCTCGGCCCCTCCGGATGCGGCAAGTCCACCGTGCTGCGCATGATCGCCGGGCTGGAGTCCGTCACCGAGGGGCAGTTGCTGCTCGACGGCGAGGACGCCGCCGACCTGGCGCCCGGTCAGCGCGGGATGGCGATGGTGTTCCAGAACTTCGCCCTCTACCCGCGGATGACCAACCGCGACAACATCGGCTTCCCGCTGAAGCTGGAGGCCCGCGGCGACGTCGGCCCGCGCGTGGACGCCACCGCCCGGCTGCTGGGCATCGAGGACCTGCTCGACCGCTACCCCGCGCAGCTCTCCGGCGGCGAGCGGCAGCGCGTCGCGATCGGCCGGGCGATCTCCCGGGAGCCCACCGCGTTCCTCATGGACGAGCCGCTGTCCAACATCGACGCCAAGCTCCGCAACCACCTGCGCGCCGAAGTCGCCCGGCTCAACCGCGAGTTGGCGGTCACCACGGTCTACGTCACGCACGACCAGGCCGAGGCGATGTCGCTCGGCGACCGGATCGCCGTGATGCGCGACGGCGTGCTCCAGCAGGTGGGTACGCCCCGCGAGGCGTACGCGCTGCCGAAGAACATCTTCGTCGCCGCGTTCATCGGCACCCCGCGGATCAACCTCCTCGAAGCCGTCGTGCACGCGCCGCTGCCCGGCCGGATGACCATCGACCTCGGCCGGCAGAGCCTGGTGCTGCCAGAACCGCTCTCCCCCGACCACCAGATGCTCCGCATCCAGCAGGGCCGGCCGGTGATCGTGGGCCTGCGCTCCGAGGCGGTGCGCATCGCCCGGCCGTCGCTGGCGCGCCCCGGCGAGTGCGCGATGAGCGGCATCGTCGAGCACGTGGAGTACCTGGGCCACGAGGCGCTGCTGCATCTGAACACCGGCTCGCGCGCGGCCGTCGTACCGGCGCTGGAGGGCCCCCGTACGGACTCGGCGCCCGGCGGGCACCGCAAGAACAAGGAGGGCACCGTGCTGGGGCGGCTGCGCGAGCGGGCGGTGGCCCATCTGCACGCCCTCGGCCAGGACGACCAGGCCGACCAGGGGGCGGTGGGGGTGCTGGAGGCGCCCCCGATGCCGAAGGCGCCGCCGCAGAGCGCCGAGCGCGCCGCGATCGCCGGCGGCGACCTCGTCGTACGCACCGGGCCCGACGTCATGGTCCGGCCCGGCACCCATGTGCCGCTGCTGATCGACCTGGAACACCTGTACGTCTTCGACCAGCAGGGCCGCCGCGTCTGCCCGGCGCCCGCCCACCAGGCGAAGCTGGACGAGTGACGCCGCCCGCGGCCCGCCGGCTCCGCCCGCCGGAGCACGGCCGCCGCGGGGCGGCGACCGCTCCCCGGCCACTCGGGTGAGCTGAGGGCAAATCACCCAATTGCCGCTTTTCTTCGGTAAATCTGACTGCCAGGCTGGCAAACGACCTCTGACGGCTCCGTCGCCCCTGGAGATTTCCGTGATTCTGTCGATCTCAGGCGTTGTCCTCCTGGGTGTCATCGTCTTCCTGTTCTTCCGCAAGGACGGGCTGAAGCCGTCCCATGCCATCGTCTGCGCCCTCTTCGGGTTCTACTTGGCGGGCACCGCGATCGCCCCCAGCATCAAGGCCGGCGGGCAGAGCCTCGCCAGCCTGCTGGGCGGCATCAAGATCTAGGACGCCCCCGGCCCGCCGGCGTCCCGCACCCAGGACTCGGAGACCCGACGCATGCGACGACCGTTCGCCCGGATGCCCGGCCGCGGGACCCCTCCGGCGGCCCGCGGCCGTGAGCTGGCCAGGACCGCGGCGGACGGCGCCGCGGACGTGCTGCGGCCGGTGGTGGTGCTCACCCGCGGCGCCGCCCGGCTGGCGGTCGCCGCCCGGCGGCGCTGGAGCGCGACCCCGCCGGAGCGGCGGGGTCCGACGGCGTTCCTCGCCGGCGCCTGCCTCCTGCTGGTCTACCTGATGCCGTACGGCCCGCTGGCCGCCGGCGCGGCGCTGCTGGCCGCGGCGGTGTGGGCCGGCCGCGACCGGGCCGAGCCGGAGGCGGCGGAGGACGAGGACGCGGCGGCGCGGCGGCAGGAGCGGCTCACCGCGCTGTACGAGGCGCTGGTGCCCTACTTCTCCTCCCCCGACGACCCGCACCCCCTCTACGCCCACGAGGGCGACACCGAGCAGGTCTTCAGCGACGCCGAGTCCGACGGCGACGGCCGGCTGACCGCGCTGCGGCTGCGCTACCCGCCGTACTTCCGCGACGGCGAGCCGGAGGCCCGGGCGCGTATCGAGCAACTGCTCTACGCCAAGTGCGGCCGGGGGCGCGAGTACCTCTTCGACTGGCACGAGGACGACAACCGCCTCGACCTGGCCGTCCTGGACCCGCTGCCCACCGACATCGGGGCGCAGCCCTACGTCACCGCGCAGGGCGAGTCGGTGCTCGGCTTCACCGACGCCGCGGGCGTGCGGCGGACGCTCCCGGTGCGCACGGACAGCGGCGACCGCGACGAGCCGCCGGTGCTGTGGCGCACCGGCCCGCGCTCCACGGAGCCGCACCTCCTCGCCCTCGGCCAGCCCGGCACGGGCACGACGACGCTGCTGCGGTCGCTGGCCCTCCAGGCGCTGCCGCACGGCGAGGTGCTGGTGGTCGACGGCGGCTGTGCGGGCGAGTTCGGCTTCCTGGCGGGGCGGCCGGGGGTGCTGGCGGTGGAGTCCACGGTCGGCGGCGCCCTGGCGCTGCTGCGCTGGGCGGCGGAGGAGACGGAGCGCCGGCTGACGCGCCCGGCCGGCGGCGACGGGGCGGGCGGCGGCAGGTCGGCGGGCCCGCGGCCGCTGTGGATCGTCGTGGACCGGCCGGCGGCGCTGACCCATCTGGCCGCCGCGGACGGGCGGGCGGATCCGCAGGGGCTGCTGGAGGTGCCGCTGCGGCACGGCCGGGCGGCGAACGTCACGGTCGTGGTGGCGGACCAGTTCGACTGCGCCGACTCGGTGGGCGCGGCCGTACGGGATCACACCCGCGCCCGCGTCGTGCTGGGGCCCGCCTCGGCGCGGCAGGTCGAATCCGTGCTCGGCGCCCCGCCGCACACCACCCCGGTGTACGACGTCCCGCCGGGGCGCGGCTACGTACGCCTGGGCCAGGGCCCGGTGCACCGGCTCCAGGTGCCCGCGACGCCGGACCCGCACCACCGTGAGACGCCCGAGGCGCTGCGGCGGGCGGTGCTCGACCTGCTGCCGGAGCCGGCGGACACCGCCGCGGCGCGGGCCGGCTGACCCGCGGCGGCTCCGGAACCGCCCGCCCGGGGCGGCCGTCGCGTCAGGCGATGAACGCCCCCGCCGGCTCCGCCGCCACCGGCCCGCCGCCCTCGGCCACGATGCGGGCCGCCGCGGCGAGCCGGCCGACCGCCTCCTCGGCGACCGCGCCGGTGACGGTGAACGGCAGCCGCACGTAGCCCTCGAAGGCCCCGCCGACGCCGAACCGGGGGCCCGAGGGGATCCGTACGCCCACCCGCTCGCCCGCCTCGGCGATCCGCGAGCCGGACAGACCGCCGGTACGCACCCACAGGGTCAGCCCGCCGTGCGGCACGGTGTACTCCCAGCCGGGCAGGTGGCGCCGCAGGGCGGCCACGATCGCGTCGCGGTTGGCGCGGGCCTGGGAGCGGCGCAGCCCGGTGGCCGCCGCCCAGCCGCCGCCCTCCAGCAGCCAGGTGGTGGCCAGTTGCTCGACCACCGGGGAGCCGAGGTCGGCGTACGCGCGCGCGGAGACGAGGCTGCGGATCACCTCGGGGGCGGCGCGCACCCAGCCGATGCGCAGCCCCGCCCAGAACGCCTTGCTGGCCGAGCCGACGGTGACGACGGTGGAGCCCGCCGGGTCGTACGAGGCGACGGGCCGCGGGGGCTCGCCGGTGTCGTCCAGGCGCAGTTCGCTCATCGTCTCGTCGGCGACGACGACGGTGCCGGCGCGCCGGGCGGCGTCGACGAGCGCGCGGCGCTGGTCGTCGTTCGCCAGGGCGCCGGTGGGGTTGTGGTAGTCGGGGATGACGTACGCCAGCCGCGGGGCGGCGTCGCGCAGGGTCTGCCGCCAGGTCTCCACGTCCCAGCCGGTCAGCCCTTCGCCCATGGCCACGGGTACGAGCCGGGCGCCGTCCTCGCGCATGAGCTGGAGGATGTTGGCGTAGCTCGGCGAGTCCACGGCGATCCGCTCGCCGCGGCCGGCGAAGAGCCGGCACAGGGCGATCATCGCGCCCATCGCACCGGTCGTGATCATGATCTGCTCGGGCATGGTCGGCACCCCGCGGGCGGTGTACCGCTCGGCGATGGCCGCGCGCAGGCCGGGCAGTCCCGCGGGGTAGTCGCCGTGGGTGTGGGCGTAGAGCGGCAGTTGCTCCAGCGCGCCGTGCATGGCGCGGGTGAGCCACGGCTCGGGGGCGGGCAGGGCGGCGCAGCCGAGGTCGATCATCGAACCGGTGGCGTCCGGCGGCAGCGGCTCCAGGCCGCGGGTGGGCAGCGGATGCCCGGCCGGTACGGAGGTCCAGCTTCCGGCGCCGCGGCGGGATTCGAGGAAGCCGGCCGCGCGCAGGTGCTCGTACGCCGCGGCGATGGTGGTGCGGCTCACACCGAGGGCGGCGGCCAGCTCGCGCTCGGCGGGCAGCCGGGTGGCCACCGGGATGCGCCCTTCGAGCACCAGCAGGCGCACGCCGTCCGCCAGCGAGCGGTACGCGGGCACGCGGCGGCCGGCCCGGTCGAGGGCCACGGCGCCCGCGCTCTCCTGCGACCGCAGCAGCCGCGCGAGTTGCACCGCGCCGACGGCCGATGTCCATTCCGCCATGAAAACCAGGCCACCTTTCCCTGATTGGCCATATCACCCGCACAAGTCCAGTCCACATAGTGGCACGCAGCCATCCAACAGGACCAGAGGGGAGCCAGTCTTGTCGCGCTCGAAGGGATCTCGTACGTCCCGCAGACTCGCGCATCTGTACGTCGGCCTGACGCTGTACGGGCTGAGCTGCGCGCTGATGGTGCGCGCCGGGATCGGGCTCGACCCGTGGGACACCTTCCACCAGGGTCTCGGCGAGCAGACCGGCTGGTCCATGGGGGTCGCGACGATCGTGGTCGGCGCCGCCGTGCTGCTGCTGTGGATCCCGATCCGGCAGCGCCCGGGGCTCGGCACCGTCTCCAACGTCGTGGTGATCGGCCTGGCCATGGACGCCTCGCTCGCGGTGCTGCCCGACGCGCACGGCCTGGCCTTGCAGATACCGCAGATGCTCGCGGGCGTCGTCCTCAACGGCGTGGCCACCGGCATGTACATCTCCGCCCGCTACGGGCCCGGGCCCCGCGACGGGCTGATGACCGGGCTGCACCGCCGCACCGGCCTGTCCGTCCGGCTGGTCCGCACCCTGATCGAGATCGCCGTGCTGGCCTCGGGCTGGGCACTCGGCGGCGCGGTCGGCGCCGGCACGGTCGTCTACGCCCTGGCGATCGGCCCGCTGGCGCAGTTCTTCCTGCGCGTCTTCGCGATCCCGGAGCCCGCCCCGGCCGAGCCGGAGCCCGCCGACGGGGCGGAGTGTGACGCGACACCCGCGAGGTGAATTATGTGCGGCCTGTCGGGGAGCGGTAGTGTACGCCTCCGGCTCGGCAGGCGGACCGTTACAGCATGCAGTGAGATGAAATCAGCCGGTGACATCTCCGTCACACGTGACAAAGCGGACGCCAGTGGGTAGAAGCAATGGGGCGGCACGACGGGCGACGCATGTCCCGGAACGGGAATCTTCATCGCCGACCGGACGTTGACCGGATGACGACGACAGCGACACCTGTCCTGTGGGCGACAAGCCCGGGAGGCAACGATTCATGAGTGAGCGAGCTCTTCGCGGCACGCGACTCGTGGTGACCAGCTACGAGACGGACCGCGGCATCGACCTGGCCCCGCGCCAGGCGGTGGAGTACGCATGCCAGAACGGCCATCGGTTCGAGATGCCGTTCTCGGTCGAGGCGGAGATCCCGCCGGAGTGGGAGTGCAAGACGTGCGGCGCGCAGGCGCTGCTCGTCGATGGCGAGGGACCGGAGGAGAAGAAGGTCAAGCCCGCCCGGACGCACTGGGACATGCTCATGGAGCGGCGCACCCGCGACGAGCTTGAAGAGGTCCTGGCCGAGCGGCTGGCAGTGCTGCGCTCCGGCGCGATGAACATCGCCGTACATCCGCGCGACAGCCGCAAGTCGGCCTGACACGCGGCGCCGCGCCAGCGGCGAACGGCACCCGGAAGGGCCCGTCCCAGCGGTGGGACGGGCCCTTCCGGGTGCCCGAAAACGGTACGGGGGCCCGGTGATCCGGGCCCGCCGCGGTGCTTCGGGCCCGCCCTCCGGGACGGCGGCCGGGCCCGGAGCCGGCGACGGCTGACGGCCGCCGCCGCGGGCTCAGCGCCCCGGCGGCCGGTCCTCGTCGTCGTCCTCGCGTATCACCTCGCCCTGGACGACCTTGCCGTCCGGGCGGTGGATACGCGACTGCGTGTACACGTGCCCCAGGTCCCGGCCCGCCGCCGACCGCTCGACCATGCGGGTCGCGCGCCGGCTCACCAGCGCCCGTACCGGCGGCAGGAGCAGAAGCAGCCCCGCCGCGTCCGTGACCAGCCCGGGCACCATCAGCAGCAGCCCGGCGAGCATCATCAGCCCGTTGCCGGAGCCGCGTCCGCGGCCGGCCTCCGGGTCCGCCGCGGCACCGCTCTGCTGCCGCTGCACCTGCTCGGTGAGCGACCGCCAGGCCCGCCGGCCCGCCCGCTTGATGACGACCGTGCCCAGGACGAGCCCGCCCACCAGCACCGCGAAGACGCCCAGGACCCCGATCTCGGCGCCGAGCACGATCAGCAGCCACAGCTCCAGCAGCGCCCAGGCGGCGACGCCCAGGGGCGCCAGGGTGCGCGCGAGCGAGCGGCGCCGGCGCGCGGGGCGCCCGCGGCCGTCACCGGGGCCGGTGGGGCGGCCGGAGCCGCCGGGGCCCGCCCCCCGGTCGTCGGAGCCTGCCGGGTCCTCGTACGGCTGCGGAATGCGATCGCTCATGACTCAAGTGTGCCTGCGGCCGAGAATCCGCCCCAGCCGGGACCGTACGCCCCACGCAGGAACCCGCCACGCCGCCTCGGCGAAGATGTCCTTGCTCATCTTGGAGTCGCCGCGCTCCCGCTCGACGAAGGTGATCGGCACCTCGACGACGTGGTAGCCGGCGTCGGCCACCCGCCGGGCCAGGTCCACCTGGAAGCAGTACCCCTGCGAGGCGATGTTCCCCAGCCCGATGCCCTCCAGCGTCCCCCGCCGGAACGCGCGGTAGCCGCCGGTGACGTCCCGGATGTGCAGCCCCAGCCAGATCCGCGAGTACGCGCTGCCGCCGCGGGAGATGAACTCCCGGGACTTGGGCCAGTTGACCACCCGGCCGCCGGGCACCCACCGGGAGCCGAGCACCAGGTCGGCGCCCTTCAGCGCGGTGAGCAGCCGGGGCAGTTCCTCCGGCCGGTGCGAGCCGTCGGCGTCCATCTCGACCAGCACGCCGTAGCCGCGCTCCAGGCCCCAGCCGAAGCCGGCGAGGTAGGCGGCGCCCAGGCCCTCCTTGCCCGCCCGGTGGAGCACGTGTACGTGCCCGTCGTCGGCACTCAGCTCGTCGGCGAGCTTCCCGGTGCCGTCCGGGCTGTTGTCGTCGACGACCAGGACGTCGGCGTCCGGCACCGCGGCCCGCACCCTGGAGACGATCGACTCGAGGTTCAGGGCCTCGTTGTACGTCGGGATGATCACCAGGATCCCGCCCAGCGGGCCGTAGCGCCCCTGAACCCCGTCTGTCACTGCCGTCCCTTCCGCAATTCCCGCTTGAGCCGTCCTCGCGGGCACGCGGCCGCGCGGGACAGGACGCCCACCATAGCCAGAGTCCACCGTGGTCCGGCACCGAGGCGGTGCGCAACGGTACCGCGGGACGGCGCGGGGATCCGGTGCGGCCTGCGGAAGCCGCGGAGGGGAGGGAACCGGGGAAGGGGTGCCGGCAGGGGCGGCGGCGGCTCCTGGGGCCGTACCCGCCCGCGCACGGTGCCGCTGCGGGTCGGGCCCGGCGCCCTTCGGTCCGACCTGGGACCCGCTGGCTGCGGATCGACCGAGGGCCGTTGTCTACTGAGCGTCCGGGCCCCACCCGGGGTCACACCAGCCCGACGGATGCCATCCTCCCTCGCCCCCGTGCCGGAGTCCTGGACCTGGCTGCCTGCGATGGGGCGCCGGTGCGGCACACCATCCGTGGCCCAGAGCGTTCCACGACTGCGCGGAGGTGATCCGGCCGGACGTCCTGTGGTGGACTCGGCCGAAACTACCCGCCGTTGCCCGCTGCGTGTCAACAGCCGTGTCACCTGTGGCGTTTTGCCGAAGCGGCTGGTCAGTCCCGAAATCAGGCGGCGGTCCCACGCCCGGGACGGCCTTCGTTCGGCCTATCGAAGATCGTTAACTCACCCGATCGGCCCCGCATGGACGGTGTTTCCGGCCACGACCGTACGCAGGCACACGGGCAGTTCGGCGCCGGGTGTGAGGTCGGGCAGGCCGGGGGTGCCGGAGCGCGGGTCGGTCGACCAGTTCGCGATCCGCTCGTCGGGCACCTGTACGACGAGGTCCCCGGCCGCCCAGACGGCGTAGTCCGCGGGCGCGCCGGGCACGAGCACGCCCGCGTCGTCGCGGCCGACGGCCCGCCAGCCGCCGCGGGTGTGGGCGGTGAACGCGGCGCGGGCGGAGATGCGGTGCTCCGGCGTGCGGTGGAACGCGGCGGCCTGGACGGCGCGCCAGGGGTCGAGCGGGGTCACCGGGGCGTCGGAGCCGAGGGCGAGCGGCACACCGGCGCGCAGGAGGGCCGCGTACGGGTTGAGGGTCCGCGCCCGTTCCGGGCCCAGCCGGCGCGCGTACATGCCCTCCTCGCCGCCCCAGGCGGCGTCGAACGCCGGCTGCACGGACGCCGTGAGCGCCAGCTCCGCGAACCCGGCGACGGTCTCGGGGGTGAGCATCTCGGCGTGCTCCACGCGGTGCCGCAGCGCCCGTACGCGGTCCAGGCCGACCCGCTCGGCCGCGGCCCGTACGCCGTCGACCACGGCGGCGACGGCGGCGTCCCCGATGGCGTGGAACCCCGCCTGGAGCCCCGCCTCGGTGCAGGCGGCGACGTGGGCGGCGACCGCGGCGGCGCCGAGGTAGCCGTTGCCGTAGTGCCCGGGGCCGTCGGCGTACGGCTGCGTCAGGTGCGCGGTGCGCGAGCCGAGGGAGCCGTCGGCGCAGAAGTCGCCCGCCGCGCCGAAGGCCCCGAGTTCGCGGATGCGCCGGGCGTCCTCGGGGCCGGTGACGGCCTCGCCCCAGTAGCCGGTGACGCGCGGCCCCGGCCGCTCGGCGGCCAGCGCGAGGAGCGCCGCGAAGTCGTCCTCGCCGCTGATGTCGGGCCCCGCGCACTCGTGTACGGAGCCGATGCCGACCGCCGCCGCCCGGTCGAGCGCGGCGCCCTGGGCGGCGGCGCGCTGCGCGGGCGACATGGCGGCGTACGCGGCGCGGCGTACGGCGTGGTGGGCGTCGCGGATCAGCGGCTCGCCGTCGGCGTAGCCGTCGCGTCCGGCGATGCCGGGCACCAGGTCGAGCAGGGCGGTGCTGACGGCGGCGGAGTGCACGTCGACGCGGGTGAGGTAGAGCGGCCGGCCGCCGGCCGCCTCGTCCAACTCGGCGCGGGCCGGCGGGCGGCCCTCGGGCCAGCCGCTCTCGTCGTACCCCTGGCCGATCAGCACCCGGTCCGCGGGGCGGGCGGCGGCGTGCGCGCGGATCCGCGCGAGGGCGTCGGGCAGGCCGGTGGCGCCGGACAGGTCGAGTCCGGTCAGCGCCAGGCCGGTTGCGGTCAGATGCACGTGCGCGTCGGTGAACGCCGGGGTGACGAGGGCGCCTTCGAGGTGGACGACCTCGTCGACGGTGCCGGCGTCGGCGAAGCCGTCGGCCGCGCCCTCGGAGCCGACCCAGGCGACGCGGTCGCCCTCGACGAGCATCGCGGTGGCGAACGGGTCGGCGGGGCTGTGGACGGTGCCGCCGCGCAGCAGCACGGTGCGGCGGGCGGAACCGGCCGCGCCGGGCGCGGAGTTCGCGGTCCCGCCGGCGGTGCGGGGTGCAGTGCGGGCGGGGCGGGCGGCGGGGCTGTCGGCGGTCACGGCTGCGGTGCCTCGGATTCGGATCGGGGGCGCCGCGCCGTCAGATGCGCGGCGGCCTGGCTTCGTACGGCGTGGAGAGCACGACCGTCGTACGGGTCGAGACCCCGGCGAGCGAACGGATGCGGGCGAGCAGGTCCTCCAGCTCGGCCGGGGCGGCGACGCGCACCTTGAGGATGTAGTTCTCCTCCCCCGCCACGCTGTGGCACGCCTCGATCTCCGGGACTTCGGCGAGCCGGTCCGCGATGTCGTCGGGGGCACTGGGGTCGAAGGGCTTCACCGAGATGAACGCGGTCATCGGCAGGCCGATCGCCTCCGGGTCCACGATGGCGCCGTAGCCCCGGATCACGCCGCGCTGCTCCAGCCGCCGCACGCGCTGGTGCACGGCCGAGGTGGACAGGCCGGTGGCCTTGCCCAGGTCCGTATAGCTCATGCGCCCGTCCCTGACGAGCAGCTCCACGATGTGCCTGTCCAACTCCTCCACAACGCATCAACCTACTTCGTTTGCGGCGGTCCGGTACATCCGGGGCCGCCGGGGGAACCGGGGAGGGCGCCCCGGGGGCGCATACGGCGCACGCGGCAGCGTGTGACGAAGGCCACAGTCCACCCGGGAGCGAGGGGGACCCTGTGGACGATTATTCGGATGACAGCGAGGGAAATCCTTGCTGTGGTCGAGACCACCACGTGACCGTCCAGGTGGCCCAACCTGAGGGGGAACTGCATGCGCCGTTCCGAGCATGTCGAGCTGGTCGATCCCGACGCCGTCGTCGAGGACGACGACGGCGGTTTCGCCGAGACCTCGCTGATCTTCCGGGTGCTCTGCCCGGACTGCGTCCAGCCCATCGCCCTGCTGGAGGGCGAGGACGTGCTGCCCGAGCACGCCCGCATCACCCCGGCGAACCCGTTCGGCCTGACCGTGTGCACCGGCTCCGGCAGCCCGCTGTCGGCCGCGGCGCCGCAGGACGCGCGGCTCGACGCCCGCGCCGAGGACACGGCGGCGCTGCTGACGCTGCCCGAGGGCCTCGACTGGCGGCGCCAGCCCTTCTCGCACGTCGGCGGCCCGGGCAACGCCCCGGCGCGGCGGCGGCTGCCGGCGATGCGCCGGCGCAAGTAGCTCTCTGCGCCCCGCGCGGGGCGCCGCGGCACCCGCAGGCGTTCCCCGCGCCGTCCCGCGCCCCTGACGCCGTACGGGCGGGCCCCTACGCCCGGCCCGCCTCGGTGCCCAGCAGGTGCCGCGCGATCACCACGCGCTGGATCTGGTTGGTGCCCTCCACGATCTGGAGCACCTTCGCCTCGCGCATGTAGCGCTCCGCGGGGAAGTCGGCCGTGTAGCCGTAGCCGCCGAGCGCCTGCACCGCGTCCGTCGTCACCCGCATCGCCGCGTCCGTGCAGAACAGCTTGGCCATCGCGGCGTCCTGGGCGAAGGGCAGGCCGGCGTCGCGCCGCCGCGCGGCGGCGAGGTACAGCGCGCGCCCGGCCGCGATCTGCGTGGCCATGTCGGCGAGCATGAAGCGCAGCCCCTGGAAGTCGGCGACGGGCCGGCCGAACTGCTCACGCTCCAGCGCGTATCCGTGCGCCGTGTCAAGCGCCCCCTGTGCCACCCCGATCGCGCACGCCGCGATGCCGAGGCGGCCGGAGTCCAGGGCGTCGAGCGCGATGGCGAAGCCCTGCCCCTCCTCGCCGATACGGCGCGCGTCGGGGACCCGTACCCCGTCGAAGTGCACCAGGCCGGTGGGCGAGCCCTTCATGCCCATCTTCCGCTCCAGCGGCGCGGCGCCGACCCCGGGGGCGTCGCCGGGGACGAGGAAGGCGGTGATGCCGCCGGGGCCGGGGCCGCCGGTGCGGGCCAGGACGGTGTAGAAGTCGGCGATTCCGGCGTGGGTGATCCACGCCTTGGTGCCGGTCAGCGTCCAGGTGTCGCCGTCGCGTACGGCGCGGGTGGTCAGGGCGGCGGCGTCGGAGCCGGAGCCGGGCTCGGAGAGGCAGTACGCGCCGAGCAGACCGCCGCCGAGGATGGCCGGCAGGAATTCCTTGCACTGCCCCTCGGTGCCGTAGCCGGCGACCGCGTGGGTGGCGAGGGTGTGCACGGAGGTGCCGAGGCCGACGGTCAGCCGGGCGGCGGCGAACTCCTCCAGCACCTGGAGGTAGACCCCGTACGGCTGCTCACCGCCGCCGTACTCGGCCGGGTAGGGCAGGGCGAGCAGTCCCGACTGCGACAGGGCGGTGAACAGCTCGCGGGGGAAGCGGCCCGCTTCTTCTTCTTCGGCCGCCCGGGGGGCGATCTCACGCCGGACCAGCTCGCGGACGAGGGCCAGCAGGTCGCGGGACTCCTCGGTGGGAAGCTCGCGTTCCACGGGCAGCGGACCACGTACGGCCATGCGGTGCACTCCTCTTCGCCGGGCGCGCGTACGGCGCTGTCGACGGCGGACCCGCCCGGGTTGTGGCGGCTCCGCCCGTTGTGTCGGTGCAGCCCGATGCTGCCCCGCCGGATTGCGGCGAGCCGGCATGTACGGCTGCGGTGATGGGGAGTATGCCCGATCGGCGGTACGGCGAGACAGGCAGGGGTCGCACCGTCACGCCGCGTCGCGGGCGGCCGAACCGGCCGGTCCGCGGGGCGGGTTCCTGGGGCCGGCTCCCGGGGGCGTCAGGGAGCGGCGGAAGCACCGCCGCGCGCGAGTCCGGCCAGCAGGTCGTCGTAGCCGGCCTTGACCCGGTCGGCGCTCATGCCGCCGGTGCGGCGCTGGTAGCCGTAGAGGTTGGCGGCCAGCGGCGCGAGCAGGGCGTCGGCGAGCCAGCGCACGTCGGCCTCCGGCCGGACCCGGCCGACGAGCAGCGCGAGGTGCTGCCGGTACAGCTCGTACGAGCCCTCGGTGAAACGGGCGTCGGCGGAGTCCATCTCGGCCACGAGCAGCAGCCCGAGCTGGTCCTCGGTGCGGTCGACCAGGGCGTGCAGGAAGGCGCGGATGCGCTCCGCCGGCCCCGCGCCGGGCCCGAGCGGCGGCGGGCCCTTCAGGAACGCGGCCTGGAACTGCACCTCGCGGTCGTCGATGACCGCGTACGCCAGTCCCGCGCGGTCGCCGAAACGGCGGTAGACGGTACCGACGCCGACGCCCGCGGCCTTGGCCACCTCGTCCATGGACAACGCGTCGGGGCCGCGCTCGGCGACCATCGCGGCCGCGGCGGCGAGGATCCTGCGGCGGTTCTGCGCGGCGTCCGCGCGCTCCGCCGGCGGGCCGCCGACCACGGGCAGCTCGGTGCCGGGCGGGCGCCGGGCGGCGATCGCGTCCTCCTGGGTCACCTGCGCTCCTTCCTGTCCGGAGGATATCGAAGAGGAGAGTTCTCCGGTTCCCGCTGGCATCCGGAGAACTCTCCGGTTACCCTTCCCAGGTAAGCGGAGAACTCTCCGGATAGCGAAGGGAACGCTCATGACACAGCTTGCGGGCCGGACGGCCCTGGTCACCGGCGGCAGCCGCGGCATCGGCGCCGCGATCGCGCGGCGGCTGGCCGAGGAGGGCGCCGACGTGGCGCTGACGTACCACCGCTCGCCCGACCGGGCGGCACAGGTCGTACGGGCCGTGGAGAAGGCCGGTCGGCGCGGGGTGGCCATCCAGGCCGACGCCGCGGACCCGGACGCCGTCGTCGCCTCGGTGGACCGCGCCGCCGCGGAGCTGGGCCGGCTGGACATCCTGGTCAACAACGCGGGCATCGCGCCGTACGGGCCGCTGGCCGAGGTGCGCCGCGAGGACGTGGACGCGGTGCTCGCGATCCACGTGCGCGCGGTCTTCCTCGCCGCCCAGGCCGCCGTCCGCCACCTCGGCCCGGGCGGCCGGATCATCAGCATCGGCAGCAGCTTCGTCGAGCGGGTGCCGATACCGGGCTGGACGCTCTACGCCGCCAGCAAGTCCGCGCTGGTGGGGCTCACCCGCGGCCTCGCCCGCGACCTGGGCCCGCAGGGCATCTCCGTCACCGTCGTCCACCCCGGCGACACCGACACCGAGATGAACCCCGCCGACTCCCCCGGCGCCGACGCCGCCCGCGCCATCAGCGCCCTGGGCCGCTACGGCAGCCCCGAGGACGTCGCCGCCACCGTGGCCCACCTCGCCGGTCCCGGCGGCGCGCAGATCACCGGCGCGGCGATCGCCGTCGACGGCGGCTTCGCCGCGTAGCGCGGGCACCCCCGGCCCGCGCGCCACCACCGCAACACCGGAACGACCCCCGGGAGAAACCGTGCCCTGGATATTCCTGCTGATCGCCGCCGGCCTCGAACTCGTCTGGGCCACCGCGCTGAAGCACTCCGACGGCCTCACCCGCCCGTGGCCCTCGACGCTCGGGCTGGTGACGGCCATGGTGAGCGTGATCGTGCTGACGATGGCGCTGCGCAGCCTGCCCGTGGGCACCGCCTACGCCGTCTGGGTCGGGCTGGGCTCGCTGGGCGTGGCCGCCGTGGGCATCCTCGCGATGGGCGAGAGCGCGTCGCCGGCCCGGCTGGCGTGCCTGGGGCTGATCCTCGCGGGCGTCATCGGCCTGAAGTTCGTCGAGGGCTGAACTCGGCCGGACGCCGCCGGACGCCGCAGGGGCGCGGCCGGGGCGCGGCCGGGCTGCGGTGGAACCCCGCGGGGGGACCGGGAGTTGACCCGGCATGGGAGACGTCGTGCCGTATCTGGTCCTGACCGGCGCTCTGATCGCCGTAATGGGCCTCCTCACCTGGTTCAAGGGCGTCGTACGCCGCCGAGGGCCGGCCGGCTCGGCGATGCGGGGCGCGCTGGCGGCGTACGAGGAGGCGATGCGCGTCACCTCGCACGACTCCCACCACGAGGTCCGCGCGGAGGCCGACCGCCGGGCTCCGGTCGGCTCCCCCGGCGATCCGCGCCGGCCAGGTGGCGCCCGGCGGAGAAATCGGCATGCGCCCGGCGGGCGCGCTCGTCTAAGTTCTTCCGGTGACCCAGTCCGCGCCCGAACCCGCCGTGTCCGCCGGGCCCGCCGCCCACGCCGCGAGCCCCGAGCCGCACTTCCGCGCCGCCGGGGCCGCCGACGCGCCGGCCATCGCCGCGCTGCACGCGGCCAGTTGGCGCCGCCACTACCGGGGCGCCTACTCCGACGCCTTCCTCGACGGCGATGTCGTCGCCGACCGCGAGGCGGTCTGGGCCGCACGGCTGGCGGACCTCCGCGCCGGGGGCGGCCGCGTCGGCGGGGCAGGGAGCCTGACGTACGTCTGCGAGTCCGGCGGCGCCGTCGTGGGCTTCGCCCACGCGGTCCTGGACGAGCACCCCCGCTGGGGCGCGCTGGTGGACAACCTGCACGTCGCGTACGGCAGTCAGCGGCGCGGCGTCGGCGCCCGGCTCATGCGGCTGGCCGCCCGGGGCGTCGCGGAGCGCTCGCCGGGGTCGGGGCTGCACCTGTGGGTGCTGGAGCAGAACGACCGGGCGCAGTCCTTCTACGCCGCGCTCGGCGGCACCCGTACGGAGCGCGCCCTCGTCCCGCCGCCGGGCGGCGACCCGGCCAGGCTCGCCGGCTCCCCGGGGTGCCTGCGCTACGTCTGGCCGGCCGGCGCGGAGCTGTTCGGCACCTGACACCCGCCCGCGCCCGTACCCCCCGTACGCGCCGAGGACCCGCCCCCCTTCTCCTGGCGGGGCGGGTCCTGCGGTGGTGTCGCGCTCCGCGGCGTCAGCGGATGCCGACGGCGGCGAGCGCCGCGCGCTGGGCGCCGGTGATCTCGCTGCCCCACAGCACGTAGCAGATGCCGCCGGTGCCGGAGCGGACCGCGCCCGCGGCGTCGTAGCGCTTCGTGCGCAGCCAGATGTTCTCCCACTGCCGGCGCTTGTAGACGTGCCGCACCGCCGGGTTGTTCGGCGAGGCCGGGTCGTTGGCCACGACGTCGCCGTCCCGGGTGAAGCCGACGACGGTCATCAGGTGGCCCGACGTGCCGTAGCCCGCTCCGTCCAGCTCCGCCTCGATGAAGGACTGGGACGTTATCAGCGGGATGCCGGCGGCGACGAGCAGCTCGGCGTCGGCCAGCGAGCCGAGGCGGGTGACGACGCCGTGCATGTCGCGGTACGTGCTCGCGTAGGCGGTGTTGAAGGGCCAGTTGCCGCAGCCCTCGTACTGGTAGTCGTAGGTGAAGCGGGCGGCGTGGCAGACCTGCGGGTCGTCGAAGTCGGGATTGACCCACTCCAGGTCCCGGCCGGCGGGCTTGCGGCCCCAGTACTCGATGATCATCTGGGACGAGGTGGGGCTGCACCACGCCTCGCCGCCGTTGTCGTACTCGGGGTAGCGGCCGACGTGGATGTTCTGCGAGTAGCGCGGGACGGCCAGTTCGCGGGAGAGCCGCGGCGTGCTCGCCGGCACCTCGAAGCGGTCCGGTACGTCGGAGCCCATCGCGCCGACCCGCCACACCTGCGGCGTCGCGGCGCTGCCGGGCTTGCGGTAGAGGGTCACCCGCAACTGGTAGTCGACCAGCCGCAGTCCGCTCGCGGCGTCGTCGATGGCGAAGGTGTCGGTCCAGATGCTGCTCTTGCCGTCGCTCTGGTCGTCGACCGTGGTGCGGCGGATGTCGCCGTCGCCCGCGGCCCAGCGGCCCATCACGTACCAGGGGGTGCGGCCGCCGTCGTTGTACGTGCCGCGCAGCTCGACCATCAGCCAGGTGCCGGCCGGGGTGGCGGCGTTCCAGGAGGCGACGACCTCGGTGGCGGGCGGGGCCAGCCGGTGGACCGGGGAGGTCCAGGTGGCGTACTCCCAGGAGGCGGTGGTGCCGGTGTGCGGGTCGGCGTAGTCGGTGCGGCCCGCGGGCCGGCCGATCACGATGCCGGGGCGGCGGCCGGGGGCGGCCTTCGTCCCGCGGGCGCTGCCGCGGCGCCACGCGGACGCGGAGGACCAGCCGTGGTAGTCGACGAGGGAGCTGCCGAGCGGCGGGCGGCCGGCCGTGCCGCCGGGCACGGTCGGGGCGGCGAGCGCGGAGGCGGACGCGGCCGGGGCGGCACCGGCCGCTGCGGCCGCCAGGGCGGCAGCCAGTACGGCGCGCCGTGACGCACTTCGGGGCATGGCGGACTCTCCAGACGATTGCGGCGCGTGCTGGGGGGCAGGCCACAACTATTCACCCTCCCTCTGCCGTTAGGAAGTCAATCCGTGCTATGAGATGGGTGAACATTGGTTCATACCACTGGTGTGACCTGGGGTGGAGAACCGCCCCGCGGGGCGGTCGACGTAGCCTTGCGGCGATGAGCGCCACCCACGCCCCGGCGTCCGACCCCTCACTGGCCGCGCTGGCCCGCGAGCTGCGCGGCCTCGCGCCGTCCTGCGGACCCGTGCGGCTGGTGGCCGTCGACGGCCACGCCGGGTCCGGCAAGACGACGTTCGCGGACCGGCTCGCCGGGGCGCTGGGCGGCGCGCCCGTGCTCCGGCTGGACGACATCGCGACCCACCGCGCGCCCTTCGGCTGGACCGGCCGGCTGCGGCGCCAGGTGCTCGACCCGCTGGCCGCGGGGCGCCCGGCGGTCTACGACGCGTACGACTGGCAGGCCCGCGCCTTCACCGCGCGGCGCACGCTGCCCCCGGCGCCCGTGGTGCTCGTCGAGGGCGTCGGCGCGGGCCGGCGGGAGCTGCGCCCCCGCCTCGCCCGGCTGCTGTGGCTGGAGGTGCCGGCCGCGGCGGCGTGGGCGCGCGGGCGGCGGCGCGACGGGCCGGGGCTGGCGGGGTTCTGGGACGGCTGGGAGCGGGCGGAGCGTGCGCACTTCTCGGCCGACCCGTCCCGCCCCCACGCCGGCCTTCTGGTGGTGCGTCAGGGGGACGCGTACCGGCTGGTCCAGGGGCCTGCGCACGCCCGGTGACCACGCGGGGCGCACACCGTGCGTAGCCGGTCTCAGGCCCGGCCGGAATAGGCCCCTCCACGCCCCAACTCCGCTTGACCCAGGGGCAGTACAGGACTTACGTTCTCAGTGAGCGGGCCCCACCGGCACCGCCTCACGCGCGAAGCCCCCGATTGTTCCCCCGTGATCGGGGGCTTCGTTCTGTCCAAAGAGGGAACAATTGGATGACTTACGGACCGGGCTCCCCTCACCCACGGTCACCGCGTCGGGCGGCCGGGTCCCCCGCGTGCGCGTCCGATACGTGCCGTCGGCCCGCATCGCCGCCGCGGGTACCATGCGAACAGGCCGTCTTTGCCGCAACTCCCCTGTTCCGCAGGGGAGTTCGTGAGGGACGGCCGACCAGCGACCCGGGGAGATCCACGGGGGAACGGTTGGTGGCTACGTGATGGACAACGGCGCGCGCGGGCCGGACGCCCCTGCGGAGCTGGCCTGGCTGCGGGGCGTCGACGCCTACACCATGGGCGCGTACACCCGGGCCGAGGAGGAGTTCAGGTCCGCCGTACAACTGGACCCGCAGATGGCCGACGCCTGGCTGGGGCTGCACGCCCTGCGCGCGGACACCGCCACGGCGCTGCTGGAGATGTACCGGCACCGCGACCGCTTCGGCGAGCAGCGCGCCCGGCACCGCCGCCCCCTCAACTCCTGGTACTGGCTGGGCTGGTGGGTGCAGCCGGTGCTCGACTCCGGCCGCGACCTGCTGCTCGCGCACGCCTCGCACTGGCTGGACGGCCGGCACGTCGCCGAGCTGGAGCAGGCGCTCGCCGCCTGCCCCCCGGCCGAGGCCGACCCGCAGGTGCGCTTCCTGCACGCCTGCCGCGCGTATCTGGTCAAGGACTGGGAGCAGCTCGTCCGGCTGACCGTGCCGCTGACCGAGGACCCGCTGCTGGGCATCGAGGCCGGGCTGTTCGCCGGCATGGCGCGGGTCCGGCTGGAGATGTACGGGCAGGCCGTGCCGATGCTCTCCGCCGCGCTGATGCGCTGCCGCAGCGAGCAGCCGCAGCGCAAGGAGCTGCGCTACTGGCTGGCGCGGGCGCAGGAGGGCTCCGGCCGCAGCGCCGCCGCGCTGCCGCTGTACCGGGCGGTGCACCGGATCGACCCCTCCTTCATGGACACCGCGGCCCGGATCGCCGCCATCGACGGCCTCGACGACTTCGACGGCCTGGACCCGGTGCCGGGCCTGGCGTCGGTCTCCCTGGGCGGCGCCGAGCAGGAGACCGCCCCCGGCGACCCCGCTCCCCCGGCGCCCGACGGCCGGGAGCTGGTGCCGGCCGACGAGGTGCTGCGCCCGCCCGCCCCGGCCGGCGGCGCGGGCGTGCTGCGCGAGCGGGCCTCGCTGCACGCGGGCTCCGCGCACCAGCCGGCCGCCGCCGACCCCGCGATGCTCGCCGAGGCGCTGGCCGACCTCGACCGGATGGTGGGCCTGGACCCCGTCAAGCGCCAGGTGCGGGCGCTGTCGGCGCAGCTCAACATGGCGCGCCTGCGGGCGGGCGAGGGCCTGCCGGTGCAGCCGCCCAAACGGCACTTCGTCTTCTCCGGCCCCTCCGGTACGGGCAAGACCACCGTGGCGCGCATCCTGGGCCGGGTCTTCTACGCGCTCGGGCTGCTGGCCAGCGACCGGCTGGTGGAGGCCGGGCGGGCCGACCTCGTCGGCGAGTTCCTCGGCCAGACCGCGGTGAAGGCCAACGACCTGATCGACTCCGCGCTCGGCGGCGTGCTCTTCATCGACGAGGCGTACAGCCTCGCCGGCGTCGGCTACTCCCGCGGCGACGCGTACGGCGACGAGGCCCTCCAGGTGCTGCTCAAGCGCGCCGAGGACAACCGCGACCGGCTCGTCGTCATCCTCGCCGGCTATCCCAAGGGCATGGACCGCCTGCTCTCCAGCAACCCGGGCCTGACGTCCCGCTTCACGACGCGCGTCGACTTCCCCAGCTACCGGCCGCTGGAGCTGACCGCCATCGGCGAGGTGCTGGCCGCGCAGAACGGCGACAAGTGGGACGAGGAGGCCGTCGAGGAGCTGCGCAGCATCTGCGGGCACGTCGTCGACCAGGGCTGGATCGACGAGCTGGGCAACGGCCGCTTCCTGCGCACGCTGTACGAGAAGAGCTGCGCCTACCGCGACCTGCGGCTGTCGGCCTACCCGGGCCCGCCGGGCCGCGAGGACCTGGCCACGCTGCGGCTGCCGGACCTGATGCAGGCGTACGGCGAGATACTCTCCGGCCGCGAGCCGGGCGAGGAGAGCGAGGCGGGCTGAGGCCGCGGCGCCCGGTCAGCCGACCGAGGTGCGCACGCCCTCCGCGGCGGTCCCTCCCGCCGTACGCTGACGCACCGTCAGCCGGTGCGCGGGATCGCGCACTTCCCCGACCAGCAGCTCCAGTACGTCCTCCAGCGCCACCAGTCCCAGCACCCGCCCCGGCGCGGCCGGGTCCGCCACCGCCGCCAGGTGGGAGGCGCCGCGTCGCATCGCGGCCAGCGCGTCGTCCAGCGGCAGTCCGGGGCGCAGCACGGTCATCGGCCGGAACAGGTGCGCGGGCACGGCCCGGTCGGGCTCGTCCAGATCGAGGACGTCCTTCACGTGCAGATAGCCGAGGTACGTCGGGCCGGTGCCGCCGGCGCCGCGCACCGGGAAGCGCGAGTAGCCGGTGCGTACGGTCAGCTCCTCGACCTGCCGCGGGGTGGCCGAGGCGGCGACGGCGACCATCGACTCCGGGTCGAGCAGCACGTCGGTCACGGGCCGCGAGCCGAGGCCCAGCGCGTCGTTGAGCCGCCGCTGCTCGCCGTCGCCGAGCAGCCCGGCCTCGCGGGAGTCGGCGACCAGGTCGGTGAGCTGCTCGGTGGTGTAGACGCTGGTGAGCGCGGAGCGCGGCTCCACCCGGAAGAGCCGCAGGAGGTGCCGTGCCAGCGCGCCGAGCAGCGCCGTGGCGGGCCGGCAGAGCCGGGCGAAGGCGACCAGCGCGGGCGCGAGCCACAGCGCCGCGGCGGCGGGGGCGGCCAGCGCCAGGTTCTTGGGCACCATCTCGCCGACGACCAGGTGGAGGCAGACGACGACGGCCAGCGAGACGGCGTAGCCGAGCGGGTGGATGAGGCCCGGGGGGACGTGGGCGGTGTGGAAGGCGGGTTCCAGCAGCGAGGCGATGGCGGGTTCGGCGAGGGCGCCGAGGGTCAGCGAGCAGACCGTGATGCCGAACTGCGCGGCGGCCATCATCTGCGGCAGGCGCTCCAGCCCGTACAGCACCCGGCGGGCGCGCGCGGAGCCGGCGGCGGCGTGCGACTCGATCTGGCTGCGGCGTACGGAGACGAGGGCGAACTCGGCGCCGACGAAGAACCCGTTGGCCAGCACCAGCAGCGCGGCGAAGGCCAGTTGGAGCGCGCTCACGCGGCCGTTCCCTGCGCCCGGCCCGGGGCCGCCGCGGCGGCCGTCGCGGACGCGGTTGGCGCGCTGTCCGCGCTACGTACCAGCCGTACCAGCGCCGCCCGGTGGTGGTCGACGTGCCGTACGGCGAGCCGCCAGCCCGGCAGCGCCGCCGTGTCGCCGGCCGCCGGAATCCGGCCGAGCAGCGCGGCGACGAGCCCCGCCACCGTCTCGTACGGGCCCTCGGGCGCCGCGAGCCCGATCCGGCGCAGCGCGTCGAGGCGGCAGCCGCCGTCGGCGTCCCACGCCGGACGTCCGTCGGCGGCCGGCGCGGACCTGAGGTCGGGGACGCCGTCGACCTCCCGGTCGTGCTCGTCGCGGACCTCGCCGACCAGCTCCTCGACGATGTCCTCCAGCGTCACGACGCCCGCGGTGCCGCCGTACTCGTCGACGACCACGGCTATCGGCTGCCCGCCGCGCAGCCGCTCCAGCAGCGGCTGCGCCGGCAGCGTTTCCGGCACCAGCAGCGGCGGCACGGCGATCCGCTCGACGGGGGTGCGCATCCGGCGCCCGGCCGGGACGGCAAGGGCGTCCTTGAGGTGGACCAGGCCGGTGACCTCGTCCAGCCGGTCGGCGTAGACGGGGAAGCGGGACAGGCCGGTGGCGCGGGTGAGGTTGAGGACGTCCGCGGCGGTGGCGGAGGACTGGAGGGCGACCACCCGCACCCGCGGCGTCATCACGTGCTGCGCGGTCAGCTCGCCGAGCGAGAGGGTGCGGACGAACAGGTCCGCGGCGTCCGGCTCGATCATCCCGGCCTGGGCCGAGCTGCGCGCCAGCGACCCCAGCTCCGTCGGCGTACGGGCAGAGGCCAGCTCCTCGGCCGGCTCGACGCCCAGCAGCCGCACCAGCCGGTTGGCGGCGGTGTTGAGCAGCGCGATGAGCGGGCGGAAGAAGCGCGAGAACGCGGTCTGCGGTCCCGCGACGAAGCGGGCGACGGCCAGCGGCCGGGAGACCGCCCAGTTCTTCGGTACGAGTTCGCCGAGGACCATCTGCGCCGCGGAGGCGAGCAGCACCCCGGCGGCCAGCGCGGTGCCGGGCACCGCGCCCGCGGGCAGCCCGGCGGCGGTCAGCGGGCCGCGCAGCAGCCGGCCGAGCGCGGGCTCGGCGAGCATGCCGACGACCAGCGAGGTGAGGGTGATGCCGAGCTGGGTGCCGGAGAGCTGGAAGGAGAGCTGCCGCAGCGCGGCCACGACCCGGGCGGCGTGCCGGTCACCGGCCGCGGCGGCCCGCTCCGCCTCCGGGCGCTCCACGGCGACCAGCCCGAACTCGGCCGCCACGAAGAAGCCGTTGGCCAGGATGAGCAGGAACGCCGTGCCGAGCAGGGCCAGTGAGGTGATCATCGCGCCGCCTCCGCGCGGAAGGCGGCGCCGGTACTACAGGAGGATCCGTCCATCGCCCTGGGGGGCTCACTCCTCGGGTCGCCGGGTGACCCGGTGCGCGCGGCTCCGGGAGGGTCCCTCAGGGGCCCTGCGCACCAGAGTAAACACGACCCCGGGGCGTGCGGCAGACTCAGGCGCCGGACGCGCTCGTGCCGCGCTCCGCGGCCATCCCGGCGAGCGCCCGCGCGTCCTGCTCGGCCTGCTGCCTGGCGATGCCCGGCTGGATGCCCATCGCCGGCAGGCTGGTGCCGTCGGCGAGGTCGAGCAGGACCCAGGGGTCGCCGGGCCGCAGGTTGACACGGAGGATCTCGGCCCAGGCCAGATGCCGGCGGTGGGTCAGGTTGGTGACGGTGACGCCGTCGTCGT
The DNA here is from genome assembly GCF_045781775.1 of Streptomyces sp. 184. Classification (NCBI taxonomy): domain Bacteria; kingdom Bacillati; phylum Actinomycetota; class Actinomycetes; order Kitasatosporales; family Streptomycetaceae; genus Streptomyces; species Streptomyces sp. 184. Next base: position 4,009,122 of record NZ_CP123230.1, on the reverse strand, counting down.
CCGCGACCACCTTGGGGCGGCCGAGCAGCAGCAGGCCGCCGAGGAAGAGCAGCCCGGTGACGACGAAGCTGATCCGCTCCCCCACGTTCATGCTCAGCGTCATGCCGATCGCGGTGAGCGTGGCGAAGATCGCGAAGCCCGCGGTGGCGAGCACCACCCGGGTGCGGCGTGGCCGGAAGGTGACCGGCAGCTCGTCGGCGGTCACAGGCGGCAGGCGTGGATCGTGGTGGTGAGGATGGCGCGGGCACCCAGCTCGTACAGCTCGTCCATGATCCGCTGGGCGTCGGCCGTCGGCACCATCGAGCGGACGGCGACCCACCCCTCGTGGTGCAGCGGGGAGACGGTGGGCGACTCCAGGCCGGGGGTGAGGGCGACGGCCTGCTCCAGGTGCTCGGCGCGGATGTCGTAGTCCATCATCACGTACCGGCGGGCGACGAGGACGCCCTGCATCCGGCGCAGGAACTGCCGTACCTTCGGCTCCTCGCGCGGCGAGCCGGTGCCGCGGACGACGACCGCCTCGGAGGTGAGGATCGGCTCGCCGATGATCTCCAGACCGGCCTGCCGCAGCGTGGTGCCGGTTTCCACGACGTCGGCGATGATCTCGGCGACGCCGAGCTTGATCGCGGTCTCCACGGCGCCGTCGAGGTGCACGACGTCGGCGTCCACGCCGTGGTCCGCCAGGTGCTTGGCGACCAGTCCGGAGAAGGACGTGGCCACGGTCCTGCCGCCGAAGTCGGCGACGCCGGCGGCGGTGCCGGGGCGGGTGGCGTAGCGGAAGGTGGAGGCGCCGAAGCCGAGCTGCATGATCTCCTCGGCGCCGGCGCCGGAGTCGAGCAGCAGGTCGCGGCCGGTGATGCCGAGGTCAAGGCGGCCCGAGCCGACGTAGACGGCGATGTCGCGGGGGCGCAGGAAGAAGAACTCGACGTCGTTGTCGGCGTCGGTGAGCACCAGTTCGTGGCGGTCCGTGCGCTGCCGGTAGCCGGCCTCATGGAGCATCGCCGACGCAGGCTCGGCGAGGGAACCCTTGTTGGGGACGGCGATGCGCAGCATGGTCGTGTGTCTTCCTGTTCTGCCGGTCGGCTGTAGAGGTGCGTACGGACGTCAGAGGTGGGCGTAGACGTCGTCCAGGGAGATGCCCCGGGCGACCATCATCACCTGGAGGTGGTAGAGGAGTTGGGAGATCTCCTCCGCGGTGCGCTCCTCGCCCTCGTGCTCGGCGGCCATCCAGACCTCCGCCGCCTCCTCGACGACCTTCTTGCCGATCGCGTGCACGCCCTGCTCGACGAGCTGGGCGGTGCGGGAGGTGGCGGGGTCGCCGGTGGCGGCCTTCTGGTGCAGCTCGGCGAAGAGCTGCTCGAATGTCTTGCTGGCCATGGTGGGCCCAAGTCTACGGGGTCCGCGGGGGCACTCAGCGCCGGGGCTCGGCCACGGTGCGCAGCGCCGCGGCGGTGGCGACGGCGGCGGTGACCGCCTCGTGGCCCTTGTCCTCCACGGAGTCCGCCAGCCCGGCGCGGGCGAGCGCCTGCTCCTCGGTGTCGCAGGTGAGCACGCCGAAGCCGACGGGCACGCCGGTCTCCACGCCGACCCGGGTCAGGCCCTCGGTCACGCCCTGGCACACGTAGTCGAAGTGCGGGGTGCCGCCGCGGATGACGACGCCGAGGGCGACGACGGCGTCGTGGCCGCGGTCGGCCATCGCCTTGGCCGCCACCGGCAGCTCGAAGCTGCCGGGCACGCGTAGCAGGGTGGGCTCGGCGATGCCCAGCTCGCCGAGGGCGCGCAGGGCGCCGTCGACGAGCCCGTCCATCACCTGCTCGTGCCAGCGGGCGGCGACGACGGCGACCCGGAGGTCCTCGCAGTTCTTCACGGTCAGTTCGGGTGCGCCCTTGCCGCTCACGGCTCTCCTCGTTCGCTGTGCTGTGCGGGTACATGAGACATACGGGATATGCGGGATATGCGGGATGAAGGGGAAACGGTGCCTCTACGGCGTCACTGGTTGCTGCACACCGCGACGGGTGCGCCGTCCAGCCACGGCAGGTGGTGGCCCATGCGGTCGCGCTTGGTGCGCAGGTAGCGCAGGTTGTGCTCGCCGGCCTCGACGGGGGTGGGCTCGCGCCCGGTGACGGCCAGGCCGTGGCGCAGCAGGGCGTCGACCTTCTCGGGGTTGTTGGTCATCAGGCGCACGGAGGTGACGCCGAGGTCGGCGAGCATGCGGGCGCCGGCGGCGTAGTCGCGGGCGTCGGCGGGCAGGCCCAGCTCCAGGTTGGCGTCGAGGGTGTCGCGCCCGCGCTCCTGGAGCTCGTACGCGCGCAGCTTGGACAGCAGGCCGATGCCGCGGCCCTCGTGGCCGCGCAGGTAGATCACGACGCCGCGGCCCTCGGCGGCCACGCGGCGCAGCGAGGCGTGCAGCTGGGGGCCGCAGTCGCAGCGCTGGGAGCCGAAGACGTCGCCGGTCAGGCACTCGGAGTGGAGGCGTACGAGCACCCCCTCGCCCCGGTCGTCGCCGGCGACGTCGCCCATGACCAGGGCGATGTGCTCCACGCCGTCGGCGGCGGAGCGGTAGCCGTACGCGGTGAAGTCGCCGTACGCGGTGGGCAGCCGGGTCTCGGCCTCGCGGCGTACGGCGGGGGCGTCCGCGGGGGCGGCGGGCTCGACGGGGGCCGAGGCGGGGGCGGGGGCGGGCTCGGTGGCGCGGCGGTAGGCGATGAGGTCGGCGATGGAGATGATCGCGAAGCCGTGCCTGCGGGCGAACGGCACGAGCTGCGGCAGCCGCAGCATCTCGCCGTCCTCGCCGGCGATCTCCACGATCGCGGCGGCGGGCCGCAGCCCGGCGAGCCGGGCCAGGTCCACGCCCGCCTCGGTGTGCCCGTCGCGGACGAGCACACCGCCCTCGCGGGCGCGCAGCGGGAAGATGTGCCCGGGGCGGACGAAGTCCGTGGCCACCGCGCCGGGGTCGGTGAGCAGCCGGATCGTGGTCGCCCGGTCCGAGGCGGAGACGCCGGTGCTGACGCCGTGGGCGGCGGAGGCGTCGACGGTCACGGTGAACGCGGTGCGCATGGACTCGGTGTTCCGCTCGGCCATCTGCCCGATGCCGAGCCGGTCCAGTGCCCCGCCCTCCATCGGCATGCAGATCAGGCCGCTGCACTCGCGCATCATGAACGCCACGGTGGCGGGCGTGATCAGCTCGGCGGCGACGACGAGGTCGCCCTCGTTCTCGCGGTCCTCGTCGTCCACGACGACCACGGGCCGGCCGGCGGCGATCTCCTCTATCGCGCGCTCGACGGGGTCGAGGCGGAGATCCTCCGCGTTCCCGGTGGGCTGCCAGGTCTGAAGGGCGGTCATGCGGCGGCTCCTTCCAGTGCCTCCGGCCGCGCGGCGGCGGGCGGGGCGGTGCGGCGGCTCGCGATCCACCAGGCGCGCAGGCCGAGGAGGACGACGACGCCGTAGACGACGTACACGAGGGCGGAGAACTTCAGGTCGCCGGAGTAGGCGAGGGGGACGCCGACGGCGTCGACGGCGAGCCAGGCGAACCAGAACTCGACCCAGCCGCGGGCCATGGCGACCATGGCGGCGACGGAGCCGGTGAACAGGTAGGCGTCCGGCCAGGGGTTCCAGGACAGCGAGGGGAAGGCGAGGAAGACCAGGGCGACGGCGGTGGTGCCGGCCGCGGTGGCGGCGGCGAGCCAGGCGCGTTCGGTCCAGGTGGCGAAGCGCACCCTGATCGACCCGCTCTCGCGCCGGCCGCGGGTCCACTGCGTCCAGCCCCACACCGAGACGCCGACGACCAGCAGTTGCTTGCCGACGCCGCCGGTCAGGCCGGCGGAGGCGTAGGCGACGACGAGCACCGCACCGGAGAGCAACTGCGCCGGCCAGACGGCCACCGAGCGCCGCCAGCCGAGCGCGAGCGCCGCCAGGCCCAGCAGGTTGCCGGTCATGTCGGCCCACTTGATGTCCTCGCCGAACACCGAGAAGGCCACCCCGTTCAGGGAGTCCAGGGCGCTCACTCCCGCGCTCCGCGGGCCCGGTCGGCGTGCGGGGCGAGCATCCGCTCGACGTACTTGGCGACGACGTCGACCTCCAGGTTGACCGTGTCCCCGGGCTGTTTGAGGCCGAGGGTGGTCAGCGCGAGCGTGGTGGGGATGAGGCTGACGGTGAAGAAGTCGGGGCCGGCGTCCACGACGGTGAGGCTGACGCCGTCGACGGTGATGGAGCCCTTCTCCACCACGTAACGGGTCAGGCCCGCGGGCAGCGCGACCTTGACGACCTCCCAGTTCTCGGAGGTCTTGCGCTCCATGATCTCGCCGGTGCCGTCGACGTGGCCCTGCACCAGGTGCCCGCCGAGGCGCCCGCCGACGGCGGTGGGGCGCTCCAGGTTGACCCGGTCGCCGGGGCCGAGGCCGCCGAGGCCGGAGCGGTTCAGTGTCTCGGCCATGACGTCGGCGGTGAACTCCGGGCCCTCGTGGTCGACGACGGTCAGGCAGACGCCGTTGACGGCGACGGAGTCGCCGTGCCGGGCGCCTTCGGTGACGACGGGGCCGCGCAGCCGGAAGCGGGCGGCGTCGGGCAGTTCTTCGACGGCGACGACCTCGCCGAGTTCTTCCACGATTCCGGTGAACAACGTCAGCTCTCCTTGGTGGCGGGCGGCTCGGGTGCGGGACCCGGCACGGCGGTCAGCCGCAGGTCGGGGCCGAGGTGGTCGACGGCGGTCACATCGAGGCGCAACGCCTCGCCGATCGTCCCGATTCCGGCGTCGGCGAGCGCGGCGGGCCCGGCGCCCAGCAGAACGGGGGCGAGGTAGCAGACGACCCGGTCCACGACGCCGGCGGCGAGGAACGCCCCGGCCAGGGTGGGGCCGCCCTCCAGCAGTACGGAGCGCACGTCCCGCCCGTACAGCGCGGCGAGCAGCGCCGCGACGTCGAGGCCGCGGCCGGTGACGGCGCGCGGCAGGCGCACCACGTCGGCCCGGCGGCCGGCGCCTTCCGCGGCGGCGTCGAGGACGGCCGCGAGGCGGTCGGCGTCGGCGTCGGCGGCGTCGTCGGCCACGGCGACGAGGGTGGGGGCGGCGCCGTCGAGGATCCGGGCCGCGGGGGTGAGCGAGGTGCCCGCGGTGTCGGTGACGACGCGCAGCGGCTGGGTGACGCCGGCTTCGGCGCGCGGCCCGCGGACGGCGAGCTGCGGGTCGTCGGCGCGCAGGGTGCCGGAGCCGACGACGACGGCGTCGGCCTCGGCGCGCAGCCGGTGGACGTCGGCGCGGGCGGCGGGCGAGGTGATCCAGCGGCTGGTGCCGTCGGCGGCGGCGCTGCGGCCGTCGAGGGTGGCGGCGTACTTCCACAGCACGTAGGGCCGCCTGCGCAGCGCGGAGGTCAGCCACGGCTCGTTCCCGGCGGCGGCCTCGTCGGCGAGCAGGCCGCCCTCGGCCTCGATACCGGCGGCGGCGAGCGCGGCGGCCCCGCCGCCGGCCGCGGGGGTGGGGTCGGCGACGGCGTAGACGACACGGGCGACGCCGGCCGCGGCCAGGGCGGTGACGCACGGGCCGGTGCGGCCGGTGTGGCTGCACGGTTCGAGGGTGACGACGGCGGTGCCGCCGCGGGCCCGCTCCCCCGCGTCGGCGAGGGCGGCGACCTCGGCGTGCGGGCCGCCGGCGCGGGCGTGGTGGCCCTCGCCGGCCGGCCGGCCGGCGGCGTCGAGGATCACGCAGCCGACCACGGGGTTGGGGCTGGTGTCGCCGAGCGCCCGGGAGGCGAGCGCGATGGCGCGGCGCATGGCCTGCGCTTCGGCTGGGGTGGCCACCCGGGTCCTCCTGCCTCTTCGGGCACGGACTCCGGGGCCTGTCGTTCACGACAGTCACGGGAACGCGATCACCGGCGCACCGGCCGGGAGACGGGTGGACCGCCCGGAAAAGGGGCGGGCCGCCGCCGGCGGCGCACCTGTGGCATCCCGCCGCGCACTGCCTCCCATCCGGACTTTCACCGTCGGTCCAGGAATTTCACCTGGTCAACCGGCCGCTGGCAGCGGCCGGGTCGCGGACTTTAACCGCCGGTTCGGATTTTCACCGACCCCGGAGTGCGCGTACGTCACTGGTACGCCTCCAGTCTGCCACGCCCGCGTACGGGTCAATCCGCCGGGCGCTGTGGGCTGGGTCACCTCCGCGCCGCCCCGGGACCGCCCCGGCGGGGCGGCGGGCACCACCCGTACGGGGGGTGATCGAGGGCTCGCCCGGGAGGGTGATGGCCGCGCGGGGTGCCGGCTGCCAGGGTGGCGGCCATGACGTCCGTGCGGGAAAGGACCGCCTCCGTGACCCTCGACGCCGCCGCCGGCCGGATGCGGGCGCTGGCGTGCGAGCTGCCCGGGCGCGACGGGGTGGCGGTCTTCACGTCGGTGTATCTCGCGGTGACCGACGAGGTGCGGCAGCAGTTGGCGGCCGGCGGCTTCGCCGACCGGACCGCCACCGCCGGGCTGTCCGCGGACTTCGCCGGCCGGTTCCTGGCCGCGGTGGACGACGCCGCGGCGGGCCGCCGCCCGCCGGCGTGCTGGCGCCCGCTCTTCCAGGCCCGCCGCCATCGCGGCGTCCACCCGCTTCAGTTCGCGCTCGCCGGCATCAACGCCCATATCGGCTACGACCTCCCGCTCGCCGTCGTCGCCACCTGCCGCGCGCTGCGGCGCGAACCGGAGGACGTCGAGGGCGACTACGAGCGCGTGGGCGACCTGCTCGTCCGGCTGGAGGAGCGGATCCGTGAGCAGCTCATGCCGGGTCCCGACCTGCTGGACGTGGCGGATCCGCTGACCCACCTCGCCGGGGCGTGGAGCCTGGAGCGGGCCCGGGACGCGGCGTGGGCGGCGGCCCGGGTGCTGTGGCGGCTGCGCGGACTGCCGGAAGTGGGCGAGGAGTTCAGCGTGCGGCTGGACCAGTCGGTGGGGCTGGTCTCGCGCTGCCTGCTGGTGCCGCTGCGCGGCCGCTTCGACGACTGAGCCGGGCGGCCGGCCCGTAGTGCGTGAAACGGCCTCCGCGTCCCGCGTACACACCGGGCGCCCGGCGCCGCCGCCGCGTCAGTCCTCCGGCAGCTCCACCGGGGCGATGGCGTCGAAGACGTCGCCGGGCCCGGGGTTGGCGGGGTCGGTGGCGCCGCCGAAGTGCCGCATCACGCCCCACACCGCGTTCAGCGCCGTCTGCACCGCGCCCTCGGCCCAGCCCGCCGTCCAGGAGATGTCGTCGCCGGCCAGGAAGAGCCCGCGCTTGCCCGCGGGCAGCGACTCCTGCATGAAGTGGGTGAACAGCCGCCGCTGGTAGCGGTAGTGGCCGGGCAGGTTCGCCTTGAACGCGCCCATGAAGTACGGCTCGTCCTCCCAGGAGACCGCCACCGGCGGGCCGATGACGTGCTTCCTGATGTCGACGCCCGGATAGATCTCGCCGAGCGACTTGAGCATGACCTCCATCCGCTCCTCGGCGGGCAGCGGCAGCCATTTCAGGCTGTCGTCGCACCAGGTGTACGACAGGCAGATCACCGCCGGCCGGTCCGGGCCGTCGTCGAGGAGGTAGGTGCCGCGCGTCATGCGGTCGGTGAGCGTCATGGACATCACGTCGCGCCCGGTCCGCTCGTCGCGGTCGAGCCAGAACGGCCGGTCCACGGGCACGAACAGCTTGGCGGACGCCATGTAGTGGGTGCGTTCGACGGCGGTCCAGTGGTCGATGGGCAGCAGCTCGTCGGCGCAGTCGATCTTCGACAGCAGCATCCACGACTGGGCGGTGAAGACCGCGGCCCGGTAGGTGCGTACGTCGCCGGAGGAGTCGGTGACGGTGATCCGCTCGCCGGGCGCGCGGCCGAGCCGGGTGACGGCCGGGCGCGGGGCGCCGCCGCCGTGCAGGGCGGCCAGCGAGGTGCCCTGCGCCCAGTGCACGATCTTGCCCGGGGCCCGCTCCCACAGCCGCAGCGGGAGCTGCCGGCTGCCGCCGACGATGCCGCGGTGGTCGTCGTCGGCCTCGGTGTAGACGACGCGCAGGATCTCCAGGATGGAGTTGGGGAAGTCGGTGTCCCAGCCGCCGGTGCCGAAGCCGACCTGGCCGAAGATCTCCCGGTGCCGGAAGGAGCGGAACGCCGCGGAGTCGCAGAGGAAGCCGTAGAAGGTCTGGTTGTCGAGCCGCTCGACCAGAGCGGCCCACAGCTCGCGGATGCGCGGCACGTCGCGCTCGCGGATGGCGCGGTTCATGGCCGTGAAGTCGGCGCCCTCCTCGAGGCAGTCGGCCCAGGCGGCGGCGACGTCGCGGTAGACCTGCGGCAGGTCGTCGATGGTGCGGGCGTAGTGCGACTCGCCCTTGAGGTCGACGACGGTCGACGGGGTGCCGGGGGCCAGCGGGTTGGGGAACGGGCGCGTTTGCAGGCCGGCGAGGTCGATGTAGTGCCGCAGCGCCGTGGACGACGGCGGGAAGCGCATCGCGCCCATCTCGGCGGTGAGCGCGGGGTCGCAGCCGGGGAACGTCTCGGTACGCAGCCGGCCGCCGAGCCGGTCCGCCTCGTAGACCACCGGCTTCAGGCCCATCTTCATCAGCTCGTACGCGGTGACCAGGCCGGAGAGCCCCGCGCCGACGACGGCGACCTCGGTGCCGTGCTCGGTCGCCGGTACCTGGCCGAGCCCGGCGGGGTGGCCGAGGAAGTCGTCGTACGCGAAGGGGAAGTCGGGGCCGAACATCGTGATCGGCCGCCGGGCGGTCTCCTCCCCCGCGGGGTGGACGGCGGTGGGCACGGTGGACGTCATCGGGCAGGGCTCCTCGGCGTTCGGGCAGGGCGGCGCGCGGCGGTCGCCTGGGCGCGCGGGTGTACGGGTGTACGGGTGTATGGATGTATGGGGCACGGGGTACGGGCCGGTGGTCTTCGGGCGTGCGCGTCTCGCGCGGGAGAGTCGGAGGCGTCAGGCGTACAACTCGGGCCTCAGGTCCACGAGGTAGGTGTTGTCGCTGCGGGCGCCGGCTATCCGGGCCGGGTCGACGTCGGCGAGGATCAGGTCCTCGCCGCTGTGCCCGGCGCGGGCGCGCACCGTGCCGTCGGGTGCGGCCAGGCAGCTCAGCCCGGCGAAGTGGTGCTCGCCCTCGGCGCCGACGCGGTTGGCGTAGGCGACGTAGAGCTGGCTCTCGTAGGCGCGCGCGGGCACGAGCGTGCGGGCCACGAACTCGTACGGGCGCATCAGCGCGGTGGGCACGAGCAGCAGCTCGGTGCCGGCCAGGGCGTGCGCCCGTACCACCTCGGGGAACTCCACGTCGTAGCAGACCAGCATGCCGACGCGGATGCCGTCGACGTCGGCCTGGACCACCGGGGTCTCGCCCGGGGTGAAGAACTTCCGCTCGAAGTCGCCGAAGAGGTGGGTCTTGCGGTAGTTCGCCAGCGGATAGCCGTACGGGGTGATGAGCTGGACGGCGTTGTACACGTCGGTGCCGGCCCGCTCCGGGTAGCCGTAGGCGATGGACAGGCCGTGGTCGGCGGCGATGCCGGCGACGGCGTGGGCGCCCGGGCCGTCGGCGGGCTCGGCGCGGCCGGCGGGGTCGGTGGCGTACCCGCTGAGGAACAGCTCGGAGGCGACCAGCAGCCGCGCGCCCCCGGCGGCGGCGGTCCGGGCGGCGGCCTCCAGTGCGGCGAGGCCCTCCTGTCTGCTCGGAGGCACCCCGGCCGGCCCCTGGAGCAGGGCGATGCGCAGCGGCGCCATGTGCAACCTCGCAGGCGGGTGGTGCGGTTCGTTCCCTCGACGGTACGTCCTGCGCAAGGCCCGGAACAAGGCCCGTCGATTGCGTCCGACCAGGCGATTCGTTGCGTCTGCCGGGGCCCGGGCGGTGATCCGTTGCGCGGCGCGGGGGCGGGCGGCTCAGAGCGGCGGGTCGGGGGCGTAGCGGCGGACGAGCGGGGAGAGGACGAGGACCGATCTGGTGCGCTCGACGAAGGGCTCTCCGGCGATCCGTTCCAGCACTTCCTCGAAGTGCCGCATGTCGGTGGCGAAGATCTGCACGATGGCGTCGGCGTCGCCGGTGACCGTGGAGGCGGCGGCCACCTCGGCGTAGCGCGACAGGGTGCGGCGGATGTCGGCGGGGCCGGTCTTGGAGCGGCAGTACAGCTCGACGTAGCCCTCGGTGGCCCAGCCGAGGGCGGCGGGGTCGACGCGTACGGTGAAGCCGGTGATGGCGCCGGCGGCGCGCAGCCGGTCCACGCGCCGCTTGACCGCGGGCGCGGAGAGGCCGACCCCGGCGCCGATGTCGGCGTAGGTGCGGCGGGCGTCCTCGGCGAGGGCGCGCACGATCCGCTCGTCCAGCTCGTCGAGTCGCATGTCCGCAGTACACCACGGCCGGCCGGGCGGCTCCCGCCGCGGCCGGCCCCGCCGCAAGGGCTACTGCCAGCTCGCGTGCAGCGGCTTGCCCTCGGCGTAGCCCGCGGCGCTCTGCACGCCGACGACGGCCCGCTCGTGGAACTCCTCCAGCGTCGCCGCCCCGGCGTAGGTGCACGCGCTGCGCACGCCCGCGACGACGGCGTCGATGACGTCCTCGACGCCGGGCCGCGCCGGGTCCAGGAACATTCGCGAGGTGGAGATGCCCTCCTCGAAGAGCCCCTTGCGGGCGCGGTCGTACGCGGACTCCTCCGCGGTACGGCCGCGTACGGCGCGCGCCGAGGCCATGCCGAAGCTCTCCTTGTACAGCCGCCCGTCCGCGGTCTGCTGGAGGTCGCCCGGGGACTCGTAGGTACCGGCGAACCAGGAGCCGATCATGACGTTGGAGGCGCCGGCGGCCAGCGCCATGGCCACGTCCCGGGGGTGCCGCACACCGCCGTCGGCCCACACGTGCTTGCCGAGCCGGCGCGCCTCGGCGGCGCACTCCAGCACGGCGGAGAACTGCGGGCGGCCGACGCCGGTCATCATGCGGGTGGTGCACATCGCGCCGGGGCCGACGCCGACCTTGACGATGTCGGCGCCCGCCTCGACCAGGTCGCGTACGCCGTCGGCCGCGACGATGTTGCCCGCCACCACCGGCACCTCGGGACCGAGGGCGCGGACGGCGCGCAGCGCGTGGATCATCTGCTCCTGGTGGCCGTGCGCGGTGTCCACCACGAGGGTGTCGATGCCGGCGTCGAGGAGCTGCTTGGCGCGGCCGGCGACGTCGCCGTTGATGCCCACCGCGGCGGCGACGCGCAGCCGGCCGCGGGCGTCGGTGGCGGGGGTGTAGAGCGTGGCCCGCAGGGCGCCCTTGCGGGTGAGCAGGCCGACGAGCCGCCCGTCGGGGCCGACGGCGGGGGCGAGCCGGCGGTGGGCCGCGTCCAGCCGGTTGAACGCCTCCCGCGGGTCGAGGTCCGCGTCGAGGGTCAGCAGCTCGCGGGACATGACCTCGGAGAGCTGGGTGAAGCGGTCCACGCCGTTGAGGTCGGACTCGGTGACGACGCCGACGGGGCGGCCGTCCTCGACGACCACGGCGGCGCCGTGCGCCCGCTTGGGCAGCAGCGCCAGCGCGTCGGCGACGGTGGAGTGGGGGCCGAGCACGATGGGGGTGTCGAGCACCAGGTCGCGCCCCTTGACCCAGGAGACGACCTCCGCGACGACGTCGATGGGGATGTCCTGCGGGATGACCACGAGCCCGCCGCGGCGGGCCACGGTCTCCGCCATCCGGCGGCCGGCGATGGCCGTCATGTTGGCGACGACCAGGGGGATGGTGGTGCCGGTGCCGTCGGCGGAGGAGAGGTCCACGGCCTGCCGGGAGCCCACGGCGGAGCGGCGGGGGACCATGAACACGTCGTCGTAGGTCAGGTCATAGGGCGCGGAGGAGTCATTCAGGAAACGCACGTACTTCAGTGTCCCACGCCACCGCCGGATCGCCCCCGGACGGATCCTCCGGCCCGGCGGCGGCGTCGCGGTGCGATCGTACGAACGTGCGGCGACGGGACGCGGAGACGTGCAGGAGGGCGGCCCGCGGGTACCCCGGGTGCCATGGACACCGACCCGCACACCCGCGTTCTCGCCGCCGACACGGCGGTCACCGCCGCCCTGCTCCCCTTCCTCATCGGCCTCGTCCTGGTCGCCGTGCTGGTCGGCGCGGTGTGGCTCGGCATCCGGATACGGTCCCGGGAGCCCGCGCCGCCGCGGCCCGAGGACCAGCCCAGGCCGCCGGCGTCCGGCCCGGTCCGGCGGGTCACGGAGGAGCATCGCGAGCCCGTGGAGGTGCCCCGGCGCGGACGCCGGCTGACCGCGCACCGGCTCCGTGGCCACGGCAACTCCGGCACCCGCCCCGGGCGGCGGCAATCGGGCGGATCTTCCGGTGCGGGGGCGTGAAGTCGCGCCCGGGCGGGCAGCCGCCCCCTTGACCGCAGCGGAAACACGCGCACGCCCCGTCACGGGAGGACGACATGTCGACGCAGCCGAGCCGGATGCCGGCAGCGGACACCTGGAACCGCACGCCCGCCGGTCCGCCGCCGGCGGCGGACCGCGAACCCGACCCCGTACCGCCGTTGCCGACCCCGACCCCGACGCCGCCCGGGCCGGGGCCCGACCCCCGCCCCGTACCCGATCCGGGCCCAGGGCCGGGGCCGGGCCCCGGGCCAGTGCCGCAGCCGCCGCCCGCGCCGGATCCGATCCCCAGGCCGCCGGGCCCCGACCCGGTGCCGGAGCCCAGTCCCCAGCCGGGCCCGGTGTCCTGACGCCGGACCGCCGAGGGGGCAGGGACCAGGAGACGACGGTGAAGGAGGCGATCCCAGGTGGCTGTTTCGACCGACGAGCTCGATCGTGAGGCCCTCGTCCGCTACATCGAGGACGGGTTCCTCTGCGCCCAGGCGTGTGCGGAGTGCGCGACGGCGTGCCTCCAGCCCGCCGGAGCCGCGGAGCCGGGCGCGGTGCAGCGGCTGGACCTGCGGTGCGCGGACGTGTGCGAGCAGACCTCGCGGATGCTCACGCAGCACGGCCGGTACGACGCGCCGGGGCTGCGCACACAGGTCGAGCTGTGCGCCGAGACGTGCGCGGCGTGCGCCGAGGACTACGAGCGGCTGGCCGCCACCGCGCCGGGGGCGGCGGAGCGGGCCGCGGCGTGCCGCCGCTGCGAGCAGGCGTGCCGCGACTTCCTGGTGAACCTGGTCTGATCCCGGGGCGGGGCGTGGGAACGGCCGGCCGTCAGCCCGCGACGCGGATGCCCCGGCCCGCCACGTCGACCACGATCCCCTCGTCGGTCGCGGTGACCATGTCGAGCCGTACCCCGTCGGGCAGCCCGCCGACCTGCCGTTCGACGTCGACGGCCCCGCGGACCGCCTCCTCGGCCCCGGGCACGCCGGCGGCCGGAATCTCCTCGGCGTGCAGCCGGATGGTGTCGCCGCCCACGGTCTCGACCGTGGAGAGCACCTCGGCCGGCTCCTGCGCGTCCAGCACCTCGGCGCTCGCGGTGACCTTCACCTTGCCGTCGCCGCCGTAGCCGAAGGTGACCCCCTGGCGTCCGGCCACGGCGGTCAGCGCCTCGTACGCGATGAGGGCGGAGCCCTCGGCGCTCTCCGCGGTCGCACCGCCGTAGTCCCCGTCCAGCTCGACGCCGCCGAGGTCCGCGCGGAACTCGGAGATCATCAGCCGCTCCCCGGTGCCGGCGGCGGCCGGGTCCGCGCGGATGCCGGTCATGGTGACCTCGACGTCGTCGAGGTGCTTGCCGTAGATCTGGGTGAGGAAGGGGAAGCCCTTGATCGACACGTCCGTGCTGCCCTCAAGGCCCTGCCGGGCCTGGATCTTCTCCGCGACCTTCCCCTCGGCCACGTACACGGCCAGCCGGTCGGCGGCGACGAAGAGCACGCCGAGCACGAGACACACCACGAGCACGATCCGCAGTCCACGCATGAGACAGGTCCCCCCCGGGAGCGTCGGTCCCGGGAGCCTATCCGCTCCCCCGGGCCGCCTTCCGCGCCGCCGGGCAGGTGTGACGCATCTCTACCGAGCCGTGGCGCAGGGCCCTGTCCGGCGCGTGCGGTCCACGGGATATCTTGATATCAAGCAATCCGGCAGAGCAGCGACGCGGACTGGAGCACCCGGTGACCGAATCAGCATCGACGATCATCTACACCCACACCGACGAGGCCCCGGCCCTGGCGACGTACTCGTTCCTGCCGGTGGTCCAGGCGTACGCCGCGACCGCCGGGGTCGAGGTGGAGACCCGCGACATCTCGCTGTCCGGGCGGATCCTCGCCCAGTTCCCCGAGCGGCTGCCGGCCGGCCGGCAGGTGGCCGACGCGCTCGCCGAGCTGGGCGAGCTGGCCAAGACCCCGCGCGCGAACATCATCAAGCTGCCGAACATCTCGGCGTCCATCCCGCAGCTCAAGGCCGCCGTCGCCGAGCTGCGCACGCACGGCTACGACCTGCCGGACTACCCGGACGAGCCCAAGACCGACGAGGAGCGCGACATCCGCGCCCGCTACGACAAGGTCAAGGGCAGCGCCGTCAACCCCGTGCTGCGCGAGGGCAACTCCGACCGCCGCGCCCCCGCCTCGGTGAAGAACTACGCCCGCAACCACCCGCACCGCATGGGCGCCTGGACGCCGGAGTCGAAGACGAACGTCGCGCACATGATCGCCGACGACTTCCGCTCCACCGAGAAGTCCGCGGTCGTCGACCGGGACGGCAGCCTGCGCATCGAGCTGGCCGCCGCGGACGGCACCACCGAGGTGCTGCGCGAGTCGGTGCCTGTGCTCGCCGGCGAGGTGCTCGACGCCTCCGTGATGCACGTCGAGGCGCTGCGCGCGTTCCTCGGCGAGCAGGTCGCCCGGGCGAAGACCGAGGGCGTGCTGTTCTCGCTGCACCTGAAGGCCACGATGATGAAGGTCTCCGACCCGATCGTCTTCGGCCACGCCGTACGGGCCTTCTTCCCGCGTACGTTCGCGCACCACGGCGAGACGCTGGCCGCCGCGGGCCTGACCCCCGACGACGGGCTCGGCGGCATCCTCGCCGGCCTGGACGCGCTGCCCGAGGGCGCCGCGATCAAGGCGTCGTTCGACGAGGAGCTGGCCGAGGGGCCGGCGCTGGCGATGGTCGACTCCGACCGCGGCATCACCAACCTGCACGTGCCCAGCGACGTCATCGTGGACGCCTCGATGCCCGCGATGATCCGTACCTCCGGCCACATGTGGGGCCCGGACGGCGCCGAGGCGGACACCCTCGCGGTCATCCCGGACAGCAGCTACGCGGGCATCTACCAGGTCGTCCTCGACGACTGCCGCGCCCACGGCGCCTTCGACCCGGCGACGATGGGCTCGGTGCCCAACGTCGGCCTGATGGCGCAGAAGGCGGAGGAGTACGGCAGCCACGACAAGACCTTCGAGGTCGGCGCGGCCGGCACCGTACGCGTCGTCGACGGGGCCGGCGACGTCGTGCTGGAGCAGCCCGTCGCCCAGGGCGACATCTTCCGCATGTGCCAGACCAAGGACGCGCCGATCCGCGACTGGGTGAAGCTCGCCGTCACCCGTGCCCGCGCCACCGGCGACCCGGCGGTCTTCTGGCTGGACGAGACCCGGGCGCACGACGCGCGCCTGATCGAGAAGGTGCGCGCGTACCTGCCGGAGCACGACACCGAGGGCCTGGACATCCGGATCCTCGCCCCGGCCGACGCGATGGCGCTGTCGCTGGAGCGGATCCGCCGCGGCGAGAACACCATCTCGGTCACCGGCAACGTGCTGCGCGACTACCTCACCGACCTCTTCCCGATCCTGGAGCTGGGCACCAGCGCCAAGATGCTCTCCGTCGTCCCGCTGATGAACGGCGGCGGCCTGTTCGAGACCGGCGCCGGCGGCTCCGCGCCCAAGCACGTGCAGCAGTTGGTCAAGGAGAACTACCTGCGCTGGGACAGCCTGGGCGAGTTCCTGGCGCTGGCCGTCTCCTTCGAGCACCTGGCGCAGACGACGGACAACGCCCGCGCCCAGGTCCTCGCCGACACCCTGGACCGGGCGACGGCCACGTTCCTGAACGAGAACAAGTCGCCCACCCGCCGCGTCGGCGGCATCGACAACCGCGGCAGCCACTTCTACCTGGCGCTGTACTGGGCGCAGGAGCTGGCGGGCCAGTCGGACGACGCGCGGCTCGCGGAGGCGTTCGCGCCGCTCGCGGCGACGCTGGCGGAGCAGGAGGAGAAGATCGTCGAGGAGCTGCTGGCCGTGCAGGGCAAGCCGGCCGACATCGGCGGCTACTACCGGCCGGACCCGGAGAAGGCGGCGGCGGTCATGCGCCCGTCGCGGACGCTCCACGAGGCGCTGTCGACGCTGGGCTGAGCGCGGCGGGGCCCGCCCCGCGCCCGTACCGCCGCCACCGCCCCGGCCGGAGTCTCCGGCCGGGGCGGTGGTGTGTCAGGCGGTCGGCCGGTCGGGCGATCGGGCGGTCAGGCGAGGCGGCGGGCCAGGCCGAGGGTGCGGCGGGCCCCGGCCACCACGGCGGCGTCCACGAAGCGGCCGTCCGGCAGGGCCAGCGCGCCGGCGTCCGCGGCCGCCGCGGCGGCGATCTCCTCCGCCCGTTCGACCTCCTGCCGGGTGGGCAGGAACGCCCGCTCGATCACCGGCAGTTGCCGGGGGTGGATGGCCGTACGGCCCAGGAAGCCCAGCGCCCGGCCGGCGGCGCAGGAGCGGGCGAGGCCGTCGAGGTCGGCGACGTCGGGGTAGACCGACTGCGCGGGCGGGGCGAGGCCCGCGGCGCTGGCGGCGACGACGGCCCGGCTGCGCGGCCAGGCCAGCCCCGCGTCGTCGGCGACGCCCAGCTCGGCCCGCAGGTCCGCCTCGCCGAGGGCGATACCGCGCACGGCGGGGTGCGCGGCGGCTATCTCGTAGGCGCGCTCGATGCCGAGGGCGGATTCGAGGAGCGGGTAGAGGGGCGGGACGCCGGCGGCGGCGCGGGCCTCCTGTGCGCGGGCCTCCTGGGCGGTGGCCGCCACGCGCAGCACCTCCTGCCGGCCGCCGGTCTTCGGCAGCCGGAGCCCGGCCAGGCCGGGCAGCGGGGCCAGCGTGCGCAGTTCGCCGTCCGCCAGCGGGCCGGCCAGCGCGTTGACGCGGACGTGCACCGGCACCGGGCCGGGGCACGGTTCGGCCAGCAGCTCCGCGGTGGCGGCCAGCGCGTACGCCTTGCGCTCGGGCGCCACCGCGTCCTCCAGGTCGACCAGCACCACGTCCGCGCCGCTGCGCAGCGCCTTGGCCACCACCTCGGGCCGGTCCCCGGGCACGTACAGCCAGGTCAGATACGTGTCCTGGCCGGCCTGGGCCGCCGCCGCCCCGGCTCCCGGGGCCGCCGCGACCGGGGAGCGGCGCGGGGTGCTCACACCGCCCCCTCGTCCCGCAGCCCGGCTATCTCCGCGCCGGTCAGCCCCAGTTCGGCCAGCACCGCGTCGGTGTCCGCGCCGTGCGGCCGGCCGGCCCAGCGGATCGCGCCCGGGGTCTCGGAGAGCCGGAAGAGCACGTTCTGCATCTTCACCGTGCCCAGTTCCTCGTCCTCGACCTCGGTGATCGAGCCCAGCGCCCGGTACTGCTCGTCGGCCATCACGTCGCGCACGTCGTACACCGGCGCCACCGCCGCCTGCGCCTTGTCGAACGCGGCCACGACCGTCGCCGCGTCGTGCCGCGCGATCCACCCGCCGACCGCCCCGTCCAGTTCGTCGGCGTGGCGCGCCCGGCCCGCGCCCGTGCCGAACCACGGCTCGTCGATCAGCTCGGGCCGCCCCACGAGCCGCATCACCCGCTCCGCGACGGACTGCGCGGAGGTGGAGACGGCCAGCCAGCGGCCGTCGGCGGTGCGGTAGGTGTTGCGCGGCGCGTTGTTGGTGGAGCGGTTGCCGGTACGCGGCTGGACGTAGCCGAGCTGGTCGTACCAGATGGGCTGGGGGCCGAGCACGGTCAGCATCGGCTCGATGATCGCCATGTCGACCACCTGCCCGCGGCCGGTGCGCTCCCGCCCGGCGAGCGCGGTCATCACGGCGTACGCGGTGGACAGCGCGGCGACGGAGTCCGCGAGGCCGAACGGCGGCAGCGTCGGCGGCCCGTCCGGCTCGCCGGTGACCGCGGCGAAGCCGCTCATCGCCTCGGCGAGGGTGCCGAACCCGGGGCGGCGGGAGTACGGGCCGAACTGGCCGAAGCCGGTGACCCGGGCGAGCACGAGCCGGGGGTTGGCGGCGGACAGCTCCGCCCAGCCGAGCCCCCACTTCTCCAGCGTGCCGGGGCGGAAGTTCTCGATCACCACGTCGGATCCGGCGGCCAGCCGCAGCAGCACGTCGCGCCCGCCGGGCGTGGACAGGTCGAGGGTGACGTTCTTCTTGTTGCGGCCCAGCAGCTTCCACCACAGGCCGACGCCGTCCTTGGCGGGGCCGTGGCCGCGGGAGGGGTCGGGCTTGGCGGGGTGCTCGACCTTGACGACCTCGGCGCCGAAGTCGCCGAGCATGGTCGCGGCCAGCGGGCCGGCGAAGAGGGTCGCGAGGTCCAGGACGCGCAGCCCGGCGAGCGGGGCCTGCGGTGGTGCGGCGGCGCCGGAGTCGGCCGGGGCGGAGGCGGCTGGGACGGAGCCGGCCGGGACGGAGGCGGCGGAGGCGGAGGCGTCGGGTGCGGAGGCGGGGGTGTCGGTCATGGTGTCGCGCCTTCCTCGGTGGTGCGTTGCGGGGGCCGCGCCCGGGTCGTACGCGCGTGGCCCCGCGGGGGTCTGCTGCGGTACGCCGGTCACGGCCCCTCGGCCGCGAACCGGTCGATCTCCGCGCGCTCCGGCATGGAGGACGACGCGCCCGGCCGCTGCACCGCGAGCGCGGCGGCGGCAGCGGCCCACGCCATCGCCGCCGGCATCGGCCGGCCCTCGGCGTACGCCACGCACAGCGCGCCGACGTAGGTGTCGCCCGCGGCCGTCGTGTCGACGGCCCGGACCTCGCGGGCCGGCACGGTGGCCGGCTCCCGGTCGCGCGCGGCGTACAGGCTCCCCTCGCCGCCGAGGGTGATGACGACCTCGGGAACCCGCTCCAGCAGCGCCGCCGCGGCTCCGTGCGGGTCGGACTTGCCGGTGAGCGCGGCGGCCTCGTGCTCGTTGGGGACGAGCAGGTCGGTGGCGGCGAGCAGCCGGTCGGGCAGCGGGCGGGCCGGGGCGGGGGTGAGCACGGTGCGTACGCCGTGGCCGCGGGCGGACTCGGCGGCGGCCACGACGCCGTCCATGGGCAGCTCCAGTTGCAGCAGGAGCGTGCCGGCGGCGGCGATGCGCTCGTCGTCGCCGGGGGCGAGGCCGGTGACGGTGCCGTTGGCGCCGGGGACGACGACGATGGAGTTGCCGCCGTCGTCGTCGACGACGATGTGCGCGGTGCCGCTGGCGCCCGCCGCGGTGCGCAGCCCCGCGGTGTCCACGCCGGCGCCGTCGAGCGCGGCGCGCAGTTCGCCGCCGAAGGCGTCGGCGCCGACCGCACCGATCATCGTCACCGCCCCGCCCGCGCGGGCGGCGGCGACGGCCTGGTTGGCGCCCTTGCCGCCGGGCACGGTGCGGAACTCGCGGCCGGAGACGGTCTCGCCGCGCAGCGGGGCGGTGGCGGCGTACGCCACGAGGTCCATGTTGACGCTGCCGAACACGGCGATCGTCGCTTGGGGGGTGGTCGTCATGGGGTGGTCCTCCGGGGTTCGTGCGGTGGTACGCGGCCGGCACCGGCGTCTGCGAGGGTGCCGGCCGGAGCGGGTACGGAGAGCGCGTGCGCGGCGGTGCGGGCGGCGAGTTCGTCGAAGCCGATGCCGTCCATGCCGCCGACGCTGGTCGCCAGCCGGTTGCGCAGCGGCGCCGTCCACCGCTCCGGCAGCGCCTGCGGCGCCCCGGCCAGCAGCCCGGTGACGGACCCTGCGGTGGCGCCGTTGGAGTCGGTGTCCCAGCCGCCGGAGACCACGCGGCAGACGGCTCCGGTGAAGTCGCCGCCCGCGTGGGTGAGCGCGGCGGCCAGCAGCGCGGCGTTGGGGACGACGTGCACCCAGTGCCGCCCGTCGTGGGCGGCGTGCAGGTCGTCCACCACGGCCGCGAAGCCCTCCGGCGTGCCGGAGGGTTCGCTGCGGGCCAGCTCGATGCCGTGCCGCACCGCGCGGGCCAGCCGGGAGCGCGGCGGCACGACGGCCAGCCCGGCGCGCAGCGCGTCGTCCACGTCGGCGGCGCCGCCCGCCGCGGCGGCGATGACGGCGGCGGCGAACATGGCGCCGTAGACGCCGTTCGCGGTGTGGGTGAGCACGGCGTCGCGGTGCGCGGCGGCGGCGGCGCCGGCCGGGTCGCCGGGGTGGGTCCAGCCGTGGACGTCGGCGCGGATCTGGGCGCCGATCCACTCCCGGAACGGGTTGCGGTAGGAGCCGGTGTGCGGGGGCTCCACGCCGTCGAGCAGGTTGCGGTACGCGACCCGCTCGGCGGTGAACGTACGGCCCGCGGGCAGTTCGTCGAGCCAGAGCCGGCCGACGTCGGCGGTGGTGAAGGCGTGGCCGTGGCGGTCGAGGAGGAGCAGGCCGAGGAGCGGGTAGTTGAGGTCGTCGTCCTCGGGCGCGCCGTCGAGGGTCTCGGCCAGGGAGGTGGCGACGCTGCGCCGGTTCCAGGGGTGCGCGGCGGCGATCGCGGGGTCGAGTCCGGCGGCGGTGAACCAGGTGTGCACAGGCCAGTTGCCGGTGGCGCGGGCGATGGCGCGGATGCCCTCCAGGGTCACCTTCTCGACGGGCTTGCCCAGCACGCACCCGGCGGCGCGGCCGAGCCACGCGGCGTGCAGCCGGGTGCGCAGGCCGTCGGCGGACCGGTCCGCCGCGTCCGCGGGTACCGGCGCGGTGGGCCAGCGCGGGCAGGAGGCCCTGATCTCGTCCAGGTCCGTCGGCTCGATCGCCGACAGCGGGGTCTCCAGCGTGGCCAGTTCGTCCAGCAGCTCCAGGGCCAGCGCGCGCAGCCGCGGCTTAGGCGGGCCGGGCGAGGCGCCGGCGCGGTCCGGCGCCGGGTGGCCGCCGGCGGCGAGCCAGCGGCGGCGCAGCGGCCCGGCGGCGCGGCCGTCCTCGGCCGCCTGGCGCAGCTCGTGGCCGACGAGGTCCTCGGGCTGCACCCAGGTGAGCCGCAGCGGCGCCCCGTACGCGGCGGCCGGGGCCGCCGTCACGACGCCTCCGCCAGCGCGCCGAACGCGGCCTCGTGGGCGCGGCGGCGCGCCACGTCCCGTACGAACACCTCGCGGGCGACCTCCGTGAGCGTGGCGGCGGGGGCGAGCAGGTCCAGCCGGCTGGCCCGCGCGACCTCCGCGGCCCACTCCCCCGGCACCGCAGCGGCGCCGCCCAGGGCGCCGACGACGGCGCCGCTCATGGTGGCGATCGAGTCGCAGTCGCGGCCGTAGTTGACGGCGCCGAGGACCGTGTGCCGGTAGTCGCCGCGGCCGACGAGCAGCATGCCCAGCGCCACCGGCAGCTCCTCTATGGCGTGCAGCCGCGAGGGCCGCCGGGCGCCGAGCGAGGGGTTGCGGTAGTCGGGTCCGACCGTGTCGTACGGCTCGACCGCCGCGCGCAGCGGCGCCAGCGCCTTCTCGAAGTCGTCGCAGCCGGCCGCCGCCTCGCAGACGGCCTCGATGGCGGTGCGGGTGCCGTCCTTGGCCACCGCGAGCGCCGCCTCGACCACCGACTCCGGCGTGGCGCCCGGCGCGAAGGCCGCCGCGACGCAGGCGGCGAAGACGCCGGCGGCCTCGCGCCCGTACGACGACTGGTGCGCGCCGGCGACGTCCAGCGCCTCGGCGTAGGCCGCCGCGGGGTTGCCGGCGTTGACGGCGCCGACGGGCGCCATGTACATCGCGGCGCCGCAGTTGACGATGTTGCCGACGCCGGCCTCGCGCGGGTCGACGTGGCCGTAGTGCAGCCGCGCGACGATCCACTTCT
Organism: Streptomyces sp. 184; assembly: GCF_045781775.1. Taxonomy (NCBI): domain Bacteria; kingdom Bacillati; phylum Actinomycetota; class Actinomycetes; order Kitasatosporales; family Streptomycetaceae; genus Streptomyces; species Streptomyces sp. 184. Next base: position 3,987,286 of record NZ_CP123230.1, on the reverse strand, counting down.
CGGCGAGGAAGATCCGCTGGAGCGGCAGCGCCTCGGCCTCCAGCTCGGGGATCCAGCGCGGCGTGCCCATGAGGTCGGGCACGAGGTGGGCGGCGACGGCGTAGGCGTCGAGGTGGTCGCGGACCTTGTCGTAGACCCGGATCAGGGCGTGGGTCATGAGGGTGTCGTCGGTGACGTGCCCGTCGCCCTTGTGGTACGGGGCGATGGGCCGGGCGGTGCGCCAGTCGCCGCGGTGGAACGGCTCGACGATGCCGCGCACCCGGCCGCCGTAGCGCTCGGCGATGGCCTCGGGCGTCCAGCCCTCGACGGGACCGCCGAGGGCGTCGCCGACGGCGGCGCCGACGAGGCAGCCGGCGGTGCGGTCGGCGAGGCCGGGGCCTGCGGTGGCGGAGGGTGCGGCGGAAGCGGTCGTGGGGGTCATGAGGCGAGGGGTCCTTCCGCGGGAGTGCTGAACTGCTTGTCGGCCAGTTGCCGGGCGAGGTCGACGAGGTCGGCGCCGGCGAGCTGGGGCAGGGCGCAGCCGGAGAGGATCCGGCAGGCGTCGCGCCAGGTGGCGGGGAGTCCGGCGGCGCCGCCGAGCGCCCCGGTGAGCGCGCCGGCCAGGGCGGGCGCGGAGTCGGCGACGCGCGACAGGCACGCGGCGGCGGGGACGGCCTCGGAGATCGCGCCGGCCGCGGCGGTGGCGACGGCCAGCGCCACGGGCACGGTCTCGGCGGCGGCGATGCCGTAGCTGTAGACGTGGTCGACGATCTCGTGCTCCAGCACGGGCACGAGCGCGAAGGCGTTGCCGGGCAGTCCGGGGCGGGTGGCGACCGCGGTGCGGCCGAGCTGGACGGCGCGTTCGGCGTTGCGCAGGATCTCGGTGCCCTGCGGGAGCTGGGCGAGCGCGGCGTCCACGCAGGCGTCGACGGGCCGGCCGCCGAGCGCCGCGGCGATCGCGGCGGCGACGGCGCGGGCGCCGTGCACGCCGTCGCCGTCCTGGGTGTAGCGGGCGTCGAACTCGGCGAGGTCGGCGGCCCGTTCGGGGTCGCCCGGGTGGACGGCGGCGAGCACGGCGGCCCGTACGCACGCGGCGTCGTCGAAGTAGTGCGGGTTGTCGTGGCCGGTGGCGGGCGGGCGCAGGCCGGCGGCGAGGTTGCCGAGCCCGGCCCGTACGGAGATACGGGCGCGAAGCGGGATCTGCGCCGACTCGATCTCGTCCGCGCGCTCGGCGGCGACGGCGACCTCGTCGGCCAGCGCGCTCCAGGCGAGGGTGAGCGCGGAGCGCACCCGCCGGTCGGAGGTGAGGTCGGTGTACTGCCCGCTGCCGGCGGAGAGCACGGCGTACGCGGTGAACGCGGCCCACTCCGCGTCGTCGGAGGGGCCCAGCCGCAGCGGCTCCGGCGGCTGGTTGAGTGCGATGGGCACCGGGAGGGTGGTGGTGGCGTTCTGCTCGGCGAAGGTGTCCAGCTCGCGGGTGAGCCGGCGGGTCCACTCGGGCATCCGTGCGGCGCGGTGCCGGCCGGCGGGCCAGCCCGCGGCGTCGCCGGCGGCGATGCCGAGCAGCAGCCCCTCCACGCGCCGCAGGTCCCCGGCCGCTTCGGGGAAGCCCGCGGCGCCCACCCGCCCGGTGCCCGGCGGTGCGGCCGGCACGGCGGGGGGCACGGCGGGGGGCACGGCGGGCAGCGCGGCGCGCGGCGCGGCGACGACGGGGCGCTCCGGTGCGGCGTCCCGGGCGGGGCTCGCGGAGGCGTCCGCGCCCGCGTCCGTACGGTCCGCGCCGCCGGCGCCGCCGTCGGGGGCACTCGGCGCGTCGCGCGCCGCCGCGGGTTCGGGGGCGCGGCGGGAGGGGGGCAGCGGTGCGCTCATGAGGCGGCCTCCTCGTCTGCGGGGGCGAGCCGGTCGGCGATGTCGAGCACGTGGTGGCCGGCCATGGACGGCAGGCACGTGCCGCGTACGGGCTGGATGGCCGCGGCCCAGTCGGCGGGGATCGCGGACTCGCCGCGCAGCGCGCCCGCCAGCGCGCCGGCGACGGCGGCGGTGGTGTCGGCGTCGCGGCCCATGTTGACGGCGGTGAGTACGGAGTCCTTGAAGTCGCCGCGGGCGGCGGTGAAGGCGCCGAGCGCGAGCCCGACGGCCTCGGGCGCCAGGTCGGACCACGGATAGCCGCCGATGACGACCGAGGAGCGGACCGCGCGTTCGACGCTCAGCGGCGTGGCGCCCGGGGCGCGGCGTGCGCGGCGGCCGGCGGAAACAGCGCGCTGGAGGGAGCGCGAGGTCCAGGAGTCCTCGGGGATGACGGACAGGGCGGCCTGCACCACGACGTCCGGGGAGTCGCCGGCCATGGCGGCGGCCACCCCGGCGGCGACGGCCTGGCCGCCGTAGATGCCCTCGCCCTCGTGGCTGACGGTGCCGTCGACGGCGACGAGCCGGGCGGCCTCCGCCGGGCGGCCGGCGGCGAAGACGCCGAACGGGGCGGCGCGCATGGCGAGTCCGTCGCTCCAGGCGTGCCGGTGCTGCGCGGTGATCGGCGCGGCGAGGCCGCGGCGCAGGTTCTCCAGGGTGCCGCGCTCGCTGAACCCGGCGCCGCGGAAGGGGCCTTCGTCGAGGTCGGCGATCCGCTCGTGCCAGGCGGACTCCACGTGCGCCAGGCTGAGCCGGGCGCCGTGCTCGGCGAGCAGCAGCCCGGAGAAGATGGCGTACTCGGTGTCGTCGGTGCCCGCCGGGGCGGCGGACACGAAGTCCTCGATGCGGCCCCAGCGCTCGCGGATCTGCGAGGGCTTCATGTTCTCGACGGGCGCGCCGAGGGCGTCGCCGACGGCGAGGCCGAGCATGGCGCCCCGGGCCCGGTCGCGGGCGGTCGGGGCGGTCTGCCCGGCGCCGCGCCCGCCGGAGCGCAGCCGGACGGGGGCGGGTCGGGAGGGTACGGCGGGTACGGCGGACGAGGGGTGCCGGGGGCCGGCTGCTGCGCTCATCGTGCGGTGCTCATGGTGCTGTCCGTGCTCTTTCCTCGTGCGCCTGCGGGTGTTCTCCGGGTGCCTGCTGTCGCGTTCCGGCCGGCCGCCGCCGTCACCTCTGGTACCGGTCGAGTACGAGGTTGCCGTCCTCGACCAGCGACTCGCGCAGCTCGTCCAGGCCGGTGTCGCCGTTGAAGTACCGCTGGAACGCCGGGGTGGCGATCTTGTCCGACCACTCGCGGTAGCCCCGTACTCCGAGCACCGGCGCGGGCCGCAGCGAACGGGCCACCTCCACGCCCGTGCGCCATCCGTACTTCTCGGTGTTCAGCGCCGGATCCTTGAGCGCCTCCTCGCCGGTGGGCAGCATCCAGTCGCCCGCGGCCAGCTCGGCCATGTGCTCCGGGCGGGTCATGAAGGCGATGAAGTCGGCCGCCGCCTGCCGGTGGTCGCTGTCCTCGGCGACCGAGAGCGTCTGCGGGCTGACGCCCTGGGCGAGCCCGCCGGCGGGGCCGTCGCCCGCGGGCATCGGCAGCACCGACCAGCCGAAGTCGTCGGGCGCCTGCTGGGTGACGAGCTGGCGGTACGAGAAGTTGAGCGGCACCATCGCGTACCGCCCGGCGAAGAAGCCGGGCAGCGTGTCGGAGCCGGACATGCCCAGGCTGCTGCGCGGGGCGGTGTGGTCCTCGTTGACCTGGCGGTCGATGGTCTCGGCGACGGCGGAGTCCTCGGGTCCGTAGCCGACGCGGTTCTTCGGGCCGTCGTCGGTCCGCTCCCGGGAGAACAGGCCGCCGCCGGTGGACAGCGAGAGGTTCACGGACTGGCTGACGGGCTCCTTCATGCCCCAGGCGACGCCGTACCGGTCGGTCTCGCCGTCGCCGTCCGTGTCGGCGGTCAGCTCCTTGGCCGCGTCCTCGAACTCCTGCCAGCTCCACGGGTCGGCCGCGGTCGGCACCCGTACCCCCGACTCCTCGAGCAGGGCGGTGTTGGCGAACATCATCCGCGGCTCCTGGAGGAAGGGGACGCCGTAGATGCCGCCGTTCATGGTGGTGGTCCGCCACGACTGCTCGGGGATGTCGGCGCGCAGCGACGCGGGCAGCAGGTCGGTGAGGTCGGCGAGGTAGCCGCCGTAGGCGAAGTCGGTGAGGTCGTCGGCGGCGTCGTGGATGATGTCGGGCGCCTCGCCGCCCTCGAAGGAGGTCAGCAACTGGTCGTGCACGGTGTCCCAGATGCCCTGCACGTAGCGGACCTGAACCTCGGGGTGCTCCTTGTTCCACTCCTCGACGAGCCGCTTGTTGGCCGCGACGGACTCCTCCTGCCAGGCGAGGCTGAGGTAGTCGAGGGTGACCGTGCCGTCGTCGGAGCCGCCGTCGCCGCTGCATCCGGCGAGCAGGGCCAGGCTCAGGGCTGCGGCGCCGGCCGCGGTGGCGGCGTGGCGCAGACGCGCGGCGGGCCTCATCCCTTCACCGCCCCGGCGAGCATCCCGCTGACCAGCCGGCGCTGGAGCAGCGCGAAGAACAGCAGGCTGGGGATGGTGGCGAGGGTCGCGGCGGCGGCGAGCGGGCCGAGGTCCACGACACCCTCGGCCCCTAGGAACTGGGTGAGGATGACCGACATCGTCTGATTCTCCGGGGACTTGAGCAGCACGAGGGCGAAGAAGAACTCGTTCCAGGCGGTGACGAAGGAGAACATCAGCGTCGCCACCAGGCCGGGGGTGAGCAGCGGGAGCACCACGCTGACCAGGGTGCGCAGCCGGCCCGCGCCGTCCACGGCGGCGGCCTCCTCCAGGGAGACGGGCACCGCCTTGACGTAGCCCTGGAGCATCCAGAGCGAGAAGGGCAGGTTCCACACGACGTAGACGAGGATCAGCCCGGGCAGCGAGTCGATCATCCGCGCTTCCTTGAGCAGCATGAACAGCGGGATGATGATGAGCACGAACGGGAACATCTGGCTGACCAGGATCCAGCCGGTGGCCGCCGTGGTGACCTTCGAGCGCTTGCGGACCATCGCGTACGCGGCGGGCACGGCGACGGCGACGGCGATGAGCGCGGCGCTGCCGGCGACGAGGAGGCTGTTGGCGGCGGAGCGCAGCAGCGGCTGGGCGTCGAAGGCGGCGCGGAAGTTCTCCAGGGTGGGATCCCGGGGGATCCAGGTGGGGTCGATCTTCCCCAGCTCCTGCGGCGACTTGAAGGCCGTGGAGATCAGCCACACCAGCGGGAAGGCGAGGAAGACCAGGTAGGCCAGGAGGGCCAGGTACTGCCCGGTGCGGCCGGCGGTGCGCTTGGCGCGCAGGCCCGTGAGGCTGCTCATCAGCTTGCCTCCTCCTTCAGTCGCTTGCGCAGGAACAGGGTGAGGAAGACCGCGATGACGGCGATCATCGCCAGCCCCATGGCCGCGGCGTAGCCGTACTGCCCGTAGGCGAACGCCTCTTCGTACGCGAAGAGCATCGGCAGCCGGGTCTCGCCGCCCGGGCCGCCCTGGGTGAGCACGTAGACCAGGCTGAAGGAGTTGAAGTTCCAGATGAAGTTGAGCGCGGTGATGGCGACGACCACCGGCTTGATCGCGGGCCAGGTGACGGCCGTGAAGCGGCGCCGGACGCCGGCGCCGTCGAGGGCGGCGGCCTCCTTCAGCTCGTACGGGACGTTCTGGAGCCCGGCGAGCAGCACGACCGTGGTCTGCGGCATGCCGGCCCAGACGCCGACCGCGATGACGGCGGGCAGGGCCAGGGACAGGCTGGTGAGCCAGTCCACGTTGTCGTCGATGAGGTGGAGCTGGGTCAGGGTCTCGTTGAGGATGCCGGCGTCCTGGTGGTAGACCAGCCGCCACATGATGCCGACCACCACCTCGGGCATCGCCCAGGGCACGAGCGCGAGGGTGCGCGCGAACCAGCGGAAGCGAAGGTTCTGGTTGAGCAGCAGGGCCAGGCCCAGCGCGAGCACGAACTGGAGGGCGGTGACGCAGACCGCCCATATGAGCCCGATGCGGAACGAGTCCCAGAAGAGGGTGTCGTGCCGCAGGTCGGCGAGGTTCTCCAGGCCGATGAACTCGGTGGGCTCGGTGCGGCCGGCCTGCGCGTCGGTGAACGCCAGCGACGCGCCGTAGAGCAGCGGGCCGACGCTGAGCACGAGTATGGGTATGAGCGCGGGCAGCAGCAGGAACCAGGTGCCGCCGTCGAGGCCGAGGGCGGCCTTGCGGGCGCGCGGGGTGCGCGGTGGCGGGGTGCCGCGGTCGGCGGCCTTCGGTGGTGGGTCGGCAACGCTCATGCGGACTTCGCGCCTTCCTGCTCGTCGGAGCCCGCGGGCGCGGCGCCCGGGGAGGTGGAGCCGCGCACGACGAGCCGCGGCGCGGCGGTCGTGCGGCGGGCGGGGACGGGCTCGCCGTCCTTGGGCCCGAGCCGTTCGAGGAGCATCCGGGCGGCCCGCCGGCCGCGTTCGCCGGCGCCGAGGTCGACGCTGGTCAGCGGCGGCCAGGCGGCGACGGCCAGGTCGCTGTCGTCCATGCCGGCGACGGCGGTGTCCTCGGGTATGCGCCGGCCGCGGGCGTGCAGCGCCTGGGCGGCGCCGAGGGCGAGCTGGTCGTTGGCGCAGAACACGGCGTCCAGGCCGGGGCGGGCCGCCAGCAGCCGGGCGGTGGCGCGGGCGCCGGCGCCGACGCCGAAGTCGGTGGCGGTGACCAGGCCCGCGTCGTAGGGGATGCCGCAGGCGGCGAGCGCGTCGCGGTAGCCGCGGGCGCGGTTGCGGCCGGGGACGGTGTCGACGGGGCCGTTGACGAAGGCGATGCGGCGGCGGCCGGTCTCGACGAGGTGGCGTACGGCCAGTTCGGCGCCGGTGACGGAGTCGGCCTGGACGGCGTCGACGGGCACGCCGTCGGGCAGCGAGCCGATGACGACGACGGGGCCGGGTGCGGCGGTCAGCGCCTCGACGTGCTCGGGGGTGATGCGGATGGGCACGAGGACGAGGCCGTCGCTGGTGCGGTCGGCGAGGCTGCGTACGACGCCGAGTTCCTCGGCGACGTCGGCGTCGGTGGAGTGCAGCAGCAGGCGGTAGCCGGCGGCCTTCGCGACGGCCTGGATCTCGCGGACCATGGCGACGTAGACGGGGTTGCCGATGTCGGGGACGGCGAAGGTGAGCTGGCGGGTGTGGCCGTCCTTCAGGGAGCGGGCCACGGCGTTGGGCACGTAGCCGAGTTCACTGGCGGCGCGGCGGACCCGGTCCTCGGTCTCGGGGCGGGCGCCGAGCCCGTTGAGGACGCGGGAGACGGAGGCGATGGACACCCCGGCGCGTTCGGCGATCGACACGATCGTGGGTGGCCCCCCGGAGGACATCGCGCTCGCCCCTTCGCGTCGTCGCGTACGCGGCCGGCCCCGACAGGGCGTTCCTGTAAAGGTTTACAGCCGCTGGAAACGTTTACGTATGTTGCTCTCGTGTCACCTGGCCGTCAATGGCCGGACACGTGTGATCTGCGTCTCGCCGGGCCGGAACGCGGCAGGCGGGGCCGGGTGCGCCCCGCGGGCGGCGGGCCGGAAGAAGCCCAAGTCGCGGGCTGACTGGGCAGGATCCGGGTTCCGAATAGCCGCATCGGAAAGAGGGCCTTAACGCCGCCTCACGATCTTTCTAACGTCTACGGCACCACAACTTACGAGGTGACAGGGGGCCGGAATGCCTGCTGAGGCACTTTCTCGTCGCACCATGCTCGGAAGAGGCGCGGCGGCCGGGGGAGCACTCGCACTGGGTCCGCTGCTGGCGGGTGAAGCGTTCGCGGCCACGTCCGGGGCGCCGTCCGCCGCGCACCAGGGCAAGGGCCGTCCCAAGGACATCTACGGCCGCATCGGAGTCCGTCCGCTGATCAACGCGCGGGGCACGTACACCGTGCTCAGCGGCTCGCTGATGCTGCCCGAGGTACGCGACGCGATCGATGCGGCGGCGCGGCAGTACGTACAGCTCGACGAGTTGGCCGACGCCGTCGGCCGCCGGCTCGGCGAGCTCACCAAGACGGAGTTCGGGCTGGTCAGCTCCGGGTGTTCGGCGGGGCTGACACACGCCGCGGCGGCGTGTACCGCCGGCGGCAACCCGGACCTGCACGTCAACATCCCGGACCTCACCGGGTTCCAGAAGACCGAGGCGATCATCCCGCGGCACTCGCGGAACGTCTACGAGGCCGCGATCAGCGCGGTGGGCCTCAAGGTCGTCCAGGTCGAGACGAAGGAGGAGCTGGAGGCCGCCATCGGCCCGCAGACCGCGCTGGTCTACATCATGGCCGGGCCGCGCGTGGACGAGAGCGAGCTGGACACCGAGACCATCGCGTCGGTAACCAAGCCCGCCGGCGTCCCGCTGCTGGTCGACGCCGCGGCGGAGATCCTCACCATCCCCAACGTGCACATCCAGCGCGGCGCCGACCTCGTCGGCTACAGCGGCGGCAAGTGCATGCGGGGCCCGCAGTCGGCCGGTCTGATCCTGGGCCGCGAGGACCTCGTACGGGCCGCGTGGGTGCACAGCGCCCCGCACCACGGCTACGCGCGCGGCTTCAAGGTCGGCAAGGAAGACGCCATGGCCATGCTCGCGGCCGTCGAGATGTGGGTCCAGCGCGACCACGACGCCGAGTACGCCGAGTGGACCCACTGGCTCAAGCAGATCTCCCGCCGCGTGTCGTCGGTGCGCGGGGTGACCACCGAGATCCGGCAGCCCGACGGGCTGTCGAACCGGACGCCTTCGCTGCGCATCCTGTGGAGCGCGAAGAAGATGGAGGTCACCGGCACCACCATCATGAACGCGATGTGGGACGGCGAGCCGCGCATCGCGCTCAACGCCGCCTCCGGCTCCGACCCGGACCAGACCGGCGTCTCCATCACGCCGTACATGATGGAGCCCCGCGACTGGCGGACCATCTCCGACGAACTGGTCCGGATGCTGCGCGACCCGCCGCCCGCGCCGGAGTCGCCCAAGCCGCCGACCGTGGACGTCGCCGGCACCTGGTCCGTGGAGATCAAGTACGCCGCGGGCTCGTCGAACGCGCACAAGCTCGAACTGAAGCAGGACGGCGCGAAGGTCACCGGCACGCACACCGGCGAGTTCGTCAGCCGCTCGGCCTCCGGCAGCGTCAGCGGCAAGCAGGTCACGGTGCGCAGCAGCTACGGCGAGGAGCACGGCGACTCGCTGAGCTACACCTTCACCGGCACCGTCGACGGCGACAAGATCAGCGGCGAACTCGACATGGGCGAGTACCTGAAGGGCTCCTGGACCGCGACCCGGTCCTGACGGCAGGCACGCGCGCCGGCCGGCCAGCCCCGGCCGGCGCGTGGCCCCGTACCCCCACGTGTCATGCACCGAACATTCACCAAGGAGTAAACGCATGTCCTCCAACCGCAGGGACTTCATCCGCAAGGCGGCCCCGGTGGCCGCGGTGGCCGCCGTGCCGGTGGTCGCGGGCGGCCAGGCAATGGCCGGCGACAAGGACCAGAGCAAGGGCAAGGGCCACGGGCACGGCCGGCCGCCGCGCAAGGAGGTCCACTACCCCGGTGGCGGCGAGCCGCCGGAGAACCCGCTGTTCAGCCCCATCGTGACCTACGGCAACATGGTCTTCATCTCGGGCATCGGCGCGCACTTCGAGGGCGACATCCGCTCCCACACCGACCACGTGCTCAATGAGATCGAGCGCTACCTGGAGTCGGTCGGCTCGTCCATGAAGAAGGTTCTCAAGGTCAACGTCTACCTCAACACCCTGGACGACTACGACGGGATGAACGAGGTCTTCCTCGGCCGCTGGGGCAAGGAGCCGGGCGTCCGCACCACCATCGCCGCCGCCGCGGGCATCCCCGGCGACTCCCTGGTCGAGATCGACTGCATCGCCGTCATCTGACGATCCGTATCGCACGCGCCACCACCACCTGACAGACAGAGATGGGGAATCGAGCCGGCATGCACGTGAGATCGCGAGTTTCCTGGACGGTACTTCCAGCGGCGCTGACCCTCGTACTGGGCGCCTCCACCGTCGGCGCCACGGCGCCCGCGGACGCCCAGGCCGAGGGGAAGGACGACAAGGGTGCCGCGTACGACCTCGTCATCCGGCGGGGCCACGTCATCGACCCGAAGAACGACATCGACGGCGTCCGCGACGTCGCCGTCAAGGACGGCAAGATCGCCAAGGTGGCGCGGAGCATCGACGCCTCGGGCGCGAAGAAGACCGTCGACGCCCGCGGCAACTACGTCACGCCCGGTCTGGTCGACATGCACGCCCACATGTTCCCGGGTCCGAAGCAGGACTACGCCAACGGCTGGAACGGCGTGGCGCCCGACGGCTTCACGCTGCGCGCCGGCGTGACCACGGCCGTGGACACCGGCTCGTCGGGTGCGAGCAACTTCGACCAGTTCAAGACGGAGGTCATCGACAAGTCGAAGACCCGGGTGCTGGCGTTCTTGAACATCGTCGGCAAGGGCATGGCCGGCCACCCGTACGAGCAGGACCTGGAGGACATGAAGGCCGACGTCGCGGCCAAGGTGGCCAAGGCGAACCCGGAGACCATCGTCGGCATCAAGACGGCGCACTACAACGGTCCCGAGTGGGACCCGGTCGAGCGCTCCGTCCAGGCCGGCGAGGAAGCCGGCATCCCGGCCATGATCGACTTCGGCGCGGACAGCGAGGAACGCCCGCTGTCGCAGTTGCTCACCGAGAAGCTGCGCCCCGGCGACATCTACTCGCACATGTTCTCCGGGCTCCGCGGTGAGCTGGGCGCGGACGGGAAGCTCAACCCGGCCATGAAGAAGGGCCGCGACCGCGGCATCGTGTTCGAGGTCGGCCACGGCGGCGGCAGCTTCTCCTGGGACGTGGCGGTGCCGGGGATGAAGGAGGGCTTCACGCCCGACGTCATCTCCACCGACCTGCACATCTCCAGCATGAACAGCGGGATGAAGGACCTGTCCAACGTCATGTCGAAGTTCCTGACGCTCGGCATGCCGCTGGAGGACGTCATCGAGGCGTCGACCTGGATCCCGGCCCAGACCATCCAGAAGCCCGAGCTGGGCAACCTGTCGGTAGGCGCGCCCGCGGACATCGCGGTCTTCGCCCTGGAGCGCGGCAAGTTCGGCTTCGTGGACAGCTTCGGCTGGCGGATCGACGGCAAGAAGAAGCTGGTCGCCGAGACGACCGTCCGCGCCGGCGAGGTCGTCTGGGACCTCAACGGCAAGGCCGCGGAGAAGTGGTACCCGGGTGCGAACCCGCCGGAGAACGCTTCCGGAGACCACGAGCACTGACGGTAGAGAGCCATCCCTCCCCGCCCCGGAGTGCGTCCCGGCCGGCCCAAGCCGGGACGCCCTCCGGGGCTCCGCTCTGCCCGGCCGGTACGCACCGCGGGTTCAACGTCCGTTCGCCGACCGTGCCCCCGCCGATCGGCGCGGCATCGTAGAGGCTCGCCCGGCGGCGTCCGCGGTCGCATCCCGAAAGCCCGGCCCGGCCGCAACGGCCGGGCCGGGCACGCGGGTTCACTTCGTTGCGGACCGGCCGCGAGACGCGGCACGGCCGGAGGGCACACCCCCAGGGTCCCTCCGGCCGCATGCCGCCGCGGCGTCTTCATCCCCTCCTCGGCCGGTCCGTGCGGTGCCGCGGTGGTGCCGTCCTGCCCGAGGTCAGACGGCCTGCCACAGCGCCGGCACGTTCGGCGGCTCCCAGCCCGGCAGGGCCTGGTGGCCCTGGAGGCACCGGTAGCTGGTGCCGCCGTACGTGACGGTGTCACCGGCCTGGTAGACGGTGCCCGTCGACCAGGTGCCGCCGGGCGGGTCGGTGGGCGGGTCGGTCGGCCCGCCGTCGGTGGTGGTCAGGGTCAGCCCGTAGACCTGGAGGGCGGCGTTGACGGGCTGGAAGTAGGTGGTGCCGCCGCTACTGCAGTTGCCGGAGCCGCCGGAGGTCACGCCCTGGGCCTGGGTGCCGGAGATGAACGAGCCGCCGGAGTCGCCGGGTTCCGCGCACACGTTGGTCCTGGTCACCGGGCTGATAGTGCCCTGCGGGTAGGTGACGCTGGAGTTGCGCTGCTGGATCGTGCCGCAGTGCCAGCCCGTGGTGGAGCCGGAGCGGCACACCGCGGCGCGTTCGACGGCTTCGGTGGAGCCCTGCACCTGCTTGGTGCCGGTGCCGTAGCCGTTGACCGTCGGGGTGGGGGTCCACTGGCTGTTGACGCCCACCCAGGCGTAGTCGCGGCCCGGGAAGGTCGAGCCCTGGAAGCTGCCCTGGGCCTGCCGGTTGACGCCGGTGGTGGTGGCGCCCGTACGGCCGCAGTGGCCCGCGGTGACGAAGCCGTTCTGGCCGCCGCCGCGGGTCACGGAGAAGCCGACGGAACAGCGGCTGCCGGAGCCGATGTAGTAGGCGTCGCCGCCGACGATGTCCGCGTAGGTACGGGGCTTCTCGTCGGAGCGCTGGACCTTCAGCAGGCTCGCGTCGACCCCGGCCGCGGCGGCGAAGCGCTCGGCGGCGGCGGGCCTGGAGGTGTGCAGGACCACGCGGTTGGCGGTGGTGTCCACGTACCAGACGGGCACGTGGGCGGGCGAGGAGTGTTCGGCGACCCGGTCCAGGTCCGCCTTGGCCGCGTCGAGCCGGGCGAGGCTGTGGTCGACGACCTTCGCCCGGGCACCCTCGTCGGTGATCTTCCGCGCCTCGGTGGCGTCGGTCGTCGCCACCACGACGTCGGCGGACGTCTTGCCCGACACCCACGCTCCCCCGTAACTGCGGCCCAGCGACAGCCGCAGCGTGCCGGCGACGGCGCCGGCCTCACTCTCGTTGGCCAGCCTCGTCCTCGCCTGTGCCGCGGTGAGGTCGAGGTCTCTCTGCATCGCCTTGAGGAGGCCCGGGGAGTACTGCCCCGAGGCCGAGTCGGGCGTGTCCGGGGAGTCGGACCCGAAGGCCGCTCCCTGGAGCCCGGCCAGGACGAGCGCGCCGATGGCGACGGTGGCGCCGGCCGCGCCCATGACCCGTTTGTGGAGCATGGAAGTCTCCTTGGTTTCGTGATTACGGCGAAACCGTAGCCATGGGCACGTCAGGTCGGCAGATATCAGTCCACCCTCGCCATCGCGTTATGGAACGCCCGCCGCCGGCGCGCCCCGCGGGGGCCGGCGGCCTCCGCGGACACGCCGGCGGGCGGGCGCCGTCAGACGGCGACCGGGGTCGGCGCGGTGCCGAAGTCCGGGTGTGCCCGGAGCCATTCGCGGTAGCTGCGGCTGCGCCGCGCCGCCTCGGCGTGTGCGGCGCGGGCGTAGCCGGTGACCGCGGCGGCGGTGCCGGCGGCGGGCGACTGGGGGTGCCAGCCGATGAGGTGCCGCCAGCTCAGGGGGTGTCCGACCAGCGGCCGGGTGGCCAGCCCCGGGGTCGGCGGGAAGGTGGCCCGGCACAGCCCCACCGCCCGCCCCACCTGGGCCAGGTGGACGCAGGAGGCGCTGTCGGTCTCGTACACCGAGGCGGGCGTGAACCCGGCGCGGATACAGGCCGCGGCGAAGCAGTCGCCGAAGCAGCCGTCGCCCGGCACGTCGGTCCAGCTCTCCTGCGCCAGGTCGCGCAGTTCGATCTGGCGGCGCTCGGCGAGGGGGTGTTCCGCGGCGAGCATGACGAAGACGGGGTCGGTGCCGACGGTCTGCCAGACGAGCCGGTCGGTCAGCGGTGGCCGGCTGTCGCCGCAGACGCCGATCAGCGCGAAGTCCAGCCGCCCTTCGGTGACCATGCCGGCCAGCTCGCGCACCGACCAGCGGGTGTACGTCGTCACGGGGGTCGCCGGGTGCGCGGTGGCGACGCGGTCGATGAGCCCGCCGAGCAGCGGGCCGTGGGTGCCGCCGAGCCGGAAGCGCGGCATGCCGCCCCATGCGCGCGCGAACCGCACGGCGTCCTGCTGTAGTTCGAGCACGCCGGGCAGCAGCACCCGGGCGCGGTCGAGGACGAGTTCGCCGAGCGCCGTCGGGCGCACGCCGTACCTGCCCCGGTCGAAGAGCGGGCCGCCGAGTGCGCGCTCGATGCGTTTCAACTGTGCGCTGAGCGCGGGCTGGGCGAGCCCGAGCGCGGTGGCGGCCCGGGTGAGGCTGCCCTCCTCGGCAATGGCCCGAATGGTCTTCAGGTGCCGCAACTCCAGGTCCATGCGGTCAGCTTGCGGTCCTGCGGCGGCCCCGGCAACCTTTTGGTCCGGACCAATGTCGAGGAGGGTGAACACGAGGTGTCCGCTGACCCCGTCCCCATGCACCGCCTGGAGGTCCCCGCGCCGGAGGTCCTCCCCTTCGCCCTCGGGTCGTTCGACTCGATCGGCCCGCTGTCCCGCGCCGGGTTCCCGCACCGGCACACGTTCCACGAGATCGTCTATGTCCGCGCCGGCCGCGGCCACCACGTGGTCGACCAGCGCCGCTGGCCGATCGACCCGCCGCACCTGGGCATCGTCACCCCGGGGCAGGTGCACCACTGGGAGTCGGCGTCCGGCCTCGACGGCTGGGTGATGATCTTCACCGAGGACTTCCTGCTGCCCACCCCCGAGGACCGCGACCGGCTGCGCGAGCTGTCCCGGGTCTCCTGGCTGAGCCCCGACCGCCGGTCGGCCGGGATCATCGCGGCGCTCTTCGCGGAGATGGCGCGGGAGTACGCGGGCCGGGCCCCCGGCTTCATCAGCGTGCTCCAGTCGTATCTGCACGTCCTGCTCATCCGCGCGGACCGGCTCTCCCGTACGGCCCGTACAGAGCCGGCGGCCGGAGAGGGCGCCGCGGGGCCCGCGGCGGGCCGGGCGGCGGAGATCGCCCGGCGCTTCGACCGGCTGCTGGCCGAACCCGGGCCCGTGGTGGCCGAGTTGTCCGTACGCGGCTGCGCGGCGAGCGTGGGCGTGTCCGTGGGGTACCTCAACGAGGCGGTCAAGCGGGTCACCGGGCTCACCCCGGGCCATCTGATCAGGCAGGCGCAGGCCCGCGAGGCCAAGCGGCTGCTGGCCGCGACCGATCTGAGCGTACGCCAGGTGGCCCGGCTGGCCGGGTTCACCGACCCGGCGTACTTCAGCCGGTTCTTCCGCCGGGAGACCGGCAGCAGCCCCGGCGACTACCGCCGCGGCACCCGTGCGGATCACCACGATCGCCGGATTCTGTCCATCGACTGCCCCGGTGCGTCCGAATAGCGTCACTGGCGCCCCGCTGAACGGCGTCACCGCGCCGGTCCGGACGCGGGGTTCACGACCCCACTCCCCCGACCGAGGAGCCGTGAAGCCGTGACAGACCAGGACAAGTCCGCACCGGAGGAATCCGGCGGACCGCAGGAGAAGTCCGGGATCCGCCGCAAGGACCTGCTCAAAGCGGCGCTCGTCGCCGCCCCGCTGCCGCTGCTCGTCGGCGGCGCCGGGCCGGTACTCGCCCGCGACCAGGCGGAGGCCGGCCGCGAGCTGACCCCGACGCCGGAGGCGTGCGACCCCGGAGACCCGCCGACGCGGCAGCAGACCGAGGGCCCGTACTTCAAGCCCAACTCCCCGCGGCGCACCTCGCTGGTGGAGCCGGGCACGCCGGGTACCCGGCTGACCGTGAGCGGGTACGTCTTCGGGCTCACCTGCCAGCCGATCCCGAACGCGCTGCTGGACTTCTGGCAGGCGGACGTCAACGGCGCGTACGACAACTCCGGCTACCGCTTCCGCGGTCACCAGTACAGCGACGCGCAGGGCAGGTTCAGCCTCCAGACGATCGTGCCGGGCCTGTACCCGGGCCGTACCCGCCACATCCACGTCAAGGTGCAGGCGCCGAACAACCCGATCCTGACGACGCAGCTCTACTTCCCCAACGAGCCGCGCAACAACACCGACACGATCTTCCACCCGTCGCTGCTCATGACGGTGCGGGACGTGGGCTCGGGCAAGGAGGGCACGTTCGACTTCGTGCTCAACGTCCGGCAGAACCCGGACCCGCCGGACCCGCCCGGGGGCACCTGGGCCGCCGGCACCTCGTACCGGGCCGGTGACACCGTCACGTACGGCAACGTCACCTACCGCTGCCTCCAGGCGCACACGGCCTCCCCGGGCTGGGAGCCGCCGAACGTGCCCGCGCTCTGGCAGACCGCCTGAGAGCCGCGGCCCGGCCGCGATCCGGTCCGGCCGCGCACAGACCCGCGCCGCCGCGGCGCCCGGGGCCCACCTCCCCGGCCCGCGGCGGCGCGGCTCCACCCGCTCCCCCGCTCTCCCCCGCTCTGCCGTGGCCGGTTCCGTACGCGGCCGGAAAGCGCTCCCCCGGCCTCTTGACGGGGTGCCCATCCGCCGCGATTCTCTGGTTACTCAGTCGTAGAAAAGTTCCTCACCTTTTCGCGCCACCGGAGGCGGGACCCCCATGACCCGACAGCCGTACCTGCGCAAGGCCGGCCTGATCACCCTCGTCACGGTCCTCTTCGCCGCCCTGACGGCGCTCGGCACCGGGCCGGGCACCGCCGCCGCGGCGAACGACTGGTGGGACCCCGTCGCGCGGCCCGCCCCGGACTCCGGGGTGAACGTCACCGGCGAGCCGTTCCGCGGCACCGACCCCGACGGCAAGGTGCGCGGCTTCGTCGACGCGCACAACCACGTGATGTCCAACGAGGGCTTCGGCGGCCGGATCATCTGCGGCAAGCCGTTCGACCCGCAGGGCGTCACCGAGGCGCTCAAGGACTGCCCCGAGCACTACCCCGACGGCGCGCTCGCCCTCTTCGAGAACGTCACCGGCGGCGCCGACGGCCACCACGACCCGGTCGGCTGGCCGACGTTCGAGCACTGGCCGGCCCACGACTCGCTGAGCCACCAGCAGAACTACTACGCCTGGCTGGAGCGCGCCTGGCGCGGCGGGCAGCGGGTCATGGTGCAGGACCTGGTCACCAACGGCCTGCTCTGCTCCGTCTATCCGGCCAAGGACCGCGGCTGCGACGAGATGGACTCGATCCGGCTCCAGGCCGAGAAGACCTACGAGATGCAGGACTACGTCGACGGCATGTACGGCGGCCCCGGCCGCGGCTGGTTCCGTATCGTCACCGACGCCGAGCAGGCCCGCGCGGTGGTCGCCGAGGGCAAGCTCGCCGTGGTGCTGGGCGTGGAGACCTCCGAGCCGTTCGGCTGCAAGCAGGTGCTCGGCGTCGCGCAGTGCGACAGGGGCGACATCGACCGCGGCCTGGACGAGCTGCACGGCATGGGCGTGCGCAGCATGTTCCTGTGCCACAAGTTCGACAACGCACTGTGCGGCGTGCGCTTCGACTCCGGCACGATCGGCGCGGCGGTCAACATCGGGCAGTTCCTGTCCACCGGCACGTTCTGGACCACCGAGAAGTGCACCGGCCGCCAGCAGGACAACCCCATCGGCCTGGCGGACCCGCCCGCCGAGGCGGCCGAACTGCTGCCCCCGGGGGTGTCCGTCCCGTCGTACGACCAGGAGGCCCGGTGCAACACCCGCGGGCTGAGCGGGCTCGGCGAGTACGCGGTGCGCGGGATGATGGAACGCAACATGATGCTGGAGCTGGACCACATGAGCGTCAAGGCCGCCGGCCGGGCACTGGACGTCCTGGAGTCGGAGTCGTACCCGGGCGTCCTGTCCAGCCACAGCTGGATGGACCTGGACTGGACCGAGCGGCTCTACCGCCTCGGCGGCTTCTCCGCCCAGTACATGAACCCGGCCGAGGACTTCGTGGAGCAGGGCCGGCACGGCGCGGAGCTGCGCGACAAGTACGGCGCCGGATACGGCTACGGCACCGACATGAACGGCGTCGGCGGCTGGCCCGCGCCCCGCGGCAACGACGCCCCGGACAAGGTCGCGTACCCCTTCACGAGCGCCGACGGCGGCTCGGTCCTCGACCGGCAGATCACCGGCGAGCGCACCTGGGACTTCAACACCGACGGCGGCGCGCACGCGGGCCTCGTACCCGACTGGATCGAGCAGATGCGGCTGCACGGCGGCGGTGACGTGGTCGAGGACCTGATGGCCGGCGCCGAGTCGTACCTGACGACCTGGGGCGCCACCGAGGCGCACGCCAAACCCGCGAACCTCGCCGCCGGCGCCGCCGCGACGGCCAGCTCCACCGAGTTCAGCCTGCTGACGAGCTACGCCCCCGGCCGCGCCGTGGACGAGGACCGTGGCACCCGCTGGGCCAGCCACTGGAGCGACGACCAGTGGCTGCGGCTCGACCTCGGCGAGAACCGCCGGATCGGCCGGGTCACCCTGGACTGGGAGCGCGCCTACGCGAAGGCGTACCGCGTCGAGGTCTCCGCCGACGGGAACGCCTGGCGCACGGTGTGGGCGACGGAGAACGGCGACGGCGGGCTCGACACCGCGGTGTTCGACGCCACCGATGCGCGCTATGTCCGGATCGCCGGAGTCCAACGCGGTACGGGCCACGGCTATTCGCTCTACGAGGTCGGCGTCCACGGCGGGTGAGGGTTCGGCGTAAGATCGGCCAATGGCTGACTTGACCGAAACCACACCCGGCTGGCTGGCTCCCGAGGAGCTGGAGTCGGCGCGCGCACGGATGCCGGTCCTCTACGTCGACGCGGTGCCCGTCCGCGTCGACGACCGGGGCGAGGTCACACATGTCGGTCTGCTGCTGCGGATCGGCGCGGACGGGGCGGTGAGCCGGGCTCTGGTCACCGGCCGGGTGCTGCACCACGAGCGGGTCAGGGACGCGCTGCTGCGGCATCTGGAGAAGGACCTCGGGCCGGTGGCGCTGCCGCGGGTGCCGTCGTCGCCGCAGCCGTTCACGATCGCCGAGTACTTCCCGACGCAGGGCATCACGCCGTACCACGACCCGCGGCAGCACGCGGTGTCGCTGGCGTACGTCGTGCCGGTGGCGGGCGACTGCCGGCCGCGGCAGGACGCGCTGGACTTCGTCTGGTTCACACCGCAGGAGGCGGCGTCGCCCGTGGTGCAGCAGGAGATGCCCGGCGGCCAGGGCCACCTGCTCAAGCAGGCGCTCGCGCACGTGGGGTACGTCTCCCCCTGAGCGCCGCGGGCCGCCGACCGCTCAGCCGTCCGCCGGCTCCTCGAACTCCAGCCGGGCCAGCTCGACCCGGGACTTCACGCCCAGCTTGGGGTACGCCTTGTACAGGTGGTGCTCGACGGTCCGCGGGCTCAGGAAGAGCCGCGCGCCGATCTGCCGGCTGCTCAGCCCCTGCGCCGCCAGCCGCGCCACCTGGAGCTCCTGCGGCGTGAGCCGGTCGGCAGGCAGCGCGCGGGCGGCGGGCCGGGCGGCGCGTACGGCGGTGCCGGTGGCGCGCAGCTCCGCACGGGCGCGTTCGGCCCACGGGCCGGCGTCCAGCCGCTCGAAGGACTCCAGCGCGGCGCGCAGCGGGGCGCGGGCCTCGCTGCGGCGGCGCTCGCGGCGCAGCCACTCGCCGTAGAGCAGTTCGGTGCGGGCGCGTTCGAAGGGCCGGCCGCCGTCCTCGTGCAGCCGCAGGGCCCGCCGGTACGCCTCCTCGCCGCCGCCCAGCAGCGCGGCGCAGCGGGCGGCGACCGCCAGCGCCCAGGGCCGGCCGCCGGCCTCGGCCCAGCGCCGGAACCGGTCGAGCGGCGCGTGCGCGCGCTCCGGGCGGCCCAGCCGTACGGCGGCCTCGACGAGGTCGCCGGTGGCGGCCATGAGCACCGTCGCGTGCCGGCCGGGGCCGCGCCAGGCCGCCTCCAGCCGGTCGAGCGCGGCGGCGTGCCGGCCGCGGCTCACGTCGAGCATGCTCAGCGCGCAGTCGGCGGCGACCCGGCCGGTGTCGGACGCCCGGGCGGCCAGTTCGGCGCAGCGGGCCTCGTCGCCCTCGGCCGCGGCCAGCCATGCGCGCACCACGTCCAGCTCCCCGGTCCTGCGGCTCAGCCCGGTGTCGCGGGCGATCGCCGCCGCCTCGGCCACCGAGGCCGCCGCGGCGCGGTGCTGCCCGGCGGGCCGCTGCGCCATGGCCTGCGCCTGGAGCACCTTGGGCAGCCGGCCGATCAGCCCCTGCGCGCGGCAGCGCTCGGCCTCGTCGGCGGCCAGGTCCAGGGCGGCCTCGTCGTCGCCGAGGATGATGGCGCCGTAGAGGGCCTGCATGCGCTCGTCGCCGTCGACCTGCCCTGCGGCGCCCCCGCCGTCGTACGCGGTGTCGTACTCGGTGCCGTCGGCCGTGTCGTACGCCGTGTCGTACGCGGCCTGCCGCGAGGCCCTCCGGACCCGCGCGACGTACCCCGCGAGCAGCGGCACCCCGCGCGCGTAGTCCTCGTCGAGCAGGCAGGCCATGGCCTCCACCGCCTCGTCGGGGCGGCCCAGTTGCCGCAGCCGGCGTGCGGCGACGCCGACCGGCTCCGGGCTGCCGGCGAACCACCCGAAGCCGGCCGCGGTACGCAGCATCGCCGCCGCGTCGTCGGCCGCCGCCCCGGCCGCGCCCCGTACCAGCAGGGCCGCGGCCCGTCCGGGCGCGCCCCGCTCGAACTCCACCACCGACCGCACCCGCGCGAGTTCGGCGCGCAGGGCGCCGTCCCCGGCGACGGGCTCCGCCTGCTCCGCCAGCTCCGCGGCCCACTCCAGCCGTCCGGCAGCCGCCGCCGCGCTCACCGCCGCGACCAGCCGCGGCGCCCGGTCGCGGCGCTCCGGGGCGAGCTGCGCCGCGCGCAGGAACAGCCCGGCCGCGGCGGCGTACGCGGTACGGCGCCGGGCCCGTTCGGCCGCCGCGGCGATCTCGGCGGCGGCGCCCGCGTCCGGGGCCGTGGTGGCGGCCGAGAGGTGGTGCGCACGGCAGTCGGGGTCGCCGGTGGCGTCGGCCAGCGCGCGGTGGGCGGCGGTCCGGGCGGCGAGCGGCGCGCCCCGGTAGGCGGCGGTGGCGATCAGCGGGTGGCGGAAGCCGACCGTTGCACCGGTGGTGTGCAGCAGCCCGGAGCGGTCGAGTTCGTCGAGGCCGGTCCCGAGGGCCTGCGCGGCTTGCAGCAGCAGCGGCAGATCGCCGCGACCTTCGGCGGCGGCGAGTACGGCCATCAGCCGGGCCCGTTCCGGCAGGCCGTCGATCCGGGCCCGGAACGCGGCGAGCACCCGGTCGGCGACCGGCAGCGGCTCCCGCCCGCCGGGCGGGCCGCCGGGCCCGGCGCCCGGCCCGGCGGCCTGGGCCGCGGCGGCGAACTCCAGCACGGCCAGCGGGTTCCCCGCCGACTCGGCGACGATCCGCTCACGCACCTCCGGGTCGAACCCGCGGTCCGCGAGCAGGTCGGCGGCGTCCCGGGCGCCGAGCCGCGGCAGCCGCAGCTCGGCCAGCCCGTGGTCGGCGAGCGCTTCGTCGCGTACGGCGAACACCATCGCGACGCCCTCGGCGGCCAGCCGCCTGGCGGCGAAGAGCAGCGCCTCCGCGGACGAGCGGTCGATCCACTGGGCGTCGTCGACGAGGCAGAGCAGCGGGCCGCGCCCGGCCAGGTCGGCCAGCAGCGTGAGGACGGCGAGCCCGGTCAGGAACCGGTCGGGGCCGCGCTCCTGGCCGGCGTCCAGCACCGCGCGCAGCGCGGCGCGCTGCGGTTCCGGCAGGGCGCCGACGCGGTCCCGCACCGGCCACAGCAGTTGCACCAGCCCCGCGAAGGCCAGCTCGGCCTCCCGCTCGGAGCCGGTCACGCGCAGCACCGGCAGACCGAGCCCGGACGCCTCCCGCGCGGTCCAGCCGAGCAGCGCGGACTTGCCGATCCCGGCCTCCCCGCGCAGCACGAGCGCACCGCTGCGGCCGCCCCCGGCACCCGCGAGCAGGTCCTTCAGCTCCGCCTGCGCGGCGGATCTTCCCAGCAGCACGCCGTGTCCTCCCCGGTCCGTAAGCCCACAACGCGCACGTCCCGCGGAGTCATTCCGAAGTCTTGCGGATGCGGATACGTAGACCCCCCGGCCTAGCGTCACGGACACCGCACCGGCGACCGCGCAGCCCGCCGCGCGGCGGGGATGTGCGGCTGCGCCGGACCACACCGCGACGGAGCACACCGATGTCGTACGCACCCTCCCCCGCCCGCCTCCGGCGACCGGCCCTGAGCCTGGCCCTGCTGGCGCTCGGGCACCTCGTCATCAGCCTCGACCTCACCATCGTCTTCGTGGCGCTGCCGCACATCGCGGCCGACGTCGGCTTCACCGCGCACACCCAGCAGTGGGTGGTCAGCGTCTACGCGGTCCTCTACGGCGGCTTCCTGCTGCTCGGCGGCCGGCTCTCCGACCTCCTCGGGCGGCGCCGGATGTTCGTCACGGGCATGGCGCTGTACGGCGTGGCGTCCGTTCTCGGCGGCCTGGCCACCGCCCCGGGCATGCTGCTCGCCGCCCGCGGGCTCCAGGGGCTGGGCGGCGCGGTGCTGTTCCCCGCGGTGCTGGCGCTGGTCAACACCGCGTTCGCCGAGGGCAGGGAACGTACCCGCGCGCTGACGATCTGGGCGATGGCGGGCGCCGGCGGGCTCACCGTCGGCTCGCTGGCCGGCGGGGTGCTGACCCAGGCGTTCGGCTGGGAGGCCGTCTTCTTCGTCAACGTCCCGATGGCCGCGCTGGGCGCGGCGGCGGCGTTCGCCCTGCTGCCCGCCGACGGCCCCGCCACACGCGGCGGCATCGACGTGCCGGGCACGCTGACCGGCACCGCGGGGGTGACCCTGCTGATCTTCGCCGTCGCGCACGGCTCCGAGGCGGGCTGGACGGCGGGCGAGGTGGTGGCCGCAGCCGTGCTCGCGCCGCTGCTGCTGGCCGCGTTCCTGCGCACCCAGGCGCGCGGGCGCAACCCGCTGATGCCGCTGCGGCTCTTCCGCAACCGGGCGCTGAGCGCGGCGACCGTCGTGATCCTGCTCTTCGGGTTCACCACCCAGGCGGTGCCGTACTTCCTGACGATCCACTTCCAGAGCGTGCTGGGCTTCAGCGCGCTGGAGACCGGGCTCGCGTTCCTCGGCCCCACCCTGGCCATCACCGCGGGCAACGCCCTGAGCGAGAGGCTGGTCCACCGCTTCGGCAACCGTGCATCGCTGGCCGGCGGCATCGTGCTCAACGCCGCGGGCGCGGCGCTGCTGGCACCCGGCTTCCGGGCGGACGGGTCGTTCCTCAGCGTGCTGGCCGGGATCGTGGTCGTCGGCCTGGGCATGGGCGTCACGTACGAGTGCATGTGGATCGCCGCCGGCACCGGTGTCGCCGAGAAGGAGCAGGGCCTCGCCTCGGGGGTGGCGTCCACCGCGCTCCAGATCGGCACGGCCACCGGCATCGCCGTGCTCGTCGCCGTGGCGAACCGGGGCGTGGACGGGTTGGCCGGGCAGGCGCTGCGGGAGGCGACGGCCGGCGGGATGCGGGACGCGACGTTCGTGCTGGCGGTCGCCCTGCTGCCGGCGGTCCTGGCGGCGCTGGCCCTGCCGCGCGGGCAGGCCGGCGCCGGTGCCGGTGCCGCGCCGGAGCCCCGGGCGGAGCCGGAGCAGGAAGCGCGCCCGGCGGGGCAGTTGTCCTGAGGTACGGGGCGCGCCGGGCGGCGAGGCTCGGGGGCCGGCAGCGTCAGCGGTGGGCGCGGGCCCACAGGGCGGGCCAGCCGCCGGAGCCGAGCCACGAGGCGGGCGCCCGCAGCCCGCCGGCCGCGACCCCGTCCCAGAACGCGGCGGTGTCCGCGCCCAGTTCGCGGGCCGCGGGGAAGGCGCGCTGCCAGGGGCCCTCGGGGTCGTCCAGGCCGGTCGCCGGGAAGCCCGGCACGGTGACGGCGCGGGGCTCGGCGACGGCGGCCAGGGGTATCGCGGGCACCCGGCAGGTGACGGCGACGGCCGCGGCGCACAGCAGCGGGGCCGGCGGGCGGCGGGAGACCACGCGGGCCAGGGCGGCGTCGTCCTCGTACAGCAGGTGCCCGAGGGCCGCCCGGACGCGCACGCCCATGAGCCCGATCGCGTACGCGGGTGCCACCGCGGGGCGCCGGACCAGCGCGCGCAGCGCCCTGGGCAGCGGGCCCGCGCCGTCGAGGAGTTCGAGCTGCTCGAAGCGGTCGCGCAGCGCCGGGGCCAGCTCCGCGACCGCGGCGGTCAGCGGGCGTACGCCGGTGGCGGTCCAGAGGGCCGCCGGGGTGGCGGTGCCGTCGTCAAGGACCCGGCGGCAGGCGTGGGCCAGCGACGCGGGGCCGAGCCGGCGCAGCCGGGTCAGGGCGGCCACGGCCGTGGTGGCGGCGGGGCGGCGGGTGCCGGTCGCCGCCGTACGGGTCTCGCGGCCGGCGGCGGCCGGGGCGTCGGGCAGCGTGGCGGCCAGCGCGGTGTAGACCGCGGCCGTCCGGCCCGTGACCTGCTCCGCCCACGCCCGCTCCGCGAGCCGGGCCAGCTCGGGCCCGGCGTCCGCGACGAGCCGCGGCGCCGCCCGCCGCCGGCGCGCGGGACCGGCCGGTGCCTCGTCGGCGGCCGGCGGCGCGCCCGGCTCCGGCGGCCGGGCGCCGGGCAGGGTGGCGACCCAGCGGCGGAAGCGCTCCTCCAGCACCGGGTCGGGGGCGCCGTTGAAGCGGCCGGCCAGCTCGCCGACCAGCCAGCCGCGCTCGGCGGGGCGGGCCGGGCGCAGCTCGGCGTTGGCGAGGATGCGGCCCTTGTCGTCGTGGAGCGCGGCCAGGGCGCTGCGGCCCTTCAGCGCGGCGTCCACGTAGTACGGGGTGGCGATGCAGTTGCCCATGTAGTCGGCCCACCCGGCGAGCGTGCGGGCGCTGCGGGCCAGCCGGAAGCGGACGCGGGTGCCGGGCACGAGCGCGGCGTCGACCGCGGCCAGCGGCGGCGGTACGGGGAACTCGCCGCTCAGCGCCTCGGCCACGTCGATGTCGGCGCGCAGGCTGTCGACCAGCCCCGCCCAGGTCTTCACGCCCTTGCCCGGCGTGCCGCCGAGGGCGACGAGCTGCGCGGCGCCGGAGACCGCGAGACCCACCGAGTCGAGCCGCGGCACCAGCGGCTCGACGGCCGGCGGCGGGTCGTGGTCCAGGCCGAGGGCGTCCCCGCGCGCGGCGACGGCGGCGGCCTCGTGTCCGTGCACCTGCGCGAGCGCGTCGGCCAGGTCCGCGTACCAGAGCAGGTCGCCCAGCACCTCGACATCGTGGGGCGCGGCCGGCTCGCCCTTCTCGCGGCGCTCGCGCAACCGGTCGGCGAGGGAGTCCGCGGTGCCGAAGCGGTCGCGTACCCACGGCGGGATCTCGGACCACTCCTCGGGCGGGCGGACGGGGGTGTAGCCGGTGTGGCGCCGCCAGACCTCCAGGCCGTCCGAAGCCCACGCGTGCAGCGCGTCCTCGGGGACGGCCGGTTCCCCGCGGAGCAGCCGGCCGCACTCCGCGACGGCCACCAGCGCGTAGTCGCGGGCGCGCGCCAGGCGCGGGCGCACCTGCGTCTCGTACGGGACGTTCCCCGGGCCGTGCTTGAGGAGCTGCCGGCGCAGTTCACGAACGTGGCTCGCGGGCCGGGCGGGCAGGCCGGTCAGGCCCGGGACGCGGCGGGCGGCGCGGGCCGCGGCGGCGTCGCCGGTGGCCGCGAGGGCGGCGGCCAACTGCGGCTCCATGCGCGCGAGTCCGACGGCCGGGCCGTGGTCGCTCACGGCGACGGCGGTACGCAGCAGCACGGTGGCGGCCTGGGCGTCCTCGACGATCCGGTACAGCACGCCGCGCCAGTAGCCGTCGGTCGGCGTCCACCGCGCCGCCTCCAGCAGCGGTGTCCGGCCGGTCCGCGTGTCGGACGGCAGCCGGTGGAGCACGACCTCCTCCTCGAACCTCGCGCGCCGGGCGGTGAGTTCGGCCACCCGGTCCTGGCGGGCCTGGGTGGCGAGCAGCCGCTCGCGGCGCACCTGCCGGGCGTGGCCGTCGAGCACCCGGTCCCACAGGTCGGTCAGCAGCGCCGGGCGGCGGGGCCGGGGCAGCGGCGCGAGGACGCGGTCGAGGTGCCCGGCGAGCACGGAGGGGGTGCCGCCGTCGACGGGGTCGACGCCGTCGGGGGCCGTCAGGGCGAGGATCCGCTCGATCTGCTCGGGGCCCAGCACGTCGCTGGCGGCGGACGCGAGCCGTACGGTGCCCCAGCGCTCCTCCGCCACGGCCCGCGCGGCGGCGGCGCCGACGCGCTTGGTCGCGGCGGGGCCGAAGAGCGCCACCATGGTGCCGGCCCGGTCGCCGAGCCGCCCGGCGTCCGCGGGGCCGAGCGCGCGCAGTGCGGCGAGGACCGCGTCACGCTTCTCGCCGCGGGCGCCCGCGAGCCGCGCGGAGCGGAAGCCGCCGCCGAGGTCGACGCCCGCGCCGGCGGCGACGGCGCCGCCGGCCGCGACCAGCCGGTCCAGCCCGGCGAGCGCGGCCCCGGCCGGCTCCTCGCCCGCCTCCGGCGGGCCGAGCGCGACGGGCGCGCCCGCGGGCGCGTCGGCCTGCGCCGCGAGGCGTGCGGGCACGCCGGAGCGGGCGGTCCACACCGCCTGCCCCGTGGTCACCACGCCGTCCGCCAGCCGGAATCTCATGCGCCCCAGGATGGCGGAGGCGGCCCGGGGCCGCCAACGTCATTTCCCGGGCGGGCCGATGGCGCGGCTGCCGAGAGGGCCGGTCACGGCCCGTCCCGGCCGGGCGGGTCGTCCGTCCGGGCCGGGCCGAGCGCCCGCCCCGGATCAGGGGCCCGGGGTCAGGGGCGGCCGGCGGCGGGGATGCGCTCCGCCTCGGGCGGCGGGCCCGGCGGGGTGCCGTCGCCGAACGGACGCCCGCCCAACTGCTCGCGGTGGTGCGGGGTCAGCCAGCCGGACAGGTCGGGCCCGGCGGGGACGATCCCGGTCGGGTTGATGCCCGTGTGGACCTCGTAGTAGTGGCGCTTGATGTGGTCGAAGTCGACCGTGTCGCCGAAGCCCGGCGTCTGGTACAGGTCGCGGACGTACGCCCACAGCACCGGGTCCTCCGCGATCTTGTTGCGGTTGCACTTGAAGTGGCCCTGGTAGACGGGGTCGAAGCGGACCAGGGTGGTGAACAGCCGGATGTCGGCCTCGGTGAGGGTGTCGCCGACGAGGTAGCGGCGGTCGGACAGCCGCGCGGACAGCTCGTCCAGTTGCCGGAACACGTCGTGGTACGCGGCCTCGTACTCGTCCTGGCCGGTGGCGAAGCCGGCCCGGTAGACGCCGTTGTTGACGTTGCGGTAGACGCCGTCCATCACCTCGTCGATCTCGTCGCGCAGCCCCTCGGGGTAGAGGTCGGGCGCGCCGTCGCGGTGCAGCGCGGTCCACTCGGTGGCGAAGTCCAGGGTGATCTGCTGGAAGTCGTTGGTGACGAGCTTGCCGCTGGGCACGTCGACGATCGCGGGCACGCTGACGCCGCCGGGGTAGCCGGTCTCGCGCGCGTCGTACGCCTCGCTGAGGAAGCGGATGCCCAGCACCGGGTCGCGGTCGTCGGGGTCGAGCGTGAAGCGCCAGCTCCGGTCGTCCTGGATCGGGTCGGTGACGCCGACGGAGATCGCGGGCTCCAGGCCGAGCAGCCGCCGGGAGATCAGCGTGCGGTTGGCCCAGGGGCAGGCGCGGTTGACCACGAGCCGGTAGCGCCCGGCCTCGACGGGCCAGCCGTCCTCGCCGGCCGCGGTGATCCGGTCGGCGAAGTGGCTGCGGGAGCGCTTGAAGCGCTTCCTGCCGTACTCCGTGTTGCCCTGACCCGTCCCGTCACTCCCGTTGCTGCTCATCGCCGGCTCCTTCGTCGCGCTGCCTGACACCACCGGCCCCATTGTCCAGTGCCGTCCCGCCCGCTGTCAGGCGATGCGGTGCCCGTCGGGCGAGTCGCGGCACGGCCGGATCACGGCTTTGCCGCGGCGGTGCGGTAGTGGTACGCGCACAGCTCGCGGAAGCCGGCGCAGCCGTACAGCCGCAGGGCCGCCGGGTTGTCGCGCTCCACCTGGAGGTAGAGGTGATCCGCGCCGTGCGCCCCGGCCCACCCCGCCAGGGCGCCGAGCACCCGCCCGCCGGCGCCCCTCCCCCGCGCGGCGGGCAGCGTGGCCATGGCGAAGACGCCGGCCCAGCCGGTGTCGGCGACCGCGCGGCCCACGGCCACCGTCTCGCCGCCGTCCAGGACCCGGGCGTACGCGCACGGGCCGGCGACCCGGTCGAGCAGCCCCCAGGCGGCGGCGCCGTCCACGGCACCGGCGCCGTGGACGGTGTGCCAGACGTCGAACCACGCGCCGTCCGGGCGGTCTTCGACACGTACCCGCAGCCGGTCCCCGGCCTGCCGCCCCTCCACCTCGGCGACCGCGGCGGCCTGGAGGGACACCGGGTGCCCGCGGCGGTAGCCGCGCCGGGCGAGCAGGTCGTCGAGCCCGGCGGGGCAGGCGGCCGGGGTGATCTGGAACCGCGCCGTACGACCGTGCCGGGCGTAGAACGCCTCGGCGTGCACCACCCGGCGCGCCAGTTCCGCCGTCCCGGCAGACCCGTGCGGCAGGACCGAGGCCACCCACCACGAACTGCCGGAGTCGTGCCGCAGCCACCAGCCGTCCGCGTGCTCGACGAGCTGAGCGGGCAGCGCCCGCGCGGCCCGCTCCTGGAGGCCGCGTACGGTCTCGGCCACGCTGCCGCCTTCGCCGGCGGCTTCGTCGGGGATCATCCGGGCACTCTAGGACGGCCTGGCGCGGTGGCGGAAACACGTTGGCCGGGGGCCGCCGGGTCTGCCAGGGTGACGGCGATGAGCACCGCATTCCGCCCCGGTCTCGCACTGGCCCGGGACTTCCACGCCGAGGTCGTCGCCCCCCTCCTGGACACGGCCCTGGCCGGGACGCCGTACGCCGCCGCGCTGCTGGGCTGGGGCTCGGAGGTGCAGGGCTTCGACACCCCGCGCTCGACGGACCACGCCTGGGGCCCGCGGCTCCAGGTCTTCCTCGCGCCGGACGGCCACCGGGAGCACGCCGCCGGGCTGGCCGAACTGCTCGGCCGGGAGCTGCCGGAGCGGTTTTGCGGGTACCCGGTGCGCTTCGCGTTCCCCGGGGGTACGCCGCCGCGGCACTGGGTCGACGTGCTCGACGTCACCGCGCACTTCGCGGACCAGTTGGGCGAGGTGCCCGACGGCGGGCTGTCGGTGGGCGGTTGGCTGGCGGCGCCGTGGCAGGTGCTGCGGGAGCTGACCGGCGGCGCGGTGTTCCACGACGGCGCCGGGCTGCTCACCTCGTACCGGGAAGGGCTGGGGCGCTATCCGGACCAGGTGTGGCGCTATGTGCTGGCGTGCCAGTGGCAGCGGCTGCACCAGGAGGAGCCGTTCGTCGGGCGCTGCGGCGAGGCCGGGGACGACCTGGGCTCCGCGGTGACCGCCGCCCGGCAGGTGCGCGAGCTGATGCGGCTGTGTCTGCTGATGCACCGGGTCCACCCGCCGTACGGCAAGTGGCTGGGGACCGCCTTCGCCGCGCTGCCGGAGGCGGCGGAGCTGGGGCCGCTGCTGTCGGGCGCGCTGGCGGCGCGCGGCTGGCGGGAGCGGGAGCGGCGGCTGTCGCCCGCGTACGAGCTGGCGGCCCGGATGCACAACGGCCTGGGGCTCACGGAGCCGCTGGCGCCGGAGGTGCGCCCGTTCTTCGAGCGGCCGTTCCTCGTCCTGGGCGCCGACCGGTTCTGCGCCGCGCTGCTGGCCACGGTCGAAGAACCGGAGCTGGCGGCGCTGCCGCCGGTGGGGTCCGTGGACCAGTACGTCGACAGCACCGACCTCACGGCGCACGGCTTCGCCGACCGGCGCCGCCGCTACCTCGCCCGGCTCGGCGGGTCCGTCACGTGACCGGCGGTCGCCCGCGGCCCGGCCGGTGCAGCCGGCGCAGCACCAGCAGGCCGCCGACGCCGGGGACGACCGACCGCGGCCGGGTGCCGGGGGTGGTGTTCACCGGGGTCGTCGCCCAGGTGAGGACGATGACCGCGAGGTAGGCGGTGCCGTGGACGGGGCCGCCGAGCGAGGCGACGGCGTCGGTGTGCACGGTGAGCAGGTTGACCAGCAGGGCCGCGAGCGTGACCAGTTCGACGGCGGCGGCGATCCGCAGCGCGCGCACGGCTCACGCCCCCGTGGTGGAGCCGGGGCGGACGATCATCAGCACGACCACGACCGCCCACAGCAGGTTGAAGACCCCGGTGAGCATGGCCAGCCGGCTCGCCGCGGGGCGCAGTCCCTCGCCCTCCGCGGCGGGAGCGTCGCCGCTCGCCCCGGCGAGGAGGCGCTGCTGTCCGGGGAGGATCGCGAGGGCGAGCAGGCAGGCCGCGCCCGTGGTCAGCACGATCGAGGCGAGCAGCCAGGCGTCGGTCAGCACCCCGAGCTGCGCGCCGGTGGCCACGCCGAAGGCGGGGACGGCGAGGCCCACGACGGCGTACGCGCGGCAGATGCGGTGCAGGAACGCGGCGGTGCCGTCGCGGTGCGCGGGGTCGGCGGCGGCCGACTCCCGCGCGATCCGGGGGAACACCGAGGCCGCCACGGCGATCGGCCCGACGGCCAGGATCGCCGCCAGCACGTGTACGGACAGCAGGAACTTCGTCACCGCACCCTCCCTGAAGCACTTGAATATGTTGGCTACCAATACATAGCACACCAACAGCAGGAGGTAGGCTGGCCGTCATGAGAGGCGATCCGGTACGCGGACACTTGGACGGACTGCTGCTCGCCGCGCTTGAGGACGGCCCCCTGCACGGGTACGCGATCATCACCGCGGTGCAGCAGCGCAGCGCGGGCGCGCTGGAGCTGCGAACGGGCACGGTCTATCCGGCCCTGAACCGGCTGGAGCGTGCGGGCCTGCTGCGCAGCGACTGGGAGTCGGTGGGCGAGCGGCGGCGGCGCTGCTACGAGCTGACCGACGCCGGCCGGCGCGCGCTGGCCGACGAGCGCACCGCCTGGCGGGAGTTCACCAGCGCGATCGGCTCGGTCCTGGACCCGGGGCGGGCGCCGAGGCCGGCGACATGAGGGCCGGCGACCGCCGCGCCCCCGGCCCCGGCACCGCAGGCGCGTCCGACGGGTCCGGCCCGTCCGGCGCGGCTTCCGGCGCCCGGGAACGCAGCGCGATCGAGGACCATCTCGCCGCCCTGGACGCCGCGCTGTCCGGGCCCGCCCGCGTCAAGTCCCGGATGCTGGCGGAGGTACGCGACGGGCTCACCGACGCCGCCGACGCGCACGCCGAGGCCGGCGCGCCCTCCCGCACCGCCGCCGCGGCCCGCGCGGTGCGCGACTTCGGCACCGTCGCGGAGGTCGGCCCCGCGTTCCAGCGCGAGCTGACCATCGCCCAGGCCCGGCAGACCGCCCGGGCCGTGGCACTCGTCGTCCCGTTCCTGATGGCCTGCTGGTATCTGGTCGGGGCCACCGCCGAGGACGCCGGCGGCCGGCTGCCCGGCGCCGTGCACGTGCTCGCGGCCAACCTCGGCGGCCTCGCCGCCGTGGCCGCGCTGCTCGCCGCCGGGTCGCTGGCCGCCACCGGCGCGGTCTCCCGCCGGCTGGCCACCCCGCGGCAACTGCCCCTCGTGGTGGCGTGGACCGGCACCACCGCGGCCGTGGCGTTCGCGGTCAGCGCGCTCACGCTGGGCGCGGGCGCGGTGCTGGCGCAGGACTGGCCGGCGAGCGCGCTGGCCGGCACGCTCACCCTCGTCGCGCACACCCGGCTCGCGGCCTCCGCCCGCGCCTGCCGCCACTGCGCGCTGCTCACCCCCTGACGCCCCCTGACACCCTCTGACGCGGCCGCACGCACCGACCGCCCCCGCACGCCGGAGGCGCCGGCGCCCGCGGCGCCGGGACGGCGCGCCGCGGGCGGGGACGGTTGGGCCCGGCCGCAAGGCCGCGGCCGGGCCCGGCCCGTACGGTCGGTGGCGGACCGTACGGCCCCTCCCTGCCCTACGGGAGTCCGCTGTTTACGGGAGTCCGCGATCCAGCGCGTTGAACAAGGTGCCGTTCGGCAGGTCTCCGGACATCTCCCAGACCATCCCGCCGAGCAGCCCCTTCTGTCTGATGTACGCGGTCTTCTGGTCGATCGCCCAGGTGTCGTCGAAGGACCACCACTGGCCGTTCGCCCCGGTGTACCCGTACGTGGCCACCGACTGGGTGTCGTGGTGCACGGTCATGCCCGGCACCATGGCGAGCAGGTTGTCGTAGCCGCGGGTGCCTGCCTCCTCCTGGAACTGGCCGGGCGCGGCCCCGTTGGCGCTCTGCCACTCGCCGTTGGCGCCGCCGGCGGCCACCTGCTGCCAGCCGCGCCCGTAGAACGGGAAGCCGATGGTCAGCTTGCGCGGGCTGACGCCCGCGTCGAGGTAGTGCTGCACGGCGCCGTCGATGCTGAAGTCGTTCGGGTACGGCGACTGCGCGTCCGGGTACAGGTTGGCCTGGTGGCCGGTGCGGTTGGGCTCCCACGAGTTGTCGCTGCCGGAACCGTGGAAGTCGTAGCCCTGGACGTTGGCGAAGTCCATGTACGTGAAGATCTCCTTCAGGTCCCAGCCGGCGTCGATCTTCTTGGGGTCGGCGGGGGTGAAGGCGGTCAGCAGCTTGTGGTCGCCGCCCAGCGCGTCGAGCTGCCGCCGGAACTCGGCGATCAGCGCGGTGTTGTTGGCCTTGTCCTCGGGGGACCAGTGGTTGCCCGGGTGCCCGTCGGGCGAGCCGGGCCACTCCCAGTCCAGGTCGATGCCGTCGAAGATGCCGGCGGCCACGCCGGGCCCGCCGGCGCCGTTGTACGCGGGCAGGTCGCCCTTGATGTACATGTCGATGCAGGACTTGACGAACTTCTCCCGGGACGCGGGCGTCTTCGCGGCGTCGGAGAAGTACTTGGAGTAGGTCCAGCCGCCCAGCGAGATGAGGATCTTCAGGTGCGGGTGCTTGGCCTTGAGCTTCTTGAGCTGGTTGAAGTTGCCGCGCAGCTTGCCCCAGCCGTCGTCGGCCACGCCGTCGACCGACTGGGCGGCGGAGAAGGCCCGGCCGTAGTCGGCCTCGGCGTCGCCGGCGCCGTCGCCCTGGTTGGGGTCCTGGGGGTTCGGCGTGGTGCCCTTGGTGACGCCGTTGAGGCAGGTGAGGTTCTGCGGGTCGATGTTGGCGAAGGCGTAGTTGATGACGTCCATCTTCGCGGCGGCGCCGGAGGTGTCGAGGTCCTTCACGAAGTACTGGCGGCCGTAGATGCCCCACTGCACGAAGTAGCCGACCTTGGCGTAGCCGCCCTGGCCGACGGCCTCGTCGGTGGTCACCGTCAGGGTGTTGCTGGCGGGCGAGGGGTTGTCGGCGGAGTCGCGCGCCTTGACCGTGAAGGCGTACCGGGTCGCGGGTGTCAGCCCCGTCAGCGTGGTGGTCAGGGTGTCGGCGGGCACGCTGGCCACGAGTGCGGTGCCGCGGTAGACGTCGTAGGCGGCGACGCGCTTGTCGTCGGTCGCGGCGTCCCACCTCAGCGCCACGGTGCTGGACGTCACGGCCGTGGACCGCAGGTTGCCCGGCGCCGTGGGCGGCACCGTGTCGGTGGCCGGGTCCACGGTCGTCGCGGTCACGGGGGCGCTGGGCGGGCCCTCGTTGCCGCGGGAGTCCTTGGCCCGGACGGTGAACTGGTAGGAGGTGGCTGGGGTCAGGTCGCGGACGGTGGCCTGGGTGGTGGCGCTGGCCGCCACGACGGCGCCGCCGCGCAGGACCTCGTACGAGGTCACGGGGAAGTCGCCCTGGGTCGCCGCGTTCCACTTCAGCGTCACCGTACGGGCGGTGGTGTCGGCGACGCTCACGCCGCCCGGGGCCTGCGGGGGCACCGCCGGGCTGCCGTCGCACTTGTCGCCGTTGATGAGGCAGCCGGTCGGCGCGGTCATCGGGCCGCTGCCGGTGAAGGTGTAGCTGTACGGCTCGGTGTTGCGGCCGGCCGGCACGCGGGCGTTGTAGTACGCGGGCGTGACGGTCACGTGGCGGCCGTTGACCTGCGCGGTGCCGTGGGTGTGGTTGCTGATCGACACGCCGGCCGGCAGGTCGAACTCCAGCGACCAGTTCTCCACCGCGGCGGTGCCGGCGTTGGCGACCACGAACTTGCCCGTCCACGACGAGCCGCTGCCGGAGCTGCTGAACGTCGCGGTCAGCCCGGCCTGGGCGCTCGCGGGCGGGGCGAGGGTGGTGAGTCCGGTGAGCGCCAGCGCCAGCACGGCGAGAACGGCGAGCAGGCGCCGGGACACGGGAAAGGATCTGAGGCGTAAGGGTGCGGCTCTCTCCAGGGACACGGCTCTCCTTGTCGGGAAGACGGCGTCCACCCGCGCGCCGGGTCGTCCGCGTGCTCGGGTGGTCGGACGCGAATCGTGCGGTATAGACCTCTAAGACAGCCCCGCGTCGCGGACATGTCAACGTGACGGGTGGGAGCGCCGGACCGTACCAATCGAGGCGGCCGGACGACTCCGCCACGCTCCGGCAGGGCGCAAAGGACTGGACCAATCCCCCTAAATTTTACCGTCCCTTGACCCGCTGCCGCCCTCGGCCCGCCCGCGGACAGGGGCCGTCGGGGCGCCGCCGCCCTCCGCTCAGATCCAGCCCTGCTGCCAGGCGCGGTGGGCAGCGGCGTGCCGCGAGGACGCGCCGAGCTTGGCCATCGCGGCGGAGAGGTAGTTGCGTACGGTGCCGGGCGCGAGGTGCACCTCGGCGGCGATCTCCGCCACCGACGCGCCGGTACGGGCCGCGCGCAGCACCTCCAGCTCGCGGTCGCTGAGCGGGCAGTCGTCCTCGGTCAGCGCGGCGGCGGCGATGTCCGGGTCGACGTAGCGGCGGCCGGCGGCGACGTCCCGGACGATCTGCGCGAGCCGGGCCGCGGGCGTCGTCTTGGGCACGAAGCCGCGTACGCCCGCGGCCAGCGCGCGGCGCAGCACGGCGGGCCGGGCGTGCCGGGTGACCATGACGACCTGGGTGGGCAGTTCCGCGCGGATCTCCTCGGCGGCCCGCAGCCCGTCGGTGGGCGGCATCTCCAGGTCGAGCACGGCGATGTCCGGGCGGTGCTCGCGGGCGAGCAGCACCGCGTCGGTGGCGGTGGCCGCCTCGGCGACCACGTCGAGGTCGTCCTCCAGCGCGAGCAGCGCGGCGAGCGCGCTCCTGAGCAGGTCCTCGTCGTCGGCGAGGAGCAGGCGGATCACCGCGCGGCCCCGTTCCCCGGGCCCGGCAGCGAGGCGACGACCTCGAAGCGGTCGCCGTCCCGGCCCCAGGTCAGCTCGCCGCCGGCGTCGCGCAACCGCTCGGCGAGACCGGGCAGGCCGGAGCCGGCGGCGTCGGGGGCCGCGGCGTCCGGGGCGGGAGTGTCCGCGGCGGGG
Source organism: Streptomyces sp. 184 (assembly GCF_045781775.1). Taxonomy (NCBI): domain Bacteria; kingdom Bacillati; phylum Actinomycetota; class Actinomycetes; order Kitasatosporales; family Streptomycetaceae; genus Streptomyces; species Streptomyces sp. 184. The sequence continues at coordinate 3,952,250 of NZ_CP123230.1, read as the reverse complement.
GCCGTGGGCGTACGGGCGGAAGGGGCGGACCTATCCGGTGCGCCTGCGCCGTCGTTGCTGAACCGCAGCCGCGCCAGCCCGCCGGTGAGGCGGTAGTCGACGTCGGCGCGCCGGGCGCTGCTGTGCCGGAGCACGTTGGTCGTGGCCTCGCGCACCACCAGCCCCAGCAGATGCCGCGCCGGTGCGGCGCGGCCGGCGGCGACGGCCGCGGGGTCGAGCGTCATCCGGGCGTCGATGTCGGCCGCGGCGAGCACCGGGTGGCGTTGGCGATCTCGTCGTCCAGCGTGGTGCGGCGGTAGCCGTGCACCACGGCGCGGGTGTCGCGCAGCGCGTCTGCGGACAACTGCCGTACGTCGCGCATCTCGGCGGCGGCGCGCGCCGGGTCGCGCTCGGCGAGCCGGGCGGCCAGCTCGCTCTTGAGCGCGATGACCTGGAGGTGGTGGCCCTGGATGTCGTGCAGGTCGGCGGCGAACCGCAGCCGCTCGTCCTTGACCGCGACCTCCGCCTCCAGCCGCCGCGCCCGGTCCAGCCGCCCGGCGACGTCCCACGCCCACAGCGGCCCGAGCAGTATCCAGACGGTGAACGCGATCAGCCCCGCAGGGAAGAGCGCGGCGTACGCGAACTCCCCGTCGCCGGCGGCGAGGCTGACCGCGCCGCCGGGCAGCGTGGCCAGCACGACGGCTCCGGCGACGAGCAGCAGCCGGCGGCGGCCGGTCAGGTACGTGGCGCCGATCGCCACCGTGACGGCCGGGGCCAGGCCCCACAGCCCGTAGTTCTGCCGCAGCAGCGGCAGGATGGCGAGCACCGCGGTGGCGGCGACCGCGGCGAACAGCCAGCCGCGCGGCGGGCGTACGGGGCCGGGGCCGTCCGGGTCCGGCGGCGCCAGCCGGGCGCTCAGCAGCACCGCGCTGGCCACCGCCGCGACGGCGAGCGCCGCGACCGCCGGGGCACGGGCCCACGCCGGGACGTCGCCGTCCAGCAGCCAGCCGCCGTACAGCGGCAGCAGGCACAGCACCGCCGTGCCGGGCACCGCCCACCACGTGTACCGGCGGAAGCCGGTCAGCCCGGTCCCGCGTTCGCTCTCCCCGTCGCGCACGCCGACATTGTGGCAGCAGGGGCGCGCCCGCGGCCCGTGTCGTACGGCCCGTACCCGCATGACGGATGTCATGCCGGGACGTGACACCGGCACGCGCGGACGTGCGGCTTCGGCACTACTGGCGGGCCCCGCCGCGGGCGCAGTCTGGACGGGCGCCGGGATACCCCGGCCCCGTATCGGAGGAGACCGCCGTGCAGACACCCAGCGAGACCGCAGCCCCGCGTACGTCCCCCGCCGCCGCCCGCCCCGCGGCGCACCACGGCCACGGCTGGTGGCACTTCGCGCGCCACTACGTGGAGATGGTGGTGGCGATGGTCGCCGGCATGCTCGTGCTCGGCGCGGTGGTCCGCGGCGGGCTGTCGCTCGCCGGCTTCGAGCTGTCGGCGGCCCGCCACCCCGAACTGGCAAGCCTGGAGATGGCGTTCACCATGTCGGCCGGCATGGCGCTGTGGATGCGCCGCCGCGGCCACGGCCCGCGGAGCACGGCGGAGATGTGCGGCGCGATGTTCGCCCCCGCGGCCGTGCTGTTCCCGCTGCTGTGGCTGGGGGCGGTGACGCCGGACTCGCTGACGGTGCTGGAGCACCTGGCGATGCTGCCGCTGATGCTGCTGGTCATGCTGCGCCGCCGCGCCGAGTACGGCGCCTGATCCCTCCCCAGCCCCCTTCGCGTACCGAGGAGTCCTCATGACCGTCACGACGCACCGGAAGACCCCCGCCCGACCCGACGTGCCGTCTCCCGCCCGACCCCGTCCCGCAAGGGCGCTGCTGCGCCGCTGGCCGACGGCGCTGGCGCTCGCCCTGACGGTGCCGGGCCTGGTCGCCGGCGGCGACGGCGACCCCGCGGGCGCGGTCGACGCCTTCGGCGAGGCGCTGCCCCTGCTGCCGCTGCTGTACCTGGTCGTCACCCAGGCCGGCCGCCCGCGCTGGACCTGGCCGACGCTGGGCGCCGGCATCGCGGCGATGGTCGCGCTGCGGACGGCCGGGGTGGTGGCGCCGTCGACCGTCCTGGTGGCGGTCGCGCTGGGCCTGCTGGCGTGGGGCACCGTCCGCGGCACGCCGCACGGCGCGGCGGTCTTCGGGCTCCAGAGCGCGGGCGCGGTCCTGTTCTGCGGGCTCGCGCTGGCGGGGCTCGCGGTCGACCCGGACCTGGGCCGCTATCTGGTGGCGGCGGGCTGGCTGTTCCACGGCGTCTGGGACTTCGTCCACCTGCGGATGCGCAGGCTCGACGGGATCGTGTCGCCCACCTTCGCCGAGTGGTGCGGGGTCGTCGACGTGGTGATCGCCGCCGAACTGATCTTCGCCCACTGACCGTACGGACTCCGGCCGCGGCCCGGTGGCGCCGCTCCCGCGCGGGCGCGCCACCGGGCCCGCCGGGTGTCCGCACACGGTCACGGGAGGGGTCCCCGGATCCGCGTGGCAGCCTGGGGCGCCGGCGTACGGACCGCGGTGGTCCGTCGCGGCCTCCGGTGATCCGGCGGTGTCCGAGGAGGGGAGTACGGCGTGGCAGGCTGGCGGGAGCGGCTGCTGTCGAGGCCGGGTGCCCGCGCGCAGCAGCGCGGCGGGATCCAGTCGCTGGCGATGACGCCGGACGGACTCCACGTGATCACCGGAGGCGGCGACGGGCTGCTGCGGATCTGGCGCCTGGCGCCGTGGAAGCTGGTCGCGGAGATCGACACGTACGCGAACACCGTCGCGTCGGTCGCCGTGACACCGGACGGCACGCGCGTCGTCGCCAGCGGCCACGGCACGGTCGGCGTGTGGAACCTCTGGACCGGCGAGCCGGTCACCGGCCCGCTGGAGGTCCACCGGTACATGGGCGAATGGGGCGTGGCGCTGTCCGTGTACGCCGCGCTCACCCCCGACGGCAGGCGGATCGTCACCGGCGGCGGCGAGGGCAAGGTGCACGTCCTCAGCCTGGAGGGCGGCCTCCCGACCGGGCGGTCGATCCAGGCGCACAAGCTGGTCGCCGGGGTCGCGGTCACCCCGGACGGCAAGAAGATCGTCAGCACCGGGCACGAGGACGGCAAGGACGGTGTCGTACGGGTCTGGGACCTGGCCGACGGCAGCCCGGTCGGCGGCCCGGTGACGGCGCACACGTGCTTCGCCCGGGGGCTGACGGTCACCCCGGACAGCACCCGCGCGATCACCGGCGGGCTCGACGGGCGGGTGCAGTTCACCGAACTCGACGGCAGCGGCACGACCACCGGCGTGGACATCGCCGCCCACCGCGAGTCGGTGGCGGACATCGCCGTCACCCCGGACTCCCGGGTCGTCAGCGTCGGCAGCGGCGGCACGGCCCACGTCTGGGACCCGCTCACACCGCCCGCCGCGGCCCGCACGGTCAGGACGGCGTCGCGCTACCTGTCCGCGGTGACGGTCTCCCCCGACGGCCGGCGCTTCGTCACCGCGTCCCGCAACGACGGCGTGCTCCAGGTGTGGAACCTGCGGCCGGCGCCGGGGGCGTAGCCTGCGGCTTCATGGACGAACCCGCCGCCGCCGACCGGCGCCGCGCCCGTGACCTGGGACTGGCCCCGGGCCGGCTCCCGCCCGGGCCGTACGGCGCGATCACCGACGTGCCGGGCGTGCGCGTGGGCCACGTGACGCTGCGCGAGCCCCCGCTGCTGCACAGCGGCGTCACGGCGATCGTGCCCGGGGAGGTGCACCCGGGGGCGCCGCTGCCCGCCGGGGTGTTCGCCGGGAACGGGTACGGCAAGCTGATCGGCAGCACGCAGCTCGCCGAGCTGGGCGCGCTGGAGACGCCGGTGCTGCTCACCTCGACGCTGTCGGCGTTCCGGGCGGCCGACGCGCTCGTCGGCTGGATGCTGGAACGCCCGGCGTGCGCGGACGTGACGAGCCTCAACCCGGTCGTCGGCGAGTGCAACGACGGCGTGCTGTCGGACATCCGGGCCCGGCCGGTACGGGCGGAGCACGTCCGCGCCGCCCTCGACGGGGCGGCCGGCGGGCCGGTCGCGGAGGGGTGCGTGGGCGCGGGCACGGGGGTGGCGGCGCTGGGTTTCAAGGCGGGCGTGGGCACGGCCTCGCGGCTGGTGGAGGTCGGAGGGCGGGGCGCGTGCGTCGGCGTGCTCGTGCAGGCGAACTTCGGCGGCACGCTGCGCGTCCTCGGCCGCACCGTCTCCCCTGCCGACGTCGGCGTCCCCGGCCCCGGCTCCGGGGCCGCGCCGGAGACCGGCTCGTGCATGGTCGTCGCGGCCACCGACGCGCCGCTGGACGCCCGGCAGTTGACCCGGGTGGCGCGGCGCGCGGTCTTCGCGCTGGCCAGAACGGGCGCGTCGTACGGGCACGGGAGCGGCGACTACGCGATCGCCTTCGGCGTACGGCCCGCCGGCCGGCCGCCGGCGGACGCCGCTCTCGACCCGGTCTTCGAGGGGGTCATGGACGCCGTCGAGGAGGCGGTGCTCGACTCCCTGCTGGCCGCCGTGACGACGACCGGCCCGGCGGGCCGCACCCGCCACGCCCTGCCGGCCGGTCCGCTGCTCCGGCTGCTCGGCGACCGCTGAACGCGCCGCGGGCGCCCGGGCGGTTCAGCGGTCGCGGTCGGCGGCGGCGGTCTCGTCCGCGGGCTCGGGGGCGGCCTTCGGGTTCTTCGGGTCGTTCCTGACGTCCGCCACCGCGGGGCGGCGCTCGCCGACCGCGGGGGCGAGGAAGATCGCCGTGGCGACCAGCGCGAGGACGGCGATCATCGCGGAGCGCAGCCCGTAGTGGTCGCCGAGGAGGCCGAGCCCGGGCGGGCCGACCAGGAAGGCTCCGTACGCGATCATCGCCACCAGGCTCACCCGGGCGGTGGGGTTCGGGCCGGAGTCGCCGGCTGCCGAGATGGCGACCGGGAAGCCCAGCGAGGCGCCCAGGCCCCAGAAGAGGACGGCGGCGCCGGCGGCCACCGGATGGTCGACGAAGATCACCACGACCAGTCCGAGGGCCGCGGAGATCGCGCTGGTCCTGATCACGAGGTAGCGCCCGAAGCGGTCGATGAAGAAGCCGCCGCAGAAGCGGCCGACGGTCATGGCGGTGGCGAAGCCCACGTACACCAGGGAGCCCAGCGCCGCGTCCAGGTCGTGGCCGTCGACCATCAGCAGCGGCAGCCAGTCGGTCGCCGCGCCCTCCGCGAGCGCCATGGCGAGGACGACCGCGCCGATCAGCAGCAGCCTGGTGTCCTTCCACAGCGGCCGGCCGGTCGCCGCGCCCTCGCTCCCGGTCTCCTCGTCCGCTTCCACGGCCCCGGGCGCCCGCATGCCGACGCCGCCCGGGACGTCGCCGAAGGAGGCGAGGAAGAGGGCGAGCGCGACGCCGGACATGATGATCAGGTGCCACTGCACGGGGAAGCCGACGGCCGTGGCCAGCATGCCGAGGCTCGCGCCGAGCACCGTGCCGAGGCTGAAGAACCCGTGCAGCGTCGTCATCACGGAGCGTCCGAGCAGCCGCTCGACCTCCGCCCCCTCCACGTTCAGCGCGACCTCGCCCGAGCCGCCGCCGAGGCCGAACACGAAGAGCCCGGCGGTGACCAGGGCCGCCGACGAGGCGAGCGCGCCCGTCCCGACCCCCGCGACCCCGAGCGCGATCAGCACCGTGCCGCCGCCGATCACCGGCCGCGTGCCCATCCGGGCCACCAGCGCGCCCGAGCTGACGATGCCGATGGTGGAGCCGACGGACAGGCCGAAGAGGATCAGGCCCATCTCGGCGGTGGACGCGCCCAGCTCGTCCCGGACGTCCGGGGTCCGGGTCACCCACGAGGAGAGCGACAGGCCGGGTATGAGGAACATCAGGGACAGCGACAGGCGCCGGCGGCGCGAGGCGGTGGCCATCGGGGGCTCTCTTTCGAAACGGTGACTCGTCAGCGCCTGGGCGACGGCCGTGCGGGCAAAGCGGCGGAACCGCGTCGCGGCACGGCTCCCCCCGCAGTGTCGTTCCGACCCCGCCGCGGGCTCAAACCCGTTTCGGTACGTGGACTCCCGCCGGCCGCGCGCCGCAGGGGAGCGCCGGGGCCGCGGGACCCCGCTCTGATTTCGCTCCCCGTGCACCGGCAGGTGATCGACAGAGTAAGGTAAGCCTTACCTCTGCCGCAGGTGGCGGGTGCATCCAGGAAGGTGTCAGGTCAGGATTCCGTGCGGTTATATCTGCTGGCGCGCAACCCCACCGACTCGGTCACGGACGGCTTCCTCCCCGCCGCGCGCCGCCTCGGCCTCGACGTCACCGTGCTCACCGACCAGCCCGGTGCCCACCGGCGGCGCGCCCCCGAACCGGAGACGCTGGGCTGCGACGTGAGCGACTTCCGCGCCGTGATCGGCCGGATCTCCGCCCACCACCGGCCGGACGCCGTCTTCACCAACAGCGACCACCTCCAGACGCAGGCCGCGCTCGCCGCCGACTACTTCGGCCTGCCCGCCAAGAGCTGGCGCGCCGCCCTCGCCACCAAGGACAAGGCGGAGATGCGCCGCCGCCTCGCCGCCGCGGGCGCGGACCCGGTGTGGGCGGCGGAGCTGCCCGCCGACGGGGATCCGGCGGCGCCGGCCGCGCTGGACGTGCCGTACCCGTGCGTGGTCAAGCCGCGCGAGGGCGTCGCCAGCGAGGACGTGGTGCTGGCCGCCGACGCGGCGGAGCTGGTGCGGCGCTGCGCGGAGATCCGGGCACGGCGGCCGGGCGAGGCGCTGGTGGTCGAGGAGTTCCTGGACGGCGAGCTGTACACGCTGGAGACGCTGGGCGACGGGCGGGTGCGCCACCTCCTCGGCGGCTTCCACACCGAACTGTCGCCGCCGCCGCACTTCATCGAGGAGCGCATGGCCTACAGGCCCGCCCACCCCGAAGCGGTCACGGCCGGGGTGCTCGGGCAGCTCGACGCGCTCGGCGTCGGGTTCGGCGCCTGCCACACCGAGTTCACGGTGAGCGCGGGCCGGGCGCGGATCGTGGAGGTCAACTACCGCGCCATCGGCGACCAGTGCGACCTCCTGCTCGCCCGGCTGCTGGACATCCCGTTCTTCGAGCACGTCCTGCGCACGCACCTCGGCGAGCCGCTGCCCGCGGACCTGGGGGCGCGTACCGACGGGCGGGCGCGGCTGTCGTACCCGTGCGCGGACGCCGCCGGGACGCTGACCGCGGCGCCGGGCCCGGCGGACCTGGTGGTGGACGGGGTGGAGCTGGCGTACCGCCCGCTGCGCGAGGTGGGCGAGCACCGCGAACTGCACCGCACCAACCGCGACTTCCTCGGCGTGGCCCGCGGCATCGGCACCGACCAGCGGCGGGTGGACCGGGTGGTGGCGGACTTCCTGGCCGCGCAGCGCTGGGAGATCACGCCGTGAGCGGGGCCGCGCCCGCGGACGGGGACGGCGGGGCCGGGGACGGCAAAGCGGGGGACGCCGAGGAGGACGAGCTGACCCTGCGCGTGCTCAGCGCGCTGCTGCGCGAGGACGTGGTGGGGCTGCGCACCCGCTCGACGGCGGCCGACCGGGCGGACGGGCGCTGGCTGCGCCTTCCCGACCCGGCGGGGGACGGCGCGCTGCTGCTGCCCGTCGCGCCGGACGGCTTCCAGAGCGCGTACGGCGCCCGCCTGCCGCTGCTGCTCCGCGAGAGCGGCGGCGAGACCACCGAGGTCACCGGGTCCGACGCCGTGCTGGCCGCCCTCGCCGGGCACGCCGAGCCCGAAGACCGCGCCGGGTTCGCCGACTTCGCCGCGGAGTGCCGCCGGACGCTGGCCACGGCCCGGCTGCACGGCGCCACCTGGGAGGGGACGGCCGCGGAGCTTGTCGGGCGGTACGGGCCGGACCCGGCGCGCTGGACCGGCCACGCCGGCACGCTCGCGTACGACACCCTCGCCGCCCGCCTCGACCACCCCGTCTACCCGACCTCCCGCGCACGCGCCGGCCTCACGGACGCCGACGTGCGCGCCCACGCCCCGGAGTGCCACCCCCGCTTCGCCCTGCGCTGGCTCGCCCTGCCGCGCGACGCCCTCACCCTGCGCGGCGCCCTCGACCCGGCCGCGGCGCCGGGTCCGCCGGCCGCCTGGCCCCGCCCCTCCGCCCTCGGGCTGCCGGCCGCGCTCGACCGCACCCATCTCGCGCTGCCCGTGCACCCCCTGACCCTCGGTGCCCCGCTGCACGGCGCGCTCGACGCCGCCGGCCTCGCCGGCCGGGCGGCGCTCGCCCCCGACCCGTACCTCGACGTGGTGCCGACGCTGTCGATGCGTACCGTCGCCTCGGCCGCCGACCCCCGGCTGCACCTGAAGCTGCCGCTGGCCACCGCCACCCTGGGGCTGCGCAACCGGCGCACCGTCAAGCCCGCCACCCTGGACGACGGCGCGACGGTCCAGCGGCTGCTGGCGGCCGTCGTCGGGCGCGAGCCGCGCTTCGGCGACACCGTGCTGCACGCCGACGAGACCGCCTACGCGCACGCCGGCCACGAACTGCTCGCCGTGCTGTGCCGCCGCCAGCCCGCCGGGCTCGACGGCGCCCTCGTCGTTCCCCTGGCCGCGCTGCTGGCCCCCGCTCCCGGCGGCCGGCTCGTCGTCGACCACCTCGCCGACCGCTGCCACGGCGGCGACCCCCTCGCCCTGCTCGACGACCTCCTCACCCTCCTCTTCGACTTCCAGACCACGCTGTTCGGCTACGGCATCGCGCTGGAGTCGCACCAGCAGAACGTCTCGCTCGTCCTCGACCCGCCCGACCGCACCGCGGACGGTTGCCCGCGCGTCCGGCTGCTGCTCAAGGACGACGACGGGCCGCGCATCCACCACGCCCGGCTGCGCGCCGCCCTCGGGCCCGACGCGCCGGCCACCGGCGACTTCGCCGACGCCCGGACGCTGTGCGCGGGCGACGGGCCGGTGGCCGACGTCTTCGCCACGATCACCGTCCATCTGTGCGCCGGCGCCTACGCGTTCGGCCTCGCCCGGCACGGCCGCGCCCCGCTCGCGGCGCTGCTCGGGCTCGTGCGCGACCGCCTCGCCGAGGCCGTCGCCCGGCTCGGCACCGCGCCCGGCGAGCCGGGCGCCGTACTGCGGGCCCGCGTGCTGCGCGCCGGCCGGCTGCCGGTGAAGGCGATGGTCACCGCCGGGACGCTGCTGTCCAAGGAGCGCTCGGGGGCGGCCGACGTCAACAAGCACTACACCACCGGCCCCAACTACCTCCGCGACGCGGCCGGAACCGCGCCGCCGCCCGACGCCGTCCCGTCCCCGACCGCCCCGCGCCCGTCCATCCCCTCCCCCCGCCCCGGCTGGAACCATTGATGCCCCTTACCGCCTCAACCGCCACCGTGCCCGCGACGACCTCCGCCGCCCCCGCGCGACCGCCCACCGCCGACGAGGCCGTGGCGCACACCCTGCTCAACTGCCTGCTGCGCGAGGTCTGCGGACCCGAGCGGCAGGCCACCGTCGACGGCGGCCGGCTGCTGTTGCGGCTGTCCCGGCGGGGTGTGCTGCTGCGCGTGGCGCTGCGGCGCACCTCGCTGCTGGGCGCGCACCGCTTCCGCGGGCCGGTCGCCGAGTGGCGCGGCGGCGACTGGGCCGAGGTGGGCTGGCGGCGGCTCGCCGAGCACGTGCAGGACGAGCTGTCGGCGCGTACGGGCGTGCGCAACGACGAGTTCCTGGAGCAGGTCGCCTCCAGCCACCGGGGCACGGCGGCGGCGCTGGCCGCCGCCGTACGCGAGCGGCCGGACGGCTCCGGACCGCTCGCCGCGTATCTGGACTCCGAGCAGTCGCTCCCCCTCGGCCACCGATTCCACCCCACGCCCAAGGCCCGCGGCGGCGGCATGGCCGCCTGGTCCGCCTACGCCCCCGAGGCCGGCGTCTCCTTTCCGCTGCGCCATCTCGCGGTACGCGCCCACCTGGCCGCCGAGGAGAGCGCGGAGCCCGGCGCCGCCGCCCCGCTCGACCGGCTCCGCCCGGTCCCCGACGGCTACCGCCTGCTGCCCGTCCACCCCTGGCAGTACGAACTCCTCGCCGGCCACCCGGCGCTGCGCGCCGCCCTCGACCGCCGGGACGTGCTCGACCTCGGCGCCGGCGGGCCGCCGTGCACCCCGACCGCCTCCGTGCGCACGCTGCACACCGGGGAGGGGTTCCTGAAGTTCAGCCTCAACGTGCGCATCACCAACTGCGTGCGCAAGAACTCCCGTTACGAACTCGCCGGCGCGGTCGCCCTGACCCGGCTGCTCGGCCCCGTCTTCGACGGCCTGGCCGCCCGCCACCCCGGCGCCGCCCTGCTGCGCGAACCGGCGTACCGCAGCCTGGCGCTGCCCGGCCCGGCCGGCGCCCCGGACCCGGCGCTGCTCGAAGGCTTCGGGGTGATCGTGCGCGAGGGGCTGACCGGCGTGCTGCGCCCCGGCGTCACCCCGCTGCTCGCGGGTGCCGTCGCCGACGAGTACCCGACGGGCCCGGCGCACCTGTCGCGGCTGCCCGCCGCCGCCCGCGCGCGCACGGCCCTCGACTGGTGGTCCGCGTACCTGGAGCTGCTCCTCCCGCCCGTCCTCGCCGCCTACTTCGACCACGGCGTGGTGCTGGAGCCGCACCTCCAGAACGTGCTGCTGTGCGTGGACGCCGACGGCATGCCGGCGCAGGTGGTCTTCCGCGACCTGGAGGGCACCAAGCTGCTGCCCGACCGGCACGCCGGCACCCTGGCCGCGCTGCCGGCGGAGGTGGCGGGGCCGATGACGTACGACGCGACCCGAGGCTGGCACCGGGTGGTGTACTGCCTGCTGGTCAACCACGTCGCCGACATGCTCGCCGCGCTCGCCGACCTGCACCCGCGGGCCGAGGCGGCGCTGTGGGAGCGGGTACGCGCCGTGCTGCTGGACTGCGCCCGCGACCTCGGCGACCCGTCCCGGCTGCGCGCCCTGCTCGGCGGGGCGCCGCTGCCGGCGAAGGCCAACCTGCTGACCCGCTGGGGCCGCCGCGCGGACCGCGAGGCGGGCTACGTGCACCTGCCGAACCCGCTCGCCGCCCCGGAACCCGACGCGCCCCGCCGGAGCGCCCGTTGACCGCCCCGACACCCGCGGTACTGGACCGCCTAGGCTCCCTCGGACCCGACCGACTGCCCGCGTACGTCTACGACCTGGCGGCCCTGCGCACCCACGCGGCGGCCGTACGCGCCGCCCTGCCGGCCGCCGTCGAGCTGTACTACGCCGCCAAGGCCAACCCCGAACCGGCGGTCCTGGCCGCCCTCGCGCCGTACCTCGACGGCTACGAGGTCTCCTCCGGCGGCGAACTCGCCCATGTCGCCGCCGCCGTGCCCGGCCGCCGCCTCGCCTTCGGCGCGCCCGGCAAGACGCCCGCGGAGCTGGCCGCCGCCCGCGCGGCGGGGGTACACCGTGTGCACGTCGAGAGCCTGCACGAGCTGCGCATGCTCGGCGAGCAGACCGCGGGCGGCGCCCCGGACGGCGGCGTGGACGTCCTGCTGCGCGTCAACCTGTCCGTCGCCGACGGCTCGCTGGCGGGCAGCGCCCTGGCGATGGGCGGCCGGCCCTCCCCCTTCGGCCTGGATCCCGCCGACGCCGAGGAGGCCGCGCGGCTGCTCGCCCGGGGCGCGTACCCGCGGCTGCGGCTGCGCGGCGTGCACGCGCACCTGGCGAGCGGGCTCGACGCGCCGCGGCTGCTCCGGGTGGCGCGCTCGGTGGTGGCCGGTGCGCTGCGGCTCGCCGACCGGGCCGGGCTCGACGCGCGCGGCCTGGAGGTCAACACCGGCGGCGGCATGGCCGTCGACTACGCCGCCCCCGAGGGCCGGTTCGACTGGCGCGCCTACGGTACGGGGCTGGGCCGGCTGGCCGCGGAGCACCCGGGGCTGACGCTGCGCGTCGAGCCGGGCCGGGCGCTCACCGCGTACTGCGGCTGGTACGCGACCGAGGTGCTGGACGTCAAGCGCAGCCACGGCGAGGAGTTCGCCGTGGTCCGCGGCGGCACCCACCATCTGCGCACCCCGGCGACCAGGGGACACGACCAGCCCTGCACGGTCCACCCCGCGCCCCGCCCGTGGCCGCACCCCTGGCCGCGGCCGGCCGCGCGCGGCGCCGAGGTCACTGTCGCCGGGCAGCTCTGCACGCCGAAGGACGTGCTGGCGCGGGGCGTTGCGGCGGCGGGGCTGCGCGCCGGGGACCTGGTGGTTTTCTCGCTGGCGGGCGCGTACGCCTGGAACATCTCGCACCACGACTTCCTCATGCACCCGCGCCCCGGCTTCCACTTCCTCGACGGGCCCGGGTGAGCGCCCCCGTGCGTCAGCGGCCGAGGAGGTGCCGGCCGCGGCCGGTCAGCCGGTGGACGACGTGCGCGCCCGCGCGCTCGCTGCGCACCAGCCCGGCGCCGCGCAGCACCGTCAGATGGCCGCTGACGGTCGACGCCGGCATGCCGAGGCGGGCGGCGACGGACCCGGTGGTGGCGGTGGCGGCCAGAGCGTCGAGCACCCGGGCGCGGGCCGTGCCGAGCAGCGCGGCGAGCGCGGCCGGCGGCCGGCCGGGGCCGGGCACCGCCGGGCGGCGGCGTACCGGATAGACCACCACCGGCGGCAGGCTGGGGTCGGCGATCGCGATGGGCGCGGTGTGGCAGAAGAAGGACGGGATGAGCCGTACGCCCCGGCCGCGCAGCCGCAGGTCGTAGTCCACCGGGTACGGCGCGGTCAGCACCGTACCCCGCCACCGGAACGGCCGCAGCGTGCCCAGCACCGCCGGCATCCCGCCGTCCAGCGCGTCCATCCGCCACTCGCGGTCCGCGGCGATGGTGGCCTCCACCTCGCTCCACTCCGGCACGATCAGCCGCGCGTGGAACTGCCGTACCGCGTCCGCGACCCGGCCGAGCTGCGCCCGGTCCCCCGCCGCGAGGCACCGGGTCCACGCGGGCAGCGGCCGGTGCCGGGCGGCCTCGCGCAGTTCGCGGGCGAGCCGCCGGCCGGGCGTGGCCAGCAGCGTCTCCAGCGCCGCGGACAGGCCCTCCTCGGACTCCACCGGGGTGAGGAAGTCGGGGAAGTACGCGGCGTCGGCGGGGGCCAGGTCGCGCAGCAGCCGGCAGGCGGCGCGCAGTTCGCCGCCGTGCAGCCGCGCGACGGCGCGGCGGCGCCACGGGCGCAGCCTGGCGGGCAGACGGGCCGGGGGCGTGCTGAGCACGTGCAGCCCGAGGACCGCCTCCCACATGGGGTCGGCGCTCCCGGTGAGCTGGACGTGCCGGAAGTCGCGGTCGCCGAAGTGGATGCGGAGCGTGCCGGCCATTCCGTGAGGCTAGGACCCCGGGGCCCGCCGCGCGGTGCGCTTTTCGACCGAGCCGGAAAAGCCCCGCCCGTCGCCCGGCGGACCGCCGCCTACGATCCGTGGCCTGCACACGGAGCGCACGAGCCCGGGCCGGCGGACCCCGGCCCGGTGCCGCGTATCGACACGGCCCAGGAGGTCAAAGGTGAGCGAGACCCGTCCCACCCGCCGACGTGTTCTCAAGGCCGCGGGCGGCCTCACGGCGGCGCTGGCCGCCGGCGGCGCCGGCGTTCTCGCCGCGGCGTCGCCCGCCGGCGCCGCGGACGACGGCTTCGGCCTGCGGATCGTCGACCGCAACGAGTCCGATCCCCGCATGTGGTACTACCGGTTCGCGACCGACGCCGTCGGCTGGGACCCCGGCGTCAACGTCCTGCTGCCCGACGGCTACCACGGCAGCGGGCTCCGCTACCCGGTGCTCTACCTGCTGCACGGCGGCGGCACCGACGCGGACTTCATCCAGTTCGACCGGCTCGGGATCCGGGCGCTGACCGCCGGGCGGCGCGTCATCGTCGTGATGCCCGACGGCGGCCACGCCGGCTGGTACTCCAACCCCGTCTCCTCCAACGCCGGGCCGCGCAACTGGGAGACGTTCCACATCGCGCAGTTGCTGCCGTGGATCGACGCCAACTTCCGTACCTACGCGGAGTACGACGGCCGGGCGGTCGGCGGGTTCTCGATGGGCGGCTTCGGCGCGCTGAAGTACGCGGCCAAGTACTACGGGCACTTCGCCTCGGTCAGCTCCCACTCCGGCCCGGCGAGCCTGCGCCGGGACGCCGGGCTCGTCGTGCACTGGGCGAACGTGTCGTCGGCCGCCGTGGAGCTGGCCGGCGGCACGGTCTACGGCGCGCCGCTGTGGGACGAGGCGCGGGTCAGCGCCGACAACCCGATCGAGCGCATCGGCAGTTACCGCAACAAGCGGGTCTTCATGGTCGCCGGCACCAGCCCCGACCCGGTGAACTGGTTCGACACCGCCAACGAGACCCAGGTGCTCGCCGGCCAGCGGGAGTTCCGCGGCGCGCTGGCCGGGGCAGGCATCCCGCACGAGTGGCGCGAGGAGCCCGGCGGGCACGTCTTCCGCCCCGAGGTGTTCCGCAGGGACCTCGACGGCGTCATCGCCCGGCTGCGCAAGGCGTAGCCGGGGCACATCCGGGCGGCGCGACCGTACGCACCCCCCACCCCGCGCAAACCCCCCACGCAAACCCCCCACGTCAGGAGATCCGATGGGCATACCCCGCACGCCACGCCCTCCCCGCCACCGCCTGGTGCCGACCGCCATCGCCACCGCGCTCGCGGCCACCGCCGCCTGCGCCGTGCTCGCCGCCCCGGCAGCCGCGCAGCCCGCGGGTACCGCGCAGCCCGGCCCGGGTACCGCGGCGTCCGTACTGGAGCACGGCACCGCCTCCGGCACCGCCGTCGTCAGCGGGCAGAACCGCCCCGGCACCCGGCTGCACGTCGAGGGCGAGCGGACCGCCGCCGCCCGCACCCTGGACGTCGACTACCAGGTACAGGAGACGGGTTACTGGTGCGGCCCCGCCGCCACCCGCATCGCGCTCTCCGCTCGTACCGCCCCGCCGAGCCAGGCCGGCCTGGCCGCCCAGCTCGGCACCACCGAGGCCGGCACCGACCACATCGGCCAGATCACCGGCGTGCTCAACGCCAACCTCGGCACCGGCTGGTACGAGACGAAGGAGATGCCGAACGACCCGCCCACCCAGGCGCAGCGCGACCTGCTGTGGCAGGACGTCGTGCTCGACATCGACAACGGCTACCCGGTCGTCGCGAACATCGTCGCCCCGCCCGGCAACCAGCCGCCCGGCTACCCGCCGGACCAGACGATCTACCACTACTTCACGGTGATCGGCTACGACGACGCCCAGGGCACCGTCCTCATCGCCGACCCGGCGTCCTTCGGCGGCAACCAGATCTACTGGCTGTCCTTCGACCAGCTCGCCACGCTCATCCCGCCGAAGGGGTACGCGGCCTGACACCCCGTGGAGCGCGCCGGGGCCCGCCCGCTCCGGGCGGGCCCCGGCCGCCTCACCTGCGGCGGGGGAGGCCGCGCAGGATCTTGCCCTCCGTCGACAGCACGTAGTCACGGCCGTCGAAGCGGGGGGTGCGCGCGAACATCAGGTACAGGTACTTGAAGTTCTCCGCGAAGGCGTACGCGGGGAACAGGTCGCCCTGGCGCATGGGCGAGGTCGTCACGTCCTCCAGAATCGTGTAGCCGCCGGGGACGCGGGCGTGGGCCTTCATGCCCTCGAAGTACTGCCACGACGTGCGGCGGTAGAAGTCGTCCCTGGTCAGCCAGTACAGGTCGAAGGCGCCGTTGACGTACTCGGGCCGGAACTGGTTGCCCGGCGAGGTCGGGGTCATCGTGCCGTAGTCGATCTCCTCGGGCAGCACGGGCCAGCGCTGGAGGACCGACTCCCACGAGCGGTGGTAGCGCTCGCCGAGCCGCCGGTCGCCGCCCTTGGCGACCAGCCCGCCCCAGAACGACGCCAGTTCGGACTGGCGCCGGCCGGTGGTCTCGCCGGTGGCGAAGTCGACCTGCCGGTACCAGACATGGCCGTCCCACTCCTCCACCAGGTGCTCGGTCATGGCGCCGTTGAGCAGCCGCCACCAGCGCAGGCAGTCCCGGTCGCCGAACAGCTCCCAGGCGCCCCACAGATACTCGTAGAAGGAGTCGACGGGCGGGTTGGGGCCCTGGTCCGTCGGGTCGGTCCAGCGGCCGGTCTCGACGTCGAGCCGGGTGCCCAGGAGGTCGAGCGAGGAGCGCCGGTCGAGCACGGCGCGGTACGCGCGCTTGGCCGCCTCGTAGTACCTGCCGTCGCCGGTGAGCTTCGAGAGCATCCCGAACTCCAGGATGTTCGTGCCGATCTCGGCGAGCGGCGGGGTGGTGCCGTGGACCTCGCCGGTGCGCAGGTTGGCGCGGGTGTACGGCATGCCGGTGGGCGACTTGGTGAACGCGGGCAGCAGCCGGTCGGTGAAGTCGACGCACAGGTCGAGCAGCGATTGCCGGCCGGTGACGAGGTGGCCGGCGAGCAGCCCGCCGACGACGCGGATGACGGCCTCGAAGACGTGGAAGTCCGCGTCGATGTCGAAGTCGAGGTTCCGCTCCAGCCAGTCGGCGGACTCCCGCAGGTCCTCGTCCAGTTCCATCACGTACAGGGTGTCCAGCGCCTCGATGACGGACAGTCCCACGGGGTGGCCCTCGGCGAAGAACTCGTGCGAGGTGCCGGAGACGGGCCGTACCTCGTCGTGGCCCCAGGCGGCGGCGCGGTAGCCGTTCCAGGCGTGCAGGAACTCGGCGCGGATCTCGCGCGCCGCCCGCGGCCCGGCGGGCACGCGTCCGGCGGCGGCGGGGTGGGCGGCCGGGCCCGGCAGGGCCCGCGCGGGTGCGGCCCGCGCCAGGGCGCCGGCGCCGGCGGCGGACGTCGCGGCCGCGGCGGCCAGCAGCCGGCGGCGGGAGACAGGGGTGCGGTGGTGTGCGGCGGTGCCCATCGATGCTGCCCCTTCGCGGTGTGGGCGCGCCCCCCGACGCACCTGACATCGTTGTCACTTGCGGTCGTGAAACGAGGCTAGCGATGCTCGGGACGGTGTCAATGGTGCCCGCGGTGTGTCCTGGGACCACCGGGGCGCTCCTCCGGCTCCACGTCGTCGAAGAGACGCGGCGCGGGATCACGCCAGCCGACCAGCCCCAGCGCCCGCCGCTCCGCGACCCGGCCGGCCGAGGTCGCCCCGGCCACCGCGCCGATCAGCAGCACGCTGACGACCGTGCCCTGCTGGAAGGGTCCGAGGTCGAAGTCGTCCTTCGGATAGAGCAGCGCGCCGGAGACGACGCCGGTGTCGAAGCCGAAGAGGAAGCCGCCGAGCGCGATGGCGCCGGCCCACAGCCTGATCCGCCGCAGCCCCGCGGGCGGGACGCCGGCCACGGGGCCCGCGGTACCCGGCTCGCCGGAGAAGCCCTCAACCATGCCGCGTTCCGTCCTCAGTGCGAGACAGCCCCGCGGCCATCGTCACCGCCCGGGCGCCGCACCCACATGCGCTGCCCGGCATTCGGGTGACCCGCCCCGGCCGCCGCGCGGCCGGCCCCGCCCTACGCGCCGGGCGCGACGCGCGGTCCGTACGGCAGCGGGCGTACCTGCCCGGGGAGGCCCGCGCGAGCCCTCGCGGCGACCGCCGTCCGATGGGGCATCATCTCTGGCCATGACCGACTCCGAACCCGCCGCCGCGGGCGCCGGCGGCGGGCGGGTGGCGCACGGCCGGGTGCCGATGGCGGGCCGCGACCCCGGGGAGCGCGGCCGGTCCGCCACGCCGCTGGAGCTGCTGTTCGACCTGACGTTCGTGGTCGCCGTCGGCACCGCCGCGTCGTTCCTCGCCGAGATGGCCGCCGAGGACCACGCGGGCCGGGCGGTGGTGGCGTTCGCGCTGGCGATGTCCGCGATCAGCATCGCGTGGATCAGCTTCAGTTGGTTCGCCTCCGCGTTCGGCACCGACGACTGGCTCTACCGGTCGCTGACGATGGTCCAGATGATCGGCGTCGTCGTCTTCGCCCTCGGCCTGCCGGCGATGTTCCACTCCGTCGAGGAGGGCGGCCATCTGGAGATCCGCGCGATCGTGATCGGCTACGTCGTGATGCGGATCGCGATGGTGGCGCAGTGGTGGCGGGCGGCCCGGGAGTCACCCGCGTACCACGACGTGTGCATGGCCAGCATCCGCTGGACCGTGATCGCCCAGGCCGGCTGGATCGTGGTCGGGTTCGCGAAGCTGTCGTTCGCGCTGGTGATCGTCGCCTACCTGGTGTTCACGGCGCTGGAACTGCTGCTGCCGGTGCTCACCCAGGGCGGCGCGGGCGGGACGCCGTGGCACCCGCACCACGTCGCCGAGCGCTACAGCCTCTTCGCGATCATCACGCTCGGCGAGGGCGTCGTCGGCACCGTCGCCTCTTCGGGCGGCCTCCTCGGCGGCCCGGACGGCACCGAGTGGACGGCGAACGCCGTGGCCGTCGTCGTCGCCGGCGTCGGGCTGACCTTCGGCATGTGGTGGGTGTACTTCACCACGCCCTTCGGCGACATCCTCGTCCACCGGCGCGCCCGCGGGTACCTCTTCGGCTACGGGCACATCCCCGTCTTCGCCGGCATCGCGGGCGCCGGCGCCGGGCTGCACGTGGCCGGGCTGTACCTGGAGCACGACGCGGCGATCGGCGAGGTCGCCGTGGTGCTCTCCCTGGCGCTGCCCGTCGGACTGTTCCTGCTCGTCGTCTACGGGCTGCACACCCTGCTGCTGTCCTCCCGGGACCGCTTCCACCTGCTGCTGATCTCGCTCACGCTGGCGGTGCTGGGCGCGGCGGTGCTGCTGGCCGCGGCCGGGACGCCGGTCGCCGGGTGCCTGCTGGTGGTGATACTCGCCCCGTTCGTCACCGTCGTCGGCTACGAGACGGTCGGCCACCGGCATCAGCGCCGGATGCTGGAGGGCCTCACAGCCCGCCGTTCCCCGTCGTGACCAGGAACCTGCCCACCGCCACCAGCAGCCCGAAGAGCACCGCCACGCCGATCAGCACCACCGAAAGCCCGCGCGCCGTGCGCTGCGAGCGCCCCGACAGCCGCCGCGGCGAGTCGTCGGCCTGCCGGAAGCCCGCGGCCACCACCCCGGCCCCGCCCAGCAGCACCGCCGCCGCCAGCCACCACCACTCCACGTAACGTCCCCTCCAGGTCCCGCTGCCGAACGCCGTACCCGCGCACCCCCCGGTGCGCTACTCCTCGCGGCTGATCAGCTCCAGGCCGAGCGCGCGGAACTGCTCCACGGGCCGGTGGTAGCCGCGCTCGATGTGGTGCACCCCGCGCAGCGTCGAGGCGCCGGTGGCGACGGCCGCCGCCAGCACCCCGGAGAACCCGGCGCGGATGTCGGGCATCGTGACGTCCCCGCCGCGCAGGGCGCTGACGCCGCGCACGACGGCGGAGTGCAGCGCGCCGGTGTCGTGGTAGCGGCAGGCGGGGCCGCCCAGGCACGTGTCGTACACCTCGATCTCGGCGCCCATGCCCTGGAGCGCGGAGACGTACGCCAGCCTGTTCTCGTACACCGTCTCGTGCAGCACCGACATCCCCTCGGCCTGCGTGAACAGCACCATCAGCGGCGTCTGCCAGTCGGTGGCGAACCCCGGGTGGGTGTCGGTCTGCACGGCCGCGGCGCGCAGCGCCCGCGGGGCCGACGCCGTGATCCACTCGTCGGTGATCTCGAACCGGGCGCCCATCCGCGCCAGCGTGGTGATCGGCGTGACCAGCCGGTCCTGCGGGCAGCCGTGCACCCGCACCTCTCCCCCGGTGACCAGCCCGGCGACCAGGTAGGAGAACGCCTCGATGCGGTCGCCGCCCAGCCGGGTGGTGGCGCCGCCGAGCGCGTCGACGCCCTCGACGACGATGCGGCGGTCCGGGTAGAGGGATATCCGCGCGCCCATCCGCTGGAGGAAGAGCGCCAGCTCGACGATCTCCGGCTCGGTCGCGGCGTTGCGGATGACGGTGCGGCCCTCGGCCCGTACGGCGGTCAGCAGCACCGTCTCGGTGGCGCCGACGCTGGGGTACGGCAGGTCGACGCGGGTGCCGCGCAGCTTCGCGGCGCGGGCGTGGATGCCGTCCTCGGCCAGCTCCACCTCGGCGCCGAAGCGGCGCAGCGCGTCCAGGTGGAAGTCGACCGGCCTGCGGCCGATGGGGTCGCCGCCGACCATCGGCACGAACGCCTCGCCGGTCAGGTGCAGCAGCGGCCCCAGCAGCAGGATCGGGATGCGGTTGAGCCCGGTGAACGCCTTGTCCACGCTCGGGTCCGCCACCGGCCCGGGCACGACGGTGACCTCGCCGTCGGTGCGCTCGACCTTCATGCCGACGTGCTCCAGCATCCGGGCGGTGATGCCGACCTCGCCGACGTCCGGCGCGTTGCGGATGGTGCTCGGCCCGGAGCCGAGCATGGCGGCCACCATGTGCTTGCTGACCGCGTTCTTCGCCCCGCGCACGGTGACGTCACCGCGCAGCGGTCCGGACGGCTCGATCTGCCACAGCTTCCCAGTCACCCGTGCAGCCTACGACCGCCCGCCGCGGGCCCGCTCCCCCGGCCCCGTACCCGGCCCCGCGGCGGCTTTCCTACCAGGTCCCGGCGGTGTCGTCGTCCCGAACGGGTGAGGCGGGCCGTGCGGCCTGCACGCTGCGCAGTGATCTGCGTACGCTGTGGTGGCATTGCGACCACAGCGTGGACGAACTGCCCGGGGGTGTCATGGGATTCGGCTTCGGCCAGCGGCGCGGCGGCGAACTCCCCGTAGAGCTGACCGGCTTCGTCGGCAGGACGGAGGAGATCGCGCTGATCCGCGCCGAGTTGGCGCGGTCGCGGCTCGTCACGCTGGCCGGCCCCGGCGGGGTCGGCAAGAGCCGTACGGCGACGCGCGCCGCCGCCGGGCTCACCGCCCGCTTCCCGGACGGCGTGTGGCTGGCCGAGCTGTCGGGCCTGCGGGACCCGGAGCTGCTGCTCACCGCGCTCGCCGGGGTGCTGGAGCTGCCGGAGCAGGCGGGCATGGGCACCCTGGACGCGATGGTGGCGCACCTGCGCGAGCGCCGGCTGCTGATCGTCCTCGACACCTGCGAGCACCTGCTCGACGCCTGCGCCATGCTCTCCGACGTGCTGCTGCGCGAGGCCCCCGGCGTCAGCGTGCTCGCCACCAGCCGGCAGCCGCTCGACGTGCCCGGCGAGCGCTGCCTGACGATAGCGCCGCTGGACCCCGCCGACTCGCTGGAGCTGTTCGTGCAGCGCGCGGCGTCCGTGGTCCCGGGCTTCGCGGTCACCGACGCCAACCGCGAGCAGTTGCTCGCGCTCGTCGGCCGGCTGGACGGGATGCCGCTGGCGCTGGAGCTGGCGGCGGTACGGCTGCGGGCGGTGCCGCTCGCGGAGCTGGCCGCCCGGCTCGACCGCCGCTTCGAGGTCCTCACCGGCGGCCGGCGCACCGCGCACACCCGGCACCAGACGCTCCGTACCGCCATCGGCTGGTCGCACGAGCTGTGCACCCCGCACGAGCGGCTGCTGTGGGCCCGGCTGTCGGTCTTCGCCGGCCCCTTCGACGTCTCGGCCGCCGAGCGGGTGTGCGCGGGCGGCAAGCTGGCGCGCGAGGACGTGCTGCCGGCGCTGATCGGGCTCGTCGACAAGTCCGTCGTCCAGCGCACCGGCGAGGACGGCGACCGCTACCGTCTGCTGGACTCCATCCGCGAGTACGGCGCCGACTGGCTGGCCCGCGCCGGCGACGTCGAGGCGGTGCGCGAGCGCCATCTTGCGTCCCTGCGGGAGCTGGGGCAGCGTTTCTGGGACGAGCTGCTGACCCCGGCGCAGATCGGGCTGCACGCGGCCGTACGGGACCGGATCGACGACATCCGGGCGGCCCTGAGCCACGCCTACGAAGCGCCCGGCCAGGCCCGCCACGGGCTGTGGCTGGCGGCCCAGCTCGCCCCGTACTGGCGGGCCGCCGGCACGCTGTCCGAGGGCCGGCACTGGATCGGCAAGGGGCTCGATTTGGTCCCCGCGGTCTGCGAGGAGCGGGCCTGGGGCCTGCTGATGACCGGGATCTTCGGGATCTGGACGGCGGACCTGGCGACGGCCGCGGAGCGGTTCCCGCTGGCGCGGGACGCCGCGGAGCAGGCGGGCACCGAGCGCGTCGCCCGGTTCGCCGACGCGTATCTGGGTGCGCTCACCGCGCTGGACGGGGAGGTCGACGAGGGGCTGGCGGCGCTGGCCGAGGCGCGCGACCGGATCGTGGCGGCCGGGGACGGCCTGGGAATAGGGGTCGTGCACTACGAGGAGGCGCTGCTGCGCGCGGTGCTGGGCGACTTTGCAGAGGCGCTGCGGCTGTGCGACGCGGGGCTCGCGTATCTGGAGGGCACGGGCGACCGGCAGTTGTACGCCTCCACGCTGGTGGTCCAGGGTGCCATCCAGTGGCTCGCCGGGGAGTACGACACGAGCGCGGAGCCGGTGTACCGGGCGCTGGAGGCGGCGGGCGAGATCGGCGAGGCGCTGATCGCCGCGCTGGCCTGCCTGGCGCTGTCCTGGCACGCCGCCCGGGAGGAGCGGTACGTACGGGCCGCCTGGCTGCTGGGCTACGCCGAGAACACCCGCCGCCTGAGCGGCGACCCGGTGAGCATGCTGCCGTCACTACTGGAGCAGCAGGAGGCGACGCAGAAGGCGGTGGCCGGGGCGCTGGGCGCCGCGGAGTTCGCCCGCTGGCGCGGGCGCGGGGCACGGCTGCCGGGGGCGGCGGTCCTGGCGGCGGTACGCGCCGACGCGGACGAGCCGTCCGGTACGGCGGCGGAGCTGCCGGGCGGACCGGCCGGCCCCGCATCGGAGGTGCGCCCCGCGGCGGACGGCCGGGCCGCGGCGGACGGCCGGACCGCGGCACCCACCCTGACGCGGCGGGAGCGCGAGGTGGCCGCATTGGTGTCGCAGGGGCTGTCCAACCGGGAGGTCGCGGAGCGGCTGGTGATCTCCAAGCGGACGGCGGACGCGCACGTGGAGCACATATTCGCCAAGCTCGGCATCACCTCGCGCCGGGAGATCCCGGCCGTCCTGGAGCCGTAGCCGTAGCCGCACCCGCACCGCGCGGCGCCGCGGGCCGGGCGGTGCCCGTACGCTCCGGCCATGACGATCACGTACGAGTGGCGGGGCGCGTTCGACAACGCCGACGTCAACGCCCTGCACGCCGAAGGCTTCGACCACCCCGTGCTGGACATCGACTGGCGCGCGCAACTGGGCCGCCACAGCCTGGGCTGGGTGTGCGCCCGCGACGGCGGCGTGCTCGCCGGCTTCGTCAACGTCGCCTGGGACGGCGGCGTGCACGCCTTCGTCCTGGACACCGTCGTGGCGGCGGCACGGCGGCGCGAGGGGGTCGGGGTCGCCCTGGTCGCGGAGGCGGTGGCCGGGGCCCGCGCGGCCGGATGCGAGTGGCTGCACGTCGACTTCGACGAGGAGTTGCGCCCGTTCTACTTCGACGGCTGCGGCTTCACCGCCACGCCCGCCGGCCTCATCGCCCTGACCCGCTGAACGTCTGATCCGCACCGCACCCGGGCGCCGGCCCGGCTCCACGGCGCCGTCACCCGCTCTTCGCCCGACCGCCGCTTCACATGTCGCCCATGGTGGGCTTTGCGCCGTTGCCCGGCAGGGCGCCGCGCCCGGAGGATGGGGCGCGTCGTCGGGGCTCCACGAAGCCGCCTGGGGAGGCCACATGAGGTCGAGCAGCCGGATCCGTCACGTATCCGCCGTCCTCGGCGGCGCGTTCGCGCTCGTCGTCGCCGTACCGAACGCGGCCGCGGCCGCCGCGGCTCCGCCCCAGGCGCTGCCGGGAAGCGCGGACGGCCTGGAGCAGACCTTCCAGCCCGCCTACGACTACGACACCGACGGCTGCTACCCCACCCCGGCCATCGGCCCCGACGGCACCGTCAACCCGGGACTGGCGCCGGGCGGCGCGCTCGACGGCGAGTGCCGAGACGCCGCGGACCTGGACAACACCAACGGCTACTCCCGTGCGAAGTGCAACAACGGCTGGTGCGCGGTGGTCTACGGCCTGTACTTCGAGAAGGACCAGGCGCTGCCCGGCACGGGCCTCTTCGGGCACCGGCACGACTGGGAGCACGTCGTGGTGTGGACGCAGAACGACCAGGCGCAGTACGTCTCGACCTCCGCCCACGGCGACTTCGACACCTACCCGCGCGACCAGATCCACTGGGACGGCACCCACCCGAAGGTCGTCTACCACAAGGACGGTGTCGGCACCCACGCCTTCCGCCCCGCCACCGGCAACGACGAGCCGCCGGAGAACCACCAGGGCGCCTGGCAGTTCCCCGACCTGGTGGGCTGGAACGGCTATCCCGCGGGCCTGCGCGACCGGCTCGCCACGACGGACTTCGGCAGCGCCAACTTCGGCCTGAAGGACTCCTCCTTCGTCTCGCACCTGGAGAAGGCCCTGCCCGCGGGCATCCCCTTCGACCCGAACGCCCCGTAGCCCGCGCGCCATTCGGCGGGCTCACTCCCCCAGCAGCCGCAGGTGCTTCTTCTCGATCGTCGCGCTGACCAGCAGGTCGGTGATGAGGTTGTGGTTGAGCGCGTTGCCCACGGGCGGCGGCACGTCCTTCGCCAGCAGCCCCGGCACCCCGTCGCGGCTGAGCTTCTGCCGCACGCCGGCGACGATGTGCGCGGCGCGCTTCTCCGTCCAGTTCTGCGCCGGGTCCAGCCGCTTCAGCTCGTACGCGACCTGGGCCCAGGTCAGCGGCTGCGGCTGCGGGTCGCCCTGGAGATAGCGCTGGGCGAGGCAGACGAGGACGAGCAGTTCCTCGTCGTCGAGGTCGCGCTCCTCGCCGAGGGTCGACTCCTCCTGCACGGTCGGCCCGCCGGCCGTGCCGCCGAGCCGGGCCGCGGAGATCCGTACCTCCAGCAGGTGGTCCTGGCGGGGCGAGACGACGAACAGCGGGGTGTAACCGGCGGGCAGGAACGCCTGGTCGCCGCCGTGCACCAGCCGGGAGTCGGGGAAACGGATGGGCCGCTTCCCGGTGTTGGTCAGCACCCAGCGCGCGTACTGGCGGGTGAGCTGCCCCTGCCGGCGGCTGACGTGCTTGTCGCCGCCGCCGACGCAGACGTGCACCTCCGGCTCGTTGCGTCCGAAGACCAGCGTGAAGCCGGCGTCCGGCGCCACGCTCATCCCGCCGTTCGAGCCGAGCACGAACAGCGTCTCCGGCTGCGGCGGCACTTCGACGGGAGGCAGGCCGCGGCTGAGGCTGCCGACTTCCTTCGGCAACAGAGTGATCTTGCTCGCCATGGCGGGTACCCCCTTCTCCGGGTGACTGCGCCTCACCGTAACCATCCCCGCCCAGGAGGGGTCCCGGGCCCGGGAGACTACGCGTTCGTGTCGCCGGGCGGGGTGCCGAAGGCGGTCTCGCCGCCGGCCTCGACGCTGTACGGACCGGGCCCGCGCACGGCGGCGGGGATGCCCGGGCTGGGCGAGCGCTGGGACATGACCCGGCGGCCGTCCACGTGGACCTCGTAGGTGACCTCGCCGTAGTGGGAGAGGTCGATGCTCCAGGCGGCGGAGCCGTTCTCCCGGGGGACATCGACGCTCTTGCGCCAGGGCAGCGCCACGTCCTTCACCGTCTCGGGCTTGCGGTTGACCGCGTACGTCAGCTCCTCGACGGGTCCGTCGCCGGTCAGGGCGATCTCGACCGTGACCGGCTCGGGCGGCGGCGCGGGCGCGGGCTTCTTCGCGGGCGGCGCGGAATTCTCGGCCGCGGGGCGGGCGCTGCCCCCGGCCCCGGGCTGCGGCTCGTCCTCGCGCAGGGCGAGCAGGACGACGGCGCCGGCGCCGGCCGCGACCGCCGCCGCGCCGCCGAGGAGCAGGCGGCGGCGCGGTGGACCGGCCGGTGGCAGCGGCGGGTTGGCGGCCTCGCCGGCGTGCGCGTCGATCGCGGCGAGGACCGGCGCGGGCAGCCAGGCGGCGGCGGGCGGCGACGGGTGCGGGCCGGGGTCGCGGGCGAGGCGGTCGCCGAGCGCGGCGGGCGTGGGGCGTTCGGCGGGGTCGAGGCGGCGGCAGTCGGCGATCAGGTCGCGCAGGGCGGCGTCGTCCCCGGGGTCCTGGGGCTCGTCGGTCCCGGGTCCGGACCCGGTCGCGGACCCGGATCCGGATTCGGTCGCGGTTCCGCCGCGGGCGTGGGCGTAGGCGAGCGTGGAGCCGAGCGAGTACACGTCGGTGGCCGGCCCGACCTCGGCGCCGGCGACCTGCTCCGGCGACATGAAGCCGGGGGTGCCCGCGAGTTCCGCGGGCTGCGCCGCGGCGGCGATGCCGAAGTCGACGAGCTTGGGCCCGTCGGCGGTGAGCAGCACGTTGGCCGGCTTGACGTCGCGGTGGACGACCCCGGCGCGGTGCACCGCGACCAGTGCCTCCGCGAGCCCGGCGGCCAGCCGGCGCACCGAGTGGGCGGGCAGCGGCCCGAACCGCTCCACCGCCTCGTGCAGCGAGACGGACGGCACGAACTCCGTGGCCATCCACGGCACCCGGCCGCCCGGGTCCGCGCCGACGACCGGCGGGCTGTGCACGCCGCCCGCCGCCGCCGTGGCCGCCACCTCGCGGACGAAGTGGTCCCGGGCCTGGGGCCGGCGGGCCCGCTCGGCGTGCACGACCTTCACGGCCACCAGGCGTCCGCCGCGCGAGCGGCCGAGGTAGACGACGGCCGTGGCGCCGCTGCCCAGGCGGGCCAGGATCCGGTGGCCACCCAGGGTGCGGGGGTCGTCGTGCTCAAGCGGCTCCACTCGTGCCTCCGTTCGGCCGGCGTGCGGTGGGGGGCCGGAGTGCCTGTACGTACCCGGCCGGGAGGCCGGCGAACACCAGCCCGGCGGCGGTGACGCCGTCGACGGGCCCGGCGCCGTCGTACGTCCACAGGACGTCTCCGTCGGCCGGATCCAGAGCGTACAGCCGTCGGCCGCCGCCCGTGGTGCCGTTGCCGGTGCCGTCCCCCGTGCCGCCGCCCCAGACGTGCACGGCGCCGCCGGCGAGGCCGAGGAAGTCGGCGTCGGGGAACGACCAGAGGAGTCTGCCGGTGTCCGCGCGCAGCGCGCGCAGGCGGTGGGACGAGCTGAGGTAGAGCACGCCGCCGCCGGCGGCGTGGACGGTGCTGGGGTACGTGAGTTCTTTCCGCCAGGCGACGGTGCGGTCGGCGGCGGCGAGCACGGCGAGGCTGAGGTAGGTGTCGCAGACGAAGACGAGGCCGTCGGAGGCGAGCACGGCGGTGGTGTTCTCTGCGGGGTGGCTCCAGCGTTCCTTGCCCCCGGTCGCGTCGAACGCGGTGACCTCCTCGCCGTTGTCGGCCAGGACGACCCCGGAGCCGAGGGTGAGGGAGAAGGCCGTGGTCCCGGCGGACCAGCGGCGGTCGCCGCCGCGGGTGTCCAGCGCGACGACGCCGTCGGCGGCGAGGTAGGTGAGACCGCCGGCGGCGGCCACGGCGTGGACGCTGCCGAACTCCGGCCCGTACGACCAGCGTTCGTCGCCGGAGGCGGGGTCGAGGGCCCGTACCCGCTGGGTCTCGGCGCCCTGCGGGCCGACGAGGTAGGCCGTGCCGTCGCCGGCGGCGAAGTCGCCCTCGTCGCCGTCGCCCCAGCGGCGGTGCCACAACTCCTCGCCGGTACGGGGATCGAGGGCCTGCACGCCGCCCTTCTCGCCGCCGTGCGCGAACAGCACGCCGCCGGCGACGTGCAGGCCGGTCGGGCTCTCGCCGCGGTAGCGGGCCCGTACCCGCCAGGATTCCTCCGCCTCGGGCCGCGGGGCCGGCCCGTCCGAGGGGTCCCGGCGGCGGCCGTCCTCGGGGGGCGGGGAGCGGTCGAACGCGCCCACCAGCGGCCGGCCGAGGGCCACGGCGCCGGCGGCGCCCGCGACGGCGAGGGCCGCGAGCAGGGCACGGCGGCGGGTACGGGGCGCGCCGCCGCCGGGGGCGCCGCGGCGGCCGTCCGGCGCCGCCCGCTCCCACGGCCGGCCCGCCGCCTCCCCCGACTCCCCCGTCGCGGCGGTCGCGGCCGTCTCGGCGAACGGGTCCGCGGTCGGCTCCCCGGGCCGTACGACTCCGGCCGCACCTGCCCGCGGCCACGGGGCGCGGGCGGTGCGGGCGTCGATCGCCTCCGCGAGCGCGGCCGGCAGCCAGCGCGTGCCGTGCACCGTGCCGGCCGGCTCCCCCAGCAGGTCCAGCAGCGCCGCGGCAGCGGGCCGGCGGCGCGGCTCCGCGCGCAGGCAGGCGGCGACGACGGTGCGCAAGCGGCGGTCGGTCACGCCGGCGAGATCCGCCTGCCCGCGCTGGATGCGCTGGAGGGTGTCGACGCGGTTGCCGGCGTCGAACGGCCCCTTGCCCGCGGTCGCGTACGCGAGCACCGAGCCGAGGGCGAAGACGTCGGCCGGCGGCCCGGCGCGCCCTCCGGCGGCCTGCTCGGGCGACATGAACCCGGGCGTGCCGAGCAGCGCACCGTCCTGGGTGAGGGTCGCGGAGTCCTCCGGGCGGGCGATGCCGAAGTCGATGACGCGCGGGCCGCCGGGGGTGAGCATGATGTTGCCGGGCTTGAGGTCGCGGTGCACGAGACCGGCGCCGTGGATCCCGGCCAGCGCCTCCGCCAGCGCCGCGGCGAGCAGCCGCACCACGGCGGCGGGCAGCGCCCCGAACGTGCCCACGGCCTCGTCGAGCGAGAGCCCCGGCAGGTACGCGGTCGCCAGCCACGGCGGCTCGGCGTCCGGGTCGGCGTCGACCAGCGGGGCGGTGTACGCGCCCGTCACGGTGCGGGCGGCGGCCACCTCCCGGCGGAAGCGGGCGCGGTAGCGGGCGTCGCGGACCAGCCCGGGGCGTACGACCTTGACCGCGACGAGCGTCCCGGCGCGCGAGCGGCCGAGGTAGACGACGCCCATCCCGCCGGCGCCGAGCCGCTCCAGCACGCGGTACCCGCCGATCTCCCGCGGGTCGCCGCGCTCCAGCTCCGCCAACGCGCCCCCTCCCCCTCCGCGCCCGTACCGGCCGTGCCGTTCTGCCCTGTGCCGTGCCTGCCGCCTGCTCGTGCCTGCCGTGCCGACCAGGCGAAGCGTAGGCCCACCGGGTGCCTTCCCGTTTCCGCGCAGATGGCAGACTTGCGGCGGGTGCGGGTGATGCCGTACCCGAGGCGATGACCGCACGCGGAGAGGACCTGCTTGCCCATGAGCGTCTACGACGTCGAGATGCGCACCCTGGCCGGCGAACCCGCCTCGCTGGGGCAATTCCGGGGCACCGCCGTGCTCGCCGTCAACGTGGCGTCGAAGTGCGGGCTGACGCCCCAGTACACCGGCCTGGAGAAGCTGCACGAGCAGTACGCGGCCCGGGGGTTCGCCGTCGCCGGGTTCCCGTGCGACCAGTTCGGCGGCCAGGAGCCGGGCACCGCGGAGGAGATCGCGTCGTTCTGCTCGGCGACGTACGGCGTGACCTTCCCGATGTTCGAGAAGCTGGAGGTCAACGGCCCGGACCGGCACCCGCTCTACCGGGAGCTGGTGCAGATGGCGGACGCGGACGGCGCGGCCGGCGACATCCAGTGGAACTTCGAGAAGTTTTTGATCGACGCCTCGGGCACGCCGGTCGCCCGGTTCCGCCCGCAGACCGCGCCGGACGACCCCGCGCTGATCGCGGCCGTCGAGTCCGTACTGCCGCGCTGACCGCGCGCCCGGACGCGGACGGCGGGATGCCAACGAGTGTGCAACGATCGCCCGTTCCGCGCGTCACCGCCCCGCCGGGCGCTGCGACAGTGGCGTGCGTGACCCGCCGTGCCGTGCTCCCCTCGCTTGTCCTGTGCCCCCTGCTCGTCCTGGCCGCCGCCTGCGGCGACGGGGGCGGGGCGTCGGAGGACGGCGCGTCGAAGCCCGGAGTGCCCGCGCCCCCGGACGCCAGCCGGGCCCCGGCTCCCGGCAAGGGCTCGCAGGACCCGGACGACATCAACGGCGACGGGCACCGCGATCTCCTCGTACCCGTGTACTCCGGCAGCGAGCGCGCCGTCAACGACCAGCGCATCGCCGTCCTCTACGGCTCGGCCGACGGCCTCGACCCCGCCACACGCACCGTCCACGGGCGCAGTGACCTGGGGCTGCCGGAGCCGCCCGCCCACGTCGAGGAACGCGAGCGCCTCGCCGCGAGCGGCGTGACCACCGCCGACCTGGACGACGACGGCTTCCCCGACTTCGTCACGACGGTCGGGGTGAGCGAGCAGGGGGAGGAAGCGTGGTCGCAGATGCCCTACGTGAGCTTCGGCGGCCCGCGTCAGCCCGTCGAGGACCCCGAGACGGCCGCGCTGCGGCTGCCGGCCAGCGTCACGGGGGTGGACTCCCCGGTGCGCGGGGACTTCGACGCCGACGGCCACCACGACCTGGCGCTCCAGGACCAGACCACCTCGCAACTGATGGTGCTGTACGGCCCCTTCTCCCGGGCGGGCGAGCCGGCGCGCGTCGACACGAGCCTGCCGGCCGAGGACGGCAGTGCCCTCGTCGCGGACGCGATCGACCCCACCGGCGAGCCGCGGGCGACATCGCTGCTGCTGCGCGGTCTCAACGACGGCGAGCAGGGCACCAACACGCTCTTCCCGGCCCGCCCCGGGACCGGGCTGTCCGCCGAGGGCCGCGAACTGCGCCTCGGCAACGCCCACGCCTTCGGGGACTTCGACGGCGACGGGCAGCGCGACGTCGCCGTGGGCGACGACGGCGGCCGCAACAACGAACCCGGCTACGAGACGGAGAAGCCCGAGGTCGACGGCAAGGCCACGCTCTACCCCGGCGACGGCGGCGAGCCGGTCCTGATCACCCTGCCCGAGCCGCCCGGCGGCCAGACCACGGACTACGGTCCCGGCGACTTCACCGCCGCCGACCCGGACGGCGACGGCCGCGACGCCCTGGTGGTCTCGACGTACGAGGACGCCACGCTCATCGACGGCGACGAGCGGGTGTCCGTCCTGCGCGAGGGACCGGCGCGGACCGCGGACGGCAAGCGGACGGGAGCTAAGGACCGGAACGCCCGGCCCGCGGGCGCCGCGGACTTCGACGGCGACGGCAAGGACGAGCTGATCCTCAACTGGGCGCCGGACCCGCTCTTCGCGCTGTACGGGGAGAAGCCCACGTACTGGTGGATCACCGAGGGCACCTCGTCGCGGGACGCGGTGACCTTCA
Source organism: Streptomyces sp. 184 (assembly GCF_045781775.1). Classification (NCBI taxonomy): domain Bacteria; kingdom Bacillati; phylum Actinomycetota; class Actinomycetes; order Kitasatosporales; family Streptomycetaceae; genus Streptomyces; species Streptomyces sp. 184. Next base: position 3,921,216 of record NZ_CP123230.1, on the reverse strand, counting down.
CGACGACGGAGTTCCCGCCCCACCGTCCCTGAGTACGTCCGCTCCAGCCGCACCCCGCCCGGCCGGTGCGCGGCGGCGCGGCAGGCAGAGTTGCGCGGACAGCACCCCGGCCACGCCGACCAGCGTCCACAGCGCCCAGGGGCCGACGGCGTACGCGGCGCCGCCGAGGATGGGCCCGGCGCCCGTGCCGACGGTGTACGCGGCCCCGTGCAGGCCCTGGTAGCGGCCGGTCATCCGGGGCGGGGTGAGGCTGCCGAGATAGGCGTACGCGACGGAGCTGGTGATCATCTCGCCGCACGTCCACACCACCACCGTCGCCGCCAGCAGGGTCATCTCGGTCATCAGCCCGGTGAGCGCGAGTCCGGCGCCGACGAGGAGGTTGCCTGCGGCCAGGACGTACTCCGGCCGGTAGCGGGCGACGGCAGCGGTGGCGGGCAGTTCCAGGACCAGCACCAGCAGGCCGTTGAGCCCGATGAGGAGGCCGAAGTCGCGGGCGTCGAGCCCCGCGTCGGTGACGTGCAGGGGCAGGCCGACGGTGGACTGGACGTAGACGAACTCGGCGACCGCGGTCATGAGCAGGAACCGCAGCAGAACGCGGTCCCCGAGCGCCTGCCGGTATCCGGCGGCCCGTTCCGTCCGCTGTTCCTTCTCCGGCCGCGGGCGGGGCGCGTCGCGCAGCAGCGCCGCCACGACCACGCCGAACAGCAGGCAGGCGGCGGCGTTGCCGAGGAAGAGCTGCGTGTACGAGGCGCCGGCCAGCACGCCGCCGACGACGCCGCCCAGCGCGGCGCCGATGTTCATCGCGGCGCGGAACACGCCGAAGGCGGCGAGGCGTTGCCGGTTGGTCGTCACGGAGTCGAGCAGCGCCGCGGCGGCGGCCGGCCGGTAGACGTGGGACGTGACGCCGATGAGCCCGACGACCACGACGATGGCGGCCAGCGGTCCGAGGAACGGCACGGCGGCCGTCAGCGCGGCGGTGGTGACGCCGGACAGCACGATGGTCCAGCGGCGGCCGAGGCTGTCGGCGAGGTAGCCGCCGAGGGCGTTGCCGAGCACGTTGCCGAGGCCGGCGACGCCGAGCACGAACCCCGCCGCGCCGGCGGAGTGCCCGCGCTCGGTGAGGTAGAGCACGATGAACACGGGCAGGAAGTTGCCGACCCGGTTGACCATGATGCCGAGGCTGACGATCCACACCCGCGCGGGCAGGCCGCGCAGGGCGTCGCGGAACCGCTGCCCGGCGACGTCCGGCCGGCCCGGCGGGGCGGCGTTCACGGCGCGGGCTCGGTACGTATCCGGACCGCCGCGGCGAGCCGGCGGGCGTGGGCGACGGCGTCGGCGGCGGTGGCGCCGCGGGCCACGACGTGGCCGGCCTTGTCCTCGTTCCAGGTCAGCGGGGAGACCACGGTGCCGGGCCGGACGTCGAGCCGGAGTTCGGCGCAGGCGGGGTCGGCGCGCACCTCGTCGGCGCCGGTCACCTCCACCACGCGGCCGGGCTCCGGCGTGAGGAACCGCACGGCCGCACCGGCCCGCGGTTCGGGCGCCGCGGCCAGGGGCGCCAGGACGCCGAGCCCGGCGGCCAGCGCGTACCGCTCCATGTCGACGCCGTAGGCGATCTCGGTCAGCTCGTTGATGCGGTCGCCGCCGACGCGGTTGTGCGACTCGACGATCCGCGGGCCGCGGGAGGTCAGCTTCACCTCGGTGTGCCCGGGGCCGTCGCGCAGCCCGACCGCGTCGAGGAAGTCCGCGACCAGCCGCACGACCTCGCGCAGCGTGTCCGCCGGGGCCGCGCTGGGCTGCGCGTGGCCGACCTCCACGAAGCCGGTGCCGGCGGTCTCCTTGTCGGTCACCGCGACCACGACGTGCCGGCCGGCGAAGCTCAGGGTCTCGACGCTGATCTCCGGGCCGTCGAGGTACTCCTCCATCAGGAACTCGTCGAAGGACCCGGCGTCGGACAGGTCGCGTGCCGTCCACGCGCCGTCCAGCGACCGGAAGCGCGCGGCGACGTCGTCCACGCCGGCCCGGTCCCGTACGTGGAACACCCCCAGGCTGCCCGACTCGCGGACCGGCTTGACGATGATCGGCAGTCCGTGCGCCGCGGCGAACTCCCGGACGTCCGCCGCGGTCCGGCCGACCGCGGAGGCCACCGGGCTGATGCCGCGGGCGGCCAGCCGCCGGCGCATCCGCCCCTTGTCGAGCAGCAGCTCCACGGTCTCGACGGACTCGCCGCCGAGCCCGAGCGCCTCGTTGATCCGCGCGGCGGGCAGCAGCCCCAGCTCGAACAGCGACACCGCCGCCCGTACCGGGTACGCCGCGTGCAGCGCCCGCACCAGCGGCAGCAGCCGGCCGGTGTCCCCGTAGTCGAGCAGCAGCGCCTGGTCGACGTACGGCCAGTGGCCGCGGTCGTACGCATCGGGGTACTGGACGTGCACCACGTCCAGGCCGAGGTCACGGGCCTTGCGCACATGCGCGAGGCCGCCGCCGACGACGAGCACGCGGGGGCGGGCGGCGGCGGACCGTGGGACGTCCATGATCGGTTCCCTCTTCCGTGCGGTGGGATCAGCCGACACGCTACGACCGGTTCCGGACAATCCACTTCCGGATTACCCGGGCGCCGCCTAATCTGCCCGTGTGACCGCCGACCTCAGCCCCACCGCGCGGGCGCTGCGCACCATGGAGCTGCTCCGGACCCGCCCCGGCACGACCGCCGGCGAACTCGCCGGGGCGCTGGGCGTCACGGAGCGGGCGGCGCGCCGGTACGTCGGGATCCTCCGCGAGGCGGGCGTCCCGGTCGAGTCGACCCGCGGCCCGTACGGCGGCTACCGGCTGGGGCGCGGTGCCCGGCTGCCGCCGGTGGTCTTCACCGAGGCCGAGGCGCTGGCGCTGGTCATGGCGGCGCTCGACGACGCGGACGAGCTGGTCGGCAAGGCGCTGAACAAGGTCATCCGGGTCCTGCCGGAGAACGTCGGCCGCCAAGCGGTGACGCTGCGCGACCACGCCTCCGCCGCCCCCGACCCGAACTCCGCCCGCCCCGACCCGGCCACCACCGGCGCCCTGGTCGCGGCCTGCGCGGTGCGGCGCAGCGTGCGGGTCACGTACCGCAGCGAGTCGGGGCGGGAGTCGGAAGGGCTGGTCGACCCGTGGGCGGTGGTCGTCCGCCACGGGCGCTGGTACCTGCTGTGCCGCTCCCACCGCGCGGACGCCATCCGCACCTACCGCGTCGACCGCATCGGCGAGGTCCACCAGACCACCCGCCCCTTCACCCCGCCCGACGACCTCGACCCGGTCGCGGTCCTGGAGGAGAACCTCGGCACGGGCTGGGAGTACCCCACCCGCGTGACCTTCGCCGCACCCGCGGCGGAGGTCGCCCGCTGGGTACGCCCCCCGATGGGCCGCCTGGAGCCGGCCGGCGACGGCTGCGTCCTGGTCGGCAGCACGAGCACGCCGACGATGTACGCACGGGACTGGCTGGCCCGGATGCCGTTCGCCTTCCGCGTGGACGGCGGCCCGGAACTGCGCGAGGCGGTCGCGACGATCGCCGCACGGCTGACGGCGGCGTCGGAGGCGTCGGACGCGTAGCGGCAGGGGTCACGACAGCAACCCGGCGACGAGGGCGAGCAGCGCGGTCGCCACGGTGAGGGTCGCACCGAAGGCGGCCCCGGCGCGCAGCAGGGCGGCGGGGGGCGAGGCGCCGTCCCAGCGGGCCAGCAGCCCGGTGCCCACGGCGACCAGGAGGGCCAGGAGTCCGGCGGCGAGGAGGGCGAGCGCGAGGATCGTCAGCGTGGTCGGCGAAGCGGGCATGTGTCTGTTCCCTTCCGGCCCGGGGCGTGCGGTCGGGAACGAAAATGGCCGGAGAGGCGTACGCCGGCATTCGGAGCGTACGAAAATGAACGCGGGCGTACGGACCGTGGGGAGGAACTGGGCGTGCGGGCGGACGGGGGGGGCGAAGAACGGGACGAGGCGCGCGCGGAACTGGCCCGGCGGTTACGGGGCTTACGGGCCGAGCGGCGGCTGACGATGGCCGGGCTGGAGCGACGGGCGGGACTGGGGCACACGACGGTCAGCCGCGCGCTCAACGGTTCGGCGGTGCCGAGCGAGACCACGGTGGTGGAGCTGGCGCGGGCGCTCGGCGCAAACGCTGAGGAGTTGCTGGAGCTACGCGGCAGAGCGCTGCCGAAAACCGCGGCTGCTCGCTCTGGTCCCTCGGTCGGCGAAGCGCCCGGATTCGAGGAGCGCTACCGCCGGTACGTCTCCGAACGCCACGGCATGCTCTCGATGATCGGCCTGGATCTGTCGCGGCCCGACCGGGCCCGCTGGCCGCTGGACGCCGCCTACCTCAGCCTCGAACTGGCCACCCCCGTACACACCGCCGTCACCGACGGCGGTGCCGTTGCCGGCGGACCGGGGCACCGGACCGAGGTGCAGGTGGAGCGCGCCGAGCACGCGCTGGCGGGGTTGCGGCGGGTGCTGGTCCGGGGGCTCGCCGGCTGCGGCAAGACGGCGCTGCTCCAGTGGCTGGCCGTGTCCACGGCCGGCGGCACGTTGCCGGGGCAACTCGACCAGCTCAGCGGAGGTGTGCCGTTCTGGCTGCCGCTGCGCACGCTGGTACGGCGGGGCGAACTGCCCGCCCCGGAGGAGTACCTGGCCGCCGTCCGCTGCCCGCTGGCGGCGGCCCAGCCCTCCGGCTGGGCGGACGGGCTGCTGGCGGCGGGCCGTGCGGTCCTGCTGATCGACGGCCTGGACGAGGTCCCGCAGGCGAAGCGGGAGGGGGCCCGCCAGTGGTTGTACGACCTGCTGGCCGCCTACCCCCGGGCGACGTACGTGGTCACCACCCGGCCGTCCGCCGTGCCCGAAGGCTGGCTGGCCGACAGCGACTTCACCGACCTGGCGATCCGGCCGATGGGCAACCGGGACGTGGCGGTCTTCGTCGACCGCTGGCACCGCGCGGTCGCCGCCACGGCCGGCAGCGACGCGGAACGCGCCGACATCGAGGGCCTGCGCGAGAGCCTGAAGGACACGGTACGCGCCCAGCGGGACCTGGCCCTGCTGGTGACCACCCCGCTGCTGTGCGCCCTGGTGTGCGCACTGCACCGCGACCGGCGCGGGCACCTGCCGCACGGCCGGATGGAGCTGTACCAGGCGGCGCTGTCGATGCTGCTGCACCGCCGCGACGACGAACGCGACATCACGGCGCCGGAAGAGGTGGTGCTGAGCGAACAGCAGAGCATCCAGTTGCTCCAGCGCCTCGCGTACTGGCTCATCCGCAACGGCCAGACGGAACTCGACCGCGCCCTCGCCACCGACCTCATCGCCGACGCCCTCCCCACGATGCCCGCCGTCGCCGACCAGGCCGACGCCGAACAGGTCCTCGCCCACCTGCTGGCCCGCTGCGGCCTGCTGCGCACGCCGGCCGCGGACACCGTCGACTTCGTCCACCGCACGTTCCAGGACTACCTGGGCGCGAAGGCGGCCATCGAGGCCCGCGACATCCCCCTGCTGGTCCGCCACGCTCACGACGACCAGTGGGAAGACGTCCTGCGCATGGCCACGGCCCACGCCCGCCCGGACGAACGAGCGCGCCTTCTCACCCGCCTGGTGTCCCGCGGGGACCGCACGCCGAAGCACCGCACACGCCTGCACCTGCTGGCGACGGCCTGCCTGGAACACGCGACGGAGCTGGCGCCGGAGGTACGGGAGGAAGTGCGGTCCCGTACCAGGTCGCTGCTGCCGCCGCGGGATTGGGAGGAAGCGCAGACCCTCGCCGCCGTCGGCCCTGTGGTCCTGGACCTGCTCAGTGGGCCGGACGGTCTCGAAGACGACGAGGCAGCAGCCGTCGTGGACACAGCGGCCCGTATCGGTGGCGACGCAGCCCTGGCCGTCTTGAAGCGGTTCCGCACCTGCAATCGTAAAGGGGTGGCCGGGGCACTTCAGAATGCATGGGACCGCTTCGACACCGCGGACTACGCCCGAGATATCCTCGCCCATGTCCCGGGACTTACCTACCTCAACGTACGCTCGCCCGACCAACTTGCCACCGTTTCCACATTGGCCAGGATCACAAAGGTCAGGATCCACGGAGAAATCCCCACCGGCTCCATTGCCGCCGCCTTCGACCCGGGGAGGGTGGACTGGCTTTCCCTGGCCGACAACCCAACCCTGCGCGACGTGACCTTCCTCCGCGCTTATACGGCACTGAAGGGGGTTGGTTTCTCTCAGTGTGACAACCTGACAGACCTCACACCGCTAGCCGACTCCCACGTCACCTATCTCGATCTTTCGGCATGCAATCCCGAAATCTTCACGAGCCTGGCCTCACTGCACGGGCTCAAGACACTCATGCTGGACGGAGACGTGCCTCACCCCGACCTCGGCGCACTTCCCGTAGAGGCTGATCTAACCCACCTCATGCTCGGTCCGACGGCGCACCGGCACCTCCGACTGCACGGCATCGAGCGCTGGCCCAACCTCTACAGCCTCAACCTGTGCTGCCCCATGGAGGACTTCGCCCTCGCAGCAGAGCTTCCCCAACTCCGGGATCTGTGGCTACAGCACGAAGCTCACCTGGCCATGCTCAGATGCCTGCCGCCAATTCCAACACTCCGCAGCCTGCATCTGGTCTCGCAGCGCACCCCCAGCAATCTTTCCCGGCTACCCACGCGCTTTCCCGGGCTCACGGACCTCTCCATTTCCTGCAGCAAGCAGCGCGAGGTCGACCTCACACCCCTACGCGGCATGCCAGACCTGACCTCCATCTCGATCCACCGGGCCACCGCCGTCAAAGGCACCGAGCACTTCCCCGAGGGCACCGTCACCCGGACCCCCCGCCCCCGCACCCCCTGAGTCACTTCGCCTCGCCCACTGCCAGCGCGCGTAGCAGCACGTACGCCGACTGAATGAACCGGCTCCGCAGCGTCAGACCCGAGTTGGTCAGGGCCGCGACGCATACCTCCCGTTCCGGGCTCAGGCCCACGAACGCCGTGCAGCCGCGGGTGGCGCCGCAGTGGAAGTACAGGGTCGCCCCCTCCAGGGTGCGTACGCTCCACGCCAGGCCCGACTTGTCCTCGTCCTCCGAGGGCAGTTCGCGGATCCGTGCGACCTCCGCCAGCGGGAGCCGCAGCGACCGCGGTACGTCGGAGTCCTCCGGGTCGAGGTGGGCGCGCAGGTAGCGGATCAGGTCGTGGGCGCTGGAGCGGACCGCGCCGGCGCCCGGGAGGGCCGGGATGGCCCAGGGGGGTCGGCGGCGGCCGTGCCAGTAGCCGACGGCGTACGCGGGGTCCGGGCCGGCCGGGTCGGCGCGGTGGTCCGGGTCGTCGGGGGCGTCCGGGGCCGTGGTGCCGGTGTCGGCGAGTTCGAGGGGGTCGATGACGCGCTCGCGGAGCATCGTCCCGTAGTCGGTGCCGGCGCCGTCGGCGAGCAGCCGGCCGAGGAGGCCGACGCCGAGGTTGGAGTACCGCATGAGGGTGCCGGGCGGGTGGTGCACGACGGCGCGGCCGAGCGCGGGGAGCAGCATCTCGGGCGTGAACGACCGGTACGGGTTGGCGAACCAGGACGTCATGCCCTTGAGCAGCAGCCCGGGCGGGAGCCGGGGCAGGCCGGAGGTGTGGGTGGCCAGGTGCTCGTAGGTGATGGCCCGGCCGTGGCCGCGCGGGAGGGCTGCGTACGGGAGGCGTTCGGCGATCCGGTCGCGGAGGCCGACCTCGCCGCGCGCGGCCGTGTCGGCGAGCAGCAGCGCGGTGAACGTCTTGGTCACCGAGCCGACCTCGAAGCGCGTGCGGTCGGTGACGGACGCGGTGCCGGTACGGTCGATGCCGCCGCGGCACAGCGTGCGGTACGCGCCGGTCACGGACACCGCGATGGCCACCGCCGCGCGCGATTCCGCGGTGGCGGCCACCGCCTTGAGGGGTTCGTCGCGCAGTGCCATGTCGCCGCCGCCCGGCTAGGCGCCGAGGCGCGTCAGGACGAGGGTTGCGGCGACCGTGGCGACCACGGCGGTGTGGTAGTGGTCGTCGAACTGCCGGTCCTCGTCGTCGGTACCGGTCCGGCCGTCGCGCGGGAGCAGCCCGTCCTCGTGCTGCGCGGCGGCCAGCCGCTGCCAGGCGACCGGGTCGAAGGCCGGCTCGGGCATGCAGGCGTCGACGATGAGGAGTTCGGTGACGAGGTCCCACTCCTCGATCTCCAGCCACACGTCCGTCCACACCGGCAGCCAGGTGGCCAGGTAGTCGCGCAGGCGGGGCGGCAGGGCCTGGGGTTCCGCGCCCCAGTCGGTGAGGTGGAAGACGGTGTGGGTCATGTGGTACGCCGTCATCCAGTCCATGGTCCACGGCTCGGGTGTGGCGCCGAGCCAGGTGGCCGCGGTGCGCGCGGGCCAGTCGGTCCGGTCGGCGACCCCGATCACGCGGGTCGCGTTGGCCACCGCCATGCGGCGGTTGGGCACGTGCTCGTACTCGCGGTACGACGTGAGGGAGGACAGGTGGGCCAGCAGCGCCTGGAGGCGCTCGTGGCGGTAGCCGACGCGGTGGAAGTGGACGTATGTCTCCAGCGGGTCGGTCATGGCCGGGAACCGCAACTGCCGCTCGTAGAGCAGGTCGCCGCCGCGGAGCTGGTCCCAGGCGAAGTCGAGCAGCTCGCCGGCGGCGTCGCGCTCCGCGGCGGGGAACGCGGCGTCGCGCAGCACCAGGGACGCGGCGAGCGCCAGCTCGGCCATCGGCTTGTAGACGCTGTCGGGCTCGGCCAGTTCGGCCGTCGCGCCGTCGGTGAAGGTGCTCTGCGCCCGGTTGCGGTGCAGCCAGCGCAGCGCGCGGGTGCCCGTACGGAGCGCGGTGGTGCGCACGGGCTCCGCCAGCCCGTCGGCGGTCATCGCGGGTCCCCCTCGGTTGGGGCCAGGAGTCTTCTGGCGATGGCGAGGTCGAGCGCGGTGCGGGCGTTGCCCGCGCCCCACAGGCGCAGGTGGTCCAGCACCGTCGGCAGGTCGAGTGCGGAGGGGGCGCCGCGGCTCTCGGCCAGGGCGAGCCAGCGCACGAGCCGGGCCGCGGTGGGGTAGTCGCGGCGCATCAGGGAGCGGGCGGCGCCCCGGCTGAGCGCGCGGACGTGGCGACGGGCCCGCTGCTGGAAGGGCCCGTCCACCTCCGGAAGCGCCAGCGGGGCGAGCCGCGCCATGCGCTGCGACCGCTCCTGCCACGACAGTTCGGTGTCCTCGGCGTCCTCGATGATCCCGGCGATCTCGGTCATCTCGGCCATGTCGGTCACCTCGGGGTCTTCGCCCGGGTACGGGACGGCCGCCTGCGTCCCGGTCGCGCCGCGGGCGAGCAGCGCGGCGGTGGTGCGGTCGCGCCAGCGGGCCTCGGCGCTGTCGCCGGGGCGGGGCGGGAAGGCCCGCAGGGCCGAGCCGAGGGTTTCCCGGTCGGGCTGCGGCAGCGGCTGGCGGCAGAAGAGCGCCGGGGCGAAGAGGTCGGGCCCCAGGACGCGCACGGCGGCCAGTACGGCGGTGTCTGCCGGCCGGTCCGTGTCGGACACGGCCGGCAGCGGAACCTGGGTGTCCCGAAGGACACCCAGGACGCGCCCGGCCAGTTGCTCCACCGCTTGGGCGTAGTCGGCCCGCAGTGCGGCATTCGACATCGGGCGCTCACCTTCTGCTGTCGATCACGGACGTGGTTCTTCGGGCCGGGGCCCGGGGACCGTTACGAGGGGCGCGACTCCTTCGGGAGCCTCGGGGACAGGAGGGCGAGGAGCAGCAGGACTCCGCCGCCCTGCGGGGAGTACACGGGCGCGTCGCTGAAGGGGGCCTCCGGCTCGTCGACCAGCGCCGTGAGCGCGGCCCTCTCGGCCACGCCGGCCCGGACGGGGGTCAGAGCCGGGGTCGTTTGTACGGACATCTTGCCTCCATGAGTCGTCCCCTCGCGGTCTGCGACGGGAGGAGTGACTACGCCGCGTCAGGGACGAACGCGGCGGGCGCGGCCGGTGGTTGACCCATCCGGCTCACTGCACCAACGTCGGTTTCCCCTCCCCGCCCGCCACTTAGATCCCACAAGCATGGAGACCACACGATGGGTGCACCCGGGTGCACTGGGGTTTAGCGGTCCGCAAGCGCCGCTTCAGGCGGTTGGATCACACCCGGCCCATCAGGGCGTACCGCTCGTCGGTGACGGGCCCGCCCCACAACCGCTCGTCGCCGCCGAGGTCTTCGACCCGTATGTCGGCCACCAGCGGCCGCACCGCGCCGACCAGCGCCTCCGCCCCGACGCCGCCGCTCCACGGCAGCACCCCGGTGCCCGCCCCGTACGGCTCGGCGGCCTGGTCGGCGCCGCCCCACCGCCCCTCGACGAGCACAAGCACCCCGCCGGGCCGCAGCCGCGACACCCACTCCGCCAGCGCGGCCTGCGGCTCCGGCAGCGTCCACACCAGATGCCGCGACAGGACGACGTCGAAGGTGGCGTCTCCCGTGGGCGGAGCGGAGGCGTCGCCCACGAGCAGCCGGGCCCGCAGTCCCGCGTCCGCCGCCTTGGCCCGCGCCCGCTCGATCATGCGCGGGGCCAGGTCGACACCGGTGACCCGGTGCCCGGCGGCGGCCAGCAGACAGGTCAGCGAACCGGTCCCGCACCCGGCGTCGAGCACGTCGGCCGCGGGCCGCGCGATCCACGACTCCAGCCGGGCCGCCCACGCCGCGCGCGTCGTCTCGTCCCGCAGCCCGTGATCGGCCTCGTCGTCGAAACTGCCGGCCTGAGAGTCCCAGTAGGCGCCGATGGCGGTGGAGTTCGTCATGGCCCGATCGTCGCAGCCACCACTGACACCGCCGCGGCGATGTGTACACCGGCGCACGACAGGCTCACCCACCGGCGCACCCAACCGGCCCGGGGAGCCGGCCGGTACGGCAGGCCGGAAGCACGCCCGCGTCGCGCCGGGCGGCCATGTGGACACGTATTCACGACATCGATGTCCATGCCAGACAGCTAGGTAAAAGCCCCGCGTGTAGGAAATCTTCGCAAGATCACCCCTTCAGGTGGCTATGCGGTCTTGACAAGTGATCCGCCCCTTTCCCGTCCCTAATCTGAGGGCCGACAACTCGGCTCGGCGGCCCGGGGAGGGACGTATGGGTGAGGGACAGATCGGTGACGTGGCGGTTCCGGGTGGTCCGGCCGCGGGCGGCGGCGCGGCGGCCGGCGGGCAGATGTCCGGGGAGTCGCGGGAACTGCCGGCGCTGTCGCTGCCCAAGGCCGGCGGCGCGCTTCGGGGCATGGGCGAGAAGTTCACCACCGACCCGGTGTCCGGGACCCCCGCCCTGTCCGTGCCCATCGCCGTGTCGCCGGCCCGCGGCGCCGAACCCGCGCTCGCGCTCGGCTACGACTCCGGGGCGGGCAACTCGCCCTTCGGGCTGGGCTGGTCGCTCGACGTGCCGTCCATCTCCCGCCGCACCGACAAGGGGCTTCCGCGGTATCTCGACGCGGACGTCTTCCAGTTGTCCGGTACGGAGGACCTGGTGCCGGCCGCCGTGCCCGCGCCCCGCACCGAGGGCGCGTACGACGTCACCGCCTACCGGCCGCGCACCGAGGGCGCGTTCGTGCGGATCGAGCAGTGGCGCCACCGCGACAGCGGCGACCTGCACTGGCGGGTGACGTCGAAGGACAACGTCACCAGCGTCTACGGGCGTGACCCGGCGGCCCGGGTCGCCGACCCCGCCGACCCGGGCCGCCGCGTGTACCGGTGGCTGCTCCAGCAGACGGCGGACGACCGCGGCAACGTCACCGTGTACGAGTACAAGGCCGAGGACCGCGCCGGCGTCGACACCTCCGCCCCCGAGGAGCGCAACCGCACGTACGTCGCCAACCGGCACCTGAAGCGCATCCGCTACGGGAACACCGAGCCCGGCGTCGCCGCCGGCTTCTGCTTCGAGACGGTGCTCGACTACGGGGAGCACCACGAGGAGGCACCCGCCCCCGAAGAGGTCCGTCCGTGGCAGGTGCGCGCCGATCCGTGGTCCACTCGCCGGCCCGGCTTCGAGGTCCGCACCTACCGCCTCTGCCGCCGCGTGCTCACGTTCCACCGGATCCCCGAACTCGGGCCCCGGCCGCAGTTGGTGAGCGCCCTGCTGCTCGGCTACGACGAGGACCCCGCCGCCACCAAGCTGGTCACCCTCACCCACCGCGGCTACGTCCCGGACGGGCGGGGCTACGCGTTCGCCGACCTGCCCCGGCTCACCTTCGGCTACACCGAGCGGACCGTGTCCGCGGCCGTGGGCACCCTGACGTCCGACGACGGCGACGTCACGCTCGACGGTCCGTACCGGTGGGCGGACCTCGACGGCGAGGGGATCGCCGGCATCCTCGCCGAGCAGGGCGGCGCCTGGTACTTCCGGCGCAACCTCGGCGGCGGCCGGGTCGGCCCGCCCCGGCCCGTCGACCCGCTGCCGGGCGGGGCGGCGGGGCGGCAGTTGCTCGACCTCGACGGCGACGGGCGGCCCGCGGTCGTCCGGCTCGGCGGCAGCGGCTCCGGCCGCACCGCCCCCACCGGCGACCCCGGGTACCACGAGCGCACCCCCGACCGCGGCTGGGCCGGTTTCGCGACCTTCCGCCGGCTGCCGTCGCTGGACTGGGACGACGCGAACCTGCGGTTCGCCGACCTCACCGGCGACGGGCTCGCCGACGTGCTCGTCACCGCCGACGACGGCCTCACCTGGTACCCGTCCGCCGGCGCCGACGGGTTCGGGGACGCCGAGACCGCCGCCGCCGGGCGCACCGAAGAGCACGGCCCGCGGCTGCTGTTCGCCGACGCCGAGCAGAGCGTGCACCTCGCCGACATGACCGGCGACGGGCTGACCGACCTGGTGCGGATCGGCAACGGCGAGATCGCGTACTGGCCGAGCCTCGGCCACGGCCGCTTCGGGCCCAAGGTCGCCATGTCCGACACGCCCCTCTTCGACCATCCGGACCGCTTCGACCAGCGGCGGATCCGGCTCGCCGACATCGACGGCAGCGCGCCCGCCGACGTCCTCTACCTCGGCCCGGACGGTGTGCGGCTGTGGTTCAACCAGGCGGGCAACTCCTTCGGCCCGCCCGAGCACGTCGACGGCGTACGGCACACCGGCGCCCTCGCCGCGGCCTCGGTGGCGGACGTGCTCGGCCAGGGCACGGCGTGCCTGGTCGTCGCCGAGCCCCGCCCGGACGGCGAGCCGCAGGTGCGGTACGTGGACCTGATGGCCGGCGGCAAGCCGCACCTGCTGAACCGCACGGACAACGGGACGGGCCGCGTGACCACCGTCCGGTACGCCTCCTCCACCGACTTCCACCTGGCCGACGAGGCGCGCGGCGAGCCCTGGCCGACCCGGCTGCCGTTCCCCGTCCAGGTCGTCGCCGCGACCGTCACCTACGATGCCGTCGCCGGCACCGAGCTGGCCGCCGCCTACCGCTACCGGCACGGCTACTTCGACGGCTCCGAGCGGGAGTTCCGCGGCTTCGGGTACGTGGAGCAGCGCGACGCCCTCACCACCGCCACCGGCGAGCTGCACCAGCCGCCCGCGGTGGTGCGGCGGTGGCAGCACACCGGCTGGTACCCGAGCCGGGACCGGCTCGGCACGCCGTACGCGGACGAGTACGGCGGCGGCCCGCTGCTGCCCGGCACCCCGCTGCCGGCCGGGCTCACCCCGGCCGAGGAGCGGGAGGCGGCGCGGGCGCTGCGCGGGCAGGTGCTGCGGGCGGAGACGTACGCCCAGGACGGCACGGAAGCGGAGCAGCGCCCGTACGCCGTGGTCGAGTCGAGCCCCCAAGTGCGCCTGGTCCAGCCCGCGGGCACGGCCGGGCACGCGGTGGTGTTCGTCCACCCCGGCGAGTCGCTGACGGTGTACAGCGAGCGGCGGGCGGACGATCCGCGCACCGTCCACCAGGTCACCTTGGACGTCGACACGTGGGGCAACGTCCTCGCGGCGGCGCGGATCGCCTACCCCCGCAAGTCCCCGGCCGACCCCGAGCAGGGGCGGCTGCGGCTGACCGTGACCGAGCGGGTCGTCGCCAACGACACGGCCGCGGCGGACCGCTGGCGGATCGGCGTGCCCGTGGAGAGCCGCGAGTACGAGATCGGCGGGGTCGCGCCGCGCGTGACCGGCGAGCCGTTCGCGGCCGGCGACCTCCGCGCCGGCCTCGCGGACGCGGCGCGGCAGGAGGTCCCGTACCACGAGGAGCTGTCGGGCGGCGAGCCGCAGCGCCGGCTGCTCGCGCGCACCCTCACCACCTACGCCTCCGACGACCTCGCCGACGAACTCCCGCCCGGCTCCCCCGGGCTGCGCGCCCTGCCGTGGCAGTCCTACCGGCTGGCCTTCGCCCCCGGCCAGACCGCCGCCCTCTACGGCGACCGCATCGGTGACGCGGAGCTGCGCGAGGCCGGCTACGTGCGCCGGGCGGAGGGCGCCGGCTGGTGGGCGCCGTCGGGGCGGCAGGTGCCCGACCCCGGCGAGTTCTACCTGCCGACGCTGTACGTCGACCCGTTCGGCGCCGAGTGGGAGACCGAGTACGACGAGCACCACCTGCTGCCCGTGCGGGTGTACGACCCGCTGCGCAACCGGGCCGAGGCCAGGCCGCACTACCGCGTGCTGCGCCCCTGGCTGCTGACCGACCCCAACGGCAACCGCAGCGGCGTGCGGTACGACGCGCTCGGCCTGGTCGTCGCCACCGCGGTGATGGGCAAGGAAGGCGGCGCGGACGGCGACGTGCTCGACACCGCCACGCCGGAGGCGGCCGGGAGCGACGACCCGACCGCCACGGTGGCGTACGACCTCGCCCGGACTCCCGTCCGGTTCCACGTCTCCACCCGCGAGCGGCACCGCGACCCGGCCTCGCCCCGGCAGGACACGTGGACCTACCTGGACGGCAGCGGGCGCGTCATCCTCACGAAGGCCCGTGCCGAACCCGCCCCGGGCGGGAGCGCGGAGCGCTGGGTGGGCACCGGGCGCACGGTGTACGACAACAAGGGCAACGCCATCCGCCGGTACGAGCCGTACTTCGCGCCCGACGCCGGCTTCGACACCGAGGACGAACTCGTCCGGCGGGGCGTCACGCCGGTGCTGCGCTACGACCCCCTCGGCCGCCTGGTCCGCACCGACTTCCCGGACGGCACCCGGTCCGAGGTGGTGTTCACGCCGTGGGAGCGGCAGGACTGGGACCGCAACGACACCGTGCGGGACAGCCGCTGGTACGCCGAGCGGGCCGGGCTGCCGGACACCGACCCGCAGGGGCGGGCCGCCCGGCAGGCGCTCGCGCACGCGGGCACGTACACCGAGATCCGCTACGACACGCTGGGCCGCCCCCACCTGACCGTCGAGGACAACGGCGGCGGGAGCCGGCTCACCACCGAGGTGCGGCGCGACGTCCAGGGCCGGGAGCGGGCCGTTATCGACGCCCGCCGGCTGACGGTCCTCACCCAGGACTTCGGCATGCTGGGCCACCCCGCGCACACCGTCGGCGCCGACGCGGGCGAGCGGTGGAGCCTGGTCGACGTGCTGGGCAAGCCGGTGCGCGGCTGGGACGGCCGCGGCGGCGAGATGTGGTGGGGCTACGACGAGCTGCGCCGGCCGGCTCACTCCAGCGCCACCGCGCCGGGCGAGGAGACCGAGCGGCTGCGGGTGCGCTACTACTACGGCGAGTCGCTGGCCGACGGCCGGGCCCGCAACCTGCTCACCCGGCTGTGCCTGGTGTTCGACGGGGCCGGGGCGGTGCGCACCGAGGACGTCGACTTCAAGGGCAACGTGCTGGCCACCGAGCGCCGGCTGTGCGCCGACCCCGCGGGCGAGCCCGACTGGGCCGCGCTGGCCGGGGTCGAGAACCCCGCGGCGGCGCTGGCGCGAGCCGCCCCGCTGCTGGAGAGCGCCGTCCACCGGTCCACGACCGCGTACGACGCCCTCGACCGCCCCACGGTGACGACCGAGCAGGACGGCAGCCGCACCAGGCCCGCGTACAACGTGGCCGGCCTGCCGGAGCGGGTCGAGGTGGCCGTGCGGGGCGCCGGCACCTGGACCGGCATCGTCAGCGGCATCGACTACGACGAGCGCGGCCGGCGCACGCGGATCGGGTTCGGCTGCGGCGCCCGTACCGCCTACGGCTACGAGCGCGACACGTTCCGGCTCGCCACCGCGCACACCACGGCCGCCGACGGCGCGGCCTGGCAGCGGCTGGCCTACGCGTACGACCCCGTGGGCAACGTGGTGGTGATCGACGACCCGTCCCAGCACACCGTCTTCTTCCGGAACACCGCCGTGGGCGCGCGCCGCACCTACGCCTACGACCCGGTCTACCGGCTGGTGTCGGCGACCGGCCGCGAGCACGCCGGGCAGACCGCCCAGCCCGGCCCGGCCGACGTGCCGTACGCGCCCGTCCCTCACGCCAACGACAGCGGGGCGCTGCGTCCCTACACCGAGACGTACGCCTACGACGACGCCGGCAACCTCCGCACCGTCACGCACACCGCGAGCGGCGGCGGCTGGACCCGCCGCCACGACACGGCCGCCGACGGGGACCGCCTGCTGGCGAGCAGCCTGCCCGGCGACCCGGAGGGCACCTACTCGGCGGTCTACACCCACGACGCCAACGGCAACGTCACGTCGATGCCGCACCTGGCCGCGCTGGACTGGGACGTGGAGAACCGGCTCGCGCACGTCTCCCTCGGCGGTGGCGGCGACACGTACTACCAGTACGACGTGACGGGCCGGCGGGTGCGGGCCACGACCCGGCGCGGCGGCACCACCGAGACGCGGACGTACCTGGGGAGCACCGAGACGTATCGCAGGACGGCGGCCGGGCGGACCGCCGAGGAGCGCGAGACGCTGCACGTCGCGGACGGCGCGGGGCGGGTGGCGCTGGTGGAGACCGTCACGGTGCGCGACGGCCGGGCCGTGCCGGTGCCGCGCCCGGTGGTCCGCTACCAGTTCGCCGACCACCTGGGCGGTTCGGTGCTGGAGGTGGACCAGGAGGGGGCGGTGCTCAGCTACGAGGAGTACCACCCGTACGGGACCACGTCCTACCACGCGGAGACCGGCACGGTCAGCCGCAAGCGGTACCGGTTCACGGGCAAGGAGCGGGATCAGGAGACGGGGTTCACCTACCACGGGGCGCGCTACCTCGCGCCGTGGCTGGGGCGGTGGACGAGCCCGGACCCGGCCGGCTTCGTCGACGGGCCCAACGTGTACGCGTACGCGCGGAACAACCCGGCGGTGCTCTCCGATCCGACCGGCACCCAGGCACGCCGGGAGACACCGGCGCCGGCGCAGCCGGCCGCCGGGGGGAAGGGGGGAGGGCCGGGGCCCGGCGTCCACGTCATCCCGGAGGTCGTCATCGTCGGCCACCCGGACTGGTCCGGCGAGGTGCTCACCGACAGGCCCGCGCCCTCCGGGCCCATGGAGGCGCGGGAGGAGGGACTGTCCGACAGGCTCACGTCGCTGCCCCTGGTCGAGGTGAAGACGGGCAACCGGACCCAGCTCATCTCCCTGGAGGCCGCCCGGCTGATGAAGTCCCTCGGCGTCCTCCAGGGCAGCCAGGTGACGGTCCGCGAGCCGCGCGTGTCGGAGGCGGAACTCGAAGGCATCGAGGAGGAGAGCGAGAAGCTGCGGGCGGAGTGGACCGCCCGGGCCGTGCTCAACGAGGTGTACCGGGAGCGGATCTACGAGTCCCTGAACGAGATGACCCAGGGCCGCCTGGGTCCCAGGCAGCCCCGCACCATCGACCTCGGTGTCTTCGTCCTCGAACCGCTGCGGCTGCCGGAGCAGCAGGAGGGCCGGACCGACGCGCTGACCACCAACGGGGTGCGGACCGACCACACTGCGCAGACGCGGGGCGCCCTGGAGGTCTACAACATCGCCCGGGGGCTGCCCGGTTACAAGCTGCGCTCGCAGGGCCCTCGGGACTTCGGGATCCCCGGCAGCGCCGACGCCTCGCACGCGGAGAAGAAGGCGGAGCTGTACGCGCCGCTGACCATCAACCCGATCACCGGTCTCGTGCACAAGACGGAGATCCAGGTCAACCGCGACGCCTGCACGTCGTGCCAGGCGTACTTCAGCGCGCTCGCCCGGCAGACGGGCATCGGCTCCCGGGTACGCGGCCCGGCGGCGACCTTCGTCTTCAACCCCGGGCTGACGCTGGAGCTGCGGCAGCTCCCGATGTACGACCGCGTCCCCGCCGCGAACGTCCAGCGATGACGGCCATACCCGGAGCGCGGGCCTTCGACCTGACCGACGGGTGACGGAAACAAAGGGGAAATCGCATGCCGGCCACACGCACGGAAGCCGACAGGCCCGAACGGCCCGCACCGTACACGCTCACCGGCGCGGTGACGCGGCACGACGGCTCGCCCGCCGCCGGCGTGGCGGTGACCGCGGCGCTCCGCCGGCTGCGGTCCGAGTCGCCGGCCGGGCAGGTCACCACCGGCTTCGACGGCACGTACCGCCTCACCTACCCGGCACCCGACGCGCCCCTGGACCTGGTCGTCCGCGCCACCGTGGCGCGCCCGGACGGCGGCGAGCACACGGCGGAGCTGGTCCGCGCCGCGCCCGAGCCCCGCGAGCGGGTGGACCTGACGCTGCCGCCCGACGGCACCTCGGAGTACGGCCGGCTGCTGGCCGAACTGACGCCGCTGCTCGACGGCGTGGACCCGGCCGAGCTGGACCGGGGCGGCGACGGACAGGACCTCGGCTACCTGGCCCGTGCCACGGGCCGCGGCACCGCGCAGCTCCGGTTCGCGGCCACCGCCGCCCGGCACGCCGCCGCCACCGCTCTGCCCGCCGAGCTGTTCTACGGGCTGGTCCGGCTCGGGCTGCCGCCGGAGTTGCCGGCGCTGGCGCGGCTCGCGCCCGGCGGCCTGCGCGACACGCTGCTCGCCGCCGGCGACACGGGTGTGATCCACCCTCAGGAACCGGCCGCGGCCGACGACTTCGCGCGCCGGCTGCGGGACCTGGGGGTGGCCGCGGTCGCCTCGCCCGGCCCGGAATCGGCCACGCCGGTCACGGAGCTGTTCGCGCTGGCCGTACCCGACGCGGAGCGCCGTGCGCAGGTGTACGGCGCCTGGCTGGACCGGGCCGACGGGCCGGCCTTCTGGGCCGGGCTGCCGGCCGCCGAGGCGGAGCGGCTGCGGCTCGCCCTGGGCCTCGGTTCGGCCACCGGCGGCAACGTGCCGCTGGTACGGGCCGTGCTGGACCGGTTCGACGCCGGCGAGCTGCGGCAGCCGGCCGAGCTGGTCCGGCTCGGCGGCGCGGACTGGGCCGGGCTGGCCGCCGAGGCGGGCGTGCCCGAGTCGGCACGTGCCGCGCTGGGCCCCGACGACGACGGCACGGCGCGCAACGGCACGGCGGACGACGGCGGGTACGACGAGGGCGCGTACGGCGAACTGGTCGCCGGGTTCGTCGCCCAGGCCCACCCGGCCGCCCACCTCGCCCACGCCGTGACCGCCGCGGCCCCCGACTCGCCCGCCGCGCGGTTCCTCACCGGCCACCCCGGCTTCGACCTCACCGCCACCCGGGTCGACGCCACCACGGTGCCCGACGACGACGCGCGCGAGGAACTGGCCGGCATCCAGCGCCTGGCCGTCCTCACCCCGCGCTACGACGACGTGCGGGCCCTGCGCGCCAAGGGCTACGACTCCGCGTACGCCGTGGCGAGGGCCGGCCGGGACGTCTTCGTCCGGCATCTGGCCGGCGACCTCGGCGAGGAGCGTGCCCGGGCGGTGCACGCCCGCGCCGCGCAGGCCCACGCCACCGCGGTCACGCTCGTCGCCGACCTGCGCACCGCGTCCCACTTCGACGTGCCGTGGCTGCGCCCCCCGGAGCCGTCCGACCGGCTCACCGCGCAGATCCCCGACTGGGAGGAGCTGTTCGGCCCGGTCGCCTACTGCGCCTGCTCCGACTGCCGGTCGGTACACGGCCAGGCCGCGTACCTGGTCGACCTGCTCCTGTCGCTGCGCGACATCGGCATCGGGGGCGACCCCGAGCCGCCCGGCGGCGAGGGCCATGTCGCCAACGCGCTGTACCGGCGCCGGCCCGACCTCTGGGACATCGAGCTGACCTGCGACAACACCAACCTCCAGCTTCCGTACGCCGACCTGGTCGCCGAACTGCTGGAGGACGTCGTCTCGCCCACCCGCATCCCGGCGACCGAGCGGCAGACCAGCGGCGACCCCGCCCATCTGCGGGCGCAGCCGCAGCACGTGAACACGGGCGCGTACGAGGTGCTGCGCCGGGCCGTGTACCCGTTCGGCCTGCCCTTCGACCTGTGGCGCGAGCAGACCCGCGTCTCCCTGGCCCATCTCGGCGTCCCGCGCGAGGAGTTGCTGGCCGCGCTGCGGCCCGCCGCCGCGACCGGGACCCCGCTGGCCGTCGAGCGCGCCGGGCTGCCGCCGGTCGGCGGGCGGATCGTGACGGGCGAGCCGCTGGACCCGGCCCGTACGCTCGCCGAGTTCTACGGCAGGCCGGCCGACACCGCTCCCGACGCGCTGGTGCGCGACCTGACGGTGGTGCGGCGGATGCTGGAGGCCACCGGCACGGTCTACGCGGAGCTGGTCACGATCCTGGACACCCGGTTCGTCAACCCGCACGGGGCGGTCGAGATCATCGGCAGCGACGGCGGGCCGGCCTGCGCCACCGACAACCTGTACCTGGCCGGGCTGGACCCGGCCACGCTCGACCGCCTCCACCGGTTCGTCCGCCTGAAGCGGGCGCTCGGCTGGCCGGCCCTCGAACTCGACCTCGTGCTGATGTCCGCCGGCACCCAGGGCCGGCTGGACGCCACCGCCCTGCGCGGCGTCGTCGCCACGCGGCGGCTCGCCGAGCGGCTGCGGCTGACCCGCGAACAGGTGCTCGTCTTCTACGGCCCGCTGCCCACCCACCGCTACGCGACGGCGGACCGCCCTCCGCTGTACGACCGGCTGTTCCTGGACCCGACCGTCGTGCAGCTCGAACCCGGGCAGGTCGGCCCGTTCGCGCTGAACGCCGCCCGCACCGAGGTGGCGGTCGTCGGCGACCTGCTCGCGCCGGCCGTCACCTCCGCGCTGCTCGCCGTCCTGGAGGTCACCGACGCCGAACTGGCCGAGCTGGTCACCGGCCCCCGCTCCGTCACCCCCAACCGGCTGCTCACCCTCGCCAACCTGTCCGCCCTGTACCGGACCGTCGTCCTCGCCCGCGCGCTGGACATGTCGCTCGCCGACCTGCTGCGGCTGATCGAGCTGTACGGGGGCGGCGGCCCCTTCCCCGTCCCGCCGGACCAGTTCAACGGCGGGGAACCGGAGCTGGGTTCCGGCCTGCCGATGGCACACCCGGCGCACCCCCTGCTGCCCGTACCCGCCGGCGGCGACGAGCCGGAACTCGCCACCGGCCGGGCCCCGGCCCGGCCCGGCCACCCGGACGCGCCCGTGGCCGCGCTGCCCCCGGTCGACGCGCTGGCCTTCGCCACCGAGCGGTTCCTGGACGCGGCCGACGCGCTGGCCGCCCGCGGCTTCACCGTGCCCGAGGCCGACGCGGTCCTCACCGCCACCGTGCCCGCCCACGACAGCCCGGTCCCGGCCGCCGACGCCCGGTCCGCCACCCTCACCGCGCTGCGCGGGGCCCTCCAGGCCGTCTACCGGCAGACCGCGCAGACCACCGACGAGAAGGGCGAGCTGACCAAGAAGGACCTCGCGCTCCTCGGCTGGGACACGGCGCTCGCCCAGGAGGCCGTCTCCACCCTGCTCGGCACGCTCGCGTACCCGGTCGCCCTCGACTCCGTACCCGACGCGATGTACCAGCTCTCCGGCATCCCCGTCCGCTACGACGGCGAGACGGGGCTGCTGGTGTTCACCGGGCCGATGACCAACGCCCAGCGGGACACCCTCCTCGCCCTGCCCGGGGCGACCGCCGCCTGGCGCGCCGCCGTGCGGATCCTCTACGACGCGCCCCGCACCTTCGCCGCCACCCGGATGAAGGCGCTGCGCCCGCCGCTGTACGCCGCGCCCCTCGACACCGAGCCGACCGTGCTGAAGCTTCCGGCGAAGCTGTCCGGCACGGTGTTCTACGACGTGTCCCGCCGGGCGCTGTGCACGCGGGCCTACCTGCCGCCCGACGACCTCGCCGCGGTCCGCGCCGCCTGGGACGACGACGCGTACCGCGCGGCGGTCGACACCCTGGCGCGGGTCCAGGAGGAACCGCCAGCGCCCGCCGACGTGTTCCTCACCGCCGCCGACCGCAGCGCCCTCTTCGACAACCGGACCTCGCCCGCCGCCCGGTTCCAGCTCGTGCTGGAGCGGCTGAACCCGTATCTGCGCCGCGCCCTGAGCGAGATCACGGTGAAGCAGCAGGTGGGCCAGGCCGCGGGGCTGGACGCGGCGAGCGCGGACGTGCTGCTCGGCACCTGGCTGCGGTCGCCGTCGAAGCCGACCGCGCTCCAGGACTTCCTCGCGCCGCGGTTCGTCGGCAGCGACCCGGCGGTGGCGGTGACGCCGCAGGGTTTCCCGGAGCAGTTCACCACGCTGGCGCTGGTGCACCGGGTGGCCCTGCTGCTGTCCCGGCTGTCGGTGGCCGCCGAGGAGATCCCGTGGGTCTTCGGGTACGCGGCGTCCGCCGGCTGGCTCGACCCGAACACGCTGCCGACGGCCGTCCTGCCCGGCCCGTCGCCGCTGTTCGCACGGTTCGTACGGCTGCTGGGGCTGGCCCGGCTCCGCGACCGCGTCCCCGGCCGGGCACCCACCCTGCGAGCCGTGTTCACCGCGGCACGCGCCCCCGGCGCCACGCCCGCGGACGTGCTCGCCGAACTCGCCCGCCAGACGCAGTGGGACCGCGCCGACCTCGACGTGCTCTGCGGCAGCGGCCTGCTGGGGCTCACCGCCCCCGCCGACTTCTACGGCGAGGAGGGCCTGCTCCAACTGCTCGCCGCGATCGCCCTGGTGCACAGGATCGGTGTGTCCGCCGAGCGGGCGGCCGAGTGGCTGCCGCCGGATCTCCTCCCGGAGGCCGCGCAGTCGGCCTGGCAGGCGGCAAAGGCCCGGCACAGCCTGCGCGACTGGCCGGCGGCCGGCGGGGCGCTCAGGGACAAGCTGCGCGAGAAGCAGCGGGCGGCGCTGGTCGGCCACCTCATCGCCAACCCCCGCCGCGACCGCGAGGACCGGCCGTACTGGCACGACGCCAACACGCTCTTCGACTACTTCCTCGTCGACGTGGAGATGGGCCCCGCCCAGCTCACCACGCGGATCGCGCAGGCGATCTTCAGCGTGCAGCTCTACATCCAGCGCATCCAGCTCAACCTGGAGGACATCTTCCTCTACCCCAACGCCGAGTACTGGCAGCGCTGGGAGTGGATGAAGGCGTACCGGCTGTGGGAGGCCAACCAGAAGGTCTTCCTCTACCCGGAGAACTACTTCGAGCCGGACCTGCGGCTCGACAAGTCGCCCCAGTTCGCGGAGCTGGAGAACGAGCTGATGCAGAAGGAGCTGACCGAGGCGAACGCGGAGAAGGCGTTCCTGCACTACCTGGAGAAGCTCGACGACATCGCGCACCTGCGGCCCGTCGGCTCGTACCGGCACATCGGGCCGGACGGCGAGACCGTGTACGTCTTCGCCCGCACCGAGTCGGACCCCGGCGGCTACTACTTCCGCCGGTGGGAGAACCGCTCCACGTGGTCGCCGTGGGAGAAGGTCGACCTGGACTTCGAGACCGACGCGATCGTGCCGATCGTGTGGAACGGCCATCTGTACCTGTTCTGGACGTCGCTGACCCAGGAGCAGAAGAAGGTCCCCTTCACGATCGCGGAGGGTGCGGAGCTGCCCGACCCGGTGACGTTCTGGAAGATCCAGCTCCACTGGAGCAGGTACGCGGACGGCGGCTGGGAGGCCAAGAAGCTGGCCGACGGCGCGCTGTTCACGCAGCCCGGGTTCGGCGGCCCCGCCGCCAACAACATCGACATGTACGTCCTGCTGCCCGAGATCGACACCGCGACCGGCGACCTGCTGCTGTGGCTGGTGTACAGCGACTCCATCTCCCCGAACCCCACGCACCACATCTCCGGGAACTTCCGCTTCAGCCCGCGCAACAGCGTCTACACCTACCCGATCGAGCTGAGACCGGCCGAGACGTACACCGGCCCGCCGCCGGTGCCCCGCACCTCCTTCAGCGGCATCTCGTTCAACGAGCGCGTCGAGAGCGAGATCCTCCCGGGACTCGCCTGGGGCTTCATGTCCGTCATCGACCCCTCCTCGGACCCGGTCGACCCCAGGAACGTCTACCTGCTCCAGGCGACCCCCGGGCCGCATCTGTACCGCACCTACGGCTCGCACCAGTTCCGCGACACCGGGCAGCACTACCTCCAGTACTTCTCCGACGGCAGGCGCACCTACCTGCTGGAAGGGCAGGACGTGCCGGCCCCGCTGGCCCTGGGGCCGGGGGCGGCCGTCGCCGGCTCCCCGGGGGAGGGCGCGTTCGCCGCCGAGCTGGAGACGCGGGTGCACTTCCGGTTCGTCCCGCTGTACCACCCGCACACCGGCGCCTTCCTCGACGAGTACGCGCGCAAGGGGCTGGCCGGGGTGTTCGAGCGCAACCTCCAGCTCCATCCGGACTGGTGGACCGGCCCGTTCGACTTCGCCTCGCCGGACATGTACAAGCCGTACACCGACGACCGGGACCGGATCGTCAAGCCGTATCCCACCGAGCCGGTGACGTTCGTGCTGGGCGACTCCTACGCCGAGTACAACTGGGAGCTGTTCTTCCACGCGCCGCTGCTGATCGCCGAGCGGCTGTCGGCCGACCAGCGCTTCGACGAGGCGCTGAAGTGGTTCCACCGGATCTTCGACCCCACGAACCGGGACGTCGAGGTGGAGCGCCCGCAGCGCTTCTGGATCACCAAGCCCTTCTTCGAGGCGGGCAGCGACACCTACTACGAGCAGCGCATCGAACAGGTCCTGGCGAAGGCCGCGGGCGGCGACGAGGAGACGCTGAAGGCGGTACGGAACTGGCTCAGGAACCCGTTCCAGCCGGACGTGGTCGCCCGTACCCGAACCACCGCCTACCAGAAGGCCGTGGTCATGAAGTACCTGGACAACCTGATCGCCTGGGCGGACCGGCTGTTCCGCCAGGACACCCTGGAGACCATCAACCAGGCCACCCAGCTCTACGTCCTGGCCGCCGAACTGCTGGGCCGCCCTCCGGAGGAGATCACCCGCCGCGCCCCGGCCCCGCAGAGCTACCGCCGGCTCCTCAACAGCGACCGGCCGCTCGCCGACGCCGTCGTCGCGGTCGAGAACCTCCTCGTCGGCCGGGCCGGCGGCGACCCCGCGCCGAGCCTGCTGCCCGGGGTGAACCTCGCCTGGCTCCAGTACTTCTGCCTGCCCCGCAACGACAAGCTCGCCGGCTACTGGGACACGGTCGCCGACCGGCTGTTCAAGATCCGGAACTCGCTGGACATCGACGGCGTGCGGCGCGACACGGCCCTGTTCGGTCCGCCGATCGACCCGTCCCTGCTGGCCCGGGCCGCTGCCGCGGGCGTCGACCTGGGCCAGGTGCTCGACGACATCAGCGCCCCCCTGCCGCACTACCGCTTCGCGACCGTGGCCGCTCAGGCGAAGGAACTGGCCGGCCAGGTCAGGGAGTTCGGCGCCCGGCTGCTGGAGGCGCTGGAGAAGCGGGACGGCGAAGCGCTCGCCCGGCTGCGCGCCGGGCACGAGACGGCGCTGCTCGACGCGACCCGCGAGGTGCGTAAACAGCAGGTGCGCGAGGCGAACGAGGCGTACGACGCGGCCGTGCGGTCCAGGGCCGTCGCCGAACACCGGCGCGAGTACTACGCGACCCGGGAGTACGTGAACGGGTACGAGACCTCGTACGCCGACCTGTCCGCCACGGCGAAGACCTACCAGTACATCGCGACGGGCATCCAGGCGCTCGGCACCGTCACCAGCCTCTTCCCGGACGCCAAGGCGGGCTCGCCGTTCACCCTGGGGCTGTGGTTCGGCGGGAGCAACCTCACCGGCTCCATCAACAGCTCGTCCGGCTCGCTCAACTCCTACGCCTCGAACCTGACCACCCAGGCGTCGGTGGCGCAGACCCAGGGCGGCTTCCAGCGCCGCGCCGAGGACTGGGCCTTCCAGGCGGACCAGGCACGGCTGGAGGGCGCACAGCTCGACAGGCAGACCGCCGCGGCCGAGATCCGCCACGCCATCGCGGAACGAGAGCTGGACAACCACGACCGGCAGCGGGAGCAGGCGCGGGAGGTCGCGGACTTCCTCAAGGGGAAGTTCACCAGCGCCGAGCTGTACGACTGGATGGTGGGGCAGCTCTCCACCACGTACTTCCAGGCGTACCAGCTCGCCTACGACGTGGCGAAGCGCGCCGAGCGCTCGTGGCGGCACGAACTGGGCGTCGCCGACTCGGCGTTCGTCACCTTCGGCTACTGGGACAGCCTGCACAAGGGGCTGCTCGCCGGCGACCGCCTGGCCGCCGACCTCGCGCGGATGGACGCCGCCTACCTGGAGGCCGACGCCCGCGAGTTCGAGCTGACCAAGCGCGTCTCGCTGGCGCAGTTCGACCCAGGCGCGCTGCTGCGGCTCAAGGAGACGGGCCGCTGCTTCGTCTCGCTGCCCGAGGCGCTCTTCGACATCGACGGGCCCGGGCACTACCAGCGGCGGATCAGGAGTGTCGCCCTGACGGTGCCGTGCGTGGCCGGCCCGTACACCTCGGTCAACCTGACCGCCCGGCTGCTGCACAGCAGCGTCCGCGTCGACCCGCGGATCTCCGAGGGGCAGGCGTACGGCCGGGACAAGGCGGCCGACCCGCGCTTCCGCGACCACAGCGGCCCGGTCCAGTCCATCGTGACCAGCACCGGCCAGGAGGACACCGGGCTCTTCGAGACCGACCTGCACGACCGGCGGTACCTGCCCTTCGAAGGGGAGGGCGTGATCAGCGAATGGCAGCTCGAACTGCCGGTGAGGTTCCGGCAGTTCGACTACGCCTCCGTCACCGACGTGGTGCTGCACGTGCGCTACACCGCACGCGACGGCGGACCGACCCTGGCCGAGGCCGCCGAGGACGACCTGCGCGACGGCCTCACCCGCTGGGTGCACGCGGGTGGCGGCAAGGGCCTGTTCCGCGCGTTCAGCGGGCGGCGGGAGTTCGCGGACCGGTGGGCCCGCTTCCTCGCGCCCGCCGGGACGGAGCCGGCCGCGCTGGAGTTCGCCGTCACCAGGGACCGCTTCCCCTACCTCTTCCGGGACTTCGGCATCCGCGTCGGCAGGGCCGAGGTGGTGCTGGTGCTCTCCCGCGACACCGCGCCGGGCACCGACACCCCGTACCTGCGGTTCTTCCGGGGGCCGCTGCCGGTCCTGGCCACCACCTCGGCGGGCGGCCGGGCCGAGGGCGGGCTCGCCGCCGACCCGGCGCTGGACGGCCAGCCGCACGCCGTGCTCACCGGGGTGACCCTCCAGGTGCGCGAGGAGGCGACGGTGACGGTGACCGTGCCCCGCGAGGCGATCCGGGCGCTGCCCGGGGAACTGCGCGCCGGCGACCGGTTCAACCCGGAGGCGGTGACGGACCTGGTCCTGGTGTGCCCGTACGAGATCACCGAACCCCCGCAGGCCGCCCGACCCGAGGAGACATCCCCGTGAGCACCCACCGTTCCCTGGCCGCAGGGCAGCAGTCCCCGGCCGCCGACGCCGCCGTGGCCACCGGCACCTGGAGCGCCGCGGGCAAGCTGCCCGGCGCCACCTACTGGGCCGGCGCGGGCGCCGGCGCCGTCACCCTCGCCGACGGGACCGTGCTGATGGCGGGCGGCGAGGAGCATGCCCGCAACGCACAGGACACCGCCGTCCTCTTCGACCCGGCGACCAGACAGTGGCAGCCCGCCTCCAGCCTGTCGGTCTCCCGCCGCCTGCACACCCTGACCAGGCTGACGGACGGGCGGGTCCTCGCCGCGGGCGGCCTCAGCGGCCCGTACGGCGGCGTGTCCCAGGCGGGTGTCGGCTCCGCCGAGGTCTACGACCCGGCCACCCGCGGCTGGACCGCCACCGGCGCGATGCACGAGGGCCGGTTCGCGCACGCCGCGACGCTGCTCGCCGACGGCCGGGTGCTCGTCACCGGCGGCGTGGCACCCCGCTCCGCGCTCTCCCAGAGGGCGCTGGCCTCCGCGGAGGTCTACGACCCCGCCACGGGCGAGTGGACGCCCACCGACGAGCCGATGAACGACGCGCGGGCCAGCCACCCGGCGGTGCTCCTGCGCAACGGCAACGTCCTGGTCGCCGGGGGCATGGCCCCGATCGGCCGGGGCCTGTTCGCGGGCCAGTCCTTCTGCGAGGTGTACGCCCCGGCCGCCGGGACCTGGACGCCCACCGGCGACCTCCGCTCCGTACGCAAGAGCCACCAGGCGACCCTGCTCCGGGACGGCACGGTGCTGGTCACCGGCGGCGACAGCCCCGGGCTCCAGGACGACTGGACGTACAACCCCTACAGCCAGTGGACCGCCGAGCGCTACGACCCGGCGACCGGGGCGTGGACCGCCGCCGAGGGGATGTCCACGGGCCGCAGCCACCACCGGGCGGTCCTGCTGCGCTCGGGGCGGCTCCTCGTGATCGGCGGCACCGACGACTCCACCTTCGACGTCGGCTACCAGAACGCGGAGGTCTACGACCCGCAGGCGCGTAAGTGGACGGCCACCGGCGGCATGGTCGAGGGCCGGTGGGCCTTCGCCGCGACCGAACTCGCCGACGGCGGGGTGCTGGTGGCGGGCGGGCTGGTCCGGTCGGGAGCCGCGGTGCCCGACAGGGGCGACGTGGTCACGGACACCACGGAGATCTTCACTCCCTGACGGGCGCGTGCACGGAACAGGCGGGGCGCGCGTGCACGGAATGGGCGGGCAGGACAGGGAACGGGCGGGATACGGAGCCGGAGCGATGACACGACGTACGAACCTCACCGCGGGTGTCCACGGGGCCGCGCCGGCCGGGGCCGCGGCCCCGGCCGCGGGCAGGTGGTTCCCCGCGGGCGAACTCCCCTCACCACGCCGGTGGTTCGGCCCCGCGGAGGGCGCGGTCCCGCTGGCGGACGGCACGGCACTGGTCGCCGGCGGCGCCCTCGCGGACGGCGTACCCACCGACGAGACGCTGCTCTTCGACCCGGTGGCCACCACCTGGACCGCCACCGGAGCCCTCGGCACCGCCCGCCACGGCCACAGCTCCACGGTGCTCGTGGACGGCACGGTGCTGGTCGCCGGGGGCATCGGCCCGGCCGGGCCGGAGGCGGAGGAGGGCGGGCGGCTGGCTTCGGCCGAGCTGTACGACCCCGCCACCGGCACATGGACCCCGACGCCCGGCGACATGACCACCGCCCGGTCGCTGCACGCGGCCGCGCTGCTGCCCGACGGGCGGGTCCTGGTCACCGGCGGCGAGGGCGACCGCGCCCCGCGGGCGACCGGGCGCAGCCTGTTCTCGGCCGAAGTCTTCGACCCCGCCACCGGCGCATGGACCCCCGCCGCGCCGATGGCCGACTCCCGGCTGGCCCACCCCCTGGTGCCGCTGGAGGACGGCCGGGTGCTCGCGGTCGGCGGCCGGCGGAGCACCGGCCGCGGCAGGGGCATCGGGCAGGGCTTCTGCGAGCTGTACGACCCGGCGGCCGACACCTGGACGCGCACCGGCAGCCTGTACACCGCCCGCGCCGGCCACCAGGCGACGCTTCTGCGGGACGGCACCGTGCAGGTCACGGGCGGCGACAGCCCGGGCATCCGCTTCGAGCGCGGCTTCGTGCCCTTCAGCCAGTGGCGCACCGAGCGGTACGACCCGGCGACCGGCGCGTGGACGGTCGGCGAGAACATGCCGGAGGGCCGCACCTGCCACCGCGCCGTACCCCTGTCCTCGGGCAGCGTGCTGGTACTGGGCGGCACGGACAGCGCCACCCGGGACACCGGCTACGCCTCCGCAGCCCTGTACGACCCGCTGACCCGGAGCTGGACACCCGCCGGCGGCATGGCCACAGGCCGCTACCTCTGCACCGCCGTACCCCTGCCCGACGGCTCGGTACTCGCCACGGGCGGCACGGCCCGTTCCGGCCGCGCAAACCCCGCCCCGGGCGCGGACGCCCTGACCGCCACCACCGAGGTCTTCTGGATCTGACCCCGGCCACACCTCACACCGCGATCAGCACGGCCGGCAGACAGGACGGCGCCGGCCCGCCGAAGCGAAGACCGTCGCGGGACCGATCCGGCCTCACTCCGGCGCCACCGGCACGTGTTCAGGCGTCCAGCCCCAGTCCGTCGGCCACGCGATTCCAGTGGTGGTCGGCGTCGCCGAAGGCCAGCGCCCAGGCCGCCATCTGGCGGGAGAAGAAGTGCAGGTCGTGCTCGTACGTGAAGCCGATCGCGCCGTGCACCTGGTGGCCCGTGTCGCAGACCCGCCGGCACGCCTCGCTCACCCACGCCTTGGCCATCGACACCTCCGCGGCGGCGTCCAGGCCGGCCGACAGCCGCCAGATCGCCTCGTAGGCCATGAAGCGCGAGCTGAGCACGTCGGTGGCCATGTTCGCGCAGTGGTGCTGGACTGCCTGGAAGGCGCCGATGGGCCGGCCGAACTGCTCGCGCTCCGCGGCGTACTCGACGGTCATGTCGAGGACCCGCTGGGCCGCCCCGACCATCGCGGCGCAGGTGGCGGCGGCGCCGTACGCGTCGATCGCGTCGGCGACGGGGCGGCCGGCGGTCAGGGCGCGGTCGCGGGGCACGGTCACGCCGTCGAAGCGGACCCGGCAGGGCCGGTCGGCGCCGATCGCGTCGAGCCGTTCGCGCCCCACGCCCGGCGACGAGGCGTCCACCAGCAGCGCCGGGCCTTCGCGGGGTACGACGAGCAGGTCCTCCGCGGCGTGCGCGTACGGGACGAACAGCGCCGTGCCGTCCAGCACGAACCCGTCGTCCCGCTCGGCCGCGGCGATCTCGCCGCCCGTGCCGTCCCAGCGGCCCGGCACGGCGCTCATGACCCGGCCCCGGGCGATGGCCCCGAGCCACCGCGCCTGCTGCTCCTCGGTGCCGAACCGGGCCAGCGGCAGCCCGCAGCACACCACCGTGGACAGCAACGGGCTCGGCACCTGGCAGCGCCCCGTCTCCTCCACGACCAGGCACAGCTCCAGGAAGCCGGTGCCCAGACCGCCGTGGGCCTCCGGCAGCGCCAGCCCGGTCCAGCCCAGCTCGACCAGTTCCTTCCACAGCGCGGCGGAGTAGCCGGCGGGCTCCTCCGCCATCGCCCGGGCCCCGGCGCTCGCGCTTCGCGACTCCAGGAACCCCCGGGCGGTGGTCCGGATCAGCTCCTGGTCCTCGGTGAGTGTCAGGTCCATCAGTCCACCGGCGGGATCTTGTCGGACCGCACCCACACGCCGGGCCGCTCCTCCCAGAAGAGCTGCACGAGCACGCCTCCGGTGTGCTTCGGGTGGATGAACGTGTCGCGCCAGGCGGCGCCGTCGGTGCTGCCCTCGTTCTCGCCGAACGTCGGCACACCGTGGTGCGCACAGGCCGCCAGCGCCCGGTCCCAGTCGGCGACCTCGAAGGTCACGTGGTGCGCGGCGGCGCCGTTCTTGTTCCAGAACCGCTCGATGAACGAGTCCTCGCCGCGCGGCATGATGACCTCCCAGCAGATCGTCGATCCGGGGATGTTCAGCACGAGGTCCGCCATGTCCGGGTGCTCGTCCTCGGGCGTCCGCCAGACCTGTACGAAGCCGGCGAGCCGCGCGTACCACCGGGCCAGCTCGTCGCGGTCGGGGAACGCCTGGCACACGTGGTCGAGGGCGACGATGCCGAGCGAGGGCGCGTCCGCGGGCTCGGCGGTCGCCGGCACCGCGGGGCCGTCGCCGCACAGGGCGAGGTCGCCGGACCCGCGCAGCCGGAAGAGCACGCCCGGCCCGCGTTCGGGCGGCGACAGCGACGCCTCCAGCCAGCCCCCTTCCCCGCCGCCCGTGGGCTTGACGCCCAGGGCCTCCAGCTCGGCGCGGACGGCGCCGATGTCGGGGACCTCGGCGGCGACGTGGTGCAGGCCCGGACGGCCGCCCTGGCCGTCGAGGAACTCCTGGAGCGCGGATCCCTCCCCCGCCGGCGCCAGCACCTCCCAGGTGTGCCCCGGGTTCCCGGGCAGCGCGAGCCGTACGCCGCGGCAGCCCTCGGCGGGGTTCTCCCAGCTCCGCGTGCGCCGGAAGCCGAACAGGCCCTCCAGCAGCGCCACCTGCGGCTCCGGTTCCGGCGCGACCTGGCCGATGTGGTCGATCCGGTAAATCCGCACAGATCCTCCTCGTTCGCTTCCGCTCGGGCCGGACTCGGCTCGGGTGGGACTCGGCTCGGGTGGGGCTCAGCTCGGGTGGGGCTCGATCCAGTCGTACTCGTGGGTGACCAGTTCCTTGACGAGGCGCAGGTTGTACCGGTTCATCGCCGCGATGCGCTCGGCCAGTTCCCCGACCCGCTTGTCGAACTCGTCGGCCGGGTACACGTCGTTGACCAGGCCGATCCGCTGTGCCCGGGCGGCGTCGAGCCGGACGCCGGTGAACAGCAGCTCCTTGGCCATCGCCTTGCCGACCCGCCGCGGGAGCCGCTTGACGCCGCCCCAGCCGGGCGCTGACCCGCCGAACTCCGGCTGGTCGGGGTCGCCGTCCTCGGTCATCTTCGGCCGGTACGGCGGGCGGGCGGACAGGGTGATCTCGACCAGTCCCATCTTGGCGTTGTCGGAGGCGACGATGAAGTCGGCGGCCAGCGCCAGCTCCAGCCCGCCGCCGACGGCGTAGCCGTGCACGGCCGCGACGACCGGGACGGACAGCCGCTCCATCATCGCGAACGTCTTCTCGCCGAGCCGGCCCTGCTCCACCCGCTCCTGCTTGGTGAGCTGCTCGGACCAGCCGAGGTCCATGCCCGCGCAGAACGCGCGCTCGCCGGCCCCCCGCAGCACCACCACGCAGACGTTCTCGTCGTCGTCCACCTCGGTGAAGAACCGGCGGAGTTCGCGCATCGTCGTCGGGGTGAGCGCGTTGAGCTTCTCCGGCCGGTTCAGGGTGAGCCAGGCGACCCGCTCCTCGATCTTCAGGTCGAGGGTCTCGTACATGGAGAGAATTCCTCCTCGGTCGTTATCGGCTGCGAGGCAGTTTCAGGCCCCGGGTGGCGATGACATCACGCTGGATCTCCGACGCGCCGCCGAGAAAGGTGGAGGCCACGGAGTCGCGCGACATATGGGTGAAGACTGCTCCGAGCGGGGCGTCGCGCCGCTGCCAGAGCTGGGCGGACCGGCCGAAGGCCGAGGCGCCCGTACGGGCCAGGCGCTGGTGCAGCTCGGCGCCGAAGAGCTGGTTGACCGACGCCTCGTAGCCGGGCACTCCCCCGGCCGCCTGCTGGGAGACCGTGTACCGGGCGAGGTTGTACTGGACCCGGATCTCGGTGTGGCGGCGGGCGATCTCCTGGCGCAGCGCGGCCCTGGTGTCGCTCCTGAGGAATCCGCGGCCCTCCTCGGAGCGGAGGTAGCCGACGAGTTCCGAGAGCGCCTGCTCGTACTTGATCGTGGCGCCGATGCCGGCCCGCTCGAAGCTCAGGGCGGTCATCGCGACGTACCAGCCGCGGTTCTCCTCGCCGACCCGGTTGGCCGCCGGGACCCGTACGTCCTCGAAGAAGATCTCGCAGAACGGCGCCGCCCCGCGGATGTCGGTGATCGGGCGGATGGTCACACCGGGAGAGGTGGCGTCCACCAGCAGGAACGTGATGCCGCGGTGCGGCGGCGCGGCGTCCGGATCGGTGCGTACGAGCACGAACAGCCAGTCGGCGTACTGGCCGAGCGAGGTCCACACCTTCTGCCCGTTGACGGTGTACGTGCCGGTGGCCTTGTCGCCCTCGCGGACCGCGCGGGTGCGGAGCGAGGCGAGGTCGGAGCCGGAGCCGGGTTCCGAGAAGCCCTGCGCCCAGGTGGTCTCGCCGCGGGCGATCGGCGGCAGGTGCGCGGCGCGCTGCTCGGCGGTGCCGTGCTCCAGCAGCGTCGGGCCGAGGAGGAAGGCGCCGATCCCGTTCACGGTGGGGACGCGGGCGCGCATCATCTCCTCCTGGAGGATGAACTCCTCCAGCGCCGACAGCCCCGCCCCGCCGTACTCGGCCGGCCAGTGCGGTGCGATCCAGCCGCGCTCGGCGAGGACCGCCGCCCACGCGTGGGCCCCGGCGCGGCGTGCCGGGTCGTCGGAGAGCCGGTCGACCGGCCAGTTGTAGCCCCAGACGTCCTCGGGTTCGAGGCTCTGCTCGGCCTCGGGGTCCGGCGCGTACCCGGACGGGAAGCGGTCGCGCACGAAGGCGCGCGCCTCTTCCCGGAAGGCCGCCTGCTCCGGGGTGTCCTCCCAGTTCACGGCGTCTCCTCCCGGTCCCAGGTGGCGGGTGTGAGGCCGTTGTCGCCCTCCGCCCGCAGCCGGTACTTGGCGACCTTGTCGGTGGGCGTGCGCGGCAGAGCATCGATGAACTCGATGTAGCGCGGGACCATCGAACGGGGCAGCCGCTCCGCGCAGAACGCCACCAGCTCGGCCGGCTCCAGCGCCGCTCCCGGTTGCAGCACGACCGCCAGCTTGACGTCCTCGTCGCCCAGCTCGGAGGGCACGCCGATGGCTGCGGACTCCAGGACCGACGGGTGCAGGTTGACCTCGCACTCCAGGTCGAAGGCCGAGATGTTCTCGCCGCGGCGCCGGATGGCGTCCTTCATCCGGTCGAGGAAGTAGAAGTAGCCGTCAGCGTCGCGCCACACGCGGTCGCCGGTGTGGAACCACATGTTGCGGAAGCAGTCGGCGGTGGCCCCGGGCGCGCCGTAGTACCCGGTCGTGATGACGAACGGCTGCCTGGGCCGTACGACCAGCTCGCCCGGCTCGTCCGCACCGACCTCGCGGTCCCACTCGTCGACCACCGCCACCTCGAACCGCTCCTCGTGGGCCTGCCCGCACGACCCGAGCCGCCACTCGCCGTACGGGCTGGCGGTGGCGATCCCGACCTCCGTGCTGGTGTAGGTCTCCACGGAACGGACTCCGAAACGTTCCAGCAGCGGCTCGTCGAGGCTCGACTTGCCCATGTAGAAGGTCTGGAGCGGGTGTTCCTTGTCGCGCTCGGTGCGCGGCTGGTTGAGCAGGATCGGGATCATGGAGAAGACGCTCATCGCGACCTGCGCGTCGAACCTGCGCACGTCGTCCCAGAACCGCGAGGCGCTGAAGCGCTCGACGATGGCGATGGCCCCGCCGGCCAGCAGCGCCGACATCACGCCGTCCCAGAGCCCGGCGGCGTGGAACAGCGGCAGCGGGCAGTAGGTGGTCTTGCCCCACCGGTCGAGGAAGTCGAGCGAGTCAAGCGCGCACGTCAGCGCCAGGGCGTGCGGGACCATCGCGCCCTTGGAGGGGCCGGTGGTGCCCGAGGTGTACATGATCGCCTGGAGGTCGCCGAAGCCGACGTCGACGCGCGGCGCCTCCGCGCCGTTGGACAGGAGGCTGGACAGCGTCACGGCGGGCTTGCCGAGCCGGTGGAGCGGGACGTCGGAGGCGCCCTCGGTCCGTACGACGATGCGGGCCAGGTCGGGGAGGTGCGGAACCACCGCAGGCAGCCTGTCGGCGTACGGCGCGTCGATGATCAGCTTCGAGGCGTCGGAGCTGTGCAGGACGTGGCGGAGCAGCTCGCCGCGGTAGCCGACGTTGATCGGCACGGCGACGGCCCCCAGCCGGGCCAGGGCGAAGATCACGTGGATGAAGTCGGCGCAGTTGGGGAGCATCACGCCGACGTGGTCGCCGCGGTCGATGCCCGCGGTGGCCAGTCCCTGGGCCACGCGGTCGGCCATCGAGTCGACCTCGCCGTAGGTGACCTCACCCTCGTGGAACTTGAGGAAGGTCTCTGTTCGATGGGTTGCGGCCCGCTCTCGGAGTACGTCGCCGAGGACAAGGCTCTCCAGCGTTTCGTTGCGCATTCGAACCTCTTGCTTCGCTTTGGGCGGCGCTGATTCGGTTGCGACAGTCGAACTGCTTTTGACCACCAAGGTCGTCAACATCGGACCACGAAAGAATGCCCCTCGCAAGGGTGCTGCGGACCCGTCCCACCGGCGCCCGGAGCGCCTGCCGCCCAACTCGGGCTCCTAAGCGCCGTGTTGCGCCGGGACCGTCCCGCCGACTACCGACGGCGGTTTCCGGGCGCTCGCGGGTACTGCCCGCGATCAGAGTTCTGTCCAGGTGAAGGCGACCTCGTCGCCGGGGGCGATGCGGAACTGGCAGCCGCCCACGGGGGTGGAGGTGCGGTACGGGTCAGTAGCGTGCTCGGCGCGGGCGGGCCAGGGCTACGGCCGCGGCGCCGGCGGCGAGTGCGGCTGCCGCGGCGGCGGCGAGCAGCAGGGCCGGGGAGCCGGTGGACGCCAGATCGCCGTCGGGGGTGGGGGCGCTGCCGCCGGTGGGGCCGGTGCCGCCGGTGGAGTCGGGGGGCGGGCCCGGAGCGCCGGACGAGCCGCCGTCGGTGGCGCCGCCGGAGGAGCCGGTCGTCGTGGAGCCGCCGGCGTCCGCGCCCGCGGTGCCGCCGTCCGTACCCGTGCCGCCGGAGTCCGTGCCGCCCGAATCGGTGCCGCCGCCCGCGCCCCCGGAGTCCGCGCCCCCGGAGTCCGCGCCCCCGGAGTCCGTGCCCCCGGAGTCCGCGCCCCCGGAGTCCGTGCCCCCGCCACCCGAGCCGCCGCCGGTGCCGCCGCCCGGCGGCGAGCAGTCGCTGTCCTCCAGCCCGGGCACCGCGTCCGTGCCGTCGACCTCGGCCAGCGACTTCCCCGCCAGCGCCGGGACCGCCTGTGCCGTCGCGCGCAGTGCCGTGCCGTCGGCGACCGGTTCCGCGTAGCCCACCGCGCCGCGGTCCGCGGCCGGGGCGGTGCAGCCGACCTGGCGGGACTTCAGCCACGCGACGCCCTTGGCCGCCGGGCCCGTACGCCCGCCCGCGGCCAGCGCCTGGACGTCCAGGGCGGTGGAGTTGGAGTTGCCGGGCGGGGTGCCGAAGCCGTTGTCGCGGAAGCTGCCGTCGTCGAGCTGCTGGGTCTCCAGCCAGTCCAGCGCCGGCGCGGCGTCCGCGGTACGGCCGGCGCCGAGCAGTGCCTGTACGGCCAGGCCCGTGGAGTCGGTGTGGGACTTGCAGCGCGCGGGGTCCGCGCGGAACACCAGCGGATACCCGCCGTCCGCGCACCGCGACCCGGCGAGGAAGTCGGCCGCCCGGTCCGGCAGGTCGCCCGTGCGGGCCAGGGCCAGGACCGCCAGGGACTGCGTGAACAGGTTCGACATGTCGCCGCCCGGGGCGTCGTCAGTGAAGCGGCCGTCCGACTGCATCCGCCCGAGCAGCTTCCCCGTGAGGTCCAGGCCGCCGAGGTCGCCCGGGTCGCGGCCCTGGACGGCGGCCACGAGGGCGAGTTTGGCGGCGCCGCCGGCGAAGACGGTCCCGGGCCCGCCGCGTTCGACGTACGACGCGACGTCGTCCTCCAGCCAGTCGGTGGCCTTCTCCGCCGCCGCACCGCCCGTGCCCGTCGCCGCCAGGGCGAGGACGACGTCCGCGGTCAGGCCGTGGTCGCCGGAGGCGTGGGTGCCGTCGGTGAGTTCCCCGGCCATCCAGGTCGCGGCGGCCCTCGCGGGCGAGGCGAGCGCGGGGGCGTCGGTGCCGGCGGGGGCGTCCGCCTCGGCGGTGGCGGGGGCCGCCAGGAGCAGGGTCGCGGCCAGTGCCGCCGCCGCCCGTACCGTCCCTCTCGCACGGTCGCTCACGAGGTGCCGTCCTTCCCCGGCCGGCACCCGGGCCCGTACCGCCACCGCCGATACCAAGACCCCTGGCGCGCCATCCGGATGGATGCGGCAGGGGCCAGGAGCGCCGGAGGCGACTCGGGGCTCCACGCTGCGGACCGTGACAGTGAGAAGCAGTGCACGCGCGCGGTGGGCGGTCCGGCTCGCGGCAGGGCGGGCACGTGCCCGGCTGCCGCTCACGGTTGCAGGTCAGCGCCGGACTCCCACCGGCTTTCCCCAGTCGCGAACGCCTTCAGTTGTCGACCCGTCGAACGGACGGGCCGCGCGCAGTCTACGAGCCCGTACGCGCACACCGCCGGAGAGCCCGCCTACCCTCGTCCCATGCGCATCGTCTCCCTGCTGCCCGCCGCCACCGACATCGTGGCCGAACTCGGGTTGGCCGGCGCCCTGGTGGGCCGCACGCACGAGTGCGACTGGCCGCCGGAGGCGGTCGCGCACGTGCCCGTGGTGACGAGCGCCGGCTTCGACGCCGACGCGCTGAGCAGCCGGGAGATCTCCGCGGCGGTCGGCGGGGCCGCGCACCGGGGCTCGTCGCTGTACACCCTGGACACCGGGGCACTGGCCGGCCTGGCACCTGAGGTGGTGCTGACGCAGGACCTGTGCGACGTGTGCGCGGTGTCGTACGAGGCGGTGTCGCGGACGGTGCGGATGCTGGCCGGCGAGGGACCGCGGATGCTCAGTCTGGAGCCGCGCACCCTGGACGACGTGCTGGACTGCCTGCTCCGGGTCGGCGACCTGCTGGACGTACGGGACGTGGCCGAGCGGCGGTGCGCGAAGTTGCGGGCCCGGCTGGCGGAGGTGGAGCGGACGGCCGCGGACCGGCTGCGCACCCGGGCGCGGCCCCGGGTGGCGGCCGTCGAATGGCTCGACCCGCTGTGGCCCGCCGGGCACTGGGTGCCGGAGCAGATCCGCCACGCGGGCGGCGACGCGCTGCTCGCGCGGCCGGGCGAGCACACCAAGGCGGTCGAGTGGGAGGCACTGCGGGCCGCCCGCCCGGACGTCGTCCTGCTGCTGCCCTGCGGCTTCGCACCCGAGCGCACGCTGCGCGAGTGGGAGGCCGCGCTGACCGGCCTGCCCGGCTGGCACGAACTGCCCGCCGTACGCAGGGGCGAGGTCTGGGTCCTCGACGGCCCCGCGTACTTCAACCGCCCCGGGCCGCGCGTGGTACGCGGCGCCGAGGTCCTGGCGCACGTACTGCACGGAGTGACGGCCGGAGAGCCGGTCGGCGAGGACGAGGCCCGCCGGGTGGGCACGTAGGCCGCGGGGGGGCCGCCGGCCGGGCTCCGGTGGGTCTAGGCAGAAAGGGCCGCCTGGGACCGCGCGGGGTGGCCGGGGCCGAGGAAGACGACGATCCCCTTGCCGTCGGCCGAAGGGTGGGTGACCTGGGTCCAGCCGTGGCGGCGGTAGAAGGCCAGCGCCCGCGGGGCCTGGACGGAGGTGAGCAGCCAGGCGCGGCCCTCCGGGGCGTCCGCGATGACCGCTTCGAGGAGCCGGGCGGCGATGCCGGTGCCGTGGGCGGCCGGGGCGACGGCGAGTTCGTCGATCTCCAGCGCACCGCAGAGCCACCGCGCGGTGCGCTCGGGGCCCAGTCCGGCGGCGGCCTGGGGGTAGCAGCGGTCCCGGGGGAAGGGGCTGGGGGTCGTCCAGGCGGTGGTGAAGCCGACGAGCCGGCCGCCCTGCACGGCGGTCGCGGCGGTGAAGCCGGGCCGCCGGGCGTCGTCCGGGAGGCGGGCGGCGAACTCGGCGGCCTGCGCCTCGTCCTCGTTCCAGGGCGGAGTGCCGAAGGCGTCGGCGTAGACCGACCGCAGGGCGTCGGTGCAGGCGAGGAGTTCGGCGCCGCGGGTGACACGGACGGTGGTGGTCATCGGGCCGCGACCGCCTTGCGGGCCGGCGCCTCCGCCGCCGGCCTCCTCGTACGGCGACTCGGTACCCGGCACGATCGAAGAGCCCATGCCCGCCCCTCCTGCACATCGAAAGTTATTGCAACCATTGTGCAGTAAGAGCGGGCGGCCGGTCAGGGGGCGCGGGTGAAGCAGGTGCCCTGCTCGCCCGGGAACAGGTCGGGCGCCAGGCCGATGGCGAAGTCGCGGATGAGCACGTCCACGTCCAGGTAGGTCTTCGCCCGGCACTCGTCGAAGTTGTCGTCCACTCCGGCGATGAAGTCGCCGTTCTCGAAGGGCGCGAACCGGCTCATGCGCGGGTCGTCGTCCAGCGTCTGCCGCGTCGTCTCCATCGGGTCGTAGACGACGAAGAAGTCGGCGTCGGCTCCGGTGCCGACGGCTTCCTCGTAGTCGTAGGGCCTGCCGTTGGGGCCGCCGTTGCCGCGGGTGAAGACGTTGCTGACGCCGAGCTGCGCGAGCAGGCGGCCGATGAGGGTGTCCTCGCCGTGCGCGTAGACGAACTCGCAGCCGCGTTCCGGCGTGACGCACAGGTAGCCCGCGCGGCGGGCGCCGGCTTTGCCGGAGACCGTGGCGAGGACGTCGCGGAATTCGGACCGGATCCGCTCGAACTCGGCGTTCGCGGCGGCCTCCTCGTTGTAGAAGGCGCCGATCATCTTGATCCACTCCGCCGAGGCCAGCGCGTGCCGCTCCATCCGGTTGGACACGCTCACACCCGGCAGACCGGCCGCCCGGGCGTTGCTGACGTCGTCGAAGCCCTGCCCGAACCCGGACATGAAGACGACCTCGTTCTCCAGGCCCAGGACGACCTCGCGGTTGAGATCCGTGTACTCGCCGACCGACCGCGGCCCGCCGGCTTCCCCGGCCACCTTCGCGTACCACTCGTCGTGCTCGGTCCAGCCGAGGAGTTCGCCGCTGAGGCCGGTGACGGTGTCGTTCCTGCCCAGCCGGTCCACCATGGCCAGGGCGTTGAACGAGGTGACGGACGCGTTGGTGACCGGGACTTCGACGAACAGGGCGTCGGACAGCTCCCCGGCGGCCTCCGGCTTCGGCGTGCCGCACCGGTAGAGGACGTACGTCAGCTTCTCGCCGGCGTTCTCGCTGTCGTCCAGCGTGACGGTCTTGTACGAGTCGTGGTAGCCGATGTCCCACAGCTCGGACTCCTCGACCGTGGCCTTGTCGGGGAAGTAGTCGCGGCCCTCGGTGTAGTCGCCGACGCAGCCGTCCCGTTGGGCCTTGCCGCCGGACGCGGCGGGGCCGGAGTCCCCGCACCCGGCGAGGACGGCGGACAGCGCCAGCAGGGCAGCGGTCGCGGCCGTGGGGATGCGTTTTCTCATGGTGCTGTTCTCCTGCTGTCCGTGGACTGACGGGGTCGGGTGCGGGTACGGCCGCGCAGGTGCGCCACGAGGGAGTCGAAGCCGGTCCCCTCGGCCGGTGCGGTGTCCGGCGCCGGGGCCCTTTCGAGCCGCCAGCGGCACGGCTCGCCGGGCTCTACCCGCAGCACCGGACCGGAGGCGTCCGGTGCGGGGGCCCAGCCGGCGCGTCGTACGGCGTGCTCGGCCCACAGCCGCGCGCGCCCGTCGCCGGCGACGACGTGTACCGCGGCGCCGGTCGTGCCGTCGTCGACGACGACGGTGGCCGCCGCGTCGTCGAAGGACATGTTCTCCCCCGCGAACGCACGGGTGACGGCACCGCCGTACGCCAGGTCCTCCGGAGCGCTCGACGTCACCGTGCCGTCGGACTCCACCAGCCACACCTGGTCGGCCCGGCGCAGCGCGAACGCGAGGTCGTGGGTGGACAGGACGATCGCCGCGCCGGACGCCGCGGTGAGCCGGGTCAGCATCGCCGCCAGTTCGATCCGGCGGGCGACGTCGAGGAAGGCCGTGGGCTCGTCCAGCACCAGCACGGCGGGCTGCTGCGCGAGTGCGCGCGCGACCATGACCCGCTGCCGTTCGCCGTCGGACAGGTCGCTCAGCATGCGGTGCCGGAGTTCCCCGACGCCGGCGTCGGCGAGCGCGCGGCGGACCGCGGTGCGGTCCTCGTCCGCTTCCCGGCCGAGCCAGGTCCGGTACGGCAGCCGGCCCAGCGTCACCACCGACTCGACGCTCATCAGGCCGACATCGACGGGCTCGGTGAGCGTGATCGCGAGGCGCCGGGCGCGCTGCCGGGGTGAGAGGGCCGTGAGGTCCGCGCCGTCGAGCAGCACGCGGCCGGCCAGCAGCGGCTGTGCTCCGACGAGGCTGCGCAGCAGCGTCGACTTGCCGGCGCCGTTCGGGCCGATCAGGGTGATCAGTTCCCCGGGCCGGGCCGCGAGGTGGACGTCGCGGAGCACGGTGACGGCGGGCCGGCGGCGGCGGCGCCGGTAGCCCGCGGTGACCGCGACGGCCTCCAGGACCGGCGGGGGCCGCCCGGTCATCGCCCCTCCCTCCGCGCCCGGCCGGAGAGCAGCACCCAGAGGATGACCGGCGCGCCGACGAACGCGGTCACCGAGTTGAGCGGCAGGGAGGTGCCGGTGAGCCCGTTGCCGCCGGCGACGTACTCGGCGAGGAGCACGATGACGGCCCCGATGAGCGCGCCGGCCGGCAGCACCAGCCGGTGGTCCGCGGTGCGCAGCAGGCCGCGGGCCAGGTGCGGCGCGGCGAGGCCGACGAAGCCGATGGCGCCGCAGTAGGCGGTGACGACTCCGGAGAGCACGGCCACTCCGGCCAGCGAGAGGATGTGGATCCGGCGGACGTGGACGCCGAGGCTGGCGGCGTACCGCTCGCCGAGGAGAAGGGCGTTGAGCGGCTGGGCGAGGAAGACGGACAGCACCAGGACCGCGCCGCACACCGCGGCGACGATCCGCAGCTCGCTCCAGGTCACGTTGCGTACGGAGCCGCGGGTGAAGGTGGTCAGCGCCTGGAGGCGGTCGGGGTCGGTGTAGTAGACGAGCATGTCGACGACGGCGCCGGCCAGGTAGCCGAGCATGACGCCGACGACGAGGACCACGACGGGGTCACCGACGCGGCGGGCGATGCCCAGGGCGATGAGGAGCACCACCGCGGCGCCGGCGACGGCGGCGCCGGTCACCCCGAGCTGGCTGACCACGCCGAGGCCGGAGAGCCAGCCCACGCCGCCGGTGCCGAGGATGACGATCGAGGCGCCCAGGATGGCGCCGTTGCTGACTCCGAGCACGAAGGGGTCGGCCAGCGGGTTGCGGAACAGGGTCTGCATCTGGACCCCGCCCACCGCGAGCGCGGACCCGGCCAGCAGGCCGGCGACGACCTTGGGCAGCCGGGCGTCCAGGACGATGGTGCGGTGGGTCTGCGATTCGGTGGACTGGCCGGTGAGGATGCGGAGCACGTCGCCCACGGGTACGTCGATGGAGCCCTGCCCGATCAGCAGCACGACGACGCCCACGAGCAGCAGGACGAGCAGCAGGAACAGCCCGGCGACCCGGCCGGCGCGGCGGCGCGCTCCGGCCGCCCGCGGCGGCGCCATCCGGGGCACGACGTCGTCGGTCGCGCGCTCCGCGGTCACCTTGCTGCCCGGCACCCTGCACCCGCTCCTCTCGCCTCGCGCCTCGCGTCCGTCACCGCAGCACCCCGCGGCACCGGAGTCGTCGCGCGGGACCGGGGACGGGTTCCCGCCCGCCCGGAGCGGGTCGGTGCGGCGGGGCGGACGTGAGACGCCCGGCCGCCGGCCCCCTGGGCTGGGGACCGGCGGCCGGGCATGCGGCGTGCCGTGGCCGCGGTCAGGCCGCGACCGGCGCGATGCCCGCCAGCTCGGCTTCGTGCAGTTGGCGCACCAGCGTGCTGCGGGCGCGGTTGACGCGGGAGCGCACGGTGCCCACGGGGCAGTTGCTGATCAGCGCCGCCTCGGCGTAGGGCAGGCCGAGGAGTTGCGTCAGCACGAACGCCTCCCGCCGTTCGGCCGGCAGCAGGGCCAGCAACTCCGCGAGCGCGACCGCTTCTTCGTACCCGGGCAGGCCGCGCGGCTGGGCGCGCTCGACGGCGGACTGCCAGTCGTCCGTGTCCGCCGCCCGCGGGCGGGCGGAGGCCCGGCGCAGGCTGTCGACGACGGCACGGCGCGCGATGGCCAGCAGCCAGGTACGTGCCGAGGAGCGGCCCTCGAAGCGGTGCAGGCTGCCCAGGGCACGCAGGAACGTCTCCTGGGTGAGGTCGTCGGCGGTCTGCGGATCCACCCCGAGGTAGATCACGTAGCGGCGGACGTCGCGTTGCAGAGCGCGGACGACGTGCTCCAGCGCGTCGCGGTCCCCGCCGCGGGCGGCGAGCGCCCAGGCGGTGATCGACTCCTCGGACAAATCAGGCATGACGGATGTGGCCATGTGGCTTCCTTCTCGGACTCCGTGATCCGGACCCGCGCATGAGGCGGCGAGGTCCGGTGAAAGGGGCGGTCGCGGGCAGCGATACGTCTGCGCACGACCGATGCCCGAGGCACGGGAGCACTGCGGCTCCTGCGGCTGCCTCGGGTGACCGGCTGTCGTCAGCGGACGGCGACGCGGCCGGGCGGGCCCCGGGACGTGATGGAGTGGACGAGCAGAAGCCGCCGCCGGTGCGGCGAACGCGCCGGGTGGCAGCGGACCTTCGGCAGCGCGGGCGGCGGCGGTGCGGTGAGCGGCACCGCCAGTGGCGCCGCCAGCCAGCCCGCGAGCAGGCGCAGGGTGCGCGGGATGCGGTACGCGGCCCGTTCGCCGTACGCCAGCCAGAGCCCGCAGAGCAGGGCGACCAGCAGGTGGGCGCCGAGCATGCCGAGGGAGGACATCTCGCCCCCGCCGTGCCCCAAG
Organism: Streptomyces sp. 184; assembly: GCF_045781775.1. Taxonomy (NCBI): domain Bacteria; kingdom Bacillati; phylum Actinomycetota; class Actinomycetes; order Kitasatosporales; family Streptomycetaceae; genus Streptomyces; species Streptomyces sp. 184. Next base: position 3,876,806 of record NZ_CP123230.1, on the reverse strand, counting down.
TGCGCCATCCCGCCGGCGTGCTCGGCGGTCCCGGTCCCGGTCCCGGTGTGGCCGGGGCCGTGCTCCATGCCGTGCTGCGCGGTGGGGTGGTGGTGCGCGGTGGCGTGTTCCACGGCCGCGGCGGTACGAGCCGACCCGGCCCCGGCCGGCGCCGGGCTCTCCGGCGGCGCGCACCACACGTACTGCGCCCACCGCCTGGCAAGGCTCAGGCCGCCGCCCGGCTGCGCCACCGCCTGGGCGAGCGAGAACGCCGTGTGCAGCACCGCCTGCGCCACGACCGTGGCGCCCGTGACCGCCGCGAGGCCGCGCTCCCGGCCCGCCAGCCACCAGGCGGCCGGGCCGGTCGCGACCGCGGCGGCACCAAGTGCCCACCAGGGCACCGGTGTCCCGGACATCACGACGTGGCCGGCGGCGGCGAGCACGACGCACAGGGCCGCGAACGTCGCGGCCCGCACGGTGCGCGTACACCACCCGGCAGTCATGGCGGGCTCATCCTCGCATCGGCTTCGGGCGCGCTGCGGCCGGGATATGCATTCCCCGCGGCGCTTCGTTCGACCCTCTGTTCGTGTGATTCAGGCCACGCCGTCGGCGGGGAACCCGCCGCCCCTCCCCTCCGACAAATCCTCCGGCTGAACGGACGGACGGAGGCGGGCCTGTGGCGGCGGAGCCGAGCCGGGTGTACGCGGCACGCGATGCCGGCGGCCAACGCGGTCGGCCCGGGGCCGGCGCCGTGACGGCGCTGCTGACGTGCGCGATGGCCTTCTCGATGATGCAGTTGTTCCTGCTCGGCGCCCTCGGGCCGCGCCTGGTGGACGACCTGGACATCTCCGCGACGACGCTGGGGCTGACGACGACGGTCGGCTTCGGTGCCGCGGCCCTGCTGTCCCCGGTGGGGGGTCTGGTGGTGGACCGGGCGGGCCCGCGGCGCAGCCTGGTGGCCCTGCTCTGCGCCTCGGCGGCGGCCCTGGGACTGATCGGGCTGGCGCCGGGAGCGGGCCTGCTGCTGGCGGCGGTCGCGCTCGGCGGGCTGCCGCAGGCGCTGGCCAACCCGGCGACGAACAAGGCGATCCTGGCCGCGGTCCCGCCCGCCGGCCGGAGCGCGGTCACCGGCATGAAGCAGTCGGGCGTGCAGCTCGGCGCGTTCGCGGCGGGGCTGCCGCTCGCCGCGCTGGCCGGTGCCGCCGGGTGGCGGACGGCGGTGTGGACGGCGGCGGGTGCGGCGCTTCTGGCCGCGGGGTGGGCGGCCCGTACGCTGCCGGCCGACGCGCCCGCGAGGCGGGCTCGGGCCGTGTGGGTGCCGCGGGGCACGACCGCGTGGCTGGCGGGCTTCTCGCTGCTGCTGGGTGGCGGCATCGCGTCGGTGAACACGTACCTGCCGCTGTACGGCGTGGAGCGGCTCGGGCTCGGCGCCACGGCGGCGGCGACGCTGCTGGCGGTGCTGGGCGTGGTCGGCATCGCCGCCCGGGTGGGCTGGTCGAGGGCGGCCGGGCGGGAGGAGCGGGCGCTGTGGCTGCCGGGCGGGCTGGCGGCGGGAGCGGTGGGCGGCGCACTGCTGATCGCCCTCGCGGACCGGGCGCACCCGCTGGTGTGGGTGGCGGCGGTCTGCATGGGCGTCTTCGCGGTGGCCGCCAACGCGGTGTCGATGGTGCTGGTGGTGCAGCGCGCGGCGCCGGGGCGGGCCGGGCAGGACTCGGCTCTGGTCTCCGCGGGCTTCTTCGCCGGGTTCGCGCTCGGCCCGCCGGTCTTCGGGCTGCTCGCGGAGGCCGGGCGGTACGGCACCGGGTGGCTGCTGGTCGCGGGCGAGTTCGCCGGGGCGGGCGCGGTGGCGCTGCTGTGGGCGGTACGGGACCGCCGCCGTGTCGTACGCGGGTGAGGCCCGGGGGCCTGCCGGATCGGCGGGGCGGGCCCGCGGATCCGCGCGCGCCCGGGGCCCGGCGCCGCCCGGCTGGGCCGCGCCCGCGCTGGACGCGGTCCTCGGCCGTGCGGCCCGTACCGGCGCCGAAGTCGGCGACCGCTTCCCGCTCTTCGCCGACCCGGCGACCGGTGCGTGGACGACGACCCGGCGCGGCTCGTGGACCGGAGGGTTCTGGGCCGGGCTGCTCCGGCTGCGCGCCCGGCACACCGGCGCGCCGCGGGACCGGGCCGCCGCCCGGGCGGCGTTGGAGCGGCTGGCCCCGTGGACCGGAGCGGACACGGCGACGCGCGGGCTGATCTTCTGGTACGGCACGCTCTTCGCCGACGAGGCCGCCGACCCCGCCGACCCCGACGCCGACGCCGAGGAACTGCGTGCGGCGGCGGCCCGCGCGTGCCTGGACTCCTTCGACCCGGAGCCGGGTGTCGTGCCCTGGGGCGGGGCGTTCGGCGGGCCGCGGCTGCTGGCGCGCACGGACGGCGTGCCCGGCCTGGTGCCGTTGCTGGCCTCGGTGGACCCGGAGGCGGCGGGCTCGCACCTGCGGGTGCACGCGCGGCTGTGCCTGGGCGGCCGGCCGCCGTGCTGGTCGTGGCGGTACGGCGCGGGCACCGGCTGGACGCCGGTCGGCGACCCGCCGCCGGGGTGGAGCCGAGGGCCGGCCTGGCTGCTGCTCGCTGCCGCGGAGGCCGCCTGCCACCTGCCGGAGGCGGGACTGCCGGACGTGCTCGGTGCGTTGACGCCGAAGGAACTCGTTCCGCCGGCGGACTCGGCCCGTCGCGACAGCCCTCCCGACACCTCGGCGGCGGCCGTCACGGCCGCCGCCCTGCTCCTGCTCGGCCGCCGGGAGCACGCCGTCGCCGTGCTCCGGGAGCTGGTGGAGGCCCATCTCACCGCCGACGGCCGGCTGCTCGACGGCTGTTACGACCTGGCCGCCGGGACCGCCGTCCGGCACGAGCTGGTCTGGGGCACCTTCTTCCTCGCGTACGCCCTCGCCATGCTCACCGGCCTGGCGGATCCGCACCGGCCCCCGGGCGCAGCACCCGCCGCGCCACCGACGTGATGTGCAGCTCGTCCGGGCCGTCGAGGATGCGCGCCATGCGGCCGGTACGGAACAGCGCGGGCAGCGGCGTGTCGGGTCCGAGGCCGGCGGCACCGTGCACCTGGATCGCCGCGTCCGCCACCTGCTGCAACGTGCGGGCCGCGGCGACCTTGGCCAGCCCGACCTCCACGTGCGCGTCGAGGCCGGCGTCGAGCCGGGCCACGGCCTCGTGGACGAGAGCCCGGGCCGAGCGCAGGGCGAGCAGCGACTCGAAGACGTGGCGCTGGACCAACTGGAGTTCGGCGAGCGGGCCGTGGGAGCGGGCGCGGCCGGTCGCCCGGTCCCGCATGAGGTCGAACGCGCGCCGGGCCTGGCCGAGCCAGCGCAGGCAGCGCAGGGTGCGTCCGAGTTGCAGCCGCTCCCCCGCGATGTCGAGGGCCCTGCCCCGCTCGCCGATCAGGTGGTCGGCGCCGACGACCACCTGGTCGAGTGCGAACTCCGCCTGCCCGCCGGCCCCGAGGACCGGCAGCTCGCGCACCAGGCGGAAGCCGGGCGCGTCGGTGGGCACGAGGAGCAGCGAGAGCCCGTCCCGGTCCGGCGGGGTTCCGTCGGTGCGTACGAGCACGGTGACGAGGTCGGCGTCGGCGGCGCCGGTGACGAACCACTTGCGGCCGGAAAGCCGCCAGCCGTCAGCCGCCGGCTCGGCGCGGGCGGCGGTGAGGAAGGGGTCGGTGCCCGGGGTGCCGGGCTCGGTCATCGCGTAGCAGGCGCGCAGTTCGCCCGCGGCCAGCCGGCGCGCGTACCTCTCCCGGACGCGCGGGCTGCCGTGCCGCCACAGCATGAGTACGTCGAGCAGCGAGGCCGAGCCGAGGGCAGCGGGCCCGTGGTCGCTGGCGCCCTCGGCCTCGGCGACGGGGGCATAGGTGGTGAGCGGGAGCCCCCGGCCGCCGAGTTCGGCCGGCAGCGGCAGCGCCCACAGCCCCGCGTCCTTCGCCTCCCGCCGCAGCCGGTGCAGTTCCGCCGCCGCCGGTGGCCCGCCGGCGTCCAGCACCGGTTCGTACGGCATCACCCGCTCGCGTACGAACGTCCCCACGCGCTCCCGTAGCGCGACCGCCGCCGGTGTACGCGCGGAAGACCCCGACCGTCTCTCCTGCACCGCTCTCCCCCACTTTCCTGCCCGGCCCCGCGGGAACCCCGGCGAACGCCGGTCCGACTCACTCTTCCGGGAGACGGGTCGGGGGCGTTTGCCGCCGGGTTCCCGCGCACCACGAAACAGCCGGAAGGGAGTGACGCCATGGCCCGCACCACCCCGCCGGCCGCGGCCCGCGGCACCGGACCGCTGGCCGGTCTGCGTACGGAGTCCTCGGGCCCGCCGGGGCCGGCGGACGGCGTCGTCGCCGGGCAGTTGCGGCTGCTGGGCGCCGGCGCGGAGCACGGGCCGGGCGGGCACGTCGCCCTCGCCGGCCCGGAGTTCGGCGAGGTGTCGGCGCGTACGTCGTGGGGAGGTACCGCGGACCTCGCCGACGAGGCCACCGTGCAGGCCGCGACGGGCGTCATGGCGGTGCACGGCCGCCGCGACGGCGCGCCGCGCGGCCTGGCCGTCGACTACGCCGCCACCGCCACCGGAGTCCTGGCGGTGCAGGCGTTGCTGGCCGGCCTCCTCGCCCGGGTCCGCGGCGCGCGGGGGGCGTTCGCGCACGCCGAGGTGAGCGGCGGGCGGGCCGGGCTGCTGGCCGTGTCCCAGTACCTGGCCGCCGCCGGAGCGGAGGAGGGCGAGGCGGTCGAACTCGCCCCCGGCGGCCCGCCGTTCACCTCCGTCGACGGTGTCGTCTTCGAGCTGGAGGCCCTCGAACCGGGCGGCTGGGCGGCCTTCTGGCGCACCCTCGGCGCCCCGGAGGAGTCGATACGCCGCGGCTGGCAGCCGTTCCAGTTCCGCTACGCCACCGCCTGCGCCCCCTTCCCGAACGTGCTGCACGCGGTGGTGCGGACCTGCGCCTGGCGGCGGATCAGGGCCGCCGCGCACGCCGCCGGCGCGGACGTCTGCCCGCTGCACACCCTCGCCGCGCGGGCCGCGGAGGACGACGGCGCGCCGCCGTGGACCCTCGTGCCGTACGACGAGGGCCGCACCGCGAGAGCCGCGCCCGGTCCCGGCGCCCCGCTGGCCGGGCTGACCGTCCTGGAGGCAGGGCGCCGCATCCAGGCCCCGCTCGCCGCCCACCTGCTCGGGCTCCTCGGCGCGGAGGTCGTACGGATCGAGCCGCCGGGCGGCGACCCGCTGCGCGGCATGCCGCCGGCCTGCTCGGGGGTCTCCGCGCGCTGGCTCGCGCTGAACCGCGGCAAGAAGGCCGTGGAAGTGGACATCAAGTCCCCCGCGGACCGGGTGCGGCTGCGCGAGATGGCCGCCGAAGCCGACGTGTTCCTCCACAACTGGGCGCCGGGCAACGCGGCCCGGCTCGGCCTGGACCGCGAGCACCTCGCCGCCGCGCACCCCGGCCTCGTCTACGCCTACACCGGTGGCTGGGCGGGCCGCCTTCCCGGCGCACCCCTCGGCACCGACTTCATGGTGCAGGCCAGGACCGGCGTCGGCGAGGCCGCCCGGCCCGCGGACGAGGACCCCGCGCCGTCCCTGATGACCCTGCTCGACGTGCTCGGCGGCCTGCTCGGCGCCCAGACGGTGCTGGCGGCGCTGCTGCTGCGCGAGCGCACCGGCCGCGGCGTACGGGCCGGCTCCTCCCTCCTCGGCGCCGCGGACCTGCTCACCGCCCCGGCCCGTACCCGAGCCGCCGACGGCCGCGCCCCGCGCCGGCCCGCCGGATTCCGCCGCCCGCTGCCGGCCCGCGACGGCCTGCTCGCCCCCGCCGACGCCTGCGCCGAGGCCGCCGCGCACCTGCACGCCGTCCACCGCATGTCGCAACTGCCCGCCGCCGAGGCCCTGGCCCGGCTCCGCGGCCACGGCCTGGCCGCCACCGCCGTCACCACCGACCTCGCCGCCCTGCCCCACGACCCCCGCTTCTCCGGCGTGCTCCGCCGCGACGCGCACGGCGCCCTCGCCGTGCCCGACCCCTGGAGGTTCGCATGACCGTCGTCTTCGACGACCTGCTGCCCGGCGCGCTGCGGCGCTCCTGGGCCGTGGACGGCACCTGCCCCGACCTCGACATCTACAGCCTCTACCGGGCCCGCCAGATCGCCGACCCGCACCGCACGGCCCTCCTCGATGCCAAGGGCGGCCTCTGTTACACCGCCCTGGACCGCAAGGCGCGATGTCTGGCCGCCGGGCTCGCCGGCCTCGGCGTACGCGCCGGCGACGTCGTCGGCGTCCAGCTCCCCAACAGCCGCAACGCCGTCGTCGCCGACCTCGCCCTGGCCGGTCTCGGCGCCGTCGCGCTGCCCTTCCCCGCCGGCCGCGGGGGGCGCGAGGCCGCCTCGCTGCTGGGCCGGTCGCAGGCCGTCGCGGTGATCGCCGCCACCGAGCACCGCGGCCACCGGCACGCCGCCGACCTGCTCGCCCTGGCCGGCGAACTGCCCGCGCTGCGGCACGTGATCGCCGCCCCGACCGGCGACGCCCCCGAAGGCGCCGTGCCGCTGGCCGCCCTGCTGCGCGCCGACCCGCACGCCTTCGTCCCCGCCCGGCCGCACCCCGACTCCGTCGCCCGGGTCCTCGTCTCCTCGGGCTCGGAGGCCGAGCCGAAGATGGTGGCGTACTCGCACAACGCGCTCGCGGGCGGGCGCGGCAACTTCCTCGGCTCCCTCATCCCCGACGGCCGTCCGCCGCGCTGCCTGTTCCTGGTGCCGCTGGCCTCGTCGTTCGGCAGCAACGGCACCGCCGTCGCCCTCGCCCGGCACGGCGGGACCCTGGTGCTGCTCGACCACTTCACGCCCGACGGCGCCCTCGCGGCACTCGCCGCCCACGAGCCCACCTACGTCGTCGGCGTGCCGACGATGATCCGGATGATGCTGGACCGGATCGCGGCGGGCACCGACCTGGCCTTCACCCCGCCCACCGCGCTCCTGGTCGGCGGCTCACCGCTGGACGCCGCCACCGCCGAGGAAGCGCAGCGCGCCTTCGGCTGCCCGGTCGTCAACGTCTACGGGTCCGCCGACGGCGTCAACTGCCACACCGGCCTGACCGGCGAGAGCGCCAGGGGCGACGGCGGTCCGGGCATCGCCGTCGGCCGTCCCGACCCGCGCGTCGCCGACATCCGCGTCGCCGTTCCCGGCGCCGGGGAGATGCGCGAGACCCCCGGCGGCACCCCCGGCGAGATCGTCGCCCGCGGCCCGATGTCGCCGCTGCGCTACGTCGCCGCCCCCGACCTGGACGCCCGCTACCGCACCGCCGACGGCTGGGTGCGCACCGGCGACCTCGGCGTGCTGGACGAGGACGGGATGCTCCGGGTCGTCGGCCGGCTGAAGGACGTCGTCATCCGGGGCGGGCAGAACATCAGCCCCGCGGAGGTGGAGTTGCAGCTCGCGGCCCATCCGGGCGTACGCGACGTGGCGTGCACCGGCGTCCCCGACCGGCTGATGGGCGAACGGCTGGCGGCCTGCGTCGTGCCGCGCGCCGGGCACGACCTCACACTGGACGAGCTCTGCGCCCACCTCCGCGAACGGGGCCTGGAGCGGCGCAAGCACCCCGAACGCCTGCTCGTCGTGGACGAGTTGCCGCTCACCCCGGCGGGCAAGCCGGACCGGGCCCGGCTGCGGGCGCTGCTCGTCACGGAGGCGGCGTAGGAGGCAAGAAAGGCGGCACCGGAGCCCGCGACCGGTCGCGGAAGGTGCGCCGGTACGTCGAGGGGGATGTGCCCACGCGGCGGCAGAAGTGGGCCCGCAGGGAGACCGGCGAGCCGAATCCCGTGGCGCGGGCGATCTCCTCCACCGACAGGTCGGTGGTCTCCAGCAGCTCCCGGGCCCGCTCCACCCGGGCCCACAGCAGCCACCGCAGTGGTGTGGTGCCCGTCTGCGCCCGGAAGACACGGTGCAGGTGGCGCACGCTCAGCCCGGCCCGGCGGGCGATGTCCGCCAGGGTGACGCGCCGGTGGAGGTTCCGGTGCAGCCACTCCAGCGTCGCGTGCAGCGGGTCGCCGCCGGCGTCCGGGTGCCGCAGCAACTGCGCCGTCCCGCCCTCCCGCCGCAGCGGGACCACCAGGGCCCTTGCCGTGCGCGCCGCCACCGCCGCGCCGTGGTCCCGGCTGATCAGGTGCAGGCACAGGTCGATGCCGGCGGCCAGCCCGGCCGAGGTGAGCACCTGCCCGTTGTCCACGAACAGCACCCCGGGGTCCACCCGCACCGCCGGGTAGTCGGCCGCCAGTCGCCCGGCCGCCAGCCAGTGCGTCGTCGCCCGCCCGCCGTCCAGCAGCCCGGCTTCGGCCAGCAGGAACGCGCCGGTGCAGATCGACGCGACCCGGATGCCCCTCTCGTGCGCGGCCCGCAGCAGCGCCGGTACCGCCGGGCCGGCGGGTGCGGCGCGACGGCCGACGCCGGGCACCACGACCGTGTCCGCCGCCAGCGCCGCGTGCAGCGGGTGCGAGGGCACCAGTCCGAAGCCGGCGGTGCCGGCCACCGTGGTCGTCACCGTGCCGTCGCCGCACACCCGGACCTCGTAGGGCGGCGTGCCGTCGGGGAGCCGGGCGATGCCGAACGCCTGGCAGGCCGCCGTGACATCGAAGCCCACCACTCCCGGCGGCGCGAGCACGGCCACCGTGTGCCGTGCCTTCGGCGGCGTCACCATGGCACGAACCTGTCGAAGCGCGTCACGGCCGCCGCTGTCCCTTCCCTGGCCTGCTTGCCACCCTCACCTCATGACAGTCGACAGCCACCACCACAGCCGCAGAACCTTCCTGCGCGCCACCACGGCCGCGGGCGTCGGCGCCACCGCCGTCGGAGCGACGCGCACGGCCTCCGCCGCCTCGCCTGCCTCGTCTTCCGCACCTGCCTCGCCGCAGCGGCCTGCGGGGCCGCTGCGCGTGCACGTCGTGCTCTTCGACGGCGTGGAGGAGATGGACTTCGCCGCCCCGTACTACGTCCTCGGGATCGCGGACATGCACAGCCCGCACGGGGTGTCGGTGCGCTACGTCACCGCCGACGGCTCCCGGACCGTCACCGCCTCCCAGGGCACCCGCGTGCGCCTCTCCCACGGCTGGGCGCCGGACGAGGCCGACGTGCTCGTGGTGCCGGGCGGCGGCTTCGCCGACGCGGACGGACCGGGTGTCGGCGAGGAGATCCGCCGCGGCGTCCTGCCCCGGGCCCTGGCCGCGGCCCCGCGCCCGGGGCTGACCCTCACGTCGGTCTGCACCGGGGCGATCCTCCTGGGCGCGGCCGGGCTCCTGGAGGGCCGCCCCTGCACCACGCATCACGGCGCCTTCGAGGCACTGGAGTCCTACGGCGGTGTCCTGACCCGCGCCCGGGTCGTGGACGACGGCGACCTCGTCACCTCCGGCGGCATCACCTCCGGTCTGGAACTCGGCCTCTGGCTGGTCCGGCGCGAGTTCGGCCCGGACTCGGCGCTGGATGTGGAGCGCATGCTGGAGTACGAGGCACGCGGCACGGTGTGGACCAGGCCGGCGTCCCGTTCCGGGAGCCGGTGACGGCATCTCGAAGCGCCCTGTCACCGCGCGGCCGTCGCCGTCTCCAGCTCCGCCGCCGCGTCGCGGTACACGGCCAGCAGGTCCAGGTCCTCGCCCGGGTAGTTGACGATCTTCACCTGGTGGGCGCCCGAGTCCGGGAGCACGGTGCCGGTGGACATGTGGGCGTTGTCGAGGACCAGCTCCGGCTTCTTCGCCGACAGGTCGGAGACCTGCTGCGCGGTGACGGGATCGGGCCCGTAGGTGCCGAGCATCCGCAGCCCCGCCATCTCCCCCGCCCAGGCGGTGAAGACCTGCGCGACGGCCGCGGGTGCCTCGCCGCCGGGCCGGGCGTCCTTCAGACCGGCGCTCAGCTCCGCGTACTCGGCGTCGAAGGTCTTCGCCCACGTCGCCGCGGCCTTCTCGGTGCCGAACAGCTCGCCCAGTCGCGTCACCTCGGTCCGCACCCTTCCGGCGTCGTTGTCGAGGGGGACCTCGACCAGCTCCGCGTCGGAGCCGGCGGCCTCCTTGATCTGCTCGGCGTACGGCTCGAACGGCGCGTAGAGCACGAAGTCGGCCTCGGACACGACGGCGAGGTCGGAGGGCCTGGGTTCGTAGTCGGGGGCGTGCTGCACCGAGGACGGCACGAGGACCTGCACGTCCTCGGCGCCCGCGGCCTTGGCGAAGCCGCCTTCCCAGGTGGTGGTGACGACGACCGACGGCGTCTTCGCCCCGCTGCCGGAGCCGGGGCCGTCGTCGTCACCGCAGCCCGCGGCCGTGAGGGCGAGGACGGCGGTGAGGGTCAGTGCGAGGGGGGTACGAGGGACGCGGGTGCGCGCCATGAGCGGAATCTCCGTTCCGGTAGGAGGTGTACGGCCAGGACCACTCCCCCGGCGACGAGGACGAGGACCGGGCCGGGCGGCAGGTCGAAGGCGAGCGCGAGCAGAAAACCGCTGGTGTTGACGGCGACCCCGATGCCGACCGCCCAGGCGGTGATCGAGGTGAGGGAAGTCCCCAGCCGGCGGGCGGCGAGCGCGGGCAGCAGGGTCAGCGCGTCGACGAGCAGCGCGCCGGTCAGCTTGATGGCCCCGGCGACCGACACCGCGACCAGCACGAGCAGCAGCAGGGTCAGCCGCTCGACCCGTACCCCGGAGGCGAGCGCAAGCTCCCGGTCGTACAGCAGCAGCGCCAGGTCCCGGCGCCGCCACCAGAACAGCGCGGGCACGGCGACGGCCAGGGCGCCGAGCACCCACAGATCGGCGGTCCGCACCGACAGGATCGAGCCCCACAGCAGCGCGAACGCGCCCGACGCGTTGACGCCGGACACCGAGAGCGTCAGCAGCGCCGCCGCGATGGCCAGGCTCATCAGCAGCCCCATCGCCCCCGAGAGGCCGTCGGGGCTGCGGGCCATCGGCGCGACCCCGGCGCCCGCCAGCGCGCACGCGACCAGCGCGCACAGCATCGGGTCCAGACCTGTCAGCAGCCCGACCGCGATGCCCAGCAGCGCGACGTGCATCATCGCGAACCGCACCGGCATGATGTCGAGCCCGACGATCACCACGCCGACCACGGGCAGGCCGACCGACGCCAGCAGCAGGCCCGCGCCCGCCCGCTGCACGGGCGCGAGCCGGAGCAGCTCGCCGACGTCGGCGACGGCGAGGTTCACCGGACCTCCCGCAGGCTGCCGGCGGCCATCTCCAGTACCCGGTCGCAGCGGTCGGCCAGCGCCCGGTCGTGGGTGACGACGACCGTGGTCACCGGCAGCCCGAGCAGCACGTCCGCCGCCGCCTCCTGCCCGGCGAAGTCGAGGGCGGCGGTGGGCTCGTCGGCGAGCATGACGCCCGCCCCGGCCGCGACGCAGCCGATCGCGCGGGCCAGGTACATGCGCTGCAACTGGCCGCCGGACAGCGTGTCGACGGGGCGGCCCAGCAGCTCGCCGACCCCCAGGTCCGCCGCCGCCTTCTCCGCCTCCTCCGGAGCGCCCCCGCTGGCCAGCAGCTCCCGGGCGATCAGCGGGAAGCGGCCGGCCGCCGGCTTCTGCGGGATCCACGCGCAGGCCCGCCGCCGCCACGCCCACCCGGCGGCGGTGCCGGCCTCCCGGCCGCCGACGAGGATCCGTCCGCGCGTCCGGCGGTGCAGGCCGAGCACGGCCCGTAGCAGCGTGGTCTTGCCCGATCCGTTGGTGCCGGTCAGCGCCACCCGCTCACCGGCGGCGACGTCGAGGTGCACGTCCCGTACGGCCTCGACGCGGCCGTGCCGGCAGGCGACCTCGCGCAACCGCACGTCCAGGGCGCCCATTTCGCCTCCTCGCCGCGCCGGTCGTCGGCGCTCCTCGAAGAGGAGTCGGAGGAGTCCCGCGGCGAGTTCCCGACGATCACGCGGAGCGGCGGAGCGCCGGAGCGGCTGAGCGCCGGAACGCGGAGCGGCCGTGCCCGGCTCAGGGGGTGCCGGGCAGGACCACGACCGCGTCGACCTCGACCCGGCCGCTGTCCTCGAAGTGCAGCGTGAACGGCACCACGTCGCCCGGCTCCCAGCCCGGTGGCGCCGTCATCAGGGCACCCACGCCGTGCGGCGACATGTCCAGGGAGCCGTCCGCAGGGACGACGGCCGAGTCGACGACCTCCTTGTACGCCGCCCCGCCCCCGGCCGTGGTGCGGTGCCGGCCGAGCTTGACCCCGTCCGCACCGGCCGCCGGAGACGAGACGGCGACGAGCCGGTCGTCCACGTCGCCCCAGTTGGAGATGAGGAAGAGGGCGGCGGTGCTGCGGTACTCGCCGTACGGCAGGAGCACGCGCCCGCCGACGACCTCGATACGGGCCGGACCCCCGGCGTTGCCCGTGGCGACCCAGCCGGACAGGCCCGCCAGCGCGACCGCGCTCGCCACCACGGGGGCAAGCACGGCGCGCAGCGCCTCGCGGACGCGCCGCGGCCGGTCCGCCGTGCTCACGGCTTCGCTCCCGCAACGCGCCGCGCGCCGACCGGTGTTCGGCCCTGCCGCGCCGTCCCGGACACCCGGGCGGTGCGCAGCCGCAGGCTGTTGCCGACCACCAGCAGCGAACTCGCCGACATCGCGGCGGCGGCCAGCATGGGGGTGAGCAGGCCGACGGCGGCCAGCGGCACGGTGACCGCGTTGTAGCCGAAGGCCCAGACCAGGTTGGCGCGGATCGTGCCCATCGTGCGGCGGGCCAGCCGCACCGCGTCGGCCATCGCGTCGATGTCGCGGCGTACGAGCGTCACGTCGGCGGCCCCGGCCGCGACATCGGTGCCGCTGCCCAGGGCGATCCCCAGGTCGGCGCCCGCGAGCGCCGCGGCGTCGTTCACGCCGTCGCCGACCATCGCGACCCGGTGCCCCTCCGCGCGCAGCCGCCGTACGAGCGCCGCCTTGTCCTCCGGCGTGCAGCGGGCGTGGGTCTCCGCGATCCGCAGTTCGGCGGCGACGGCACGGACGGGTGCGTCGCGGTCGCCGCTGGCCAGCACCGGGCGCACTCCGAGGCGGCGCAACCGGTCGACAGCCCGGAAGCTGTCGGGGCGCAGCACGTCGCCGACCTCGATCACGGCCTCGGTCTCGCCGTCCACCGCCACCTCGACGGCGGTGCGCCCGGCGGCCTCCGCCCCGGCGAGCGCGTCGGCCAGAGCCGGCGGCAGCGTGTCTCCGGGGGTACGGACCTCCACCAGCCTGCCGTCGACGTACCCGCAGACGCCCCGCCCGGCGGTCGCCCGGAAGTCTCGTACCGGCGGCAGCACTTGACTCGCGGGTACGCGCCGAGCATGCTCCGCGACAGCCCGGCCCACCGGATGCTCCGAGCCCTGCTCGACCGCGCCCGCCAGCCGCAGCACCGCCGACTCGCCCGGGCCCTTCGGCCGCGCGGTGACGCGGACGACGTGCATGTGGCCGGTGGTCAGCGTGCCGGTCTTGTCCAGCACGACGGTGTCGACGTGGCGCAGGGTCTCCAGCGCCCGGGCGCCGCGCACCAGGATGCCGGCCTCCGCGCCGCGGCCGGTGGCGGCCATCAGCGCGGTGGGGGTGGCCAGGCCGAGCGCGCACGGGCAGGCCACGACCAGGATGGCGATAGCTGCGGTGATCGCGGCCTGCGGGTCGGCGCCCGCACCGATCCAGAAACCCAGTACGACGGCGGCCAGGGCGAGCACCGTCGGCACGAAGACCCCGGCCACGCTGTCGGCGAGCCGCTGGACACGCGCCTTGCCGGCCTGCGCGTCGGCGACCATCCGTGCGATGCGGGCCAGTCGGGTGTCGGCGCCGACCGCCTCGGCCCGTACGACCAGCAGCCCGCCGGCGTTGACCGCACCGCCGGTCACCGCCGCGTCCGGCCCCACCTCCACCGGCTCGCTCTCGCCGGTGACCAGCGAGAGGTCGACGGCCGAACTGCCCTCCACCACGACGCCGTCGGCGGCGACCCGCTCCCCGGGGCGTACGAGGAAGTGCTGCCCGACGCGCAACTCCTCGACGGCGACACGGCGTTCCACGCCGTCGTCACCCCGTACGGCCACGTCCTTGACCCCGAGCCGGGCTAGACCGCGCAGCGCCGAACCCGTGGCGCGTCGGCCCCGCGCCTCCAGAAACCGCCCGGTCAGCACGAACAGCGGCACCCCGACGGCTGCCTCCAGGTACACGTGCGCGGGGCCGTGCCCGGCGTCCGGCACCAGGCTGAAGGCCATCCGCATGCCGGGATCGCCCGCGCCGCCGAGGAACAGCGCGTAAGCCGACCAGGAGAAGGAGGCCACCACTCCCAGCGACACCAGGGTGTCCATCGTGGCCGCGGAGTGCCGCAGCCCGCGCAGCGCGCGGCTGTGGAACGGCCACGACGACCAGACCGCCACCGGGGCGGCGAGCGCGAAGCACAGCCACTGCCAGTTGCGGAACTGGAGGGCAGGGACCATGGACAGCACGAGCACGGGCACCGCGAGCAGCGCGGTGACCACCAGCCGGTCGCGCTCGCGCCGTACGGGATCGTCTCCGCCGCCGCCTTCGCGGGCTTCGGCCCCGGTGCGCTCCGGCGCGGGCAGCGCGGCCGTGTAACCGGCCTGCCGGACGGCGTCGATGAGCGCGTCGGCGGTCACGTCGGGCGGATGGCTCACCCGGGCCCTGCCGGTGGCCAGGTTGACGGTGGCGCTCACGCCTTCCAGGCGGCCGAGCCGCTTCTCGACCCGGCGTACGCAGGCCGCGCAGGTCATGCCGCCCACGGCCAGGTCGGTGGTGGCCTGGAACTTCGACGCTGTCTCGGTCATCGCCCGTGCGTCCCGTGGGAGCCGTCGCCGCCGGACGTGTCGCCGGAGGTGTCGTCGCCGACGCCGGACTCCGTGCCGGAACCGTGCATGTCGGGAGCGACGGGCCCCACGGCCGACCCCACGCCGTACGCGACGGCGAACACCACCGCGAGCAGCAGCAGGAACCCGAAGAACCGCGGCGGCGGCACCGCCCTCCCGAGTGCCACACCCACGCCCGCGTCCTGCTCGTCCACGTGCTCCCGCCCTTTCGCCGTCGCGGCCGTCCACCGGAGCAGTCGGCCCGGCTCACCGGGGAGTTCCCGGGGGCGCGGCTCTCGTCGGCCGGCGGCCTGCGGCGGCCGGCACGCGGACGGGCCCGCGTGGTCTCACATCCGGGACTTCAGCACGTCGACCTCGCAGCCCGGTGCGAACGGGTCGAAGCCGTGCTCGGTCAGCCAGCGAAACACCAGCAGGCTGCGCAGCGACCACCACGCGCGGATCACGTCGAGGTCGACGTCGGTGCCGTAACCGGCGAGGAGGTCGCCGAGGCGGTCCTCGTGTCCGAGCGTGAAGGTGGCGACGTCGAACAGGGCGTCGCCCCGGCCCGCCTCGGACCAGTCGATGATCCCGGTGACCTCCTCGCCGTCGAGGAACAGGTGGGCGATCTGTAGGTCGCCGTGCGTGAACGCCTCGGTCCACGGCCGGAACGCGGCCTCGGCGACCTGCCGGTTGCGGGTGACGAGGTCGGCGGGCAGGACGCCGTTGGCCACGAGCCACTCGCACTCGCCGTCGAGATCCGCCGCCAGTTCGTCGGGGCCCCGGCCCGCCCGTCCGGTCCGGGTGGGCAGCGGCGCGTCGTGCAGCGTCCGCAGGGCGGCACCCGCCGCGGCCCACGCCGCCGGCGACGCGGTCGACGGCCCGCCGAGGAGGCCGAGCGTCGTCCCCGGGACGGCGGCGAGCGCGAGTACGGGCGGCTTGCACCACAGGATCTCCGGGGTCGGGACCGGCGCCAGGGCGATCGCCTCGACCTCGACGTCGATGCGCGCCTGATCGGCGTCCACCTTCAGGAACACGTCGCCGACGCGCAGGGTCGCGCGCTCGGAATGGGCGACGACGACGTTGACCTCATCCATGGGTTACGAGTATCCCGGGGACGATCGTCGCCGTCGCCGGATTTATCGCCCGCGACTGCACCGCTGCGAGCGGACGCGCGTGGCCGCGACCTCCGACGTGGCAAGGTCGCCGACGACCCCTCGGCGGAGCACGTGACTGCCTGACGCCCGGCGCAGGAGGGCGTCGCTTCGCCGGTAGCCAAGCCGTGCGCCTGAGAGCTGTCCGGGGCGGCCCGCCCTGTCAGGGTGGGGCGCACGACCGTGGGGTTCAGTGGTGATGTCGCCGAGTACTACGCGCAGTACCGCCCTGGGTATCCGCCGGAGGTCGTCGACGTCTTGCAGGCTGCCTTCGCGCTGACGGCCGAGGATGCCGTGCTTGATCTCGGGTGCGGTACGGGCCAGTTGGCCGTTCCGGTCGCGTCCCGGGTCGGCTCGGTGATCGGCATGGATCCGGAGCCGGACATGCTCCGTTTCGCCAGAAGGGCCGCGGCCGGGCGGAAGCCGTACGGTTTCCGCCCGGCCGCCCGCGTCGCCGTCCTGCCTGCGCGACGGTCCCGGCGCGGCAGCACGCCGGACCGCGTCGGCCGGAAGAGCACCGGACGCGGTCCGGGCACCGATGAGTTTGCGGGCTGCCCGAAGTCTTCCCCGTGACACTCCCGCCCTACGGGCGATCGGGAAACGGCGCGTCCCTATCTCATCGAGGAGAGATGATGGCCAGGATGGAAAATCCGATTCGGCTGTATATGTCGATGTCCCTCGACGGCTACATCGCCGGCCCGGACGACAGACCGGGCCAGGAGCTCGGAAGCGGCGGTGGACGCCTCTTCAACTGGCTCGACGACCGGAACTCCGACGGCCCGAGCGGCCAGGTCTACCGAGAAGCCCTGGCGACCGGCGCGGTGATCTCGGGCCGCCGTACCTTCGACCTTGCCGGGCGCTGGCAGGGCGACCACCACGACGGCGTGCCGATCTTCGTCCTCACCCACCACGTGGACGGCGACGACGTGCCGCCCGGCCACGCGCGATTCGTCACCGACGTCGAGGACTGCGCGGGCCGGGCTCGTACGGCCGCCGGAGACCGGCCGGTCATGGTCCACGGCGCGGGCGCTGCCCAAGCGCTCCTGAGAGCCGGGCTGATGGACGAGATGGAGATCCACCTGGTCCCGGTCCTCCTCGGAGGCGGCCGGCGGCTCTTCGACCACCTCGGGGGCGCTTCCATCGAACTCGACCTCGTCCGACGGCTCGAAGACCGAGACGTCACGCACCTCCGGTACCGCGTCCGCCGGACCGAGGAGGCCGCATGAAGACGCTCTTCGTCTCCTACCGCGTCACCGACCTGGACCGCTCGCTCGCGTTCTACACCGCGCTGGGCTACGTCGAACTGGGCAGGGTCGAGCTGGGCAAGGGCGAGGAAGGCGAGGTGAGCCGCCTGGTGATCCTCAAGTTCCCGGACGAGCCGGCAGCCTCCCTCGAACTGGCCCACCACCCCGCCGCCGGACGCGTCGACGTGGGGACCGGCTTCGACCACCTCGCGATCCAGGTGGAAACGCTCGCGACCACGTGGGAGACCCTGACCGCCGCTGGCCTGGAGCCGGGACCGGTCCAGCACCCCGGCGGCCCGCACGGGCCGAAGACGTCGTGGCTCACCGACCCGGACGGCTACCGGATCGAGTTGGTGGAATGGCCCCCCGGCCATGCCCACGGCATCACCGAGGCAGACTTCTCCTGAGGCGGCCACCGGGAGCGGAAGGACGAACCCTCCCCTCCGTGCAAGCGCACCGCACCGCGAGGTCCTGACGAAGACCCGGCGTCGGGCAGCCGACGACCACGTCTTCGACACCGCCCCCACGCGGATCGACCCCCAGCAGGTCACCGGTGGGCTTCGAAGCCGCGGCGATCCGGCAGTCCTGTCACCGCCCCGGCGGAGCTGTCACAACACCCGTCTCTCGTGCGTCAGCGTGGTGACGTGGTACGACAGCGGAAGGACGCCCGATGGACGAGCAAGAGTTGTTGGCCCGGCGATTCGAGGAGCATCGCCGGCACCTGCGTGCGGTCGCCTACCGGGTGCTCGGCTCGGCCACCGAAGCCGACGACGCCGTACAGGAGGCATGGCTCCGGGCGAGCCGCGCTGACACGGACGGGGTGGAGAACCTCGCCGGCTGGCTGACCACGATCGTCGGACGGGTCGCGCTGAACATGCTCCGCTCACGGGCGACTCGGGGCGAGCAGCCGCCGGGCGGCACGAAGCGCGGGGCGGGTCATGCGGAAGGGCCCGGCCCCGAGGACGAGGTCGTCCAGGGGGACTCGGTAGGGCTCGCGCTGCTCGTGGTGCTGGACACCCTGGCGCCCGCCGAACGGCTGGCGTTCGTGCTGCACGACGTCTTCGACGTCCCGTTCCCCGAGATCGCGCCGATCGTGGAACGCTCACCGGCCGCGACCCGGCAGCTCGCCAGCCGTGCCCGGCGGCGGGTGCGAGGGGCCGGGGCCGCGGACGGGTCGGCGGCGGGCGTGGCCGGGCCTGCCCGTGCGGACACCGCGCCCGGCGTTCGCCCCGCTGCCACGGGCGCCGGTACGTCGGCGAGTGCTCCCGCGGCCACGGCCACGGGCGGCCTGGCGCGCCGGCGCGAGGTCGTCAGCGCGTTCCTCGCGGCCTCGCGGGGTGGGGACTTCGGCGCGCTGCTCACCCTGCTCGACCCCGACGTGGTGCTCCGCGCGGACGCCGCCGCGGTGGCGACGGGCGCGGCCGGCGAGGTCCGCGGCGCGGCGGCCGTCGCCGGGACCTTCGCGGGGCGCGCCAAGGCGGCGCTGCCGGCGCTGGTGGAGGGGGCGCCCGGGCTGGTGTGGATGCAGCACGGGCAGCCGAAGATCGTCATCGGCTTCACGATCGCGGACGGTGTCATCGTCGGCATCGACCTGATCGGCGAGCCGGAGTCGCTCCGCGGGCTGGAGCTGACACTGCCGGGCGGCTGAGGCCGGGCCCCCACGGCGCGGCTCCGCCGGGCCGGGGGGCGCCGGCCATGTCCGTTCGCGGACATCAGGAGCGAGGTACCGGCCCCGGGCCGCGGACTCCGTTCGGCGGCGGGTCTCGTCCCATGAGGTGCACAGGTCGACGCCGGTGGCACGGCCGGGCCCCGGCCGTGCGCCGTCCTCCCGCAACCTGGTACCGCCTTGCGGGAGGCCGGCGCGGCCGGCGCTCAGCGCACCTTCTCGGCCAGGAACTCCTCCCAGGTCTTACGACCGTTGACGGGCCCGGTGGGCAGCAGGCGGCCGGCCCTGACCTTGGCGAGCCCCGGTAGCCGTACCGGCATCACCGGCCTGCGCCGGCGGCTGGCCCGCAGGTAGACGCGGACCATGTCGGCCCAGGTGGACTCCTGTGGGCCGCCCAGGTCCGCGACCCGGCCGGCCGGATGGCCGAGGGCCAGCTCGACGAGCCTGGCCGCCACCTCGTCGGGGTCGATCGGCTGCACCCGGAAGCCGGCGGGGACCGGTACCACCGGCAGCTTCGCCATGGACCGGGCGCCGGAGAAGATGTAGTCGTAGAACTGGGTGAAACGCACGATCGTCCAGGGCAGTTCGGAGTCGGTCACGGCCTGCTCGGAGTGGAGTTTGGAGCGGAAGTACCCGAGCGACAGGGCGTCGACGCCCACGATCGACGGGTACACCACATGCGGTCGCGTCGTCAGACGCGAGGCCACTTCCACGAGGTTGCCGGTTGCTTCTTCGTCGCCCTTCCTGCCGCTTGCGCAGTGCAGGATGACCGACACACCGTCCACCGCGGCGTCGATTCCCTCGCCTGTGATCAGGTCGCCTCGGACGAACTCGACGCCCCGCCCGTGCTCCTTCCCGCGCCCCCGGCTGCTCCGGCTGAGCACGCGAACGTCGCAGCCGGCGTCCCGCAGGCGCGGGACGAGGAAGCCTCCCAGCGTTCCGGTGCCGCCCGTGACCAGAATGGGTGATGTCATCGCTCTCTCTTCTCATCCGTACGTCGTGGGTGGGTGGCCGACGACGGTCGTCACGTCGTCGGCGGTCTCGCGGCGGGCGGCCCGCGTCCTGGAACGCCCGGGTCTCGGCACCTGGGTCGGCAACCGACCCCCACGCGTGGCGCGGACTTCCGTGCGCCGGCCGGAGAGCCGCGCCGCTCCGCTTGCGCGAGTGCCCCCCTGACACGGCCCGGCGGAGGAGTGTGACCGGCGGACGAGGACGCTCTGAACCGGGCCGTGCGTCACGGGGAGACCCCGGGTTGCGTACGGTAGGCGGGCCCCGCCGGACCGGCGCGCCACCGCGCGCCGTCACACGACCGGGCCGAACCGTGTCAGGAGTACGGCGGCGACGGATCTTCGCCGATGGGAAGAAGCCGCGTACGCCACGAGCCCCGGTGGGTCCGGGACGTGGACAAGCACTGGAGGATGGATGTCCCTGTTCGTCGTGGTGGGTGCCGGCGGCACCGGAATCACCACCGCCCGGATGCTCACCGACGCGGGCCACCGCGTACGTCTGGTGACCCGCAGGGGAGCCGGTCCCGACCGCCCCGGGGTCGAGCGGATCGCCGCCGACGCCTCCGACGCGGACCGCCTCACCGACCTGTCCCGAGGTGCGGAAACGCTGATCAACTGCGCCGCCCCGCCGTACCACACCTGGGCCGAGCTGTACCCGCCGCTGGCCGGCGCCGTTCTCACCGCGGCGCAGCGCACCGGCGCGGGCTACGTGCTGCTGGACAACCTGTACGCCTACGGGCAGGTCGACGGGCCGATGACCGAGGATCTGGCCCTCGCGCCCAACAGCGTCAAGGGCCGTATCCGGGCGGAGCACTGGCAGGCCGCCGTCGCCGCCCACGAAGCCGGCCGCGTCAAGGTCACCTCGGTGCGTGCCTCCGACTTCGTCGGCGCGGGCGCGACGTCGGTCTTCACCCTCGTCGTGGTGCCGAAGGTCCTGGCGGGCAAGCGCGCCCTGTTCCCGGGAGACCTGGACGCTCCGCACAGTTGGACGTCCACCGCGGACGCCGCCCGCGCGCTCTGCACGGTCGCCCAGGACGACCGTTCATGGGGCAAGCCCTGGCACGCCCCCACCGACCAAGCCGTGTCCGTACGCGACCTGGCCGCCCTCCTCGCCGAGACGGCCGGTGCGTCCGAACCGAAGCTGGGGCGCATGCCCGGCTGGATGCTCACCCTGGGAGGGCTGTTCAATGCCCAGGTCCGGGAACTGCCCGAGATTCAGTACCAGTTCCGGCAGCCCTTCCTGCTCGACTCCTCCCGCACCGAGCAGACTTTCGGTCTGAAACCCACACCCCTGACCGTGACGCTCAAGGACATGCCGGCGAACTCCCCGGACGCCCGCTGAGCCCGGAGGGGGCGTATTCACGGCCCGGTCGCGGACGGTGTCTCGAACCGGATCTCCCCTGTGGGCTTTCCGCGGGCGCTCGTGGCAGGATCTGCCCGTATGGAGTTCTCCGAGGTGGTACGCCGTCGGCGCATGATCCGGCACTACACGGACAGGCCCCTGGCCCCGGAGGTGGTCGAGCGGATCCTCGCCTCCGCCCTGAGAGCCCCCTCGGCCGGCTTCTCACAGGGCTGGGCATTCCTCGCCCTGACCGACTCCGCCGACCGCGGTCGCTTCTGGCCGTTCGTACCCACCCGTGTCGAGAAGACGCCGACCATGCAGGACGCCCCGCTGGTCGTGGTGCCGATGGCTCACAAGTCGGCGTATCTCGAACGCTACGCCGAGCCGGACAAGGGGTGGGAGGACCGCGCGGAAGCCCGTTGGCCTGCACCGTACTGGCACATCGACACGGGGATGGCCGCCCTGCTCATGCTGCTGACCGCCGTCGACGAGGGCCTTGGCGCGTGCTTCTTCGGCATCATGCCCGAGCACCTGAAGTCCTTCCGTGCCGAGTTCGGCATTCCCGACGAGTACCACCCCATCGGCGGCATCACCGTGGGGTATCGCGCCGACGACCTGCCCCCGCAGGGCGCGCGTATCGAAGAGCGGCGACGCAGCGCGGACGACGTCATTCACCGCGGGCACTGGGGCCGGCGTTCCTGAGTCCGCCGCGGCCACGTTGTCGCCGACCGTTTCCGTACACCGGGGTGGCCCTTGTGGAAGACCGCAGTGATGCTGTGATGAAGATCGACCCGACCGCGGCACATTCGGCCCGGACAGGGAACTACCGGCTGGGCGGCAAGGACGACTACGAGGCCGACCCCATCGTCGGCGACCAGGTCCGCGAGGTCCATCCGGCGATCGCCGACGCGGCGCGGCACTCCCGGTTCTTTCACGGCCGGGCGGTGCGGCTGCTGGTGCGGGAGAAGGGATTACGTCAGTTCCTCGGCATCGGCACCGGCCTGCCCACCGCGAACAACACCCACGAAGTCGCCCAGAGCATCGCCCCGGACTGCCGGATCGTCTACGTCGACAACGACCCCCTCGTCCTCGCGCACGCCCGCGCCCTGCTCACCTCCACGCCCGAGTCGCGTGCGCGTACGTCGACCGCGACGCCCGCGACCCGGAGGCGATCCTCGCCGCCGCCTCCCGCACGCTGGACCTCACGCGCCCCGTCGGGCTGATGATGCTCGGCATCCTGGGCGGCATCCGGGACGACGAGGAGGCGTGCGCGATCCGCAACCGGTTGGTGGAGGCGCTGCCGTCGGGCAGTTACCTGGTCTTCGAGGACGGCACCCACGCGATCAACCGCGAGGCGGCGGACGCCGCCGAGAAGACGAGGGCCGAGGACGGGGATCCGTACGCCCGCCTGCCGGCCGCGCGGCCCTCACGGGACGGGGGTGGGGGCGCCGGGGATCCGGCGACCCGGTCGGCCGTCGCGATCATCGCTGCGGGCGCTGTACGGGCTGGCGCGCGTGGATGTGACGGGGTGTTTTGGGTGCGACCTTCTGTCCGGGCGCCGGGAGTTGCCCGGGGGTGTCCTGCACGAGACGGCGGCGTGGGTGGTGAACCACGTCGTCGGTCCGATGAACCTCGGCACCTTGATCGTCGGTCCGCGCGAGCACGTCGTGGCCGTCGCCGAGCTGGACGACACGGCGGCGGCGGAACTCGGCCCCCTGCTGCGCGATACCGCCCGCGTCGTGGAGACGCTGTGCCGGCCCGAGCAGACCTACGTGTGCACGTGGTCCCACGGCCGCGAGGCGCGCAAGCACCTGCACATCGCGGTCCAGCCGGTGACCGCAGAGGTGCGGGCCCGCTACGGTGGGCTGCGCTCGGAGCAGCTCCAGGCCCGGATGCTGACCGCCGGTGACGAGCCGGGCCCCGCGGAGGTCGAGCAGTTCTGCGCGCGGGCTCGCGAGCTGTTCCGGGCGATCACCGGCAGCAGCACCGAAGACCGCGGCTGACCCCCGGAACTGCCCCGACGTCAGCCGCCCTCGGCGGGGCAGTGCTCCGGCGACACCCCGCCGGTGGGCAAGCACGTCACGGGCCGGTCGTCCGGCTAGGTTGACTGCCATGATCATTCAGGGCGCGGGGGGACGTCGTATCGGGGGCTGGTACCTCGCGGCCGCGGGCGTGTTCGCGGTCGGCATGGCGGGAACCACGCTGCCGACGCCGCTGTACGGGCTCTACGAGGAAGAGATCGGCTTCTCCGAGTTCATGGTGACCGTCGTCTTCGCGGTCTACGCGCTCGGTGTCATCGCCGCTCTGCTCGTCGCCGGTGACTTCTCCGACGTGCTGGGCCGGCGTCCGGTGCTGCTGGTCGCCGTGGGGCTGTCGGCCGCGAGCGCGGTGTGCTTCCTGGCGGAAACGGGGCTGCCGCTGCTGTTCGCGGGGCGGCTGCTCTCGGGATTCTCCGCCGGGCTCTTCAGCGGGGCCGCGACGGCGGCCGTGCTCGAACTGGCACCCCCGGAGCTGCGCGGACAGGCGGCGTTCGCCGCCACGGCCGCCAACATGGGCGGCCTGGGCTGCGGTCCGCTGCTGTCGGGGATCCTGGCGGAGTACGCGCCGTGGCCGCTCCGGCTGCCCTTCCTGGTCCACCTCGCGCTGCTCGCCGCGGCCTTCGCCGTTCTGCGCGTCCTGCCGGAGAGCGTGGCGCCTCGCACTCCCCGTCCGCCGCTGCGCCCGCAGGGCATGGTCGTACCCCGGGAGACGCGCGGAGCGTTCGTGCCGGCCGCGCTGGCCGCGTTCGCCGGCTTCTCCGTGCTGGGGCTGTTCACCGCGGTGGCGCCGGGCTTCCTCGCCCAGACCCTGGGGGAGGAGAATCTGGCGGTCACCGGCGCGGTCGTCTTCTCGGTGTTCTGCTCCTCCACCGTCGGCCAGTTCCTGATGGGCCGGGTGGGTGAGCGGCGCGCGCTGGCGACCGGTTGCCTGGTGCTCACGGCGGGCATGGCGCTGGTGGCGTCCTCCCTGCTGGCGGAGTCCCTGCCGGTGCTGGTCGCGGGCGCGGTGGTCGTCGGCCTCGGCCAGGGGCTCGCTTTCCGCGCGGCACTGACCGACGTGAGTGCGGTGGCTCCGGACGAGCACCGCGGCGCGACGATCTCGGCCTTCTTCGTCGTCGCGTACACCGGAATCTCCCTGCCGGTGGTGGGAGTCGGGGCCCTGACCGTGCCTCTGGATCTGCGCGGCGCAGGTCTGGTCTTCGCGGGCTGCGTCATGCTGCTGACGGCCGCCACCGGGACGTTCCTCCTGCGCCGACGCCCCCGGGCGGACTGACCGCGACCCGCCGCCGTCCGGCGGCCGTCCGCCGCGGGGCGCGCCGGCCGGAACGACTCCCCGGCACCCTTTGGATCTCCGGCTGAACGCCCCGGGACCGGCGACCGGTTCGGCCCGCGGTCGAGCCCGCGGCCCGTGTGCCGGGGCGCGGACCGCGACCGTCGCCGATCCCCACTCGGCGACCTTCATCGGATGTCTGGCCCGCGGAAACGGTGTGCGCATCCTCTCGACCGACGTCCGGATCCGGCCGGCCGCGTGCCCTCAATCCAGCACAGGTGCCTGTCAGAAGGCGAAGAAGTCTGCTAAGTGTCTTGTTGGGCAATGACGGGACAGCGGTCCCGCACCACACATTGACCCGATCTCTCACCACGGTCGCCCGCGCGGCCAGGCTCGTCGGGACGTGGACGCGGGCGACACCGGACTCACACAGGAGTCGCTCATGCCATCCCACTTCGACCGAAGAAACTTCCTGGCGCTCTCCGCGGCGGGCGTGGCCGCGGGCGCCACCGGCGGCGTCGCGTCCGCCGCCGCCCCCGGCGGGGCGCCGGCCGAGGAGGCCCGGCCGCTGGCGGAGAACCCGTTACGGCTCTGGTACTCCAGCCCGGCCTCCGAGTGGCTGCGTGCCCTGCCGATCGGCAACGGCAGGCTCGGCGCCATGGTCTTCGGCGGCGTCGGCAGCGAACAGCTCCAGCTCAACGAGGACACGGTCTGGGGCGGTGGCCCCTACGACCCGGCCAACCCCGCGGGACCGGCCAATCTGCCCGAGATCAGACGGCGGGTGTTCAACAACGAGTGGGCCTCCGCGCAGTCGCTGATCGACAACACCTTCATGGGCATCCCCCGGAGCCAGATGCCCTACCAGACGGTCGGCAGCCTGCGCCTGGCCTTCCCCTCCGGCGGAACCGCCACCGGCTACCACCGCGAGCTGGACCTGAGCACCGCCGTCGCCCTGACCCGATTCACCCGCGACGGTGTCACGTACACCCGCGAGACCTTCGCCAGCGCCGTCGACCAGGTGATCGTCGTCCGGCTGACCGCGAGCACGGCCGGCCGGATCTCCTTCTCCGCCACCTTCGACAGCCCGCAGAGCGGCATCTCCCGGCACTCCCCCGACCAGCAGACGGCCGGGCTCGACGGGACGGCGGGGGCCGCCAACGGGGTCGCCGGCCGGATACGCTTCCGGGCGCTGGCGACCGTCCGCGCCACCGGCGGCTCCGTGAGCAGCTCGGGTGGGACGGTGACCGTCGGCAACGCCGATGCGGTGACCCTGCTGGTCTCCGTGGGCACCAACTTCACCACGTACCTCGACCAGACCGGCGACCAGAACGCGCGCGCCCTCACCCCGCTGTCCGCGGCGGCAGGCCGGCCGTACGACCAGCTCCGCTCCCGCCATGTCGCCGACCACCAGCAGTTGTTCAACCGGGCCACGCTCGACCTGGGCACCACCTCGGCCGCGGACCTGCCCACCGACCAGCGGGTCGCCGCGTTCGCCGGCGGCAACGACCCCCAGCTCGTCACCCTCTTCTTCCAGTTCGGCCGCTACCTGCTGATCTCCTCCTCGCGGCCCGGCACCCAGCCCGCCAACCTCCAGGGCATCTGGAACGACGTGCTGGGACCACCGTGGGGCTCGAAGTACACCATCAACATCAACACCGAGATGAACTACTGGCCCGCCGGGCCGGCCAACCTGCTCGAACTGATGGACCCGGTGCTGCGGATGGTGGACGAGCTGTCCGCCTCCGGTGCGCGGACCGCCCGCACGCAGTACGGGGCCGGCGGCTGGGTGTGCCACCACAACACCGACCTCTGGCGGGCCACCGCGCCGATCGACGGCGCCTTCCACGGGATGTGGCAGACCGGCGGCGCCTGGCTCGCCCTGCACATCTGGGAGCACTACCGCTTCACCGGGGACCTGACGGCCCTGCGCTCCCGCTACCCCGCGCTCAAGGGCGCCGCGCAGTTCTTCGCGGACTCCCTCGTCACGGACCCCGGCACCGGGCACCTGGTCACCAACCCCTCCAACTCCCCGGAGAACGGCCACCACTCGGGCCTCTCGGTCTGCGCCGGCCCGACCATGGACATGCAGATCGTCCGCGATCTGTTCCAGGCGGTCGCCGACGCCTCCGTGCTGCTGGGCACCGACGCCGACTTCCGCGCCCGGGTGCTGTCCCTGCGCGACCGCCTGGCCCCCGCGAAGGTCGGCGCGCAGGGACAGCTCCAGGAGTGGCAGGCGGACTGGGACGCTGCCGCGCCCGACCAGGGCCACCGGCACGTCTCCCACCTGTACGGCCTGCACCCGAGCAACCAGATCACCGTCCGCGGCACCCCCGCCCTGGCCCAGGCCGCCCGGGTGACCCTGGAGCGCCGCGGCGACGCGGGGACGGGCTGGTCGCTCGCCTGGAAGATCAACTTCTGGGCCAGGCTGGCGGACGGCAGCCGCTCCTACAAGCTGCTACGCGACCAGCTCACCCCCGACCGCACCGCACCGAACCTGTTCTGCCTGCATCCGCCCTTCCAGATCGACGGCAACTTCGGCGCGACCGCGGGCATCGTCGAGTGGCTGCTCCAGTCCCACGCCGGCGAGGTCCACCTGCTGCCCGCCCTGCCGTCCGAACTCCCCTCGGGGAACGTCGCCGGGCTGCTGGCCCGCGGGGGCCACACCGTCGGCGTCTCCTGGGCCAACCGGTCCCTCACCTCGGCCACGGTGCGCCCGCGGACGGCCGGCACCGTCCGGGTCCGCACCCCCGTCCCGGTGGATGTCACGGCGGGCGGGCAGCCGGTGAGCGTCCAGCGGCCGGAGGCCACCGTCCTCACCTTCACCGCCGCCGCGAACACCACGTACCGGCTCGCTCCCCGCGGCACCGCCGTCGTCGCCCTGCGCGCCCGGGCCAACAACCAGTACGTCTGCGCCGCCAGCGGGGGCACGTCACCGCTGATCGCCAGCCGGCCGAGTGTCGGCATCTGGGAGCGCTTCGACCTGATCGACCTGGGCGGCGGGAACGTCGCGCTGCGCTCGCATGCCAACAGCAACTACGTGTGCGCCGACAGCGCCGGCGCCGCCGCCCTCATCGCCAACCGCACCGCGGTCGGCCCCTGGGAGACCTTCCAGCGCGTGAACAACGCGAACGGCAGCATCAGCCTGCGCGCGCAGGCGAACAACCAGTACGTCTGCGCCGACAACGGCGGGGCGTCGCCGCTGATCGCCAACCGCGCCGCCATCGGCGTCTGGGAATCCTTCGACCTCGTCACCGCCTGACCGATCGAGCGCGGCCGGCCGCGTTGGCGCCAACGCGGCCGGCACTTTGTCCCTCGAATCGATAAAGTTCTGCCGAAAGGGTTTCCACCCCTTCACACAGTCGTTACTTTCCATGGCGCGGACCGACTTCGGGTCCCACCGCGATCATCTCTCCCGCTCCCCCGGCCGGGCGCTCCCGGCACGGTGGCGCGCCTATGCACGTGCTAGTCGATCACCCCGTTGATGCTACGGAGGACGCTAGTGCACCGAAGATGCAGAAAGTTACTCGCCGGCCTGACGGTGTCCCTGCTCGTCTCCGCGGGCCTGGTCACCCTGGCCGCACCGATTCCCGCGGCGGCCGAGCCCGCCGCGGCAGCCGCCACCTTCCAGCAGGTCACGCTCGCCAAGGGGGTCGCCGAGACGGGCGAGCCGATGTCCCTGGCGGTGCTGCCGAACCGCTCCGTGCTGCACACGTCGCGGGACGGCACCCTGCGGATCACCGACGCCCAGGGCAACACCGCCGTCGCGGGCCGCCTCAGCGTCTACTCGAACGACGAGGAGGGCCTGCAAGGCGTCGGCGTCGACCCGAACTTCGCGTCGAACCGCTTCATCTACCTCTACTACGCGCCGCCGCTCAGCACCCCGGGCGGCGCCGCCCCGACCGAGGGCACGGCGGCCGACTTCGCCCCGTTCAACGGCGTCAACCGGCTCTCCCGGTTCACCCTCAACACCGACAACACGCTCAACCTCGGCAGCGAGGTGCGCGTACTGGACGTGGCGGCCAACCGCGGCCAGTGCTGCCATGTCGGCGGCGACATCGACTTCGACGCCGCGGGCAACCTCTACCTGTCCACGGGCGACGACACCAACCCGTTCGCCTCCGACGGCTACACCCCGATCGACGAGCGCACCAACCGCAACCCCGCGTTCGACGCCCAGCGCTCCTCCGGGAACACCAACGACCTGCGGGGCAAGATCCTGCGGATCAAGGTCAACGCGAACGGGACGTACTCGATCCCCTCCGGCAACCTGTTCTCGCCCGGGACGGCCAACACCCGGCCCGAGATCTACGCCATGGGCTTCCGGAACCCGTTCCGGATGAGCGTCGACAAGAAGACGGGCGTCGTCTACGTCGGCGACTACGGCCCCGACGCCGGCACCACCTCCGGCACGCGCGGCCCCGCCGGCCAGGTCGAGTTCGCGCGCGTGCCCAGCGCCGGCAACTACGGCTGGCCCTACTGCGCCGGCAACAACCAGGCGTACGTCGACTTCAACTTCGCCACCGGCGCCTCCGGCTCCGCCTTCAACTGCGCGAGCCCCGTCAACAACTCGCCGCGCAACACCGGCCTCACCAACCTCCCGGCCGCGCGAGCGGCCTGGATCCGCTACGACGGGGGCTCGCTCCCGGAGTTCGGCAGCGGCTCCGAGTCGCCGATGGCGGGACCCGTCTACAACTACGACGCGAACCTCCAGTCGGCGGTGAAGTTCCCCCAGGAGTTCGACGGTGACTTCTTCGCGATGGAGTTCGGCCGCCGCTGGATCAAGAACATCGACGTCAACGCCGACGGCAGCCGCGGCGCCATCAACTCCTTCCCCTGGAACGGGACACAGGTGATGGACGCGGCCTTCGGCCCCGAGGGAGCCCTGTACGTCCTGGACTACGGCACCGGCTGGGGAGGCGGCGACGCGAACAGCGCCCTGTACCGGATCGAGAACGTCACCGGCAACCAGGCGCCGATCGCCCAGGCCAAGGCCACACCCACCTCGGGAGCGGCGCCGCTGACCGTGCAGTTCTCCTCCGCCGGCACCGGCGATCCCGACGGCGGAGCCCTCACCTACTCCTGGAACTTCGGCAACGGAGCCACCTCGACCAGCGCCAACCCCTCCTACACGTACGCCTCCAACGGGCAGTACACCGCGACCCTGACGGTCCGGGACTCCACCGGGCTGACGGCGACGGCCTCGGTGCCGATCACCGTCGGCAACACCGCGCCGACCGTGCGGCTGGACACACCGGTGGACGGTCAGCTCGTCGACTTCGGTGACGCCGTGCCGTACCGGGTGACGGTCACCGACCCGGAGGACGGCACGATCGACTGCTCGAAGGTGAAGCTGACGTTCCTCATCGGGCACGACAGCCACGCCCACGAGCAGACCTCGGCCACCGGCTGCTCCGGCACCCTGCGGACCCTCGCCGACGGCGAGCACGACCCGAACGCCAACATCTTCGGCGTCTTCGACGCCGAGTACACCGACAAGGGCGGCCTGACCGCGCACGACCAGAGCGCGACGCAGACCACCACCCGGCAGGCCGAGTTCTTCACCGGCCAGAGCGGCGTCCAGGTCACCAACTACGCAGGCGCACACGGCGGCCGGGCCGTGGGCCACACCGACAACGGCGACTGGATCTCCTTCCAGCCGTACCAGCTCGCCAACGCGTCGCGCATCAGCATCCGGGCGGCCTCCGGCGGGGGCGGCGGCACCGTGCAGGTCCGGGCCGGCTCGGCCACGGGGACCCTGCTCGGCAGCGTCGCCGTGCCGAACACCGGGGGCTGGGACGCGTACCAGAACTTCTCGGCGCGGCTGTCGAACGTCCCGGCCGGGACCACCACGCTGTTCCTGGTCATCACCGGAGGCACCGGCGGGCTGCTCGACATCGACGACTTCACGTTCACCCGCAACACCACCACCCCCAGCCCTTCGGTCAGCGGGCTGGTCAACGGCTACGGCGGCAAGTGCCTGGACGTCGACGGCGGGAACACCGCCGACGGCACCCAGATCCAGCTCTGGACCTGCGGCAGCACCAACCCCAACCAGGCCCTGACCCTGCCCGGCGACGGCACCGTCCGGGCCCTGGGCAAGTGCGTGACCGGCACCGGCACCACCGCCGGCGCGCTCGTCCAGCTCTACGGCTGCGACGGCGGCGCCGACCAGCGCTGGACCGCGCAGAGCGACGGCACGCTCCGCAGCGCCGTCGGCACCAACCTCTGCATGGACGCCTCCGGCCCCTCCACGGCCGACGGCACCCGTATCCACCTGTGGGGCTGCCACGGCCGCGCCAACCAGATCTGGAGTCTCCCCTCATGAAGGTCCGACAGAACGCACTGACCCGATTACTCCGACGGGCCCGGCTCGCGGCCGGCGCCGTACTGTGCGCCGCGACGCTGACCGCCACCATGGCCCCGCACGCCGCGGCCGACCCGAACGACCCGGCGTACCAGGTCCTGGCCTTCTCCAAGACCGCGGGCTTCCGCCACGACTCGATCGACGAGGGCCTCACCGCGCTGCGCGAGCTGGGCAGCGGCAACAACTTCACGGTGACCGCCACCGAGGACGCCGGTGCCTTCACCGCCGGCAACCTCGCGCAGTACGAGGCCGTCGTCTTCCTCAACACCACCGGCGACGTGCTGAACGCCGCCCAGCAGTCGGCGTTCGAGGGCTACATCCGGGGCGGCGGCGGATACGTCGGGGTCCACGCGGCCTCCGACACCGAGTACGACTGGCCCTGGTACGGCGGTCTGGCCGGCGCGTACTTCGCCTCGCACCCCGCCATCCAGACCGCGACCGTCAACGTCGAGGACCGCGCGCACCCGGCCACCTCCCACCTCCCGGCCACCTGGCAGCGCTCGGACGAGTGGTACAACTTCCGCGTCAACCCGCGGTCCGGTGTCCGGGTGCTGCTGTCGCTGAACGAGTCCACCTACAGCGGCGGCAGCATGAACGGCGACCACCCGATCTCCTGGTGCCGGAACTACGACGGCGGCCGGTCCTTCTACACGGGCCTGGGCCACACCGCCGCGTCGTACACGGACGCCGCCTACCGCAACCACCTTCTCGGCGGACTCCGCTGGGCCGCGGGCGTCGCCGGCGGCAACTGCGGCGCGGGGAGCGGGGGGACGCAGGGGCACATCACCGGCTACGGCGGCAAGTGCCTGGACGTCCAGGGCGGGAACACCGCGGACGGCACCCGGATCCAGTTGTGGTCCTGCGGCGCCACCAACCCCAACCAGATGTTCACGGTGCCCGGCGACGGTACGGTCCGGGCCTTCGGCAAGTGCGTGACCGGCACCGGCACCACCGCGGGGTCCCCCGTCCTGCTCTACGGCTGCGACGGCGGCGCCGACCAGCGCTGGACCGCGCAGAGCGACGGCACACTGCGCAGCGCCGTCGGCACCAACCTCTGCATGGACGCCTCCGGCCCCTCCACGGCCGACGGCACCCGCATCCACCTGTGGGGCTGCCACGGCCGCGCCAACCAGCTCTGGGCGCTGCCCACCTGACCCGCCTCCGCTCACCGCGGGGCAGGGCCCCGGCCCTGCCCCGCGGCCTCCACCATCGAGGGTGAGACAACGTGCACGAATCCAGACCGCTCCGCAGATGTCTTCCGGCCGTGCTCGGCCTGGCGCTGCTGCTCCTCGTCGGCGCCGTACCGCTGTCCTCCCAGGCCGATGCCGCTCCCGGACGGCACTCGGTGACCGGCCAGGTGTACACCGGCTACCAGGGCTGGTTCAACGCCCCGGGCGACGGCTCGCCGCGCAACTCCTGGCGGCACTGGGCGAACAACTCCGCCCCCTCCCCCGGCAACCAGAGCTTCGAGCTGTACCCGGACATGAGCGCGTACCCGGCGTCCGCGCGGTTCCAGACCGGGTACGCCCCGCTGGGCAACGGACAGCCCGCCACGCTGTTCTCGTCGTATCCCACCGCCGTCGTCGACCAGCACTTCTCCTGGATGCAGAGCTACGGCATCGACGGCGCCGCCCTCCAGCGCTTCGGCGTGGACCTGCTCGACCCGGTGAGCAAGCAGAACCGCGACACCATCACCGACCGGGTGCGGGACGCGGCCGAAGCCCACGACCGCGGCCTCTACGTCGAGTACGACATCAGCGGCCTCACCGACGCCAACGTCGAGCAGACGCTGAAGAACGACTGGACGAACACCGTCACCGGCACCCTCGACCTGACCTCCTCGCCGTCCTACGCCCATGAGGACGGCCGGCCGGTGGTCGGCATCTTCGGCTTCGGCTACACCAGCCGCCCCGGCACCGCCGAGACGGCGCTGCGCGTCATCCGGTGGTTCCAGGACCAGGGCGCCTACGTGATCGGTGCTGTCCCGCACGGCTGGCGCACCGGCGGCGGCGACACCCGGCCGGGCTTCGCGCCGGTCTACCAGGCCCTCGACATGCTGTCCCCGTGGCTCGTCGGCAACGTCGGCGACCTCCTGCCGCGGCTGCGCGCCGACCGCGCCGACCTCGACAGCCGGGGCCAGGCGTACCAGCCGGTGATCTACCCGGGCTTCGCCTGGTCCAACTGGAACGGCGGCACCCGCAACCAGATCCCGCGCAACTCCGGGGCCTACCTGTGGGGGCAGGCGGTCGCGGTCCGCGAGGCCGGGATCCCCCAGGCGTTCATCGCCATGTTCGACGAGTACGACGAGGCCACCGCCATCGCGCCGGCCGCGAGCGACTCGTCCATGGCCCCCACCAACCAGTACTTCCTGACCCTCAGCGCCGACGGCACCTACGTCTCCCCCGACTTCTACCTCCGCCTGTCCGCCGAGGCCAGCCGGATGATCACCGGGGACAAGCCGCTCGTGAGAACGGTCCCCATCCCGCTGTCGACCGGGCCCGACCTCCTGCGCACGGGCGCGGAACTACAGCAGGACGTCCAGCCCACCTGGACCGACTCGGTCGGCCCCGGCGGCAGCGGCAACGTCACCGGGGCGAGCGGCTCCGGCGCCCCGACGATGGGCACCGTCACCGGCGCCGACCGGAAGTCCGGCCAGTCGGCGCTGCGGCTCCAGGGCAGCACCCCGGCCCCCGCGCACAGCTACGCCTACTTCCGGGCGTTCGACGTCGACATCCCGGTCACCTCGGCGACGCGGCTGTCCTACGACTTCCTGCCGAAGAACGAGAACGGCCGCAGTATCTCGGTGGACTTCGTGACGACCGACGGCACCACGCTGCGCGACTCGTCGGCGACCACCACCACCGGCATCGACATGCACCCCGGTGCGGCGAAGGGCACGGTCGGCTCCTGGACCACCGTCCAGAGCAACTTCGGCCCGGCCCTCGCGGGCAAGACCATCGACACCATCCTGATCGCCTACGACCGGAGCGGCGCGACCGGCGGCTTCGGCGCGTTCATCGACAACCTCGCCATCAGCACCGCCTGAGCCACGTACCCGCCGCCGGGGCGTCCTCGACGCCCCGGCGGGCGGACGCTCAGCGCAGCAGCAGGGACTCCGGCTGCACCGACAGCATGTGGTCCAGGACCAGGCAGGCGGCGCCGACCGCGCCGACGTCGTCGCCCACGGCGGTGCCGGTCACCGCCGTCGCATGGGTGGGCCTGACGAACGGCGACGCGGCCACCATCGGGGAGATGATCCGCAGGAAACGGTCGGAGAGGTACGGCCAGATGGGGCCGCCGAAGACGATGACCTCGCTGTCCACCAACGTGGCCGCGGCGCACACCCCCCGGCCGACCCGGACCGCCCACCGGTCGATGATCCCCCCGGCGGTCTCGTCGGCGTCGGCCAGCCGGCACAGCTCCACCAGGCCGCGCTGGGCGTCCCGCGGGCTCGCCGGCGCCCACCCGGCGTCGAGGACGCCGAGCCGGATCGCCTCCTCGACCATCGACCGGGTGGTGCAGGCCGCATCGAGGCCGCCGATCTCGCCGGCGTTGCCGGACACCCCGCGCAGCACCGTGTCGTCCACCACCAGGCCCATGCCGGAGCCGGTGCCGAGGTAGAAGAAGAGGAAGTCGCCGGTGTTCGCCGCGGCACCCGCCCAGCGCTCGGCGATGGCGGCGGCGATGACGTCCTTGTCCAGCAGCACCGGCAGGCCGGTCTCCCCGCCGAGGAAGTCGCGCAGCGGTACGCGCCCCCAGCCCTCCAGCTCCGGCGGGTCCACCACCAGGCCGGCCTCGATGTCGACGGGCCCCGGTGCGGCGATGCCCAGGCCGAGGATCCGCTCCCGCGGCACGCCCGAGTCGGCGAGGAGTGCGTGGACCGAGGCGCCGATGCCGGCCATCGTCTTGTCCGGGTCGACGACCTGCGGGGTGGGCTGGCGCCGGTGCGTCACCACCCGGCCCAGCAGATCGAGCACCACGTAGGTGATCACCGCCGGATCCAGGTGGGCGCCCACCACGTACCGCGCCTCGGCGTTGACCTGGAGAAGCGTGCGCGGCTTGCCGTTGCCGGAGCTTTTCTTGCCGGTCTCCCGCGCGAGGCCGTCGTCGAGGAGGCGGCGGCAGATGTTGGAGACGGTCTGCGCGGACAGGCCGGTGGCCGCCGCCAGTTCCACCCGGCTCAGCCCCTCCGGTTCGCGGCGGATCACGTCCAGGATGACGGACTCGTTGAAATCGCCCATGCGGGGCAGGTTCGTGCCGCGCCGGATCGCCGGCGTCCTACGTCCCATCTCGGCTTCCTCCACGCGCGGGATGACCACCAGGATGCCCGCGATGCGCGTGGATCGTATCCCCTGGCCGACCCGGCGCGCGGCCGGCCCGCGTGGAGCAGGAGTACGCGGGTTCCTTCCGCGGCGGCGGCGTGGACCGAGTGCGTGCGTCAGCTCACCGGGTCACCCTGTCCCGGCAGCCCCTGCCGGGCCGTCCGGCCCCGCATCCGTGAGGTGGCCCCGGAACCACGCGGTCAGGTGGGCGTCCACCTCGCGGGCCAACGGCACCTGCGGAGCCGGCTCGATGCCGGGCTCCTCGGCGAGCGGATGCGCCAGCCCGGGAATCGGCAGCAGTTCGGATCCTTCGCCTACGGCCTCGACGAGATCCACCGCGTCGGCGCGCAGCGCCGGGTGATCCAGCTCGCCGCTGACGACCAGCAGCGGTGCGCGGCCGGCGAGGGCACCCGCTCTGGCGACGAAGTCCAGGCTGTCGACGACCTTCTCGGACTCGGCGTCGTACGGGTAGTCGTCGGTGATGAGGGCCACGACGGGCCGCATCCGGATGGCCGCGTTCACGAGGGCGCCGGCGAAGACCGGGATCTCGGTGTCGGCGAGGATCCGCAGCGCGACGGCTCCGCCCAGCGAGCCGCCGAGCACGCCGATCGGGCCGTCGTCGACCGGCAGTTGCGTGCGGAGGGACGCCAGCGCGGCCGGGAACTCCTCGGTCGCCTGCCGGACGAACGGGTACAGAGCGGCCATCAGGGCGTCCCTGCGGACAAGCTCCAACCCGGCGGCCATGTTGCCGTCGACCATGCGCGCCCCGCACATCGGCATACCGAGGTGCACCCGCCAGGCGGGCACGTCGTTCATCGGCAACGCGGCGGCGAACGCGGCGTCGGACCTCGGCGGGTCAAGCATGTGCCACGTGACGATCAGCGGCGCGGGGCCGTCGCCGGCCGGTGGCAGTGCGGTGAACGGCACACCGGCCGCGGTGCCCGTGATCGGAGAGTGCATACGGCCACGGTAGGTCGGCCGCGGCGTGCAGAGAATCGGTTACGCCACCAGCAGAGCACAGCGGGCCCCCGTGTCACGGCGTGAGGGGAGCATCCTCGGGTTTCCCGTGGCCGGGCCGTCGTCAGGTCTGCTGCTCCATGTTGACGGCTTCGCGGAGTTCCTCGCTCGCGACCCCCGGCTCCCCCTGCTGGATCTCCAGCAAAGCGGCGGCGATGGCGTCGAGTTTGCGCTGGATGGCGTACTCGGCGCGCCGTTCGGAGGTCTTCAGCAGCGCCAGGAGCAGCAGCGCCACCGCGGACATCGCCTCGCCCACCAGCAGCAGCCACGGCGTGGGCAGCTTCAGCATGTGCGCGGTGATCGCGGCGGCCACCAGCACGAGGCACACGCCGAAGAAGCCGGGCGAGCTGGTGAAGTTCGAGGCGTGCTCCGCCAGGCGCGAGAACCGGCCCGGCCGGTCGCCGTCACGGTCGGCGGGGTGCTGAGGTGCCATGAGGTCGCCCGCCGCCTTCATGCGCCGGACCCGTCTGCGGGTGCCCCCGGGGGGCGGCCGCGGACCGGCCCGAACAGGATCTCCGTATGCGCATCGCCTCTCGGCAGGGACGCGCCGCGTTCACTCACCACGGGTCGCACCTACCCCACCCGATCGCACACATGCACGGCGTACCGGCACTTCAGCCCGCTGCCGGCCCGCCGCCCGCGACCGGGCACCGGCGGCGGCGGGCTCCCGTACCGGGTCCTGGCCCAGCCTGTTTCCGGGGTCCGCGCCCAACTCGCCGCCGGCCGCACGTGTGAGACCGGTGCGACCGGACACCCGGTTCGTTGAGCGGCAGTCACGGATTCGCCGTCTGCCGCGAGGAAGACTTTCCACTGAGGGAGCCTGTGCAATGAGCGACAATCTCTGGGGCTATCCCCCGGCATCCGGCCGCGCCCCGGGCAGCAGCCTGATCGGCTACAAGGTCGAAGCGACCGACGGCGGCATCGGCAAGGTCGACAAGCACTCGGACGACGTCGGCGCGGCCTACCTCGTGGTCGACACCGGCGTGTGGATCCTGGGCAAGCACGTCCTGCTCCCCGCGGGCACCGTCACGCGCATCGACGTCGAGAACGAGAAGATCTTCGTGGACCTCACGAAGAGCCAGATCAAGGACTCGCCGGAGTTCGACAGGGACAAGCACATCGGCGACTCGGCCTACCATGATCAGCTCAACGAGCACTACGGACGTCACCGCCGCATCTGACCCGCCTGCTTCAGTCCAGCAACCCACGGGCCGACCAGCACCCCCTGGCCGGTCTGCGGGCACGATCCGACAGCCGGCCGCACGTCGCAGCGCGGCATGGGAGACCGTATGGCCAAGTCGAAACGAGAAACGGAACGCAAGTACGCGGCGACCGCTGCCGACGGTGTCTCCTGGCTGCCCGACCTGACCGGTGTGCGCTCGGTCGCCTCGCTGGCAGAGGGCGGGGTGGAGGAGCTGGACGCCGTCTACTACGACACCGACGACCTGCGGCTGACGCGCACCGGTGCGTCCCTGCGGCGCAGGACCGGCGGCACGGACGCCGGCTGGCACCTGAAACTGCCGCTGCCGGGCGACAGCCGGGAGGAGATCCGGTCCACGTCGTCGCCGGAGGACGTGCCCGAGGAGCTGCGGGTGCTCACCGTTTCCCGCACCCGCGGAGCTCCGCTGCGGCCGGTCGTGCGGATCCGTACGACCCGCTCCGGGCATCGCCTCCAGGACGCCGAGGGCAACCTCCTGGCCGAGCTGAGCATGGACGCGGTGCATGCCGAGTCGCTGCTCGACACCGGCGGGCACGCGGTGTGGTCGGAGATGGAGGTCGAACTCGCCGACGACGGCGACCCCTCGCTCCTGGACGGTGTCGAGAAGGTGCTGCGCAAGAACGGCGTCGAGCGCGCGCACAGCCCGTCGAAGGTGGTCCGCGCCCTCACGGAGACCACGCCGCTGCTGAAGCGCACGCCGGACGCGCCTGCCGGGACCGCCGCCAAGTCGGCCGGCGACCACGTGCTCGCCTACGTGCGCCGGATGGCCGCCGACCTGACGGACCTCGACCCCGCCGTCCGGCGCGAAGCGGACGACGCCGTGCACCAGATGCGCACCACCGCCCGCCGCCTGCGCAACTGCCTGCGCTCGTACCGCTCCGTCCTCGATCGCGAGGTCACCGACCCCATCCGGCAGGATCTGAGGTGGCTCGCCCAGGAACTCGGCGCCGAGCGCGACCACGAGGTGCTCCACGAGCGGCTGGCCTCCGGTGTCCGTGAGCTGCCGGGCGAGCAGGTCCTCGGCCCGGTCACCGCGCGGCTCCAGGTCTGGGACGTGACGCAGCGGGCCGAAGGCCGGCGCCGCACCCTCGACGCGCTCGCCTCCCCCCGCTACCTGAAGCTGCTGAACGGGCTGGCGGCCCTGGGCGAAGCTCCGCCGCTGCGCGCCAAGGCGGCCGGAAAGCCGGAGAAGGTCCTGGTCAAGGCGCTCCTGAAGGAGTACGGGCGGCTCGCCCGCCGGATGGAACGCGCGCTGGCCATGCCCTCGGGGCCCGAGCGTGACGCGGCGATCCACCACGCCCGCAAGGCCGCCAAGAGGCTCCGCTACGCCGCGGAGGCGGCCCGCCCGGCGCTGGGGAAGCCCGCGAACCGTCTCCGCAGGCGCGCGAAGGCGGTACAGCAGGTGAGCGGCGCCCAGCACGACGGCGTCGTCACCCGCGACGCCGTGCTCCGCATAGCGCTCGCCGCGCAGGCGGCGGGCGAGTCCGCCTTCACGTGGGGCGTGCTGCACGGCGAGGAGAGGGCCGCGGCCCGTACGCGGGAGGACCAGCTTCCGCAGGCGTGGGCGCGCGTACGCCCTGCCGCCCGCCGCAAGGCACTGCGCCGCTGACGGAGCGCGCGCCTCAGTGCCGGATCAGCCCGCCGACCGGGACGGCGGCGACGTGGCCGGTCGCCGGAACGGATCCTCGGCGTGCTCGACCCTGCCGCCCGGAAGGGTCCAGTTGCTCCCGCCCGTCGGCGGCACGTGCCGGGCGAGCAGCACCCGTCCGCCCTCGATGCACACGGCGTACGCCGCCAGCCGAAACCTCGTCATCCCGCGCCTCCCGTCGAAACCTGCCCCGATGTCCAGGAGCCACACGCTCGTCGAACGACCGGTCGATGCCGTCAAGGTCACTCTGTCGCGGCGGAGGGTGATGGCCGTACGGTGCCATGCATGAACGTCGAGGTGCTGTGGTGGACCGCGGGCAGGCTTGCCGCCCGCGGTGACGGAACCGACGGGGCCGTGGCGCCCGAGTGGGGGCAGGCGGTGCACCGCGCCGCCCAACTGTTGCAGCCGGCCTGGCCCGAGGAGATGAGCGACAACGATCCGGTGCTCGGCCTGGAGGTACTGGCGCTGCTGCTGTACGCGCGGGGCGACGAGCACGGCGGCGTCGGGAAGGTCCCGTTGGACGTGCTGCTCGGGGACCTCGAAGGCGACGGGCTGGCGGAACTGCTGCGCCGGCGGCTGGCGGCCCGGGGAGACCACGCCGGCGCCGGCAGGCGGGTCACCGAATTGCTGGAGAGCCTGGCCACGTACCGCGAGCTGTCCGCCGACGACGAAGCGGATCTCCCCGGCCTCGGCAGGACGCACCCCGCCGGCCCGAACCTGGAGTGGGGCAGCGGGTGGGCGGCGAGCATGCTGCGGTGGCACCACCGCCCGGCGACCCCCTCGGGCGAACGTGGTCCCGGCCCTTCCTGACCTGGGTGAGGAGCACCCCCGGGGGGATTTCCCGGGGGCGTCACCATGGCCGCATGATTCATCGGAGCGTGTGAGGGCAGCAGCACGGTGAACGCGAGCCGTTCCGGGTAAGGAGCGTCATGTCCCGATTCATCATCACCGTCCCCGGCACATTCCTCTCTCCCGTCACACCGTCCGCGGTGACGGCTCTCCAGCAGAAGCTGGCTTCACTGCACACGGACGTGAGCGAGAACGAAGGTCTGGACCTGCTCACACGGAACGAGGACAACACCTTCTCCGTCCGCCTCGAAATCGAGGCTCCGGACCGCTACGAGGCCGAACTGGACGCCACCCGGCTCGTCGCGGCGGCTCTGCGCGGATCAGGCGTCGAGGAGACCGACGCGCCGCTCGGCCCGCCGGCGGTCACCGGCATCGACAGCGAGCTCTGAGCCCTCCCTGCCACCCGCACCCGCCCGTCCCGCCGCCCGCTCCGAGAGATCCCTGACGAGTCGGCGGGAGAGCGCCGGCCCCCGGGCACTGAAGGGTCGCTTCCCCGTGGCTCCCGCGCGGACCTCCTCCTGAACCGACAGGTATAAGATTAGACCGAACGGTCAAGCCATGTACCGATCGGTCAAGGGTCAGGAGAAGCGCTCATGGACACCCTCCCCGTGGCGGAGCCCACGCCGGACCAGGAGCGGGAGCCGGAGCACGGTGAGATGCACGTGCGCCTTCCGCGTCTGCGCGTGGAGCGGCGGGCCGTGCTGTGGTGGATGCTGCGTGCCCTCCTGCAATGGGGTCTCCTGCTCTCGGCGCTCGTCGTGACCTGGGTGCTGTGGGAGCCCGCCCGCGTCTGGGTGCTCGTCCCGGCGACCGGGGTCGCGGCGGTCCTCGCGGTCAAGCTGGCCGTCGAGCCGTGGTGGCGCTACCGGGTGCACCGGTGGGAGTTCACCGAGCAGGCCGCCTACGCGTCGAGCGGCTGGCTGGTGCGGGAGTGGCGGGTCGCGCCGACCTCCCGTATCCAGACCGTCGATGCCGTCCGGGGGCCGCTGGAACAGTTCCTCGGCCTCTCCACGCTGCGCGTGACCACCGCCTCGTCGTCCGGCGCGATTGCCGTTCAGGGGCTCGACCGGCGGACCGCCGAAGAGGCGGCGACGCGCCTGGCGGCCGTCGCGGAACTGGTCGAGGGGGACGCGACATGAGCGCCGCCACCGAACCCGCGGCAATGGCCGCAGCCACGGGCACGGCGCCGGGCGGCTGGCAGCGTCTGAGCCCCCGGGTCATCTGGGTCGATCTGGCGCGCAGCGTCCTCTCGTTCGTGCCCGGCGCGGTCGCGGTCTTCGCCGTCGGGGTCGAGCCCTCGCTGTCCGCCCTGTGGCCGCTGGCCCTCGTCGCGGTGGTCGGGGTGGGCGGCGCCGTCGCCGACATCGTGCGCTGGACGTTCACGCGCTACCGGATCACCGCCACCGACGTGGAACGGCGCACCGGTGTCCTCGTCCGGCGGCACCGCACCCTGCGGCGCGACCGGGTCCGCAGCGTCGACACCCACGCGAAGCTCCGGCACCGCCTGACCGGCCTCCGGGTCGTCACGGTCGGAGCCGGGCAGCAGACCGGGGCCGGTGAATCGGCCCTGTTCCTCGACGCCTTGACCAGGGATGACGCCGCCCGGCTGCGCGAGCTGCTCCTCGAGGGCCGGTCCCCGGCAGAAGTTGGGGCCCCGACGCAGGCCCCGACGCAGGCCACACCGGCGGAGACCGCGACCGCCCGGGAGGCGCCGGGCGAGCCGGACGCCGATGTCCTCGCCACCCTGCGCCCTTCGTGGGTCGTCCACAACGTGGTCGGCATCTGGGCGTATCTCACGGCCGCCGGTCTGCTCTGGGGCCTGTACTGGTTCGCGGCCACGTTCGGCGTCGACCTGCTCGACGCCGCGACCGCTCTCGCGGACCGGGGCTCGCTGGGCCGGCCGGGGACCGTCGCCGTCGCCGTGATCGTCGTCGGCCTCATCGGCGCCCTGGCGATGGGCGTCAACTTCTTCACCTCGTACTGGGGGTTCGAACTCGCCCGCGTGCGCACCGGCGGCACCGGTCAACTGCGCACCCGTCGCGGCCTGTTCAGCACCCGCGAGGTCGGCCGCGACGAAGCGCGGATGCGCGGCGTCTCGATCGGCGAACCGCTCCTGTGGCGCTGGATGGGAACGGCCGACACCAACGTCATCACCACGGGCCTCGGCCTGTGGAGCATGGAGCAGCCCACGGCCATCCTGCCCCGCGGGCCGGTCCGCGTCGCCCACGCCGTGGCCGGCCGCGTGCTCGGCTCGCCCGGCACGTTCGCCGCGCCGCTCGCGGCCCATCCGCCGGCCGCGCTGCGCAGGCGCCTGTGGTGGGCGACCTGGGCCGCCGCCGTGCCCGCGGCGGTCGTCGCCGTACCCGCCGCGTCCGGCGCCGTACCGGCGCGGGTGCTGTGGGCGGCGGGCGCCCTCTGGCCGATCGCCCTGCTCGGTGCGGTCGTCGCCTACCGGGCCCTCGGTCACGCCATCGTCGGTGACCATCTCGTCGTACGCGCCGGGCTGGTGAGCCGTACGACCTCGGCGCTGCGCCGTGACGCGGTGAGCACCGTCGCGGTGCGCCAGTCGCTGTTGCAGCGGCGGCTCGGCCTCAGCACCGTGGCCGCGATGACGGCCGCGGGCTGGGGCGCGTACGAGGCACCCGACATCTCCGCGCACGAGGCGGTCGCCTTCGCCGCGCAGGCCGCACCCGGGGTCATCGACGAGTTCGTCGTCTCCTCGCCGGACCAGGGGGGAGGATGGTGACCATGTCGTCATCATCCGACGCGGCGCGGACCTTCACCGAGACCGCACGACGCGCACAGCTCGTACAGGCGGCGATCACCACGGTCAACGAACTGGGGTATCCCCGGGCCTCGCTCGCCGAGATCGCCCGCCGCGCGGGAGTCGCCAAGAGCGCGATCGTGTACTACTTCGCCTCCAAGGACACCCTCCTGCTGCATGTGGTCGACCACGTCTTCACCGCGCTGGAGGAGGCGCGGGCGAAAGCGGTCGCCGCGCACACGGAGCCCGCCGCGCGGCTTCGCGCGTACGCCGAGAGCCATCTCGCCTACGTCGACGCCCACCGCCCCGAGATCACGGCGGGCATCGAGATCGTGGTGTCCCACCGGGGACCCGACGGGGTGCCGCTCTATCTCACCGCGACCGACGAGGACACCGCCCTGCTGCGCGCGATCCTCGGCGACGGCATGGCGCAGGGCGTGTTCCGGCAGATGCCGCTGCGGATCGCCGTCGATGTCGTCGAGGCTCTTCTCGACACGGTGACCACCCAGTTGCAGCGGGACCTGACCGCGGACCTGACCGCGCTGCGGGCGGAGATCACCACGATCGTCTTCCGCGGACTGGCCGTACCGGACCGAGCGGTGCCGGACTGAGCACTACCGGAGCCGGCCGTGCCGGGTCGGCCGGTGTCGCCCTCGGCGGGTTCAGCCGATGTCGACGCGGTGCGCTCCGCGACCGCTCAGCGGTATCCGGGCCGGGGTGCCGGCCGCGCCGGGCGAGGGCTGAGGCCGGGCCTCAGGCGATGCGCTGGATCATGGTGTTGCTGATCTGGTAGCGGTATCCGGCGTCCCGTACGGCACGGTCGTGGTCCGGGCTCGTGCCGTACGGGGAGCCGTAGAGCCACACGAACGCGGGCGCCTCGCGGCCCGTGACCCGCTCGACGGCCCGCCGGGGGGCGAAGATCTCGCGCTCGTAGTCCTCGGCGGTGACCACCTTGGCGATCTCCTCGTGGGACCCGGTGTGGGGGGTGACGACGTGCCGCTCGGCGAGCTGCGCGACCTGGTCCCACGTCATCGCGAGGCGCTCGGCGGCGCGTTCCTCCTCCACCAGCGTGATGTGGTGGGCGTCGGCGAAGGCGCGCTGCTGCGGCACCGGGCAGTCGATGAACCGGGTGATCACGGGGAACCAGGCGGTGATGCCCAGCTCGTCGCAGATCGGCGCGGCCACGGTGGCGGTGTTGAGGTAGCCCTCGTAGAAGACGGGGACGAAGGCCGGCCGGTCGAGGGGCCACTCGCCGGTGGCGTAGAAGGCGTCCAGGTCCGCCAGGGTGACGGAGGCGAACGAGTCCGCGTACGCGGTCAGCTCCGCGCGCAGCTCGCCGGCCATCGAGGCCGGGGTGTTGTGGTAGTTCACGACACGCAGGTACCTGCCCTGCTCGAGCGCTGTGCCGTGCTGCTGGA
Source organism: Streptomyces sp. 184 (assembly GCF_045781775.1). Classification (NCBI taxonomy): domain Bacteria; kingdom Bacillati; phylum Actinomycetota; class Actinomycetes; order Kitasatosporales; family Streptomycetaceae; genus Streptomyces; species Streptomyces sp. 184. The sequence continues at coordinate 3,832,713 of NZ_CP123230.1, read as the reverse complement.
ATCCGGCCTCGGTCACGCCCGGCTCCCTTCGTCGAAGTGGGTGCGGGCCAGCACGGTGAGGACCGAGGCGAGCGCCGCCAGGTCGTCGTCGGGGGCGCCGGGGCGCAGCCGGTCGGCGTAGGCGCGGTTGAGCGCGGCGAGTTCGGGGCCCTCGCGGAGCGCGTCCTGCTCGCGCACCGGCGGGAGCGCGCCGGTGAGATCCTCCAGGGCGAGGAACATCGGGATGCCCTCACGTTCGAGTGCGCGGCGGTCGCAGTCGGCGAGGACGCCTTCGGGGTCGGGGTGGGGCTCGTAGCGGGCTGTCACGGGTGGTCTCCCTGGGGGTGAGGGGCGGGCAGCGCCCCGCTGCCGTTCGCGGCCGTCCCCGGCTGCGGCCAGGTGACGAAGACGAGGTCCGGGTCGAGCGCCAGGGCGCCGGCGAGCGCCGCCGCGGCCCGCTCGACCGCGTCCCGCATGGCGGCGGGGTCCCGGGGGCGGCCGCGGACGACCGCCACGGCGGCCGGGGCGGGGCCGCCGCCCGAGGCGGAGCGGGCGGCGACGATGCTCTGGACGACCACCGCGTCCGGGGTCAGGCCGAGCCCGGCGCCGACGGCGGACGCCAGCCGGCCGAGGACTCCGGCGTCCACCGCGCGATCGGTGGTGAGCTGGACGACGGGCATGGTCAGTCCACCACCACGGACCGGGACAGGTGCGCGGGCGCGTCGCAGTCCAGGCCGCGGTGGCGGGCGTAGTCGACGGCGAGGCGGTGGACGCGGACGAGTTCGGCCTGCGGGTCGTCGCGGCTCACCCGGAGCGTGGCGCCGGTGGCGCCGACGGCGTCGCGTACGTCCTGCGGGAGGGGCGACAGCGCCCAGACCAGGCTGCGCGGGCCGGCGCATGCGATGGGGCCGTGGCGGTACTCCAGGGTGGCGTAGGACTCCGTCCACATCCGGGCGGCCTCGCGGCACTTCAGGGCCGCCTCCTCCGCCAGTCCGCGGGCCCAGCCCGAGCCGAGGAAGACCACGTGGTCGAAGTCCGCGGGCCGGAAGGCCGGCGGCTCGGCCAGCGCCGCCCGGGCGCGGGCGGGCAGTTCGGACACGTCGTCGCCGATGGAGGCGCGCAGCAGCGTCAGCGCGCTGGTGGCGTACCTGGTCTGGACGACGGACCGCTCGTCGGCGAAGTCCAGCGCCACGGTGTCGTGGACGGCCTCGGTGAGCGGGGAGCCCGGGGTGCCGGTGACGGCGATGGTCCGCGTGTGCTGTGACATCTCGCGCGCCACCCGCACCAGGTCGCTGGTGGTGCCGGAGCGGGAGAGCAGGACGACGGCGTCGTACGGGTCGCGGTCGTCCAGCTCGGTGGCGATGGCGGCGCGGGTGACGCCGTGGCCGAGCTGCTGCCGCCGGCGCGCGTAGGAGTCGAGGACGTAGTACGAGGTTCCGCAGCCGAGGCCGAGGACGCGGGCGCCTTCCTCGGGCAGTACGGCGCCGAGTTCGCCGGCGGCGTCGATCACGCGCTGCCAGATGCCGGGCTGGCTGGTCACCTCGCCCTCGGTGGTGCGGGCCAGTGGTGACTCGGTTGCGGTGCTCACGCTGTCTCGCTTCCATCTGCGGTGGTGGTGCCGACGGTCAGGGTGTGTGCGACCTCGCGGGCCCGGTCGGCGGTGGGCTGTGCGGCGGTGCCGCCGCGGCCCTGGGTCGACAGGGCGCCGCAGGCCGAGGCGGTGCGCAGCGCGGCGGTCAGGTCGCCGCCGGCGGCCAGGGTGGCGAGGAACCCGGCGTTGAAGGAGTCGCCGGCTCCGGTGGTCTCCAGCGGTTCGACGCGGGGCGCGTCGACGGTGCGGACGGTGCCGTCCGGGTGGTGCGCCAGCGCCCCGTCGCCGCCGCGCTTGACGACGGCGCAGGCGCCGCGTGCGGCGATGTCCGCCGCGGCCTGCCCGACCGTGTCGCGGCCTGTGATGCGCAGCGCCTCGGCCTCGTTGGGCAGGAGGTAGTCGAGGAGCGGCAGCAGTTCGGGCAGTCCGTGGGTGAACTGCCGGCCGGGGTCCCAGTTCGGGTCGACCGAGGTGGTGGCGCCGCGGTCGCGCACGGCGCGCAGCAGGCCGGGCAGGCCCGCCCACAGGTCGTACTGGAGGAAGTACGAGCTGACGTGTACGTGCCCCGCGGCGTTCCGGGCCCCGGGCGGGACGTCGTCGGCCGCCAGCCGGCCGATCTCGCCGGGGAAGGTGAGCGTGGAGCGGTCGCCGCCGGCGCCGAGCACGATGCTCATCCCGGTCCGCCGGCCGGGCCTGACCACGCAGTACCGTGTGTCCACCCCGCGCTCCCGGAGCCGTGCCAGCACGAATTCGCCGAGCCAGTCGTCGCCGACCACGCCGGCCATGGCGACGTGGGCCCCGAGCCGGGCCGCCCCGCAGGCGGTGATCGCCCCGGAGCTGCCGAGGACGATGCGGGCGTCGTCGACGATGTCCTCCACCTGCCCGAAGGCCGGCCGGACCGCGCCGCACGCGACGATGACGTCCGCGTTCAGCTCGCCCACCACGAGGAGATCGAAGTCAGTCATGCACACTCACGTTCTGGTCGTCGGAGGTACGGGGATCCTGGCCCCGGCCGTCGGTTCCTGTCTGCGGCGGGGCTGGCCGACGACGGTGGTGTCCCGCCGCCCGGCCGGCTCCGGTACGGCGCGGCCGGCCGCGCCGGCACACGTCGTCGCCGACGTCACGCGGCCCGCGGAGTTCGCCGGGGCGCTCGACCGCGCCGTCGCGGAACGGGGGCCGATCACGCTGGCGCTCGCCTATCAGCCGTTCGCGCCGGCGCAGAGCTGGCGGCTGCTGGCCGACCGCACGGCCGGCCTGCTGGTGGCCCTGCTGGTCAGTGCGCACGCCGCCGAGGACGGCCCGGCCGCGCCGCTCGCGGCGGGCCGGCAGGGGGGTGCCACCGTGGTTCACGTGCTGCTCGGCTGGCACCGGGACGCCGACGGCGTTCGCTGGCACACCCCGCAGGAGGTGTCCGCGGCCACGATCCGGGCGGTCGACGAGCGGGCCGGCCGGGTGCTCGGTGCCGTCCGCCCGTGGGAGGAACGGCCGGGGCGTTGAGTGGATTCGTGCTCCCACAGCAGCCTCCCCGGGCGGCCCCGCCGATCAATTCACGCACTCTTGAGCATCAACGCTCAAAATTGCCAACTCGCGCCAGTTAACGACGGCCGTTCACGCCTGTCAAGGGTCTACTGAGCGCAACCCGCACGGCCACCCTGAAGTTTCGTGCAAGTTATTGACGCATTCTGGAGGGCGCTGATAGGAACAGGCCAGGTCGGCTGGAGCCACAAGGAGGCACCCATGCTGCTCGACAGACGTCAGTTCCTGCGCACCACCGGTTCCGCCGCTCTCGGCGTCACCGTGGGCGGCACCCTCGCCGCCTGCGGATCGTCCTCGGGCGACGGCTCTCCGGGCACCCTGACCTTCTCGGTCTGGGGCTCCGACGCCGAGATCGCCGCCTTCAACACCCTCGCCCGCGCCTTCGAGAAGAAGAACGGCGAGGTGAAGGTCAAGGTGGAACAACTTCCCTTCGACCAGATGCGGCAGACCCTCGACGCCCGGCTCCAGTCGGAGCAGGGCCCCGACCTCTTCCGCGTCACCTACAACGACATCGGCCTGTACGCCTCCCAGGGCGTGCTGCTCGAACTCGGCTCCGCCGTCGGCGACCAGCGGGCCGCCTTCCTCGACGCGCTGTGGGCCGGCGTCCAGTACGAGGGCAAGCCGTACGGCATACCGCACCACACCGACACCACAGCGGTGGTGTTCAACAAGGACCACTTCGCGGCCGCCGGCATCACGGATGTGCCGCAGGCGCTGGACGAGGCGTGGAGCTGGGAGGAGTTCATCGAGGTCGCCGAGCGGCTCTCGGCGAAGACCGGGCAGCCCGCCTTCGGCGTCAACTGGCAGCAGGCCGGCGCCTTCCGGTGGTTCAACTGGCTGTGGCAGAACGGCGGCCGGGCCCTGTCCGACGACGGAAAGAGCTCCGTGCTCGACTCGCCGGAGGCGCGCAGCGCGCTCGCCTTCACCCGGTCGTTCTACGACGACGGGCTGATGCCCACGAACCTGATGCTGAAGACGAACACCAGCCCCGACCTGGTGTTCCCCTCGGGGAAGATCTCCATGGGCTTCGTCGGCGACTTCCTCCTGGCGGACCTCACGAAACGTACGACCGACTTCGACTTCGGCGTCACCTACCTGCCCCGCGGATCCGGCGGCGCCGCCGCGGACCTCGGCGGCAACGCGGTGGCCGTGACCACCCAGAGCGGCAACCCGGAGGCGGCGACGGCGTTCGCGTCCTTCCTCGCCGAGCCGGCGAACATGCAGGCGTTCTGCGAGAAGACCACGGTGCTGCCGGCCCGCAAGGAACTGGCCGACACCCGCCTGGACTTCGCCGTCCGGCCCGACCTCATGCCCACCTACCAGACGCAGGCCACCGCCATTCCGACCGACCTGGCCCGGCTCGTCACCCTGCCCGGCTTCGCGGCCGTCAACGACGCGCTCGTACAGCAGTTGGAGACCTTCTTCACCGGCGGCCAGTCAGCCGACGACGCGCTCGGCGCGCTGTCGGACGCACTCGACGAAGCACTCGCCGCCTGAGCCGGGAAGAGACGTCGATGGCACTGGCAAGCAGTCACACCCGGCCGGCACCGCCCCGGCCGGCGCCACCGCGCGCGCCCCGCAAGCGGCTGGGCACCCTGTCGTCGCCCGGCAGGCGGCGCGAGGCGCTCGCCGGCCTGGCCTTCGCCGCCCCCGCCCTGGCGGTCTTCGCGGTCTTCATGTTCTGGCCGCTGCTGCGGGTGTTCTGGCTGAGCATGCAGGAGACGAGCGGCTTCGGCATCACCGAGTGGGTGGGCCTGGGCAACTACCGGGAGATCCTGGACGACGAGGTCTTCTGGGAGGCCCTGCTCAACACGGCGCTGTACACCGTGGTGTCCGTACCGCTGTGCCTGGCGGCCGGACTGGGGGCCGCGCTGCTGCTCAACAAGCCCATGCCCGGACGCAGCCTCATCCGCGCCGTGCTCTACCTGCCCGCCGTCATCTCCGGCGTGAGCAGCGCCCTGGCGGCGGCGTGGATGTTCAACGCGGACCTCGGCATCGTCAACGCCGTGCTGGACGCCGTCGGCATCGGCCGGGTCGCCTGGCAGTCGGAGGGCGGCCCCGCCATGCTCTCCCTGATCATCGTGACCCTGTGGATCGGGCTCGGCTTCACCATGGTGGTCTACCTCGCGGCGCTCCAGGGCATCCCGCGCGAGCAGTACGAGGCGGCCCGCTGCGACGGCGCCGGGTGGTGGCAGACGCTCCGCTCGATCACGCTGCCGGCCCTCGCCCCGACCACGTTCTTCCTGCTGGTCATCGGGATCATCAACAGCTTCCAGGTCTTCGACATCGTCTACGTGATGACGGGCGGCGGCCCCGGGAACTCCACCACCATGCTGGTGACCTACGCGTACACCGCGGGCTTCGAGCAGCGGCAGCAGGGCTACGCGTCGGCGATCGGCGTGCTGCTGTACGTCATCGTGCTCGCCCTGACGCTGGTCCAGTGGCGCGTGAGCCGTCGCCGGGGGGCCGCATGAAAAGCCGTGCCCCCCTGACGATCCACGCGCGGGAGCGCCGCGTGCTGCGGGCCCGGCTGGCCCTGGCGGTCACGGCCGCGCTGGCCATGCTGTTCCCCGTCTACTGGATGGTGGTCACGTCCATCTCCACGCCCGCGGACGTGCGCGGCTCCCGCCTGCGGCTGTGGCCGACGTCGGTCAACTGGGCGAACTTCAGCGAGCCGTGGGGCAAGTTCCCGTACCCGACGTGGATCCTCAACTCGGTCGTCATCGCGGTGGCGGCGGTGTCGCTCACGGTCGTGATCAACCTGATGGCCGGCTACGCGTTCGCCAAGCTCCGGTTCCCGGGGCGCAACGTCCTCTTCCTCCTGATCCTCAGCACCCTCATGGTGCCCGTGCAGGTGGTCATGGTGCCGCAGTTCCATCTGGTGGTGGACTTCGGGCTGATCGGGTCCGACTGGGGCGTCATCCTGCCCCGGCTGGCGGAGGCGTTCGGGCTGTTCATGGCGCGCCAGTTCATGATGGCCGTCCCGGACGAGCTGATCGAGGCCGCCCAGGTCGACGGTGCGGGGCAGATACGGATCTTCACCCGGGTCGTGCTGCCGCTCTGCCGGCCCCTGATCGCCGTACTGGTGATCTTCACCTTCATGTGGCGGTGGAACGAGTTCGCCTGGCCGCTGATCGTGCTGAAGGATCCGGAGAGCTACACCCTCCAGGTGGGGTTGCTGTTCCTGAAGAATCAGTACGGCCACGACTACGGCGCGCTGATGGCGATGTCGCTGGTGTCGATGCTTCCGATGCTGGTGGTCTTCGCGCTCTTCCAGCGCCACTTCGTCGAGGGCATGGCCCGGTCCGGGATCAAGTGATGGGGAAAGACATGGTCGACATCTGCGTGACGCTGGACTTCGACGACGCCTGGCTCGCCGAGGTCGCAGCCGTCTCCCCCGAGGTGCACGTGCACAAGCACCTCGCCGCCTCCGCAGACGACCTGCCCCCCGATCTCCTGGCCCGGACGGACGTCCTCTATACGGGCACCGCCCTCCCCACGCGGGCGCAGGCGCCCCGGCTGCGGTGGGTCCAGTTGGACACCTCCGGCTGCGACCACGTCGTCGGCACCGACCTGTGGGCCTCCGGCACTCCCCTGACCACCATCGGCGGCGTCTCCCCCAGGCCGCTGGCCGAGTACGTACTGATGATGATCCTCGCGCACGCCCACCACCTGCCCGAGACCATCCGGCTCCAGCAGGACGCCCGCTGGCCCGACTTCCCCCACCGCTGGAACCGGCTGATGCCCCGCATGCTGCCGGGCGCGACCGTCGGCGTCGTCGGCTACGGCCGCATCGGCCGGGAGATCGGCAGGCTCGCCGCGGCGTTCGGGATGAACGTCGTCGGCCTGCGGCGCGGCGGCCCGCGCGCCGGGGAGCGCTACGGCGAGGAGGCCGCCGGCGACCCGGCGGCGCTGGTGGGCCCCGAGGGGCTGTACGACCTGCTTGCCGCCTCCGACTACGTCGTGCTCACCGTGCCGTACACCGACGGCACCCGGGACCTGCTCGACGCGGCGGCCTTCGCGAAGATGAAGCACGGTGCCATGCTGATCAACGCCGCCCGCGGCGGTGTGGTGGACGAGACCGCGCTGCTGGACGCGCTGCGCAGCGGCCAGGTGGGGCGCGCCGCGCTGGACGTCTTCGCGGAAGAGCCACTACCGCCTTCGCATCCGCTCTGGAAGGAGCCGAACGTTCTGGTGACTCCGCACATCGCCGGCTTTGCACCCGGCTACCACGAACAGGTGAAGGCCCTCTTCACCGAGAACGTACGACGGTTCCTCGCGGGCTCGCCCCTGGTGAACCTGGTGGACCGGAAGGCCGGGTACTGATGCTGGGTGAGAAGCGCAGGACCAGGCTCCTGGAGCACGTGCGCCGCAGCGGCTCCGTCGGGGTGGAGGAGCTGGCCGAGGCGCTCGGCGTCAGCACCTCGACGGTACGGCGCGACCTGGACGAGATGGACGAGCGCGGCCTGCTGCGGCGCGTGCACGGCGGCGCGCTGGCGCTGGACGCCCCGGAACCGGAGGAGAACGCGGTCACCGAGCGGGCCGTGCGCAACCTCGACGACAAGCACCGCATCGCGGCCGCGGCCGTCGGCCTGATAGACCCGGGCAGCACGATCCTGCTCACCGGCGGTTCGACCACCGCGCAGATGGTGCCCCACCTGGCCGACGTCCCCGGCATCACCGTGGTCACCAACTCGGTCGCGATCGCGCACGCCGTCGGCACGGCCTCCGACTCCGTGCAGGTCCTGGTGCTGGGCGGGCTGCTGCGCAACGTGGAGCTGTCCCTCCTCGGGCACCTCACCACCCAGGCCCTCGCCGAGGTGCACGTCGACATGGCCTTCCTCAGCGCCTTCGGCGTCGACCCCGGCTACGGGATCCTCGGCGCCCACCTGGCCGAGGCCGAGACCGACCGCAACCTCGTCGCCGCCGCCCAGCGCCTCGTCGTCCTGGCCGACCACAGCAAGTTCAGCCAGCGCAGCGCCGTGCGGATCGCCCCCAACTCCCGTATCGACACGCTCGTCACCGACCAGGAAGCACCCGTCGACGCGCTGACGGCACTGCGCGAGCGGGACATCACCGTCATCCAGGCGTGACCGCGCCCGCTACCGACTTCCGCACCAGACAAGGAGCACACCGGCAATGCGAGACGCCCGCGTCCTCGTGCTGATCGGCGCAGGCAGCGCCGTCTTCACCCGCGGCCTGCTGGCCGACCTCATCTCCGCCGACGACCTCGGCGCGTGGCAGATACGCCTCGTCGACGTCGACGACGAGGCGCTGTCCGTGGCCGCGCGCCTCGCCGACCAGATGGTCCGGGCCCGCGGCTGCGAGGAGCGGATCAGCGTACGCGCCACCACCGACCGGCGCGAGGTGCTCCCCGGCGCCGACTTCGTCGTCACGTGCGTGGGCGTCGGCGGGCGGCCCGCCTGGCAGCAGGACCACGAGATCTGCATGACGCACGGCGTCTTCCAGCCCGTCGGGGACTCCGTGATGCCCGGCGGCATCTCCCGGCTGCTGCGCACCGTGCCGGTCATGGTGGACATCGCGCGGGACGTCGCGGAACTGGCCCCCGACGCGCACTTCTTCAACTACAGCAACCCCATGACGGCCAACGTGGGCGCCATGACCCGGTACGGCGGCGCGGAGGTCGTCGGGCTGTGCCACGGCATGCACCACGTGCAGCGCGAGCTGGCGGCCTTCGCCCGCCTGCCCTTCGCCGAGACCTCCACGCTGTACGCCGGCATCAACCACCTGACGTTCATCTACGACTTCCGGCACCGCGGCGAGGACGCCTGGCCCCTGGTGCGTGCGCGCATGGAGCGCGAGCTGGCGGAGCCCTGCGACCCCGCCGACATCGGATCCATCTGGGAGAACGGCAAGGCATGGCACAACCCCTTCTCCTGGGAGATCTTCCGCAGGTACGGGGCCTATCCGGCGGCGAACGACCGGCACGTGGTCGAGTTCTTCCCCGAACGCTGGGCGAGCGGCGACTACTACGGCAAGAAGCTCGGCGTGGACGCCTTCTCGGTGCCCGAGATCCTCGACTGGGGCGAGAACCGGTACCTGGGGATGAAGGACCAGGCCGAGGGAAGGGTGCCGCTGGACGAGTCGGTCTTCGACCGGTCGACGGGCGAGCAGGAGCAGTTGGTCGCCATCATCCGCTCGATCACCTTCGACCGGCGCGAGATGTTCTCCGTGAACGTGCCCCACCGCGGCGCCGTCCCGGGGCTGCCGCACGCCGCCGCCCTGGAGATCCCGGGCGTGGCCACCGCCCGCGGGCTGCGGCCGGTCTCCGTACCCGACCTGTCCGCGCCGCTGACGGCGATCCTCGCGCGCCGGCTGGCCTCCGTCGAGCTGGCCGTGGAGGCCGCGATGACCGGCAGCCGCGACCTGGCCGTGGAGGCGGTGCTCGCGGACGGGGCCGTGACCGGCCCGGACGCCGCGGCGGACCTCACCGACGCCCTCATCGCCGCGCAGCAGCGGTTCCTGCCGCAGTTCACCTGACCCGCGCACCCCGCCGACCCCCGCACCGCCCAGAGAAGGAACGGCCGTGAGCATCGCCGACGATCCCACCCGCGCACCCGCGCGCTCCCACCTGTACGCGATGGGCCTGACCGACGACGAGATGCGCCGCCCGGTCGTGGGCATCGCCTCCACGTGGACGGGCACCATGCCCTGCAACCTCACCCACCGCACGCTCGCCGGGCACGTCGCCCGGGGCGTCGAGCGCGCCGGCGGCACCCCGATGGAGTTCAACACCATCGCGGTCTCCGACAACCTCACCATGGGCACGCCCGGCATGCGCGCGTCGCTGGTCAGCCGCGAGCTGATCGCCGACTCCATCGAACTGATGGGGCGCGCCCACCGGTTCGACGCGATGGTCTGCATCGTCGGCTGCGACAAGACCGTGCCCGCCGCCCTCATGGCCCTGGCCAGGCTCGACATCCCCACCGTGGTCCTCTACAGCGGCACCATGATGCCCGGCCGCTGGCGCGGGCGCGACGTGACCATCCAGGACATGTGGGAGGCCCTGGGCGAGCGGGCCGTGGGCCGGATGAGCCAGGAGGACGTGGACGACCTCGCCCGGCACGCCTGCCCGGGCGCCGGCACCTGCGCCGCCCAGTACACCGCCAACACCATGGGCTCCGTCGCCGACTTCCTCGGCCTCGCCCCGTTCGGCGTCGGCGACATCCCGGCGGTGGCCGACGAGAAGAGCGGTGCCGCCGAGGCCGTAGGCGAGGTGGCGATGCGCGCGTACGCCGCCGACGCGCGCCCGTCGCGCATCCTCACGGCCGACGCCCTGCACAACGCGCTGGTCTCGGTCGCCGCCATGGGCGGCTCGACGAACGCCGTGCTCCACATGCTGGCCATCGCCCGGGAGGCGGGGCTGCCGCTGCGCATCGACGAGATCGGCGAGGTCTGCCGGCAGGTGCCGATCGTCACCGCCCTCAAGCCCAGCGGCCCGCACACCGCACTCGACCTCTGGCGCGCCGGCGGCACCTCCCTGGTCGCCCGGCGGCTGCTGGAGGCCGGACTGCTCCGCGAGGACGTCGTCATGGTCGACGGCAGATCGCTGCGGCAGGTCGCCGCGGACGCCGTGGAAGCACCCGGCCAGCGCGTGGTCGCCGACGTCTTCGAGCCGGCGAAGCCCGCGGGGGCGCTGGCGATCCTGAGGGGCACGCTCGCGCCGGACGGCTGCGTGCTCAAGCTCGGCGGCCGGGCGGACTTCCGCCGCGAAGGACCCGCACGGGTCTACGACTCCGAGGAGTCCTGCTTCGACGCCATCCAGGCGGGTGCCGTCACCCAGGGAGACGTGGTCGTCGTCCGCTACGAGGGGCCGGCCGGCGGTCCGGGCATGCGCGAGATGCTCTCCATCACCGGCGCACTGGTCGGCCGGGGCCTCGGCGACTCCGTCACGCTGGTCACCGACGGCCGGTTCAGCGGTGTCTCGCACGGCCTGGTCATCGGCCACGTGGCGCCCGAGGCACACCACGGCGGGCCGATCGCCCTGGTACGGGACGGGGACACCGTCGCCGTCGACACGTCGGCCGGCACGCTCGACCTCCTCGTCGCCGACGACGAACTGGCGGAGCGGCGACGCGCCTGGCGGCGGCCGGAACGGCCGGTGGAGCGGGGCGTGCTCGCGAAGTACGCCGCGACCGTCGGCTCCGCCTCGGACGGTGCCGTGACCGTCTGAGCGGCCGCCGGCTCCCCGGCCCGTCCGCCACCTTCGAGACGAAGGACCGCACCATGTCCCACCCCGCCGCCGGGTCCGCACCCGCACCCCTGACCGACGTCGCCTTCCCGAAGCTGCTGGGCGCTCCCGGCCTCGCCCAGGGCCGCTACGGCGAGCGCGGCAACTTCGAACTCGTCGCTCCCGACCCCGACGACGGGCTGTGGGTGTTCTGGCACAACAACGACCTCCCCGTCCCCGGTGCCGCGACCGTGCCAGGCCCGCCGCCCGGCCGGTGGAGCGGCGGCCTGCACTTCGCCCGGGGCCACCGCTTCGACTCCGTATGCGTCCTCCAGAGCCGCAACGGGCCGGACCACCTGGAGCTGCTCGCCCGGGAGAGCACCGTGGTGCACCGGTTCAGGTGGAGCCCGGCGCCGGCCTTCACCCACGAGGGCGAACTGCCGGTGCGGGCGGGCGGAGCGCCCGCCCTCGCCGAGACACCGGACGGCACGCTGCACGCGCTGGTGCCGCTGCCGGACGGCGGGGCCACCTGGCTGACGGCCCGGCCGGACACCTACCCGGCCCTCGACTGGCAGCGGCGGCAACCCCGGCCGTTCGCGGAGGCCGAGCGGGTCCTGACGGCCGCCGCCGGGACCGGCGGACCGTATACGGACTCGCCCGTCGGCGTTCTCGGCACCGCGGACGGGCGGCTGCTGCTCTGCGCGGCGGACGGACCGTCCGCCCGCCCGCTCCCGGGCGAGGCGACCGCCGGCCACGTCGCAACGCTGGCGGACGACGACGGCGTCCGCTGCTTCACCACCGGCCCCGGCCCCGTGCTGCGGGTCAGTTCCTCCACCGGCCGGTCGTGGCCCGACGTGCCGCTGCCGGGCTCCGGGGCCGTGGGCGGCATCGCGGTCACCTGGGCGTCGTTCGACCGCCATCGCACCGACGTGGCCGTCCAGCGCGGCCACGAGATCCTCCACCTCACCCGGACGGCGGGCCCGGACGGCGCCTGGCAGGTCACGACCGCCCGGTCCCGGGTACTGCCGGGCCCCGGCATCCCGCCCGGCGTCCACCGCCGGTCCTGACGGCACCACCCGCCGCGGCGCCGACGGCCGCCACCGAGGACCGCCCCGCGGGAAGTCCGTACGGGCAGCATCGTGCCGGGTTCCGGCGGTGATCCGACCCGCCGGGGCCGCGGGGCGTACGGGCCGGCGCTGCGCCCGTACGCCCCGCGGCCGTTCGCCTCCCGTCAGGCGGGATCCGCCTCGAACCGGGCCGTCACCGTCAGGTCCTCGGAGACGGCCAGTTCGAGTTCTGGCTCCCGCCCGCCGGCCGGTTCGCCGTTCACCGTCCAGCCGGCGAAGCGGTGTCCCCCGGCCGGCTTCGCCGTGAAGGTGACCGTGCTGCCCTTCTCGTAGGTGCCGGGCTCCGTTTCGTAGCCGCCGACGGCCACCGTGCCGCCGGACGCCGGTTCGGCCGACGCGCTCACCTTCTGCTGGGCCATGTTGATGGCCATCACGTTGACGAGCCGGGCCGGGCCGCTGAGCGTGGCGCCGTTGTAGCGCAGCACGTTCACCGCGGTCACGTCGCTGTCCGCCCCGGCCCTGACGGTGTGTCCGTCCGCGCCGAGGTTGTCCGTGCCCAGGTTGAACGCCGTGGCCTCGCCGGACTCGACGGCCAGGCCGTCGTGGAAGCCGTAGCCGAAGACGTTCAGGAGGGTGAGGTCCTCGGCGCCGTCGACCGTGACGATCTGCGCCTGCTTGCGCATCGGGTCGTCGATCACCTGCGGGAAGACGTCGCTCTCCTGCGACCAGTCGGGCAGCGCGTAGCCGATCCGGCTGGTCGCGTTGCCGTTGGAGAGCACGCCCTCGATACGGCCGCCCCTGCTCTCGCCGACCGCGATGCCGTGGCTGAAGTAGGCGCCGGCAAGCTTGCGGACGGTGAAGCCGTCGTTGGCGTGGGTGGCCATGTCGATGGCGTTCCAGGAGTTCGGCAGGCCGATGTCCATCGTGTACGTGCCGGTGCCGTTGCCGCGGATCGTGTACGGGTACGGCGTGAGGCCGCCCTCCTGCGCCGGGTTGTTCTCCGGGTAGAAGACCCGCAGCCCGCGTACGCCGGCGCCCTTGCCGTTCAGCGTGATCAGTGCGGTGGCGGTGTCGGGCCGGTCGGTGCCGCGGCCCTCGTACGCCATCAGGACGGTGCCGGCGCTGGCGCCGGCCAGGTCCCGGTTGGGCACCGCCGACGCGCCGCGCAGTTCGACGCCCGCGGGGACCTTGACGTGCCCCTCGACGCGGTACCAGCCCGCGGGCAGGTAGACGATGCCGCCGCCCGCCGCTCCTGCGCGGTCGAGCGCCCGCTGGATGGCGGCCGTCGCGTCCTCCTCCGGCATGATCCCGTTCGTGCCCCGGCCCTTCACCACGTGGAGGGCGGCGCGGGCGGGCCTGGGCAGCGGCCGCGGCTCGTAGCGGGGGGCCTTGCCGGCGAGCCGGTGGACGATGCCGTCGGTCGCGCCGCTCAGCCGGGTGTCGGTGAGCTTCACGTACGCCTGGGCGTCGTTGTCGACGGCGTACTCGCTGCCCTGAAGGGTGCTGGAGGCGAAGGACGTGCCCCAGCGGGAGTCGAACTCCTCGGCCTTGAGCGCCACGTCGGTGCGGCGTACGTCGGCCTCGACGAAGCTGCCGGTGAACGAGGCGCGCTGACCGGGCACGATGCGGATGCCGGTGCGGAAGTCGGCGAGGCTGATCCGGTAGAACTGGTCCCACTCCAGGTCGCCCAGGACCAGCCCGGTGCCCTCCGCGCGGGTGTACGCGTCCAGCGCGGAGCGCTCCGGCGGCCGGTAGGCGCGCGGGGCGTCGGCCCAGTAGGAGTTGGAGAGCGTGATGTTCTCCCATGTGCCGACGTCCGCGCCGTTGTACGCGCGCACGCCCTCCGCGAGCACCGTGCCCTTGATGTTGCGCAGCGTGGCCGACTCGTGGACCTGCCCGGAACCGGGGCTCTGGCCGCGGTCGTTGCGCAGGGTGCTGATGCCGATGCCCTTGTACGAGTTGAGCATCGTCACGTCGGAGACCGTGCTCATCATGTAGTTCTGCTCGCCGCTCCAGGCCCGGCCCGGGATCTCGAAGGTGTAGCCGTACGGGACCGGGTCGGCGGCGCTCTGCTCGGGGTAGTACGTGGTGAGCCCGACGACCCCGGCGCTGCCGCCGACGCGCACCAGCGGCGGTCCGTCCTCGCCCGGGGGCAGGTCGGCAAAGAGCACGGTGCCGTAGTCGTCTCGGCCGCGGTCCGGGTCGCGGTGGTCGCCGCGCAGGGTGCAGAAGGAGTGGATCTCCAGGGTGTCGGTGATCCGGTACGTGCCCGCGGGCAGCCACACCGTGCCGCCGCCGGCGTCCTGGCAGGCGTAGAGCGCCTGCTGGATCGCCCCGGTGGCGTCCTTCCGGCCCGAGGGGTCGGCTCCGTAGCGAGCGGCGTCGAAGTCGGCGACGACGGGCGACTCGGCCGGGTGGCGGGTCTGGACCAGCTTCGGCCTGCCCGTGACGGCGGCCTCGTGCCGGATGCCCAGCTCGCCGACGCCGAACGAGGTGCCGCCCTTGGCGTACCCGGTCAGCGACAGCCGCAGATAGCGGGTGGTCACGGTGTCGAAGCGGGTGCGGTACTCCTTGTCGTCGCCGCCGCCCGCGGTGGCGACGGTCGTGAAGTCCTCGCCGTCCCGGGAGACCTGGATGTCGTAGTGGGAGGCGTAGCGGGTGTTGAAGTGGACGCGTACGTCGTTGACGGGGCGGGCGCGGCCGAGGTCGGCCTGGAGCCATTCGCCCGCGCCCTCGTCACCGCTGGTCCAGGCGGTCCCGGTGTCCTCGTCGGCGGCGTTGGCGGCGGTGTCGGAGGCGGTGCTCGCCGTGAGGGTGGCACCGTGGGCGAGGTCGGTGTCGACGGCGGATTCCAGGAAGTCCCGCAGCGCCGCGTCGAGGGTGTGCAGCGCCGCGCGCAGCTCCTCCTCGGTGGCCTGCCCGTCGTCGGCCGTCCTGCGGGCGGCTTCGATCGCCGCGGCCAGCTCGCTCTTCGCGCCGGCCGGGTACTGGCCGTCTCTGCTGCCTTCGCGGGCCGCGCCCACCTTCAGCCCGGCCAGGTCGATGAGGTTCTCCAGGCCCTGGGCCGGCTGGAGTTCGCCCGGTGCCACGGCGACGCGGACCGCGGCCACCTTCAGCTCGGCGGCGGAGTCGCCCGTGTGGATCCGGAGGTCGGCGCCGTTGGCGCGGTTGGTGAGGATCGCGTCGCCGAGGGCGAAGGTGTGGGTCTTCCAGGTGCCGGAGTCGCCGTAGGAGAAGGTCTCGGTGGGCTTGAACCGGTCGGGGAGCGTGTCGCCCGGCGAGTCGTAGTGCAGGCCGATCGCGCCGTTGCCCCGGTCGAAGTAGTCGATGCTGACGAACACGGTGTCGCGGGTGTCGTACAGGTAGGTGTCGGCGACGTTCATGTAGAAGAAGCCCACCTCGGACCCCGGGGTGCTCCGGTCCGTCTGCCAGTAGCCGCGGCCGTCCTGTACGCCGGTGACCAGTCCGGTGGCCGCGTCTCCGGGGCGTGCGGCGATGCCGTCGGTGAGCGGGGCGGCGCCGAGTTCGACGGACGCGCCGGCCGAGCCCACGCGGATCGCGGCGACGGTGAGGTCCCGCGCCGCGTCGCCGTGGCGTGCGGCCAGGCGCAGCACGTCCTTGCCGTCGGCGAGGTCGGCGCCGGTCAGCGCGAAGGCGCCGGACTTCCAGGTGTCGGTGCCGGTGAAGGCGAGGGCGGTGTCGGTGCCGTCCGCGCCCTGGCGCAGCGTCAGCTCGCCATCGCCGGCGTCCCGGTAGGTGACGCTGACGACGAGGTCGTCGGAGGGCAGTTGCCGTACGTACTCGTCGTCGAGGTCGAAGGTGAGGTAGGAGGTGCCCGCGGCGGTGTCGGTCCGCCAGTAGGGCCTGCCGTCGAGTTCGCCGGTGCGCAGCCCGGCGGCGTCGGGACCGGCCTCGGCGGCCAGGCCCAGCGTCTCGGAGGCGGGGCCGAGGTCGGCGCCGACCCCGGTCGGGTACATCGGCGCGGGTGCGGCGGCCGCCGCGAGCGGCGGCGGTGACGTCAGGGTGAGTGCGGCCAGCGACGCCGCCAGCAGAACTGCTGCGCGGCCGAAGGCTCTTCGCCGGACGAGCGGTGCTTTGCTCATGGGGATCCTTGTCATGCCGCGGGGCTCGGCCCGAAGTCCGTTTATCTATCGGATGGATAAACTAGAAGTGGACACCGGAAGGGTCAAGGCATCTCACGCGAGGCAGGGTTGGCCCGCGCGCGGACACTTCACCGGTTTTCCGCTGCTTTTGGTGCCGGTGCGGTCCCCGGCGGCGCGGCAGCCTGGTGCCCGTTCGTCAAGACGATGGGGGAAGTGCCGCGCCGGCGGCGGGGCGTTCAGCCGAGCAGCAGGGTCCTGGGCTGGGCGGACAGGGCGCTGTCGAGCACCAGCGAGGCCGCGCCGATCGCCGCCACGTTCTCCCCCAGCGTGGTCGACGCCACCGTCGTGCGGTGGGCGGGCCGTACGAACGGGCTGCTCGCCACCATCGGCTCGATGGTGGCGAGCAGCCGGCTGCCCAGCAGTTGCCAGACCGGGCCGCCGAAGACGACCCTGTCGGCGTCCAGGAGCGTGGCCGTCGCGCAGACCCCGCGGCCGATGCGGACCGCCAGCCGGTCGATGAGGCCGGCCGCCCGCCGGTCCCCGGCGCCCGCCAGCTCCGCCAGCCGCTCCAGGCCGCCCTGCGCGTCGGCGGGGTCCAGCACCGTGTACTCCGTACCCAGCACGCCCAGCGCGATGGCCTCGTCGACGAGCGTACGCACAGAGAAGCCGGCGCCCAGCCCGCCGACCTCGCCCGCGTTGCCGGAGGCGCCGCGCAGCACGGTGTCCTCGACCACCAGGCCCATGCCCGAGCCGGTGCCGAGGTAGAAGAAGACCAGATTGCGGCTGTCGGAGGCGGCGCCCGCCCAGCGCTCGGCGACGACCGCGGCGGTCACGTCCTTGTCCAGCAGCGCCGGGAAGCCGGTCGCCTCGCTCAGCCGGTCGCGGAGCGGGTAGCGGCCCCAGCCCGGCAGCTCCGGCGGGTCCACCACCCACCCGGCGGCGGCGTCGATGGGCCCCGGCGCGGCGATGCCCAGCCCCAGCACCCGGTCGGCGCCTGCCCCCGACTCGGCCACGAGGGCGGACACCGACGCCGCCATGCCGGCGGCGATCCGGTCGGTGTCACCGCCGCTGGGGGTCCGGCGGCTCTGCTGGGCCACGACGGTGCCCAGGAGGTCGACCAGCACGGTGGTGATCACGGCCGGGTCGAGGTGGACCCCGAGTGCGTAGCGGGAGGTCGGCACGATCTGGAGCAGCGTACGGGGCTTCCCGCTGCCGGTGTTCAGCTTGCCGGCCTCGCGCGCGACGCCCTGGTCCATCAGCCGGCGCGTGATGTTGGAAACGGTCTGCGGCGACAGCCCGGTGGCCCGGGCGAGCTCCACCCGGCTCAGGCCGTCCGCGTGCCGGCGGATGGCGTCCAGGACCACGCTCTCGTTGAAGTCCGCCATCCGCGGCAGGTTGGTGCCGCGCCGGATCGCGGGCTTCTCCGTGCTCCCCGTGTTCGCCGTCGTCACCGTGCCTCCCCCGGCCTCGGAGCCATCGTAAGCCGGGGGCGGGCGGACGGGTCTGCCGATGCCCCCCTAGTCGGTGAGCCGGGACCGTGTCGTCGAAGGCGGTGTCCCGGCGGGGCGAGTGGCCGGGTGTCATCCACCGAGGTCGCGATGGTGATCTTCGTCCCGAGGTTTTGACGTCGAGGTTCTCCATGTCCCGGGGAAGTTCGGCGCCGGATCGCCTCGGATGAGCGCCGCACCGCGCGGGGGCGGCCGCCCGAGCGGCCGCCCCGGCGCACCCCGTCAGGCTCTCGGCACGCGCAGGGTGACCATCTGGAACGGCCGCAGGACGAGCACGACGGCGCCGTCCGCCCGGGCGTGGGGCTCCGTTCCCGGGAGCGGACGCTCCAGCAGGTCCACGCACGCGGCCCGCCCGGCGGCGTAGCCGTCGTCGAGCCGGACGGTCGCCCGGGCCCGGCCGCCGTGGGCCTCGTAGAGGCGTACGACGAGGTCCCCGCTGCGGTCGTCGGCGAGTTTGACGGCGCTGACCACGACGGCGTCGTCGTCCACGGTCACCAGCGGCGCGACCGGGCCGGTGCCGCCGGTGACCGTACGTTCCGGCTGGTTGGCCCGGTAGCCCTCGCGTACCGCGTCGCCGATCGTCGCGCCCGGCACGAGCGCGTGGTGGAACCGGTGCACGCCCTGGTCGGTCTCCGGATCCGGGTAGCGCGGGGCGCGCAGCAGGGAGGCCCGTACGGTCGTGGTCGTGCCCGCCTGCGCGCCCGTGCGGACGGTGCGCGTCACGTCGTGTCCGTACGTCGCGTCGTTGACGACGGCGACGCCCCAGCCGGGCTCGTCGAGGTGGACGAAGCGGTGGTTGCACGCCTCGAACTTGGCCCACTCCCAGCTCGTGTTCTGGTGGGTGGGCCGGTACACGTGCCCGAACTGGGTCTCGGAGGCGTACCGGTCGGCCTTCACGTCCAGCGGGAAGGCGAGCTTCAGGAACTTCTCCCGCTCGTGCCAGTCCACCTCGGTGTCGATGTCGAGCCGGGCGGTGTCCGCCGGGACGCTCAGCGACTGGCTGACCCGGGAGTCGCCGAAGGTGCGCACGACGCGCACCGCGGAGCCCTCCACCCCCAGTTCGGCGACGTCGGTGAGATCGCTGCCGGTGTTGCGGTAGAAGGCGTCTACGTCCCAGGCGTCCCACTGGTTGGGGAAGTCCGGGTGCAGTTGCAGCAGGTTGGCGGCCCGGCCCGGCGCGACCGCCTCGCGGTCGGCGACGCGGTCGTACGCGGACACCACGAGCCCGCGCCGGTCGATCTCGACCCGCAGCATGCCGTTGTCCAGGACGTAGCCGCCGCCGTCCAGCGCGACGGGGACGACCGCGTCGGCCGTGTCGGCGCGCACCGCGGCGCCGCCGGCCGGCACCCCTGCGCGGGAGTGCGGCGCCGCGTTGAACACCAGCTCGCCGCCGCCGGACTCATCGCCGGCGAGCGCCCGCTGGGCACGGCCGATGATGTCCTCCAGCTCCTGCGTCACCCGCGCGTAGGTCGCCCGCGCCTCGCGGTGCACCCAGGCGATGGAGGAGCCCGGCAGGATGTCGTGGAACTGGTGCAGCAGGACCGTCTTCCATATCCGGTCCAGCTCCTCGTACGGATACGGGAACCGGGCCCGTACCGCCGCCGTGGCCGCCCACAGCTCGGCCTCCGCCAGCAACGACTCGCTGCGCCGGTTGCCGCGCTTGGTCTGGGCCTGGCTCGTGAGGGTGGCGCGGTGCAGTTCGAGGTACAGCTCGCCGACCCACACCGGCGGGTCGGGGTATTCGGCGGCGGCCTTGGCGAAGAAGTCGGCGGGGGTCTCCCAGCGCACCTCGGGCGCGCCTTCCAGGCTGCGCATCCGGGCGGCCTTGGCGATCATCTCGCGCGTGGTGCCGCCACCGCCGTCGCCGTAGCCGACCGGCGCGAGGGAGCGCCGGGCCGCGCCCTTCTCCTTGAAGTTGCGGGCGGCGTGCGCGAGCTGCTCCCCCGTCATCTCGCAGTTGTACGAGTCCACGGGCGGGAAGTGCGTGAAGATCCGGGTGCCGTCGACGCCCTCCCAGTCGAAGGTGTGGTGCGGGAAGGAGTTGGTCCTGCTCCACGAGATCTTCTGGGTGAGCAGCCACTTGGCGCCGGCCGCCCTGATGATCTGCGGCAGCCCGGCGGCGAAGCCGAACGTGTCCGGCAGCCACACCTCCTCGTTCTCGATGCCGAACTCGTCGAGGAAGAACCGCTTGCCGTACACGAACTGCCGGGCCATCGCCTCGGAGCCGGGCATGTTGGTGTCCGACTCCACCCACATGCCGCCCGCCGGTACGAACCGGCCGTCCGCCACCGCCTTCTTGACCCGCGCGTACACCTCGGGCCGGTGCTCCTTGAGCCACGCGTACTGCTGGGCCTGGGACATGGCGAAGACGAAGTCGGGCTCGTCCTCCAGGAGCCGGGTCATGTTGGCGGCGGTACGGGCGACCTTGCGGACCGTCTCGCGCAGCGGCCACAGCCACGCCGAGTCGATGTGGGCGTGGCCGACCGCGCTGACGCGGTGCGCCGGGACGGCGGGTGCGGCGAGCACGTCCGCCAGTTCGGCGCGGGCGGCCTGTGCGGTGCCGTTGACGTCCTGGAGGTCCACGGCGTCCAGCGCCCGGCCGACCGCCCGCAGGATCTCCCACCGGCGCGCTCCCTCGACGGGCAGCTCCGCCATGAGTTCGCCGAGGACCTCCAGGTCCATCACCAGGTCGAACACCGTCTCGTCGAAGACGGCGAGCCGCATCTCGCCGAGCACGTACAGGGGTGCGTCGCCCGCGGTCGCCCGGTCGCCCAGCGGCGTCGGCCGGAACGGGACGCCGTCGGCCTCCAGGTCGGGGTTGGAGGCGGCCTCGACGTGCCAGCGGACCCGCTCGCCGCCGGCCACGGGGGCGCCGACGCGGACGTGGCTGTTGCGGGGGTGGAGGCCCTTGACCGGCGTGCCGTCGGGCTCGTAGACGAGGCCCTCGCACTGGAAGCCGGGGGTGCGGGGGGTGAAGCCGAGGTCGAGGACGGCCTCCACGGTCTCGCCCGCCCACGCGGCGGGGACCTCGCCGGTGACCGTGAACCAGCTCGTGCCCCACGGCGTGCCCCACGGGGTGCCGGCGGCGATGGGCCGGGTCGGTGCCGCCAGACCTTCTTCGACGGGGACGGGTTCACCCGGGGTGGACCAGACCTCCACGGCCAGCGGGACGGTACGGGGATGGACGGCCGGCCGGATGCGTTCCCGCAGAACGCGCTCCAGGCGTGCTTCGACCAGGTTCCGGTCATCGTGCATGAAAGGACTCCTACGCAAGGGTGTCAGAGGACGACCGGGGCGGGACGCTCGCAGGTGCTGGACACGGCCAGGGCCCGGCCCTGGGCTGCCGCGTCGGTGAGCGTGAGCATGATGTCCAGGACGTGGGCGGCGAGTTCGGCGGAGGCCCGGTGCGGGCGCCCGGCCGCCAGGGCCTCGGACAGGTCGGCGAGGCCGGTGCCGCGCCCCGCGCCCGGGAAGCCGGCGGAGGCGGGCAGGGTCTCCCAGCCGTCGCCCCGGTTCAGCTCGACGGCCCCGTCGAAGTTGTTGGGGTCGGGCAGGGACAGCGACGCGTCGGTGCCGTGCACCTCGATGCGCGGCAGCCTGGCGGCCCTCACGTCGAAGCTCATGACCAGGGTGGACAGCGCGCCGCAGGCGTGCTCCAGCACGCCGGTGACGTGGGTGTCGACCTCGACGGGAAAGGTCTGCCCGGCGCGCGGGCCGCTGCCGATGGTGCGCTCGGCGCGCGGCCGGGAGGCGGCGCCGGTGACCCGGGTGACCGGCCCCAGCAGGTGGATCAGCGCGGACAGGTAGTACGGGCCCATGTCGAGGAGCGGGCCGCCGCCCGGACGGTAGTAGAACTCCGGGTCCGGGTGCCACGCCTCGTGTCCGGCGGTCGTCATGAAGGCCGTCGCCGCCACCGGGCTGCCGACCAGCCCGTCGTCGACCGCCTTGCGGGCGGTCTGGGTGCCGGTGCCCAGGACGGTGTCGGGCGCGCAGCCGACCCGCAGCCCGGCGTCACCGGCCGCGGCCAGTACGGCGCGGGCCTCCGTGCGGTTCGCGGCCAGCGGCTTCTCTCCGTAGACGTGCTTGCCCGCGGCCAGCGCCGCGAGGGCGACCTCGGCGTGCGCCGCAGGGATGGTGAGGTTGAGCACCGCGTCCACGTCGTCCCTGGCGACCAGGTCGGCGAGGGTGTCCGCCACGGCCACCGGGCCCGCGCAGCGCGCGGCGACGGCCTCGGCGCGGCCGCGGTCGAGGTCGGTGACGGCGGTCGGCCGGAGCGTCGTCAGCCCGGCCAGGGTGTCGAGGTAGGCGCCGCTGATCTTTCCGGCGCCCACGATGCCGACGCGCAACGGCCGGCCGGGGGTCAGCGGCTCGCCCACAGCAGTCCCCTCTCGGTCAGGGTGCGGACCTCGGGCACGTCGAAGTCGTCGGGCTTGTGCCCGATCGTCGACACGAAGACCCGCCCCCTGCCCCACGTCCTGGTCCAGACGGCGGGCACGGTCACGGGCTCGTCGTGGAGTTCGTCCGCCGGGAAGGTGGTGGTGGCCAGCACGTCGATGTGCGGGTCGGTCAGCACCCAGTACTGCTCGGAGTGGAGGCTGAAGCCGTCGAGGCCGGCGACGACGGGATGGGCGGAGCGCTCGGGCACGAGGCGGTAGGCGTGGTCGAGGTAGCCGGGCGGGTGCATGACGAACGCGCCGCCGGTCAGCAGGTGGTAGCCGTGGTCCTGGAAGCTGTCGACGATCCCGCCGTGCCAGCCCGCCAGGCCCGTGCCGGCGCGCACCGCGGCGGCGAGGCCGGCGCTCTGCCCGGGGGTGAGGGTGCCCATCGTCCAGCACTGCACGACCAGGTCGGTGGCGGCGAGCAGTTCCGCGTCGTCGTACACCGCGAGGTCCTCGTGGATCCCCACCGTGTAGCCGTGCTCCTCCAGGAAGGGGACGAAGCCGTCGCTGATCGTCACGGGATGGTGCCCATCCCAGCCGCCGCGGACGACGAGAGCCCGTCGGGACTCGGTAGCCAAGGTGAATGCACGCTCCCATCGGCGCCGCGCGGCGGAGCACGGCGTTCGCAGTGGTGGTGGAGGACGCCCAACCCACACGCCCTGACCAGGGGTTGGTACGGGTACGGAGCCGGGCACGCGTTGTTCGAACGTAGGAATCCGGGGATCAATTTGTCAATACGATGGACTAATTAACCGGATCAGCGGGTGGGTTTTCCCGTGCCGCCGGCGCCCACTCAGCGGCGCCAGGTCCGCCGCGGCCGGAAGCCCAGCAGCCGGGCGCAGGCCGTGCTGTCGACGAGCGAGGCGTGGCCCGCGAACGCGTCGAGCACGGGCACGCCGGGCAGGAACCGGTCCAGCAGCTCTTCGGTGGGCAGGGGTGCCGAGGTGTCGGGCGCCGCTACGGTGACGACGTGGCTGCCGTGTAACGGCACGGTCAGCGCGTGCCGTACGGCTTCGGCGGCGTCGCGGGTGTCCAGCCAGGCCCACAGCCCGCTGCGACCCCGGCCGGGGTCCGCGGCGATCTGGGCGAGATGGGTCTTCAGCCGGGTCTCCGTGCCGGTGAACGGCAGCCGCAGGCAGACGGTGTCGGTGCCCCAGCGGCGGTGGGCGGTCCGCGCGATCTCCTCCAGCACCAGCTTGGACAGACCGTACGCGTCCTCGACGAGGTCGGGGTGCTCGGCGTCCAGGGGCAGGTAGCGCGGGGCGAGCAGGCGCGGGGCCCAGGCGAGACCGACCGCCGAGAGGCTGGAGGCGGCCACGACCCGCCCGATGCCGGCCTGGCCGGCCTCTTCCAGGACCCGGTGCGCGGTCAGGCAGTTGTCGGCGAAGAGCCGGCTCGGGTCGTCCGTCACGGGGTGCGGAATGGCCCCGAGGTGGACCACCGCCTCGGCGCCGTCCAGTGCGGCGCGTACCAGCTCGCGGTCCCGCAGGTCTCCGGTGTGCGTACGGTCCACCCGCGGGTCGTCGACGGGCTCGCGGTCGGTGGCGGTGACGCGGAAGCCGTGGTCGGCGAGTTCCCGGCAGACGTACCGGCCGATGTGGCCGGCGGCACCGGTGACCAGCACCCGCATCAGCCCTTCACCGCCCCTACCAGGCCGTTGATGAAGTAGCGCTGGAGGAGGACGAAGAGGAGGATCACCGGGATCACGACGATCAGCGCACCCGCCATCAGGTTGTTGTAGTGCGGCACGTTCTCCGAGGCCAGCTCCTGTAGACCGAGCGGCAGGGTGAAGGTCGACCGGTCGTTGAGCGAGACCCGGGTCAGAAGGTACTCGTTCCACGTCGGGATCGCCGTCAGCAGCGCGACCGTGACCAGCGCGGGCCGGGCCAGCGGGAGGTAGATGCCGGTGAAGATGCGGAACTCCGAGGCGCCGTCGACGCGCGCGGAGTCCCGGAGTTCCGTGGGGACAGCGCCGAAGGCGCCGGTCATCAGGAGGATGGACAGCGGCGCGGTCCCGTTGACGAAGGGCAGCACGAGACCCCAGTGCGTGCCGAGCAGCCCCAGCTTGTTCTCCAGGATCACGATCGGCAGCATCACCGTGACGCCCGGCACGAAAAGCAGCGCCGTGAACAGCCGGAACAGCGCCTTGCGGCCCTTGAACCGCAGCGCGGCGAAGGCGTAGCCGGCGGCCGAGTAGATCACCAGCGTCAGCGTCACCGTGTACAGGGTGACCAGCACGCTGTTCAGGAAGTAGTCGAAGAAGTGCAGCCGGTTCCAGGTGTCGGTGAGCGTGTCCAGCGTCGGGTTCTCTGGGATGAGGTGGCCGCCGCGTACCACCTCGATCTGGTCCTTGAACGCGGCCGAGATCATCCAGAGGAACGGGTAGAGGCTGACCAGGGCGTACGCGCCCAGCAGCAGCGCGACGACGACGCGGGCGGCGACGCGGCCCGCCACGCGCTTCTCGGCGGGGCCGGCCGTGGCCGGGGCGGTCGGCATCGGGGCGGCGGGGGCCGGGGCGGCGGGGGTCATGTGCGGCTCCTCATCGCGCGCAGGTTGATCACGGCGAGCAGGATCGCCACGGCGAAGAGAATCCAGCCCAGGGCGCTGGCCAGGCCGAGCGTGGGGGCGAGATCCTCCAGGAACGCCAGCCGGTACGCCATCAGGCCGAGCACGTTGGTGTGGCCGCCGGGGGCGCCGTTCTGCCCTGCCATCACCAGGAAGGTCTGGAAGCCCTGGAGCGACTCGCGCAGGTTGAGCAGGACGTTGACCGCGGTCAGCGGCATCAGCATGGGCCAGACGACGGAGAACTGGGTGCGCCACCAGCCGGCGCCGTCCAACTGGGCGGCCTCCAGCACGCTCTTGTCGATGGACTGGAGCCCGGTCAGGTAGAGCAGCATGGCGACCGGGACGCCGCCCCACGAGATCACCACGATGAGGGTGCCGAGGGCGGTGTCGGGGTTGCCCAGCCAGCCCTGCGGCTGTTCGAGGGAGCCGAGGCCGAGGCCGCCGAGCAGGAGGTTGATCGCCCCGTCCGGCTGGAGGATGTAGCGCCAGGCGAAGTAGACCGCGATCCCCGTGGTCACGTAGGGCATGAAGTAGACCGAGTTGAGGATGCCCTGCATGCGCTTGGCCTGGTTCAGCAGGACGGCCAGGGGGAACGAGACGGCGATGGTGAGCAGCGGGACGAAGATCATCACCCAGAGGGTGTTGATCGCCGCCTCGTGCACCTCCGGGGCGTAGACGGGGCTGCGCCACAGCAGGTCGGCGTAGTTGTCGAAGCCGACCCAGTCCCAGTCCGGGGTGAAGCCGTTCCACTGGACGAAGCTGAGCACGAACCCGTAGCCGACGGTGTACGCGCCCATGACCGCGAAGAGGATCACGGCGGGCGCGACGAACAGGTAGCCGGAGACGGCTTCCGTGCGGACCCGGCGACGGCGCCGGGTCCGCACCCGCGCCGGGGGCCCGGCCGGGCTGGTGCGCCCGGCCGGGTCCGACGCCGCGGAGCGGGGTGCGGTCGTCACGAGTTGGCTTCCCAGTAGTTGTCGTTCAGCTCGGCCATCTCCTTGCCGGCCTCCTCCGGGGACAGCTCCTTCAGCGGGCTGAGCTTGGTGAGGACCGTCGCCTCCTTGTCCTGCTCGTAGCCGGGCGGGAAGTAGCCCTTGCGCTGCGGGTCGTAGGTCTGCTCCTCGGTGCCCTCGAAGGTCTCCAGCATCGCGGCCAGGGCCGGGCCCACCGCCGCGTCGGCGCCGTCGCCCAGATCGGCCGCGGGCAGGTCGCTGGACGCCTGGGCGAACTTGGTGGCGACGTTCTTCTCGGAGAGGTACCTCGCCCACTTCTCCGCGTCGTCCGGCCGGTCGCTGGTGGCGCTGAGCACGAGGTTGGTCAGCGCGAGCGGCCCGAGCTTCAGGTCCGCGACCTCGCCGTCCTGCACCGGGGGCAGGCCGAAGGCGAGGACGTCGTCGGGGTCCATCCCGTTCTGTTCCAGGAAGGACAGGGTGAAGGTGCCGCCCACGAGGAACGCCGACTTGCCCTGGGCGAACGCCTGGTCGGCCTCGTCGATGGTCAGGGACTGGCTGCCGGGCGTCCAGTACGGGGTGAGTTCGTCGTACTTCTCCAGCACCTTCGTGCCGTTCGGCGAGGCCCAGTTGACGCTCTCGTCCTGGCTGAACAGCGCCTCGTAGCCGTCCCGGCCGAGCATCGAGTACGCCAGCGGCTGGGCGACCCAGGTCAGCCCGGTGTCCGGGACCTTCAGCCCCAGTCCGAGGCCGCCCCCCTTCGGGTCCTTGCCCGTCGTCTTCTCCAGGGCGGCCGTGAAGTCGTCCCAGGTGGCCGGGGCCTCGGTGATGCCGGCCTCGGCCAGCTTCTGCTTGTTGGCGTAGACGATGCCGAAGGTGCCGACGGTGAAGGGGATGCTGTACCGGTCCCCCTCCTTCACGCCGTACGCCTTGGCGGTCTTGGCCGCGTTCTCCTTGAACTTGGCGGGGGTGACGAAGCCCGACTCGCGCACCCCGCCCTCCGGGAACCGCGCCAGCCACTCGTCGTCGGCGACGTCCTTGAGCTGCCGGGCGATGCCGCTGACGCCGAAGGCCAGGTCCTCGCCGTCGGAGTGGGTCTCCATGACGTCCGGCAGGTCGCCGGTCTTGGCGGACGACTGGATCTTGGTCACGAACGCGTCGTCCGGCGTGTAGACCTCGACGTCGACCTTGATCCCCGTCTCCTTCTCGAAGTCCTTGGCGGCGGCTTTGAGGCCCGCGGCATGGGACTGCTTGAACGTCCACATCTCAAGCGTTTTGTCGTCGTCGGAGCCCGAGGAACCGCCACAGGCGGTCAGGGCGGTGAGACTCACGGTGGCCGTCGCGGCCAGAGCCACGAGCCGGGTGGTGCGGGAGCGGCGTATGCGCATCGCCCTTACCTCACTAAGCCATTCAGATAGACGAACGTTGTTGGTTGACCTGAACATATGGATGGCGTGTCATAGGGTCAAGCGGTGCGGCAGGATTCGTCCTGACCGAGCGCCGGAGGGTGCCGGCCGAGCGAAGCGGAGGTTCCGGTGGAGTCGGTGTCAGCAGCGGCGGGTGAACGCAGGCCCGAGGAGGTCAAGTCGGCGGCCCGGGTGCTCGAGGTCCTCGAGCTGCTGGGCGCGGACGGCGCGCGGCTTTCGCTGGCCGAGCTGGCGGGCGCCATGAGCGTGCCCAGGTCCAGCCTGCACGCGGTGCTGCGCACGATGGAGGGACGCGGCTGGGTCGACGTCGACAGCCAGGGCACGCGCTACAGCCTGGGCCTGAAGGCGCTGATGACCGGCACCGCCTACCTGGAGGGCGACGACGTCGTCTCGCTGGCCGGACCGGTGCTCGACGCGCTCGCCGAGGAGACCGGCGAGGCCGTGCACCTGACCCGGCTCGCCGGCGCCGACGTCGTCTACCTGGCCAAGCGCGAGTCGCGGCACGCGCTGCGCATGTACTCGCCCGTCGGCCACCGGCTGCCGGCCCACGCCACCGCGCCCGGGAAGGCCGTGCTCGCCCGGCACGAACCCGGCGAGGTCGACCGCATGCTCAACTGGCCGCTGCCGCAGCTCACCCCGGACACCGTGACCGACCCCGCCGCGCTCGCCGCCCAACTGGAGGAGGCCCGGCTGCGCGGCTGGGCGCTCGACGACGGCGAGAGTTCGCCCGGTGTGCGCTGCGTGGCGGTGGCCCTGGGCACGGACGACCAGGGCGGCGACGCGCTCAGTTGCTCGGCGCCGGCCAGCCGGATGGACGAGCGCCGCACCGGGGAGATCGCCCTGGCCGTCACCGAGGCGGCGCACTCGCTGCGCACCCTGCTCAAACGGCTCGGCCAGCACTGACGCCGCGCGCCCACCGTCCGTTGACAGGGCGGAGCGACGCTCCCTAGGTTCGGAAGTCCGAAAGGCTTTCGCCCATCCGAACGTGGGGGTTCCCATGGCACACCGCGACGACCGCGCCGCACCGCTCCTCGCCCCCGCTCCCTGGGTCGAGGAACGCGGCGCGAAGACCCGCATCACCGCCGTACGCACCTTCCTCACCGCGCCGCACGGCTGCGCGCACCTCGTCGTCCGGGTGGAGACCGACGAGCCCGGACTGTACGGCCTCGGCTGCGCCAGCGACCCGCAGCGCACGCTCGCGGTGCGCGCGGTCCTCGACGAGTACGTCGCTCCGATGCTGGTGGGACGCGACCCCGACGACATCGAGGACATCCACCGGCTGCTGCTCAACAGCGCCTACTGGCGCGGGGGCTCCATCGGCGGCAACGCCCTCGGCGGCGTCGACGTGGCGCTGTGGGACCTCAAGGCCAAGCGCCTCGGCACCCCGCTGCACTCGCTCTTCGGCGGCCGGGTAAGGCACCGCGCCGCCGCGTACACCCACGTCGACGGCGCGGACCCGGCCGAGATCGCGGAGCGGGTGCTCGCCGCCCGCGAGCGCGGCTTCGGGCACGTCCGGGTCCAGGTCGCCGTACCCGGCGCGGACACCTACGGCACCGCGTCCGCCGGCCCCGCCGATCCCGCCGCCGCGGCCGCGGCCCGTGAGCGCCGGGTGCCCTGGGACTCCGCCGCCTACCTGCGCACCGTGCCGCGGGCCCTGGCGCGGGTCCGGGAGCTGGTCGGAGACGAGGTGGAGCTGCTGCACGACGTGCACGAGCGGCTCGATCCGCGGCAGGCCATGACGTTCCTGAACCGCGTCGAGGACGCCGGGCTGTTCTTCGTCGAGGACCTGCTCGCGCCCGAGGACGCCGCGCACTTCGCCCGGCTGCACGCCGCGTCCCCCGTCCCGCTCGCCGTCGGCGAACTCTTCCACGACCCGCAGCAGTTCGTGGCGCTGCTGAACGGGCCGGACATCGACTTCGCCCGGCTGCGCATCCCGGCGCTCGGCGGCCTCACCCCGGCGCGCAAGCTGGCCGCGCTCTGCGAGCTGCGCGGCGTCCGGCTCGCGCCGCACGGCCCGGCGGACGTCAGCCCGGTGGCGCAGGCGGCGACGCTCGCCCTGACCATCGGCAGCCACGCCTTCGGAGTGCAGGAGGCGGCCACCTTCAGGCCCGCGGTCCTGGACGTCTTCCCCGGCACGATCACGCCGGACGGCGGCGGCCTCGAACCGTCCGGGAAGCCGGGGCACGGCGTGGACTTCGACGAGCGGGCGGCCCGCCGCCACCCGCTCCGCGAGCCGCTGGAGCACGAACGCTGGGCGCTGCTGCGCGGCACCGACGGCAGCGTCCAGCGGCCCTGACGCCGTTGTCAGGCAATTCCTTTCGAGAATGACGGGGTGCGTAAATTAATGCCCCTGACCATTCACCAGCATCGATAGAGAGTCAGTCGTTCCTCACTGTCCTGCGGGCCTTGACCTCGTAACACACGTGGTTTTACATGACCGGCACGAGCTGGACAGGAAGGGCTCTCCATGCACGCTCACCAGCAGGCCGGCGGGGAACGGATAGCCGCGTTCCTCAGGGAATGGCTGCGGCCCGCGCTCTACCGGCACCGCGTGCCGATGGACACGGCGTCCTGGACCACCCCGGGAGAGCCCGTTCCCGTCCAGACGGCCATGCGCGCGGAGTTCCGTCCCGGCGCGGTCGGCGACCGCTGGGGTGCGCCGTGGTCCACCTCCTGGTTCCGGTTCGAGGGCGAGATACCCCAGCGGTTCGCGGGCCGCCGCGTCGAGGCGCTGCTCGACCTCGGCTTCGACGGGGCAGGGGGTCCCGGCGATCCGGCCGGGGCCCTGGTGTACGACGACACGGGCAAGCCGCTCCAGGGGCTGCACCCGTACCAGCGCTCGGTGCTGCTGGCCCGTACCGCCGCCGGCCGCGAGCCGGTCCGCCTGCTGGTCGAGGCCGCCGCGAACCCGCGGATCACCGCCGGCGGGGCCGCCGGCTCCCGCTACGGCCACCCGCTCACCGCGGGCACCGAGCCGCTGTACCGGCTGCGCTCCGCCGACCTCGTCGTCCGCGAGGAGGACGTCTGGCACCTGATCCACGACGTCGAGGTGCTCGACGAGCTGATGCGGGCGCTGCCCGAGGCGCTTCCGCGCCGGCACGAGATCCGCCGGGCCCTGGAGCGCGCCGCCGACGCCGTCGACCCCGGGGACGTACCCGGAACCGCCGCCCGGGCCCGCGGCCTGCTCGC
The DNA here is from genome assembly GCF_045781775.1 of Streptomyces sp. 184. NCBI lineage: Bacteria > Bacillati > Actinomycetota > Actinomycetes > Kitasatosporales > Streptomycetaceae > Streptomyces > Streptomyces sp. 184. The sequence continues at coordinate 3,802,168 of NZ_CP123230.1, read as the reverse complement.
CCCCGCGCTGGCCCGCCGCGCGCACGAGTCGGCGCACACCGCGGTCGCCGTCGGCCACGCCCACACCGGCTCCGCCTGGCTGTGGCCGGGGTGGGAGGCGGTGCGCAGGAGCGTCCGTACCTTCGCGAACGCCGTCACGCTGGCCGAGGAGTACCCCGAGCTGGTCGTCGCCGGCTCGTCCGCGCAGACCTACGCGTGGGTGAAGGAGCACCAGCCGGAGACGTACGACCGGGTCCTGAAGGCCATCGCGGTCGGCAACTGGGCGCCGGTCGGCGGGATGTGGGTGGAGGCGGACGGCACTCTGCCCGGCGGCGAGTCGCTGGCCCGCCAGTTCGGTCACGGCCGCCGCTTCTTCCGCGACGAGCTGGGCGTCGACACCGACGGCGTCTGGCTGCCCGGCTCCGCCGGCGCCACCGCCGCCTACCCGCAGCTCGCCAGGCTCGCCGGGGCCCGCTGGTTCCTCACCCGGGCGCGGTCGCACGACGGCCCGGACCGCCTGCCGCACCACACGTTCCGGTGGGAGGGCATCGACGGCAGCCGCGTCTTCACCCACCGCTCGCCCGCCGGCGCCCACGACGCGGAGCTGACCGGCGCCGAACTCGCCGACGCCGTCGCCGACTTCGCCGGCAAGGGCGACGGAACCCGCTCCCTCGTCCCTTTCGGGTACGGCGACGGGGGCGGCGGACCCACCGCCTCGATGCTGGAAAGGGCGCGCCGGCTCGCCGATTTGGAGGGCTCGGCGCGGGTCGAGATCCGGCACCCGTCGGCGTTCTTCCAGCAAGCCGCGGAGGAGTACGAGGACGCTCCGGTGTGGCGCGGCGAGCTGCCCGCGCAGCCGTACGGCGGCGCGTACACCGGCCAGGCCCGTACCAAACGCGGCAACCGGCGCAGCGAAGCGCTGCTGCGCGAGGCCGAGCTGTGGTCGGCCACCGTCGCGGTCCGCGAGGGCGCCGCGTACCCGTACGAGGAACTGGCGGAGCTGTGGCAGCAGGTGCTGCTGAACCAGGTCCACGGCGTGCTGCCCGGCACCGCCATCGCCTGGGTGCACCAGGAGGCCGAGCAGTCGTACGCCCGGATCCACCGGCGGCTGGAGCGCATCGTCGAGCGCGCGTCGGCATCCGGGGGCGGGGCCGCGGGCGGGGCCGACGGCGAGAGCGCCGGAGTCCTGAACGCCGGCCCGCACCCCCGGCGCGAGGTCGTCGTCCTCGACGGCGCTCCCCCGGCACCCGGCGCGCAGCGGCTCGGCGACGGCAGGTGGGCGGCGTTCGCCGAGGCGCCGGCGCTCGGCCGCGGCATCGCGGGGCGGCTCCCGGCCGGCACCGCGCCGGTGACCGTCCGCGAGGCGGGCGGCGCCATCCTGCTCGACAACGGCATGACGAAGGTCGCCGTCGACGCCCGGGGCCTGGTCACGTCGGTGGTCGACCTCGCCTCCGGGCGGGACGCGATGGCACCCGGCGAGCCGGGCAACGTGCTGCAACTGCACCCCGAAGGTCCCTCTCGCCCCGGCGCCGGGAGCGCCCACAACCGCCCCGCGCACCGCGACCTCACCGAGGCGCTGTCCGTCGAAGCGACCGAGCGCGGCCCCCTGCTGGCCCGCGTGCGCGTCACCCGCACCACCGGCCGTTCGGTGATCGTGCAGGATCTGACGCTGACCGCCGGCGGCCGGGCGCTCGTGGTCGACACCGATGTCGACTGGCGCGAGCGGGACACCCTCTTGAAGCTCGCCTGGCCGCTGGACGTGCACGCCGAGGTCGCCCGCGCGGAGATCCAGTACGGGCACGTGGCCCGGCCCACGCACGAGAACGCCGACGGGGACGCCGCCCGCGGCGACGTCTGGGCGCACCGCTGGATCCACGTCGGCGAGCACAACTGGGGCGTCGCGCTGGCCGCCGACTCCACATACGGCCACGACGTGGGCCGCGCCCCCCGCGACCGCGGCGGCACCACGACCACCGTGCGGTTCTCGCTGCTGCGCGCCCCGTACGGCCCCGATCCGCACGCCGACCGCGGCGGACACCGCTTCTCCCACAGCCTGCGCCCCGGCGCCGACGTCCGGGCGGCCATCGCCGAGGGCTACGCCCTCAACCTGCCGATGCGCGCGGCCATGTGCGCCGCGCCGCCGGACCGTCCGCTGCTCGCGGTGGACAACCCCGACGTCGTGGTGGAGGCGGTCAAGCTCGCGGACGACCGCAGCGGGGACGTCGTCGTCCGGCTGTACGAGTCACGCGGGGGCCGCGCGCGGGCGGGCCTCACGGCCGACTTCCCCGTCCACCGGGTCCACGAGACGGACCTGCTGGAGGAGCCGCTGACCGAACACCCCTGCGTCGAGGGGCGCGTGGCGCTGTCGCTGCGGCCGTTCGAGATCCTCACCCTGCGCCTGGCCCGGCCGCGGCGGGGTGCGGATGACTGAGCAGCAGCCTCCGGACACCGGCACAAGCACCGGCGCCGACTCCGGCACGGCCACCGGCACCGGCACCGGCACCGAGGGCGGCCTCGCGGTACTCGGCCGCTGGGCCGTGCAGGGCGGGCCGCTCGCCCTGCGGGCCCGTATCGTGCTGCTCGCCGAACAGGGCATCCGCGACGTCGACATCGCCCGGCGGCTCGGCGTCTCCCGGCAGACCGTCGGCACCTGGCGGCACCGCTGGACGGCGCACGGCCTCGACGGCATGCGCACCCGCTCCCGCGCGGGCCGCCCCGCGAAGGTCGACGACGCCGACGTCATCACCCGTACGCTGCTGAGCCCCGGCAGCGCCGCCGCCTCCCGGGCCCTCGCCCGCGAACTCGGCCTCTCCCACGCCACCGTCGCGACCATCCGCCGGTCCTGGGCCGCCGGCCCGCCCGCGCAGCCGCCGCTGCCGGGCCCCGACCTGTGGCTCGTCGGCCTGTACGCGGACGCCGGGCACCTCGTGCTGCTCACGGGCGCCCGCCCGGACGCGGCCGGCGGGCCGCCGCCGGGCGGCACGGCCGTGGGCGCCGACGTGCTCGCGCACCTGGACCGCGCCTGCCACGCGCTGCCCGCCCACGACGGAGCGGCGCGGCCCGTCCGGCAACCGGAGGCACTGGCCGGGTTCCTCGACACGGCCCGCAGCCGGCATCCGCGGGTGGCGCTGCACGCCCTCGTCCCGCAGGGCACCGCGGACCTCGTACCGCGACCGCCGGACACCACGGTCCACCGCATCCCGCCCGGCGCGAACTGGCGCAGCTACCTGCTCGCCCTGGTCGCCCTCGACAGCAGCCGGCACCCGGAGTCCTCCCGCCGCGTGTTCCTCGACCTGGCGGGCGCCGTCGAGGCGGGCACCCGCGAGCCGCACGGCGGCCCGGTGCAGTGGCTGCGCGAGTCCGTCGCCGGCCTCGCGCCCGCCGGGGCCGCGGGCACCCCGCCGGGCGAGACCGGCGGGTCCGCGCCGCGCCGCGAGACCGCCGGCGGCGCCAACCACATCGACCTGGGCTCGTTCAACGAGTGCGTCGTCATCGAGACCGTCCGGCTCGCCGGCACCGTCACCCGCGGCGAGATCGCCCACCGCACCGGCCTGACGCAGCAGTCGGTCTCCCGGATCTCCCGCTCCCTGCTCACCCGCGGCATCCTCGTCGAGGACGACCCGCGGCACGCCACCTCCGGCAAGCCGCGCACCCCCGTGCGGCTGCGGCGGGACGCGGCGCACGCCGTGGGCATCCACATCGACCCGGAGGTGCTGACCGCCGTCGTCATCGACCTCGACGGCGACGTGGTGGCCAGCCGCACCCGGCCGGCCGGCCCGACGGCCGACCCCGGGGTCCTGGTCAAGCAGGTGATCCAGCTCGGCGACGACGTGCGGGCCGCCGCCCGTGGCGCGGTACGCGAGGACAGCTTCCTCGGCATCGGCATCGCCGTCCCGGGCCCGGTGGACATCGCCTCCGGCACCGTGCTCGACCCGCCGCTGATGTCGGTGTGGAGCGACCTGCCACTGATGTACCTGCTCAAGGACCACTTCCGGTGCCCTCTGGTGATGGAGAAGGACGCAGCCGCGGCGTCGGCCGGCGAACGCTGGATCGGCCGGGGCCGCCGCGCCCGCGACTTCGCCTACGTCTACCTCGGCACCGGCGTCGGCTCCGGCCTCTACCTGAACGGCGAACTCCACCGCGGCACGAGCGCCAACGCGGGCGAGTTCGGCCAGCTCTGCGCCATCGCCCTCGGCCGTACGGCGCCGGACGGCACCCCGGAGGTGCTTCCCGAGTGCAATCCGCCGGTCGGCCTCTCCCAACTGGCCGACCGGCACGGCTACGCCACCGCCGGCGAGCCCGGCAGCGCGGACGCGTACCGTGCCATCACCGCGGCGGCCGCGGCCGGCGACCCGGCGGCGAGCGCCGCGGTGCGCGACCTGGCCCGGAGCATCGGCCAGGGCGCCATCGCCCTGATCGACCTGCTCGACATCGACCTGGTGGTGCTGGGCGGACCGTTCTTCACCGACGAGGCCGCCCCCCACTACCTGCACCACATCGGCGAGTTGGTCAACGGCGTCCCCACGGCGCGGCGCCTGCGGCACGTCCGCGTCGAGGCGTCGGTCCTGGGCCCGGAGGCCGCCGCGGTCGGCGCCGCCTCCACCATCTTCCACGCGGCCTTCACCCCCCGGCTGCGGGGCAACAGACTGTGGCGCTCCGCACCGGCCCCCCACGGATGAGGCAACGGCGGAGGCGGTGCCGGGCCGGGCGGCGGGCCGCGGCGGTCCCGCCCGACGACCTCGCCGCGGGACGACGGCGTACGGCGCGCTCGTCCGGGAAGGCCGGGGCGCGGGCCGCCCGGCGGCCGGTGCGCTCAGTCGGGCACCACCCAGCGGTGTTCCACGGGCAGCCGCAGCCGGATCCGTTCACCGGCCGCCGGGGGCGGGCCGGGCGGAAGCAGGGCGTGCACGGGGCCCGCCTTCGTCTCGGCCCGCAGGGCGGTGAAGGCGCCGTCCGGGCGCACGGTGCGTACGGTGGCGGGCACCGCGTCGGGCCCCTCGCCCCGCGTGACCGCCTCGGGCCGGATGACGAGATAGCCGGGGCCGCGGTGGTCGACCCGGTCGGGCAGCTCCAGCCGGCCGAGTGCGCAGGTGAAGTGTCCCGTGCCGGTGACGGTGCCGGGGAGCGCGGTGGGTGCGCCGAGGAAGCGGGCCACGGTGCGGGAGGCGGGGCGGGCATGGAGGTCGGCGGCCGGTGCGTGCTGGAGCACGCGCCCGCCGTGCAGGATGGCGACGGTGTCGGCGACGGCGGCGGCCTCGGACCGGTCGTGCGTGACCAGCACGGTGGTCAGGCGCAGTTGCCGCTGCACCGACGTGAGCAGCTCGCGCATGTCGTGCCGCAGTCCGGTGTCCAGGGCGCTGAACGGCTCGTCGAGCAGCAGCACTCGGGGCCGGGCGGCCAGCGCGCGGGCCAGGGCGACCCGCTGGGCCTGGCCGCCGGAGAGCTGGCGCGGGTAGCGGCCGGCGAGATCCGCCACGCCGACGCGCTCCAGTTCGTCGTGGGCGGCGGTACGGGCGGCGCGCCGGCCCTGCCCGCGCAGCCGGACCGGGAGGGCCACGTTGTCGAGCGCGGTGCGGTGGGGCAGCAGCATCGGCTGCTGGAAGACGACGGCGGCACCGCGGCGCTCGGGCGGTATTCGGGTGATGTCGTGTCCGTCGATGCGGACGGTGCCGTCGTCGGGCGGGAGCAGCCCGGATATCACCTGCACGGTGGTGGTCTTGCCGCAGCCGGACGGGCCCAGCAGGGCGAGCAGGCGGCCGTCGCCGACGCTCAGGTCGAGGCCGTCCAGGACGGTTGCCCGGCGCCCGCCCCGTCCGGGGTGGGTGACGGTGATGCCGGACATGCTCAGGCCGCCGGCCGCGGCGGGTGGGGTGGAGGTCATGAGGCGGCTGCGGCCCTCCCGGTATGCGGTGGCGGCGGGGCGGGCTCGGCCCACGGTGCGCGGCGGTGCCGCAGCAGGGCGGCGGCCAGGCCGAAGAGCAGGACCGGGGGTACGGCGATGAGGATGCCCAGCACCGCGGTCAGCGGCTGGTTCCCGCTGCCGGCCGCGGTGGAGAACAGCAGCAGCGGCATGGTGGTGACGAGCCCGCCGCCGACGAGCACGGTCATGAGGTACTCGCTCCAGGAGACCAGGAAGGCCAGCGTGGCCGCGGCGAGCAGCGCCGGGGCCAGCAGCGGCAGGGTGACGTGGCGCAGCACGGCGGTGCGGGAGGCGCCGAGGGTCCGCGCCGCGTGCTCCATGCGGATGTCGTACGTGGCGTGGGCGCCGGTCATCACGAGCACCGTGTACGGCAGTGCGGGCACCAGGTGCACCAGCGCCACCCCCACGGCCTGATCGGCGAGGCCGGCGCGTACGAACATCTCCTGCACGCCGACGGCGAGCGCGAACGGCGGCACCAGCACCGGGGCGAGCAGCAGCACCCGCAGCAGCCCCGCGGCCGGCGGCGCGTACAGCACCAGGCCGCGGGCGGCGAGCGCCCCGAGGGCGGTGCCGACGACGGCGGTGCAGGAGGCCAGCGCCAGCGAGGTGCCGAGCGCGTCGAGGACCTGCTGCTGCGGGTCCGGCACCCGGGCCCAGGCCCGGGTGGAGAAGTCCTGCGGCAGCAGCGCCGGATAGACCCAGCGGCCGGTGAACGCCCACAGCAGCAGCGGCAGTACGGGGGCCGCCACCCAGATCGCGAGGACCGCGAACCCTGCGGCCCGCCACACGGTGTGCAGCCGGTTCACCGGCCGGCCCCGACCCGTGCGCGCAGCAGTCGCCGGGAGATGACGGCGGCGGCGAGGGCCGCCAGCGCGACCACCGCGCCGATGACCACGGCGAGCGCCAGCGAGCGCGGGCGGTCCGCCAGTTCGACCGAGCGGTACAGCTCCACCGCCTCCACCGGCAGCGCGCGCGGCGCGGTCGCCCCGAGCAGGGCGGGGACTTCGTAGGCGGCGAAGGTGAAGGCGAAGACGAGCAGGCACGCCTCCAGCAGGGCGGGCGCCAGCAGCGGCCAGGTGACGTGCCGCAGGCGCTGCCAGCGGCCTGCGCCCAGGGTGCGTACGGCCGTCTCCAGGTCGCGTACGGCGGGTGTGTGCGCGGCCAGCAGCATCAGGACGACGAACGGGGCCTCCTTCCAGACGTAGCTGAGCACGACGGCGACCTGGCCCTCGCCGGCGACCAGCGCGGGGAAGTCGGCGGGCTCGTCGGTCCAGCCGGCGGCGCGGGTGAGGCGGGAGACGAGTCCGGAGCCGGCCAGCAGCAGGGCGAAGGCGGCGGCGGCCAGGGCGTGCGGCACGGCGAGGGTGGCCCGGGCCACGGCCTCCACGGCGCCCCGGGCGCGCCGGGCGGTGCTGACCGCGCCGACCACCGCCAGGGCGAGCACCGCGGATCCGGCCGTACTGAAAGCGGCGATCCTCAGGCTGAGCAGCAGGGAGCCGACGAGGACCGGGTCGTCGGGCAGCCCGGCGTACGCGGCGGTGCTCCAGCCGTTGCCGAGGCCGTCGGCCAGGCTGCCGCGCACGGCCAGGGCGAGACCGCAGCAGGCCAGGGCCACGACGGTGAGCGCGGGCAGCACCAGCAGCAGCCCCCGGGTGCGGTGCGTGGTCATGAGCCCGTCGGCACGTGCTGCTTCCACCCCTTGTCCAGCGGGGCCACCCAGTCGCCGCTCGGCTCCGGCCGGGCGTTGCGGGAGAGTTCCTCGATCGGCAGCGTCGTGGCGGGGGTGTCGAGGGCGGCGAACTCCTTCCGCCACCGTTCGGGCAGCCGCTCGTGGTCGAGGACGGTGTACGCGCCCCAGCCGCCGGGCCGCGCCTTGGCGTGCTGCAACTCGGGCGAGAGCATCAGGTCGGAGAGGACCAGGGCAGCCTCGCGGTGCGCGGCGTTCTGCGGCACGGCGAGGTAGCTGGTGTTGCCCAGCGTGCCGTCCTCGGGTACGAACACGCGGGTGGTCTTCGGGTAGTGGCCCCTGGCGACCAGGCCCGGGACCTCGGCGGGTCCGTAGGTCATCGTCATGTCCACCTCGCCGTTGGCGAAGAGGTCGCCCTGGGCGGCGGCGTCCTTCGGGTAGGTGGTGCCGTTGCGCCACAGATGCGGCTTGAGCCGGGCGAGTCGCTCCCACAGCGCCGGTGCCGCCTTCTCGTACGCGCCCGGGCTGTAGGTCTGCGGGACCTTCGCGCCTGGCGGGGCGGTGGCGTAGAGCAGTTGGCGGACGAAGGCGGCACCGGTGAAGTCCGGCGGCGCTGGGTAGGTGAAGCGCCCGGGGTTCTCCTCGGCCCACTGAAGGATCCCGGCCGTCGTGCGCGGCGGGTCCTGGAGCCGGGCGGAGTCGTAGACGAAAGCGAACTGGGCCCGGCTCCACGGGGTTTCGCAGTCGTCCACCGGGGTGCCGAAGTCGCGGGTGAGGGTCGGGTCGGAGTGGTCGACGTACTTCTGGCTGGGCATCAGGCCGGTGTAGCCGCACAGCCACAGGCCGGCCTGCTTCCCGGTGCGGAAGTTCTCGCCGTTGACCCACACCAGGTCGACGGCCCCACCGCTGTCCTTGCCCGCCCGGATGTCGCCCAGGACCTTCTGCACGGCGTCCTGGGTGTCGGCGACCGGCACCCGCTTGACCCCGATGCCGAGCTTCTTTGCCGCCGGTACGACCTCGTCGTCGACATAGGCGTTGGCCCCCTGGTCACCGCCGTACATGAAGAGGTTCACCGTCTGACCGCGGGCGGCGGCGCGCAGCTCGGACCAGTCCTTCGGCAGCGCCTCCTGGTCTCCGCCGCCCGAGCAGGCCGCCAGCAGCATCGCGGCGGCCCCCGTCCAGGCCGCCGCACCCGTACCGCTCCGGCCGGGCCGCAGGGCGGGCCGCCGATTCCGTATCCGCATCCAGGCAACTCCTTGTCGTCGTCCGTGCCTTACCCAGATCCACGGCCACGACCCGGCGGAGATCGCGAGCCGCACCGGCCGTGCTGAGATGGAACACGACGGCGGGCCCGGGGACTTCCCCCTCTGAGGGTGGGCACGGCGCGCCGCGGAACAGGGAAGGGACACCTGATGCTGGACGCGCAGGCGCGGGCGGTGCTGGCCGGCCCGATGGGCCGACTCGCCGCCCGGCTGGACCACCCGGCGGTCACGCCGAACCGGCTCACCGCGCTCGGCGCCGGCCTGGGCCTGGCGGGCGCCGGGGCGGCGGCGGGCGGCTGGTGGGCGACGGCCGCCGTGCTGTGGCTGGCCTCCCGGCTGGCCGACGGTCTGGACGGCCCGCTCGCCCGGCACCGCGGCACCGCCACCGGCGGGGCGGGCGGATTCCTCGACATCGCGGCCGACTTCCTGTGCTACGGGGCGTTCGTCGTCGGCGTCGCGGTCGGCGCGGGCGGCAGCGCGCTGCCGTTCCTGCTGGTGCTGCTCGCCTACTACGTCAACGGCACGGTCTTCCTCGCCTTCTCCTCCATCGCCGAGCGCACCGGGCGGCAGCGGACGGACGACCGGCTCTCCCGGGGTCGCTCACTGAACTTCCTCGGCGGAATGGCCGAGGGCGGCGAGACCATCGCGGTCCACACCCTGTGGTGCCTGCTGCCCGGCCACGCCCATGCCGTCGCGTGGGCGTGGGCGGCCGTCGTGGCCGTCACCGCCGCCCACCGCGTCGTCACCGGCTATCGGCTGCTTCGCTGACGTCTGCGGTACGGTCGCGCAGCAGCTTCGTCGCCCACCAGCCGCCGGCGCTCAGCACCAGCAGACCCGCCGGCGCGAGCCACAGCAGCGGGGAGTCCGTGTCGCCCAGCGCCCCGCCGAGGCCCGTGTAGACGATCGTGGCCGGCAGGATGCCCAGCGCGGTGGCCGCCACGTAGGGCGCGAACCGCACCCCGGCCACCCCCGCGCCGTAGTTGACGGCGGCGAAGGGGAAGAGCGCCACCAGGCGCAGCAGCAGCACGGCCACGAAGCCGCGGCGGGCGAGGTAGACGTCCAGCCGGGCCAGCCGCCCCGAGCCGGTGTACCGGGCGACCGCCGGCCGGCCCAGCCAGCGTGCGAGACCGAACGAGATCACCGCGCCCGCGGTGGCTCCCGCCATCACGACCACCACGCCCACCGTCAGGCCGAACAGCGCCCCCGCGGAGGCCGTCAGCACGGAACCGGGCAGCAGCGCGGTCACGGCCAGGGCGTAGCAGAGGACGAAGACCAGCGGCCCCCACACGCCGAGGCCGTCCACCCAGCGGCGTACGTCCTGAAGCAACTCGGCCCCGCCCAGGACGATCCAGCAGCCCGTCCCGGCCAGCAGCGCGACCAGGACGAGCAGCTTGACCAGGGCGCCGCGCGAGGAGTCGGGGCCGGCCTCCGCCGGCGGCGCGGGCGGCGTCCGGCCGTCGTCGGTGTTCATACGCCGTCCCGCCCGGGGTACGCGGCCGGGTACTCTGCCACGACGCGGCGCAGCGGCAGTTGCAGCCGGCGGCCGGGGCGCGCCCAGCGGGCGAGCGACCGCCGTGCGGATTCCGCCCGCCGCGCGGTCAGACCCGGGAGGTAGAGCCCGTCGGCCAGCAGGGCGGCTGCCCGAGGCGTCTCGATCGCGAGCGTGAAGACGTGCCGTTCGTCGGAGCGTACGCGAAAGCCCGCGCGCCGCAGCAGCCCGGCGAGGCCGTCGCGGGCGTCCGGGTTGGGCCACGGCTGGTGCACCGCCCGCAGCGCGCCCATGACCCGGACCCAGCCGGCCGCGCCGCGCGCCGACAGGCCCGAGGAGGCGGGCACGAGAGCCGCGCACCGCCCGCCCGGGCGCAGCACCCGGCGGATCTCGCCGAGCACCCGCGGCAAGGGGGTCACCGCCTGGAGGCACATCGCCGCGCACACCGCGCCGATGCTCCCGGTGCGCACCGGCAGGGCGTCCGCGTTCGCCCGCACCAGCGGCGTGCGTCCCCGGCGGGCCGCCTCGTCGAGTTCACCGCGGGAGCCGTCGATGCCGATCCAGCCGGTGTCCGGCAGCATGTCGCGCGTGGGCGCCGAGCCGCAGGCCAGGTCCAGTACCGGGCCCGGGTGGGCGTGCAGCGGTTCGGCCAGCCAGGCGTACGGGGACGTCTCGGCCAGCGCGAAGAGCCGCTCGGTGATGCCGGGACGGGCGTCGTGGTAGGCGGTGACGTAGCGCTGCCACTCGTCCTCGTCCATCCGCGACTCCTCCGTGCTCCCGTCGATCGCCCCGGCCCGACCCCGGCACCGCCGCGGCGGGCCATCCACGCACGGTGTCGGCTCTGTCACACCCGAGGAGCAATACTGCACCATGAGCGCATACGACATGGTGGTCATCGGCGGCGGCAGCGCCGGACTCACCGCAGCCCGCACCGCCGGCCGCTTCGGCGCCCGCACCCTGCTGGTCGAGGGCGACCGGCTGGGCGGGGACTGCCTGTGGACGGGATGCGTGCCCAGCAAGGCGCTGCTGCGCGTGGCCGCGGAGGTCGCGACCGCGCGCCGCGTCGGCCGCTACGGTCTCGCCGCCGCGTCCGGCGCCGTCGACCTCGCCGCGGCCATGCGCCACGTGCGGGGGGCGATCGCGGCGATCGAGCCGCACGACTCGCCCGAGTCGCTGCGTCCGCTCGGTGTGGAAGTGGCCCATGGCCGGGCCGTCTTCACCGGCCGCCGCACCCTGACCGTGGCGGGCCGGGACGTCGCCTTCCGCTACGCGGTGATCGCCACCGGCTCCTCCCCCGCCCTGGCGCCCGTTCCGGGCCTGGCCGAGGCCGGCCCCCTGACCAGCGACTCCGTGTGGGACCTCGATCGGCTGCCCGACCGGCTCGTGGTGCTGGGCGGCGGGCCGGCCGGCTGCGAACTCGGCCAGGCCCTCGCCCGCCTGGGGGCGCGGGTGACGGTCGTGGAGGCGAGGGAGCGGCTGCTTCCGGACGAGGAGCCGGACGCCTCCGCCGCGGTACGGCGGGCGCTGGAGGCGGACGGCGCCACCGTCCTGACGGGATGTCACGCCGAGAAGGTCACCGGCGGCGCGGTGCACGGCCCGGGCGGTCCGCTGGCCTACGACGCCCTCCTCGCGGTCACGGGCCGCCGCGCCAACACGGCCGGCCTCGGCCTGGCGAGTGCGGGGGTACAGCTCACCGACCGCGGCGACGTCCGGGTGAACGACCGGCTGCGCACCGGCAATCCGCGCATCTACGCGGCCGGGGACGTCACCGGCCGCTCCGCCTCCACCCACCTCGGCGGCACGCAGGGCGGCGCCGCCGTCACCGACGCGCTCCTGGGCGTACGCCGCCGCATCGACGGCGCGGCGGTGCCCCGCGTGACCTTCACCGACCCCGAGGTGGCCCGTGTCGGCCGCACCGCGGCGGAGGCACGGGCCGAGCACGGCGACGCCGTACGTGTGCACACCCTGGCCCACGACCGGCTCGACCGCGCCGTCACCGAGGGCCGCACCGACGGCTTCACCACCCTCGTGCTCGGCCCGCGCGGCCGCATCGTCGGCGCCACGGTCGTCGCGCCGCGCGCCGGGGAGACCATCGCCCACCTCGCTGCCGGCGTCCGGCTCGGCTGGACGGCCTCGGACTACGCCAGGACCGTCCACCCCTACCCCACGTACGCCGACGGCCCCTGGCACGCCGCCCTCGCCGACGTCTACGGCCGCCTGGCCCGGGCCAGGGGGGCGACCGGCGCGCTGCTGGCGCTGCGCAGGCGGCTCGGACGGTGACCCCGGCTACGCGCCGCCCGGCAGTGCGGCGCCGTTCGCGCCGCCGCGGCCGGGACGGTCGTGGCGATACGCGCACGGCGGGATCCCGTCGCCGCCGGCGTCAGGACTCGCGCAGCGCCGCCAGCGGCTCTTCGGCCGCCGCCCATGCGCCGGCGACCTCGTCGACCTGGCCGTAGCCGCTGCGCAGCAGGAAGGTGTTCAACCGGCCGTAGGACTTGGCGCCCAGGATGTAGAAGCCCGGTTCGGGGTTGCGCAGGGTCTCCAGGCCAACGGCCGGCTGGGCGAGGCAGTCTCCGCCGGCCGATCCGAGCAGGGCGGCCGACACGTTCATCGGGGCGCCGGTGGCGTAGCACTCGTGGATCTGCAACTGCCGGTACAGGGCGGGGTCCGCGGCGTAGCCGGTGAGTGCGAGGACGTGGTCGGCGACGACCTCGTGCGGGCCTGCGGGGGTGGTGACGGCGGCGCGGACGCGACCGTCGGCCCGCGCGGCGAGGGCGGTGACGCGGGCGCCGGTCCGTACGGTGACGCGCTCGTGGCCGCCGGCGGCCAGGTCGCGGGAGACCGACACGAGGCGCTGCCGCTCGGGCAGGGAGTCGTCCGGCACCTCGCCCCAGTCGGGATCGCGGTCGCGTACGAGCCACTCCAGCCGGGTGCCGGGGAGTTCGGCGAGGCCGCGGGCGGCGGTCTGGGCGGACTTGCCGGCGCCGACGAGCAGCACGGTGCCCGCCCAGCGGCCCGGCTCCGCGTGCAGGGGCGGCAGGGTGCGGGTGATGCGGTGGGCCAGCGCGCGCTCCCCCGGAGCGGCGATGCCGCCGTCACCGAGGGAGTTCGGCGTGGCGTAGGTGCCGGTGCAGTCGAGGACGAGGCCGGCTCGGTCCTCGTACTCGCCGTCCGGGCCGTCGACGAGGAGACGGAAGGGTGCGGCGGCGCGCGTGCGGGTGCCGATGTGCTCGTGCTTGAGCAGGCTTGCGCGGGCCACGGCGGCGACGCGGTGACCGAGGCGGATGCGGCCCGCGAGGGCGGGCAGGGCGGCCAGGGGACGCAGCAGGCGGTCGGCGAGGTCCTTGCCGGTGGGGTACGCGGCGCCGTCGGGCGGCTCGTGTCCGGCGCGGGCCAGGTGGGAGCGCATGCGGGCGGAGGCGTTGAGCCGCCAGGGGGTGAAGAGGCGGACATGGCCCCAGGACCGTACGTGGAAGCCGACCGCGGGGCCGGCTTCGTAGACGGTGACGGGCAGTCCGGCGTCGGTGGCGGCCAGCGCGGCGTCGAGGCCGACGGGGCCCGCCCCGAGGACGGCGACATGCCCGGATGAGGTGGCCAAGGGGGCTCTCCTTCGGTCGGTCGGCACGGTCAGATGGCGCAGTTGACGGGGCGGGGCAGGCTGCCGTCGTGCTGGCGGGCGGCGAAGAACCGCTCGGTGACCAGTTGCTTGCCCCGCTCCAGCGGGGTGCCTGCGGGGGCCAGGTGCATGTCGGGGCTGGTGGCCGCGTCGGCGCCGGCGGGGTGCCAGTGCAGTCCCTCGGCGGAGGCGGTGAGTTCGGGGATGGAGGAGTCGGGGCCGATGGCCAGGCCGGTCTCGGCGGCCCCGCGGTGCAGCAGGGGGCGTACGGCGAAGTGGCCGGCCGGCAGGCCGAGTCCGGCGAGGAGGTCGGCGACGGCGGGGATCTCGTGGGCGTTCTCCGGGGTTTCGGTGAGCGCGACGCGCGGGGGCAGGCCGATGTCGATCAGGTGGCGCAGGCCGTCCATGGTGCGGGCCCAGGAGCCGGGGCCGCGGTGGGCGTCGTGGGCTTCGGGGGTGGCGCCGTCCAGGGAGGTCTGGACGGTGAGCTTGCGGCCGGCGAGCTGCGCGAGACCGCGGGCGCGGCGGCCGCGCAGCAGCATGGCGTTGGTCATGACGACGGTGGGCAGCCGGCCGCAGGCGTGGTCGAGCAGGTGGACGATGTCGGGGTGGAGGAAGGGCTCGCCTCCGGTGACGTACAGCTCGGTGAAGCCCTCCTCGGCGGCCTCGTCCACCAGGTCGCGCACGGCGGCGGCGTCCAGGGTGCGCGGGTCGGCCGACGGGGAGGAGGCGACGGCGCAGTAGTCGCAGGCCAGGTTGCAGTGGAAGTTGGTGTAGAGCCACAGCCGGGTGGGGAAGTACGCGCTGCCGAAGAGCGGTACGACCGGGCGGTCGTCGCCGTCCTGCTCCCCCGCGGCGCCGCTTCCCCAGCCGTCGCCGGCCGGGGTGAAGCCGCTGGGCAGGCTGCTGCGGTAGAGGTGGTAACGCCCGCGGGCGCGCTCGGCCGGCGGCAGGATCTCCAGGCAGGTGGTCCACCAGCCGGTCTCGATGGTCTCGGCGAAGGGCTCCGGCAGTCCGGCGGCGCGCATGGAGGCGGCCTGTGCCCGCCAGTCGTACGCCAGCGGTACCAGCTCGGCGCTCGCCCGGCCGCCCGCCAGGTCGAGCAGCGCGTACCAGACCTCGCGGCGGCCGTCGTTGGCGGGCTTGCCGATGACGCCCACGTTGACGACGAGGCTGCCGGCGGCGCCGCCGACGCGGCGCTGCCAGGGCAGGCCGCTGTGGGTGCACAGCACCACGTCTGCCCCGCTGGCGCCGGCCCGCTGCCGGTGGGCGTCCTCGGGCAGGGACTCCCACCAGAAGTCGTTCAGGGCGAGGGGGGAGCCGTGCACCATGTGGACGTCGAGACCGCCGATCCGTTCCCGTCGCTCGGTGGGCAGCCTGCCCATCCAGGCGGCGAAATCGCGGTCGGTGGTGGCCAGGGTGTGGTCGTAGATGAGCTGGGCGTACTCGTTGTCCTTCGCGTCGCGGTAGCCGCAGCCGCAGTCCGTGTCGCCGCGGGCGATGGCCACGTCGTAGTTGCCCGCGATGCACTCGACGCCCGCGGCGGTGAGGATCGGGCGGAGGGCGTCGACCCCGGGGCCGAAGCCGCCGAGGTCGCCCAGGCAGAACAGCCGCTCGGCGCCGCGGGCGCGGGCGTCGCGGACGAAGGCGGCCAGGGCGTACGGATTGCCGTACGGGCCGCCGCAGACGGCGATGCGCATGGGAACTCCCGGGGGCGGAGGGTCAGGGGGCGGTGGGCCGGCGGTGCGGCAGCCGCGGGCCGCGGGCGTAGCGGCGGCGGATGCGCTCGGAGTCGACGCCGGCGAAGTACAGCACCTTGAGGTACTGCATGAAGACGATCATCCGCCAGGTGCCGTGCTCGGTGAAGCGGCGTGCTGAGGCGGTGGAGGTGGCCGGGAGGACGGCCAGCTTCCCGCGCCGGTGCAGCCGCCGCGACAGCTCCAGGTCCTCCATGATGGCCAGGTCCGGGAAGCCGCCGAGCGCGTCGAAGGCACTGCGGCGGACGAACATCGCCTGGTCGCCGAAGATGTGGTGCAGGCGGCGGGCGCGGGCGTTGGAGGACCGGGCGAGGTACCGCAGGCCCGGGCTGCGGCGGTCGAAGCGCAGGGTGAGCCCGCCGCCGACGACGGCGGGGTCGGCGAGTGCGGTACGGATCTGGCCCAGCGCCCCGGGGTGGATCGCGGTGTCGGCGTGGACGAACCACAGCACCTCGCCGGTCGCGTGGCGGGCGCCGGTGTTCATCTGGACGGCGCGGCCGCGCGCGCTGTGGACCACGGTGGCGTACGCGGCGGCGAGGCGGGCGGTGCCGTCGCCGCTGCCGCCGTCGACGACGATCAGCTCGCAGTCGGGGAAGTCGCGGCGCAGCCGGGCCAGGGCGCCTTCGACGGTGGCGGCCTCGTCGAGCACCGGCATGACGATGGAGACGGCGGGCGGTCGGGTCACGGCGCCTCCGTCGGGCGCAGCAGGGCGGCGACGCCGGCGGGCAGCCCGGGGTCGGCCAGCAGGGCGGCGGCGTCCTCGGGGGTGTCCAGGTCCCGTAGCCGCGGCAGGAGCCGTACGCGAAGCCGGTGCCGGCCGGCCAGGTCGAGGGTGGCGGCCAGCACCCGCGCGCCGCCCCACAACTCCGGGTCGATGCCGAAGAGCCCGAGGTGCGGGCGTCGCATGCCGATGAGGTAGTAGCCGCCGTCGAGCGCGGGTCCCAGGACCACGTCGGCGTCGCCGGCGAGGGCGGCGTGCGCCTCCTCCAGGTGCCACGGGGTCAGGGTGGGCGCGTCGGTGCCGACCACGAGCAGGGGCCCCGACCCGTGTGCGAAGACGTCCCGTACGGCGGTGGCGAGCCGCCGGCCCAGATGGCTGCCGTCCTGGGGCAGCAGGCGTACCCCCGCGGGCACCAGGGCACGCAGCTCGGTGCGGGCCTCCGGCGGGTCGTAGGCCAGGTGGGTGCGCAGCTCGCACCCGGTGGCCAGGGCGGTGGTGCGGCGGATCAGCTCCGCCTGGAGCGCCGCGCAGCGCCGGGGCGTCAGCAGCGGATGCAGGCGCGTCTTGACGCGGCCCGGGTGCGGCGCCTTGGCCATCACCAGCACGGCGGGCGCGCTCATCCGCCGAACCGGTGGACGATCCCGGCGGCCGGCGGCGGCTCCAGGCCGGGCAGGGCGTGTTCTGCCAGGCCGGCGAAGGCCCGTGTGCTCGCCTCCATCCGGGCAAGCAGCGCCTCGACCGGCTCGGGCTCGGCGGCGACGCCGTTGGCGTAGTCGGTGACGTAGCCCACCAGGGCCAGCGGCAGTTCGCGCTCGCCGGCCAGCACCACCTCCGGGCCCGCGGTCTGGCTGACGGCGGTCACACCGGCCGCGGCCAGGGCGGATATCTCGCTGCGGGAGTTGAACCGGGGCCCGTCGACGTGCCCGTACGTGCCGCCGTCGCGCACGGGCGTCCCGGCGCCGACGGCGGCGTCGATCAGCGCCCGGCGCAGCGGCTCGGAGAACGGCCGGTCGAAGATCCAGTGCCCGCGGCCCGCGGCGCCCGGGGTGTCGAACCAGGTGCACGGCGAGCCGTCCGGCAGCCGGTTGGCCGGGAAGTACAGGTCGTCGAAGACCACCAGCGAGCCGGGCTCGGCTGCGGGGTCGACGGCCCCGCACACGGTGAAGGAGACCACGGCCCGCACCTCGCGGGCGAGCAGTGCGGCGAGGTTCGCCCGGTGCTCGACGTGGTTGGACAGCCGCCGGTGCCCCGTCCCGTGCCGGGAGAGCTGCACGACCTCGGCGCCGGCGAGGCGGCCCTCGGTCACCGGCACGTCGCCGTACTCGGTACGGACCGTGTGGTGGACCGCCCCTTCGAGGTGCGGCCAGGCATAGCTGCCGGAGCCGGTGATCACGCCGAATCGCACGATACGTTCCTCCCAGGGGTGTCGGGGGTGCCGACCTCGACGAGCGGCAGCAGGGTGCGCAGTTCGGCGTTCTCGGCCGGGTCGAGCACGGCGTGCTGGACGCACGCCGGCACCAGCGTGCCGTCCTCGGGGTGGGCCATGGCGTACTGGCAGGCGGCCAGCCGCTCCTGCGTCTCGCGCAGTTTCGGGTCCGCACTGGTCTCGCCGCGCCGCATCAGCTCCCAGGCGGGCGCGACGTGCTCGGCGTCGATGAAGGTGTGCATGATGAACGACACCGACCGGGCCCGCAGCCGGTGTGCGAGCAGCCGCCCCGCCCCGACCCGGCGCACCGCGCGGGCGAGCCAGCACCCGGCGGTGACCACGAGTGACGGGTGGCGGGCGGCGATCCGGGCGAGTCTGGCGGCGAGCAGCGCGGGCGGGGTGCCGGAGAAGCTGACGCGGCCCAGGTGGCGGAAGAAGGCGTCGCGGACGGCCAGGTCGCGCGGGTCGGAGCCGTCGAGGTACGGGTACCAGCGCTCGCCGACGTAGAAGCCGTAGGCGGCGCGGTTGCAGCGGATGTCGCCGTGCTCGAAGACGCGGTAGTCCAGCGTCGTGCCCGCGCCGCGTTCGATCTCCGCCCACACCGCGTCCGGCGTCGCCTCGCGGTACGGCTCCTTCCAGCGGCGGTCGTCACCGAGGAAGGCGGCGGGCTGGAAGGAGAACATGCCGTAGCCCATCGCGTGCGCGTCGCGGATGACGTCGGCGACCTCGTCCAGGTTGCCGGGGGTGACGGTCATGTTGTGGGCCAGGAAGAACCGGACCCCGTGTGTACGGCGCAGCCGCGTGAACATCTGCGCGAACCGCTTCCGGTACGGGTTCAGCGCCCGTTCGCTCGGCGGCCGGGCGATGCCGCGGCGCCCGTACATGAACTTGTCGAAGTGCACGGCGAACGACAGCCGGTCGAAGCGCCGCCTGCCGTCCGGGCCGAGCGCCAGCGCCCGCAGGTAGTCGTCGTCGAAGTCGCCGTGGGTGAAGCTCATCGGCTCCCGGCCGTGCCCGCGCATGATTTCCAGGCAGGCGGCGTGGTCGTCCGGCGGCAGCAGGCTCACCTCTCCCCCGATCAACTGGGCGTGCGCCCGCGGGCCGCGCATCCGCCGCAGCAGGCGGAGCTGCGCGTCGACCTGCTCGCGGGTGTGCGCGCCGTCGATGCGCACGGCGTTGGCGTCCCTGGAGTGGTAGCAGGGCGTGCAGGCCAGATTGCACCTGGGGAACACCCCGTGGGTGCCCTCGCAGCCGACGCCGTGCCGCCCCAGGACCTGCCCCGGCGTCTTCACGTGCTCCGGCAGCCCGTCCCACCGGCGTGCCATGGCCGCGGTGAACTCCGGGTCGTACGGCCGGCCGGCCCGTTCGGCGGCCCGCAACCGCGCCCATAGCCCCATACCTCACGCTCCCAACGGGGATGTCCCGCCGGATGGATTCCACCGGGGACCGGTCGCGGAAACCCCCTCGGAAAGGCGGCGTCCGTACGGGCGGCGGAGGCTGCTCGCGAAGTGGGCGGGGCCGGGTGTCCGTGCGGGAGCCCGGCGGCCCGGTCGGCACGGGGTCCCCCCTCCCGGAGGGCGGAGGCGGTCAGGCGCGCAGCAGGCCGTCCAGGAAGGTGTTGCCGAAGACGCCGTGCGGGTCGAGCCGGTCCAGGATCCGCACGGCGTGCGCCCACTCGCCGTCGCCGTACGAGGCCGGCACCGCCGTGCCGATGACCTCCTGGTCGGCCCAGGCCGCCGTGTCCGAGTAGCCCCAGCCCTTGGACCACTCCACCCGCGTGGTCGCGTACCGTCCGTCGAACGTACGCAGGCAGAACCGCTCCAGCTCGCGGTAGAACTCCGCCGCGCCCGGCGTCGTGGGCTGGGTCAGGACGTCCACCCACACCGCGCAGTCCCATTCGGGGTGGTCCGGATGCGGGCGGATGACGGACAGCAGCGGCGGTCCCGCCCCCGCGACCGCCGCTTCCCGGGGCTGGTCCAGGCCGCAGACCCGGATCTGCACCTGCCCGTTGACGGGGAACCGCCCCGCGGCGGCCCACGCGTGCAGTCGCTCGCGGTAGTAGCCGGCGAACTCGGAGACGACGCGCTGGACGTCGGCGCGCCGGGTGAGGAACGCGTAGCCGTTGGCCGTCTCGCGCAGCGTGGTGGGCCGCAGGTAGAACGTCAGGTGGTGGGAGGCGCCCCACAGGTCCTTCGCGGCGGTGGCGAGCAGCCCGGTCGCCGCCACGGTGTACTGGGCTGCCCCCAGCTCCGGCGCCAGGTACCACGCGGCGTCGGCGACCATCCGCCCGGCGAGCCGGGAGACCGGCGTCGGCAGCAGGTCGCTGAAGGGGTAGTTGTACGGCCCTGTGACCCGCCGCGAAGTGGGCGGGCGCTGCGGGCTCAGGCTCCACACCTTCAGCCAGGGGCGATCGGTGAACGCGAACCAGATCGCCTCCACCCGGCCCGTGGCGGCCATGAAGTCGGCGAGGGTGCGACCGCGCGCCGCGGCGGCGCTGCCCGGCGGGGCGAACAGTTCGTCGGCGCTGATGTCCACCCGGCTCACGCACCGCAGCGGGGCCTCCTCGCCGGCCTGCAACACCACCTCGACGACGAAGGCGCGCCCCAGGTGCGCGGCGAGCGCCTCGCACTCCTCGTCCCGCCCGCGCTGGAACGTCCGCAGCACGTACCCGCCCCGCCCGGCGTCCCACACCACGGCGGTGAGGGACAGGACGAGGTTGCTGAGGCTGCCGTACGTGTGGCCGGGACGCGCCTCCTCGCCGTCGGCGGGGACGCTGGCGCCGTGCGCGTCGATGGCGAGCGTGCCGCCGAGGGTCAGCTCTCCGGGCGCCGGGGTGTTGGTCACCCCCAGCCCGTGGTCGGCGAGGAAGCCCATGAGCGTGTCGAGCAGCACGCCGGTCTGGGCCCGCACCGCGCCGGGGGCGCCGGGGGGCGGCTCGGCCGTCTCCATGTGGGTCAGGTGCCGGGTGGTGTCGAGCAGCAGCACGCGCGCGTCGGAGGCGGTGGCCTGGGTGATCGTCAGCGGAGACCAGGTGTGCGACATGCCCCGGGCGCGCAGCCGCCAGCCGGAGGCGAGAGCCCAGTCGGCGAGGTCGGCGACCTCCTGCCCGGTGCGCGGCGCGCAGGCCCACAGCCCGTGATGCGTGATCTCCCCGGCCCAGTTGACGTACGGCGAACGGTACGGGACGAGCCCGCCCGGCAGTTGCGGAGGGCTGCCGTGCGCGGCGGCGTCGGCACGGGCGGCGCCCGGCAGGGCGGCGAGCCCCGTGACACCTGCGGCGGCAGCGGTGCGCAGGACACCGCGCCGCGACGGTAACTCAGGTAAGTTTGCCATGCGTACCACCTTAGGCCCCGTATGAGCAACTTGGCCGGTCTTGTCGGTAGTTGCTTGTCTCGCGCACGCGGTTCTGCCGCCGGGTCGGCCCCCCTCGGCTGTGCCGATCCGCCAACCACGCCGCAGGACCAGCCGTGTTATGCATTCCGTACAAGCAGGGGAAGAGGGAAGAAGTGAGAGGGGCGGGATGGCCAGGGGACGCGGGACAGGGCGGACGACGCTTGCGGTGTGGGCAGGCGTGGCGGTCGTCGGCGGCACGCTGTATCTGACGCCGGCCAGCGCGGCCGTCTGGGGCGGCGGCAGCGGCGACACCGCCGGGGCGGACGCCGCCGCCGACCGGACCGCGGGACATCCGGGTGCCGTCCGGGCGTTCCAGGAGAGCTTCCCCGGGGTGAGCGACGAGGAGGCGTGGCGTCGCATCCGGGCCGAGGACGGGCGGGTCGCCCTCATCAGCGGGCTGGCGAAGGACGACGCCGACACGTTCGGCGGCTCCTGGTACGACGGGGCGGCCGACACCCAGCACCTCCAGGCGACCACCGCCGAGGCGGCCGACCGCTTCGGCGGGCTCGCCGCCGAGCGCGGCATCAACGTCGAGGTGCACCGGGTGGACTACAGCTACGCGCAACTGACCGCCGAGGCCGAGCGGGCGCGCGCCGGCGAGCACCCCGTGCTGGGTGACGCCGCCCGGGGCGACGCGGCCGTGGACGTGGAGGCGAACCGGGTGGTGGCCGGGCTGGCGTCCGCCGACCTCAAGGCCGCTCGCAACGACACCCTGGCGGTGCCGGACACCTTCCGGATCAAGCCGCGCAGCACCACCGATCCGTCCGGGCTGCCGATCGTCGACGAAGTCTGCGATTCGCGTGCCGAGTGCAGCAAGCCGCTGCGCGGCGGCATCGCGGTGAAGAGCCCCGACGTGGGTTGCTCGCTGGGTTTCACCGCGTACGAGAACGGCCACCCGAAGCGGAAGTTCGCGATCACCGCGGGTCACTGCGGTGGGAAGGACGAGCGGCTCAAGCACGGCAACTGGACGATCGGGGACTTCGACCGGGTGGTCTTCGACAATGACTCCGGAACCGACGTGTCCCGGGCCCGGGTCGAGAACACGCACTGGCTGAGCTCGTCGCTGGGCTGGCTCTACAACCCCGGCGCGCACGACGACCCGTACCCGGTGACCGGCCGGCTGACGAGCGAGACCGGCATCCAGAACGGGCAGACCGTGTGCCTGTCCGCCCAGCACAACCCGGAGGACGGCAACGACTGCGGCACGGTCGACGGCGTCGTCGGCAACGGCTTCATCCGCGTCGTGGGCCACGACGCCTGCCCCGGCGACAGCGGCGGCGGATGGTACCGGCCCAGCGGTGCCGGCCGGGTCGCCTACGGCATACACAAGGGCGGCGCCGAGAGCTGCCACGGCGACCAGGGAGGCGACTACGACTACTTCACCAGCCTGCCGAGGACCGAGAGCCGCCTGGACGTGACGGTCCACACCCGCTGACCGGTGTGGCATGGGCTCGCGGTGCTTCTGGTCGCCGGTCTCGTCGGCCACCGGCACCGCGGCCTCATCGTGTCGTGCTCCCGTCGCGTACGATCCGCCACCTGTTGTCGGCGCTGCCGTCGTCCGTGTCCTGGACGGCGAAAGCGCCGGCCGCGGTGGAGTCGTTCTGGATGCCGAGCAGCCTGCCGCTGTGCACGTTGCGGATCTTGTACGTCCCGTTTCCCTGGTCGAGCAGCGTCCACCGGTGGTCGGCGGTGCCGTTGTCCGCCCACTGGAGGACCGTCGCGCCGTCGGCCGTGGACATGTCCTGGACTCCGAGCACCTTGCCGCTGTTGGCGTTGCGGAACCGGACCGCGTCGCCGTCGGTGACCATCTGCCAGTCGTGGTCCGGGGTGCCCGAGTCGTGCCACTGCAAGGCGCGGGCGCCGTCGGCGGTGGACATGTCCTGGATGCCCAGCACGAGGCCGCTGCTCGCATTGGCGAGCCGGACGGTGGTGCCGCCGGCGCCGCCGTCGGCGTTCCAGTAGACGGTGTAGTTGTGGCCGTGCGCGTCGTAGAAGGGGCCCAGGTCGACTGTGGCGCCGTCGGCCGTGGCGGTGAAGGCGAGCGAGCCGCTGCCGGTACGGGTGACCGACGAGGTGTCCAGCGAAGGAAGGGAGCCGAGCGCGGTGTTGCCGTAGTCACCGGAGAGCACGACCGGGCCGTAGGTGACGGCGGCGACGTTCGCGTCGTCGTTGGCGCCCCGCATGACGACCCGCATGGGCAGGCGGACGGTGACGGTGTCGCCCGGGGCCCAGGAGCGGGTGAGGGTGGCGTAGCTGCCGGGGGCGGCGGCGACGTCCTGCACCGCGCCGTTGACGCTGAGGGTGGCCCCGGAGGTCCAGCCGGGGATGCGCACGCGCATCGTCCAGGTCCCGGCGGCGCTGCCGGTGACCTCCAGCGTCGTGGTGTCGCCGACGGGATACGACGTGGTCTGGGTGACCGTGATCCCGCGCTGCGACCAGTCGAGCACCGAGGGCACGAACAGGTTCACGATCAGCGTGGTGTCGTCGTGGAAGTAGACGGAGTCCATCAGCCTGGTGTGCATCTCCAGGCCCGTGCCCTGGCAGCACCAGAAGCTGTCGTAGTCGGTGCTCCACGTGCCGCCGCCCCACGCCGGGCCCACGCCGCGCCGGCCGCCGGGGTTGAGCGGGGTGAAGTAGGTGATGTGGCCGTGGCTGTCGGCCGGGTTCTGCTGGCCGATCATCTGGTTCAGCCAGGCCCGCTCGTAGTAGTCGAACAGCGCGGCGCGGTCCGGGTCGAGCGTGAACAGCTCCCGGGTGAGGGTGAGCATGTTGTACGTGTTGCAGCTCTCGCAGGTGTCCCGGGCGAGGTAGCCGGCGATGGCGTTCGGGGGGCGGAAGTGCTCCGCCTGGCTGTTGCCGCCGATGACGTAGGTGTGCGCGTCGACGCACATGTTCCAGGCGTTCGCGGCGATGTCCCGGTAGCGGGTGGTCCCGGTGGCCTGGTACTCCCGGGCGGCGCCGATCCACTTGGGCACCTGGGTGTTGGCGTGCAGCCCGTTGAGGCGGTCCTGGCCGGCGGCCAGGGGGTCGAACACCGCGGCGTGGTCGAACCGCTGGGCGACGGTGAGCCACCGCGGGTCGCCGGTCTGTAGGTGGACGTCGGTGAGCACGGCGTTCATGCCGCCGAACTCGGTCCCCATCATGGCCTGCATCTGCTGGCCGCTCAGCCGGCCGGTGCGCGCGTCCACCCACCCCGCGAGGCCCAGCAGCACGTCGCGGGCCTGCGTGCTGTCGAGGTGGCGCCACACGTCCAGCAGACCGGCGAGGGTCTTGTGGATGACGTAGTACGGCACGTTGCCGTTGGTCAGCGTCCGGTTCTCCAGCGCCGTGAAGTCGGACTCGGGGAAGCCGCAGAGATATCCGCTGCCGAACCCGGCGGCGCCGTTGTTCGCCTGGCACTCGGCCAGCTCCGCGACCATGCGCACGGCCTTGTCCCGGCAGGTGGTGTCCCCGGTGACGGCGTACGCCTGGGCCCACGCCGTCAGGAAGTGCCCCTGCATATGGGTGCGGAAGGGGAACGTCGGCGCGTCCCAGCCGCCGTTGGAGGCCGCGCCGTTGGTGGACAGCCGGTGGTTGGCCCGGAAGTTGTACAGCAGCCGGTCGACGTCGACGAAGCGCAGGTAGTTCAGCGTGCGGTTCTGGTTGTCCAGCCACCGGCTCGCGGTCAGCCGCACCTGCCCCAGGTCGAAGGGGTGCGCGGAGACCCCGATGCCGGCCCGGGCCGGGGCACTTGCCGCACCCGCGGCCGAGCCGCCGAAGGCGGGACCGGCGGCGGAGACGGCGGCCGCGGCGCCGGCGGCCTGCAACAGCCGGCGCCTGCTGAGGAATAAGGACATGGTCCGTCCTTTCCGTGAGGGAGGAAGGCGAATACGTCCGTGCTGACAGTGATCACGCGCGCTTGGGTGAGCCTGTTCGAAATCTCGAACTCTGTTCTTGTAGTCGAACGGACTCTAGGGACGGTTGGAAGACGTGTCAATGGCGCAGAAGGCGATCGGATCTGGGGTTCGGCCGAGCCCCCGGCCCGTACCGCCGGTACGGCCAGCCGGTGTCCAATCGGCGTCCAGTCCCCCCGCGTAGCTTGTGGCCCGCTCGCCAACCACGAGGGGGAAAGCCAGTGATAGGGATCAGGAAGAGAGCCGTCGCGGCGGTCGCCGCGCTGTCCGCCGTCGCGGCGCTCGCCGTGGCCGCCCCGGCCGCCGGCGACTCGGCCTCGCCAAGCGCGGCCGGCCCGCGCGGCTTCGGCATCTCCAGCGACGGCACGCTCATGGCCACCTTCACCACCGACCAGCCCGAGGTGCTCAACTGGGTCCGGGTCATCACCGGGCTGAAGGGCGACGCGGCCCTGCTCGGTATCGACCACCGCATCCAGGACGGCACCATGTACGGCCTCGGCGACCAGGGCGGGATCTACACCATCAGCACTCCGCCGCAGACGCCGGACGTGGTCGTCACCAAGGTCTCGCAGTTGCAGGTCCCGCTGTACGGGAAGAACTTCGGCTTCGACTTCAACCCCGCCGCCGACCGGCTGCGGGTGGTCAGCGACAACGGCCAGAACCTCCGGCACAACCTGAACGACCACACCACCGTCGAGGACCTCGTCCTCACCACGCCGCCCGGCGGCACGACACGGGGCGTGACCGCTTCCGGCTACACGAACAACGACCTCAACAACCAGACCGGCACCAGCCTGTTCGGTATCAACACCAGTACCGACCAGGTGGTCATCCAGTCCCCGGCCAACAACGGCACGCTCGCCCCGACCGGGTCGCTCGGCTTCGACGCCGGCCCGAACGCGGGCCTGGACGTCTATGCCGACCTCGTCAACGGCAAGACGAAGACGAACACCGCGTTCGCCAGCCTCCAGCCGGCGGGCGGCGGCGCGTACTCGCTGTACGACGTGAACCTGCTCACCGGCGAGACGACCGGCCTGGGCCAGTTCCCCCTGCCCATCAGCGACATCGCCGTCCAGCTCGACACCGCCTGAACAACGCCCGCGGCCGAGCCGGCCGCACAGCCCCCGAGCCCGCCCCGGTCCGTATCCGGGGCGGGCTCTCCCCTTTCCCCGGCGGCAATCCGGAGCGTGCCCGGCTTCGAACTGCTGGACGGCATGGTGCGTCTGGAGAATCCTGTGCCGCGGGGGGTCGCACACGGGGCGAGCGAGGGGGTACGACATGCGGGTGCAGGTGCTGGGTCCGCTGGAGGTGTGGCGGGACGCGGTGCGCATCCCCCTCGGCACCCCGCAGCAGCGGGCGCTGCTCGGGCTGCTGGTGCTTGCGGACGGCCGGCCGCTGTCGCGCGGTGAACTGGCCGAGGCCCTGTGGGGCGACGAGCAGCCGCGCAGTGCCGCGAACCTGATCCAGACGTACGTGAAGCGATTACGTCGGCTGCTGGAGCCGGACCGGCCGGCGCGCACCGCGAGCGAGCTGCTGCCGCGGGTGGGTGAGGGGTACGCGCTGCGGGTGCCCACCGCGGGCGGCGCGGACGGCGACGGCGTCGACCTCACGCGCTTCCGCCGGCTCGCGGCGCAGGGCGAGGCGGCGCAGCGCGAGCACGGGCCCCGGCTCTCGGCCCCGCTGCTGGGCCAGGCGCTCGCGCTCTGGCACGGGCCGCCGCTGGCGGACCTCCCGCTCCTCGCAGGGCATCCGGCGCTGGTCGCGCTGGCGGGCGAGCGGCGGACGGCGGTCGCCCGGTACGGGGCCGCGATGGTCGCGTCGGGCAAGGCGGCAGAGGCGCTGCCGCTGCTGGTGGAGTATGCGGGGCGGCACCCGCTGGACGAGGGCGCGCAGGCGTGTCTGATACGGGCGTACGAGGCGGTGGGGCAGCGCGATCTCGCGTTCGCCGCGTACCTCGACTCCCGCCGCCGGCTCGCCGACGAGTTGGGCGTCGGCCCCGGGCCCGAGCTGGCCGCGGCGTACGCGAGGCTGCTGCGGGAGCCGCCCGGCGCGGAGGGCGAGCGGATGCGGGCGACGGCACACGGTGGCGGCGGTCCGCAGGGCCGGGCGCCGTCTTCGCCGGTCCGGCCGCCACAGTCCCGGAAGCCGCCACTCCCGGTCCCGCGGTCGACGGAACGGCAGGCGGCCGTGGCGCAGCCCGTGCCCGTCTGGCCGGCGCCCCCGGCCTCACGCCCCGTGCCGTCCCAACTCCCCGCCGACGTCTACGGCTTCTCCGGCCGCGGTGCCGAACTGCACGCGCTCGACGAGCCGCTGTCCGCCGGACTCGGTCCGCTGCCGATCCTGGTGGTCTCCGGCACCGCCGGCACCGGCAAGACGGCGCTCGCCGTGCACTGGGCACACCGCGCGAGCAGCCGCTTCCCCGACGGCCAGCTCTACGTCAACCTCCGCGGCTACGACCCGCGGAGCCCGCTGCCCTGGGCCGACGCCCTTACCGGCTTCCTGCGCGCGCTCGGCCTCGGCGGAGCGCACATCCCGCTCGACCCGGAGGAGCGCGCCGCCCGCTTCCGCACCGAGGTCACCGGGCGGCGGATGCTCGTCGTGCTGGACAACGCGCTGTCGGTGGAGCAGGTACGCCCCCTGCTGCCCGGCTCGCCGTCCTGCGCGGTGCTCGTCACCAGCCGGGACAGCATGGCGGGCCTGGTGGCGCTGCACGGCGCCCGCCGCCTCGCCCTGGGGCCGCTGCCGCGGCGCGAGGCGATCGCGCTGCTCCGGCTGCTCGTCGGGGAGAGGGCGCCGGCGGACCCCGCGGCCTGCGCGGCGCTCGCCGAGCAGTGCGCGCGGCTGCCGCTGGCGCTGCGGGTGGCGGCGGAGCTGGCCGCCAAGCACCCGGGGGTGGCGCTGGCGGAGCTGGTGGCGGAACTCGGCGACCACCGGCGGCGGCTGGACCTGCTGGACGCGGGCGGCGACCCGCGGGCGGCCGTGCGGTCGGTGCTCTCCTGGTCCTACCGGCACCTGCCGCCCGCAGCCGCGCACGCCTTCCGGCTGCTGCACCTGCACCCCGGCCCCGACTTCGGCGTACGGTCCACCGCCGCCCTGCTCGACGCGCCCGAGGACGACGCCGCGCGGCTGCTCGACACGCTGCGTCGCGCGCACCTCGTGCAGTCCCCGCGGCCCGGCCGCTTCGCGATGCACGACCTGCTGCGCGCGTACGCGGAGGACATGGCGCGGCGGCACGACGCCGAGGAGAACCGCAGGCTCGCGCGTATCCGCCTCTACGACCACTACCTGGCCGGCGCGACGGCCGCGATGGACCAGCTCTACCCGGCGGAGCGCCACCACCGCCCGGCCGGCGCCCGCCCGCTGCCGCCGGCACCGGCACGCGAACCCGCCGAGACCCGCGACCGCCTCACCGCGGAGCTGCCGGTGCTGGGCGCGGTGTGCGCCGCGGCGGCGGCCGGGCCGCTGCCGGAGTACGCGGTCCGCATCGCGGCCGTGCTCTTCCGCCACCTCGACGGCGGCCATCACGCGGAAGGGCTCTCCTTCCACACCCACGCGCTGCGGGCCGCGCAACGCACCGGCGACGTCTCCGGCGAGGCGCACGCCCTGACCAGCCTCGGCGCCGTCCACTGGCGGCTCGGCGAGCACCTGCCCGCCGAGGAGTACCTGAAGCGGGCCATCGCGCTGCACGAGCGCACCGGCGACCTCGCCGGCCTGGCCCGCGCCCTGTCGAACCTCGGCAACGTCCACTGGCGACTCGGCCGGCTAGACGGCGCCGCCGACTGCCACGAACGGGCCCTCGCGCTCTACGAGGAAGTCGGCGACCAGGTCGGCCAGGCCCGCACGCTGACGAACGTCGGGAACGTCAGCCTCCGCCGCGGCGACCTGCCCGGCGCCGCCGCCCACCAGCGCCGGGCGCTGGCACTGCACGCCGTCACCGGCGACCACCCCGGCCGCGCCCGCACGCTGATGTTCCTCGGCCGCATCCAACTGCGGCAGGGGCACCTCACGGCCGCCGCCGAGCACCTGCACCAGGCGCTCGACCTCTACCGCGCGCTGAGGCACGAGGGCCGCGAGGCGTACGCGCTGACCGCGCTGGGCGACCTGTACCTGGCCGAGGAGCGGTACGCGGACGCCGCCGACCACCACCGGCGAGCGCTGCGGCTCTTCGGCACCACCGGGGAGCGCTACGGCGAGGCGGCGGCACTCAACGGCCTCGGCGAGGCGCTGCTCGGCGCCGGGCGCCCGGCGGAGGCACTGGTCCACCACGTACGCGCCGGAGAGGTCGCCGCCACCACCGGCGAGAACGCCGAGCAGGCCCGCGCGCACACCGGCGCGGTACGCGCCCGGCACCGCGCCGACAACACCCCGAACGCCCCCGCCCCCGCCGCCACCTCCGACCGGTCGTGACCGCTTTCCGCGGTCACCGCAGAACAGGCTTTTCAGGATGTCGCATTGCAGTCGCACCGCATTCCTACGCGATTCGATCCGCGTCACGGCGTGGGAATGTCCGTGCCCGGATACGAGGGTGGCGTCCGGCGCGTTCAGCGCCTCGTCTCGTACCTGGTCACGACCACATCGCCGGGCAACGTCCGGGTCTCCACCAGGTCCAGGTTCGCCCAACTGCCCAGCGCCGTGAAGAACGGTTTGCCGCTACCCACCAAAACCGGATGGGTGACGATCTCGTACTCGTCGATCAGCCCGGCCCGCATCGCCGCCCCGGCGATCGCCGCGCCACCGACCCGCATCGGCCCACCGTCCTCGGCCTTGAGCCGGGTGATCTCCGCAACCGCGTCGCCGGTGACCAGGCGAGCGTTCCCGTCGACCTTGTCGAGTGTCGAGGAGAACACCACCTTCGGCGTGTCCCGCCAGTTCTGCGCGAACTCGATATGCGCCGGGGTGGCGCCCGGCTGCTGGTCGCCCGTCGGCCAGTAGGAACTCATGTTCTCCCACAGCTTGCGCCCGTAGAGGAACAGGCTGATCGCCCGCTCCCGGTCGAGCCACCACTGGAACAGCTCGTCGCTCGGCGCGCTCCAACTGAGGTCGTCGCCGGGCGCGGCGATATAGCCGTCCAGGGACAGGTTCATGCCGTAGAGCAGTCTTCGCATTGCGCCAGCCTTCCGTCAGTCGGTCCCGGAAGTCTAGACGGGCCCCGAACCCGAATCCCGAGCACGGGTTATGCGGCTGGTGCGGCAGCGGTCGGTGGGTGAATTCGGTGTCGCCGGCGCCGAAAGAACCGGCCGGTTTCGAAGGCGCCCGGCCTTCCACGACCACGCGATGCCGCCGAGCAGGTGCGCGCGGAACGCGGGGTCGTAGTACGCCTCCGCGGCATGGCCGAGGGCCGTGTAGAAAACCCGCCCGGCGCCCTGATTCCGGCACCACACCAGGGGATGGTCGGCGCCCATGGTGCCGCCTTCGTAGGAATCCTCGTCCGCGCAGGCGAGTACGCGGACCGCGGCGCGTGGATTGGTTCGGAAGTTGTACCACTCGTCGCTGAACACCCAGACCGGGGGCAACGCCCGCGTCGCCTCGTGGGTGTTGTCCTCCACGCGCAGGCGGCCCGGCTGGAATGCGGGGTGGTCGGCGAAGCGGGCGCCGAGCAGTTCCCCGTAGTAGGGCCACTCGTATTCCGTGCAGGCCGCGGAGTGCACGCCGACGAACCCCCCGCCTCCTTCCACGTAGTCCCTGAGAGCGGTCCGTCCGCGATCGGTGAGGACCTCGCCGCTCGTGGAGAGGAAGAGCACGGCCCCGTACCGCCCCAACCCGCCCTCCAGTGCCGCCGGATCCTCCGTGGCATCCACGGCGAAGCCGTGGTCGCTTCCCCACTCGCGCACGGCGGCCCTCGCCTCGGGGATCGACTCGTGGCGGAAGCCGGTGGTGCGGGTGAAGACGAGGAGCCGGGACGTCATGCCGGGGGCCTTTCCGGGGGTGCGGGCAGGCGGATGGTGTCGTGGTGGCCGTCGGGCCAGGCCACGTCCGCCAGCAGGGTGTCCCCCTCGGTGCGGGTGGTGACACGGGGCAGTGCGGCGGGGTCGCCGGCGCCGAGGTGGATCAGGGCGACATGGGCGGTGCCGTGGGCGGCCGGGCCGGCGGTTTGCACGACGGGGGTGGCGGAGGCGGGGCCGAGGGCGTTGCTGTCGGTGCCCGGGATCGCCGCGGCATGGGTGAGCCCCGCGGCGCCGACGATGAGGGACACCAGGCCGTCCGCGTCCTCCACCCGTGCCGTGCCCGGGCCCGTCCGGGCGGGTTCGGGAGCGGCGGCGGACGGGTCGACGGCCAGCGCCCAGCCTCCGATACGCAGCACGTGCCCGGCGGCGGCCCCGTCGTCGGCGGCGTCAACCGCGCCGGGGTCGATGCGCACGGCCCGCACCTCGACGGAGCCGCGCAGCGCCGAGCCCACGGTGAGCCAGGGCCCGAGCGCGTACGTGCAGTCGGGACCGCCGAAGGGGTCCCAGGTGGTGTCCGCCGGCCAGTGGGCCCGGCTGCGCGAGACGGCGGTGGTGTCGCCGGCGGGGAGCCTGGTCGACGGGCGGCGGTGGGAGGCGCGCCCGGCCGCGTCGAGGAGCACCACCGCGTTGTCGAGCGGGTCGGCGTCCGCGCGGGAACCGGTGTCCGCCGTGGGGTCGCGCGGTGTCTCGGGCGCGGTGTGGGTGGAGTAGGCGAAGCGCGCGTAGCAGGGGTCGTCCGCGTGCATGCGCACCGGGTCGGCGTGGTCGCCGCCGTGGTTGACGACCCGTACGACACCGTCCGCGGCGGTGCCGGAGGCGAGCCACCCGGGGGCGGGCAGCGGGCGGGTGAAGTCGGCCTGCTCGACGGCGAGCGGGACCTCCGGCTCGGTCCACACCGGGTGGTCCGGCGGCAGGGCGAGGCCGATGAAGCCCTTGCTCGCCCAGTACGGGGACGCCGGCCCGGAGTACACCTGGAGGATGCCGCGGTACGGGCGGTGCCAGCCGAGCGTGAGCAGGCCGTCCTCGCCGGTGGCGCCGTGCGCAGTGAAGTGGTCGAGCACGCGGTTCGCGATCGCGCGGGTCTCTCCGGGCGCGAGCGGCGTGGCGTCGAAGAGCGCGCCGGTCCACAGCGGGGCGAGCGCGGCGTGCCGGTACGTCAGCGAGCGGCCCTGGATGACCGGGGATCCGTTGGCGCCGTAGAGGAGCCGCTGGTCCGCGAGGAAGCGGAGAAGTCGGGTCCGGTAGCGGTCGAGCAGCCCGGCCGGTGCCGCGTCGCCCAGGATGCGGCAGAACCACAGCGGGTAGAGGTGCATCGCCCACCCGTTGTAGTGGTCGAAGTTGCGCCGCTCCCCGCCGGTGAGGCCGTCGGAGTACCAGCCGTCGCCCGCGTACCAGCCGTCGGTGAGCGCGATCGTCCGGTCGAGGTCCTGCTGCCGCCAGGATCCGCCGGCGGTACGGGCGAACGCCTCGGTGACGCCCTGGAACCAGACCCAGTTGTTGCCCGGCATCGGGTCGCCGACCATCGGGGCCAGCCAGTCCAGCACCCGCTGCTGGACCTTCGCCGCCAGCCGGTCCCAGATCCAGGGGCGCGTCTCGTGCAGCGCGAGCGCAATCGACGCGGCCTCGACCTTGGCCTGGTTGCAGTCGGCGAAGGCCGGCCAGCGCCGCGGGTGGTCCGGGTCGGTGCCGGCGGCCAGGCCGGCCGCGTACCAGCCGGCGAGGTCGTGCGGGTCGGCGCCCGCCGCGCCCGCCAGCCGGAAGGCGGCCAGCAGGAACGTGCGGGCGAACCCTTCGAGCCCGTCGCTCAGCGGCCCGCTGATGCTCGGCACGCCGGGCAGGTCGATCAGGGAGTGCTCGCCGGTGGCGTACGGCCGGACGGCGAGCAGCATGTCGTCCGCGGTCCGCTCCCAGTGCGCACGGTCCTCTGCGGGGGTGCGGCCCATCAGTACCGGGTCTCCCATGCCAGCTCGTACTCGGCCCGCATCTTGTCGCCCGCCTCCTTGCGCCACTCCCTGACCGCATCGTCCCACTCGCCGCGGGAGTTCCGGCCCTGCATGACGCCCTTGCGCAGACTCTCGAACCCCAGGCCGAAGAGCTTGGACATCTCGGAGTCCGTCGCCGAGTAGAGGGCCTCGGCGGGGTTGGGGACCAGCTTCTTGACGGCTTCCTTCTGGAAGGCGTACTGCACGGGGACGATCTCCGGCTTCGGCGGATAGTAGAGGGTGAACGGCGAGTCCGTGGCGAACCCCGTCGGCAGGGTGACCTCGGCCGTGCCCTGCGGGGTGAGGATCGGGTCGGTGCCTTCGAGGGTGTGGCCGGGGCCGCGTACGCCGTACTTGCGCAGCAGGTAGCCGTCGGTGCCGAAGGGGGCGGCGAGGGCGTTCACGGCGCGGAGGATCTGCTTGATGCGCGCCTCGGGGGCCTTCTTGATGATGAGGGTGGCGTAGTTGGCGCGGCCCTGCCACTGCCCGGCGGGGGTGCTCGCGTCCCAGTCGGGCGGCATCTGGTAGCCGATGTCCAGGTGCTTGGCGACCGGGCCGTACACGGTGCAGAAGTCGTTCCAGGCCGCGGGCCCGTCGGGGTGCATGACGATCTGCCCGTTGCCGAACCAGTCCTTGAACTTGCCGACGACGCTGAACGCGTCCGGGTGCATGACGCCGGCCTTCGTGAGCTGGAGTCCCGCGTCGAGAGCCTGCCCGCACTCCTCGGTCTCGTAGTAGTGCGTGAACCTGCCGTTCTCCTCCCGCCACCAGTTGGGCGCCCCCATCATCTGCATCAGCAGGTTCCAGGTGGTGGTGGGGTCGCCGAGCGCGTACTGGTGGGCATCGGGGTCGGTGGCGTCCTTGCAGAGCTGGAAGAACTCGCGCCAGGTCTTCGGGTCGGGGTCGAGGTCCTTCTTCCTGAGGAGGTCGAGGCGGGTGAACGTGGGGCCGCTGGAGACCGGGCGGGGCATGGGGAGGGCGTAGATGCCGCCGTTGCGCACGCAGGGCAGCCAGGAGTCGGTGGGGATGTTCGCGAGGAACGGGTAGTCGCGGCGGCAGGACGACCAGCACTTCGACTGGATGAAGCAGCACGGCATCGACGGAGCCGCCCTCCAGCGCTTCGGCAGCGACGTCTCGGCCACGGGCCAGCCGCGGCTGCGGCAGCGCAACGAGATCCAGAGCAAGGCCCGGGACGCCGCCGAGAAGCACGGCCGCGGCTTCTACGTCGAGTACGACATCAGCGGCTTCACCGACGACAACCTGGTCGCCAAGGTCCAGGAGGACTGGACCGGCACCATCACCGGCTCGCTGAACCTGACGGACTCCCCGTCGTACGCCCGCGAGGGCGGCAAGCCGGTGGTCGAGCTGTGGGGCCTCGGCGTCCCCAACCGGGCCGGCACCCTTCAGGGCTGCCTCCAGATCGTCAACTGGCTGAAGGACCATGGCTGCTACGTCATCGGTGGAGTGCCGCGCGGCTGGCGCACCGACGCGAACGGCAAGCCCGGCTTCGCTCCGGTCTACGCCGCCCTCGACATGGTCTCGCCGTGGAACGTCGGCAACCGCAACGTCGACCAGAAGCTCTTCGACGACGACTTCGCCCAGCTCAGCGCCAACGGGCAGGACTACCAGCCGGTCATCTACCCGGGGTTCGCCTGGTCCAACTGGAAGCCGGGGACGCCGCGCAACGAGATTCCACGCAGGGTCGGGGACTTCATGTGGCAGCAGGCCGTGGCGGTCGCCCGGTGCGGCACCGACTCCGCGTGCATCGCCATGTTCGACGAGTACGACGAGGCAACCGCCATCGCGCCGGCGGCGACGGACGCGTCGATGATCCCGACCAACCAGTACTTCCTCACGCTGGACGCCGACGGCACCAAGGTCTCGTCCGACTTCTACCTCCGCCTGGCCGGCGCCGCCACCAAGATGATCAACGGCTCGGCAGGGATCAGCCCGACGGTCCCCATCCCACCCGTCCCCTGACCCGGGCCGGCCTCTGACGGGCACGGGCAGGGCGGGTGACGAGTAGGCGCAACCGTCACCCGCCCACAGGCGCCACAGGCTCCCTCTGGTCGAGCAGCGCGTCCAGGACCCCGTTGGCGCGGCCCGCGACCGTCTGCCGACCCTGACGAACGCCGGCTACACGGGCGCCGGCAAAGACGTACACACTCTGTTCCGCCCCCGTCCGGACACCACCTCATCGCCGTGGCCACCGACACCGGTGCGTACGCACGATGCCCGTCCGCCGCCGGGTGGCCGGGCACCGTGCTGGGTCAGCGGCGGGTGATCAGCGGCTCCCAGTCCTGAGGGCTGTCGTCGTACCGGGGGCCCGTGAGGGGGACCGTGTCACGCCCGGTCGGGTCGGTCAGGACCAGCCGCTCGCCCGTGCCGCGTACGCAGTCCCGATCCGGCGAGCAGTCCCAGCGCACCAGGCGCTCGCTGTCGGCCCATGCGAGTGTCATGCTCCCGAGCGACCCATGGACCGTGCGGTGGGTACGTGTCTCCTTCACGGTCGCCGTCCAGCCGTCGCCCATCGTGTAGTAGCGGCCGTCCGGTGACGGGCCGGAGGGGGGCCAGTCCCGGCCCTCGTACGGGGGGGCCTTCTCGGTCGC
Organism: Streptomyces sp. 184; assembly: GCF_045781775.1. Classification (NCBI taxonomy): domain Bacteria; kingdom Bacillati; phylum Actinomycetota; class Actinomycetes; order Kitasatosporales; family Streptomycetaceae; genus Streptomyces; species Streptomyces sp. 184. The sequence continues at coordinate 3,766,489 of NZ_CP123230.1, read as the reverse complement.
CCGCCCTTCCAGGTCGTACCAGGTGTCGTGCAAGGTCTCGCTGTCGCCGCCCGGCGCTCCGGGAACCATCAGCAGTGTGCCGTCCCGGCTCCACCGCACGTCCATACGGACGATCCCGATGGACCCGGCGACCGTGCCGGCGCCCACCGGGCGGTAGTCCTTCTGACCCGAGTCGACGTCGACCAGGTAATAGCCGGTCCTCGCATGGGACGTATACCGATCGCGGTCACCGGTCTCGACATCCGGGTATCCGCGGTACGCGGTCACCGCCAGCCGCTTCCCGTCCGGCGACCACTGCACCCCGCCCGCCTCGTGCTGTAGCGGGATCCACTTCGTCACCTCCCCGGTGTCCAGATCGAGAATCCCGACCCGGGAGGCGGGCAGTGTCTTCTCCAGCACGGCCGCCCGCCGCATCCCGGGGGCGACGTCCAGCCAGCCCCAACGCGTCTTCTCGTACTGCTGCGCCCCGGGGTCGTACAGATACCAGGTGTACGTCGTCCGATCGACCCCGTCCTGCTCCTGGGTGCGTCGGTCCGCCTGGTAGGCGGACACCGCGATGTCCCCGGCGGCCACAAGATGGCGCGGCGGGGACTCGCGCGGGTGTGCGGACACGTCGTTGCTGATCATTCGCCCCGGCTCGGAGTGGCCCGGCTGGCCGGTCTCCGCCAGCACCGGCAGCGCCACTCCGCCCGCCAGCAGCGCGAAGGCGGCGGCCGTCACCGTCACCGCGGTCACCCGGCGCCGACGGCGCCGCAGCAAAGCCCGGTCCGCCAGGTCCGGGCTGGTGGAGGGCGGTGTCTCCTCGGCCCATTCGCGCAGGGTGTCCTGCAACAGCCGGTCAGCGTTCATTTCCACACCTCCGAGGGTGAGTTGCCGAATTCGGGGCCGCGGGAGGAGGCGCCGGGGTCCAGCTCCGGCACCAGCTTGCGCAGTTTGGCCAGTGCCCGGTGCGTCGTGCTGCGGACCGTTCCCACCGAGCAGCCGAGCAAGTCGGCCACCTCCCGTTCGGAGGAGTCCTCGAGGTAGCGCAGCACCAGCACGGCGCGCTGGTGTGCCGTCAGCCGCGCCAGCGCCCGGCGTACCTGGATCCTCAGCTCCGCGGCGTCGGCAGGGTCCTCGCCCACAACATCGGGGAGTTCGGCCACTGTGGTCTCGCGGCGCGTGCGCAGCAGCCGCCACAGGCTCACCTGCTGCCGGTAGAGCACCTGCCGCAGATACGCCTCGGGGCTCTCCAACCTGCCCCAGCGCGACGCCGCCTTCGCCAGCGCGGTTTGCAGCAGGTCCTCGGCGGCGTGGACGTCGCCGCCGGTCAAGAGCGTCGCCGTGCGCATCAGCGCGGGCGAGCGCGCCGCGACGAACTCGCGGAAGCGGCGCTCTTCCTCATCAGTCATGGTTTCCCGTGTCCGGTTGTCTTCGGCCCGTGGTCGTCTGTCACCTCCTTGGACGTGAGCAAGGCCGCTCCGCTATGGCGAGTCCGCCAGAAAAGTTCGAACACCGGCGACTCGGCTCATCATGTGAAGGGCTTCTACAAATCGCCGGTGGGGGTTCGACCGGTGGGCTGTCGGCGTCGGCGGAACCGCTGCCTGCGACGACGCGGCGGTGAGCCGTGACCTTGCTGTGTGGAACGGAGACCGCCGCGCAGGACCACGAGCCGGTCCCCACGGAACGGCCGATGCCGGCCGCGCGCTCTGCGCGCAAGCCCCGATCCCTCCGGCCATGCTGTCGGGCCGGACATGGGCGACGCCCGAGCACGCGCCGGAGTTGCGGGTACGGGCCGAGGGCGGCACCCGGCCGCCTGCCGCTTCGCGGGCCGGGACGCGGCGACCGCCGCCACCGCACCGGAGGACGTCCCCTGAGGTGCGGCGGCGCGCGGGCCGCCCGGCGCTCCCGGCAGACCAGGCGACCCGGTGTCACGGTCGCGCCCGGCGGAGGCGGTCCCGGCCCTCAGACGTAGGTCACCTTCACCCGCTCGAACCCCAGGGAGTGCAGGAGCCCTTCCAGCATCGCCGTGGTGTTCTTCTCCGCCCGCGCGGCGAGACCCGCGCCGCGCGCCGCCTTCGCGATGTGGTCGGAGGCGAGCCGGTGCACCGCGCGCTCGTCGGCGGGGTTGCCGGAGAACAGGTCGCCGAGGCGGTCGAGCAGCCCGCGGTCCTTGGACACCGCGTACGAACGGTCGGCGTCGAGGGCCGGCTTGGCGAGCCGCGCGTGCGGCAGCCGCAGGGTGGCGCTCGTCCGCTCGTCGTTCACGCGGACCTGCTTCTGCCCCACCTTGCCCATCTCGACGTACGCACCCACCGAGCCGGCGCCGACGAAGAGCGTGCGCTGGCCCTTGATGGCGTCCGGCACGTACTTCGTGTCCTTCTCCAGGTCCACGACCACTTGGAAGTCGCCGGCCGCGCCCTCGTACCTGCTCAGGTCACGTATGGACTCCAGCAGCGCGGGCCCGGTGTTGTCCTCGGTGCTCTCCTCGAAGATGTCGCCGAAACCCGGTAACAGGCTGGACCGTGCCACCACGACCAGCACCAGTACCGCCGCCGCCACGAGCGCGGCGAGCGGTAGCCACTTGCGGCCCGGAGCTTGTCTTTCGGATCCGGGCCCCTCGCTCTTTCGCAGGACGATCCTCATACCTGGCGGTTGCCCGCACGGCGACGGATGAGGCTGACGAATGCCGCCCCATCACCCCCGTCCGCCCCACCGGCCTCACGCGCCCGCCGTGTCCGCCACACAAGCCGCGCCCTGATGGTGAGGTCGTCTCAGTCGGTGTGTGGGGCGGGATGCTCTCCGTCCGCCTCTGCGCTGACCGTCTCCAGGGACGATCACCAGGGGTGGCGGGATGGAGAATGATCTCCAGCCCAATTGGGAACTGAGCGGCATCGGCTGGGCAACTTGGCGTATCAAGGATGGCTCTGCGGAGTGGGAGGAGTCCGTCAGCTACTGCACGGATGCCCTTTCCGACCTGCTTCATGGTGTGGCTGGTCTCTACGGCACCCTGGCTGTCCAGCGCTTCTCCTTCGATCTTGAGCCAGCCGAAGCGAGGTGGGTACCGCGCAGCAGGGGCGTAGAGGTTGACGTGGCGATCTACCGGTTTTCTGACATGTCCGCGAGCTTTGATTCAGTCGACGAAGACGGCGTACTCGTCTGGGGTTCCACTCAACGGCGAGCCGTTCTCGGTCACGCGGTCTTGCACGCTGCCCAATCCGTACTGCGTCTCCATGGTGAAAACGGTTACCTGGAAAAGTGGGTCCGGCATCCCTTTCCTGTCGCGGCACTGCAAGACCTCCGCCGGCTGCACCTCCCACACGACACGACAGGTGTACACGCCAACATGATGCGGCCACCCTGTAGAGGCATGGAGATCAGCGTTACCAGCGGCGACACAGCCGGCCCAGCTGTCGGTACGTGATCAGGCAGCAGGTCGGTTTCAGGAAGGCTTCGTGGGTGTCGGCTCGGCGTTCCCACCGGATCCGCAGGCGCCGGAAACCGTGCAGCCAGGCGAACGTCCGCTCGACCACCCAGCGGTAGGTGCCCAGACCGGTGCCGTGCCGCGTTCCGCGGCGCGCGATTGCCGGGACGATGCCACACGCCTGCCTCGTTCCAGTCCCGCAGCCGGCGCCAGCAGGTCATACCCGAGCCGAAACCGAGGTCCTTCGGGAAGGACTCCCACTGGATCCCGGTGTGCAGTACGTACAGGATCCCGCACAGCACCTCACGGTCCGGCAACGGTTTGCGCCCCGGATACCGGAACCTGCGCTCACGCTGCGGCAGCAACGGCTCAACACGAGCCCCCAACTCGTCCGACACGATCCACGGCAATGTCCCCACACCGGACCGAACGTTCAACTCCCGCCTTGAACACGGCAACCAGGACCGATCCATCTCATTGTGCTAGCCGCTGTTAACGGTCGGGACAACAACGACTGCGGCCATGGGACGGCCCGGCACCGTCCAGGTCTCCGTCAAGACGCGCTCCGTCGGCGAACTCCTGGTCTCCATCGCCGGTGACGCGACCACAGCGTTCCGGGCCGAGCTGCACAACTGACGCGGCCTGACGCATTCCGGCGGCACGGCCCGTCGGTCAGGATGACGAGCATCCTCACGGGTACCTCCTGGTGGGCTGGCAGACGGGCTCTGACATGCGCTTGGCCGGAGCCCGCACCCAGATCGGAGGCGCCACAAGTCCGGGCTGTGGGTACGTCCTTGAGTCGAGCCGGCCGCAGACGGAAAGGCCGCGCGACGCCTCGCCCGTCTTCGGAGATGAGTGGGATTCGACCTGCTCGCGTGGGTTGTAGGTGTATTCGGCGTTGAGGGTTCCGGGGAGGTAATTCGGCGGCCAGTTGCGGCAGGGCGTTGTCGAAACCCGACCGGGAGGGAGCACCCCTCAACGGAAGGGCATCGGTCCTGGAAGAGTCTGCGGCCGGCCGGGCGCCGGTGCCTGGCGATCTCCCGGCCGGCCGCCCAGCACCAGGAGATCGAACCGTTCGGTTCGTGCAGTTGACGGATCCAGGCAGCGCCGAGCGGCTCGGAGCGGGCTCGCTCGCGCACGACGGGGTCCGTGCTGAACGCGGCATCGGCACGTCACCGGCTCCCAGCGGTCGAGGCCGCCCGCACCCGTCGAGCATTTCCATAAACTGTGAATATAAAAATGCTATGCTTCGGCCATGAGTCGCCAAGACACCGCTCCTGGCGCGTCCGCCGCCATCGGGGCAGCCCTCTACGGCCTGGCCACCAGGGCCGCGAGACGCCTGCCCCGGGACATGAGCCTGACGTCCGCCGCCACCCTGGCCACCCTGGACCGGACCGGCCCCCGGCGCATCACCGATCTGGCCGCGGTCGAGGGCGTCACCCAGCCCGCGATGACCGCCCTGGTCCGGGTGCTGGAGGAGTCCGGCCTGGTCGCGCGGCGGGGCGACGCGTCCGACAAGCGGGTCACGCTGGTGTGCCTGACCGAGGCCGGCGCCTCCTATGTCCGGACGCGGCGCCAGGCGGGCGTCCACGCGTTCGAGCGGTTGATCGGCGAGCTCACCGGCGGCGAGGTCGAGGCGCTGGTGGCGGCCCTTCCGGCGCTCAAGCATCTGGCAGAGCTCGAAAGCCAAGACCGCGAAGGGCCGAAGCAGTGACCGGGCGGCCGGTCGGCGAGGTCGCGGTGAAGGCGTCCCCGGCGGCGCGTCCCGAGACGCGGCTGCTCGTCCGCGCCCTGATGTTCATCGCTCTGGTCGTGGCGGCGGTCGCCAGCCTCGGAACGCCGCTCATCACCAGCGTGGCGACCTCGTTCCACGTCTCGCTCGGCAGCGCGCAGTGGACGCTGACCGTCGCGCTGCTCAGCGGCGCGGTCACCACGCCGGTCCTGGGCCGGCTGGGAGCCGGCCGGCACCGGCGGGCCACGATCCTCGCCACGCTGGCGGTCGTCGTCGCCGGCAGCGCGCTCACGGTGCTCCCGCTGCCGTTCGCGTGGCTGCTGGCCGGCCGGGCGGCCCAGGGCGTCGGGCTCGGGCTGACGGCGCTGCTGATGGGCGTGGCCCGGGACCACCTCCCCGAGGAGCGCAGCGCGGGCGTGATCGCCCTGATCTCGGTGGTCTCGATCATCGGGGCCGGCGTCGGCTACCCGCTGGCCGCACTGCTCGCCGAGCTCGGCGGGGTACGGGCCGCCTACGGCTTCGGCCTGGTCGTCACCGCCGCCGCCCTCCTGACCGCGTGGCGCTCCATGCCCGAAGCCCCCGAGGGCCGCTCCGCCCGCGTGGACGTGAAAGGTGCGGTCGTCCTGGCCGCTGCGCTGCTGCTGGTGCTGTTCCTCGCCGGCGAACGGAATCTGTGGAGCCGGCACCTCGCCGGGTCGGCGGGCCTCGCCGTCGTCGCGGTGGTGCTGCTCTGCGTCTGGGCCGTCATCGAGCTGCGCAGCACGACGCCCCTGGTCGATGTGCGGGCGATGCGGCATCCGGCGGTCGCCGGGGCGAACCTCGCCATGTTCGTCGGCGGGACCGGCATGTACCTCCTGCTCACGCTCCTCACCCGGTACGCGCAGACGCCGCACAGCGCCGGCTACGGCTTCGGGCTGACGACCTTCGTCGCCGGGCTGGTCCTCATCCCCTTCTCGGTGCTGGGGTTCGTCGCCGGCAAGCTCACGCCGCGGGTCCGGACGCGGATCGCCGACCCCCTGCTCCTGGCCGGCAGCGCCGTCGTGGTGGGCGTCGGGTTCGCCCTGTTCGCGGCGGCCCGGTCGAACCTGGCCGAACTGTTCGCGGCGATGGGCGTGCTCGGCTTCGGCGTCGGCGGCTTCTCGGCCGCGATGCCCGGCGTCATCCTTGCCGTCACCCCCAAGAGCGAGACGTCGAGCGCCATGAGCTTCAACTACGTCGTCCGCAGCGTCGGGTACTCCCTGGGCAGCGCCATCGGCGGCCTGGTCCTCGCCGCGGGCACCGGCCCCGGCCACCTCTTCCCCGACGACAGCGCCTACACCACCGCGGCGCTGGTCGGCATCGGCGCCATGGCGATCACGACGCTGACAAGCCTCGCTCTCGCCCGCCGCCGTCCGTCCGAGACCAACCCGTAGCCCGTCCTGCCGTCTCGGCCGTCAGTCCTCCGCCTTGGGCCGCCAACCGGAGGCCCACTCATCGAGCTGGGCGAGAGATTCCCGAAGGGTCCTGCCCTGCTCAGTGAGCAGGTACCCCTCGCCGGCGTTCTCGACGAGGCCGGCCTGCCCAAGCTCGCGAAGCCTGTCCGCCAGGACGCTTGACGAGACGCCGCCGCATCGCTGCTGGAGCTGGCGGAAGGTCGGAGATGAGCCGTCTCGCAGCTCCCATAGGACCCGCAGCGCCCAGCGCCGGCCCAAGAGGTCCAGGAGCGCCATGATCGGGCGCCCCGTGTGCGAGCCGCGGACTTGGCGGCCTGGCAGTGGTGTTGGTCGCGTCATCTGCTTCCCTTTCCAAAGCGCCCATGTTAGCGTGTCGCCATGCCTCTGAAATCGAAGCAGCCGCGCATCGAACCACTCTCGCCGCCCTACGGCGAGGGAGCCGGCGAGGCCCTTGAGCTCCTCGGGCATTCACCCATCCAGTTGTTCCGGGTGTGGGCCCGCCGGCCCGAGCTCGCCCGCTCCATCGCGGGCTGGGGAAGCTACTACTTCTCTCGGCGCTCTGCTCTCACTCTGCGCCAGCGCGAGCTGGTCATCGACCGGACCACCGCGCTGTGTGGCGCCGACTACGAGTGGGCCGTGCACGTCGCGCGCTTCGCCGAGAAGGCGGGACTCGACGAGTCGCAGCTCGCGTCCCTCGCGGATGGAAGGCCGACGGACGACTGCTGGCACTCCACCGATCGTGCCGTGCTCGAAGCGGTCGACGAGCTCCACGCGACCTTTGACCTGTCCGACGGCACCTGGGCGAACCTGGTCGCTGTCGCCGATGAAGATGCCGCACTCGAACTGGTCTTGGTCTGCGGTTGGTACCACGCCATCTCGTTCGCCGTCAGGGCGCTCCGCCTGCCCCTTGAGCCCGGCACCGAGCCGATCTCCGCACACTGACCTGAGTCAGAGGTGCACTCACCCCGACACTGGAGGCTCCCATGCCCAAGGGCTACTGGGTCAGCGTCTACCGCACCATCTCCGACCCTGAGAAGCTGGCTGCCTACAACAAGCTGGCCCCTCTGGCCGTCGGGCCCGGGGGCGGCCGGACCCTCGTGCGCGGCGGTCGGGTCCTGGCGTATGACGCCGGAATCGCCGAGCGCACCGTCCTGGTCGAGTTCGACAGCTTCGAGCAGGCCGTCGCGGCGCGCGAGAGCGCGGCCTACCTAGAGGCGCTGGCCGCCCTCTCCGACGGCGTCGAGCGCGACTTCCGCATCGTCGAAGGCACCGACTGACCGAGGTCCAGTCGGTGCTCCGTGCGCCCGCGGAGTTGGTCCCCTGTTGCTCGACGGCGAGGAGCGCGGGCGCCTGTGCTCCCGCGCCCGGATGCCCCGCGGTCCCGCATCCCGACCTCCGGACCCCGACGAGGGCGGGCAGTCGCTCAGTGCACATCTGTCGGGCCCGCCGGCCCTCTCGATGGCGCTCGCGGCCACGCTTCGGGTCTTGCAGGAACCGCACGATCCGCCGCGAAATCGGGCGTGATCTTGGTTCCCACGTGGTCCCCAAGCGCCTGACGCATCGTCAGCCTGATGCAATGTCAGTAAATCGCGAAAGGCCCTCTGACCTGGGATTTCTCCCGCTCAAAGGGCCTCTTCAGCACCGTCGGGACGGCGGGATTTGAACCCACGACCCCTTGACCCCCAGTCAAGTGCGCTACCAAACTGCGCCACGTCCCGGTGCCCGGACGACCTGGGGTTTCGCCCCGGCCGATCGCGCACGAGAACCATACCGCATCCACCCCCGTGTCCCGCAAAGCCGATTGCCCGCCGGCTCCCGGGGGTCAGAAGAGCCAGAGGGCCGTGATCGCGGTGTTGTGGACCGTGTGGGCGACGATGCAGGGGACTATCGAGCGGCGCCACCAGAGCAGGGCCGTGGTGACCGCTGCCAGGAAGGCCGCGAAGATCAGGTTGACCGGGCCGCCGAGGTCGTGGCCCGTGGTGAAGACCAGGGCGGAGAGGGTCGCGGCGGCGGTGAGGGTGGTGTGGCGGAGGAAGGGGGTGGGGACCGTTTCGTGGCCTCGGGGGGTGGCCAGGAAGGTCAGGAGGAGCAGGAGGGGGGCGCGGAAGAGGAGTTCCTCGTGGATGGGGGCCGACAGGGCGCCGTCGAGGAGTCGGACGGTGGTGGAGGTGCCGGACACGGCGGTGTGGCGGGGGTCCTCGGCGGCCGGGGTGGAGGCGAGGGCGGGGATGCGGACGAGGAGTTCGGCCGCCGCCAGGCACAGGGCGCCCGCGGCGAGGCCGGCGGCCAGGCTCGCGGCGGCCGTGCGGGTGGTACGGGGGCGTAGGCCCAGGGCCGTGGCGAGGCGGGCGGCGGCGGCCTTCAGGGACGTACGGGAGCCCGCGAGGAGTGCGGCGGCGAGGGTGAAGGCGGCGGCGAGACCGAGGGCCGGGGCGATGTCGCGGGTGGAGAACTTCCACGCCTCGTAGCCCGGGAGCAGCGTGAGGCCGATGGGGATCAGCAGCGCGGTGCACGCCAGCGCCACCCACAAAAACGCCACCGACAGCACCCGCAGCATCCCCGGGTCGAGGTCGAGGCGGCGTATCAGCGCTGCTGTGCGGGTGGTCACGCGGCGGGCTCCAGCCGGTCGGCGAGGGGACCGGTCAACCGTACGGAGGGGTCCGGCGCGGCGACCACGGTCCTAGGTCCCGACGTGACGTGCCTCCTACTCCAGGCGCGCGACCCTGCCCTGCTCCCCCGCCGCCCAGCAGCCGAGGGCGGCGGTGCAGTCCACGGTGTCGTACGAACCGGAGTCGAAGCCGTGCCACGTGCGCCCGGCGTCGAAGGTGACGTCCGAGCCGGTCGGGCCCACGGCCAGGGCGATGGTGCGGCTGTGCGGCAGCCAGGTCACGCCCGAGCGGTACTCGGGCGGCGGCTTGCGGGCGCCCGTCCAGCTCGCGCCGCCGTCGCCCGTGCGGGCCGCCGCGTCCGGCGAGGGGTTGCCGGGCTGGAAGTCGCCGCCCACGGCGAGGCCGTGGCGGGCGTCGCGGAAGGCCAGGGCGAAGACGCCGCGGGCCGGGTCGCCGGCGGGGATGCCGGACTCGGCCTCGGTCCACGTACGGCCGCGGTCGGCGGAGTGCAGTACGCGCGCTGTCGCACCGCCGCCGGTGGCGAACCAGGCGTCCGAGCGGCCCGTGCTCACCAGGCACTGCCCGCTGGCCGCGAACGCCGCGTCGCCCTGCTGCGCCGGCGGCATGCCGCCGTCGGGCAGCACCTGCCAGGAGCGGCCCGCGTCGGACGTCGACAGGATGCGGAAGCGGCCGTCCACCGGGTCGCTCAGCGCGAGGCCGTTGCGGCCGCCGGCGAAGAAGGTGACGCAGTCGTAGAAGGCGCCGGGGTGGTCGTTGCGGAAGGTCTCGGTCCAGGTCGCGCCGGCGTCGTCGGTGCGGTAGATGCGCGAGTCCTCGCCCGGGCCGATGGACAGGACGACCGCGCTGCGTCCGCCCAGGGCCTCGATGTCGCGGAACTCCAGCTCTTCCGTCCCCGGCGGCGACACGTCCCGCCAGCTCCGCCCGCCGTCCGTCGTACGCAGCACCGTGCCGCCGGAGCCGGACGTCCACGCGACGTCGCGGCTGACCGCCGAGAGCCCGCGCAGCCGCGCCTTGCTGCCGGTGTCCTTCAGGTCCCAGCCGGGCAGCCGGGCGGCGGCGAGCAGGTCCCGGGCCTCCGGCTTGCGGTCGGTGTCGGCGTGGGCCGGGCCGCCGGCGAGGCAGAGGCCCGCGGCGAGCGTTGCCGCGCTGAGGCAGGCGACGGCTGTACGACTCAGAGTTCCCCGCAGCGTCATGGCGGAGGAACGTAGCAGCCGCCGCACCGCTTGACGAGGCCGCCGGGGTAGCCGTGCCGGCTGCTCCCCGCTCCCGTACGAACCGGGCTCACGCCTGCTCCGGCCACGCCTCCGGCGACGGGGACGGGCAGGGGGCGGCGTCGAGGATCCGCGTCACCGCGTCCGTCAGCGCGGCGCGCTCGCCGTCGTCCAGCCCCGCGGCCATGGCGGCGATCCGGGCGGTCGCCTCGGCGTGCGCGCGGCCGGCGAGCCCCTCCCCCGCCGCGGTCAGCGCGATCCGGCACGCGCGGCCGTCGTCGGCGTCCGGCGTACGGGCCACCAGGCCGCGCCGCTCGACGCGGTCCACCAGGCCGGTCAGCCCCGACTTGCCCAGGCGCAGCCAGCGGCTCAGCTCGCTCATCCCCACCGGACCGGCGCTCAGCGCGCACAGCAACTGGACCTGCTGCGGGGTGAGGCCGTGTCCGCGCCCGACCTCGGCGAGGACGTGCTGGAGCGTGTGCGTCAGCCGCACCAGCGCGCTCGCCAGCCCGGCCGCCCCGGCGTCGACCTGCTCCACCGGCTCCCTCCGTTGCGTCTGCCCCGTCCGTTTTGCCCGTTCCGTTCGGTGGGGCGACGGCGTCGGCGCCGTCGCCGGTCCCGTCTGCTCGCTCGTCATGGCACCTCCCGGGGACACACCCAGTTTGACACTAGTTCGCGGCGCGAAATAATCTGGTTCGCAGCACGAACCAAATTCCCTCCGCTGAGGACGCGCCATGCCCGACTACGGCCACGATCTCCGCTTCGGCATCAACCTCATCCCCTCCAGTCAGGAGCCGGAGGCGGTCGTCGCGCTCGCGCAGCTCTCCGAGCGCACCGGCGCCGACCTGCTCACCTTCCAGGACCACCCGTACCAGCCGGCGTTCCTCGACACCTGGACGCTGCTCTCCTACGTCGCCGCCCGCACGGACTCGATCACCCTGTCGGGCAACGTCCACCCGATCCCGCTGCGCCCGCCGGCCCTGCTGGCGCGCAGCGCGGCGAGCCTGGACCTGCTCAGCGGCGGCCGGTTCGAGCTGGCGCTCGGCGCCGGGGGGTTCTGGGACGCCATCGCGGCCCTCGGCGGGCCGCGCCGCTCGCCGGGCGAGGCCGTGGAGGCGCTGGACGAGGCGATCCGGATCATCCGCGAGACCTGGGACACCGACGCCCGCGGCGGGATCCGCTTCGACGGGCGGCACTACCAGGTGCGGGGCGCCAAGCGCGGCCCGCGGCCGGCGCACGACATGGGGATCTGGCTCGGCGCGTACCGGCCGCGGATGCTCCGCCTCGTCGGCCGCGCCGCCGGCGGGTGGCTGCCGTCGCTGCCCTACCTCGACGGGCCCGGCGCGCTCGGCGCGGGCAACGCCGTCATCGACGAGGCGGCGGCGGAGGCGGGGCGGGCGCCCGGGGACGTACGGCGGCTGCTCAACCTCGCGGAGGACCACCCGGCCGAGCAGCTCGCGGAGTTCGCGCTGTCGTACGGTACGGGCACGTTCGTCCTGATGACCGGCGACCTGCGGCAGATCGAGCGGTTCACCGGCGAGGTCGCCCCGGCCGTGCGCGAACTGGTCGCCGAGGAGCGTGGCCGCGGTGCCTGAGCACGTGTACGACGAGCGCGACGGCGCCCGGGTGCCGGCACAGCGGGGTGGCGACGGGCCGTCCGGCACGGCCGGCCGAGAGCAGCGGTCCACTTCGAGAGCAGTGCTCTGGAACGAGAGCACCCGTCCCACCGTGCCCGGGGCCCGCACTCCCCGCCCCGGCGAGGACGTCTCCGCCGGCCACCACCTCGTCGAGGTCCACGACCACCTGCGCGGCGAGCTGTCCCGGCTGCGCGAGCTGGTCGTCCAGGTCGCCGACGGCGCCCTCACCGCCTCCGCCGCCCGCTCGCACATCGCGACGATGACGCTGCGGCAGAACAACTGGTCCCTCGGCGCCCACTGCGCCGCGTACTGCCGCTTCCTCACCCTGCACCACACCACCGAGGACAGGCAGTTGTTCCCGGAGCTGCGCCGGTTCGACCCGCGCCTCGCGCCCGTGCTCGACCGGCTGTCGGAGGAGCACCTGGTCATACACGACGTGCTGGAGCGCGTCGACCGCGCGCTGGTCGCCTTCGTCGCGGGCCCGGAGGGGGCGGCGGAGCTGCGGAGCACCGTCGACCTGCTGGCCGAGGCGCTGCTGTCGCATCTGTCGTACGAGGAGGACGAGCTGGTGGCGCCGCTTGGGCGGTTCATGGGCGGCGGCTGACCCTCCGGCCGGCGGGGGGCGCCCGGACGCGCCCCCGCGGACCGTACGGGCCCTCCCCCGCCCGCGCCCCCACCCCCGCCCCACCGCCGGTCGCCGCACGCCGCGCGGCGGATGTCGGCGGGGTGGGTGACGATGGGGAGATGCTGTTCGCCGACCTTGCCCGTACCTCGCGGGAGATCGCCGCCACCCGGGCCCGCTCGGAGAAGACCGCGCTGCTCGCCGCGCTGTTCCGCGAGGCCGACCCCGCGGACGCGCCCCTCGTCGTCACGTATCTGGCGGGGCGGCTGCCCCAGCGCAGGACCGGCGTCGGCTGGAGCGCGCTGAAGGACGCGCCCGCGGCGGCCCGGCAGCCGCGGCTGACCGTCCGCGAGGTGCACGAGGCGTTCGACGCCATCGCCGCCGTCTCCGGCAAGGGCGCGCAGGCCGAGCGGCGCCGGCTGCTGCACGGGCTGCTGGGCGCCGCCACCTCGGAGGAGCAGCGCTTCCTCGCCGGGCTGATCGGCGGCGAGCTGCGGCAGGGCGCGCTGGACGCGCTCGCGGCCGAGGGGCTGGCCGCCGCCGTGGCCGCCGACCCGGCCCGGGTGCGGCGCGCGGTGATGCTCGCCGGTTCCGTGGGCACGGTCGCCGAGGCGGTGCTCGCCCGCGGCCCGGAGGCGCTGGCGGACTTCCGGCTGGCGGTCGGCAGTCCCGTACAGCCGATGCTGGCGCAGTCCGCGAAGGACGTGGACGAGGCGATCGGCAAGCTCGGGCCGTGCGCCGTGGAGGAGAAGCTCGACGGCATCCGGGTGCAGGTGCACCGGGACGGCGACGACGTACGGATCTACACCCGCACGCTCGACGAGATCACCGGCCGGCTCCCCGAGGTCGTCGCCGCGGCCCGGGAGCTGGACGCGGCGTCGGCCGTGCTCGACGGCGAGGTGATCGCCCTCGGGGAGCACGGGGACCCGCGCCCGTTCCAGGAGGTCGCCGGCCGTGTGGGCTCCCGGGTCGACGTGGCGGGCGCACAGCAGACCCTGCCGGTGTACCCGGTCTTCTTCGACCTCCTCGCCGTCGACGGCCGCGACCTGCTCGCCGCGCCGGTCCGCGAGCGCCACGCCGAGCTGGCCCGGATCACGCCGGAGCCGCGCCGCGTGCGCCGGGTCGAGGTCGCCGACCCGCACGACGCGGCGCAGCGCACGGCGGCGCGGGAGTTCACCGCCGCGACGCTTGAGCGCGGCCACGAGGGCGTGGTCGTCAAGGGGCTGGACTCGGAGTACAACGCGGGCCGCCGCGGCGCGGCGTGGCTGAAGGTCAAGCCGGTGCACACGCTGGACCTGGTGGTGCTGGCGGCGGAGTGGGGCCACGGACGGCGTACGGGCACGCTGTCGAACCTGCACCTCGGCGCACGGCGCGAGGACGGCTCGTTCGCGATGCTCGGCAAGACTTTCAAGGGGATGACGGACGCGCTGCTGGCGTGGCAGACGGAGCGGCTCCAGGAGCTGGCCGTGGCCCAGAAGGACTGGGGGGTGGTGGTGCATCCGGAGCTGGTGGTGGAGATCGCGTTCGACGGGGTGCAGCGCTCGCCGCGCTATCCGGAGGGGGTGACGCTGCGGTTCGCCCGGGTGGTGCGCTACCGGGACGACAAGACGGCGGCGGAGGCGGACACGGTGGCGTCGGTCCTGGAACTGCTGCGCTGACGGCGGCAGGGCCTTCGCCGGTACGGGTACGCGCCCGCAGCCGTGCCCCGTTCGGCGCGCCCCCGCGACGGCGCCCGCCCCGCGCCGAGCGGTGGCGCGGGGCGGGCCACTGCGGAGTCGGCGGGTGTACGGGACCGGGGGCAGCGGCCCGCGCGGCCGCCGACCCCGGTCCCGTGCCGGCGCCGGATCGTCCCGGCTCCGGCGGGGGCCCCGGCCACACACGCCGGCCCGCAGCAGCGCCGGCGCGTGTCCCCTGCCCGGGGCGGACCGCGGGTCAGTAGTGGATGCGCGCCCCGACCGCCCGGTGGTCGGAGTAGTCCATCTCCCGGTTGTCGCTGCCGGTCAGCTCCAGGCCGGCCGCGTCACCCTCGTCGAAGGTCGGGACGACCGGGTGGCTCGTGCGCGGCGGCGCGCCGCCGGGGTTGCGGGCGAGGAGGAAGTCGACGCGGCGCGGACCGGTCGTGTGCAGCGTCCACTTGTCGGCCAGGCAGTCCGGGATCGAGCCGCCCGCGTCGGCGCAGCCGGCGTAGACGGCGTCGCGGAAGCGGTGCTCGCCGCCGAGGTCGCCGTTGGTGGCCTTGTACCAGGTGGTCCAGTTGTCCTGGCCGTTGGTGCTGCTGGAGGAGTGGTTGGTGTCGCCGCCGGCGACGAAGAGGTCGGCGACGCCGTAGCCGTCCTCGGTCAGCTCGTTGCTCAGCTCGCCGGCGTTGGAGACGTTGCAGTACGTACCGCCGTGGTCCTGCGTCGGCCAGTGGAAGGAGGCGGCGGTGACGGTCTTGCCGGAGCGCTTGTCGAGGAGCAGCGCCTTGACGCCCTTGGTCCGCGGCTGGTCGTTGTTGACGCACTTCTCCGAGCCGGCGGGGTACTCGCGCTGCGCCTGCCACCGGTTGTCCGGGGAGGCGGACGTCTTCAGCGAGAGCCGGTCGGTGCGCCAGATGACGCCGTTGGTCTGCTTCACCTTCCCGGCGCAGCCGTTGTCGTAGTCGGCGGGGTTGTTCTCGGCGAGGACGCCGGCGTAACTCTCGCCGAAGTGCTCCTCCATCCGCGTCAGCAGCAGGTCGAGCTGCGCGCGGTTGCTGATCTGCTGCACGAGGTAGATGTCCGGCCGGTACTCCTGGAGCCGCATGTAGTACATGAGGTCGTGCCAGTCGCCGGGGCAGGACTCCGTGGTGGTCGGCAGGTTCTCCACGTTGGCGTCGTAGACCTGGAGGAACGAGGGGTCGTCGTTCGGCACCGCCTCCGCGGCGGCCACCGTACCCGCGCCGCCGGCGCCCGCGCGGTCCGCGGGCCCGGAGGAGGCGGGGGCCGGGGACGCCAGGACGAAGGGCGCCGCCAGCGCGGCGACGCCCAGAAGTGTGCGGCACTGCCATGAGTTCATCTGTCCCCCTGTTGTACGACCTGTGCGGCGATGGGTGTGGCGATCGGTCACGGCAGGATCGCCCCGCGCGGCGCGACGGAGCCGGGTTTTGCACCAGAACGCAAACAAGCGGGGCGGCCCGTGACCGGCGCCCGCGACGACCGCGACGACCGTTCAGGTGTGGACGCGGTCCTGCACGACCTTGCGGGCCAGCAGGTCCATGGGCAGGCGGAGTAGTCCCCGACGGCCCGGGCCAAAGCCGCCGGTGCAGATCGTCATCACGCCCTGGCCGGGCCGCGACGTGGTCCACGTCTTTGTGCACTACTGACCAGTCACCCGTCCCGCCTGCCCCATGAGACGTAAGCTGCCACTTCTTGATACGTGAAACGGGGCAGGGCAGGTCATGCAACTGGGGGACAACGGGGCGGAAGGGTCTGGGCGTTTGCTCGCCGGGCGCTACCGGGTACTGGCACAGCTCGGACGCGGCGGCATGGGCACCGTGTGGCGGGCCGTCGACGAGCGGCTGGGGCGCGAGGTCGCAGTCAAGGAGCTGCGCGCGTTCAGCGATTCGGACGCGCGCGACCTCGCCGAGATGAGGCTGCGTACGGAGCGGGAGGCGCGCGCCGCGGCGCGTGTGCGGCATCCGGGCGTCGTCGCCGTGCACGACGTGACGGAGCACGACGGCCGGCCCGTCATCGTGATGGAGCTGGTCGACGGGCCGTCGCTGGACGACGTGCTGCGCGAGCGCGGCGGCGTCACGCCGGCGGAGGCGGCGCAGATCGGGCTGAAGGTGGTCGACGCGCTCGGCGCCGCGCACCGGGCGGGGGTGCTGCACCGGGACGTGAAGCCGGGCAACATCCTGCTGGAGCGCGGCGGGCGGGTAGTGCTCACCGACTTCGGCATCGCCGCCATGGAGGAGCCGGCCGACGGCAACAGCACGCATCTGACGCGCAGCGGCGAGCTGGTCGGCTCGCTCGACTACCTGGCGCCGGAGCGGGCGCGCGGCGAGCAGCCCGGGCCGCCGTCGGACCTGTGGTCGCTGGGCGCGACGCTGTACGCGGCGGTGGAGGGCATCTCGCCGTTCCGCCGTACGTCCACGTGGTCGACGATCACCGCGATCATCGTGGACCCGCTGCCGGAGCCGCGCCGGGCCGGGCCGCTCGCGCCCGTGCTCCAGGCGCTGATGGCCAAGGATCCGGCCGGGCGCGCCGATGTCGAGCGCGCCCGGGTGCTGCTGGAGCCGATCGCCGGGACGGCGGGGCCGCCGGCGGCGCAGGGGCCGGACACGATGCGGCTGAGCCGGGTGCCGGCCGCGCCGCCACCCGGCGCGTACGGACCGGGCGGGCAGGGCGGACAGGGCGGACCCGGCGGGCCGGGGGCGCCCGCGGCGTCGCCCGGGCAGGCCGCCCCGCAGGGGCGGTTCGGCCCGCCGCAGCTCGGTACGCCGGGCACGGAGTCGCGGACCGCCGAGCAGACGGTGCCGCAGCGGCGCCGGCCGGGGCGCCGCTGGGTGCCGGTCGCGGCGGCCGCGGCGGCGGTGCTGCTCGCCGGCGGCGGCGTGACGTATGCCCTGGCCGGGGGCGACGACGGCGGGACGACCGCGAGCGAGGAGAGCGACGAGCCCGCGGCGCAGGCCGTGTCGCCGTCGCCCGGGAAGGGCGGCGAGGGCAGGAAGCAGGACGGCAAGGGCGGGGAGGACGGCAAAGACGAGAAGGGCGAGAAAGGCGAGAAGGGGGACAAGGGCGGGGACGAGGAGGACGGGCCGGCATCGGACGGCGGCGACTCCCCCGCCGAGGAGGAGGGTGCCGCGGCCGGCAGTGACACCGGCGGCACCGACGGCGGTGGCGGCGGCGGCACGGCCGGCGGCTCCGGTTCGGACGGCGGCGGCGGTGGCGGCAGCAGCGGCGGGAGCGGTGGCGGCGACGCCGGCGGCGGGGGTACGTCGGGCGGCGGCGGCACCGGCGGCGGCTCGGCTCCGGACCCGTCGTGCACGCCCATCGGCGGCGGGAAGTACAACTGCCAGGTGTGGCGCACCGCCTCGTCGTACGACTCGGCGCACCGGCAGGTCGGCACGCTCTACGCGGGCACGAACTACTTCTACTGCCAGCAGAAGACGTCCTACCGCGAGACGTCCGGCGAGTGGACCAACGTGTGGTGGGGCAGGACGGACGACGACAACGGCAACGTCAACGTGTGGGTCAGCGTCGTCTACATCAAGGGCGGTGCCAACGACGCCCCTGTGCCCGGCCTGCCGGTGTGCTGACATGATCGTGGTGTGACCGACCTGAACGCCGCCGCCGTCCGCGACCGGCTCGGCCTCGACGGCGCGTACGCCGCGTGGACCGACTCGCTGGAAGCCGCCCACCCCGCGCCGCCGCCCGCCGTGGTGCCGCGGGGCGCGGAGCTGGCCGCGCTGCTGCGCGCGGTCGGCGTCCCCGGGCGCGAGGACGCCGAGTTGGCCGCCGCGCTGGCGGAGGTGACGGCCGGCGGCTCGCCGTACCGGTGGCTGCTGGACCGCGCGGTCGCCGCGCTGGCCGCCGGGACGGGGTCGGTCGGCGACGACCGGGGCGGTCCGGGCAGCGGGCCGGCGCTGCCGGGTGAGCTGGGCGCGGCGGGGCGCTGGTTCCACACCGCGGTGTTCCTCGCCGCCGTGCCGGCGGTGCGGGCGTACCACGCGCGCCTGGACGTGCCGGACGACGTGTCCTGGGCGACGCTCGCCGACCTGGGCAACAAGGTGGACGTGCACCGCCGGCTGCACGGCATCGGCGGCATGGGCAACCAGCGGTGGATGACGCTGCCGTACGGCGGCATCCTCTACCGGCTCGGGCGGCTCCAGTTCAACCTCGACCGCGACCCGGACGCCGGCCACGGTCTCGAAGTGCACATCCCGGAGGGCGGCCCGCTGGATCCGCGGGCGTGCGAGGAGTCGTACGCGCGGGCCGCGGAGTTCTTCCCGCGCCGCTTCGGTACGTTCCTGGGCGTCGATGCGGGCGGCCCGGCCGGCGGTGAGCTGCGGCTGAACTGCGCGTCGTGGCTGCTGGACCCGCGGCTCGCGGAGTTCCTGCCCGCCGAGAGCAACATCCTGCGGTTCCAGCGCCGGTTCACCCTCGATCCGCGGGAGCAGGCGCACGTGCCCGAGCCGGACGAGCACGGGCTGGCGATGCCCGACCGCGGGATCGTCGAGTTCATGTTCCGGCGCCTGGTGCGTACGCCCGCGGACGTCGCGGCGCTGCCGGTGCGTACGACGCTGGAGCGGGCGGTGGTCTCGCACATCGCGGGCGGGGGCCACTGGGGTTCGCCGCGCGGGTCGTTCACGATCCCGGTCACCGGCTGAGCGACCCCCAAGCGGCGGCGGGTCTCAGAAGGCCCCGTGCCGCCCCTCCCCCGCGGCGAAGCGCTCCGCGCCGGCCAGGGCCTCGCCCAGCACGGCGCTGCCGTGGCGCAGCTCCGCGGCCATCGCCTCCTCCTCCGGCAGGCCGTGCTGCTCCAGCACCGAGGCGCGGTCGGCGCGCAGGCACCTCTGGGGGAAGCGGGCGATGTCGGCGGCGAGTTCCTCGGCCGCGGCGCGCGCCTGCCCGGGAGGCACCAGGCGGTTGGCGAGGCCCATCTCGTACGCCTCGGGGGCCGGCACGGGGCGGCCGGTGAGGATGAGGTCCAGCGCGCGGCCGGTGCCGATCAGCCGGGGCAGCCGTACGGTGCCGCCGTCGATCAGCGGCACGCCCCAGCGGCGGCAGAAGACGCCGAAGACCGCGTCCTCCTCGGCGATCCGCAGGTCGCACCAGAGCGCCAGCTCCAGTCCGCCGGCGACGGCGTGGCCGCTGACGGCGGCGATGACGGGCTTGGTCAGGCGCATCCGGGTGGGGCCCATGGGCCCGTCGCCGCCGGGCGCGACGCGGTTGCCCTCGGGGGTGCCGACGGCCTTCAGGTCGGCGCCCGCGCAGAACGTGCCGCCCTCGCCCCACAGCACGGCGACGCGGGCGGCGGGGTCGGCGTCGAAGTCCCGGAAGGCGTTGGCGAGCTGGGCGGCGGTGCGGCCGTCGACGGCGTTGCGGACCTCGGGGCGGGCGAGGACGACGGTGGTGACGGGGCCGGTGCGCTCGGTGCGTACGTGTCCGCTCATGACCGGACGTTACCAGCGCGTAGGGCGATGGGAGTACGGGCCGCCGCGCCGCGGGTAGGCCCGGCCCGTACGGTACGGACCGGTCCCCGCCGGGTCAGGCCGGCCGGCCCGCGACGAGGTCGAGCGGGCCCCCGCCGTCCTCCAGCGCGCCCAGGCCGGCCCGCGCGATGGCGGCGCCGCGCGGCGGGAGCAGGTCGTCGAACTCGTCGGGTGCGGCCAGCCGCCAGTCGACGATCTCGGTGCCGTCGACGCGGATGCCGGCCAGGTCGGCGGCGCCGAGCACCCCGCCGTCGTAGACGTACACGACGAGCGCGGGCGCGGGCCGGCGGGAGGCGAAGTCGACGGCGAGGAGCCGGCCCAGGGGCCGGTCGAGCCCGGTCTCCTCGCGCAGTTCCCGGCGCGCCGCGGGGCGCGGGGTCTCGCCCAGGTCGCTGTCCACGCCGCCGCCCGGCAACTGCCAGCGGCCGTCGTCGCGGTAGCCGGCGCGGACCAGCAGCAGCCGGCCGGCGCCGTCGCGGACCAGCGCGCCGGCGCCGACGAGCACGCGGGGGCGCACGGCCAGGTACGAGGAGGGGTCCAGCGCGGCGGCGTGCTCCAGTTCGGCGCGGCGGCCCGCGGAGAGCGCGGCGCACGAGCCGGGCTGCGGCTCGCCGCCGACGAGGTGGGCGACGGCGCCGGTGTCCCAGGCGTCGAGCGCGGCGCGCAGCCGGCGTGCGGCGGGCGCGGGGAGGACGGCGAGGGCGGCGTCGCGGTCCAGCCAGCGGGCGGCGCGGCCGTCACCGGCGGCCGGGCCGGCGGCGGTGACGCGCCCGTCACGGGCGATGCGCCCGTCACCGGCGACGCGCCCGTCTCCGGCCGCGTGCCCGTCTCCGGCCGCGTCGATCGCGGCGCTCTGGGCGGTGGTCGGTGGCGCGCCGGCGTAGAGGTGGACGAGCCCGGAGCGGCCGGTGGCGTGCGGGACGGAGTCCACGGCGAGGAGCCGCCCGGCGGGCAGGTCGGTGCCGAGCGCGTCGCGCAGCGCGCGGGTCAGCGCCTCCTCCGGGGTCTGGCGGCCGGAGACGGCGACGCCGGGCAGCAGGGGCGCGGCGCCGCCCGCGGCCGGTTCCGCGGGTACGAGGACGAGCACCCGGCCGGCGCGGTCCTGTACCACCGCGGTCGCGGTCACCGCGGGCCCGTGCGCGGCGTCTGCGTACGGGGGCGGGCTGTCCGGGTCGGCGGCGGTGCCGGCGGTCGTGAGCATGGGGCGGCTCCTCGGTTCGGGATCGGCGGGATCGGCGGGATGGGCGGCGGCAGGCGGCGGGTGGCTGCTGGCAGGCGGCGGGAGGCGGACGGAAGGGGGCGCGTCAGCCGGGGTCGGCGGCGTGGGTCAGGGTCTCCCAGGCGACAAAAAGGTCGTCCGTGCCCGCGGGCCGCTGCCGCGCCAGCAGCTTCGCGGTCTGCGGCAGGTCGGCGCCGAGCCGGCCGTGGTAGTGGTGGTAGGCCACCTCCAGGTCCGGCCCCATGGTGCGTTCCACCCGCCCGCCGCACAGGGACGCGGGCGGGCGCTCGCCGAGCTGGTAGCGGGAGTGCAGCTCCAGCGCGGCGGTGATCCGGGGCGCCACCTCGGCGTAGAGGTCGGTGCCCTGGTGCAGGGCGGTCTCCGCGATGTGCGCGGTGGCGGCGAGGGCGTAGCCGACGTGCATCAGGTTGCGGCACGTCTCCTGGGCCAGTCCTTCGGGGTAGGTGCGCTGGCCGAACCAGTAGGCGGCGATCTCCTCGGGGGTGTCGATCTGCCCGCCGGGCGGCGGCCTGGGCAGCGGGCCGTCGGCGCGGACGTAGAAGTACGCGGGCACGCGGGCGCGGAAGCGGCGCAGCGCCTCGTCGTAGGCGGCGCGGTCGTCGAGGAAGACGGCGATGCCGGTGGCGGCGTCGGTCAGCGTCAGGTCCCAGTTGCCGTTGTGGTCGGGGACGGCCACGGTGACCTCGGGGAGGTAGACGTCGCGCAGCAGCCGCTCGAAGCGGTGTACGCCGGCGGGCGGCCAGCCGCCGTAGGTGGAGCGGATCAGCTCGGCGGCGCGGGCCCAGGTGGAGCCCGCCCAGGCGGCCTGGAGGGGGGCGTTGCCCTCGGTGTGGTCGGTGAGCCGGGCGGACCAGGCGTCCATGATCTGCACGGCCTTCCCGGCGTGGGCGCGGTCGCGGGTGACGGCCCAGATCAGCGCGTGGGTGTACGCGGCGATGGCGTCCTCGCGCTCGTCCAGGCAGCCCACGCCGGGGTTGACGTTGGGCCGGCACTCGACGACGGGCACCGGCCGGGGGGCGTAGGAGAGCTGCCCGTAGTGGCTGCGGCGCATGGCGCGGAAGGCGCGGAAGGGTTCGTCGCCGTCCTGCACCCGGGCCCGCAGGGCGCGCAGTTGGGGGCCGCTGACGAGGACGCCGGGATGGCGGAAGGGGGCCGCCGCGCGGCTGTGCTGCCCGCGGGGCGGCGGCTCCGCCGGGCTGCCGGCCGCGACGACGGGGAGCAGCGCGAGGAGCAGGACCGCGACGCCGCGGGGGATCCGACTGGGTGCCATGGCACACCTCCACCGTCAGCCTCGAACGCCCGCTGTCCGTACGCACCCAGAGTGGGGCCGAACGGGGGCGGCCACGGGACCCCGTTCGGCCGCATGCCGGGGGCGGCCGTCGGCCCCCGCCTCACCGCAGGTAGTTGTAGACCGTCGCCCGCGACACCCCCAGCAGCTCGGTGACCAGCCGGATCGCGCTCCTGACCTCCAGCAGGCCGCGCTCGCGCAGCTCGCGGACCAGCGCGCGGCGGTCGGCGGAGGCCAGCGCCCGCGGGGTCTGCCCGCGGGCGGCGGCGAACTCCTCCACCGCCGCGCGCAGTTCGTCCGCCGTGCGCGCCCGCAGGGTCTCGGTCGGCGGCAGCCCGGAGTCGTCGACGGCGGTGAGCGCCTGGAGCGTGCGGGCCGCGCGGTCGAGGACGGAGACGTCGAGGTTGAGGCAGATGGCGGCGACGTAACGGCCGTCCGCGTTGCGGATGCCGATTGACGTGCTCTTCGCTGGGCGGCCGTCGGGGAAGCGGTTGGGGTAGTTCTGGATGACCTCGGGGTAGTCCGGGTCCTCGATGCGGGCGAGGCCCAGCTCCGTGGCGGGGGCGCCGGGGCCGCGGCCGGACAGCGGGTTCTCGATCGTACGGACCGCGTGCCGCGGGTCGCGCAGGTCGTGCAGGACGACCTCGCAGACGCCGGGGAACATCCGGCCCAGCGCGGTGACGATCTTCTCGGCCTCGCGCAGCAGCAGTTCGTCCTCCGCGCTCACGCCCCGCCCCCGAACAGCTCGGCCATCACCGGCGCCGCCTTCAGCCCGGTGCCGGTGAGCAGCACGGCCGTGGTCTCGCCCGGCCGGATGGCGCCGCGGGCGCGGAAGACGTCGACGGCCGCGGCGGCGGTGGCGCTGGTCGGCTCGGCGTAGAGGCCGATCGCGGCGAGGCGGGCGACGGCGTCGCGGATGCCGTCCTCGCCGACCGCCGCCATGTCGCCGCCGGAGCGGCGCACGGCGCGCAGCACCTCGGGCAGCCGGACGGGCTCGCGGATGGCGGTGCCCTCGGCGATGGTGGGGGCGAAGTCGGTGGGCACGGGCCCGTCGGCGCCGGCGCGGAAGCTCGCGTGGATGGGGGCGCAGTTGGCGGGCTGGGCGGCCAGGATCCGGGGGCGGCGGCGGATGTGGCCGGCGGCGAGGAGCTCGCCGAAGCCGGCGTCGAGCCCCAGGACGGTGCTGCCGGCGCCGGCGACGGTGACGACGCAGTCGGGCGCGGCGAAGCCGAGGTCCTCCCACAGTTCGTAGGCGAGGGTCTTGGTGCCCTGGAGGAAGAGCGGGTGCCAGTTGTGTCCGGCGTACGCGGTGTCGGCGGACCGGCGTACGGCCTCGGCGGCGGTGGCGTCCCGGCCCCCGGGCACCAGCTCGACCTCGGCGCCGTACGCGCGGGCCTGGAGCACCTTCGCCGGGGAGGTGCCCTCGGGGGCGAGGATGCGGGCGCGGATGCCGGCGGCGGCGCAGTAGGCGGCCACCGAGGCGCCGCCGTTGCCGCTGCTGTCCTCGATGACCTCGCGGACGCCGTGGTGGGCGAGCGCGGAGATCACCACGGTGGTGCCGCGGTCCTTGAAGCTGCCGGTGGGACCGAACCACTCCGGTTTGAAGAGCACGTCGGCGCCGCCCCAGCGGCGGGCGAGCAGCGGGGTGCGGCCCTCGCCGAGGGAGATCGGCGCCTCGATGCCGAAGGGCAGGGCGGCGCGGTAGCGCCACAGGGAGTGCTCGCCGGTGTCGATGTCGTCCCTGCCGATGCCGGGCACGCCGCCGACCTGGAGGGGGGTGCCGTCGTCGGCGCGCCAGCGGAGGGCGTCGAAGGGGTACGTACGGCCGGAGCGCTCGTCCACCAGATGAGTCATAGTGTCCAACTCTAGACGATCCGTCCAATGCAGCCGCCCGCCGGGCCGGATCCGCCCCGAACGAAGCGGCACGCCCCGGTGACGGCGCCCACCGGGGTCACGACAATGGGCCGGGTCGTGACGCCCACCGTCCGGGAGACATCCATGCGGTTGCGCCCCACCGTCCCCCTCGCCCTCGCCGCGGTCCTCGCCACCGCCGTGGCCGCCGCCCCGCCGACGGCCGCCCGGCCGGACGCGCCCGCGCCCCCGAAGTCGGCGGTGGCGACGGGCTACGGCGGCGCCGTGGCCAGCGTCGACGCCGACGCGACCGCCGCCGGCATCGAGGTGCTGCGCGACGGCGGCAACGCGGTCGACGCCGCCGTCGCCACCGCCGCCGCGCTCGGCGTCACCGAGCCGTACTCGGGCGGCATCGGGGGCGGCGGCTACTTCGTGTACTACGACGCGAGGAGCGGCCGGGTCAGCACCCTCGACGGCCGCGAGAAGGCGCCGCGCACCGCCGACGAGGAGTTGTTCACCGAGGACGGCGCGGCCATCCCGTTCGACCAGGCGGTGACCAGCGGCCTGTCCGTCGGCGTGCCCGGCACGCCGGCGACCTGGGAGCAGGCGCTGCGGCAGTGGGGCACGTCCTCGCTCGGCGAGGTGCTGGCGCCGGCCGAGCGGCTGGCGGCCGACGGCTTCACCGTCGACCGGACGTTCCGGGAGCAGACCGCGGCCAACGAGGCGCGCTTCCGCGACTTCCCCGCCACCCGGGAGCTGTTCCTGCCCGGCGGCGAACTGCCCGAGGTGGGCAGCACGCTGCGCAACCCCGACCTGGCCGGTACGTACGCGCAGTTGGCCGACGAGGGCGCGGGGGCGATGTACCGCGGCGACCTGGCCGCGGAGGTGTCGGACACCGTGCGCCGCCCGCCGGTCGACCCGGGCGCCGACCGGGTCGTACGCGCCGGGGACCTGCGCCCCGCCGACCTGCGCGGCTACCGCGTGGCGCGGCAGCAGCCGACGCACGTCGGCTACCGCGGGCTCGACGTCTACGGGATGGCGCCGTCGTCGTCCGGCGGCACCACCGTCGGCGAGGCGCTGAACATCCTGGAGGGCACCGACCTCGGCGAGCTGTCGAAGGCCCAGTACCTGCACCGCTTCCTGGAGGCGTCCCGCATCTCCTTCGCCGACCGCGGCCGCTGGGTCGGCGACCCGCGCTTCGCGAAGGTACCCACGCGGCAGTTGCTCTCCCAGTCGTACGCGGACTCCCGCGCCTGCCTGATCTCCCCCGACGCCGTGCTGACCAGCCCGCTCGCGCCGGGCGACCCGCGCCGCCCGGGCGGCGGCTGCACGGCGGAGCGCGCGCCGGAGGGCACGTCGTACGAGGGGCCGAACACCACGCATCTGACGACGGCCGACAAGTGGGGCAACGTGGTCGCGTACACGATGTCGATCGAGCAGACCGGCGGCAGCGGCATCACCGTGCCCGGCCGCGGCTTCCTGCTCAACAACGAGCTGACGGACTTCTCCTTCACCCCGTCCGTGCCGGGCGTGCCCGACCCGAACCTGCCGGGCCCGGGCAAGCGGCCGCGCTCCTCGATGGCGCCGACGATCGTCCTCGACGACGGCGAGCCGCTGCTCGCGACCGGCTCGCCGGGCGGCTCGACGATCATCACCACCGTGCTCCAGGTGCTGACCGGCCGGCTGGATCGCGGGCTGAGCCTGCCGGAGGCCATCGCGGCGCCGCGCGCGAGCCAGCGCAACACCGCCTCGACGTCGGCGGAGCCGGCGTTCCTCGGGCTGCCGGAGAGCGCGGAACTGACGGATCTGGGGCACCGGTTCGCCGACGGCGGCGAGATCGGCGCGGCGACCGGCGTCGAGCGGCTGCCCGACGGGCGCTGGGTCGCGGCGGCGGAGCCGGAGCGCCGCGGCGGGGGCGCGGCGGCGGTGGTACGGCCGACGGGCCGGGACTGACGCGGCGGGACCGACGCGGCGGGCCGGATCCGGCCCGTAGAGCGGATCACGACCGGGCCGGGGCGGTGCGCGCCCCGGCCCGGTCTTCGCGTGTACGGGTCATGTTCCGGCCCTTGACGGGCAGTTGGTCTATACCTAAGGTCACGGGCTGTCACGGTGTTCAGATGAACACTCAACGTTCATATATGCGAACGGATGGACCCCACCATGCAGGGCACCCCCACACCCGCGCGCCATCGCCGCAGACCGCGCGCCGCGCTGTTCGCCACCCTCGTGGCGGCCGTCACGGCGATGGTCGCCTCCCTCCTCGGCTGGCCGGGCACCGAGCGGGCGGACGCCGCGCCCGCGAACTTCACCCACCCCGGAGTCACCGTCTCCCGGGGGCAGTTGGACTTCACCCGCGAGAAGGTCAACGCCGGCGCCCAGCCCTGGAAGGGCGCCTACGACCAGATGATGGGCAGCAAGTACGCGAGCCTCAGCCGTACACCCAAGCCCCGCGCGATCGTCGAGTGCGGCTCGTACTCCAACCCCAACTACGGCTGCACGGACGAGCGCGAGGACGCGATCGCCGCGTACACCACCGCGCTCGCCTGGTACTTCACCCGCGACGAGCGCTACGCGCGCAAGTCCATCGAGCTGATGGACGCCTGGTCCGCGACCATCAGGGACCACACCAACAGCAACGCGCCGCTCCAGACCGGCTGGGCCGGCTCCTCCTGGCCGAAGGCCGCCGAGATCATCAAGTACACGTACACCGGCGGCTGGGCGAACGAGGCGCGCTTCGCGACCATGCTGCGCAACGTCTACCTGCCGAAGATCATCGGCGGCTCCAACTCCAACGGCAACTGGGAGCTGACGATGATGGAGGCGGCCGTGGGCATCGCCGTCTTCCTGGAGGACAAGGGCGCGTACGACCGGGCGATGCAGACCTTCCGCACCCGGGTGCCCGCGTTCATCTACCTGGAGTCCGACGGCGCGCTGCCCCGGACCGTGCCGAAGCAGAACCTCGACACCCGGCAGAAGATCATCAACTACTGGCAGGGCCAGTCCACCTTCGTCACCGGGCTGACGCAGGAGACCTGCCGCGACTTCACCCACACCGGATACGGCCTGGCCTCGATCACGCACGTCGCCGAGACCGCCCGGATCCAGGGCGAGGACCTGTACCAGACCGACGTCGGCGAGCGGCTGCGGCACGCGCTCGGCTTCCAGTCGCGCTACGAACTGGGCGAGGCACCGCCCGGCTGGCTGTGCGGCGGCAGCGTGCACCGCGGCCTCGGCCCGGTCACCGAGATGGGCTACAACGCCCTGCACCACCGCATGGGCATCGCCATGACCAACACCGGCCGCTACACCGAGCAGAGCCGGCCCGCCGGGTCGAACAACCTGTTCGTGGCCTGGCAGACGCTGACCCACGCGGAGAACCCGGCCTGACGCGCCACCGGCCCGCACGCGCCTCACGCGCGTGCGGGCCGGGACGGGGGGACGGCCGCGGCGGGCGGCGGCGGTGACGGTGCCGGTGCCGCCGCCCGCCCGCGGCCGGGGGGGGTGCCTCTATGTTTTTCGTCAAGCGAGGCGTGGGGTTCGGGGTTCGTAGAAGGTGCCGTCGCGGAGGATCGCGAACAGCACGTTGATCCGTTGTCGGGCCAGGCGGAGGAGGGCCTGGGTGTGGGTCTTCCCCCGTGCCCGGCATCGGTCGTAGTAGGTGCGGGAGGCGGGGTCGTGCAGGGCGGCGAACGCGGACAGGAACATCGCGCGTTTGAGCTGCCGGTTGCCGCCTCTGGGCGCGTGTTCGCCGTGGATCGAGGTCCCCGACGACTTGGTTGTGGGGGCGAGGCCGGCGTAAGAGGCCAGGTGGGCGGCGGTGGGGAAGCTGGTGCCGTCGCCGACGGTGACCAGCAGCGTGGCGGCGGTCCTGACCGCGACCCCCGGAATCGAGGTCAGGACCGCGGAAAGAGGGTGAGCCTCCAGCAGCTGCCCGATCTGTGCTTCCAGGGCTCGTCGCTGTCCGTGGACGGCGGCGAGCGAGCGGGCCAGGGACGGGATGACGACGTCGAGGGTGCCGGTGCCCGGGACGACGACGGTCTGCTCGTCGAGCGCGTCGAAGACCTCGTCGATCAGCCGCTGGGCCATGCGCGGGGCCTTGGGCCGGATCACCTCGACCAGCCTGCGACGACCGGCTTTCCGCAGGGTGGCCGGGGATCCGTAGCGTTCCAGCAGCCAGGTCACGGCAGGGTGGTCCAGGCGGGGGCCCAGGACGCGTTCCAGGCTGGGGTGGAACTGGGTGAGCAGGCCGCGTATCCGGTTGGAAGTGCGCGTGGCCTCGGCCGCAAGGTCCTGGTCGAAGCCCACCAGCACGGTCAACTCGGCGGTGATCTCGTCGGTGAGCTCCAGCGAGCGCAGGGTGTGTGGCATGGTCCGTGCGGCGTCCGTGATCACCGCGGCGTCCTTCGCGTCGGTCTTCGCTTCGCCCGGATAGAGATCGGCGATCCGGCGCATGGACAGGCCGGGCAGGTAGGCGACCTTGCAGCCGGCGTCCCGGGCGACCGTCAGAGGGAGGGCTCCGATGGAGGCGGGCTGGTCCACGATCACCAGCACGGTGCCGAACTTCGTGGCCAGTTTGTCGAAGACGGCCCGCAGCTTCGGCTCGCTGTTGGGCAGCTGCTTGTCGAAGACCTTCTTGCCGGCCGGTGTGAGTCCGTGCCCGTGATGGGCACTCTTGCCGACGTCCAGGCCGAGGAAAACGCCCACGTCGTCGATGTCGTCCAACCCATCCTCCCGAACAGGGTTCGTGCGGTGCTGGCCAGGGCGTTGGCGTCGTATGCGCGCATCCACGTTATGCAGACCTGCCGCCCGCAAGGCGGCCGGGCATTGCACCAGGCCAGGCGGTAGTCGGACCTCTCATCAGCGTCTCCAACGGCGCCTCTCGGGCCCGGTGACACCACCCCCCAGGTCATCCGTTCGACAGGGGGGAACAGTCATGCCGGACCCGGAGGCCAGCGGCCCTCTTGCAGGACCGCGAAGAAGATAACGGGGGGGGGACCGCGGACCCGACGGGGGACGGATCCGCGGCCGGCTCGGGGCTCGCGTCAGCTAATGCGGTGCGAGCGGAAGAACCACGCCTGCTTCTCGATGTCCTGCGTCGCGGTGATCAGCAGGTCCTGGGTGATCGGGTCGGTGTCGTCGGTGTCCGCCACCCGCTGGCGCATCCGCGCGGAGACCTTCTCCAGCATGACGGTGACGTCGTCGATGACCTTCTGGTCGGAGATCCTGCCCGGGCCGATGTCGGGCAGCGGGCTGCCGGCGGCGATCGTCTTCGCCCGGCCGTCCGGGCTGACGCCCAGGGTCGCGGCCCGCTCGGCGACCGTGTCGGCGTGCCCGCGGGCCAGCTCCACCATCTCGTCGAGCTGGAGGTGCAGCTCGCGGAAGAGGGGGCCGGTCAGGTTCCAGTGCGCCTGCTTGCCCTGGAGGGACAGGTCCAGCAGATCGACCAGCGCGCCCTGAAGCGCCTCGCCGGTGACGTCAAGGGCCTTCTTGTCGAGGATCGTGGTCATGTGTGGGCGCCTCCTTGCTCGTCCTTATGGACCCCATCCTACATTAGACTCTGTCTAATGTCCTGTCGGGCTACGCCATCCGGGGAGCGGGCGCCGGGAAGGGCCCGGGGAGATGTCCGGGGCGGCTGCTGCGTACGGGGGCACGGAGGCGGGGACGTACGCCCCCTTGTCCAACCGCACGCGCACTTCTATCGTTCGCTCAGGTCCAAGCGCACGGAGGGTGACTCAGTCATGTCAGAGCGCACAGGGCGCGGACGGCACCGCCGCTACCGCCCCGGCCCGGTGTCGCGGGCCTCCCTCACCGTCACCGCGAGCGGCGCGGGGCTCGCGCTGCCGCTGGTCGCCGGCGCCGCCGCCACACCGGCCGCGGGTGCGCCCGCGGACGCCGTGCACAGCCCGGCCGAGGGCCGGGCGCAGGAGGGCCTGACACTGCCGTCCGACGGCGCGTTATCCGACCGCGCCGATACGCAGCGCACCGATACGCAGAAAACGGCCGGCGGCAGCGCCGCCGCACCCCAGGGCGGGCGCGCCGGCACGATCGGCAAAAAGCCCGGCCACCACGAGGTCGCCGCCGGGGAGACGTTGTCCGGCATCGCCGACCAGCACCGCGTACGCGGCGGGTGGCCCGCGCTGTACGAGCGCAACCGCGGCGTCGTCGGCGCCGACCCCGACCTCATCCTCCCCGGCCAGCGCCTCAGCCTCCGCGGCGGCGCCGCGGCCCCGCCCAGGCCGCGCGAGGAGTCCCCCGCCGCCGGGACGAAGAAGCCCGCGAACGACAAGGCGGAGTCGGACGGGACGAAGTCCCAGCAGACCAGGCCCGACAAGGCGAAGTCCGGTGGCAAGTCGAAGCCCGAGAAGGCCAAGCCCCGCAAGGCCAAGCCGGAGAAGGCCAAGCCGGAGGCGAAGAAGCGCGCCCCCGCACCCAAGGCCGAGGCCAAGCCGAAACCGAAACCGAAACCCGAGCCCAAGACCGCCGCCGACTACACCGCGCCGCTCGCCAGCACCCCCATCGGCACCCCGTACGGCGCCAGCGGCAGCAGTTGGTCCAGCGGCTATCACACCGGGGTCGACTTCCCCGTCTCCGTGGGTACCGGGGTGCGCTCCGTCGCCGACGGCGAGGTCGTCAGCGCCGGATGGGCGGGCGCGTACGGCTACGAGGTGGTCATCCGGCACCGCGACGGCCGCTACAGCCAGTACGCGCACCTCTCCGCGGTCACCGTGAGCGCCGGCCGTCCGGTCAACGCCGGACAGCGCATCGGCCGCTCCGGATCCACCGGGAACTCCAGCGGGCCGCATCTGCACTTCGAGGTCCGCACCGGCCCGGGCTACGGGTCCGACGTCGACCCGTTGCGCTATCTGCGCTCACACGGGGTGCGCATCTAGCCCACACGCGCACCGCGCTGACCTGGGGCTTGACGATTCGTCACGAGACTTCATGTGCGAAGGCTTGACCCTGCCGCGCCCCGGGTGCTTAAACGTATCATCATGAAGAAGACACGTCCCACGGTCCGCGACGTCGCCGCCCTGGCCGGGGTGTCCGTCGCGACGGTGAGCTACGTGGTCAACGGGCGGGACAACCGGATCGGCGCCGACACCCGCGAACGGGTGCTGGCCGCCGTGCGGGACCTCGGCTACGTGCCGAACAGCTCCGCGCGCGGGCTGCGCAAGCGCCGCACCGAGCGGGTCTGCCTGGTGATCGGTTCGCTGGGCAGCCCCGTACAGGAGCGACTGGTACGCGACCTGCACGCGGCGGCCGAGGCCGACGGCTACGGCGTCCTCACCCTGATCGTGGACTCCCCCGCGCACGCCGCGCACGCCGCCAGGCTGCTCCGCCAGGGCCTGGCCGACGGCGCCGTCTTCTTCGACTCCGCGCGCCACTTCGGCGACCTCGGTGAGCTGGCCCGCGGCCGGCTGGCGATGGTCGTGGTCGACAACTCCGTGGCGCCGGACGGCTTCGACGTCGTCCGCACGCCGGAGTACGAGGCGTGCGGCGAGGCGCTGGACAGGCTGCTGGCCGCCGGCCGCCGGCGGGTCGCCTTCCTGGGCCACCGGCACGACCTTCAGCTGGGCGACCGCTCCGCGCGGCTGTCGGCCTACCGGGACGCGCTGCGGCGGCACGGGCTGGAGCCCGAGGGCCCGCTCGTCGGCGCCGGCGCCGACAGCCGCGTCGAGGGCTACCGCGCCACCGCCGCGCTGATGGCCCTGCCCCAGCCGCCGGACGCGCTGTTCGTGGCCTCCGACCGGGCGGCCATCAGCGCGATATGGGCCGTCCGCGACACCGGCCGCACGGTGCCGGCGGACGTGGCGGTCCTCGGCGTCGGAAACCTGGAGGAGGGCTCGGTGATCCGCCCCGCGCTCAGCACCGTGGGGCAGCGGCAGATCGACTTCAGCCGCGTCACCGGGCTGCTCTTCGAGCGGCTGGCGGCGGCGGAGCCGCCGGCGGCCCGCGAGATCGTCCTGCCCTGGTCCTTCATAGCCCGGGAGTCGACGTGAACGAGCGCGTGCCGGACGAGCGCGTGACCAACCGAATGCACGGCGAGAGGAGCACCCGCATGTCAGCAAGGCCAGCCATCAACGGTCAGTGGATGACCCGGCGCAGGATGCTGGGCGTCGCCGGCGGTGTCGCCGCGGCGCTGCCCCTGGCCGCCTGCGGCTCGGGCGCACCCGAGGCCGAGTCGGGCGGCGGGGGCGGCGAGGGCGGCACGTTCCTCGCCTACTGGAACAACGCGCACGAGTACGAGGCGTACAAGGACGTCGTCGCGCAGTTCGAGAAGGACCACGGGGTGACCGTGGAGTTGCAGAAGTTCCAGTGGGAGGACCTGCGCACCAAGCTCGTCTCCGACTTCCAGTCCGGGAACGTGCCGGACGTGGTGGAGGAGCCGGGGAGCTGGGTGCAGGAGTTCGCGCTCAGCGGGGACGCGCTGTCGCTGGACAAGTACATCGGCAAGGACGGCGCGAAGATCGGCTTCCCGGACGACTGGCTGGAGGTCGCCGTCGCCGACAACACCCACGAGGGCCAGGTGTACGGCATCCAGATGCACTACACCTGCACGCTGCTGTTCTACAACCGCAAGATGCTCGACGACGCGGGCATCGAACCGCCCACCACCTGGGACGACTTCCTGGCCGCCGCCCGGGAGCTGAACAGCGGCGACGTCAGCGGCACCGTGCTCAACGACGCGCTGAGCTACTCCTACCCGTGGATGCTCCAGAACGGCGTGCACGAGTACGACGCGGACAGCCGCAAGCTGCTCCAGCCCCGCGCCGCCGCCATGGAGGCGATGCAGTTCCAGCGGGACCTGGTGCACAAGCACAAGGTCTCCCCCAAGCCGACGACCGCGCTCGACGTGACGCGCGCGGCGAAGTTCTTCGCCGCCGAGCGCACCGCCATGATCCTCACCGGACCCTGGGACATCCCGATCATCAAGCAGTCCAACCCCGACCTGGACTACGGGATCGCGCAGGCGCTGACGGGCAGGCGGCAGTCGACGATCGCCGGCGGCACCACGCTGTTCATCCCCGCGAAGGCCGAGCGCCCCGATCTGTCCTGGGACTTCATCAAGCGGATCACGGCGCTGAAGACCGAGACCGCGGCGACCGAGGAGTCCAGCATGCTGATGCCGCGCAGGTCGTGGGCGAAGGAGTCGGCCGTCCTGGAGAACCCGGACGTCAAGCCGTTCACCGAGGGGCTGCCCTACGCCGAGGAGTTCCGCACCGGTGTCTACGCCACCGGCAAGGCGGGCGAGCTGGAGGACATCTACAAGACGCTCTACGAGAGCATGCTGATCGAGGGGGCCGGCGCCGAGGAGGCGTTCGCCGCCTACGACGACGCGGCCCAGAACATCCTCAAGGGCTAAGTGCACATGGCATCACCGGCGGAACTCAGCAAGCGCGCGGAGCCCATGGAGCTGCCGAAGCGCACGAAGCGCACCAAGCGCTCACCGATCGCCCGGCGCCAGGCGCGGACCGCCTACCTGTTCCTGGCGCCGGCGCTCGTCTTCTTCGGGATCTTCTTCTACTATCCGATCGCCGACATCCTCAACACCAGCATGCTGACGGGCCAGCGGACCGACGAGTTCGCGGGCTTCGACAACTACACCAACGCATTCGAGGACCCGCAGGCGCGCAACGCCTTCAAGGTCACGTTCCAGTTCGCGGCGGCCACGACGATCGGCGCCATCGTGCTCGGCATGGGGCTCGCGGTGCTCATCAACCAGCGGCTGCGCGGCAGCCTGGCGTTCAAGCTGGCGCTGCTGGTGCCGTACCTCACCTCGATCGCGGTGGTGGGCCTGATGTGGCGCAACATCCTCGACCCCGAACTCGGCATCCTCAACCGGATACTGTCGGACCTCGGCCTGCCCACCCAGGAGTGGCTGAACACCCACCCGGTGGCCACCATCGTCGCCGTCACGCTGTGGATGACCACCGGCTACACGATGATCCTCTTCCTGGCCGGGCTCCAGGGCATCCCCGACGTGTACTACGAGGCGGCCAAGGTCGACGGCGCCAGCCACTGGCAGCGGTTCTGGCGGATCACGGTGCCGCTGCTCACGCCGACCACGCTGTTCGTCTCCGTGATGGCCGTGATCACCGGGCTCCAGGCGTTCGGGCAGGCGTACATCATCACCCGCGGCGGCCCCGGGGAGGCGTCCGACCTGTTCGTCTTCCACGTCTACGAGCTGGCGTTCCGCTCCCGCAACTTCGGCTACTCCTCCGCGCTCTCGGTGCTCCTGCTGCTCGTGATCGTGGCGTTCACGCTGGTGCAGTTGCGCATCGGCCGGAAGCGGGAGGTGCAGTACTGATGACCGCCAGGACGTACAAGGCCCTCGCCTATCTGCTGCTCACGGTCGCCAGCCTCATCACCATCGTGCCGCTGGTCTACACGGTCTCGCTGTCGCTCCAGACCGAGTCCGAGATGCTCTCCGCGGAGTCGGTGCTGTGGCCGGACTCGCCGCAGTGGGGGAACTACTCCACGCTCTTCGAGGAGGCGCCGTTCGGCAGCTTCATCGTCAACAGCGTGGTGGTCGCGGGGGCGATCGCGCTCTCCCACCTGATCTTCGACCCGCTGGTGGGCTACGTCTTCGCGAAGTTCGACTTCCCGTTCAAGAACACGCTGTTCGTCGCGATCCTCGCCACGCTGATGATCCCGCTGTTCGTCCGCATGATCCCGCTGTACGTGATGATGTCGGACCTCGGCTGGCTGGACAGCTACCAGGGATTGATCGTGCCGTTCCTGATGGACGGCTTCGGCATCTTCCTCATGCGGCAGTTCATCCAGCCCATCCCGGACGACCTCATCCACGCCGCCCGGGTGGACGGGGCGAACGAGTTCACCATCTACTGGCGGATCATCCTGCCGCAGTGCAAGCCGGCGCTGGCCGTGCTGGGCCTGTTCACGTTCGTCTTCCAGTGGAACGAGTTCCTGTGGCCGCTGGTGGCGACGACCTCGGAGCGGATGCGCACCATCCCCGTCGGGCTCACGCAGTTCAGCCAGGAGCAGTTCCAGCTCTGGCACCTCACCGCGGCGGGGTCGGTCATCATGTTCGTGCCGACGGCCCTGCTGCTGATCTTCAGCCAGCGCTACTTCGTCCGCGGTATCACCCTGACCGGCCTGAAGTGACCCCCCACCCCACCGTGCGGAAAGGACCCCGATGCCCGACCGGCGTCCCCATGTCATCGTCGTGTTCACCGACCAGCAGCGCTGGGACACGACGGGCGCGGGCGGCAACCCGCTCGACCTCACGCCCGCGTTCGACCGGATGGCCCGCTCGGGCACGTACGCGGCGACGGCGATCACCCCGCAGCCCGTCTGCGCGCCCGCCCGCGCGGCGCTCCAGACGGGCCGGTGGCCCACCGACACCGGCTGCTTCCGCAACGGGATCACGCTGCCGCACGACGCCCGTACGCTCGCGCACCACTTCGGCGACGCGGGCTACACCACCGGCTACATCGGCAAGTGGCATCTGGCCGGCGAGGACCCGGTGCCGCCGGAGGAGCGCGGCGGGTACCAGCACTGGCTGGCCGCCAACGTGCTGGAGTTCACCTCGGACGCGTACCGCACGGTGATGTACGACGAGGACGGCGACCCGGTGCGGCTGCCCGGCTACCGCTCCGACGCGCTGTTCGACGCGGCGATCCGGTTCGCCGCCGACCACCACGAGGAGCCGTTCTTCCTCTTCCTCTCCCTCATCGAGCCGCACCACCAGAACGAGGTCGACGACTACCCGGCCCCCGACGGCTACGAGGAGCGCTACACCGGCCGCTGGCTGCCCCCGGACCTGGCCGCGCTCTCCGCCGAAGGCGGCACGGCGCACCGGCACCTCGCCGGCTACTGCGGCCAGGTCCGGCGCGTCGACGAGGGCCTGGGCCGGCTGCTGGACGCGCTGCGCAGCATGGACCTGCTCGACGACACGATCGTGGCCTTCACCTCCGATCACGGCAGCCACTTCCGTACCCGCAACTTCGAGTACAAGCGCTCCTGTCACGACGCGTCGATCCGGGTGCCGCTGGCCCTGCGCGGCCCCGGCTTCGACGGCGGCCGGGTGCTCGACGCCCCCGTCAGCACCCTGGACCTGCCGCCGACCCTCCTGGACGCCGCGGGGCTCGACGTCCCGGAGGAGATGCACGGCCGCTCCTTCCTGCCGCTGGTCCGCGACCCCGGCGCCGCCTGGCCCGAGGACGTCTTCGTCCAGGTCAGCGAGTCCGAGTGCGGACGGGCGCTGCGCACCTCACGGTGGAAGTACTACGTCGTCGACCCCGCGGCCGACGGCTGGCGCACCTGCTCCGGCAGCAGGTACGTCGAGACGGCGCTGTACGACCTGGCCCACGACCCGTACGAGCTCGACAACCTTGTCGGGCTCGCCTCGCACCGCGCGCTCGCCGACGGACTGCGCGCGCGGCTGCTGGCGCGGATCGCCGCGGCGGGCGAGCCGGAGCCCGTGATCGAGGCGGCTCCGGAGCGGCGCGCGATGCAGCGCCGGGTCGATCCCGCCGTGCACGGGTTCAAGCTGGACGGCGTGCGCTTCGGGCACCAGCGCAAGCACCCCTGAACCCCGGTGGGGCGAGCCCATGGCGGCCGTTCAGGCGGCCGCCATGGGCGGGCAGATGCAGCGGACGCGCCCGCAGCGCGGGCACACCGGCACAAGCGCGCTGGCCGGCTGCTGCTGGGGTTGGTGACTGATCATCTCGGATCCTCCGCCCGGCTGTGAGAACGTGATCTCCTACTGATGAGACGCAGCGGGGAGCGATCAGGTTTATGGACAGCCGTGCCTGGGACGAACGCTATGCCGCGAAGGACCTGGTTTGGGGCGGTGAACCGAACGGCTGGGTGGCCCGCGAGGTGGCGGAGATCACGCCCGGGCGGGCCCTGGACCTGGCCGCGGGCGAGGGGCGCAACGCGCTGTGGCTGGCCGCCCGGGGCTGGCGGGTGACGGCGGTGGACTTCTCCCGGGTCGCGCTGGAGCGCGGCCGGCGCCGGGCCGCGGAGCTGGCGCCGCAGGCCGCGGAGCGGATCCGGTGGGTACGAACCGACCTGCTGGCGTACGAGCCGCAGGAGGCGTCGTACGAGCTGGTGGTCGTGGCGTATCTGCAACTGCCCGGGGAGGAGCGGAGCCTGGTGCTGCGGCGCGCCGCCACCGCGCTGGCCGCCGGCGGCGAGTTGCTGGTCGTCGGGCACGACGCGGCCAACCTCACGGACGGCACCGGCGGCCCGCAGGAGGCCCGGGTGCTGTTCACCGCACAGGACGTGCTGGCGGACCTGGCGGACGCGCCGCTGGAGACCGTACGCGCCGAGCGGGTGCGCCGGCCGGTGGCGCGGGAGTCGGGGCCGCCGAAGGACGCCATCGACGCGCTGGTCCGGCTGCGCCGGGCGCCCTGAGCACCGCCGCGGGAGCCCGCGCACCCCGTATGACCGGCGCCTGTTGACTTGAACCGTTCTTCAGGTTGCACGGTGGAACGCATGACCACGACCGCCCCCGCACCACCGCAACCGTCCTTCGGCTACGACGATCTGCCGCGCCTCATGGCCCTGATGACCGGCGACGAGAAGCACGGCCCCGCCGCCACCTCCACCCTCGACGCCCTGTGGGTCCTCTACGACCGCGTGCTGCGGGTGACCCCCGGCACAGCCGAGGCGCCCGGCCGCGACCGGTTCCTGCTGTCCAAGGGCCACGGCCCCATGGCGTACTACGCCGTGCTCGCCGCCAAGGGCTTCCTGCCCGTCGACTGGCTGCCCGGCTTCGGCTCGTACGACTCGCCGCTCGGCCACCACCCGGACCGCACGCTGCTGCCCGGCGTCGAGATCGGCAGCGGCTCGCTCGGCCACGGCCTGCCGCTGGCCGTCGGCACCGCCCTCGGGCTGCGCGCCCGGGGGCTGTACGGCCGGCCGGGCCAGGACCCGCGCGTGTGGGTGCTCGTCGGCGACGCCGAGCTGGACGAGGGCAGCAACCACGAGGCCCTCGCCTACGCCGGCGCCGCGGGCCTGGACTCCCTGCACACCCTCGTCATCGACAACTCCTCCGCGACCTGGGCCCTCCCCGGCGGCATCGCCGCCCGCTTCGAGGCCGCCGGCTGGTCCACCGCCACCGTCGACGGCCGCGACCACGACGCACTGCACGCCGCCTTCACCGCCCCGCACCCCGGGCGGGCGCGCGCCGTCGTCGCCCGCGTCGAGCCCGCGTACGCCTGACCGCCCCGCCACCACCGCTCGGAAAGGACGCCCGACCATGGACACGATGCGCGAGCGCTTCGCCTCCGTCACCTCCCGGCTGCTGGACGAGGACCCCCGTCTTGCCGTCGTGCTCGCCGAGATCGGCACCGACGGCTTCGCCGCCGCGGCCCGGCGGCACCCGGACCGCGTGCTCAACGTCGGCATCCGCGAGCAGTTGCTCGTCGGCGTCGGCGGCGGGCTCGCCCTGGCCGGGATGCGCCCGGTCCTGCACACCTTCGCCAGCTTCCTGATCGAGCGCCCCTTCGAGCAGGTCAAGCTCGACCTCGGCCACCAGGACGCGGGCGCGGTGCTGGTCAGCGCCTACGGCTCGTACGACTGGCCGGCCGGCGGCCACACGCACATGGCGCCCGGCGACGTGGCGCTGCTGGACACTCTCGACGGCTGGACGGTGCACGTCCCGGGCCACCCGGACGAGGCCGCGACGCTGCTGCGGCACGCGGTCTCCGCGGGCGACGACAAGGTGTACGTGCGGCTGTCGGAGCAGGTGAACGCCGTGGGCCGGCCGGTGACCGGCGCGGGGTTCCTGACCGTGCGCGAGGGCCGCTCGGGCGTGGTCGTGGCGGTCGGGCCGGTACTGGACGACGTGCTGGCCGCGACCGAAGGGCTGGACGTGACGGTGCTGTACGCCGCGACCGTGCGCCCCTTCGACGCCGCCGCGCTGCGGGCGGCGACGCGGGGCGCGGGGCGCTCCGCGGACGTCGTCCTGGTCGAGCCGTACCTCGCCGGCACCTCCACGGCGTACGCGAACGACGCGCTGGCCGACGTGCCGCACCGGGTGCTGGGGCTGGGCACCGCGCGGCGCGAGCTGCGGCGCTACGGCACGGTCCCGGAGCACGTCCGCGCCCACGGGCTGGATCCGGCGTCGCTGCGCGAGCGGATCGCGGCGTTCACCGGGGCACCGGCCGGGACGCGTACGGCGGCCTGAGCCCGCGGACCGCGGCGCCTCAGGACTCGCCGGCCAGCTCCGGGTGCTCCGCGAGCAGCCGGGGCGGGGCCGCCTGGCGCCAGGAGTCGGCGACGATGATCTGGAGCTCGTCGAGGTCGTCGAGGGCTGCGATCCGCACCCGTACCCAGGCGAACGGCGCCTCGTGGTCGGCGATCCAGAACTTCCCCGGCTCCGCCAGCGCCAGTTCGTCCCGCTCCACCTTGGGGCAGCGCACCGCGAATGACGTCTCGTCCTCCGGCAGGGTGAGGAACATCTTCCCCTTCACCCGGAAGGTGGGCATGCCCCACGCCAGCTTCTCCGCGGTCTGCGGCAGCGCCATGGCGGTCTTGCGTACGTCCTCGGCGGTGAGGGTCACCGGTGCTCCCCCGTCGGTCACACGTGCTTGTCGAGCCAGTCGAGCAGGTCGGCCTGGACCTCGTCGCGGTTCGTCTCGTTGAGGATCTCATGGCGGGCCCCGGCGTACGCGCGCCAGGTCGGCTCGCGCAGGCCCGCGTAGCGGAAGTCCTCCAGCAGCTCGGCGACGTGCGTGAGGCCCTGGTTGCACGGGTCGCGGTCGCCGACGGCGAGGTGCACGGGCAGGTCGAGGGGGATCCGGGCCACGTTGTACGGGTCGTTGATCTTCCGGGTGCCCAGCACCCAGCCCAGCGACAGCGCGACGTCGAAGGGGAAGCCGCAGCGCTCGTCGGCGACGTAGGCGTCGACCTCGGCGGTGTCGCGGGAGAGCCATTCGAAGCCGGTGCGGTGCTCGTACGGGTCGTTGAAGGACGCGAAGATCTCGGGGACGAAGCCGGAGAGCCCGCCGCGCCCGCGCTCGGCGGCCTCCCCCGCCAGCCGCTGTACCGCGGTCTCGGTCTCCACGCCGGGCAGGCTGCGCAGGATGCCGGTGAGCACCAGGCCGGCCAGGCCCTCGCCGTGCTCCTGGGCGTAGTCGCGGGCGAGCATCGAGCCCATGCTGTGGCCGAGGAGGACGAAGGGCAGCCCGGGGTGGGCGGCGCGCAGCCGGTCGCCGACGGCGGTGAGGTCGTCGACGACGGTGCGCCAGGGGTCGGCGTCGCCGGTGCCGGTGACGCCGTAGCCGCCGGTGGCGGCGGCGGTGGCGCCGTGGCCGCGGTGGTCGGAGGCGACGACGCCGTAGCCGTGGGCGGCGAGGAGGCGGGCGAACCGGTCGTAGCGCAGGCCGTGCTCCGCGGCGCCGTGCACGATCTGCACCAGCGCCCGCGGCCGGCCGCCTTCGGGCAGCCAGGTGTACGCGGCCACGGGGGTGCCGTCCGCGGCCTGGAGGTGGTCGAAGTGCATGCGGCTCGCCTTCCTCGCGATCGATCGGTCCGGTGCGGTGCTCCCGCGGTCGGGGGCGGTCGGGGGCGGTCCGGTGCGGTCCGCCGCGGTGCGGGACCGCCCGGCTCCAGCCTCTCCCGCCGGGGCGCCGGAATCCAGATCAGTCGCCGAAGGAGATCACGAGGTGGTCCTCCACGGGCTCGTAGCCGAGGCGTTGGTACAGCGCGTTGCTGGTGGGGTTGGCGAGGTCGGTGAAGAGGAGCACGTCGCGGACGCCGGCGGCCCGTGCCGCGCTGCTGACGGCGGCGGTGACGGCGGCGCCGTAGCCGCGGCGGCGCAGCGGCGGCGGGGTGTAGACGGGCGCGACGCGGGCCATGCCGGCGACGGTGCGGGTGATGCCGGCGTACGACACGGGCCGGCCGCCGTCCTCCCAGAGCGTCGCGCCGCCGTAGGCGAGCCGGTCGGCCACGGCGCGGGCCGGGTCCCCGGCGCCGGTGCCGGCCTCGGCGGAGAACTGCCGGGTCCATTCGACCAGCAGGTCGCCGTCGTCCCCGGTGCCGGGTCTGGCGTGCCCGGGCGGCGCCGGGTCGGGGGGCACCAGCTCCCCCAGCCGGTAGAGGCGGTGCCGCTCCTCCACGGTGCCGGCCGTGCCGGTGCGCGCGGTCCAGGCGCCGGCGAACGCCTCGGCCGCCGCGCGCCCGGCGTTGACGCCGGGGGTCGGTGACCCGCCGGCCGCGCGCAGCTCCGCCAGCTCGGCGGCGGCGGTCGCCGGCATCCGGCCCAGCAGCACGGGATGCGGCGGGGTGTGCAGGTACGCCCCGGCCACCTGCCCGCCGGGGGCCCGCCACCAGCCGAACTCCGGCGCCCCGTCGCCGAACCGGTCGAGTCCCGCGGCGCCGAGCGCGGTGGTCGCCGTCAGCAGGATGGTGTGCGGGGCGGGCTCGGCGCGCAGGAAGAGTCCGGCCGCGTCGGTGAAGGTGTCGAGGTCGTGTGTCGTCGTCCAGCTCATGCCCCACCCTGCACCGCCGCGGCGTACGGGCGCACATGCGTTTCCGCGTACCGCCCCGGTGTTGACGGTACGCGGGCGGGGGGTCAGCCGCGGCGCCGCTCGCGGACGAGGAGCCACACGAGGCAGGCACCGCCGACGCCGACGGTGACGACGCCGACGGGCAGGACCCGGGGCAGCAGGTGCTGCGCGGCGTGGTCGGCGGCGGCCAGCAGCAGCGCGCCGGTCAGCGCCGAGGCGGTGAGCGCGACGCCGGGGCCGCGGGTCAGGCGCCGGGCGATCTGCGGCGCGGCCAGAGCGACGAAGGCGATCGGCCCGGCCGCCGCGGTGACCGCGGCGGTGAGCACGACCGCGGTGACCGCAGCAGCAGGCGGGTGCGCTCGACACGTACGCCGGGGGCACGGGCGGTGTCGTCCCCCATCTCCATGACGGCCATGGCCCGTTGGCGCGGGCGAGTGCGGCCAGCCGGGCGAGGGGCACGCCGCCGGGCGCGCCCCAACGGCCCGACTCCGGCTCCCGGCTCCGGCTCAGGGCTGCGGGACGCCCGGCTGCTCCACCTCCTGGATGCCCGGCGTGCCCGCCGCCACGTGCACGCGGGCACGGATGGCCACGGGGGCGCCGGGGGTGGAGACGTACGGGACGACGCGGTAGTCGGTGCGCCAGTGCTCGCGGGTCACCTCGCAGACGCCGTAGCCGCGCTGGACGTTGTGGAACCTCATGTGCGGGTTCTCCTGGAGCCAGACCCGGCCCCACTCGTCCTGGTCCGAGCCGTTGCCGCCGGAGCTGATCGAGGTGCCGAGGAACTCGACGCCGACGGTGGCGGATGCGGGGTCGTCGAAGTCGTGCTTGAGGTCGGCCGCCACGCTGCGGTGGGCGTCGCCGGTGACGACGACGAAGTTGCCGATGCCGCGCTTCTCGACGCCGTCGAAGAGGCGCTGCCGCGCGGCGGCGTACCCGTCCCAGGTGTCCATGCCGAACGCCTGCTCGATGCCCTCGGCGGAGTCGCCCTGCATGGTCATGATCTGGTTGGCCATCACGTCCCAGGTGGTACGCGACCGGGTGAGCCCGTCGAGCAGCCACGCCTCCTGCTCGGCGCCGAGCATGGTGCGCTCGGGGTCCAGCCGCTCGTCGCAGTCGAACTGCCGCCCGTCGCCGCACGCCTGGTTGTCGCGGAACTGGCGGGTGTCGACGACGTGGAACTGGGCGAGGGTGCCGTAGGGCAGCCGGCGGTAGAGCTGCATGTGCGGTCCCGCGGGCAGCGAGGAGCGGCGCAGCGGCAGGTTCTCGTAGTACGCCTGGAAGGCGGCGGCGCGCCGCGCCTCGAACTCGGCGCCGCCGACGTCGTCGCCGTCGAGTCCGTCGGCCCAGTTGTTGTCGACCTCGTGGTCGTCGAGCACCACGATCCACGGGTGGGCGGCGTGCTCCGCCTGGAGGTCGGGGTCCAGCTTGTACTGGCCGTAGCGCACCCGGTAGTCGGCGAGGGAGTGGATCTCGCGGGCGGGCAGGTGGCCGCGGCCGACGGCGCCCTGGCCGCTGCCCTCGTAGATGTAGTCGCCGAGGTGGACGACGACGTCCACGTCCTCCTCGGCGAGGTGGCGGTGCGCGGTGAAGTGGCCGTCGGGGTAGTTCTGGCAACTGACGAAGGCGAAGGCCATCGAGGCGATCGCGGCGTCGGCGGCCGGCGCGGTCCTGGTGCGCCCGGCGGCGCTGACGTGCCGGCCGACGCGGAAGCGGTACCAGTACTCCCGGTCCGGCCGAAGCCCCCGGACCTCCGCGTGCACGGAGTGCCCCAGCTCCGGTACGGCCCACTCCACCCCGGCGCGCCGGACCCGCCGGAACCGCGGGTCCTCGGC
Organism: Streptomyces sp. 184; assembly: GCF_045781775.1. NCBI lineage: Bacteria > Bacillati > Actinomycetota > Actinomycetes > Kitasatosporales > Streptomycetaceae > Streptomyces > Streptomyces sp. 184. Next base: position 3,722,953 of record NZ_CP123230.1, on the reverse strand, counting down.
GACCTGCCAGAGCACCGGCACCTTGTACCCGGGCATCCCGCCCCCGCCGTCCGCCGCCAGCGGCTCGGGCGCGAGCCGGGTCCACAGCACGACCCCGTCCGGCGCCGGGTCGCCGGAGGCGACGCCGAGGGCGAACGGGTCGCCGCGAAAGCGCGGCTCGGCCCACGCGGGCGCGGCGGACAGGGCGGCGACCGGCAGCGCGGCGGCCAGGGACACCCCGGACGCGAGCGCGAGGAAACGGCGGCGGCTGAAACCCGGGGTGCTGGTGAAACGAGACAAGGGGCCTCCCAGTGAGCGGTGCCTGAGTCCTGAGCGACGCGTGGGGGGCCGCACCAACATAGGGGCGTACGGGCACGGTCGGGCACCTCTTGCGGCTATCTCGGTCGAATGACGAACGGGCGCGGAGAATCCGTGTCCGATATCGCTCGGCGCATTCCGTCGTAGGTATAGCCAAAGAACATGCGAACAGGTTGCCGCACACGCGTGCACGGGCAGGTACGGCGCGTCACTGTCGATTCCTGGCCCCGAGGAGACAGAACATGACACCCAAGAGGAACAGGAGTGGCGCAGATTCTCACGAATCGACTCCCGTGGAGGTCACTTTTCCGCCGATCTCATGTCCGATTCCGGCCCGGCTGCACCCCGAGGCGGCGGGTCTCGACGACCACATTCTCGCCTGGGCGCGCCACGCCGACCTGATCCGCGACGGGTCCGCCGCCGGCCACTTCCACCGCGCCGGCTTCGGCCGGTTCGCCGCCGCCGTCTACCCCCGCGCCGACCGGCTGGAGCTGGTCGCCGAGTGGCAGGTCTACAACTGGATCGTCGACGACCAGCTCGACGAGGGCCACGTCGCCCGCACCACCGCCCAGCGGTTGCACACGGCCGCCGAGCTGTGCGCCCAGCTCGACCCCGACCTCAACGCGCCGGCGCCCGCCGGCCCCCTCGCCACCGCGCTCGCCGACCTGTGGGAGCGTACGGCCAAGCCCTTCTCGCACGCCTGGCGCGAGCGGTTCGCCGCGCACTACCGCGACTTCCTGTCCTTCACGATCCTCCCGCACACCGAACCGGCCCGGACGGCCCGCCAGACGCTCGCCGACTTCCGGCGCCGCCGCCGGCTCAACTCCGGCTGCGAGATGAGCTTCGACCTGATCGAGCCCGCGAACTCCGTCGAGATCCCGGCCGCCGTCGCCGCCAGCGACGCGTACCGGGCGGTCCGGGACGCCGCCAACGACGTCATCTCCTGGACCAACGACATCTACTCGGTGCACAAGGAGACCGCCCGCGGCGATCACGACCACCTCGCCGCCGTGCTGTGGCGGCTGAACGGCGGCACCTGGCAGCAGGCCCTCGACGAGGCGGCAGCCCGGGTCGCCGAGCGCACCGAGGACTTCGCGTCCGCCTGCCGCGACGTACGCACCATGCGGCCGCTGTTCGGGCTCGACCCCGGCCGGTGGGCGGTGGTCGAGGCGTCACTCGCCGACCTCGGCGACTGGATCGCGGGCAGCCTGGAGTGGCACGGCTGGTCGCCGCGCTACCGGGAGGTGGCCACCACCGGGGTCGGCAGCGCACCCGCGTACATCGAGCCGCACCTCGTCTGACGGCGCCTCAGCACCCGCGGCGCCTCAGTATCCGCGCCACCACACCACCAGCGTCCGCCACAGCGACGGCCGCCGCCGCCTGCCGGGCGCCGCACGTACGTCCGCCGGGAGGCCGTTGGGCGACGCCTCGGACCCGGGGCCGGGGGCCGGGGCCGCGGCCCCGGGCGCGGAAGCGCTCGCCACCGCGGCCGGTACGCGCTCCGCCGCGGCCGGCGCCCCGTTGGCGGGTACGGAACGGCCCGGCACGACGGAGGCCACCGGCTGACCGGGGGCCGCGCCCGTGTCCGGCCCGACCGGGGTGAAGGCCACGGGCAGCTCGACCAGTTCCCGGGAGAGCAGCGACGTGCGGTGCCTCAGCTCCTTCTCCTCCGCCGCCAGGCGCAGATCCGGCAGCCGGGCCAGCAGCGTGTCGATCCCGGTGTCGGCGATGGCCCGGCCGATGTCCTGGCCCGGGCACTCGTGCGGACCGCCGCTGAACGCCAGGTGCGAGCGGTTGCCGTGCACCGGAACATCCAGGTCGGGGCGGATCTCCGGATCGAGGTTGCCCGCGGCCAGGCCGAGGATCAGCAGGTCACCGGCCTTGATCTGCTGCCCGGCCAGCTCCGTGTCGCCGGTGGCGTACCGCCCGTAGACGGCGGTGAACGGCGGCTCGTCCCAGAGCACCTGCTCCAGCGCGTCCGGCAGCGTCATCTGGCCGCCGGCCAGGTTGCCGCGGAAGCGGCTGTCGGTGAGCACCATGCGCAGCGTGTTCGCGATGAGGTTGGCGGTGGTGGAGTACGCGGCGATCAGCACCAGCCGCAGGTGCTCGACCAGTTCGTCGTCGCCGAGTCCCGAGTCGTGCGCCACCAGCCAGGAGGCGAAGTCGTGGCCGGGCGACGCCTGCTTGCGCGCCACCAGGTCGCGCAGCGTCTGCACGATGTACTCGTTGCTCGCGATGGCCGTCTCGGAGCCCTTGACCATGTCCCGTGCGGCCTCGACCAGTTGCGGGCCGTACGACTCGGTCATGCCGAGCGCCTTGGTCATCACCAGCATCGGCAGGTGCTCCGCGAACTGGCCGACCAGGTCCGCCCGGCCGGTGGGCGCGAACTCGTCGATGAGCTGCCCGGCGAAGCGGGTGACGTGGCGCCGGATGCCGTGCCGGTCGAAGCGCTTCATGCTGTCGGTGACCGCGGAGCGCAGCCGCCGGTGCTCGGAGCCGTCCACGAAGGAGCACATCGGCACCCAGGTGACCAGCGGCAGCAGCGGGTTGTCCGGCCCGACCTGGCCGTCCCGCAGGAAGCGCCAGTTGCGCGAGTCGCGGGAGAAGCGGGTCGGGTTGCGGGTGACGTCCAGCAGCTCGCGGTAGCCGAGGACCAGCCAGGCGGGCAGGTCGCCGTTGACGCGGACCGGCGCGACCGCGCCGTGCTCGGCGCGCAGCTTCTCGTACAGGCCGTACGGGTTCGCCGCCGCCTCGGGGCCGTGCATCCGGGCCGGGCCGTCCGCATCGCCGGCGTGCGCGGGGCAGCCGGGCGGCGGCGCCGCGGCGGCCGGACCGCCGGCGGGGGCGGCGGGGTCAGCGGGGTCAGCGGGGTCAGCGGGGTCAGCGGCCGGGCCGGTGCCCGGATCGGGTGGGTCTGCTGCCGGTACGGGGCCGGAATCGGTCGTCACGACGCCTCCGTGGTCAGGGCGAGGGAGTGCAGGAAGCGCACCAGGGACTTCAGGACGCTGCGGGAGGAGTCGCGGTCACGCGCGTCGCAGGTGATGAGCGGCACGTGCTCGGGGAGGTCGAGCGCGGCGCGTATCTCGTCGAGGGAGTGGCCCGGGGCGTCCGGGAAGCGGTTGACCGCGACGAGGAACGGCACGGCGCCCTCCTCCAGCCGGCCCAGCACGTCGAAGCAGGCTTCGAGCCGGCGGGTGTCGACCAGGACCACGGCGCCCAGGGCGCCCTCGAAGAGGCCCTGCCACAGGAACCAGAAGCGCTGCTGGCCGGGCGCGCCGAACAGGTAGAGCACCAGCCGCTCGTTGAGGCTGATGCGGCCGAAGTCCATGGCGACGGTGGTCTCGCTCTTGTCCGGCACGCCGGCGAGGTGGTCCACGCCCTCGCCGGCCCGGGTCATCGTCTCCTCGGTCGTCATCGGCTCGATCTCGCTCACCGCGCCGACCATGGTCGTCTTCCCGACGCCGAACCCGCCCACGACCTTGACCGACGTGGTCGCCGAGGCCGGCAGCAGATCCTCGCTGCGCGGACCCACGACGGCGTCAAAGCTGTTCGAGTCCATCCATTACTTCCTCGAGGAGTCGCAGATCTGCCACCGGCGGCACGGAAGAGCGGGTCTCGACCGCGCCCTCCGCCATCAGGTCCGCGACGAGCACCGCCACCGCGCTGAAGGGCAGGCGCAGATAGGCGGTCAGCTCGGCGACGGACAGCGGCGCGCGGCACAGCCGGATGATGGCCGCGCGCTCGGGCTGCATCCCGGGCGCCGGCTGCGCCCGGGAGATGACGAGGGTGACCAGGTCGAGTGCGTCCTGGGCGGCGGAGCCGCTGCGCCCTCCGGTGATGACGTAGAGCCGTTCGGGACCGTCGTCGTGCCACTCGTGGTCCGCTTCGCTCATATGGCCTGTCCGTCGCTCCGCGGTGGGCTTGTCAGGTGTGCCCCGATGCGTGCCACGAGATCGCGCATGCGCTGGCCCATCAGGCCGGCGTCGACCCCCTCGTCGGCCGCGACCGCCAGATAGGCTCCGGCACCCGCGGCCATGAGATAGAAGAAGCCGCCGCTGACCTCGATGACCAGCATCCGCATCTTGCCGTTGCTGTGCGGGAAGACGCCGGCGATCGACTTGGCCAGGCTCTGGAGTCCGGCGCAGGCGGCCGCGAGCCGGTCGGCCGTGTCCGGCTCGGTGCCGTGCTGTGCCATCCGCAGCCCGTCGGAGGACAGGACCACGACGTGCCGGGTCTCGGGGACGCTCTCGGCCAGATCCCGGAGCATCCAGTCCATGTCCGCTCGCTGCGCCACGTCAGTCCTCCTCGCCCGATGATGGATTCGACGGTTCCGCCGCCCCGTCGTCGTGCCGGGGGCGGCCGGAGGGTTCCGGCCGTATCTCCTCGGCCTGCGCGCCCTCGCCGCGGGCGGGTCCGCCCGGCTCCTTCCGCTCGTCCGCGGCGCCCGCGGGGGCGGCCTCCCCGGCCGGCGGCTCGCCCTCCAGTCCGCGGGTGAAGTCGCCGAGCCACAGGCCCGGTTCGACGCCGCGGCTCTCCGCGTCGCCGTTCTCGGTCCCGGTCGGGTACGCGGTGGCCGTGCGCCGTCCGGGCGCGTGCCCGCCGGCCGCCGGGGTGGCCGGGGGCACGGCCGGGGCCCGGCGGCGGCGCTGCGGCAGGTTGCCGGCGACCGGTTCGGCGTGCGCGGGCGGCGAGGGCTGCGGGCCCGCCTGCCGCGCGGGCGGCACCCGGTCCCGGGTGCGCCGCAGGCCGGCGCGCGCCTCGGCGCTCCCGGCGATCCCGGCGGGCGGCGGGGTGGAGTTGCGCAGGGGGCGCGGGCCGGAGGTGGCGCCGATGCCGTGCGCGGTGCCGGTGGCGGGCGTGGTGGTGAGCAGGACCTGCGGCACGACGAGCACCGCGCGTACGCCGCCGTACGCGGACGGGCGCAGGGAGACGCGGAAGTCGTACGTCTGCGCCAGCCGGCCGACGACCGCGAGCCCGAGCCGCGGGGTCTCGCCGAGGTCGTTGAGGTCGATGCCGGCCTGGGCCTCGGCGAGCATGTGCTCGGCGCGCTCGCGCGCCTCCTCGCTCAGGCCCACGCCGCCGTCCTCGATCTCGATGGCGACGCCCGACTGCACCTCGGTGGCGGACAGGTGGACCTTGGCGTGCGGCGGCGAGTAGCGGGTGGCGTTGTCGAGGAGTTCGGCGACGGCGTGGATCAGCGGCTCGACGGCCGAGCCCACGACGGCGACCTCGGCCACGGGGTGGAGTTCGACCCGCTGGTAGTCGATGATCCGGGACATGCCGCCGCGCAGCACGCTGTAGAGGGCGATGGCCTTGCCCCACTGGCGCCCGGGGCGGTCGCCGCCGAGCACGGCGATGCTGTCGGCGAGCCGGCCGACCAGCGCGGTGCCGTGGTCGAGCTTGAGCAGGTCGGCGAAGAACTCGTGCCGCCGGCCGTGCCGGTCCTCCATCTCCCGCAGGCTGCGCGCCTGCTGGTGGATGATGGCCTGCACCCGGCGGGCGATGTTGACGAAGCCGCGCTCGGCGGAGACGCGCAGGTCCTCGGCGTTCTGCACCGCCTCGACGACGGAGCGCAGCGCGGTCGCGTGGGCCGCGCGGACCTGCGGGGTCAGGGACTTCTCGGCCTCTATGTCGGTGAGCACGTCCTCGGCGTACTCGCCCCGCTGGAGCCGCGCGACCGCCTGCGGCAGCAGGCCCGCGAGCCGCACCATCTCGGCTTCCTGGGCCGCGAGCCGGCGCTCCCACGCGGCCTGGTGGTCGGCGTGTCTGGCGTACAGCTCGCTGGCGGCCCGCCCGCGGCGCTCGGCCTCGGCAGCGGCCAGCGCGACCACGAGGGCGGCGACGGCGCCGCACACCGCGACGGGCGTACGCACGTCGGCGCCGACGAGCGGCAGGGCGATGGCCGTGCTCACGACCACGACGGCGGTGGGTATCAGCCACCAGCGGACGAAACCGGTCCGCCGGGCGCCGGAGGCGGGTCCCGCTGGATCCATGAGCATCCTCAGAGTCGAACGACTGTGTGACGCCGAGCGGTCACGCTGAGCATCGCAAGCAGCTTAGTGCGCTCCGCTTGCCGCTGGCATAAGTTCTCAGCATGTCCAACCAACGCCCTATTCACGTTAGTTGACAACTACTCAGCCATTCTGTTCTGACCGATTTTCAGCCAGTACCGAGCAGTTCGAGCACATCGTCATCCGTTAGCTGCTCGAAGTCGTCGTACCAGACTCCGACCGCGCCGAACGCCGCCGGCGCGTGCAGACACGTCACATCGTCCGCCTCGCTCCGTACCGCCCGCAGGCCGCCCGGGGAGGCCACGGGCACCGCCAGCGTGAGCCGCGAGGGCCCCGCCGCCCGGGCCGCGCGCAGCGCCGCGCGGGCGGTCACGCCGGTGGCGAGCCCGTCGTCCACGACGACCGTCCAGCGTCCGGCTAGCGCGGGTGCCGGCCGGCCGCCGCGGTAGACCTCCGCGCGGCGGCGCAGCTCGGCGCGCTCCCGTTCGGCGGTGGCCGCGAGGTCGCCGGCGGTGAGTCCGGCGGCGGCGAGCGCGTCCGGGTCGTAGAGCGGCGGGGTGTCGCCCGCCACCGCGCCGAGGCCGTACTCGGGGTGGCGCGGGTGGCCGATCTTGCGGACGGGCAGCACGTCGAGGGGGGCGCCGAGGCCGCGGGCGACCTCGTACGCCACGGGCACGCCGCCGCGCGGCAGCGCGAGCACCACGGCCGCGGGCCCGGCGCCGGGCCGGCCGTCCCGCAGCCGCCGGGCGAGCGCGCGGCCCGCCTCCGTACGGTCCTGGAAGCGCATGGTCCCGCTCCGTCGGGGTCCCCCCGGTCACGTCACATTGTGCGACGGCCCGCGCGGGAACGCACCTCGCGCGGGCCGCGTACGGTCGGGGTCTGCGCGGCCCGCGGGGGCCGCCGGCGGGGTGGCCGTCAGCGGCGGCGCAGGTGCACCACCGTGGCGTCGAGGTCCCCGGCCAGCCCCGTGTGCAGCCCCCGGTGCGCGAGCACCGCCCCCCGCAGCACCTCGCCGGGCTCGCCGCCGGCCAGCACCTCGTACTCCGCGCCGGTGTCCAGCGCGGCGAGGCGCAGCGGCGGCAGCGGCTCGTTGTAGCGCTGGGCCTGGAGCCAGGCGAGGACGACGGCCTCGTCGGCGCGTTCGGGGTCGTCGCCCAGGACGTACTGCACGGCGGTCAGGCCCTCCTGCGGCTCGCGCAGCCGGTAGAGCCGGCCGAGCTGGACGGCGGGGCGGATGCGCTTGTACAGGTCCACCCAGCGGGCGGCCTCGGCCAGCTCCTCGTCGCTCCACCGCGCGAGGTCGCCGCCGACGCCGAGCACGCCGGCCATGGAGCTGACGAAGCGGTAGCGCAGGCTGCTGACGCGGCTCTGCATCTGCTCGTTGGGGCTGTCGGTGACCCAGGCGGCCGTGACCCGGGCGGGGTGGATCTGGCCGATGCCGTGCTGGATGGGCAGCCGGTCGAGCGGGTCGGTGTTGTCGGAGGTCCACACCTGGTCCGTACGGGACAGGATGCCCAGGTCGATCCGGCCGCCGCCGCCCGAGCAGGACTCGAAGGCGACGTGCGGGTGCGCGGCGCGCAGCCGGTCCAGCAGCTCGTACAGCCCCCGCACGTGCGGGACGGACGGGTCGGTGCGCGCGCCGGGCTCGGTCAGGGAGCGGTTGAAGTCCCACTTGACGTAGTCGATGGGCGCGGAGCGCAGCAGCTCGTCGAGCTGCTCCCACAGATGGGTGCGGACGTCGCGCCGGCCGAGGTCCAGCACGAGCTGGTGGCGGAACTCGGTGCGCCGGCGGTCCGGCCGGTGGTGGACCCAGTCGGGGTGGGCGCGGTAGAGGTCGCTGTCGGGGTTGACCATCTCCGGCTCGACCCAGATGCCGAAGTGCATGCCGAGGCCGTGGACCTCGTCGGCGAGCGGCTTCAGCCCTTCGGGGAAGCGGTCGGGGTTGGGCGTCCAGTCGCCGAGTCCGGCCCGGGCGTGGGTGCGCTTGCCGAACCAGCCGTCGTCTACGACGAACAGCTCCACGCCCATCGCCGCGGCCCGCCGCGCCAGCTCGCGCTGGTGGCCCTGCTCGACGTCGAACTTGGTGGCCTCCCACGAGTTGTAGAGGACGGGCCGGGGGATGTGCGCGTCCGGGACGACGTGCGCGAGCTGCCAGGCGTGCCAGGCGCGGGACGCGGCGCCGAAGCCGCCCGCGGTGTAGAGGCCGGCGAAGACGGGCGCGGTGTACGACTCGCCGGGGGCGAGCCGGACCAGCCCGGAGTCGTCGTGCCCGGCGCCGCCGACGGCCTGCACGACGCCGTCGTCGAGCTGCTGCACGGCGATGCGCCAGGACCCGGACCAGGCCAGCGCACAGCCGTAGACCTCGCCGTGCTCCTCGCCCGCGGTGCCGTCGTCGAGGGCGATCCAGGGCAGGTGGCGGTGCGAGGTGTGGCCGCGGCGGCTGCCGATGACGGTCTCGCCGGGGGTCAGCTCGGCGCGCGCGAGCAGGCTCTCGGCGGCCCAGCGGCCGTGCAGGTGGGACAGCCGGCGGCGGTCGGCGCGGGGCAGCGTCCAGGCCGCGGAGTCCAGCCGCAGCAGATCCAGCGCGGGGTCGTCCGGGCCGCCCTCGTGGGCGGCGGTGGCCCAGCGCTCCAGCACGTCGGCGCCGGCGCGCATGCGGTAGTGGAGGGTGACGGCGAGGCGGTGCACGGGGTCGTGGAAGGTGAGCCGCAGCACGTCGCCGGAGGTCTCGGCGCCGCGGAACTCCCACTCGCTGCCCCGCCCGCCGTCGCCGGACGCGGCGCGTACGCAGAGCGCGGGCCGCACGAAGCGGGGCCCGCCCTCCACGGGGTACTCCTCGCGGCCGTCGAGGGGCGATTCGAAGGAGCGGGAGCGCGGCGGGCGCTCCTCGGCCAGCGCCTCGGCGTCGGCGAGCGTGAGCCGCGGTCCCCAGTGGAGATGCAGCAGCTCGTCGTGTCTGCCCAGCCGCAGGGCGTAGCTGCTGTGCGGACCCGACAGCAGCCAGATCCGACCGTTCCCACCGACCTCGACCATTCCGTCTCCCATAACTCAACAGAGATACACAACATCGCAGCCGGGGGGTTCCTTGTCCAGCGTGCCTTTGTCGTACTGTCGAAGTGCCGCGCCTCCCCGACGTTACGGAGCCTCGATGACGCAGACGACCGAGCCGGAGCTGACCGGTGTCCGCAACTTCCGCGACGTCGGCGGTCTGCCCGCCGCCGGCGGGGGGCAGACCCGGCACGGCCGGCTCTACCGCAGCGGGCACCTGGCCCACGCCACCGCCGAGGACGCCGCCTTCCTCGACTCGCTCGGCCTGCACACCGTCTTCGACTTCCGCAACGCCGCCGACATCCGCCTCGACGGCCCCGACATCGACCTTCCGGGCGTACGGAACGTCAACCTGCCGCTCAACGACCCGGCCGAGGGCAAGGAGTTCTGGAAGCTGGTCCGCGACGGCGACATACCCACGCTCAGCTCGCTGCTCGGCGAGGGCAAGGCCGCGGCCCGCATGGAGGACTCGTACCGCGACATGATCCTCCACCGCAACGCGGAGCACTCCCGGGTCCTGCACTCGCTGGCCGACGGCCGCACGCCCGCCCTGCTGCACTGTGCGGCGGGCAAGGACCGGGCCGGGCTGACCATCGCGCTCGCGCTGCTGGCCGTGGGCGTCGAGCGGGAGGCGATCGAGGCGGACTACCTGGAGTCCAACGCCCAGCACCGGCGCTACCGGGTCCAGCGCGGCGAGCGGGCCCAGGGCGGTACCTCGCCCGAGGTGATGGAGCTGCTGAGCCCGCTCTTCGACGCGCGGGCGAGCTACCTGGGCGCCGCGTTCGACACGATCGCCGGGCGCTGGGGCACCGTCGACCGCTACCTGCGCGAGGCGCTGGAGCTGAGCGACGCGACCCTCGAACGGCTGCGCGCGCACCTGCTGACGGCCTGACCGCCGCGGCCGGGGCCGTCCCGGCGGCGCGACGTGTCCTCGGCCGCCGGGCCGCGCGACCCGCCCCGCGGTCAGTCGAGCAGCCCGAGCAGCCCGTTCAGCGGCCGGAGACCGCCTGTTTGGCCAGGGTGCGGCCGAACTCCCAGATCAGCCCGCCGCCCGCGTGCGCCTCGTCCATCACGGAGGTGAACGCGTCCACGAACCGCCGCACTTCGGCCTCGCCGATCACCAGCGGCGGCAGCAGCTTGATGACCTCCTGCCGGTCGCCGGAGACCTGGGTGAGGATGCGGTGGCGCTGGAGCAGCGGCACCACGATCAACTGCGCGAACAGACCCTTGCGGGCGGCCTGGAGCAATGTCCAGCGCCCGCGCAGCTTCAGCGACGCCGGCCTGCCGAACTCGATGCCGATCATCAGCCCCCGGCCGCGCACGTCGTGCAGCAGCTCGTACCGGTCGATCAGCCCCGCAAGCTCCGTGCGCAGCAGGTCGCCGGTGTCCCGGGCGTTCTCGACGAGCTTCTGGTCCTCCAGCACGTGCAGGGTGGCGAGCCCGGCGGCCATCGCGGGCGCGTTGGTGCCGAAGCTCGCCGAGTGCACCAGCACGCGGTCCATGGACGAGTAGACCTTCTTGAAGATCCACTCGCGGCCCAGGGTGGCGCCGACGGGCACGTACCCCCCGGACAGCGCCTTGGCGAGGCAGACGAGGTCGGGCTCGACGCCCTCCTCGTGCTGGTACGCGAAGAACTCGCCGGTACGCCCCATGCCCGTCTGCACCTCGTCGGCGACCAGCAGCCCGCCGTGCTTGTGCAGCAACTCCCGCGCCGTGCGCAGATAGCCCGGCGGCGGCGCGTGCACGCCCTTGCCCTGGATCGGCTCGACCACCAGCGCCGCGACGTCGCCGGCGCGCAGCTCCCGGCCGAGCGCGTCGAGGTCGCCGAGCGGGATCGCGGTGTCCGGCAGCAGCGGCGCGAACCCGTCGCGGAACGCCTCGACGCCGTTGACGGAGAGCGAGCCGGTGGTCAGCCCGTGGAACGCCTGGTCGCAGTAGAGGACGCGGGGCTTGCCGGTCGCGTACCGGGCGAACTTCAGCGCGGTCTCGACGGCCTCGGTGCCGCTGTTGGAGAAGAACACCCGGTCCAGGTGCGGCGTGTGCGTCAGCAGCTTCTCCGCCAGCAGCCCGGGCAGCGGCTGGCAGTCGAAGCGGGTGAGGTCGGCGAGGTCCAGGTCGAGCACGTCGTGCAGGGCCTTGCGGACCACCGGGTGGTTGCGGCCCAGCCCCATGACGCCGAAGCCGGCGAGGAGGTCGAGGTAGTCCCGGCCCTCCTCGTCGTAGAAGTACGCACCCTCGCCGCGCACGTACGTCTTGTCGAAGCCCAGCGTGTGCAGCATCCGCGGCAGTTGGTGGTTGAGGTACCGGGCGTGCAGGTCGTAGCGCTCTCCCCCGCGCTCGGCCAGCAGCGCCCCGATGTCGAAGCTCATCGGGTGCTTTCTTCCCTCTGTCTGGTACGGGCCGGCTCCCCGGCCCGGGCGGCGGGCACCCCGCCGACGGCGGCGGCGATCCGGGCCGGGGTCAGCCCGGCCTCGGCCAGGACCTCGGCCCGCGTACCGTGCGGCAGGAACCGCTCCGGCAGGCCGAACGTGCGCAAGGGTACGTCGACTTCGGCATCCCGCAGCGCCCGGGCGACGGCGGCGCCGACGCCGGAGCCGACGCTGTTGTCCTCGGCCACGGCGACGACGCGGAACCGGTCCGCCAGCGGCGGCAGTTGCGCGTCGACGGGCTTGACCCAGCGCGGGTCGACGACGGTGCAGCCCAGCCCCCGCCCGGCGAGCAGTCCTGCCGCCTCCAGGCAGACGGGCGCCATGGCGCCGGCCGCGACGAGGAGCACGTCCTCGCGCTCGTCGCGGCGCAGCACGTCCATGCCCCCGATCCGTGCGGTCGCGGGTATCGGCTCGGACACCGTGCCCCTGGGGAAGCGGACGACGGTGGGCGTGTCGTCGACGGCGACGGCCTCGCGCAACTGGGCGCGCAACTGGTCGGCGTCACGTGGCGCGGCGATCCTGAGGCCCGGGACGACCTGGAGGATCGACATGTCCCACATGCCGTGGTGCGAGGCGCCGTCCGGCCCGGTCACGCCGGCCCGGTCGAGCACGAACGTCACCCCGCAGCGGTGCAGCGCGACGTCCATCAGCACCTGGTCGAACGCCCTGTCCAGGAACGTGGCGTAGACCGCGACGACGGGGTGCAGCCCGCCGGTCGCCAGGCCCGCGGCGGACACCGCGGCGTGCTGCTCGGCGATGCCGACGTCCCACACCCGCCCGGGGTACGCCGCGGCGAACGCGGCGAGCCCGGTGGGGTGGAGCATGGCGGCGGTGATCGCCACCACGTCGTCGCGTTCGGCGCCGATGCGTACCAGCTCGTCGGAGAAGACCGAGGTCCACGACGGCGCGGTGGCCGGCGCGACCGGCTCGCAGGTGAGCGGGTCCATGACGCCGACCGTGTGGAAGTGGTCGGCCTCGTCGTCCAGCGCGGGCTGGTAGCCGCGGCCCTTCTCGGTCAGGCAGTGCACGAGGACCGGCCCGTGGAACCGCTTGGCGCGGCGCAGCGCGGACTCGACGGCGGCGGTGTCGTGCCCGTCGACGGGGCCGACGTACTTCAGCCCCAGGTCCTCGAACATGCCCTGCGGCGCGAAGGCGTCCTCGAAGCCCTTCTTCGCGCCGTGCAGCGAGTCGTACAGCGGCCTGCCCACCACCGGGGTGCTGCCCCGCACCTCGTTGGCCTTGGCCAGGCCGTCGGCCCAGCCGAGCACCGTGGAGGCGTGGCTGTTCTCGATCACGTCGTGCTCGGACTCGGCCCGCGAGGGGTAGCCGGACAGGCCGCCCCTGCCGCGCAGCGCGGCGAAGTCCTGCCGCCCGGTGAGCAGCTTGTGCACGTACGACTGGTGGCCGGTGTCCCACAGGATGCGGTCGGCCGGCGAGTCGAAGACCCGGTGCAGGGCGAGGGTCAGCTCGACCACGCCGAGGTTCGGCCCGAGGTGGCCGCCGGTGCGGGCGACCGCGTGGACGAGGAACTCGCGGATCTCCCCGGCCAGTTCGGCCAGCCGCTCCGGCGGCAGCGCCTTCAGGTCGCCAGGGCCTCCGATGCTGTCCAGGAGCGGCATCTCATGCTCCTCCCCCTCGGATGCGGTTGCCGCCGACCGTCTCCCGCGCGGCGCGCAGCGACTCCTTCAGGGACGACGTGGTGGCGAGGATGGAGGTGGGCTCGTAGCCGCAGTGGGCCATGCAGTTGGCGCACCGGGGGTCGCGGCCCCGGCCGTACTTCTCCCAGTCGGTGTCCTCGACCAGCTCCCGGTACGTCGGCACGTAGCCGTCGCTCATCAGGTAGCAGGGGCGCTGCCAGCCGAAGAGCGAGTAGTTGGGGATGGCCCAGGCGGTGCACGGGAAGTCGACCTTGCCCTCCAGGAAGTCCAGGAAGAGCGGGCTGTGGTTGAGCCGCCAGCGCTTGCGGTTGCCGCCGGCGAACGCCTTCTTGAACAGCTCGCGGGTCTGCTCGACGCCGAGGAAGTGCTCCTGGTCGGGCGCCTTCTCGTAGGCGTACGCCGGGGAGATCATCATCTCGTCGACCTTGAGGTCGTCGTTGAGGAAGTCGAGGACCTCGACGACGGTCTGCGGGGTGTCGGTGTTGAAGAAGGTGGAGTTCGTGGTGACGCGGAAGCCGCGCCGCTTCGCCTCCTTCATCGCCTCCACGGCCTCGTCGAAGACGCCTTCCTTGGCGACCGACTCGTCGTGCCGCTCGCGCAGCCCGTCGATGTGCACGGCGAAGGCGAAGTAGGGCGAGGGCTCGAACTTGTCGAGCTTCTTGCGCAGCAGCATGGCGTTGGTGCACAGGAAGACGAACTTCCTGCGGGCCACGAGCTGCCGCACGATCTCGTCGATCTGCGGGTGCATCAGCGGCTCGCCGCCCGCGATCGAGACCATCGGCGCGCCCGACTCCAGCACGGCGCCGACCGCCTGGGCCACCGGCATGCGTTGCTTGAGCACGCCCGCGGGATGCTGGATCTTGCCGCAGCCTTCGCACTTGAGATTGCAGGCGAAGAGGGGTTCCAACTCGACGATCAGCGGGAACTTCTCCCGTCGCTTGATCGTCCGCTGCGAGAAGAGATAACCGGCAACCTTGAGCGACTGTCGCAGTGGCATGGCCATTAGGTTTGCCTCCTGGTGATCATCACATGACGGTGCCATTCAGAAAATGCAGGAAGAACTGAGCTGAGCACGCGGTACGCGGTGATGCCACCGCGCAGCGTTCCGAAACGGACGAGTTCATGCTCGGGCGCGTCCACGACCACCCGGACGGCGGCAACCGGCCGGTTCCCGGGGGACGCCGTCGCCGTGCGCAGGGTCGCCGCGGACTCCATGTCGACCGCCACCGCGCCGCGCTCGCGCAGCCGGGCCCGGCCGGCCGCGCCGCGTACGACGTGGTCGGTGCCCAGCAGCAGCCCGGTGTGCACCCGGGTGTCGAGCAGCGCGAGGGCGTCGAGCAGCGGCCCGTTGTCCGGGCAGCCGGTGGTCTCGGCGCCCTCCCGGTCGGCCCGTACGGCATCGGCGACGACGACGTCGCCGGGGCGCATGTCCGGGAGCAGCCCGGCGCAGAAGCCGGCGGCGATCACGGGCGCGCCGTGGAAGGGGTCCTCCGCGAGCCGGCGGGTCACGGCCCGCTCGGCCCGCTGGGGTCCCATCCCGGTGCGCAGCACCGCGACCGGACCCGCGTCGCCGGCCGTGCCCTCGGCGGGCCCGGTGCCCGACCGGAGTGCCCGGCGCTCGATGCCGAGCGCGCAGACCACGAGCAGCGGCGCGGGTGAGTCGGGCATCAGACCTCCCGGCCGTCACCGGCGGCCGGCGTCAGGCCGGCGGTCGCGGACAGGTAGCGGCCGAGTGCGGTGAGCGGGAAGACCATCCGGTACAGGTGGTAGTTGATGGAGAAGTCCCACGGGAAGCCGGTGCCGGTGAACTGCGGCTCGTCCCAGGACCCGTCGGGCAGTTGGGTACGGGCCAGCCAGGCCACGCCGCGCCCCACGGCCGCGCTGTCGTGCTCGCCGGCGGCCAGCAGCGCGAGCAGCGCCCAGCCGGTCTGCGAGGCGGTGGAGTCGCCGCGGGCGATCCACTTCGCGTCGGGGTAGGAGCGCAGGTCCTCGCCCCAGCCGCCGTCGTCGTTCTGCACGTTCTCCAGCCAGGTGACCGCCCGCCGGATCGCCGGGTGCGAGGCGGGCAGCCCGGCGGCGACGAGTGCGGGCACCGCGGAGCCCGTGCCGTACACGTAGTTGACGCCCCAGCGGCCGAACCAGCCGCCGGCCGCCTCCTGCTCGGCGAGCAGCCAGGCGACGCCGCGGCGCGCGTGCGGGTCGTCGCCGAGCTTCTCGCCGGCCAGCATCTCCACGACGTGCGCGGTGACGTCGGCCGACGGGGGGTCGACGACCTCGCCGAAGTCGCAGAACGGCAGCTTGTTGGGGAGCGCCGAGGTGTTGTCCGCGTCGAACGCGCCCCAGGCGCCGTTCTTCGACTGCATGCCCGCCAGCCAGCGCACGGCGCGCTCCACGGCGGCGTCGACGCGCGCCTGGTCGGGGTGCGCGACGCGGCGCAGGGCGAGGACGACCTCGGCGGTGTCGTCGGTGTCGGGGTAGTTGTCGTTGTGGAACTCGAACGCCCAGCCGCCGGGGGCGAGGCCGGGGCGGCGTACGGACCAGTCGCCGGTGGCCAGCACCTGTTCGGCGAGCATCCAGTCGGCGGCCTTGACGAGCTGCGGGTGGTCGGCGGGCACGCCGGCGTCGACGAGCGCGATGGTCGCCAGACAGGTGTCCCAGACCGGGGACTGGCACGCCTCGATCATCCGGACCGGGCCGTCGTCGCGCGCGTCGCCCGGCTCGCCCGCGGCTTCCGCGTCCGCCGCCGTCTTCTCCGTGCCGTCGGTCCAGACCGCGAAGCGGTCGAGCGACTCCAGGCCGGCCTTGAGCACCGGGTGGTCGAGGTCGTAGCCGAGGAGGTGCAGTGCGATCACGGAGTAGACGGCGGGGGGCTGGATGCCGCCCCAGCAGCCGTCGCTCTCCTGGCGCTCGATGATCCATCGGGCGCAACTGCGCAGCGCCGCCTTGCGCAGCGGGCGCAGCGCGACCTTGCGGTACGCGTGCAGCGCCCGGTCCAGCCGCTGGAAGAGGCCGTCCCAGGTCGCGGGCGAGGCGCGCGGGCGGGGCGGGACGGGGTCGCCGGGGTCGGTGTGCAGTTCGTCGAGGGTGAACGGGCCGGGGCGCACGGGGCGTTTGGCGGAGACGACGGTCAGCGGCACGATGGTCTGCCGGGCCCAGCAGCCGAAGTCGTAGATGTTCAGCGGGAACCAGGACGGCAGGTAGATCAGCTCGGGCGGCAGCTCGGGCAGGTCGTCCCAGCGCCACCAGCCGAAGAGTGCGAGCCAGATGCGGGTGAAGACCCGGGTGGCGGCGATGCCGCCGTGCGCGCGCACCCAGGCGGCGGCCCGCGCCATGTGCTCCTCGTCGGGCGCGTCGCCGGCGAGCCGCAGCGCGACGTAAGCCTCGACGGTCGCGGAGAGGTCGCCGGGGCCGCCGTAGAACGTCGCCCAGGCGCCGTCGGGGCCCTGCTCGCGGCGGACGAAGCGGGCGGCGGCCCGGGTGGTGTGCTCGTCGCGTACGCCCAGGAACTCGCGGAGCAGCAGGTCCTCGGCGTCCATGGTGACGTTGGTCTCCAGGTCGCCCTTCCACCAGCCCTCGACGTCCTGCCGGCCGAGGAGGTTGGCGCTCGCCCGCTCGACCGCCTGCCGGGCGGCCAGTAAGGCCGCCGCCGCCCCTGCGGGGGCGGTGTCGGTTGCGTTGCCGCCATCGGCAGTGGCTTTCATGCACACCCCTTTCGAAGGGACGTCCGGACGCGGGGCCCGGGCGTCGGTGTCAGTGCCGGCGTACGACGACGAAGTCGGCGAGCGCGACGAACCGTTCACGGATGTCGTCGGGCAGCTTCACCCCGTCCAGCGAGGCCAGAGCGGTCTCGTGCTGCCTTCGCGCCTCCTCCTGAGTCCACCGGCGCCCCCCGGCTTCTTCGATCAACGCGGCCCGGGCCGCGAATTCTTCCTCGTTGAAGCCGTTTTCCGCATCGGTATTTCCGTCATCGGCACGTTTGGCGTCGGCGGCGAGCATCGTCGCCAGTTCGGCGGAGGCCGGTCCGCCGGCCGCGAGCGCCGCGCACACGGGCAGGGACTTCTTGCGCTGGCGCAGATCGCTCCAGGTCTGCTTGCCGGTGACGGCGGGCTCGCCCCAGATGCCGAGCACGTCGTCCACGGCCTGGAAGGCGAGGCCCAGATGGAGGCCGTAGCGCTCCAGCGCGTCGGCGGCCTCGTCGCCCGCGCCGCCGAGCACGGCGCCGACGGAGCAGGCGCAGGCCAGCAGCGCGCCGGTCTTGTTGCCCTCCATCTCCAGGCACTCGGCGACGGTGACGCTCTCGCGGTGTTCGTACGCGATGTCCTGCGCCTGGCCGTCGATGAGCTTGCGGGTGGCGGTGTTGAGCCGGCGGGCGGCGCGCGCGCCCTCGGGCGTGCCCAGCTCCAGCAGCAGTTCGCCGGCGAGTGCGAAGAGGGCGTCGCCGACGAGGATGGCCTGCGCGGGGCCGTGCACCTTCCACACCGTGTCGCGGTGGCGCCGCTGCTCGTCGCCGTCCATCAGGTCGTCGTGCAGGAGGGAGAAGTTGTGCACCAGCTCGACCGCGACGGCACCGGGGACGCCCGTCTCGGCGGAGGCGCCGGCGGCTTCGGCGGCGAGCAGCGAGAGGAGGGGGCGTACGGCCTTGCCGCTGTCCCCCTCGGCGGGGTTGCCGTGGGCGTCGATCCAGCCGAAGTGGTAGGCGGCGACGGTGTCCATGGGAGGTACGAGCCGGTCGACCACGGAGCGCAGCACGGGGTTCGTCAGCTCCCGGGCGTGGTCCAGCAGGGCCAGCACTGCGGCGGCGCCGGGGGTGGCCGCGGTGGCGGTGTCCGGTTCGGGACGGGGCACGTTCTCTCCTCCGATGACGGATCTCAAACTGCTTCCAGCAGGTTCCGCGGCACTTCTCGACCCAGGACGCCGAGGGTCTCGCGGACCGCGGCGAGGCCGCTGAGCACGGCGCTCTCCATGGTCGCGGGCCATCCGGTGGCGGTCCACGCGCCCGCAAGTGCGAGGCCGGGCAGGTGGGTTCCGGGACCCGGGCGCAGCCGGCCGACGCCCGGGGTCGGGGCGAAGGTCGCGGTGCGCTCGCGGGTGACGAAGAAGTCGCGTACCTCGGCGCCGCGGGCGTCGGGCAGCAGCTTCGCCAGCTCGGGGAGGTAACGCTCGCGCAGTTCGCCGACGGGCCGCTCGATGTCGTCCTGCGCGGCGGACTGGGAGACCGCCACGTACTGGCCGCCCCGGCCGCCGGGGGTGCGGGCGAGGCCGGAGGCGTCCGTGCGGTCGAAGATCCACTGCACGGGGGTGCCGATGGCGGCGACGAACGGGGAGTGCAGCACGCGGCGGTCGTAGACGACATGGAGGTTGAGGATGGGGGCCGTGCCGATCCGGAGCAGCCGGTCCTTGTGGTCGAGCGCGCCCGCGGGCAGCAGTCCGTGCGCCTCGCGCTGCGGTACGGCGAGGACCACGGCGTCGGCGTCGAGCGGCGCGGCGCCGGGGGCACCCGCGCGTTCGGGTCCGGCGGCCACGTCGACCTGCCAGCCGCCGCCGGGGGTACGGCGCAGCTCGGTGGCCCGGGTGCGCAGCAGGATGCGTACGCCGGACCGCTCCAGCCGGCGGCGGGCGAGCGTGTCGTGCAGCTCGCCGAGCGGCACGCGGGCCCAGCCGATGTCGGCGGCGCCGCGCTCGGTGAGCAGCCCGGTCCTGAACACCATCGCGGCCAGCCCCAGCGAGACCTGGGGGGCGAAGGCGTTGAGGGTGGCGACGCCGACCATGTCCCACAGCGCCGAGACCGCGCGGGGCGACTGCCCGTGCCGGTGCAGCCAGCTCGCGAAGTCCACGCCGTCCAGGGCGGGGTCCGCGGGGTCGAGCCGCCGCATCGCCAGCGCGGCGCGGCCCACGCTCGCGCGCTCCGCGAGCGAGAGGTGCGGGTAGCGGGCGAGCCCGGCGGCCAGGTGCAGCGGCACGGGCAGGCCGGAGCGGCCGAGCCGGCCGGTGCGCGGCCCGGGTCCCCTGCGGGCCGGTGCGGCGGCGTCGAGGACGGGCACGTCCAGGCGCTCCTGGAGCGGCGCGAGTCGAGCGCCGCCGACCTCGTCGAGGAACCACCGGTAGGCGGTGCAGCAACGCAGGTAGACGTGCTGGCCGTTGTCGACGCTGAGGTCGCCGCGGCGGAAGGAGAAGGCGAGCCCGCCCAGGCGCGGCCGGCCTTCGAGGAGCGTGACCTCGACGCCGGCGTCGGCGAGTCCCATCGCGGCGGTCATCCCGGCCAGGCCGCCGCCGACCACCACGGCCCGCGGCCGTCTCTCCGGGCCGGCGTCAGCCATCACCGGCCACCTCCCCACCCGTGTCGACACGCACTATGTCTGGCCCGCGACGCCGCGCCGCACACCTTGTCCTGCCACGGCGCACACCCCTGCGCCCCGTGCGCCGCGGCGCACGCCGAGGGCGCCACCGAGCGCTCCCGATCCGTCTCGCGCGCCGCGTTTACGGGCCCGCCCTGCCGTACGTGCGGCAGGGCCGCCGCGCCCGCCGCGGGGGCGGGTGTCACCGGGACCTCCGGCTCGCCTGCCGGGCGTCGACGCCGGCCAGGCCGCGGACCGCGACGTACGCCTTCTCCCGGCCCGGCAGCGACACCCGCCCGCGCAGCACGGCTTCGGGGTCCGCGGCGATCCGCTCCAGCAGCCGGTGGTAGATCCCGGCCATCGCCGCGACGCAGGCGCCGCTGCGCCGGTCGAGCATGGGCAGCAGCCGGTAGCCGTCGGCGAAGAGCGCGCGGGCCCGGCGCACCTCGTACTGCACGAGGCCGGGGAAGTCCGAGCCGGGTGGCGCCGTGGCGCCGTGGAAGCCCGTGGAGCAGCCGAACTTGGCCAGGTCGACCGCCGGCAGGTAGCTGCGGCCCTCGGCGGCGTCCTCGCGCAGGTCCCGCAGGATGTTCGTCAGTTGGAGCGCGAGCCCGAGCGTGTCGGCGTAGCCGGGGGCGCGTTCGGAGTGCCGCGCGCCGGGGACGGTGCCGAACACGCCCAGCGAGAGCCGCCCGATGGCGCCGGCCACGCAGCGGCAGTAGTCCTTCAGGTCCTCCCAGGTCTCGTACTCCTCGCCGCGCACGTCGGCGACGACGCCGTCGATCAGCTCGTCGAGACCGCCGAGCGGGATCGGGAACCGGCGTGCGGCGTGCGCGAGGGCCACCGCGACGGGGTCGGTGTCGTCCTCGGCCACCCGGCCGGCCCGGATCCGGTCGAGCTGCCGCCGGGTGTCCTCCAGCCGGGCGCGCTTGGCGTCGGGCGGCAGCTCGCCGTCGCCGATGTCGTCCACGCGGCGCGAGAACGCGTAGAGCGCGGACATCGCCAGCCGCTTGTCGTACGGCAGGAGTCTGATGCCGTACGCGAAGTTCCGGGCCTGCTGGCCGGTGACGGCCTCGCAGTACCGGTACGCGGTGAGCACCGGTGCGGATGCGTAGGCCGCGCGCGACGATGTGGTCACGGTGCGGTCACCCCTCTCGTCGCAGGGTCGACCCCACCTCGCGCAGCAGCCTGCGCCGGGTGGGCTTCGGGGGTCCGGGGAGCACGTCGTGGCCGGCGGCGGCGACGGCGGCGAGCGCCGCGCGCCCGCCGGCCACGAAGCCGGCGAGCAGCAGTCGCAGCCGGCCGCGCACGCTGGCGACGAGGGGCGCGCCCTCGTCGAGGAGCCGGGCGGCGCGGTCGGCCTCGTACCGGATCAGGGCGCGCACCGGTTCGCCGGCACGGGGCCGGGCGAGGTCCGCTTCGGTGACGCCGAAGCGGCGCATGTCCTCGGCCGGGAGGTAGATGCGGTCCCGGCCCAGGTCCTCGGCGACGTCCTGGAGGTGCTCGACGATCTGCAAGGCGGTGCAGATCGCGTCCGAACGCCGGATGCGCTCGGGACTCTCGGTGCCGGTCACGGCGAGGACCAGCCGGCCGACCGGGTTGGCGGACAGCTCGCAGTAGCCCTCCAGCTCGGCGTACGTCTCGTAGCGCCGCACCTTCTGGTCCTGCCGGTTGGCCTGGAGGAGACCGTGGAACGGCTGCGGGGACAGCCGGTGGCGGCGGACGGTGGGCCGCAGCCGGCGCAGCAGGGGGTGGCCGGGGACCGCGCCGGGGGTGAAGACCCGGTCCAGGTCGGCCTCCAGCGCGTCGAGGAGCGCGAGCGGGTCGTCGGCCTCGTCGGGGCCCAGGCCCAGCGCGGCGGCGTCGGCGCCGCCGGGGGCCAGATCGCCGTCGCCGATGTCGTCGACGAGCCGGGCGTAGCCGTAGAGCGCCATGAGGTCGTCGCGCCAGGCACGGGGCAGGAAGAACGGCGCCACGGGGAAGTTCTCGTCGGCGGCCTGGCCGAGTACGGCGCGCGACGGAGCGTCGTCCGCCGTGGTCACCGGCGACTGCCCTGGGTCGACGCCCCCGGGGCGCAGACGGCGGGCGCGCTTTCGAGCTGGGGTTTCGTCTTCGCCAATGCCGTCACGCCTCCCGTTCTACACCGCGTACCCAGATGTGCCCATTCCGGACACGCCGCCGCCGGCGTCGTGACCCCGAGCAGGTCCGGGGCGACCCCCAAGCTCCCTTATCGCCCCACATGCCGCCAAACAGCACCGGTCCAGCGTACGCCGTACAGGACGAAGACGCGGCATGCGGTGGTCACCTCAGTCACCATGCGCGCGAAGAAGTGCGAAACGCCGTCCTGCGCAAGGCGTTTGCCGGTCACACGGTGAGGCCGTGCAGGATCGTGTTGAGCGTGCGGGTGACGATCGCGTCCCGCTGCGGGGGCGGCAGGTCGTGCAGCGGCCCGTCGAGGATCAGCATGGCGAGCCCGTGCACCGCGGACCAGGCGGCGAACTCCGCGCCCGTCCGCGAGCCCGGCCGCATCACGCCGGCGGCGTCGAGCGCCTCCATGGCGCCGACGAGCAGCCGGAAGGAGCGGGCGTCGCCCGGCCGCAGCTCCGCGGCCCCGCCGTCCTCGGTCCACTTCTCTTGGTCGGGTCCGACCCGGCAGAAGGCGGTGCGGTACATCCCCGGCTCGCCGACCGCGAAGCGGACGTAGCCGAGGCCGAGGGCCATCAGCCGGGCCTTGGCGGCCCCGGCCGGGTCGCCGCCGGGGGGCGGCGCGGTCTCGGCGATCGCCTTCTCCATGGAGTCCGCCAGCCGCCGCTGGCCCTCGTCCTTGACGGCCTGGAGGAGGTCGGCCTGGTTGGCGAAGTGGCGGTACGCGGCCGTCGGCGACACGCCGACGCGCCGGGCCGCCTCGCGCAGCACCACCGCCTCGGGCCCGCCGCCGCGGGCCAGCTCCGAAGCCGCGTCGACCAGCGCGTTGCGCAGGTCGCCGTGGTGGTATCCGGCCTTACCGCCCCTGACCTCGCTCATAGTCGCATCATGCCTCATGTTGACAGCATTAACATCACCTGCAAGGCTCATGTTAACGCTATAAACATTGGGAAGGGGAGCACCGTGCTGACACGCATTGCGGAGCTCGTACTGCGCAGGACCCGGCTCGTGCTCACGCTCGCCGCCGTCGCGGTCGTCGCCATGGCCGCGCTCGGCTTCGGCGCCTTCGGCAAGCTCAGCGGCGGCGGCTTCAGCGATCCGGGATCGCCGTCGAGCAAGGCGCAGGAGGTGATCGACGACAGATTCGGGGGCGATACGAACCTGGTCCTGCTCGTCTCCGCCGAGTCCGGAGGGCCCGGCGGGGACGCGGCCCGCGAACGCGGGCAGCAGGTGACCGAGGGGCTGCGGGCGGAGTCCGACGTCGGCAGCGTCATGTCGTACTGGGACCGCGGCGGCGAGGGACTGACCTCCAGGGACGGGAGCCAGGCCCTCGTCCTCGCCCATGTCGCCGGCGGCGACGAGAAGGAGGCCGACCACGCCAAGGAGCTGACGGACGAGTACACCGGCACCCGCGACGGCGTCACCGTCCGGGCCGGCGGCGGGGCCGCGGTGAGCAACGACGTGTCCACGCAGGTCGCCGCCGACCTGGCGCTGGCCGAGGCGATCGCCGTACCCGTCACCCTCGTGCTGCTGGTCCTCGCCTTCGGCAGCATCGTCGCGGCGCTGCTGCCGCTGGCGATCGGCCTGGTCGCCATCTTCGGCACGTTCGCCGAGCTGTGGGTGCTGGGCAGCCTCACCGACGTCTCGGTGTTCTCGGTCAACCTCACCATCGCGCTCGGCCTCGGGCTGGGCATCGACTACGGGCTGCTGCTGGTCAGCCGGTTCCGCGAGCAGTTGACCGCGGGCGACGAGGTGCCGCAGGCCATCCGGCGCACGGTGGCGACCGCGGGCCGTACGATCGCGTTCTCCTCCGCGACGATCGTCGCGGCCCTCGCCGCGCTGCTGGTCTTCCCGCAGTACTTCCTGCGCTCCTTCGCCTACGCCGGCATCGGCGTCGTGGCCATCGCCGCGATCAGCGCGCTGGTGATCATCCCCGCGCTGCTCGCCGTCCTCGGCCACCGCGTCAACGGCGGCCGGGTGCCGGGCGCCCGGGCCATGCGCCGCACCGACGCGCCGCTGTGGGGCCGCGTCGCGGGCGCCGTCATGCGCCGCCCCGCGCTCACCGCGCTGCCGGTGCTCGGCCTGCTGCTGCTGGCCGCCTCCCCGCTGCTGGGCGTCAGCTACGGCACCCCGGACGAGCGGGTGCTCCCGGAGAGCGCGCAGAGCCGGCAGGTGGCCACCGCGCTGCGCGAGGACTTCGCCGTCGACGACAGCACCGCGATCGACGTCGTCACCACCGGCGCCGTCGCCGGGCCCGACCTCGCTCGTTACGCCACCGAGCTGTCCCGGCTGGACGGCGTCGCCCGGGTCGACGCGAGCAACGGCTCGTACGCCGACGGCGCGGCCGGCCCCGCGAGCCCCGCCGCCGCCGGGCTCGGCCGGCCCGACGCCCAGCGGCTGACGGTCTCCGTCGAGCCGGCGCCCAAGTCGGGCGCGGCCCAGGAACTGGTCGGGGACGTCCGCGCGGTGCCCGCGCCGGGCGGCGTGGAGACCCTGGTCGGCGGCACCGACGCGGAACTCGTCGATGCCAAGGACAGCATCGGCAGCCGGCTGCCGCTCGCCGTCGGGATGGTCCTGATCACGACGTTCGTGCTGCTGTTCCTCTTCACCGGCAGCGTCGTCCAGCCGCTGCGCGCGGTCGTCCTCAACGCCGTCAGCCTGGCCGCGGCCATGGGCGCGATGGTGTGGATCTTCCAGGACGGCCACCTCAGCGGGCTGCTCGGCTTCACGCCGCAGCCGATGGACACGGCGATGACCGTGCTGATGTTCTGCATCGCCTTCGGCCTGTCCATGGACTACGAGGTCTTCCTCACCAGCCGGATCAAGGAGCTGCACGACGCGGGCGCGGACCCGGCCACGGCGGTGACCAGCGGGCTGGCCCGTACCGGCCGGATCGTGACGATGGCCGCGGGGCTGCTGGCCGTCAGCTTCTTCGCCTTCGGCACCGGCGAGGTCAGCTTCCTCCAGATGTTCGGCCTGGGCAGCGGGCTCGCCATCCTCATCGACGCGATCGCGGTGCGCGGCGTACTGGTGCCGGCCGCGATGCGGCTGCTGGGCGGGCGCGCGTGGTACGCGCCGCGCTGGCTGCGCCGGGTGCACGCGCGGGTGGGCCTGAGCGAGGCCCGGCCGGGTCCCGCCGCCGGGCCCGAGCGGAAGCCGGAGCACACCCCCGCGGGGGTGTAGCACGCGGGACGTACGCGAAGGGCCCCGCCGCGCGACGCGGCGGGGCCCTTCGGCGCGTACGCGCGACTACCGCTTGGAGAACTCCTGGTACTCCTTCAGCACGTCGTCCGTCGCCCCGTCCATCACCAACTCGCCCTTCTCCAGCCACAGCACCCGGTCGCAGGTGTCGCGGATGGACTTGTTGGTGTGGCTGACCAGGAACACCGTGCCGGCCTGCTTGCGCAGCTCGCGCAGCCGGGCCTCGGAGCGCTTGCGGAACCTCAAGTCGCCGGTGGCCAGGGCCTCGTCGATCATCAGCACCTCGTGGTCCTTGGCCGCGGCGATGGAGAACCGCAGCCGCGCCGCCATGCCGGAGGAGTACGTCCGCATGGGCAGGGTGATGAAGTCGCCCTTCTCGTTTATGCCGGAGAAGTCGACGATGCTCTGGTACCGCTCGCGGATCTGGTCGCGGGTCATGCCCATCGCCAGCCCGCCGAGCATCACGTTCCGCTCGCCGGTCAGGTCGTTCATCAGCGCCGCGTTGACGCCGAGCAGCGAGGGCTGGCCGTTGGTGTACACCCGGCCGCTGTGCGCGGGCAGCACGCCCGCGATGGCCTTCAGCAGCGTCGACTTGCCGGAGCCGTTGGAGCCGATCAGGCCGATGGCCTGGCCGCGGTACGCCGTGAAGCTCACCCCGCGCACCGCGTGCACCTCGCGCACCCGGTCCTGCTTCTCCCGGCGCAGGATGCGGTTGAGCGCGGCGGAGCCGCTGCCCTTGCCGCGGTTGCCGCCCAGCACCCGGTAGACGATGTGCAGGTCGTCCGCGATGACCGTCGGCACCCGCCCGGCATCCGGGGCGTCGGACTCGGCGCGGCTCGTCGGATGTTCAGCCACGGCCATAACGCTCCTCAGCCTTCCAGAAGAACACGAACCCGAACGCCCCGATCACGACGGCCCAGCCGAGCGCCAGCAGCCAGACGTGCGGCGGCATGTTGTTCTGGCTGTAGTCCCCCATCAGGACGAACCTCATGAGGTCCATGTATACCGCGGCCGGGTTCATCGCGATGAGGTCGGCGGCCCACTTCGGGGCGTTCGCCCGGTCCACCAGCATGTGGTGCAGCGGGAACATCACCCCGGAGCCGTACATCCAGGTGCGCAGGATGAACGGCATCACCTGCGCCAGGTCGGGCGAGTCACTGCCCAGCCTGGCGAAGATCATCGCCAGCCCCGCGTTGAAGAGGTACTGGAGCGCCAGGATCACCGGCACCAGCAGCCACGTCCAGATGGGGAAGTAGCCGAAGCCCAGCAGGAACGCCGCCATCACGATCATCGAGTACAGCAACTGCTGGAGCTGCTGGAGCGAGAAGGAGATCGGGAGCGCGGCGCGCGGGAAGTGCAGCGCCCGCACCAGGCCCAGGTTCCCCGAGATCGAGCGGACCCCCGACATCACCGACTGCTGCGTGAACGTCCACACGAACACACCCGTCACCAGGAACGGGATGTACTCGCTCATCGGCATGCCGCCGCGACCGCCGAGCAGGATGCCGAAGATGAAGAAGAACACCGTGGCGTTCAGCAGCGGTGTCAGCACCTGCCACATCTGCCCCAGCTTCGCCTTGCTGTACTGCGCGGTGAGCTTGGCGCGCGAGAAGGTCAGGATGAAGTGGCGGCGTGCCCAGAGCTGCCGCACGTACTCGGGCAGTCCGGGTCGCGCGCCGCTCACCGAGAGGCCGTACTTGGCGGCCAGCTCGGCCGGGGACAGCCCGTCGTCGGGATGGCGCTTGGGCGGAGCGCCCACTGCCGTATCGCTCACAGTCGGTAACTTTCGTCCTCAGACACTCAACGGTACGAGCTTGTCAGATCACCGGCGGTCGTCCCAGCCGGGTCAGCCGCCACACCGTACGCCACTTCATGGGCCGGCGCGGCCCGCACGGCGCACGCCAGCCCTCTCGGAAGCCTACGAGCCATGATTTCAGCACAGCCGGCGAGGGGCTGCGCGCCACTGTGAGCAGGAACCAGACACCGAGATAGACCGGGACGAGCGGAACGGGCAGGTTCCGGCGGGCCAGCCAGACCCGGTTGCGGGCCACGTTGTGGTGGTACGTGGCGTGCCTGCTGGGCGGCATCGTCGGGTGGTGCAGCACCATGTCGGCGCGGTAGTCGATGTGCCAGCCCGCGTCGAGCGCCCGCCAGGCGAGGTCGGTCTCCTCGTGGGCGTAGAAGAAGTCGTCCGGCAGCCCGCCGACCTCCTGGAACACCGCCGTACGCACCGCGTTGGCGCCGCCGAGGAACGTGGTGACGCGCGAGGAGCGCATCGGGTCGGAGGCGCGCAGCCGGGGCACGTGCCGGCGCTGCGTGACCCCGGTCTCGGGGTCGGCGATACGGAAGCTGACGATGCCCAGGCGCGGGTCGGCGGCGAACGCCTCGCGCACCAGCCGGGCGGTGTCCTGTTGTGGCAGAAGACCGTCGTCGTCGAGGAAGAGCAGCACGTCGACGTCCCGGCCGCCGTCGCCGAACGCCTCGATGCCGACGTTGCGCCCGCCGGGGATGCCCAGGTTCTCGGGCAGCTCCACGACCCGTACGCCCTGCGGGATGTTCGGCACGGTGACGCCCTGGGCGACGACGACCACCTCGACCGGCGCACCGTCCTGCTTGGCGACCGACTCCAGCAGCGCGCGCAGCTCATCGGGGCGCTGCCCCATGGTGATCACGACGGCGCCGACCCGGATGTCCTCCGCGCTCGCCGCCTCCGGCCGCCGGGGCTGGTGTTCATATGTCATTCGGCTCACCGCAACCTGCTGGAGGCCAGAATGCTGACCAGGTGAAGGAGGGTCTGGACCATCGCTATCGCGGCGAGCACGGCGACACCGAGCCGGGAGAAGTACAGGTCCCCCTTGATCAGGTCGAGGATCGCCAGCAGGAGGATGACGAGTGACGCCTCGATCCCCAGGATCAGCCGGTGGAACTTCAGCGCCGACGCCGCCTTGCGGGCCACGGCGACTCCCGACGAGCGCGGCTCGGCCGCGGACTCCTTGACCGGCGGCAGACCCTGCTGGTGGCGGGCGACGCCGACGAGGTCGGTCTCCGCCTTGATCAGCACGGCGCCGAGCGCGGCCAGGGTGCCCAGGAAGGCCCAGAGCCAGTCGACGGAACCGTCGCCCCAGGGGTCGGCGGCGCGCAGGCCGAAGCCGACGAGCACAGCGGCGTCGCAGAGGTACGCGCCGACCCGGTCGAGGTACACGCCGCCGATGGAGAACTGCTGCTTCCAGCGGGCGACCTCCCCGTCGACGCAGTCGAGCAGCAGGTACATCTGGACCATGAGCACGCCCAGCAGGGCCCCGGGGATCCCGGGGACCAGCAGCGCCGGCGCGGCGAGGACGCCGGCCAGGGTCATGACGTACGTGAGTTGGTTGGGCGTCACCCGGGTGTTCACCAGGTGCCGGTCGACGCGCAGCGAGATCTCGCGCATGTACAGGCGGCCGGCCCAGTGTTCCCCGCTGCGCCGGTCCTTCACCCCCGCGGGGTGGACCACGGGACGTAGCTCAGCTACCGATGGCTTTGGCATAGTCGGCGTAGGCGTCTCTGATCTCGTCGGCGGACAGGTCGAGGTGTTCGAGGATCGTGTACCGGCCGGGCCGGGTCTGCGGCGCGAACTCGATGGCCTTCGCGAACTCGTCGTCCGTGAAGCCGATGTCGTCGGCCAGCACGGGCAGCCCGTGCCGGCGCAGCACCTGCGCCATCAGCAGCGCCGTCTCCCGGTCGCCGCGCAGGAAGGTGGCGAAGGTCCCGCCGATACCGCACTGCTCGCCGTGGAGCGCGCAGCGCTTCGGATACAGCAGGTCGAAGGCGTGGCTGATCTCGTGGCAGGCGCCGGAGGCCGGGCGGCTGTCGCCGGCCACCGACATCGCGATGCCGCAGAGCACCAGCGCCTCGGCGAGGATGACGAGGAAGTCGTCGTCGCCGATCCCGCCGGGGTGGCGCAGCACCGAGTTGCCGGCGCTGCGGGCCATCGCGGCGGCGAGCCCGTCGATGGGCTCGGCGGTCTCGCGGTGGGACAGCTCCCAGTCGGCGACCGCGGACAGCTTGCACGTCACGTCGCCGATGCCGGCGCGGACGAAGCGGGCCGGGGCCTCGCGGATGACGTCGAGGTCGATGACGATCGCGATGGGGTTCGGCACGCCGTACGAGCCGCGGCCGGCGTCGTTGTCGAGCGTGGAGACCGGCGAGCAGAGGCCGTCGTTGGCGAGGTTGGTGGCCACGGCGACCATCGGCAGGCCGACGCGCGCGGCGGCGTACTTCGCGGAGTCGATGACCTTGCCGCCGCCGAGGCCGACGACGGCGTCGTAGCGGCCGGTGCGCTTGATGGAGTCGGCCAGCCGCACGGCGCCGTCGATGGTGCCGTCGGCGTCGGCGAACCAGTCGGCGCCGGGCAGCGCCGGCGCGAACCGGTCGCGCAGCGCCTGCCCGGAGCGCGGGCTGATGGCGAAGGCGAGCCGGCCGGAAGGCGCGACGCGCTGGTCGGAGAGGAGGTCTGCGAGGTCGTCCAGCGCCCCGGCCCGGATGTCGACCGTCAGCGGCGACGGGATCAGGCGGGTCAGTACCGGCACGCGATCTCCCTGCCCTTGGCGAGGTCGTCGTGGTTGTCGATCTCGACCCAGGCGATGTCGCCGATGGGCGCGACGTCGATCTTGAAGCCCCGGTTGACCAGCTCCTGGTAGCCGTCCTCGTAGTAGAGGTCGGGGTCGCGCTCGAAGGTGGTCTTCAGCGCGTCGGCCAGCTCGTCCGCGGCCGAGCCCTCGATGAGGGTGACGCCGATGTACTCGCCGGTGGCCGTGGCCGGGTCCATCAGCTTGGTGATCCGCTGGACGCCCTTGTCGGGGTCGGCGACGACCTTCATCTCCTCGTCGGCGAGCTGCTTGACCGTGTCGAGGGCGAGGATGATCTTCTTGTCGCCGCCGCGGGCGGCGAGCAGGGTCTTCTCGACGGAGACGGGGTGGACCGTGTCGCCGTTGGCGAGGATCACGTCGTGTCTGACCGAGTCCCGGCCGCACCACAGGGAGTAGGCGTTGTTCCACTCCTCGGCCTTGTCGTTGTCGATCAGGGTGAGCTTCAGCCCGTACCTGCGCTCCAGGGCCTCCTTGCGCTCGTACACGGCCTCCTTGCGGTAGCCGACGATGATCGCCGCCTCGGTGAACCCGATCTCGGCGAAGTTGCCGAGGGTGAGGTCGAGGACGGTGGTCTCCCCGTCGACGGGCACCAGGGCCTTCGGCAGGGTGTCGGTGTAGGGGCGCAGACGCCGTCCGGCGCCGGCGGCCAGCACGAGGCCGATCATGCGGGTTCTCCTGTTTCGTCGTGTACTGCGGGGGCTCCGGAGGAGACCCAGAAGCGGATGCTCTCGGTGAGCACCACCAGTGCCACGGCCACGGCGATGGCCGCGAGCGCGAACGTGAAGCCTGTGCCTGTCAGCAGGGCCGCCGCCAGCGTGACCGCCAGCGCCCGTCCCTCGTGCCCGCCGATCGCCCGCACCAGGAGGCGCGGGGGCGCACCCGTGCCGCCGCGGATGCGGTACACGGTGTCGTAGTGATGGTAGGCGACCGCGGCCACCAGTCCGAAAGCCGCGGGAAGCGCTCCGTTCACCTCGGAGCGGGCCGCGAGGGCGAGGACGAGGCCGTACTCCGAGGCCCGGAAGACCGGCGGCACGAGCCAGTCCAGCGGGCCGGCGAGCGGCCGGGCGACGGCGAGTGCCGAGGTCAGGACGTAGCAGACGGCGCCTATGAGCGGCCACCAGGTGCCGTACGGCGTGAAGAGCGCCAGCGCCACGAGGAGCGCGCCGCCGGCGGCGGCGACGGCGGGGGTGGCGTACGACGGCAGGGAGCGCACGGGGGCGCGCAGGGAGCGGGCGGCGGCCTCGGCGAGCGGGCCGGTGTCGGTCAGCGCGTCCAGGGCCCTGAGGGCCTGCTCGCTGCGCGGGACGCGGCGCTTGAGTGAGCGCAGCACGCGGCCCGCGGTGGTGTACGAGGCGGCGAGCCCCATGCCGACGAGCAGGACGGTGAAGACGACGCGGGGGGTGGTGACCGCGGTGAGCACCGCGATCAGCGCCCAGCGCTCGCCGATCGGCAGCACCACCATGCGGCGCAGCCACACGGTCCAGCCGAGCCGGTCGAGCCGGTCGGAGAGCGCGGCGGTGGGGCTGTGGTTGGTCGTCGCGGCGGTGGTGCCGGCGATGGACTCGTTGAAGGCGAAGTCCACGACGTGCCGGCAGATCTGGAGCACCATGGCGCCCAGCGCGAGGGCCCACACGTCGTCGCCGTCGGCGTTGGCGGCGCCGATGGCCAGGCCCGCGAAGTAGGCGTACTCCTTGGCGCGGTCGAAGGTGGCGTCGAGCCAGGCGCCCATCGTGGAGTACTGGAGCGAGTAGCGGGCGAGCTGGCCGTCGGTGCAGTCCAGCACGAAGGACAGCAGCAGCAGCACGCCGGCGGCGACGAAGCCGCCGCGGGTGCCGGTGGCCGCGCAGCCGGCGGCGAGCACGGCGGTGGCCAGGGAGGCGGTGGTGACCTGGTTCGGGGTGAGTCCGCGGCGGGCGCACCAGCGGGCCAGGTAGCGCGAGTAGGGGCTGATGAAGAAGGTGGTGAAGAAGCCGTCGCGGCTCTTGACCGCGGCCCGCAGCCGGGCCTTCTCCTCGTCCACGGCGGCGACCGCGTCCGTCGCCCGCGCCCGTGCCAGGGCGTCCTCGGGTACGGCCGCCACCAGCACGCCCAGCTCCGGCCGGGCCAGCGGCTCCCCGGAGTCGGCGAGCTGCGCGGCGGTCTGCTCGGCGACGCCGTCGAGGGTGCGGCTGCGCATCACGGCGCGGGCGAGTGCGGTACGGGCCGCGGGCGTCCGCACCGCGACCACGCCGGGTACGGCCGCGCCGGAGAAGCGGGGGTCGGCCAGCGTGAGGCGCAGGCTGTGCCGGTGGCCGACGAAGCGGCTGTCGACGAGCGCGACCCGGCCGTCCGCGGGCAGCAGCGCGAGGACGGTGGCGGCGTCGGCCACGTCCGCGGCGGTGCGCACGTCGTCGTAGCCCAGCGACCCGAGGTCGCTCTCCAGGGGTGACCCGGGGACGGGCGGGCCGATCAGGATTGCGGTCCGCAGACGAACTCACTCCTTGGCAAGGGGGCGGCAGGCGGGACCGCCCCTCCCCCGTCCGGCCGGGCGGCTGTCGGCAGAGGTTAGCGGATCCCTGGAACCGTGGGTTCACCGCCCGTTCTCCTCGACCGGGTGGCGATCATCATTTCGCAGCCCGCACCCGTGCTCCAAACCGGGGCGGTAGTGTTCCGGCATGACGTGGTTGATCACCGGCGGGGCCGGTTACATCGGCGCGCATGTCGTGCGGGCCATGGCGGGTGCCGGGGAGCGGGTCGTCGTGCTGGACGACGTGTCCACGGGCAACCCGGCCCGGCTGCCCGCGGACGTACCGCTGGTGCGCGGCACGTTCCTGGACCGGCTGCTGCTCGACCGCACCTTCGCCGAGTACGACGTCACGGGCGTGCTGCACCTGGCGGCGAAGAAGCAGGTCGGCGAGTCCGTGGAGCAGCCGCTCTCGTACTACCGGGAGAACGTGCACGGCCTGGGCGTGCTGCTGGAGGCCGTGGTGGCCGCGGGCGTCCGCCGCTTCGTGCTCTCCTCCTCCGCGGCCGTCTACGGCATGCCCGACGTCGACCTCGTCACCGAGGACACCCCCTGCCGGCCGATCAACCCGTACGGCGAGACCAAGCTGGCCGGCGAGTGGCTGCTGCGGGCCACCGGCCGCGCCCACGGGCTGGCCACGGCCTGTCTGCGCTACTTCAACGTCGCCGGCGCCGCCGCCCCGGAGCTGGCGGACACCGGGGTCTTCAACGTGGTCCCGATGTTCTTCGAGCGGCTGACGGCGCACGAGCCGATGCGGATCTTCGGCGACGACTACCCCACCCCCGACGGCACCTGCATCCGCGACTACGTGCACGTCGTCGACCTCGCCGACGCCCACCTGGCGGCGGCCCGCCGCGTCGCCGCACCGGCCGTCTCCGGCGACCTGACGGTGAACCTCGGCAGCGGCACCGGCGTGTCGGTGCGGGAGCTGGCCGAGGTCGTCGCCGATGTCACGGGGCGCCGCGAGCACCCCCCGGTGGTCCGGCCCCGGCGCCCCGGGGACCCGGCCCGGGTGGTCGCGTCGTACGACCTGGCGGCCAAGGAGCTGGGCTGGCTCCCGCGGCTGGACGTGCGCGGCATGGTCGAGTCCGCCTGGGCGGGCTGGCTGCGCAGCCATCCGGCCGCGCGGCGCGGCTGACCAGCCGAGACGTCAGCAGGAGCGTTTCCGCAGGTCAGACGATGAAAACCGACTTCATGTCAAGGTTTGGCGATTACCTCCGGCGCGTAGTTCACTGAGATCGTCGGACGGGCACGAGAGCCTGTCGGCGACCGTCTCGGGAACCGGAGGGCACGCGGCATGGGTGCAGGGCACGACCATTCGCACGGGCCGGCCGGCGGTACGGCCTCCGCCGCGCACCGCGGACGGCTGCGCATCGCCCTGGCCCTCACGCTGTCGGTGCTGGGCCTCCAGGTGGTCGGCGGGGTGATCACCGGTTCGCTGGCGCTCGTCGCGGACGCCGGGCACATGGCGACCGACGTGGTCGGGCTCTCCATGGCGCTGCTGGCGATCCACTTCGCGAACCGGCCGACGAGCGAGCGCCGCACCTTCGGCTTCGCGCGGGCCGAGATCCTGGCGGCGCTGGCCAACTGCCTGCTGCTCTTCGGCGTCGGCGGCTACATCCTCTACCAGGCGGTGCGCCGCTTCATGGATCCGCCGGAGATCGAGGGCGGGCTGACCTTCGCGTTCGGTGCCGCGGGCCTGGTGGTCAACCTGATCTCGCTGGCGCTGCTGATGCGCGGCCGGCAGGAGAGCCTGAACGTGCGCGGCGCCTTCCTGGAGGTGCTGGCGGACGCGCTGGGGTCGGTCGCGGTCATCATCTCGGCGCTGGTCATCGTCACGACCGGCTGGCAGTACGCGGACCCGGTCGCCTCGCTCGCCATCGGCTCGATGATCATCCCGCGGACGTTCCGGCTGCTGCGCGAGGCGCTCGACGTGCTGCTGGAGGCGGCGCCGAAGGACGTGGACGTCTCCGAGGTGCGCACGCACATCCTCGCGCTGCCGGGCGTGGTGGAGCTGCACGATCTGCACGTGTGGACGATCACCTCCGGTATGCCGGTGATATCGGCGCACGTGGTGGTCAAGCCCGACGTGCTGGAGGCCGTGGGTCAGGAGAGGTTGCTGCACGATCTCCAGGGGTGCCTCGGTGATCACTTCGATGTCGACCACTGCACATTCCAGATCGAGCCCGTCGGACACGCCGAGCATGAGGCAAATCTCTGTCATTGAGCAGAGGCCGGTAAGGCAGACTGAATGAGGCGTCCCGTCGTTTCCGCCCGCCGCGGAGACCGGGGCGCCCCTGCACCGGACGCCGTAGATCGGACGCAAAGGATGGTCATGCCGGCCGCTACCACCGAAGAGATCCTGCTGGAGCTCGTCGACCAGGACGGGACCACGATCGGCACCGCGGAGAAGCTGTCCGCGCACCAGGCGCCCGGGCGGCTGCACCGGGCGTTCTCGGTCTTCCTCTTCGACACCGCCGGCCGGATGCTGATCCAGCAGCGCGCGCTGGGCAAGTACCACTCCCCCGGCGTGTGGTCCAACTCCTGCTGCGGCCACCCCTACCCCGGCGAGTCGCCGCTCGCCGCCGCGGCCCGCCGGACCTTCGAGGAGCTGGGCGCCTCGCCCGCGCTGCTCGCCGAGGCCGGGACGGTCACGTACCACCACCCGGACCCCGCCTCGGGGCTGGTGGAGCACGAGTACAACCACCTCTTCGCCGGGCTGCTGCGGGCCGAGGCCCGCCCGGACGCCGACGAGGTCGGCGCGGTCGCCTTCGTCACGCCGGACGAGCTGGTCAAGCGGCATGCCGAGGACCCGTTCTCGGCGTGGTTCATGACGGTGCTGGACGCGGCCAGGCCGGCCATCCGGGAGCTGACGGGGCCGGCATCCGGCTGGTGACGCCGCCGAGCGGGAGCGAGGCCCAGATCACCTTCCCGCCGTCGACGGTGTGCTGCACGTCGCAGGTGCCGCCCGCGTCGTTCGTGATCGTCTTGACCAGCAGCAGTCCCCGGCCGCCCGTCTCGTCGTCGTCCGCCTGGAGGGCCTTCGGGCGGTACGGGTGCTGGTCCGACACGGCGACGCGGACCCAGCCGGCGCTGACGGACAGCTCGACGCCGATCTCCGGGGACAGCACGGCGGCGTGCCGGACCGCGTTCGTCACCAGCTCCGAGACGATCAGCAGCACGCCCTGGAGCAGTTCGTCGCCGAGGGGCACGCGCTGCCGGACGAGGAGGTCGCGTACGGCGTGCCGGGACTGGGGGACGGAGGAGTCGAGCGCCGGGGCGTCGAACTTCCAGGTCCCCTCGTACGTCGCCGGGACCACCTGGCCGGGCTCGGGTCTCGGGCTTCCGCCGTCGTTCACCGCCGGCACCTGCTTTCGCCACCACTCACCCTCCGAGTGTTGGCAATCACCGGAGCTCAACCCCCCATCGCGCAGAACTTGACTGGCTTTCGTCACCTTCCGACCGGCTGCGTCGGCACCGGCCAGCGTTGAGATCGAAAAAATCGGTTGCCGGTACCCTCGGCACCGTCGTACCTTCACAGTGCCCTGTAGTCGACGATTGGAGAAGGTGTTGCTCGTCTGAGGTCTCTACGGCACCGTGCCCGCGGCATATCCCGCGTGCGGCACGTGCGACCTCATGGCTTGAGCCACCTTCCTGTCCTACAGGGCGCCCAGCCCCGCCCTCGTTCCACCCGGCTCTCCCAGGTCGCCGTCCGGTGCCGACGCCGCCCCGTCGCACCCCCACGACCTCACCGGGAGAAGCCATGTCATTTCCCTCCACGCCACACGCCGCCGCCTCCGTCACCTGCACCGGGCTGGCCTTCACCTGGCCGGACGGCACGACCGTCTTCGAGGGCCTCGACCTCGTCGTCGGCCCCGGCCGCACCGGGCTGATCGGCCGCAACGGCACGGGCAAGTCCACGCTGCTGAGGCTGATGGCCGGGGAGCTGGCCCCCGCCGCCGGCACGGTCAGGGCCGCGGGCACCGTCGGCTACCTGCCGCAGAACCTCGTGCTCGACACCGCCGCGCGGGTCGACGAGGTGCTGGGCATCGACGGTGTGCGGCGCGCGCTGCACGCCATCGAGTCGGGCGACGTCGCCGAGGAGCACTTCACGGCCGTCGGCGACGACTGGGACGTCGAGGAGCGCGCCCGCGCCACCCTCGACCAGCTCGGCCTGGCGCACGTCGGCCTCGACCGCACCATCGGCGAGGTCTCCGGCGGCGAGTCGGTGCTGCTGCGGCTCGCCGCGCTGCTCATGCAGCGGCCCGAGGTGCTGCTGCTGGACGAGCCGACGAACAACCTCGACCTGAAGGCCCGCCGCCGGCTGTACGCGGCCGTGGAGTCCTGGCCGGGCGTGATGGTGATCGTCAGCCACGACCGCGAGCTGCTCGACCGCGTCGACCAGGTCGCCGACCTGCGGGACGGCGAGGTCGCCTGGTACGGCGGCAACTTCACGGCGTACGAGGAGGCGCTGGCCGTCGAGCAGGAGGCCGCCGAGCGGACGGTGCGCTCCGCGGAGGCGGACCTCAAGCGGCAGAAGCGCGAGCTGGCCGACGCGCACGAGAAGCTCAGCAAGCGCAAGCGGTACGCCGACAAGCAGTTCGCGAACAAGCGCGAGCCGAAGATCATCATGAACGCGCGCAAGCGGGAGGCCCAGGTCTCCGCCGGCAAGCACCGCATCATGCACGAGGAGCGGCTGAAGGACGCCAGGGAGCGCCTGGACGAGGCGGAGGCGGCGGTACGGGACGACGACGAGATCCGCGTCGACCTGTCGTACACCGCCGTGCCCGCCGGTCGGGACGTGCTGATGCTGCGCGATCTGGAGCTGCGCTACGGCGGGCGGGTCGAGGCGCTCCAGGTGCGCGGCCCGGAGCGGATCGCGCTGACCGGGCGCAACGGCGCGGGCAAGTCGACGCTGCTGCGGACGATCGCCGGGCAGCTCGTGCCGCAGGCGGGCGAGGCGGCGGTGCACGTACCGCTGCGCTACCTGCCGCAGCGGCTCGACGTGCTGGACGACGCGCTGAGCATCGTCGAGAACGTCGCCCTGCTGGCGCCCGAGGCGACCAACCAGCAGATCCGCTCCCGGCTGGCCCGCTTCCTGTTCCGGCAGGGCCGGGCGGACCAGATCGTGGGCACGCTGTCGGGCGGGGAGCGGTTCCGCGCCACGCTGGCGGCGCTGATGCTGGCGGAGCCGGCGCCGCAGTTGCTGATGCTGGACGAGCCGACGAACAACCTCGACATGGCCAGCGCGAAGCAGTTGGTCAGGGCGCTGGAGTCGTACGAGGGGGCGCTCGTGGTCGCCAGCCACGACGTACCGTTCCTGCGCGACATCGGGATCACGCGCTGGCTGCTGCTGGACGAGGAGCTGAGCGACATCGAGCCGCTGTAGGACCCGCGCGCCGGGCCGCCGGGGCGGCGCGGGTGCCCTGGCCCCGCCCTGCCCCGGCCCGGCCGCCCGAGCGGGCGGGCGGGCCCGCCGCCGGGGGCGCGGCCCGCCGTGAGAGGCTCCCGCCCATGAGCGAAGGCGAGCTGCGGTGCGGCGTCGACGGCGGCGTGGCGAGCGTGGTCATCAGCAACCCGGCCAAGCGCAATGCGATGACGCCGGAGATGTGGCGCGCGCTGCCGGGGCTGCTCGCGGGGCTCGCGGCCGACCGGGCGGTGCGCGCGCTGGTGCTCACCGGCGCGGGCGGCACGTTCTGCGCGGGGGCCGACATCGGCTCGCTGCGGGCGGGCAGCGAGGGCACGCAGGGTCTCGCCGAAGCCGCCGAGGAGGCGCTCGCCGCCTTCCCCAAGCCGTCGCTCGCGGTGGTGCGCGGGCACTGCGTGGGCGGTGGCTGCCAGCTCGCGGCGGCCTGCGACCTGCGGTTCGCCGCCGGGGACGCGCTGTTCGGGGTCACCCCCGCCAGGCTGGGCATCGTCTACCCGGCCGGCGCGACGCGCCGGCTGGTGCGGCTGGTGGGCCCGGCGACGGCGAAGTACCTGCTGTTCTCGGCCGACTTGATCGACGCGGCCCGGGCGCTGCGCACCGGCCTGGTGGACGAGGTGCTGCCGGCGGCGGAACTGGACGCGCGGACGGCGGAGTTCACCGGGGTGCTGGCGGCGCGCTCGCAGCTCACCCAGGCGGCGGCGAAGGACTTCGCCGACTCGGCCGCGGTGTACGGGGACGGGGGAGCGCCCGCCGGCGCGGACGCGGTACGTGTCGCGCACTGGGCCGCGCAGGCGCGCGCGGCCGGGGACACCGCGGAGGGCGTCGCCGCCTTCCTGGAACGCCGCGAGCCGCGCTTCACCTGGACCGTCTGACGCCCGCCGCGCGCCCGCGGGCACGAACACACGACCGCACCCTTCGCTCGCTAAGCGTCCGCTCAGTAACATGACCCCATGACGCCACTCCCGCCGCGCGCCGGCCGCCGCTGCCACCAGGTCCTCAACCCGCTGCACTCGGCGATCTACTTCGCGCCGGAGTTCACCGAGGAGTTCGCCGCCCTCGGCATCGACGGCTGGCACGCCGCGTACTTCTCCGCCCGGTCCGCCGCCATGGGCCCCGTCGGCCCCGGCGTGGTCACCGCCACCTTCTACAACTACAGCCACCGCCTGGTCACGGAGCACGTGCCCGCCGCCTGGTCGGCCGCGGACCCGGCCACCGTGCTGGCGGCCCGGCTGCGGGTCGCCGACGCCGTGCTGCGGCGGCTGCTGGGCGAGGAGACGATCGCCTCGCCGGAGCTGGCCGAGGCCGCGGAGCTGGCGCAGCGGGCGGCCGCGGGCGGCGGGCGCGCCGGGCGGGTCCTGTACGCGGCCGAGGCCGGGCAGCCGGTGCCGGACGCCCCGCACCTGGTGCTCTGGCACGCGGCCACCCAACTGCGTGAGCACCGCGGCGACAGCCACAACGCGGTGCTGGCCCTCGGCGGGCTCGACGGGCTGGAGTCCCAGGTCACCCACACCGCCTCCGGCTTCGGCTTCACCCCGGAGTTCGCCCGGGAGTCGCGCGGCTGGGAGGCCGGGGAGTGGGCGGCGGCGCAGGACCGGCTGCGGGCCCGCGGGCTGCTGGCCGCGGACGGCGAGCTGACGGAGGCGGGTACGGCGCTGCGCAAGGGGCTGGAGGACGAGACGGACCGGGTGGACCTCGGCCCGTACGAGCACCTGGGCGCCGCGGGCGTGGCGCGGCTGACCGAGCTGGCCACCGGCTACACCACCACCGCACTGGCGGCGGGGGCGATGCCGAAGGATATCTTCGGCAAAGGCTGACATACGCGGACAGGGCCGCGGGGCACGGATCGCGGGTTGGATGTTTGGGCAAGGCGTGGGTGGCTACCCGCTGTTCTGCACCCGAGCAGCGAGGAGAACAGTGATGCGAGCCATCGCCGACACCCTGCGCATGATCGGCGGCGCCATTGCCACGATCGTGACCCTTCCCTTCCGCCTGGTCGCCCGGCTCTTCAGCGGCGCCTCCCGGGGCGGCCGGAAGACCCGGCGCCGCACCGCCTGACCTCGCCGCCGGCCGGTTCCGGGGCGCGTCCCTTCCACGGTCGGGGACGCGCCCCGGTCGTTTCCGACCCGCCGGGCGACCGGCACCGCTCCCGCCGGTCGCCCGGCTGTCAGCCGGACCTGCCACAATGCACTCCGCCACAGATGACAGAAAGTGGGGCGGACGTGACGGCGTCGGTATCGATTGAGGCCAAAATCGCCGAGGAGCTCGGCGTACGCGAGCGGCAGATCACGGCGGCGGTGCGGCTGCTCGACGACGGCGCCACCGTGCCGTTCATCGCCCGCTACCGCAAAGAGGCGACGGAGATGCTCGACGACGCCCAGTTGCGGACGGCCGAGGAGCGGCTGCGGTATCTGCGCGAGCTGGAGGAGCGGCGGACGGCGATCCTGGAGTCCGTACGCGGGCAGGGCAAGCTGACCGGAGAGCTGGAGGCGCAGATCCGCGCCGCCGACTCCAAGGCCCGCCTGGAGGACGTCTACCTGCCGTACAAGCCGAAACGGCGTACGAAGGCGCAG
This sequence comes from Streptomyces sp. 184, assembly GCF_045781775.1. Lineage (NCBI taxonomy): Bacteria > Bacillati > Actinomycetota > Actinomycetes > Kitasatosporales > Streptomycetaceae > Streptomyces > Streptomyces sp. 184. The sequence continues at coordinate 3,682,700 of NZ_CP123230.1, read as the reverse complement.
ATCGCCCGCGAGGCCGGGCTGGAGCCGCTGGCGGACGGGCTGCTCGCCGACCCGTCGGTGGCACCGCTCGCCGCGGCCGGCGCGTTCGTGGACGCGGACAAGGGCGTGGCCGACCCGGCCGCGGCCCTGGAGGGCGCGCGGGCGATCCTCACCGAGCGGTTCGGCGAGGACGCCGACCTGATCGGCGAGCTGCGCGAGCGGATGTGGACGCACGGCCGGGCCGCCGCCAAGGTGCGCGAGGGCAAGGAGGAGGCGGGCGCGAAGTTCGCGGACTACTTCGACTTCGCCGAGCCGCTGACCGACCTGCCGTCGCACCGCATCCTCGCCCTCTTCCGCGGCGAGAAGGAGGAGGTCCTCGACCTCGCCCTGGAGCCCGACGCGCCCGGGGCGGCCGAGCAGGAGGGCCCGACGGCGTACGAGCGCGCCATCGCCGCCAGGTTCGGCGTGGAGAACCGGGGGCGGCCCGCCGACCCCTGGCTCGCCGACACGGTGCGCTGGGCGTGGCGCACCCGCATCCTGGTGCACCTCGGCATCGACCTGCGGGTGCGGCTGCGTACGTCCGCCGAGGACCAGGCGGTGGACATCTTCGCCGCCAACCTGCGGGACCTGCTGCTGGCCGCCCCCGCGGGCACCCGCCCCACGCTGGGCCTCGACCCCGGGCTGCGTACGGGCGTGAAGGTCGCCGTCGTCGACGCCACCGGCAAGGTCGCCGCCACCGCGACCGTCTACCCGCACGCGCCGCAGCGCAAGTGGGACGAGGCGCTGGCGGTCCTTGCCGAACTGGCGCGCGTGCACGAGGTGGAGCTGATCGCGATCGGCAACGGCACGGCCTCGCGCGAGACCGACAAGCTCGCCGCCGAGCTGATCGCCGCGCAGCCCGCGCTGAAGCTGACGAAGGTGATGGTCTCGGAGGCCGGGGCGTCGGTGTACTCGGCGTCCGCGTTCGCCTCGCAGGAGCTGCCCGAGCTGGACGTGTCGCTGCGCGGCGCGGTGTCCATCGCGCGGCGGCTCCAGGACCCGCTGGCCGAGCTGGTGAAGATCGACCCGAAGTCGATCGGGGTCGGCCAGTACCAGCACGACCTGGCGGAGACGAAGCTGTCGCGCTCCCTGGACGCGGTCGTGGAGGACTGCGTCAACGGCGTGGGCGTCGACCTCAACACCGCCTCCGCGCCGCTGCTGGCGCGCGTCTCCGGCATCGGCGCGGGACTCGCGGAGAACATCGTGGCGCACCGCGACTCCAACGGGCCGTTCCGCAGCCGGGCGGCGCTGAAGGACGTGCCGCGGCTGGGGCCGAAGGCGTTCGAGCAGTGCGCGGGCTTCCTGCGCATCCGCGGCGGCGACGACCCGCTGGACGCCTCCGGCGTGCACCCCGAGGCGTACCCGGTGGTGCGGCAGATGGTGAAGGCGGGCGGCGCGGAGGTGGCGGCGCTCATCGGCGACACGAAGACGCTGCGGTCGCTGAAGCCGCAGGACTTCACCGACGAGCGGTTCGGGCTGCCGACGGTGACGGACATCCTCAAGGAGCTGGAGAAGCCGGGGCGTGACCCGCGGCCGGCGTTCCGGGCGGCGGCGTTCAAGGAGGGCGTGGAGAAGATCGGCGACCTTCAGCAGGGCATGGTGCTGGAGGGCGTGGTGACGAACGTGGCCGCGTTCGGGGCGTTCGTGGACGTGGGCGTGCACCAGGACGGCCTGGTGCACGTCTCGGCGATGTCGAAGACGTTCGTGAAGGACCCGCACGAGGTCGTCAAGCCCGGCGACATCGTCAAGGTGAAGGTGCTCGACGTGGACGTGCCGCGCAAGCGGATCTCGCTCACGCTGCGGCTGGACGACGAGCCGGGCAAGCCCGCGGGCGGCGGCGGCCGGGGCGGCGGGCGCGACCGGGACCGGCAGGGCCCGCCGCGGCAGCGGGGCGGGAGCCCGGGCGGCGGCGGCCAGGGCGGCGGCCAGGGCAGTGGCGGCCAGGGCGGCGGCGGGCGGCAGCGCGGTGGCGGCGGCCGGCGCCGCGAGGCGCAGCCGGAGAACAGCGAGATGGCGGAGGCGCTGCGCCGCGCCGGCCTGCTCGGGGGCAACGGCGGCAACCGCCGCGGCAAGCGCTGAGCGATCCGCGGGGTGCGGCGGGGCGCCCGGCCGCGCGCCGGGCGGCCCCGCCTTGCCGGCGCGGGCGGGCGCGGCGGCCGTCGTGCGCGGTCGCCGCCCGCGCGCCGGCCGTCAGTGGGCGCCGGCCGTGAAGCCGGCGGTGGCGAGCAGCAGGGCCGCGGAGACCGCGCTCAGCCGGCGGGCCGCGCGGGGGTTCTTGCCGAAGGCGCTGCCCGCGCGGGCCGACACCAGGGCCACCAGCACGTAGGCGAGCGAGCAGTTGACGACGTGCAGCAGCCCGAGGACCGCCGTCTGGGCCCCCAGCGGCAGCGCCGCGTCGGGGTTGATGAACTGCGGGATCAGCGCCAGATAGAGCAGCAGCCCCTTGGGGTTCAGCAACGCCGTGAGCAGGCTCTGCCGCAGCACCGTCGCCGCGCCCGGCCCGGCGCCGGTCTCGGCGAGTTCGCCGGCCGCGCCGCGCAGGCCGCCCGGGCGGCGCAGCGACCGCAGCAGTCCCACGGCGAGGAAGACCAGGTACGCCGCGCCTGCGTAGCGCAGGGCCGGCAGGGCCCCGGGCACCGCGCCGAGCGCCGCCGCCAGGCCGACGGCGGCCAGCACGGTGTGCGCCGCGTAGCCGGTGCCGATGCCCGCGACCGCGTACAGCGCCGCCCGCCGGCCCTGGCCGAGCCCGCGGGCGACGATGTACAGCCAGTCGGGCCCGGGCGTGGCGATGAGCAGCAGGTCGACGCCGAGGAACAGCACCAGCAGATGGGTATCCATGCCGCGAAGGTAGCGGCCGGGAAGGGGCAGCCGATGACCGATCTTCGCTCCTGAAGCCCCGGCGGTAGCAGAATGTGGCGCCATGGACGCCATAGACCGCGCGATCCTGCGCGAACTCCAGCAGGACGGCCGCCTCACCAACGCCGAACTGGCCGACCGGGTACGCCTCACCCCCTCCCCCTGTCTGCGCCGGGTGCGGCAACTGGAGCGGAGCGGCGTGATCCGCGGCTACCGCGCGCTGCTCGACGGCGACTCCGTCAGCCGCGGCTTCCAGGCGTTCGTCACCGTGACGCTGGCCCGGGAGGACCGGGGGACGGTGGCGGAGTTCGAGGGCCGGATCCAGGAGTGCACCGAGGTCGTCGAGGCGCACCGGATCTTCGGCGAGACCGACTTCCTGCTGCGCGTCGCGGTCCGGGACCTCCCGGCGTACGAGAAGTTCAACACCCGCGTGCTGCTCGCCCTGCCGGGTGTGGCCCGGGTGACGTCGCATCTGATGATGAAGACGGTCAAGGAGGACCGGGGCCTGCCGGTACGGTGACCGCCGCGGCCCGGCCCGGCGTGCCCGCATCACAGGCCCAGGAGGCCCTTCGTCAGCGTTGCCGCGCCGCCGGCCAGGCCGAGGATCAGCACCAGCCGGCGCGCGGGCGCCTCGGGCACCCGGTCGCCCAGGGCGCGGCCGATGAGCGCGCCCGCCGCGACGGCGCCCGCGCACAGCGCCCAGGCGTCGGCCGACAGGTCCGGCGGGCCCTTCGCCGCGACCGAGAAGATGTTGATGACGACGCCGTAGAACAGCGCGTTCGGCACGAACTCCCGCACCGTCCAGCCCGCGTTCACGGCGTACAGCGAGACCGCGGGGCCGCCGATGCCCGCGGAGGAGTTCATGAAGCCGCTCACCGCGCCGGCCGTGACCGCCCCGCCGGTGCCGCTCAGCGCATCGGCGCGGGCTCCCGCCATGACGAGCCCGACGGCGGCGCAGACCATCGCGCCCATGCCGGTCAGCACGACGGGCGCGGGCAGCCGGGAGGCCGCGAGGGCGCCGAGCGGCACCGTGCAGACCGCGGCGGCCAGCAGCGGCACCATGGCCCCCGGCCTGACCTGCCGCCAGACGGTGGCCAGGCCGAACACGCTGATGGCGCCGGCGGCGCAGTTGGACAGCCTGACGCCCTCGGCCGGGCCGAGCACCAGCGCCAGCGCGGGCCCGGCGACCAGCGCGAGCCCGATGCCCGCGAGCCGCTGCACGGACGCGCCGAGCAGCAGAACCCCGGCCATGAGCAGGACGTCACCGCTCACAGCAGCCCGGCCAGCCGGTAGAGGACGAGGGAGCCGGCCACGGCGACGTTGAGGCTGGCGCCGGAGCCGACCATGGGTATCTCCACGGCCTCGTCGAGCAGGTCGAGCGCGTCCGGCGGGATGCCGTGCTGCTCGTGGCCGAGGACCATCACCGTGGCGCGGCGCGCGGCGGGCAGGTCTGCCAGGCGGACGGCCTCGTCGGCGAGTTCGACGCCGAGGATGCTCCTGCCTGCGGCGCGCTCCCGCTCCAGCCAGCCCAGCGGGTCGCCGGTCCAGTGCACGCAGACGGGGCGGCGCAGTGTGTTGCCGCGGGCCAGCGCCTCGGGCACCCAGGAGAAGCGGGGCACGACGAGGCAGGCGCCGACGGCGTCACAGGTGCGCAGGAGCGTACCGAGGTTGGCGCCGTGGAGCGGCCAGAGCGGTGCGGCGTAGAGATGGTCCCAACAGGAGTGGGCGCGGGGGCGGCGGCTGCGCTTCAGCTCGCGGGGAGTGCGGGTGCGGATGGCCGGCGCCTCTTGGCTGCGCCGGCGGACCCCCGGGCGGGCGCTCATCGGCGCGGGGCGTGCGCCCCCCGAACGCTTGCGGTACTCACGTGATTCGACATGCGAACAGAATAGCGATCACCATCGGCCGTCCACCACCCCGTACATGCTCCCGGACGGCGGTGCGGCAGACTGCCGGGATGGATTGCGAAGTCATCGTGCTCGGCAGCGGCATCATCGGCCTGACCAGTGCGGTCGTCCTCGCCGAGGGCGGCCGGCGGGTGACGGTGTGGGCGCGAGAGCCGGCGGCGGAGACGACGTCGGCGGTCGCGGGCGGGCTGTGGTGGCCGTACCGGATCGAGCCCGAACACCGGGTCGCCAACTGGTCGGTGCGGTCCTTCGAGGTGTACGAGCGGCAGGCGGAGCGCGCGGCGGAGACGGGCGTGCGGATGCGGACGGGGCTCCAGCTCGGTGCCGCGGTCGCCGGCCTCGGGCCGTGGCGGCGCGCCCTGCGGGAGGTACGGGCCGCGGACGCCGCGGAGTTGCCCGGGGAGTACGCCGTGGGCGTGCGCGCGACGGTGCCGATCATCGACACGGCCACGCACCTGGCCCACCTGCACGACCGGCTGGCCGCCGCCGGCGGGCGGGTCGAGCCCCGCACCGCGGGCTCGCTCGACGAGGCCGGGCGGGCGGCTCCGTACGTCGTCAACTGCACCGGGCTCGGCGCCCGCGAGCTGGTGCCGGACCCGGCGGTGCGCCCGGTGCAGGGGCAGCTCGTCGTCGTGGCGAACCCGGGCGTCGAGGAGTGGGTGGTCTCGGCGTACAGGGACGCGACGGCCACGCTGTACGCGCTCCCCCAGCCGTACGGGCTCGTCCTCGGCGGCACGGCCGTCGAGGACGCCTGGGAGACCGAGCCGGATCCGGAGGTGGCCGCGGGCATCGTGGCGCGCTGCGCGCGCATCCTCCCCGAGGTCGCCGGCGCCCGTGTCCTCGGCCACCGCGTCGGGCTGCGCCCGGCCCGCGCCGCCGTGCGGCTGGAGGCGGAGCGGCTGCCGGGCGGGGCGCTGTGTGTGCACAACTACGGGCACGGGGGCGCCGGCGTGACGGTGGCATGGGGCTGCGCCGAGGAGGCCGCGGGGCTGCTGGCGGCGTAGGACACCGAGCCCCCCGAACCCCCGAACCCCTGCTCCCCCGCACTCCCACCCAAGGGCAGGCGGCCCCGCCGACAACCGGGTCTCCGTACGTCCAGCCGCCGTACGCGCCGGTCCGGCCGCCGGGGCCCCGCTCAGCGGCAGCGTTCGACCGGCCTGCCGTCGGTCAGCTCGTAGACCGCGCGCTGGTCCAGCAGCAGCGGCACCAGCGCGCGCAGCGGCTGCCGCAGCTTCACCAGCGCACCGCCGTCCGGCCGTTCGCGGACCTCGACGCCGTGCAGCGCCAGCTCGTCGCCGACCTCGTGGTACTGCGCGGCGTCGAGCAGGTAGCCGCAGGGCGGGTCGGCGATGACCTGGCCCGGGGCGGGTGGCTCGTTGTCGGCGCCGCCGAGGTAGACGGGGCCGGTGTCGGCGAGGCCGCGGGTGCGGGCCGCGGCGGTGGCGGTGGCCAGCCGGCCGCGGTGGTCGGCGGCGTAGGCGAACGCGGCGTCCACCGCGGTGAGCTGGGAGGTGACGCGGCGCCGGTGGTTGGCGGCGGGGTCGTTGTGCTCGTCGTCGGTGAGCGCGGTGATGCGCGTCTCGACCAGCAGTCCGGCCGCGTGCTTGAGGCCGGCGGTGTTGCGCAGGATGCGCTCCTGGCCGTCGCCGGCGACCTGGCGGACGGGCTCGCCGGTCTGCGGGTCGGTCCAGATGCCGTAGACGCCGCTGCTGTAGCCGGCCTCCTCGACGCCGGGGAAGACGTGGTCCTCGGTCAGGTGGCGGGCCTCGCGGTGGACGGCGTCGTGGGTGTTGGGGTTGCGCGGCCAGAGCGCGAGCACGTCCTTGACGTAGTACGGCTCGGTGGCGTCGAACTCGTGCAGGTCGTGGATGACGTCGGGGCGGTAGTCGCGGATGACGGCGGCCATGGCGCGGCCTTCGGCGGTCTCCAGGGCGACGTGGTCGCGGTTGACGTCGACGCCGTCGGCGTTGCCGCGGGTGTCGGCGACGCGGCCGTCGGGGTTGGCGGTGGGGACGACGAGGACGGAGTTGCGGGCCAGGAAGCGGCGGGTCTCCGCGTCCTTGGCGTACGCGAGGTCGCGCAGGCTGGTCAGGCACGCCTCGCGGCCGGCCGGTTCGTCGCCGTGCTGGCTGCATATGAGGAGGACGACGCTGCCGCGCGCGGCCTGCGCCGGCGTGGGCGGGCCGGGAGCTCCGATGCGTACGAGGTTCAGGGGCCGGCCCTGCTCGGTGGTGCCGATGCGGTCGACGGCGACGCGCCGGCTGTCCTTCGCCACCGTGGCGAGGAACTCCGCCTCCTCCCGCTCGCTGGTCCAGCGGGTCCCGTCGCTCCTCTCGAAGCCGGTACGCGGCGGGTTGGCGGCCTCCGCGGGCGGGCCGGTGAGCGGCGCCAGCACGACGGCCGCGGCGCAGGCCGCGAGGGTGGCCGTGCGGAGCACGGTGACGCGGGGGGCGCGTATGCGCATGGGCGGTCTCCCGGAGGCGGAGCGCGACGAGGGTGGCCAGAAGATAGCGGAGGGTGAACCGCCGCAGAAGCCTCCGTGCACGAAGTCCCGCGGCCGCCGCGCATCCCGGGGCGTCGCGCTCTTTCACAGGACCGGTGAGACAGCAATATTGTTGGACCATGACCCAGGAGACGGAGGCGGCGGGGCTGACCGTGGACGAACTGGCCGCGCGCGCGGGCGTCACCGTGCGTACGGTCCGCTTCTACTCCACCCGCGGGCTGCTGCCCCCGCCGGTCATCGGCCCGCGGCGCGTGGGGCGGTACGGCCCGGAGCACCTGTCCCGGCTCGCGCTGATCGAGGAGTTGCAGCACCAGGGGCTGACGCTGGCGGCGATCGAGCGGTACGTGCAGCAGTTGCCGTCCGGGCTGAGCGCCGAGGACCACGCGCTGCACCGCGCGCTGGTGGCCACGTGGGTGCCGGACGCGGAGACGGTGGTGAGCCGGGCGGAGCTGGAGCGGCGGGCGGGGCGGTCGCTGACCGACGACGACGTGGCGCGGCTGGCGGCGATGGGGGTGCTGGAGCGTACGCCGGAAGGCGGCGGTGCGTACGACGCGGGATCCACGACGGACGGCCGCCCCGAGGGCAGTCCCGACGGCAGTCCCGACCGCGACGCTTTCCGGGTCGATCCGGCGGTCCTGCACCTCGGCGTCCGGCTGCTCGACGTCCCGATCCGGCTGGAGACCGTCCTTGCCGCCCGGGAGGTGGTGCAGGAGCACTCCCGCGCGGTGGCGCGCGAGCTGACCCGGCTCTTCCACGACGAGGTGTGGGAGCCGTTCGGCGAGGCCGGCCCCGATCCGGAGCAGGTGGAGACGATGAAGTCGCTGTCGGCGCACATGCAGCCGATGGTGGTGCAGGCGCTGGTGACGGCCTTCCAGCGGTCGATGAAGGCGGAGCTGCGGGCGTCCTTCCCCGCGGAGTGACCTTGCGCACGTACGCCTGTGACGGGTGAGGTTCCGACCGGCGGACTTAGCGCAACGACATCCGCGAAGTCCGCGGCCGCTCTTGCCCGGAGCCCGACGGTGTTGTCATGCTCATCCGCGTCGCAGTCGCAAACCGCCGTCCGCGCCGAGGAGTTCGAGCATGAGCACACGCCCCCCGCGGGGACGCCGCTGGGCCTTCCCCTTACTCGCCGTGGTGCTCACCGGCGCCGGCCTCACCCTCCCCGGCGCCCTCGCCAGCCCCGAGGCGGAGCCGGACGCCGACCGCTTCAGCCTCGTCGGCATCTCCTGGCCGGCGGGCGGGGGCACGCTCGACGGCACGCCGCAGATACGGACCCGGGACGCCGGCACCGGGCGGTGGACGGCGTGGCGGTCGCTGGAGACCCAGCCCCGGCAGACCGAACCCGGCGTCCCCGCGCCCGCCCGGGCCGCCACCGCGCCGCTGTGGGTGGGCGACTCCGACGCCGCCCAGGGACGGCTGCTCCGCGGCGGCGGTACGGCGCCGCTGCCCGGCCGCGCCCGGCTGGAGCTGGTCGACCCGGCCGACGGGCCCGGGGTGCCCGCCGAGCCCGCGTACACCACGACCGCGACGCGGCCGGCGATCATCTCCCGCAAGCAGTGGGGCGCCAACGAGTCGTGGCGCGACGACCCGCCCGAGTACGGCAGCAGCACGAGGGCGTTCATCGTCCACCACACCGTGGACAGCAACGGCTACTCCTGCTCCCAGGCCCCCTCGATCATCCGCGCGATCTACCGCTACCACACCCGCACCAACGGCTGGAACGACATCGGCTACAACTTCCTCGTCGACAAGTGCGGGCGCATCTACGAGGGCCGCCACGGCGGCGTGACCAAGCCGGTGACCGGTGCGCACACCCTCGGCTTCAACAAGAACACCAGCGGCGCCGCGGTCATCGGCAGCTACGGCTCGGCGTCCGTACCCGCGAAGGTCACCAAGGCGCTGGCCCGGCTCTCCGACTGGCGCCTCGGCGTCGCCGGCCACAGCCGCTCCGGCAAGGTCAAGCTGACCGCGGGGAAGTCCAACGGCAAGTACGACAAGGGCGACGCGACCACTGTTTACCGCGTCACGTCCCACCGCCGGCTCTACCCGACCGCCTGCCCCGGCGCGAAGCTCTACGCCAAGATCGGCACGATCCGCACCATGCGGACCGGCTGAGCACGGGCCACCCCCCGCCGCGGCCCCCGCACCCGCCGATCCGGAGGTGCGGGGGCCGTGCCGGCTCAGTCGTCGTCGGTGAACCGCCCGCCCTGCTCCGCCTTCGCCAGCAGCAGCGCGGGCGGTTCGAAGCGTTCGCCGTACGCCGCCGCCAGCTCCCGGGCGCGCGCCACGAAGCCGGGCAGCCCGCCCTCGTAGCCGTTGACGTACTGGAGCACGCCGCCGGTCCAGGCCGGGAAGCCGATGCCGAAGATGGAGCCGATGTTCGCGTCCGCGACGGACGTCAGCACCCCCTCCTCGACCAGCCGCACGGTGTCCAGCGCCTCCGAGAAGAGCATCCGCTCCTGGAGGTCGCGCAGCGCCGGCGGGTCCTGGTCCGGCCTGGTGAAGTGCTCGCGCAGCCCCGGCCACAGCCGGGTCCGCCTGCCGTCCTCGTAGTCGTAGAAGCCCGCTCCCCCGGCGCGGCCGGTGCGGCCGAACTCCTCGACCATGCGGTCGATGACCGCCTCCGCCGGGTGCGGCGTGTAGCTGCCGCCGGCGGCCTCGACGGCCGCGCGGGTCTCGTCGCGGACCTTGCGCGGCAGCGTGAGGGTCAGCTCGTCCAGCAGCGAGAGCACCTTGGCCGGGTAGCCGGCCTGGGCGGCGGCCTGCTCGACCGTCGCGGGCTCGATGCCCTCGCCGACCATGGCCACGCCCTCCCGGACGAAGTGGCCGATCACGCGGGAGGTGAAGAAGCCGCGCGAGTCGTTCACGACGATCGGGGTCTTGGCGAGCTGCCGTACGAGGTCGAAGGCGCGGGCCAGCGCCTCGTCGCCGGTCTGCTCGCCGCGGATGATCTCGATCAGCGGCATCTTGTCGACGGGCGAGAAGAAGTGCAGTCCGACGAAGTCCCGCGGCCGGGCGACGCCTTCGGCGAGTAGCGTGATGGGCAGGGTGGAGGTGTTGGAGCAGAGCAGCGCGTCGGGCGCGACGACGTCCTGGATCTCCTGGAACACCTTGTGCTTGAGCGCCGGGTCCTCGAAGACCGCCTCGATCACGGCGTCGCAGCCGGCCAGTTGCGCCGGGTCCGCGGCCGGGGTGATGCGGGCCAGCAGCGCGTCCCGCTTCTCCGCGGTCGTACGGCCCTTGGCGAGCTGCTTGTCCAGCAGCCCGGCGGAGTACGCCTTGCCCTTCTCGGCCGCCTCGACCGACACGTCCTTGAGCACCACCTCGATGCCGGCGCGCGCGCAGGCGTAGGCGATGCCGGCGCCCATCATCCCGGCGCCCAGCACGGCGACCTTCGACACGCGCCGCTCGGGGATCCCGTCGGGGCGGGAGCGGCCGGCGTTGACGGCCTGGAGGTCGAAGAAGAACGCCTGGATCATGTTCTTGGCGGTCTGCCCGACGGCCAGGTCCACGAAGTAGCGGGCCTCGATGACCTGGGCGGTCTCGAAGTCGACCTGGGAGCCCTCGACGGCCGCCGCCATGATGTTGCGCGGGGCGGGGAACGGGGCGCCGCCGAGCTGCTTGGTCAGGTTGGCGGGGAACGCCGGGAGGTTGGCGGCGAACTTCGGATTCGCGGGCGTGCCGCCGGGGATCCGGTAGCCGGGCTCGTCCCAGGGCTGCCGCGACTCCGGGTGGGCGTCGACGAACGCGCGGGCGGCGGCGTGCAGTTCCTCCTCGGTCCCGACGACCTCGTGCACGAGCCCGTTCTCCAGCGCCCGCCGCGGCCGGTACTGGGTGCCCTGGAGGAGCACCTTCAGCAGCGCGTCGGTGATGCCCATCAGCCGTACGGTGCGGGTGACGCCGCCGCCGGCGGGCAGCAGGCCCAGGGTGACCTCGGGCAGCCCGATCTTCGAGCCGGGCGCGTCGAGGGCGACGCGGTGGTGGCAGGCGAGCGCGATCTCGTAGCCGCCGCCCAGCGCGGCGCCGTTGAGGGCGGCGACGACGGGCTTGCCGAGCGTTTCGATGCGGCGCAGCGCGCGCTTGACGGCCATGCCGGTCTCGAACGCCTCGCGCGCGTGCTCGCGGTCGATACGGATGAGGTCGTGCAGGTCGCCGCCGGCGAAGAAGGTCTTCTTCGCGGAGGCGAAGACGATGCCGCGCACGCCGTCCCGCTCGGCCTCCAGCCGGTCGGCGACGGCGGTGAGCGACTGGATGAAGTCCGCGTTCATGGTGTTGGCGGACTGGTGGGGGTCGTCCAGGACGAGGGTGACGAGACCGGTGTCGTCCTGCTCCCAGCGGATCGTGTTCGTGTGGCTCATGGTGATGACGTGATCTCCGTAGGCGGGGGGCGGGACGGGTTCAGAGGCGCTCGACGACGGTGGCGATGCCCATGCCGCCGCCGACGCAGAGGGTGGCCAGGCCGTAGCGCAGGTCGCGCCGCTCCAGCTCGTCGACGAGGGTGCCGAGGATCATCGCGCCGGTGGCGCCGAGGGGGTGGCCCAGGGCGATGGCGCCGCCGTTGACGTTGATCCTGTCCAGGCCGACGCCCATGTCGTCGGCGAAGCGCAGCACGACGGCGGCGAACGCCTCGTTGATCTCGATCAGGTCGATGTCGTCGATGCCCAGGCCGGCCCTGGCGAGCGCCTTGCGGGTCGCGGGCGCGGGCCCGGTGAGCATGATCGTGGGCTCGGAGCCGGTGACGGCGGCGGAGACGATACGGGCCCGGGGGGTGAGCCCGTAGCGCCGGCCGATCTCGGCGGAGCCGATGGCGACGAGGGCGGCGCCGTCGACGATGCCGGAGGAATTGCCGGCGTGGTGGACGTGGTCGATCTTCTCGACCCAGTGGTACTTCTGGAGCGCCACCGCGTCGAAGCCGCCCAGCTCGCCGATGTCCGCGAACGCGGGCTTCAGCTTGGCGAGGCCGTCGGCCGTGGTGCCCGGCCTGACGTGCTCGTCCCGGTCCAGCACGGTCAGCCCGGCGCGGTCCGTGACCGGCACCACGGAGCGCTCGAAGCGGCCCTCCTTCCACGCCTGGACGGCCCGCTCCTGCGACATCGCGGCGAACTCGTCCGCGTCCCGGCGGCTGTAGCCCGCGATGGTGGCGATCAGGTCGGCGCTGATGCCCTGCGGGACGAAGCCGACCTCCATGTTGGTCATCGGGTCGTTGAACCAGGCGCCGCCGTCCGAGCCCATCGGCACCCGCGACATCGACTCGACGCCGCCGGCGAGGATCAGGTCCTCCCAGCCGGAGCGGACCTTCGCCGCGGCGATGTTGACGGCTTCGAGACCGGAGGCACAGAAGCGGTTCTCCTGCACGCCGGCGACGCTGTCGGGCAGCCCGGCGGCGATGGCCGCGACCTTGGCGATGTCGGAGCCCTGGTCGCCGTGCGGGCCGACCACGCCGAGCACGATGTCGTCGACGGCGGCCGGGTCGAGGCCGGGGAAGCGGCGGCGCAGCTCGTGGATGAGACCGACCACGAGGTCGATCGGCTTGGTCCCGTGCAGGGCGCCGTTCGCCTTGCCCCGGCCGCGCGGGGTGCGGATCGCGTCGTAGACGTAGGCGTCGGTGACGGACGGCCTCGCGGATGTGGTCACAGTGAGAGCGCCTCTCAGGAGAGCAGGGATCGGCCGATGATCTCTTTCATGATCTCGGTGGTGCCGCCGTAGATAGTCTGGACACGCCCGTCGGTGAAGGCGCGGGCCACGGGGTACTCCGTCATGTAACCGTAGCCGCCGTGCAGTTGCAGACAGCGGTCCGCGGTGCGCTTCTGGAGCTCGGTCGCCCACCACTTGGCCATCGAGGCGTGCACCGCGTCCAGCTCGCCGGCCGCCAGGTCCTCGATGCAGCGGTCGACGAACGTACGGGTCACGGCGCACTCGGTGGCCATCTCGGCGATCTCGAAGCGGATGTGCTGGAACCGGGCCAGCGCCCGGCCGAACGCCTCGCGCTCCTTGACGTACGCCGTGGTGGCCTCGACCAGGTGCTCGGCGGCGGCGACCGCGGCGACGGCGATGGCCATCCGCTCCTGCGGCAGGTTGGTCATCAGGTGGCCGAACGCGCCGTCGCGCTCCCCGAGCAGGTTGTCCTTCGGCACCCGTACGTCGGTGAAGGACAACTCGGCGGTGTCCTGGGCCTTCTGGCCGATCTTGGCGAGGTTGCGGCCGCGCTCGAAGCCCGCGGTGCCGCGCTCGACGACCAGCAGGCTGAGCCCGTGCGCGCCGCCCTCGGGGGTGGTCCTGGCGACCACGACGACGAGGTCGGCCAGGATGCCGTTGGAGATGAACGTCTTGGCGCCGTTGAGCAGCCAGTGGTCCCCCCGGTCCGCGGCGGTGGTGCGGATGCCCTGGAGGTCGGAGCCGGCGCCGGGTTCCGTCATGGCGATGGCGGTGATCAGCTCGCCGGTGCAGAAGCCGGGCAGCCAGCGCCGCTTCTGCTCGTCGGTGGCCAGGGAGGTCAGGTACGGGCCGATGACGTCGTTGTGCAGCCCGACGGCGAGGCCCGCGGCGCCGGCGCGGGCGAACTCCTCGGCCAGTACGGCCGCGAAACGGTAGTCGTCGTGGCCCCCGCCGCCGTACTCCTCGGGGACGGCGAGGCCGAGCAGGCCCTGCCGTCCGGCGGCGAGCCAGGCGTCGCGGGAGACGATGCCGTCGGCCTCCCACTTCTCGTAGTGGGGGGTGACCTCCTTGGCGAGGAAGGTCCGCACGGTCTCGCGGAAGGCCACGTGCTCGGGCCCGTACAGCCGGCGCTTCACCGGTCCTCCTTCAACGGTCCTCCTGGGTGCGGGCCGGGGTCAGGTCGGGGACGTTCCAGTCGCGGGCGACGTCCGCGGCGTCGGCGCCCGGGCGTGCGGGCGGACGGCGTACGGCGCCGGGGGTGGCGGAGAACCGGGGCGCGGGGGCGGGCTGGACGGCGCCGTGGTGCTCGGCGAAGGTGCCGCGGGCGGCGAGGTGCGGGTGGTCGCGGGCCTCGCGCAGGGACAGCACGGGGGCCACGCAGGCGTCGGAGCCGGCGAAGACCTCGGTCCACTCCTCGCGGGTACGCTCCAGGAAGCGCGCGGCCAGGTGCTCGCGCAGCTTCTCCCAGGCGGCGGTCTCGCTCCGCTCGGGGAGGTCGCCGGTCACGCCGAGGAGCCGGACGAACTCGTCGTAGAACGCGGGTTCCAGCGCGCCGACGGCCATGTACCGGCCGTCGGCGGTCTCGTAGACGCCGTAGAACGGCGCGCCGCCGTCCAGGAGGTTGACGCCGCGGCGGTCGTGCCAGGCGCCGGCGGCGAGCATGGCGTGGATCATCGAGGTCAGATGCGCGGTGCCGTCCACGACGGCGGCATCGACGACCTGCCCCTCACCGGTGGTACGGGCGTGCTGTAGTGCGGACAGCACGCCGACGACGAGGTAGAGCGAGCCGCCGGCGTAGTCACCGAGGAGGTTGGCGGGGATGGCGGGCGGGCCGTCGGCGGGGCCGATCATGCCGAGCGCACCGGTGACGGCCACGTAGCCGACGTCGTGGCCGGCGGTTCCCGCGAGCGGGCCGTCCTGGCCCCAGCCGGTCATCCGCCCGTACACCAGCCGGGGGTTGCGGGCCAGGCACTCGGCCGGGCCGACGCCCAGTCGCTCGGCGACGCCGGGGCGGTAGCCCTCGACGAGGATGTCGGCGCGAGCGGCCAGCGCCAGCGCGCCGGCGGCTCCCGCCGGGGACTTGAGGTCCAGGACGACGGAGCGCTTGTTGCGGTTGGTGAGGTCGTGCGCGGGGTCGATGCCGAGGCCGGGGCCGCCGGGCCGGTCGACACGTACGACGTCGGCGCCGAGGTCGGCCAGGAGCATGGCGGCGAACGGGCCGGGGCCGATACCGGCCAGCTCGACCACGCGTACGCCGTGCAGCGGGCCGTGCCCCGTGCTCCCCATCAAGCCCCCAGCGGTGTGACACCAAGTGTGTAACACCAGAGATGATAAGAACACGTTTCAGTGGGCACAAGGGCCGGACGGGTCCGCTCGGGTCGCACACCCGGCGCACGCCCGCCGACACACCGCGGCGGGAACCGCGGGCGCGGCGCGCGGACAGAATCCGCCTCCGCGTCGACGGAACGGCGCCGATGAACCACCCTGGGTGCCATGGCAGACGAGTCCCGACCGCACGACCTCATCCTCTTCGGCGCCACCGGCTTCGTCGGCGGCCTCACCGCCGAGTACCTGGCCCGCCACGCGCCGCCCGGCTGCCGCTGGGCGCTGGCCGGGCGCGACACCGGCAAGCTGGCGGACGTACGCGACCGGCTGGCCGCCATCCGGCCAAAGTGGGGCGACCTGACGCTGCTCACCGCGGACGCCACGGACCCGGCGGCGCTGCGCGGGCTGGCCGAGCAGACCCGGGTGGTGGCCACGACGGTCGGGCCGTACCTGCGCTACGGCGAGCCGCTGGCCGCCGCGTGCGCCGCCGCCGGGACGGACTACGCGGACCTGACCGGCGAGGCGGAGTTCGTCGACCGCGTGTACGTACGCCACCACGAGCGGGCCCGCGAGACCGGGGCCCGGCTGGTGCACGCCTGCGGGTTCGACTGCACGCCCTTCGACCTCGGTGTCCGCTACACCGTCGAGCAGTTGCCGGAGGACGTGCCCCTGCGGATCGACGGCTTCCTGCGCGCCGCCGGCCGGATCTCCGGCGGAACGCTTGCCTCCGCGCTCGGGGTCGTCTCGCGGCCCGTGCCGATGGCGCGCGCGGCGCGGGCCCGCCGCAAGGCCGAGCCGCGGGTGACGGGGCGGCGGGTGCGGGCGCCGCTGGGCGCGCCGACGCGCAGCGGCGCGCTGCGCACCTGGGGACTGCCGATGCCGACGCTGGAGTCGCAGGTGGTGGCGCGGTCGGCCGCCGCGCTGGAGCGCTACGGGCCCGACTTCCGCTACCGCCACTACGCCGCCGTCAAGCGGCTGCCCGTCGCCGCGGGCACCGTGCTGGGCGCCGGGGCCTTCGCCGCGGCGGCGCAACTGCCGCCGCTGCGCAAGGCGATGACCTCCCGGCTGGCGCCGGGCACCGGGCCGAGCGAGGAGCGGCGGGCGCGCAGTTGGTTCTCCGCGCGCTTCGTGGGCACGGGCGGCGACCGGGGGGTGGTGACGGAGGTCAGCGGCGGCGACCCGGCGTACGACGAGACGGCGAAGATCCTCGCGGAGGCCGCGATGTGCCTGGCGTACGACCCGCTGCCGGAGACGTCGGGGCAGGTCACGACCGCGCAGGCGATGGGCGAGGCGCTGACCGAGCGGCTGGTGGCGGCCGGGATGGGCTTCCGGGTACGGCGCACGTCGCCGTAGCGCGAAAGGCGGGCCCGCGCGTGGCGGTGCACGGGCCGCCGCCGCGCCGGGTGCGCGGCCCCGGACGGCGGCGCGTGCCCGCCCGGGGTGGGGCGCCGCGGCATCCCCGCGTCCGGCCGGTACGAGCCGACCGCCGCGGTCCGCACCACCCGCTTGACCGCCGCCCGGCGGCCGGACGCCCCGGCTCCGCCCGGTCGCCCGTACGGACCGGCCGGCCCCCGGTCCGTACGCCCTACTCCTCCGCCGTGCTCACCTCCAGCGCCGCGTCCCGCACCTCGCGCCGCGGATGCGCGCGCAGGGTCCGCAGCGTGGCGCGCCAGGGCTCCGGCCAGCCCGCGCGCTCCCCGGTGGCCCTCGTGAGGGCGACCGCGAACAGGCCCTCCGCGTGCCCGCCCGCCGCCGCCAGCGCGCGGGCCGTCTCCGCCCGGGCGTCCGGCGCGCCCGGCCGGGCGGCCCGGTCCAGCCGGTGGCGCAGCGTGTTGGCCGTGGCCTCGGCGAGCACCGGGCGCCCCTCGTGCAACGCCGCGAGATCCCGCAGCGCCGCCGTCAGCTCCGCCGCCCCGGCCTCCAGGTCGACGGCCGACGTCCGCAGCTCCGCCGCCTGCGGCACGAAGTCGTCGTCCGCGGCGAGCACGTCGGCGAACGCGTGCAGGGTGGGCCGCAGCAGGGCGCGGAGGCCCGGCGCCCGGATGGTCAGCCGCCGCACGAGGGACACCAGCCGCCGGCGCGCGGGCAGGTCGCGGTCCGGCTCCGCGTCCGGCTGGCCGGGGGCGCGGATGCGGAGTTCACGCGCGGCGCGTACGACGGGCTCGCGCGCCGGGTCGTCCGCGGGAGCGTTGGTGGCCAGGGCGACGAGGGCGTGGGCCGCGGGCTCCCACGTGCCCCGGTTGCCGAGGTCGGTGACCACCGCGCACAGCACGTCCGCCGCGGTCGGCGACCACGGCGCCCAGACGGCGAGGCCGGTGTACGCGGCCCAGGCGAGCTGCGGGTCGTCGGTGCGGCTCGCGGCCTCCACCAGGCGCGCGTACCGCGGCCGGTGCTCCTCGCGCAGGTCGGCCGGCTGCGGCCGGAGCAGTTCGAGCCGCACCTGGGGGTCGTCGGCCGCGGCGGTCTCCAGCATCCGCCAGACCTCCGGCCTGCCGAGCAGCCCGCCGGCGAACGCCACGCACGCGGCGCGCACGTCGCGGTGCTGCTCCGGCAGCTCGTACGCGCCGACCACCAGCGCCGCCGCGCGCTCGGCCGGCAGCCGGGTGGCGGCGACGCGGACGGCCTCCTTGCGGCTGGTGACCTTCGCCCCGGCCGCGGATCCGTCCGGGCCGGGCAGCAGCAGCGGGCGCAGGGCCGCCTCGACGCGCGAGGGCGCCGCGTGCCGGGTGGCCCGGGTGGCGGCGTACACCGCGACGCGGGCGCGGTCGCCGCCGGCGTGGGCGAGCAGCAGCGGCAGCGCTTCCTCGGGCCGGTCGGTCCACACCAGGGCGGCGAGCGCGGCCTCGGCGAAGGCGACGTCCTCCGAGCCGGTGTAGCGGAAGACGACGTCGAGGCCGTGGCCGGGTATGCGCGCGGCTTCGGCCAGCGCACGCACGCGCGCGTGCAGCGGGAGCCCGGCGTCGGCCGCGGCCCGGGCCAGCAGCCGGGCGGCGGCGGCCTGCTGGGCGGGCGTCCAGCGCTCCGGCGTGACGACGGGCGGGGTCCAAGGGGTGCCCGGCGTCAGGAACCGGCCCCACGGCGGGGTGTCGCCGAGGACGGTACCCAGCAGGTCGGTACGGGTGCGGGCGAGGACCCCGTACACCGGCGGGAGCACCGCCGCGGACGGCTCCAGCGCCAGCAGCCGGCCAACCCGCGCGTCGCGGCCCACGCGCGGCTGGAGCCACAGCGACACGGCGGTGCGCACGGTCGTGTCGTTGCCGAACTGCACGGCCTGCCACAGGTATTCCTGAAGCTTCGGCATCCCCCAGGCGCGCCGCCCGAGCGCCCGCGCGAGCGCGAACGTCAGCCCGTGGTCGATCTTGTCCGCGCCCGCCTCCAGCCACGGTTCGAGGGCGTCGAAGACGTCGTGCTCCTGGCCGCGGCGCAGCGAGGTGTCCAGCCGGCCGAGGTCGGCGCCGCCGGTGTGGCCGGTGAGCCGGGTGATCGTCCGCAGCGAGAAGCTCACCAGCTCGCGCCGCCCGCCAGCGGCGTGTTCGCGCAGCAGCGCGACGGCCAGGCCGCGCAGCGCCCCGCGGGTGGCCGGGGAGGAGTCGCGGGCGGCGATCGCGTCGGCGGCGATGGAGTGGAGGTGGTCGGCGGCGTCGGCGGTGAAGAGCGCGGGGTGGGTCTCGGCGAGCTGCCGCAGGGCGGCGGAGCGCACCGGGTCCTGGTCGTTGCGCAGCCGCTCGGCCAGCAGCCGGACGGCGCTGGTGACGTCCTCGGGGTGGCCGGAGCGGGCGGCGTTGTCGACGAGCAGGCGGTACGCCTCGGCGCGCTCGTCGGCGTCGGAGCGGCGCAGCGCGGCGAGCAGTTCGCCGCGGGCCTCGGCGACGGGCAGGCAGGCCACCGCGCGCAGCACCACCGACCGGTGCGCGTCGCGCTCGCGGGCCTGCGCCGCCATGCGGCGCGCCTCCGCCGCCCGGCGCGCCCGGGGCAGCGCGTCGAGCAGGGTGGGCGGGAAGTCGTCGTGGGCGGTGTCCCGTTCGGCCATGGCGGCGTCGAAGAGCGCCTCGCGGCCGGACGGGGCGGTGCGGCGCAGCAGGTCGGTGAGCGAGGAGGTGTTCTCCTGCCACAGCCGGGCGAGTTCGGGCAGTTCGGGCGGCGCGGCGGCGACGAGCCGCCGCAGCACGGTGCGTGGGAGCCGGGTCGCCGCGGTCCCCCGGCGCCGCTCCGGGGAGAGCAGCAGGCGCAGGGTGCGGCCGGGGTCCGCGGCCACGAGGCGGTTCAGCCGCTCGTGCACGAGCGGCTGGAGCCCGCCGTGGCAGTACCGCTCCAGCAGTTCCAGCAGGCGGTCCGGGACGCGGTCGGCGAGCGGCGCGACGACGTCGGAGTACCGGACCCACCACGCCGCCCGGCCGCCGGGCGCCAGCAGCCCCAACTGCCGCTCCGCCTCGTCCAGTACGGCCCCCGGGTGCCGGCCGGCGAGGGTGGCGGGGCCGCTGAGCGCGGGCCAGAGCGCCGGCAGCAGGCGGCGTACGGTCTCCTCCGTACAG
The DNA here is from genome assembly GCF_045781775.1 of Streptomyces sp. 184. Classification (NCBI taxonomy): domain Bacteria; kingdom Bacillati; phylum Actinomycetota; class Actinomycetes; order Kitasatosporales; family Streptomycetaceae; genus Streptomyces; species Streptomyces sp. 184. The sequence continues at coordinate 3,662,907 of NZ_CP123230.1, read as the reverse complement.
GCGGGCAGCAGCCGCGCGGCGTCGGCGTCGCCCCACTGCTCGCCGACGGGCCCGACCAGCGCCTCGGCGACGGCGGTGCGCCGGCCGCGGACCACGGCGCGGGTGAGCTGCCTGCGCACGACGGCGGGGGCGTCGTCGAAGGCGGCGACGACCGCGTCGTCGGGCAGCAGCCCGCGCCGTACGGCCTTGACGGCCTGGGCCCGCACCCCGGGGTCGGGGTCGGCGAGCCGGGCGGCGAGGAAGCCGGTGTCGCACCCGACGCGGGCGGCGAACGCCGCGAGCCGGCGGCCGTGGGCGCCGTGCCCCTCCAGCCCGTCGAGGAGCGCGGCCAGTTCGCCGCGCCCGGCGGCCTGCCGGGCGGCGCCGGCCAGCTCGCGCAGGCGCTGCGGGTACGGCAGGGGTTCGAGGGCGCGGATGAGGTCGTCGGCGTGAGGCTGCATGGGACGGCATTGTTCCGTGCCGGGCCGGCACCCGGGCGCCTATCCCCTTGTACGGGCCGGGGGGGGCGGCCGTCAGGCCAAGGAGGGCGTCTCGTCGGTGCGGGTGCGCTTGATCTCGTACAGCCCGGGCACCGCGCCCAGCGTCAGCAGCCCGTCCCACAGCCGCAGCGCGTCCGCGCCGCGCGGCGCGGGCGAGACGACGGGGCCGAAGAACGCGAAGCGGTCGCCGCCGGGCGGGGTGACCGCGAGGACCGGGCTGCCGACGTCCGTGCCGACCAGCGCGATGCCCTCGGCGTGCGAGGCGCGTACCGCCGGGTCGTACGTCTCCGACTCCGCCGCCGCGGCCAGTTGGGCGGGGAGCCCGGCGTCGTCGAGCGCGCGGGCCAGGCCGTCCCACTCGCCGCGCTCGTGCAGCCGCACTGCCAGCGCCGCGTAGTACCGGCCGAGGGCCTCCGTACCGTGGTGCTCCGCGACGGCGGCGCAGACCCGCACCGGCTGCCGCAGATAGGCGCCCCACTCCCCCTCGGGATCCTCGGGGTTGACCTCCCGGCCCTCGTTGAGGACTTCGAGGCTCATGACCCGCCAGCGCACCCGGATGCCGGCGAGCCGGCGCACCTCCCGCAGCCAGCGCGCCGTCGTCCAGGTCCAGGGGCACAGGGGGTCGAACCAGAAGTCGGCCGCGGCGGTGCCTTCTTCGTGCTCGCAGGCGCCGGGGCCGGCCGCGTCGTCCGTCATCACTCCACCGTATCGAGGTGCAGGCGTACGAACCGCGGGCGGTACAGGGCGACGTTGCGGTGCACGTGGGCCGAGACGGTGTCGGCGTTGGCGTCCAGCCAGTTGACGTCGTAGCCGAGCAGCAGCCCGTCGCCGGAGCCGACGCCGGGATGCGCCTGCGGGTTGTACGCGGCGGCGCCGGAGCCCCCGGCCGCGTCCTCGGGCAGCGGCGCGGTGAACGCCTTGTCCGGCCCGTGCCACGGGCCTTCGGGCCGGCACGCCCAGTAGGAGGCGACGGTCGTCAGCCCGCTTCCGCGGGGCCCGCCGGCGTCCATCGTGAACAGCACCCAGGTGTCGCCCCGGCGCACCACGCTGAACGCGCTGCCGACGCCCTTGCGTCCGCCGTCGCCCAGCACCGGCTCGGAGCGGGCCGCGTCCCGGCCCCAGCGCTCGCCGTCCCAGAACCGCCACGCCGAGCGGTCCGCGAGCCGCCCGGCGGGTACGCGCGCGAGGTGCGCGCGGGAGCTGCGCTCGGCCTGCTCGGGGGTGCGGCCGTCGGTGCCGCCCCACACGTACGTCCAGCCGCCGCGGCTGACGGCCGCCGCACCGTAGACGAGGCGGTCGGCCGGGTCGGCGACCCGCGACTGGTCGTCGACCTGGGCGATGCCCTCCAGCCGCAGGTCCGGCAGCGAGAACGTGGCGACCTCGGTGGCCAGCGGCACGCCGTAGATCCACGGCTGCTGTGCCTCCTGCCGGTGCCACAGCAGCACCCGCAGGACCTGCTCGGACGAGCCGGGCGCGCGCGGCTCCACCACGGCGTGCACCGGCCAGCGCCACTGCCGCACCGGGGCTCCGGGCTCGGGGAAGAGCGAGGCGGGTGCGCCGGGGGCGCCGCCCAGGAGGGTGCGTTCGAGGCGGCCGTCCTGGGACATGACCAGGGCGGCGTTGCGGGTCCAGGCGGGCGTGCCCAGGGAGGTGTCGCGCCAGGCGTGCTGCTGGCCCTGCCGGTTGGGCGGCGGCTGCACCTGGCCGAGGTACGGGTCGGAGACCAGCCACAGGGTGCGGCCGTCGGGCAGCCGGACGGAGTGGTTGCCGTCGCCGCCGGTCCAGTCGTCGGTGCGGGCGGCGTCGTTGCCGTAGCGCTCGAACTCGTCCGTCGTCGCGGTGTCGGCGGTCCAGCCGGAGACGGCGAGCCCGGTGCAGGCGCCGGCCCCGTCGTCGGCTCCGTCGTCGTCGGTGAGCACGACGACGAGGCCCACGACGAGCAGCAGGGCCAGGGCGATCCCCGCACCGGCGGTCTGGCGTCGATCCATCGGGGCACGGTAACGGGCGGGGCCGGTGATCCGTAAGGCACCCGGTGGGACGCGGCCCTCGGCCGCCCGTAGGCTGGCGGCGTGGCGAAGCGAGACCTTGCGGTGTTCGACCTGGACGGCACCCTCACCGACACCCGGCACCGGCTGCACCACGTCGCGTCCTCCCCCAAGGACTGGGACGCCTTCTTCTCCGCGGCCACCCTCGACCCGCCGCTGCCCGAAGGCGTGGCGCTGGCCCTCGAATGGGCCGCGACCTGCGAGGTCTGCTACGTGACCGGCCGCCCGGAGCGCACCCGCAGGGACACCGTGGCCTGGCTCGCCGCGCACGGCCTGCCCGAGGGCCCGCTGTGGATGCGCCGCGCGGGAGACCGGCGGCCCGCGCGGGTGGCGAAGCCGGAGCTGCTGCGCCGGGTGGCCCGCGGGCGCACGGTGGCGGTGGTCGTGGACGACGACGAGCCGGTCTGCGCGGCGTACGAGAAGGCCGGCTTCCCGGTCGTACGGGCGGACTGGATGCCGCCCGCCGAGACGCTGCGCACGGCGCAGGAGGACGAGGGCCGCACCTAGCACCCCGCGTGCCGTCCCCGGCAGAGGGCGGCAACGCCCGCGGATCCCGGGCGGGATCGCGGCCCGCCCCTCCCGCCCCGCGGCCGGAGGACTACCCTCGGCGCACATGACCTCCCGCGACGACACCGACATCGACGACACGGGCCTCGACGAGACCGAAAAGACCGGTAAGGCCGGGAAAATCGGAAAGGCCGGAAAGGCCGGAGACAGCGCGGCAACCGGCAGAGGCGCGGCCGGCCGGACCGGCACCGACGCGGGCGACCCCCACACGCCCGGCGCCGGTGACCCGGGCGGCCCGGAGGGCCTGCTCGACGGCGAGGAGGACGAGGAGCCGCCGCCGCCCCGGCTGACCCCGCGCCAGGCACGCCGGGTCCGGGCGCTGACCTCCGCCGGCGTGATGGTGGCCGTGGGGGTGGCCATGGTGGTGCAGTTCCGCAGGGAGCCGTCGCTGCTGACGTTCGCGCTCTACGGGGGCGCGCTCATCCTGTCCGGCACCGCGATCATGCTCAGCCGCGCGGGCCGTACCCGGGTCGCGATGGCGGTGCTGGTCGCCGGCTTCGCGTTCGTCGTCGCCGATCAGCTCCTGCGCTAGCACCGCCGCGGTAGCGGGCGGCGGGGGCGGGTAGGTCACCGGTAGTACGCCGAGTGGGGGGTTCGTTGAACAAGAAGCACACGGCCGCCGCGGCAGCGGTCCTGGTACCCGCGGTCGCCGTCACCGCGGTCCTGCTCGCCCGGCCGCACGGCGGCACCGACGAGCCGGCGCACCGCCCGCCCGCCCGCTCCTCCCCCGCCTCCCCTTCCGCGTCCGGCTCCCCCTCGCCCACGCCGGCGGACGAAGCGCCCGCGCCCGAGGGCCCGGTGCTGGGCGTGAAGCTGGACAACGCCGCCGCCGCCCGGCCGCACACCGGTCTGGAGCAGGCCGACGTCGTGCACGTGGAGCGGGTCGAGGCCGGCATCAGCCGCTTCCTCGCGATCTACGCCTCCGGCCTCCCGGACGTCGTCGGGCCGGTGCGCAGCGCCCGCGAGACGGACCTGGAGCTGCTGGCGCAGTACGACGACCCCGTGCTCGCGTACTCCGGCGCGCAGGGCAAGCTCAAGCCGCACATCAACCGCGCCCCGCTGCGCCCGGTGCCGCCCGAGCAACTGCCCGGCGCGTACTTCCGCGGCACCGACCGGCCCCTCCCGCACAACCTCTACCTGCGCCCCGAGCGCGTCACCGACGCCGCGCCCGAACTCGCCGGCATGGACGCCGCGTCGCTCTACGAGACCGGCGAGGCCCCGGCCGGCGGCCGGAGGACCGCCGAGCGCACGGTGGAGATGCCGGCCGCGAGCTTCACCTTCGACTGGTCGGCGCAGCGGCGCGGTTGGGAGGTCACCATGGACGGCACGCCGGCCACCAGCGGCGGCGAGCGCCTCGCGACGCCGACGGTGGTGCTCCAGGAGACGACGATCCGCAAGGGCGCGTTCGGCGACCGGTGGGGCAACAACTCGCCGTTCACCGAGACCGTCGGCTCCGGCGACGCCACGGTGCTGCGGGACGGCCGGGCGTACGCGGCGGAGTGGGACCGGCCGACGGAGTCGGACCGCACGGTCTTCACGACGCCGGACGGCGAGGCGATGCCGCTGGCGAAGGGGCAGGTGTGGGTGGTGTACGTGCCGCGCGGCTGACCGCGCCGCGGGGCGCGGGGCGCGGGGCATGTTGTACGCGCCCTCAACCCGCCGCCGTGTCCACCTCCGTGTCCGCCTCCGCCCGCAGCACCGCCGCGCCCCTGACGCGCCCCGCCGCGAGGTCGTCCAGGGCGGCGTCCGCCCGGTCGAAGGGGTACGGGGTCACGGTCGCGCGGACGCCGTGCGCGGTCGCGGCGGCGAGGAAGTCCCGGCCGTCCGCGCGGGTGTTGGCGGTGACGCTGCGCAGCACGCGCTCGCGGAACAGGTGCCGGTCGTACGACAGCTCCGGGATCGCGGTGAGGTGGATGCCCGCGACGCTGAGCGTGCCGCCCGCGTCGAGCGCCGCCAGCGCGACCGGCACCAGCTCGCCGGCGGGCGCGAACAGCACCGCCGAGTCGAACGGCTCCGCCGCCGGCTCGTCGACGCCAGCGGCCGTCGCGGCGCCCAGCTCCAGCGCGAGCCGCTGCGCCGCCCGGGAGCGGGTGCGCACATGCACCTCGGCGCCCTGGGCGACGGCGAGCTGGGCGGTCAGGTGCGCGGAGCCGCCGAAGCCGTATATGCCGAGCCGGCCGCCTTCGGGCAGGTCGGCGAGCCGCAGCGCGCGGTAGCCGATGATCCCGGCGCACAGCAGCGGCGCCAGGTCCTCGGCGGCGGGCTCCCTGGGCAGCGCGTACGCGTACGGGGCGGGCACGAGGGCGTACTCGGCGTAGCCGCCGTCCGCGTCCCAGCCGGTGTAGCGCGACTCGGGGCACAGGTTCTCCCGGCCCCGCTCGCACCAGCGGCACCGGCCGCAGGTGTGGCGCAGCCAGGGGATGCCGACGCGGGACCCGATGCGCCGCTCGGCGGCGGCGCCGGCCGCGACCACCTCGCCGACCGCCTCATGGCCGGGCACGACCGGCGTCCTGTGCGGCGGGAGGTCGTGGTCGCGTACGTGCAGGTCCGTACGGCAGACCCCGCACGCCTGCACCCGGACCAGCAGGTCACCGGGGCCGGGCACGGGCACCGGCAGCTCCACCGGCTCCAGCCGGCCCTTCGCGGTGACGGCCCAGGCCCGCATGACCGTCGGCAGCGTCGCTCCCATGCCCCCATCCTCGCGGCCCCCGGCCGCCCCGGTCCACGACGCGCCGGGCGGCGCGCTCCCGTGCGACCTCGGGTGCCCCGGCCCTCGGCGCGCGGAGTGTTCGATCACGCCGCGCCGGGTACCCGCAGGTCACGCCCCCGGAAGGACACCGGAGGTGATCATCGGCTGTGCGCACCGTCAGCGGTGAACACCATGATCGTCGAAAGGAGGTGCGCGTATGCGCATCGCATTTCTCGTCGCCCCCGAGGGGGTCGAACAGGTCGAGCTGACCGAGCCGTGGCAGGCCGTCGTGGAAGCCGGGCACACCCCCCGGCTGGTCTCCACCGGGCCGGGCCGGGTGCAGGCGTTCGACCACCTGGACAAGGCGGACACCTTCGAGGTCGACCAGGCCGTCGCCGACGCCACGACCGCCGAGTACGAGGCGCTCGTGCTGCCGGGCGGCGTCGCCAACCCCGACTTCCTGCGGACGGACGCGGATGCCGTGTCCTTCGCCAGGGAGTTCTTCCAGGCCGGCAAGCCGGTCGCGGCGATCTGCCACGCGCCGTGGCTGCTGGTCGAGGCGGACGTCGTCCGCGGGCGCACGCTCACCTCGTGGCCGAGCCTGCACACGGACATCCGCAACGCCGGCGGCACCTGGGTCGACACCCAGGTGCAGATCTGCGGCGACGGACCCAACACGCTGATCACCAGCCGCAAGCCGGACGACCTGAAGGCGTTCGGCGAGGCGTTCCTGACGGAGTTCGACAGGGCCGCGCAGAGCTGAGCCGGGCGCAGCGGCCGGGCCCGGCGGCGTCAGCGGCGGGGGCGCAGGGCCGCGGTGCGTGTGACGCGGCGGACGCTCCACTCGAAGCCGCCGCGGCACACCACCGTGTGCCGCTCGTCGGTCACGACGCCCTGGGTGCTGATGCGGGCGCGGTCCGCGGTGCCGGCGAGGACGGGGCGCAGCACCTGGACGGCCGACGAGCTGAGCTTGCAGGAGGCGATGAGCCGGCCGCGGGCGGGCGCCAGGTACTCGAACGAGGCGGAGGCGCCGAGCGGCAGCACGCCGTCCAGCTCGCCGGGCGTGTCGCCGGCGGAGAGGATCGCGGCCAGTGCGGCGGCGTCGACGAGGGTGGCGAGGCCGCCGGAGTGCAGTGAGCCGATGACGTTCCCGAGCACGCCGGGGGCCTCGACCGAGACCTCGGCGGCGCCGTCGACGGCCCGCAGCACCGTGAGGCCGGCCGTGCGGTGGGCGGGAACCGGCTCTAACAGCGAGCGCGCCAGGGTGGTGGCATCCATGGAGACATGGTGCCGGGGGCCGGCGAAGGCGGCGGGTCCGGGAGGCCAACTCCGGCTGACCGAACGGTTCCGTCCAGCCGCTCCGGCGCCGGCCGCGGCCCGCTCACTTTGTCGGGCGGGCGGTCAGCACCTCGTGCAGGTCGTACTTCACCGGCTCCTCCAACTGCTCGTACGTGCAGCTCTCCGGCGTGCGGTCCGGGCGCCAGCGGCGGAACTGGGCGGTGTGCCGGAAGCGGGCCCCGTTCTCCATGTGGTCGTACGCCACCTCCAGCACCCGCTCCGGCCGCAGCGGCACCCACGACAGGTCCTTCTGCCCGCTCCACCGGCTCGGCGCCCCCGGCAGCCGCGCCGACTCGTGCGCGTCCTCCTTGGTCCAGTCGGCCCACGGGTGCCGCGCCTGCTCCTCGGGGGCGTCCATCCGCAGCGGCGCCAGCTCCTCGACCAGCTCGGCCCGCCGCTTCATCGAGAACGCCGCGCACACCCCCACGTGCTGGAGCACGCCCTTGTCGTCGTTGATGCCGAGCAGCAGGGAGCCGACGACGGGCCCCGACTTGTGCCAGCGGAAGCCCGCGAGCACCACGTCGGCCGTGCGTTCGTGCTTGACCTTCACGAGCACCCGCTCGTTCTGCCGGTACGGCAGCCCGGTCGGCTTGGCGATTATCCCGTCGAGCCCGGCGCCCTCGTACTGCTCGAACCACTGCTCGGCAACCGCCAGGTCCAGCGTCGCGGGCGCGATGTGCACCGGCGCCTCGGCGTCGGCCAGGGCGCGCAGCAGTGCCTCGCGCCGCCCGGACTGCGGGGTGTCCAGCAGCGAGTCGTCGCCGAGTGCCAGCAGGTCGAACGCGACGAAGCTCGCCGGCGTCTGCTCGGCGAGCATCCGCACCCGGGAGTCGGCGGGGTGGATGCGCTCGGTGAGGGCGTCGAAGTCCAGCCGGTCGCCGCGGACGATGACGATCTCGCCGTCCACCACGCACCGCTCGGGCAGGTTGGCCTTCAGCGCCTCCACCAGCTCCGGGAAGTAGCGCGTCAGCGGCTTGCCGGTGCGGCTGCCGACCTCGACCTCGTCGCCGTCGCGGAAGACGATGGCGCGGAAGCCGTCCCACTTCGCCTCGTAGAGCATCCCGGGCGGGAGCTTCTTCTGCGGCTTGGCGAGCATCGGCTTCACGGGGGGCATCACCGGCAGATCCATGTGCGCAACGGTAAGGCGAGATTCGGACATCCGCTTTACCGTTGCGCACATGGGTGCAGCGATTCAGCTCCAGGCGGGCGACAGAACCGTGCGGCTGTCCAGCCCGGACCGGGTCTTCTTCCCGGCGAAGGGCTACACGAAGCTCGACCTCGCGCGGTACTACGTCGCCGTCGGCGACGGCATCGTACGGGCTCTGCGGGACCGGCCGACGACCCTGGAGCGCTACCCCGAGGGGATAAGCGGCGAGTCGTTCTTCCAGAAGCGCGCGCCGAAGAACACACCCGACTGGATCCCCACCGCCCGCATCACCTTCCCCAGCGGGCGGTACGCGGACGAGATGTGCCCCACCGAGCCGGCGGCGGTCGTCTGGGCGGCCCAGTACGGCACGCTGACGTTCCACCCCTGGCCGGTGCGGCGCGGCGACACCGAGCACCCGGACGAGCTGCGCATCGACCTCGACCCGCAGCCCGGCACGGACTACGACGACGCCGTGCGCGCCGCGCACGGGATGCGCGCCGTCCTCGGCGAGCACGGGCTCACCGGCTGGCCGAAGACCTCCGGCGGGCGGGGGATGCACCTGTTCGTGCCGATCGCGCCGCGCTGGACGTTCGTGCAGGTGCGCCGCGCGGTGATCGCCGCCGGGCGGGAGCTGGAGCGGCGGATGCCGGAGCAGGTCACCACCGCGTGGTGGAAGGAGGAGCGCGGCGAGAAGGTCTTCGTGGACTACAACCAGATGGCCCGCGACCGCACCATCGCCTCCGCCTACTCCGTGCGGCCGCACCCGAACGCGCCCGTCTCCGCGCCGCTGCGCTGGGAGGAGGTGGACGACGCCGAGCCGGACGACTTCGATCTGGTCACCATGCCGAAACGCTTCGCCGAGGTCGGCGACGTGCACGCGGACATGGACGACCACGCCTTCGACATCACCTCGCTGCTGGAGCTGTCCGAGCGGCAGGAACAGGACCACGGCCAGGGCGACATGCCCTATCCGCCGGACCACCCGAAGATGGCGGGCGAGCCGAAGCGGGTGCAGCCCAGCCGGGCGCGCCCGGAGGAGTGACCGCGGCAGGGACCCCGCGGGTGAAACGGCGCGGGTGAGACGGCGCGGGTGAGACGGCCCGGGCGGCGCGGCCGGCCCCCCGGGCGGCGGGAGCACGGGCCGACCGGCCTGCGGCGCAGGCGGTGATCGTAGACTCGGCGCATGCGATTCGGACTTCTCGGCACCGGCCCCTGGGCCGAGCGCGCACACGGCCCCGGGATTCAGGCACACCCGCGGGCGGAGATCGCCGGAGTGTGGGGCCGGCGCCCGGACGCGGCCGGCGCGGTCGCCGACCGCCTCGCCACCCGCGCGTACGACGACGTGGACGCCCTCCTCGCCGACTGCGACGCGGTCGCCGTGGCGCTGCCGCCGGACGTGCAGGCGCCACTGGCGGAGCGCGCCGCCGCGGCGGGCTGCCATCTGCTCCTGGACAAGCCCGTGGCCACCGACGTGGCCGCCGCCGGGCGGGTGGTGGACGCGGTGGAGCGCGCCGGGGTGGCCTCCGTGGTCTTCTTCACGCTGCGCTTTCGCGAGGAGACCGCCGGCTGGCTGACCGAGCGGGCCGGCGAGGAGGGCTGGCTGCTGGGCCGGGCCGACTGGCTCTCGCCCGTCTTCGCCGGCGCCGACACCCCGTACGCGGCCTCGCCCTGGCGCGGCGAGAAGGGCGCGCTGTGGGACGTCGGGCCGCACGCGCTGTCGATGCTGCTGCCGGTCCTCGGCGACGTGGACCCGGCGGTGCCCGGCGCCGTCACGTCCGCGCGCGGCCCGGGCGACACCGTGCACCTCACGCTGCGGCACGCCTCCGGCGCGTCCAGCACGTGCACGCTCAGCCACACCGTCCCGCCGCAGGCGGCCGGCGTCACCGTGCAGCTGCACGGCACGCCGGGGGTGCAGACGCTGCCGCAGCGGGACGACGACGGGCCCGTGCCGGCTTTCGTACGGGCCGTGGACGCGCTGCTGGCGGCGGCCGAGAGCGGCCGGCCGGACCCCCGTGACGTCCACCTCGGGCTGCGCGTGACCGAGATCCTCGCGGCGGCCGAGGAGCGGCTGGCGCCCGCGGGCGGCTGATCCCCCCGCTGATTTCTCCGCCGTCGGCACACCCCTTCTTTCGCGGCCCCCGGCCCGCGCGTCCGGACGTCCGGCGCGCGGGCCGCCGCGTTCTCCTGGCCGCCGAGCGCCGCGCACCGCCGCACCGCGCGGACGCCATGACGTGGCTCACTCCGCAGGCCGTCACGGGCGCGCGCCCGTCCATATGGCACGACTCGGGACACCGGGCGGACCGGGCTCCGGGACCGAGGAGGAATCTTGCGCGTTCTCGTGGCAGGAGCGACCGGAGCCATCGGCACCCCCTGGTGCCGCTGCTCACCTCGGTGGGGCACGAGGTGGTGGCCCTGGCCCGGTCGGCGGACCGGGCGGGGGCCAGGACCCCGAATCTGTACGACGCCGCCCTGGCCGCCGGCGCCGGGCGGTGATCGCGTTCCTGTGCGGGCTCGTCGCCCGCTACCCGCTCACGGGCGCGCGCGTCGTCGACGCCAACGGCGCACCGGCGCTGTCGGTCAGCGTGGACGGCGCGGGCCAGGTGGTGAGCCTGGACGTCCACGACGGGCGGATCCACGGCATCTTCGCGGTGCTGAATCCGAACAAGCTAGGGCGAATGCAGGCGAAGTCAGGCAACGGGGCCTGACAAGGGGCGGCGTGTAGTCCCCGGCACTCGGGGAACCCGGCCTGCGGAGGTGACGAGGATGCTTCTCATCCTGCTGGTACTGCTGCTGGCGCTGCTTCTGTTCGGCGCGGGCTTCGCGGTCAAGGCCCTGTGGTGGATCGCGGTGGCCGTGCTCGTGGTGTGGCTTCTGGGCTTCGTGATGCGCTCCACGCCTGCGGGCGGCGGCCGGCGCTCACGCTGGTACCGCTGGTAGCCGTCGCGGCAAGGCCCCCTGGGGCCCCGCGACTTCGTACCGAGGAGGGCCGTGGCCCCCGCCGGAAAGGCGGGGGCCACGGCTTGTCTCTCCGGCTCCGTCAGGACCCGCCGCGGGCCTCGGCGGCGGTACGGGCCTCGGGCACGGCGCCCAGCAGGCGCAGCCGGTCCAGCGCGGTCTGCCGCGAGGCGATCCCCGCGGCCCCGGCCGCCCACTCGTCCCACTCCGGCCAGCGCACGCGGTCGAAGTCGCCGTCCTCGTAGTCGTCCTCGGCGAGCAACTCCCCCACCACGCGCATACCCTCGGCGTCACCGAGACCGGGCCACCCCAGGTACTCGGTGCGCCACGCGAGCCGGTTCCCGCCGCCCACCGAGCGGTGCAGCAGGTGGACGTCGAAGGCGAGCACGTCGCCCGGCTCCGTCGGCAGCACGGTCTCCGGCACGGGCCAGCCCGGGAACCCCTGGTTCGCGGGGTCGAGATCGCGGTACGCGGCCAGCCGGCGGGCGTACGCCGGGTCGTGCGACCCGGGCAGCACCCGCAGCGCGCCGGTCGGCGCGGTACGGGTCTCCAGATGGGCCAGGAACGTCACCCCGGGCACGTCCGGGCCGACGTCCGTGTGCCAGCCGGCGTTGCCGGTGAAGCACACCGCGCTGGGCACGGTCGGCACGGTCATCCGCCCGCACAGCTCGGCGGAGCCCTGGAACAGCCGCGGGTCGTCGGCGATCAGCGACTGGCTGAAGGGCGTCCGGTCGGCGGCCAGCGGCAGGTAGTCGCCGCGGATGCCGCCCTCGTCGTACGGGTCGGCGTCGGTGCCGAGGCCGCCGTAGGCGTCGGTGAGGCCGGCGGTCACCTCGGCGGTGAGCCGGGCGGTCTCCGCGCGGCCGAGCAGGCCGCGCAGCACCACGTACCCGAAGGCGCGGAAGTGCTGGATCTGCTGGTGGCTGAACAACGACGTCACGACGTCGTCTCCTCTCGTCTCGATGGCAGGTCGTCTCGCGCATCGGACGGGAGGCGGGCCACGGGCCCGTCAGTGTCAAACGAATCCGGTCGGCATGGCCCCACCCTAACCACGCGGCACCGCCGTCCGCCACGGCGTTCGTCCGCACCGGTGTTCGGGGGTCGGCGCACGGGCACTCCGGGGCCAGTGCTTAGACTCGCCCCCGACCACTGATCTTGACCGCATCGGGGGGTTTGCGCCCATGGGCACGACCAAGACCGCCATATCCACCGCCGCCACAGGACTGGCCGCTCTTCTGCTGGCCACGGCGTGCAGCGGGGGCTCGGACGACGACGCGGACGGCCCACGCGACGAGAAGGCGAAGCCCCGCCCGGTGATCAGCGAGGCCCAGGCCCGCAAGGTGCTGGAGAGCTACGTCGAGGCCAACAACGCCGCCAACGCCGAACTGGACCGCAAGGCGCTCGGCGAGGTCGAGGGCGGCGCGCTGTTCCAGCAGAGCCAGGCGCAGTACCGGCAGTTCCCGACGTACGAGAAGAAGTACCAGAAGCTCTACAAGAAGCCGTTCCGCTACCTCGCCGACAAGGCCGAGTACTACATCCCCGCCGACGGGGACTGGTACATGGTCGACGCCCCCGTGGAGGGCCCCGGCTACGACGAGGGCGACCGCAGCCTGCTGGTCTTCGAGCGCGCCGGCGGCGACACCTGGAAGAACGTCGCCTCGGTCGGCATCCAGGGCCGGGTCCCCGAGGTCGCGCGCGGTGCCGGCGGGCTGCCGACCGTGCTGGCCGCCGACGCCGAGGTCGGCACCACCGAACTCGGCGGCCTCGACGACGCGGTCAACGACCTCTACGTCTCGGGCGGCAAGAAGGACGGCAAGCTCCTCGCGGACAGCGAGGTGCGCAAGAACATGGTCAAGGACCACACCACCCGCCGGGACTGGATCAGGCCCGAGCACGACGGCTACTTCGAGACCGAGTTCGAGTCACTGAACCGCAAGTGGGACGACGCGTACGAGCCCGCCTTCCCCGACATCTACGCGCTGCGCACGGCCGACGGCGGCGCGCTGACCGTCTTCAACTCCTACGACGCGCGGGTGGACTTCGCGACCCGGCCGGGCTTCCACATCGTCCCGGGGGACGCCACCAAGCTGTACGTCACGGAGGAGGAGCCGATGGGCGTGCGCGAGTACTACGCCGTGCAGAACGCGGCGCACGTGCCCGGCGACGGCAAGGTCAAGCAACTCGGCGGCGAGGTGGAGATGATCGGCGCGAGCTGACGGGGCGGCTCACCAGTCCGCCGGGTCCGGCGGCGGGAACTCCACCGTGACCGCGAGGCCCCCCTCGGGGCCCGGCACCGTGGTCACCTCCGCGCGGTGCGCCGCGGCGACGGCGGCGACGATGGACAGCCCCAGGCCGTAGCCGCCGCCGGCCGCCCGCGGCTGGAGCCGCTGGAACGGCTCGTACAGGTCGGGGATGCGCTCCGCGGGGATCCGCGGGCCGCTGTTGACGACGCGCAGCATCGGATAGCCCGTCTCCTGCACGCCCGTGGCCACCCGCACCCAGCCGCCGGCCGGGGTGTAACGCAGCGCGTTCTCGACCAGGTTGCCGATCAGCCGCGCCATCAGCCGCTCGTCGCCCGAGGTGACCGCGGGGCGCAGCGAGGCGTGCACGTCCAGCTCGCCCGGCGCGGTACGGGTGCGGTCGTGCAGCACCTCGCGGGCGACGCGGGCGAGGTCGACGGGCTCGCTGACCACCAGCCCGCTCTGGCTGCCGGCCAGCGTCAGCAGCGCCTCGATCAGCCGCTCCTGCTCCTCCCCCGACGCGACGACCCGCTCGCACACGGCGCGCAGCGACGCCGCGTCCGCGCCCGGGCGGGAGAGCGCGACCTCGACCATCGCACGCTGGAGCGTCAGCGGGGTGCGCAGCTCGTGGGAGGCGTTGGCGACGAACCGGCGCTGCGCCTCGAACGCGGAGTCCAGCCGGGACAGCAGGCCGTCGAAGGTGTCGCCGAGGTCCTTCAGCTCGTCGTCGGGGCCCGCTATGGCCAGCCGCGCGTGCAGGTTGTGCTCGGAGATCCGGCGGGCCCGGCCCGCCATGATCCGTACGGGCCGCAGCACCCGGCCGGCCATCACCCAGCCCAGGGCCACGGACACGGCGGTCATCAGGGCGAGCGCGATGCCGGACTGCGCGAGCAGGGCCTGGAGGGCGGCCTCGTGGCGTTCGGTGGCCACGTGCCGGATGTCCGGGTCGCCCTGGCCGCTGCCGCCGACGGAGTCGAACCTGACGAGGACGCCCTTGGTGGCGTTGCCGCGGGCGACGAGGGCGTACGTGATGGCGAGCAGCGCGACGCCGGAGACGAGGAACAGCGCGCCGTACAGCACCGTCAGCCGGAGCCTGACGGTCCAGCGGACCCGGCGGCCGGCACGGCGGGCCCGCTCAGATCCGGTATCCGGCATGGGGGACGGTCTCGATCACCGGCGGGTCGCCGAGCTTGCGGCGCAGCCTGCTGACGGTGACCTTCACGGCGTTGGTGAACGGGTCCGCGGCGCCGTCCCAGGCCCGTTCGAGGAGTTCCTCGGCGGAGACCACCGCGCCCTGCGCGGACAGCAGCAGTTCCAGCACCGCGAGTTCCTTGCGCGACAGGTCCAGCCGGCGGCCGCCGCGGCTGGCGAGGTGCTGCGCGGGGACGAGGGTCAGGTCGCCGCGGGTCAGGACCGGCGGGACGGCGTTCGACGGGCGCCGGCCCAGCGCCCGGATCCGGGCGATCAGCTCGGCGAACGCGAAGGGTTTGGTCAGGTAGTCGTCGGCGCCGAGGCCGAGGCCGTCGACGCGGTCGGCGACGGTGGTGGAGGCGGTGAGCATCAGCACCCGGGTGCTGCTGCCGTGCCTGGTCAGCGCGCGGCACACCTCGTCGCCGTGCAGCCGGGGCAGGTCGCGGTCCAGGACGATCACGTCGTACTCGTCGGCCGTGGCGCGGTCTATGGCCTCCTGGCCGTCGTACGCGAGGTCCGTGTCCATGCCGTCCTCGCGCAGCCCGGTGGCGACGGTCTCGGCAAGCTCCCGGTGATCCTCCACGATGAGCACACGCATGCCGTCAGCGTGCCGGAGACCGCGTAAGCCCCTGGTAACAGCCCAGGTGACAGGGCTGTTGCGGGGGCGGCAGGGCAAGAGAGGGCCGAAGGGGGGCCGGGCGGAGCGGAGCCCCCGCTGCTCGGGGGACAGCAGGGGCACCGCGGTCTGCGGGACATCTCTGCGTATCGGTGCACCCGTGCCGGCTCCCCCGAGCCGACTCCCCCGTGCGGTGCACCGGTACGTCAGGTGGTGGCCAGCGCCTCCGTGGGCGGCAGCCGGGCGGCGCGCACCGCCGGGTAGAACCCGGCGAGGCCGCCGATAAGGAGCGTCGCGCCGATGCCGCCGGCCATCGCCCATATCGGCACCACCGTCGCCCAGTCCTGGGACGTGGCGTAGCCGACGGTCACGCCGATGCCCAGCACCACGCCGCCGAGCCCGCCGAGCGCGGACAGCAGCAGCGCCTCGCAGAGGAACTGGCTGCGGATCTGGCCGCGGGTGGCGCCGAGCGAGCGGCGCAGGCCGATCTCGGAGCGGCGTTCGAGCACGGAGATGACCATGGTGTTGGCCACGCCCACGCCGCCGACGATCAGCGCCACCCCGCCGAGCCCCAGCAGCAGGCCGCTGAGCGTCTCGTCGGTGGCCTCCTTGGCCGCCAGCGCGTCGGAGGGGCGGGAGACGGTGGCCTCGTTGGGGTTCTCCGGGTTGGCGGTGGCGCCGAGGACGGACTGCACGTCCGCGACGGCGGATTCCGCGCTGCGGGTGTAGATCGTCGTGGGGTTGCCCGCGAAGCCCAGTTCGTCCTCGGCGACGTCCCAGCCGACCAGCGCGGCCGAGTCCAGCTCGGGCACCAGCTCGTTGTACGCCGTGATGCCCACGACCGTGAACCACCTGCCGCCCAGCCACACCTGCGAGTCGGGGCCCGACTCGTAGATCCCGAGCTGCTCGGCGGCCTTGGGGCCGAGGACGACCGCGGGGTAGCGGCTGGTCGCCCCGTTCAGCCAGCGGCCGTCGGTGACCGTCAGCCCGACGGACTCCGGTAGGTCGAGACGGGCCGCGCTGACGCTCAGGCCGCCGGTCTGCTCCTCGGGGATCCGGTCGTTGCGGAAGATGCTCGCGTCGGTGCGGCCGACGGCGGAGACGTTCTCGACCTCCGGGATGGCCCCGATCATGCTGACCGACTCCTCCGGCAGGCTGGCCTCGGTGCCCGAGAACGACTGTCCGGGGGTGACGGTGAGCAGGTTGGTGCCCAGCGCGTTCAGCCGGCGGTCCAGGTCCTCCGTGGAGGAGGTGGAGATGCCGACGACGCCGATCATCGCGGCGATGCCGATGGCGATGCCGAGCGCCGAGAGGAACACCCGCATGGGCCGCGACCGCAGCCCCGAGCCCCCGACCCGCAGCACGTCCGCCGGGGTCATCCGGGCGGGCTTCGGCGCGGTGGGCGGCGGCGGTGCGGACGGCTGCGCGCGGTCGATCTCCCTGGTCGCCTGCGGCGCGGTCATCGGGCGGCCTCCTCGGGGAGCCGGGCGGCCGGGAGAGCGGCGCCGGGTGCGGAGTCGTGCTCGATGCTGCCGTCCTTGAGGCGGACTTCGCGGGGCAGGGAGCCGGCGATGTCGCGGTCGTGAGTGATGACGACGACGGTGGTGCCGGCCTCGTGGAGCTGGTGCAGCAGCTCCATCACGACCGCCCCGGAGCGGGAGTCGAGCGCGCCGGTGGGCTCGTCGGCGAGGAGCAGGGGCGGGTCGCCGAGGACCGCGCGGGCGATGGCGACGCGCTGCTTCTCGCCGCCGGAGAGCTGGTGCGGCTCGTGGTAGAGGCGGTGGCCCAGGCCGACGCGGCGCATGGCCCGCTCGGCGAGGCGGCGCCGCTCGGCGCGGGTCCGGCCGCTGTAGAGCAGCCCGTCGGCGACGTTGTCCAGCGCCGGGACGCCGGGCGCGAGGTGGAACTGCTGGAAGACGAAGCCGATGGTGCCCGCCCGCAGGGCCGACAGCTCGCGGTCGCTGAGGCAGTCGATGTCGTGCCCGTCGATGCGGACGGTGCCCGCGGAGGGGCGGTCGAGCGTCCCCATGATGTTGAGCATGGTGGACTTGCCCGAGCCGGACGGGCCGACGACGGCCAGCAGCTCGCCGCGCCGGATGACGACGTCGGCGGAGCGGAGCGCGGCGACGTCCCCGTAGGTCTTGGTGACCCCGGTCAGCTCGACCACCGGATGGGACAGGACGGTCACCTCGGAACCCCCACGGACATGCCTTCTTCGATGCCGTCGCCGGTGACCTCGACCAGCCCGTTGGCGAACATGCCCAGCTCGACGGGCACCGACTCGGTGCTCCCGCCGGCGGTCACCTTCTGCACCGCGTACCCGCCGCCCTGCCGGGCGACGAGCGCGTTCACGGGCACCGCGAGCACGTTCTCGCGGGTGTCCGCCTTGAGCACCACGTCGACGGGCGCGGCCTGGTAGCGGCCGAGCTTGTCCTGCTCCCCGACCTCCAACTGGAGCGGCAGGGTGGACTCCTGCTCCTCCTCGCCCCCGGCGCCGGCGCCGCCGGAAGCGGAGCCCTCGGCGGTGGGCGGGGTGCCGATGTCGGTCACCCTGCCGGCCACGGTGGTGCCGTTGGGCAGCTCGACATCGGCCTTGGTGCCGACCCGTACGAGGTCCTCGAACTGCGCGTCCAGCTCCACCGAGACGACCCGCTCGGTGCCGGTCCAGTCGAGGATCGCCCCTTCGGCCTTGGCACCGGGCCATATCTGGAGGGCGGCGACGCGCCGGGCGCTCTCGGCGGTGACGGCGTCGCCGGCCTCGACGACGCCGGTCTCCTCCCGGCCCGTGTCCTCCTGCCAGTCGGACACCGCGTCCGCGGTGTCCGAGCTGTACGTCTCGTCGACGGTGAACCCGGTGTAGCCGAGCTTGTCGAGGTTGCGTTCGAGCATCTCGACGTCGCCGCCCTCGCTGCCGTCCGACAGCGTGCGGTACAGCGGGGTGTCGCCGTAGAACAGCGGGACCTTCTCGCCGTCCACGCTGTACACGGTGTCGCCGCGCTTGATCGTGGAGCCCTCGTTGGGCATCCAGGTGACGATGCCGGCGCCCTCGGCGGCGGTGCCGCCGGAGTCCTGCGCGGTTCCGCCGCCCTGGGCGGGCTGGCCCGCGTCCGCGCCGCCGCCGGCCGCGCCGATGGCCTGGACCGTGGACACGTCGCCGTATCCGAGGGTGCCGTCGACCGTCTCGCTGCTGGTGAGCGTCGACCGCTTCACCTGGGCCGTGGCGGCGGGGCCCGACGGGCCGGCGGCGGGCTCCTCGGAGTCCTCGCCGCCGAGTGCGCCGGTGGCGGCGAGCCCCGCCGCCGCGGCGACGCCGATCGCGATCACCACGATCAGCGCCATCCGCAGCTTGCGGCTCTTGCGCGCCGGCTCGGTGCCGCCCGGCGCGCCGTCGCCGCCGGGCGGCGGGGCGGCGGTGGCGAGTTCACCGCCGGACCCGCCGGCTTCGGACTCGCCGCCCGCGGTGAGCGGCCCGGGCGAACGGACTTCGAGCGCGCCCGGTGGCCGTTCCCGCAGGTTCAGCTCCTCCGTCTCCTCACGGCTCGTCACTGCGGGCCCCCGCCGATCCGCATGCCGCCGCCGGGGTACTTGTCCTGGCATGCCTGCCGGGCCGGCTCGAACGTCGTCGGGTCGGCGGCACCCATGTCCACGACCATGCTGTTCCCCTCGATCTCCGGGTCGGGGAAGTCGGGCACGCCGTTCTGCCGGATGCACTCCGCCCACTCCGCGACCTTCTCGGAGTCGAGCGGCTCGCCGCCGTTGGGGCCGCCCTGGCGCTGCGGCTGCTTGTCGCGGCAGGCTTCCTCCGCGGACTTGAACTCGGCGGAGTTCGGGTCGAATCCGCCCTGGTTGAACATGACGCCGCCGGTGTCCTGAACCGGGTCCTTGAACTCCGGTACTCCGTTGTCACGCATGCACTGCGCGTACTCGACCGCCTGGTCGAACGGGCCGTTCGGCGAGGCGGACGTGCCGCCGTCGGAGGAGGCGGCCTCGGAATCGTCGGAACACCCCGCCAGCGCAAAGGTGACGACCAGAGCGGACGAGGCGAGCAGGGTCTGCGCGAATGCGCGTTTGCGTGTGGTGAACATGGGCCCAAGTTCTACGCGAGCCGCGGTCACAGGGCGGATACAGAACGCCGCCGGCGAAGGTCGCCGGCGGCGGCTTTCATGAGAGTTCCATGAATAGGCTTCCGTCGGTCGTGCTCAGCGCGCCGCGGGGGTGCGCTTTATCCTCAGGAGAACTTCAGGGAAGCCTGCCGGAACCGGTGGTCCGCTCTTCCCGGTCGGCGCTGTCGTGCAGCGAGATGGCCCGCCCGGGGCACCGTCCGGCGGCGCCGCGTACGGACCTGCCGAGCGCGGCGGCGGGGTGCGCGGTGGTGAGCAGCACCTTGCCGTCGTCCTCGGACTGGTCGAAGACGGCGGGCACGTGCATCATGCACAGCCCCGACCCCACGCACCTGTCGCGGTCGACCCGTACCTCCATCGTCGTCTCCCCTCCCCGGCCGCCGGTCACCAGGCGACCGGCAGCCGCTCCAGGCCGTAGGCGGTCGTGTGCAGCCGGAACGGCACCTCCGCGGCCGGCGCGGCGAGGCGCAGGTGCGGGAAGCGGCGCAGCAGCGCCGGGTAGCCGATGCCGAGTTCCATGCGGGCGAGCGCGGCGCCCAGGCAGTGGTGGATGCCGTGTCCGAAGGCGATGTGGGCGGACGGCTCGCGGGCGGGGTCGAAGCGGTCGGGAATCCCGGTCAGTGCCGGGTCGCGGTTGGCCGCGGGCAGCGAGACGACGACGTGTTCGCCCGCCTTGACGAGTTGTCCGCCGACGGTGACGTCCTCCAGGGCGGTCCGGGGCGTGGGCGCGTGCGGCACGGTCAGGTAGCGCAGCAGTTCCTCGACCGTGCGGTCCACCGCGTCGGGGTCCTCGCGGATCTCGGCGAGCCGGTCGGGGTGTTCCAGCAGCACGAGGGTGCCCAGGCTCAGCATGCCGGAGATGTTGTCGAGGCCGGCGAGCAGCAGCAGCACGCAGACGCCGCGGAGTTCCTTGTCGGTGACGTCGGTTCCGTGGTCGCGTACGAGCATGCCGAGGAAGCCGTCGTCGGGCTCCCGGCGCTGCTCCGCGACCAGGTCGGCGAGGTAGCGCGAGAAGGCGGCCCCGGCGGCGGCCCGCGCCTGCCGGCCGCGGCCCTGGTCGAGGTGCTGCCGGGCGCGGCGCAGGAACGCGCCGCGGTCGTCCCTGGGGACGCCGATCAGCTCGCAGAGCACCGCGCCGGAGACGGGGGTGGCGAACTGCTCCACCAGGTCGGCGGGCGGGCCTGCGCGCTCCACGGCGTCGAGCCGTTCGGCGGTGATCTCCTCGATCCGCGGGCGGAGCCGGCGGATCCGGCGGACGGTGAACTCCGGCGTGAGCATCTTCCGGAGCCGGGTGTGCTCGGGCGGGTCGTAGTCCATGAGCTGCCCGATCATGTCGTCCGGGCGGTAGTCGTCGGCGTACGTCCCGTCCGTGCGGGCCGCGCTGCCGAAGCGGCGGCGGGTGGAGAAGCGGACGTGGTCGCCGAGGACCTGGCGTACCTCGTCGTATCCGGTCACCAGCCAGACGAACTCCTCGCTGTCGCCGGGGCCGACGTCGACCCTGGTGACGGGCCGCTCGGCGGCCAGGCGGCGCAGCTCGGCGGCGGGGTCGAAGCGCGTTCTGCGGGTGTACACGGGCGCGGGCCGGGACGGGCGTGGCATGGGACCCCCTACCAGGCGACGGGGAGCGCTTCGACGCCGTAGTTGGGCGCGAGCGTCCGGTAGCGAAGCTCTTCCGGCGGTACGGCCAGGCGCAGCCCGGGGAAGCGGCGCAGCAGCCGCGGGATGGCGATCCTGAGCTGGACGCGGGTCAGCGGGGCGCCCAGGCAGTAGTGGATGCCGTGGCCGAAGGCCATGTGGGAGGTGACCTCGCGGGTGATGTCGAACCCGTCGTGGCCGGCCCGCTGCTCGCCGTCCCGGGCGGCCCGGTTGACCGCGAGCAGGGAGCAGACGACGACGTCGCCCTTCTTGATCACCGCGTCGCCGACGGGGACGTCCGCGAGGGCGGTGCGCGGCGAGGAGGTGGCGATCACGGACACGTACCGCAGGAGTTCCTCCACCGCGCGGTCGGTCAGCTCCGGCTTCTCCAGCAGCAGTGCGAGCTGGTCGGGGTGGCTGAGCAGCAGCATGGTGCCGAGGCCGAGGGTGCCGGCGACGTTCTCGTAGCCGGCGGCCATCAGCGAGGTGGCGATGCCGGTCAGTTCGCTGTCGGCGACGTCGTCGCCGTGCTCGCGGACCAGCATGCTGAGCAGGTCGTCGCCGGGGTCGCGGCGCTTGCGCGCGACGAGTTGGCTCATGTAGCCGACGTACGCCTTTCCCGCGGTCATCTGCTGCTTGCGGCTGCGGTTGCCGGCCCGGCTGATGTCGAGGTTGCGGGCCAGTTCCGCCTGGTCGTCGCGGGGCACGCCGAGCAGCGCGCAACTGACGAGGCCGGGGATGGGCCAGGCGAAGTGGCGCATGAAGTCGGCGGGCCGGCCGGCGCGTTCGAGGGCGTCGAGGCGTTCGGCGACGATCTCCTCGATGAAGGGCTCCAGCCTGCGCATCCGCCGGTTGGTGAACTCGGGCGTGAGCATCTGGCGCAGCCGGGTGTGGTCCGGCGGGTCGTACTGGAGGAGGTTGCCCTCCTGGATCTGGCGCCGCCGGTCCTCCTCGGTGTCGGCGGGCGGCATGGTGCTGAAGCGGTCCGCGTCGCCGAGGATCTGGCGCACCTCGGCCTGCCCGGTGGCGACCCAGTCGCGGGGGGTTTCGAGCAGCGGCGTCTCCTGGCTCATCCGGCGCAGCTCGGGCAGGGGTTCGAGGCCGTCCCTGCGGTTGTGTACGGGAATCTCCGGTGCCTTGGCCACTCGCGCGCTCCTTTTGCTCGACTCGTGCGTCCTTTCGGTGCGCGCCGGAGAGAAAGGCGCGCGGTGCCGGGCCGCATTGCGGGATGCGGAATCCGGGTTGCGCCGAATTCCGGCTCCCGCAATGCGCCGGCTCATTTCTACGCAGCCTCCTCGGGATTGCCCAGCCGCTTGGCGAGAATGCGGCCGATATGCGCCGCGGGGGCGGATTTCAGCATTCCGAAGTGGTTGGCCTCGATCTCGTGCGGCTCGACGTTCCCGGCGACGTACGGCTTCCAGCTCTCGACGGCGTCGGCGACGGGGAGGCCCGCCGGGCGGTCCTCGGTGGCGACGAACAGCAGCAGGTCGCCCGTCGTACGGCGCGGGGTGTGCTCGGGGGCGAACCCGGCCGAGTTGCGCATGACCTGCTCCATCCGCGAGCGCAGCCGGCCGCTGACCCCGGGGACCGCGGCCTCGTCGCCCCCGGGGCCGACGAGCCGGCCCTGCGGGGCGGAGGCGGCGGCGGCGCGGCCGGCGGCGTCCTCGTTGGAGAAGAGCGAGGTGCCGGCGCCGCCGTCGGGGTAGGCGTCGAGCAGCGCGAGCAGTTCCACGCGCTCGCCCTGCTCCTCCAGCCGGGCCGCGACCGCCTGCGCGAGCATGCCGCCGAAGGACCAGCCGAGCAGGTGGTACGGGCCCTCGGGCTGGACGGTCCTCATCTCGTCCACGTAGTCGGCGGCCATCTCGGCGACGCTCTTGGGCATCGGCTCGGGTCCGGCGAGGCCGCGCGCCTGGATGCCGTACACCGGCCGGTCCTGCGGGAGGTGCGGCAGGAGGACCGCGTAGCTCCAGGCGAGGCCGGTGGCGGAGTGCACGCAGAACAGCGGCGGCAGGCCGCCCTCCTTGCGCAGCGGGAGCAGCACGTCGAGGTCGCCGCCGCCCTCGGGGCGCCGGGTCAGCGCGAGTGCCTCGTCGTGCTCCTCGGCCCGCCGGTCGCGTACGGTCAGCAGCCCCGCGGTGCTCCACCCGGCCCGCTCTCCGGTGCGCAGCATCCGCTCTCCCGCCGGGCCGAACGGGCAGGCCACGAAGTGCTCGCCGGTGAGCCTGGTGCTGCCGTGGTAGCCGCGGGCGAGGGTGGCGCCGGCGACGTACAGGTCGCCGACGGCGCCGGGCGGGACCGGGCGGAGCCGGTCGTCGAGGACGTAGGCGCGGGTGTTGCGCCCCAGGCTGCCGGTGGGCACCCCCGCGGGGAGGGGCGCCCCGGGGGCGGTGGCGTGGTGCAGCCAGGGGCCGGCGGTGCCGGGCGGGCCGTAGCCGGTGACCAGGGCGGCGTCCGGGTGACGGGCGCGCCACTCGCGGGCGTCCACGTCGGAGGCTGCGGCGCCGTCCTCGACGACGGTGACCTCCGCGAACGACGGGTCGCCGGCGGGCAGTTCGGCCAGGGTCCACAGCAGGTCGCGGGTGGTGATCACGCGGCGTGCCGCGTGCGGGTCGGGCTTGCCGAGCAGGACGCTCTCGCCGGCGCAGAGCGCGCCGAGCAGCGGCGTCACCACGGCCTCGACGGGGGCGCGTTCGTCCAGCGTCACCTCCCGGGTCACGTCCCGCGCCGCCTCGCCGGGCCCGGGGTCCCCGGGCCCGTACGCGAGGTGGCCGACCAGCGAGCGGTGCTCGACGACGACGCCCGCGGGCACGCCGTGCGGCGTCGTGGAGTCCAGCAGCAGCGCGGCGTGGCCGGGCCGCGGCCCGCGCTCGCCCGCCTCGTCGGCGGGGCCCGGTCCCGCGTACGTGCCGCGGGCGGCGGCCAGGACGGGGTTGCCGAGCGGGATGACGGTCAGCGCGTGGTCGGCGGGCAGCAGCCCGGCGGTGGTGGCGGTGCAGATCAGCGCAGCGGGCCGGTTGCCGCGCAGCGGCGCGAGCGCCTGCATCGGCCGGTCCGGGCCGGTGAACAGGCAGGCGGCGCCGGCCTTGAGCACGCCGAGCAGCGCGACGGCGAGCCGGGTGCCCAGCGGCAGCGCCACCGCGACGACGTCCTCCGAACCGACGCCGCGGGCGGCCAGCCGGCGGGCGAGCATCCCGGAGGCGGTGTCCAGCGCCCCGTAGGTCAGCGCGCCGTCCTGGTCGGTGACGGCGACGGCGTCCGGGGTGCGCGCGGCCCGCTCGGCGAGCAGGCCGACGACGGTGGTGTCCGGCAGCGGTGCCGCGGTGTCGTTCCACTCCCGTACCAGCCGGTGGTGCTCGGCCGGGTCGAGCAGCACGTCGACGTCGCCGAGGCGCACGTCCGGGTCCTCCGCGACCTGCTCCAGCACGCGCACCAGGCGGCGGGCGAGCGCGGCGGCGGTGGCGGCGTCGAACAGCTCGGCGGCGTAGCGCAGGTGGCCGTCGAGGCCGTCCGCGGAGCCGTCGGCCCGGTACCACTCGCTGAGGCTGACCGACAGGTCCAGCTCGGACGCGGCGGGGCCGAGGTCGAGGCGGCTGGTGCTCAGCCCCGGCAGCTCGGAGGTGTCCTCCTCGTCGGTGGTGCCGTCGTGCACGTCGAGCATGACCTGGACGACGGGGTGCCGGGCCGCGGACGGCGGCAGCTCCAGCACGTCGACCAGGCGCTCGAACGGCAGGTCCTGGTGGCGGCGCGCTTCGAGGTTCGCCTCCCGTACGCGGCCGAGCAGTTCGCGGAACGTGGGGTCGCCCGAGGTGTCGGTGCGCAGCGCGACCGGGCCCGCGAAGGGGCCCACCACGCCCTCCAGCGTGCCCTCCTCGTCCCGCCGCGGCAGCAGCGCGCCGACGGTGACGTCGCCGCCGGCGCCGAGCCGGCCGAGCAGCAGCGCCAGCGCGGCCTGCACGACGGTGAACGCGCCCTCGCCGGCCTCGTCCAGCTCCGTCAGCCGGTCGTGCACGTCGCCGTCGACGCGCAGCGGCACCTGCCCGGTGCGGTGCGTCGCAAGCTGCGGGCGCGGCCGGTCGGCGGGCAGCCGCAGCTCCGGCGCGAGCCCGGCGAGGGTGTCCTTCCAGTACGTCATCTGGTCGCTGATCAGGCTCTCCGGGTCGTCCTCTCCGGCGAGCAGCTCTCGCTCCCAGAGCGCGTAGTCGGCGAACTGGAGGGGCAGCGGCGCGCGTTCGGGCGTACGCCCCTCGCGGCGCGCCCCGTACGCCGCCGACAGGTCGCGCAGCAGCACGTCAAGCGACTCGTCGTCGGCGGCGATGCGGTGCACGACGAGGAGCAGCACGTGCTCCGTCTCCGACAGCGCGAACAGCGCCTGTGTCCACGGCGGCTCGCGGGTCAGGTCGAAGGCGTGCGCGGCGCGGGCCGCCAGCAGCTCCGGCAGCTCCGCCTCGGTCGCCGCCGTCACGTCGAGCCGGGGCCGGGCGTCGGCGCCGCCGAGGATGCGCTGCCGCAGGTCGGCGCCGCCCTCGGCGGCGAAGGTGGTGCGCAGCGTGTCGTGGCGGGCCGCGACGTCCCCCAGCGCCGCGCGCAGCGCGTCGCGGTCCAGTTCGCCGGTCAGCCGCAGCGCGACGGAGGTGCGGTACGCGGCCGAGTCCTCGGCGAGCCGGGACATCAGCCACGTGCGCAACTGGCCCGCGGACGCCGGCACCTCCTCCGGGTGCTCGACGGCGCGCAGCGCGGGCCGGGTCTTGGACGCCAGCATCCGGGTGACGCCCACGGGGGTGGGGGCGCCGAAGAACTGCCGCATGTTCAGCTCGGCGCCGAAGTCCTCGCGGATCCGCCCGGCGAGCCGCATGGCGAGCCCGGAGTCGCCGCCGAGGTCGAAGAAGTTGTCGTCGGCGCCGACCCGTTCGACGCCGAGGACGTCGGCGAACAGGGTGCACAGCGCCTCCTCGGTCTCGCCCTCGGGCGCGCGGCCGGTGGCGCGCTCGGCGAAGTCCGGGGCGGGCAGCGCCCTGCGGTCGAGCTTGCCGTTGGGAGTCAGCGGCAGGCTCTCCAGCGCGAGCACGGCGGAGGGCACCATGTGCGCGGGCAGGCGGGTGGCGGCGTGTTCGCGTACCGCGTCGATGTCCGGCTCCCGGCCGCCGGGGACGATGTAGGCGACGAGGCGGCGGTCGCCGGGGCGGTCCTCGCGTACGACGACGGCGGCGCGGGAGACGTCGGGGTGGGCGGCGAGGACGGCTTCGATCTCGCCGGGCTCGATGCGGAAGCCGCGGATCTTGACCTGCTCGTCGGCGCGGCCCAGGAAGGCCAGTTGCCCGTCGGCCGTCCACGCGGCGAGGTCGCCGGAGCGGTACATGCGCGCGCCGGGGGCGAAGGGGCAGGCGACGAAGCGTTCGGCGGTGAGCCCGCCGCGGCCGATGTAGCCGCGGGCCAGGCCCGGGCCGGCGAGGTACACCTCGCCGGTGACACCCGGGGGTACGGGCCGCAGGAAGTCGTCCAGCACGTAGACGCGGGTGTTGCCGATGGGGCGGCCGATGGGGGGCGGCGGGTCGGCGGAGGCGATGTCCGCGTCGAGGGGGGTGGCGGTGGTGATGACGGTGGCCTCGGTCGGGCCGTACGTGTTCCACACCTTGGCCTGCCGCGACCACTTTGATGCGAGATCAGCGGTCAGCAGCTCCGCGCCGAGCACCCAGTTCCGTACGCCCGTGACCGCGGCCGGGTCGAGGACGCTCAGCAGCGACGGCACCACGCTGGCCACGGACACGCCGGAGCTACGGATCATCTCGGCCAGCGCCGCCGGTTCGACGCGCTCCTCGTCCGACGCGATCGCCAGCGTGCCGCCCGCGGCGAGAGTGACGGCGACATCGAGCACCGCGGCGTCGAAGCTGAACGACGCGAACTGCAACACCGTCACGTCCTGCGCCACGCCCAGGACCGGACGCATCGCCTCCGCCAGATTCGCCGGGCCCTCGTGCGGGACCGCAACGCCCTTCGGACGGCCCGTCGACCCGGATGTGTAGATCACGTACGCCAACTGCCCCGGGTCGGCCACCGTGGCCGGCGGCTCCGCCGACTCCGCAGCGATCTCCCCCGCTACCTCCTCCAGCCGCACCGCACCCTCAGGCGCCAGGTCTCCCGCGCTCAGCACCACCTGCGCACCGGAGTCGGCGACCATGAACGCCAACCGCTCCGCCGGATACGCCGGATCCAACGGCACGTACGCACCACCGGCCTTCCACACCGCCACGATCGCCGCGACCATCTCCACACCACGCGGCAGGCACAGCCCCACCCGAGACTCACGGCCCACACCCAGCCGCAGCAGATACCGCGCCAGCCGATTCGCCCGGGCATCCAACTCCCCGTACGACAGCGCTTCAGCCCCGCACCGCACGGCCACCGCCTCCGGCGACCGCCGCGCCCACTCCTCGATCCGGGCCGGCACCGAACCCGAAGGCACCGCCAGCTCCGTGGCATTCCACCCCGACACCACCGACGCCCGCTCGCCGCCGTCCAGCACGTCCACGTCACCCACCCGCACCGACGGGTCCGCCACCACCTGCTCCAGCACCCGCACCACACGCCGGAAGACCGCCGTGGCCGCGTCGCGGTCGAACAGGTCGGGGCGGTAGTCGAGTTTGCAGCGCATCCGGTCCCCGGCCGGGGTCACGACGAGCGTCAGCGGGTAGTGCGCCGCGTCCCGGGACATGCCCGACGGGCGGATGGTCAGCGCCTCGGGCGTGGCGGCGCCCGCGGGCGGCGGGGGGAAGCTCTCGTAGAGCACCAGGGTGTCGAAGACCGCGCCGGGGCCGGCGAGGCGCTGCACCTCCGGCAGCCCGAGGTGCTGGTGCGTCATCAGCTCCGACTGGCGCCGCTGGAGGTCGGCCAGCAGCTCCAGCACCGGCTGCCCGCCGTCGAGCCGTACGCGCACCGGCAGGGTGTTGAGCAGCAGGCCCACCATCGACTCGACGCCCGCCAGCTCCGCGGGCCGTCCGGCGGCGGTGGCGCCGAAGACGACGTCCGTACGGCGCGCCAGCCGGGCCAGGACGAGCGACCAGGCGCCCTGCACCACGGTGTTGAGGGTCAGTCCCTCCGCCCGGGCCAGGTCCCGCAGGCCCTTGGTGACCTGCTCGGGGACGTCGGCGATGACGTGCTCGGGGAAGACGGCGGCCCGGGTCGGGTCGGCGGGCACGACGAGCGTCGGCTCGTCGGCACCGGCCAGCTCGGCCTGCCAGGCGTCGCGCGCCGCGTCCTTGTCCTGCCGGCCCAGCCACGCCAGGTACTGCCCGTACGACGGCACCCGCTTCAGCCGCGAGGCGTCGCCCCCGGCGGCGTACACGGCGGACAGCTCGGTGAGCAGGACGGGCATCGACCAGCCGTCCATGAGGATGTGGTGGAACGTCATCACCAGCCGGTGCCGGTTCTCCCCGAGGCGTACGAGGAGGAAGCGCATCAGCGGCGCCGCCGCCAGATCGATCCGCTCGGCGAGGCGGCGCGCCGTGAGCCGGTCCAGCTCGGCGCGGGCGTCGTCCTCGGTCAGCGACGACAGGTCCTCCTCCCGCCACGGCAGCTCCACGTCGCGCGCGATGACCTGCACCATCTTCGCTCCGCTGACCTGCCGGAAGCAGGCGCGCAGCGCGGCGTGCCGGGTGAGCAGCGCCTGCCACGACGCGCGCAGCCGGGCGGGGTCCAGCGGCCCGTCGATGTCCAGGGCGGACTGCACGGTGTAGACGTCGGGACCGCTGCCGGCGAGCGCCGCGTGGAAGAGCATGCCTTCCTGTAGCGGCGACAGCGGCCACACGTCCTCGACCAGGGATCGGCTCATCGCACTCTCCTCATCAACGGCTTCGCGCCGGTCGGCCCGGCTGGGACTGCTCGTCGGCGAACGCCGCTTCGAGCTCTTCGATCTGGTTCTGGGCGAGGTCGAGCAGGGGGAAGTCGGAGGGCGTGTGCCCGCCGGCCGCCGGGTCCTCGGTGTGGGCGGCGAGCCCGGCCAGCAGCTCCAGCCAAGCGCCGCCCAGTCGTTCGGCGTCCGCGTCGTCCAGCAGACCGCCGGCCCACGACAGGCTCACGGTCAGCGCCGGGCCCGCGGGCCCGTCCTGGACGACGGCGCCCGCCTCCAGCGCGTGCGCCACGGGCATGCCCGCGGCGGCGGAGCCGCCGACCGCGGTCTCGCCGGCCGGCTGCCAGGCCCGTACGGGACCCGTACGGCCGCCGCCCCCGGGGAAGCGGCCGAGGTAGTTGAAGCCGATCTGCGGCTGCGGCAGCGCCGCCGCGGCCTCGGCCGTCTCGGGGTTGAGGTGGCGCAGCAGCTCGTGGCCGAGGCCGTCCCCGGGGATCTCCTGCGCCTGCTCCTTGACGGACTTCAGCAGCTCACCGGCGGCGGTACCGCCGGCCCGTACGCCGTCGAGGTCGATGCCCGCCGTCCGCAGCCGCAGCGGGTGGACGCCGGTGAACCAGCCCACCGTCCGCGTCGGATCGAGGCCGCCGACGGGCTCGCGGCCGTGGCCCTCGATGTCCACGAGCACGCCGTCGTACGCGCCCTGCCGCCAGTGCGCGACGGCCCCGGCGAGCGTGGCGAGCAGCACCTCGTGGACGCCGCAGTGGAACACCCCGGGCGTACGGCCGACGAGCGTGGCGGCCTGGTCCGCGGGCACGGTCCAGGAGCGGTTGCGCAGCGTGGGGGCGGTGTCGACGGCGGGGTCGAGCGGGCGGCGGCCGAGCGGCGGCTCGGGCTCGCCGAGCAGCGCCGTCCAGTGCTCCAGCTCGGCCCGCCGCCGCTCGCTCGCGGCCTCGGCCACGAGCGTACGGGCCCAGCGGCGGAACGACACCGCGACCGGGTCGAGTGCCGGCTCCTCCCCCGCGGCGGCGGCCTCGCACGCCGCCCGCAGGTCGGGCAGCAGGATCCGCCAGGACACCCCGTCGACCACCAGGTGGTGGACGGCGAGCACCACGCGGCCGACCCGATCGGGCCCGGCGTCGAGCCAGACCGCCCGCACCATCACGCCCGCCGCGGGGTCCAGCCGCGCGACCGCTTCGCGGGCCGCGCCGCTCGCGGCCTCCTCCAGGTCGTCGTCGGCCACGCCCGCGGCGTCGATACGGGTCACCAGCCCGGCCGCGTCGAGCGCACCGCGCTCGGGCACGACGAGCCGGGGGTCCGCGGCATCCGACAGGTCCGTGCGGGCCCGCAGCATGTCGTGCGTGTCGAGCAGCGCGCCGAGCCCCGCGGCCAGCACGTCCGCCGTGAGGTCCGCCGGGGCGCCGACGACGGTCCACTGCGCGAACCGGCCGCCCGCGACGCCCTGTCCGAGCCGACGCATGACGGGCGTCCACGGCATCTCGCCGACGCCCACGTCCGCCACCGCGGCGGCGGCGTCCGCCGCCCCGGCGACCAGCGCCAGCCGCTCCGGGGTCTTCTCCTCGAACACCTGCCGCGGCGTCAGCACCAGCCCGGCGCGGCGGGCGCGGGACGCGAGCTGCATCGAGGTGATGGAGTCGCCGCCCAGCTCGAAGAAGCTGTCGTCGGGCCCGACCCGCTCCAGGCCCAGCACCTCGGCGAACAGCGCGCACAGCGCCGTCTCCGCCGCCGTCCGCGGTTCGCGGGCGGAGACCAGCCCGGCGAAGTCGGGGGCGGGCAGCGCCCCGCGGTCCACCTTGCCGTGCGGGGTGAGCGGCATCCGCTCCAGCGGCACGACGGCCGCCGGCACCATGTACTCGGGCAGCCTTTCGCGTACGTGGTCGCGCAGCGCGGACGGCAGTTCGCCGTCGTCGTACGTCCCGGAGACTGCTGCGGACGGGACGACGTACGCGACGAGCCGGGTCTCGCCGGGCCGGTCCTGCCGGGCGACGACCACGGCCTGCGCCACGTCCGGGTGCGCGCCGAGCGCGGCCTCGATCTCGCCGGGCTCGATGCGGTGGCCGCGGATCTTGACCTGCTCGTCGGCGCGGCCGGCGAAGACCAGCTCGCCGTCCGCCGTCCAGCGCGCCAGGTCGCCGGTGCGGTACATCCGCTCGCCGGTCGCGAACGGGCAGGCCGTGAACCGCTCCGCGGTCTGCCCCGGCCGGCCGCGGTAGCCGCGGGCCAGGCCGGGCCCGGCGACGTACAGCTCGCCGGTGACACCGGGCGCGGCGGGCTGGAGGAAGGCGTCGAGGACGTACGCGCGCACGTTCGCCATCGGGCCGCCGATGGGCACCGGGTCCGTGCCGGGCGTCAGCGGGGCGCTCATCGTGGCGCAGACGGTGACCTCGGTGGGGCCGTACGCATTGATCATCCGCCGCCCCGGCGACCAGCGGTCGACCAGCGCGGGCGGGCACGCCTCGCCGGCGACGACGAGGGTTTCGAGGGTGTCGGGCAGTTCCTCGGCGACGGCCGGCACGCTCGGCGGCACCGTCACGTGGGTGGCGCCGGCGGCACGCAGCGCGTCGCCCAGGGAGACGTGGGGCGGCAGTTCGCCGGCGGTGGCGACGACGAGGGCCGCGCCCGACAGCAGGGCCATGCACAGCTCGGAGACCGCCGCGTCGAAGCTCACCGACGCGAACTGGAGGACCCGCGACCGGGGCCCGACCGCGAAGCGGTCGATCTGCGCGCGGGCCAGGTTGCCCAGACCGCGGTGAGTGGCGACGACGCCCTTGGGGGTGCCGGTGGAGCCGGAGGTGTAGATGACGTACGCCGCATGGTCCGCCGTCAGCGGCCCGCGCCGCTCCTCCGCCCGCAGCACCCCGCCGGGAAGCGCGGCGACCTCGGCGGCCACCGCCGGATCGTCCAGCACCACGGTCCGGAAGCCGCCCGCCGGGAGCACGTCGCGCGTCGCCGAGGTGCACAGGACGACCGCGGGATCGGCGTCGCGTGCCACGAACGCCAGCCGCTCGGCGGGGTAGTCGGGGTCCACGGGTACGAACACACCGCCTGCGAGCGACACCGCGAGCAGCGCCTCGACCAGCGCCGCCGACCGCTCCACCAGCACCGCCACCCGGGTCTCCGGCCCCACACCCGCCGCCACCAGATACCGGGCCAGCCGGCCCGCACGGTCCGCCAACTCCCCGTACGAGAAGGACTCCTCCCCCGCCACCAGGGCCACCGCCTCCGGCGACCGCCCCGCCTGCGCGCCGAACAGCTCGGGCAGGGGGGCGGCGGGGAGCGGTGCCTCGGTGCGGTTCCACTCCCGGGTCACCAGCGCGCGGCCCGCCTCGGTCACGGCCGCCACGCGGCCGACGGGTGCGGCGGGGTCGGCGACCAGTTGGGCAAGCACATGCTCGAAGGACGCGAGGATGTCCTGCGCGCGGTCGCGGTCGAAGGCGTCGGGGCGGTAGATGAAGTCGCCCTGGATGCGCTCGCCGGGGACGGCGATCAGCGTCAGCGGGTAGTGGCCGGTGTCCTCGGTGACCCCCGCGGGGCGGATCGTCAGCGCGTCGGGGTCGGGCGAGCCGGCGGGCGGCGCCGGGTAGTTCTCGAACACCACGAGCGTGTCGAACGTACCGCCCGCGCCGGCCGCCTTCTGCACCTCCTGAAGCCCGATGTGCTGGTGCGCCATCAGCGCCACCTGCCGCCGTTGCAGCTCCGTCAGCATGTCGGCCACCGACCGCGCGCCGTCGAGCCGGACGCGCACCGGCAGGGTGTTGATGAACAGCCCGATGATCGACTCCACGCCCGGCAGCTCCGGCGGCCGGCCCGCGGCGGTGGCGCCGAACACAATGTCGTCGCGGCCCGCGAGCCGCGCCAGCACCAGCGCCCAGGCGCCCTGCACCACGGTGTTCACGGTCACCCCGTGGGCCCGCGCCAGCTCCGCGACCCCCGCGGACAGCTCCGCGCCGAACTCGTAGCGCACCCGCTCCGGCAGCACCGGCGCCCGCACCGACTCCGCCGGCACCACGAGCGTCGGCTCGTCGGCACCGGCCAGCTCCGTGCGCCACGCCTCGCGCGCCGCGTCCTCGTCCTGGCGGGCGAGCCAGCCGAGGTAGTCGGCGTACGAGGCCACGGCCGGGAGCCCGCTCCGGTCGCCGTCCGCGGCGTACGCGGCGGAGACCTCACCGATCAGCAGGGGCAGCGACCAGCCGTCCATGACGATGTGGTGGTTGCTGACGACGAGATGGTGCCGGTCCTCGCCGAGACGTACCAGCAGGAACCGCAGCGGCGGAGCGGCGGTGAGGTCGAACCGCTCGGCTCCCTCCTCGTCCGTCAGCCGGCGCAGTTCCCGTGCCGCGTCGGCCTCGGTGAGCCCGGAGAGGTCCGCCTCGCGCCAGGGCAGGGGTACGTCCCGGGCGATGACCTGCACCGCCTCGCCCGACGCCAGCCGGTGGAAGCCGGCGCGGAGGATGGGGTGCCGGTCGAGGACCGTCGCCCAGGCGGCACGCAGCCGGTCCGTGTCCAGCGGGCCGTCGAGCGCGAGGCCGCGGCGGCCCTCGTAGACGTCGGGGCCGTCGTCGTCGAAGTCCGCGTGGAACAGCAGTCCTTGCTGGAGCGGCGACAGCGGCCACACGTCCGCCAGCGTGGGTACGGCCGCCTCCAGCTCCTCGACGGCGTCCTGGGTGAGGGCGAGGAGCGGGAAGTCGGAGGGGGTGTGCCCGCCGGCCGCCGGGGTCCCGGCGTGTGCGGCGAGGCCGGCGATCATCCGCAGCCAGGCGGCGCCCAGGGCCTCGGCGTCCGCGTCGTCGAGCAGGCCGCCGGCCCAGGTGAGCGTCAGCGTCAGCTCCGCGCCGTCCGGCCCGTCCTGGACGACGGCTCCCGCCTCCAGCGCGTGCGCCACGGGCATGTCGGGGGCGACGGAGCCGCCGAGGGCGGTGTCGCCGGCGGGCTGCCAGGCGCGTACGGACGCGGTCCGCGCGGCGGCGGGGAAGCGGCCGAGGTAGTTGAAGCCGAACTGCGGGCGCGGCAGGGCGGCCATGGCCCCGGCGGTCTCCGGGTTGAGGTGCCGCAGCAGTTCGTGCCCGAGGCCGTCGCCGGGGATCGCCCGGGCCTGCTCCTTCACGGACTTCAGCAGCCTGCCGGCGGCGGCGCCCCCTGCCAGGGCCTCGTCGAGGCGTACGCCGCCGACGTCGAGGCGCACCGGGTGGGAGCTGGTGAACCAGCCCACCGTCCGTGACAGGTCCGCGTCCCCGACCGGCTCGCGGCCGTGGCCCTCGATGTCCACGAGCACGCCGTGGTCCGCCGTGTCCGGCCGCCAGTGCGCGACGGCCCCGGCGAGGGCGGCGAGCAGCACCTCGTGCACGCCGGTGTGGAACGCCGCCGGTGCCCGCCCGGCGACCACGGCGGCCTCGGCGGCCGGCACGGTCCACGACCGGCGGCGCTGGGTCCCGGCGGTGTCGGCGGCGGGGTCGAGCGGGCGGTGGCCGAGGGGCTGTTCGGGGTCGCCGAGGAGGTCGGTCCACGCCTGGAGTTCGGCGGCGCGGTCCGGGGTCGCGGCCTGGGTGACGAGTTCGTGTGCCCAGTGGCGGAAGGAGGTGGGTACGGGGTCGAGGGCCGGCGGCAGGCCGTCGGCGAGTGCGGCGCAGGCAGCTTGCAGGTCGGGCAGCAGGATGCGCCAGGACATGCCGTCGACCACGAGGTGGTGCGCGACGAGGACGAGCCTGCCCACCCGGGACGGCCCGGCGTCCAGCCAGACGACGTGCACCATCGCCCCGTTGCCGGGATCCAGTTGCGCGACGGCGGCACGGGCTTCGCTGCCGGCGAGCGCGTCGAGGTCGTGGGTGTCGGCGGCGTCGACGCGGGTGACGAGGCGGGCCGCGTCGGCGGAGCCGCGTTCGGGGACGACGAGGCGGGGGGCCGCCGGATCCGACACGTCGGCGGAGGCCCGGAGCATGGCGTGCGTGTCGAGCACGGCACCGAGACCGCCGGTCAGTACGGCCTGGGTGAGGGTTCCGGGTGCGCCGACGACCATCCACTGAGCGAACGCGGCGTCAGCCGACCGTACGCCCTGCGCCCGCATCGCCGGCGTCCACGGGACCTCGCCCGTGTCCTCCGCACCGGCCGCCGGGATCGCGGCCCGGGTGGCACCCGCGACGGCTGCCAGCCGCTCGGGGGTCCGCTGCTCGAAGACCTGCCGGGGAGTGAGCACCAGCCCTTCGCGGCGGGCGCGGGAGGCGAGTTGCATGGAGGTGATCGAGTCACCGCCGAGAGCGAAGAAGTCGTCGTCCGCGCCCACGCGCCCGATGCCCAGGACATCGGCGAAGAGCGCACACAACGTCTCCTCCGCGGCGCCCACGGGCGCCCGGCCGGCGGCACGTTCGGCGAGGTCGGGGGCGGGCAGGGCAGCGCGGTCGGTCTTGCCGTTGGGAGTGAGGGGCAGCGCGTCGAGGGTCACGACGGCCGCGGGAACCATGTGCTCGGGCAGGCGGGTGGCGGCGAACTCCCGCAGGTCGTCGGCCGCTACGCCGCCTTCCGAGGCGACGACGTAGGCGACGAGCCGCTTGTCGCCGGGGCGGTCCTCGCGTACGACGACGGCGGCCTGCGCCACGTACGGGTGGGCGGCGAGGACGGCTTCGATCTCGCCGGGCTCGATGCGGAAGCCGCGGATCTTGACCTGCTCGTCGGCGCGCCCGGCGAAGTGCAGCAGCCCGTCGTCGGACCAGCGGGCGAGGTCGCCGGAGCGGTACATGCGCGCGCCGGGCTCGAAGAGGCAGGCGACGAAGCGTTCGGCGGTCAGCCCGCCGCGGCCGATGTAACCGCGGGCCAGTCCCGGGCCCGCGATGTACAACTCGCCGGTGACACCCGGGGGTACGGGCCGCAGGAAGTCGTCCAGCACGTAGGTGTGGGCGTTGCCGATCGGGCGGCCGATGGCAGGAGACGGGTCGGCGGGGGCGATGTCCGCGTCCAGCGGGACGGCGGTGGTGATGACGGTGGCCTCGGTCGGCCCGTACGTGTTCCACACCTTGGCCTGCCGGGTCCAGCGGGAGGCCAGGTCAGCGGTCAGCAGCTCCGCGCCCAGCACCCAGTTCCGTACGCCCGTGACCGCGGCCGGGTCGAGGACGCTCAGCAGCGACGGCACCACGCTGGCCACCGACACTCCCGAGCTACGGATCATCTCCGCCAAGGCCGCGGGCTCTTTCCGCTCCTCGTCGGAGGCGATCGCCAACGTGCCGCCCGCCGCCAGCGTGACCGCCACGTCCAGCACCGCGGCGTCGAAGCTGAACGACGCGAACTGCAACGCCGTCACACCCTCGGCGGCACCGAGAACCGGCCGCATCGCCTCCGCCAGATTCGCCGGGCCCTCGTGCGGGACCGCAACGCCCTTCGGACGGCCCGTCGACCCGGACGTGTAGATCACGTAGGCGAGCTGTCCCGGTTCGACCACCGTGTCCGGCGGCTCCGCCGACTCCGCTCCGATCTCCCCCGCTACCTCGTCCAGCCGCACCGCACCCTCAGGCGCCAGGTCTCCCGCGCTCAGCACCACCTGCGCACCGGAGTCGGCGACCATGAACGCCAACCGGTCCGCCGGATACGCCGGGTCAAGCGGCACGTAGGCGCCACCGGCCTTCCACACCGCCAGGATCGCCGCGACCATCTCCACACCACGCGGCAGGCACAGCCCCACCCGAGACTCACGCCCCACACCCAGCCGCAGCAGATACCGCGCCAGCCGATTCGCCCGGGCATCCAACTCCCCGTACGAAACAGACTCAGCCCCGCACCGCACAGCCACCGCACCCGGCGACCGCCGCACCCACTCCCCCACCCGATCCAGCACCGAACCCGCCGGCACCGCCAACTCCGTGGCATTCCACCCCGACACCACCCGCGACCGCTCCTCGGCCGCCAGCACGTCCACGTCACCCACCCGCACCGACGGGTCCGCCACCACCTGCTCCAGCACCCGCACCAACCGACGGGCCAGTTCCTCCGCCTCGCGCCCGCCGAACAGGTCGGGCCGGTGGGTCACGCGCACGTGCAGCCGGTCGGCCGGGACGACGCCGATGGCCAGCGGGTAGTGAGTGCCGGCCATGCTGCGTACCTGGGTGATGCCGATGTCGTCGTCCGCGGGTTCGGAGCCGGCCAGCCCCAGGTCGTTCCGCGGGTAGTTCTCGAACATCAGCATCGTGTCGAAGGACGCGCCCGCCCCGGCGAGTTCCTGGATCTCCTGGAGGCCGAGGTGCTGGTGGCCCATCAGCGCCGACTGCCGACCCTGCAAGTCGGCGAGCATCTCCACCACCCGCTGCCCGCCGTCCAGCACCACCCGCACCGGCAACGTGTTGATGAACAACCCGACCATGGACTCCACACCCGGCAACTCCGCCGGACGACCCGCCACCGTCGCACCGAACACCACATCACCACGACGCGCCAACCGCGCCAACACCAACGCCCACGCCCCCTGCACCACCGTGTTGACCGTCAACCCACGCCCACGCGCCAGCGCCACCAACCCCGCCGTCGCCTCGTCCGTGAGCCCGACGAGGCGCTCCTCGGGCACGACGGGTTCGCGCCCCGGGTCGGCGGGCACGACGAGGGTCGGCTCGTCCGCACCGGCCAGTTCCGTACGCCACGCCTCCCGCGCGGCGTCCTTGTCCTGCCGGCCCAGCCAGGCCAGGTAGTCGCCGTACGAGGCCGCCGGGCCGCGGGCGGAGTCGTCGCCTCCGGCCGCGTACACCTCGGACACCTCGTTGAAGACGACCGGCATCGACCAGCCGTCGGCGAGGATGTGGTGGCTGGTGATGATCATCCGGTGGGCGCGGTCGCCGAGGCGGATCAGCAGGAACCGCAGCAGCGGGGCCCGCCCCAGGTCCATGGGCCGTCCCAGTTCCTCCGCCGCGAGCCGTTCCGTCTCTGCTTCTGCTCCCGCCTGGGTCGGCTCGCCCGACAGGTCCGCCTCCCGCCAGGGAAGCGGTACGTTGCGGGCGACGGCCTGCACCGCCTCTCCCGACGCCAGCCGGTGGAAGCTCGCGCGGAGGGCGGGGTGGCGGGCGAGGACGGTCTCCCAGGCGGTGCGCAGCCGCTGCTTGTCCAACGACCCGTCGAGCGCAAGGACGCGCTGGCTCTTGTAGACGTCGGGGCTGTCGTCGTCGTAGGTGGCGTGGAAGAGCATGCCCTCTTGCAGGGGCGACAGCGGCCAGATGTCGGCCGGCGCGGGCACGGCCGCTTCCAG
The DNA here is from genome assembly GCF_045781775.1 of Streptomyces sp. 184. Lineage (NCBI taxonomy): Bacteria > Bacillati > Actinomycetota > Actinomycetes > Kitasatosporales > Streptomycetaceae > Streptomyces > Streptomyces sp. 184. The sequence continues at coordinate 3,624,809 of NZ_CP123230.1, read as the reverse complement.
TTCCTCGACGGCGTCCTGGCTCAGAGCGAGGAGCGGGAAGTCGGAGGGGGTGTGCCCGCCGGCCGCCGGGTCCTCGGTGTGGGCGGCGAGCCCGGCCAGCAGCTCCAGCCAAGCGCCGCCCAGTCGTTCGGCGTCCGCGTCGTCCAGCAGACCGCCGGCCCACGACAGCGTGAGCGTCAGCTCGGGCCCGGCCGCGGTGTCGCGGACGGCAGCGCTCGCCTCCAGGGCGTGGGCCAGCGGCAGGCCGGGGTCGACGGAGCCGCCGACGGCGGTGCCACCGGCGAGCTGCCAGGCTCCGGGCGGTCCGGCCGGGCCGCCGGCGGCGAAGCGGCCGAGGTAGTTGAAGCCGATCTGCGGCTGCGGCAGCGCCGCCATCGCCTCGGCGGTCTCGGGGTTGAGGTGGCGCAGCAGCTCGTAACCGAGGCCGTCCCCGGGAACGGCGCGCGCCTGTTCCTTCACCGCCTTCAGCAGCGCACCCGCCGCCGGGCCGCCGGCCCGTACGCCGTCGAGATCGATGCCGGACACCGAGGTCCGTACGGGGTGGGCGCTGGTGAACCAGCCCACCGTACGCGCCAGGTCCTCGTCTCCGACCGGCTCGCGGCCGTGCCCCTCGATGTCGACGAGCACACTGTCGTACGCGCCCGGCCGCCGACCGGCGACGGCCCCGGCGAGCGTGGCGAGCAGCACCTCGTGGACGCCGGTGTGGAACACGGCGGGTGTGCGGGCGGTCAGCGTCTCCGCCTGCCCGGCGGGCACGGTCCAGGTGCGCGAGCGCATGGTCGCCGCGGTGTCGCGGGCGGGGTCGAGCGCGCGCGTGCCGAGCGGTGGCTCCGCCTCGCCGAGCAGGTCGGCCCACGCGCCTGCCTCCGCCGTCCGCTCCGGCCGCGCCGCCTGCGCCGTCAGCTCCCGCGACCAGCGCCGGAACGACGTCGCCACCGGCTCCAGCACCGGCTTCCGCCCCTCCTCCACCGCCTCGCACGCCGCCCGCAGATCAGGCAGCAGGATCCGCCACGACACCCCGTCGACCACCAGGTGATGGACCACGAGCACGATCCGCCCGGTCCGGCCATCTCCCGCGTCCAGCCAGACGGCCTGCACCATGACCCCCGCGGCCGGGTCCAGCCGCCCGGCCGCCGCGCGGGCCTCGCGCTCCGCGAGCGCGTCGAGGCCGTCGATGTCGTCCGCGTCCGATGCTTCCGACGCGTCGATACGGGTGACGAGGCCGGCCGGGTCGACCGAGCCCCGCTTGCCGACCGTCAGCCGCGGGTGGGCCGCGTCCGACAGGTCGGTACGGGCGCGCAGCATGTCGTGCGCGTCGAGCACCGCGCGCAGCCCGCCGGTCAGGGCCGGGAGCCCCAGGTCCGCCGGCGCGCCCGCGACCGTCCACTGGGCGAACCCCGGCGCCGCGGCCCGTACGCCCAGCCGCCGCATGACCGGCGTCCACGGCACCTCGCCCACGCCGTCGTCCCGTACCGCCGTACGCCGCCGGGCGGTCCCCGCGACCGGGGCGAGCCGTTCCGGGGTCTTCTCCTCGAAGACCTGCCGCGGGGTCAGCACGTACCCCGCCCGCCGCGCCCGTGACGCGAGCTGCATCGACGTGATGGAGTCGCCGCCCAGCGCGAAGAAGTCGTCGTCCGCGCCGACCCGTTCCAGGCCCAGCACCTCGGCGAAGAGCGCGCACAGCGTCTCCTCCGCCGCGCCCGCCGGCGCCCGGCCGGTCGCTCGCCCGGCGAAGCCGGGGGCGGGCAGCGCCGCCCAGTCGACCTTGCCGTTGACCGTCAGCGGCAGCTCGTCCAGCACCACCACCGCGGCCGGCACCATGTACTCCGGCAGCACGGCGGCGACGTGCCCGCGCAGGTGCTCCGCCTCGACGGCCCGCCCGTCGGGCACGACGTAGCCGATGAGGCGCTTCTCGCCCGGCCGGTCCTCGCGCGCCACCACCACCGCCTGCGCGACGTCCTCGTGGACGGCGAGGACGGACTCCACCTCGCCCAGCTCCACGCGGTAGCCGCGGATCTTCACCTGCTCGTCGGCGCGGCCCGCGAAGTGCAGCAGTCCGTCATCCGTCCAGCGGGCCAGGTCCCCGGTGCGGTACATCCGGCCGCCGTCGCCGAACGGGCAGGCCACGAACCGCTCGGCGGTCAGGTCGGCGCGCCCCAGGTAGCCGCGCGCCAGGCCGGGCCCGGCGACGTACAGCTCGCCGACGACGTCCGGCGGCACCGGCTGGAGGAAGGCGTCCAGTACGTACGCCCGCCGGTTGGCCATCGGCCGCCCGATGGGCAGCACGGCGCCGGCCGGGTCGCCGGGGCGCAGGACATGCCAGGTGGCGCAGAGCGTGATCTCCGTGGGGCCGTACAGGTGCCGTACGGAGATGTCGGGGCACGCCTCGCGCACGCGCGCCACCGCCGCGGCGGACACGACATCGCCGCCGGTGAGGACTTCGCGCAGGCCGGCGAAGCACTCCGGGGACTCCTCCGCGAGGACGCGGAACAGCCCGGCGGTGACGTGCAGTCTGCTCACACCCGCGCCGGACACGGCCCGGCGCACCCGCTCCGCGTCGACCACGCCGGGCTCGGCGATCACGACCCGCCCGCCGGCGGCGAGCGGCACCCACACCTCGTACAGCGAGATGTCGAAGGCGTGCGGCGCGTGCATCAGCACGGCCTCGCCCGGACCGGCGGCCCAGCCGCTCTCGCCGGCGAGCACCGCGACGGCACCGTGCGGCACGGCCACGCCCTTGGGCGTCCCCGTCGAACCGGAGGTGTACATCACGTACGCCACATCCGCGCCGGTCACCGGAGCGGGCGCCGCGGCGGGGCGGTCGGCGACGGCCGCCGCGGCCGGCGGGTCGTCGAGGACGACGAGCACCGGGGCGGCGTCGTCGGGCACCGCCGCGCGGGTCTGCCGGCTGCACACCACGGCCGCGGGGGCGGAGTCGGCCAGCAGGAACGCCACCCGCTCCGCGGGGTAGTCGGGGTCCACCGGCACATACGCCGCGCCGGCCTTCCACGCGCCGAGCAGTGCCACGAGCAGGTCGGCCGACCGCTCCATGACGACGGCGACCCGGTCGCCACGGCGCACGCCCGCGGCCGTCAGATGCGCCGCGAACCGCCCGGAGGCGGCGTCCAGTTCCCCGTACGACAGCGTCCGCGCCCCGTCGGACACGGCCGGCGCGTCCGGCGACCGTACGGCGTGCGCGGCGAACATCTCCGGCACGGAGGCTCCCGGCAGCGGCGTCCCGGTGGCGTTCCACTCCTCCACCACCCGCCCCCGGTCCGCAGCGGCCACCATGTCGATACGGCCCACGGGCGCGGCCGGATCCGCGGCGATCTGCTCCAGCACCCGCACCAGCCGCTCGAAGACCTTCTGCGCCGCGGCGCGGTCGAACAGGTCGGGGCGGTAGTCGAGCTTGAAGCTCATCTGCTCGCCCGGCGCGGCGACGAGGGTGAGCGGGTAGTGCGCCGCCTCCGCGCCGCCGGCCATGCGGATCGCGAACGTGTCGGGGGCGGGCGCCTCTTCGGGCGGCAGGGGGTAGTTCTCGTAGACGACGATCGTGTCGAAGACGCCGCCGGCGCCGGCGAGCCGCTGCACCTCGGGCAGGCCCAGGTGCTGGTGCGCGACGAGCGCGGACTGCCGGTCCTGGAGGGCGGCGAGCATGTCGGCCACCGGCTCCGCGCCGTCGAGCCGGACGCGCACGGGCAGGGTGTTGATGAACAGCCCGACCATCGACTCGACACCCGCCAGCTCCGGCGGCCGTCCCGAGGCGGTGGCGCCGAACACGACGTCCGTACGCCCCGCGAGCCGCGCCACCACCAGCGCCCACGCGCCCTGCACGACGGTGTTGAGGGTCAGACCTCGGGCGCGCGCCAGCGCGACCAGGCCCGTGTACAGCTCCTGCGGGATCTCGGCGATCAGGCTCTCCGGCGCCACCGGCAGCCGGCCCGGGTCGGCGGGCGCCACGAGCGTCGGCTCGTCGGCCCCGGCCAGTTCCGCGCGCCAGGCCGCCCGCGCGGCGTCCTTGTCCTGCCGGCGCAGCCACGCCAGATACTCGCGGTACGAGGTGACGGGCGGCAGCCCGCGCGCGTCGCCGCCCGCCGCGTACACCGCCGACAGCTCGCCGAGCAGCACCGGCATCGACCAGCCGTCCATCAGGACGTGGTGGCTGGTGACGACCAGATGGTGGCGCTCGGCGTCGAGCCGGACGAGGAGCAGCCGCAGCAGCGGCGCGGCGGCCGGGTCGAAACGCGCCGCCCGTGCCCGGGCCGCCAGCCGCTCCGCCTCGGCCAGCGCCTCGGCCTCCGGCCGGTCGGAGACGTCCGCGACCTCCCACGGCAGCGTCACGTCGCGCGCGATGACCTGCACCGCCTCGCCCGACTTCCGCCGCCGGAAGCTCGCGCGCAGCGCGGCGTGCCGCTCCAGCAGCGCCTCCCACGACGCGCGCAGCCTGTCCGGGTCCACGGGCCCGACGAGTTCCAGCAGCCGCTGCCCCTGGTAGACGTCGGGGCCGTCCTCATCGAAGGCGGCGTGGAACAGCAGGCCCTCCTGAAGCGGCGACAGCGGCCACACGTCCTCGACGGCGGATCGGGTCATCGCTCTGTCTCTCCTCACGGCGGATCTCCGGCTGCGGCTCAGGGGTCTGACGGCTTGAGGGACCTGGGGCTCACGGATGGACGGGTTTGGGGATATGGCGGCTTTGCAGGTTCAGGGGACGGGGGTCACTGGAGGTCGTCCTCGGCGAGGTCGGCTTCGAACTCGTCGACCTCGTCCTGGCCGAGGTCGAGAAGCGCGAAGTCGGAGGGGGTGTGCCCGCCGGCCGCCGGGTCCTCGGTGTGGGCGGCGAGCCCGGCCAGCAACTCCAGCCAGACCGCGCCGAGTCGTTCGACGTCCGCGGCGTCCAGCAGACCGTCCGCACGGCTCAGGGTGAGCGTCAGCTCGGGTCCGTCCGGCGTGTCGCGGACCACCGCGTTCGCCTCCAGCGCGTGCGCCACCGGCATGTCCGGTGCGGCGGAGCCGCCGACGGCGCTCTCCCCGGCCGGCTGCCACGGCTCGGGGGAACGGGCCGGGGAAGCGGCGGGGAAGCGGCCGAGGTAGTTGAAGCCGATCTGCGGTTGCGGCAACGCCGCCATCGCCTCGGCGGTCCCCGGCCCGAGATACCGCAGCAGCCCGTGGCCGAGGCCGTCACCGGGCACGGCCTGCGCCTGCTCCTTGACCGCCTTCAGCAGCGCGCCGGCCGCCGGCCCGCCGGCACGCGCGCCGCGGAGGTCGACGCCGGAGACGCCGAGGCGGAGCGGATACGCGGCGGCGAACCAGCCGACCGTACGGGACACGTCCAACCCCCCGACCGGCTGGCGGCCGTGGCCCTCGATGTCGACGAGCACACCGAGCCCGGTGGTCTCCGGCCGCCACTGGACGACGGCCCCGGCGAGGGTCGCGAGCAGCACCTCGTGCACGCCGGTGTGGAAGACGGCGGGCGTACGGGCCGTGAGGGTGGCCGCCTGCTCGGCGGGCACGGTCCAGGTGTGCGAGCGCATGGTGGCCGCGGTGTCGACGGCGGGGTCGAGCGGGCGGCGGCCGAGGGGCGGTTCGGGGGCGCCGAGGACGTCGGTCCACGCCCGGAGTTCGGCGGTGCGCTCTGTGGTTGCCGCCTGGGTGACGAGTTCCTGTGCCCAGCGGCGGAAGGAGGTGGGCACGGGGTCGAGGGCCGGGTGCAGGCCGTCCGCGAGGGAGGCGCAGACGGCCTGCAAGTCGGGGAGAAGGATGCGCCAGGACATGCCGTCGACCACGAGGTGGTGCGCGACGAGCACGAGCCGGCCCACCCGGGACGGCCCGGCGTCCAGCCAGAGCACACGCACCACCGATCCGTCCTCGGGGCGCAACCGACCGGCGGCGGCGCGGGCTTCGCCGGCGGCAAGCGCATCGAGGTCGGAGGCGTCGGCGGCGTCGATACGGGTGACGAGACCGGCGCCACCGACGGAGCCGCGTTCGGCGACGACGAGTCGCGGGTTCGCCGGATCCGACAGGTCGGCGCGGGCCCGCAGCACGTCGTGCGCGTCGACCAGGGCAGCCACACCCGCGGTCAGCACGTCGAGCCCCAGAGCGGCCGGTGCGCCGACGACCGTCCACTGGGCGAACCCGGGCTCTGCCGCCCGTACGCCGTGCGCGCGCATCACCGGCGTCCACGGCGCCTCACCGACGCCCGTGTCCGCGGCGGCCGGGGCCGACTCGAAGTCGGCCACGGTGGCCAGCCGCTCGGGCGTCTTCGCCTCGAAAACCTGCCGTGGGGTGAGCACGAGCCCTTCGCGGCGGGCGCGGGAGGCGAGCTGCATGGAGGTGATCGAGTCGCCGCCGAGCGCGAAGAAGTCGTCGTCAGCGCCCACCCGTTCAAGGCCCAGCACCTCGGCGAACAGCGCGCACAGGGCGGACTCGGTCGCGTTCGCCGGGGCCCGGCCGGACACGCGGCCGGCGAGGTCGGGGGCGGGCAGGGCAGCGCGGTCGGTCTTGCCGTTGGGAGTGAGGGGCAGCGCGTCGAGGGTCACGACGGCCGCGGGAACCATGTGCTCGGGCAGGCGGGTGGCGGCGAACTCCCGCAGGTCGTCGGCCGCTACGCCGCCTTCCGAGGCGACGACGTAGGCGACGAGCCGCTTGTCGCCGGGGCGGTCCTCGCGTACGACGACGGCGGCCTGCGCCACGTACGGGTGGGCGGCGAGGACGGCTTCGATCTCGCCGGGCTCGATGCGGAAGCCGCGGATCTTGACCTGCTCGTCGGCGCGCCCGGCGAAGTGCAGCAGCCCGTCGTCGGACCAGCGGGCGAGGTCGCCGGAGCGGTACATGCGCGCGCCGGGCTCGAAGAGGCAGGCGACGAAGCGTTCGGCGGTCAGCCCGCCGCGGCCGATGTAGCCGCGGGCCAGACCGGGGCCGGCGAGGTACAGCTCCCCCACGACACCCGGCGGTACGGGCCGCAGGAAGTCGTCCAGTACGTAGGTGTGGGCGTTGCCGATGGGGCGGCCGATGGCAGGAGCGGCGTCGTGCGGCTCGATATCAGAGTCGAGGGGGGTGGCGGTGGTGATGACGGTGGCCTCGGTCGGGCCGTACGTGTTCCACACCTTGGCCTGCCGCGACCACTTTGATGCGAGATCAGCGGTCAGCAGCTCCGCGCCGAGCACCCAGTTCCGTACGCCCGTGACCGCGGCCGGGTCGAGGACGCTCAGCAGCGACGGCACCACGCTGGCCACGGACACGCCGGAGCTACGGATCATCTCGGCCAGCGCCGCCGGTTCGACGCGCTCCTCGTCCGACGCGATCGCCAGCGTGCCGCCCGCGGCGAGAGTGACGGCGACATCGAGCACCGCGGCGTCGAAGCTGAACGACGCGAACTGCAACACCGTCACGTCCTGCGCCACGCCCAGGACCGGACGCATCGCCTCCGCCAGATTCGCCGGGCCCTCGTGCGGGACCGCAACGCCCTTCGGACGGCCCGTCGACCCGGATGTGTAGATCACGTAGGCGAGCTGTCCCGGTTCGACCACCGTGGCCGGCGGCTCCGCCGACTCCGCTCCGATCTCCCCCGCTACCTCGTCCAGCCGCACCGCACCCTCAGGCGCCAGGTCTCCCGCGCTCAGCACCACCTGCGCGCCGGAGTCGGCGACCATGAACGCCAACCGGTCCGCCGGATACGCCGGATCCAACGGCACGTAGGCGCCACCGGCCTTCCACACCGCCAGGATCGCCGCGACCATCTCCACACCGCGCGGCAGGCACAGCCCCACCCGAGACTCACGGCCCACACCCAGCCGCAGCAGATACCGCGCCAGCCGATTCGCCCGGGCATCCAACTCCCCGTACGACAGCGCTTCAGCCCCGCACCGCACAGCCACCGCACCCGGCGACCGCCGCACCCACTCCCCCACCCGATCCAGCACCGAACCCGCCGGCACCGCCAACTCCGTGGCATTCCACCCCGACACCACCCGCGACCGCTCCTCGGCCGCCAGCACGTCCACGTCACCCACCCGCACCGACGGGTCCGCCACCACCTGCTCCAGCACCCGCACCAACCGGCGCGCCAGCCCGTCCGCCTTGCCCGCACCGAAGAGGTCCGGCCGGTACGTCACCCGGACTTCGAGGTGGTCGGCGACATCGATGCCGAGGGTCAGCGGGTAGTTGGTCGCTTCGCGGGAGTCCAGTACGTCGATGGACAGTGCGTCGGGTGCCGCGGTCTCCTCGGGCGGGTGAGGGTAGTTCTCGTAGACGACGAGGGAGTCGAAGGTCGCGCCCGGCCCGCCGAGCTTCTGGACCTCCTGGAGGCCGAGGTGCTGGTGGCCCATCAGGGCGGACTGCCGACCCTGCAAGTCTGCGAGCATTTCCACCACCCGCTGCCCGCCGTCCAGCACCACCCGCACCGGCAACGTGTTGATGAACAACCCGACCATCGACTCCACACCCGGCAACTCCGCCGGACGACCCGCCACCGTCGCACCGAACACCACATCACCACGACGCGCCAACCGCGCCAACACCAACGCCCACGCCCCCTGCACCACCGTGTTGACCGTCAACCCACGCCCACGCGCCAGCGCCACCAACCCCGCCGTCGCCTCGTCCGTGAGCCGTGCCTCGGTCTGCTCCGGCAGTACGGCGGCCCGGGCGGGGTCCGCGGGGGCGACGAGCGTCGGCTCGTCCGCACCGGCCAGTTCCGCACGCCACGCCTCCCGCGCCGCGTCCTTGTCCTGCCGGCCCAGCCACGCCAGATAGTCCCGGTACGGGGCGGTTCGCCGCAGTCCGGAGGCGTCGCCGCCCGCCTCGTACGCGGCGGACAGCTCGCCGAGCAGCACCGGCATGGACCAGCCGTCCATGAGTATGTGATGGGTCGTCATCACCAGTCGGTGCCGCCGGGCTCCGAGCCGGACGAGGAGCAGCCGCAGCAGGGGCGGCGCCGCGGGGTTCAGGCGCTCGGCGCGCTCTTCGGCGGCCAGCTTCTCCAGCCGGGCTGCGGCGTCCGGGCCGGTGGCGTCGGACAGGTCGGCTTCGCGCCAGGGGAGCCGGACCTCGCGGGCGATGAGCTGGACGGCCTCGCCGGAGGCGCGCCGGTGGAAGCTGGCCCGGAGTGCTCCGTGGCGGGCGAGGAGCGCCTCCCAGGAGGTGCGCAGGCGGGCGGGGTCCAAGGGGCCGTCGAGGCTGAGAACGAACTGCACGGTGTAGAGGTCGGGGCCGGTGTCGTCGTAGCCGGCGTGGAACAGCAGGCCCTCCTGGAGCGGCGACAGCGGCCACACTTCCAGGGCCGGGCGGGTAGCGGCGGTGTGGGTCTTCACCGGGGCAGTCCTCCTTCGATCTTGCCGGCGATCTCTTCGAGCTGTTCGACGTCGTCCTGGCCGAGGTCGAGGAGGGGGAAGTCGGAGGGGGTGTGGCCGCCGGCCGCCGGGTCCTCGGTGTGGGCGGCGAGGCCGGCGAGCATGTCCAGCCAGCTCTGTCCGAGGCGTTCGACGTCCGTGCGGTCGAGCAGGTCGGGGGGCCAGCCGAGGGTGAACGACAGCTCGGGGCCGGCGGCGGTGTCGCGGATGACGGCGTTGGTGCCGAGGGCGTGCAGTATCGGCATGCCGGGCGGGGCGGACCCGCCGACGGCGGTCTCGCCGGCGGGCTGCCATGCCTCGACCGGGCCCGCGCCGCCCGCGGGGAACCGGCCGAGGTAGTTGAAGCCGATCTCCGGCTGCGGCAGCGCCGCCGCGGCTGCTTCCGTGTCGGCGTTGAGGTAGCGCAGCAGGCCGTGGCCGAGTCCGTCGCCGGGCACGGCCTGGGCCTGTTCCTTGACGGCCTTGAGCAGCCGTCCGGCGGCCGGTCCGCCGGCGCGTACGTCGTCCAGGTCGATGCCGTGCACGTCGAGCCGCAGCGGGTGGACGCTGGTGAACCAGCCCACCGTGCGGGACAGGTCGAGGTCCCCCGCCGTCTCGCGGCCGTGGCCTTCGACGTCGACGAGCACGCCGCCGCGTACTCCCGGCCGCCAGTGGGCCACCGCGGCGGCGAGGGTGGCGAGCAGCACCTCGTGGACGCCGCAGTGGAAGACGGCCGGGGTGCGGCTGGTCAGCGTCACCGCCTGGTCCGCGGGGAGCGTCCACGACCGGTTCTGTAGCGACGCGACCGTGTCGACGGCCGGGTCCGGCGCGCGGCGGGTCAGTGCGGGTGCGCGGGCGCCGAGTTGGGCGGTCCAGCGCGTCAGCTCGGCCCGCCGTTCCGCGCTCGCGGCCTGCGCCGTCAGCTCCCGCGACCAGCGCCGGAACGACGTCGCCACCGGCTCCAGCGCGGGCTTCCGCCCCTCCTCCACCGCCTCGCACGCCGCCCGCAGATCAGGCAGCAGGATCCGCCACGACACCCCGTCGACCACCAGATGGTGTACGAGGAGCGCGATCCGCCCCACGCGGGAGGGCCCGGCGTCGAGCCACACGGCGTGGACCATGACGCCGTTCGCCGGGTCGAGCCGGGCGACGGCCGCTTGGGCGGCCTGCTCGGCGAGCCGGTCCAGATCGCCCGCGTCCGAGGCGTCGATACGGGTCACGCGGCCGGCCGGGTCCACGGAGCCCCGCCCGCCGACGAGGAGCCGGGGGGCCGCCTCGTCGGACAGGTCCGTTCTGGCCCGTAGCACGTCGTGGGTGTCCAGCAGTGCGCCGATGCCGCCGGCGAGCGTCTCCGGCCGGAGGGCCGCGGGGGCGCCGACGACCGTCCACTGGGCGAACTCCCGGCCCGCGGTGCGTTCGCCGAGCCGCCGCATCACCGGCGTCCACGGCACCTCGCCGACGCCGCTGTCCGCGCCGGCGGGCGCTGCCGGTTCGGCGGCCCGGGCGGCGGGCACGGCCAGGCGCTCGGGGGTCCGTTCGTCGAAGACCTGCCGCGGCGTGACCACCAGGCCGGCGCGGCGGGCGCGGGAGGCGAGCTGCATCGAGGTGATCGAGTCGCCGCCGAGCGCGAAGAAGTCGTCGTCGGCGCCGACCCGTTCCAGGCCCAGCACCTCGGCGAAGAGCGCGCACAGGGCGGTCTCCGTCTCGCCCTCGGGCGGCCGGCCGGTGGCGTGCCCGGCGAAGTCCGGTGCGGGCAGGGCGGTCCTGTCGATCTTCCCGCTGGTCGTCAGCGGCAGCCCGGCCAGCACCAGCACCGCGGCCGGGACCATGTAGTCGGGCAGCACCGCCGCGGCGTGCGCGCGCACCCGCCGCGGGTCGACGTCCTGCCTGCCCTGCCCGCCCTGCCCGTTCTGCCCTTCCGGGACGACGTAGCCGACGAGCCGCTTGTCGCCGGGGCCGTCGTCGCGCGCGACGACCACCGCTTCGCCGACTCCGGCGGCCTCCCGCAGCACGGCTTCGATCTCGCCCAGCTCGATACGGTGGCCGCGGACCTTGACCTGCTCGTCGGCGCGGCCGACGAAGACCAGCTCGCCGTCGCCGGTCCAGCGCACGAGGTCGCCGGTGCGGTACATCCGCTCGCCGGGCCCGAACGGGCAGGCCACGAACCGCTCCGCGGTCAGCCCCACCCGCCCCAGGTACCCGCGGGCGACGCCGGCCCCGGCGAGGTACAGCTCGCCCGCCACTCCGGGCGGCACGGGCTGGAGGAACGTGTCCAGCGCGTACACCCGGGAGTTGGTGACGGGGCTGCCGATCGGCGGGGTGCCGCGGGGGTCGCGGATCCGGCCGAGCGTGGAGGCGACGGTGGCTTCGGTGACGCCGTACTCGTTGAACAGCTCGCGGCCCGCCAGCCACCGGCGGCGCAGCTCCGGCGACCCGGGTTCGCCGCCGAGGACGACGCTGCGCAGCTCCGGCAGGCCCTCGGGCGGGACTTCGGCAAGCAGCGTCGGGGTGGTGGCGACGTACGTGACGCCCTCCTCGCGCATCAGGCGGGCGAGTTCGTCGCCGGAGATGTCGAGCCGTACGGGGCCGAGGACGAGCCGGCCGCCGGCGCAGAGCACCGGCCAGATGTCGCTCATCGAGACGTCGAAGCTCGGCGAGACGAGTTGCAGGACGCGGCTGCCGGGGCCGAAGCCGTACTGCGCGATGCGGTCGGCGACGAGGTTGCGCAGGCCGTGGTGGGTGGCGACGACGCCCTTGGGGGTGCCGGTGGAGCCGGAGGTGTAGATGACGTACGCCGCATGGTCCGCCGTCAGCGGCCCGCGCCGCTCCTCCGCCCGCAGCACCCCGCCGGGAAGCGCGGCGACCTCGGCGGCCACCGCCGGATCGTCCAGCACCACGGTCCGGAAGCCGCCCGCCGGGAGCACGTCGTACGTCGCCGAGGTGCACAGGACCACGGCCGGATCGGCGTCCCGCAGGACGAACGCCAGCCGCTCGGCGGGATAGCCGGGGTCCACCGGTACGTACACGCCCCCGGCCAGCGACACCGCGAGCAGCGCCTCGACCAGCGCCGCCGACCGCTCCACCAGCACCGCCACCCGGACCTCGGGCCCCACACCCGCCGCCACCAGATACCGGCCCAGCCGGCCCGCACGGTCGCCCAGCTCCCCGTAGGACAGCGACTGACCGCCGGCCACCACCGCCACCGCCTCCGGCGACCGCGCCACCCGGGCGGCGAACGACTCGGGGGCCGGCGGCTCGGACACGGGCGCCGCGGTGGCGTTCCAGCCGGTGGTGACCAGCGCGCGCCGCGGAGGGTCGACGGCGTCGAGGCGGGCGACCGGCGCGGCCGGGTCCGCGACGAGCTGCTCCAGCACCCGCACGAAGGACGCGGTGACGGTCTCCGCCCGGTCGGGCTCGAACACGTCGCGCCGGTAGAAGAGTTCGGCCCGCAGTTGCTCGCCGGGCCAGGCGATGAGGGTGAGCGGGTAGTGGCCGGCGTCCTGGGGTTCGCCCGCGAAGCGGAGGGAGAGCGCCTCGGGGTCGTCGGACTCGGCGGAGGTGAGGGGGTAGTTCTCGTAGACGACGAGGGTGTCGAACGTGGCGCCGGGGCCGGCGAGCTTCTGCACGTCGGGCAGCCCGATGTGCTGGTGCGCCATCAGCTCGACCTGGCGCCGCTGGAGGTCGGCGAGGAGGTCCGCGGCGGGGCGGGCGGGGTCGAGGCGGACGCGGACGGGCAGAGTGTTGATGAACAGGCCCACCATGGCCTCGACGCCGGGCAGTTCGGGTGGGCGACCGGCGGCGGTGGCGCCGAAGACGACGTCGTCGCGGCCGGTGAGCCGGGCCAGGACCAGCGCCCAGGCGCCCTGCACGACGGTGTTGACGGTCAGGCCGTGGGCTCGCGCCAGCTCCGCGACGTCCGCGGACAGCTCCGCGCCGAGCGTGAAGCGCACCCTCCCGGGCACCACCGGGCCGTCGAGCGCGTCCGGGGGCACCACAAGCGTCGGCTCGTCGGCCCCGGCCAGCTCGGCGCGCCAGGCGGCCTGCGCCCGGCCCTTGTCCTGGCGGCGCAGCCACGCCAGGTACTGCCCGTAGGAGGGGGCGGGCTTGAGCATCGACAGGTCGCCGCCCGCCTCGTACACCGCCGCCAGCTCCCGCACCAGGATCGGCATCGACCAGCCGTCGAGCAGGATGTGGTGGGTCGTCACCACCAGCCGGTGCCGCTCCTCGCCGAGCCGGACGAGCAGCAGCCGCAGCAGCGGGGCCGCCGCGAGGTCGATGCGCAGGGCGCGCTCGGCGTCGGCCAGCGCCTGGGTCTCGGCGAGCGCGTCGGCCTCGGGCAGCGCGGACAGGTCCGCGTCCCGCCAGGGCAGCGCGACTTCTTTGGTGATGAGCTGTACGGCCTCGCCGGAGGGGCGCCGGTGGAAGCTGGCGCGCAGCGCCGGGTGGCGGACCAGCAGCCCGGCCCAGGCGGCGCGGAAGCGGCGCTGGTCCATCGGCCCGTCCACGTCGAGCATGAACTGCACGGTGTAGATGTCCGGGCTGTCGGCGTCGAAACCGGCGTGGAACAGCAGTCCTTCCTGGAGCGGCGACAGCGGCCACATCTCTGCCAGGGCGGAGCCTTTGGCGACGGCTGAGGGGTTCACCGGGTCAGTCCTCCTTGGAGCTTCGCCGCGATCGCTTCGAACTGGTCGATCTCGTCCTGGCCGAGGTCGAGGAGGGGGAAGTCGGAGGGGGTGTGGCCGCCGGCCGCCGGGTCCTCGGTGTGGGCGGCGAGCCCGGCGAGCATGTCCAGCCAGGTGCGGCCGAGGCGGTCGGCGTCCGCCTCGGCCAGGACGCCGCCGGCCCAGGCGAGCGCGAGGGTGACCTCGGGTCCGGCGGGGGCGTCGCGGATGACCGGGTTGGCCTCCAGCGCGTGGGTGACCGCCATGTCGGGTGCGGCGGAGCCGCCGACCGCGGTCTCGCCGGCCGGCTGCCACGCCTTGACGCGGCCGGCGCGGGGGGCGGCCGTGAAGCGGCCCAGGTAGTTGAAGCCGACCTGGGGTGCGGGCAGCGCGGCCAGCACCTCGGCCGTCTCGGGGTTGAGGTGCCGCAGCAGCCCGTGGCCGAGGCGGTCGCCGGGCACGGCCTGCGCCTGTTCCTTGACGGACTTCAGCAGCGCGCCGGCGGCGGGGCCGCCGCCGCGGGCCTCGTCCAGGTCGATGCCGCCGAGTTCGAGCCGCAGCGGGTGGACCGTGGTGAACCAGCCGACGGTCTGCGACGGGTCGAGGCCGCCGACCTCCTCCCGGCCGTGGCCCTCCATGTCCACCAGCAGCCCGGTGTGCCCGCCGGGGCGCCAGCGCGTGACGGCAGCGGCGAAGGTGGCGAGCAGGACCTCGTGCACGCCGCAGTGGTACGCGGTGGGCGTACGGGCGAGGAGGGTGGCGGCCTGCGCCGCGGGCACGGTCCACGACGCGCGGCGCTGGGTGCGCGCGGTGTCGGCGGCCGGGTCGAGCGCGCGCCGGCCGACCAGTGGCTCGGGCTCCACCAGGAGCTTCGTCCACTGCTCCAGCTCCGCCTGGCGGGCCTCGCCCCCGGCCTGGGCGACGAGGGCGCGCGCCCAGCGGCGGAACGACGTCGGCACGGGATGCAGCCGGGGCCGCCGGCCCGCGGCCAGCGCCTCGCAGGCGTTTTGCAGGTCGGGCAGCAGGACGCGCCAGGACACGCCGTCGACCGCGAGGTGGTGGACGACGAGCGCGATACGGCCGGTGCGGTGCGGGCCCGCGTCCAGCCACACCGCCCGCAGCATCCCGGCGCCGGCCGCGGGGTCGAGCCCGGCCGCCGCCTCCGCGGCGGCCCGGCCGGTGGTCTCGTCCAGCTCCCCGTCCGGCACGTCGGCGGCATCGACGCGGGTGACCAGCGCGGCCGCCTCCAGCGAGCCGCGCTCGGGGACGACGAGGCGGGGGCGCGCCTCGGACGGGGCGGTGCGGGCGCGGAGCATGTCGTGCGCGTCCAGCACGGCCCCCACGCCGTCCGCCAGCACCTCGTGCGTCAGCCCGGCCGGTGCGCCGACGACCGTCCACTGCGTGAACCCGGCGGCGGCGACGCCCGCGCCGATCCACCGCATCACCGGCGTCCACGGCACCTCGCCCACGCCCGAGTCGCCGTCCCCGGGCCCGTCCGTGGCAGGCTCGAACGCCCCGGCCCCGGCGGTCTCCAGAGCCACGGCCAGCCGCTCGGGGGTGCGCTCCTCGAACACCTGACGTGGCGTCAGGACGAGTCCCTTCTTGCGGGCCCGGGACGCCAGTTGCATGGACGTGATCGAGTCGCCGCCCAGCTCCAGGAAGCTGTCGTCCGCGCCGACCCGCGCCAGGCCGAGAACGTCGGCGAACAGCGCGCACAGCGCCGTCTCCGCCGCGCCCCGCGGCGCCCGGCCCGTCGCCCTTCCGGCGAAGTCCGGTGCGGGCAGCGCCTTGCGGTCCACCTTTCCGTTGACCGTCACCGGCATCGCGTCGAGCACCAGCACCGCGGACGGCACCATGTACTCCGGCAGCAGCTCCGCCGCGTGCGCGCGCAGCGCGTCCTCGCCGACGCGCCGCCCGCCGTCCGCGACGACGTAGCCCACCAGCCGCTTGTCGCCCGGCCGGTCCTCGCGGGCGACGACCACCGCCTGCCCGACGGCCTCGTGGCGGGCGAGCACGGCCTCGATCTCGCCCAGTTCGACGCGGAAGCCGCGCACCTTCACCTGCGCGTCCGCCCGCCCGGCGAACTCCAGCACGCCGCCCCCGGCCCGGCGCACCAGGTCCCCGGAGCGGTACATCCGCTCCCCCGGCGCGAACGGGCAGGCCACGAACCGCTCGGCCGTCAGCTCCGGCCGGTCCGCGTAGCCGCGGGCCAGGCCGGCGCCGGCGATGTACAGCTCGCCGACCACCCCGGCGGGCACCGGACGCAGGAAGCCGTCCAGCACGTACAGGAGCATGTTGTCGAGGGGCCCGCCGATCGGCACGGGTGACGGGACGGGCCCACCGGGCTCGATGCGGTACGAGGTCGCGAACGTCGTGGTCTCCGTCGGCCCGTACCCGTCCACGACCACCAGCTCCGGGCACGCCGCCCGCACCCGGCGGACCGCCTCCGCCTGCACGGCGTCGCCGCCGGTCCACACCTCGCCCAGCCCGCCCAGGCACTCCGGGTCGTCCTGCGCGAACAGGTGGAACAGCGCGGCCGTAAGCCACATCGCGGAGATCCCGTGCCGCCGGATCAGCTCCCTCAGCCGCGCGGGCGTCACCGCGCCGGGCGGCGCGACGACGACCCGGCCGCCGGTCAGCAGCGGCGCCCACAGCTCGTACGTGGCGGCGTCGAAGGTCTGCGGGGAGTGGAAGAGGACCCGCTCGTGGCCGCGGGCGAACCTGCCGTCCCGAGCCAGCGCCGCCACGTCCCCGTGGGTGACCTCGACGCCCTTGGGCAGTCCGGTCGAGCCGGAGGTGTACATCACGTACGCCACGTCGTCGGCGCCGAGGCGCACGGGCGGCGGCCCGGCCGCGGGGGCGGCGAGCAGTTCGCCGACGCGGGTGACCGGCGCCGAAGGGGTGTCCGAGTGCCGGTCCGCGACGGTCAGTACGGTCCGTCCGAGCGCCAGGCCGGTGCGCGCCGCCGGCCAGTCCGCGGCCACCGGGACGTACCCGGCACCGGCCTTGACGATCCCGAGGAGCACGATCACCAGCTCCGCGGACCGCTCCATGACCACGCCGACGAGATCCCCGCGCCGCACCCCGCGCGCCGCGAGCCCGCCGGCCACCCGGTCCGCCGCCTCGTTCAGCTCCGCGTACGTCCACTCCCGCTCGCCGTCGACCAGCGCGACGGCCTCCGCGCAGCGCGCGGCACGCTCGCCGAACACCTCCGGCAGCGCACCCGCGGCGAGCGGGCGCGCCGTGTCGTTGAAGTCCCGCAGCACGCGCGCCCGCTCGGGGCCGTCGAGGACGTCGAGCCGGCCGACGGGCAGCCCGGGGTCGGCCGCCATCTGCCTCAGGACGTGCACCAGCCGGTCGAGGACGGCGTCGGCGGCGGAGGCGTCGAAGGAGTCGAGCCGGTGGCTCAGCTTCAGCCGCAGCCCGCCCGCGGGGTCGACGACCAGCGTCAGGGGGTAGTTGGTCTCACCCCACACGGTGGCCTCGGTGAAGCGCAGCCCCGCCGGCGCCGGGCCGTGGGCGGCATGGGGGTCGGCCGGGTCGGCCGGGTCGGCCAGGTCGGAGGGGAAGTTCTCGAAGGCCATCACGGTGTCGAAGGTCGCGCCGGGCCCGGCGAGCCGCTGGATGTCCGCGAGGCCCAGGTGCTGGTGGTCCATCAGCGCCGACTGCTGCGCCTGAACGTCGGCCAGGAGGTCCGCGACGCTCCGCGCCGGGTCCAGCCGCACCCGCACCGGGACGGTGTTGATGAACAGCCCCAGCATGTGTTCCATGCCCGGCAGCTCCGCCGGGCGGCCGGCTACCGCGGCGCCCAGGACCACGTCGCCGCGGCCCGCGAGCTGGCCCACGACCATCGCCCAGGCCGTCTCGATCACGGTGTTGAGCGTCACGCCGTACGTGCGGGCCAGTCCTGCCAGTGCCTCGTCCAGCGCGGCACCGGCGGTGCGCACGAGGTCCCGGGAGGGCGCGTCGGTGCCGTCGCGGTCGGCGGGCGCGACGAGCGTCGGCTCGTCCGCGCCGGCCAGGGTCCGCCGCCAGGCCCCCTCGGCGGCAGCCCTGTCCCGGCGGGCCAGCCAGGCGAGGTAGTCGCGGTACGGCGTCACGGGCGGCAGCCCGGCGGCGCTGCCCCCGGCCGCGTAGCAGGCCCACAGCTCGCGCCGCAGGATCGGCACCGACCAGCCGTCGAGCGCGAGGTGGTGGAGCGTGATCACCATCCGGTACCGCTCCGCGCCGAGCCGCAGCAGCGCCACCCGCAGCAGCGGCGGCCGGCTCGGATCGAAGCGCCGGGCGCGCTCGGCGGCGGCGATCCGCTCCGACTCCGCCCACGCCTCCGCGGCCCCGAGGCCGGCCAGGTCCTCCTCGCGCCACGGCAGCTCGACGTCCTGGACGACCACCTGTACGGGCCGGGTCGCCCCGGACGGCTGCCGGAACCCGGCGCGCAGGCTGGCGTGGCGGGCGAGCAGCGCCTGCCACGACGCCCGCAGCACGGCGGCGTCGAGCGGGCCGTCCACGCCGAGCACGAGCTGTCCGACGTAGACGTCGGTGGCTGCCTGCTCGTCGTACACCGCGTGGAACAACAGCCCTTCCTGGAGCGGCGAAACCGGCAGCACCTCCACCAGGTCCGGTACGGCAGCCGCCAGTTCCTCCAGTACCTCGGGCGCCAGGTCGACCAGCGGCGCGTCGGACGGGGCGGGGTCGCCGGCGTCGGTCACGGTGCCGGCGACGGCGGCGAGCCGGGCGGGCGTGCGGAGCTGGAACACCTGGCGCGAGGTGAACGACAGCCCCGCCCGCTGGGCCGCCGACACCAGCAGCATCGAGCGGATCGAGTCGCCGCCGAGCGCGAAGAACGAGTCGTCGGCGCCGGCGCGCTCCACGCCGAGGACATCGGCGAACAGCCCGCAGAGCAGCGCCTCCCGCGGCGTCGCGGGCGCACGGCCCGCGGTTTCGCCGGACGCCTCCGGGGCGGGCAGGGCCTTGCGGTCGAGCTTCCCGTTGGGCGTGAGCGGCAGCGCGTCGAGGACGACGACCGCGGCGGGGACCATGTGCTCGGGCAGCCGGACGGCGGCGAACTCCCGCAGGGCATCCGGCTCGACGCCGTTGCCGTTCGGTACGACGTAGCCGACGAGCCGCTTGTCACCGGGCTGGTCCTCGCGTACGACGACGGCGGTGTGGGCGACGTCCGGATGGGCGGCGAGGACGGCTTCGATCTCGCCGGGCTCGATGCGGAAGCCGTGGATCTTGACCTGCTCGTCGGCGCGCCCGGCGAAGTGCAGCAGCCCGTCGTGGGACCACTTCGCCAGGTCGCCGGAGCGGTACATGCGCGCGCCGGGCTCGAAGGGGCAGGCGACGAAGCGCTCGGCGGTCAGCCCGCCGCGGCCGATGTAGCCGCGGGCCAGGCCCACACCTGCGATGTACAGCTCGCCCACGACACCGGGCGGTACGGGCCGCAGGAAGTCGTCCAGCACGTAGGTGTGGGCGTTGCCTATCGGCCGGCCGATGGCGGGAGAGGGATCGTGCGGTGCGATGTGCGCGTCCAGCGGGGCGGCGGTGGTGATGACGGTGGCCTCGGTCGGCCCGTACGTGTTCCACACCCGCGCCTGCCGGGTCCACCGCGAAGCCAGGTCAGCGGTCAGCAACTCCGCGCCCAGCACCCAGTTCCGTACGCCCGGCACAGCGGCTGGGTCGAGGACGCTCAGCAGCGACGGCACCACGCTGGCCACCGACACACCGGAGCTACGGATCATCTCCGCCAGCGCCGCCGGCTCCACCCGCTCCTCGCTGGCGGCGATCGCCAACGTGCCGCCCGCGGCGAGGGTGACGGCGACATCCAGCACGGCGGCGTCGAAGCTGAACGACGCGAACTGCAACGCCGTCACACCCTCCGCCACCCCCAGCGCCGGACGCATCGCCTCCGCCAGGTTCGCCGGGCCCCGGTGGGGCACGGCGACGCCCTTCGGGCGGCCCGTCGACCCGGATGTGTAGATGACGTACGCCAGTTCATCGAGCCCGACCCGCCGCTCCACCGGCGCACCGGACTCCGCCGCGATCTCCCCCACGGCCTCGTCCAGCCGTACCGCACCTTCGGGCGCCAGGTCTCCCGCGCTCAGCACCACCTGCGCGCCGCTGTCGGCAACCATGAACGCCAACCGCTCGGCCGGATAGGCGGGGTCGAGCGGCACGTAGGCGCCTCCGGCCTTCCACACCGCGAGGATCGCCGCGACCATCTCCACGCCACGCGGCAGGCACAGCCCCACACGCGACTCCCGGCCCACGCCCAGCCGCAGCAGATACCGCGCCAGCCGATTCGCCCGCTCGTCCAGCTCCCCGTACGACAGCGCCTCCGACCCGCACCGCACCGCCACGGCCTCGGCTGCCCGCCACGCCCGCGCCTCGAACCGGTCCAGCACCGAACCCGCCGGCACCGCGAGGTGCGTCTCGTTCCACCCCGACAACACCGCTTCCCGCTCGGCGTCGCCCAGCGCGTCGATGTCGCCGACCCGGGCCCCCGGGTCGGCGGCCATCTGCGTCAGCACGCGGACGAGGCGGTCGGCCACGGCCTGCGCGGACCGCGCGTCGAAGGCGTCCAGCCGGTAGTCGAGCCAGAGCTTCATGCCGTCGTCCGGCTCCACGCCCAGGGCCAGGGCGTACGTGGTGGACTCGCGCAGCCGGGAGCCGGTGAGCCGCAGCGGCTCCGGCGGCGCGCTCGCCGCGGCGCCATAGGTCCGGAACGTCATCAGGGTGTCGAAGGCCGCGGCGGGCCCGGCGAGCCGCTGGATGTCCGCGAGGCCCAGGTGCTGGTGGTCGAGGAGGGCGGTCTGCTGTGCCCGGACGGCGTCGAGGACTTCGGCGATCGTCTGCCCGGGCGCTACCCGCACCCGTACGGGGACCGTGTTGAGGAAGAGCCCGACCATGTCGGCCGTGCCCGGCAGCTCCGCCGGCCGGCCGGCGACCACGGTGCCGAAGACGACGTCGCTGCGGCCCGCGAGCTGCCCCACGACCATCGCCCAGGCGGTCTCCAGCACCGTGTTGAGCGTCAGTCCCCGCCCGCGGGCGAGGTCTTCCAGCGCCGCGGTCAGCTCGGCGCCCGGTTCCGCGACCACCTTGCCGGTGGGCGCCGGTCCGGCGTCCCGGCCGGCCGGTGCCACGAGCGTCGGCTCGTCCACGTCGGCGAGCGCCTGCCGCCACGCCTCGGCAGCGGCTTCGTCGTCCTGGCGGTGCAGCCACGCCAGGTGGTCGCGGTGCGGCGTCGCGGGCGGCAGGACGGAGACGTCACCGCCCGCCGCGTAGAGGGTCCACAGCTCGCGCAGGACGACCGGCAGCGACCAGCCGTCCAGGGCGATGTGGTGCAGGGTGACGACCATCCGGTACCGCTCCGCGCCGAGCCGCAGCAGGGCCACCCGCAGCAGCGGCGCCCGCCCCAGATCGAAGCGCCGCTCCCGCTCGGCGTCCGCGATCCGTTCGGACTCCGCCTGTGCTTCCGCGGCGCCCAGTCCGGCCAGGTCCTCCTCGCGCCACGGCAGCTCGACAGCGTCGACCACCACCTGCACCGGCCGGCCCGTCCCCGCGGGCTGCCGAAAGCCGGCCCGCAGACCGGTGTGACGGTCCAGCAACGCCTGCCACGACACCCGCACCAGGCCCGGGTCCAGCGCCCCGGCCACGTCCACGACGAGTTGGCCGACGTACGCGTCCGGCGTCTGCGCGTCGTACAGCGCGTGGAAGAGCAGGCCCTCTTGCAGCGGCGCGAGCGGGAGTACGTCCACGAGCCCCGGCACCGCGGCTGCCAGCTCGGCCCGCTGCTCCGCGCCGAGATGCAGCAGCGGGGCGTCCGGCCTCGCTTCGGCAGGGCCCTTGCCGCGGGCCGACGCGACCAGGGCCGCCAGGCGCGCCGGCGTCCGGCCCTCGAAGACCTGCCGCGTGGTCAGAGCGAAGCCGGCGTCGCGGGCCGCGGACACCAGCAGCATCGACCGGATCGAATCACCGCCGAGCGCGAAGAAGTTGTCGTCGGAGCCGACGCTCCCGATGTGCAGCACGTCCGCGAACAGCTCGCACATGCGCTGCTCCAGCGGCGTGACGGGACTGCGCCCCCGGGTGGGCTCGCCGAGCGCCGGCGGCGGGAGCGCCGCGCGGTCGACCTTGCCGTTGGGGGTCAGCGGCAGCGCGTCCAGGACCACGAGGGCTGCCGGCACCATGTGCTCGGGCAGCCGCCCGGCGGCGAACTCGCGCAGGACACCGGTGTCTACGCCGCCCCGCATCGCCGCGACGTAGCCGACGAGCCGCTTGTCCCCTGGGCTGTCCTCCCGTACGAGGACCGCCGCCTGCGACACCCGCGGATGGGCGGCGAGCACCGACTGCACCTCGCCGGGCTCGATACGGAAGCCGCGGATCTTGACCTGCTCGTCGGCGCGGCCCACGAACGCCAGCTCGCCCTCGGCCGTCCATCGCGCCAGGTCTCCCGAGCGGTACATCCGCGTGCCCGTCTCGAAGGGGCAGGCGACGAACCGCTCGGCGGTCAGCGCGGCGCGGCCGACGTAGCCGCGGGCCAGACCCGCACCTGCGATGTACAGCTCCCCGGTCACGCCCGGCGGCACGGGGCGGAGCGTGGAGTCCAGCACGTAGACCCGGGCGTTGCCGATGGGGCGGCCGATGGGGGGCGGCGGGTCGTCCGGTTCGATCGCGGAGTCCAGCGGGACGGCGGTGGTGATGACGGTGGCCTCGGTCGGGCCGTACGTGTTCCACACCCGCGCCTGCCGCGTCCAGCGGGACGCCAGGCCGGCGGTCAGCAACTCCGCGCCGAGCACCCAGTTCCGTACGCCCGGCACGGCGGCCGGGTCGAGGACGCTCAGCAGCGACGGCACCACGCTCGCCACGGACACGCCGGAGCTACGAACCATCTCCGCCAGCGCCGCCGGCTCCACCCGATCCTCGTCCGACGCGATCGCCAGCGTGCCGCCCGCCGCCAGCGTGACCGCCACATCCAGCACCGCGGCGTCGAAGCTGAACGACGCGAACTGCAACGCCGTCACACCCTCCGCCACGCCCAGGACCGGACGCATCGCCTCCGCCAGATTCGCCGGACCCTCGTGCGGGACCGCCACACCCTTCGGGCGGCCCGTCGACCCGGACGTGTAGATCACGTACGCCAACTGCCCCGGCTCCAGCGCCGTGTCCAGCGGCTCCGACGACTCCGCCGCGATGTCTTCCGCGGCCTCGTCCAGCGACACCATGTGCGCCGCCGACTCCGATACCACCCCCGCCGTGGCACCGGCCGTCAGCACGACCGCGGCTCCGCTGTCGGCGACCATGAACGCCAACCGCTCCGCCGGATACGCCGGGTCCAGCGGCACGTAGGCGCCACCGGCCTTCCACACCGCCAGGATCGCCGCGACCATCTCCACGCCGCGCGGCAGGCAGAGCCCCACCCGCGACTCCGGGCCCACGCCCAGCCGCGTGACGTACCGCGCCAGCCGGTTCGCCCGCCGGTCCAGCTCCGCGTACGACACGGTGTCCACGCCGCATCGCACGGCGCATGCGCCCGGCGTGCGCCGCGCTCGCGCCTCGAACCGGTCCAGCACCGTCCCGGACGGCACGGAAAGGCCCGTCTCGTTCCACCCCGACACCACCAAGGCCCGCTCCCCCGTACCCAGCAGATCCACGTCGCCCACCCGGGCATCCGGGTCGGCGCTCGCGCGTTCCGCGAATCTCAAGAAGACCTGTCTCTGCGCCGCCACCCCCGACTCCGGACCGGATAGGGATTCGGGGATCGCGGGCGCGGACACCGCGCACCCCACACCGTGCTCGTCTGTCGCCCCGCCGACCGCATTGCCGACGCTCCCGGATCGGGCGAGCAATTCCTCAGCCCGCCCTCGCAGTTCGTGCAGCGTGCTCCCCGGGGTGACCTCGATACGCAGGGCCCCGGGCGTCGTGCCCTCGACGACGACCGCGATGTCCCGGGCACCCGTCGTCCGGTGGAAGAATCCCGCCGTCACGGCCGCGGCCTCTGCCGCGGACGTTTCCAGGTGCGCCGCGAATTCGAGGCCGTCCGTGAGTCGGAGATCCCATGCGCTGCCGGTGGGGCACGGTGTCACATGCACCACTGGCAGGGCAGGGCTGCGCGAATCAGACATTCCTGAGGTCTCCACTGGCTCAATCGGGCGACGTCGGTCAGGGCGATTGCGGACCGCGCGACGCTGCGCGTCCTCTTGCCTGCGGTGGACGAACTCCGTGGGCGCTAGCGCGGTCCCGGGCCGTGCAGGACGGGGCCGGGCCCGCCCATTCCGGGGCCGGGGCCCATTCCCGGCCCGGGGCCGATGAGGATTCCCTGCGGCGGGCCGTCCATCATGGGGCCGTTCGGCGGCATCGGCGCCGTCTCCGGTGCCGGGGCGTCGCCGTTCTTCGGCTGGCGGGAGAACTGCGTGCGGTACAACTCGGCATAGAGGCCGTCGAGTTCGAGCAGTTCTTCGTGGGTGCCGTGCTCCTGTACCTGGCCCTGGTCGATCACCAGGATCTGGTCCGCGTCCCGGATGGTGGAGAGGCGGTGCGCGATCACCAGCGAGGTCCTGCCCGTGAGCGCCGTCTTCAGGGCTCGCTGGAGCGCCGCCTCGGACTCGGAGTCCAGGTGGGCGGTCGCCTCGTCGAGAACCACGATCGGCGGGGCCTTGAGCAGGAGCCTGGCCATGGCGATGCGCTGCTTCTCGCCGCCGGACATCCGGTAGCCCCGGTCGCCGACGAGGGTGTCGAGGCCGTCGGGCAGCGCCTCGATCAGGCTCCAGATCTGGGCCGCGGTGCAGGCTTCGATCATGTCCTTCTCGGTGGCGTCCGGGCGGGCGTAGTGGAGGTTCTGCCGGATGGTGGTGTGGAAGAGATGGGCGTCCTGGGTGACCATGCCGACGGTGTCGCGGAGTGAGGCCAGCGTCAGGTCGCGGAGGTCGTGGCCGCCGATGCGCACGACGCCCTCGCCCGGGTCGTAGAGCCGCGGCACCAGGTGGGTGATGGTCGTCTTGCCGGCGCCCGACGGGCCGACGAGGGCGGTGAGCTTGCCCGCGGGGGCGGTGAAGTTCACGCCGCGCAGGGTCCATGAGGTGTCGCTGCGCTGGGGCGCGGGGCCGGCCAGGGACTCCAGCGAGGCGAGGGAGACGTCCGCCGCGGACGGGTAGCGGAAGGAGACACCCGAGAACTCGATCTCGGGCGCGCCGACGGCCGTGCCGGCCGCGGCCCCGTTCGCGGTGATCGCGGGCAGGGCGCGGGCGTGCGGCTTCTCCTGGATGAGCGGCTTGAGGTCGAGGATCTCGAAGAGCCGGTCGAAGCTGACCAGGGCCATCAGGATGTCCCGCTGGGCGCCGGAGAGCTGGTTGATGGGCGCGAGCAGCCGGGTGAGCAGGGTGGCCAGCGCGACCAGGGTGCCGATCTGGAAGACGCCCTCGATGACGAGCCCGCCGCCGAGCCCGTAGACCAGCGCGGTGGACAGGGAGCCGACGAGCATCATCGACAGGAACAGCAGCTTGGAGTACACCGAGGCGCGGACGCCGAGGTCGCGGCCCTTGCCCGCGAGGTCGGCGAACATCCCGTTCTCGGTCTCGGGCCGGCCGTAGAGCTTGGCGAGCAGCGCGCCGGTGACGTTGAACCGCTCGCTCATGAAGGCGCCGATCTCGCCGTTTACCTGCATGTGCTCGCGCATGACGCGCTGGAGCCGGTGGCCGACGACCTTGCCGGGGAGGATGAACAGCGGGAGCATCACCAGGCTGATCAGCGTGATCGTCCAGGAGAGGTAGAACATCGCGCCCAGCACGAGCAGCGCGGTCAGACCGGCGGAGACGACGGTGGACAGCAGCGACGTCAGGGCCTGCTGCGCGCCGACGACGTCGGTGTTGAGCCGGCTGACCAGCGAGCCGGTCTGCGCGCGGGTGAAGAACCCGAGGGGCTGGCGCTGCACGTGGTCGAAGACCTCCGTGCGCAGGTCGTAGATGAGCCCTTCGCTGACCTTGCCGGAGAGCCATGCCTCGGCGAAGCCGACGACGGTCTGAAACATCGACAGGACCGCGACGGCCACGGCGATCCAGACGACGACGGAGGTGTCCCGGGGCATGATGCCGTTGTCGATGAGGTATTTGAAGAGAATGGGGACGGCCACCACGATTCCCGCGTTGAGCGCGGTGACCGCGAACAGCACGAAAATTCTGAGTCGGTGCGGCCGGGTGTAGGGAAGGATGCGCTTCGCCGTACCCTTCTTCACCTTCTGCCTGGTGACCGAATCCGGCCCGCCGGCGCGCATGATGACCGGCCCGGAGCCGCCAATCATGGCCACGAATTACCTCCAGTGTTCGTCGTCGGGCCCGGGGGTCCTAGCGGGCGGCGGCCTGCTCGTGCCTGGCCATCTCCTCGACCAGGCTCTTCGGCCGCATGTCCGTCCAGTTCTCCTCGATGTAGTCCATGCACGCCTTGCGGCTCTCCTCGCCGAACACGGTCTTCCAGCCGGCCGGAACTTCGGCGAAGGCGGGCCAGAGGGAATGCTGGTTCTCGTCATTTACCAGCACCAGAAAAGTGCCGCTCTCGTTGTCGAACGGATTCGCCATGACCGCTCCCGTCTGTGGGGTTTCCTCAAGACGGCACACACACTAACCAGGCAGGCCAGAGGGCGACAAGGTTGGACAACCGGACGGTGTCCAACTGTGAATTATCAGCAGTTGGACGCGCGTTATTCGGGGGAAACGGAAAGCCCTGTCTCAGAAATTGGCCGGTGCGATGCCGGGCTCCGCGAACCCGGCCGTCCGGCCGTCCTTGCCGGGCCCGTCGTCGCGCAGCGGAAAGGCGACGGTCACGGAGAGTCCACCCCCGGCCCTGGCCTCGGCGGTGAGCGTCGCGTCGTGGGCGGTGGCGATGGAGCGGACGATCGACAGCCCCAGCCCGTGGTGGCCGTCGCCGGCGGTGCGGCGGAGCCGCTGGAAGGGGTTGAAGAGCCGCTCGACCTGGTCCGGCGGGACCGCGGCGCCGGTGTTGCGGACGGAGAGGTACGCGCCCCCGTCCCGTACACCCGTGGCGATCTCGACGCTGCCGCCCGGGACGTTGTAGTCGATGGCGTTGTCGAGGAGGTTGGCCACCAGGCGGTGGATGAGGGCGGAGTCTCCGCAGATGCGGGCGGGCTCGATGGCCGACTCGACGGCCAGCTCGCGCCGGCCGATCTCGGGCCGGAAGGCGGGCAGGACCTCGCCGGTGAGCGCGGCGAGGTCGAGCGGTTCCGCGTTGTCCAGGCCGCGGTCGCTGCTGGAGAGGGTGAGCAGCGATTCCAGGAGGGTGGCCTGCTGCTTGCTGATCGTCAGCAGCCGCTCGAAGTTGGCGCGAAAGGATTCGAGGGTGGCGCCGCGGTCGATGAGCGTCTCCTCAAGCAGCGCGTGTTCGAGGGTGAGGGGTGTGCGCAGCTCGTGGGCGGCGTTGGCGACGAACCTCTTCTGGGACTCCAGCGCCGTCTCCAGCCGGCCGAGGAGCCCGTTGACGGTGTCGGCGAGGTCCTTCAGCTCGTCGGACGGGCCGCCGGCGGCCAGGCGCTCGTGCAGGTTGCGGGCGGAGATGTGGCGGATGGTGCTGGTCATGGTGCGCAGCGGGCGCAGGACGCGGCCCGCGACCACCCAGCCGAGGCCGATGGCGATGACGGACATGATGGCGAGGGCGAGTGCCGACTGCATGAGCAGCCGGTCGAGCATCGCCTCCCGCTGGTGCAACGCCTGCTGGCGCATCTCCTCGACGATGCCGCCCTCGTGGCCGAGCTGCTCGTCCAGCCGGTAGGTGCGGGTGTCCGCCTGGGCGGAGGACCGGGAGGAGCCGTACTGCACGTCCTTGAAGGTCACCAGCCCGCCGGAGGGGCGGGCGACGAGCAGGTACGTGATCGCCAGCAGCACGGCGCCGGACAGGACGAACAGCGAGCCGTACAGGAGCGTGAGGCGCACCCGGACGCGGCGGGGCGTGAGCTGCGCGGACATCGCGCCGACACGCTTCAGGACGGCCAGGTGCAGCCTCGACAGCCCCATGGGCGTACCTCAAATCCGGTAGCCGCTCCGCGGCACCGTCTCGATCACCGGGGGCAGACCGAGTTTGGAGCGCAGGCGGTTGATCGTGGTCTTCACCGTGGTGGTGAACGGGTCGGCCGCCTCGTCCCACACCCGTTCGAGCAGTTCCTCCGCCGACACCACCCGCCCCTGTGCGGAGAGCAGGCACTCCAGGACGGCGAGTTCCTTGGGGGTGAGCGTCAGGCGCTCGCCGGCGCGGGTGGCGAAGCGCTGGGCGGGGTCGAGCCGCAGGTCGCCGTGGACCAGCACGGGCGGTACGGCGGGCTGGGCGCGGCGGGCGAGGGCCCGCAGCCGGGCGACCAGCTCGGCGTAGGCGAAGGGCTTCGGCAGGTAGTCGTCGGCCCCGAGGTTCAGTCCCTCGACGCGGTCGACGATCGTCCCGGAGGCGGTGAGCATCAGCACACGCGCGTGGTGGGGCTGGGAGACCAGTTCCTTGCACACGTCGTCGCCGTGGACGCCGGGGAGGTCGCGGTCGAGGACGACGACGTCGTAGTCGACGGTCATCGTGCGCTCCAGCGCGTCGGATCCGTCATACACGACATCGACGGCCATACCCTCCCGGCGCAGCACCCGCGCCACCGAGTCGGCCAGCTCAGCGTGGTCTTCGACTACCAGAACCCTCATCAGCGGCACCTGCCGGCGGTCTCGCGGGCGCAGAGCGAGGATGCGGCGGATGGGCGTCCGAGGACGACCACCACGGCTGACGATCCCCCACCTTGCGTCACACTGCGGTCACAGCGCTTCACTTCGTCGTGTCCCCGTGCTCGGTTCGAACCGTCCTCAGATTAGCGCGGACCGGCGTAAGGCCGCGGTCAGCAGTCGGGTTCCGGTCGGTGCTTTCCGGCTGGTGGCGGGCCCGGCCGGGCGGCTCGGGCGGGGACGGTGGCGGCGGCGGTGGCGGCGGCGAAGAAGTCGAGGACGGCGGCGTTGACGGCGTCCGGCTTCTCCAGATAGCCGTAGTGGCCGCAGCCGGGGATCTCGACGTACGCGCATCCGGGGACGGCGGCCGCGACCTCGCGCGACAGGTGCGGTCGGATGACGAGGTCGTCGCCGAAGGCGATGACCAGGCACGGGCAGGATATGCGCCGGTACGCACCGAGCCGGTCGCCCATCGCCTGAAGCTCCAACTGCCCGCGGAAAGCCGACATGTCGACGGCGGTCATCTCGAAGACGTCGAGCCAGTCCCGCAGCGCCGTCTCGTCGTTCAGCGTCTCCGGGGAGAGATTCTGGAGGGCGTTGACGTACGCGGCGTAGCGCGGGGGGAGCTTCACGCCGCTGTCGCAGAGGTCGAGTTCGGCGGCGGTCATGGCCGAGACCAGGCCGTCGGCGCGCCCGGTGGGAGCCATGAGGACGGCCTGCCGGACCAGTTCGGGGCGGGCGAGGAGGAGTTCCTGCACGAGGGTCGCGCCCAGGGAGAAGCCGACGACGCGGCACGGGGCGAGGCCGAGGTGCTCGATGAGCGCGGCGATGTCGGCGGCCATGTCACGGAGGGTGAAGCCTTCGAGGCACAGGTCGCTCGGGGGCATGCCGCGGTTGTCGACGGTGATCACCCGGTGGCCGGCGGCGGTGAGGGCGGGCACCTGGTGGGTGCGCCAGATGCGTCCGGGGGCGCCGGTCCCGGTGACCATGACGACCGGATCGCCCGTGCCGTAGTCGTCGAAGCCGAGGGTGATCCCGTTGATCCGGGCGGTCGCCATCGGGCCCGCTCCTCTCCTTGGTGGGCTCCTTCGCGGGCCGGCGGTTCTCTTTCGCCGGCCGGGAGGTCCTTCTCGTGGGCCCGCGGTCCCTCGGCGGCCGGTGCGTCCGCGGCAGCCGGGGCTACCGGCTGCCGCGGGCGGGGGTCACGCGGAGCGCCGGGTGAACCGGCCGGCCTTGCCGACGACGTCCTCGCCGTGGATCCGCATGGCCTGCTGAAGCGCGAACTCGGCCATGTAGCGGCGGAACCCGTCCACCGGTTCCTCGGCGACGTTGAGCATGTGCCGGTTGGGTACGACGGCGGGGCCGCCGAGCCGTTCGACGGCGGCGGCGACGGCCTCGTCCATCCGGGCCGGCTCGACCACCTCGTCGAGCACCAGCCGCGCGTCGGGGTCGGTAGCGGACAGCCGGCGGTCCTGGAGGATGACCTGCCGGGAGATCCGCGGGCCGGTGTGCCGGCCGAGCCGGAAGTTCCCGGCGCCCGGCACGATGCCCTCGCGGGCGGCCGGCAGGGACACGTACGCGTCCGAGGCGGCGAGCACGTGGTCGCAGACGAGCAGGAGTTGCATGCCGCCGCCGATGGCGAAGGTGTCGACCGCCGCGATCCAGGGTTTCTCCACGGTGCGGGCGTGCCAGGGCGCGCCGCCCGCGCCGCGCACGCCGCGGACGATCTTGTGGATGTATCCCAGCTCGCGGCGGAGCAGGAAGCCGACCAGCGAGATGCCGCCCGCGTGCAGGCTCTTGAGGTTGATGCCTGCGCTGAAGACGCGCTTGCCGCGGTACCGCGGATGCGTCATCTCCCCACCGCGCAGCACGGCGACCCGGACGCCCGGGTCGAGCAGCGCGAGGTCGACCGCGGTCTCCATGTCGTCGACCTGCTGCTCGTCCTCGGCGTTGAGGCAGTCGTCGCGGTGCATCGTCAGATACGCCGCGCCGTCGCGCCGTTCGAGGCGGACGGAATGGGTGTCGACCAGGCCGGTCTCGGTGAACCGCGGCAGCAGCTCCAGCGCGCGGGGCGTGGGGCGCAGCATGGCGTCGAGCAGGTGGGGGCCCGCGACGGGGGACGCGAGCACGGCCCGCAGGAAGATGCCCTGGTCGATCTCGTGGCCCTCCTTGTCGGCCTGGAGCCCGGTGCGCTCGGCGGCCAGTTGCGCGGCGGTGGGTACGAGTCCGGGGTACGTGACGGCGGCGGCGGTGACCAGTTCGGCGAGCCGCAGGGGTGTGGTGCGGCCGTCGGTGAGCCGGTCGTAGACCGCCTCGACGTGCCCGTCGAGGAAGGCGGTGCGCAGCGCGCGGGCCTCGTCGAGCACCCCGGCGGCCCGGGTCCGCTGGGCGGGCGAGCGGGCGGCGGGCGGTGGCAGCGCGGCGATCTTCTCCTCGGCCAGGGCGAGCGCGGCGCCGACCTCGGGCCAGCCGTCCCGGGCGTCCGCCGGCCGCCGGTCCGCGGTCACGGGCCCACCCGGGCGGCGTCCGCCCGCAGCGACCGGTCGCAGGCGGCGAGGTGCCGGCCCAGCGCGTCCTCGAAGCTGGTCGTCGTGGCGTCGAAGAGCAACTGCCGGCGGATGGCGACCTCCTTGCCGGACAGCCCGCTGACCAGCCCGGCGGCAGCGGCGACGCCGCTCGCGGGGTCCGCGGCGAGGTCGTCGACGATGCCCAGGGTCCGCGCCTCGGGCGCGTCGATGGGCAGGCCGAACAGCACGGCCCGGCGGATCCCGGCGGCGCCGGCCAGTTGGACGAGCCGGTAGCTCGCCATGCCGGGCCAGGTGGCCTCCCCGTCCCGGGCGACGAGCAGCCGGGCGCCGGGGGTGGCGACGCGGATGTCGGCGGCGAGGAAGGCGTCGAGCGCCGCGCCGCCGCAGTCGCCGCGGGCGACCGCGACGGTGGCCGCCGGCAGCCGTTCGAGCCGGCGCAGCACCCGCTCCCACTTGCTGACCAGTTGGACGTCGAGGCCCCTGGTCCAGCCCGGCCCGGGGGCGCCGGTGACGTGCACCGTGACGATGCCGGTGCCGCCGCCGTCCTCCGCCTCGTCGCAGAGCGTGCCGAGCGCCTTGACGGCCGCGGCCGTCGGCGGCTCGGCCCCGTCGATCATCAGCGTGAGCGTGTCGCTCATCGCACCCTCCGCTCTCACCATCGGACCAGCGCCGTTTCAATCGTGGAGCCCGGGCCCATGGTCATGAGCACGCCGTGGTCTCCGGGGCGGGTGACGTCCTCGTCGAGCAGGCGCTCGTACGAGAAGAGGAACGAGCCGCTCGACACGTTGCCGTAGTCGCGCAGCACGCCGACCGTGTGGCGGACGTCGTGGCGGGTGAGCCCGAGGTTCACGACGACGGCGTCGATCACCTTCTTGCCGCCGGAGTGCACCAGCCAGTGCCGGATGTCGCTGCGGCGCAGCCCGGTGTCCGCGAGCAGCCGGTCCACGACCAGTTCGGCGTGGGCGCCGACGACGTAGGGGATCAGCGGGTCGAGGAAGAAGCTGAACCGGTCCTGGTCGCGGTCCCAGTCGTAGCGCATCGCCTCCAGCGCCTCGGGGATGAGGCAACTGGCGAACTTCAGGACGTCCGGGCCGCGGACGCCGTCGGGAGTGGCCGCGGCCGGGCCGGACATGAGCGCGACGGCGGCGGCGCCGTCGCCGAAGAGGCTGTTGACGACGGCGGTGCGCATGGTCTCGTCGAAGGCGTACGCCGCGGAGCAGGCTTCCGCGCAGAGCACGACGGCGAGTTCGCCCGGGTGCGCGGCCGACCAGCCGGCGACGACGTTCAGCGCGTTCAGCCCCGCGTTGCAGCCCATGCCCACGATGTCGGAGCGGCTACAGTGCCGGTCGATGCCCAGCTCGCGGATCAGCAGCGCGCTGAGCCCCGGGGTGAGGAAGCCGGTGGACGTCACGCAGCACAGGTGGCGCAGGTCCGACAGGTCGTGGCCGGCGCTCTTCAGGCAGGCGCGGAGGGCTTCGGCGCCCATCTCGATCGCCGTGGCCTTGTGCTTGTCGAGCAGGTCGCCCTGCGGCTCGGAGTGCCGGACTCCGTCCTCGTCGGGGGCGGGCAGCGTCAGATGGCGCCGTTCTATCGCGCTGTTGAGGAAGACGGAGCTGATCCTCGGGTCGGTGATGCCGAAGGCGTCGAGCACCTCCTGCTGGGTGTACGACGTGGGGGTGGCGGCCGTGCCCACCCCGAGGATGCGGGGCCGGTACGGGCCGGGCACCTGTGCTGTCGCGGACAGCGGGTCCAGGAGCCGAGCGGGCTCCACGCCGGTGGTCATCGGAAGGTCCACCCCCACATGCGCTTCTTGCTGCGCGGTCGTCGTGCTCTGCTGATGCCGTTCACGTGCGGTCCTTTCGAACTGGAGCCGGACGGATGAGGACGGAGACCGGCCGGGGGCCGGCGGTGTCAACCGGCGCGGGTCTCGGCCTCGATGAAGCGCGCGAGGCGCGCGGTGCCCTCGTCGATCTCCTCGGTGGTCAGATAGCTGGTCGAGAGCCGGAGGGCGCGGTGGCCGCCGCCTCCGGGGTAGAAGTGGCTCATCGGCGTCCAGATGACGCCGAAGTCCTGGGCGGAGCGGGTCAGAGCCGCGTTGCCGGCGCGGAACGGCACCTGCACGGTGAGGAAGAAGCCGCCCTCGGGCCGGTTCCACCGCACCCCCAGGGCGCTCCTGCGGTCGGCGGGCAGCCGCGCGTCCAGGGCCCGGAGCATGGCCCGCATGGCGTCTCCGTAGTACGCGGCCGCGCGGGAGTTCAGCTCGGAGACGAGCCCCTGTGCGGCCAGCAGCGCGCCGGCGACGGCGGCCTGGCTCAGCGACGGGGTGTTCACCGTCACCATGCTCTTGATCTTGGCGAGTTCGTCGGCGAGCAGGCTGGTGGCCCCGGACTCGTCGACGACGGTCTGGTCGGCGACGGCGAAGCCGACGCGGGCGCCGGGGAAGACGGTCTTGGAGTACGAGCCGAGGTGGACGACGCGGCGGGCGCGGTCGAGCGACTTCAGGGTGGGCGGCGGCGGGCCGGGGCTCACCAGCCGGTACGGGCTGTCCTCCAGGACGAGCAGGTCGTGGCGGGCGGCCAGGTCGAGCAGGTCCGTGCGGGCCTGCGGTGTGAGCGTGGCGCCCGAGGGGTTGGAGTGGTCGGGGACCAGGTAGAAGGCCCTGGGCCGGCGGCCGCGCGCCTTCTCCGCCAGCACCGCGGCTTCGAGATCGGCGGCGTTAAAGCCGTCCTCGCGCTCCTCCACCGGGTGCACGGCGATGTCGAGCAGCCGGGCAGCCCCGGTGATGCCGACGTAGCACGGGCTGGCGACCATCAGGACGTCGTCGGGCCCGCCGATGAGGGCGCGCAGCACCAGCAGCATGGCCTCCTGGGCGCCGACGGTCACCACGACGGCCTCGGCCGGCACGTCGATGCCCTCGTCGGCGCGCAGCGACTCGGCGATGATCTCGCGGATCTGACCGGCGGTCGGGCCGTACTGGTAGAGGGCGGTGCGGATCTCCTGCGGCGTGCCGCCCCGGGCGGCCAGGTGGTCGAGGTAGGTCCGCATGTGCGTGAAGACCTGCTCGGTGTCGAAGAACCCGTCGTACGGGCGGCCGGGTGCGAAGGAGATCGCGTCGGGGTAGCGGAGCGTGATCTCGTTGAGGAAGTTCATGGTGTCCAGGACGGGGTCGGACACGCTGCCGTGCAGCTCGGCCTTGCGCAGCGGCGACGAAGGCACGGTGGCGCCGGGCGCCGGGGCGTTCGGTCCCGCGCCGGCGACGAGTGCTTCGGGACCCGGAGCAGCCATGGAATTCCCCCACGCGAAGGCAATTGATGAAGTCGTCTTCCGGCGCTTAGAAAAGCATGTCCGCGTGCATTCCGACAACGGCGTCCAAGAGCGCAATCTGCACACTTGGACACGCGCGGGCGCGCTTGGAAAATTCCGCACTTGGACGGTGGGGTATGTGCGCGTGAAAGGTGACGGGGGTCACCGGGGAGCGGTGCTGAGTTCGGTTTCTCCGCCGTCGGCCTCCGCGTCCCACCCGTCGGCCTTGAGTTTCGCCGCGATTCGACCGGCGTCGGACGGGTGCACCGGGCACCGTACCGTGAATCCGCCGTCGGCGGCGGTGTCCACCGACGCGCTCTCGGCATCCACGCCGAGGCCCGCGACCGCCCCCAGGAAACGCCCCAGTTCCCCCGGCCGGCCGGGGACCGCCACGTGCAGCGCAGGGGTGCGCCCGGCGGGCCGGGGGCGGGCGCCGGGGATCGCGCCGAGGCCGGCGATGCCGCGGTCGAGGAGGTCGACGACGGTCCGCAGGCCCTCCTCGCGGTCCCCGGCGCCGTGCCCGGCGAGCGCGTCGAGCGCCGGCACCAGCCGGGTGAGGTCGGCGTGCACGGCCCGTACGACCCCGGCGAGGGCCGGCGCGTTCGTCTCGATGATGTCCGCCCACAGCCGGGAGTCGCCCCCGGCGATCCGCGTGACGTCGCGCAGCCCCTGGCCGGCCAGCCGGGACACCCCGTCGGGGTCGTCCCGCAGCCGGGCGGCCATCAGACTGGCCAGCAGGTGGGGAACGTGGGAGGTCAGGGCGACGGCTTCGTCGTGGGCGCGGCTGGCCATCACCAGCGGGACGGCGCCGCACAGCTCGGCCAGCCGGCGGGCCCGCGCCAGAGCTGCGGGCGAGGTGAGCCGCGACGGCGTGAGCACCCAGGGGCGGCCCTCGAAGAGGGTGCCGCGGGCCGCCAGCGGCCCGGAGCGCTCCCGGCCGGCCAGCGGGTGCCCGCCGACGTAACGGGCGGGCTGGGGCGCGGCGTTCAACACGGCCCGCTCCGGCACGGTCTTCACGCTGCCCACGTCGGTGTACGCATCGGCGAGCCCGCGTCGCTGCACGTCGACCAGCACCTCGCCCACCTTGCTGGGCGGGACCGCGATCACGGCCAGGTCGACCGGCCCGGGCGGTTCCTCGGCGAGTCCGGCGCCGAGGGCGGCGGCGGTGCGGGCGGCCGTGGCGTCGCGGTCGGAGAGGTACACGGTCACCCCCTGGCGGCAGGCGGCAAGGGCCACGGAGGTGCCGATCAGACCGGTTCCCACGACGGCTATGGAGCGAATCACCAGACATCCCCTGTTCGAAAGAACCTGATCGAAGGATTGCGCTCGGAAGATCCCGCCCGAAAGCCGTGGACCGAATAGCGGAAACGGCGCAACAGCTTATGCACCGGAACCGCCGACCAACAGCGCGGCAGTCCAGAAAAGACGCACGTAGCCAGATTCGCGACCGGTCGCCTACAGTCCGGGAAACGCATGCAACTTCGTGACCAGGGGACAGTCATGCATGATTTCAGCGAGCCCGGAGTTCCGCCCGGCGACGTGGCCATCGACTACGTGGAGATGTACGTCGGAAGTATGGAGGCCGCCGCTTTCGACTGGGTCGACAAGTACGCCTTCTCGGTCGTGGGCACCGGCGGCTCCGCCGGGCACCGCAGCATCGCGCTGCGCCACGGCCGCATCACCCTCGTACTCACCGAAGCCACCTCCGACCAGCACCCCGCCTCGGCCTACGTCGAGGCCCACGGCGACGGGGTGGCCGACATCGCGCTGCGCACCGCCGACGTCCGGGCCGCGTTCGCCGCGGCGGTGGCCGGCGGCGCCGCAGTGGTGCGCGAGCCCGCCGGACACGACGGCGACGGCCCCGAAGTGACGGCCGCCGTAGGCGGGTTCGGGGACGTGGTGCACACGCTCGTGCAGCGCGCCCCCGGGGAGGGCCCGGGGCTGCCCGTGGGGTTCACGCCGGCGCAGCGGGAGCGCGACGGGCGCGCGGACGAGGTGGGGCTCGACGAGATCGACCACGTCGCGGTCTGCCTGGACACCGGCAGCCTCGATCCCACGGTCGACTTCTACCGGCAGGCGCTGGGCTTCGACTTCGTCTTCGAGGAGCGCATCGTCGTCGGCTCGCAGGCGATGGAGTCGAAGGTCGTGCAGAGCCGGTCGGGTGCGGTGACGCTCACGCTCATCCAGCCCGACCCGACCGCGGACCCCGGACAGATCGACGAGTTCCTCAAGGGCCACCAGGGCTCCGGCGTCCAGCACCTGGCGTTCTCCTCGGCAAACGCGGTGCGTTCGGTGCGCACGCTGGCGCGGCGCGGGGTCGCGTTCCTGGCCACCCCGGGCTCGTACTACGACATGCTCGGCGAGCGCATCCCGTCGCTGAGCCAGGCGCGGCTGGCGGACCTGCGGGCGACGAACGTGCTGGCCGACGAGGACCACGACGGGCAGATGTTCCAGATCTTCACCGCCTCCACCCACCCGCGGCACACCCTCTTCTTCGAGGTGATCGAGCGGCAGGGCGCGCAGACCTTCGGCAGCGCGAACATCAAGGCGCTGTACGAGGCCGTGGAGCTGGAGAGGACCGGCCAGCGTGGGCCGTCCCAGCGCTGACACCCCGATCGGCACGACCCACACGCTCGCGGACGTCGAGCGTGCCGCCGCCGCTGTCCTGCCGCCCGAGGTTCGGGACTTCGTGGCGGGGGGCAGCGGCGCGGAGACGACGCTGGCGGCCAACCGGACGGCGCTGGACCGGGTCTGCGTCGTGCCGCGCGCGCTGCGGGACGTCTCGGGCTGTACGACGGAGTCGACGCTGCTGGGACGCCCGGTGGCCATGCCGGTGGCGGTGGCGCCCGTGGCGTACCAGCGGATGGTGTGCCCCGAGGGCGAGACGGCCGCGGCGCGGGCGGCGAAGGCGGCCGGCGTGCCGTTCACGGCGAGCACGCTGAGCAGCGTGCCGATCGAGGAGATCACGGGCGTCGGCGGCTCGGTCTGGTTCCAGCTCTACTGGCTGCGGGACACGGTGCGGACCCTCGACCTGGTGCACCGGGCCGAGGACGCCGGCTGCGCGGCGGTCATGCTCACCGTCGACGTGCCGTGGATGGGCCGCCGGCTGCGGGACGTCCGCAACGGGTTCGCGCTCCCGCAGGGGGTGCGCGCGGCGAACTTCGCCGCCGCGGACTCCACGGCCCACCGGCGCCGCGGCGGCGCCTCGGCGGTGGCGACGCACACGGCCGAGGCGTTCTCGCCCGCGGTCACCTGGGACTCGGTGGCGGCGCTGCGGGCGCACACCCGGCTGCCGCTGGTCCTCAAGGGCGTGCTCGACGCCCGGGACGCGCGCCGCGCGGCGGAGTCGGGGGTGGACGCGGTCGTCGTCTCCAACCACGGAGGGCGGCAGCTCGACGGTGCGGTGCCCGGCATCGACGCGCTCCCGGAGGTCGCCGCGGCGGTGGCGGGCGGCTGCGAGGTCCTGATGGACGGCGGCATCCGCGGCGGCACGGACGTGCTGCGGGCGCTCGCACTCGGCGCCGACGGGGTGCTGGTGGGGCGGCCGGTGGTCTGGGGGCTTGCCACGGCCGGCGAGACGGGTGCGCGGCGGGTGCTGGAGCTGCTGGGCGACGAACTGCGGGACGCACTCGGCCTGTCCGGCTGCTCGGACGTCGCGGCCGCACGCGAACTGCGCACCGTACGGGTCCCGGCGGGCGACGGCGCGGCGGCAGCGCCCTAGCCGTACGCCGCTGCCCCGCGCGAGGCCGCGGCCCGGATCCGGCCGTCGAGACGGCCGGACCCGGGCCGCGGCGGCGTCCGACGGCGGATCCGGGGTCGGCGGGCCGGCGGCACGCGCGGGGCTTCGGCACGGGGTCGTCGCCGCGGTGCAGCCGGCTTCTGACGCCCCGTACGGTCTCGGGCCCGTTCACGCTGTTCCCTCTCTTCTCCCCTGCGGATCGTTCGCGTCCCGCCGTCCAACAGCTCGTTTCGGGGAGTTGGACACCCGTGAGGGCAGGAATCCGCAAGCGGACGCGGGAGGTGGGGATGTTTTTCCGTCAGCCGGTGAGACGATGGAATTTCACCGGCCGGACAGCAGGACGTGCGCGTCTTCATCCCAGCACCATGACGAAGACACGCACGCCACGCAGGGCCGGCCGCCGCGTTCCGGCGGGGGTTCGCCCTGCTTTCCTGCCGTGTTACCTGCCGCGCTTCTCCACGAGGACTCTACGGCGTTCGAAATACGCCGTGGTCACAGCGGCTGGACGCTCTCGCGTTCCATCCGCATCGCGATGTCCTTCCAGATACCGGCGCATTCACGCGCCAGTTGGGCAACGACGCCGCGGCAGTGCGCGGGCACGTTGCCGATGATCTCCTCCCACTCGTCACCGCTGAGCGTGTGAATGTTGAGAAGCCGAAGGAGCGTACGGCCGGTCTCGCTCAGCCGCAGCGCCGGGTCGGCTTTCAGCCGATTCACCGCAGAGCCGCGATCGTCGACCGGTATCCGGACGGCGGCGGCGGTCCCCGCAACGCCGGCGGATACCGCCACCACCTTCGGTCTGCTCTCGATATGCGCCGTACTGCGCTGCCGCGGCACCGGCAGCGGACCCTCTCCCCTGCGCATGCGGTTTCTGACGTCCCTGACCGTTTCCGGGGAGATCCCCGCGGCCCGGGCGACCTGCCGCAGCGACAGGCTCGGATTCTCGTTGATCAGCCGGCTCGCGATCCTGCGCCCCTCACTGCCGTTGAGTGGCCGTACGCGGCCGTCCTGTCCGACCCGGTGGCCGGTGGCGGCGGTGTCCGCCGACTCCCGCCGGCGAATGGCCGCGACGGTCGCCGGGGCGATGCCCGTCACCGACGCGATCATCCGGTCCGACCACTGCGGATGCGACAGTATGATCCTGCTCGCGGCCCGCTTCCGGTCCGCCATGGTGAGCGGCAGCCCGTGGGCGATGTTCGACTCCACGGCGAGGACGAAGGCGTCCGCCTCGGTCCCGTCGAAGAAGCGGACGGCGATGGTGTCCTGACCGCGGAGCTCTGCGGCCCGCAATCGATGAAGCCCATCGATGACCCGCATGGTCGCGCGGTGTACAACGATGGGCGGCAGTTCGGCTTGCGCCTGCGCCAGTACTCTTACATGCTCCCGATCTTCTCCCGAAGACCGAGGCGAGCCCGCTCTGCGTAAGCTGCGGACTTCGACCTCGACCGGCATCTGATCGAGATGCCCCTGCACGGACGTCAACTCCAATTCCTCCCCGATCCAACTTCCGGTGAGCCGGACCACGGCCCGAACCCATACGTGCAATTACCGGAACTCGAACAATCCCTTGACGCACCCGTACTGATACGGTCGCCGGCCGAACCGGCGACCGAGAGGTCAGACCTCTCGATACAGGGGAAGTGAGGGTGACCGGAAAGGCGTCAGATCGACGCGGAGGCAACGCCCCGCAGTCGACGCCATTCGGCTCTCCCCCGCTGCTCGGCTTCGCTCCCGGACGAAGCGAGTGAATGTTCCCCCGTTCGGACATCGACTCTAACAGCGCTGCCCACGATCAGACACCCCGCGCCTCAGCGAACACACGCCACCACAGAAGGCATTTGACATGTGCCGCGCATGCGGGGGTTCGAAAATCACAGCTCGCCCGGGGTGGAGGACGCAAATCCGGGTGGTTGACGCCTCAAGGACCCCGTACGCCACACATTCACCGAAACTCCTCGGACGGCATACGGCGCATGAATCAAGCCGCCTTGTCCCGCCGGCGGGACAAGGCGCGACAGATCGGAGAGGAAGTACCGGAACGCATCATTCCGTCGAACGCGCGTGCATTGGGGCGGGCCGACTCCGACAACGCCGCACCCGCCCCCGAACTTCCGCCCGCCGGTTACCCGGAGGCGTCCGCTAAAGGCTCCTCCGCCGCCTCGTCCAGCATCAGCACCATCCATTCCATCAGTTCCAGACCGACGGCCTCGGCAGCCTTCTGCCACCGCACCCGGCGCTCCGGCACGACGCTCATCTGGACGAGGGACGCACCCGCCCCCTCCGCGGCGATCCGTCGGCTGGCACGGATCTGTTTGCGCAGCTCACTACGTGTCCACCGGCCCCGCTCCGCGCGGCTCAGCCACTCGTCCTGCGCGCTCACGGACATCCCGGCGACCTCCGCATGGTGCTGGAAGCTGAGCTTGTCCCGCCGTCTCGAAGGATGGAATTTCCCCGCCACCCAGGCGTAGTTGCGCAGCGTCTGATAATCGAAAGACGTCTCGGCCAGGGCGCGTTTGTAGCGGTCCGGGTAGTGGCTCCTGCCGTAGATCAGCCAGTCGCCGAGCCACCACGCCGAAGAATCCGCGATAACGAAGATCTGCCGTCCCAGATGGCTCCATTCGGCCAGCGGCAGTCCCGGCGGGAGTGACAGCGCCGTACGCCTGGTGGTGGAACGGCCGTTCACAGCCAGCCGGTTGGGAGGGCGCGAGGGGGCCGGGGACGTCGCCGCCGGCGCCGGGCCCGCGACCGGATGGCCCGAGGCGCGGACCGCCGGGTTCGTCACGGGACCGGCTCCGCGCGTCTCTCCCATGGACATGCTGCGCACCTCACCTGCCGATCTGCGACGCGCTTCCTCGTCAACCCGACCGGACAACCGCCGGCCTGCTCCGCAGGGCCGCGGTCCGCCGACCGGGGCCGCACGCGATCAACCGTGCTGAGCCCATCATCCGTGGCGGCAGGTTGCAGCGCGGTGACAGCGCTCCTCTCCTGCACCTGCTCTCACCTCAACCACCGCTACGGGCGGACCGTGGGTTGCACCGCGGTTACAGCAGGCGTTCCGGCGCAGTAACCCTCCCCCCGATCTACTTGTCATCAAACCCCGAGCCGACGGCGCCGGCCCTGCCGCGCCGGACGAGGAGGCCCCATGGTCACCCAGACCCGGTACTGCGCCGAGTGCGGTGCCGCTTTCACCTGGCGGAGCAGCAGCCCCAGCCGGAGGTTCTGCGGCCCGCGGTGCAAGGCGCGGTGGTGGCGCGGCCACCACCGGCGGGCGGCCGCGGTGGTCGGCGGCGCCGTGTCCCTGGCGGAGAAGCAGGCGCTGCGGGCCGCGGCGCCGCCGAACCTGGGCACCGCGCACGACTGCCCCCACTGCGGGCAGCAGCTCACGGTGGTGAACGTGGTGGTCCCGGTCGAGGACGGCCCCGTGGCCGCCGGCGCGGAGCCCCGTACGCGGGTGTTCGCGGCCGACCGCGGCTGAAGGGCCGGCCGGGCGGCGGGGTTCAGCCGTCGAGGGGCTGGAGTTCCAGCCGGCCGAGGTGGTCCGGGTCGGCGATCACCTCGATGCCGACGATCGTGCCGTTGGCGACGGCGAGCGCAAACGCGATCCTCGGCCGCCCCTGGTGGATCCACACCAGCCCCGGCGCACCGTCCACGAGCGCCGGGCGGGCGGCTCTGAGCCTCCCCGTGAAGACGTCGGCGACCGCCACCGCGCCGCGGACCTCCTCCGCCGCCCCGGCGGCCACCGCGGCGGCGTCGGCGCGAAGCACCACGTCGGGGTCGAGGAGTGCGAGGAGCGCGTGGAAGTCATCCCCGCGCGAAGCGGTGAGGAACGCACCGGCGATCGCACTCCAGCGTGTGGTGACGCCCCAGTCCGCCGGCGTGCCCGTGATCCCGGCGGCGCTGGGGTCGTACGGAACGGAAGAGCGTGCGCCGGGCGCGTCGGCGGCGCGGTGGTCTCCCGCCGCGCCGTCGGCCGCGGGGCCCTGCACGCGCCGCCGGGCGCGGCGGGCCAGGTGCCGGGTCGCGGCCGGCGAGCGGCGTACGATCGGCGCGATCTCGTCGTAGGGGACCGCGAACAGGTCGTGCATCACGAACGCCAGCCGCTCCGCGGGGGCCATCGAGTCGAGCACGGCGAGCAGCGCGATCCCGACGGAGTCGCCGCGGAACAGCTCCCGAGTCCGGTCCGACAGGTCCGTTCCCTCCGACTCGGCCACCTCCACCACGCATTTAGCATCATTTACGGCGTTCATCGCATTTTGCACTTCGGATCCGCCCGGCTCCGGCGGGTCCAGCGGGTCCTCGCCCTGTGCCGCGCGGGTGCGGAGGATGTCCATCGAGACCTGGCCCACGACCGTACGCAGCCAGCCGGCGAAGCTCTCCACCCCGTCCGGCTCCGCGCGGCGCACCCGCAACCACGCCTCCTGCACGGCGTCCTCGGCCAGCCCGGCCGAACCCAGGACCCGGTGGGCGACCGCGCGCAGATGCGCGCGATGCTCCTCGAAGCGCAAGGCCAGGAATTCGTGCTCGTCCATCGGGTCCTTCCTCCGTTCCACCGTGTCACCACCGTGACCAGCGCAGCGCGGCCGATGTGACAGACGGCAGGCCAGGTGCCCATGTCGTGAGACGGCATTGCCCTGGTCGCGGAGCCCGTGGTCCGATCGCCGCATGACTCGCCGCATCGTGATCGTCGGGGCCGGCATCGTCGGCTCGTCGCTGGCCCGGGAGCTGGCCGGTCGGGACGGCTGTGAGGTCACCGTCCTCGACCGCTCCCCCGCCGGGCGGCTGTACGGGTCCACGGGCCACGCGCCCGGCTACGTCGGCGTGCTCGGCGAGGCCCCGGTGCTGACCGGCCTGGCACGGGCGACCGTACGGATCTACCGGGGACTCACCGACGACTACGACTCGCCCGGCGGTGCCCGGCCCGAGGGCGGCGCGGGCTTCGAGGAGACCGGCTGCCTGGAGGTCGCCACCTCGCCCGCGGCGTACGAGACGCTGCGCAGACGCGCCGCCGAGGCCGAGGACGCGGGCCTGGCCGCCCGGCTCGTGGGGCCCGAGGAGGCCGCCGCGCTGGCGCCGCGGCTCGTCGACCCGGAAACGGCCGTGGCCGGGCTGCACTTCCCCGGCGACGGCACCGCCCGCGCCGGGCTGCTCACCGCGGTGCAGCGGCGCCGGGCCGAGGCGGCGGGCGCGGCGTTCGCCGACGGGGCGGAGGCCGCGGGCCTGGAGATACGCGCCGGGCGGGTGCACGGCGTGTGGCTCGCCGACGGCACGCTGCTGCCGGCCGACGACACGGTGCTCGCCTCCGGGATATGGGGCCCGCTGCTCGCCGCGCAGGCGGGCGTGCGGCTGCCGCTGACGCCGGTGTCCCACCCGTACGTCTACGGCGGACCGCACCCGGCGCGGCATCCGCGCGGGCCGTTCGTGCGCTGGCCGGAGCACCACGCCTACGCGCGCGACCACGGCGACCGGGACGGCATCGGCACGTACGACCACGAACTGCGCCCGGTGGCGCCCGCGGACCTCGGGGTGCAGGCCGAGGAGCCCTGGCCGGGCGAGCCGTTCGACGGCGCCGTGGCCGCCGCGCTCGCGCTGCTGCCGCCCGCGCACCGGTTCACGCCCGCCGTACGCCTCAACGGGGTGTTCTCGGTGACCCCGGACAACCTGCCGCTGCTCGGCCCGTTCGAGGGGCTGCCCGGCCTGTGGTCGGCGACGGCGATCTGGGTCACGCACGCCGCGGGCGCGGCGGCCGCGCTCGCGGAGGTGATGGACGGCGGCGAGGCGGGCGCGGGGCTCGCGGCGCTGGCACCGGATCGCTTCGCGGGCGAGCCCGCCGAGGAGCTGCACCGCCGGGCGCTGCGCCACTACCGCGACATCTACGCCGCGGGCTGAGGCGCCGACGGGCCGCCGGGGGCGCGGAGTCGGGCGTCCGGCACCGGACCCGCCGGGCCTGCGCCAGGGCCTGCGCCAGGGCCTGTGGATAACTTCCGGCACCGTCGTTTCGGCGCCGTAGGATCTCCGTGAGATCGCCGGAGGTGCGAAGTGGCCGTGGACAAAACCCCCGAAGCAAGTACGCCGCCATGGCGGATGCTGCTCGCGTACGCGCGTCCGCACCGCTGGGCGCTGCTCGCCGGGGCGCTGCTGTCACTGGCGACGGGTGCCACCGGGCTCGCGCTGCCGCTGGTGGCGCGGTCGCTGATCGACGACCTGTCGGAGGACCGGTCCATCGCCGCGGCGCTCGTGGTGATGTCGGTGCTGGTGGTCGCCAACGCCGGGATCGGGGCGCTGGGTTCGTACGTGCTGCGGCGCACCGCCGAGTCGGTGGTGCTGACGGCGCGGCGCCGGCTCACCTCCTATCTGCTGCGGCTGCGCATAGCGGCCGTGGACCGTACGGAGCCCGGTGACCTGATGGCCCGGGTGACGTCCGACTCCACGCTGCTGCGCGAGGTCACCACCGACACCCTCGTCGGGCTCGGCACCGGCGGTCTGACCGCCGTGGCGACCCTGGTGCTGATGGGCGTCGTCGACCCCGTGCT
The DNA here is from genome assembly GCF_045781775.1 of Streptomyces sp. 184. Lineage (NCBI taxonomy): Bacteria > Bacillati > Actinomycetota > Actinomycetes > Kitasatosporales > Streptomycetaceae > Streptomyces > Streptomyces sp. 184. The sequence continues at coordinate 3,580,029 of NZ_CP123230.1, read as the reverse complement.
GCTCGCGGTGACCGCGGGCGTGATCGCCGCCGCGGGCACGGTCATCGGCGTCATCGTGCCGCGCATCAACCGGGCGGCGAAGCGGGCGGCGGAGTCGGTGGGCCTGATGGGCGCGGCCCTGGAGCGGGTGCTCGGCGCGCTGCGTACGGTCAAGGCGTCGGGCGCCGAGCACCGCGAGGAGCGGGCGGTGCACGCGGCGGCGGAGGAGTCGTGGCGGCAGAGCGTGCAGGCCGCCAAGTGGTCGGCGCTCGCCGGGAACACGGCGGGCCTGTCCATGCAGGTCGCGTTCATCACCGTGCTGGCGGTGGGGGGTGCGCGGGTGGCGACCGGGTCGATCGACGTCGGCACGCTGGTCGCCTTCCTGCTCTACGTCTTCTATCTGATGTCGCCGATCCAGCAGGTGGTGGGCGCGGTCGCGCAGTACCAGACGGGGGCCGCCGCGCTGCAACGCATCCGCGAGGCGCAGCAGTTGCCGGCCGAGCCCGTCGCGGAGCCCGCGCCGCTGCCGGAGCCGGGCGCCGAGCCGGCGGCGCTGGCCTTCGAGGACGTCCGCTTCCGGTACGCCGACGACCTGCCCTACGTGCACCACGGCGTCACCTTCGAGGTGCCGCCGCGCGGCATGACGGCGTTCGTCGGCCCGTCCGGGGCCGGCAAGACGACCGTGTTCTCGCTGATCGAGCGGTTCTACGAGCCGGACGCCGGGCGGATACTCCTGGACGGCACCGACATCACCCGCTGGCAGATACCCGCGCTGCGCGCCGCCATCGGGTACGTGGAGCAGGACGCCCCCGTGCTCTCCGGTTCGCTGCGGGACAACCTGCTGCTCGGCAACGCGGCGGCCGGCGAGGGCGACGTGCGGGCCGTGCTGAGGACCACCCGGCTCGACACGCTGGTGGCCCGGCTGCCGCAGGGGCTGGACACCCTCGTCGGCCACCGCGGCACCAAGCTGTCCGGCGGCGAGCGCCAGCGCGTCGCGATCGCCCGCGCGCTGCTGCGCCGGCCCCGGCTGCTCCTGCTCGACGAGGCCACGTCGCAGTTGGACGCGGTCAACGAGGCGGCCCTGCGCGACACCGTCGCGGAGGTGGCGCACCGCACCACGGTGCTCGTCGTCGCCCACCGGCTGTCGACGGTCACCAGCGCCGACCGGATCGTGGTCATGGACGCCGGGGAGGTGCGGGCCGTGGGCACGCACGCCGAGCTGGTCGCCGGCGACCAGCTCTACGCGGAGCTGGCCACCACCCAGTTCCTCGCCGCCACGGCCGGCACCGCATGATGGAAGGCGAACGACCGAGGAGGACCGACGTGCGCCCGGAGCTACAGATCAGCGCCACCAACCCGGAGCACCCCGCCGCGCTGCTCGACCTGCCCTGGGAGCTGCCGCTCGACGCCTGGCCGGAGAACTGCCTGGTCGACCTGCCACGCGGCATCTCACGGCACGTGGTGCGCTTCGCCGAGGCCGGCGCCGAGGTCGTGGCGATCAAGGAGGTGCCCGAGCGCGCCGCCCGCCGGGAGTACGAGCTGCTGCGCGACCTCGACCGGCTCGGCATCCCCGCCGTGGACGCGCTCGCGGTCGTCACCGGCCGCACCGGCGCCGACGGCGAGCCGCTGGAGCCGGCGCTGGTCACCCGTCATCTGGTGGGCTCGCGCCCGTACCGGGCGATGTTCGAGACGACGCTGCGCCCGGGCACCGTGAACCGGCTGATGGACGCGCTGGCCGTGCTGCTCGTGCGGCTGCATCTGGCGGGCTTCGCCTGGGGCGACTGCTCGCTGTCCAACACCCTCTTCCGCCGGGACGCCGGGGCGTACGCCGCGTATCTGGTGGACGCCGAGACCGGGCAGATCCAGCCGCGGCTGAGCCACGGCCAGCGGGAGTACGACATCGAGCTGGCCCGCATGAACATCTCGGGCGAGCTGATGGACCTGGAGGCGTCCGGGGCGCTGCACCCGTCGATCGACCCGATCCCTTTCGGCGCGGCCATCGCCGAGCGCTACGGCGACCTGTGGCACGAGCTGACCCGCGAGTCGGTCTACCCCACCGACAAGCGGCACTACATCGAGCGCCGCATACGCCGCCTGCACGACCTCGGCTTCGACATCGCGGAGATGCAGATCACGCACTCGCCGGGCGGCGACACCGTCTCGTTCGTGCCCAAGGTCGTCGACGCCGGGCACCATCAGCGCCAGTTGCTGCGGCTGACCGGCATGGACACCGAGGAGAACCAGGCCCGCCGGCTGCTGAACGACCTGGAGAGCTGGATGGCGACCCAGGACGACTACGAGCCCGGCGACCCGCTCGGCGCCCGGCCCGAGGTGCTGGCGCACCGCTGGGTGCGGGAGGTGTTCCGGCCGACCGTGCGCGCGGTGCCGCTGAAGCTGCGCGGCCAGCTCGACCCGGCGCAGGTCTACCACGAGGTGCTGGAGCACCGCTGGCTGCTGGCCGAGCAGACGCAGCAGGACGTGGGGCTGGATGCCGCGGTCGCCGACTACGTCGAGACCGTGCTGCCGCGCTCCGCGGCCGGCACCGCCGGCTGACGACGCGGCTCGCCACCCGCCCGGCGCCCGGCGGCGCGCCGCCGACGAGCCGCTGACGGATCGGTGCCGAGCCGCCGACGAGCCGGTGCCGAGCCGCCTGGCGGCCCGGCTTCCGGGGCCGAGCCGTCCGGCTCCCCGCCCCGGCCGCCCGCAGCCTCCCGACGACGCGCGCTGCCGCGGGCCGCCCCCGGCGCGGTAGCGTCCGTCCATGCCCGGGATGTCCGCCGCCACCGCCGCGCTGCTGCTCGGTGCCGTCGTGGTGCTCTGCGCCGCGGCGGCGCTCATCGGCGTGCACGTCGCCCGCAACCGGCAGTACGGCACCCCGCAGGAGCGCGCCGCGTACGAGACGCTGCACACCGCCTCCCTCGCCGCGCCCCCGCTGCGCGCCGGCCTCACCGACGACAGCGCCCGCCGCGCCGCCCCGCACCTGCGCGCCCTGCTCGGCGCGCCCGCCCTCGCGCTCGCCGACGCCAAGGGCGAGCTGCTGGCCTGGGACGGCCCCGAGGGCAAGCCGGGCCACGACCACTCCGAGGCCGTACCCGGGGCCGCGGCGCAGGTGACGGAGAGCGGCCGTACGCAGGTCATCGGCCCCCGCGAGGTGGCCTGCACCTGGCCGGACTGCCCGCTGCGGCACGCGGTGGCCGTGCCGCTGGCGGTCGCCGGCCGCGTCGACGGAGTGCTCGCGGTCTTCGCCTCGCAGGCGTCCGCGGGCCTGGTGCGCGCCGCCTCCGAGGTGGCCCGCTGGGTCTCCGCGCAACTGGAGCTGGCCGAGCTGGACAGCTCCCGGGCCGCCGCCAGCGAGGCCGAGCTGCGCGCGCTGCGCGCGCAGATCTCGCCGCACTTCATCTACAACTCCCTGTCCACCGTCGCCTCCTTCGTCCGCACCGACCCGGAGCGCGCCCGCGAGCTGATCGTGGAGTTCGCCGAGTTCACCCGCTACTCCTTCCGCCGCCACGGCGACTTCACCTCGCTCTCCGAGGAGCTGCGCTGCATCGACCGCTACCTGCTGCTGGAGCGCGCCCGCTTCGGCGGCCGGCTGGAGGTCTCGCTGCGCGTGGCGCCGGAGGTGCTGAGCGTCGTGGTGCCGTTCCTGTGCCTCCAGCCGCTGGTGGAGAACGCGGTACGGCACGGGCTGGAGAAGAAGCCGGGCCCCGGCCGGCTCACGATCACCGCCGCGGACGGCGGCAGCGAGGCGCTGATCAGCGTGGAGGACGACGGCGCCGGCATGGAGGCGGAGACGCTGGCCCGCACCCTGGCCGGGGATCTGGCGGAGCTGGCCGAGCTGGCGGGGGACGCGCCGCGGGCGCCGGGCATCGGGCTGCGGAACGTCGACGAGCGGCTGCGGCAGGTCTACGGGGACGCCTACGGGCTCGTCATCGAGACCGCGCCGGGCGCCGGGACGAAGGTGCACGTCCGGGTGCCGAAGTTCCATCCGGACGCGGTGCAGAGCGGCCCCGGCGGGCTGTGAGCCGTAGACGGGTTTCCATGCCGCCGCGCCCCGCATAGGGTTCCCGCATGCTGCACACTCTCGCCGTCGACGACGAGGAGCCCGCCCTGGAGGAGCTGGCGTACCTGCTGCGCCGCGACCCGCGGGTGGCCGAGGTGCAGACCGCCGGCGACGGGCAGCAGGCGCTGCTGGCCCTGGACCGGGCGCTGGCCTCGGGCCGTTCGGTGGACGCGGTGTTCCTGGACATCGGCATGCCGGGCCTGGACGGGCTGGCGCTGGCCCGGCTGATATCCCGGTTCGCGCATCCTCCGCGGGTGGTTTTCGTCACCGCCCACGAGGACCACGCGGTGGAGGCGTTCGCGCTGCACGCCGCGGACTACGTGCTCAAGCCCGTGGCGCCGGAACGGCTCGCGGAGGCGGTGCGCCGGTGCGCCGAGTCGGCCGCGGAGGCGGCGCCGGAGGAGCCGGAGCAGGGCGGGGCGGCGCCGGAGCGCGCGGCGGTGCCGGACGAGGTCATCAGCGTCGAACTCGCCGGGGTCACGCGGTTCGTCCAGCGCAGCGAGGTGCTCTACGCAGAGGCCCAGGGCGACTACGCGCGGCTGCACACCGGCGGCGGCAGCCACCTGGTCCGCATCCCCCTCGCGACGCTGGAGGAGCGGTGGGGGGCGGCCGGTTTCGTACGCATCCACCGCAGCCACCTCGTCGCCCTGCACCACGTGCGCGAGCTGCGCATGGAGGCGGGGCGCACGTACGTCGTCCTCGGCGGGCACATGCTGGGGGTCAGCCGGCGGCACACCCGCCAGGTCCGCGAGATGCTGATCCGACATCCACCGACGGCGGCGGTGTGAGGTGGCGGGCGATCGGGGGATCTCCGCACCGAAGAGCGGCAGGCGGAACGGCACGCGGCAGGACGACTCACCGCGGAACGGCAAGCAGCCGGGCGGCAGCGGGGGCCAGAGCCCCGCGGCGCCCGCGTCCGGCGTGCCGCACGGCCGCTCCCCGCGGGCCAAGGAGGCGCCGCCGCGGGTGACCGTCGCGCACCCGCGCACGCTGGCCGCCCGCAGCTCCCAGCCGCTGCCCGGCAGCCGCGCCCTCGTCGCCGACGACCTGGGCCGGCAGACGCCGCTGGGCGACGTCTACCTCCGGTCCCTCATGCGCACCCAACTGCGTCTGGCCGCCTTCGTCGTCGGCGCGCTCGCCGTCGTGCTCGGCGCGCTCCCGGTGCTGCTGGCGACGGTGCCCAGCGTGCGCGACTCCACCTTCGCCGGCGTGCCCGTGCCCTGGCTGGTGATCGGGGTCGCGGTGCACCCGGTGATCCTCGCGCTGGCGTGGGTGTACCAGCGCCAGGCGCGCAAGAACGAGGCCGAGTTCGCGGACCTGGTCGAGCGGTCGTGACCGCGGTCGTGACAGGGCACAGCACGTGAACACCGTCCAGCCCGCCGTCGCCGTGGCCGTCGTCTGCGTCGCCACGGCCCTGTTCGGCGTGTACGGGCTGCGCCCCGGCCGGGCCACCTCCGACTTCTACGTGGCCTCCCGCGCGGTGACGCCGCTCCAGAACGCCTCCGCCATCGGCGGCGAGTACCTGTCGGCCGCGTCCTTCCTCGGCATCGCCGGCCTGGTCCTCGCGTACGGCGCCGACATGCTCTGGTACGGCGTCGGCTACACCGCCGGCTATCTGGTCCTGCTCGCCTTCGTCGCCGCGCCGATGCGCCGCTCCGGCGCGTACACCGTCCCGGACTTCGCCGAGGCCCGGCTCCAGTCCACGCGCGTAAGGCAGCTCGCCTCCGTGCTCGTCGTCCTCATCGGCTGGCTGTACCTGCTGCCGCAGCTCCAGGGCGCGGGGCTGACGCTGCGCACCGTGACCGGCGCGCCGCTGTGGGTCGGCCCGGTGGCCGTCGCGGCGGTGGTGATGACGACCGTCGCCTCCGGCGGCATGCGCAGCGTCACGGCGGTGCAGGCGTTCCAGTACTGGCTGAAGCTGACGGCGCTCGCGGTACCGGTGATCTTCCTGCTGCTGGCCTGGCGCGCGGACGGGGCGCCGTGGCCGGACGCCGACGCGCCGCCGCGGTTCCGCGACTCCACGACGGTGACCGTGCACCAGGCGGTCGACGTGCGGGTCGAGGATCCGGTACGGGTCACGGTGGACGGCCGGCTCGACGGCGACCGGCTGGACGGCGAGCGGGTACGCCTCGGCCCCGGCGTGCACGGGATCGGCGACGAGACCCGGGTGACGTTCCCGGCCGGCGCCGACGTGCCGCACCCGGTGGACGAGGAGCCCGTCGACGGCCTCAACTGGACGCGCCCGCTGTCCGGTACGGAGCATCCCGGCTACGGCACGTACTCGCTGCTCATCGCCACCCTGCTGGGCACGATGGGCCTGCCGCACGTCATCGTCCGCTTCTACACCAACCCCGACGGCCCGGCCGCCCGCCGCACCACCTGGACCGTGCTGTGGCTGCTGGCCGCCTTCTACCTGCTGCCGCCGCTCTACGGCGCCCTCGGCCGCCTCTACACCCCCGAACTCCTCATGACCGGCCGCACGGACGCCACGCTGCTGCTGCTCCCCGACCGGCTGCTCGGCGGCGGCCCGGGGGCGGCGATACTCGGCACGCTGCTGACCGCCGGCGCGTTCGCGGCGTTCCTGTCCACCGCCTCCGGACTGACGATGTCGGTGGCCGGCGTGCTGGGGCAGGAGCTGGAGCGCAGACGGGCGCGGCGGGCGACCGGCCCGCCGGGCAAGGCGGCCGACGCGCGCGCGGAGGTACGGGCCACGGTGCTGTGGCTGCGGCTCGCCGGGGTGGCCGCGGCGGCGGTGCCGTGCGTGGCGTCGCTGGTCGTCGTGGAGCGGCCGGTCGCGGACGTGGTGGGGCTGGCGTTCGCCGTCGCGGCCTCGTCGTTCTGCCCGCTGCTGCTGCTCGGCATCTGGTGGCGCGGGCTGACGCCGCAGGGTGCCGCCGCCGGGCTGCTCACCGGCGGCGGAGCGGCGCTGACGACGGTCGCGGCGACGATGTTCGGCGTGCAGCTCGGCGGCTGGCCGGGGGCGTTGCTGGCGCGGCCGGCGGCGTGGACGGTGCCGCTGGCGTTCGCGGTGATGGCGGGGGTCTCGTGGCTGACGAGGCGCAGTGTGCCCAGCGGTACGGCGCACGCCCTGCTGCGGCTGCACGCGCCCGAGTCGCTGGACCTGCCGCGCCGCCCGGGGCGTACGACGGGCTGACCGACCGCTCGTCGTGCCTTCGCTACCGCTCGTCGCATCCGCGCCACCGTTCACGGCACCACCGCCGCGCGGCGGCTCGTGCGGCGGGCCGCCCGCTTCTACGGTTGCCGCGCCCGGCCCGTCCGGACACCCCCGTCCCCGAAGGCGCCCCATGGAGGCCGCGATGAGCAGCACACCACCGACCGGCAGATCGCCGGACGTGTACGAGGAAGTGCAGCAGAGCGAGGAGTTCGGCGAGCTGCGACGCGCGAACCGTTCGTTCGCGTTCCCGCTGACCATCGGATTCATCGCCTGGTACCTGCTGTACGTGCTGCTGTCGAACTACGCCGGCGGCTTCATGGGCACCGAGGTCGTCGGCAACGTCAACGTGGCGTTCGTGCTGGGCATCGGGCAGTTCGTCACCACGTTCGCCATCGCATGGTGGTACTCGCGGCACGCTGCCGCGAAGCTCGACCCCAGGTCTGAGCAGCTCAAGCGGGAGGTCGAGAGCCGCGTGGCCGGCGGCGGCACGGAGGTCGGGAAATGACGGGCACCACCCACGCGCTTCAGATGTTCGCCCAGTCGGAGCCGGGCGAGCACCGCACGCTGATCGTCACGCTGTTCTCGGTGTTCGTCGCGTTCACCCTCGCGGTGACCGTGTGGGCGGGGCGCAAGACGAAGGACGCCACCGACTACTACGCGGGCGGGCGTTCGTTCACGGGCTTCCAGAACGGGCTGGCGATCTCCGGGGACTACATGTCCGCGGCCTCCTTCCTCGGCATCGCCGGCGCCATCGCGCTGTCGGGTTACGACGGGTTCCTGTACTCCATCGGCTTCCTGGTCGCCTGGCTGGTCGCGCTGCTGCTGGTCGCCGAACCGCTGCGCAACTCCGGCCGGTTCACCATGGGCGACGTGCTGGCGTACCGGATGCGCCAGCGTCCCGTGCGGACCGCGGCCGGGGTGTCGACCATCGTGGTGTCGATCTTCTACCTGCTGGCGCAGATGGTCGGCGCGGGCGCGCTCGTCGCCCTGCTTTTGGGGATCACCGGCGAGGCCGGCAAGAACCTCATCGTGGTCCTCGTCGGCCTGGTGATGATCCTGTACGTCACCATCGGCGGCATGAAGGGCACCACCTGGGTGCAGATCATCAAGGCCGTGCTGCTGATCCTGGGCACTCTGCTGATCACGATCCTGGTGCTGGCGAAGTTCGACTTCAACATCTCCCAGTTGCTTGGTGCCGCCGCGGACAACTCCGGCAAGGGCGGGGCGTTCCTGGAGCCGGGGCTGAAGTACGGGGTGACGAGCACCTCGAAGATCGACTTCATCTCGCTGGGCATCGCGCTGGTGCTGGGCACCGCCGGTCTGCCGCACATCCTGATCCGCTTCTACACCGTCCCCACGGCGCAGACCGCGCGGAAGTCCGTGCTCTGGGCGATCGGCATCATCGGCGGCTTCTACCTGATGACCATCGCGCTGGGCTTCGGCGCCGCCGCGCTGATCAAACAAGAGACGATCACCGAGTCCAACGCGGCGGGCAATACGGCGGCACCACTGCTGGCGGAGGAGATCGGCGGCGGAGCGGGATCCACCGGAGGCGCGATCCTGCTCGCAATGATCTCCGCGGTCGCGTTCGCCACGATCCTCGCGGTCGTCGCCGGACTGACCCTGGCGTCCTCGTCGTCGTTCGCGCACGACCTCTACGCCAACGTCATCCGCAAGGGCAAGGCCACCGAGAAGGAGGAGATCGCCGCGGCGCGGATCTCCGCCGTCGGGATCGGCGCGGTCGCCATCCTGCTGGGGGTCTTCGCGGGCAGTCTCAACGTCGCCGGACTGGTGGCCCTGGCCTTCGCGGTGGCGGCGTCGGCGAACCTGCCGACGATCCTCTACAGCCTGTTCTGGAAGCGGTTCACCACCCAGGGCGCGCTGTGGTCGATCTACGGCGGCCTGTTCACGTCGGTGTTCCTGGTGCTGTTCTCCCCGGTGGTCTCGGGCAAGGAGACCAGCATGTGGCCGGGCGTGGACTTCCAGTGGTTCCCGCTGGAGAACCCGGGTCTGATCTCCATCCCGGCAGGCTTCATCCTCGGCTGGCTCGGCTCGATCCTCTCCAAGGACGAGGACGCCACCGGCAAGAAGTACGCCGAACTGGAGGTCCGCTCCCTCACCGGCGCCGGCGCCCACTAGGCACCGCCGCCCGGCCGGCGCGGGCCGTACCAACGGCCCGCCCCGCCACGCCGGTTCACCCCGGCACCCGAGCGGCGGCCGGCCGGCGGTGCCCGAGCGCCTGCCGTCCGGTCGTCACCAACCCCCCTCCCCGGGGGGGCGGGGCACCCTCCTCCGCCCCGCCCCCTCCCCCACGTCCCGCGGGCCCGCGGGGACCGTGCAGCCACGGTCCCCGCGGGCCCGCCGGACTACCCGACGGTCTCCTTCGCCCGTACGTGCAGCGCGTCGAGCGCGGCGCGCACCGCGGGGCTGCCCGTCGCGCCGCGCCGGGTGACCGTCAGGAACGTACGGGACGGCACCGGCGCCCCGGTCACCCGCAGCCGGCGGATCGACGGCACGCCGGAGAGCTGCGCGAGCCGGGGTACGAGCGCGACGCCGAGGCCGTGCGAGACCATCACCCCGGTCACGGTCCAGTCGCACGCCTCGTGGGTCACGTCGGGCCCGAATCCCGCCGCGCTGCACGCCGCGAGCACGTGCTGCCGCGACCAGACGCCCGGAGGGCCGATGATCCACGGCTCCCCCGCCGCCTCGGCGAGCCGGAGGCCGGTGCGCGCGGCCAGCGGGTGGTTCTCGTGCACGACCAGGTCGAAGGGGTCCTCGATGAGCGTGTGCTGCTCGAAGCGCCGGTCGCCGCGGGCCGGGGCGTCGGCGGACGCCTCCACGACGGCGAGGTCCGTCTCGCCGTCGAAGAGCAGGTCGTAGCAGTCCGCGGGCTCCGCCTCGCGCAGCCGTACGTCGAGCCGCGGGTGCTCCGCGCGCAGCGCGCCGGCCACCGGCGCCAGCAGCCGGCACATCGCGCTCGGGAACCCCGCCATGCGCAGCTCCCCCGCCGGCTCCACGTCGAGCGCGTGCAGTTCGGCCGCCGCCCGCTCCCAGTGCGCCTCGATGACGTCGGCGTGCGTGAGCAGCCCGCGGGCCGCGGGCGTGAGCCGCACCCGGCGGCCCTGCGGCTCCAGCAGCCGGACGCCGAGTTCCCGGCCGAGCTGCCGGATCTGCTGCGAGGCGGCGGAGGGGGTGAGATGGAGGGACTCGGCCGCGGCGGTCACGGTGCCGTAGTACGCGACCGCCCGCAGCACGCGCAGCCGGCGCAGGTCAATCATGTAGGTGCTCCTTCACAATGCCGTCCATAAATCCAACCTAGACCTGAATGGACGAAGCTTCCATCCTGGAGTGCGAGGGAACACCCGGGCCCGGGCCGCCGGGCCGCGGACCGACGAGAGACCGCCGGAGCATACGGCGGGGAGAGGACATCCGAGTTGTTCGAGGGACACTGCCCCCACTGCGGTTGGGCGGACAGCACGCCGTTCCACACGGTCTCGCGCCACCGGACGGCCGGCGGGATGACGATCTGGACCCGGTGCCAGTGCGGCTCCCTCCAGATGCGGACGATCGACGCGGCCGGCGGCCGCATCGTCACGCGCGGGCAACCCGCCCCGGACGCGGCCGGCGGCCCGTACCCGGGAGCGCGTCCGCAGCCGGTGCCGCGGGCGGAAAGGTGCCATGACCGCTGACGCACAGAGGGCCGGGGCCGTGCGGAGGGCTTGAACTCCGGGCCCTTCCGGGTGACCGTCTCCACAGGACCGACCGCGATCAGTCCCGCGTACGCCCGCCCGCCCCCGCCCCCGTCAGAAAGCGCACCGTATGACGCAACGCACCCGCCGCCCCAACTTCCTGCTCCTCACCAGCGACCAGCAGCACTGGAACACCCTCGGCCGCGGCAACCCCGAGATCCGCACCCCGCACCTCGACCGGCTCGCCGCGCAGGGCACCGCCTTCGAGCGCGCGTACTGCCCCAACCCGACCTGCACCCCGACGCGCGCGTCGATGATCACCGGCAAGTACCCCAGCCAGCACGGCGCGTGGTCGCTCGGCACCAAGCTGCCCGAGGACCAGCCCACGCTCGGCGGGCACCTGGGCGCCGCGGGCTACGCCACCTCGCTGGTCGGCAAGGCGCACTTCCAGCCGCTCGCGAGCACCGCGGAGCACCCCTCGATCGAGTCGTACCCGCTGCTCCAGGACCTCGACTTCTGGCGGGACTTCCACGGCCCGTACTACGGCTTCGACCATGTGGAGCTGGCCCGCAACCACACCGCGGAGGCGCACGCGGGGCAGCACTACGCGCTGTGGCTGGAGCGGCAGGGGTGCGCGGACTGGCGGCGCTACTTCCGGCCGCCGACCGGCACCCTGGACCCGGCCGTGCGGCACACCTGGCCGATCCCCGAGGAGCTGCACTACAACGCCTGGATCGCCGAGCGCACCGGCGCGCTGCTGGAGGGGTACGCCGAGCGCGGCGGGCCGTTCTTCTGCTGGGCCAGCTTCCTCGACCCGCACCCGCCGTACCTCGTGCCCGAGCCCTGGGACCGGATGTACGACCCGGACGGCCTCACCGTGCCGGAGGCCGTCGCGGGCGAACACGACGGCAACCCGCCGCACTTCGGCCTCACCCAGCAGGACCGGCCGGACTTCTCACCGTGGCAGGAGTCGGGGCAGTACGTCCACGGCTTCCACTCCCACCGGCTGCCGGCCGCCGAGCGGCGGCGGCTGGTGGCGACGTACTACGGGATGGTCAGCATGCTGGACGCGTACGTCGGCCGGATCCTGGACCGGCTCGACGCGCTGGGTCTTGCCGAGGACACGGTCGTGGTGTTCACCACCGACCACGGGCACTTCTTCGGCCAGCACGGACTCCAGGCCAAGGGCGCGTTCCACTACGAGGACCTGCTGCGGGTGCCGTTCCTCGTCCGCCGGCCCGGTCACGTGCCCGCGGGGCGCGCGTCCTCCGCGCTGGTGTCGACCGTCGACCTGGCGCCGACGTTCCTGGAGCTGGCCGGGCTGCCGGTGCCGCGGGAGATGACGGGCGTCAGCCAGGCGGCGGTCCTCACCGGCGGGGCACAGAGCGCGCGGGACCACGTCATCTGCGAGTTCCGGCACGAGCCGACGGCGGTCAGCCTGCGCACGTACGTCGAGGACCGATACAAGCTGACGGTCTATCAGGGGCGTACGTACGGCGAGCTGTTCGACCTGCGCGCCGACCCGGGCGAGACGCGCAACCTGTGGGACGACCCGGGGAGCGCCGGGCTCAAGTCCGAGCTGCTGCTCAGGTACATCTGGGCGGAGCTCGGCAAGGAGCCGATGTGGATGCCGCGCGTGGCGGCGGCGTAGGCACTCCCCGGGCCGTTCCGGTCCGGTCCGCGACCGGACCGCGACCGGTCCGGGGTCAGTCCGGGGTCAGTCCGGGGTCAGTCCCGGTCGACGTACTCGCGCAGATGCTGCGCCGTCAGCGTGTCCGCGTCCGCGACCAGGGCGGCGGGGGTGCCGGTGAACACCACCCGGCCGCCGTCGTGGCCGCCGCCGGGACCGAGGTCGATCAGCCAGTCGGCGTGGGCCATGACCGCCTGGTGGTGCTCGATGACCACCACCGAGTTGCCGTCGTCGACCAGCCGGTCCAGCAGCGCGAGCAGCTTGTCGACATCGGCCATGTGCAGCCCGGTGGTCGGCTCGTCGAGGATGTACGTGGCCGCCTTCTCGGCCATGTGGATGGCCAGCTTCAGCCGTTGCCGCTCGCCGCCGGAGAGGGTGTTGAGCGGCTGGCCGAGGCGCAGGTAGCCCAGGCCCACGTCGGCGAGCCGGCCGAGGATGGCGTGCGCCTGGCCGGCGGGGAAGAAGCCGTGCGCCTCGGCGACCGACATCCCCAGCACCTCGCTGATGTTCTTGCCGCGCAGCGTGTACGTCAGCACCTCGGGCGTGTAGCGCTTGCCCTCGCACTCCTCGCACACGGACGCGACACCGGCCATCATCGCCAGGTCGGTGTAGATCAGCCCGATGCCCTTGCACTTGGGGCAGGCGCCCGCGGAGTTGGCGGAGAACAGCGCGGGCCTGACGCCGTTGGCCTTGGCGAAGGCGGTACGCATCGGGCCGAGCAGCCCGGTGTACGTCGCGGGGTTGGAGCGCCGCGAACCGCGGATCGGCGACTGGTCGGCGACGACGACGCCGTCCCGGCCGGCGAGGTAGCCGTGCACGAGCGAGGACTTGCCGGAGCCGGCGACGCCGGTGATCACGGTGAGCACCCCGAGCGGCACCTCGACGCTCACGTCGCGGAGGTTGTGCAGGTCCGCGCCCTCGACGGCGATGTGCCCGCGCGGCTGCCTGGGCCGCTCGCGCAACCGCACCCGGTGCTCCAGATACCGGCCGGTCAGCGTGCCGGAGGCGCGCAGCCCGGGGACGTCGCCGCTGAAGGTGACGTGCCCGCCGTCGCTGCCGGCGCCGGGTCCGAGGTCCACGACGTGGTCGGCGATCGCGACGACCTCCGGCTTGTGCTCGACCACGAGCACGGTGTTGCCCTTGTCGCGCAGGCGCAGCAGCAGGTCGTTCATGCGCCGGATGTCGTGCGGGTGGAGGCCGATGGTGGGCTCGTCGAAGACGTACGTGACGTCGGTGAGGCTGGAGCCGAGGTGGCGGACCATCTTCACGCGCTGCGCCTCGCCGCCGGAGAGGGTGGCGGAGGGGCGGTCGAGGCTGAGGTAGCCGAGGCCGATCTCGACCAGCGAGTCCAGCAGGTCGCGCAGGTTGTCCAGCAGCGGCCCCACCGACTCGTCCTCGATCGCGCGGACGAACTTGGCCAGGTCGGTGATCTGGAGGGCGGAGCACTCGGCGATGTTCCGGCCCTGGATCTTGGAGGAGAGCGCGGCGGCGGAGAGCCGGGTGCCGCCGCAGTCGGGGCACTCGGCGAAGACGACGGCGCGGTCCACGAAGGCGCGGATGTGGCCCTGGAGCGCGTCGCGGTCCTTCACCAGCCACATCCGCGTGATCTTGGGGATCAGCCCCTCGTACGTGATGTTGTGGTTGCCGACCTTGACCTTGACGGTCTCCTTGTGGAGGAGGTCGTGCCACTCCTGCTCGGTGAAGTCGGCGAGCTTGGCATCCGGGTCGTAGAAGCCGGAGGAGACCAGCACCTCCCAGTACCAGTTGCCGACGGCGAAGTTCGGCACGGTCACGGCGCCCTCGTTGAGCGAGAGCCGGCGGTCGACCAGTTGGTCGACGTCGATCCGGGAGACCTCGCCCAGGCCCTCGCAGCCCGGGCACATGCCCTCGGGGATGTTGAAGCTGAACGCGCCGGAGGTGCCCACGTGCGGCTGGCCGAGCCGGCTGAACAGGATGCGCAGCATCGCGTACGCGTCGGTGGCCGTGCCCACCGTGGAGCGGGAGTTGGCGCCCATCCGCTCCTGGTCGATGACGATGGCGGCGGAGAGGTTGTGCAGCCCGTCGGCGTCGGGCCGGGGCAGGTTCGGCATGAAGGTCTGGACGAAGGCGCTGTACGTCTCGTTGATCAGCCGCTGCGACTCCGCGGCGATGGTGCCGAAGACGAGCGAGGACTTGCCGGAGCCGGAGACGCCGGTGAAGACCGAGAGCCGGCGCTTGGGGATGTCGAGCGAGATGCCGGCCAGGTTGTTCGCCCGGGCGCCGCGCACCTTGATCACGTCGTGGGTGTCGGCGAGGCTCGCCGGACCGGCGGCGGGCCCGGAACCCGGAGGGTCGTTCTCTGCTGCTTGCGCTGAACACATGAGCGATATCCTAATCAAACTTGACTAGCGATCGCTCCCGGGTTTTCGTCGGGCAGGGCGTCGGCCAGCGTCGCCACCGGCCCCAGCGCGTCGAGCAGGCCGCAGCACCGCATGACCCGGTGCGCGCCCACGCTCTCCGGGCAGACGAGCCGCAGCTCACCGCCGCGGTCGCCGGTGCGCCTGCGGGCGCGTACCAGCAGCCGCAGTCCCGAGCAGTCCAGAAACTCCGTACGGCACAGGTCGATGACCACCCGCGGCGCCGGTGCGCCGGTGATCACGTCCAGGTACGGCTCCACGTCGAGCTGCGCGGCGAGGTCGATCTCGCCGTGCAGTTCGAGCACGGTGAACCCGTGCAGCCGGTAGCTCCGCGCGAAGCGCGACTCCACGCGGTCGTCGCCGCCGGTACGCCACGAAGCTCCGGTCACGTCGTCTGTGTACACCACGTGCTCCCCCCACGGGGCCCGTTCTGCCCACCGGGGGCAGGCAGCCGAGATCGAATTCACCGGGGTCCTGGGTGGACCGCCAACCGTAGTGCGGCATGTCGGGACAGGGGCAAGGTTGGCGCAAACGAGCCGGTCAAGATTCCCTCGACCGGGCGATTAATTCACAAACAGCTTGACCGATTCTCGCACGATATGGCAATGGGCGGTGACCGCATCCGGCGCCCCGCGCGTAAGTCCACGCCGCGCCGCGCTTCCGTCCATGGCCGCGGTCCCCGACCGGCTGGTACGCCTGGGCAGTTGCCGTCGTCCGAGGGAGCCGCCATGCCGCAGGAGACCCCAGCGCCAGCACCGCGCAGCCCGTCCGCGCGTACGACGCCCAACCCCGGGCCGTACGCCCGCCGCACCCGCACCCGCCCCTTGAGGCGGTCCCGGACCCGACGCGGCACCCGCGCGCCGTGGCTGGCCGCGGCGGCCGGGATGCTGCTCTCCCTCGCCCCCGGCGTGCCCGCGAGCCAGGCCGCCGAGCCCAACCCCGCGCCCGTCACCGTTCCTTCGGTGCGCTCGTGGGAGGGCGGTCAGGGCGTGTGGGAGCTGACCCGCCACAGCCGGATCGTGCTGAACCGCGGCGACGCCGGGAAGCTGGCGCCCACCGCGGCGGTACTCGCCCGCGAGCTGGACCTCCAGGAAGGGCTGCGCCCCCGGATCGCCACCGGCCGCCCCGGCCGCGGCGACATCGGCCTGTCCCTCGGCGGCTCCGCCCCCTCCCCCGAGGGCTACGAGCTGGACCTCGCCGACTCCGCCCGGATCACCGCCCCCGAGGTCCGCGGCGTGCTCTACGGCACCCGCACCCTGCTCCAGGCGCTGCGCACCGGCGCCGACGGGCACACCGTCCCCCGGGGCACCGTGCGCGACCACCCCACCCACGGCGAGCGCGGCATGATGCTCGACGCGGGCCGCCGGTACTACCCCGTGGACTACCTGAAGCAGCAGATCCGCCAACTCGCCTGGTACAAGCTCAACACCTTCCACCTGCACCTGACGGACTGGAACGGCTACCGCATCGAGAGCGACCGGTACCCCGAGATCGTCGCGGAAGAGCACTACACCAAGCGCCAGTTGCGCGACCTGGAGGACTACGCCGCGCGCTACGGGGTGACCCTCGTGCCGGAGATCGACCTGCCGGGACACGCCGTCGCCATCGGCGACGCCCGCCCGGACCTGGCGTTCGCCTGCGAGTCGATGTCCCGGCCGAGCAACGGCTGGGAGGGCTCCGACCGCGGCCACTGGACGCTGGACTACACCAAGCCGGAGACCCGGCGCTTCGCCCGCGACCTGGTCGCCGAGGTCGCGGACATCTTCGACAGCCCCTACCTCCACATCGGCACCGACGAGATCCCGCTGCGCCCGGCGCAGGAGGCGTGCCCCGAACTCGTCGCGTACCAGGAGAAGCAGGGCTACCCCTACCCCGGCGACGTGCTCGTGGAGTTCATCGACGACGTGGCCGCGGCCGTCCGCGCCGAGGGCAAGAGCGCGCAGGTCTGGCAGTGGTGGGACTTCCAGCAGCCCACCAGCATCGACCCGGACAAGCGCACCGCGGTCACCGAATGGCTCTCGCCCCCCGGCGGCCGGGCCGCCGAGGGCTATCCGACCGTCGGCATGGAGGAGAGCAAGCTGTACATGAGCGCCGGATTCGGCGCCACGCCCGGCGACTACGCCTTCTTCGACGTCCGCGACGTCTACCGCGACTACCCCTTCGAGTCCGCGCCCGACATCCTCGGCTACCGGATGGCCCGCTGGTCCGACCGCACCTACGACTACTCCACGGGCTGGGTCGACTACTTCGCCCGCCGCCCGCTCGCCGTCGTCGGCGACCGCACCTGGGCCGCCCCGGCCGGCTCCCCCGTGCAGCCGTTCCTCGACGCCTACGACCGCGTCGGCGACGCGCTGCCGCTCACGGTGCCCGACCCGGCCGACCCCGAGTCGCAGATCGGCGCCAACCCCGGGCTGTACGGCCAGGACGACTGGACGGCGACGGCCACCAGCGAGGAGAGCGCCGGCGAGCCGGGCGGCGCCGCGCACGCCGTCGACAACGACCCGTACACCCACTGGCACAGCGACTACGGAGCCGCGCTGCCGCAGCAGTTGTCCGTCGACACCGGCGCGCAGCGGCGGCTGGCCGGGGTGCGCTACATGCCGCGGCAGGACGGCGGCGTCAACGGCCGGGTGAAGGACTACGAGGTGCTGGTCTCCGCCGACGGAGAGAGCTGGCGGACCGTGGCCGCCGGCAGCTTCCCCGAGGACCGCACGGAGTTCACCGTGCCGTTCCGGGAGGTGAAGGCGAGGCACATCGCGCTGAAGGTGCTCAGTGAGCACGGCGCGTCGGACACGTTCGCCTCGGTGGCCGAACTCGACGCGGTACGCGCCCGGTGAGCCCGGCGGGCCGCGCCGGGGAGAACGCCCGGTCGCGTGGGCCGTGGGCAGCTACGCACGGATCGAGGGCACCACGGCGTTCGGTCCGGGCCGATCGAGCGGTTCGGCCGCCGCCGAGCCGGTAATTCGGTTGCCGTGCCCGGCCGGCCGCTGCTGCACTGGCCGGGCACGGCAGACCCATGCCCCCTGGCGGAGAGGAAAAGGCGCATGCGCGCAGCGTTCATGTCCACCCAGCAGGCCATCGCCATCCACACAAGGGACATGACGCTTCGTGCACACGCTGAACCTGGGAATCCTGGCCCATGTCGACGCCGGTAAGACCAGCCTGACCGAGCGGCTGCTGCACGCCGCCGGGGTCATCGACGAGGTCGGGAGCGTCGACGACGGCAGCACCCGCACCGACTCGCTCGCGCTGGAGCGCCGGCGCGGCATCACCATCAAGTCCGCCGTCGTCTCCTTCGCGCTCGACGGCATCACCGTCAACCTCATCGACACGCCCGGCCACCCGGACTTCATCGCCGAGGTGGAGCGGGTGCTGCACGTGCTCGACGGCGCGGTGCTCGTGGTCTCCGCCGTGGAGGGCGTGCAGGCGCAGACCCGCGTGCTGATGCGCACGCTGCGGCGCCTGGCCATCCCCACCCTGGTCTTCGTCAACAAGACCGATCGGCGCGGCGCCCGCGACGACTCGCTGGTGCGCGACATCGCCGCGAAGCTCGCACCCGGTGCCGTCGCCATGGGCGCCGTCCGCAAACTCGGCACCCGCGCCGCCGCGTTCACCCCGTACGCGCCGGGCCACCCGGACCACGCGGCCTTCACCGGCCGGCTGGCCGATGTCCTCGCGGGCCACGACGACACGCTCCTCGCGGACTACGTCGCCGACGAGGCGGCCGTGACGTACCGCCGGCTGCGCAAGAGCCTGGCCGAGCAGACCGCGGGCGCGCTCGTGCACCCGGTGTACTTCGGCTCCGCCGCCACCGGCGCGGGCGTCGCGGAGCTGACCGCGGGCATCAAGGAGCTGCTGCCGGCACCCGCGGGCGACGCGGACGGGCCGGCCGCGGGCACGGTCTTCAAGGTCGAGCGCGGTCCGGGCGGCGAGAAGGTCGCGTACGTGCGGATGCTCGCCGGTACGGTACGCACCCGCCAGGAGCTGGCGTACGGCGACGGCGACCGCGCCCCCGTGACCGAGAAGGTCACCGGCATCGAGGTCTTCGAGCAGGGCGCGGCGGTGCCCGCGCCCTGCGTCGGGGCCGGCCGGATCGCGCTGGTGCGGGGCCTGGCGGAGGTGCGCATCGGCGACGCGGTGGGCGCGGCGGTGGGCCGGGCGGCGGACGCGCGGCGGCACCACTTCGCGCCGCCCACGCTGGAGACGGTGGTGGTGCCGGACCGGGCCGGCGACCGCGGCGCGCTGCACGCGGCGCTCTTCCAGCTCGCCGAGCAGGACCCGCTGATCGCGCTGCGCCAGGACGACATCCGGCAGGAGCTGTACGTCTCGCTCTACGGCGAGGTGCAGAAGGAGGTCATCGGTGCCACCCTCGCGGAGGAGTACGGGCTGCCGGTGTCCTTCCGCGAGTCGTCCGTCATCCACGTCGAGCGGCTGGCCGGCGGCGGCTCGGCGTATGAGAAGGGCGACACGGACACGAACCCGTTCCTGGCCACCGTCGGGCTGCACGTCGAGCCGGCGCCGCCCGGCACGGGCGTGGTCTTCGACCTGGCGGTGGAGCTGGGCTCGATGCCGTACGCGTTCTTCAAGGCCGTCGAGGACACGGTCCGCGCGACGCTGCGCCAGGGCCTGTGCGGCTGGGAGGTCCCGGACGTGCGGGTGACGATGACGCACTCCGGCTACTGGCCCCGGCAGAGCCATGCCCACCAGGGCTTCAGCAAGGCCATGTCGAGCACGGGCGCCGACTTCCGCGGCATCACGCCGCTGGTGCTGGCGGATGCGCTGAAGCGGGCGGGCACGCGGGTGCACGAGCCCGTGCAGCGGTTCCGGCTGGAGTCGCCGGAGGACGCGGTGCCGGCGCTGTGGCCGGTGTTCGCGGCGCTGGACGCCGTGGTGGACGCACAGGAGGTGCGCGGCGGGGTCGCGGTGCTGGAGGGCGAGATCCCGGCGGCGCGGGTGCACGGGCTGGAGCGGCGGCTGCCGGGGCTGACCCGGGGCGAGGGGGTGGTGGAGACCGCCTTCGGACGGTACCGGGCGGTGCGCGGGCCGGCCCCGGCCCGGCCGCGGACCGACCACAACCCGCTGGACCGCAAGGAGTACCTGCTGCACGTCCAGCGGCGGGTGTGAGAGGCGGTACGGGTACGGGGTGGTGGCCTCCCGTACCCGTACCGCGGCTGCGGCCTCGCCGCGCGCTCAGCGCGCGGGCGCGGCGAGCGGGTCGCGGGCCAGGATGCGCACCGCCTCCCCGGCGAGCCGCCGTATGTCGCCGCGCGGCTTCTCGGGGTAGCGGTCGCGGCGGCGGGCCCAGGCGTCCTCGTACCCGAACCAGTCGACGGCCTCGGGCTCCGCGCCGGTGGCGAGCGCCGTGTCGAGCGTGGCGAAGTAGGTCTTCCAGCGGCCGTGGTAGAAGTCGCCCAGCAGGCCCTGCCATTCGCGGTTGGCGTAGTCGTGCAGCCCCGCCTCGCTGGCGGCGCGCGGGCCCCAGGTGGTGATGAGCGAGCGCGCGTCGTACTCCAGCAGGTCGCGCTCCGCGCGGTCGGCGCCCCAGGCGCGGGCCTCGGCGAGGTGCCGGCCGAGCAGGTGCTGCGGGTCGGTGCCGACCACCCGGTCCAGCAGCCGGATCAGCTCCAGCCAGGCGGACGCCAGCTCGCGCAGCGCGCCGCGGTCGCCGGCCTCGTACGCCTGCCCGATCCGGGCCAGCAGCGGGCGGCTGCGGTTGGCCACCGCCTGCCTGGTGACGTCCATGAGGTCGTAGCGGTACGCGGCGGAACGGCGCAGTCCGGGGGCGACGGCGAGGAGTTCGGTGAGCGCGCGGTCGAAGGCGGCGATGTCGTAGCGGTCCTCCTGCGGGCTCCAGGCGGCGGCGCTGCGCACGTTCAGACCGGGTCGGGCGCAGAAGAGGCTGTCGGCCCCCTCGCTCCAGGAGTCGGCGCGCGTGGTGCCGTACGCGGTCTCGCGCAGCACCTGCCAGGCGGCAGCCGCGTGCGGGTCGTCGGCGCCGTAGCGGGCGGTGGCGTACTCGCGGAACCAGGCGTCGAGGTCGATCCGGCCCGGGGTCCAGGCCAGTTCGGTGAGCAGGGACATCGCGGCCGGGTTGTTGTCGGCGCCCTCGGGCATCATGGCGATGCCGGCGAGCGCGCTGCCCGGCCGGTCGCGCCAGGCGGGGTACAGCTCGGCCCAGTCGGGGGTGTTGGCGCCGAGGGGGGTGTGGCCGCCGAAGTTCCAGATGGCGCCGAAGGCGTAGGGAGTGCCGAGCCAGTCGGTCTCGCGGTCGGTGACGGTGGGGAAGCGGTCGGAGAGGCCGTCGAGGACGAGCATGCGGTCGCGGTCGACGGCTTCGAGGATCTCCTTGCGCGGGTTGTGCTGCCAGCCGAGTATCGCCCAGAGGGCGTCGGGGTGGGCGCGCCGCAGCGCGGCCTCCACGGCGCGGGCGGCCTCCCCCACCGGTACGTCACCGGGGTCGCCGCCCTCGTGCAGCAGGTCCATCTTGTACAGGCCGGCGGGGCCGAGCAGGTCGCGCTGGTGGCCGTAGAAGGCGGCGGCGACCTCGGCGAAGTGCGGGTCGCGGGGGTCGAGCCAGCCGGGCCGGTCGAAGCCGACCCAGCCGCCCTGCGGGACGACGCGGGCGCCGGGGTTCTTCTCGGCGAAGCCGTCGGGGACGGTGCCGAAGTAGCCGGGGAGCACGGGCGTCATGCCCAGCTCGCGGACGCGCGCGGTGATGCGGGCGCCCAGCTCGGCGCGCAGCCGCAGCAGGCGGGCGGAGACGGGGCCGCCGAAGGACGCCATGTTCTGGAGCAGCCACCAGGGCTGGTGCGCGGGGGCGGGGATCCAGGCGCGCATCTCGGCGTCGGAGTAGCCGAAGGCGCGGAAGGTCTCGTAGTAGACGGCGTCCGTACCGACGCAGACCAGCACCTCGTTGACGCCGTGCAGCGCGAGGACGTCGAGGGCGCGCTCCCAGGCGGCGAAGTCGCGGTAGGCGCCGGTGTAGCCCTCGTTGGTGTCGTTGTACGCGAAGCGGTGCGGCACGTGCGCCTCGCCGGTCAGCGGGGCCGCCGGGGCGGGCAGCCGGGCGGGCAGGTCGAGCTGGTCGCCGTTCCAGGAGATGTGCGCGCGGGCGGTGCGCTTGAGGTACGCGCCGACGCCGGTGAGCAGCGCGCCGGTGCCGGTGGCGGCGACGGCGACACGGCCGTGGGCGGCGGTGACGCGGTAGCGGTCGGGGCCGCCGCCGGGGAGCAGCGACAGCTCGAACTGCCGGTGGTGGCGGGGCAGCAGCCGGGCCAGCGCCCGGCGGGCGCCCGCGGTGCCGTCGCCAGCGCCGCCGCCGTTCCCGCCGTGGTACGTGCCGTCTCCGGCCCCGCCGCCGTACGCCGACGCGGGTGAGGCGAGGCCGAGGGCCGGCAGCAGCACGGCGCCGCCGGCGATCGACGTCCCTGCCAGGAAGTGCCTGCGGTTCACGCTCATCGGTTCCCTCCGGGAAGGCGGTGATCGGGCCTCAGTGCTGGTGCGCGGGCCTGGGCTGGCCGGCCGCGAAGTACCGCGCGAGCGCGGGGTCCGGCGGCGGTACGTCGTAGGCCGTGCCGCCGGAGCGCAGCGAGCGGGTCGCCAGCTCGCCGGCGGCGACGCTCATCCGGGCGGCCAGGGGCGAGGTGTCGGTGGCGCCGCCGAGGCGGACGAAGCGGCAGAACTCGGCGACGACCCGGTCGTCGGCCCGGCCGTGCGCGCCCCCGGCGGCGGGCACGCGGTGGATGGCGTCGGCGCCGGGGCGGTAGCCGGAGGGGCCGGTGTGCCAGACGCGGACCTCGTCGCCGGGCCGGTCGCCGAAGTTCTCCAGCCGGCCCTCGGTGCCGATGACGGTGTAGCTGCGCCAGTAGTCGGGGCTGAAGTGGCACTGCTGGTAGGCGGCGATGACGCCGTTGTCGAGGCGCATGTTCATCACGGAGACGTCCTCGACGTCCACCACGGGGTTCAGGTCGCGGCGCGCGGCGGGCGGCCAGGTGTCGTCCCGGTGCCGGCCGGCGGGGCGCGGGGTGCCGGGCGGGCGGCGGGGCAGGTCGCCGTAGAGCATCAGGGCGCCGAGGGCGTGCACGCGGCTGGTGTAGCCGCCGGCGAGCCAGTGCACGACGTCGATGTCGTGGGCGGCCTTCTGCACCAGCAGCCCGGTGGTGCGGCGGCGTTCTGCGTGCCAGTCCTTGAAGTAGTAGTCGCCGCCGTACGCGACGAAGTGCCGCACCCACACGGTGCGCGGCGCCCCGATGTCGCCGCGGGCGACGATGTCGCGCATCAGCCGGACGACGCCCGTGTGCCGCATGGTGTCCCCGACGTACAGCGGTGAGCCCGTCTCGTACGCGGTGCGCAGGATGGCGTCGCACTCCTCGACGGTGATGCCGAGCGGCTTCTCCACGAAGACCGGCTTGCCGGCTTCGAGCGCGGCGCGGGCGACGGTCGCGTGGGTGTCGTCGGGGGTGGTGACGACGATCGCGTCGATGCCGTCGGCGTCCGCGGCGTCGAGCAGCCGGCGGTGGTCGGCGTACGCGACGGCGCCGGGGAAGCGCGCGGCGACGCCCGCGCGCACCGCCGGGTCGGTGTCGGCGACGGCGGCCACGACGGAGCCCACGCCGGGCCGGTGGGCGGCGTCGGCGAGGTTGCCGCGCAGCCCGAGGCCGACGACCCCCAGCCGCAGGTCCGTCACGATGCTCCCGCGCCCGCTCATGCCCGCACCACGGACATCCCCTTGTCCTCGAACTCGCGCGCCTTGTCCGCCGCCCGGTCGTCGGTGACGAGCACGTCGATGTCCGCGGGCGGGCAGATCCGGGCGAAGGTGCGCACGCCGAGCTTGGTGGAGTCGGCGACCACGACGAGCTTCGCGGCCTGCGCGGCGAGCAGGGCGTTGATGCTCGCCTCGTGCTCGTCGCGGGCGCTGGCGCCGTGCTCGGCGTCGACGGCGTCGGCGCCGACGAAGGCGATGTCGAGGCGGATCTCGCGCAGGATGTGGCCGGCGAGCGGGCCGACCAGCTCGTACGAGGACGGCATGGCGACGCCGCCGGAGACGACGACCTTCACGCTGCGCCGCACCGCCAGCTCGGCGGCGATGTTGAGCGCGTTGGTGACGACGGTGACGGCGGGCTGCCCGTCGCCGCGGGCGCCGTCGCCCCCGGCGGCGCCTTCGGTGCCGCCGCCCCAGTCGGCGCGCGCGGCGAGCGCGCGGGCCACCGCGGCGGTGGTGGTGCCGCCGTTGAGGCCGACGACCATGCCGCGCTCGACCATCGCGGCGGCGGCCCGGCCGATGCGCTCCTTCTCGGCGGCGTCCCGCCCGGCGCGGTGGCGCAGCGGCAGGTCGTACGCCACGTCGTTCGGCACCGCACCGCCGCGGGTGCGGACCAGCAACTGCTGCTCGGCGAGCTGGTCCAGATCGCGCCTGATGGTCGCCGCGGACACGGCCACCTCGGCGGCGACGGCCTCCACGTCGAGCCGGCCGCGCTCGGCGAGCAGCCGCAGCAGCGCACCGTGCCGTTCGTGCTGGTTCAACCCGAATCCTCCCACCTGGGATGCTTGAAGATGCTTGGAATTCTGCCTTAGCATGCACAATTGAACAATGGTTCTCACACAGGGCGGGCGATTGACATGACCTACGTAGCCGCTGAGCTGGCCGATCAGCCCGCGTGCTGGCGCCGGGCGACGGACCTGGCGGGGGTGTACAAAGCGCTGCTTCCGCAGCCCGGCGAGCGGGTCGCCGCCGTCGGCTGCGGCACCTCCTACTTCATGGCGCAGGCGTACGCCGCGCTGCGCGAGGAGGCGGGCCAGGGCGAGACCGACGCCTTCCCGGCCTCCGGCTTCCCGGCGGGCCGGCGCTACGACCGGGTGGTGGCGCTGACCCGCTCCGGCACCACCACGGAGGTGCTGCGGCTGCTGGGCGCGCTGGGGGGCTCGGTGCGTACCACGGCGATCGTCGCCGACGGCGGCACGCCGGTGGCCGAGGCCGCGGACGACACCGTGGTGCTGGACTTCGCCGACGAGCGCTCCGTGGTGCAGACGCGCTTCGCCACCACCGCGCTGACCCTGCTCCGCGCCCACCTCGGGGTGCAGCCGGCGACGGCGGTGGAGGACGCGGAGCTGGCGCTCGTCGAGCCGCTGCCCCAGGGGCTCCTCGCCGCCCGGCAGTTCACCTTCCTCGGCGCCGGCTGGACCGTGGGCCTGGCGAACGAGGCGGCGCTGAAGATGCGCGAGGCGGCGCTGGCGTGGACGGAGTCGTACCCGGCGATGGAGTACCGGCACGGGCCGATCAGCATCACCACCTCCGGCACCGCCACCTGGATGATCGGCGACGCGCCCGCGGGACTGGAGGACGAGGTGCACGCCACCGGCGCGCTGTGGGTCACCGGCGGGCTCGACCCGCTGGCCGAGCTGGTGCGCGCGCAGCGGCTCGCGGTGGTGCTGGCCGGCGCCCGCGGCCTCGACCCGGACGAGCCGCGCCACCTGACCCGCTCGGTGATCCTCAGCCCCGCCGGCTGAGGACCACCGGCGCGGAGCTCAGAACGGGCCCTGGAGGGCGCCGAGCCGGTCGGTCAGCCGCAGGTTCTCGGTGTAGTCGACGGGGCAGGAGATGACGTCCACACCGTCGTGGGCGAGGGCGTCGCGCAGCGTGGGCAGCAGCTCGTCGGCGGACGTCACCGCGTGCCCGCGGGCGCCGAAGCTCTCCGCGTACTTCACCAGGTCCGGGTTGGCGAAGCGGGTGTGGGAGTGGCGCCCCATCTCCAGCTCCATCTTCCAGGTGATCAGCCCGTACTCGTCGTCGACGAGGACGAGCACGGTCATCGGGACGCCCTCGCGGACGGCGGTCTCCAGCTCCTGGGAGTTCATCAGGAACGCGCCGTCGCCGGTCACCGCCAGCACCTGCGCGTCGGGCCGGGCGAGCTTGGCGCCGATGGCGCCGGGCACGGCGAAGCCCATGGTGGACAGGCCGTTGGAGATCAGGCAGGTGTTGGGCTCGTACGTGGGGTAGAGCCGCGCCATCCACATCTTGCCGGCGCCGGTGTCGACGAGGACGATGTCCTCGCGGCCCAGCGCCTCGCGGACGTCGGCGACGACGCGCTGCGGCGCGAGCGGGAAGGCGGCGTTGCGGCGGCCGTGCGCCAGCTCCTCGGCGAGCAGCCCGCGGATGAGCCGGCCGTCGCCGTGGAACGTACGGCCGACGGCGTCCGCGAGGCCGTCGAGCGCCATGGAGGGGTCGCCGAGCACGCCGACCGCGACCGGGTAGTGGGCGTCGACCTCGGCCGGGAACTGGTGCAGGTGCAGGATCTTCTTGTCGCCCCGGGGGTTGATCTTGACCGGGTCGAACTCCTGGAGTTCGTACCCGACGCAGATGAGCACGTCGGCGTTGTCGAAGCCGAAGTTGGTGTAGTCGTGGCGCATGAAGCCGACCGCGCCGAGGGCGTTGGGGTGGTCGTCGGGGAAGACGCCCTTGCCGTTGAAGGTCGTCGTCACCGGGATGTCGAGCCGCTCGGAGAAGCGGACCAGGGCGGCCGTGGCGCCGGCCCGGGTGGCGCCGTGGCCGGCCAGCAGGATGGGGCGCTCGGCGCCTGCCAGCACCTCGGCGGCCCGCTCCAACTGCGCCGGGGAAGGGGCTTCGGGGCGCGGGCGGTTGATGGGCAGCGGGCTCAGCGGCGGATCGGGTACGGCGCCCTCTATGTCCTCGGGCAGGGCGAGGAAGGCGGCACCGGGCCGCTCGCTCTGCGCGGTCTTGAACGCCTGCCGCACCATCTCCGGCACCGCGCCGGCCGTGCGTACCGTCTGGGACCACTGGGCGACCGGGGCGAACATCGCGGGCAGGTCGATGACCTGGTGCGACTCCTTGTGCATCCGGTCCTCGCCGCCCTGGGCGGCGAGTGCGACCACCGGGGTGCTGTTCGTCTGCGCGTCGGCGACGCCGAGCAGCAGGTTGATGGCACCCGGGCCGAGGGTCGCGGAACACACGCCCGCGCGGCCGGTGATACGGCCGTACATCTCCGCCATGAACGACGCGCCCTGCTCATGGCGTACGAGGACGTACTCGATGGACGGGGAGGCGTGGACGGCGTCGACGAAGCGGATGTTCTCCTCGCCCGGCACGCCGAAGACGTGCGTCACGCCCTCCGCCTCCAGGCAGCGCACCAGCAGGTGCGCCACGTCTTCGGGGGTGTCAGCAGTGCTCATGCCCCGAGCGTAACCCGGAGGGCAGACGAAAAGGCCCCGCCGCATTCGGTCGGAGCCTCGGGAATGCTATTATGAGGAATTCTCTGCGCACATTCATAAACCACGAACTAGCGCTGGGAGAAAGTGCGATGCGGGCATTCTATCCGTGCGGGAGCTGAATTGTCAAACGAGGTGCCGAACGAGGAAATGCGGCGCGAGCAGGAATTCCTTGACCTGCTCCAGCAGCGCCTCGCCGAGCTGCGCGAAGGCGCGGAGGCGGGCGTACAGGAGGCCCTGGCGCGGGACGGGGGCAACACCCTCCAGGCCAGGCTGGAGCGCGACGTGCTCGTGGCCGAACAGTCCGGGCTGCTGGCCGCGTTCAACGCCGGCGAGAACGGACTGTGCTTCGGCCGGCTGAGCTTCCGCGACGGCCGCGACCACCACATCGGCCGCATCGGCATGCGCGCGGACGACGAGGAGCGCACCCCGCTCGTCGTCGACTGGCGCGCCGACGTGGCCCGCCCCTTCTATCTCGCCACCGGTCACACCCCCATGGGCCTGCGCCGGCGGCGGCACATCTCCACCGAGGGCCCCCGGGTCACGGCCCTGCACGACGAGATCCTCGACCTCACCGACACCGAACGCACCGGCCTCGAAGGCGCCGACGCCGACGCGGTGCTCCTCGCCGCACTCGACGCCGCCCGCACCGGCCGGATGCACGACATCGTGCAGACCATCCAGGCCGACCAGGACCGCATCATCCGCGCCCCGCACCGCGGCGTCCTCGTCGTCGAGGGCGGGCCCGGCACCGGCAAGACCGCCGTGGCCCTGCACCGCGCCGCCTATCTGCTCTACGCGCACCGCGAGCAGCTCGCCCGCCGCGCCGTGCTCATCGTCGGCCCCAACCCCGCCTTCCTCGGCTACATCTCCGAGGTGCTGCCCGCGCTCGGCGAGACCGGCGTGCTGCTGGCCACCCCCGGCGAGCTGTTCCCCGGCGTCAGCGCCACCGGCACCGACACCCCGGCCGCCGCGGCGGTCAAGGGCGGCACGGCGATGGCGGACGCGCTCGCCGCGTACCTCGAAGGCCGGCAGCGGCTGCCGGAGTCGACCGTCGTCATCCCGCACGAGGACGGCGAGCTGCACCTCGACTACTGGCTGGCCAACGCGGCGCGCAAGCGGGCCCGGGACACCGGGCTGCCGCACAACGCCGCCCAGCCGCACTTCGCGTTCAACGTCATCGACGGCCTGACCCGGCAGCTCGCCGAGCGCCTGGGCGACGACCCGTTCGGCGACGAGAACCTGCTCGGCCCGGACGACATCGCGCAGCTCGGCAAGTCGGTCGCCGCGAACGAGGACGTGCACGCGGCCATCGCGGAGCTGTGGCCGCTGCTCACCCCCGCGGAGCTGGTCGCGGACTTCCTCGCGGACCCGGCGGAGCTGCCCGAGGCGGACGGGGAGTTGATCCGCCGCACCGGCGGGCCCTGGACGCCGGCCGACGTGCCGCTGCTGGACGAGGCGGCGGAGCTGCTCGGGGACGACGGCCCGGCGCAGGCGGCGGTGCGGGCCCGCGCGGAGGCGGAGCGGCAGGAGCGGATCGCGTACGCGCAGGGCGTGCTGGAGATGTCGTACGGCTCGCGCACCCAGGAGTTCGAGGACCGCGACGACGACGAGGCGGAGGTGCTGGCGGCGCACGACCTCATCGACGCCGAGCGGCTGGCCGAGCGCCAGGAGGAGGCCGACCACCGGACGGCGGCGGAGCGGGCGGCGGCCGACCGGACCTGGGCCTTCGGGCACATCATCGTCGACGAGGCGCAGGAGTTGTCGCCGATGGCGTGGCGGCTGCTGATGCGCCGCTGCCCGACCCGCTCGATGACGCTGGTCGGCGACCCGGCGCAGACGGCGGAGCCGGGGGCGTGCGGGGCGTGGGAGGCGATCCTCGGCCCGTACGTGGACAAGCGCTTCGAGCACATCACGCTGGGCGTCAACTACCGTACGCCGGCGGAGATCATGGACGTCGCGGCCGAGGTGGCGCGGGCGGAGGACCCGGGGTACGCGCCGCCGCGCTCGGTGCGCGCCACGGGGGTACGGCCCTGGGCCGAGCGCGCCGGGGAGCCGGCCGGCGCCGTGCCGGCGGCGGTCGCGGCGGCCGTGGCCCGCGAGTCGGGCGGCGCGGGGCGGCTGGCGGTGATCGCGCCCGCGCAACTGCTGCCGGCGCTGGCGGTGGCGCTGCCCGACGCGGCGGCGGGCGCGGCGCCGGACCTGACGCGGCCCGTGGTGCTCCTCGGCCCGCGGCAGGCGAAGGGGCTGGAGTTCGACACGGTGATCGTGGTGGAGCCGGCGCTCTTCGGGAGCAGCGACCTGTACGTGGCCCTGACCCGGGCGACGCAGGGGCTCGGCGTGGTGTACGCCGGTGCGCTGCCGCCGGCGCTCGGCCGCCTGGCGTAGCGGCGGGGAGGTCGGCGCGCCGCACCCGGACCGGGAGGAGTCCGGTGCGGCGCGCCTTGCCCGGCCGCGGCCGGGCTGTCAGGGGGTGCTCACCCGCCGGGTGCCTCGCCGGCCGGGGCGGCGGCCGGTGCGCCCGGGTCCCGCTGCGGGTCGAACTCGGCGTGCAGCCGCCGGGTGTGGTCCACGTACCGCGGCGGGCCGGTCAGCGTCACCGCGGCGGTCAGCCGCGGAGCCGCGCTCGACGCCGACAGCCGCAGCTCCAGCGCGCCCGGCTCGACCACCCGGCGCCCGTCGCGGCCGGTGAACGAGGCCACGTCGGCCGGCACGACCGCCCGTACCCGGCGCTCCTCCCCCGCGCGCAGCGCCACCCGGGCGTAGCCGACGAGGCGCTGCACCGGCTGTACGACGGAGGCGACGGGGTCGTGCAGATAGAGCTGCACGACCTCGGTGCCGTCCCGGTCGCCGGTGTTGCGGACGGTGAACGACAGCCGGAACTCGCCGTCCGTGGCGCACTCCTCGGCCGCCACATCGAGGCCGGACCACGCGAACGTCGTGTACGACAGCCCGTGGCCGAACGCGAACGCCGCGGTCGGGTCGACGTTGGACACCTCGGTGGCCTGGCCGAGGCGGGGCGCGAGATACGTCGTCGGCTGCGCCCCCGGGCCGCGCGGCACGCTGACGGGCAGCCGGCCCGACGGGTTCGTGCGCCCGGCGAGCACCGCGGCCAGGGCCGTCGTCCCCTCCACGCCGGGGAAGAACGACTGCACGATCGCCGCCGCCTCGCCGACCGCCCGGCCCAGCGCGTACGGCCGACCGGCCAGCAGCACGGGCACCACCGGCGTCCCGCTGTCCAGCAGGGCGTCGAGCAGGTCCTGCTGGACGCCCGGCAGCGCGAGCGACTCCGCGTCGCAGCCCTCGCCGCTGGTGCCGCGGCCGAAGAGCCCGGCGCGGTCGCCGAGCGCCGCGATCACGACGTCGGCCTCGCGGGCGGTCCGTACGGCCTCGGCGATGCCGTCGGTCTCCGGGCCGTCGACGGAGCAGCCGGCGGCGACGGTGACGGTGGCGCCGGGGAACTCCCGGCGCAGCGCGTCGTGGAGCGTGGGCAGCCCGATCCCGAGGGGGATCCCCGGGTGCTTGACGCCGACGTGGACGGGGAACGAGTAGCAGCCGAGGACGGCGTGCGGGTCCTCGGCGGTGGGCCCGACCAGCGCGATCCGGCGGGGCCGGTCCAGCGGCAGCGTGCCGTCGTTGGCGAGCAGTACGACGGCGCGCTCGGCGACCTCGCGGGCCAGCTCGCGGTTGCCGTCGGAGTCCAGGTCGACGGTGCCGCGCACGGTGTCCGGGTCCGCCGTCGCGCCCTCGACGCCGGCGAGCGCCTCCGGCACCGGCGACCAGTCGGCGTCCAGCAGCCCCAGCTCGGCCTTCTGGGTCAGCACCCGGCGCAGCGCGCGGTCGACCAGGCCCTCGTCGACCCGCCCGTCGGCGAGGGCCGCGAGCAGCGGCGGTCCGAAGGTCTTGACGGTCGGCAGCTCCACGTCCACGCCGGCCGCCAGCGCGGCGCCGGCGGCCCCGGCCCAGTCGCCGGCCACGCCGTGCAGCGTACGCAGGAAGGAGATGCCGAAGTAGTCGGCCACGACGGTGCCCTCGAAGCCCCAGGCGTCCCGCAGCAGCCCGGTCAGCAGCGACTCGTCCGCGGCCGACGGCACGCCGTCCGTGTCGGTGTACGAACTCATCACCGACCCCACGCCGCTCTCCCGCAGCGCCATCTCGAACGGCGGCAGCAGCACGTCCGCGCGCTCGCGCCCGCCCGCGGCGACCGGCGCGAGGTTGCGCCCGCCGCGGGAGGCGGAGTAGCCGACGAAGTGCTTGAGCGTGGCGAGCACGCCGGCGGACTGGAGGCCCTGGATGTACGCGGTGGCGACCGTGCCGACGAGGTACGGGTCCTCGCCGATGGTCTCCTCCACCCGGCCCCAGCGGGCGTCGCGTACGACGTCCAGCACCGGCGCGAGCCCCTGGTGCACGCCCACGGCGCGCATGTCCCGGCCGATGGCCGCGGCCATCCGCCGCACCAGCGCCGGGTCGAACGTCGCGCCCCACGACAGCGGCACGGGGTACGCGGTGGCCCTCCAGGTCGCGAAGCCGGCGAGGCACTCCTCGTGGGCGAGGGCCGGGATGCCGAAGCGGCCGGCGGCCACGACCCGCGCCTGGGTGCGCATCAGCGACAGCGCGCCGAGCGCGGGGTCGACGGGCGCGGTGCCGAAGGGCCGCGTCAACTGCCCGAGCCCGGCGGGCAGCAGCGCGTCGAGGTCGACGGTCTCCTCCATCTCGTGCTGGTACGGCGCCACTTCCCCGCCCTCCGCGGAGGCGCCGACCCAGATCCCGAAGAGCTGGGCGACCTTCTCCTCGACGGTCATGGCGGCGATCAGCGCCGTCACGCGGGTGCCGATGTCGTGTGCCGGGTCGTTCCACACGGGGGTGGCCGTGTCCGGGGAGTCTGCCCGGGTTGTCTCAACTGCCACGTTCGCGGTCACTTTCCTCCGACGCCCATGAGGCCCTGGACCAGGGCACGCCGGGCGAACAGGTAGACGAGCAGGACGGGAATCATCGACAGGACCACGGCGGCCAGCAGCCCGGGCGCGTCGATCCCGCGCTCGGTCTTGAAGTTGTAGAGGCCGAGCGTGATGACCTTGGTGCTGTCGGACTGGGTCAGGACCAGCGGGAAGAGGAAGCCGTTCCACGCCTGGAGGGCGGAGAAGACCACGATGGTGGAGAGCCCTCCCCGGGAGAGCGGCAGGACGAGTTGGAAGAACACCCGCCGGGGGGTGGCGCCGTCCATGGCCATGGCCTCGAACAGCTCCCTGGAGATGTCCCGCATGGTGCCGCTGAGGATCAGCGCGGAGACCGGCAGGCAGAACGCGGCCGTGGGCAGGATGACGCCGATGAGGTTGTCGTAGAGCCCGGCCTCGCTGATGAGGTAGAACATCGGGACGATCACGGCCTGGAGCGGGATGGCCAGGCCGAGCAGGAAGAGCCGGAAGACGCCGGTGGTGACCGGGCCGCGGCTGCGCACGATGGCGTACGAGAGCGGCGGCACCAGCAGCAGCACGATGCCGACGACGCAGACGGTCACCAGCAGGGTGTTGAGGAAGTACCGGCCGAAGCCGGTGTCGAAGGCGCCGGTGTAGTTGTCGAAGGTGAAGTCGCCGGGGAGGGCCAGCGGGCCGCCCTGGGCGAAGTCCGACCGGGACTTCAGGGTCGCCGAGATCATCACGTACAGCGGCAGCCCGATGAGGAAGAGCCAGACCAGCGAGCCCGCGCCGGCCAGGTAGTTGGGACGCCGTTTCATCACAGGCCCTCCGTGGTGCTGCGCATCTTGTCGTAGCCGGAGAGCCGCACCATGATCAGCGAGATGATCGTCGCCGCCAGCACGAGCACGAGCGCGATGGCCGCGCCGGCGCCGTAGTCGAAGCTCCGGAAGGCGCGCTCGTACATGTAGTACGCGCTGATGGTGGTGTCGGTCCCCGGGCCGCCCTGGGTGAGGATCAGGACGGTCTCGAAGGTGGTGAGCCCGCCGACGACCATGAGGATCATCGAGGTGATCATCGCGTTGCGTAGCTGCGGCAGCGTGACGTGGAAGAACTGCCGGTAGCGACCGGCCCCGTCGACCTCCGCCGCCTGGTACAGCACGGGCGGGATGGCCCGTGCCGCGCCCTGGTAGATCAGGGTGTGGAACGGGGTGAACTGCCAGGTGCTGACGAAGGCCAGGACGCCGATCGCGGTCGCCTGCTCGCCGAAGAGGTTGCCGTCGCCGAAGAGCCAGGTGGCCTCGGCGGGCACCCCGAAGTTCGGGTCGAGCAGGGCGCCCCAGACGACGGCCACCGCGGTGGCGGAGAGCAGCAGCGGGACGAAGTAGACGGCCGAGAGCACCGCGCGGTTCTTCTGGTGGCCGGCCGCCCAGACGCCGATCAGGATGCTCAGCGGGGTCTGGATCGCCACGCCGAGCCCGGTGAGCAGCAGGCTCAGCCAGATGCTCTTGATCATCACCGGGTCGTCGAGGACCCGGCGCCAGTTGTCGAGCCCGGCGAACTCCGGCTCGCCGATGCCGTCCCAGCTCATGAACGACAGCACCACGACCATGATCAGCGGTACGACGGCGAAGGCGGCGAAGAACAGCGTGGCGGGGGCCGCCCAGAGGAATCCCGGGCGGCCCACGTCGGCCACGTTCGTGGTCCGCGTCCGGCGCCGCTCCTTGGACGGAGCGGCGGGGCGGACGCGCGTCATCTGTGTGGTCATGGGGCGTCAGGAGGTCGGCAGGGCCTGCATGGCCGAGATGAAGCCGTCCTCGTCGAGTTCTCCGTTGAAGAACTGCTGGACGGCCTTGTGCATGTCGGTGGCGGCGGACTGCGGGTACGCCTGGTCCCAGGAGAGCTGGAAGTGCGGCGCCTTCGCGACCAGGTCGTACTGGTACGTGGAGTACTCGGGGCTGGCCGCCTGGTCGAGGAAGTCCGGGGTGTTGGCCGTGGTCGGCAGGTTGCCGATGGAGAGCTGGTCCTTCACGAAGGTGTCGGAGTACATGAGCTTCAGGAACTCCGCGATGGCCTCGGGGTGCTCGGCCTTCTTCATCACCGAGTAGTAGTTGTTGGTGTTGCCCGCGAGGTTCGCCGGGTCGCCCTTGCCGCCCTCGACGGCGGGGAAGGCGCTGTAGCCGAGGTCCTCGGCGGCGAACGTCTCGTCCAGGCTCTGCTGGGTGGAGTAGTACCAGGAGCCCATCAGCTCGAAGCCGGCCTTGCCGGAGGCGACGAGCTGCGGGGAGCCGTTGTTGGTGAACTTCACCGAGTCGTACGTGTCCCCGAACGCGCCCGCGTCGACGAGTTCGCGGATCATGCCGAGCGCCCGCCGGCTGTCCTCGCTGTCCCACGCCTCCTCGTCGCCGTCCAGCGCCTTCTGGAACAGCTCGGGCCCGGCGATGCGGTCGTAGAGGTACTGGAACCACATCTGGGTGGGCCACATGTCGCCGCCGCCGAGGGCGATCGGGGTGACGCCGGCGTCCTTCAGCTTCTCCACCGCGGCCAGCAGGTCCTCCCAGGTCTCGGGCGGCTGCACGCCGGCCTCGTCGAGCACCTTCTTGTTGTGGAAGAGCAGCACGGGCTGGGTGCCGCGCATCGGGATGCCGTACGCCTTGCCGTCGACGACCGAGGCGTCGAAGACCGAGGGCAGGAAGTTGTCCTTCAGGCCCGGGTCCTTCTTGATGAAGTCGTCGAGCGGCAGCAGCAGGTCCGCGTCCACGAAGGGCTTGATGCTGCCGCCGCCCCAGTGGAAGAAGACGTCGGGGGCCTGCGGGGTGCTGATGATCGTCTGGAGCTTCTGCTGGTAGTCGGCGCCCGGGATGCTGTCCAGGCGGGCCTTGACCTTGGACGTCTTGTTGAACTCCGCGACGAGCTTCTTCTCCACCTTGTTGGTGGCGTCGCCGTAGACGAGGACGGTGAACTCGTTCTCCCCGGAGGCCGATCCGCCGTCGTCGCCGCAGGCCGCCAGGGTCAGCGCCAGCCCCAGCGCCCAGCCGCCGGCGAGTATGCGGGGCATCCGCCTTCGTGTCTTCATACGTATGCCTCTCGAAAATTTCGTCCCGAACACCGAAAGTCGATGTAGGGCTGGACAGTAGGCGAGCCGCCGCAGACGGTCAACGGGGCTGCGGGCGCGCGACCAAACCGTTACCGCTGACCGTGCCTTATCCTTCGAACCATGCGTGAAGACGACGACGTGGACGGCCGTGTGACCCTGGCCGAGGTAGCCACTCAGGCCGGGGTGTCACTCTCGACGGTTTCGAAAGTTCTCAACGGACGGTCCGATGTCTCTCGGCCCACGCGCACGAAAGTCGAGCAACTGCTGGAGACGCACGGCTACCGCCGCCGGGCCCAGGCCGCCCCGCAGGCGCCGCTCATCGAGCTGGTCTTCCACGAGCTGGAGAGCGTCTGGGCGATGGAGCTGATCCGCGGCGTGGAGAACGTCGCGAAGCAGAACCACGCGAGCGTCGTCCTCACCGAGAGTGGTACGCGGCACGCGCCCGACCCCGACTGGATCGAGGGCGTCCTGCGCCGCCGCCCGCTGGGCGTGGTGCTGGTCTTCTCCACCCTGCCCGACCGGGTGAAGAAGCAACTGCGCTCGCGCGCCATCCCGTTCGTCATCGTCGACCCGGCGGGCGACCCCGAGCCGGACGTGCCCTCCGTCGGCTCCGCCAACTGGGCCGGCGGCATGGCCGCCACCCGCCACCTCATCGACCGCGGCCACCGGCGGATCGCCATCATCACCGGCCCCGAGGACATGATGTGCTCCCTCGCCCGGCTCGACGGCTACCGCTCGGCGATGGCCATGGCGGGCCTGGACGCCGACCCGGCGCAGGTCCGCTTCGGCGACTTCCACGTCCAGGGCGGCTTCGACCACGCCATGGAACTGCTCGACGGGCCCGGCCGGCCCACCGCCGTGTTCGCCGGCAGCGACCTCCAGGCCCTCGGGGTGCTGGAGGCGGCCCGGCTGAAGGGGCTGAGCGTGCCGGACGACCTGTCCGTCGTCGGCTACGACGACGTGCCGCTCGCCCAGTGGTCCAGCCCCGCGCTCACCACCGTGCACCAGCCGCTGCGGCAGATGGCCGAGGAGGCGGCGCAGATGCTGCTGCGCCCCCGCGAGCCTGGCAAGGGCGCGCTGCGCATGGAGCTGGCCACCCGGCTGGTGGTCAGGCAGAGCACGGCGGCGCCCGCGGAGCCCCCGGCCCGGCCGTAGCCGGCGGGCCCGCCGGCCCCTTCCGTACCCGGGCCGGCCGAAGTCCCGTACACCGACCGCGGTTTCGCACACCGGGTACGGCGCCGCGCCGTACCCGCGGACGCGTACCCCGGCAACCTCCCGCCGTCCGGCGGCAACCCACGGCCGGAGCGTGCCGCCGCCAGGCGGGCGCATCCCCCCACCCGCACACGTACCGGACGGAGAGCAGCACATGCGCACGCACAGGAGGAAGCCCCGCACCAAGCTCGTCGTGGCCGTCGCGACGGCCACCGCGGCCGCCACCGCCGCCCTGCTGGTCCCGGGCGCGATGGCCGACGAGGCCGCCCCGGCCGCTGCCGCAGCCATCGGGTTCGGCGCCGGCACCACCGGCGGGGCCGGCGGCCCGACCGAGAGGGTGTCGGACGCGGACGCGTTCACCGAGGCGGTGCAGAGCGACGGCCCGCGGATCGTCGAGGTCGCCGGCACCATCCAGCTCGGCGACATGACCAAGGTCGCGTCCGACAAGACCATCGTCGGCGTCGGCGGCAACGGCCGCATCAGCGGCGGCGGCGGGCTGAACATCAGCGAGGTCAGCAACGTCATCGTGCAGAACCTGACCATCTCCGGCAGCGACGACGACAACGTCAACATCCAGTACTCCACCGACGTCTGGCTGGACCACAACACGCTCACGGACGCCAGCGACGGGAACCTGGACATCAAGCGCGCGTCGGACGACATCACGGTCTCCTGGAACCACTTCCACGGCCAGGACAAGAACGCGCTGCTCGGCCACAGCGACTCCAACGCCGGCGAGGACGCCGACGCCCTGCACGTCACGTACGCCTTCAACTGGTTCGACGGCACCAACCAGCGCAACCCGCGGGTCCGCTTCGGCAACCCCGTGCACGTGCTGAACAACTACTACAACGACATCGGCTCCTACGGCGTCGCCTCCACCGAGGACGCCGGCGTGCTGATCGAGGGCAACTACTTCGAGAACACCGAGGACCCGTTCCACCTCGGCGAGGCAAGCTCGGGACCGGGCTCGATCGTGGCCCGCGACAACCACTTCGACGGCTCCGGCTCCGGTGAGGCCGGCGGCTCCGTCGCATCCATCCCGTACGGCTACTCCGTACAGCCGGCGCAGAGCGTCAAGGGCACCGTCACCGACGGCGCCGGCGCCGGCAACCTCTGAGAGCCAGCGCTGCGCGCCGCGGCCCCGCCGCGGGACACGTCCTGCCCCTCCCGCGGCACGAAGTCCCCCGCGGCGCGCAGCGCTTCGCCGGCGGACGGCACCCCCGCCGTCCGAATTCCCGGCATCCGGTCGGCATGACGGACACGACGGACAGCTCCCCTCTCCGGGGCCGAGGTTGCGGTATTCATCGGGAACCGTGCGCGGGTTATTCTCCTGCGCACCAGGGGCATCCCCCCGACCGTGCGAGCGCACGCACCGTTCCCCCACACCCTCAACCCCACCCCAGGAGGGTCACCATGAGAGTGCGTACCATCTCGGCGATCGCCGCCGGGTTCTGCCTCGCCGTCTCCGGCGTCGCGCTGTCCGCGGCCAACGCCGACCCGCCCGCCGATTCCGCGCGGGCGGCGGTCGAACTGACCACCGTGGCCGAGGCCGAGAACCCCAGCGCGGGCACCGCCGGCCCCGACGGCACGGTATGGATCGCCGAACGCGCCGGCACGGTCCGGGTCCTCACCGACTCCGGCCTCGGCCAGCCCGTGCTCGACATCTCGGACGAGACGACGACGGACGGCGAGCGCGGGCTGCTCGGCATCGCCTTCGACGCGGAGTTCCAGCACTTCTACATATCCTTCACCGACCAGGAGGGCACCAGCACCATCGACGAGTTCGCCGTCGCCGACGGCGCGCTCGACCCCGGCTCCCGGCGCACCGTCCTCACCCAGGAGCAGCCCTACTCCAACCACAACGGCGGCCAGATAGCCGTCGGCCCCGACGGGATGCTGTACATCGCCCTCGGCGACGGCGGCGCCGGCGGCGACCCGCACGACTACGGCCAGAACCTCGGCACCCTGCTCGGCAAGCTGCTGCGGATCGACCCCTCCGGCGGCGACCCGTACGCGATCCCCGAGGACAACCCCTTCGTGGACGACGAGCAGGCGCGCGGCGAGATCTGGGCGTACGGGCTGCGCAACCCGTGGCGCTTCTCCTTCGACGCCGGGACCGGCGACCTGTGGATCGGCGACGTCGGCCAGAACAAGGTCGAGGAGATCGACTACGCGCCGGCCGGCAGCCCCGGCGGCGAGAACTACGGCTGGGGCCGGATGGAGGGTTCGCAGGTCTTCGACGGCGAGGAGCCGTCGAACCACGTGCCGCCGGTCCACGAGTACGACCGCGGCGGCCTCGGCTGCTCGGTCACCGGCGGGTTCGTCTACCGCGGTGAGGCGATCGCGGACCTCGCCGGGCAGTACCTGTTCAGCGACTACTGCGACGGCACCGTGCGCGCGCTCCAGGTCGAGAACGGCGAGGTCACCGGCGAGACCGACCTCGGCGTCAGCGGCGGCGAAGTGATCTCCTTCGTCCAGGGCGGCGACCGCGAGCTGTACGTGCTCGACCTCGGCGGGCCGATCCAGCGTCTGGACCCGGCCGGCTGACACCCGTACGACCCCGCCCGCGGGCCGCCGCAGCGCGGTCCGCGGGCACCGGGCGGCGCACGCCCCATTCCGGTCGCGGGCGCGGGACGTTACCGTGCGGTAGATGAAGCGACCGGGGCTCACGGACCTGACAGGACGACGGATCTTCGTCACCGGCGCGGCGGGCGGCATCGGCCGCGCCACCGCGGCGCTGGCCGCGGACCGGGGCGCGGAACTGTTCCTCACCGACCTGGACGGGGACCGCCTCGACGCCGCCGCCGCGCAGATACGCGCGCGGGGCGGCACGGTGCGCTACACCGGCGCCGCCGACATCGCCGACCTCGACGCCGTACGGGCCGTGGCCGACGGCGTGCACGCCGAGGCGGGCGGTGCGATGGACGTGGTGATGAACATCGCGGGGATCTCGGCGTGGGGCACGGTGGAGCATCTGGAGCACCGGCACTGGCGCGCCATGGTCGAGGTCAACCTGATGGGTCCGGTGCACGTCATCGAGGCGTTCGTGCCGCCGATGATCACGGCCGGCCGCGGCGGGCACCTGGTCAACGTCTCCTCGGCGGCGGGCCTGCTCGGGCTGCCGTGGCACGCGGCGTACAGCGCGGGCAAGTTCGGGCTGCGCGGCGTCTCCGAGGTGCTCCGCTTCGACCTGCGCCGGCACGGCATCGGCGTCAGCCTGGTCTGTCCGGGCGCGGTGGACACGCCGCTCACCGAGACCGTCGAGATCGTCGGCGTGGACAAGGACAGCAAGGCGTTCAAGCGGCTCCAGGCGGGCTTCCGCAAGCAAGCGGAGTCGCCGGAGGCGGTCGCGGAGATGATCCTCAGGGGCATGGCGCGCAACCGCTATCTGGTGCACACCTCCGGGCGGGTACGCGCCGCGCACGGGCTCCAGCGCGCGGCGCCGCCGCTGTACGCGCTGGCGATGCGGGCGATGAACTCCGCCACCCACCGGCTGCTGCGCCGCGCGGTCGTCACCCCGCCCGCGCCCCCGCGCACGGTCACCGCACCGGCCACCGACGCCACCGGGGCCGGCGGGGCCACCGGCGCCGGCAGCCCGGGGGCCCGGCGGGCGGACGGGGACGCGCGGTGAGCGGGCCGCGCATCGCCCCCGGCGGGCGCCGCGACGTGGGCCTGGCCACCTGGCTGCTCAGCCGCGCGGCGGGCCGCGTCGGCGGCACCCGGCCGCCCGCGCTCTTCCTCGTCCTCGGCCGGCACCGCCGGCTCTTCCACGGCTGGCTCCGCTTCGCCGGACGGCTGATGCCCCGCGGCACGCTGCCGCGCCGGGAGACGGAGCTGGTCATCCTTCGGGTGGCGCATCTGCGCGGCTGCGCGTACGAGTTCGAGCACCACCGCAGGCTCGGCCGCCGGGCCGGGCTGACCCCCGCCGACGTCGCCCGGGCCGAGGCCGGCCCGGACGCGGACGGCTGGACGGAGCGGGAGCGCGCGCTGCTCGCCGCCGTCGATGCGCTGCACCGCGACCGGGACCTCGACGACGCCCGCTGGCGGCGGCTGCGTACCCATCTGGACGAGAAGGCGGCGATCGAACTGCTGCTGCTCGCCGGGCACTACGAGATGCTCGCCACCACCATCACCGCGCTGCGCCTGGAGCCGGACCCGCCCCGCTAGCACACGCGACCAGCACACGCGACCAGCACACGCACGCCGCGAAAGCCTTCCCCGTACCCCCGATCGAGGACCGCATTCGGCCGTTCCACAGTTTTCCGACCAATTTTCTAGGAAAACCATTGACGCAGGCCAGCGCGGTGCGCAGGATGGTAGGCATGTCTTCGACGCGGGCGCTTCTCTACCGCCGCAGGCACGTCGACTTCTGTCACGTAGCCAGCGCCGTCTGCCGTCACGGCTAGCCGCCGGCCGACTTCCTCCGCAGCCATGACCCGCCGCCGCCGCGGCCGTCGCCGTCCGCGCGCCGGTGGGCCGGTTCCCCCTGCCCTCCGTCCTCGGGAGACACATGTCCTCCTCGCCGTCCCGCCGCGCCTTCGGCGGACTGCTGGGCTCCGCCGCGACGGCGGCCGCCCTCGGCGCCGCCGCGCCACCCGCCGCCGCCCGGAGCGCCGAAACCCCGTTCCGCGCCGCCGCCGGCCGCACGGCGCGGCGGCCCAACATCCTCTTCGTCCTCGCCGACGACCTCGGCTGGGCCGACCTCTCCAGCTACGGCTCCCCGCACATCCGCACCCCGCACCTGGACCGGCTCGCCCGCCAGGGCGTCCGCTTCACCCAGGCGTACGCGGGCTCCGCGACCTGCTCGCCGACCCGCTTCTCGCTCTACACCGGCCGGCACCCCGGGCGCACGGAGGGCGGGCTCGCCGAGCCGATCGCCGACAAGTCGGCGGGCCTGGCACCGGGCCACCCCACGCTGGCGTCCCTGCTGCGCGACGCCGGCTACGGCACCGCGCTCATCGGCAAGTGGCACTGCGGCTTCCTGCCCGACTACAGCCCCACGCGCTCCGGCTGGGACAGCTTCTTCGGCAACTTCGGCGGGGCGCTGGAGTACTACTCCAAGCTCGGCTCCGGCGGCGAGTACGACCTGTACGAGGGCGAGGTCGCCTACCGCGACCTGCGCTACTACACCCGGGTGCTCACCGAGCGGGCCGTCCGGCACCTGCGCA
This sequence comes from Streptomyces sp. 184, assembly GCF_045781775.1. Lineage (NCBI taxonomy): Bacteria > Bacillati > Actinomycetota > Actinomycetes > Kitasatosporales > Streptomycetaceae > Streptomyces > Streptomyces sp. 184. Next base: position 3,538,425 of record NZ_CP123230.1, on the reverse strand, counting down.
CCCGCGACGAGCAGCCGTGGCTGCTGAACCTCAACTTCACCACCCCGCACTGGCCGTGGATCGCCGACGGCGACGAGGCGGAGAGCGCCGAGATCGTCCGCCGCATCAAGGCCGGTGACCGCCGCGCCCTGTGGCACGCGGACGGGGGCTCGCTGGAGAAGTACCGCGAGATGGTCGAGGACCTCGACCGCTCCGTCGGCCAGGTGCTCGCCGCGCTGCGCGCGAGCGGCCGGGAGCGGGACACCCTGGTCGTCTTCGCCAGCGACAACGGCGGCGAGCGCTGGTCCCACCAGTGGCCGCTGTCCGGCGAGAAGGCGTCGCTCCAGGAGGGCGGGATACGCATACCGCAGATCGCCCGCTGGCCCGCGCGGCTCGACGGCGGCCAGGTCAGCCACGTGCCGGTGTACTCCCCCGACTGGACCGCGACGCTGCTGGAGCTGGGCGGCGCCCGCCCGGCCGCCTCCCACCCGCTGGACGGGCGCAGCCTCGCCGGCTACCTGCTGCGCGACGAGGACCCGCCCGAGCGCGACCTGTTCTGGCGGGTCCGCGGCGAGCGGGCGCTGCGCCGCGGCGACTGGAAGTACCACCGCGGCAAGGACGGCGCGGACCGCCTGTTCGACCTCGCCGACGACCCGCGCGAGCGGGCCGACAAGGCGACCGTACGACCCGGGCTGCTGGCCCGGCTGCGTACCGCGTGGGAGGAGACGGACGCCGGCCTGCTGCCGTACCCCGCGCAGGCCGCCGGCTGACCCGACCGCCCCGCTCCCACCACCCGAAGGAGACCGACCCATGACCAACTCCCTCTCCGCCCCGGCAAGCGGAGCCGACGCCGCGGGCGCCGTACGCCATCTGCGCCTGGTGCGCGAGCCCGCGCGGTACGGCGAGCACACCGCCGACGGCAAGCCCCTCGTCGGCTACGTCGTCCTCGTGCCGCCCGGCCTCGACCCCGCCGACCTCCTGGCCGACGCCGACGCCGCGCCGCTGCACCGGGCGCCGCACAGCGCGGGCCCGCCGGACGCACCGCCCGACACCGGCCCGGTGCGGCTCGACGTCGCCCGCCGGGTGGCCGAGGTCGACGGGCAGCCGATGGACCTGACGTTCCTGGAGTTCGAGCTGCTGGCCCATCTCGTCGCCCACCCGCGGCGGGTGCACTCGCGCGAGTCGCTGGTGACCACCGTCTGGGGCTACAGCCACGTCGGCGACGGCCGCACGGTCGACGTGCACGTCGCGCGGCTGCGCCGCAAGCTCGGCGCGGCCCACCGGCACCGGATCGTGACGGTCCGGCGCATGGGCTACAAGTACGAGCCGATCGAGTCCTGACCCGCCCGCCCCAGGTCCGCAGCGCTCCCCTTCTCCCCTCTCCCCCTCTCCCCCTCTCCCCCTCTCCGCTCCCCTTCTCCCGCCTCCCGCCTCCCGCCTCCCGCCTCCCGCTACCGAAAGGCGAGCTCCCCATGGCCGCCCAACTCCATCTCTCCGCAAGCCTCGACGACCCGACCGCCGGCCACCGCCCCGCCGGTGCCGGCGGGGCGCCGCCCCCACCGCCGTACGCGCGCTGGACCCGGCTGGTGCGCCTCGCCGAGCAGGGCGGTCTCGACTTCGTCACGCTCGACGGCGCGGGCGGACCCGGGCGGCTCGACGTGCTGGCCGTGCTGGCGCAGGCCGCCGGCACGACCAGCCGCATCGGGCTGGTCCCGGCAGTCTCCGCGCTGCCCGCGGGGCGGTTCGCGCCGCTGACGTCCGCGGCGGCCCGGATGGCCGTCGACGGCCGGGCCGGCTGGCTGGTACGGACCGCGCTGCCCGGCGACGGCCCGTTCGGCACCCGGCCCTCCCCCGGGGGCGCCTACGGTGCCGGCCGGGGCGCCGCGGCGGGCCGGCACCCCGCCACCCGCCGGGCCCTGTCCGGCGTGCGGCGGCGCCGGCCGCCCCGGCCGCCGGTGGCGGTGGTGCTGGACGTGCACGGGCCCGACCGGCGCTGGCTCCAGGCCGCCCGGCACGCCGACGTGGTGCTCCTGGACGCCGAGCACCCGGCCGCCGCCCAGGTCTGCCGTGCGGCGCTCAAACACCAGGCGGCGGCCGCGGGCCGCGACCCGCACGCCCTGCGGGTTCTCCTGCGCCTCGGGGTCGACCTCGCCCGCCGCGGCGGGCGCGGGCCGCGCTCCCGGGAGGAGACGATGCACTTCGCCGGGACGCCGGCCGAGCTGGCCGAGCTGCTGGCGGAGTGGCACGCGGAGGGGGTGGCCGACGGGTTCCACCTGCTGCCGGCGCACGCGGCCACCGACATGCTCGCGATCGTGTACGGGCTGGTGCCGAAGCTGCGCGAGCGCGGGGTGTTCCGCTCCGGCTACCGCGGGCGCACGCTCCGCGAGCACCTGGCGCCGATCGCCTGACCGCCGGCCCCCGCGGGAGGACCGGGGCGCCGGTGCACAGCGGCCCCGTACGGCTTCGCAGCCGTACGGGGCCGTTGCCGTGCCGCCCGCGGCCGGCGGTGCTGGCGCCGGCCGGGGCGTTGTGGGGGCGTACGCCGGTCACGTACGCGCACTTCGGTGAACCCGGTGGTGCGCCCGGGCGGGCACGCACGGGCGGCGACGGACAGGAGCAGGGCCCTTCGCACTCCTCCGGGTTCGCGAAGGGCCCTGCCCGTCCGTGTGGAGCCCGGTGCGGCCCCGCGTATCCGCGGTCCGATCACCGGCTCCCACCGATTCCTAGTATTCCCATCGGTGTGCTAGGAATTATGGAAGCAGTAGCCTCGTCGCGTCAACAGGTGTCCGGGGGTGGACCGGTCCCCAAGACGCGAGATCATGGACGACATCGTTCCCGGCTTGCTGGAGGTACCGTGGCCGCGCCCTCGTCTCCCACCGCCGCGGGTCCCGCCCGCCACGTCGTGGCCGTCGTCGGTGCGGGCGCCGCGGGCGCCCTGACCGCGATGCAGCTCTGCGAGACCGCCATCCGGCGCAGCACGCCGCTGGAGCTGGTGCTCATCGACCCGGCGCCCGAGGCGGGCCGCGGCGTCGCCTACGCCACGACCGACCCCCGGCACCGGCTCAACGTCCCGGCCGGCGGCATGAGCTGCTACCCGGACGACCCCACGCACTTCGTGCGCTGGCTCCGGGCCCACGGCGAGCCGGCCGCCTCCGCCTGCGACTTCGTCTCCCGGCACCGCTACGGAGCCTATCTGGCCGACTCCCTCGGCCAGGCCGTCATCCGCGCCCACGGCACCGTCGCCGTCAGCAGGCTGCGGACGAAGGCGACCGGCTGTACGTGGACCGCCGGCGGGCGCGCCACCCTGCGCCTCGCCGACGGTCGCACCCAGCGGGCCGACAGCGTCGTCGTCGCCACCGGCCCCGCGCCCGGCCCCGGCGGCTGGGCCCCGGCGGCCCTGCGCACGCACGACCGCTTCGTCCCCGACCCCTGGGCGCCCGGCGCCCTCGACGCCCTCGCCGGCGACGCCCACCACGGGGACACCCACCACGGCAAGGACGTACTGCTCGTCGGCACCGGCCTGACCGCCGTGGACATGGCGCTGACGCTGGAGCGCACCGGCCGCCGCGTGCACGCCGTCTCCCGCGGCGGCCAACTGCCCCGCCCGCACGCCCTGACCGCGCTGCCGCCGCTCCAGCCGGACCCCGACCTGCCCGGCCTGCCGCTGGCGGAGCTGCGCGCCGCGGTACGCCGCCACGTGGCCGCCGCCGTACGGGCCCACGGCGACTGGCGCCCCGCCGTGGACGGGCTGCGCCCGCTGACGCAACTGATGTGGGCCCGCCTGACCGACGAGGACCGGGCGGACTTCCTGGCCCGCGACGCCTCCCGCTGGAACGTCCACCGCCACCGCATGCCCCCGGCCACCGCGGAGTCCGTCCAGCGGGCGCTGGCCGCCCGGCGGCTGCGGCTGCACAGGGGCCGGGTCCTGGACGTCGCCGAGGGCCCGGAGGGCGGCCTGGCCGTGACGCTGAGCGGCGGGCGGACGCTGCACGTCGGCTGGGTCGTCGACTGCACCGGGCCCGGACTGCGCGTCGAGGAGTGCGCCGACCCGCTGTGGCGGGGGCTGCTCGCCGACGGCACGGCCACGCCGGGCCCGCTGGGCATCGGCGTGGCCACCGACGCCGGGCGGCTGCGCCCGGCCCCCGGCCGCGCCCCGGCGATACGGTCCGGCTCCCCCGCCGCGCCCGCGACGCCCGCGCTGTTCACCCTGGGCTCCGCCCGCCGCGGCGAGCTGTGGGAGACCACCGCCGTGCCGGAGATCCGCGTCCAGGCCGCCGAGGTCGCCGCGGCCGTGCTGGAGCCGCTGCGCGAGCCGGTACGCGGCCGGCGCCGGCCCACCGACGTCAACGGCCTGCCCGTCTCCACCCACGCCGCTGCCGCCGCCTCGTACCGCGCGGGCCTCGAACGGCTGCTGAAGGTCCGCGCCGGCGCCGAGACCGCGTTCGCCCGCGCCGTGGAGCTGGACCCCGGCTTCGCGCTGGGGCACGCCGCGCTCGCGCTCGTCGGGCACGAGTGCGGCGCCGAGGTCGACGTGCCGCGGGCGCTGGCCGACGCCCAGCGCGCCGCGCGGGAGCGCGCGGACGAGCGCGAGCGGGCCTTCGTCGAGGTCGTCACCCGCCGGATCGCCGGCTCCGCCGACTCCGGCGACACCGCGCTGACCCGGCACCTGGCCGCGTACCCGGGCGACGCGCTGGCGCTCAGCATCGCCGTGCCGACCATCGCGTTCTCCGGCGTCACCGACCTGGACGGCGCCATGGCACGCCGGCTGGTGGAGCGCACCACGTCCGCGTACGAGGGGCACTGGTTCCACACCTCGCTGCTGGCCTTCATGCGCCAGGACGACGGCCGCTTCGACGAGGCCGCGGAGCTGGCCCGCCGGGCGCTGGCCGTGGAGCCGGCCGCGGGCCACGCCGTGCACGCGCTCGCCCACGTGCACTACGAGACCGGGGCCCACGAGCGCGGGCGCGACTGGCTCGACAACTGGATCGGCGACCAGGGCCGCGGCGCCACTCACCGCGCCCACTTCTCCTGGCACGTCGCGCTGCACGAGCTGGCGCTCGACGACCCGGATGCGGTACGGCGGCGCTGGTTCGCGCAGTTGGCGCCGGGCCGGGTGAACGGGGTGCGGGCGCTGGTGGACTCGGGGTCGCTGCTGTGGCGGGCCCGGATGTCGGGGTGCTGGACCGGCGAGCAGCCGGTGGAGGGCGTGCTGGCGGCGGTCGAGCGGGAGGTCGTGGAGCGGCCGGCGACGCCGTTCACCGCGATGCACAGCGCGGTGGCGCTGACGGCCGCGGGCGACCTGCCGGCGCTGCGCCGGCTGCGTACCCACGCGGCGGGCGCGGACCCGGTGCAGCGCGAGGTCGTGGCGCCGCTGTGCGAGGCGCTGGAGGCGGTGCTGGAGGAGCGCTGGCCGGACGCGGTGGCGCGGCTGGAGGCGATCCGGCCGGTGCTGCGCAAGGTCGGCGGCAGCGCGGCGCAGCGTGAAGTGGTGGAGGAGACGCTGCTGTTCGCGCTGGTGTCGGGCGGCCGGTGCGAGGCGGCCCGGCGGCTGCTGGAGACCCGGCTGGACCGCCGCGACTCCCCCGCCGACCACCGCCGCCTCGCGTCCCTGCCCGGCCTGGACTGAGCCGCGCCGCGGTCCGTACGGGACCGGCGCCGCCCCGCGGGCGGCGCCGTCCGGCCGCGCCCGCTCAGTCCCCGGCGGCCTCGTCGCGCAGCGGGCGCCAGTACTGGCGCGTGCCCTCCTCGCGCAGCACGCAGCCGAGGCGCTGCGCCTCCTCGCGCAGTTCCTCCGCGTCGGTGGCGTTCTTCTTCCTGAGCGCGTGCTCCCGGGCCTTCAGCACGGCGTTGGCCGCCGCGGACAGCTCCCCGGAGTCCCGCACCCAGCGGTGGTAGCGGCCGGCGTACGGGTCCTCGTGCAGCCACCGGTAGCCGTGCGCGGTGAAGGCCCGGTCGAGGTCGCCGGGCTCCAGGTCCGAGGGCCTGCGCAGCAGTTGGCGGGCGGCGGCGTCGAGGATCACCAGCCGGTCCTTGTCGAGGAATGCGGCGGCGACCTCGGCACGGGCCAGGATGCGCGACTCGCCGTCCTTGTAGACCCGTACGGTGTCGTCCTCGAAGGTCACGCGCATCGCCATCGCGTACGCGAAGAGCCCGCCGCCCAGCCCCAGCACCAGCCCGACGACGGGGCCGGCGACCGCGGTCCAGCCGTCGTCGAAGGAGGCCACCAGCTCGAACGGGCCCTGCATGGGCGCCCATCTGAGGCCGGCGACCCAGTCCGCGGCGTGCGGGACGAGCCAGCCGAGCAGCAGGCCGAGCGCCGGGAGGCCGGCGAGCAGCAGCAGGCGGTACACCAGGCCGGGGCCCACCGTGGTGGCGGAGGGCTTGGCGAGGCGGTCGTCACGGGACATCGCGGGTGCTCCGGAATCCATGGTCGGTCGTCCTTCCTGCCGTTCCCCGGCGACGCTACGGAGGCGGGGCACGGCGGCGGATCGGCCGAAGGTCTGCGGAGCCCGGCGGCGGCTACGACTTTGGTCGCTTCCCGGGCCGCGGCGGGCCAGGCCACGCACGGCCCAGGAACTGTCCACTCAGCGACAAGGACGTGGGCCCTCCCTGCTGGAACGCTGTGAGCAGGCGTTCTCGCCGTCAGAACACCCGGACCTCCCAGAGGACATTCACGTGCGATCCAAGTCCATGCTCACGGCAGTCACCGTCTCCGCGGCCTCCCTGGCCGCCCTCGGCAGCCTCTTCGCCGCCCCCGGCGGCGAGCGCCGGGAACGCCCGCCGTTACGGCGTGACGGACGAGTCGGTGGCGCGGCGGCACGGCTACCACATGCCCGACGACCCCGGGCAGGCCCGTGAGCTTCAGGCGCAGCGTTCATGGCTCGCCGCCCTCGGCCCGGCCGAGGAGCGGGCCCTCCTCGGCGAGGGCGGCTGCGCGGACGAGGCCGCCGCGCGGCTCGGGGCCGGTGGCGCCGTGCCGGGAGCGGAGTGGTTCACCTCGTACGACTTCGACTCGGTCGACGCCTCGGCCGCCGCCCCGCCGGTCCGGCGGGCCGTCTCCCGCTGGCGTACGTGCATGAGCGGGCAGGGGTTCGACTACGCCACCCCGCTCGCGGCGATCGAGGATCCGGCCTGGAACCTCGACGCGAAGCGGGTCACCTCCCGGGAGATCGCGGTCGCCGTCGCGGATGTCGGGTGCAAGCGGGAGAGCGACCTCGTCGCGGTGCGGGCAGCGGCCGAGCGGCGCATCCAGCAGGATCTGATCGCCCGGGAGCCCGGGCGGTTCAGGGAACTGGAGCAGGGCCTGGAGCGCTACCGGCGCAACGCCGACAAGGCCCTCAGCGAGAACTGACCCCGGCCCCGGACCTGGATCGCCAGGACGTGGGAGCAGTGGTTGGTGCGCAGGTCGTACGGGCCGAACACAGGGTCGGGTCCTGGCCGGGGCCTCGCCGGGTCCCGGCCGGACGGGCACCGGCCCCGGAGCCGGGAGGGGCTCCGGGGCCGGTGGGACTCACCGCCGGATCACAGGGGCTGGACGGTGATGTTGCGGTAGCGGACCGCGTTGCCGTGGTCCTGGAGCCGGATGGCGCCGGCGACCGGCGTCTCGGGCTTCCCCGCCCCGGTGGGGCCGTCGACCGCGACGTCGTCCTGGACCTTGACGCCGTTCCACACCACCGAGATGCGCGCGTCCTCGGTCTTGTTGCCGTCGGCGCCGAAGCGCGCGGCGCGGAAGGTGATGTCGTACGTCTGCCAGGTTCCCGGCGGTTTCGCCGCGTTCGCGTCGGCCGCCTTCTTCTTGTAGATGGCGGCGGCGTCGTCGTTCGCCAGCGGGTCCTTGCCGTACGAGTCGAGGATCTGGACCTCGTACCGCTCCTGGAGGTACACGCCGCTGTTGGCGCGGTCCTGCCCGGTGACGTCCGGCGGCAGCTCGGGCAGCCAGAACTCGACGTGCAGCTTGAAGTCCTCGTACGCGTGCTTGGTGCGGATGTCGCCGCAGCAGACCTCCATGGCCTCGCCGTCGAGCAGCGGCCACTGGGGCGTTCTGCCGTCCAGGTGCTGGAAGGCGGAGCGGTCCGCGCCGTCGAAGAGCGTCACGGGCTCGCCGCTGCGGTGGACGGTGAGCAGGTCGAGGTTGACGTGCCCGGTGTCGTCCCCCTCGTTGACGTAGCGGACGGTGTTGGCACCCGCGCGCAGCCTGACCTTCTCCGTCCGGCTCGTCCACTCCTCCCAGGTGCCGGTGGACGCCAGCGGGAGCTGCTTCACCTTCTTGCCGTTGACGTACATGCTGACCGTCTTGGTGCCCTCGGCGGGGTTGGGGCCGTTGGAGTAGCGCAGTCCGACGTCGTAGGTGCCTCCCTTCTCCGTAGTGACGTCGAAGGTGGTGGACGCGCCCTTGGTGCCGTAGCCGGCGACGAAGCCGCTGCCGGAGTAGGCGTCGTGGTCGGTGGCGACGCGCGCGCCGCCGTCGAGCCGGGCCTCCTCGGCCTCGTACGCGGTGGAGGCGGCGCCCGGCTCCACGCCGGGGATGTTGTTGAGGGTGTACCAGGCTTCGGTGCTCCACAGTTCCTGGCCGCCCTCGGCGGTGAACGGGCGCGGGGAGCGCACGTGCACCACGTGCCCGGCCTTGCGGCCCGGGATCTCCAGGGTGACCGTCTTGCGGTCCTCCGAGAGCTGCGCGGAGGTCACCGGCAGCTCCTCCTCGTCCACCTTGGGGCCGCCGTAGTCGGCGGTGGGGACGTAGCGCCACTGGGTGACCGAGTAGCGCTGGGCGAGGGCGTCGGCGGTCTCCTGCGACAGCGGCTTGGTGTACTCCAGCTCGAAGCCGGTCCCGGTGGCGTCCATCGAGACGATGTCGAAGGCGTCGCTCCCGCCGGGCGTCAGCTTCTGAAGGCCGTGGGACAGCTTGCCGGGCTGGCCCCAGTTGCCGCCCGCGCCCAGGCCACCGGCGTAGATCGCACCGTCCGGGCCCATCGTGATGCGGTTGACGCCGACCTCAAGGCCCTGGGTCATCCGGAAGACCGCGCCCTGGTACTCGCCGTTGACCTTCTCCAGATCACCCCGCTGGATACCGCCGTAGGTGATGTCGCCGAAAAGGAGCTGACCCGCGAAGGTGCCCTCCTCCATGTACAGCGGCGTGGTCGGCGAGTTGCCTATCTCGTTCTGCGGCAGCCACAGCACCGGCTGGGTCACCGGCTGGCCGTCGAACGGCCCGTCCGGGTTGGTGTAGTGGTTGAAGAAGCGGTCCTGCTTGACGTGCAGCAGCTTCGACGACGGCAGCCACCCGCCCTGGTTGTCCAGGACGAACAGCTCATCCTCCGGACCCCAGCCGATGCCGTTGGGCGTGCGCAGCCCGCCGGCGATGTAGGAGACCTCACCGGTGTCCTTGTGCACCTTGATGGTCGTGCCGCGGTTCTCCGCCGGCTGCGGATCGGTGGTGGCCCCGCCGTAGTTGATGGCCACGGACAGGTTCAGGTAGAAGTACCCGTCCCGGTAGAGCAGACCGAAAGCGAACTCGTGGAAGTTGCCGCCGAACGGCCAGGTGGCGACGGTCTCGTACGCATCGGTGACATCGTCGCCGTCGTTGTCCTTCAACCGCGTCAGCTCGTGCTTCTGCGACACGTACAGGGAACCGTCGACATACTTGATGCCCTGCGGCTCCTTCAGACCCTCCGCGACCTTCTCCACCGTCACCTGCTCCGGCGAAGTATCACCCGTGACGTTGTCCAGCAGGTAGACCTCACCGGCAACGTTGTCGGTACCGCCCCAGGTGGCCACCGCGAGCCGCCCGTCCGGCAGCCAGTCCAGCGCGGACACCTGCGGCTCGAAACCGTCCGGCCGCAGATCCGTCAGCTCGAAGTCCGGGTGCACGCTGTCCAGCGGCAACCCGTCGCCGGGCGAGTCGGCGGTGCCCTCGCACTCCTTGCGGCCCGGCGCGGTGACGCGGACGACGCCGGCGTCGGTGCTGAGCACCGAGTTCGGCACGACCTCGAACCCGCCGGCGCCCGGCGGCTGCCACGACAGCGTGACCTGCTGGTCGACGCCGGCCTCGAAGTGCTCGATGAAGAGCGAGTGGTAGCCGGCGGTCAGCTCGACGGTGCCGTCCTTGGGGGGATCGGCGCTGTGCAGCCCGTCGTGGTCGATGACGACGTTGTTGTCGATGAGCAGTCGAGAGCCGTCGTCGCTGGTCAGGCGGAAGGTGTAGCTGCCGTCCGCCGGCACGTTGATGTTCGCGATCGTGTGCGAGAGGAAGTTCTCCTCCAGGCCGAAGTCCTCGGTGGTGGTGAAGTCGATCTGCGGCATGAGCTTGTCGACGTTCGGGGTCTGCGCGGGCTTGAGCGTGCAGAGCTCGTCGAGCGGGATCTGCATGTCGTACGTGCGCAGCGTCACGCCGGGCTCCTGCGGCGGGAGTTCGACGAAGGGCTGGTTCTGCGAGCCGGGGGCCCGCTCGGGGTCGGGTGCGGGGTCGGCGCCGGCGGGCGCGGCCCAGAAGCCGCCGACGAGGAAGGCCGCCGCGAGCACCGTGGCCATCCGTCTGCGGGCACGGGAGTACAGCCGTACGGACATTCGTTCCTCCAGACGCAAATGGGGGCGGGAAGAACTTTCAAATTCCGGGCGGGTGCGGCGCTGAGCCTAATGACTTCGTCCGAGGCTGTCCATGCTTTGTCATTTGAGAGAAAAAAGCTCGGGGACCAGCTCGTGGGCGTCGCGGCGGGCGGGGAGCACGGCCTCCTCGGGGGCGGACGTGCCGGGCCAGCGGATGCGTACGCCGGCGTCGGCCCAACCGCCCACGGCGGCGAGGAACTTGTCGAGCGCCGGGTTCGACAGGCCGCGGGCCTGGAGCGGTGCGACGTGCCGGCGGAACAGCTCGGCCAGCCGCCGCTGTACGTCCAGGGCGGCGGCCGGGTCGGAGTGCATCGACTCGTACCAGCGGACCGAGCCGGCCGGGGCGAGGGCGGCGACGTTGGAGTAACTGCCGTGCGCGCCGCGGGCGACGCCGGTGGCGAGCAGGTGGCCGGGGACGAAGACGGAGCAGCGGGCGGTGTGCGGGCGCACGGCCTCGTACCAGGCGTCGTCGCCGCCCGCGGTCTTCAGCCCCACCAGCGCGGGCACCTCGTCCAGCAGCCGGCCGAGCAGCGCGGGTGACACCGGGGTCTTGGCGTGCGGCGGGTTGTAGAGCACCAGCGGCACCGGGTCGGCGGCCTCGGCGACGCGGGCGAGGAAGGCGACGGCCTCGTCGTCGGCGAGCGGCAGCCAGTCCGGGAGGATCACCTGGAGGGCGCCGGGGGCCAGTTCGCGGGCCCGGCGCACGCGGGCGAGCGCGGTCTGCGCCACCGGGTGGGAGGCGCCGATCTGGAACGGCACGCCGGCGGCGGTGCACCGCTCGGCGAGCAGTTCGCCGATGCCGTCGAACTCGTCCTCGGACAGGGTGTGGAACTCGCCGGCCGTGCCGTGCGCGTAGATCCCGTGCAGGCCCGCGGCCAGCAGCGCGTCCAGTTGCCCGGCCAGCCGGCCGCGGTCGATCGCGTCGCCGTCGTCCAGGGGCAGCAGCAGCGTCCCCCAGACCCCGGTGATGTCCTTCGCTCTCAGTGGTGTCATGGCTGGAGCGTACGAGCCGGGCGGCACCGCCTGCCGCGCGGGCCTACAGGCAGCCCGCGGGGAGGCTGGCGCCCCCGGCGTGCAGGTGCCGGAGGGCCGCGGCGATGGAGTGGCAGTCGAAGAGCGCGGAGTGCTCGGCGCCGGCGGCGGGCTTCGGCAGCCCGAGGGCCTGCCAGAGCCGGCCCGAGTTGGCCGAGGCGGTCTGCGGGGCGAGGGTGTTGAGCCAGGGGCGTACGTTGAGGAAGCCGTGGTTCAGGAAGCCGTGCGCGACCTGCTCGCCGCGGGCCCGGGCCCAGCCGACGTTCTCGCCGAGCACGACCATGTCGTTGCCGTACGAGAGCACGGAGCTGCCGGCGCAGAAGCCGAGGAAGTCGCCGAGCGCCGCGGCGGGCTCGCGGCCCTCGCGGTCGAGGGTCTCCTGGTCGATGCCGGTCAGCGCGGTGAAGTACGGGGACAGCCGCGGGTTGGCCACGGGCCGTACCAGGGTCTCGAACTCCTCGGCCACCGCGAACTCCGCGTCCAGCCGCAGGGCGCCGATCTGCACGATCTCGCGCAGTTCGCCCGGCGCCGACCAGTCCCGCTCCGGCGCTCCCGGCCAGGTGGTGAATTCGAGGTCGAAGACGATGAACGTCGACAAGTGGCCCTCCTCCGGTGCCGCGGCAGCCAGCGTACGACCGCGGGCCCGCGGAACGATCAACCGGGGTCGGCGGCGGCCGTGTCGGCGCCTGCGCTCCGCCCGGCGTCCGCGGCGGCCAGGCGGGCGTCGGCCCGGTCGGGGGCGTAGAGGTCGTCGACGACCATGGCGGCGGCGCCGACGAGGGCGGAGCGGTCGCCGAGCCGGGCGGTGACGACGTCGAGGTGCGCCGTGGTCCGCGGCATCGCGCGCCGGTACAGCAGCTCCCGTACGCCGGTGAGGAACGGCACGGACGCCAGCTCGCCGGCGATCATCAGCACCCCGGGGTTGAGCAGCGTGACGACCGTGACCAGCACCTCGCCCACCCGCTGCCCCGCCTCCCGGGCCAGCCGCACCGCCTGCGGGTGCCCGGCGGTCAGCAGGTCGCGCACGTCGGAGCCGGACGTCGCGGGGACGCCGAGGGCGTCGAGCCGGGCGGCGAGCGCGTGCCCGCTGGCGACGGCGGCGAGGCAGCCGTAGGACCCGCAACTGCACAGCGCCTCCCGGCCGTCGTGCAGGCGTATGTGCCCGATGTCGCCGGCGCCGCCGTCGATGCCGCGGTAGATGCCGCCGTCCACGACGACCCCGGCGCCTATGCCGGTGGACGCCTTGACGAGCAGGAAGGCGGTGCAGCCGGGGAAGGAGGCGCGCTGCTCCCCGTACGCCATGAGGTTGGCGTCGTTGTCGACGAGGACGGGGACGTCCGGGGCGCCGTCCAGCCGGGCGGCGAACGTACGCCGCAGGTGCCCGGGGATGGGGTAGCCGTCCCAGCCCGGCATGATCGGCGGCTCCACGACCCGGCCGGCGGCGACGTCCACGGGCCCGGGCACGGACAGGCCGATGCCGCAGACCCGCGCCGCGCTCTCGCCGGCCTCCGCCAGCAGCGGGCCGAACCAGCGGCACACCTCCTCCAGCACGGGCTCCGGCCCGTCCCCGATGACGAGGGGGCCGGTCCGCTCGGCGAGTAAGTTGCCGGCGAGGTCGAGAACGGCGGCGCGGCCGTGCCGGGTCTCCAGGTCGGCGGCGAGGACGACGGCGTGCCGGTCGTCGAACTCCAGCCGCGCGGAGGGCCGTCCGCCGGTGGAGGTGCCGGCCACCTCGCGGATCCAGCCGGCGCGGAAGAGCTGGTCGAGACGGAGCCCGACGGTGGACCGGGACAGGCCGGTGGCCTGCTGAAGCTCGGCGCGGGTGGGCGCCTCGCCGCTGCGGATGAGGCGCAGCAGGCGGCCCGCGCTCGCCGGGTTCCCCGCCATCGTCACCCCTGTTCCTGCTCGTCGGCGCCCCTGGGGGCCGGTACGCCGGCCGCTCGGCCGGTCCGCGCGCGCCGCTGTCTGCCCGGCGCGCTCCCCGAAGAACAGGAGTACCACGCGGAGGCGGCAACCGCCGAGCGGGGCCGAGCCGGAGGGGGCGCCCGGGGTCAGCGGCGGCGGCGCAGGCGGCGTACGGCCAGGGCGACGGCCGCCAGCGCCGCCGCGGCGGCGGTGCCGGCCGCGGCCCGCTTGGCGACCGGCACGCCGGCGGTACGGACAAGGTCCAGCGGCGCCGTCTCCGGGGCGGCGGGCCGTACCGCGGCGCCGGCGCCGGCGTCGGCGCCGGTCGTGGCCGCGGTCCGCGCGGCGGCCTTAGCTCCCTCCGGCTCCGGCTCCGGCTCCGGGCCGGGACCCACGCCCGTGTCGGCCTGCGGCCCGCCGTCCGCGAGCTTCCCCGCCAGGCACTCCGCGAACTGCCCCACCAGCCGGTCGCCCACCTCCGCCAGCACCCCCCGCCCGAACTGCGCCGGCCGGCCCGTGATCGCCAGGTCCGTCACCACCGACACCCGCGTGCCGTCGCCGGTCTCGGTCAGCTCCCCCGTGACCGTGGCCCGCGCGGTGCCCGCGCCGCGGGCCTCCTTGCCGTTGGCGGCCAGCACCATGCGGCGGCCCGCCTCGTCCTTCTCCCGGAAGGACGCCGTGCCCCGGTAGGTGATCGTGATCGGGCCGACCTTCACCTTCACCGTGCCGCGCACGGTCTCGCCGTCGAAGCTCTCGACCGCGGCCCCGGGCATGCAGGGCGCGATGCGCTCGATGTCGAGCAGCGCCCGCCACGCCTCGTCGGCCGGTACGGGAACGGTGAACTCGTGCTCCAGCTCCATGGCGGTCCCTTCGTTGCCGGGTTCGTCGTCATGCGTCGGCCGCTCCCCGCACCACCGCGGCCAGCCGTTCGAGTGCGGCCAGGCTGTGCCCGGCCACGAAGGCGTCGACGTGCGGCAGCACCGCGGCCATGCCGCCGGCGAGCGGCGCGTAACCGGGCCGCGCCTTGCGCGGGTTGGCCCACACCACGCGGTGCGCCAGCCGGTGCAGCCGTCGGGCCTGGGCGCCGAGCAGGGTGACGTCGCCGCGCTCCCAGCCGTCGGAGAGCACGACGACGACCGCGCCGCGGGCCAGGCCGCGCTGCCCCCACCGGTCGAGGAACGCCCGCAGGGTCTCGCCGAGCCGGGTGCCGCCGCTCCAGTCCGGCACGGCGGCGCCGGCGGCGGCCATGGCGGCGTCGGGGTCGCGGTGGGACAGCGGGCGGGTGACGCGGGTCAGCCGGGTGCCGAGGGTGAAGACCTCGGTGGCGGGGGCGGCTTCGCGGGAGCGGGCACGGACGCGGCCGTGGCGGGCGGCGTGGGCGAAGCGCAGCAGGGCGTCGGCGTACGGGGACATGGAGCCGCTGACGTCGAGCAGCAGGACGACGCGGCGCGGCCTGTGCGCCGGGGCGCGGCGGCGCAGGGCGGCCGGCTCGCCGCCGCCGCGCAGCAGTTCCCGTACGGTCCGCCGCGGGTCGACGGCGCCGCGGCGGGCCGGGCGCCGGCGGGCGGTGCGGCGGTGCTCGCCGCGGAGCGCGAACGCCGCGAGCAGCCGGTGGAGTTCGGCGCGCTCCGCGGCGGAGAGGCCGGCGATGTCGCGGTGCCGCAGCACCTCCGCGGAGCCGGCGCGGGCGGCGGCCGGGGCCGCGGGGCCGGTGCGCTCGCCGTCGTCGCCGGTCGCCTCCGCGGCGGCGGGGGCGACGCGGACGCGGGGTGGTGACGCGGTACGGGGCCGGGGCGGTGGCGCCGTGCGGTCGCCGAAGTACGCGGCGAACGCGCGGTCGTAGTGCGCCAGGTCCTCGGCGCTGCCGCAGAGCGTGAGCCGGCCCGCCCAGTACACGTCGGCCCGCCCGGTGCCGAGGGCGTCCACGGCGCCGAGGAACGCCTGAAGCCGCTCGGCCCCCGCCGGCACCCCCAGCTCCCGCAGCGTCCGCGCGAACCCGACCAGCACGGCGACGCCGTCGCCCCGGCCGCCCCGCTCCCCCGCCACCGCGCTCAGTCCCCCCGCGCCGCCGCCAGCAGCCCGCGCAGGTCCAGCGCCACCGCCCGCTCGGTGTCCTCGCGGTACTTCAGCACCGAGCCCAGCGTGGCCACCGCCAGGTCCGCGTCCAGCTCCGTCGCGCCGAGCGCCGCCAGGGCCTCCGCCCAGTCGATGGTCTCCGCCACCCCCGGCGGCTTGACCAGGTCCATGCCGCGCAACCGCTGCACCGCCGCGGTCACCTGCGCGGCGAGCCGCCGCGCCACCCGCGGGCGGCGGCTGCGTACGATCGCCAGCTCCTGGTCGTAGCCGGGGTGGGCGAACCAGTGGTAGAGGCAGCGCCGCTTGAGCGCGTCGTGGACCTCGCGGGTGCGGTTGGAGGTGAGCACGACCGCCGGCGGGGTCCCGGCCCGCAGCGTGCCCAGTTCGGGGATGGTCACCGCGTACTCGGAGAGCAGCTCCAGCAGGAACGCCTCGAACTCGTCGTCCGCGCGGTCGATCTCGTCGATCAGCAGCACGCACGGGTCGGTGCGCAGCGCGCGCAGCAGCGGGCGGGCGACGAGGAACCGCTCGCCGTACAGCTCGTCCTCCAGCCGGGCGGCGTCCGTGACGCCCGCCGCCTCCGCCGCCCGCAGGTGCAGCAACTGGCGCGGGAAGTCCCAGTCGTAGAGTGCCTGGGAGGCGTCGATGCCCTCGTAGCACTGGAGCCGGATCAGCGGGGCGCCCAGCACGTCGGCGAGGGCGGCGGCGAGCGCGGTCTTGCCCGCGCCCGCCTCGCCCTCGCAGAACAGCGGGCGGTGCAGGGTGAGGGCGAGGTGGCAGGCGATGGCCAGGCCCTCGTCGGCGAGGTAGCCGGCCGTCTCCAGCCGCGTCCGCACCTCCCCCGCGGACGCGGGCCGCACGGCTTCCGGCGCCCGCGCGTTGCGGGCGCCGCCGTGCGGCCCGCGCCTCTCCGGCTCCCCCGCCGGCTCCTCACGCGCCACCGCGCTCGCCTCCTCCGGCCGCCCCTCCGGCCGCCGCGTCCCGGCGGCCCGTCACACCGGCCCGGCTGCGGCCAGCACCGCCCTGCGGGTGAGCACCCGGGCCAGGTGTGCGCGGTACTCGGCCGAACCCGACAGATCCGCCGCCGGGCGGGTGCCCTCCGCCGCGGCGGACGCCGCCCGGGCGACCGACTCCCCGGTGGCCTCGGCACCGGCGAGCGCCGCCTCGACGGCCGCCGCACGCACCGGCGTCGGGCCCATGCTGGTCAACCCGATCCGGGCCTCGGCCACCCGCCCGCCGACGCGCCGCACCGCGGCGGCCACGCCGACGAGCGCCCACGCCTGCGCCGCCCGGCTGAACTTCTCGTAGCCAAAGCCCCAGCCGTCGTACTTCGGCACGCGGATCTCGGTGAGCAGTTCGCCCGGCAGCAGCGCCGTGGTCAGGTAGTCGGTGAAGAACTCCCGCGCCGGGACGGTCCGCCGGCCCGCGGGCCCCACCGCGGTCAGCTCCGCGTCCAGCGCGAGCACCACCGCCGGCAGGTCGGCGGCGGGGTCGGCGTGGGCGAGGGAGCCGCCGAGGGTGCCGCGGTGCCGGACGGCGGGGTCGGCGACGGTGGCGGTGGCCGCGGCGAGCAGCCCGGCGTGGCGGCGTACCAGCGGGTCGGCGAGGACGTCGTGGTGCGTCGTCAGCGCGCCGATGACCAGCGCGTCGCCGTCGTCGCGCACGCCGCGCAGCTCCGGTATCCGGCCGGCGTCCACGACGAGGTCGGGGAAGGCGAGGCGCAGCCGCAGCAGCGGCAGCAGGCTCTGGCCGCCGGCGAGCACCTTGGCGTCCCGCCCGTCGGCCTCGGCGCCGGCGAGGGCGACGACGGCGTCGCCGACCGACTCGGGGCGTACGTAGTCGAAGGCCGCGGGGATCATGCGGAGGCTCCTCTCTCCGCTTGCGCGTCTTTCCGCGCCTGCGCGTCCCGGACCGCCCGCCACACGCGCTCCGGCGTGCAGGGCATGCGCACGTCGGTGACGCCCAGCGGGCGCAGCGCGTCGACGACCGCGCCGACGACCGCGGGGGTGGAGGCGATCGTGCCGGCCTCGCCGACGCCCTTGACGCCCAGCGGGTTGGACGTGGCGGGGGTCTCGGTGCGGTCGGTGACGAACTCGGGCAGGTCGGGGGCGGCGGGCACGTGGTAGTCGGCGAGGGTGCCGGAGACGAGGTTGCCGTCGTCGTCGTAGACGGCCTCCTCGTACAGCGCCTGGGCGATGCCCTGCGCCAGCCCGCCGTGCACCTGACCCTCCACGATCAGCGGGTTGATCACCTTGCCGACGTCGTCGACGGCGACGTACGAGCGGATGCGCACCGCGCCCGTCTCCGTGTCCACCTCGACGGCGCACAGGTGGGTGCCGTGCGGATACGAGAAGTTCTCCGGCTCCACGACGTGCCCGGCGTTGATCGTCGGCTCCATGCCGTCCGGGAGGTCGTGGCCGGTGAAGGTCGCGAAGGCGACCTCCTGGATCGTCTTCGCCGCCTCCGGCGAGCCGCGGACGGCGAACGTCCCGGCCGTGAACTCCAGGTCCTCCTCGCTCGCCTCCATCAGGTGCGCCGCGACCCGGCGCGCCTTCGCGACGACCTTGACCGCCGCCTCGTGCACGGCGACGCCGCCGACGACCAGCGAGCGCGAGCCGTACGTGTCCATGCCCTGGGGCGCGACGCGGGTGTCACCGTGGAGCACGTCGACGTCGTCCACGGGCACGCCGAGCACGTCGGCGGCGATCTGGCTCCAGGTGGTGGCGTGCCCCTGGCCGTGCGGGCTGGTGCCGGTGATCACCTCGACCTTGCCGGTGGGCAGCATGCGGATGCTCGCCGCCTCCCAGCCGCCGGCCGCGTAGCGAAGGTCGCGCAGCACCCGGCTGGGTGCCAGGCCGCACATCTCGGTGTACGTGGAGACGCCGATGCCGAGCCGCACGGTGTCACCGCGGGCGTGCCGCTCGCGCTGCTCGGCGCGCAGCGCGTCGTAGCCGAAGTGGGCGAGGGCCCTGTCGGTGGCGGCCTCGTAGTTGCCGCTGTCGTAGGTGAGGCCGGCGACCGAGGTGTACGGGAACTCGCCGTGCCCGATCCAGTTGCGCCGGCGCAGCTCGACGGGGTCGAGGCCGAGTTCCGCGGCGAGTTCGTCCATGACGCGTTCGACGGCGTACGTGGCCTCCGGGCGGCCGGCGCCGCGGTAGGCGTCGGTGGGGGTCTTGGTGGTGAAGACGCCGGTGCAGTGGAAGGCGTAGGCGTCCATCTTGTAGATCCCCGGGTACATGAAGGCGCCGAGGACGGGGATGCCGGGGGTGACGAGCATCAGGTACGCGCCCATGTCCGCCAGCAGGTCGACCTTCATCCCGAGCAGCTTGCCCTCGCGGGTCGCAGCGACCTCGACGTCCTGGATCTGGTCGCGGCCGTGGTGGGTGGCGAGGTAGCCCTCGGAGCGGGACTCGGTCCACTTCACCGGGCGGCCGAGCCGCTTGGCGACGACGAGCGCGAGCGCCTCCTCGGCGTACACCTGGAGCTTGGAGCCGAAGCCGCCGCCGACGTCGGGGGCGACGACGCGGATCTTCTGCTCGGGGATGCCGGTGACGACGGCGAGCATCAGGCGCAGGATGTGCGGGATCTGGGTGGCCGAGTGCAGGGTGTACTCGTCCGTGCCGGTGGCGGCGGGTGCGGCGACGACGGCGCGGGGCTCCATGGCGTTGGGGATGAGGCGCTGCTGTACGTAGCGGCGGGTGACGACGACGTCGGCGCGGGCTTTCGCCGCGGCGTAGTCGCCGCCGGCGAGCGGCCAGTCGAAGCAGCGGTTGGTGCCCTTGCCGGCGTGGACGAGCGGGGCGCCGTCGGCGAGCGCGGCCTCCATGTCGAGCACGGGCGGCAGCGGGGTGTAGTCGACGTCCACGGCTTCGAGCGCGTCGGCGGCGGCGTAGCGGTCGCGGGCGACGACGACGGCGACGGGGTCGCCGGCGTGGCGTACCTCGTCGACGGCCAGCGGCGGGTGGTCGGGGTGGACGATGTCCTCGGTGACGGGCCAGGCGCAGGGCAGGGAGCCGAGTTCGCCGTCGAGGTCGGCGCCGCCGAACGCGGCGACGACGCCGGGAAGTTCGCGTACGGCCGTGAGGTCGAGGCGGTCGATGCGGGCGTGTGCCATCGGGCTGCGCAGCACCGCCATGTGCAGCATGCCGGGCAGGGCCAGGTTGTCGGTCCAGCTCGTCCGGCCGGTGACCAGCCGGGCGTCCTCCTTGCGGGGGTGGGAGCGGCCGATGGCGGGAGCGGCCTGTTCTGCGGTGGTCATATCGCGGCCTCCCCGCCGGCGTCGGTACGGACATCGGCACCGGCACCGGTATCGGCACCGCCGCCGGCGTCGGCTTCGGCCTCGGCCGCCGCGAGGACGGCGCGCACGATGTTCTGGTAGCCCGTGCAGCGGCAGAGGTTGCCCTCCAGGCCGTGCCTGACCTCCTCGGCGGTCGGGTGCGGGTTGGCGCGCAGCAGGTCGCGGGCGGCGAGGATCATGCCGGGCGTGCAGTAGCCGCACTGGAGGCCGTGCTGCTCGTGGAAGGCCCGCTGGAGCGGGTGCCAGCGGCCGTCCCGGGCCAGCCCCTGGATCGTCGTCACCTCCGCCCCGTCCGCCTGGACCGCCAGCATGGAGCAGGACTTGGCGGTCGCGCCGTCCACGTCGACCGTGCAGGCACCGCAGTTGCCGGTGTCGCAGCCGACGGGTGTGCCGGTCAGGCCCAGGCGGTCGCGCAGATAGTGCACGAGGAGCAGGCGCGGCTCCACGTCGTCCTCGTAGGTCGTGCCGTCGACTGTGACCGAGATGCGGCTCATGTGCCCTCCCCGGGTCGGACGGGTCCGTGGCGCTGTGATGTGCGCCACTGTAGGACCGCATCCGGGAGGGGGGAACCGGCCCGACGTGCACGGGAATTCCGCGGGCCGGCCCGGCGGCGCGTCCGGCCGATCGTCCGATGGTGATCATTCTCATCCGAACGAGTGGTACCGGGGTGACGCGCGGGTGCGGCTGATGCGGCGGAACGGTTCGCCGCCGGTCGCCCTTCTAGGGTCGGGCCCGCACCAACCACCCCCGACCGTTTTCGGAAAGGCCCCCCATGAAGCTGCGCACCGCCCTGGGTTCCGCTCTCGCCGCTCTCGCCCTCGTGCTGCCGATGGCCGTACCCGCCCAGGCGGCCGAGGGCGCGTTCCACTACACGTACGTGGACGGCTTCGGCCAGGAGCGGCTCGTCGACCTGCACGACCCGGTCAGCGGCAAGTGCGTCAACCTTCACGGCGTCGGCCACGACGACGTGCTGCCCGGCTACGGCCCGCACAACGAGACCGACACGGCCGCGACCGTCTACGTCGGCGCGAGCTGCACCGGCGCCGAGTGGCGGCTGAGGGCCCACGGCAGGCCGGCCAGGGACGACCTGGAGCTGCGCTCGGTGCGCTTCGACGCCCCGGACGCCCGCTGAGCGGCGGCGGGATCGCGCCGGGCGGTTCGGGAGCCCGGTAGGAGGGCCCGGCCGCGTGCACGCGGCCGGGCCCTCGGGGCGGGAGACCGCCCGGGGTTCAGGCGACGGTCACCGGGTGGCGGACGACCGCGTCGAAGAGGTAGCCCTGGTCGTTATGGACGGTCCGGGCCGGCTGGGTCCTGCCGCGTACGTCGGTGGCGCGGGCGCGTACCTCGGCGGGCCCCGGCCGCTCCGGCCGCCAGCTCGCCGACCAGCGCACCCAGCCGTCGGCGCGGGGGGCGTCCGCGAGCTTCGCGCGGCGCCAGGTCGCGCCGCCGTCGGTGCTGACCTCCACGGCCCGTACGCCGCCGGAGCCGGACCAGGAGCGGCCGGTCAGCCGGTGCGTCTCACCGGCGGCGAGGGTGGCGTTCCAGGGCAGCTCGAAGGCGCTCTTGAGGGTCTGCCGGGTGAGCGGCTCGCTGCCCTGGGGCGGGTAGGAGGCGCCGAACAGGCGGTAGAAGTCGGTGTTCCACGGGGAGTACAGCGGCTCCGCGGAGACCTGCACGTCCCCGACCCACTTGATCGAGGAGATGCCCACCCACGACGGGACGAGCACGCGCACCGGGTGCCCGTGGTCGGCGGGCAGGGGCTCGCCGTTCATCTCGTACGCGAGGATCACGTCGTCCAGCGCCTTGGCCACCGGCAGCGGCCGGCGCACATGGCCGAGGCTGACCCCGTCCACCACGTACTCGTCGTCCAGCCCGCTCGGCATCACGTCGACCGCGCGCCGCGTCAGGCCCGCCCGCCGCAGCACCTCGCCCAGACGCACGCCGCGCCAGCGCGCGACGCCGATGGCGCCGAGGGTCCACGAGGTGCCGGTGACCGTCCCGCCCTGCTGGCTGGTGAAGAAGCTGCGGCCGTTGCCGGCGCACTCCACGAACGCCGAACGGGTCGCGGCGGGCAGCGACTTCAGGTCGTCGAGCCCGAACTCCGCCTGTCCGCCGCGCAGCCCGTCGCCCCAGACGCGCAGGCTCCAGTCGGCGGCGTCGAGCACGGGGGTGACGGTGTGGTTGCGGACGAAGAAGCGGTCGGCGGGCGTGTGGTAGCCGGTGCCCTTCAGGGCCGGCCAGTTGGTCTCGGCGTTGGTGCCGCGGACGGTGAACAGCTCCGGCGGCAGCGGCTTGACGATGCCCGCGGCCCGGGGGGCGGGCGGCGCCGCCCCCGCGGGTGCGGCACCGAGCGCGCCCAGGGCACCGGCCCCGCCGGCCGCGGCGAAGAGCCGCAGCATGTCGCGCCGGGCGACGCCCGGGGTGCGGGCGTCGCCGTCGAGCCACTGGCGCAGGCGGCGGCGGTCGTACGAGGTCTCGTCGGACGGCTGCGTATACGGCATGACGACGATCATCCGGGCGTCCGTCCGCAGAACTCCATTGCCCGTTTGCGAACTTCTCGTGAAACCACCCGGAGGGCGTAGGGGCCGCGGGGCCGGCTCGCACGGTGGCGAAGGGGAGCGCGAGGAACGAGCGTTCGTGCGACGGGCGCGCGCCGCGGGTCGCGCCTGCGGGTGGATTGCGGGCGCGAGGGGCGTAGTCCGGTGCGGCGCCGAGCAACTACCCGCCGTGACCCGGGAGAACACACCGCGCACCGCGCGGCCCGCCGTACGTGCCGCCGTGGTGCTGGCGGCGCTCGCCGCCGTCGGCCCGGCCGCGGTGCCGGCCGCCGCCGGCGCACCGCCGGCCGTCGCCGTACGGGGACTCGCCGTGCCCGCCGACGGGTGCGTACGCATCGGCGCGGACCTGCCGCTGGAGGAGCTGGGGCGGATCGCGCGGGAGCAGGGCGTCGGGGAGGCGGTGCGGCAGGGGTGCGGCAAGAAGCCGCCCCCCACGCCCTCGCCCTCACCGACCCCGACGCCCCCCGCGCCCACTCCGACGCCGACACCCACTCCGACGCCGACGCCGACGCCCTCGCCGCCGCCGCCGTCCGCTGCGCCCTCGCTCCGGGCACCCGCGCCCGAGCCGCCGGAGCCGGTCGCACCCGAGCCCGCGGCGCCGCCGCCCCCCACGCCCGTACCACCGACGCCCACGCCCTCGCCCAGCCCCACGCCGAGTCCCGACCCCTCGCCCACGACGTCGCTGCGGCCCGTGTACCACGAGCCGCCGCCCCGGACGGTCGACGAGGGCACCTCGCCCGTCACCAGAATGCTGCTCTTCGTCGCCCCCGCGATCCTCGCCGCCGCCGCGCTCGGCGGCTCCGGCGCGGCGTCCCGCAACCGCTCCTGACCGCCCCGCAGCCCGCCCGCCGGAGGCAGCCCGTGTCCGAATGGCTCATGCTCACCCTCGCGATGGCCGCTGCCATCGCGGTCGTCGTGCTCATCATCGTCCTCAGACACCGCCGCCCCGACGAGGAGTTCGACCCCTCAGAGACCCCCGACGTCATCGAGTACATGACGATGATGATCGGGGTGGTGTACGCGATCGTGCTGGGCCTGGCGATCGCCGGCGTCTGGGAGGCCAAGAGCAGCGCCGAGGATTCCGTGCAGCGGGAGGCGTTCGCGCTGCACGAGACCAGCGAGCGGCTCGCGGAGTATCCGACCCCGGTGCGCGAGGAGATCCGGGCGGACGTGGCCGCGTACGTCGACTATGCCGTGCAGGTGGAGTGGCCGCGGATGCAGGACGGCGACGGGCTCAGCGAGCGCGGCGACCAACTGCTGGACCGGGTGCGCCGCGCGCTCGTCGCGTACGTGCCGGAGACCGACGCCGAGAACCGCGCGGCCTACGCGCTGCTCGACAAGGTCGCGGAGGCCGAGGAGGCCCGCAACGAGCGGGCGTTGAGCGCGGGGCCCACGATGCCTTCGCTGGTGTGGTTCGGGCTGATCGCCGGCGGGCTGGTGGCCGTCGGCATGGTCTTCGCGCTTCAGATCCAGCGCTCGGCGCGCGAGTTGGTCCTCGCGGGGCTGCACAGCGGGCTGCTGGCGTTCCTGCTCTTCCTGGTCTGGGAGTTCGACCAGCCCTACGTCCGCGACTCGGAGGGGATGCTGGAGCCGTTCACCACGCTCTTCCCGAACGCCGCCGGCTGAGCGCCGGGCGGGCGCCGGCCGGGCGCCGATTCCCCCGCGTCGGTGCACGTCCGGCCTGCTCCGGAGGTTGTAGCGTCGCCGCATGACGAACTCACCGACCGCGCCGCCCCCGGGCGCCGCCGGCAGCACGTTCGCCCTCGGCGGCGACGCGCAGGTCGCCCGCGTCGGCTACGGCACGATGCGGCTCACCGACCACCCCGGCATCCCCCCGTCCGAAGCGATCATCTGGGAGCCGCCGCGGAACCGGGCGGGCGCCGTCGCCGTGCTGCGCCGGGCGGTCGAACTCGGCGTCCGGCTCGTCGACACCGCCGACTCCTACGCCTTCGGCGCCGTCGAGGAGATCGTCGCCGAGGCGCTGCACCCGTACGCGGACGGGGTCGTCGTCGCCACGAAGGCCGGCCTGACCCGGCCGGGGCCGGGGAAGTGGGTGCCGGTGGGGCATCCGGCATATCTGCGGCAGCAGGCGGAGCTGAGCCTGCGCCGGCTGCGTACCGACTGCATCGACCT
This sequence comes from Streptomyces sp. 184, assembly GCF_045781775.1. Classification (NCBI taxonomy): domain Bacteria; kingdom Bacillati; phylum Actinomycetota; class Actinomycetes; order Kitasatosporales; family Streptomycetaceae; genus Streptomyces; species Streptomyces sp. 184. Next base: position 3,513,843 of record NZ_CP123230.1, on the reverse strand, counting down.
GTTCCAGTTGCACCGCGTCGACGCCCGGGTGCCGCTGGCCGACCAGGTCGGCGCGCTCAAGGAGCTTCAGGACGAGGGCAAGGTGCGGCACATCGGGCTGTCCGAGGTCTCCGTCGGCCAACTGCGCGAGGCCCGCGAGATCGCGACCATCGCCTCCGTGCAGAACCTCTACAACCTCGCGACGCGCCACCACGAGGCCGTCCTCGACCACACCGCGGCCGAGGGCATCGCCTTCCTGCCGTACTTCCCGATGGCCGTCGGCGAGCTGGCCGCGCCCGGCGGCCCGGTCGCGGAGGTGGCGGCCGAGCTGGGCGCCACGCCGGCGCAGACGGCGCTGGCCTGGCTGCTGCACCGGGCGCCGAACGTGCTGCCGATCCCGGGCACGACGTCGCTCGACCACCTGGCGGAGAACGTCGCCGCGCTTGATCTGGTGCTGTCGGACGAGCAGTTCGCCCGGCTGTCGGCGATCGGCGGCTGAGGCGGCGGCCGACCGGGGCGCGGGGCTACGGGCAGCGCACGACCTGGCCCGCGTACGACAGGTTGCCGCCGAAGCCGAAGAGGAGCACCGGCGCCCCGGACTCGACTCCGCCGCGCGCCACCAGCTTGGAGAACGCCAGCGGCACGCTCGCCGCCGAGGTGTTGCCCGACTCGGTGACGTCGGTGGCGACGATGGCCTGGGGCGCGCCGAGGCTGCGGGCGAGCGGCTCGATGATCCGCAGGTTGGCCTGGTGCAGCACGATCGCGGCCAGGTCGCGCGGGTCCACGCCGCCGCGCTCGCACACGCTGCGGGCGATCGGCGGCAGCTCCTTGATGGCCCAGCGGTAGACGGCCTGGCCCTCCTGCGCGAAGACCGGGGGCGTGCCCTCGATACGTACCGCGGGACCCATCTCGGGCACGGAGCCCCACACGACGGGGCCGATGCCCGCGTCGGCGGGGTCGGCCGCGGGGGCGAGCACGGCGGCGCCGGCGCCGTCGCCGGTGAGGACGGCGGTGGAGCGGTCGTTCCAGTCGGTGACGCCCGTCAGCTTCTCGGAGGCGATGACCAGGGCGCGGCCGGCGGCGCCGGCGCGGATGGTGTGGTCGGCCTGGGCGAGGGCGTGGGAGAAGCCGGAGCAGGCGACGTTGACGTCGATGGCGGCGGGGGCGGGGATGCCGAGCCGCTCGGCGACGCGGGACGCCATGTTCGGCACCCGGTTCTCGGCGGTGCAGGTGGCGACCATGACGAGGTCGACGTCCTCGGTCTTGGTGCCGGCGCCGGCCAGCGCCTTGGCGGCGGCCTGCGCGGCCATCATGTCCACGGTCTCGTCGTCCCCGGCGACGTGCCGGGCGCGGATGCCGACTCTGCTGCGGATCCACTCGTCGCTGGTGTCGACGAACTCGGCCAGGTCGTCGTTCGTCAGCACCTTCCCCGGCTGGTAGTGGCCGAGGGCGAGGATCCGCGAGCCGGTCATGGGCCGCCTCCGCTTTCCGTGAGACTGGTCGTACGGTGCCCTTCGAGTCTGCCGGTTGTGCCCCGGGTTGGGCAGTGGAGATCCATCAAAGCGACGGCGCGGGTCTTTGGCGGGGTGTGCCATTGCCGCGCCGCCGCCTCGTGGTGTCCTCGGTCGCTACGTGAGGGACTGCGGGTAGTCCGTGATGATGCCGTCGACGCCGAGGCCGGCCATCTTGCGCATCGCGCCGGGCTCGTCGACGGTCCAGACGTTGATGTCCATGCCCAGCTCGTGGACGCGGTCGACCAGGGCCTGGTCGGTCACGGTGTACTGCGGGTTGACCTGGTCGGCCCAGTCGGCGAGCGCGATCAGTTCGGCCTCGGTGGGGCGGTCGGCGTCGAGGAAGCCGATGGGCACCTCGGGCATGAGGTTCTTGAAGCCCGTTGCGTCGTCCAGCTCGAAGGACTGCACCGCGAGTCGGTCGGCGGCGAGCGCGCGCTGCACGTAGCGCGGCTTGGACCGCAACAGTTCGGCGAAGTCGGCGGGCAGGCTCGCGTCGTAGTGCCCGCACGGGCTGATCTCGGCCAGCAGGCCGGACCTCCTGTCGACCAGCTCGATGACGCGCTCGACGGTGATGATCGGCTCGCCCGCGAACCGGTCGGAGAACCAGGAGCCGGCGTCCAGGCCGCGCAGTTCGGCCCAGGTGAAGTCGGAGACGCGGTAGCTCGGCCGGCCGGGGTAGACCTCCTCGATGTCGGTGGTCCGCTCCATGGTGCAGTCGTGGAAGTTGACGAGCTTGCCGTCCTTCGTGCGCTGCACGTCGATCTCGACGAAGTCGGCGTCCTGGCGGACCGCCAGCCGGGTCGCGACGGCGGTGTTCTCGGGCGCCACGCCGGAGGAGCCGCGGTGGGCGATGACGTCGGGCCCCGCGGGCGCGGCCTGGGCGACGGACGCGCCGGCGAGGACGCCGGCGGCCGTCAGGGCCGCGAGGACGGGCGCCGCCCGCAGCAGGGTTCTCACGAGCTTCACAATTGACCTTCGCTCTCGTGGTGTTGGTGGTGCTGCCGAGGCTGAAGACGTGACGTTAAACAAACCGGACGATCACGTAAAGAGGGCGTGGTCATGACATGACGATGCTTGCCCGGCGGTGCCCCGGGTGCTGGGATGCGGTGTGCGCGTACGGGCCGGGCGGGCGACGGCGCACGGGAGAGGCGGAGCGATGCGGAGCGTGGGGCGCGGCGGCAGGCTGGGCGGTCTTGCGTTGCTGACCGTGCTGGTCACGGCGCTGGGGGCCGGGTGCGGCGGGCCGGGCCGGCCGGGTCCCGGGCCGGACGGCGGGCAGCCGGAGCGCGAGGTGCGGGGCACGGAGCGGGCGCGGGAGGGGGCGCAGGCGCGCGAGGACCGGGACGGGCGCGGGGCGCGCGCCGTGGGCGTGGCCACGTACAACGTCTACCTCGGAGCCGACCTGAAGCCCCTGTTCTCCGCGGGCAGCCGGGAGGAGCTGGCCGCACGCGCGGGCGAGGTGTACGCGGCCATGGAGGCGACCGACTTCCGCGAGCGCGCGACGGCCATCGCGGACCTGCTGGCGGCGCGCGCGCCCGAGGTCGTGGGGCTCCAGGAGGTGGCCCGCTGGGAGAAGGGCCCGGCCGGCGGCGAGCTGACGGTCCGTTACGACTTCCTGCGGCTCCTGCTCGACGAGCTGGCCGCCCGCGGCACCCCCTACCGGGCCGTCGCCGCGAACGACAACTTCACCGGGCGGATGCCCGTCTCGGCCACCGAGGAGGCGCGGTTCACCGACCGGGACGTGATCGTCGTACGGGACGGGCTGCCCGCCTCCCGGCTGCGGACGGCGCGCCCGGTCTCCGCGGCGTACGACGCGAAGGCCACCCTGCCCTCGCGCATCCCGGGGCTCGCCTTCGAGGTGCCGCGCGGCTGGTCGTCCGCGGACGTCACGGTGCGGGGCGAGACCTTCCGCTTCGCCAACACCCACCTGGAGGCGTTCGGTACCCCCGACGTGCGCGCCGCCCAGGCCCGCGAGCTGGCCGCCGCGCTCGACGGCTCACCCCACCCCGTCGTCCTGGCCGGCGACTTCAACTCCCGCCCCACCGACGGCGCCGGCGCCTACGGGGTCCTCGCCGGGGCCGGCTACGCCGACGCCTGGGCCGCGGCCGGCGGCGACCCGGAGGGCGGCTGGACCGCGGGCCAGAGCGGGTCGCTGCTGGAGGCGGACGAGCTGTCCCACCGCATCGACCACGTCCTGTACCGGCCGGCCGGCGTACGCGCGCTCGCGGCGGAGGTGGTCGGCGACCGGGAGGCCGACCGCTCGGCGCCGACCGGCTACTGGCCGTCGGACCACGCCGGCGTGGTCACCGAACTCCGGCTCGGCGCCGGGCGGTAGCGGGCCCGCGGGTCAGGCCCCCGGGAAGAGCGCCCGCACGACCTCCTCGGGACTGTACGAGGGGACCTCGCCGCGCTTGAGGGAGTTGTCCAGGCGCCGGTCGTACGACTCCCGCGCCGCCCGCATGTGCGCCTCGTCCAGCATGCCGCCCAGGGCCAGCGCCGTGGCGATGCGCTGCGCGATCCGGTCGTCCGGCGCGTACTCGTGCACCAGCATGTACTCCAGCGCCGCCCGCTCCTCGGGGGTCCCGGCCTCGGCGGCGGCCGCCACGAGCCTGTCGTACGGGGAGACCGGCTCCCGTTCCGTCCAGCGGGGGTCGCGGTTGCGGGCCGCCTCCTTGATCACGTGCCGGTAGCCGGCGGGGCCGCGCAGCCGCAGGGTGTCCACGTCCCGGCCGCGCTTGAAGTGCCCTTTGAGCACCAGCACCACGGCGTCCCAGCCGATCTCCGTCGCGTGCCGGGGAGATACCTCGCCGGCGGCGACGAGCCGCCGCACCTCGGGCTCGATGATGCCGTGCAGCGCCGACAGCGCCCGCCCCAGCTTGCGCCGCCGGCCGCCGGGCCACAGGCCCATGGGGTCACCTCGCGTCTCGCCTGGCCGGGGGTCGGGCGGTCGTCACCCTACGGGCGCGCCCGGGGACCGGTCCCGGGAAGGCCGCCCGCGGGCGCGCGCGGTCACAGGCCGATGTGCACCGGCCCGCCGCGCCGGTCGGCGCCCGCGGCCAGACGCCAGGGGACCCGGAAGACCCGGCCGGGTGAGGCGGGCCAGGGCAGGGTGCGGCGGCCGAGCACCCGGCCGTCCTGACGCACCGTCACTCGCGGTGCGCGGACCAGCTCGCCGGACCACAGCAGCAGCCGGCCCCGGGGCGGCGGCGGGTCGCCGGGGCGCAGCAGCCCGGGGGCGACCCAGCGGAACGGGGCGTCGGCGACCAGCGGCACGCCGGGGCCCGGTGCGGGCTCGTGCCCGGCGAGCGCGTGGAGCACCTGGTGGGCGACGTGCCGCCCGTCGAGCGCGGCGACGTCGGCGGTGTCGGCGGGGTGCAGCAGGTTGCCGGCGGCGAAGACGCCGGGTGCGCTGGTGCGCAGCGCGGTGTCGGTGAGCGGCGCGGCGCTGCCCGGGGCGAGGTCCAGGCCCGCGGTGCGGGCCAGTTCGTGGTCGGGCACCCAGTCGCCGGTGAAGACGAGGGTGTCGCAGTCCACGGTGCGGTGCCGCCCGGTGTCCAGGTGCTCGATCTCGACGCCGGTGAGCCGGCCGCGGCCGACGACCCGCACGACGCGGGTGCGGGTGGCGACGGGCACGCCGAGCACCAGCCGCCCGGGGTGGGTGAACGCGGCGTACGACTCGGGCACCCGGTGCTCCGTCGTCATCAGCGCCGTCGCGCAGCCCGCCGACCGCAGGGTCAGCACCGCCGACCAGCTCACCGGCTCGGCGCCGACGACGACCGCGCGCCGGCCGGGCGAACGGCCGTGCAGGTGGACCAGGTTCTGGAGCCGGCCGGTGGTCAGCACGCCCGCTGGCCGGTCGCCGGGGACGAGCCGGGCGGGGCGGGGGCGCTCGCGGGCGCCGGTGGCCAGCACCACGGCGCGGGCCTCGACGCGCAGCAGCCCCCGCGGCGTCGTGACGTCCAGGGCGCGGGCGCCGGCCCAGCCGGTGACGGTGGCCTCGGTGCGGATCGCGGCGCCGGCGGCGATGGCGCGCTCGGTCAGGACGCGGGCGTAGGCGGGGCCGTCGAGGACGCGGTGCAGGTCGCGCAGGCCGTAGCCGGTGTGGTCGCTGTGCCGGGGGATGCCGCCGGGGGCGCGCTCGCGGTCGAGTACCAGGACCCGGCCGGGCGGCAGCCGCGGGGCCAGCCGGGCGGCGGCGGACAGCCCGGCGGGGCCGGCGCCGACCACGACGACGTCGGGGGTCAGGGTGGTGCTCATCGGCCGGGCTCCGGGACGGGGTCGGCGGCGGGATCGGGGCCGGCGGCGGTGGGCGTACCGGCGCTCACCGGCCGGCCTCCAGCAGGGCTTCGACCTCGCCGGCGCAGTAGAAGCCCTGGCAGCGGCCGTTCATGGCGCGGGTGCGGCGGCGCAGCCCGTCGGCTCCGGCCGGCGGCAGTGCCGAGCGCAGCGCGTCGCGGATCTCGCCCTCGGTGACGCGCTCGCAGAAGCAGACGACGCGTCCGTACGCGCCGTCCCTGGCGATCAGCTCCTCGTCGCGGTACGGGCGCCGCCCCGCCTCGCCGAGGTTCGGCATCCGCGGCGGGCCGGGCAGTTCCGTACGCGGCACGAGCGCGAGGCCGGCGGCGCCGAGCAGGTCGCGGACGTGCTCGGCGAGGGCGAGGGAGGCGGACAGCCCGGTGGAGCGGATGCCGCCGGCGAGCAGGTAGCGCCGCCCGGGGTCGGTCTCGACGAGGTAGTCGTCGCGGTCGATCGCCGCGCGCAGCCCCGCGTACGCCGCCGTGACCTCCTCGGCGAGGAGCCGGGGCATCAGGCGTTCGCCCCGGGCCAGCAGGAAGTCGTAGCCGGCGGCGGTGGTGGCGGTGTCGCCGCGGTCGGCGACGTCCTCGGCGGTGGGGCCGAGCATGACGTTGCCGTAGATGGTGGGGCTGATGAGCACGCCCTTGCCGCGGGCGGTCGGCACCGGCAGCACGATGCGCGGGGCGAGGGGGCGGGCGAGCTTGTCGTAGACGAGGAGTTCGCCGCGGCGCGGGGTGACGGTGAAGCGGTCGTGGCCGAAGAGCCCGTCGACGGTGTCAGCGGCCAGGCCCGCGGCGTTGACGACCCAGCGGGCGGTGACGTCACCGGCGGTGGTGCGCAGGGTGGTGGCGGCCGTGCCGGGCTCGGCGGCCTCGACGCGGTGGCCGAGGAGCACGGCGGCGCCGCGTGCCCGCGCCTCGGTGGCGAGCGCCAGGGTGGTGGTCCAGGAGCAGATCACGGACTCGTCCGGGACGGCGAGCCCGCCGAGGGCGCCGGGGCCGAGGGCGGGGACCTGGTCGTAGACCTCCTCGGCGGTGAGGGGGACGCAGTGCTCGTAGCCGTTGGCGACGGCCTTGTCGTGCAGGCGGGGCAGGGCGGCCAGTTCCTCGTCGGTCCAGGCGACGAGGAGGGCGCCGGTGCGTTCGACGGGGATGCCGGTGGCCTTCGCGTACGCGGACAGCAGCGCGTAGCCGCGGCGCACCAGGCGGGATTCGAGGGTGCCGGGGGTGGCGTCGAAGCCGGTGTGGAGGATCGCGGTGTTGGCCTTGCTGGTGCCCTCGCCGACGTCGTCGCGGGCGTCGAGGAGGGCGACGGACAGCTCGTGGCCGGCGAGTTCGCGGGCGACGGCGGCGCCGACGACGCCGGCGCCGACCACCGCCACGTCGTACGGTTCCGCCCGCTCAGCCACGGCCGTCCTCCGGGGGCGCGTCCTCAGGCGGTGCGTCCTCCGCCGGTGCGTCCTGCCGCGGGAGTGCCGCGCCCGCGGCCGTACGCCAGCGGTCGAGGAACTCCTCCGCCCGCGCCCGCGGCCAGCGCGGCTCGTACGTCCGCCCCGGCGTCCACCGCGGCACCGCGTCCGCCGCCGGCAGCTCCGGCTCCAGCGCCATCCGGGCCAGCGCCGCGGCGCCCAGCGCGGTGGCGTGCGGCGAGGGGTAGACGTCGACGGGGACCTGCGACAGGTCGGCCTGCGCCTGCATCAGCGTGCGGCTGCGGGTCAGCCCGCCGTCCACCCGCAGCCGGGTGAGCGGGCCGCCGAGGTCGGCGGCCACCAGCCCCGTGACCTCCGCGACCTGGGCGGCGACGCCCTGGAGGACGGCGAGCACCAGGTGCTCGCGGCGGCTGGCCAGCGTCAGCCCGGCGAACGACGCGGTGGCCTCCGAGCGCCACCAGGGCGCCGCGAGCCCCGCGAACGACGGCACGCACACCACCCCCGCGGCGTCCTGGGCCGCCACCTCGTCCAGCTCCGCGGCCGAGCCGACCAGGCCCAGTTCGGTCAGCCAGCGCACCGCGGAGGCCGCTGTGTACACCTGGCCGTCCACGCAGTACGGGGTGGCGCCGCGGGCCCGCCAGGCGACCGACGTGGTCAGCCCGGAGCCGGAGCGCACCGCGGCCTCGCCGGTGTTGGCGAGCAGGAACGCCCCGGTCCCGTACGTGCACTTGGCCGTGCCCGCGGTCAGACAGCCCTCGCCGAACAGCGCCGCCTGCTGGTCGACCACGAGCCCGGCCACCGGCACCTCGGCGCCGAAGGCGGCGGTGGTGCCGGCCACCTCGTCGCAGGCGACGATCCGCGGCAGCTCCGCGGCGTCGAGCCCGAAGAGGGCGACCAGCTCCGGGTCCCAGTCGACGGCGTCGAGATCGAGCAGCAGCGAGCGGCTGGCGGTGGCGGCGTCGGTGACGTACGCGCCGGTCAGGTGGTGCAGCAGCCAGGTGTCGGTGGTGGTGACGACACCCTCGCGGGTGGCGTTCTCGCGCAGCCAGGTCATCTTCGGCGCGGAGAAGTACGGGTTGAGCACCAGCCCGGTGCGCCGGGCGACCCACCCGGCGGCGTCCGCGCGCTCGTCGCACTGCCGCTGCGACCTGGAGTCCTGCCAGCTCACCGCCCGGGAGAGCGGCTTGCCGGTGGCACGGTCCCAGGCGAGCACCGTCTCGCCCTGGTTGGCCAGCGCCACCGCGTGCACCGGCCGGCCGGCTGCCTCGACCGCCTGCCGCCCGGCGGCCAGCACCGAGGCCAGCAACTGCGCCGGGTCCTGCTCGACCCCGCCGCCCGGCAGGTAGTCGGGTGTCACCGGCACCTCGGCGACGGCCAGGATGCCGCTCCCGCCACCGCCGCCGCTGCCGCCGGCCGGCGCCTCAGGGTCGACGACGAGGGCCTTGGTGCCGGAGGTGCCCTGGTCGATGGCGAGGACGGTCGTCATGGCGGGGCTGGCCTCCTGCGGTCACTGGGCGTGGGCGGGTTCCGCGGACGCGATCAGATGGTCCATCAGGGCGAGCAGCACACCGCGTACCGACTCGCGCTCGCGGGCGTCGAACAGGACGATCGGGGTGGTGGGCTCCTTCAGGGTGAGCGCGTCGCGGATCTCCTCCGGATCGTAGTCCTGCTCGCCGTGGAAGCAGTTGGCGGCCACGACGAACGGCAGGTCCCGGCTCTCGAAGAAGTCGACGGCGGCGAACGAGCGGTCCAGCCGCCGGGTGTCGACGAGCACCACCGCGCCGAGCGCACCGCGCAGCAGGTCGTCCCACATGAACCAGAACCGCTCCTGGCCCGGCGTGCCGAACAGCATCAGCACCGCCACGTCCAGCGTGATCCGGCCGAAGTCCATGGCCACGGTGGTGGCGGACTTCTGCTCGATGCCGGACAGGTCGTCCACGCCCACCCCGGCCGCGCTCAGCCGCTCCTCCGTGCGCAGGGGCGTGATCTCGCTGACGGCGCCGACCGCCGTGGTCTTGCCCACCCCGAACCCGCCGGCCACGAGGATCTTCACGGGTGGGAGGTAGGCGTCCCAGACGGCGTCCGGGGCCAGGGTGTCAGGCTCGCTCAAGGCCGCTCCTGATTCGTCGGAGGAAGTCGATGTTCATGGCGTCCGGATCGCTCATCGGAGGTCTGTGCTCGATGAGCCCCTGCTCCAGGAGCTGGGCGAGGAGGACGGCGGCGGGCGTGAGCCGCATCTCGATACGGGCCGCCAGCTCGGCCACGGCGATGCCGGGGCCGGCGCACAGCCGCAGGATGGTCTGCCACTCCTCGGGGATGCTGCGCGCGTCGTCGGCCAGTACGGCGGCGCGGACCGTGGAGTGCATCGTGAACTGCTCACCGGGCGCCCGGTCGGTGCGTGATCCGGTGAGCGCGAACGTCCGCGTCCTGCGCGTTCCCCGTGGCGCGCTCATTACCGGATACGAGTCCTGCGGGACCCCACGCCGAGCTGGTGCTTGAAGGCGCGGGCGACGCGGACGGTCTCGCGCATGGCGAGGCCGATGGACTCCGGTCCCGAGGTGTAGACGACCAGGGTGCTGCCGTTGCCGCAGGCGGTGAGGATGAGGTGGCTGTGCTCCATGGTGATGTTCAGATGCAGGACGGAGCCGCCGTCGACCGGCATCGACAGCCCGTCGGCGAGGCTGGCGAGGCCGGAGCAGGCGGCGGCGATGGTCTGGACGTCGTCGCGGGTCCAGTCCAGGCCGTAGCCGCAGAGGGCGAGGCCGTCGTCGGCGAGCAGCACGAAGCCGGTGAGGTCCGGCACGAGTTGCAGGTTGTCGCGGAGGTTGTCGAAGACGGCCGCGTCCTCCGGGCTCGCGGGGATGACGTTCTTCACGTGCCTGAGGCTGCTCATCGGTCGCTGTCTTCCTCCGGGTCGGTCAGGGCTTCCTGAAGCTGGGTGAACGCCGACTCGATGCTGTCGAGCGGCCGTCGGTCCATGGCGGTGGCGGGCCGGCGTCTGCCCTCGCGCAGTTGGCCGGCCATGCTGGTGCCGGGTACGCGCTGGGGCAGCCCGGAGGCACGGGCGGCGGGGCGGTCGGGCCCGGGCGCCGGCACGGCCTCGCGGGGCGGCTCGGTCTCGGTCTGGGGGGTGGCGGGGACGGGCAGGGGCATCTCCTCGGTCGGTTCGTACGCGGCTGCCGGGGCCGGGTCTGCTTCCGGGGCCGGTTCCGGCGCGGGGCCCGGGTGCGGCTCGGGGCCCGGGTGCGGCTCGGGACGCGGCTTCTTGGTGCGTACGGGCAGGGGTTCCTCGGCCCGTACATGCTCGGGTTCGGCCGACTCGGCGGGCACCTCTGCGCTCGCCGGAGCCGGGGACTCGGAGGGCGCCGGTGCCGCGGGGCGGGCAGGCAGGCTGTGCCGCGCCGGGGGCGCCGCCTCGTCGTCGGCCGGGCGGACCGGCGCCACCCCGGGCGCCGGATCGACGGGGCGTACCGGACCTCCGGGACCGCCGGCGCGGGCCGGCTCGCGGCGTACCAGACCGGCCGCCGTCGGCTCGCGCCGCTTCGCGGGCCGCGGCCCGGAGCGGCTCGGCAGCGGCTTGCGTACCGGGGTGCGGTCCGCCAGTTGCTCCGGCGCGCCGGTCAGCAGCGCGGACGGCACCAGCACCACCGCCAGCACGCCGCCGAAGCGGCCCTGCTGGAGCGTGACCCGTACCCCGTGGCGCTGCGCGAGCTGCCCGACCACGAACAGGCCGAGCTGGTCGGAGGACTTGGCCAGCACCGCGTACGGCGGCACGTCCAGCAGCCGCCCGTTGAGCGCCTCGAAGTACCAGCTCTCCGGCGCCCGTCCCTTGTCCTCGACCTCGATGGCGACGCCGGTGGCGGTGTGGGTGGCGCGGACGAAGACCTCGTACCCGCTGGGCGAGTAGGTGGTGGCGTTCTCGATCAGCTCGGCGATCAGGTGGGTCAGCTCCCCGGCCACCTCCGGCACCACCCACGCCTCGGCCTGGAACTCCTTGGTGACCTGGGCGAAGCCGCGGGACTCGCCGGCGGCGTCGACGATCAGGTTGGCGATGTGCACGGGCTCGGTGTGCGGGCCCACGACCGAGCCGCCGGAGAGCACCAGCAGGTTCTCCAACTGGCGGCGCACCCGCACGGTGAGGTGGTCCAGCTCGTACAGCTCGGACAGCAGCGCGGGGTCGGTGTCCGCGTAGCGGTGCTGGAGCTCGTCCAGCGTGCGCAGGACGGCGACGATGAGGGTGACGGCCCGCATGGTGACACCCTCGGCGAACTTCTCGAAGCCGAACCGCTCCTCGTGCACGATCCGCGCCGCCTCGACCACCTCCTCCGCGAGCCGGGCGACGACGTTGGAGATCTCGCCGAACTCGTCGGCGGCGGCGATCTGCCCGGGCAGCACCGACAGGTCGACGTCCTCGCCGCGCTGAAGCCGGACGATCATCTGCGGGAGCTGGCGGCGGGCGACGGCCAGCGCGCTGGAGCGCACCTCCTCGGCCCGCCGGACGATGGTGCGGCTGACCCACAGCACGACGGCGAGGACGATCGCGACCAGCACGACGCCGCCGGCGGCGATGCCGTACGCCGTCACGCGCAGTTCGCCGGCCCGGTCCCCGGCGTCGTCGGCCAGCGCCTGGATGCGGGCGGTGGCGAGCCCGGCGAGGCTGGGGCCGAGGCGCTCGTACGCCTGCTTCCAGCCCGCGGTCTCGGCGGGCAGCGTCACCGCGCCGCCCTGCTCCCGGCCCGCGCCGAGCACCGCGTCCTCGATACGGGACTTCTCGGCCCACTCCGCGGAGGTGGTGATGGCGTCGTAGCGGCCCTTCTCGCCGCTGGGCAGCAGCGGTCCCGCCAGCGTCTCGTACGCGAAGCGCTGCACGCCGACGGCCTCGGTGAAGCGGGCGTGGTCCGCGGCGGGCAGCCGGCCGTCCTTCGCGCCGGCCAGCAGGGTGTCCTGAAGCGCCAGCGCCTCGCCGGCCTGGAGCAGGGCGGTCAGCGGGCGGGCGCCCTGCGCGAGGCCGCCGTTGTGGGCGCGCAGCCGGGTGTGCACGTCGATGGTCTGCTCGATGGCGCGGGTGTACGCCTCCAGCGCCTTGTCGCGGTCCCCGGAGCGCTCGGCGGCCCGTTCGCGTACGCCGTCGAGCGCGTCGACGCCCCGCACGGCGGCTTCGAGCAGCGGGCGGGCCGCGGCGGCGGGCGCCTCCTCGGCCAGCTCGCCGAGTTCGACGGCCGCCTCGTCGGTCAGGGCCTGCTGGTTGCCGAGCTGGGCGGTGTTGACCGGGCCGCGGGCCCAGTGCAGCGCGGTCATCCGGCGCTCGGCCTGGAGTTCGGTGACGAGCGCGAACGACGGCTGCTGGAGCCGGTCGAGGGTGTCGGCGTAGTCCTGCACGGCCCCGGCCCGGTTCAGCTCCCGGACGGCGCCGACCGCGGCCAGGGCCGCGAGCGCCGCCGTGACGACCGCGGCCAGGATGCGAAGGAGCGTACGCAGGCGCATGGGGCGCCCGCGGTGGGCGGTGGGAGTGGTTGCGGACATCGGACCTCACGGAGCGCTGGTCGGTTGCGGTCTGGGACGGGGCGCCGGGCCGCCGCCGGGGTGCGGCGGCGGCCCGGCGCGCGTCACACCAGGTCCTTGCCGAGCTCTGCCATCTCGGGGTCGGCGGTGTAGACGGGTGTCTTGTACGAGCGCTTGCCTGCCACCCACCACGAGACGGTGGCCAGCAGCAGGACGGCTGCCAGGGCCACCGAGGCGTAGTTGAACGTGTCCACGGTGACCGGCGACGCCTGCGGCAGGCAGAAGATCACCGTGATCACCGCCACCCAGCAGACCGCGACCCAGCCGATCAGCGAACTCCACCGGCCCAGGTTCCACGGCCCGGGCACGAAGCGGTGCTTGGCGCGCAGCCGCAGATAGATGGGGATCGCGTAGGCGGGGGTGATGCCGATGACGTTGATGGCGGTGACCGCGCCGTACGCCGTCGCCGAGTACAGCGACGGCAGCGCCAGGCAGAACGCGACGGCCACCGACAGCATGACCGCCCGGGTGGGCACGCCGGTACGCGGCGAGACGCGGCGCCACAGCTTGGAGCCGGGCAGCGCACCGTCGCGGGAGAAGGCGAAGACCATCCGCGCGGTGGCGGCGGTCTCGGCGTTGCCGCAGAAGAGCTGGGCGCAGATGACGATGAGCAGCAGGGCTTTCGCGCCGCCTTCGCCGATGGCGTCGATGAAGATCTGCGCGGGTGGTACGCCGGTCGCCGACTCCTGGGTGCCGACGTAGTCCTGGATGGCGAAGGTCAGCCCGGCGAGCAGCACGAACCCGGCGAGCCAGGAGACCCAGATCGCGCGGACGATGCCCTTCGCGGAGCTGACCTGCGCCTGGGTGGTCTCCTCGGACAGGTGGGCGGAGGCGTCGTAGCCGGAGAACGTGTACTGGGCGAGCAGCAGTCCGATGGCGGTGACGTAGAACGGGTTGTTCCAGCCGGTGTCGTTGTTGAACTCGCCGAAGACGAAGCCGGCCGACTGGTGGTGGTCGGGGACGACGACCAGGACGCCGACGATGATCGCGACGCCGGCCAGGTGCCACCACACGCTGATGGAGTTGAGGATGCTGACGACGCGCACCCGCAGCAGGTTCAGCGTCATGTGCAGCACGAGGATGACCGCGAAGATCAGCAGCGTCTTCTCCGCGGTGGGTTCGAAGCCCCACTGGAGGTTGAAGAACGCGCCGATGAACAGGGCGCAGCCGTAGTCGATGCCGGCGATGGCGCCGAGCAGGCCGAGGAGGTTGAGCCAGCCGGTGTACCAGCCCCAGCGGGGGCCGCCCAACTGGTGGGCCATGTAGTAGAGCGCGCCGGAGGTGGGGTACGCACTGGTGACCTCGGCCAGGCCCATGCCGACGCAGAGCACGAAGAGGCCGACGGCCACCCAGCCCCACATCATGACGGCGGGGCCGCCGGTGCTCAGCCCGAAGCCGTACAGGGTCATGCAGCCGGAGAGGATCGAGATGACCGAGAAGGAGATGGCGAAATTGCCGAACGGGCCCATCCGCCGCGCGAGTTCCGGCTCGTAGCCGAGATCGCGAAGGTGGGCGTCGTCGTCCTTGCGCCGGGACGTGCCGGCTGTGCTGACCGGCGCTTGTGACATGGAGTGACCTCCGATGGGGAATGGCAGGGGCATGACAGGGGGCAGAGCGGTCGAAACGGACGGTCGCGCCGGGTCACCCGCCGCCGAGTGCCGTCGAGCGGGCGCGTAAGTACTCGGCCTGGGCCAGGTCCTGCCGCTCGGGGTCCTCGGTCACGTAGGCCCAGGGCAGGAGCGTGGCGTACGGGCCCATGGCGGTGAACACCCGGGCGGCCTCGGGGAACTCGCGGGCGGCGGTGAGCGCGTGGGCCAGGTGGTTCAGGTCCAGCACGGAGCGCACCTCGGAGTTCGTGAGGTCGAACCAGCCGTCGAGCGCGCGCAGCGTGTCCCGCAGGATGTCCTCGCGGGACCACTGCCGGTGCACGAGCGCGTCCCCCCGGCCGCGGCGGCGCTCGAAGTGGTAGTGCTCGGCGTGTGCGAAGAGCGGCAGCACGAGGAGCGGGGAGGCGGACGGGGCCCAGGAGCCCACCCAGCGGGCGAAGTCCATCGCGTACGCCTGCGAGCCGCCGGAGGCGGAGCAGATCTGGAGCACGCGGTGGTACGCCTCGCGGTTGTAGCGGTCGCGCTTGACGACCTCCTCCAGCAGCCCCCACGGCCCGGGGGGCAGCAGGTTCTCCGGCGGCGCCACCCGGTGCTCGGGCCGCTGCTGCCGCGCGTCGACCTGCGCCAGCGCCAGCAGGCACACCCAGGGCACGGGGTCCCCGGGATGCAGCAGCGCCGCCTCCCGGCACGCCTGCCGCGCGTCCTCCTCCAACTGCCCGGCGCTCGGGTGCCGCTGCCGGTGCGCCTGCACGGCCCGCCCGACGGCGACCCGGGCCAGCATCATCCGCGCGTCGGCGCTCTCCGGCTCCTCGTCCAGCCAGATCTGCACCACCGCCGACTTCGCGGCCACCACACCGAGCACCTGCGACCGCGCGGTACGCCCGCCCCAGTCGGCGCCGGTACGGCCGAGCAGGGCGCGCATGGACATCCACCGGCCGACGCGCAAGTCGTCGACCACGGTCCGTAAGTCGTCGTCGAGCCCGGCGAGATGGTAAACGGGCCGGAAGTCCCCGCCGCGCCCGGAACCACCGCCGCGGGCCATCACCGCCCCCCGCGCGCCGCGCGACAGCGCGCGCCACGGCCGGGGCGGAGCGACAGGGGGCGGGGCGGGCCGACTAAGCGGGCGCACCTCGGCGACTGCCATGCGATGTTCATCGAAACCTCGGGCACGCGCACGGGAGTGGTGCGTGGTACTTGTGCGCGGCTTTCCAACGGACGTTCGTGATGGGGTCGAGGGGATCGTAGCGACAGGAGGGCCCTCTGTGTAAGCCACGGCAGAATGTTGCCGACTAGCAACGAAAGGTCTGGACCACCAACCACCGTCCGACCCGTCGCACAACGCAGGTGGAAGCGCCGCCCGTTCGCGGTCGGGCGGCGAGGGGCGGCGCTCCCTTTCGTCTAGGTCAGGCGGTGGTGGTGGTTCGGCGGCGGCGGGTGAGGTAGAGGGCGGCGGCGCCGGCTGTGGTCATGGCTGCGGCGGCGGCGATCAGGGGCGTGGTCGGGGTGCCGTTGCCGGTGGCGGCGAGGGAGTCGGTGCCGCCTACGGAGGCCGGGGTGCCCGTGGTGTCCGCGGAGCCACCGGTGGACTGGGTGCCGCCGGACGTGGGGTCGCCGCCGGGGAGTTCGGCGTCCTCGTCCAGGGTGACGGCCAGGCTGACCGGGTCCAGGGCGGCGCCCGGGTCGTAGAAGCCGCCGAAGGCGCCGGCGCCCTCCTCGGTGAGGGCGGCCGGGATGTCGGTCAGTTCGACGACGTCGTCGGTCGCCGTCAGCTCGGCCGGGTCCACTTCGAGGTCGGCGACGGCGACATCGTCGCTCTCGGTGACCTCGCCGCTCTCCCGGTCCTTGGACGACACGTCCGCGACCAGCGCCGCGCCGTCGCCGTCGGCCTGGACCTTGAAGTCGCTGAACTTCAGGTCCAGTGCGTACGTGCCGTCCTCCTCGTGGGCGAGGAAGCGCACGGTGCCGCCGAAGCCCACGTCGAGCGACGGCTCGTCGGCGTCGAACTCCCCCTGCCCGTCCGGGAAGCGGAACCCGTCCGTCTGCTCGGTGGCGCCTTCGGCGACCTCGATCCTGCCGTTGCCGATCCGGCCCGTGACGTACTCGCGGAAGGACTGCTTCACGCCCCAGTCCAGTCGGCCGTCGACGATCGCACCCGGCGTCTGCGGCGGCTGCTCCGTGCCCCCGTCGGCGCCCGCGGAGGCGCCGCCGGAGGCCGTCGTACCGGACGTCGTGCCGGACGTGGTGCCGGATGTCGTGCCGCCCTGGTCACCGCCGCCGCTCGCGGTGGTGCCGCCGTTTCCGCCCGTCCCGCCGCCGTTGGAGCCTCCGCCGGACGTGCCGTTGTCGCTCGCCGCCTTCACCGACAGGGTCGCCGGATCCAGCTCGGCGCCCTCCTCGTACATGCCGTTGAACGCCTCCGCGCCCTGCGCCGTCAGCGTCGCCGGGATGTCGGCGAACGTCATCGCGCCGTCCGCCCCGCCGCCCGGCCGCACGTCGGTGAGGTCGAGGGCGGCGAACTCCACGTCCTGCGCCGTCTCGCCGGCGGCCGTGACGTCGGCCGTGATCGCGCCCGTGGTGGCGTTCTCGGTGGTGAGCTTGACGTCCGCCAGTTTGATGTCGAACCCGTGGCGGGTGGAGGCGAAGCGGACGCTGCCGGCGAAGGCGGTGTCGACGGCGTGCGTGTCGCGGTCGTACGTGCCGGTGCCCCCGGTGAACGTGAACGGGCCGTTGTCCGGCGCCTGTTCCGCGCCGTCCGCGGTGGTGATCTCGCCGTGCGCGGTGGTCACGACGTACGTACGCCAGCTCTGCTTGACACCCCAGGTCAGGGTGCCGTCGGTGAGGTCGATGGCGGTGGCCCCGGCCTCCGCGCTGTCGGCCGCTGCGGGCAGGGCCAGCGCGACGGCGCTGAGGGCGGTCGCGGCGGCGATGGCTGCGGTGAGGCGCAGCGGGGTGGCGGTCATCTCGTGGTTCTCCTTGGGCATCTCGGTGCTTCAGTCGGTTGTGCCGGGCTTCCCGGCGGCATCGGTGGCTTCGGGGGTGGGGGCAGGGGTGGAGGCGGGCGCGGCGGTACGGGTCCGGCGCCGGCGCACCAGGACGTAGGCGAGCAGCGCCGCGAGCAGCACGGCCGCCCCGGTCACGCCCAGCGGCACGGCGGGCGAGGTGGACGACGAGCCGGCCGGCTCCGGGGCGTCCGCGGCACCCGCCTTCTTCGCCGGGCCGGCCGGCTCCGCGCTCGGGCCGGGGTCGCTGCCCAGGTCGGGCAGCGCGGGGAGTTCGGCGTCGGCGTCCAGCGCGACGGCGACGGAGACGGGGTCCATCGCGGTGCCCGCCTCGTACATGCCGCCGAAGGCCCGCGCGCCCTCGGCGGTCAGCTTCGCGGGCGCCTCGGCGACGGCGACGAGGCCGTCCTTCGCCGTCAGCCGCCCGGCCGGGAAGGTGACGACGGGGATGGCCTCGGCCGTGTCCCCGTCGCCGGCGACGTCCGCGACGAGCGTGCCCCTGCCGTCCTCGACGGTCACGGAGACACCGCTCAGCCGCAGGTCGAGGCGCTCGCCGGTGAAGCGCAGGGTGCCGGCGAAGTCGGCGCTGAGCCGCTGCTCCTTCGCGTCGTACGCGCCCTCCGCGCGTCCGAAGCGGAACAGCGCCCCGCCGTCCTCCGCACCGCCGCCGAGCCGCCAGCTCCCCTGCGCCACGGGGCCCGTGACGTAGTCGCGGAAGGTGCGGCGTACGCCCCAGTCGACGGCGCCGTCGACGATCTCGCCGCCGGCCGCCTTCCCTTCGCCCCTGTCGCGCTTCTCGCCGCCGTCCTCGGGCTTCCCCGACGGCGGCGGGTCGTCACCGGACCCGGAACCGGAACCGGAACCGGAGGACGATGCCCGTACATCGACGGAGAGGCTGACCGGGTCGAGCGCGGTGCCGGCCGGGTAGTAGCCGGCGAAGGCGCGTTCGCCCTCGGCGGTCAGGGCGGCGGGCACGCCGTCGAGCACGACGGGGCTGCCGCCCCCGCGCATGTCGAGCCCGCCGAGGTCGAGGCTGGCCAGCGCCGCCTGGCTGGACGTGCTCATCCGCCCCGTCTTGCGGTCCTTGCCGGCGACGTCGGCGTGCAGGGTGCCGCGGCCGTCGGCGATGCGGACGGTGAAGCCGCGCAGGGTCATGTCGAGGCGGTGGGTGCCGTTCTCCTCGTGCCCGGTGAAGCGCACACCTCCGCCGAACGCGGCGGTGAGCGCGCCGGTTTCCGGGTCGTACGAACCGGTGGCGGAGTGGAAGCGGAATCCGGAGGCGGCGCCGTCGAGGAGGGTCCACTCGCCCTGCGCGATGGGGCCGGTGACGTAGGTGAGGAACGACTCCTTGATGCCCCAGTCGAGCCGGCCACCGTCGACGGTGCGCGCCGCCGCCTGGGCGGGCGGCGCGGCGGCGACGTCGGCGCCCACGGCGAGCGTGCCGGTGAGCAACGTGGCCGCGGCGACGGCGACGAGGCGCCGTCGCGATGGCAAGGCGGCGGCGGCCAGGGCACGCAGGTGCCGCAGCATGGATCCCCTCCCGAGCTGGTTTCTTAGGTGAGGCTAACCTAAGCTATCGCCGAGCAGGCCGGAAGCCCCCGGCCGTGCGAGCCCTCTGGAACGCCGAAGGTGGAACCGGTGCCGCGAACTCCCCGTATCTCCCGCACCCTTGTGGCCGCCGCCGCCCTGGCGATCGCCCTGGCCGGCTGCGGAGGCACCTCCGGCGCGGACTCCGGCGACGCCGCCGGGAGCGCGGGTGGCGGTACGGGCCGGGAAGCACCGGCCGACCGCGTCGAGCCGATCACCGACAAGGCCGTACCGAAGCTGCCCGCGAGGGTGCGGTCCGCCGACGGGCGCGACGTCACGGTGGCCGCCGCGGACCGGATCGTGCCGCTCAGCGGCTCGGTCTCCGAACTGGTCTTCTCGCTCGGCCTCGGCGGCCGCGTCGTCGCCCGCGACGTCACCGCCACCTTCGAGCAGGCGAGCGACCTGCCGGTGGTGACGCAGGCGCACGACGTCTCCGCGGAGAGCGTGCTGTCGCTGGAGCCGGACGTGGTGCTGGCCGAGGAGACCACGGGCCCGGCGGAGGCGATCGACCAGATACGGGCCGCGGGCGTGCCCCTCGTCGTCCTCGACCCCGCGCAGGATCTCGACGACGTCGGCAGCCGCATCGACGCCGTGGCCGCCGCGCTCGGCGTCGCCGGGGAAGGCGCGAAGCTGCGCGAACGCACCGAGGAGCGGATCGGCGCCGCCCGCCGGGACATCCCGTCCGGCGGCGAGAAGCCGCGGGTGGCGTTCCTGTACGTCCGGGGGTCGGCGTCCGTGTACATGCTGGGCGGCGCGCGCTCCGGCGCCGCCTCGCTGATCGAGGCGGCGGGCGGCGTCGACGCCGGCAAGGAGTCCGGTCTCGACAAGGACTTCACCCCGATCACGAGCGAGGCGCTGGCGAAGGCGGCCCCGGACGTGCTGCTGGTGATGACGAAGGGACTGGAGTCCGTCGGCGGGGTCGACGGGCTCGTGCAACTGCCGGGTGTCGCGCAGACACCGGCGGCGATGGACCGGCGGATCGCGTCGGTGGACGACGGCGTGCTGCTGAACTACGGGCCGCGCACGGACGCGGTGCTGCGGAGCCTGGTGGCGCAGATCCACGGCCCGGGCGAGGGGCGATGACGTCCTCCGCGCAACTGCCGCCGGGCGGCGGCGGGATCGGCGACGTGGCAGACGAACTGTCCGAGGAGGAGCCGGTCCACGGCGAGCGATCCGGGCGCACGGATGCCGCGCGGCCCGCCGCGGCGAAACGGCACGGGCCACCGGCGACGAGCCGGACCGCCGGCGCCGCACCCGGTGCGGGCCCGCGGGCCGCCGCGGACACCCCGCGCCCGTACCGTACGGGCCCCGCGAGCCGGCCCGCGCCGGCGAAGTCCGCCCCGCCCGCCGCCGTACGCGGCCGGGCCACCGTCCTCACCGCGGCACTCGCCGCCGCGCTCCTGGCCGCCGCCGTACTCGCCGCCGGCGTCGGCGCGTACCACATCTCCCCCGGCGACGTCCTCTCCTCCACCGCCCACCGCCTGCACCTCGGCGGCGACAGCCTCGGCCGCGTCGGCGAGAGCGTGCTGTGGAACGTCCGGCTCCCCCGGGTCGTGCTCGCCCTGCTCGTCGGCGCGTCGCTCGGCTGCGCCGGCGCGCTGATGCAGGGCGTGTTCGGCAACCCGCTGGCCGAGCCCGGCGTCATCGGCATCTCGATGGGCGCCGCGGTCGGCGCGGTCGCGGCCATCGCGCTGGGCATCGACGTCCTGGGCAACTGGACCGTCTCCGCCTTCGCGTTCGTCTCCGGGCTCGCCACCGTGCTGGTCGTCTACGCCCTCTCCCGCTCCGGCGGCCGCACCGAGGTCGTCACGCTCATCCTCACCGGCATCGCCGTCAACGCCTTCGCGGGCGCGCTCATCGGCCTGTTCATCTTCTTCGCCGACAACGCGCAGGTCACGCAGATCACCTTCTGGCAGCTCGGCTCGCTCTCCCAGGCGACGTGGCCGAAGGTGCTCGCCGTGCTGCCCTGCGCGGTCGTCGGCCTGACCGTCGCGCCGCTGTACGCGCGCAAGCTGGACCTGCTCGCCCTCGGCGAACGGCCCGCGCGGCACCTCGGGGTGGACGTGGAGCGGCTGCGGATCGTGCTGGTGCTCGTGGTCGCGCTGCTGACGGCCGCCGCGGTGGCGGTGGCGGGCGTCATCACGTTCGTCGGGCTGCTGGTGCCGCACCTGCTGCGGATGGCGGCGGGGCCCGGGCACCGGTTCCTGGTGCCGGGCAGCGCGCTCGGCGGGGCGCTGGTGCTGGTCGTCGCGGACCTCGCGGCGCGTACCGTCGCGGAGCCGGCGGAGCTGCCGCTCGGCGTGCTGACGGCGCTGGTGGGCAGCCCGTTCTTCTTCTGGCTGCTGCGCAGGACCCGCCGCCGGCAGGGGGGCTGGGCATGATCCGCACGCTGCTCGGCGCCCGCGCGGACCGACGGCTGCCGGAGCCCCTGCCGGCGGGCGCCGTCGCCGCCGAGGCGCGGGACCTGGTCGTCTGGCTCGGGGGCAGGGCGGTGCTCGACGGCGTCGGGCTGACCGCGCGGGCCGGCCGGCTCACCGCACTCGTCGGGCCGAACGGCGCCGGGAAGTCGACGCTCCTCGCCGCGCTGGCCGGCGACCTCCCGCCGGCGGCCGGCGAGGTGCTGGTCGGCGGCCGGGACGTGGCGGCGTGGGCGCCCGCGGAGCTGGCGCTGCGCCGGTCCGTACTGCCGCAATCCGCCTCCCTGGCCTTCCCGTTCCCCGTCGCGGACGTCGTACGGATGGGCCGCGCACCCTGGACCGGCACGCCGGCGGAGGACGCCGACGACGAGGCCGTGGCGTGGGCGCTGGCCGTGACGGAGACCGCCGGCTTCGCCGAGCGGTCCTTCGCCGAGCTGTCCGGCGGCGAGCGCGCCCGCGTCGCCCTCGCGCGCGTCCTGGCCCAGCGGGCGGGGCTGCTGCTGCTCGACGAGCCGACCGCCGCGCTCGACCTGCGCCACCAGGAGCTGGTGCTGCGGCTGGCCCGGGAGCGGGCCGCCGCGGGCGACGCGGTCGTGGTCGTCCTGCACGACCTGGACCTCGCGGCGGCGTACGCGGACGAGGTCACCGTGCTGGCGGGCGGCCGGGTCGCGGCCTCGGGCCCACCGGCGGAGGTCTTCGACGGCCCGCTGCTCAGCGAGGTCTACCGGCACCCGGTCGAGATCCTGGAGCACCCCCGTACCGGCGCGATCCTGGTGGTCCCCCGCCGCGAGCCGTGACCGGCCGCCCGCCCGCGCCGGCGGGAACGCCGCCCCGGGGGTTCAGTCCGGCCGTGCGCATCCGCCCGCGTGCCGGGCCCCGGCGCCCTGCCACGGACCGGGCCGGGACGGGGCGCTCCGGGCCGCGGGCCGGCCCAAGGCCCGTGCGGCCCCCCGCCGTTACTACCCGGGTGCCCCGCCGCCGGTCACCGGCTTCGCGTACCGGTGGCACGGCACCGAGACCGGACCGTCCGGGCCCTCCGCCCGGTAGTCGACCGGCCCCTCGTCCGCCCAGCCCTGCCGGGCGTAGAACCGGCGCGCTCGCGCGTTGCCCGTCACGACCGCGAGCCAGACCCGCCGGTAGCCTCGCGCGGCCACCCGCCGCTCCCCCTCCGCGAGCAGCAGCGCGGCCACGCCCGTGCCCCGGTGCTCCGCGGCCACGAAGAGCTGCTCGACCTCGTCCCCCACGACGGTCACGAACCCCGCGATGCCGCCGCCGGCTTCCGCGACCGCCGTGTCCGGCACCCGCGCCGCCGCCCGGGCGGCGAACGACTCCGGCGTGCGCATCGCCACCAGCTCGTCCGAGACATGCCCCAGGTGGGCGTCCCGCCAGGCGCTCTGCCAGAGGCGCGCCACCTCCGCCGCGTCCCCGGGGCGTGCGGGCCGCAGCGTCGGCTGCGCGTCGTGCGTCGTCATGTCCCCCACGCTAACCGCGGGCTACGACATCCGCCCCCGCGGCCCGCGCCGAAGATCGCCGGCGCGACGTACGGTGGCCCCAGCGGCGGCGAAAGGACACGACCCCATGGCATCCCCCGGCAGCGGGACTCCCGACGCGGACTCCCCCGACGGCGCGCCCGTCCACGCCTTCGCCGACCCGGCCGGGCTGGAGTCCTGGCTCGACGAGCACCACGGCCTTCAGTCCGGGATGTGGCTCAAGGTCGCCAAGAAGGGCTCGGGCATCGACTCCGTGACGATGGCCGAGGTGGACGACATCGTGCTGTGCTACGGCTGGATCACCGGCCTGCGCAGGCGGTACGACGACGACCGCTTCCTCCGGAAGATCACGCCGCGCCGGCCGCGCAGCCAGTGGTCGCGGGTGAACGTGGACCGGGTCGAGGTACTGACGGCGGCCGGGCGGATGCGCGAGCCGGGGCTCGCCGCGGTACGGGCCGCGCAGGCGGACGGGCGGTGGGAGGCGGCGTACGCGTCGCAGAAGGACGCCGAGGTGCCGGCCGACCTGGCGGCGGCCCTGGCGGGCAGCCCGCGGGCGGCGGCGTTCTTCGACGGGCTCGGGAAGACGGACCGCTACCTGGTGATCCTGCGGCTGCTGCGCGCGCGGACGGCCGAGAACCGGGCGGTGCAGCTGGCGCGGGTGATGGCGATGCTGGACGCCGGGCAGCGCCCGTAGCGCGGCGGGCAACGCGACGGGCACGGCGCAGCGGGAACGACGGGGCGGACGCGGCGCGGCGGGCACCCAACGGCGGGCGCGGCGCGAACGGCCGGGCCGGGGTCAGGACTTGTGCGCGACCCCGCCGTAGACGTCCGTGGGCTCCGGATCCGTGTCGCCCTCGGGCCGCCATAGGGGGCAGGAGACTATCCCCGGTTCGATCAGCTCCAGACCGTCGTAGTACACGCTGATCTCGTCCGGCGTGCGCAGCACGTAGGGGACGGCGCCGGTGTCGTCGTAGCCCTGCTGGGCTTCCTGGAGCGCCTTGTCGGTCGCCGTGCTGTCGTAGTGCACGAAGTAGCTGCCGGAGGGCAGGGCGGCCTGGAGGCGGCGCACGATGGACTTGGCCTCTTCGTAGTCCCGGATATGGCCGAGGATCCCCATGAGCATCAGGGCAACCGGCCGGGAGAAGTCGAGCGTCTTGCGCGCCTGCTCCAGGATCGTTTCGGGCTTGTGCAGGTCGGCGTCGACATAAGTGGTCACACCCTCGCGGGTGCTGGTCAGCAGGGCCTGTGCGTGGCGCAGTACTAAGGGGTCGTTGTCGACGTAGACGATGCGCGACTCGGGTGCGAGGCGCTGGGCCACCTGGTGGGTGTTGTCGTATGTCGGCAGGCCGGTGCCGATGTCGAGGAACTGGCGGATGCCGCCCTCGCCGGCGACATGGGTCACGGTGCGGATCAGGTAGTCGCGCGACGCCCGGGCCATCGTCTCGATGTTCGGGGCGATCTGGCGGTACTCGTCGCCGGCCTGGCGGTCGACCGCGTAGTTGTCCTTCCCGCCCATCCAGTAGTTCCAGATCCGGGCCGAGTGCGGCACGGTCGTGTCGATCTTGGAAAGTGCCCCCTCGGCGGGGGTGGACTGGCCTTCTGCCATCGAGTATCTCCTGCCCTGCGGCGCGCGCTTGCCGCCGTCCAACGTACTGTCACTTCGCGGTCGTACGAGGCCGTTTCGCCGGGTCCGCGCGGTGGGGCGGACCGGGGCGGACGAAAGGTGTCCGCCCCGGTCCCTCCCCCGCTGTCGGCGGGTGGTCGGCCGGTCCGTCAGGTGTCCGGTCGGTCAGGCGACCGGTCCGTCAGTCGACGAGGTAGTCGGCGTGGCCCGCCTTGGCGCCCTCCAGGAAGGCGACCATCTCCTCGCGGGTGTAGACGAGGGCCGGGCCGGTCGGGTCGGTGGACTGGCGCAGCGCGATGCTGCCGTCGGGCAGGCGCTTGGCCTCGACGCAGCTCCCGCCGTTGGTGCCGCTCCAGGGCTTCTGCCAGCCCTCGGTGCCGAGTTCGGTCGCCGGGACGCCGCTGCGGAAGGTTGGGGGGTCGGCTCGCATGGTCAGTACTCCTTACGCATCTCCACCAGGCGTGACCTGGTCCGGTCCACCGGATCGGCCTGGACGGCCATCCGGTCGAGTGTTTCCAGATACCCGACGACGTCGTCGGCTTGGTCCACGTAGACCGCGCCGGTGAGGTTCTCCGTGTAGACGATGTCGGGCAGTTCGGTGAAGCCGAAGCGGAAGTAGTGGAACGGACCGAACGCGCCCGGGTGCGGCCCGGCCGAGAACGGCATGATCTGCAACTTCACGTTCGGCAGTTCGATCGCTTCGATCAGGCGGTCTATCTGGGCCCGCATCACGTCCCGCCCGCCGACGGGCCGGCGCAGCACCGACTCCTCCAGCACGGCCCACATCGCGGGCGGCCTGGGTGTGGTCAGCAGGTCCGCGCGGGTCGTCCGCAGCGTCACGCGCCGCTCGATGCCCTCGTCCGTCTCGTTCGGAAAGCCGATGCGGAAGAGGGTGCGGGCGTAGTCCGGGGTCTGGAGCAGCCCGGGGACGTAGTGCGGCTCGTAGATGCGGATGACGGTGGCGTCGCTCTCCAGGCTCACGTACGCCCGGAACCAGTCGGGAAGGACGTTGCGGTACTTGTACCACCACCCCGGTTGGTTGGCCTCCTTGGCCATCCTCAGGAAGTCGTCGGTCTCGGCGCTGGAGACGCCGTAGGTGCGCAGCAGCTCGCGCACATAGGGGATGCGGAGGCCGACCTCCGCCTTCTCCATCCGCCGCACCGTCAGCGGCGTGACGTCGATGGCCTCCGCGGCCTGGTCGAAGCTGACCTTCGCCTGCTCCCGCAGGTGCCGCAGCCGTTTGCCCAGGACCATGCGCAGCACGGTCGGGGCGCTGCCGCCACCCGAGCGTGTTTCGCTCACGTCCTTACCTCCCGGCACGGCTACTTCCCCGGGAGTGTGTCACGGCCCGCCTGAGTGGGACAGGGGGGTCGCACACATTCTGAAATTATCAGGGCGATGCTTGCGGACTGCCGTTGTCGACCGCCATAGTGAGGTGACCTGCCCGCCATGCCGACCGCGCTCACGCCCCCACCGCGGTCCGGTCGCACGGCAGTTGGCGACTCCGGGACCCGTCGGCCGACCACCGCCGGGAGGGGGCACATCCTCGACCGCGTACGAACCTTCCGAGGAGCGCATCGTGAGCAGCAGACTGGGCCTCGGCCTGGGGCACGAACGCCATCCGTTGCTGGGCAAGCTCGTGCTGGACCGGACCTCCGGCCGCACCGGCGTGCTCCGCGCCATCTGCCCCGAGCCCGAGACCCGCTCGGTGTGGTCGGGCCCCGTACTGCGCCAGGTCGCCGGACCGCGGATGGCGTGGCTGGTCCCGGTCGGCGGCGGGGTCGAGTGGACGACGACACCGGACGCCATCGAGGAGACTTCCGCCTGAGCGCGGGCGTCCGGGAGCGAGTTCCGGCGGTCTCGGCCGCGTCCCGGGGGGCGCGGCCGGGTGTGGTGTCCGGTGAAGCGGCGTTCGGTGAAGCGGTGTTCGGGGAGCGCGGCATCCGGTGAGCGTGCCGTCCGGGGGCGGCGAACGGCTCAGAGGTGCCAGACGACGGGAAGACCCGCGCTCGCACCCTCGTCGGTGTAGTCGTGGACGACGTCGAGGAGTTCGGCCATACGGGCCTGCCAGGCGACGTTCACCGGCAGCTGCTCCAACTCGGCGAGCAGGCGGGCGTAGTCGGCGCACTCGATGACGTGGAACAGGTCGGTGCCGCTGCGCCAGATCGTCCAGGAGGTGGCGCCGGCGGCGCGGATGGCCGCGGTCAGCTCCTCGGGGACCTCGCGGTGGGCGGCCTCGTACTCCTCGATGCGGTCGGCGCGGACCTTCGTGCGCAGGGCGACCCTCACCGGCCGGGCTCCGGGGCGCGCAGGCGCAGTCCCTGCATGCCGCCGTCGACGGCCAGTGCCGTGCCGGTGACCGAGGCGGCGGCCGGGCTCGCGAGGTAGGCGATGGCCGCGGCGACCTCCCCCGCGGTGACCAGGCGGCCCATCGGCTGGCGGGCCTGGAGCGCGGCGCGCTCGGCGGCGGGGTCGGGGGCCTGCTCCAGCAGCCGGCCGACCCAGGGGGTGTCCGCCGTGCCGGGGTTCACGCAGTTGACCCGGATCCCCTCGCGTACGTGGTCGGCGGCCATCGCGAGCGTCAGCGACAGCACCGCGCCCTTGGTGGCGGAGTACAGGGCGCGCTGCGGGAGGCCGGCGGTGGCGGCGATGGAGCAGGTGTTGACGATCGCCGGGTGTGCGGAGCGGCGCAGGTGGCGCAGTGCGGCGCGGGTGGTGCGTACGACGCCGAGCAGGTTGACGTCCAGGACGCGGTGCCACTCGGCGTCGTCGTTGTCCTCGACGGTGCCGGCGGCGCCGATGCCGGCGTTGTTGACCAGGACGTCGATGCCGCGCAGGGCGCCGGCCGCGTCGCTGACGGCGGCGGTGACGGAGGCGTCGTCGGAGACGTCCGCGCGGTGACCGCGCAGGGGTTGCGGTACGTCGTCGGCGTTGAGGTCGAGGACGGCGACCTGGGCGCCGCGTTCGGCCAGCAGCCGCGCGGTGGCCAGCCCGATCCCCGAAGCCCCGCCGGTCACGACAGCCTTGAGCCCGTCGAAGTCCTTCATCCTGAAATGGCCTCCTGTCATCCGATGACTCTCCCGGCGGGCACGGGCCCGTCAGGAGGGGCACCCGTTAGTACGCAACACGATCTGCATATTTACCAGATCGATCGACTCCTGCGACACCCCGCGGAACGAAGATCGATGCCTTCGGCGGCAATTGATCGGATCTCTGCTAGCCGAGGCGGCGGGGTGGGCGGGGCGGGTCACGAAGGTGCGCCGACGGACTTTCCGAGGGTGTGCAGGCACAGGCTCAGCGCGTTGTGCTTGGTGTCGCCGCCGCGGTTGCGCTGCCAGGCGACGTACAGCAGCGACCAGAGCACCTGGACGATCCAGTCGGTGTCCAACCGGGTGTCCAGCGCGCCTTCTTCGCGGCCGCGGTCGACGAGCCGGGCGAGCGCGCGGTCGGCCTCGGTCTCCTCCTCCCAGCTCTCCCAGTTCCAGGTCGCGGCCATCGACTCGTCGAAGATGATCGCGAGGCTCTCGCCGAGTTCGAAGTACTCCTGGCAGACCCGCTCCAGCGCGGTGAGCGCGGGGCCGTCGTCGGGGCGGGCGCGGTGGGTGGCGGCGCCGATCTTGTCGAGGACGTCCGCGCCGATGGCGGACACGAGGTCGGAGCGCTCGGCGAAGTAGCGGTGCACCGTGGTCCGCCCGACGCCGGCCGCCGCCGCCACGTCGGCCAGCGAGGCCGCCGGGTTCTGGGCGAGCACCGAGGTGCCGGCGTCGAGGATGGCGCGCCGTGTCCGGGCCCGCGCTCCGGTGCTGCTCACTGCGGTGTCCATGCCCATACCGTACCGCCCTCCCCAGAATGGAACGCGATTGACGAGAATGGAACATGAGTGTTCTACTTCCGGGCATGAGTGTTCCGGAAAGTGTGCGCATCCTCTGGTCGTTCGCCAGGCCCCACCGGCGGGTCCTGGCCCTCGGCCTGCTGCTGGCGCTCGCCGGCTCCGCCCTCGGCCTCGCGTCCCCGATGGTGACGAAGTGGGTGCTCGACTCCCTCGCCGACGACGCCTCGCTCACCGGCCCGGTCGTCACGCTCCTGGTGCTGATGGTCGTCGGCGCGGTCGTCGGGCACCGGCAGTGGGTGCTCCTCGGCACGGTCGGCGAGCGCGTGGTGCTGGACGCGCGCGAGTCGATGGTGCGCCGCTTCTTCCGGGCCACGGTGCCGGGCGTGACCGCCCGGCCGCCCGGCGAGCTGGTATCCCGGGCCGTCTCCGACACGACGCTGCTGCACGCCTCCGCCTCGGGCGCGATCGTCGGCCTGGTCAACGGGGTGGTCATGCTGGTCGGCACGCTGGCGATGATGGCCGTGCTCGACCTCGCGCTGCTCGCGACCACCGTCGCGGCCGTGGTCGTCGTCGTGGTGCTCTTCGCCACGCTCATGCCCGGCATCGCGCGGGCGCAGGAGCAGGCGCAGGAGCACGTGGGCAGGCTCGGCGGGCGGCTCGAAGGGGCGCTGCGCGCCGTGCGGACGGTCAAGGCCGGCGGCGCCGAGGAGCGCCAGGCCGACCGGATAGCGCAGGACGCCCGTGCCGCGCGCGACCACGGGCTCAAGGCGATCCGGCTGGAGGCGACGGTCTGGGTGATCGCCTGGACGGGCATCGAGCTGGCGATCATCCTGGTGCTCGGCATCGGCGCGTGGCGCGTGGACGCCGGGACCCTGGAGGTCTCCGGGCTCATCGCCTTCCTGCTCTACGCCTTCGGGCTGATGGGACCGGTGACCGAGCTGAGCGAGCACACGTCGGAACTCCAGTCGGGCATCGCGGCGGCCAGGCGCATCCGCGCGGTGGACGAGCTGACCACCGAGGACGAGTCGGCCGGCGCGGCGGGCAGCCCGTCACGGAAGGCCGCCACGCCCCCCGGCGCGGCGGACGAACGGGCGGAGAAGGGCTCGGGCGCAGGTGCCGTGCTCGAACTGCGCGGCGTCACCGCCGGGTACGGGCCGGGCCGCGAGCCCGCGGTGCGCGGTATCGACCTCGCGGTGCCGCGCCGGGGGCACACCGCGATCGTGGGCCCCTCCGGCGCCGGCAAGACGACGCTGCTCTCGCTGGTCCTGCGGTTCCTGGAGCCGCAGGAGGGTCTGCTGACGCTCGACGGGCGGCCGTACCGCGAGCTGAGCCACAGCGCGATCCGCTCCCGGCTGGCGTACGTGGAGCAGGACACCCCGGTCGTCCCGGGCACCATCCGCGACAACCTGGTGTTCTCCCGCCCCGACGCCACCGAGGAGGGCCTGCGCCGGGTGCTGCACGACGTGCGGCTTGCGGAGAAGGTCGACAGCCTCGACGACGGGCTGGACACCGAGCTGTCCTCGACCGCCGTCTCCGGCGGCGAGCGCCAGCGCATCGCGCTGGCCCGCGCGCTGCTGCGCGAGCCCGACGTGCTGCTGCTGGACGAGGCCACCGCCCAGCTCGACGCGCTCACCGAGGCCGCGGTCCACGAGTGCATACGCACCCGGGCGCGGGCCGGCGCCGTCGTCACGATCGCGCACCGGCTGTCGACCGTGATCGACGCGGACACCATCGTGGTGATGGAGTCCGGCCGGATCCGCGCCCGCGGCACCCACGGCGAACTGGTCGCCGCCGACGCGCTCTACCGCGATCTCGTGGAGGCCCTGCGCATCGCCTCGGGGGTGTCAGGGGCCGCTGCGCCCGCCGGTCACGCAGCGGCCCCCGCCACCGTCGCCGCTCCCGCTGCGCCTCAGCGCACCGGGTAGGCGTCGACGATGGTCTGGTCGACGGTCCGGCCTTCGGCGGCCGAGCCCTCGACACGTACCGAGACGGCGTCGCCCGCGCGCAGCCGCACCCCGGGCGCCACTGCCGCCACCGACCCGTCGGGCAGCGGCACGGCCAGCATGCGGTGCCAGCGCTCACCGGAGTCGGTGGACACCCACAGCCGCAGCTTCCCGTGCTCCTTGCGCCAGTCGCTCGGGCTCTCGGAGGACACCAGCCGGGCCCCCAGCACCAGCGGCACGCCGGCGCGCAGGGTGCCGTCGTCGCGGGTCGGCGGCCGGTAGTCGACGGTGAGCAGTCGCGGCTTGACGGCCGGCCCGCCGGGCTGCTCCGGCCCGCGGGAGGGGAAGGTCCAACTGGTCTGCGTGCGGCTGCCGATCGGCAGCCGCGCCGTGTCCGGGTGCGCGGTGTGCTCCAGGCGGAACGTCGCGGCCTGTGAGGGGATGTCGAAGTACGAGCTGTCGGGGTTGCGCGGCTGCACCTCGGTGCCGTTGCGGTACAGCCGCAGGCTCTGGTCGCCGAACGCGCTGCGGTCCGGCTCCTGGCCGCTGTGCTCGCCGTCGCTGAGGTCGACGGGCACGGAGAGGCTGGTGTCGTAGTGGTTGCCGGCGACCACCGCCGGTGCCACGCCGCCGAACCACACGGGCGCGTGCCGCTCCCCGTGCTCGTACGCCGTCATCGGCTCGCACAGCGAGAAGCCGCCCGCAGACGGCACGCCCAGGCAGTGCTTCCAGCGCACCTCCGGGCCGGCCGTGACCAGTTCGGTCCTGCGCTGCGGCACGTCCAACTCCTCGCTCATGGAGTAGGAGGCGCGGATCCGGGTGGAGTAGGCGGCACGCGACTCGACGTACCGGTCGGGGCGGCCGAGCAGCGAGCGGTAGTCGGCCGTCAGCCGGGCGAGGTCGCGGACCTCGGCGCGGGAGACGTCGTAGACGGGCGGGTCGGCGACCTTCTCGCCGCCGAGCACCAGCTCGTACGCGTCCGCCTGCCGGCCGCGCTCCGGGCCCGTCGCGTCCAGCCGCCAGCGCGTCTCGAACGCCACGGTGCCGCTGTCGACCGGGCCGGTCGGCTGGAGGAACACCCGTCCGTCGGCGACCTCTTCGCCGCTGGCATAGATGCCGTCCCCGATGCCGTTGCCCTTGGCGGCGTCGCCCCGCTGGTAGTGGACGGAGACGTGCCGGGCCTCGGTCTTCGCCCCCGCGACCCGCGCGGGCCGCAGTTGCTTCGCCTTGCGGGCGTCGATGGTGTACTCGATGTCGCCGTCGAGCATGACCTCCGGCGAGCCGGCGAACGCGACCGTGGCCGGGGAGCCGTCGCGCGCCGGGGTCTCCACCTTCGCCATCACGCTGAGCGACCCGGGCAGCATTCTGGCCGTGCCCTGCCCGTTCCCGTCCAGGTGCACGGTCTGGGAGCCGCCGCCGCTCACCGGGCGGTACTCGTCCATGTTGCCGAGCCACACGGTGCCGCCGGCCCAGGGCTCGCCGTGCCGGTCGAGCACGGTGAGCCGGATGTCGTGCCGGGGCGGTTCGAGGTAGGCGTTGAACGGCAGGGTGACGGTGTCGCCGCCGCCGTCGCGCTCGACCACGACCCCGCCCGCGTAGACGCGCGGCGGCACCGTGCCGGGGGTGAGGGTGGCCGTGATCGTCCGCGTCTCGCCGGGTGCCACGGTGACCCGGGCGGGGCTGACGGTCAGGAGGTCCTCGGGCGCCTCGCCGCCGTAGACGTCGCGGGCGTTGTCGGAGAGGTCCAGGTGCTCGGGCTCGGTGCCGTTGTTGGTGACGGAGACCTCGACGGACCGCGGCTCGGAGCCGTCGGGGTGGCGGAGGTAGCCGAAGTCGACGTTGCCGCGGTCGAACTCCAGGGTGTCGGAGACGGCGCCGGGCAGGTCGAGCATGCCCGCGCCGGTGTACTGCGACTGCGTCTTGCCGGCGTCCCCGTCGGCGGTGGTCATGAGCGCGGTCTTGACCCGCTCCCAGTTCCAGCCGGGGTGCTTCTCCAGCAGCAGTGCGGCGGCGCCGGCGACGTGCGGCGCGGCCTGCGAGGTACCTTCCTTCTCGGTGTACGGATCGGCCGTGCCGCCGCCGGAGCGGGCGCCCGCGATGCCGCTGCCGGGTGCCATCAGGTCGGGCTTGGCGCGGAACGTGGCGTGGGTCGGCCCGACGCTGGAGAAGAACGCCGCCTTGCCGCTGCGGACCGCGGCGCCGACGGTCAGCGCGCTGCGCGCGATGCCCGGCGACTGGATGGAGCCGCCGAACGGGCCCGAGTTGCCCGCCGCCGCGACGAAGAGGGTGCCGGCGTCCGCGGTGAGCGCGTCCAGCGCGAGGGCGACCGGGTCGTCGCCCTCCCCCGGCTGCGCGCCCAGGCTGAGGTTCGCCACCTCGGCGCCCTGCGCGGTGGCCCACTCCATGCCCGCGATGACCCAGGACGACTGCCCCCGGCCCGCGTCGTCCAGCACCCGGGCGTTGAGCAGCCGGGCGCCGTGGGCGACGCCGCGGCGGGCGCCGTCGGCCGCCGCGCCGGTGCCGGCGACGATCGAGGCGACGTGCGTGCCGTGGCCGTGCGGGTCGCCGGTGGAGCCGCTGCCGGTGAAGTCCTCGGCGGCGGCCACCTGGCCGCGCAGGTCGGGGTGGTCGGCGTCGATGCCGGAGTCGAGTACGGCGACGTCGATCCCGGCGCCGCTCAGGCCGCTGCCCCACGCCTCGGGGGCGCCGATCATGCCGAGGTTCCAGTCGAGTTCGGTCGCCCGGACCTCGCGGTCCAGCCACACCCGCGTCACCCCGGCCGCGGCCCGGGGCCCGGCGGGGTCGGTGAGCCGGTCGGCGAACGCGGCGGCGGCGTCCTTGGGTACGGCGACGGCGGTGGCGTCGATGCTGGGCAGCCTGCGGGCGTCGCCGGCCGCGTCCAGCGCGGCCAGCGGGCGGGGGCCGCGGACGATCAGCGGGAGGGTGCCGGTGGCGGCGTCGCCGTAGTCCATCGCGGCCAGCGCGGTGACGTTGAACAGCTCGATGTCCAGGACGCCGGGCACCAGGCCGGCCACCTCGTCGGGGATGACGTACACGTCGCCGCCCTCGTGCAGGGTCGTGAACGACGTGCGTCCCGCGGCGCCTTCGGCGGGCGCGACGGAGACGGTGGGACGGCCGTCGGCGAGGGGGCCGAGGGTGACGGTGTCGCCCGTCACGAGCGTGACCTCGGTGCCCGGTTCCGCCCGGGCCGCGGCACCGTCGTCGGGGCCGGACGAGGGGTCGGCAGTGGCCCCTGGGGCGGACGTGGTTGCCAAGTCGGATGCCGCCGGGTGTGACACTGACGATTCCGGCAGCGCTGTGGCTAGAGAGGGCACGGTGGCCAGCAAGGAGGCGAGGCAGCCGAGCACGGCGACGCGGATGGGCAGATAACGCCGGGGCGAACGATGCATGACTTGGGTTGTAACCCGCTCGTCCGCCGCCCAGGAAGCGGTTTCTGCTGGCGACTTGTCGCCATGTCGGCCATTGGCCAGACAGGGCGTACGGCGGCGGAGACCCGTGCGGAAGGAGCGTGAGAGACGGTGCTGGAGCCGGCGGGTGTCGAACCGACGGAGGAACGCGTGTACCGGCTGCTGGTCGGGCTGCACGGCGCGGACGCGCAGACCGTGGCGGGCGAGCTGGGCCTCGACCGGCCGCGGGCGGAGTCACTGCTGACCTCGCTGCACGAGAAGGGGCTGGTCAGCGGCCCGGAGCAACGCCCGGGCGGATCGGGTCACTTCGTGCCCGTGGCGCCCGACGTGGCGCTGGGGCCGCGGCTGCTGCGCGGGCAGGAGGCGCTGGAGCGGGCCAGACGCGGGGTGACGGAGCTGACCGAGGAGTTCCGGGCGGGCGGCCGGCGCCGCGACGGGCGGCAGCTCGTCGAGGTCGTCACCGGCGTGGCCGCGATCCGGCAGCAGATACGCGACCTCGCGTACGGCTCGCGGAGGGAGGTGCTGGCGCTGTGCAAGGCCGGGCACGTGGCGATGCCTTCGGAGGACAACGACGAGGAGTTCGAGATGCTCGCCAAGGGCGTGCGCTACCGCGTGATCTACGAGCGCGCCCTGCTGGAGGAGCCCGGGATGCTGGGCAACGTCGCCCTCGGCGTCCGCGCGGGCGAGGCGGCGCGGGCGGCGAGCGCGCTGCCGGTGCGGCTGATGATCGCGGACGGGGCGCTGGCGCTGTGCCCGCTGGTGCCGAGCGCGGACAGCAGGTTCGGCGAGCCGACGGTGGCGGTGGTACGCAGCAGCGCGCTGCTGGACGCGCTCATCGCGCTCTTCGAGAGCCAGTGGGCCGCGGCGTCCCCGCTGCACGTGACCGGGGCGGGCGAGCTGGCCGGGCTCGGCGACGGCGCCGGAGCGGCGGGCCCGGCGCTGGCGGAGGACGAGCGCTATCTGCTGTCGCTGGTGGTGGCGGGGCTCGCGGACAAGGCGATCGCGACGCAGCTCGGCATCAGCCAGCGCACGGTGCAGCGCCGGCTGCGGGACATGATGGGCCGGGTGGGGGCGGACACGCGGGCGCAGTTGGTGTGGCAGGCGGCCCGCCGCGACTGGCTGCCGTGACGGCGGCGGCCGGATGCGGGCGTGACGGCGCGGGCGGCTGAGGGCGGGACCCGTACCGTACGGCGACGCACGGCTCACGTGTGCCCGTAGGGCTCACGTGTGCCCGTACGGCGGGAGTGGCCTGCCCGGAGACCTCCCGGACAGGGCTGCCCACCCCGCACCGGTGCGGCCGGATCGCTCCGGCCGCACCGGTGGCGGCGGGTGTCACCTCAGCGCGTAGGCCCGCTTCACCGTCTGGTCGACGCTGTTGCCGGCGTCGTCCCACGCCTTGACGCGCAGCGAGACGAAGCCGCCGTCGTCACCCACCGGGGGGTGCCGCAGCCAGACGCGGTAGCCGCCGTCCCACCAGCGCATCACCACGGCGTCCCGCCAGTTGGCGCCGTCGTCGAAGGAGGCGGAGACCTCCATCTTCCTGATGCGCCGCCCGTCGATGCCGTCCTGGTGGCGCGCCATGACGTCGAACGACGCGAGCCGCCCGCCGGGCGCGGCGCCCCGCGCGTCGGTCGCCACGTCGTAGTCCAACTGCACCAGCGGCAGCAGTTGCTGCTTGCCCGCCGCCGGGCGGTCGGCGGCGAACGACCAACTGGTGCGCGTGCTCACCGACGTGCGCCACTCCGGGGTGGTCCGGTCGACCGCGAGGTCCAGCCGGTACCTGCCCTTCCCGCCGTCGCCGCCCGCGGGGAACGTGCCCCAGGCGACGCGGTCTTCGGCCAGCTTCTCGCCGTCGCGGTAGAGCGCCGCCGACGCCTTGTCCGCCGGGGTGCCGTCCCAGTCACCGCCGTCCAGGCGGCTGTAGTGGCCGTCCTGGGAGTCGGCGAACTCCGGGATGCGGATGGTGAGCTGGTCGCCCTCGCGGTACGAGGTCAGCCCGGCCACGCCGCGGGGGATCGCGGGCCGTACCACGGGCGCGAACCAGGTCTCCCTGACCTGCTGGCCGGCCCGGTAGGTGCGGGCCTCCTGGATCATGCCGCCGGCCAGCGGGTTGAAGGTGTCGTAGGTGTAGCGGTGGTGGACGTTGTGGCGCCAGAGGGTGTCGCCGGCGCTCACGTACTCGGTGCGCTCGTGCGGGGTGGGCACGTGCCGCTGGTACTGGTTGATCGCCGTCCCCATCCACGGCCGCCAGCCGAAGCGCTGCTCCTTCGTCCAGGGGTTGCCGCCGGAGTCGCGGTAAGCGGTCCGGACGGTGGCGGTGTTCGAGCCGTTCACCCGGTGCACCACCCGCTCGGGCACCCGCTGCTCGGCCACCTGCATCACGTCGTACAGGTACGGGCTCGCGGGCGTGCCGCGCAGTTCGACCGTCGCCCGGCCCGCGGCCAGCGCCGCGCGCAACTCCCTGCCCACGTCGTAGCGGACCATCGCGCCCACCGCGGGCAGCCGGTCGCCGCCGGGCCGCCACACGCTCCAGCCGGGCGTGCCCTCCGGGCAGACGACGATGACGTAACGCGCCCCCGCGGCGGCGGCGCGGCGGACCGCGTTCTCGTCCTGCGGGGAGGCGCCGTCGACCAGCACGGCGGCGTCGGAGAGGTCGGTGCCGGCCGGGCCGCCGTCGTCGGCGAGGGCCGCGAAGTCGGCCTCCGTGCCCGCGCCGGCGTCGACCAGCGGCAGCCGCCGGGTGCCGTCCAGGGCCGGGGAGCGGCCCATCAGCCGTACGGCGTCGATGTCCTTGCGCCCGTGCGACCCGGACCCGCGGACGGTGCCGGTCAGCATCGGGGCCTCCAACTGCCAGCGGGAGGAGACCTCGAAGACGCCCTCGCGGGCCTTGCCGGTCGGCGTCACGTAGAGCTTGCGGCCGTCGACGCTGAACTCCATGTGCCCGTGGGAGATGCTGCGGCTGCCGAACTCGCGGTGGCTGTAGAAGCTCATGACGGCTTCCTGCACCGCCGGCTTCGGGGTCTCGATCCTCACCTCGTTGGCCTCGCGGGCGTCGAGGACGACCTCCAGGTCGCGGTCCACCTTGAGCTGCGGGTCGACGACGAGGCTGTCGACGCTGCCGCCGGGGATCTTGTCGGAGATCACCGCGTGCAGGAAGTAGTCGCCCTCCGGCACCCGGACGGTCAGCGACCGGCCCTCGGGGATGTACTTGACGACGTCGTAGCGGTCGTCCTGGCCGAAGAGCGTGACGGGGTTGACGAAGGCGGGCTGCCCGGAGCGGTCGATGCCGCGCAGCGTGACGGTGCGCGTGGGTGCCTCGCGGACGGCGCCGATGGTGGTGTGGGCGACGGTCTCGCCGGCGGTGGCGGTGACGTACCCGCCGTAGCGGCCGGGGCGCAGCCCCGCCGGGTCGAGGGTGACGGGGACGGTCGCGGTGCCGCCCGCGGCGATCTCGACGGTGCCGCCGTCCGGCAGGCCCACGGCGTCGGCCGGGACCGGCTCGCCGTTCGCGGCGCGCAGCGAGGCGTCGAGCGTCAGGGTCACGGCCGCGTCGGAGGCGTTGGTGTACGTGATCTCGCGCCGGACCGGCTCGCCGCCCTCGTCGACTCCGCCGAAGCCGAGGGTGCCGGTGGCGTACACCTGCTGGGCGTCGGCGCGCGCGGCGTCCACGCGCCCGCCGCCCTGCTCGTAGACCGTCAGGTCGTCGTGCCGCCGCGCGGTGCTGACCAGGGCGTCCTTGAGCTGCTGCGCGGTCCAGTCGGGGTGGCGCTGGGCGAGCAGCGCGGCGGCGCCGGCGACGTGCGGCGCGGCCATGGAGGTGCCGGAGGCGGCGGTGTAGAGGTCGTCGACGGGCGTGCCCATGGCGGTGCCGGCCGCGCGGGCGGCGACGATGTCCACGCCGGGCGCGGTGATGTCGGGCTTGACCGCGAGGTCGCCGAAGCGGGGGCCGCGGCTGGAGAAGTCGGCCAGCGACTCGTCGCGGTCGACGGCGCCGACGGTGAGCGCGGCGTCGGCGGAGCCGGGCGAGCCGACGGTGGCCGAGCCCGGTCCCGAGTTGCCGGCCGAGGCGACGAAGAGCGTGCCGGTCTCGGCGGTGAGCCGGTTCAGGCCGAGGCTCAGCGCGTCGGTGCCGTCGGTGGGCGCGTCGGTGCCCAGGCTCATGTTGACGACGTCGGCGCCGGCGCCCGCGGCCCACTCCATGCCGGCGAGCACCTGCGACTCGGAGCCGAAGCCGTCGTCGCCGAGGACCTTGCCGACCAGCAGCCGGGCGCCGGGCGCGACGCCCTTGCGGGAGCCGTCGGAGCCGGCGCCGGTGCCGGCGACGGTGGCCGCGACATGCGTGCCGTGGCCGAAGGCGTCGCCGGTGGTGGGGCTGTCGGAGAAGTTGCGGGCCTCGGCGACCTTGCCGACGAGGTCCGGGTGTTCGGCGTCGATGCCGGTGTCCAGCACGGCGACGGTGACGCCCTTGCCGTCGTGGCCGCCCTGCCAGACCTCGGGCGCGCCGATCTGCGCGACGCTGCGGTCGAGCGAGGCGCTGACCCTGCCGTCCAGCCAGATGCGCTCGATGCCGCCGGCGAGCTTCGGCGCCGCCGCCGTC
Source organism: Streptomyces sp. 184 (assembly GCF_045781775.1). Lineage (NCBI taxonomy): Bacteria > Bacillati > Actinomycetota > Actinomycetes > Kitasatosporales > Streptomycetaceae > Streptomyces > Streptomyces sp. 184. The sequence goes on along the minus strand of NZ_CP123230.1, from coordinate 3,475,539 downwards.
CGGGCACTCGCGCGGTCGTCGTCGACGGCCTCCCAGAAGCGGTCGGCCTTGTCCTTGCCGGCCTCGACGGCCCGGGCGTTCAGGCTCGGCAGCGCGGCGCCCGCGCGCACCCCGGGCAGTTCCGCGGCGTCGGCGGCGCGGGCGCCCCGGGCGTACGACACGATCAGCGGGAGCCGCTTGCCGTGCTCGTCGCCGTAGCCCTGTGCGACCAGTTCGGTGATGTTGAAGAGGTCGCGGTCCACGGCGCCGGAGCCCACGTAGGGCACCGCGTCGGTGGGGATGACGTGCAGATCGCCGTCGATTTCGAGCTGCTCGAAGCCGCCGCCCGCGTCGGCGCCGGCGCGCGGCGTCACGGTGGCGGCCTGCCGGCCGTCGGGGAAGCGCTCAAGCCGTACGCGGTCGCCGGTGACGAGCGTGACGGTGCTGAGCGAGGAACCTGACGCCTGCTCCGCGACCGCCGCGCCGCCGGGTGAGGCGGCTGCTTGGGTCGCGGATGGCGCCAGGGTGACCAGGAGCGCGCCCGCGGTGGCGAGCGCCGGCAGCTTTACTCGTCGTAGATGCACGGGGCAAGCTTTCGGTCCCTACCGGCCGGCTGTCACGATCTCTGCGGTGCCGGGCTTGCGACATGTCGCCTGTACGACAACGACCGCCCGGCCGCGGACGGGTGGGCCGGCGCCGGGTTCAGCCGGCGCCGTAGCGGCTGCCGGGGCCGTGGACCGCGGGCTCGAAGTGGGCGAGCAGCGCGGCCAGTACGGCCTCCGGCCGCTCGACGGGCGCGAGGTGGCCGGTGCGGGGCAGTTCGACGAGGGCGGCCTCGGCGATGCCGTCGGCCAGGGCGCGGGCGTGCGCGGGCGGGGTCGCCACGTCGTGCCGGCCGGCGACGACGAGGGTGGGTGCGGTGATGCGGTGGAGGTCCGGGCGCAGGTCGAGGGCGGCGAGCGCGTCGCAGCAGGCGGCGTACGCGGCCGGGTCGGCGGCCCGCAGGGCGGCCGTCAGGGTCCGTACGGCCGGGGCGCCGCCGGCCGCGAACTCCGGGGTGAACCAGCGCTCCGCGGCGGTGTCGGCGAGCGGGGCCGTGCCCTTGGCGCGGACCAGGGCGGCACGTTCGCGCCAGCGGGCCGGCGGCCCGAAGCGGGCCGAGGTGCAGACCAGGGCGAGCGCGTCGATGCGGTCGGGGCGGTGCGCGGCGAGCCAGGTGCCGACGGCGCCGCCGAGCGAGATGCCCGCGTAGTGGAAGCGGTCGACGCCGAGGGCGTCCGCGATACCGAGGACGAGGCGGGCGAGTTGCGCCACGGTGCCGCCGGCGCCGAACGGACCGGCCGGCGAGCGGCCGTGCCCGGGCAGGTCCCAGCGCACCACGCGGAACACCTGGGCGAGCGCGGGCACCTGCGCGTCCCAGACGGCGGTGGACGTGCCGAGGGACGGTCCGAGGACGAGCACGGGCCGGCCGGCGGGGCCTTCGACGCGGTGGTGCAGCAGGGTCGCGGTGGTGACGCGGCTCCCGGTCCCGGGTGCCCGGCGGCCGGCGCCGCCCCCGTTCCGTACCCCGGTCACGTCCGTACCCCGGTCACGTTCCGGCCGTACTCAACGGGGCCCGGGAAGCGCGCGGATGTCAAGGAAGACCGTCTCCTTCTCTCCCTGGAGGTGCACGTCGAAGCGGTACGTCCGCTCCCCCTCGGCGCGCGCGAGCAGCGTCGCGCGCAGTTCTCCGGGCAGCGCGGCCACCGGGTCCCCGGCGGGCGGGCCGGCGAGGTAGGCGCGGGTGTACAGGTGGTGGGTCAGGCCGCGGGCGAAGACGCAGACCGCGAGGTACGGCCGGGCCGCGGGCGGCGGCAGCGTACGCACCGTCCAGTGGCCGTCCGCGTCGGTGGCCACGCGCGCGAAGCCGGTGAAGTCCACGCCGTTGCGGCCGAGGAACCCGCCGGTGACGGGGTCGCGGCGCAGCGATCCGGGCCGGCCGGCGAGCGAGCCGCCGGGGGTGGCCTGCCAGAACTCCAGCAGCGCGTCCGGCACCGGTGCGCCGGCGCCGTCGTGGACGCGGCCGTGGACGGTGACGGTGTCCGGGTGCCCGGCGGGGGCGACGTCGCCGCCGCCGGGGAACGGCAGCGCGTAGCCGTAGAAGGGGCCCACGGTCTGGGACGGGGTGGGCTCGTGCATCAGCGGCCGGCCTCCCCCGGCTCGGCCCAGGTGGCGGCGGGCCCGTCGAGGACGACGTCCCAGCGGTAGCCGAGGGACCACTCGGGCACGGACAGCGCGTGGTCGTACGTCGCGACGAGCCGGGCGCGGGCGGCGGGGTCGGTGACGGACTGGAGGATCGGGTCGTAGCGGAAGAGGGGGTCGCCGGGGAAGTACATCTGGGTCACCAGGCGCTGGGTGAAGGCGCTGCCGAAGAAGGAGAAGTGCAGGTGGGCGGGGCGCCAGGCGTTCTCGTGGTTGCGCCAGGGGTACGCGCCGGGCCGGACGGTGGTGAAGCGGTAGCCGCCTTCGTCGTCGGTGAGGCAGCGGCCGACGCCGGTGAAGTGCGGGTCCAGAGGCGCCGGGTGGCGGTCGCGCCGGTGCGCGTACCGGCCGGCCGCGTTGGCCTGCCACACCTCCACGAGCTGCCCGCGCACCGGCCGGCCCCGCCGGTCCCGTACGCGCCCGGTGACGGTGATCCGCTCGCCCAGCGGCTCGCCGGGGTGCTGCCGGGTGAGGTCGGCGTCCGGCTCGGTGACGTCGGTGGCGCCGAAGACGGGGCCGTGCAGTTCGGCGGCGTCGGGGTCGGCGAGCGGCAGCGGCGCGCGGCGGGGGTGGCGCAGGACGGTGCTGCGGTACGGGGCGAAGTCGCGGGCCGGGTGGCGGGGGGCGGGAGCGCCGGCGGCCACGGCGGCGGCGGTGGCCCGGTGGGCGGCGGTGATCTCGTCCGAGACCTGACGCTGGGTCAAGGGTGCTCCGGCGGCCACGGGTGTGCACCTCCCGGGGGCGAGGCGAGGGCCGGCTCCGGCGCGGCTCCCCGGCTGGCGGGGCCGCGCGTTCGCCTGGCGCACGACTGTTCACTTCGGGCTACCCGCCGAGTCTCCGTGCTCGCCCCACCCCTGTCAACGCCCCCGCGTCCGCCGGGTCTTCCCGCCGCGGCGCGCGCCGTGCTCGCGGTACAGCTCCTGGAGCAGCGCCACCGCGGCGTGGGTCGCCGGGTGCGGGTCGTGGCGGCGCCAGACGAGGTGCACCGCGACCGGCGGGGCGTCGCGTACGGGCCGGTAGGCGATGCCGACGCGGCGGTACTGCGCCACGGTGCTCTCCGGGGTGATGCCGACGCGGCGGCCGGTGGCGATGTCCGCCAGCCAGTCGTCGACGTCCCGGGTGTACTCCACCGCCGGCCGCTCCGCCTCCGGCCACATCGCGGCGGTGGTGGTGCCGGTGCGGCGGTCGACGAGCACGGTGCGCTCGCGGACATCGGCCAGGGCCAGGGTGCGGCGGCGGGCGAAGGGGTCGTCGGCGGCCATCGCGCAGTAGCGGCGCTCGTGGCCGACGACTGCGTGGGCGTAGCGCCGCTCGTCGGTGCCGGTGCGGACGATGGCCAGGTCGCAGAGTCCTTCGGCGAGGCCGCCGGTGGCCGAGTTGGTGCGGATCAGGTGCAGCTCCACGTCCGGGTGGCGGTCGGCCCAGCGGCGCTGGAACTCCGCGGTGTGCCGGCCGGCCGCCGACCAGGCGTGCCCGATACGCAGCCGGGTGTGGCCGGTGGTGGCCTCGGCAACGAGGTCGTCGGCCTCGGCGAGCAGGTGCCGCGCACGGGCGAGGACCTGGACGCCGGCGGTGGTCGGGGTGACGCTGCGGCTGGTGCGGTGGAGCAGCCGGACGCCGAGGACCCGCTCCAGCGACAGCAGGGTGCGGGAGGCCGCGGCCTGGGAGACGCCCAGCTCGATGGCGGCGTCGGTGAAGCTGCCGGTGTCGACGATGGCGACCAGGCAGCGCAGGTGCCGTAGCTCCAGATCCATGACTTCAGCGTATAGAACGCGCTTCGCATGCATTTTGCGCATACGAACCGGCGGCGCATGCTCCGTGCCATGACCGCGGACCCGCAGCCCGTCACCGCCGCCCGCCCGCGCGCGGGCCCGCCGGGGGACCCGCCCGGGAGCGCGCCGCCCGCGGGCCGCGCGGCCGGCGTCGCGATGATGCTCGGCAGCGGGCTGTCGAACCAGACCGGCGCCGCCGTCGCCGCGCTGGCGTTCCCCGTCGTCGGCCCGGCGGGGGTCGTCGCCGTACGGCAGTGGGTGGCCGGCGCCGTGCTGCTGGCGGCGGGCCGGCCGCGGATGCGCACGTTCACCCGGGAGCAGTGGTGGCCGGTGCTGGGCCTGGCCGCGGTGTTCGCGGTCATGAACCTCTCCCTGTACACCGCGATCGGCCGGATCGGCCTCGGCCTCGCGGTGACGCTGGAGTTCCTCGGCCCGCTGGCCGTGGCGCTCGCCGCCACCCGGCGCCGTGCGGACCTGGTGTGCGCGCTGGCCGCCGGCGCGGCCGTCGTCGTCCTCACCCGCCCGCGCCCCGCCGCCGACTACGCGGGCGTCGCGCTCGCCCTGCTCGCCGCGGTCTGCTGGGCCTGCTACATCCTGCTGGGCCGCACGGTCGGCCGCCGGCTGCCCGGCGTCCAGGGCCCGGCGGCGGCAGCGGCCGTGTCCGCCCTGGCGTACGTCCCCGTCGGCGCCGTCGTGCTGGCCCACCGCCCGCCGACCGCCGCGGCGATCGGCTACGCCGTCACCGCCGGCGTCCTCTCCTCCGCCGTCCCCTTCCTCGCCGACCTGCTCGCCCTGCGCCGAGTCCCGGCCCGGCTGTTCGGCACGTTCATGAGCGTCAACCCGGTGCTGGCGGCGCTGGTCGGACTGATCGTGCTGGACGAGAGTCCGGGCCCGTACGAGTGGGCGGCGATCACGGTCATCGTCACCGCGAACGCCGTCGTCGTCACCCGTCGCTGACAGGCGCCCGGCCAACGGCCGGTGGTGTGCGCCGCCTTGGCATCCGGCCCGTACGTCGTCATGCTCGCCCCCGGCGGCCGGGCACGTCTCCGGCCGCCGGAGTGACGTGCACCAGCGAGAGGAGCGGCACATGTTTCGCAGGACATCGACGCTCGCACGCACCGCGCTGCTCGCGGCCGCGGTCGTGGTCATCCCCTTCACCGCCCTGGGGGCGGCCGCCGCGCCGCAGCAGGGAGCGGCCGCGGACCGGGCCCCCGCGGCGGGCGGCACCCGCACCACCCAGGATCCGCGGGACTCCGGCGACCCCAACACCTCCGAGCGGGCGCGCGACGTGGTCTTCGCCATCCACGGCGGCGCCGGGACCCTCAGGCGCGAGGACATGACCCCCGAGCTGGAGCGGGAGTACCGCGCCAAGCTCACCGAGGCGGTGCGCACCGGGCAGCGGGCGCTGGCGGACGGGGAGTCCAGCGTCGCGGCCGTCGAGGCCGCGATCAACGTGCTGGAGGACTCGCCGCTGTTCAACGCCGGGAAGGGCGCGGTCTTCACCACCGACGCGGAGAACGAGCTGGACGCCTCCCTCATGGACGGCGCGACCCTCGACACCGGCGCGGTCACCGGCGTGACCCACATCAAGAACCCGATCTCGCTGGCGCGGGAGATGATGGAGCACTCCCGGCACGTGCTGATGAGCGGCGAGGGCGCCGAGCGCTTCGCCCAGCACCGCGGCATGGACCTGGTCACCCAGGACTACTTCTTCACCGAGCGGCGCTGGGAGTCCCTGATGGCCGCCAAGGGCGGCGAGTCGGACTTCGACTTCGGCGAGACCGGCACGGTCGGCGCCGTCGGCATCGACGGCAACGGCGACCTGGCGGCCGGCACGTCGACCGGCGGGCTGACGAACAAGCCCGTCGGCCGCATCGGGGACTCGCCGATCGTGGGCGCGGGCACGTACGCGAAGAACGGCAACATCGCGGCGTCGGCGACCGGCACCGGCGAGCTGTTCATCCGCGAGGCCGTCACCCACACCATCTCCGCGCAGGTCGAGTACCTGGGCCGGTCGGTGGCCAAGGCGTCCGGGGCGGCGATCGACAGGACCGAGAAGCTCGGCGGAGACGACACCGGCGGGGTGATCGCGCTGGACTCCCGCAGGAACCTGGCGTTCACCTTCAACACCTCCGGCATGTACCGGGGTTACGCCACCGCCGACGGCGAGATCGTGGTCAAGATCTTCGCCGACGAGTGACGGCCGGGGCGGCGGGGGCTTGTCTCCCGCCGCCCGCTGCACCAGCCTGGTGCCCGCTGTGCCGGCCGCGCCCGGTCCCCGCGACGGGCCGGACAGCGCAACCCCCCACCGGCCAGGAGGCTTTCATGCGCCAGGGCAAGCACCCGACACCGCAGGACCGGCCCCGTCCCCGTCCCCGTCCGTTACGGGCCCGGGTGCTCGGCGCCGCGACCGCGCTGTGCGTCCCCGTCGCCCTCGCCGGCGGCGCGACCGCGGCCCCGGCTGCTGCTCCCGCTCCCGCTCCGCCGCCCGGCCCCGCCGCGCCGGACGGCGCCGTCCCGCCGCTGGGCGGCACCCCGCCGCGTACGGACGCCGCGGCGCCGCCCGCGCTCACCACGACCACCACCGGCCGCGAGGACGACGGCGTGCTCCTCACCACCCCGGCCCCGGTCGGCGGCGACCTCGCGGGCGCGGCGATCTACGACAACGCCGGCGAGCTGGTGTGGTGGAAGGAGGGCCCGTACATGAACCTGGAGCCCGTCACCTTCCGCGGCGAGCCGGCGCTGAGCGTGTACGACAACACCGACATCGGCGGCGAGTACCTCCTGCTGAACTCCTCCTACCAGGAGATCGCCTCGTACCGGATGAACGGCCACTTCACCGACAGCCACGAGTTCGAGACCAGCCCAGACGGCTCCCGCGTACTGCTGCTCGGCTTCTCCTTCGTCACCCGCGACCTCACCGCGTACGGCGGCAAGGCCGACGCGCAGGTCATCGACGCCGTCATCCAGGAGCAGGACGCGACCACCGGCGAGGTGCTCTTCGAGTGGAGCGCGCTGGACCACATCCCGCTGACGGAGACCCAGGAACCGCTCACCGAGGCGCTGGTGGACCCCGTCCATGCCAACTCCCTGGCGTACGACACGGACGGCGACCTGCTCATGAGCGCCCGGCACACCAGCACCGTCTACAAGATCGACCGGGAGTCCGGCGCCGTGCGCTGGCGCCTCGGCGGCGCGGCGAACGACTTCGCCTTCGCCGGCCCCGGGCAGCGGCCCAGCTACCAGCACGACGCGCGCAGGCTGCCGGACGGGCGGCTGATGCTCTTCGACAACGGCAACAGGAGCGACCCGCAGCGCTCCCGCGGCGCCGTGTACGAGCTGGACGAGCAGGCGATGACCGCCCGGCTGACCGACGACGTGCAGACCCCCGAGCCGGTCTTCACGCTCTTCGCCGGCTCCGCCCGGCAGACGGACAACGGCAACGTCCTGCTCGGCTACGGCAGTTCCGGGACGATGGTGGAGTTCGAAGGCGGCGAGCCGGTGTTCACGGGGACGTTCCCGCAGGGCACGTACAGCTACCGGGCCGTACGCACGGACTGGACGGGCACGCCCGCCACCGGGCCCCGGGTGGAGTGGCGCGAGCCGGGCACGGTCGCGATGAGCTGGAACGGCGCCACGGAGGTCGACACCTGGCGGATCGAGACCGGCCCGTCCCGCAGGACGCTGACCGCGGCGGACACCGTCGGCAAGAGCGGCTTCGTCACGACGGCGGAGGTCGCGGTGCCGGCCGGCGCACAGGTGGTCCGGGTCAGCGCGGTGGACGCGGACGGGAAGGTGCTGGCGAGCCGGACGCTGGCCGCGGACGGTACGGGCTGACGGCGTCAGCGGCTCGTACAGCACGGCGTCGGGGCCGGGGCCTCGAACGGGACCAGCGTCTCCGTCGCCGCCGGGATCGCCGCGAGCACCAGCCGCCCGTCGAGCCACTGCGGGCGCACGTGCCCGCGGGTGACCATCCGGGCGTCCCCCGGCGGGCCGTCCGGCGCGCCGAGCAGCACGACCCGCTCGATCGCCGAGGCGCCCAGCAGCTCCCCGACCGTCATGGTCCCGGTCAGTGCCTCCGCCCCCGGGTACAGCACCGCGCGGCCGACGCTGCGCGCGGCGTGCTCGGCGGCGGCACGGGCCGCCGCCGCGGCGGCCTCGCCGGGGCCGTGGCGGGTGCCGCCGGGCAGCCCCGCGACGGCGTGGCCGCGCGCGGTGAGCCAGCGCCACGCGGCGGCCGCGTCGGCGGCGCCGGCGAGCGCGAGGGAGACGGCGATACGGGGCCGCTCGCCCGCCACCAGGTGGGTGCAGCCGTACGTGGTGCGCGGCAGCCGCAGTTCGCCGGCGAGCGCGTGCAGCAGATGGTCCGCCTCGCGCAGCTCGGTCAGTCCGGGGTCGGCGCCGAGGACGTAGCCGCCGCTCATGCGCGGTGGCGGGTCGCGGTACGGGCGGCGGGGTGCGCGGCGCCGGGATCGCCGCCCGGCCGGCGGTGGTGGTCGTGGTGGCGGTGTCCGTGGCCCATGACGCCCTCCCAGTCGTGCCGGGTGCCGAGTCCTGACGCGGCGGCTGCTGCCGAGGGTCGGTCCGCAAGGTGAACGCCGCACGACCCGGCGGTGATCGCCGAAGGGCCGTACGGCGGCGGCTTCGCGGGAAGGGCGCAGGGGTACGCCGCCGCGGGCGCGGCGGCGTACCGGACGCGGCCTGACGACGGTCAGCCGCCGTCAGCCGCCGGTCAGCCGCCGGGGACGGTGTCCTGGTGGCTCACGCCGCCGGCGCGGTACGCCGCGACCTGCTCGGCGACCTGGGCAGGGGTCAGCGTCTGGTCCTTGGCGAAGTAGACGTAGTCGACCTGCTGGTCGTAGGCGCGCGGGGTGGTGCTGCCGGCGAGGCCGCCCGAGATGATCCAGTGGTTGAGGTTGATCGACATCGGCGTCTCCGGCAGGTACGGCTCGCCGTGCACGGCGAACGGCTGCCCGTCCACGTAGTAGTCGATGGAGTCGCCGTCGACGGTGATCACGAGGTCGTGCCAGCCGGCGTAGCTCTGCCGTGCCGCGGTGTGGGTGTTGACCGCCTCCCAGGGGTCGGGCCGGTAGGTCTCCCAGGAGGTGGCGTACAGGATGTGGGACGACTCGCCCCAGCCGCCGTTGGGCAGGTACTCGAAGTCCAGCTCGCCGTAGTCCGGGTCCATCGGCGCGTCGAGCGGGGTGATGGTGAAGAACGTCTGCACCATCTGGTCGCCGTCCGGGCCGGAGACGGGGGCGTCGCTGAAGCGCACCCGGGCGGCGTACGTGCCCTGCTGGAACTTGCGCTGGTGGTACAGCTCCGTCTGCCGGGTGCCGGCGGCCGTGCCGTCGGTCGAGGTACGCAGGTTGAGCACGGCAGCGGCGCCGTCGCCGGGGAAGGTGACCTGCTCGGGCGCCCAGCCGACGCCGGGCGCACCGGGGCCGCCGCCGCCGGAGCGCACGGTCCAGCCGCGCTGGCCGAGGCGGGCGTCGGTGTGGCCGGTGTAGTCGAAGTCGTCGAAGAGGGCGGGCCCGTTCGGGTCGGGGGGATCGCCCGGATCGCCGGGGTCGTTGCCTTCGGGGGCGGTGCCCCACAGCAGGGTGCCGCCGCGCTGCACGGTGACCTTGCTCCAGTCCGCGTACGCCGTCTGCGCGGCGCCGAAGGAGTAGTCGTCGCTCTGGTTGAGCGGCTGCCAGTCCGTGCGGTGGAAGCGCAGTTGCAGGTCGCCGCTGTTCGCACCGGGAGCGAGCGAGCCGGCGCCCGCGGTGAAGCCGATCTCCAGGTAGCGGTCGGCGGTGGCCGTGGGGGCGGCCAGGGAGCCGAAGGTGCCGGTGACGTTGGCGCAGCCGCGCACGGCCCAGGAGCAGGCGAAGCGGTAGCCGGGCGCGCCGGCGTCGGCCTTGAAGTAGTAGCGGATCGTCAGGCCGCTCAGCGGCACGCTCGTGTCGCCGGTGTTGGTGAGCTTCAGCCACGGCTCGGCCTGCTCGCTGCCGGTGGTGCCCGCGTGGTACTGGGCGGTGAGGTTCCCGGCGGCAGCGTCGGGCGCGCCGGCGGCGGCCGGGGCGGAGACGGCCCCGGCGGCCAGCAGTCCGACGGCGGCGAGGAGAGCGGAGGTGGTGCGCAGCCGCGCGGTCGCGCGCGGAGTCTTGGTCACGGTCGTTCCTCCTTCGTGGGGGTGTACCCGGGGGTGGTGACCGGCGCCGCCGCGCGGCGCCGGAAGTCGGCGAGGTCACGCTCGTGCGACCAGGCGGTCTCGGCCAGGGCGGCCAGCCGCGGGAAGGCGAGGTGGTCGACGTGCGCGGGGGTGGGCGCGTACTCGGTCCAGAGCTGCGCCTGGGTGCCCAGCACGCGGGCGGCGGCGGCCGGTTCCCAGTCGGCGGGAGCCGGCTCGCCCGCGTAGACGTCGGCGAGGGTGACAGTGCCTGGCTGCTGCCCGGGCGGCTCGGCGGGGTCGTCGGACTGGGGGTAGTCGAGGTAGGTGGAGCGGTGCGGGGTCATGACGACGTCGTGGCCGCGGCGGGCGGCGGCCAGGCCGTGGGCGGCGTCGCGCCAGGGCATGACGGTGAACTCGCGCGGCAGCAGCGGCGCGGCGCCGGCCTCCGCCCAGCAGACGGGGACGCGGCCGTGGTCGAGGAGGAGGCGGCCGGCCCGGCGCAGGAACCAGCCGTGCAGGTCGCGCGGCCCGGCGAGGCCGGCGGCGCGGGCGCGTGCACGGGCGGCCGGGGCGGTCTCCCACTCGGCGGTCGGGCACTCGTCGCCGCCGATGTGGACGTACGGGGAGTCGAAGAGGTCGAGGACCGTACCGAACACGGTGCGCAGGAAGTCGAAGACCTCGTCGTGGACGCCGAAGACGCTCTCGCACACCCCCCAGCGCTCCCAGACCTCCAGCCGCCGTCCGGGCACGTTGCCCAGGTGCGGATACGCGGCGAGGGCGGCCCGCGCGTGGCCGGGCAGCTCGATCTCGGGCATGACGGTGACCCCGCGCTCCGCGGCGTAGGCGACGAGGGAGCGCAGCTCGGCCGCCCGGTACGAGCCGCCGTGCGGTACACCGTCGCCGGCGGTCTGCCTGCGCCGGCCGCCGACCTCGGTGAGCAGCGGATAGCCCGCGACCGGCAGCCGCCAGCCCTGGTCGTCGGTGAGGTGCAGATGGAGGACGTTGAGCTTGTAGCCGGCGCAGCGGTCGACGAAGTCGCGGAGGTAGCCCACGGGCAGGAAGTGCCGGGCGACGTCGAGCAGGACACCGCGCCAGCCGAACCGCGGCCGGTCGCTGACCTGGACGCACGGCAGGCTCTCGCCGCCGGCCGCGGCGGCGAGCTGCCGCAGGGTCTGCACGCCGTGCAGCAGGCCGGCCGGGCGCGGGGCGCGCAGGAGCACGCCGTCGCGGCCGACGGTCAGCCCGTAGCCCTCCTCGCCGAGGCCGCGCAGAGCGGGGTCGAGAGCCAGGACGAAGGTGCCGTCCGGGGTGACGGGCAGGTCGAGGCCGAGGTAGCCGCGGAGCAGGGCGGCGGCCCGCTGGGCGCCGTCGCCGGCGCGCAGGGCGGTCCCGGGGCCGAGCGGGAAGCGGCCGGGCAGGCGCACCAGCCGGTGCGGGCGGGGAATCAGCACGTCCGTCCCCTCCCGTCAGCCCTTGACCGCGCCGGTGGCGAAGCCGGCGGCGACGCGGCGTTGCAGGACCAGGAACAGCACCAGCGCGGGCAGCGCGAAGAGGGTCGCGGCGGCCATGGTGGCGCCCCAGTCGGTGCCGAAGGTGTTGCTGAACGACGAGAGCCAGACGGGCAGCGTCCGGTCGTCCTGGTCGGTGACGATGAGCATGTTGGCGAAGGCGAACTCGTTCCAGGCGGTGATGAAGCCGAACAGCGAGGTCGCCAGCAGCCCGGGGGCGAGCAGTGGGAACGTCACGCGGCGGAAGGCCCCGGCCCGCGTGCAGCCGTCGACCTGCGCCGCCTCCTCCAGTTCGACGGGCACGCCGGCGAGGAACCCGCGCAGCACGATGACGGTGAAGGGCAGGGTGACCATGAAGTAGACGAGGGTCAGCATCGACAGCCGGTCCAGCATGCCGGTGTCGCGGGCGATGACGTAGACGGGGACGAGCATGGCCTCCCAGGGCGCCATCTGGGCGATGAAGACCATCAGCACGAAGGCGCGCCGGCCGCGCCAGCGCATGCGGGCGACGGCGAAGGCGGCGCCGAGCGCGACGAGCAGCGAGAGCAGCACGGCGCTCACGGTCACCAGCAGGCTGTTGCGCCAGAACTGCGCGAATCCGTCGGCGCCGACGGCGGTGCGGAAGTGCTCCAGCGTGAGGTCGGTGGGCAGGAAGACGGGTGTCTCGGCGGTGATGTCGGCGGTGGGCTTGAAGGCGGTGACGGCCATCCAGTAGACGGGGAAGAGGGTGAGGGCGAACACCGCGAGTGCGGTGAGGTTGAGCGGCAGCCGGCGCAGCTTCGCATGCCTCACGTCACAGCTCTCCTTCCTGCCGGAACATCTGGCGCAGATAGACGAACAGGGCGACGGCCAGCAGCACGACGGTGACGGTGGACGCGGCGGCCTGGAGGTCGTACCGGTGCAGGGACTGGGCGATCCGGTAGGCGTAGACGGGCAGGGTGGTGGTCGCGTCGTCCGGCCCGCCCTCGCTGATCACCCAGATCTGGGTGAAGCACTTGAAGACCCAGATGACCTCCAGGCACAGCACGAGGCCGAACACGCCGCGCAGCATCGGCAGGGTGACGGAGCGGAACAGGCGCCACGCGCCGGCGCCGTCGATGCGGGCGGCCTCGTACAGTTCGGCGGGGACGGTGACCAGCGCGGAGTACAGCGTGATCGCGACGAACGGCACCGACTGCCAGACGACGAGCAGCACGAGGATGGTGAAGGTGGCGCGGCCGTCGGCGAACCACGCGTACCCGTCGTACGACTCGAAGCCGACCGCCGTCAGCGCCCAGTTGACCACCCCGAGCTGGGAGGCGAAGAGCCACTGGAAGACGGTGGTGGCCGCCAGGTGCGGAGTGGCCCAGGCCAGCGCCAGCGCGCTCAGCACCAGCAGCCGCAGCACCCGGCCGAGGCGCTGGAGCATCAGCGCGACCAGCGTGCCGATCACCATGATCAGGACGACGTTGACGCCGGTCCACACCAGGGTCCGGGCCAGCACCCGCCAGAACTCCCCGCCGCCCAGCAGCTCGCGGTAGTTGGCGAGGCCGGCGAAGGAGGCGCCGCCGCGGATCAGCTCGGCCATGCCGAAGTGCTGCACGGAGATGACCAGGTTGCGCAGGAGGGGGTAGGCCAGGAGGAACGCGGCGCCGAGGACCGTGGGGGCGACCAGCAGATACGGCCACACGGCGGCGGCGCGGCGGCCCCGGCCTGGCCGGCGGGGCGGCGGCGCGGCCGGCGCGGGGGCCGGCCGCGGCCGGGCCGCGGAGAGTAGGGTGGTCATCGGCGTCAGCCGCCCAGCGCCTCGGTGATGTCCGCGGACGCCTCCTCGGCGGCCTCGCGCGGGTCCTTCCCGGTGAGGACCCGGGTCTGGAACTCCTTGATCGGGTTGTCGGCCTCGACGGCCGCCCAATGCGGCGAGTTGGGCGTGGCGCGGCCGTTGGCCGCCGCCGCGGCCATGGCGGCGGCGCCGGGGTCGTCGTCGAGGACCCCGGCGAGGGTGGTCCTGTTGGGGACGTAGCTCATGGTGGTGGCGAGCTTCTTCTGCCACCTGTCGCCGGTGAGCAGCCGCACGAAGTCGTACGCCTCGTCGGGCCGCCCCGACGCCTCCGGGATGATGAGGTCGGAGCCGCCGGTGAAGACGGCGCCCGGCTCGGCGCCGGTGGGGCCGGGGACGGGGAAGAAGCCGAGCTTGCCCTTCAGTTCGGGGTTCGCCTCCTCGATGAGTTTCGCGCCGCCGGGAACGGCGACGACCTGGGCGACGTCGCCCTTCGCGACGATGTCCACCTGCGGCGGCTCGGCCTCGTCGGAGTCCTTGGGCCCCTCCCCCAGCGCCTGGAGCCGGCGGTAGTAGTCCATGGCGGCCAGCGCCTGGGGGGTGTCCAGGGCGCCCTTCCACTCCTCCCCGTCCCGTACGGCGAGGTCGCCGCCCTCGTCCCAGATGAGGCCGGCGAGCAGGTACCAGTTCTGGCCGGGGAGGTAGATGCCCTGGACGCCGCCCCTGTTCAGCCGTTCGGTGACGTCGAGCCACTGGTCGCGGGTCTTCGGCGGCTCCTCGATCCCGGCCTGCTCGAAGAGGTCGGTGCGGTAGATGACGACGCGGTTGGCGGCGTAGTACGGAATGCCGTACTGCCGTCCGTCGATCCGGCCGGGCTCGGCGAGGCCGGGGAGCCAGTCGGCGCCGCCCAGGTCGTCGACCCTGTCGCTGAGGTCCCGCACGCCGCCGCTGGCCGCGTACTGCGCGACCTGGGTGTTGCCGACCTCGATGACGTCCGGTGCGTCGTTGGAGGCGAGCGCGGCGGTGACCTTCTCGCCGATGCCGTTCCACTCCTGGATCTGGATGCGGACGTCGACGCCGGGGTGGCGCTTCTCGTAGTCGGCCGCGACGGCGTCCGAGAACTCCTCGGTGATGCTGTCGCGCATCAGCCATACATCGACGCCGACGGTGCCGGAGCTGCCGTCCGGGTCGCTGCCGCCGCAGGCGGTGAGGCCGACGGCCGCGACAATCGCGGCTGATCCGGCAAGGAGGCGATACGTCTTCATGGGCACCTCGGGGCTGGGGACGGACAGACGAACTTGACCAATTGGTTAGCTGACCACTCTCGCTGCCGAGGTAACGTGGCATAGACCAATGCGGCCGTCAAGAGGGTGCGAACACCCGTCTTTTACGGGCAACTTCCCCATCGGCGGCACCACCTGGTCAGGTAAGTGGTCATCTGTGGTAAGGTCCCGGCCATGGACGGTGACAACTCGTCGAGCGTGCTCAAGCGGGAGCGCGTACGCGACCACCTGCTGGAACTGGTCGAGTCACGCCGCCCCGGAGACGCCATCCCGCCGGAGCGGGCCCTGTGCGCCCGGCTCGGCGTCTCCCGCCCCACGCTGCGCGCCGCCGTGGACGAGCTGGTGAGCACCGGGCTCCTGGTGCGCGAGCACGGACGGGGCACGTTCGTCGCCCCCGCCAAGATCACCCAGGAGCTGGTCTCCGGCGGCCGGCCGCTCACGCTGCCGCAGGCGGCCGGGGCCTGGTCCAGCCGGATCCTGGAGTTCACCCGGGTCCCCGCGGGCGCCCGCGTCGGCCGCAGGCTGCGCGTCTCGCCGGCCGCCGAGATCACGTACGTGGCACGGCTGCGCGTCGTCGACGGGGCGCCCATGGCCATCGAGTACCTGCATCTGCCGGCCGAGTTGGTGCCGGGAGTGACGCCGGAGGAACTGGAGAGCGGCGACTTCTACGAGCATCTGCGCGCGCACCACCGGGTGCACGTGCGCGAGGCCGTCCAGTCCATCGAGCCGACGGTGACCAGCGCGGCGGAGTCGCGGCTGCTGGACGTGCCGGAGCTGTCGCCGGCGCTGCTCTTCGAGCGGCTGACCACGGACACCCGCGGGCGGCCCGTGGAGTACGTGCACTCCGTCTACCGGGGCGACCGCTACCGGCTCCTCTCCCGCCTCACCCTCGGCGCCGCGGCGCCCGGCGGCCCGCCGGACGACGTCACGCACCACCCCGGCATCCCGCCGGGCGAGCTGGGCCAGCGGGCGGCGATCTCCTCGTCGACGACGGGCGACGTGCACGCCTGAACCGGCGCCCGCGGCGCGGCTGTCCGACCGCCGGCCGCACCCCTTCCCCCGCGCCCTCAGCCCCCGACGCCGTCCAGCAGTGCCAGGTCCGGCGGCACCAGTGCCGTCCCCGCCACCAGCTCCGTCAGCAGCCGGTGGTCCGGCGAGCATCCCCGCGGATCCGGCGCCTCCCCGTCCCGTGGCACCGGCGGATACGCGGCCCCGCGCGCCAGCCGGCGGCGTACGTCCTCCACCCGGCGCGCGACCTCCGCCGCGTCCCACCGCTCCCCCGGCCGCAGGAACGCCAGCACCTCCGCCGCCTGCCGGTACGGCAGCGGGCGCGGATCCGGCTCGTGGCGCAGGTACCGCTGCCCCAGCACCACCAGCACCAGCCGCTCGTCGTCCGACAGCGCACACACCGCCGGCAGCGGTGCGCCCCCCGCACCCCCCGGGCCGTCGCCCGGACGTATCGCTTCCCGCCGGACGACGTACAGCTCCACCAGGTGCTCGCGGAAGCCGGAGCCCTTGACGAAGACCGGCGTGTACCCCGCGGCCAGGGGCGAGCGGTCGGAGCCGGGCAGCAGCAGCCGGCCGTGCGGCAGCCGCAGCGCCTGCTGCCCGGTGTTGCGCAGCGCCCAGCCGCCCTCCAGGCACGTCAGCTCGCCGTGCCGCCGGCTCACGCCCTGGTCGCGCCGGCCGACGTACAACTCGACGTCCCCGCCGTCGCCGTCGCCGCCCGGCCCGCGCCCGAAGCGGACGGTCAGCCCGGGCAGCGGCGCCACCTCGATGCCGTCGGTGGCCGTGCGCGCGTGCAGCGTGCCCGGCCGCGCGGGCGCCACTCCACGGGCCAGGCTGTCGCGCCCGCTCATCCCCGGTGTCCTCGGATACGGTCCATCGCAGGTCCCCTCGGCTGCGGCCGGCTGCTGCCGACCGCCCCACCGTGCTCCCTGCCCCCGGGGACCCCTCCCCGCCGCCGGTCACGGGCCCGTACGGGCCGCAGACCTCCGCCGCTTGGGCCCGCCTGGCTCAGATCTTCGGCAGCTCCCCGGCGGCGGTGCCGGCCAGTTCCGTGGCCATCGCGCACAGCCGGTCCGGCGACTCGTCGTCGCCGTCAACGGTGAGGTAGAGGAGTTCGACGGCCTTCTGGCCGTTCTCGTCGGGGTACTCGCGGTACTCGACCCGCACCGTGCAGGTGTCCTCGCCGTCGTACTCGGGGGAGACGACGGCGTCGCGGCCCGCCAGCCGGGTCACCGTGCCGTCGTCGCCGGAGAGCGGCTGGTCGCGGTCGTAGCGCAACTGGATCTCTATGTCGCGGGTGGTGCTGTACCAGTCGCAGTCCCAGTTCCCGAAGCCCACGTCCGGGTCCCCGGCATCGACGCCCGGGACGACCTCCAGCGCCCGCGCGTCGAGCAGCCGGCAGGCGTCCAGCCACAGCAGCGACACGTCCTGCGCGGGCGGGTTGCGGCGCGGGACGGTGCGCTTCTCGGCGCGGGCCCTGCCCAGCGCCTCGCCGGCGGTCCTGGCGGCGATGTCGGCCATGTCGCACAGGGTGTCGGGGCCGCCGGAGTACGTGGCGCCGCCGCCGTCGACGTAGATCCAGATGCTGACGTCGCGGTCCGCCTCGTCCGGCAGGACGAGGGCGCGCGCGCACTCGTCGCCCTCCTGCGGCTCCTCGATGATGCCGATGCCGCCGAACGAGCGCACGGGCGCCGGCGTCTCGGGCGCGGGGCCGGAGTCGAACTGGACCTGGACGTCGATGTGTTCGCCGTCTTCGCCCTGCGGGTAGACCAGCACGTCGCAGCGGTCGAAGTTGCCGTAGTCGCGGTCCCGCTCCGCGCTCCGGCCGAAGCGGGCGAACTCGCCGGGGTCGGTCAGCGCGCACGGGTCCATGGTGCGCTGGTCGCCGATGACGGAGCCGGCGCTCGGCTTGTCCTCGCTCGGGGTGGGCAGGGCCCGGCCGCCCGGTTCGTCGTCGCGGTCGGGGACGAGCCACCAGAACCAGACGCCGGCCAGCGCCACCGCCGTCACCAGCGCGGTACCGGCGGCGAGGGTCGCCCGCGGGTAGCGGCGCGGCGCGGCGAGGAAGGCGAGCCGCCGCGCCCAACTGCGCTGCCCGGCCGCCTCCTCCAGCAGCCGGCGGGCCTCGGTCGCGTCGGGCCGCCGGTCGGCCCGGCGGTGGAGCATCGCTTCGAGCGGTGCGGTGAGCGGCCCGGTGTCGCGCTCGCGGCGCAGCACGCCCTGGCTGACCTTCCACTCGCGCAGGGCGGCCTCGTCCTCCTCTTTCCCGCCGCTGCCGCTGCCGCTGCCGTCGCCGTCGCCGTCCTCCTCGTCGTGGGGGACGCCGGTGACGGCCTTGTAGAGCATCGCGGCGAGGGAGTACACGTCCGAGCGGGGCACGGGCGAGCCGTTGACCACCTCGGGGGCGGCGTAGTCGGGGGTGTAGCTGAGCGGCCGGTCCGGCGAGATGGTCTCGTTGCTGCCGGTGCGCTGGGCGGAGTCGAAGTCCGTGAGCTTGGGAGTGCCGTCGTCGGTGATGACGACGTTGGCGGGCTTGACGTCGCAGTGCACGACGCCGTTGGCGTGCAGCGCCGCCAGCGCCGAGGCGATCTGCGCGCCTATGCGGGCGGCCTTCTCCGGCTCCATCCGGGGCTGCTTGTCCAGGCTGCCGCCGGCGACGCGTTCCATCACCAGCCAGCAGCCGGCGTCCCGGCCGGACTCGATGAACTCCACGTCGTAGAGCGTGGCCACGTGCGGGTGGGTGGCCCGGGCCTGGGCGCGGGCCACGCCGAGCAGCCGGGGGCGCTCACCGATGGACCCGCCGCGTTTGAGCACGACTCTGCGGCCCAGTTGCTCGTCCGCGGCGAACCACACCTCGCCGCGCCCTTCGTCCCCGATCAGCTCTTCGAGCCGGTAGCGGTCGCCGACAAGCTGACCCACGCGCACCGCGACTCCTTTCGCCCGCCAACAGGGCGAAACTTATCTGCTGCGCGCGGCGCTGGCACGACGTCTTCACGACTTCCCCGCCTCAGCCGCGCCGAAGCGGCGAAAACGGCGCTCAGCTCGAGAAATCGTCGTCCAGGAGTTCGAGATCGGGCGGCACCAGGGTCGTGGACTCCACCAGTCCGCGCAGCAGGTTGTGCTTCAGGACGCTGTCGCTCGGGCCGCCGCCGTCGTCGCCCCGGGTCACCTGGTACGGGAATCCGCCGCGCGAGAGCCGCTGGCGGACCGCCTCGACCTTGTGCTCGATGATGCGCTTGGTCCACGCGTCGCCGCCGGGCAGGAGGGCGAGCAGTTCGGCCGCCTGCCGGTACGACAGCGGGCGCGGATCCGACTCGTACTGCAAGTACTGCTGTCCGAGTACGACGAGGACCAGCCGCTCCTCCGGGCTGAGCGTCCAGCGCTTGGGCGGCAGGGTCTCGGCGCGGTGCCGCGGCACCCGGCCGGCCTCGCCGGCGTCGGTGACGTACAGCTCGACGAGGTGTTCGCGGTGCCCCGAGCCCTTGACGAACAGCGGGGTGTAGCCGGCGGCGAGGGGGATCGGCTCGGTGGTCAGGTGCATCAGCCGGCCGCGGGGCAGCCGGACGAGCTGCTGCCCGGTGTTCCGCAGCCACCAGGTGCTGCGCTGGTACGACAGCTCGCCGTGCCGGCGGCTGACGCGCAGGTCGTCCTCGCCGACGCACAGGTCGACCTCGTCCTTGTCGCGCCCGAAGCTCACGACGCGCTCCGCGCCGGGCGGCACCCGGATCCCGCCGGCGACGCTGCGGGCGTGCAGGGTCCCGGGCGGCGACGGCGCGGCGCCGCGCGCCAGGCTCTCTCGCAGGGTCATCGCCGGCCTCCGGGCGGTCGTGAGGGAACGTGCCCCGCCAGTGTGCCGCGTTCGTCCGGGGACCGGTCCCCGAACGGGTGTGACGCGGCGCGAAGCGGCCACGGGATCAGCGGGGAAGCGCCTGGTGCAGCAGTTCCTGGAGGCGCAGGCCGCGGCGGGCGTCGAGGCCGCCGGAGCGGCCGGTGCGGACGGCGGCGGCGAACTCGCGGCGCAGCACGGGCCAGCACTCCTCGTGGTCGAGCCCGGCGGTGTCGAAGACGAGCGGGTCGCCGGGGCCGAACAGCTCGACGCGGGTGCGGGCGGCGGGCAGCCGGACGCTGCCGGACAGCGATGCCTGGCTGACGGCGCCGTTCTCGTGCTCGCAGGTCAGCTCGATCCAGCGGCGCGGGTCGCCGGTGCCGCGGACGGTGGCGACGGGGCCCACGGCGGCGTCGAGCAGGTCGAGCAGGTGCGGGCCGAGGTCGAGCAGCGCGCCGTGCTCCAGCCGCCAGGCGGTGGCGAAGTCGCCGCCGAGGAAGGCGCCGTGCAGGTAGCAGGAGCGGGCGCCGGTGACGTCCGCGGCGGCGGCGCGGCGCAGGAAGTCGCGGGTGGCGGGGTGGTACCGCTTGGTGAGCACCAGCTGCGAGACCACGCCGTGCTCGGCGACGGCGGCGGCGACGGCACGGGCGGCGCCGAGGCCGGGTCCGAGCGGCTTCTCCAGCAGCAGCGCCTTGCCCGCGGCGGCGGCGCGTACGGCCAGCTCGGCCTGGACGGCGGGCGGTACGGCGAAGTCGACGGCCTCGCAGCCGTCGAGCAGTTCGGCGAAGGAGCCGGCGACCGCCGCGCCGTACGGCGCGGCCACCTCGGCGGCGGCCTCCGGGCGGCGGGCCCAGACGGCGGTCAGCTCGGTCTCGGGCCCGGCGGCGAGCATCCGGGCGTGCATGGCGCGGGCCCAGGGGCCGGCGCCGACGAGCCCGACGCGCACCGGAGCCGCCGGCGAGGGTGCCGGCCCGCCGCCCGTCACCGGGCCCCGTTTCCGGTACGGGCCGACAGCCGCTCGTCCGCGCGGCCGGGCGCGTACAGGTGCTCCACCACCAGCGCCCCCGCGCCCGCCAGCCCCGCGCCGTCGCCGAGGCGGGGGGTGACGACCTGGAGGTGCGCGGTGGTGCGCGGCATCGCGCGCTGGTACAGCAACTCCCGTACGCCCGTGAGGAAGGGCGTGCCGGCGAGATCGCCGACGATCATCAGGACACCGGGGTTCAGCAGGGTGACGACCGTGGCCAGCACCTCGCCCACCCGCATCCCGGCCGCGCGCGCGAGCCGCACCGCGTCCGGCTGGCCGGCGGCCAGCAGGTCGCGCACGTCGGAGCCGGAGGTCGCGGGCACGCCCAGCTCGGTGAGCCGGCCCGCCAGCGCCCGCCCGCTGGCGACGGCGGCGAGGCAGCCGTACGAGCCGCAGGCGCAGACGGCGTCCATCCCGTCGTGCAGCCGTACGTGCCCGATGTCGCCCGCGCCGCCGTCGATGCCGCGGTAGATGCGGCCGTCGACGACGACGCCGGCGCCGATGCCGGTGGAGACCTTGACGAGCACGAAGGCGGCGCAGTCGGCGAAGCCGGCGCGCTGCTCCGCGTACGCCAGGAGGTTGGCATCGTTGTCCACGAGCACCGGCACGTCCGCGGGTCCTGCGGCGTGCTTGGCGAAGGAGCGGCGCATGTGGTCCTGGATCGGGTAGCCGTCCCAGCCGGGCATGATCGGCGGCTGCACGACGACCCCGGTGTCGAAGTCCACGGGGCCCGGCACCGAGATGCCGATGCCGCAGACCTCGTCCGCGCCCCGCCCGGCCTCGGCGAGCAGCGGGCCGAACCAGCGCCCCAGCTCGTCGAGGACCGCCTCGGGCCCGTCGCCGACGCGCAGCGCGCCGGTGCGTTCGGCGAGCGGGCGGCCGGCGAGGTCGAGGACGGCGGCGCGGCCGTGCCGGGTCTGGAGGTCGGCGGCGAGCACGACGGCGTGCGCGGTGTCGAACTCCAGCCGCACGGAGGGCCGGCCGCCGGTGGAGACGCCGGCGGCGCCGCGCAGCCAGCCGGCGGCCTGGAGCGCGTCGAGCCGGCCGGAGACGGTGGAGCGGGACAGGCCGGTGGCGTCCTGGAGTTCGGCGCGGGTGGTGGCCTCGCCGGTGCGGATCAGCCGGAGGAGCTGTCCCGCGCTGGCCTGGTTGCGCATACGTCGTCTCTCCGCTCAGCTCTTGTCGGCGCCGCTGGTCAGGCCCTCGGTGAGCAGTCGCTCCGCGGCGAAGAACAGCAGTACCACGGGAATGGTGAGGACCACGGATCCGGCCATGAGCACGGTCTTGGACACCTCGATGCCGTTGGAGAGCTGCGCCAGGCCGAGCGAGACGGTCCAGCTCTCCGGCACGGCGGCGAGGAAGAGCAGGGCGAAGAGGAACTCGTTCCAGGCGATCATGAAGACGTAGAGCCCGGTGGCCATCAGCGACGGCGCGGCCAGCGGCAGCACCACCCTGCGCAGCGTCTGGAGCCTGCTGCACCCGTCGAGCGCCGCCGCCTCCTCGATGGAGGCCGGGATGGTGACGAGGTAGTTCTTCAGCATGTAGATGGACACTGGCACGGTCTGCGCCACGTACACGATCGCCAGGCCCACGAGGCTGCCGGACAGGCCCATCCGCGCGAACATCACGAACAGCGGGACGGCCAGCAGCGTGGCGGGGAAGAGGTAGACGGCCAGGAACATCGCGCTGACCTGGCGGCTGCCGAAGAACCTCAGCCTGCTGACGGCGTACGAACCGGGCACGGCGGCGGCCAGCGTGAGGGCGACGGTGCCCAGCGAGACCAGCGCCGAGTTGAGCATCAGCTTCAGGAAGCCCTGCCCGCCGTCCTCGGTGGGCTTGAGCACGTCCCGGTACGTCGCGGTCGTCAAGTCCTTCGCCGACACCCACATCGACCCGGGGTCGACCAGCAGGGCGTCGATGGGCTTCAGCGACAGCATGACCATGTAGTAGAAGGGGACCAGCGTGATCAGCGCCAGGAACGCGATCACCACCCAGCGGAGCGTGCCGAAGAGGCGGTCCTCGAACTGCGCGCGCGTCATCACGCCTCCTCCTGGACCCGCTTGGCGAAGAACTTGAAGTAGATGCCCAGCAGCACCGTCAGCACGACCGCGAGGACGAGCGCCTGGGCCGCGGCGGCGCCCACGTCGAAGCGCGAGGTGAGGAAGTCGTAGACGCGCACCGCGGCGACGTCGGTGCCGGCGCCGCCGCCGGTGAGCAGGTAGACGTCGTCGAACTTGTTGAACGTCATGATGAAGCGGAGCACGCACAGCAGCGCGATGACGGGCATGAGCTGCGGCAGGAGCACGTGCCGGAAGCGCTGCGAGACCGTGGCGCCGTCCACGGTCGCGGCCTCCTCCAGGGTGTCCGGCACGGCCTGGAGGCGGGCGAGGAGGAAGAGGAAGGCGAAGGGGAAGTAGCGCCAGATCTCGAAGGCGATGACGGTGAGCAGGGCCAGCGGTATGTCGAAGTGCCAGCCGAGCAGGCCCACCTCGTACTGCCGGGTGGACAGGAACGCGATCGGGTCGTCCCAGCCGAAGACGTCCCGGCCCCACTCGTTGACGACGCCGTACTGCGGGCTGAGCGCCACCTCCCAGACGAACGCGACGGCCACGACGGGGGCGACGTACGGCAGGAGCATCGAGCCGCGCAGCAGGCCCCGGCCGCGGAACGGGCGGCGCAGCGCGAGGGCGGCGACGAGGCCGAGCAGCACGGACCCGGCGGTGGCGCCGACGGTGTAGACGAGGGTGGTGACCAGGCTGGACCAGAAGCCGGCCGAGGCGAAGACGTCGGAGAAGTTCTCCAGCGTCCAGTTGCCGAACAGCCCCATGCCCTGGATGTCGACGAGCTTGGCGTCCTGGAAGGCCAGCAGGACCGTCCAGAGGATCGGGACGATCACGACGACCAGCACCACCAGGAACGTGGGGCTGACGAAGGCCAGGCCGGCGCGGTTCTCGCGGCGGCTCGCGGTCATGGGGCGGCGGGCGCGCGGCCGGCCGCCGGCGGGCGGGTGCGGGCCGGTGGGGTCTGCCGCGCCGCGGCTGTCGATCGTGGTCATGTGCGGTGTCCTCGGTGAGGGTTCCTCGGGGGAAGAGGGGCCGGCCGGTCAGTCAAGGGAGGTCTTCAGCGCGTCGACTTCCTCGTACGCCTCGCGCGCGGCCTCGTCGGGACTCGTCTGTCCGGAGGTCATGGCGCCGACCGCCTTGGCGACGGGCAGTTCGCCGTTGGTGGCGCCGACGAGCGGGCCCTCGCCCTGGTCGATGCCCCACCGCTTCATGTCGCCGACGCCGGCGACGAGCTGGTCGAGCAGCTCCGGGGAGAAGACCTCCTCCATGGACTTCCTGGTGTCGACGCCCATGTCGCTGGCGCGCCAGGCGTCGACGTAGCGCTCGGGCTGCTCGGGGGTGCCGGTACGGACCGGGATCTTGCCCTCGGGCGCCATCCCGAACCAGTCCTCGTAGCCGGCGCTCATCATGTACTCGATGAACTGGGTCGACGCCTCGGTCTCGGCGGTCTTGGTGGCGAGCCACGAGGTGATCTCGCCGAACTGGGCGGGCTCGCTGCCGCCGGGGCCCTGGAGCGCGGTGACGATGCCGCTGTTCGACGCCAGGAACCCGGGGTCGTCCTTGCACTCGGCGCAGCTCGGCAGGGCGTCGTTGCGCAGCCCGGCCAGCTCGTCGAGCAGGAACGAGGACCAGACGATCATGCTGGACTGGCCGGCGAAGTAGGTGGCCCGGGTGGTGTCGACGGTCTGGAGCCCGGGCGGGCCGTACTGCCGGGCGAGGGAGTCGTACGTCTCGAAGGCGGTGCGGCACTGCTCGGAGTCCAGCCCGATGTCGCCGGCGTCGTCCACGAGGTCGCAGCCGTTGGCCAGGGCGAGGTCCTCGAAGCTCTGCTGGGTGAAGACGTCGGCGGGGTCGGTGGCGACGGAGATCCCGTCGCGGCCCTTGACGTCCAGCCTCTCGGCGGCCTCGGTGAGGCTCGCGTAGTCGTCGGGGACGTCCAGGCCGGCCTCGCGGAACAGGTCCTCGCGGTACGCGACGATCTGCACCCAGGCGTCGGAGGGCACCCCGAGCCGGATGCCGCCGTCGGCGGTCAGGCCGAGGCCGTTGGCGTCGAAGGTGTCCTTGCCGAGCCGGTCGACGACCTCGGCGGGGATGCGGGTGTTCAGCAGTTCGTTGCTGTACATCTGCCATGCCTGGCCGAGCGGTACGGCGCCGATCACGTCCGGCAGGTCGCCGGCCGCGGCGGCCGACATGATCAGTTGCGGGAGCTGGTTCTCGTCCACGCCGACCAGCTCGACCTCGACGCCGGTCTCGTCCTCGAAGCCGTCGATGACCTTGTCGGTGTGGGCGATGCGGTCGGTCAGGCTCTCCTCCGACCACACGGTGATCTTCCGGTCGGGCTTGCCCGGACCGGAGGCGTCGGTGGCGCAGCCGGCGAGCACCCCCAGGGCGAGGGTGCCCGCGAGCAGGGCCGAGGTCCTCGACCGCCGGGTCCACGTGCGCATGTTCCTGATCCTTTGACTGTTCCTTGGATCGACTTAAGCGTTGGCGGACTGCATCACACCACTACTTTTTCGTGTTGACAAGACATAAGTCTGAGATATCTTCGACGCAAGTCGTTAACAGCCGTGCCCCCCGATCAGCCTCACCGGAGCACCCACCGTGGAACGCGTCGTCCAGTTCACCGCCCCCCGCCAGGTCGAGGTCGCCGAGCACGAAAGTGCCCCGCTGCCCCCCGGCCACCTGCGCATACGTACCCGCTACTCCGGCATCTCCGCCGGCACGGAACTCACCGCCTACCGGGGCACGAACCCCTATCTGACCCGCTCCTGGGACGCCGGGGCCCGGCTGTTCCGCGAGGACGCGGCCGGGCTTTCGTATCCGGTCGCCGGCTGGGGCTACTCCGAGGTCGGCGAGGTCACCGAGGTCTCCCCCGAACTGGCCGGCACCCGGGACCTGCCCGCGGTAGGGGACCAGGTCTGGGGCATCTGGGGCCACCGCAGCGAGGGCATCGTCCCCGCCGAGCGGATGACCGGGCACACGCTGCCCGCCGGGCTCGACCCGCTCGCCGGTTCGTTCGCCAGGGTCGGAGCGATTGCATACAACGCGGTGCTCGCGGCGGGCATCCACGTCGGCGAGGACGTCGCCGTCTTCGGGCAGGGCGTCATCGGGCTGCTCGCCACCCGGCTCGCCGCGCTGAACGGCGGCACGGTCACCGCCGTGGACGCCCTCGACGCCCGGCTGGACCGGGCCCGGGAGCACGGCGCGGCCCGTACGCTCAACGCCCGCGGCGACGCGGTCGCCGAGGAGATCCGGGCGGCGACCGACGGCCGGGGCGCCGACGTCGCGATCGAGATCAGCGGCGCGTACCCGGCGCTGCACGAGGCGGTGCGCGCCGTCGTCGTCGACGGCCGGGTGGTGGCCGCGGGCTTCTACCAGGGCGACGCCGTCGGGCTGCGGCTCGGCGACGAGTTCCACCACAACCGCGTCCGGCTCGTCTGCTCCCAGATCGGCGGCGTCCCGCCGGAGCTGGCCGGGCGGTGGGACCAGCAACGGCTCCAGCAGACGTTCCTGCGGCTCGTCGCCGACGGCCGCGTCGAGGTGCTGCCGCTGGTCAGCCATGTGGTGCCGGCCGCCGAGGCGGCGGGCGCGTACGCCCTCCTCGACGAGCGGCCCCAAGACGCCCTCCAGGTCGTCCTGGAGTTCTGAGGACGCCGTGCCCGAGTCCGGATCCCGCCACGCGCATCCGCGCACACCCCCGCGCAGAAAGGCCACCCGCCCCGCCATGTTCTCCCTTGCGGCCCAGGAACAACTGCTGCCCGGCGACACCCTCCAGCAGAAGTGGGAGTTCGCGCAGGCCGCCGGCTACGACGGCATCGAGCTGCGTGCCCAGGGCGACCTGCGCTTCGCGGCCCGGCTGCCGGAGCTGAAGCGCGCGCTCGCCGACGGCGTCGTCATGCCCACCGTCTGCGTCGAGATGCTGCACTTCTTCGGCGCCTTCGACACCGGGCAGCGCCGCGACGCGGTGGCGCAGATGAAGTCCCAGCTCTCGGTGATCGCCGAGATCGGCGGCGTCGGCGCCCAGACCCCCGCGTCGTACGGGATGTTCTCCCGCCGGCTGCCGCCCTTCACCCCGCCGCGCGACGAGGCCGGCGACCGCGCCGTGCTGCTCGACGGGCTGGCAGAACTGGGCGAACACGCGCGCCGCGAAGGCGTCACGCTCTTCCTGGAGCCCCTCAACCGGTACGAGGACCACATGGTCAACCGGCTGGAGCAGGCCACCGAACTCATCCGCGCCGCCGGCCTGGACAGCGTGCGGATCGGCATCGACAGCTACCACATGAACATCGAGGAGGCCGACCCCGCCGCCGCCGTCCTCGACAACGCGCCCTGGATCGGCCACGCGCAGGTCTCCGACTCCAACCGCTTCCAGCCCGGCGCCGGCCATCTCGACTGGCCCGCCTGGCTCGGCGCGCTGAAGGCCGCCGGCTACACCGGCTGGCTCGCCGCCGAGTGCCGGCTGACCGGCGACCCCGCGGCGGCCGTCGCCGCCGTGCCCGGGTTCCTGCGCAGGGCCGGCGCATGACGGCGGTGCCGGCACGGGGACGGGGCGCGACGGCGCTGTCGGCGGCGCCCGGCGGCGGGTCGGGCGCCGGGGGCCCCGGGCCCGTACGGGCGGACGACCCGTGGCGGGCCGCCGCGGCGGTGCTGCTGGGCAACTGGACCGGCAGCTCCACCGTGCCGTCGCGCACGCTGTACCCGCACCAGTGGAGCTGGGACTCGGCGTTCGTCGCCATCGGGCTGCGGCACCTGTCGCCGCGGCGGGCGCAGCGGGAGCTGGAGATGCTGCTCGGCGCGCAGTGGGGCGACGGCCGGATCCCGCACATCGTCTTCAACCCGGCCGTGCCGCACGCCGCGTACTTCCCGGGGCCGGACTTCTGGCGCTCCGCGGGCAGCGGCGGCGCCGGCAGCTCCGCCGGTACGGGTACGGGCGCGGGTGCGCGGGCCGGCGCCCCGGCGCACACCCAGACCTCCGGCCTCGTGCAGCCCCCGGTGCACGCGCTCGCGGCGCTGCTGGTGCACCGCGCGGATCCGGCGGCCTCCGCGCGCCGCGGGTTCCTGGCGCGCGTCTACCCGCGGCTGCTCGCCTGGCACCGCTACCTCACCGAGGACCGCGACCTCGGCGGCGGCGGCCTGGCCGCGATCGTCCACCCCTGGGAGTCCGGGATGGACAACAGCCCCTGCTGGGACGGCCCGCTGGCCCGGATCGAGCCGGCCCCGGCGGCGTCGTTCCACCGGGCGGACCTCGACCACGGCGACCCGGCGGACCGGCCCACGGACCTCGACTACGGCCGCTACGTGCGGCTCGCCGCCGACTACCGCGACGCGGGCTACGCGGACGCGGGCGTACGGCACGGCTTCGCCGTCGAGGACCCGTGCGTGAACGCGCTGCTGATCGCCTCGGAGGAGGCGATGGCGGAGATCGCAGCGGAACTCGCCGCCGCGGGACCGGCGCCGGCCGCCGCCCCGGGTGCGCACCGGGAGCGCGCCGCGCGGCTGACGGAGGCGCTGGTGGCGCGGCTGTGGGACGCCGGCGCGGGCATCTTCCGCTGCCGCGACCTGCGTACGGACCGGCCGGTCGAGGAGTACAGCGTCGCCGGGCTCACCCCGCTGCTCGCCTCCGGCCTCCCGCCGGCGGTGGCGGGGGCGCTGCGGAACACCCTGGCGGGCGAGCACTTCCGTGTCGGGGAGCTGCCGCTGGTCGCGTCGTACGACCTGAAGGGACGGGCGTTCGACCGCACCCGGTACTGGCGCGGCCCGGCGTGGTTCAACACCGCCTGGCTGCTGGAGCGCGGTCTGCGCCGGCACGGGGCGGACGGGACGGCCGACGCGCTGCGCCGGGCGGTGCTGACCGGGGCGGCGGCGTCGGGTTTCGCGGAGTACGTGGACCCGCTGACCGGGACGGGCCGGGGGGCGCGGGACTTCAGTTGGACGGCGGCGCTGGCGCTGGACCTGGCGGCACGGGACGCGGCGTGGCCGGCGGCGCGCGGCGCATGGCCGGCGGCGGGGCCGCGATGAGCGGCGACGGGGGCGTACTGCTCGCGCAAAACGGCACGTTCGCCGCGCTGAGCCCCGGCGGCGCCATCACGGGCCGCCGCGGCGCGTCCCCGGACGGGCTGTTCCGCCGCGACACCCGGCACCTGAGCCGCTGGCGGCTGACGGTCGACGGGGCGGAACCCACGGTCCTGACCCCGGCCCGCGACGGCGCACTCCCCGCCACCTGCGTCCTGACGCCGCCGGGCATCCGCGACGAACCCGCGCCGTACGCGGTCTTCCGCGCCCAGGCCGTCGCCGCCGGAGTGCTGGTGGAGCACCTGCGCCTGGTCAGCAACCGTCCGGAGCCGGTGACGGCCCGTCTGGAGCTGCTCGCGGACGCGGACTTCGCGGACCAGTTCGAGCTGCGCTCCGACGGCCGCACGTACCCGCGCCCGGCGGGGTCGGCACGCGGGGCCCGGGAGCTGGCGGACGGCGTGGAGTTCACGTACCGGCGCGGCACGCAGTGGTCGTCCCGTACGACGGTCGGATGCGTCCCGCCGCCGGACGAGGTGACGGCGGTCGGGGAGGAGGGCCGGTCGGCGGACGTACCGCGGGCAGGCGACGGGACGGCCCGGCGGCTGGCGTGGACGCTGGCCCTCCCGCCGCACGGCACCGCGGAGCTGACGCTGCGCGTCGAGGCACGCCCGCACGGCGCACCGGACGTCGCGAGCACCGCGACGCCGGCCCAAGCCGCCGCCGAACTCCGGGCCGCCACCGAGGCGTTCACGAACCCGGCGGTCCACACCGCGGAGCCCTCCGGGGCCGCCGGCGGACTCCGCCCCGGCGCAGCGGCGTTCACCGGCCCTTCGGCCGGGACCGCGCCGGAGGCCCCGGGGCGCGACCGCCCCGCCGGGCGGACCGGCTCGGCCGCCGCGACGGCCGGACGCACCCCCGCCGGCGTGACCGCCGCGACGTCCGCCCACCCCAGAGCCGGACACCCTGCCGCGGGCAACCCCGCCCTCTCGCCCGCCGAGCGCTCCGCGCTCGCGCGCGCCTGTGCGCAGGGGCTCGCCGATCTCGCGCTGCTGCGCGTGCCCGCCTCCGGGCCGCGCGGGGAAGCGCTCACCGTGCCGGGGGCCGGGATTCCGTGGTTCCTCACGCTGTTCGGGCGCGACTCGGTGCTCACCTCCCTCTTCGCCCTGCCCTACCGCCCCGCCCTCGCCCGCGACACCCTCCTCGCGCTCGCCGCCACCCAGGGCACCCGCCACGACGCCTTCTCGGCCGAGCAGCCCGGCCGGATCGCGCACGAGCTGCGGCACGGCGAGCTGGCCGCGTTCCGGCAGGTGCCGTACGGGCGTTACTACGGGTCCGTCGACGTCACCCCCCTCTTCCTCGTCCTGCTCCAGGCGCACGCCGAGGCGACCGCCGACACCCGCCTCGCCGCGCGGCTGGAGCCGCAGGCGCGGGCGGCCGTGGCGTGGCTGCTCGGCGACGGCGGGCTGGCGGAGCGCGGGTGGCTCGTCTACTCCCCCGACCCCGGCGGGCTGGTCAACCAGAACTGGAAGGACTCCGCGGGCGCCATCTGCTTCGCGGACGGCACCCAGGCCGAGGGGCCCGTCGCCGTCGCCGAGGCGCAGGGATACGCGTACGACGCCCTCGTACGCACCGCGCGCCTCGCCCGCGGCGTCTGGGGCGACGTTCCCTACGCCGACCACCTCGACGCCCTCGCCGCCGATCTGCGCGACCGCTTCCACCGCGCGTTCTGGCTGCCCGCGCAGGACTTCCCGGCGCTGGCGCTGGACGGCCGCGGGCGGCAGGCCGACGCGCTCGCCTCGGACGCGGGACACCTGCTGTGGTCCGGGATCCTGGACCGGGAGCGCGGCGAGCGCACCGGGCGGCGGCTGCTCGCCGGCGACTTCTTCTCGGGGTGGGCGGTACGAACGCTGGCGGCCGGTCAACGGCCGTACCACCCGCTGTCGTACCATCGCGGGAGCTGCTGGCCGCACGACAACGCCGTCATCGCCCTCGGCCTGGCCCGCTACGGTCTCGACGCCGAGGTCCGCACGCTGACCCGGGGGCTCCTTGCCACCGCGGAGGCGCACGGCTGGCGGCTGCCGGAGGTCCTGGCCGGTTACGCACGCAGTGACCACCCGGCACCCGTACCGTATCCACACGCCTGCTCCCCGCAGGCGTGGGCGGCCGCCACGCCGCTGGCGCTGCTCACCGCAGTCTCCGGGGGCGGCGGAACCTGACGCCCGCCGCCCCCGGTCCCCCACCCCCGTGCCCCGCGCGGGCCTCACCGCCCGGCGCGGCGCTCACGCCTCCTGCTCGTCCAGCGTCACCCGGTCCCGCGCCGCCCGTACCGCGGCCGACAGGCTGCCGATGTCGTACGCGCCGTGGTGGCGGCGCCCGTTGACGAAGAACGTCGGCGTGCCCGCGACCCCGCTGAGGTCCGCGGACTCCATGTCCTCGGAGACCCGGCCCGCGCCGCTGCCGGTGTGCAGCGACCGGCGGAACAGCTCGACGTCGAGCCCCAGCTCCGTCGCGTGCCGCAGCAGGTCGCGCGGCGCCAGCCGGTCCTGGCCGGCGAGCAGCCGGTCGTGCATGGGCCAGAACGCGTCCTGCTCGGCCGCCGCCTCCCCGGCCTCGGCGGCGAGCTGGGCGCGCGGGTGCACGTCGGTGAGCGGCAGGTGGCGCCAGACGTAGCGGACGTCGCCGAAGTCGGCGAGGAGGTTGCGTACGACGGGCTCGGCCCGGCCGCAGTACGGGCACTCGAAGTCGCCGTACTCCACGACCGTGACGGGCGCCTCCAGCGGCCCGCGGATGTGGTCGCGGTCGGGGTCCACCGGGACGGCGAGGTCGACGATGACGGGCGCGGTGCCCAGGAGCGCGCGGGTGCGCAGCGGCTGCCGCAGCCGGGCGGTGGCGAAGGCGACGAGCGCGGTGACGGCGCCGGAGCAGACGACGGCGGAGAGGATGCCGATCTTCGCCTGCGCGAGCTGCTCGCCGTCGAACGCCTTGGTGGCGATCAGCAGCGCGACGGTGAACCCGACGCCGGCGATGGTGCCGCCGCCGGCGACGGCGGCCCAGCCGACCGGCGGGCGCATCCGGCCGCGGCTGAGCCCCGCCGTCAGCGCGGTGGCGCCGAGGATGCCGAGCGGCTTGCCCACCACGTACGCCACCAGGATGCCCAGCGTGACGGGCGAGGTGAACGCGCGCGACAGCAGCCCGCCGTCGAGCTGGATACCGGTGTTGGCCAGGGCGAACAGCGGCACGATCAGATAGCTGCTCCACGGGTGGTACATCCGCTGGAGCCGCTCGTTCGGGGAGATCGCCGAGGCGATGCCCTGCCGCGCCTCGCGCTCCAGCTCCGGGGTGGGCTGCTCCCGGAACGAGCGGAAGAGCCCGCTGGCCCGCTCCAGCTCGCTGCGCGGCGCGGGGTAGGCGAAGGTGGCGAGACCGATGAGCAGGCCGACGACGACCGGGTCGATGCCGGACTCCACGAAGGCGACCCACATCGCGATGCCGAGCAGCGCGTAGACGGGGCCGCGGCGGCTGCCGGCGGTGCGCAGGACGATCATCGCCGCGAAGCACGCGACCCCGGCGAGCAGCGCGGGCCAGGTCACGGAGTCGCTGTAGACGAGGGCGATGACGGCCAGGGCGACGAAGTCGTCCACGACGGTGATGGTGAGGACGAAGGTGTGCAGCCGCCGCGGGAACCGCTTGCCGAGCAGCGCCAGCATGCCGAGCGCGAAGGCGGTGTCGGTGGACATCGCCACGCCCCAGCCGGAGGCGGAGGAGTCGCCGGCGTTGAGGGCCAGGTAGATGAGCACCGGTACGAGCATCCCGGCGACGCCGGCGACGAACGGCAGCGTCATCCGGTGCCGCTCGCGCAGCTCCCCCATGTCGAACTCGCGCCGCGCCTCCAACCCGACGACCAGGAAGAACAGCGTCATCAGCCCGGTGTTGACCCACTCGCGCAGATCCATGGCCAGGCCGCGGTCGCCCAACTCGACGGACAGGTGGGTGTGCCAGAAGTCGGCGTAGCTGCCGGGCGCGGCGTTGGCCCAGACGAGGGCGGCCACGGCGGCGGCGACGAGGAAGGCGGCGCTGCCGGTCTCGGTGCGGATGAACGTCCACCGGGCCGAGGTGGTCGGACGGTCGCACATCGTCCGGTCGGCGGGCGGCGCGGCGTCCGGCTGCGGCATGCTCGGTCTCTCTCGTCTCACGAACCGTGGTCGGCGCGAGGACGTGGGGCGCCGCCGTGGCCCGATGTTACGCTCCGCGCACGCGCCCGCCGGGGTGCGCGCCGCTCCGGCACGGCGCCGGGTTCACCGCTGGTCAGGGCTGTGCGCGTCCTCGATCCAGCCCATGGTGCGTTGGACTGCTTTGAGCCAGTTGTGGTATTCGCGGTCGCGGGTTTCGTTGTCCATGCGGGGGGTCCATTCGGCGGCGCGGCGCCAGTTGGCGCGCAGGGTGTCGGTGTCCGGCCAGAACCCGACCGCCAGCCCCGCGGCGTAGGCGGCGCCCAGACACGTGGTCTCCGCGACGAGGGGGCGGACGACGGGGGCGTCCAGGACGTCGGCGAGGGTCTGCATGAGGAGGTTGTTCGCGGTCATGCCGCCGTCGACCTTCAGCGCGGCCAGTTCGACGCCGGAGTCCTTGGTCATGGCATCGACGATCTCGCGGGTCTGCCAGGCGGTGGCTTCCAGAACGGCGCGGGCGATGTGGGCTTTGGTGACGTACCGCGTCAGGCCGGCGATCACACCGCGGGCGTCGTCGCGCCAGTAGGGGGCGAACAGGCCGGAGAAGGCGGGCACGAAGTAGGCGCCGCCGTTGTCCTCGACGCTCAGCGCGAGGGTCTCGATCTCGGCGGCGGTGGAGATGATGCCCATCTGATCGCGCATCCACTGCACCAGGGCGCCGGTGACGGCGATGGAGCCTTCCAGCGCGTAGACGGCGGGCTGGTCGCCGATGCGGTAACCGACGGTGGTGACCAGACCGTTCTCGGAGTGGACGGGTTCACCGGCGGTGTTCATCAGCAGGAACGTGCCGGTGCCGTAGGTGGACTTGGCCTCGCCCTGGGCGTAGCAGGTCTGCCCGAACAGGGCCGCCTGCTGGTCGCCGAGTGCGGAGGCGACGGGGATGCCGGTCAGGGTGCCGGAGGTGGCGCGGCCGTAGACCTCGGCGGAGGAGCGGATCTCGGGCAGGACCGCGGCGGGGACGTCCATCGCGGCCAGGATGTCGGTGTCCCAGTCGAGGGTGTGCAGGTTCATGAGCATGGTGCGGGAGGCGTTGGTGACGTCGGTGACGTGGACGCCGCGGCCGGGTCCGCCGGTGAGGTTCCAGATGACCCAGGAGTCCATGGTGCCGAAGAGGATGTCGCCGGCTTCGGCGCGGGCACGCAGGCCGGGGGTGTTGTCCAGGAGCCAGCGGATTTTGGGGCCGGCGAAGTAGGAGGCCAGGGGCAGGCCGGTGGCGGCGCGGAAGCGGTCCTGGCCCTGGGTGCCGCCGAGTTTGCGGCACAGTTCCGCGGTGCGGGTGTCCTGCCACACGATGGCGTTGGCGACGGGTTCACCGGTGTTCTTGTCCCACAGCAAAGTCGTCTCACGCTGGTTGGTGATGCCGATGGCCTTGACGTCGGCGCTGGTGATCCCGGCCTTGGCGACCGCGCCGTCGACGACCTGCTGGACATTGCGCCAGATCTCCGTGGCGTTGTGCTCGACCCACCCCGGCTTGGGAAAGATCTGCTCGTGTTCCTTCTGATCCACCGACACGATCCGGCCATCGGTGTCGAACACAATGCACCGGCTCGAAGTCGTCCCCTGATCGATAGCCGCAATGAACGGGCCGGGGCGCTGCGGGGAGGGGGCGCTGTAATCCACGGTCACGATCTGCTCCTGCTCCGAAACGTCGCATCGGTCGCCGGGACCGTGCCGCTGCGCCGGCACCCCGGCCCGTGCTGAGTACATGACCAGCGCAGAATCCCGGCGTCAACGATGTCCTGCCGACATTGTCGAACGAATCTCCTGCACCCCGCTTTCACCGGCGGGGCACGGAGGCTTATGGTCGGCGCGTGCCAGGTCCGGTTCAGTCGGTTGAACGCGCGGCGGCGATACTGCACTTGCTGGCGCGTGGTTCCGGCCGTCTCGGTGTCAGCGAGCTGGCCGCGTCGCTGGGGCTGGCGAAGGGCACGGTGCACGGGCTGCTGCGGACGCTCCAGCACGTGGGGTTCGTCGAGCAGGACCGCGACACCGGCAAGTACCGGGTCGGCGACGCGCTCCTCGACCTCCGCTCCGGCCACGTCGACGCCAACGAGCTGCGCTCCCGGGCCATCAACTGGGCCGACGGGCTGGCCGCCAGAAGCCGCGAGGCCGTGCGCATCGGCGTCCCGGCGGACGGCCGGGTCCTCGTCGTCCACCACGTCTTCCGGCCCGGGGACCCGCAGCAGACCCTCGACGTGTCCGTGATGCTGCCGGCGCACGCCACGGCGCTGGGCAAGGTGCTGCTCGCGTACGACGTGAACATCCCCGCGGCGCTGCGCTCGGTGCCCCCGGCCCCGTACACCCCGCGGACGCTGACCGTGCCGGCGGTGATCCAGACGGAGCTGCGCCGGGTGCGCGAGTCGGGGTGGGCCGGTGAGCGGGGCGAACGGCGCCTGGAGGAGGCGGGGATCGCGGCGCCGCTGCGCGGCCCGGGCGGGCTGGTGGTGGGGGCGCTGGGCATCTCCGGTCCGGCCGAGCGGCTGTGCGAGCGCTCCGGCACGCTGCGCGAGGACCTGGTGGGGCTGGTGCTCGGCACGGCCCGGTCGGTGTCGCGGGACCTCGGCGCGTCCCGCAGGTGACGGCGGCGCCGGACGGGGCGGACGAACCAGACGGACCGGAACGGCCGGGCGAACGTTGCGGAACAGACTGACCGGACGGCGCAGAAGGTACGGAGCGGACAGGATCGACGGAACGGGGGCGGCGCGGTGCAGCGGTACGTGATGTCGGTGGACCAGGGCACGACGTCCACCCGGTGCATCCTCTTCGACGCCCAGGGCCGGATGGTCTCGGTGGTGCAGCGGGAGCACAAGCAGTACTTCCCGCGGCCCGGCTGGGTCGAGCACGACGCCGTGGAGATCTGGCGGAACCTGCGCAGGATCGTGCCGCAGACCCTCGCGCAGGCGGGCGCCGACGCCGCCCAGATCGTCGCGCTGGGCATCGCCAACCAGCGGGAGACGACGGTGCTGTGGGACCGGCACACCGGCCGCCCGGCCGCCCGCGCCGTCGTCTGGCAGGACACCCGCACCGACGAGATGACCGACCGGCTCTCCCGGGACCCGCGCGCGGACCGGGTGCGCGCGCTGTGCGGGCTGCCGCTGGCCACGTACTTCTCCGCGCCGCGGATCCGCTGGCTGCTGGACACGACCCCCCGGCTGCGGGAGCGGGCGGAGCGCGGCGACGTGCTGTTCGGCACCATGGAAAGCTGGCTGATCTGGAACCTGACCGGCGGGCCCACGGGCGGGCTGCACATCACGGACGTCACCAACGCCAGCCGCACCATGCTGATGAACCTGCGCACCCTGTCGTGGGACGACGAGCTGCTGGACTTCTTCGGCGTGCCGAAGGCGATGCTGCCCGAGATCCGCTCCTCCACGCAGACGTACGGCACGACCACCACCGTCGTCCCCGGCATCCGCATCGCCGCGGCGCTCGGCGACCAGCAGGCGGCGCTCTTCGGCCAGACCTGCTTCGCGCCGGGCGAGGCCAAGTGCACGTACGGCACGGGCAGTTTCCTGCTGCTCAACACCGGCGAGACGCCGGCCTCGTCCCGGCACGGGCTGCTGACCACCGTCGGCTTCAAGATCGGGGACGAGCCCGCGGTGTACGCGCTGGAGGGCTCGATCGCGGTGACGGGGTCGCTGGTGCAGTGGTTCCGGGACGGGCTGCGGCTGATCGGCAGCGCGCCGGAGATCGAGACGCTGGCGCAGACGGTCGACGACAACGGCGGCTGCTACATCGTGCCGGCGTTCTCGGGGCTGTTCGCGCCGCACTGGCACAGCGAGGCGCGGGGCGTGATCGCGGGGCTCACGTCGTACATCACCAAGGGGCATCTGGCGCGGGCGGTGCTGGAGGCGACGGGCTGGCAGACGCGGGAGGTGGTGGACGCGATGAACGCCGACTCGGGGCTGACGCTGTCCGGCCTGCGCGTGGACGGCGGCATGACGGCGGACAACCTGCTGATGCAGTTCGTCGCCGACGTCCTCGACGTGCCCGTGGTACGGCCCATGATGGCGGAGACGGTCTCGCTGGGCGCGGCGTACGCGGCGGGGCTCGCGGTCGGCTACTGGCCGGATCTGGAGGGGCTGCGGCGCAACTGGCACCGGGCGGCGCAGTGGCTGCCAAAGATGGCGGAGAGCCGCCGGAACGCGGAGTACGCCAACTGGCGCCACGCCGTGAGCCTGACGTTCGGCTGGACCAGGCCGGCGGAGAGCCCGCCGCCCGCGGGAGCCGACGTGGTCGACCTGGTGCTCGCCGACCACCGCAGGGCCGAGCACCTGCTGAGCGCGCTGCGCGGCGAGGACGCGGACCGGCAGGCGGTGCTCGGGGAGCTGGCGGCGCTGCTGGTCGCGCACGCCGGGGCCGGCCGGGCGGCGGCGCACTCGGCGGCGTACGCGCCCTGCCCCGACGACGGCGACCACGGGCCGGCGGCGCTCGCGCGCGCCCTGCTGGCGCTGCTGCGTCTGGACGCCCTCGCCGGGCCCGAGTTCGACGCGGCGCTGGACCGCCTGGGCGCGGTCGCCGCCGGGCATATCGCCGCGGGTGAGCGGGTCCAGCTCAACGCGCTGCGGCGCGGCGCCTCCGCGCAGGAGCGCGCCGTCCTCGGTCGGGCGTACGCCGTGGAGCGCGGGCGGCTGCTCGCCTCCGGCGGCGACAGCGCGGCCCGGGCCGGGGTGCTGGCGGGTGAGTCCGGGACGTAGCGGAGGGCCCCGGCGGCGCCCTCGTCAGCCGCCGGGGGTGCCGCGGCCGGTGACGAGGTCGTCGAAGTCCCCTTCCTTGGCGGCCTTCAGGAAGGCGGCCAGCCCGGCGGCCCCGTAGACCAGCGCCGGGCCCTGCGGGTCCCGCGAGTTGCGGACCGCGATCTCCCCGCCGGACAGCCCGGCCAGCTCCACGCACTCGCCGTTGGGGTTGCTGTGGTGGCTCTTGCGCCACTCGACGTTCCCCAACCGGCCCGCGGGCACACCGTTGTCGACCTGCATGGCAGCTCCCTCCGACTGATCTTTTGCGTACTGTACTTGCGTCTGTGCTTGCGGATGCAATTACAGATGAAATTTCATCCAGCTATCACCGAGCGCTCAGAAAGCGTGGGCGCACGGTGATCGAATCGGCCCGAAGTGCCGTACGCCAGAAGGGAGTAGCCCGGCGCGCAGCGGCGGACGGGCGGGTTCCGCCGGGGCCCGGGAGGCCCCGGCGGCCCGGGAGGCCCGGGTGCGTCAGGTGGCGTGCAGCAGCTCGCCCAGGAACGCGTCGGTGCGCGTCTGCTCCGTCACCGGCGCGGCCAGCCGGTCGACGGCCAGCCGGTGCCGCTCGACGTCGTCGGGGTCGTCGAGGTAGAGCGCGCCGGTGAGCTGTTCCAGGTACGCGATGTCCGGCAGGTCCGCCTCGGCGAAGCGCAGCAGCGTCACCGAGCCGGCCAGCGCCGTGGCGGCGGCGGACCGGAGCGGCACGATGTGCACCGCGATCTCCGGGAACTCCGGGCTGTGCAGCCGGATCAGATGCCGGATCTGCTCGCGCATCACCGCCGGGCCGCCCACGCTGCGGAGCAGCGCGCCCTCGTCGATGAGCTGCCAGCAGCGCGGCGGATCGGACCGGGCGAGCACCTGCTGCCGGCGCTCCAGTAGGTCGACGCGGCGGGCGACGGCGCTCGCGCTGTCGTCCGGGTAGGTCAGCCGCGCCAGCGCGGCGGCGTACGCGGGGGTCTGGAGCAGGTCGGGGACGCGGTGCGACTGGTAGCCGCGGATGAGCGTCGCGCCCTC
The DNA here is from genome assembly GCF_045781775.1 of Streptomyces sp. 184. NCBI lineage: Bacteria > Bacillati > Actinomycetota > Actinomycetes > Kitasatosporales > Streptomycetaceae > Streptomyces > Streptomyces sp. 184. The sequence continues at coordinate 3,436,925 of NZ_CP123230.1, read as the reverse complement.
TTCGAGGCCGAGGTACGTCTCCAGCCAGCGCGGCGTCAGATCGCCGTACTGCTGCCACCAGCCGGGGGTGTTGGCGCCGCGGGCGAGCGCGAGGTACGCCTCGCGGTCCCGGAGGTCGCTCACCCCGTACAGCGTCAGCAGGTCCGCTATGTCGCGCTCCTTGCAGCCGCCCTGGCCGCGCTCCAGCCGGCTCATCTTGGGCACCGACGCCCTGATGGCCTGCGCCGCCGCGTCGAGTCCGACGCCGCGCCGGATCCGGAGCCTGCGCAGCCGGGAGCCGAGGACGATCCGGCGGATCGTGGGCCCGCCCCGGCCGGGTTCCGCGCCGCCGGGCAGACGCCGGCCGCCGGCCACCGGTACTGACGCCATCTCCCCTCCCCCGCCGGTCCGTTCAGCATCCCGTCGCCAGCGCGGAATCATACCCCGTCGAACGCCGCTTCCCGAACCTTCGTCCGGATTTCGCCTACCCGACCGATACCTGCGGACCGCCCGGCGGGACGGCGGCGCTCGGCCCGGTATCAGCCGTTGACGCCGGGTTCGTCCACGGACTCGTGCCAGCCCCCGACCACGAGCCGGGCGAGCCGGCCGAAGAACCAGAAGACCAGCACGCCGAAGAGCGAGGAGATCAGCACCGCCGCGAGCAACTGCTCGGACTGGAGCCGCGACTGGTAGAGGTCGATGAGCACCCCGATGCCCGGCTGTCCCTGGCGGAAGAAGAAGTCGCCGACGATGGCGCCGACGACGGACATCCCGGCGGCGATGCGCAGCCCGGTGAAGATGCTCGGCAGCGCGGCCGGCAACTGGAGCTTCCACAGCCGGGTCAGCCGGCCGGCGTTCTGGAGCCTGAACAGGTCGTGGTACGCGGCGTCGGCGGAGCGGATACCGAAGAGCGTGCTGGTCAGGATCGGGAAGAAGGCGATGATCACGCAGACCAGCACCCGGGTGCCGAACCCGTAGCCCCACCAGAAGCCGAAGAGCGGCACCAGGGCGAGGATCGGCGTCACCTGGAGCACGACGAAGTAGGGGAAGAGGGAGCGTTCCAGCCACCGGGCCTGGCTCATCAGGATCGCCATGGCGATCGCCCCGGCCGCCGAGATGAGCAGGCCCAGCGAGGCGACCTGCGCGGACAGCCACAGGGCGTCGAGGAGTTCGGCGCGGTTGTCGCCGTCGAGGAACCCGACGCGCACCACGTCGTGCGGCGGCGGGAACAGGAAGCGCCGGTCCTCGGCCAGCACCACCATGCTGATCAGGTACCACACCCCCACGGCGGCACCGGCCACCAGCACGGCGGGCAGCCTGCGGAGCAACGGCCGCATCTTCATGGCTTGACTGCCACCAGGGTGTAGGCGTTCCCCTCGGCGCGGTTGGTGTCGCGGGGGCGCCAGCGGTGCGCGACCACGATGCCGGGGTCGACCGGCTCCCACCCGTCGATGATGCGCTCCAGCTCGGCGCGGCTGCGCTGCACCATCGGCGTGGCACCGCGCGCCCAGACCTTGGTGAGCCGCTCGACCCGGGAGTCGAGTTCGGCGGAGATCTGGGACACGGCGAGGTGGCTGCCGGACGGCACCCCGCGGCGGATCCGCGCCACCAGGTCCGCCGGGTCGTCCTTGTCGGGCAGGAAGTGCAGCAGCCCCACCATGAGCACGCCCACCGGCCGGTCGAAGTCGAGCACCGCGCGCGCCTCCGGGTGGGTGAGGATCAGCTCCGGCTTGCGTACGTCGCCGGCGAAGGCGACGGTCAGGTCGCCGTCGGACTGGAGTGCCTGCATGTGCGCCACGGCGACGGGGTTGAAGTCGGTGTAGACGATCCGGGTGTCGGGGGCGATGCCGTGCGCGATCTCGTGGACGTTGGGCATGCGCCGCTGCGGCAGGCCGCAGCCGATGTCGAGGATCTGGCGGATGCCCGCCTCCTCGACGAGGTAGCGCACGGCCCGCTCCAGGAAGAGCCGCTGGGCGCGCACGCGCATCTTCACGTCCGGCATGAAGGTGGACTCGACCTCGTCCACCAGCGCGCGGTCCGGGCCGAGGTTGTCGCTGCCGCCGAGGTGGTAGTCGTACGTGCGGGAGGCGTGGGCCGCCGTGGGGTCGGGCAGCGGCGACGTGCCGTGGGGCCCGTCGGCTATGCCGTTGTCGCTCATGAACCTCTCCGCGTCGGCCGCGTGCGGCTGCGGCTGATCCGGCGCGCACCGCGGTACGGGCCGACAGGGCAGCGTACTCCACCGCGCCGCCGGGGCCCGCGGTGCGCGGCCCCGGCGGTCGGGCGGCCGGTCATCCGCCGTGCCCGATCTCGGGGTCGAGGAACTCGTTGGTCACGACGTCGGCCGGTTCCAGGCCGTCCTTGACCGGTTTCTTCTGTTTGTCGAAGATGGGCTTGTCGATGTCGATGATCTCCTGGACCCGCGGGGTCTCGAAGTTCCCGACGGTGGCGTCCTTGCCCTCGGCGTCGTCCGCGGCGATGCCGAGCTTCTTCATCTCGCCGATGCCGTACGTGGCGATGCCCTCGGTGAGCACGTCGCCGCCCTTGTACTGCTCGGCGATGTCGACGATGGTGGCGATGGTCGCGTCCGGGTCGCGGAGGTAGTCGACCTGCGACTGCTGGATGACCGGCACCAGCTTCTCCAGGCAGGGCGCCAGTTCGTCCTTCCGCTCGTTGCGGACGACCAGCGAGGGCCCGTAGATCGGGTAGCCGGCCTCGTAGACGAGCTGGCCCTTGATGGGCTTTCGCCAGTCGTCGATCTCGTGCTCGTACATGTACGGGTCCTCGGCCGCGTAGCCGGAGGAGGCCAGCTTGCCGCCGGACGCCACGAAGCGCGCGGGCGAACCGTCGAAGGAGCCGTCCACCTGGTCCCTGTCCAGGATCCCGGTGCCGGTCAGGTACTCCATGTACGTGTCGCCGCCGAAGTACAGCACCGTGGTGTCCGACTTGCCGACGTCCTCGATGGTCTCGAACTCCGGGTACGTCTCCGGGTCCCAGTAGATCATCGTGGGGTCCTTCTCCAGCAGCGCCAGCACCGCGGTCGTCGGCTGCGTGGCGGAGAGCTGGACGATCTCGTCGAAGCCGCCGACCACCCCGAGGTCGATGTCCTCGTCCGTGTACATCTGCGCGGAGGTGGTGGAGAAGCCGATCGCCGGGCCGCCGGCGCGCAGTTCGAGGGAGATGCCGGTGTCCTTGCCGTCGGCGACCAGCGGCGCGGTGGCCCGTTTGCGGTTCGCGTCCACCTCGGGGGAGTCACCGAGGAGCGCGTACAGCGGGCCGAAGGACGTGGCGTTCGGCAGCCACGAGGTCTGCACGGTCACGGTCTCGGGGCACACGCCGTCCAGGGCGACTGCGCCGCTCTTCGCCGGGAGCGCCGACGGTCTGTCGTCGGCCCCGCCGTCGCCGTCGTCCCCGCAGGCGGCGGCGGTGAGCATCACACCGGCGACGAGCGGCACGGCTAAGGAGCGAAGGTGGTTCTTCACGGGCATCGGGGGTTCCTCCGGAGGGGGTCGGGGGCGGTCGGGTCAGCGCGCGGACGCGCGCATGCACGCGGACACGTCGGCCGCGATGCGGTTCAGCTCGGGGTCGTAGCGCAGGCTCTCGGTCCGCGGGTAGCCGAACGGGACCGTGAACTCGCCGCAGATGCGGCCCGGTCGGGGGGACATCACCACGACCCGGGTGGACAGGTAGACCGCCTCCAGCACGGAGTGCGTGACGAAGACGGCGGCGAACCGCTCGGCGGCGAACAGCCGGAGCAGGTCGTCGTCCAGCCGCTCGCGGGTGATCTCGTCCAGGGTGCCGAACGGCTCGTCCAGCAGGAACAGCTCCGGGCGCAGCGTGAGGGAGCGGGCCAGGGAGACGCGCATGCGCATGCCGCCGGACAGGGCGCGCGGCCGGTGGCCGGCGAAGTCGGTGAGGCCCACCAGCTCCAGCGCGTCGTCGGCGCGCTTGCGCCGCTCGGCGCGCGGGACGCCGCGCAGTTCGCCGAAGAGCTCCACGTTCGTACGCACCGAGCGCCAGGGCAGCAGCGTCGGGTCCTGGAAGACGTAGCCGAGGCGGTCGGCGCGCGCGGCCACCGCGCCGGCGGTGGGCTCGACGAGGCCGGCGGCGATGCGCAGCAGGGTCGTCTTGCCGCAGCCGGAGGGGCCGACGACGGAGACGAACTCACCGGCCGCGACGTCGAGGTCGACGGGGTCCAGGGCGCGGGTGCCGTCGGGGAAGCGCTTCTCGACGGCGCCGAGGGCCAGGACCGGTCCGGCGCCGGGCACGGGTGCGGCCTCGTCGGCGTCCGCGACGGTCATGGGTCCACCTCCCGTGCGCCCCGGCGGGGGCGGCACACCGCGCCGGGCGAGTCCGTGTGCCGCGGCGGGTGCCGCGAACTCGGGGCCACAGAGGCTACGTGACGGGGGTGCGCGCCCGTACGCGGGGTGCCCCCCGGGACGGCGGCCGGTGAGGGGGCGGCCGGTGAGGGGCACCGCGGGCCGGGGCGGGGGTTCAGCGGTGGCCGTGGTGCGGGTGGTGTGGATGATGCGGGTGGTGCGGGTGGACCGTGCGGCGCCAGACGTCGAGCAGGCGGCCGGCCGAGCCGCCGACCGGGCCGACGGCGTCGGCGAGGACGTCCGGCGCGGGCAGCCGCGCGGAGGCGACGGCCGGCACCGCCTCCGCCGGGTCGTCGATGGTCGAGGAGCAGACCGCCAGCAGGTAGTCCGGCACGGTCAGTCCGGCGCCGGTGACGCCGACCAGCGGCACGCCGACGGCGGCGACCAGCGGGAAGACGGTGCCGGGGATGCCGACCGCGGCCTCGGCCCGGGCCGCCGCCCGGATCGACGGCACGTCGCTGATCTCGTACGCGTCCCAGAGTTTGGGGTCCTCGCGCGGGTGCAGGCCCACCAGGATCCGCTTGCCCGCGGCCCGCAGCTTCCCGGCCGCGGCGAGCAGCAGTTCGGTGCCGGGCGCGGCGCCGCCGGTGCCGTCGGGGCGGGTGACGCTGGTCAGTACGAGGACGAGCCCCGGCTCCGGCCGGTGGGCCGGCAGCGCGTCGGTCTGCGGCGAGCCGACCGCCCGGATCCGGCGGCGCAGGCCGAGGTAGCCGGCGAACGCGCGCGCCTCGGCCGGCGAGGAGGAGGTGACCGCGCGCAGCCGGGGCCGCAGCAGCCGGGCGCCCGGGGCCTCCTGCGGGCCGAGGTAGGCGAGGGAGCCGGCCGCCACCGGCAGCCGCGGGAAGCGCGCGAGGCACTCCAGCGGCCAGTCACCGGCGCCGGTGACGACCAGCAGATCGGCGCGCGGCGCGGTCCGCGGGGTGGCGACGGGCACGGGGTCGCCGGGCTGCACTCCGGAGGTGTCGGGCACGAGCTGCGTGATCCGTACGCCGCGCCGTCCGGCCTCCGCGAGCAGCGGCCTGACATGGTACGTACCCCAGGGCTCGTTCGTGGCGACGAGCACCCGCAACGGCCGCCCGGGGCGCCCGCGGTGACCGCCGCCGGCCAGTGCGGGGCCGGCGCCGAGGGCGGCGAGGCCGGCGGCACCGGCGGTCGCGGTGAGGCCGCGGAGCACGCCGCGGCGGGACGGCGAGGACGGGGGGGACGCGTCGGGCGCGGCGGATCCGGCCGCGGCGACGGGGACTTCGGGGACGTTCGGGCCGGCGGGGACTCCCGTGCCGTACGTGGTGGGCATGGGCGGCACGCTAGGCAACGTCACGAACTCGCAGGTGAACGCGGCACGAACAGCTTCCCCGCGCCCGCCTCGCGCGACTTTGGTCCAGACCTCTTGACGAAAGGTCTGGACCAACTTACGTTGTGCCGCAGCGCAACACGTACCTCTCCTGGCAACCCCACAGCCCAGAAGGCGAGCGTGTCATGCAGTCTGCGATCAGCCGGACGCTGCGTCTGTTCGGCATCGGCCTCACGCTGGTGCTCGCCGCCCAGCTCCCCGCCGCGGCGGCGACCCCGCCCGAGGCGCCCGGGCCCGCGGCGGCACAGCCCGCGGCGGCAGCACCAACGGCGGCCGAGACCTGTCCCACCAAGCCCAAGCCCGCGGGCAAGATCCTCCAGGGCTACTGGGAGAACTGGGACGGCGCCGCCAACGGCGTGCACCCGCCGTTCGGCTGGACGCCGATCACCGATCCCGGCATCCGCACCCACGGCTACAACGTCATCAACGCCGCCTTCCCCGTCATCCTCTCGGACGGCACGGTCAAGTGGGAGGACGGGATGGACAACACCGTGAAGGTCGCAACCCCGGCCGAGATGTGCGCGGCCAAGGCGAGCGGCGCGACCATCCTGATGTCCCTCGGCGGCGCCACGGCCGGCGTCGACCTCAGCTCCAGCGCCGTCGCCGACCGGGTCGTCGCCACGCTGGTGCCGATCCTCAAGCAGTACAACTTCGACGGCATCGACATCGACATCGAGACCGGCCTCGTCGGCAGCGGCAACATCAACCAGCTCTCCCCCTCGCAGACCAACCTCATCCGCATCATCGACGGCGTCCTCGCCCGGATGCCCGACGGCTTCGGCCTGACGATGGCCCCCGAGACGGCGTACGTCACCGGCGGCAGCGTGGTCTACGGCTCGATCTGGGGCGCGTACCTGCCGATCATCAAGAAGTACGCGGACAACGGCCGGCTGTGGTGGCTCAACATGCAGTACTACAACGGCAGCATGTACGGCTGCTCCGGCGACTCGTACCAGGCGGGCACCGTCCAGGGCTTCGTCGCCCAGACCGAGTGCCTGAACCGCGGCCTCGTCGTCCAGGGCACCACCATCCGCGTCCCGTACGACAAGCAGGCCCCCGGGCTGCCGGCGCAGCCCGGGGCGGGCGGCGGCCACATGTCGCCGGGGCTGGTCTCGCAGGCGTGGAGCCACTTCGGCGGCGCGCTCAAGGGCCTGATGACCTGGTCGATCAACTGGGACGGCTCGCGGAACTGGAGCTTCGGCAACAACGTCAAGTCGATCCAGGGCCGCTGACCAGCCGCGCCGGCCGGACCCCCGCCGGCCGGCGCGGCTCCCGGAGAGCGAGGGGACCGGGACGGAAGTCCAACCGGTGTCCGAAAAGTCCAACGGATGAGGGCGCGGCGTCGGTTGTGCCGCGCCCCTCGGCGGGATCAGATGGATCTCATGCGCGATCCGGCCCTCCCCGCCCACGAAGACCCCGCACCCGGCACCGGCACCCTGCCGCCGCGCGCCTGGTATGCCCGCTCCGACGCCGCCCGGCTGCCGCTGAACGGGGCCTGGCGCTTCCGGCTCTCACCCGCCGCCGCCACCCACGACACGTCCTTCGCCGACCCCGGCCACGACACCTCCGGCTGGGACGAGATCGCGGTCCCCGGCCACTGGGTGCTCCAGGGCGGCGGCCGGCACGGCGCGCCCGCGTACACCAACACCCCCTACCCCTTCCCGGTCGACCCGCCGCGGGTGCCCGCCGAGAACCCGACCGGCGACCACCTGCGCACCTTCGACCTGCCCGCCGGCTGGCCCGCCGCCCCGCTCCCCGCGGGCGGCCCCGCAGACGGAGAGACCCTGCTGCGCTTCGACGGGGTCGACTCGCACGCGCGGGTGTGGCTGAACGGCACGGAGCTGGGCGAGTTCAAGGGCTCGCGGCTGCCCCACGAGTTCGCCGTCGGCGCGCTGCTGCGCCCCGCGGGCAACGTGCTGGCGGTCCGCGTCCACCAGTGGTCCTCCGGCTCCTATCTGGAGGACCAGGACCAGTGGTGGCTGCCCGGCATCTTCCGCGACGTCACGCTGCTGCACCGGCCCGCGGGCGCCGTGCGCGACTTCTTCGTGCACGCCTCGTACGACCACCTGGCCGGCACGGGCACGCTGCGCGTCGACTGCGCGCCCGGCGGCCGGGTCACCGTGCCCGAGCTGGGCCTCGACCTCGCCACCGGCGAGTCCGCCACGCTGCCGGTCGAGCCGTGGACCGCCGAGACCCCGCGGCTCTACGGCGCCGAACTGGCCACCGCGGGCGAGCGGATCCCGCTGCGCGTGGGGTTTCGCACCGTCGCCGTCGAGGACGGCGTGCTCCGGGTCAACGGCCGCCGCATCCTGCTGCGCGGCGTGAACCGGCACGAGTTCCACCCCGAGCACGGCCGCGCCGTCGACGAGGCGACGATGCGCGCCGACGTGCTGCTGATGAAGCGGCACAACATCAACGCGGTACGCACCAGCCACTACCCGCCGCACCCCGCGTTCCTCGACCTCTGCGACGAGCTGGGGCTGTGGGTGATCGACGAGTGCGACCTGGAGACGCACGGCTTCCACGCCCTCGGCTGGCGCGGCAACCCCGTCGCCGACGAGCGCTGGACCCCGGCGCTGCTGGACCGCGCGGAGCGGATGGTCGAGCGGGACAAGAACCATCCGTCGGTCATCCTGTGGTCGCTCGGCAACGAGTGCGGCTCCGGCGCCGGCCTGACCGCGATGGCCGACTGGATCCGCGCCCGCGACCCCGGCCGGCTCCTGCACTACGAGGGCGACCCCACCAGCCGCGACACCGACGTCTACTCGCGGATGTACGCCGACCACGACGAGGTCCGCCGCATCGGCGAGCGCACCGAGGACCCGCTCGACGACCCGGCGCTGGACGCGCGCCGGCGCTCGCAGCCGTTCGTGCTGTGCGAGTACGCGCACGCCATGGGCAACGGCCCCGGCGGACTGGCGGACTACCAGCGGCTGTTCGAGACGTACGAGCGCTGCCAGGGCGGCTTCGTCTGGGAGTGGATCGACCACGGGATCGCCCACCCCGAGCTGGGCTTCGCCTACGGCGGCGACTTCGGCGAGGAGTTGCACGACGGCAGCTTCGTCTGCGACGGGCTGCTGTTCCCGGACCGCACGCCCTCGCCGGGGCTCACCGAGTTCGCCCACGTGGTCCAGCCGGTGCGCATCGAGGGCGGGGACGCCCCCGGCCAGGCGGTCGTCACCAACCTGCACGACTTCGCCGGCCTGGACCACCTCGCGTTCTCCTGGACGTACGCGGTCGACGGCGCGGAGGTCGAGGGGGGTTCCGCCGCGGTGCCGCCGCTGGCGCCGGGCGAGAGCGCGAAGGTCGAACTGCCCGCGCCCGGTGTGCCCGCCGCGGGCGAGGCGCAGTGGACCGTCACCGCCCGGCTCGCCGCGGACACCCCCTGGGCACCGGCCGGGCACGTGGTGGCGCGCGGGCAGTGGACCGCCGCGCCGCGCCCGCCGCTGGCGCGGCCCTCGGGGGCGGCGCCCGTACGCGACGACGCGCTGATCCGGCTCGGCCCGGCGGTGTTCGACGGGCTGACCGGCGAGCCGCGGACGCTGGCCGGGGTGCCCGTGGAGGGCCTGCGGCTTGCGGTGTGGCGGGCGCCGACGGACAACGACCTCGGCGCCGACTGGCAGCCGGAGACCGAGCTGGCGCGGCGCTGGCGCAAGGCCGGGCTGCACCGGCTGCGGCACCGGACGGACGCGGTGGAGGCCGCGGACGGCGCGCTGACGGTCCGTACCCGGGTGGCGCCCGCGGCCACCGACCTGGGGCTGGCCGCCGAGTTCCGCTGGACCGCCGACGCGGACCGGGTGGCGCTGACCGTGGCCGTGACGCCGGAAGGCGAGTGGCCGGTGCCGCTGCCGCGGCTCGGGATCCGCTTCGCGCTGCCCGCGGCGTACGGCGCGGTGCGCTGGTACGGCGGCGGGCCCGGCGAGGCGTACCCGGACACGGGCACCGCGGCGCTGCTGGGCCGCTGGTCGGCGGGGGTGGACGAACTGCACACGCCGTACGTGCGCCCGCAGGAGAACGGCGCGCGCGCCCGGGTGCGCTGGGCGGAGCTGACGGACGCCGGGGCCGGGCTGCGGGTCGAGGGCGAGCCGGAGTTCGCGCTCACGGCCCGGCGCTGGACCACCGCGGAGCTGGACGCCGCCACGCACCGGACGGACCTGGTGCCGGGCGACCGCGTGCACGTGACGCTGGACCACGCCCGGCACGGCATCGGCTCCGCGTCCTGCGGTCCTGGCGTGCTGCCCCGGTACGAACTGACGGCGCGCCCGGCGGCGTTCACGTTCGTCTTCGCCGCCGCCGGCGGGCGCTGACGCGCGGGGCCCGCCCCGCCCGGGTCGTCCCGGGCGGGGCAGGCCGTGGCGCCGGTCTCCTGGAGGGGTGGCGTCGCCGGCGGGGCCTGCGACGCCGACAAAAGTGTCGGCGCTGTCAGCGCGGTCGTCTCTGCCGGATCTGCCGGATCTGTCGGTTCGGTCAGAACAGCGAGTAGAGCAGGCGGTTCGGCGAGCCGGTGCGCGGGTCCTGCACCTTGTTCGGCGTGGTGTTGTTGACGATGGCCTGGCCGACCTGGGCGGGCGTGGCCGAGGGGTTGCCCTGGAGGTACAGCGCGGCGACGCCCGCGGTGTGCGGGGTGGCCATCGAGGTGCCGGAGATGGTGTTGGTGGCGCTGTCGGAGGTGTACCAGCCGGAGGTGATGCTCACGCCGGGCGCGAACAGGTCCAGGCAGGTGCCGAAGTTGGACCAGGAGGCACGCCGGTCGGTCCGGTCCGTGGCGCCGACCGTGATGGCCTCGGGCACCCGGGCGGGCGAGTAGTTGCAGGCGTTCTGCGGGGTGCCGAAGATGTCGCCGTTGCCGGCGGCGATCGCGTACGTCACGCCGGAGGCGACGGAACGCTTGACGGCGTTGTCGAGCGTGGTGCTGGCGCCGCCGCCCAGGCTCATGTTGGCCACGGACGGGCCGGAGGCGTTGGCGGTCACCCAGTCGATGCCGGCCGCGACGCCCGCGGTGCTGCCGGAGCCGCTACAGCTCAGGACGCGTACGGCGACGAGCTTCGACTGCTTGGCCACGCCGTACGTGCTGCCGCCGACGGTGCCCGCGACGTGGGTGCCGTGGCCGTTGCAGTCCTGGCCGTTCTGGCCGCCGCCGACGGTGTCGGTGCCGACCGAGGCGCGCCCGCCGAACTCGTTGTGCGTGGTGCGGATGCCGGTGTCGATGATGTAGGCGGTGACGTCGGCCGCGGTGGTGTTGTACGTGTACGTGGTGCTCAGCGGCAGGTCGCGCTGGTCGATGCGATCCAGGCCCCAGGTGGCGTTGTTCTGGGTCTCGGCGAGCCGCATGACGGCGTCCTGCTCGACGTACGCGACCCGCGGGTCGCGGGCCAGCTCGGCGGCCTCCGCCTTGCTCATCTCGGCGGAGAAGCCGCGCAGCGCGGTGCGGTAGACGTGCTCGGGCGCCGCGTCCGCGGTGCCGGCGAGGTCGCGGGCCACGGAGCGGGTCTCGGACTTGGTGACCTCGCCGTTCTTCAGCACGACGATCCACTGGCCGTCGATGGCCGTCGCGGCCGGGGCGAGACGGAGGTCGCCGTCGGCGGGAGCGCTGTTCGCGCCGGTGCCGGCGGCCAGTTGGAGACCGGCGGCCAGACCGAGCGCGGTGAGCACCGTCGCCGCGCGGCGCAGGGGTGTGGGGGTGAGTCTCATCTCGTGCACCAGAACCTTTCGTTGACCGGATCACGGGCAATGAGGGGTAGTGCGGTGCGGGTGGCACGGCCCGGGTGCGGGCGGTGCACCGGCAGCGTCTCGCATGCCGGACGCCTCGACAAGTGGCAGGTTCACGCCAAATCGACGGGCGGAAGGCGCCCGTGGCGGCGGTGCGTACGGCCGCCCGGGGGCGGCGGGATCTCAGGTCGGGACGGACCGCGCCGCCGCGGCGCCGGCCGCCAGGGCGTCATGCAACTCCCGGGCGGCGGGCGGGATGACCCGGGTGCGGCTGCGCCAGAGCACCAGGTGCACGGCCGGGGCCGCGGCGCCCGCCAGCGGGCGCCAGGTGACCGCGCCGTGCCGCTCCAGCGGATCGCCGACCACCCCGAAGTCCGGCAGCACCGTCACCCCCAGCCCTTCGGCGACCAGTTGCTTCGCGGCGTCCGGGGAGTCGGCCGCGTACGCGGGCAGCGGCGGGCGGCCGGCGCCCAGGCGGTGCAGCAGCCGGTGCACGAGGCAGCCGGGGCGCACCCCGATCAGCGGCTCGGCGAGCAGTTCCACGGCGCCGATCTCGTCCAGTTCCGCCAGCGGACTGCCCGGGCTCAGGCACACCACCGGCCGGCCGCGCAGCAGTTCGGTGTCGTACAGGTCGGAGTGCGGGTCGTCGCCCGCGAGCCGGACGACGAGGCCCAGGTCGAGACCGCCTTCGACCAGCCCGCGGTGCACGGAGTCCGGCGTACCCGAGACGATTTCCACCCCGGTCTGCGGATGGGCCCCGCGGAACTCCCTGACGGCCGGCGCCAGCAGCGGCGCGGCGATCGCGCCGCCGGTGCCCAGGCGTATCGACCTGCTGACCCGGTGCTGCTCGTCGGCGGCCCGGCGGAGCCGGTCGACGGCGTCGAGCACGGCGGCGATGTGCGGCAGCAGCTCGCGGCCCGCGTCGCTGATCCGGGCGCCGGAGCGGCGCCGGTCCAGCAGGTCGACGCCCAGCTCGCGCTCCAGGTTCCGTACGGTCTCACTGAGCGCCGGCTGCGAGAGGTGCAGCGATTCCGCGGCGCGCCGCAGAGAGCCGAACCGGGTGACCGCGGCCACGTACTCCAGTTGCTGTATGCGCACCCCGACTCCCTGCTCCGCCGCAGGTCGAACACCCTAGCGCGGGCGGCGGGCGGGAATTCGGGCCGCGCCGGGGGCCGTGACCGGAAATCGGCGGAAGGTGCCCCGGAAATGCTTTGGCGGGAGGCGGAAATGCCTTGTCACAAAGGTTTGTGAACACGGTATTTCGAGTCTGTGCAACCTCGGGCCCGCGCCCCGCGCCCCGCGCTCCCGCTCCGTTGTCCGATTCCCCTGCCGGCGGACGCAAGATCGGCGATCCTGGTCCGATGCCCGATCCTCCCGCCGCCGGCACCGAGACGCCCGACCCGTCCGAGGACGAGATCGCGCGGTTCCTACGGCAGCGGTTCCGCTGGCGGATGACCGCCCTGGTGCTGTTGTGCGTCGTGCTGGCGGTATCCGGGGGCCTGCTGGTCCCCGCCCTTGAGCAGACGAAGTTCCGCCTCGCCCGCGCCACCGAACGGCTGGTCCCCCGCGGGCCGGTCGAATCCGGGGGCACGGCTTCCTACACCGCCCAGTTGGCCGGGCCGTCCGACAAGGTCAGGATCGAGCTGGGCGTCAGGCCCGCGGAGTCGCCGGTGACGTGCGAGCCCAGGACGGTGGACCTGGTGGTCCGCGGCCAGGGCGTGGACGGCGGGACCTGGCGGGGTACGTACCCCGGACCGGCAGCCGGCGGATTCGCGGCCGAGGTGCGCGTCTCGGAGCGGGCACGCACTATCTCCTGGGACATCACGCCGCTTGCCGGGGAGCAGGGGGACTCCTGCCGGTACGAGACCGCCGTGTTCGGCGTGAGTTCCGCGCGCGACTCGGACACGGGGACGATCCTGCTCGCCGTGGGCGTGCTCGGCGTGGGCGTGCTCGTCCTGGCCGCCCTGGTGTACCGCAAGCGCCACCTGCTCCGGCGGCCCCCGTGGCTGGCCCCCCTCGTCGAGGTGCAGCAGGCCCGCGCCCGGGAGCGGGCCGCGGAGCAGGGGATCGAGGACGCGCTGCGGCGCGGCCGGGGGCGCCCGGCGGAGCCCTGGCCGCCGGATCTGGACGACGAGGAGGACACCGAGCCCGTGAGCGGGGCGGGCGGGGCGGACCGGCCCGCCCGCCGGCGCCGGCGGCCCGCGCCCGCCGGCGAGCCGGACGCGCTGGTGCTGGCCGACCTGTGGACCGTCACCCACGCGCGGCTCGACAAGTACCACGGGATCGCCCAGACGCAGGCCCGGCACGCCTTCCGCAACGCCCAGGTGGCCATGGGCATCGGCTTCGGCATGCTGGTCGGCTTCACCGTCCTCGCCCTGATCGCCGACAACACCGCGACCAGCATCGTCGCCGGCGTGCTCGGGGCCTCCTCGGCCGCGCTCGCCGGGTTCATCGGCCGCACCTTCGTACGCTCCCAGGAGTCGACGGTCGAGACGCTGCGGGCGTACTTCACCCAGCCGCTGGAGTTCTCCCGCTATCTCGCCGCGGAGCGGCTGGTGGACGGCGCGGACCTCACCCGCGAGCAGCGCGCGGAGATCCTCGGCGCGATCGCCCAGGCCATCGTCGCCCAGCCCGGCGCGGCCCCGCAGGACCCGCAGCAGCAGAACCCCGGCAACGGCCGCTGACGCACGGCGGGTCCCCCTTCCGTACGGCCCCGGCCCCGGCGCGGAAAAGCGCAGTGGTACAGACCTCTTGACGCAATGGTCTAGTCCTTTTAGCCTGCTCCGCAGCCTCAGAGGTGCCGGACCGGGCGTGCACGCCCGGTCGGACGCGCATGCCCCGCTCGATCGACGAACCCCCTACGGGAGGAATGATCGTGCCATTTCCCAGTCGCGCGAGACGCACCCTGGCGGGAGTCGCCGCCGGCCTGGCCGGGCTGGTGCTCGGCCTCCTGTCCCCGCACACCGCCCAGGCCGCCGCGGCGGACGACGCGGCCTGCCGCCCCGACGGGCTCTACCAGACCCCCGGCGTGAACGTGCCGTACTGCACCGTCTACGACACCGAGGGCCGCGAGCTGCTGCCCAACGGCAGCAAGCGCCGCACCATCGGCTACTTCACCAACTGGCGCACCGGCCAGAACGGCCGCGACCGCTACCTCCCCTCCGACATCCCCTGGAACAAGGTCACCCACCTCAACTACGCCTTCGCGCACGTCTCCCCCGCCAACCGGCTCTCCGTCGGCGGGAACACCCCCGCCAACCCGAGCACCGGGATGACCTGGCCCGGCGTGCCCGGCGCGGAGATGGACCCGGCGTACGCGTACAACGGGCACTTCAACCTGCTGAACAAGTACAAGAAGCAGCACCCGGGCGTGAAGACGCTCGTCTCGGTCGGCGGCTGGGCGGAGACCGGCGGCTACTTCGACGACAGCGGCAAGCGCGTCGGCTCCGGCGGCTTCTACACCATGACCACCAACGCCGACGGCTCGGTCAACCAGGCGGGCATCGAGACGTTCGCGAACTCCGCCGTCGACTTCGTGCGCACCTACGGCTTCAACGGCGTCGACATCGACTACGAGTACCCCACCTCGATGAAGGACGCCGGCCACCCGCTGGACTGGCCGATCGCCAACGCCCGCCGCGGCGGCCTCAACAAGAGCTACTCCGTGCTCATGAAGACCCTGCGCGAGAAGCTCGACCGCGCGAGCGCCGCCGACGGCAAGCACTACCTGCTGACCGCCGCCGGTCCCTCCTCCGGCTACCTGCTGCGCGGCATGGAGACGTACGACACGGCGAAGTACCTCGACTACGTCAACATCATGTCGTACGACCTGCACGGCACCTGGAACGAGTTCGTCGGCCCCAACGCCGCGCTCTACGACGACGGCAAGGACGCCGAGCTGGCCCGCTGGAACGTCTACAACACCCCGCAGTACGGCGGCATCGGCTATCTGAACGGGGACTGGGCGTACCACTACTTCCGGGGCCTGATGCCCCCCGGCCGGATCAACCTCGGGCTGCCGTACTACACCCGGGGCTGGCGGAACGTCACCGGCGGTACCGACGGCCTCTGGGGCACCTCGAAGACGTCCACCTGCCCGGCGGGCTCCGGTCTGACCAGTTGCGGGGACGGCGCGGTCGGGGTCGACAACATCTGGCACGACCTCGACGACAACGGCCGGGAGTCCCCGGCCGGGTTCAACCCGATGTGGCACGCCAAGAATTTGGAGCGCGGCATCGTCGGCGACTACCTGCCGGACTTCGGGCTGCCCGCGGACACGAAGCTGACGGGCACGTACGCCCGCAAGTACAGCGCCGCGATGGAGGCGCCGTGGCTGTGGAACGCCGAGAAGAAGGTGTTCATGTCCACCGAGGACGAGCAGTCGATCGCCGCGAAGGCGAAGTACATCGTCGACAAGGGCCTCGGCGGCGCGATGATCTGGGAGCTGGCCGGCGACTACGGCTGGAACGCCGCCAAGGGCCAGTACGAGGCCGGCGACACGCTCACCACCACGCTGCACGACGCCTTCACCGCCGCGCCCGGCTACGGCGCGAAGCGGGCGACCACGCAGCTCCCCACCGAGACCGTGGACATCGGCGTGGACCTGCACGGCTTCGCGCTCGGCGACTCCAACTACCCCATCAACCCCAAGGTCCGGTTCACCAACAACACCAAGGTGACCATCCCCGGCGGCACGGAGTTCCAGTTCGACTACGCCACCTCCGCGCCGAACAACGCCGGCGACCAGTCCGGCTGGGGCGCCCGGGTGATCCGCAGCGACCATCCCGGCACGGGGAACGCCGGCGGGCTGAAGGGCGACTACCACCGGGTCTCGGTGAAGCTGCCGGGCCACCAGTCGCTGGCGCCGGGCGCGTCGGTGGACATGGCCTTCGTCTACCACCTGCCCGTCTCCACCCCGTCGAACTGGACCGTGACGCTCGGCGGCAAGTCCTTCGCGCTCGCCGGCGACCTGGCCCGCGGCACCACGCCCGGCGACCCGGGCGGCGGCGGGGGCAACC
Organism: Streptomyces sp. 184; assembly: GCF_045781775.1. Classification (NCBI taxonomy): domain Bacteria; kingdom Bacillati; phylum Actinomycetota; class Actinomycetes; order Kitasatosporales; family Streptomycetaceae; genus Streptomyces; species Streptomyces sp. 184. Next base: position 3,420,492 of record NZ_CP123230.1, on the reverse strand, counting down.
CCGGCACCTGCACCGCGCCCGCCTGGGCGGGCGCGACGGTGTACAACTCCGGCGCCGAGGTCTCCCACGGCGGCCGCACCTGGCGGGCGAAGTGGTGGACGCAGGGCCAGGAGCCCGGCACCACCGGTGAGTGGGGTGTCTGGCAGGACCTCGGGGCCTGCTGACCCCGGCCCCGCGGACCGCGGAAGGCCCGGTACCCCTCCGCCCCGGGCCTTCCGCTCCGACCGCGGCGGGCGCGCGTCACCCACCCGCCCCGCGCCCGCCGCTCGCTGCCGCCCGCGCCGTCACCGCGGGCGGCAGCGCCCGTCCTCGCGCACTCCCGAATCCGGGAACACGGGAATACGGGAATACGGAGCCCCCCTCCTGTTGTCGGCATGGTGGGAAACCACAGACATCGGACGACCAGGAGGAACACGTGGCGGCACCGGACGTGACGGCACCCGACGCGCAGGACGAGATACGGGGCCGGGTGGCCGGCTCCGCCCCCGTCCCGCTGTCCGTGCTGGACCTGGCCACCGTGGGGGCCGGGTACACCGCGGGCGACGCCCTGCGCACCGGGGTGGCGCTGGCCCGGCTCGCCGAGGCGCGCGGCTTCCACCGCTACTGGGTGGCCGAGCACCACTCGATGCCGGGCGTGGCCTCCTCCTCCCCCGCCGTGATCCTGGCGCATCTGGCCGCGCACACCCGGACCCTCAGGCTCGGCTCCGGCGGCGTGATGCTGCCCAACCACGCGCCGCTCGTCGTCGCCGAGCAGTTCGGCACGCTGGAGGCACTGGCCCCGGGCCGGGTCGACCTGGGCCTGGGCCGCGCGCCCGGCACGGACGGCGCCACGGCGGCGGCGCTGCGGCGCACGGAGCGGCTGCACGAGGGTGCGGAGGAGTTCCCGCAGCAGCTCGCGGAGCTGATCCGGTTCCTCGACGACGACTTCCCCGACGGCCATCCGTACCGCAGGATCCACGCCGTGCCGGGGCCGGTGCAGGGCAGCGCGCCCGGCGGTGTGCAGTCGGCGCACCGGCCGCCGGTGTGGCTGCTGGGCTCGTCGATGTTCAGCGCCCGGCTCGCCGCGGAGCTGGGGCTGCCGTTCGCCTTCGCCCACCACTTCGCCGGGCAGCACACCGGGCCCGCGCTGGAGCTGTACCGCGAGGCGTTCCAGCCGTCGGCCGCGCTCTCCGCCCCGTACGCCCTGATCGGCGTCTCGGTGCTGGCCGCCGAGGGCGCGCGGGAGGCGCGGCGGCAGGTCACCGCGGGGGCGCTGAGCATGCTGCGGCTGCGCACCGGCCGGCCCGGTCTGGTGCCGGCGCCGGAGGAGGCGGAGGCGTACCAGTTCAGCCCGCTGGAGCGGGAGTTCGCCGACTCCTGGATCGGCAACGTGGTGCACGGCACCCCGGACGAGGTGTGCACCGGCCTGGACGACCTGCGCAAGCGCACGGGGGCCGACGAGCTGATGCTCACCACGAACGTGCACGGGCCCGAGGCGCGGCTGCGTTCGTACGAGCTGATCGCGGACGCCTACGCCATGCCGTCCGCCGCCGCGGCGGACGCGGCCGGCGCCGGCGCGTAACCGGCGGACCGCGGCGGTGCCCGGAGCCTGTGCGGGACGGGCTCCGGGCACCGTCGTCAGACGCGTTCGCCGAGCAGCGCGCCGGGGCGCTCCCGGCCGGCGGTGACGTCCACGCGCTCGCCGGTCTCCTCGTCGACGACGCCGACGCGGATCACCGGCGGACGCGGGCTGTCGAGGCCGGCCCTGGCATCCATGGCGAAGACCACGGACACCGGCCGGCCGGGGCCCTCGGCGCCGGCCTGGCCGGTGTCGTAGAACCCGGTGTAGCGCAGGAAGCGCCAGCCCTCCTCGTCCCAGTGCTCGCGCAGCCCGGAGCGGACGATATGGATCACCGTCTGCCAGGCCAGCGAGCGTTCCAGCAGTTCGACGGAGCCCTCGACGGGCACCGCCTCGGGGTCGCCGCCGGGCCCGTGCAGCGGGTTGCCGAAGAGCCGCAGCCGCAGCCGGCGCAGCGGCAGCCGGACGGCCCGGTCGGGGTCGCCGAAGAGCAGCCAGGCCAGCGCCGTGCCCGCGGCGAGCAGGCCGAGCGCGGCGCCCGGCCGGTCCCGCAGCGCCTCCCACCAGGGCCCGCCGGCCGGGGCCGGGATGCCGTCGGCGGCGGCGCCGTCGGCCAGCACGACCGTCCCGCCGGCGAGCACGAACCCGGCCCTGGCGAAGGCCCGTACCCCGATGGGCGCCTTGTCCCGCGCGGTGCAGCCGCAGGACGAGTCGGGCGCGGTGGCCCTGGCGTAGCCGAGGTACGCCGCGAAGGCGGCGCCGGTGAGCGCCGCGACCGCGCCGGTGACCAGCGGCACCGGCAGGGCCACCAGCGCGAGGGCGACGAGCAGTTCCGCCGCCCCGACCGCGCGCAGCGCGACCGTGGCCCGCGGCAGCCCGCCGAGCTTGCGCTCCAGCACGGTGCCCGACGCCTGCACGGGGGTGTTGCGTCCGAACAGCTTGGTGCTCCCGGTCCAGCCGAGCACGCCGCCGACCAGCAGTGCGATCATGCTGCCTCCGTCCTCGTAGTGGCCGCGCCGGTCAGTGCCCGACGGTGATCCTGGCGATGTCGACCGCCCCGTCCTTGGGGCGCCAGGCGCCCAGCACCAGCGCGTGCTGCCCCATCCGCACCCCCGACAGGTCGTCGGTGAGCGCGGCGCCCGCGTACGAGGCGGTGGAGCGGCCCGGGACGATGCGGCCGATCAGCTCGCCGCCGTGGTAGCCGAGGGCCAGCCGGTCCTTGGAGATGCCGCGGACGGTGACGTCGATGTTGACGATGTTCACCCAGACCGCGTCGGCGGCGATGGTGCCGTCGGGCATCTCCAGGCCGCGGGCGTAGAGCCCGTCGCCGGTCTCGACGTCGTCGGCGGTGGTGGGGTGGAGCTTCCAGATGCTGGTGGCGTTGGTGAGCTGGATGCGGTGCCGTTCGCCGTACGACCCGGTGACGTGCAGCAGGGTGCCGCCGTCGATGCCGGTGATGAGCCCCTCGGCGAACGAGGTGGCGGCGACCGCCGGGTCGAGCGGCGGGGTGGGCGCCGCGAACGCGGCGTCGGGGTCCACGGCGCCCAGCGCCGTGGCGCCGACGACGGTGGCGCCGCCGAGTGCGCTGGCGGACAGGAAGCGCCGCCGGTCGAACGTCGAGCCCGTTGCTTCGTTCATGGCCGCGCCTCCTTCACTCGTAGATCCACACGCCGGTCTTGCCGGAGCTGAGGCTGGCGATCTGGGAGTACGCCGCGGGCGTCAGGTCCAGGATGCGGTTGGTGCGGCAGACGCCGTTGCAGCAGGCCGCCTCGCCGCAGAAGCTCTTGGTGCGCGGGCCGCAGTCGGTGATCGTGATGCAGACGGCCGCCTTGGAGCACTCCTGGACGACGCGCATGACGGCGCCGCAGCCGCGGCGCGGGATGCCGCCCTCGCCGCACAGGTCGGGCCGGGTGATGTCCCAGCAGGCCGCCGAGGCGTTCGGCCAGGCGCCGTGGTTCGAGGCGGAGCGGCAGTTGCCGCAGGCGCCGCCGCCGGCGGAGCCGCAGGGGCCCCAGGCAGCGCCGCAGCAGAACCAGGTGGCCTCGCCGCGCCAGAGGTAGTTCGTACTGCAAGCCATGTGTTCGAGCTCCCTTCAGATTGGCCCGTACATGACAGTCCGAGGTGCCATGTGGGGGTGCCGTACGGGTGCCGAGAGCCCGCCGTGGGGGCACGTGTGGCGGACGGCCCGAGCGTGACGCGCCGTATCCGCACCGTCAAACCGGCGCCGCGGCGCCAGTGGACCGGTCCTCTGGTGTAACCGCGGCGCAAGGGCGGCCGGACCGCCGCGGGCGCTCCCGTGCGCGCCGTGCGCGCCCGCTCCCCGCGTGCCGCCCCGCGCTCCCCGCACGCTGCTCCCCCGGGCGGCGGGACGTGACACGATAGGGGCAACCGGCGGACCGCGCCGGGCAGTTGTGCCGCAGGCACGCGGGATGACGGGAGAGGGGAGCCCGGTGACCGGTCTCAACAAGGGTGTCGGCAAGGTCGAGATCGCGCTGAAGTGGGACCCCAGTCCCCTCGGCGCGCCCTCCCACGACCTGGACCTGATCGCGGCGACGTACACCGCCGACGACCCGCGCGGCGAGCCGGCCTACCTGGTCCACTTCGACAGCCGCGCCCCCGACGGCACGATCACCCTCCAGCGGCACAGCGAGACCGGCCAGGGCTTCGGCGCCGACGAGGTGCTGACCCTGGAGTTCGAGCGCATCGCCCCCAGGTACGCCCGCGTCGTCGTCGGCGTCGCGATCCAGCAGGGCGCCGGGCGGATGACCTTCGGCGCGGTGACGGGCACCCGCGTGTACGTCCGCGACGGCCACGAGGAACTGGCCGCCGACGACTTCGCCTCGGTCGCCGGCGCCACCGCCGCCACCGTCGCCGAGTTCGTCCGCGTGGACTCCGGCACCTGGCAGTTCCGCCCCGTGCTGCACGGCTTCGACGCCGACCCCGCGTCGTTCTCGGCCCTCATGGGGAGCGTGCCCGGCAGTTGACGGCCGGCGCCGGCCCCGGGGGGGTACCACCGCGCCACGCAAGGCTGACGGTGGCACCCCTCCGGGCCGGCGCTAACGCCGCCAGGTGCTGAGCGAGTCGGACAGCTCCGCCGCGGCGGCCACGACGCGCTCCGTGATGTGCCCGGCGCGCTCGTCGTCGATGCGGAAGTGCGGCCCGGCGACCGTGACCGCGGCGACGACCTTCTCGCCCACCCCGATCGGCGCGGCCACCGCCCACACGCCCTCGTCGACCTCCGCCTCGCTCTTGGACCACCCCTGCGCGGCCACGGCCTGCACCTCCGCAAGCACCGCGTCCCGCTCGGCCGGCGACGGCGCGGGGCGCAGCCGCTCGAAGTAGCGCTGGGCCCACGCCTCGCCCATCGCGGCGAGCAGCACCTTGGGCCCGGCGCCGCGGTGCAGGCTCATGATCTGCCCCGGCTCGAACGACAGCCGGATCGTGTGCTCGGGGTGGCTCATCTCCACGCACGTCGCGAAGTCGCCCACGCGCCGGATCACGAGCGCCGCCTCGCCGGTGTCCTTCGACAGCCGCTCGACGAGCGGGCGGAGCACCCGGGAGACCGGGAACGCCTGCTCCGCGCTGCGGGCCAGCAGGAAGATCCGCGGCGAGAGCACGTACGTGCCGCCGCCGTTGTCCTCCACCATGTCCATCTCGCGCAGCAGCGAGACGAACCGGTACGCGGAGGGGACCGAGATCCCGACGGAGTGCGCGATCTCCTCCACGCTCAGCTCCGGCCCCTTCTCCGTGAAGAGAAGAAGGATCTTCAGCACCCTCCTGGCGCTGTCCACGCCGGGGGTCCGCTCCCGCCCTTCTGACACGATGCGCTCGCCCTTCTGTGCTCGTGGTGTGGCCCCGGGTGCGTCAGGCGGAGTACGTGCCGACGAGCCGGTTCTGCTCGATGACGCGATCGCCGTACGCGGCCAGGAACTCCTCGCGCGACGGCTCGCCCTCGACCGGGGTGTCGAGGGCGTACACCCAGAAATAGTAGTGATGGGTGCCGTGCCCGGGGGGCGGCTGGGGCCCCGAATACGCCCTGTCGCCCAGCGAGTTGGGCCCTTCACGGACGGCGGAGCCGTCCTGCCCGGGCGCGGTCACGACGGGCGCGGCCGGGTCGATGCCGTAGACCACCCAGTGGGTGAAGCCGAGTGGCAGCGGCGCGTCGGGGTCGTGGAGGACCAGCGCCAGCTCGGCCGTGCCCGCGGGGACGCCGGTGATCTCGACGACGGGGGCGGCGTTGCCGTGGTCGGCGGCGTGCCGGTCCGGGATCCGCTCGCCGGGGCCGAAGCCGCGGACGGCGACGGCGAGGTCCTTGATGTTCAGTGGCATGGCTCTGAAGTCCTCTCGGTGGGCGTACGCGGGCGGGGTCAGCCCGCCGTCCGGTCGAGCATGCGGACGATCTCGTCCGCGACGGTGTGCGGGTCCTCCTCGGGCACGTAGTGGTCGAGCCCGGGAAGCTGCACGGCACGGAAGTCGGGGCGCAGTTCGCGGGTGGCGGCGAAGGCGCGCGGGGAGACGATCGCGCTGTGCTCGCCGCGCAGCAGGGTGACGGGGACCCGCACGTCGCGGGTCTCGGCGGCGAAGTCGCGGCGCAGTCCGTCGACGGTGCGGACCATGGCCGCGGGGTCGGCGAGCGGGCGCAGCGTGCGGCCGGTGCCGGCCGGGGCGTAGCCGTAGCGGCGCCTGCGGTGGACGGCGTCGGCGGGCAGCAGCGGGTAGCGCTCGCGCAGGTAGGTCTCGACGTCCGTGACGGAGGCGAAGACGCGGTCGCCGCCGCGCACCCGCCGGTCCAGGGCGTCGAGCACCTCGGTTTCGACGTACGGGGTGTAGTCCACGGCGACGACGCCGGCGACCAGGTCCGGGTGGGCGGCGGCGAGCACGACGGCGTTGCGGGCGCCCAGGGAGTGCCCGACGGCCACCACGGGGCCGAGTTCCAGCTCGCGGACGACCGCGAGCACGTCGGCGGTGTACGCGGCGGCGTCGTAGCCGGCGGCGGGCCGGCCGCTGCGGCCGTGGCCGCGCTGGTCGACGGCGACGGTCCGCACCGTCTCGCCGAGCCGCTCGACCACCGCGTCCCAGACGCCGAGGCTGGCGGTCGTGCCGTGCAGCAGCACGACCGCCGGGCCGGCACCGGCGTCGCGTACGCACAGCTCGACCTCGCCGGCGCGCACGTACGCAAGGCCCGGCAGCGCGTCGGGGAGCGCGGCGGGCGGTACGTACGGCGCCGGGTGGCCCGGCTGCGGTTCGCGGTTCACGGTTCTGTGCCCGTCCGCTCAGACCGGCTTGATCGCGGAGAGCGCCTTGCGGACGCTGACCAGGCCGTCGACGATGTCGGCGCGCTTGGCGGCCACCTCGCCCTCGCCGTACTCGTACAGGCCGCCGCCGGTCTTCATGCCGAGCTTGCCCTCGGCGGTCAGCTCGGTGACCAGGGAGGAGACGCCGGTCTCGGTGGACAGGTCGCGGTTGAGGTAGGAGCCCACGGCCTGGTAGATGTCCAGGCCCGCCATGTCGACCAGCCGCATCGGGCCGATGACGGCGAGCTTGTAGCCGACGCCCCACTTCACGACCGTGTCCAGGTCGCGCTGGGAGACCACGCCCTCCTCGACCAGGGCCATGCACTCGCGCAGGACGGCGTACAGCACCCGGTTCTCGACGAAGCCGGGCACCTCCTTCTCGACCACGGCCTCGTAGCCGAACGCCTCGACGATGCCGACGAGCCGGTCCTCGGCGGCGGCGTCGGTGCGCTCGCCCCGGACGATCTCGATCATCGGGATCAGGTGCGGCGGGTTGGACCAGTGCATGCCGATCAGGCGCTCGGGGTGGGCCATGTCCACCGCCATGTCGGAGATCGGGATGCCGGAGGTGTTGGTCGCGATGATCACGTCGTCGCGCACCGCGGCCTCGACCTGGGCCAGCACCGTCTTCTTCAGCTCCAGTTGCTCCGGCACCGCCTCGATGACGAGGTCGGCCCCGTCGAGCGCCCTGGCCTGGTCGCGTTCGAAGGCGACGGAACCGCCGGGCGTCACCGGCACGTCGAGGCGGTCGAGGTGCGCGACGACGCCGGCGCAGGTCCCCTCCGCCCGCGCCAGGGCCTCCTCGCTGACGTCGTAGAGCCGTACGTCGGATCCGTAGCGGGCGAGCAGCGCGGCGATGCCGGGCCCCATGCTCCCCGAGCCGAGGACGGCGCTGGTGGTGGGAATGCTCACGATGGTTCCTCTCGTGCTGTGCTGCTTCGGCTGCGGTTGCGTGGGCGGTCTCAGCGGGCCGCTTCGTGCCGGTCGAGCTTGCGGTTGAAGTACATCCAGTAGTTGTCGCGGGCGCGCTCGGGGTAGATGCGGCGGTTCTTCTCGACGCTCTCGTCCGGGTCCGGCGGGTCGTACGGCAGGCCGGAGGCGGCGAGGGCGAGCTGGAAGGCGGACGCCTTCTCCAGGAAGATCCCGGCGAGCGTCGCGTCGCGGACGTTGCGGCCGACGAACGAGGCGCCGTGGTTGGCCTGGAGCACGGCGTCGGCCTCGCCGAGTACCCGGGCGAGGTCCCTGCCCAGCTCCTGGGTGGTGATGATGTGGCTGGTGGCGTCGAAGCGCGGGACGCCGTGCTCGGCGAACCACACGCCGTGGTTGTTCACCGGCTCGATCCGCGCCCGGCCGGCGCCGAAGACCGTGGCCTGGAACGGGTGCGAGTGGCCGACGACGTTGACGTCGGGCCGGGCGAGCATGATCTCGGCGTGCAGCGGCCATTCGAGGTGGCGCAGGCCCTGGCCTTCGAGTACGGCGCCGTCGAAGTCGATGAGGATGTGGTCGCCGGCGGCCACCTCTTCCATGCCGAGGTTGCCGCGCTTGAGCCACAGCCCGCGGCCGTGCGGGTCCCGGTAGGACAGGTGGCCCATGGACATGTCGCCGTGGCCCTCCATCTCCAGGATCCGGTGGGCCCTGGCGAGGTTGTCGAGCACGTTGGCGACGGAGTCGTCCTGGGCGTACAGCGCATCGCTGGTCTGCATCGGGTCAGCTCCTTCTCACCGGGCGGAGCCGGACGCGGCCCGCTCGCGCGCCTCGGCGACGGTCAGGCCGCCGACGCGCTCGTGGATCCGGCCGCCGCTGGCGACGGCCACGCAGACGAACAGCTCGTCGGGGCGCGGCACATCGGGTACGGAGACGGTGACGGCGTCGTAGTGGGAGCGGACGTAGACCTCGTCCTTGTACGCCAGCGGGACGTCCAGGGAGGCGCCCGCGGCGGCGGTCTTGGTCGCGGAGGAGATCCACGCCGCGCCGCCGCCGACCGCCTCGCGCAGCGCGTTGCCGAAGACGGTGGTGACGCAGGCGACGACGTGCTCCTGCTCGCCGTCGAGACCGGCCAGCCCGCCCTTGCCGTAGCTCTCCACCGGCGCGCCGCCGAGGAGCGCCGCGGCCCGCCGGCCGAGCGCCGTCCCCAGCGCGGCGCTCGGCGCGGTGAGCGCGGACAGGTCGTCGGCGTAGGTGCCGGCGAACGGGTTCTTGACGACGACGCCGCAGACCGCCTTGACCAGCGGCCGGGCGGGCACGGGGCCGTTCTCGTGCAGCGTCTCCTCGACCAGGCCGACCCAGCGCCGTACCCGGTAGTCCTTCGTCACCTGCTCCTCGGGGGTCATCAGGTTGTCTCCTTCTCGTCCTTCTAGCTCCGCACGACGGACAGGGCGTGGCGGTTGGGGTTGGTCGGGTCGTACAGGGCGGTTTCGAGGTTCTCCAGCGTGAACTGGTTGCCCTCGGACATCGCGCGGGAGGCGGCGAAGCCGGCGGAGCGGCGCTGGCAGCGGTCGGTGAACGGCCGCTCCACCTCCTCCCAGCGGGCCAGGGCCTCTTCGAGTTCGCCGTCCGCGGCCTCGGTGGCGGCGACGGCCAGGGTGTAGGCGTTGGCCATCGCGCAGCCGGCGCCCTGCGCGAGCGCGGGGGGCATGGCGTGGGCGGCGTCGCCGACGAGGGCGACCGCGCCGCGGCGCCACTCGGCGACGGCGGTGGTCTCGTAGCCGTAGTAGCGGGGGTCCGCGGCGGTCGCGGCGGCCTGGAGGACGGGGGTCAGCTCGGGGTACGCGGACGTCCACAGGTCCAGGTCGATGGGGGTGCGGCTGCCCTGCTCGTCGGCGCGGGGCGCGCCGAGGGCGAGGTACAGCTCGCGGTCGTTGCAGGGCACGTAGAGCACCCGCAGGTAGCGGGGTTCGAGGTTCCAGAAGTCGATGACGTTGTCCCACTCGCCGGGGCCTAGTTCGGCCTTGCGGCGCGGCACGAGGAACCGGGTGATCCCGTCGCGGGACTTCCAGCGCTCCTGCTCGAAGCCTATGGAGTCGCGGACCTTCGACTTCACCCCGTCGGCGCCGACGACCAGGTCCGCGTAGAGGGTCTCGCCGGAGGCCAGGGTGACCCGGCCGCGCGGGTCGGCGGCGACCACCTCGGAGCCGGTACGGATCTCCACGCCGGCCGCGAGCGCGGCGTCCAGCAGGCACTTGTGCAGAAAGGGCCGGGTCATGGTGCGCCAGGGCAGACCGCCGAAGTCCTCGTGGGACACGCTGGCGTGCTGGAAGCGGGTCTCGTAGTACGGCGGCGTCATCGAGTCGGCCATCACCGCCTCGTACGCGCCGATGGCCTTCAGCACCTTGAGGCTGTTGTGCCACAGGACGATGCCCGCACCCTGCTCGCGCAGCTCGGCCCCCTTCTCGTGCACGCGCACCGACCACCCGCGCCGGGCGAGCGCCGTGGCGGCGGTCAGGCCCGCGAACCCGGCGCCGGACACCTCCGCGTGGCGCCCCCGCCTGTCAACCGTGGATTCCATAGCTCCGCTCTCCGTCGTCGTGCCGGCCGCCCGGGGGCGGCCGGCTGCGCCTTCAGTTGCCGGCGTCGTTCCCGGCACCGGAGCCGGCGCCGGCCTTCGCGGCCTTCTCGACGAACTTCTCCTGGTGGACGTCCTTGACCTCCGGGGCGCCGCCCTTCAGCACGTCCTGGTCGGCGAGGGTGTCGATGGTCGCCTGCCACGTCTGCGGGTCCATCGCCCCGAGGCCGTGCTGCTCGGTGGCGTCGCTGGTGAAGGTGTGGTCGATGTCCGCCTGGATCTGCCGCTCGAACAGGTCGGCCTTGTCGCGGTTCTCGGGGGCGGACTCGGCCAGGATCTGGGCCGTCTTGTCCGGGTTCTCCATCACGTAGCCGAACGCCTTGATGTAGGCGTTGGTGAAGCGCTGCACCAGGCCGGGGTCGTTCTCGACCATCTCGTCGCTGGTGAACAGACCGGAGCCGTAGCCCTCGTAGCCGTGGTCGGAGCCGAGCAGGATGTCGAGCGAGCCCTCGCCGCCGGCGGCGTCCTCCAGCAGCGGTTCCTCGGCGTCGATGTAGCAGGGGACGGTGTCGACCTTGCCCTGGATCAGGTAGTTCTCGTACGGCGGGGTGACGCTGACCTCCTTGAGGTCGTCGCGGTCCAGGCCGTTGGCCGCGAGCAGCGCCTGGTAGAAGAGGAACGTCGAGCCGGCGGCGTGGATGCCGACGGTCATGCCCTCCAGGTCCTCGATGGACGTCAGCCGGTTCTTGTCCTTCACCGAGCACATGGCAAGCGGCGAGGTCTGGTTGACGGCGGCCAGGGTGGTGACGGGCACGTCCTGGGAGCGCGCGGTGACGAGCGACGGCAGGTCGCCGAAGCCGAAGTCGGCGCGGCCGGTGCCGACGATGCGCAGCGCGTCGGGCGAGCCGGTGCCGGTCTTGATGTCCTCGACGTCGATGCCCTCGTCCTCGAAGTAGCCGAGTTTGTCGGCGACGTAGAACATGCCGTGGTTGCCGCGGAGTTGGTAGTCGAGCTGTACGGAGACCTTGTCGAGCCCGCCGTCGGCGGAGTCGTCTCCCGAGTCGCCGCCGCAGCCGGCGAGAAGCAGTGCCGCGGTCGTCGCACCCGCGATACCGGCGGCGGTTTTCCTACTCTGCCTGATTTTCTTTCCGGAGGGGAACATGATGGGCTCCTAGTGCAGGAGAGAGAATGCAAAGCCGGATTCAACGGGTGGTGTCGGCCGTGATGTGCGGGAAACGTTTGCGGAGCACGAACTCCAGCAGCGACATCCCGTAATAGAGGATCAGGCCGAGCAGGGACACGAGGGTCAGGGCCGCGAACATGAGCGGGGTGTCCAGTTGCGTCGAGGCGAACTGGATGAGATAGCCGAGGCCGTTCTCGGCGCCGGAGAACTCCGCCACCACCGCGCCGATGACGGCGAGGGTGATCGCGATGCGCATGCCGGCGAAGAGGTACGGCAGGGAGGTGGGGATCTGGATGCGAGTGAGGATCTGGTTCCGCGACGAGCCCACGGACCGCATGAGCAGCAGCAGGTCCTGATCGATGGCCTTGAGGCCGACGATCATGTTGAGGGTGATCGGGAAGAACGTGATCACCACGATGAGCAGCAGCTTCGGCGCGAGACCGTAGCCGAACCAGAGGATGAAGATCGGCGCCAGGGCGACCTTGGGGACGACCTGGAAGAGCACGATCAGGGGGTAGAGCGCGCGCTCCAGCCAGCCGAAGCGCACGATGAGCACGGCGAGCAGCACGCCGATGGCGAAGCTGAGCAGGAAGCCGTACAGGATCTCCTGGGTGGTGACCCAGGCGGCGTCCCACAGCATGTCGCGCGAGTGCCACATCTCGGCGAGGAACTCGCTCGGCTTGGCCAGTTCGAAGCTGGAGATGCCGAAGACCTCGACGGCCAGCTCCCAGAGCACGAAGCCGGCGACGAAGACCACCAGGCTGGGCCAGACGCGCCAGATCCAGGTGCGCACCGCGCCGCCGCGGGACGGCCCGCCGCCGGGGCGGCGCCCGGCCGGCTTCTTCACGTCGTCCTGTGCGAGCACCATGTCAGACCGTCGCTTTCGGTTCCAGGTGGCCGCGCAGCCGTCCCGTGTACTCGGCGAACACCGGGTCGTCGAGCACCTCGCGGGTGCGGGGCCGGGGCAGGGCGACGTCGAGCGACTCCAGGAAGCGGCCCCGGTCCAGGCCCATCACGTGCACGGTGTCGGAGAGGAAGACCGCCTCGGAGATGGAGTGGGTGACGAAGACGACGGTCTTGCCGGTCGTCGCCCAGATCTCGGCGAGCTTCAGGTTCATCTCGTCCCTGGTGATGGCGTCCAGGGCGCCGAACGGCTCGTCCATCAGCAGGATGGCCGGGTCCATGGCCAGCGCGCGGGCGATGGACACGCGCTGCGCCATGCCGCCGGACAGCTCGTGCGGCAGCTTGTCCTCCGCCTCGGCGAGGCCGACCAGCTCCAGCGCCCGGCGCGCCGCGGGGGCGGCGTCGGCGGCGCGCTCGCCCGCGGCGATCTGCCGCAGCATGCTCGCGTTCTGGAGCGAGGACTTCCACGGCAGCAGCGCGGGCCGCTGCGGTACGAGGCCGATGAAGCGGCCCTTGACCGCGTCGGCGGCCGGCTTCCCACCGATCCGCACGGTGCCGTCCGTGGGTTCGAGAATGCCGCCCAGAATTTTCAGCAGCGTGCTCTTGCCGCAGCCGGACGGGCCGAGCAGCGTGACAAAGCTGCCGGGGGTGATGTCGAGGTCCAGGTTCTCCAGAACCGTCTGTTCCTGCTCGCGCCGAGCAAAACGCATCGCGATACCCTGCGCTGAAATCCCCATGGATTCCATGGAAAGCTCCTCTCCGCGCATCAGAGCGACACCGGAGTTGGCCGATCGGGTTATCACTATCTAAGAATGTGTTATCAAGCACGTTAGGCACGTCACCCGGAGGCCGTCAAGGGATACGACACGCGTTTCCCCCTAACCGACCAGTAGGGACACACGAAGGGGCGGTCGGAGCCCGGTGGTCGACCGGGCTCCGACCGCCCCTTCGGTGCGGCCGGCCCGCGCTCGGGCGCGGGGTGGATCGGGTGGATCGGGTGGATCGGGTGGATCGGGTGGATCGGGTGGATCAGGCGGTCAGGGCAGGTCGCGCTCCAGCTCCAGGACGCCGCTGCGGCAGCCGAAGAAGACGCGCGTCGCCGTCACCTCCGCGCGCCGCGCGTCCGCCGGCCCCGCCGGGCCGGGGAGCAGGCGGGCCGCGCGGACCGGGTAGTCCGTGTCGCCCACGGAGACGAAGGCGCGCGGGTACGGGCCGAGGAGGGCGCGTACCAGCGCGTCCGCCTCCTCCGCGGTCATCGCGTGGTCCAGCCGCCCGTCCGCCGGGCGCCGCCTGGACCACCGCGTCGCCGCCGCCGGGTCCTGCACGTCGCCCCGCACCCGGCGCTCCGCCAGCGCGGGGGCCAGCTCCAGCCCGGCGGTGAAGTGCGTCTGCGCCATCCGGTGGAACAGCGACGACGCCGTCTCCCGGGCCCGTACCTCCATGTCGTACCGCGCGATCACCGGTCCCGTGTCCGCCGCCGGCTCCAGGAAGAACACCGAAAGCGCCGTGCTGCGCAGCCCCTTGATGACCGTCCACGGGATCGGCGCCTGCCCGCGGCCCAGCGGCAGCTTCGTGGGGTGCATGCCGATGCCGCCGTACGGGGCGATGTCCACCACCTCCGGGTGCACCAGCCGCGACCAGCCGACGACCAGCAGGTAGTCCGGCTCGCACGCCCGTATCGCCGGCGCCAGCTCCCGCAGCGTGCCGTCCTTCGCGGCGGCGAACTGCGCACCCTGCTCCCGCGCGAGGCCGGCGACCGGGGCGTAGCCGACCGTGCCGGCGGCCCGCTCCTCGGGCAGCCCGACCATCAGCGGCACCTCGATCCGCCCGTCGAGGTACGCGGAAGAGGCGAACACGCCCTCGTACGCGCGCAGGCCGAAGGTGTGGCCGGTGATCAGGACCAGTCGTGCGGTCATCGTCGGGCTCCTCACAGGGGTGGTGTGTCGCTGCCGTGCCGTACCTCGACGAGCGTCAGCCCGCCGGTCACCGGGTCCACCGCGTAGGCGACGTGCGCGGCGGGCTCCCGGTCGAAGACGTCGAGGAGCCCGGGGCAGCGGCCGGGATCGGCCAGCAGCCCCAGGCCCGCCCTGGTGGCCGCTTCCGTGGCACCGCCGGCGACCACGGCGTACCCGCCGCGCCGGAACGGGTTCTCGATGCGGGCGACGCAGCCGAGATGGCGGCGGGCGCCGCCGCGCAGGAGGCGGCCGGTGCGCAGGTCGCGCAGCCCGCCGCGGCCGGCCCCGTCGGTCTCCGCCGCCCACACGAGCCGCCCGGACGCGCGCAGCCTCGCGGCGATCCGGTTGTCCTCGGGCCCGCAGGTGGTGACGACGCTGCCGGCCGCGGCGACGGTCAGCGCCTCGTCGGTGTCCGCGAACTGCTCGCGCAGCGGGTACGGCGGCGGCCAGCAGTCGATGAACGCCCGGCGCAACTCGTCCTGCGCGGCGTGCCGGTGCACCAGCGACTCCCGGTCCCCGCGGTCCGGGACGCCGTAGAGCAGCGTGACCGTGCCGTCGGCGACCACCGGCTGCCAGAACCGGTGGAACGCCGAGTCGCTGAGGCCCACCGTCCGTAGCAGCGCGTCGGGCGTCCCGTACTGCACGGCGACCTCGAAGCCCTCCGCCCGCCCCAGCCGGGCCGACTGCCCCAGCTTCTCCTCGTACTTGGCCAGCTCCAGCCGCCCGATCCGGCGCGCCTGCGAGCCGTAGCAGGCCAGCGCGCGGCTCTTCGCACGCAGCCGCTCGGGGGTGAGGCGGACGAAGACGCGCGGCGAGAAGCGGTCGCTCTCGGCGGAGATGTGGATGGAGAAGTGCAGGTACGCGGTGTCGCGGAAAGCCGCGTGCGCGAGCCGGCCGGCCTCGGCGTGGTCGTTGTGGCTGTCCGCCTGGGTGTGCGTGACGACCACGTCGGGGCGGATGCCGTACCGCCGCACGAGTTGCCGCACCCGGCCGACCGAGGGGCCGTCGGCCCGCAGCCGGCCGTCCGGGAAGCCCGCGAAGTGCACGTCCCCGGGCGCGACGCCCAGCGCCCCGGCGGCCCGCACCGCCTCGCGGCGCCGCTGCGGGCCGTGCGCGCCCTCGTCGGTGAGGATCAGGAACGCCACCCGGTGGCCCTGCTCGTGCGCCTTGGCGACGAGGCCGCCCGCGCCCAGCTCGATGTCGTCGGGGTGGGCCCCGACGGCCAGCATCCGCAGCCGGCCGCCGTGGGCCGGCTTCCCCGGGGATTCGGCCAAGGCCGCACCACCTTCCGTCCGTTCGTTGCCGCGGGTCGGGCTACAGCGCGATCTCGCGCACGTGCCGCAGCCGCAGGCGCGCGTAGAGGTCGTCGTCGGCGGAGAACTCCGGGTCGTCGTGCGGCCAGAGCCGGCGCGGTGTGCCGCCGGCGGCGCGGCAGGCCGCGGGAAGGGTGACGGTGGCGCCGTCGCCGGCGGCGAAGCGGCGCTCGGCGTCGTCCACCGCCGCGGTCAGCGCCGCGCCGCGCAGCCCGGCGGCGCGCAGCCGGGCCGCGGTGGCGGCGCGGGTCTCGACGGTGCCCTTCCAGCCGCCGTCGATGAGCGCGGCGAGGCCGGCGAGCGGGCGGGGTTCGAGGCGTTCGCAGGCGAGGACGGCGAGCGTGGAGTCGCCGGCGACCTCGCTGAGGTGTTCGCCGAGCCAGCGCACCGGCAGGTCGCGGGTGGGCAGCGCCGGGTCGGCGGCGGGGTGCTCCGGGCAGGGCACGACCTTGAGCCGGACGTCGGGCAGTTCCTCGGGCGCGGGACCGAGCAGGAGGCTCGCCTCGCGGCGGGCCATCCGCGCCACGGCGGCACGGTGGGCGGTGGCGCGGCGGGTGGCGTCGGCGGCGCCGTCGCGGTCCGCCGTGCGGTACGCGCCGGGCGCGTCCTCGTACGGCGTGGCCGCGTCGTACGCCGCGGGGGTGTCCCCGTACGGCGCAGGCACCACGCCCTCGTACGCCGCGGGCACCCTCTCGTACGTCCCCGGCGTGTCCGTTCCGTGCGCCGGTGCCTCGCCCGCGTCGCGCGCCGCCCGGCCCGCGGCCACCGCGCGCGCGGCCCACCCGGCCGCCGCCGCGCATCCCTCCTCGCCCAGCTCCGCCCGGTCGTCGGCGCGCAGCCCGGAGGTGATCCAGCTCCGCAGCGCCGCCGCGCGGGCCTCCTCGCGGACGCGCCGGTGCCCGGGACGCTCGTCCCCGCCGTCCGGGGTGAGCGCCCCGAGCAGGTAGCCCGCGGCCCACACCTCGCCGGCCAGCTCCGCGGGCAGCGCCCCCGGCGCGGGTCCGGCGGCGCGGGCGGCGGCGGTGACGGTCTCGTGCGCCACGCCGAGCAGCGCCGACCAGGGCCGCCACGGCCAGGTGAACGGCTGCTCCGCCGCCTCCTGCGCGCCGCTGCGGCGGATCCGTATGTGGCAGCGGGACGCGACGAGTTCGACGGCGTAGCCGAGGCCGCCGTGGTGCGCGGGGTCGGCCAGTTCGGGGCCCGCCCAGTGGCCGGTGCCGACGGGCCCGTCCGCGCAGGCGACGGCGAGGCGGATGCCGTGGTGGTCGTTGCCCGCCACCGAGGGCCCGACGCCGTGGTCGAGCACGTGCGGCACCGGCGCGACCACCGGGATGCCGCGCTCGGCGCAGAACACCGCGATGTGCTCGTCGTCGTCGCGGGTGACGTCGGGGAACTCCGCGAGGAACGCGGCGAGTTCGCGGGCGGTCTCCGCGGGCAGCGCCAGGGCCAGCGACGGCACCCACTCCCACGGCGCCAGCCGCACCGAGGCGTAGCCGCCGACGGCGCCCTGCCGCACCCGGTAGGAGTTGTACGGCGACACCCACAGCACGCTCAGCGACACCGCGCGGTCCGGGTGGCGTTCGAGCAGCGCGGTGACGTGGTCGGCGAAGCCGGGGACGAGGCTGACGTCGTCCTGCACCACCAGGTGGTGGGTGGCGCCGGGCGCGATCGCCGCCCACGCGACCTTCGCGGTGCGCAGCGGGCTGGGGAAGCCGTCGGGGTCCGGGTCCCGGACGATACGGGCGGGCAGCGGCGCGCACTCGGCGGCGACCCGCTCGGCGCCGGCGAGGCGCGAGGGGTGGCACATGACGACGGTGCTGAGCCGGACGGCCGGTCGCGTCATGCGAGCGCCGCCCGGCTACGGCCCGTGGCACCCGCGTCCGCAGCACGCCCGGGGACGTCGCCGGCCGGCGGCCCGGCGGCCTTGGCCGCCCGCGCCGCGTCGACGATCAGCGCCTCGAACCCCGTGAGCATCGCCTCCGCGGCGGGCTCGTCGATCAGGCCGGTGTCGATGGTCAGGGACACCGGCATGAAGTGCCTGCTGCTGTACACGTGCCAGGCCACCGACGTCTCCGACTGCCGGCCGAGCGTCTGCCACTCGATGACCGACTTCTCCGGCCGCACGCCCTCGTGTTCGCGCCGGTCCACCGAACGGGCGTCGGTGATCATGTCGCGCAGGTCGTTGTACCAGCAGGTCCTGTCCACCGGCCGGCCGCGCCGCTCGTCGAGCCGGCGCAGGTCGTCCAGGAGCGCGGACTTGTCGTAGTAGGCGTGGTAGTACGTCTTCATCGCCGCCTGCGCCGCGCGCCGGGCGAGCGCCTCGAAGGCCGCGGGCCCGGCGTCGGGTCCGAGCCCCGCGTCGAGCGTGAACAGGCCCTCCAGCGTCACCGTGCTCACCGCCTCCCGCAGCGCGGGCTGGAACCGGTTGCTCACCATCACCTGGAACACGGCGCGGTCGTGGCGCGACTGCCGGGCCACCACCGCGGAGGCGGCGGCGAGCAGGATCGCCGAGGAGCTGATCCGCCACCGCTCGTCGAGGGTCCGCAGCGCGCCCGGCAGGCTCGGCGAGGCGAGCACCGCCTGCCGGAACTCCGGGCGGGCGCCCGGCCTGCGCGCGAACAGCCGCTCGGGGGCGTCGCGCAGGGACTCCACCCAGTGCCGCCGGGCCGCCCCGTCGCGCTTGCGGCCCTTCTCGGACGCCTGGAACCCGGCCTCCGCCAGCGGCTGGAGCCCGCGGCTCGCGGCGCGCAGCTCCGCGGGATCGGCGCCGTGCAGCAGCTCGGTCAGCGCCCGGTGCAGCAGGGTCAGGCCCATCGCGTCGGTGGCGATGTGCGCGAGGACGAGCACGGCGCGCACCACCGCGCCGTCGACGCACACGAGCGCGGCGCGCACCGGCCACTCGCGGTCGTACGCGAACCGCACGGTGCGCCAGTGTCGTTCGACGGCGTCGGCGAGCGCGGCGGCGCCCGCGGCGTCCGCCGCGTCGAAGAGGTGCACGTCGAACGTGCCGTCGCCGTCCAGCTCCTGCCGCATCGCGCCGTCGCCGGCCACGTGGACGCGGGTGCGCAGCGAGTCGTACACGGTGAGCAGCCCGCGGACGGCCTCGACCGCGCGGGCGGCCGGGACGGCGGGCGCGACGGGCACCACCACCTTGACGTTGGTGCCGTGGTCGTCGGGCTCGGTGTCGAGCATCGCCCGCCGGATGGCCCACTGGCCCCAGGTCACGGGCCCCCGGCCCGCGGGCACCTCGGCGATGCCGACGGTGACCACGCGGGCGGTGTGGCCCGCCGCCTCGCTCAGTTCCGTACGCACAGATCCCTCCAGTCACAACTGCGGTAGTCGATGCGGCCGGTCGTGCGGCCGGTGGTGGCGACCGCGGCGGCGTACCCCGGTCCGATCGTGAGGTCGGCGACGGCGTACTCGACGCCGCCCAGCCGGCGGGGCGCCGGGCCGTCGGCGCCGTCACCGGCGTCGCCGACGTCGCGGCGCAGGAAGTCCAGCAGCCGCCCGCCGGCGGCCTTGGCCCACGCCTCCTTGCGGGACAGCAGCAGGCACAGCCGCCGCACCCGGGCCCCGCCCGGAGGCAGCGCGGCGAGCCGCGCCGCCTCGGCCGGTGCGAAGAACCGCCGGGCGAGCGCCAGCGGGTCGCCGTGCGGGTGTTCGGCCTGGAGGTCGACGCCGACGGGCCCGGCGCCGCCCACGGCGACGAGGGCGCGCAGCCCGGAGCGGGACAGGTTCCACTCGCAGCCGCGGCCCGCGCCGGTCAGCGCCGGCTTGCCGGCCGGGCCCGGGGTCCAGCCGATCCGCTCGGGCGGCAGCCGCAGGTGGTCGGCGAGCAGCCGCCGGGCGGCGGCGTGCGAGCGGAGCAGCGCCGTGCGGCGTACGGGGTCGGCGAGCCGTGCGGCCCGCGCCCGTTCGGCGTCGGTGAGCAGCCCGGCGGCCGGGCCGGCCGCCCCCGCCGCACCGGCGTCGCCGGACAGGTCGACGTCCCAGACCCGTACCGCGCCGCCGTCCCCCTCGCCGGCCGTGCCCCCGTCGCCGGCCGCACCCGCGCCCACCTAGGCCGCCTCCGCGGCGCGGCCGAAGCGCTGCCACGCCGTGGCCAGCAGCAGCCCGGCGATGACGACGTTGCCGACGGCCAGGGCGACGAAGTACGCCTCCGCGTGGTCCACGGCGCGCGCGATCAGCCCGCCGCCGACGTTGACGGCGGCGAGGTAGACGATGTCGGAGGCGATGGTGATGTGCCCGTTGCGTACCTGCTGGAGGCTCATCGTCACCATGTTGAGCAGCCCGAACGCCAGCCAGCTCGGCGCGACGATCGTCAGGTAGTCGTCGGTGAACGCGGCGGTGCCGCCGTCGTCGCTCATCAGCCTGCCGAGCGGCCCGGCCAGCGCGAAGCCGGCGACGGCCAGGAGTGCGTACACCATCAGCACGTACCGCACGCCCTCGCGCAGGATGGGCCGCAGCAGATGGCTCTCGCCGGCGCCGAGGGACTGGTTCATGGTGATGGCCACGGCCGAGCCGAGCGCGATCGCGGGCGACAGGGACAGCACCTGGACGGCGTGCGCGCCGCCGTAGCCGGCGACGGCGTCGGAGCCGAAGTCGGACAGTACCCACAGCGAGGTGTAGTTCATGCCGGCGATGAAGAGGTACGAGACGGCCACCGGCACCCCGACGGTGACCAGGACCGCCACCGTCTGCCTCAGCGGCTCCGCCGGCCCGCCGAAGCGCAGCAGCCCGGTGCGCGCCAGCAGGATCAGCCCCGACGTGAGGCCGACCACCGAGGCGCCGGCGATGGACGCGGGCACGGCGAAGACCCCCATGTCGGCGTAGAAGCCGAGCAGCCACACGCCGAGCACCTGCATCCCGGCGACGGCGATGGTGATCACCGACGCCGACCGCGCGCTGCCCCAGCCGCGCAGGGTGCCCGCGACCACCGAGGTGAGGACCGCCAGCAGGAACGAGGCGGCCACCAGCCGGGCGAAGAGCACGAAGTCGTCGTGCGAGTCGGCGTCCACGTCGAGCGTCGCGGCCATCTGCGGCGCGGCCAGCGCGATGACCGCGGCGGCGACGGCGAAGCAGCCGAGCGCGATGGCCCCGATGCGTACCAGCGGCGGCTGCGAGTCGTCGCCGGCGTCCGCGCCGCGGCGGCGGGCGGAGACGACCTGGCTGCTGATCTCGATGCCCTCCTCCAGCGCCAGGAAGAAGAAGGAGATGGGGATGAACAGGGCCCTGATGTACAGCGCGTCGCCGCCCATGTTGCCCAGCAGCGCCGAGATGGCGAACTGGGCGCCGAGGCCGGTGACGACGCCGAGGCAGATGGGGACGGCCAGCGCACGCAGCCGGACCCGCAGGTCGTCGGGCGGGGCCGGGGCGGGCCCCGGGGCCGGGTCGCCGTGCTCCTTGACGTCAGTCATCGAGGATCCTGCCTTTCCGGTGGCCCAGGGCCAGGTTGAGCCGCTGCATGGTGCCGGTGCCCTCCATGAACTCGAAGGCCCGGGCGTCCCGGTGCAGCTTGTCCAGCAGCGGGTGCTCCAGCCGGGCGCCGGGGCCGAAGAGGCCGAGCGCGTACTCGGCCGTCTCCAGGGCCAGTTCGGCGGCCCGGTACTTCGCGGCCGAGGCGACCGTGCCGTCGCCGGGGTCGCGGTCGGCCTGTTCGGCGGCGGCCAGGACCAGCCGCCGGGTGCCGGCCAGCCGGCGCCGCAGCCCTTCCATCGCGTACGACTCGTCGGCGCGCAGCGCGCGGCGGTGAGTGGCGGCGTAGTCCCAGGCGGCCTGGGCGATGCCGAGGGCCATGGCGGCGACGACGGGCCGGGCGCGGTTGAAGGTGCGCATCGCGCCGACGATGCCGCGGCGGGTGGCGGACAGGTGCATGCCGAGGATGTCGGAGCGGGCCACGGGCACGTCGTCGAGGCGGACTTCGCCGAGCCCGATGGCGCGCATGCCGGTGGTGGGCAGCGCGGTGGCCGTGAAGCCGGGCCGGGTGGGCTCGACCAGCACGGCGACGACGCCGACGGGGCCCGGTTTGATGCGGGCGAAGACGACGCCGAGGTCGGCGCGGACGGAGTTGCCGATGTACTTCTTGACGCCGCTCAGCCGGTACGAGCCGGGGGTGCCGGCCTCGGCGAGCGCGGTGGTCAGCGCGGTGGCGTCGGAGCCGGCGTGCGGTTCGGTGAGCGCGAAGAACGTCCAGGTGGGGCGGGCGGCGAGGGTGGAGTAGTAGCGCTCCTTCTGGTCGTCGTCGCCCAGTTCCTCGGTGAGTACGCCGGAGAGCGAGGGCCCGGGGGCGGCGACCATCAGCGCGGCGTCGCCCCAGGCGAGGCGCTCGTAGACGACGACGCGCTCGACGCAGGTGTGCAGATGGCAGGGGCGGCCGTCGACGATCAGCGGGTCTGGGTTGTACGCGGGCGGCAGGCCGAGGAGGACGGGGAAGTAGGCGTCGTGGACGACGGGGTTGAGGGTCCTGGGGTCGGCGCCGGGCTCGTCCATGGCCAGCGCGGTGGCGCGGAAGGCCCGCGCGTACTCCTCGACGGCGGCGCGCAGCCGCGCGGGGTCGGGGGGCGGCGCGGCCGGCGGCCGGTGCCGCGCGGGGGGCGGGGTGCGGGTCGGGGTCGTGGTCATGGGCTCACCTCGGTGGCGTGGCGGCCGGCCGCCGGGTCTGCGGCGACGGGATGGACGTCGGCCAGCAGGTCGACGGCGCGGGCGAGCCGGCCGGGGCCGTCGTCGAGATAGCCGGCGGCGCCGAGCAGCCGCAGCGCGGCCCGCTGGGCACGCACGAGCGCGTCGGCCGCGACTGCGGCGGAGCCGGGCGGGATGCCGGCGACGGGTTGTGCGGCGCCGCCGGGCCGGCGGCCGGGCCCGGACGCGCCGGTGCCGGCGGCGCCCGCCGTTTTGCCGGTGCCCGGTCCTTCCTCCGGTTCGTGGCCGGCCGCGCCGTCGTCCGCGCCGTGCTCCAGCAGCAGCCGGGCCTCCACCAGGTCCGCGGCGGCTTCCCCGAGCCTGGTACGTACGGACGAGATCTCGGCCAGCACCTCGCCGCCCACCCGGCGGCCCGCCAGGTGGTCGGCCGCGGTGCGCAGCAGTTGCTCCGTGAGGCCGAGCCGGATCCACAGCACCCCGGCGGTCCAGGGCCCGGTGGTCCCGTCGCGGTGGCGTTCGTCCCGCCACACCCCGAGGTCGCCGGAGGCGAACTCCAGGGTGGCGACGGGCGCACCGCCGGGCGCCTCGGCGGCGGCCAGCGGCAGCAGGGCGTGCCCGCCGGGGCCCCAGGCGCGGGCGTCCGGGCCGAGCCCGGCGCGGAGTTCGGCGAGGGCGGGGGCGGGGCCCTCGGCCTTGGCGCGGGCGCGGCAGCGCAGCCCGAGCGCGGTGTCGAACACCGGGGCGCCGACCGGGCCGAGGGCCGGGCCGGCGGCCGGTTCTGCGGCTGGTTCTGCGGGTGGGTGCCGGAGTGGTTGTGCGGTCACGTCCGCGCCTCCATTGCGCTCTGCTGCGGATGCGGGGCGGTGAGCCCGCCGGATGCCGCCGCGGCCGGAGCCGGGGCGGCGGGCCCCGGCGCCGCGTACGGGCGCACGCGCTCGTACGCGGCGCCGCCCGCCTCGGGCGTCTCCCCCGGCGCGGCGTACGGGCCGGCCGCGGCGGGCGCGAACAGCACCCGGCAGTCGTAGCCCAGGGCCTCGTCCCGGTCGGCGAGGGCGAGTTCGCCGCCGGGCCGCGCGGCGTGCCGCAGGGCGGCCTCGTACCAGGGCCGCAGCCAGCCGCCCGGTCGCGCCCCTCCCGGGCGCCGGTCCGCCGCGGGCAGCCGGCGGACCGTCAGCTCCGCCAGCCGGAGCCCGGTGCCGGGCCCGGCGCGGTCCGCGCCGACGACCACGACCGCGGCGCCGGTGCCCGGCGGCAGCGCGTAGCCGGGTTCCGGCGGCAGCGTGGACTGCTCCATGACGACGACCGCGGCCCGCCGCGCCTCGCCGCCCGCGATCCGGGCGCGCGCCAGGCGCAGGGCGGTGAACGCCCCTGCCGCGCCCTGGTCGTTGACGCCGATGACCGGCGGCCGGCCGCCCAGCAGCTCGGCCAGCAGGCAGCCGGGCAGCACCCGGGCCTGGCAGTCCGGCACCGGCGTGACGGTGAGCAGCAGGTCCACGCCGCTGTCCGGGCCGCCGAGCGCGCCGGCGACGGCCGTGACGAGGTCCGCGTACGAGACGCGCTCACCGTGCTCCAGCCAGGTGCGGTCGGGCAGCGGGCCGTAGACCGTCTCCAGGTCGCGGGCGTACTCCCGGAGGTCGGCGGCCGTGGTGCCGCCGTGGCCGGGCGCCGGCGGCCCGACCGCGGTCAGCCGCTCCAGTGCGACGGGGATCGCCACCGCCTAGCCCTCCGCGCCGGAGACGGCGGACACCTCGATGAACGCGCACACCGCGCCGACCGTCTCCAGGTGCTCGGGCTCCAGGGTCTCGGGGTCGATCTCGATGCCGTGGTCGTCCTCCAGCGTCATGAGCAGTTCGAGGACGCTGGTGGAGTCCAGGCCCAGTTCCTCGAAGAGCTTCGTCTGCGCGGTGGCCTCGCCGAGGTCCTTGCGCAGCACGACCTCCAGGGACTTGATCACCTTGGCCTCAAGGTCGGACCGGGCCTCGTCGACGTGCGTGGTCATGCTCTGCCTCCTGTGCGGAACGGTGGTGCGTGCGGTGCGGTGGTACCTGCGGTGGCCGGGGCTACGGGACCGGGGCGGCGGGCGCCGCGGGCCCGGTGTCGAACTGCCGCTCCAGCAGCTCGTCGACGGTGTCGCGGCTGCGTACGAGGTGGGCGCGCCCGTCGCGGACCAGCACCTCGGCGGGGTGGCCGTGGCTGAGGAACAGCACGGGCGAGGCGCTCGGCCCGTACGCGCCGGAGCGGGTGACGGCGACGAGGTCGCCGGGCGCCAGGTCCGCGGGCAGGTCGACGCCCTTGCCGAGGGTGTCGTTGGGGGTGCACAGCGGCCCGGTGACGTTCCACGCGGCGGTGGGTGAGCCGCCGCCGACGCGGTGCATCGGGAAGTTGCGGCGGAAGGGCGAGCCGATGCCGACGGCGGCCATGTGGTGGTTGGTGCCGCCGTCGCAGACGGCGAAGCGCTCGCCGCGCGACTCCTTGGTGTAGCGGACCCGGGTGAGGTACGTCCCGGCGGGCGCGGCCAGGTAGCGGCCCAGCTCCATCACCAGCCGGGTGTCCGGGTGCGCGGTGTGGAAGTCGGCGATCACGGGGTTGACGCCCGCGGTCAGCTCGTCGGCGTCGAGGTCGCTCTCGGCCGCGTGGTACGCGACGCCGAGCCCGCCGCCGACGTCGACCGTGCCGAGGTCGAACCCGAGCCGCCCGGCGAGCCGTTCGGCCAGTTCGAGGATGCGCCGGGTGTTCTCCACGATCGCGGCGGCGGCCAGGATGCGGGTGCCCATGTAGGCGTGCACGCCGGTCACCCGGACGTTGCCGTACCGCCGCAGGTCGGCGGGGTCGAGCGCGTCGAGCGTCTCCTCGTCGATGCCGAACTGCCGCGGCTTGCCGCCCATCGTCAGCCCGCCGCCCTTCAGCTCGAACGCCGGGTTGACGCGGAGCAGCACCTCGGCGGTGACGCCGCGGTGCCGGGCCTCCTCGTCGATGACGGCCAGCTCGGGCAGCGACTCGGCGATCAGCCGGGCGCCGGCCTTGAGGCAGGCGGCGATCTCGTCGCGGCTCTTCCCGGGGCCGAGGAACAGCATCTCCTCGCCGGCGGCCCCGGCGCGCTGCGCGGTCGCCAGTTCGGCCAGCGACGACAGCTCCAGACCGGCGCCCAGCTCGCGCATGGTGCGGGTGACGGCGATGTTGGGGTTGGCCTTGAGGGAGTAGAAGAGGCGCAGCGCCGGGTGCAGCCGCTGCCTGAGGCCCGTGTACTGGTCGCGGAGCCGGTCGGCGTCGTAGAGGTACAGCGGCGTGCCGAACTCGGCGGCCAGGTCGGTGAGCGCGAGGCCCTGGCAGTGGGTGGCGGGCGTGGCGTCGGTCATCGTACGTCTCCGAACTCGGTCAGGCGCGCGGCCACTTCGGCGTCCAGGGCGTCCGCCTCCGCCTGGCCGGGGGCGACGAGCAGGAAGTAGAAGCGGCCGTCCGCCGGGGCGGCGGGGGGCGCGTCGGCGCCGGCGAAGGCGGCGTTCACGGTCGCGTGGTTGTCGGGGAGCGCGCCGCGGCCGGCGGCGCGGTCGAAGAGCAGCGGGCCCAGCGCGGCGGCGAGCCGGTCGAACGGGACGGGGCCGGGCAGCCGCACGTCGTACTGGCGCGCGACGACGACCGCGCCCGCCGGGACGCAGCGCTCCTGGAGCCGGGTCTGGTACGTGGACATGTTGTTGCGGGCGTTGATCTCCAGCACGGGCAGCAGCGAGCCGTCGGTCCGTACGAGCGCGTCGACGCCCACGGGCCCGTGGTAGCCGTCGGCGGCCAGCCGGCGGCCGAGGAGCCGCGCGGTGTCCGCCACGACCGCGTGCTGCTCGGGGGTCAGCCGGGCCGGGAAGCGGTGGCCCTTGTGGACGCCGCCGGCGGTCAGCGCCTCCTTGACGAAGTCGAAGCGCACGGAGCCGTCCCGGCCCACGGTGAGGTGGTAGTTGAGGTCGGCGGCCTTGTCGGCCCACACCTCCACGACCACGGCGAGCCGGTCGTCCCCGGTACGTTCCGCGCGCCGCCGCACCATCCGCACCACCTGCTCAAGGCGCCGCGCCCGGTCGGCCACGACGATGCCCTTGCCGGAGACGCCGTAGGCGTCCTTGACCCCGACGACGGCGCCCTCCGCGATCCTGGCCGCGGCCTTCTCCGCCACGGCCTCGAACTCCGCGACCGACTCGCACTCCCAGCCCTCGGCCAGCGGCACGCCCAGCTCGGCGGTGACGCGGCGGCTGTAGATCTTGCTGTTGACCCGCTTGGCGAGCGCCGCCGGCGGCAGCGCGGCGGCCAGCCCGGCCCGCCGGCCCAGCTCCTCCTCGGCGGCGGAGATCCCGTGCGGCAGCAGCCGCACGCCGGCGGCGCCGAGCGGCCGCAGCCGCGCGAGCAGCCCGGGCGAGTCCAGCGCCTCTTCGGTGACGGGCACGCCGGGCCGGCAGCGGTCGGTGACCTGCACGTGCGGCAGGTCGAGGCCGATGCCGCGCAGGTGGTCGAGATAGCCGGGGTCGGGCGCGGACTTGAGGACCACGTGGTCGCCCGCGCCGCCGAGCAGCAGCGCGAACTCGTCCATGCGCGCGACGACCGGGGAGGGCGCGTTGTCCCCGACGGCCGGCACGCCGGGCTCGCCGTGCGCCCAGTCGCGCTCGACCTCGATGTTGCCGAGCAGCACGAGCGGTGCGGCCGGGTCGCCGGTGCAGGCGCGCCGGACGCCGCTCATGAAGTCGTCGGCCGGCGGGTTGCCGGTCATGTCGTCCCCCATCTCGTCCCCCTTCTCCTGGCGTTCTTCTCCTGGCGTTCACGGCGGTGTCGGCGGGTGCGCCCGCCGTCAATGGCGGAACACCGCGGCCGCGAAGGTGGCGCCGAGCCCCACCGCGGCCATCAGATAGCAGTCGCCCTTGCGGAGCCGTCCGGCGTCACGCAGGGTCACGTAGTTGATGAAGGAGTCGGCGCCGAAGCAGTGCCCGAGCGAGGCCACGTTGTCCAGGCAGATGCGCGAGCGCG
This sequence comes from Streptomyces sp. 184, assembly GCF_045781775.1. Classification (NCBI taxonomy): domain Bacteria; kingdom Bacillati; phylum Actinomycetota; class Actinomycetes; order Kitasatosporales; family Streptomycetaceae; genus Streptomyces; species Streptomyces sp. 184. The sequence goes on along the minus strand of NZ_CP123230.1, from coordinate 3,393,144 downwards.
GGAAGTCCAGCAGTTGCGCGGCCTTCGCCCAGGAGATGCGGTTGACGTTGTGCGGCAGGATCCACGCCAGGTCCTCCATGCCGATCCCGGCCGCGGCCACCGCCTCGCGGATCACGGCCGTCAGCCGCTCCGCGTAGCGCCGCTCGAACTCCTCGCCGCGCGGCGGCGGCAGCTTCACGTCGTGGTACTCGCCGAACGTGCGGGTGACGTAGCTGCGCAGCACGTCGCCGCTGCCGCCGGCGGACACCAGGCAGGCGGCCGACGACTCGCCCATCACGGTGGTGCCGGGGATGAGCTGGGCGGTGGGCCAGTCGGCCTTCTCGCCGGCGACGACGAGCGCCAGCGCGTCGGGGTCGCCGTCCTCGGCGAGGAGCCGCCCGGCGAGGTCCACGGCGGCGAGCCCGGAGGAGCACGCCTGCTGGGTGACGGTGAACACGGCGGCGTGCCCCACGCCGAGTTCGTCGGCGGCGTCGTGCACCGGGTTCTGCGAGGCGCGGGAGCCGATGGGGATGGTGCGGGCGCTGACGACGTACGACACGCGGTGCTCGTTGCCCTTCAGCGCGGTCAGCTCGCGGCCGGCGGCGACGGTCATCTCGCGCAGTCCGGCGCCGGGCGACATGCGCACGTCGCGCAGGCCGAAGTAGCGGTGGAACAGGGCGAGGTCGCGGTCGCCGACGCCGAGGCGGGGGGCGAGGTCGGCGATGGGCACCGACACGGGGGCGACGTGGGCGGCGACGTCGTACAGCGCGGTCATCGGGCGCTCCTTGCGGCGGTGGCTGCGGGGCGGACGGTGAGCCGGGCGGACTCCCGCTTGTCGCGGGTGGTGAGCCCGGTGAACGCGAACAGCACCCGCCCGCCGTCGCCGACCGCCTCGCAGCCGGCCACCGTGCCGTCGCCCGCGGTGCGGTGGCGCAGGTCGACCGGCGCGGGTTCCGCGGCGAGCGCGGCGTCGTTGCCGGGGGCGTACAGGTCGAACCGGTCGATGCGGACGGGCACGGGGACGGGTGCGTCGGCGGCGTCACCGACGGCAGCGGTGGCGGGGGTGGCGGCGGTCGCCCGCAGCAGGCTGTCCATGGCCAGTGCGGGGAGGAGGAAGTCCCGTAGCGCACCGAGGTGTCCGGGCGCCGGCAGGTGCAGCCGGGCGGTGCCGCAGGCGGCGCCCGTACGGGGCTCGCGGAGCGAGTCGAAGAGCCCGCCGAGCCGGACCGGTGAGCCGGCCAGGGCGTAGGCGTCGCGGGCGGGCGCAAGGGTGCCGGGCAGGGGCCGGGGGTCGGGCGGCGGAGCGTACGCGCCGTCGAGGACGACCGTCATCCGGCTGTACTCCTGCGCCGGGATGGGCCCCCGCGGCGGGCTGGCGACGACCACGTCTACCCGCCCGGGCCGCTCGGCGCGCGCGGTGACCACGAGCCGCCGCGGCCACTGCTCCTCCGCCGCGCGCACGAACCGCGCGAACACGGCGTCCTCGATCGCCACCGGCCGCCCCGCCCCGACCGCGGCGGCGGCTTCGGCGGCGATCTCCATGATGAACGTCCCGGGCAGCGTGGGCCGTTCGTCGACCCGGTGGTCGCGCACGTACCCGTGGTCGTCGAGGCCGAGCCGTACCTCCCAGGCCGTGCCGCCGCCCTCGGCGGGCGCGCCGGGCCCGCGGACGAACGCCCCGGCGGGCTGGTGCGGCCGGGCGCCGGCGGCGCGCAGCTCCGGCGCGACGGCGCCGAGCATGCGCCACTCGGTCTCGCCGAGCCACACGGAGGTGCGGTGGTCGCGGCGGCGGTGGCGCAGTTCGGTGCGGAAGTAGCGGCGGCCGAGGGCGTCGTCGAGGTGGGTGAAGTTGTCCTCGCGGGCGAGGTAGGCGTCCTGCACCTGGGTGTGCGTCACCATCCCGCTCTCCGTCCACAGGCCCGAGACCAGGGCGTGCACGTCGGCGCCCGCGGTGGCGCGGGCGTGGGCGGCGGCGTGGGTGAGGAACTCGTTGGCGGAGATGTAGTCGGCCTCGCCGGGGCGGGCCACGACGGTGGTGACCGAGCTGATCGCCAGCCACAGCGCGGGGTCGTGGGCGGCGAAGGCGGCGCGCAGGTTGAGCCAGCCGCGGACCTTCACGTCCCGTACGGCGCAGAACTCCGCGGGCGTCTTGCGCCGCAGCGCGGTGGCCCGCTCGACGCCGGCGCCGTGCACGACGACGTCGGCGCCGCCGGCCGCGGCGATCTCGGCGGCCACGGCCCGCAGCGCGGCGGGGTCGAGCACGTCGCACTGCCGGTAGTGCACGCGGTCCGCGCCGTGGCGGGCGGCGAGGCGGCCGAGGGTGCGGGCCCGCTCGGCGGCCTGCCGCGCGCGGTTGTAGCGCCGGTTCAGCTCGGCGAGCTTCGCGCCGGGGTGCTCGGCCATCAGCCGCCGCAGGGCGGCGGGCCGGTCGGCGGGGAGGCCGTCGGCTGAGGCGCCGGCCGCGGCGTCGGGAGCGGGCCCGGAGCCGAGCAGCCAGATCGCGGCGGGCCGGGACAGCGCGGCGAGCTGGTCGACGAGTTCGGCGGTGATGCCGCGCCCGCCGCCGGTCGCGACGACGACGGGCCCGGGGGGCAGTGGCACCGGCGGGCGGGGGTCGTCGGCGGGCTCCAGCACGGCTTCGGCGCGTACGCCGCGGCGGTAGTGGGCGACGGCGAGATGCCGCTCGACGGCGGACTCCCGCCCCAGCAGTTCGAGCCCGCCGCCCAGGTCGCCGGCGTCGGCCACGACGGCGTAGACGAGCCCGCCGGGCAGATCGGCGCCGAGCGCCCGCACGAGGCCGGTGAAGAGCCCGGCGGCGGGACCGGGCACGGGGCCGCCGGGGTCGAGGACCAGCACGGCGAAGGATCCGCCGGCATCGACGGCGTCGGCGAGCAGATGCGCGGCGGCGAAGGCCAGCTCCTGCAACTCCAGGCAGGCGGTGGGGAGGTCCGCGGTCCCGGCCGGGTGGCGCCTCGCGTCGAAAAGGACGCGCACGTGGCGGAGGCGGTGCTCCGCCAGGACGGCGGCCAGGTCCTCCGGGGTGCCGAGCACGTGCACGTCCGGTGCCGGCTCCGCGTGCGCCGCGCGCGGGACCGCGACGGTGCAGCCGGGCGGCGGGGTGATGCCGGCCAGGTCCTCCGGGGCGTTCGTCAGCACCAGGGTGTCCGGCGGCAGCGCGGGCAGCGGGGGGCGTACCGCGGGGCGCTCCAGCCGCTTCAGGCGCAGCGTGTGCGGGCGCAGTTCGCCGAGCCGATCCGGGGCCTCGGGCGACTCCGGCGCGTAGGTGAGCGCGGGGGTGCCGGGTGCCACGGGCGCCAGCTCCGCCGCCGCGTCGTTCGCGCGGACGGCGCGGTGCAGGGCGACGAGCCCTTCGGCGGCGTGGAAGTAGGGCCGTACCCCCACCGCGTCGGCACCCGCGCCGGGGCGGGGCACCGCCCCCGGCGGGGCCGTCGCGCCCGGCCCCGGCGGCTCCACGACCAGTTCCCCCAGCACCCGCAGCCCGCGCGCCTCGGCCTCGCCGCGGCGCATCAGCACCGCCGCTGCCGCCGTCTCCGTCGTCACCGCGCCCGGCGGCGGCGCCACCAGTTCGGCCGCCGCCGTCGCGCCGATCACCACCGCCGCGTCCAGCTCGCCCGTCGCGAGGTGGCGGCAGGCCGCCGCCAGGGCCGCGTGGGAGGAGTCCGGGCCGGCGTCGAGCGTCATGTTCGGGCCGTGCAGGTCGAGGAGCTGCGCCACCCGGGACGCGATGATGTTGGGCATCAGGCCCGGCAGCGAGTCGCTGTTGCTCTCGGGTGCCAGCGCCCGTACCCCCTTGGTCAGCGCGGCCGTGTCCACCGCCGTCCCCGCCCGGCCCGCGATGTCGTCCAGGTACGCGCGCAGCGTGCACGCCAGCGCCTGCCGCACCTGGCCGCTGTGCCCGACGAACACCCCCGTACGCCCCAGGAGTCCGGCGTCCGGCGCGCCCCAGCCCTCCCGCAGCGCCAGCGCGCACCGCAGGGCCATGAGCTGGCTGCGGTCCAGCCGCTCCAGCACCGCCGGCGGCAGCCGCACCTCCAGCGGCGCCGGCGTGGGGAACGACGTGCCGAACACCGGGCCCCGCTCCGGCTCCAGGGCGGTCGTCGCGACCACCACGACGGGCTCCGGGGCGGCGGCCACGGGCGCGGGGCCCGGGCGGTCGCTGACGACCAGGTGCGCGTTGGTGCCGCCGAACCCCATCGCCGAGACCCCGGCGGTACGGGCCCTGCCTCCCGGCGACGGCCGCCACGGCAGGGTCCGTACGGGAACGGTGGCCGCGCCCGCGACCGGCTCGGTGTACAGGTGCTGGGCGGGGATCGCCTCGTGGCGCAGCGCGAGGAGCGCGTGGATGACGTTGACCGCGCCCGCGGCCCAGCCGGTGTGTCCGATCAGCGACTTGTTGGACGTCAGCGTCCACCGCCTGCCGGGCGCCGCCGCGGCCAGCGCGTGCAGCTCCGCCTGGTCGCCGGCGGCGGTGCCGGTGGCGTGGGCGACGATCCAGTCGACGTCGTCCGGGGCCACGCCGGCCGCCGCCCAGGCCCGTTCGAGGGCGATCCGCTGCCCGGCGGGGTTCGGCGCGTACACCGCCTTGCCGCGCCCGTCGGAGGAGCCGCCGAAGCCGCGGACGAAGCCGAAAACCGGATCGCCGTCCGCCAGGGCCCGCGCGTACGTCTTGAGGGCCACGACCGCGGCGCCGTCGGAGAAGAGCACGCCGTCCGCACCGCGGTCGAGCGAGCGCACGCGATCGCCCCTGGCGAGCCCGTCGAGCTTGGCGAAGAGCACCATGGTCTGGGCGTTGACGGAGTACGTGCCGCCGCAAAGGGCGACGTCCGCGCGGCCCTCGCGCAGCGCGCGCATGCCGAAGTCGAAGCTGTAGAGGGACGAGGAGCAGGCCGTGTCGACGACGACGGTCTCCACCGGGTCCGCGAGCCCGGCCAGCGCCTCGCGCACGACGCGGTACGGCGCGGTGTCGGCGAGGTCGGGCGAGCCGGCCGGGTAGAGCGCGGCCAGCGGGTCGGCGTCCGCGCCTCCCGGCCCGGCCAGCAGCCGGGCGCCGTGCCGCAGCAGGCTGTGCTCGGCGGCGTGGCCGCCGTCCGCGGTCATGCCCACGGCGGCGAAGGTGCGCGTACCGGCGTCGATCCGGACGCCGTCGAGCGCCTGGAGGACGCTGTGGCGCAGCCACCGGCCGCTCGGCTCCCGCTCCGGCGCGCGGCCGGCGGCGAGTTCGGCGCGCAGCCGCGGGTGGGGGTCGAGGTCGTGGATGAAGCCGGAGGTGCGGGCGTACGTCTTGTCCGGCGCGGCCGGGTCCGCGGACCACAGCGCGTCGATGTCCATCCGGTCCCCGGGCTCGCTGAACTGCGGTACGCGGTCGCGCAGCAGGTGCCACAGCTCGTCGGGCGAACCGGCGCCCGGCACCGCGAGCCCCATGCCGACGGCGACGACCGCGCCGGGGTCGACGTGCCCGAAGCCGTCGGCGCCGGGCGCCGCCGCGAGCGACGGCAGCGACCCCGCGGTGCGTACGGCGGCGTCCAGGCCCTGTGCGCGCAGCGCCGCCACGGCGGCCTCGGCGGCGGCGCGGTCGGCGGCGCCGGCCTCGACGCGGTAGCGCGGCGGGCGGGGGTCGCCGCCTGCGGTGCCGTCAGCCATCGGCCCGTACACCGGCGGCGGGAGCGGTGCGGCCGGTCTCGTCGATGAGCCGGGCGAGGCCGCCGAGGGTGGACTGGAGGGCGAAGCGGGTGTCGTCGGCCACGTGGTGCAGGCCGAAGCGGTCGATCAGCGTGCTGAGCACCTCCATGCGCTTGAGGGAGTCGATGCCGAGGTCGCCTTCGAGGTCGGCGTCGGGGTCCATGGCCTCGACGGGGTAGCCGAGGCGGTCGGCGTAGACCTGCTGGAGGGTGGCGAGGACGCCGGGGCCGGCCGGCGCGGGAGCCGTCGCCGCGGGCTCGGTTGCGGGTACGGGAACGGGGCCGGGGTCGGCCTCGGGCAGGTGCACGGAGGCCGGTACGGGGCCGGGCCCGGCCGTCACGACGGCCCGCGCCGCGGGCACCGGCGGCGCGGTCGGCGCGGTCGGGGCCGCGACCGGCGCGGGTTCGGTCCCCTCCCCCGTACGTCCGTCGAGCCACCGCTCCGCCGTCTCCGCCCGGCACCCCACCGCGCGCCGCACCAGCTCCCCGAGCCCGGCGCGCCCGCACTCCACCACCGACTCCAGCCCGTACGTCTGCAACTCGCGCAGCGCGGCGAGGAAGTCGACGGGCCGGGTGAGCTGCGCGACCAGCGACGCCTTGACGTCGGTGTCGTCCGTGACGAGCCCGCCGAGGGCCGGCGAGTACAGCCGCCGCTGCGCCGGCCGCTCGGCGATGCCCTCGACGGCGGCGGCGAACTCGGCCTGGGCGGTGGCCAGCAGCGGGTTGTGGAAGGGGTACGGCGCGGTGAGCCGGACGGCCCGTACGTCCAGCACGTCGGCGAGGGCGGCGAGCCGGCCGAGGGCGGCCTCCGGTCCCGAGACGACGACGTGCCGCGGCGCGTTGACGACGGCGAGCCGGGCGCCGGGCAGTTCGGCGGCGGCGAGCAGCGCGGTGGCGCGGCGGGCCGGCAGGGTGAGGGCCAGCATGCCGCCGGAGCCGGCGGCGGTGTGCTCCAGCGCCCGGGCGCGGTGGGCGGCGATGCGGGCGCCGTCGGCGGCGGTGAAGCAGCCGGCGTGGGCGGCGGCGGCCATCTCGCCCATGCTGTGGCCGAGGACGACGTCGGCGGGCTCGCGCAGGTCGACCTCGCGGGCGTGCACCAGTGCGGCGGCGTAGATCGCGAGTTGGAGGGCGAACGGGTCGGTCTCGGACAGCCGGCGGCCGTCGGCCGCCTCGGTGTCGGTGAGCAGCGGCGAGATCGCGGTGTGGCCGAACTCGGCGGCGACCGCGTCGACGACGTCCAGCAGGTCGGCGACCGGTGCGCTGCGCGGCCCGGCGAACGCGCCGGGCCGGTAGGCGCCCTGGCCGGGCAGCAGCAGTGCGGTTCTCAGGTCCATCTCCGCCTCCCCTTCGCGTGGCGTGAGAACGACAGCCGTGGCCGCGGGCCCCGTGGGTACGGGGGCGGCGGGTACGGCCGGGTGGTGGTTCAGTCGGCGGTGACGGAGAGGGCGCCGAGGCCCGCGATCCGGTGGCCGTGGACGGGGCCCGGCGGTCCGGCGACCGCGAGCGCGGGCATGCCCGCGGCCCGGGCGGCGCGCAGCCCGACGTCGGCGTCCTCGATCACCAGACAGCGCGAGGGGGGCGCACCGACGCGGGCGGCGGCGGTGAGGTACCCCTCGGGGCTGGGCTTGCCGGCGGCGACGTCCTCGGCGCAGACCAGGACGTCGGGCAGCGGCAGTCCCGCGGCCGCCATCCGGCTGCGGGCGACGCTCCGGGTCGCGGAGGTCACCAGTCCCCAGCGGCGCGGGGGCAGGGTGGCGAGCAGCCCCGGGGCACCGGGTGCGGCGTGTACGCCGGCGGCGTCGGTGCAGGACAGGTGGTCGAACCAGGCCAGCTCGGCGTGCGGGTCGGCCTGCGGAGCCAGTTCGCGGATGACGTCGATGTCGCGGCGCCCGTGGGAGGCGCGGATGACCGCCTCGGGGTCGAGGGAATGGCGCCTGGCCCACATGCGGGTATGGCGGTCGATTGCGGCCGCGGATTCCACGAGGGTGCCGTCCATGTCGAACAGCACGGCGTGTACGTCGAGCGAGCGCGGCCGACCGGGGTCGCCGACGTCGCGGAATCCTACATTCAGGAGGGAACGCGTCCTGTTCACGCCCGTCTTGGGGGTTTCTGTGAACAACTTGTCAGTAACGGTACGCGCCCCCGCGGGCAACGTCGTCGGACCTTCGTAGAGTTCGTCGTTGCTTCGTACCGGCTGATGTGCGGAGTCCACCGGAATCTCCACACGGGCCGCCTTCCACATAAGTACCTGTCCGTTCGGTGAAAGCTAAACTTCAGGCCGTGCAGCGAGGGTTATGTGGTGCCGTGTCCAGGGGGTTACAAATGGTAGTTGCGCGGTGACTGGACGCCATCACGCATGCGGTTCTGCGTTCGAGCGAGCGTCATCGTACATGCAGTCGGATGGTCTGAACCATTCTTTTTTCGCAAAACATTTGTCGGACATGTCCCTACTCGGGGGGCAACGGCGGATGTTGCCCTTTTAGGTGTCTCAACTGCCCTCTGCACAGGTGATGTTGCCGACACGGCGGACGCTCTACGATGACGGGCGACCGGCTCGGCGAGCGCGACGCCCCTCGGAAAGGACCCGGACGACATGCCGCGGATAGAGCAGGGCAGGGTAAATGTCGACACCGGCCACGGATTCGTGCTCTTCCTGGTGGGAATGCGCATCAATTACCTGTGGAAGGTGCACAGGTGGTGGCCCGCGTTCACCGCGATGCCCAAGCTGCTGGTCGAACTCGGCGAGGATCCGGAACTCGGCCTGCTGGGCAGCAGAATGAGCCGCCAGGGCCGCACGATCACGGTCGTGCAGTACTGGCGGTCGGCCGAGCACATTATGGAGTTCTCGAAATCGCAGGAGCACCGGCACAGGTCGTTCTGGAAGTGGTTCAACCGCGCCGTCGGCAGCGGCGGGGACGTCGGTATCTGGCACGAGCTGTACCACATACAGCCGGGCTCCTATGAGGCCCGCTATATCAATATGCCGGAGTTCGGACTCGGCGCCGCATTCGGTGGCGAACCGGGCCGCAGGGCGGAACCGGAATGACCCGCCAAAACAACCGGAGGCACCGGATCAGGGTAATTCGCCGCCGCGTTCACGGATTTCCCGGATCGTCTCCCGGACGCCCGCGGACTCCACGGCCAGCGCCCCCGCGTGGCCGTTCCCGGGGGCCAGATCGACCAGGTGCCAGCCCGGTACGGCGGTGGAGACGTCGTCCGCGTCCAGGGCGCGGCCCAGGCCCACGCCGAGCCCCTTGAGGTACGCCTCCTTGCGCGTCCACAGCCGCGTGAACGCGGCGGACCGCAGCGCCTCCGGCGCCGCCAGCACCACCGCGCGCTCCGCCGGGTGCAGCCGCTCCACCACGCTCGGCTCGGGCGGCGCGCCCCTGACCGGCTCCACGTCGACGCCCACCCGGCCGGGTGCGACCGCCACGAGCACCAGCTCGCCGCCGTGGGAGAGCGAGAACTCCGGCCCTCCGGCGGGCGATTCGAGCACCGGCCGGCCGTGCGGGCCGCCGCACCGGGGGCACGCCCGCCGTCCGAAGCGCAGCGCCGCGGGCGCGGTGCCGGTCAGCTCGCCGAGCAGGCGGCGCAGCGCGGCGTGCGCGACGCCGTAGCGGATCCGGTCGGCCCGGCGCAGGAAGCTCGCGTGCCGCCGCCGCTCCCCGGCGTCGAGCGCCGCGAGGTCCGGCTCCACGCCGGGCCCGGCGTCGAACGTCCACAGCCGCGCTCCCCCGGGCAGCCCCGGCGGGGCGCCCGCGGCCGTGCTCCCGGCCGGTTCCGGCGTCCGTCCGCGCACCTGCTCCGCCACGCCGTCTCACCCCCGTTTCGAACGGTCTCTCCACCGGCCCCGTACGCGCCCGCCGGCGCTCGGACGCTGCTCGGGCGTTGCTCAGGCGTTGCTCAGCGCAGGCCAGCGTATACGGGTCGTACACAGCGAGACGAGCAGTGCGGACGCGGCGACGGCGCCCATGCCCCACGCCAGCCCGGCCGCGCCCGCGACGAAGCCGATCACCGCGGGCCCGCCGAGCAGCCCCGTGGTGCCCATGGACGCCACCAGGGACAGCGCGTCGGGGCCCTCGCGGGCCGCCGCGACGTACACGCACGGCGTCACGGCCGCGACGCCCAGCCCGACGCACGCGAACCCGAGCAGCGCCGGTACCACCCCGCCCGCCAGCACCGCGGCGGCGAGCCCCGTGCCGGCCAGCAGGCTGCCGAGCATGACCACGGGCCCGTCGCCCCAGCGGGTGCGCCAGCCGTCGGCGAAGAGGCGGGCGACGACCATCATCACCGAGACCACCGCGATGCCCAGCGGCGCCACCTCGGGCGCCGCGTCGGCGACGTCCTCCAGGTAGAGCGTCGACCAGTCGTTCATGGCACCCTCGGTGATCGTGCCGAACGCCATCGCGCACCCCATCCACAGCGTCAGCCGGGACGGCAGCCGCCACCGGCGCCGCTCCTTCTCCGGCCGCTGCCGGAAGCCGTCCTCGGCCGGCAGCCCGGTGCGGGCGACGGCGAGCATGGCCACGAGCAGCACGGCGGCCACCGCGAAGTGGACGGCGAGCCGGGAGGTCGCGGTCTGGACGAGGGAGGCCAGCAGCGCGGCGGCCAGCGAGCCGGCGCTGAAGGTGGCGTGCATCTTCGCCATCGCGGTGCGCTCGTGCATCTCCTCCAGCGCGGCGCCCTGCGCGTTCATCGCCACGTTCAGGCAGCCGACGGCGACGCCGTCGGCGGCGACGACGACCAGCGCCGCCGGGTAGTTGGGCGCGGCGGCGAACGCGGGCAGGAACAGCAGCAGGGCGCCGGCCGAGGCGAACGCGAGCCGCTTGGCGCCCATCGCCTTCATCAGGTGGGCGACCAGCGGGAAGGACGCCGCCGCGCCCGCGCCGCAGGCCATGAGCAGCAGCCCCAGCTCCGTCGCTGTCAGGTCCAGCTCGTCCTTGACCCGCGGCAGCCGGGACACCCAGGTGACGTACTGGAAGCCCAGGAAGCAGAAGAGCGCCGCGATGGCCACCTGGGCCCGGCGGAAGTCGTCGCGTATCGGCGGCATCGCCCTCAGCCCTCTTCCTTGGACATGGACACCGCGCGGGACATGTAGACCGCCCGCGGGCCGTAGCCGGCCGGGGGCGGCACGTCGGGGTGCGGCCGGTAGCCGCGGCGCGACCAGAAGCCCGCGGTGCCCGCGACGGCGACGAGCGAGATCCGCCGGTAGCGCCGGGCGCGGGCCGTGGCGGTGAGCCGGGCGAGCAGGCGCTTGGCCAGCCCGGCGCCGCGCAGGTGCTCGGCGACGACGATGTCGTGCAGGTGCAGGTTGTCCGACGAGTGGCCGGCCTCCTCCGCCCCGCGCAGCTCCGGGCAGCGGAACCGCGGGTACGGCAGCGCGAGCAGGTAGCCCTCCGGCCCGCCGCCGGCGTCCAGGACGAAGCAGGTGCCGGGCGAGGCCCGGCCGCGGGCCTGGAGCGCCGCCCGCCCCTCGGCGAGCGCCCGGTCGGCGTACGCGCGGTCCTCCAGCGCGGCGATGGCGCCCCAGTCGTGTGCGGCGATGTGCCGGATGCGCACGTCAGCCGGCGCGCAGGCAGGTGTGCGGTAGCGGGCCATAACCGTTGAACCCCCGGGTCATGTAACTGACGGCGTACGCGCCGCTGGACAGGATCCACACCGGATCCCCCGACGCGGCCGCCCTGGGCACCTGCACCGGTACGCGGCCCTCGGCCACCACGTCGTCGCTGTCGCAGGTGGGGCCGGCGACGATTGCGGGCACCAGTTCCGCGGCGGCGCCGTGGGAGGGGAACACCAGCGGGTACTGCAACTGGTCCACCTCGTACAGGCCGTTGAACTTGCCGCAGCTCAGGTAGAGCCAGTAGCCCCGCCCGCCGTCCCGCTGCCGCCGCGAGGACAGCCGCGCGACGTGCGCCCGGATGGCGCCGTGGTCGGCGACCAGGTGCCGCCCCGGCTCGACGACGAAGCGCAGCGGGCCGCGGGCCGCGGCGCGCAGCCGCGCCATGCCCGCGCGGATGGCCGCGAACGTCTCGTCCAGCTCGGGCACCAGCGGCCGGCCGCGCAGGTCGCGGTAGCCGAGCGCGGGCAGGCCGCCGCCGAGGTTGACGTGGTCCAGGTGGATGCCGCGCCGGGCGAGGGCCGCCATCACCTCCGCGAACGCGTCGAAGGCGCGGCGCCACGCCGCGGCCGTCATCTGCTGCGACCCGACGTGCACGGAGAGCCCGGCAGGGGTGAGCCCCGCGGCCCGCGCCCCGGCGAGCACCCGCACCGCCTCCTCGGGCGTGCAGCCGAACTTCCGGCTGAGCCCCCACAGCGCGCCCTCGCCGGTGGTGGCCAGCCGGCAGAACACCCGCGCGCCGGGGGCGAGGGCCGCGACGGCCAGCACGTCCTCGGGGCTGTCGGTGGCGAAGTCCCGGACGCCGAGGCGGTGCGCGGCGAGGATGCTGCGGTCGGACTTGACGGTGTTGCCGTAGTGGATACGGGCCGGGGGCGCGCCGGCGCGGAGCGCCTGCCCGACCTCGCCGGGGCTGGCGGCGTCGAACCCGGCGCCCTTCTGCGCCAGCCGGGCCAGCACCTCGTCCACGGGGCACGCCTTCATCGCGAAGCTCACGTCCACGCCGGGCAGCCGGCGCAGCAGTTCGTCGTAGCGCTCCTCGATGCCGGGCAGGTCGTAGATGATGCGGTCGTCCTCGGCGGCGGCGAGGGCGGCGCGCAGCCGCGCGGTCACGGCGGCCGTCGTCGCGGGGGGCGCCGGCGGGGCCGGCCGCGGGGGCCGTACCGCCGCGGTCACCGGGCGGCCCCCGGCACGTCCGTCGCCGCGCCGGCCCGTACCAGCGGCTCCCACGCGGCGATGAGGAGCGCGAAGTCGGCCATGTCGCGGCGGGCCTCGTCCAGCAGGCCGGGACCGCGGGCGGCCAGCACGCCGGCGAACTCGGCGTATCCGCCGCCGAGTTTGCGGTACGCGATCTCCAGCGCGGTCAGCCGCATGACGTTCTCGTCGCGGTCCAGCCGGGTGCTGCGGGCGACCAGTTCGCCGACCGCGGCGGCGCGCGGGCGGTGCCGCTCGTCCAGGAGCGCGGGCCCGGCGGCGGCCAGTTCGTCGTAGAGGAAGTTGAAGTACCGCATCGACAGCAGGAACTTGGCGAACCGCAGTTGGTAGGCGGTGAAGCCGGCGCCGGTCTTCCGCTCGTCGGTGTGGTAGTTGACGATGTGCCGGTTGTGCAGGACGCCGGGCAGGGTGGCGTCGTGGACGAGGTGGAGGAGGAAGTAGTCGCTGCCGATCGTGTCGGTGGCGGGCGGCAGCGGGACGGCCTCGTACACGCCGCGGTCGAAGGCGACGTTGCACATGTCGATGCGCATGGGGTCGACGGCGCCGAGGACCGCGTGGTCGCCGCCGAACGGCTCGGTGCCCGCGCCCTTGAAGGACTCCTCGACCAGCGCCCGCTTGCGCTCCTCCGGCCAGTGCACCGGCGCCCAGAGGCTGACGACGTCCTGGTAGACGGCCGGGTCCAGGCGGTGGATCTCGGCGATGTCGACGGACATCTCGCCGACGAAGGAGGCGCCGACGAGCGAGACGGGCTTGTGCGCGTGCAGCGGGTTCAGCGCGTCGGCGTCCACCCGCCGGGCCGCCTCGGCGGCGGGCCGGCCGAGGGTGGCGAGTTCGTGGTGGACGGGGAAGACGGGCCGCCCCGCGGCCGTCTGGTAGCGGCTGTCGGAGTCCCTGCGGTGCACCGAGCGGCAGCCGAGGGCGGCGGCGAGCAGGAACGCGCGGTCGGTGCAGGCGCCGTACGAGACGGCGTCGGGCAGCAGCAGGCGCAGCAGCTTCGCGGCGCCGGCGACCCGGGCGCGGCGGAGCACGGCGGCGAGGAACGTACGCTGCTCGGCCTCGTCGAGGTGGTGCACGACGACGCCGGGCACGCGCGGCAGCCCGGCGACGGCGGCGGCGTGGCCGGCGCGGTCGCGCTCGCCGGCGGAGTCGAGGATCAGGAAGTGGACCTCGGCGCCGAAGTGGGCGGCGGCGTGGACGGCTTCCTCGTGGACGGCGGCGATGGTGGCCGCGCAGGCGCGGTTGGTGGGCAGCGTCAGGCAGATGCGTGCCACGCCGGCTCCCCGCTCCGCTGCCCCGTCTCCCCCGCGGGGGTCTCCCCTTCGGCCGTCTCCCCCGCGGCCGTCCCCGCGGTGCCGGCGTCCGGCGCCGGGTCCGGCGCGGGCGGGCGCCAGGAGTCGAGCCCGAGGAGCTTGCGGCCGAGGCCGGTCAGCGCGGCCGGCCCGTACCGCTCGGACTCGTGCCGCCGGGCGTCGCCGAGGAGGGTGGCGTTCCAGTCGGGGGTGCTCAGCGTGCGCCAGGACTCGACGCGCGAGCGCCGCAGCCGCTCGTGCTCCTCCAGGGCGGGCATCATCGCGAGGTACTGCACGGCGCGTACGCCGTCCTCGGAGGCGTTCGCGGCGACGCCGTGGGCCAGCAGCCCGTTCCAGATGAGCAGGTCGCCGGCGGCCAGTTCGGGGCGTACGACGGGGAACTCGGCGCGGTCGGTGTTCGGCCGGATCGGGTCGCGGCCGGCGGGCTGGTCGAGCTTCCACTTCTCGAAGTCGCGGAACAGGTCGGGCGCGCACTGGAAGCCGCCGTGGCCGGGGCGGGTGTCGTTGAGGGCGATGATGCCCTGGACGCGCTGCGGGAGGACGGCGAGCGTGGTGTCGACGTCCCAGTGCAGCTCGATGTCGAAGCCGGTGTCGGTGGGCTCGACCAGGGTGCGGCTGCGGTTGCCGACGTTGGGCGGGTTGAGGTTCAACCGGTCCAGGGTCACCCACAGCTCGTCGCAGTCCCAGACGTCCGCGAAGGCGTCGTAGACGCGGCGGGTCTGGCGGCTGTCCCAGAGGAGCTGGTGCTGGTACGCCTCGACGAAGCCGTAGACGTGCAGGTCGCGGTCGAGGTCGGAGCGGAACTCGCGGTCCGCGTACCAGGTCTCGGGGCGGTCGGGGTCCAGGCCCTGGAAGTCCCAGGCGAAGTCGAGCAGTTGCGCGGCGGCCTGTGCGGGTATCGCTTCCCTGACCACGACGTAGCCGTAGGTCTGCCAGAAGGCGTAGTCGTCCTGGGACAGCACGCGCAGCGGCCGGGACTTGCGGATGTCGCGTAACGGGGTCCGGGCGAGGTAGGACTCGCCGTCGGCGCTGAAGTACGGGGTGTCGGAAGCGGCGCGGTACAGGTACGGGCCGGAGTCGGGCATGGAACGTCCTCCAGAGGTGGAACTTGCTGCGTGCTGCCGCCGTCACACCGCGCCGGTGAGGACCTCGGCCGCGGCGATGCCGGAGACGCGCGTCGCACCGTGGGTCGACAGGTGCACGGCGCCGAGCCGGTCCTCGGCGGGCAGGCCCATCTCGACCACGAGCGCGTCGGGCCGCCGCCGTACCAGGTCGGCCAGCGCCTGCCACATCCACGGGTGGCGGGCGGCGTCGCGGACGACGACGACCAGCTCCCGGCCGTCGGCCGGGCGCAGCGCCCGCCCGTCGAGCACGTCCTCGGCGCCGCCGGCGGCGCCGGTCAGCTCGGACTCGGCGAGCCGCACCGACGTGGTGCCGGGGCGCAGGGCGCGCAGCGGGTCGGCGACGCCCCAGGGCGTACGGCCGTCGATGGCCAGGCTGGTGACGGGCGAGAACTCGACGACGTGCGGATCGCCGACGAGCGGGAAACGGGCCGGGCCGGCCGGGTCGTGGTGGACCCGGACGGCGCGGCGGGCGGCGACGAGGCCGATCTGGTGGTCGGACCCGTCGCCACCGCGGGGGTCGCCGGCCGGGACGCTGCGGGTCAGCGCGGCGGACCAGTCGGCGAACTCGCGTACCCGGGCGGCGGCTTCGGCGAGCCGCTCCTCGGGCAGGCTGCCGTCGCGCACGGCGGCGACGATGGCGTCGGTCAGGTCGGTGGTGACGGACTCCTCGGCGCTCTCGCCGCCGACGCACACGGCGTCGACGCCGCCGGCGAGCGCGCGGACGGTGGCGCCGTCGATGCCGTACAGGCCGGAGACGGCGCCCATCTCGATGCCGTCGGTGACGACGAGGCCGGTGAAGCCGAGTTCGTCGCGGAGCAGGTCGCGGATGATGCGCGGGCTGAGCGTGGCGGGGAGGTGGCCGTCGTAGGCGGGGATGAGCATGTGCGCCGTCATGACGGTGCGTACGCCGGCGTCCATGGCGGCGATGAACGGCGGCAGCGCGGTGCGGGCGATCTCGCGGGCGTCGGCGGCGACGTGCGGCAGGCCGTGGTGGGAGTCGACGGCGGTGTCGCCGTGGCCGGGGAAGTGCTTGGCACAGGCGGCGACGCCGGCGGACTGGAGGCCGCTGATCCAGGCGGCGGTGTGCCGGCAGACGAGGTCGGTGCGGGCGCCGAAGGAGCGGACGCCGATGACGGGGTTCTTGGGGTTGGAGTTGACGTCGGCGGAGGGGGCGTAGTTCAGCGAGACGCCCATGGCGTGCAACTGGCGGCCGATGTCGTACGCGACCTGCTCGGTCAGCTCGACGTCGTCCACGGCGCCGAGGGCGAGGTTACCGGGGCGGGTGGCACCGGTGCCGGCCTCGATCCGGGTGACGTCGCCGGCCTCCTCGTCGATGGCGATGATGAGGTCGGGGTTCTCGGCGCGCAGGGCCGCGGTGAGGGCGGCCACCTGCTCGGGATCGACGATGTTGCGGCCGAACAGCACCACCGAGGCCAGGCCGTCGCCGATCCTGCGGCGCAGCCAGTCGGGCGCGGTCGTGCCCACGAACCCGGGCTGGAGAACAGAGTTGGCCAGCCGGGCGAGTTCGGGGTGGTTGGCTGCCATGGAGACCTCCGCGGGAGCAGGGGCGGGACGGCGGCCGCGGCGGACTGCGGGGCCGGGCGCGCGACGGGTGCGAGTGGGGTGGAAAGAGTGTCGGAACGGGCTGACGTGGCACGGAAAGACTTGGTACAGACCAATGCCGGATACTGGCCTATACCAATCGGGGGTGTCAAGGAAGTCCGCGCGGCGAGCCGAGACGGAATGCCCTGCTCCGCAACGGTGGGGTGGCCGGGGGCCGACCTGCGGGTGGCCCGCGGGCGGCCTGCGGACGGCGGGCGGAGGGCGGGCGGACCGGGCCGCCCGGGGGCGCGCTCCCGGGCGGGAAGTCCCGGCCCGCCGCGGGTGTTGTGCCTGACAGGCTTTGACAGATTTTGACCGCCGGGAGGTAGGAACGATGCTGACCTTCGACACCAGGACCTGGGAGCGCAGCGAACGGCGGGTGCGCGGCAGGCTCGGCGACGACCTCGTCGTGGACAGCGGAAGCCCGCTGCTGGTGCGGGAGGCGGGCAGCCCGTACGTGACGTACGCCTTCCCGCGGCGCGACGTACGCACCGACCTCGTACCGGACGCGATCCGGACGTACGACGGGGACGACGGGCTCGCGGACCACGTGTCGGTGCGGTGGTCGGCGCTGGACCGCTGGTTCGAGGAGGACGAGGAACTGCCGGTGGGCCCGCGGGATCCGTACCACCGGGTGGACGCGGTGCGCAGCGCGCGGCACGTGCGGGTCGAGATCGACGGGCAGGTGGTCGCGGAGTCGCACCGGCCGCTGGCGGTCTTCGAGACCGGGCTGCCGGCGCAGTTCTACCTGCCGCCGCAGGACGTGCGGCTGGACCTCTTCGCGCGCACGGACACGCGGACGGGGTGCCCGTACAAGGGCTTCGCGTCGTACCGGACGTACCGCGGGCAGGGGACGCCGGAGCGCGCGGACGTGGCGTGGTCGTACGAGGACCCGGTCCACGAGGTGGCGCCGCTGGCGGGGTACGTGGCGTTCTACGACTCGGTGGCGGACGTGGTGGTGGACGGGGTGAAGCGGGGCGGGTGAACGCGGAGGGCGACGCGACCGGGCCGCGGCGGGGCGAGCGGCGGCGGAACCGGGCTCCGGTGCGGCCGGGCATGCGGCGGGGGCGGGCCGGCGGGACAATGGCGCCGTGGGTGGCGCACGCGGCCCGCACTCCCCCGCGGCGCGTGCGCGTACGGCAGCGAACCTCCGGAGGTGCCCCATGGCCGCCCAGCTCACCGACCCCGTCGTGGCCGCCTTCGTCGCGGCGCTCAACGCCGGCGACAAGGACGCGTTCTTCTCCCTGCTGACCGACGACGCGACCATGACCGACGACGGCACCGAGCGGGACCTCGCCGCGTGGACCGACAAGGAGATCTTCTCCTCGGCCGGCCACATGGACGTCGAGTCCGCCGCCGACGACGGCCTTTCGCTCGTGGCGACGTACTCGAACTCCACCTGGGGCGGCATGCGCACCCGCTGGTCCTTCACGGTCACCGGCGACCGCATCAGCCACTTCGACACCGGGCAGGCGTGAGCCCGCGCGCCGAACACTTCTCCCGGCGCAAAACTGCACCCGGTTAAGAATTCCTCCCGGGATACCTGTTTGCTACCGTGAGCGCCGTGGACGGCAAACCAGGGCTGCGGGAGCGCAAGAAGCAGCGGACCCGGGCGGCGCTCTCCGAGGCGGCCGTCACCCTGTTCCTCCGGCACGGCTTCGCCGGGGTCTCGGTGGCCCAGGTCGCCGAGGCCGCGGAGGTCTCCAAGCGCACCCTCTTCGCGTACTTCCCGAGCAAGGAAGACCTCGTCGCGCACCGACTCGCCGACCACGAGACCGACGCCGCCCGTGCGGTACGGGCGCGCCCGCCGGGCACCGCCCCGCTGGCCGCGCTGCGCGAGCACTTCCTGCGCGGGCTGCGGGAGCGGGCCCCGGTCACCGGGCTCGACGACCGGCCCGACGTACGCGCGCTGCACCGGATGATCCTCGAAACGCCCTCGCTGGTGGCCCGGATGGAGCGGTTCCGGGCCGGCGCGGAGCGCGCGCTCGCCGACGCGCTGCGGGAGAGCGCGGACACCCCCGAGCCCACCGCGCGGCTCGCCGCCGCCCAGATCGTCGCGGTGCAGTGGGCGCTGGCCCGCGACAACGCCGAGCGGCTGGCGTACGGCGAGTCCGCCGGCGAGCGGTACGCGGGCGCCGTGGCGGACGCCGAGCACGCGTTCGCGCTGCTGGAGAACGGGCTGCGGAGGCTGCCGCGGGCGCCCCGGCGGGGCGGGCGGCGCACCGGCCGTGCCACCCGTACCGCCGACACCGCCGGCACCGGCAGCACCGGCAGCACCGGCGTCTAGGAGACGATCGCCAGTTCGCGGGCGGTGTCGTTGAGCCGCCGGCCGCCGGTCCCGGTGACGGTGACGATGTCCTCGATGCGTACGCCGAAGCGGCCGGGCAGGTAGATGCCGGGCTCGACGGAGAAGCACATGCCGGGGACGAGCGGCTGCTCCTCGCCCTCGATCATGTACGGCGGCTCGTGGGTGGTGGTGCCGATGCCGTGCCCGGTGCGGTGGATGAAGTACGCGCCGTAGCCGGCGTCCTCGATGACCCGGCGCGCCGCCCGGTCGACCTCCTGGCAGGCGACGCCCGGCCGCACGGCCCGGAAGCCGGCCTCCTGGGCCTCGCGCACCACGTCGTGGACCTCCCGCTCCTCGGCGGTGGGTTCGCCGACGTGCACGGTGCGGGTGGTGTCGGAGCCGTAGCCGTGGACGAGGCCGCCGAAGTCGAGGACGACCATGTCGCCGTCGCGGATGACGCGGTCGCCGGCCTCGTGGTGCGGGTCGGCGCCGTTGGGTCCGGAGCCGACGACGGTGAAGTCGACCTGGGAGTGCCCGAACCGGCGCAGCAGCGCGGCGAGGTCGGCGGCGACGTCCGACTCCCTGCGCCCGGCGAAGCGCGCCTTGCGGATCTCCTCGTACGCGGCGTCCGCGGCGGCGCCGGCCGCGGCCAGCCGCTCCAGTTCCGCGTCGTCCTTGACGGCGCGCAGCATCGGCAGCCCGTCGGAGACGGAGACGTACGAGGTCTGCGGCAGTTCGCGCTGGAGCCCGAGCAGGTGCAGGGCCCAGGCGTCGTCGCTGACGCCGAACCGGCCGCCGGCGTCGAGCAGCGGGGCGGTCACGGCGTAGGGGCTCGTGCCGTCGGTCCAGTCGCGCAGGGTGAGGGCCGGCCCGCCGGCCGCCTTCGCGGCGTCCCCGGCCTCCAGCTTCGGCACCACCAGCACCGGATCCGCCCCGGCGGCGAGCACGAGCAGGGTGAGCCGCTCGGTGGCGGCGGGCGGGGCGTAGCCGGTGAGCCAGACGAGGTCGGGCCCGGGGGCGACGAGCAGCCCGGCGAGCCCGGCGTCGGCGGCGGCACGGGCGGCGTGCCGCATGCGGGCACGGTAGTCGTCGGCGGTGAACGGGGCGAAGTCGCCGGTCATACGGGGCTCCCTGGTGCTCGTCGGCGGGGTGGGCCGGGCCTGGGACGAACGTACCCTCCGCACCGCCCGGGCCGCATGTAACGCAAGTCAACTTGCATTAGAGGGCGGGACGGTCGTACCTTAAAGCAAGAATCACTGCGTTAACTGGCAGGAGGCACCACCGATGGTTCTCACCCCGGACTTCTGGACCCTGTTCACCGTGTTCGCCGCCGGCGGCATGGGGCTCACCGCCGTGGCCGCGGCGCTCGTCGCCGCCCTCCCCCGCGCCCCCGCCGAACGGCCGACGCCGCACTGACCTGCGCTACGTTGGCGGGATGCCGGAAAGCAGCCGCCAGCCCGCCACCCGCAGAACGGGCGGCCGCAGCGCCCGCGTACGCGCCGCCGTGCTCCAGGCGACGGTCGACGTCGTCCTGGAACACGGCGCCGACGCGCTGTCGGTCGCCGAGGTCGCCCAGCGCGCCGGCGTCCACGAGACGTCGATCTACCGCCGCTGGGGCACCAAGTCCGCCCTCGCCCTCGACGCGGTCCTCGACCGCACCCGCACCGACCTCCCCACCCCCGACACCGGCACCCTCCGCGGCGACCTCCTCGCCCTCCTCCACGGCACCGCGGCCTTCGTCCGCACCCCCCTGGGCGGCCTGCTGCTGCGGATGGCGGTTCAGGAGGACCTCGCGGAGTACGAAGCGGCCCGCGAGCAGTTCTGGACCACCCGCTTCGCGGTCGGCGCGACGGTCCTGGACCGCGCCGAGTCCCGCGGCGAACTCCGCCCCGGCGTCGACCGCCGCCTGGCCTTCGAGTCCCTGATGGGCCCGCTCCACACCCGCCTGCTGCTGACCCGCGAACCGCTGGACGACGCCTTCCTGGAGGGCACGGTGGACCTGCTGCTGACGGGCATCGGCACCTGACGGACCGCGCACCGCCCACGACGGGGTGACAGAGGCGACCGGCACGAAGAAGGGCCCGCCGCCCGGCCGTTGCCGTGCCGACCCGCAGCGACGCGGGTACCTGAGCCCAGGGGTCCGGCACTTCCGAACTCCCGCGCGGGGTTGGCGGATCCCTCAGGTCATGCATACTCCCCGTAAGCACTCCGCGGCGCCGCCGACTTCGAGACCGCCCGCGCGGTGGACGGTATGGCGGTTCTCGCCGAGTGCCGGGGCGAGCGGGGGCCTGCCGCCGAGCGCTGCCGGGAGGCGCCGGACCTCTGCGCCGCCGCGGGCCGCTCCGACTCCCCTGGCGGAGGCGGTTCGGGAGCGGCTGCGGCGGCTGGAGGAGGGCTGAGCGCGCCGGGTCAGCCCGGGGGTGCGGCGGTCAGCGGGGCGGTCCTTCCGGTGGGCGGGCGGGCGGTCCGCAGCCGTACGGGCCCGGTCAGCGGGTCCGTGAGCAGCCCGGCCGCGAGCCAGGCGTGGACCGCGGAGGCCACGGTGCGCCAGCGCCAACCGGGCCCGGGGCCGGGCCCCTCGGCCTCGTGGACCTCGACCCGCAGGGCGAGGGTCCGGCTGCCGTACCGCAGCCAGCACCGGCCGCCCCGGTACGCCGCCACGACCAGCGCGCCGGGGTGGCGCGCCGCCGCCGTGCGCACGTCCGCGGGGCCGCCGCCCGGCGCCAGCAGCACGTCGGCCACCCGGGCCCACGGCGCCGGCGCGTGCAGCCCCGCGCGCACGTGCTCGTCGACGTCCGGCAGCCCGGCGCCGCCCCATGCGACCTCGACCCGCACGCGGTGCACCGGACCCGGTAACGACCGCGCGGGCGGCCGCCCGTACCGCCGCAACCGCGGGGCCGCCGGGGTGTCGTCCGCGTGGACCGGTACGTCCGACACCGCGGCCGTGAGCCCCGCCGGCGTCACGACGCACACCGGACCCGCCGCGGCCCTCACGGCACCACCAGGCCGCTCGGCTCGGCGTGCCCCGGCACCAGCCGCGGCAGCGCCGCGCGTTCGGTGACCGGCGCGCCGGGCAGGCCGCAGGGGGCCCGCAGCCGCAGCTTGCGGTAGAGCAGCCCCCGCATCAGCCGCGCGAACCGCCCGGGCTCCGAGGTGATGCGGCCGGCGACGTGGTCGTATCGCGGCCGGACCGACGGCCGGGCGTCGCGGGTGAGCTGCCGCGCCAGCGGCCGGCCGGTGCGCAACCGCGGGGCGAAGGAGAGGAGCTCGGCCATCGGCGAGGTGGGGTCCAGGTCGGCGCCGGGGAGGTCGGCGAGCAGCACCGGCGCGCCCGTGGCCGTGCCGTACAGGGTCGTCGAGCCGTGGTCACCGACGATCACGTCCGCGGCGACCAGCGGGCCGACCCAGTCCGCGTGCTGGCTGACCACGGCGAGCCCGGCGCGGCCGAGTTCGGCAAGCCAGCTTCGTATCTGCCACTCGCTGTGGCCGTTCCACACGTTCGGGTGCAGCAGCGCGGCCACCCGGAAGTCCTCCCGCGGCAGCTCCCGCACCAGTTGGTGCAGCACGTCCCAGCCGTGCCGGAAGAGCGAGCCCGCCCCCCAGGTCGAGCACACCACGACGAGCCGCTGCCGGGCACCGGCGCGCAGTGCCTCGCGGTACAGCGCGCGGGACGGCCGGCTGGCCTGGATGCGGTCGTAGCAGGGGTCTCCGACGACCGCGGTGACGGGCAGCGCCTCGGGGCACTCGCGGCCCAGGCGGGCCAGATCCTCCTCGTGCGCCAGCACGATCGCCGACGGCACCACGGCCCCGTCGCGGATCAGCATCTGGCGGGCGAACCCGTACGTGCCGCGCGCGGCGGCGAGGCGCCCGCGGCGGCGTTCGGGCACCATCTTGTTGTGCCCGGCGCCGTGCGGCAGCACCAGCACGGGCGAGTGCAGCTCGTACAGGCTGCCGTAGCCCGCCGCCAGGGCGAGGTCGAACCTGGTCTGCACCGCCTGGTCCCAGGGCAGCACGAGGCCGCCGAGGCGCTCCAGGAACTCCGTCACTCCGTTGCTGAACACGTCGGGCGCCGCGGTGAAGCAGACCTGCACCCGCGGGTCCCCCTCCAGCAGCCGCACCGCTTCGAGCACCCGCTGCCCGGCCGTCACCGTGTGCACCACCACCAGCACCCGCCTGCTGGTACGCCTCGTCGCCCACCGCTCCACGTCGAGCCGCACCGGCACGTGCCAGCGCCCTTCCCGTATCGCCATGCTCATCCCTGTCGTTCCCCGTCCCTCTGCCCCGGCCGGTCGCCCGGGCCGGGGAGGCCGCGTGGCTTCGCGGCCACAGAAGCGGGCTGCCCCGGGAATCTGTGACGAGGCTTGCAGGAATCCTGCACTCCGCCTGCGGCCGGGCCCCTGCGCGCCCGGCGCACGCATCCGTGCGCCCCGCCCCGCTCCCCTGGCACGGCCGTACCGGCGTGGCCATGGTGTGGTGTCCCCGGCGTGCGGGCGGGGCGCCGCCACCACGGGAGGGGAGCTGACCGCGGGGCGACGGTCCCGCGGGGCGATGGTGGAGCGACGGGTGGAACTACGGGCTCTGGGACCGCTGGAACTCTGGCAGGGCGAGCAGCGCCGCGACCTCGGTTCGGTCAAGGAGCGCTGCGTGCTCGCCGTACTGGTGCACGCGCGCGGGCGGCCGGTCACCGCCGAGGCGCTGACCGAGCGCGTCTGGGACGGCTCCCCGCCGCCGAGCGCGCAGGGCACGCTGCACGGCCTGCTCTCGCGGCTGCGCCGCAAGCTGGAGCCGTACCGGGACACCGTCGCGCTGGAGCGGCCCTCACCGGGGATGTACCGGCTGCGCGTCGCGCCCGGCAGCGTCGACCTGCTGCGCTTCGAGGAGTTGCGGACCCGGGCCGCGACGGCGGTCGCGCACGGCGAGCGCAGGCGGGCCGTCGGCCTGCTGCGCGCCGCGGAGTCGCTGTGGCGGGGCGAGCCGCTGGCCGAGTTCCCCGGCACCTGGGCGGCCTCCGCCCGCGCCCGGCTGACGGAGGACCTGCGCCGGGTGCGGGAGCAGCGCATCAGGCTGGAGCTGGAGGCGGGCCGGCACTCGGATCTGATCGGTGAGTTACACGAACTGGTGGCCCAGAACCCGCTCGCGCAGCGGCTCGTGGCCTCCCTCATGCTGGCGCTGTACCGCTGCGGCCGGCACGCCGAGGCACTGGACCTCTACCGCTCCACGCACCGCCGGCTCGACGAGGAGCAGGGGCTGCACCCCTCGGCGGAGCTACGGGACCTGCACCAGCGCATCCTGGAGCAGGACGGCGAACTGCTCGCCGCCCCCACCCCCGCCGCCGGCACCCCGGTGGACGCGGCGGTGACACCCGCACCCCGTACCAACCTGCCGCGCGACACCCACGACTTCACCGGCCGGACGAGCGAGCTGAGCCTGCTCCTCGCCGACCCCGGCGCAGGGACCGGACAACCGGACGGCGAGCGGGAGAAGCGGGCGCTGCCGCTCACCGTGATCCAGGGGATGCCGGGCGTCGGCAAGACGAGCCTGGCCGTCCACGTCGCGTACGCGCTCGGCCGGGCCTACCCCGACGGGCAGCTCTTCCTCGACCTGCGCGGCTTCAGCGGGCAGCAGCCGTACGACCCGGCCGAGGCGCTGGCCGTGCTGCTCCAGACGTGCGGGGCGCCGAAGCTGCCGGACACGCTGGACGAGCGGGCGGGCGCGTGGCGGGAGTGGACGGCGCGCCGCCGGCTGCTCCTGGTCCTCGACGACGCCCGCGACGCGGCGCAGGTCGAGCCGCTGCTGCCCGGTTCGCCGAACTGCCGGGCGATCGTCACCAGCCGCAACCGCCTGCGGCTGGGCGGCGCCGAGCCGCTGCAACTGGAGGTGCTGTCGACGGCGGAGGCGGCGGAGCTGTTCACCCGTATCGTCGGCGCGGCCCGGCTGCCCGCGGACGGCGCGGCGCTGGGCGACGTCGTCGCCGCCTGCGGCTGCCACCCGCTCGCGCTCCAACTCCTCGCCGGCCGCTTCCGGCACCGCGACTCCTGGGACCTCCCGCACCTCCTCGACCGGCTCGGCCAGGCCGCCGACCCCCTGGACGAGCTGGACACCGCGGTGACGGCCGCCTTCCGGCTGTCGTACGAGGAACTCAGCGCCCCGGCCCGGGACATGCTCTGCGCCCTGGCCCTGGCCCCCGGCCCCGACCTCACGCCGACCGCGGTGCTTGCGCTCGTGGGCGCCGCGCCGGACGCGCCGCCGGCGGGGCCGCGGCGGAGCATCGACGAACTCCAGGACTGCAACCTGCTCGACGAGCCCGTACTCGACCGCTACCGGCTCCACGGCCTCACCCGCCTCTTCGGCCTCCGGGCCGGCCTGCGCACCGGCCGGCCCGCCGCGCGGCAGGCGGCGTTCGACCGCCTCGCCGCCCACTACCTGACCGGGGCCCACCGCGCGACCCGCCTCGCCCACCCGCACCACCGCACCCTGCCCCTGCCGCCGGACCTCGTCTCCCCGTACGCACCGGAGTTCGCGGACGCCGACGAGGCGTCGGTGTGGCTGTCGGTGGAACGGGCCAACCTGCTGGCCACCGCCGCCCGCGCCACCACCGAGTCCCCGGCGGCGGCGGCGCTCTTCCCCCACGTACTGGCGCCGTCCCTGGAACGCTGGGGCGCCCGCACACCCGCGGCCCTCCTCTACGACGCCGCCCTCGCCCTCCTGCACGCCCGCGGCGACACCGCCGCCCTGGCCCGCACCCTGGTCGACCGCGCGGCCCAACTCGCCAAGGAGAGCCCGGAGGACGCCCTGCGCTGCGCCCGAGCGGCGCTGGCGGAGTTCCGGCGCGCCGGAGACGGACCGGGCTGCGCGGACGCGCAGTTGCAGGTGGCCCGGGCCCATGTCACGGCCGGGGACAGCGAGGCGACCCTGCGGGCGCTGCACGAGGCGCTGAGCCTGTACGCGGAGGGCGGGGACCGCCACGGCGAGGCACAGTGCCTGAACGTCCGGGGTCTCGCGCTCAAGTACGCGGGGCGGCACCGCGAGGCGGTGGAGACCGCACAGGCGACGCTGGCCCTGCGCCGCGAGATCGGGGATGTGTACGGGGAAGCGTGGGCCTTGAACAACCTGGGGGAGCTTCGGCGCGACGAGGGCGACTACGCCGCGGCCCGTGCGTGCTACGAGCAGTCGCTGGTCCTGATGCGGCGCTGCGGCGAACGCGGGGACCTGGCCATCCTCTCCACGAACCTCGGCATCGTGCACCACGCCACCGGCGACACCTCCGAGGCGCTGGCCTCCTTCCACCAGGCGCTCCGGAGCCACCGCGCGGCCGGCGACGCCCTGGGCGAGGTCCACGCGCTGACGAGCCTGGGCAACACGTACGCGGACGGGGGGCGGCGCAGCGAGGCGGTCCTGCACTTCGGCATGGCCGCCCGGCTGGCCGCGACGATCGGGAACGCTTACGAACGGCAGCGGGCGCTGGTCGGGATGGCCGAGGTGCACCGCCGGTCGGGCAAGCTGACGGCCGCGCGTGAGACGTACGAACTCGGCCACCGGATCGCGGACGAGGCCGGCATCCCCCTCGGGAGCGCGCACGCGCTGGAGGGGCTGGCCTACGTGGCCATGGCGGCGGGTGACGGCAACGAGATGCGGCGGTGTGCGGAACAGGCGATGGGGCTCTACCGTGCGCAGGAGTCCGACTCGGACGCGGACAGGGTGGCGCGGCTGCTCCGGGAGCACGGGATGACCGGCTCCTGAACGAGGCGGAGACCGGTCATCGTGCGTGCTGACGCGGGCGCTACGAGGTGGCGGCGTGGACGCTGCCGCGGGTCCCGGAGTCGGCGGGGGCCGAGTACATCCACTGGTGGGCACCTACAGAGAACGCAAAGGCAAGGGCCAGAGCAGTGCATGCGGTCGTGACTACGGTACGCAAGTCGAGTCCTTCATCCGAAAGTCGGAGCAGTTGACGTACTGAGAGATTTGTACACCAAGTCCCCCTGGCGTGCCCAGAGTTCACAGGATGCGCGTACGGCCCCCGCCTCCAGGCGCCCCCGCGGCCCCTCAGCCCCTGCCGGCCTCCGACCGCACCACCGCCACCGGGCAGTCCGCGTGATGCAGCAGCGCCTGGCTCACCGAGCCCAGCAGCATGCCCATGAAGCCCCCGCGGCCCCGTGCGCCCACGACCGCCAGTGCCGCCTCCCGGCTCGCCTCGATCAGCGTCTCCCGGGGGCCGCCGCGCAGCACGCGGCGTTCCACGGGGACGCCCGGGTAGCGTTCCTGACGGCCCGCCAGTGCCTCGGCGAGCAGGCGTTCCTCGTTCGCGGCCAGCTCGCCGGGCGCGCTCGCGTACGGCACGGCGGGGTCCTGCGGTGGCGGGACCTCGGCCGTCCACGGCGACCAGGCGTGTACGGCGATGATGCCCGCGCCCCGCATCGCGGCCTCCGCGAAGGCGAACTCGATCGCCGCGTCGCCCGCCGGCGAGCCGTCCACGCCCGCCAGGACCGGCCCCTCGCGCGCCGGGTCGCCCCCGCCGCGTACGACGAGCACCGGGCAGTGGCCGTGTGCCGCCAGGTGCACGGCCGTCGAGCCCAGCAGCAGGCCGGTGAACGCGCCGAGCCCGCGGCTGCCGACGACGGCCAGCGCCGCGCCGCGCGACTCCTCCGCCATCACCGGCAGCGTGTCGCCGGTGACGACGGCGCCCTCGGCCTCGATGTCCGGCTCGGCCTCGCGCGCGTGCCGTACCGCCTCGGCGACCACCTGTTCCGCCTGGTTGCGCAGCCCGCCCTCGGGCGGGCCGATCGACGACGGCTCCAGCGGCACCCGCATCATCGGCCAGAAGAAGGCGTGCACGACGCGCAGCCCGGTGCGGCGCATCCGTGCCTCGCGCGCCGCGACGACGACCGCTCCCAGGCCCTCGGGCGACCCGTCGACGCCCACCAGCACCGGTGCACTCACCATGGGGCCTCCGTCTTCGCGCGCGGCGCGCCGGGCGCCGCTGGGTCCACGTACCGCTCCCCAGGCTTGCCCACCGCCGCCGGCCCCGCCAGCCGGCGGCGGGTGAGCGGGTGAGCCGGTGGGTGGGCGAGGGGGTGAGCGGCGTCTTACGGACCCGGTCGGCCCCGTGTCAGTGGGCCGTCAGCGCCAGCGCCTCGTGCAGGTCCCCCGGGTCCTTCCGCACCGCGGGCCCGTCCAGCCGGGCCGTCACCCGGCCCGACGTCAGCACCGTCACGGTGTCGGCGCACTGCGCGGCCGACGCCGGGCTCGGCGAGACCAGCAGCACCGCCAGGCCCTCGGCCGCCAGCGTGCCGACCAGGTCGAGGATCTGGCCCACCAGCACCGGCGCCAGGCCCTCCGTCGGCTCGTCCAGCAGCAGCACCCGCGGCGAGCCCAGCAGGGCCCGGGCCAGCGCGAGCATCTGCTGCTCGCCGCCGGACAGGTCGGTGCCGCGGTGGGTGCTGCGCTCGCCGAGCCGGGGCAGCAGGTCGAGGACCCGCTCCGGCGTCCAGGGCCGGCCGCCGCCGCCGCGGGGCGGGCGGTGGGCGAGGCGGATGTGCTCGGCGACGGTCAGCCGGGCGAAGACCCGGCGGCCCTGCGGGACGAGGCCGACGCCGGCGCGGGCGATGCGGTGCGCCGGGCGGCCGGTGACGTCGCGGCCGGCGATCTCGACCGCGCCGGTGGCCGGGCGCAGCAGCCCGGCGACGGTGTGGACGAGGGTGGTCTTGCCGGCGCCGTTGTGGCCGACGACGGCGTGCACGGTGCCCTCGGGGACGTCGAGGTCGAGGTCGTGGAGGACGGTGCCGCCGTGGTAGCCGGCGGAGAGTCCGGAGATGCGGAGCATGGGGCGGGTCACCTCTTCGCGCCGGTGTCGTGGGCCCCGGCGGCGCCCCGGGCGGCCCCGGCGGCGCCCGGGGTGGCGGCGGCCGGGGCGTCCGCCGTGGTGGCGGCGTCGAGGTACGCGCTGCGCACCTCGGGCAGGTCGAAGACCTCCCGTACCGGCCCGGAGGCCAGCACCCGTCCGGTCACCAGCACGGTGACCGTACGGGCCAGCCGCGCGACCACCTCGGTGTTGTGCTCGACCAGCAGGACGGCGATGTCGTCGTCCAGGGCGCCGAGCACGTCGAGCAGCCGGACCACGTCGCGGTCGGTGAGCCCGGCGGCGGGCTCGTCCAGCAGCAGCACCCGCGGCCGTGCGACGAGCGCGGCGGCGAGGTCGAGCAGCCGGCGCTGGCCGTGCGACAGCGAGCCCGCCGGCCGGTCCGCCACCCCGGCGAGGCCCACGTCCGCGAGCCGTTCCGCCGCGGCGGCGGCCAGCCGCCCCCGGCTCGCGGTCCGCCGCCAGGCGCCGCGGCGCTCGGGGTGGTGCCGCCAGGAGGCGAGCAGCACGTTGTCCAGGACGGTCAGGTCCGGGATGGCGGTGGGCTGCTGGAAGCTGCGGGCGACGCCGAGGCGGCTGCGCCGCGCGGGCGCGGTGCGGGTGACGTCGCGGCCGAGGAAGGTGATGGCTCCCCGGTCGGGGCGCTCGGTGCCGGCGATGAGGTTGAGCAGGGTGGTCTTGCCGGCGCCGTTGGGCCCGATGAGGGCGTGCCGGGCGCCGACGGGCAGGTCGAGGGAGACGTCGTCGACGGCGGTGAGGCTGCCGAAGCGACGGGTGAGGCCCGCGAGTTCGAGGGCGGGGACGGCCGCGGACGCGGAGGACGCGGGGGTTGCGGCGGATGCGGTCACG
This sequence comes from Streptomyces sp. 184, assembly GCF_045781775.1. Classification (NCBI taxonomy): domain Bacteria; kingdom Bacillati; phylum Actinomycetota; class Actinomycetes; order Kitasatosporales; family Streptomycetaceae; genus Streptomyces; species Streptomyces sp. 184. The sequence goes on along the minus strand of NZ_CP123230.1, from coordinate 3,363,609 downwards.
GGGTGCCCTTCCGTACGCGGGCGGAGGGGCCGGATGCGGTCACGCTGCTGCCTTCCGTACGGGGAGCGGGGCCGGGCGGTGCCGGCACCCGGCCCGTACGAGGAACCGGGAAGCCCTCGGTGGAAACGGTCACGTGGCCCCCTTCCGTACCCCGGCCGGTGTGCCCGCGTCCGCCGGTTCCGCGTCGCCCGGGCGGCGCGGCGCGGGCAGCCGTCCGGCGCCGCCCGCCCCCTTGGCCGGGCCGCCCGCGTCGTCCCCGCCGTCGGCGGGGGGCGTGCGGGGTGCTCCGGAGACCAGTCCGGCGAGGCCGCGCGGCAGCAGGTAGACGGCCGCGACGAACAGCACGCCGAGCAGCAGCGGCCCGTGGCCGGGCCAGGAGCCGGCGAGCCAGTCGCGGGTGTAGACGATGAGCCCGGCGCCCAGCAGCGCGCCGATCACCGAGGTGATGCCGCCGATGACGGCGGCGAGCAGTGCGAGCGCGGCGATCTCGAAGCCGACGTCCGCCGGGGAGACGTAGCTCTGCACGGCGATGAGCAGCGACCCGCCGGCGCCCGCGAGGGCGCCCGCGCCGACGTACGCCACCAGCAGGTACCGCGTCACCGGGTGGCCCGAGGCGCGCATCCGCTCCTCCGCCTCCCGCGAGCCGGTCAGCAGCTTGCCGGCCGGCGAGCGCAGCAGCACCAGCGCCACGGCGACGACGCAGACGACGACCACCGCGGCGTACTGGTAGATCGCCAGTTCCTCGAAGAGCGGTTCGCCGCCCCAGAACGCCTGCGTGGAGGGGAAGCCGGCGAGGCCGTCGGTGCCGCCGGTGACGGACTTCCACTGGCCGATGGCGATGGCGGTCAGCTCGCCGACCGCCACGGTGATCATGAGCACGGTGGTGCCGCGGGCGCGGATCACCGCCGGGCCCGTCACCACGCAGAACGCGGCGGCGGCGACGGCGGAGATCAGCACCTGCACGGGGCCGACCGTCCAGTCGTTCTCGGCGAGTTTGGCGGTGGTGTACGCGCCGACGGCGAACGGCGCGGTCTGCCCCAGCGTGGGCAGGCCCGCGTAGCCGGTGACCACGGTGACGCTGACCGCGAGCAGGCCGAGCGCCAGGGCGTAGCCGGCGAGGGAGAGGGCGTAGGCGTCGAGCATCATCGGCAGGATCGCGAGCACGACGACCAGGACGAGCAGCGGTCCGGCCGCGCGGACCGCCGCGGCGATCCGCGCGGCGCCGGTCGGCGCGGCGCCGGTCCGGGCGGCGGCATCGGCCGCAGCCGTACGCTCCGCCGCCCTGGTACGGCGCGCGGCGAGCGCCCCGCGCCACGGCCACGGCACCCGCGCCAGCCGGCGGCGCAGCCGCTCCGCGGGGTCGGGCGGCGCCTCGCCGCCGTGTTCGGGGCCGTGCGGTTCGGCCAGCCCGCGCCCGGAGCGCAGGATCAGCACCACGGCCATCGCGGCGAACAGCAGGTACGGCGCCCAGTCCGGGGCGACCGACACCCCCAGCGTCTGCACCTCGCCGACGCCGATGGCCGCGAGCAGCGTCGCCCACAGGGAGCGGAGTCCGCCGAGGACGACGACCACGAGGGAGAGCATCAGCACGGTGTCGCCGGTGCTCGGCCCGGGGCCGATGATCGGCGCGCCGAGCACGCCGGCGGCGCCGGCCAGCGCGCCGGCCGCGGCGAGGACGCCGGTGTGCACGACCCGGGGGCTGAGCCCCGTGGTGGCCAGCATCTGGGGGTCGTCGGCGGCGGCGCGCACCGCGGCGCCCGCGCGGGTGCGGGTGAGCACCCAGGTGCCGACGGCGGCGAGGACCAGGGCCATCACGATGAACCCGAGCCGGTAGGCGGGGTAGCGGTGGCCGAGGAGGTCGACGGAGGTGTCCAGCGCTTCCGGGATGCGTACCGGCATCTCGTCCGCGCCGAACCCCTCGACGAGCAGGTTGCCGCCGATCAGCGCGAGTCCGAACGTCAGCAGTGCCTGGTCGAGGTGGCCTCTTCGGGCGAGTGGCGCGGTCGCCGCCGACAGCAGCGCGCCCGCCGCGCAGGCGGCCGCGGTGCCGGCGACGAGACCGAGGACGAGGCCGCCCCAGGTCCCGTCGCTCAGCTCGGCGCCGGTGTAGGCGCCGACCGCGTACAGCGTGCCGTGTGCCAGGTTGAGCACCCCGGCGGTGCCGAACGCCAGGCTCAGGCCGGCGGCGACGACGAACAGCAGCAGCCCGTAGGCGACGCCGTCGACCGCCGGCACGAGCTGGGCATCGAGTGCCCCCATGTCAGTCGCCGAGCGTGGCCAGGTCCTGGACCGTGACGTTGGAGAGTTGCTCCCCGTCCTTGCGGACCTCGCGCAGGTACCACTTCTGCACCGGCGCGTGCGACTTCTTGCCGAAGGCCCAGGTGCCGCGCGGGCTTTCGATCTGGCCGAGGCCGCCGAGGGCCTCGTTGATGGTGTCCGAGTTCACCTCGCCCTTCTCGGCGGCGGCGGCGATGGCCATGTCGAGCACGGCGGCGGCGTCGTACGAGGCCATGGCGTACCCGGTGGGCGGGGTGTCGTGCTTGGCGGTCCAGTCGGAGACGAACTTCCGGTTGGCGTCGTTGTCCAGGTCGGCCACGTAGTTGGAGACGGACTGGATGCCCTCGGCCGACTCGCCCTGCGCCTGGAGGATGCTGCCCTCGGTCAGCGAGCCGGAGGAGTACAGCGGCAGGTCGGCGACGTCGGACTGGGCGTACTGCTTGACGAAGTCGATCGCGGCCTTGCCCGCGTAGAAGGTGTACACCGCCTTGGCGTTGGACTGGGCGATGTCGGCGAAGTACGGGGTGAAGTTGGTCGTGTCGGGGAACGGCGTCCAGGTGGTCTCGCCGTCCGGGTTGGCCAGTTCGCCGCCGACCTCGTCGAAGGTGTCGGTGAAGCCGCCGAGCTGGTCGTAGCCGCCCTGGTAGTCGGGGCCGATCGCGTAGACCGGGCCGTCGACCTCGTCCTTGACGTACTCGGCGATGGCGGTGCCGTAGTCCTTCGACAGGAAGCTGGTGTGCCAGACGCGCGAGACGTCCTTGAGGTCCGGGCGGCCGTTGGAGCTGACCAGCGGGATCTTGTTCTGCTCCAGCATCGGCAGCACCGCCTGGTAGGAGCCGTTGGCGACGATGCCGGTCATCACGTCGACCTTGTCCTTCTTCACCAGCTTGGTGGCGGCGGGCACCGCGGTGGGCGGGCCGTCCCCCTCGTCGCCCACCGACAGCTCGACCTTCCGCCCGCCCAGCTTGCCTTCGTGCGTGTCCAGGTAGAGCTGGAAGCCGTTGCGCAGGTCGGTGCCCACGGCCTCGTACGTACCCGAGAGGGCGGCCAGCAGACCCACCTTCACCGTCTCGTCGCCGGAGCCGCTGTCGCTGCCGCCGCACCCGGCGACGGCAAGCGAGACGGCTACTGCTGCTGCGGCGGCGGCCCGGGCTCTGCTGCGGCCGGGGCGGCGTATGGATGCGTTGACGAACACGAAGGCTCCCGAGGGAAAAAATGAGGATGGGCTGGGGGTTGGTCCGGGGGGTCTGGGGGTGCGGAGGGTGGGTGGTGGAGCGACGACGGCACGGTGGCGGCGGACGACGGGCAGCCGGGGCCGGGAGGAGCGGCGGGACGGACGACGGCGTCACCGCGGCCGGGGCGCGCGGGCGGGGTGAGGGGGCCCGCCCGCGCAGCGGCCGTCAGGAGGCCGGCTGGGAGTCGCGCAGTTGCGGGCTGAGCGCGTCGCCGACCTGGTTGATCAGCTCCGACATCATGTAGCTGACCTCGCCGATGTCGGCGTCCCGCGTGGTGGTGACCAGCAGGGACGCCCCGCTGGAGACCGCCATGGAGAACATGTAGCCGCCCTCCATCGCGGTCAGGCTGTGCTCGACGGGGTCGCTCTCGATCAACTGCGCGGCGCCGGAGAGCAGGTTGACGATGCCGGAGGCGATGGCGGCCAGCCGGTCCGCGTCGTCCTGGTCCACTCCCGTGAAGGCCAGGGCGAGGCCGTCCACGGACACGGCGATGACCTGGGTGACCTCGGGAATTCTTCGGGCGAAGTCACTCAGCAGCCAGCTCAGGTCCGCGGTGGATGGGGTAGTCATCACGTGCTCCGTTGCGAGTCGTCGTCTTTTGCGGGCCGGGTACGGCCGCTGTTTCCGGCGGTACGGGCACGGCCTCCGTCGTCGTCACGGGGGCGGCCGCCGTTGCCGCCGCTGCCGCCCGAACCTGGAGGGCGGCCACGGTCGGCGGCCCCTCCGGCTCCCTCACGGCGGCCGGTGCTCCTGTTGATGCCCTGCGTGTACGCGGCCAGCACGTCGGAGATCTGCCGGGAGTCACGGCGCTTGGCGGGCGCCGGCTTCCGCTCGCTCCTGCCGGGCTTGGCGGCCCCGTCGCGCTTGGGGAACCGCGGCCACTGGTCCGCCGGCTGGCGCGCGCGCACCGGCAGCCCCGAGGCGCTGACGCCGGCGACGCGGTCGGCCGGGTCGTACTCCGGGCCGAACGGGGGCACGCGCCGGGTGTCGCTGCCGTTGCGGGTCCCGGCCTCCCGCGTGTCCGGTGCGGCGGGGCCGCTCGCGGCGGCCCGGCCGCGCGGGGGCGCGGCGGCCGCGACGGGCTGCTCGTCCATCGGCTTGCGCGGGGACGGCACGCCGCGGGGCGGGGCGGCGAAGACGCTCGCCTCCCCTTCCACCAGGGGCCGTTCACCCTCCACCATGGTCTCCTCCTCGACGGCCACGAGGACCGACGGCGGGAGGGTGACCTCGGCGATGGTGCCGGGGCCGGCGGAGGAGCGCAGTTCGACGACGATGCCGTGGCGGCCGGCGAGCCGGGACACCACGTGCAGACCCATGGACCGCACGGCGCCGACGCCGGTCTGCGGGTTGGCCAGCCGGGCGTTCAGCTCGTCGCGCCGCTCGGCGGTCATGCCGACGCCCTCGTCGACGATCTGCACCACCGCGCGGTCCCACAGCCGCCAGACCGCCACGCCCACGTGCTTGTCGGGCGGCGAGAAGCGGGTGGCGTTGTCGAGCAGTTCGGCGAGGATGTGCGCGAGGTCGTGCACCGCGCGGGCCGCGATGCCGATGCCCTGCTCCACGATGCCCATGGCGACGCGCTCGAACCGCTCGATCTGCTGGGCGGCGGCGACGACCACGGTGGCGCAGGGCGCGTCGGCCTCGCGTACCCGGGCGTGGCCGTAACCGCCCATCACGAGCAGGTTGTTGGTGTTGCGCTCCATGCGGATGGCGAGGTGGTCGAGCGCGAAGAGGATCTTCATCCGCTCCGGGTCGGCCTCGTCGCGCTGGACCGCGTCCAGTTCGGACACCATGACGGAGGTGAGCTGCGCGCCACGGCGGGCGACGCCGACCAGCGTCTCCGCGAACTGCTCGTGCGCGTGCGCCTGCTGGGCCGCGAGCCGTACCGCCTCGTGGTGCACGGAGTTGAACGCTTCGCCGACCTCGCCGATCTCGTCGTCGCCGGTGGTCTCCACCGGGCTGCCCGAGCTGTCGGCGACCTGCTGTGGCGTGGCGCCGCCGAGCGCACCGGGCTGGGAGAGGTCGGTGACGATCTGCGGCAGCCGTTCCGTGGCCACCGTGTGCGCCGCGTTGCGCAGGTCGCGCAGCCGGCGGATGATCACGCGGCCGAGCCGGAACGCGAAGAGCAGCGCGCCGACCAGCGTCAGCAGCACGACGGTGATCTCGATGACCGCCCACCAGATGAGCGTGGACCGCTCCTCGGTGACGTCCTCGTGCACCGACTGGTTGACGCGGCGTTCCACCGAGCGCAGCTCCGACAGCCGGTTGGCCGTGGCCTCCTGCCACTCGGCGGCGGAGATCTCGATCTCCTCTCCGATCGGCGTGCGGCCGACCTGGTCCTGCATCCGCTGCGCGGGCAGCGTACGCGGAGCGGAGAGCGCGTGCTCCAGCCAGGCGCGCCACTCCGGCGAGCCCATGGCGACGAAGGAGCCGAGGGTCTCGAAGATGCCGATCTCGGTGGCGTCGAACGTGCGCCGGGAGGCCGAGGTGAAGCCGCCGCCGGACAACGCCCGGAGCACCACGACCTGTTGCTGCGCCGAGTGCTCCGCCCCGCGCGAGAACGAGGCGGCGGCCCGGATGCGGTCGGCGATGTCGGCGTCGACACCGTCGGCCTGCGCGATGGCGTCGCGGTAGTCGACGAGGTCGGCGATCGTGATCCGGTACCCGAAGGCGAGCGCGGACAGGGTGCCGCCGCCCGAGCGCGCCTGGGCACGCAGCGACGGCAGTTCGGCCAGTGAGCGGTCAATCCGCTGCAACGCGAGATCGGCGCTGTGGGGCAGGGAGTCGAGCTTCCTGCGCTTCTCGGTGTAGTCCGAGATACCTGCGTCCGTGGCGTCGGTGGCCTTGCGGAAGGTGGTGGCATCGCCCTGGGAGGCGACCAGCGCGGTTGCGGCGGCACGTTCGTCCTGCAACCGGGCGGTCAGCTCCGCGGCGGACTCGGCGGCATCGACCATCTGCGCCAGCCTGTTGGCCTGGAACGCCTGAGTGGTCGCGGGCGCGAGTGCACGCACGGAAAAGGCGATGGCCACCGCAAGGGGCACGGCGACCAGGAGGACGAGTCGACGGTTGATCTTCACTACGCAACCCCTACGTCGGGGTCATGACACAGTAAAGCTGACACGGGATTACCTTGCGATGGGGAGGGTGTGACATGTGGGGGTCGGTGCATCCATCGCTCCTGCTGAGGGTGGGCTGAGCGATGTGTCTGATGCTAAGTCGGAAGTATAAGTTACGGGCGAGTACAACATCAAAATATGTAAGAGGGAGATGCAATCTCAACCCTGACCAATCCGTTTCGATCAGGTTCCGTCTGAAATTTCAGAGATGGGCGGGCGCGGAGACCGGCGGCCCCGGCCCCCGCCACCGGCAACCCGCCGCGCGTCAGCCGCGCTTGAGCGCGTGCCCGCCGAAGCCGCTGCTGCGGTCCGGGCCCTGGTTCTGCTCCTGCCACCAGACGTCGAACTCCGCCTGCCCCATCTTCTGCCAGTCCGGGGTCCGTTCGACCTGGGCGAGGCCCAGCCGGCGGCCGAGGGCGACCATGGCGGCGCCGACGGCGGTGCGGTCCGCGTCGTAAGCGGAGGCGATCTGCGGCCAGTTGCCGCCGGCGCGGCAGGCGGCCTCCAGCGCCGTGGCGTCCTGGAGCGCCTTGACGCTGCCGCCGCCGGTGTGCGGCCGTACGACGGTGGCGGCGTCGCCCGCGAGCAGCAGCCGGCCCACGGCGAGCCGCGGCACCTGGAGGTCGTAGATCGGCTGGATGAAGGAGTCCTCCGCCGCGGTACGCAGCACGCAGCGTCCCCAGTACGGCGGGAAGTGCTCGGCGACCAGCTCGCGCAGGTACGCCGTGAGCTTCGCGGCGACGCGGCCCGGGGGCAGCGAGGTCGGGGTGCGCAGGTCGAGCAGCAGCTCGGGGTCGTCCGGCGGGACGGCGTAGAGCACCCAGTTCATCCGGAAGCCGCCGCCGGCGGCGGGGATGAGGTACATCATGCAGTGGCCGCCGGGGAAGACGATCACGCGCGCCTCGGCGCCGTCCGTCTCGGGGTCGCCCGCCACCGGCGCGGAGGTGCCGCGCCAGCCGAGGTAGCCGGCGTAGTCGGGGGTGAGCCCGGGGAACATCGCCTCCCGGACCACCGAGCGGTAGCCGTCCGCGCCGATCACCGCGTCGAAGCGCTCCAGGCGGCCGTCGGCGAGCTTGAGGGTGGCGCCGTCCGCGTCCTGCTCGACGGCGGTCACCGCCGCGCCCGTGTGGTACGTGACCGACTCGGGCACCCGGCTGCGCAGCTCGTGCCAGAGCGAGCCCCAGTTGTAGGAGCGGAACGGGAAGTGCTGCTCGGCGAAGCCGTGGCCCAGCTCCGCGTCCCCGTCCCGTATCGTCCAGACCCGGCGGCTCAGGCCGGACCACGGCATCGCCGAGTCCACGTACCCCGCGGCCTCCAGCTCGGCGAACCGGGCGTCGTGCAGGCCGATGCCCACACCCCGGTCGCGCAGCTCGCCGCCGGCCCGCTCGAAGACGGTGACCCGTCCGGCACCCGCCCGCGCCACCGCCTGCGCCGTGGCACACCCCGCGATGCTCCCGCCCACCACGGCGACGGAGTCCTCGTCCACCACGGTCTCCCCTCTGTTCCTCGGGCCGGGTCCGCGGTGCGCCGCGTCCGGCCGGCTCTCCGGCATCTTCCGGAGCACAACCTTCCCCAACGCGATCACCGCGTCAAGGGATCGACGGGACGCCAACCACCCCTGTGTACAGCCAAGTCGGCGCCGGCGGCCGGCCCGCGCACCCCCGGATCTTGACCAAGGAGCAACGGCTTAGGCTAGCCTTACCTACCTGATCAGGGCGGGTGGACAAGGGGTGGGGTGGCGGGTGGCTGCGCAGGGACCGTCGGGACGGGACGTCCTGAAGGGTGCGATCGCGGGACAGCGGCGCGGGGTCGCGATCGGAGCGACGCTGGCGGTCGGGCACCAGCTCGGTGAGGCGCTGGTTCCGGTGCTCATCGGCATGGTCATCGACGACGCCGTCGCCGGGGACGACGCGGGCGCCCTGGTGCGCTGGCTCCTCGTGCTCGTCGCGGTGTACGTCGTGCTCGCGCTGAGCTTCCGCCTCGGGGTCAAGGCCGCCGAGCGGGCCGCCGAACTCGCCGCGCACCAGGTGCGCCTGGAGCTGGTGGGGCGCGTGCTCGACCCGCGCGGCGGCGCCGAGCGCGGCCGGCTGCCGGGCGCGGTGGCGAACATCGCCACCGACGACGCCAAGCGGGTCGGCTACATCGTCATGGTGGTGACCGTCGGCGTCTCGGGGCTGGCCGGCGCGGCGGTCAGCGCGGTGGCGCTGCTGCTCATCTCCGTACCGCTGGGACTGCTCGTGCTGGTCGGCACCCCCGTGCTGCTGTGGCTGGGGCATCTGCTGAGCAAGCCGCTGGAGCACCGCAGCGCGGCCGAGCAGGAGCAGGCCGCCAACGCCTCCGGCGTCGCCGCCGACCTGGTCGCCGGGCTGCGGGTGCTCAAGGGGATCGGCGCGCGGGACGCGGCCGTCGACCGCTACCGGGCCACCAGCCGCGACTCACTGGCCGCCACGCTGCGCGCCGCCCGCGCCGAGGGCTGGCAGAACGGTGTCGTGCTCGCGCTGACCGGCGGGTTCATCGCGCTGGTGGCGCTGGTCGGCGGCCGGCTCGCGCTCAGCGGCGACATCACGCTGGGACAGCTCGTCGCCGCCGTCGGGCTCGCCCAGTTCCTGCTCACGCCGCTCCAGGTGTTCGCCTACGTCAACGCCGAGTTCGCCCAGGCGCGGGCGTCGGCGGCGCGGGTGGCCGAGGTGCTGGCCGCGGAGCCGGCCGTCGTCCCCGGCAACCTGCGGCTCGCGGAGCCGGTCCGCGGCGAGCTGCGGCTGCGCGGGGTCGGGCTCGGGGCGCTCACCGAGGTGGACATGACGGTCGCCGCCGGGGAGCTGGTCGGGGTCGCGACGACGGAACCGGCCGCCGCGGAGGCGCTGCTGCGGTGCCTGGGCCGGGTCGAGGATCCCCGGGCGGGGGTCGTGGAGCTGGACGGGGTGCCGCTGACCGGGCTCGATCCGGCGGAGCTGCGGACGGCGGTGCTGGTGGCGGCGCACGACGCGGACCTGTTCGCGGGGACGGTGGGCGAGAACGTCGCGCCCGCGGGCCCCGTACCGGCGGATGCGGCGGGCCGCCTACCCGCGCCGAGGGGTGCCGCGGGTACGGCAGAAGCCGCGGCATCCGAACCGGACACCGGCGCCGGCGCCGCCCGTTCCGGGCCGGAGCCGCCCGGCCGTGATCCCGGCCCCGCGATGGCCGCCGCCGCGGCCGACGAGGTCGCCCGCACGCTGCCCCGCGGCACCGGGACCGAGGTCGGCGAGGCCGGCCGCGCCCTGTCCGGCGGCCAGCGCCAGCGCGTCGCCCTGGCGCGCGCGCTGCACGCCGGCCGGCCCGTGCTCGTCGTCCACGACCCGACCACCGCCGTGGACGTGGTCACCGAGGCCCGGATAGCCGAGGGGCTGCGCGCCTACCGCGCGGGGATGACCACCGTGCTGGTCACCAACAGCCCGGCCCTGCTCGCCGTCGCCGACCGGGTCGTGTTCGTCGACGCCGGCCGGGTCGCCGCCCAGGGGCCGCACGCCGATCTCGTACGCGACGAGGCGGCCTACCGGACGGCGGTGCTCGCATGACCGCGGCGTCCGGCGCGTACGACGACGCGCACGACGAGACGTACGACGAGACGTACGGGGGCGCCGACGACGCCCGCGAGCTGCTGCCCACCGCCACCCCGGCCCGCACCCGCGCCGCCGTGCGCGAGCTGCTGCGCCCGCGGCGGGCGCTGGCCTGGACCGCGTTCGCGATGATGGCCGCGGCCACCGCCGTGGGGCTGATCACCCAGCCGCTGCTGGGCCACATCGTCGACCTGGTCACCGAGGAACGCGAGGCCGGGGCGCTCACGCTGCCCGTGGTGCTGCTGGTGGCCGTGGCCGTCGGCCAGGGCGTGCTGACCGCGATCGGCCGGACGATGGTCTCCCGGCTCGGCGAGACGGTGCTCGCCGAGCTGCGCGAGAGGTTCGTCGAGCGGGCGCTGCGGCTGCCGCTGGACCGGCTGGAGAAGGCCGGCTCCGGCGACCTGACGGCCCGCGTCACCCGGGACGTCTCCCGGGTCGCCGAGGCGGTGCGCGGCGCGCTGCCCCAGTTGGCGTCCTCCGTGCTGGCCATCGTGCTGACGCTCGGTGCGCTGGCGGTCCTGGACTGGCGCTTCCTGCTCGCCGCGCTGCTCGCGGTGCCCGTCCAGGCGTACACGGCCCGCTGGTACGTGCGGCGCGCGGTGCCGCTGTACGCGCGCGAGCGCATCGCCACCGGGGCGCAGCAGCAGCAGCTCCTCGACACCGTCAGCGGCGCGGCCACCGTACGCGCGCACCGGCTGGAGGCGTCGCACGCCGGGCGCGTGGACGCGCGCTCGCGCGCCGCGGTGGCCCTGCGGCTGCGCGGGGTGCGGCTGCTGATGGGCTTCTACAACCGGCTGCACGTGGCCGAGTACCTGGGGCTGTCCGCGGTGCTGGTGGCGGGCTACGTGCTGGTGCGCGACGGCTCCGCGTCGATCGGCACGGCGACGGCCGCGGCGCTGTACTTCCACTCGCTGTTCGGTCCGGTGAACGTGGCGCTGGTGCTGCTCGACGACGCCCAGGCGGCGACGGCGGGGCTGGCGCGGCTGGTCGGCGTCGTGGACGCGCGCGAGCAGGGTGGCTCCGGCGAGTCGTCCGGCCGGCCGGGCGGGCGGCCCGCGGTCGGGGTGTCCGTCAGCGGGGTGTCCCACGCGTACGAACCGGGCCGGCCGGTGCTGCACGACGTGGACCTGGAGCTGCGGCCGAAGGAGAAGGTGGCGCTGGTCGGCGCGAGCGGGGCGGGCAAGAGCACGCTCGCCAAGCTGCTGGCCGGCATCCACACGCCGGCCGCCGGGCGCATCGACGTGGGCGGCGCGGCGCCGGACGAGTCGGGCCGTACGGTCGCGCTGGTCACCCAGGAGGTGCACGTGTTCGCCGGCCGGCTCGCCGACGACCTGCGGCTGGCCCGCCCCGGCGCCGCCGACGAGGAGCTGCGCGAGGCGCTGGCCCGGGTGGGCGCGCTGGGCTGGGCCGAGGCGCTGCCGCAGGGGCTGGACACGGTGGTGGGCGAGGGCGGTCACCGGCTGACGGCGGACCGGGCCCAGCAGCTCGCGCTGGCCCGGCTGGTGCTGGCCGACCCGCCGGTCGCGGTGCTCGACGAGGCCACCGCGGAGGCGGGCAGCCTGGGCGCCCGGCGGCTGGAGGAGGCGGCCGAGCGCGCGCTGGAGGGGCGCACGGCGCTGGTCGTCGCCCACCGGCTCAGCCAGGCCGCGGCGGCCGACCGGGTCGTGGTGATGGAGGAGGGCCGGGTGGCCGAGAGCGGCACGCACGACGAACTGCGGGCCGCGGACGGCCCGTACGCGGCGCTGTGGCGGGCGTGGTCGGCGGGTCGCACGGCGGACGCGGAGCGGGCCGACGCGGAGCAGGACGGCACCGGGCGCGACGACGCCGAACGGGATGACGCCGAACGGGATACGGAGGGTGCCGGGCGGCCGGGGGCGTAGCGGTCACGTCCCGCCCTCGGTACGGGTACGGGCCGGCCCTGCGGCCCGTACCGCCGGGGCCGTCAGACGGGCTGCCCGCGGCCGGAGTTGAGGGCGGCGGCGGTGGTGACGGCACGCCACGCCTGGTAGCGGGCGGCCTCCAGGTCGACGTCGCCGGGCGGGCCCTGACCCGGACCGGGGGCGGGGCCGAACGGGTTGGCGGAGCCGTGCGGGGCGGGGTCGGTGCAGCCGGGCGGCACGATGATGCCGCCCCAGTGGTAGAAGACGTTGCCCAGCGTCAGCAGGGTGGAGCCCGGCCCGCCGTGGGCGGTGTCGGCGGCGGTGAAGGCCGAGTACACCTTGTCGGCGAGCCCGCCGGCGAACACCAGCGGGCCGGTGGTGTCGATGAACGCCTTCAACTGGGCGGAGACGTGCCCGAACCGGGTCGGGGTGCCGAACAGCACCACGTCGGCCCAGTCCAGGTCGCCGACCACGGCCTCGGGCACGTCGGCGGTGGCGCCGCGGTGCCGTGCCCAGTCGGGTCTCGCCTCTATCGCCGCCTCCGGCGCCGTCTCGGGCACTTGCCTCAGCCGCACCTGCGCCCCCGCCTTCTCCGCGCCCTCGACGGCGGCGAGGGCGAGGCTGTGCACGGTGCCGGTGGCGCTGTAGTAGATGACGGCCGCCTTGACGGGGGCCGCGGATTCCATGGTGGGCATCTCACTCCGCGGTCTGGCTCGGGAAGGTTCACGACGGGGCGCGCGCGTTCCTGCGCGCGCCCTGCCACTAAGACGAGTCGGCCGCCGCAAACGTGATACGCCGCGGTCGGACCTCACATTCCGGCGCCCCGTTTCGTCGTACGGGGGAGAGCTGTCACGCGACCGAGGGAGCACCGGCACCATGACCACACCGTCCGCGCCGCAGCCCGCCCGCCTCGACCCGGGGCCCGCCGGGATCGCGAGCGAGCGGCGCCGGCTGACGAACCTCGCCTACCGGCTGCTCGGGTCCCTGGCCGACGCCGAGGACGTGGTGCAGGAGACGTACGCCCGCTGGTACGCGATGTCCGCGGAGCGGCGCGCGGCCGTCGTCTCCCCGGCCGGCTGGCTGACGAAGGTCGCCGGCCGGGTCTGCCTGGACCTGCTCGGCTCGGCGCGGGCGCGGCGGGAGCGGTACGTGGGCGAGTGGCTGCCGGAGCCGCTGCCGGACCGCGGGGAGCTGTTCGGCGGCCGGGCGGGCGCGGCGGTGGACGACGCGGCGGATCCGGCGGACCGGGTGACGCTGGACGAGTCGGTGCACATGGCGTTCCTCGTGGTGCTGGAGTCGATGACCCCGGCGGAGCGGGTGGCGTTCGTCCTGCACGACGTGTTCCGCTATCCGTTCCCGGAGGTGTCCGAGATCGTCGGCAGGTCGCCGGCGGCGTGCCGGCAGCTCGCGTCGTCGGCCCGCCGCCGGGTCCGCACCGCGCGCACTCCGGCGTCGGCGGAGCACCACGCCGGGCTGGTACGGGAGTTCCGCCGGGCCTGGGCGGCGAAGGACATCGGTGCCCTGGTGGGGCTGCTGGACCCGGGCGCGACGTCCACCCCGGACAGCGGCGGGGTCGTGCCGGCGGCGCTGCGGCCGATCGTCGGCGGCGAGGAGATCGCGCGGGCGTTCGCCGGAGTGGTGGGGCGCGCCCCCGGGCTGGAGCTGCTGGAGCGTACGGTCAACGGGCAACTCGGCGTGGTGGCGCGGGTGGACGGGGTCACGGTGACGGTGCTCGCGTTCGACGTGGAGGACGAGAGGATCACGCACATCTGGGCGATGCGCAACCCGGAGAAGCTCCGCGCCTGGACGGCGGCCTGAGCGGCGCCGCGGCCGGCGGCCCGTACATCCGCTCACACCACCCGCTTCAGGGCGCGTTCGCGGCGGGCCGCCACCTTCGAGCCGGACTCGCGGCGGGCCGTCCGGCGCAGCACCAGCGGCGCCAGCGCCAGGCCCAGCACGGCCCACGCGCCGAGCACGCCGGCCGTCTCGGCGTGCCGCCAGGAGTCGCCGATCTCCACGGCCACCGCGGCGTCGGGCAGCATCGCGGCCCGCATGCCGAGCCCGAGCCAGTAGAGGGGGAAGACCTGCGCGGTCCACTGGAGCCACTCCGGCAGCGCGGTGATCGGGTAGAAGATGCCGGAGATCCCGATCAGCGCCAGCACCGGGAGCTGGATGAGACCCTGGGCGCGGGCGTCGCCGAACGCCGAGCCCAGCACCGCCCCGACGGGCAGGGTCGCCACCATCCCGAGCGCCGCGATCCACAGCAGATGGACCCAGGCGCCGGCGTCGAGGTGCAGGCCGTCGACGAGGAGGAGCGCGGGGACGAGGAAGAGCGCGAGGTCGGCGAGGAGGCCGCCGGCGACGGTGACGACCTTGCCGACGAGGTAGCCGCCCATGCCGTTCGGGGTGGCCTTGGCGCGCAGCAGGGTGCCGTCCTCCCGTTCGGCGGTGAGCAGTTGGCTCATGGTGACCATGCCGAAGGACACGTTCATGCCGAGGATGCCGGGGAGGGTCAGCGCGCCGAGCATGAAGCCGGTGGAGTCGAACTCCCGCCCGCGCAGGAACCACAGGACGGCGAGCATGAGCAGCGGCCAGAACAGGTGGCTGAACAGTTCGGCACCGTTGGTGAACGACTGCCGCAGCTCGATCGCGCCGCGCCGCAGCCCGGCACGCAGGACGCAGACGTTCACCGGACGGCACCTTCGGCCGGACCGCCGGACCGGGTCGCCGGACCGCCCGTACCGCCCGGACCGCCCGGACCGCCCCGACCGCCCGGGCCGGACGCCGGACCGCCCGCCGCGACTTCCGCCGCGTGGACGAGTGCGAGGTAGGTCTGCTCCAGCGACGCGCGGTGGACCTCCAGTTCGGCGATCTCCGCGCCGTGGCGGGCGAAGAGATCGCGGACGAAGGCGGTGGAGTCGTCGGTGGCGTGGACGCGGGGCCGGCCGCGGTGGCGCCAGCGGACGCGGTCGGCGCCCGCGATGCGCCGGGCCAGCTCCGCGGGGGTGCCGTCGGCGATGACGCGGCCGGCGTCGAGGATGACGATGCGGTCGGCGAGCCGCTCGGCCTCGTGCAGGTCGTGGGTGGTGACCAGGACGGTGGTGCCGGCGGTGCGCAGGCCGTCGACGAGGTCGTGGAAGCCGCGCCGGGCCTGCGGGTCGAAGCCGGTCGTCGGCTCGTCGAGGAAGAGCAGGTCGGGGCGGCCGACGATGCCGATGGCGACGTCGAGGCGGCGGCGCTGGCCGCCGGAGAGGGTACGGATCTTCTGCCCGCCCTGCCCCCCGAGCCCGACGGCGTCGGTGAGTTCGCCGGCGTCCCAGGGGGTGCGGCCGAGGCAGGCGTAGTACGAGCCGAGGTGGGCGAGCAGTTCGCGGACCCGCCACTTGCCGTGGTCGCGCCAGGACTGGAGCACGACGCCGACGCGGGCGCGCCACCGCTCGTCGCCGTGCGCGGGGTCGGTGCCCAGGACGGTGACGTCGCCGGCGGAGCGGGTGCGGAAGCCTTCGAGTATCTCGATCGCGGTGGTCTTGCCGGCGCCGTTGGGGCCGAGGAGTGCCACCGTCTCGCCGTGCCCGACGCGCAGGTCCACGCGGTGGAGTACGTCGGCGGTGCCGTAGCGCATGCGCAGGCCCGCGACCGACACGGCCGCGTCGCCGCTCACAGCTCCTCCCGTACCCGCGCGGCGAGGGCGGCCCGGTCGACGCCCGCGAGGTCCAGCGCGCGGGGCACGGTGCCGACCTCGGCCTGGAGGAGCGCGTGGAGCAGGTGGAAGGGCGTGAGGTCCTTCTTGCGGTGGGCGCCGGCCATCCGATCGAGGGCGAGCTTGAGCGAGGCGCCGAACTGCGGGCGGCGGCCGGGGTCGGGGGTGGCGCGCAGGGCGAAGGCGGGTGTGACGCCGGCGGCGCCGAGGCTGTGCGCGAACTCCCGGTCGAGGGCGGCCTTCAGCTCCGCGCGGCCGAGGCCGGCGGCGGCCAGCACGCGCTGCGGCCCGGTGCCGTCCTGGGCGGCCACCGCGAGCAGCGCGTGCCGCGCCTCCATGGCCGCGGAGCCGTCGTCGCGGGCCTCGTCCTGTGCGGCGAGGAGCACCGCCTGGAGGTACGTGTCGAACGCGCTCATCCCCGCCTCCTCAGCGTCACGCCGGCGGCGATGAGCCGCTTGGCGTGCTTCTTGTGCACCGCCTGGCGGGTGACGCCGAGCGCCTCGGCGACCTGCGGCCAGCTCCAGCCGGTGCGCATCGCCTCTTCCACGGCGGCGTCCTCCAGCCGGTCGGCGAGGCGGCGCAGGGCCGCGACCGCCGCCAGGGCGTCTGCCGGATCGTCGTCTGCCATGGAAGCAACCTAGGTTGACTAACGGGGAATAGTCAACCGTAGTTGCCTATCAGGAGGCGAGGGCGGGGGCCGTGCGCAGCGAGTCCGCGCGGTCGGCGGCGAGGTCGGCGGCCAGGTCGCGGGCCG
Source organism: Streptomyces sp. 184 (assembly GCF_045781775.1). Taxonomy (NCBI): domain Bacteria; kingdom Bacillati; phylum Actinomycetota; class Actinomycetes; order Kitasatosporales; family Streptomycetaceae; genus Streptomyces; species Streptomyces sp. 184. Next base: position 3,347,051 of record NZ_CP123230.1, on the reverse strand, counting down.
CCGCGCCCTTGCCGTTGCGCTGCTCGGACTCGCTGATCTTCTCGGAGTGCTTCAGGTGGTCGCGTACCAGACGCAGCAGCAGCCGGTCGAAGGCGGCGCCCTCGGCCTTCTTCGCCTGCGCCATGTGCTCGGCCGTGACCATGCCGGGCATGGCGTGGCCCTCGTGCACGTTGGTCTCCGGCAGGCCCATGCGGTCGCGCAGCCGGCGCAGTTCGGTGACGTCGGCGCGGTGGCCGGCCGCCACGCCCGCGGCCCAGGCGGCGAGCTTCGGGTCGGCCCCGCGGGACGGGGCGAGTTCGAGGAGCGGCAGCGCCTGTTCGGTCATCGGCAGCGCGAGCTGCACCCAGCCGGAGTCGACGGGGCTGAACCCGGCCGGGCCGGCCGTGGAGCCGGCCGGCGTACGAGCGGCGGACGCGGCCGGCTTCCGGGCGGAGGACGGGGACCCGGAGTCGGCGCAGCCGGCCAGGGGGACGAGGACGGCGGCGGTGAGCAGGAGGGCGGTGAGCAGGAGGGCGGTGAGCGGGGAGGCGGCCCGCGGGCGCGCTTTCATCAGGGCGTCCTTCGGGGAGAGGCCCCCGGGGGCGGCTCGGCGAGCCGGCCGCCCCCGGGGGGTGGGGGGATCGTTGCTCAGGGAGTGCCGTCGGCACCGCACTTGATGATGGGGTTGATGCAGTCGCGTACCCGCTGGGCCAGCTCGTCCTCGGGCCACACGTTGAAGAAGTCACCGTGCATCGTGTAGCCGCGGCCGGAGGCCAGCGAGAGTTGCGCGGGCGGGCTGTTCGTCGGGTACCTCAGCACCTGGCGGAGCTTCGGTACGGGCACCGGGTGGGTGGAGGGGCACTGGCCGCCGACCGGGAAGGCCATGTGGCTCTTGTGGTCGGCCGAGTCCAGGTCGACGCCGTTCCAGCACTGCGGGAAGTCGAGGTACGACTCCAGCATCGAGCCGTCGGGACAGTCGACGAACTCCTTGCCCGGCGGCACCTCGCCGTGGTGCAGGCAGGACCAGCGGGCGCTGGAGTTGTCGTCGGGACCGGTCGCCTTGGAGTAGCCCGCGATGATGCGCAGGCCCCGCGGGAAGGGCTGGATGTTGGCGATGACGTCGTCGCGCACGCCCTCGCCGAGGTAGTAGAACGTGGTGCCGGTGGGCTCGACCTCACGGGTGCCGTCGTACAGCGTCGGCACCCAGTACGAGGACAGGTCGGAGACCGGGTCGCACGTCGTCCGGCCGCCTTCGAGGCTCCCCAGGTCGGAGTGGGCGTCGGTGGAGTCGTTGCCGAAGAAGCTGTGCATGTGGGAGGCGCCCGGCATGCCGGGCAGCACGATCGGGTCGTCGGGCTTGCGGTGGCTGTACGGGCACTCGGCGAGGAACTCCGCGACGCGGACGACGTCCGCGGCCGCGGCCGGCGCGGCCCGGTCGGCGGCGCGGCCGAAGACGTCGAGGCCGGCCAGGTCGAGGTCCTGCTGCCGGGCCCGGTCGGTCGCCAGGACGCGCAGATGGCGGCCGATGCCGGACACGTCGTAGGCCTGCTCGCCGCCGGTGGCACCGGTGACCCGGCGGATCGTGACCCACCGCTCACCGTCGGCGGAGGTCTGGAACTGGAAGTCGTCGACCGGGTCGCCGCTCCAGTCGAGGGCGACCCGGTCGACCTCGGTGAGGCCGCCGAGGTCGGCGCGGGTGGAGTCCTGCGCACTCGCCAGCGGCTGCGGGCCCGCCGGCTCCGCGCCCTGGGCGCGGTCGAAGGTCAGCGTGGCGAACAGCACCAGGACCGCGAAGACGGCTAAAACCAAGGGCCGTCGTCTGGGCCGGGCGGCGTACGCCTGGCTGTGGGGGGATGAGGACACGACTCTCCTTCAAGAGGTGATCGGATTCCGACACGGCTGAGAGAGCGCTCCAACCGGGAAAGTAGAAGCGGGGTCGGGATGCTGTCAAGGCTCGCCGCACACCCGGTCGTCTTCACACCCCTTGAACTCATCGCGTACGTGCCAACTTCCGCGCCCCGCACCGTCGTTCCCGCCGCGCCACCCCCAACCAAGCGCACCAAAACGGGACTTACGGCCCCGTCGCCGTCACTGGTGCGTGCGCACCCCCTTGACGGCGCGTTCCCATGGGCGTAAACCAACTCAGGCGTGAGAGAGCGCTCTCTTTCACTCAATCATTCATTCCTTGAAGCCTGATCGAAGAGCCGACCAGCGCACCATCCGCCCCACCGGGTGCCACCCGCACCAGAGCCGACGACTCAGGAGTGTCAACGATGCGCACACCCCCCACCGGAGACTCGCCCGCGCGGCCCACCAGCTCCGGTCCGTCGCGCCGCAGCCTGCTGGCCGCCGCGGCGGCGGCAGCCGCGGTGCCGGCCACCGGACTGGCGGTCTCGCAGGCGACCGCGGCCCCGCAGCGGTCCGCGGCCCGGCCGCTGGCCGACCCGGACCTCGGCCCCAACGTGATCTTCTTCGACCCGTCCTCCCCCGACATCCAGGGCCGGCTGGACCAGATCTTCCGCCAGCAGGAGTCGGCGCAGTTCGGCAGCGGCCGCTACGCGCTGCTCTTCAAGCCCGGCACGTACAACGGCCTCAACGCCCAGCTCGGCTTCTACACCTCCATCATCGGCCTCGGCCTGTCCCCCGACGACACGCACATCAACGGGGACGTGACCGTGGACGCCGGCTGGTTCCAGGGCAACGCCACCCAGAACTTCTGGCGCTCCGCCGAGAACCTGTCGCTCAGCCCGGTCAACGGCACCAACCGTTTCGCCGTCTCCCAGGCGGCGCCGTTCCGCCGCATGCACGTGCGCGGCAACCTCAACCTCGCCCCCGACGGCTACGGCTGGGCCAGCGGCGGCTACATCGCCGACAGCCGCATCGACGGCACCGTGCAGCCGTACTCGCAGCAGCAGTGGTACACCCGCGACAGCAGCATCGGCGGCTGGCTCAACGGCGTGTGGAACATGGTCTTCTCCGGCGTCGAGGGTGCCCCCGGGCAGTCCTTCCCCGACCCGCCCTACACCACCCTGGACACCACGCCGATCTCCCGCGAGAAGCCGTTCCTCTACGTCGCCGGCGCCGAGTACCGGGTCTTCCTGCCCGCGCTGCGCCGCAACGCGCGCGGCACCACCTGGGGCGGCGGCAACCCGCAGGGCCAGTCGCTGCCGCTGTCCGACTTCCACATCGTCAAGCAGGGCGCCACCGCCGCGAGCATCAACGCCGCCCTCCGGCAGGGCAAGCACCTGCTGCTCACCCCCGGGATCTACCACGTCGACGCACCGATCGTGATCGACCGGGCGAACACCGTGGTCCTGGGCATCGGCTACCCCACGATCATCCCGGACGGCGGCGTCAGCGCCATGACCGTCGCCGACGTCGACGGGGTGCGGCTCGCCGGCTTCCTGCTGGACGCCGGGCCGCAGAACTCCGACGTGCTGCTGGAGGTGGGCCCGGACGGCTCCTCCGCGGACCACGCGGCCAACCCGACCACGCTCCAGGACGTGTTCATCCGCATCGGCGGCGCGGGCCCCGGCAAGGCGACCACCAGCATGGTGATCAACAGCCGGCACGTGGTCGTCGACCACACCTGGATCTGGCGCGCGGACCACGGCGACGGCGTCGGCTGGGACACCAACCGGTGCGACTACGGCGTGGTCGTCAACGGCGACGACGTGCTGACGACCGGGTTCTTCGTGGAGCACTTCAACAAGTACGACGTGCAGTGGAACGGCGAGCGCGGACGCACGATCTTCTTCCAGAACGAGAAGGCGTACGACGCACCGAACCAGGCGGCCATCCAGAACGGCAGCCTGCGCGGCTACGCCGCGTACAAGGTCGCCGACAGCGTCAGCCAGCACGAGGGCTGGGGCATGGGCAGCTACTGCTACTACAACGTCGCCCCGAGCATCGTGCAGGAGCACGGCTTCGCCACACCGACCGGCTCCGGGATCAAGTTCCACAACATCATGGTGGTCTCGCTCGGCGGCCAGGGGCAGTACGCCCACGTCATCAACAACCACGGCGCTCCGACCTCGGGTACGTCGACGATCCCCTCCAAGGTCGTCTCGTACCCCTGAGCCGCACCGGCGGGTGCGCAAGCCCCGCCCCCGGTCAAGCGGACGCCGGGGGCGGGGCGGGGGGTCCTTCGGACCCGGGGCTCAGGCCGAATCGCGTACGACCAGGGTGGGGCGGAAGACCACCGAGGGCGGCACGGCGCCGGGCTCCCTGATCTGCCGCAGCAGCAGCCGCGCCATCTCGGAGGCCATGTCCTCCACCGGCTGCCGCACGGTGGTCAGGGCCGGCTCGGACGCCTCGGCGGCCTCGCTGTCGTCGAACCCGACGACGCCCACGTCCTCAGGCACCCGGCGGCCCGCGCGCAGCAGCACCGGCACGGCGCCGAGCGCCATCAGGTCGGAGGCGACGAACACGCCGTCCAGGCCGGGGTGTTCGGCCAGCAGCCGGCGCATCGCCTCAGCGCCGCCGGTCCGGGTGAAGTCGCCCTCCGCCCACGGCAGCCCGGCCACGCCGAGGGCGGCGAGCGCGGCACGGAACGACTCCAGCCGCTCCTGCGCGGCCGGCATGTCCTGCGGGCCCGCCACCGTGCAGATCAGCCGGCGGCCCTGGGCCACCAGGCGCTCGGCGGCCAACTGGGCGCCGGCGCGCTGGTCGACCTCGACGTACGGCAGCGCCGCGGCGGGGCCGGGCCGGCCGGCCAGCACGGTGGGCAGCGCGGTCTCGGAGAGCATCCGGGGCAGCGGGTCGTTCGGGTGGGAGGAGATGAGGACGACGCCGTCGACGTGTCCCTGGCGCAGGTACGTGAGCACCTGCCGGCGCGACGCCTCGTCGTCGGCGACCATGAGCACGGTCTGCATGCCGGCCGGGCGCAGCACCTGGAGCAGCCCGCTGACGACGCGGCCGAAGTGCGGGTCGGTGAACATCCGGCCGATGAACGGGGCGGCGACGTGGCGCTGCTCGCGCTCGGAGACCACCAGGGCCACGGAGTCGGTGCGCCGGGTCACCAGGGAGCGGGCGGCCCGGTTCGGCGCGTAGCTGGTGGCGGTGATCGCCTCCTCCACCTTGCGGCGCAGCGCGGCGTCGACGGTGGGCGAGCCGTTGATGACCCGGGAGGCCGTGGCCCGGGACACCCCCGCGACCCGGGCCACGTCCTCCAGGGTGGCGGGGCGGCCGGGCCGCGCAGCTTCTGTTGCCATGCAGCCTTTATACCGCCCCGCCGAAGGAGGCGAGAGAGCGCTCCCCCACTCGACCATCGCACGCAGAAAGACCTCTTGACGGACCGCTGACCGCCCGTCACCCTCACCGGTGAGAGAGCGCTCTCTGCGGCTCGCGAACCACGCAGCACCATGCCACGCAACGCAGCCCCCACCTGAGGAGAGCCACGATGCACTCCCCCACCCGCAGACGCACCCCGCTCGCCCTGCTGGCGCCGGCCGTCGCCCTCGCGCTGCTGAGCGGCTTCGCCGGCCCCGCCGGCGCCGGCCACGCCGCCGTGCCGGACGAGCCGCGCACCGCCGCCGCGGCGGCGGCCTGGAACGACGACCGCGCCGCCGCGGCGTACGCGGCGAACCCCGCCGCCGTCACCGCCTCCGGCACCACCGGCGGCAGCCCCGGCGCCGCCTTCGACGGCAACGCCGGCACCGGCTGGACCAGCAACGCGGCCGACGGCGCCTGGATCGCCGTCGACCTCGGCGCCACGATCCGCGTGCACCGCGCCGTACTCGACTGGGACGACACCGCGTTCGGCAAGCGGTACGCCGTGGAGGTCTCCGCCGACGGCACGAACTGGAAGCCGTTCTACACCGAGACCGCCGGCGCCGCCGGCGCCGTCACCGCGCACACCTACCCGCAGGACGTCACCGGCCGCCACATCCGCGTCCGCGGCATCGAGCGCGCCGCCGGCGCCTACCGGCTCGACAGCCTCCAGATATTCGGCGGCGAGCCCGCCCCCGCATCCACCCAGCGCACCAACCTCGCGCTCAACCACCCCGTCTACGCCAACCGCTACCAGCACGCCGGCAACGCCCCGTCCTTCGCCACCGACGGCGGCTGGCCCGCGGACCTGCGCGGCGACAGCAGCCGCTGGGCCAGCGACTGGCACCAGAACCGCTGGCTCGCCGTCGACCTCGGCGCCACCTCCACCATCCAGAGCCTCGACCTGTACTGGGAGGCCGCCTACGCCGTCGACTACGAGGTCCAGGTCTCCGACGACAACCGGAACTGGCGCACCGTCCACCGGCCCTCCGCCCAGGAGATCGGGCAGCGCCGCGCGAACGTCAAGCCCCCGGGCGAGGCCGCCGGCATCCGCGACACGATCACCCTCGGCTCCCCCGCCACCGGCCGCTACGTCCGCATCCTGGGCAAGGAGCGCCGCTCCTTCCACAACCCGGCCCCGCACACCGCGCAGTTCGGCTACTCGCTCTACGAGGTGCAGGTCTGGGGCACCGGCGGCAGCGCCCAGGCCGCCTACCCGGCGCTGCCGGGCGAGCAGGGCGGCGCGTACCAGACGACGTTCTTCGACGACTTCACCGGCGCGGGGCTGGACCGCTCGAAGTGGCGGGTGGTGCGCACCGGACAGGAGATGGGTTCGGTCAACGGCGAGGCGCAGGCGTACGTCGACAGCCCGAACAACATCCGCACCGAGAACGGCGTCCTGGAGCTGGAGGCCAGGTACTGCAAGGGCTGCACGCAGGCCGGCGGCGGCACGTACGACTTCACCTCCGGGCGTATCGACACCTACACCAAGCACGACTTCACCTACGGCAAGGTGAGCGCCCGGATCCGGGTGCCCGACGGCGAGGGCTTCTGGCCCGCGTTCTGGCTGCTCGGCAGCGATGTCGACAACCCGGACGTCTCCTGGCCCAACTCCGGCGAAACCGACATCCTGGAGAACATCGGCTACCCGACCTGGACCAGCTCCGCCCTGCACGGCCCCGGCTACTCGGGCGCCGGCAACATCGGCGCCAGCCAGACGTTCCCCAACGGCGGCCGGGCCGACCAGTGGCACAACTACGCGGTGGAGTGGACGCCGACCACGATGCGGTTCTACGTCGACGACCGGCTGGTGCAGGAGACGACCCGCAACAAGCTGGAGTCCACCCGCGGCCAGTGGGTCTTCGACCACAACCAGTACGTCATCCTCAACCTGGCCCTCGGCGGCGCCTACCCGGCGGGCTGGAACAAGGTGACCCAGCCCTACTGGGGGCTGCCGCAGTCCAGCGTCGACAGGATCGCGCGCGGCGGCGTGCAGGCCGAGATCGACTGGGTACGGGTCGAACAGAAGCGCTGACCTGCCCGCGGGGGGACCGTGGCGGCCCCGGGTGCCCGACGGCGCCCGGGGCCGTCACCACGTCGCTCTGCCACGGGACTTGCGCGAGCGCGCCCGCGACGCCACGCTACCCGCCTGCGGACCCGGGGGACCGCCCGCCGCCTCCGGGCGGCGGATGCAGCATCATGGGGTGAAGTGGGCAGCCGAGACGACAGGGCACGATGGGCGAGATGATGCAACCCGGCGATTTCATGATGGCCACCAGGAGCCGCGGCTACGCGCCGCAGCAGGTCGACCGCGTCGTCGGCGACCTGCTCGCGGAACGGGAGGCCGCCCTGCGCCACGCCAGAGAGCTGGAAGCGCAGGTGGAGGCGAGCGGGCGGCATCTGGCCGGGCTGCTCGAACAGGCCGCGGCGCTGGGCACGCAGACGTACGAGTCGCTCGGCGAGACCGCGCGCAAGCTCTACCTGGACGCCAGGGCCGAGGCGGACCGTATCCTCGCCCGGGCCGCCGAGGAGTCCCGGGAGCTGAAGGAGGCCGCCCGTGCCGCCGCCACCGAGCGCGGCAAGGAGTCGGAGCGGCACGCCGAGCGCATACGGGCCGACGCCGAGCAGCGGGCGCGGCAGCGGATCAAGCAGGCGCACGAGACGGCGGGGCAGCTCCTCGCCGAGTCGCAGCGGCAGGCGGACGCCACCCGCGAGGACGCCCGCCAGCGCGCGCAGCAGGTGACGCTGGAGGCCGCCGCGCACATCGGCGCACAGCAGGCGGCGCAGGCCGAGCGCGAGGGGAAGGTCTCCGGCGAGGCGGGGTCGCGGCTGAAGGAGCTGGAGGACGCGCTGGGCGCGGCGGAGCGGCAGGCCGAGGCCGTGCGCTCGGAGTACCTGCGGCGACGCGACGGCAACGCGAAGTACGCGACCGGGCTGCTGCGGGAGGCGGAGCTGAAGGCGGCGGACCTGCGCGACCGGGCCTGGCAGGCGGCGGAGCGGATCGAGATCCGGGCGGCGGTGGAGCAGGAACGCTACGCCAGGCGCGTCGAGGAGGCGCGTTCGCGGCTGGCGGAGGCGCAGCAGGCGGTGGTCGCGATCGCGGACCCGGCCCGGCGGCGCCAAGGTCTGCCTCAGCAGGCCCAACAGGCCCAGGAGCCCAAGCAGCCCCAGCAGCCGCAGCAGTCCGTGCCGCAGCAGCCGCAGCACCGCCCGCAGCCCGTGCCGCCGCCTCCGTCGCAGCAGCCCGGGCACCGGCAGCCGGGGCAGTAGGCGGACCGCTTCGGGACCGGCGTGGGGGCGGCCTCCCGCCTGACGACGTGGGGACGGGGCCGCCCCTCCGCACGCCGGTGAACCGGTCGGCTAGGAGAAGTCGCAGCCGGGGTTGGGCGCGTCCTGCGACAGGGGTGCGCCGTGCGGCAGGACGTACAGCACGTCCAGAACGACGGGTGTGGTGCCGAGATTGCGCCCGGTGTGCACGTACTGGGGGCCGGCAGGTTCGGACAGCGAACCTCCCGCCCGGTGGACACCGTCGGCCTTGCACGTCGAGTCGTAGTGGCTGAGCGTTCCCTTCTCGACGAACCCGTACAGGGTGCCGTCGTGGAAGTGCCAACCCGTGCTCTGGCCGGCGGGGATGGTGACCTGGCGCAGGATGTAGTCCCTGCCGCCCACCGTCGCCTGCCAAATGATCTTGCCTGTCACGCCGGGGCCGCCGGGTGTCGCCTCGGCCGAGACGGCGCCCGCCAGTGTCGCCGCCGCCGCCACGGCCGCGACCATTCCGACTCGCATGCGCTTGTTCATGCCGATTCCCCTCTTTCCGGGCGTTCAGGGCATCTTCGCAGAGTCGAACTCCGGTGGTGACTCACCGCTCGGGCACGAGCACCCCGGGGTTGAGGATCCCGGCCGGGTCGAGCGCGGACTTCGCGGCGGTGAGCGCGGCGGCGAACGGGTCCGGGCGCTGCCGGTCGTACCACGGCCGGTGGTCGCGGCCGACGGCGTGGTGGTGCGTGATCGTGCCGCCGTGCGCCGCGATCGCCTCCGAGACCGCCGCCTTGATGTCGTCCCACTGCGCGACGGTGCTGCCCCAGCGGCCGGGCGCGACGACGCCGAAGTACGGCGCCGGGCCGTCCGGGTAGACGTGCGTGAAGCGGCAGGTGACGACGCCCGCTCCCCCGGTGGCCGCGCGGACGGCGCGGTGGGCGGCGTCGGTGACGGCGTGGTGGAGCGCGCCGAAGGCGTCCCAGGTGCAGGCGGTCTCGAAGGTCTCGACGATCATGCCGTGGCGGGCGAGGGCGTCGCGCTGGTACGGCATCCGCAGGAACGCCGACCGCCAGGCCGCTCCGGCGCCGCCGTCCCGCGCCGACTCCGCCGACTCCCCCGGCTCCCCGGCGCCGCGCCCGCCGCCCGTCTCCGTAGCGCCGCCGGATTCCTCCCGTGCGCCCGGCTCCGCCGGTCCGTCCGGCCGGCCGCCGTGGTCGCGGCACAGCTCCAGTGCCCGCGCGAGCCGGTCGGCCACCGGGTGGTCCGCGGACTCGAAGCCCAGCACGAGCACGCCGCCGCCGACGCTCACCCCCGCGTTGACCAGGGCCTCGGCCGGGTCGAGCAGCCGGCAGTTCGCCGGGTGCAGCCCGCTCTGCGCGACCGCGCGGGCCGCCGCCACCGCCGCGGCGAAGTCCGCGAAGCGCACCGACGCCCGGGCGCGCCACCGGGGCCGCTCCTGGAGCCGCAGCCACGCCTCGGTGATCACCCCGAGCACGCCCTCGCTGCCGAGGAACAGCCGGTCGGGCGACGGGCCCGCGCCGGAGCCCGGCAGCCGCCGGGACTCGCCGGTGCCGGCCGGGGAGACCACCCGCAGCGCCTGGACGAGGTCGTCGATGTGCGTGTGGAGGGTGGCGTAGTGGCCGCCGGCGCGGGTGGCCAGCCAGCCGCCGAGCGTGGAGAACTCGAAGGACTGCGGGAAGTGCCGCAGCGTCAGGCCGTGCGGGCGCAGTTGCTCCTCCAGCCGCGGCCCGTACACGCCCGCCTGGATACGGGCCGCGCGGCTCGTCGCGTCGACCTCCAGCACCGCGTCCAGCCGCCCGAGGTCGAGGGTGACCGCCGCGCGCCCGTCCGCGAGGCGCGGCTCGATGCCGCCGACCACCGAACTGCCGCCGCCGTAGGGGATCACGGCGATGCCCGCGCGGGTGCACCAGTCGAGCAGGTCGGCGACGTCGCGCTCGTGGCGCGGCCGGGCGACGAGGTCCGGAGGGTGGCGCAGGTCGCCGTGCAGGTTGCGTACGACGTCGCGGAACGCCTTGCCGTGCGTGTGCGCGGCGCGGTCGGCCGGGTCGGCGGAGCACAGGCCGGCCAGTGCGGCCGGCGGCTCGACACGGGGCGGGCGCAGCGCGAGGGAGGCGACGGGCGGCGGCGCGTGGTCGGCCGGCTCGGCGGTCGACAGCAGCCGCACCCGGTCGAGCAGCGCGTCGAGTTCGGCGCCGCGCACGGCGTCCTCGGCATTTCCCCAGCCCCACCAGGACCGCGTCATACGCGCCCTCCTTTCCCGCTTCCCCTGCCCGCCGCGTGCGGGGCCGAATCCGACCCCATCTTGGCCGGAAATCCCCCTACACGATCACCCCTTCAGGCGTCTCCGCGGTCTTGACAGCGGTCGGCTCACGGCGGGCCGCATAGCCTCAAACGACGATCGACGGCCGGGGGGCGGGGCGTTGACAGTGTGGGGCATGGTGCAGTGACAGCACCGTGCCATCTGAGAGGGATGACGTGACGCACTTCCGACACGACAGCGACTCCGCGTTCACGGATTCGCTGCTGTACGGCATGATGGCCGTCGACACGTGGTCCGGTCCCCACTCGGTCGCTGCGCCCGCCACCGGGCCGGCGGCCTCTGATCCGGAGGCCACGATGCCGCAATCCGATGCCCTGACGCAGGCGCGCGCGCTCTTCACCGGACCGGACGGATCGGTGCGGTTACTGGGGGCGGCCAGCGGCGGCCCCTGGCACGGACCGGACGTCGTCGCGCCCGCCGGAAGCTGCCGGCCCGGCACCCCGATCGGAGTGGCCCACCGGGCGTCCGCCGACCGGCTGGACGCGGCGTACGCGGGCGCGGATGGTTCGATTCAGGTCATGTGGTCCCGGCGGGGCGGGGGCTGGCAGGCGCCCGCGGCGCTCACGCCGCCGGGGACCTGCACGCCCGGCGCCGCGGTCACGCTCGCGCACCAGCGGACGCGGGACCAGTCGGACGTGCTGTTCACCGGAGCCGACGGCTCGGTGCAGGTGATGTGGGCGGGCGGCAGCGGCCCGTGGACCGGGCCCGCGGTCCTCGCCCCGCCCGGCATCTGCGCACCGGGCACGCCGGTCGGGCTCGGCCGCCGGGGGGCGGCCGAGCGGCTGGAGGCGGTGTACGCGGGCGCGGACGGCTCCGTACAGGCGCTGTGGGCGGACGTCGACCACCCGTGGCAGGGGCCCGCCGTCCTCGCCCCGCCCGGCACCTGCGCACCGGGCACGGCGGTGACGCTCGCGCACCGCGACGACGCCGACCGGCTGAGCGCGCTGTTCACCGGCGCGGACGGCTCGGTGCTGGTCATGCGGGCCGACGCGGGCGGCCCGTGGACCGGGCCGGAGGTCGTCGCGCCCGCGGGCAACTGCGCGCCGGGCGCGCCGCTGACGCTCGCGTACGACACGCCCGCGCACCGGCTCGACGCGGTGGTCGCCGGGGTCGACGGCTCGGTGCTGGTGCTCTCGGTGGCCGGCGAGGCGGGCTGGCGCGGGCCGGTGACCGCCGCGCCGCCGGGCACGTGTGCGCCGGAGACGGCGATCGGCCTCGTCCACCGGGCGGCGCCGCACCGGCTCGACGCGGTGTTCTGCGGCGCGGACGGCACGGTGTACGCGATGTGGGAGCTGCGGGGCGGAGGCTGGCGCGAGCCGCTGGAGGTCGCGGCGCCGGAGTCGGCGGCGCCCGGGTCGGCCGTCGCGCTGACCCGCCGGAGGCCGGCGCCCGGCACGTAGGGCCCGGCCGCCGGCGCCACCGGCCCGCCGGCGGCCGGACGCCCCCGGCGGCTTCGCCAGGCACATTGCACCGCGTACACCATGAACTCCCGCATACGGGGCACCAAGCCTCCTCGGTAATCTGCTAATTCGCATTACCACTGCCGCAACACCCTTGACGGCCTTCCGCGAGCGGTTCTAGGTTCCTCGCACAGCAGTCAGGCAATACGCATTAGCTACCCACTGTGAAGGCCCAACTTCCATGCCAGAAGCCCCCGGCAGGCTCACCCAGCGCGACATAGCCCGGCTCGCCGGCGTCAGTCAGACCACGGTCTCCCTCGTGCTCAACGACCGCCCCGACGCCGCCCGGATCGCCCCCGAGACCCGCGAGCGCGTGCTGCGGGTGATCCGCGAGACCGGCTACGCCGCCGACCCCGTGGCCCGCCGGCTGACCAAGCAGCTCAACCAGATCCTCGGGGTCTTCACCTACGAGCCCGTCTTCCCCAGCACCAGCGCCGACTTCTACCACCCCTTCCTGCGCGGCATCGAGGAGAGCGCCGAGCGCAGCGGCTGCGACCTGCTGCTGTTCACCTCCGCGCCGGTGACCGGCGGCCGGCGGCGCATCTTCCACGAGAACAACCGGCTGCGGGTGGCCGACGGCTGCGTGCTGCTCGGCCGCGAGATCCCGCACGAGGAGCTGAGCCGGCTGGTCGCCGAGGACTACCCGTTCGTCTGCGTGGGCCGCCGCGACGACGCCGACGGCGGGCCCGTGCCGTACATCGGCGCCGACTACGTCACCGCCACCGCCCGGCTGGTGGAGCGGGTGCGGGCGCTGGGGCACCGGCGGCTGGCGTTCGCCGGGCCGGGCGCGGGGGCGGAGTCCTCCACCGACCGGCTCACCGGCTTCCGGCAGGTGGCCGGCCCCGACGCGCCGCATCTGGCGGTGCCGGGGCGGCCGGCCGCGGAGGTGCTGGAGCGGCTGCTCGACGACGGGGTGACGGCGGTGTTCGTGGAGTTCCTCCACGACGCCGTCGAGCTGTACGAGGCGGCGGCGGCCCGCGGTCTGGACGTACCGCGGGACCTGTCGATGCTGGCGCTGGGCGACCCCACCGCCCCGGTGGACCCGCCGGTGGACTTCACCGGCTTCCGGCTGCGCCGCACCGAGATGGGCCGGCAGGCCGTCGACCTGCTCACCGGCATGCTGCACGGCCGGGCCGAGCACACCCGCCGGCTGCTGGACTGCCACCTCGTCGAGGGCGTCACGCTCGCCGCCCCCGCCCGCTGACCGGGCCGCCCGCGTCCCGTACGCCCCACCACGCCCCACCTGCGAACCAGCACCCCCAAGGAGACCCATGCACGCGGACGTCCTCGTCGTCGGCGGCGGCACCGGAGGCGTCGCCGCGGCGCTCGGCGCGCTGCGCGCCGGCCGCTCGGTGATCCTCACCGAGGAGTACGACTGGCTGGGCGGCCAGCTCACCAGCCAGGCCGTGCCCCCCGACGAGCACACCTGGATCGAGCAGTTCGGCGCCACCGCCTCGTACCGGGCGCTGCGCGACGGCATCCGCGACTACTACCGCCGCCACTACCCCCTCACGGCCGCCGCCCGCGCCAAGCCGGACCTCAACCCCGGCGCCGGGCACGTCAGCCGGCTCTGCCACGAGCCGCGGGTGGCCGTCGCGGTGATCGACGGGCTGCTGGCCCCGTACCGCGGCGCCGGCCGGCTGACCGTGCTCCAGCCCTACCGCCCGGTGGCGGCGGAGACCGACGGCGACCGCGTCACCGCCGTGACCGTCGAGCGCCCCGGCGGCGGCGAGCCGCTGGTGCTCACCGCGCCGTACGTGCTGGACGCCACCGAGACCGGCGAGCTGCTCCCGCTGACCGGCACCGAGTACGTCACCGGCTTCGAGTCCGGCGCGGAGACCGGCGAGCCCAGCGCCCCCGACGAGGCCCAGCCGCTGAACATGCAGGCCGTGTCGTACTGCTTCGCGGTCGACCACGTCGACGGCGACCACACCATCGACCGCCCCGACTCCTACGGCTTCTGGCGCGACTACGAGCCGGAGTTCTGGGGCGCCCCGCTGCTGTCCTGGCGGGCCCCGCACCCGCGGACGCTGGAGCTGGTCGAGCGCGAGTTCACCCCGAACCCGGGCGACGACCCGCTCGCCGTCGTCGCCGACCAGCGGCGCAGCGGCGGGGACCGGAACCTGTGGACGTTCCGCCGGATCGCCGCCCGCGACCAGTTCGCGCCCGGCGCGTACGCCAGCGACGTCACGCTCGTCAACTGGCCGATGATCGACTACTTCGAAGCCCCGGTCGTCGACGTGCCCGACGCCGCGGCGCGGCTGGCGGAGGCCCGGGGGCTGTCGCTGTCGCTGCTGTACTGGATGCAGACCGAGGCCCCGCGCCCCGACGGCGGCACCGGCTTCCCCGGGCTGCGGCTGCGCGGCGACGTCACCGGCGGCGGCGCGGACGGGCTGGCGATGGCCCCGTACATCCGCGAGTCGCGGCGCATCCGGGCCGAGTACACCGTCGTGGAGCAGGACCTGTCGCTCGACGCGCGCGGCGGCAAGGGCGCGGTGAGCTACGCCGACTCCGCCGGCATCGGCATGTACCGCATCGACCTGCACCCCTCCACCGGCCGCGACACCTACATCGACGTGCCGTCCAGCCCGTTCGAGATCCCCCTCGGCGCGCTGCTCCCGCGGCGGACGGAGAACCTGCTGCCCGCCGGCAAGAACATCGGCACCACCCACATCACCAACGGCTGCTACCGGCTGCATCCCGTCGAGTGGAACATCGGCGAGGCCGCCGGGCTGCTCGCGGCCCACTGCGTCGAGCACGGCCTCACCCCCCGTGCCGTACGCAACACCCCCCGCCTGCTCCAGGACTTCCAGCGCACCCTGACCGCCCACGGCGTCGAGCTGCGCTGGCCCGACATCAGCGGTTACTGACCGCCGAGGCCACGACCGACCCGACATCCGAGGAGGCGCCCGTATGTCTTCGCCAGCACGTTCCAGCACCCGGCCCCGCAGAGGAACACCCGTCCGCGGAAAGCCCGTCGCGCTCGCCGCCGCCGGCCTGCTCGCGCTCACCGCGTGCGGCGGCTCCGACGGCGGCTCCGGCTCCGACGGCGGTCCGGTCACGCTGCGCATGACCATCTGGACCGGCAACGAGGAGCATCTGAAGCTGCTGAACGGCATCGCCGCCGACTACCGCAAGCAGCACCCGGACGTGAAGGAGATCAAGTTCGACACCCTGCCGGTGGAGAGCTACACCACCGCGCTGACCACCCAGATAGCCGGCGGCAAGGCCCCGGACCTGGCCTGGATCTTCGAGAACTCGGCCCCCGACTTCGTCGCCTCCGGCGCGCTCGCCGAGATCGAGGACGACAAGGACGTGCTGCCGGCGGCGAAGAAGCTGTGGCAGCACGAGGGCAAGCTCTACGCCTACCCCTTCTCCACCTCCCCGTTCGGCGTCTTCGTCAACACCGACATGATCGAGGAGGCGGGGCAGCCCACGCCGGCCGAGCTGATCGAGCAGGGCAGGTGGACCTGGGAGGAGGTCGCCGAGGTCGGCGGCGCGGTGCGGGACGAGACCGGCGAGGCCGGCATGGTCATCCGCGACTTCGACTACAAGATGTGGGACAACCTGGCCACCGTCTGGGACGGCTGGGGCGCCGAGCCCTGGAGCGCGGACGGCAGGACCTGCGCGTTCGACGCGCCGGAGATGACCGGGGCGATGACGTTCCTGCACGACGCGGTCTTCGCCGACGAGGCGATGCCCGCGCCCGGCACCACCGCCGACTTCTTCGCCGGCGAGGCCGCGATGACCGTCACGCAGATCAGCCGGGCCTCGCTGCTGGACGACAGCTTCGGCTGGGACTTCGTGCCGCTGCCCAAGGGGCCCGCGGGCTCGTACGACGTGATCGGGCAGGCCGGCCTCGGGGTGCTCGGCAACGGCGACCACGTCGACGAGGCCGTCGACTTCCTCGCGTTCATGACCAACGAGAAGAACTCCGCCGCCCTCGGCCGCTACTTCCCGCAGGCCCGCAGCTCCCAGCTCGACGCCGACACCCTCGCCAAGAGCAACCCGCAGCTCAAGCCCGCGCAGCTCGAAGAGGTCGTCATCGGCGGCATCGAGAACGGGAAGGTCAAGCCCACCCACACCAACCAGGCCGAGCTGTTCGACGCCGTACGCGCCGCGCTCGACCCGCTGTGGAAGCCGGACGCCGACGTGGCCAAGACCCTCGAAGACGTCTGCTCGGCGATCCAGCCGCAACTGGAGAAGTGACGGCGCTCCCATGGCGACCCTGGAACGCGCCCGGGCCAAAGCCGCTGCCCCGCGCCCGCGCGGGGACGGCTCCCGGCGGCCCTTCTGGACCGCCCGCCGCCGGGACCGACTGGCCGGCTACCTGTTCATCGCCCCGCAGTTGGCGGGCACCGTCCTGTTCGTCCTGATCCCGCTCGGCCTGGTCTTCTGGTACAGCTTCCACGAGTGGAACGTGCTGGCCGGCAGCTTCCACGGGGTGGGCGCGGACAACTACCGGGCGCTGGCCGACGACCCCAAGCTGCCGGGCGTGCTGCGCGCCACCGCCTTCTTCTCCGTCGGCCTGGTGGTGCTGAACCTGAGCCTGGCGCTGGCGCTGGCGGTGCTGCTGAACCAGAAGCTGCGCGGCAGCATCGTCTTCCGCACCCTGTTCTTCTCGCCCGTGGTGGTCTCGCTGGTCGCCTGGACGATCGTGTGGGGGTTCCTGCTCCAGAAGAACGGCGGCATCAACGCCGGGCTCGACCTCGTCGGCGTCGAGGGACCCAACTGGCTGCGCGGCGAGACCTCGTCGATGATCTCGGTGATCGTGGTCCAGGTCTTCAAGAACGTGGGCCTGAACATGGTCCTGTTCCTGGCCGCGCTCCAGGGCGTGCCGCGGGAGCTGTACGAGGCCGCCACGGTGGACGGCGCCGGACGCGGGCGGCAGTTCCTGCGGATCACGGTGCCGCTGATCAGCCCGACGATCCTGCTGACCTCGATCATCACGGTCGTCGGCTCGCTCCAGGTGTTCGCCCAGATCGCGGTGCTCACCCAGGGCGGCCCCGGCAACTCCACCACCGTCCTCGTCTACTACCTCTACCAGCAGGCGTTCGAGTTCCACCACTTCGGCTACGGCGCGACGCTCTCCGTGCTGCTCTTCCTCATCGTGCTCGTGCTGACCGTCGTGCAGTGGCAGATGCGCAAGAAGTGGGTCTTCCATGAGTCATAAGCTGCCCCGGCGCGCCCGGCTCGTGCTCTACGGGGTGCTGCTGGTGCTCCTCGTCCCCTTCGTCTTCCCGACGTGGTGGATGGCGACCTCGTCGCTGAAGCCGGCGAGCGAGATCTTCGCCTTCCCGCCGTCGCTGCTGCCGGGCGACCCGGGGTTCGGCGCGTACGAGCGGGTCTTCGACCTCCAGCCGTTCGCGCAGCAGTACTGGAACAGCATGTACATCGCGGTGGTGGTGACCGCCGGCACCCTGGCGGTGTCGTCGATGGCCGGCTACGCCTTCGCGCGCATCCGCTTCCCCGGCCAGAACGCGCTGTTCCTGGTGGTGCTCACCGGCCTGCTGATCCCCAGCGAGGTCACCATCGTGCCGCTGTTCCAGATGTTCAACGACTGGGGGATGACGGACACGCACTGGCCGCTGGTCCTGGTGCCGGTCCTGGGCGCGCCGAGCGTGCTGGCGACGTTCATCATGCGGCAGTTCTTCATCACGCTGCCGGCCGAGCTGGAGGAGGCGGCGCGGGTGGACGGCCTGGGCCGCTTCGCGATCTACTGGCGCATCGCGCTGCCGCTGGCGCGGCCGGCGCTGGCGGCGGTGGGCATCTTCACGTTCCTGCATAGCTGGAACCTGTATCTGGAGCCGATCGTGTACCTCTCCACGCCGGAGAAGTTCACGCTGCCGCAGGCGCTGACCCAGTTCACCGACTCCTACGGCGGCCCCATGTGGGACGTGCAGCTCGCCGCCGCGTCGCTGACCGCGCTGCCGGTGCTGGCCGTCTTCGTCTTCGCGCAGCGCCAGTTCGTGGAGGGCCTCGCGCACACGGGTCTGAAGTGACCGCCTTCCCTGCCGCTGGGCCCCCGGCGAGGCGTCCCGCCCCGGCCCCGGGCAGGCCCGGGCCGCGGGCCGGGGCGTTTCCCGCGCGCAGCCCGTAGGCTCGAAGGCGACAGCAGGCAGGAACGTGTATGACCCCGTTCGACAAGCTCAGGGCCCGGCTCGCACGCATCGTGCGGCGGGTCGGCGAGGCCGCGCCGCCGCGGGACGCCGCCGTCCTGCGGTGGCTCGCCTTCGTGGTCGCGGTGCTCGCCACGGCGGTGCTCGTCATCGCCGGCACGGCCCGCTCCACCGTCGCCGACGCGTCCTTCTACCGCTCCGCGCTCGACCGGGAGCACGCCTACGACCGGCTCTACGACGAGGTGCTGGTCGACCCCGAGGCGTCGGGCGTCACCCGCGACCTGCTCGCCCGGCTGCCCGTACCCGAGGCCGTCGTCACCTCCAACCTCAAGACGGTCCTGCCGCCGACCACCGCCCGGGCCATGGCCGAGGGCGTCATCGGGGACGCGGTGGCGTATCTGCGCGGCGACAGGGACGAGCTGACGCTGGAGATAGACCTGCGGCCGGTGCTCGACAACCTGGGCGCCGTCGGCAACGTCCACTTCGCCGACGTCGTCGCGAACCTCCAGGACAAGCCCGCGCCCGACTACGGCGCCTTCCAGTCCGACCTGGGCGACGCCGTGAACCGGATCGCGGACGGCGAGCGCCCCGAGGGGCTGCCGAGGCTCGACCTCACCGAGGCGCAGGCGCGGGCCGCCACCGACACGGTGCTACGGGCCGTGCCCGCCGGCGAGCGGGCGGACCTGCGCCCGCGGCTGCTCGCCGCGCTCGGCAGCGGCGACCTGGCCACGGCGCTCGCGGAGGTCGGGCCCGCGCTCTTCCCCGGGCGCGAGGAGAACGCGGCGTCGGCGCTGCGGAACACCGCGGACGGGGTGTCCTGGGACCTGGCCTCCGAGTTCGACACCACCGGCGACGAGCTGAGCCCGGTGCGCGAGGCCCGCTCCTTCACCAGGCTGGGCCTCGGCTGGGTGCAGACCGGCGCCGTCCTGCTGGGGCTCGCCTCGCTGGCCGTGCTCTGGCGCTACGGGCCGCGCGCCCCGGGCCGGCGGCTGCTGCGCATCGGCGCGGCGCTGGCGTGCGGGGGCGCGCTGACGTTCGTGGTGGCGCTCCTGGTACGCGGCAGGATCGGCGGCAGCGTCGCCGCCGCGCCGGGGAACTGGCCGGACTCCGCGGCCCGACTGCTGGACGACGTGCAGCGCACGGCGCTGGACCGGCTCTACACCGTGGCGCTGGCGACGGCCGCGGTGCCGCTGACGGCGGGCGTGCTGCTGGCGGCGGGCGGCTGGCTGTGGCACCGCAGGGCGACCGCGATCGCCGCTGCGCGGGCCCGGGCGGGGGCGACCGCGGACGGTGCCGCGGAGTCCGGCGGACAGCGGACCGTACAGGGGCCCGAGGCCGGGGAGACCGCGACCGGGGAGACCGCGGCCACCGGGACCGGGTCCGCGGGGCCGGCGGCACCGGAAGCCGGCGAGCCGGCGGCCGGGGAACCCGGCGCGGCCGGACCCGCGCCGCCCATGCCGCCGCGCTACCGCTGGGGCGCGGTCGGCATGGTCGCCGCCGCGCTGGCCGGCGCCGTCTTCGTACCGAACGCCTTCGGCGGCGAGTCCGACCGCCGCTGCAACGGCCGCGAGGAGCTGTGCGAGCTGCGCTACGACGAGGTGGCCCAGCTCGCCTCGCACAACGCGATGGCCACCTCCCAGGACCGGTTCATCGCCCCGCTCCAGGACCCGTCGATCACCGGGCAGCTCAACGACGGCGTCCGCGCCCTGCTCGTCGACACCCACCGCTGGGAGACGCCGCCGGAGATCACCGAGCGGCTGGCGGAGTCGGACTTCACCCCGACCATGCAGCGGCAGATCCGCTCCGTGCTCAACACCGTCGACCCGCCCCGCAAGGGGACCTGGCTGTGCCACGCCGTCTGCCGGGGCGGTGCGCTGCCGCTGGTGGCGGAGCTGGAGAAGATCGGCGACTGGCTGGAGCAGAACCCGTCCGAGGTGGTCACGCTCGTGGTCCAGGACGGCATCAGCGGCGCCGGCACGCGCACCGCGATGAAACGCGCCGGGCTGGAGGACCTGCTGTTCACGCCGGACGACGACCCGGGCAAGCCGTGGCCGACGCTCGGCGAGATGATCGACGCGGACCGGCGACTGGTGGTGTTCGCGGAGCAGGCGGACGGCCCGGCGCCCTGGTACCGCAACTTCTACCGCTACGGCATGGAGACCCCGTTCGCGTTCCGCACGCCGGAGGACATGACGTGCGCGCCGAACCGCGGCGGCGAGGACGGGGCCCTCTTCCTCATGAACCACTTCATCACCAACAGCGGCGGCAGCCGCCTGGACGCCGGCCGGATCAACGCCCGCGGCTTCGTCCTCGACCGGGCCCGCGCATGCGAACGGGAGCGGGGCGCGCCGGTGAACCTGGTGGCCGTCGACTACGCCACGATCGGCGACGCGCTCGGCGCCGTGGACGTACTCAACGACGAGCGCGTCGCGCGCCACGAGGACTGAGCCCCGGCTCCCCTCCCCCGCCGCCGGCCACGGCGTGGTGGACCAGGGCCGTCGCCGTCGCGGCGGAGGCGACGAGCGCCACCAGCGGCGGGACGAGGAGCAGCAGCGAGGCCGTCCAGCGCAGCGACGCCCACAGGCCCAGCAGCGCCAGCGACGGGGCGGCGAGGAACCGCGTGGGCCAGCGGGCGACCAGGTGCGCCGCGCAGATCCACAGCAGCCGGCCGCGCAGCGCCGGGCGGGCGGCGCCGAGCGACAGCGCGGCCGGCAGGGCGAGCAGCCCGGCCACGGCGCAGGCACCGCCGGCGGCCAGCGACGGCAGCAGCCACGGGCTCTGCGTCTGCTGCCACAGCGCCAGCGCGGCGAGGAACGCCGCCGCGGGCACCGCGGGCACCAGTGCCTGCGCGGGACCGAACCGCCACAGCGCGCGCAGCCCGCGCCACCAGTCCCGTATCCCGGCCTCGCCGTCCGCGGCGATCCGGTCGGCCGCGGCGCCGAGCGCGGCCAGCAGGGGGCCGGTGAGCACGGCGGCGACCAGGACGGAGACGGGGGTGACGCCGGGTGCCAGGAGTACGGCGAGGGTGCCGGCGGCGCAGACGGCCGCGCCCGCGACGGTCAGCGCCGGCAGGCTCGGCCAGGCGCCGCGCAGCAGCCGCCGCAGCACCTCGTTCTCGGCGACGGCCGGCCGGCCGCCCGGTGCGGTGGCCCCGCCCGGGCCGGCCGTCGTGGTCCGCCCGCTCATCCGCGCAGCCCCGCTTGCGCGATGCTCGCCACGAACGAGCGCTGGAAGAGGAGGAAGAGCGCCAGCACCGGCACCACCACCGCCGTGATCGCCGCGAACACCACCACCGGCGAGCCGCCGTGGCTGGCCTGGAGGGTGACCAGCCCGACCGGCAGCGTCATGTTCTCCGGGGTGCTGAGGAAGATCAGCGGGCCGAAGTAGTTGTTCCAGGCGGCCTCGAACGTGAGGATCGCCATCGCCGCGAGCGCGGGCCCCGACAGCGGCACGATGACCCGGAAGAGGATCCACAGGTGCCCGGCGCCGTCGATGCGGGCGGCCTCGTCCAGCTCGCGCGGGATGGTGTTGAAGTACTGCCGGAAGAAGAAGATCGAGAAGACGTTGATCAGCGCGGGCAGCCACAGCGCGGGCAGCGAGTCGATGAGGCCGAGGTTGCGCATCAGCACGAAGACGGGGATGACCGTCATCTGCGCGGGGATCATCAGCGCGCTGAGCAGCACGAGGAAGATCCCGTCCCGGCCGCGGAAGGTGAGCCGGGAGAAGGCGTACGCGGCGAGCACGCTGACCAGCAGCGAGCCGGCCGTGGCGATCACCGCGACCTGGAGGCTGTTGAGCGCCATCCGGCCGAAGGGGATCGCGTCCGGCACGTTGGTGAAGTTCTCGGTGGTGAAGGGCTTGGGGATCCAGTTGGGCGGCATCTCGAAGGCCGCCCGCTCCGCGGTGAGGCTCTGGACGACGAGCCAGACGAGCGGCGCGACCATGACGAGCCCGACGGCGACCAGGAGGAGTTCGAGGAGGAGGTGGGCCGGGCGTACGCGCCGGCGGCTGCGGGTCCGTGTCGTCACTGCTGGTGCACCCACTTCCGCGAGCCCCAGAACTGGAGCAGCGTGACGGCCATCATGATCACGAAGACGAGGATGGAGACGGCCGCGGCGTAGCCGATCTGGAAGGACTGGAAGCCCTTCTGGTAGAGGTACATGACGATGGTGATGGTCGAGTTCTCCGGCCCGCCGTCGGGCGTGATGATCTGCACCGGGTCGAAGATCTGGAACGCCCCGATGAAGGTGATGACGGCGGCGAAGAAGATCGTCGGGGACATCATCGGCAGGGTCACGCGCCAGAAGATCTGGTGCGGGCGGGCGCCGTCCACGCGCGCCGCCTCGTGCAGCTCCCGCGGCACGGTCTGGAGCCCGGCGAGCATGATGACGAAGGTGAAGCCGATGGTGTGCCAGAAATCGATGGCGATGATCGCGGGCAGCGCCCACGCCGGGTCGGTGAACCACTCCGGCGGCGTGACGCCGATCTCACCGGCGTAGTGCGTGACGAGGCCGAACGTCGGGTCGAGCACGTACTTCCACAGCAGCGCGACCGCCGCCCAGGAGATGACGAACGGAAAGAACAGCGTGGTGCGTACGAAGTACGAGAGCGCCCTGTTCATCATCCGGTTGACGCCCATGGCGAGCAGCAGTCCGCCGCCGAGGTGGGTGACGACGGAGGCGAAGGCGAAGACGAAGGTGTTGGCCAGCGCCTCGTACAGCAGCGGGTCGGAGAACATCTCGGTGAAGTTGCCGACGCCGTTGAACTCGGCGGGGGTGAGCATGTCCCAACTGAAGAAGGCGAGGACGATCGCGACGACGAACGGCCCGGCCACGAAGGCGAGGAAGAGCAGCAGCGCCGGGCTGAGGAACGCGTACCCGACCCACTCGCCGCGCCGGAACCGGCCGCCGCGCGCCGCCGGCCGCGGGGCGGCGGCGCGCTTCGGACGGGACTGCGTGAGGGTCACAGCAGCCCGCTGAGCTTGTCGTTCGCGCTGCCGAGGGCCTCGGCGGCGGGCTGGTTGCCGAGGATGGCGGCCTGCCACCCCTGGGTGATGGCGGCCTGGGCCTCGGCGCCGCGCTCGGGCGAGGGGATGGGGGTGCCGTAGCCGATGGCGGCGGGCAGGTTCTCGGTGCCGGCCGGGGCGTCGTCGGTGAACGCGGCACTGGCGGCGACGGAGTTGCGGGCGGGGATGTTGGTGCCGCCGGAGGCGGCGTAGAAGGTGGACGCCTCCTTCGACATCATCCACTTCAGGAACTCCCAGGCGGCGTCCTTGTTCTTCGAGGCGCGCAGGATCGGCCAGCCGTCCCAGCCGACGGCGGCGCCGGGTCCGGCGTTGCCGGGCCAGGGCACGATGCGTACGGAGTCGGTGAGCTTCAGCCGGCGCATGTCGAGGGTGGGCCACCGGCCGCCGCCGAAGGTGGCGAGCTTGCCCTTCTGGAGCTGGGCGGCGGCGTTGAAGCTGCCGCCCGGCTTGGGCGAGAGGCCGTCGTCGATGAGGCTCTTGACGTACTCGGCGGCCTCGACGGCCCCGGGGCTGTCGAACGTCGCCTCGTCCCAGGCGGCGTTGTGGGTGCTGGCGCCGTTGGTGAGCAGCCAGGGCATGATGTCGAGGAACGGGAACTCGAAGCCGGCGGGCAGCAGGAACGCGCCGGTCCTCTGCTTGATGCGCTCGCCGGCGGCGCGGAAGTCGTCCCAGGTCCACTCGGCTTCGGGCAGTTCGACGCCGGCGTCGGCGAAGACCTCGGTGTTGCAGTACAGGACCGAGGTGTTGTAGCCGCCGGGTATGTAGTACGTCTTGCCGTCGGTGGAGC
Source organism: Streptomyces sp. 184 (assembly GCF_045781775.1). Lineage (NCBI taxonomy): Bacteria > Bacillati > Actinomycetota > Actinomycetes > Kitasatosporales > Streptomycetaceae > Streptomyces > Streptomyces sp. 184. Next base: position 3,322,810 of record NZ_CP123230.1, on the reverse strand, counting down.
CGTAGGTCTCGGTCCACTCCCTGAGCTTGGGGTCGGTGTCGCCGAAGTAGTCCTCGACGGCCTTCTTGTCCTTCTCCAGGTACGGGTCGAGCGGTTCCAGCAGGCTCTTGGAGGCGAACAGCCGCTGGCCCTCGGTGGCGACCTGGACGATGTCGGGGACCTTGCCGCCGGCGATCTGGGTGGAGACGGTGTTGGCGAAGTCGCCCCAGGTGCCGGCGGCGATGCCGCGGGCCTTGATCTTCACCTTCGGCCTGGACTTGTTGAACTCGGCGAAGAGCGCGTTGAACGACTCCTGCTGGGTGGCGTCGCCCAGATAGACGAGGTCGAGCGAGGACGAGTCCCCCGACGACGATCCCCCGCACGCCGCCAGGCTCCCCGCGGCGGGCGCGGCGAGCGCCGCCGCGCCCATCGACCGCAGCACCTGGCGGCGCGACATTCCTCCCGGTCCGACCCAACCCATTGCGGCTCCTCTCGCTGAGCCCGCGCCGTTTTTCGGCAGCACGGACTTTTCGGCATGTACGGGCGGAACAGGGCGTGAAATCGATTTCTTGCCTGATGGCCAGCCATGCAAGCAGCGCGTCACCGCGGGGGTCAAGAGGCGTGCACGCGGAATCGCCGGGCGAGGAGCCTCCGCGCCGGTACGGGGGCGGGTGATCGTGCCGTACGGAGCGGGCGTTCACGTCCGTACGGGCGGGTGCCCCCCCGCTACGCGGGCGGGGCCGCGGCGCCGCCCCCGGCGCCCGCGACGGCGTCGCGCAGCCGTACCGTCAGCGGCCCCCCGGCGCCCTCCGCGACCGACTCCCAGACCGCCTCCGCCACGGCCCCGTCCGCGCTCCCGTCCGGGCCGGCGGTGACGTGCACGACGCCCACGTGGCCGCCCGCGACGACCGGCCACCTGCCCGGCAGCGGGTCGAGTTCGACGGTCCCGGCGCCGGCGTCCACCACGGTCCGCGGCCAGGCGTGCGCCAGTCCGAACGAGGCCATGGAGCGCACGTAGTGGTTGCCGCACTCGACCTCGTTGAACGGGTTGCGCACTCGCCCGTCGTAGCGGTCCCGGACGTCCGCCACCACGTGCTCGGCCGCCTCCCGGTCGCCCTGCGCGGCGAGCCCCAGGGCCGCGGTGTACTCCACGCCCGTCCACACCTCGTTGCAGTACGGAAAGGGTCGCGTCGGCCGGCCGCCGCGTGGATACGTGCAGTTCAGCAGCCCGTGCTCATCGCCGAGGGCGAAGGTGCGCAAATGATTCATGTGCGAGTGGAAATCGCCGCGGTGGTTGTGCCGCAGCACGCTGCGCAGCGCGGTCGCGGTGTGCTCGGGGTCGAGCCGGTCGTCGAGGCCGCAGAGCACGGCGAGCGTGTGGCCGGCGAGCTGGTCGCCCATGCAGCCGGGGCCGATCTGGAGGTCCGGGCGGACGAGGTCGTCGGAGCCGACGTCGGGGTTGTCGCCGTCGTAGCGGATGCGCAGCCCCTCGGCGATGCGGTCGGCGGAGCCGGCGGGCAGCACCTTCTGCTCGTAGTACGCGCCGTTGAACAGCTCCGCGTCCGTCCCCGCGGCGCCGCGGGCCAGCACCTCGGCGCAGGTGTCCGCGAACGCGTGCTCGCCCAGGGCCCGCGCCATCCGCTCGCAGGCGGCGAGCGCGGCCAGGTACCAGGACTGGTTGATCCCGCTCGGCCCGTAGTACTCGACGTCGCTGGTGCTGTGCTGGCAGCCCTCCATCAGCCCGTCGCGGTCCGCATCCCAGCCCAGCGGGATCCAGGCGAACTCCAGCGCCCGGCGCGCCCCCGGCCACAGCTCCGCCAGCTTCTCGTCGCGGCCGGTCAGACGCCAGGTGCGGTAGAGCCGTACGAGGGCGCCCAGCTGCCCGTCGGCGGCGGCGATCCGCCAGCCGGTGCCCTCGCGCTCCAGCGGCAGCCCGGCGCGGAAGCTCATCAGGCCCCGCTCGTCCAGCGCGTGCACGAACTCGACCTCGCGCATCGTCCAGGCCAGGTCGGGGAAGAGCTGCTCCAGCGCGTACTGGTAGTTCCACACGTGCGTGCAACTCCCGTGGCAGCTCCCGTGGTCGGGGTTGCCGCCCTCCCAGGCCAGGAACGTGCCGTCGGCGATACGGAAGCACGTCGGCGTCTTCAGCACGGCGGCGTTGGAGAGCACGGCGTCCTGTACCGCGGGCGGCAGGCTGGAGGTCGTGACGGACTCGACGTAGGCGCGGGTGCGGCGCTCGTGGTCGGCCAGCCGGGGCACGAGCCGGGCGGCCACGTCGGCGGCGTCCGCGTAGCGGGTGGCGTAGTGGTTGCCGACGACGTCGGCGCCGTGGCCGTAGTCGGGCGGGCCCTGGAAGCGGTGGGTCCAGCCGCGGCGGTGCGGGAAGTGCCAGGCGACGACGAAGGTGAACTCGCGCTCGGCGCCCGCCGGGACGCGGTCGGAGACCACGAGCGAGCCGGTGGGCACGCGGGCGCCGTCCGCGGGTTCGGCCAGCCGGCCGTCGGCGGAGAAGTCGTCCCAGAAGTCCAGCAGCGAGTCGCCCCAGGAGCGGCGGGCCCAGGTCAGCCGGTGTCCGGTGACGGGCCCGCCGAGGGCGGCGAGCGCCAGGGTGCCCCAGCTCTCGTCGTCCTCGGCGACCTCGGTGGTGTGCCCGGCCAGCAGGGTGGCGCCGTCCAGCTCGACGCGGCGGAAGACGTTGCCCGCGGGCAGGCCGCCGGTGTGGCGGCGGCCCGCGACGTGCTGGAGGTTGCCGCAGACGTCGACGGCCAGCTCCTCGGCGCCGGTGTTGCGGATCCGGACGCGGTAGACCAGCGCCGGGACGCCGCTGGCGTCGGCGTCGCCGGGGACGAGCGGGTTGAAGACCCGTACCGTCGCCTCCACCGGCAGCTCCGGGTCGCTCAGCCGCACCTGGCCGAAGGGGTAGGCGGCGGCGAACTCGCCCTCGCGGAAGCGGGGCAGGCCGTGCAGCGCGGACGGGCTGCCGCCGTGGCCCGCGTACTCGCCGGGGAGCAGGGCCGATTCGAGGACGCGGGTGAAGGACCCGGTGGCGCCCTCCGCGCGCAGGCAGAAGAAGGAGTCGGGGGTGAAGCCCTTGGCGGGGCGGTTGAACAGCTCCCAGTCGAGCAGTTGGCCGCGCCCGCCGAAGCCGATGGAGCCGGTGCCGATGCCGCCGACCGGCATGGCGATGTGGGCGAGCCGGTCGCCTCGGTAGCGGCGTACCACCGGCCAGGGGGTGTCGTGCATGGTTCCTCGTTTCCTCGGGTGCCGGTGCGGGCGCCCGGGGGCGTACGCCACCTGTGCGCGCGGCGTACGTCCCGGGGGCGCCCGCTGGTAGGGGACCGTATCCGAAATCGATTTCATCCGGCAGGTGTCGTACGGGGTGACCGCGGCGGTGCGACGGGACCGAAAGCCGTGCCGGGGCGGGCGAGGCGGCGCGGGTCCGGGCGGCGGGGCGCGTCCGGCTAGCGCCGTACGGCGGACGCCTCCGGCCCGGCGTCCGGAACCCCGCCGCGGGCCCGTCCGGCGTCCGGCACGGTGAGCACCACCTGCGTGCCGCCGCCCGGGGCCGGCGCGACGTCCAGCGCCGCGCCGATGAGCAGGGCCCGCTCGCGCATGCCGCGGATCCCGGCGCCCTCGGGGGCGCTGCCCGGCCCGCGGCCGTCGTCGGTGACGCGCAGCTCCACCGCGGCGCCGGTGCGCACGAGGCTCAGCCCGACCCGGTCCGCGGCGGCGTGCCGTACGACGTTCGTCAGCGCCGCCTGCGCGACGCGGTAGAGCACCAGCTCGACGTCCGGGTGCAGCGGCGGCAGGTCCGTGTCGAGGCGGCGCTCGACGCGCATCCCGGTGTGCCCGGCGAGATCGGTGCCCAGCGAGGTCAGCGCGCTGACCAGGCCCAGGTCCTCCAGCACCCCGGGGCGCAGCCGGCGGGCCAGCCGGCGCACCTCCTCCAGGCTCTCCCTGGTGGTCTCCTGCGCCCGCAGCAGGTCGGCGCGGAGCGGCTCCGGCGCGCGCTCGCGGGCGCGCTTCAGCTCCAGCAGCACGGTGGTCATGCTCTGCCCGACCTCGTCGTGCAGCTCCTGCGCGATGCGCCGCCGCTCGGCCTCCTGCGCGGACAGCGCGCGCCCGGTGCTGGCGGCGCGCTCGGCCTCCAGCCGGTCGAGCATGGCGTTGAACGTGCTGATCAGCTCGGCGACGTCGCCGGTGCCCGGCACGGTGAGCCGCTGGCCGGGGCGGAGCAGGTCGACGGTGGCCATCAGCCCGGTGAGGCGTTCGAGCGGGGCCAGGCCGACGCGCAGCAGCGCGGCGTTGGCCACGAGCATGACGGTCATGCCCGCGACGAGGACGACGGCCTCGGCGAGCAGGACGGTCGCGGAGACGGTCACGGGCGCCAGCATCAGCACGCCGGTGGCGGTGCCGAGCACCAGGGCGTTGAGCCCGAAGATCCGCCAGAACAGGGACACGGGGCGGGGCCTCCTCGGTTCGTACAGTGCGTACCACTATGTGCGATCGGTGGGCGGGGACGGGGCCGGGGCCGGGTGCGGGAGGGGTTCACGAGGTCGTAGCAAGCGGTTACTTTCCGGGTGGGACACGGGTCGTACCACTCGGAGGAGGCAGTGCCATGGCTTCTGCAAGCGGCGGCCGCCGGTCGCGTTCGGTGCTCCTCGTCGCGCTGCTCGCGACGCTGCTTGCCGGCCTGCCGGCGCTGCCCGCCGGCGCGGCGGCGCCCGACCGGCCGCCGGCGGGCCGGGTCGTGCCCGTCGACTGGTCGGACTTCGACGAGGGGCCGCCGGCCGGCGAGGACGCCGCGCGGCTGCGCGCGATCCTGGTCAACGCCAACCGCTACGCGCTGACGACCTGGTACGACGAGCGCTTCGCCGGCCAGGGCGAGGAGGGCCTGCTCGACCTCGGCGGCACCGGCGAGCACGACATCCGCCCCGTCGCCGCCGAGGCGTTCGCGCTCGCCGCCGCGCTGGCCACGGGCGCGTACGACGCCGAGGGCACGGGCGTCACCGAGGCGCGCGCCCGCGCGACGGCCGTACGGCTGCTGACCTCGGTGGCCGGGCACCACCGCGCCAACGAGGCGGCCGGCTGGGGCGACGCGTGGCAGAGCGCGCTGTGGGCGGCGCTGGCCGGGTTCGCCGGCTGGCTGCTGTGGGACGACCTGACCCCCGCGGAACGGGAGTGGGTGCGCGCGATGACCGCGTACGAGGCGGACCGCTTCCGCGGCTACGACGTCCCGTACTGGAAGGACCGCGACGGCGTCGAGCAGACCCCCGGCGACAGCAAGGCCGAGGAGAACTCCTGGAACGCGATGCTGCTCCAGGTCGCCACCGCGATGATGCCCGGCCACCGCCACGCGCCCGCCTGGCGGCAGGCGAACCTGGAGCTGATGGTCTCCGCGTTCGCCCGCCCGTCCGACCTCGGCAGCCGGGAGGTGCTGCACGGCCGGCCGGTGTCCCGCTGGGTCGACGGCTGGAACGCGGAGGAGGACGGCCTCGTCGTCAACCACGGCATCGTCCACCCCGACTACATGGCCACCGCCGTGCAGAACACCCACGCCGTGCTCACCTCCGCGCTCGCCGGCGAACCCGCGCCGCGCGCGGCGCTGCACAACTTCGACGTGGTCTACGCCGCCCTCGCCGACCGGGAGTTCACCAGCCCGCCGTACGCCGCACCGGGCGGCACGATGTACGTGCGCGGCTCGGACGGGATCTACTTCCCGCAGGGCACGAGCTGGGGCCCGTCGCGGCGGATGGACTTCGTCGCGATGGACGTGGTGGCGCGCGACCTGCGGCTCGACGGCCGCGCGAGCCTCGGCGGCGCGTACTGGGAGCGGCTGCACGCGGGCCGCGCGCTGGCGATGCAGCAGCGCCACGCGGACGGCCGGACGTACGCGCCCGAGGACGCGGACCCGTACGCGGGGCGGGAGGAGTGGGTGGCGATGCACGCGGGCTGGGCGTACCTGACGCGCTGGCTGGTGCACCAGGACGCGGTCCGCATCACGAACAGGGCGTACCCCGGCGGGGGGTGAGGCCCGGGGGGTGGGGGCCGGGGAGCGAGAGGGCGCAGGACGGCGGGGCAGGACCGCGCGCGGCCGGCGGCACCGGCGCGCACGGTCGTCGGGTGCGGGCCGCGGCTTTCCCGACGGGCGTCTGATGTCCGCCGCGCCCGCCGCGTGACACCGTGCGAAGCGCACCGGCACCCGGAAGTCCCCCCACGACGGGATCCGCACATGCGCTACGCGCTCGACCCCGAACTCGCCGCGGCGGTCGCGCTGATGGCCGAGGTCGACATCTCCGACCCCGCCGCCGCGCGGGCCGCCCAGGCGGCCGGGCTTGCCGCCGCACCCGCGGCCGACGAGTCGGGCGTCGTCGTACGGGACGTGCGCGCACCCGGCCTCGCCGAGGGCGCGCCGAAGGTGCCGCTACGGGTCTACCTCCCCGCGACACCGGCACCGACGCCCGCCGGCCCGCTGCCCGCCGTGTACGCGCTGCACGGCGGCGGCTTCGTCGTGGGCTCGCCGCAGGTCGACCACGACACCCACCTGCGGTTCTGCCGGGAGCTGCCCGCCGTGGTCGTCGCCGCCGGCTACCGCCTCGCGCCCGAACACCCCTACCCCGCCGCGCTCGACGACTGCCGCGCCGGCCTGCGGTGGCTGGCCGCGAACGCGAGCGGACTCGGCGTGGACCCGGCCCGTATCGGGCTGTGGGGCGACAGCGCGGGCGCCGGGCTCGCGGCGGCGCTCGCCCTGCTGACCCGCGACCGCGGCGGCCCGCCGATCCACTGCCAGCACCTGCGGAGCCCGGCGCTGGACGACCGCCTGGCCACGCCCAGCGCCCGGGAGTTCACCGACACGCCGGTCTGGAACCGCCGCAACGCCCGGCTGAGCTGGGAGGCGTACCTCGGCCCCGGCGTGCCTGGCTCGCCTGCCGTGCCGCCGTACGCGGCACCGGCCCGGGCCACCGACCTGGCGGGGCTGCCGCCGGCGTACGTGGCGGTGATGGAGTTCGACCCGCTGCGCGACGAGGCCGTGGCGTACGCGGACGCGCTGGCGGCGGCGGGGGTGCCGGTGGAACTGGGCTTCTACCCGGGCACGTTCCACGGCGCGGTGGGAGTGACCCACGCGCCGGTGGCCCGGCGGATCCTCGCCGACTCCCTGACCGCCCTGCGGACGGCGCTGGCGCCGACGGAGACCGGTGACAGGCCCGCGGCGCGCACCGGCCGGGAACACGGGCGCGTACGAACCGGGGGCACCGGCGCCCCGGACGCGTACGCCGGCGGCCCGCGCCCGCGCGGCACAGAAGCGGGCGAGCGCGGCCACGAGCAGGGGTGACGCCCGTGGCCCCCGCCGTGCGCCGTCACTCCTCGGCGGTCACCGCCAGCCGCCAGGCGTACAGGGCGAGCCGGGCGCGCAGCCGGTCGTCCGGCTCGCGCAGCCGGCCGCCGAGCGCCGCCTCCGCGCGGGCGAGCCGGGCGGCGACGGAGCTGTGGTGCAGGTGCAGTTCCGCGGCGGCCCGGCGCAGGGAGCCCGTGCGGCAGAAGGCGTCCAGCGCCGCGATGCTCGACTCGCCGCCGTCGCGCGCGGCGAGCGCGGCGAGGGCCCGTACGCCCGGGTCGGCGCGCAGCCGTTCGGCCGGCACCTCGGCGAGCAGCGCCAGCGGGCCGAGCGCGTCGTGGTCGGCGACCGCCTCCCCCGGGCCGCCGGTGCCGGCGAACCGCAGCGCGGTGCGGGCCTGCGCCCAGGAGACGTGGGCCCGTACGGGCGCCACCCCGCCCCCGACGCCGAACCGCCCCCGTACCCGTTCCGCCGCCGCGAGCGAGAGGTCCCGGGCCGGCTCCCCCGCCGCGTTCGCGCCGCCCTCCGCCGGCTGCACCAGCACCGCCGCCAGCGCGTCCATCGCCGCGATCCGTACCGTCGCGCCCGGTGCGCCGCGCGCGAGCAGCGCGACCGCCGCCACCCCCGCGTCGGTCTCCCGGCCGCCCGCCACCGCCACCACCCGCAGCGGCCGTTCGGGGCTCAGCCCGAGCAGCCGCAGGGCCCGTACGCGGTCCTCGACGGCCTCCCGTTCGGAGAGCACCGTCTCCACCAGCGCGGGGTCGGCGACGTGCGGCGCGCGTACGGGGTGCGGCGGGCTGACGCCGGCCGCGAGCGCCATCCATTCGAGGACCAGGTCGTCCAACGGGCCCGGCCCGCCGTCCCGTTCGAGCCATACGCACCCCGTGGGGGCCAGCGACCGCCGGCCCGACACACGATCAGCCGCACCGGACGCGCCGGACGCCTCGGGCGGCCCGTCGCACGGCAGCGCCGCACCGTCCGGCCCGAAGCGCACCGCCCGGCGGCCGTCCCGGCCCGACGCCCCCGCCTGTCCCGAGAGCCCCGCCGGGCAGCCCGCGAGCGCGGCGGTCGACCGCACCAGCACCTCGGGGTCGACCGCCCCGCCGCCCAACAGCGCCTGGAAGTGGGCGATCACGCGCACCGCCGCGGCGGCGTCCGCGTCCAGCGACGAAAGCCGCACCAGCAGACCCTTCACGCACGCAGTCTAGAAAGGGCATGGACATGTTCACCAGAGCCGCAGCCCGAGCCACGGGCCGAGTGACAGCCCGAGACGCGGGCCGAGCCGCGACACCACCCCCCACCCGCCGCCGGGCGCGCCCGCTGCACGCCGCGCTCCTCGGCTGCGTCCTCGCCCTCCTCGCCGCCCTGTCGCTCGGCGCGCCGCCCCAGGCGTCCGCGGCGACCCTGCGCGAGGTGACGAACTTCGGCAACAACCCCAGCAACCTGCGCATGCACCTCTACGTCCCGGACAACGTCCGCCCGCAGCCCGCCGTGCTCGTGGCGATCCACTACTGCACGGGCTCGGGCCCCGCGTTCCACTCGGGCACCGAGTTCGCCCGGCTCGCCGACCGCTACGGCTTCATCGTCGTCTACCCGTCCGCCACCCGCGGCGGCCAGTGCTTCGACGTCTCCTCGCCGCAGGCGCTGCGCCGCGACGGCGGCAGCGACCCGGTCGGCATCCGCTCGATGGTGCAGTACGTGCGCGCGAACAACGGCGCCGACCCGAACCGGACGTTCGTCACCGGCGCCTCCTCCGGCGCGATGATGACCAACGTCATGCTCGGCAACTACCCCGACGTGTTCAAGGCGGGCGCGGCGTTCATGGGCGTGCCGTACGGCTGCTTCGCCACCACCGACGGCTCCGGCTGGAACAGCGCCTGCGCCAACGGCCAGATCATGCGCAGCCCGCAGCAGTGGGGTGACCTGGTGCGCGGCGCGTACCCCGGCTACGGCGGCCCGCGCCCGCGGATGCAGGTGTGGCACGGCACGAACGACTCCACGCTGCGCTACCCCAACTTCCAGGAGCAGATCAAGCAGTGGACCGACGTCCACGGCGTGGGCCAGAACCCGGCCATGACCGACAGCCCGCAGTCCGGCTGGACCCGCACCCGCTACGGCGGCACGGGTGAGCAGGCGCCGGTGGAGGCGGTGAGCCTCCAGGGCGTGGGCCACTCGCTGCCGATGTCCGGCATGGCCGAGCGCGCCATCGCGTTCTTCGGCCTCAACGCCTAGACCTGCCCGCCGGACAGGCCGCCGGGCAGGCCGCCGGGCAGGGTGCCGCGGGGTCTCCGCGGGCTACGGGCCGGGCGCGGGCGGTGTCGCCAGCACCGCCAGCACCGACTTCGTGACCACGTCGGAGACCTCGTCCGGCGCCAGCTCCAGCCGGCCGGCCCGGACCTCCTCGGCGGCGCCGTGCAGGATGTGCTGCGCGACGCCGACGAGCCAGGCCGCCGGCATGTCGGTGCGGAAGACGCCCTGGTCCTGGCCGCGGCGGACGAGTTCGTCGACGCGGGCGGCCGGGCCGGCGTGCAGCTCCCGTACCCGTCCGGCGGGCAGCACGCCCTGGGCGGCGGTCAGCAGCGCCGCCGACTCGGCGACGAGCCCCCAACTGGAGACCAGCAGCCGGTGCATCGCGGCGTAGGCGTCGCCCGCCAGGTCCACGGCCGCCAGGGTCCGGTCGCCGTCCTCCACCGCGTCCCGGAGCGCGGCGTCGACCAGCTCGGCCCGGGTCTTGAAGTGCCCGTAGAGGGTCATCCGCCCCACGCCCGCGGCCTTGGCGATGTCGTCGGTGGTCGCGCTGGGATCCGAGCGCAGCTCCTCCCGGGCGGCGGCGACGATGCGGGCGATGCTGCGCTCGGCGTCGGCCCGGCGGCGGGTGCGGGGGCGGGGGGAGGCGGTCACGGCCACCAGCCTAACTCGTACGGGAATGTTTGCGTTACAGTCCCCCGTTAGAACTCGTACATCAACGTACGAGATAACCGGAGGGTCTGATGACTTCGCACGAGGTCGGGCAACCGACGAAGGAAGGGCGGCACCCCGCCCGCTGGCGCATCCTCGGCTTCCTGGGCATCGCGCAGCTCATGCTGATCCTCGACGTCACGGTGGTCGCCATCGCGCTCCCGCACATCGGGGCCGACCTCGGGCTCGGCCGCGCGGCGCTGACCTGGACGGTCAGCGCGTACACGCTGACGTTCGGCGGGCTGATGCTGCTCGGCGGCCGGATCGCGGACCTGGTGGGCCCCAAGCGCGTGGTGCTCGCCGGGCTGCTGGTCTTCACCGCCGCGTCCCTGACCACCGGGCTCGCCGAGTCCGGCGGCACACTGGTCGGCGGGCGCATCGCGCAGGGCGTCGGCGCCGCGCTGCTGTCGCCCGCCGCGCTGTCGCTGGTGGTCACGCTCTTCGAGGGCGAGGAGCGGAACAAGGCCCTGGGCATCTGGTCCGCGCTCGGCGGCGGCGGGGCCGCGCTCGGCGTCCTCCTCGGCGGGCTGCTGACCGCGGGCCCCGGCTGGCCGTGGGTCTTCTACGTCAACGTGCCCATCGGACTCGTCATCGTCGCCGTGCTCGCGGTGCTGCTGCCGGCCCGCCCGGCGCCCGCGGAGCGGTCCCGGGTGGACCTGCTCGGGGCGGGGCTGGTGACCGCCTCGACGGCGACGCTGATCTACGGGCTCATCGACGCCGGCGAACGGGGCTGGCTCACGGCCCGTACCGCCGGGCTCGTCCTGCTCGCGGCCGTCGGCTACCTGCTCTTCACCGCCTGGCAGCGGCGCGCCCGCTCCCCGCTGATGGACGTGCGGCTGCTGGCCCGGCGGCCGGTGGCCACGGGCGCGTTCCTCATCCTGATGGCGACGGCGCTGATGGTGGCGGTGTTCTTCCTGGGCACGTTCTACTACCAGCACGCCCGCGGCTACGGGGCGCTGCACACCGGGCTGCTGTTCCTGCCCGTCGCGTTCGCGGCGATGCTCGGGGCGGACCTGACCGGCCGGCTGATCGGCCGGACCGGCGCGCGTACGCCCGCCGTCGCCGCGCTGACCGCCGCGGCGGCCGGTCTGGCGGTGCCCGCGCTCTCGATGCGGCCGGTCACGGTGGCGATCGGCGTGACCGTCGCGGCGCTGGGCACGGGCGCGATGTTCGTGGTCGCCTCGGCGACGGCGCTGGGGCGGGTGGCGCCGCACGAGGCGGGGATCGCCTCCGGCATCGTGAGCACGTTCCACGAGTTCGGCGCCTCGCTGGGCGCCGCGGTGGTCTCCAGCGTGGCGGCGGCGAGCCTCGTCGGCAGCACGCTGGAGGGGTTCACGGAGGCGTTCACGGTGGCGGCCGTGGCGGCGGCGGTGTCGGCGGCGGTCGCGGGGGCGCTGACACCGGGCCGCCCGGCGCCGGCGACCGCCTGAGGCGGGGCGGCGGGGGCGGCGGGGTGCGGCCGAGGCGCCGTGCCCCGCCGGTCGCGTCTTCGGCGCGGCGGCAGGCGTCGGGGCGTAAGGGCGTAGGGCGTCAGGGCTCGATCAGGCCCGCGCGGATCGCGTACCGGGTCAGCTCCAGCCGGTCGCGCAGGCCCAGCTTCTGGAGCAGGTTGGCCCGGTGCCGCTCCACCGTCTTCGCGCTGATGACGAGCAGGTCCCCGATCTCCTTCGAGGTGTGTCCCTCGGCGACGAGCTTGAGGATCTCCTCCTCCCGCTCCGTGATCGGCCGGGCCGGCAGCGGGTCGCCCTGGCGGGCGCGGTCGAGATAGCGGCGGATGAGCGCCGTCTCCGCGCCCGGGTAGATGAACGGCTCGTCGCGCAGCGCGGCCCGGCACGCCTCGACGAGATCCCGGTCGGCGACGGACTTCGGCACGTAGCCGGCGGCCCCGGCCTTCAGCGACTCGAAGAAGTACTGCTCGTTGTCGTGCATCGTCAGGATGAGTATCCGCAAGCCAGGCCGCACGCGGGACAGCTCGCGCGCCGCCTGGAGCCCGGTCAGCCGGGGCATCGCCACGTCCAGGATCGCCAGGTCCACGGCCCCGTCCCGGGCGAGCGCGACGGCCTGGGCGCCGTCGCCCGCCTCGGCGGCGACGGTCAGGTCGGGCTCGGCGTCCAGGATGAGCCGGATTCCGCGGCGTACGAGCGCGTGGTCGTCGGCGAGCAGGACGCGGGCCTTGACCGCTCGGTTCATTCGCGGGTTCCCTGTGGACGGTGGACGCAGCCGGCGGGACCTGGCCTGACCGGGGCTGCGACCGGCGGAGGAGACTACCGTCCCGGCACTGATGGTGTCCCGGCCGGAGGCCGGCTGTCCATCCGTGCTGACACCCATGTTCCCGTGTACGGCGGGATGACACGATGTCCGCTGCGCCGCGCGGGGGGATCGGCTGCCCGAACCCGGGGCCGCGGACGCGCGACACGTCAGCAAGAAAGCCGGAAAGGGGACGGGCCGTGCCTGCTCCAAGGATGAGCACCACACCGCTGCCGGGCATCGGTGTGAAGTACGACCTCACGACACGTGCGGAGAAGAAGCACCTGTCGGTGATCGCGCACCGGGACGGCACCCGGTCGATCAACGTCTACCGGTCCGACGACCCGGACGCCTGCGCGCAGTCGCTGCATCTGAACGGCCCCGAGACCGCGGCGCTGATCGACGCGCTGATGCCCTCGCACCACAGCCCGAACGTGCTGCACACCACCGACCTGGGGCTGGTCGCCGAGCGCATCGAGCTGTCGGCCACGTCGTACTGGAACGGCCGGGTGCTGGGCGAGACCCGGATCCGTACCGAGACGGGAGCGTCGATCGTGGCCGTGCTGCGGCGCGCGGAGGCCATCCCCTCCCCCACCCCGGACTTCCGGTTCGCCGGCGGCGACACGCTGATCGTGATCGGCACCCGCGAAGGCATCGAGGCGGCCGCGGCGCTGCTCGGGCGGGAGTGAGCGCTTGCACTCCTACGCGGTTTTCCTCATCGAGTTCGGCGCCATCATCCTCGGACTCGGTCTGCTCGGCCGGTTCGCGGGCCGCTTCCAGTTCTCCCCCATCCCCCTGTACCTGCTGGCCGGGCTCGCCTTCGGCGAGGGCGGGCTGCTGCCGCTGGGCGCCAGCGAGGACTTCGTGGCGATCGGCGCCGAGATCGGCGTCATCCTGCTGCTGCTCATGCTCGGCCTGGAGTACACGGCCAGCGACCTGGTCTCGAACCTCAAGACCCAGTACCCGGCCGGGCTCGTCGACTTCACGTTCAACGCGCTGCCGGGCGCCGTCATGGCGCTGCTGCTCGGCTGGGGCGGCGTCGCCGCCGTGGTGCTGGCCGGCGTCACCTGGATCTCCTCCTCCGGCGTCATCGCCAAGGTCCTCGGCGACCTCGGCCGGCTCGGCAACCGCGAGACGCCGGTGATCCTCAGCGTGCTGGTCCTGGAGGACCTGGCGATGGCGGTGTACCTGCCGATCGTCACCGCGCTGGTCGCCGGCGTCGGCATCGCGCAGGGCAGCCTCACCCTGGCCATCGCGCTGGGCGTGGCCGGTGCGGTGCTGTTCATCGCCGTCCGCTACGGGCGGCTGATCTCCCGCTTCGTCTCCAGCGACGACCCCGAGAAGCTGCTGCTGGTCGTCCTCGGCCTGACGCTGCTGGTCGCCGGTCTGGCGCAGCAGCTCCAGGTGTCGGCGGCGGTGGGCGCGTTCCTGGTGGGCATCGCCCTGTCGGGCGAGGTCGCCGAGGGCGCGCACAACCTGCTCAGTCCGCTGCGGGACCTCTTCGCCGCGGTGTTCTTCGTCTTCTTCGGGCTGCACACCGACCCCGAGTCGATCCCGCCGGTGATCCTGCCGGCGCTGGCGCTGGCGGTCGTCACGGCGCTGACGAAGATCGCGACGGGCTACTGGGCGGCGAAACGCGCCGAGATCTCGGTGAAGGGCCGCTGGCGGGCGGGCGGCACGCTGGTCGCGCGCGGCGAGTTCTCCATCGTCATCGCGGGGATCGCGGTCACCGCGGGCGTGGAGCCGGACCTGGGGCCGCTGGCGACGGCGTACGTGCTGGTGCTGGTGATCGTCGGACCGCTGGCGGCGCGGTACACCGAGCCGATCGCGCTGCGGGTGACGGAGTGGCGGGCGGCACGGCAGGCCGAGCGGCAGGCACCGCCGCCGCCGGACGGCGGGGGCGCCGCGGGGCCGGCCGGGGACGGTGCCGGGAACGGGCCCGGTGACACGGGCGCGGAGAAGGCCGCCGGGACCGGCACCGGGGCGGGAGCGGGCCCGGAGGCGGACGCGGAGGCGGACGCCGGTACGGACGGTACGGACACGTGCGCGGAGGCGGAGGCGGCGGAGGTGCCGCGGCTGCCGGCTCAGCGGGGCGGGACGGCACCGGCGGAGGACGAGCGTTCGCCCGGCAGCGGCGGCATGTAGCGCAGCAGGACGAGCGCGGAGTCGTCGTCGAGTTCCCCGCCGCTCCAGGCGCGCATGTCGGTGTTGAGCGCGGCGAGCACGGCCGCGGGCGGGTCACCGGCGGGGCCGGGGCAGGCGGCGTAGCGCGGGACCAGCGGGTAGAACCGGCCGGCGGCGTCGCGGGCCTCCAGTGCGCCGTCGGTGACCAGGAGCAGTTCGTCGCCGGGGGCGAGGACCAGTTCGGTGGTCCGCGCCGGGGCGCCGGGGGCCGGGGCGGCGAGGGGGTCGATCGCGGGGTCGGTGGCGGGGACGACACCGGAGTCGTGGCCGGCGCGCGGCTCCGGGCCGTCCTCCGGTGCGGTGGCCCGCAGCAGGCCGAGGCCCAGCGGCGGGTGGGCGGCGACGGGGGCCTCGCGCACCTCGCCGGCGACGTTGCGCACCAGCGGCGGGGGATGCCCGTACGACAGGAGGGTGCAGCGGCCCCCGGTGGTGACCTCCACCAGCAGCACGGTGACGAAGTCCTCGGGCCCCGCCTCGCGCAGCACGCTGTGCTCCATCCGGCGGGCGATCAGCGGCAGATCCCGCTCGTCGTGCGCGACGGCCCGGAAGACGCCGAGCGCCCCGCCGCTGATGCGTACGGCGGGCAGCCCCTTGCCGCGTACGTCGCCGATCACCGCCCGCAGACCGGAGCCGGCGTCCACGACGTCGTACAGGTCGCCGCCGACCTGCGCGTCGCGCGAGGCGGACGCGTAGCTGGCGGCGACGTCGAAGGGCCCGACGCGGCCGGGCGGCACCGGCAGCAGCGCCCGCTGCACCACGTCCGCGATCCGCTGCGCCCGGGCGAGCCGCGTCTCGCGGTCGACGCGCACGGTCTGGACGACGAGCCCGAGCGCGGTGGCGCCGATGACGGCGATGTACCGGGCGAAGAACTGGGCGGTGTAGATGTCGTTGTTGTACCAGCTCAGCAGGCCGGCCAGCACCAGCCCGAGGGCCCCGGCGGCGACGACGGCGGCCCGCCTGCCGTTCACCGCGACGAGCACGGGGATGACGGAGAAAAGCGCCCCGAGCGACTGCCCGTCGGTGGTCACCAGGTCCGCGAGCGTGATGACGACGAAGAGCGTCGCCACAAACCACCGGGACGAGACGAACGCGGCGACGTGCATCCCACCAGCATGCGCGGCGCGGGCCCCGGCACCGAGGCGGCCCGCCGACGCGGTACCCCCTGCGGGGGGCGCGGCGGGGCCCCGGGCCCCCGGCGGGCGGACCGACCGCGGGCCGGACGGTGCGGCGACCGCGGGGCGGGGCGTCGAGCCGCGGGGACCGGAGGCCCGCCGGCCGCGGTTCCGGGACGGGCCGCGCCCCCGGCGCGGCGGGGGTCCTCAGGCCCCCGCGGACCTCCCACCCACGGGTCGCGCGGCGTGGTGCCCAGGGACAGGTGACGCGGGACAGATGACGTCCGGCCGCGGCGGCCGAAGGCAGGCCAGCCTCCGTTTCGAGGCGGGCCGTGCCCCCCGGCGCCCTCCCACCGTCGGGTGGGGCGGCGGGGTTCTCGGGCGCCCGGCGGGCCTTCGACAGCCGGTCGGGCGGTGTGAGACCACGGGACAGGCGGCGCGGGGCGGGTTGCGTCGGGGCGCGAGGGCCGAAGGACGGCCGCCTCTCCGGGGCGGGCCGAGTCACCGGCGCCCCCGGCGCCCTCCCCCCGCCGGTGGGGCGGCGTGGTTCTCGGGCCCTCGGCGGGCCTCCGGCCGCCGGGCGGGCGGGTGGCGAACGCGGGGCGGGGGGCTTCGGGCTGCGGTGGTCGGAGGCAGCCGTCTTGCCGAGGCGGGCCCGGTTCCGGCGCGGCGGCGGCCCTCCTTCGACGGTGGGGCGGTGGGCAGGTGGCGGCGTGCGAGGGCCGGCCGGGCGGCCGGCCGCGTACGCACCGGGTGCCGCGGGGCCGGCGCCGGGTCCGCGGCGGGGCCCCGCCGCCCGGGCGTTGGCGGCCGTGCCGGGCGGCGGGGTGCCTGGGCCGGTGTCAGGCGGACGGGTGCGGGGTGCCGGCGACCAGGTGCAGGCGCGTGCCGGTGAAGCGGGCGCGCATGCGGCGGTCGTGGGTGACCACGACCAGCGCGCCCGCGTAGTCGGCGAGCGCCTGCTCCAGGTCCTCGACGAGCGCGGGCGACAGGTGGTTCGTCGGCTCGTCGAGCAGCAGCAGGTCGACCGGCTCGGCGATCAGCCGGGCGAGGTCGATGCGGCGGCGCTGCCCGTACGACAGCTCACCCGCGCGCAGCCCCAGGTCCGCCGGGCGGAACAGGCCGTACGACAGCAGTTGTGCGGCGTGCTCGTCCGGCGTGCCGGGGCGGCCGGCGGCGAACGCGCGCAGCACGGTGACGCCCGGCGGCCACGCGGTCTCCTCCTGCCGCAGGTGCCCCACCCTGCCCGGCACCCGCACCGCCCCGGAGTCGGGCCGCAGCTCGCCGGCGAGAACCCGCACGAGGGTCGTCTTCCCCGCGCCGTTGGGCCCGGTGACGAGCAGCCGCTCGGCGCCCCCGAGCCGCAGCGACGGCACCCGGAGCCGGTCCCCGACGACGACGTCCGCCAGCTCCGCGGCGGCGGGCGGGCCGGTTCCATCCGACGGCACCCCCGTCGCCGCGTCGTCCCGCCGGCCGGCAGCCGCCGCACTGCCCGGCGGGGGGCCACCCGGCTCTCCCCCGGCCGCGCCGCCCGCACCGGCCACCGGCCCCGCCTCCAGGCGGGCGCGGAACACCAGCGGCTGCGGCGGTGGCGGGACCGGGTTCGCCGTCAGGCGGGTCACGCGCTCCTTCGCGTTGCGGATGCGGCTCATCGCCCCGTGGCCGCGGCTGCGGGTACGGAACGCGCCGTGGCCGAAGACCGCCAGCGGCTGCGACCGCGGGATCGCCGCCAGGCGCGTCGCGCCGGCCTCCGCGAGGCGTCGGCTGCGGGTCAGTTCCGCGCGCCACTCCTCGTACGCGCGCAGGTGCCGGGCGCGCTCCGCCGCCTTGGCGGCGAGGTAGCCCTCGTAGCCGTCGCCGTGGCGGGTGACCCGGCCGGCGTCGACCTCCAGGACCGTCGTCGTCAGCCGCTCCAGGAACAGCCGGTCGTGGGTGACGGCGACGACCGTGCCGCGGTGTGCCCGCAGGTGGTCCTCCAGCCAGCCGACCGCCCGGTCGTCCAGGTCGTTGGTCGGCTCGTCGAGCAGCAGCACCTCCGGCCGGGCCGCCAGCGTCGCCGCCAGGGCGAGGCGGGAGCGTTCGCCGCCCGAGAGCGTGCCCAGGCGGCGGTCGCGGGCCAGGCCGGGCAGCCCGAGGCCGGCGAGGGCGGCATCGACGCGGGTGTCCGCGCGGTAGCCGTCGCGGGTCTCGTACTCCTCGACGAGCCTGCCGTACGCGGCCAGCGCGGCGTCGAGCGGCGCGCCCGGCGCCGCCGCGGCGAGACCCGACTCGGCCCGCCGCAGCGCCGCTTCGAGCGCGCGGAGTTCGGCGAGCGCCGTGTCGACGGCGTCCTGGACGGTGGCCCGCGGCGGCAGGTCGAGGCTCTGCGGCAGGTAGCCGAGGCCGCCGGGGGTGGCGAGGGTCGCCCCGCCCGCGTCCGGGCGGACCCGGCCGGCGAGCAGCCCCAGCAGCGTGGACTTGCCGGAGCCGTTGTCCCCGATGACGCCGGCCTTCTCGCCGGGCCGGACGGTGAGCGTCACGTCGGCGAGGACGGTGCGCTCGCCGTAGCGCTTGGTGACGGTGTGGAGGGAGAGTTGTGCGGTGGTCAAGGTGGGTGCCCCTGTTCCCGGCCGAGGCCGCTGGCGACGGATCGAGGTCGGGTCCGTACGCGGGGACGTGCCGCCGGTGCCGCGAGGCAGGGCGGGCGGGACGGGACTCGCGCACGGACGGGCGCGACGGCGGCGGAGCGTGGCTCTACGCGGTCGTGCGCCCGGCGGTGATCACAGCGTTCCCATGCCGTCAACGTACGCGATCCCGCCCCGCCGTGGCAACGTCGTTCTCGGCGGCGCCAGGAGCCCCGTGCCCTAGTAAAGTTCACGGCCAGGATGCGATGCCGCTCCGGTGTCCGGCGGAACCGCCGGGGGCCGGAGCGGCATCCGTATGGGTGGCCGCCTCGTGGCGTCCGGCCGTGGGGCCGGGCGGCGGCGGAGGCAGGGGTGGGGAGACATGGCGTACGGAAGACGTATGCGCCGCCGGGGTGTTCCCGCGGCGTTATTCGCGGTGCTGCTCGCGGGCGGTACGGCGTGCGACAGCGGCGGGGAGCCGGAGGGGAAGGCGAGCCCGGACGCGAGCAGGAGCGCGGGCACGAAGGGCGACGCGGCGCCGACGCCGGCACCGACGCCCGAGGCGGACCCCGACAAGGTCCCGCGCACCGCGGCGCAGGCGCGGCGGCTGATCGAGGACGTCATCATCGAGCCGGAGCAGTTCGGCGCCGACACGGTACGGGCGACGCCGTACGAGAGCGATCCGGCGCGCTGGACGGTGCTGGCCGAGGACTGCGCGTGGCGCACGGAGGAGCTGCCGGACGACGTGCTGGCCACGCTCACCCGCTACTTCGAGATACCCGCGAAGGACGGCGCGGAGCCGGTCGAGCTGTCCGCCACCGTCACCGTGCACCGGACGACGCTGGACGCGGCGTGGGAGCAGGCGCGGATGCTGGAGGAGGCCGTCGGCTGCCCGGAGCAGACGCTGCGGGCGGGTGAGCGGCTGACCGGACTGACGTCGATGGCGCTTGCGCGCGGCGAGGGCGCCAACGAGACGAGCGACGACTCGCTGTCGGAGCGCGGCGAGTGCGTCAGCGACGGCAAGGGCGGGCCGTACCCGTACTCGTGGGACCAGTCGACGTTCGGCCCTGTGGTCGTCGGCGTGTCCGTCTGCGCCGGGGCGAAGGCCCCCGAAGGGGACGTCACCGGCATCAGCGTCGAGCCGCTGGTGACGATGATGCAGCGGGCCCAGGGCGCGGTCGGCAGCGAGGACGGGGACGAGGGCGGCGCAGGCGGCGAGGACGCGGGCGGCTCCGCGGATGCCGGCGGCTCCGCGGGCGTGAAGGAGGGCGAGTGATGGAGCGGTTGCTGCCCTCCGACCCCGCGCACCTGGGCGGGAACCGGCTGCTGGGCCGGCTGGGCGCCGGCGGCATGGGCGTGGTCTACCTCGCCCGCACCAGGGCCGGTGCCCCGGCCGCGGTGAAGGTCATCCAGCCCGAGTACGCGGAACAGCCCGAGTTCCGGGCCCGCTTCCGCCGCGAGGCGGCGTCCGCCCGCCGGGTCGACAGCCCGTGGGTGGTGCCCGTGCTCGACGCCGACACCGAGGCCGCGGCGCCGTGGCTGGCGACGGCGTTCGTGCCGGGCCCGTCGCTGGCCGAGGCGGTCACCGAGTGCGGCCCGCTGCCGGACCACGGCGTACGGGTCCTGGGCAAGGTGCTCGCACGCGCCGTTGCCGCCGTGCACGACGCCGGCCTGGTCCACCGCGACCTCAAGCCCGGCAACGTGCTGCTCGCGCTCGACGGCCCGCGCCTCATCGACTTCGGCATCGCCCGGCCCACCGCGGGCGGGGAGACGGAGCTGACGGCGGACAGCATGGTCGTCGGCACCCCCGGCTTCCTCTCCCCCGAGCAGGCGCGGGCCGAGCAGGTCGGGCAGGCGAGCGACGTGTTCTCGCTGGGGTGCGTGCTGGCGTACGCGGCCACCGGCCGGCCGCCGTTCGGCACCGGCGCCGCGGACGCGCTGCTGTACCGCACGGTGCACGACGAGCCGGATCTCGACGGCATCGCGGACGAGGGGCTGCGCGCGCTGCTCGTCCGGTGCCTGGCCAAGGAGCCCGAAGCGCGGCCCTCCGCGGCCGGGCTGGACACCGGTCTGGTGGCGGACGCGCCGGAAGGCGACATCGACTGGCTGCCGGACGCGGTGGTACGGATGGTCGCCGAGCGGTCCGCGGAGATGCTGCAACTGCCCGGCGTCGAGCCCACCGTGGTCTCCGGTCCGCCCGCCGGGGACGACGGGGACGCGGACACCGCCGGGTCGGCCGGCGGCGCGGACACCACCGTGGCCGCGGGCGCCGGCGGGCCGGGCGGTCCCGGCCGCCGCCGGGTGCTCGCGCTGACCGGCGGCGCCGTGCTCCTCGCCGCGGGCGGCGGAGCCGCGCTGTGGGCGGCGCTGCGCGACGACGACGATCCGGCGGCGAAGGCGAGCGGCCCGCGCCGTACCATCGGGCTGCACGCGGACCTGACGGGGCCTCAGAAAGCGGCCGGCGTGGCCCAGGAGCGGGCCGCCCGGCTGGCGGTGGCGCAGTTCAACGCCCGCAAGAACAAGCCGTTCACGCTGGAGCTGGCCGTCGCCGACGACCGCGGCGACCCCGCGCGGGCGCTGACCGCCGCCCGGCGGCTGATCGGCGACGGCGACGTGCTCGCCGTCATCGGCCCCACCGGCTACACCTCCGCCCAGGCCACGCTCGACGCCTACGACGGCGCGGGGATGCCGCTGCTGACGGTCTCGGAGGGGTCGTTCAGCGCCGCGCAGACGGCGCTGGCCGGGACGCCGAAGACGTACTTCCACACCACCGTCCTCAGTGTCCGGGCCGCTTTCACCACCGTGTTCACGATGCTGGGGCAGGGCTCGGGGAACGTCGGCCTGCTGGCCGACCGGGCGGGTGCGATCCGCGGCTTCGAGCACAGCAGCATCGCGCACAACGGCGCCGCCGGAGCGGAGCTGGAGCTGTACCTGCGCGTCGTGCCCGCCGCCGCCGGGGCCGATGCCCTCGCGCCGGTGGTGGCGGACATGCTCGACCACGGCATCGACGGCTTCTACTACACCGGCACGCCCGAGCGCGCCGCGGCCGTCGCGCGCGAGCTGGCGAAGCGGGACTTCGACGGGCCGCGGTTCCTCGACGAGCCCGCGGCCGACGGCGCGTTCACGGCCGCGGCGGCCGACGCGGCCGAGGGCTGGCAGACGCTGACCCCGTACGTCGGCGCGGACGCCGACGCCGTACGGGACTTCACCGCCGCGTACCGCAAGCGGTTCGGCGAGGCGCCGGGGCCGTGGGCGGCGGAGGCGTACGACGTCACGCGGCTGATCGCCGACCGGCTGACCGCCCTCGGGGGCAAGGGCGGGCGCCGGCCCACGCGCAAGGCGCTGGCCGCGTCGCTCACCGCGGCCAGCTACAAGGGGCTGACGACCACGTACAGCTTCGACGACGAGAACCGCGAGGTCGAGCAGGGGAAGATCCACCACTACCGCGTCGAGGGCGGCCGGTTCGGCTACGTCGGCACGGTGGGGCTCCCCGGCTCCTGACGGGAGGGGCGGACGATGCGTGCGCTGCGCACGGACGACCCGGACGAGCTGGGCGGGCACAGGCTGCTCGCCCGGCTCGGCGCGGGCGGCATGGGCGTGGTCTACCTGGCGCGTACCGGCGACGGCACGCTGGTGGCGCTGAAGGTCATCCGGCCGGAACATGCGGCGGACCCGGCCTTTCGCGCCCGGTTCCGGCGCGAGGTGCGGCTGGCGACGGGGCTGACGGGCCGCTGGGTGGTGCCGGTGACCGCGGCCGACACCGAGGCCCGGGCGCCGTGGCTGGCCACGGTGTTCGTGCCGGGCCCCGCGCTGGCGGAGGCGGTGGACGGGTACGGGCCGCTGCCCGCGTACGCCGTCGCCGCGCTCGGCGTGCGGCTGGCCGAGGCGCTCGCGGAGGTGCACGCGACGGGGCTGGTGCACCGGGACGTCAAGCCGGGCAACGTGCTGCTGGCCCTCGACGGCCCGCGCCTGATCGACTTCGGCATCGCGCACGACTCCGGCGCGACGGCGCTGACGGCGCCGGACGCGGTGATCGGGACGCCCGGCTACCTGGCGCCGGAGCAGGTCAGGGCGGGCGGCCGGGCGGGGCCGGCGAGCGACGTGTTCGCGCTGGGCTGCGTGCTGGCGTACGCGGCCACGGGGCGCCGCCCGTACGGCACCGGCAACCCGGCCGCGGTGCTGTACCGCACCGTCCACGAGGCCCCGGACCTGGCGGGGCTGGAGCGGCTGCCGCGGGAGCTGCGGGCGGCCGTGACGGACTGCCTGGCGAAGGACCCGGACGACCGGCCCACGGCGGCGGAGCTGGCGACCGCCCTGGCTCTGGAGCCGCCCGCCGCCGCGACCGGGGAGACGGCTCGGGAGGCAGCCGGGGAGACGGCCGCCGCGCCGGCGGCGGGCCCCGTGGACCCGCGGGTCCCGGCGCCCCCGCCGCCGGACGAGGCCACCCGCATGCTGCGGGACGACCCGGCCGAGGAGGCCGAGGAGGCCGAGGAGACCGAGGAGGCCGAGGAGACGCTGCCCTATCTGGCGGCCGAGGCCGCCGCACACGCCGCCGGGGAGCCGCCCAGGGATCCGCGCGACTGGCTGCCCTCCCCCGTGCTGCGGCTCGTCGCCGAGCGGTCCGCGCGCGCGCTCGACCCGCCGCCGCGGCAGACCGTACTCGCCGACGCCCGGCCGCCCGAAGCGGTGGAGACGACCGCGGCGCCCGCGAACGGCGGGGGCGCGCCCACCCGCCGCCGTTTCCTCGTCGTCGGCGGTTCCGCAGCCGCCGCGCTGGCCGCCTCGGGCGCCGGGGCCGCCGCGCTCTTCGCCACGCGCGGGGGCTCCGGCGGCAGCGGCGGCGGCGCTTCGCGGAACCTGCCCACCCACGTCATCGCGCTGCACGCGACCCTGACGGGCGACCGGAAGGCGGCCGGCATCGCCCAGGAGCGCGGCGCCCGGATCGCCGTGGCCCGGCACAACTCCCGCGACGACGCCCGCTTCCGGCTCTCCCTGGTCCCGTACGACGACGGCGGCGAGGCCGGCCGGGCGCGGGACGTGGCGCGCCGGGTGCTCGGCGAGCGCGGCGTACGCGCGGTGATCGGCCCGACCACGGTCGCCACCCTGCGCGAGGCGGTCGCGCGGTACGGGGAGGAGTCGATGGCCGCCGTGAACGTGTCGGTCGACACGGACGAGGCCGACGTGAACAGGCTCTCCGCCCCGTCGCTCGTCGGCACCCGGCTGACGGGCGCGTACCAGGCGCATCCGATCCTCGACTACCTGACCCGGGTGCACGGCGTGGTGCGTACCGCCGTCGTGGACGACCGGGCCGCGGGCGACGGGGCCCGGGGCGTCGTGACGAGCCTGCGCGAGGCGCCGCCCGGGGAGGGCGAGGTGACGTTCCACCAGGTGGCGGCCGAGGCCGGGTTCGACTCCGCGGTCGCCGAGGCGCTGGCGGAGCGGCCGCAGGCCCTGGTCTTCGCGGGCGACTCCCCGGCGCGCGCGGCGGCGTGTGCACGCGCCCTCGCCGCGGCGGGCTTCAACGGGCCGCGGACGTCGTTCGAGCCGATGATGCGGTCGGCGTTCCTGCGCGAGGCGGGGGCGGCGGGCGAGGGGTGGGTGTTCGGCGCGCAGTACACGGCGGCGGAGCAGGCGAAGTCGAAGGCGGCCCGCGCCTTCACGGCCGCGTACCGCGAGCGGTACGACGAGCCGCCGCCCCGCTGGTCCGCGGAGGCGTACGACGCGGTGGGCCTGATCGCCGCCGCGCTGGAAGCGCTGGGCGGCGGTGCGGAGATCGTGCCGGGCCAGGTCGCGGAGCGGATGGTGGAGCTGAGCCACGCGGGCGTCGCCAAGCCGCTGCGCTTCACCCGGGATCTGACGCACACGCTGGAGCCGGACAGGGCGGCGTTCCTGTACGAGGCCCGGGACGGTGCGTTCCGCTTCCTCGGCCGTCACGACCAGGTCAAGTGATCATTCGAAACTTTCGAATCAGATGAGTCACGCATTGGATCTCCCCAACGTGTGACCAGCAGGCCCGCGTTCTACTTTCCTCCCACACAACGGCTTGAGCTGCAAGGAAACTTGCCGAAGCGGATGTCACTCCACAGCAATGTTTCGGAATCACCGTCGAAACTGTTGACACCCCCCTCCGGCGGTTCAACACTGGCGCACAACCCGTTCGGCGCCACCCTGGCCCGCCGGCAGGCCCACCCGCCTGCCGTCACGAGGAGGAAGAATGAACACGAACGGCACCCCCCACGGCATGAGCCGCCGCCAGTTCGTCGGCCGTGCCGGCGCAGTCACCCTCGGCGCGTCCGCGGCGACGCTCCTGCCCGCCGGAGCCGCACACGCGCAGACCATCACGACCAACCAGACCGGCACCCACAACGGGTACTACTACTCGTTCTGGACCGACGCGCAGAACACGGTCTCGATGACGCTGGGCGGCGGCGGCAACTACAGCACCTCGTGGCGCAACACCGGCAACTTCGTCTGCGGCAAGGGCTGGAGCAACGGCAGCCGCCGCAACGTCGGCTACTCCGGCAGCTTCAGTCCGTCCGGCAACGGCTACCTCTGCCTCTACGGCTGGACCTCGAACCCGCTCGTCGAGTACTACATCGTCGACAGCTACGGCAACTACCGGCCCACCGGCGAGAACAGGGGCTCGGTGAGCAGCGACGGCGTCACGTACGACATCTACCACACGATGCGCTACAACGCCCCGTCCGTCGAAGGCACCCGCACCTTCCCGCAGTTCTGGAGCGTCAACAGGTCCAGGCGGGTCGGCGGCACGATCAACACCGGCACGCACTTCGACGCCTGGTCCCGGGCCGGGATGCAGCTCGGCGACTTCCGCTACTACATGATCATGGCCACCGAGGGCTACCAGAGCAGCGGCAGCTCCAACATCAACGTCGGCTGACGGCCCGGTAGGGGCCGACCCGTCGCGGGGGGGGTCCTCGCAGGTGGGGAAAAGGCCGCGGGACCGGCCCGCACCGGGCCGGTCCCGCGGTCGTCTCGCCTACGCCGTCACTCCTTGATGCGCTCGCGGATCCAGACGCCGGCCTCCTTCAGCACGCCGGTGCCCGTCCACGCTCCCCCGTTGCAGGTGCCTTCCTTGAACACCGCGCCCGAGCGGTGGTCGTCGGAGAAGTTCCAGTTGGTCCAGGAGATGCCCTTCTCCTCCATGAGGTCCAGGTACCGCTGCGACATGGCGAAGTCGTTCGCGCCCTCGCCCGCGTAGTTCTGGGTGCCGAACTCGGTGACGAACACCGGGAGTTCGTCGGCGGCGCGGGAGAGCGTCTGGAGGTACTCGTCCCCGTGCGAGGCGGCGTAGAAGTGGAAGGTGTACATGATGTTGTCGGCGTCGACCGGGTTGTCGATCACCTCGCGCTCGTCGGACCCGTCCGAGACGCCGAAGGACGACCAGGCGCGGGTGCCGACGAGGACGACGCCGTCGGGGTCGTGCTGCCGGATGACGGGGATGATCTCCTCGGCGTACGACTTGACCGCTCCCCAGCCGACGCCGTTGGGCTCGTTGGCGATCTCGTAGAAGACGTTGGGCTGGTCGGCGTACCTGGTCGCCATGTCGGTGAAGAACCGCTTGGCGAGGCCGGTGTTGGCGTTGGGGTCGCCGGGGCTGAGCATGTGCCAGTCGATGACGGCATACATGCCGCGCTCTATCGCCTGGTCGACGACGCGCTGCGCGAGGGCGGTGAAGCCCTCGGGGTCGGTCTCGTAGCCGCCTTCCTGGACGTACGTGGACACGCGCAGCACGTCCGCCTCCCAGTCCTGCGCCAGCGCGTCGAGGGAGCCGTCGGTGAGGCACTGCTCGTACCACTGGGTGCCGTGCGAGCTCATGCCGTTCAACTGGACGGCCTGGCCCTGCTGGTTGCAGAGCGTCGTGTCGCAGACCGCCAGCCGGCCGTTCTCGGCGACGGGTGAGCCTTCCGGGGCGGCGGCGCGGGCGTCGCGCCCGGTCGCGCCGGAGCCCTCGTCGGCTCCGGCGCTGAGCTGGGGGGTGAGGGCGAGCAGCAGCGCGGCGGTGGCGACGCTGGCGGAACCGAGCAGGAAGGGCTTGGTCCTTCGCATGGGGGGTCTCCAGTTGGTGGGGGTCTGCCGTCCCATCCGGAGCGCAGATGGGCGTGGCCGGAAAGCTAAGGTCCTTTCCGCACGCCGTCAAGACTGAAAGGAAACTTTCCTAACCACGCTTCGCAGACGGGTCGTCGACCGATCTACAGCACGAGGTAGAAGACGAGCGCCAGCGGCGCGACGACCGCGATGGTCAGCGCGATGATCCAGGCCGTGACGCCGAAAGTGCGGTCGTTGTCCACGCGGGCCTCCCTGGTGCAGCCGAAAGCTCGGCCGAGAGGGGGGCGACGCCAGTATGCGCCGGATTGCGCGGGTCGTGGGGCGTTTTGCCCGAGCACACCGGCGACGGGCCGGGGGCGAATGGCCGCGAGAACCGCAACGTGCTTGCATAATCGTCGGCATCGAACTGGAGGGGAACGCCAGTGCCACCCGACGGATGTCCGCGGTGCTTCGCACCGCTCAAGGAGGACGGCAGGCCGAGTTGTGCGTGTGCGGCGGACGCGGCGCAGGAATCGGACACGCCGACGACCGGCGAGCGCAGCGAGCCTCGGCTGATCAGACCGTACGTCATGCGGGCGGCCGGAGCCGGCGGCGAGAAGGACGCGGAGGACGCCGAGGGCGGGAGCGAACAGGCGCCCGGGACGGCGCTGTTGCCGGTCCCCCGCGCCGCGTATCTGCCGCAGGTGGTGCGGAGCGGCACGGTCGCGCGCGTCGAGACGGTCGCGGAAACCGACCGAGCCGGCCAAGCCGAAGCAGCCGATGAAGCGCAAGAAGCCGACGAGGCCGCTACGAGGCCCGTGCCGGCCCTGGCCGGGGCCGCCGCCGGTGGCGGGCGGCGGGTACGCCCCACGGGGTTGCTGCTCGCGGGCGGCGGTGCGGCGGCGGTGCTCGCCGGGCTGATCGTCACCGCGGGGCTGCTGACCGGCGGTTCGGAGTCGGACGACGCCGGCCGCGGCCCGGCCGGGGTCAGCGCGGCCCCGTCCGGCGGCGGCGAGGCGGACGGCGGCCCGCTCGGCGGCGACGACGAGGACGGGGCACCGGCGGACGGCGGGGGCACGGGCCCCGACGACCGCGCGGGCCGCGACCGCGGGGGCGACGGCTACGCACCTCCGGACGGCCGCCGGGCCGCCGACGACGGCCGGGCCGGCGACCTCGCGCCGGGCCGCGCGAACGGGCAGATCGGGTCGATCGACCCCACGGCCCCGCCCGCCGGCGGGACGCCGGACTCCCCGCCGTCCTCCTCCCCCACCGACAACGCCCCCGCCCCCAGCGGCCCGCCGGTGCTCGGCCCCGGCGACTCCGGCGCCGAGGTGACCGAGCTTCAGCGCCGGCTGCGCCAGGTCGGGCTCGGTCTGCTCCAGCCCGCGGACGGCACGTACGACGAGGGCGTACGCGCCAGCGTGCGCACCTTCCAGTCCGTCAACGGCCTGGACGAGGACGAGCGCGGCGTCTACGGCCCGCAGACCCGGCGCGAGTTGGAGTCGCGCACGGACGAGCCCTGAGCCCCGGCCCCGCCGGTTCGCCGGCACCCGCTCAGCCCGCGGGGAGGTACGGGGTGAGCGCGGGGAACCAGCGGTCGGCGATCTTCCGGTCGCCGGCCGCGTTGGGGTGCACCCCGTCGTAGGTGTCGGCGGCCGTGTCGAAGCCGGTCCACTGGTCGACCGCGACGACCGGCGAGTCCGCCGTGCCGACGTCCGCCGCCCAGCCGGGGATCAGCGCGTTCAGCGCCGCCGCCCGCGCGCCGCACTCGCCGCACGAGGGCGGGTTCATGGGGATGATCTGCGCGACGAGCACGGTCATCCGCGGGTTGTCCGCCCGCATCTGCGCGACGAGCGTGGTGTACGCGTCCAGGATCCGCTGGGGCGGGATGCCGCTCCACACGTCGTTGGTGCCGAAGTGCATGAGGACGACGTCGGGGTGGGTGGCGTCGAGCCAGCCGGGGAGCATGTTCTGCGCGGCGACGTTGGTGACGAGGTAGCCGCCGTGGCCCTCGTTGTCGCCGTCGTGGTCCTGTCCGCAGCCCTGCGGGCCGAGCGTGCCGACGAAGTCGACGGCGGAGTGGCCCTCGTCCTGGAGCCGGTTCCACAGCACCGAGCGCCAGCAGCCGGGCGAGCCGGTGATGGAGTCGCCGAGCGGCATGACGCGTACCGGGTCGGCCGCCGCGGCGGCGGGCGGGCCGCCGAGGAGCAGCCCGCCGGCCAGCGCGAGCGCGGCCGCGAGCGGCCGCAGGATCCGTGCTCTCGTCGGGTGTGGCACCGCCGGTCCTCCTTGTCGGTCCGTACGCCCCCGAAGATTGGGAGCGCTCCCAACTTCCCATCAACGCACGCCTGTCACACACTGTCAACAGTCGGCCGGCCGGAGCGGGCCGCGGCCGGGAGCGCGGTGGCGGTGCCGGTCGCGGGGGTTGCCGCCGAAGTCGCCCTGCCCTAGATTGCGTTCACCATCTTGAACGATGGCTCACCACATGAACGGGGCCGAGGCACGCGAGGGCGAGGAGAGCCACCGTGGGCATACCCAGCACCGGCCACGACGCCGCGGCGACCGCGGAGTTCCGCGAGTTCTTCGAGCACCACTACGCCGAACTCGCCCGACTGGCGAACTCGTTGAGCGGCGAGGCGGACGGCGCCGACGACGTGGCGGCCGACGCGCTGGCCGCGCTGTGGCACCGCTGGGACCGGGTACGCGCCGCCGACCACCCGGCCGCGTACGCCCGCGGGGTCGTCGCCAACCTCGTCCGCAGCCGCATCCGCAGCGCCGTACGCGAGCGCCGCCGCATCGCGCTGTACTGGACCGACGACCACGAGCGCGTCGAGGGCCCGGACGTGCCGGCGGTCGTGGACGTACGCGCGGCGCTGCGCAGCCTGACGTTCCGCAAGCGCGCCTGCGTGGTCCTGCGCCACGCCTTCGACCTCTCCGAGCGCGAGACCGCGCACACCCTCGGCATCTCGGTGGGCACCGTCAAGAGCCAGACCGCCAAGGGCGTGGCCCAGTTGGAAGAGGCGCTCGGCGGCGGGGCTCAGCCGTCGCCGGTCCGGGTGCGCCGGGCGTAGGCGCGGGCGGCGCGGGCACGGTCGCCGCAGCGGGTGGAGCACCAGTGGCGGCGGCCGTGGCGCAGCAGGTAGCGGTTGCAGGGGCTGGAGCCGCAGGGGGTGAGGCGTTCGGCGTCGGGGCCGGTCAGCAGGTCGGCGGCGTCGGCGGCCAGCACGGCGAGCGCCCGGTCGAGGATCTCGTTGGTGGGGCACGGCGCCGCGCGGTACGGGCCGTTCTTCTCGTCCCAGTACAGCAGCGCGGCCGTGGGGGCGCGGCCGAGCGCGTCGTTGACGGCGGACAGCGCCGCCGGCAGGGCGGGCAGCCCGTCGGCGCGGGCGGCGAAGAGCACCCGCAGGTGCTCGCGCAGCGAGCGCAGTTGCGCCGCGCACATCTCCCGGATCCCGGCGTCCGCCGCAGCGAGGCCGTGCGCGGTGAGCCAGCGGTTGGCGCCCGCGGGGGTGCCGAGGAGGTCGGTGAAGTGCCCGCCGGGCAGCGCCATGGCGCTGTTGACGAAGTCGAGCGACGGGTAGTCCCCGGCCCCGGGCGCGGGGGTGACGGCGAGGTCGCCGGTCGGGCTCTCGTGCATACGTCTCATGGTACGGGTTGCCGTCATCCGTGAGGCACGGCTATGGTTCCTCACGGATAATCCCCTAGTCATCCGTGAGGTTCTTCATGGCCGCAGCCGGCCCGACCGCCGAGCAGTTCCCCGTACGCGTCCTCGGCGGCCCCACCGCCCTCTTCGAGTACGGCGGCCTGCGCTTCCTGACCGACCCCACCTTCGACCAGCCCCGCGACTACGACGTGCCGGGCGGGGCGCTGACCAAGACCGCGCCCCCCGCGGCGGCGCCGGCGGGGCTGGGCCGTATCGACGTGGTCCTGCTCTCCCACGACGAACACCCCGACAACCTCGACGAGTCCGGCCGGGCGCTGCTCGCGGACGTACCCCTGACGCTGACCACGCCCGGCGGCGGCAAGCGGCTGGGCGCCGGGGCCCGGGGGCTGGCCGACTGGGAGACGGTCGAGCTGGACCGGCCCGGCGGCGGCACGGTCCGGGTCACCGGAGTGCCCGCCGTGCACGGGCCGGAGTCGCGGGAGACGGTCGAGGCGGCGCTCGGGGAGGTCGTCGGTTTCGTGCTGAGCGGCCCGGGGCTGCCCGTCGTGTACGTCAGCGGCGACAACGCCTCGACGGCGGCGGTCGCGGAGATCGCCGAGCGCTTCGGACCGGTGCACACCGCGGTCCTCTTCGCCGGCGCACCGCGGATACCGGTGCTCTTCGGCGGCGAGCCGCTGGTCCTGGACAGTGCGCAGGCGGCCGACGCGGCCCGCGTCCTCGGCGCCCGCCGGGTGGTCCCCGTGCACTACGACAGTTGGTCGCACTTCACCGAGGGCCGCGACGAACTGGCCGCCGCCTTCGACGCGGCCGGGTTGCGGGACCGGCTCGACTGGGGAGTGCGGGGCTGAGACCCCGGTGCCCACGACCGCGACCGCCGGGCCGGCCGCACTCACCCGCGCCCGCGCGCAACGCCGTGCCCTGGCCGTGCTGTTCACCGCCCAGGTGCTCAGCGGCGCCGGTCTGGCCGCGGGCGTGGTCAACGGCGCGCTGCTCGCGCAGGACATGCTCGGCTCCACGAGCCTGGCCGGGCTGCTCGGCGCGCTGGCGACCGCCGGGGCCGCGCTGGCGGCGGCGGTCGTCGGCCGGCTCTCGGACGCGTACGGCCGCCGCCCCGGGCTGGCCGCCGGGTATCTGACCGGCGCCGTCGGCGGCGCGGGCGTCGTCGCGGCGGCGGTCGCGGGCAGCTCCGCGCTGCTCTTCGCGGCGATGGCCGTCTACGGCGCGGGCACCGCCACGAACCTCCTGGCACGGTACGCGGGCGCCGATCTCGCGGCGCCCGCGTACCGTGCCCGCGCCGTGTCCACCGTGCTCGTCGCCACCACGCTGGGCGGGGTGGCCGGCCCCAACCTGGCCGTGCCCGCGGGCGATCTGGGCGTCGCGCTCGGCGTCCCCCGGCTGTCCGGGCTCTTCCTCGTCTCGGCCGTCGCGTACGGTGCCGCCGCCCTGGTGCTGGCGGTGTGGCTACGCCCCGACCCGCTGCTGCTCGCGCGCGAACTCGATGCGGCGGAGCAGGCCGCCGCACCGCCCGCGGCGGCAGAGGCAGGTGCAGAAGCGGGGGCGGAGCCGTCGTCCGGGCGGCGCCGTCCCGGCGTGCTGCCGGGGGCGCTGGTCATGGTGGTCACCCAGCTCGTCATGGTCGCGATCATGACGATGACGCCGGTCCACATGCACGGCCACGGCCACGGCACCGCCGCCTCCGGCCTGGTCATCGCCGTCCACATCGGCGCGATGTACCTGCCGGCGCCGCTGTCCGGCCGGCTCGTGGACGGCCGCGGTCCGCTCGCCGTCGCCGTCGCCGCGGCGCTGGCGATGCTGACGGCGGGGCTGGTCGCGGCCACCACCGCGGAGTCCACCGCGGTGTTCGCGGTGGCGCTCGCGCTGCTGGGGCTGGGCTGGAGCCTGGGGCTCGTCAGCGGTACGGCGATGGTCACCGACGCCGCGGCGCCGGCCACCCGGGCCCGCACCCAGGGCCTGGTCGACGTCGCGATCTCGGCGGCGGGCGCCGGCGGCGGCCTGGCCTCGGGTGCGGTGGTCGCCGGCGCCGGCTATCCGCTGCTGACGGTCGGCGGCGGCATCCTCGCGCTGGCCGTCGTGCCCGCGGCCGTGGCCGCGGCCGTGCCCGCGGCGGACGCCGTCAGCCGACGTTGACGCCGTAGTCGGTGGCGATGCCGTGCAGCCCCGAGGCGTAACCCTGGCCGACGGCGCGGAACTTCCACTCCCCGCCGCGGCGGTACAGCTCGCCGAAGACCATCGCGGTCTCGGTCGAGGCGTCCTCGCTCAGGTCGAAGCGGACGATCTCGACGCCGTCGCTGCGGTTGACGACCCGGATGAAGGCGTTGCTGACCTGGCCGAAGTTCTGGCCGCGCAGGTCGGCGTCGTGGATGGACACCGGGAAGACGATCTTCGCGACCTCCTGCGGGACCAGGCTGAGGTCCACGTTGATCGACTCGTCGTCGCCGTCGCCCTCACCGGTGAGGTTGTCGCCGGTGTGCTCGACGGAACCGTCCGGGCTGGTGAGGTTGTTGTAGAAGACGAAGTACAGGTCGGACAGCACCTTCCCGGACGCGCCGCACATCAGCGCCGAGGCGTCCAGGTCGTGGGGGGCACCTGTCGTGGTGCGCACGTCCCAGCCGAGCCCCACGGTCACGGCCGTCAAACCCGGTGCCTCTTTGCTCAGCGAGACGTTGCCGCCCTTGGCCAGGGAAACTCCCACGATCACCCCTCCACCAGTCGTGTCCCTTTGCACCCTACAGGCGGTCGGCACAGGTCCGGAGACCTTCTGTCGTACGGCGTACGGGAAGGTGCCGCCGGAGGCGGCCGGGGCGCCGGGAGCGGTCTTCCGGGGCGTACGGGCGCGGTCGTGGGTCAGCTCCGGGCCCGCTGGGTGACGGCGATGCAGGCGAGGACGACCACCGCGGTCACCGGGGCGAGCGGGGCGAGGTGTTCGCCCATGAGCAGGACCGACCAGACGAGCGTGAGCAGCGGTTGGGCGAGCTGGATCTGGCTCGCCCGCGGCACCCCGACGAGGGCCATGCCGCGGTACCACACGACGAATCCGCCGAACTGCGAGACCGCCGCGATGTACGCCACGCCCACCGCCGCCTCGGCCGTCGGCCGCACCGGCTCCTGCGGCAGCGCCAGCGCGGTGACGAGGACGGAGACGGGCAGGGCGGCGACGCAGCCCCAGGCGATGACCTGCCAGCCGGGCATGCGGGCGGCGAGCCGGCCGCCCTGGGCGTAGCCCGCGGCGCACAGCAGCAGGGCGCCGAAGAGGTAGAGGTCGCCGGTGCCCGGCAGGCCGCGGCTCTGGCTCAGCGTGAAGACGAGCACCGCGAGCGCACCGGCGCCGGCGGCGGTCCAGAACGTACGCGAGGGGCGGCGGCCGGTCAGTGCGGCGGAACAGACGGCGGTGGCCAGCGGCAGCACGCCGATGACGACGGCGGAGTGGGCGGTGGTGGACGTCCGGAGCGCGAGGGTGGTCAGCAGCGGGAAGCCGACGACGCAGCCGCCGGCGACGGTCAGCAGCGCGGCCCGGTCGCGCCGGGCGGGAACCGGTACCCGGGCGGCGAAGAGGCAGCCCGCGGCGAGCAGGCCGGCCAGCAGGCCGCGTACGCCGGTGGCCGTCCAGGGGCCGAGGCCGTCGAGGGCCCAGACGGTGGCGGGGAAGCTGAAGGAGAAGGACACCACGCCGAGGGCGGCCAGGAGGGTGCCGGTGCGGACCGATACCGCCGTCGGGAGAGTAGCGCTATCTTGTGCTGTCATGAATGACGGTAGCAGTATCGCCCAGTTGGCCGCCGCCCTGCGGGACGAGCTGGGCCGCTACTCCGCGGGCGAGAAGCTGCCGTCCAGCCGGGCGCTCGTCGCGCACCACCGGGTGAGCCCGGTGACGGTCTCCCGCGCGATCGCCGCCCTGACCGCCGAGGGGCTGGTGACCACCCGCCCGGGCGCCGGCGTCTTCAAGGCGCCCGCCCGCCGGCCCGCACGCCCCCTCGGCGACGTCTCCTGGCAGGAGGTGGCGCTGACCGCGGACCCGCCGCACGCCGCCGTCGACACCGGACCGCGCGCCGCCGACGCCGCCGGGGTGCTGGCCACGCTCGCCGCGCCGCCGCCGGAGGTGGCCGACCTGAGCGGCGGCTACCCGCACGCCTCGCTGCGCCCGGAACGCGCGCTGGCCGCGGCGCTGGCCCGGGCCGGCCGGCGGCCCGGCACCTGGTCCCGGCCGCCGGTCGAAGGGCTGGCCGAGCTGCGCGACTGGTTCGCCCGCGACATCGGCGGCCCCGCGGGCCCGCTCGGCGCCGCGGACGTCCTGGTCACCGCCGGCGGGCAGAGCGGGCTGACCACCGCGCTACGGGCGCTGGCCGCGCCCGGCTCACCGGTGCTGGTCGAGTCCCCCACCTACCCCGGGCTGCTCGCCGTCGCCCGCGCCGCGGGGCTGCGGCCCGTGCCGGTGCCGCTCGACGCCGACGGCGTACGGGCCGACCTGCTGGCCGAGGCGTTCGCCGCGACCCGCGCCCGGGTGTTCGTCTGCCAGCCGCTGTTCCACAACCCCACCGGCGCCGTGCTGGCGCCGCGGCGCCGCGCGGCCGTGCTCGACACCGCCCGCGCGGCCGGGGCGTTCGTCGTCGAGGACGACTTCGCCCGCCGCCTCGCGCACGGCGACGCCGCGCCGCTGCCGCCGCCGCTGGCCGCCGACGACCCGGACGGCGTGGTGGTGCACGTCCGTTCGCTGACCAAGGCCGCCTCGCCCAGCCTGCGGGTGGGGGCGCTGTCGGCGCGCGGCCCGGTGCTGGAGCGGCTGCGCGCCGTCCAGGTCGTCGACAGCCTCTTCGTGCCCCGCCCGCTCCAGGAGACCGCGCTCGAACTCGTCGGCTCCCCCGCCTGGGCGAGCCATCTGCGGGCGCTCGCCGCCGCGTTGCGCGAGCGCCGCACCGCCGTGCTGGCCGCCCTGCGCGGCGAGCTGCCCGGCCTCGTACCGGACCGGCCGCCGCTCGGCGGCTACCACCTGTGGCTGCGGCTGCCGGACGGCGCCGACGAGGCGGCCGTGGCGGCGGCGGCGCTGCGCCACGGCGTCGCGGTGACCGCCGGCGCCCCGTACTTCACCGCCGAGGCGCCGGCGCCGCACCTGCGGCTGAGCTACGCCGCCGGCGCGGGCACCGCGCAGTTGCGCGACGGCGTACGCCGTCTGCGCCGCGCCTTCCCCGCCGACTCGCCGCTCGCGGGCGGGGCGCCCGGGGTGGCCGGGGCGTAGCGGCGGGACGGCTCCGCGATCCGGCGGCCTCGGCGGCCTTGGCGGGCTCTGCGGCCTTGGCGGTCCCCCGCGGGCTCAGCGGTCCAGCAGCTCGTCGATCTTCCGCTCCGCGGCCCGCCACGCCTGCGTGGGCGTCAACTCCTGCTGCTCGACCGGCAGTATGCCCGCGTCGGTGATCTGCTGCTGGATCGGCTGGTCCTTCGCGCCGAGTTCGAGCGTCGGGATGCTCTTGGCGGCGATGGAGAAGATCTCGCCGGTCGGCGCGTCGTTGAAGTACGGGTGGGTGGCGTCGGCGACCTGCGGCAGCTCGTACGCCGCCTGCGAGCTGGGGAAGCTGGCCCGCTTCTCGAAGAGCCTGGCCTGCTGCTCGGGCGCGGTCAGCCAGGCCGCGAGCCGTGCCGCGGCCTCCTTGTGCGCGCCGGACTCGGGGACGGTCAGGAACGAGCCGCCCCAGTTGGCGGGCTTGGGCGCGGTGGCGATGTCCCACTTGTCGGCGGCGTCCGGGCCCGCCTTCTCCTGGATGTAGCCCAGCATCCACGACGGGCAGATCACGGTGGCGAACCCGCCCTCGGCGAAGCCCTCGTCCCAGGCCGGGGTGAACTGCTTGAGCCGGGCGGTCATCTCCCCCTGCGCCGCCTGCATCGCCAGGTCCCAGGAGATCTCGACGGCCGGGCTGTCCTTGTAGATCGCCTCGCCCTCGCGGCCGAAGTAGCGGACGGGGAAGCTGCTGATCGAGCCGTTGTAGACGCCGGCGGCCGAGTCGACGAAGGCGGTGCCGGCGGGGGCGTTCGCCATGTAGTCCGCGCCGACGCCGAGGTACTTCTCCCAGTCGGAGAACCACAGCGCGGCGACCTCGTCGCGGTCGGTCGGCAGCCCGGCGGCGCGGAAGAGGTCCTTGCGGTAGCAGACGGCCATGGGGCCGATGTCGGTGCCGAGGCCGACGGTCTTGTTGTCGTCGGTCGTCGCCTGGTCCCACTTCCAAGGCAGGAACGCGCTCTCGTCGACGCCGGTCGCGGTGCCGAGGTCCATCAGCCGGTCGGACCGGGAGGCGACGACCTCGCTGATGTTGCCGACCTCGACGGCCTGGATGTCGGCGAGGCCGCGGCCGGAGTCGAGGGCGTCGCGCAGCTTCGGGTAGTACTCCTCGTTGTTGGGCGCGGCCTCCTCCTTGATCGTGATGTCCGGGTAGAGCTTCTCGTACTCGTCGTAGAGCCCGGCCTCCTCGAAGCCGAAGACGCCGAAGACGCCGACGGTCAGCGTGACGGGGCCGCCGGCGCCGCCTTCGTCCGGTGCCGGCGCCGGCGAGCCGTCGTCGAGCAGGGCGCAGCCGGCGAGGAGGCCGGCGGCCAGCGCGGCGGCGAGGGCACGGGACGTACGTGTACTGGTGCTTGGGCGTGTGCGCATGGGACTCCCCCGGAGGCTGCCGCACCCCCTCCCCGATGACGGGGCGCGGCCTGGGTGGGGAGCGTAACGTGGGAGCGCTCCCGATAACATCCCATCTGCACACTTCGGTTGCCGTGATCCGGTCGGTGTGCAACCGGCCCGCGGCGGCGGGCGGTCCGGCGGGTGTTTCGCGGGCGGTTCGCGGGCGGATTGCGGGCGGATTGCGGGCGGTTCAGTCCACGATCGCGCCGCAGGTGATGTTCAGCTCCGACGCCGTGATCGACGCGGCCCGGTCGGACGCCGCGAACGCGGCGGCGTTGCCGACGTCGTCGGGCGTCGCCGTCCGGCCCAGCATCGTCGGCTCCACGAGCGAGGCGACCAGCGCCTCGCGGCCCTCGAAGCCGCCGGGGATCGTCTCCGGGATGCCGCCGGTCTTCAGTCCGACGACGCGCACGCCGTGCGGGCCCAGTTCGGCGGCGAGCTGCTTGCGCAGCATGTCCACGGCGCTCAGCGCGACCTGGAAGCCGCCGATGTAGTAGCCGTGCAGCGGGTCGCCGACGCCGCCGAAGGTGAGGATCACACCGGACTTCTGCCGGACCATGTGGCGGGCGGCCGCCTTCGACGTCAGGAAGGTGGTGCGGACCGCCTGGTGGACCGGCCGCTCGAAGTCGCGCAGCGACATCTCGGCCAGCGGCGTGCCCTGCACGTCGCCCACGGAGACGAGGTTGACCGAGACGTCGACGCTCCCGGCCTCCCCGGCGACGGCGTCGGCGTGCGCGTCGACCGCGGCTTCGTCCAGGGCGTCGACCACGGCCGTCGACACGGTCCCGCCGGCCGCCCGCACGTCGGCCGCGACGGTTTCCAGGCGCGCGGGGGTCCGGCTCGCCAGGTGCACGGTCGCGCCCTCGCGGGCGAAGCCCAGGGCGACGGCGCGGCCGATGCCGCCGGCGCCGTAGACGAGGGCGTTCTTGTTCCGAAGCAGCATGGTGTTCCTCACTTGTCGAACGCGGCTGTCGTGGTCGGTTGTCGGGGTCGGTCGGCTGGCTCAGTCGCCGAAGGCCCCGCGGGCGCCGGTGAGCCAGGTGCGCCACCTGTCCTCCTCGCGGGCGGCGGCGCCGGGCGGTGCGCCGTAGAGGCGGGCGAGGAGGTTCGCCGAGAGCGGGGCGCCGGGCGCCATCGGGAAGCAGGAGATCGCGTACAGCGCGGGGTACGGCTCGGCGGCGCGCAGCAGTACGTAGCCGGGGCTCCGGTCCTCGACCGTGCCGGCCAGCTCCGGTACGCCCGCGGGGGTGCGGAACGCGCTCCCGGCGTCCGCCGCGGCGATACCGAGGAGGCGGTCGAGGACGGCGGCGGCGCGGGTCCGCTCGGCGGCCGGGAGGCCGAGGCCGACGAGCACGTCGGCGTTGCTCGCCGGCCGGCCGGCGAAGTGCGTCAGGTAGGCGCGCAGGACGGTCAGCGACATCCGCCAGCCCTCGCCGGCCCCGTCGACCAGGTCCTCCCAGCCCTCGCCGTCGTGGCGGAAGCCGTTGACGACGCGTACGACGCAACTGCCGCCGCCCGCGGCCTGCACGAGGAACTCGGTGGCCAGCGGGGGCGCGTCGGGCCCGGCCGGTTCGGTGTAGCCGAAGCGGTGCGGCGGGTCCCAGTCGGTGACGGTGGCGTGCGCGGTCGCGCCGTAGGGCTCGCGCCGTACGGTCATCGCGCCGCCCGCGCCCGGGTCGATGTCGGCGGGGAAGAGCCAGGCGGCGTGGCCGGGCCCGGTGGCGATGGCGCGCCACACCTCGTCGGGGGTGCCGGGGACCACGATCTCGTGGGCGGTGAGGCGGGCGGTGGGGTCGTCGTCGCTCACGGCGCCTCCCCGCCCTCGGCGGCGTCCGGAGTGTCCGGAGTGTCCGGGGCGTCCGTCATCTTCGAGGCCCCCGCCGCTTCGGGGGCGCCGGGGTCGACGCCCTTGGGCACGGGGTGCACGGCGACCAGCAGCCGCTGCCACCGGCCGTCGGGCGCGGTCTCGTCGTGGTACTTCGAGACCAGCCCGCCCACCGCGGCCGTCAACTCCTCGGCGAACGCCGCCCGGTCGGCCGGCGACCGGAACCGGACGGCGGCGTCCAGCCCGTAGACCGGCAGCCGCTTGCGTCCGCGTACGGCGTGCCGGGCCATGCCGCCGACCTCCGCGACCACCCGGGCCGCCAGCGCGACGACGTACGCCGCCGACAGCCGGTCGCCGACCGTCCGCGGCCCGCCGGCGGCGGCCCCCAGCGCCTCCGGGGAGACCACGTACCCGGCGGCGCTGGCCACGAGCTGCCGCTCGGTCAGCCCGCCCCAGGCGCGGGTGCCGGCGACCTCCACGAGGCCGTGCTTCTCCAGCAGCCGCAGGTGGTAGTTGACCCGTTGCCTCGGCACGCCGAGGCGGCTCGCCAGGGCGGACGCCGAGGCGGGCTCGCGCAGCTCGGCGAGCAGCCGGGCCCGTACCGGATCCAGCGCGGCGGCGGCCGAGGCCGGGTCCGCGATCACGTCGATGTCCTGCATGCCGCCAAGCGAACCCTTGACAAATAAATTTGTCAAGGCGTGACCTGCGCACCCGCGCCCGATCGGGTACGCGAACGCCCGGATGGCGGGCCGGAATCCGGTTGCCGCGCGGCGAACGCCGCTGACAGGGTCGTCGCCATGCCGACCTTCTCCGCCCCCGACGGGACCGCGCTCGCCTACCACGACTCCGGCGGCCCCGGCGCGCCCGTCGTCTGCCTGCCGGGCGGCCCCATGCAGTCCTCCGGCTACCTCGGGGACCTCGGCGGCCTGACCGCCCACCGCCGGCTGGTCCGCCTCGACCTCCGCGGCACCGGCGCCTCCGCGGCACCGGCCGACCCCGCGTCGTACCGCTGCGACCGGCTCGTCGCCGACCTCGACGCGCTGCGCGCGCACCTGGGCCTGGACCGTCTCGACCTGCTCGCCCACTGCGCCGGCGCCAACCTCGCGGCGCTCTACGCCACCCGCCACCCCGAGCGCGTCGGCCGGCTCGCGCTGATCACGCCGAGCGTCGCGGCGGTCGGCATCGACATCCCCGCGGAGGTCCGGCTGGCGACGGCCCGGCTGCGCGCGCAGGAACCGTGGTTCCCCGGGGCGTACGCGGCCCTGGCGGACCTGACCGCGGGCCGCGGCGGTGACCGCGCCGCCCTCGCGCCGTTCTTCCACGGCCGCTGGGACGACGCGGCCCGCGCCCTGGACGCCCGGTCCGACCGGGACCGCAACGACGAGGCCGCGGCCGTCTACGGCTCCCCCGGCGCCTACGACCCCGCCGCCGCCCGCGGCGCGCTGGCCCGCCTGACCGCCCCGGCGCTGGTCCTCGCCGGCGAGGTGGACCTCAACTCGCCGCCCCCGGCGACGGCCGAGTACGCGGCCCTGTTCCGCGGCGCGCGCCACGTGGTCCAGCCCGCCGCGGGCCACCAGCCGTGGCTGGACGACCCGGCCCGGTTCACGGCGACCGCGGCGGCGTTCCTCACCGGATCCCCCGCGCACGCCGGGGAGTTCGCCCGGTGACACCGGAAGCGAGGAGCGTCCGCGCGCGGCAGACCGCGGACACCGTCACCGTCTACCAGGCGTACGCGCCCGCCGTCGCCGGGCCCGCGCTGCGGGCCGGTACGTTCGTGCCGCCGTTCAAGCGGGAGCGGATGACCTGGATCAAGCCGTCGTTCCTGTGGATGATGTACCGCTGCGGCTGGGCCGAGAAGCCCGGCCAGGAGCGGGTGCTGGCCGTCGAGATCAGCCGGCGCGGGTTCGAATGGGCGCTGCGCCACTCCTGCCTGAGCCACCACGACGGCCGCGTGTACGCCACCCGCGACGACTGGCTGGCGGCGAAGAGGACCAGTCCGGTGCGCATCCAGTGGGATCCGGAGCGGGACATGGCGCTGCGGCCCCTGGCGGCGCGGGCGATCCAGATCGGGCTCTCCGGTCCGGCGGTCGGCGGATACGTCGACGAGTGGATCCGCGGGATCGAGGACGTCACGCCGCTCGCGCGGGAGATGCGCTCGCTGCTGCGGGAGAAGCGGCGGGAGGAGGCCGCCGCGCTGCTGCCGCGGGAGGAGACCTGTCCGCTGCCGGACGACATCCGGGCCCGTATCGGCGCCACGTAGACCCGCGTCGGCGGCGGCCGGCGGCGGTTGCGGCAGCCGGCGGTCGGCGGCCGGCGGCCTGTGGCCTGGGGCCTGGGGCCTGGGGTCAGCCCAGGATCAGGGGGAGCCGCGCGGCCGGGGCACCGAGGGCCGTGCGCTCCGCCTCGGTGGGCGCGCGGCGGCCGGTGGCGACCAGGAGGACGTCGGTGTCGGTGAAGGACTCCGGGAACGCCGCCCCCGCGATCCGCTCCAGCAGCGCCCGGGACTCCGCCAGTCCCGCCGCGGGCGGCCCGGGGACGTGCGGGAGGCGGACGGTCAGGTCGAGGTGGTGCAGGGTCCACTCCAGGACGTACGCCGCGAGGTAGTCGCCCGCCGTGAGGACCATGTCCTGCGTGCTCACCGGCAGCGCCGGGTCGGCGAGTTGCGCCGCGCGGCCGGCGGCGGAGCCGACGTCGTCGAGGTGGAACCTCAGCAGCGCCGGGTCCCCGTACGCCGCGGCCAGCCGGACGGTGAGCGCGTCGAGGGGGTCCTCGCCGGTGGGCGGCTCGTCGCTCACGTGCCAGTAGCCCGCCGCGTCCACCGTCGGCTCGCCGTCGGCCGGTGTGGCCAGGGTGATGAGCACGTCCTGCGCGTCGATCACCAGGTGGCAGGCGAGGTCGCGGACGAGCCAGCCGGTGCAGCCGGAGGGCCGGGCGAAGTCCTCGTCGGCCAGGCCGGCGACCGCCGCGCGCAGCGCGGCCCAGGAGGGTACGAATTGGTCCACCCCGGCAACGT
This sequence comes from Streptomyces sp. 184, assembly GCF_045781775.1. NCBI lineage: Bacteria > Bacillati > Actinomycetota > Actinomycetes > Kitasatosporales > Streptomycetaceae > Streptomyces > Streptomyces sp. 184. The sequence continues at coordinate 3,281,167 of NZ_CP123230.1, read as the reverse complement.
AGTTCGCGGGCGCACGGCGGACAACTTCATTGGCGGGCGGCGAGCCCTCGGCTACGGGCGGAGCCTGGCGAACGCCTCCATCCGGCGCCGGTGGTACTCCAGGTCCTCGTCGTCGTGCCGGACGCCCCGCGCCACGGCGAGCGCGAAGTACACGCCCTCGCGCCGCAGCCGGTGCCGCATCAACTGCGTCAGCGTCTCCTCGTCCAGGGCCTCGGCCGTACCGCCGGCCTCCCGGTAGGCGTCGGCGAAGCGGCGCGCGTCCGCCGGGTTCTCGCAGAACTCGTCGGCGAACTCCAGCGCCGCGCTGCCCACCTCCACCTCGGGCGGGGCGACGAACGACTCGTCCCAGTCCAGGACGGCGACGATCCGGGCCGGGTCGTCGCGGGCGACGAGCAGGTTGCCGTGGTAGTAGTCGCCGTGCAGCGCGTGCCGCGGCAGGCCGCGGGCGGCGAACCCGGCCAGCCACGTGTCCAGTTGCGGGTCCCGCAGCCGCGGGTCGTCGTACGCCACGTCTCCGGCGAGGCCGGTCTCCAGGAAGTTCCGCCGCGGCCGGGGCGGCAGCGCGGCGCCGGCCAGGGCGCGGTGCAGCCGGGCCAGCATCCGGGCCGCCGCGGCCGTCGAGCGGGGGTCGTCGCCGGCGGCCCACACCCCGTCGACGTACGGCCAGAGCGACACCGTGCGGCCCTCGACCCGTACGACCGTGGCACCGTCGCCACGGCCCGGGACGGGCAGCGGGGCGACCGCCTGGGGGCAGCCGCCGGTGCGCGCGGCGACCGCGACGCGGTGGCACCACTCGGCCTCCGCGGGGTCCTTGTCGTACGCGCCGATCCGCACCACGTGCTCGCCGACCCGCCACGCCGCGGACTCCTCGCCGCCGTAGAGCCGTTCGGCGGGGCCGGTCACGCCCGTCGCCTCCCGCACCGCCGCCGTCAGCGGCACCTCCACGAAGACCACGCCCGCTCACCTGCCCTTTTCGAACCCTGCCGGCCTCTCCCGCCATTCGATCACAGGGCGGCGCGGCCCCGCCGTACGTTTTCCGGGCCGTGCGCGGACGCCCCGCAACTCCCTTGCGTACCGGCGCCGCTGCTGGCACGCTGACCCCATGACTCACGGAAAGGCGACCACCGCCTCCCTCTGGTGACCGCGGTGACGACTCCGCGCGGGGCTTCTCCCCGCTTCGACGGCTCACTTTCCTCTGCCCACGACTGCCTGTCCTTCGCCGTCGCGCTGCGCGACGAGTGGCTGGGGCACGGCTTCTCCACCCTGCCCGCGGACCGCCCGGCGGCCGAAGCCGCGCTGACCGGGCTCTACCGACTGGTCGGCACGCCGCCTCCGCGGTTCGTCTGGATCCCCTCGCCCGCCGCGGCCCCGCCGGTGCTGCGCGCCGAGCAACCGGCCTTCGCCCGCCCGCGGCTGCGGGCCGCCGAGGCGCCGGCGCGCTGGGCGGGCTGGCCCGTGGCGTCGCGGCTGGCGTCGCTCCAGTCCGCGCTGCGGACCCGCCTGGACCGGCACGTCCGAAGCCCCGCGCACCTGTGGCTCGGCGGACGCCCGCCCTGGTACCTGGCCGCGGACACCGTGGCGGCCGAGGACGGGCTCCACGGCGGGTACGCGCTGCGCGACATCCTGTGGACCGCCGTGCACGACCCGCTCCACACCTCGATGCTCGACGGCCCCCGGCCCGCGATCCGCACCGCCCTGATGTCCGACGCCGAGCCGCTCGGGCTCACCTTCCACGGCCAGCACGACGCGCACTGGATCGGGCACTACGACGTACAGGCCCGCCTGGGCCTCGCTCCCTTCCCCCCGGGCGACACCCGGCAGCTCGCCCTCTGGGCCGACCTGGCCCGCTCCGCCGGCTGGTGGTGGCCAGGGGAGGGGGTGTGCGTCGTCGCGGAGCGGCCCGTCGAGGCGCACACCGAGCCGCAGCCCGGCGCCCGCCACGGCGAGGTGCGGCTGCACCACCCGGACCGCCCCGCCATCCGGTACGCCGACGGCGCCGAGGTGTACGCGCTGCACGGCACCGCCGTGCCGCGGTGGGTCGTCGCGGACCCCACGGTGGCGCGGATCCACCGCGAGCCGAACGTCGAGGTGCGCCGCTGCGCCATCGAACGCATCGGCTGGGACAGGTACATCGACGAGGCCGGGCTGCACCTGCTCGCCAAGGCCCCCGACCCCGGCAACGACGGCTCCCACCTGCACCTCTACCACGTTCCGCAGCGCGTGTGGGGCGCACCGGGGCGCGTCCTGCTCGTCGTCAACGGCTCCGTCGAACCCGACGGCCGGCGCCGCCGCTACGGGCTGAGCGTGCCCGCCGGCATCGACGACCCCGTCGCCGCGGCCGGCTGGTCGTACGGGCTCAGCGGCCGGCAGTACGCCCAACTGGCCCGCCGCACCTGACCGCGGCCCCTCCCCTGCTCCACTCCCCCGCTCCACGACTTCCCTTCTCTCACCCCGAGGTGATGCACATGACCATGTCCGCACCCGTGACCCTCGCCGACCTCACCGCCAGGACCGGCCTCGACGTCCTCGGCCATCTGCGGCGCGAGGTGACCATCCCCGTCGTCGCCGGCCTCCAGGCGCAGGGCGACCTCATCGTCGTACCGCTGGCGCTCCTGGACGACGTCACCCTCCCGTGGCACACGCACTGGACCGCGGTCCCCGCGAGCGGCGTCGAGCTGCTGCGCGGCGCCGCCGGCGGCAACCCGCACACCCTCGTCGCCGACGCGGGCACCTGCCGCTGGACCCCGCGCGTCAACGACCCCCAGCGCCTCGCCCTCGGCGCCCTCGACGCCACGGCCGTCGCGTACCTCATCCACCCCGAACACGGCGGCTCGGGCATCGCACCGGGCACCTACGTCGTCCGCCGCCAGCGCGAACGGAGCGAAAGCACGGGGCGCACGGGCAACCGGTTCATCGCCGACTGACGCCCGGCCCGCCCGGGACGGCGGCACGTCCCGGGCGGGGCCACTACGTCACGGCTGCCGCGGCTGCGCTCAGGAAGGCGTCGGCGGCGGGCGCGTCGAAGGCCCTGAGCTGGTCGTGGATCTGCTCGACGGTGGACGGGTCGAGCCCGGCGAGGAGCGCGTGGGCGCGGCGCCAGTGCCCGTCGGCGGCTTCGGGGTCGCCGCTGAGCCGGTGGCCGACGCCGAGGTGCGCGAGGGTACTGGCCTCCCCGTACACGTCGCCGACCTCGCGGAAGACGTCGAGCGCCCGGACGTAGCAGGCGACGGCCTCGGCGGGCTCGGCGCGGCGCAGGCGGACGTCGGCGAGGCAGGACCAGGTGTGGGCCTCGTAGGGGCGGTTGCCGGTCTTCCGGTGCAGCACGAGGGCGCCTTGGAGGAGGTCGAGCGCCCGGTCGTGGTCGCCGGTGCGGCCGTGGTGCCAGCCGAGGTCGGTGAGCGCGACGGCCTGCCCGGCCTGGTCGCCCAGCCGCTCGAAGAGCGTGTGGGCCCGGCGGGCGGCGTCGAGCGCGTCGGGCCCGCGGTCCTGGACGACGTACACCACGGCCCGCCGGTAATGCGTCCACGCCTGCCCGGCGAGGTCGCCGCCGGCGCACTCCAGCGCGGCGTCGAGGTGGCGGTGGGCGTCGTCGAAGCGCCCGAGGTCGGCCAGCGCCCAGCCGAGGTCGCGCCGCGCCCGGCCCTCCTCCGCCGCGTCGCCGAGCCGTTCGGCGGCGGCGACGGCGGCGCGCAGGGCGTCGGCGCGGTCGTGCCACCGGCCGTGCCGGTGGAGGAAGACGAACAGCGCCCGGGCCAGCCGGCACACGTGCCGGTCGAGACCGAGCCGGTCGGCGAGGCCGAGGGCGGCGAGGAGGGCGGGCCGCTCGGCGGTGAGCCAGGCGACGGCGCCGCCGGGGGCGGAGGCTGCCGGGTCGGCCGCAAGGGCGGGGGCGGGGGTTGCGGGGGCCGGGGTGTCCTCGGACGTCGTTTCGGGGTCGCCGGGGAGGTGGCGGGCGGCGGCTTCCGCGGCGCGCACGTAGTGGTCCACCAGGCGGTGCCGGGCGCGGTCGCGGTCGGCGGCCGGGTCGTGGGCCTCGGCGAGTTCGCGCGCGTAGGCGCGGAGCAGGTCGTGGCAGGTGTGGCGGCCCGGGGTGCGCTCGGTGAGCAGCCCGGCGCGGGTCAGCTCCGCCAGCGGCGCCCGCGCCCGCGCCGCCGGGATCCCCGCCAGCGCCGCGGCGGCGGCCACGTCGCAGCCGGGCCCGGGGTGCAGCCCCGCGACGAGCCGGAACATCCGCGCCGCCGGCTCGGTCAGTGTCTCGTACGACCAGGAGAACACGGCCCGTACGTCGGCGGTACGCTCCAGCGCCCCGAGCGCGTCGCGCAGTTCGCCGGCGAGGGCGCCGAGCGGCAGCGCGGGGTGGAGCGCGGCGCGGGCGGCGACGATCGCCAGCGCCAGCGGCAGCCCGGCGCAGCGGTGGACGATCTCGTCGACGGCGGCGTGCTCGGCGGCGAGCCGGTCCCGTCCGAGGCGGGCGGCGAGCAGGTCCCGGGCGTCGCCGGGCGGCAGCACGTCGAGGGTCAGCGGCCCGGCGCCGTACGACACGACCAGCCCGGCGAGGTGGTCCCGGGCGGTGACGAGCACCAGGCACCCGGGGGCCGCCGGCAGCAGCGGGGCGACCTGCGCGGCGTCGCGGGCGTTGTCGAGCAGCACGAGCACGCGGCGGCCGGCGAGCAGACCGCGGTACAGGCCCGCCTGCGCGGCCGGCCCGTCGGGCACGCGATGCGGCGGCACGCCCAGCGTCCCGAGGAGTTCGCGCACGGCGGTAGAGGGTTGGACGGCGGCGCCGGTCGGATCGTGGCCGCGCAGGTCGACGTAGAGCTGCCCGTCGGGGAAGCATTCGGCGACGCGGTGCGCCCAGTGGACGGCGAGGGTGGTCTTGCCGACACCGGCGGTACCGGAGACGAGCGCGATCACGGGCGCGTTCGACGCCGGTGCGGGTGCGTGGGGCGGGGGCGCGGGGGTCCCGGCTCCGCCGGGCGGGACGGCGGGCGGGACGGTGGGCCGGGGTCCGGGGAGGCGGTCGAGCAGCGCGTCCAGCGCCGCCGTCTCCGCCTCCCGGGCCGCGAACGCCGCGTTCGCGGCGGGCAGTTGCCGGGGCACGGGCACCCGGCGGCGGTCGTCCGGCGGGGCCTCGGCGGCGAGGAGGCGGGCGTGCACCCGCCGCAGCTCGGGGCTGGGGTCGACACCGAGTTCCGCGGCGAGCCGGCGGCGGATCGCCTCGTACCGCTCCAGCGCCTCGGCGGGCCGCCCGGCGGCGTCGAGAACGCGCAGCAGCCGCGCCCACAGCGACTCGCGCAGCGGATGGCGCCCGGCCAACGCGGCGAGCGCCGCAGGGCCGATGGGGCCGGCGGGCGCGGCGAGGGTCGCAGGGGCGGCGGGGGCGATGGGGGCGATGGGGGCGGCGCGGGTTGCGGGGGCGGTGCCGTGCGCCTCTCGGCTGCCGGCCGCCGCTCCCGCCCCGGTCCGTGCCGCCCCCGCGGCCTCCTCCAGGTCCAGGTCGACGCACCTCTCCACCGCCGTCAGGTACCGCTCCTCCAGCGCCGGGCCCTCCGTTCCCTCCAGCCGGTCCGAGCGGATGCCGTCGAACGGCGTGCCGCGCCACAGGGCCAGCGCCGACGTCAGGAGCGCCCGCTCCGCCCGGCCGTCCGGGGCGGCCCGCGCGGTGTCGAGGAGGCGGGTGAAGTGCAGGGCGTCCACCCGGTCCGGGGCGGTGACCAGTTCGTAGCCGCCGGGGCGGGCGGCGATCAGGGTGTCGCCGGGGTCGCCGAGGGCTCGGCGCAGGCGCATGACGTTCGTACGGACGTTGGTGCGCGGGTCGCCGCGCAGGTCCGCGCCCCACACGGCGTCGGCCAGCCGCGCCGTGGAGACCGTACGGCCGGCGGACATCGCCAGGACCGCCAGCAGGGCGCGCAGCCGCCCGGCCGGCAGGTCGACCGGCCGCCCCGCCACCGCCACGCGCAGCGGCCCGAGCAGCCCGACGCTCAGCACGCGGCTCCCCCTTCCCCGTACCGGCCGCGGCGGCGGCACCCGTTCACCCCCGCCCCGCGGCGTGTTTCACCGCGGTGACACCACTGTGCCACCCGCCGTGCGCCAGGCTGACGCTCGTTCCGCACCCGCTTGATCGGCAGGGGAGTTCCATGAGCAAGGTGATCTTCGACATCAGCATGTCGCTCGACGGATACGTCAAGGCGACCGGCGCCACACCCGACGAGCCGCTGGGCAAGGGCGGCGAGCGGCTGCACGACTGGGCGCTGCACTCCGAAGGCCCCAACGCCGAACTGCTGGCGGCCACCGTCGGGGAGGCGGGCGCCATGATCGGGGGGCGGCGGACGTACGACGACTCGATCCGCTGGTGGGGGTCGGACGGGCCCACCGGCGCGGCCCGCGTGCCGCTGTTCGTCGTGACGCACGAGGCGCCCGCGAAGGTGCCGGAGGACAGCGTGTACACCTTCGTCACCGACGGCATCGAGAGCGCCCTGTGGCAGGCGAAGGAGGCCGCCGGCGCCAAGAACGTGTTCCTCATGGGCGGCCCGGACGTCGGCGGCCAGTTCGTCCGCGCGGGGCTGGTCGACCGGATCGGGATCCACCTCGTGCCCGTGCTGTTCGGTGGCGGCTCCCGGCTGCTGGAGCACCTCGGGGACGAGCACGTCCGGTTGCGGACGGCGAGGGTGACCGACACCGCCCAGGCCACCCACCTGCTCTACGACATCGTGAAGTGACCCCCGCCCGTAACCGGATCCGATCGGTTTCGTCGTTCGGGACCCGTCCCTTTCCCGTTCCGGTACGGTCCTGGCTTCGGAAACGGCCCGTAGCGCAGGGGTGAAACGGTGGCGGACGACGTCGGCGAGCTGATCGAGCGGCTGGCCCTGTGGCGGACCGGGGACGGCTACGACGAGGAGAGCCTGCGGGAACGGGCCATCGTCGCGCTCCAGGAGCGGGGCCCCGAGGTCGTCCCCGTGCTCGTCGACCGGCTCGACGCCCTCCTCGCCGACCACGCCGCCCACCTGGAGCGGGTCGGCGCCGTCACGGCGGCGTGGGACGCCTGGTACGAGGAAGGGGACGCGCTCGTCGACGAGCACGGCGTGGGCAAGGTCTTCGAGCTGGAGCGGTACCGCACCGTCCCCAGCGACAGCCTCCCCCAGCGCGAGCCCCGCGACGAGCACTACCAGGACCCGTACGACCTCAAGCAGGGCCTCGTGGAGGCCCTGCGCCGCATCGGCGACGAGCGGGCCGCGCCCGTCTACGGCCGCGCGCTGCGCGACCGCGCCTGCATCCACTACGCCGCCACCGCCCTGCGCGGCACCCACCTCGACGGCGCCGTGCCCGCGCTGCTCGACGCCGCCGCGAGCATCGAGCCCGACGACATGGCGTTCCGCGAGGTGCTGCGCGCGCTGGAGCACTACGGCGCCACGATGGCGCAGGTACGGGCCCGGTTCGAGGCCGAGTCGGGTCCGCAGGCCCGGGTCAGCCTGATGCACGTGATGAAGGGGCTGCCCGGCGACGGCGCCGGCAGGCCGGCGGACGAGGAGATCGGGGACGCCCTCGTCTTCCTCGCGATGAGCCGGTCGGCCACGGACAGGTACGGCGCCGTCAGGGCGTTGAAGGCGCTCGGCACGCTCGCCCCGATCGGCCCGGCCGCCGGAGCGGCGGCGGACGGGCAGGGCAGACGCGACCCGTGGGACGCGGACTTCGGCGGCTCCGGCATGGACGCCCCGCCGCCCGCCGAGGCCGTCCACGCCGCGATCGTCCTCGCCGCGCACGGCAAGCCGCCCGGCCACGACGGCGAACTGCGCCGCCGGCTGCGGCACATGGCGCAGGACGCACCGTCCGCGACGCGGGCCGTCACCGCCGTACTCGCCCGCGAGCCGCGGCCGTCCGACGCGGAGCTGGACCTCGCGCTGCGGCTGGCCCTGCGGCTGCGCCCCGACCGGGCGGCGGAGCAGTTGCCGCTGCTGCGCGCCCTGCACGGGCTCACCGCGTACCCGCCCGGCCGCGAGGGCGCGCTGCGTGCCCTGCGCCGCGACGGCATGCTGTTCGTGCTGATGCTGCACGACGACCCGGCTCTCCGCGAGGAGGCGCGGGCCGTCTTCGACGACGTCGCAGAGCCCGAGGACCGGGAGCGGTTCGCCCGGTACGAGGCGCTGCGGCTGGGTACGTGGGGGCGGCTGGTGCGCAAGTTCAAGCGGCGCTAGCCGGGCGGGTGCTGCGGGGCCCGGCCGGGTCCGGGGCACGGTCGGGGGCGTGCGGGGCCGCGCGGGGCGTTGACGGCCCGTACCGCAGCCCTTACATTCCGGACGTCTGATGTCCGATGCCTCCGCCCCGAAGTGGAGGTATCACGTGCCCACGACCCTGTCCGCCAAGCTCGCCGCGCTACTCGCGGCCGGCGCCGTCCTCGCCGGCGGCCTCACCCCGGCCGCCGCCCGGGACGGCCACGCCCCGGAGCCCGCGGCCCGCACGCTCTTCGAGACGACCGACCTTGCCGTCGCCGGCGACGGCGCGCACACGTACCGCATCCCCGCCCTCGACGTCCTGCCCGACGGCACCCTCATCGCCGCCTACGACCGCCGCAACGACAGCTCCGCCGACCTGCCCGGCAACCTCGACGTCATGGTCCGCCGCAGCACCGACAGAGGCCGCACCTGGACCGCGCCGCAGGTCGTCGCCGACTACGACGGCGGCGTGGGCGCCGGCGACCCCAGCCTCCTCGTCGACCGCGACACCGGCCGGATCTTCCTCTTCCACGCCTACGGCCCCAAGGGCGTCGGCTTCTTCAACTCCGGCCCCGGCAACGCCGACGACTCCACCACGACCCTGCACACCGACTACAGCTACTCCGACGACGGCGGCCGTACCTGGCGCCACCGCCGCATCACCGAGGACGTCAAGGACCCGTCCTGGCTGGGCATGTTCGCCTCCTCCGGCACCGGCATCCAGCTCTCGTCCGGCCGCCTGCTCCAGCAGTACGCGTACCGCGCGGCGGACGGCGGCATCTGGGCCGTCAGCGCGTACAGCGACGACCACGGCGCCACCTGGGACGCGGGCGAGCCGGTCGGGCCGCTGATGGACGAGAACAAGACGGTCGAGCTGGCCGACGGCCGCGTCATGCTCAACAGCCGCACCGCGAGCGCCGACACGCGCCTGGTCGCGTACTCCGACGACGGCGGGATCACGTACGGCACGCCGGTGCCGGACGACGAGCTGATCGACCCGACGAACAACGCGGCCGTCCTGCGCTACGACGCCGACGCCCCGCGCACCGCACCGCGGGCGCACTGGCTGCTGTTCAGCAACACCGCGAGCACCACCGCCCGGCGCAACCTCACCGTGCGGATGTCCTGCGACGACGGGCGCAACTGGCCCGTCTCGCGGGTCGTGGAACCCGGCGAAGCCGGATACTCCACCCTCGCCCGGCTCGACGACGGCACCTTCGGGCTGCTCTACGAGCGCGGCCCGTACCGCACGATCACCTTCGCCCGCTTCGACGACGCCTGGCTCGGTGCCGACTGCCGCGGGCGGGGTGCGGCTGCGGACTGAGGGCTGACGGCTGACGGCCGAGGGCTGGTGTGACGGCCGAGGGCCGCGGGCCGGTTCGCGGCGCGCGGCGGGGGTGTGGCGGCTCGGCAGGTCAGCCGGCCGCCACGGCCTCGCCGTCCTCGCCGCCTCCGTCTTCGTCCTAGCCGCCGCCGTCTTCGTCCCCGGCGTCGCCGGCCGGGCCGGCGGCGAGGCGGCGGCGTACGGGCGCGTAGTGCGCCGCGACGGCCCGGGTGAAGGCGGCCGGGTCGCCGTCGCGCGCGGCGTGCACGATGCTCGCGTGCGCGGCCGTCGTCTCCGCCCGGTCCTCGCGCGTGGCCATCTGCAACTGCGGGGCGACGATCGCGTACACGTCCCAGAAGGCCATCGAGAGCTGGCCCATCAGCTCGTTGCCCAGCGGCTCGACCAGCAGCGCGTGGAAGGCCCGGTCCGCCTCCACGAAGTCCTCCTCGGCGCCGCCCGCGTCCGCGCGCATCTTCTCCACCAGCGCGTCCAGCGCGTCGAGCCGCTCGCCGTCGAGCCCGGCCACGATCCGCTCCGCCATGCCCCGCTCGAACAGCTCGCGCACGTCCACGAGATCGGCCATCACGTGCACGTCGCTCTCCGGGCCGAGCAGCCCGCGGAACGCCAGGCTCTCGACCAGCGCCGACAGGCTCAGCCTGCCGACGTACGTGCCGTGCCCGTGCCGGACGTCGACGATGTCGAGAGCGTGGAGCGTCTTGACCGCCTCGCGGACGCTGGAGCGGCTGGCGCCGAGGGCGGCGCACAGGTCGCTCTCGGTGGGCAGCGGATCGCCGGGGCGCAGCTTGTTCGCGAGGATGTAGCGCTTGATGCCCTCGGTGACCTCCAGCCGCAGCAGCGACCTGCCGGCACGGGCTTCGCTCATGCGCGTACTCCCGCCTCTTGACCCACTTCGACCCCCGGGCTACGGTCACACGCTATCAGGCATCGGACATCAGACATCTGATCTCCTGCATTCCCTCGTCGGAACCAACTGCCCCTGCCGCCCACTTCGTTGATGGGCCGAACCGGGAGGACGTGTGCCCAGCCGCACCCCATCCGCCGCCGGGCCGCGATGACCGTCGTCGCCGCGCTCGACATCGGCGGTACGAAGACCGCCGCCGCCCTGGTCGACGCCGGGGGGCGGCTGCTGCACCGCCGCACCGTGCCCACACCGGCCGCGGCCGGGCCCGCCGCGGTCCTCGACGCCGCCGCCGGGGCCGTCACCGAACTCGCCGCGGCCGGCGGGCCGTACGCGGCGGTGGGCGTCGGCAGCGCGGGCGTGATCGACGCCGCGGCCGGCACCGTGCTCTCCGCCACCGCGGCGCTGCCGGGGTGGGCGGGCACCGCGCTCCGCGCCGGACTAGGCCGCCGCCTCGGCGTGCCGGCCGCCGTCGACAACGACGTGCACGCGCACGCGCTCGGCGAGACGTGGCGGGGCGCGGCGGCCGGCCGCGGGCACGTCCTGCTCGTCGCCGCGGGCACCGGCGTCGGCGGCTCGCTGGTCCTCGGCGGCCGGGTGCACCGCGGCGCGCGGTCCGCGGCGGGGCACGTGGGCCACGTACCGGTGCCGGCCGCGGCGGGCCGGCCGTGCGCCTGCGGCGGTACGGGGCACGCGGAGGGCGTCGCGTCGGGCCCGGCGATGGCGGCGGAGTACCACCGCCGGACCCGGGCGCCCGCGGGCGACGGGCCGGCTTCGGTCACCGGGCCGGCTTCGGTCACCGGGTTGGCGGCGGTCGCGGAGCGGGCCGCGGCGGGGGACGCGGTGGCGGTGGCGGTGCTGGAGGAGGGGGCCCGGGCCCTGGGGGAGGCCGTGGGCGGGCTGGTCAACGTCCTCGACCCCGAACTCGTCCTGGTCACCGGCGGGGTGAGCCGCTGCGGCCCGGTCTGGTGGCGCCCGCTGCGGGCGGCGATCGCCGCGACGACGCTGCCCCCGCTCTCGGACGTCCCGGTCGTCCCGGGCGCCCTCGGGGACGACGCGGCGCTGCTGGGCGCCGCGAGGCTGGCGCTGGAGGCGATCGCGTGACGGCGGCCGTCGACGGCCCCGGCAGCGGCGACCGGGGCGGGGCGCTTCTCGCCCGGCTGCGGGGGCGGCTGGTCGTGTCCTGCCAGGCGTACCCGGGTGAGCCGCTGCGCGACCCCGGCACCATGCGCCGCATGGCGCTGGCCGTGCTCGACGGCGGGGCCGCGGGCATCCGCGCGCAGGGGCTCGCCGACCTGCGGGCGATCCGGGCCGCGACCGACGTGCCGCTGATCGGGCTCTGGAAGGACGGGGACGGCGGCGTCGTCATCACGCCCACGGCCGCGCACGCGCGGGCGGTCGCCGAGACCGGCGCGGACGTCGTCGCCGTCGACGCCACGGACCGCCCGCGGCCGGACGGCCGGGATGTCGCGGAGTCGTTCGAGGCGGTGCGCGGGGCGGGTAGGCTCGTGATGGCGGACGTCTCGACGTACGAAGAAGGGCTGCGGGCCGTGGACCTGGGCGCCGACCTGATCGGCACGACCCTCTCCGGCTACACCGACCGCTCCCCCGCCCCCGGCGGCGGCCCGGATCTCGCTCTGGTCGAGCGGCTGGCGGCGGCGGTTGCCGTGCCGGTGCTCGCCGAGGGCCGGATCGGCACGCCGGCCGAGGCCGCGGAGGCGCTGGCGCGCGGTGCGTACGCGGTGGTCGTCGGTACGGCGATCACCCACCCGACGACGCTCGCCCGCCACTTCGCGACCGCGCTCGACGCCGACCGGGACCCGCGGCCCGCCGCTCACGGCGACCACGCGCGGCCCCCCGGGCCGCAGCCGGACGGCGCGCAACCCGACCCCGCGTAGCCCGACGGCGCTTGGCCCGACTGCGCGCAGCCCGACCCTCGGCAGATGACAACCGACAGACAACAGACGACTGTCATCGTCCGCGAGCAACGGCACCCCATGAGGACAGGGCGCCCAGCCGCCCCCCGGCGGCGGGCGCCCAGCGCCTCCCCCTCCTCAGCCGTGGTACGTGATGTAGCCGTTGCCGTCGCGGTCGTTGCGGCTCTTGGTGTACTGGTGCACGTCCGCCCGGCTTCCGCTCGACTTGACCAGGTAGACCGTGTCCTTGTCGTTGTTCCAGAGGAAGTTGCAGTTGTCGCGGTAGACGACGTTGTTCGCGTCGGAGTCGCGGCCGTTGCCACCGCGCAGCTTCACCCCGTCGCCGGGCTGGAGGTAGTGGTTGGCCGGGAACGTGAACCGGTTGCCGGCGGCGTCCTTGACGACCCAGCCTTTCAGGTTCACGGTCCGGCTGGACGAGTAGTTCTTGATCGCCAGGTATTCCTTGTGGGTGTTCCCGCCGGAGCATCTGTTGGAGTCCCGGCCGGGCGCGTCGTACTGGATGCCGCGGACCTTCAGCGGTGAGCTGTACTCGGCGGCCTGCGCCGGGGTGGCGGCGAGCATCGCCAGGGCGCCGCCGGCGGCGGCGATGGCGGTGACGGCAACGTGGTTGCGCATGTGAGTGACCCCCCATGTCTCGATTCGGCAGGAGGTTATGCGCGTAGCGCCGAAAGCGGGCGTGCCGAGAGGGTCTCCGGAACGGGCTGTTCGGCACTTGCGCCGCAGCGCGCCGCGGGCCGCACCCACGGGCCCCGTGCCGTACCGCCCCGGGCTACCCGGCCCCGAGTGCCTCCGCGTCGGGGGCGAAGACCGTCATCCAGTGCGGGCTGAGCCGGTAGAAGACGACTTCGTCGTCCCAGCGGAAGGCGTTCTCGCCGTAGAAGTCCTTGAAGTACGCGAGCATTTCCGGCCACTCGGGGTCGGGCTCGCCGCTCTCGGGGTTGAGGGTGACGGCGTTGCCGTGGGTGAACACGCCGAGTTCCTCGCCGCGCATGTGCGCCACGCTCGCGGCGGGGCGGGCGGCGAGGTGGCGGGCCTTGGCGGCGGTGCGGGCGGTGCCGAAGTACCAGGTGCCGTGGAGGAAGTGGCCGTCGGCGCCGCTGATGCGGGGTTCGCCCTTGGCGGTCACGGTGGACAGGGCGAGGGTGCACATGCCGGTGAGGACGCGCGTGAGCTGCTCGGCGTTGAGAGTGCGGTCGGTGTCGATGATGGAGCGGAGGTGGCCGGTGGAGCGGGCCAGGGAGGTGTCGAGGAGTTCCTGGAGCCGCCGCAGTTCTTCGGGGGTTTCGCGCATCCGGTCACGGTAACCGGGCGGGTCGGGGGCGGGCGGGGTACGGCGCGGGGGTGGCTCGTATCCGTCCCGGACGGCGGGTGGCGGCGGGTGGGAGCAGGCGGTGCGGCGGGGTCTTCGGGCCGCCGGCGGCCGTGGCGCGGGTCTCTTCGCCGGCTCGTCACATCGGCGTGTTCTCGCCGGTCAGTTAGGTGACGGCCGACGGGGAGAGGACCGGAGCGCATATGAGTGAACACGACTGGCTGGCCGAGCGTTTCGAGACGGACCGGCCCCGGCTGCGCGCGGTTGCGTACCGGATGCTGGGTTCGGTCACGGAGGCCGACGACGCGGTCCAGGAGGCGTGGATCCGGCTGAGCCGCTCGGACACCAGCGAGGTGGAGAACCTCAGTGGCTGGGTGACGACGATCGTGGCCCGGGTGTCGCTGAACATGCTCCAGTCCCGCAAGTCCCGTCCCGAGGTGCTGGTGGACACGTCGGACGCGGGTGAGCCGCAGGACGAGTTGTCGGCGGACGATCCCGAGGAGGAGGCGGTGATCGCCGACTCGGTGGGGTTGGCGCTGCTGGTCGTCCTGGACACGTTGACGCCGGCGGAGCGGCTGGCGTTCGTGCTGCACGACATGTTCGCCGTGCCGTTCGAGGAGATCGCGACGATCGTCGACCGCTCGCCGGCGGCGGCGCGGCAGTTGGCCAGCCGGGCGCGGCGGCGGGTGCAGCGGTCCACGCCGAGTGCGCGGCGGGGGGAGAGTTTCGGTGTGTACGACGACACCGGGGGCTCGTTCGCGACGGGCAAGTCGGATCTGGCGACGGCGTTTCTCGCGGCGTCGCGGGAGGGTAATTTCGAGGCGCTGCTGGCGATGCTGGCGCCGGACATCGTGCTGCGTACGGACTCGGCGGCGGTGCGCATGAGTCTGGAGGCGGGGATGCGCGGGATGCATCCGATCACGGATGTGGCGGAGATCCACGGCGCGGACGCGGTGACGCGGGTGTTCGCGGGGCGGACGTGGAACCCGGCTCCGGCGCTGATCGACGGCGAGTCGGGGCTGGTGTGGGTGCAGGACGGCCAGCCGCATGTGGCGTTCTGCTTCGTGACGGAGAAGGGCCGGATCACGGCGATCGACATCAAGGCCGATCTGGGCGGTCTGGGCATCGCGTTCTAGTACGGGCCCGCGGGGGTAGCAGGTTTCTGCACCGGCGGGGGCGGCCGTCTGTCGGTCGGCGCAGCCGCGACCTAGGGTGTGGTCGTGGACGAATCTACCGATCTCACCGGGCAGTTGCTGGATTTATCACTCGGCTATCTGAAGTCCGCCGCGCTGCATGCCGCGGCGCACTGGCGTATCGCGGATCTGCTGGCGGACGGTCCGCGCAGCGCGGACGACCTGGCGGCGGAGGCGGGGCTGAACGGCCCGCATCTGGCGCGGCTGCTGCGCTATCTCGCGGGGCAGGGTGTCTTCCGGCAGGAGGAGGACGGGCGTTTTGCGCTGACGCCGCTGGCGGAGTTGCTGCGGGAGGATGCGCCGGGGTCGATGCGCGCGTACGTGGACGTGCGTGGCGAGGACATCTTCTGGCGGGCGGCGGCGGGGATGCACGAGGCGGTCCGTACGGGCGGCAACCCGTTCGAGGACATCTTCGGGATGCCCTTCTACCGGTATCTTTCCGCCAACCGTGAGCTGGGTGTGCAGTTCGACGCGAGTATGGCGTCGTTCTCGGAGGCGCTGAGCGACGAGGTCGCGGAGTCCTACGACTTCGGTGGGGCGTCGACGGTGGTGGATGTCGGCGGTGGCCGCGGCGGGCAGTTGCGGGCGATCCTGCGGCGTCACGCGCATCTTGAGGGCACGCTGCTGGATCTGGAGCCGGTGGTGGCGGGGCACGTGCTGGATGTGCCGGAGCTGGCCGGGCGGTGGCGTGCGGAGGGCGGCGACTTCTTTTCGGCGGTGCCGGAGGGCGGGGACGTCTATCTGCTGAAGCATGTGCTGGCGAGCTGGCCGGACGAGAAGTGTGTGCAGCTTCTGGAGGTGTGCCGGCGTGCGATGCCGGACGACGGCCGGCTGCTGGTCGTCAACGCGCTGGTGCCGGAGGGCAACGAGCCGCATCCGGGCAAGACGATGGACATGCTGATGCTGACGGTGCTGAACGGCAAGGGCAGGACGCGGGCGGAGTACGAGGAGTTGCTGCGCAAGGCGGGGCTGGTTCCTGGCCGGGTGCTGGATGTGTCGCCGCATGCCTCGATCGTGGAGGCGACGAAGGGCTGACGGGCGGCGTGGGCGGCGGTCGCCGGCAGTCGGCGCTGACAGCCGGTTCGGCCGCACGTACCGACGGGCGGCGTGGGCGGCGGGCGGCCCGGGTTCTTTGGGGCGCCGGCCGCCCGCGCCGTTCGCCGTCGTACGGTCACGGCTCCGGCGGGTGCCGTGCGGGTTACGGCTGGAGGCGGCCGGAGGTCCAGCCGTCGCCGTCGCGGTCGTAGCGCAGCCGCAGGTGGAGCCGGTCGGGGCGGTGGGCCCAGAACTCGACGTCCTGGGGCTGGAGCCGGTAGCCGTAGAAGCGCTCGGGGCGGTCCAGTGGCTTGCCGTCCGCGCCGAGGCGTTCGGCTTCGGCGCGCAGCGCCGCCGGGTCGGCGAGGGGTTCGCTCTGCCGGGAGGCGACGGACATGGCGTGCAGGGGGATGGGGCGGCCCTGCCAGAGGGATTCCGATTCGGCGACGGGGACCGGTTCGACGGTGCCGGAGAGCTTGATCTGCTGGCCGGTCTCGCGCCAGTAGAGGAGTCCGGCGGCCCAGTTGTTCTCTTCGAGTTCGCGGCCCTTGCGGCTGGAGGCGTGGCTGGTGAAGAGCACGCCGCGCTCGTCGATGGCGCTGACCAGGACGATGCGCGCGGAGGGCCGGCCGCGTTTGTCGGCGGTGGCCAGGGCGAGCGCCTTGGGTTCGCGGACTTCGAGTTCGACGGCGCGTTCGAGCCAGCGCTGCATGAGGCCGACGGGGTCGGCGGGCGGGTTGTCGTACTCGGGGAAGTCCGGGTCGTTCTCGACGGTGAGGCTTTCGAACTTGCTGCTGTGCATCGCGTGCCTTTCTCACGGTGGCGGCCGGCGGGGCGCCTGGGGGCCTAGAGGAAGAGGGTGCCGCGTCCGACGGTGACGCCGTGGCCGCCGACGTGGACGGCGTGGATCCGGTCGCCGTCGCCTTCGGCGGTGGCGAGCATCAGGGAGGGTCTGCCCATCTCGACGCCTTGGAGTATCTCCATCTGTTCGCCGTATTCGGCGAGGCCGTGGCGGGCGAGGTGGATGGCGAGGGGGCCGGCGGCGGAGCCGGTCGCCGCGTCTTCGACGACGCCGTACGCGGGTGAGAACATCCGGGCTCGCCACTGCCGGCCCTGGCCGGCGAAGCAGTTGGCGGCCATGTCGGGGAAGGCGGACAGTGCGCGGTGGTCGGGGCGCAGCGCGGAGAGTGCGGGGACGCTGTCGAGGCCGACGAAGACGTGGCGGGGGCCGTTGCGGTAGATCTCGACGGGGGCGATGGAGGAGTCGGCGCCGAGGGCGTCGAGGAGGGCGTCGGCTTCGGCGTAGGGCTCCCAGACGGGGTTCGGCTGGCGCATGCTGATCTTGACGGCGCCTTCGTCGTCGGTGAGGCGGACGGGGATGACGCCCATCGCGGTTTCCAGTTGCAGTTCGTCCTGTTTGCGGGTCTCGCCGAGGGCGACGGCGGTGCCGATGAGGGGGTGGCCGGCGAAGGGGAGTTCGTTGACGGGGGTGAAGATGCGGATGCGGGCGTCGCCGCCTTCGCCGGGGGGCAGGACGAAGGTGGTTTCGGAGAGGTTCATCTCGCGGGCGATGCGCTGCATCAGGTCGGGTGTGAGTTCTTCGGCGTCGAGGAACACGGCGACGGGGTTGCCGTTCAGCGGCCTGCGGGTGAAGGCGTCCACCAGCATGTAGTCGAGTTCTGGCATGTACGGCACTCCTGACGGGCGGATACGAGTGGTGCGGTCGCCTCGGCGAGGCGCATGTGGGGGGGGGCGGGGGCCGGCCGGGTGTGTCCGGTCGGCCCGGTGGTCACCGGCCGATCACCCCGAGGAGGGCGTCGCCGATGAGCCGGGGGCCGTCGACGGTGAGGACGGATTCGGCGTGGAACTGGAAGGAGGCGAAGTGGGGGCCGCGCAGTGCGTCGATCTGGCCGGTGGCCTGGTCGCGGCTGGTGCGGACGCGGCCGACGTGGGGCACGTCGAGTTCGTCGGTGGGGCTGACGGCGGCGAAGGTGTTGTAGTAGCCGACGTGTTCGCGGCGGCCGAAGAGGTCGATGGCGCGCTGGACGCCCTGGTTGGGCCGGCTGCGGCGGACGAGGTGGAGGCCGAGGCGGAGGCTGAGCACCTGGTGGCTGAGGCAGACGGCGAGGAACGGGGTGCGGTCGCGGAGCAGGCCGGCGACGGCGGTGTCGAGTGCGGCGATCTTCGGGTCGGTGGTGGCGCGGGGGTCGCCGGGGCCGGGGCCCATGACGACGAGGTCGAAGCCGTCGACGGCGTAGGGCTCGTCGAAGCGGCGTACTTCGGCGGTGGGGCCGAGGGCTTCGAGTTGCTGGACCATCATGGCGGTGAAGGTGTCCTCGGCGTCGACGACGAGGACCTTCATGCCTTCCAGCGCGGGTACGGTCAGCGGGCGGGCGCCGGTGGCGGCGAGCCAGAAGTCGGCGATGCCGGTGTTGCGGCCGCTGAGCGCGTCGCGGATGGCGGGGTGGTCGGCGAAGCGCGGTGCGGCGGCGTCGGTTGACGGGGCGGCGGCGTCGGCGGGCGCGGCTGCCGTGGGTGCGGCGCCGGCGGGTGCGATGTCCGCGTGCGCTGCCGGTGCGGGCGCTGGCTGCGCGGGCCCGGTGTCCGCGGCGGGGTCCGCGCCGAGGGCGTCGAGGAGGGCCGCGGCTTTGGCGCGGGTCTCGGCGGACTCGCCTTCCGGGGAGGAGTGGCGTACGAGGGTGGCGCCTACGGAGAGGGAGAGCCGGCCGTCGTCGGCGATGTCGGCGGTGCGGATGAGGATGGCGGAGTCGAGGGTGCGGCTGCCGGTGGGCTCGTCGCTGACGAGCGCGGCGATGCCGCTGTAGTAGCCGCGGCCGTGCGGCTCGTGGCGGGCGATGACGCGGGCGGCGCTCTCCACGGGGCTGCCGGTGACGGTGGGCGCGAAGAGCGTCTCGCGGAGCACGTCGCGTACGTCGCGTTCGGTGCGGCCCTCGATGAAGTACTCGGTGTGGGCGAGGCGCGCCATCTCCTTGAGCGCGGGGCCGGTGACCCGGCCGCCGGCGGGGCAGATGCGGGACATCATCTTCAGTTCCTCGTCGAGCACCATGTACAGCTCGTCGGTTTCCTTGCGGTCGCGCAGGAACGCGGTGAGGCCGTCGAGGGTGGGGCCGCCCGCGGGGTAGCGGTAGGTGCCGCTGATGGGGTTCATGACGGCGCGGCCCTCGTGCACGGAGATGTGCCGTTCGGGGGTGGCGCCGACGAAGGTGCGGCCGTCGGCGTGGATGGCGAACGTCCAGTAGGCGCTGGGTTCCAGGGAGATCAGCCGCCGGAAGACGGTCAGCGCGGCGCGGGCGGCGTCGCCGCCGACGTCGGCGAGGAGGGTGCGTTTGATGACGAAGTTGGCGCCTTCGCCGGTGCCGATCTCGCCGGTGACGACGCGTCGTACGACGTCGGCGTAGTCGGCGTCGGAGAGGTCGAAGCGGTGGCCGGTGAGCGCGGCGGGGGTGTCGGGCAGCCGGGCGAGGGTGTCGGCCAGCGGCACGGCGGCCTGCTCGGTGATGTTCATGGCGATGAGCGGTGCGCCGTCGTCGGGGGCGGCGAAGCCGCGTTCGCCGAGCTGCCGGTAGGGCACGACGAGCAGGGTGCGGTGGGCGGTGGCGGCCGGCGGGGCGGCGGGGGTGGGCAGCGGGAGGCCGGCGAGGGTGCGGGGGTGGGTGGTGTCGCCGATGAGGACGTCGACGGTGCCGGGGGTGCCGCTCTCGGGGCGGTGGAGCAGCGCGTACGAGGGCGGGAGGGGGCCGGTGAGCAGCCGGTCGAGCAGCGCGGTGCCGGCGCCGGTGTTGGTGCCGGTGTCGGCGCCGGCGTCTGCGGGGGCGGCCGGGCGGGGGTCGGGGGCGGTGCTCATGCGAAGATCTCCGCGCTCGGGAGGACCATCCCGCAGCGCTGGGCCACGTATTCGAGGGTCATGCGGTGCTGGTCGGCGGTGAAGTCGGCGATGGCGTCGGCGGCGAGGAACACCTGGATGTCGTGGGTGAACGCCTCGATGGCGGTGGCGAGTACCCCGACGTGGGCGTAGACGCCGCACAGCACGAGCTGGTCGCGGCCTTCGGCGCGCAGCCTGTCGAGCAGGCCGGACTTGAAGAAGGCGCTGTAGCGCCACTTGGTGAGGAGCCAGTCGCCGTCGGCGGGGGCGAGTTCGGGGACGACTTCGCGGTCCTCGGGGGCGGTGCGCATGCCGGGGCCCCAGAAGTCGACGAGCAGGCCGCGCTCTTCGGGGGTCATGCCGCCGGGCTGTGCTGAGTAGGCGACGGGTACGCCGAGTGCGGCGGCGCGTTTGCGCAGCAGTGCGGCGTTGTGGACGAGCTGGGAGCGGACCGTGTCGGGCACCGGGCGCAGGAAGAACCGCTGCATGTCGTGCACGATCAGCGCCGCGCGGGCGGGGTCGGGCGTCCACGCCGCCTGGTTGGCCGGCAGGGTCTCTGCCGTCGGCAGCTCGTACGGGTCGATGACGGGTATGCCGACCACGGTTCGGCTCCTTTCGGGTGCGGGGGGGGTACGCGGCCGGCTGGTGTCCGGCCGCGCCGCCGGGGCCGGGCCGGGGCCCGGTGTCCGGTGTCGCTGTCAGCGGGTCTGGGCCCACGCCGCGACGAGCCGGTGGGCCTGGCCCGGGTTGAGCCGGGGGTCGCAGAAGGTGGTGCGGGGGCCGGCGGAGCCGATGGTGGCCATGTCGGTGGCGCACTCGGTGACCGGGTCGGGGGTGGTTTCGAGGTGCAGTCCGCCGTTGGTGCCGCCGGTGGCGTCCAGGACGTGGCAGAAGTCGTGGATCTCGGCGAGCATGGCGCCCATCAGCCTGGTCTTCTGCCCGTCGGGGCCGGTGATGGTGTTGCCGTGCATGGGGTCGCAGATCCACACGGCGGGGTGTCCGGCGGCGTGGACGGCGCGTACCAGGGCGGGGAGCCGGCTGGTGACGAAGCCGGCGCCCATGCGGGCGATGAGCACGAGCCGGCCGGGCTGGCGGGCCGGGTCGAGGCGGCCGGCGAGTTCGGTGACGTCGTCGGCGGTGGTGCCGGAGCCGATCTTGCACGCGACGGGGTTGACGATGCCGGCGAGGAGGTCGACGTGGGCGCCGTCGGGGCGGCGGGTGCGCTCGCCGACCCACGGCAGGTGGGCGGAGGCGAGGTACTGCTCGCCGGTGGCGGTGCGCCGCAGCATCGGTCTCTCGTAGTCGAGGAGCAGTGCTTCGTGGCTGATCCAGACCCGTTCGGCGTCGGGGCGGCCGGCGTTGACGGCGTCGAGTTCGCGGACGACGTTCTGGGCGGCGCCGAAGCAGGCGAGGATGCGCTGCGGGTCGGCGCGGCGGGCCCGGGGGTCGGGTTCGGGGCCGTTGACCATGTGCCCGCGGTAGACGGGCAGGGTGATGTCGCCGATCTGCTCGACGGGTTTGGAGCGGGGTTTGGCGAACTGGCCGGCGATACGGCCGATGCGCAGGACCGGGCGGCCGGTGAGCTGCGTGGCGGTGGCGGCGAGGCCGTCGATGAGTGCGCTCTTGCGCTGTACGTGGTAGGGCGTGGACTCCGCGGGGTCCTCGGCGCAGTCGCCGGCCTGGATGAGGTGGGCGCGTCCCTCGGCGACCTCGGCGAGCGCGCGGCGCAGCCGCGCCGCGCCGTCGTCGGTGACGAGCGGCGGCGCGGCTTCGAGGGCCTCGCGTACCCGTCGCACCTGGTCGGTGTCCTCCCACACGGGTTGCTGTAGAGCTGGTAGCGCGTGGAATTCCTGGACTGAGGTTGGCACGTTCTCCCCCTGCCGGGTGCGTGTCGAGTTCGAGGGTGGTGGGGCGGCAGCCGTCAGGTCGGGATGCCTTCGCGGCGTACCGAGGGGACCTCGATGCCCAGGGCGCGGAACTGCTGGCAGGGGTTCATGAACTCGCGCTGCTGCTTGATCTTTCCGTCCTCGAAGAGGAAGGAGTGCAGGAAGTGGTTGCGGTAGTGGCCGGGTTCGTAGCCGGGGAAGAGGATCTTGCCTTCGCCGTCGCACTCGACCCAGAAGCGGTTGGGGTCCTGGGTGTCGAATATTTCGATGTTGATCCAGGCCCAGTCGGGGAAGCACTTGAGCGACCAGACGGCGTGCTCGCCGAGCCGGTCGCGGCCGCTGATGACGATGGGCTCGCCGGTCTCGGTGGTCCACAGGCCGCCGGTGCCGTCCTCGGTGAACAGCAGGTGCCGCTCCAGCCGGTCCTGGCCGCGGCAGTGCATGTACTTGTCGACGATGGCGCGGTTGTGGTCACGTACCTCTTTGTCGCTGGACATAAGTGGTCTCGCTTCCCTTTACTCATGAGGCGGATGGGGGCATATGCCGTACGGACTCCGTCGTCCTGAATACGGCTGGCGGCCGCCGGGGGCGCGGGCGCCGTCGGCGCTCCGGACACCCGGTCGGTCAATGGAATTCCATTGTCAGTGCACAGAACTGTCCCGCGCGGCTCAGCGGGACTGGGTGGAATTCCCGGCCGGCACTGGCGCGGCGCGGGCAAAACGCCGTGTATGCCGGTTACATGGGATGCGGAAGTGCCGCGCCGGAGGTGCGGCCACGGTGGAAGATCGGGCTGAAACGCGCACCACCGAGTCGAGCCTCCCTTGTCCCTTGTACGGATCCGGACCTGCTCCTGCACCATATCCGTCCGCAGGGTCCTTTCAACACGAGGCGGCGGCCTGGCACGGACGGCTGGCAATGAATTGCCATTCTGTTTCCGGCCGTCTGTGCAATACGTCGCGCCGGTGTCTTGGCGATGAATGTGCGCCGTCATGAAGCGGGGTCCGAAATCTGCCGGCGGGTCACCGGGGCGGAACCGTCGGGCATTTGCCGACACGCGCCGCGGGCGGGTGCGGCGGGGCCGGGGCGGGTGGGGCGGGCGGGGCGGGCGCGGTGTGCGGGACGGCCCTCGGGAGGGGGGCGGTCTTGCGCATCGCTGCCGCGTGCCCAAGACTCCCCTACGACGTGTCAGGGGCACGGCAAAAAGCCGAGCCGCTGACGGTGTCTCACGGGCTCGTCACCTCGAGTCCTGGTTCCCCCAAACCAGAGGAGACATCTGTGAAGATCAAGCGCACCACCCCCACCGGGGCTTTCCGCGGCAGATTGCGGCTGATCACCGCGACCGCTGGCCTCGCCGCCGTGGCAGCGCTCGCGCTGCCCGCGGGTGCGAACGCACAGGAAGCCTCGTTCAGCGCGGCGGAGCTCCGGGCCGTCGACCTCGCGGTCGGCGAAGCGGACGTCGCGGGTACCGCCTGGTACATCGACCGCGAGAGCGACACCGTCGTGGTCACCGTCGACAGCACGGTCTCCAAGGCCGAGGTGGCCCGGATCACCGAGGCGGCCGGCGCCGACGCCGGAGCGGTCGACGTGCAGCGCACCGTAGGGAAGTTCACCAAGTACATCGCCGGCGGCGAAGCCATCACCACCGGCGGCGCCCGCTGCTCCCTCGGCTTCAACGTCGAGAGCGCGGACGGCACCAAGTACGCGCTGACCGCCGGTCACTGCACCAACATCGGCAGCTCGTGGAACATCGGCACCACGACGGGCAGCAGCTTCCCGACGAACGACTACGGCATCATCCAGCACTCCAACCCCGCCGCGGCGGACGGACGTGTCTACCTGTACAACGGGCAGTACCAGGACATCACCAACGCGGCCGACCCCTCGCAGGGCCAGTCCGTGCAGCGCAGCGGCAGCACCACCGGTCTGCACGGCGGTTCCGTCACGGGCCTGAACGCCACCGTCAACTACGGCGGCGGCGACGTCGTGTACGGCATGATCCAGACGAACGTCTGCGCCGAGCCCGGCGACAGCGGCGGCCCGCTCTTCACCGGCAGCACGGCGGTCGGTCTCACCTCCGGCGGCAGCGGCAACTGCTCCTCCGGCGGCACGACCTTCTACCAGCCGGTCGTGGAGGCCCTGAACGCCTACAGCGTCAACGTCTTCTAGATTCGGCGCAGTTCACGCGACACCCAGCCCCTCGCCCCGGCCGGCCTTCCGCCGGCCGGGGTACGCGTGCCCGGCCGGGGCGGGGCGGGCTGCCGGCGGGTGCGATGGCCGTGCCGCGGGCCGTCCGGAGCCTCGGGGCCGCCGGCGCGCCGCCCCCGCCGCTACGCGGTGCCCTGCGCGGCGGCGGCCTCCCGGATCGCACGGGCCGCGGCGGTCGGGACGTAGCCCTCGGGGACGCCCTCGATCAGGATGATGTCGCCCTCGATGTGGCGCGAGCGCAGCGGCGCCAGCTCCCGGTAGGCCGGGGAGTCCCACCAGGCCCGGGCCTGCTCCGTCCCGGGGAAGCCGATCATCACGATGCCGCCGGACCAGTCGCCCTCCAGCACCTCGTGCTGCGCGGCGTGCACGAGGTAGCTGCCGCCGTACGGCTCGAAGGTGCCCGGCAGCCGCTCGATGTAGTCGGCGATGTCCGGGTGCGGGGCGGCGTCCTGGAGCCTGGCGATGACGTAGGCGGGCATGGGGGTCCTTCCGTTCGGTGACGCGGTCCGTACCCTGCCGATCCTGGCAGGACGGCGGACCGGGGTCGATTACCCCGCGGGTAGGCGACCCCGGCGCGGGGGCACGGACCGGGGGCCCGTCAGGAGGGGATCCAGCCCCGCTCGATGTGGGGTGTGTCGATGCTCAGCGCGCGCATGTGCTCGATCGGGTTGGTGTACTCGCGGCTGGAGACGATGCGGCCGTCGCTGAGCGTGAACCCGTGGATGAAGTGGTTGCGGTAGCGGCCCTGCGGATAGCCGGGGAAGCGGATGGTGCCCTCGCCCTCGCACTCGACCCAGATCACCGACGGGTCCTGCGTCTGGTAGATGGTCACGTCGCTCCACTGCCAGTCCGGCAGCACCTGCATGGACAGCTCGCCGTGCCGCTTGAGCTTCTCGCGCCCCCTGACCACGATGGGCCGGCCGACGTCGGTGTAGAAGAGAGCCGCCGAGCCGTCCTCGGTGTAGAGGGTGTAGCGGCGCAGCCGGGCCTCGGCGCCGGTCAGCATGTACTGCTCGACGGCGATGCGGTTGCGGGCCCGTAGGTCGTGGTGGTCGGTGAACACCGGAGCGGCGGTGTCGGGTGGGAGGGACACGGACGAGGTCATGGCGTCTCCTGGCGCATGCGGACGGATGGGATCGGTGGTGCCTGTCGTGGGGAGAGCGCGTACGCCGCCGTGGGGGACGGTCGCGGCCGTGCGCGCGGTGCCGGTGCGGGCGTCGGTGTCGGAAGTGCGGGCGGGGCCCGCCGGCTGCTGCCGGCGGGCCCCTTCACGTCCCGGCACCGCGGCGCTCCCGTCGCCGGGGGCGCCGCCGCGCACCGAGTTCTCGTGCCGCCGCCCTAGGCCCGCGCCGGCGGGCTGTAGGAGGGGCGGGAGTTGAGCTGTGCGACCTCGCCTTCTGCCATCTGCCGGTAGAGGCCGACCATCTGCGTGACGGTCTCGCGGTCCCAGGTGTCGGGACCCGCGGAGTGCGCCACGGCCCGGCCGACGGTGACGACGGCGGTGGTCTCCGGGACGCGCACGGCCTCGTACCCGGCGAGGCCCGCCGGCACGTCGTCGCCGGCGCGGGCGAGTTCGTAGGCGAGGACGCGCGCGTCGAGGACGGCCTGCGACGCCCCGTTGGCCCCGGCCGGGTACATGGGGTGGGCGGCGTCGCCGAGGAGCGTGACGCGGCCGGTGCCCCAGGCGGGCAGGGGGTCGCGGTCGACCATGGGGTACTCCAGGATGTCGCCGGAGCGCTCCAGCAGCGCCCGTACGTCGAGCCAGCCCAGCGACCAGTCCTCGTAGTGCACGAGGACGTCCTTCAGCCGGCCCTCGCGGTGGTCGTCGACGAGCAGGCCGTCGCTCTCCTCGGGCAGCGGGCCGGGCTCGCCGAGGCGCACCAGGCAGACCCAGTTCACGCGGTCCTTGCCGATCGGGTACGCGACGAGCGACGCCGCGCCGTCGCTCACCACGACCATGGAGCGGCCGGTGAGGAACTCCGGGACGCCTTCGGTGACCCCGCGCCACATCCGCTGGCCCGACCAGGCCAGCGGCTGCTCGCCGGGGTGCAGCCGGGCGCGTACGGTCGAGTGCAGGCCGTCCGCGCCGACGAGCGCGGTGGCCTCGATGGTCTCGGACGCGCCGCTCTCGCGGTCCGTGACGCGGACCTCGACGGCGTCGTCGCGCTGGGTGAAGTCCTCCAGGCGGATGCCGGTGCGGACGGCGCCGGGGCCGAGCAGCCTGCGGACGCGCTCCAGGAGCGCCAGGTGCAGTTCGCCGCGGTGCAGGGAGTACTGCGGCCAGCGGGAGCCGGCGGCCTCGCCGCGCGGCTGGGCGAAGATCTGGTTGCCGGACTTGTCGCAGAAGACGTTCTCGGCGGTGGGCACGCCGATGGCGGCGAGTTCGTCGCCGAGGCCCAGGTCGGTGAGTTCGCGGACGCCGTGGGTGAGGATGTTCATCCCGACGCCGATGGGCTCGATGCGGCGGGCGTGTTCGAGGACGAGGGCGTCGATGCCGACCTCGTGCAGGCTGAGCGCGGCGGTGAGCCCGCCGATGCCGCCGCCGGCGATGACGACGGGGGCGGTCATCGGGCGCCTCCCCCGGTGGCGGCGGTCGGCGTGCGCGGGTCGTGGACGGGGGCTGGTGCGTGGTGGCGGAGGTCGACGGACAGCGTGGCCGGATCCTTGGATTGGTGGCTTACTCGGGTCTCGGTCATGCTCGGCTCCTTGTCCTGACTGGTGCTCAGCGGGTTCAGCCCGCGGGGCGAACCCGGTCGGAAACCTGAGTTGTCTTCTGGTAGTGCGAGGCGAGCTTGAAGAACTCCTCGTCCCGCGCCACCGCGCCGGCGTAGACATGGATGGGCTCGCCGCCGTGCACGGTCGGCATGTCGCGGGCGAACTCCGCGATGGCGGGCTCGATTCGGGACGGCAGCAGCATCGGGTCGGAGGAGCGGGTGGAGAAACAGACCCGCTCGATGCGGGTGGTGTCCCAGCCGAACGTGGGATACATGGCGAACGAGGTGCCGATGAACTCCAGCATCCGCTCGCTCGGCGCCGGCAGCCCCATGGCGCGCAGCGCGGCGGTGACGGCGTCCGGCCGCGTGTATTCGGGGGAAAGCCCGCTGATGTATACGTTCCACGTGCGGCTGGCGAAGTCGACGGCGACGGCCGACACCTTGCCGTCGAGCCCGGCTTCGGCGAACGACTCGGCGTGCGCGGCCAGCGCCGGCGGAATGGACGGGAGATCCACGAGCGTCTTCATGCTCGCCGGCTCGGCGAGGGGGAAGAACGCGTACGCCTTCTTGAAACCGCCGACGACGCCGTAGTCCACGCCGTAGGTGTCGACGGTATAGCGCTCGGTGATCTCGGGGAGCAGTCGGGTGACGGGGTGGTCGACCTTGTCGAGGAGGCCGCCGGTCACGGCGAGTTCGTACGGGTCGCCGGCCGCGGTGGGTACGGCGAAATCGAAGGCCAGCTCGCCCAGGTGCCGTTTTCCTGTGCCCATGCCGAAGACGATGTGGGCGTCCTCGAACCACCGGCCGAAGGTGTCCATGGCCGGCCAGACCTTCGCCCGGGAGCAGGGCGCGCCCACGAGGGCGGCGGTTTCCTCGACGGCCGAATAGATGGTTTCCAGCTTGGTGGTCTCGGGCATTCTTCCCTCCAAGGGGGTAAACCTCGGCGATCACCGGGACAGGAATTCCTGTCGCCCGTCGCCCTATTCGTTTCCGACCGGCCGGCCGCGACCGCGGGGGCCGCGGTGAGTCCGTATCGGACGGCCGGAAGCGGGCGTTCGCCGCGGCGCACTCCGCTATCGGCTCTGCGATACGTCCGAATCGTGCCAGCCGCCGCTTGTCTTCGGCTTCACGTGGACTTGGCGGGCGCTTGCGAGCCCCGGCGCCACCAGCGGGAAAGCGCGCGGCATTCACTTTCCGTTCGCGCCGGTGACCGGTGGTGAAATTCTCGGAGTTGGCTCAATCACGGCGGTGCCCGCGGGCGCGGCGGGCACGCGTGACGGCCGCCGCCGGGTCTCCCCGGCGGCGGCCGTCTCCGCCCGCGCCGTGCGGCGTGGTCCGTCTCACACCTTGCGGAGCACCGCCCCGTAGGCGTCGCACGCGTTCTGCGACTCGCCGGACGGGCGCCACTGGCTGACCGGGACGAGGCCCGGCTCCACCGGCGTCCAGCCGTCGAGGATCCGCTCCAGGCCGGCGCGGTCCCGGTCGATCAGCGGGTCGCTGGCCCGGCGGAACATCTCGATGACGTCCGGCACCCGCGGGTCGATGTCGGACGAGATGTGGTTGACGGCCAGGTAGCTGCCCGGCACCACGGTCTCGTGCACCCGGTTGACGATCGCGGCCGGGTCCTCCTCGTCGGTGAGGAAGTGCAGGATGCCCGAGAGCAGGACGCCGATGGGCATCGTGAAGTCCAGGGTCGACCTGACGACTTCGTTGAAGAGGACGGTGTCGGGGTCGCGCACGTCGCCTTCGAGGGCCACGGTGTACTCGCCGTCGGCCTGGAGCGCCGCCATGTGGGCCACGGCGACGGGGTTCTTGTCGACGTACACCACCCGGGTGTCGGGGGCGATGCGGTGCGCGACCTCGTGGACGTTGTCGTAGATGTCGGTGGGCATGCCGCCGCCGATGTCGAGGATCTGCCGGATGCCGGCCTCGCCGACCCAGTACTCGACGGTGCGGTCGACGAAGAGCCGCTGCTCCCGCGTGAGCACCTTGAGGTCGGGCATGATCTGCTCGGCCTCCTGGAGCAGGTCGCGGTCGGCGTGCACGTTGTCACGGCCGCCCAGCGCGTAGTCCCAGAAGCGCGAGGGGTGGGGTTTGCGCGCGTCCGGCAGCGGCATTCTCCCCTCGCGGCCCGCCGACGTCCCGTCCACAGTCATCTCTGCCTCCGTGCCCGCCACCTGTGGTCTCACTCGCCGCCGAGCGTGATCGACGTGTCGATGAACTCGTTGGTCACCAGGTCCTCGGGCGTCAGCCCGTCCTTGATCGGCTTCTTCTGCGCCTCGAAGACCGGCCCGGCGAGGTCGATCAGCTCCTGCACCCGCCCGGTGTCGAACTCGCCCACCGGCTTGCCCGGGTCGGCGACGAGGTCGAGCGCCTGCATCTGCTCGACCGAGTACTTCCCCACGCCCTTGGAGAACGGCTGGTCGGCCTTGAAAGCGTCGCGCAGCTCGATGACCTTGTCGATCACCGGGTCCGGGTTCTCCATCAGGTCGACCGCGCCCTGCTGGACGACCGGCACCAGCTTCTTCAGGCACGGCGCCAGCTCGCCCTTGTCCGCGGGGCGGATCACCGGCGAGGGGCCCGGGTTGGGGTAGTACTCGTACGCTAGCTGGGAGGCGACCGGCTTGCCCCAGTCGGGCAGCTCCTCCTCGTAGATGTACGGGTCCTCGGTGGCGTACCCGGAGGTGGCGATGTCGCCGCCGGCGGCGACGAAGCGCGCCGGGGAGCCGTCGCCGGAGCTGTCGACCTGGTCCTTCTTCAGGATGCCCTTGCTGGTCAGGTAGTCCATGTAGGGGGTGGGGACGTAGACGACGGTGGTGTCGGTCCTGCCGATGTCCTCGATCGTCTCGACGTCCGGGTGCTTCTTCGGGTCCCACATGATGACCTGCGGGTTCTTCGCGAGCAGCGACATCACCGCGAGCGTCGGCTGCTTGTCGGAGTTCTGGATCGCCTCGTCGAAGCCCTGGGGGATGCCGAGGTGGATGCTGTCGTCCGTGTACATCTGCGAGGACGTCGGGTTGAACCCGATCGCCGGCCCGCCGGAGCGCAGCTCCAGCTTCACGCCGGTGTCCTTGCCGCCGGAGGCCACGAGCGGTGCGGTGACCTTCTTGGCGCCCGCGTCCACGTCCATGTCGTCGCCGAGGAGCTGGTACATGGCGCCGGCGGAGGTGATGTCCGGCCACCACGCCGTCTGGACCACGATCGTCTCCGGGCACTCCTTGCTCAGGTCCGTGGCGCCGCCGGCCTCGGCGGCCGGGGACGCGCTGTTCTTGCCGTCGCCGTCGCCGTCGTCGTCGCTGTCGCCGCAGGCGGCCAGCACGGACAGCATCGCTACGGCGGCGGCGAGGGGGACCGCCTTTCTACGCACGTGGTGCAGAGACATATGAGATCCAGTGACGATCGGGCGGCCGGAGGGGCCGGTCGGGCTGACGGGGGTGCCGGACGGACTGATGCCTGATCATAGACATGCCTTCCGCGCGTACGTTCGGCGCGTTCCCCGGTCGAGTTCCTTTTGCAACATGGGCGTTGAGGCGCAGGAGCGCCTGGTTCCGTACGGCCGTCAGTACGGGCCGGGGTGCGGGCCGGGGGTGCGGCGGGGGCGGTCAGCCCCACCAGTCGCCGACGCCGTCCCACGCGGCCTCCAGCTCACGGGCGTGCACCGGCCCCAGCTCGGCCCGTACGGCGGCGTGCGCATGGAGCATCTTCTGCTTGCCGCCCTTCTCGTGCAGCTCGGCGCCGATCTCCCGGGTCCGCCCGTCCTTGCCGCCGTGTACGGACAGGAAGCCCCGGCCGCGGCCGATGGCGCGCAGCTCGGCCACCAGCTCCAGGGTGCGGTCGTCCTCGCCGCGGGCCTCGCGCCGGCGCTTGTGCGCCTCCGCCACCCAGGGCGGGGTGTCGACTCCGCCGCCCGGCCCGGGCCCGACTCCAGCCGGCGCCGGACGGCGTCGGGGTAGGTGCGGGCCCGCGACGCCTCCGCGCGGCGGTCGCGCCGGCCGACGGCGAGGCCGCCGAGGATCGCGGCGACGATGATCCCCACGAGGACCACCACGACGAGCAGCGACGTCGGCATGCCGTCCCCTTCCGGTCCGCTCCCGCCGGCGGGCACCTTTCCTGCGGTGCCTCCACCCCGGCGGGAGCCGACCCTACCGGCGTCCGCCGGGCGGCGTCAGCCGGGCGCCACGGCGCGGCGGGCGTAGGCGCGGACGTCGGCGTCCGGGTCCTCGGCGACGGCGGCGAGCGCGGCGGGTACGGAGTCGTCGGTGCCGCGGTGTTCCAGCAGCGCCAGGACGGCGGCGCGGCGGACGTCGGCGTGCGGGTCGGCCAGTGCGCGGGTCAGGGCCGGTACGGCGCGCGCGGGGGCGGCGGCGCCGAGGGCGGTCGCCGCGCCCTTGCGGACCTCCCAGGCCGCGTCGCCGAGCGCGTCCTCGGCGGCCTCGTCGTACGGGGGCGGGCAGCCCGCGGCGGCCAGCGCCGTCAGCGCCCCGGCCCGTACCAGCAGGTCGTCGTCGCGCAGCAGCGGCGCGAGGGCCGCCGCGTCGGCCGCCGTGCCGAGGGCGTGCGCGGCGGCGACGCGCACCTCGCGGGCCGGGTCGGCGGCGGCGCGGGCCAGCGCGCCGGCGGCACCGGCCGTCGCCAGGGCCCGTACCGCCTGGAGCCGCACGGCCGGCTCCGGGTCGGCCAGGGCGGGCGCGAACTCCGCCTCCCCGCCGAGGCGCAGCGCCCGCAGCACCTCCAGCGCGGCGGCCCGCGCCCCGGCGTCGGGCAGCCCGAGCGCGGGCAGCAGGGCGGTGCGCAGCGCCGCGTCCGCGGGCAGCACCTCCACCAGTTCGCGCAGCGCGGCGGCGGCTCCGGCGCGTACGGCCGCGTCGTCGTCGGCGAGCGCTTCGGCGAGGGCGGGGCCGGCGCCGGGCGGCGCGGCCTCGGTCAGCACGCCGACGGCGGCGCGGCGCACGGCGGCGTCCGGGTCGGCGAGGTAGGGCCGCAGCTCGTCGAGCGCGAACTGCTCCTCGGCGAGGGCCAGTACGTCGAGGATGCGCGGGTTGCCGGCGGGCGCGTGGCCCGCGGCCGGTTCGGTGTGCGCCGCCGGTGCGGGCGCCGGCGCGTCCTCGCCGCCCGCCCGGGCGACGGCCTCGCCGCGCACCTCGCCGAGGTGCCGCTCGGGGCCGCCGCGCGGCTCGTACCCGGCGACCGGCACCACGTACGGCTGCACCGGGCGGGCGGTGAACTCCATGGCGCCGGATGGCGACTTGCGCAGGTCGAGGTGGTGCAGCCAGCGCTCGTCGTCGCGCTCGGGGTGGTCGGTGCGGCGGTGGTACAGGCCCCAGCGGGACTCGGTGCGGGCCAGGGAGGCGCGCGCGGCCATCTCGGCGCAGTCGCGGATGAACGTGACCTCGGCGCAGCGCATCAGCTCGTGCGGCGTCTGCGCGCCCATCGCGGCGATCTCCGCGCGCATCCGCTCGAAGCTCTCCAGCGCCAGCGACAGCCGCGCGGCGCTCTTGGGCGGTGCGACGTAGTCGTTGACGAAGCGCCGCAGCTTGTACTCCACCTGCTGCTGCGGCGGGCCGCCGGCGTTGCGCAGCGGCCGGTAGACCAGTTCGTGGGCCTCGGCGAGCTGGTCGGCGGGCAGGTCGCCGGTGTACGGGCGGGCGCCGGCGGCGTCCGCGCCGGCGAGGTCGCCGAAGACGAACGCGCCGATCATGTAGTTGTGCGGCACGCAGGCCAGGTCGCCGGCGGCGTAGAGGCCGGGGACGGTGGTGCGGGCGTGCTCGTCGACGCGGACGCCGGAGGCGGAGTGGCCGCCGCACAGCCCGATCTCGGAGATGTGCATCTCCACGTCGTGGGTGCGGTAGTCGTGGCCGCGGCCGGCGTGGAAGGTGCCGCGGGTGGGCCGCTCGGTGGTGTGCAGGATCGACTCCAGCGCGCTCAGCGTCTCCTCCGGCAGATGGCTGACCTTCAGGTACACCGGCCCGCGGTCGGAGGCGACCTCGGCGGCGAACTCGGCCATCATCTGGCCCGACCAGTAGTCGGAGTCGACGAACCGCTCGCCGAGCCGGTTGACCTGGTAGCCGCCGAAGGGGTTGGCGACGTAGGCGCAGGCGGGGCCGTTGTAGTCCTTGATGAGCGGGTTGATCTGGAAACACTCGATGCCGGTGAGCGCGGCGCCCGCGTGGTACGCCATGGCGTGCCCGTCGCCGGCGTTGGTGGGGTTCTCGTACGTGCCGTAGAGGTACCCGCTGGCGGGCAGCCCGAGCCGGCCGGCGGCGCCGGTGGCGAGGATCACCGCGCCGGCGCGGACGACGACGAACCGGCCGGTGCGGGTGTCGAACCCGGCCGCGCCCACCGCCCGGCCGCCGGCGGTGAGGACCCGTACGGGCATCACCCTGTTCTCGATGCGGATCCGCTCGCGCATCTCGCGCCGCCGCAGCCGCCGGTAGAGGACTTTCTTGACGTCCTTGCCCTCGGGCATGGGCAGCACGTACGAGCCGGAGCGGTGCACCTGGCGCACCGCGTAGCGGCCCTGCTCGTCCTTCTCGAACTTCACGCCGTACGACTCCAGCCGGCGCACCATGTCGTAGCCGCGGGTGGCGGTCTGGCGGACGGGCGCCTGGTCGACGACGCCGTCGTTGGCGCGGGTGATCTCGGCGACGTAGTCGTCGGGCTCGGCGCGGCCGGGGATGACGGCGTTGTTGACGCCGTCCATGCCCATGGCCAGGGCGCCGGAGTGGCGGACGTGGGCCTTCTCCAGCAGCAGCACGTCGGCGCCGTGTTCGGCGGCGGTCAGCGCGGCCATGGTGCCGGCGGTGCCGCCGCCGACGACGAGGACGCCGCAGGTGAGTTCGTCGGCGTCCGCGAGGTCGGGGACGGCGAGTGCGGGGGCGGGGGCGGTCACGGGGCCTCCAGGTCGTCGGCCGTGGCCGGTCCGGCGGACTCCGCGGACGCGGCGGTGCCGGCGGTGCGGGGGGTGCCGGCGGGGTCGGCGGCGAGCAGGCGGCGGCGCAGGGCGACGGTCGCCGGGTCCTCGCGGGCGGCGCGTTCGCGCGGCCGGGGCACGTCGTGCACGGTCAGCCCCTCGGGGCCGCCGAGCCGCGCCACGCGGTCGCCGAGGAAGAGGGCCTCGTCCACGTCGTGGGTGACGAAGACGACGGTGGCCCGCGTGCTGCCCAGCACCTCGACGAGCAGGTTCTGCATGCCCGCCCGGGTCTGCGCGTCGAGCGCGCCGAACGGCTCGTCCATCAGCACCGCCCGCGGCCGGCCCGCCAGCGCCCGGGCCAGTTGCGCGCGCTGGCGCTGTCCGCCGGAGACGCGGTGCGGCAGGGAGCCGCCGCGGTCGCCGAGGCCGACCCGCTCCAGCCACAGCCGGGCGGCGGCCTGCCGCGCGGCGCGCGGCTCCTTCCGTACGGCCAGGGGCAGTTCGACGTTGCGGCGCAGGGAGCGCCAGGGCAGCAGGGCGTCGTCCTGGAAGACCAGCGCGCGGTCCGCGCCCGGCCGGGTGACCGGCGCACCGTCCTGGAGCACCTCGCCGGCCAGCGGCGGCAGCAGCCCGGCCAGGGTGCGCAGCAGCGTGGACTTGCCGCAGCCGGAGGGGCCGACGACGGCGAGGAGTTCGCCGGGTGCGGCGGCCAGCGTCAGGTCGTGCAGCGCGGGCGCGCCGGGCCGCCCGAGGGTGGCGCCGCGCACCTCCAGCCGTACGCCCAGGGCCGGTTGCGCCTCCCCGGCGGCCTCCCCGGCTCCCCCGGTCGCCCCGGTCGCCTTCCCGGCCTCGTTTCCGGCCGCCGCCGCGGGCGCGCCGGGGGGTGCGGCGCGTTTCGCCGGCGCCGCGGCGGTGTCCTGCACGGTCTCGCTCACGCCCGTACCCCCTTGGTCGGGTGGCCGTACCCGTCGTGTTCCGTACGCGGCAGCCAGCCGGTCAGCCGGCGGCCCAGCACCTCGATGGCCGCCGAGGTGGCCCAGCCGAGCACCCCGATGGTGACCATGCCGACGAGCACGCCGGGGTAGTCGAGGAGCGTGTAGTCCTGCCAGGTGCGGTAGCCGACGCCGAACTCGCCGGAGATCATCTCGGCGGCGATGACGCAGATCCACGCCACCCCGATGCCGACCGACAGACCGCTGAAGACGCCCGGCAGCGCCCCGGGCAGCACCACCGACCACAGCACCCGCCACCGGCCGCCGCCCATCGTCAGCACCGCCTCCTCCCACACCGGGGCCAGCGCCCGCACGGCGTGCCGGGTGGCGACGGTGACGGGGAAGAACGCGGCGGCGAAGGTGATGGCGACGATGCCCTGCTCGTTGGTGGGGAAGAGCAGGATGGCGACCGGCACCAGCGCGATCGCCGGGATGGGCCGGATCACCTCCAGCACCGGGCGGATCACGTCGGACGCCACGCGGGAGCGGGCGAGCGCCACGCCGACGGCGATGCCGAGCACGGCGGCGAGCGCGAAGCCGGTGAGGATACGGGTCAGGCTGTCGGCCAGGTCCCGCCAGTAGTCGCCGCCGGCGAGCCGGTCGCGGAACCGGTCGGCGACGTCGAGGACCGTGGGGAACTGCGCGAAGCGCAGCCACAGGTTGACGTCGAGCGCGGTGAGCAACTGCCACAGGCCGAGGGCCGCGGCGAGCGAGGAGGCCCGCAGCAGCCGCGAGGCCCAGATCCGTCTCATCGCCCGGCTCCCTTCCCCGCGGCGGCCAGCGCGGTCTCGTAGTCGGTGACCTCGGCGCCCGGGTGGTCCGCCGCCCAGTCGCGGGCGGACTCGGCGGTGACGAAGGGGTGCAGCTCCGTACCGTCGCGGACCCACGCGGCGCGGTCGGCGAACCAGCGGGTGCCGGTCGCGGCGTCGGGCACGAACACGGCCCGTACCCCGCCGTCGTGCTCCGCGGCGAACGCCAGCGCCTGCGCCGCGTCGGGGAAGGAGTGGGTGCGCTCCTCGCCGTCGAGCCACACCTCGCCGGTACGCACCACGCCCGCGGCCCGCTTGAGCTGCCGGTCGCAGCCGGCGCCGTACGCCTTGCGGATGTGGGAGTCGTCGACGAAGCCGTCCACGTCGACCTCGCCGATCAGCTCCGCGTCCTGCATCAGCTTCACGTCGTCGCGGAACGCCTCGACCAGCGCCGGCTTGAGGGTGGGGTCGAAGGTGGCGGTGCCGTCGGGGCCGTTGTAGAGGTGGACGACCTCGGGCGGCAGTCCGGTGGCGTCGGCGACCTTCAGCGAGGAGTCGAGCGGCTTGTCGTCGAGGTAGCGGCCGGCGTCGGTCTGCGCCCGCAGGAACGCGCGCAGCACGGCTGGCTCGTCGTCGGCGAACGACTCGCGCACCACCACGCCGTGGAACGTCGGCAGGTCCAGCCGGCCGCCGTCGTAGAGCGCCCGCGCCCGGTCCTGGAAGGCGAGCAGCCCGGGCCAGGCGACGAACTGCGACAGCGCGTCGACGCTGCCGCCTTCGAGGGCGGAGGCACCCACGGCGGGCTGCTGGTTGAGCTTGCTGATGTCCTCGGCGGGGTCGAGACCGGCCCGCTCCAGTGCGCGGACGAGGGTGCCGTCGGCGGCGGACCCCTCGCTGGTGGAGACCTTCTTGCCCTTGAGGCCGGCGAGCGAGTCCAGGTCGGAGTCGGGCGGTACGACGACGGTGTTGAGGCCGCCGCGCAGGTTGTAGCCGGTGACGGAGACGAGTTCGGTCGGCGCGTCGAGCTGCGCGCCGCGGTAGGCGTTGATGAGCAGCGGGAAGTCGCCCATGGAGCCGATGTCGACCTTGCCGGCGGTCATCTGGGCGGTGATGGGCGCGCCGGTGGCGTAGTCCTGCCACTTCACCTCGTACGTGCGCCCGTCGCGCTTGCCGAGGGCCTTCAGTTCGCGTTCGAAGTAGCCGAGGGAGCGCAGCAGGGTGCCGGCGGTGACGGTGTTGATGGTCTTGGACTGGTAGCCGACGGTGACGGTGACGTGGTTGCCGTCGCTCGCGGAGCTGCTGCCGCAGCCGGCGATGGCGAGCGGGAGCAGCAGGGCGGCGGCGAGGGGCAGGGGTGTGCGTGGCATGACGGGCCTCTTAGCGCAGGAGGTAGGGCATGTTGACCGTGACCGCGCCGGTGGGACAGCGCGCGGCGCACGGGCCGCAGTACCAGCACTCGTCGACGTGCATGTACGCCTTGCTGCTGTCGGGGTCGATGGCGAGCGAGTCGAGGGGGCACATGTCGACGCACAGGGTGCAGCCGTCGATGCACTTGGACTCGTCGATGGTCACGGGCACGTCGGCCCGCTGGGGCACCAGCGCCATGCCGGGCTCCTTCGCGTTGGGCGTGGGTTCGGGACGTACGGGAGGGGGACGGGGGACGTACGGGATGCTCAGCGGCAGCGGTGCAGCAGCCCGCGCATGGTGATCCGGTCGCCGCGGAAGCGGACGAACTCCAGGTCGACGGGGCGGCCGTCGGACAGGTGGGTGAGCCGCTCCAGCATCAGCAGCGCGGCGCCGCGCGGCGCCTGGAGCACGGCGGCGGAGTGCGCGTCGGCGGTGACGGCCTCCAGGGTGATCTCCGCGGTGCCCAGCGGCTGTCCGGTCAGCTCCTCCAGCAGCCGGAAGATGTCGGTGTTCTCCAGGTCGGCGCCGAGGAGTTCGACGCCGATGTCCATGGGCAGGTACGTCAGGTCCAGGGAGAGCGGCAGCCCGCCGAGGCGGCGCAGCCGCTCCACGTACAGCACCTCGCCGCCCTCGGGCTCGCCGAGCCGCTCGGCGACGCAGGCGGGGGCGGCGACGGGGCCCGCGGTGCGGATCTCGTTGGTGACCCGGCCGTGTTCGTGCAGCGTCTCGGCAAGGCCCTGGAGCCGGTTGAGCCCGTGCGCGAACTTCTCCGCGACGACGACGGTGCCCAGCCCCGGCACGCGCTCCACGAGGCGTTCGGAGCGCAGCAGGTCGAGCGCCTGGCGCACGGTGTTGCGGGTGGCGTCGTAGTCGGCGCCCAGCGTCGACTCGTGCGGCAGCACGCCGTCGGGGTACGCGCCGCCGAGCACCTGGCCGCGCAGCAGGTCGGCCAACTGCCGTGCGCGGTCCGCCCGCAGCCGGCGGCGGCGCGCGGCGGCCGTGCCGTGACCGCCCGCACCGCCGCCGGCCGGGCTCGGCCGGCCGGCGGGGGGCTGTTCTGTCAGGCGTGCTGCGGAAGGCATGACGGCACGATAAGCGCGTGCCGCGCGGAAGTGTGTTGCCGCAGTGTTGCGCCATCCCGACGCGCCCGCGCTACGGCGCTGAGCTGGGACGACGCGAGGCCGGGGCGGACTTCCGCCAGCCCGCGGGCGGCGTGGGTGCCGCCCGGGGCGTCAGAACGTCACGTCGCTACAGAAGAAGTAGATCTGGTCGGCGTGCGACGCCTTCCAGATGGTGTAGACGATGTGGTGGCCGCTGCGGCCGGGTGCGCTGGCGTCCGCCGTGTAGTGGTTGGCGGGGCCGTACGGTCCGGCGGTGGCCACGCGCTCCAGGTCGCCCCAGTCGAGCGCGTCGTTCTGCGCGTCGTAGCCCTGCCGGGTCACGTAGACGTGGAGGTAGTCGGCGCCGTGGTACGCCTGGTCGAGGATGTCGACGGTGAAGCTGGTGCCGATGTCGGAGGTCTGCCACGCGCCGGGGGTGTCCATGGAGTCGTAGCGGCCGTCCTGGGTGCGGCCGGCGCTACAGAGCTGGTTGTCGGGGATGTGGGCCTGGAAGTCGCCGCCGGTGCCCTCGCGGTAGAGGCCGTTCCAGTTCCACATGCCGTTGGTGTCGTGCTGCCACGCCTGCCAGCACATCGGGTCCTGCTGCTGCATGTCCGGGTTCTGGAACTCGTCTCCCCAGCGCTGCCAGCAGCCGTAGTTGCGGGAGACGGGGTCGGCGGCGGAGCCGTGGGCCTGTGCGGGTCCTGCGGTCCAGGGCGTCAGCAGGAGCGCGGCCGCGGCCAGGACGGCCAGGAGGGCGCGGGCGGGCAGGCTTCGCGCGTCGGTGCGGTCGTTCCGTAGCGATGACACTGCGACTCCTCCTCCGGGAGGGGGGTGGGTGGGGCGGACAAGAATGGGAGCGCTCCCATTCCTCGCCTCCTCCCCCGGCGGCACCCTTACGAAACCTTTCGGCGGCCGCACGGCGGCCCGCGGCCGGGCGCTACGCGGCGCGTACGTCCGCCACCGCGCGGGCCAGGGCGGCGATGCCCCGGGCGATGGCGCGTTCGGACAGCGTCGCGTAGCCGAAGATCAGGCCGCCGGGGCCGGCCGGGTCGAGGCGGTAGCGGGCGACGCCGCGCAGCGCGACGCCGCGGCGGGCCGCCGCGGCGACGACCGCCGCCTCGTCGAGGTCCGGCGGCAGCCACGCCACCACGTGCTGGCCGGCCGCGATCCCGGTCGGGGTCAGCTCCGGCAGGTGGGTGTCGAGCGCCGCCAGCAGGGCGTCGCGGCGGCGGCGGTAGACGGGCCGCATGCGGCGCAGGTGGCGGTCGAACTCGCCGCGGCCGAGGAAGTCGGCGAACGTCAACTGGTCGATGACCGCCGAGCCGCGGTCGGCGAGCAGCTTGGCCTGCGCGACGTCGTCCACGAGGTGCGGCGGCACCAGCATCCAGCCGAGGCGCAGCCCGGGTACGAGGGTCTTGCTGGCCGTACCGCAGTAGACGACGCGGTCGGGGGCCAGGCCCTGGATCGCGCCGACGGGGGCGCGGTCGTAGCGGTACTCCGCGTCGTAGTCGTCCTCGATGACCAGCGCCCCGCGCCGCTGCGCCCAGCGGATCACCCGGGCGCGGGCCGCCGCGGACAGCACACCGCCGGTGGGCCACTGGTGCGACGGCGTGAGCACGACGGCATCCGCGTCGGCCTTCTCCAGTTCCCCGACGCGGATGCCGTCGGGGCCCACCGGGATGCCGACGACGTCCAGCCCGGCCGCGGCGGCCAGGGGGCGGGCGTCGTCGTCGGGCGACGGGTCCTCGACGGCCAGCCGGCGGGCGCCCCGGGCGGCGAGGACCTGGATGAGCAGCGAGACGCCCTGGCCGAACCCGGAGCAGACGACCATGTCCTTCGGGTCGGCCGAGGTGCCGCGGACGCGGTTCAGGTAGTCGGCCAAGGCCTGGTGCAGTTCGGGGACGCCGCGGCCGTCGAGGTAGGCGAACCGCTCGTTGGGCGTGGCGGCGAAGACGGTACGCACCGAGCGCAGCCACGCGGCGCGGGGGAACGTGGAGACGTCGGTGTGGCCGTAGCCGAAGTCGACGGCGGGCGGCGCCTCCCGGGCCCGCGTGCGGGGGGCGGGGCCGGGGCCGGTGCCCGGCTCCAGCGCGACCTGGGTGTAGCCGCCGGCGCGGCTGGTCAGGTAGCCCTCGGCGACGAGTTGCTGGTACGCCTCGACCACCACCCCGCGCGAGACCCCGAGGCCGGCGGCCAGCGTGCGGCTGGGCGGCAGCGACGCGCCGTGGCGCAGCCGGCCGGCCCGTACGCTCTCCCGGATCGACGCCGCGACCTGCCGGTGCAGCGGCTCCGCGCGGCTGCGGTCCCGGTCCAGTTCGATGAGCAGGTCCTCGGCGGTGCTGGAATTGGTCCGCAGTCGGTGCATGGAATCGGACCTTACCGCGGGTACCGATCCGCGTCAGGCTCGGCACATGACGACAGCGACGCACACCCGCACCGACCGCCCCGGCTCCCGCCTCGCCGCCCGCCTCGACGGCCGGCTCCTCTCCCCCGGCGACGCCGGCTACGACCCGGCCCGTACCGTCTGGAACGCCATGGTCGACCGCCGCCCCCGGATGATCGTCCAGGCCGCGAGCACGGCCGACGTGCAGGCCGCGGTGCGCTTCGCCCGCGACCGCGGCCTGGAGATCGGCGTCCGCTGCGGCGGGCACAACGTGGCCGGCTTCGCCGTCCCCGACGACGGCCTGATGATCGACCTGTCCCCCATGGGCGGCGTGCGCGTCGACCCGGTGCGGCGGCTGGCCCGCGTCCAGGGCGGCGCGCTGCTCGGCGCGCTGGACCGGGCCACGCAGCCGTACGGTCTGGCCACCACCGCCGGGAACGTCTCGCACACCGGCGTCGGCGGGCTCACCCTGGGCGGCGGCATGGGGTGGCTGGCCCGGCGGTACGGGCTGGCCTGCGACAACGTCGAGTCGTACACGGTAGTCACGGCGGACGGCGAGGTCGTGACGGCGAGCCGCACCGCGCACCCGGAGCTGTTCTGGGGGCTGCGCGGGGGCGGCGGCAACTTCGGCGTCGTCACGGAGTTCGAGTTCCGGCTGCACCGGACCGGCACGCGCACGCTGGTCGCCGAGTTCGACTTCCGCGCCG
Organism: Streptomyces sp. 184; assembly: GCF_045781775.1. NCBI lineage: Bacteria > Bacillati > Actinomycetota > Actinomycetes > Kitasatosporales > Streptomycetaceae > Streptomyces > Streptomyces sp. 184. The sequence continues at coordinate 3,240,301 of NZ_CP123230.1, read as the reverse complement.
AGGACGCCGTGCCGGTGCTGGAGGGCTGGCGGGACCTGAGCGCCGCCGCGCCGCGCGAGGCGACGTTCACGGCCGACGTCGGCGACGGCCCGGCGGGCGGCGGGCCGCTGGCCACGGTCGGGTTCGTGTGGGTCGGCGACCCGGAGCGGGGGCGGCGGCTGCTGCCGGCGCTGCGCGCGCTCGGCCGGCCGGTCGCGACCCGGATCACCACGCCGTCGTACCTGGAGCTCCAGCGCCGCGACGACTCCACCGGCGGCCACGCCTACCGCCGCTACTCGGCGGGCCACTACCTGCGCGGCTTCCCGACCGCGGCCGTCGAGGCGTTCCTGCTGCGCGGCGCCGCGGACCTGCGGGGCGGCGGCTCCGGCCTGCCCGGGGTGGGCCTTCAGGCGCACGGCGGGGCCATCGCGGACGTCCCCGACGGCGACGCGGCGTTCGGTCACCGCGGCACGATGTTCGAGTTCGGCGCCGGGTCGCGCTGGACCGACCCGGCCGAGGACGGCGCCCGGATGACCGCCGCCCGCGCCGCGGGCTCGGCGATCGCCCCGTACGCGAACGGCGTCTACGTCAACTCGCTGACGGCCCACGACGGCCAGGGCGGCGTCCGCCGCGCCTACCCGGCCGCCAAGCTGGCCCGGCTGGCGGCGCTGAAGGGCGTCTGGGACCCGCACAACGTCTTCCGCCTGAACCAGAACATCCGCCCGGCCGCCGCCTGAGCCCTCCGGGAGCCGGACCCGGCTCCCGGAAGGCCGCGAGGACGGGCGGGCGCGCCGCGGCCGTACGGGTGACGGCGGGCGGCCGGCGGGCCGGCGTCAGCGCCCGAGCTTGCGCTTGAGCTGGGCCTTGTTCATCGACGAGCGGCCGTGGATGTTGCGGCGCCGGGCCTCGGCGTAGAGCTGGTCGTACGTGGGGCCCTCGGCGCCCCGGTGGGAGCGCAGGCCGCCCCGGCGGCCGGAGGAGATGTCGCGGGTGGAGGTGCGGCTCGCGGTGCGGGCCTCGCCGGTCCGGGCGCGCTCCTTGTTCACGGTGCGGGCGGCTATCTCCCTGGCCCGCGCGGAGCCGGCGCCGCGTTTCTGGGCGCCCTTCTTGATGTGCTCGTACTGGCGTTCCCGCTTGGGGCTGGATCCGCTCGGCATGGTTTCTCCCTGGTGGTGGTCGGTGGCGACGCCCTCATCGTCAGCCACCGGAGATTCCGTATCAAACGGACAGAACGGTTGATCGTCCTCTCCGGTTTCAGCCCACCGACCCGGGGCACCCGCGCCGGGAACGGCCTGCACGGCCCCACACAGCGAAGGGACGACCATGACCTACCACCCGGACGGCCAGCGCTCCGCTGCCCAGCAGGCGCTGCACACCGTCGCCCAGAACGGTCCGGACCAGCAGGCGCTGCACACGCTCGCCGAGACCCGTGTGCTGCTGCCCGACCCGAGCCCGCCGGAGGAGCCGGCCGCGCCCGAGGAGGCGCACTCGCTGAGCCTGCCGGTGGTGGAGCAGGGCGACGGCACCCGGCTGGTGCCGGTCTTCACCTCCGCCGACCGCCTGGAGCAGGTCTTCCCGGAGATCGAGCACTACAACGCGGTGGCGCTCGGCGACCTCGCCCGCGGCTGGCCCTCGGACGGTCCGTCGCTGGTCATCGACGCGGGCGCGCCGGAGGAGATGGCGCTGACGGCCCAGGGCGTACGGGACCTGCTGGCCACCGCCTGACCCCGCGGCGATGAGTTCCGCCGCGGCGGAACGTCTCCATCTCCACACCCGACCGCACCCACCGTGGAGACCGCCATGACCGCTACCTACACCTTCGACTTCTTCACCAGCCTCGACGGCTTCGGCGCCGCCGGCGGCGACTGGACCGGCTACTGGGGCAAGCAGGGCCCCGAGCTGCTCGACCACCGCCTCGCCCAGTACGCGGAGGAGCAGCGGATGGTCTTCGGGGCCCAGACCTACCGGCTGTTCTCGCGGATGCTCGCCGAGAGCACCGAGGAGTCCGAGGTACGCGACCCGTGGGTCACCCGGATGATCGGGTTGCCGGCGACCGTGGTGTCGACCACGCTCACGGAGCCCCTCGACTGGGCGGACGGGACCGTCGCCGGCGGGGACGCCGTCGATGTCGTCGCCCGGCTGAAGGAGGAGTCCGACGTGCCGCTGCGCTCGCACGGCAGCCTGGCGATGAACCGGGCGCTGATGGCCGCGGGTCTGGTCGACCGCGTCCAGGTGACGCTCTTCCCCGTGATCACCGGCCGCAGCGGTCTCGACCCGATCTTCCAGGGCGCGGCCGACTTCGACCTCGACCTGATCGGGACCCGGACCCTGGACGGCTCCATCCAGGAGCTGGTCTACCGGCCCACCCTGCACGGCTGAGGCGGGCTCCCGCCGCTCCGGCCCGGTTCGACGGCTCAGTTCGACAGGTTGATCTGCGGCCGGATCTGGTCGAACCCGAGGCCCGGGTGCGGCGTGGACGCCCGCTGCCCCGGTACGCGCGGATCGTCGCCGGCCGGGGCGGTCCACCAGCTCACGCTGCCCTCCTCGACGGTGCGCAGCAGGATCCCCTCCCGGATCGCCCAGGGGCAGACCGTGACCACGTCGATGCTCATCAGCTTCATCGCGGTGTGCGCGACCACCGCGCCGGCCAGCGACTGCCGGGCGCGGGCGGGCGAGATGCCGGGCAGCCGGGCGCGCTCGGCCGCGGGCAGCCCGCCGAGTTGCTTGACCGCGCGGCGGAGGTCCTCCTGCGCCATCGTGCGCGGTACGAAGGGTCCGTGCCGGCCGGGTGCGGCGCCGCAGAGCCGGGCGAGCTGCTGCATGGTGCGGGAGGTGACGACGGTGGTGCGCGGCGCCTCCCAGCGGATGCGCGCGGCCACGTCGCGCAGCCGGTGCCGCACGTGCCGGCGTACGGCCTTGACCTCGGCGGGCGACGGCGGGTCGTGCTTGCCGAAGAACTCGCGAGTGAGCCGGCCGGCGCCCAGCGGCAGGGCGATGGCGAAGTCGGGCAGCCGGCTGCGGCCGCAGGCGACCTCGAACGAGCCGCCCCCGATGTCGAGGACGGCCATCGGTCCGGCGCGCCAGCCCATCCAGCGGCGGGCCGCCAGGAACGTCAGCTCCGCCTCCTTCTCGCCGGGCAGCAGCTGGAGCACCACGTCGGTGCGCTCACGGACGGCGCGGCAGATGTCGCGGGAGTTGGGGGCGTCGCGCACGACCGCGGTGGCGAAGGCGAACGGCTCGGCCACCCCCCAGCGGCGGGCCTCCTCGCGCGCGGCGCCGACGGCCGCGGCCAGCTCACCGACGGCCCGTTCGCCCAGCCGCCCGTCGGCCTCCGCGAACTCCGCCAGCCGCAGTTGCCGCTTGGATGTGTGCACGGGAAGCGGCACCTGGCCGTCCGCATCCGCGACCACCAGGCGCACCGTGTGGGATCCCGCATCGATCACGCCGACTCTCATCCAGCCTCGGGTACCCCAACCGGCGGCTTCCTAGACATCCTTCCTCTACTGCTTCCTCTACTGCTTCCTCTACTGCTTCCTCCCCGGGTTCCTCTCCGGGTCCGGTCGCACCCGAGCGCTCCCGGGCTCACCGGAGCGGCCGCCCACCGGCAACTCCGGTGCCGTAAGCGCTTGATACTGGCCGGACTGCGGCAGCCCCCGCCCGCCGCGGAAAGAACCCTTTCCCTTACCGTCACGTATTCCGTGCGTCTACCCGCGTCAACTTGACAGTCGCGGGCCTGCTGCCAACCCGGGCGAGAACTCGTTTTCGGACTCGCTGTTCCGGGGGTGAAATTCCTCTTCACACCTGCTTTATCCGGCCCTAGCATGAGAACGCTCCCACCTCACGCGCCGCTGAGGTCGGGGACGCATTCGGTACGGCACCCCCACCCACAGCGTTCCGCACGAATGCTTCCCAGTCCCCGAAGCCGCACTCCCTTTTGTCTTCGCCCTCGCGCCCGCTCGGGCGCCCGGGAGCTCTTCGCCCTGCCCTGTCAGACCCTCAGCAGCGGCTGCACCGTCCTGCCCGTTTGCGGCACATGTGCTTTCACGAGCCGTCACCCGGCTCTCCCGTGCCCTCATTCGGTACGGCCGGCGCCGGATTCACCCGGCCCGGTCCAAAGATCCAGGAGATAGGAGAATCATGTCCGGTAAGTTGATTGCCGGTGGGGCCCTCGCGGCCTTACTCGCCACCACCCTGTCCACCCAGGCGGCGTCGGCGGACGAGGTACCGGCCGACGCCCCCGCGGAGCAGATCAGAGTCGGCATCCAGACCATCAACGGCTCCGGCTGCTCCGCCGGTACGGCGGCCGTGGCCGCCAACGCCGACAACACGGCGTTCACCGTGACCTACAGCGACTACCTGGCGGCGGCCGGCGCCGGCGCCAGCCCCGTGGACTTCCGCAAGAACTGCCAGCTCAGCCTGGTGCTGGACGTGCCCTCGGGGTTCACGTACGCGATCCAGAGCGTGGACTACCGCGGCTACGCGTACCTGGCGGACGGGGCGTCCGGTCTGGAGCAGGCGTCGTACTACCACATGGGTTCGCCGGAGACGACGACGAGCAGCCAGTCCTTCCAGGGCCCGTACGACGACAACTGGCAGGTGACCGACTCCAAGGAGTGGGCCGAGCTGGTGTGGGCCCCCTGCGGCGAGAAGCGGAACTTCAACGTCAACACCGAACTCCGGGTGTATCGCGGCACGTCCGCCCATGGAGCCACCAGTCTGATGACGATGGACTCCACCGACAGTGCGGTGAGCACGAAGTATCACCTGGCGTGGAAGGAGTGCTGAAATACCGGGAGGTGTAAGCACCTTACCCGCGGTACACCTTCGGAGACGGTTACGGAATTCCCGCCCCTCTCCCCTGTCGCGCCGGCATGCCGCCGGTGCGTGTCTTGACGGAATCCGGCGCAGCGGACCCGTTTGCCGCCCGCGCGCCGAACTCCGCCCGCATGGTCCGTTCTTGGGCATTGCCGTGCCCGGATAACGGTCCATCCGACCGATTGGAGAACCATGACTCTTGTCGCAGGCAGTGTCCTGGCAGCATTACTGGCCGCGACCGTCAGCAGCCCCATCGCGTCGCCGTCCCACGATATCGCGACGCCGCCGTACTTCGAAGACGTACCGGCCGACCAGATGGCGATCCAGGTGCTCACCGTCAACGGCACCGGGTGCGAGCCGGGCAGCGCCGCGATCGCGGTCTCCGCGGACAACCAGGCGTTCACCGTGACGTACAGCAACTACACGGCCCTCGTCGGGGTCGGCTCGACGCCGACGGACTTCCGCAAGAACTGCCAGCTCAACCTGGCCGTGAAGGTGCCCGGGGGCTTCACGTACGCCATCGCCAGCGTCGACTACCGGGGGTACGGCTACCTGGCGAACGGCGCGAGCGGCCTGGAGAAGGCGTCGTACTACTTCCAGGGGTCGCCCGACACCGACTCCTTCACCCACAACTTCAACGGACCGATGGACGACAACTGGACCACGACCGACGTGACGGACCTGGAGTCGCTGGTCTGGGCGCCGTGCGGGGAGATCCGCAACTTCAACATCAACACGGAGCTGCGGGTCAACGCGGGTACGTCGGACCCGAAGACGACGACCAGCATGCTGGCCATGGACTCGACGGACGGAGAGATCGAGACCACGTACCACGTGGCCTGGCGCGAGTGCCTGCCGGGCGAGGACTGACCCGCGGCTGACGGGAGGACCCGCCCCGCACCGGGAGCTTTCCCGGTGCGGGTGCGGGGGCGTGCGGGTGCCGCCCGGCGGCTCAGCGCAGGTCGAGCCGCATCAGGACCCGGGGGTGGCCGGAGAGCACGGACGTGGTGTCGGCGGCGTGGGTGAAGCCGGCGCGCTCGAAGTTCTTCCGGAGCCCCGCGTACGCCATCGTCAGGTCGACCCGGGCGGAGCCGTTGTCCAGCGGGTACGCCTCGACGGCCGGGGCGCCGTGGGCGCGGGCGAAGTCGACCGCGCCCGCGATGAGGGCGTGCGAGATGCCCTTCCTGCGGTGGCCGGGGCGTACCCGTACGCACCACAGCGACCACACGGGCAGGTCGTCCACGTGCGGGATCTTGCGGTTGCGCGCGAAGGTGGTGTCGGCGCGCGGCGCCACGGCCGCCCACCCGACCGGCTCGTCGCCGTCGTACGCGAGCACGCCGGGCGCCGGCTCGGCGGCGCACAGCCCGGCGACGTACTCGCCGCGGGCGGGTCCGCGCAGTTCGTTGTTGAGCCGGGAGGGGATCCGGTAGCTCAGGCACCAGCAGACGTTCGCCGTCGGCGACTTCGGCCCGAGCACGGCCCGGACGTCCTCGAAGACGGCGGCGGGGCGGACGTCGATGGTCATGGCACGAGGATGCCACGCGGGCGCCGGCGGTGCGGGGGAGCCCCGGTGCCGCTCAGGCGTGCGCGTGCTCCCTGACCTCCGCCGCCACGCCCTTGTCGAGCGCACAGCGCACCAGCGCCGCCGTGAACGGCGTGAGCTGCGGCTCGCTGACGAGCCGGGCCAGCCGGGACGGGTCCTTCGGCAGGTCCAGCCGGCCGGCGCCCTGCACCACCTTGGCGTCGATGTACGGGGCGGCCTCCGGCCAGACCCCCTGGACCTCGCGCAGGAAGATGGTGGCGCCCACCGGCCCGAGCCCGGGGACCTGCTGAAGCAGCTCGCCGAGCCGGCCCACGTCGCCGTCCGCCTCGCGGCGCAGCTCGCGCAGGTCGCCCCCGTAGGTGTCCAGCAGCAGCCGGGCGCCCTCACCGAGCTGGGTGGCGGTGCCTTCGTCGTAGCGGCGGTAACCGCCCTCGCCGAGTGCGTCGACCCGCTGCTGCCAGGTGGCCTCCGCCATCCGGCGCGGGTCGCGCATCCCGGCGTCGGCCAGGGCGCGGGCCGCGGTGACCGCGGCGCTCGCCCGGATCGGGGCGCTGAGCAGGCAGGAGAGCACCAGCAGCCGGTAGAGGGGCTGGGGCGTGTTCCGCAGCCGGATGCCCGCGTCCTCGGCGTACGTGCGTCCGTACGCGTCGAGCAGTGCGTGCACCGTGCGCTTCTCGTTCTTCGTCACGGTTGTGTCCTCCGCGCTCTGGGGTGTGTTCTTCGGGTGCGGGCCCCCGGTCCGCACCCGCCTGGGTCAGACGGTCCCGGCGCCGTCCGCCGCGGCGAGGTCGCGGGCAGCCGCCGCGATCGCCTCCGCGTCGATGCCCGCCGCCGCGAGCTGCTGCGTGCCGGTCGCCGAGCCGGGCATGGTGCGTACCGCCAGCCGGGCCAGGCGCGGGGCGGGCCGGCCGTCGGCGAACGCCTCGGCCACCGCGTCGCCGAGGCCGCCCTGCGGGCGGTGGTCCTCGACGGTGAGCACCCGGCCGGTCAGCTCCGCCGCGGCGCGCACCGCGGCGACGTCGAGCGGCTTGAGGGAGTACAGGTCCAGCACGCGCGCCCCGATGCCCTCCGCGGCCAGCAGGTCGGAGGCGGCGAGCGCCTCGTGCACGGTGACCCCGGCCGCGGCGATCGTCACGCTGTCCTCGGACGAGGCGCGCAGCAGCTTGCTGCCGCCGATCGGGAAGTCCTCGTCGGGCCCGTAGAGGACGGGCCGGGCGCCGCGCATGGTGCGCAGGTAGCGCACGCCCGTCAGCCCCTCGTCGGCCATGGCGGCGACGAGCCGCGCGGTCTGGTTGGCGTCGCAGGGGTGCAGCACGGTGCTGCCGTGTACGGCGCGGAACATCGCCAGGTCCTCCAGCCCCATCTGCGACGGGCCGTCCTCGCCGATGGCGACGCCGGCGTGCGAGCCGACCAGGCTGAGGTTCGCCCGGCTGACGGCGGCCATGCGGACGAAGTCGTGGGCGCGGGTCAGGAACGCGGCGAAGGTCGCGGCGAACGGGGCCCAGCCGCATGCCTGCATGCCCACGGCCGCGGCGACGAGCTGCTGCTCGGCGATGTAGCACTCGAAGTACCGCTCGGGGTGCTCCTTGGCGAACAGCTCGGTGCGGGTGGAGTCGCCGACCTCGCCGTCCAGGGCGACGACGTCCGGGCGCGCGGTGCCGAGCGCCGCCAGCGCGTGCCCGTACGCGTCGCGCGTGGACACCTCGTCCCCCGTGTCGTACCGGGGCAGCGCGGGATGCGGCGCGGCCGCGCGCGGCGGCGCGTCGGCGTGCGGCGGGGCGTGCGGCTCGACGCGCAGGTCGGAGGTGCCGCCCAGCTCGGCGATCGCCGCCTCGGGGTCCGGCAGGGGCTTGCCGTGCATGCCCTCGCGGTTCGCGACGGCCGCGACCCCGCTGCCCTTGACGGTGCGGGCGAACACGGCCGTCGGCCGGTCGGTCACCGAGGCGGCCTCGGCGTACGCGGCATCGACGGCGGCCACGTCGTGGCCGTCGACCTCGACGGTGTGCCAGCCGAAGGCGCGCGCCCGGTCGGCGTACGCGTCCAGGTCCCAGCCGTGCCGGGTGGGCCCGCGCTGGCCGAGCCGGTTCACGTCGACGATCACGGTGAGGTTGGCCAGGTGCTCGTACCCGGCGTGCTCGAACGCCTCCCAGACCGAGCCCTCGGCCATCTCGCTGTCACCGCACAGCACCCACACCCGGTACGGCAGGTGGGCGAGCCGCTTGCCCGCCAGCGCCATGCCGACGCCGATGGGCGGCCCCTGCCCCAGCGACCCCGTGGCCACGTCGACCCACGGCAGCATCGGCGTCGGATGCCCCTCCAGCCTGCTGCCGAGCTTCCGGAACGTCAGCAGTTCCTCGTCGTCCACGGCGCCGACCGCCTTGAACGCCGCGTACAGCAGGGGCGAGGCGTGCCCCTTGGACAGCACCAGGCGGTCCGCCCCGGGGTGGTCGGGCCGGTCGACGTCGTAGCGCAGATGCCTGGTGAGCAGCACGGCCATCAGGTCGGCGGCGGACATCGACGAGGTCGGATGGCCGGATCCGGCGGCGGCAGCGGCCCGTACGGCGTCCACGCGCAACTGTCGGCCGAGCGCGGTGGGCAGTTCCAGATCCACGTCGGCGGCGGTCATGTCGTTCTCCTTGTCCGAGCGGTGCAATCGGGCCAGGAACACGCCGGGAGACCGGTCCGGTCACGTACGCGCCGAGCCCTGGTCGGTCATGGGGTCCGGGTACCACGCGGCGAGGGGCACTAACGACCGATCCTCGGGCGCCGCGGGCTGCGACACCGCGGGTGACCTGCGGTCAGCCGAGTGTGCACGCGGCGTACGCGGGCGGCGGTCAGCGGGTGAGCCAGGCGCCCAGGCGGGAGAGGCGGGGGAGGCGTTCGCGGTAGTCGCGGCCGCTGCGGTCCAGGGCTTCCAGGAGGCGGGCGGAGCGGTGCTCCGTGTCCAGTTCGTCGAGGATCCGGTTGACGTCGGCGAGCAGTGCGCCGTAGAGGAACCAGTTCTCCTCGTCCTCCTGGACGGTGTCCAGGAGCAGCGTCTCCACCCGGTCGCGTACGGCGTGGGCCGCCGCCAGGTCCGCCTCCAGCCGTCCGGCCGCCGTCTCGGCGCTCGCGGAGACCTCGGTCGACACCAGTTGCGCGAAGCTCACCAGCGCGTCCCCGACGTAGCCGAGCAGGTCCTGGAGCGCCGCGCCCACGTCGCGCGGGAACAGCGGCTCGCGGGGGCTCCGCGCCTTCGCCAGGTCCGCCAGGCCCCGGGTGAGGACGCGCACCACCACCGCGCTGATCTCCAGCGTGTCCAGACCGGTGCGCAGCACGACCCGGTGCATCAGCCCCTCGCTCACCCGGGGGTTGAGCCGCAGGCTGTCCTCGGCGCGGCGCAGCGAGGTGTCGACCTCGCCGACGAAGTCGTCCAGCTCGCGCGCCGCGCGCAGCCGGTCCGCGGCCACGGCGGGCGGGGTGACGACGGTGAGCTGCTCCGCGCTGCGCAGCAGCAGGCGGCGCAGGCGGCGGGCCAGGTCCTCGATCGCGTCGCCGGCGTCCTCCACCCACACCGGGGGTGCCAGCAGGAGGTTGAACGTCAGGCCCACGACGGCCCCGATGAGCGTCTCCAGGATCCGCGTGAACGCCGTGTCCCCCACGTGGGTGACGCCGAGGACGAGCATCGCGCTGATCGCGACCTCGGGCACGAACTCGTTCACCCGCACGATGCGGCCCGCGACCAGCGAGCTGAGGATGATCAGCCCGAGGCTCCACCAGCTCAGCCCGACCAGTGCGCTGAACCCGCTGGCGATCAGCACCCCGACCACGACGGCGGTGACACGCCGGGCGCCGGTGGTGAGCGTGGCGTAGAAGGTCACCTGGACGACGAGCAGCGCGGTGAGCGGCGCGGTCAGCGGCTTGTGCCCGCTGCTGAGCTGGAGGGCGACGACGTACGCGAGGGTGGCCGCCATGGCGGCGCGCAGCGTCTGCGACACGGCGGGCGCGCGGACCCGGTCGGCGAACCCGGCCAGGCGCGGGTGCCGTCTGATGGCGTCGGCTGCGTCGGACCTCAGCGCTCCTCCGGGTGACGTCGCGGCTGCGGGCGCCGCGGGCGGGCGGTCCGCCGCGGCGCCGGTGAACAAAGCACAACGTCTCACAGAGACCGCCGCCACTGCCGCGCGGCGCCACCCCCTCGGGTCCGCGTGGGCCGAGGGGGTGGTGTGGGGGGTGCGGTCGGGCCGGGCCCGGTGGCCCGGCGTGGGTCAGTCCCCGGTGCCGGTGAGGACCGGCGTCTGCCAGTTGCGCCACTCGGCCAGGTTGCCGGCCTTCCTCGGCGAGATCCGGAACACGCCGGGGGCGCTGCCCGTGCCGTGCAGGAACGTCGCGATGCTCTGCTGGAGGGGCCCGCGCCACTCGGACCGCGACGCGCAGTGCGTGCCGTCCTGCACATCGGACCAGTAGCTGATGTTCGGGCCCGCGCCGAGCGCCTTGTAGACCTCCGCCCCGCCGAGCGCCGCCACGCTGCCGGACCGGGCGCCGAGCCAGTCGACGTGCGGGTTCTCCATGATGAACAGACCGCGCGGCGCGACCATGCCGACTATCTCGTGGGTGTCCACGGGCAGTTGGGCGGGGTTGCCGGTGTACGGGCCGAACGCGTCACCCAGCCACGGCTGCTCGGAGTACCCGCTGCTCAGCGGCTGTGCGCCGCTCTCCTTCGCGATGCTGCGGAGGGCGGGCGCGCCCGCGGTGCCCGACTCGACGGGCATCGTCAGGGCGATGCGCTGGTCGAACGCGCCGGCCACGAACGCGCCCTTGCCGAACCGCGAGCAGCCGGTGACGCCGGTCGACTCCGCCCGCAGCACGCTGCCGTCCGACTGCTCGACGACGTCGATGATCCGGCTGACACCCCAGGCCCAGGCCATGAGCAGCCCGGTGCTGCTGGAGGAGCCGTAGACGCTGTAGAAGGCGCCCTGCTTGTTGGTGCGCGGGGTGCCCTCGCGGCCCACGGCGTACGGGTCGAAGTTGACGACGGCGGCGCCCGCGGCCTTGATGGCGGCGGTGTCCGCGCCGAAGCCGCCGTAGACGACGACCGCGGGGAACGGGCCGGTGCCGGCGGGCAGGTCGACGCTCGCCGAGAAGCTCGCGCTGCGGCCCTGGTCCGAGACGTTCACGGTGATCCCGGTGCGCGAGACGCTGCCGGTGACGCCGGCGGGCTTGGGCGGCTTCTGGCCGTAGACGGTGCGCTCGGCCAGCTCCCTGATCTCGGCCCGGCGGCAGCGCCAGTCGGACCTGGTGGAGATGCGGGTGCCGTCCAGCTTCGTGAAGGGGTCGGGCAGCAGGGAGTCGGACGGCGTGGCCGGGCTGGGTACGGGGCAGTCGGCGCCGTCGTCCTCGACCGCCGGGGCCGCTTGCACGGCGGTCCCGATGCGGTCCGCGGCGGCTCCCGGGGGCGCGTCGAGGGTCGCGGCGAGTGTCGCCGCGGCGGCCACGACGGCGGCGACCGCCCATGCGAGTGGTCGGTGCCGGCGGAGCGGGTGGCAGCGCATGGGGGGCCTCCAAAGAATGGGAGCGCTCCCATACCGTAGGAAGGGGCCCGCGGCGCGACAACAGTTATTTTCAGCCACTTTCGTGATGTACAGCGAAAGTTTCGGCGCGCCTCCGCCCGCACCGGCGGCCACGGCCGAAGCCCTCCTCCCTCAGCCGCCGACCACCGCACTCGACGGCACCCGGTCGGCCGGCACCGAGAACACCGCCACATACGGCTTCGGATCCCCGCACGCCCCATCCGCCGGCACCGGCCGCAGCCGCCGCGCCGTGATCTCCAGCAGCAGGTCGTCGCCGCAGCCGCGGCCCTCGAAGGCGAAGCGCCGCGCGGGCCCCGGCAGGTCCGAGTCGTACGCGCTCCCCAGCTTGCCCCGGAGCGCCATGGCCGCCGCCTTTGGCAGCGGGCGCACGAAGGCGTCGAACTGGTCGGGCTGGCTGACCTCGGCCGCCCGCGGCTCCGGCGCCGCCGCGGCGCCGTCGTCCAGCGGCGCGTACGCGAGGAGTTCCGCCGGCCCCGGCTCGCCCGGCGAGGTGCCGCCGATGGTCGGGTGCGCGCCGACGTCCTCCTCCGGGACGGCGAAGACCGTGAGCACGTCCCACGGGCTCTCGCACGTCTCGTACGTCGTGGTGTCGGTCAGCCGCGCCGAGTAGCCGGTGCCCTCCGCGTACGTCAGGACCGCGCCCTCGGCGCTGGTGCAGCCGCTGCTCCAGCTCGTGGCGACCAGCGCCTCGGCGTCCAGGTCGCGGCCGAGCAGCTTCTCCCGCAGCTCGACGCCCATGCTCTCCTGCGGGAACCAGCCGGCGAACGCCTGCACGTCCGCCGGCGACCGCAGCATCGTGCTGACCGGCGCGAACCCGTGCCCCTGCGCGAAGTGCACGGCCTCCGCCCCGGGCACCACCGCGTCCGCGCCGCCGCCCGGCCCGGACGTCCGCTGCCCGGTCGAGTCGTCCACGGCCCACCACATGCTCACCACGAGCAGTACGCCCGCGACGACCGCCGCGGCGACCGTCCATCCGCCGTCGCGCCGCCGCGCCGCGATAGGGTCCCCCGTCATGCCGTCCCCCCTCGTTTCCCCCGTACTCCGCTTCGACGGCACCGCGCTCCCGGCGGTTCCGCGGTTCCCCCGGACGGGTGCATGCGGAACCTCCGCGTCCTGCGGAGGCGTTGAGAGGGTGACCGCGGCACAGCGGTCTTCGGTACGACGACCGGAACTGACGAGTCGGGCGGTACGCCCGCAACCCGAGGTGGCATTCAGTGTCGATGTTTGATCGGATCAAGGACCAGGCCAAGGGCCTTCAGCAGTCCCGGGGTGGCTCGCGGCCCGGGGGCCAGGGCACCGGCTCGACGGGTTCGGGCGGTGGTTCCAAGGCCCAGCTCGTGAGCATGTTCAAGTCGCAGCTCAGCTCGATGAAGACGGAGCTGAAGAGCGGTGCGTACCGGGACGCGAGCATGGCGATCTGCGCGCTCGTGGCGGCGGCGGACGGGCACGTGCACCCCGCCGAGCGGGAGCGCATGGACTCGCTGATCGTGAGCAACGACGTGCTCCAGAACTTCCCGCCGGAGCAGTTGCGGCAGCGGTTCACCAAGCACCTGGACCGGCTGACGGTCAACTTCCAGCAGGGCAAGGCGGAGGCGATGCAGGAGATCGCGAAGGCCGCGAAGAAGCCGGCCGAGGCACGGGCGGTGATCCAGACCGGGTTCGTCATCGCCGGCGCCGACGGCCACATCGACCCCTCCGAGCAGCAGGTGCTCCGCGAGGCGTGCACGGCGCTCGGCGTGTCGCCCACGGAGTTCGGCATCTGAGGCCGTACGGGCCCGAGGTCCGCGTGCCCCGTGCGCCTCTCAGGCGTACGGGACACGCGGCGCTCGGCGCGTGTCAGGCCCCGCCGAAGCGGCTGCGCCACAGGTCGCGCAGCAACGCGATCTCGGCCATGTGGTGGATGAACTCCAGATTGCCCGCCCACAGCACATCGACGTAGGGCACGTCGGGATCCGAGGCGTGCGGGTACTGCGAGAAGCCGACCGTGTCGAGCTGCTCCTCGGTGACGGTCGCGACGCTCTCGCGCCAGCGGTCGACGGTCTCCCAGAACCGCGCGACGGCCCGCTCGGCGGAGGGCGTGAAGTCGACCAGCAGCCCCGGGTCCCGCCGCCGCTCGCCGAAGGTCCACTCCCAGCCGCCGGCGAAGCCCGAGTGCAGATGCCCCAGCCGCCACGCGATGGTGGTGACCGGGGCCTCGTCGGGCTCCAGCGGGCCGGTGTGGGCGAGGACCTCGCGGACCCGCTCGACGCTCACGTCCCAGTCCGCGGCGACCTTCTCGACGGGCATGCCCTCGGCGACGTCCCGCGCCACGCCGGCGTACTCGCTGTTCGGGATGGACGCGGCGCCCTTGTCGAGCACCCACTCCCCCGGCCCGTACGCCCGGGGCGTCGTCGCCTCCGCCCGCCGCCGGACCGACCAGCAGCCGGGCACCGGCTCCCACCGGAACTCCTCGTCGCCGAGCCCGGCGAGACGCAGCTCGGCCGACTCCCTGGCCATGTCGAACTGGTCCAGCAGCAGGCTCAGCCGCCCGCTCGGCGCACGCCCGTCCGCCATCCCCGTCTCCCTCCGCGGCCGCGGGCCTCGCGGCGGCGCCCTGCGGAGGCTAGCGGCTGCCCCGGCGGAGGGCGACGGGATTTCGCACGGGCCGGGAGGGACAAGGGGGGCCGGGGCCCGGTCAGCCGCGGTACGCCTCCAGCAGCCGCAGCCACACCTCGCTGATCGTCGGGTACGACGGGACCGCGTGCCACAGCCTGCTCACCGGGACCTGGCCCGCGACCGCGACGGTCGCCGAGTGGATCAGCTCCCCCACCCCGGGACCGACGAACGTGACGCCGCGCAGGATCTCCTCGTCCAGGTCGACGACCATGCGGGCCTGCCCGCGGTAGCCGTCGGCGTACAGCCCCGCGCCCGCTACCGAGCCCAGGTCGACGTCCACCGCGCGCACCCGGTGGCCGGCCCGTACCGCCTCGGCCAGCGACATCCCGACGGCCGCGGCCTCGGGGTCGGTGAAGACGACCTGCGGGACCGCGCCGTGGTCGGCGGTCGCGGCGTGCGCGCCCCACGGGTCCGACTCCAGCAGCGGCACGCCCTGCGCCCGGGCGGCGATCGCGGCGCCCGCGATACGGGCCTGGTACTTGCCCTGGTGGGTCAGCAGCGCGCGGTGGTTGACGTCCCCGACCGCGTACAGCCACTCGCTGCCCTCGACCCGCAGGCTGTCGTCCACGGCCAGCCAGGAGCCGGGCTCCAGGTCCACGGTCTCCAGGCCGATGTCGTCGGTGCGGGGCGCGCGGCCGGTGGCGAAGAGGATCTCGTCGGCCTCGATCGTGTCGCCGGCGTCGGTGGTCGCGACGACGGTGCCGTTCTCGCGGACCACGGAGGTGACGGAGGTGCCGGTACGGACCCGGGCCCCGGCCTCGGTCAGCGCCTCGGCGACCAGTTGGCCGGCGAAGGGCTCCATGCGGTCCAGCAGACCGTCGCCGCGGACGAGGAGGGTGACCTCGGAGCCGAGCGCCTGCCAGGCGGTGGCCATCTCGACGCCGACCACGCCGCCGCCGACCACGATGAGCCGGCCGGGGACGGTCGCGGAGCTGGTGGCCTCCCGGCTGGTCCACGGCCGCACGTCGGCGAGCCCCGGCAGGCCGGGCAGCACGGCGCGGCTGCCGGTGCAGACGGCGACGGCGTGCCCGGCGGTCAGCGTGCGCACCCCGCCGTCGGCGTCGGTCACGGTGACGGTGCGCGGCCCGGCGAGGCGGCCCCGGCCGCGGTAGAGGTCGGCGCCGATGCCGTCCAGCCAGGCGACCTGGCCGTCGTCCTGCCAGTGGGAGGTGAACGCGTCCCGGTTGGCGAGGACCGCGGGCGCGTCGAGGTCGCCGGTCACCAGCCCGCTCAGCCCGGGGACGCGGCGGGCGTCGGCGCGCGCGATCACCGGCCGCAGCAGGGCCTTGCTGGGCATGCAGGCCCAGTACGAGCACTCGCCGCCGACCAGTTCGCTCTCGACGACCGCGGTGGACAGGCCGGCGGCGCGGGTGCGGTCGGCGACGTTCTCGCCCACCGGCCCGGCGCCGAGGACGATCACGTCGTACGCGAAGGATTCCGTTTGCTCCATGGGGCCAGTGTGGCCGGTGGGTGCGCGGGGGCGGAACAGCGGGCCGCCGGGGTGTGTCGCCCGCGCCGTACCCTGCGCTCCGCGGCGGCCGAGGGCGGCGGGCAGGGCCCCGACCGGTCGCCGGCCCGGGTCCCGCGGGGGCGGCGCCGGGCGCGCGGTGCGGTCAGCGGCCGTGCAGCAGGCTGGTGAGGAACTCGGCGGCGTCGGTGCTGGTGCTCGTGGCGGCGGCGAGGTTGTCCAGGGCCAGGCGGTAGCGGTCGACCTCGCTCGGCTTGTCGATGCGCACCGTGCCGGAGAGCTGGTCCAGGCAGACCACGTCCGGCAGTTCGGGCTCGGCGAACCGGAGCATCGTCAGCGACTGCGCCACCGCCGCCGGGCCGCCCGCCGCCAGCGGCACCACGTCGAGGGTGACCGTGGGGTGCTCGACGTGCAGCCGCAGCAGGTGCCGCAACTGGCCCTCCATCACCCCGGGGGCACCGACGGAGCGCCGCAGCGCGGCCTCGTCGAGCAGCACCCAGCAGCGCGGCGGGTCGGTGCGGGTGAGGGCCTGCTGACGGCGTTCGAGCAGGTGCAGGCGGCGCTCCACGGTCTGCACCGGGTCCCGCGGGAAGCCGAGTTGCGTCACGGCGCGGGCGTAGGCGGGGGTCTGGAGCAGGTCGGGGATGCGCTGGGACTGGTAGCTGCGGATGACGGTGGCGGCTTCCTCCAGGCCGAGGTGGGTCTCGGCCTGACTGGGTATCAGGTCGCTGTACTCCTGCCACCAGCTCGGCGCGTTGGCGCCGCGGGTCAGGGCCGCGTACTCGTCGAGTTCGTCCTCGTCGACGATGCCGTAGAAGTCGAGCAGCGCCGCGACGTCGTGGTCCTTGCAGCCGCCCTGGCCCAGCTCCAGCCGGCACAGCTTGGCGACCGAGGCGCCGATCGCCCGGGCGGCCTCCTGCAACTGGACGCCCCGGTCCTGGCGCAGCCGCCGCAGCCGGGCGCCGAGAACGGACCTACAGACCGGCCGGCCGCCGCGCTCGTGGTCGCCGACGTACGGGATCTCCGGGTCGTGCACTGCCGCCATCGGCACCGTCATCGGTCCTCCGCAGGCGATGGGCCTTCGCCACCAAGACTCACGCTACCCGGCGAAGGGTAGCCCGCCACGGGCGGCAAAAGTGCAGCTTGGCCCGAACTTTACGAGCGGCGGACCTGCCGGCGGCGGCAATGCGCCACGGTGGCGCATCGCCGCTCACGGTTTGCGGGCGACCCCGCCCAGGACGGCCATCTCCACCGGGCTGCCGATGTCCACCGGTTCCGGCCGCCACAGCGGGCAGGACACCATGCCCGGCTCCACCGGCTCCAGGCCGTCGAGGTAGCCGGCTATCTGCGCCGTGCTGCGCAGGTGGTACGGCACGGCGCCGGTGGCGTTGTAGCCGGCGATCGCCCGGCTGTACTTCTCGTTCCCCTCGACGCCGTCGCGGATCGCGAGGTAACTGCCGGACGGCAGCGGGTCCATCAGCCGCCGCACCACCGACCGGGCCCGCTCGTAGTCGTCCACGTGCGCCAGGATCCCCATCAGGATGACGGCGACCGGCCGGTCGAGGTCCAGGGTGCGCGCCGCGCCCGCGAGGATCGACTCGGGGTCCTCGACGTCGGCGTCGAGGTACGCGGTCGCGCCCTCGGGGGTGCTGGTGAGCAGGCCGCGGGCGTGGGCGAGGACGAGCTTGTCGTTGTCGACGTAGACGATGCGGGAGTCGGGGGCGATGCGCTGGGCGACCTCGTGGGTGTTGTCGGCGGTCGGCAGCCCGGTGCCGATGTCCAGGAACTGCCGTACGCCCGCCTCCCCCGCGAGGTGGCCGACGACCCGCCGGAGGAACTGCCGCCCGCTGCGGGCCAGGTCGATGATCTCCGGGAAGACCTGCTGGAACCGGGCGCTGGCGGCGCGGTCCGGCTCGTAGTTGTCCTTGCCGCCGATCCAGTAGTTGAAGATCCGGGCCGAGTGCGGCACCGACGTGTCGACGACCACCTGCTTCGCTCCCTCGTGGAACGCTTCCTCTGGCATGGACTCCACCGTCCGGGTCGGGGGCGCGGCCCGGACAACGTAGCCGAGCCGCGGCCCGCCGTCACCGGCGCCCGCCGGCCGCGGTGGCGCGCCCTGCGGTCATCCCCCGCCGCCCGCCATGCCGCGGGACATCGCGAGGTGGCTCGCCAGCAGCCCGCCGTCCACCGGCAGGCTGACGCCGGTGATCCACGCCGCGTCGGGCGAGGCGAGGAACGCGACCGCCGCGGCGATGTCGTCCGGCTCGCCGACGCGGCCCAGCGGATAGTGCTCCACGACCCGGGCCAGGACCTCCGGCCGGTCCTCCCAGACGGCGGTGCGTACGGTGCCCGGCTCGACGAGGTTCACGCGCACGCCGCGCGCGGCGCTCTCCACGGCCAGGGTGCGGGTGAGGGAGACGAGCGCGGCCTTGGCGGCGCTGTAGGCGTGCTCGCCGTAGTGGCGTTCGGCGTTGACCGAGCCGATGTTGACGATCGCGGCCCGGCCCGGCGCCCCGGCGAGCAGCGGCAGGGCCGCGCGGGCGCAGCGCGCGGCGCCGTGCAGGGTGACCTCGAAGTCCTCGTACCAGGCGGGCTCCTGCCAGTCCTCGAAGCGGGGCGGGTCGAGGTGTACGGAGTAGGCGTTGTTGACCAGCACGTGCAGCCCGCCGAAGGACTCCGCCGCGTGCGAGACCGCCGCCCGCACCGCCTCGCCGTCCGTCACGTCGCACGCCCGCGCCGCGGCGGTGCCGCCGGCGGCGCGGATGGCGGCGGCGGCCCGCTCGGCGCGGGGCCCGTCCCGGTCGGTGACCAGCACGCGCGCGCCCTCCGCGGCGAACCGGCGCGCGACCGCCTCTCCGATGCCCTGTCCGGCGCCCGTGACGAGCACCGCGTATCCCTCGAATCGCGTCATCGGACCAGGTTAGGAGGCCGGGGCCGGGGTGGGACCCGGAGGGGGCCGGTGCCGGGCGGGACTGTGTGCCCGGACGCGGTACGCCCCGTGCGCCGCCGCATCGCCGCGCGCCCCGACCGCAGGAACACGGCCGCCCGCCTGGCGTTTCGGCGGGGGCGGAGCGTGGAGGATGGGGCGGGTGAGTGCTGCGGTGGCCGAGGCCCTGTCCGTCACGCTGCTGGCCGCGGTGCTGGTCAGCGCGGTCGTACGGCCGTGGGGGCTGCCGGAAGCGGTGGTGGCCGTGCCGGCCGCCGGGGTCGTCGTCGCCACCGGGGCCCTCTCCCTCGACCACGCGGCCGACGAGGCGGCCCGGCTGGGGCCGGTCGTCGGGTTTCTGACGGCGGTGCTGGTGCTGGCCCGACTGTGCGGCGACGACGGGCTGTTCGAGGCGTGCGGCGCGTGGATGGCCCGTACCGCAGCGGGACGCCCGCGGCGGCTGCTGGCGCAGGTCTTCGTCCTCGCCTCGGCGATCACCGCGGTGCTCAGCCTGGACGCCACGGTCGTGCTGCTGACGCCGGTGGTCTTCGCGACGGCCGCGCGGCTGGGCGCGCGGCCGCGACCGCACGTGTACGCCTGCACCCACCTGTCGAACGCCGCGTCGCTTCTGCTGCCGGTCTCCAACCTCACCAACCTGCTCGCCTTCGCCGCGAGCGGGCTGAGCTTCACCCGGTTCGCCGCGCTGATGGCGCTGCCGTGGCTGGCGGCGATCGCCGTCGAGTACGCCGTCTTCCGCCGGTTCTTCGCCGTCGACCTCGATGCCGGCGCCACCGCCCCGGCCGCCGCGGCGCCGCCCCGGCTGCCGGTGTTCGCGCTGGCCACGGTGGCGTGCACGCTGGCCGGCTTCGCGGTGGCCTCGGCGCTGGGGGTGGATCCGGCGTGGGCGGCGTGCGCGGGCGCGGCGGTCCTCGCGGCGCGCGCCCTGATCCGGCGCCGTACCACCCCGGCCGCCCTCGTGCGGGCCACCGCGCTGCCGTTCCTCGCCTTCGTCCTCGCCCTCGGCCTGGTGGTCCGCGCGGTCGTCGACAACGGCCTCGGCACGGCCCTGGGCCGGCTGCTGCCGGAGGGCACCGGCCTGCTCGCACTGCTGGGCACGGCGGCGCTGGCGGCCGTGCTCGCGAACATGATCAACAACCTTCCCGCGGTGCTGGTGCTGCTGCCGCTGGCGGCCCCGTCGGGCTCCGCGGCCGTGCTGGCGGTGCTGCTGGGCGTGAACATCGGCCCGAACCTCACCTACACGGGCTCGCTGGCGACCTTGCTGTGGCGGCGCGTGGTGCACGCGCACGACGCGGAGGTGGAACTGAAGGAGTTCACCCGGCTCGGCGTGTACGCCGTACCGG
This sequence comes from Streptomyces sp. 184, assembly GCF_045781775.1. Lineage (NCBI taxonomy): Bacteria > Bacillati > Actinomycetota > Actinomycetes > Kitasatosporales > Streptomycetaceae > Streptomyces > Streptomyces sp. 184. The sequence continues at coordinate 3,219,987 of NZ_CP123230.1, read as the reverse complement.
CGAGCCTGGGCGCCGCGGTGCTGGCACTGTGGGTGTCGCTGACCGTGATCGGAGGAGGGTGAGCCGTGGCCGTGGTGGTGTGGATCGTCGAGGGCACATGGCCCGCGTGCGTGGACGCCGCGGGCACGCACGCGCCCGACGGCGCGGAGGTCGTCCTGCTCCACGTCGCCCCCGCGGACGTGCCCGGCGCGGCGCACGGCGCGCTCGCAGGGCTCCTCGGCCGGGGCCGGCCCGACCCCGGCGAGCGGCTGGAGCACCTCGCGGACGCCTCCGCCGACGCGCTGCTGGCCGAGGCCGCGGCGCGGCTGGGCCGGCCCTGCACCCGGGACAGGCGCGCGGGGCGGGCCGAGCGGGAGGTCGTCGCGGCGGCGGAGGGCGCCGACCTGCTGGTCGTCGCCCGGGACGGCGACCGCTCGCACCTGGGCCCGCGCAGCCTGGGCCCGGCGAGCCGCTTCGTGGTCGACCACGCGCCGTGCCCGCTGCTGCTGGTGTGGCCCGAGTCCGCCCCGAGCACGTCGACGCTCCCGCCACCACCACCGCCGCCGCCGCCGCACGGTCCGTGACGGCGCGGGAGGTCAGGCGTCCTCGCCGTAGAGGCGGGCGACGTCCTTCGAGTCGAGCCAGCCGCTGTACGCGGGCGACTTCGGCCAGCCCTCCGGCGAGTCCTGCCACTCCTCCTGCCGCCCGTACGGCAGCACGTCGACCAGCGGGAAGGTGTGGCTGAGCTGCTCGGTGCCGCGCCCGTTGGTGTGCCAGGTGCGGTAGACGGTGTCGCCGTCGCGCAGGAAGACGTTGAGCGCGAACCCGCCGCCGGGCGGGGCGTCGACATCGGCGCCGAACGCGCTGTTCGCGGTGGAATACCAGGTCATCTTGTTACCGACGCGCTTCTTGTACGCGAGCGCCTCGTCGATCGGGCCCTGCGTGACGATGACGAACCGCGCGTCGTAGGGATCGAGGAAGCCGAGCCGGGTGTACTGCGTGGTGAGGCTCGTACAGCCCCCGCACTGCCACTCCTTGCCCTCGAACCACATGTGGTTGTAGACGATGAGCTGCGACTTGCCGTCGAAGACATCGACCAGCCGGACCGGCCCGTCCGCACCCTCCAGGGTGTAGTCGGGCATCTCGACCATCGGCAGCCGGCGCCGCTGCGCGGCGATGGCGTCCAGCTCCCGGGTCGCGGCCTTCTCCCGGACGCGCAGCTCGTCCAGCTCGCGGCGCCAGGTGCCGGTGTCGACGACGGGCGGTAGTGCCTTGGCGGTCATGGTGCTCCTCCGGCGTTCAGGAATGGGTTCTCCGTACGGATAGACCACCCGGCCCGGCAGAACTCATCGCTCGGCGCGATGGCACTCGGTCACGTACGGCATCTCACCCGGTCGCTCCGCCGCGAGCAGCGCCCGCACCCGGTCCAGCAGGCCGGCGCGTACGGCGGGGTCCAGGGTGATCACGTAGCTGCGGGAGGCGACCATGTCGACGATCTCCGGGACCGACATCGGATGGCGCCAGCGGAAGTCGCGCCGCTCGACGGGCCCGAACGGCGCGCCGACGCGGTCCGTCTGGCGGTCCTCCGTGGGGGCCGCGGCGTACTCCCGCAGGAGGCGGCCCAGCTCCGCGACCCACGGCACCGACTCGTCGCGGCTGTTCCACACCAGCGCGAGCCGCCCGCCGGGGCGCAGCACCCGGGCGGCCTCCGGGACGGCGCGGGCGGGGTCCACCCAGTGCCACGCCTGGGCGCAGACGACGGCGTCGGCGCTCGCGTCGGGCAGGGGGATCGCCTCGGCGGTGCCGGCGAGGGCCCGGATGCCGGGCAGCACGCGGGCGAACTCCGCGCGCATGCCGTCGGAGGGCTCGACGGCGACGAGTTCCCGGCCGGGGGCGCGCAGGGCGCGGGTCAGCTTGCCGGTGCCGGCGCCGAGGTCGACCACCGTGCGGGCGGCGTCGGGCACCAGCCAGGCGCTCGCCGCGGGCGGGTAGGGCGGCCGGCCGCGCTCGTAGGCGCCGGCCGCGGCACCGAAGGAGCCGGCCTGCCGGCTGCGCTCGCGCTGCTCCTGCCGTTCGCGCCGCTCCCGCTGTCCTCGGCCGCCCCGGTCACCCTGCTCGTTCGCTGAGGTCATGTCCGGCATCGTGCCAGGGGCCGGGCCGGTGCGTCCCGGCGGCCAGCAGTCGGAGCGCGTCGGCCGAGGCGGGGCCGTTGGGGGTGTAGACCTCCAGCCGGTGGTCGGGGCTGTCGGGCTGGAGCCAGACCTGGTAGTCGACGTCGAGCGCGCCGACGGTGGGATGGCGCAGGCGCATCGTGCCCACGGTGCAGTCGGCGACGTCGCCGGAGGCCCACAGCCCGGCGAAGTCCGCGCTGCCCATGGCGAGTTCGCCGATCAGCTCGGCGAGGCGCGCGTCGGCCGGGTAGCGGCCGGCGGTCAGCCGCAGGTACGCGACGTGGATGCGGGCCAGCTCCGCCCAGTTGGCGTGCTGGTCGCGTACGAGCGGGTCGAGGAAGAACATCCGGGGCACGGACGGCCGGCGGGCGGGGTCGCGGGGCGCGTCGAAGTCGACGTGCTCGGCGGTGAGCGCGTGGCCGGTGCGGTTCCAGGCCAGCACGTCGCCGCGGCGGCCCAGCACGACGGCCGGCGTGGTCTCGTCCAGGGACGTCAGCAGCGACAGCACCCGGGGGTGCGGCTGCTCGGGGCCGGGGCGGACCAGCCGCGGCGCGGCGGGGCGGCGGGCCAGGTTGTGCAGGTGGGCCGTCTCGGTCGGGTCCAGGCGCAGCACGCGGGCCAGGGCGTCGAGGACCTGCCGGGAGGCGGTGCCGGCCTGCCCCTGCTCAAGACGCGTGTAGTACCCGGCGCTCACCCCGGCGAGCTGCGCCAGTTCCTCACGGCGCAGGCCCGGTACGCGGCGGGCGGCGCCGTAGGTGCCGAGTCCGGCGGCGTCGGGCGTGACCCGGTCGCGGCGGGTCTTCAGGTACGCCCCGAGGCTCTCCAGTTCCATGGCTCCGAGGCTACGTCGGCGCAGGCGGGAGCGGGATGGCCGTGGGTATCCCTGCCGGGTGTACCCACGGTACGGGGATGGCTGCCCGGCGCGCGGCGGAGCACCGTCGTGGCCATGGACGTACGGCTTGCTTCCTCCTCCCCCGATCCTTCCGCCCCTCCTTCCCCCGGGTCCCCCGGGTCCCCCGGTGCCCCCGGGCTGCGGGCCTGGCTCGGGCTGCTCGTGGTGCTCGGCCCGGTGCTGCTGGTCGCCATGGACGGCTCGGTGCTGTTCCTGGCGATGGCGCGGATCTCCGCGGAGCTGTCGCCGTCCGCGGACCAGGCGCTGTGGATCCTCGACGGCTACGGGTTCGCGGTCGGCTCGCTGCTCATCGCGTTCGGCAACATCGGCGACCGGTACGGCAGGCTCCGGCTGCTGATGACCGGGGCCGCGGTCTTCGGCGCCGCCTCGGCGGGCGCCGCGTTCGCGCCGTCGGCGGAGCTGCTGATCGCCTTCCGGGTGCTGATGGGCGTGGCCGGCGCCACGCTGCTGCCGTCGGCGCTCGCGGTGCTGAGTGAGCTGTTCACCGACGCGCGCCGGCGCTCGCAGGCCATCGGGATCTTCGCGGCGGCCTTCGCCGCGGGCTTCGCGCTCGGCCCGGTCGTCGGCGGGCAGTTGCTCGCGCACTTCTGGTGGGGCTCGGTGTTCCTGATCAACATTCCGGTGGTCGCGCTGTTCCTGCTGTTCGCCCCGCGGCTGCTGCGCGAGGTACGCACCGGAGGGCGGGGCCGCATCGACGCGCGGAGCGTCGTGCTCTCCGCCGCGGGCATCCTGCTGGCCGTCTACGGGATCAAGCACGCGGCGGCCCACGGGCCGGCGGTCGTCCCGCTCGTCGCGGCCGGTGCCGGCGCGGCCCTGCTGTGGTGGTTCGTACGCCGCCAACTGCGGCTGGAGCACCCGCTGGTCGACCTCCGGCTCTTCCGCGACCGGGTGTTCGCGATCGCGGCCGTCACCGGGCTGCTGCCGCTGGCGGCGTGGTCGGCGGTGGCGTACCTGGGCGGCATCTACCTCCAGTCCGTACGCGGACTGGACGCCTTCGACGCGGCCCTCGTCACGCTCCCCGGCGCAATCGTGCTCACCGTCACCACCGTCGTGACCCCGGCGGTGGTCGCGCGCACCGGCACCCGCGCCGGGCTGCTCGCCTCCCACTTCCTGGTCGCCGGGGGTGTGCTGCTCATCCTGCCCACCGGCGTCTCGGGCGGCACCGGCTGGTACGTCGCCTCCACCGCCGTCGCCGGGGTCGGCTACGGGATCTCCTTCAGCCTCGTCGCCGACACCGCCGTCGCCGCCGTACCGCCGGAGCGCGCCGGGTCGGCCGGGGCGATCGCCGAGACGAGCAACGAATTCGGCAACGCCCTCGGCATCGCCCTGCTCGGCTCGCTCGCGGCGCTGGTCTTCCGCCTCCAGGGCCCCGACCTGGCCGGCACCCTCACCGAGACGCTTCAGGTGCCGGGGATCACGGCGGCGGCGGCCGGGGACGCCCAGGCGGCGTTCGTCACGGGGCTGCACGCGGCGGCGCTGGTCGCGGCGCTGCTGCACGCGGCGCTGGGGGTGTTCACGCTGCGGCACCTGCCGCGGGGCGGGGTGCGGGGGCGGGCGGAGGCGAAGGCGGAGCCCGGGGCGGGCGGGTGAGGGGAGCCGGCGCGGCCGGGGGGTCGGGTCGTACGCCCGGTGCCCCCGGCGCCTGCGGCCCGTGTCCGGCGGGCCGCAGGCCGCGGTCTGCGGTCTGCGGTCTGCGGTCTGCGGGCGGGCCCGGCGGCGGGCCGGCCGTTCAGGCCGCGGCTTCGCCGTTCGCCTCGCCGCGTGCCGCCTCGTCGAGCATCGGCCGCAGGTGGGCGTACGCCCAGGCGGCAAGGGTGGTGGGGGTGGTGGTGACCACGTCGCGCGGCTGCTCGGGGATCAGGTCGCGGGTGCCGGCGGCCATGCCGACGATGCCCTCCACGGCGCCGGGCGGCAGCCCCACGGAGCCCAGCGCCGCGCGGACGTCGTCGTCGGTGACGGCCCGCACCCGCACCGGCCGGCCCAGCGCCCCGGTGAGGACCTCCGCGACCTGCACGAAGCTCAGGTCCTCCGGCCCGTGCACGCCCTGCACCACGCGCCCCTTCCAGTCCTCCGCGAGCAGCCGCGCGGCGACGACGTCGCCGATGTCGCGCGGGTCGACCCACGCCATGGGGCGCTCGGGCCGGAACTGCGTGGTGAGCACCCCGCGGGCCAGGTCGTCCAGGGCGCTTTCGAGGTTGGTGAAGAAGTAGCCGCAGCGCAGGTGGAGGGTGTCGGCGCCGGTGGCGTCGAGGCTCGCCTCGATCCGGCCGAGCGCGTCGATGTGCCCGGCCCCGTCGCGCAGTTCGGCGCCGACGCTGCTGAGCAGGACGACCCGCTCGACGTCGCCGGCGCGGGCGGCTTCGACCACGCCGGCGGCGGTCCGCTCGGAGGCCGCGACCGGGTCGGCGTCCGTGGCCGGGGTCGGGTCGACCCAGAAGACGGTCCGCGCCCCGGCGGTCGACTCACGGACGAACGCGGCGTCCGTCAGGTCGCCGGGCCGTACGTCGACGAGGTCGCAGGTCGCCGGGTCCAGCCGCGCGGGATCGCGGACGAGCACCCGGGGGCGTACGCCGGCCTGGAGGAGGAGGCGGACGACGCGGGATCCGACGTGGCCGGTGGGGGTGGTGACGACGATGGTCATGGGTGGTGCCTCTCGTTTGTCGGCTCCCCGCCACCGTAGAAGCGAAGGCGGACAGTTCCTGGCCTCTTTCGGCCGTTCGGCCGTTCGGCGGGGCGCGGGGCGAGTGGACGCGTGATCGCCCGATGGGCGAGGGTGGTGCCGGCACAGCCCACCCCCGGAGGTCCCCGAGCATGCGGCTCACCCGCACCCACCGCGCGGCGGTCGGCGCGCTCTGCGCGCTGGTCCTCGCACCGCTGACGTCGTGCGGCGGCGAGGAGGACCCGGAAGCGAAGGCGCCGCCGTCGCCCGCCTCCTCCCCGTCGGCATCGGCGTCACCGTCGCCGTCGCCGGAGGCGTACGTCCGCGAACTGGCGGCCCTGGAGCGCGACTACGGCGCGCGCCTCGGCGTGTACGCCGTCGACACGGGCACGGGCCGGGAGGTCGCGTACCACGCGGACCAACGCTTCCCGTACGCCTCCACGTTCAAGGCGCTGGCCGCGGGCGTCGTGCTCCGCACGCACTCGGCGCGGGAGCTGGACCGGGTCGTCACGTACTCCCGGGACGACCTGATCGCCCACTCCCCCGTGACCGCGGAGCACGTCGCCACCGGCATGTCCCTGCGCGACCTGTGCGAGGCCGCCGTCCGCTTCAGCGACAACGCCGCGGCCAACCTGGTCCTCGCCGAACTCGGCGGCCCCGCGGGCATGGACGCCGAGCTGGAAGCGATCGGCGACGACGTCACCCGCATGGTGCGCGACGAACCGGAACTGAGCCGCTGGACCCCGGGCGACACCCGCGACACCAGCACGCCCCGCGCGCTCGCCCGCGACCTGCGCGCGTTCGTCCTGGACGACGCCCTCGACAAGGCCGACCGCGCCCAGCTCACCACGTGGCTGCGCACCAACACCACCGGCGACACCCTCATCCGCGCCGGCGTGCCCGGGACCTGGAAGGTCGGCGACAAGACCGGCACGGGCAGCACCTACGGCGCCCGCAACGACATCGCGGTCCTCTGGCCCCCGGACCGCGCCCCCCTCGTGCTGGCCGTCATGACCAACCGCACGGAACGGGACGCCGCCCCCGACGACGAACTCCTGGCCAGGGCCGCCGCCGAGGTCACCGCCGCGCTGCCGCCCGGGGACGGCCCCTCGTAGGGCGGCGCGCCCGGGTGCCGGGCGGGCGGCGGCTCACGCCTCGTCGGGGTGGAGCGCGTCGAGGATGAGGTCCAGGCCCAAGGTGAACTCCCCGGCGTGGTCGTAGCCCGGCTTGAGGGCGTGCTCCGTGGCGAGTTCGGTGAGGTGGGGGTACGCGCCGGGGGGCATGTTCCGGACGATGGCGCCGGCGACCTCCTCCAGCTCCGTCGTGCCGTCGAACGGCAGGCTCGTCTCCTGGATGACGAAGCCGTAGAGGTAACTGTCGATCAGCGAGAAGGCGTGCGCCGTCATGGCGACGGAGAAGCCGGCGGCCCGCAGGGCGCCGATGACCGCGTCGTGGTGGCGGAGGGTGGCGGGACCGGGGTGGGTGCGGGAGTCCATCAGGGAGACGGCCCAGGGGTGGCGGCGCAGGGCGGTGCGGGCGGAGTGGGCCCGGGCGCGCATCGCGGCCCTCCAGTCCGTGTCGTGCGCGGGCAGTTCGATCTCCGCGAACACCGCGTCCACCATGCCGTCGAGGATGTCCTCCCGGCCCGCGACGTGGTGGTACAGGGACATCGCCTCGACGCTCAGGGGCCCGGCGACGGCCCGCATGGTGAGGGCGCCCGTGCCCTTCTCGTCCGCGACCGCGACCGCCGTGCGGATCACCAGCTCGCGGCTGAGGGGCGTGCGCCCCCGGCGCTTCCTTCCCTCGGGCATCCCTTCGCTCCTGTCGGTCCGTTGACTGCCTTACGCCATAAGGTTAACCTGCCTTACGTCATAAGGTTGCGCTTCGGCGGAAGAGGCACACGTCATGGGCACGAAGCGGAAGGTCTGCATCGTCGGCGCCTCGGGGAAGCTCGGGCAGTACATGGTCCGGCACGCGCTGGACCGGGGATACGAGGTCGTCGGCGTCTGCCGCGAGCGCAGCGTGCCGAAGCTCGCCGCGTACGAGGGGCGGATCACCGTCGCGCCCGGACCCACGAACGACCCCGAGGTGATACGCCGCGCGGTCGACGGCTGCGACGGCGTGCTGACGGTGCTGGTGCCCTGGGGGGTGCGCCAGTACTCGTCCGGTACGGCGCAGGCGGTGCTCGACCACGCGCGGCCGGGTGCGCGGCTCGTCTTCTCCTGCGGGTGGCACATCACCCGGGACGGCCGGGACCGCTACTCCCGCCGGTTCACCGCGGGCCTGCGGGTCGCCGCCGTGCTCGGCAAGCTCGTACGGGCCGTGGAAATCGACGACCAGGTGGAGGCGTGCCGGCGGATCTTCGCCAGCGACACCCGCTGGACGGTGGTGCGCGGCAGTTCGCTGGAGGAGGGCGAGAGCCAGGGGCTTCCCGTGTGGAGCAGGCACGTGGGCGACCCGGTGCTGGCCAGCGATCTGACCCGGCGGGTGGACTTCGCGCTGTTCATGGTGGCGGCGCTCACGGACGACACCCTGGTCCGGGAGGCACCGGCGATCGTCGGCTGCGCCACCCCCAGCGCCCTCGCCCACTCCTCTCGCGATCACCCCTAGCCGCGCGGGCCCGTACCGGGCGAGGGGGTGCACGGCGGCCGTGCAGACGGCGAGGATCGGGGCGCAGGCGTAGCCGGGAAGGACGTACGCGGCGGCGGCCCGCTTTTCTACGGGGCGCCTTCCTGCAAAGCGCCCTGCGGGCGGCAGCGGCGCAGTTCCGGGGCCGGTTCGCCGGTGGCGAGTTCGGCCGCGGCCAGCCGCCCGGCGGTGGGGGCGAGGGTCACGGCCGAGTGCATGACGGCGACGTACGCGGAGCGGTCGGGCGTCGCGTAGCCGATGAGCGGTCCGCGGGGCGGCATCGGGCGCCGGCCGAGGCGGTGGTCGAGCCGGCGGCAGGTGCCGGCGCCGCGGAACGCGTCCCGCAGGTGGCGCAGGGCGTCCTGGGCGGCCCGCTCCAGGGCCGGCGGCGAGGTGTCGTCGGGGCACGGGACGGTCATGAGGAGTTCGCCGTCGCGGACCTCGCGGACCTCGAACTCCGGTGCCGACACGATGGTCCTGACCAGCCCGGGCGGCGCCGCGAGGCGGACCCGGAAGGCCGGGGACACGGGCACGGGTACGTCGGCGGGAAGCGGCGCGCTGAGGTCGGCGACGCCGGTGCCGGCGGCGAGGACGACCGTCGCCGCGGGGTGGAGTCCGGCCGTGGACCGCGCGCCGACGACCCGGCCGCCGGAGGTCTCCAGCGACGTCACGGCCGTGCCGAGGAGCACCGTCGCACCGCGGGCGCGGGCGGCGGCGATCAGCGCGTGGGTCATCGCCGCCGGGTCGAGACCTCCGTCGCCCGGGATGTGGAGGGCGTGCGCGGGCGGGTTGCGGAGGTGCGGCTCCAGTGCGGCGATCTCGTCCCGTACGACCCGGTGGCCGCCCGGCGCCGGGGGGTCCTCGTCCGCGGCCGGCTCGCCGGTCCACGCCAGCGAGCCCGTCCAGCGGACCGCGTAGCCCGGCACCTCGGCCGCCAGCCGCCGGTGGTCGGCGAGCACGGCCCCGCGCAGGTCCGCCGCGCCGCCGGGCCAGTCGCCGCCGGTGCCGCCGATCCAGGCGAAGGAGGCGCCGGTGACGCCCGCCGCCGGCGCCGGCTCGCGGTCGAGCAGCGTGACACGTACCCCGAGACGGGCCAGGTGGTACGTCACGGAGGCGCCGACCACCCCGGCACCGACGACAACGACGCCGCCGCGCGGCGGAGTCGGACTCCCGGACACCATGCGATCACCTCGGCAGCAGTGTCGCATCCGGGCCCGGCGCCGCCGGGCCCGCCGCCCGCGTCAGTCCGTCGCGACCGCCTTGCCGGCGCGCGGCTTCTTGGCGCCCTGACGCGGCACGTCCGCGTCACCCCGGACATCGGAGGCGAACGCCTCCGCGCTCGCCTCGGCGGCGATGTCGCTGATGTCCTCGTTGATCTCGTGCGCAGCACGTTTCACATCGACCGCCAGTTTCACGGAGGTCTTGATGGTGCCGCGGACGACCGGCCGGATGACCTTCTTGATAAGGGGCGCGGATACCGCCCCGACCAAGAACACAGGAAGCACTGGAATCATCGCCAGCACCCACCCCTTCGAATTTCGTTCATGATTTCCCCGTCTGCCATTTCAGAGCCTAGCGGACGAAGCGGACTTCCTACCATGCTGACCTGGGAATCTTCACTCTTTCGAGTGCCGCGGGATTGAGTCGATCTTCCGCTTCCCGACGTGACCTATGGTTTCCCTGTGAATGAACGAGAAAACCTGGATGACGGCGTCCTGTATTCCGCGGAACTGCGGCACGCGGACGGCGAATACATGCTCACCATCAACGACCACCGATGCGACGAGATCGAGGTATTTCCGGTATCCCGCAAGGCCGTGAAGAGAATCCCCTTTTATCTTTCCGCGCTGCGCGGAAAGCTTCCCTGACCGCAGCCCGCGAGCCTCCGCTCACATCCGCCGCTGCCGCACCATGCGCACGCCGGCCCGGGAGCCTTCGAGCAGCGAGTGCGCCAGCACGCTGTACAGGACGTCGTTCGGGCCGTCGGCGATACGGAGTCCGCGGATGTCGCGGAGGCGCTTCTCCATCGGGGTGTGGCACGTGTACCCGTCGCTGCCGTGGAGTTGGAGCGCGAGGTCGACCACGCGGTACGACGCATCCGTGGCCAGCGCCTTCGCCGCCGAGCACGCCGCCTCGTCGACGCCGTCCGCGTCGCGGTCGATGCTCTCCAGCAGCGAGAAGCACCAGGCGGTGGCCGCCTGCACCTCCGCCGCCGCGGTACCGAGCCGGGACGCCACGGACGGGATGCTCGCCAGCGACGTCCTGCCGACGCTGCGCCGGCGGGTACGTACCGTCGCCTCGTCGATCGCGGCGCCGGCCGCGCCCAGGCAGACCAGCGCCATCATCAGCCGCCAGCCGGCGAAGTGCGCGTCGAAGATCCGGCGGCCGTCGCCCGGGGCGCCGAGCAGCCGGTCGCGTTCGACCCGTACGCCGTCGAAGTGCAGGTGGCCCAGGCTCCAGCCGCGCAGGCCCAGCGGGGCGGCGGTCTGGGTGCGTACGCCCGGGGCGTCCATCGGCAGCCAGAGCGCCGACAGCGGTACCTCGCGCAGACCCGCGTGGTCACCGGCGGCGTCGGCTCCCTCCGCGGTCAGCGCGGCGGCCTGCTCGGGCGCGACCACCTTGCAGAAGACGACGAAGCCGACGGCCTCCTCGACCCGGCTGACCAGCCCCTTGGTGCCCGACAGGACCAGGTGGTCGCCGTGGTCGGCCGCCACCGTGCGCAGCCCGCGCAGGTCCGAGCCGGAGTGCGGCTCGCTGGAGGCGACGCCCGCCAGCTCGCCGCGCCCGACCACCCGGTCGCGTACCGCCCGGGCGACGGCGGGCGCGCCGTAGCGCAGGGCCATCGCGCCGTGGCCCGAGCTGAAGACCTCGCGCGCGTCGCAGTCGCGCCGCCCGGCGAGGAACATCGCGAGCCCCTGCGCCACCCGCTCCAGCCCCGCGGGCACCGCACCGGCCGGGCCGCACCCGGCCGCGTGGGCGCGACCGCCGGCGAGGTCCGCGCCGCCGCCCGCCGCGGCCGGCGGACCGGCCACGTCGAAGCCGGTCAGCCCCGCCCGGGCCGCGTGGCTGCGCAGGTCGAGCCAGGGCGGCCGGGCCGCCTCCTCGGTGACCGGATCGGGCAGATGCAGGTCGAGGAAGTCGGTGACGCGGCAGGCGAAGTCCCCGAGCGCGGGGTGGCGGGCGAGGACGGCGCCGAGTTCCGGGGAGGTCGCGTACGGGGTCCCGGAGGGCGGGAGTTGGCGGGCGGGACGGTACGGTGCGGCACCCGTCGAGGCGGGGCCCGACGTCGTACCCGACGACGCGGCACCCGCCGGTGCGGAGCCTGCCGGCGCGGAGCCCGCCGGTGCGGAGCCCGCCGGTGCCGGGGCGGTCTGCGGCGAGGTCATCGGCCACCGTCCGCGGCCTCGGCGAGGCTGCGCGGCCGCATGTCGGTCCACGTCCTCTCGACGTACTCCAGGCACGCCTGCCGGGTGCCCTCGGGGAGGGCGACGGCCCAGCCCTTCGGTACGTCGGCGAAGGACGGCCAGAGCGAATGCTCTCCCTCGTCGTTGACGAGCACCAGGAAACGGGCTTCGTCGTCCTCGAACGGATTGGTCGCGTGCGTCATTCCACGCTCCTGGTTCTCAACGGACAATCACTGTCTGGGTTCAGCGGCTTTGCTTGAGGCCCTGCGTGGCGTTACCACCCGAAGGAATGACCACCTGCTACACGGGCGCCGGCCCGCCTGCCTGGAGCTTCCACAGGGAGGTGTAGACGCCGCCGAGCGCGACGAGTTCGTCGTGCGTGCCCCGCTCGGCGACCACTCCCCCGGAGCCCATGACGTAGATGCGGTCCGCGCCCTGGACGGTGGAGAGCCGGTGGGCGATGACGAGCATCGTGCGGTCGGCGCCGAAGACCTGGAGGGCCCGCTGGATGGTGGCCTCGGTCTCGTTGTCGACGGCGGACGTGGCCTCGTCGAGGATCACCACCGGAGGGTCGCGCAGCACGGTACGGGCCAGCGCGATCCGCTGGCGCTGCCCGCCGGAGAGCGCCGCGCCCCGCTCCCCGACCCTGGTGTCGTAGCCGTCGGGGAGACTGTCGATGAACGCGTGCGCTCCCGCCGTGCGGGCGGCGGCGACGAGTTGGGCCTCGGTGGCGTGGAAGGTGCCGTAGCGGATGTTCTCCGCGATCGTCGCGTCGAAGAGGAACGGCTCCTGGGTGACGTACCCGATGGCGCGCCGCAGGTCGGGCAGCGCGAGGGTGCGTACGTCGGTGCCGTCGAGCAGCACCTGTCCCTCCTCGGGGTGGCGGAAGCGCATGAGGAGCTTGGCGATCGTGGTCTTGCCCGCGCCGGTGGTGCCGACCAGGGCGGTGGTCCGGCCGGACGGGATGACCAGCGAGGTGTCGCGCAGCGCGGGGGCTCGGCCGGGGTAGGAGAAGGTCACCTTCCGCAGCTCGATGCGCCCCTTCAGGCTGCGCGGGGACAGCTCGCGGCCTTCCACGGCCGGGCCGTCCGGCCCGACGTGCGCGACCGGCTCCACGGGCAGTTCGTACAGCCGCTCGACGCGCTCCAGGGCGGCGAGGGTGCGCTGGTAGTGATCCGAGGCGCTGCCGACGCGGGACAGCTTCAGCATGGCGATGCCCGGGAGTTCGATCAGCGGGCCGAACGCCGCCACCGCCAGCTCGCCGCGCAGCACGGCCCGTCCGCCCAGCAGCACCGTGCCCACCAGCGCCGAGCCGCCGGCCAGCCGCAGGATCTGCGGCGGCATCGCGGCGCTGCGGTCGGCGGACCTGTTGGCCTCGCTGCACCGGCCGTTCAGCTCGCTGATACGGGCGATCTCGTGCGCCTCGGTCGTCGCGGCCTTGATGGTGGTGTGGGCGTGCAGGTTCTCGGTCACCCGGCTGTTGAGCTGCGCCCGGCGCTCGCCGCATGCGGCGGTGTCGGCCACCGCGCGCTCGTGGAAGCGGAACGACAGCCAGGTCACCAGCGGGATCGGCGCGAACGCGATCCAGGCGAGCTGCGGCGCGAGCAGCAGGAACATCGGTACGAGCAGCGCCAGTCCCGCGCCCATCTGCACGACGTCGTGCATGTTCGTGCCGACGAACGTGCCGAGTTGGCCGATGTCCTCGGACAGCACGGCGTTGACGCGGCTGACGCGCTCGTTCTCCAGGTCGGCCGGCGCGACGCTCTGGACGTGCGCGTAGGTACGGATGCGCCAGTCGTCCTCGACGTCCTGGGCCACTCCGCGCCAGGCGACGCTGGCCGCGTAGCCGGAGCCCGCCATGACGACGCAGGCGAACGCGCCGGCGCCGGCGAGCATGCCCAGTTGGGCGGGGAGGCCGGCGATGCCGAACCGGGCGAGGGTGGCGCTGCCGCCGCGCGCGACCAGCAGCACGATCGAGGGGGTGAGCGCGAAGAGCGCCATCTCCGCCAGCGTGGACACCGCGGAAAGCAGCGCCGCCACGCCGAACTTGCGCCGGTGCCGGCCGACGATGCGTCTGACGGCGTGGCGCCGCGGGCCCGTCCCGGACGGCCCCTCGCGGCCCCGGTCGGTCCTGCGCCACGCCCGCCGCACGACGACGGCCGTCGCCACGGCCGCCGCGCCGAGGGTCAGCAGGGGGCGTCTGAGGAACCGCAGCAGCAGCGGCCCGCCGGCGACCGCCGCCGCCGCGGCGCAGCCGAGGCCCAGGATCTTGGGCAGCCGGCGGGCGGTGCCTTCGGGGCCGCGCCGGGGGCGGGCGCCGCCGCGGGGCGCGGCGCCGGGCCCGGTGGTCTCGGGCGGGGCGGCGGGGTCGCGGACCAGCAGGTCGGCCGAGGGCGTGTGCAGGGCCGTCAGCACGCGGTCGACCGCGAGGTGCAGCAGCCGGGCGGCGTCGCGCGGGCCGAGGGTGTGGTCGTGCCGCAGGAGTACGCGGCCGGTGACCGGGTTGACGTGTACGTCCTCGATGCCCGGGGACTGCCGCAGCGACGCCTCCGCCACCCGGGCCAGACCGGGCCGGCCCCGGAAGAGGTCGACCTCCCAGCGCTGCCGCCCGGGCAGGATCGAGCGCGGCCTCGGTCTCGCGCGGCTCCCGGCGCGGATACGGGCGCTCGGTGCCGCCACCGCCGCACCGTTGGTGCGGGGGGCTGCGGCCAGGGTCGGGGTCATCGAAGCAGTCACCGGTTCTCTCGGGCGGTGCGCCGCCGCGGCGGCGCGGACGGTCGGTCTCGTACGGCAGGCGCGCGCTAGTGGTTCACGAAGGTCCAGTAGGCGTCGACGGCGGTGGCATCGACGTCCGGGAGGGCGATCCCGTACCGCCGCAGCCGCGCGACCGTCCTGCCGTTGTCGAACGCAGGACCTGGCGGGCCTGGTCTCGCCGCCGGCGCGGCGGCCAGGCTCTCCAGGTATTCGCGGTACGGCGCGATCGGCAGCTCAAGGCCGCGTGCGCCCGTCTCGCGCAGGCGCTCCAGCCACACGGCGAGCGGCACCTCGGCGGAGCGCGTCCCGTGCAGCCGGTCGTGTCCGGCCATGAAGGCGCCGGGGCCGGTGCGTTGCGGGTGGTGCAGGTGGTGGACGGCGCCGGGGCCGCCGTCGTCCCGCAGCACCAGCGCGACGACGGCGCGGGCGAGGACGTCGACGGGGAGCAGCGCCTCGTCGAGCGCCGGCTCCACCGGGTGGCAGCCGAGTTCGGCGCAGCTCGCCAGGAGTCGCGAGAACATGTCGTCGCGGTTGACGGCGCCGGTCGCGGAGTGCGCCCAGATGCGGCCGAGCCGGTGGATCCCGCCGCTCGCGCCGCGCGCGAACGCCCGCTCCACCAGCCGGTCGGCGACCCACTTGCTCGCGGAGTAGCCCTTGCCGTACGGGTGCTGCTCGCCGCCGGTCGGCGACTCCTCCGTGACGGGCGGGGCGGCGGGGCCGTGCGCCCGGAACACCCCGAGCGTCGACAGGTGGTGGAACGCCTTCGGCCGCCCTTCGGCCGCCAGCCCCAGCAGGGTGCGGGTGCCCTCGACGTTGGCCGGCTTCAGCCGGGCGTACGGCGAGAGGTGGTGGACGCGGGCGCCGGCGTGGACGATCGTGTCGACGCCGTCGCGCAGCCCGGCCCAGCGCTCCGGCCCGGCGCCGAGGTCGACGGCACCGAGGTCGCCCGGGACGACGACGGTCCGCGGGTCGCCGGCCGCGGCGTCGATGCCGTACGCGCGCAGGGCGGCGGCCAGCCGCTCGCACGCCTCGGCGGCGGTGCGCGCCCGGACCAGGCAGTGCACCCGGGCGGTGGTGGCGCGCAGCAACTCGGCGAGGAGGAACGCCCCGACGAAGCCGGTGGCGCCGGTCAGCAGCACCTCGCGCGGGCCGCCGGCCGGCGGCGGGGCGGCGGTGAACCGCAGCGCGGGGCTGAGTTTGGCCTCGGTGTCCGGCACCCAGGAGGGTGCGGCCCGCGGGCCGTCGGCGGTGAGCTGCCGGGCGAGCCCGGCCGGGGTGGGGGCCTCCAGGAGCGCGGAGAGGCTGAAGGGGACGGCGAGCCGTTCGCCGATGCGGCCGGCGAGCCGGGTGGCGAGCAGGGAGTGGCCGCCCAGTTCGAAGAAGTCGTCGTCGACGCCGACCGCGGGCAGCTCCAGCGTTTCGGCGAACAGCTCGCACAGGGCCTTCTCGTACGGGGTGCGCGGGGCGCGGCCGGCGCCGGGAGGCGCGGCGGTGCCCGGGTCCGGCAGGGCGCGGCGGTCGAGTTTGCCGTTGGGCGTCAGCGGCAGCTCGGGCAGCGCCACGACCGCCGACGGCACGGCGTGGGCGGGCAGCCGTTCGCGGAGGAAGGTGCGCAGCGCCGCGGGGCCGGTGCCGGGGTCGCCGGCGGCGGGCACGGCGTAGGCGACGAGCCTGGTGTCGCCGCGGTGGTCGGCGCGGGCGGTCACGGCGGCGTGGGCGACGGCGGGGTGGGCGGCGAGGGCGGCTTCGACCTCGCCGGGTTCGACGCGGTGGCCGCGGACCTTGACCTGGTCGTCGGCGCGGCCGGCGAAGTCGAGGCGGCCGTCGCGGCGGCGGCGGGCGAGGTCGCCGGTGCGGTACATCCGCGTGCCCGGGGGGCCGTACGGGTCGGCCACGAACCGCCGGGCCGTCTCGCCGGGGCGGCGCAGGTAGCCGCGCGCCAGGCCGGCCCCGGCGATGTACAGCTCGCCGGTCACGCCGGGCGGCACCGGGCGCAGCGCGGCGTCCAGGACGTACGCGCGGGCGCCGGGGACGGGCCGGCCGAGCACGGGGGTGGCGGCGTCGTCCAGCCGCGCCTGCACGCAGTCGACGGTGCACTCGGTGGGCCCGTACATGTTGTGGGCGGTCAGCCCGGGCACGGCGCGCAGCTCGCGCCAGAGCCCCTCCGGCAGCGCCTCGCCGCCCAGGACGGCGAGGGCGGGGTGCCGGCGCCCGTGCGCGAACAGGCCGCGGTCGCACAGCACCTGCATGTACGAGGGCGTGACGTCGACGCTGTCGACGCGCCGTTCGGCCAGCCACGCGACGAAGCGGTCGGCGTCCGCCCACGTACCGGCGTCCGGCACGTGCAGCTCGTGGCCGCCGGCGAGGGCCGCGAGCTGGCCCCACGAGGCGTCGAAGGACACCGAGGCGGTCAGCGCGACCCGCAGCGGCCGGCCGCCGGCGCGCCGGGCCACCGGGCCGAAGACCCGCTCCCGGTACCGCTCGGCGACGGCGGCGACGCTCGCGTGCCGGGCGACGACGCCCTTGGGCGCGCCGGTCGAGCCGGAGGTGTAGATGACGTACGCGGGGTGCCCGGGCCGCGGGGCGGGGCCGGGGTCGGTGTCGGGCAGGCCCTTCAGCTCCGCGGCGGTCTCGGGGGTGTCGAGCAGCAGCCGCGGGGTGCCGGTGCCGAGGGTGCCGGCGGACGCGGTGGCGGTGTCCGTGAGCAGCAGCACGGGGCGGGCGTCGGCGACCATGGCCGCGAGGCGCGGGGCCGGGTAGCCGGGGTCGAGCGGCAGGTAGGCGGCGCCGGCCTTGAGCACGGCGAGGAGGGCCACGACGAGGTCGGCGGAGCGCGGCAGGGCGAGGGCGACGACGTCCTCGGCGCCGGCGCCGCGGGCGGCGACGGCGTGCGCGAGCCGGCCGGCGCGGGCGTCGAGTTCGGCGTACGTCAGCTCCGTACCGCCCGCCGCGACGGCGATCGCGTCGGGGGCGGCACGTACCCGCGCGCGGAACAGCTCGGTGAGCGTGCGCGCGGGCGGCGGCGCCGGGGCGGGGGCGCGGTCGTCGGCGGCGCCGCCGGTCAGCAGGCGGCGTTCGGCGTCGGTGAGCACGTCGATGCGGCTGATCCGCAGGTTCGGTTCGGCCGCGGCGGCCCGCAGCAGGCGCACCCAGCGGTCGGCGAGGTCCTGGACGGTGGCGCGGTCGAACACGTCGGTGGCGTAGTCGAGGGTGCCGGTCAGACCGAGGTGTTCGCCTCGCGGGGAGCGCTGTTCGCCGATGCCGATGTCCAGGTCGAACTTGGCGGTCTGCGTGGGCACCCGCATCCGGGAGGTGCGCAGCCCGGGGAGCGTGAACTCCGCGGTCTCGTCGGCGTCGACGGAGAGCGCGACCTGGAACAGCGGGTGGCGGCCCGGGGAGCGGGGCGGGCCGAGCGCTTCGACGAGCCGCTCGAAGGGCACGTCCTGGTGGGCGTACGCGGCCAGCGCGGTGTCGCGTACGCGCTCCAGCAGCTCCGCGAACGCGGGGTCGCCCGAGGTGTCGGTGCGCAGCACCAGCGTGTTGACGAAGAAGCCCACCAGGTCGTCCAGGGCCTGGTCGGTGCGGCCGGCGATCACGCTGCCGACGGGCACGTCGGTGCCCGCGCCGAGCTTGGTCAGCAGGGCCGCCAGGCCCGCGTGCAGCACCATGAACAGGCTGGCGCCCGAGCGGGTCCCCAACTGGGCGAGCGCGGCGTGCAGTTCGGCGTCGATGTGCAGCGGGACCCGGCCGCCCGCGTACGAGGCGACGGCGGGCCGGGGCCGGTCGCGGGGCAGCGCGATCTCGTCGGGCAGCCCGGCGAGCGCCGACGTCCAGTGGGCGAGCTGGCGGTGCAGCAGGCCGTCCGGGTCGTCGGGGGCGCCGAGGAGGCTGCGCTGCCAGAGGGTGTAGTCGGTGTAGCGGACGGGCAGCGGCGGCCAGTCGGGCTCCCGGCCGCGCAGGCGGGCGGCGTACGCGGTCGCCAGGTCGCGGGTGAGCGGGGTCATGGACCAGCCGTCGGCGGCGATGTGGTGGATGACGAGGCACAGCACGGACTCGGCGGGGCCGAGCACGAACAGCTCGGCGCGCAGCGGCGGTTCGACGGCGAGGTCGAAGCCGTAGCGCACGGCCTCGGCCAGCCGCCGCCGCAGCTCCGCCTCGCCGGCGACCTCGGTGACGGGCAGCGCGGGCCGGGCCGCGGCGGGGCCGAGGATCCGCTGCCGCGGCCCGGGGTCGGCGCCGGTGCCGGCGTCCGTGCCGCCGCCCGTGTCGGGGAAGACCGTGCGCAGGCTCTCGTGCCGGGCCACCACGTCGCCCAGCGCCCGCTCCAGCGCGTCCCGGTCGATCTCGCCGGTGAACCGCTGCGCGAAGGGGATGTTGTACGTGGCGCCGGGGCCCTCGGCGCGGTGCAGGAACCACAGCCGCTGCTGCGCGTACGACAGCGGCGCCGCCTCCGCCCGCGGCCCGGCGGTGAGCGGCGGCCGGGCCGGGCCGGCGCCGTCGAGCCGCGCCGCCAGCCGGGCGGCCGTCGGCGCCTCGAAGAGCGCGCTGAGCGCGAGGTCGGCCCCGAGAGCGGTACGGATCCTGGCGACCAGGCGGATCGCCTGGAGCGAGTGCCCGCCCGCGGCGAAGAAGTCGGTGTCCGCGCCGACGTCCGGCACGCCGAGCACGTCGGCGAACAGCTCGCACAGCAGCCGCTCGCGCGGGGTGCGCGGCGGCGCGCCCGCGGCCTCCCCGGGGTCCCCCTCGGGAGCGGGCAGGGCGTCGCGGTCGATCTTCCCGTTGGCGTTCAGCGGCAGTTCGCCGAGCATGACGAACGCCGAGGGCACCATGAAGCCGGGCAGCCGGGCGCGCAGGGGCTCGCGCAGCGCGGGCGCGCGCAGCCCGTCCTCGGCCGCCACGACGTACGCGACGAGCCGCAGGTCGCCGTCCGGCGGGTCGCGGCGGGCGAGCACCGCGGCCCCGGCGACGCCGGGGCAGGCGAGCAGCGCCGCCTCGACCTCCTCCTGCTCGATGCGGAAGCCGCGGATCTTGACCTGCCGGTCGGCGCGGCCGACGAAGTCCACCTGCCCGTCGGGGCGCCAGCGCACCACGTCGCCGGTCCGGTACATCCGGGTCCCGGGCGGGCCGTACGGGTCGGCCACGAACCGCAGGGCCGTCAGCCCCGGCCGGCACAGATAGCCGCGGGCGAGGGACACTCCGGCGATGTACAGCTCCCCGGGGGTGCCCACGGGGACGGGCTGGAGCGCGCTGTCCAGGACGTACAGGCGGGTGCCGGAGTGCGGCCCGCCGATCGGCGGGGCGGTGCCGTCCGGCGTGAGGGGCAGGCTGGTGGTCACCATCGCGGTGGTCTCGGTCGGCCCGTAGACGTTCATGAACCGCCGGCCGGGCGCCCACCGTGCGACCAGCCCCGGCGGCACCGGCTCGCCGCCGACCGCGAGCGTCGACACGGGGCTGTCCGGCTCGGACACCACGGCGAGGGCGGACGGCGGCACGAAGGCGTGGGTGATGCCGAAGGCGGGGTCGGTGAGGACGGCCAGCGGGTCGTCCTCGGGGGCGAGCACGAGCGTGGCGCCGGTGAGCAGCGCGACGCACATCTCCCAGGTGCAGGCGTCGAAGCTGGGGGAGGCGAGCTGCGGGAAGCGGCTGCCGGGGGTGATCCGCAGCCGATCGGTGTGGAAGGCGACGAGCGAGGCGACGCCCCGGTGCGGCACCACGACGCCCTTGGGGCGGCCGGTGGAGCCCGAGGTGTAGATCACGTACGCGGGGCGGCGCGGGTCGACGTCGATGCCCGGGTCGGTGTCGGGCCGGCCGGCGGCCAGCTCGGCGAGGGCGCGCGGGTCGGAAAGGACGAGGGCGGGGCGGGCGTCGCCGAGCATGAACTCCCGCCGCGCGGGCGGGTATCCGGGGTCGACCGGCAGGTAGGCGGCGCCGGCCTTCAGCACGGCGAGTTCGGCGACAACGAGGTCCACCGACCGCGGCAGGACGAGCGCGACGACGTCCTCCGCCCCGATCCCCCGGGCGGCGAGCGCGTGCGCGAGCCGGTTGGCGCGGGCGTTCAGCTCCGCGTACGACACGGTGGTGCCGCCGGACGCCACGGCGGGCGCCTCGGGCGTCCGGCGCACCTGCGCCTCGAAGAGCGCCCCGACCGGCGTCGCGGGCGCGGCGGCGGCGGTGGCGTCGCCGAGCGCGAGCAACTGCCGCCGCTCACCGGCGGGCAGCGCGTCGAGCCGGCCGACGGGGACGTGCGGGTCGGTGTCCGCCAGATGCGCCACGAACTCCAGCAGCCGGCGCTGGGTGTCCGCCAGTTCGGCGGCGCCGTGGACGCCGGGCGGCGCGTGCAGCCGCAGGTGCGGGCCGCGGCCGTCCCGGCGGTCCCACACCATGATCATCAGGTCGGCGCCGAGCGGGAACGACAGGTTGTGGGCAGTGCAGCGGTGGCCGGCGAAGGAGATGTCGTAGTCGAAGCCGATGAGGTTGACCATCGGCGCGTACGCGGTGCCGGGGCCGCGGGACAGGCCGAGGTCGCGGTGCAGGTCCTCGGCGCGGTAGCGCTGGTGCTCCACCGCCTCGCGCATGCGCGCGTCGACCTGGGCGAGCAGGTCCCGCAGCGGCATGCCGGGCCGTACGGTCAGGCGTACCGGGACGCTGTTGGCCAGCATCCCCGGGGTGGCGCGGGAGTCCGGTCCCGTCCGGCCGGCGACGGTCAGGCCGAGGACGATGTCGCGGGCGCCGGTGCGGCGGTGCTCGTAGAGCGCGACGGCGGCGAACACCAGGCGGAAGCGGGAGATCCCGGCGCGCCGGGCGGCGGCGCGCAGCTCCCGCGGGCGCAGCAGCGGCAGCAACTCGGTGCGCGGCACGGGCCGGTGGGCGGGCCGGTCCGCGGGGTCCCCGGCCGCCGGTCCCGCGGGGCCTTCGGGGGAGGCGGCTTCTTCGGCCGCCGGCCGCTGCTGCGGCAGCCGCGCGGTCCCGCCGCCCCTGCCGTCCGCGGTGCTCCTGCCGTCCCGGGCGCCTGCGTCGGCAGCGGCGGCGCGCGTCCAGCCGGCCAACTGCCGTGTCCAGTACGCGCGGTCGGCGGCGCGGTCGGCGGACTCCTGGTACTCCCGGTCGGCCCGGACCAGCGCCGCCAGCGGGCCGAAGGGCGAGGGGCCGGCGTCGTGGCCCCGTACGAGAGCCGTGTACACCTCGGCGGCGCGTCGGGCCACGAGGGCGTAGCCGAACGCGTCGACGGCCGCGTGGTGGTACGTGTGGTACCACCAGAACCGATCCGGCGCGAGCTTGAGCAGCGCGAAGCTGAACAGCGGCCCGGTGGCCAGGTCCATGGGCCGGGCCACGTCGGCGTCGACCCACGCGCGTGCGGCCGCCTCGGGGTCGGGTGCGCCGCTCAGGTCGACGGAGGCGAGCGTCCACGGCAGTTCGCGCTCCAGCACCTGTACGGGACCGTCCGCGCCCGCCACCAGCCGTACGCGCAACGCGTCGGCCTCGCGGACGACCTGGCGCAGCGCCGCCTCGAACAGGTTAGGCTCCACCGGCCCGTCGATCGCCAGGTATTCGCCGAGCCGCAGCGCCGACCGGTGCGCCGGCGAGTGCTGCTCGGCGAGCCACACCTCCCGCTGCCCCGCGGTCACCGGCAGGGTGACCGACGGCGCCTGTGGCGCCGGCAGGTCGCGGGGCGGCGCGCCGCCGTGCTCTGCGGAGACCTGACTACGGGACAACGACGGACCTCCTGCTGGTGCCGGCAATCTCTGCTGGAGAACGGTGGCTTGGGCCGCTTCGGCCCCGGGGGAGGAAGATGTGGATCATCGTGCCAGCCGTTGCAGAGCATTCCTGCACCTGGAGGTGCACAACACTCGAAGGAATGAGGTGCAGTGCGATAGGACGATTTCAGCTCATCGCGCCGCCACGGCGTCGGCCAGCAGCCGCTCGGCGCGCCGGACCAGCGCCGGGTGCGCGGCGGCGACGTCCGTCGACTCGTACGGGTCCCGGCGCAGGTGGTACAGCTCCACGGGTCCCCCCTCGGGCCGTACGCCCTTCCAGTCGCCGAACCGCACCGCCTCGTCCGCGCCGTCGGCCTCCCAGTACAGGTAGGCGTGCTCCGGCTGCGCCCGGCCGGTCAGCGCCGGTACGAACGACACCCCGTCCAGGCCCGGCGGCACCTCGGCGCGCCCGGCGTCGGCGAGCGTCGGCAGCAGGTCCCACACGGCCACCGGCTGCCGCAGCACCGTGCCCGGCGCGAGGCCGCCCGCGCGCCGCAGCGCGGCGGGCGGCCGGACGATGAGCGGCACCCGGACGCCGCCCTCGTACACGCCGAACTTGCGGCCGCGGAGGGGGCCGTTGCTGTCGAAGAACTCCACGTCGTGCGGCAGCGTACTGCCGACGTGCCCCATGTTGTGCCCGGCGGCGTGCGGGCCGTTGTCGCTGGTGACGAGGACAAGGGTGTCGTCGGCGAGGCCGTGCCGCGCGAGCCGGTCGAGCACCCGGCCGATGTCGGCGTCGGTGCGGGTGATCTGCGCCGCGTGGTTGCGCTCCCCCTCGGGCCAGTCCTCGCCGCCGTACGGGGCGTCGCTGGGGATCTCGTTGGGCGCGTGCGGCGTGGTGTAGGCGAGGTAGAGGAAGAAGGGGTCGTCCTTGCTGCGGTCGATGAAGTCCAGCGCCTCCTGCGTGAACAGGTCGGTGGTGTACGTGGTGTCGGCGCCCTCGTTCTCCGGGTGGCTGACGCGCTCGCCGTTGCGCCAGAGGTAGGTGGGCCAGTAGTCGTGCGCGTGCCGCTGGTCGATGTGGCCGAAGAAGTGGTCGAAGCCCTGGCTGTTGGGGTGGCTGGGGTTGGCGCCGTTGTCGGGGCCGAGGCCCCACTTGCCGACGTGCCCGGTCGTGTACCCGGCCGCGCGCAGCACCTCGGCCACGGTCACGTCCTCGGCCCGCAGGCCGGCGGTGGCATCGGCGTTGGACTTCACCCGGGCGTGTCCGGTGTGCAGCCCGGTCAGCAGCGACGCCCGGGTGGGCGCGCAGGAGGGGTTCGCGTACGCGTCCGTGAACCGCAGCCCGTCGGCGGCCAGTCGGTCCAGCACCGGGGTGCGGATGGTGCGCTGGCCGTAGCTGCCGACCTCCCCGCGGCCGAGGTCGTCGAGGACGACGAGCACGATGTTCGGCCGCCGCCGCCCGGGGCGGGGCGGCCCCGCGGCGACGCGGGCGGACGCCGGTCGCGCCGGGGCGGCCGGTGCCGCGGACGGCGTTCCCGGCGAGCGGGCGGCGGACACCGCGGAGAGGGCGGCCAGGCCGGCCAGCGGGGCGGCGGCGAGGCCGCCGACGAGGCCGCGCCGGGAGACGCCCGTACGGCGCGGTGCACGCGGTTCAGATGTCATGTCCGGAGGGGAACACGCGCCCGACCAGGGGGTCCACGGATCTCATCACCCTGCAACAAGACGGACATGCCACGCCGGAACACCCGTACTCCCGCTGCCCACCGTTCACACGCAGGCCATGCGCTCCACGGGCGCGGGTCGGGCCGGGCGGCGGCGGCCGGCAGGCGGTCGGGCGCGAGAGCGAGGCGCTGGCGGCCGGGCACCGGGAGAGCTGCGACGCGGAGCTGCCGATCGGGGCCAGCGCCATGGAGCGCCGGCACGGGTGCGCCACGGCGATCTCCGTCGCCTGGCGCTGCACGCCTTCGCCGCCCTCACCGAACTCGACCTGCGCGGCCACGAGATCGGCGAGGAGGGAGCGGAGGCCCTGCTCGCGGCGCCGTTCCCGGGCGCTTGTGCGGGTGCTGCCTTACGCTGCCGACGCTGCCGACGCTGCCGACGCTGCCGACGCTGCCGACGCTGCCGACGCTGCCGACGCTGCCGACGCCGGCGCGCGCCGACTCGGCGGCACGCGGGTTCAGAGCGTGCCCGCGCAGAGGGCCAGGCCGCGGTCCGTGAAGGGCCAGTAGATGTCCGTGCCCGGTGGGCATGTCTGCGGGTCGGCCAGCGGCTCCACGCCGGTGATGCGGTACATGCGGTTGTCGATCTCGGGGATCTCGGTGTTGCTGCACCGAGTCACGGACATGAAGCTCGCGGCGCTGTCCGAGGGCTGGTCGGCCGCGTAGAGGCCGGGGAAGCACTGCCCCGCGCGGAACTGCCGCGTGACGCAGACGGCGACGGCGAGATCGGTGTAGCTGCCGTTTCCGGGGTCGTAGTCGACGGGGAACTCGTCGCGGCCCTCGCCTCGTGGGCACACCGGGTCGGCGTTGGACTCGCTCCAGCGCAGCCCGGTCACCTTCACGTACGCGTTGTCCGCGCCGCAGGCCACGGGGTCCGGCTCCTCCGCTCCGGACCACGGGTCGAACATGGCCAGGTTGCGGTCGGCGGGCTGGCGGATGGCGAGGCAGTCGCCCTTCTCCACCCCGGCGATCTCGGTCCTGGGCGGGGTGGGGTCGGGGGCCGGGGTGCGCGGCGGCGCCCACGTCGGGTCCTGCGCGGCGGGCGTGCCCTCGGCCGGGGACGCGGGCGGGGCGGAGCCGCGCGGGCCGGGGGACTCGCCGGGCAGCCCGTTGATGAGGAGAGCGGCGACGATGCCGAGGCACAGCAGGCCCGCGAACGCGGCGATCCGGGCCGGCCCGCGGGCGGGCCGCGGCGGGGCGGTGGCGGCCCGTCCGCCGGGGGTACGGGCCGGGGCGGGCACCGTCGCGGCGGCGCCGGGGCCTTCGGGGCGGCGGGCGGGCCGGGAGGCGCCGGTGCGCAGGGGGAGGGTGCCGGTGCCCGTCGGGGGGTCGGCGGGCGGGGTGCGGGGCCCGTCCTTCGCGGCCCCGGCCGGCTCGGGCCGTTCTTCCGGCCCGTCGTCCTCGATCTGCGCGGCCTGTTCGATCTGCGCGGCCTGCTCGGCCTGCCCGGCCTGCCCGGACCGTCCGCCGGTCGGCCGGGCCGGTGCCGGCGGGGCGCTCGGGGGCGCCGGGCGGGCGTCCTCCAGCGCCGGTGCCGTCTCCGCCTCCGCCGCCGCGGCGGCACCCGCGCGCTCGTACCCCGCGATCCGCTCCAGCCACTCCCCCGGCAGCAGCCCGGCGCCGCCGACCCCGTCCGGCCGCCCGGCGACGCGGGCGGTCAGGGCCCGTAGCAGCTCCGGCACCGTGGGCCGGTCGGCCGGCGCCAGGCGGAGGCAGGGGCGTATCAGGTCGTCCGACTGCGGGGGCAGCCCGTCGAGTTCGACGCGCGCCTCCGACACCCTGACCAGCAGTTGCAGCGGCTCGCTCTCGGGGTACGGCGGGTGTCCGGTGGCCAGGTGGAAGAGGGTGGCGCCCAGCGCGTACACGTCGGACGCCGGCGTGCTCGGCTCGCCGCGCGCCTGCTCCGGCGAGGTGAAGGCGATGGTGCCCAGCGTGACCTGCGTCCTGGTGAGGTCGGTGGCGTGCGCAATGCCGAAGTCGACGACCTTCGGACCGGCCACGGGCAGCAGCACGTTCGACGGCTTGACGTCCCGGTGGACGACGCCCACGGCGTGCAGCGCGAGCAGCGCCTCGGCCACACCCGCGCCGACCCAGCCGATCGCCGCGGGGTCGTGCAGCAGCCCGCAGTCGCGGACCAGTTCGCCGAGCGACGGGGCGGCCACGTACTCCGTCGCCATCCACGGCACGGCCGCCTCCGGGTCCGCGCCGATGACCGCGGCGGTGTGGGCGCCGCCGGCCCGGCGGGCGAGCGCGATCTCGCGGGCGAACCGCGCGCGTTCCACCGCGCCCAGCGGCGCCGTCTCGGAGAGCAGGGTCTTCACCGCCACCGGCCGGCCGGCGGGCGATCGGGCGAGGTACACCTCGCCCATGCCGCCGCGGCCGAGGAGCCGCAGCACCTCGTACGGGCCGAACCGGTCGCCCCGGGCGGCCCCTTCGCCCGCGCTCACGCGATCACCTCCGTGCAGACGGCCCGGGTGCCGCTCTGCACCTTCCAGGCGTCGGCGCACACGCCGTCGTCCGCGGCGGAGGCCGGGTGCACGGCGGTCACCCGGGCCAGCCGTTCGAAGATCCGCGACGGGCTGCCGCCGGAGCAGTCGGTCTTGGACGCGAGGTTGGCGGCCCAGCGGCGGGAGGAGGAGACGGCGTACCCCTCGTCGCGCCTGCCGCCGACGTACTCGCGGACGGGGAAGCAGTCGCCGACCCGGAAGTTGCGGTCGAGGCAGAGCCCGGTGCCGTAGTCGAGCAGCGACCACTCCACGCTGTCCCGGCCCGAGGGGCAGCCGTCGGACGTGCCTTGGGACTTGCCGGTGACGCGGGTGGCGGCGCGCGGCGAGTCGCACGGCACCCTGTCGGGTGCGGCCTTCTCGGGTTCGAAGCCGATGACGGCGTAGTGGACGGTCAGGCAGTCGCCTTCGCGTACGGAGTCGATGAGCTCGGCGCTCGCCATGTCCTCCTTCGTTTCGAGTGCGGCGTACGGGTCCTCGGTGGCGCCGTCCGCGCCGGCCCCGCCGTCCGCGTCCTTCGCGCCGCCCGGGTCGGCCTCGTCGTCGGCGGGCTGGTCGCGGTCCGCCGCGCCGTCCGCGGCGGCCCCGTCGTCGGCGGTCGCCGGCGGGAGTTTGCGGCCGTCGTCGTCGGCCAGGGCGACGAGCGCGATCGAGGACGCGGCGACGGCGACGGCCGCGGCGGAGGCGACCAGCCACGTCAGCCGGCGACGGCGACGGCGCCCGGCCGGGGGCCGCGCGGGCGCCGGGGCGCCGGGCGCGTCCGGGGCGTCGTCGGGCAGCAGCGCCGCGGTACGCGCCACGTCACCGGCGCCCCGCGTCACGTCCGCGCCGCCCGGTTCCGTACCGGCCGCCGCAGCGCCGTCCGGTTCCGCGCCGGCCGCCTCCGTACCGTCCGGCTCCTCCCCCGCGACCCGCTCGCGCGCCTCGCGCGCCCGGATCGCCGCCAGCCACTGCGCCGGCAGCCAGTCCCCGCCGCCCGCCGCACCCGGCCGCGCCGCCAGCCGGGAGCCGAACTCGGCGACGACCGCCGCCGCGTCCGGCCGCTCCGCGGGCTCCGCCCGCAGGCACGGCAGCACCGCGTCGGCCAGCTCCGGCGGCAGCCCCGTGAGATCCTGCTCGGCCCTGGCCACGCGGGGCAGCAGCCGGAAGAAGTCGGTGGTGTCGGCGTACGGCGGGCGGCCGGTGACGAGGTAGAACACCGTGGCGCCCAGCGCGTACAGGTCGGCGGCAGGCGTGCTCGCCTCGCCGCGCGCCTGCTCCGGGGCGCTGAAGGCGACGCTGCCCAGGCTGACCGTGGTGCGCGTGAGGTCGGCCGGGCGCGAGATGCCGAAGTCGATGAGGCGCGGGCCGTCGAGGGGCAGCAGCACGTTCGACGGCTTCAGGTCGCGGTGCACGATCCCGCGGGCGTGCAGCGCAGCCAGCGCCTCCGCCGTGCCGGCCGCGACCCACAGCGCGGCGTCGGCGGGCAGCGGGCCGCGGGTGCGGACCAGTTCGGCGAGCGACGGGGCGGGCACGTACTCCGTCGCCATCCACGGGACCGCCGCCTCGGGGTCGGCGTCGATGACCGCCGCCGTGTACGCCCCGCTCACCCGGCGCGCGAGGGCGACCTCGCGGGCGAACCGGCGCCGCGCGTCGTCGGTGACCGGGCCGCCGGAGTCCACCGTCTTGACGGCCACCGGGCGGCCGGTGGCGGAGCGCGCCAGATACACCTGCCCCATGCCGCCGGCGCCGAGCCGTCTGACGATCCGGTACGGCCCGACCTCGGCCGGCTCGGCTGCCGGCACCCCGACCGGTGGCTCCCCCGTCATCCCCGGTACTCCCCCCAACTCGCCCCGGCGCAACGCCCGTCGGCGTACGCCGGGAGCAGGCTACCCGCGCCGCGCGGGCGCCGCCCCCGGACCGTACCTACCTCGGACGCCACCGCGCGGACCGGCGGTTGCGGGCCGGCTCCGGCCGCACACGACGGCCGCCACCCGAATCACAGGAGTGGGCGGCGGCCACCGGGGCCCCCCGCTCGCGGCGGGGCGGCCCACGGCCGTCAGTCGCAGAACTCGGCCTCCAGCACCGCGTCCTCCCCGGCCTGGCCGCCCCAGTCGCCGTTGCGGTTGAGGGTGAGCACGTGGCGCCCGTCGCGGGTGCCCGCCGCCCGGGACAGGGAGCCGGGCACCTGGCCGCCGTGGCCCCAGACGGTGACGCCGCAGGAGAGCCGGTCGGAGCGGATGCCCAGGCCGTACGCGGCGGTGGGTGCGCCGCTCGTGCGCGACTCCTCCGCGTCGATGGGCACGGTGGTGAGCATCTCCTTCAACTGCTCGCGGGCCAGCAGTTTCCCGCCCAGCAGGGCCCGGTAGAAGCGGTTCAGGTCGCGGGTGGAGGAGATGACCTGGCCGGCGGAGCCGGCGACGGAGGGGTTGAATTCGGTGACGTCGTACACGGGGGCGTCCGGGTCCTCCTCGTAGAGCTTGGAGTAGTGCCGGCCGTGGGGCCGCGGCACCGCGGCGGAGGAGCCGGGCACGGAGGTGGCCCGCAGCCCCAGCGGCTCGATGATCCACTGCTCGACCTGGGAGGCGTAGTCGTCGTCGGTGGCGCTCTCGATGACCATGCCGGCGAGGATGTAGTTGGTGTCGGAGTACTCCCAGCCCGTGCCCGGTTCGAAGAGCGGCGGGTGGGACAGGCCGATTGCGACCAGTTCTTCCGGGGTGGCCCCGTCGTAGCGGTGGACGAGGAAGGACTCGCCGGTGAACTTGGCGAGGAAGCCGTCGTCGCGGTTGTAGTTGAAGATCCCGCTGGTGTGGTTGAGCAGTTGGCGCACGGTGACCTTGCGGCCGTCGTTGCCGTTGCCGCGTACGACGCCGGGGAGCCAGCGCTCGACGGTGTCGTCGAGCGAGAGCACGCCCTCGGCGTCGAGCCGGAGCAGCACCGTGGCGGTGAACGTCTTCGTCAGGCTCCCCACCCGGAACCGGTCGCGGTCCCGGCGCGCCTCGCCCGTCGCCAGGTCGGCCACCCCCGCGTCGCCGGACCACCGGTCGCGCCCCTGGCGCACCGCGGCGAGCGCGCCGGGCGTGCCCTCGGCGACGATCGCGTCCAGCGCCGCCTGGGTGGTGTCGTGGTCCTTTGAGGCCGCGCCCCGCTCCCCCGCGTCGAGCGCGGCGGCGGGTGCGATGGCGCCCACCATCAGGGCCCCCGCCGCGGCGAGCAGCGCCCAGCGCCGCGCCGTCCCGGGCATGCCGTCGGTCATGTCTTCCCCCTGCCTCGACAGACCCGCGCCGGTCGGCGCGGGCCGTTGATCGCAGTCAACCGGCGAGCAGGCCCCCGGGCGTCAGGGATCACCCCCACCGGGCCCCGGACGCCACCCTCAGCCACCCCGGACTTGCATACCCCCCGGGGGTAATGTTATATCACTCCGACATACCCCCAAGGGGTATCAGTTCCTCAAGGAGGCGTACTGCCATGTCATCCGCCAAGCCCCGCCGCTGGTGGGCACTCCTGGTGCTCGCCACCGCGCAGTTCATGGTCATCATGGACACCTCGATCATCGGCGTCGCGCTCCCCGAGATGCAGCGTGACCTGGGCTTCTCACCGGGCGATCTCCAGTGGGTCTTCAACGCCCACGTCGTCGCCTTCGGCGGCCTGCTGCTCCTGGGCGGGCGGCTGTCCGACCTCTTCGGCGCCCGGCGCGTGTTCGTCACCGGATGGGGCGTGCTCATCGCCGGCTCCGTGGTCGCCGCGGCGGCGCAGAGCGCCTGGGTCGAGGTCGCCGGCCGCGCCGTACAGGGCGTCGGCGGGGCACTCATCGCGCCGTCCGCCATGACCCTGCTGATGATCCTCTTCAGCCACGACCCGCGGGAGCTGGGCAAGGCGCTCGCCCTCTACGGCGCCGCGGCACCGGCCGGCGGCACCGCCGGGGTGTTCCTCGGCGGCGTGTTCACCGAGTGGCTGAGCTGGCCGTGGATCTTCATCATCTACGTGCCCATCGGCATCGCCACCCTGCTCGCCACCGGCCTGCTGCCGTCCGTGCAGCCCCGCCGCGGCGGCGTGGACGTGCTCGGCGCCGGCGCCGTCACCGCCGGTCTTGCGCTCGCGGTCTTCGCCGTCGTCCGGGCCCCCGAGGAGGGCTGGGGCTCCGCCGGCACCGTCGTCCAACTGGCCGGCGCCGCCGCGCTGCTGGCGCTCTTCCTGGTGGTCCAGCGCACCTCGCGGTCGCCGCTGATGCCGCTGGGCGTCTGGCGGACGCCGCGGCTCGCGTCCGCGAACGTGGCCATGGCGCTGCTCGGCGCCGCCTGGATCCCGATGTGGTACTTCCTCAACCTCTACCTCCAGCAGGTGCTCGGCTACGGGGCCTTCGCCTCCGGCGCCGCGCTGCTGCCGATGACCGGGCTGCTGATGGTCGTCATGACCCTGCTGGCCGCGCGGCTGCTCGGCCGGTTCGGGCCCGGGCCGCTGCTGGTGGCCGGGCTGCTGACGCTGGCCGCGGGCCTGCTGTGGCTGTCGGCGGTCGAGCCGACCGGGTCGTTCGCGGTCGACGTCCTGCCCGCCTCGCTGGTCGCGGCGCTGGGCATGTCGCTGGCGTACATCCCGGGGCTGATGGCCGCCATGTCCGGCGTCCCGCAGGAGCAGGCGGGGCTCGCGTCCGGCATCGTCAACACCACGTACCAGGTGGGCTCCGCCCTCGGCCTCGCCGCGCTGACCGCGCTGGCCACCTCGCAGGGCGCCGACCGCCTCGGCGATCTGCCCGCGCTCACCGACGGGTACAGTGCCGCGTTCACCGGTGCCGCCGGGGTGGCGGCGGCGGGTGCGCTGCTGACCGCGGTGTTCATGGGCCGCCGCGGCAGCCGCCCGGAGGTCGCCACCGCCGGGGCGGGCGCCGCCGAGGAGGCGCGCCGCTGACGGACGGCCGCGCCGCGCCACCGGGGTGCGGGTCACGGGAGGCCGCCGCACGGCGGGCCCGTCACCCGCGCCCCGTACGCGTACTCGGGAGGGGTACCGGGCCGCGCGCAGTACAACTGACCGGGCGGCGGTGACCGGGCGGACACGGACCGTACCCGGCCCGGTCCCCGCCGCCGTACCCGACAGACACCGAGACCGAGACCTAGACCTAGACCTAGACCTAGACCTAGACCGACAGCAGACCGACACCGATATCGGCGAAGGGCCCCGCGCCCGCCGGGCACCCGGCCGCCGTCCGTGCCCGACCGCGAGGAGGACCCGTGCCCACCGACTCACGAGTGTTCGCCGAGGCCAGCCGCGTCCTGCGCTACACGATCGCCGGGATCGTGATGCTCGCCCTCGTCTACGTCGCCGGCGTCTTCGCCTGGGGCGGCGCGTCCTGGTCCACCGCGCCGTTCCGCGGCGAGGCCGAGGCCCGCAACCGCACCGTGGGCTCGGGCGAGTTCCGCATCTCCACGTACGAGGAGTTCTTCGACCTCTGCGCGGCGGTGGAGACGAAGGAGGACGAGATCGGTGCGCTGCGGGACGAGCTGGACACCGAGCCGTCCGCGTACCGCACCGAGCAGATCCACACCTCCCTGACCGCGCTCCGCGCCACGCGGTCCGAGCTGGTCAACGACTACAACGCCAAGTCCCGGCAGGAGCACCGCAAGGCGTTCAAGGACGCCGGGCTGCCTGCCGAGCTGAGCACCGACGCGAAGGAGACCTCGTGCGCCGCCTGACCCGGATCCTCACCGCCCTCGCCGCGACCGCCGTCCTGGGCTTCACCGCCGCGGCCTGTACGGACGACTCCTCCCAGGCCCAGGAGTCGCGGACCAAGCAGTCCGGCTACGACAGGCTGGTCAAGCGGCAGCCGGCGGAGGTGATGAAGTACTCGCCGACGCGGGAGACCATCAACAAGTGGGTCGACACCTGGGAGAAGCCGGGGAAGCTGTCGTACGTCTACCTCCAGAACGCCAACGGCGAGTACGGCTACTTCGTGCTCAAGGGGCTGCCGGTCTCGTACTGCGCCATGCTCACCCCGCCGGAGGAGACCGAGGGCTCCAGCGGCGGCGGCCTGGTGACGAAGACCGCGCCGAGTATGGACGGCGTCTACTACTCCGGCGGCCAGTGCAACGCGTACTACGGCATCGACGCCACCACCGGCGCGTACATGGAGTTCACCATCGGCAGCAACCAGAGCTTCTTCCTCTACGACCGGCCGATGTCCCTGCCGGAGTTCCGCGACGCGACTCCCCTGGGCCAGACGCGCCTTGAGGACGGCGAGATCACCCGGTAGGGGCCGGACGCGGTGATCACCGCCGTGAGCTGCGCGCGGTGAACGGGCAGGACTGAAACCGGCCGTTCGACCATCCCTCCCTGTCCGGGGGGCGCCACCCCAACGAGTGAACTGCCCGCTCCCCATTTCACGCTGGGTCTACGGTAGAACTACGTAGAGCTACATATGGTAATCATCCGATGAGGAGACCCATGACATCGCCCTGCGACCCCCGGTACGCGCCCGCCGGCGATGTGGGCGCCGCCCTCATGCTGATCGACTCCCAGCTCAAGGGCATCCGCGACGGCAGGACCGGGACCGACGCCGAGCAGCGGGCGCTCGTCGGCCAACTCACCGGCGGCATGGGCCCCAAGGGCGTCGACGACGTGCTGGACGGCACGTGCACGCTCATCTTCATGTTCATGAAGTGGCTGCGCATGGCCCACGAGTCGCAGGAGAAGGACGTCGTGGAGTACGTGGTGCCCAACCTGGTGGCCTCGCTGCGCATGATGCCCGCCAGCATCCGCCCCGAGACGATCCCCACCATGGCCGCCCTGCTCGTCGCCTCGGGCACCGGGCTGAGCCCCAGCCTGTGGCGGCGGCAGTTCGGCGACTGGTCCCGGGACGAGATGAACCCGCTGGAGGCGACCGCCCTGCTGCTCGCCGAGTACATCAACCGCCTCACCGACGACCCCGACTTCGCCACCCGCATGATCAGCGACACCTTCGCCGCCGCGGAAGACCACTGACCGGCCCGCCCCGCGGCTACCCCAACTGGTCGCGGCGGCGCGTCAGATAGGCGGTCTCTGCGGTGTTGCCCGCCAGCTCGACGGCCCTGTCGTACGCCGCGCGCGCCGCGCCGCCGCGGCCCAGCCGGCGCAGCAGGTCGGCGCGGGTGGCGTGGTAGGCGTGGTAGCCGGCGAGGCTGCCGGCCAGCCGGTCGACGCTCGCCAGCGCCACCTGGGGCCCGTCGATCTCGGCGACCGCGACGGCCCGGTTGAGGGCGACGATCGGCGAGGGATCGAGGCGTACGAGTTGGTCGTAGAGGGCGACGACCTGCGACCAGTCGGTGTCGCGCACGTCGGGGGCGGAGGTGTGCACGGCGTTGATCGCGGCGAGGATCTGGTAGCGCCCCGGGGCCTGTCCCGTGGCCAGCCGCTCGCGCACCAGCCGGTGGCCCTCGGCGACCAGGGCCGCGTCCCAGGATCCGCGGTCCTGTTCGCCGAGGGGCACGAGTTCGCCGCTCGCCGAGACACGCGCGGGGCGGCGGGCCTCGGTGAGGAGCATCAGCGCCAGCAGCCCGGCGACCTCGCCGTCCGCGGGGAGCAGGGCGCGGACCAGGCGGGTCAGGCGGATCGCCTCGGCGGTCAGGTCGCGGCGTACGGGACCGGCGCCGGAACCGGTCGGCAGATAGCCCTCGTTGAAGACCAGGTAGAGCACGGCGAGAACGCCGGAGACCCGCGCCGGCAGATCCTCCGCGGCCGGCACCCGGTAAGGGATGCGCGCCGCCTTGATCTTGGCCTTCGCGCGGGTGATCCGCTGCCCCATCGCGGACTCCTGCACCAGGAACGCGCGGGCGATCTCGGGCACGGTCAGCCCGCCGACCATGCGCAGCGTCAGCGCCACCCGGGTCTCCGGCGCGAGCGCCGGGTGGCAGCAGGTGAAGATCAGCCGGAGCCGGTCGTCGTCGACGGCGCCGACCGGTTCCAGCGGGGTGTCGTCGTGCAGCATCCGGGCCTCCCGCTGCCTGTCGTCGCGCTTGCTCTCGCGCCGGATCCGGTCGATGGCCTTGCGGGTGGCGGTGGTGCTGAGCCAGCCGCCGGGGTTCGGCGGCACGCCGTCGGCGGGCCAGCGCTCGACGGCGGCGGCGAACGCCTCGGCCGCCGCCTCCTCGGCGGTGTCAAGGTCGCCGAAGCGCCGGGTGAGCGCGGCGACGATACGCGCCCAATCGGCGCGGTGCGCGCGGGCGACCGCCTCCCGTACGTCGGCGCCGCTCACAGGAACGGCCGTACCTCGACCCGGCGGTTGCAGTGCTTCGACCCCTCGGCGGCGAGCGCGAGCGCGACGTCGAGGTCGGGCGCCTCGATGACCCAGAAGCCCGCGAGGAACTCCTTGGACTCCAGGAACGGCCCGTCGGTGAACAGCGCCTGCTCGCCCCGGTTGTCGATGACGGTGGCCGTGTCGGGCGCGGCGAGGCCGCCGGCGAAGACCCAGTTGCCTGCGGCCTGGAGCCGGTCGTTGAAGCTGTGGATGGCGGTCATCTCCTCCTCGGTGGCGGAGGCGGTCCTGTCGTCGATCACGGAAACCAGGTACTGCATCTCGGGTCCTCTCCTGCGTGCGGGCCGCCCGGGGGGCGGTCGTTCGGTGCGGCGGGCCGTCCCCGGTCGCGTACGACGGCCGGGGACGGCGGTCGGGGACGGCGCCCGTCGCTACGCGTCCCGGCCCGGGCCGACGTTCTCGCCGGCGTACTCCGGGCGCCCGGAGGGCCGGTACACCTGGCCCGTGATACCACCCGGGAAGACCCGGTGGTCGACCAGGTCGAGCGCCGCGTCCGGGCCGTCGGCGGGAAACAGCCGCCGCCCCTGGCCGACGACCACGGGGTAGGTCAGCAGGGTGATCTCGTCGACCAGGCCGTTCGCCAGCAGGGAGCGGACCAGCTTGCCGCTGCCGTGCACCTGCACCTCGCCGTCGCCGGCGGCCTTCAGCTCCCGTACGGCGGACACCGGATCGCCGGACAGGACGTGCGTGCCCGCCCACCGCGGGTCGGTGAGCGTGTTCGACACCACGTACTTGGTCTGCCGGTTCAGGGGCCCGCCGATCGGGTTGGTCTCGGGGTCGGGCAGCACGCCCCAGGAGCCGGCGAAGACTTCGTACGTCCAGCGGCCGAAGAGGAAGGCGTCGGCGCGCCCGTAGATCTCGCCGAGGTACGTCTCGACCTCGCCCACGAAGAGCGGCAGCGCCCAGCCGCCCCGCTCGAACCCGCTCCTGCGGTCCTCGTCCGACCCGCCGAGGCCCTGCATCACTCCGTCGACGGAAACGTTGGTGACGGTCGTCAGCTTCATGATCGTTCCTTTCTCCGGACGCCCCTCGCGGGCGCCCTCTCACCTCTTCCACGAACGCCGCCGCCCGGATCCGACACCCATCCCGTCGTGGCTTGACGAAAAGTGACGCTACCGGCGTGATCGCCACTCCCCGCGCAGGTACGAGCTCGGGGCGCCACCCCGGTTCCGGGGCTAACCGGGCATGGAGACGACCGGTGTACCGTCGTAAAAGAGGCTCACCGCCCACAACGCGGCGGCGGGCACGGGGGGTTGGTGGGTACGCATGGGGAGTCGGCCGACCGATTGGCATGTGCTCGATCTGGATGACGACCCCACGCCGGGGGATCCGGAGCGGGTCAGGCAGCTCGCGCGGGAGTTGCACGACTTCGCGGACGACGTGGCGGACGCGCTGCGGCAGATCAAGGGCATGGCCGGTGAGGATGCGCTGCTCCGCTGGGCGGGGAAGACGGCGAAGGCGTTCCAGGACGAGTTCGAAGAGGTCCCCAAGAACCTCAGGAAACTCCAGCGCTCCTACGACCTGGCGGGCGATGCCCTTGCCGCGTACTGGCCGAAGCTGGAGCGGGCGCAGTCCCTCGCCGACAAGGCCCTCGCCAAGGGGCGCGAAGCGCAGAGCGACCTGACCGCCGCCAACGGACGGCTGGATTCCGCCAATTCCTGGGTCGAGCGGGCGACGGACAAGACCAAGGAGTACGACGAGAAGGAGGGCAAGGAGAAGCCCGACGAGTCCGAGGTGCGGGCCGCCACCCGTAACGCGACGGACGCCAAGTCCGCGCAGTCCTCCGCCCAGACCGCCGTCGACAACGCGCAGGGCAGGCTCGAAGCGGCGAAGAAGATGGCCGCCGACGCCAGGAAGATGCGCGAGGACGCCGCCTCCGAGGCCAAGGACAAGCTGGAGGACGCCTCCGACGCCGGGATCCAGAACCGCAAGTGGTGGGAGAAGGCGGTCGACTGGGTCAAGGACAACTGGGACACCATCGTCACCGTCTGCAAAGTCATCGTCGCCGTCCTCGGCATCGTCGTCCTCATCATCGGCGGCCCCCTCGCCTGGGTCGTCCTCGCCGCCGCCCTCGTCGTCCTCGCCGACACCCTCGTGAAGTACATGAACGGCGAAGCGTCCCTGTGGGACGTCGCCTTCGCCGCCCTCGACTGCATCCCCGGCCTGAAGGGCCTCACCACCCTCGGCGGCCTCGCCAAGGGCCTCAAGGGCGGGCTGAACGCGCTCAAGGGTCTGAAGTCGATGAAGTCCGCCGTCCTCGGGCTCGCCAAGCGCGGCGGCGACATGCTCGCCAACGGCGCCAAGGGCGCGTACAACCGCCTCAAGAACGTCATCCGCGGCTGCGGCGACCCCGTCGACATGGCGACGGGAAAGATGTTCCTGACGCAGACCGACGTCGAACTGCCGGGCGCGCTGCCGCTGGTGTTCACCCGCCGGGCGGAGTCGGGCTACCTGGCCGGCCGCTGGTTCGGCCCCACCTGGACCTCCACCGCCGACCAGCGGCTGGAGACCGAGGACGACGGCGTCGTCTTCGTCTCCGAGGACGGGCTGCTGCTGAAGTACCCGCATCCCGCCGGGACCGACGAGGACGTCCTGCCCGAGGCCGGGCCCCGCTGGCCGCTGCGGCGGCTGGCGGGCGGCGGCTACCGCCTCACCGATCCCGCCGGCGGCCACACCCGCAGCTTCGCGCCGCCCGCGGACGACGACGTCCTCGGCCCCGGCGTGGCCCGTATCGAGCAGGTGTCGGACCGCGACGGCCACACCCTCGACTTCGACTACGACGAGAGCGGCGCCCCGGCCGGCATCCGCCACTCCGGCGGCTACCACCTCAAGGTCACCACCGCCGGGGACCGCATCACCGCGCTGTCCGTCGCCCGTGCCGCCGACGACGGCGCCGACGTCACCGTCAAGAGCTTCGCCTACGACGAGGACGGCAACCTCACCGAGGACGTCAACTCCTCGGGCCTGCCGCTGGTCTTCACCTACGACGAGCGGCTGCGCATCACCTCGTGGACCGACCGCAACAGCCGCCGCTACACGTACACGTACGACGAGCACGACCGCTGTGTCGCGCAGCGCGGCGAGTCCGGCGTCCTCGCCCTCGTCCTCGCCTACGACGGCGCCGACCCCGCGTGGCCGGGCGCGCGCATCACCACGCTCACCACACCGGAAGGCGCCGCCACGCGCTTCGTGATCGACGAGGACACCCAGGTCGTCGCCGAGATCGACGCGGTCGGGGCGGTCTCGCGCACCGAGTACGACGCGCACCACCACGTCGTCTCCGAGACCGACCCCCTCGGCCACACCACCCGCTACACCAACGACCCGGGCGGCCGGCCGACCCGGGTGGTGCACCCGGACGGCACCGAGTCGGAGCTGACGTACACCGGTCTCGGCAGGCTCGCCTCGCTGCGGCTCACCGACGGCGCCGCCTGGCTCTGGCGGTACGACGCCGAGGGCCACTGCACGTCGGTCACCGACCCCGCGGGCGCCGTCACGCACTACACGTACGACGAGTTCGGCCATCTCGCCGGGATCACCGATCCGCTGGGCCAGACGACGAGCGTGAAGTGCGACGCCGCGGGGCTGCCCCTGGTCATCGCCACGTCCGCCGGCCGCATCGTCCGCCGCCACGACGCCTTCGGCCGGGTGGCCGCGGTGACGGACCAGTACGGCGGCGTCACCCGGCTGCGGTGGACGGTGGAGGGCAAGCTCGCCGCCCGCACCGGGCCGGACGGCGCGCGGGAGACCTGGGAGTACG
Source organism: Streptomyces sp. 184 (assembly GCF_045781775.1). Classification (NCBI taxonomy): domain Bacteria; kingdom Bacillati; phylum Actinomycetota; class Actinomycetes; order Kitasatosporales; family Streptomycetaceae; genus Streptomyces; species Streptomyces sp. 184. Next base: position 3,181,540 of record NZ_CP123230.1, on the reverse strand, counting down.
ACGGCGAGGGCAACCGCGTCGGGCACCGCGACGCGCAGGGCGGCGCCACCCGCTACGAGTACACCCACTTCGACCTCCTCGCCGCCCGCACCAACCCGGACGGGGCGACGTACCGCTACACCTACGACCCCCTGCTGCGGCTCACCGCGGTGGCCGACCCCGAGGGCCGTCAGTGGACGTACGAGTACGACCCGGCCGGGAACCTCACCGCCGAGACCGACTTCCACGGCGTGCGCATCGCCTACGGCCACGACGCGGCGGGCCGGATGTCCTCGCGGACCAACCCGCTCGGCCAGACCGTGGAGTTCGAGCGGGACTGGACCGGCCAGATCGTGGCCAAGCGCGTCGGCGGCGCCGCCACGACGTTCGCGCACGACCCGCTCGGCAGGCTGCTGCGGGCCACCTCCCCCGGCTGCGACCTGCGGCGCACCCACGACGTACTGGGCCGGCTGACCGCCGAGACGGTCAACGGCCGGACGCTGACCCTCGCGCACGACGCGATCGGGCGGCCCACGGAGCGCGTCACGCCCGGCGGCAGGCGTACCCGCTACGGCTACGACGAGACCGGGCAGCGCACCGCGGTGGACTTCGCCGGGCACGTCATCCGCTCGGCCTTCGACGCCGCGGGCCGGGAGACGACGCGGGCGATCGACGGCGCCCTCCTCCTGGACAACGTCTGGGACGCGGCCGGCCGCCTCGGCGAGCAGCGGGTGCGCACCCCCGCCGACGACGTGCTGCGGCGCCGGTACGCCTACCGCGGTGACGGGCACCTCGTGCACGTCGAGGACGACGACCGGGGCTCCCGCCGCTTCCGGCTCGACCCCGTCGGCCGGATCACCGGCGTCGAGGCCGCCGGCTGGCGCGAGGAGTACGCCTACGACGCCGCCGGGAACCAGACGCGGGCGTCCTGGCCCGAGCAGTGGGACCCCGACGCCCAGGGGGCCCGCGAGCTGGACGGCGGCCGGCTCGTCGGCGCGGGCCGGGTGCGCTACACGTACGACGCCGCCGGGCGCGTCACCGTACGCACCAGGACCCGCCTGTCGCGCAAGCCGGAGGTCTGGCGCTACGAGTGGGACGCCGAGGACCGGATCACCGCCGTCACCACCCCCGACGGCATCGTCTGGCGCTACCTCTACGACCCGTTCGGCCGCCGCCTCGCCAAGCGGCGGATGACGCCGGACGGCTCCGTGGTCGCGGAGGAGATCCTGTTCACCTGGGACGAGAACACCCTGGTGGAGCAGACCACGGTGACCGCGGGGCAGTCCCACCACACCACGCTGACCTGGGAGTACGACGGGCTCCAGCCCGTCGCGCAGGCGGAGCGGCTGACGGACGCCGCCACGCAGGAGGAGATCGACTCCCGCTTCTTCGCCATCGTCACCGACCTCGTCGGGGCCCCGACCGAACTGGTCGACCCGCGCGGGGAGGTCGCGTGGCGGGCCCGGCGCACCGTCTGGGGCCACACCCGCTGGCCGGCCGACTCCGCCGGCTACACGCCGCTGCGCTTCCCGGGTCAGTACTTCGATCCGGAGACGGGTCTCCACTACAACTGCCAGCGGTACTACGACCCGGACACCGCCCGCTACGCGAGCCCCGACCCCCTCGGGCTCACCCCGGCGCCCAACCCGTACGCCTACGTCCACAACCCCCACACGTGGTTCGACCCGCTGGGCCTCACCCCCTGCTTCATCGGCCCGCTCGACCACGTCGCCCTCGGCCGCAGCGTGCGCGGCGGACTCCAGGTCCAGGACTTCGCCCAAGTGGTGCAGGCCCGGCACTTCATGGACCCGGCGTTCGCCGCCACCTGGCAGGACGAGGTGGTCAACGCCATCGCCCGGGTGGGCCGCGGCGAGGGCCGCATCTCCTTCATGCTCGACGGCCTGCCCGCCGCGGGCGGCGGCCCGGCGCGCGCGCTGAACAGGGCGCTCACCGACGCGGGCGGCCTGCACCTGGCGGACGACGCGTTCGCCAGCGGGCGCATCTTCGCGACCCAGTGGGAGCTGATCCAGGTCCACAGGGCCGGGCTGATGGATAAGGTCGACTTCTACCGCTGGAACAGGAAGTTCGACGAATGGAGGCCCGTTACGTGACGACGGAACGACGGGAAGAAGCGGAGCCCGACTTCCGGGACGACCGTCACTTCGGGCTGCTGGTCTACCGCCCCAACTACCCCTGCGCGGTCTTCCGCGGCACTCCGCCGCTGGAGGACCTCGACGTGGACGACACCCTCGTCGTACGGGACATCCTCTTCTCCGACCTGTGGCGGATCTCCAGTTGGAACGACCTCGGCCCCGTCCACCTGCGCAGGGCCGCGCCGGCGGAGCGGGAGACGCTGGCGGGGCGGCTCGGGGAGATCCGGGCGGGGCACGGGATCTACCTGCTGGAGTCCGGGTCGCTGGAGACGTACGTCATCGCCGGCGGCGTCACCTGGGCCGACTACGAGCTGGACTCGCCCCTCCAGGACACCCCGCTGCTCGCCCGCGCCGCGGACCGCCGGCCGCCGGTCGACGGCGTCATCCGCCACGCGCGCTGACGGACCGGCCGCCCCGCCCCACCGGCGCGGTGCGGAGGAGGGCCAGGGCCTGAGCATCGCGGAGATCGCCGGCCGCCTCGATGTCTCCGGGCACGCCGTGAAGAGCCACGTCGGCCGCCTCCCGGCCGGGACCGGCTGCCGCGACCGCGCGCAGGCCGCGCCCCCGGCCCGCCGCATCGGCCGCCGCGGAGCGGGCTTCGCGGGTCGGGCGGCCCGTCAGTCGGCGCGCCGGAAGCGGTACACGGCGTCGCCCGGTGCGCCGGTCGGGGTGGCCTCCAGGGTGTCCCCGCTGACCCGTACGTCCAGGCTCAGCGGCACGTCGACCGTGACGCACCACTGGGAACCGGGGAACGCGATCCGGAAGCCGTCGTCGCCCGTGGCCTCCACCTCCGCGCCGCCGCACAGGCTCGACGGCGACGTACCGAGCGTGGCCTCGCCGCCCTCGACCCTGATCATCGCGTGGTCCGCGAAGTGCGCGAAGCCCGCCGGCTGCGCTCCCTCGGCCGTCCACTCGCCGCTGACCGGGTCGAGTTCGTCCGAGCCGGAGCAGCCGGCCACCAAAGCGATCACGGCGGCGCTGCCCGCCAGCATTCGACGCATGAGATAACCCCCCACAAGGCCGCGGACAGCGTACGCGCAATCACCGCTCCCGCGGCACGCGGATCAGCGTCTGCTGGCCGTTGGCGACGAGCTTGCGGGCGCCGTCGTCCCGGTGCCCGTACACCTCCAGGCCGCACACCGTCAGGGTCCGCCCGGACTTCAGCACCGTCCCCACCGCCTCCAGGCGGTCGCCGACGGCGGGTGCGAGGAGGTTGATCTTGTACTCGACGGTGAGGACGTCGGCGTCCTCGGGGAAGAGCGTGTACGCGGCGTACCCGCCCGCGCTGTCCGCGATCGCGCTGGTGGCGCCCGCGTGGAAATAGCCGTGCTGCTGGGTGACTTCGGGCCGGCCCGGCAGCACGATGTGCACGCGCCCCGGCTCGACGCGGGAGATCCGCGCGCCGAGGTGGCTCATCAGCCCCTGCCGGCCGAAGCTCTCCCGCACCCGCTTCACCACCGCGGGGCTCGCTTCCCCGGTGTTCTCTCCCCCGGGGCTCGCTTCCCCGGACTGCGCCTGCTCTTCCACGGGCTCTCCCCTTCCGGCCGCCCCGTGCGCCGTACGGGGCCGCACGCGCATCGGCCGGTTGTCCGTCAACGGGCGTCGGTGGTGCGCAGCGTACCTACGCCGCCCCTTGTCAGATGACATTCCCACGTGAGAATCCACAGAGACATCACCTCACGGACCGCAGGAGCGCCGTATGACCTCTTCGCACCGTCTGTCCCGCCGCCGTCTCCTCGGCGCCTCCGCCGTCATCGGCGCCGCCTCGGCCCTCGGCCTGCCGGCGACCGCCCGCGCCGCGGGGGCGCCGGCCGCCGGCGGGGTGGTCCCCATCGACTGGGCCCGGCTCGGTTCGTACGGCGCCAAGGACGCCGCCGGACGGCGGATCAAGGCGATCCTGGCGGGCAGCTCGCGCTACCTCATCGGCCCCTGGTACGCCGCCACCTACCGCACCTACCTCCCGGACGGCTACATCGACCTCCGCGGCACCGACGAACGCGCCATCCGCCTGCCCGCCATGGCCGCCGTCGCCGCCACCACCGCCCTGGTCACCGGCGTCTACGACCCGCGCACCCTCTCCGCCGCCAACGCCACCATCCGCACCCGCAACCTCATCCGCACCGTCGCGGCCCGGCACCTGGCCAACAACACCGACCCCGCCACCCGTTGGGGCGACAACTGGCAGACCGCCCTGTGGGCGTACTACACCGCGCTCGCCGGCTGGCTGTTCTGGGACGAGCTGGACGACGGGGAACGCGGCCACCTCGCCGCCATGACGGCCTGGGAGGCGGACCGCCTCACCACCGGCAACGACGTCTTCCTCGTCGGCACCTCCGGCCACCAGCTCTACGAGAAGCGCCGCGACGGCACCGCCGTCACCCCCGGCGACAGCAAGGCGGAGGAGGACAACTGGAGCGCCGCCGTCCTCTCCCTCGCCGAGGCGATGATGCCCGACCACCCCCGCGCCTCCGCCTGGGCCCGCCGCAACGTCGAACTGCTGCTGGCCGCCGCGGCCTGCCCCGCCGACCTGACCGGCGACGAGACGATCAACGGCATCGAGCTGTCCACCTGGCTCCGGGGCACGAACATCGCCGACGACGGCACCCTGGACAACCACCACATCCTGCACCCGCTCTACATGGTCGCGTTCGACCAGAGCCTCTACGAGGGCTTCGTCTACGGCCTCGCCGGCCGCACCGCCCCGCGTGCCGCCCTGCACAACATCACCCGCGTCTACTCCGCCCTGGTAGACCTGCCCTTCACCGCCCCGGACGGCACCACGAAGACCATCTACCAGCCCGGCAGCGGCGAGATCCACTACCCCGAGGGCAACGACTGGGGCACCCACTTCCCCTTCTACTTCGGCAACTTCGATCTCCTGGTCTCCCTCACCGCCCAGGACACGGGCATCGACCCGGGCGCCGCCTCCTGGGAGCGCCGCCACAACGAGGAGCAGTTGCGGATGATGTCCCGCTTCGACGACGGCCGCACATACGGCGCGTCCGGGGAGAACACCTACTACGGGCGCGAGCACCGCATCGGCGCCATGGCCGGCCAGGCGTTCCTGACCCTGCACCTGGCCCGGCAGAACAAGCTGCGGTTCACCTAGCACGCGGCACGGAGCCGCCGGGGGTGTGTCCGCAGACGGATCCCGGACTCGCCCCCGTACCGCCCCCGTACCGCGAAACATAGGATCTATCGAGAGCAACTCGCGGTATTCATCGTCGATTTACCCGCACGAGGTCCGTTGACATCCGATGTGTCAGTTCCTATCTTCCCGGGTGATCCGATGAATTGGAGCTGCGATGCACACCCCTCACCCCCGCACCACGCGGAGAGTCACCGCACTGCCCCTGCTCGTCGCCGCCGCGCTCGCCGCCGCGGCACTGCCCGGCGCGACGCCCGCCGGCGCCGCGGCACCGCCGCCGGCGGCCGGCCCCGGGACCGACCACGCCGTCGACGACCCCTTCGCGTCCGACCGGACGAGCTGGTTCCGGCAGGACCGCTTCGGCATGTTCATCCACTTCGGCGCCTACTCCAACCTGGAGGGCGAGTACACCCGCCCCGACGGCACCGTCTGCCGCGACGCCGAGTGGATCAAGCGGCAGTGCGCCATCCCGAACAACGCGTACGAGCAGCAGGCCGCCACGTTCGACCCGGCCGGCTTCGACGCCGAGGCCGTGGTCGGCGCGGCCAAGGACGCCGGGATGCGCTACATCGTCATCACGTCGAAGCACCACGACGGGTACGCGATGTGGCCGACGAAGGTCAACTCCTGGAACCTGCGGGACCACTCGGCCTTCGACAAGCGCCGCGACATCATGGCCGAGCTGAAGACGGCCGCGGAGACGGCCGGCATCAAGCTCGGCTTCTACTACTCGATCTGGGACTGGCACGACCCGGACTTCGCCGACCCGGCCACCTTCCCGCAGTACGAGAAGCGGATGTACGCCCAGCTCAAGGAGCTGGTCGACAACTACGACCCGGCGCTGCTGTGGTTCGACGGCGAGTGGGACACGGACAATCCGCACAACCCCTGGACCGCGCAGGACGGCGAGCGGCTGGAGACGTACCTGCGCGGCCTGAACCCGGATCTCGTCGTCAACAACCGGGTCGGCAAGCGCCGGGTGACCGACGGCGACTACGGCACCCCGGAGCAGGAGATCCCCGGCGCGCCGGTCGACGGTCAGCTCTGGGAGTCGTGCATGACCCTCAACGGCCACTGGGGGTACGCCCGCTACGACGAGGACTGGAAGTCCAGCGCCTCCCTGGTCCGCAACCTGCTCTCCACCGCCTCGCGCAGCGGCAACTACCTGCTCAACGTCGGCCCCGACGCCCGCGGGCGCGTGCCGGAGCCCTCCCTCCAGCGTCTCGGGGAGATGGGCGACTGGCTGCGTACGGCGGGCCAGGGCGAGGCCGTCCACGGCGCCGGTTTCGGCGGGCTGGTCGAGCAGCCGGACTGGGGCACCGTCAGCCGCAAGGGCGACAAGCTCTACGCGGCCGTCACCGAGTGGCCCGCGGCCGGCGCCGCCCTGCACCTCAGGGCCCGTACCGACATCGACGTCACCGGCGCCCGCGTGCTCGGCTCCGACCAGCGGGTGACGGTCGCCGAGTCGGGCGACAGCTTCGACCTCACCCCCGCCGGCGCCGCCACCAACGACGCCGCCACCGTCATCGAGCTGACCGTCGACCCCGGCCCGACGGCCGCGCCCGGCAGCGGCACCGGCCTGAAGCAGGAGGTCTACGACAACCCCGCGCTGTCCGGCTCGCCGAAGGTCACCCGCACGGACGCGGACGTCAACCACTCCTGGAAGTACACCGGTTCACCGGCGGAGAACATCCCGGCCGACGGCTTCAGCGTGCGCTGGACCGGCACCGTCGAACCGCGCCGCTCCGAGACGTACACCCTGACCACCGTCTCGGACGACAACGTGCGCGTCTGGCTCGACGACAAGCTGGTCATCGACAACTGGACCCCGCACACCGTGGCGATCGACAAGGCCCAGGTGGAGCTGAAGGCGGGCAGCCGCCACTCCCTCCGGGTCGAGTACGCGGAGCAGATGGGCGACGCCCACATGAAGCTGCTCTGGTCCAGCCCGGGCCAGGACCAGCAGATCGTCCCGCGGCAGCAGCTCTACCCGAACTGACGCCCCGCGCCGAAAGACGCCCCGTCGCACCCCCCACCGGCGCGACGGGGCGCGCCCGGTGGCCGGGCCCCGAGCCCCGCGTCGCCCCGCAGCTACGCGCCCGCGAGGTCGAGGGCGATGTCGGTGATCATGTCTTCCTGGCCGCCGACCATGCCCCTGCGGCCCACCTCGACCAGGATCGTGCGCGTGTCCAGGCCGTAGCGCTCCGCCGCGGCCTCCGCGTGGCGCAGGAAGCTGGAGTACACGCCCGCGTAGCCCAGGGTCAGAGTCTCGCGGTCCACGCGGACCTCGCGGTCCTGGAGGGGGCGCACCACGTCGTCGGCGGCGTCCATCAGGGGGAAGAGGTCGCAGCCGTGCTTCCAGCCCATCAGGTCCGCGACGGCGACGAACGCCTCCAGCGGGCAGTTGCCCGCGCCGGCGCCCTGGCCGGCCAGCGAGGCGTCGACGCGGACGGCGCCGCTCTCGACCGCGACGACGGTGTTGGCCACGCCGAGCGCCAGGTTGTGGTGGGCGTGGATGCCGAGTTCGGTGCCGGGGTCGAGGACGTCGCGGTAGGCGCGGAAGCGGTCGCGTACGCCGTCCATCGTCAGCCGGCCGCCTGAGTCGGTGACGTACACGCAGTGGGCGCCGTACGACTCCATCAGCTTGGCCTGCCGGGCCAGTTCCGCCGGCTCGGCCAGGTGGGACATCATCAGGAAGCCGGCCACGTCCATGCCCAGTTCGCGGGCGGCGGAGATGTGCTGCGCCGAGATGTCCGCCTCGGTGCAGTGGGTGGCGACGCGCACCGAGCGGATGCCGAGGCTGTGGGCGAGGTTCAGGTCGGCCAGGGTGCCGATGCCGGGCAGCAGCAGCGTGGTGGGGACGGCGGTGCGGGCGGCGTCGGTGACGGCTTCTATCCACTCCCAGTCGGTGTGGGCGCCGATGCCGTACGTGATGCTGGAGCCGGACAGGCCGTCGCCGTGGGCGATCTCGATCGCGCCCACGCCTGCGGCGTCCAGCGCGGCGGCGATGGTACGGGCCTGCTCGACGGTGTAGCGGTGGCGCAGGGCGTGCATGCCGTCCCGCAGGGTCACGTCCTGGACGTACAGCGCGGCGGAGCCGGGGGTCGCGGTCACGGGGTGCTCACCTTCGCGGTTCGGTCGGCGGCCATGCGCTCCGCGGTGCGCAGCGCGGCGGAGGTCATGATGTCGAGGTTCCCGGCGTACGACGGCAGGTAGTGGGCGGCGCCCTCGACCTCCAGGAACACCGAGACCTTCACGGCGTCGGGGGCGTCCGCGGGCGCGAGGGCGCGCAGCGGGTCGTCGGCGGCGACGCGGTCGAACTGGACGCGCTGCTTGAGCCGGTAGCCGGGCACGTACGCCTGCACGGACGCGACCATCTCCGCCACCGAGTCCGCGACCGCGCCCTCGTCGCACGGGCCGACGAGGCAGTACACCGTGTCGCGCATGATCAGCGGCGGCTCCGCCGGGTTCAGCACGATGATCGCCTTGCCCCGGGCCGCGCCCCCGACCTGCGCGAGCGCGGCGGCGGTGGTCTCGGTGAACTCGTCGATGTTGGCGCGGGTACCGGGTCCGGCGGAGCGGGAGGCGATGGAGGCGACGATCTCCGCGTAGTGCACCGGGGTGACCCGGCTGACGGCGGCCACGACCGGGACCGTGGCCTGGCCGCCGCAGGTGACCATGTTGACGTTCGGCGCGTCGAGGTGGGCGTCGAGGTTCACCGGCGGTACGACGTACGGGCCGAGCGCGGCCGGCGTCAGGTCGACGACCCGGCGGCCCGCCGCCCGCAGCACCTCGTCGTGCCGGCGGTGCGCGCCCGCCGAGGTGGCGTCGAAGACGATCGCCACCTCGGCGAACTCGTCCAGCTCCAGCAGCCCGTCCACCCCGGTGTGCGTGGTGGCCACGCCGAGCCGGCGGGCCCGGGCCAGGCCGTCGGAGCCGGGGTCGATGCCCGCCATGGCGGCCATCTCCAGGGTGCCGGAGAGCCGGAGCACCTTGATCATGAGGTCGGTGCCGATGTTCCCGGAGCCGATGACGGCGACCTTCGTACGGCCGCCCGGTGTGTCGCTCATCGCGCCTCTTCCTTCCCGAAGGTGACCCGCACCGAGCCGAGGCCGGAGATGCGGGCTTCGAACACGTCGCCCGGGGCCGCGGGCACCATCGGCCCGAGCGCACCGGTCAGCACGACGTCGCCGGCGCGCAGCGGATCGCCGGCGGCGGCGAGCGTGCCGGCCAGCCAGACGGCCGCGTTGAGCGGGCCGCCGAGGCAGTCCGTGCCGCTGCCCGCCGAGGTCTGCTCGCCGTCGCGGGTGAGCACCATCTCCACCGCGCGCAGGTCGACGCCGGTCAGCGGCACCGGCGTGCCGCCGAGCACGAACAGCCCGCTGGAGGCGTTGTCGGCGACGGTGTCGGCGTAGGTGATGTCCCAGTCCGCGATCCGGCTGTCGACGATCTCCAGCGCGGGCAGCGCGAAGTCGACGGCGCGCAGCACGTCGGCGACCGTGCTCTGCGCGTGCGGCAGCCCGGCGCCCAGGACGAGGGCGACCTCCGCCTCCACCTTGGGCTGGAGCAGCCGGCCCGCGGGCACGGTGCCGCCGTCCGGCACGGCCATGTCGGACAGCAGCGCGCCGAAGTCGGGGCGGTCGACGCCCAGTTGCCGCTGCACGGCGGGCGACGTCAGGCCGATCTTGCGGCCGACGACGCGCCGCCCGGCGCCGAGCAGCCGCTCGGTGTTCAGACGCTGCACGGCGTACGCCGCGGCGGTGTCGTCCGCGTCGGCCGCGTCGATCAGGCCGCGTACGGGCGGACACGGGACGCCGGTGCGGGCGGCCTCGGCGAGCGCGTCGGCGGCCTTGGCCACCGCGTCGGACGGCGGTGCGGCGCCGGCGGCCCGGGAGGGAGCAGGCATGCGGGCACTCCTGACGTGAGGAAGGACGGAGGTGAGGGGGACGGCGGGGTGAGGGGGACGGGGGTGCTCCGGGGGCGGGGCCCGGGGCTCAGGCGGGTGCCACTGCCATCACCACTGCCTTCGGCTCGGTGAAGAACTCCCTGCTGAAGTTCCCCCCTTCGCGCCCCACCCCCGAGTCGCCGACCCCGCCGAAGGGCGCGCGCAGATCGCGGATGAAGAAGCAGTTCGCCCACACCGTCCCCGCCTTCAGCGCCGCCGCCACGCGGTGCGCCCGGGAGAGGTTCTCGGTGAAGACCATCGCGTTCAGGCCGTACGGGCTGTCGTTGGCGGCGGCGACCGCCTCCGCCTCGGTGTCGAAGGGGGTGACGACGACGACCGGGCCGAAGATCTCCTCGCGGCAGACCCGCGCCTCGGGCGGCGCGCCGGTGACGACGGTCGGGCGGACCGTCCAGCCGTCGCCGCGCCCGCCGGTGACGACGGTGCCGCCGTCGTCCCGCACGCTGTCGAGGTAGGAGGTGACCTTGGCGTGGTGTTCGGCCGAGGCGAGCGGGCCGAGCTGGGTGGCCGGGTCCTTGGGGTCGCCGGTGACCAGTGTCTCGGCGGCGGCGGTGAAGCGGGCCAGGAACTCGTCGTAGACCTCGCGCTGGACGAACAGCCTGCTGCCGGCGAGGCACACCTGGCCGGCGTTGCTGAAGATCGCCTTGATCGACCAGGAGACGGCGGCGTCCAGGTCGGCGTCGGCGAAGACCACGTTGGCGCCCTTGCCGCCGAGTTCGAGGCTGACCGGGGTGAGGTTCGCCGCCGCCGCCCGGGCGATGGCGCGGCCGGTGCCGGACTCGCCGGTGAAGGTGATGCGGTCCACCCGCGGGTCGGTGGTCAGCGCCTCGCCGGCGGCTGCCGGACCGTAGCCGTGCACGACGTTGAGCACGCCGGGCGGCATGCCGGCCCGCAGGGCGAGGCGGGCGAGCAGCGTCGCGGACGCCGGGGTGTCCTCGGCGGGCTTGAGCACGACGGTGTTGCCCCAGGCCAGGGCGGGCGCGACCTTCCAGGTCTCCAGCATCAGCGGGAAGTTCCACGGCGCGATGGCCGCGACCACGCCGGCGGGCTCGAAGCGGCTGTAGGCGTGGTGCCCGCTGTCCATGGGCAGCGCGTCGCCGGCGGAGAGCCTGGCGTGGTCGGCGAAGAAGCGGAAGTTCAGGGCCGAGCGGGGTACGTCCTTGGCGGTGCTGTCCGCGATCGGCTTGCCCATGTCGGTGGTGTCGGCGAGGGCGAGTTCGTCGCGGTGCTCGTCGATCAGGTCCGCGAGCCGGTGCAGGATCGCGCCGCGCTCGGCGAAGCCCATCCGCGGCCACGGCCCGTCGTCGAACGCGCGCCGCGCGGCGGCGACGGCGAGCCCGGCCTCCTCCGCGCCGCCGAGGGACACCTCGGCCCACGGCTCGCGGGTCCACGGGTCGACGGTGGCGAACGTACCGCCGGCGGCCGACAGGGTCTCCCGGCCGTCAACGATGTGCGGAATGAGGTCCATGGTCCTCGCCTCTCTGCTCCTGCTTCTCCTGGATGGTCACGTCGCCCGCCGCCCAGTGCGTGGCGGGCACCTCGCGGAGGATCACGCGGACGCTCTCGGGCGGCGCGTCCGCGGTGCGGGCGACGGCCCGGGTCACCTCGCCGATCAGCTCGCGCAGTTGGCGCGGCGACCGGCCCTCAACGAGCGTCACTTCGACCAGCGGCACCGGTCCTGCTCCTCTCGTACGCGGCGTCCTCGCCGGGCGGTGCGGCGGCGGGCCGCCCCGCGAGCAGCCCGGCGGCCTGCTCGCCGCCGACGACGTCGGCGAAGACGGTGCCCATCAGCCGCAGGCTGGCGGTGTGCAGCTCCTCGACGTACCCGGCGACGGCGTCGCGGGCGACGACGACCCGCAGGTCCCGGAAGAAGGCATCGCGCACGGTCGACTCCACGCAGAAGTCGGTGCGTACGCCCGCCACCACCAGGGTGCCGACGCCGAGCCGGGCCAGCAGGTCGTCCAGCGAGGTCCGGTGGAAGGCGCTGAACCGCGGCTTGACCACCTCGTGGTCCCCGGGCCGCCGGTCGAGTCCGGCGACCGGCTCCGCACCCCAGGTGCCGCGCCGCAGGCCGCGCTCGCGCAGGAACGGGCTGCGCTCGGCGAGCAGCCCGACGCCGGCGTCGTCGGCCCACTCCATCCGGACCCACACCACCGGCCGGCCGCCGGTACGGGCCGCCGCCACCAGGGCGTTGACGCGTTCCACCAGGCCGTCGAGGTCGTCGACCGCAAGGCCGGCCGCGGCGAAGACGCCGTCGGGGTGGCAGTAGTCGTTCTGGACGTCGATCACCACGAGGGCCGTCGTGGCAGGGGGGGTGGGTGTGCTCATCCGGGCTCCCTGGGTGTGACGGTGAGGCCGGCGTGGGCGGCCATGGCGGCGTCGAGCCGCTGCCGGCTGCCGGAGGCGATGGCCTCGACCAGTTCGCGGTGCACGGCGGCGCCGTCGGGGTTGATCCGGCTCGGCTCGTCGGCGGTGACGCCGCGCAGCCGGCTGGCGACGAACTCCAGCAGCGAGACGTAGGTGTGGCGCAGGATCTGGTTGGGCGTGATCTCGGCGATCCTGCGGTGCAGCGCCCAGTTGGCCGCGAGGTAGTCCGCGGCGGACAGCCCCTCGACGGCCATCTCCTCGGCGAGCCTGCGCAGTTCCGCCACGTCGGCGTCCGTGCGGTGGCGCATCGCCTCCTGCGCCACGAGCGGCTCCAGGTTGTCGCGTACCACCAGGCAGTCGGAGACCGACACGGAATCGCCGCTCAGCTCCAGCATCTTGCGGCCCAGCCGGACGAGCGCGGGCGGCGAGGCGACGAAGATGCCGCCCTTGACCCCGGGGCGTACGGAGACGGTGCCGCGGGAGACCAGCAGCCGGACGGCCTCGCTGAACGTGGCCGCGGCCACGTCGTACTCGCGCCGCAGGCTCTCCTTGGTGCCCAGCTTGTGACCGCTGGGCAGCGACTGCTCGGCGATCCGCCCCTCGATCCGCTTGGCGACCGCCTCGGCGCGGGATGACCGGCGCAGCTCGTCCGTCCCTGCTTCGCTGCTCAATGTCCTCAGCCCTTCGACTGGATGGAATGGGATGGCGAGGGTAGCGAGCGCCCCTTGGCGGCCGGCGCGGGCCCGGTGCCCAGGCCGAGGCCGGGCAGCAGCGCGGCGGCATTGCCGCCGAGGATCGCGGCCTCGTCGGCGGCGTCGAGGCCGATGCGCCGCACGGTCTCCAGCGGCCGGTCGTCCACGAGGTCGAACGGGGTGTCGGTGCCGAGCAGTACGTTGCGGGCGCCGACGTCCTCGACGAGCCGGGCGATGGTCCGCACGTCGAAGACCGCCGTGTCGTACAGCAGCCGGCGCAGGAACTCGGTCGGCTCGCTGCCGACCACGCGCGCCACGGGCTTGCGGTGCCAGCCGAGGTCGAGCCGGGCGCCGACGGCGCGTGCGCAGCCGCCGCCGTGCGCCAGGCAGAGGGTCAGCTCGTGCCGTTCGAGTACGCCGCCGAAGATCAGCCGGGAGACGGCGAGGGCGGTCTCCAGGGGATAGCCGAGGAGTTGGACGAGGTGGTAGTCGGCGAGCCGGTCGCGCTCCGAGACCCGGCTGGGGTGCAGCAGGGTGAAGCAGCGGCGTTCGGCCAGCACCGTCCACAGGTCCTCGTTGACCGGGTCGTCCAGCTCGCGCCCGGCGCCGAAGGTGCCCATCGTGGCGCCCACCAGGCCGAGTTCGTCCAGCGCGCGGGTCAGCTCCGCGGCGGCCTCCGGGTGGCCGACGGGTACGGTCGCCAGCCCGTGCAGCCGGCCGCCGGAGCCGGCGGCGAACTCCGCCAGCGCGTCGTTCGAGCGCCGGGCCAGCTCCAGCGCCAGCGCGTCGTCCGTCGCCTGCGAGGCGAAGAGGAACGGCGGCGCGGCCACCACGTGGTGGTCGACGCCGGAGGCGTCGAGCAGGGCGAGCCGGCGGTCCATGGCGTACTGCTCGGGCGGCAGCGGCACCGGCGCCCCCGCGGGCAGCCCGCACAGCGCCGGGTCGAGGGTGAGCACCCGGTCCGCGGCCCGGGAGAGGTCCGCGCGCCCCTCCCGCTCCAGCCCGCGCAGCAGCGGCAGGGGCATGGCGTGGGTGTGGATGTCGACCACTGGCGTGGGGGGTGCGGTCCCCGTGCCGGTCAGCGTGTCAGTCACCGCGCGCTGCCATGTAGGTCTCGTACTCGTCCCCCAGCAGCGAGCGGATCAGCGCCGTCGCGGCCTGTGAGGTGCCCGCCTTCTCGCCCGTGCCGTAGATCAGCCGGGCGAGCTGCGACAGGAGGTAGGGGTGCAGCCCCAGGTGGTAGAGCCGCCGGAAGTCGCGCTCGGCGATCGCGGTGCGCTCCTCCTCGGTGAGGGGGTACGCGGCCAGGACCTCCGCCTCGGCGGTCTCGAAGCGGGTGCGCAGTTCGCGGTCCCACTTCAGCTCCTGCACCAGGTCGTTCGTCCGCAGCCGCGGATCGAAGTGGTCGAGTGCCATCAGGTGTCCTTCTGTAGTGATCGGGCGTCGTCGGAGCGTCGGTGCCGGCGTGTCAGGACAGGTGCCACTGCACGGCGCCGACGCCGCAGCGCCACTGCTCGACCGCGACGTACCCCAGCGAGGTGCACGGGCGCGGGCCGATGGCGCCCATGACCACCGTCCACGACAGCAGTTCCGCGGTGCCGCCCGAGCCGGCCTGTTCCATGCGGTCGAACGTCGCCTCGGTCAGGATCCGCTCGTGGTCGCCCTCCTGGAGCAGGTCGAGGTACCAGCGGTCGAACTTCTCGTCGATGTCCAGGTAGCGGGGTCCGCCTGGCTCGTGGCTGAGCCCGCCGGAGCCGAGCAGGCCCACCCGCAGCCCGTCGGGGAGGGCGCGGATCGCCTCGCCGAGCGCCTCGCCGAAGGCGTAGCAGGCGCGCTCGTCGGGGACCGGGGGGACGGTGCAGTTCTGGAGTACGGGGACGACCCGGACACCGGTGTCGACGAGCCGGGCCATGGCGGTGGGCACCGAGAGGTTGTCGTCGAAGCGCAGGTCGCCGGGTTCGGCGCGGACGCCGGGGCCGCTGTCCCGTACGGCCTCGTAGAGCCGGGAGGCGACGTCGGGGGCGCCGGGCAGCGTGTAGTCGTCGACGCGCAGCCAGGGCTTGAACCACTCGTCGGGGCCGCGGTGTTCCGCCGCGAGGCCGAAGGTGAAGTCGGCGTAGTCGCTCACCCGGGCGTTGGCGACGTGGTCGTTGCCGACGACCAGCAGCACGTCCGCGCCCGAGGCGGCGACGGCGTCGTGCACGGCGTCGTACGCCTCGGTGACCACCCGGCGCTCGGGCTCCGGCGCCTTGTCGAACCAGCCGGTGAGGCCGGGCGTGTGGCTCGCGGCCAGGGCCAGGCATATCTCTGCCATTGCTCCTCGAACTCCTCCGTGTGTCGCTGAACTGTCGTGCGCTGCGCGTGCGGTACGCGCCGGGGGCCCCGCCGCGGGCGCGGGGTTCAGCCGGGTCTGAGCCGCTCCTCGATGGCGTCCGCCGCCAGTCCGGCGGCGGCGGCGTGCAGCCGGCGCCCCTCGTCGGCGCCGGCGGCGGCGGGGTCGCCGAAGTAGCCGAGCGGGGTGACGCGCCGGGCGTCGTCGTATCCGCGCCGCCACACGGCGAGTTCTGACAGGCCATGCCCGGTGGCGGGGAGCGTGGCCCGTACCTCGTCGCGGACGAGGCCGGGGTGGGTGTGCAGCATCATCGACGTCTCCCACCGGCCGGCGTGCACGTCGATGTCGCCCGCCCGCGCGTCGCCCGCGGCCGACCCGGGCGAGGAGAGGGCCACCCGGCCGCCGGGCGCCGCCCCGGCGGGCGCGGCGGAGGCGTGCACGGTCAGGGCCGGGTCGTCCGGGTCCAGGCCGAGGCGCTGCGCCAGCTCCGGTTCCATGACGAAGCTGATGTCGGCGCCGGTGCGCTTCCGCCCCGCCCGGACCCCGGCGTGCACGGTGCGGTTGTGCAGCGCGTCGCCGTGGCCGGAGAAGCAGAAGACGTGCCCGAAGCCGTCCCCCGCCATGCCGGCGAGCAGGTCGGCCATGACCTGCTCCATCAGCTCGGGGCGGATCCCGTACGAGGCGGGGAAGCTGCCGGAGACGACGTTGACGCCCCAGTAGTACGGGGGCACGACCAGCGCCTCGATGCCGCGGGCGGCCAGCAGCCGCCGCACCTCGCGCAGCCGGGCACCGGGCAGGTAGACGTCGGTGCCGGCGGGCAGGTGCGGGCCGTGCTGCTCGATCACGCCGAAGGCCCAGAGCAGCACGGCCCCGTCGCGGGCGGCGCGCTCGACCTCGTACCAGGTCAGCTCGGCGATGGTGTCGGCGAACACGTCCGTCGTCCCGGCCGCGGCGGCGGGCACCGCCGGCCCCGCCCCGGTGGGCACGGCGCCGTCCACTCCGCCGCCCGTCACGGCCGGTCCCCCGCGCCGGCCGCGCCGGCGGCGGCGGAGTGGAAGGTCTTGGCGCGCTGCACCTGGCCGTACACCGCGGCGCGCAGTTCGGTGAAACGGGGCAGTGCGCGGGTGGTCAACTGCTCGCGCTCCGCGGGCAGGTCGACGGCGATGTCCTCCATGACCACCGTCGGCGAGGCGGACAGCACGAGCACCCGCTCGCCCAGGTAGACCGCCTCGTCGATGTCGTGGGTCACGAACAGCACCGTCATGCCCAGCTTCCGCCACAGCGAGCGGGTCAGGTCCTCCAGCTCCGCCCGGGTCTGCGCGTCCACGGCGGCGAACGGCTCGTCCATGAGCAGCACCTTCGGCTCGTACGCGATGGCGCGCGCGATGGCCACGCGCTGCTGCATGCCGCCGGAGAGCTGCCAGGGGTACGCGGACGGGGCGTCCGCGAGACCGACCGACTCCAGCGCCTGCGCCACGAGCGCCGCCCGCTCCGCCTTGGCGATCTTCTTCTGCTTCAGCGGCAGTTCGACGTTCGCGCCGACGGTCATCCACGGGAACAGGCTGCGGCCGTACTCCTGGAAGACGACCGCCATGCCGGGCGGCGGGCCCTGCACCCGCGTCTCGCCCAGCCGCACCTCTCCGGACGTGGGCGCGAGCAGCCCCGCGACGCACTTGAGCAGCGTCGTCTTGCCGGCGCCCGAAGGGCCGACGATGCAGGTCAGGTCACCCGCGCCGACGGTGAACGTGAGGTCGCGGACGGCCTCGACGGTCCGCCCGGAGCCCTGGTAGACCTTCCGCACTCCGCGGACGGTCAGCGCGCCCGCGCTGTCGGTGGCGGCGGTCGCCGCCTTCGTGCCGGTCATTTCTCACCTCGCTGCGACTGCCTCAGGCCGCGGTACCAGCCGAGGACTCGGGACTCGAACAGGGCGAACAGCAGCGACAGGGCGAAGCCGAGGAGACCGAGCAGCAGGATGCCGCTCCACATCTCCGGGATGGCGAACGACCGCTGGAACTGCACGACGGTGAAGCCCAGGCCGCTGGAGCTGGCGAACATCTCGCTGATCACCATGAGGATGATCGAGATCGAGAGCGCCTGGCGCAGGCCGGCGACGATCTGCGGCGCCGCGCCCGGCAGCACCAGCCGGCGCAGCCGGGCGGTGCCGGTCAGGCCGTAGCAGCGCGCGGTGTCGGAGAGCACCTCGTCGATCGCGCGCACCCCCTCGACGGTGTTGAGCAGCACCGGCCAGAGGGCGCCGGAGATGATCACGACGATCTTCATCGTGTCGCCGATACCGGCGACCAGCATGAGGACGGGGATGAGCACCGGCGGCGGCACCGCGCGGAAGAACTCCAGCACCGGCTCCAGCAGCGCCCGGACCCGCGGCCGGGTGCCGAGGAGTACGCCCAGGGCGACGCCGATGACCGCCGCGCCGAGATAGCCGGCGGCCAGCCGGCCGAGGCTGGGCAGCACGTCGTCTACGAGCCGGTCGGAGAACCAGGTGTCGACGAACGCGGTCAGGATCTCGTCCAGCGTCGGGTAGTAGAAGTTGGTGCTGCGCGCGGCGAGCACCCACCACAGCGCGAGCAGCGCGGCGGGCAGCCCGAACAGGTACCCCAGGTGCACCGCGCCGTTCTTCAGCAGCCGCAGCCCCCGCCGCCCCTTGCGGCCGCCGGTGTCCTTGACGGCCGTTGCGTCCTGCCGGCCGTTGACGCCGTTGATGTCGTTCACGCCGTTCACGCCGTTCACGCGCCGGCCTCCGTCCGTACGGAGGTGTGCCAGGACAGCACGCGCCGCTCCAGCAACCGGGCCAGCACGTTCACGCAGACCCCCAGCGCGCCGGCCACCAGCACCAGCGCGTACATCCGCGGGATGGCGTTGCTGGACTGGGCGCGGGCGATCTCGCTGCCCAGCCCGGGGCTGCCGATGATGAGCTGGGAGCTGACGGCCAGGATCAGCGCCACCGACGCGGCCAGCCGCAGCCCGGTCATCAGGTACGGCAGCGTGGTCGGCCACACCACGTAACGCAGCCGCGCCCAGGGCGAGAAGCCGTAGCCGACGGCGGTGTCCCGGGCCACCGGGTCGACGTCCCTGACGCCGCTGAGCACCTGGAGGAGCACGGGCCAGAAGGACGCGTAGACCACCAGCAGCAGCGTCGAGCCGAGGCCGGTGCCCAGCACGAGCACGGCCAGGGGTATCAGCGCCACCGACGGGATCGGGCGCAGGAACTCGATGGTGGACGCGGTGGCCTTGCGCAGCACCTCGACGCCGCCGATCACCAGCCCCAGCACCGTCCCGGCGACGAAGGCGATGGCCAGTCCGTACGCCCAGCCCTCGACGGTGTCGAGCAGGGCGGTCCAGAAGACGGACGAGCCCAGCTCGTCGCCGAGCGCGCCGACCATTTCGCTGAACGGCGGCAGGTACTTCGCGGGGACCGCGCCGGAGCGCGGCAGCAGCTCCAGCACGCCGGCGAAGAGGACGATGCCGAGGACGCCGAGCGCGGCGTCGGGCACGGCCTTCAGCCGGGCCGCGGGCGAGGGCGAGGCGGTGGCCGCCTCGGCCGGCGGGCCCGGGGGCCGGTCCGCCGCCGGCGACAGAGCGGGCGGGTGCCCGGTGTCGTCACGTTGCTGAACTCTCACGTCTTCTCCGACATCTCAGGGGCCGGTGGGTCGGTGCTCCTCGGGGCAGAGCAGGGGGCCGGCGGCGGCCCGCCGGGGGTACGGCGGGGGCCGGCACGGGTACGACGCTCAGTCGGCGAGCAGGTCGTCCAGCGGGTCGAGGTTGTCGATCAGACCGGCGTCGACCGTCAGTTGGGCGAGGCCGGCGATCTCGTCACGGTCGGACTCGGGGTTCCAGCCGGGGAGCGTCAGGTCGTCGGTGAGGCCCTGGTCGAGGTCGAGGTAGGTGTTCAGGACCTCGCGCGCCTCGTCCGGGTGCTCCTCGGCGTAGCGCAGGGACTTCTGGAGCGCCTTGGTGAAGCGCTCGACGACCTCGGGGTTCTTGCCGGCGTACGCCTCGGAGGCGAACCAGCCCGCGAACGGCAGTCGCTCGCCCATCCCGGCGTAGCTGACGGGCAGCGCGTGCCCGCCGTCCTTCTCCACGATGCTGATGAACGGCTCGCTCAGCATGGCGGCGTCGACGTTGCCCTTGTCGAGCGCGGCGGGCATGTCGGGGATGGGCACCTCCACGAGCTTGGCGGCGTCCCGGTCCAGGCCGTTGTCCTCCAGGCTGGCGCGTACGGCGACCTCGTTGATGCCGAGGAGGGTGTTGACGGCGACGGTCTTGCCCTCCAGGTCGGCGACGTCCTTGATGCCGTCGTCCTTGGTCATGAGCTGGCCGGAGCCGTCGTCGAGCACGTCGTCCGACGCGCGCGCCCCCACCGAGAGCATCGTGACCGGCACCCCCTCGCTCTTGGCGATGAGGAGGCTGACGATGTTGGAGTAGCCGAACTGGTAGTCGCCGCTGACGACCGCGGGGGTGATCGCGGCGCCGCCCTGGGACTCCTTCAGGGTGGGGTTGAGGTCCTGCTCCTTGAAGAAGCCCTTCTCGATGCCGAGCTTGACCGGGGCGATGTCGATGATCGGGATGACCCCGAGGGTGATGTCGGTGGGACCGGAACCGCTGTCCTCTCCCCCGCCGTCCGAGCCGCAGGCGGTCGCGGCGGTGAGGAGGAGAGCGGCACCGGCCGCTATGGAGATGGTTCTGGTACGACGGCGCGACGACGGCATGCCGGACTCCCTGCTGCGTGAAGGGTCGATGGGGTGGCCGTCGGCGCCTTGACGGGCACGGCGAGGACGGCGGGCGAGGGGGGTGGCGTAGACGGGTGGCCGGACCGGGGCGGGGTGCCCGTGGCGGCGGGCGGGGCCGGGGCCCGTGGCGGTGGAAGGGGTCGGGGCGGGGCGCGGTGGGTGGTGCGGCGCCTCAGCCGCCGACGACGGTGACGGTGCCGAGGGTCGCGAACTCGGCGGAGATCGTCCGCCCCGGTTCGACGAACACGGCGTCGGTGAGCCCGCCGGTGAGCACGGTCCACCCTGCTTCGAGGGCGATGCCGCGCCGGGACAGGGCGTTGGCGGCGAGCGCGAGCGCCCGGGCCGGATGGCCCTGGACGGCCGCGCCGGTGGCGGTGTCGACGACCTCGCCGTCGACGGTGAGCCGGCAGGCTTCGGCGGCGAGGTCGAGCGCGTCCGGCGGCACGGCGTCGGCGGAGACGACGAACCGGCACGACGAGGCGTTGTCGGCGACGACATCGGGCAGGGCGAAGCTGAAGTCGCGGTACCGGCTGTCGATGACCTCGAACCCGGCGCGCACCTCCGCGACGGCGGCGAGCGCGTCCTCCGCGGTGACCCCCGGCCCGGCGAGCCGCCGGCCCAGGGTGAACACGATCTCGGGCTCGACCCGCGGATGGATGGTCTGCGCCATCGGCACGGGCACCCCGGCCGGCAGCACCATCGCGTCCGTGAGCCACCCGGTGAGCGGGGCGTCGATGCCCATCCGCCGCTGCTTCGCGGCGGACGTCAGTCCCAGCTTCACCCCGATCACCCGCTCCCCCGCGGAGACCTTCCGCGCCAGCAGCTCGTCCTGCGCCCGGTAGGCCGTGTCCAGGTCGAGCCCGGGCCACTCGTCGGTGATCCGCCCGCCGTCGCGACGCTCCCGCTCGCGGCGGATCAGCTCGTCGACGGTGCGCTCGACCGTCCATACGCTCATGAGACCCCGCCTCCCTCCCGGACACGCGGCCGTGGGAACGGCCGCAACGATCTACGCGGTGCGCGCTGGTCCCTGAGTATGTGACAAGAAAACATTGCAATCAATAGATTGATAGCAATGAGTTTACGAACCGCCTGCCGCCGCCTGCCCGGCGAGCGTGGTCCGCACCTCCATCAGGGCGAAGCCCAGCAGGTTCAGCCCGCGCCACGCGCCGGGGTCCTGTGCCTCGGCGTCGGTGGCTGCCAGGCCGATGCCCCAGACGCGGTCCACCGGGCTCGCCTCCACCAGTACCCGGCCGCCGGTGCCGCGCAGGTACGCGCCGAGGGCGGGGTGCTGGCCGAACTTCGCCAGGTTGCCCCGCACCACCGCCGCGAAGCGGTGCTCCTGCCACTGCGCTTCGTCGAAGCCCCGCACCTTGCGGCCCTCGGCCTTGGCGGCGCCGGGGTGGCGGGTCGCGAGTATCCGCTCCTCCGCCGCCCCGTCGCCGAACAGCCGCGCCTTGGCCGCCATCATCCAGTGCTCGGCGGTCACGTACACGGTGCCGTCCACCTCGAACTCCACCGGCCACCACTGGCTGAGGCAGGCCGCGTCCACCACTCCCTCGCGCTTGGCCCGGTGCCCCCAGAAGTACAGGTACTTCAGCCGGCGTCCCTCGCCCACGGCCGCGCGCACCTGCGCAACCGAACCCGGCAGATCACTCACGAGCGCCACCCCTCATCTCTGCGACCTTCGCGTCGAGGTCCCGCTCAAGGATCTCCCGGCCCGCTCGACCGAGGTGTCCCGAGGTCCCCGTCAGTCGGCCTCGGGGGCGCACTCGTATGCGTTCATCGCGTCGAACGACGGGTTGACGTCGTCCCCGAGGAGCGGGCCGACGAGGGCGGTGCCCGAGGCGCCCGGCTTCAGCCTGTTTGCCGACGTGCGGACCGCCTTGCGTACGGCGTGGAAGTCCTCGGCGATGTCCGGGGGTGCGGTGGACTTCATCTCGTCGCCCAGCATCTCGACGTTGGCGGCCCGGGCCTTCAGGTCCTCGATGTCCGTCGGCTCGCCCTGGGCGGCCCTGAGCACGTCGGCGCGGAAGGTGACCAGGCCGACCTGGTAGACCTCCAGGTCGAGGCAGAAGGCCGAGTCCGGGTCGGCGCCCGGCTTCGCGGCGGGGGAAGCGGGCGTGGAGGCGGACGGGGAGCCGGACGAGGCGCGGGGAGACGAAGCCGGGTCGTCCTCGGCGGAGTCGGCGCAGCCCGCCGACGTCAGGGTGGCGGCGGCCAGCGCGAGGATGATCGTGCGTGGGGGGATCATGAACGCAGAGTAGCCGCCCGATTCGGGGAGGGGTCCCGGCCCTCCCCGCGGAGGAGGGCCGGAACCGGTCGTACGAGCGCCTACAGGCCCGTGTCGCAGCAGCCGTCCCGCCGCATGAGGCGGCCGACGTCCAGCCAGTCCACGTCGGGCCCCGCGCCCCGGCCGCCGGGCCTCGGGGTCGCCGCCGGTTCGAAGGACCGCACCAGGTCGGCCTGTTCGTAGGGCCTGCCGCCCCGCAGCACCGACTCGGTGCGTACCAGCGTCGCGAAGTCGGTGAACGGGTCGCCGTCGATCACGGTCGCGTCGGCGTACTTGCCCGGCTCCAGCGTGCCCAGGTGCTCCGCCGCGCCGAACGCCCGCGCCGGGAGCACCGTCGCCGTGCGCAGCGCTTCGGCCGGGGTCAGGCCCGCGCGGTGCAGGGCGCGCAGGGCCAGGTGGAGGTGGATTCCTACGGGCACGAGCGGCTGGTCGGTGCCGAGGGCGACGACGCCGCCCGCGGCCAGGATCCGCCGGTAGACGTCCGTTTCGGTGGCCAGCGTCCGCAACTCCGCGGCGCTGGGCGGCCGGCCGGCCCGCTGTTCGACGGCGGCGGTGTCCCACGGCGGCATCAGCACCGTCACCCGCGGGTCGGCGGCCAGCGCGGGGTCGGCGCCGAGGAGGGGCAGCGCGGTGAAGGGGCTGGCGATGAGGTGGAAGTCGCCGGTCGCGGTGTAGATGTCGACGAGATCGGCGTACGAGCGGCCCGAAGCGGTCGTCGCGTGGCCGAACTCCAGCCGCTGCGTGGCCTGGAGATGCGTCGTCAGGTCCTGGCCGAGCTGCACGCCCGGCGAGCAGAGGTGGCTGCCGCTGCGGACGCCCAGCCGCTCGTGCGCGAAGGCCGCGGCCTCGGCCATGACCCAGCCGGGCGCGCGCACATAGGTTTTGACGAAGTCCCAGTCCAGCCCCTCCGCCCGCGCCAGCGAGCGGCGCAGGCCCGCGCGGGTGCCGTGGGCGCGGCCCATGCTGTACGCGACGCGCGCGCCGTCGAGGAGTTCGCCGGTGGCCAGGAGCCGGGGCCCGGCCAGGTCGCCGGCGTCGGCGGCCTCGCGGACGCGGGCCTGCTCGTACGCGAAGCCGCCCAGCGACACGGCGGTGGTGATGCCGTACGCGAGTTGCAGCGCGGTCTGCCGGCCGCCGTAGGTGGACTGCCACGGGTGGATGTGCGCGTCCCAGAGCCCGGGGACGACGGTGCGCGCGGAGGCGTCCACGCGGCGGGCCGCGGGGCGGCCGGCGCGGTGCGGTTCGACGGCGGTGATGCGGCCGCGGCGGATGACGATGTCGGCGTCGTCGCGTACGGCGTCGGAGGTGCCGTCCCAGAGCCGGCCGGCGTGCACGACGGTGTCGGGGGCGACGGGGCGGCGGTAGTCGAGTGGGACGCGTACCGTACGGGCCGCGCCGGAGGCGACGTCGGCGATGCGGACGCGCCCCGCCGACAGGTACGCCACCCGCCGGCCGTCGCCGGAGAACGACGGGTGGTCGGCGGCCTCGCCGGTCAGTTGCCGCGGCTTGCCGGCCGGCGTGCCGTCGGGGCGTACGGGCAGCAGCCACAGCGCGGAGTCCGCGACGACCGCCAGCCAGCGGCCGTCCGGCGACCAGACGGGGCCGGAGTCGTAGCGGTCGGAGATCGAGGTGTGCGGGGCGACCTGGTGGAGGCGGGCGGTGCCGGTGGTGGAGTCGACGAGGCGGATGAGGTTGTAGCCCTCGCGGAAGCGCTGGTTGAGGCGGTTGCGGTCGCACAGCGCCAGGTACCTGCCGTCCGGCGACCAGCTCGGCCGGCCCGGCAGCCCGCCCGCGCCGAGCGGCGCGGCGAGCACCTTCTCCGTACCGGAGGCGAGGTCGCCGACGACGAGGTTGCCGGTCATGTCGACGCACGCGAGCCGCTTGCCGTCCGGGGACAGCGCCGGGAAGATCCGGCCGCCTTCCGCGAGCACGCGCTCCTCGCCGGAGGCGAGGTCGCGGCGGCGGACGGCGAAGAGGCCGTCGCGGTCGTCGGCGTAGAGCAGGCCGCGGCCGTCGGGGGTCCAGGCGGGGGCGACGACGTAGCGGGTCCTGTCCGCCTGGAGGACCTTGCGCGGGCGCCGGGCGCCGGTGACGTCCGCGATCCAGAGCGCGCCGAGCGCGCAGAAGGCCAGCCGCCGGCCGTCCGGAGACAGCGCGGGCAGGTGGACGGCGCGTACGCGGCGGACACCGCCGTCCTCGAAGTCGTACGCCTTGGTGCGGTACCGGGGGCGGCCTGTGGGCAGCGTGGCGGTGAAGGGGATCGCCTCGGTCCGGGCGGGCGCCGCGACGTTCAGGATGCGGAACTGCCCGCCGGAGGTGAGCAGCAGCTCCTCGCCGGAGATCCAGCGGGGCGGCACGGGCGCCACGTCCGCGTCCGTCCCGCCCGCGGTGCCCCCGGTGCCGATGGCGATGGGCTCGCCGTCGACGACGAGCGTGCACGACGCCGAAGGCGCCGCCGTCGTACGCAGATACGCCAGCCGCCCGCCGGGACTCACCGCCGGGGTCATCACCTGGAACCCGGTGGTCTCCGTGTGCTCGGTACGCACCTCCCCCGGGCCGTCCGCGGCCACGGACGCGACGGTGCGGGCCGCGAGCACGCCGGCTACGGAGACGGCGGCGCGTACGAAGAAGACCCGCGCGCCGTCCGGCGACCAGGCCGGGTCGAAGTCCTCCCAGGCGCCGCCCTGATGGGGACCCTGCTGGTCCGGCAGCCCGGTGAGCGGCGTCAGCTCGCCGGTGGCGACGGAGAGCACCCAGATGCGGTACGGGCTGCCGGCCACCGGGTCGCCGCCGCGCTCGGAGCAGAACGCGATGCGGGTGCCGTCGGGGGACCAGGCGGGTGCGCGGTCGTCCCAGGGGCCGTCGGTGAGTTGGGTGAGCCCGGACCCGTCGGGCCGCACCGTCCACAGGTGGAAGCCGCCGCCGCGGTAGGCGCACACGACCAGCCGGCGGCCGTCGGGCGCGAACTGCGGGCGGTTGGGCTCCAGTCCGGCGGTGGTGAGGGCGACGGCCTTGCCACCCGATCGAGGGATCGACCACAGCACGTTCTGCACCTCGGCGACGAGGCGGTCGCCGGCGGGGGCAAGGGTGGCGGAGCCGTTGGTGGCGGCGGTGAAGGACAGGGTGTCGGCGGCGGTGCGCGGTGCGGCGGCGGCCGGTGCGTCGAGGACGGCGCCGGCGGTGGCCGCGGTGGTGGCGGCGGCCGTGGCCTGGAGGAAGCGACGGCGGGAGAGATCGAAGAGCTCGGCGTCCAAGGGTCCTCCCGGGGACTCGTACGGTACAGGAGCAGTACGGGACGATACGGAGGAGTTTTGGGCAGTACGGGCAGGCGTGCGGCGATCCGGAACGGAACACCTGCCTGACAGTTGTACGCCGCCGAACGCACCTGCTGTAGACCGCCCCTTGGCGCCCGGGTGCCCCAGCAGACCTCAGGTCTACCGGCAGCCGGCGCGACGCCACGGACTTGCGGATACCCCCTAGGGGTATTAATGTCAGCCGCGTGAGGGCGGCACCCGCCGCTCGCGTTCCACCCGTCATCCCGGAGGAAGAACCATGAGCGACGGCAACTCCTGCTGCTCGACCGACGGCGGTTGCGGCGGCGGTGCCGCCACCGGGACCGCCACCCCGCAGACCGGCACGGTGTTCACCGTCAGCGGCATGACGTGCGCCCACTGCGAGGCGTCGGTCATCGAGGAGGTCTCCGCCCTTCCCGGCGTGACCTCCGTCAAGGCCGACGCCGCCAGCGGAACGGTCTCCGTCCAGGCGGGCGGGGCGCTCGACGAGGCGCAGGTGCGCGGCGCGGTCGAGGAGGCCGGCTACGAACTGGTCGGCCGGGCCTGATCCGCACTCCGGGCCGGGCGGCGCCCCCACCGCCCGGCCCACCCGCGGCACCGCCCGCGCCGCGCGCCACCCGTGCCCGTAAACGCTAAGGTTCTTGGCAGACACCGAAGAGCCCGCCCCGGCCCTGAACGCCACGACGACTACGATGAGGCCGCGCCGATGCCGCGGCCCCTCGCCCGCGGCCGGGGCGAAGGGAGCGCACGTGCGGCGGTTGGGCGAGCTGGAGGCGGAGATCATGGAACGCCTCTGGGCGTGGGGGCGGCCCGCGACGGCGCGCGACGTCCTGGTGGACCTGAACAGGAAGCGGCCCCTCGCCTACAGCACGGTCAAGACCGTCGCCGACATCCTCTTCCGCAAGGGCGTGCTCCGCCGCGAGAAGGATGGCCGGGCCTGGGTGTACGAACCGACCCTGACCCGGCAGGAGTACACCGCCGCGCTGATGCGGGACGCGCTCGGCGACAACCCCGACCCGGCCGGCGCGCTGATGAGCTTCGTCGAGCGGATGTCCGCGGAGGAGATGGACGCGCTGCGGTCCGCCCTGCGGCTGGCGAAGCGGCGCGCAGGCACGTGACCGCCGCCCCGCCCCGGCCGCGCACGCCGCCCCCGCCGGGGCGGTGACACCGGACGCGCCGGCCGGGGCCCGGCGGGCGCACCGGCCGCCGAAGGCCGCGGTGCGGGGAGCGCCCCCGGGCGTCGGCTAAGGTGATTAGCGGACCGCGGCAGAGCCCTCCCGGTTCGCGCGGCGGCAGGGACCGCCGAGAGACTCAGCCATGGAGGAGAGTTCGTGCTCCGTTTCCCGGGCCGCGCCGCGCCCGAAAGCGCGCCCGCCGGCCGCCACCGGCCGGCTCTCGTGGCGGGCGCCGCGGTCGCGGCGGCAGCGGCCCTCTTCGGCGTTCTCTACCTCGTAGCCCTGCTGGCCGACGGTGACGACATACCCTCGGGGACCCGCGTCCTCGACGTCGACATCGGCGGCATGAGCCGTACGGAGGCGCAGGCGGCGCTGGAGCGGAACGAGACGGAGATCGTCCCCGCCACCCTGCGGATACGGATGGGCGACCGGAACGGCGAACTCGACACCCGGGCCGCGGGCATCGCGCTGGACGCCGAGGAGACCGCGGCCTCGGCCGCGCAGTCGGGTTCGGGCCCGCTGACCGCCATCGGCCGGCTCTTCTCCGGCGGAGACGACCGGGACGTCGAGCCGGTGGTCACCGTGGACGGGAGGAAGAGCCGTGCGGCGCTCGGCTCCCTCGCCGGGTCGTACGACCGCAAGGGGCGGGACGGCTCGATCACCTTCCGCGGCGCCGAGCCGACGGCCGTGCAGCCGCGCCCCGGCAGGTCCCTCGACGTGGCCGGAGCCCTCCGCGCGCTGGAGGACTTCGCCCCCGGCCGGACGCGGGACCCGCTGCCGCTCCCGGTGCGCGGCACGGAACCGGGCGTCGGTGCGAAGGAAGTCGACCGCGCCATGGCCGCGTTCGCCGAACCGGCCGTGTCCGGACCTGTCACGCTCACCGTCCCGGGCGGCCGGGAGATCGAGATCGGCCCGGAGGCGGTGGCCGGCCACCTGGCGATGAAGGCGGACAAGTCGCATCGGCTGACGCCCCGGCTCGACGCCCGCGGCCTCCTCGGCGCCCCCGAGGTGGCCGCCGCGGTCGGGGAGGCCACCGGCGGGGCCGAGGACGCACGGCTGCGCTGGGACGGCGAGCGCGTCGTGGTCGCGTCGGACGGCAGCGTGGGCCGGGAGATCACCCCGCGGGCGCTGGAGCGCGCCGTGCTGGCCCTCCTGCCCGAGACGGGCGCCGAGGCCCGTACGGGGCCGGTCGACACGAAGACCGTAAAGCCGCGGCTCACCGGCGACAACTTCGGTGATCTGGGCATCACGGAGCAGATGTCCACCTTCACCGTGGAGTTCCCGCCGGCCCCGTACCGCACGCAGAACGTCGGCCGGGCGGCGGAGCTGATTGACGGCTCACTCGTGCTCCCCGACGAGGTCTGGAGCTTCAACGACACCGTCGGCGAGCGGACGGAGGCCAACGGGTTCACGGAAGGGGTCATCATCCTGGACGGCAAGTACACCCGGGCCACCGGCGGCGGGGTGTCGGCGGTCGCCACCACCGTCTTCAACGCCGCCTTCTTCGCGGGCGTCGGTTTCGAGGAGTACGGGGCCCACTCGTTCTACATCGAGCGCTACCCCGAGGGCCGGGAGGCGACCGTGGCCTGGGGCAGCCTCGACCTGAAGTTCCGGAACACCTCGGGCAAGGCCATCTACGTCCGGGCGAGCGCCACGGAGGACTCCGTGACGATCTCCTTCCTCGGCACCGGGAAGTACGACGAGATCGAGTCCGCCAAGGGCCCGCGGACCGACGTGCGGGAGCCGGGCACCCGCAAGGGCGACCCGGAGGGCTGTGAACCGCAGACGCCGCTGGAGGGCTTCGACGTCGCGGTCGAGCGGATCTTCAAGAACGGCGGCCGGGAGGTCGAGCGTGAGACGTTCGAGACGACCTACACCCCGCGCGACAGCGTCACCTGCGAGTAGGCCCCCGGTCAGCGGGCGAGCGGCCCGTCGAGCAGTTCCAGCACCGGCCCGGCGGTGACGCCGAGGGCGACGGAGGCCGCGGCCGTGGCGTACGCGGTCAGGGCCGCGGACGGGACGAGCGGGTGGGGGCGGGGCCCGTCGTCGGCGGAGAGCGCCGGGCGGATCCAGCGCAGGTAGTAGAAGAGCGACGCGACGGTGTTGACCGCGGCGAGGGCGGCGAGCCAGGTGTAGCCGCCGTCGACGGCCGCGGTGAAGACCTCCAGCTTGCCGAGGAAGACGGCGGTGGGCGGGGTGCCCAGGAGCCCGAGCAGGCAGACGACGAGGCTGAGGGCGAGCCCCGGGTGGGCGCGCAGCAGGCCGCGGTAGTCGGCGAGGGTGCGGGCGTGCGGCAGGGCGCAGACGACGGCGAAGGCGCCGAGGTTCGTCAGCGCGTAGGCCGCGAGGTAGTACAGCAGCGCCCGCTGGGCCTCGTCGGTGCGGGTGGCCACCGCGACCGGCAGGAGCAGGTATCCGACCTGGCTGACGGTGGAGTACGCGAGCAGCCGCTTGACGTCGGTCTGGAAGAACGCGGCGAGGTTGCCGAGCGTCATGGAGGCGGCGGCCAGCACCGCGACCAGTTCGTCCCAGGGCACCTGGGTGCCGGCGAGCGGCACCGCGGCCAGCCGGTGGAGCGCGGCCAGGGCGCCCACCTTGGGCAGGGTGGTGAGCAGCGCGGCGGCGGACGGGCTGCTGCCCTCGACGGCGTCGGGCACCCAGAAGTGGCCCGGTACACCGCCGGTCTTGAAGAGCAGCCCGGCCAGCAGCCCCACGGTGCCTGCGGTCACGAGGGCGGCCGGGGCGCCGGGCAGTTCCCCGGCGAGCACGGGGTACGCGCTGGCGCGGCCCGCCGCGTACAGGACGGTGATGCCGGCGAGCATCACGACGCCGAGGAGCGCGCCGGTGACGAAGTACTTCAGCGCCGCCTCGGTGCCCGGGGCGTCCCTGCGGAAGCCCGCCAGGGTGTACGCGGGCACGCTCGCCAGCAGGTACGCGGCGGCGAGCAGCAGCAGGTCCTGGGCGCCGGCGAGCATCAGGGCGCCGAGGGCCGCGAGTTGGACGAGGACGTGGTACTCGCTCTCGCGGGCGTCCCCGTGGAACGGGGCGAGGCCGAGGAGCAGCACGACCAGGGTGCCGGCGAGGATGACGACGCGGCCGGTCGACGTCACGGCGTCCACGGCGAAGGCCCCTCCGAAGGCGGTCACGGGCTCGCCCGCCGCGGCCGCCCCCTGCCGGACGGCCGCCGCGACGCCCGCCGCGCAGGCCGCCAGCCCCAGCGCGCCGACCAGCCACTGCCGCCGCCGCGGCAGCCAGGCGCCGAGCAGCAGTCCGAGCACGGCGGAGCCGGCGAGGAGCACCTCGGGCAGCAGGTCGACGGGGTTCTCGTTCATGCCCTCGGCCATGGCGGCGGTGAGCCTCGTGGTCGTTCCGTTCATCGGCCGACGAGGTCCAGCACGCTGCGCGAGAACGGCTCGACGACGTCGAGGACGAAACGCGGGAAGACGCCGAGCACGACGGCGAGGGCCAGCAGCGGCACGATCGCCGCCGCCTCGTGCGCGCGGAGGTCGGGGAACGGCCGCGGCGTGCCGGGGGTGTCGGGCAGCCGCAGCGGCCCCGTGAAGATCCGCTGCAACGCGCGCAGGAGGAGCGCCGCGGTCAGCAGGATGCCGAGCACGGCCAGCGCGGTCGCCACCGGGCGGGGCCCGAGGCTGCCGGCCAGGATCTGGAACTCGGCGATGAAGCCGGAGAAGCCCGGCAGCCCCAGCGAGGCGAAGACGGCGACGCCGGTGAGGGCGGCGAAGACCGGGGCGCGCGCGGCGACGCCGGAGTACGCGCCCATGGCGTACGTACGGCCGCGTTCGTACAGCACGCCGGCGAGCAGGAACAGCGCGGCGGTCAGCAGGCCGTGGCTGACCATCTGGTACGTCGCTCCGGTCACGGCGAGCCGGCGCGCGTCGGCGGTGTCCTCGCCCAGCGCGGCGGCGGCGCCGAGGGCCAGCAGGATGTACCCCATGTGGTTGACCGACGTGTACGCGATCATGCGCTTGAAGTCGGTCTGTGCCAGGGCCACCAGCGCCCCGTAGAGCACGGAGACGACGCCGACGACGACGAAGACGGGCGCGTACGTGCGCCACGCCTCCGGCAGCAGCGGCATGGCGATGCGCAGGAAGCCGTACGTGCCCATCTTCAGCAGCACCCCGGCCAGGATCGCCGAACCCGCCGCCGGTGCTTCGGTGTGCGCCGGCGGCAGCCAGGTGTGGAACGGCACCGTCGGCGTCTTGACGGCCAGGCCGACGCCGACCGCCAGCAGCACCAGCGCGCCGTGGCCGGACCGCCCCGCCAGCGGGTTCTGCTCGGCCAGCGCCACGATGTCGAACGTGTGCGGGTCGGCGGCGAGATACAGGCCGATGAAGCCGAGGAGCAGCGCGAGCGAGCCGGAGAAGGTGTAGAGGAAGAACTTCTGCGCGGCGCGCGCGGCGCCCCGGTGGCCCCAGCCGGCGATGACGAGGTACATCGCCACGATCGACAGGTCGAAGAAGACGAAGAAGAGGATGAGGTCGAGCGCGGCGAACAGGCCGAGGCAGGTGGTCTCGAGAAGGAGGAACAGGGCGGCGAACTCCCGTACCCGGCGCGTCTCGCGCATGGCGTACAGCGCGCAGGCCGGGAAGAGCACGGCGGTCAGGGCCAGCAGCGGCAGCGACAGGCCGTCGACGCCGATGTGGTAGCCGATGCCGGCACTCGGGATCCAGCGGGCGTTCGTCTCGTACTGGATGCCGCCGCCGTGGTCGTAGCCCACCCACATCGCGACCGTCAGCGCGAGCACGGCGGCGGCCACGCCCGCCCAGGCGAGCAGGAAGACCCGGCGGCCGGCGGCGCGCGGCAGGCACAGCAGCGCGCCCGCCGCGGCGGCGGGGAGGAAGACGACGGCCGTGAGCACGGGGGACGGTCACCTCACGAGGACGAAGACGGCGGCGAGGACGGTGAAGGCGGCGACGGCCTGGGCGAGATAGGTGTGCACCTGGCCCGTCTGCGGGCGCCGGGCGAGCCGGCCCAGCGCGCGGCTCGCGGCCCCGACGCGCTCGACCGCCCCGTCGAGCGCCGTCTCGACGCCGCGGTCGACGCCGGCGGCCAGCCGCACGGTGCCGCGGGCGAGGCCGTCGACGCCGCGGTCCAGGACGCGGTCGTCGAAGGCGGCCAGGGCGGCGGCGAGGCGCCGCACGGGGCGTACGACGAGGGCGCGCGCCGCGGCCTCCAGGCCGAGCCACGCGGAGGCGGCGGCCGTGAGCCGCGCCGGGACGGGCACGCGGCGGTCGCCCCGGGCCCAGACGGCGGCGGACGCGGCGAGGGCGAGGGCGGCGGAGAGCGCGAACTCCCAGGCGTACGGGGCGGCTTCGCCGCGGGCGCCGATCCGGTCCGCGACGGCGGCGCGGGGCCCGGGCAGCGCCAGGGCGCCGAGGGCGGCGACGGCGAGGGCGAGCGCGGCGAACGACAGCGCCTCGGGTACGGGGAGCGTACGCGCGCCGGGGCGGCGGCCCGGGGCCCCGGTGGTGTGCGTGGGCCGAGCGCTTCCCTCTCCTGCCTCGCGCGCGTCCGCGGCGGCGGCCGGGAGGTGCGCGGGTTCCGGTGCCCCGGGCGGGCGCCATACGTACCAGAGGGCCCGGACGCTGTAGACCGCCGAGACCACGGCCGCCGCCAGGCCCGCCGCGTACAGCGCCGGGCTGTGCGCCAGCGCCCCGGCCAGCAGCACATCCTTCGCGGCCCACAGCGACAGCGGCGGCACACCGGCCAGGCTCAGGGCGGCCACGGTGAACGCGGCGCCCGCGAGCCGGTTCCGCCGGGCGGCGCCGCGCAGCGCGGGCAGGCTCGCGGCGCCGAGCGCCGTCAGCCAGAAGCCCGCCACGAGGAACGCCAGGCTCTTCGCCGCCGCGTGCGCGAGGAGTTGGAGGGTGCCGCCGGTGGTCGCGGTCGCACCGGCGGCGAGCACCATGAAGCCGATCTGGGCGCAACTGGAGGCGGCGAGGAGCTGCTTGAGGTCGCGCTGCGCCACCGCGACCAGCCCGAGGGCGAGCGCGGTGGCCGCGCCGGTCCAGGCCACGGCGTCGTCGCCCCAGCCGGAGGCGGCGAGCAGGGGCTGCAAGCGCAGCAGCAGGTACGCGCCGGCCACGACCATCGTCGCCGAGTGCAGCAGCGCCGAGACGGGGCTCGGGCCCTGCATGGCGCGTGACAGCCAGAAGCTGAAGGGCAGTTGGGCGGACTTGCCCAGCGCGGCGGCGATCACGCCCGCGGTCAGCAGGTGCAGCCACGGGCCGGACACCTCGTGCAGCCGGTCCAGCGCCAGACCCGTCCGCCCCGTGTCCTGCCCCCCGGCGAGGGCCGCCCCGGCGGCGAGGTACAGCCCCAGGTCGGCGGCCCGGGTCGTCACGAACGCGACGCCCGCCGACTCCGCCCGTACCGGATCGCGCCACCGGAAGCCGATCAGCGCCCAGGATGTGGCCCCCATGAACTCCCAGCCCATGAGCAGCGCCGGCAGCGTGGTCGCGGTGACGGTGACCAGCATGGCGCCGCTGAACAGCAGCATGAGGCCGAAGAAGCGGGCACGGGGCTCCTTCGCGCCCATGTCGCCGACGCTGTGGACGAGTACGGCCAGGGTGACGGCGGCGACGGCCACCGCCAGCGGCCCGGACAGGCCGTACGCGCCGAGGCCGAACGGCAGCCCCGCCAGCAGCGGCGCCTCGGCCGTCGGCCGGCCGGCGGCGGCGTACACCGCCAGGCCGAGCGCGGCGGCGGAGGCCGCGACGGCGGCGCCGGGCGCGTACCGGTCGGCCCGGCGCCCGCCCGCGGCGAGCAGCGCGCCGGTGGCGAGCGGTACGGCGACCAGCGCCCAGAGCGCCGCGCTCACCCCTTCAACTCCGCGGCGTCGTCGGTCAGGTCGACCTCGCGGGCGCGGAAGAGCGCGGTGACGACGGCGAAGCCGACGGCCATCTCCACCGCCATCACGGTGACGGCCAGCACGACGAGCACCTGCCCGTCGGTGGCGGCGGGCGCGACGAAGTGCCAGACCGCGGCGGCGGCGAGGATGACGCCGCCGAGCATCAGCTCCAGGCCCATCATCAGCATCACGACCGACTGCTGGGAGAGCGCGCCGAACAGCCCGACGCAGAACAGGGCGGCGGCCACCAGCAGGAACGGCTCCAGCGTCACCGGCCCGCCCCCGGACGTACGGGACCGGCCGCGCGGCGGGCGCGCAGGTCGTCGCCGAAGCGGTCGTACCGGCCGCGGCCGGTGGCGAGCACGACGGAGGCGACGATGGTGGTGAACAGCGCCAGGCCCAGCGTCATCATCGTCAGCATGTGCGGGCCCATCAGCGACTCGCCCAGGGCCTTCGTCGGATCGGCGTCCGGCCTCCCCCGCCGCCGCGGCCACGGCGCCAGCAGGATGCCGGCGGCCAGCAGGACGAAGACACCGGCGGACAGCACCGCCGCGCCCCGCCTGTTGTGCAGCATCGACATGGGCGTCAGCCCGGCCGGGTTCATCATGAACATCACCATGAACACGGCCATGAGGGCCATCTCGATCGTCATCATGAGGATGACGACCACGCCCAGGTAGTCGAGGCCGAGCCGGATGACCAGGCCGCCGACGCACAGCAGGGACAGCAGCAGCGCGTACGTCGCCCGGGCCATGGAGCCGAAGCGGAACACCATGACCCCGCTCGCCACCGCCGGTACGGCGAGCACCCAGAACACCGCGTCATCGGGCATCGCCGCGACCTCCTCCTTCATCGGTCGAGCACGACGACGGCGACGACCAGCGCCTGGAGCAGGGTCAGCGGCACGAGCACCGTCCACGCGAACTCCAGGTAGCGCTCCATCCGCAGCGTCGGCAGCAGCCGCCGCCCGGCCACCAGCAGGCCGAGCACCCCGGCCGTCTTCAGCAGCGCCCACGCCCACGCCGGCAGCCACGGGCCGTGCCCGCCGCCCAGGAACAGCGGCACGCTGAACCCGGCGGTGACCACCAGCAGCAGCCACCGCCCGGCCAGCAGCACCAGCCGGTCCACGCCCGCGTACTCCGCGACCGCGCCGCCCGCCGCGTCCCGCCCGAGGGGGTGGTCGAACGGGCCCCAGAAAGCCATCGCCAGCGCGCTCAGCAGGAACACCGCGAACGCCACCGGCATCCACACCGCGAACCACAGCCCCCGCTGGGCCGCCACCACCTCGCCGACCCGCAGCGACTCCGCGCCCAGCGCCGCGGTGGTGAGCGCGAGCATGTGCGGCAGCTCGTACGCCAGGCCCTGGGCCAGGAAGCGGTAGCCGCCGATCAGCGACAGCGCCGAGTTCGGTCCCCAGCCGGCCAGCCACACCGCCGCCCACGCCAGCGCCTCCATCGCGTTGAACCACACCACGCCCACGACCGGGTCGGTGACGGCCCGATGCCCCCACGGGAGCACGGCCGCGGCCAGCACGGCGGCGACCGGGACGAGCGCGATCCCGATGCGGCCGAGCCACGGATCGTCGGCGGTGGTACGCCGCGACTGCTGGCCCAGCAGCCGCAGCCCCGCGCGCAGCGGCGCCGGCGCGGCGCGCAGCGGGCGGCCGGTGCGGCCCCGTTCCGCCGCCGCGGCCAGCACCGCGTCGAAGCCGGCGACGACCGCCGCCGCGCCGGCGAGGGCGAACGGCAGCAGCACGACGGCCCACACGGGCGCCGTCTCAGCCATGGACGGCCACCCCCACCCCGTCGAGGTCGGGGTCGAGGCTGGCCACGATCACGCGGGCGGACGTGAACTCGGCGCCGAGCAGCAGCTCCGGGAGGACGCCCAGCAGGGCCCGCGACGGTGGCCGCGGGCCGTCGAGCCGGCCCCGCGGGCCGTCCCGGTCGTACGGCGCGAGGGGCCGGTCGTCATCGACCCCGGCGGCGTGCAGCGCGGCCTCGTCGAGCCAGCGGAGCAGCCGGTCGTACGCGTCGCCGTCCGCGGCCAGCGCCGGACCCCCCACCCCGAACCGCCGCGCCCGGGCTGCGGGCAACGCGCCCAGCCCGGCGGTCGACTGCCGCAGCACGCGCGAGCGCCGCACCCGCCGCCCCAGCCGCTCCAGCTCCGCAGCCCACTCCCCCGCCGGTCCCCCGCCGAGCACCGCGTCGCGCAGCCGACGGACCCGCGCGGCCGGATCCGCCCACCCGGAGACCGCCAGCAGCCGCCCGACGCTGTCCAGATGCGCGGCACAGCGCCGCCGGCGCGCAGCGCCGCGCGCGACGTCCTCGCCGCGCGCCGCGCGCAGCCACGGCTCGTCCCAGTACGGCAGCCCGGCGGGAGGCGGCGCGGGGGGACGCACCTCGGCGTGCTGCACGACGTCGCCTTGCAGGGCGACGTCCAGCACGAGCCCGGCGGGCCAGTCGGTGAGCCCCGGCCCGAGCGGCAGGTGCAGCCGGTCGAGCCGAAGCCCGTCGCGATCGTCGGCACGCCCGGCCATGGGCAACCCGGCGACGGGACCGCCGTGATGGTGAGACCCGCCGCGGGTGTCGTGGCGGTCGTGTCCGTCGCGGCTGTTGCGGCTGTCGTGTCCGTCTCTGCCGTGGTGGCCACCGTGACCGTCGTGCACGTTCCTGCCGTGGTGACCGTCGTGCCGGTCGTGCCCGTACTTGCCGTGGTGCCCGTCCTTGCCGTGGTGCCCGTCCTTGCCGTGGTGCCCGCCGGGCCCGTCAGGGCTGCCGTGGCCGTCACGGGTGTCGCGGCCGTGGCCCGCCGAGTGCCCACCCCCGTCCCCGGTGACAGGCGCCTGCGCCACCCGGACCAGCTCGTCCAACGCCTCCTCGGCGCCGTCCGCCGCGGCCACCGCGGACCGGGACTTGGGGTACGGGATCTGCCGCCAGAGCGCGTCCACCCACTCGCCGTCCGCCGCCCCGCACGCGCCGACGACCACCAGCCCGCTCGCCGCCGCCGGGCTCGCGGCCGTCGGCCAGCCGCGCCGCCGCAGGGCCGCCTCCACCGCCAGCCGCGTCTGCGTACCCCCGGGGCAGACGGCCAGGAGAACGGCGGGGTGGGCCGTCCCGATCCGGCGCAGCGCGGTCCTCAGGCCCACCGCAGCGCGCCCTCGCGCCAGGCGTAGGTGACGGCCGCGAAGAGGACGCCCAGGAAGAGGAACATCTCGACCACGGCAGGCGTGCCCATCTCACCGACCACGCGCACCCACGGGTACATGAACAGCATCTCCATGTCGAACGCCAGGAAGATCATCGTCACGGGGTACCAGCGGACGTGAAACCGGGAGAGCGCGTGCTCCTCCGGCGGCAACCCGCCGCTGAACGGCCCCGACTCCAGCGCTCCCGGCCCGCCCCGCAGCCACGCACCCAGCCCGTGCAGCGCCGCGATCCCCCCGACCACCACGCCGAGCAGCACCGCCACCGGCTCCCATACCGCCACACCGAGCATCATGCACGACACGCACCGTCACGGCCGGACGCCACGGCCGACGCCGGAGGGTGACGCGGGTGCGCGCCGGGCGCCGATTCGGCAGGTCGTCATTTCAACGGAGCCGGTTAGCGCGGGTCGTACCCCGCGCCGTCCGGTCGCGTCCGCGGTGGTCCGCACGTTCGGGGCGGGCGCTACCCGACGCTGATGTAGGCGTAGCCGAACCCCTCGTCCTCGCGTGGCGCCCGGGTCCAGGACCGGGTGGTGAGGGTGTGGAGCCTGCCCCGGGTGAGCGCGAACCGGGGCAGGGAGAGGTCGAGTTCGGTGTGCAGGGCTTCCAGCAGGCGCCGTTCGCGGTCCGTCTCGGTGTCCTCCGGGCGGAAGAGCCGCGCGGGGTCCAGGGCTTCGGGTATCGCGCCGGAGCGCTCGGTCTCCGTGCCCCGTACGGTGAACGCGTACAGCTCCCGGCCCTGTTCGGCCACGGACAGGTGGAACGCGCTCGGATGGTCGTCCGGGGGCCGGCTGCGCGGGTCGCGCCACACGACCACCGCGCGGCCGGTCGCGGAGGCTGCTGTGGCCGGGGAGCGGAACCGGCTGCCGAGACGGTGGTGGGAGTGGCCGTCGAAGGCGAACGCCCACGCCTGCGCGGTGCGGCCGACGGCGACCACGGCCCGGTCCTCCCATAGTTCCACGCCGTCCCGCTCGTGGGGCCTGGGCGCGTCCCAGGACGCTCTGCGGGGATCCGTGGGCGCGCTCAGCTCGGCGTCCTCCTCGCCGATCAGCGCGGGCAGGCGGGCGGGGTCGACGCCCTCGATCCAGACGCAGCGGTATCCGTCCCGCGGCTGCCTGTTCGTCTCCGCGGACTCCGACAGCCAGGCGAGGCCCGGCGGGTCGAGGTCGGGCACCGGCTCGGGAGCGGGCCCCTGCTCCCCGGCCCGCGGGGTCGCGAGGATCTCCCTGCCCCGCTCCGGGGTGATCAGCGGACCCAGGACCGGGTCGGCGAGCAGGCCGAGCGGGGCGAGCAGCGCGGGCCCGGGTGCCTCCCAGCGCGGGAGCGCCTCCCGCAGCAGCCGCCACGCCTCGTCGGTCGGCCCCCAGCGGGCCGACTCCCGGGCCGCCGCGACGGCCCGGCCCCAGGCGCCGGGAGGCTCGTAGCGATGGGTGCCGTCCCGCAGCGCGCCCAGCACGGCCTCGGCGGTGCCCCGGTCGGCACCGCGGGCGGCCATCATCCCGAGCCAGTGGTCGTCGCCGCCCAGCCGCCATTCGCCGCGTCCGGGTCCCATGGCCTGCAACGGGAGGATGTCGGGCAGGTAGCGCGGGTCGGCCACCAGGGTGCCGTAGTCCTGAGGGCTCTGCGGGGCCGACAGATGCCGGATCTGGTGGAGCAGGACGGCGCTTCGCGGCCGTCCGTAGGACAGCGCCTCCTCGAGGAGGGGCACCGCCTCCTCGTACCGTCCGCGCAGGGCCAGCAGGCGGGCGTCCTCGACACGGGTGTCCTGGGCGCGCGTGGTCGCGTTCTCGAAGTCGGGCCGTTCGGCCCGGTCGCTGTGGAAACCGCGGTACTTGGCCTCCATGTACGCGCGGAACGACGGATACCGGTCGGGCGGTTCACCGCTCCAGCCCCGGTAGACGTAGAGCGCCCACTCGCCGTCCCGGTCGGCGTCGCCCGGGTCGAGCAGGGCGTACGACATGTCGGAGTCCGTCTCCAGCCGGAGCGCCCGCCGCCACATCCCGGCCAGCAGGACGTCCTCCTCGCGCGCGTGCTCGCCGAGGTTCTCCTCGTACATCGGGGTCATGTCGTACGGATCGCGGAACCAGTCGATGTCAGCGGCACCCCCGAGCCGGTAGACCCCGGCCGTCTCGTCCACGTGCCATCCGTCGCTCACGGCCAGGAACTCCCGGTACGAGCCCGGCAGCCGCCGCCCCAGCCGCTCCTCGGCCGCGGCGATCGCCGCCTCCTCGGCCCCGGCACGCCCCAGCGCCGCGACGGCCGGTTCGCCGCTCTCGTCGTCGTCCTCGCCGTCGTCGTCCTCGTCCGCCCGCGGAACCCACTCCTCCTGCCAACGCCCCAGGAACCCGCGCCAGTCGAAAGCCTCGCCACTCATGGGCTGGATGGTGCCACCCCGCACTGACAACGCCGCCGTTCGGCGGCCCGCCGGCGGCTGCGCTCAGAGGTCGCCCGGCCGCGGCTCGGCCGGGGCGCCCGCGGAGTCCATGAGGATGGCGTGCGTCTCGTGGAGTCCGGCCGCCCCCTTCGCGGGATCAGCCGCGAGTCCTCGCCCGTCCCGGTGTACTCCCCGTCGATCGTCAGGGCCTTGACGGTGCCCACGGCGACGGCGGGGCCGCAGGGCAGGTCCACCCAGCGCACGTCGCGCCTGGCCCGGCGGCCGAAGATCTCGCCCGCCGCCTCGGGTTCGGTGTAATCCGACTCCATGCCTTGCCGAAGGAGTCCCGGGCCTTGCGCAGCTTGGGCGTGACGTCGTCCGACACGTGGCCGGAGAACGCGACGGCGGCCTTGCCCTTCCAGGCGCCGCACGATATTCGCTCCAGATCGGCGACGGTGTCGCGCAGCTCGCCGGTGACGCCGCCGATCTGAACGTCTTCCCGAGGTCCTCCATGACGGTGCCTCGGACTACCAGATCGCCCAACGTGAACGCCCCTTGTCTGAACGGGAGTTGATCGAAAGGGATCAGCTTTGGGCGCACGGCGGCCGACCGCGGCGGGAGACGGCATGCACACCGAACTCTCAGAATCGCCGCCCGCGAGGGCCCGGCGGTGCGCCGCATGTCCGGACGGATTCGCGGTACCCGGCATACACGGTCGCGGTTCACGGGGCCGGTCCGAGACCTGGAGCGTCCGTCGTGTCGTGGTTCCTCCTCATGGGGACAGCCGGCTACCTTGTGTGCGTCCCGCTTGCCGCCCGGCTGTTCTACGGGCGCCTGCGCCGGCAGATCATCCGTCTGGACGGCTGCGAACGCACGGACCCGGTCGGGTACTTCGACGCTCACGACCGCCCCGGCGTGGCCGCCGCGGCCGTCGCCGCGGGACTGCTCT
The DNA here is from genome assembly GCF_045781775.1 of Streptomyces sp. 184. Taxonomy (NCBI): domain Bacteria; kingdom Bacillati; phylum Actinomycetota; class Actinomycetes; order Kitasatosporales; family Streptomycetaceae; genus Streptomyces; species Streptomyces sp. 184. The sequence goes on along the minus strand of NZ_CP123230.1, from coordinate 3,141,001 downwards.
GGCCGCTGACGGTCCCGGTGTACGGCGTCGGCCGGACCGTGGTCACCCTGGTCACCGCACGTCCGCGGCGCAGCTCGTACGAGCGCCGCCTGGACAGCCGGCACGTGCACGAGCGCATCCGCGAACTCGAAGAGGGACTCGGCATCCCGGCCGACGACCCGGCAGAGGGCCGGTCCCGCCTGTGACGAGGCGAAACCTGTGACGAGGCGAGAGCCGTGACACCCGGCGGTGGTCAGCCGGCCAGGTCCCTGGCGTCGGGGACGGAGCGGGTCAGTACGAGGACGCCGCCCAGGACGAGGAGGAGACCGGCGCACGCGGGGATCAGCCACCAGCCCAGGCGGATGCTCTCGCCGAAGAGGAACACCCCGAGGACGAGGCTCACCGTGGCGTCGCCGATGGTGAGGGCCGGCTGGCAGGCGGCCAGTGAGCCGGCTTGCAGGGCGTTCTCCAGGAGCAGGACGGCGGCGATGCCGCAGAGCGCGAAGCCGTAGGTCTGCCAGGTCGTCAGAAAGGCGGTCAGGCCGTCCTCGACCAGGTTGTGGGTGGAGGTCTTGAGCAGGGCCGCGGTCAGGGCGTTGCCCACGGCGGACGCCGTGCCCAGGATGGCGGCCCGCAGCAGGCCGGAGCGGCGGCGGACGCTGACGGCGACCGCGACGGCCATGGCGCCCAGGCAGGCGATCAGCACGGGGATCCAGCGGCTCATCGGCGCCAGGTCCCGTTCCCCGGACGGGGACGCGGCGAAGAGCGCCAGCGCGAGTCCGGCGACCACGGCGGCCACCGCCCACCAGGCTGCTGCGGGCAGGCGGCGGTGCAGCAGGAGGGTACCGATCAGCAGGGCGAAGGGCAGTTCCAGGATGAACACCGGCTGCACGAGGGAGAGCGGGCCGTTGGCCAGGGCGACCGCCTGGCTGACGGCCGCCACGGTGACGGCGGCGATGCCGATGAGCCACGCCGGCTTGCGCACCAGGGCGAGGAGCAGCCGCAGGCCGCCGCCGCGCGGCACGGTCGCCGCTGCCTTGCGCTGGAACGCCGTACCGGCGGCGTTGCTGGCGGCGCCGAGGACGGCGAATGCTACGGCGAGAACAAGCAAGTCGGGTATCCGCGCGGTGGGTGCCGGGTGCCCCGTGAGGGGCCGGGTCTCGTGGGACGGGTGGCCCGTCCCGCTACGCGCGGGGCGGCGCCGGTCTCCGTTCGCGCCACTGTAAAGGCAACAGGACCGTTCTCCGGGGACCCGTCGCCGGTGCCGCCCGGTTACGTCCCGGGGCCGCGGGACGGCCCCCTGCGCCGGCGCCGGTGGGCGGGACCCGGCCAGGTTCCCCCGTGGGCACGCCGGCCGTGTCCGGGGGCCGTTATGGTCGCGGGAGGGCGGGTCGGACCGGCGGGGTCGCTGTCGGGGCGCGGGGCGGGATCTGCCGGTGGGGGTGGGGTGGCATGACGGCGGTGGGGTGTGTCTGCCGGGGTGCGGGCCGACGCGCGGCGGGCCTGTGAGCGGGCGGCGGGCCGTCGAGGTGGTGCGGCCGGATCTGCGACCCGCGCTGGGGGTGGCGGCGGGGCTTGCCGTGCTGGTGGTCGGGGTGATCGGGGTCCTGGTCGGCGGCGACAGCGAGGCCCGTGCGGTGGACCGGTGGGGGCAGTCGGCGGTGGAGGGCGCGGAGGGCCCGTGGCGGCGCGTTGCGCTGGCCGTGGACTTCTGGGGGGAGCCGCTGGGGGCGGCGGCGTTGGTGGCGGTTGCCGTGGCCGGGTGTGTGGCCGTCGGGCGGGTGCGTGCCGCGGTGGTCGTCGTCGCCGGGGGCGGACTGGCCGTGGGGGCGACGATGCTGCTCAAGCCCGTGGTGGGGCGCACCATCCACGGCGGGAACCTGTCGTACCCCAGCGGGCACACCGCCTTCGTGACCGCGCTCGCCCTCGCCGTCGCGCTGCTCGCCGCGGGCCGGCTCGGCCTGGGCAGGGCCGCCGGCACGGTGCTCGTCCTCGGCGCGGCCCTGGTTGCCGGCGCCGCCATGGGCTGGGCGCAGGTCACCCTGGGCGCGCACTATCCGACCGATGTCGTCGGCGGCTGGTGCACCGCCCTGGCGGTGGTGCCGGCGACCGCGTGGCTGGTCGACCGGGCGCGTCGCTGACGGTACGTCACGCCCGGCGGCGGAACACCGGCCGCACCGGCCGGCCGCCCAGCCAGGGCGTGGGGTCGGCGGCGTCCAGCGCCTTCCGGTACACCGCACACGCCCGGCCCACCACGTCCACGGTGTGGTCGATGTCGGCGTCGTCGAGCGCGCTGCTCACCACGAACGACGGCGCCAGCACGCCGCCCGCGAGGAGCCGGCGCAGGAACAGGGTGCGGTACTCCTGCGACGGCCGGCCGTGCTCGTCGAGGGTGGCGAAGACCAGGTTGCTGGCCCGGCCCCGTACGACGACGTGGTCGCCGACGCCCATGGCGGCCGCCGCGTCCCGGACCCCGGCGGCCAGCCGCTCGCCGAGGGCGTGCAGCCGTGCGGTGACGCCCTCCTCGGTGTACGTGGTCAGCACGGCCGTCGCGGCGGCCAGCGAGTGCGTCTCCGCGCCGTGCGTGGTGGACAGCAGGAACACCCGGTCGCCGGAGTGCCGCAGCCCGCCGCGCTCCATCAGCTCGCGGCGCCCGGCCAGCGCGGAGACGGCGAACCCGTTGCCCAGCGCCTTGCCGAAGGTGGAGAGGTCGGGGACGACGCCGTACAGGCCCTGGGCGCCCGCCTCGGACCAGCGCAGACCGGTGATCATCTCGTCGAAGACCAGGACGCAGCCGTGCCGGTCGGCCAGTTCGCGCAGGCCGGCGAGGTAGCCGGGCGGCGGCTCGGTGTGGGTGGCGGGTTCGAGGATCAGGCAGGCGACCTCGTCCCGGTGGCGGCTGAGCAGTTCCTCGGTGGCCGCCAGGTCCCCGTACGGAAAGGTCAGGGTCAGCGCGGTGACGGACTCCGGCACGCCGGCGTGCATCTGCGTGGTGCCGATGAACCAGTCGTCGACGGAGAAGAAGGGGTGGTCGCCGCAGAGCGCCACCCGCGGGCGCCCGGTGACGGCGCGGGCCAGGCGCACCGCGGCGGTGGTGGCGTCCGAGCCGTTCTTCGCGAACTTCACCATCTCGGCGGTCGGCACGGTGGCCAGGAAGCGTTCCGCGGCCTCGACCTCCACGATCGACGGCCGGACGAAGTTGCTGCCGCGGTCGATCTCGCGCCGCACCGCCTCGGTCACGCGCGGGTGGGCGTGGCCGAGGCTGACGGACCGCAGCCCGGAGCCGTACTCGACATAGCGGTTGCCGTCGATGTCCCACACGTGCGCACCGCGGCCGTGGCTGATGACCGGCGCCAGGTCTTCGGGGTACTGGTCGTCGCCCTTCGCGTACGTGTGCGCGCCTCCCGGGATCATGGCGTGCAGCCGCTCGTTCGCCCTGCGCGACCTGGGGAGCCGGAATTCCTCGGTGTCCATGTCCCGGCTCACCTCCCCGCGTGCCGCAGGGCGTCGGCCAGGACCGGCGCGTCCCGGTCCCGCCGGGACATCGACGTGGCCGGCAGCGGCCACGGAATGGCGAGTTCCGGGTCGTCGTGGGCGATCGTCACGTCCTCCGCCGGATCGTGCGGGCGGTCGATCCGGTACGAGACGTCGGCGGTCTCGGTCAGCGCCTGGATGCCGTGCGCGCACCCCGCCGGGACGTACAGGGTCACCTGCGTCTCGCCGGACAGCTCGAAGAAGGCGCGGTTGCGGTGGGTCGGCGAGTGGGGCCGCAGGTCGACGACGGCGTCGAAGATCCTCCCGTACGAGCACCGCACCAGCTTGGCCTCGCCGGCGCCCGCGCGCAGGTGCAGGCCGCGCAGGACGCCGCGGGCCGAGCGGGACACGCTGTCCTGGACGAACGCGCCCGGGTCGAGGCCCACCGAGCGGAGCACGTCGGCGTCGAAGGTGCGGCAGAAGAAGCCGCGTTCGTCGGCATGGGGCGTCGGCTCGAAGAGGTACGCGCCCGCGATCTCCGGGACCTCCGTCGCTTTCATGAAGCCTCCCGCAGGGCGTGTGCTGTCGTCGGGAACAAGGCCGCCGTCAGGGCGGTGAAGTGGTCCTCAAGGTGCCGGGCGGCGACCGCGTTCCGCTCCGCGAGCGTCCGCCGCAGCTCCGCCGAGCGCCGCTCCAGCTCCCGGAACTGCCCGAGCAGCCGGTCGGCGTCGACCTCGCGCGCCGGGTGGCAGAACGCGCCCAGGCCCATCCGGTCCATGAGCGCCTCGCTCTTCGCCGCGTAGCAGAGGGCGAGGGTCGGCGTGCCGGTCTTCAGCGCGCAGATCAGGTTGTGGTAGCGGGTCGCGACCACGGTGTCGGCAGCCGCCGTCTCCTTCATCAGGTCGGCCAGCGAGGCCGCTCGGGCGGCGGTGACCAGCGGCGAGTCGACGGCGTCGAGGATCGCGGCGACCACCGGCGCGTCGACGTCGTCGCCGGTGAGCAGCCGGACCGGCCGGCCGTCGGCGACCAGCGCGCGTACGAAGCGGGTCGTCCCGTCGAGGTAGCGGCGGTGGATCTCCGCGGCGCGGGCGCGGTCGTCGTTGCCGCCGTGGAAGGCCATGACGCCGACGCAGACCGGGCCGGGCGGTCCTGCGGGCGCGCCGGCCGGCGGCGCGGGCAGGGCGAAGGCGAGGTCCGGGTAGACCTCGTCGCGCGCGGTGTCCACGCCCATCTCCCGTATCGCGTCGCGGGACCGGGTGTCGCGGTACGAGCGGTACGCGGCCAGCCGCGCCGACCAGCGCACCAGGGCCCGGGTCGGCCGGTCGGCGATCGGGGCGGCGCCGACGCCGGCCAGCGCGACGCGGGTGCCGCAGAGCCGGCCGGCCGCGCAGAGCAGGAACAGCGAGTACGGGAAGCCCCACGGCCGCAGCGGCAGCGTGGCCTCCAGGACGCCCATGCCCGGCACGATCACCACGTCGTGCCGGCGCACCCAGGCGGTGGTGCGGACGGCGTCGACGAGTTTGCCCAGGGCCTTGCCCGCGACCGCGCCGGCCCGTGACGCGGTGCGGTATTCGCCGCGGTACCAGTGCAGCCGCGTCGCGGGGATCCCGTACCGGGCGGTGACCGCTTCGGGTCCGCCGCACAGCGCGTCCACGGCCGCCTCGGGGTGCGTGGCCCGGAGGTAGCCGAGCACGGCCTCCAGCGACCCGTCGTTGCCGAGGTTGCCGGAGCCGAGCAGGCCGAACACCCCGACGCGCACCGGGGTCTGGTGCGCCGAGGTCACGCCGGCCGCCCTTCGCGGCCGGCGACCAGGGCGTCCACGGAGACGGTGAGCCGGTCCGGGTCGACAGGGGCCCGGTCCTCGACCCGCTCGCCGGCGCCCGGCCGGGCCCGGCTGGCCATCCACTCGGCCAGGTGGCGGTAGCAGGCGCGCCGGTCGGCCGAGGACAGCGGCGCCCGCCGGATCGCCGCGACGAAGCCCCAGACGTACTCGGCGAGCAGCCGGGGCGTCGGGTGCCGCGGGCCGGCCCGGCGCGGGTCGAGGTTGACGCACCGGGAGCGCTTGGAGGGGTTCGCCCGCTCGGCGCGGGCAGGGTGGTCGCGGCGGAAGTACAGCAGCTCCGGCACCTGGTGGAAGGGCCCGTGCAGGCCGATCTCGGCGACGAACGTGCGGTCCGCGTGGTGGTAGCTGTCGTGCGGCTTCACCCGGCGCAGCACGTCGGCCCGCATCACGCCGTAGAAGTCGTCGCCGCCGGGCTCGAAGAGCATGCTGCGGAAGCGCTCCGGCGGGTGCGGCGAGTCGGTGGCGAGGGTGTACTCGTACGGGACCTTCACCCGGCCGTCGCCGTCGACGACCGCCTGGTCCGCGTGCGCGAGGATCACGTCGGGCCGCTCGTCCAGCGCCGCCACGCAGCGCCGCAGCAGGTCCCGCGCGTACAGGTCGTCGTGCGAGGCCCACTTGAACAACTCGCCGCGGCACTCGGTGAACACGTGGTTGTGGTTGGGCGCGGCGCCGATGTTCCGGGGCAGCCGGAGGTAGCGGATGCGCGTGTCGCGGGCGGCGTACCGGCGGCAGATGTCCGGCGTCCCGTCGGTCGAGGCGTTGTCGGAGATGACCAGCTCGAAGTCCTCGTAGGTCTGGCCGAGCAGGGCGTCGAGCGACTCGGCGAGGTACTCCTCGCCGTTGTAGACGGGCAGGCCGATGCTCAGCCGGGGTTGGGCGGTCATGGAGTCCTCACTTCCGGGATGGGGTGTTCGTGGCGCGCGCGCAGCGCGGACCGCAGCGTCAGCCACCACACGGCCGAGCCGGTGACGGTCGCGGCGGCGACGCCCCAGGCCGAGCCGACCGCGCCGGCCGCGGCGGCCCCGCCGAGCCCGCCGCCGGCGTAGCAGGCGGAGGCGAACAACTGGGCGCGCAGGCTGCGCCGGGCGGCGGCCAGAGCGCGCAGCCCGGCCGCCGCGCCGGCGCCGAGTCCCGCGCCCGCGACGCCGAGGGTGGCCGGGACGACGAGGTCCGAGGCCGGGTACCAGACGGTGCCGAGCACGTGTTCGCCGAGATGGTCGGGCACCAGCAGCAGCGCCGCGCCCCAGAGCAGCGCCGTGACGGCCTGCCCGGCGCCGAGCAGCAGGCAGAACCTGGCCAGCCGGTGCGGGACCTCCCGCAGCACCCGTGCCGCCTCCGCGACGGTGACCAGCGAAAGACCCATCAGCAGCGCGAGGAACGGGCCGAGGAGGAGTTCGGCGCCCCGGACCACGCCCACGGCGCCGACCCCGACGATCGCGCCGAGCCCGTACATCCGCAGTTGGGCCGCGCCGCTGACGCCGACGTTCTCGACCAGGTACCGGTAGCCCAGGTCGCGGTGCCGGCGCAGCCACCCGCGCGCTCCGGCCGGGCGGGGCCGGATCCCGGACTGGAGCCAGCCGTACGCCGCGGCCACCGCCGCCGACCCGCCCCAGGCGAGCACGAAACCGGCCACGCTGCCCGCGCGGGCCGCCAGCACCAGGGCCGGGACGCAGACGACGCCCCAGACGACGTCGTTGACGAACGCCTTGCGCCCGGTGCCCGCGGCGAAGAACGCGAACCGCCAGGCGTCCTGGAGCAGCAGCCCCGGCAGCACGACGCCGAGGCAGACGAACGCGGATCCCACCCGGCCGCCGGCGATCAGCCCGCCCGCCAGGCACGCCGCGCCGAAGGCGGCGCCGACGCCGAGCGCGGTGCCCGACGACCGGGCCGTCGCCTCGCGCCAGGACGCCTGCGGCGCGCCGCTGAAGCGCACCACGAGCGGGTCGGTGGCCAGCCCGCGGGAGACGCCGAGCACCACGCCGTACGTCACCCAGGCCAGGCTGAACACGCCGAACGCGGTCGGCCCGAGGGAGCGTGCGACGTACATCCCCACCAGGAAGTTGGACGCGCTGGAGGCCGCCTGGTCGGCCAGTCCCCAGGACAGCCGGCCGGCGACGGCCCGCCTCGTGCCCGGCCGGGGGTGCGCGGTTCGTGCCGCGGGTGCCGGCGTCTCCTGTTTCCCGGTGGTCATCGGCGTCAGACCTTCAGCAGCCCGGCGCCCTCCAGGGCGCGGGCCGCGGCGGCGACGGTGTCGAACGGCAGCGCGGAGCGCTCGGCGACGTCGAGCAGGCTGTGCTCGCCGTCGGAGAGGCTGAGCACCCAGAGCATCGCCATCTGGGCCTGCTTGGCGTCGCTGCGTCCGCCGAGCGAGTCGTACAGCCCGCGCCGGCCGAGGTGCGGCTCGCCGTAGGGGCTGAGGTTGACGTACCGCCGGTTGCGGTCCAGCACGCCGAACGCCTCGCGGCAGACGGCGAGCGTGTCCGCCATCGACTCGGCGGAGACGAGGTCCAGGTTGTCCGCCGAGGTGTGGTATTCGGGGTAGCCGGCGTACGGGGTCCGGGTCAGCGAGCCCACGCCGAGGTCGAACCCGGGCGAGCAGAACTGCCGCTCGTCGTAGCCGTACGGGGTGAACTCGGTGACCCGGTGCGGGCGTTCGGAGGCGGCCAGCACGTGCCGCAGCACCCGGTCGATCTCGGCGTCGCCGCGCCGGCTCTGCTTGTACGTCAGCCCGCCCGGATCGCCCGCGCACGCCAGCACCAGCCCGTGCCTGACCCGGCCCACCCGCTCCGCGTTGCGGGCCAGCCAGGTGATCGCCCCGATGGTGCCGGGCGCGTACAGGAAGCGGTACGTGTACCAGGGCGTCCGCTCGGCCAGTTCGCGGGCCAGGAACGTCGCCACCGCGATGCCGGCGAGGTTGTCGTTGGCCAGCGACGGGTGGCAGACGTGGCAGGAGACGAGCACCTCGTCGGCGACCTGCCCGGGGACCACGTGCTCGGCGTAGGTGAGGTGCCCGTCGGCGAGGGTGGAGTCGATACGTACCTCGTAGTCGCCGTCCGGGAGCGCGTCCAGGGTCTCCTGGGCGAGGCAGAACCCCCAGGCCGGCTCGTAGTAACTGGTGCGGTACGGCACCCAGGACGGCCGGTCCGGCAGGGTGTGCAGGTGTGCGCGCAGCTCGGCCAGCGGGAGGGTCGCCGAGACCGGCACGCTGTAGCCGAGTACGTGCAGGTTGGATTCGGCGAAGTCGACGATGCGCGTCCCGGCGGTGTCGGCGATGTACGCGTCCCGGATGTTCCACTCCTGCGGCACCGTCCAGTCGAGCACCCGGGTTCCGGTGGGCACCTCGTGCACGCGCAGCGGCACGTACTCGCCGACGATCTCCAGGGTGGCGCGCACCCCGTCGCCCGTGATGCTCCGGCACAGCGGGTACAGCCGCTCCACCAGGGCGTGCATCGCGTCGCCCGGCGCGGTCACCGGCGCCACCGCAGGGTGTCGTCGACGGCCCCGGTGCCGACCGCCGCGCGCAGCACGGCCAGCCGGGTGAAGCGCCGCTCGAAGTCCTCCCGGGTCAGCTCGTACTTGCGGTAGGCGTCGGCGAGTTCGACCGCGCCCTGCCGCACCGTCCACTCGCAGTCGAAGCCGGGTAGCGCGGCGCGGAACCGGGAGAAGTCGACCCGGTACGAGCGCGGGTCGGCCCCGGTCTCGCCGGTGATCACCACCCGCGAGCCGGGTACCGCCGCGGCGACCTCCTCGGCGATCTCGGCGACCGTCACGTTGTTGGTCTCGCTGCCGATGTTGAACGCCCGGTCGTGCACGGCCGCGCGCGGCGCGGTCAGCGCGGCGGTGAAGGCCCGGGCGATGTCGGCGGCGTGCACCAGCGGGCGCCAGGGGGTGCCGTCGGAGAGCACCAGCACCTCGCCGGACAGGAGCGCGTGGCCCACCAGGTTGTTGAGCACGATGTCCGCGCGCAGCCGGGGCGAGTGGCCGAAGGCGGTGGCGTTGCGCATGAACACCGGGCTGAAGTCGCCGTCGGCCAGCGCGTGCAGGTCGTCCTCCACCCGCACCTTGGACTCCGCGTACGGCGTCACCGGGCGCAGCGGCGCCTCCTCGGTGACCAGTTCGCCGCCGCCGGCGGCGCCGTAGACCGAGCAGGTCGAGGCGTACAGGAAGCGCCGCACGCCCGCGTCGCGTGCCAGCCGGGCCAGCCTTACGGAGGCGCGGTGGTTGATGTCGTACGTCAGCTCCGGCGCCAGCGATCCCAGCGGGTCGTTGGAGAGGGCGGCGAGGTGGATCACGGCGTCGAACCCGGCCAGGTGCTCGGCCGTGACGTCGCGCAGGTCCACGCGCCGCCCCGGCGGGTCCTCGGGCTGCGGGCCGAGCAGGCAGTCGGCGAACAGGCCGGCGTCGAGGCCGGCGACCTCGTGCCCGGCGGAGCCGAGCACCGGGGCCATCACGGTGCCCAGATAGCCCTGGTGTCCGGTCAGGAGTACGCGCAAGGGTCAACCCCCCAGGTTGAGAGTGAGTTTGGTGACGGCGAACGCCTCGGCGTAGCGCGCGTGGCATTCGATGCCGCGGATCCGGGCGAGGCCGAGGAACGCCTCCCGGTCGTACCAGGGCCGGTGCCGCTGCGAGGGGTAGTGCTCCTGGAGCAGCCGCACCTTCCGTTCGGCGATCTCGGGCGGCAGCGGCTGGTACGCGACCGGGCGGCCGAGGTCGCCGTCCCACTTGGCGATCTCGTAGCCGAGCACGAGGTGGTCGCGGAAGGCGGTGGTGACGAGCCGGGCCAGGCCGCGGTGGTCCTGGTGCGCGTCGTCGGTACGCGGCGCGAGCACCAGCTCCGCCTCGGTCCGCCCGCGCAGCTCCTCGACCGCGGCCTTGGCCTCGTCCCAGTACGCGGGCAGCCGGCCGTCCGGCAGCTTGAGCACGCTCGCCCGCACGTCGGCGCCGGGGCAGAAGGCGGCGAGCGCGGCCCGCTCCTCCTGCTCCCGCTCGCTGCCGCCGCCGGACAGCACCAGCGCGTCGACCCGGATACCGGGCCGGGCCAGGCACATCGCCAGCAGCGTGCCGCCGGCGCCGATGGCGATGTCGTCGCAGTGCGCGCCCACCGCGGCGATCCGGTCCGGGCGCCCGGCCCCGAGCCGGATCACGCGGTGCCCGCTCCGGCGCCGACCCCGCCGCCGGGCACCCTCGCACCGTCCTTCTCCCACACGGCCCACGGTCGGTCGCCCCGGGCGTACGCGGCGTCGAGGGCGGCCCGCTCCTTCACGGTGTCGGTCGGCTTCCAGAAGCCGCGGTGCCGGTGCGCCACCAGCCGGCCGCGCTTGGCCAGCCGGGCGCAGCCGTCCGCGACCAGGTCGCCGTTCTCCGGGATGTGGTCGAAGACCTCCTGGCGGAGCACGAAGTAGCCGCCGTTCTCCCACAGCGGCAGCTCGCTCACCGCGGTGATGCCCCCCACCAGGCCGTCCTCGCCCAGGTCCACGCAGTGGAACGACGACTGCGGCGGCACCACCATCATCGACGCACCGGCGTCGCGCCGCGCGAACCGGTCGATCATCTCCGGCAGCGGGGCGTCGGTGAGCACGTCGGCGTAGTTGGCGAGGAACATCTCGTCGCCGTCCAGGCGGTGCCGCACCCGGCGCAGCCGCTCCCCGATGGACGACTCGATGCCGGTCTGCGCGAACGTGATCGTCCAGGAGGCGATGTCGGTGGACAGCAGCTCGGTCCGGCCGTTGCGCAGCACGAAGTCGTTGGAGGCCGTCTCCTCGTAGTTGAGGAAGAAGTCCTTGATGTGGTGCGCCCCGTACCCCAGGCACAGGATGAACTCGGTGTGCCCGTAGTGCGCGTAGTAGCGCATGACGTGCCAGATCAGCGGGCGCGGGCCGACCATCGCCATCGGCTTGGGCACGTCGTCGGCGGCGCCGCTGCGCATCCGCAGCCCGTAGCCGCCGCAGAACAGTACGACCTTCATGGCTTGACCTCGACAATGCTGAGTTCCGGGATGGGAAAGACCAGCCGGCCGCCCCAGGCGTGCACGAAGGAGAGCTGCCCGACGAGTTCGGCCCGCAGGTTCCACGGCAGGACGAGCACGTAGTCCGGCCGGTCGGCGGCGATCCGCTCGGGCGGCAGGATCGGGATGCGGGTGCCCGGGGTGAACCGGCCGTGCTTGTACGGGTTCCGGTCGACCGTGTACGGGAGCAGGTCGGGCCGGATGCCGCAGTGGTTGAGCAGGGTGTTGCCCTTGCCGGGGGCGCCGTAGCCGACCACCGTCTCGCCGCGCTCGGCCGCGTCGATGAGGAACCGCAGGAGGTCGCGGCGGACCTTGGCGACCCGGGCGGAGAACTCGGCGTACCCGGACAGCTCCTCCAGCCCGGCGGCCTTCTCCCGGGCCAGTACGTCGGCCACCCGCCGGGTCGGCTCGTCGGCGGCCTCGGCGGGGCGGGCCCACAGCCGCAGGGAGCCGCCGTGGGTGGGCAGCAACTCGACGTCCACGAGCGCGAGTCCGCCGCTCGCCAGCGCCCGGCTCGCGGACGCGACCGTGTAGTACTGGAAGTGCTCGTGGTAGATCGTGTCGTACTGGTTCTGCTCGATCAGCGTCAGCAGGTGCTGCACTTCGAGGGAGACCCAGCCGTCGTCGGCGACCAGGGCGCGCAGCCCCCGGGTGAACCCGACGACGTCGGGGATGTGCGCGTACACGTTGTTGGCCGCGACCAGGTCCGCCGGACCGTGCTCGGCGCGGACGGCCGCGCCGGTCCCCGGATCCAGGAACTCCGTCAGCGTGGGCACACCGGCGGCCCGCGCCGCGGCGCCGACGTTCACCGACGGCTCGATGCCCAGGCAGCGGATCCCGCGGTCCACCACATGCCGGAGCAGGTAGCCGTCGTTGCTCGCCACCTCGACCACGAAGGCGTCCCGGCCCTCGGCGTCCAGGCCCAGCCGGCGTACGGCCTCGGCGACGAACGCCCGCGCGTGGGCCACCCAGGAGGTCGAGTACGAGGAGAAGTACGCGTACTCCTTGAACGTCTCCTCCGGCGTGATCAGCGGCGGAATCTGCGCCAGCCAGCAGTCGGTGCAGACCCGCAGGTGCAGCGGGTACGCCGGCTCCGGCCGGTCGAGTCCGTCCGCGGCGAGAAAGCTCTCGCACGGTGGTGTCGCCCCGAGATCGACGACGCTCTCCATCGCTGCCGAGCCGCAGAGTCGGCATCGTGTCATCTGCTCTCCCCATCCCCCCTGCCCGGGCGGGTGTCCCCGCCCCGGGTCAGCGCTGACCGGCCCGCGATCGCGGTGCGGTACTCCTCCACCAGCCGCTCCAGCCCGACGTCCGGGCTGAAGCCCTCCTCGTAGCGGCGCCGGGCCGCCCGGCCCATCTCCCGGTTGCGGACCGGGTCGGCCGCGATCCGGCGCACGCACGACGCGAGCGAGGCGGGGTCGCCCGGCCGGTGCAGCAGACCGGTCACCCCGTCCTCGACGAGTTCCACGAAGGCGGCATGGCCGGCGGCGACGGCCGGGACGCCGGCCGCCATCGCCTCCACGACCACCAGGCCGAACGTCTCCAGGGCCAGCGACGGCGCCACCACGGCGACCGACCGCGCGACGGCCCGCCGGCACTCCTCCGGGTCGTACAGGCCGACGAACCGCACGTCCTCCCGGCCCGCCGCCCAGGCGGTCACCTCCTGCTGGAGCGGCCCCGCCCCGGCGATCACCAGCGGCACGCCGACACCGCCCGTCGCGGCGATCTCGTCCCACGCCGCCATCAGCAGCCGCACGCCCTTGGCCTCCGCGAGCCGGCCGAGGAAGAGCACGTGCTCGCCGTCGGCCGACCGGGAGTTGCCGGGGTCGGGGACGAAGTTGTGCTTCACCGCCATCCGTTCGGGCGGCATCCCGGCCCGCACCAGGACGTCGCGCTGCGCCGCGGAGATGCACAGGAACCGCGCCACGCCCGACCACCACCGGCGCCGGTTGGCCGACAGGCTGACCGCGAGCGGCACCGTCGCCAGCCGGGAGCCGCGGTAGCAGCCGTGCCGGACGGCGGGCAGCGGCGTCGACCCGACGCACTCGGTGCACTGCCGGCCGTCGCGCCGCAGCGTGCCGGGCGGGCAGATCTGGGTGTAGTTGTGCAGCGTGGCCACGGCGGGCACGCCGGCGTCGGCGCAGGCGGCCAGCACCGCGGGCGACAGCAGCGGGAAGACGTTGTGGACGTGCACCACGTCCGGCCGCTCGGCCCGCAGCCGGGCGGTGAGTTCCCTGCGGACCGCCGGGTTCCACGGCACCAGCAGCGGCACCGCGGCCTTGCCGGGCAGGGACCGGCCGGCGATGTCGTCGCTGCGCCGCTCGAACAGCTCGACCCGGTGGCCGGCCGCGCGCAGCAGCGCCGACTCCTCGTCGACGACCCGGTTCTCGCCGCTCGGCTGCGCCGAGACGTAGCGGTTGTGCACCACGAAGACGTGCATGGTCGGGTCAGCTCCGATCCCGGGCCCAGCGCGGGGCCCGACGTCGGGGAACGGCGGGCACCGGCGGCGGCGCGGCCGGCTGGGGCGTCGCCAGCAGCGAGGCGGCCACCGCAAGGTGCAGCAGGTACGGCGAGGCGTCGCCGAGACCGGCCTCGGTGTACGAGGAGACCGCGCAGAAGCTGATCAGGAAGATCGCGCAGGCCCGCGGCAGCGACGGCGGCCGCAGCAGCGCGACGCCGCCCAGCACGAGCAGGAGCGCCGCGACGATGGCGGCGCCCACCAGGCCCTGCTCGTGGTAGACGGCCAGCCAACTGTTGTCGATCGGCAGCCCGTCGTACGACTTGTCGCCCAGGCCCGTGCCGAACAGCCGCTCCGAGGTCGTCCGGGGCGCCGCCAGCAGCGCGTCCCAGACCTTGGCCCGGCCGGTGAGGCTGGAGAAGTTCTCCCGGCTCTGCCCGCGCAGGAACCACGCCTGGAGCGCGGAGGCGAACCCGACCGCGGCCACCGCAGCGATCAGCACCGCGCCGGCGAAGAACCGGCGGGCGGCGGCGCTGGTCAGGATGAGCGAGCCGATCGCCAGCGTCAGCCCGACGAGCAGGCCGACCGTCGCCGTCCGGGTGTGGCTCATCGCGAGCAGGACGAGCGCGGGCCCGACGACCACGGCGGCGCTCGCCCCGGTCGTGCGGCGGCCCAGGAGGAGCAGCCCGGTGAGGCCGATGATCACCGCGGAGTACTGGCCGATCTGCGGCGGGGTGAGCGGCCACAGCGCGCCGACCAGCCGCCCGCCGTACAGCTCGGGCATGGCCGTCCCCGGCGAGACGGCGAGCCCGGCGACCACCGACGCGAGCACCGCGTAGTACATCCGTATGTGGCTCCGGACGAACGTGAAGCCGCCGTCCCACCAGCGGCTGAGTAGCCACAGCGTGCCGACGAAGAGGGCCAGCCGCGTGCAGCGGAACAGCGCGCCGAACCCGGGCTCCGGGTGCACGCTGGCGATCAGGCTCGGTACGACCAGCAGGGTGAGCAGCAGCACGTAGGCGCTGGGCCGGATGCGCAGCCGCGGATTGACCGCCAGCGCCAGCGCGAAGGCGAGGCCCAGCGCGCCCATGGTGACCATCTGGATGAGGGAGCGGGGCAGCGGGAAGATGGTCTCCGCCCCGGCGGAGCCTAGGGTGTTGAGGCCCAGCAGGCCCCAGACCACCCCGACGAGCCGCGGCGTGCCGGCGGTCCGCAGGCCGGCGCCGGCCGGTGCGCCCGCCGCGGCCGTCCTGTCCGCTGTGTCCGCCTTGTCCGCTGTGCCTGTCGTGTCCGGTGGGACCGGGGTGGCCGGTGGCCCGCCGGGCGTCGGGTCCCCGCTCATCTCACTCACCGCCCCGCAAGTCGAAGGTGCTGCCCGCGTCCTGCCGGTACGGCATGCCCTGCCACTGCACGAAGTCGAGCGTCCGGCCCTGGTCCTGCGCGACGAAGCTCCACGGTCCGACGTAGGCGTTGTGGTGCCAGCGGTTGCGCTGCCTGCCGGTGATCGCCTCGGCCACCCGCTCGCCCTTGTACGGCGACCACTCCGGATACGTGCCGTAGTTGGCCAGCACCGCCATCCGCCCGCACGCCGCCGAGCACTCGACCACGGCGGGGTCCAGCACGAAGCGGTTGTGGTGGACCTCCACGCGCTGGGTCTTCCACCGGCAGTCGGAGTAGAGGGGCGCGGTGGCGATCGCCGGCCGCTCGCAGCGGTCGGCCTCCGGCACCAGCAGCGTGCACTCGCCGGTCGAGGTGTTGGCCGGGCTGTTGCAGAAGCGGTCGGCGTTCTCCCACAGGGTGATCCCGGACCAGTTGTTCTCCAGCACGTTCCGGTAGATCTCGACCTTGTCGGTACGGGCCGGTATCCGCGGTTCGCCGCCGGACTCGGACACGTAGAGGCTCGCGTACGGGAAGTCGTCGCCGCGCTCGGCGTACTTGCGGCCCTCGACCCAGGTGTTCCGCCGGATCGTGTTGTTCCTGATGACCGCGTTGTAGCTGGTCTCGTACATCAGCGCGGCACCGTCGTTGGCCTCCAGCACGTTGTTCTCGATACGGAAGTCGTTGTTGTTGTTGTCCGCCCACAACCCGGCTCCGCGGTTGTCGTGCACCCAGTTGCCGCGTATGTCGGCACCGTCCACGGCCCAGAACTTGACGCCTCCGGTGCAGCCGCAGCCCGGCCTGCGCCGCTCCCAGTCGTCGGTGTTGTTGTCCGTGATCTCGTTGCCCTCGACCACCAGATCGCGGATGGCGTCGCCGGCCTGGTACGCGTTCATGCCGTACTGGCCGTTCCCGCGCAGGCAACTGGCCCGGACCTGCTGGCGGGCGCCGGCCATCAGCCCGGCGCCGGAGTTGTTCCGGATCGTCGCGTGCTCGATCACCCAGCCGTCGGCCGAGTCGTGGTTGACCACGCCCTCGTTGTGCGGCGCGACGAAACCCTGCACGGTCAGGAAGCGGACGGTGACGTCGCGGGCCGTACCGCCGAACGCGTACTGGTTGGTCCTGCGGCCGTCGAGCACCGCGGCGGGCGCGCCGAGATAGGTGTTGCCCTCCTTGGGGACGACCTGGGCGTAGCGGTCCGGCTCCAGCCGGTGCTTGCCCGGCCGCAGCCAGAACGTGGTGTTCGCGGGGCTGCTCGCGGTCTTCGCCGCCAGGTCGCCGACCACCGCGGGGTCGACCGTCACCGCGCCCGCCGGCGGCCTCGCCGGCCCGGCCGCGGGCTCGGCGCACACCCGGGCCACGGACGCGGACGACGACGCGGCCTTCGGCTCCGCCCGGTCCTCGTCGGACGTGTCCCAGCAACCGGTCGCCAGCAGGGCCAGCGCCAGCGGTGCCGCCGATGACGCCCAGAGCCGCCGCTTGATCACCACGCCTCCTCCCCTAGCCGCGGAACCCGAGTACGGTCGTGAACTCCCCCGGTGGCGCGGCGCCGTCGGCAGGGCCGGAGCCGACCAGCACGGTGGCGGGCTCCTTGCGCCCGAAGCCCGCGGAGTACCAGCCGAGCGGCGGGTCGGTCGCGCCGCGATGCGCGCGCCAGGACAGTTCCCCGGGCAGGTCGAGCACGGCGGAGCGCTCCTCGCCGTCCCGGGTCCAGGTGAGTACGGCCCGGTTCGCCACCAGGTCCGCGGCGATCGCCGGGCCGAGGTGGAACGCCAGGCGCACGCTCCGGTACGGGCCGCGCACCTCGTCGCGTATCCGCAGCTCCCGGCGCACGGCGGTCAGTTCCACCCGGCGGCGGTGCACGGTGCGCCGGTAGCCGTCGTGCTCGGCGCACCAGCGGGCGACACCGCCGGCGGTGTCCGCGGCCAGGACGCGGGTGCGGGCGTGCCGGGTCCAGAGGAACGGGCCACCGGAGACGGACTGGTCACCGCCGTCGAGTTGCAGGGTGTTGTGGGCGAGGGTGGAGCGGAAGTACCGCCGCCACTCGGGCTGCCCGTGGTAGCAGTACGTCCCCGGGTCGGCGAGCACGTCGACCCCGTCGTGCCGGACCTCCAGGGACAGCGCGTCCGCGTGGGCGTGCGCGGCGATGGACAGGAAGCCGTGCGGGCCGCCGTCGCAGCGGCACCAGATCCCGCCCGGGCCGCGCAGGACGGTGAGCCCCGCGTCGGGGAAGTGGTCCGGCCGGCGGGCCGGGCGGGCGGCGGCCGGTTCGCCGTCCGCCTCCCGGTACGGCCGGACGAGCGCGGCCAGCAGCGGGGTGCGTACGTCGGCGACGGTCACCGCCGGCCACCAGGCGAGCCGGCCGAACACGGCGTCCCCGGTCGCCAGCAGCGAGGCCCAGCGGTCGGTGCCGGCGCCGTCCACGACCAGCCCGTGCCCGTCGTCCGCGTCCCCCTGGCGCGGCGGGCGCAGCCGGTCGTCCACGACGGCCGCGAGGGCGTCGGTCATCCGCAGCAGCACGAGCCGCACCGACGCGGGGACGGGCACGCCGGCGGCGTCCGCCTCGGCGACCGCGGCCAGGCCGAGTTCCAGCACCAGCCCGTGGTATTCGGTGGCCAGCTCGCGGTTGAGGCCGGAGGCGAAGGTGTTGCCGCGCAGGTGCCGCTCCAGCGACGTGAGCGCACCGGCCCGCCAGCGCGCCGAGGCGGGGAACCAGCCGAACGCGCAGGCCGCGGCGAACTGGCCGGCGGCCTCGGCGACGGCGTGGTTGTTCGCCGAGGAACCCCGGCTGGGGAAGCCGGCCAGCCAGCGCTGGTGGTGCCAGATCTGGTGCCGCGCCACCGGGTTCTCCTCGAACAGCCCTGCCGCGCCCGGCCAGCCGTCGAGCAGCCGTCGCAGCCACACCCACGACAGCAGCCGGATGCCCAGCTCGATGCCGCTGGTCCAGTGCACGCCGCGCAGCGGCGGGTTGGCCGCCCACCACGACCGCAGGTGGGCGGCCACGCGCTCGGCGTACCGGTCGTTCCCGGTGAGCGCGTAGGCGGTGGCGAGCACGGTGAGGTACTGGTGCCGGGACGGCTCCCAGATCTGCTTGACGTCCCCGACGGCGTCCTCGTTCCGGTACGGCACGTCGAAGGCGTACGCCGACGGGGCCCGGCGCCCGGTCTTCGGGTCGTACCACCAGTCGGGGTCGGCGAGGTCGTCGCGGGGCACCCCGAAGAACTCGGCGTGCCCGTCCATCAGCCGGTCCGCCTCGGCGACGAGGCGTTTGACGGCCTCCGGCGGCACGGCGGCGAGCGTCCCGGCGGGCAGCACCGCCGTGAACCGCGCCCCGGTCGCGTCCGGGCAGTCCGGCGGCGTCGCCCGCCACCGCCGTCTGCGTACCGCGTCGCCCACCCGGCCGCCGACCTCCCGAGGCCCCATCCGGGACAGCCGCCGCAGGTACCACCCCGCGCTCGTGGTCATCGCGTCGCCGCCAGCGTCACCGGCGCGCCGCCGGCCAGGCTCGCCCGCACGGCGAGGGTGGCCGCCGTGGTGGCGGCGAGCGACCGGAGCGGCACCGGCATCGGGCCGCCGGTCCGCACCGCCGTGAGGAACGCGTCCAGTTCGGCGCGCTGGCCCTTGTCCCGGGCCCGGGGTAACCGGGAGCCGACCCACCGCTTGCGGCGGCCGTCGTAGACGGCGGCGCGGACGAAGTCGTCGAACCGCAGCACCCTGCCGTCCCCGACGAGGTCCAGCGTCTCCTTGGGGAAGCCGGGCGGTCCCGCGGTGACGTAGCTGAGGGTGGCGGTGGACCCGTCGGGGTAGCGCAGCACGACCTGGAGGTGTTCGTCGCCGGGTGCGGTGACCGCGTACACCGAGACGGGGTCGGCGGCGAGCAGCCAGCTCGCGGTGTCGACGAAGTGGCCGCCCTCGCCGGTGAACCGCGAGCCCTCGGTGTCCTGCCGGAGGTACCAACTGCCCTTCTCCAGCCGCCCGGCGTTGACCAGGTAGCGCAGGCTCGCCGGGCCGCCCCGGACGCCGAACCGCTTCCGTGCCTCCCGCAGCAGCGGCGCGAACCGGCGGTTGAAGCCCACCTGGAGCCGGTCGTTGCCGGACTCCTCCACCGCGGCGAGCACACCGGCCAGCTCGTCCTCGGTCAGCGCCAGGGGCTTCTCCACGAACACCGCCTTGCCGGCCAGCAGCGCCCTGCGGGTCAGTTCGGCGTGCGAGCCGTGCCGGGTGACGACGAACACGGCGTCCACGGCGGGGTCGCCGAGCACGGCGTCGAGGTCGGTGGTGGCCTGCGTGAAGCCGAACTTCCGCTTGGCGTTGAGCGCGGACAGCGCCGTCGTGGTGACGACCGCGGACAGCTCGGCGCCGTCGTGCTGCGCCAGGTGCGGCAGCAGCATCGACGTCGCGTAGTTGCCCGCGCCGACGAAGGCCAGCCGCACGGGCATGCCGGCGGAGCGGACGGGGGCGGGCTTGCCGCCGCCCTGTCCCGTGCCCGCGGCGGAAACGGCGGGAACGGCAGAAACGGTGGGCGCG
Organism: Streptomyces sp. 184; assembly: GCF_045781775.1. Lineage (NCBI taxonomy): Bacteria > Bacillati > Actinomycetota > Actinomycetes > Kitasatosporales > Streptomycetaceae > Streptomyces > Streptomyces sp. 184. The sequence goes on along the minus strand of NZ_CP123230.1, from coordinate 3,121,339 downwards.
GCCACCGCCGCCGGCTCGGGCTCCTCCGCGTGCCCGGGGTACCGGAACAGCACGGCCACGGCCTTCAGGCCGCCGTCCTTCAGGCGCCCGTACGTCTCGACGGCGTCCTCGAAGTCGGCGACGTGGGAGACCAGCGGCTCCACGTCGACGCGGCGGCGGGCGAGGAGGTCGAGAAAGCAGGCCAGGTTGCGGCGCTCGGTCCAGCGCACGTAGCCGATGGGGTAGTCCCGCCCCTCCAGCTCGTACTCGGGGTCGTAGCGCCCCGGGCCGTACGAGCGGGAGAACCGGACGTCGAGTTCCTTCTCGTAGTACGCGTTCCACGGCAGGTCCAGGCGGCACTTGCCGATGTCGACCACCCGGCCGCGGTCCCGGCTCAGCCGGGCGGCCAGCTCGACGGGCTGGTTCCCGCCGCCGGCCGCGGCCAGGTACACCTGGTCCACGCCGTGACCGCCGGTCAGCTCGGCGACGGCGGCGTCCAGGGCCGTGGACCCGGGGTCGCCGCAGGCCACGGCGCCCAGGCCGGCGGCGAGGTCGCAGCGGGCGGGATCGGGGTCGGCCCCGACGACGCGGACTCCGGAGGCGGCCAGCAACTGCACCACGAGCTGCCCGATCAGCCCGAGGCCGACGACCAGGGCCACGTCGCCGAGCTGCGGTTCGCCGCGGCGGACGCCCTGGAGGGCGATCGAGCCGACGGTGCCGAAGGCGGCGTGCCGCGGCGCGAGGCCGTCGGGCACGCGGGCGTACAGGTTCTTCGGCACCCAGTTCAGCTCGGCGTGCAGCGCGTGCTCGTTGCCGGCGCAGGCCACGAGGTCGCCGACCTTCACCTCGTCGGTCCCGGCACCGGCCTGCTCCACGACCCCGCACAGCGAATAGCCCAGCGGCGTGTAGGAGTCGAGCTTGCCCATCACCTTGCGGTACGTGGCGGGCACCCCGTTGGCGGCCACGCTCTGCACGACCTTGGCCACCTGGTCCGGCCGGGAGCGGGCCTTGCCCAGCATCGACATGCCGGCCTCGGACACCTTCATCAGCTCGGTGCCGGTGGAGATCAGCGAGTAGGCGGTCCGTACCAGCACCCCGCCCGGCTTGCAGCCCGGCACCGGCACGTCGAGCAGCGCCAGTTCGCCGCTCTTGTAGTTCTGTACAACCTGTTTCACCCGGACTCCTTGGAGGTCGCACCGCGATACCAGTACTCGAGGGTCAGCACGTGCCACAGATGCTTGGAGTAGTCGCGCCGCCCGGCGGCGTCCTCGGCGACGAGCCGCGCCAGCGCGTCGCGGCGCAGGAACCCGGAGCGGACGAGCACCCCGTCGTGCACCACCTCGCGCACCAGCGGCGCCAGATCCCGGCTCATCCAGGCCCGCAGCGGAGCGCTGAACAGGCCCTTGGGCCGGTAGACGACCTCCCGGGGCAGGACGGAGACGGCGGCCTCCTTCAGGGCCGCCTTGCCCTGCCGTCGGACGATCTTGCGGTCGCCGGGCACCGCGAACGCGGCCCGGACCACGTCCACGTCCACGTACGGCACCCGCACCTCGGTCGAGGCGGCCATGCTCGACCGGTCGGTGTACGCGAGGTTCAGACCCGGCAGGAACATCCGGGAGTCGGCCAGGCACATGCGGTTGACGAAGTCGTCCAGCTCGTTGTCCCGGTAGACGTCCGCGTGCTCGGTGAGCACGTCCTCGACGGTGCCGGCCAGGTCCGGATCGATCAGGGCGAGCAGTTCCTCCCGGTCGTACATGGTGTAGCTGCGCCGGAACGCGGTCTCCTCCGGCAGTTCGGCGAAGGAGAGGAACCGCTGCGCGAAGCGCACCGACCGGTACCCGCGGCGGGCGGTGGCGACCGGCAGCCGGTTGACGGCCGCCGACACCCCGCGCCGCAGGAGCGGCGGGACGCGCTGGTAGCGCAGCGCTATGAGGTTGGCGAGGTGCTTGCGGTAGCCGGCGAACAGCTCGTCGGCGCCCATCCCCGAGAGCATCACCTTGACCCCGGCCTCTTGGGCGGCACGGCAGATCAGGAAGGTGTTGATGGCTGCCGGGTCGCCGATCGGCTCGTCCAGGTGGTACGTCATCCGCGGCAGCAGGTCGAGTACGTCCGGGGCGATCTCGATCTCGTGCAGGTCGACGCCGAAGCGCTCGGCCACCCGCCGGGCGTACCGCAGGTCGTCCGGCATCGCCTCGAACCTGGCGTCCTCGGTGCGGAACCCGATCGTGTACGCGGAGATGCCGGGCCGGTGCCGGGCCGCCAGCGCGGTCAGGTAGCTGGAGTCGAGACCGCCGGAGAGGAAGGCCGCGACGGGCACGTCGGAGAGCAGGTGCCGCCGGGTGGACTCCTCGACGACGGCGGCCAGGTCCGGCAGCTCGCCGCCGCGCGCCCGCTCCCTGCCCTCGGCGGCGACCTCCTTCAGGTGCCAGTAGCGGCCGCGCTCCACCCGGCCGTCGGGCCGGCACCTGAGCCAGCTTCCCGGCGGCAGCTTCTCCGCCTCGCGGAAGGCGCAGCGCGAGTCCGGCACCCAGTAGTACAGCAGCGAGGCCACCAGCGCCGCGGGGTCCACCTGGAGCGACCCGCCGGTCACGGCGGCCAGCGCCTTCAGCTCGGAGGCGAACACCAGGCCCGTACCGCGGCGGAGGAGGAACAGCGGCTTGATGCCGAGCTGGTCGCGGGCGAGCACCAGGTCACCGGTGCGCTCGTCGAAGATCCCGAACGCGAACATGCCGCGCAGCCGGGGCAGGCAGTCCGTGCCCCAGCGCCGCCACGCCTCCAGCAGCACCTCGGTGTCGGAGGTGCCGCGGAAGCGCACCCCGGCGGCGGCCAGTTCGGCGCGCAGCTCGGGGGCGTTGTACAGCTCGCCGTTGTACGTGAGGGCGAGACCGCCCGAGACCATCGGCTGGGCGCCGGTCCCGGACAGGTCGATGATCGCCAGCCGGCGGTGCCCGAGGTGCACGTCGCCGTCGCCGGCGGGGTGGTCGTAGCGCCCGGCGCCGTCCGGGCCGCGGTGGGCGAGGGTGTCGGTGAGCTTGTCGGTGACGGTCTTCCCGTCAGGCCAGCGGTACGTGCCCGCGATGCCGCACATATCCGCTCACACCTCCTGGCCGCTGTCGGGGATCTGCGCGGCCGGTATCGACCGGCCCTGCGGGTGCGGTCTCTCCGTCCCGTTCCGGGCGGCCGGCCGCGGGCGCGGGCCGCGCGGCGCGGCGGGCGGTCCGTCCCACAGCGTGCCGTCGGTCCGGTCCCGTGGATCGGGGTCGACGAGCACCACGCCGATCACCGGAATGTGCAGGTCCGCGAGCTGTCTCGCCACGGTGTGCAGCCATGCGGCGCTGCCGTGCCCGGCGCGTACGACGAGCACGCTCCGGCCGCCGAGATAGCGCAGGTCGGTCCACGCCGTGCCGGGGGCGACCGAGCCGACGCCGATCCGGCGCTCCCCGGGCGGCAGGGCCGCGGCGTCCTCGCCGCCGACCACGGGCGGGGCGCCGGGCCGCGGGCGGCGGCGGGCGAGCTGCGGGCCCGGCAGGCCGTCGACGACCGCCACCGGCCCGTCCGCGGCCAGTGCCCCGGCGACGTCGAGGGCGATCACGCTGGCGCTGCGCGCGCAGCCCAGTTCCAGCAGCGACACCGGTTCCGCCGAGCCCCGTACGGTGCGGGCCAGCGACGTGGTCAGCCTGGCCCGCGCCGCCCGCGTCCGGCGGCTCTGCCACCGGCCGGCCGGCCCGCGTCGCGCGCGGGGCAGTTCGGCGATGACCGAGGCCCCCAGGTTCGCCGCGATCTCCCGGCGCAGCACCGGGCGGTCCGCCACCACAGAACCGACCGCGGCCAGCACGAGGCCGAGGACGAGCCCGAGGACGAGCCCGATCCCGCCGTTGGTGGCGGCCGACCCGGGCACGGAGTGCGCCACCGCGCGCGCCTCGTCCACGACCTGCGTGCCGGCGACGAGTTGCGGCGTGCCGATGTGCGCCTCGGCGGCGCGCTGGTCGAAGTCGTCCATGCGCGAGATGAGTTCGGCCCGGCGGGCGTAGAGCGACTCCATGTTCGCCGCCGCGTCCGGGTCGCTTTCCGCCTCCGCCTCCCCGATCGACTTGTTGACCTCGGCGAGTTCGTCCCCCATCTGGTCGCGCTCGTCGAGCAGGGTCTTGGCCTCGGCGTCCGCGGCTTCCCGCAGCCGTCTGACGTGGTCCGCGACGAACGCGTCGGCCAGCGCCCGGGCCCGGTCCACCGCCTGTGCGTCGTCGGCGCCGGTCGCCTCGATCCGCAGCAGGTTGTTGGTCACCCCGGAGCCCCGGTAGTCCCGCATGAAGTCCTCGGGGCGTTCCCGCGAACCGAGGGACTCCAGGGCCGTCCCGGCGATCCGGGTGGTCCGCAGGAGCGCCACGTCGGTGCGGATCAGCGTGCCTGGGTCGGTCGGCTGGTCCTGCTTGTGGGCGACCAGCACCGTGGTCACCGCGGTCGGCGGCGGCGGCCTCAGGACCGCCAGCGCCGCGCCGGCGAGCATCCCCAGCAGCGCCATGGCGCACCACAGGCGGCGGCGTCTGCGCACCGCCACCACCAGCGCGTGCAGGTCCAGCAGCGGAGCGGCGGCCGGCGGGTCCTGCGTCGTGCCCGTCGTCACCCCGTGCCTCCCCTCGCGCCGTCGCCCACCGCGACCGGCGGCGCGGTCTCCTCCGGCGGCGGGCCGGCGGAGCGCGTCGTACGGGCCCGGACCGCGCCGGCGACGACGAAGCCGACGACGTCGTGTTCCGCGTCCGCGCACGCCTCGGCGATGCCGGCCAGCTCCCCCGCGGTCCAGTGGCCCGCGCTGAGCACGACCAGGGCACCGGCCTCGGTGGTGCGGTCCGGCACCGTCGGCCGGGCCACCGCGACCTCCACCGGGTGCAGCGCGGGGTAACCCCGGCCCGCAGCGCCCGGGGAAGGACCGCTCGCGCACTCGGTGACCAGCCGCTCGGCGGCCCCGCGGGCGATCCCGTCGCCGTCCGGGACGACGACCAGCAGCCGCCGGCCGGCGGGCACCCGGTCGCTGAGGCGCGCGCACACCCGCCGGTAGCGGATCCGTCTGCTGCCCTCGTCGCCGGAGGTCTGCGGGGGCGGGGTGTCCCACCGGGTGCCGGTGCCCAGCAGCCGGCCGAGCCGGGCCCACGGGTCGCGGCCCTCCGGCCGCCGCCGCACGGTGTGTTCGCCGGGTACGTCGACGGTGCCGAGCAGCGCCGCGCCCAGCGCCGCGGCGATCTCCGGTGCGGTACGCGGCCGGCGGCCGGCCCGCGCGGCGGCGAGGTGGCCGACGATCGCGGCCACGAAGAACAGCACCGCCCCGCCGCCGATGAGCTGCACCCGCGTCGGCGGAGCCTCGCCGGCCGGCCGGGCCGCCGGGCCCATGACGACCATGTTGGCCCGGTCGGTCTGCGAGTCGGCCTGCTCCAGCTTGTACATGGCCTCCTCCAGCGAGGTGCGCAGTTGCTCCAGCTCAGTGCGGGCCTGGACGCTCTCCACGGTCTGCCCGGGGTCCGTGGACTCGGCCAGTTCCGTGATGCGGCGGCTGGTCTGCATCACCATGTCCCGCAGCGCCTCGGGCCGTTCCTCCGCCGCGGAGCCGGCGCCCTCGCCCGCGATCCGCGCGGCGTACGCGACGAACTGCTCGGCCACCTGGTCGGCGAGCCGCTGGGCGCGCTCCGGGGACTCGGCCGTACCGGAGATCCTGATGATGTTGCCGTCCGCGGTCCGGGCGCTCACCCGGTCCCGCAGCTCGGTGGCGCCGAGCCCGGACCAGTCGAGGGTCTCGGCCACCCGGTCGACCACCACGGAACTGGTCGCGATCTCCGCCTGCGTCAGCAGCTCGCGCTCCTCCCACTGCCCCGGCAGCAGTACGGACGCCGACGTGGCGTACCGCGGCGGGAACAGCAGGGAGGCGCCGAAGCCGACGAGCGCGCCCGCCGCGGCGACGACGGCGAGCAGCCGCCAGCGTCTGCGGAAGATCCGCCCGACCGTGACCAGTCGTATCGTGTCCTCGCTCAACGGCGCGGTTTCCTCCCGTCCGTGGCCGGGCCGCCGCCCGCCGCCACTGCGGGGCGGTCGCCGCAGGCGGCGGCGTAGGCGGCGAGCAGCGATCGCTGGGAGTTGCGCCAGGAAAGCCGCCCGCCGATCCGTTCCCGGCCGGTCTCGCCCATCCGGGCCCGCCGCTGCGGATCGTCGAGCAGCAGCGCGATGAGCCTGGCGAACTCGGCCTCGTCGTTGGCGGGTGCGTACGCGGCGGCGGCCCCCGCGGAGACGCGCGCCTCCCGCAGGTCGAACGAGACGATGGGCCGGCCCATGACCATGTACTCCAGGACCTTGTTCATGGTCGACACGTCGTTGAGCGGGCTGTGCGGGTCGGGAGACAGGCACACGTCCGCGGTGGACAGGTAGCGCACCAGGTCGGCGTCCGGAACGCGCCCGGTGAACTGCACCTGCCCCGACAGCCCCAGCCGCCGGGACAGCGCCACCATCGCGTCGAAGGTGTCGCCGCCGCCGACGAACACCGCGTGCCAGTCGGTCCGTTCCTGCTCGTCGCGGAGCTTGGCCAGGGCCCGCAGGGCGTAGTCGACGCCGTCCTGCGGGCCCATGACGCCGAGGTAGCACAGCAGATGAGGCTTGCCGCGCTTCAGCTCCGGCTCCGGCGGTACGGGCCGGAAGCGGTCGGTGTCGGGCGCGCTGCGGACCACGAAGACGTCCTCCGGCCGCAGGCCGCCGCGGCGCATCGCGACCTCCCGGTAGCTCTCGTTCGTGGCGAGGACGACGTCCGCGGCCCGGTAGGTCCGCCGTTCCAGCGCGCACACGGCGCGGTAGAGCCGGTCCTCGCCGCGGCCGAACCGGGAGAGGTACAGCTCGGGCACCAGGTCGTGCTGGTCGAAGACGAACCGCGCGCCGTGCCGCTTCAGCCACAGCGCCGGCAGGAACAGCAGGTCGGGCGGGTTGCAGGCGTGGACCACGTCGACCGGGCCGACCTGCCGGGCCAGCCGGAGCGTATGCCACAGCGCCGCCGTGTACTCCCGCAGATAGCCGGCCGGGCCGCCGGTGGCCGGGCGCAGCGGGTAGCGGTGGATCCGTACCCCGTCGATCTCCGCTTCGGCCTCCGTGTCCCGACCGCTCCCCCGCGGGCAGATGACGTGCACCTCCCAGCCCGCGTCGCGCAGCGTCCTGCACTCCTGCCACACCCGCCGGTCGAACGGCACCGACAGGTTCTCCACGAGGATCAGCGCGCGACGGCCCTTCCCGTCGCCGCCGGTCGGGTCACCAGGCAAGGCCCACGTACTCCGGTTCGGCCCGGCGCTCTTCGGCGTCGGGGAGGTGGACGAGGTCGATGAGCACCGGTCCGTCGGTGCGGGGCAGCGCCGCCAGCACGGCCGGGTCCCTGGTCCCGACGAGGCACACCTCGGCGTGGTCGAGGACCTCCTCGACGGAGTCCGCGAGGAGTTGCGCGAGGTGCGGCAGCCGGGTCTCGATGTACTCGCGGTTCGCGCCGAGCAGCCGGGAGAGGTTCACGTTGGCGTCGTAGATCCGCAGGTCGTAGCCCTTGCCGAAGAGACGTTCCGCAAGCTCGACGAGCGGGCTCTCGCGGAGGTCGTCGGTGCCGGGTTTGAAGGACAGCCCGAACAGCCCGGCCCGGCGTTTGCCGGTGCGCTCGACCAGTTCGACCGCGCGCTGAAGGTGGTCGGAGTTGGAGGGCAGCACGTGGGCGAGGATGGGCACGGAGACATCGGCGCGCTGCGCCGCGTAGACCAGGCTGCGCAGGTCCTTGGGCAGGCAGGAGCCGCCGAAGGCGAAGCCGGGCCGCAGGTAGGCGGGGCTGATGTTGAGCTTGCGGTCGGCGAGGAACACGTCCATCACCTGGTGCGAGTCCACCCCGAGCGCCTGGCAGACCGCGCCCAGTTCGTTCGCGAAGCCGACCTTGAGGCCGTGGAAGGCGTTGTCCGCGTACTTGATCGCCTCGGCGGTCGGTATCTGCACCCGGAACACCTGGCCGGGTAAGCCGTCGTACAGCGCCGCCACCACGTCGCCGCTCGCCGGGTCGAGTTCGCCGATGACGGTCTTGGGCGGATCGAAGAAGTCCCGCACGCTCGTGCCCTCGCGCAGGAACTCCGGGTTGACCGCGACCCCGAAGTCCACCCCGGCCGTGCCGCCGACGTACTTCTCCAGGATCGGCACCAGCAGGTTCAGGCAGGTGCCCGGGAGCATGGTGCTGCGGAACACGACGGTGTGCCGCCCGCCCCGCGCGCGCCGCTCGACGAGCGCGGCGCCGATCTGCTCCGTGACCCGTTCCAGGTACGTGGTGCACAGGCTGCCGTTGGGCTCCGACGGCGTGCCGACGCAGACCAGCGACACGTCGCTGCTCATGACCGCCTCGCGCACGTCGCCGGTGGCGCGCAGCGCTCCGGTCCGTACCCCCTCGGCGACGAGGTCGCCGATCCGCTCCTCGACCACCGGGGCGCGGCCGTCGTTGACCAGGTCGACCTTCGCCTGGTTGACGTCCACCCCGATGACCTCGTGACCCCGGCCGGCCAGGCACGCGGCCGACACGCAGCCCACGTACCCGAGTCCCAGGACGCTGACTCTCATGACTCGTTCCTCCCCCCAGGCAGGCCCTGCCTGCCCGCGGCCCGCGCAACCACCGGACGACGCTCCCCGCGCATCAGTAGGCCCCCTGTCCCTGGAGCACCGCACGCGGTGTCTTCCACAAGATCACCGTGTCCAGGGCGAGCGACCAGTCCTCCACGTACCGCAGGTCCAGCCGGACCGCGTCCTCCCACGACAGGTCGCTGCGGCCGCTGATCTGCCACAGCCCGGTGAGCCCGGGTTTGACCAGCAGGCGGCGCCGGAGGTCCGGGCCGTACGCGGCGGACTCCTCCGGCAGTCCGGGCCGGGGCCCGACGAGCGACATCGAGCCGGTGAGCACGTTGACCAACTGGGGCAGTTCGTCGATCGAGTAGCGGCGCAGCACCGCGCCGACCCGGGTCACCCGCGGGTCCCGGCGGAGCTTGAAGAGCAGTCCGGCGCCCTCGTTTCGCCCGGTCAGCCCGGCGCGTGCGCCGTCGGCCCCGGCGACCATGGTGCGGAACTTGACGAGGGTGAACTCGCGGCCGTCCTTGCCGACCCGGTGCTGGCGGTAGAACACCCCGCCCCGGCTGTCGAGCAGGACGAGCAGCGCGACGAGCACCATCAGCGGCGCGAACAGCATCAGCAGGACCACCGCGCCCAGCCGGTCGACGACCGACTTGACCGCCCGGCGGCCGCCGGTAAAGGCCGGCATGCTGACCCGCAGCAGCGGGATCCCGAGCACCGCGTCGACGTGCAGCCGCGGGCCGGCCACTTCCATCAGCCCCGGCGCGACGACCATCTCGGCACCGCTGCCTTCGAGGTCCCACGCGAGCCGCTGGAGGCGCTCCGGTGACCAGTGCGCGTCCGGCGTGACCGCGACGACCCGGTAGCCGCCGCGGCGGACGTGCTCGGCGACGTCGGCCGGCCGGCCGACGACCGGCACCCCGTCCAGCCGTTCACCGTCGAGCCCGGGGCCTTCCGTGAACACCGCGTCCACCCGCCAGCCGAGCTGCGGGTACTTGTCGACCCGGGCGATCAGGTCGCGCAGGCTCTCCGGGCTCCCGGTGGCGACCACCGGCCGCAGGCAGCGTCCTTCCCCGCGTTGTCGGTACAGCCACAGGCGCAGCAGATACCGCTCGGTCACGGTGGTGAGCGCGATCGCCGGGATCGCGACGAAGATCCAGAGTTTGATGTTGCGCGAGGTGAGGGCGATGCCTCCGAGCGCGAGGACGACGACCGCCGTGGACAGCGAGCGGCCGAGCCGTCTGAACTCCTCGGCGCCCTGGCCGAGTACGGCCGGAACCCACGCCCGGCCCCATGCGAGCGCCCCCAGCACCAGCAGTTCGGTGCCGAAGGCGAGAACCACCCACTTCTCGTGCCAGTCGGCGGCGTCGCGGACCCCGAACAACCCGCCGATCGCCGCCACCACGAGGGCGGTGGCCAGGGTGTCGCCGAGGATCACGGTACGGCGGTAGCGCTGCTCCCAGTGGATCGCGGGCCGGCCGGTCGCCCTGTTCGCCGGACGCCCGCGCGCCGGTGGAAACGGGCCTGCCAGTTCGACCCGCCGGCTGGATCCTCGCAGATCGCCCACGGGTTCGACGTGTTCGTTCAACACTGATACCCCCCCGGGGAGGCTCCTCAGCCTCCCGCGATGGTGCTCCCCTCGGGAGGACTCCGCTCCCCACGGAGGACACATCCCGGTATTTCAGTGCTACTTGAACAACTCACCCGGGCGGCGGCTCGGTTGCCCCACCGGAACGCCCGGGGTACACAGGGGACCCATCGAAGCCCCGGGTGTTCTCCCCCCACCCAAGGCCCTCTCGGGCCCAAGTATCGATCACCTCCACGACTTGCGTCGGGGGCGCGGCCGGCGGCGGACCGCGGCACAGGACCAATAGATCGACATTGGTCGCTTCGCGCCCAAACAGGCGAAGCATCGTCAATCTAGAGCATCGGGGCCAGTATGCGGAGAGGTTGTAGGAAATATGTGCTCAGGCTTTGAGCCAAACCTCGGCCGGTGCGTGCACGCGGGCACCATGGTGCAGAAGAAGTGCTCTGTGACCTGCGGCAACGGAGTACGGCGCCACCCCCAGGAGGCACGATGCGCACCCTCTACGTCGTCACCCACCCCGAGGCGACCCACCACGTCGGGGGAGTCGTCGGCGGCTGGCACGACTCGCGGCTCACACCCGCCGGCGTACGGGCCGCGGCCGCCCTCGCGCGGTCGCTGCGGGCCCGGATCCCGGCGGACGCCGGGGTGGAGCTGTACGCCTCCGACCTGCGGCGCACCGCGCGTACGGCCGAGGAGGTGTCCGCACTCCTCGGCGTGCGGCCGGTCCTCGACCCCAGGCTGCGGGAGAAGTCGTACGGCGAGGCGGAGGGGAAGCCGCAGGAGTGGCTGGACCGGCGCTCCGTCCCGCCGCCGAAGTCCGGGGAGCGCATGGACCACGACGAGGGCGTGGCCGGCGCCGAGACGAAGGCCGCCTGGGCGCGGCGCGTTTACGCGGCCACGGAGGCAATCCTGCGGAGCCCCTGCGCCCACCAGATCGTCGTCACGCACGGCGGGTCACTGACGTTCGTCGTGGCGTGCTGGATCGGGATGCCGGTCGGGTCGGCCGGCTACGCCGCCTTCCGGGCGCCCGCCGGGAGCATCACCACGCTGTACGAGGACGACTACTTCCACAACCGCCAGGTCGTCGGGCTCGGCGAGACTCCGGACCGGCCCGGCTAGTCCAGGGAGCGGGCCAGTTCGACGATGTCGGCGGGGGCCTTGGCGACCGAGCCGGTGTCGAAGGGGGGCTGCGGGTCGTACTCGGTGTAGAGCTGGACGGCCCGGGCGGTCGCCTCGTCGGTGAGCAGGGCGGTCAGCTCCAGGGCCATGTCGATGCCGGCGGACACCCCGGCCGCGGTGATCACCCGGTCCTGCCGGACCACCCGCTCGGGGGTATAGACGGCGCCGTACGAGGCCAGGGCGCGGGCGGCGTTCCAGTGGGTGGTGGCGGTGAGGCCCTTCAGCAGTCCGGCCGCGGCGAGCACGAGCCCGCCGGTGCAGACCGAGGTGGTGAAGCGGGTGCCGGCGTGGATCCGGCGCACCCAGTCGAGGAACGCCGGGTCGTCCATCATCGCGTGGTGGCTGCCCCCGCCGGGGACCAGCAGGACGTCGCACTGCTCCACCTCGTCGTACCGGGTCGGCACGTGCACCGGCAGCGCGCCGAACACGTCCTGCACCGGCCCGGGTTCGTCCGTGACGAAGCGCACCTCGACGCCGGGGACGTAGGCCAATATCTCGTACGGCCCGATCGCGTCCAGCGGCTCGAAGCGGTCGAAGAGCGGAATAACGATGTCCATGCATCGATCCTACGGCCCCGGCCGCACCACCCGACGATCTGCACTCTTTAGGTCCGGTACGCCCCCGATACTCCGTATGCCAAGCGCCAGCCAAGAACGAGGCAAGGGCGGTCGGCGACAGTTCCCGCCACGGACCCGGCCCGCTCGCGGAGGCGGGCCCGCGCTTCGACAGGGACGGAGGCCGACTGCGTCATGCGCGGGATTCACCACCTGGACACCGTTCCCATCGTCGAGCGCGACTACCAGTTACGGCTGGTGGACGTCGCCGTCGACTCCTGTCGCAACGGCGGCGGCGGCCTCGTCGTCGTCGAAGGGGGCTTCGGGACCGGGAAGACCGCCCTCCTGCGGGCCGCGCACGAACACGCCGCCACCGGGTTCACCGTGCTCCGCTCGCGCAGCAGCGAGTTCGAGAGCGCCTTCCCGTACGGGACCGTCCGCCAGCTCTTCGAGCCGTACTTCGCGACCGCCCCGGCAGAAGCGCGTACCGCCGCCGTCGAGGGGCCGGCCGCGCTCGCCTCGCCGCTCTTCGACCACCGGCATCCCGTCGCGCACGGCGACATAGCGCCGCGGCAGCACGAGGCGCTCCTGCGCGGACTGCACTGGATGCTCGTCAACATGAGCCGGCGCGGCCCCGTCCTGCTGCTCCTCGACGACCTGCACTGGGCGGACGCCGCGTCGCTGCGCTTCCTCCAGTACATCGAGAGCCGGCTCAAGCGCCATCCCGTGCTGTGCGTCGCCGCCACCGCCTCCGTCGACTGCGGCGTGAACTCCGAGATCACCGACGCCTTCCGCGGCTCGCCCGCGGTGCGCTCCGTCCCCGTGGACGTCCTCAGCGAGAAGGCGGTGGCAGAGGTCCTCGGCGCGGTGCTGGACGGTGATCCGGACCCGGAGCTGGCGCACGCGGCCCGGACGGTCACCGGCGGGAACCCCGCGCTGCTGTACGAACTCGTCAGCGAGCTGCGGCGCGACCCGGGGCCGGATGTGCCGTGGGGTCCCGGGCTGGTGGCCCGGGCCGGTCCGCGGAAGGTCGCCAGGGCCGTGCAGCGCTGGGTGGGGCACGTACCGCAGGAGCACCGGGAAGGGGCCCGGCGCCTCGTCGACGCGCTCGCCGTCGTGGGGGGCACCGCCGGGTACGGCGAACTGGCCGACGTCACCGGGCTCACCCCGCGCGAGGTCGGGGAGGCGGTCGGCGCGCTCACCGACATCGGCGTCGTCGGGCCCGGCGTCCCGCCCCGCTTCGCCCACCCCCTCGTGCGCAACGCCGTCTACGAGCACATGCCCCGCGCGTCCCGCTACCGCGCGCACGCCGGTGCGGCGCAGGCGCTCGCCCGCGGCGGCGCCCCGCCGGAGCAGGTCGCCGAGCACCTGCTGCACCTCCCGCCCGCCCGGCACGACCGGCCCGCCGCCGCGTCGTTCGCGGGCACCGCCGCGGACCGCGCCGCCGAACTGCCGCCCGCCCGCCGCGCCTTCACCGCGCTGCTCGACGGCGCGACCGCCGCCGAGGTGGGGCGGCTGGCGGAGGAGGCCCGGCGGCGCGGCCCCGAAGCGGAGGGCGACGCCCTGGCCCCCGGCCTGATCGCGCTCTGCCTGTTCTGCTGCGGGCGGCTGCCCGAGGCCGCGGCGGTTCTCGACGGCGCCGTCCGGCGCGCCGAGGCGCGGGGGCTGGTGCCGGCCTCCCGCGAGCTGCGCTCCCTGCGGGCGTTCGTGCAGCTCGGCCGGGGCATGCTGGCGGAGGCGGACACCGACGCCACGGCCGCGCTCAGCGGCGCGGACGCCGACGCGGACCCGGACGACGCGACCGTCCTGGGCCGTCCCTTCGCCGTCTACGCGCTCACCGAAGTCCTCCTGCTGCGGAACCAGACCGGCGCCGCGGCCGACGCGTTCGCCCGCCACGGAGCCCCCGGCGGCGCCGCGCTCGCCGCGCACCGCGGGCTTTCGCTGCCGCTGACGGCCGCCCGCGGGCGGCTGCGCCTGGCCCGGGGCGACACCGCCGCGGGCGCTGTGGACCTGCTGCGTGTCCACGAGTCGCTGGCCGACCTCGGGGTCCGCTCCCCCGCGTTCGACTCCGGGGTACGGGCCGTGCAGGCGCTCACCGCGCTCGGCAGGGCCGACGAGGCCCACGCCCTCGCCGGGGAGCGGCTGCTCGCCGCGCGCGCCTTCGGCGAACCCCGCGCCCTCGCGTGCGCCCTGGCCGACCGCGCCTCCACCGTCAGCGGCGCCGCGGCACTGGAGCTGCTGACCGAGGCGGCGCAGAGCATCGAGGGCACCGGCGCGGTCGCCGACTCCTGCGCGATCCTCGTACAGCTCGGTGCCGAACTGCGGACCGCCGGCCGTACCGCACCGGCCCGCCGCAGGCTGGCCGACGCCATCGACGCCGCCGATTCCGCCGGCCTCACGTCGCTCGGCAAGCGGGCCCGGCGGGAGCTGTCCGCGATGGGCGTACGCGTACGCCGGGCCGCGCGCACCGGCGTCGCCGGGCTGACCCCCCGCGAGCACCGCGTCTCGCTGCTGGCGGTGGAGGGCAAGAGCAACCGGCAGATCGCGCGCATCCTCTTCGTCACGGTGAAGACGGTCGAGTGGCACCTGAGCCAGGTCTACCGGAAGCTCGGGATCGCCTCGCGGCGCGAACTCGGCGCCGCCCTCTCGGGCGGCTGACGCACCCCTGGCACCCCCCTTGCCCACCTTCCGGCCCCTCCCCTCAGGCGGCCGTGGCGCGCTGCCGCGCCAGCGCCTTCGGCAGTTCGCTGCGGGAGGTGATGCCCAGCTTCCGGTACGCCCGGTTGAGGTGCCATTCCACGGTCTTCACGGTGACGAAGAGGGTCTGCGCGATGTCCCGGTTGCGGATGCCCTCCGCCGCCAGGGCCGCCACCCGCCGTTCCTGGGAGGTGAGGGCGGCCGATCCCTCCTCGGTCACGCGGACCCGTACCCCCATCGCCGACAGCTCGGACCTGGCGGCCGCCACCAGGCCCCACGCGCCGCACTGCCGGGCCACGGCCAGGGCGTTGTTCAAAGTCCGCCGGGCCCGCGCCCACCGCTCGGACCGGCGCAGGCCCGCCCCGAGGTCGACGAGCGCCGTGGCGTGGTCGAGCCGCGCCTCGGAGTCGGCGAGCATCTCGGCGGCCTCCTCCAGGTACCGCACCGCCGAGCCGGGCGCCGCCGTCAGGCCGCGGGCCCGCAGCGCGGCGGCGATCACGCGCCGGGACGCGAAGGCCCGTACGCGCGGAAGCGCCCGCTCGGTCATGCCGCGGGCGACCTCCGTGCGGCCCGCCCTGTCCAGCAGGACGGCGGCGTCGAGGGTGTGGAGGAGGGCGGGGTCGCGCATCCCCCAGTCCTCCAGGAGCCTGCACCCGTGGAGGATGTCCTCGACGGCGGTGTCGATGTCGCCGAGTGCGGCGTGCAGATGACCGCGGGCGAACACCACGGGCACGTAGATCGCCGACCGCCGCATGGACGCACTGAACTCGTGGGTGCGCAGCACGGCCGCGGCGGCGTCCAGTTCGCCGCGCGCGGTCAGCACCCTGGTCAGCGCGCCGACGGCGAACACCGCCATGGGGCTGCGCAGGCCGGCGCCGTCGGCCCGGTCCAGCACGTGGCGCGCGTCCGTCTCCGCCTCGGCCAGCCGGCCGCGCTGGTAGCGGACCCAGGCGCGTACGGCGCGGTAGGAGTCCGCGGCGATCGACGCGCCGGTCTCCTCCGCGTCCGCGAGGGCGTGGGTGAGCAGGCGCTCGGCGTCCCCCAGCAGGTCGCAGCAGACGAGGACGGCGGCGACCCGGCACCAGAGCTGCGCGGACACCTCGTGGTCGTACGACGCGAGGCCGTCGGCGAACACGTCCGCGAGCGCCTTGTCGGTCAGCTCCCCGATCCGGTGCGCGGGCTCGCCGCGGCGCAGGGCCGCGGCGGGTTCTTCGAGGGCGAGCAGCCGGGCCGCCCCCGGGCCCGGGGCGTCGGTACGGGCCAGCTCGCCGAGCCGTTCCGTCGCGATGAACCGCAGGTGTGACGCCTGGCTCGCGGCGACGACAAGGGCGATGTCCAGTCGGCCGCCGAGGGTTTCGTCGTGGTCGTCGACCTCCTTGCGCAGCCGCTGGAGCAGGGATACGGCCTCCTCGACCCGGTCGGCGGCCACGAGTCCGGCCGCGAGGTCGAGCCCGACCGTGCCGCGGGCCACGGGGTCCGCGCTCAACTCCATGGCCTGGCCGAGGTGGTCGAGGGCCGCGGCCATCCGGGCCCGCAGCTCCGCCCTGCCGAGTTCGGTGAGCACCGCGACCTCGTCCTCGGGCGCGGGCGGTTCCTGGAGGGCGCGGGCCAGGTACGCCACGGCGGCGGTCGGCCGGTCGTCGGCGACCGCCTTCCGGGCCGCGCGGCGCAGCAGGGCGACCGCGTGCCGGCTCCCGGCGACCTCGGCGTGCAGCAGGTGGCGGGCGACGTCGTCCACCGGGGCCGCGGCCTCGGCGAGGACCTGCGCCGCCCGTGCGTGGACCGCGTTCCGCCTGGTGGCCGGCAGGCTGTGGTAGATCGCGGCCCGGACGATGGGGTAGAGGAAGCGCGGCGGCAGGTCGGGCTGGAGCAGCCCGCCGTCGACCAGCGCCCCCAGCGCGCCGGCGACGGCCCCCTGGCCGATGCCCGCGACACCGCTGGCGTACGTGAGGCCGGGTTCGGTGCCCAGCACGGCCATGGCCTCCACGAGCGCGACGGCCGGCGCAGGCAGCGAACGCAGCCGTCGCAGCACGCCGTGCACGACCCGGGGCGGGGCGAGGCCGGGGACGAGGGCCGCGGGCGGCGGGCCGCCGTCCGGCGGTTCCGCGGCGGCCAGTTCGTCGATCAGCTCGCGGAGGTAGAAGGGGGTGCCACCGGTCGCCCGGTGGCAGGCGTCCACGAGTGCGGGACCGGGCCCGTCACCCAGCCGCGTGCCCAGACAGGCCCTGACGCCCGCCGCGCTGAGCGGGGTGAGGCGGAGCAACTCGGCCGCCGGCAGGCCGACGATGGCGTGTGCACCGCCGATCCGGGGCCCCTTCTGGGCCGGGTCCGTCGTGATGCCGAGCAGGATCGGCTGGCCCTCCAGCCGGGTGGCCAGGTAGTGCAGGAAGCGGAGCGAGGGGGCGTCGCCCCACCAGATGTCGTCGAGCAGCAGCGACAGGGGCCGGCGCTCGGCGAGGTGCACGCACATCCAGTAGAGGCCGTTCAGGAGTACGTGCTGCCGGTCGCCGGAATAGAGCGCGGCGTCCTGCCCGACGGGCGGCGCGTCCTGGTGCCCGTACTCGAAGAGCCGGAGCGCCGGCCCCGCCGGTCCCCGGAACACCCGGCGCCGCTCCTCCGGTGCCGCCGCGGCCAGCCGGCCCTCGAAGAGCCGGCGCACGACGCCGTACGGGAATCCCCCCTCCGACTCGTCGCTCCTGGCCTGGAGGACGCGGAAGCCCTCCGCCTCCGACCTGCTCCGCAGGGCGGCGAGCAGGGCGGTCTTGCCCATCCCCGGGGCGCCTTCGATGAGGAGCAGTTGTCCGGCGCCCCGCCGGCACCGGGTGACCGCGCTGTCGAGGACCGCGAGTTCGTGGTCCCGCTCGATCAACGGCACGTCTGCTGCACGCATGGAATCCTTCCCCCGTCGCTGACGATCTGCCGGTTCAGGTGAGTCGGGGTCCCGACGCGTCACTCGCCCTCCACCGCCTTGTCGATGAGGGCGAGCAGCTCGTCGTCCACAACCGGCACGTGCTGCGTTTCTGCGGTCCCGTCCCCGGCGTCCGGGCTCGTCCCGGCGGTCCCGGTGGAGGCGGTGGAGGCGGCGTCCTCGGGGCCGGGCGGGAAGAGTTCGGTGTGCAGGCGGTCCGCCAGTTCGGCGGGGGTGGGGTGGCGGAAGACCACCGTGCTCGGCAGCCGTACGCCCGCCGCGGCGGTGAGCCGGTTGCGCAGCTCCACCGCGGTGAGGGAGTCGAATCCCAGCTCCCGGAACGGGCGGTCCGGCACGATGTCCTGCGCGGTGCCGTGCCGCAGGACCGTGGCCGCCTGCGACCGGACCAGACCCAGCAGCACCCGCTGCCGCTCCTCGGGGGTCGACCCGGCCAACTGCCGTGCCAGGGCGCCGTCGTCGGCGCCGGGCTCCGCCGCCGGCCGGCCGGTGGCGGCCTGTGGCCGGACCGTGCCGACCAGGCCGCGGAAGAGGGCCGGCAGTTCGCCGGCGGCGGCCCTCTCCCGCAGCCCCGGCAGGTCCAGCCGGGCGGCGACCTGGACCGGCTCGCCGCCGGTCAGCGCCGCGTCGAAGAGCGCGAGTCCGGCGGCCGAGTCGAGGGGCGCCACGCCCGCGCCCGCCAGCCGGTCGAGGTCCCGGCCCGCCAGGTGCCCGGTCATGCCGCCGGCCTCGCGCCACAGGCCCCAGGCGAGGGAGACGGCGGGCAGCCCGCGGTGCCTGCGGTGCCGGGCCAGGGCGTCCAGGGTGGCGTTCGCCGCGGCGTAGTTGGCCTGGCCGGCGGTGCCCAGCAGCCCGGCGACGGAGGAGAACAGCACGAAGGCGTCCAGGTCGAGTCCCGCCGTCAGCTCGTCCAGGTGCTGCGCGGCCCGCGTCTTCGCGTGGAGCACCCGCGCCACCCGCGCGGGCGTGAGCGATTCCACGACCGCGTCGTCGAGCGTCCCGGCGGCGTGGATCACCGCGCCCAGCGGCCGGCCGTCCGGTACGGCCGCGAACAGGTCCCGCAGCGCCCGGCGGTCGCCGACATCGCAGGCCGCCACGTGCGCCCGGGCGCCGAGGTCCGCGAGTTCGGCGGCGAACTCCGCCGCGCCGTCCGCGCCGGGGCCGCGCCGGCTGGTCAGCAGCAGGTGCCGGATCCCGTGCCGGGTCACCAGGTGGCGGGCCAGCAGGCGGCCGAGCGTCCCCGTACCGCCGGTGACGAGGACCGTCCGGTCCGGGTCGAGGCGGCGCGGCAGGGTGAGCACGGCCTTGCCGAGGTGGCGGGCGTCCCTGAGCGTCCCGAACGCCTCCGGAGCCTCCCGTACGCCCCACGACGTGATCGGCGGCGGCGGGAGCGTACCGGCGGCGAAGAGGCCGGCGAGGCGCCGCAGTACGTCCCCGACCCGGCCGGGGTCCTCGGCCGTCAGGTCGAAGGGTTGGTAGACGACGCCGGGCCGGTCGGCGGCCACCGCGGCGGCGTCGCGGACGTCGGTCTTGCCCATCTCGACGAACCGGCCGCCGCGCGGCAGCAGATCGAGCGAGGCGTCGGTGAACTCGCCCGCGAGGGTGTGCAGGACGACGTCCATGCCGGCGCCGCCGGTGGCGTCCCGGAACCGCTGCCCGAAGTCCAGGTCGCGGCTGGAGGCGAGGTGGTCGTCGTCGAACCCGAGGCGCCGCAGCAGGTGCTGCTTGGCCGGGCTCGCGGTGGCGAACACCTCGGCGCCCACGTGCCGGGCGACGTGCACCGCCGCCAGCCCGAGCCCGCCGGTGGCGGCGTGGACGAGGACCCGCTCGCCGCGGCCGAGCCCGGCCCCGTCGACGAGCCCCATCCAGGCCGTGAGGTACGCCACGGGCACGGCCGCGCCCTGCGCGAACGTCCAGCCCTCGGGCATCCGCACCAGGGTGCGGGCATCCGCCACGGCCACCGGGCCCATCGCGCCGGAGATCAGGCCCAGCACGCGGTCGCCGACGGCCGGTTCGGTCACGCCGGGCCCGACGCCGGTCACCGTGCCCGCGCCTTCGATCCCCAGGTCCGCCTGCCCGGGATACATGCCGAGCCCGATCAGCACGTCGCGGAAGTTGAGCCCGGCGGCGCCCATCGCGACGCGGACGTGGCCTGCGGGCAGCGGCCCGGCCGCCGCCGGGGCGGGGAGGGCCGCCAGGCTGTCGAGCGTGCCGCGGACGGTGGCGTCGATCCGCCACGGCTGGTCAGCGGGCGGCGTCGGGAGGCGGGCGCCGGTGTGCGCCAGCCGCGGGACTGCGACCTGCCCGGCGACCACGCGGATCTCCGGCTCGTCCGGCGACGCGAGGGCGGCGGCGGTGGCCCGGTAGCCCGGGTCGTCGGTGACGTGCGCGAGGGCGAAGCGGTCCGGGTGCTCGGTACGGGCCGTACGTACCAGCCCCGCGACGGCCGCCTGCGCCGGGCCGTCGCCGGTGACGGCGACGGCGAGCCGGGAGGCGGCGAACCGCTCGCCGGCCAGCCACTCCTGGAGGAGTCCCAGCGTCCGGGCGGCTGCCTCTTCCGCGGTGCCCGCGTCGGGCACGGGGGCGATGACGAGGGGCGGCACGGGGTCGGCGAGCGCGGCGAGGCGGGGCGCGTGCGGGTCAAGCACACACGGGAGGCCGGGCGTACGGCCCGCGGCAGACGTGGTGGGTGAGGCGGACGCGGAGGAGGTGACGGGCGAGGGAAACGTGTCGGGCGCGACGGCGGCGGTCGTGGCGGGCGGGCTCGCGGCGGGCTGCCAGCGGACCCGGTACAGGCGCCCGGAGCCGTCCGAACCGGCGGCGCCGGCCGGAGCGGTGCTCTCCCGGAGCGTCAGGGAGTCGACCGCGGCCAGCGGGCGGCCCGCGGCGTCGGCCACGTGCAGGGCGAAGGCCCCCTCCCCGTCCGGGACGATACGGACCCGCGCCGCCGTGGCGCCGGTGGCGAACAACTCCACGCCGCCCCAGGCGAACGGCAGCGCCGGACCGGTGCCCCGCTCGTCGGCCCGGCCGGGCAGCGCACCGTGCAGGCAGGCGTCGAGCAGCGCGGGGTGGACGCCGTAGCCGGCGGCGTCGGGCGCGCCCGCGGCGGGGAGCGCGACTTCGGCGAACACCTCGCCGCCCCGCCGCCAGGCCGCGCCCAGGCCGCGGAAGGCCGGGCCGTATTCGTAGCCGAGGGCCGCCAGCCCCGCGTACAGCTTCTCGACCGTCAGCAACTCGGCGCCGGCGGGCGGCCATTCGGTGGGGACGGCGCCGCCGGGCGCTCCCCGAGCGGGCGTCAGGAAACCCGTGGCGTGGCAGACCCACGGCTCCCCGGGTGCCGCGCCGGCCGGGCGGGCGTGGACGACGACGGGACGGCGGGGCACCGGGGCCGTGCCGTCCTCCGGGGCGCGTACCGCAATCTGGAGCTGGACCGCGGCCCGCTCGGGCAGGTGGAGCGGGGCGTGCAGGACCAGCTCCTCCAGCCGCCCGCAGCCGACTTCGTCGCCCGCGCGGAGTGCCAGCTCGACGAAGGCGGCGCCGGGCAGCAGCACGCTGCCGGAGACGACGTGGTCGGCGAGCCAGGGCGCGGTGCGGCGGGACAGGGTGGCCGTCAGCAGGGCGGCGTCGGAGTCGGCCAGTTGGGTCACGGACCGGGCCAGGGGGTGGTCGCCGGTCTCGGCGGCGGGTGCCGGGGCGGCCATCCAGTAGCGGCGGCGCTCGAAGGCGTACGTCGGCAGGTCCACCGTGCGGGCGCCGGGGAAGGCCGGGGCCCAGTCGACGGCGGCACCCTGCACGTGCGCCTCGGCGAGCGAGGTGAGGAAGCGTTCCGCCCCTCCGTCGCCGCGCCGCAGCGAGCCCACGGCGACGGCGTCCGCCTCGGCGGTCTCCTGGACGCCCATGGTGAGCACGGGGTGGGCGCTGGTCTCGATGAACATGCGGTGGCCCTCGCCGACCAGCTTCCGTACGACGTCGGAGAACCGCACCGTACGGCGCAGGTTGCGCACCCAGTACGCGGCGTCCAGCTCCCGGCCGTCCAGCAGCTCCCCCGTCACCGTCGACCAGAACGGCACCCGGCACGACCGCGTCCGGACCTCGCCCAGCACCTCGGTCAGCTCCGCCGCGATGGCGTCGACCTGCGCGGAGTGGGACGCGTAGTCGACGTTGGTACGGCGTACCCGGACCTGCTCGGCCGCCAGCGCCGCCGTCAGCTCCGCGAGTTCCGCCACCGGCCCGCTGACGACCGTGGTGGCCGGGCCGTTCACCGCCGCCACGCACAGCCCGCCGCCCAGGGCGTCGAGCCGCTGCCGCACCGCCTCCGGGGGCAGCGCCACCGACGCCATGCCGCCCCGCCCGGCCAGTCGCCGCGCGATGACCCGGCTGCGCAGCGCGGCGACCCGGGCACCGTCCTGAAGGCTCAACGCTCCGGCGACCACCGCCGCCGCGATCTCCCCCTGCGAATGCCCCACCACCGCCGACGGCACCACACCAAAGGACTCCCAGAGCCGCGCCAACGACACCATCACCGCCCACAACGCGGGCTGGACCACATCCCCCGGCCGAAGATCCCCCTCAAGATCCGCCAGCAGCGACCGCCCCGTGAACGGGGCCAACGCCGCCGCACACTCCTCCAACGCCCCCGCGAACACCGCCGACTGCCCGTACAACTCCAGCGCCATCCCACGCCACTGCGACCCCTGGCCCGGGAACACGAACACCGGACCCGCGCCGACCCCCGTGGCCCGGCCCGTAACGAGGTGCGCGGCGGGCTCCCCCGCGGCCAGCGCGGCCAGGCCGTTCGCCAGCTCTCCGGCGTTCCTGCCGACCGCAACGGCCCGGTGCTCCAGCGCCGCCCGGGTCGCCGCCAGCGACCAGCCGATGTCCGCCGCGGCCCGCTCGGGGTGCTCCCCGGCGAAGTCACGCAGCCGCCCGGCCTGGGCGGCGAGGCCTCGCGGGGTGTCTCCGGATACGGGCCACACCAGCACCGGAGCCGCGGGCGGCGCGGACTCCGGCCGCGGAGCGGCGTGTTCGGCGGACTCGGCTGACTCGTCGGGCTCAGCAGCTTCGTCGGCCGCCGCTTCCACGATCACGTGCGCGTTGGTGCCGCTGATGCCGAACGAGGAGACACCCGCCCGGCGCGCCCGGCCGCGGCCGGGCCAGGGACGCCCCTCGGCCAGCAGGGCCACCGCCCCGGACGCCCAGTCGACGTGCGGGGACGGCCGGTCGGCGTGGAGCGTACGCGGCAAAGTCCCGTGCCGCATCGCCATCACCATCTTGATCACGCCGCCCACGCCCGCGGCGGCCTGCGCGTGGCCGATGTTGGACTTCAGCGAACCCAGGTACAGCGGCTCGCCGGGGTCGCGGGCCTGCCCGTACGTCGCCAGCAGGGCGTGCGCCTCGATCGGGTCGCCCAGGCTGGTGCCCGTGCCGTGTGCCTCGACGGCGTCGACGTCCCCGGCCGCCAGCCCGGCCGCGGCCAGGGCCCGGCGGATGACCTGCTCCTGGGCGGGGCCGCTGGGGGCGGTCAGCCCGTTGGACGCGCCGTCCTGGTTGACCGCGGAGCCGCGCAGCAGGGCGAGCACCCGGTGCCCGTTGCGGCGGGCGTGCGACAGCCGCTCCAGTACGAGCACCCCCGCGCCCTCCGCCCAGCTCGTGCCGTCGGCGCCGGCCCCGAACGCCTTGCAGCGGCCGTCGGCGGACAGCCCGCCCTGGTGGCCGAACTCCAGGAACATGCCCGGGTTCGACATGACGGCCACACCCCCGGCGAGGGCGAGGGAGCACTCCCCCTGCCGCAGTGACTGCGCGGCGAGATGAAGGGAGACCAGCGACGAGGAACAGGCGGTGTCGACGGTGAGCGCAGGGCCCCCGAGGCCCAGCGTGTACGCCACGCGGCCGGACAGCACACCGGGGGTGCCGCCCGTGAGGATCTGCCCCTCGAAGCCCTCCGGCGCCTGGTCGAGCCGGGCGCCGTACTCCTGGGCCATGGCGCCGACGAAGACGCCGGTCGCGCTGCCCCGCAGCGTCGCCGGGACGATCCCGGACCGCTCGACCGCCTCCCAGCAGACCTCCAGCAGCACGCGCTGCTGCGGGTCCATGGTCAGCGCCTCGCGCGGCGAGATGCCGAAGAACCCGGCGTCGAACTCGGTGGCACCGTCGAGGAAGCCGCCCCGCCAGGTGCGGCCGGTGCCACCGCCGTCCCAGCCCCGGTCGTCCGGGAAGCCGGTGATCGCGTCGGTGCCGTCGGCCACGAGCCGCCACAGGTCCTCGGGGGACCGGACGCCACCGGGGTACCGGCAGGCCATCCCGACCACCGCGATCGGCTCGTCCCCGGCGCCGCGTTCGTCCCCGCCCCCGTCGCCGTCGCCGGGGCGGCCGTCCGCCGCGGGGGTGCCGGTCAGCCCGGTGCGCAGCCGTTCGGCGAGGGCGGCCGGTGTGGGGAAGGAGAACAGGACGTCGGACGGCAGGCGCAGCCCGGTGGCGGCCCCGAGGCGGTCGCGCAGTTCGACGGACATGTGCGAGTCGAAGCCCGCGTCCTTGAACGTCGTCTCCTCGGCGACCCGTTCGGGGCCGGGGTAGCCGAGCACGGCCGCCGCGTGGCTGCGTACGACATCGAGCATCCGCCGGGGCTGCCCGTCGCCGCCGGGCACGGACGGGTCGCCGGCGGCCGGTGGCCGGGCGGTCACCGGCGCCGTGTCCGCGCCGTCGGGGACCGGCGGTTCCACTGCTGCGCTCGCCTCGTCGTCGCCGGCGGGCAGCCAGTGGCGGGTGCGCTGGAACGGGTACGTGGGCAGTGGGACGCGCCGGGCGTCGAGGCCGTCGAACGCGGCCTCCCAGGTGACGGGGGCGCCCCGCGTCCAAGCCTGCGCGACGCCGGTGAGGAACCCCTGCCGCCCGCCGTCGCCGCGCCGGAGGCTGCCGACGACGGCGGCTTCGACGCCGAGCGCGTCGGCGGTCGCGGAGACGGCGGCGCTCAGCACGGGGTGGGGGCTGGCCTCGACGAACAGGCGGTGGCCCTCGCCGACCAGCTTCCGTACGACGTCAGAGAACCGCACCGTGCGGCGCAGGTTGCGCACCCAGTACGCGGCGTCCAGCTCCCGGCCGTCCAGCGCCTCCCCCGTCACCGTCGACCAGAACGGCACCCGGCACGACCGCGTGGGGATCTCGCCGAGGGCGTCGAGGAGTTCCGGCACGACGGCGTCGACCTGGGCGGAGTGGGACGCGTAGTCGATGTCGACACGGCGTGCCCGGATCTGCCGGGCGTCCAGCACCGCGGTCAGCTCTCCCAGTTCCGCCACCGGTCCGCTGACGACCGTGGACGCCGGGCCGTTCACCGCTCCGACGCACAGCCCTCCGCCGACCGTGCCCAGCAGTTCCCGCACCTCGTCCGCCGGAAGCGCCACCGACAGCAGTCCGCCCTGTCCGGCCAGGCCGCGGGCGATGACCCGGCTGCGCAGCGCGGCGACCCGGGCACCGTCCTCAAGGCTCAGCGCGCCCGCCACCACCGCAGCCGCGATCTCCCCCTGCGAATGCCCCACCACCGCGGACGGCACCACACCGAACGACTCCCACAGCCGCCCCAGCGACACCATCACCGCCCACAACGCGGGCTGGACCACATCCCCCGGCCGAAGATCCCCCTCAAGATCCGCCAGCAGCGACCGCCCCGTGAACGGGGCCAACGCCGCCGCACACTCCTCCAACGCCCCCGCGAACACCGCCGACTGCCCGTACAACTCCAGCGCCATCCCACGCCACTGCGACCCCTGGCCCGGAAAGACGAACACCGGACCCGCGCCGGGGAGGGCGACGCCCTGCACGACCCCGGGGGCGGGCTCTCCCCGGGACAGGCGGGCGGCCCCGTCGCGCAGGTCCTCGCCCGACCCGATGACGACGGCGCGGTGGTCGAAGTGCGCGCGGGTGGTGGCCAGGGAGAGTCCGACGTCCTGCGGGGTGTGCCCGGGGTGGTCGCGCAGGTCGTGCAGGAGGCGGGCCGGCTGGTCCCGCAGTGCCGGAAGGCTGCGGCCGGAGAAGAGCCAGGGCAGCGGGCGGGTGTCCGTGTCGTCGCGCCGCGGGCCGGCTCCGGCGACCGCGGGGACGTCCGGCTGCGCCACCACGACATGGCAGTTGGTGCCGCCGAGGCCGAACGAGGACACGCCCGCCACCAGCGGCAGCTCCGGGCGGGGCCAGCCCGCGCGGGTCGTCTGCACCCGCAGGTTGAGCCGGTCCAGCGGGATCCGCGGATGCGGTGTGGCGTGGTGGAGGCTGGGCGGGAGTTCGCGACCGCGGATGCTGAGGACCACCTTGAGCAGGCCCACGATGCCGGCCGCGCCTTCCAGGTGGCCGACGTTGGTCTTGACCGAGCCGACCGGCAGCGGGTCGCCCGCGGGCCGCGCGGCGCCGACCACCGCGCCGAGGGCCGCGGCCTCGACGGGGTCCCCGGCGGGGGTGCCGGTGCCGTGCAGCTCGACGAACTGGACGTCGCCGGGGTCCGTGCCGGCCCGCCGGTACGCCAGCCGGAGCACCTCCTCCTGCGTGCGGCGGCGCGGCGCCCCGAGGGAGTCGCCGCCCCCGTCGTTGTTGACGGCGCTGCCGCGGAGCACGCAGGACACGGTGTCGCCGTCGGCCAGGGCCCGCTGGAGCGGCTTGAGGACGAGCACCGCGCCGCCCTCGCCGCGGACGTAGCCGTCGGCGGCGGCGTCGAAGGTGCGGCAGCGCCCGGAGGCGGACAGCGCGCCCATCCGGTCGGAGGTGGCGGTGGACTCCGGGGCGAGGACCAGGTTCACCCCGCCGACCAGCGCCAGGGTGGATTCCCCGCGGCGCAGGCTCTCGCAGGCGAGGTGGACGGCGACGAGGGAGGAGGACTGCCCGGTGTCCACCGTGAGGCTCGGGCCGGTGAACCCGAGGGCGTACGAGACCCGGTTGGCCAGCATCGCCCGCCGGGTGCCGGCGAAGGTGTGGTGCGTACGGGCCGGGCCGCCGCGCCGGTGGGCGAGTTCCGCGTAGTCGTCCCAGATGGCGGCGGCGTAGACGGCGGTCGCGGTCTGGGAGAGGTCGTACGGGACGATGCCGGCGTCCTCCAGCGCCTCCCACGCCAGCTCCAGCATCAGGCGCTGCTGCGGGTCCATGACCGCGGCCTCGCGCGGGGAGATGCCGAAGAACTCCGGGTCGAAGGCGTCGACGCGCTCCAGGAAGCCGCCGTACGCCCGGCCTCCGGCGTGCCGGCGGCGGCTTTCGGGGACCTCGCCGACGGCGTCGCCGCCGTCGCGCAGCAGCCGCCAGAACTCCGCCGGGCCCGACGCGCCCGGCAGCCGGCAGGCGAGGCCGACGACGGCGATCGGATCCATCCCGGTCATAGGCGTTGCTCCCCCGTGCCGTGTCACTGGTGCCGTGGCTCTTCCACCGCTTCGGTTGCGGTCTCGTCGTTGCAGGGACAAACGAATTCTGTGCACCTGTACCAGCCGCCCACCCCGGTGCACACCCCCGGCCAGACCCCAGCCATCGGGGTCCCGGGGGGCGGGCGCCGCGGCTACGGGGTGCGCGGGTCGGGGGGGCGGGTGGCGTCCCAGCGGGCGAGGAGGTGGTCGGCGAGTGCCGCCGGGCTGGGGTGCTCGAAGACGGCCGTGGCGGTCAGCCGCACACCGGTCGCGGCGACCAGGCGGTTGCGCAGCTCGATCGCGGCGAGCGAGTCGAACCCGGCGTCGCGGAAGGGCCGTTCGGCATCGCGGAAGGCTGCGTCGGCCGCGTCGGCCCCGGCGTCGTCGCCTCGGCCGTGGCCCAGCGCCACGGCCGCGTGCGTACGCACCAGGTCCAGGAGCACCCGCCGGCGCTCTGCCGCGGGGGCACCGGCAAGTGCATGCGCCAGGCTCTCCGCATCGGACGGGCCGGCCCCGTCGGGTACGGCAGCCGCCTCGGGTACGGGGACGGTGCGCCGGGCCGGTGCGCGGACCAGGGACCGCAGCAGCGGGGGGATGCCGCCCTCCGCCGCCCCGCGGGCCCGTACGGCCTCCGGGTCTAGCCGGACGGGCACCACGGCGGCTCCGGCTGCCGTGCCGGCCGCGTCCGCCGTGCTGGATCCGCCGCCGCCCGCGCCGAAGGCGCCGTCCGCCGCGCCGGTCCCGCGGGGCCCGTACGAACCGTCGCTCTCCCCGGCCCCGTTCGGGACCAGCGCCGCGTCGAAGAGCGCCAGGGCCTCGTCGGTGCCGAGCGCGCGCATGCCCCACCGGCCCAGCCTTGCCCGGTCGGCCGGGCCCAGCGCGCCGGTCATGCCGCCGGTCTGCGCCCACGGGCCCCAGGCCAGCGACACGGCGGGCAGGCCGCGGGCGCGGCGGCCGGCGGCGAGCGCGTCGAGGAAGGCGTTGGCCGCCGCGTAGTTGCCCTGACCGGGGGTGCCGAGCACGCCGGCGACGGAGGAGAAGAGGACGAACGCCTCCAGGTCCAGCCCCGCGGTGAGTTCGTCCAGCGCGAGCGCCGCGTCGGCCTTGGGCGCCAGGACGCGGTCCACCTGCGCGTCCGTGAGGGAGGTGACGAGCGCGTCGTCCACCACGCCCGCGGCGTGCACCACGGCCCGTAGCGGGAACTCCTCCGGAATGTCCGCGAGGAGCCGCGCCAGCGCGCCGCGGTCGGCCACGTCGCAGGCGGCCACCTGCACCGCGGCGCCCAGCCGGGTCAGCTCCGCCGCCCACGCGTCCACGCCCTCGGCGGCCCGGCCGCGCCGACCGGCCAGCAGCAGCCGCCGGACACCGTGGCGGGTCACCAGATGCCGGGCCAGCAGCCGGCCCAGGTGCCCGGTGCCGCCGGTGAGGAGCACGGTGCCGTCGCCGGAGAGCGGCGAGGGGCCAAAGGGCCCGCCGGGGCCGGCGCGCACCAGGCGCGGGCGGAGGACGGCTGCGCCGCGCAGGCGGATGTGGTCCTCGTCCACGGCCGCCGCGATGCCCGCCACGTCGGCGAGCCGCGCGGGGGCCCGGTCGGCGGTCACCAGCACGAAACGGCCGGGGTGTTCGGCCTGCGCGGAGCGGATCAGGCCCTCGGCCGCGGCGTGCGGCGGCAGCCCGGCGCGCGTGACGATCGCCAGGCGCTCGGCCGCGGGCTGCTCGGCGCCGAGCCAGCCGCGCACGAACATGAGGGCCTGGTGGACGGCGCCGCGCACGTCGGTGTCCTCGTCGAGCCGGGCCACGACGAGGTCGGGGTCGGCGACGTGGGCGCGTTCACCGGGTACGGGCTCCCACGCGACCCGGTACAGGGAGTTCCGGGCGGCCGGCGGGGGACCGGGGGACTCGGCGGGGGCGCTCTTGAACGTCAGGGAGGCGACCGTGGCCACGGGCCGGCCGGAGCCGTCCGCGACGGTCACGGAGACCGCGTCCCCGGCGACCGGGGCGAGCGCGACGCGCAGCGTGGTGGCGCCGGAGGCGAGGAGTTCGGCCCCTTCGAAGGAGAAGGGCAGGGCCGGGGTGCCGTCGGTGGCCACCATGCCGGCGAGGACCACCGGGTGGAGTGCGGCGTCGAGCAGCGCCGGGTGGAGACCGAAGCCCGTGGCGTCGGCGTCCGCGGCCAGGGCGACTTCGGCGAACACCTCCTCGCCGCGCCGCCAGGCAGCGCGCAGCGTCCGGAAGTCGGGGCCGTAGCGCAGGCCGGCGGCGGCGAGCCGCGGGTAGCAGTCGGTGAGATCCAGGGGTGCGGCGTCCGGCGGGGGCCACGAGGCGAGGTCGGCGGGCGGGGTCGGGGCGTCCGGGCGTGCGGTGCCCCGGTGTGCGGTGGCCGGGGCGAGCACGCCGGTGGCGTGCCGGGTCCACGGCTCCTCGGGCTCCGTGTCCGGCCGGGCGTACACGCCGAACGTGCACCGGCCGGCGTCGTCCGCGCCGTTCACGACGACCTGGAGCCGGACACCGCCGTGTTCGGGCACCACCAGCGGGGTGTGCAGGGTGAGTTCCTCCAGCCTGCCGCGGCCGGCCTCGTCACCGGCGCGCAGGGCCAGGTCGACGAACGCCGTGCCCGGCACCAGCGCGCGCTCCCCCACGCGGTGGTCGGCCAGCCAGGGTTGCGCCGATATCGACAGCCGCCCGGTCAGGACCACGCCCCGGCCGTCGGCCATGTCCACCGCACCGCCGAGCATCGGGTGGCCCGCGGCCCGTACCCCGAGGTCGGCGGCCAACGCCGCGCCTCCGGGCGCGGGCCGGAGCCAGTACCGCCGCCGCTGGAAGGGGTACGTGGGCAGCTCGACCCGGCGCCCGCCGGAGCACAGGGCCTGCCAGTCGACGTCGACCCCGGCGCACCACGCGCGGGCCACCCCTTCGACGGCGGCCTGCGGCTCGGGGCGGTCCGCGCGGCCCAGCGGGCAGAACACCGGGCCCCCGGGGTCCCCGAGGGCTTCCGCGGCCATCGCGCTGAGCGTGGCGTCGGGCCCGATCTCCAGTACGTGCCGGATGCCCTCGGCCGCCAGCGCGCGGACGGCGTCGTGGAAGCGCACGCCCTCGCGGGCGTGCCGCACCCAGTACTCCGCGGACGCCAGGTCGCCCGGCCCGGCGCGCCGGCCGGTCACCGTGGAGACGGCGGGGATCCGCGGTGCGTGGAACCGCAGGCCCGCCGCCACCGCGCGGAAGTCCGCGAGCACCGGCTCCATCAGCGGCGAGTGGAAGGCGTGGCTCACCCGCAGCCGGCGGGTCTTCACCCCGCGTTCCGTGAACTGCCGGGCGAGGGCCGTCACCACCGGCTCCGCACCCGAGACGACCACCGCGCGGGGGCCGTTGACGGCGGCGATGCCGGCGTCGCCCTCGTGGCCGGCCAGGGCGGATGCGACCTCGTCCGCGGGCGCCGCCACCGCGACCATGGCGCCGCCCGCGGGCAGGGCCTGCATCAGCCGGCCGCGGGCCACCGCCAGCGTGCAGGTGTCCTCCAGGGACAGGACGCCGGTGACGTGCGCGAGGGCGATCTCCCCCACCGAGTGGCCCACCACCAGACCGGGCCGGATGCCCCAGGACTCCACCAGCCGGAAGAGCGCCACCTCGTGGGCGACGAGGGCCGGCTGCGCCCATTCGGTACGGCGCAGGGTCTCCTCGTCCGCGCCGAGGACGACGTCGTTCAGCGGGCCGGGCAGCAGCTTGTCGAGGATCTCGCACGCCTCGTCCCAGGCCGCCGCGAACGCCGGGAACGCCTCGTACAACTCCCGGCCCATGCCCGGCCGCTGCGCGCCCTGCCCGGCGAAGAGCAGGCCCACACCGGAGGCGTCGCTCCGCGCCACGCCGCGGACCACGCCGGGCCGCTCCGTCCCGGCGGCCACGGCGGCGAGGCGGGCGGTCAGCTCCGTCGCCGTGCCGCCGACCACGACCGCCCGGTGTTCCAGGGGCGTACGGGTACGGGCCAGCGACCAGCCGACGTCCGGTGCGGAAAGGCCCGTACCGGCGCCGGCCGCGAACTCCCGCAGCCGCACCGCCTGCTGGCGCAGGGCGGTCTCGCCGCGTGCGGAGAGGACCCACGGGACGACGGCGGCCGGGGCGGCGGGGCCGGCGGTGGCGGCCGGGTCGGTGTACGGCGGGCGCCCCGCGGGCGCGGCCATCCGCCCCGCCTCCCGGGCCCCCTCCTCTTCCCCCCGCTCTGTGCCTGCCGCCTGCTCCCCGGTCTCGTCGGCTTCCTCGGCTTCCTCGGCTTCCTCAAGGATCACGTGGGCGTTGGTGCCGGTGATGCCGAACGACGACACCCCCGCCCGCCGGGGCCCGCCGCGCTCGGGCCACGGCCTGGCCTCGGTCAGCAGCTCCAGCCCGCCGGCCGCCCAGTCGACATGGGGCGACGGCGCGTCCACGTGCAGCGTCGCGGGCAGCAGGTCGTGGCGCATCGCCATGACCGTCTTCATGACGCCGGCCATGCCCGCCGCCGCCTGGGTGTGCCCGATGTTCGACTTCACGGTCCCCAGCAGCAGCGGCCGTTCGGCCGGGCGGCCCCGGCCGTAGACGGCGCCGAGCGCCTGCGCCTCGATCGGGTCGCCGAGCCGGGTGCCGGTGCCGTGCGCCTCCACGGCGTCCACGTCGGCGGGGGTGAGCCGGGCGTCGGCCAGGGCGTCGCGGATGACCTGTTCCTGCGCCTCGTCGTTGGGGGCGGTCAGGCCGTTGCTCGCGCCGTCCTGGCCCACCGCCGTGCCCCGTACGACGGCCAGCACGGGGTGGCCGTGGCGCCGGGCGTCGGACAGGCGCTCCAGCAGCAGCACGCCCACGCCTTCCGCGGGGCCGAAGCCGTCGGCCGCCGCGGCGAACGCCTTGCACCGGCCGTCGGCGGCCAGGGCCCGCTGGCGGCTGAGGTCGACGATCCAGTTCGGCGAGGACATGACGGTGACGCCGCCGGCGAGCGCCATGGTGCACTCGCCGCGCCGCAGCGCCTGTACGGCGACGTGCAGGGCGGTCAGCGAGGACGAGCAGGCGGTGTCGACGGTGAGGGCGGGGCCGCGCAGTCCGAAGGTGTACGCGATACGCCCGGACATCCCGCTCGTGGTGGTACCGACGGCGAGGTAGCCCTCCAGGTCCCGCGCCGCCGGGTCGCCGTGGCGCGGCGCGTACTCCTGGGGCGTACCGCCGACGAAGACGCCGACGGGCTCGCCCCGCAGCTCCGCGGCCGGGAGCCCGGCGCGTTCGAAGACCTCCCACGCCACTTCGAGCAGCAGCCGCTGCTGCGGGTCCGTCGCCAGCGCCTCGCGGGGCGAGATCCCGAAGAGCTCGGCGTCGAAGTCCCCCGCCCCGCACAGGAATCCACCGGAGCGCACGTACGTGGTGCCGGGCAGCAGCGGGTCGGGGTCGCGGAGCGCGTCCAGGTCCCAGCCGCGGTCGCCGGGGAGGGGCGACAGGCACTCGCCGCCGTCGGCGACGAGGCGCCACAGCTCCTCGGGGGAGGTCACTCCCCCGGGGAAGCGGCAGGCCATGGCGGTCACGGCGACGGGCTCGTGCCGGCTCGCCTCGGCCTCTTCGAGACGCTGCCTGGTCCGGCGGAGGTCGGCGGTGACCAGCCTGAGGTAGTCGCGCAGTTGTTGTTCGTTCGCAGACACCGGAAGAGACTCCCGTCAGTGACATGGAGCGCGGTCGCTCCGCGACGTGACCGAGGGGCGCCGCCCACGGCTCCCTGGGCGGGCTACTCGACGGAGATCACCTCCACGGGGCAGCTCATGGCCGCCTCGCGCACCGCCTCGTGCTGGTCCTCCGGCGGGTCCTGGCGCCTGACCACGACCACGCCGTTCTCGTCGCTCTGGTCGAAGACCTCGGGCGCGGTGAACGCGCACATGCCCGTGGCCACGCACCTGTCGGTGTCGACGCTGATCCGCATCGTCTTCCCCTCCCGGGTCCCGCTCGTCCCGCCCGCCGCGCCTGCCGCACCCGCCGCGCCCGTCAACGTGCCGTCCCTGCGGGGAGGATGGCGTCCCAGGTCACCGGCACCTCGGCCGGCCCGTGCACGGGGGTGCCGGTCTTGAACGGGACGTCCGCCGCCGGCACCGCGAGGCGCAGCGACGGGACGCGGCGCAGCAGCGTCTCCAGCGTCACCGTCAGCTCCAGCCGCGCCGTCTGCTGCCCGAAGCACTGGTGCGTGCCGTACCCGAAGCCCAGGTGCTTGTTGGGCCGGCGGCCGACGTCCAGCCGGTCGGGCTCGGGGAACGCCCCGGGGTCGCGGTCGGCCGTCTGGATGGCGGCCACGATGTAGTCGCCCTCCGCGACCGGGTGGCCGCCGATCTCGGTGTCCCGCGTCGCCTGGCGGACGATGCCCGGGCCGCCGCCGAGGAAACGCACGATCTCCTCGACCGCGCTGGGGATCAGCGACGGGTCCGCGCGCAGCCGGTCCGTTTCGGCCGGGTGGGCGAGCAGGGTGAGCAGGCCGTGGGACATGGTCGTGGCGGTGGTGTCGAAGCCGGTGACCAGCATGGTGGAGCTGATCGCCACCAGCTCCGCGTCGGTGAACGGCCGCGGGGCGGCGGCGCCGCGGGCGATCATGCGGCTGAGCGCGTCGTCGCCGGGGTCCGCGCGGCGGGTCACGACCAGCTTGTAGAGGTACGTGTGCAGCGGCTTCAGCGCCTCCGCCAGCTCCGCCCTGCTGGTGGCGCCGCTGAACACCGCCGCCGCCGCGCGGTGGAACAGCTCCCGGTCGGCGTACGGCACGCCGACGAGCGCACCGATGGCGGCCGAGGTGACGGGGAGGGCGAAGTCGGCGTAGAAGTCGCCGGGCGGTCCGGCGGCGGCGAGCGCGTCGAGCCGCTCGTCGACGAGGTCCTGCACCAGCGGGCGCAGCTCCGCCATGCGCCGCGGGGTGGCGACCTCGGGGCCCATGTGCTGGCGGAACCGCTGGTAGTCCGGGCCGTCCATGCGCGAGAACTCCAGCTCGCCGACCGGCCGTTCGGGGTCCGCGTGGGCCATCAGGTGGACGGCCTGGCCGGGCCGGCTGCTGAAGCGCTCGGCGTCGCCGAGCACCTCGCGTACGTCGTCGTACCGCGTGACCAGCCAGGCCACCAGGCCCGTCGGGCACTTCACCCGGGTCACCGGCGCGCGTTCGCGCAGCGCGGCCATCTCCGGCGGCGGCCCGAACGGGCACTCCCGCGGCTGCGGCATCGGCAGCTCCAGAAGATCCGGCCCGCCCGGCCGGTCCGTACGCTGGTCCATGGTCCGTCTCGTCTCCCTAGGAACGGCCGCGCAGCTCGCGGCGGAGGATCTTGCCGCTCGCGGTGCGCGGCAGGGCGTCCACGAAGGCGTAGTCCGTGGGGCTCTTGTAGTCCGCGAGCCGGCCCCTGAGGAACGTCGTCAGCTCGCGGGCCGTGGGCCGCTCGCCCGGCCGGGGCAGGACGTACGCCCTGACCGCCTCGCCGCGCACCCGGTCCGGCACGCCCACCACGGCGACCTCGGCCACGGCCGGGTGCTTGCCGAGGGCGTTCTCGACCTCGGCGGGGTACACGTTCTCGCCGGCGACGAGGATGACGTCCTTGATGCGGTCGCGGATGTAGACGTAGCCGTCCTCGTCGAGGAAGCCCGCGTCGCCGGTGTGCAGCCAGCCGTCGGCGACGGTGCGTTCGGTGTCCTCGGGACGGTTCCAGTACCCGTCCATGACGGCGGGGGTGTCGAGCAGGATCTCGCCGACCTGCCCGGCCGGCAGCGGCTCGCCGGCGCGGTCCACGACCTGCACGGCCACGCCGGGGTAGGCCCGGCCGGCGGCGGTGAGGCGGGGCCCGCCCGGCACGTGGTCGGCCGGGGGCAGGCAGAGGGCGGAGGCGCAGGTCTCGGTGAGGCCGAAGATCTGCGCGAACTCGCAGCCCATCGTCTCCAGGCACCGGCGCAGCAGCGCCTCGGGCATCGGTGAGCCGCCGTAGACGACCTTGCGCAGGCCCGCGAAGTCGGCGGGGCCGACGCCCGGTTCGTCGAGGAGGACCTGGAGCATGGAGGGCACGACCAGCGTGGTGGTGATGCCGGCCGTACGGATCGTGCGCAGCGTCCGGCCGCCTTCGAAGCCCTGCCCGAGCACGTTGGTGGCCCCGGCGCGGAAGCCCTGGAGGAACCACCACGGGCCGCCGATGTGGTGCCCCGGCAGGACGTGCAGGATCCGGTCGTCGGCGCGCCAGTCGATCCAGTCCAGCCGGTGGCGGGCCAGCAGGTCGTTGATCGCCCAGTAGCTGCCCTGGCCGAGCACCACGCCCTTGGGCGCGCCGGTCGTGCCGCTGGTGTAGATCTGCGTCAGCGGCTGCCCGGGGCCCGGGACGGTGCCGGGGCCGGGTTCGGTGGCGGGGTGGTCGGCGGTCCAGCCGGTCAGGCCGCCGAGCGGCGCGTCCTCCTCCAGCCCGATGACGGTGCGCAGCGCGGGCAGCGCGGGGCGGATCCGTTCGGCGGCGGGCAGCCGCTCGGCGTCGGTGACCAGCAGGACGGCGCCGGAGTCGCGCAGCACGTGCTCGACCTCGCCGGGGGTGAGCCGCGGGTCGACCGGCACCAGCACGGCGCCGCTCTTGGCGCAGGCCAGCAGGAGGTCGTAGTAGTGCTCGGTGTCCGCGGCGAGGTACGCGACGCGGGCGCCGGTGGCGACGCCCTCGGCGGCCAGCGCGCGGGCCGTGCGGTTGCTGCGGCGGTGCAGGTCGAGGAAGGTGACGCGGCGGCCGGCGCACTCGACGGCCACGGCATCGGGGCGGGTCGCGGCGTGGTGGGCCGCGGTGGCGGCGATGGTGGGGAGCCGGACGGCGGCTCCCGTGGCCTGGCTCATCGCGTGTCTCCGTTCGTGCTGTCGGCGCCGTCGGCCCTGTCGGCGCTTACGGGGTCCGCGGCCGTCCCGGGCCCGGCAGGGGCGGCCAACTGCCCGTCGATGAACTCCGCGAGCAGCGAGACCGACGGGTGGTCGAAGACGCTGGCGGCGGAGAGCGGCAGCCGGAAGCACTGCTGGAGCGCGTTCTTCAGCTCGACGGCGGCCAGGGAGTCCAGGCCGACCTCGAAGAAGCGGGCGTCGGGCGGCACGTCGTCTGGTCCGTCGTGGTGCAGCAGGTCCGCGATGAGGCCGCGGAGGGTGCGGGAGACGGCCTCCCGGCGCTCCGCCGGGGGCAGCGCCGCCAGGGCCGCCAGGTCGACGTCGGCGGTCCTGCGCGCCGGGCCCCGTCCGACGTGGTGGTACAGGGCGTTGGGCTGCGGCCGGGTCGCGGCGCAGCGGTCCCAGTCGACCTCGGCGATGGTGACCTGGGCGGGCGGCCGGTCCAGCAGCCGGAACAGGGCGCGCATGCCCGTGACGGGCCGGAAGAAGGTGAAGCCCTGCCGCTCGACGTTCGCGACGTACTGCGCGTCCATGCCGGCGGCGAGGCCGATCTCGCCCCAGGCGCCCCAGTTGACGCTGGTCCCGGGCAGTCCGGCGGCGTGGCGCCGGCACATCAGGGTGTCCAGGAAGGCGTTGCCCGCGGCGTAGTTCGCCTGGCCGCCGGTGCCGAGGACCGACGTGACCGAGGAATAGCCGAGGAAGAAGCGCAGGTCGGGGTCGGCGAGCGAGTTGCGGTGCAGCAGCCAACTGCCGTACACCTTGGCCCGGAAGATCGTCTCGATGCTCTCCCAGGTCTGGGCCGCCACCGGGGCGTCGGCCAGCACGCCCGCCGCGTGCACGATGCCGCCCAGCGGCCACGGCCGGGTCCGCAGGTCCGCGAACACGCGCTCCACGTCCGCGGCGTCGCCGACGTCGGCCGCGTAGGCGACGACCTCGACGTCCGGGCCCAGGTGCGCCCGGAGGGCGTCGAGTTCCCCGGCCGCGGGGGTGTTTCGGCCCGTCAGGGCGAGGTGCCGCGCGCCGAGGGCGGCCAGGCGCTCGGCGGCGAGCCGGCCGAGTGCGCCGAAGCCGCCGGTGACGAGGTAGGTGTGGTCCGGGCCGACCTCGACGGGCCGCGCGGCGGGCGGCGGTTCCGCGTCC
Source organism: Streptomyces sp. 184 (assembly GCF_045781775.1). Lineage (NCBI taxonomy): Bacteria > Bacillati > Actinomycetota > Actinomycetes > Kitasatosporales > Streptomycetaceae > Streptomyces > Streptomyces sp. 184. Next base: position 3,084,441 of record NZ_CP123230.1, on the reverse strand, counting down.
GGGTCGCCGCCGAAGGTGACGACGGCCTTGCCGACGTTGGCGCCGCGCTGGAGCACGCCGAACGCCTCGTCGACCTCGTCCAGGGTGTAGGCGGTGGTCGGCAGGGGGGTCAGCTCCCCGGACCCGACCAGCTCCATGACCGGGCCGAGCACCTCGCTCGCCAGCTCCTGGCTCTGCTCGGCGGTGAACTCGCCGAAGTCGAAGGTGTGGTACGTGACGTCGGGCCGGGCGCGGTGGACGTCCTCGGGGCTCCACGCGCCGATCTTTCCCAGTTCGACGAAGCGCCCGTCGCGGCCGAGCGCCCGCAGGCTGTGCTCGACGCGGTCGCCGCCGAGGCTGTGCAGCACGATGTCGACGCCCGCGCCGTCCGTGGCGGCCAGCACCTCGTCGTCGTACGTCAGCGCGCGGGAGTTCATGAGGTGGCGGACGCCCTGGGCCCGCAGGAGCGGCCACTTGTGCGGACTGGCGGTCGCGAAGACCTCGGCCCCGGCCCGCTGGGCGAGCCGTACCGCGGCCTGGCCGACGCCGCCGGCCGCGGCGTGGATCAGGACCTTGTCGCCGCGCCGCACCCCCGCCAGGTGGTGCAGCCCGTGGTAGGCGGTGAGGAACGCGACGGGCAGCGCCGCGGCCTCGGCGAAGCCGAGCCGCGCCGGCTTGGGGGCCGCCATCGCCGACTCGACCGTCACCTCCCGGCGCAGCGAGCCGACATGGGCCGCGACGACGGCGTCGCCGACGCGGAACGAGGCCCGGGGCCCGGCGGCCGTGACCACGCCCGCGCACTCCAGTCCCAGCGGCAGTTCGGGCGGTGCGGTCCCGGCCTCCTCGGCGAGCACGCGGTGCAGGCCGAGGACGTTCAGCACGTCCTTGACGTTCAGGCCCGCCGCGTGGACCCGTACCCGGATCCGGCTGCCCTCGGGGGCGGGCTCTTCGCCGAGCGGCACCGCGACGACGCCGCCGACCTGCCCGTACTCCTTGATGACCAGCTCGACGTCGGTGCGCGGGCCGCCGGGCTTCGGGTGGACGCGGCGTACGTGCCGCAGGCCCGAGCGGTAGGCGACCTGGTACTCGCCCGACTCCTTGGCGGCCATCTCCTCCAGCAGCACCGGGTAACCGGTGCCGGCGGCGTCCCCGGCCGGCGGCGGCAGGTCGACGAGGGTGAGGCCGTAGGCGGGGTACTCGGTCCACATCACGTGGCCGAACCCCCACAGGGTGGCCGCCGCCGGAGGCGCCTGGCCGACGCCGTCCGCGCCCTGCGGCCGGTCCCCCGGCACCGCCTGGCCGCCCTCGGTGACCAGCCACAGCCGCTGTCCCTGCCCGAACCCTGTCTGCTCCAGCGCGTCGCGCAGCGCCAGCAGGTCGCGGTAGTTGCGCTCGCACTCGGCCGGCAGCGGCTCGCCGTCGTTCTCGGGCGGTCGCCAGAACCAGCACACGTCGGTGGGCCGCTCCTTCAGCAGCGCCACCGCCTCGGCGGACGTGGCGGCGACCGACAGGGTGACGCCCCGCTCCTTCGCGGGCCCGGCGAGGTCGTCCAGGCCCGCCCGCGCGGGGCCGACGAGCAGCACGTGGCGCGGCTCGGCCGCAGTGGTGCGCAGCGACCGCTTGACCCACCGCACCTCGGAGTACATCCGGTCGCGGTCGGGGGCGGCGTTCGCGACGCGCCGCAGGGTGAGGCCCTCCAGTACGAAGACCGGGCGGTCCCCGTCCAGGACGAGCACGTCGGCGGTGGGCAGTTCCCCGTCCGCGCCGGCGGCGGGCGGGGTGACGCGCAGCACGCTGCGCAGCGTCTCGCCGCGGGGCTTGCGCAGCAGCCGGCAGCGGCCGAAGCCCACGGGCATCGCGACGGTCTCGCTGTCGTCGGCGAGGGCGGTGATGGTCTGGAGCGCGCAGTCCAGGACGGCGGGCGGCAGGTGCTCGACCGGGGCCGCGTCCCGGCCGCGCAGTTCGCCGACGGCGAGGTGGTCGCCGTGCCGCTCGACCCGCCGGACGCCCCGGAAGTGCGGGCCGTACTCCACGCCCAGCTCGGCGAAGTCCGCGTAGAGGTCGTCGGCCTGCCGCTGCGAGCGGGGCTCGTCCGCCCGGCCGAGCAGGTCGTGCAGGGAGCGCTGTGTCTCGGTGAGCGCGGCGCCGGCGGCCCCCGCCGGTCCTGCGGCGTCGACGGTGGCGGTGAGATGGCGCCGTTCGAACGGCTCGGCGCCGGGGTCCTCGCTCGCCACCAGGCTGACGATCTCGACCTCCGCCAGGTCGCCGGCGCCCGGCCGCAGCCGGGTGCGCAGCTCGACGGAGCCCTCGTCGGGGACGAGCAGGGCCTCGTGGATGGTCACGCCGGTGACGGGGAGGGTCGTCTCGCCGTAGACCGCGTCCTGGAGGGCGAGCAGCGTCTCGACGTAGCCGGCGCCGGGGAAGACGACCCTGCCCATCACCTTGTGGTCGGCGAGGTAGGCGGGGCGCCGGGCGTCGAGCCGGGCGGAGAACGTCCGGACGCCGGCGGCGCGTTGCTCGTCGGTGGAGACCTCGCGGCCGAGCAGGGGGTGTACGTCGCCGCTGCCCCGGGCGGCGGCGGCGCCGCTCGGGGCGGGGAGCCAGTGGCGGCGCCGGTCGAAGGCGTACGTCGGCAGGGTGAGCCGGCTCCTGGGGCGGTCGCCGTAGTAGCCGGCCCAGGACACGGGGGCGCCGGCGGCGTAGAGCTGGGCGAGGGACTGGCGGGCGACCGTGGCGTCGGTGTCCTCGGCGTGCAGGCTGCTCAGCCACTGGTGGTCGCCGGGCGCGTCGAGGACCTGCTTGCCCATGCCGACGAGTTCGGTGGCGGGGCCGACCTCCAGGAACGCGTGCGGGCCGCGCTCGGCGACGGCGCGTATGCCCTCGGCGAACCGCACCGGCTCGCGCAGGTGGCGGGCCCAGTAGTCGGGGGTGGACAGCTCCGCCGGGTCGGCGATGCGGCCGGTCACGTTGGAGACGAGGGTGAACTCGGGCGTGTGGAAGGTCAGTCCCGCGGCGACCTCGCGCAGTTCCGCGGCGGCCTCGGCCATCAGCGGCGAGTGCGAGGCGCAGGACACCGCGAGCCGCCTGGTCCTGACCCCGCGCCCGGCCAGCGCCTCCTCGACGCTCGCCAGGGACGCCTTGCCGCCGGACAGGACGATCTGCCGGGCGCCGTTGACGGCGGCCACTGACAGGTCGTCGTGCTCCTCCAGCAGGTCGGCGGCCTCGGCCGGCGACGCCTCGGCGGCGGCCATGGCGCCGGGCGGCGACGCGTCCATGAGGCGGGCGCGGGCGGCCATGAGGGTGACGGCGTCGTCGAGGGAGAACAGGCCGGCGACGGTGGCCGCGACGATCTCGCCGATGCTGTGGCCGGCCAGGACGGACGGCCGTACGCCCCAGGAGAGCCAGAGCCCGGCCACGGCGTACTCCAGCGCGAACAGCGCGGGCTGCATGTAACGGATCTGGTGGATCAGCTCGGCGTCGTCCGCGTCGCCGAGCACCATGTCGCGTATCGACCTGCCCAGGTGGGGCGCGAACAGCCGGTCGCAGGCGTCCAGATGCTCGCGGAAGGCGTCGAACCGCTCGTACAGCGGCCGGCCCATGCCCACGTACTGGGTGCCGCCGCCGGAGAAGAGGAACGCCGTGCGGGCGGGCCCGGCCGGCCGGCCCGGCCGCGTGGAGCGGGTCAGGGCGTTGTCGAGGAGCCTGGCGACGTCGTCGTGGTCGCGGACAACTCCCGCGGTGCGCAGGTCGAAGTGGGCCCGGGTGGTGGCGGCGGCGTGGCACAGCTCCGCCACGTCGGTCCCGGGGCGGTCGCGCAGCATGCGCTGGTAGCGCTGGACCTGCCCGCGCAGCGCCCCGGCGCTGCGCGCGGAGAGGGTGAGGACGTGCGCCTCGCCGGGCCCTTCGGGGTCCGCCGGCCGCGGGGCGGGGGGCGGTGCGGCGGCGGTCGGCGCGGGCGCTTCTTCGAGTACGACCGAGCCGATGATGCCCGTCAGGCCGAACGAACTGACCACGGCGCGCCGGGTGTCGGCGGTCCACGGGCGTCCCGAGGTGGGGACGGTGACCGGGAGGTCGTCCCACGGGATGCGCCGGGAGGGCGTGTCGAGGTTCAGGTGCGGGTAGAGCGCGCCGTCCCGCAGTTGCAGGACGGTCTTGATGATGCCGCCGATCCCCGCGGCCGACTCCATGTGCCCGATGTTGGTCTTGAGCGAGGCGACCGCGAGCGGGTCCTCGCGGGTGTGCGAGGCGCCGAAGACGGCGCCGATGGCGCCCATCTCGATCGGGTCGCCGAGCGGCGTGCCCGTACCGTGGGCCTCGGCGTAGGAGATGTCGCCCGGCTCCAGCCCGGCGCCGGCCAGGGCGGCGCGGATCAGCCGCTCCTGGGCGGTGCCGTTGGGCACCATGAGGGAACTGCTCTCGCCGTCCTGGCCGACGGCGGAACCGCGGACCAGCGCGTAGATCCGGTCGCCGTCGCGCTGGGCGTCGGAGAGCCGCTTGAGGACGACGACGCCGCAGCCCTCGCTGCGGCTGTAGCCGTCGGCGGCGTCGTCGAAGGTCTTGCACACACCGTCGGGGGCGAGCATGTTCCCGTTGCCGGCCATGACGTAGGCGCGGGGGCTGTGGATGGTGTTGACCCCGCCGCACAGCGCGAGGTCGGTCTCGCCGGCGCGCAGGGCCTGGGCGGCGAGGTGCACCGTGACCAGGGAAGCCGAGCAGGCGGTGTCCACCGTCATGCAGGGGCCGCGCCAGCCGAGGAAGTAGGAGAGCCGGCCGGCGAGCGCGCTGAGCGTCACCCCGGTGGCCATGTGCGGGTTCAGCTCCTCCAGGGAGTACGCGCCCATCTCCCCGGCGTAGTCGAGGTTGCTGACGGCCATGTAGACGCCGCCGGTGCCGTGGCGCAGCGGCGTCGGGTCGACACCCGCGTCCTCCAGCGCCTCCCAGGCGACCTCCAGCGCGACGCGGTGCTGGGGGTCGACGAAGTCGGCCTCCTTCGGCGAGATGTTGAAGAACTTCGCGTCGAAGTGGTCGACCTTGTCGATGAATCCACCCTGCGCGCACCGGATGCCGCCCGGGGCCCCGGGGTCGTCGTCGCCCGCGTCCACGGGGTCCCACCGGTCGGTGGGCAGCGGCCGCAGGCCGGACCGCCCGTCGCGCAGGAAGGCGGCGAATCCGTCGGGTGTGGTGTTGCCGCCCGGAAACCGCAGGCCGATACCGACGACCGCGATGGGCTCCCCGTGGGGTGTGGACATGACTCCGTACTCCCGTGTCATCCCTGCTCGGGTATCTGGTCGGTCTACGCCGTCGAGGCGGAGAGGCCCTCGGCGCCGGCGGCGGCCCGCACGGCGACCAGCACCTTGCCGTGGGCGGCGGCCTCGTCCGTCTCGCCGAACCGGCACGTCGTACGGAGGAACAGGAACGGCCCGTTTCCCCAGTCGCCCCGGAACGCCTCGACGACGTCCAGCTCCCCCCAGAAGCGGCGGCCGCGCATGTGCCGGCGGAAGGAGCTGTGGAAGTCGGCGATGAACATGTCCTCCAACTGGCGCGCCCAGAAGTCGTCCAGGGACCAGCCGTCGAAGGAGCGCATCAGCCGCTTCTCGACCGCTTTCGCCATGAGGAGATAAACCATCTGGTTGTAGCAGATGTTGAACTCGACGGCGTTGAAGTGCCCGGTGTCGTCGATGTAGCACGATTCGGGGATGTGGAACCGGCCGCGTACGCCTACTCCGCCGCCCTCGTCCTCCGGGTCGCCCTTGGCGGTGACCGTGGCCGAACCCAGGTACCGGCAGTGCGGCTTGTAGACCCGCAGTACGCGCTCCAGCAGGGCCTCGTCGTTGCCGAACTCCACCGTCTCCTCCTCCCGCGTCTCGCCGCCGCCGCCTAGGACCGCGCGATGCCGGGGTAGAACTCGTACTCGTCGTGGACCGTCACGCGGAAGGACACGGTGGGCTCGGGATTGACCGTGTGCAGAGCGCGGTGCACCAGGCTGCGGTTGTCCCAGACCAGCAGGTCGCCCTCGTCGAACCGCTGGAGGTGGATGGCGGGGTGGGTGAAGGTGGTGTCGGCCTGGCCGACGGCCTCGAAGAGATCCTCCAGCAGCCCGTCGCGCAGGGCCTTGCCCTCGCCGTCCACGAGCTGGTAGCTGACCGCCTCGCTGATGTAGAGCACGGGCCGGCCGGTGACCGGGTGGGGGAAGACGGTGGGGTGGGCGACCGCCGGGGTGGTCTCCTCGATCTCCGCGATGATCTCGGATATCGGGCGGTAGACGTCGGTCGGCCGTATCTTGAAATACCGCCGCACGCTGTTCATGACGCGGCTGCCCGCGATCTCCTCCTTCAGCTTCCCGGGCAGTTGCTCGTACGCCTTCTCCAGGTCGATGAAGAACGTGCCGCGCTCGCCACGCGGAATCACCTGGGGATAGATCAGGGTCAGGCCGAACGGACGCGGCATGAAGGAATAGTCGTGGTGCCAGAACTTCCCCGTCTGGGGGACGCCGACCTGCTCCCCCTCCTTCTTCACGTTGGAGGAGACGAAGATCTCCTCGTGCTCGGGGTGGTGGTACATCGGCTGGTAGTAGGTCTCCACCTGGCCGAGACGCCTGCCCAGCGCCACGAAGTCGGCCGGGTCGAGCTTCTGGTTCTTCAGCACCACGATCTTGTGGGTGTAGACGAGCTGCTTCAGCGACGCGAGATCCGCGTCCGGTGCGCCGAGGACGTCCATGTCGTCGACGGCCACGCCCATCAGGGACTTCTCCTGCGGAATAGTGATCACGTGCACTGCTCCAACCTGGTGCTCGCCACTGAGCCGAAGCTCACGGTAGAGGCGTGCCGACGCCCGTGCGGAAACCCGGGACCGAACCTGGGGTGGAGGCTGGGGTCGCCCCCGGGGAAGCCGAACGGGCCGGTCAGCAGGCCGCGGTTGCGCCGCCGGGGTTACGCCCGGGCAGTCCGCTTCGGCGCCCGGAAGCCCCGTCGCGCCACCGTCAGGGCCTGCGCCGGGCGATCTTCGTACATGGCGACATGACCGGACAAGGTCGCACAAGTTAGCTCACTCGACCACGAGTGGCCCCGCGCTGGTTCAGCATGGACATGCGGCCGGCGGGCATCCGCTCACCCCCCTCCACCGGTTCCGCGCCGGCGAACGACGGCTCGATCGCTAGGTGGAGGCGTGACGAAAAAGCATCCCGTACCGGACTACGTGGGGCGGATCCTCTCTTCTTCCGGGGTCCCCCAGGGCACCTGCTTCCAACTGGCGCCGGGCTATCTGGTGACGGCGTGGCACGTCGCCCAGGGCACGCTGGCGCTCGGCGACGACGCCGTGCTGCGGGTCGACCGATTACGGGACCCCGGGGCAGGGCGGATCACGGCGCGCGTCCTGGCCGAGGACCGGAAGGCGGATCTGGCGCTGCTTGCGGCCGACGCCGCCTTCCCCGGGAGTGCGCGGCTGCTGCGCGGGGCCCGGTCGGTCGGGCAGGCCGAGCCGGTGACGGTGGTGGGCCACGCGCTGATCCACGAGACGGCCGGCAACCCGCCGGTCGTGTGGGTGGAGGCGCTCGGCGAGTGGCAGGGCGAGACCCGCCGCGGCGACGACGTCACCCTCGGGCGCTTCCACTCGCGGGACGTGCTGCCCGGCATGAGCGGTGCGCCCGTACGGCAGCGGAGCGACGACAGCGTGGTCGGCGTCGTCTCCGCGCGCTACAACACCGCCGACGGCTGGCTCGCCAACAGCGTGTGGGCGGGGCGCGTCGACGACCTGCGCGCCCTGTGCGCGGGCCGCGTCGACCTCGACAGGGGCCGGTGGACCGGCTTCGCCGCAGCCGCCGGGGGCGGTGCCGCGGCGGCGGTGGCCGGGGATCTGCTGCGCAAGCACCGCGACGGCCCGGTCATCGACGTCCGTACGGAGCCCGGTGAGCCGGCGGCGGCTGCCGCATCCGCCGAAACCGGGACCGGGTCGGGGACCGGAGCCGCGGACGTGCCCGTGCCCGGCGGGTCGGGCGGGACCGTGTCGGACGCCGTCACCGAGGGGGGAAGCGAGAGCGCGCTGGAGCGTCTCGCCGACTGGATCGCCAACAACCTGTAGGACGCCGCTCCCCCGGGCCGCGAGCGGCACGGGGACGGGCGGCGCGCGACCGGAAGGTGCACGAGGTGGAGAAGAGCCCGTACGACAGCGACTACGGACGCTGGCTGATGAACGTCTCGCGACTCAACAGCGTCCCCCTGCCCCTGCCCGCCGTCCTCGACGACGGCACGCCGGACTCGATCAGGATCGAGACCGGCGACGCCTACATACACCGCGAGACCGGGGTGATCCTGGCGTTCGTCCTCACCGACGACCGGGGCCGGCGCCACCTGTTCGCCCTGGACCACGCCGACCGGGACTTCGAGCCGCTACGGGACATGCTCCACGCTTTCCTCCGCTCCCCGTTCCTGAGGGCTCTGCGGAACGCGACCCCGCTCGGCAGGCTGATTTACATCACCGGAGCCGCGGTGCGGCACTACTGGCGGTGGGAGAAGGAGCCGGCCGGCACCGGCTACTACGTGCAGCCGGGCGGAAGTCTCCTGTTCCGCGGGACCTACCGGCTGGAGCAGGGGGGATTCGGCTCGTGAACCCCCAGAAGGAGGCGCTGCCCACCGTCATCGACGGCCAGGAGGTCTACATCGCGGTCCAGCGGCTCCCCGGCTCCGAACCCACCACCTCCAGCCTGCGCAGGGTCGCCGGTGAGAAGGCGACCGAGGCCCTGGACCACGTCCAGAACACGATCCACGTCGTCGCCGAGCGGTTCAGCCGGACCGTCGGCGAGCTGGCGGCGCAGGCCACCGCGCCGGAGTCGGTCTCGATCGAGTTCGGCATCTCGATCGCCAGCGAAGGGAACGTCGTCCTCTTCAGCGGCTCGGCCGAGGCGTCGGTGGCGGTCACCCTGACGTATCCGGTCCCGGCCCGTGGCTGATCCGCGGATCGTGTGCCGCGGTCCGACCGGGGGCAACATCTCAGCCGAACTCCCTGCGCAGCGCCGGCAGCAGCGTGCTCGACGCCCAGCGCAGGAACGCCGGCTGCGTCTCGCCGCCGATCTGGACGAGCGCCACCTCCGTGAAGCCGGCGTCCACATAAGGGCGGACGGCCTCGACGAAGTCGGCCGGGTCGGAGCCGCAGGGCACGGACCCGGCGACGTCGTCCGGGGTGACGAACCGGGTGGCGGCGGCGAAGGAGTCGGGGTGCGGGAGTTCCGCGTTCACCTTCCAGCCGCTGCCGAACCACCGGAACTGCTCGTGCGCACGCCCGACCGCCGTCTCGCGGTCCGGGTCGTAGCTGACCGGCAACTGCCCCACCCGCGGTTTGCCCGCGCCGCCGTGCCGGTCGAAGGACTCCAGCAGCCCGGCCTTGGGCTCCGTCGCGATGACGAGGTCGGCGAGCCGTCCGGCCAGCGCGCAGGACTGCTCGCCCGAGACCGCGATTCCGATCGGCGGGGGCTGGTCCGGCAGATCCCACAGCCGTGCCGAGTCGACGGAGAAGTGCTTGCCGTGCCGGGTGACGTGGCCGCCGCCGAAAAGGTCGCGGATGATGCCGACCGCCTCCTCCAGCATCTCGTGCCGGACGTCGACGCCCGGCCAGCCGCGGCCCACGACGTGCTCGTTCAGGTTCTCGCCCGCCCCCAGCCCGAGCCGGAAGCGGCCCTGCGCGAGCAGGTGCAGCGTCGCCGCCTTCTGCGCCACGACCGCCGGGTGGTAGCGCATGAGCGGGCAGGTCACGTACGTCATGAGGGGGATACGGGACGTCGCCCACGCGGCGGCGCCGAGGACGGTCCAGGCGTACGGGCTGTGCCCCTGGGAGCGCAGCCACGGGAAGTAGTGGTCGGAGGTGACCGAGAAGTCGAAACCCGCCTCCTCGGCGCCGACCACGTGCTCGACGAGATCCCTGGGCCCGGCCTGTTCGGTCATCATCGTATAACCTATTTGCACCATAAAGTCCAGTCTCCCCGGTCGTCGCGAGAAGGGCATCTCGTGCGCCCCGTCGCCGGGGGCACGCCGGCCGGGTACCCCCGGGCCGGGACGCGACCCGGCCTGCACGGGAGCCGACCGTACGTACGTTCCCACGGGATGGCAGGATGGGCGGTCGGAGACCGTTTGTGGGGCGCGCGGGTAGAGGCGGGTGCGGCATGGACTGGCAGAAGTACGCCGAGCAGGTGGCGGAGCTGGCCCGCGAGCTGTTGGCGGAGAAATCGCTGAACGGGACGCTTCAGCGGATCACCACCGCGGCCGTCGAACTGGTGGACTCCTGCGACGCCGCAGGCATCATGCTGGTGCACGGCGACCGGGTCGAGTCCCTCGCGCCGACCGGGCAGGTGGTCCGCGACAGCGACAGCATCCAGCACCGGCTGAAGGAAGGCCCGTGCTTCGACGCCGTCCGGCACAGCGAGCAGGTGTTCCGGGTGCCCGACTTCACCCTGTCGCAGCCGCGCTGGCCCGCCTACGCGCCCGAGGCCCGCAGGCTGGGGCTGGGCAGCATGATGGGCTTCCTGCTGTACACCGAGGACGAGGAACTCGGCGCGCTGAACATCTACTCCCGCCGCCCCGGCGCGTTCGGCCGGACCAGCGAAACGGCCGGCTGGGTCCTCGCCTCGCACGCCGCGGTGGCCTTCGCCAGCGCGCGCGCCCACGTACAGATGCAGGAGGCGCTCTCCACCCGGCACACCATCGGGGAGGCCATGGGCATCCTCATGGGCAGCGGGAACCTCACCGAGGAGCAGGCGTTCGACGTGCTGCGCCGCTACTCGCAGGAGCGCAACATCAAGCTCCGCGAGGTCGCCCAGCGCGTCTGCGAGGCCGGCAGCCTCTCCTGACGGGCCGCCCCGCCCGCGCTCCGACACCCCGCCGCCGGGGGAACCTATCGGTGCATATACGGACAAATCATGGAAGGCTGGGCCACACCGTTTGGAGACGCGGTACGGGGGCTACCCCGGGCAGAGCCCGAGGTCCGAGTGGAACGAGGAACCGTGAAGCCGTCGAACGAGAACAGCCCCGGCCCGACACCGCGCACTCCCGGCACCCCCGGCCGCTCCGGGAGGGACGCTCCCGAACGCGACGAGCCGACGACGCCGCGCCCGCCGCTCCCGCCCGAGCCCGACCAGGCGGGACCGGAGATGTACTCCCCCACCGGCGACGCCGTCGCGGCGGACCCCGCGGTGCGGGCGCAGACGGGCGCGTACCTCACGACGGCCCAGGGCCTGCGGCTGCCGGACAGCGACCACTCGCTCAAGGCCGGGCCGCGCGGACCCGTCCTGCTCCAGGACCACCACCTGCGCGAGAAGATCACGCACTTCGACCACGAGCGCATCCCCGAGCGCGTGGTGCACGCGCGGGGCGCCGCCGCGCACGGCGTCTTCCGCGGGTACGGCACCGCCACGCCGGTCTCCCGTGCGGGCTTCCTCGCCGAGGGCGCCGAGACGCCCGTCTTCGTACGCTTCTCCACCGTCCTCGGCTCCCGGGGCTCCGCCGACACGGTGCGCGACACCCGCGGCTTCGCGACGAAGTTCTACACCGCCGAGGGGACGTTCGACCTCGTCGGCAACAACATCCCCGTCTTCTTCATCCAGGACGCGATCAAGTTCCCGGACGTCATCCACGCCGGCAAACCGCACCCCGACCGGGAGATCCCGCAGGCCCAGAGCGCGCACGACACCTTCTGGGACTTCGTCTCCCTGCACACCGAGGCCACCCACCACACCATCTGGAACATGTCCGACCGCGGCATCCCGCGCTCGTACCGGATGATGGAGGGCTTCGGCATCCACACCTTCCGCCTGGTCGCCGCCGACGGCGGCACCACGCTGGTGAAGTGGCACTGGAAGCCGAAGGCCGGCGTGCACTCCCTGCTGTGGGAGGAGGCCCAGCTCCTGGGCGGGGTGGACCCCGACTTCCACCGGCGGGACCTGGCCGAGGCCATCGCGGCCGGCGCGTACCCGGAGTGGGAGCTGGGCATCCAGACCTTCCCCGACACCCCCGAGCAGACCTTCGAGGGCATCGACCTGCTGGACCCGACGAAGATCGTGCCGGAGGAGCTGGCGCCCGTGCAGCCCGTCGGGCTGATGCGGCTGAACGCCAACCCGGTGAACTACTTCGCGGAGACCGAGCAGGTCGCCTTCCACCCCGGTCACCTCGTCCCGGGCATCGAGGTCACGGACGACCCGCTGCTGGCCGGCCGGCTCTTCTCGTACCTCGACACCCAGATCAGCCGGCTGGGCGGGCCCAACTTCGCGCAGCTTCCGATCAACCGCACGCACGCGCCCGTGAACGACATGCAGCGCGACGGCATGCACCAGACCGCCGTGCACTCCGGCGTCGCCCCCTACCGCCCCAACTCCCTCGACGGCGGCTGCCCGTTCCAGGCCGGTGCCGCGGACCGGGGGTACGTGGAGGTGCCCCTGCCGGTCGCGGGCGCGAAGGTGCGCGAGGCGCCCGCCTCGTTCGCCGACCACACCAGCCACGCCCGGCGGTTCTGGCTGAGCCTCACGCCGCCGGAGCGGGAGCACGTGATCGGCGCGTACACCTTCGAGCTGAGCAAGTGCACCGAGGACGTGATCCGGGAGCGCAACCTGCGCGTCCTGGCGGAGGTCGACCCGGAGCTGTGCGGGCAGGTGGCCGCCGGCCTCGGGATGCCCGCGCCGGAGCCGGCGACGCCGCCGGCGGACGTGCGGCCGTCCCCGGCGCTCGCGCAGATCGGCCGCGCCTGGCCGGTGGCGGGCCGCGTCATCGGCATCGTCGCGGACGAGAGCGCCGATCTCGATGCCGTACGGGCGCTGCGTGCCGCGGTACTCGACGCCGGCATGGTGCCGATGGTCCTCGCGCCGCGCGGCGGCCGGCTGACGGGCGGCGGCGAGCCCGTGACGGTGCAGCGGACGTTCGCCAACGCCCGGTCCGTCGAGTTCGACGCCGTGGTGCTGGCGGGCACGCCGCGGCGCGGCGACGACGCCTACGGCGCCCGGGACGCCAAGGCCGGCCAGGACCCCGAGGGCGCCGACACCGACCCGCGGCTGGTCCAGCTCCTCGCCGAGGCGTACCGGCACGCCAAGCCGCTCGGCGGCTGGGCGGACAGCACCCGGGCGCTCGACGCGGCCGGCTGCCCGCCGCACGCGCCGGGGGTCGTGGTCGCCGACGACCCGCAGGCGGTGCTTGCCGAGATCGGCGAGCTGCTGACGCGGCACCGGGTGTGGGACCGCTTCCCGCCCGGGGAGCCGGCGACGCGGACCGCGTGAGGACGACGCGGGCCGTGTGAGAACAGAGCCGCGCTCCCGCGCAGGACACGGGAGCGCGGCCGCGGCTGGTGCCGCTAGGCCGGAGCGGAGCCGGATCCGCCTGCCGTCAGACCGTCGGCGGCGGGCCGGGCGTGCGGCCGTAGCCGCCGGTCACGGTCCGGGGACCGTACGTGTGCCCCCGCCCTCAGGTCCCGTAGACGAAGCAGAACGGATGCCCTGCGGGATCCGCGTACACGCGGAACTCCCGCCTGCCCTCGTCGTCGTCCGTGTCCAGCGGCCGGGCGCCCAGCTCCAGGGCGTGCCGCTCCGCGGCCCCGAGGTCGGTCACCCGCAGGTCCAGGTGGAGCTGCTGCGAGTTGTCGTCGGCCTGCGGCCAGCTCGGCGGGCGCATCCCGGGCGCGCGCTGGAAGGCGAGCCGGGTGCCGTCCGCGGCGAAGAGGTCGTACCAGTCGTCGCCGTACCGCTTCACCTCGCCGCCGAGCAGCTCCCGGTAGAACTCGGCAAGCTCCCGCGGCTCCGGGCAGTCCAGTGCGACCAGGCAGAATGTGGCGACCGGCATGACGACCTCCTCGGTGACGGCGTGCACTCGATGACGGCGTGACCAACCGCGGGTGCCCCGCGCGGCGCACACCAATCCACGTGCACGAATCCGGCCCGGGACCGGCACGGAAGTGACTGAATCGCGCACCGGGGGTACTTGTGCCGGTGACCGGCAACGTCGATCAGGTATCGAGTGAGCTAAATGATCGATCGCTTTTCCGTGCGGCAGGCGGTGTTCGACACCGCCGCCGGCAGCCGGCCGGGTGAGATGCCCGGCCGGCTGTGCAGGCGGCTCCGCACCGATCTGGACGTGGACGCCGTAACGATCTCCCTGCTCAGCCACACGCCGCACCGGCAGGTGTACGGCGCCTCCGACGCGACGGCGCTGGGCCTGGAGCTGCTTCAGTTCGAGCTGGGCGAAGGGCCGTCCGTGGACGCGTCGGCCCTGGGCCGTCCCGTCATCGCCGACGACCTGCACGGGGAGCGGCGCTGGCCGGCCTTCGGGCCGCAGGCGCGGACGCGGCTGCCGGAGGCCGGCGCGCTCCACGCCTTCCCGATGCGGTTCGGACCGCGTGTCCTGGGAGCGATCGGCCTGGTCAGATACGCGGCCGGCACGCTGAGCGGCGACGAGTCCGAGCGGTGCGCCACCGCGGCCAACGCGGTGGCGGTCGTGCTGCTCGACGACTTCCACCAACTGGGCCATGACGGCCGGGCGCCGCCGCGGTACCCGGGGTGACCGGGCCTGACGGGGAACGACGTCGCGGCGGCCCCGACCCGGTCCGCGCCTGCCTGCGCCGGACCGCCGCAGGGTGTGGCAGCGGAGGCGGCGCGTTGAGCGCCGCGACGGCGGGCCGCGTGGTACTCCGGGTGGCATGTATGCAGAGGCCAAGGACGACGACGCCACCCCGGTCCCGGATCCGGCGGCCCGAAGGCGGCACCCGCTGCTCTTCCGCCTCGTTCAGGCCAAGCTGCGGCCCCGGTGGCGCCTGAGCGACATCACCGTCACCGAGGAGCCCGAGATCCGCCGCGCCGTGCGTGCCGCGGCGCTGGGCAATGCGATGGAGTGGTTCGACTACGGCATCTACGCCTACCTCGCCGTCACCCTCGGCAACGTCTTCTACTCCGGCGCCGGCGACGGCACCCGCACGATGCTGTCGCTGGCGACCTTCGCGGTCTCCTTTGCGGTACGTCCGCTGGGCGGGGCCTTCTTCGGTCCGCTCGGTGACCGGGTGGGGCGGAAGAAGGTGCTGGCGCTGACGATGATGCTGATGGCGGCGGCCACGTTCTCCATCGGTCTCATTCCCAGCTACGACACCATCGGCCTGTGGGCGCCGGCGCTGCTGATCCTCGCCCGGCTGTTGCAGGGCTTCTCCACCGGCGGTGAGTACGGCGGTGCGGCGACGTTCATCGCCGAGTACGCGCCGGACAAGCGGCGCGGCTACTTCGGCAGCTTCCTGGAACTGGGCACGCTGGCCGGCTACATCGGCGCCTCCGGGCTCGTCCTGGTGCTCACCGCCGGCATCGGCGACGACGCGATGGGCTCGTGGGGCTGGCGCATCCCGTTCCTGATCGGCGGGCCGCTCGGCGCGGTCGGCCTCTACCTGCGGCTCAAGCTGGAGGAGACCCCCGCCTTCCTCAAGTCCGAGGCGGGCAAGGCCGGTGCGGCGAAGCCGGAGGGCGCGCAACCTGACGGTGCGGAGCCCACCGACGACGGGCGGAAGGCGGCGGAGGGCAAGACCCCGCCGGGCGAGCTGCGGCGGATCCTGGCGCGGCAGCGGGCGACGCTGCTGCTGTGCATCGCGCTGGTGGCCGCGTACAACGTGGCCAACTACATGCTGCTCACGTACATGCCGACGTATCTCACCGAGGCCCTGGACTGGCCGCGTACCGAACAACTGGGCGTCGTCATCGCCACCATGGTCGCGATGATCGCCGTCGTCACGCTCGTCGGCCGGCTCAACGACCGCGTCGGCCGCAAACCGCTGCTGATGGCCGGCATGGTCGGCTTCCTCCTGGTGACGGCTCCGGCCTACGCCCTGGTCCGGCAGGGCTCCGTCGTCGCCGTCGCCGGGGGCATGCTGCTGCTCGGCGGCAGCCTGATCTGCCTCCAGGGCACCATGTCGGCGACGCTGCCCGCACTCTTCCCCACCGATGTCCGCTACGGCTCCCTGGCCATCGGCTACAACATCTCCGTCGCGATCTTCGGCGGCACCACCCCGGCCGTCATCGAAGCGCTCGTCCAGGGCCTGGACACGCCGATGGCGGCGGCGTACTACACGATGGCCTTCGCCGTCGTCGGCATCGTCTCCGTGTCGCTGCTGACGGAGACCGCCGGCCTGCCGCTCCTCGGCTCACCGCCCGCGGTTGCGACGCAGGCGGAGGCCGTGGAGCTGGTACGCACCCAGCGCCGCAACGCCGTGTCCTGACCGCCGCCGGGCGCGGCGCCTCGGTGTCCCACCCGCGGGGCGGCCCGCGTCACGCGCGGTCCGTACGCGCCCCGTCCCCGCCGGCTTGCGCGCCCGCGCCCGCGTCCGCTGCGGTGCCGGCGTCCGTACCGCGGTCCCGGACGAGGTGGCGCACCGACGCCTCCAGGTCCTTGACCTGGTCGGCGAGGGCCGGCCCGGTGAGGTCCGCCCTCTCCCGCAGCAGCGACTCGACCTGCACCAGCCGCCAGGTGACGTCGCCGAGCCGTTCCCCGAACCCCGCGTCGCCCCGGTCGGTCATCAGCAGTCGCTGCAACTGCTCGGCCTGCACGGCGAGTTGCCGGTTCTTACGGTGCAGCTCCAGGAAGACGTTGACCTTGGTGCGCAGGATCCAGGGCTCGACCGGCTTGGACAGGAAGTCGGCGGCGCCCACCGCGTAGCCGCGGTAGGCGTAGTCGGGGTCGATGCCCTGGCCGGTGAGCAGGATGATCGGGACGTCCTTGGTCTGGTCGAGGCGTTTGATGTTCGCGGCGGTCTCGAAGCCGTCCATCCCCGGCATCAGGATGTCGAGCAGGACGACGGCGAACTGCTGGCGGAGCATCGCCTTCAGCGCCTCCTCGCCGGAGTGGGCGAAGACCACGCGCTGGCCGAGCGGGCCGAGTACCGCGGCCAGGGCGACCAGGTTCTCCTCCATGTCGTCGACGATGAGGATGCTCGCCGGGTCCGGAGCGGGCGGCGGCGTCGGTGTCGTGGGGGTCGTCATGCGGCCCGCCCGGACGCCGTCGGGCCGTCGCCCTGCGAGCCGCCGCCGTGCGAGTCGCCGTGCAAGTCGTCCTGCGCGCCGTCGTCGTGCGTGCCCTCCTGCGGGCCCGCCGCGGGAGCGGGGCGGCCGTCCGCCCGGCCGTCGTGGGTTTCGAGCTGCTCGTAGATCGCCGCCAGCAGCCGGTCGACGTTCACCGGCTTCGGGACGTAGCCGTCCGCACCGGCCTCGATGGCTTTCTCCCGGTCGCCGGGCATCGCCTTGGCGGTCAGGGCGATGATCGGCATGCCGGCCAGGCGCGGGGTGGCGCGGATGGTCCGGATCACCTCGTAGCCGTCGATCTCCGGCATCATGATGTCCATCAGCACCAGCGAGATCTCCGGGGAGCGGTCCAGGACTTCGAAGCCCTCACGGCCGTTCTCGGCGTACTTCACGGAGATCCCGACCCGGCCCAGCATGTGCGTCAGGGCGAACACGTTGCGGATGTCGTCGTCCACGATGAGAACGTGCCGGCCGGTCAGCACCCGGCCGGGCCGGCCGCTGAGCCACTGCCGCAGCCGGGTCGTCTCCGGCCAGGTGTCCGCCGGTTCCCGGTCCGCCCGGTCCTCCGCGCCCGCCGCGCCGGGAGCCGCGACTTCGGGCCCCGCCGCTTCCGGGCCGGCCGCTTCGGGACCCCGTGCCGGCGCCGCGGTACGGGCCGCCTCGCCCTCCGCGCCGCCGGAGGGAGCGCGGATCGCGCGCGTCACCTGCGTCTCGCCCCGGCCGCCCCGCGTCCCGGCCCGGTCCGCGGCGGCCTGCTTCTTCCACGGCCCGCGCAGCTCCGCCGGCTCAAGCTGGGGCGTCGCGCTCCCCGAGGCCGCCGCCAGCGCCTTGCCGGGCAACTGCGCCGGTACGTACAGCGTGAACCGCGAGCCGACGCCCTCCTCGCTCGCCGCGTCGATGCGCCCGCCGAGGAGGCCGGCGATCTCCCGGCTGATGGACAGGCCGAGGCCGGTGCCGCCGTACTTGCGGTTGGTGGTGCCGTCGGACTGCTGGAACGCCTCGAAGACCACGTCCAGCTTCTCGGCCGGAATGCCGATCCCGGTGTCCTTCACGGAGAACGCGAGCACCGCCTCCGCGTCGCGCAGCGTGTCCTCCGCGAACCCCTCCGACGGGACCCGCTCCACCCGCAGCTCCACCCGCCCCCGGCTGGTGAACTTCACCGCGTTGGACAGCAGGTTGCGCAGCACCTGCTGGATGCGCTGCTGGTCGGTGTACAGCTCGGGCGGCACGTCGTCGCCGACGGTCACCTCGAATCCCAGCCCGCGGTCGATCGTCAGGGGCCGGAACGTGGCGCGTACGTAGTCGAGCAGCTTGGTCAGCGGGATCCGCTGCGGGCGCACGTCGACCTGGCCGGCCTCCACCTTGGACAGGTCCAGGATGTCGTTGATGAGTTGCAGCAGGTCGGAACCCGCCTGGTAGATGGTGCTCGCGAACTCCACCTCCTGATCCGACAGCCGCCCGTCGGCGTTGTCGGCGAGCAACTGGGCCAGGATCAGCAGGGAGTTCAGCGGTGTGCGCAGCTCGTGCGACATGTTCGCCAGGAAGTCCGACTTGTACTGGGACGACGTGGCCAGCAGCGACGCCTTCTCCTCCAGCTCGGCGTTGGAGCGCTGGAGTTCCTCGGAGCGGGTGCGCAGCTCCGACGTCAGGCGCTGCGACTGGGACAGCAGCGCCTCGGTGCGGGCGTTGGCGAGGATGGTGTTGAACGAGACGCCGATGGTGTGCGCGAACTGGTCGACGAACGTGAGCTGGATCTCGTTGAACTTGCTGAACGAAGCCAGCTCGATCACGCCCAGCAGCCGGTCCTCGAACAGGATCGGCAGGATGAGGATGCTGGAGGCCGGGGCCGAGCCCAGGCCGGACTCGACGGTCACGTAGTCCTGCGGGGCGTCCTCGATCATGATCCGGGTCTTCTGCTGGACGGCCTGGGCGATCAGCCCGCGGATCGGGGACTCCGACTGGAGGTCGTCCCGGCCGCGGCCACCGACGCCGTAGTCCGCGGTCAGCTCCAGGCCCTCGCCGTCCGCGGCGGCGGAGTCGACCCGGAAGAACAGTTCGGAGTGCGCGTTCACCAGCGGTGCCAGTTCGCGCAGGATCAGGTCGGCGACCTCCACCATGTCGCGGTGGCCCTGCATCAGGCCGGCGATGCGGGTCAGGTTGGACTCCAGCCAGTCCTTGGTGCGGGTGGTCTCGCGCAGGTTGGACACCATGCGGTTGACGTTGTCCTTGAGGTCGGCGACCTCGCCCTGCGCCTCCACGGTGATGGACCGCGACATGTCGCCCTTGGCCACCGCGCTCGCCACTTCCCCGATGGCGCGCACCTGCGTGGTGAGGTTCAGGGCCAGTTCGTTGACGCCCCTGGTCAGGCGCTTCCAGTTGCCCGACACGCCCTCGACGCGCGCCTGACCGCCGAGGCGGCCTTCGCTGCCGACCTCGCGCGCCACCCGGGTCACCTCGGAGGAGAACGAGGACAGCGTGTCCACCATGGTGTTGAGCGTGGTCTTGAGTTCGAGGATCTCGCCGCGCGCGTCCACGTCGATCTTCTTCGACAGGTCACCGTTCGCCACGGCCGTGGCGACCTGCGCGATGTTGCGCACCTGCGAAGTCAGGTTCGACGCCATGAAGTTGACGTTGTCCGTCAGGTCCTTCCACACCCCCGACACGCCGTGCACCTGGGCCCGCCCGCCGAGCTTTCCCTCGGTGCCGACCTCGCGCGCCACCCGGGTGACCTCGTCCGCGAAGTCGCGCAACTGCTGCACCATGCTGTTCACGGTGGTCTTGAGTTCGAGGATCTCGCCGCGCGCGTCCACGTCGATCTTCTTCGACAGGTCACCGTTCGCCACGGCCGTGGTGACCAGGGCGATGTTGCGCACCTGCGAAGTCAGGTTCGACGCCATGAAGTTGACGTTGTCGGTGAGGTCCTTCCACACCCCCGACACGTCCCTGACCTGCGCCTGGCCACCGAGGTTCCCGTCGGTGCCGACCTCGCGCGCCACCCGGGTCACCTCGGAGGAGAACGCCGACAACTGATCCACCATGGTGTTGAGGGTGGTCTTGAGTTCGAGGATCTCGCCCCGTGCGTCCACGTCGATCTTCTTCGACAGGTCACCGTTCGCCACGGCCGTGGCGACCTGCGCGATGTTGCGCACCTGCGAAGTCAGGTTCGACGCCATGAAGTTGACGTTGTCCGTCAGGTCCTTCCACACCCCGGACACGTCCTTCACGTGCGCCTGACCGCCGAGCATCCCGTCCGTACCGACCTCACGGGCGACACGTGTGACCTCGTCGGCGAACGCCGACAACTGGTCCACCATCGCGTTCACCGTGGACATGAGCTGGCGTATCTCACCGCGCGCGTCCGCCGTGATCTTCTGGCTGAGGTCGCCGCGCACCACCGCCGTGGTCACCTGGGCGATGTTGCGGACCTGCGAGGTGAGGTTGGACGCCATCAGGTTGACGTTGTTCGTCAGGTCCTTCCACACCCCCGACACGTCCTTCACGTGCGCCTGACCGCCCAGCATCCCGTCCGTACCGACCTCACGGGCGACACGTGTGACCTCGTCGGCGAACGCCGACAACTGGTCCACCATCGTGTTCACCGTGAGCTTCAGCTCCAGCAGCTCCCCGGCGGTCTCCACCGTCACCTTGCGGGTGAGGTCGCCGCTGGCCACCGCGGTGGTCACGGCGGCGATGTCGCGCACCTGCCGGGTCAGCCGGGAGGCCATGGTGTTGACCGCCTCGGTGACCGCGCGCCAGGAGCCCGACAGCCCCCGCACGCTGGCCCGGCCGCCGAGCCGGCCCTCGGTGCCCACCTCGTGCGCGACCCGCATCACCTCGCTGGTGAAGGTGGACAGGTGGTCCACCACGCGGTTGAGCCCCACGCCCAGGCTCCGCAGCTCGCCGTGGAGCTGCCGGGTGCCGGACCGCAGCTCCATGTGCTGGTTCAGATCCCCCTCCGCCACCGCCTCCAGCACCCGGGTGGCGTTCGTCATCGGCACGGCCAGCGCGTCGAGCAGGTCGTTCGCGTCGTGCACGATCTGCGCCCAGTCGCCCTGCCCCGTGCTGGCGGAGATCCGCTCGTCCAGGACGCCTTTGCGCGCCACCACCCCCCGCACCCGGCGGACCTCGGAGGCGAGGTGTTCGTTGCGGGCTGCGACCTGGTTGAACGCCTCGGCCACCTCGCCCAGCACACCCCCGCCGTCCTCCTGCACCCGCGCCGAGAAGTCACCGTCGCGCAGCGACCTGAGCGCGGTCAGTAGCGGGCGCAGCTCGGCGGTGTCTGCCGACTGCTTCTCACGGTCCTCCATACGCCCATCCCTGCACGTTGCCCGCATGGCCTGCGGCGGTCGGACCCTCCAGGTCAGCCCCTCACCTCAAGGGGTTTTTGTCCATTATATTAGAGTTTGTCACGGTGAGATTTCCCGGGGTCGGCGAGGGCCCCTCTCCCGTGGCACCGGCAGTCACACAGGCAGGAGCCATTCGTGCAGGCGGTCTCTTCGCACGGGCCCGGCGCACACCACGGGTCCGGCGTACGTACGGAACTCCCGGCCGGCCGGCAGGCGCCGGCGCGGGCCCGCGCGTTCGTACGGGCCGTGATCGCCGAGCGGGCGCTGGCGACCTCCTCGCTGGGCCCGCCCGCCGAGCAGTTGGCGGAGGACGCCGCCCTGCTCGTCGGCGAGCTGGTCACCAACGCGCTGATCCACGCCGGCACCTCGATGGAGCTGGTCTGCCGGGTGGAGACGGACCCGGACAGGGACGACGCGCTGGCCGGCGCCCGGATCGAGGTGTACGACCGGCAGCCGACCGCCACCGTGCCGGGCGCCGCGGACGGCACGGGCAGCGGCCGCGGTCTGGGACTCCAGATCGTGTCTACCCTCGCCGACTCCTGGGGGGTCACGTACCGGCACACCGAGAAGGCGGTGTGGTGCCGCCTCACGCTCCCCGCGCAGGGCGAGACGAAGGTGCCGGTCGGCCCGCTCAGCCCCGTGCTCTACCGGCAACTGCTGGCCACGGAGCTGGCCCACCCCCTCGCCCGTACCGAATACCGCGGCCAGGCCGGCGTCGGGGGCCACGGAGGGACGCTGCTCGCCGAGGCCAGCGAACTGCTCGCCGGACAACTCGACGAGACCATGGTCGCCGCCCTGGCCACCCAGCTCATGGTGCCCCGGCTCGCCGACTGGTGCGCCGTCTGGCTGCTCGCGGAGGACGGCGACATGCGGCTCACCAACGTCTGGCACGCGGACGAGCAGCGCATCGGCCCCCTCCGCGGCGACCTGGAGCCCGAGGCGCCGCCGCCGAAGCTGTGGACCACGGGCACCCCCTGGCCGTGGCCGCAGAGCGCCGGCACGGAGGACGGCGGGTCGGCGCTGGCGTTCGCCCTGGTCTCCGGCGGGACATGCCGGGGCACCCTGCTGATCGGGCAGGCCGGCCCGCCCGAGATCACCGACTCCGTGGCCCACATCGTGGAGGACGTCTCCCGCCAGGTCGCCCAGGCTCTCGTCACCGCGCGCCAGTACACCCGCCAGACGAACATCAGCCGGGCCCTCCAGAACCGGCAGCTCCCGTCCACGCTGGGCAGGCTCCCCGGCATGGAGTCGGCGATCGTCTACGAGCCCCACGCCAGCGGGCAGACCGTCGGGGGCGACTTCTACGACCTCTTCCCCACCGGCGACGGCCGGTGGTGCTTCCTCCTGGGCGACGTGCAGGGCAAGGACGCCGAGGCGATGTCGGTGACCGGCCTGACCCGCCACCTGGTGAGGCTGCTCGCCCGCGAGGGCCACTCAGTGGAGTCCGTGCTGAGCTGGCTGAACGCGATGATGGCGGAGGACGCCGCGGAAGCGGTGAGCATCGGGGGCGAGGGCGCGCGGCCCCGCTTCCTCAGCATGGTCTACGGGGAGTTGACCCCCGACCCGAGCGCGGGCGGCGCCCAGTGCCGCCTCGCCAGCGCCGGCCACCCGCTGCCGCTGCGGATGACCGCCGAGGGGGCGGTGGGCTCCGTGGTCCGCTCCCAACTGCTCCTCGGCATCGACGAGGACGCCGAGTTCAGCGCCGACACCTTCCGGCTCGCCCCCGGCGAGACCCTGCTGTGCGTCACCGACGGCGTCACCGAGCGCCGTGACGGCCAGCGCCTCCTCGACGACGGGAACGGCCTCGCCGGCATCCTGCACGACTGCGCGGGCATGGGTGCGATGGCGGTGGCCGAGCGGGTCCGCCAGGCCACCCACGACTTCAGCCCCGAGCCGGTGGAGGACGACCTCGCCGTGGTGGTGCTCCACGCGGAGCCCCCGGCGCCGTGAGCCCTGTCTCCGCTCCCGCCTGCTCGGAGGTCGGTGAGCAGGAAGTCCCCGCCCTCGACCGGGTAGGTCGTGAGGACGAGCGTGTGGGGGCCGAAGAGACGGAGCGGCTGCATGGAGCGCGGCCGGCTGCGAGGCACGCGGAACGTGGGCGGGGGGCTGGTGCCCCGGAACCGGCGGCGGGACTCCTCGCACATCCTCCCGCTACGAAGCCACGGCGGTAGAGGGCTCGGAAACAGGGCCCTCAGGTGCCGGTGCGGAGGTGGGCCGGCCAGAGGAGCGGGGTGTGGGGGCGGCGGGCGCGTTCCCGGTGGACGGCGGTGTGCAGGGCGTGCGCGGCGCGGGCCGTGTCCGGGCGGCCCAGCTCGGTTAGAGATCCGCAAGGCGGCACCCTGGGACACAACGCCAGCAGGCCCAGCGCTGCTCAGAGCCGTGGATCAGAAACAGGCACTCAGCTTGTCCTTTATCTACCAAGATCTTCCTGGCTTGCCGATGGCCTTGAGAGTCTCGGGACGTTTGACGGTTTTGCCGACGTCGTAGCGGGGTGCCCGGTGTTTGTTCTTGGCGCCGGGTGGCCGTCCAGGACCGGCGCCACGAGGTTTGGGAACACGGCGCCTCACTGACCCCCGTCGACCTCGAACGCGCCCAACTCGCCTACCTCTCCGCCTGCCGGACCGCGGGCACCAGCGGGATCAAGCTGTTCGAGCGTGTCGGCAGGTTCCGGTGAATACGCGGCCGAGTTGGTCGTCCAGCGCGGCGAGGATCGCCGGTTTCGGTGTGCCGTCGGGGTCGATGTGCGTGTGCAGGGCGACTCCTTCGGTGAACGCAACGATTTGCAGGGCCTGATCAGCCGCGTCGATTCCCTGAGCGACCTCGCCGCATACCGTGCCATTGTCGATGGCCTGGGCGACGCGTGAGCGGATGCCCACGAGGGTCTCTCTCTGGACGGCGGCCAGGCGGGCGTTGTGCGCGGCCTGGTCTGCAAAGGCGAGACGGACCAGGAACTCGGCGCGGCGGGCGTCGTCCAGCGGCATGAGCTCGGCCAGCGCCTGCCGCAGCATCTCGGCGATGGTGCGGCCCTCGGCCTCGCCTCGGTTCACCAGCTCGTCCACTCGTGCGGTGAAACGCCCGTTGACGCGGGTGAACGTGGCCAGCAGCATCTCGTCCTTTGCCGTGAAGTAGTGCTGCACCAGGCCGACGGACATGCCCGCTTCTGCGGCGGTCCGCGCGACGGTCACGGCGGTGAGGCCGTGTCGCCCGATCAGGCGTTGGACGGCGTCGGTGATCTGCCCGTGTCGGGCGTCATGGTCGGCAACTCTCGGCACGTGAGGACGGTATCGCGTGCTATAACCGTACGTCTATATTGCTACCGGAGAGGGCCCTTGCGATGACCCGACGACGCTCAACCCGCTTGCTAGGTCTGGGACTTGCTCTTGCTCTCCTGCTGCCACCCGGTATGGCCACCGCGGGCCAGGCCAGTGACGGACAGACGGCCGGCAGCCGCCGTGACCCGGCCCTGCAGGCCCTGGCCGACCAGGTGGTGGCGGACCCGAACCCCAAC
The DNA here is from genome assembly GCF_045781775.1 of Streptomyces sp. 184. NCBI lineage: Bacteria > Bacillati > Actinomycetota > Actinomycetes > Kitasatosporales > Streptomycetaceae > Streptomyces > Streptomyces sp. 184. The sequence continues at coordinate 3,059,597 of NZ_CP123230.1, read as the reverse complement.
CCAGGCGCTTTCCTGCTCGCCCGACGTGGCTCGGACGACCGCTTCGGCGCGGCCGGCGTCGCCGACCGTTCCGCCGGCACGCCGATGGCACCGGACCTGAAGTTCCGCACCGGGAGCGTCACAAAAACCTTCACCGCAACGGTCGTCCTGCAACTCGTCGCCGAGCACCGGTTGCGACTCGACGACACCGTGCAGGGCCTGCTGCCCGACCAGGTCCGCACCGACAACGCACTGTCCGGTGCGCCCATCACTGTCCGCCAGCTGCTCAACCACACGAGCGGGCTGTACGACTACATCGAGGGGCTGCTTCCCCACTTCCGCAGGCTTGACCAGTACTGGCCCCGCGACCAGCTGATCAGCATCGGTCTTGCCAAACCCCGGTACTTCCCAGCTCCCGGCACCCGGTTCCGCTACTCCAACACCAACTACCTGCTGCTCGACCTGATCGTCGAACGGATCACCGACCGCGACCTGCGCACCAACCTCGAACGCCGCATCTTCGCCCCCCTCGGGCTGCGCGACACTTCGTACCCGCTGGCACAGACCACCATCGACGGAGCCCATGTACACGGCTACGCGGACATCTCGCTCCTGTTGCCGAACGCGCCGGACGCAACCCGGTTCGACGTCACCGCGTTCAGCCCATCCGAGGCTGGCGCATCGGGCGCCCTCGTCTCGACCGCGGCCGACATCGCACGCTTCTACCGGGCCCTGCTGCAAGGACGTCTCCTGCCCCCAGACATGCTTCGTCGGATGCTCACCGAGACGGTCCCCACAACCGGCAGCGCCCCGCCCGCTGTTGCCTACGGCCTGGGTGTCTACGTCTACGCCACCAGCTGCGGTCGTGCGTACGGCCACGGCGGCAGCGCACCCGGTTACCTGACCTTCGCCCTCAACAGCCGCGACGGACGCGACCAACTCGTCGCCCACACCAACTGGAACTCGTTCGCCGACACCGGGATCGACGAGGACTTCTGGGCCGCCTTCCAGCAGGGTTACTGCGGAAGGCCTGGGTAGAACCCATCGGCGCCGATAGTGAGGACTGACGTCGCGCAGGACTGCGGCGCGTCCTTGTGGCGGGGCGTCCACGAGTTGCGCGTCCGCATGGGCGACGTGAAGGAGTAGGGCTCAGTTGGCGGGCGCGGGCTTTCTTGTCCAGCTGGGGGTGGTGCCTTTCCGGGCCAGGCGCCTGGTCATGAGGGTGATGGCGGCCCAGGTGATCAGGGTCTCGGAGTGCTGGATGAGCCGTTCGTAGCCCCTCGCGTGACGGCGTGCGTGCAACCCGAAGCACACGGCTCCCCAGTCCTAGCGATGTTTCAAAGCCGGAGTGAGGGCGGGCGCAGCCCGCCCTCACCGATTGGGGAGCCATTGCTTGACGGCGACGCTCACCATCGCCGCCTCGCTGCTCGCCCTCGGGGCCGTCTGGATCGTCGGGCGCCGCCCGCTCTACGGTGATGTCATGAGCGATCAATCGGAAGCGACTGTCGCGCCCGTCAACGCCCCCGAACCCCCTTACTACGTGGCCGTCTTCACCACGGTGCGAACCCGGGACCAGAGCGGCTACGGCGAGACCAACGCGCGCATGGAGGACCTGGTCAGGGAGATCCCGGGATTTCTGGGGATGGACCACGCGCAGACCCCGGGCGGGCTGGGCATCACCGTCGGGTACTTCCGCGACGCCGACGCCCTCGCGGAGTGGCGGAACAACGCCGAGCACCGCGCGGCGCAGAAGCGTGGGCGGGCCGAGTGGTACCAGAGCTACACGCTGCATGTGGCGAAGGTGGAGCGGAGCCACGGGTTCACACGGACGTAGCTCCCGCAGGGCAGCGCGGCGGCAGTCCTCACCCGCCGTCCGTGAGGGTCCGGCGGCCGTCGGGGCGGCGGTGGGTGCGGCCGGTGGCGTCGAGGGTTTCCAGGAGGGGGATCGCGACGCGGCGGCTGACGGCGAGCGCGCGGGCTGCCTCGCCGACCGTGAACGGCCGCGGCAGCCCGGCGAGCCGGCGGGCCGCACGGTCCACGGACCCGGCAGGGAGGTGCACATCGCCCACGCGCTCCAGCGCGCCGCGGCGCACCAGCAGGGTCAGCGCCTGGGCGGTGAGGCCCAGTTCGTCCAGACGCCGCCGGGTGGGGGCCTGGAACGGGGCGGACCGCAGATCGTCGAGCAGTCCCTCCAATCCGGCGGCGACCGCCGCGGGGAGCCGGTCCGCCTCGTCCGCGCGGTACACCCTGCCCTCGCGCAGGACCAGTTCGACGCCGGAGACCGCGGCCAGGCGCTCCCAGTCGGTGTCCGGCGGCAGCGCGAGGAGTCGACGGGCGCGGGCGAGCGGCAGTCCGGGGTCGGCGGGGTGGGCCTCGGCGTGTTCGCGCACCGCCGCGGCCAGGGCGGCGCCGAGCCGTTCGGTGTGCCCTCCGTCGAGCAGCCAGCGTGCGCCGTCCGCATCGACGGCATAGCCCTGCGCGGCGAGTCGGCCGCGTTCGGCCAGGCCGACGGTGGCCAGCCGGACGGCGGGGTCGGTCGGCTCGGCGATGCCGGCCAGCCGGCGGGCGCGGGTGGCGGCGGCCCCCCGGCCGGTCAACGGGGGCGGCTCCGGGTCCAGCACCGTTGCGCCGACCAGCAGCCGGGAACCCGGGTCGCGCAGCAGCAGCCGGTCGCCGACGTGGAGCGGCAGCGGAGTGCGCAGGGTGAGGCGTGCGGCGTCCCGGCCGAGCGGGCGCAGCCGCGCGCTGGTGGCGGCGGTGCCGCAGTGGACCAGGGGTTCGGACGCCAGGCGGGGAGGTTCCGCGCTGCCGTCCGGCCCGCCGATCGGTACGTACCGGACGTCCACGCGGTCCGTGGTCCACCACCGCCCGGGTGTGAGCAGCGCGTTGCCCCTGCCGACCTCGTCGGCGGCGATCCGGCGGAGGTTGACGGCGACGCGGGCGGGGCCGGTCACCCGGGGGACGGTGTGGCCGAGGCTCTGGAGGCGGCGCACCTGCACGGTGCGGCCGGCGGGGGCGAGGTGCAGGGTGTCGCCCTCGGCGAGGGTTCCGGCTTCGAGGGTTCCGGTGACGACCGTGCCGGCGCCCGCCATGGTGAACGCCCGGTCCAGCCACAGCCGTACGGGGGCCGCCGGGTCGGGCGGTTGCCGGGCGGCGGCCAGCGTGTCGAGTTCGCCTACGAGCAGGTCGAGCCCTTCGCCGGTGCGGGCGCTGACGGCGACGGCCGGCGCACCGGCGAGGCCGGTGCCGGAGGTCCGTTCCACGGCCTCGGCGAGCGCCGGCGCGGGGTCGGCGAGGTCGGCGCGGGTGACGACCAGCAGCCCGGTGCGTACGCCGAACGCGTCGAGCGCCGCGAGGTGTTCGGCGGTCTGCCGGCGCCACCCCTCGTCGGCGGAGACCACCAGCAGCACGGCGGGCGCGGTGGCGATCCCGGCGAAGGTGGTGGCCAGATAGCGGTGGTGGCCCGGCACGTCGACGAAGGCCAGGGTGCGCCCGCCGGGCGCGGTGGTCCAGACGAAGCCGAGGTCGAGGGTGAGGCCGCGGCGCCGCTCCTCGGCGAGCCGGTCGGGGTCGGTGCCGGTCAGCGCCCGCAGCAGCGTCGACTTGCCGTGGTCGACGTGGCCGGCCGTCGCGACGACCAGGCCGGGGGCCGCGGTCACGCCTCCTCCGGCGGCGGCGCGGTCACCGTGGCGAGAACGGCGGCGAGCAGCCTCGCGTCGTCCTCCTCGGGAACGGTCCGCAGGTCGAGCAGCAGCCGGTCGCCGTGGACCCGGCCGACGACGGCCGGGGCGCCGGCGCGCAGCGGGCCGGCGAGGGCGGCGGGCAGTGCGACGGCGGCGCTCGGCAGGGTGACGCCGGGCGCTCCCCCGCCGCCGACGCGGGCCTCGCTGGACACCGCCTCGGCGGCGACGCCTCGTTCGGCGAGCCCGGCCGCCAGGGTCCGGGCACGGGCGGCGAGGTCGGCCTCGCGTGCCGCCAGGGCCCGTTCCACCGGGGGCCGGGGACCGAGAAGGGTGGCCTCCAGTGCGGCCAGGGTCAGTTTGTCGACGCGCAGCGCGCGGGCCAGCGGATGGGTGCGGAGCCGTTCGACCAGGTCGCGCCGGCCGAGCAGCAGGCCCGCCTGGGGGCCGCCGAGCAGCTTGTCCGCGCTGGCGGTGACCAGGTCGGCGCCCTGGTCGAGGGAGGTCGCCGCGTCGGGCTCGTCGGGCAGCGCGGGGTGCGGCCGCAGCAGCCCGGAGCCGATGTCGTGGACCAGCGGGACGCCGAGGGTGGCGAGCCGCGCGACCGGGACCGACGAAACGAAGCCGGTGGTCAGGAAGTTGGAGGGGTGCACCTTGAGGACGAGGCCGGTGCCGGGGCCGACGGCGCGCGCGTAGTCGTCGAGGTGGGTGCGGTTGGTGGTGCCGACCTCGACCAGCCTTGCGCCGGTGCTCTCCAGCAGCTCGGGGAGGCGGAACCCGTCGCCGATCTCGACCAGTTCACCCCGGCTGATGAGTATCTCGCGCCCGGCGGCCAGAGCGGTGGCGGCCAGCACCAGCGCGGCGGCGTTGTTGTTGACCAGGTGGACGGCCTCCGCGTTCGGTACGGCCGCGGCGAGGGCGGCCGACGCGCCCCTCCCCCGCCGGGCGCGGCGGCCGTCGCTCAGGTCGAACTCGACGTCCGTGGGGCCGGACGCGGCCCGCAGCGCCTCGGTGGCCGCGGCGGACAGCGGCGCGCGGCCGAGGTTGGTGTGCACGACGACGCCGGTGGCGTTCACCACCGGGCGCAGCGAGGTGGCGTTCCGGGGCAGGGCGGCGACGGCCGCGTCGGCGGCCTCTTCTGGGGCCAACGCACCGGCGCGTACGCGACGTTGGGCCTCCGCGACCGCGCGGCGGACCAGGGTGCGCCCCAGCCGCCCCGCGGCCTCGGCGAGTCGCGGGTCGGCGAGCAGGGCGTCGGTGCGCGGAACGCGGCGTCTGGCGTCCGTCAACGCCGGCCTCCCGGTGGCGTCGAAAACGGCGTGGGGGTTTGGCGGAGGCGTATGGGAATCGAACCCACCCGGCCGGGGTCCCCGACCGCATCGGTGTTGAAGACCGTGGGGGCCACCAGGCACCCGTCCGCCTCCGCCGGGGAGTCTACGGCCACGGGGCGACGCACTCCCCCCTGTCCGCGCAGGGGCCTTCGGCGGTAGCGTCCGGCGGATGACCGTTCGACTGACGCAGTACGCGGGCGGCGGTGGCTGCGCCTGCAAGATTCCGCCCGGCGAACTCGACGCCCTGGTCTCCTCCCTGGGCCGGACGAGCAGCCGGCCGAAGGATCCGGCCGCGGAGTTGCTGGTGGGCCTGGAGGGCGGCGGGGACGACGCCGCCGTGGTCCGGCTCGACGCCGAGCGGGCGGTCGTCACCACGGCCGACTTCTTCACGCCGGTGGTGGACGACGCCTACGACTGGGGGCGGATCGCGGCGGCCAACGCGCTCTCCGACGTCTACGCGATGGGCGGCACCCCGTGGGCGGCGATCAACCTCCTCGCCTGGCCCAGGGACGCGCTGCCGATGGAGTTGGCCGCCGAGGTGCTGCGGGGCGGCCGTGACGTGGCGCACGAGGCGGGCTGCCAGGTCTCGGGCGGCCACAGCGTGACCGATCCGGAGCCCAAGTACGGGATGTCGGTGGTGGGGATGGTCCACCCCGAGCGGATGCTGCGGCTGGACGCGGCGGAGCCGGGGCGGGCGCTGACCCTGACGAAGCCGCTGGGCAGCGGGGTGCTCAACGCCCGGCACAAGGCGACCGGTGAGGTCTTTCCCGAGGCGGTGGCCGTGATGGCCGCGCTGAACCGGGACGCCTCGGTCGCGGCGGTGGCCGCGGGCATCCGGGCGGGCACGGACGTCACGGGGTTCGGGCTGCTGGGCCACGCCTACAAGGTGGCCCGCGCCTCCGGGGTGACGGTGGCGATCGACGCGGCGGCCGTTCCGCTGCTGGCGGGGGCCCGGCCGGCGGCGCTCGACGGCTTCGTCAGCGGCGGCACCCGGCGGAACCTGGCGTGGGTCGAGCCCTGGGTCGAGTTCGGCGGCCTCCCCGAGGTAGAACGGCTGCTGCTGGCCGACGCGCAGACCTCGGGAGGGCTGCTGCTGGCCGGCGAGGTGCCGGGGCACCCGGTGATCGGCGAGGTGCTGCCGCCCGGCGAGGCGCCGGTGGTCGTACGGGGCTGAGGGTCCCCGGGCCCGGTCGGTACCGGGCGAACGAGGCGTGCGGGCACCCCGGAAGGCGATCGGGTTGTATGTACACCGTCATTCTATGCGGGTAGAATCCATCGCCGTTCAGCGCAACAGGTTCGGGACACCGTTCTCAGGAGGACCACGTGGCGTCATCCACTGCCGTCGAGCACCGCGCGTTGGACGGCATCGCGTACCGCCTCGCCGCCGACCTCGACCTGACGCGGCCCGCGACCTCCGTCGTCGAGGTCGTCGCCGACGGCCGCCTCTACGAACTCACCGCCGGGCCCGCAGACCTGGCCGAGTCGGTGGCCGCGTCCCTGGGGGTCACCGGCTTCGACAGCGAACTCTCCTTCCAGGGCGGCACGCTGCGGACCGCCACCACCCACGAGTACGACTCGCAGTCGCAGCAGGTGGAGAACCCGACGCTGGTGGTCTGGCAGGGCCGGCGGTTCAGCCTGATCACCCGGCTCTACCGGTCCGTGCTCACCGACGTGCTGCTGCTCCTGCGCACCCTGGGCATCGCCGAGCACTCCGACGGCATCACGCTCACCCCGGACGCCTCCGCCGGCACCCGCCTGGCCCGGCCCGCCACGGTGCTCAAGGAAGTGCCGACGCTCGGCCTGGTCGAGATGAGCCGGCCCACCCGCGAGCACACCGTGCAACTCCCGCCCTGGCAGGGCGCGTCGGTGCCCTCGGGCGAGCTGTTCCGCGACTCGCTCTCCGACGGGCGCCCGTTCTTCGTGCTCTCCGGCGAGGAGGTGTGGGCGACCATCGTGCCGCTGGCCGACACCACCGCCGACCGCGTTCCCACGCTCGTCGAAGCGCTCGACCTGCGGGCCGTGGGGTGACGTCGCTGATCGCCGCCACGGCTGCGGGCGTGGTGCTGCTGGCCCTGCTCGCGGGCGGCGCCGCGCATCTGAGCCGGCCCGCCGCCCTGCCCGACGCGCTGACCGCCCACGGGCTGCTGCCGCGCCGCGCCGTGGCGCCGGCCGCGAGGGCGGCCACGGCGGCCGAGGGCCTGCTCGCCGTCGCCGGCGTCGCCGCGCTGCTGGCCGGCCACCGCGCCGCGCTCGCCGCCGTACTCGGCGCCGCCGCCCTGACGTTCGCCTGCTACGCCCTCTACACCGGATACGCCCTGGCGACCGGGCGCGGCGGCCCCTGCGGCTGCTCGCGCACCGAGGTCCCCTTGAGTTCCTGGGTCGTGGGCCGGGCCTGGGCGTTCGCGGGGCTGGCCGCCGTCGGCGCCGCGTCGGCCGCGGGAGCCGGCGACCCGCCCGAGGGCCCGGCCGAGTGGACCACGGCGGCGCTGGCCGCCCTCACACTGACGGCCCTGCTGTGGGTACTGCCGGCCGCCATGGGCCAACCCCTCGCGACAGCACGGACACCGGCCCGCACGGGCACCGTACCCGCCGCCGAAGGAGGCCGCTCAGCGTGGACTTCACCACCAGCGCCCTGATCCTGTCCTGGGTCGCCATCGCCCTGCTCGCCCTCGTGGTGTCCGGGCTGGTACGGCAGGTCCACCAGCTCTCGCGGGGCGCGGTGGTCCGCTCCCCCGGGCGGCTGGGCGTGGCGCCGGGCAGCGCCGCGCCGCACGCGGACGAGCTGCTGGCCGGGGACCGCGAGACGCTGCTGCTCTTCCTCAGCGCCGAATGCCGTACCTGCGCCGAGGTGCTGGCGGCGGCCGGCCGCCTCGACGGGCCGCCCGCGGTGCGCGCCGTCTACGCCGGTGACGCACCTCCCGCCGCGGACACGGGCGTGCCGGTCACCGCGAACCGACCCGACCTCTTCACCGCCTACGACGCGATCGCGACCCCGTTCGCCGTACTCGTCGGCACCACCGGGCGCGTCGTGCGCAGCGCGCCGCTCGGCTCCGCCGACGCCCTGGGCGACCTGGTCGCCGCCACCCCCCACCACACCAGTCAGCCGAGGAGCGCATGATGACCACCCTCGACGAAGTTCCCCAGTTGCGCCGCTCCGGCGCCGCCGACCGGCCCACCCGCCGTCGCAGCACCTCCTCGCTGCCGAGCCTGGCACCCCGCCGGCGTACCGTGCTCCAGTCGGCGACGGTCGTGGGCTTCGCCGCCCTCGGCGTCTTCGGGGCGGCCCGGCAGGCGTACGCGGACGGCTACGACATCTGGGAGGGCGATTGCCCCTCCTACGCCTCGGAGCACGACTGCTCCCCCGGCTGCGGCCCGAGCACCGTGCACGCCGCCGCCTGTGAGACGAGCGGCCCGCACGAGGGCTTCCACCGCAACGACGGCGTGACCTGGACCCTGCGGCCCAACCAGTGCTACTCCGGCTCCTACGACGGCTGGCTGTGGGCGTTCAGCGGGGCATGCGGCGCCTGCGGCTGCGGCATCGAACGGCGGTGCCACGACGGCTACTTCAACTCCGGCTCCGGCTGGGTGCGCTCCATCTGCCGCTGGACCACCGACTGCGGCTGCGAGGGCGCCATCGCATGGCCCACGCTGCGGGACGGCTCGCGCGGCCCGGACGTGTCCACGGCCCAGCACCTGCTGGGCTTCCACGAGTTCCCCACCGAGCCGGACGGGATCTTCGGGCCCAACACCGAGACCGCGGTCACCGGCTTCCAGGAGTCCATGGGCCTGGGTCCGACCGGCACGGTGAACGCGACCACCTGGACCCACCTGGTGGTCACCGTCCGCCAGGGCGACTCCGGCGACGCCGTCAGCGCCGCGCAGCGCCAGCTCGTCAAGCACGGCTACCCCCTGACGGTGGACGGCGCGTTCGGCACGCTCACGGCGGAAGCGACCCGGGAGTTCCAGCGCGGCGCCGGGCTGACCGGCGACGGCATCGTCGGGCAGCAGACCTGGCGCACCCTCGTCGGCGGGGCCTGACTTGGGGCAGGTCGACCCGGGGCCGACCAGGCCGGCGTGGCGCGGCCGGCTGACCGACCCGGCCGTCCCGATGCTCGTGCTCAGCGCGGGCGCGGCGGCGGCCAGTTGGTACGGTCCGCTGCTCACCTGGACGATCCTCGGCGGCCTGGCCGGCTACTCGCTCTCCGGCTCCGTTTGAACGCGGAACAGCGCGCACGCGCTTGCCTCGCCAGGTTGGCGGGCCGTTCATCGACAGAACACCGTGCTCGGGGTCTTCTCCGCCGGGCTGCTGCTCGGCGCCCTGCTGTCGGCCACCGTGCTGTGGCTTGCCTCCGGGCTGGCCGCTCCGGTCCCGGCGGACTGGCGCGCAGGCGCGACGGCCGTCCTCGGGCTGCTCGCCGTCGCGCGTGACGCGGGCGTGGTGCGCCTGCCGCTGCCGCAGAACGCGCGGCAGGTTCCGCAGGACGTGCTGCAACGCCATCTGGCGCGCGGCGCGCTCCAGTTCGGGTTCGAGATGGGCACCGGGGTACGGACCTACGTGTCGGCGAGCCTGCCGTACGCCCTCGCGCTGGGAGTGCTGCTGGCCAACGACGCGGGCGTGGCGCTGCTCACCGGCCTCGGCTTCGCGCTGGGCCGCGCGGCCACCCCGGCCCTGCGGTTCGCCTCCGGCACCGGCGAGGAGTGGGACGACCGGCTCCTGGCCCGCCTGACCCTCCTCAAACTCGGCGCCGCGACGGTCGCGACGGCGGCCTGGGCGGTGCTCGCCCTGCGGGGGTAGGCACCGCGGATGCGCCGGCCCGGACGTACCGGCGCCGCCGTCCGGACCCGGCGGCGTTCGCCCGTAGTCGACGGTGGCGCCCCTGCCGCGCCGCGGGCGGGGCGTGGGACATGACGCTGCGCTAGTCGTTGACGCGGTGCTGGTTCGATTCTACGGTCTCGTTCGAAGTTGCGATCGGTATCCGAAATTTCGAACGACCGGAGGGTGCGCAATGACCCGTGCCGTGTCCACGGCCCGCCTCACGCTCGACTCCGCCTTCACCGTCGCCGACGTGAGTCCGCGGCTGTTCGGCTCGTTCGTCGAGCACCTCGGCCGCTGCGTCTACACCGGCATCTACGAACCCGGCCACCCGGCCGCCGACAAGGCCGGCCTGCGGGGCGACGTGCTCGGGCTCGTCCGCGAGCTGGGGGTGACGACGATCCGCTACCCCGGCGGCAACTTCGCCTCCGGCTACCGGTGGGAGGACTCCGTGGGGCCGGCCGAGCAGCGGCCGCGGCGGCTCGACCTCGCCTGGCGGTCCACGGAGACGAACCGCTTCGGCCTCGCGGAGTACGCCGCCTTCCTGCGCCGGCTCGGGCCGCAGGCCGAACCCATGATGGCCCTCAACCTCGGCACCCGGGGCGTCGCCGAGGCGGTCGAGCTGCTGGAGTACGCCAACCACCCCGACGGCACCGAGGCGTCCCGGCGCCGTATCGCGCACGGCGACAAGGACCCGTACGGCATCCGCCTGTGGTGCCTCGGCAACGAGCTGGACGGGCCCTGGCAGACCGGCCACAAGACCGCCGCCGAGTACGGGCGCCTGGCCGCCGAGACCGCCCGCGCCATGCGCCAGTTCGACCCGGGCCTGGAGCTGGTCGCCTGCGGCAGCTCCCACCGGGCCATGCCGACCTTCGCCGCCTGGGAGGCGACGGTGCTGGCCGAGACCTACGACCTGGTCGACTACGTCTCCCTGCACGCCTACTACGAAGAGCCGGACGGCGATCGCGACTCCTTCCTCGCCTCCGCCGCCGACATGGAGTCCTTCATCGAGAGCGTCGTCGCGACCTGCGACCACGTCGGCGCCCGGCTGAAGTCGCCCAAGCGCATCGGCCTCTCCTTCGACGAGTGGAACGTCTGGTACCAGTCGAGGCACCGGGCGCAGACCGAAGAGCGCCCCCTCGACTGGCCCGAGGCCCCGCGCCTCCTGGAGGACAACTACAGCGTCGTCGACGCCGTCGTCTTCGGCTCGCTGCTCATCGCCCTGCTGCGGCACGCCGACCGGGTCGGCGTCGCCTGTCTCGCCCAGTTGGTCAACGTCATCGCGCCGATCATGACCGAGCCCGGCGGTCCGGCCTGGCGGCAGACCACCTTCCACCCCTTCGCGCAGGCGGCGCGGTACGCCCGCGGCGGGCAGGTGCTGCACATCGCCGCCGAGTCGCCCGTGCACGAGACCGAGAGGTACGGGGAGGTGCCGCTGCTGCACGCGACGGCCGTCCGCGACCCGGAGACGGGCGCGGTCACCGTCTTCGCCGTCAACCGCGACCAGCGGCGGCCGCTGCCGCTGGAGGTGGTACTGCACGGCTTCGCGGTCTCCGCGGTGGTGGAGCACAGCGCAGTGGCCGACTCCGACCCGGAGGCGCGCAACACCCTCGACGACCCGGAGCGCGTCGTCCCGCACACCGTGACCGGCACGGCGCTACGGGACGGCACGCTCAGCGCCGTTCTGGAGCCGCTGTCCTGGAACGTCATCCGGCTGAGCTGAACGTACGCGTCACGGAGGCGCCATGAACCGCGAACCACACCCGAGCCGGCGGCGGCTGCTGGCCGCCGGGGCCGGTGCGCTGGCAGGCACCGCTCTCGGCGCGGCCGGCTGCGCCGCGCCCTCCTTCACCGCTGCGGGCAAGACCCGGCTGCGCTACTGGCACCTCTTCGGCGGTGGCGACGGCGTGAACATGTCCGCGATGGTCGACGCCTTCGGCGCCGACAACCCGGACATCGACATGGAGGCCACCCAGCTCGACTGGGGTCCCCCGTACTACACGAAGCTGGGCATGGCGGGCGCCGGCGGGCGGGCACCCGAGGTCGCGGTGCTGCACCTCACCCGGCTCGCCGGGTTCGGCCCGGGCAAGCTGCTCGACCCCTTCGACCGGGACCGGCTGGCGGCGCTCGGCGTCACCCCCGACCGCTTCCCGGCGGAGATCTGGCGGCGCGGGCAGGTGGACGGCGAGCAGTACGCGATCCCGCTCGACACCCATCCGATCGTGCTCTACTACCACACCGAGATCTGCGAGGAGGCCGGGCTGCTCGCCGACGACGGCGGCCTCCGGCCCATCCGGGGGGTCCGCGCGTTCACCGAGGCGCTGCGTACCGCGAAGGAGGTCACCGGCGTGCCGCCGCTGGTCGCCGAGACCCTCGGCAACGACACCGTCACCCCCTGGCGGATCTTCGCCACCTTCTACTCGCAGACCGGCGGCACCGTCCTGTCCGAGGACGGCAGCCGCATCACCATCGACGACGCCAGGGCCCTTGAGGTCCTGGAGTTCATGGCGATGCTCACCGACGAGGGCCTGATGGTGCGGCGCGCCGACTACCCCGGCTCCGTCGGCGTGTTCGGCGCCGGCAAGACCGCCTTCTACCTCAACGGCGAGTGGGAGGTGACCACGTACACCGCCAACAAGCTGCCGTTCTCCATGACCCGGGTGCCCGGGCTCTTCGGCCGGCCCACCGTCATGGCCGACTGCCACTCCTTCGTGCTGCCGCACCAGGGCGACCGGTCCGGCGCGGCGAACGAGGCCGCGTACGCCTTCGTCGCCTGGATGCTGAAGCACTCCGTGGACTGGGCCAAGGGCGGCCACGTGCCCGCCTACCTGCCCACACTCGACGACCCGGCCTATCTGGAGCTGCGGCCGCAGTCGGCGTACCGGTCGGTCATCGACGACGTCGTGCTCGACCCGCCCGCCTGGTTCGCGGGCTCCGCCTCGTTGCTCCAGGTCGAGCTGGGGGCCGTGTTCTCCACCGTCTTCACCGGTTCCCGCAGCCCGCAAGGCGCGCTGCGCGAGGCGAAGTCCCGGCTCCAGAAGCTGCTGGACACCCCCGATCCGATGGGAGGCGTCGTATGACCGCCACCACGACCGTCCCGGTGCCGCAGGGCGAGACCGCGGCGCCGGCCAAGCGGCCGGCCACCGTGCGCCGCAAGTGGACCGAGCACGGGCTGGTGTTCATCGCCCCCTTCCTCCTGGTCTACGGGATGTTCCTGCTCTGGCCGCTGGTCTTCGGCGTCAACCTGAGCCTGCGCAGCGACAACATCACCGGCGACGGCGGCGAGTACGTCGGCTTCGACAACTACACCGAGGCGTTCCGGGACGAGAACGTCTGGTCGTCGATGTGGAACACCGTGTGGTTCACGATCCTGTCCACGGTTCCGCTCGTCGTCATGGGCCTGGTCTTCGCCCTGCTGGCGCACCACCTGCGCGTCGTGCAGTGGCTGTGGCGGCTGAGCTGGTTCGCGCCCTTCGTGCTGCCGTCCGGCGTCGTCGGGCTGCTCTTCCTCTGGGTGATCTACCCCTCCGACTTCGGCTTCGCCGACCAGATGCTCGCCGAGTTCGGGCTGCACCCGGGCATCGGCTGGCTGACGGACGAGCGGTACGCGATGCTGTCGATCGTCCTGACCACGGTGTGGTGGACGGTCGGCTTCAACTTCCTGCTCTACCTCGCCGCGCTCCAGTCCATTCCGCAGCACCTGTACGAGGCCGCGGAGCTGGACGGCGCGGGCCCCTGGCACCGGCTGCGGTATGTCACGCTGCCGCTGCTGCGGCGCACCACCGGCGTGGTCCTGGTGCTCCAGATCCTGGCCTCGCTGAAGATCTTCGACCAGGTCTACATCATGACCGGCGGGGGCCCCGACGACTCCACCCGGCCGATCCTCCAGTACGTCTTCCAGTCGGGCTTCACCGGTTACCGGATCGGCTACGCCTCCGCCGTCTCGTACCTCTTCTTCGCCCTGATCGTGCTCGTCTCGCTGATACATCTGCGGCTGTCCCGCCGCCACGCCGAGGAGTCGTCATGAGTGCACTGGCCGCAGCCCCGGGCCGCAGGCCCCGCTGGACCCGCGGGCGCGTCGCCCTGGTCGCCGTCGCGCTGCTGCTCGTCGTGGTGTGGGTGCTGCCGCTCGCCTGGGCGCTGTCGGTCTCGCTCAAGCCGGACGCGGAGGCGGCGAAGACGCCGCTGGAGTGGATCGGCTCGACGATCACCTTCGACGCCTACCGGGCGGTGTGGGAGACCGGCGACATCGGCCGCTGGCTGTTCAACACCGCCTACATCGCCTCCATGACCACCGTGCTGACCGTGGCGCTCTGCTCGATGGCCGCCTACGGCTTCGCGCGCACCGAGTTCCGCGGCCGCAAGGCGCTCTACGCCCTCGTCCTGGCCGGGATCATGGTGCCGCCGCAGGTGCTGATCGCGCCGCTGTTCGCGGAGATGGTCCAGCTCGGCCTGGTGGACACCTACTGGGGCGTGATCCTGCCCCAGGTGGCCGTGCCCGCGATGGTCTTCATTCTGGTGAAGTTCTTCGAGGGGGTGCCGCGCGAGCTGGAGGAGGCGGCGTTCGTCGACGGGGCGGGCCGCTGGCGGGTGTTCTTCACGATCGTGCTGCCCCTGTCGCGGCCGGTGCTCGCCGCGGTCGCGATCTTCACCTTCATCTCGACCTGGAACAACTTCCTCTGGCCGTTCCTCGTGACCACCGACCCGAACGGCATGACCCTGCCCGTCGGGCTGGTCAACGTCCAGTCGTCCTACGGCGTGCGCTACGCGCAGATGATGGCGTCCGTCGTCATCGCCGGGCTGCCGCTGCTGGTGGTCTTCGCGCTCTTCCAGCGGCAGATCGTGCGCGGCATCTCCCACACCGGACTGGCCGGCCAGTGACGGCGGCCGGCGATCGGTCCGTACGGCCGCCGCGGGCAACCTCCGCGGGGGCTGCGGCGACCGAGGAGTGGCACCGCTTCGACAAGGAGACCCCCATGAGCCACGCAGGCCGCAGCCGGCACACGCCCGCTGTGCACAAGCGCCACCTCGTCCGCGGCACCGCCGCCGGCCTGGCCGCCGCCGCGGCCCTCGCCCTGCTGCCGGGCAGCGCCGCGGCCTACCCGGGCCCGGGGCTGGTCACCGGCGACGTGTACGTCCACGACCCGTCGATGGTGCGGACCGACAGCGGGAAGTACCTGCTCTACTCCACGCACGGGCTTGTCGAGGGCCGCGCCTCCACCGACCGCACGGCCTTCGGGCGCACGGGGGACGCCTTCGGCCGGGCCCCGGGGTGGTGGGCGGAGTACTCACCCGGCAACGACCCGTGGGCGCCGGACGTCTCCAAGGTGGGCGACACCTACTACATGTACTACTCGCTCTCCACCTTCGGCTCCAACCACTCCGCGATCGGCCTGGCCACCTCGTCCACCGGAGAGCCGGGAAGCTGGCAGGACCGGGGGCGGGTCATCGACTCGCAGCCCGGCGACGACTACAACGCCATCGACCCCAGCCTGCTGGTGGACGGCGGCACCTGGTACCTGGCCTTCGGCTCCTGGTGGTCCGGAATCAAGCAGATCGAGGTGGACCCGGCCACCGGCAAGCCCGCGGGGGAACCGGTGCTGCGCTCCCTCGCCTCGCGGCCCACCGGCACCAAGGCGGTCGAGGGCCCCACCGTGGTCAAGCGCGGCGCGTACTACTACCTCTTCGCCTCGTACGACACCTGCTGCGCCGGCGTCGACTCCACGTACAAGATCAAGGTGGGCCGCGCCACCGCCCCCAACGGACCGTATGTCGACAAGAACGGCGTCGACATGCGGAACAACGGCGGCTCGCTCGTCCTGGAGTCGCACGGGGACATCATCGGGCCCGGCGGCCAGGACGTCATCGCCGACGTGGACGGCGACCTCCTCGTCTACCACTACTACGACGCCCGCCAGAACGGGGCGGCCAAGCTCGGCCTGAACCTCATGAGCTGGGACGGCGGCTGGCCGACGGTGTACTGAGGCGGCACGTTCGCGGCGTGCCCGGTGCGGGCGGGCCCCGCCCGCCCCCTCGGCCGTCGAGCGGCCGCGCACCGCCGCCATCCCGCAGAGGCAGCCCGGTCGGCGGAGCGCCGGGCGGGCGGCCCGCGGCGCGGTGGCCGGGCGCGCGGGCCTCCGTCCAGAGCAATCCAACCGGCGGTGCGGTCCGGAAGCCCGCAGGCTGGACGGATATGAGAGGCCCGCGAGGTTACGACAGGTGCCGGCGCCCCCTGTGCCGGGCCGCCGCCGGCGTCGGCGCCGCGGTGGCGGCCACCCTCACCGCGCTGGCCGTCGCCGGGCCTCCGCACGTCGGCGCCGACCCGGGCCCGGCCGCGCGGCGCCCGAACGCCTCGGCCGGTCCGCTCTCCCCCGTCGACACGCTGCGGCCCGCCGTCACCGTCCGTGAACACTGGGGCGCCGATCCGCGCCTCCTCGACCAGAAACCACGCTACGCGGATGCCGTACACGCCGTGGTCATCCACCACACCGGCAACGCCAACGACTACGCGTGCGCGGACAGCCCCCATCTCGTGCGCGAGATCTACGCGACGCACGCGGTCGGCAAAGCCTGGGGCGACATCGGCTACAACTTCCTGGTCGACAAGTGCGGCACGATCTTCGAGGGCCGCCTCGGCGGTGTGGACCGGGCGGTGGTCGGGGCCCACACCGTCGGCCTCAACAAGGGCACGGCCGGCATCGCCGCGATCGGCACGTACACGGAAGGCGTGCCCGTGCCGAAGCGGCTGAGGGAGTCCGTGGCAAGGCTCATCGCCTGGAAACTCGGGCTCACCGGCGCCACCCCCGCCGCCCGTGCCCAACTGGTCTCCACGAACAGCAACAGCCGGTTCCCGAAGGACAGCTCCGTCAGCGTGCCGGCCGTCCTCGGCCACATCGGGGCGTACGAGACGAACTGCCCCGGGGAGGCCCTCGTGCGGCTGCTTCCCGCGCTCCGCAGGGAGGCGGCCCGCCTTCAGGACGAGGCGGGGGTTCAGGTCAGGAAGGAGAGGGCAGAGACCTCCGGCCGGAAGGCGCGGGGCGGAAGGGCGGTCGCCGCACCCGCGGAGGTCCGGCGGACGGGCGGCCCCGGGTGACCGCCGGCACGGCGTGGCCTGCGCTCGTACGGTGTGGGGCCCCGGCCGACGGTGGACGGCTGCCGGCCGCACCCCCACCGCGGCCGCCGTTCAGGTGCTGGCGCGGACGACGAGACGGGTGGGGAGGATCAGGGAGCTGGGTTCCTCGCCGGCGATGCGCCCGACGAGCACGCGCGCCATCTCGTTGCCCAGGGCCTGGATGGGCTGGTGGACCGTGGTCAGCGACGGTTCGGCGATCTGCGCGATGTCCAGGTCGTCGAAGCCCACGACCGCGACGTCACCGGGCACCGCGCGGCCCGCGCCGCGCAGCGCGCGCAGCGCGCCGGCGGCCATGTTGTCGTTGGCGGCGAACACTCCGTCCAGGTCCGGCTGCCGCGCCAGCAGCGCGGCCATGGCGGCGGCGCCGCTGGGTTCGGTGAAGTCTCCGTGTTCCGGGGGGACGGGCCGCAGTCCGGCGAGGACCATGGCCTCCCGGTAGCCGCGGTGACGCGCTCGGCTCACCTCGGTGTCCGGCAGCCCGCAGATCATGACCACCCGTCTCCGCCCGCGGGCGAGCAGGTGTTCGGTGGCCTGGCGGGCGCCGCCGGCGTTGTCGACGTCCACGTACGAGGGTGCTTCGGATCCCGGCGGGCGCCCGCCGAAGACCACGGGCACCTCCGTGTCCCGGGCGATGGGGAGCACGGGGTCGTTCTCCCGGACGGCCATGAGCATGGCGCCGTCGACGCCCCGGGCGCGCAGGAGTTCCGCCAGGCGCCGTCGGCTGCGATCGCTCGCCGCGAGGCACAGCATCAGGTGCAGGTCGGCCTCCTCCAGGGCGCCGGAGGCGCCGACGATCACCCGGGCGAAGAACGGGTCCGCGAAGATCGACGGGGCCTCGCCGGAGATGACGAGAGCGACCGCGCCCCGCTGGCGGGTGGCCAGCGCCCGCGCCGTGGTGTTCGGCACGTAGTCGAGTTCCCTGATGGCCCGTTGGACCGCGGCACGCTTCTCGGGGCTGACGTGGGGCGCGTTGTTGAGCACCCGGGAGGCCGCCGAGCGGGAGACGCCGGCACGTTCGGCCACCTCGTCGAGCGTGGGCTGCCGGCGCTGCACCTCGGTCATGGACACCGGACCCTCTCCGAACCGTGGCTGCCAGGTTGTCCCCCTCACCCGCCGGGAGCGCTTCCAGTCCTGGGACCCTAACGACTCCCCACCCATTGGTGAAGGGTGGGCGCGTAGCAACTCTTGACAGGTCCCCATCAGCACGGACACGATGGCCGGAAGCACGCGCGAATCTCCGCCGCAAATTGGGAGCGCTCCCAAGATTCACGGCCGCTCCCTCGCGCCACTCGTGCTCCGAGTGCCGCAGCTCGACGTCGTCGCACCTTCATGCCGCGGGCTCAGGACGACAGCCGCGCGGCGTTCCCCTTCATGAATGAGGTTCACCGATGCGCACACTCATACGCGGGGCGGTGGCAGCACTCCTCGCTCTGCCGCTGTTCCTCGCCTCGTCGCCCTCCGCGCAGGCGGCGCCCACCCCGCTCGCCATGACCAGCGGCTTCTACGTCGACCCGAACTCCAGCCCCGCGGTCTGGTCGGCCGCCAACCCCGGGGACGGCCGGGCGGCCGCGATCCGCAGCTCCATCGCCGCCACCCCCATGGCCCGCTGGTTCGGGTCCTGGAGCGGTGACATCGGCTCCGCCGTCGGCTCGTACACCGGTGCGGCCCAGGGCGCCGACAAACTGCCGCTCCTCGTCGCCTACAACATGTACGGCCGGGACGCCTGCGGCGGGCACTCGGGCGGCGGAGCCGCCTCCCCGTCCGAGTACGCCAGGTGGATCGACGCCTTCGCCCGCGGCATCGGCAGCCGCCCGGCCGTCGTCGTACTGGAGCCCGACGCCCTGGGCGACTACAACTGCATGTCCCAGGCGCAGATCGTCGAGCGGCAGACCATGCTCACCAACGCCCTGTCGAAGTTCCGGTCCAGCGCGCCGAACGCCTGGGTCTACCTCGACGCGGGCAACCCCGGCTGGGTCAGCGCCTCGACCATGGCCGAGCGCCTCCACTCCTCGGGGCTCAGCCTCGCCAGGGGCTTCTCCCTCAACGTCTCGAACTACTACACCACCTCGGAGAGCGTGTCCTACGCCGGCGGCATCAACCAGGCACTGGGCCAGCGCTACGGCTACAGCAAGCCGTTCGTCGTGGACACCAGCCGCAACGGCAACGGCTCGAACGGCGAGTGGTGCAACCCCGGCGGACGCAAGATCGGCACACCCACCCAGCAGGGCGGCGGCGCCGAGATGCTCCTGTGGCTCAAGACCCCCGGGGAGTCCGACGGCAACTGCGGTGTCGGATCGGGCTCGGCAGCCGGGCAGTTCCTGCCCGAGGTCGCCTACAAGATGATCTACGGCTACTGACCCCCGGCACCCGGCGCGCCCCCGGTCCGCGCGTGGACCGGGCCTGCCCGCCCGGACCGGCTCCGCCCTGCTGAACATCCGACAGCCGCACGGAACCGCCCGTCCCGCGGCGCACGAGACGCCGCGGGACGGGTGCGGCGAAAGGAGCGCCCATGCTCACCCGATCACGAAGGCGACTGGCCCGCCTGCTCGCGGCGACGGCCGCGGCGCTGACGCTGACCGCCGCGGCGCCGCACCAGCCGGCGGCCGCCACGCACCAGCCGGCGGCCACGGCCGCGCCCGGCAGCCCGGCCGTCACCCCGCCGCTGGGCTGGAACAGTTGGAACAGCTTCGGCTGCGGCGTCACGGAGGCCATGGTCCGCCAGGCCGCGGACGCCATGGTCGACTCGGGCATGCGGGACGCGGGCTACGAGTACGTGGTGGTCGACGACTGCTGGTTCGACCCGCAGCGTGACGCCCAGGGCAACCTGCGCGCACACCCGACGAAGTTCCCCGGCGGGATGAAGGCGCTGGGCGACTACATCCACAGCCGCGGCCTGAAGTTCGGGCTCTACCAGGTACCCACCGAGCGCACCTGCGCGCAGCGCGTCGGCACGTTCCCCGGCTCGACGGGCAGCATGGGCCACGAGGTGCAGGACGCCCGCACCTTCGCCTCCTGGGGCGTGGACTACCTCAAGTACGACTGGTGCTCGCCCGACGGCACGCGCGAGCAGCAGGTGGCCCGGTTCTCCCTGATGCGCGACGCCCTGCGGGCCACGGGCCGGCCCATCGTCTACAGCATCAACCCCAACAGCTTCCACGCGATCACCGGCTCCACGTACAACTGGGGCGAGGTCGCCGACCTGTGGCGCACCACCGAGGACCTGCTCGACATCTGGCAGAACGGCAACGTCAACAGCTACCCGATGGGCGTCGGCAACGTCGTCGACGTCAACGCCCCGCTCGCCGCCCAGGCCGGCCCGGGCCACTGGAACGACCCGGACATGCTGGTCGTGGGCCGGCCGGGGCTGTCGCTCGCCGAGTCCCGCTCGCACTTCACCCTGTGGGCGCTGATGGCCGCGCCGCTGATGGCGGGCAACGACATCCGCACCATGTCCGCCGACGTCGGCGCCGTGCTGCGCAACCAGCGGCTGCTGGCGGTGAACCAGGACTCGCTGGGCGCCGGCGGGCGACGGGTACGCGACGACGGCGCCACCGAGGTGTTCGCCAAGCCTCTGGCCGACGGCTCGGTCGCCGTCGGACTGTTCAACCGCGGCGAGAGCGCCGCCACCGTCAGCACCTCGGCCGCGCAGATCGGCCTGACCGGCGGGTCGTTCACCCTCACCGACCTGTGGACCGGCGCCGCGTCGGGATCGAGCGGCCAGATCACCGCGAGCGTACCGGCGCACGGCGTGACGGCGTTCCGGGTCACCGGCGGCACACCCCTCGCCGCCGAGACCTCCCGGATCCGCGGCACCGGCTCCGGCCGCTGCCTGGACGTGGAGGACTCCGCCACCACCGCCGGCGCCGCCGTCGTGATCTGGGACTGCCACACCGCCGCCAACCAACTCTGGACGACGTGGGCGGGCGGAGAGATCCGCGTCTTCGGCGACAAGTGCCTGGACGCCGAGAACCAGGGAACCGCCAACGGCACCCGGGTGATCACCTGGTCCTGCAACGGCCAGGACAACCAGAAGTGGACCGCCGCCGCCGACGGGTCGATCCGCAACGTGCACGCCGGACTGTGCCTGGAGGCGAGCGGCGGGGCCACCGCGAACGGCTCGCGGCTGGTCCTGGGCGCCTGCAACGGCCAGGCCGGCCAGCGGTGGACCCGAAGCTGACCCCCCTACGACCGAGGAGACCGACCCCCCATGTCCGACCCGCTGCGCCACCCCAGCCGCCGCAGGATGCTCACGGCCGCCACCGGCCTGGCCGCCGCGACCGCGCTGCCCCTCACGCACCCCGCACGGGCCCTTACGGCCGGGGAGTCCCCGGCCGCGGCGGACGCCCCGCGGGCGACCTACACCAACCCCGTGCTGTGGCAGGACTTCGCGGACATCGACATCATCCGCGTCGGCGACACCTACTACTACTCCGCCTCCACCATGCACTACTCGCCGGGCGCGCCCATCCTGCGCTCCTACGACCTGGTCAGCTGGGAGTTCGCCGGCCACTCGGTGCCGGTGCTGGACTTCGGCAGCAAGTACGACCTGAACGGCGGCCGCGGCTACGTCCGCGGCATCTGGGCCTCCTCGCTGGGCTACCGGCCCAGCAGCAGCACGTTCTACTGGGTGGGCCAGATCGACTTCGCCCGTACGTACCTCTACACCGCCGCGTCCGTCGAGGGGCCCTGGACCAGGCACGCCTCGCTCGGCAACGTCTACTACGACGCGGGGCTGCTGTTCGACGACGACGACACCCCCTACGTGGCCTACGGCAACACCGCCATCCACGTCGCCCAGCTCGCGCCGGACGCACGGTCCCAGGTCCGTACCCAGCAGGTGTTCAGCACCCCGTCGAGCGTCGGCACCCTGGAGGGTGCCCGCTTCTACAAGATCAACGGGAACTACTACATCTTCCTGACCCGCCCGGCCAACGGCCAGTACATCCTGAAGTCCACCTCCGGTCCCTTCGGCCCGTACGAGATGCGGCAACTGCTCCTCAACCTGCCGGGGCCGATCGCCGGGGGCGGGGTGCCGCACCAGGGCGGCCTGGTGAGCACCCCGGACGGCCGGTGGCACTACATGGCCTTCGTCGACGCCTACCCCGGCGGTCGCGTCCCCGCGCTCGCCCCGATCTCCTGGTCCTGGGACGGCTGGCCCACCCTCCAGCTCGTGGGCGGCGCCTGGGGCCAGTCGTACACGGCGCCGCTGCCGCTGCGCCCGGTCGCGCCCATGACCGGCGTCGACACCTTCCAGGGCAGCGCGCTCGGCCCGCAGTGGGAGTGGAACCACAACCCCGACACCGGCAGGTTCTCGGTCGGCAACGGGCTGACCCTGCGCACCGCGACGGTGACCGGCGACCTGTACAGCGCACGCAACACGCTGACCCACCGCATCCAGGGACCCACCTCCACCGCCACCGTCGAAGTCGACTGCTCCTCGATGGCCGACGGCGACCGCGCGGGCCTCGCCATGCTGCGCGACGCCTCCGCCTGGATCGGCCTCAAGCGCGACGGCGGTACGACGCGCGTGGTGATGGTCGACGGCCTGTCCATGGACGGCAACTGGAACACCACCGGCACCGGCACCGAGCGCGCGAGCGCCGGCCTCGCGGGCAGCCGGATCTGGCTGCGCGTCCGCGCCGACATCCGCCCCGGGAGCGGGCGGCAGGCCCAGTTCTCGTACAGCACGGACGGCAGCGGCTTCAGCCCGCTCGGTCCCGCCTTCACGCTCAACAACGCCTGGCAGTTCTTCATGGGCTACCGCTACGCCGTCTTCAACCACGCGACCAGAGCGCTCGGAGGGAGCGTGCGGGTGGCGCGGTTCGAGTTGGCGACCCCGTGACCCCGAGGCGCGGGAGGGCCGTCACGAGGTTCATGGACGTGATCAGAGTTCCCCCCGCTGACACATGGGGCACAATTTGGTAAGACGGGTTCATGTCAATGAATCGACGGTCGTTCATGGGTGCGGTCGCGGCGGGCGCGGCCCTGGGACCGAACGCGGGCAGGGCCGCGGGCGCACTGGACCGGGAGGGCGCGCCCCTCGGTCCCGCCGGGCCGCGGGACGACGACTACGACGGCTCCGACATGTGGCTGCGCTACGTGCCCGTCGCCGATCCGCACCTTCTCAGGCAGTACCGGCGGCAGGTGACCGCCGTCGTCGTGGAGAACGCCGACCGGAACGCTTCGTACCGCCACACACCGGACCTGAGCACGGCTCCGGGATCGGCCGAGCGGCTGATGGCCTCCACCCTGGAGGCGGCCAGGGAGGAGCTGGTCCGGGGCCTGAGCGGGCTGCTGGACCGGCCGGTGCGGGCACTGCTGCGGCCGGTGGACGTCCCGCCCGACGGCGCCGTCGTCGTGGGGACCCCGGAGAGTTCACGGGCCGTGCGCCGGTTCCTCGCGGCCGGCGAGCTGGAGCGCCTGGGCCGGGACGGCTTCCTCATCAGGTCGGTCTCCCAGGGGCGGCGGACCTTCACCCTCGTCGCGGGCACCACCGAAGTGGGGGCGCTGTACGGCACGTTCGCGTTCCTGCGGCGTATCCAGACGCACAAGCCGATCACGGAACTGGCACTCGCCGAGACCCCGAGGATCGCCAGCCGCCACCTGAACTACTGGGACACCGAGCGCCTCTACGCCGGCAACGACGAGCCGGGAACGGGCGGGCTGAACGGCGAGAACGGCGCGATCTTCAACTTCGCCGCGACCGGCGTCAGCGCCCCGCTGAACCTGCCGGTCGTCCTCGACCGCTACCTCGTGGCGGCGCGCGCGATGGCCTCCGTCGGGATCAACGGGATCACCATCAACAACGTCAACGCCGACAACTCCTACCTCACCCCCGAGTACATCGCGCAGGAGGCGGCGCTGGCCGACGCGCTGCGGCCGTACGGGATCAGGCTCGCGCTCTCCATCCGGTACGCGGCGCCCATGGACGGCCGCTTCGCGCCGGACACGCTCACCGAGGAGCAGATGGCACCCACCGACGCCGCCTTCCGGGCCTGGTGGACCCGGAGGGCCCGGCGGATCCAGGAATCCATACCCGACTTCCTCGGTTTCACCGTGAAGGCCAACTCCGAGGGCCAGCCGGGCCCTCAGGACTTCGGCTACGACCACGGAGACGGCGCCAACGGCATGGCGACGGCGGTGGCACCTCTCGGCCTGAGGATCTACTGGCGGACCTTCGTCTACAACCCCGACGTCGACAGCGACCGGCTGAAGCGCGCCTACCTGGAGTTCGGCCACATCGACGACGAGCCCCAGCCGGACGGGACCACCGGCCGCTTCCTGGACAACGTGTTCCTCCAGACCAAGAACGGTCCCCTGGACTTCCAGGCCAGGGAGCCCGTCCACCCGATGTTCGGCCGGATGGAGAACACCAACCAGGCCCTCGAACTCCAGATCACCCAGGAGTACACCGGCCAGAACCGGATGCTCTGCTTCCTGGCTCCCATGTGGGAGGAGATCCTCAAGACCGACACCCACGCCACGGACGAGCAGGGCCGGCCCCTCGACAGGCGCCTGGTCGGCCACGTCGTGGACGGAACGGCCCAGGGCCACTCGGACACCGCCGTCGTCGGCGTGGCCAACCTGGGCAACGCCGACAACCTGACAGGACACCACTTCTCCCAGGCGAACCTGTACGCCTTCGGCCGCCAGGGCTGGGACTGGACCGCGGACTCCGCGGACATCGCCGCCGACTGGGTGCGGATGACCTGGAGCAACAGCCGGAACGTCGTCGACACGATCGTCTCCATGATGATGGGCTCCTGGGAAGCACTGGTGAGCTACCAGACCCCCCTCGGGATCGCACACCAGTTCACCGCCGACGTCCACTACGGCCCCGGCCCCTCGGAATCGCACCTCCCGCGCGAGGACTGGAACCCCGTCTACTACAACAAGGCGGACAGCGCCGGCCTCGGCTACGACCGCTCCCCCACCGGAAGCAACTTCACCGCCCAGTACTCCCCCACCCTGGAAGCGGCCTACGGAGACATCGACACCGTCCCCGAGAACCTCCTGATGTGGTTCCATCACGTGCCCTGGGACCGCCCCATGAGCAGCGGCAGGATCTTCTGGGACGAACTCGTCCACCACTACTACTCGGGTGTCCGGTACGTCAGCGGCATGCGCCGGACCTGGGACTCGCTGGAACCCGGGATCGACGCCCGCCGCTTCGCCGAGGTCAGGGCCAAGCTGGCGCTCCACGAGACGGACGCGGCCGACTGGCGGGACACCTGCGTGAACTACTGGCAGCGGTTCAGCGGCAGGGACGTCCGCGTACCGGACTGAACCGCGCCGGGCTGCGTGCACGGTCACCGCGGCTGCGGTGACCGTGCACGCCGGCCTAGCCGGTCGGGCCCGCGTTGGAGATCACTTCGCGGGCCCCGGCGGGGATGTCGCCGACGTTGAAGGTGGCGTTGTCGCGGGCGACGTTGCCGCGCTGGCCGTCGACGATGCCGGTGATGGCGGGGTTGGTGGTGTAGTTGCCGACCAGGGTGAGGTCGCCGGTGTGGTTGCCGTTCTGGTTGTTGGCGTGCGCCCACTGGCCGGCGCTGCCGACGAAGACGTTGCTGCCGGCGCTGAGATAGCGGGAGCCCTCGTCGAAGTACAGGCCGAGTTGCCCGCTGTCCTCGCAGTAGTTCTCGTCGATGACGCCGTCGGGGATCGCGGAGAGGCTGTAGATGCAGCCGGCGTCGAACATCGTCTGCACGACGTTGCGCACGTGGTTGCCCACGACCCGCACGTCGCTCAGCGTCGTGGGGGTCCGGTAGATCGGCTGGAAGTCGTAGAGCCCGCGGTTGATGTACTCCGGGCTGCCGCCCGGGTCGTTGGCGCCCCAGCCGTAGCCGACCCCGATGCCGGTGTAGGGCATGTCGGAGATGTAGTTGTGCTCGATGTCCAGTCCGGTGACGTAGCTGGCGAAGACGGCGTCCTGGTCGAGGTATTCGAGCGCCGTGGAGTGGATGCGGTTGTTCCTGATCAGGATGTCGGCGTTGGTCATGCGCGGGTCGGACGGATGGTGCGCGTCCGGGCGCACCCCGCCCGCGACGATGCCGCCGCCGGCGCTCGCGGTGAACGTGTTGCCCACGACCGACACGTTCCTCGCGCCCAGTCCCACGCCGGAGCCGTGCGCGTTGGCGTCGTTTCCGATGCCGAGGCCGACGGAGCCGAGGTTGACGAAGCCGTTGTTCTCGAAGCCGATGTCCTCGGCCGCCGAGACCTGCACCGCCCCGGGGGCCTGTGCCCAGTTGTTGCGGGCGCCCTCGAAGCCGCGGCAGCCCACCGCGCACGACGTGAAGGCGTCGGACGGCCGGTGGGGCTGGACTCCGGTGAGGAACGCGCCCGTCTGCTGGTTGGCGTATCCGTCGGCGGTGCCGGGGTGCAGCCAGGTGGTGCCGGTGAAGGTCAGCCCTTCGAACCGGAGGTTGCGGGCCGGCTCGTCGTAGGTGCCGCCGACCTCCAGCAGCGATTCCAGCCGCGGCAGCTCGACCTGCGCGCGTTGCAGGTCCTGGCCCGGCAGCGGCTTGTAGAACAGCGTGCCGGCGGTCGTGTCCAGGTACCACTCGCCGGGCTCGTCGAGGAACCGCTTGGAGTTCAGCAGGGAGAACGCCGGGGTCCGGAACGGGGACTGGATGGTGTCGTACCCGTAGGTGTTGTTGTCCCAGGCGGGTTGCTGCATGACGACCGTCGAGCCGGAGATGCTCTGTACGGGGGCGAAGCGGTTGGTGAACGACAGCTTCGCCTGGAGTTCGATGCGCTTCTGGTCGGGCAGGCCGGCGAGGTAGGCGAGGTCCGGGTTGTCGAGGGTGAAGCCCGCCGCGTTGAGCGTGATGTCGGACCGGGGCAGCCCGGTCCGCGCGCGCTGTGCGGGTACGCCGTCCACGTAGAGCTGGCGGCTGTCGAAGCCGGTGCCCACGTCGGCCTTGTAGATGCCCGTCGCGGGGTCGTCGAGTTCCCAGCCGGTGACCGGTTCCGCGCCGCTCAGCACGGCTTCCGCTCCCGGGGCGGCGGTCCAGGTGACCGTGTGTCCGTCGCGGCCGGAGTCGGCGGCGCCGAAGCGCAGCGGGGAGCCGAGGCGGTGGATGCCCTTCAGCAGGCTCACTTCGACATCGCCGTCGCCCCGGCCGGCGAGGTCCCGGGCCCGTCGCTGCGCCTCCGCGAGGGTCTGCAACGGCTGCCCGGCGGTCCCCGGGCCGTCGTCGGCGGCCCGGGGGGCGCCGGTCGGCGCGACGACGAGCGTGTACTGCCGGGGTGCGGCGAGCGACTCGGTGGGCAGGGCGGCGAGCAGTCCGGCGGCCAGGGCCGCGGCGGCCGCCGCGGCGCCTGTGCGTGCGTACGGTGCGCGGAGTGGAGGCATGGCCGTGTCCTTTCTTCGCGGTGGGGGGTCAGGGCCGGGCGTCGTGCGGCACCCCGTCGAGGCGCTGTGGCGGGGGGAGCACGGGAAGTCCCGGGTGGAGCGTGGCGGGGCGGCCGCGGTCCCCCGTGGCCAGCAGCCGCCGTCCGGCGTACTCGGGGCGTACTTCGGGGCCTTCGCAGGCGGCGGCGGGCGGGGGGCGTACCGCCGCCGCGATCGCTTTCTCGTCGACCTCGATGCCCAGGCCCGCCGAGTCGCCGAGGACGAAGGCGCCGTCCTCGACGCGCAGGTCGAAGGAGAGGCCGACGGGCTCCCGGAGGTTCTGAAGCTCGCTTGCGAGGTGGTTGGGCACGGCCGTCGCGGCGTGCAGCAGGGCGACCGGGGAGCCGCCGATCGGGCTGACCGGAAGGTCGTGGGCGTGCGCCAGGGCGGCCACCCGGAGGAAGTGGGTCACGCCCCAGGCCGCCGCCGTCTGCACGATGTCGAGGGCGCCCTGGGCCAGCAGGGGGCGGTACTGCTCCAGCCCGGTGAGGTTCTCGCCGCTCGCCACCGACGCGCGGATCCCCTGCCCGACGACGGCCAGGCCCTCGGCGTCCCAGCGCCGGACGGGCTCCTCGACCCAGGTGAGGTCGAGGGTCTGCTCCAGCTCCCGGACGTGGCGCACCGCCTGCTTGCGGGTCCAGTTCTCGTTCGCGTCGAGCATCAGGGCGGGCCGCCTCCCGTGCCCGGCCCGGGTCAGCACCTCCCGTACGAGGGTCAGCCGGTCGCGGTCCCGCTCGATGTCGAGGCCGCCCTTGAGCTTGGCCGCCCGCAGGCCGCGCTCGGCGTAGACCTGGTAGACCGTGGCAAGTTCGTCGTCGCCGAGGGCGATGTCGAGGCCGGACGCGTAGGCGGGGACCCGCCGGTCCCGTCCGCCCAGCAGGCGCCACAGCGGTTCGCCGGCCGCCTTCGCCTTGATGTCCCACAGGGCGGTGTCGAGTGCGCCGATGGTCCCGAAGACGGCTCCGCCGTGGCCGGCCTTGAACGCCTGCCGGAGCATGCGGTCGTAGAGCGCGTTCACGCAGCGCGGGTCCTCGCCGTCGAGGGCGGCGAAGACGGCTTCCTCCCTCACGCGGGGTCCCAGTCCGACGCCGGTGATCCCGGCGTCGGTGTCCACCAGGAGCACCGGGACCGGGGTGATCCCGTCGGTGAGGACGCCGTTGGCGTCGCCGACGGGCCGGCCCCAGTCGAGGAAGGTCGTCAGCGTGCGATATCCGGTGATCCGCATGTCAGCCCTTCGTGGCGCCGGCGGTGATCCCGTCGGCGATCTGGCGCTGGAAGAAGAGGTAGATCACGAGGACCGGCAGTGCGGCGATCAGCACTCCGGAGGCGAAGGTGGGGATGTCGTCGGAGTACTGTCCGCGCAGCGAGGTGACGCCCACCATGAGGGTGCGGTGTTCGGCGGACGGCATCACCAGCAGGGAGATGAGCACGTCGTTCCAGCAGAACAGGGCGTTGAGGATGCCGACCGACAGCAGTGCGGGGCGGCCGATCGGCAGCATGACCCGCCGGTAGACGCCGTACAGGGTGTTCCCGTCGACCCGGGCGGCGTCCACGATCTCGCGCGGGATCCCGGTGTAGTAGCTCGTCATCAGGAAGATCGAGAACGGGAGGAACTGCGCGACGTAGGCGAGGACCAGCCCGGGGTAGGTGTCGATGAGGCCGGTGTCCGCCATGAATTGCGCGAGCGGGACCATGACCACCTGGAACGGTACGAACAGCGCCGCCAGGAAGCACAGGAACAGGACCCGTGAACCCCGGAACCGCAGGTGGCTCAGGGCGAAGCCGGCCATCGACCCGAGCAGCAGGAGAAGCGCGACGGCGGACGCCACCACGACGACGGAGTTGACGAAGTACCGGCCGAGCCCGACGCTCGTCCACGCCGTGGCGATGTTGTCCCAGCGCAGGGAGTCCGCCGGGGAGAACCGGTCGAGGACGTAGTCGTGGCGGGACTTCATGGCGACGTTGGCGGTGAACACCAGGGGGTAGACCGTCGCCAGCGCGAGGGCGGCCATCGGCACGGCGACCACCCAGGCGCTCCGGCGGGGGCGGCGCATCAGCTCTCCCTCCCCGCGCGGCGGAGCAGCCCGATCTGGATCAGCCCGACGACGAGCATGAGGAGGAAGAGAACCGTCGAGGCGGCGGAGGCGAGCGCCGGGCGGTTCATCTGCCCCTGCTGGATCCAGATGTAGTACTCCGGCAGGTACGTCGACCCCTCGGGACCGCCGCCGGTCATCACGTAGAGCAGGCCGAACATGGACGTCAGCATCCCGATCATGGTGGTGACGAAGACGAACTGGAGGGTGCGGGACAGGCCGGGGACGATCACGTGCCGGATGACCCGGGCGAGCGAGGCGCCGTCGACGCGGGCGGCGTCGAGGAGGGTGGTGTCCAGGGTGGAGA
Source organism: Streptomyces sp. 184 (assembly GCF_045781775.1). Classification (NCBI taxonomy): domain Bacteria; kingdom Bacillati; phylum Actinomycetota; class Actinomycetes; order Kitasatosporales; family Streptomycetaceae; genus Streptomyces; species Streptomyces sp. 184. Next base: position 3,029,869 of record NZ_CP123230.1, on the reverse strand, counting down.
AGCCGGCGAGGAAGACCACCAGGGCCATCCCGAACGTCGCCCAGACGTGCACTCCGACGACGGTGAACATGGTCACGTCCGGATCGCCGAGCCAGTCGACCGGGCCGATGCCGGCCTTGCCCAGCAGGCTGTTGAGCGGACCGTCGAAGGCGAGCAGGAGGTTGAAGATCGCGCCGACGATCACCGGCGAGAGCACGGCCGGGAAGAAGTAGACGCTCCGGAAGAGCCGGTGGCCCGGCACGCGCAGGAAGATGAAGGTCGCCAGCATGCCCGGGATCGCCACCGCGACGGGCAGCAGCAGCACCAGCAGCCCGACGTTCTGCAACGCGGTGCGGAAGAGCGGGTCGTGGAAGAGTTCCGTGTAGTTGTCCAGGCCGACCGAGGTCCCGTCGCGCACGCCGTCGCCGGTGAAGGAGAAGTTGACGCCCAGGAGCAGCGGCCAGAGCCGGAGCGTCGCGATGACCAGGACGGCCGGGGCCACCAGGACGTAGGGCGCGAGGCGTTCGGCACGCTGCGTGCCCCGGGCACGCGGTGATTCCGTACCGGGGCCCGTACGGCGTGCGCGCGACCCGGTCTTCATCCGGCCGGCCCGCTCGGCACCGGCTCGGCCGACCGACGGCTGCGCGCCCCCGAGCAGCACGGGTCAGCCCTTCCGGTCGGAGTCGGCCAGTTGCTCCAGCGCGTCGTCGATGCCGGTCGACCCGCTGAGGATCTGCTGCGACAGCCTCCCCATCAGCTCCAGCGTCCCGGTGGAGAGCGCGACGTGCAGTGCGGGCTTGCCCGCCTCGATCTCCGAGACGATCGCGGAGAGGGCCGGCCCGCCGCCCGACACGTCGATGGTCGTGTCGGACACGACCGCGCCGGCGTCGGCGTGGAACGCCTTCAGGGCGTCCGTCGAGGTCAGGGAGCGCACCAGATCTGCGGCCACGTCCGGCTTCTTCGTCCACTTCGCGACCGCGTAGCCGATCCCGCCGTCGTACGGAAGGACGGGCTCGGCGCCGTCCTCGGCACGCGGGGCCTGCATGACGCCGATGTCGTCCGGGTCCAGGAACTCGCCGAAGTCCTTCCAGTGCCCGACGTCCGACATCAGCCCGACGATGTGGGCCGCCCTGCCGGACTGGAAGAGGGCGAAGGCGTCGTTGAACAGGGCGGTCGAGTTGGCCCCGTCGTTGTTCATGCCGGCGTCTTCGGCCTCCTTCCACAGCTCGAAGATCCGCCGCACGCGGGGGGAGTTCCAGTCCCGGTCCCCGGCGATCCAGTCGTCGTACTCGCTCGGGGTCAGGACGCCCGGTCCCAGGCCGGAGAGGAAGAACTGGATGCCGAAGCCCTCCTTGTTCCCGAGGGAGAGACAACCGGCCTCGGTGGCCTCGGTGATGGCCTCGCAGTCGTCGGCGAACTCCCTCCACGTGGTGGCCGGGCGTTCGGGGTCGAGCCCGGCTTCCTCGTAGAGCGCCTTGTTGTAGTAGAGGGGGTGGCCCTGCAAGGTCACCGGTGCGGCATAGGTCTTGCCCTTCGCGGTGAAGGCTTCCCAGCCGGCCAGCCGCTGCCGATCCTCGGCGACGTGGTCGTCCAGGGGGAGGAGGGAGTCGGCGCGGTCGCGTATCTGGCCGCCGCCGTTGAAGAGCATCACGTCGGGGCCCTCGCCGGCCTGAAGGGCCGTGCCGAGCAGCGTGTAGTACTGGTCGAAGGGCTGGGCGACGAACTCGACCGTCACGTCGGGGTGCCGCTCGGCGAAGTCGGCTTTCGCCTCCTCGATGTAGGAGGCGGCCGTCTCCTCCCCCGACTTCCAGTCCCAGACCACGAGTTTGCCGTCCGCGCCGCCGGACGACGGGCCGGAGCCCGCGCTGCCGCAACCGGACAGCAGCCCGGCGACCAGGACGACCGAACACAGTGCTGGCCGCTTCATGTCGATCACTCTCCGTTGCTGCCGGAAGACGGCGGGCCATCGCCGATGGTTCGGAAACGTAACTCGTATGACGTATGAGGTCAATGCCTTGTCGCGTATGATGACCGTCCAGTCATGGCGCCGCGGGGTCGCGGGGCCGCCGGAGGAACCATGACGACATCCCAGCCAGCAGCCCAGAGCAGTTCCCCGCCGCCCACCTGGGCGCGACGACCGGCCAGCCTCGCGCGGGCGGTCACGGCGGAGCTGGTGGGACGCATCGTCCGCGGGGAGCATCCGCCCGGGGCGCCGCTGCCCCCCGAGCCCGCGCTCTGCGAGACCTTCGGCGTGAGCCGGACCGTCGTCCGGGAAGCCGTGAAGGTCCTCCAGGAGAAGGGGCTCGTACAGGTCCGCCAGGGTTCCGGGACCATGGTGACCGCCCCGGCTCTGTGGAACATGCTCGACGAACAGGTCCTGGCGGCGAGCATCGCCCGGGACGAGAGCCTGGCGATCCTCGACGACCTCGTCGTCACCCGGCGCCTGCTGGAGTCCGACATGGCGAACGTCGCCGCCCGGCTGGCCACCCCGGACGCCGTCGGCCGGCTGCGCACTCTGGTGGACAGGATGGACGAACTCGTCGACGACCACGTCACGTACGCCGAGCACGACCGCGCGTTCCACGACGTGATCATGCAGTCGTCCGAGAACCGCATCGCCCGTGCCGTGGTGCGCGCGCTGGAGAGCCAGGTCGTCAACACCGCCCGGTACATGGGGCATCCGGAGCGGGCCATGTGCGTCGCGTCGAACCGCGGCCACCGCCGCATCTACGAACGCATCGCCGCGCACGATCCGGGCGGCGCCGCCGAGGCGATGTTCACCCACATCACCGAAGCCTGGCTCGTCCGCCGCAGCGCACCGGGCGACCCGGTGCGGCTGGACCGTTAGCACTCGCTCCCGGCAGGGGCCGGTGCCGCCGCGGCGGTCCGCGCCCGCGGGCGGGCGAGCGGGCGCTCACGCGCCGTCTGCGCCGCGCCGCACTCACAGCGCGGTCGCACGGTACGTGTGCCCGGGCCGGACGGCGAACTCGATCAGGTCGGGCTCGGTCTGCTCGGCCCGGACCGGTTCGCCCCCGGTCAGATCGAGGACCTCGTAACCGCCGCGGAACATCTGGCTGCGGACCTTCACGACCCCCTCGCGGTCGGGCGTGAGGGAGAGCTGCGCCGCCGTGCCGCCGTTCCAGGCGACGCCGACCGTGTGGCCGCCGCGTCCGCGCAGGCCCTCGACCTTCCCGTTCGGCCAGGCCGGCGGCAGGGCGGGCAGCAGGTGCAGCTCGCCGTGGTGGCTGTGGAGCAGCATCTCGGCGATGCCGGACGTCGCGCCGAAGTTGCCGTCGATCTGGAACGGCGGATGCAGGTCGAACATGTTGGGCGCGAGCCTGTCCGGGGTCACGAGGTCGCGGATGAGTTCGTGTGCCCTGCCGCCCTCCTCCATGCGCGCCCAGAAGTTGATCTTCCAGGCCAGCGACCAGCCCGTGCCGTCGTCGCCACGCAGCTCCAGGGTGCGGCGGGCGGCCTCGAACAGCTCGGGTGTGCCGCGCTTGGTGATCTGGTTGCCGGGGTGCAGGCCGTAGAGGTGGGAGACGTGCCGGTGGGACTGCTCGGTCTCCGTCCAGTCGTGGAGCCACTCCTGGATGTTGCCGCGGGCGCCGATCCGCATCGGGGCCAGCCGCTCCCGGGCCGCCAGGACCTGTCCGCGGAAGTCGGCGTCCACGCCCAGGATCTCGCCGGCCCGGGCGCAGCCGTCGAACAGGTCACGCAGGATCTGCATGTCCATGGTGGGGCCGGCGCAGACGGACGCGTTCGGGTGGTGGGCCAGCTCCGGCGAGTTCGACGGGTTGGTGACCAGCCACCCCAGGTCCGGTTCCGCCACCAGCGTGTCGAGGAAGAACTGCGCGGCGCCCTTCATCGCGGGGTAGTTGGCGCGCAGGAAGCCGGTGTCGCCGGTGAACTGGTAGTGGTCCCAGATCATGGTGGCGAGCCAGGCCCCGCCGGTCTGCCACATGCCCCAGAACGCCCCGTCCACGACCGAGGTCCCCCGCCACGCGTCGGTGTTGTGGTGCGCGACCCAGCCCTGGGCGCCGTACTGCACCCGGGCCGTGCGGGCGCCGGTCGCCGTGAGGTCGTCGATCATGTCGAACACCGGCTCGTAGCACTCGGGGAGGTTCGTCGGGCCGGCCGGCCAGTAGTTCATCGGCAGGTTGGCGTTGAGGGTGTACTTCGAGTCCCACGGCGGGGCCATCTGGTCGTTCCAGATGCCCTGGAGGTTGGCCGGCTGGGTGCCGGGCCGCGAGGAGGAGATCAGCAGGTAGCGGCCGTACTGGAAGAGCAGCGCGGAGAACTGCGGGTCGTCGGCGCCGCCGTGCTGCGCGATCCGGACGTCCGTCGGCTGGTCGGCCGCCCCCGTACGGCCGAGGTCGATGGTGGTCCGGCCGAACAGCTCCTGGTAGTCGGCCACATGGCGGCTGCGGAGGTCGTCGTACGAGCTGCGCTGTGCGGCGTCGAGGTGCCCGCGGGCGATGCCGCGGTGGTCGCCGCCGACGTTCTGGTAGTCGACGTAGCTCGTGCCGATGGAGATCAGCAGCGTCACGCTGTCTGCGTTCGCGACCCGGAGCGTGCCGCCCGAGCCGGAGACCGTGCCCCCTTCGGCAACTGCCCTGGCCAGCGCGAGGAACCGGACGGAACCGGCGATCCCCTCCATGCTGCCGGAGATGCCTTCCAACGCGATCGTCGTTGCGTCGGGGCTGGAGGCCGAGGCGTTCTGCGGGCTGGCGAACGCGGCCGTGAACGAGATCGAGCCGGGCGCATCGGCGGTCAGGCGCATGACAATCACCTGGTCCGGTGCGCCGGCGAACACCTCGCGGTGGAAGCGCACGCCGTCGGCCACGTAGGTGACCGCGGTGGTGGCGGTGGTGAGGTCGAGCCACCGCCGGTACTCGGAGGTGCCGCCCGTGCCGGGGAGGGTGAGGGTGAGGTCGCCGACAGGCTGGTAGGCCAGCTCCCCGGCCGGCCTGCCGAGCATCGTCCGGTCGATCAGCGACTGCGCCTGTTCCCACTGGCCGTCGAAGACCAGTTGCCGGATCTCCGGCAGCGCGTCCACACCCCCCGGGTTGGCGGGGTCGTACGGCCCGCCCGCCCAGAGAGTGTCCTCGTTGAGCTGGAGCCGCTCGGTGTCGATGTTGCCGAAGACCATGGCGCCGAGGCGGCCGGCGCCGACCGGCAGCGCGCGCAGCCAGTCCGAGCCGGCCGGCTCGTCGTACCACAGCGCCAGGTCGTCGACCGCTCGCACCTCCGGCGGCGCGGCCGAGTCGGCACGTGCGGTCGCCGTCCACGGGACGGGCATCACGACGGCTCCCGCGCCCGCCGCGCCGAGCCTGATCATGTGCCTGCGCGTCAGTCTCCGCATGCTGATCCTCCACTGAGTCCCGACGGAGTCCGGGCGGTCCCCGCCGGAGGCGGTCCGTCGCCGGCACCCGGCCGGGGAGGCTCAGTGCGGCTGAAGGGACGATCGGCCGTCGTACGCCGGGGACATTAGCCGGAGACATTAAATGTCCAGGGATACCAACGCAACCCTCCCCACGCGAACTCCCGCTGCACAAAGGGGAGATATCCTCTCTTCTCAACTGCAAGTCACGCCCCTTCGACGGGTTCGATGACCCAGACATCAGATGTATAGTGCTTCGCACCACCCGGAAGACCGGTGATCGCGGGGCGGGCCGGATCCACAGCCGAGGCTGGAGGCCGAGCGATGTCACTGACCGACAAGGCGATCAGGCGCATTCGGGAGCTGATCGCCTCGGGCGAGCTTCCACCGGGTGCGAAGCTGCCGCCCGAGCAGCAACTGGCCGCGGAGCTGGGCCTGTCCCGGGGGCTGATGCGCGAGGCGGTCAAGGCGCTGGTCGTCACACGCGTGCTGGAGATCCGCCGCGGCGACGGCACGTACGTCACGACGCTGGAGCCCGGCGTGCTGCTCGAAGGGCTGGGCTCCGCGGTCGAACTGCTCCAGGGCGACACCCTGCTGGAGCTCACGGAGGTCCGCCGGCTCTTCGAGCCGGTCGCCACGGGCCTGGCCGCCACCCGCATCTCGGCGGACCAACTCGCCGGCGTGGCGGGACACCTGGACGCCATGCACGCGGCCAGGGACGACGTCGAACTGCTCAACAAGCACGACGCGGCCTTCCACCGGGCCGTCGTCGCCGCCACCGGCAACCGGACGCTGGCGAGCCTGCTGGAGGGGATCTCCGGCCGGACCGTACGCGCCCGGGTCTGGCGCGGGATGGTCGACGGGGACGTCGCCGACCGGACACTCGCCCAGCACCGGGAGATCTACGACGCGCTGGCCGCAGGAGACGCCGCGCTCGCCGAGGCCGCCGCGCTCATCCACGTCAGCACCACCGAGGCGTGGCTCCGCAGGCATCTCGCGCCGGCCGCGGACGTCGCGTCGCAACCGGAGGCCGGGATGTGAGAGTCCGTCTGGCATACGGTGAGCGGGGGCTCGGCATCGAGGTCCCTGATACGGCCACGGTCGTCACGCCCGTGCACCGGCCCGGTGCCGGCGACCCGTCGGCCGCGCTGCGGGCCGCGCTGCGCGAGCCGGCGGCCGGACCGCCGTTGCGCGAGCGGGTGCGCCCCGGGCAGACGGTGGCGATCTCGGCCTGCGACGGCACCCGCCCGCAACCGCGGCACCTGATGATCCCGGCCCTCCTCGCCGAGCTCGACGGCCTCGTGCGGCCCGAGGACGTGGTGGTCCTGGTCGCCACCGGCACGCACCGCGGCAACACCGACGCCGAGTTGCGCCGCATGTTCGGCGACGCCGTCGTGGACGCGGTACGGATCGTCAACCACGACGCGTTCGACCGCACCCGGCTCACCTGGATGGGCGTCCACGGGGCCGGCGTGCCGGTGTGGCTCAACAGCGAGTGGGCCGCGGCGGACGTGCGGATCACCACCGGTTTCGTCGAGCCGCACTTCTTCGCCGGCTTCTCCGGCGGCCCCAAGCTCGTCGCGCCGGGGCTCGCGGCGCTGGAGACGGTCCTGGTCCTGCACGACGCCTCCCGCATCGGCGACGAGCGCGCGACGTGGGGCATCACGCACGGCAACCCGGTCCACGACGACGTGCGCGCGATCGCCGACGCCACCGGCGTGACGTTCGCGCTCGACGTCGTGCTCAACCGAGACCAGGAGATCGTCGCCGCCTTCGGCGGGGACCTGCCGGCCATGCACGCCGCCGCCACGGCGGAGGCCGCGCGCAGCGCGATGCGCCGGGTCGACGACCGCTACGACGTGGTCGTCACCACCAACTCCGGCTTCCCGCTGGACCAGAACCTCTACCAGGCCGTCAAGGGCATGTCCGCCGCCTACCAGGTGGTACGTCCGGGCGGCACGATCATCTGCGCCGCCGAGTGCCGCGACGGGTTCCCGGAGCACGGCTCGTACCGCGAGGTCCTCTCCTCCGCCCCGCAGGCGCTGCTGGACGCCATCAACACCCGTACCGAGACCGTGCCCGACCAGTGGCAGGTGCAGATCCAGGCCACCATCCAGGCGCGCTGCCGGGTCGTCATGCGCACCGACCGCCTCTCCGCCGCCGATCTCGCCGCCGCCCACCTGGCGCACACCCACGACGTCACCGCGGCCGCCGCCGAGGCGCTGGCCGCCGCCGGCCCGGGGTCCCGGCTGTGCGTGCTGCCCGAGGGCCCTCAGACCGTCCCCTACCTGCGCGGGGCGGTCGCGTCATGAGATGTGCTCCGGTTCCTGGGTTCGAAAATTTCGACAACGAAATCGAAATTACTCCGCGGCAGGGGTTGACGCCTCGCCCCCACCCCCCAATCATCCCTGTCTGAGAGTCCGACCATAGTTCGATATATCGAACCATGTCGGCCGCAACGGCCTTGCTCCACGGCAGGCCACCGCACGACAGCACGCGCACCCCGTTTTTCGTTCCGGAGGCTCTCCCACGCATGTCCCGGCCCTCCGACAGCCGGAGGGACACGCGGCGCCGCGTGGCGGGCCCCCGGCTGAGCCGCGATGGAGAAACCCCCATGCCTCTGTCGAAACACCGCCGACGCCCGCCTCCGACACGTCTGGCCGCGACCGTCCTCTTCGGCCTGCTCCTGGCCCTGTTCGCCGTCCCCGCCGAGTCGTCTCCCCTGCCCCCGTCCGCAACGGCGACGGACGGTCCCGCCGCCGCGCAGCAGGAGTTGCCGGATAGCTTCCAGTGGTCGTCCACCGGCCCGCTGATCTCACCGCACCAGGACGGCAGCGACTCGGTGGCCGTCAAGGATCCCTCGGTGGTCCAGGACCAGGACGGAACCTGGCACGTTTTCATGACGACGGCCGACACCTCGGGCGACTGGAGCCTGGCCCACACCAGCTTCGAGGACTGGTCCGAGGCCGCCGCCGCCCCGCAGACCCATCTGGAGACCGCCTCCGACATCGGCACCGGCTACCGCGCCGCGCCGCACGCCTTCTACTTCGCCCCGAAGGACGAGTGGTACCTCGTCTACCAGACGGGCCTGCCCTCGTTCTCCACCACCGCCGACCCCGACGACCCCACCAGTTGGTCGGCGCCGCGCAACTTCATGGACAGCATGCCGGACGTCGTCAGGGAGAACATCGGCAACGGCCACTGGCTCGACTTCTACGTCATCTGCGACGAGACCGACTGCTACCTGTTCTCCGCGGACGACAACGGCCACGTCTACCGCTCCGAGACCACCGTGGCGGAGTTCCCCAACGGCTTCGGCAACACGCAGATCGTGCTGTCGGACACCAAGAACAACCTCTTCGAAGGCGGTGCCGTCTACCGCGTCGAGGGCACCGACACCTACCTGCTGATCTGGGAGGCCATCGGCAGCGACGGCCGCCGCTGGTACCGCTCCTTCACCTCGCAGGGCCTCGGCGGCCAGTGGCAGCCGCTGGCGGACACCGAGGCCGACCCGTTCGCCCGCAGCAACAACGTGACCTTCGAAGGCGGCAACGCCTGGACGCGGGACATCAGCCACGGCGAACTGATCCGCACCACCAGTGATCAGACCATGACCCTGGACCCCTGCCACCTGCAACTCCTGTACCAGGGCATGGACCCCGCCGCCGGCGGCGAGTACTCCCAGCTCCCCTGGCGCCTGGCCCTGGCCACCCAGACCAACGCCGCCTGCTGAACCCCGCCGGGCCGCCCGGGCGCGCCGCGCACGTCGCGCCCGGGCGGCCACCTCGCGGATCCCTTCCCCCCACACAGGAGTGTCCTCACATGTCCATGAACAGGCGCACGGCTCTGAGCGCCCTGCTGGGCCTGGGTGCAGCCGGAACGACGGGTGCAGCCTCCCTGCTCGGCGCCGCACCGGCCGTCGGCCGCCCGGCCCGCCGGCCCGTCCTCTCCCGGTCCGCACCGACCCAGGACTTCGCCATCGGGGTGCGGGAGTACAACTGGTCCCGCGGCAGCCGCCGGATCTTCACCAAGATCTTCTACCCGGCCACCGGGAACCCCGGCGGCAACCCCGTCCCCAACGCCCCGCTCGCCGACGGCGTGTTCCCCGTCGCCCACTGGAACCACGGCGCGTACGGCAACTCCGACTCCTACGCCTCGCAGACGCACGCGATAGCGTCGGCCGGCTTCATCTGCCCCGCCCCCTCGATCAGCGACAACACCAACATCGGCTCCGTGTACGGAGGCGAGTGGTCGAAGGACGTCTCCGAGGTCATCACCCAGACCCTGGCGCTGAACGACGGCTCGGGCAGCCCCTTCGCGGGACACATCGACACCGCGGCCGGCGTGGGCGTCTCCGGCCACTCGATGGGCGGCATGACCGTCCACGGCCTGCTGACCAACTGGCCGGACGACCGGATCAGGGCCGCCGTCCCGGTCGCCTGCGTGGACATGGGCAACCCGGCGGGGCTGGACGCCAACGTCCTGTTCATCCACGGCGACCGGGACCCCACCTGCCAGTACAGCCTGGCCCGCCAGGCATACCAGGAGCTGTCCGCCCCCAAGGCATTCCTCACCCACGTCGGCGCGGACCACGCCGCGTACCTCAACCCGGGCTTCCCGACCTTCGACCAGACCCAGAACACCCTCGTGGACTGGTTCCGCTGGAGCCTCTACGGCGACACAGCCGCCCGCGACCGCCTCCCCGGGGGCGCCACCGCACCCGGCACCAACTGGGAAGCCGTCCTCGACTGAACCACCGGGTCCGGTGCGGCCCCGGCCGCACCGGACCCTCGGCACCACTTCCGGACAGACGCCGGACGGCACCTGTCACCCTCCACCGGAACACAAGGAGTAGCCATGCTCAGCACCTCCCGCAGGCGGCCTACGCGCCGCCGGGCCTGGTCGGCGCTCGTCGCCGCCGTGACGTCCGCCGGGCTGGCGGCGGCCGGGCTTCTGACGTTCTCCGGCAGCGCCCAAGCGGCCGACACACTCGGCGCCTCGGCGGCCGAGAGCGGTCGCTACTACGGCGCCGCCGTAGCCCCCCACCTCCTCGGCGAAGCGAACTACACCGCCACGCTGAACCGCGAGTTCAACAGCATCGTCGCCGAGAACGTCATGAAGTGGGACGCCACCGAGCCCAACCGGGGGCAGTTCAACTTCGGCGGTGGCGACCAGCTCGTCGCCCACGCGCAGAGCCAGGGCATGTCCGTACGCGGCCACACCCTGGTCTGGCACGCCCAGCAGCCCGGCTGGGCACAGGGCCTGACCGGCGACAACCTGCGCCAGGCGATGCTCGACCACATCGACGGAGTCGCCGGCCACTACGCCGGGAAGATCGACTCCTGGGACGTGGTCAACGAGGCGTTCGAGTGGGACGGCAGCCGCCGCCAGTCCAACCTCCAGCAGCAGATCGGCAACGGCTGGATCGAAGACGCCTTCCGCGCCGCCGACGCCGCCGACCCCGGCGCCACGCTCTGCTACAACGACTACGGCACCGACGGCGTCAACGCCAAGAGCGACGCCATCTACCGCATGGTCCAGGACTTCCAGTCCCGCGGCGTGCCCATCGACTGCGTCGGTTTCCAGTCCCACCTCGACTCGAACTCCAACCTGAGCAGCTACCGGCAGAACCTCCAGCGCTTCGCCGACCTCGGCGTCGACGTGCAGATCACCGAGCTGGACATCGGCGGCTCCGGCAGCGCCCAGGCCAACGCCTACCGCACGGTCACCGAGGCGTGCGTGGCGGTGTCCCGCTGCACCGGCATCACCACCTGGGGCATCACCGACAAGTACTCCTGGCGTGGCCAGGACACCCCGCTGCTGTTCGACGGCAACTACCAGAAGAAGCAGGCGTACAGCGCCGTGCTGGACGCGCTGAACAGCGCTCCCTGACAGCCGGCGCACGCCGGCTGTCAGGGGTCGGGGCGGGGCGCCCGGGAGGGCCCCGCCGCGCGCGGGTGCAGGGCGCCCCGCCCCGGCACAAAGAACGCCGAACCGGCCGCCCCCGGGCGGTCCCCACGCACCCCGGCCAGGTTCGCGACGGCCCGGTAGAGCGCTGCGCCGGGCCGCGGGCCGCCCTACGGAGGGTTCACATGTACAGACACGTCAGAAGGTCTCTCGCGGCGGCGATCTGCCCGCTGCTCGCCGCCGCAGGCGCCGCCACGGTGCTGTCGCCGGCCTCGGCCGAACCCGCCGGGGCGGGCGGCGCCCGGCAGGCGGAGTTCCAGCAGGTGACCCTCGCCAAAGGCGTGAACGAGACGGGCGAGCCGATGGCGCTCGCCGTACTGCCCGACCGCTCGGTGCTGCACACCTCGCGCGACGGCACCGTGCGGCTCACCGACCCGCAGGGCACCACCGAGGTCGCGGGCCGGCTGGACGTCTACACCCACGACGAGGACGGCCTCCAGGGAGTCGGCGTCGATCCCGGCTTCGCCGCCAACCGCTTCGTCTACCTGTACTACGCCCCCTCGCTCGACACCCCGCCGGGGGACGCACCGGCCACCGGCTCGGCCGCGGACTTCGCGCCGTTCGACGGCGTCAACCGGCTCTCCCGGTTCGTACTCCGGGACGACGGCACCCTCGACACCGGCAGCGAGAAGACGATCCTCGACGTGCCGGCCGACCGCGGCCAGTGCTGCCACACCGGCGGCGACATCGACTTCGACGCCGAGGGCAACCTCTACCTCTCGACCGGCGACGACACCAACCCCTTCGGCTCCGACGGCTACACCCCGATCGACGAACGCGGCAACCGCAACCCGGCGTTCGACGCGCAGCGGTCGGCGGGAAGCACCGACGACCTGCGCGGCAAGATCCTGCGGATCAAGGTCGCCGACGACGGCTCCTACGGCATCCCGGAGGGCAACCTCTTCGCGCCGGGAACACCCCGGACACGGCCCGAGACCTATGCCATGGGCTTCCGCAACCCGTACCGGATGAGCGTCGACAAGGAGACGGGCGTCGTCTACGTGGGCGACTACGGCCCGGACGCCGGGTCCGCCTCGTCGAGCCGGGGCCCGGGCGGCATGGTGGAGTTCGCCCGGGTGACCGGCGCGGGCAACTACGGCTGGCCGTACTGCGTCGGCGACAACCGGCCCTACGTCGACTACGACTTCGCCACGGGTGCCTCCGGATCGGCGTTCGACTGCGCCGCGCCCGTCAACAACTCACCGAACAACACCGGCCAGAGCACCCTCCCGCCGGCCCGGCCGGCGTGGATCCCCTACGACGGCGGTTCCGTGCCGGAGTTCGGCAGCGGCACGGAGTCCCCCATGGCCGGCCCGGTGTACCGCTACGACCCGGACCTCGACTCGGCGGTGAAGTTCCCCGAGGAGTTCGACGGTGACTTCTTCGCCATGGAGTGGGGCCGCCGCTGGATCAAGGACATCGGCGTGAACGCCGACGGCAGCCGCGGCGACATCGGCGGCATCCCGTGGTCCGGCACCCAGCTCATGGACGCGGCCTTCGGCCCCGACGGCGCGTTGTACGTCCTGGACTACGGCACCGGCTGGTACGCCGGAGACGCGAACAGCGCCCTGTACCGCATCGAGAACGCCTCCGGGACGGGGAGCACGCCGGCGCGGGAGGGCTGAACGGGCCGCAGGGCACCGGCGGACGCGCCGTGTGGCGCCCGCGGACCTCCGGAGATGCCGAGCGGACCCTGTGCCCGGGTCCGAGCGGTGTCCCGGGGGCTCCGAGGGTGGGAGGGAAAGCCGCGGCGCGGGGGTGGTGGGCCCCGCGCCGCGGCTGCTTCCGCTTCGGAGGTGCGGGGTCAGGCGCTACAGGAGACGGAGGGCCAGTTCCAGTTGCCGTTGGCCTGGATGGTCACGCCCCAGTTGTTGCCGTTGCCGTTGGGCCTGGCGACGAGTGTCTGGCTGTCGGGGTAGGTGGCGCTGATGTTCCAGGTCGCGATGATCTTCGCGGGCGACGGGACGTTCATCGTGACGCTCCAGTTTCCGGAGCCGGACGTCGCGACGTTCAGGTTGTAGCGGTCGCCCCACCTCTCGCCCGCCGAGAGGGTCGAGGTGCACGCACCCGGGTCGCCGGGGTCGCCGGGGTCGCCACCGCCGGTGCCGCCCACCGTGATGTTCGAGCTGCCGCTGCTCTGGTAGCCCTCGGTGGCCATGATCATGTAGTAGACGAAGCTGCCCAGGTTCATCCCGGCGCGGGACCAGGCGTCGAAGTGGTTGCCGGTGTTGATGGTGCCGCCCGTGCGCCTGCCGCGGTTGACGCTCCAGTACTGCGGGAAGGTCTGGTTGCCCTCGACGGACGGGGCGTTGTAGCGCATCGTGTGGTACAGGTCGTACGTGACGCCGTCGCTGGTCAGCGAGCCCCGGTTGTCGCCGGTCGGGCGGTAGGTGCCGTAGTTGTCGACGATGTAGTACTCGACGAGCGGGTTCGAGGTCCAGCCGTAGAGGCAGAGGTAGCCGTTGCCGGACGGGCTGAAGCTGCCGGAGTAGTTCACGTTGCGGCGGCCGCCGTTGCTCCAGCCCTTGCCGCAGACGAAGTTGCCGGTGTTGCGCCACGAGGTGCTGTACTGACCGCCGGATCCCATGGTCATGGAGACCGTGTTCTGCGCGTCGGTCCAGAACGAGTAGTAGTAGCCGTTGTGGGTGCCGGTCTGGTTGGTGGTGACGGTCTGCGCGTGTGCCGTGCCCGGCAGCAGCAGCGGCGATGCGGCCGCGGCCAGGGTGCCGGCGCCGCCGGCGACGAATCGTCTTCGGCTGAGCGAGCGGGCGGGATCGTGGTGCGTGTCCATGCTTCCTCCTCGACAAGGGCTGGAGAGGGCAGGCAGCGTGATGAGACGCGACGAACACGTCAGCGGGATGTGGTCGGTCATCGTGCGGCCCCGGACCGGTGACCTCGTCCCGACGGTGACGCGAACCGACAGGGGCGTACACCTGTCGATGCCATGACAGTTTCCTCAGGCCCCGCCGAGCTGTCAACAGTTTCTGTTGTGGTGGCGCAAATTTCGAAGGCACCCCGAACCAGACGTTTGGGCTGCTCACTTGCCACATGTACGGACGGGTCCCGCCCACACCTGACGAGCCGGGGAGAGAGGCAGGCGAGAACGCCACCCGTCGGGGTCACGAAAGTTTCGTGATCCGCTCCTTGCCAACACCCCCAGGGTCACGACGTTCGAGATTTCGCATGCCATTCGGAGCCTTCGGAGCCCGCGGGCCCCGAGATCGACAACCGACCGGGCCGGTCGAACCGGCATCGTCCACGCGACCCGGAGCCCTCCACGGGCCTGGCCTGCTGTAACGCACCGCCGAAGTCGCCGAATGTTTCGGTGTTGATGGCGAATCATGCGAGAGGGATTGACGCGGTTCGGCGGTTCCCTATCATCCAGGTTGGCCGACACTTCGACCTTTGTTCGGCATTACGAACAGATCGACTTCGCCCGGAACCGCTTGCCCAAGGATGAGGAGGTCCCCCATGCGCAGACGAAGGTTCAGCCGCAGACATCCGTTCGTGGCGCTCGCCACCGCGGTTGCGGTCCTGACCGCGTTGGCGCCGGCGCTCGTCGCCAACCCGGCCCAGGCGGCCAGCAGCGGCGCCCTGCGCGGTGTTGCGGCCAACCGGTGCCTGGACGTGGCGAACGCCAGCCAGACCGACGGCGCGTACCTACAGATCTGGGACTGCTCGGGCGGGGCCAACCAGCAGTGGACGCTGACGGACAGCAACCAGTTGACCGTGTACGGAAACAAGTGCCTGGATGTTCCGGGCCATGCCACCACACCCGGTACCCGGGTGCAGATCTGGTCCTGTAGCGGCGGTGCGAACCAGCAGTGGCGGGTGAACTCCGACGGCACGATCGTCGGCACGGAGTCCGGGCTGTGCCTGGACGTCAACGGCGGCGCCACGGCCAACGGCACGTCGGTGGTGCTCTGGGCGTGCAACGGCGGCAGCAACCAGAAGTGGACCGGCCTGTCGGGAACGCCGGGCGACCAGTGCGCGCTTCCGTCGACGTACCGGTGGTCGTCGACCGGTGTGCTGGCGCAGCCGGCGAACGGCTGGGCCGCGCTCAAGGACTTCACCAACGTGGTGCACAACGGCAGGCACCTGGTCTACGGGACGACCGCGGGGGGATCGTACGGCTCGATGGCGTTCAGTCCCTTCACGAACTGGTCGGACATGGGATCGGCCGGCCAGAACCGGATGAACCAGGCTGCCGTGGCACCCACGCTGTTCTACTTCGCGCCCAAGAACATCTGGGTGCTGGCGTACCAGTGGGGTTCGTGGCCGTTCATCTACCGCACGTCGAGCGACCCCACCAACCCCAACGGCTGGTCCTCACCGCAGCCGTTGTTCACCGGCAGCATCTCCGGCTCCGGCACCGGCCCGATCGACCAGACCCTGATCGCCGACGGCCAGAACATGTACCTGTTCTTCGCCGGTGACAACGGCAAGATCTACCGGTCGAGCATGCCGATCGGGAACTTCCCGGGCAACTTCGGCTCGTCGTACACGACGATCATGAGCGACTCGACGAACAACCTCTTCGAGGGGGTGCAGGTCTACAAGGTCAAGGACCAGAACCAGTACCTCATGATCGTTGAGGCGATCGGTGCGAACGGGCGCTACTTCCGCTCGTTCACCTCCTCCAGCCTCGGCGGTTCGTGGACCCCGCAGGCCGCGAGCGAGAGCAACCCCTTTGCGGGCAAGGCCAACAGCGGTGCCACCTGGACCAACGACATCAGCCACGGTGACCTGGTCCGCAACAACCCCGACCAGACCATGACCATCGACCCCTGCAACCTGCAATTCCTCTACCAGGGCAAGTCCCCCAACTCAGGCGGTCCCTACGACCAGCTTCCCTGGCGGCCGGGCGTCCTCACCCTCCAGCGCTGACCCGCCCGGTCCCGCGGTGAACGCGATGCGGTGCGGCAGCGTCCCCTGCGCACCGGTGCTCACCGCTTCGAGGAACCCCGGCCGCACGTCGGCCGGGGTTCCTTGGCACGGCCGACGTGCGGCCGGGGGTTCTCCACGCACGCCCGCCGCCGGGTTCAGGGCCGCTGCCGGAACGGGGCGAGCGTGGCGCGTACGAGGTCGGCGGCGCCCCAGTCGGGGTCGAACTGGGCGATCACGGCCAGGTGCTGGCGTAGCTGGAGGATGGGCATGCGTGCGCGCCAGTCCCGGTCGAGCCCGGTCAGCTCGGCGTACAGCCCGAAGAACACCTGCGCCTCGGGCGGCGGCGCCGTCGTCCACAGATGGGCGAGGTCGACCTCGGCCCACGTGTACGACACGGCCGGGTCGATCAGCGCGGGCAGCCCGGCAGCGGTGGCCATGACGTTCTGCGCCCACAGGTCGCCGTGTGTCAGGCACGCCCGGCCCACCGGCAGCAGCTCGGGCAGCCGGTCGCACAGCCGCTCCAGCGCCGCCCGGTCCGCGGTGTCGAGCACCTCCCGGACGCGGCGCTCGCCGAGCCAGCGCAGCAGGCGGTGCCGGGCGAAGAACTCGAACCCGTCGTCGGCCCAGGTGTTGACCTGGCGCCGGCGGCCCAGCCAGTTGTCCCGGTGCCACCCGAACCGCGGGTGGCGCGTGGTGAGGTGCAGGCGGGCGAGCGCGTGCGCGAGCCGCTCCCAGAAGGCCGCGGTGTCCGGCCGGGGCCGCAGCACGGACAGCACGAGCAGGTCGCGGTCCGCGAGGACGATGTCGGGTGTGGCGATGCCGCCCGCCTCGCGCAGCGCGGTGAGCCCTTCGGCCTCCGCGGCGAAGGCGTCGTCCGACGGCGGCTCGCCGAACGCCTTGGCGAAGACCGACGTGCCGTCGCCGCGGCGCGCGAGCCCCGCGGTCGCGGCGAGGCCCCCGCCGACCGGCTCGACCGCGACGATGTCGGTCAGGCCGGCCGCGTGCAGGCGTCGGCGCAGGAACGACGCCGCGACCGTCACGGGTGCTCCTGCCCGGCGGCCGGGCAACGTGGCCGGATCACCCGTCGGCGGCGGAACGCGGGCCGGGCGGCGCGGTCGAGGCGCGTGCCACCAGTTCCGTGGCGAGTTCGATGTGGTGGGACTCCACCTTCTCGCCGTTGGCGAGGCGGAGTGCGGTGCGCAGGGCGACACCGCCCATCTCCCGCAGCGGCTGGCGTACGGTCGTCAGCGGCGGCGAGGCCATCCGGGCGAGGAGCGTGTCGTCGAAGCCGACGACGCTCAGGTCCTCGGGGACGCGCAGGCCGCGGGCGCGGGTGGTCTCGATGACGCCGAGCGCGATCTCGTCGTTGCCGGCGAATATCGCCGTCGGCGGCTCTTCGAGGTCCAGCAGCGCCGCGGCACCGGCCAGGCCGGTCTGGTACGTGAACTCTCCGGGCCGGACGTAGGCGGAGGGCACGGGTGCTCCCGCCGCCTCCATGGCGGCGCGGTAGCCGTGCGCGCGGGCCTGGTTGCACGCGGCCGTGACCGGTCCGCCGAGATGGGCCACGCGGCGGTGGCCGAGGGAGAGCAGGTGCTGGGTCGCGGCCAGGCCGCCGGCGAAGTTGGTCGCCCCGACGCTGTTGACCCGGCTGTGCGGCAGGTGCAGCGGGTCGAGCACGACCGCCGGAAGGCCGGCCCGGGCCAGGGCTTCCAGGTGTGCGGCGGTGTAGACGCTGGTGACCCCGATGAGGGCGCGGCGGCCGGCCGTGACCAGGTCCCGGGCCCAGTGCGTGGCATGGGACGACTTGCCGATCACCACCGAGACCCCCAGCTCGGCGGCCGCGTCGGCGATGCCTTCCACCGCCTCGGCCACGTACGGCCTGAGGCCGCCCGCGAACTGCACCTCGATGGTCGGGCTCGGCGGCACCTCGGTATGGCGGAAGACGGGTGCGAAGTAGTCGTGCCGGTGCAGTAGTTCCAGTACCCGGGCACGGGTCTGCGGCGCCACGTCGGTGCGGTCGTTGACCACCTTGGAGACGGTCGCGACCGAGACCCCCGCCGCCCGGGCGATGGTCGCCAAGGTGGTGCGCCTAGCGTCCGTCGGCATCGGTTTCCCCCCGCTGTCTGTCCACCGGCGTGGTGAGCCGCCGGTCGTGGCCGACCACACGGGTGGGGCCGGTCAACCGTACGGTAACCCGGCACGGGAGTTCGGCCGAGGAGGTGCCGACGAGCACGTCGACCTCTCCGGGTTCGACTATCCGCCGCAGATCCCGGCCGGTGAACGCGGTCCGGTCGGCGTGCACGTGGAACCGGATCCGCGCGCTCGCGTCCGGCTCCAGCCGGACCGGGGCGAAGCCGGCCAACTGCCGGACCGGCCGGGTCACCTGGGCGACGGGGTCGCGCAGATACAGCTGGACGACCTCGTGGCCGGCCCTGGCACCGGTGTTGCGGACCCGTACCGACACGGCGAACTCGCCGTCGGTGGGTATCTCGGTCGCGCTCATGCGCAGGTCGTCGACCTCGAACGTGGTGTACGACCTGCCGTGTCCGAAGGGGAACAGCGGCGTCGGGTCGATGCTGCTGATGCCGCTGGTGTGCCCGCCCAGCGGTGGCTGGAGGTACGTGCCCGGCTGGCCGCCCGGGCGGCGGGGAATCTGGACCGGCAGCTTGCCGGCCGGCCCGACCCGGCCGGACAGCACCCCGGCGATGGCCGCCGCGCCTTCCTGGCCGGGCATGAACGCCTGGACCAGACCGGCGGTGCGGGGATGTACCTCGCCCAGGGCGTACGGGCGGCCGGAGACCACCACCACGACCACGGGTGTCCCGGTGGCGAAGAGTTCCGCGAGCAGGCCGGCCTGTACGCCCGGCAGCCGCAGGTCCTCGGCGTCGCAGCCCTCGCCCGACGTACCGTTGCCGAACATGCCCGCGCGGTCGCCCACCACCGCCACGCACAGATCCGCTTCGCGGGCCGCGGCCGCGGCGGCGGCGAAGCCGGACCGGTCGTCGCCGGACACGGCGCACCCCGGCTCGTGGACGACCTCGGTGTCCGGAAGTTCGTCGCGCAGCGCGTCGAGGACGGTCGGTGCCGCCACGCCGAGGCCCAGACCGGGGTGGCGGGGCAGGACGTGGTTGGGAAAGGCGTAGCAGCCCATGAGGGTGCGCGAGTCGGCGGCGCACGGCCCGACCACGGCGAGCCTGCCCGGCGCCGTACGTCCGGCGCCCAGGAGCGGCAGCGCGCTGCCCCCGTCGAGCAGCACGACTGATCGCTCGGCCAGCTCCCGGGCCAGCTCCCGGTTCTCCGGTGAGTCGAGATCGGCGTCGGCGGCGCCGGCGACCGAGCCCTCGGGCGTCCAGCCGGGATCGAGCAGCCCGAGCCGGACCTTCTGGGTGAGCAGGCGGCGCGCCGCCCGGTCCACCAGGGACTCGGGCAACTCGCCCCGGTCGACCCGGTCCACGAGGTGCCGGCCGAAGCCGAGCGTGTCGGGCAGCTCCACGTCGATGCCGGCGCCGAGCGCCAGTACGCCCGCCTGCTCGGTGTCCGCGGCCACCCCGTGCAGGCCGGCGAGGAAGGCCACCGCCCCGTAGTCGGAGACCACGGTGCCGGTGAACCCCCAGTCGTCGCGCAGCAGTTCGGTCAGCAGCCAGGAGTCGGCACCTGCCGGGACGCCGTCCACCTCGGAGTACGCGTTCATCACGGAACGTGCCCCGCCCACCGCGATGGCGGTCTCGAACGGCGGCAGCACGACGTCCATCAGCTCGCGGCGGCCGAGGGACACCGGCCCGTGATTGCGGGCGGCGCGGGAGGCGGAGTAGCCGGCGAAGTGCTTCAGGGTGGCGATGACGCCGGCGCCCTCCAGGCCGGCGACGTAGGCGGCGCCGAGCATCGAGACCAGGTACGGGTCCTCGCCCATGGTCTCCTCGACGCGGCCCCACCGGTAGTCGCGGACCACGTCGAGCACCGGGGCGAGGCCCTGGTGCACGCCGACCGCCCGCATGTCCCGCCCGATCGCGGCGCCCAGCCGCCGCACCAGGTCCGGGTCGAACGTCGCGGCCCACGCGAGGGCCGCGGGGTAGACGGTGGCGCCGTAGGTGGTGAACCCGGTGAGGCACTCCTCGTGGACCAGCGCGGGGATGCCGAACCGGGAGCCCCGCAGGACCGTGTGCTGCGACCTGACGAGTTCGGCGGCCCCCTCCGCCGCGGTCACCGGCCGGCTGCCGAAGATCCGGGTGAGGTGGCCGAGACCGTACCGGGCGGCCTCGGCCAGCGGAACGCTCCCGGACTCGAACACCTCCTGGATCGGCGCCACGCGCAGCCCTCCGGCCCGCTCGGCGCCGTCCGCGCCCGTGCCCGCCGTGTTGTTTCCGATCCAGCGGCTGCCGAGCTGCGCGACCTTCTCCGCCACCGTCATCTCGGCCAGGAGGGCGTCGACCCGGTCCGGCACGGGGAGCGCCGGGTCCTGCCAGCGGGGCGTACCCCGACCTGCCACCGGTGGGGAGTCAGCCGTGGGCATCGCATCCTCCTCTGTAGTCAATCCGTCTACCTCGAAACATTTTCGAGCCCTCTACGGACCCTCCGGGACTCTTCTCCGTCCCGAGATTACGTGTACAGCCCTTGTACGACAACGGACTTACCCATGCCTTGACAGCCGTGCGCCCGATACCTAACTTGCACCCACGAGATTCAACCAAGGTTAGTTTTCGAAAGATTTTCAACCATGGCCCGCCGGAAGCTGACGGCCCTCGAGTGCGGAGAACACACATGGAGATCCATCTCTCTCGTCGTACCCTCCTCGGCCTGGCGGCCGGGGTGCCGGCCTCCGCGGCGCTCGCCGCCTGCGGCTCGTCCGGTCCCGGCAAGGGCGGCGACGGCGGCGCGGCCACGTACTGGCACCTGAGCGGCCAGCCCCAGGAAGGCGTCAGGACCGGCGCGGTGGAACGGTTCAACGAGGCCAACCCCGAAGGGCAGATCGAGGTCACGACCTTCGAGAACGACGCGTACAAGACGAAGATCAAGACCGCCATCGGGGCCGGGAAGGCGCCCACCGTCATCTGGGGGTGGGGCGGCGGCACGCTGCGCAGCTACGTGCAGGCCGGCCAGGTCGACGACCTCACCCCGTGGTTCGAGGAGAACCCCGAGATCAAGAACCGGCTCTTCCCGTCCTCGTTCGGCGCGGCGACCGTCGACGGCAGGATCTACGCGATGCCGTTCGAGAGCGTGGAGCCGATCGTCCTGTTCTACAACCAGCGGGTCTTCGACGACGTCGGCGTGGAGCCGCCCCAGTCCTGGGACGACATCATGGCCCTGGTGCCCAGGTTCAACGCGGAGGGCATAGCCCCCTTCTCGCTCGGCGGCCAGTCCCGGTGGACGAACATGATGTGGCTGGAGTTCCTGTTCGACCGCATCGGCGGCCCCGAGGTGTTCCAGGCCGTCTTCGACGGCGAGAAGGACGCCTGGTCCCACCCGGCCGCCGTCGACGCGCTGACCAAGGTGCAGGACCTGGTCAAGGCGGACGGGTTCATCAAGGGCTTCTCCTCGATCACCGCGGACTCCAACGCCGACCAGGCGCTGCTGTACACCGACAAGGCCGCGATGATGCTGCACGGCTCCTGGTCGTACGGCATCCAGCAGACCGAGGGCGGCGACTTCGTCTCCGGCGGCGGGCTCGGCTTCATGAACTTCCCGCCCGTCGAGGGCGGCAAGGGCGATCCGGGCAACTCCGTCGGCAACCCCGCCCAGTACCTGTCCATCTCCTCGAAGGCCAGCGCCGAGCAGAAGAAGATCGCCAAGGACTTCTTCGCCACCGGCGTCCTCAGGGACGACGAGGTGAAGGAGTGGGTCGGCACCGGGGCGGTGCCGATCGTGAAGGGCTCGGAGAAGCTGCTGGCCGAATCCGAGAGCGCCGAGTTCCTGGAGTTCGTCTACGGCATCGCCAGCAACGCGAAGACGTTCGGCCAGTCCTGGGACCAGGCGCTCAGCCCGACGGCCGCCGAGACGCTGCTGGACAACATCGCCAGGCTGTTCCAGTTGTCCATCTCGCCACCGCAGTTCATCGACAACCTCAACGAGGTCATCGGCAAGTGAGTACCCTCACCGGCTCCACTGGGCGCGGGGAGCGGAGCGGCATCCTGCCCTGGCTGGCCGTGCCGGCGCTGCTGTTCTTCGTCGGCTTCGCCGTCGTCCCGCTCGTCGGCGTCCTCCTGCTGAGCTTCACGACGTGGGACGGGATCGGCGACATCCACCCGTCCGGGCTGACGAGTTGGCGTGCGGTGCTCACCGACCCCGGGCTGCCGCACGCCCTCGGGGTGACGTTCCTGGTGATGGCCGTGTCCTGGGCGGTCCAGACACCGGCGAGCATTCTGCTCGGCACGTTCCTGGCCGGCCGCCAGCGCTACCGCGCGGTGCTGAGCCTGGTCTACTTCGTCCCGCTCCTGCTCAGCTCCGCGGCGATCGCGGTCGCGTACAAGGCGCTGCTGGACCCCAACTTCGGGCTGGGCGCCGGGCTGGGGGCCGAGTGGCTCAGCAAGGACTGGCTGGGACGCCCCTGGCTCGCGTTCGGCGTCGTCATCTTCATCGTGTCCTGGCAGTTCATCCCGTTCCACTCGCTGATCTACCAGGGCGGCGTCCAGCAGATCCCCCGGTCCCTGTACGAGGCCGCGCAGTTGGACGGCGCCGGGCGGATCCGCCAGTTCTTCAGCATCACGCTGCCCCAGCTCAAATACACCATCATCACCTCGTCGACGCTGATGGTGATCGGGTCGCTCACCTTCTTCGACCTCATCTTCGTCCTGACCGAGGGCGGCCCCGGAGACGCCACCCGGGTCCTCGCGCTGGACATGTACAAACGGGGCTTCCAGGCCAACCTGATGGGTCCGGCCAGCGCCATCGCGGTCGTCCTCGTCCTGATGGGCCTCGCCATCGCCCTGCTGCTGCGCCGGCTCGGCGGCCGGGACGCCGGCGAGAGCCAGCTCGAGGGAGCCTGACATGACCACCACGCTGACCAAGCCGCAGCGGCAGGAGACGCCCCGCCGCGAGCGGCGGCACCGCCCCCGCCCGGCCACCCCCCGGCGCAACTGGCTGGGCGGGCTGGCCGGATGGCTCTGGCTCGCCGTCGTCGTCGTACCCCTCTACTGGATTCTCATCACCAGCCTCAAGGCCCAGAGCAAGTACTACGCGAGCAACCCGCTGGCGCCGCCGAGCGAGCCCACTCTGGACAACTACGAGCTGGTCCTGGAGTCCGACTTCATCAGCTACTTCGTGAACAGCGTCGTGGTCACCGCCGGGGCCGTGGTGCCGGCGGTCACGGTCTCCTTCATGGCCGCGTACGCCATCGTGCGCGGCTGGCGCCTGCCGTTCCTGCGCGTGGTGAACGGGCTGTTCCTCATGGGCCTCGCCATCCCGCTGCAAGCCACGGCGATCCCGGTCTATCTGATCATCATCAAGTTGCAGCTCTACGACAGCCTGCTGGCGCTGATCCTGCCGTCGATCGCCTTCGCCATCCCGCTGTCGGTGCTGATCCTCGCCAACTTCATCCGGGACGTGCCCAAGGAGCTGTTCGACTCGATGCGGGTGGACGGGGCCACCGAGTGGGGGACGCTGTGGCGCCTGGCGGCGCCGCTCACCCGGCCGGCCATCCTCACCGTGACCATCTTCAACGCGCTGACCATCTGGAACGGGTTCCTGCTGCCGCTGATCCTCACCCAGAGCCCTTCCCAGCGGACCCTGCCGCTCGCGCTGTGGACCTTCCAGGGCGAGTACGGGATCAACATCCCCGCGATCCTGGCCGCCGTCGTCCTCACCACCCTGCCCCTGATCGTCCTGTACGCCTTCGGCCGCCGCCAACTGCTCAGCGGTCTGACCGCCGGGTTCAGCCGGTGAGCCCCGCCGGCCGGCTCGGCTCCACGGCGCCCGGCGGCCCGCGGGGGACACCTCCTGTGCGTACGTACGACAACCCCGTGATCAGCGGCTTCCATCCGGATCCGAGTGTGTGCCGGGCCGGCGGCGACTACTACCTGGTGTGCTCCAGCTTCGAGTACGTCCCCGGGCTGCCGCTCTTCCACAGCAGGGACCTCGTGCACTGGGAGCACATCGGCAACGTGCTCGACCGGCCCGGGCAACTGCCGCTGCCCCTCCCCGGCGCCAGGGCGTCCGGCGGCCTCTACGCCCCCACGATCCGCCACCACCGGGACCGTTACTGGGTCGTCAACACCAACACCGACGGCGGCGGCAACTTCGTCGTCTCGGCCGAGCGGCCCGAGGGGCCGTGGAGCGACCCGGTGTGGATCGACCTGCCCGGGATCGACCCCGATCTGGCGTGGGAGGAGGACGGCACCTGCTGGTGCGCCTTCTCCGGGCCCGAAGGCGGCATCCGCATGGCGCGGATCGACCCGGCCCGGGGGCAGGTGCTGGAGGGGCCCTTCGCCACGTGGTCGGGCAGCGGCCTGAAGTTTCCCGAGGCACCGCACCTCTACCGCATCGGCGAGTGGTGGTACCTGCTGATCGCGGAAGGCGGCACGGAGCGCGGCCACAGCGTGTCCGTCGCCCGCGGGCGCTCGCCGCGCGGCCCCTGGGAAGGCGCCCCCGCCAACCCCCTGCTGTCCCACAGCGGCACCGCCCGCGCCATCCAGAACACCGGCCACGCCGACCTGGTGGAGGCCCCCGACGGCAGTTGGTGGATGGTGCTGCTCGGCGTCCGGCCCCGCGGCTTCACCCCCGACGTGCACGTGCTCGGCCGCGAGACGTTCCTGACCCCCGTGGAGTGGACCGAGGACGGCTGGCCCGTCGTGGCGCCCGTTCCCGAGCGCCACGCGGCACCGGGCGGTGCCTGGCATCCGGTGCCGGCCCCGCCCGCCCGCGACGACTTCGACGGGACCGCTCTCGCGCCGCACTGGATCTCGCCGTACGCCCGCCCGGAGCACTCATGGTCGCTCACCTCGCACCCCGGCCGGCTGGCACTCAGCGCTACCGGCGCCACCCTGGACCGCCCCGGGTACACGTTCGTCGGCCGCCGCCAGCAGCACCACGACTGCCGCGTCAGCGCCGCGATCGACCCCGGTACGGGGCGCGGCGGCCTCTGCGTGCGCCTGGACGAGGCCCACCACTACGAACTGGAGATGGGGAACGGCGAGGCCGCCGTCGTCGCCCGCATCGGCCCACTGCGCCAGACCGTGGCCAGGCGACCGGTCCCGGCCGGGCCGCTGACCCTCACCGTGACGATCCGGACGACCGACCTCGTGCCCGCGTCACCCGAACCCGCCGCCGGCCGGGCCACCGGGCCCGACACCCTCGCCTTCTGGCTCGGCGATCCCGACGCCCCGGGCGCGGGCCCACTGGCCGAACTGGACGGCCGCTACCTGTCCACCGAGGTCGCCTGCGGCTTCACCGGCCGCGTGATCGGCATGTACGCCACCGAAGGCACGGTCCTCTTCGACTGGTTCGAATACACCCCGGTGCCCCGGAGCAGATCCGGTGGCCGGTCGCCGCTGGCCTAGGATGGCGGGCGTGGGACCTGCGGACATGCCCGGTGAATCGCCCCGCCGGCCGCTTCACCAGGACGGGGATCCCGACCGGTACGAGCCGGAGACGCTCGGCGTCTCGGCGGACGGCAGGGTCGAGACCGCCCTTCGCGTCGCCCAGCAGTACTACCTCCAGCGCGCCACCATGGGCGCCATCGCCAAGGAGCTGGGGACCTCGCGCTCGACGGTGTCCAGGCTCCTCGGGTACGCCAGGGACACAGGGCTGGTGGAGTCCACATCCACCGCCCCCCGCCGCGGGTGGGCGTGGTGGAGCGGCGGTTGCGGGAGCAGTTCGGCGTCCGGGCCCACGTGGCCCGCGTCCCGGCCGCCGCCACCAACGTCGAGCGGCTGGAGCTGACGGCCATCCAGGCCGCCCGGGTGATCAACTCCGTCTTCGACTCCGACATGGTCATCGGCCTGTCCTGGGGCACCATGGTCAACGCCATCAGCCGGTGTCTGATCCCGAAGCCGATCCACAACTGCCAGTTCGTGCAGTTGAACGGGGCCGGCAACTCGCGGGCGACCGGTACCCACTACTCCCACCAGATGTTCTCGGCGTTCGGCACCGCCTTCGACGCGGTCGTCCAGCAGTTGCCGGTGCCGCTGTTCTTCGACTCCGCGGAGACCAAGCGCGCGCTCTTCCGCGAGCGCGTGGTGCGCAGGGTCACCGAGCTTCAGCAGACCGCCGACGCCGCGCTGTTCAGCGTGGGAACGGTGGCCGACGGGATGCCCAGCAGCCCCTACATGGCCGGCTACTTCCTCGACGAGTCCGACTTCGCCTCCCTCACCGAGGACCGGGTGGTCGGCGACATCGCCACGGTCTTCATGCGCGCCGACGGGAGCCATCACGGGGTGCGTCTCAACGACCGTACGAGCGGCCCCGACCTCGACCGGTTCCGGGATGTGGGCCACCGCATCTGCGCCGTCTCCGGCGACCACAAGATCGGTGCCCTGCGCGCCGCCCTGGCCGGGGACTACATCACCCGACTGGTGATCGACGAGCGCACCGCCGTCCTCCTGCTCGACGGCCCCGCGCCGCCGTCCGCCTGACCGCGCCGCCCTCAGCTCCCGTCCCGCGCACCCTGCGGGCGCCCGTACGCGCTGGTCAGACGCACCATCGACTCACCGTGCACATGTGTGCAGAGCCCTGGTGAAACGTGCACGGAAGCAGGCATGGTGGCGGGCACCATCGGGCCCGTGAGCCGCAGAAAGAAGCGGGCCCCCGCCCTCACCCCCTGTCACGGAGGTCTTTCCGCCATGCCCAGTCACACGTACACCCGTCAGCTTCCGGTGGGTGAGCCCACCGACGTCCTCGTCGTGGGGAGCGGGCCCTCCGGGCTGGGAGCGGCGCTGGCCGCCGCCGGGGGCCGTGCTGTGCGCGCTCCTCTCGTTCCCCTTCTTCTGGCTGCTCGACACCGGCCATTCCTGGGTGGTGTGGATCGCGATGACCCTCATGCTCACCTTCGCCAAGGATCTGATGCTCGGCGCCCAGGCGGCCATGCTCCCCGAGCAGTTCGACACCCGCGTGCGGTACACCGGCGTCGCCGTGAGCCGGGAGTTCGCCGCCGCGATCGCGGGTGGCACCCTGCCCTTCATCGCGGCGGCCCTGACCGCGCTCACCGGCGGCACGTGGGCGCTGTCCACGCTGATGATCTTCATGTGCGTGCTCTCGCTCATCGGGGTGTCCGGCCTCCGGGACGGCCGGGACCTGCCGGTGAAGCTGATCAGGGGTACCCGCGGGGACTCGACCAGCAGGCGCGCCACCTCGGAGCCGGACTCGACGACGACGTTCACCGCTCCCCTCGGCAGCGCCGGAACGGAGGACAGGATGTCGCTCATGACACAGGGTAGCGACCACCTCGTCCATGCGCCGGTCGTACGCGTCGGCGAGATGGCCCAGAGCGGTGGCCCGCACCATGGGGCCCAGGCGCCAGGCGCCCTCCGTGAAGGCACGGGCCGCCGCCTCGACGGCGGTCCTCCCCACCGCGGCGTCGGCCCCCGCGTACGCGCGTCGTCGAACGCCAGGTCGCTATAGTTGATATCCCCTGGCGGACGGCGAAGCGAGGGATGCACGGTGGGGACACCCCGGGGGGCCCTCCAGCCCATCACGTCCC
Source organism: Streptomyces sp. 184 (assembly GCF_045781775.1). NCBI lineage: Bacteria > Bacillati > Actinomycetota > Actinomycetes > Kitasatosporales > Streptomycetaceae > Streptomyces > Streptomyces sp. 184. Next base: position 3,002,027 of record NZ_CP123230.1, on the reverse strand, counting down.
GCTCCGTGGTGGAGCAGGCCACCGACGAGTTGCGCCGGGCGATCCTGGCCGGCGACCTGGCCCCCGGCGCGGAGTACTCACTGCGCGAACTCGCCGGGATGCTCGACATCAGCTTCATCCCCATCCGCGAGGCCCTGCGCAGTCTGGAGAGCCAGGGCCTGGTCCTCATGCGGCCCGGCCGCAGCGCCGTCATCGCCCCGCTCGACCTCGGCGACCTCCAGGGCATCTACCGCCTGCGGCGCGCGCTGGAGCCGGAGATCGCCCGGCGTTCGTGCGCCCTCCTGGCGGACGGGGAACTCGACCGGCTGGCCGCGCTGGCCGCCGGCTTCGCGGCCGGAGACCACAGCAGGGCCGACATCTACGACGACCATCACACCTTCCACCTCGCGCTCCTGGAGCCCGCCGCGACCGCCTGGGACATCCGGATCCTCACCACCCTCTGGCGCGCGGGGGAACGCTACATCCGCATCGGCTTCGGTCGACTCGACCCCGATCCCGCGGTACACGAACGACGGGGCAAGGCCCACACGGACCTCGTGGCGGCCTTCCGCACCCGCGACCCCGACACGGTCGCCGCCGCCGTCGAGCGGCATCTCGCCCGCAACGAGGAGATCGCCCTCACGGCCCTCTCCTAGGGCCCGCCGCCCCGCGAGCGGTGCCCGAGACCGCCCGGGGACGGCCGCGGGCACCGGAGGACCCCAGGTCGTAGCCCGAGCCGACCATCGAGGGCGGGCAGCCAGGCACTGGCACCGTAGCCGATGACGAGACCGGTGAACGTGACCGCCCAGAACAGCAGCGTCGCCCGGCCGTACCGCGGGGTGAGCAACTGAGCGAGGCGGTTGGCGGAGCCGTCCCGCCCGGACCCGGCCGGGGCCGCGCCGGAGGCGGGCGTGGTGAATCAGACGGATGCTCGGCGGGCCGGCGACACCGGCATGCTCGACGAACTCACGCCGGTCTCCGACGCACTTCGCCCGCTGCGTACGACGGACGTTCCGTAGACCTCACGCGGACAGCTCCTGCTCGGCCCAGATGGTCTTGCCGCTCTGCCCGTACCTGCTCCCCCACCGACGGCTGAGCTGAGCCACCAGGAACAGCCCCCGGCCGCCTTCGTCGGTGATGCGGGCCCTGCGCATCCGGGGCTGGGTGTTACTGGGGTCCGTGACCTCGCAGAACAGGACCTCGTCGCGGATCAGGCGCAGCCCGACGGGCCCGCCCGCGTACCGCACGGCGTTGGTGACGAGTTCGCTGACGAGCAGTTCGGTCACGAACGCACTGCCCTGAAGCCCCCATTCGGCCAGCTTGCCCACCGCCGCCTCCCGGGCCGAGGCCACCGCCGCGGGCTCGGCCGGGAACTCCCAGGAGGCGATGTCGTCGGCGTCCAGAGCGGACGTACGCGCCAGCAGGAGCGCGGCGTCGTCGCGCAGCGGCGGCCCCTCCGCTCCGGCCATGAGGGCCTGGGCCGGTGACCGGAGGTCGCCGCCCTCCCGGCCGAGCCGCGTCAGGCGGTCCGCGAGATCACGGGTGGCGCCGTCGATGTCGGCCCCGTACCGCCGGAGCAGGCCGTCGGTGTAGAGAGCGAGAACGGCGCCCGGCGGCACGTCGACGGTCCTCGTCTCGAACGGCAGTCCGCCCACGCCGAGGGGCGGCCCCGGCCGGACGGCCACCGGACGGGCGCGCCCGTCCGGCACGGCCAGCAGCGGCGGCGGGTGGCCCGCCGAGGCCATCGTGCAGCGGCGGGTGACGGGATCGTGCACGGCGACCAGGCAGGTCGCGGTGACCGTGTCACGGTGTACGGGATCCGCCTCGCCGGCCAGCCGGGTGACCAGGTCGTCCAGGTGCGTGAGCAGTTCGTCGGGCGGCAGTTCCAGAACCGCCAGGGTCTGTACGGCGGTACGCAGACGCCCCATGGTGGCGGCGGCGTGGAGGCCGTGGCCGGTGACGTCCCCGACGACGAGCGCGGTCCGCAGGGAGGGCAGCTCGATCGCGTCGAACCAGTCGCCGCCGATCTCCGCCCCGCCGGCCGCCGGCAGGTACGCGCCCGTGGTCTCCATGACCCGGGTGGAGCTGGAGGCGTGCGGCAGGAGACGCCTCTGGAGCGTGACCGCCGCGCGGTGCTCACGGGCGTAGCGGCGGGCGTTGTCCACGCCGAGCGCCGATTGCGCGGCCACCTCGGTCAGCAGGGCCGCGTCCGCCTCGTCGAAGGGCTCCGGCCGGTCGGCGCGCCAGACGGCGACCACGCCCAGGAGCAGGCCGCGCGCGAAGAGCGGGGCGATGGCCATCGAGTGCCCCTCGTCGGGCACCACGAGCCGGGCGAGTGCCGGGTCGACCAGGTCACGGATCGCGGTGGCCCGGTCGGCCACGATGATGCGGCCTTCCCGGAGTCCGCGGTTCACGGGCGCGTCGGGAAAGTGCGGAAGCCGCGCGCCGGGCTGGAGGAGTTCGGGCGGCCACGGGCCGCTCGCGGCACGCACCGCCGCCCGGTAGAGGTGAGGGTCGCCCCCCGCGGACGTCATCGGCGGCTCGTCTCCGGCGGGGACGGCGTCGGCCAGGTCGACCCAGGCGAAGTCGGCGAAGTCCGGGACCAGGGTGTCGACGATCTCCTGGGCCGTCCTGCCGATGTCGAGGGTGCCCCCGATCGCCGCCGACGCCCGGTGGCGCAGCTCGCGTCGCCGAGCCGCCTGCCAGTGTTCCGTGGCGTCGGTGAGCAGGACCGCGACGCCCGTGGGCCGGCCGCGCGGGTCCTCCGTCCGTACGGCCGACACCGACAACGACCAGTCACCGTACGGCGGTTGCGTCGACCTCACGCGCTGCTCGCGTGCGGCGCAGGACTCCCCGGTCTCCAGCACCTTGCGCAGGGCCGCTTCGGCGGTCTCGGCATCGGGCGTACGCATGACGTCCGCGAGCCGGCTGCCCACGGGAATCACCGGGCCGACGGACCCGCCGTGCGCGGCGTTGGTCCGTATGACCGCCAGATCCGTGTCCCGCAGTACGAACCCGACGCGCTCCTGGGAGAACAACGCCCGTGACAGCGACTCGGCTTGCTCGGTCTCGGCCGCCCGGTCGGCGGGGACGGCCAGGACCAGGAACTGCGCGCGATCCCGCACCCGCTCGGCGCGGTAGCGGACGGTCACCGTCCGGCCCGAGCTGCACAGCAGCGCGACCTCGCCGCTGTCCGGCATCGCACCGACCGCGGCGGGGCGGGGCCCGGCGAGCAGCCGGAGGACGGAGCGGCCCAGCACCTCCGCGGCCGGCCGGCCGACAAGCTCCTCCGCCGCACGGGTCCAGCCGGTCACGACGCCGCGGCGATCGAGCAGTGCGGCCGCCAGGTCTGCCGGCGGTCCGTCCACGCCGGCATCGCTCACCCGCATGGCGCCGTCACCGCCTCTCGCACCGGGCCGGTGGTTTCCATCATGTCCCGGCGCCGGGGGCCGCGCCTTCCCAGACCGCTGCGGTCGGTGATCGGAGTGCGCCGCAGGGTGCTGTTATCACATATAGCAGCACCTTCGGTCCGTCCTTCTGACCGGGATGCACCTCCCACACCAGACAGGCAGAAAGGCAAAAAAGATGTGCCTCAGCGACAGCACCCGACGTGACTCCATCAGGACGGCCGCGGCGGCCGGAGTCGCCGTCGCGGGTACGCAGGCGCTGGCCGCGCCGGCCCGCGCCCGCGCCCGCGACCGGGCCGCCGGCTCCGCCGGGAAGGCCGCGCTGACCAACGCCCGCGTCTTCGACGGCGACGCGCTGACGGAGCCGCGGACCGTGGTCGTCGAGAACGGAAGGATCGGTGTCAGCGACTTCGGCGCACGCAGGATCGACTGCCGGGGCGCGGTCCTGCTTCCCGGGCTGATCGACGCACACCTCCGCCTCAAGGACCTCGGCACCCTGCGGGAGCTGACCGCCCACGGCGTGACGACCGGTCTGGACATGGCATGCTTTCCGGCCCCGGCCGTCGACTCGCTGCACCGGCAGCGCGGTCTGACGGACATCCACAGCGCGTGCACTCCGGCCGTCGCGCCCGGAAGCCCGCAGAGCCAGTTGCCGACCTCCCGGCGGACGGGGTCGTGTCCGGACCAACCGGCCGGCGGCCAGGTGCGGCACGACGCGGTCCAGGGACTGCCGGTTCAGATCGACGATCCACACCAGTTCGCCGAGTTCGGCCATCTAGGTTCTCTCGTCAAATGTCACGCCCACATCAGCGGCGATGCGAGGGTGACGGCTGCCTGGTAGGACTCGGCGGTCTTGTCGTAGCGGGTGGCGATGCCTCGCCACTGCTTCAGACGGTTGTAGCAGCGTTCGACCACGTTGCGGCGCCTGTACAGGTCGCGGTCGAAGGCTGGCGGCCGGCCCCCGCGGCTGCCGCGCCGCCGTCGGTTGCGGACCTGGTCGGCCCGCTCGGGGATGGTGTGACAGACGCCGTGCCGTCGCAGCCAGGTGCGGATGGCCTTCGAGCTGTAGCCCTTGTCGCCCAGGAAGTGGGACGGCCGCGGCCGCGGCCGTCCCGGGCCGGTGCGAGGTACCCGGATCGCCGCCATCACGGCGTGGAACTGGGTGCAGTCGTTGGTGTTCCCACCGGTTACGGTGAAGGCGAGCGGGCGGCCCAGCGCGTCGCAGACCAGGTGGATCTTGCTGGTCAGGCCGCCTCGGGAGGGTCCGAGTGCTGGGCAGCGATGCCCCTTTCGGCGGTCATTCTGGGTTGCCTGATCCAACGACGCGAACGGTGACCGCGGATACCTGGACAAGGCACGGGCGGTATACGACTGGGTATGGGCGAAGCTGCTCGACCGCTCGACCGGCGGTGTGCACGAGACCATGTACGCCGACGGAAGCCTTTCGAGCGGGCAGACGGTCTACTCGGCAGGCGCTTTCGTCAGCGCGGCTCAGGCCCTCTACCGCAACCAGGGGTGGGGTCGATCTTCAACGACGCACAGCGGACCACCGGTTGGGTGGTCCGGGAGCGCACCGTGAACGGAATCATGACGAGCGGGCAACGGGAGGGGACCTGGCAGTCCGAGTTCGCCCGCGGGCATGGGCGAGTTCGTCCGCGAGAACAACCTGTGGGGTCAGTACTACGACTTCATGAAGCGCAACGCCGACGCGGCATGGTATGTGCGCCGTACGGACCTCAATGTGTCCTGGAACCGCTGGGACGAGCAGACACCGCGTGACGACACCCGGACGGTCGAAGCCACCGGCGCGGTCATCATGCAATCGGTCACCCCCGCCAACCGCCCGTGACGACGATTCCGTGCGGGACCCGCCGGGCGCAGAGAGGCGGACACGCGCCGGCGTCCGGCTCGTCGGCGCGGGGCGGCCAACTCCCGCGGCGAACTCGCCGGACTGCGCGGACGGGTGCCGGGTACCGCCACCGGGAGGTGGCCCCGGAGCCCGGCCCGGCGGCGGCCCTGCCGGTCCGGTCCGCTGCCGGTCCGGTCCGCTGCCGCCTCCGCCCGGACCTGCACTGTGTGTCACCCTGGCGGGGAGTCGACCGGTGCCGTGAGCCGAGTGCTCTCGCGATCCGGTACGCGCGCGGCCCGGTCGTTCCCGGGCCCGTCCGCGCCGGATGTGCCCGCGTGGGCCCCGGTGCGGCACACCTCCCGGACGACCCGGAGGAAGGCCCGTAGCACGGGGTCGTGGTCGGTGTGCCGCCAGATCACCGAGGTGTCGACGGTCAGGCCGGGTCCGGCGAGCGGCCGGTAGACCACGCCGTCCCGGCGCAGGTTCTCCAGCGAGGCGGGCAGCAGTGAGGCGCCGAGCCCGGCCGCGACCAGCCCGATGACGGTCTGCTTGGGCGACGCCTCGCGCAGCGAGGGCGGGGTGAAGCCGGCGGTGCGGCACAGGGCGACGATGTCGTCGAAGAGCGGCGGGTTGATCTCCCGGGGGAACTGCACCAGCGGCGTGCCGTCCAGGTCGGCCGGCTCGATCTCGGCCTGCCCGGCGAGCCGGTGCCCCGTGGGCAGTGCCACCGTCAGCGGCTCGGTGAACACCGATTCCACCGCCAGGCGCGGGTCGGACACCGGCGGGTGCACGAACCCCGCGTGCAGCCGGCCCTCCCCCACCTCGCGGATCTGATCGGGGATCCGCAGTTCCGTCACGCTCAGCTCGACGTCGGGGTATTCCTGCGAGAAGCGTCGCACCACGGGCGGCACCACGCTGTAGATGGCCGCGTCGATGAACCCGACGGCCAGCCGCCCGGTCTCGCCGCGTGCGGCACGCCGCGCCCGCTCGACAGCACGGTCCGCCTGCCGGACGGTCGCCCGCGCCTCCTCCAGGAACACCCGCCCGGCGGCTGTGAGCGCGACACCGCGACGGCTTCGGTCCAGCAGCCGCGCGCCCACCGACGCCTCTAACTGGCGTATCTGCCGGCTGAGCGGCGGCTGCGCCATGTGCAGCCGGGCCGCGGCGCGGCCGAAGTGCAGTTCCTCGGCGACGGCGATGAAGTACCGCATGCGTCTGAGGTCGACGACCATGTGTCATATCCGTTCTGTCTCAGAGCACTTGAAACGGGTATTGGACCCTGTTCGGTTCCGCCCTCGACGCTGGTGCCACCACGCCACCGACGATGCGGAGGGACGATGACGGACAGGCAGGGGATATCGCGCAGAGGAGCCCTGCGGGCCTCGCTCGCCGGGGCGGCGGCCGCGGGCACGGCCGCGAGCGTGGCGGCGCCGGGGACCGCCGCCGGCGCGGAGCCCGCCGGGCGGGCACGCAACGTCGAGGCGGTCGGGTACAGCGACCTGGAGCACCGGCCGGCCTTCAAGATGGCCGTACGGCAAAAGCGCCACCGCTGGTACCTCTACACCGGGCACTTCTGGGACTCCGGCTGGAGCGTCGTGGACGTGACCGACCCCGCGCGGCCCGAAGTCGTCGCTCACGTGCCGGGACCGGAGAACACCTGGACCCTCCAGGTCGACCTGCACGGCGACATCATGGTCACCGCCCTGGAGCAGATCTTCCCCAACTTCGGCGGCGACCCCGATGCCTCCTTCGAGGAGGGCGTGCTGATCTGGGACATCGCCGACCCGGTCCGCCCGCGCCGGCTCGGCCACTACCGCACCGGCGGCACCGGCACGCACCGCAACCTCTACCCCGGCGGGCGCTACGTCCACCTCGCCGCCGGCGCTCCGGGCTTCCGCGGCAACATCTACGTCATCCTCGACATCGCCGACCCCGGCCGGCCGCGAGAGGCCGGCCGCTGGTGGATGCCGGGCCAGCGGGAGGACGAGCAGCCGCCGCCCGGACACGAGCGCGGCCGGCACGAGGACCACCCGGCCACGAGCGGCTTCTGCTGCTCCGCCGGCCACGACGTGTCCCTGCACGGGCCGGCCTACCCGGTCGGCAACCTGGTCTACCTGCCCTACGGCGGAGCCGGCCTGGTGGTACTCGACATCGCCGACCCGGCACGGCCCCGGCCGGTGGGGCGGCTGCCGTTCAGCCCGCCCTTCCACAGCCGCTTCGGCGTGCACGGCGTCCTCCCCCTCCCCGGCCGCGACATCGCCTTCGCCAACTCCGAGGACGTCTCCTACGGCACCGGCCCTGCCCACCACGCGTCCCTGGTCGACATCTCCGACCCGCGCAACCCCTTCCTGCTCTCGCTCCTGCCCGAGCCGGTCCCGCCGCGCGGCGCGCGATACGCCGACTTCTCGACCCGTGGCGGCTGGAGCGGCCCGCACAACATCAACCACCACCAGCACCACCCCGACGTGCAGCGCCAGGGCGACCTGCTCTACATCGCCCACTTCAACGCCGGGCTGCGCATCTACGACATCTCCAACCCCCGGCTGCCGCGCGAGACGGGCCACTTCATGCCGCCCGAACCCACCCGCCGCTACGGCCCCATGCCGGAAGGCGAACTCGCCCTCCAGACCGAGGACGTCGTCGTCGACCGCCGCGGCTACATCTACATCACGGACAAGAACCAGGGCCTGTGGATCCTGCGCCACACCGGGCCCCGCCGCTGAAGACCCGGCCGGGGCGGCCCGCGCCGCGCAGCCACCGAGGCCGCGGACGCCGCGTTCGCGGCACCATCCCGGCGGGCATGGACGGGCACCGCGTGCTGCGCCGGATCGCCGAGGGTCCGCCGGGCTCGTTCCAGGCGCCGGTGCCGGATCCATCCGCCGACCGCGACTCCCGGTCCGTGGGTGCGGAAGAGGCGGTGGAGGTAGCTGAGGGAGATGTGATGGGCGGCAGCCGCCGACGTCGGCGTCAGAGCGGGGTCGTGGAGGCGGCGCCGGATGAAAGTCTGGATCTCCAGGGTCAGGGTCCGGGCGCGGGTCTCCGGCGGGAGTTGGTCCTCGGCGCCGGTCTCGTGGGCCAGGAGCGCGGACAGCAGATCGACCGGGGACCGTTTCGAGCCTGGGGAGGTCGGCGGGGGTGTACGAGCCGTTGTCCTCGACCAGGTTGGTGAGCAGGTGGGAGAGCAGGGCGCCGATGCCCGTGCGCCCGGTCACCTTGCGCCCGGCCGCCCGGTCGACCCGGGCCAGCGCAAGCTGCGTTCTGGGCACGTCGACGCTCACGGCCCGCACCGGCTCCCCACGGGTTCCGGTACGGACCTCAAGAGGTGGGAGGAGTGGTTGGTGCGCAGCTCGTACGGGCCGAACACCGAGTCCTTCCCGTTCATGGGGGAGCCCACCGTCCCGTCGACGATCGGTGAGAGGTGGAACAGCTCCGGGTCGCACTGCCGGATGAGCCGCGGGGTGCGCCGGATGACGACGGGGTCGACGACCGAGGGCCACACGAGCACGCTGCCCAGCGTCAGCAGGCGCATTTCGGCGTGGTAGTCGGCCACCGGCCGGCCGGTGAGGTCGAGCGGCGCGTGCAGCCTGGATATCTGGTCGCGCAACGCGTCCACCCGGTCGGCCGTCGGCACATCGTCGGTACGGAACAGCGTCTCGATCACTGCCTCACCGCCGTTGAATCCCGCAGATGCTACCCATCCGCCCGAGCCCGCTGCCCACCGTCGAGCACGCCTTTCGCCTGTTCGAGCAGACGCTCGGCGGCACCAAGTCCCGGTGTCTCAGCCGGGAGGCAGCCGGCCGGAGGACGCGGCCGCTGCCTTCGGTCGGGACCGGTCGGCGGCCCCCGGTTTCACAGCGGGGTGAGATCGCGCGCGGTCCGTACCAGGTTGGCGACGATGGCGGAGGGGTCCCTGGCTCCCCCGGACGCGTCCCAGGGACTGCCTGACGACCCTTCGATGAGCTCGATGAAGGGCGGCCCGCCTGCGGTGAAGACGATGCGGTAGTCCCACTCACCGAGCCGGTCGGACACAGGGTCGCTCCACTCGACCCGGGCCGAGCGCTGAAGGTCCAGCATCGCCCGCTCGATGTCCGGGACCACGAAGCACACATGATAGAAGGCAGTCATGCGTCCATGACCGAGCTCGCCATCGCGAGCCCAGCAGTCGCGACGCCCGCCTTGGCCCCCGCCGGAACGAGGGCCGCAGATCCGGGGAACGCCGCGAGGCGACCCCCGGATTCCCGCACCTGCACCGGGCTCCGCGGCGGATTGCTGCCCGCGGCGGTTGCCGGCTCAAGGGCGTGGGCCGGCGCCGTGCAGCAGGGTGTCGATGATGCGGGCGGCGAGGGTGTCCGGGTCGGCGCCGTCCGCGTTGCCGTGCAGGGATTCCCCGATGAGCGCGTAGTAGACCCGGCGCACCCAGTCGAGGTCGGCTGATTCGTCGATGAGCTTGTCGTCCTGGGCCCGCTTCAGCACGGCGATGCATCTGCGGGCGATGTCCTGATGGAGGAGGGCGGCCTCGCTGTCCGGATCGGCCGGCAACTCCAGGGCGGACCTCCAGGCGCTCTTCACCTGGAGCACGTTGGCCGTGATCTGGTGCATCGCCACCAGAGGCGGCGCGGTGTCCGGCCGGCCGTCCTCCACCGCCTGGGCGAGCTGGCGGGCCGCGGACGAGGCCAGCGCCTCGATCAGCGCCTGCCGGTTGGCGAACCGCCGGTGGATCGTCGTACGGGCCACTCCCGCGGCCACCGCGATCTGCTCCATGGAGGCTCCCGGCTCCTTGGCGAGCAGTTGCTCGGCCGCCTCCAGGATCGCGCGCACGCTGCGCTCCGCGTCCGCCCGCAACGCTCGTGCCGCCGTCTCACCCATCACGCCTCCAGCTCCACCACCAGGGAGCCACAGTACACCCGTGACGCAACCTCCCCCCTACGTGGATCATACCTGTTGCAGTTAGCTCGACTATTGATACATACTCCTCCCAGTTACCCCGACCGAAGGAGAACTCATGCACAGCACCGCCCTCGTCACCGGAGCGTCGTCCGGCCTCGGCGCGGAGTTCGCCGCGCAGCTCGCCGCACGCGGACACGACGTGGTCCTGGTGGCGCGCTCCGGCGACCGCCTCGCCTCCCTCGCCGAGCGTCTGACCGCCGAACACGGCGTCCGTGCCCACGTGCTGGTCCAGGACCTCTCCGAGCCGAACGCGGCCCGCCGCATCGCCGAGCAGCTCGCTGCCCGCGAACTGAGCGTCGACCTGCTGGTCAACAACGCCGGCTTCGGCACCTGCGGCCGCTTCGAGGAGATACCCACGGCCCGCGACCACGACCAGCTCATGGTCAACGTCGTCGCCCTCGTCGACCTCACCCACGAGTTGCTGCCCGGCATGCTGGAACGCGGCCACGGCCAGGTCGTCAACGTCGCTTCCAACGCCGGCTTCCAGCCCTCCCCGTACTTCGCCGTCTACGGCGCGGCCAAGGCGTTCGTGCTGAACTTCGGCCTCGCCCTGCGCCAGGAGTACCGCCGGCGCGGCATCCGCGTCCTCACGTTGTGCCCGGGCCCGGTCGAGACCGCCTTCTTCGACACCATCGGCACCCGCCGGGCAGCCGTCACCGGCTCCATGACCACCCCCGAGCCCGTCGTACGCGCCGCACTGCGCGCGCTGGAACGCGACCGCGGCTACGTCGCCCCCGGACTCGGCAACGCCCTGACCGCACACCTGTCACCCCGCCGCCCCCGAACCCTGGTCGCCGCCATCGCCGAACGCATCACCCGCAAGGTCCTGACTCCCCCGGCCACCGCCCCGCCACTGCCGGAGCCCACCGCATGAGCCCCCCGGCGACCGCCCCGCGGAGGCAGCGGCGCACCGGCTGCGCCCCCGACCAGCACAGGGGACAGGCCACAGGAGGCGGGCTCCGCGCCGTGCGGGCTCTTCGGGTCAGGTGACCGACCCGTGTTCGCCCGCCGCCCGGCGAGGCGCCGATCGCTCCGCTGCGCGCTTCGCGACAATGACCCATAAGACATCTGAGTCCAGGCGAAAGGTGCAGACGCGGCATGGTCGACGGCCGGCTCACCCTCACCATGGTCGACACCGGGCGGGTGCCGCCGCTGCTGGCCCTGGCGGCCCTGGTGGTCACCTTCCTCGTCACCCGCGGCATCACCCGCATGATCCGCGCCGGCCGGGGACCGTTCCGGAACGTCGACCCTGGCGGGATGCACATCCACCACGTGGTGCCGGGGGTCGTTCTCATGGTGATCGGGGGCTTCGGCGCGGTCATCGTGGAGGGAGGCGTGGTCGCCGAGGGGGTGGTCGCCGTCGTGTTCGGCATGGGCACGGGTCTGGTGCTCGACGAGTTCGCCCTGATCGTCCACCTGCACGACGTCTACTGGAGCGAGCAGGGCCGCGCGTCGGTCGAGGTCACCGTGCTGACGGCCGTGGTCGTCGGCATGGTGCTGATCGGCTCGTCCCCCTTCGACGTGGACGACCAAGGAGGGTTGCAGGAGCAGGGGGCGCTCCTGTGGGCGGTCAACCTCGTCGCCGGCGCCCTCATCGCCGTGGTCGCCTTCGCCAAGGGCAAGTTCCGCATGGGCGTGCTCGGCGTGGTCATCCCCCTGGTCGGAGCGGTCGGCGCGATCCGCCTGGCCCGCCCCAAATCGCCCTGGGCGCACCGCTTCTACGCCCGCCGGCCGCACAAGCTCGCCCGCGCCACCCGCCGGGCGGCCCGTCACGACGCCCGCTGGAGCGGCCTGCGCACCCGCTTCCAGAACGCCATCGCCGGCGCCCCCAGCCGACCCCGGCAGCAGGGCCGGGACCGGGACGACTCTCCGCCGCCGCCCGAGTGATCCCCGCGGGAATTGCCGCTGATGCCCTGTTCGGTGGTGCGGAGGGCGGTGCAGTGAGCGGGACGATATCGGCAGCCGGAACGGGAAGGTCGCCAACCGGGAAGTCGGGCATGGGGACGCGGACGGGGCCCGTCCGTGACGCCGGGGTGCCGCTCGGCTACCGCTGGCCCTCCCCGGCAGCGCCGTCTCCGAAGCGTTGGCGGAACTCTTCGGCGAGCCCGCCGCCCGCGGCTTCCACGAGGTGGCCGACCACCGGGTGCACGACCACGCCCGCGACCGCGCCGGCCAGCGCGGGCAGGCTACGGGTGAACCAGCGGCGGACGTAGTCCATGGTGGTCAGGTCGGGTTCCGGCGCGGTCGCTGCCTCTTCCAACTCGCCGAGGAGTTCGCGGGCCCGCTCGGCGTGCGGTTCGTCGTCGGGCACCAAACCGCGGATCCGGGCGAACTCGGCCCTCAGAATCTCCAGTTCCCGCTGGGAGACGGGTGCGGCATTCCGGGCACCCGTGGTGCGGGTGACGACGTTGTCGCGGCCGGTGACGACCTGGCCGGAGACATCGCGCGTGCGTACCTCGTACGCGTCGCCGGACTGCTCCGTCATAACGGCGCTCCTTCGTTCGGTGGGGTCGTGCTCGGGCTCAGGGGGAATCCGTGAAGGAGCCGCTCGGCGAGAGCGGGACGGGCTCCTCCGGGGGCGGGGTGGGTCCGCTCGGCCGGCCGGGGTCCGAGGGGTCTTCGGGCCCGGAGGGCTTCGTGGGGCCGGACGGCTCGTCGGATCCGGGCGCGACGGCGACGGCGGTCACGGTCATCGACACGTCGTCCTGGCCCCAGTCGTCGAGCATGGTGACTTCTGCGTGCCGGGCGCCGGGTTGCGTGGGCTCGAAGGTCACGGTGAACCGGCACGTCCGCGAGCCCGGCGGGGGTGGGCACGCGGTAAGCGCCACGGACCAGTTGACGTCGTCGTCCACGCTGAGGGTCTGTTCGTCGTCGCACGGCAGCCAGGTGGTGAAGCTGACGGTTCTGGTCTCCGACTCGCCGACGGGCACCTGCCCGAAGCCGGGCGGCGGGATCGTGGTGGGGACGCACGTCTCCGCCCCGCTGGGCGGGTGCGCCCGTGGATCGGAGCCGGGTGAGGTGGTCGATGGGGACGGGGGCGCCGCGGTGGTGGGCTTCTCGGCGGTGGGTTTCCCGGTGGTGGGCGGCGGTTCGGAGAGCTCCGGGAGGTGGCTTGCGGAGGATGCGGCGGCCGGCGGCGGCTCGGTTTCGGTGCCGCCGGTGGCGGCCATGGCGGTGAAGATGCCGCCGGCCACAACCAGCGTGGTCGCCAGGCCGATCCCGGCCGGGTGAGAGGCGGCGGCCTTGAGCTTCGCCGCCTTCGAGCCGCCGGCCGCCGCGCTGTGCAGCAGCACCGCACCCGTGCCGCCGCCCGCGCCGAGCAGGACTCCCGCCGCGAGTCCGAGGGCCCGCTTGCGTACCTCTTCCTCATGGGCGAAGTACGCTGCGTCCGAGTCCGCGCCGAGTTCGTGCGCAGCCGCCCCGCCGAGGGCGAGGACGGAGCGCCAGGTACCCCAGCGCAGCGAGCGGGCCAGGACCGGGGCGACGATGCGCGCCACGTCGCGTACGGCGGCGTGGTCGCCGCGCCCGGCGGCTGCCTCCAGAACCTGGTGGACGACCGCGGCGCCGGCGGCGGCGTCGTGCCGTACCGCCGTGCTCCGTAACCAGCGAAGCAGCGGGGCGGCGAGGTCCGCCGGTGCCACCGCAGCGCCCGCGCACCGGACCACCTCGGCGGCGAACGGCCCGCAGGAGCGGTTCCCGGCGCCCTCGGCCAGCAAGAGCCTCAGGGTCTGCAACTCGGCGATGGCGCTCGGCTCCGTGTCCCCGGCGAGCGCGCGCAGCAGCGCCGGCGACACCGGCAGTGGCTCGACGGCGCAGACCACTGCCAGCACCCGGGCGGCGTCCCGGCTCAGTTGCCCGGCCACCCCCACGGCCCGCACCGAGTCGTCGGGTTCGAGCCTCGCCTCGGCCGCCGCCTGGCCGGCCGCGGCCCGTTCGGACGGCGTGCCCCGCTCGACCGTCGCCGCCGGACCGGTCGCGGCAGCGCCGCAGTTCGCGGCGCCGGCCGCCGCCTGCACCAACGTGCGCGGATGCCCGTTCGCGGCGGCGATCAGCCGATCGGCCGCCGCGCGCTCGGCGCCCTCCGGCTGGCGGCCCAGCTCGCGCGCCAGCAGCGCGCGGGCCGCCTCCTCGCCCAGCCCCGCCAGCCGCAGCACCCGTCCCTCGGTCCACGTGCGGTGCTCGACGCCGGCGACGACGACCTCGCACCCGGGCACCGCGTCCACGAGGACCGCGGCGTCCTCATCCGAACCCTCGAAGTCGTCGACGACGACCAGCGCATGCACCGCGCCCATCAGCCGACGCATCCTGGACGGCTCCGGCTTGTAGTCGTCGGTCTCGTAGAAGGCGTAGAAGACATCTTGCAGGATGTCCTCCACCGGCATCCCGGCGGCCGACAGGTACACCGACGCGCCGTCCCGCGCCGACCGCTCGGCCGCGAACCGCCGCAGCAGCGCGGTCTTCCCGATCCCCGGCATCCCGTGGACCCGCACCGTGTGGCCGTCGTCCAGCCACGCCCCGAGGTTCGCCAGTTCGTCCTCGCGTCCCAGCACGGCGCCGGCCTGTCGCGGGAGCGCCCAGCCCGCGGGGCTCGCGCGCCGCCGCACCGCGGGCGGCTCCTCCGGCCGGTACGTAACGGACGAACCCTGCTGCGCGTTGATCACCACGTTGCGGCTGCCGACGACGATCTGCCCACCGACATCGCCGTACACGCGAAGTTCGCTCACGTCGGGCATCTGCCGCCTCCCTCCACCGACGTTCAGACATATAACAGACCTGTCATGTGATCAGAGGGAATGTGCTTATTGATTGCTATGAACCGCTTACTGCTCGGAAACAGGCTGCCTGGTGATGCAGCGGGCAATCACGCACGAACCGGCCGCGCCGGACTGCGCCGGCGCCGAAGTGGGGCGTGCCTTCCCGCGGAGAGGGCGGGAAGGCACGTCGCTGGACGTTCTTCGGCTTGAGGGCACTGGGTTCAGTCGGCTCCGGCGCCGCTCGTGACGATCGACTTCACCGAGGTGGCGGAGTCGGGGCTGTACGAGTAGGGGATGCTGTTGACCGAGCCGGCGGTCTCGATGGCGCCGGAGCCGACAAGGTGGTTGTTGCGGGCGACGATGTCGCCGTCGTCCGAACTGGCGTATCCGACCAGGGCGGGGTCCTCGACGTTCTCGAAGTAGTTGCCCTCGACCAGTACGCCGGCGCCCATGGTGGAGGCGACGCCGTACTCGTTGTCGTAGTAGTAGTTGTTGAACACGTGGACCGGGTCGCCGAAACGGACCCGCGGGTGGCGGGTCTGGCTTCCGTCGAACCAGTTGTGGTGGTACGTCACACGCAGGTGGCCGCGGTCGGCGGTGTGGCCGTCGGAGTGCCCGAGAAGCATCGACTTGCCGCTGCCGTCGAGGTGGTTCCACGAGACGGTGACGAAGTCGGACTCCCGCTTGATGTCCACCGCGCCGTCGTAGCCGGTGGTGAAGGTGTTGTGGTCGATCCACACGTTGGTCGACCCCTCCTGGACGTTGATGGCGTCGTCAGCCCAGTTGGAGAAGGTCAGGTTCTGGATGATGACATCGCGCACGCCGTCGACGTCCAGGCCGCCGCCGGTGATGCGGGCGCCGCCGGCGCCGATGATGGTCTTGTTGCTCGCCACGTCGTTCATCCCGGAGAGGTTGATGGTGCCGCTCACCCGGATGACCAGCGGATCGGAGCGCTGCATCGCCGATACCAGCGCGGAGGCGGAGCTGACGGAGACGGTCTGGCCCTCGGCGCCGCCGTTGGTCCCGCCGTTCTGCGTGGCCCAGCCGACCAGCGAGGCGGTGGGCCCGCCCGGGTCGCCGGGGTCACCGGGGTCTCCCGGGTCGCCTGGATCCGAGCCGTCGCAGGTGACGCCGTTGAGCGTGAAGGCGGTGGGGTCCGCGCCGCCGCCGGTGCCCTGGAAGCCGATGGTGGTTTCGGCGCCGGAGGAGAGGGTGCCGTTGTGGCTGACGTTGGTGGCCGAGACGTGGGAACCCGACTGGTCGTAGGTGGCGTTCCAGCCGCCGGTGATCTGCTGGCCGCCGGCGAAGTCCCACTCCAGTTCCCAGTTGCTCAGTGCGGCACCGGTGTTGGTGATCTTCACCGAGGCGACGAAGCCGCTGCCCCAGTCGTTGGTGACGTCGTACTCCACGGAGCAGCCCGCCGCGGCGGCGGACGCGTTCAGCGGCGTCACCGCCGACCCGGCCAGCGCCGCAAGAGCGGCTCCGGCCAGTAAGAGGGGGGTTCTGCGTCTGAGCACCCCGCGGGGCGCTCGGTTGCCGAATGACATGCTCGATCCTTTCCTGCGGACAGAGAAAAGCGGATGGGGGCAGCCCCGAAGGCGGCGAGGCAAACCCTGCCATCTTCAAGGTGTAGATGAAGGTCGAGGTGCGTATGTGCGAGGTGAAGAGTTGGGTGACCGGTTTCCGTCGTACGCACGCGCGCCGGACCGCGCCCGAAACGAAAGGCCACATCAAGCGAGAAAAGCCGACCGGGTCGACTCCTTCCGCTCTGACTCACCAGGCATACACATGGGTTGAGAACGGCACTCCCTTCTCTTTGCTCTCCGGCTCTGTTGTCGTCCCTGCGGCCGAAAAGGTTGCCGCACGCGGCGACGGGTGGACCGCCAAAAGGAAGGTGGCGCCGACCGGAGAGCACGGACATGCAGGCCGGGGCTGAAGCCGCTCATGGGGGGCGTCCCGCCCGTCCGGTCCCGCCGGGGAGGCTGTGCGCGGACGAGGGTTACGGCTACGCGCACCTGCGTCGACGGCTATGCGCGGGTGGCGTCGGTTACCGCTTCGCCGGCAAGTACGTCGCGTTCTGACAACGGCTGGGCCGGCGATTGCCGGACAGTCGGGGGAACCGTGTCCCGGCCGGCAGGATTCCGGAGGCACTACCGCCGCTGCGAACGCGGGGCCGAGCACGCCCTCGCCTTCGCTGGCGTAGCCGTAGCCCTCACCGGATACCGGCCGCCGCACCAGCCGCCGACTCCCGACGAGCAGATCAGCAGGGGGGAATTTAAGATCGATCGGCGGCAGTTCCCGGGGTTCCAAGCATCCGCTGTAATACTCCCGCGGAAATGAACTAAACCGCCGTAGTGCCACCATGCCCCGCCGCGAGAAGCGACCGTAACGACCCGGAACGTCTCGGGCCACCGAAGGGCAAGGCGCGGTAGTCGCGACGGTGACGGACGTCAGCCACGCAGGGACGAGTTGACCACTACACCCACGCCCTCAGCCGGAGAACACCACCGCCCTTGGGGTGATCGACGCCTAGCCGCCAAACCCACCCTGGGCGTGCCCGACAAGGTAAGTCCGGGCAGCGGGTGTCGGTCGGTCCACGGGTGGCCGGGGCGGCCGGCGCGCGGCCGAGGCAGGCTTCCTGGGACCGGTTCAGCCGGGAGGCACGGCGACCAGATCGGACGTGATGACCCGGGCGCCGGTGGAGAAGGACTCGTTCGCGGCGAGGCCGGTGACGAGCGCGAGCGCGCCGTCGACCGCGGTGGCGTACTGTCCCGCGCCCGTGGCGGTGGCGTCGGCGGTGCCGTGCGTGCCCGCCGGGTCGGCGGGGCCGTACAGGGCGGTGAGCATCCGCTCGTCACCTCCGCCATGCCCTGCGTGGTCGTAGTCCGGCAGCGGCACCGCGTACGGCTCGCGCCACAGCGGGCGCAGCAGGATGCGTGGGCCGCCGGCGTTGGCCATCGCCTTGTCGCCGTGGATGGCGCCCCTGCCCGAGGCGGTGGGCAGCCGCGGCGGTTGCCAGCGGCTTTCCTCGACCTCCAGTTCGAGCCTTCCGCCGGTGCCGTTGAACGCCACCCGGTAGCCCTCCCACGGTGAGTAGGCGGTCAGGTGGTACGTCATGGCCGCGCCGGTGTCGTAGCGCACGAGCACCGACATGTCGTCCTCGATGGTGATGCCGTCGCCGAAGACGTTGCGGTCGCGGAGATAGCCGTCGTGCGACTCGGCGTGGAGGTAGAGCGAGCGCAGGGCGTCGTTCTCGGCAAGCGGCAGCGCGAACGGGTCGTCCCGGGCCTCGGCGGAGCCGTGGGCGCGCTCGTAGTCGCGCCGGTAGCCGCTGCGCTCGCCCGCCTCGCGGCCGTAGAAGCCCAGCCGTCCGTAACCGAATACGTGCTGTGGGCGGGCACCCAGCCACCAGTTGACCAGGTCGAAGTGATGGCTCGACTTGTGCACCATGAGCCCGCCGCTGAGATACTTCTCCCGGTGCCAGCGGCGGAAGTAGTCGGCGCCGTGCCGGACGTCGAGCAGCCACTCGAAGTGCACCGACAGCACCTCGCCGACCGCCCCGCGGGCCAGTTGCCTGCGCACCTCCTCGTGCACCGGGTTGAAGCGGTAGTTGAACGCCACGGCCAGTTCGCCGCCGGTGGCCTCGACGGTGCGCAGGATGCGGCGGCAACGGGCCGCGTCGGTGGTCATCGGCTTCTCCGTCACCACCCGGCAGCCGGCCTCCAGCGCGGGCACGATGTAGGCGTCGTGCACGGCGTCGACGGTGGTGACGACCACCTCCTCGATGCCCTCGGTGCGCAGCCGGTCCGGGAAGTCCTCCGGCGTCCAGGCCGCCGCCTCCGGCTCGCCCGCGTCCTTCAGCAGCCGCTGGTGGTGGGCTATCCGCACCGGGTTGGGATCGCACAGCGCCGCCACCCGGAACCGCGGGCGCCGGGCAAGCGCGGCGGTGAAGGTCTGGGCGCGGGAGCCGGTGCCGACCACGACGGCACGGACCGGTGCTTCGGCGGGTGTCATCTCTGCCCTTTCCGGGGCTCGCCGCTCACGGTTGTGCGCCTCCGTTTGGTGGGCCGGGGTGGCGGCCGGGTGGGGTGCCCGGTCCCGCGGCACTCGCGGTGGCGGCTGACGCCTTGGCTTCGGCGCGGCGGCCGCCCGGTGCGGCCGGTGCGAGCGACTCGTGCACCGCGGACGCGAGTCCGGTCGCTGCCTCGGCGCCGGCGTCGGCCACCCCGATGCCGTAGCGGAATCGAGCGCTCTCGCCGTGTGGTAGGAGAAACTCTTTGCTGAAGAAGGGGGCGGGGTTCAGACAGGCGAACTCCTCGCTGCGGGCGAACCACTGCGGCGGGTGGTGCGGGTTGTCCGCGTGGTCGACCATGAGGATGAGCGACGGGGCGCCGTTCCCGTCGTGACGTCCGGCGAAGGCCATCCACGCGTGGTGCTGGCCGCGCACCTCACCGCCGTTGCCCACGCCGTCGCGGGTGACGAGCTTTCCTCCCGTGAAAGAGCGGGGGCCGCGCCAGAACAGGCCGCCATATCCGGCGTTCTCCCTCCCCCGTGTGGTCGGAGAGCCGATGACGATGTCGTGGCCGGACACGTTGGTCAGACATGTCTCGAAGGTCAGCGCCCAGGCGTCCGGTGAGAGGATCCGGGCCGTGAGGGTGCGGCGCTCGCTGAAGATCCTTGCTCCGGCCTGAGTGATCCAGTCCAGTTCGTGTCCGAACGCGGCCTTCCCGTAGGACGCGTCGATGTAGGTGAGGCGGCGGTGCCGCTGGGTGCCGTTGTTGTCCATCTGCACGTAGAACTTGCCGTGGACGTAGGTGGGGCCGCCCCAGAAGTTCTCCTCGTCCACGACCGGCAGCGACCAGGCGATGCCCTTGTGCCACACGTGGTCCCAGGGTCTGAACAGGCTGACGGTGCGACCGGAGCGGGTGCGAAGGGGGTGCAGGTACGGCTTGGGCGATTCGAGCTCGGGAGTGTGGGGGTGGTAGACGTACCGGAACAGCTCGGCCCGTCCGTCGCGAACCGCGAGTGAGGAGCCGATGTCGTGGCGGATCGAGAGGTCGGTCATGCGGTCGCCTGCTTCCCGGGCGCCCAGGGGACGATCCCGCCGTTCATACTGGAGGTGAAGGGGTCATCGCTGGTCAGCTCGCCGGCGGAGAAGGGGCGTCCCTGGAACGCGGAAGCGTAGGTGGCCGCGGCGAACTCCATGGTTCGGCGGGCCTCGTCGAGGGACACCCCGGGCTCGGCGCCGTTCTCGAACGCATCGAGAACGGCCTGAATCTGCAGCAGATGCCCGCTTTCGATGTCGGCGCCCCCGTCGGCTTTCCAGAGATCGGCCAGATGCTCGTGTCCGGGGGCCGGGGTGAACCGCCAGTGTTTCTCGCTGTAGCCGTAGAGGTGATCGAGCTCGACGGTGGCGTGCTCGAAGTCGAAGCGCAGCCGTGAGGTCTCGCGCGGGGAGACCACGGAGTTGACGACGGTGGCCATCGCCCCGTTCTCGAACGTGGCGACCGCCATCGAGACGTCTTCGGTGTCGGTGGGGCGGGAGAGCCGTCCGGCGATGGCGCTGACCTGGGACCAGGGGCCGAGGACCGACAGGAGCAGATCGAACTGGTGGATGCCGTGGCCCATGGTCGGGCCGCCGCCTTCGAACTCCCACCTGCCCCGCCAGGGCACGTCGTAGTAGTCGTCGGTGCGGTACCACAGCGTCTCGCAGGTGGCCGTCAGCGGGCGGCCGAGCACGCCAGCGTGGACGAGGCGCCGGAGCCGGACGGCTGCGGCCCCGTAGCGGTGCTGGAACACCGTCAGCACCGGGGTGCCGGTCTCGGCCTGCACATCGGCTAGCTCGTTCATCTCGGCCAGACTCAGCGCCGTGGGCTTCTCCACCAGCGCCGGAACACTCGCGCGCATGGCCGCCACGGCAAGCGGCGCGTGGCTCTGCGGCGGAGTGCAGATGTGCACCAGGTCGAGCCTTTCGTTCGCGAACAGGGACTCGGCGTCGCCGTACACCCGCGGTGCCGGGAAGCGACGGGAGAACTCGGCAGCCCGTGTCGGGTCGGTCTCGGCGACGGCAACCAGGCGTGCCCGCCCGGCCAGTTCGGCGAGCGCGTCGACGTGCGTACGGGCGATGCTGCCGGCGCCGACGATGGCGACGCGGAAGGCGGGTGCCGGATTCGGCATGACGTTCGTTGCTCCCTTGTGTCCGGCGGAGGCATGATCCCTGAGCGTGCTGCGGGGCATCCTCAGTCCTGGGGGTCACTGCGCAGAGTCGATCTCGCCCTGCAACTCGTCGATGAACGCCCGGGCGGCCTCCTCCGGCGAGGTCTGCTTCGCGTAGACCTCCTGGGTGTAGCGCTGGAGCATCGGCTCGACGCCACTGCCGCCCTTGGGGGTCACGGCCGGCGAAGGGCCCGGGGTGACGGAGTCCATGTAGCCGACGGCGAGTTGGTCGCTCTCACTCAGGTCCGCGGAGATGGCCTCACGGACCTTGCCGTTCGCGGGGATACCGCGTTCGGTTCCCAGAACGGCCCCGGCGGCCTTGTGGTTGACCAGGAAGTCCGCGAGGAGGGCGGCTTCGGCGGGATGGTCGCTCTGGGACGAGACGGCCCAGTACATCGACGGTTTGAAGAAGTTCGCGTTGGCCTCGCTGCTTCCGGGCAACCGCATCAGCCGCAGATCGGCGCCGCTGGCCTCGCGGAGCGCGGTGATCTGGGTGTTGTAGGAGAAGCCCATGGCGACCTTGCCGGTGGCCAGTCCCCCGGCTTCAAGGCCGGCGTTGTACCTCTCGACCGCCTGGGCGGCGCTCTCGACGCCGCCGGACTCCATCAGGTCGAGGTTGTACTGCCACATCGAGGCCAGGGCCTTGGGATCGAGCGTGACGTCGCCGTTCTTGTCGAAGAGCTCGTTGTCGTCCAGCCGTGCCCAGTACCGGACACTGCCGGTGTCCATGCCACCGGTGACCGAGGAGCCGTTGACCTTACCGTCGCTCTTCCCGGCGACCTCGTCGGCGAGGTCGGCGTACTCCTCCCAGGTCCAGGTGGCGTCGTCGGGGAGTTCGATGCCGTACTCCTCGAACAGGTCGGCGTTGACGACACTCGCGAACACGGCGATCCCGATGGGCATGGCGTACCGGGTGCCGTCGACTTCACCGGTCTTCAGCGACTCCTTGTCGAACTGCGAGGTGTCGAGGAACTCGCCGGCTTCGCCCAGGTCGAGCAGGGAGCCGCGCTCGGCGTAGGAGGCGAGGTAGAGCTCGTCCATCTGGATCACGTCGGGCGAGTCGTTCGCGGCGGTGGTGGTCGCCAGGGCGTCCCAGTAACCGTCCCAGTCCTTGAACTCGCCTTTGACGGTGATGTCGGGGTATTCCTTCTCGAACGCTTCGATGGCTTTCTCGGTGAGGTCGGCGCGGGTTTCCTCCCCCCACCAGGTCACCCGGAGGGTGACCTGCTCGTCGCTGCGTTCCACAGCACCGCCGGAACTGCCGCAGGCGGCCAGCACGAGCGTGCTCGACAGCGCGACGGCGCCGATGAGGCGTGCTTTGGCGCTACCTCTCATGATGTTCTCCCTGCCTGTGTGGAGCTGCCCGGCCGGGCTGGCCGTGACCGCTGGTTGACCGCCCGCGAGGGGGTGGACGGGCGCGGCATCTCACTTGCCTCCCGTCGTGGCGATGCCGCGCAGGAGGAACCGCTGGCCGAAGAGGAAGACCAGGAAGACCGGCAGGAGCGAGACCACACTCATCGCGAGGGCGGCGCCCCAGTTCGTGCCGGACTGCCCGTCCACGAAGGCGCGCAGTGCCACCGGCACGGTGTACATCTCCGGATCGGTCAAATAGATGAGCTGGGAGAAGAAGTCGTTCCAGACCCAGATGAAGGTGAAGATCGCCGTGGTCGCCAGTGCCGGAACCATCAGCGGCAGGATCACCTGCACGAAGATGCGCGGGTGACCCGCTCCGTCGATGCGCGCGGCCTCGTCGAGTTCGGTGGGGATACCGCGGATGAACTGGACCATCAGGAACACGAAGAACGCATCTGTGGCCAGGAACTTCGGGACGATCAGCGGCAGGAACGTGTTGATCCAGCCGAACTCGGAGAACAGTACGTACTGCGGGACGATGATGACGTGGACCGGCAGCATGATCGTGAGAAGCATGATCGCGAACCACCACTTGCGGCCCCTGAACTCGAGGCGCGCGAAGGCATAGGCGGCCATCGAGCAGGCGATCAGGTTTCCCACGATCGCCCCCAGCACCACGATCGCCGAGTTGATCATGAAGTGGCTGAACGGCTTCGAGAAGGCGTTCCAGCCCTCCCCGTAATTGCCCGCCTCCAGGTTGGTCAGGAACAGGCCCGGATCCTGGAATATCTCGTCGTTGGGCCGCAGCGAACTGACGACCATCCACAACACCGGGTAGAGCATCACCAGCGCGCACAGGATCAGCACCGCGTGCTTGAGGGCCGACCGGATGGCCGGGCGGAGTCGCCGGCGGTTCCGTCGGGCGGGTGCGCTGCCGGCAGGCCGTGCGCCGGACGGGGAGTCCGCTGTTTTGGCGAGGGTGTCAGTCATCGTAGAAAACCCAGTACTTCGCGGCCCAGAAGTTGATCGCTGTGAACGTCCCGACCACGAGCAGCAGGAGCCAGGCGAGGGCGGAGGCGTAGCCCATGTCGAAGTTCCCGAAGCCGCGCTGGTAGAGGTAGAGCGAATAGAACAGCGTGGAGTCGGCCGGGCCCCCGTCGCCGCCGGAGACGATGAACGCCTGGGTGAACGACTGGAACGCGTGGATGACCTGCAGAACCAGGTTGAAGAAGATGATCGGCGTCAGCAGCGGCAGCGTCACGCTCCAGAAGCGGCGCAAGCGGCCGGCCCCGTCGACCTCGGCCGCCTCGTGGTAGGAGGCCGGGATCTGCCGCAGACCCGCCAGGAAGATCACCATCGGGGAGCCGAAGGTCCACACGTTGAGGGTGATCAGAGTGGACAGCGCCGTGTCGGGCTCCGAGATCCAGCCGCGCCCTTCGATTCCGATGAGACCGAGGGCCTCGTTGAAGAGACCCTCCGTGCCGAAGACCGTGCGCCACAGGACGGCGATGGCGACGCTGCTGCCGAGCAGTGAGGGCAGGTAGAAGACCGAGCGGTAGATCGCGAGGCCGCGCACACCGCGGTCGAGGAAGACGGCGAGCGCGAGCGCCAGCGCGAGTTGGAGCGGCACCGAGACCAGGACGTAGGTGAACGTCACCTGCAGTGACTTGTGCAGGCGCTCGTCGGTGAGTATCCGGCTGTAGTTGTCGAGTCCGGTGAAGCTCGGGGGCTGTAGCAGGTTGTAGTCGGTGAAGCTCAGGTACAGGGACGCGATCATCGGCCCGAGCGTGACGGCGAACAGGCCGACGAACCACGGCAACAGGAAGAAGAACGCCGCCTTGTTCTGCTGCTTCGACGCCTGGCGGCCGGACGGCAGGGTGCGCAGCTCGGTGGTGGCGCTCATCAGACGCGGTCACCGCGACTCTGGATGCGTGGACCGCGATCGGCGATGAGGATCGGCATCGATGCTCCCTCCGGAGCATATTGTGATCGTTCACTTTCTCGGCCTCGACGTAAAGTAGTGAACGTTCACCAGGAGGGCAAGACCCTCGGCGGGCCTATGAGAGGGAGCTTGCGCATGACCGAGCGCTCAACGTCGGGCAGACGCCCCACCATCAAAGAGGTCGCCCACCTGGCCGGGGTCTCTCACCAGACCGTCTCCCGGTACCTGCGTTCGAGAGAAGGGCTGAAGCCCGCAACGCTCGCCCACATCGACGCCGCAGTCCGTGAGCTCGACTACCGACCCAACCTGGTCGCCAGGTCCATGCGCACCCGCCGCACCGGCCGCTTGGCGCTCGTCATGCCGAGGATGGCCTACAACCCCGCGCGTATGCTCGCCGGCGCGGCCGCGGCCGCGCACGCAGCCGGGTTCGCCGTGGAGGTCGTCAGCCTGGAAGGCGGAGCCGAAGCCAGGGCCGAGCGCACGCTGGAACTGGCCGACTCCGGGCAGGTCGAGGGCATCCTGGCACTGGCCCCGATCAAGCCGGCTCTTGAGGACCGGCTCCCGGAGCGAGCGGCCATCGTCGTCTCGGCCGACTTCGACGACGCCATGCGCGGCATCGGCGAACTGACCGACGCCTCACCGGTGGTCGAGATGATCGAGTATCTTGCCGGGCTGGGCCACCGACGCTTCTTCCACGTGGCCGGGGACGCGCAGTTCGCTTCCGCACGGGCCCGCAAGGCCGCCTACCTGGAGGCCGTGGGGAGGCTCGGGCTCGAGTCGGTCGGCGTTTTCGACGGTGACTGGTCCGGCGACTCGGGGGCTGCCGCCATGCGGACGCTGCGGACCGGGCACATGCCCACCGCCGTCATCGCTGCCAACGACGTCGTCGCCGCCGGCGTCATCCGCGGCGCCAAGGACATTGGGCTCGAAGTTCCCCGTGACCTCAGCGTCACCGGCTGGGACAACAACGAGATCTGCCGGTATCTCCCACCGTCGCTGACCACGGTGCACGTCGATCTGGAAGGCCTGGGGCGAAATGCCATGCTGCGGCTGGTCAAGGCGATCAACGGCCTCGAACTGGAGCCGTCCCGGCAGCCGCTCAACGAGGTGATCTGGCGCGAGTCGGTGGCTGCTCCGCCCTCCTAGACCTCCCCCTTCGCGGCGGCGTCGACATCGTCAGCCGGCGGTCAGGTGCACGAGGCGCAGGAAGCCGTCGGCCTGGCCGGGGTGGGCACTGGTCATGTCGAGGCGCAGAGCGGTGGTGCGGACCGGGGCGAAGGTGATGAGGACGGGATCGCCAGTGTCGACGGGCCAGGTTGTCCGGGGGTTGGCCACGGGGACGAAACGGGTGCCGGTCCATCGGCTGACGGTGAGAGCGGTGGGAAGGGCGTGGGCGTCGTCGATGGTGAAAGCGGCCGAGACGCGGTTCAGCCGGCGAGGGCGGGGCCAGGCAAGCGAGACCCAGGCGGTCGGGTGCGCCTTGCTGATCTCGGGCAGCAGGCCGGTGGCTTCTTGCTGGTAGCGGTTGGACCAGGCGGTGTCGGCCTTCCCGTCCAGCATCGCGGCGGGGACGGTCTCGGGGGACCCGGAGAAGCTCGCGTCCGCGGTGGGGGTGGCAGGGGCGGGGGCCGGAGCGGCGGGTTCGGCGGGTGTCTCGGCAGGGGTGTCGCACACGTCGCCGTCGGAGCCCGCGAGGGTGAGGGTGGCGGGTGGCAGGCCGGGGGCGGTGGCGGTGAGGGTGACCCTGCCGTTGCGGGGTGCCCGCTGGACGATGGCCAGGACCTTGCCGTGGAAGACGGGCCTGGTGGGAGCCTGGTAGTTCACGGCGCTCTCCTGCTGGCCGCTGTCCATGCCGGCCAGCCGGCCCGGTCCGGCGACCTGGACGGTGACCGGGTGGGCGGCGTCCGGGACGACGACGCCCGCGGCATCGGTGACGTCGATGGTGACGAACGTGAGCGCGCGACCGTGCTCGGTGGTCAGCCGCAGTGCGGCGGGCGGGCCGGCGGTGCGCAGGGTGTCGCGGGCGACCTCGGCCCGGCCGCGGCGCGCGATCGCGATGAGCGTGCCGGATTCGAAGGGCACCTCCCAGGTCAGGTGCAGTTTGCCGGCGCTGCCGTTGGGGCTGGTGTAGCTACCGGGGAACGGGCCGCCGGTCACGGTCTTGTCGTCGCCGGTGGGCTCGGTGGTCTCCAGGTACGGAGTGCCCTCCACCGTCGTCTTGCGGTCGAAGCGCCGCACGCCCAGCGACCGGCCGTTGAGGAAGAGCTCAACCGTCTCGACGTTGGCGTATGCCCACACCGTGACCGTCTGGCCGGGCCGGTGCGTGGTCCAGTCCATGGGCAGCAGGTGCACCATGGGTTTGCTCGTCCACTGGCTGGCGAAGAGGTAGAACTGGTCCTTGGGGAAGCCGGCGCTGTCGACCGCGCCGAAGAACGACGACTTGACGGGGAAGACGCCGTAGAACGGGGTGGGTTCGCCGAGGTAGTCGAGTCCCGTCCACAGGAACTGGCCGGCGAAGAACGGCCGGTCACGGTCCTTCTTCAGTGCGTACTCGCCGCTCATGGTCCATGATTCGAGGTTGTTGTCGTAGGAGGAGGTGCCGCGCCGGCCGGGTGTGTAGTCCTCACCGGTGTTGAGCTGCCCGGGGTTGTCGTACATGCCGCGGGTGGAGGTGGAGGAGGACGACTCGGCCTCGTAGAGGAACTTGTCCGGGTACGTCGTGTGCAGCGCGTCGATCGAGGCGGCGGAGTTGTAGTTCAGGCCCATGCCGTCGAGCAGCCGCATGATTCGGTCCGGAGGTGAGCCTTCGGCCGGTACGGACCGGTAGTGGTAGGCGCCCAGGGTGATCGGGCGCGTGGTGTCGATGGCCCGGATGTGGGCGATGAGCTGTTCGACGATCGCCGGCCCTTCCGCCGTGCCGGTGTCGTACGTTTCGTTGCCGATGGACCACATCACCACCGCGGGAGAGTTCTTCGCGGCATGCACCATCTCGCCGATGTCGGCCTCGGCGTACGCGTCGAAGAAGCGGCCGTAGTCGTGCTCGTTCTTGCCGGTGCGCCAGCAGTCGAAAGCCTCGATGATCATCACGATGCCCAGTTCCTCGCACAGCTCCACCACGCCCGGTGCGGGCGGGTTGTGCGAGGTGCGCAGCGCGTTGACACCCATCCGCCGCATGAGCAGGAGCTGCCGCTCCGCGGCGTCCCGGTGGAACTCCGCGCCCAGTGCACCCAAGTCGTGGTGCAGGTTGACGCCACGCAGTTTCATCCCCTCGCCGTTGAGGGAGAAGCCGTGGTCGGGATCGAGGGCGAACCACCGCAGGCCGCACCGGACGCGGGTGGCGTCGACGACCCGACCGCGGGCGCGCAGCGTCACGTCCACCGAGTAGAGGTACGGGTCGGTGAGCGACCACAGACGCGGGGAGACGACGCGCAGGTCCGTCTCCAGGGAGGCCGGCTCGCCGGCCGGCAGCGTCATCGGCGCGGACTCCGTCGCCACCGCCCGGCCGGCCGCGTCCCGCAGCGTCACCTCCGCCTCGGCGTGTGTGTCGCGCTCCGCACTCACCGCCGTCACGGCCACCCTCATGTGGGCGTGTCCCGCGGCGAACGCCTCCGCCAGCCCGGGCGTCGTCACGTGAACACCGTGGCGGACGACGTGCACCGGGTCGGTGACCACCAGCCGCGCGTCGCGGTAGATGCCGCTGCCGGAGAACCACCGGCTGCTGGGTATCTGGTTGCGCACGCGGACCGCCATTTCGTTCGGCGTGGCGCCGTCGGCGTGAGCGTGCTCGGTGAGGTCGACGGCGAAGCCGGTGTAGCCGTAGGGGTGGTGCGTCAACAACCTGCCGTTGAAGTAGACCTCGGCGTCCATGTACACACCCTCGAACTCCACCGAGACACGCCTGCCCGCCGCGGTAAGCGGCAGAATGAACTCCTTGCGGTACCAGGCCAGCCCGCCCGGCAGATAACCGCTGACGTCACGGGTGTGCGGCCCCGCCACCGGATCCAGGCCGATGCTCCAGTCGTGCGGCAGGCTCACCTCCCGCCAGCCCGGGTCGTCGGGCGCGGGCTGGTCAGCCGCCGCACCCGTGGTGTTGACCAGAGCGAAGCGCCAACCCGCGGTGAAGCCCACGACATGTTCTCGGGTTCTCCCCGCGGCTGCGGCCGGAACCGGCTGGAGTACCGACATCTGGACGCCGGCGGCGCCGATCGTCGCCCCCGCACCGTTGAGTGCCCCATGCCGAGAGATCGCCATCGAATCCTCCATGGATCGTGTTGATTCCTGTTGCCACCCGGCTCGGTTTCGCAAACAAGGGCGATGTGGTCGGGCCTTGCGCGTGGACAGCTCCGGCCGACTTGACCAGACGGCCCGGCATGCTCGTCCCAGCCTGCCGACATGCGCGTCATCGGGCGCACTCGGTGTTGACGGGGTCTTCGGGCGTCCTTATTATCCACCAGCGCCAAACAGGGCCACGCAAAATCTTTCGTAGTCGAACGCGCTCGGTGTTCGATCAGTCGTCGCGAATCTCGCTGCATCTGCGGTGGCCGGATGGACCTCCCTGCGCCGACGGCCCGCATCCATCCCAGGGGAGCCGCGACCCCAGCGAAGGTGGTTCACGCGTCATGGCAATGTCACGAAGGAGGCTGCTGGCGCTCGGCGCCGGGGCCGCCGCCGGCGGGCTGGGGCTCGCGGGCTGCGGGTCTCAGCGCTCGCTCGGCGGCTCGGACGAGATCACGATGTGGACCTGGGACCGGTCGGTGAGCGACGAACTGGTCGCCCGGGCCGAGGCCGAGGGCATACCCGGCGCCGAGGGCTTCCGGGTCAGCCGGACCAACGTCGGCGGCAACTACAACACCAAGGTGCGCACCACGCTCGCCGGCAAGTCCATGGTGCCGGACATCATCGGCATCAACGCCGACGTGGCCACCTACTTCACCAACCAGGACATGTTCGTCGACCTGAACGACTTCGGTGCGGCCGAGCTGAAGAGCACGTACCTGGACTGGAAGTGGAACCAGTGCCTCACGCCCGAGGGCCGGATGATCGCGTTCCCCATGGACACCGGCCCCACCGGGCTGTACTACCGCACCGACCTGCTCAAGGAGGCCGGGATCACCACCGACCCGGAGGAGCTGGCCGCCCGGGCCCCGGACTGGGACGGCTTCATCGCCCTGGGCAAGGAGCTCCAGAAGTCCCAGGAGCGGGCGGTGATCTGCCCCCACCTCAGGAAGATCTGGGACGTCCGGATGGGCCAGCTCGGCGGCGACAGGTACATAACCGAGGACGGCCGGTACGTCGGGGACCGCGACGAGGTCCGGGAGATCTTCGAGCTGGGCTACCGGGTGTCCAAGGAGGGCCTGTCGGCCGGCGCGCTGGACGGCTCCAACGACGTGGAGGGCGCGGTCACCAGCGGGCGCCAGCCGGTCTCCATCGGCGCGAGTTGGTGGGGCCAAGCCTTCCCGGAGGCGGCCGCTCCGGACACCGAGGGCAAGTGGCGGGTCACCTCCCCGCCCGGCGGTGCCGGCAATGAGGGCGGCTCCTTCCTGGCGATCACGAAGTACTCCAAGAACCCCGAGGCGGCCTTCGCCTTCATCTCCTGGCTACAGTCGCCGGAGAACCAGGTCAAGGCGTTCACGGAGATGTCGCTGTTCCCGTCCTCGCCGCGCTCCTTCGAGATGCCGGAGATGCGCGAGCCGCAGCCCTTCTACGGCGGGCAGCGCACCATCGAGGTGTTCGCCCCGTCGGCGCGAGAAGTCAAGACCGCCTATCGGAGCCCGTACGACCGCATGATCGACCCCGTCATGTTCGACGAGATGGCCAACATCGACGCCGGCAAGAGCGTCGAGGCGGCCTGGAAGGACGCCCAGGACGCCATCGAACGCGAGCTGACCCGCGAGGGGGTGCTCTGACATGAGTCTCACCGAGACCCTGCGCGGGAGCGCGGGCAAGCTGCGCGGGAACCGCGTCAAGCCGCCGCCGGACGGATCCAAGCCGCAGCCCGGCTGGCGCCGCTACTGGCCGATGTACGCGGCGGTGTCCCCGTTCTTCATCCTCTTCGCCGTCTTCGGCGTGTTCCCGGTCGCCTTCTCCATCTACCTGTCCTTCATGTCCTGGGACGGCATCGGGGACATGCGGTCGGTCGGCTGGGAGAACTACGAGTACCTGGTGACCGACTCCGACTTCTGGAAGTCGATCACCAACACCCTGATCATCTGGGCCCTCGCCACCGTCCCGATGGTCTTCCTGGCCCTGGTCATCGCCTACGCGCTGCACACCAGCGTGCGGTTCAAGGCGTTCTACCGGGTGGCCTACTTCGTCCCGAACGTCACCTCGATCGTGGCGATGACCATCGTGCTCGGCTCGGTCTTCAGCGACAGCTCCGGGCTGCTCAACAGCGCGCTACGGGCGATCAGCGCCGGCGAGGTCGGCTGGCTGTCCGACCCGTGGGCGATGAAGATCTCCGTCGCCGCGATCACCGTCTGGCGGTGGCTCGGCTACAACACCATCATCTGTCTGGCCGGTCTCCAGGCCATCTCCAGCGACGTGTACGAGGCGGCCAAGGTCGACGGCGCCAGCAGCCGCCAGACGTTCCTGCGGATCACCATCCCGATGCTCCGCCCGGTGATCCTTTTCGTCGCCATCACCTCCACCATCGGCGGGCTGCAACTGTTCACCGAGCCGCAGGTGATGTTCCCGGACGACAGCGGGAACGTCGGCGGGCCCGGCGGCGAGGCCACCACCATCGTGCTCTACCTCTACCAGCAGGCGTTCATCTTCAACCGGTTCGGATACGGCGCGGCCATCGGCTGGGCGCTGTTCCTCCTGATCGCGGTGTTCTCCATCATCAACTGGCGGCTGATCGGCGGCCGCGACGAGGACGCGATCCGCACCCCCAAGGCGAAGGGGAAGGGGAAGTCCCGTGCGCGCTGAACCCGCCACCCGAGTACGGACGGTCCTGGGCCACGTCATGCTGATGTTCGGCGTGCTCATCACGATCTTCCCGTTCTACTGGATGTTCGTGATGGCGTCGAACACCACTGCGGACATCTTCGCCTACCCGCCCAAGCTGGTCCCCGGCTCCCACCTGTGGGAGAACATGAACAAGGTGTTCGACGGGATCGACTTCTGGGGCTCCATGGGTCTCACCATCGTGGCCGCCGTCTCGGTGACGTTCCTGGTGCTGCTCTTCGACTCGCTGGCGGCCTTCGCCTTCGCCAAGTACCAGTTCCCCGGGCGGCGGGTGCTGTTCTGGATCGTCCTGGCCACCTTCATGATCCCGATGCAGCTTGCGCTGGTGCCGCAGTTCGTCACCCTGGCCTGGCTCGGCTGGGTCGGCTCGCTCAAGGCACTGATCATCCCCGGAGCGGCCAACGCGTTCGGGATCTTCTGGATGCGGCAGTACGCGCAGGGGGCGATCGCCGACGAGCTGATCCACGCGGCGCGGGTGGACGGGGCCGGGTTCTTCCGCCAGTGGTGGACGGTGGGGCTGCCGGTGCTGCGCCCGGGGCTGGCGTTCCTAGGCATCTTCACCTTCTTCCACGTCTGGAACGACTACCTCTGGCCGCTGATCGTGATGACCGACCCGGGCAAGGTGACGCTCCAGGTGGCCGTGCAGCAACTGAACGGCGTCTACACCACCGACCAGTCGATGGTGATCACGGGGGCGCTCATGTCGGTGATCCCGCTGATCGGGGTCTTCCTGATCGGGGCACGGCACTTCATCGCCAACCTGGGCGCAGGCGCGATGAAGTTCTGAAGCCGGCTCAGCCCTTCACAGAGAGGTGTTCGCTCCATGCAGGACAGCACGCACCGGACTCCCCCCGCGACCGGCACCGTCGGCTGGGGGGTCCTGGGCACCGGCGGGATCGCCGCACGCTTCGCCGGCCAGTTGCCGCGCTCGCGCACCGGCACCCTGGCAGCCGTCGGCAGCCGCTCCCCCGCCTCCGCCCACGACTTCGCCAAGCGCTTCGCCGCACCGCGGGCGCACGGCTCGTACCAGGAGTTGCTGGACGACGACACCGTCGATGCGGTGTACGTCGCCACGCCCCACCCGCAGCACGTCGAGTGGGCGGTGCGTGCCGCCGAGGCCGGCAAGCACGTGCTGGTCGAGAAGCCGATGGCGGTACGCAGGGCCTGGGCCACCGCCGTCATCGAGGCCGCGGTACGAGCCGACGTGTTCCTGATGGAGGCGTACATGTACCGCTGCACCCCGCAGACCGCGAAGCTGGTCGAGCTGGTCGAGGACGGAGCCGTCGGCGAGCTCCACCACATCCAGGCGCAGTTCTCCTTCGGCGGCCCCGGATTCGACGCCGGGCACCGGCTGTTCGACAACGCCCTGGCCGGCGGCGGCATCCTGGACGTCGGCGGCTATCCGGTCTCGATGGCCCGACTGCTGGCCGGCGCCGCGACGGGCGCGTCCTTTGCCGACCCGGAGCACGTCACCGCCGCCGGAACCGTCGGCCGCACAGGTGTGGACGAGTGGGCGCTGGCCACCTTGCACTTCGCCGGCGGGCTGACCGCCCAGGTCGCCACCGGCATCCGGCTCGCCGACGAGAACCGGGTCCGGATCTACGGCTCCCGCGGTTTCCTCGACGTACCCGACCCCTGGTTCTGCGGGGACGGCGAGCCCACCAGCCTGGTGCTGCACCGGGTGGGCGAGGAGCCGCAGGAGATCCGGATCCCGCCGGCGCACATCTACGCCGCGGAGGCCGACACCGTCGCCAGGCATCTCGCCGACCGCCAGGCCCCGCAGATGAGCTGGGCCGACACCCTCGGCAATCTCGCCGCCCAGGACGCCTGGCGGGCGGCCCTCGGCCAGGCTTACGACAGCGAGCGCGACGACGCCCCCGTGCCCACCGCCTCCGGCCGGCCGCTCGCCCGCCGCGCCGGCGCGGCGATGACCCACGCCCGCATCCCCGGCCTGGACAAGGACATCTCACATCTGGTCATGGGCGTCGACAACCAACCGGACCAGATCCACGCCTCGGTCGTCTTCGACGACTTCTTCGAGCACGGTGGCACCGCCTTCGACACCGCGTACCTCTACGGCGGGGGACGGCAGGAGCGGCAGTTGGGCCGGTGGATGGAGGACCGCGGGGTCCGCGACGACATCGTGGTCATAGGCAAGGGCGCGCACACGCCGCACTGCGACCCCGCCTCGCTCAGCCACCAGTTGGAGACCAGCCTGGAGCGGCTGCGCACCGACCACGTCGACGTCTACTTCCTGCACCGCGACAACCCCGGCATTCCCGCGGGCGAGTTCGTGGACGTCCTCGACGAGCACCACCGAGCCGGCCGGATCGGCGTGTACGGCGGCTCCAACTGGAGCCCGCAGCGGGTCGACGAGGCCAACGCGTGGGCGCGCCGGAACGGGCGGCAGCCGTTCACCGTACTCAGCAACCACCTGAGCCTGGCCCGCGCCTACGCCGTGCCGTGGGAGGGCTGCCTGCACGTCAGCGACCCGGACTCGCAGGACTGGCTGCGCGAGCGTGAGGTGGCGCTGTTCCCGTGGTCGAGCCAGGCGCGCGGGTTCTTCACCGGCCGGGCCAGTCCCCACGACACCAGCGACGCGGAACTGGTGCGCTGCTTCTACTCGGACGACAACTTCGAACGCCTGGACCGGGCACGCAAACTCGCCCGCGAGCGCGGCGTACACCCCACGGCGATCGCCCTGGCCTGGCTGCTCCACCAGCCGTACCCGGTCTTCCCGCTGATCGGCCCCCGGCAGGTCTCGGAGACCCGTACCTCACTCGCAGGTCTGGGCGTGCAGCTCTCCGCGCAGGAGGTCGCCTGGCTGGACCTGCGCGAGGAGTAGCGGCAGCAGGTTCGTGGCTTGAGGGTGACGTGACCGGCCTCGCAAGAAGGCCCGGTGCTCGGGCCCAGTCCAGTAAACGGTTCTACCTTGCCGTCGTCTGACTGAGGCGGCATGGGACCCGAACGGTGCGGCCGCGCGGCCGGTCGGCGCCCGTCACGCCGGGCACCGCCGGCTCGTGGTCCTCGGCGGCCTGCCCGGCAACACCGCCATGGACGCCAGCGTCGCCGGATACCGCGCCGCCCTGGCCGCGCACGGCCTGCCGCCCGAGGCCGACCACGTCGTCGACTGCGGCCTGGGACGGGCCGCAGACTGCGCCATGACCGGGCCGTGCCGCGGTATCCCTCGCCCTGCGCGATCCGCGGGAGACCCCCGGCACGTACCACGTGCTCGGCACCCCCATCGCCATACGAAACAGCGTCGGCCCTCCCCGCCCGGCCGCACGCAGACAACACGGAGGACACCACCGGCATGACCGCCACGCCACCACCGGCGGACACGAACGTCCCGCCGCCCGCCGACCCCCGCACATCCCCGTTCACCGGCTACACCAGGGCACACTGGGAGAGCGCGGCCGACACACTTCTGGCCGCTCTCCTGCCCTACGCCTCGCCCGGCCTGGCCCAGTACCGCCTCCCGGGCAGACCCAGCCACTCCGGCACCTGGTCCGACGGCTTGGAGGGCTACGCCCGATCCTTCCTCCTGGCGGCCTTCCGCATCGCCGGCGCCGGCGGGACCGACCGGCGCGGCAGCACCGCCATCCGCGACCTCATCGGCCGCTACGCCACCGGACTGGCCGCCGGCACCGATCCCGACCACCCGCAGCACTGGCCGCCGATCACCGACGGTGCCCAGTCCATGGTCGAAGCCGCCTCCATCGCCATCGCCCTGCACGAGACCCGCCCGTGGCTGTGGGACCGCCTCGACGACGCCGTACGCCAGCGGGCCGCCGCCTGGCTGGGCGGATTCGTGGGAGCCACCGCCAACGACTCCAACTGGCGCCTCTTCCAGGTCGTCGCGGAGGAGTTCCTCGCCTCCGTCGACGCGCCGCACAGCCGCGCCGAGATCGACGCCGGCCTGGCCAGGATCGACGACTGGTACCGCGGCGGCGGCTGGTACAGCGACGGCGACGGGCGGAAGTTCGACTACTACAACGCCTGGGCGATGCACCTGTACCCCGTGCTGTGGGCCCGCATCGCGGGGCCTCGCGCCGACCGCGGTCTCATCGCCACCCACCGCGCCCGGCTGCGCGAGTTCCTCGGCGTTCACCAGTACTTCTTCGGCTCCGACGGCGCGCCCGTCCACCAGGGCCGGTCGCTGACCTACCGCTACGCTGCCACCGCCCCGCTCTGGGCCGGCGCCCTGGCCGACGCCACCCCCCTGCCGCCCGGCCGCACCCGCCGGCTGGCCTCCGGTGCCCTGAAGCACTTCGCCGACCGCGGCGCGCCCGGCGCCGACGGACTGCTCAGCCTCGGCTGGTACCGGCCGTACCTCCCGCTCACCCAGCGCTACTCGGGACCCGCCTCCCCGTACTGGGCGAGCAAGGCGTTCCTCGGCCTGCTGCTGCCCGCCCACCATCCGGTCTGGACGGCCACCGAGGAGCCCGGCCCCGTCGACACCGCCGACCGCAGCCTGGCTCTGCCCGCACCCGGCTGGCTCCTGCACTCCACCTGTGCCGACGGCATCGTACGGCTGGTCAACCACGGCAGCGACCGGCTGCCCCCGCCGCCCGCCGCCGCCGAGGACAACCCCCACTACACCCGGTTCGCGTACTCCGGCGCGGCCGCGCCGGAGACCCCGCCGGACGACGGGCCGTCCGGTCCCGACAACCAGATCACGTTCCTGACCGCGTCGGGAGCCTCCCGCCGCGGCCGCATCCGGCCGTTGTACGTTCGCGGACGACAGGCGGCGTCCTGGCACACCTCCGTCGAGCGGGAGCAGAACGGATCAGATCCCGGCATCACCACCGTCAGCGTGGTGCACGGTCCCTGGGAGGTGCGCCTGCACCGCCTCCGGGCCGAGTCCGGCACCGCCGTGCGCGAAGGTGGCTGGGCGGTGGCCTGCGACAGCGCGCCGCCCGCCACGGAGACCGGCGCCGGCTGGGCGCTGGCCCGCCGCCGCGACGGCCTGACCAGTGCTCTCGTCGGCCTGCTCGGATGGGAGGACGACGGCACCCCGGCCTCCGGCGCCGTCGTACGCGCTCGCGGCCACAACGCCTACGGTGACCACTCGGCGACGCCCGTGCTCACCCTGCCTCCGCACTACGGCGGTACGCGACTGCTCGTCACCCTGGTCATCCTCACGGCCGACCCGGACGTGCACCACGACACCCCCGCCCTGCGCAGCGGCACCCGCGCCCGTCAGGCACCGGACGGCACCATCGAGATCCGTTTCCCGGACGGCACGGTCGAACATGTGCGGGCCGACGTACCGGCCTCCGCTGATCGGTAGTTGTCAGCTTCGCGCAGGTTGCCGGTTGAACCGACGCAGGAGTCGGCGCGGCCGCGTCACGCCGAGCGGTCGAGGCTCGCGCACCAGTGCCTCGGTGTCCGCGAGGCTGCCGCGGGTGATAGTGATGAGCGATGCGTGGATCGAGACGATGGAGCCGTCGGTGAGCAGATCCTCGGCCACGCTCGCGGGTCGAGGTCGAGCAGCTCCCGCAGCCGGGCCAGTAGGTCCGGCGGGAACGGCCGGGGCAGGTTCAGTGCATCCACGGCGAACATGGCCGTGGGCCCGGCTCATTTGGTGAACCGTTCTAGTCCGGAGCCGAAACTTCGCCCACGTGGGGACGGACCGAGTCGCGGACGACGATGTGCGTGCCCAGCAGGACGTGCTCGGCAGCTCCGGGCGTCTCGTTCTTCAGCGCAAGCCGCACGGCGGTGCGCCCCAGCTCCTCGTGCGGGATGTGAACGGTGGTGAGGGCGATGTCGGCGGACGGGGGGAGGTCGTCGAATCCGACCATCGACACGTCCTCGGGGATGCGCAGCCCGCGTTCTCGCAGCGCCTCGCGAGCGCCGGCGGCGATCAGGTCGTTGCTGGTGAAGACGGCGGTGAAGTCCGGTGGCCCCGCGTCGAGCCGCTCGCGCATCATGCGGTGGCCCTCGCGACGCTCCATCGTGCCGTCGACCTCCAGTCGGGGATCGTGCGGTACGCCGTGGGCGGCCAGGGCGGCACGGTAACCGGCGGCCCGGCTCTCCTGCGTCGTGTACCCGGCCCGCCGTCCGAGGAAGAGGATGCGCTTGTGGCCCGCCGAGAGCAGGTGGCTCGTAGCGGCGAACGCACCGCCGGTGTTGTCGTACTCGACCACGATGGCCGGCACGTCGGGGCCCAGCGGTGGGCGGCCGCACAGCACCAGTTGCGAGCCGGCCACGGCCAGTGCGCGGGCGTAGCCGGCCATGCGCTCGCGGTAGGCGTCGTCGGGGTTGACGTTCCCCACCAGGATGACCGCTTCGGCGTGCTCTTCACGCATCAACCGGATCGCGGCCAGCTCCCGCTCGGGATCTCCGCCCGTGGTGCCGACGAGGCAGAGCCGGCCCGCACGCGCAGCCTCCTCGTGCACCCCCTGCGCCACGTGTGCGTAGTGCGGAGAGATGACGGAGTTGACCACGATGGCCACGCTCTTGGGCCGCACACCCGCGAGTCCCCGGGCATGCGCGTTGGCCACGTAGTCGAGTTCGCGCACCGCTCGCATGACCTTGCTGCGCGTGGCAGGAGCCTTGGGGTACGTACCGGAGAGGATGCGTGAGACGGTGGCGACCGAGACGCCGGCATGTCTGGCCACGTCCCGTATCGTCGCGGGGCGGGATCTTCCGTCGCCGGACGCGTCCCGACGCGGCATCCGACCTCCCTGCGTTCCTGTTTCGTCGCCTGCTCGGTAACCGTTTGAAGCCGATGATGAGGCGATCGGGGTGCCAGGTCAAGCACGGGCCGGGTCGCTCCGAGCCGGCCGGGGTCACGATGGGGTGCCCCGTAGCCGCGGTACCGGTGGGAGGCGTGAGCAACA
The DNA here is from genome assembly GCF_045781775.1 of Streptomyces sp. 184. Taxonomy (NCBI): domain Bacteria; kingdom Bacillati; phylum Actinomycetota; class Actinomycetes; order Kitasatosporales; family Streptomycetaceae; genus Streptomyces; species Streptomyces sp. 184. Next base: position 2,963,769 of record NZ_CP123230.1, on the reverse strand, counting down.
CCCGTATTCCCGGACACTCCACTCTTGACGTGCCTCCTACAACATGCTTGCATCCCCGTCATGTAAACGGTTCAACACGTGTAGGTACCCCTTGCATGACGGCCGCCCCCCGCGGCGGCACCGCCGGTGCGTCGAGATCCGATCGCCGACAGGACGGGCGCGGGCCATGGGCGCCCGGCTCGGAGACGCGAAGTCTCACAGAACGAACCAGATCGCCCTGCTCAACCGTGCGAACAACCCCCCACATATACGAGCATGAGGAGTTCTCATGGAGCACAGGCACAGGCGTCGAAGCTGGTTACACCGGGTCGGCATGGCCACGGCGGCGGTGGCCGGGGCGACGGTCCTTCTCGTCGGCCTCTCCCAGATGGGCGCCGCGTCGCCCGGCACCGGGGGCACGGACTCCGCCCAGGGCACGACTGCGGCGGCGGCCGCGCGCCCGATGGAGAACCTCGGGCGCGGCGTGGTGGCCGTGCGCTCCAGCGGGAGTGACGTCCTGGTCTCCTGGCGGCTGCTGGGCCTGGACCCGGAGGGCATCGGTTTCAACGTCTACCGCTCCACCGGCGGCGGCGACTGGTCCCAGATCAACGAGGACGTCCTCACCGATGGAACCAACTTCGTCGACTCCGGAGCCGACCTCTCGCAGTCCAACGGCTACCGGGTCACGCCCGTGGTCGACGGCGAAGAGGGCGAGCCCAGTGGCGAGTTCACCTTGGACGCCAATGCCGCCGACGAACCGGTGGTCCGCGTCCCGCTGCGCGACGGCGGCCAGATCCAGTTCGTGTGGGTCGGCGACCTCACCGGCGACGGCGAGTACGACTACGTGATCGACCGCCAGACCTCCCCGCAGAGCATCGAAGCCTATTCGAGCGAAGGCGACTTCCTGTGGGAGGTCGACATGGGGCCCAACAGCACCGACCAGAACAACATCGAAGGAGGATCGGCCACCATCGACGTCGGCCACAACGACGGCGTCACCGTCTACGACTTCGACAGCGACGGCCTCTCAGAGGTCGCGGTCAGGATCGCCAGCGGCGTCACCTTCGGCGACGGCGAGACCTTCAGCCACGACAACGACACCGAGCAGTTCATCGCCGTCCTCGACGGCCGGACCGGCGCACTTCGCTCGTCGGCCCCGGTCCCGACCGACTACATCTCGGACGGCCCGATGTACGCTCGGTTCGCCGCCTGCCATCTCGACGGCGAGACCCCGAGCCTGGTCACCTACATGAAGAACCGCATCGGCAACGGCGGGTTCAACCTCATGGTCACCGCTTGGAGCTTCGACGGCAGCAACGTCGACATGCAGTGGAAGTGGCTGCGCAGCGGGAACCACCCCGACGGGCACAACAGCCGCTGCCTCGACGTGGACCGCGACGGCGACGACGAGTTCGTCGAGATCGGGTTCGTCCTGGACGGTGACGGTTCGCTGCTCTACTCCATGGGGGGCCAGGGCATCGTCCACGGTGACCGCTTCCACATCGCCGACATGGACCCGTCGCGGCCGGGCCTGGAGGGCTACGGGGTGCAGCAGGACAACGCCAGCGGCCTGTTGGAGTACTACTACGACGCCGCCGACGGGGAGATCCTCTGGGAGCACGGCGGCGGCCCGGGCGACGTGGGGCGCGGCATGGCCGGCGACATCGACCCGCGCTTCCCCGGCATGGAGGTGTGGTCCTTCTCCGGCCTGTACAACGCCCCGTCCAACGCGCTCACCGAACCCAACACCTCGCTGAGGCCGTGGCCGCAGATGGGCCTGTGGTGGGACGGCGACATCACCATGGAGCTGTTCAACGACGGCAAGTTCGAGAAGTGGGACCCGGACAACCCGACCCCCACCAACAGCCTGCCGCGCCTGGAGCAGGCCCAGGACTACGGCGGGACCGTCGGGCCCCGCAGCCAGCCCGGCATCATCGGTGACATCCACGGCGACTGGCGCGAGGAGGTCGTCCTACCCAACGGGAACTCCAACGAGCTGCTCGTCTTCACCACCGATCGCCCGACCGGCATCCGGCTGTACACGCTGGCGCACAACCCTGCCTACCGCAACGACATGACCGTCAAGGGCTACATGCAGTCCCACCACGTCGACTACTTCCTCGGCGCGGGCATGGAGCAGCCCCCGCAGCCCGACATCAGGTACGCCGGCAGCGGCTCCGGCCAGTAGGCGACCGACCGCGGGCGGGCGCGTACGCGGCGGCCCGCGGCGGCCCGCGGTGCTCCGTAACCCCCATACCTCCCGGCACACTCCTGCCACGGCGTTGGCTGCCGCCCGACGGGAAGCGCTTTCCATCTGCGTACTCCAAGGAGTTGACCACCGTGGTCCACATCAGTCGACGTGCAGTGCTGGCCTCGTCCGCCGGCGCGACGGCCGCCGCCGTGCTGGCCTCCGCGGGCAGCCGTGCCCACGGCGAGCCCGCCCGCCAGGCGGCGCTCCCCGAGCTGACCGGTCACGACCCCGTCGACTTGCGGTGGCTCGAGGGCGACGCTCCGGCGGAGCTCGCCGCGGGCACGACCTGGGGAGTGCCGTGGCCCCGCGGCTCCTTCGCGCCCGATCAGGAGTTCTTGCTCGCCACCGACTCGGGCGAGCAAGTCCCCGTGCAGAGCTGGCCCACCGGCCGGTGGCCGGACGGTTCGGTGAAGTGGACGGCCCATGCGATCAGCGGAGCCGCGCCGCGTGCCGCCGGGTATGGGCTGCGGTCCGGCTCGCCGGCTGCGCCCGACACCCCCCTGACCGTACGGACCCGCGGCGCAGAGACCACCGTGAACACCGGCGTGATCGAGGTGGCCTTCGGGCGCACGGGCGAGCAGGTCGTCACGTCCGTCCGGCGCGGTGGCACGATCGTCGCGAAGAGCGGCCGCCTGGTCGCCTCCCGCCAGGACAAGCCGGCCACCGACGGCGCAGCGGTCGTCAGGACCGAGTCGTTCACGGGCGTCGTCGAGTCGGTACACGTCGAGCAGGACGGCCCCGTACGCGCGGTGATCAAGGTCGAGGGCAAGCACCGGAAGGGGCGGCACGCCTGGCTCCCCTTCGTGGTGCGGTTCTACCTGTACGCAGGCTCGGACGCCATCCGCGTAGTGCACACCTTCCTCTTCGACGGGAACGAGGGCAGGGACTTCATCAACGGCCTCGGCGTGCAGTTCACCGTGCCGATGCGCGGAGCGCTGCACGACCGACACGTCCGTTTCGCCGGCGAGGGCGACGGCGTGCTCGCCGAGGCGGTACGTGGAATCACGGGGTTGCGCCGCGATCCGGGAGAGGAGGTCAGGAGGGCCCAGTGCGAAGGACGGGCGACGCCCGACCCGGCCACCTGGGACGCACGGGTCACCTCCCGCCTGCGCTACATCCCCGCCTTCGGCGACTACAGCCTGCGTCAGCTCAACGCCCACGGCTTCGAGATCCACAAGCGCACCGGGCCGGGCCGCTCGTGGGTCCGGGCCGACGGCGGCGGGCGGTCGAGAGGGCTGGCCTATGTCGGCTCGCCCTCCGGCGGCCTGGCCTTCGGCATGCGCAACTTCTGGCAACTGCACCCGACCGAGCTGGAGATCACCGGAGCCTCCGGCGACGAGGCGCAGGCAGCCGTGTGGATGTGGTCACCACGAGCGGAGGCGATGGACCTGCGCTTTTACCACGACGGCCTCGGGCAGGACACCTACCCGGAGCAACTGGAGGGCCTGGAGATCACCTACGAGGACTACGAGCCGGGCTTCGGCACCCCGTACGGCGTGGCGCGCACCACCGAGATGACCTTCTGGGCACTGGAGGCGACGCCCACGGCCGAGCGCTTCACCGCGCTCGCCGCGGCGAACGCGACCCCGCCCCTGCTGGCTTCGAACCCCGAGCACAACCATGCCGCGGGGGTGTTCGGATCCTGGGCACCGGCCGACCGCTCGACGCCGGCGAAGGCGGAGCTGGAGGACAAGCTCGACGCCGTGCACCGCTTCCACCGGGAGCAGGTCGACCAGCGCTCCTGGTACGGCTTCTGGGATTACGGCGACATCATGCACACCTACGACGCGGACCGGCACGTGTGGCGGTACGACGTCGGGGGCTACGCCTGGGACAACTCCGAGCTCTCCACGGACCTGTGGCTGTGGTACCACTACCTGCGCACCGGCGACGCGCGGGCGTTCCGCTTCGCCGAGGCGATGACCCGCCACACCGGCGAGGTCGACGTCTACCACCTCGGCAGATACCGGGGCCTGGGCACCCGGCACGGGGTCATGCACTGGGCCGACAGCGCCAAGCAGGTCCGGATCAGCAACGCCGGATACCGCCGGTTCCACTACTTCCTCACCGCGGACGAACGCGCCGGCGACCTGATGCACGAACTGCTCGACTCCGACCGGAGCTTCCTCGTCCTCGACCCGATCCGCAAGATACGCGAGGACGGCCCGTACGACCCCCGCCCCGAGGCGCTCCCGGTCGGCATCACCACGGACTGGGGCGCGCTCGCGGGGGCGTGGCTCGCCGAGTGGGAGCGGGGCGGCGATCCGATCGCCCACACCAAGCTGATCAACGGTGCCAGGACGGTCGCCGCCCTGCCGAACGGCTGGGTCCAGGGCGGAAACGTCACCTACAACCTGGCCGACGGCACGTTCACGGGACCGGCCGAGAAGATCGTCGCGGTGGGATCGCTGGGCTCCGTCTTCGGGCTGATGGAGATCATGACCGAGCTGATCGGCCTGGTCGACGAGCCCGAGGTGAAGGCCGCGTGGGTGTCTTTCTGCCGGCTCTACAACGCCACGGAAGAGGAGCAGCGCGAAGCCACCGGAGCCGGCTGGGGCAGCCTCAACCTGCGGCAGGCATACGCGCGTGCCACCGCGTACGCGGCGAAGCAGTTGGAGGACGAGGCACTCGCGCAGCGTGCCTGGAAGGAGATCCGGACCGGGCACGCGGGCTACCCCGAGGACCACTCGTTCACGTCGGAGCGCATCGAAGGGCCAGCCGTGCTCAACCCCGTCGACGAGGCGGGGTTCTCCGCGAACGCGACCGCGCAGTTCGGCCTGGCGGCCATCCAGTGCCTCGCCCTCGTCGGCGAGCACCTCGATTAGCTCGCCCGCATTGCCTTTCTTATCAAGCCGACGAAGGTGAGGTGTGGAATGACGGGTCTCGACCTCGGCTTCCGCACCTGGGGTACCTCCACCGCGACCCAGGCGCGGTTGGGCGAGGATCCAGTCCTGGTCATCGCAGTTCGATGCGGCGGCGTCCCCGGGCGGCAGGCCCGGATGGCTGTCAACCGCCGCCAACGCCGCTCATGATGGCACTGAGGATGCCCTGTTGGGTCACGGTGTGAGAACGTCGATCGAACATACCGAACCCGTACTGTCCGTTTACACCGTTGTCCCAGTAGACGCTGACTTGTCCGTATTTCTTGGCTGTGGCCGCCATGGTGTACGCAAAGTCAGCACGGTATTTGTTGTTCGCAGAGTCGAACGACGACTTGTCGATCGCTCCGTATTCACCGATGACTACCGGAAATCCTTTCGTGACGAATCCGTCATACATCTTCTTCAACTGCGCGTCAAGATAGTCCTCCTGCCCCCAGGTGGATGTCTTTGACGGGTTGGTCGCGGCCGGGCCCCACTGCGTGATGGTGCCGCTTTCCTCTCCGGTGAAGTCCCACGGATCGTAGTAGTGCACGGAGATCATGATCCTCTGCTCATCGCTGGGAATGGAAGGGGATCGATACTCGTCGGTCGGAAGGGCGAAGCCGTAGTTGCCCGCGGTGTAGTCGATGTTTGTGTTCCAGCCGGGGATGAGCAACCACCGTGAGCTGTTGTTGCCGCCGGTCTTCCGCACCGTGTCCACGAAGATCTGGTTGTAGTCGTTGATGTTTGAGTAGCACGGTTGGGTCGGTTGACCGTATTGGCCGTCGAACTCTTCGTTCATGGATTCCAGGATCAGGTGCTGGTCGTAGCTCTGGAACTTCGACGCGATCTGTTGCCATACCTTCTGGTACTTGCCCTTGATCTCCGCCTGAGAGGACGAGTCACAGATCAGCCAGGAGCCGTCGATCGTCTTGTAGCCGTCGCCGTGCATGTTGATCACCACATACATGCCTCGGTTGTAGGCGTAGTCGACGACTTCCTGGACTCTGTCCAGCCAGGAGGAGTTGATCGTGTAATTTGGGCCAGGCCCTATGTTGCGCAGGTAGGAGACTGGAATCCGGATGGTTTTGAATCCTGCCGCCTGCACCTTGTCGATGAGAGCCTGAGTTACCGTCGGATTGCCCCATGCCGTTTCACTGGGATACCCATTGATGGTTGCTTCGAGCTGGTTCCCCAGGTTCCAGCCGGCGCCCATATCGGCAACAATCTGCGAAGCATCCGACTGAGCGGCCGTGTCGGCAGATGCCTGGTTCGCCGAGCCGCCGCTTACGGATGCGGCCACCGCCAGTATGATGGCAATGAGGACGGCCTTGATCTTCATTGTTTTTGCAGCCATTGACGTTTCCTCTCTCCCGGTCCTGAAGTGCCGACCAAGTGGATTCACTGACGCTGAGCGGGCGTGGCCATGTCAGCTCGGCGTCACTACCGGGTGGTGCTGAGAACTCGGGTGACTTGGCACTCTGCTGGCACGTGGCACGGTGGACGGGCTCCGGCCCGTCCCGTCTTCCGGCGCTCGTCGAATTGAATCGAAGCGCTTCGATCGAGTATTCGACGAACCAAGTCCATTTCTTTGACACGAGAATAGAGTCACGCCGCGGCCATGACAACCGGCTTGCCGGGCGGGCCAACGTACGGGCTGCGCCGGTTGATGAGACCGACCCTGGGTGCAACGGGTGTCAAGAAGGCCCCAAGGGCCGCCGGCAGGCATCGGTGCCGCGACCGCCGTCTACGACGTCGCCCGGATGTGCGTCTGATACTCGGTGTAGCTCGGATAGCGCCCTGCCATCCACAGGATGCCCAGTCGCTCCCCGGAGCCCAGGCCACGTGGGGTGATGGGCCGGACCTGAGTGACTGTGGAGTTTGCGGTGATGGCCTCCCTCTCCCACGTCGTTGCGTCGCCCGTCGTCGTCCAGCGCTCGATCTCGTTCACGGACCCGATCCGGCGTGAGAGGAGGACTACGGACGGGTTGGTGTGATCGAGCGTGATGCCACCGGAGTAGTTGATCTCGCCGGGCTTTTCGGCGATCGTGCCGCCGGCGGCGGTCAGTTGCCGGTCCTCCCAAGCGGTGCCGTTCCACTGCGCGTAGTGGTACCGGTGGTCTGTGTCCGTGGGGAACCGCGCGAAGGTGATGACGGGGCGGCCCTGGCCGTTGATGGCGATGTCGTGTACCCAAGACTTCCCGCCGCCCGAGTCGGCGTCGTAGACCTTCGTGGCCTGGGCGGGTGTCACCGCAGCGGACAGGGGTCCGATCCGGCTGCCGTCCGACCGGTAGAGCGAGCCGGCCCGGTAGTACATGTGGTAGATGCTGGTGTTGAGGTTTCTCGGATGGGCCTCGGTGAAGGCGAAGTGGATGGTGTCGACGTCGTTCGACGCCACCTTCATGTAGGGCCGCTGCCCGGGGACCGAAACGAGAGTGGATGCATCGGTCCACTGGTCCCCGCCGGTCGTGGTCGACCAGGTCGGGTTGTAGTTGCCGCCCCGCCAGAAGAGGTACAGCTTGTTGTTCTCCGCGGAGAGCTCCACCGGGTTCGGGTAGGTGTAGCCGGTGCCGCCCTCCGTGTTGGTGGGGATCTCCTTGGTTCTCTCCCAGCCTTGACTGACGTCCTCGAGCGCCACGGACCGCCGGTAGTACATGGAAGGGCCCTGGTGTCCGGACCAGAACACCACCACATGTCCCGTGTGGCGGATGAGGATCGACGGGGTGTTGTGGTCGTCTATCTGAAAGCCGGTGTCGAGCGTGGAGGTCACGGACGTGCCGCTGTCGTGATCGTACTGCGTCACCCTGATGTCGCCGGACGAGGTGATGTACCCGACGAAGGTGCGCCGGTGCCGGCCGCGGTGGTGCACCGCCCGAGGGTCTCCGAACCAGCACCATGCACCGCTGGGAGCCAACGTGTGGGTGGCCGGGAGAGCTGCCGCGGAAGCCCCGGTGCGGGCGCCGGCGGCTTGTGCCGCGGGAGTCGCCGCTGCCACAGCGAACGCCCCTGCGGCCGAGGCGAGTCCGCCCAGTACCGCGCGACGTGCGGGGTGCTTGGGTGGGGAATTCACCATCTGGTCCTCATTCTGTGAGTAGTGGTTCCGGAGGGCGGCTGAGCCCGCCGGACTGTTCGAGTGCAGGGTCCGTGACGCCTCTGGTTCTCCCGGCCGAAATCCTGCGCACCGCCTCTGCCGATGCACCGGCCGCTGCCCGACGCCAGCAGTCTGGCGGCTTCACCACAGGACGGCTCAGCCCCAGTGCTGCAGTAGCCGGTCGTACTCGGCCTGGGTGATGGGCAGGACGGTGCCGTGGCGCGGCCGGCCGGGCATGGTATAGGCGGAGACGGGTGACCATTGCCGGGTGTCCAGGTGGGTGGTCGTGAACGGGACGTAGCCCCGTCCTCCGTACTCGTCGATGAACATGTACCAGCGCTCGTCGGTGTTCGATTTGAAGACCAGCGGACCCTCGCCGTGGCTGATCGCGTTGTTCCCGAGGCAGTCGGCGACGAACGAGTAGTTGCGGTTGAGCATGGTCGTCGACTTCTCCGCGAGGACGAACTTGCCGCACGCGGTCTGCGACGAGCTCCGCTCGTCCTTCGTGAAGCGGTAGTAGGTGCTGTTGTGATTGATGACTGTCGAGTCGATCGTCGAGTAGCCCTTGTCGACCCAGACCTGTGCGGCGCTGAAGGTCCGGAAGTCGGATGTCGTGGCGTACATCATCCGGTTGTAGGTGTTGCCGGTGTGGTTCGGATCGCCGGCGGAGTACAGCTTCGACGCCCAGAAAACGACGTAGTGGCCGAGTTCCGTGTCGTAGTACGCCTCCGGGGCCCACGTGTTGCCGGCTGTATCCGGTGAGACGTGTGCCAGGCGCGGCGCGCTCCAGTTCACCAGGTCGGTCGACTCCCAGACCACGATGGACTTGCTGCCCGTCCGCTGGACCTGGTCCCAGTCGCCGTTGCCGTACATTCGCAGGTCGGTGGCGATCTGATAGAACTTGTCGCCCTGCGGCGAGCGGATGATGAACGGGTCGCGCACACCGCGGGTACCCGCGGTCGAGGTCAGCACGGGCTGCCCGTCGTTGAGCCGGCGCCACCGGGTCGGGTCGTTGCCCTCGCTGAGCGCGAAGTAGACCTGCTCGCCGGCGGAAGTGCTCTCGCCGGTGAAGTGGGTGAACAGGTAGCCGGCGTACGTCGGGATCGGTGCCGCGTCGACCCGGACGAGCTGCCACTGCTGATTGGCGGCGCCCGTGTCGGCGTACTGGGAGATCCGCGCGCCGTCGGCCGTGGACTGCTCCCAGACGTCCAGCGCCTTGCCGCTGTTGCGGTTGATGAGCTTGACGTATCCGCTGCCGGTATCCACGACTCGGAACTGCTGGTTGGTGCCGCCGTTGTCGGTCCACTGGACGACGTTCGCACCGTTGGCCGTGGACGCCGAGGCGACGTCCACCACCTTGCCGCTGTGCCGGGCCCGGAGCTTGTGGTAGCCGCTGCCGGCGTCGGCGAACTGGAACTGCTGGCCGGCCTGGTCGGCGCGGGTCCGCTGCTGGACGACCGCGCCGTCGGCGGTCGACTGGTCGGCGACGCCGACCGCTTTTCCGCTGTGTCGCGACACGATCTGGTAATACGCCTCCGGATCGATCACGGTCGCGTTCGCAGACGGCCCCGCGACCGCTGTGATGCAGCTCGCGATCAGAGCGCCGACGACGGCGAATGCGGTGCGGCGTCCGAACGGACGTCGCGGTGTGGTCGGTGCGTGGAATGGCTGTGTCATCGGGCCCGTCCCATGTGGTCGCGAAGGGCTGTCCGCCATGCTGGGGTACCGCGCGCGTCCCCCGGTTACCCGAGCGGTACCCCGGCAGCTCCCGGATCAGACGCGGCGGCGGGTGAAGCACTGGTTGGGGTTGCCGCTGTAGGTGTACTGGGAGATGCGGGCGCCGTCGGCGGTGGAGTATTCCCAGACGTCCAAGGCCAGGCCGGTCTCCCGGTTGACGAGGCTGATCACGTCACCGCCGTGGTCGACCACGCGCCACTGCTGGCCGGCGGCGCCGGTGTCGGCCTGTTGGACGACGTCCGCACCGGTCGCGCTGCCCGCGGGCTGGAGCAACAGTCCACTGTGCAGGACCTTGAGGCGGACGTGGCCGTCGGCGGCGTCGACGAACTCGAACTGCTGGTTGGGGCCAAGGGTGGTGGTCCGCTGGACGAGCCGCGCGCCGACGGCGGTGGATGCCTGGTCGATGACGGCGGCCCTGCCGCTGTGCTGGGCCACGAGGGTGTACGGGCCCGGGCCGCCGGGCGAGTCGCCCAACTCGGCTTCCCACCTGGTGTTGGGCCCGGCCGCGTCGGCCGGGAGGCGGTCCCGTGCGGCGGTGTCGCCGTACATGGTCCAGCGGGCCCAGTCGACGACGGTGTTCGGGAAGCGGTTGTCGCTCCAGAAGCTGGTGTGGCTGCCGCCGACGAAGGTGAGGAACGCCTTGGGCCAGGCCATCTCCGAGTACGCCTGCCGGGCCGAGGAGTACTGCGTGGTCGAGTCCCGGTCGCCGTGCACGAACAGGACCTTGGCCGGGACCGAGCTGGACGGGTTGCCCATGTCCACGCAGGACTGGGGGTTGGCGGAGATGATCCGGCTGTCGGGCCAGGAGGTCAGCAGACCGTGGGTGACCATGCCACCCAGGGAGTGGCCCGAGACGCCGACGCCGATGCCGGTGTCGATGTGCCCGGCGAGCGGTCCGCTCGCGTTGAGCGCGAGGGTGTTGGTGAGGATCTGCGAGACGTCCTTGGAGGTGTTGCCGTTGTTGACGTCGCTGAAGTTGTGGTTGAAGTGCGGGGCGGGGACGATGAAGCCCGCCGAGGCCAGGGCCCGGATGATGAACAGGGAGTTCTGCGGGCTGCTCCCGTAGCCGTGGGTCATGTTGTAGACGGGGAAGACGCCGCCTGCGACAGGGGCGTCGGTCACCGGGTTGCCGCCGGGGGTGCCGGTGGCGGGATAGTAGACGTAGGTGGTGCACGGGCGGCTGCCGCGGGTCCAGTTGTACCGGCGCACGCCGACCGCGAACGGTGTGGTCGGTGCCGTGTCCAACGGGCCGACGGCCGCAAGTGCGCGTCCCGGGCCGAGCGCGGACAGGCCCACGCCCGCCGCTCCGGCCGCGCTCATGCCGAGGAATTTCCGTCGCTGGATGGTCATGGATGACTCCTTGGGTGCGGGGTGGTTGCGCCTGTGGCGGTGTTCTGGGCGGTCTAGCCGTGTTCGCCGCGTGGGGTAACGACGTCGACGACCGCCGTGACCGGTCCTGCGCCGGTCATCCCGGCGACCGTCACCTCGCCCGGCTTGTCGGTCGCACCGGGGGGCAGCGGCTGCCAGCGGACGGGGACACCGGTGATCTTGTCGTTGGCGGTGGTGAGCACGCGGATGGAGGAGGGCAGCTTCGGGGTGGCGCCCACCGTGGTGGCGGTGTAGACGGTGTCCTGGAGGATGTGCTTGGCGCGGCTCGCGTTGAAGACGTTGACGGATGCGTGCGGTTCCCATGTGTTCGCGAGTTCGGGCACGGCGCGGAACATCGGCTGGAAGCCGGCGGGCTCCCACACCAGCACACCTGACGCCCGGTTGTTGACCACGTCGTTGGCGGCCTGGAACACCCGCTGGATGGCGTCCGCCTGCCCCTGGATGGTGCGCGGGTACGGTGAGCCGGGCACCGGGGAGCCGTCGCCGCCCGAGGCGGGATACGCGGTTTCGGCGATGTCGACTTCGTAGCCGGGGTAGGTGGTGGTGATGGTGTGCAGGTTGTGATCAAGCGCCTCGGGCGCACCGTGCCACTCCGGGTAGTACGAGATGGCCAGCACGTCAGGGTCCTGGCCCTTTGCCTTCACCCGGGTGAGAAACTGGTCCCAGAACTCCATGGTTTTGGCGAGCCCGTCGGTGCCCTTGTCGACGATCACGTGGATCTCGACCTTGGACTTCGGTGACGCGTCGCGGACTGCCTTGATCCCGGCCGCTGCCAGGGTGGTGAACCGGTCCCACGACTCGTCGTAGAGCCTCTGCTCCGCCGGGTCGGTCGACTTCCAGTACTTCCACAGCAGGCCACCGCCGGGTTTCGACTGGTAGACATCGGCCTGGTCGACGAAGTACGGCGGATTCGTCGTGCCGATGTGGGCCGCCTCGCTGCCGTACATGAACCCATTGATGATCTCGTTGCCGACGGCCACCTTCTCCGGCGTGGTGCCCTGCTTGATCAACCGGTCCAGGTAGTCGGCGGTGAAGTCGTGGACGGCGTTGGACAGGTCCGCGAAATCCAACTCGGCCCAGCGGCGTGGTTTCGGTTGCTTGCTCGGGTCGGCCCATGAGTCCGCGTAGTGGAAGTCGATACCCAGGCCCATGTCCCGCTGCTTGATCCACTGCGCAGAGGCAAGTGAGCGCTCCGGACCCTGGCGCGGCACCGGCGTCGGTTGACCGGTGCTCTCGCTGCGCGGCTCGTTGAATATCCGGAGCCGGGCGTACTGCATGCCGCGGTCCTTGGCCACGTCGAGCAGGTGTGGCCCTGCGCCGCGGTCCTCGGCCAGGGGGGCGACCCAGTACTGCTGGTCCTGGACGTCGTCCACCCAGGACAGATCGGCGCCGAGGGTGAGGTCGTCGCGCAGGTAGTTGAAGACCCGGAGCTCGCTGACACCGGCCCGGGCACGGCCCGGCCCACCGGTGAACGTCAGCCGGACGAAGCGCGTTTCCGGCCGGGTGAACAGGTGTACTTCCCCTCGCGACACGGCTCGGTTGTGGGACCTGTCGGCGATGGTCTTCCACCGGCGACCGTCGGATGAAGCCTCGATGACGTACCGGTGGGCCACGCCCCGGTCCGGGAACACCGCGGTGACCTTACGCAGGTTGTCGTAGGTTCCACCGAGGTCGACGGTGAGCCACTGCCGGGCGGCGGCGCCACCGGGGTGCCAGGAGGTCGTCGGGTCTCCGTCGATGGCCAGTCCCGCGTTCGCCGAGCCGCTGCCACCCGTCGCCGAAGCCCACGGCTTGGCAGCGATATTGCTTTCGATCGGCTTGATGTCCGCGGTTCCGAAGGTCGCCTGGGCCGGCGCGGGTACCACGAGTAGAGGCGCGGCCACCACGGTGACCAACGTCGTCGTGCCCGCGATGACGCGGGCCGGACGCTTGCTGCTCATGTCCTTCTCCTGACGGTGTGGCTCGCTTGCGGCAAGGACGGGCCCCAGATCGCTCTGCCGGTCGAAGAGACCGGCAGAGCGTGGGGGGTCAGGCGGTCGCGGCTGCGACATCCAGGTAGTCGATGTTGGGCAGGCCGGCCGTCGTGGTCGCTTCCCACCGGATGGTGTGGGTGCCGGCGTTCAGCGAGACGGTCGCGGTCTTGGTGGACCACGTCGACCACGCGCCGGTGGACTCGAACGAAACCGTCCCCACCGTGGATCCGTTGACGATCAGGTTCGCCGGCCGCGCGCTGCCGTCACTGGCCCCATTGGCGAACCGGACCCCCAGCGTCGCCGTGCCGGCGGCCTCCGGGGTCACCGTGAATTCCGTGCGGGCTCCCGCAGCGGCTTCGCCGTCGCAGAACCCGCTGCCGGAGAAGCCGGCGTGATCCGAGGCGATCGTGCCCTGACACACCGCCGGCGCGGTCTCTACCTCGTAACGCTGCCCCGTCGGCGGTGGCGTGTCGCCGGAGGTCTTGACAAGTGCGAGTTGGTCGACGGTGACGCCGCCCGAACCCGACGCCCGCACGGTGACGGTGACGGCCCCGCTGGGTAGCTCGATACCGGTGAGCTCGCGCTTGGCCCAGCCGCTCGACGACGGGATGCCTAGGGTGCGTTGGCTGCCGTTGGAGCCGGTGATCACGACCTGTCCGGCGCTGCCCCGAGCGTGCAGGGACAGGGCGTAGGTGCCTGCGGGCACCGACTCCCTCCGCTGCTCGACGCCGCCGCTGTTGCTTATCTGGAGGGCGAAGCGAGACCCGTTCGCACCGCCCTCGACATTGGCCACCGAGCCGCCGAGGTTCCGCCATCCCCGTACGCTGGAGACGATGACGCGGTCAGCCTGGATGTCCGGGTTGAGGATGTAGTTGTTCGCGGGCCCGACCCGCCACTCTCCGGTCGTGACGTTGAACTGCCACTGGCTCACCGAGTGGAACTGCGGCCGCGCGCCGGACTTGGTGATCGGCACCCACTGGTTGTAGCCGATACCGTTCCAGGCGAAGTCGGCCCAGCGGTCGCCGGCGTAGATGACCGTGCTCTGCTTCGTGCCGTTGACCGTCACGAAGAACCCGGTCTGCGTCACGTGGCTGTAGTCCATCTCGGTGCCGGCAAGGACGTACTCGCTGCTGTAGGAGCCCTGGATGTTGCTGCCGGTCGACTCATTGACGTAGTTGACAGAGGTGTTCCAGCCGTGCAGGTCCGACGCCGCGTGGTAGTACTTGCCGTCGAGCTTGAACATGGCGTTGCCCTCGCGACCGTTGCCGCGGCGGATCTCCACGCCTGGCTCGATCCGCAGCGAGTCGGACTCCCGGAACTTGGCAACGAAGCCGCGGGAACGTCCTTCGCGGTTGGAGAAGATCAGGTAGTCCTTGCCGTCGTCGTCGGTGAAGACGGTCTGGTCCCCGGTGCCGGTCGTGGGCGAGTTGGTGATCTGCGTCTGGAAGTAGCCGAAGTCGAAGGTGTCGGTCGGCGAGTCACCCTGTAGCAGCAGAACGCCGTGCCCGCCCCTGCCCGGGTGCCACATCTGCGTGGCGAGCACGTATTTTCCGGTGTTCTCGTTGTACGTGACACCGAGCCGCCCGACCCAGCCCGCGCCACCCATGTTGGCGCCGCTGCCGGCGTCGGTGGAGCGCGTCGCGACGCGGTTCTCGAACTTCCAGTTCACCAGGTCCTTGGACGAGTACACGGGGATCGACACGAAGCTGACGTCGCCGTCGTACTTCCGCGTGGGATTGGCCCGGTAGTACTCGGCGCCGGTGTAGTGCACGCCGTACCAGTAGTAGGTGTCGCCGAACTTGAAGACCCCGCCGCCCTGCGAGTAGATGGGGTTGCCGTCCGTGTCGTTCCAGAAGGTGTCGTTCGTGATGGTCTGGAACGTGCCCTCGTCGGCGGCCTCCAGATCGGCGGCGGTGGTCATCAGTGCCGTTTTCGCGTCGGCGACCTCCGACTTGGTGGCCGATGTGTCACCGGCTACACCGGCCGCGGTCCTCAACGCCTTGGCGAAGGGTGCCCAGGAGCCGGCCGTGTACTCGGACGGAGTGCGGGTCTGGTAGTCGGACACCAGGTACTTCAAGCCGCGATCTTTCGCCGGTCCGGCAGCGGCACGCTGGTCTCGGAGATCTTTTGCCGGTGTCTGCGTCGTCAGCTTCTCCCTTACCGGCGCCTCCGCCGCAGCGGTGCTCGCCGAGACCGGTGCCGCTAGTGCCACGGACAACAACGCGGCGGCGGCCCACTTCCAGTACTTCGACAGTGCACGCGATCTGTGCCTCAAGATGTCACCTTCCATCATTCTCGAAGGCGCCGAGATCCGGCGCGCTTCCGCTGAAGGGCAGTCCCACGTCGGTCCCCTTGTCGACCAGGCCGCTGTTCGCCGCAAGGCGGAGGTGAGGCAGCACGGGCAGGCTTCCGTCGGCTTGGCGGGGTGCCTCCCAGCCCGGCGTCGACACACTCTGGAAATGGGAGTCCGACAGGGGGATGCCGAGGTTCCAGGTGTTGTACGCGGCGTTCGTGCCGTTCATGTACGACGTCAGCGTTCCGGTGTAGGCGAGGTTGTTGCGCAGGTTGCCCCGGCCGACGGTGGCGCCGCTCGAGTCGACTCCCCGCATGTTGAAGTTGGGGTGGTTTCCGTAACCGGTGTTGTTGAAGAAGTCGTTGGCCACCGGGTGGTGGTTGGCGTAGAAGCCGGCCGCCTTGTTCAGGAACGCCACCGAAGAGCGGACGGTGTGCTTCGGCGCGTTGGGCTCGTAGTCGCCCCCGTAGCCGCCCGCCTTGAAGCCGGCTCCGTTGCCGGAGGGCGTCGTGGTCCCCGGCACGTACCCGTTGCGCCAGGCCCATGAGTTCTCGATGATCACGGGTGAGTAGGTGGAGATGAGGTCGAAACCGTCATCGGCGTTCCACCACGCGCGGCACCCGCGGAACACGTTCGCGGGGCGGTCGGCCGGCGTGTAGTGCGAACCGAACCCATCGGCGTTCTCTCCGGGCCCGTCGTTGCTGCGCTGGTCGTAGTTGTCATGCGAATCCGAGTTGAGGACGAGGTTGCCGCCCCCGCCGTTGATGAACAGGCCGGTTCCCATGTGGTGGTGGGTGTTGATCTGCTCGAAGACGTCGTTGCTGCCGGATACCCAGATCCCCCAGGACTCGGCGTTCTGGTTGTTGTTCTGTGGTACGCCGGTGACTTCCAGTCCTCTGAGGTGGATCCAACTGCCGGTAATGTTGAAGCCCTTGATGCGGCAGTTGTCTGCCATGCGGGAGAAGTCGAAGACCGGTTTCTCGCCCGCATAGGCCCAGTACCGGATCGGATTGCCGGAGCTGCCGCTCTTGTTCAGGGTGATCGCGTCGACTCTGGCGGTCTGACTTGAGCAGGCGCTGGTCGCGCGGGTGTAGGCGTAGGTGCCGTCCCGGAAGTAGACCGTGTCACCCGCGCTGGCGACGGCCTGCGCACGGGCGATCGATGCCCAGGGAGCGGCCTGCGTGCCCGCTGCGCTGTCACTCCCGTTCGGGGCGACGTAATAGGTGTTTCCGGCCGCCGTGTCGCTCGCGGACGTCGGGCCGGGGGCGATCGTGACGGAGCTCGCCGTGACCACCGAGAGCAGCAGGGCACGGGTGACGAACTTCGCGGTTCTCACAGCGTCATCTCCCGGGGTAGGTGATGTCTGGCCGGGGCGGCCGGGTCGCGCCGGCACCGAGGAAGCAGTCGACGTGGTGGGACCGCATGCACGAACCGATCTCGGCAATCGCGTCGGTTCCGGTCTCCGCTCGGTCGGCGTCCCGGCACCCACATCGACCGCGAACGCCGTAGCCGCGGTGGGCAGGACCCCTGCGGCCTCGGCCATCGAGACGTTGACGGACCGTTTCTCGGACCCTCCCGTGCCAGGGCGGGGAACAGCTCTCAGCCGTGGGGCGCGGCGTTGACCGGGCGAGTGCGGCGGGAAGCTCCGGCATCGGTGCCCTCCATCTCAGAGCTGTTAAAACGTTTACTACGTTGATGACGTGATCGTGTCAAGACGCTCGGGCTGTTTGCGTTGCCGATACTGGTACTGACCGCGTGGCGGCTCGACTTTGAGCTCCAGCTTGTACTGCAAACGCTTTAACCAATGCCCCGGAGCGATCAAGGCGTTGGGCTGCTCGGTCGGGAAGGTGGTTCACGCGCCGATGGCAGTGGCGCGAGGGAGGCTGCTCGCGCTCGGCGCCGGGGCCGCCGCCGGCGGACCGGGGCTCGCGGCCTGCGGGCCTCAGCGCTCGCTCGGCGGCTCGGAGGAGATCACGATGTCACCTGGGACCGGTCGGTGAGCGACGAGTTGGTCGCCCGGGCCGAGGCCGAGGGCTCACCCGGGGCCGGGTGGACCGGTGCTCTGGTAGGCCCTGATACCGTCTGGACGGCCGCCGGGGTGACCGTGCCGTCGTTCTGGCCGGCCGTCTGATTGCACGCGGCTGACCTCCCGGTTCTGGGTGTCACCCGCTCCGGTGGTGCGGGCCGGACATGGCCGGCCCGCACCACGGGGGCCGGTTTCAGCGGACGTCGATGTTGGGTTGCGGCGGTGTGCTCATGCCGTTGCCGAGGAAGAAGCCCGGGTGCGGCGGCTGGTTGTAGGCGGTGTTCTGCCAAGCGACGGCGACTCGGTACTGTGCGTCGTGCATCAGGGTGTACATCCGCCGGTCCGTCTGGACGGGGGTGGCGTAGATGCGTAGCGCGGCGTTGTCGTCGCGCGGGAAAATGATCTCCTCGCGCCAGTCGCCGAACAGGTCCCCGGACAGCGACGGTGTTGCCTTTGTGCCGTTGACGGAGTGCGCGCCGGAGGCGGTGAGCAGGCGGGTGTCGCCGCCGGTGCCGTACTTGTCGACGTGGTTGCCGTCCAGCAGTTCTCGTACGGGGTCGGCGTCCCACCAGGCAAGGAAGTTGTAGCTGCTCGGGTTGCGCCCGACGTTGCCGCCCGAGGCGTTGAGCAGGTTGCCCAGGCCGGTGCCCGAGCCCCAGAACTCAGCGCCCGCGTTGCCGGCGTAGATGTCGCCTGCCGCGCCGCGAGCCGGGCCCTCGCACCCGCAACTGTTGTTCCGCTGCATGAGAATCGAGCCGTTGTTGGCGTCGCGCAGCGTCGCGGAGGCCCCGGAGCTCTGCTCGTGGATCTGCCAGATCTCCTTGCCGGTCCGGCCGGGCACGAAGTCGCCGACGTGCAGGGCGTCCCCGTGGGCGTAGAAGTTGGTGGTGTACCGGCCGGTGCCGTTGGCGTTGATGGTCATGCCGCCGTAGATGACTTCGTCGGTGCCGTTGGCGTCGACGTCGGCGATGGACAGCGAGTGCGTGCCGCGGCCCGTCCACTGGCTGCCGGCGTTGCTGGAGTCGAACTTCCAGCGCATGGTGAGCTGGCCGCCGCGGAAGTCCCAGGCGGCGATCGCGCTCTTCGCGTAGTAGCCGCGGCCCATGATGAGGCTGGGGCGCTGCCCGTCCAGGTACGCGGTCCCGGCCAGGAACCGGTCGCCCCGGTTGCCGTAGTTGTCGCCCCAGTCGTTGATGTTGCCGCGCGCGGGCTGGAAGTCGACCGTGGACATGGCGGCGCCGGTGAGCCCGTTGAACATGGTGAGGTACTCCGGTCCGGTGATGATGTATCCGGAGGAGTTGCGGTGGTCGGCGTTGGCGTTGCCGATCACCTGCCCGGTGCCCGAGACGGTGCCGTCGCCGGTCTTGACCGCGAGTTCCGCACGCCCGTCGCCGTCGTAGTCGTAGACCTGGAACTGCGTGTAGTGTGCGCCGGCCCGGATGTTGCGGCCCAGGTTGACGCGCCACAGCCGCTGGCCGTCGAGCCGGTAGGCGTCGATGTAGACGTTGCTGGTGACACCGGACTGCGCGTTGTCCTTCTGGTCGCTGGGATCCCACTTGAGGAAGATCTCGTACTGGCCGTCCCCGTCGACGTCGCCGACGCTCGCGTCGCCGGCCGTGTAGTTGCTCCCCGGCCGGGAGATGGGCACGTCCAGGTAGTTGCCGCCGGCGAAGCGAACCGACGGCTCGGAAGCCGGTTGCTCGGCTCCGTCCACGACGGCCCGTACCGTGTACGACGCGTCCGCCGGCGCTCCGGCGTCGAGGTAGTTGGTGGAGCTGGTGATCGGCGACGTGTTCAGCTTCGTCGAACCGCGGTAGACGTTGAACGCCGTTGACGACGGCTCGTTCCCCAGCAGCCGCCACGAGACCAGGTTGCCTGACCCCGAACGTACGCTGGTCAGGCCGCGGTTGAGGTCTTCCATCTGCTTGCCGGGCGGTGCATCGCCGTTGAGCTCGAAGTCGAGGTAGTCCACATTGGCGAGACCCGCGGCGGTGGTGGGGGTGAGCCGGATGGTGTTACTGCCGGCGTTGACGGTCACGGTCAGTGTTTGAGTGGCCCAGTCTGTCCAGGCCCCGGTGGCGTCGAAGGTGCTGCCCGCGTGGGCGACTGCGCCGTTGACGGACACGTCGGCCGGACGATCTGCGGTGGTGCCGTTGGCATAACGGATGTCGACGGTGGCCGTGCCGGCGGCGGCCGCGGTGACGGTGAACTGCGCTCCTGCGCTCGTGGCGTTGTCGGCGTTGCAGAATCCGCTTCCGGAGTATCCGGTGTGGTTGGACTCGATGAGGCCGTCGCAGGTGGCAGGTGAGGATTCGGCCTCGTAGCGGGTCGGTGCCGCGGATGCCGTCGGGGAGGTGACGGCCCCGGTGCCGGCCATTGCCAGCGTGATGCCGGCACAGAGCAGCGCGGCTCGCAATCGGGGTGCGCGCATGGGCTGTTCTCCAGAACTGGTTTGGTCGGATGTAGGGGGGATTCGCAGGTCGTACGCGGTATCTCCGGCAGGTCGCGCCGCGCCCCGGGAGAGCCGGTATGGCAAGGGCGTGCGGTCTGCGGAATGGATCATGGCCCTGCGAGTGCCGCGCCCCGGGAGAGCCGGTATGGCAAGGGCGTGCGGTCAGCAGGATGGATCATGGCCCTGCGAGTGCGGGCCGGCGCCGGGAACGGCGGGACGACGACCTGGCCGTCGATCGGGCGTGCCGGAGCCGGTTCCGCTTGGTGCTGACTTGCTCTGCACTTTCCAGGCCCCTATGACACATAGGTTGCCGCCGGGTCACACAAGTGTCAACCATGCCTGAGTGCGGCACCCTCGACGACGAGAGGGCCGTTTGCGGGTGACCGTGCAGCGGCAAGAGGCCGCCAGGAGCCCTCAGCTCAGCAGGTGCTGGTGGCGTGCTGTGCCGTCCTGGACAGGCCGGGGAGGCGTTGGCTTCATCCGGACGTCACCCTCGTCGGCCGGGACTCAGCGAGCCGATGGGCCGCCCAGCCCGGCCGGGCGCTGTCATGACCATCCAGGAACCATGACAGTCAGGCACCTCCTTGTGATCGCGATTTGCGCCGGAGTGCACCGTTGGCCCGTGTGTTCGACCTCGAAGAGACTTCCGGGATGCGGACGCGACATCAGTGCGGCTCCCCCGCCGGCAATCGGCTCGCCGCAAGGGCTCGGGACAACCCTGATCACCGACTACACCCTGAGCACCCGCGCCTGGCTGCCGTCGGTGGCGACAGTGGATCTGCTCGGCGAGTTCGGGGTGTCCAACGGTGCCGCCCGCGCGACGATCAGCCGGCTGGCCCGCCGGGGTGTGCTCAAGGGCAGGCGGGAGGGACGGCACAGCGCATACCGTCTGACCGACGCCGCCGCTGCCAACCCGTCCAACGGCGGTCGCGTGATCGCGGCGTTCGGCGCCGGCACCGATTCCTGGGACAGCTGGTGGACACTGGTCGCGTTCTCCATGCCGCAGGAAAAGAGCACCCAGCGACGCGCCGTTCGGGAGCACCTGCGATGGCGTTCATACGCGCCGCTGTACGACGGCGTCTGGGTTCCACCCCGCCAGTTGACCACCCAGGAGCAGCGGCTAATCCTGTGCGGGTACGACGGCTAGAGACGGTATGGAGCAACTTTTTCGGCGTCCCGGAGCGGGGGTCGGATGGACGGCGGGTCGCACGGCGCGCCGGTGCCAGGGCGTTCCTGCCGGCACCGCGGCAGCACTTCTCCGCGCAGCAGGTGACGCCGTACTTGGCGGCGACGGGATTGAGCCTGCGGGCGTCGAGCCGGCCACCGCTGGTGACGTGCGGGCGGGCCTCGTCGAGGTCCTCGACGATCTCGGCGAAGCGCTGCCCGGCCACCGCCTCAGCGAGCGCCTGCCGCGTGGGGAAGTGCCGGTAGACGGTGCCCACGCCCGCCGCCCTGGCCACGTCCGCCATCTGCGCCTGGTTGCCGGACTCAGCGAACAGCTCGCCCGCCGCCTACCGCACGACACCCAGCCGCGCGGGCAGGTCGGCACCGACCTCCTCGCCTTCGGCGAGGAGCTTGTCGAACGCGGCCGGTCCGACGGCACGCTGCGCGCCGACACCAAGGTCCGGTCAGCGTGCGCCGGTAGCGTCGAGCAGTTCGTCAGGCGCCACCGGGACACGGCCCGTCAGGCGCAGGACCTCGCCGGAGACCGACTCCCAGCGGCCCTCGCGAACGGTCGTGAGCATCGTGGCGTACGCGTACATCCACCACGGGTCCTCGCCCGCCGCCGCCATCGCGCGTACGTAGTCCGCCGGGTCGATGTCCGTGTACGTGGCGCCGGCGAGCGCGGCGAGATCGCCGAGGTCGTACGCGGCGGGGCCGGTGATGTCATGGTGCACGCCGGTCGGGGCGCCCAGGGCGAGGGCGGCGAGGCAGCGGCCCACGTCGGTGCGCGACACCAGCGACACCCGCCCGTCCGCCGCGGGCACCTCGATCCGGTCGCCGCTGCGGGCGGCCGCGAGCAGGCCGGCGAAGAACTCGGTGAAGATCGACGCTCTGGCGACGGACCAGGCGCAGCCGCTGCCCGCGAGAAGACGTTCGGTGTGGCCGTTGGTGACGCCGTAGCAGAACGGCGAGGTGACGTCGGCGTCGAGCCCGCTGAGGGCGACGATGTGGGCGACTCCGCTGCGGGCGGCGGCGGTGACGACGTTCTCGTGGTGCAGGAGCACCTTCGCCGCGTCGCCGTCTCCGGAGATGAAGACCAGCGTGTCGACTCCGCGCAGGGCGGCGCGCAGCGAGTCCAGGTCGGCGTAGTCCGCGTACGCCGTGTCGACTCCGCGCAGTGTCGGCCCACGGCGGGACAGCGCCACCACGCGATGGCCCCCCTCGGCCGCCGCCAGCAGCCGCACCACCTGGCCGCCGACCGTCCCACCCGCCCCGGTCACCGCAATTCTCACCAATGCTCCCTCCAGCAGTGCTCACCCGCCATGGGCAATACGCTATTTCATGAAGAACGCGAGCTCGTTGTCGGGTGAGGAAGAGCCGGAGCCGTCGGCGAGCACTGCGCCTTGTGCTGCGGAGGAAACTCCGAAGATGCGGGGGTCTGGGTGCGGTAGGAATGGCCGAGTTCCGCACCGAGTCCGAAGTAGTGGCGGAAATTGTAGATGAGCGGGCTCCACGCGGCGGGATCGACGTGGTCGGTGCCGGAAAGCACGATACGGGGATCGGCATGGACCTTCCGCACGACCGCCTCGACGATGATGAATCCTCCCGAGAGATCCGGCTGCACACGCTCGGCACGAGCCTCGAACTGAAGCGGGCACTCGGCCACCCGAGGCGGCCGGACCGTGTGGGAAGGCTCGCCGTGCAGGCCGGCCGCGGCGAACTTGTCCGGCTCGAAGCGGCAGCCCTTCGCCTTGGTCCGGGGCACCGGATTCCGGCCGGTCAGCGGCGCCAGCCGCTCCACCGCGGACCACAGCGCGGGCGCAGGAAGACTGATCACCAGGTCAGGCCGGGCGGCCAGGTTCCGCGCGGTCTGCCCCTCGCGGCCCAGGCCGAGCACGACGGTCCGGCCGAGCGCCCAGGCAGAGGACATGGGAGCGAGGTTGAAGGAGCCGTCCTGGTTCTCTGTCGACAGGAGCACCACCGGAGTCCCGAAGTACAGGATGCTCGGCTCGATCGCCATGCGAGCGGCGGTTGCCCGGGCGGGTAGAGCGCCCTGAGGTGCGGGGTTCATGGTACGGAGGCTAGAAGCCGGACGTTTCGGCGGTCACCGAAGTGCCGCGGGTAATAATCGAGCACATGAACCCTCGGCCCACGCACACTGCCGGCCCGGACCTGGCCTTGGTGGCCGGTCTTCTGGCCGATGGCACGCGTGCGGGCTTCTGCCTGGCCCTGCTCGACGGCCGCGCGTGGACGGCAACCGAACTGGCCCGCCACGGCGAAGTCGCCGCCTCCACCACGACCGAGCACTTGAACGCGCTCGTACGCGCAGGTCTGATCGCCGAGGAGCGGCAGGGCCGCCACCGCTACGTACGACTGGCCGATCCCCATGTCGCCGAGCTGATCGAGAACCTGGCCGCGCTGGCACCCGTTCGCCACGATCCGCCCCGCTCCCTGTCGGCGTCCGGTCGCCGCCGGGCCCTCGCCCATGCCCGCACGTGTTACGACCACCTCGCCGGCGCCGTCGGTGTCGCGATCACGGAGGCGATGACCGAGCGAGGTCTGCTCGGTTGGGAGCACGGACTCCGCCTGACCACCGACGGCAACACCTGGCTCGCGGAACTCGGCATCGCGCCCCCGGCCACCACTAGACGCCCGTTGGTGCGGTCATGCCTGGACTGGACCGAACGCCGCCCGCACCTGGCGGGAGCCGTCGGTGCCGCGCTGTGCCATTACGCGCTGACCACCGGATGGATCACCCGGATCGGCACCACGCGGGCGGTGGCCGTCACAGCCGCCGGCCGGCGTGCGCTCCACGATCACCTCGGCCTGCCCGACGGTCTTCTTTCGCAGGCATGAGCAGTACGAGAGACCGCCGATCCCGACGGATCGTGTGCAGCGGGCCGGACTCCGCCGAATCGGTCCGACACCGCGAGCTGTCACACGGCCGGCCCGGGCCGTGTCAGGAGTGCAGCGGCGACGGATCTTCGCCTATGAGATGAGGCCACGCACACCACGAGCCCCTTTGATGGCCCCGGGACGTCGACAAGCACCGGAGGATACGTGTCCCTGTTCGTCGTGGTGGGTGCCGGCGGTACCGGGACCGCCACCGTCCTCATGCTCACCGAAGCGGGCCACCGCTTACGGCTGGTCACCCGGCGGGGGCCGGCCCCGACCGTGCCGGAGTCGAACGGGCCGCGTGGGGCAGTCCCTGGCACGCCCCCGCCGAACCGGCCGTTTCCGTACGCGATCTGGCCACCCACCTCGGCGCAAGCAGCCGGTGTGTCGGCCCCGAAGCTCGGCCGCACACCGGGCTGGATGCTCGCCCTCGGAGGGCTGTTCAACCCCCGGGTCACGGAACTGCCCGAGGCGCAGCACCAGTTCCGGTAGCCCTTCCGACTCGACTCCTCCGCACCGAACGGATCGATCTTCGAACTCAGACCCACACCCCTGACCGTGACACCGAAGGAAATGCCGGCGAACTCTCCGGTCGCCGACTGACCGCGCAACTACAGCCCTGCCCGCCGACTCCTGGGAGTTGCCCCGTGACTGCCGACAAGTACGTCATCGTGCCCATCGGGTGGGTCGAATCGCCGCTGGTGGACCCGGGCCTCGCCCCCCGCCAGAGCGACGAGGGCGCCCCCGCGGCCTGGCTGGTCTTCGAGCCATCCGTCGCGGAGGCGCTGCACGACCTGGAAGCGGGCTGCGATGCCCTTCTCCTGACCTGGTTCGACCGCGCCCACCGCGACGTACTCACCGTCCACCCCCGCGGTGACACCACCCGCCCGCCCCAGGGCGTCTTCACCACCCGCTCCCCGCACCGCCCGAACCCCATCGGACTGCACCGGGTGGAGATCGCCGGGATCGACGGCCTGCGCGTACGGGTACGCAACCTGGAGGCGCTCGACGGGACACCGATCGTGGATGTGAAGCCCGTGCTGGGCCCGGTGGCCGAGCGGTGATCCGCTGTTATCCGTACAGATCCGCCGAACGGGCTAGTAGGGCGTGGCCGATCGGGCCTCACCGAGCGCGGCCACCGCGGTCTCGATGTCGTGCGCACGCGTACGGTGGCTCGTGATGCAGAGCCGGATCGCGGACCGGCCATTGAGCCGTACGAGGCTGATCCACGCCTGACCACCGCGTACTACATGGGCGACAACCGCGGCGTGCCATTGCCCGCTTGGCCCGGGGCCCATCGCCTCGGCGGCGGGGTCGGCGACGCACACCACCGGCAGCGGCGTGTCGTTCATGCGCCGCCAGCCGTCCCCGGCCAGCCGCCGGGCAAGCAGCGCCCCCAGGTCGGTGTCGCGCTCCATTTGCCGTGCAAAGGCGTCCCGGCCCGCCGCGGCCAAGGCCAGGAACACCTTCAGCCCAGCGAAGCGACGAGACCACTGCACGCTCGTGAGGTACGGGTCCGGTGCCGCATCGCTGTCCGGGGGCATGTACGCGGTGCTCACCCGGAAGCTGTCGGCCAGGGCGTCGGGATGCCGGGTGAGGAAGATACCCGCACCCATCGGGGCGGACAGCCACTTGTGCGCGTCCACGGTGACGCTGTCGGCGTGCTCCACGCCGTCGAGTAGCGGGCGCAGCCGGTCCGATAGCGCCACCGCGCCGGCCCAGGCCCCGTCGACATGGAAGTGCAGGCCCCAGGCGCCCGCAAGCCGTGCCAGCTCCGGCAAGGGGTCCACCGCACCGCCGCCGGTGGTGCCCGCGGTGCCGACGAGCAGGAACGGCACCCGGCCCGCGGCGACATCCTCGTCGCGCATCTCCCGCAGCCGCGCCAGGTCCAATCGGCCGGCAGCGTCTGCCGGAACGAGGCGTACCGCGCTCCGGCCGAGACCCGTCATGTGCGCGATCTTCAGCCAGGCGAGGTGGCTCTCCGCCGAGGCGTAGAGCACCGGCCGGCCCGGCAGGCCGGCGAGGCCGGTGTCCGGATAGGTGGTGAAGCGGCGGGTCAGCGCCAGGACGACGGCGGTGAGGTTGGCCTCGGCGCCGCCGGTGGTGAAGCTGCCGTCCGCGCCGGGCGGCAGGCCCAGGCGGGCGGCGAGGAAGCGCAGCACGTGCCGCTCGATCTCGACGGCGGCCGGGGCGTGTCCGTAGGCGGCGAGCTGCGGGTTGACGCCGGCGGCGACCAGTTCGCCGGCGACACCCCACCACGTGGGCGTGGGAACGAACAGGCCGAGGTAGCGCGGATGCGTGGCGTGCACTCCCCAGCGCCGCAGCGCCTCGGTCACCTCCGTCAGCAGCTCGCCCGCCGGGCGTGGCCCCGCGAAGTCGTGGCCGGCCAGCCAGTCGCGGATCCGGTCAGTGTCCGGTTCGGCGGGTGCCACCGGGCCGTCGGCCACCGCCTCCGCGTGCCGCGCGATCAGCTCGACGGCCTCGGCGAGCAGTCGGGCCCCCGCCTCGGTGCCCAGATCCAGCGGACCGGGAGCTCGCAGTGCGCTGGACGGCTCCGCGGTGATCTCCTCCATGCTCCTATCCTGGGTCTGCCGCTGTCCGGCCTACAGGGCCAAAGGTGACGCAGTCCACCGGACCAAATTGACACGAGCCGGTGGCGTGAGGGGACAGCGCCAGACAAGCTCGACACCTGCTGCCTTGCCGACCGGTGAGGTGAGCATGCGCAACGCCGTAGCGTGAAGATTTGGCGGGGGCTAGTACTCCAGCCGGATTTCGCTGTCTGACCTGGTCTTTCGCCGGGTGGCGGGAGTGTAGCGGAGCTTCGATCGTGCGGGCGGTCTCAGGGAGACCGCCTTCGATCGTGCGAAATGGCCGCAGGTAGTGACAGCGGCGGGGCAGCCCCCGAGGGGGACCACCGAGTATGCCGCCGTGCAGTGGGACCTTGAACTGGACGATCTCTTCGTGACCATCGGACACCGCTCCGGCCGTGTGGAGCTTAGCCGCCGCATGCGTGAATACGTACGCGGGCTGCTCGCCCCGGTGACCCGCAAGAACAGCTGGCAGCTGGCCGAGAAGGCCACGCCACCCCCAACGGCCTGCAGCACCTCCTCGCCGGTGCGAAGTGGCAGCCCGATGACATCCGTGACGACCTGCAGCAATACATCGCCGACAAGCTCGGCGAATGCGACGGTGTCCTGGTCATCGATGACACCGGCTTCATCAAGAAGAGCACCACCTCCGCCGGGGTCCAGCGGCAGTACTCCGGCACCGCCGGCCGGACCGAGAACTGCCAGATCGGCGTCTTCGCCGCCTACGCCTGCGCCCGCGGCCGGGCCCTGGTCGATCGCGATCTCTACCTCCCCAAGTCCAGGCCCGCGAACAGGGACGCTACCTCGGCGGCCGGCCGCCCTAGGGCTACCGGCTCGCCGATGCCGGGCCGCATCCGAACCGGGCCTGGGCACGCCGGGGCGCCCGCGCGCAGCGCCTGGAGGCCGATCCCACCACCGCGCCGGTCGTCTCCTGGATGTTGGCCCAACGCCGCACGGGCAAGAGCGCCGCGCGTATCGCCCGCGCCCTCAACGACACCGCAATCCCCTGCCCCTCGGCGGCCGACCCGGACCACAACCCGCACCGCAGCGGCGGCCGCTGGACGCTCACCGCGGTCAGCGCGATCCTCGCCAACCCCCGCTACACCGGCCGGCAGGTCTGGAACCGCCAGCGCACCGACCACGAACTCCTCGACCCCGCCAACACCGCCCTCGGACACCGCGACATCGCCCGCTGGAACCCACCACAGGACTGGATCATCTCCCGCCACCAAGCGCATCCCGCTCTGGTGAGCGAGGCCGACTTCGTCGCCGTCCAGGGCATGCGGGCCACCGCCACCGCGCCGGGGCGCACCTACCTGCTCGCCGGGCTGCTGCACTGCGGGGTGTGCGGGCGGCGAATGGACTCCTGCTGGTCCCACGACCGCCCGGCCTACCGCTGCCGGCATGGCCGCACCAGCGTGGCGAATGACTCGGTGATCTCCTCCTGCCGGTAGCGGTGCTCGGGCAGGACGCCGCGCACGCTGAGGACGCGCGTGGTCATGCTGGCTCCCGGGTCAGGTCGGTCGGCGGTGTGGGGGCGAGAAGCGCCCGGCCGAGGCCGAGCGCGACGGTGGGAGTGAGCCGGCCCCGGGCGAGGCCGAGCTCCACGAGGTCGTCGAACACACGCTGGTCGGCGGCCGAGGCGCGCAGCCCGGCCTCGATGATGCGCGCGCTGCGGGCGAGCCGGGCGGCAAGGGCGGTGTGGCGCAGGTGGGGCAGCAGGATCCGGCGGACGGTACGGGCGTGCCGCTCACCCGCCCGTTGGGGTCGTCCGTCGGACAGGGCTGCGGCCGCGGCGCGACCGGCCGCGATCCCGGTGGCCACGGCGTAGTAGATGCCCTCGCCGGTCAGCGGGTTGACCAGGCCGGCGGCGTCACCCGCGAGCAGCACGCGGCCGGTCAGGGGGCGCCGGCGTGCCGTCGAGAACGGCAGGTGGTGCCCGATCCAGTCCTGCCCGTTCTCGGCCGCGCCGGGCAGGAGTGCGTCCAGGCGTTCGAGCAACTGGGCGCGGGTCGGCGCCCTCCGGTCCGCGCAGAGGATCTCGCCGTACCCGACGTTCGCGTGGCCGTCTCCGCGGTCGAAGGACCAGGCGTACGCCGGCAGAGGGCAGGTGTCGAACTCGATGACCTGCGCGCCACGCCGCCCGGGGGCGACCGGGGCGTAACCGCGCAGTGCCAGGGCCGCCGGACCGCGGGGCCGGCCGAGCGCGCGCCGGACGGCCGAGAGGGCGCCGTCGGCGCCGACGACGACCGCGGCGGAGATCTCCTCGTCCAGAACCACCGCGTCGGTCTGCTGCCGCAGCTCACGTACCCGGTGCCGCAGGAGCCGGGCACCTGCGGCGATCGCGGCGTCGACCAGTCGGGCGTCGAGAACCCGGCGCGGTACCACCCACGCCGGGCGTTCCATCCGCCGCTCGACGGCCAGGCCGCCCCGGCCGAGGCGGAGGCGCTCGACGGGGACCTGGTCGTCGACGAGCCCGGTGACGCCCACCTCGGCCAGAAGGTCGAGGACGTGCGGGGCCACCCCGTCACCACAGGCTTTGTCCCGCGGGAAGTCCGCCCGGTCCAGAAGGGCGACGCGCAGGCTCGCGTCGGCGCGCAGGGCGCCCACGGCAGCGGCGGCGCCGGCCGGTCCTGCACCGACCACCGCGAGGTCCCAGTGAGCGGGTGCCGGCGCCATCAGCCGGCCACGAGCAGCACGACGTCGAGCAGGGCGACGGCCAACGCGGCCCGGAAGGGGGTGCGCCCCCGGGCGACCAGCGTGAGCACCGCGAGGACGAGCACCAGTGCAAGGATCGCCCCCGCCCATGCCGGGGGGGTACCGGCGGGACCGACCACGGCGAGCAGCGAGGCGGCGGGCAGCAACACGGCGGCCAGGATGCGGGAGAGGCGTCCGCCGAGCCGGTGCGGCAGGCTGTGGACGCCCGTGCGTGCGTCGTCGGCGAGGTCGGGCAGCGCGTTGAGCAGATGTGCCCCGACACCCAGCGCGGCCCCGGCACCGGTCATCCACAGCGGTGCCCAGACCGGGGCGGGGCCGGCGAGGGTGACGATCGACGGCAGCGCCCCGAAGGCACTGGCGTAGGGCACCCAGGACCACAGGGTGGCTTTGAGCCCGAGGTTGTAGACGTGGCCCGCGCCGGTGCCGAGGACGACGTTGACCAGCGCGCTGCGCCAGCCGCAGAGCGCGGACAGCAGGAGGAAGGCGAGCGCGGCCGCGACCGTGGCACGCACCGCCCAGCGGACCGGGAGGGCTCCGGTGGCCAGGGGCTTGTCGGCGCGGCCGACGGCACGGTCGCGAGGGAGGTCGCGCAGATCGTTGCCCCAGCCGATCGTCAACTGGCCGGTCAGCACCGCTCCGGTGACGACGGCGGCGTCGAGCGGATGCAGGTCCGCGCGGAGCGCGAGCAGTCCCGCGATGGCGGTGACCGCCAGGGCCGGCCCGCCGTGGGCGGCGGCGAGCAGCGCCACCACGCGCGACGGTCCGGGGCGCGCCGGAGCGGCATGGATGGTCACGGGAGTCGCCGCACCGTGACCGGACCGCGGTGGCCGGCGCCGCCGGGCGCGCCGCGCACGGTGCGCGGGCGCCACACGGGCGTCCCGCCGGACGCAGCCCTCCTCATGCCCCCGACCACCTCGGCGAGCGCGCCATGGCAGGCATCGGTGCTGAGATCCACCGAGCGCCGGTCGGCACCACGGCCGTCGGGACCCTCGGGCATCCGCCGGACCGGGTCTGCGGGGTCGTGTGTGCCCTCGGCACACAGACGTTGCACGACGACGGAACCGGTGTTCCCGGTCGCCTCGGTTGTCACGACGCGCATGCAGATCGGATGCCCCACCGCTCCTCCGCTCACACGAAACGTTCCGGCATCCGGCGGACATCGGCGTCACGCGGCTGGTGTCCCGGGCATCGTACGCGTCCTCCGCCCCTCTCCCGGGGACGCCGCGAGCGTCGGCCGGCACCCCGCGCGCCGGCGCGCACGAGCCTCGACCACTAGGCTCTCCCATGGAGCCCGGGGGCGGAGCGCATCTACACGGCGTCAGCCCGGCCGGTAGGTTCACCAGGAGCCGGGCGGCCCGCCGCGTGTCTCGGCGGGCCGCCCGGGTGCGCAGGTTTGCGCCGGGTCAACGGCCTAGGCTGCGCGGCCGATCTCGCTGCGGGCGGCGGCACGCCTGATGTCGCGGGCTTCCTGCCTGGTGATCACGCTGTCGTCCGTGAGCTGAGTAATCACCTCCCGTACGTGCCTGCGGAACTCGCCGTGACTGCTCCACGGCTGTTCTTCCCATATGCGATCGTTGATCGTGCATCCGCCGCCGACGTCGTGGTTCGTCACCCCGCTGTCGACATCGCCGACGACTACGGTCGCCCGCTGATCGGGACTGGCACACTCCCCGGGGCCGACAACGTCCGCCTCTGCGAACTCCATCCAGTTGACCCGTACCTGACCGTCCGGGAAGACGAGGTGCAGCGGGAACGTCCCCTCTGCCGGGGCCAGGTCGAACGTGACGTTCTGCCAGGTCGCGGCGTTCTCGGCCAGCGTGACTGTGGCGTCATTGCCCTGTCCGGAGGAGTCGACGGCGGTGCTGCCGCCGTCCTCGTCGAACCGGTACCAGGCGACGTCGCCGCCGCCGACGTCGCCGCCGGGGCCGGCGGTCAGCGACTCGATCTCTCCCGGCGTCAGGGCGCGGTCGAAGATGTTGAAGTCGTCGACAGCGCCGTTGAGCAGTGGGTCGGCCGTCCACTGCGAGTCGCCGATCCAGTTCTGCTCCGTCTGGCCCAGATCCGCCGGGGTGAGCGTGATGTTGTCGTTGGTCCCGAGCGGCTCTCCGTTCAGGTACAGCGTTCCCGTCGTGCCCGACAGCGTGACCGCGACGTGCTGCCAGCCGTCGGTGGGCAACGGCTGCGAGCCCTCGATCTGCTGCTCGCCGGAGCCTGTCGTGATGGCGAACCTCAGGTTGCCGGTGCCGCCGGCGCTCGGGGTGAGGAACATGTTGTTGTCGGTGCCGGAGCCGAAGTCGAAGATCCGGGCCCACGTCTGGTCGCCGGACCAGTTGACCCACGCGGAGACGGTGAAGTCCTCGACGCCCTCGACGATGCCCTGGGGCAGCTCCACCCTCTCCAGCTGGCCGGATCCGTTGAGCTGGACGGCACTGCCGAAGCCCTCCGGACCGCCGGTCCGCGGCACCTCGACGCTGCCCTCGATCTGCGCGCTGCCCAGCAGCTCGCCGTCGGGTGCGCCCCGCCGTACCTCGACCGTGGCGTCCCCGGTCGCCGCGGCACGAAGCGTCATACCGCCGACGCCGTCGAGGTTGTACGGGTCGTACGACGCCCATGCGCCGTCCCCGGCGGTGATGGCCTCACCGCCGCCGGTCTCCTCGTCGTTCGCGCCGCTGACGCTGACCTTCGACGAGTCGCTGAAGTGCTCGACCTCCTTGCGCTTCTGCTGCAGGAAGTGCGTCTCGCCGCCGGTCAGCGCCGGTGCGCCGGCCTCACCACCGAGGTCGGTATAGCTGGCCGTCACCGTCAGCGCGATGTCCGCGGCTTCTCCGTGATCCGCGTCGGTCTGGGTGGCGAGCACGCCCTCGCAGCCGTTCTGCACCTCGCCCGGATGCACGTGCGCGTTACCGCCCTCGTCGTGGTAAAGACCCTGTTGGACGGTCACGCGCTCGCAGTCGATCGCGTCGCCGGAGCCTTCCTCGGCGTCCGCCACCGAGACTCTGAAGGGGATCTCGTCGCCCCAGTCGAAGACCTGGCCGTTGTGCGGGAGTTCGATGGTCACCTCCGGCCGGGTGTTCCCCGCAGTGATGGTGACGTTGGAGCTACTGGAACGGCCCGACGGGTCGCTGACCGTGAGTTGCGCGGTGTACTCGCCGGGCTCGGTGTAGGTGTGGGTCGGGTCGGGTTCGTCCGACGTCGTACCGTCACCGAGGTCCCACGCGTACGTCAGCTCGTCCCCGTCCGGGTCGTGGCTGCCCTCGCTGGAGAACGCGACGTCCAGCGGAGCGGGCCCGGAGTCCTTGTCGACCGCGGCCTTCGCGACCGGGGTCCGGGCACCCTTGGTATAGTTGATCTTGTAGAGGCCGGAGTCCGGGTTGACGTTCGCCCCGCCGTAGTTGAAGTCCATGCCCCACTCGATCAGGTACATCGCCCCGTCCGGCCCGAACTCCATGTCGTGCGGGCTGCGGAAGAGGGTGTTCGGCATGAACCGCTCGAAGCTCTTGTAGTCGCCGTTCTCGTCCAGTCGGAGCGCGCCGATCCACTTGCGCGACCACTCCATGACGAAGACGGCGTCGTCGTAGTACTCGGGGAACTGCCCGTCACCCAGCAGTTCGGGGTCGTGGTGGTACACGTCGCCGGCGTACGCGGAGCGTCCGCCGCCCTCGGGAAGCTCCGGGAACTGCGGCGACGGGCCGTACGGGTAGTAGATGAACGCGTCCTTGGCCGGTGGGACGGTTTCCAGGCCGGTGTTGAACGGGGACTTGTTGGCCGGGCCGTTCTCGCAGTCGAAGGACGCTCCCGGGGTGCCGGCGGCGAAGTCCCATTCGCGGTACGCCTGGTTGTCGGCGATGCAGTACGGCCAGCCGTAGTTGCCCGGCTCGCGGATCTGGTTCCACTCGTCGTAGCCGCGCGGGCCGCGGTCGGGGTTGTCACTGCCGGCGTCGGGGCCGACCTCGCCGGCGTAGACCCAGCCGGTCTCGTCGTCGACGGCGATACGGAACGGGTTGCGGTGGCCCATCGTGTAGATCTCGGGCCGCGTCTTCTCGGTGCCCGGCGGGAAGAGGTTTCCTTCCGGGACCGCATAGGTGCCGTCGTCCTCGGGTGTGATCCGGAGGATCTTGCCGCGTAGGTCGTTGGTGTTGCCGGAGGTGCGTCGCGCGTCGTAGGAGTGCTTGGCGTCCTCGCTGGTCTGCTCGTCGTGGACGCGCCCGTCGATCGGTGCGAAGCCGTCCGAGGCGAAGTGCGCGGTGTCGTCGCCGGTGGAGATGAAGAGGTTGCCGTCGGGGCCGAACCTCATGGAGCCGGCGGAGTGGCAGCACACCTCCCGCTGGTGCGGGATCTCCAGCAGGACCTTCTCGGATTCCATGTCCAGGGTGTCGCCGTCGGCGGTGAATCTGGAGACGTGCTGCACCTCTGGCGAGGGTGCGCTGTAGAAGAGGTAGACCCACTGGCTGGTCTCGAAGTCGGGATCGAGGGCGATGCCCAGCAGCCCATTCTCGTTGCCGCGGTGGACCGGGATCTGCGCGGCCGTCTTCACGGCGCCGGTCTCGGGGTCGTAGACCTTCACCGCGCCGCCCAGCTCGACGTAGAAGACGCGCCCGTCGGGCGCGACGGCCAGCTCCATCGGGTTGGCGGTGTTGTCGTCCAGCGCGACCTTCTCGAAGGAGGACTCCGTGGGGGTCCCCTCGCGGGGCTCGCCGCAGTCGCCCTCGGCGGTGCCCGCCGCCCACTGGATGCCGCCGAGGATGTGCTGGCGCAACTGCGGCTCGTCGTAGTGCTCCGGGCTGTGGCCCAGCGCGGTGTACCAGGTCCGGCCGCCGTCGTAGTTGGAGCACCAGGCGATCGGGTGATCGTCGCCCATGGCGTCCGGTCCCGGGTTGTACGTCGACTCGTCCAGCGTGGCGAGGACGTGGACCTTCTCGCGCGGGTTGGCGGTGAAGTTGTACCACTCGTCCTGGCGGACCCATTCGGCCGGCAGCCCGGCGGTCGACGGATGTGCGGGGTCTTCGATCCGTACGGTCGCCTCCTGGAACTGGTCGGCGCCGGAAGGATGGCTCTTGAAGAACGCGCCGCCCATGAGATCGGACCACCAGGGCCAGTCCGTCTTGTCCATGTTCGATGACGAATGCAGCCCGATGAATCCTCCGCCGCGCTGGATGTAGCGCTCGAAGGCGTGCCGCTGTTCGGTATCGAGGGTGCTCTCGCCGTCGGTGAAGAAGGCGATGGCCTCGTACTCCGCCAGCCCTTCGTCGGTGAAGACCGCGGCGTCCTGGGTCTCGGTCACCGTGAATCCGTTGTCCTGGCCCAGTTGCTCGACGGCCGCGAGGGCAGACGGGATCGAGTCGTGCCGGAAGCCCGTCGTCTTGTGGAAGAACAGCACGTCGTATTCCTGCTCGGCGTCCTGCGCGGCGCTGGTGGCCATTCCCGGGAGAAATGAGACCAGAACAGCCACGACCACCGCGAAAAGGGTGAATCGATGACGTTTTCGCATAGTCCTCTCCGTCACTTTGTTGCGAGTCCAGACCGAAGAAATAAAGGGGTACGAAGGTGCCCGGATCACAGCCCGGCGAGGAAGGACAGTCCGTCGACGGCGATCACGTCCTGGCTCGGCGCCAGCGGGCGCCAGATCGAGGCGGCCGTCGCGATCGTCTCGTTGTCCCCGGTGAACGACTCGATCACCAGCGGCCCCCGGTACCCGGCCTCGTCGAGAGCGGTGAGGATGCCCGGCCAGTCGAGGTGGTCGGCCCCCGGGGCACCCCGGTCGTTCGCACAGACCTGGACGTGGGCGATCCGGTCCCCGGCCCGCCGGACGGCCGCCGGGATGTCCTGCTCCTCGATGTTCATGTGGTAGACGTCCAGGGCGATGCCGCAGCCTTCGGGCGGCAGGCCGGCCAGCGCGTCGAGCGCCTGGTCGACGGTGTTGAGGACGCTCGTCTCGTAGCGGTTGAGGGGTTCGACCGCCACGGTGACGCCGGCGCCCCGCGCGTGCTCCACCACGGGAGCGAGGTTGTCCCGCAGCTGCTCGTAGCAGGCGCGGCGCTCCGCGTCGGCCATCCGCCAGGTACGTCCCACGGACGCGTAGACCGGCCCCGCGACCACCGGCGAGGACACCGCGGCCGCCGTGTCGACCACCTGCTGCAGGAAGTACTGCGTGCGGGCCAGCGTCGCGCGGTCGGTCGACACCAGCTCGCGGCCCAGACCCATGGCCACCACGACGGTCGCCGACAGGCCGAGGGAGTCGAGCAGCTTCGCCGTTCGGCCGGGGTCCCAGTCGCCGACGTTCTCCACCGGCAGCTCGACCACGTCGAAGCCCCACTCCCGGATGCGTGGCGCCAGTTCGGCCAGCCGCCCGTCGGTCAGGGGCGAGGTCCACACCCAGGTGTTGACCCCGAACGTCCTCGTCGTCGCTTTCATCGGTCCTCCCATCGCGTTGCCCTTCGTCCTCCGCACGGTCCGGGCCCGACGTCTCACCGAAGCGCCCGGTCGGCGCCGCCGACTCCGAGGTACCTGCTCTGCAGGTCCGGTCGGCCGAGCAGTTCGTCGCCGGCGAACTCGGCCTCCAGTCGGCCGGACACCATGACGAGCTGGCGCTTCGCCATCCGGACCGCGGCGCGCAGGTTCTGCTCGACGACGAGTACGGCCACCCCTTCGTCGACCAGGCGGTGCACGACGTCGACGAGCACGTCGACGATGGTCGGGGCCAGCCCCTCGGACGGCTCGTCCATGACGATCAGGTGCGCGTTCAGCAGCAGCGCCCGCCCGACGGCGAGCATCTGCTGCTCGCCGCCCGAGAGTGCGCCCCCGCCGTGCTTCTTACGCTCGGCCAGACGCGGGAACAGCTCGTAGACCGCCTCGGGGGTCCACCGCTTGGCACGCGTGCGGCGGGCCAGCATGGCCAGGTGCTCGTCGACGGTGAGCGAGGGGAACAGCCGGCGGCCCTGCGGGACGTAGGCGATACCGGCACCTGCGATCTTCTCCGGCGTCCGGCCGTCGATCCGCTCGCCCCGCAGCCGGATCGCCCCGCCCGACGGCGGCAGGAAACCGACAAGCGTGTCGCAGAGCGTGGTCTTCCCCATGCCGTTGCGGCCGACGATCCCGACCGCCTCGACCCCCATGCTGAAGTCGAGATCTTCCAGGACGACGGAGGCGCCGTAGCCGGCCCGCAGCCGGCGGACTTCGAGCAGGGGTGCGGTGCTCATGCCGGTGCCTCCGTACCGAGGTAGATCCGATGGACCTGGGGATCGCCGCGGACCTGGTCGGGGGTGCCGGCCGTGACCTGCTCGCCGTCGGCCATCACCACCACCCGCTGGGCGATGCGGAATGCCACGTCCATGTCATGCTCGATGAGCAGCAGGGTCAGCTCCTCGTCGAACGACTCCAGCAGCTCGACGAGCCGTTCACGCTCGCCCCGCGACAGGCCGGACGCCGGCTCGTCGAGCAGCATCACGTCCGGCCTCGTGGCGATTGCCATACCGAGTTCCAGCTGGCGCTGCTGCCCGTGGGACAGCTCCCCGGCCGCGGCGTCGAGCTGCCCGGACAGCCACACCCGGTCCGCCACCCCGGCGGCCTCGTCGCCCATCCGCCGGTCGGCGGACGAACGCCACAGCGCGCGGTGCCGGCCCCGCACCCCGGCGAGCGCGAGGTAGATGTTCTCCCGCACCGTGAGACCGGCCAGGGCCCGCGCCTTCTGGTACGTCCGGGCGACGCCGAGGCGCGGCCGGTAGCGCGACGGCCGGTGGACGCATTCGACGCCCTTGATGACGACGGAGCCGCTGGTCGGCGTGACCCCACCGGCGATCACGTTGAACAGCGTGGTCTTACCGGCTCCGTTGGGCCCGAGGATCGCCAGCCGCTCGCCCCGCGCGACGGCGAGGTCGATTCCGCGCAGGGCGAGCAGGCCGCCGAACGCCACCGTGACCGCGCGTACCTGGACGACGGGCGCCCAGCCGGCGGGCTCGGATGGCGTCGTATGGGTGTGGGCCATGACCGGGACCTCCTATCTCTGCGGGACGCCGTTGACGACGGGGATGGCCTTGCCCTCCCAGGGCAGGTCCCGCTTCTCGCACTTCGGGAAGTCCCGGCCGGGTGACGGGGTGTCCGGGCTGAACGTGCCGCCGAAGGTCTGGTCGACGCCGGGGACGACGGCCACGCTCTCCTGTACGACCTCGTCGGAGTCGTTGACGGCGAGGCGCGAGAGCCCGACGTCGACGATGCCGCTGCGGTTCTCGTCCAGGCTGATGTCGCCGTGCGGCAGGTCGAGGGTGAGGCCGGCGATGGCGGCCTGGAACGCCTTGGGGTCGGAGATGTCGCCGTCGACCGCCTTGAGCCCCTCGACCAGTGCCACGCCGGCCGTGTAGTACCCGTAGAAGAAGCCGAAGGCCGCGGCGGTGGACGGCGGGGCGGGTTCGTTGCCGCTCAGCGATCCCGGGATCGTCTCCCACGTCTCGTCGGCGGCGGCCAGGTACTCCTTGATCTCCGGGGTCTGGATGTCGCCCGGCAGCGTGGCGAAGCCGCCGATGTGCGCGCCGGCGATGTCGGTGCCGAGCGCCTGGGCGAGGTCCGGGTTGAAGAAGAAGTTGCCCGCGTGCTCGTCGCCGGTCAGGTCG
Organism: Streptomyces sp. 184; assembly: GCF_045781775.1. Lineage (NCBI taxonomy): Bacteria > Bacillati > Actinomycetota > Actinomycetes > Kitasatosporales > Streptomycetaceae > Streptomyces > Streptomyces sp. 184. Next base: position 2,925,749 of record NZ_CP123230.1, on the reverse strand, counting down.
CCCTTGGCGTTGACGAACGCCTCCAGCGCGGCCTGCGTACCGGTGCCGCCCACGGCCCAGAAGTAGCCGTCCACCTCGTCCCGGTCCGGCAGCTGCGCGATGTAGGAGGAGTAGTCGGTGGTGCCCAGGGGCGGGAACACCCGGTGGGTGATCTCGCCGCCGACGCCGCAGAAGTCGGCGACGAAGCCGGCCGCCGAGGTGTGGCCGAAGCTGTAGTCGTCGGCGATGACCGCGACCTTGCGCCAGCCCTTCTCGTTGTACAGCAGGTCGCCGAGGCCGGCGTTCCAGATCGCGCCGTCACCGTAGAACCGGAAGTAGTTCGGCGCCTGGACCTGCAGGGTCTGCTCCTGCGAGCCGGAGATGCCGGCGAGCACCGTGAGGTCGGGCTTGCCCTTCGCATACTCGGCGATGGCGATGCCCTCGTCGCCGGAGAGCGGGCCGATGATGACGTTGGCCCCCTGCTGCTCCACCAGGCGGCGCACCTCCTGGAGGATGCGGTCGGCGGTGTCGTCGCCGCAGCCGATGCCGACGAGTTCGATCGGGGTGCCCGCGACCTCCGCGTCACTGAAGCCCTTCAATGCGCTGGTGGACGAGTTCGGGCTCGCGCCGGCGTACCGGGCGAAGGCGAGCGTCGTGCCCGCGACCACGTCCTCGTGGAATCCGCCGAACGGGCCCTCGCACTGGCCCAGGATCCCCAGCCGGACGCCGTCGCCCTTCGCGGAGAACCCGGCCGACTGCTCGTCGGCGGGCAGCCCGGAGGAGCCGCCGTCCCCGCTGCATCCCGCGGCCGTCAGTGCCAGGCTCGCCACCACGGAGAGTGTCAGTGCCACTGGTCGTCTGAGTGCGCTCATGATCGTGTTACTCCCAGTTCCTTCTCGGTCGTGCGAACGGGCGGCGCTTCTCCGGTGGACGTGTCCGTCCCGGTTCGGGTGGGTGGCCGGGTACGGCGACGCAGTCGCCGGGCGATCCCGGTGAGCCCCTCGGGAGAGAGCATCATGATCACCAGGACGATCACTCCGATCACGGTGTTGAACCGTGCTTCGGTGATGCCGATCCGGTCGATCAGCGGCAGATCGCGCAGGTAGGTGAAGATCAGTACGTAGACGAAGGCGCCCAGCCAGGCGCCCTCGAAGGACGAGATGCCGCCGATCACCGCGATGATCAGCAGGATCAGGGTGGGTCCGATCGCGATCGACGCGGGATCGATCTGGCCGTTCCACCACACGTTCAGCAGCCCGGCCGCCCCGGCCGTGAACCCGGCCAGGGTGAAGGCCAGCGCCCGGTGCAGCGGCACGTTGAACCCCAGCGACGCCATCCGGACCGGATCGTCGCGGATGCCCTGCAGCGCCAGCCCGAACGCGGTCCGCCCGACCGCCCGGAGGCCGAGGTACGCCAGCACCGAGAGCCCGAGCCCTGTGTAGTACAGCCGCACCGGCGGACCCAGGAGGTCCGGCCGCTGGATGCTGGTGAGGCCGCCCGGCCCGGAGATCTCGACGATCTGGGCGAACACGTAGTAGCCGATGACGGCGTAGACCATCGTGAGCATCAGGAAGTAGAGCCCGGTGCTGCGGCTGGCGAGTGCGCCGAGGACTAACGCCGCCGCGGTGGTCACCACGAGGGCGAACGCGACCGCCGTCCAGGGATGCCAGCCGAGGTTCAGCCCGCGGGCCCCGGTCTCCTGGGCCGCGTTGCCGAACATGAAGCCGGCGACGCCGAACAGCAGGAACTGGGCGAGGGAGACCATGCCCCCGTACTTGGCGAGGAACACGATGGTCGCCGCCGCCAGGCCCAGGATGAGCGTCTGCGTCATGACGAAGTTGACGAAGTACGCCGTCGCCAGATTCGGCAGGATCAGCAGGACGACGACCAGAGCGGCGCCGAGAAGGTTGCTCCTGGTGAGCAGGCCACGTGTGGTCATGCCGGTCTCCCGAACAGTCCGTAGGGCCGGATCGCCAGGACCAGCGCCAGCAGGACGAAGGTCATGATGATCGCGTAGTAGGAGTACTGACTCGGCAGGTAGGCGGGCGAGAACGCGACGACGGTGCCGTACAGCAGCGAGCCGGCCGCGGCGCCCCGGAGCGAGCCGAGGCCGCCGATGATGACGACGACGAGTGAGTTCAGCAGCCAGTTGCCGTCGGTGCCGGGCGCGGCTCCGGCGAAGGAAGCCCCGAGCACGCCGCCCACGCCCGCCAGAAACGAGCCGACGAAGAAGGTGATCGCGAAGACCAGCTTGATGTTGATGCCGAGTCCGCGCACCATCTCGCGGTCGTCCACGCCGGCCCGGATCACCATCCCCATGCCCGTCCTGGTCAGCCAGAGCCACAGCAGCACGCCGACCAGCACGGCCACGCCGAGGATGAACACGCGTGTGACGGGGTAGCGCTCGCCCTGGACGGAGAAGAAGTGCGTGATCGCACCGGGCCACACCATCGTCTGGGCCAGCCCGCCGAACTCGCGCAGCATCTGGTCGGCCAGGACGACCGTGAGGGCGAGCGTCATCAGCGCCTGACGCAGCTCCTGGCCCTCGTTCCAATGCAGGAAGAGCTGCTGGATCGCCAGGCCGGCCACGGCCGCGACGCCGGCGCCGGCCAGCATCGGCACCACCCACTCCAGCGGGCCGACGTGCCCCGGTTCGATGTTGCGGGACTGGCCGACCATCGCCTCCTGCACCCGGATGGCGATGTACGCGGCCAGCAGGAACAGCGAGCCGTGCGCCATGTTCACGGTGCGCATCAGCCCGAAGATCAGGGTGAAGCCGGACGCCGCGACGAAAAGCAGCCCGGCGAACGTGACCGCGTCGAGCACGGTGACGAGGAACTTGCCCGGGTCCTCCGTCGCGGGTCCGGCCGGAGTGTCGTCGGCGAGGAACGCCACCCATGCGGCAACGGCGGTGACGGCCATGGCGACGGCCCAGACCGGAAGCCTGCGAAGGGCCCCGCGCAGGCGCATTGCGGGATCCACCGCCCTGCCTCGCGGGTTCGTGTTCTCGGGGACACCGCCCGCGCGGGTACGGGCATTCCCCTTATCGGCATCGTCGTGTTCTGCCTGTGGTGGATCGATCCGGGCAGGCTTCATCCATTCCTCCCGTTTTCGGTACGGTGAAGCGGCGCGTGTTCCGGTTCACCCGGGGTCGACGGAATTCCCCTGCTCGCGGAGTTCCTGGTAGTCGGGGATCAGCACCTGCGCTCCCCCGCCCATGGCCGATGCGTGCGCGCAGATGCCCACCGACGTCCAGTTCGCCGCGGTGACCTCATCGATCGCGGATGCACGATCCTCGACGATGCTCCGGATGAACTCGTGTGCCAGATGCGGATGTGACCCGCCGTGGCCGCCGCCCTGAACGAAGGAGAGGTGCTCGTTCTCGTCGTCGTAGACGCCGCGGGTCGTGAACGGAGCGATCTGAGACGGCAATCGGTGAGCGAAGTCCGGGATCTCGATGCTCTTCGGGACCTCCCCGGTGTGCAGCACATGCCCGGAGCCCTGAGTCTGTTCCCATTCGAAGCTCGCCCGGCTCCCGAACACCGTGAAGCTTTCGACGTATTCACGTGCCGTCTCGAAAAGCGAACGAGCGATCTCGGCACCGACGGGCGAGCCGCGGAGGGTGATCAGGGCGCTTTCGACCGCGAACGGCGAACCGTACTTGTCCGCGAGACGGGGGGAGATTCGGCCGGAGCCGATACACACGACGCTCTCCGCCAGCGCACCGGCGAGACTCAGCACCGGACTCACCGCGTGCGTCGCGTAATGCATGGGCGGCAGGCCCTCCCAGTACCCGGGCCAGCCCGCCATTTCCTGGTAATGGGCGCCGCGCAGGAACTGGACCCGGCCTATCGTGCCGTTCTCCACGAGATCGCGGACGTGCAGGAACTCGCGGGAGTAGACGACCGTTTCCATCATCATGTACGTCCTGCCCGATTCCCGGACGGCGGCGACGATCTCCCGGCATTCGTCGAGCGTCGTGGCCATCGGCACCGTGCACGCGACGTGTTTCCCGGCACGGAGGGCCGACACGGTGTGCTCGGCGTGGCTGGGAATCGGGGTGTTGATGTGGACGGCGTCGATGGCGGGGTCCTGCATCATCTCGTCATAGCTGGTGAAACGGCCCGGGACACCGAAGTGATCGGCGACCTCGGCCAGTGTCGACTCGGTGCGTTGGCAGACGGCCACCAACTCGGCATCGGGATGGGCCTGATAGATGGGGATGAACTCAGCACCGAACCCGAGTCCGGCAATCGCCACCCGTACTCTCTGCGTCATCGTTGACCTCCCATGGCCGTGTAGATTACGGACGGCGGCGGAGACCAAGCCATGCGTTATCCCGCAGGCTGCCTTAGAATTTTTACATGCCCGCCCGACAGACACGTCATGTGGCGCTGCTGGTCGAAACCTCGAACGCCTACGCCCGCGGCGTGCTGGTGGGCGTGAAGAAGTACGTCGAAGCCCACCCGGGCTGGTCGATGTATCTCGCAGAACACAGCCGCCACGAGACCGACTTCTCGTGGCTCGAAGACTGGCACGGCCACGGCGTGCTGGCGCGTATCGAGAGCGCCGAGACTGCTTCGTTCATCCGGCGGCTCGGCCTGCCCACGGTCGATCTCAGTGCGGCACGGCTCGTGCCCGAACTGCCCGGCGTCGAGACCGACGACGCCACGATCGCGCGGTGGGCCCTCCAGCACTTCGAGGAACGGGGCCTGCGGCACTTCGCCTACTGCGGCGACGAACGCTTCGGATGGTCGGTCAAGCGCGGCGCCTGGTTCGCGGAGCATGTGCGCGAACGCGGCTCGGTCTCGCGGGAGTTCCGGATGCAGCCCTCGGGGATGCGCGCTGCCGACCGCGAGCTGCTCGCGGCCTGGCTCACGGATCTCCCCAAACCGGTCGGGGTCTTCGCCTGTTATGACATCGCCGGCCAAGAGGTGCTGGAAGCCTGCAAAACCGCAGACCTCGCGGTGCCCGACTCGGTCGCCGTCATCGGTGTCGACAACGACGAACTCATCGGCAGCCTCACCACGCCCCCGCTGTCGAGCATTGAGCCCGACACGACGCGGACGGGATACCTCGCCGCCGAACTCCTGGACCGCATCATGCAGGGCCACTCCCTCGAACCGGGCCTGCGCCTGATCGAACCGACCCGGCTTGTCGCCCGGCAGTCCTCGGACATCCTCGCCGTGGATGATCCCCTTGTCGCCGAGGCCCTGCGGTTCATCCGCGACCATTCGGATCAGAATCTCGCGGTAACCGCCGTGCTCCGGCACGTCGGGCTCTCCAGACGAGCGCTCGACCACCGGTTCCTTCGGAATCTGGGCCGGACGGTCCACGGCGAGATCGTGCGCGTCCGGGTGGCACACATCGCCGAACTGCTGTCCTCGACCGACTGGACGCTCCAGCAGATCGCGGAACGACTCGGCTTCAGCCATTCCGAGTACATGAGCGTCGTGTTCAAAAAGCGCACCGGCAAATCACCGGGCCAGTACCGCCGGTCAGTGAACGGATCCGTCGCACGTCAGGTCTTCTGGAGCGACTAGACGCGCGAGTCGATGACGAGAACAGCGCGCCCGCGCCGCGCACGACCGGTCTCCGCCCGGTCTATCCACGCCGGCCCCGGTCACTCGGTGCTGTGGGCAGGCACACGCGCATGGTGGCGGGGCCGCAGCCGCAGCGCCATGGCACCCGCGGGCGCGTCCACCACCCGGATCGTCACCAGTCCTTCCGCCGGGTCTGCCGTCTCCACCTCCACGGCCACCGTCCGTCCGTCGCCCAGCTCGCACGCGATCCGGCCGCTCGCGTACCGCAGCACCGTCAGCTCCCGCCGCCCGGCCGTGGCCAGGTAGGTGTGTCAGGCGGCCAGGGTGCGGGCGACGTTGGTGGGGCAGCACGAGACGTCGAACCAGGGCGCCCGGGTGCCGCCCTCGGCGCGCGGGCTGACCTCGCCCTCGGCGGCGGAGCCGGGGTCCTCGCCCGTCGCGCGGTGCTGGAGCGGGCTGGTGTGGAAGAACGCCCGGCCGTCGGCGCGCGGCGAGGCTCGGCCACCGCGGCATCGCCCGCTGGAACCCGCCGCAGAACTGGATCATCTCCCGCGAGCAGGCGCATCCGGCTCTGGTCGGCGAGGCCGACTTCCTCGCCGACCAGGGCATGCGGGCCACCGCCACCGCGCCGGGGCGCACCTACCTCCTCGCCGGAGTGCTGCACTGCGGGGTGTGCGGGCGGCGAATGGACTCCTGCTGGTCCCACGACCGCCCGGCCTACCGCTGCCGACACGGCCGCACCACCGCCACCGGCCCCAGCACCGGTCGGCCACGCAACACCTACGTCCGTGAGGACCGCATCCTGGCCCGTCTGCCCGCCCTGCTGCTCCGCCTCACCGAAGGCGACGAGCCGACCAGTCCCGAAGCGGCAGCCGCCCGGCTGCGGGCCGAGAACGTGACCCTGACCTACGACCCGGCGGACCAGACCCTGACCGCCGGCACCCCGACGAGAGAAAGGATCCACATCGCCTGAGCCCCAGCGCCCCACTCCACCGCTGGGACGGACGCAGCAAAATGCACCCGTCCCTCACTCCAAGTGAGAGCCGGGTGCCAATGAAACCTGCCCGCAAACCCGCGGTCGTGGGGCAATCATGTGTCCGAGGGGGGACTTGAACCCCCACGCCCTTTACGGGCACTAGCACCTCAAGCTAGCGCGTCTGCCATTCCGCCACCCGGACCGGGTTGCCGTGCCGCGGCAGAGGGCCGCGGGGCACGGCCAACGATACCAAGGATTCGGGGGTGGCTCGCACCCGTATTTGGTTACGGGGCGTGGCCGGGGGCTGCGGGGGGTGAGCGGTGTGGCCCCGGCCCGCCGGTGGGGCGGCGGGCCGGGGGGTTCGGGGCGAGTGGGGCACAGGGCGGTGCGGTCAGGCGCGGAGGCGGTGGAGGTGGTTGGCCGAGCGGCGGGCGGTGGTGAGGGAGCCGGCCGGGTTGGTGGCGGGGTCCACCGCGTCGTCGCGTTCGACGAGCCAGTTGTGGTACTTGCGGTAGCGACCGCGCGCGACGGTGCTGATGAAGCGCTCGTAGTCGATGTCGCCGTCGCCCACGTCCACCATGTGGTAGCCGTCCTGGGACGCCTCGTCGTGCTCGCCGTCCTTGACGTGGAACAGCGGGAAGCGCCGCGGGTCGGCCGTGACGTAGTCCAGCGGGTCGAACGGGGCCGGGGTGCCGTCCGGGCGGACGCTGAAGCGGTGGACGCCGGTGTAGGCCCAGTAGATGTCCATCTCCATGAACACCAGGTCCGGGTCGGTCTCGGCGAGCATCAGGTCGTAGATGCGCACCGTCGGGTCGTCGGTGCAGAAGCCGAACTCGTTGCCGTGGTTGTGCTGGTAGAAGCGCAGGCCGCGGCGCCGGGCCGCCGCGCCGTAGGTGTTGAACTCCGCCGAGGCGCGCTTGACCCCGTCGACCGTGTTGCCGTAGCGGAACGGGCCGTCCCAGGTGCCGACGTACGGGATGTCCAGGGCCTCGGCGTCGTCGAGGACCTGCTCCAGGCTGGTGGCGAAGGAGTAGCCCGCCGGGTCGCCGACGTGGTACGCGACGTGGCTGCCGATGGCGCGCAGGCCGTGGTTGCGGGCCAGGCGGCGGAGCTGGGGCAGGGTGATGGGGCCGTTGCCCTGGGTGTAGCCGGCGTATTCGACCTGGTCGTAGCCGTAGCGCTCCAGGGCGTCGAAGACCTTGCCGAAGCCGGCCGTGCCGACCTGGTCGCGGAGGGTGTAGAGCTGGATGCCCAGCCGGCCGTGCGGGACGGCGGGCCGGCCGTGGCCGTGACCGTGACCGCCGCCGTGGCCACCGCCATGACCGTGGCCGCCGCCGTGCGGGTGCGCCGCGGCGCCCGTCGCGGCGGCGGTGCCGGCTATCGCCGCCGCCGTGGTGCCGGCGGCGACGCCGAGGAATCTGCGTCTGTTGAGGGCGTGGTCGAGTTCTTCGCTGTTCTTGGTGGACATGGCAACGCTCCTTGACGGGCGGATCGGCTAGTCGAGACCGGCGAGCGACAGCAGCAGGGACTTCACGTCGGTCGCCGGTACGGGACCCGAGGTGGCTCCCGGCCGGGTGGTGATCAGCACGGGGCCGTCGCGCTCGTCCTCCGGGAGGCGGCCGTGGGTGCCGCGCACCGGGGCGGGGTCGAGCGGGACGACGGCCAGGCGGTAGCGCATCCCGGCCTTCTTGCGGGCGATCGCGGAGACCGCCCGCAGGCGTACGTACGGGTCGGTGGGGTCCATGAACAGCTCGGCGGGGTCGTAGCCGGGTTTGCGGTGGATCTCGACGAGCTGGGCGAAGTCCGGGGCACGGTCGTCGTCGAGCCAGTAGTAGTACGTGAACCAGGCGTCCTGCTCCGCCACCGCGACCAGTTCGCCGGAGCGCGGGTGGTCCAGGCCGTGGGCCTTCTTGCCGGAGTCGGAGAGGACGTCGGCGACGCCGGGGAGCTTGGTGAGGATCTCCCGGGTGGCCTCGATGTCCGCGGGGTCGCGGACGTAGACGTGGGCGATCTGGTGGTCCGAGACCGCGAAGGCGCGCGACGCCCACGGGTCCAGGTACTCCATCCCGTCCTGCGTGTAGACCTCCAGCAGCCCGGCCTTGCGCAGCGCGCGGTTGACGTCCACGGGCCTGGCCGCCTGCGTGATGCCGTACTCCGAGAGCACCACGGTCTCCGCGTCCGCCGCCCGCGCGTCGGCCAGCAGCGGCGCCAGCGCGTCGTCCAGCTCGCGCGCGGCGGCGTGCGAGCGCGGGTCGTCGGGACCGTAGCGCTGGAGGTCGTAGTCGAGGTGCGGGAGGTAGACGAGGGTGAGGTCAGGGCTGTACGCGTCGAGGATGTGCCGCGAGGCGTCGATGATCCACTGCGAGGACACGATGCTCGCGGTGGGCCCCCAGTAGGTGAAGAGGGGGAACGTGCCGAAGGCGGAATACAGTTCGTCCTTCAGCTCCGGCGGCCGGGTGTAGCAGTCGGGCTCCTTGCGGCCGTCGGCGTAGTAGACGGGGCGCGGGGTGACGATGTAGTCGGTGTCCATGCCCATCGCGTACCACCAGCAGACGTTGGCCACGGTGTAGCCGGGGTACGCGCGCCGGGCGGCGTCCCACAGCTTGTCGCCGCCGACGAGCTGGTTGTGCTGGCGCCACAGGAAGATCTCGCCCACGTCGCGGAAGTACCAGCCGTTGGCGACGATCCCGTGCTCCGCCGGTGTGGCGCCGGTGAGGATCGTCGACTGCACGGTGCAGGTGACGGCGGGCAGCGGCGGCGTCAGCGCGCTGTTCGAGCCGGCGTCGGCCAGCGCGCGCAGGTGGGGCATGTGGTCGAGGAGACGCGGCGTGAGACCGACGACGTCGACGACGACCAGCCGCTTCGGGGGCGTCATGGCAGCTCCTTCAGGCCGAGCGAGGTGAGCAGGTCGCGGGCGACGGACAGTTCGGCGGCGATGCCGTCGGCGAGCTGTGCGCGGCTGCGCGGCCGCAGGTGTGCGGGCAGAGCCTGCCAGGTGTACGTCTCCACTTCCAGGTGCCGGGTCAGCGGCACGGGACCGCCGACGAGGCGCGCCAGCGTCTCTTCGAGCACCGGCGTCGTGGCCTTCAGCGGCGGCTCCAGCGGCGCGTGCAGCGGTACGTGGAAGTGGGCGCGCCACGGGCCGTCGTCGGGGAGGCCGCCGGCCAGTGCCTCGTCGAGGTCGTCGGTGGCGCGTACGGAGCCGTCGGCGGTGCGGATCCGGGTCTGGTGCAGGAACCGCGGCTCCGCGAAGGCGGCCAGCGCGGTCCGTACCCCCGGGTCCGCCGGGCGGTCGGCCACCAGGGCCGCGGAGAGCTGCGACTTGACGATGGGCAGGCCCGCGTCGGTGATGCCGGCGATGGCGGTGGCCGGGTCCTCGAAGGACGTGGCCAGGTGGCAGGTGTCGACGCAGAGTCCGATGCGCTCCGGGGGCGGCGCGCCCTCCGCGGTGAGCGCCGCGACCGCGTCGGCGGTGGTCTCGACCGTGCAGCCGGGCTCCGGCTCCAGGCCGACGCGGATGGAGCGGCCGGTCAGCTCCTCGATGGCGTCGAGGCGCGCGGCCAGGGTGCCGAGCGCCGTCAGCGACGCCTTGCGGGCGGCCTCGTCGAAGTCGGTGCGCCAGGCGAGCGGGAGGGTGGAGATGGTGCCCTCGGTGACGTCGTCGGGCAGCAGGGCGGCGAGCAGCCGGGCCAGCTCGACGGTGTGGTCCAGGCGCTCGGGCTCGGTCCAGTCGGGGCGGTAGACGCGGTACTTGACGACCTCGTCGCCGAACCCCTGGTACGGGAAGCCGTTGAGGGTGACGGCCTCCAGGCCGCGTTCGTCGAGCGCCTTCTTCAGCCGGCGCAGCGCCGCGGGGTCGGAGCCGAGGGTGCGGACGGCGTCGCGCGCGAGCCACAGGCCGATGCCCAGCCGGTCGCGGCCGAGCCGGCGGCGCACCGGCTCGGCGTGGTCGCGCAGTTGCGCCATCACCCCGTCGAGGTCCTCGGCGGGGTGCACGTTGGTGCAGTACGCGAGGTGGACGAGGGATCCGTCGGGGTGTCTGAAGCGCATGGCTCAGCTTCCCCCTCGGAGGATGGAGTTCCCTTCGTACGTGGCCCCGCCGGCGTCCGGCTTCTCCGGCTCCAGCTCCAGCCGGCCGCTCTGGCCGTAGAACGCCACCGGGTTCTGCCAGAGCACCTTGTCGACGTCGGCGTCGGTGAAGCCGGCGGCGAGCATGGCGTCGGCGGTCTTGCGGGTCTTGAGCGGGTCGCTCTTGCCCCAGTCGGCGGCGGAGTTGACGAGCATCCGCTCGGTGCCGTACTCGCGCAGGATGCGGACCATCCGGTCCTCGTCCATCTTGGTGTCGGGGTAGATGGAGAAGGCCGCCCAGCAGCCGCTGTCCAGGGCGGCGGCCACCGTCGTCTCGTTGAGGTGGTCGAGGATGACGCGCTCGGGCGCCAGTCGGGACTCGCGTACGACGTCGAGGGTGCGGGCGAGGCCGGCGGCCTTGTCGCGGTGCGGCGTGTGCACCATGGCGGGCAGCCCGTGGTCGGCGGCCAGCTCCAACTGGGCGGCCAGCGCGTGGTCCTCGGCCGGGGTCATGGAGTCGTAGCCGATCTCGCCGACGGCCACGACGTGGTCCTTCAGCAGGTAGCGCGGCAGCTCCTGGAGAACCGGCAGGAGGCGCGGGTCGTTGGCCTCCTTGGGGTTGAGCGCGAGCGTGCAGTGGTGCGCGATGCCGTACTGGGCGGCGCGGAAGGGCTCCCAGCCGAGCAGCGAGTCGAAGTAGTCGTAGAAGCTCTGCGGGGAGGTGCGGGGCTGCCCCAGCCAGAAGGAGGGCTCGACGAGGGCGCGCACGCCCGCGTCGTACATGGCCGCGTAGTCGTCGGTCGTGCGGGACGTCATGTGGATGTGCGGGTCGAAGATGCGCATCACACCTCCTTGCGGGTCAGGGCGAGTATCCGGTCGAGGTCCGCCGGCACGTCGCGGCCGGCGGCCGTCCGCTCGCGGGCGTAGTCGGTGAGCATGCGGGCGAGTTCGCCGTCGCCGGCGGCGCGGTCGGCCAGGCCGGCGACCTCGTCGGCGGGCACGCCGGTGAACAGGCACTTGAGGACGGCCTGCCGCCAGGCGTGCTCGCCGAGGTGCGTGGCGGCGTAGGGGCCGAGGGCGGCGGCGACCAGGCGGGTGTCGTTGGTACGCAGCGCGTCCTCGACCAGCGGTACGGCGCCGGGGCCCAGGTCCAGGTGCGGCAGCGCGCGCAGCACGGCGCGGCGTTCGGCGGCGTCGCCGCGGTCGTAGACGCGGGTGGCGACCTGCTCGTCGGCGCGGGCGGCGTGCAGGATCAGCACGCGTACGGCGTCGGCCGCCTCCGCGCCGCAGCGGCGGCGCGCGGCGGCGAAGTGGGCCTCCCAGGCGAGCAGTCCGGCGCTGGGGCCGGGGGTGTCCGCGGCGGCGTCGGCGAGCGCGGCGGCGAGCCACTCGCGGGCCTCCGGCGCGAGTCCGGCCTCGACGGACGCGCGCAGGGCGGCGGCCGTCCCGGCGGGTCCGGCGGCGGGTACGGGGGCGGGTGCGGACGCGGGTGCGTCGGGGTTGGGGGTCACCACTGCGCGGCTCCTTTCACTCGGGTCACGGACACGGCGCGCGGCACACGGGCCCCGGCATACCGCACGGCCGCGACGGCCCGGCGAACTCCGGGCGTCCGCGGGGCGGCGGGGGCGGGTACGTACGGCGGGCGGGTGCTCAGCACGGCACCGCTCCTCTCGCCCGCGCCTCTTCCTCCGCCGCGCGCAGGAAACGGATGGAGCTGCCCGCCAGCTCGGGGCCCGCGTGCGAGTGCCGGGGCAGCTCGACGCTGATCAGGCCCCGGTAGCCGGTGGTCTGGAGGGCTTCGAGCACCGACGGGAAGCCGATCTCGCCCTCGCCGAAGGGCAGGTGCTCGTGCACGCCCCGGCACATGTCCTCGATCTGCACGTGCGCGAGCCAGGGCGCGGCGGCGCGCACGCAGTCGGCGGGCAGCGCCTCCTCCAGGCACTGGCAGTGCCCGATGTCCAGGGTCAGCGCCAGCGCCGGCGGGTCGCCCAGCTCCTCGCGCAGCCGGTGGAACCCGGCGAGGTCGTACAGCAGATGGCCGGGCTCCGGCTCGATGGCCAGCGGCACCCCGGCGGCGTCCGCGGCGGCCAGCACCGGGGTCAGCTCGGCGCCCAGCCGCTTCCAGGCGTCCGGCTCCGCCACCCCGTACGGGCGCGTGCCGCTGAAGCAGTGCACGGCGTTGGCGCCCAGCTCCGCCGCGACGTTCACGGCGGTGCGCAGCAGCCGGGACCGTACGGCGCGGGCCTCGGGGTCGGGGTCGAGCAGCGTGGGGTGGTGCTTGCGGCGCGGGTCGAGGACGTAGCGGGCGCCGGTCTCGATGGTCACCGCGAGCCCGTGCCGGGCCAGCAGCCGCCGCACGGTGGCCGTGCGGGCGGGCAGGTCGGGCGCGAGCGGGTCGAGGTGCATGTGGTCGAGGGTGAGCGCGATGCCGTCGTAGCCGAGGTCGGCCAGGAGCGCGACGGCGTCGGTGAGCCGCAGGTCGGTGAGGCCGTTGGTGCCGTAGGCCAGGCGCAGCCGGGTCATGTCGGGCTCACCTTCCGGGCGAGCCGGCGGGCGACGGGCACGAGGGCCAGCAGCGCGGCGGCGCTGCCGGGCGCGCCGGCGCGGGCGGCGAGGGCGGACTGGAGCGGGATCATGGCGCGGATGCCGCCGCCGACCGCGCGCTGGGTGAGCTGCGGGCTGGGGTTGAGTGCGGCGTGCAGGTACGGGCGGACGGCGGTGGCGGCGTACGCGCCGGCGAGCAGGTCGCCGGGGGTGAGCGCGAGCCGGGGTCCGCCGGGCGGTGGTGCGCCGGTCCTGTCCGGCGGGCGCGGTTGCGGATCCGGTGCGGGATACGGGTCGTTGCCGTGGCGCAGGGTGGCGGCGACGGCGGTGGTGACGGCGAGGCCGACGAGCGGGACGGCCGTCGAGCCGCCCTCCACCTCGCGGCGGGAGACGACGGTGACCGCGTAGGTGTGGACGCCCAGGAGGAGGGCGGCGGCGAGCGGGCCGTCGGTGACGCCCGCCCCTGTCGTACGGGCCCCGCCGGTCGCGGCTGCGTCGCGTACGGGCAGCAGGCCCGCCGGCTTCGCACCCGCGCCCGCGCGGGCGCCGGTCGCCGCGGCGCCCAGGAGCAGGTCCAGGGTGCGGGCGGCGGCCATCGCGGCGGGCCCCGCTGGGGTGTTCTTCAGCTTCAGGTCGTACGCCCACACCGCCCCCGCGAGCGCCGTGGCGAGCGCGAGCGGCCGGCGGCCCGCGGCGGCGGCCAGACCGAGGCTCGCCGCGGTCAGGGCGGCGGCGGCGGTCAGCGCGGCGCGGGGGGTGATCCGGCCGGAGGGCAGCGGGCGCTGCGGGCGCTCGACGGCGTCGACGTCGCGGTCGGCGTAGTCGTTGAGCGCCATGCCCGCCTCGTAGAGGCAGAGGGAGGAGCCGATGGCCAGCGCGGTGCCGCGGTTGGGGCGCAGCCCGGCGGCGGCGGCGCCGGCGAGGGCGTCGCCGGGGACGGTGAACAGCGCCGAGACGCGGAGCAGTTCGACCCAGGCGCGGGCCTGCGCGGCCTTCGACGGGGGCTGCCTGCGCCCCTGGGCGCTGCGCGCCTCCGGCTCGGTGGGCCCGGCGGTGCGAGGCCGGCGCAGCACGGCGGGCCCGGCGCCGGAGACGGCGGCGGCGAGCAGTACCGCTCCCCCGGCCACCGCGGCGGCGGCAGGCCCGCGGCCCGCCGGTGCGGCGCCACGGCTCCGGCGCACCCGCGCGGCCACCCCCGCGGCGCCCGCGCCCACCACTGCTCCGGAGACGACGGCGACCGGCGACGGACTGCCGGCCGGCCGGCCGCGACGGCGGCGGCGGGCCGCGGCCCCCGCGCCCAGCGCGAGCAGCCCCGCTCCGCCGGCCAGCGCGGCGACCCGGGTTGTCCCCCGGCCGCGTGCGGCGGCGGCGACGGTGCCCAGGACACCCGCGCCCGCAACCCCCGCGACGCCCGCGCCCAGCGCAAGCAGGCGGACGCCGCCCGGCCGGTTCGCGGTCACCGGGCGGCGTGATCCGTCCTTCGCGGCGCTCATCGCGTCACCCGCAGGCGCTCCGCGACGGACAGCAGCTCGCGCCACTGGTCGGCGAGGCCGGGCGGGCCGCCGTCCGGGTCCTTGAAGAAGAACCCGAGGCCCGGCACCGGCCCCGAGATCCCGGCCTCGTGGGCGCGGGCGACGATCCGGACGAGGTCGAGGACCAGGGGCGCGGCGAGCGCCGAGTCGCAGCCCTGCCAGATGGTCTGGAGCACCATGCGGGTGCCGAGGAAGCCGTCGAAGACGACGTGGTCCCAGGCGGTCTTCCAGTCGCCGAGTGCGGGCACGTCGTCGATGTGCACCTCGCCGTCGACGCCGGCGCCGAGGGAGTCGGCGAGTACCCGCTCCTTGCCGACGTTCTTGGCCGCCGCGGCGGCCGGGTCGCCGGCGAGGTTGGCGCCGTCGCCGCCGCCGAGGAGGTTGGTGCCGGACCAGGCGCGTACGTCCAGGGCGCGCTGGAGGAACATCGGCGCCAGCACCGAACGCAGCAGCGTCTGCCCGGTCTTGCCGTCGCGGCCGGCGTACGGCAGGCCGGAGGCGGCGGCCGGCTCGCGCAGCCGCGGGTGGTGCATGCCGGTGGAGGGGGTGAAGTTGACGTACGCGCAGCCGGCCCGCAGGGCGGCGGCGGCGTAGCAGGACGAGGCGGGCAGCGCGTCGCCGGTGGCGACCGGCTCGGTGGAGGCGACGTTGACGACGACGGCGCGGGCGAGGTTGCGGCGGCGTACGAAGTCGGTGATGTCGGCGGCGTACGAGTCGATCAGCGCGTCCTCGTCGTACGGCTCGCCGGGCTCCGGGCCGCCGGTCCGTATCTCCTCGTCGGCGGCGGCCAGTTCGGCGCCGACGGCGGCGGGCAGCCCGTGCGGGAGCACGCCGCCGGCGGCGAGTTCTTCCGCACGCTTGGGCAGCGGGGTGCAGGTCACGTCGTGGCCGCCGAAGACCAGCCGGCCGGGGGCCGGCAGCCCGCAGTCGGCGAACGGCGCGGTCTCGGTGACCATGCCGGCCGCGGGATGGAGTCCGGCTGCCAGGGCGGCACAGCCGGTGATCACGGTCGTGGCGACGGAGCCGCGGGCGCCGACGAGCCAGACGCCGGTATCGGCTGTCACCGGGTTGGCCGGTTGCGGCGCTGTGTCTTGTGGATGGACCGTCACGGCTGCTGCCTCCCACGTGTGTTCAGTTCAGCTACACGGTGCGCCCGTGGGCGGGAGGCGTCGTGACCTCCCGCCCACGGCGTTCAGGGGAGATCCTTCACCAGGATGTTGCGGAACGACACCTGGTCGTCGGCACCGTGGTTCTGGATCCCGATGTGTCCGTCCGCAAGGCTGCGGGCGGGGTCGGTGTTGGTGAAGTCGTTGATCTTCACGTCGTTGAGGAAGATCTGGAGGTGCTCACCCTCGACGCGCAGTTCGAAAGTGTTCCACTCCCCCGGCGGGTTGAGCGCCTCGTCGCGCGCGGCGACGTCGGCGGACTGGAAGCCGTAGACGGCCCCCGTGGTGCGGTCCGCGGCGTCGGTGGCGTCGATCTGGATCTCGTAGCCGTTGTTCACGGCCGACCAGGGGTCGTCGGAGGCCGGGAAGCCGATGAAGACGCCGGAGTTGTCGTCGCCCTCCATTCGCCAGTCGAGCTTCAGGGAGTACGAGGTGAACTCACGGGCCTCGTACCACAGCATGCCCATGCCGCCTTCCGAGGTCAGGGTGCCGTCCTCCAGGCGGAACGAACCCGGACCGGCCTGCTTCCAGCCCTCCGTGGAGGTGCCGTCGAAGATCGGAGTGTAGTCGCTCTCGGCCGCACTACAGTCCGACTCGACGGCCCCGGTGGCGTACTGGATGCCGCCGAGCAGATGGGTGCGGAAGTCCGGCTCCGCGTACGACTCCTTGGTGTGCCCGCCGCCGGTGTAGAAGGACCGGCCGTTCTCGTACGTCTGGCACCAGGCGATGGGGTGGTCCCCGCCCATGTTCCCGCCGGTGTACGAGCTTTCGTCCAGGGTGGCGAGCACCCGGGCCTGGTCGCGGGGGTTGGTGCGGTAGTTGTACCACTCGTCGTGGCGGACCCACTCGTCACCCAGGTGCGCGGTGGCGGGGTGGTCGTGGTCCTCGACCTTGACCGTGGCGTCCTGGTTGTGCGGGTGCGAGTCGAAGTACGCGCCGACCAGGCCGCCGTAGAACGGCCAGTCGTACTCGGTGTCCGCGGCGGCGTGTACGCCGACGTAGCCGCCGCCGGCGCCGACGTAGTCCTCGAACGCCTGCTGCTGGGTGGTGTCGAGCACGTCGCCGGTGGTGGAGAGGAAGACGACGGCGTCGTACTGCTGGAGGTTCTCGGCGGTGAACGCGCCGGCGTCCTCGGTGGCGTCGACGGTGAAGTCGTTCTCGGCCCCGAGCTGCTGGATGGTCGCGATGCCGTCGGGGATGGAGTCGTGCCGGAAACCCGCGGTCTTGGAGAAGACGAGCACGTGCTCGCCCGCCGCCTCCTCGGCGGGCCTCTCCGCGGGCTTCTCGGCGACGGCGGAGGAGGTGTTCATGGCCATCCCGGTGAGCAGGACGGCCGCGGCCCCGAGGGCCAGACGTCCGGGAGCTTTCATGTGGGGTGCTCCTTGAGGGTCGTCGGGTGGATGGCGCCCCGCCGGCCCCCTAGGGGGCCGGCGGGACGGTGGGGGGAGCTATCCGGTGGTGAGGGTGAAGTCGTCCAGGTCGTACAGCGAGCCTGCGCCGCCGACGAAGACGAGGTACAGCTCGGTGGTGCCGTCCGGGGCGCCCGACAGGGATGCCGTGACGTCCTGGAACGTGTCCCATCCGCCGGTGACGGGTACCGCGGTGGAGCCGAGGAGCGTCCCGTCGGGGGCGCCCGCGCGCACCTCCAGGGTGCCGCCGGCGCCGGCGGAGGCGATCCGGGCGGTCAGCTCGGTGGCGTCCGAGAGGACCCAGGGCTCGAAGGCGATCCAGTCGCCGTTGTCGATGTAGCCGACGGACTTGCCGCCGTTGGCCGCCGCCTTGTCCGTGACCTCGACGCCTTCGGAGCTGTCGTAGTGCTCGGCCTGGCGGTGCCTGGGCTGGAGCTTGGCCTGGTCGGTCCCGGTCAGGGCGCCCTGGCCGCCGCCCCCGCCGTCGGTGTACGTGGCGGTGAGGCCGCCGTAGAGGTTGGCGTTCGGGTCGTGCTCACCGTCCGCGGTGGTCTTGAGCGTGCCGCTGCACCCGTTGGCGTTCGCCATCTCGTGGCCGTGCGAGTCGTGGCCCAGGATGTACGCGACCCGCACCTTGGTGCAGTCGACGTCGCCGTCCTCGGGGTCGGTGACGGTGACCTCGAAGGGCACGTCGTCGCCGAAGCTGAAGGACTGGCCGTCCCGGGGCAGCTCCAGGGTCACGGCGGGGGCGGTGTTGCCCACGGTGATCTGGACGTTGGCGCTGCCGGTGAGCCCGTCGGGGTCGGAGACCGTGAGGGTGACGTTGTACGTGCCGTTCCCGGCGTACGAGTGCGAGGGGTGGGCCTCGTCGGAGGTGCCACCGTCGCCGAAGTCCCAGGCGTACGTCAGGCCGGCGCTGTCCGGGTCGGTCGTGCCCTCGGAGGAGAACTGCACGGCCAGGGGCGCCTGCCCGGAGGTGACGTCGGCGGACGCCACGGCGGTCGGGGAGGCGCCGCCGTTGATGGTCTCGATGCGGTAGAGGGCGGAGTTCTCGTCGCCGCCGAAGTAGCCGGTGCCGTAGTCGAGGACGTAGAGGGCGCCGTCGGGGCCGAAGTCCATGTCCATGACCTGGGTGCCGGCCCAGGGGAAGTCGCTGATGGCGGAGACGGTGCCGTCGCTGCCCTGCTCGACCCGCTTGATCCACTTGCGGCCGAACTCGCCGGCGAAGTAGTCGCCCTCGTACTCGGCCGGGAAGGCGACGGTGGAGCCGGGGTCGACCTCGTCCTGGCGGTAGACCGGGCCGCCCATCGGGGACTGGGAGCCGTTGCCGAACTCGGGCGGGCCGCCGTTGGGGCCGCCGTAGGGGATCCAGGCGGGCTGGGCGGGGGGCAGCTCGGTCAGGCCGGTGTTGTGCGGCGAGTTGTTCACCGGTGCCGAGCAGTCGAAGGCGCCGCCCGAGGCTCCCGAGCCGAAGTCGTAGTCGATGTAGGCGTCGTTGTCGCCGGTGCAGTACGGCCAGCCGAAGTTGCCGGGCTCGGTGATGCGGGCGAACTCGACCTGCCCCGCCGGGCCGCGGGTGCCGCTCGCGACACCGGCGTCGGGGCCGTAGTCGCCGAGGTAGACGGTGCCGGTGGCCTTGTCGACGCTCATCCGGAACGGGTTGCGGAAGCCCATGGCGTAGATCTCGGGCCTGGTCCTGTCCGTGCCGGGCGCGAAGAGGTTGCCGGCCGGGATGTCGTACGAGCCGTCGGCGTTGACCTTGATCCGCAGCACCTTGCCGCGCAGGTCGTTGGTGTTCGCCGAGGAGCGCTGGGCGTCGAACGCCGGGTTCCTATCGCCCCGTTCGTCGATGGGCGAGTAGCCGTCGGAGGCGAACGGGTTGGTGTCGTCACCGGTGGACAGGTACAGGTTGCCCTCGGCGTCGAAGTCGATGTCACCGCCCACGTGGCAGCAGATCCCGCGGGAGGCGGGCACGTCCAGGATCCCCTGCTCGCTGCCCATGTCCAGGGTGCCGTCGTCCTTCAGCACGAACCGGGACAGCCGGTTCGCACCGTCGAACCGCTCGAAGTCGGCGGGGCTGCCCGTCTCGGGGGCGCCGCCGCCGGGGGTGTCGAGGGGCGGCGCGTAGTAGAGGTAGACGAAGCGGTTCTGCTCGAAGCCCGGGTCGACCCCGACGCCCTGGAGGCCCTCCTCGTCGTTGTTGTACACCGCGATGTCGCCGGCGACCTTGGTCGTACCGGCGGCGTCCGTCAGCCGTACCGTGCCGTCGCGGGAGGTGTGCAGCACCGACCGGTCGGGCAGCACGGCCATGGTCATGGGCTCGCCCATCTCCGGCTCGCCCTTGGCCAGCGTCACCTGCTGGAACTCCGCCGCCGCCGGCGCGGGGTGCTCGTGGCCGGGATGCGCGGAGCCGGTGACCGACGTGCTCAGCACGACGGCGGGTGCGGCCAGCAGGGCCGCCGCCGCCATCGCGATGGTTCTCCGGATCTTTCTGGTCTGCACCTGATCTCTCCTGCCGAGAGTGGGGGGTTTATGTCAGGGACATCACAGGAACGTAACCGTCTTTTGCGGGATAGAGAAGCCCTTTGACGGGACTTCAGTTATCTTCATCCTTGATGCGGACAAAGTGTGCCCCGGACATGCCGGAGCAGCCCGGCGGCAGGTGCCGCCGCCGGGCTCCCCTCCCCGCCGCTACGGCGGTCAGTCGCCGCCGAAGGCGGCGTCGAACGACGCCTGCGGAGGCTCGAAGTCGAGCGCCTTGAGCGCGCGCAGCGCCTCCGGCGCACCCTGGAGCCGGTCCATGCCGGCGTCCTCCCACTCCACCGAGATCGGACCCTCGTAGCCGATCGAGCGGAGCATCCGGAAGACGTCCTCCCACGGCACGTCGCCGTGGCCGGCCGAGACGAAGTCCCAGCCGCGGCGCGGATCGCCCCAGGGCAGGTGCGACCCCAGCCGGCCGTTGCGGCCGTCGAGCCGCTTGCGGGCCTCCTTGCAATCCACGTGGTAGATGCGGTCCTTGAAGTCCCAGAGGAACCCGACCGGGTCCAGGTCCTGCCAGACGAAGTGGCTGGGGTCGAAGTTCAGCCCGAAGGCGGGCCGGTGGCCGACCGCCTCCATCGCCTGGTGCGTCGTCCAGTAGTCGTACGCGATCTCCGACGGGTGCACCTCGTGCGCGAAGCGCACGCCCTCGGCGTCGAAGACGTCGAGGATCGGGTTCCAGCGGTCGGCGAAGTCCTGGTAGCCGCGCTCGATCATGTGCGGCGGCACCGGCGGGAACATCGCCACCAGGTGCCAGATCGACGAGCCGGTGAAGCCGATGACGGTGTCCACGCCGAAGGCCGCCGCCGCCCGCGCGGTGTCGGCGATCTCGGCGGCGGCCCGCTGCCGGACGCCCTCGGGCTCGCCGTCGCCCCAGATCCGGGCCGGCAGGATGGCCTGGTGGCGCTCGTCGATGGGGTGGTCGCAGACCGCCTGGCCCACCAGGTGGTTGGAGATCGCCCAGCACTTCAGGCCGTACTTCTCCAGCAACCGATGGCGGCCGTCGAGGTAGCCGGGCTCGTTGAGGGCCTTGTCCACCTCGAAGTGGTCGCCCCAGCAGGCGAGTTCGAGGCCGTCGTAGCCGAAGTCGCGGGCGAGCCGGCAGACCTCCTCCAGGGGGAGGTCGGCCCACTGGCCGGTGAAGAGGGTGAAGGACCGGGGCATCGTGCGCTGCCTCTTTCTCCGGAGTGCCTCCGGGGGTGGTCGGCTGATCCGGGGGTGGTCAGGTGGCTTGGTCGGCTTGTGCCACGGGCGTGTAGACGGAGTTCTTCTGCGCGCTCTCCTCCACGGCCGCCAGCACCCGCTGCACCTGTAGCCCGTCCGCGAAGGACGGTGCGGGCTGCGTGCCGGCGGCGACGGCGTGGACGAGGTCGCGGACCTGGTGCACGAAGGTGTGCTCGTACCCCAGGCCGTGGCCCGGCGGCCACCACGCCTCCAGGTAGGGGTGCTCCGGCTCGGTGACCAGCACCCGCCGGAAACCGGCGGTCTCGGCCGGCTCCGCGTGGTCGTGCAGCTCCAGCTCGTTCAGCCGCTCCAGGTCGAAGGCGAGCGAGCCGGACTCGCCGTTCAGCTCCACCGACAGGGCGTTCTTGCGGCCCGCGGCCATCCGGCTGACCTCGAAGGACGCCAGCGCCCCCGAGGCCATCCGGCCGGTGAACAGGGCGGCGTCGTCCACCGTGACCGGACCGCGCTCGCCGCCGCCGTCCGCGGCGCCGGAGAGCCCCGCCGCCGCGGACGGCAGCGGACGCTCCTTGACGAACGTCTCGGTCTGCGCCGAGACACCCACCAGCGGCTCGCCGGTCAGGAACTGCGCCAGGTCGACGATGTGCGCGCCGAGGTCCCCGAGCGCCCCCGAGCCGGCCTTCTCCCGCTGCATCCGCCAGGCGAGGGGGAAGTCCGGATCGACGAGCCAGTCCTGGAGGTACGTCACACGCACGTGCCGCAGCGCACCCAGCCGGCCGCGCGCGATCAGCTCGCGCGCGTAGGCCAGGGCCGGCACCCGGCGGTAGTTGAAGCCGACCATGGCGAGCTGCCCGCGCTCCCGCGCCCGCGCCGCGGCGTCGACCATGGCCTCGGCCTCGGCGACGGTGTTGGCGAGCGGCTTCTCGCACAGCACGTGCTTGCCCGCCTCCAGCGCGGCGATGGCGATCTCCGCGTGGCTGTCGCCCGGCGTGCAGACGTCGACGAGCTGCACGTCGTCCCGGGTGATGAGCCGGCGCCAGTCGGTCTCCGCGGCGGCCCAGCCCATCCGGCGGGCCGCGGTGGCCACCTTGTCCTCGTCGCGGCCGCAGATCGCGGCCATGACGGGAGTCAGCGGAAGGTCGAAGACCCGGGCGGCGGTCCGCCAGCCCTGCGAATGGGCCGCCCCCATGAACGCGTAGCCGACCATGCCGACGCCGAGCGCGGGTGCGGTCGTGTCGTGGGACATAGAACTCCTTGTCAGTAGGCTGCTTCCGGCGCGCCGCAGCGCTCGTTCCGGGATCTCCGGGGGTGCGGCTCCTGGCGCTGGGTTCCCGTCAGTTGAAGCCGGTCGGCAGGTACTGGTCGATGTTGTCCTTGCTCACGACGGCGGAGTACAACGTGATCGACGCGGGGATCTCGAACTCGGCCATGCCCGAGACGCCCTTCTGCTGGCCGAGGGCGCGCGCGAGGTCGATCGCGGACGCGGCCATCGTCGGCGGGTACAGGACGGTGGCCTTGATCACCGAGTCGTCGGCCTTGATGGAGTCCATCACCGCCTTGGAGCCGGCGCCGCCGACCATGATGAACTCGTCGCGGCCCGACTGGTCGATGGCCCGCTTGACGCCCACGCCCTGGTCGTCGTCGTGGTTCCACAGGGCGTCGAACTCCGGCACGGCCTGGAGGAGGTCGGACATCTTGCGCTGGCCCGACTCGACGGTGAACTCGGCGGCCTGCCGGGCCACCTTCTCGATGTTCGGGTAGTTCTTCAGCGCGTCGTCGAAGCCCGCCGTGCGCTGCTGGGTCAGCTCCAGGTTGTCGAGCCCGGCCAGCTCGACGACCTTCGCGTTCGACTTGCCCTTGAGCTGCTCGCCGATGAAGCGGCCGGCGTTCAGGCCCATGCCGTAGTTGTCGCCGCCGATCCAGCAGCGGTACGCCTGCGGGTCGTCGAAGATCCGGTCCAGGTTGATGACGGGGATGCCGGCCCGCATGGCCTTCAGCCCGGCCTGCGTCATCGCCTTGCCGTCGGCCGGCAGGATGACCAGGACGTCGACCTTCTTGTTGATCAGGGAGTCGACCTGGCCTATCTGGGTGGCCGTGTCGTTCGATCCCTCCGTGATGTCGAGGGTGACGTCCTCGTACTTCTCCGCGCGCGAGCGCGCGTTGTCGTTGATGGCGTTGAGCCAGCCGTGGTCGGCCTCGGGGCCGGCGAAGCCGATGGTGACCGGCTTGCCGGGCTTGTCGTCCGAGACGTTCGCCTGCTGCTGCTCGGAGCCGCCGTCGTCATCACTGTCGTCATTGCTGGTGCAACTGGTGAGGAAGGCCGCGGCCGAGACACCGGCGGCACCGAAGAGCATGTTTCTACGGCTGAAAGGAGATTCGGGCATGTGGGTACGACCCTTCATTGCGTCGAGGATTTACGCGAAGTCTGGTGCTGGATAAGGACGGCGGCGACGATGATCGCCCCCTTGGCGATGTCCTGGACCGCGCTCTGTACGTTGTTGAGGGCGAACAGGTTCGTGATGGTGGTGAAGACGAGCACGCCCAGCACGGAGCCGGTGATGGTGCCCCGGCCGCCGCTGAGCAGGGTGCCGCCGATGATCGCGGCGGCGATCGCGTCCAGCTCGTACAGGTTGCCGTTGGTGTTCTGGCCGGAGCCGCTGAGCGCGATGAGCATGAACGCCGCGATGCCGCAGCACAGGCCGGACACGACGTACAGCAGAAGCCGCTGCCGCTTGATGTCGATGCCGGCGAGCCGGGCGGCCTCGGGGTTGCCGCCGACCGCCACGGTGCGCCGGCCGAAGGTGGTGCGGTTGAGCACCACCCAGCCCAGGGCGGCGACGCCCAGGAATATGAGCACCAGCGGCGGGATGCCGAGGATGCGGTTGTCCGCCGCCATGAGGTCGAGCACCGCGTCGACCTCGACGATCTGCGTCCCGCCGTCGCTCATCTGTTCGGCGAAGCCGCGCGCGGACGCGAGCATGGCGAGCGTGGCGATGAAGGGCACCAGGTTGCCGTACGCGATGAGCACGCCGTTGACGAGCCCACAGCCGATGCCCACGGCGACAGAGCAGAAGAGCATGCCGGCCAGGCCGTAGTCCTGGGTGGCCTGCGTCGTCGCCCAGACCGAGGCGAGGGCGACGATGGCGCCGACCGACAGGTCGATGCCGCCGCCGATGATGACCAGCGTCATACCGATGGTGACGACGCCGATCGCCGACGACTGGACCAGGATGAGCCGGACGTTGTCGACGTCCATGAACTGGTCGGGCTTGGTGATGGCACCCACGACGATCAGCAGGCCGAGCACGCCGAGCAGCGCCACCAGTCTGAAGTCCACGAGGTTCTGCCAGCCGGAGGCGTGGCCGTTCCCCTTCGGCTTCTCCGGCGCCGGGGCGGGAAGCGAGTCCGATTTGCTCAACACTTACGAGGTCCCTTCCATGACGAGGTCGAGCACCCGGTGCTCGTCGAGATCCCGGGCCGGGGCGGTGTGCACGACCTGGCCCTCGCGCAGCACGAGGACCCGGTCGGCGAGGCCGAGGACCTCGGGGAGTTCGCTGGAGACGAGCAGGACCGCGACGCCTTCGTCGGCGAGCCTGCGGATGAGCGCGTACAGCTCGGCGCGGGCGCCGACGTCCACGCCGCGGGTCGGCTCGTCCAGCAGCAGCACCCGGCAGTTGCGCAGCAGCCAGCGCGCGAGCACCGCCTTCTGCTGGTTGCCGCCGGAGAGTGTGCGGACGGGGGCGTCGGGGTTGTCGGGGCGCAGCGACAGGTCGCGTACGGCCTCCCGGGCCGCGGACCGCTCCCCGGACCGGTCCAGCCAGCCGCCGGTGGAGAAGCGGGTGAGCGAGGAGATCGAGACGTTGCGGCTGACCGACTCCGTCATCAGCAGCGCCTGGGACTTGCGCTCCTCGGGGGCCAGCCCGATGCCCGCCTTGACGGCGGCGGTGACGTTGCCGGGGCGCAGTGGACGGCCGCCGACGAGGACCCGGCCGGCGGTCGGCTTACGGGCGCCGAAGACGGTCTCCAGGATCTCGGAGCGGCCGGAGCCGACGAGGCCCGCGAGACCGACGATCTCGCCGGGCGCGACCTGGAGGTCCACCGGCGCGAACTCGCCCTTCCTGGCCAGCCCTTCGAGGGTGAGCACCGGCTCCTTGCCCGCGGCCGGTGCCTCCGGCCGCTCGGGGAAGACGTGCGCGACGTTGCGGCCGGTCATCAGCGTGACGATCTCGTTGGTCGAGGTGGTCTGCGCCGGCAGGCCGCGGGCGACGGCCCGGCCGTCCTTCAGGACGGTGACGCGGTCGCCGATGCGGCGGATCTCCTCCAGCCGGTGGGAGATGTAGATGACGGCGACGCCCTGTGCGGTGAGGTCGGCGACGATCCGGAAGAGGTTGTCGACCTCGTCGGGGTCGAGGGCGGCGGACGGCTCGTCCATGACGATGAGCTTCACGTCGTGGGAGAGCGCCCGCGCCATGGAGACGACCTGCTGGCCGGCGGCGGAGAGGGTGCCGACGATGGCGCCGGCGGAGATCTCCGGGTGGCCGAGCCGGCCCAGCAGGTCCTGGGCGGCGGTGTGCGCCTCGCGGGTCTTGATGAACCCGCCGGAGGAGCGCTCGTGGCCCAGGAAGACGTTCTCCGCCACCGATACGTGCCGCACCAGGTCGAGTTCCTGGTAGATGGTGGAGATGCCCAGGCGCATCGCGGCCACCGGCGACTTCAGCGCGGTCTGCTCGCCCTGCCAGCCGATGGCGCCCTCGTCCGGCTGGTGGGCGCCGGCCAGGACCTTGATGAGGGTGGACTTGCCGGCACCGTTCTGGCCGAGCAGGCAGTGCACCTCGCCGGCCACGACGTCGAGGTCGACGCCGTCCAGCGCGCGGACGCCGGGGAAGGACTTGGTGATCCCCGTCATGGTGAGCAGGGGTGTGGCGGGGGTGGGCGGCGTATCGGACTTGAGCGCCATGTACGGATCTCCTCGGCGGTGCTCCAACTGCGTCTGCGCAGGCGCAGGTTGGGCAGGGTGGAGCGCAAACGGGCGGGTTCACCGGGCAGTGCGGGTGATGCGGGTGGTGTGGTCGGGGCAGCGGGGTGGTGCGGGGGCCTGCGCGGGTGGTGCCGCGGTCGGCCGGGGTGCTGCGGTGGTACTGCGGTGGTACGGGGTGTGCCGCGGTGGTACGGGAGGTGCTGCTGGTGCGGTAGTGGTGCGTGGGTCGTACGGGGTGATGCACGGGTTGTACGGGGTGATGCGGGGGTCGGGCGTGGTGCGGGCGGTACGGGTGGTGCGCGCCTGTCGGCGCCCGGCGTCAGGCGGGCGAGAACAGGTGGTCGCTGGTGAGCCGGGCGGCGCCGATCACGCCCGCGGTGGGGCCCAGCTCGCCGAGCACGATGGGCAGGTTGCCGGTCGCCAGGGGCAGCGACTGGCGGTACACCTGGGTGCGGATGGCGGCGAGCAGCGTGTGGCCGAGGCCGGTGACGCCGCCGCCGATGACCACGAGCCCCGGGTTGAAGAAGCTGACCAGGCCGGCGATGACCTGGCCGGTACGGGTGCCGCCCTCGCGGATGAGGTCCAGCGCGACCGCGTCGCCGGCCGTCGCCGCCGCGGCGACGTCCCTCGCCTCCAGCTCGCCGCCCTCCTCCAGTTGTGCGGCCAACTGACCGGAGCGGCCCTCGCGGGCGGCGTTCTCGGCGTCCCGGGCGAGGGCCGAACCGCCGAAGTACGCCTCCAGGCAGCCGCGGTTGCCGCAGGCGCACGGGCGCCCGTCCACCTCCACCTGGATGTGGCCGATGTCGCCGGCGCTGCCGTTCGTCCCGCGGTAGACCTCGCCGCCGACGACGATGCCGCAGCCGATGCCGGTGCCGATCTTGACGTAGAGGAAGTCCCGGACGGCGCGGGCGACGCCGGCGTGCTGCTCACCCTGGGCCATGATGTTCACGTCGTTGTCGACCATGACGGGGCAGCCCAGCTCCTGGCTGAGTGCCTCGCGGACCGGGAAGCCGTCCCAGCCGGGCATGATCGGCGGCGCGACCGGCACGCCTTCGGGGAAGCGGACGGGACCCGGGACGCCGATGCCGGCGCCGTCGAAGCCCTCCGCCACCCCGGAGGCGCGGAGCTTGGCCGCCATCGCCAGCGCCTGCTCGAAGACCGCAACCGGGCCTTCGCGCACGTCCATGGGCTGGGTCAGATGGCCGAGCACCTCCAGCTCGGCATTGGTGACCGCCACGTCGATGGAGGTGGCGCCGATGTCGACGCCGAGGAAACGCAGCGAGGGGGCGAGGCGGATGTTGTGCGACCTGCGTCCGCCCCGGGAGGCGGCGAGGCCGTCGGCGACCACGAGCCCGGTCTGGAGCAGGCGGTCGATCTCGACCGCCAGTTTGGAGCGGGACAGTTCCACCTGGTCGCCGAGCTGCGCCCGGGAGTTCGGGCCGCCGTCACGCAGCAGGCGGAGCAGTCGCGCCTGGTGCGCGTTCGCGGGCCGAGCTGTCATGCGCCTCACGCCACTCCTCCCCGGCCTCGCGTACGTCGTCCTCGTACGCCGTCGTCGGCTTTCCACGGGGAACGTAGCAGTGCTTCGCCACTGAGGGAAGAAGTTCTGCGGGAATCGGTATCTACTTTCTCCACCGCCAGGACAAAGGGGGGGTCGTCATCGGCGGCGTACGCTGGCGCCATGGGTCGGGTGACGGTGCGGCGTCCGGTGGTGCGGGTGCGCGGTGGGCTGGTGGACCGGCGGGCGGACACGCTGGTGGCGGAGGAGCCGCTGGAGATCCGGGTGGGGGGCCGGGCGGTGGCGGTGACGATGCGTACGCCGGGGGACGACTTCGCGCTGGCGGTGGGGTTCCTGGTCAGCGAGGGGGTGCTGGCGCGGCGGGCTGAGCTGGCGTCGGTGACGTACTGCGCGGGTGCGGTGGAGGGTGCCGGGGGCGGTAACACGTACAACGTGGTGGATGTGCGGCCGGCGGCGGGGGTGGTGGTGCCGGAGGTGTCGCTGGAGCGGAACGTGTACACGACGTCGTCGTGCGGGCTGTGCGGGAAGGCGAGTCTGGACGCGGTGCGGACGGCGACGCGGTGGCCGGTGGACGCGGCGGACGGGGTGCGGTTGACGCCGGAGGTGCTGGCCGCGCTGCCGGAGCGGTTGCGGGCGGGGCAGCGGGTCTTCGACCGTACGGGCGGGCTGCATGCGGCGGCGCTGTTCACCGCGTCCGGGGAGTTGGTGGATGTACGGGAGGACGTGGGCCGGCACAACGCGGTGGACAAGCTCGTCGGGCGCGCGTTGCAGGAGGACCGGTTGCCGTTGGCGCGGACGGTGCTGATGGTGTCGGGGCGGGCTTCGTTCGAGTTGGTGCAGAAGGCGGCGATGGCCGGTATCCCGGTACTGGCCGCGGTCTCCGCGCCCTCCTCCCTGGCTGTCGATCTCGCGGTGGAGAGCGGGATGACGCTGGTCGGGTTCCTGCGCGGCGACACCATGAACGTGTACGCGGGCGAACACCGCATCGCGCTCGACTGACACCCGGTCCGGGTAGACACTGTCCACCACCGTAGTAGACACTGTCCACCATGACCGCGGACACCCGCGCACGCCTGCTCCAGGCGGCGCTCGAACTTCTCGACGAACGAGGCGTCGACGCCCTGACCCTGCGCGCCATCGCCCGGCGCTGCGGCGTCTCGCACGGCGCCCCGCTCAAGCACTTCCCGCACCGCGCGGCGCTGCTGTCGGCCGTCGCCACCCAGGGCTTCCACGAGCTACAGGACTGGGCCGACGAGGCGCTGGGGAAGCTGGCGCCGGACGCGACCCCGGCCCGGCGGCTGCGTACGGGCACGCGCGCGTACGTGGAGTACGCGGTGGCCCGGCCCGAGATGTTCGCGCTGATGTTCCGCCGCGACCTGCTCGACGCGCACGACCGCGAGCTGGGCCGCGCCTCCCTCGGCGGCTTCGACAACCTCGTGCGCCTCGTCGAGGCCCGGCAGTCCGAGGGCTGGCGGGCGGACGCCGATCCGCGGCTGCTCACCGGTGCCCTGTGGTCCGCCATGCACGGCACCGCCGAGCTGTGGTCCTGGGGCGCCCTGCCGCTGGCCACCGGCGCGGCGAGCATCGACGACGTTCTGGACGGCCTCTGCGAGGCGTTCGAGATCGGCCCACCGCCCGTACGACGAAAGCGAAGCACGCCATGACCACCACCCCTCCCCCGGACTTCGACCGGGAGACCGCCGTCCACGCGTCAGCGGGCGAGCCCGGTTCGTACGACACGGACCTGCCCGGCGCGTGGAAGGTCGGCCAGGGCATCAACGGCGGCGTGCTGCTCGCCACGACGGCCCGCGCCCTGTCCGCCGAACTCGGCACCCCCCGCGACGACCGCCCCGGCCACCCCGACCCGCTGTCGGTCTCCGCGTACTACCTCTCGACGGCCACCGCGGGCCCGGCGGTCATCCGCACCGAGACCGTCCGCCGCGGCAACTCCCTCTCCCACGGCGGCGCGGAGCTGCTCCAGCAGGAGGAGCCGGACGCCGGCCCGGTGGCCCGGCTGCGCGTGCTGGCGGCGTACGGCGACCTCGACGACCAGGCCGGCGACGTCCTGACCGCGGCGAAGCCGCCGGAGCTGGCGCCGGTGGAGCAGTGCATAGGCAGCCACGCGGCACCGCCCGAGTTCCGCGCGGAGTCCCCCATGCTCACCCGCGCCGACCTGCGGCTGGACCCGTCGTGCGTGGGCTGGGCGGTGGGCGCGCCGTCGGGGCGGGGCGTGATGAAGGGCTGGTTCCGCCTCCCGGAGACCCGCGACCCGGACCCGCTGCTCCTGCTGATGGCCGTCGACATCCTGCCCCCGGCCAGCTTCGAGCTGGGCATGGTCGGCTGGGCCCCGACGCTGGAACTCACCGCCCACGTACGGGCGCGGCCGGCGCCGGGGTGGCTGCGGGTGGTGCACTCCACCCGGAACGTCGCGGGCGGCTACATGGAGGAGGACGCGGAGATCTGGGACTCCGCCGACCGGCTGGTAGCCCAGTCCCGCCAACTGGCCCGCCTCCCCCGGCAGTCCTGACCGCGCCCGCCCGCGGAGGGCGGCGCCCGTCGGAAGTCGTTGCCCGAACCCGCCCTCCGTCGGGCCCCGCCCTGCTCCCCGGCCGTGTCCGGCGAGGCGGGGCGGGGTTGACACCGTGAGTCATGTCCATGACTGTCGAGGCCGTCGGCGAGCGACGCGCATCCCCCTTTCCGGGGGGGCGCTACGCCGACGACACGCCGCCGACACGGAGGTACGTGGATGGGGGAGCCGACGTTCGGACTCCTTGGGCCGCTGCGTGTGTGGGCCGGAGGTGCACCGATCCGGATCGGCGGGCCGAAGCCGAGGGCGGCGCTCGCCACCCTGCTGCTCCAGCCCGGCCGCTTCGTCTCCGTGGACGTGCTGACGGAGGTGCTGTGGCCGGGCGGGGCACCCCCGTCCGCCGTGGCCAACGTCCGCACGTACGTGCGCAACCTGCGCCGGGCGCTGTCCGCCGCGGGGATCTCCGCCGCCGGGCTGCGGACGGAGCCGTCCGGCTACGCGTTCGATGCCGCGCCGGACGACGTCGACATGCTGCTCTTCGAGCGGCATCTGGGCCGGGCCCGCACGGCCCGCGACCGGGGCGACGACGTCGCCGCGCTGCACGACTACGAGACGGCGCTCGGCCTCTGGCGCGGCGGCGTGCTCCAGGACGTACCGGCCAGCGTGGTCTGGGACCCCGGCGTCACCAGGTTGGAGGAGCTGCGGGCGACCGCGGTCGACGAGTGCCTCGGGGTCAGGCTGCGGCTGCGGGACTACGCGCTCCTCCTCGCCGAGCTGCGCTCCCGGCTCACCGAGGACCCGCTGCGGGAGGACCTGTGGCGGATGCTCGTACGCGCCCTGCACGACTCGGGCCGTACGACCGAGGCGCGCTCCGCCTACGCCGAGGCCGAGCGCATCCTGGCCGCCGAACTCGGCACCGAGCCGAGCAGGCCGTTGCGGGCGGTCGGCGAGGAGGTCAACGGGTACGCCGGGCGGAGCCGCGCGGTGGCGGTCGCACCGGTGTGCCAGTTACCCATGGACGTACCGGACTTCACCGGCCGGAAGGCGGAGATCGCCGCACTGGAGAAGCTGCTGTCGGCGGCCGACCGGCGGCCGGTCGTCGTGGCGATGTCGGGACCGCCGGGGTCGGGGAAGTCCGCGCTGACAGTGCACGTGGCGCACCGGGCCCGCGCGGCCTTCCCCGACGGCCAGCTCTTCGTCGACCTCGGCGGGCTGAGCGACCGGCCGCGCGACCCCGCCGACGTCCTGGCCGAGATGCTGCGGGGCCTCGGTGTCGTCGACAGCACCGTCCCCGCCGAGCAGAGCGAACGGGCCGCGCTGCTCCGCTCACGCCTGGCGCAGCGGCGCTTCCTCGTCGTGCTCGACGACGCGGCCGACGGCGCGCAGGTGCGCCCCCTGCTGCCCGGCACCGGCGGCTCGGCCGTGCTCGTCAGCTCCCGCCGGCGGATGCCCGACCTGCCGGCGCACCACTTCTCGCTCGGCGAGCTGAAGCAGGAGGAGGCCCGCGCGCTCCTCGGCACGGTCGCCGGACCGGACCGGCTGGTCACCGACGCGGCCGGCGCCGACCGGGTGCTCGCCGGCTGCGGCTCGCTGCCGCTGGCCGTGCGGATCGCCGGGTCACGGCTGGCGATCCGGCGGTCCTGGACCCCGGCGACGCTCGCCGACCTCCTCCAGGACGAACGCGAGCGGCTCGACCAACTGAAGGCGGGCGAGCTGGAGGTGCGGGCGAGCGCGGAGATGAGCTACCGGCACCTGCCGGAGGGCGCGGCCACGGCCTTCCGCGCCTTCGGCCGGCTGCCGGCCGAGCCGGTGGGAGGCTGGCTCGTCGCCGCCGCCATGGGCGGCGCCGCCGACGACGCCGCCGAAGCCCTGGCCACCCTGGCCGACAGGCACCTGATCGAGGCTGTGGGGACCGACGGGCTCGGGCTCCAGCGCTACCGCATGCACGACCTGCTGCGCTGCTACGCGCGCGAGCTGGCCGACGCGGACACGTTCACGGTGCGCCGGCGACAGCAGCTCCGTATCGTCGATGCGCTGACCGCGCTCGCGCGCGAGGCGAACGCGGCGATGCCCACGCGGTTCCTCGGCGTGCGCGGCCCGACGGCGCAACCGGCCGGGCCGAGCACGGAGATCGCCCGGGCCGTGCGGGCCGGGCCCGTCGAGTGGTTCGAGACCGAACGCCGGACCCTCGTCGCCACGGTGGAGTCCGCGCTGCGGCTGGGCCGCGTGACCCAGGCCGCCGACCTCGCGCTGGAGCTGGCGGCCTTCTTCGACCTGCGCGGCTACTACGGCGACTGGCTGCGGACGCACCAGTTGGTTCTCGACGCGATACCGGCCCCGTCGGAGGCGCGGGCCGCGGCGCTGCTCCGCAACATCGGGCAACTGCACCTCTACCGCGACCGCTACACCGACGCGCTCGACTCCTTCGTCTGGGCGCGCGCGATCTTCGGGGCGGTCGGCCATGGCGCGGGCGAGGCGGTGGCGGCGGCCGGAGAGGGATCCGTACACCGGATCCTGGGCGACCCGAACGCCGCGCTGGCGGCCTTCACCGACGCGCTGAGCGGGTTCCGGGAGGCCGGCGACCGGCACGGCGAGGCGGTCGCGCGCAACGCGATCGCCTCCGTATGGCTGGAACGCAAGAACCCGCGGGCCGCGGCGCCGTGGCTGAGCGGAGCGCTGGAGCTGGCCCGGGACCTCGGTGACCGCCACCGCGAGGCGCAGGTACGCCGCCGCATCGCCGTGCTGCACGACCTGCGCGGTGAACCGGACCTGGCGCAGGCGGAACTGGAGCGTGCCCTGGACATCTTCTGCGACCTCGCCGACACCCACTGCGCCGCCTACGTGCAGGAGAGCATCGGCGAACTGTGCCTGCGCCGCGGCAACGCGGGTCAGGCGTCGGCGCTGCTGGCCGACGCGCTCGCCGTACAGCGGCAGTTGGGCGACCGGCGCGCGGAGGCGAGTCTGGCCTGCCTGCTCGGCGAGCTGCACCGCGCGACGGGCAGGGTGCAGACCGCACGGCACTACTTCCACCGCTCCCTTTCCGCCTGGCGGCGGCTGGAGGCACACGACCGGGCCGAGGTGGTGCACGCGAAGCTGCGGTCGCTGCGCTCCGGCCCGGGATGACGCGCGTAGAGCGAACGCGGCGGAAACCGGCCGCGTTCGCTCCACGCGGGCGCGTCAGCAACCGTTCGTGCTCTCCAGCCGCCGGTCGAGGTAGTCGTACCACCTGACGCCCTGGACGACCGCGACGACGACGGAGCCGTTGTGGATCTGCTCGTAGTGCAGGTGGGGGGTGAACTCGTGGATTGCAGACGAGGCGCCGACCTTCCCGATCACCTGCCCCCGCCCCACCTGCGCGCCGCGCGCGACGGTGCGCTCCTTCAGATGTGCGTAGCGGGTCCGCCACCCGTCGCCGTGGGCGACGACGACGGTGTTGCCGTAGCCGTCGCCGGTGGAGTAGTACGACGCGACGACCGTGCCGCCCGCGCTGGCGAGCACGCGGCGGCCGAGGTCGTCCGGGGTGCCCTGGGCGTTGTAGTGGTTCCAGTCGATGGAGTGGGCCGGGCCGTGCCCGCGCCAGTTGTTGCCACGCCAGACCTGACCGCAGATGAACGGCATCTTGAAGGCGGGCCGGGCCAGCGGTGCCGTCGTCTGCGACGACGTGCCGGCCTGGGGCGCCGCGACGGCGGCCGGCGTCGCGACGGCCACGGCGGCGGCCACGCACACCGCGGCGGACAGTCGGTGGATTCGGCTGCGCATGGTTCTCCCCTTGTCGTCGGTGACCCGGTGATTGAAGGGGGCGCCGATACAAAGCGGATACACAAGGGGCGGGCGGTTCGCCTACGGTTGTGGCCATGGTCACGGTGACGACGCGAACGCGGACGCGGACGCTGGTCGCGCTGCTCACGATGGCCCTGACGGCGTGCGGCGGCGGTGCGCCCGGATGACCGGTTCCGGGGGCGGCAGGGGGTCGGTGTCCGCCTCGCGCCGTACCCGTATCGCGCCCATCGGGCCAGCCAGGAGGGCTGACGGCCCGCCTGAGCGTCCGCACCCCACCGGCGTGCGGTCCACGATCCACACATCGCCGCTCCGCGGCGTGGTGTCCGCCCGGTCCGGCGCGGCGGGTGTGGGGGTGGTGGGGGTGGTGGTACGGATGGCGTTGTGGAGTGGTTTTCGGCGGAGGGGTACTGGCTGAGCCGGCTGGTCTTCCAGCGTGGGCTCGCCCTGCTGTACGTCGTCGCGTTCGTCGCCGCCGCGCGGCAGTTCCGGCCGCTCATCGGCGCGCGCGGCATGCTGCCCGTGCCGCGGTTCACCGCGCGGGTGCCGTTCCGGCGGGCGCCGAGCCTGTTCCAGGTGCGCTACTCCGACCGGCTGTTCGCCGCCGTCGCCTGGGGCGGTGCCGTGGTTGCCGCCGCGGTGGCGGGCGGGGCGGCGGATGCCGTGCCGCTGTGGGCGGCGATGCTGCTGTGGGCGGTGCTGTGGCTGCTGTACCTGTCGATCGTCAACGTGGGCCAGGTCTGGTACTCGTTCGGCTGGGAGTCGCTGCTGCTGGAGGCCGGCTTCCTCGCGATCTTCCTCGGCAACGACACCGTCGGGCCGCCCGTGCTGGTGCTCTTCCTGCTGCGCTGGCTGCTGTTCCGGGTCGAGTTCGGTGCCGGGCTGATCAAGATGCGCGGCGACAGGTGCTGGCGGAATCTGACCTGCCTCTACTACCACCACGAGACGCAGCCGATGCCCGGGCCGCTGAGCTGGTTCTTCCACCACCTGCCCCGCCCCCTGCACCGCGTCGAGGCCGCCGCCAACCACGTCGCCCAACTGGGCCTGCCGGTACTGCTGTTCACGCCGCAGCCCGTCGCCACCTGGGCTGCCGCCGCCATCGTCGTCACCCAGCTCTGGCTGGTGCTCTCCGGCAACTTCGCCTGGCTCAACTGGATCACCATCCTCATCGCCCTGACCGCCGTCGACGGCCGGCTCGTCGCCGACCTGACGCCGCTGCCCGGGCCGCCGGAGTCCGGCGGTACGCCGGCCTGGTTCACCGTCGCGGTCTTCGCCGTGACCGCCCTCGTGCTGGCGCTGAGCTGGTGGCCCGCCCGCAACCTGCTCTCCCGGCGGCAGCGGATGAACGCCTCGTTCAACTCCCTCCACCTCGTCAACACCTACGGCGCCTTCGGCAGCATCACCCGCGTACGGCACGAGATCGTCGTCGAGGGCACGGCGGACCCGCGGCCGACCGGGGCGAGCCGGTGGCGGGAGTACGGGTTCAGGGGCAAGCCCGGCGATCCGCGGCGGCTGCCGCGGCAGTTCGCGCCGTACCACCTGCGGCTCGACTGGCTGATGTGGTTCGCGGCGCTCTCCCCCGCGTACGCCGAGCGGTGGTTCGGCGCCTTCCTCACCCGGCTGCTCGACGGCGACCGCGACACGCTCCGGCTGCTCGGCCACAACCCGTTCCCCGACCGGCCGCCCGGCAGCGTACGCGCCCGGCTGTTCCGGTACGAGTTCACCGACCGGGCCGAGCTGCGCCGCACCCGGGCGTGGTGGCGGCGGGAGTTCGTCCGCGAGTACGCCCCGCCCGTGACCGCCGCGGAGCGGGGACCGGCGGGCCTCAGCCCGTGAGCCGCTGAAGCCCCACCACCCGCAGCAGCTCCAGCCGTTCGTACGACTCGCTGCCCGGCCGCGCCGTGTAGACCACCAGCCGCTGGTCGTGGTCCGGGTTCAGCAGCACCTCGCAGTCCAGCTCCAGCAGCCCGACCACCGGGTGGACGAACCGCTTGACCTCCCGGCGCCGCACCGCCACGTCGTGCGCCTGCCACAGCGCCGCGAACTCAGCGCTGCGCGCCCGCAGCCGCCGTACCAGCCCGGTCACCCGGGCGTCGTCCGGGCGCCGGGCGAGGGTGGCGCGCAGGTCGGCGACGGCGCGGCGGGCGACGTCCGCGCGGTCCTCCGGCGGGATGAGCGCGCGGCCGTCCGGCTCGGCGAAGAACCGCCAGACGATGTTGCGCCCGTCCCCGGCGCGGTCGGCGGCGTCCCCGGACAGCGCCCGGGACAGGGCGTTCTGCGCCAGCACGTCGCCGCAGTCGGCGAGCACCTGCGCCGGGGTGTCGGTGAGCCGGTCGAGGATCAGCAGCAGCCCGGGGCGTACGTGCGCGCCCGCGCCCCGGGCGCGCGGCGGCTCCTCGCCGGCCAGGTGGAACAGGTGGTCGCGCTCGTCGTCGCCGAGGCGCAGCCCGCGGGCGACGGCGGCGAGCATCTGGCGCGACGGGCGGGAGCCGCGCGCCTGTTCGAGCCGGGTGTAGTGGTCGGCGGACATCCCGGCGAGCTGCGCCACCTCCTCGCGGCGCAGGCCGGGCGTGCGGCGCCGCGCCCCCGGCGGCAGGCCGACGTCCGCGGGGGTGAGCCGCGCGCGGCTGCGGCGCAGGAAGTCGGCCAGTTCCGTTCTGTCCATACCGCCAAGGGTGCCGCAGCGGTGCACCCGCAGCCAGGGACCGCCGGTCCCCGGATGAAGCCGTCTCTCCCGCCGCGGGCGAACCGGCCGCAGGGTGGCGGGGACCGAGGCGCAACGAGGAGCGGAGTGACGATGAGCGTGCTGGTGACGGGAGCGACGGGGGCGGTCGGGCAGCGGTTCGTACCGCGGCTGCTCCAGTGGGCGGGCGGCGACGAGGTGCGGCTGCTGGTGCGCGACGCCGAACGCGCCGCGCAACTGGCCAGGCTCGGCGCCCGGCTCGTCGTCGGCGACCTGCGCGAGCCCGGCGACCGGCGCAGGGCGCTGGCCGGGGTGCGGGACGTGGTGCACGTCGCGGCGGCGTTCCGCGACGTGCCGGACGAGGAGGCGTACGCGGTCAACCGCGACGCGACGCTCGCGTTCGGCGCGGAGGCGGCGGCCGAGGGCGTGCGGCGCTTCGTCTTCGTCTCCACGAACCTCGTCTACGGCGCCGGCCGCGGCCGGCCCGCCGTGGAGACCGACGAGCCGCGCGCGGACGGCCCGCTGGCGGGCGCGTACCCGCGGTCGAAGACCGCCGCCGAGCAGGGACTGCTGGAACTCCACCGCGAGCGCGGCCTCGACGTGCGCGTGGCGCGGCTGGCGTTCGTCTACGGGGAGGGCGACGGGCACATCGAGGCATCGCTGCGCTGGACCCCGCACATGGCCGCGCACCAGCGGGTGCAGATGGTGCACCAGGCGGACGTCGCCCAGGCGCTGTGGCGGGTGCTGCGCACCCCCGGCATCGCCGGCCGGGTCTACAACGTCGCCGACGACGCGCCGGTCAGCGCGCTGGAGCTGCTGCACCTGGTCGGCGCGCCGGTCCCGGAGGGAATGGCCGAGCGGGCGTCGGAAGACCCGTGGCACGGGGTGGTCTCCACCGCGCGGATCCGCGCGGAGCTGGGCTTCCGGCCGCTATACCCGTCGCTGTGGACCGCCCGGGACGCGGGGGCGCTGTAGGGGACGGCGGCGCGGGACGGGAGCGGGGCCCGGTTCGTACGAGATCGCCGTCCGCGGCGTACGAACCGGGCCCCCGCGCGTCCCCGCACCCCCGCACCTCGCTCTTTCCCCGTCCCCGCCCCGAACCTCCGCGCGCCGCGCCATGCTGGACCCGCCACTCGTCTTCCCGACGAGCCGGGACGTGCGCCCCTCGCAGAGGTTCCGTGCAGAGGTGATGGAGGACCGCAGATCAGGGGCCTCCTCGGGTACGGTCGCCGCGCCGGGCGCCCCACCGTCCAAGGAGAGAAAAGCGTTGCGCGAGTTCACCGTGCCTCCCCTGGCCGATGCGCCGAAGTCGGGGGGGCTGGCGGACGCGGTCTTCCAGCGGGCCGCGCAGGACCCCGGGCGGGTCGCCTTCGCCCGCAAGGTCGACGGCCGCTGGCGGGACGTGACGATCGGGACGTTCCGCGACGAGGTGCTCGCCCTCGCCAAGGGGCTGCTCGCCGCGGGGCTGCGCTTCGGCGACCGGGTGGGGATCATGTGCAGGACCCGGTACGAGTGGACCCAACTGGACTTCGCGCTCTGGTCGATCGGCGCCCAGCCCGTGCCCGTCTACCCGACCTCCGCGCCCGACCAGGCGTACTGGATGCTGCACGACGCCGGCGCCGTGGCCTGCGTCGTCGAGCACGCGGACCACGCGATGACCGTCGGCTCGGTGATCGACAAGCTGCCCCGGCTCACGATGCTCTGGCAGATCGACGAGGGCGCCCTCGACGAGCTGAGCGCCGCCGGCGCGCACCTGGACGACGACGTGGTCGAGCGCCACCGCCTCGCCGTCACCCCGGACTCCCCCGCCACCGTGATCTACACCTCAGGCACCACGGGCCGCCCGCGCGGCTGCGAGCTGACCCACGCCAACTTCATGGCCGAGGCCGACAACATCCTGGTGCGCTACGAGGCCCTGTTCCGCCCGCACCAGGGCGAGCCCGCCGCCACCCTGCTCTTCCTCCCGCTCGCGCACGTCTTCGGCCGGATGATCCAGGTCACCGCGGTCCGCGGCGGGGTCAAGCTCGGCCACCAGCCGGACCCGTCGGCGCCGGTGCTGCTCGCGGACCTCAAGGCGTTCCGGCCCAGCCTCATCCTGGCCGTGCCGCACATCTTCGAGAAGATCTACGCCGCCGCCCGCCGCAAGGCCGAGACGGAGGGCCGGCTCGCCGTCTTCGACAGGGCCGCCGACGTCGCCGTCCGGCACGCCCGGGCCCGCGAGGAGTGGTCCTTCGACGCCGGCCGCGGGCCGAGCCCGGCGCTGCGGCTGGAGCACCAGGTGTTCGACAAGCTCGTCTACGCCAAGATGCGCGCGGCGCTCGGCGGCCGGACGCGCTTCGTCTTCTCCGGCGGCTCGGCGATGCAGCGCCGGCTCGGGCTGTTCTTCGCCGGCGCGGGCATCACCGTCATCGAGGGCTACGGCCTGACGGAGACCACCGCCGCGGCGGTCGCCAACCCGCCCGAGCGCCCCCGCTACGGCACCGTCGGCATCCCCATCCCCGGCATCACCGTCTACATCGCCCCCGACGACGAGGTCTGGCTGCACGGCCCGCAGGTCTTCACCGGCTACGTCGGCGACCGCGCCGGCGCCGCGCAAGCGCTGCGCGACGGCTGGCTGGCCACCGGCGACCTGGGCAGCCTCGACGAGGACGGCTATCTGACGATCACCGGCAGGAAGAAGGAGCTGCTGGTGACGTCGAACGGCAAGAGCGTCTCGCCGGTGCCGCTGGAGGAGCGGGTGCGGGCGCACCCGCTGGTCTCGCAGTGCCTGGCGGTCGGCAACGACCGGCCGTACGTCGCGGCGCTGGTCACGCTGGATCCGGACGGCGTCGCGCACTGGCAGCTCATGCGCGGCAGGCCGTCGATGACACCGTCCGAGCTGGTGCGGGACGGTGAGCTGGAGGCCGAGATCCGGCGGGCGGTGGTGGCCGCGAACACGCATGTGTCGCCGCCGGAGTCGATCCGCACCTTCCGGATACTGGCCGTGCAGTTCACCGAGGAACTCGGGCTGCTGACGCCGTCGCTGAAGCTGAAGCGCAAGGCGATCGAGATGGCGTACGCGAACGAGGTCGAGGCTCTTTACCAGACGTAGCCCCGGTCCGGATGGTGTTCAAGGGAATGCCGAGGCGGGCGATCGCGGTTAGCGTCGGGAGGGCGAACCGCCTGTACGACTTTTTTCGACGAAGAGGGATGCATCCCACGTGAGCAACGTTCCGACCACCACCCTCAACAACGGCGTCGCGATGCCGCAGCTCGGCTTCGGCGTCTGGCAGGTGCCCGACGACGAGGCCGAGACCGCGGTACGCACCGCGATCGACGCCGGCTACCGGAGCATCGACACCGCCTCCATCTACGGCAACGAGCGGGGCACGGGCAAGGCCCTGGCCGGCGCCGGGGTTCCGCGCGAGGACCTGTTCGTCACCACCAAGCTG
Organism: Streptomyces sp. 184; assembly: GCF_045781775.1. Classification (NCBI taxonomy): domain Bacteria; kingdom Bacillati; phylum Actinomycetota; class Actinomycetes; order Kitasatosporales; family Streptomycetaceae; genus Streptomyces; species Streptomyces sp. 184. The sequence goes on along the minus strand of NZ_CP123230.1, from coordinate 2,885,897 downwards.
TGGAACTCCGACCAGGGGTACGACGCCGCCCTGCGCGCGTTCGACGAGTCGCTGCGCCGGCTGGGCCTGGACCACGTCGACCTGTACCTGATCCACTGGCCGGCCCCCGCGAAGGACCAGTTCGTGGAGACCTGGCGGGCCCTGGAGAAGATCTACTCCGATGGGCGCGCCCGTGCGATCGGCGTCTCCAACTTCCAGCCCGCCCACCTCCAGCGCCTCCTGGACGAGGGCACGGTCGCGCCCGCCCTGAACCAGATCGAGCTGCACCCGGACTTCGCCCAGGCCGACCTGCGCGCCTTCCACGCCGCGCACGGCATCGCCACCGAGGCGTGGTCGCCGCTGGGCCAGGGCAAGGGGCTGCTGGACGAGCCGGTGCTGCGGGAGCTGGGCGAGAAGCACGGCCGCAGCCCGGCGCAGATCGTGCTGCGCTGGCATCTGCAACTCGGCAACGTCGTCATCCCCAAGTCCGTCACGCCGTCGAGGATCCGGGAGAACATCGACGTCTTCGGCTTCGAGCTGGACGACGCCGACCTCAGGGCGATTGCGGGCCTGGACGCGGGCAACCGCATCGGCGACAACCCCGACGACGTGAACTGACGCGTCCCCCTCCCCCGGCCCGCCGGTCGTCCCGCTCGGAACCGTTGCACCCGCAACTGCGTCTGAGGGGGCGACCGGAAGTCGATCATCCAGGGGGATCAGATGGCTGCACGGGCCGGACGCGAGCTGGACTGGGACGGCTGCTTCAACGTACGCGACCTCGGCGGGCTCGCCGCGGCCGGTGGCCGCCGGACCCGGCGCGGCGCGCTGGTGCGCGCCGACAACCTGGACGGGCTGACCGAGGCGGGCTGGGCCGCCGTCGCCGACCACGGCGTACGCACCGTGGTCGACCTGCGCAACGACACCGACCACCGCCCGCGGCAGGCGCGCCCGGAGTCGGTCGGCCTGGTGCGGGTGCCCGTGGACGAGCTGGCCGGGAACGTGCGGTGGTGGCGGGAGTGGGGCCACCTCGAAGGGACCCCGCTGACCTGGGCCGCGTACCTGGAGTACGTCCCGAAGGTGGCGGCGTCGGTGGTCCGCGAGGTCGCCGCGGCCCCGCCGGGCGGCGTCGTGGTGCACTGCACGGCCGGCCGGGACCGCACCGGCTTCGCCTCGTTCGTGCTGCTGGCGCTCGCCGGGGTGGCCGCGGCGGACATCGCGGCCGACTACCTGCTCAGCGGGCCCAACCACCGGCGGGCCGCGGCCGTCCTGGGCTACCCGGACAAGACGCTGGAGATCGCCGAGATCCAGGCCCGCTCGGGGCGTACGGCGACGCAGGTCATCACCGACACGCACGCCGGCTTCGACGCGGCGGCCTACCTCGCCGGGGCCGGGCTGCCTCAGTCCACGATCACGGCGGCCCGGGAGCGGCTGCTCGCGGCGGAGTGAAGCGGCGGGACGGCGGAGCGGCGGGACGGCTCGGGCGTCAGCTCGCGCCGTGCTCCGGGGCGACGGCGTCGATCCGGCGCGCGAGGTCGAAGTCCAGCTCGGTGACCCGGCCGCCCACGCTGTGGGTGTTGACGGCGACGTCGAGGGTGTTGTAGCCGAGCGTGAGCATCGCGTGGTGGCCCAGCTCCTCCTGGATCCTGGAGACCTCCGCGACCATCGCCGCGGCGTCCGGATGCGAGCCGAAGCGGTACGTACGCGACAGCAGCTCGCCCTCGGCCACCGACCAGCCCGGCAGCCGGGTCAGCCGGTCCTCGGTGTCCTCGGGGGAAAGCGGTTCGACGGCCATGCGAGGGGCTCCCTTCGCGGCGGGGCGGTTCCCGGCCGACAGTACCCCGCGGCACTCGGTTACCGTCGATGACATGACGACCCCCGGCCTGCCCGTCACCCCCGGCACGCCTCCCGGCGGCGACCCGCCCCGTACGGGCGGCCCCGACGGCGGCGCCACCGCCGGCGCCCTGCTGCGCGGCTGGCGGGAGCGCCGCGGGCTGAGCCAGTTGGAGCTGGCGCTGCGCGCGGACTCCTCGGCGCGCCACATCAGCTTCGTCGAGACCGGCCGGTCTCGGCCGAGCAAGGCGATGGTGCTCAAGCTCGCCGAGCACCTGGACATGCCCGTACGGGAGTGCAACACGCTGCTGCTCGCCGCCGGCTACGCGCCCCACTACCCCGAGACGCCGCTCGACGACCCGGCGATGGCCGAGCTGCGCCAGGGCGTCGAGCAGCTCGTCGCCGCGCACGAGCCGTTCCCCGCGGTGGTGGTGGACGGGGCGTACAACGTGGTGGCCGCCAACCGCGGCATCCTGCTGGTCCTCGACGACGTGCCGGAGGAGCTGCTGCGCCCGCCGCTGAACGCGATGCGGCTGACGCTGCACCCCGACGGGCTGGCCAGGAAGATCCGCAACCTGCCGCAGTGGCGGGCGCACCTGCTGCACCAGATGGACCGTCAGCTCTCGCTGGTGCGCTCGCCCGCGCTGAAGGAGCTGTACGACGAGGTGGCGGCCTACCCGCTGCCGCCGGAGGCGGGCGCCGAGGAGGTCGAGGAGGTCGGCGGGCGCGCCCCGTTCGCACTCCCGCTGCGGGTGGAGCACGGCGGCCACGTACTGTCGTTCGTCTCCACCATCTCCACGTTCAACACGCCCATGGACGTGACGGTTTCGGAGCTGGCGCTGGAGACGCTGCTGCCCGCGGATCCGGAGACGACGAAGTACCTGCGCCAGCAGCTCGGCTCCTGACTTACCCGCAGAGCACAGAGCAGTTCCCACCCGCAAGCTTTCATAAACCTTTAGAAGACCTTTATTTGACGGAAGTTCTGTCTTAACGCAAGATCGGCGGCAACGACTGCCGGTCCCTTCCAGCGCGCCGGCGCCTGAAGGGAGCCGTCATGGCCAGCCGTCGCGAAGTCCTTGCCACGTCCGCGGTCGCGGTCGGCGCGACCGCTTTACCGCTGTCCGCCGGCGCCCCCAACGCCCGGGCGGCGGTCGCCGACCCCGACCCGACCCGGCCGCCGGGCCGCGGCCCGAACATCGTCCTGATCGTCCTGGACGACCTGGGCTACGGCGATCTCGGCTGCTACGGCTCGTCGTTGATCGACACCCCGAACCTGGACCGGCTCGCCCGCCAGGGCACCCGCTTCACCCAGGGCTACTCCGGCGCCCCCGTGTGCAGCCCGTCGCGCGCGGCGCTGCTCACCGGCCGGGTGCCGCCGCGCACCGGCGTGCACAAGGTGCTGAGCCGCGACGACGCGAAGGGGCTGCGGGCCCGGGAGAAGACGCTCCCCGGCTATCTGCGCGACGCCGGCTACCACACCGCCGCCATCGGCAAGTGGCACCTGGGCCGACTCGACGAGCACCACCCCTCGCGGCACGGCTTCGACTCGTACTTCGGCGTAGACGCGATGTTCTCCGAGGACTCGTACCCCACCGAACTCTGGCGCGACGGCGCCCCGGTGGGAACCGTGCGCGACGAAGCCGAACTGGCGACGCTGACCCGCCGGTTCACCGACGAGGCCATCGACGTCGTGGACCGCGCCGGCGACCGGCCGTTCTTCCTCTACCTCGCCGAGGTCATGCCGCACCTGCCGCTGGCGGTGGAGCCGGAGTTCGCGGGCCGCTCCCGCGGCGGCCTGTACGGCGACGCCGTCGAGTCCGTCGACCACCACCTCGGCCGGCTCTTCCGCGCGCTGGCGAAGCGCGGTCTCGAACGGGACACCCTGGTCGTCGTCGCCAGCGACAACGGCCCCTGGTTCGAGGGCTCCACGGGCGGGCTGCGCGGCCGCAAGTCCGGCTTCTACGAGGGCGGGGTGCGGGTGCCGTTCCTCATGCGCTGGACGGGCACCGTGCCGCGCGGCCGGGAGTCGCACCAGGTGGTGTCGTTCCTCGACCTGCTGCCGACGCTCTGCGGCCTCGCCGGCGTGACGCCCGACCCCGCGGTCGAACTCGACGGCACCGACCTCCGCACCGTGCTCCGCGGCGGCCGGCTGCGCGAGCGCCCGCCGGTGCCGTTCTTCCTCGGCCGCAAGGCGGCGGCGGTACGCGACGGCCGCTGGAAGCTGCACGTCCGGCGGGGCGGCCGGAACCAGCGCTTCCTGCCGGAGCTGTACGACCTGGAGGCCGACCCGCAGGAGGCGGCCAACCTGGCCGCGCGCCGGCCGGAGGTCACCGAGCGGCTGCGGACGTTCCTGGCGCGGCTGGAGGAGGACGTCGCCGCGGAGCGGCGCCCGCCGGTGGCGCTCACCGCGAAGCCCCCGCTGTTCGCGGGCCGCGCCAACACGCTGCGGGTACGGCTGTCGCGCGCGCTGAAGCCGGACGGCGGCACCGGGGCGAAGGTCGCGGTGACGGTCGCGGTGCCAAAGGGGTGGACGTCGACGACCGTGCGCAGGACCGTCGACCTCGCCGCCGCCCCGGTGGTCGAGGTCGACGTCACCCCGCCGGCCTCGGCCGGCGCCCCCGCCGGACGGCTGCGCGGGTACCGGCTCACCCCCCGGGTCGTCCTCGACGGGCGGACCGTGACGGGCGCCGACGTGCAGGTGCACGCCGTACCGCACGGCCGCGACGCGGCCCTCGCGCTCGACGCGGGCCCCGACGGCCGCCCGGCGCTGCCCTCGTACCGCCATCTGACCCCGGCCACCGCCTGGGACCGGGCCGCCGGGTTCGGCTGGGTCTCCGCCCCGCCGGAGTCCCGCGCCCATGACGGCCCCGACCCGCTGCGCCGCGGCGTGGTCCGCGACCGGTCGGCGGCGGTGCTGCGGCTGCGGCTGCCCGCGGGCCGGCGGCGGATCTCGCTGCTGCGCGGCGACGACAAGCGGCCCACGCACGGGTTCACGGTGGCGGCGGACGGGATCGTGGTGGGCGCGCCGGGCCCGCGGCTGCCCGCGGGGGCGTACCGCTGGGAGGAGTTCATCCTCGACGGCGGGCCCGGCGGCCGGACGATCGAGCTGGGGCTGAGCGGCGTCGAGGGCAACAGATGGACGCTCGTGGCGCTGGTGGTGCACTGACGCGGCTGCGGTCCCGCGGGCGCCGGGTGCGGCGGCCGTACGTCCGCACCCCCCACCGCCGCCTTCCATCGCCGCCTTCTGTCACCACAGACCACCGCCCCCGGACCCCGGCGGCGCCGGGGCCGCCAACGCGGTGCCCCGTCTCCGACCTACCCCGACGCGCGCCCGCGAATTCCCCCTCACACGCCTTCATAAACCTGTAATACGCTCTTATTTGACGCAGGGGCCGCCGAAGTCGCAGGATCAGCGGCAACTGCCGGTCTCCCGACGCGCCGGCGCCCGAAGGGAGTCCGCCTTGGTCAGCCGTCGCGACGTCCTCGCAGGATCGGCAATGACGCTCGGTGCGAGCGCCTTACCCGTCTTTGCCGGCGGGCCCGGCCTGCACACCGCAACCGCGGGACCCGCCCGGCCCCCGGGCAGCGGGCCGAACGTCATCATGATCGTCCTGGACGACCTGGGCCACGGCGACCTCGGCTGCTACGGCCACCCGCTGATCCGCACCCCCCGCCTCGACCGGCTCGCCCGCCAGGGCACCCGCTTCACCCACGGCTACTCCGGCGCCCCCGTGTGCAGCCCCTCGCGCGCCGCGCTGCTCACCGGCCGGGTGCCGCCGCGCACCGGGGTCCCGGAAGTGCTGAGCCGGGACGACCCGCACGGGCTGCGCACGCAGGAGCGGACCCTCCCCGAATACCTGCGCACCGCGGGCTACCTCACCGCCGCGATCGGCAAGTGGCACCTGGGCCGCCTCGACGCGCACCACCCGGCGCGGCACGGCTTCGACTCCTTCTTCGGGGTCGACGCGATGTACACGGCGGACACGTACCCCACCGAGGTCTGGCGCGACGAGGAGCCGGTGGAGACCCTGCACAGCGACGCCGACCTGGCGACACTGACCCGGCGCTTCACCGACGAGGCCATCGACGTCGTCGACCGCGCCGGGAACCGGCCGTTCTTCCTCTACATCGCCGAGACCATGCCGCACCTGCCGCTGGCGGTCGAGCCGGAGTTCGCGGGCCGCTCCCGCGGCGGCCTGTACGGCGACGCCATCGAGTCCGTCGACCACCACCTCGGCCGGCTCTTCGACGCGATCGAGGACCGCGGCCTGGAGCGCGAGACCCTGATCGTCGTCGCCGGGGACAACGGCCCCTGGTTCGAGGGCTCGACGGGCGGGCTGCGGGCCCGCAAGTTCGAGGTCTTCGAGGGCGGGGTGCGGGTGCCGTTCATCGCCCGCTGGACGGGCACGGTGCCGCGCGGCCGGGAGTCCGACGACGTGGTCTCCTTCCTCGACCTGCTGCCGACGGTCTGCGGGCTCGCCGGCATCGAGCCGGAGAAGGGCGTGGCGCTGGACGGCACCGACCTCGGGGCGACGCTGCGCGGTGCCCGGCTGCGGGGGCGCCCGCCGGTGCCGTTCTTCCTCAGCGAGCGGGCCGCGGCCGTACGCGACGGCCGGTGGAAGCTGCACGTCCGGCGGCGCGGTTCGGACCAGCGCTACCTGCCGGAGCTGTACGACCTGCACGGGGATCCGCGGGAGTCGGTGAACCTGACCGCGCGGGAGCCGGAAGTGACCGCGCGGCTCCAGGAGTTCCTGACGGAGCTGGAGGAGGACATCGCGCGCGAGCAGCGCCCGCCGGTGGAACTCACCGCCGACCTGCCGCTCTTCGCGGACCGGCCCAACACGGTACGGGTGCGGCTGACCCGCGCGCTGCGCCCCGACGGCGAGCCCGCCGCGGAGGTCACGGTGTCGCTGGCGGCGGCCGACGGCTGGACCACGACGACCGTGCGGCAGCGCGTGGACCTCGACACCGACCCGGTGCTCGACCTGGAGGTCACCCCGCCGGCCGCGGTCGGCGCGCCCGCGGGGCGGCTGGACACGTACGGGCTGACGCCGCGCGTCGGGATCGACGGGCGGACGGTGACGGGCGAGCCGGTACGGGTGTACGCGGTGCCGCACGGCGACGACGTGGCACTCGCGCTCGACGCCGGCCCCGCCGGCGCCCCGCTCACCCCCTCCTACCGCGAACTGTCCCCGGACTCCTCCTGGTCGGAGTCCGCCGACTACGGCTGGGCGGCGGGAGCGCCGGCGCCCATGTCCCGCGACCGCAGCGCGCCGGACGTGCTCCGCCGCGACATGGTCAACAACCAGCCGGCGGCGCTGCTCCGGCTGCGGCTGCCCGCGGGCCGGCGCACGGTCTCCGTGCTGCGCGGCGACGACGAGTTCGCCACGCCCGGGATCGTCGTGGCGGCGGACGGGACCGAGGTCCTGCCGCCCGGCCCGCAGGTGCCGGCGGGCGCGTACCAGTGGGAGGAGTTCGTCCTCGACGGCGGGGCCTCGGGCCGGGTGACCGAACTGCGCGTCGGCGCACCGGAGACCGCGAACTGGAAGATCGTGGCGCTGCTCGTGCGCTGAGACGGCCGCGGGCCGCCGCCCCGGCGGGTGCCGGGGGGGCGGCCCGTACGCCGGGGGCGGTCAGCGCCCGGCCGCGGTCCGGATGCCGCGCAGCAGCCCGTACTGCACGACCGCGAACCCCAGCACCACCGCGGCCTGGAGCGGGATCCAGACGTACCCCGCGGTCGTCGGGCCGAGCACACCGGTGACGAGGACGACGAGGCTCGCCACCGCCCACGCGACGTTGATGTCGACCACCAGCGCCACCGGCCGCGCGGGCGGCACGGCCCTGCGGGCGATCCACGCGACGTCGAGCGCGTAGACGACCAGCACCGCGCCGAGCACGAGCAGCAGCCCGCGGTCCACGCCGAGCAGGTCGGAGACGGGCCCGGACAGCGCCAGGTACACCAGTCCGTTGGCGCCGGTGACGACGGCGTCGAGGCCGAGCCAGCGGCGGAGCGTGATCTGCGGGGCGGTGGCGGCGGTCGGGGAGACGGCTGCGGACATGACGGATCACCCTCCGAACGGCATCGGTACTGGTCAGAGCCGGAACCCGGGCCGGAGTGCGCCGGTCCGGGCTCCGATACCCCCACGGTGCCCGCCCCCGCGCGCCGCGTCGATTACCCGCCGGGTAATGTCCGGCTCCCACGGTCCGGGCCGAGGGCGGACGACCTGCCGGTTTCGGCGCTATTGCGGTGCCGCGTCCGTGGGCCTACGTTGCCCGGAGCGGCCTGTGCCCGGCCTGAGACGAGACGGCGATGGAACTGGAACTGCGGCATCTCAAGCTCGTACGCGCCATCGCCGAGACGGGGAGCCTCACGCGGGCCGCCGGGCAGCTCGGGCTGGCGCAGTCGGCGATCAGCGCGCAGCTCAAGCGGATAGAACGGGCCCTGGGCGGGCCGTTGTTCGTACGCGACCGGGCGGGGGCGCGGCCGACGGCGCTCGGGGAACTCGTGCTCGACCGGGCCCAGGTGCTGCTGCCCGCGGTGCGGGAGTTGCAGGAGGAGGCGGTGCGGTTCGCCAACGCCTGGGAGGACATGCACCGGTTCCGGCTCGGCGGGACGCACGGGCCGCTGCTGGGGGCGCTGGTGGACCGGCTGGCGGCGCTGTACCCGGACGAGCCGGTGAGCACGTACACCTCCTGGTCGGTGCAGGAGATCAGCGAGATGGCGTCCTCGGGGCGGCTGGACTTCGCGCTGATCGGGGTCTGCGGCGAGAGCCCGCCGCCCGCCGAGGAGTTGGAGTGGCGGCTCGTGGGCACGGACCCGGTGTTCTTCCTGCTGGCCGAGGACCACCCGGCGGCGGACGAACCGGAGCTGGAGCTGGGCCGGTTCCGCGAGGACCGCTGGACGACGGTGCCGGGCGAGGGGTGTTTCGGGGACTGCTTCTCGGCGGCGTGCGCGCGGGCCGGGTTCACGCCGACGCCGATCCTGGAGACGGACACCGTCTCGTGCGCGCACCTGGTGCAGGTCGGCCGCGCGGTGGGGCTGTGCCGGGCGACCATGCCGCCGACGCCGGGGATCACCACCGTGCCGATCACGGGCACGCCGCTGAGCTGGCGGCACCTCATCGGCTGGCACCCGGAGTCGCCGTCGGCGGGTGCCGCGCCCGCGGTGCTGATGTACGCGCGGGCGGCGCACGCGGAGGCGGCGCGGCGCAACCCGGTCTACGCGAAGTGGCTGGCCACCCACCCCGAGTACGGCACGGCCGACTGACCGCCCGGCCGCACACCGCCGTTCACCCCGCCCGCCGGCCCTCCACCACGCTCTCGCCCACGGGCCCCGCCTCCACGGGCCCCGCCTCCACGGGCCCCGCTTCCACGGCCTCCGCCACGGCCGCGGCCACGGCCTCCGGCCGCTCCGCGTCCGCCGCCCGGCCCCCGCACTCGCCGATCCACCGGCGCAGCACCCGGTGCACCGCCTCCGCACCCGCCAGCGTCTCCCCCGCCGGCACCGGCGGCGTCAGCCCCTCGGGCCAGAACAGGAACGCCCGGCTCTGCTCACCGCCGAGGCCGCCGTGCGAGCCGATCTGGTCCTCGAAGGCGTGCACGGTCCCGGTCTTCGGGTCGTACGAGGAGTTGACCATGATGTCCGCGGCGTGCGGGAAGCGCGCGGTGCGCAGCACCGTCTCCGCGGCGCCCGGGCCGAAGGGCAGCAGCGGGTCGATGCCGATGACCTTGCCGGTCTCCAGGTGGTGTTCCGCGCCGTCCGCGCCGAGTGCCACCGGCCCGTGCTCCTCGGAGCGCACCAGCAGGAAGCCGATCCCGGGGTGCTCGGTGAGCGCCGGCAGCAGCGCCGGGTAGCGGCGCTCGATCGTCTCCCGGCTGACCACGCCGGGCAGTTCGGGGAAGGACACCAGCCCCAGGTTCCCGGAGCCGAGCACCACGGGCTCCTGGCCGCGGCGCCCCTCGCCCACGTGCGCGTCCTCGGGGCGCTCCGGCCGGCGCAGCGCGGCGCGCGCGGCGGTGCGCGCCTCGGCGCCGCTCCTGGTCCTGCCCACCCGGCGCGGGACGGGCAGCCCGCAGCCGGCGCGTACCAGGTCCTGGAGGGTCAGGCCGTAGGCGGCGGCGAACGTGGGGCCGTGGCTCTGCCCGTGGTCCGACAGCAGCACGATGCGGTACGGGCGCGGGGCGTGCTCGGCGGCCTTGGCGATGAGCGCGACGGAGCGGTCGAGGCGGCGCAGCACCTGCTGGGCGTCGCGGTGCCGCGGCCCCGCGTAGTGGGCCACCTCGTCGTACGCGACGAGGTCGGCGTAGACCGCCGTGCGCCCCGCGAGCATGTCGCCTATGACGGAGGCGACGACGACGTCCCGGGAGACGACGGTGGCGAAGGCGCGGATGAACGGGTAGAGCCCGCCGCGGCCGACGCGCGGCGTCTCCCGGCGCAGCCGGGAGCGCAGCGACTGGAACACCTCGCGGCCGGCCTCGGCGAAGAAGGAGGCGAAGGTGCGGGAGGCGTTGGCGGGGTCGGAGAAGTAGGCGAAGTACCCGGCGCGGGAGCGGGTCTTCTTCTTCCGCCGGACCGCGACCGACAGCACCAGGGCGAGCTGCGTGGCGCCGCCGGTGAACAGGTTGCCGCGGCTGGCGGTGTCCCCGGGCTCGCCGGTGGCCAGCAGCCCGCCGGGCAGCGCCGGGTCGGTGGCGGTGCGGGCGGCGGCCCGGCGCTCCAGCTCCAGCGCGGTGGAGGGGTGGCTGCACACCTTCACCTCGCCGCTCTCCTTCTCGTACCAGCGGAAGGCGGGCACGTCCTCGTTGGTGCCGTGCAGGATGCCGAGCTGGCTGGCGCCGGTCTGGCTGGACCAGTCGGTGCGCCAGGGCATGAGCCGGTGGCTGGTGCCGTACCAGGAGGCGACGGTCTCCATCACCGGCGGCAGCCGGTGCGCGAGCAGCCGCTGCCCGCCGAGGCTGCGCCCCCCGGCGCGCTCGCGCTCCTGGAGCGCGGCGTGCAGCACGTCGTGGCCGACGCCGTCGAGCTGGAGGAAGAGGATGCCGGGGGCGGCGTCCGGAGAGACCGCGGGGGCGCCGCGGCGGTACGCGAGCCGGGCCAGCCGGCGGCGGTAGGCGCCGTCGTCGCGGACGGTGAGCGCGGTGCTGGTGGCGGAGGACGCGGCGGACATCACCGCGGCGACGACGACGGCGGTCTCCGGGTTGGCCTCGCCGCGGCCGGTGGGGTTGAGGCTGAGCGCGATCAGCAGCAGGGAGCCGTTGAGGAAGAACACGAGCAGCCCGAGCACGAACGCGGGCACCAGCAGCAGGGCCCGTACGAGCACGGGCCACACCAGCGCGGACAGCACGCCGAAGACGCCGGCGCCGATGGCGGCGGTGACGGCGATGTGGGTGGCGCTGTCGCCGTCGGGCGACTGGAGCCGGAAGTCGGGCAGGGCGCCGGCGAGGATGATCATCGTCAGGGTGCCGACGGCCCACACGACGACGATCCGGCCGAGGGCGCCGGCGGCGGCGCGCCTGCCCTTGCGCGTGGTCGCGGCCCGCAGCGCCGTCAGTCCCGCGCCGGGCTCGAAGGCGGGGTCGGGGTCGGGGTCCGTGCGGGAATCGGCATCGCTTTCCGTACGGGCCCGGGGGTCCGGGTCCGCGGGAGACCCGGAACGCGGCCCGGGCGGTGTGTGCGGGCAGGGGGCAGCCCCCTGCCCGGATCTCTCGCCGGACGCGGGGTCCTCCCCCGGCCCGGACTCCTCTCCGGGCCCCTTCCGCGGCTCTGCCATGCGCTGTCTCACCTCCGCTCCTGTCGTACCAGCCTTCCACAGCCTGGCGACAGGCAATTCCGCACAGCGCCCCACGGCGCCCCACGGCGCACACAGCGCCCACAGCGCCGCACGCGGCGCGCGCGGCGCGCGGGACGCCGTACCCTCGGTGAGGCCGGGGCAGGTGTCGGCGGCGGAGGGAGCGGGCGTTGCCGGTCGAGATCACGTGGTGGGGACATGCCACCGCGACCGTGCGGGATTCCGGGGTGCGGGTGCTGACCGACCCGCTGTTCGTACCGAGGCTGATGCACCTGCGGCGCCGCCGCGGGGCGCTGCCGCCGCCGTCGGCCGCGGTCGCCGACGTCGTGGTCGTCTCCCACCTGCACTCCGACCACCTCCACCTGCCGTCCCTGGCCCGGCTCGCGCCCGGCACCCGGCTCGTGGCGCCGCACGGGGCGCGGGCGGCCGTGCCCGGGCTCGGGCGGCTCGCCGCCTCGCGCGGGCTGCCGGTGACCGAGGTGCGCCCCGGCGACGAGGTCGCCGCGGGTCCGCTGACGATCCGCGCCGTGCCCGCCGCGCACGACGGCCGCCGCTGGCCGTACGGCACGCGCACCGCGCCCGCGCTCGGCTACGTCTTCGAGGGCGAGGCCCGCACCTACTTCGCCGGCGACACCGGCCTCTTCGACGGCATGGCCCGCGCGGTGGGCCCGTGCGACGTGGCGATGCTGCCCGTCGGCGGCTGGGGCCCGTTCCTCGGCCACGGCCACCTCGACCCGGGCCGCGCGGCCGAGGCGCTGGCGGAGCTGGCGCCGCGCGCGGCGGTCCCGGTGCACTACGGCACGTACTGGCCGATCGGCATGGACGCCGTCCGCCCGCACGAGTTCCACGCCCCCGGCCACGACTTCGTCCGCCGGGCCGCCGCGCTGGCGCCGCAGGTGGCGGTGCACCGGCTGGGGCACGGCGAGGGCATGCGGCTGGAGGCGGCCCGTTGAGGCTGCCGAACGCGCCGCCCGGGCTGCTCGCCGCCGCCCGGGACGTGGCCCCGGCGCAGCAGGCCGTGGGCTACCCGTCGCTGTTCCTGCTCGTCCTGGTGGGGTCGCTGGTGCCGGTGGTGCCGACGGGCGCCCTGGTCAGCTCGGCCGCCGTCGTCGCGTTCCACCGCGAGGCCCCGTACGCGCTGCTGCTGGTCTTCGCCACCGCCTCGATCGCCGCCTTCCTCGGCGACGTGGCCCTGTACTGGCTGGGCAGCCGGGGTGTGCGCTCGCGCAACGGGTCGCGCTGGCTGGACCGGCTGCGCGACCGCGTCGCGCCCGAGCAACTCGCCCAGGCGCAGCGGAAGCTGGAGCGGCACCGGATCCCGGTGCTGGTGCTGTCGCGGCTGATGCCCGCCGGGCGGATCCCGGTGATGCTCGCGTGCCTGCTGGCGCGGATGCCGCTGCACACGTTCGTGCGCGGCAACTTCCCCGCCTGCCTGGCGTGGGCGGCCACCTACCAGTTGATCGGCATCCTCGGCGGCTCGCTCTTCCCCGAGCCCTGGCAGGGGGTGGCGGCGGCGGTGGTGCTGACGGTGCTGATCGCCGTGGCGCCGCCGCTGTGGCGGCGGCTGCGCGGCGACGGCCGGGGGCAGGAGACGTAGCCGGTACGCGCGCACGCGCCCCCCGGCGTACGCGCCGCGCGCCCGGCCCGTACCGCCGTCACAGCACCCGCGACGCCCCCACCGGCAGGTCCCACAGCTCCGCCCGCGGCCGGCCGGTGCGCTCCCACGCCGCCCGCACCCGCCGCAGCGGCTCCAGCGGCGGCTCCGCCGACAGCAGGAACGTGCCGAAGTGCATCGGCGCCATCCGCCGGGCGCCGAGGTCCGCACAGGCGCGCACGGCCTCCTCGGGGTCCATGTGCACCGGGCCCAGCATCCAGCGCGGCGAGTACGCGCCGATGGGCAGCAGCGCGAGCGCGATGCCCGGCAGGCGGCGGCCGATCTCCTCGAAGAGGTGGCCGTAGCCGGTGTCGCCCGCGAAGTAGACCCGCCGTCCCGCCCCGTCGGTGAGCACCCAGCCGCCCCACAGCGAGCGGCAGGTGTCGGTCAGGGTGCGCTTGCTCCAGTGGTGCGCCGGTACGAAGTCGAAGCGCACGGGTCCGCCGGGCGCGGGCAGCTCCGCGGCCTCCCACCAGTCCAGCTCGGTGACCCGGGTGAAGCCGAGGCGGCGGCACCAGCGGCCGAGTCCGGCGGGCACGAACAGCGGGGTGCGGCGCGGCAGTCGCTTCAGGGTGGGGCGGTCGAGGTGGTCGTAGTGGTTGTGGGAGACGACGACGGCGTCGATGGGCGGCAGGTCCTCCCAGCGCACGCCGACGGGCGTGACGCGGGCGGGGGTGCCGAGGATCCGCCGGGACCACAGCGGGTCGGTGAGCACGGTCAGCCCGCCGATGCGCAGCACCCAACTGGCGTGCCCGGCCCAGGTGACGGCGACGGTGCCGGGGCCGGCGGCGGGCAGCGGGCCGGGCTCGAAGGGCAGGTCGGGGATCTCTTCGAGGGCCCTGGGCGTGGGGCGGAACTGGCCGGTGCGGGCGAGCCGGGCGAGCATCCCGAGGCCGGGGAGGGGGGCGTTGAGGCGGTCGGTGAAGGACCGCGGCCAGCGGCGGACCTCGCCGAGGGGGCGCGGGTCGGTGCCTGGGCGCTCGGTCGGTGCGGCGGCTCCGGCGGCCCCCGTCCGCTCTGACTGGCTGGTCAACGGCGGGCTCCTGTCAGCTCGGTGAGGGCCGATCCGAGGGATCTCAACGCCTCCGCCACCTGCGGCCACTCCGCGGGTTCCGGCTGGTCCGCCGGTACCGCTCCCGCGGCGGCCGCGGCGGCAGGTTCCGCCGGGGTGGGCGGCGGGAGCACGGCGGCGGGGGTCAGGGTGGTCGCCGCGGCGGCGGGCGGCCGGGCGTGGGCCGAGGCCAGCGCGGCGGCGTGGGCGCCGCCGGCGTCGCCGAGCAGCGGGCCCGTGGCCACCCGCAGCCGCAGGGCGGTCAGGTCGTCGCCGAAGCGGTGCGCGCCGCCGACCGCGCGGGCGCGGGCGCCGGGGCCGAGGGCGCGGACGAGCGCGGACTCCAGGTCCACGGCGTCCACGACGCCGCCGCGGGCGAGGTCCCGGCGCAGGGCTTCGAGGTCCGCGTACACGTGGTAGCCGGCCTGCGGCGGGCGGACCAGCGCGCCCGCGGCGGTCAGCACGTCCCGTACGGCCGCGGTGAGCGCGGCGTGCAGCCGGATGCCGGCGGCCAGCCGGCCGGTGACGGCGGGCGGCTCGGCGAGCGCCGCCGCGGCGGCGGCCTCGACGGGCGGCGGCAGCGGCGGCACGGCGGTGCCGAGCACGGCGAGCACCGCGTCGCGCAGCGCGGTGCCCGCGCGGCCGGCGGGGAAGCGGGCGACGGCGGCGGGCCAGCCGGGCGGGGTGAGCGTGCCGCCGAGGTCGGCGAGCACGACGACGTCGTCGGGCAGCATCTCGGCGGGGCTGACGAGCACGGTGGCGTGCGGGTCGTGCAACGTGTCGCGGTACGTCTCGTCGCTGACGACGAGCAGCCCCTCCCGGGCCGCCGCCTCGCACGCGTCGTGCACCAGCTCCGGCGGCGGCACGGTGCCGGTGGGGTCGTCGGCGACGGAGAGGACCAGCAGCCGCGGGTCGCCGCCCTCGGCCCGTACCCGGCGCACGGTCTCCAGCAGCGCGACCGGATCGGGGGCGCCGCCGGACTCGGCGGTGGTGGGCACGCGGTGCACGGCGCGGCCCAGGACGGCCGGCTGCGCCGCGTACCAGGACGCCGAGGGGCGGGGCAGCAGCACCTCGCCGCCGACCGCGGCGACCAGCGCCAGCAGCAGGGCGGGGCCGCCGGGTGCGGCGGCCACGTGCCCGGGGTCGGTGGCCAGGCCCCGGCGGTGCCAGTAGCCCGCGGCGGCGGCCCGCAGCTCCGGCCCGCCGCCCGGCGGCCCGGGGGCGGCGGTGGCGGCGCGGGCGAAGCCGTCGACGAGTTCGGCCGGGGGTGGCAGACCGGCGTCGGGGACGGCCTGCTGCATGCGCCACCTCCCGCCGTCGCGCGCCCCTAGGGCGCTCACAAGAGTGCGAATCTCTCCTACTGTCCCAGATCACGCACGCGCGGGGCGGCGTGGTTCGCCTGGTCGGGTGAGCGGCGGTGACGGGAGGGGTCGGCGGGGAGGAGCGGGCGGGGAGGGCCGACGGGGAGCCACGGACGGAGATGGGTCGACGGGGAGGGGTGGGCGGTGCGCCTGCGACCTGCGGTGTGCGGCCCGCCGGTATCGCGCTACCGGTCGGGCCGCGCTCGCAGGGCAGGGCCCCGGTCCTACGCGGCGGTGGGTGAGCCGGCCGAGGCCCCGGCCCGGGCCGGGCCGGCGGCCCGGTCGGCCTCGACGCGCTCGCAGATACGCGCGCACGAGTGGCTGATCAGACGGGAGACGTGCATCTGCGAGATGCCCAGTCGCTCGGCGATGCGGCTCTGCGTCATGTCGCAGAAGAACCGCAGGTAGAGGATCTCGCGTTCACGTTCCGGCAGTCGGCGCAGATGCGGTCGCACGGCCTCGCGGTCCACGGCCCGGTCGAAGCCGGGCTCGGTGCTGCCGAAGGTGTCGATGAGCGAGTAGCCGTCCTCCGAGCCGCCGGTGAGGGCGGCGTCCAGGGACAGGGTGGCGTAACTCTCCAGGGCTCCCAGGCCCGTTCGTACCTCGTCCTCTGTCAGTCCGGCCGCCTTGGCTATGTCCGCGGTCGGGGGGAAGCGGTCGTCGGCCGTGGTGGCCAGCGACATGGTCGCGCTGCGGACGCGGTTGCGCAGCTCCTGGACCCTGCGGGGCACGTGCACGCTCCACATGTGGTCACGGAAGTGCCGCTTCAGCTCGCCGACGATCGTCGGCACCGCATAGCTCTCGAAGGCGTTGCCCTTCGTCGGGTCGTAGCGCTGGACGGCCTTCACCAGGCCGAGGTGCGCGACCTGTTCGAGGTCTTCCATCGCCTCGCCGCGGTTCCTGAACTGACGGGCGAGCCGCTCCGCCATCGGCATCCAGGCGCGTACGACCTCCTGCCGCAGGGCCTGCTTGTCGGGTCCTTCGGGCATTTCGGCCAGCCGGTGGAACTGCGCGGAGGTATCGGGTGCGTCGTGGTGCGGGTGCCTTCTGCTTGCCCGGACATGCGCCACGGGGGCCTCCTCGGGCGAGTTGCGAGCTTTCAGTTCTCACGGGAGGACGACGGCGGCGGCCGGCCACGGCCGGAAACGACAAAGCTCCGGACCAGACGCGCCCGGAGCGCCGACGGCTGCGAAGCCGTGTACTCCCGCGGCGTGCCTCTGGTCCGAAGCACGAAGGTCCACCTGCCCCCCGCGGGCAGTTGCAAACACGGGGCGGACGGGACTTTCCCAGAATACGACGGGGCCGCGTGTCCCACGACCGCACGCACGGACGCCCCCGGGACGGTGCGCGCGGCACCGTGCCCCGGGGGCTTTCCGGGCCGTGCTCACGTGTGCCTCAGCAGCGCTCGCGCGCACCTTCGCGGGTGCGGCCGAACGCGACGGAGCGCTCGGGGTGCCGGCTCAGGTACTCGCCTTCGAGCTGCGCCATGCGCGTGTTGTGCATGGCCAGCGCCGCCGCCGAGCCGTGCAGCAGCGTGTCGTGGCGGGTGCGGTGGATGGTCTCCAGCTCCTTGATGAGCTGCTGGTCGCTCAGCCGCGCGGGGGCGATGCCGCCCCGGCGCCGGTCGCTTTCGCCCATCTGCGGCTCCTTCACGGCTGTCTCCGTCTCCCAGGATCGGGCAATCCCGGTCCCGCTGCTACCCGGGCGGCGCGCGGGCAGTCGTGGAGCAGAGAACTCGCGCCCGTATGGTGAGACACTTCTTCTCGTCATACGAGACCGCGGTTACGCTGCCGCACATGGCCGTTTACACGCATGGACACCACGACTCGGTGCTGCGCTCGCACCGCTGGCGCACGGCCGCCAACTCGGCGGCGTACCTGACCGGCGAACTGCGCCCGGAGATGCACGTCCTCGACCTCGGCTGCGGCCCCGGCACGATCACCGCCGACCTCGCCGACCTCGTGCCGCGGGGCCGGGTGACGGCCGTGGACGCGCAGCCGGGGATCCTGGCGCAGGCGCGCGCGGTGGCGGCGGAACGGGGCGTGGCGAACGTGGAGTTCACCGTCGCCGACGCGGAGGCGCTGGACTTCCCGGACGACTCGTTCGACGTGGTGCACGCCCACCAGGTGCTCCAGCACCTCGCGCACCCGGTGCGGGCGCTGGCCGAGATGCGCCGGGTGTGCCGTCCCGGCGGGCTCGTGGCCGCGCGGGACGCGGACTACGCCGCGATGACCTGGTACCCCGACGTACCCGCCCTCGACGACTGGCTGGACACCTACCGCCGGGTGGCCCGCGCCTCGGGCGGCGAGCCGGACGCGGGGCGGCGGCTGCTGGGGTGGGCCCGCGAGGCGGGCTTCGAGGACGTCACGGCGTCGGCGAGCGCATGGTGCTACGCGGCGGACGAGGAGCGCGCATGGTGGAGCGAGTCGTGGGCGGACCGCACGGTGGCGTCGTCGTACGCCCGCCTCGCGGTCGACGGCGGGCACGCGGACGCGGCGGCGCTGGAGCGGATCGCGGCCGGCTGGCGGGAGTGGGGCGCGGCCGAGGGCGCGTGGTTCGCGGTGCTGCACGGCGAGGTGCTCTGCCGGGTGCCGTGACGGGCCCGGCGCTCCGGCGCCCCTGCTGCCGACCGCCGGCCGCCGGCCGCTCCAACGGCCCGGCGGCGCACGCGCCTTCGCCGCCCCTAGACTCTTCCCATGGAGATCCTCGGCACCTCACTGCGCATCTGCGTGGCCGACCTCGAGTCCGCCGTCGACACGTACGAGAGGCTGACCGGCGAACAGGCGCAGCGCTTCTCGCAGGCGGGCGTCTCCGTCGCCGCGGTCGGCTGCTTCCTGCTGATGTCCGGCCCGCCCGAGACCCTCGACGTGCTGCGCAGAATCACCGCGACGCTGGCGGTCAAGGACGTCGCCGAGGCGTACGCGACGCTCCGGTCGGTCGGCGCCGAGATCGTCGCGGGCCCCTCAAAGACCCCGATCGGGCGCAACATGGTGGCGCGCCACCCCGACGGCAGCATCTTCGAGTACGTCGACCGCCGCCGCTGAGCGCTAGCGCGCGCCGCCGGGGGCGCGGCCCGTTCCGGGCTCGGTCCCGGCGGTCGTCCCGGCCGTCGTCTCCGCGGTCATCTCCGTGGTCAGGGCCCAGCGTTCGTGGTCGCGCCAGGCGCCGTCGATGAACAGGTAGTCCGGCGAGAAGCCCTCCAGCCGGAAGCCGGCGCGCTTGGCCAGGGCGATGGAGGCGGCGTTGCCCGGCTGGACGTTGATCTCCAGGCGGTGCAGGCCCAGGTGGGTGAAGGCGTACCGGACGACGAGGCCGATGCCCGCGGACATGTGGCCCCGGCCGGCGTAGGGGACGAAGGCCCCGTAGCCGAGGGCGCCGGAGAGGAACGCGCGGCGCACGATGGCGTTGATGGTGACGTAGCCGGCGATGGCGCCGGACTCGCGCTCGCAGACGAGGAAGCCCTCGGTCTGCGGCTCGCCGAGCCGTTCCAGGTAGGCGCGGTAGTCGGCGGGGGTGGCGGGCGGGGACAGCCACGGGTGGTGCAGCTCGGCGCTGTCGCGGGCGCGGGCGAGGAACTCCTCCTCGTCGGCGGGGCGCGGGGTGCGGATCGCGGTGCGGGCGCCGGCCGCGATGACATCGTTCTCGGGCACCGGGCGAGTCTACGCCCGGCCCGGCTCAGGGGTTCGGCTGGACGAACCGCAGCCTGTTGCCGAACGGGTCGGTCAGCTCCAGGATCGTGCCGATGCCGGCGTCCTCCTCCAGCCCGGGCTTGAGGTACGGGTAGTCCTTGGCCTTCAGCTCGGCGTGCAGCTCGCCCGCGCCGTCGACCTCGACGTACGCCGTGGCGCCGGGGCTGGCGTCGCCGTGGTGCTCGCTCAGGTGGAGCGTGAGGTCGCCGCGGGAGACCTGCATGTAGAGCGGGAAGCCGTCGGAGAATCTGTGCTCCCAGTCGACCGTGAAGCCCAGGTAACCGACGTAGAACTCGCGGGCCTTGTCGATGTCGAAGATGCGGAAGATCGGTACGGTGCGTCGGAAGAGAACAGTCATCTCTCCACTATGCCTCCGCCGCCAGCCGCTCGGCGAGACGGCGCATTTCGTCCCCCACGAGGTAGTGGCCGGGCAGCCCGGGGATCTCGACCGGGCGGCCGGTGGGCCGCCGGGGCGGGTGGCGTATGAGGTGGTCCAGCACGCGGGCGGCGAGCGCGGGGTCGTCGGGAGGGTCGCCGAGGACGTAGTGGTAGGCGTTCGGGCGCCAGTGGGGGTAGCGCTCGGTGAGGCCGACGATCACCGCGGGCGGGCGGCGGCGGTACGAGGCGTAGGGCTCGGCGTAGTACGACGTGCGCCGTCCCTCTGCGACGTTGCACGACTCGCAGAGCAGCCCTCGGACCAGCCCGGAGACGTGGTGGTGGTCGATGACGAGCCGGGCGGGTCGCAGACCGCAGACCGCGCACCGGTCGGCCTGCCATCGCCGTATCGCCCCGAGCGCCCCGCCCGGGCCGGCGGCGGGCGGCGCGCCGGGCGGCGTCCACTCGTGGCAGGCGGGGACGTCGCGATCCGCCCGTGGCGTACTGCTCATGGCCCCGACGCTACGGCCCGGCACTGACATCGGCCGCCGCCCGCGGGCCCTCCGCCCGCAGCAGCGCGACGAGTTCGTGCCCGTGCGCGCGGCGCGTGAGGAACCGCTCCACGGTCGGACCGGAGCTAGCCGCGGGCACGCTCGTCCGACTGCCCGTCGCCGACCTGCCGCGCCGGGAGCCGGCCCTCGCCCTGGCCCTCCGCGCCGGGCAGCGCCGGCTGAGCCGCCCGGCTACCGCGTCACCTGCGGCGCTGGAGCATCCACCCCACGAGCATGCCGATCAGGGCCACGGCCAGCAGCGCCAGCCACAGCGGCGTGGTGACCTCCCAGAACAGCAGTTGGATGCGGACGCGCCGGGTGTTCTGGAAAATGAAGGCCAGCCCGAGGGCGGCCAGCACGATCGCGACCACCCTGCGCGGCGTGAGCGCCTGCCCGGCGCCGCCCGCGCCGTCCGTGCGTGCCGTGGTACGAGCCATGCGCCCAGCATGGGCCCGCGGCCGGGGCGGCGCCCGGCGGCGGAGGCGTTCGGGCGAACGTCACTCGCCGGTGACGCCGTCGGCCAGCTCCCGCGCGATGTCGAGGTGGCCCGCGTGGCGCGCGTACTCCTGGAGCACGTGGAAGAGGATCAGCGCCAGCGACGGCGCCTCGTCCGCGGTCGCGAACCGCCCGCCGACGGCGGCCGTGCGGTCCAGCGGGACACCGGCGACGATCTCCCGGGAGCGGGCGCAGGCCGCCCGGAAGGCGTCCTTCAGCTCCTCGGTCGTGGCATCGGCGGGGACCGTCCAGCGGTCGTCCGGGCCGCGGTCGCCCCACGGGTCGGGCAGCGGGCGGGCGGCGAAGCCCCACGCGAACCAGCGGCGCTCCACCCACGTCAGATGGACCAGCAGCTCCAGCGGCGTCCAGCCGGAGGCCACGCGGCTGGAGCGCAGCTCCTCCTCGGCCAGGCCGCCGAGCTTGCGCAGCACCTCGGCCCGGTAGTGGTCGAGGTACGTCTCCAGCAGCTCGCGCGGGTCCGTACGGGAGCCGGGCGAGGGTTCGTCGATCGGCATCCGCGGCCGGTCCGGCGGCGGCGGCGCGGCCCTGCGGGCGAGTCGCCTCATGCGAGCCCCGGGGTGTCGAGTGTGAGGGTGCCGGCGTCCGCGTCGAGGACGGCGGGGACGCCGAGCGGCACGGTCAGGGCCGGGACGCCGTGGCCGAAGTCCAGGCCCTCCAGCACCGGCACGCCGAGGTCGCCGAGCCGGTCGGCGAGCACGGCGCGGACGTCCTCGTACGGGCCGCAGTCGGCCCAGGTGCCGCAGACGACGCCGGCAACGCCGGTCAGCCAGCCGCTGCGGCGGAGCTGGGTGAGGATGCGGTCGAGGCGGTAGTCCTCCTCGTCGACGTCCTCGACGAGCAGGATGCCGCCGGCGGCGCCGGCGCGGGCGCCGGGGGTGCCGAGGCCGGCGGCCAGCAGGCTGACGCAGCCGCCGAGGGTCACGCCGCGGGCCCGGCCGGGAACCAGGGCGCGGGCGCCGGGGCTGGTCAGGCGCTGCACGGTGGCCGGCTCGAAGAGGGTGCGGCGCAGGTGGTCGCGGGTGGCGTCGTCCGCGGCGAACGTGGTCCAGGCGGGCATCGGCCCGTGCAGGGTGGCCACGCCGAGGTGGGTGGCGACGGCCTCGTGCAGGACGGTGGCGTCGCTGAAGCCGACGTAGACCTTCGGTGCTGCCTCGCGCAGGGCGGCCCAGTCGACGTGGTCGAGCATGCGGTGGGCGCCGTAGCCGCCGCGGCCGGAGAAGACGGCGGCGACCTCCGGGTCGCACCAGGCGCGCGCGAAGTCCCGGGCGCGGGCGGCGTCGTCGGCGGCGAGGTAGGACAGCGTGTCGTGCCGGCCGTACGCGGTGGGGTGGACGGTGACGTCCAGGCCCCAGCCGCGCAGCACCTCCACGCCGGCGTCCAGTTCCTTGCGCGGGAACCCGCCGCTGGGGGCGACGACGGCGACCCGGTCGCCGGGGCGCAGCCGGCGGGGGCGGACGAGCGCGACGGCGGACCCGGTGGCCGGGGCGGCGGCGCCGGCGGCGGGCCGCCGCACGGGGGCGCCCAGGTCCACGACGGGCACGTCCGGCGCCGCGAAGCCGAACGTCTGCGCGTACAGCGACAGCTCGGCCTCCAGCGCCCGGGTCAGGGTGTCGGCGCGCCGGAAGCCGTGGCCCTCGCCCTCGAAGGTGAGGTACGCGTGCGGCACGCCCCGGCCGGCGAGGGCGTCCAGGAACCGCTCGCACTGCACCGGCGGGCAGATCACGTCGTCGAGCCCCTGGAGCAGCAGGAACGGCGCGGTGATCCGGTCGGCGTGGTTCACCGGGGAGCGCTCGCGGTACCGCTCGGGCACCGCCGCGAGCGGGCCGACCAGCGACTCCAGGTACCGCGACTCGAAGTCGTGCGTCTCGTCCGTGGCCCAGCCGGCGAGGTCGAGGATGGGGTAGACGACGGTGCCGCACGCGTACAGCCCGTCGGCGAGCGGCGAGGTCAGGGACGCGGCGGTCGTCCAGCCGCCCGCGCTGCCGCCGCGGATCGCCAGCCGGGCGGGGTCGGCGGTGCCCTCGTCGGCGAGCGCGCGGGCGACGGCGGCGCAGTCCTCGACGTCCACGACGCCCCACTGCTCGCGCAGCCGCTCGCGGTAGGCGCGGCCGTAGCCGGTGGAGCCGCCGTAGTTGACCTCGGCGACGCCGATGCCGCGCGAGGTGAAGTAGGCGATCTCCAGGTCGAGCACCAGCGGTACGTGCCCGGTGGGGCCGCCGTGCGCCCAGATCACGTACGGCGGCAGCTCGCCCTCGGGGCCGGCGGCCTGCGGGTGGTGCGGCGGGTAGACGTGGGCGTGCACGTCGCGGCCGTCGGGTCCCCTGAAGGTGCGGGACACGGGCCGCGGCAGGTAGGCCGGGTCGACCGCGTCGCGGTGGGCGTTGCCGGCGACCCGGGCGTGGCCGGTGGCGGTGTCCAGCTCGACGACCTCGTACCCGGTGACCGGGCTCGCGGCCAGGCCGAAGACCCGTTCGCCGGCGACCGCGAGGGCCGCGGCCCAGTTCGACCAGGGGCCCGGCACGTCGGCCAGCTCGCCGGTGGCGGGGTCGAGGACGCCGAGGCGGGTGCCGCCGGTGCCGTGCAGGGTGGCGACGAGGCCGTTGCCGAGGACGGCGAACCAGCGCAGCCCGACCTTCCACAGGGCGTCGGCGAACTCCTCGGGCAGCGGGCACAGTTCGCTCGTCACGTCGGTGGCGGGGTCGACCCGGTGCAGGTTCCACCAGCCGCTGCGGTCGGTGGCGGCGACGAGCGTGCCGTCCGGCAGCCACTCGGCCTGCGCGACGGACTCCGCCTCGGAGCCGGTCTGGGCGCCGAGCACCGTGGTGACCCCGGCCAGCCGGCCGTCGCCGGTGATGTCGGCGACGCGCAGCTCCGTGCCGTCCCAGGGCATCTGCGGGTGGTCCCAGGCGATCCAGGCGGCCTGCCGGCCGTCCGGGGACAGGCGCGGGCCGGTGACGAAGCGGTGCCGGTCGTCGGTCAGCTCGCGCACGGCGGCGCGGTCGGCGGACGCCGAGCCGTCCAGCGGCACGGCGGCGAGCACGCGGCGTACGTCGGTGGGACTCTGCCCGGTGAACTCCTCCAGCACGCACCACACCTCGCCGCGCTCGGGCAGCACGACGGCGTCGCACCAGCGCAGCCCGCCGCCGACGCCGGAGACGGGCGTGAGCGGGCGGGGGTCGCCGCCGCCGTCGGGCTCGTACGCGTACAGCCGCTGGTCGGCGAAGTGGGTGAAGACGATCAGCGGGCCGCCGGTGGCGCGCGGCACGCCGGCCCAGGGCCGGCCGCCGTACTCGATGACCCTGTTGCGCACGTTCCACGGCGCGGGCAGCACCGACTCCTCGGTGCCGTCCGGGCGCAGCCGCACCAGCGCCCGGCGCCCGCCCTCGCGCGGTCGCGGGGCGGTCCACCACACCTCGTCGCCGACGGCGTCCAGATACTCCGGGCGGCCGTCGTGGGTCGCGGCGAGGGCGGCGGTCAGGGGGGAGGTCCAGGTGCCGTACGGGGCGGTGGTCACGGGCGGTGTCGTCTCTTTCCGCTGGTGGCCGAGGCACCGGCGCTCTCGCCGGCGCGCTCGCTGGTCGTTGCGCTGCTTCCCGCGCGGTTCTGGGGCGGGGTGCGTCAGGCCGATCTGAGGAAGTCGTCCAGCACCCGCACGCCGAAGTGCAGCGCCTCCACCGGCACCCGCTCGTCCACGCCGTGGAACAGCGCCTGGTAGTCGAAGCCGGCGGGGAGCTTCAGCGGCGAGAAGCCGTAGCCGGTGATGCCCAGGCGGGAGAACTGCTTGGCGTCGGTGCCGCCCGACATGCAGTACGGCACGACGTGCGCGCCGGGGTCGAAGCGCTGGAGGGAAGCGCGCATCGCCGCGTACACCGGGGCGTCGACGGGGGCGGTGAGGGGGACCTCGCGGTGGCTGAACTCCCAGTCGACGTACGGTCCGGTCAGCTCGTCGAGCGTACGGGCGAACTCCTCCTCGCCGCCCGCCACCATCCGGCCGTCGACCTGGGCGGTGGCACTGCCGGGGATGACGTTCACCTTGTAGCCGGCGGCGAGGACCGTGGGGTTGGAGCTGTTGCGCACGGTGGGCGCGACGAGGGCGGCGGCCGGGCCGAGCTTGCCGAGCAGCGCGTCCACGTCGAAGGCGGGGTCGTCCAGCTCCTCGGGGGCGACCTCGATGCCGAACACCGCGGCCGTCTCGGTCAGCGCGGCGCGGACGGTGGGCGTGAGCCGCACGGGCCAGCGGTGCTCGCCGATCCGGCCGACGGCGGCGGCCAGCCGGGAGACGGCGTTGTCGGTGTTGGCCTTCGAGCCGTGTCCGGCGCGCCCGCGGGCGGTCAGCCGCAGCCAGGCCGTGCCGCGCTCGCCGGCGGCGACCGGGTAGAGCCTCAGGCCCTCGCCGGCGTGGAAGGTGAAGGCGCCGGACTCGCTGATGCCCTCGGTGCAGCCCTCGAAGAGCGCGGCGTGCTCCTCGGCCAGGTAGCCGGAGCCGTACTCGGCGCTGGCCTCCTCGTCGGCGGTGAAGGCGAGCACGATGTCGCGGCGGGGACGGACGCCGGCGCGCGCCCAGGCCCGTACGACCGAGAGGACCATCGCGTCCATGTTCTTCATGTCGATGGCGCCGCGGCCCCAGACCACGCCGTCGCGTACCTCGCCGGAGAACGGGTGGACGCTCCAGTCGGCGGGCTCGGCGGGCACCACGTCGAGATGGCCGTGGACGAGCAGGGCGTCGGCGCCCGGGTCGGTGCCCTCGATACGGGCCACGACGTTCGTCCGGTCGGGGGCCTTCTCCAGCAGGGCGGGCTCGATGCCGGCGTCGGCGAGCCGCTCCGCGACGTACTCCGCGGCCTGGCGTTCGACGCCGTCGCCGCCGCCGTGGTTGGTGGTGTCGATGCGGATCAGGTCGGAGGTGAAGCGCACCACCTCGTCCAGCGCCGCCGCGTCCGGACCGGGGCCGTGGGCGGCCGGGGCGCCCGCGGCGGGTGCGGTCGGGTCAGCCATACTGCTCCTCCACGGCGGCCGAGACGAGCGTGGTGACCGCCTTGAAGCAGCGGATGCCGTCGTACATGGTCTCCGTCGTGTACGCCACGCGCCGCTCACCGGCCGGCGCCACCCCCGGCACGACCGTCGCCGCGCCGACCAGGTGCTCCGCGTCGAACTCCAGCTCCACCGTGAACGGTCCGCCGCGCACCGGCTCCGTCCGCACCGCGAGCGCCGCGGCCTCGGTGGCCGCCGCCCGGATGTCGGCCGCGGTACGGGCCGGGGTGCGGCACACCGCCGCGTACCGCGAGACGTAGTCCTTGACGGCGACGCCGGGGGCCGCGGGCGCGTACCCCCTGGCGTCCTCGACGGTCTTGTCGTCGCCGGTGACGAGCACCACCGGGACCCCGAACTCGGCGACCACGTGCGCGTTCAGCAGGCCCTCGCTGGCCCGTACGCCGTTGAGCCAGACGCCGGTGAGGGAGTTGGCCAGGTAGGTGTGCGCGAGCACCCCTTCGGTGCCCGCGCCCGTGTGGTACCCCACGAAGGCGATGCCGTCGACGTCGCCGCGCTGCACGCCCTCGACCATGGACAGCGACTTGTGCCGCCCGGTGAGCATCTGGGCGCGGTCGTCGAGCCGCTCCAGGAGCAGATTGCGCATCGTCCAATGCGCCTCGTTGACCAGCACCTCGTCGGCGCCGCCGGCGAAGAAGCCCTCGATGGCGGCGTTGACGTCGGACGTGAACATGGGCCGGCAGCGCTCCCACTGCGGGCCGCCGGGAAGCACGTCGGCGGGCCACGTGACGCCGGTGGCCCCCTCCATGTCGGCGCTGATCAAGACCTTCATGCCGAGCCACGGTACGCGGTCGGACGAAGCGGTGAAACCCCTGTGGATACGTACAGAGGTCTAGACCGCTTCAACTCCCCCGGGACGGCCTGCGACCAGCCATTTCCGGGGAGACTTCGGTCGTACGCCGTCCGGCGCACACCCGGTCGCGACCGGCGGCACCGGGCCGCGGCGAGACCGGGGATCTTCGCGCCCGGACCGGCCCGGTCCCGGGTGCAGCCGCGGACCGCCTGCCGCCGCCGGCTGTCCGGCCCGACTAGTCGCCGTGCCCGAGCTGGAGGTCCCGCTCCGTGCGCCCGCCGCCCTCCACGCGCAGCACCGTGGCCACCGGCGGGTACCCCGCGGCGATCACCGTGTACTCGCCCGCCGACAGGTCGACGAAGCGGAACGCGCCGTCCGGGCCCGTGGTGCCGGTGTCGACGACGTTGCCCGCGGCGTCCAGCAGCGTGACCCGGGCGTCCTCCACCGGCCGCCCGCCGTAGGCACGTACCGTGCCGCGCAGCACCGCGCCGCCGGCCAGCTCGACGTCCTGCCGGGTCTCGCGCGCCGCCTGCACCGAGACCGGCAGCGCGGCGGGCCGGAAGCCCGGGGCGGTGGCGGCGAGGGTGTACTCGCCGGCGACCAGCTCGCCGATGGCGTACGCGCCGTCGTGGCCGCTGCGCGCCGAGGCGACGACCTCCCCGCGCGCGTCGGTGAGGGTCACGACGACGTTCCCCAGCGGCGTGCCGTCGGCCGCGGCGACCGTGCCGCAGATCCGCCCCGCGCCGCCCAGCACGAGGTCCAGCTCGACCGGCCGGTCCCCGACGGTGACCGTGACGGCCTGCGGCTGGTGCCCGCCCGCGGCGGCCACCAGGACGTACGAGCCGGCGCCCGGGGTGGGCAGCACGTACCGGCCGTCCTCGCGGCTGGCGTCGCGGCCCACCTGGCGGCCGGCGCCGTCGATGAGGGTGAGCGCCGCGCGCGGCACGGTGGTGCCGTCCTGGTGCTGCACGCTGCCGCACACCGGCACCCCGGCGCCCGCCGGGACGGCGACGCGGGCCGCGGGCACGGGGGAGTCGACCGCCGGGTTCTCGTCCGTGGCGGGGCCGGGGCCCGTGAGGTTCTGGGACACCAGTGGTCTCTCCTTGAGCAGGAAGGCGAACAGGAGGCCGAGGAGGAGCACGGGCACCAGGTAGAGGAAGATGCCCGGCATGGCCTCGGCGTAGGCGCGGACGTAGCCGTCGCGCAGTTCGGCGTCGAGGGCGTGGACGGCCTCGGGGGTGATCGACTCCGGGTCGGGCAGCGAGCCGCCGGGGGGCGGCGGGGGCAGGGTGTCGGTCAGTTCGTCGGCGAGCCGGTCGAAGAAGACGGTGCCGAAGATCGCCGCGCCGACCGAACCGCCGATCTGCCGGAAGTAGTTGTGCGCGCTGGTGGCGACGCCGAGGTCGGCGGGGTGTACCGCGTTCTGCACGGCGAGGATGAGCACGGGCAGCACGAGGCCGACGCCGGTGCCGAGGACGGCCATCCACACGCTGTACGACAACTGCGTGGTGTGCTCGTCCAGGCGGGAGAGCAGCCACATGCCGACGGCGGCGGTGGCACAGCCGGCCACCGGGTAGCGGCGGTAGCTGCCGGTGCGGGTGATGAGGTGGCCGGAGACGATGGAGGCGACGACGACGCCGCCCATCATCGGCAGCATCAGCAGCCCGGACTCGGTGGCGCTGGCGCCGTCGACCATCTGGAGGAAGGTCGGCAGATAGCTGGCCGCGCCGAAGAGCGCGATGCCGATCACGGCTCCGACCAGGGACGTGACGTTGAAGACGCTGTCGCGGAACAGCCGCAGCGGCAGCACGGGTTCGACGGCGAAGTGCTCGACGACGAGCAGCAGGACGGTGGCGCCCACCGCACCGGCGCCGAGCCCGAGGATGACGTCGGAGGTCCAGGCGTACTCCAGGCCGCCCCAACTGGTCAGCAGCACCAGGCAGGTGGAGGCGGCGGCGAGGAACAGCGCGCCCAGCACGTCGAGGCGGGGCCGGGCGGTGGGCTTGGGCAGCTTCAGCACCAGGCCGGTCAGCACCAGGGTGACCAGGCCGAAGGGCACGTTGAAGTAGAAGCACCAGCGCCAGGACAGCTCGTCGGTGAAGAACCCGCCGAGCAGCGGTCCGGCGACCGAGGCGAGGCCGAAGGCGGCGCCGATCATGCCCATGTAGCGCCCGCGTTCGCGGGGCGGGACGATGTCGGCGATGATCGCCTGCACGCCGATCATGAGCCCGCCGGCGCCCATGCCCTGCACCGCGCGGAACGCGATGAGCTGGTCCATGCTGCGCGCGGCGCCGGCGAGCGCGGAGCCGACGATGAACACCACGATGGCGAACTGGAAGACGCCCTTGCGGCCGAAGAGGTCGCCGAGCTTGCCGTAGATCGGCAGCCCGATGGTGGAGGTGAGCAGGTAGGCGGTGATCGCCCAGGACATCCGGTCCAGGCCGTGCAGCTCGCCGACGATCTTCGGCAGCGCGGTGGCGACGATCATCTGCTCCAGCGCGGCGAGGAGCAGCGCGAGCATCAGGGCCAGGAACACCAGCCGTACGCGGCGGGGGCTGAGCGCCGGGCCGTCGTCGTCGCCGTAGCCGTCCGCCGGGCCGGGTCCGGCGGGCGGCCCGCCCTTTCCGGTACGTCCCGACGCTCGCGCCGGCCTGGCCGGTCCCGCCGCCGGACCGGCCGCGGGCACGGTGACCGGCTCGTCGTTCACCAGGGTCGTCCCCACGTGCCAGCTCCCCATCGTCCGCCTGCGCCGGACCCTTTGTCGCATCGCGCAAGATCCCGGGGCAAACGCGATCACTCCCCCGCGCGACGGCGCGGCGGCGCGTCAACTCGGTTGCCCGGGGCGCCCATCGGGCGCTCATCAGCGGCTTTCACGAAGGGTGGGCGGAGCCTGGTGCGCGCGGGGGCCCGGGAGGAAACCACTCGAATCGGTGAGGCCGGGTGACGGCCCGTCCGCGCGGCGGCGACCGGGGTCACCCGATCGAGGACTCGACGCGAAGGGAACATCTGTTCTATTCTCGGTCGCAGATCAACAGGAGGTGCCGATGCGCTGGGAGAATCTGACCGACGAGGCCGCCGACGGCGGCGCGGCCACCGGGGCCGCGCCGCCCGCCCTCTTCGGCACGGCCGCCGTCGTCACCCGCACGTTCGACACCCCGGAGTTCCGCGGCATCACGTTCCACGAGGTGCGGGCGCGCTCGATCGTCAACAAGGTGCCGGGAGCGTCGCGGATGGCCTTCGACTGGACCGTGAACCCGTACAGAGGGTGCAGTCACGCCTGTGTCTACTGTTTCGCCAGAAAGACCCACAGCTACCTGGACCTGGACACCGGCCGCGGCTTCGACTCGCAGATCGTGGTGAAGGTCAACGCCCCGGAGCTGCTGCGCCGCGAGCTGGGCGGCCGGCGGTGGCGCGGGGAGCACATCGCCATGGGCACGAACGTCGACTGCTACCAGCGGGCCGAGGGGCGCTACCGGCTGATGCCCGGCATCCTCGCCGCCCTGCGGGACTTCGCCAACCCGTACTCGATCCTCACCAAGGGCACGCTCATCCTCCGCGACCTGCCGCTGCTCAAGCAGTCGGCCGAGGTCACCCAGGTCGGGGTCGCGGTCTCCGTCGGCTTCGTCGACGAGGAGCTGTGGCGGACCGTCGAGCCGGGCACGCCCGCGCCGCAGCGCCGGCTCGACGTGGTCCGCACCCTGGCCGAGCACGGCATCGGCTGCGGGGTGCTGATGGCGCCGGTGATCCCGTTCCTCAGCGACACGCCGGAGCAACTGCGCGCCACCGTACGGGCGGTGGCGGAGGCGGGCGCCACGTCGGTGACGCCGCTGGTGCTGCATCTGCGGCCGGGCGCGCGGGAGTGGTTCATGGGCTGGCTGGAGCGGCACCACCCGCACCTGGTCCGCCGGTACCGCACGATGTACGCGGGCGGGTCGTACGCGCCGAAGTGGTACCAGCGCCAGATCACCCGGCAGGTGCACGAGTACGCGACGGAGCTGGGCATAGGCCCGTCGGCGCCCGGCATCGCGCGCCGCATCGAGCCCGAGGAGGGGCCCGGCGCGCAGCCGGACGGCCCGGAGAACACGCAGTTGACGCTGCTCTGACGCCGGTTCGCGGCGGTACGCCCCGGGGCCCGGCCCGTACCGCCGCACCCCCGGCCCGCGCGGCCGCCCGCGCCCGGCGCCTCACTGCGACGGGGTGCGCGGGCCGATGCGGGTGATCGCCGCCGTGGCCGCGCGCCACAACTGCGGGAAGCCCAGCGCCTCGGAGAGCGCCGGGATCGCGCGCTGGTCGCCCAGCTCGCCCAGCCCCTCGACGCAGGCGGTGGCGATCGGCCAGTGGTGCTGCGGCTCGCGCACGAGCCGCTGGAGGGTGCTGATCAGCGCCGGCGCCGACTCCGGCGCGCGCAGCCGGACCAGCAGCCGGATGGCGTGCAGCGCGTACGCGGTGCGCAGCGGGTTCGTCGCCAGGGCCGCCGCCGCCCGCGCGGTGCGCGGGTCGCCGAGCCGGTCCAGCGCGCACGCCGCGCTCTCGGCCCGTACCGGATCGCGGTAGTTGAGCAGCAGCACCAGCGTCTCGAACGCCCGCCGGTCCCCCGCCGTGCCCAGCGCGAAGGCCGCCAGCTCCCGGGCCCACAGCGGCTCGCCGGGCAGTTCCAGCACGCGCGCCAGCTCGTCGTACGCGGTGGTCGTGCGCTGTCGCGCGAGCGCGGTCATGCGGTCGAACCGCGCCCGCGCCGGCGGGTCCTCCAGCCTGCCGCGGATCCGTTCGGTGAGCGCCAGATACTCCTGGTCCATGCCTCGCCCCCCTGCCCTTGCCGGCACTCAGGGTACGTGTACCGTCACCGGCCGGTGACGGCCTCGTCGATCGGGGTTCACTCCATGTGTGCCCCGACTGGGGGGTACATTCCCTGATTCACCCTCTGGCGCCCATGGTTACTCGCGAGTTAAGCTCGGGGGACGAGCAGCACCCCTGCTCGGGCGGTCTGGTGACGCAGCCGCCGAGAGCTGAAGTCGGTTCGGCAACTGACAGCACGCGCGACGGGCGCCCCGGTGCCCGTGGTGAGGACGCCCGGCCCCGGGACAGGGCCGGCCGCGGTTCTCGCCGCCGCGCGCTCCGCCGCCGTGCGGCTTCCGCCGCGGGCCGTCGTGCCCCGGCCCCCGCCGCCGTGTGCGGCCCCGGCCCCTCTCCCGCCTTCTCCCGCTCCTGCCTTCTCCCGCCTTCTCCCGCGTCACGACTGGAGTCCCGCGATGGACCGCAGCCCTGTCCCCGAATCCCGATCGATCCCCTTCCCCACCGTGGCCGTCGTCGGCCTCGGCACGATGGGCACCGGCCTGTGCGAGGTGCTGGCCCGCGCCGGCCGCGAGGTCGTCGGCATCGACGTCGACGAGGCCGCCGCGCGCGGCTGCGCCGCCGCGCTGGAGCGCGCCACGGACCGCGCCGTCGTCCGCGGCCGGCTCACCGAGGGCGCCCGCGCCGGCGTGCTGGCCCGGCTGCGCACCTTCCCCGACCTGCGCGCCGCCGCCGACGCGGACCTGGTCATCGAGGTGGTGCCCGAGTCGTACGAGGTCAAGCAGCAGGTCATCGCCGGGCTGGACCGCGTCGTCCGCCCGGACGCGGTGATCGCCACCGGCACCAACGCGCTGTCCGTCACCCGCCTCGCCGCCTCCTCCGCGCACCCCGAACGCGTCCTCGGCCTGCACTTCTTCACCCCGGTCCAGGCGATGCGCCTGGTGGAGGTGGTCTCCTCCGTGCTCACCGAGCCGTCGGCGGTGGAGCGGGTCACCGCGCTGGTGCGGGAGCTGGGCAAGGAGCCCGTCGCGGTGGGCGACCGGCCCGGGTTCATCGCCGACGGGCTGCTCTTCGGCTATCTCAACCAGGCCGCGGCGATGTACGAGTCGCGCTACGCCAGCCGCGAGGACATCGACGCGGCGATGAAGCTCGGCTGCGGTCTGCCGATGGGCCCGCTGGAGCTGCTCGACCTGATCGGCGTCGACACCGCGCGCACGGTGCTGGAGGCGATGTACGCCGCGTCGCAGGACCGGCTGCACGCCCCGGCGCCCGTCCTCGGCCAGTTGACCGCCGCCGGGCTGACCGGCCGCAAGGCGGGCCGCGGCTTCTACGCCTACGACGCCCCCGGCAGCGGCACCGCCGTGCCTGACGCCGCCGTGCCCGACGCCGCCTCCTCCGCCGCCGGCGCGGCGTGGGGCGCGCCGCCGCGGCCGGTCGCGGAGGTGGGCGTCGCCGGCTCCGGCACGATGGCGAGCGGCATCGCGGAGGTCTGCGCCCGGGCGGGGTACGCGGTCACGCTCGCCGCCCGCAGCACGGCGAAGGCGGAGGCGGCGAAGGCCCGCGTCGCCACGTCGCTGGCCCGCTCCGTCGCCAGGGGCCGGCTGGGTGCCGCGGACCGCGACACCGCGCTGGCCCGGATCTCCCCCGCCGGCGCCCTGGACGCGCTGGCCGGCGCCGGGCTGATCGTGGAGGCGGTCGCCGAGGACCTGGCGGTCAAGCGGGAGTTGTTCGCCGCCCTGGACAAGGTGGCGGCGCCGGGGGCGGTGCTGGCCACCACCACGTCCTCGCTGCCCGTCATCGCGTGCGCCGCGGCCACCTCGCGCCCCGAGGACGTGATCGGCATGCACTTCTTCAACCCGGCGCAGGTGATGAAGCTGGTGGAGGTGGTGCGCACGGTCCGTACCGCGGACGAGGCGCACGCCACCGTCCGCGAGGTCTGCACCCGGCTGGGCAAGCACGCCGTGGACTGCGGCGACCGGGCCGGCTTCATCGTCAACGCGCTGCTGTTCCCGTATCTGAACAACGCGGTGAAGATGGTCCAGGAGCACTACGCCTCGCCGGACGACATCGACGCCGCGATGAAGCTCGGCGGCGGCTATCCCATGGGCCCGTTCGAGCTGCTGGACGTGGTGGGCCTGGACGTCTCGCTGGCCATCGAGCGGGTGCTGCACCGCGAGTTCCGCGACCCGGGGCTGGCTCCCGCGCCGCTGCTGGAGCACCTGGTCGCCGCGGGCTGCCTCGGCCGCAAGACGGGCCGCGGCTTCCGCGAGTACGCCGCCGCCCCGCGCTGAGCGCCGGCCGGCCGGCGGGTGCCGGCCGGCCGCCGGGCACCGCCCGCCCCGGCCGCCCGCCCGCGAATCGGCGGCGATCCGAGGCCCACCCATGGAGTACGTTCCTTACATGTCCCAGCCTGCGAAGCCCAGCCGTGCCAACTCCAGCACCCAGCGCCTGAAGATGCGCCGCGACATCGCGGCGGCCGCGATGGAGCTGTTCGCGACCAAGGGCTACGAGGCGACGACAGTGGACGAGATCGCCGCGGCGGCGGGCGTGGCCCGCCGCACCTTCTTCCGCCACTTCCGCTCCAAGGAAGAGGCGATCTTCCCCGACCACGACGACACGCTGGAGCGCGTGAAGGCCGTCCTGGACGCCGCGCCGCCGCACGAGTACCCGCTGGACACCGTGTGCCGCGGCATCAGGGAGGTCATGCGGATGTACGCGGCCCAGCCCGCGGTCTCCGTCGAGCGCTACCGCCTGACCAGGGAGGTGCCGACGCTGCGCGAGCGCGAGATCGCCTCGGTCTCCCGCTACGAGCGGCTGTTCACCCGCTACCTGCTGGGCCACTACGACGAGGGCGCCCACCAGGACGGCGACGACGGCCCGCTGCTCGCCGAGGTCGCCGCCTCGGCCGTGGTCACCGCGCACAACCACGTGCTGCGCCGCTGGCTGCGCGGGGGCGCGGAGGGCGACGTGGAGGGCCAGCTCGACCGGGCCTTCGCGGTGGTACGGGCCCGGTTCGCCGGCGTCGGCCAGCCGCACGGCCCGGTGGGTCTGGGCGGCGAGGCGGGGGCTCCGGCGGTCCTCACGGCCGGCGGCGAGGGCTCGGACGTGCTCGTCGCGGTCGCCCGTACGGACGCCCCGCTGAGCGAGGTCATGCGCACCATCGAGAAGGCCCTGAAGAAGGGCTGACCAGCGGTTTCACTCCCGCCACGGGCTCCCCGGCC
Source organism: Streptomyces sp. 184 (assembly GCF_045781775.1). Taxonomy (NCBI): domain Bacteria; kingdom Bacillati; phylum Actinomycetota; class Actinomycetes; order Kitasatosporales; family Streptomycetaceae; genus Streptomyces; species Streptomyces sp. 184. Next base: position 2,851,249 of record NZ_CP123230.1, on the reverse strand, counting down.
GCATCCGGCCGGGGAGCCTTCGCATGCTCATCCGTGCAACCCGCTCGACATCTGAGAGAAGTTTTTGGCACCGAGTGTCTTGCAGCCTGGCACGGCGTGCCATACGGTACGAGGTGTCCGGGTGACCGGCGCACGGCACCAGAGCGCGCGCCGGCTGTCCCAGCAAGCCCCGGCTCGCACACCCGGACGCGCCTCGTCACAGGCGCCAGGGCGCCACCGCGCCCGTACGTACCGCGCACACCGGCGGCACCGCCGGAGCCGAACCGCCGTACGAACCGACGCACAGCTCTCACCCCCGACGTCCCTCAAGCGTCCCCGAACACGCTTCGCCGGAGGCAGCACCATGAACGAGACGCACGCGATACTCGCCGCGATCCAGGCACCCGACAGCACGGCCGCCGACTTCGCCTCCCTGCCCCTGCCCGAGTCCTACCGGGCCGTGACGGTGCACAAGGACGAGGCCGACATGTTCGAAGGGCTCACCACCCGGCAGAAGGACCCGCGCAGGTCACTGCACCTGGACGAGGTGCCGGTGCCGGAACTCGGCCCCGGCGAGGCCCTGGTGGCGGTGATGGCCAGCTCCGTGAACTACAACTCGGTGTGGACCTCGATCTTCGAGCCGGTGTCCACCTTCGCCTTCCTGGAGCGCTACGGCCGCCTCTCCCCGCTCGCCAGGCGCCACGACCTGCCGTACCACGTCATCGGCTCCGACCTCGCCGGCGTCGTGCTGCGCACCGGCCCCGGCGTCGTCGCCTGGCGGCCGGGCGACGAGGTGGTGGCGCACTGCCTGTCGGTGGAGCTGGAGAGCGCCGACGGCCACAACGACACGATGCTCGACCCCGAGCAGCGCATCTGGGGCTTCGAGACCAACTTCGGCGGCCTGGCGGAGATCGCGCTGGTGAAGTCCAACCAGCTCATGCCCAAGCCGGCGCACCTGTCCTGGGAGGAGGCCGCGGCCCCCGGGCTGGTCAACTCCACCGCCTACCGCCAGCTCGTCTCCCGCAACGGCGCCGGCATGAAGCAGGGCGACAACGTGCTCATCTGGGGCGCGAGCGGCGGACTCGGCTCGTACGCCACGCAGTTCGCGCTCGCCGGCGGCGCCACGCCCGTCTGCGTGGTCTCCAGCCCCGAGAAGGCGGAGATCTGCCGCCGGATGGGCGCCGAGGCGATCATCGACCGGCACGGCGAGGACTACCGCTTCTGGCGGGACGAGCACGAGCAGGACCCGCGCGAGTGGAAGCGCTTCGGCAAGCGCATCCGCGAACTGACCGGCGGCGAGGACGTCGACATCGTCTTCGAGCACCCCGGCCGGGAGACCTTCGGCGCCTCCGTCTACGTCACCCGCCGCGGCGGCACCATCGTCACCTGCGCCTCCACCTCCGGCTTCGTGCACGAGTACGACAACCGCTACCTGTGGATGTCGCTGAAGCGGATCATCGGCTCGCACTTCGCCAACTACCGCGAGGCGTGGGAGGCCAACCGGCTGATCGACAAGGGCCGGATCCACCCCACCCTGTCGAAGTCCTACCCGCTCGCCGAGACCGGGCAGGCCGCGTACGACGTCCACCGCAACCTGCACCAGGGCAAGGTCGGCGTGCTGTGCCTCGCCCCCGCCGAGGGCCTGGGCGTACGCGACGAGGAGAAGCGCGCCGAGCACATCGACGCGATCCAGCTCTTCCGCAGCGACCCCCCGCCCGGCCCGCGGCCGCCCGCGGGGCCCGGCCGCGAGCAGGCTCCCGAGCGGGCCGTCGAGCACGCCGGGAACCTGTGATGGCGGCCAAGGACCGGCCCTGGCTGATGCGCACCTACGCCGGCCACTCCACCGCCGAGGCGTCCAACGCGCTGTACCGGCGCAACCTCGCCAAGGGCCAGACCGGCCTGTCGGTCGCCTTCGACCTGCCCACCCAGACCGGCTACGACCCGGACCACGTGCTCGCCCGCGGCGAGGTCGGCCGCGTCGGCGTGCCCGTCTCGCACCTGGGTGACATGCGCCGGCTCTTCGAGGGCATCCCGCTGGAGCGGACGAACACGTCCATGACCATCAACGCCACCGCGATGTGGCTGCTGGCCCTCTACCAGGTGGTCGCCGAGGAACAGGGCCTGGACGAGGCGGGCATCGCGCGGCTCGCCGGCACCACGCAGAACGACATCGTCAAGGAGTACCTCTCCCGCGGCACGTACGTCTTCCCGCCCGGGCCCTCGCTGCGGCTGACCACCGACACCATCGCGTACACCGTCGGCCGGATGCCGAAGTGGAACCCGATCAACATCTGCAGCTACCACCTCCAGGAGGCCGGCGCGACGCCGGTGCAGGAGATCGCGTACGCGATGGCCACCGCGACCGCCGTCCTGGACGCGGTCCGCGACTCCGGCCAGGTGCCGCCGGAGAAGATGGGCGAGGTCGTCGGCCGGATCTCGTTCTTCGTCAACGCCGGGGTCCGGTTCGTCGAGGAGATGTGCAAGATGCGGGCGTTCACCCGCATCTGGGACACCGTCACGCGCGAGCGCTACGGCATCGAGGACCCGCGGCAGCGCCGCTTCCGCTACGGCGTGCAGGTCAACTCCCTCGGCCTGACCGAGGCGCAGCCGGAGAACAACGTCCAGCGCATCGTGCTGGAGATGCTGGCCGTGACGCTGTCGAAGGACGCCCGCGCCCGCGCCGTGCAACTGCCCGCCTGGAACGAGGCGCTGGGCCTGCCGCGGCCGTGGGACCAGCAGTGGAGCCTGCGCATCCAGCAGGTGCTGGCGTACGAGAGCGACCTGCTGGAGTACCCCGACCTCTTCGACGGCAGCCACGTGGTCGAGGCGCGGGTGGCCGAGCTGGTCGAGGGCGCGACCGCCGAGATGGCGCACATCGGGCAACTGGGCGGCGCCGTCGCGGCCGTGGAGTCCGGCTATCTGAAGGCGCAGCTCGTGGCCTCGCACGCGGAGCGGCGGGCCCGGATCGAGTCGGGCGAGGAGAGGATCGTCGGCGTCAACTGCCATACGGAGACCGAGCCCAGCCCGCTCACCGCCGACCTGGACGCCGCGATCATGACCGTCGACCCGCACGTGGAGGCGCGCGTCGTCGCCGCGATGCACGAGTGGCGGCTGTCCCGCGACGAGCCCCGCGCGCAGCGGGCGCTGACGGCGCTGAAGGCCGCCGCGGCGGGTACGGCCAACCTCATGCCCGCGTCGCTGGAGTGCGCCCGCGCCGGCGTCACCACCGGCGAGTGGGCCTGGGCGCTGCGCGACGTCTTCGGCGAGTTCCGCGCCCCCACGGGCGTGGGCGGCGCGCCGGTCGCCGTCACGTCCGCGCCGGAGGGCGACGCCGCGCTCGCCGCCGTACGGGACCGGGCCGCGCGCACCGCCGCGGAGCTGGACACCGGCCGGCTGCGGCTGCTGGTCGGCAAGCCGGGCCTGGACGGGCACAGCAACGGCGCCGAGCAGATCGCCGTACGGGCCAGGGACGCCGGCTTCGAGGTGGTCTACCAGGGCATCCGGCTGACGCCCCAGCAGATCGCCGCCGCCGCGGTCGCCGAGGACGTGCACTGCGTCGGCCTGTCCATCCTCTCCGGCTCGCACGCCGAGCTGGTCCCCGACGTCCTGGACCTGCTGCGCCGCGCGGGCGCCGGCGACGTGCCGGTCGTCGTCGGCGGCATCATCCCGGCGGCGGACGCCGAGGCGCTGCGCGTCGCCGGGGTGGCCGCCGTGTTCACCCCGAAGGACTTCGGCATCACGCAGATCATCGGCCGTATCGTCGACGAGATCCGGCTTGCGAACAAGCTCGACCCCCAGGAGGTCCCCGCATGAGCCCCGCCCCCAGCCAGCGACGACGGCGCCCCCGCCGCGCCGTACCGGGGTCGGAACCCCGGCTTTGCGAAAGGGCCCGGGGACGGGCGTCCGGCCGGGTGTTCCGGGGCCCGGCGGGCGCGGGCGCACCGGCGGGTAATCCGAACGCGCTCCGCGCAGCGGGCCTTCGTATCGTCGACGAGATCCGGCTTGCGAACAAGCTCGACCCCCAGGAGGTCCCCGCATGAGCCCCGCCCCCAGCCAGCCCGACCGCCTGCGGGCGCGGCGGTCCTGCCTCGCCGTCCCGGGATCCAACCCTCGGTTCCTGGAGAAGGCGCAGGGGCTGGCCGCCGACCAGGTGTTCCTGGACCTGGAGGACGCCTGCGCCCCGCTGGCGAAGCCGGACGCGCGGCACACCGTCGTGAAGTTCCTCAACGAGGGCGACTGGAGCGGCAAGACCCGGGTGGTGCGGGTCAACGACTGGACGACGCACTGGACGTACCGGGACGTCATCACGGTGGTCGAGGGCGCCGGGCCGAACCTGGACTGCATCATGCTGCCGAAGGTGCAGGACGCGGAGCAGGTCACGGCCCTGGATCTGCTGCTCACCCAGATCGAGAAGACGATGGGCTTCGAGGTGGGCCGGATCGGCATCGAGGCGCAGATCGAGAACGCGAAGGGCCTGGTGAACGTCGATGACATCGCCGCCTCCTCGCCGCGGCTGGAGACCATCGTCTTCGGGCCGGCCGACTTCATGGCGTCGATCAACATGAAGTCCCTGGTCGTCGGCGAGCAGCCGCCCGGGTACCCGGCCGACGCCTACCACTACATCCTCATGCGGATCCTCATGGCCGCCCGCAGCCACGACCTCCAGGCCATCGACGGCCCGTACCTCCAGATCCGCAACGTCGACGGCTTCCGCGAGGTCGCCGGCCGCGCCGCCGCGCTCGGCTTCGACGGCAAGTGGGTGCTGCACCCGGGCCAGGTGGAGGCCGCCAACGAGGTCTTCTCGCCGTCCCAGGAGGACTACGACCACGCCGAGCTGATCCTGGACGCGTACGAGTACTTCACCTCCGAGGAGGGCGGCCGGAAGGGCTCGGCGATGCTCGGCGACGAGATGATCGACGAGGCGAGCCGCAAGATGGCGCTCGTCGTCTCGGGCAAGGGCCGCGCCGCCGGCCTGACCCGCACCACCGCCTTCACCCCGCCGGAGGGCTGACATGCAGTTCGGACGCACCTACGAGGAGTTCGAGCCGGGCGCGGTGTACAAGCACTGGCCGGGCAAGACGGTCACCGAGTACGACGACCACCTGTTCTGCCTGCTCACCATGAACCACCACCCGCTGCACCTCGACGCGCACTACGCCGGCGAGGCCACCGACTTCGGCCGCAACGTCGTCGTCGGCAACTACGTGTACTCCCTGCTGCTCGGCATGTCCGTGCCGGACGTCTCCGGCAAGGCGATCGCCAACCTGGAGGTCGAGTCGCTGCGGCACGTGGCGCCCACCTTCCACGGCGACACCGTCTACGGCGAGACGACGGTGCTGGCCAAGTGGCCGTCGAAGTCGAAGGACGACCGCGGCATCGTGCACGTCGAGACCCGCGGTCACAAGCAGGACGGCACCCTGGTCTGCGTCTTCAGGCGCAAGGTGATGGTGCCCACGGCGACGTACGTCAGCCGGCGCGGCGGCGAGCAGCCCGGCCGCCCGGAGCCGGTCGAGCACGGCGGGGAGAAGTGATGGGGCGGCTGGCGCAGACGGAGGGGCTGACGGAGGTCCAGCGCGAGATCGTCGCCACGGTCCGCGGCTTCGTCGACAAGGAGATCCTGCCGGTGGCCACCGAGCTGGAGCACCGGGACGAGTATCCCGCGCAGATCGTCGAGGGCCTGAAGGAACTGGGCATTTTCGGCCTCATGATCCCGGAGGAGTACGGCGGCCTCGGCGAGTCACTGCTCACGTACGCGCTGTGCGTGGAGGAGATAGCCCGCGGCTGGATGAGCGTGTCGGGGATCATCAACACGCACTTCATCGTGGCGTACATGATCAAGCAGCACGGCACGCGCGAGCAGCGGGAGCACTTCCTGCCCCTGATGGCCACCGGGGAGGTGCGTGGCGCGTTCTCGATGTCGGAGCCCGGGCTCGGCTCGGACGTGGCGGCGATCACGTCCAAGGGCGTACGGGATGGGGACGGCGGCGACTACCTGCTCACCGGCCAGAAGATGTGGCTGACCAACGGCGGCACGTCGACGCTGGTCGCGGTGCTCTGCCGCACGGACGAGGGGCTGCCCGCGGACGCGCCCGCGCACCGGTCGATGACGACGTTCCTGGTGGAGAAGGAGCCCGGGTTCGGCGCGGTGAAGCCGGGGCTGACCATCCCCGGCAAGATCGACAAGATGGGCTACAAGGGCGTCGACACCACCGAACTGATCATGGACGGGCTGCGTGTCCCGGCCGACCGGGTGCTCGGCGGCCCCGAGGGGGCGGGCCGGGGCTTCTACCAGATGATGGACGGCGTCGAGGTGGGCCGCGTGAACGTCGCCGCGCGCGGCTGCGGCGTGGCCCAGCGCGCCTTCGAACTCGGCGTCGGCTACGCCCAGCAGCGGCAGACCTTCGGCCGCCCGATCGCCCGGCACCAGGCGATCCAGTTCAAACTGGCCGAGATGGCTACCAAGGTCGAGGCCGCGCATGCGATGATGGTGCGAGCGGCACGCAAAAAGGACACCGGAGAACGTAACGACCTAGAGGCGGGGATGGCCAAATATCTCGCTTCGGAGTACTGCAAGGAAGTCGTGGAAGACGCGTTCCGCATCCACGGCGGCTACGGCTTCTCCAAGGAGTACGAGATCGAGCGCCTCTACCGGGAGGCGCCGATGCTTCTCATTGGTGAAGGTACCGCCGAGATCCAGAAGATGATCATTGGGCGGCGACTACTGGAGGAGTACGGGCCCCGGGGTTGAAGAACTGCTTCAGGGGCACGCGGTAGGGGTGGCGTGGCAGCCGGCCACGGCGTCCGGCGGGCGAAAGCGCGCTTCGGCTTGCCGAGTTGCCGGTGCCAACCGATAGCATCCCCGACAAGCCGCCGTCCCCCATCACCGCGGCCCCCTCCCGCTACGAAGGTCAAACATGCCCCACAGCCCAGATACCGTTCCGCGCCGCCGGGTCCGCCTGGCGCGCGGAGCATCGCCGTGGCTCCTGCCGACCTTGGCCACCGCTGCCGTCAGCGTCGCCCGCGCCCGCCGCACCGGGCGCTGGCCCGACCGGCTGGCCGCCGTGCCCCCCGCCGCGCTGGCGGCGGGCATGCTGTGGTTCTTCCGCGACCCCGACCGCGAGATCGCCGAGGGCCGGGTCATCTCCCCCGCCGACGGCGTGGTGCAGAGCATCATGCCGTGGCCCGACGGCCGCACCCGGGTCGCGATCTTCATGAGCCCGCTGAACGTGCACGTGAACCGCGCGCCGCTGGCCGGCACCGTCAGCTCCGTGGAGCACGTCCCCGGCGGCTACGTGCCGGCGTTCAACAAGGAGAGCGAGAACAACGAGCGCGTCGTGTGGCACCTGGACACCGAGCTGGGCGACATCGAGATGGTCCAGATCGCCGGCGCGGTCGCCCGCCGCATCGTGCCGTACGTGACCCGGGGCACCAAGGTCGAGCAGGGCGAGCGCGTCGGCCTGATCCGCTTCGGCTCGCGCGTCGACGTGTACCTCCCGCAGGGCGTCGAGCCCGGCGTGGACGTCGGCCGGCCCACCACCGCGGGGGTGACGCGCCTTGACCGTGATTGATCCGGAGACGAAGGCCGGCTGGGTCCCCGAGGTCGACGATGACGACGACATGCCGCTCTCCACGCGGCTGTCGATCGCCGACACGCTCACCCTGGCGAACGCTACCTGCGGCTTCCTCGCCGTCTACTTCACCACCACCGGCGTGCTCGTCCCCCATCTGATGGGCGAGGACGAGGCCGGCATCGCCCGGCACAGCGCCGCCACCGCCGTGATCCTCATGCTGCTCGCCTCGGTCTTCGACCTCTTCGACGGCCTGGTGGCGCGCAAGCTGCGCAGCTCGGCGATGGGCGCGGAGCTGGACAACCTCTCCGACCTGATCAGCTTCGGGCTGGCGCCCGCGTACTTCGTGCTGGTCTACGGCATGGTCGCCGACGACGCGCACCAGCGGGTCTCCACGGTGGCCGCGGTCGCGGTGGTGCTGGCGGTGGTGCTGCGGCTTGCCCGGTTCTCGTGCGTCACCGTGCGGGACGGGGTCTTCCAGGGCATGCCGAGCCCCTTCGGGGCGCTGACGGTGATCTCGGTGGTGCTGCTGGAGCTGCCGTTCGTGCCGACGCTGCTGGCGATCATCGGGGTGGCCTGGCTGATGGTGAGCCGGGTGGAGTACCCCAAGCCGCGCGGCCGGCTCGCGGTCGCCACGCTCGTGTGGATCTTCATCAGCATGACGTGCCTGGGCGCGTGGGCGTTCGACGCGCCGAACGGGCAACTGCTGCTCCAGACGGGCTGCGCGCTCCAGATAGTGACCGCCGCCACGATCCCGCTGTTCGCCACCGCCCGCCGGGTGAACACCTTCCGCGTCGGCCGCCGCGAGGCGCGCGCCGCCGCGCAGAGCTGAGCCGGGCGCGCCGCGGGCCGCGGGGCCCGTAGCGTACGGAAACGGACCGCACCGTCGCGTCCGGGGGACTTCTCCCCCGGACGCGACGGCTTTTCTGGCGCGCCCGTCCTGGATCGGGGTCAGACGGGCTGCCAGAGCGCGGGGACGTTCGGCGGCTCCCAGCCCGGCAGGGCCGTGTGGGCCTGGAGGCAGCGGTAGCTACGGCCGCCGTACGTGACGGTGTCGCCGGCCCGGTAGGAGCTGCCGGCCGCCCAGGTGCCGCCGGTGTCGGAGCCGACGGTCAGGGTGTACGTCACCGTGTGGGTGACGCTGCCGGTGCCGGTCACCGTGATCGGGTACGTCCCGTCGGCGGTCCCGGCGGCGACGTCGACCGTCATGGTCGCCGAGCCGCCGGAGGTGACCGTCGCCGGGGAGAAGGACACCGTGACGCCGGAGGGGGCGCCGGAGGCGGTGAGCGCGACGCTCTGCGGGTCGCCGCCGGTCGTCGTGGTGCTCACGGTGGCGGTCGCCGAGCCGCCCGCCTCGACGCCGCCGGAGTCCGGTGCCAGCGCGAGGGAGAAGCCGGGCGTCTGGCTGCCGCCGCAGTCCGTCTCGCCGGCCGCCGCGGGCACGGCGACGGCGCTCCAGGCCGCCTTGACGGCGTTGCACTCGGTGGCCCCGTAGGTCGTCTTGGCGGCGGTGACGGTCGCCGCGCGGGCGGCGCGGTGGTTCCAGCCGGAGGTCTTCAGCAGCAGCCCGCCCATGAAGATCTTCGCGGCCTTCTGGATGCCGATGCCGGTGACGGAGGAGGGGCCGCCGGAGCAGATCGGGCTGTTCGGCTTGCCGCCGCCGGGGCTGGAGCCCTCGGCGAGCAGGTAGAACCAGTGGTTCTGCGGGCCGGCCGCGGCGTGCACCTCGGTGCCGGGGCCGAGCTGCGAGTAGCAGTTGGGGTCGCCGCCCACCAGGGACGGGTTGTACATGTTGCGGATGGGGCGGGTGTCGCCGTAGAAGCGGGCCTTCTCGCCGACGGTGTAGTCGGGCGGGTCGGCGGGGCTGTTGACGTACGCCTCGGTGATGGCGCCGAAGATGTCGCCGGTGGACTCGTTCATGCCGCCGTTCTCGCTGCCCGAGCCGCTGCCGCCGGGGGTGCGGTCGAAGATCTCGTGCCCGTACTCGTGCGCGACGACGTCGATGGAGGTGAGCTGGTTGGTGCCGGTCTGGTTGCGGCCGTAGGTGGTCTTGGTGCCGTCGTAGTAGGCGTTGACGACGCTGAGGCCGGCGCGGGCGGGGACGAGGCCGCCGCGGCCGTTCTGCCCGTTGTAGCCGACCCACTCCTTGAGCATGTCGAACTCCTGCTGGGCCGCGTACATGATGTCGACGCAGGCCGTCTCCAGGTCGTTCGCGCCGCCGTTGCCCCAGGGCGGGGAGGTGTACGGGGCGCCGTTCTGGCCGCCGCACTGGAAGCCGGTGCGGAGGGGGTCGGTCATGGAGTTGGCGGCGGTGTCGATCTCGACGGTGCCGTTGTGGTAGCCCTGCCCGGAGGCGTCGCGGACCTGTTCGCGGGTCTCGACGACCTTGCCGGTACGGGCGTCGACGTAGACCTCGCGCACGCTGGGGGCGCCGGCGGCCGTGGTCCCGGTGACGGTGGACTGCCAGGTCAGCACGCCCCTGCCGGGCCTGAGCAGGACACCCAGCTCGGGCGCCGTGGCCTTCTGCGGATGCGCCACCCGCGCGGTGGCGGTCCGCTCGGCGGCGGCGGCGGAGATCCGGGCGCGCGGGGAGAGCGACAGCTCGGGCGCGGGCGCGGCGGCCACGTCGAGGACGCGTCCGCGGCTGTCGGCGAGTACGACGGCGTCGCCCCCGGTGACCGGCAGCCCGAGGTAGGTGCGTTCGTACGCGGCGTAGTAGAGCCCGTCGTCCCAGGGGGTCACCCCGGTGCGGACGAGTTCCTCGCCGGGGCTGTGGCGCAGCCCGTCGAGCCCGCTGCTCGCGGCGCGGTCGGCGGCGGCGAGGGCCAGCGCCCTGCCGCCCGCCCGCTCCGGTGGTGGCGGAGCGGCGCTGGTGGTGCCGGTGAAGGCACCGGTCAGGCCGGCGGTCAGGGCAAGTGCGGCCACGACCGCGCCAAGTCTTGTGGACTTCACGTCTGTTGCTCCCCTCTAGGGAAACCGGTGACGTGAGTATCGGCATGCACATGGCGGTTGGGGGATATCCCACCTGACCCCAATTCCGGGGTTATACCCTGCGGGAATGGAGCTGGAGTTACGGCACCTACAGGCTGTCTGCCGGATCGCCGAGGCCGGCAGCCTCGCGGGCGCCGCCCGGCTCCTCGGCGTCTCCCAGCCCGCGCTGTCGGCCCAGCTCCGCCGCATCGAGCGGGTGGCCGGCGGCGAGCTGTTCACGCGCACCCCCCGGGGCGTACTGCCCACGCCGCTCGGCGAGTTCGTCCTGTCCAAGGCGCACCGGGTGCTCGGCGAGATGGAAGCCCTCTCGGCCGGCGCCCGCGCCACGACCGCGACGGGGCCGCTGCGGCTGGGGAGCATCGTGCTGGTCATGCTCGGTGCCTTGGTGCAGGAGCTGGACGAGCTGCTGCCGGACCGGCAGACGACGGTCGACAGCGAGGACTCGGTCACCGCGCTGACCCGGCTGCTGGGCTCCGGCCACTACGACGCCATCCTCTACGGCGAGGTCAACGACCACCGCACCCCGCTGCCGGCGGGCGTCACGGCCCGCACCCTGGTCTCCGGTGAGCCGTTCTGGATCGCCCTGTCGGCCCGGCACCGGCTCGCGGAGCGGGACCGGGTGGAGCTGGGCGAGCTGGCGGGCGAGCAGTGGATGGCGATGACCAGCCAGGACGACGGCGGCCCTGAGGCCCTCCACACGGCGTGCGCGGGCGCGGGCTTCGCCCCGTCGCTGCGCTACCGCATCGGCGACACGGCCCTGAACCGCCGCCTGATAGCGGCCGGCCGCGCGGTCGCGGTCTTCCAGCCCACGGCCCCGGCGACGGCCGGGGTGGTGCTGCGCCCGCTGGCGGGGGACCCGATCAGGGGGCGCCTGACGCTGGCGTGGCAGCGCCGCGCGGTACCGGCGGAGCTGGCGGGGCGGCTGTACCGGGCGGCGGCGCGCGCGTACGCGGCGGGACTGGCGAACAACCCCCGGTACGGGACGTGGTGGCAGGCCCACCCGGAGGTGCATCCGGAGCGGGCGTGAGCGCCGGCTCCGGATGCGCGGCGAACGGTTACTGCCCCGGACGCGCGTGGCCGGGTGCGGGCGCCCGGGTACGCGGCCCGCGGCCCGGCTCAGCCCCCGGCGCCCTGACCGGCGTAGTCGGCCGCCGCCGGCGCCGTGAACGCCTCCTTCGCCACGACCATCCCGCCCTTGGCCTCGTCGTCCGGCCGCAGGATGAAGCTCTCCCGGGTCGACGGCTCGGCCGGGTCGGAGAAGTCGTGGGTGATGCCGAAGCCGGTGTCCATCGAGTCGATCGACAAAAGCGCCTCCGTGACGCCCTCGCGGGTCAGGTTCTTCGCCTTGCAGGCCCGCTTCAGCGCCTCGCCGAACAGGTCGGCCGCGGCCCATCCGGCGATGACGCCGGTGTCGAGCAGCTCGCCCGGGTACTCCTTCTCGTACGCCGCCGACAGCTCCGCGGGCCCCGGCTCCCGTGAGCCGATGGGCAGGGTGGAGGTGGAGACGTAGAAGTTCTTCAGCAGCGCGGGCCCGGCGGCGGTCTCAAGCAACTGCGGGGCGAAGGTCGGGTTGGAGCCCACGACCGGCACGTCGAGACCGGAGGCCGCCGCCACGCCCGCCAGCGACGCGGACTGCCGCGGCCCGGCGCTCATCAGGATCGCCGAGACCTCCGCCTTCGCGAGCGAGGTGACCTGGGCCGTCATGTCCTGGTCGGTCGCCTTGATCTTCTTGCCCACGACGGTGAGCCCGGCCGCCTCGGCCGCGTGCTCGGAGCCGGCCAGGGCGTTCTCGCCGTAGTCGCCCTCGAAGTACACGTGGCCGATCCTGTCGCCCTTCTCGACGAACCCCTCCTGGACCAGGAAGTCCACGGCGTTGATCATCTCCACGTCGTACGTCGCGCCGATCTGCCGGATGTTCTCGCTGCCCAGCAGCGTGGCCGACCACGCCTGCGGGATGACCAGCGCCTTGTCCTGGGTGTCGATGCGGTCCTTGACCGCGGCGACGTAGGGCGAGCCGATGAACTGCGGGAAGCCCAGCACCTCCGGCTCCAGCTCGGTGTACGCGGAGAGGGCCTTCTGCGGGTCGTAGCCGTGGTCCCGCACGGTCAGCTCCACCTTGCGGCCGCAGACCCCGCCGTCGGCGTTGAGCTGGTCGACGTACAACTGCTGCGCCTGCGTCACGCTCTTGCCGAGGGTGGCGTAGACGCCCGTCATGTCGGTCAGCACGCCGAGCGGGATGGTGGTCGCCGTCACCCCGTCGCCGACGCGCAGCTCCGACCCGCCGCCGCTGCCCTCGTCGTCGTCGTTCGCCTTGCTGCTGCACCCCGCCGCGGTGAGCGCCAGGGCCGCCGCGATCGCGAAGGCCGCGGCCTGCCGCGGCCGGTGTCTACGCACTGCGTGGTGTCGGTACGGCGTCTTCGGCATGTGAGGCTTCCTTCTTCTCGGGGGTTCTGCGGCGAGGAGCGGCCCGGACCAGGCCGCCGGGCAGGAAGAGCACGACCGCGACGACGGCGGCCCCGTACAGGTAGCGGGACGCCTCTCCGGGGGCGACGCCGCCGCCGGTGGCGGAGACCAGGGGCAGCGACTCGCTGTAGCGGATGAAGACCTGGGGCAGCAGGGAGACGAAGACGGCGCCCGTGACCGCGCCGGCGACCGAGCCGAGCCCGCCGATCACGATCATCGCCAGGTACTCCAGCGAGAGCACGAAGCCGAAGTACTCCGGCACCGTGCGCTGGAAGACCAGCGCGAGCAGCACCCCGGCCAGCCCGGCGTACATGGACGACAGCACGAACACCCCGGAGCGCAGCCGCGCCACCGGCACGCCCATGACGCCCGCGGCGATCCGGTGGTCGCGAAGGGCGTTCATCGCCCGCCCGGGCCGGCCGCGCAGCACACCGCGGGCGAACAGCGCGCCGGCGACGAGCAGGGCCAGGCCCACGTACCAGAGCTTCTCGGCGGACTCGAACGGCACGCCCAGCAGCACGTCCTCGCTGTCGTCGAAGCGGTAGCCGAACAGCTCCAGCGGCGGCACGGCGCGGCCGTTGTAGCCGCCGGTCAGGTCGTCGGCGTTGAACAGCAGGTGCTGGCCGATGAAGATCAGCGCGAGCGTGGCGATACCGAGGTACGCCCCGCTGAGCCGCCCCGCGATCGGGCTCAGCAGCCCGCCGGCGAGCCCCGCGAGCGCCACCGCGCCGGCCGCCGCGACCGCGGTGGGCAGCCCGAGGCCCGTCAGCCCTTCCTCGTCGCCGCCGGAGAGCGCGCAGTAGCCGTACGCGCCGACGGCGAGGAAGAAGGCGTGGCCGAGGGAGAGCTGCCCGGTGGCGCCGGTGAGCAGGTTGAGGCCGATGGCGCCGACGGCGGCGGCCATGGCGAACAGCCCGGCCTGGAGCCAGAACCGGTCGAGGTAGAACGGCAGCGCCAGCGCCACGAGCACGCCGGTGCCGGCCGCGGCGGCCGGCGCGTACCGCCGCAGCCTGGCGCGGGGGGCGGACAGCGGCTCAGACACGGGTCAGCTCCCTCGTCCCGAAGAGCCCGGCGGGCCGTGCCAGCAGGACGAGCAGCATCACCAGGTACGGGGCCACGTCGCCGATGCCGCGGCCGAGGAACGACAGCTCGTCCTGGTAGCCGGTGGCCATCGCCTCGGTGACGCCGACGATCAGCCCGCCGGCCAGCGCGCCCGTGGTGGAGTCGAGGCCGCCGATGATCGCGGCCGGGAACGCCTTGAAGGCGGCGAAGGACGTGCCGCGCTCCAGCCCCGGGGTGGGGAAGACGGTGAGGAAGAGCGCGGCGACGGCGGCCAGCGCGCCGGCCACCGCCCAGGCGGAGAGCGACACGCGCCCGAGCCGTACGCCCATCAGCGCCGCGGCCTCGCGGTTCTCGGCGGCGGCCCGCATCGCCACGCCCCAGGAGGTGTAGCGGAAGGCGAGCAGGAAGGCCGTGATGAGCAGGGCGGCGGCGGCCAGCGCGGCGATGCGGGTCTGCGGCACGGTCACCGAGCCGAAGGTCAGCACCGCGTCGCCCCACGGGTCGCCGAGGGTCAGTACGTCGGTGCCGATGAGCCGGGTGAACTCGGTGAGCAGGACGATGTCGACGCCGATGGTGGCGATGGCGAGCACGCTGTGCTCACCGCCGCGGTAGCGGCGGATGACCAGGAACTCCACCAGCGCGCCGACGGTCGCCGCGCTCGCGACGCCGGCGGCCAGAGCGGGCCAGAAGCCGATGTGCTCGCTGAGCCGGGCGGCGACGTAGCCGCCGGCCAGGAGGAGGGAGGCGTGGGCGAAGTTGACGACCTCGGTGGCCTTGAAGATGACGACGAAGCCGAGGGCGATGAGGGCGTAGACCGAGCCCGTGGAGAGCCCGCCGATGAGCAGTTCGGTGAACGTGGTCACGGCCGCGCCCCCTCTGTGCCGGGCCGCGCCGGCGTTCCGGTCGCGCCGCCGTCGTCCGGGGCCGCCTCCCCGAGGTACGCGCGCACCACCTCGGGGTCGCGCTGCACCTCCTCGGGCGTGCCGCCCGCGATGCGGCGGCCGAAGTCGAGCACGGTCACCTCGTCGGCGAGCCGCATGACCACCCCCATGTCGTGTTCCACCAGGACGATCGAGATGCCGAGGCTGGCGCGGATCCCCGCGACCAGCGCGGCGGTGCGCCGCCGTTCCGCCGACGTCATGCCGGCCACCGGCTCGTCGAGCAGCAGGAGCAGCGGCTCGGTGCACAGGGCCCGGCCCAGCTCGACGAGCTTCTGCAACCCGTACGGCAGCGCCCCGGCCGGGTGGTCGAGGTACGGCTCCAGGCCGGTGAACGCGGCGATCTCCCGCACCCGTGCGCCGTGGCGTGCCTCCTCTCGGGCGGCCGACGGCAGCCGCAGCCCGGTGGCGAGGAAGCCGGCCCTCGTCAGCCGGTGCCGGCCGAGCATGAGGGTGTCCAGGACGGTGGCGTACGGGGGCAGGGCGAGGTTCTGGAAGGTACGGGCCACGCCGAAGCCGGCGATGCGGTGCGGGGGGACGCCGGTCAGCTCGTGCGCGCCGAGGCGGACGCTGCCGGAGGTGGCGCGGTAGACGCCGGAGAGCACGTTGAAGCAGGTGGACTTGCCGGCGCCGTTGGGCCCGATGACGGCGTGCACGCTGCCGGGCGGCACGGTGAACGACACGTCGTCCAGCGCGGTGAGCCCGGCGAACCGCACGGTCAGCCCTGTCACGCGCAGCTCGGGGATGCCGGCCGCCGCCGGGAACGCGCGGGCCGCGTCCGCCGCGGGCCCGTCGGACCCGAGCGGTGGCTCCGGGTGCCAGGAGCCCGGCGGTGGCCTGCGGGATCGGGGAGTGCCCCTCACGCCGTCCACCTCCCCAGCCGGGGTACGGACGTACTCACGGATTCCGCGTCCTGCGCCGCGGTCTCGTCCACCACGCCCAGATACCGCCGCCGCACCTCGTCCGACACCGCCAGCTCCGCCGCCGGGCCGGTGAGGGCCACCCGGCCGGTCTCCAGCACGTACGCGGCCGACGCCAGCTTCAGCGCGACCGCCGCGTTCTGCTCGACCAGCAGCACCGAGGTGCCCTGCGCGTTGATCTCGCGGATGGTGTCCGCGATCCGGGCCGCGGCCATCGGCGCCAGCCCGAGCGTCGGCTCGTCGAGCAGCAGCAGCCGCGGCTCAGCCATCAGCGCCCGGCCGAGCGCCAGCATCTGCTGCTCGCCGCCCGACAGCAGCCCGGCACGCTGCTGTGCCCGCTCGCGCAGCACCGGGAACAGGTCGTGCACACGGGCGAGTGCCGCGGCCCGGCGGTGCGCCCGGGCCCGGGCCCCGTTCCGCTCCCCGTCGCGGGTGCGGCCCCGTGCGCCCCCGCGGGCGCCGAGCGCCCCGGCGCGCAGGTTGTCCGCCACCGTCATCCGCGCGAACACCTGCCGCCCCTCGGGCACCTGCACCACCCCGGCCGCGACCACCGCCGCCGCCGCGAGGCCGTCGAGCCGCCGCCCGCCGAACGACACCGACCCGCCGCGCACCGCGCCGCCGTGGAAGGCCAGCGTGCGCGAGACGGCCCGCAGCAGCGTGGACTTGCCCGCGCCGTTGCCGCCCAGCACCGCGACCACGGCGCCGTCCGGCACGTCGACCGAGACCTCGCCCAGCGCCCGCACCGGCCCGTAGCCGGCCGTCAGGCTTTCGACCCGCAGGGACGCAGCCGCCATCGGCACTCCTCTCCCGTGGACAGGCGTTCACGACAGCACCGGCGCCCGCCGCCGTCCACGTCGGACGGCAGAATCGCTGCCGATGACCAGCGGGTCCGCCGCCCCGTTGTGCACCGGCACAACGCGCTGTCATCGTGAGCGGATGGCTGCCCGCAGAGCGCGTTCGGACCATGACTGGGCGGTGCTCGCCAGCGCCTCGAAGGCCCTGACGGACCGCGTGCCGCTGCTCGCCGACCGGCTCCTGGACGAACTGGCGGAGAACTCGCCGCACTACGACCTGGCCGTGCCGCGCGACGAGCACTGGGAGCAGATCTGTGTGGCCCTGCGCTACGGCATCGAGGCCATCGCCGCCTCCCGCTCCGCGCCCCGCCGCGACCTCGCGTACGCGCGGGAGCTGGGCCGTCGCCGGGCGGAGCAGGGGCTGCCGCTGGAGCTGCTGCACCAGGCGTACCGGCAGGCGGCGTATCTGGTCTGGGACGAGATGCTCGACGTCGTCGCCGACGACGACCCGGGGTCGCTGCCGGTGCTGCTGCGCACGGCGACGCAGATGTGGTCGGGGGTGGACCGGCAGACGGAGACGCTGACCGTCGCCTACCGGGCGACGGAGCGGGAGTTGCAGCGCCGCACGGACGGCCGCGGGCAGGCGCTGCTGGACGCCCTGCTCGACGCGGGCGACGGCGACGCGGACCGGGGCCTGGTGCAGCGCGCGGCGGCGGCGCTGGACCTGCCGGAGGCGGGGCGCTACGCGGTGGTGGTGCTGCGCTCGGAGCACCCCGGGCCGGGGGTGCCGGTGGAGCCCGGCGGCATGCGGTTCTTATGGCGGATGCGTACCGACGTGGAGCTGGCCGTCGTCGATCTCGGCGCCGCCGCCACCCCGACGGACCTCCAGACCGCCCTGCGGGCCCGCTGCCCCGGACCGGGCGGCATCAGCCCCGTCGTCGGCAGCCTGGCGAAGCTCGGCCACGCCCGCCGCCTCGCGGAGCTGGCCCTCAGCACGGTGGGCCCGGGCGGCGCGGACGCCATCGTCCGCTTGGCCGAGCGCCTTCCGGCGGCCCTGGTGGTCAGCCGCCCGGAGCTGGCCGGCCTGCTCGTCGCGGAGGTCTTCGGCGAGCTGCTGCGCCTGGAGGCGCCGGACCGGGCGACGCTGGTGGAGACCCTGGAGGCGTGGCTGTCCTGCGGCGGCTCCGCGGGCCGCGCGGCGACGCGGCTGTACTGCCACCGCAACACGGTCTTCAACCGGCTGCGGCGGCTGGAGCAGCTCACGTCCCGCTCGCTGTCGCGCCCGCGGGACCTGATCGAGCTGATGCTGGCGCTGGAGGCGTACCGGCGCGGCTAGCCCGCCGAAGGCGGGCGGCGCCCCGGGGGGTGGGCCGAGGGCTCTCGCGGTGGGCGCGGGCCGCCGGCAGTCCGCGCCGCGGCCGAGCACCCGGACGTTCCACCCGGCTTCCGGGCCCCAGGCCCCCGGGTCAGAGGCACTCGCGCGCCAGGGTCTCCGCCACCGACTCCAGCAGCGGGCCCGCGTTCCGCATCGACCGTCCGACGTCCGGCTCCACCGCCGCCAGCGCGTACGCCCGTTCGATCCCCGCCGCCCGCAGCGCGGCCTCGTCGATCGACAGACCTCCGCACACCGCCACCACCCGCTTGCCCGCGGCACGCGCCGCCGCCGCCACGCCCGCCGGCGCCTTGCCGTGCAGCGTCTGGCGGTCCAGCGAGCCCTCCCCCGTGATCACGAGGTCCGCGCGCGCGAGTGCCGACTCGAAGCCGAGGACGTCGAGCAGCACCTCGATCCCGGGCCGGAACACGGCGCCGAGGCCGATCAGCGCCCCGTACCCGATGCCGCCCGCCGCGCCCGCGCCCGGCTGCCGCGCCAGCGCCGCCGCCCGCGGCCCGACGGCCTGCTCCAGCACCTGTACGTAGTGCGCGAGGGCGGCGTCCAGGAAGGCGACGTCGTCGGCGGACGCGCCCTTCTGCGGGCCGTAGACGGCCGGCGCCCCGGTGGGCCCGGTCAGCGGGTTGTCGACGTCGCTGGCGAGGATCAGCTCGACGGACGCGAACCGCGGGTCGATGCCGCTCAGGTCCGCCCGCGCGAGTCCGGCCAGCGGCCCGCCGCCGGGCCCGGCCGGCGCCCCGTCCGCGTCGAGGAAGACCCCGCCCAGCGCCGCGAGCATGCCCGCGCCGCCGTCCGTGGTGGCGCTGCCGCCGACGCCGAAGACGAGGGTGCGCGCCCCGGCGTCGAGCGCCGCGCGCAGGAGTTCGCCGCTGCCGTACGTGGTGGCGGTGCGCGGCGCGAAGCGGCCGGGGGGCAGCAGTTGCAGCCCGGAGGCTTCGGCCATCTCGACGACGGCGGTGCCCTCGCGCAGCGCGTACGCCGCTGTGACCGGTTCGCCGAGCGGCCCGGTGACCCGCGCCTCGCGGCGTTCGAAGCCCGCGGCCAGCGCCGCGGCCACGGTGCCGTCGCCGCCGTCCGCGACGGGCAGGGACTCGACGGCGAGGTCCGGCGCGACCCTGCGCAGACCGGCGCTCACCCGCTGGGCGACCTGCTCGGCGGTCAGGGAGCCCTTGAACTTGTCGGCCGCGATCAGCACCCGGGTCACTGCTGGCTGCGTCACTTGTCACCCCTCGCTCTGGTCCAGGTCACGCCGCTGCGACCCTATCCGCAGGGCCGCCCCCTGCCCATCGCCCGGGTCACCGCTGCCGAGGGCCCGGGGCCGGCGCTGCCGCCGTCCCCGGGCCCGTACCGCAACGGCCGTTCAGCCGTCCTGCCGCTCCAGCGCGAGCAACTGCTTCTTGCGGTCGATGCCGCCGCCGTAGCCGGTGAGGCTGCCGTTGGCGCCGACGACGCGGTGGCACGGGACGATGATCCCGACGGGGTTGCGCCCGTTGGCCATGCCGACGGCGCGGGAGGCGGCCGGGTTGCCGACGCGCTCGGCGAGTTCGCCGTACGAGATCGTCTCGCCGTAGGGGATCTGCCGCAGTTGCTCCCACACCCGCTGCTGGAACGGCGTGCCGGACAGGTGCAGCGGCAGGTCGAAGTCGGTGCGCTCGCCCGCGAAGTACGCCGAGAGCTGCGCCGCCGCCGCCGCGAACGGCGGGTCGGCGGGGTCGGCGGGGACGCCGAAGGTCTCGTCGGCGGGGCGGTGGCGCTGATCGGTCATGTAGAGGCCGGTGAGGCTGTCGTCCTCGGCGACGAGGGTGAGGGGTCCGACGGGGCTGTCGACGGTCGTGTGCGTTCGCATGTCCTTCACTCCGTGGGCATCAGGTTGATCGGGTGGTCGCCGGCGGGCGGCGCCGCCCAGAGGTACTGCACGGCGTACGCCCGCCAGGGCCGCCAGGCGGCCGAGTGCCGGACGAGGGCCGCGGGGCTGCCGGGCAGGCCGAGCCCGGCGGCTGCCTTGCGGACGCCGAGGTCGGTGGCCGGGAAGGCGTCGGGGTCGCCGAGGGCGCGCATGGCGACGATTTCGACGGTCCAGGGGCCGATGCCGGGCAGCTCGCCGAGCCGGCGGCGGGCCTCTTCCCAGTCGCTGCCGCCGCCGAGGTCGAGGTCGCCGGCGGCGAGCGCGGCGACGAGCCCGGTGAGGGTGGTGCGCCGGCTGCGCGGCATGGCCAGCGTGTCGGGGTCGAGCCCGGCGAGGGCGTCGGGTTCGGGGAAGAGGTGGGTGAGGCCGCCTTCGGTGTCCTCGATCTCCTCCCCGTACGAGGTCACCAGCCGCCCGGCGTGCGTGCGGGCCGCCGCGGTGGAGACCTGCTGGCCGAGCACGGCCCGTACGGCGAACTCGGCGCCGTCCGTGGTGCGCGGCACCCGCCGCCCGGGGGCCTTGTCGATCAGCTCGGCGAGCTGGGGGTCGCGGGCGAGCTGCTCGTCGACGGCGACGGGGTCGGCGTCGAGGTCGAGCAGCCGGCGGCAGCGGCTGATGGCGATGGCCAGGTCCCGCTGGTCGGTGAGGGCGAGGCGGGCCGAGATGTAGGGATTCGGGCCGGGCCGGGGGCTGAGCGCGGCGATGCCGTGCCCGTACGGGAGCCGCAGCGTGCGCCGGTACGCGCCGCCGCGCCACTCCTCGACGCCGGGGACGGCGGTGGCGACGAGGTGGCCGAAGAGGTTGTCGGGGGTGAGCGGCTGCCGGAAGGGCAGCCGGAGGGTGAGGACGCCGGGTGCGGTGCCGTTCCCGCCGGGGCGGGAGCGGGCGGTGCGGCGGCGCAGCTCGGTGGGGGCGAGGGCGAAGACCTCCTGGACGGTGTCGTTGAAGGTGCGGATGGAGGAGAAGCCGGCGGCGAAGGCGATGTCGCCCATGGGCAGCGGCGAGGTCTCGATGAGGACGCGCGCGGTCTGCGCGCGCTGGGCGCGGGCCAGGGCGAGCGGCCCGGCGCCCAGTTCGGCGCGGAGCTGCCGTTCGACCTGGCGGGTGCTGTAGCCGAGCCGGGCGGCGAGGCCGGCGACGCCGTCGCGGTCGACGACGCCGTCGGCGATGAGCCGCATGGCGCGGGCGGTGAGGTCGGCCCGGTGGTTCCACTCCGGGGAGCCGGGGCTGGTGTCGGGGCGGCACCGCTTGCAGGCGCGGAAGCCGGCCTGCTGGGCGGCGGCGGCGCTGGGGTAGAACCGCATGTTCTGCGGCTTGGGCGGGACGACGGGGCAACTGGGCCGGCAGTAGATGCCGGTGGTCAGCACCCCGGTGAAGAACCAGCCGTCGAAGCGGGCGTCCTTGGACTGGACGGCCCGTACGCAGCGCTCCGTGTCGGTGAACATGTCTCCAGAGTGGGGCACCGCGGAGGCGGAAGCTAGCGAGAATCCGACATCATGGTGCGGCTGCGCAGGGCCCTCGGCAAGGGCCGCGGCGGCGGTGCGACGGAGCGGGGCGGCGGGACGGTGCGGCGGGTCCGGCGGCCCCGGTCAGCGGGACCGGTCAGCGGGACCGCGTCAGGGTGCGGAAGACCGCGCGGGCCGCGTTGTGGCCGCCCATCCCGTGCACGCCGGGCCCGGGGTACGTGGACGAGGAGCACAGGAAGACGCGGGGGTGGACCGTGGCCCACGGCACCCGGGCGAGCCGGGGGCGCAGCAGGGTCTGCATGCCGGAGAACGCGCCGGAGGCGATGTCGCCGCCGACGTAGTTGGCGTTGCGCGCGGCGAGTTGGGGCGGCCCCGCGGTGGCGCGGGCCAGCACCAGGTCGCGGAAGCCGGGCGCGAAGCGCTCCAGTTGCCGTTCGATGGCCTCGGTGGCGTCGCCCTCCCAACTGTTGGGCACGTGCCCGTAGACCCAGAAGGTGTGCTTGCCCTCGGGCGCGCGGGTGGGATCGGCGATGGTCGGCTGGCAGGTGATGAGGAACGGCACGGCGGGCTCGACGCCGTGCACGGCGGCGTCGAGGGCCGCGCCGATCTCGTCCTGCGTGGGTCCGACGTGCACCGTCAGGGCGCGCCGCGCCTCCTCGGAGGCCCACGGAACGGGCCCGTCCAGGGCGTAGTCGATCTTGAACACAGAGGGGCCGTAGCGGAAGCCGTCGTACGCGCCGCCGAGCCCGGCGATGCGCGCCAGCGCGGTCGGCGAGGTGTCGAAGACGTACGCGCGCGCCGGCGGCAGCTCGTCCAGCCGCTTGACCTCGATGCCGGTGTGGATCTCGCCGCCCAGCTCGCGCAGGTACGCCGCGAGCGCGTCGGTGATGGCCTGCGAGCCGCCGCGGGCCACCGGCCAGCCGACGGCGTGGCCGGCGAGCGCGAAGGTCAGCGCCATGGCCGCGGTGACCGGCGTGTGCAGCGGGGCGATGGCGTGCGCGGCGAGGCCGGCCAGCATGCCCCGGGCGTGCTCGCCCTGGAAGCGGCGGTTCAGCAGCGACACGGGCATGGCGAGCTGGCCGAGCCGCAGGAGGGTGACGGGGTCGCGGGGCACCGAGCGCAGCGAGGCGGTGAAGAAGTCCCACGACAGGGTCTCCCACTTGCCGAGGAACGGCTCGACCAGCCGCCGGTAGACAGCCGCGTCGCGGGTGCCGAGCGACATCGCCGTCTCGCCCACGGAGCGGGAGAGCACGGCCGCGGAGCCGTCGGGGAACGGGTGCGCCATGGGCAGTTCGCCGTGCACCCACTCCAGGCCGTGGTCGGCCAGCGGGAGTTCGTTGAAGACCGGGGAGCCGACGCCGAAGGGGTGCGCGGCGGAGCAGGGGTCGTGCCGGAAGCCCGGCAGGGTCAGCTCGGCGGTGCTCGCCCCGCCGCCGATGGTGTCCCGGGCCTCGAAGACCTCGACCGTGAAGCCGCGTCGGGCGAGTTCGACGGCGGCGGTCAGCCCGTTGGGCCCCGCGCCTACGACCACCACGTCGACCAGCGTCGTCATCCGCCTCGCCACTCCCGTCGTCGCTGACTGGGGTCAGGGCCCCTGCCGGGGATCATCCCGGGCCGGCCCGACCCGTCACAAGGACCCTAGGGGGCCGCCCCGGGTACGCCTCTGCCCGGTCCGGCCAGGAGGGCAAGGATATGACGCGCCGTTTCCGCGTCCCGCGCCGCGGTGAAGGGAAGCGCGTTGCCGCCGGCCACGCGGAACGGCTCCCCCGCGACGGTGCCGCTGGCGCCGCCCGCCTCGGCGACGAGCAGCAGCCCCGCGGCGTGGTCCCAGGGCTTCTCCCAGGAGAACGCGACGGCGTCGATCTCGCCGCGGGCCACCGACAGGTAGTCGTACCCGGCGGAGCCGCAGGCCCGGGCCCGTACCCCGGGCACGTCGAGACGGGCCAGGGCGCGCTTCTCGGCGTCGGTGGTGAAGTCGTGGTGGGAGACGGCGACCTCCAGCTCGTGCCCGGGGTCGGGCACGCCGGTGCGCAGTTCCTCGCCGCCTTCGACGTACGCGCCGCCCCCGCGGCGGGCCACGGCCATGACGTCCTTGGCCGGCAGGTACGTCCAGGAGGCCAGCACCTCGCCGCGGTGCGCGAGGGCGACGAGCATGCAGAAGCCGGGCTCGCCGCGGACGAACTGCCGGGTGCCGTCGACGGGGTCCACGATCCACACGGGCGCGTCCCCGCGCAGCGCCGCGAGCCGGCCGGGGTCGGCGTGCGTGCCCTCCTCGCCGACGAGCACGGACCCGGGCAGCAGCGCGGTCAGCGAGCGCTCCAGGTGCACCTCGGCGCGCTGGTCGGCGACGGTGACCAGGTCGTGGGGGCCGTCCTTCTGCGTGATCTCGTCCGCGCCGAGCTGCCGGAAGCGGGGCAGGACCTCCGCGGCCGCCGCCTTGCGCAGGGCGTCCTCGACCCGGTCGAGGGCGTCGGCGGAGGCCACGAAGTCGTCGATCATATGTCCATCGAACCACGCGGCCGCCCGGTACGGAGAATGCGGAGAGGATGCGCAGTACGGGAGATTCCTGAAGAATCGGCGCCAAACGACCGGTGGCTCCGATCGAGAGGGCTTTCCATGGCTGTCGCCGCCACACCGATGCACCTCACCCGCCCCGCCCACGTCGGCATCTCGGTCTCGGACCTGGACGCCTCGATCGCGTTCTACGCCGCCCTCACCGGGCGGGACCCCGTCGCCCGGGGGACGATGAACAGCGTCCCGTTCGGGAAGTCGCAGGGGCTGCCCGCCGCGACCCTGCGCTACGCCACGATCAACATCGAGGGCCTGGGCATCGACCTCATCCAGTTCCAGGACCCGGTCGGCGAGCGCACGAACGGCATGGCGAACCGCCCCGGCTCGATGCACCTGTGCCTGAAGGTCGACGACCTGGACGCGGTGCACGCGCGGATGAAGGAGGCGGGGTACGGCTTCCTGGGCGACGGCTACACATTCGCCGCCGGCGAGGTGACCCCGGAGGCGGCGCTCGGCACGAAGGTCGCGTACTTCAACGACCCGGACGGCACGAACCTGGAGATCATCGAGCCCCGCGGCGGCTTCGCCAACTAGTACTCGGTCGTAGGCCGTGATCTCGACGGTGAGGGGCGCCGAGGCCGGCGCGGATCATCTCGCCCGGGATCGCCCACGCCGTCACGGGCGTCGGCTCCTTCTCCGTCTACCCGAGTTCACCGAGACGGAGCGCGTCCCGTATCTCGCTGAGCTTCGCGGTCGTCGCCGGGGTAGGCTCGTGCGCCTGTTCGGCGAGTCGGAGGGCGTCGTCGATCTCGCCGAGCTTCGGGGAGGACAGGACGGCCTCCCGCTCTATCAGGTCGTCCCGGGACACAGTGGTCAGCCACGTGCACGGGGTGAAGCCCGGACGCGGGAACGCGAGCCGCAGCACGCCTTCGAACGGCAGTCCTTCAGCGGCGCCCACCTTCACTTCGATGCCCAGACCGCTGATGTCGACGCCCGCCGGAGGAACGACCTGCATCACCCGGATCCCGGGCGTGTCCTCTCCCGACAGCAGGACGACCAGCCTCCGCTCGTCGAACTGAACCCACCAGACTTCGCCACGTTGCACAAGTCCTCCAAGTACCAGGCGGCAGGCAGACGCTGTGCGACCCTGACGCGCTGTGGAGAGGGGCGCGGCCCCCGTTGATCATCGGCGTGTGAAGACAGACGATCATGCGGTGGCCGCAGGTCACAGCGTAGACCCTGCCCGCTGGCAGGAAGCGTTCGAGGACCTGAGAAGCCGGACAGCGGGACGGTTCCCGCGGGTGTAATCCCGGCGCCGGGTCCGGAAGTCGGCACTCCGGGCCGGGTGGGACGCCGACCAGGCCCGAGACGACGTGCGCGCCTACGTGGTCGGGCATGTGCAGGACGACGAGGCAGTCCCGGTCGTCGACGAGACCGGCGACGTGGTCCGCGGGCCGATCAGCGGGGCGCTGCCGCCCCTGCCGGCCCGGCTGTGACCGCCTTGCCGCGCACCCCCGACATCAGCAGTGCGTAGAGGACCAGCGACGTGCCCAGGCCCACCGCCCAGCCGTAGTCCGCGAGCGGCTTGAGGAACGGGATCAGGCCGTCCTCCGGATACGGGCCCGAGGCGCCCGCGTCCGTGTGCGAGCCGCCGACCGCCAGGAGGGCGCCGGCCCCGAAGGCCACGACGCCGCGCCAGTTCCAGCCGGACGTGTACCAGTACGCGCCGTCCCGGCGGTACAGGCCCGGCAGGTCGAGCACGGTGCGGCGGACGAGCCAGTAGTCGGCGATGAGCACGCCGGCGACGGCGCCGAGGAGGCCGCCGTAGGTGCCGAGCCAGACGAAGATGTAGATGTCCGGGTTGGCGATCAGCTCCCACGGGAACATCAGCATGCCCGCGGCGCAGGCGATCAGCGATCCGGTGCGAAAGCTGATGGCCTTCGGCGCCAGGTTGGACAGGTCGTACGCGGGGCTGACGAGGTTGGCCGCGACGTTCGTCGTCAGGGTGGCCAGCAGGATGACGAACAGGGCGAAGGCGACGCCCAGTTTGCTGTCCATCCGCGCGGCCAGCTCCGCCGGCTCCCAGATCGGCTTGCCGTAGACGGCCTGCGAGCCCGAGGTGACCAGCACGGACATCAGCGCGAACGCGGCCATCGTGGTGGGCAGTCCGAGGGACTGGCCCCATATCTGCGCGCGCTGGCCGGCGCCGAAGCGGGTGAAGTCCGGGATGTTCAGCGACAGCGTCGACCAGAAGCCGATCATGCCCATGAGGGCGGGGAAGAACACCTTCCAGAATTCGGCGCCCCAGCCGAGCTGCGACGGTTCGTCGAGCAGCGGGCCGAAGCCGCCGGCCTGGTCGGCGATCCATATGAGCAGCGCGGCCGCGCCCGCGAGCATCAGCGGGGCGGCCCAGTTCTCCAGCTTCTTCACCCCCTCCATGCCGAAGAGGATGATGCCGACCTCGATGAGCCAGAAGAGGACGAAGCACAGCCACTGCGGCCACGGATAGCCGCCCCACGAGCCGGCCTCGACCCACCAGCTCCCGGCCCCGATGATCTTCCCGGCCAGGAAGTAGATCGCCTGGCCGCCGATCCACGTCTGGATCCCGAACCAGGCGCAGGCGACGACGCCGCGCAGCAGCGCCGGCAGGTTGGCGCCGACCACGCCGAAGGACGAGCGGGCCAGGACAGGGAAGGGGATCCCGTACTTCGGGCCCGCGTGGCCGGTCAGCAGCATCGGCAGCAGCACGATGACGTTCGCCAGGGCGATGGTGAGGACCGCCTGCTTCCAGTCCATGCCCAGCGCGATGAGCCCGGCGGCCAGCGTCCAGGTCGGCACGTTGACCGCCATTCCGACCCACAGCGCGGCGAAGTTGTACGTGGTCCAGGTGCGCTGCGCGGCGGGGACGGGGAGCAGGTCGCCGTTGGCGTAGCGGCTGCCGGCGAGGTCGTCGGCGGGGGCGAGTTCCACCCTGCCGTCGGCGGGCTCCGGCGGGTAGGACGGGGGTGCGGCGTCGGCAGCCATGGGCCCTCCCTCAGTCCAGCGCCGGGATGACGTACTTGCCGTACGCGTCGATGGTGGACTCCTTCGCGTCGTGCATCGCGTAGATCGCGAACTGGTGCACGCCCAGGTCCCGCAGCCGGCGCAGCTTGTCCAGGTGCGCCTCGACGGGGCCGAGGATGCAGAAGCGGTCGACGATGTCGTCCGGTACGAAGTCGGTGGAGGGGTTTCCGGCGCGGCCGTGGTGGGAGTAGTCGTAGCCCTGGCGCTGCTTGACGTACGCCGTCAGCGCCTCGGGGACGACGTCGGAGTGCTCGCCGTAGCGGTCGACGAGGTCGGCGACGTGGTTGCCGACCATGCCGCCGAACCAGCGGCACTGCTCGCGCGCGTGCGCCAGCGCCTCGGGGGTGCCGTCCGTGACGTACGCGGGGGCGGCGACGCAGATCGTCAGGTCGTCCGGGTCGCGGCCGGCCTGGGCGGCGGCGGTGCGCACGGCCTTGACCATGAACTCCGTGAGGTACACGTCCGAGAGCTGGAGGATGAAGCCGTCCGCGACCTGCCCGGCGAGCGCCAGCGCCTTCGGCCCGTACGCCGCCATCCACACCGGCAGCCGGCCGTTCTCGACCCACGGCAGCGTCAGCGTCGTGCCGGCCTCGCTGTCGACGACGGCCTCGCGGCCCTCGGCGAGGTCGCGGATGGCGCGGATGGCGTCGCCGAGGCGGGCCAGGGTGTTGGGCGGGCGGCCGGCGACGCGCATGGCGGAGTCGCCGCGGCCGATGCCGCAGACGGTGCGGTTGCCGTACATCTCGTTGAGGGTGGCGAAGGAGGAGGCGGTGACCTCCCAGGCGCGGGTGCCGGGGTTGGTGACCATGGGGCCGACGGTGAGGCGGTCGGTGTGCTCCAGGATGCGGCTGTAGATGACGTACGGCTCCTGCCACAGGACGGTGGAGTCGAACGTCCAGCCGTAGCGGAAGCCGTTGCGCTCGGCGCGGCGCATGAGGCCGACGACGGCGGATGCGGGCGGGTCGGTCTGGAGCACGAGTCCGAAATCCACTTCGGCCCCCTCTGGGAACGATGCCGGAAGTCTGGGTCTGGTGGCCGGTTCTACAGGAACTGGCAGGTGCCGCGCGGGACGTACTGGCCGTGTCCCGCCCGGCCGGTGAACTCGCGCCCGTCGAGGACGGTCTCGCCGCGGGAGAGCACCGTCTCGACCCGGCCGGTGATCTCCTTGCCCTCGTACGCCGAGTAGTCGACGTTCATGTGGTGGGTGGCGGCGGAGAGCGTCTGGCGGGCCTCGGGGTCGTAGATGACGATGTCGGCGTCGGAGCCGGGGGCGATGGTGCCCTTGCGGGGGTAGAGGCCGAACATCCGCGCCGGGGTGGCGCAGGCGATGTCGATCCAGCGGCGGCGGGTGAGGTGTCCGTCGAGCACGGCCTGGTGGAGGAGGTCCATGCGGTTCTCCACGCCCGGCAGGCCGTTGGGGATCTTGGAGAAGTCGCCGCGGCCCAGCTCCTTCTGGTCCTTGAAGCAGAAGGGGCAGTGGTCGGTGGAGACGACCTGGAGGTCGTCGGTGCGCAGCCCGCGCCACAGGGCGGCCTGGTGCTCGCGGGGGCGCAGGGGCGTGGAGCAGACGTACTTGGAGCCCTCGAAGTCCGGCTCGGCGAGGTTGTCGGTGGACAGGAAGAGGTACTGCGGGCAGGTCTCGCCGAAGACCGGCAGTCCGGCGTCGCGGGCCTGCGCCAGCTCGGCGACGGCCTCCTCGGCGGAGACGTGCACGACGTACAGCGGGCTGCCGGCGACCCGGGCGAGCTGGATGGCGCGGTGCGTGGCCTCGGCCTCCAGCAGGACCTTGCGCACCTCGCCGTGGTAACGCGGGTCGGTCTTCCCGGCCCCCCGCGCCTGCTCGACGAGGACGTCGATGGCGATGCCGTTCTCGGCGTGCATCATGATCAGCCCGCCGTTGCCGGCGGCGCGCTGCATGGCGCGCAGGATCTGGCCGTCGTCGCTGTAGAAGACGCCGGGGTAGGCCATGAAGAGCTTGAAGGACGTCACGCCCTCCTCGACCAGGCCGTCCATCTCCTTGAGCGTGTGCTCGTTGACGTCGGAGAGGATCATGTGGAAGGCGTAGTCGATGCTGCACTGGGCGTCGGCTTTCGCGTGCCAGGCGTCCAGGCCCTCGCGCAGCGCGCTGCCCTGCTTCTGTACGGCGAAGTCCACGATGGTCGTCGTGCCGCCCCAGGCGGCGGCGCGGGTGCCCGTCTCGAACGTGTCCGAGGCGAAGGTGCCGCCGAAGGGCAGCTCCATGTGGGTGTGGGCGTCCACGCCGCCCGGGATGACGTACCTGCCGGTGGCGTCGATCACGGCGGCGCCGGCTTGCCAGCCGGCGGCGGCGTCGCTGCCGTGGGCGGCGAGGGCGGTCACGCGGCCGTCCTCGACGAGCACGTCGGCGTGGATCTCGTCGGCGGCGGTGATGACCAGCCCGCCGGTGATGACTGTGCGGCTCACGGCCTCTGCTCCCTTCCGGTGACACGACGTCACCAGGGGTCTACACCCGTAGAGTCGAGCTGCGTGCGAAGACCGTAGAAGCATGGCACCGCGCTCGGCAATACCGCGGCAGCCGCCCGTCGCCACCGCGTGGCGCGGGCCGTACGCGCGCAGGGGGCCCGCGGCGCGCCCGTATCCGTGCGTTCTGCACACCTTGTTCATGACAGCGGTGACTACTCCCGGTGCGCGTCCGGCTGCAATCCTTCGTGGGCGCAGTAACCGGATTCGGCCTTGGGGGGAAATGGACAAGCGATACGAGGCGTTCTGCCTGGCCGACGAGTATTTCTACGAAACTCCGGACCGGCTGGCCGGCTCCGCCGACGCATCGGTCGCGCACTTTTCCGTCGCCCGCAGGGAAACCCCCGAGGGATGGATCGACGCCTGGTCTGGCGACTGGCGCCAGTTGCAGCCCCTGGCCGATCGTGACTGGCCGGAGCAGGGGTGGAAGATCCACGTCTCGGCCCGGCTCGACAACGCGGACCGGGTCGGCACCTGCATCTGGGACTACTGCGTACCGCGCGGCATTCCGTTCAAATTCGTGCCCGGAAAGCAACTCCTCTATCTCCGGAACTCCAAGTACGCCAGCCGCACGATCAGCGGCAAGTTCGCCACGATCTATCCGCGCGACGACGAGATGCTGCACACGCTTCTGCGCGAGCTGGGCGGGCAACTGGCGGCGGAGGACGGCCCGTACATCCTCACCGATCTGCGCTGGCAGGGCGGCCCGATGCACGTGCGCTACGGGGGCTTCGCCCCGCGCTACTGCGTCGGCGCCGACGGGGCGCTGGTCCCGGCGATCGAGGGACCGGACGGCACGCTCATACCCGACCGCAAGGACCCGGCCTTCAGCGTGCCCGACTGGGTGACGCTGCCCGGCTTCCTGGCTCCGGAGTTGGCCGCGCGCAACGCCACGACCACCTCCGACCTGCCGTACCGCATCGAGCGCGCCCTGCACTTCTCCAACGGCGGCGGCGTCTACGCGGGCACCGACCAGCGCGACGGTGCGCAGGTGGTGCTGAAGGAGGCCAGGCCGCACGCCGGCCTCGCCGCCGACGGCGCCGACGCGGTGGCCCGGCTGGAGCGGGAGAAGGCCGCGCTGGAGCGGCTGGCCGGGCTGGGCGTCGCACCCGGCGTCCGCGACTGGTTCGAGCTGGGCGGGCACCGCTTCCTGGTCATGGACTTCCTGCCCGGACGCACCCTCAACTCCTTCTTCGCGGAGCGCCACCCGCTGCTGGCCGCGCACCCGGACCCGGCGGAGGTGGCGTCGTACACCCGCTGGGCGGTGCGGGTGCACGGGGCGGTGGAGCGGGCCGTCGCGGCGGTGCACGGGCGCGGGCTGGTCTTCAACGACCTGCACATGTTCAACATCATGGTCGCGCCGGAGGCGGACGCGGCGGCCGGCGAAGCGGCGGGCGGGGACGTGTCGGTGGCGCTGGTCGACTTCGAGGCGGCGGCGCCGGCGGCGGACGGGCCGCGGCAGATCGTCGCGCACCCGGGGTACGTGGCGCCGGCGGACCGCGAGGGCTTCGGGATCGACCGCTACGCGCTGGCCTGCCTGCGGATCGCGCTGTTCCTGCCGATGACGACGCTGCTGGCCGTCGACCGGCGCAAGGCGGCGCATCTGGCGCGGGTGGCGGCGGAGCAGTTCCCGGAGCTGCCCGAGGAGTTCCTGCGGGAGGCGGTCGAGGAGATCACCGGCGAGTCGGGCGCGCGTACGGCGGGCGCGGGGGCGACGGCCGCGGCCGGGGTCACGGCCGCCGACGGCGCGCGCACGGCGGGCACGGCGGCCACGGTGGGATCCGGCGCGGGGGCGGGCGGCGGGGCGCTGCTGCCGGCCGAGCCCGCCGACTGGCCGCGCAGCCGCACGGCCATGGCCCGTGCGCTGGCCGCCTCCGCGACCCCCGAGCGCGACGACCGCGTCTTCCCGGTGACGTCGCCCAGTTCAACGACGGCGGCGGCCTCGGGATGTCGTTCGGCGCCGCGGGCGTGCTGTACGCGCTGGCCGAGGCCGGCGCGCCGCGCAGCGAGGCCGGCGAGGAGTGGCTGCTCAAGCAGACCGCCGCCCCGCCCCGCGGCACGCCGTTCGGGCTGTACGACGGGCTGCTCGGCGTGGCGTACGTGCTGGAGCGGCTCGGGCACGGCAAGCGGGCCCTCGACCTCGCCGAGCAGGTTCTCGGCGAGAACTGGCAGGCGCTCGCCTCCCATCTGCACGGCGGGCTCGCCGGCGCCGGGCTGGTGCTCGACCGGCTCGCGACCGCCTGCGGCGAGCCGTCCCTGCACGACCGCGCCCTGCGCGCGGCCACGCTGCTGACCGAGCGGCTCGCCGCGGCGGACCGGACGCCCGGCGACGGCGCCGCGGCCCGTCCGCAGGCGGGCCGGGGCGGCGAGCGCGCCGGGCTGCTGCACGGCTGGACCGGCCCCGCGCTGTTCTTCATCCGGCTGTACGAGCGCACCGGCGACCCCGCGCTGCTGGACGCCGCCGCCGGCGCGCTGCGCCGCGACCTCGCCCGCTGCCGCACCGACCGCACCGGCGGTCTCGTCGTGGACGAGGGCCGCCGCACGATGCCGTACCTCGGCGACGGCAGCGCGGGCATCGCGACCGTGCTCGACGACTACCTCGCGCACCGCGACGACGAGGAGTTCGCCGCGGCACGCGCGGCGGTGCTGCCCGCCGTGCGGATGCGCTACTACGCCCAACCCGGCCTGTTCCAGGGGCGGGCCGGGATGCTGCTGCACCTCGGCCGCACCGCGACCCCCGGCGTACGCCCCGCCGACCTCGGCGCCCAGGCCGCCGCGCTCTCCTGGTACGCCCTGCCGTACGGCGGCGGGCTCGCCTTCCCCGGCGACCAGATGATGCGGCTGTCCATGGACCTGGCCACCGGCACCGCCGGCTGTCTGCTCGCGCTCGCCGCGGCACAGCCCGGCAGCGGCGCCGGCCTGCCCTTCCTGTCGCCGGCGCACCCGCGCGGACGACAGGCGGAACGGCCCCGTGAAGGGGCCGGAGTACCAGCACCATCCGGCAAGTCCCAGCAGTAACCGAGTCACCAAGGAGAACATCATGGCGCTTCTCGACCTTCAGGCCCTCGAGGCTTCCGAGCAGACCGACGGCGGCGGCGACAGCAGCCTGAGCCTGCTGTGCGGCAAGCACAGCTCGCACAGCGTGCTGCTCTGCCTGTGACCTTCCCGCACCCACAAGGCCCCGGGCGCACACGACGGCGCCCGGGGCCGCGCGGTCCCCTCGCCGGGGCGGCGGACGCCGGGGAGGACGGCGGGACGGCAGGACGGCCGGACGGACGAGCGCGCAGCGCACCGAGCCCGGCGGGGAGGGGACGGAACTCGTGAACGGCTCGCCCGCGCAGGCGGGCCCGGCGGACGGCGCCGACGGGAAGGGCGCGGACCTCGTGGACGGCGAGCCGGACGGTCCCGGGGGCGGGACGCGGCGGCTGCTCGTACGCGCCGGACGGCACAGCGGCGCGTACACCGCCGCCCTCTGCCTGGTCACCGTCGCCGCCGCGGGCGCGGCGCTCGCCCTGCCCGCGATGCTCGGCGTCGCCCTGGACCGGCTGCTCGCCGACTCGCCCGACGCCCCCCGCGCCCTCGCCCTGTGCGCCGCGCTGACCGCGGCGATCATCCTCCTCGACGCCGCCGAGACCGTGCTCAACGGCGTCACCACCGCCCGTACCACCGCCTGGCTGCGCCGCCGCCTGCTCGGCGCCGCGCTGGCCACCGAGCCGCGCCGCGCCGCCCGGCTGGCCACGGGCGACCTCGTCACCCGCGCCACCGGCAACGCCGCCCACGCCGGCGCCGCACCCACCGCGGCCGCCTCCACCCTCGGCGCGCTGCTGACCCCGGTCGGCGCGCTCGTGGCGCTGGCCGTCATCGACCCCTGGCTCGCCGTCGTCCTGGGCGTCGGCACGCCCGTACTCGTCCTCCTGCTGCGCGCGTTCGTCCGCAGCGCGGGCGACTGCGTGACGCGCTACCAGGAGGCGCAGGCCGCCATCGCGGCGCGGCTGGCCGAGGCCCTGGCCGGGGCGCGGACCATCGCCGCCGCCGGCACCGTCGGCCGCGAACGGCGCCGGGCGCTGGGCCCGTTGCCGGAGCTGAGCCGGCACGGCCACCGGATGTGGCACGTGCAGGGCCGCGCCACCGCGCAGGCGGCCGTCGTCGTGCCGCTGCTCCAGCTCGCCGTCGTCGCCGTCGCCGGGCTGCGGCTGGGCGCCGGCCGGCTGAGCGTGGGCGAGCTGCTGGCGGCGGGCCGGTACGCGATGCTCGCCGGCGGCATCGGCGTCCTCGTCGGCCACGTCAACACCCTCGTACGCAGCCGGGCGGCGGCGCGGCGGCTCACCCCGGTGCTGCGGCTGCCCCCGGTCCCGTACGGCGAGGACGCCGCCCCGGCGGACGGCGGCGGGCGGCTGGAGCTGCGCGGGGTCACCGTGCGGCGCGGCGGGCGGACCGTGCTGCGCGGGCTGGACCTGACGGTGCCGGCGGGGGCGACGGTCGCGGTGGTGGGGCGCTCGGGCGCCGGCAAGTCGCTGCTCGCCGCGGTGGCGGGGCGGCTCATGGACCCGGACGAGGGCGAGGTGCGGCTCGACGGCGTGCCGCTGGCCGCGCTGGCGCGCACGGAGCTGCGGGCGGCGGTGGCGTACGCGTTCGCGCGGCCCGTGCTGCTCGGCGGCACGGTCGCCGACGCCCTCGCGTACGCCGACGCGCGCACCCCGATCGCGGCCGGCCGCGTGGCCGCGGCGGCGCAGGCAGCCGACGCGGACGCCTTCGTACGCGCCCTCCCCGCCGGCTACGCCACCCCCGCGGCGGACGCACCGCTGTCCGGGGGCGAGCTGCAACGCCTGGGCCTGGCGCGCGCGTTCGCCCGCGACGCCCGGCTGCTGATCATGGACGACGCGCTCTCCGGACTCGACGCGGCCACCGAACTGCGCATCGAGCGGGCGCTGCTGACACCCGCCGAAGCGGAGGCGGGTGCCGCGCACGGGCCCGGCGGCGGCCGACCCGCCGGAGCGGGCGACCGGAGCCGGGGCGGGGGCGGTGCGCCAAGCGGCGCCGAGGGAGGGGACTCCGCTTGGCGCAGCCGCGCCCGCGGCGCGGGCCGGAGCCGGCTGGTGGTGGCGCACCGGGCGGCCACCGCGGCGCGCGCCGACCTCGTCGCGTGGCTGGACGGCGGCCGGGTCCGCGCCCTGCGCCCGCACGCGGAGCTGTGCGCCGACCCGGCGTACCGCACCCTGTGGCACGAGGAGCCGCCCCATGCGTGACCGCGACACCCGCCGCCGCCCCGGCGCGGCCGAGACCGCCCCCGCTCCCGGGCTGCGGGTGCTCGTGCCCGCCGGGCTGCGGTTCCTGCGCCGCCGGCGGCGGGTCGTCGGGGCGGTGGCCGGCTGGTCCGCCGTCGAGGCGCTCCAGACCTTCCTGCTCGGGCACGCCCTCGCGCGCGCCGTCGACCGGGGTTTCCTGGCCGACCGCCCCGGCGTGGGCCTCGCCTGGCTCGCCGTCGCGGCGGTGGGCGTCGCGATCGGCGCCTTCGGGACGCTGCGGGTGTACGGGGCCGTCGCCCGGCTGACCGAGGACCTGCGGGACACGCTCGTGCGGCGGGTCGTCACCGGGGCGCTGGAGCACGCGGCGGGCCGGGCGCGGGCGGAGGGCCCGGCGGCGGTGTCGCGGCTGACCCACCAGGTGGAGATCGCCCGCGACGGCTTCGCCGGGCTGGTCATGGTGACCCGGTCCTTCGTCGTCACCGCCGCCGCCGCGCTGCTGGGCCTGCTGACGCTGGCGCCGCCGCTGCTGCTCGTGGTGCTGCCGCCGCTGGCGGCGGGGCTGGCGGTCTTCGGCTGGTCGCTGCGCCCGCTCTCCCGTTGCCAGCGCGACTTCCTCGCCGCCGACGAGGCACTGGCCGCCGGGCTGGGTTCGGTCGTGGACGGCCTGCGCGACGTGGTCGCCTGCGGCGCCGAACGGCGCGCGGGCGAGACCGTACGGGCCGGGATCGACGCCGAGCTGGCCGCCGCGACGGCGCTGGCGCGGTGGGGCACGACGCGGGACGTCGCCGTGGGCATCGGCGGCCGGCTGCCGGTGCTGGCGCTGCTGCTGGCCGCGCCGTGGCTGCTGGCACGCGGGGTGACGGCGGGCGCCCTGGTGGGCGCGCTCGCGTACCTGACGCAGGCGCTGCTCCCGGCGCTCCAGTCGCTGGTCTTCGGCCTCGGCGGCACGGGCGCCCGGCTGACCGTGGTGGCCGGCAGGCTGTACGCCGCGGGCCCGCCGCGCACCTCCGGCGAGGGCGGAGGCGGTCCGGCCGCCCGCGACGCCGTACGGGCCCCCGCCGACAAGGCGACCGCGCTGGAGCTGCGGCGGGTGTCGTTCCGGTACGGGCCCCGCTCCGACGCCGTCCTGCGCGGGCTCGACCTCGTCGTACGCGACGGCGAGCACCTGGCCGTCGTGGGCCCCAGCGGCATCGGGAAGTCGACGCTGGCGAGCCTGGCGGCCGGGCTGGTGGCGCCCGGGGACGGCGAGGTGCGCCGGGCCGGACGGCCCGTGCTGCTGCCGCAGGAGGCGTACGTGTTCGGCGGCAGCCTCCGCGACAACCTCGCCTACCTGTGCCCCACCCCCGTCCGCGACGCGGAACTCCACCGCTCCGTGCAGGCCGTCGGCGCGGCGCCGCTCGTGGACCGGCTCGGCGGGCTGGACGCACTGCTGCGGCCCGCGGATCTCTCGGCCGGCGAGCGGCAGTTGCTCGCGCTCGCCCGCGCGCACGTCGCGCCGCCGCGGCTCGCCCTGCTCGACGAGGCGACGTGCCACCTCGACCCGGCCGCGGAGGCCGTCGCGGAGCGGGCGTTCGCGCGCCGGCCGGGCGGCACGCTCGTGGTCGTCGCGCACCGCGTGGCGTCGGCGGCGCGGGCGGACCGGGTGCTGGTCCTGGACGGCCGGTCCGCGCTGGAGGGCACCCACGACGAGCTGCTGGAGCGCTCGGCGTTCTACCGCGAGCTGACCGGCGCCGGCGACACGAGCGGCGTCCCCCGGCCGGTGGCCGCGCCCCCCGGCACCTGACCCGGCCCTCCGCCCGCGGCGGCGTCAGCGCCCGGCCCACCGCCCGCCGCACGCACGTCCGCCGCACACCCGTCCACCGGGCGCCCGCCCGGCGCGCACCCGTCCGCCCGGGCCGTGGCCCGGGCGGACGGGAGGGCGGTCAGAGCCAGCCCGCGCTGTCCGCGATGCGGATGGCGTCGACCCGGTTGCGCGCGCCCGTCTTGCGGATCACCGCGGCCAGGTAGTTGCGGACCGTGCCGCCGGCCAGGTGCAGGGCCGCCGCGATCTCCGCGACCGGGGCCCCCTCCGCCGCCGCGGCCAGCACCGTCAACTCCCTGCGGGTCAGCGGCATGTCCGCGGCCCGTAGGAAGTCGCAGGCCAGGGCCTCGTCGACGTAACGCTCGCCCGTCGCCACCCGCCGTATGCCGGCGATGAGCCGCTCCGGCGAGGAGTCCTTGCTGACGAAGCCCCGCACATCGGCCTGCGAGGCCCGCCGCAGCAGCCCCGGCCGGCCCGCTTCGGTGAGGATCACCAGCCTTTCCGCGGAGGTGCCCAGCAGCCCGGGCCACTCGCCGTCGCCGTCCACCACACACACCTGCGCCTGCCAGTCGTCCTCCGGTCTTCGCTCGTGGCGCCCCGACATCGTCAGTACGTCGAAATCCTGTTCTCCCCCCAGCAAGGCGGCTAACGCCGATCTGATCAGCTTCGTCTCGTGTACCAGAAGCACGCGGATCACGGATCTCCCCCCTCGTCACCCGGAAAACGAGGCCGACGGGGTCACGGTCGGTCGCTTATGAATACACGGGGACGGCTCCGGTTTGCGCGCGTAGTTCCGGACATTGTGGTGCGAGCGGGGCGCACAACCCGGCGCGTCTGCCACCCGCACGCCCCCGTCCGGGCCCTTGACAGTTCGTCGGCGCGGTGAACGCAGAGGGCCGGCCGCGCGCTCCTCGCGCGCGGCCGGCCCTCGTGCCTGCGAACTCCGCGTCAGCCGCCGCCGGCCTCCGCGTCGGCGGCGTGCAGGGCGCGTTCGAGAACGGCCGCGCCCTCCTCCGCCTCCGCGACGGTCAGCGACAGCGGCGGCGCGACGCGCAGCGTCTCGCCGAACTTGCCGCGGCCGACGAGCAGCCCGCCCGCGCGGGCGTGCTCCAGCACCGCCGCCGCGTGCCCCGGCGTGGCCAGCTCGATGCCGATCATCAGGCCCCGGCCGCGTACCTCGCGCACCGAGGCGAGGCCCGCCGTGGCGGCCCGCAGCCGCTCGATGAGCAGACCGCCGACGCGGCGGGCGTTGCCCTGGAGGTCGTGCTCCAGGAGATACCCGAGGTTGGCCAGGCCCGCGGCCATGGTGACCGGGCTGCCGCCGAACGTGGACAGGGAGTTGGCGTCCAGACAGTTCATGATCTCGGCGCGGGCGACGACGCCGCCGACGGAGGCGCCGTTGCCGATCCCCTTGGCGAAGGTGAGCATGTCCGGCGGGCCGTTGCCGGCGTGCGCCTGCCAGCCCCAGAAGTGGTCGCCGGTACGGCCCCAGCCGGACTGCACCTCGTCGGTGATCCACAGGATGCCCTCCTCGGCGAGCACCTCGCGGAACGCGGCGTACAGGCCGTCGGGCGGGGAGGTGAAGCCGCCGACGCCCTGGATGGGCTCGGCGATGAGGGCGGCGACGCCGCGGGTCTGGGAGAGCATGTCGCGCAGGTCGGCGACGCAGGCGTCGATGAACGCGGCGTCGTCGAGGTGGGCGAAGGGGCCGCTGCCGCGGATGCCGCCGTGGACGTAGAGCGTCTGGAGCGGGGAGAGGCTGGTGGGCGACCAGGAGCGGTTGCCGGTGATGCCGACCGCGGTGAAGGAGCGGCCGTGGTAGCTGTTGCGCATGGCCAGCACCTGGTTGGAGCCGCGGTACGTGCTCGCCAGCAGCAGCGCCGTGTCGTTGGCCTCGGTGCCGGAGGTGGTGAAGAACACCCGCGCGTCGGGGATGCCCGACAGGTGCGCGATGCGCTCGGCCAGCTCCACCATCGGGCGGTTGAGGTAGAGGGTGGAGGTGTGCAGGATGCGGCCGGCCTGCTCGGCGACGGCCTTGGTGACCTCGGGCAGGGCATGGGCGGTCATGGTGGTGAGGATGCCGCCGAAGAAGTCGAGGTAGCGGTTGCCCTCGGCGTCCCAGACGTGCCGGCCCTCGCCGTGGGTGATCTCGATGGGCTCGGCGTAGTAGAGCGCGACCCAGTCGGGCAGGACGGCCCGGTGCCGGGCGAGCAGGTCGCGGTGTACGCCGCCGGCGTTCCCCGCGTTCACGGCTGCACCAGGTCCTCGTACGCGTCCGGGCGGCGGTCCCGGTAGAAGGCCCACTGCTGGCGGACCTCCTCGATCATGTCGAAGTCGAGGTCGCGCACCACCAGCTCCTCCTCCTTGTCGCTCGCGACGTCGCCGACGAACTGGCCGCGCGGGTCGACGAAGTAGCTCGTGCCGTAGAAGTCGTTGTCGCCGTACTCCTCGACGCCGACGCGGTTGATGGCGGCGATGAAGTACTCGTTCGCCACGGCCGCCGCGGGCTGCTCCAGTTGCCACAGGTACGCCGAGAGGCCGCGGGAGGTGGCCGAGGGGTTGTAGACGAGCTGGGCGCCGCCGAGGCCGAGGGCGCGCCAGCCCTCGGGGAAGTGCCGGTCGTAGCAGATGTAGACGCCGACCCTGCCGACGGCGGTGTCGAAGACCGGCCAGCCGGCGTTGCCCGGCTTGAAGTAGTACTTCTCCCAGAAGCCCTTGACCTGCGGGATGTGGTGCTTGCGGTACTTGCCGAGCACCGTGCCGTCCGGGTCGATGACGACGGCGGTGTTGTAGTAGAAGCCCTCCTGCTCGACCTCGAAGACGGGAACGACCACGACCATGCCGGTCTCGCGGGCGAGGGCCTGCATGCGCACGACGGTGGGCCCGTCCGGTACGGGCTCGGCCCAGCGGTAGTGCTCGGGCTCCTGCACCTGGCAGAAGTAGGGGGCGTTGAAGACCTCCTGGAAGCCGATGATCTGCGCGCCGCGGGCGGCGGCGGCTCTCGCGTGTTCCTCGTGCTTCGCGATCATCGACTCGGTGTCGCCGGTCCACGTCGCCTGGACGAGTGCGGCGCGTACAACGTTGGCCATGGCTGCTCCTCAGACGGGACGCCGGAGGCTCTACGCACGTAGAAGCCGGGGCAGATGTCTGAACGTAGGTCGCCGCCGGAGCGCTGGCAAGAGCGGCGCACCGAACGGCGGCGGCCCGGATCAGGCCGAATCGGGCGCGCCGGGCAGGCCCGCGGACCGCAGCGCGTGGGCGAGCCCGCGGTAGCGCTGGGGGGAGCCGCGGCGGGCGGCCCGCAGCAGCAGCGGCACCAGCCGGCCCGGGTCGGCCGACGCCAGCGCGACGGCCTCGTCGGTGCCGCGGGCGGCGGCGAAGGCGTCGAGCAGCTCCTCCGACTCCCGGTGGCGGCCGGCCCGGTCGAGAGCGGAGAGTATCGCGGCCAGCTCGGGTACGGGCCGGGCGGCGGCATGCCGGACGAGCTGCAACGCCTCGCGGGTACGGCCGGCGGCGGCGAACGCGTCCGCGGCCCCGGTCAGCCGCTCGGGAGGCAGCGCGGCGGCCTCCCACAGCAGGGTCGACACCTCGGCGGTGCCGGCGGTCCGCTCCAGCTCCGCGGCGAGGGCGGGCAGCGCCTCGGGCGGGCCTGCGGCAGCGGCGCTGAGCCGGGCGTACATCTCGCCGGTGCGGCCCGCGTCGCGCAGCGCGGCCACGGTGGCGGCGGCCTCCCCGGCGACCCGGCGCTCGGCGTCCCGCCGGGCGGCGGCGCGGTCGGCCACCGCGGCGTCCCTGCGCCGCCGGCCGCTCCGCGAGCCACCCCCGGAAGCGGAACCGGCCCCGGCGAACCGGGCGCCCCGGGGCGCCGGCATGCCGGCCGACTCGTCGGCGCCCTCCCGGGCACCGGACCCGGGCGGGCCGGCCGCGTCGCCGGCGCGCGGGAAGCGGGCGCCGCGGGGCTCCGGGGCCGCGGGGACCGGCGGCACGCCGGCATCGGCGGCGGAGTCGGCGTCGCGGGAACCGGACCGCGCACCGGCGGACCCGGGCGAAGCGGTGGACCCGGCGGACCCCGCAGGGCCGACTGCATGCCCGGTGCCGTCCCCGGCGGCGAGCGGCGGGCCGCCGCCGTACCCACCGCTCTCGTACCCGCCGCCCTCGTACCCGCCGCCCTCGTACCCGCCGCCCTCGGACGCGGCGGCCCCGGACGCACCGCCCACGGGCGCACCGCCCACGGCGGGCAGCACCGGCGGCGGCGCCGGCGCGGCGCCCGCGAAACGCGCGCCCCGGAGCGCCGCGGGGGGCGGCGGCGTGGGCGCCTTCCCCTCCGCCGGCAGCGCCTCGATCCGGCGGCGCAGCTCCGCGCCGCGGGCCGACGCGCGGGCGGCGTCGTCGCGCGCCCAGGCCAGCTCCTGCTCCAACCGCTCCGCCGCCCAGGGGTCCCGCTCCGCCGCCAGCCGGTCGCGCAGCCGCTCGGCGCCGGCTTCCGCGGTGCGGTGCTCCGCGAGCCGGGCGCGGAGCACCGCGGTCAGTGCGGCGCGGTCGGGGCGGCGGGCGTCGTGGGCGGCGACGGCGGCACCGTGCAGGGCGCGGGCACGCGGCAGCGCCGCGTCCGCCGCGCGCCGGCCGCCGTGCTCTGCCAGGTCGTGCAGGAGCGACTCCACGACGTCCCAGGGAGGCAAAGCGGAGCCGTCCAGGCAGGCCCGTAGCCCGTCGGGGTCACCGCGCCGGAAGACTCCGTACCAGCCGGACTCTTCGTCCAGCCATCCGGTGATCTGCCGTAAGAATCGTGCGAATTCCGCCATCTCCGGCGGCAGCGCCTGTTCCGCCACGGCGGGCATTCGACACCCGCATTATTTCGCCCGTGCTACGGGGGCTTTGCGGTCGCGGTAACCGGAACCCGATGCGCGGCAACCTCGAACAACGATACGGACGACCGCTAGCATGCCCGGTCATGAGCGAACCGATCCTCGTCCTCGTCTCGGCCGCCGCCGGCCTGGTGGTCGGCGCCGCGCTCGGGTGGTACGTACGCGGCGCCCTCGCCGGGCGCCGCCAGCGGCGCCGGGAGCGCTTCTTCGGGCTGCCGAGCAACTCGGAGGCCCTGGTAGTGGTGAACCGGGACGCCGGCGGCGGGGACTGGAGCGTGGCCAAGCACGACGCGCTCGCCCTGCTGGAGCTGTCCGCGGTGATCAAGTCGTGCGGGGCGCACGCGCAGGTCGTCGCGCAGGACACGGCGCAGCAGACGTTCGGCGACCGCACCGAGTTCTGCGTCGGCACCCCGATATCCAACCGCCGCATGGCCGCGCACATGCAGTCGCTGCTGCCGGGCGTACGGATCAACACCGACCCCGAGCCGGGCCCCGACCGCGGCGCGTTCGCCGTGGGCACGGAGCGCTACCGGCTGGACAGCGGGGTCAGCGAGCACGTCCTCCTCGCCCGGCTCTCCGCCGGCCAGGAGGCCAGGCCGGTGTTCATCTCCTGCGGCCAGCGCTCCATCACCAACCAGGCGGCGATGCGCTACCTGGTGAAGAACGAGAGCCGGCTGAACCGCAAGTACGGCACGAACACCTTCGTGCTGCTGCTGAAGGTCGTCAACTCGCAGTCGTACGGACCCGATGTGGTGGAACTCGTCGGGGACGTGACCAAGCAGGCGCAGACCCCGCTCGCCCAGCCGGCGGGCAAGCAGGGCAAGTCGTGACCTTGCCCCGCCGCGCCCGCGCGGCCGGAGCGCGCGCCCGGGCGGGCGCCGCGGCGGCGTCCCCGACCTAGGTACGCATTCGCTCCCTGAGTACCTAGCCTGTCGGGCGAGTTGCGGGAGAGGAGCCCCCGGAAATGGGCGACGCCAGGCCGGTGTACCAGCGCATCGCCGACGATCTGCGCGAGCGGATCGACGGCGGGGACCTGACCGTGGGGGCGCAGATCCCGTCGCGCTCCCAGCTCAAGCGCGCGTACGCGGCGAGCGACCAGACCGTGGACCGGGCG
This sequence comes from Streptomyces sp. 184, assembly GCF_045781775.1. Lineage (NCBI taxonomy): Bacteria > Bacillati > Actinomycetota > Actinomycetes > Kitasatosporales > Streptomycetaceae > Streptomyces > Streptomyces sp. 184. Next base: position 2,808,673 of record NZ_CP123230.1, on the reverse strand, counting down.
GTGCGGGTGCTGAAGGCCGCCGGCTACGCCCAGGGGCAGTTCGGCCGCGGCGTGTTCGTCGCCGACCGCACCCCCGTGGGCAGCCTGCTGCGCAGCACGGGCGCGGTCGACTCCCCCTTCGCCGCCCGGCTCGTGCCCGGCGGCGTACCGCTGGCCTGGGAGGCGGTCTCCGCGCCCGCGCCCGCGTCGCGGGAGGTGGCCGGGCGGCTCGGCATCCCGGCGGGCGACCGGGTGATGTGCACGCAGTACGAGTACCTGGCCGACCGCAAGCCGGTGCAGTTGGCCGTGAGCTGGGAGCCGCTGGCGCTCACCGACGGCACGGACGTCGTCTTCCCCGAGCGCGGCCCGTACGCCCGCCGCGGCGTGCGCGGGCGGTTCGCGGCGATCGGGATCCGCGTGGTCCGGGCCGCGGAGCTGGTCGGCTCCCGGTCGGCGACGACGGCGGAGGCGGAGGCGCTGGGCTGCGCGCCGGGGCAGTGCGTGACGACGGTGGAGCGCACGCACTACGACGAGCACGGCCGGGCGGTGGAGACCTCCGAGGCGGTCGTACGGGCCGACCGCTGGCGGCTGGAGTACGACATCGCGTTCACCGGCTGACGGGCCGCCCCGGCGCCGGCGTCAGTCCTCCGCGACCTCGTTGTACATCTGGGACAGCTCCGGCGCGCCGTTCGCCGCCCACTCCGCGCCGATCTCCAGCACGTCCATCTCCTGCCCCGAGGACAGCCGCACCACCGGCGCACCGTCCTCCGAGTCGATCACCCACTGAGCGCCCGCGACCGTCCGCACGATCACCGTGCCCAGGTACAGCCCCGCGTCGCTGCCCAGCCAGGGCGTGAACTCCGGGTCGTCGCGCCAGCGCGGCAGCAGTTGGTCCAGCTCCTCCAGCGACCGCGGGGTGTCGTCCAGCTCGACGCCGGTGGACTCCGCCTGGACGCGCAGCAGTTCGCATTCGCCGAGCAGCTCGGTGACGCCCTCCTGGTCGACCGGCGTGGTCACGCCCGACGTCCGCGGCTCGCGCACGGAGCCGTGCCGTCTGCGCCAGTTGTCGAGGAAGGAGATGTTCATGCCCCCACCCTCGCATCCGGGCAGGCGGCAGCACCACAGGCGCGCGGATCCGATTCCCTCACCAGGTGTTTCCCGGAACGCCGTCTTGACCGTTCACTCGTGTCTCTTTAGCTTCATTGCGCCCCCCTGAGATAACTGGTCATGTCGAGACGCCGAACCGGGACCCGGAGGGCCACCTTGCGGATTCGCCTCGTCACCACCGCCACCCTGCTCGCACTCGCCGCCACCGCCGCACCGGTGGCGGCCCAAGCCGCCGAACGGCCCAGCGGGCCGCAGCCGTTGGCGAAGCTCTTCGACAATACCGCCGTCAGCGACGACGCCGACCCCGGCGCCGCGGACTTCGACGGCGCCGGCAGCTCCTTCTCCGCCCGGGACCTGGCCGCCGCCGGCTGGACGCCGGGGCGCACCCTGGACATCGACGCGGCCGGGCTGCGGCTGCCGCGCTACGGCCGCGGCGCACCCGACAACGTCGTCGCCGACGGACAGTCCGTCGCGCTGCGCGGCAGGGGCAACGCCGTCTCCCTGCTCGTCGCCGGCTCCTCGCCCGCCGGCCCGGGCACCGGCGTCTTCGGCACCGGCACCGTGCGGTACACGGACGGCAGCTCCAGCCCGTACCGCCTGACCGCGCCGGACTGGCGCGCCGGGCCGCTCACCACCAAGGCGCTGGCGCTGCCGCGGCTGAACACCCCCGAAGGGCCGCGGGCCGAGGCCACCCGGCTGTACGCGGTGACCGTGCCCGTCACCCGCGGCAAGCGGATCGCCTCGCTCACCCTGCCCGACGACCCGGGCCCCGCCTCCGACCTCCACGTCTTCGCCGCATCGATACGGCCGGAAGCCACCGGCTGGACCGGGAGCTGGGCCGCCAGCACCTCCGGCTACACCGCCGTGGGCCCGTGGACCGACCGGACGCTGCGGCTCGTGGTGCACGCCGGCGCCGGCGGCGACCGCACCCGCGTGCGGCTGGCCAACACCTTCGCCGCCTCCCCGGTGCGGATCGGCAACGCGACCGTCGCGGTGCAGGGCGAGGGCGCCGCCACCGCCGGCCGGCCGGTGCCGCTGACGTTCGGCGGCAGGACCGGCACCACGGTCGCCGCCGGCGCCCAGGCGGTCAGCGACCCGGCCCGCTTCACCGTGCCGCCCGGGTCGAACCTGCTGGTCAGCATCCATCTGCCGGAGACCGTCAGCGCCGCGCCGGTGCACGCCCTGGCCATGCAGACCTCGTACATGAGCGCCGACGGCAGCGGTGACCGCGCCGCGGACACCGGCGCCGGCGCCTTCACCGGCACCCTCGGCACCTGGCCGTTCCTCACCGGCATCGACGTGCGCGGCGGCCCCGGCTCGGTCGTCGCCCTCGGCGACTCCATCACCGACGGGCACAGCTCCGGCACGGGGACGAACCAGCGCTGGCCCGACGTGCTCTCCGACCGGCTGCGCGCGCAGGACGACGTGCCCCGCTACGGCGTCCTCAACCACGGCATCTCCGCCAACCGCATCGTCACCGACCGGTACAAGGGCGACGGCGTGAGCAGCGACGTCGGCGGCGTCAGCGCCCAGCACCGGCTGGAGCGCGACGTGCTGGCGCAGACCTCGGCCCGCACCGTCGTGGTCTTCGAGGGCATCAACGACGTCCGCGCAGGCACCACCTCGGAGGAGGTGATCGCCGGGCTGCGCGCCCTCTCCGACCGGGCCGGGGCCCGGGGGCTGCGCGTGGTGGCCGCGACCATCGCGCCGTGCGAGGGCTACGGCGACTGCACCCCCGCGGTCGACGCCCGGCGCACCGCGGTCAACGACTACCTCCGCGCCAACGCGGGCGGGCCAAACGCCGAGTTCGACGCGCTGCTCGACTTCGACGCCGTCCTGCGCGACCCGCAGCGCCCGCAGCGGCTGCTGCCCGCGTACGACAGCGGCGACCACCTCCACCCCGGGCCCGCGGGCCTGAGGGCGGCGGCCGGCTCCATCGACCTGGGCGTGCTCGTGCCGCGCCGGTAGCGCCCGGTCAGAGGTCGAGGTCGACGACGACGGGGGCGTGGTCGGACGGGTTCTTGTCCTTGCCCGGCCGCCGCGCCTCCCGGTCGACGTAGGAGTCCTTGACGGCGGCGGTGAACGGAGCGTTCCCGTAGACATGGTCGATGCGCATGCCCTTGTTCTTCTGGAAGCCGAGCTGGCGGTAGTCCCAGAAGGTGAACGGGATGTCGTACTTCAGCGCGCGCGGGTAGGTCTCGGTGAGCCCTGCGGACTTCTGGAGTTCGACGACCGCCGCGCGCTCGGCCTCGCTGACGTGCGTGTGCCCGTCGAAGAGGGAGATGTCCCAGACGTCCTCGTCCTTGGGCGCCACGTTGTAGTCGCCGAGGAGGGCGAAGGGGCGCCCGCCCGGGGCCTCTTCGGCGGCCATCGCGCGCAGCGCCTCCAGCCAGCGCAGCTTGTACGCGTAGTGGTCGTGCCCGACGTCGCGGCCGTTCGGCACGTACAGCGACCAGACGCGCACCGGGCCGCACGTCGCACCCAGTGCCCGGGGCTCGGTCACGCCCTCGTACTGCGGCTGGTCCGGCAGGTCCTCGGTGACGTCGGCGAGGCCCGCCCTGGAGACGACCGCCACCCCGTTCCACCGGCCGTCGGCTCGGATCGCCGCCTCGTACCCCAGGCCCTCCAGGGCGGCGGCCGGGAACGCCTCCGCCGTGCACTTCAGCTCCTGGAAACACACCACGTCGGGCGCGGTCTCCTCCAGCCACTGGAGGATGCGGGGCAGCCGGGGATTGATGCCGTTGACGTTCCACGTAGCGATGCGCACAGCCATGCCGACAACCTACCCCGCACCTCTGACACCGGCCCCGGAGATCGCGCCGTTCCCCGCACACCGGAGCGTACGGCTTGGAACACTTGGGCGACGCTCCCGCGGGCGCCGGTCAGAACCTTCGCGCAAGGAGAGAAATGCCGAGCACGACGACGAAACTGAAGAGGGCAACCCGGACCACCGGGCTGATGGGCGGCATATCCGCCCTGGTCACCGGGTTCATCGGCGGGGCGTCCGCCCTGCCGGCCGGCACGGGCGAGTCCCGGGAGGCCGAGGTCCGGATCAGGACCGTGGCCACCGGGCTGAAGAACCCGCGCGGCGTCGACGCCGACCCGTCCGGCACGGTGCTGGTCGCCGAGTCCGGCGAGGGCCGGCCCGGCTGCGAGCCCGGCGGCGGCACCCCGTGCGTGGGGAAGACCGGGGCGGTGTACCGGGTCAAGGGCGAGCGGCGGGGCCGGGTCGTCACCGGGCTGCCGTCCGCCGCGGTGACCATGGACGACACCCGGCAGACCGTCGTCACCGGACCGGTGGACGTGACCCGCGGCACGTTCGGCTACGTCGTACTCAACGGCGGCGGCACGGACGTGACGTTCCGCGACGAACTGGGACGGGACGCCGCCCGGCTGGGCACCCTGCACGGGACGCCCGGCCGCACGTACGGCGACCTCGTGGCGTACGAGACGCGCATGGACCCCGACTGGGTGCTCGGCCACGAGCCCACGGAGGCCGAGCCGACCTCCGTGCAGAGCAACGCCTCCCGCCTGGCCGAGACCGGCCGCGGCTATCTGGTGACCGACTCCGCGGGCAACGACCTGCTCGGCGTCTCCCGCTCCGGCGAGGTCACCACCGAGGCGGTCTTCCCCGACAGCACGGTCGGCGGCGAGCGCACCGAGGCCGTGCCCGGCGGCGTGGTCCGCGCGCCCGACGGCACCGTCTACGTCTCCGACATGGGCGGGCTGCGGCCGGGCGCGGCACGGATCTGGAAGATCGAGCCGGGCCACCGCCCGCACGTCCTCGCCGAGGGTCTGACCGCGGTGAGCGACCTGGGTCTGGACTCCTCGGGCGACCTGGTCGCGCTGTCGCTGACGACCGGCTTCGGCGAGGACGGCGTACCGGAGCCGGGCGCGCTGCACGAGGTGGACGCGGACAGCGGCGAGGTCACCGAGATCGCCACCGGCGACCGGCTGATGATGTCGAACGGCCTGGCCGTCGGCCCGGACGACGAGCTGTACGTCACCAACAACACCGTCGGCACCGACGGCGAGCTGCTGAAGATCACCCGCTGACGGGCGGCGGCCGGGGCCGGGTGGCCCGCCCCGGCCGCGGTCGCCCCCGGCGCGCGGGGCGCGGGGCGCGTTCTACAGCGTGAGGCTCGCGCCGCGCTCCAGACGGACGTGCTCCGCGCCGCCGACGCCCGGGCCGTTCGGGCCCAGCATGCGGCCGTAGAGCGTCGGTGCGATGTCGGAGAGCAGCGCGTCGTGGACGTCGACCGCGCGCCGCGGGGCGACCTCGCGGACGTAGTCGATGACCTCGGAGAGCTTGTTCCACGGCGCCATCACCGGCAGGAGCAGCGTCTCGACGTCCCCCTCCGGCACGGTCAGCGCGTCGCCCGGGTGGAAGACGGCGCCGTCCACGACGTAGCCGACGTTGGTGATCCGCGGGATGTCCGGGTGGATGACGGCGTGCAGTTGGCCGTGCACCTCGACCTCGAAGCCGGCGGCGGTGACCGCGTCGCCCTCGCCGACGGTGTGCACCCGCCCGGGGTACGCCGCGGAGAGCTGCTCCGCCACGCTGCGCAGGGTCCACAGCTCTGCCGCGGGGTTGGCGTCGAGCGCGGCGCGCAGCCGGCCCTCGTCGAAGTGGTCGGGGTGCTCGTGCGTGACGAGCAGGACGTCCGCGCCGACCGCGGCGTCCTCCTCGCTGAACCCGCCGGGGTCGACGACGAGCACCGCGCCGTCCTTGGCGAGCCGGACGCAGGAGTGGCCCTTCTTCGTCAATTCCATGATGCGGGTGACAACTCCTCGTCAGTACGCCGTCGTGGACACGGTACGCACCACGAGGTTCTCGGGGTCCGCCGTGTTGACGACGATGGACACGTCCGGGCGCTCGCCGGGCTGCTTGAGCTTCAGCCCCGACCAGTCCCCCTCGGTGAAGTCCCAGCCGACGGCGTCCGCCTGCGCGGGGGTGATGGGGTTGAAGCCGTCCCGCAGCCGGGGCAGGGGCCGTACGTCCGTACGCGAGAACGTCGTCTCCAGGTACTCGTCCACCGACTCCTGCGGGGCGACGAAGTCGACGTACAGGGCGCTGTCGTGCAGCGCGTTCTGCTCGTAGTAGCGGATGTACCCGGCGCCGCCGGGGACGGGCACCTGGTAGATGCGGCGCAGCAGGCGCGGCGGCCAGCCGGGCTCCATGTCGGTGAAGGCGGCGCGCTCGGCCTTGTCGCGGCCGCTCTCGCGGCTCTGCTGGGTGGAGATCCAGCCGTAGACCAGCGGGATGCCGACGAGCAGGGCGATCGCGAGGTACGCCTTCCAGGAGCGGGCCACGCGGCGCGGGGGGCGTTGGGGCATGTGCCCATTGTGGGCGGGATCGGGATCGTGCCGGCGCACGGGGCGCTCGCCGGAGTCCTGGAGGGTCACTTGCCGACCACCTGCGCGAACCGCTCGTAGCGCTCGACGCGCCGGCGGTTGGTCCGGCGGAACCTGCGGGCCACCAGCCGGGCCAGGTCCGCGGCGCCGACCAGCCCGGCGTCGTTGCCGAGGCGGGCTCGTACTATGCGGGCCTCGGGCCGGTAGCCGCGGCCGGTGAGGCTGCGGGCGAAGGCGTCCTGGGCGGGCCTGATGAGCAGGTCGTCGGCGGCGCTGACGCCGCCGCCGATGACGAAGCAGGAGGGGTCGAGGGCGGCGGCGAGGTTGGCGATGCCGACGCCGAGCCACTGACCGATGTCCTGGAGCAGCTCTATGCACATCGCGTCGCCCTCGCGGGCCAGCTCGGTGATGAGCGGGCCCGTGATGTCGCCGACGTTGCCCTTGACGCGTTCGATGATCCCGTACGCGACCGGGGACTCGGCCGCGGCCAGCTCGCGGGCCTCGCGGACCAGGGCGTTGCCGGAGCTGTACTGCTCCCAGCAGCCGCGGTTGCCGCACGGGCAGCGGTGCCCGCCGGGCACCACCTGCATGTGGCCGAACTCGCCGGCGACCCCGTACTTGCCGCGCTTGACCTGGCCGTCCTCCAGGATGGCGCCGCCGATGCCGGTGCCCAGGGTGATCATGACGAGGTAGTCCTCGCCGCGCCCGGCGCCGAAGCGCCACTCCGCCCAGGCGGCGGCGTTGGCGTCGTTGTCGACCATCACGGGGACCCGGAGCCGCTCGGAGACCGCGTCGCGCAGGGGCTCGTTGCGCCAGGACAGGTGCGGGGCGAAGAGCACCCGGCTGCGGTCGGCATCGATCCAGCCGGCGGCGCCGATGCCGACGGCGTGCACGTCGTGGCGCTCGGAGAGGTCGAGGACCAGCTCGACGATCACGTCCTCGACGACCTTGGGGCTCTTGGACTTGTCGGGCGTCTCGGTGGTCGCGCGCTCCAGGATGTGCCCGTCGGCGTCGACCACGCCGGCGGCGACCTTGGTGCCGCCGATGTCGATGCCGACGGTCGGCACCCGGGGCGCGGTCAGGTGCGAGCGCCGCTCGCGGTGGCTCACGCTGCGCAGCACCGTCGCGCGGGCGGTGCCGCGGGGCGCCTGCTGCGGCGCGGCGGGGTTCACCGGCTTCCCCCGTCCGCGGAGGCATCCCGAGAGCCGCCGCCCCCGAGCCCTCGCAGGGCGTGGCGGTGCGCCCGGCCAGACCGCTGCGGGGCAGGGAGGTGCTCACTGCGTGCACGTTCGCGCAAGGGGGGCGTCCTCTCCCCTGTCGGGTATCGCTGACGTGGCCGATTCTGCCTTACGAGAACCCGGTGCCGCACGGCGGTCGGGTGCAGACCGTGACGGAGCGGGCCGCGGCCGTACGGCCTGCCGCACGACGGCAGCGTAGCCGGGTGGCCGCACGGCGTGAACGACGAACCCCCGGTGTCACTTCGCCTTGCGGACCTGGCCGGCCGGCTCACCGTTCCCCGGGTCCCGCCGCAACTCGTGGCTGAGCTGCTCCAGCTCGCTGCCGCCGGCCATCTGCCGGGTCAGCTCGTCCAGCGTGATGTCCTCGCGGGCGTGGCTGCCGGCCATGACGCCGCGCTTGAGCAGGATGAACCGGTCGCCCACGAGGTAGGCGTGGTGCGGGTTGTGGGTGATCAGCACGACGCCGAGGCCGTGGTCGCGGGCGGCGGCGACGTACTTCAGCACCACGCCGGACTGCTTGACGCCCAGCGCCGCGGTCGGCTCGTCCAGGACCAGCACCTTGGCACCGAAGTAGATCGCCCGCGCGATCGCCACCGACTGCCGCTCGCCGCCGGACAGGGTGCCGATGGGCTGGTCGACGTCGCGCAGGTCGATGCCCATGCGCAGCAGCTCGGCGTGGGTGGTGGCGCGCATCTTCGGCACGTCCAGGCGGCGCAGCGGACCGCGGCCGAGCGTCGGCTCGGAGCCGAGGAAGAAGTTGCGCCACACGGGCATCAGCGGCACCACGGCGAGGTCCTGGTAGACCGTGGCGATGCCCTGGTCCAGCGCCTCGCGCGGGTTCGACAGGCGGGAGTCGCGGCCCTCGATGCGGAAGCTGCCGGAGTCGTGCCGGTGCAGCCCCGAGATGATCTTGATGAGGGTGGACTTGCCGGCGCCGTTGTCGCCGAGCACGCAGGTGATCTCGCCGGCGTGCACCTGGAGGGAGACGCCTTCGAGCGCGCGGATGTTGCCGTAGTACTTGCTGACGTCCGCCAGTTCCACCAGCGGCCGGCCGTCCGCGCCCCCGCCGCCGGCGGCCGTGCCGTCCGTGCCCGTGTCGTCCGGACCCGTGCCGTCCGTGCCCGTGTCGTCCGTGGCCTTGGTCATCTGGCCGCCTCCGCGCGCTTGCGTACCCAGGAGTTGAGGATCGTGGCCAGCAGCAGCATCGCGCCGAGGAAGAACCAGAACCAGTCCGAGTCCCACTGCGCGTAGACGATGCCCTGCTTGGCCATGCCGAAGATCAGCGCGCCGATCGCGGCGCCGATCGCCGAGCCGTAGCCGCCGGTCAGCAGGCAGCCGCCGATCACGGCCGCGGCGATGTAGTGCAGCTCCAGCCCGCGGCCCTCCGCGGACTGCACGACGCCGGAGAACGAGAACAGCAGGTGCTGCCCGGAGATCCAGGCCGCCACCGCGACGCCGAGGTAGAGGCCGATCTTGGTGCGGTGCACCGGGACGCCGACCGCGCGGGCCGCCTCCTTGCCGCCGCCGACCGCGAAGATCCAGTTGCCCCAGCGGGTGCGCAGCAGGACCCAGGTGGCCAGCGCCACCAGCCCGATCCACCACAGGATCGTCACCCGCAGCTTGAACGAGCCGAGGTCGAGGGACGAGGCGAAGAGCACCCGCGCCGACTCGAAGCCCTGCATGTCCGAGATGGACTTCGTGGAGACCGTGCCCTGGATCCTCTTGGTGAGGCCGATGTTGGCGCCCCACAGCATCAGGTACGTGCCCAGCGTGATGATGAAGCTGGGCAGCCCGGTGCGGATCAGCATGAAGCCGTTGAAGAAGCCGATGGCGAGGGTGACCACCAGGGAGACGAAGACGCCCACCCAGACGTTGGCGGTCATCTCGTACGCGAAGAGCGTCGACGTCAGCGCCGCGGAGGTGACCAGCACGCCCGCGGACAGGTCGAACTCGCCGCCGATCATCAGCAGCGCCACCGGCACCGCCATGATGCCGATGGTGGAGGCGGCGTACAGCACGGTGTCGAGGCTGGACAGGAAGCTGTCCGCGATGAGGGCGAAGAAGAGGAAGACGGCGACGGCGCCGATCACCGAGCCCAGCTCGGGCCGGCCGAGGAGCCGGTGCAGCGGGGAGGCGTGCAGCAGGCGTTCGTCCGGCGCCTTCGCGTCCGCCGGGAAGGTGGTGGTCATCGGGTTCCCCGCTTCGTCCTGGTCGGTGGCTGTCTGCGCGGGCTGCGCCTGCTCATGGCACTCCTTGCTCGGATCCGGCCGGCCACGGCCGCCCCCGCCCGGCGGCACGTCGCCGGGCGGGGGCGTACCGCGGTCTCAGCGGGTGCCGCGCTCCGTGTACTTCTTCAGGTCGGGGGCGTCCTCCTCGGTGACGATGGCCGGCCCCGTCAGCACGGTCTGGCCGCCGCCGATGACGTTGCCGTTCGTCTCGTACAGCCACAGCTCGTCCACCGCCAGATAGCCCTGGAGGTAGGGCTGCTGGTCCACGGCGAAGCTGAGCTGCTTGTTCTCCAGCGACGCCGCCACGGCCGCGTTCAGGTCGAAGGTCGCGACCTCGGCCTCGCTGCCGGCGGCGTCCTTGGCCTCCACGGCCGAGGCGGCGACGTCGGCGTTGAGCGTGACGACCGAGTCGATACTGCCGTCCGCCTCCAGCTTCGCCTGGATCCCCGAGAGCACCCCGGGCTTGCTCGCGCCGTCCACGGTCAGGTTCTGCACCGAGCCCGAGAAGGTCTTCTTCACGCCGGCGCAGCGCTGCTCCAGGCCGACGTTGCCCTGCTCGTGGATGACGCAGACGGCCTTCTTGCGACCGCGCTCGTTCAGCTCCTCGCCGACCGCCTCGCCGGCGACCGACTCCTCCTGGCCGATGTGGCTCAGGGCCCCGTACTCCTTGGAGAACTCCGCGCCGGAGTTGATCGTCACCACCGGGATGCCGGCGTCCACGGCGGCCTGCACCGCGCTCTTCATCGCCTCCGGCTTGGCGAGCGTGACGACGATCCCGTCGACCTTCTTGTCGACGAACGTCTGGACCAGCCGGGCCTGCTCGTCGTCCTTCTCGCTGTTGGCGTAGAGGAACTCGACGTTGTCCTTGGCGGCGGCCTGCTCGGACCCGCTCTGGACGATGTCCCAGAAGGTGTCGCCGGGCGCGGAGTGGGTCACCATCGCTATCTCCATGCGCGGCGTGTTCACGCCTCCGCCGCCGCCCCCGCCGCCGTCCTTCTCCTCGGCGTCCTTGCCGCCGGAGTCGCTGCAACCCGCTGCGGCGACCGCCAGCAGGGCCGTCGTCGCCGCCGCCGCGAACACACGCGTGCTACGGGCCATACGGCTGCGCGCCATCTGGATACCCGCCTTTCTTCCCAGGTCGTCCCCGGCCGCCCGCGTGGCGGCTGGAGGTGTTCTAGCCGGGGGCGGGGACCGAGTCAATGCCTTGTCCGATCATTCTGACCCGCGGCTACCCGCCAGTCACCCCGTGGGGTCCCCCGCCGGCTCAGCCCCGGTCGAGCAACTGGAACTCGAAGCTGTAGCGCGAGGCCCGGTACAGGTGCGAGCCGAACTCCACCCCGCGCCCCGTGTCGTCGTACGTGAACCGCTCCATCGTCAGCACCGCCGCGCCCTCCTCCTCGCCCAGCCGCTCGGCCTCCGCCGCCGTCGCCGGCCGGGCGCCGACCCGCTGGCGGGCGCTGTGCAGGGCGACGCCGGCGCGGCGCAGCACCCGGTACAGGCCGGTCGACTCCAGCTCGTCGGCGCGCAGCCCGGCGAACTCGGCGGGCAGGTGGTTGCAGAGCACGGCGACCGGCTCGCCGTGCGTCAGCCGCAGCCGGTCCAGCCGGACGACCTCCGTGCCCTCGGCGACGCCGAGGGCCGCGGCGACGTCCGCGGTGGCCTGCACCTGCGCCACCGCCAGCACCCGGGTGGCGGGGCGCTGGCCGGCCGCCTCCAGGTCGTCGTAGAGGCTGGTCAGGCCGAGCGGGCGGCGGACCTGGCTGTGCACCACCTGGGTGCCGATGCCCCGGCGGCGCACCAGCAGCCCCTTGTCGACCAGCGACTGGATGGCCTGCCGCACGGTGGGGCGGGACAGGCCGAGCCGGGCCGCCAGCTCGATCTCGTTGCCGAGCAGGCTGCCGGGGGTCAGCGCCCCCTGCTCGATCGCCGCCTCCAACTGCTGCGACAACTGGAAGTACAGCGGGACCGGGCTGCTGCGGTCCACACCGAGCCGGAGGGCGGGGACGGGACCTGTGCCGCGCTTCGTCACGCACGGGAGCGTAACGGTCGGGCCCGGTCACCGGAAGGCTTCACGTCCGGTTGTCCTGACAATTGACAATGCCGCTGGCCGCGGGAGATTTTGAGGCCATGCGCATCGGACTCCTCGGCACCGGCAGAATCGGCGCCTTCCACGCGGCCGCGCTGCGGCGACACCCGGACGTCACCTCGCTCGTCGTGACCGACGCGGACCCGCGCCGGGCCGCAGAGGTCGCGGCACTGACCGGCGCCGAGGCGGTCGGCACGCCCGCCGAGGCGCTGTCGGCGGGCGTGGACGCCGTGGTGATCGCCGCCGCCACCGCCGCCCACGCGGAGCTGCTGGGCGCGGCGGCGCGGGCCGGGCTGCCGGTGTTCTGCGAGAAGCCGATAGCCGTCGACCTGGCGGGCACCCGGGCCGCGCTGGCCGAGGTGGCGGCGGCCGGGATCGTGCTCCAGATGGGTTTCATGCGCCGCTTCGACGCGGGGTACGCCGCGGCGCGGGAGGCGGTGCGCGGCGGGCGCCTGGGGCGGCTGCACACCGTACGGACCGTCACCTCCGACCCGGCGCCGCCGCCGGCGGCGTACCTGCCGCTGTCCGGCGGGCTGTACCGGGACTGCGTCATCCACGACGCCGACGCCGTGCGGTGGGTGACCGGGCGGGAGGTCACCGAGGTGTACGCGGCGGGCTCGGACGCGGGTCCGGCGATGTTCCGCGAGGCGGACGACGTCGACACCGCGACGGCGCTGCTCACGCTGGACGACGGCACGCTGGCCACGGCGACGGCGACCCGCGTCAACGCGGCGGGCTACGACGTGCGGATGGAGCTGGCCGGGGAGCGCGACCAGATCGCCGTGGGGCTGGACGAGCGGACGCCGATCACCTCCGTGGAGCCGGGCGCGCCGGCGCAGGGCGGCAAGCCGTGGCAGGGCTTCCTGGAGCGCTTCGCGCCGGCGTACGAAGCGGAGCTGGCGGCGTTCGTCCGGGTGGTCCGCGGCGAGCTGGCCAACCCGTGCGACGGGGCGGAGGCGCTGGCGGCGCTGCACGTGGTGGAGGCGTGCGAGCTGTCGCGCCGGGAGCGGCGCCCGGTGCGGGTGGCGGAGATCGCGGAGGCGCCGTAGGGGCGTGGGCGGCGGGGGGGCGGCACCGGGCCGCCCGTGGGAGTCGCCGGCGCGGGGCGCGGCCGGGCCGGTTCGCGCGAGGCCCGGGCCGGGGGCCGGTGCCGCTCGGCTCAGTCCGCGGCCAGGTCCGCCAGGGCCTCGCGCAGCCGGGCGCGTTCCTCCGGCAGCGGGGGCGTCGGCGTATGGGCCCGGGTCCACTCGGAGACCCGCATCTCGCCGCGCTCCTCGACCACCGCCAGCCGCTCGGTCAGCCGGGTGAAGTCGGCGACCGGGTCGCGCTCCCCGTGCCGCTCCAGCCGCTCGGCCAGCAGGGCGGCGCCGGGGCCTAGGTCGGGGCGGTCGAAGCCGAGCGCGCCGGCGGCGGCCCGCTCGTGCTCCCCGTACCGGTCCGCCCAGAACGTCCACTCCCAGCCCGGCCACCGGCGCAGCCCGCTCGCCCCGGCCGCGCCCGGGAGGTGCAGCAGGGTCCACGCGCAGACGCGGCGGTGCACCGTGTCGACGTGGAGGCCGCCCGCCGGGACCGTGTACCAGCGGTCCGTCAGCCCGTCGTGCGGCACCTGCCCGGCCACGGCGGGGCCGCGGCCCAGCAGGTCGCGCAGCTCCTCGATGCAGATCGCGTACGCGCGGACGCCCCCGCCGTCCGCGACGGTGACTGCCAGCGCGGAGTCGTCCCACGGGTCGGCGGCGGGCAGCCCGGAGGTCCGCGGCGGCCCCGGCTCCGCCTTCGCCAGGCTGCTGCGCACCAGGTCCGCGTCGACCCCCACGTACGCCGCCAGGTCCTCCAGCCCGTCGTACGCCCAGCGGATCCGCCACCCCGGCCACGTCCTGCCCAGCACGGTGAGCAGCGCCCGCCGGTGGACGTAGTCCTGGCAGTGCCCGGTGAAGAACAGCAGCTCGTGCGCGTCGAGATCGACCAGGGCCGCGCCGGCGCACCACACGTCGTCGAGCCAGTCGTCCCGCCCCACCTCGCGCTGGGCGGTGATGAAGCGGCCGGCGCCGCCCGGGCCGTCGAGCAGGTGGACATCGAGGCCGGTGGCGCCCCAGTGCGAGTAGTACAGGTGCCAGTCGCCGTCGCGCACCAGCACGTAGTTGGCCCGGTCGCCCATCGCCGCTCCTCCCTGTCCTCCGGCCGTGACCCGGCGGTACGCCGCCGTGGTCAGGCCGGCGCGAGGCGGGCCAGGAGGTCGGCCGCACGCTTGGCGACCTCCTCGCGGTCGCCGCCGGAGAGCGCCGAGCCCATCCCGACGCCCACCGCGCCCGCGGCGATCCAGGCGGGCGCGTCGGCGATCGAGATCCCGCCGGTGGGCAGCACCGCGGCCTGCGGCAGCGCGGCCCGTACGTCCTTGACCCAGCCCGGCGCGTGCGCCGAGGCCGGGAAGAGCTTCAGCACGTCCACGCCCAGCTCCAGCGCGCGCACCACCTCGGTGGGGGTGGCGACGCCGGCGAAGACCGGGATGCCGTAGCGGTGCGCGGTGGCGACCACGTCGGCGTCGAGGTTCGGCGCGACGAGGTAGCGGGCGCCGGCGTCGACGGCCAGCCGCGCCGAGGCGGCGTCCAGGACCGTACCGGCGCCGATGACCGCCTCCGCGCCGACCTCGCGGCGCAGCGAGCTGACCAGCTCCAGCGCGAAGGGGGTGGTCAGCGAGATCTCCAGGCTGGTGATCCCGGCGGACAGCAGCGAGTCGGCGGTGGCGGCGGCACCGTCGTATGTGTCGCTGCGGACGATGGCGACGACCCGCTGTTCCAGCGCGGCCCGGGTGATCTCCCAGCGGTACACGGTGCTTCCTCCGGCGTTCTGTGTGGGCGGCGCGGCGTGCGCGCCCCGGCGGTACGTCGCGTACGGGCCCGCGGGCTCAGCGGTGGACCGAGTCGCCGCCCGCGGTGAAGGCGGCGAGCGCGCGGTCGCGCGCGGCGGCGGTCGGCAGCCCGTCGGTGTCGGTCACGGTCTGGATGACGAGGGCGGCGACGCAGGCGCCCTCGGCGAGCGCGCGGTCCAGCGGCAGGTCCCGCAGCCGGGCGGACAGGAACCCGGTGGCGAAGGCGTCGCCGGCGCCGACGGGGTCGGCGAGCAGCACGTCGTACGGCGGCTGGTCGACGCGCGTGCCGTCGGCGGTGAGCGCGGTGGCGGTGTGGTCGGCGCGCTTGATCACGACGGTGTCGGTACGCCCGCGCAGCAGCCGGGCGGCGGCGTCGTCGGCGGGCTCGCCGGTCAGCATCTCCAGCTCGTCGTCGCCGGTGAGCAGCAGGTCGGCCTCGGCGAGCAGCGGGCCCACGACCTCGGCCCAGCGCTCGGGTGCGGCGAGCTTGCGGCGGACGTTGGGGTCGAAGGAGACCAGCGCACCGGCGGCGTGGGCGAGTTCGACGAGCTTGGCCGTCGCCTCGGCGGCGGACGGCGACAGGATCGGCGTGATGCCGGAGACGTGCAGCACCCGCACGCCCTCGACGATCTCGGGGCTGATGTGCTCGGGGGCGAGGCGGGAGGCGGCGGAGCCGGCGCGGTAGTACTGCACGTCGATGGCGCGCTGGGGGTGGCTGTCGCGGAGCAGCATGCCGGTGGGCGCGGAGGGGTCGACGTCCGCGTACGAGACGTCCACGCCGTCCGCGCGGAGCTGGGCGAGGACGGCCTCCCCCGCGGGGTCCGCACCGACGCGGCCGAACCAGCGCGCCCGGTGGCCGAGCCGGGAGAGCCCGGCGGCCACGTTCGACTCGGCGCCGCCGATGGAGCGGCGGAAGTTCACGGCGCGCGCCAGCGGCATCCCGGGCTCGGCCAGCATCAGCAGCATGGCCTCGCCGCAGGTCAGTACCTCCGGTGCGGATTCCGCCATCAGTTCCTCCACGGTGGTGGGCACCTTCGTGTTCCGAACGTTATCCCGATCGGCGCCCGCGCCGGTATGGCGGGGGGGCACAGGACGGGCCGGTCCGCGGGGCCGTCGCGGGCGCCGCGGGCGGACGTGAGTCCATGGCGGAGCGCGGGTAAGTCCATTGCCTCCGGGGCGGGTCGGGGCGACGCTCGACGCTGAGTGACGTGTGCACTACACCCCCGAGATCCCGGAGGTTCCGGATGCCCGTCCCCCGCCCGGCCGTCGTCGGCGCCGTACTCCTGGCCCTGGCGCTCAGCCCTCTCGCCGTCCCGCCGGCCGCCGGCGCGCCACCGCCGCCGGCCGGACCCGGTGACATCAGCCCCACCCCGCGCTCCGTCGAGGCGCGCGGCGACAGCGTCACCGTGACCCGCACCGTCACCCTCGTCACGGGGTCCGCGCCCGACGGGCCCGCGCTCGCCGTCGCCGAGAAGGCGCTCCGCGACGCGGGGGCCCGGGCCGTACGTCGCACCGAGACCGCCCCGAGCGAGAGCCGCGGGCTCACCGTCTACCTCGGCGGCCCCGGCGCCAACCCCGCCTCCGCCGCCGCCCTCGCCGCCCTCGGCGTCGAAGGACCGGCCGGGCTGCCCGCCGACGGCTACGTCCTGGCCGCCGGCACCGCCGAGCCCGGCGGCGGCGCCCCCGGCGGCGACGGCATCGTGCTGGCCGGCACCGACGCCACCGGCACGTACTACGCCGCCCAGAGCCTGCGCCAGCTCCTCCCCCACCGCGACTCCCCCGGCACCCGCGTCGCCGGCACCGCCGTCCGCGACTGGCCCGGCACCGGCTGGCGCGGCTCCATCGAGGGCTTCTACGGCGTCCCCTGGTCCCACGCGTCGCGCCTGGACCAGCTCTCGTTCTACGGCGAGCACAAGATGAACATCTACGTCTACTCGCCCAAGGACGACCCGTACCTGCGCGAGCGCTGGCGCGAGCCGTACCCGGCGGACGAACTCGCCCGCATCGCCGAGCTGGTCGAGCGGGCCCGTGCGAACCACGTCGAGTTCACCTACGCCCTCTCCCCCGGGCTGTCCGTCTGCTACAGCTCCGACGCGGAGGTCCAGGCGCTGAACGACAAGTTCCAGACCCTGTGGGACATCGGCGTGCGGACCTTCGCCGTGCCGCTGGACGACATCAGCTACACCGACTGGAACTGCGCCGCCGACGAGGAGCGCTTCGGCACCGGCGGCGGCGCCGCGGGCGCGGCCCAGGCGCATCTGCTCAACCGCGTCAACCGCGAGTTCGTCCGCACCCACGACGGCGCCGAACCCCTCCAGATGGTGCCGACGGAGTACTACGACACCACCCCGTCGCCGTACAAGAAGGCGCTCGCCGAGCAGTTGGACGCGGACGTGCTGGTGGAGTGGACGGGCATCGGCGTCGTCGCGCCCGTGATGACCGTCGCGCAGGCGCGCGACGCCCGCGAGGTCTTCGGCCACCCGATCCTGACCTGGGACAACTACCCGGTCAACGACTACGCGCAGCAGCGGCTGCTGCTCGGCCCGTTCAACGGCCGGGAGAAGGGCCTGCCGGGCGAGCTGGCCGGGATCACCGCCAACCCCATGAACCAGGCCGCCGCGTCGAAGATCGCGCTGTACACGGTCGCCGACTTCGCCTGGAACGACGCCGCCTACGACCCGCGGACGTCCTGGGCCGGGGCGCTCGCCGAGCTGGCGGGCGGCGACCGGCGCACCACCGCCGCGCTACGGGCCTTCGCGGACGCCTCGTACGGCTCGGCGCTCAACCCGGGGCAGGCGCCGGAGCTGTCGGCGGCCGTCGCCGCGTACTGGGACGATGGCGGCGAGGACGCCCTGGACGACGCGCTGGGCGCGCTTGAGGCCGCGCCCGGCGTGCTGCGCGACCGGCTCCCGGACCGGGCGTTCGTCGAGGAGTCCGGCCCCTGGCTGGACGCCACCCGCGACTGGGGCACCGCCGCCCGCACCGCCCTGCGGATGGCCGAGGCCGCCCGCGACGGCGACGGTGACCGCGCCTGGCGACTGCGGCAGCGGCTGCCGGAGCTGGTGGACCGGGCGAAGTCCCACATCTACACGGGACTCGGCGGGCGCGAGGTGCCGGTCGTCGTCGGCGAGGGCGTGCTCGACGCGTTCGTCGCGGACGCCGCCGCCGCGCACGACCGCTCGCTCGGGCTGCCCGCGCGGCCGAAGGGCACGACGGACCTGGGCACGTACCAGGGCAACACCGCGGACCGGATGACGGACGGCGACGACTCGACGTTCTTCTGGAGCGACGGCGCCCCGCGCGCCGGCTCGTGGGTGGGCGTCGACCTGCACGGCGAGCGGGAGATCGGCACCGTCTCGCTGGCGATGGCCAAGTCCGGCAGCCCGGACGACTACCTCGCGCAGGGGGTGCTGGAGTACTCCGCCGACGGCGAGACGTGGACGGAGCTGGCCGCGTTCTCCGGCACGCCGGACGTCGAGGCGACGGCGCCGAAGGGCACCGAGGCGCGGTACGTACGCGCCAGGTCGACGGCGGCGCAGGGCAACTGGCTGGTGGTGCGGGAGTTCGACGTCGCCGGCGGCGGCGCCACGGCGGCGGCCGGCGGCCCGCCGGCCGCCGAGGGCAGCTCCCTGGCCGCCGCCGCGGACGGCAACACCGCCTCCGTCTACCGCGCCGCCCGCGCGCCCGAGGCCGGCGAGGCGCTGGAGATCCGCTACCCGGAGCCGCGCGCGGCCACGTCGCTTGTCGTGCTCCGCCCGCAGTCCGCGCCGCACGCGGGCGCGACCGTGCAGGTACGCAACGAGCCGGACGGCCCGTGGCGCACGGCGGGCCGGCTCGCCGGCGCGTACACCGAACTCCGGGTGCCCGGCGGCGCGGTGGCCGAGGTGCGGCTGCGCTGGTCGGGCGGCGGCGCCGCGCCGCAGATCGCGGACGTGGGGGTGGTCGGCGGCTGAGGGCAGGGCCCGCGGCGTGCCCGGCGGCGGGATCCGCCGCCGGGCCGTCGCGGTCCCGGGACCGCGGCCGGCGGCGCGGCCGGGCCGGGGTCGTCCGCCCGGCCGTCCCGGCCGGGGCGGCACGGCGGCGTGTACCGCAACCGCCCTGCCCGCGCCGGCTCCTCGGTCCCCTCAGCCCGCGCCCGGCGCCCGCCGCGGCGCCAGGCTCCCGTGCAGGCGCAGCCGGGAGATCCCCCCGTCCGGGTGGATGTCGATGCGCGCGTGGGTGCCGACCGCCGGGGGGGCCGGCACGAAGCGGTGGTTGGTGTCCGGCTGGAGCCGGGTGCGCGGCAGCACCTCGGTCCACCCGCCGGTCTCCCCGTCCCGTACGGACACCGCGGCCCAGCCGGCCGCGTTGCCCTTCAGATACGCCGTGTCGATCTCCACCGCACGGATCTCGCCGCGGCCGGCGAGCGCGTAGCGGATCCAGTCGTGGCCGAGATCCCGCCGCCGCCGGGTCTCCCAGCCGTCGTCCATCTGCCGCGAGCGGCCCGGCCGGATGGTGTTGACCGGCGGGGAGTAGAAGCGGTCCGAGGCGTCCTCGACGCGCCCGCCGTGCTCCAGCGCGACGAGGTCGAAGGTGCCGAGCGCCGCCAGCCACACCGGGTCCGCGACGACCTCGCCGTGGACGCGCAGCCGTGCGACGCCGCCGTCGGGGTGCTGGCGCAGCCGCAGGTGCGTGAAGCGGCGGTCGCCCGCGACGGCGAAGCCGTTGGCGGCGTGGCCGCCGACCTCCGTGCGCGGCACCAGTTCGGTCCACGTCACGCCGTCGGCGAGCAGGTCGCCGGGGGACGGCGCGCCGGGGACCTCGGTGCCCTCGACGCTCACGGACCGCGGGTGGTTGCCGCGGAAGTGGGCGGTGTCGACGACGATGCCGCGGACGACGCCGGGGGCGCCGAGGCGTACCAGCGCCCAGTCGTGGTCGTCCGCGGCAGGGTGCGGGGTCTCGGCGGTGGCGCCGCGGCGGCGCCTGGTCTCCCAGCCGTCCATGACCTTGCCCTTGTGGCCGAACGCCGCCGGGTCGAACGCCGCGCGCTCCGGCAGCAGCAGGTTCTCGCGCGGGGCGAAGAACTCGTCGTTCGCCGCGATCACCGCGCCGCCCAGGCGCCGGTCGGCGAGGTCCGGCAGGCCGGCGAAGGGGAGGTCGGCGGCGCGGTAGTCGGCGTAGGGGTCGCCGCCGCCGTACGGGGCGGCGGGGCCGGTGAAGCGGGGGATCTCGGCGGTCATGCGTGCTGCTGCCTTTCGTCCCGGTCGGTGCGGCCGAGGAGCCGGCCGCGGGGTGGGGTGTGGACGCCGCCGTGGTGGACGCGGTGGCCGCGCAGCCAGGTGGACCGCACGACCCCGTGCAGCCTGCGGCCCGCGTACGCGGTGACGGGGTTGCGGTGCTCCAGCCCCGCCGGGTCGACGGTGAAGGCCGCGTCGGGGTCGAGGACGGCGAAGTCGGCGTCGCGGCCGGGCTCGATGGCGCCCTTGGCGGCGAGCCCGGCGAGCCGGGCGGGTCCCGCGGCCATCCAGCGGACGACGTCGGCGAGCCCGTGGCCGCGGCGGCGGGCCTCGGTCCACACGGCGGGCAGGCCGAGCTGGAGCGAGGAGATGCCGCCCCAGGCGGTGGCGAAGTCGCCGGTCTTCAGCTCGGCGGTGGCCGGGGAGTGGTCGGAGACGACGCAGTCGAGCGTGCCGTCGGCGAGGCCGGCCCACAGCAGGTCCCGGTTGCCGGCCTCCCGGATGGGCGGGCAGCACTTGAACTCGGTGGCGCCGTCCGGGATCTCCTCCGCGGTGAGGGTGAGGAAGTGCGGGCAGGTCTCGGCGGTGACGGGCAGGCCGGCGCGGCGGGCGGCGGCCAGGGCGGGCAGCGCGTCGGCGGAGGAGAGGTGGAGTACGTGGACGCGGGTGCCGTGCCGCTCGGCGAGGGCGACGACCCGGTCGACGGCCCGGTTCTCGGCGGCGCGGGGGCGGGAGGCGAGGAACCCGGCGTAGTCGCGGCCGGGGACCGGCGGGGCGCCGTCGAGCACGCCGGGGTCCTCGGCGTGGACGACGAGCAGCGCCCCGAGGCGCGCGGCCTCGGCGGCGGCGCTCTCCAGGTCCGTACCGTCGAGGAGGGGGAACTCCTCGACGCCGGACGGGGAGAGGAAGCACTTGAAGCCGAAGACGCCGGCGGCGTACAGCGGCGCGAGGTCGGCGGCGTTGCCCGGGACGGCCCCGCCCCAGAAGCCGACGTCGACGTGGGCGCTGGGCCGGGCCACGGCCTGCTTGACGGCGAGCGCCCGGGTGTCGGTGGTCGGCGGCAGGCTGTTGAGCGGCATGTCGACCAGGGTGGTGACGCCGCCCGCGGCGGCGGCCCGGGTGGCGGTCGCGAAGCCCTCCCACTCGGTGCGGCCGGGGTCGTTGACGTGCACGTGGGTGTCGACGAGACCGGGCAGCAGCGCGTCGTCGCCGCAGTCCTCGGCGCGGGCGCCGGGCGGCGGGGCGGTCTCGTACGGCAGCACGGCGGCTATCCGGCCGCCGGCGACGGCGACGGCGGCGGGCCGCTCGCCCTCGGGGGTGACGACGCGGCGTGAGCGCAGCACCAGTTCGATGTCCGGCACCCGGTCCCCTCTCGGCGGCAGCCTGCTTCAACGTTCTGTTGAAATGCACTGTCGCCGCGGGTGCCCGCCCCCGTCAAGGCCCCGCGAGGGCGCGTCGGCGCCGGTCGCGGACGGCTCCGCGGGAGGTTCGGTGGATTCCACATGATGAAAGCCGGATTCCGGACCGTTAAGCTGCGGTCGCACCCGTACGGAAGGAACCCCGAAACGTGCCCCGCAGCACCGATGAGCCCAGGCCGCCCGCCGGCGGCGGCGTCCAGTCCCTGGAGCGCGCCTTCGACCTGCTGGAGCGGATGGCCGACGCGGGCGGCGAGGTGGGGCTGAGCGAGCTGGCCGCCGGCAGCGGGCTGCCGCTGCCGACCATCCACCGCCTGGTGCGCACCCTGGTCGCCACCGGCTACGTACGCCAGCAGCCCAACCGCCGCTACGCGCTGGGCCCCCGGCTGATCCGGCTCGGCGAGAGCGCGTCGCGGCTGCTGGGCACCTGGGCACGGCCGCATCTGGCCCGGCTGGTGGAGGAGACCGGCGAGACGGCGAACATGGCGCTGCTCGACGGCGACGAGGCCGTGTACGTCGCGCAGGTGCCCTCGCGGCACTCGATGCGGATGTTCACGGAGGTCGGAAGGCGGGTGCTGCCGCACTCGACCGGGGTGGGCAAGGCGCTGCTGGCGCACCTGCCGGACGAGGAGGTACGGGCCCTGCTGGCCCGTACCGGGATGCCGGCGGCGACGGAGAAGACGATCACCTCGCCGGACGCCTTCCTCAAGGCGCTGGCCGCGGTGCGCGCGGACGGCTACGCGGTGGACGACAACGAGCAGGAGATGGGCGTGCGCTGCCTGGCCGTCCCGGTGCCGGACGCGCCGACCGCCGCGGCGGTCTCGATCTCCGGGCCCGCGGGCCGGGTGACACAGGCGGCGACGGAGCGGATCGTGCCGGTGCTCCAGGAGGTCGCCCGGGAACTGTCGGCGGCGCTGACGGACGCGGCGGCAGGCGCCGCGGACTGACCCGGGGCGCGGCGCGCGCCGGACCGCAGCGGGCGAGCACCGCGCCCTGCGACCTGCGCGTCCCGCTCGCCCCTGCCCGTCCTGGTCGCCCTGTTCGCCCCTGCCCGTCCTGCGACCCGCTACGACACGGACTCCGCCCGCGGCTCACCGGCCGGGCGCCGCCTCGGCGCGCTGCCGAACAGCTCGATCACGTC
This sequence comes from Streptomyces sp. 184, assembly GCF_045781775.1. Classification (NCBI taxonomy): domain Bacteria; kingdom Bacillati; phylum Actinomycetota; class Actinomycetes; order Kitasatosporales; family Streptomycetaceae; genus Streptomyces; species Streptomyces sp. 184. The sequence continues at coordinate 2,786,042 of NZ_CP123230.1, read as the reverse complement.
GCGGACTTCCGCCACCGCCGGCGCCACCGCGCTCACCGAGCCCACCGCACCCGCGACCACCAGCAGCGCCCCGTGCAGCCGCGCCACGTCGGGCGCGCCGTCCGCCGCCATGGCGGCCAGCTCCGCAAGCGCCTCCTCGGCGGGGGCGCGGTCGCTGGGGTGGGCGGGGTGGGCCCGGAGGTCGACGCGCAGCCGGGCCACGGCGGCGGCGAGCGCCGTCACCCGCGGATCGGCGGCGTCCGGCGCGGGCGCCTCCCGCGGCTCACCTGCGCGCGGCGCGCGCCGCGCCTCCCCGTCTCCGTCTCCGGCCGGCACCGTCACCGCGCCCCGGCCCGTACGATCGATTGCCATCGGCAGTCCTCCCCCGCCCGCCCGCTCCCGCCGGCAGCCACGAGGGCGCCGCGTCCCCCCGGGCGATGCCGAGACAGTAAAGCCAACAATGCGTCAGAACGCCACTCGGAACGGGAAATTCAGATGAATAGGAAGATCGGTGCGGCCGAATCTCCCGTCGCCGGGCTGCTGCTCGCCGCGGGCGGGGGGCGGCGGCTCGGCGGGCGGGCCAAGGCGCTGCTGCCGGCCGGGCCGGACGGCCGGCCGCTGGTGGAGCGGGCGGCGGGGGCGCTGCTGGGGGCGGGCTGCGCGCCGGTGCACGTGGTGCTGGGCGCGGCGGAGGACGCGGTACGGGCCGGGGCGCGGCTGTCCGGCTGCGTGGCGGTGTCGAACCCGGACTGGGAGTCGGGCATGGGCTCGTCGTTGCGGGCCGGCCTGGCGTCACTGGAGCCGACGCCCGCCGCCGCGGCGGTGGTGCTGCTGGTCGACCAGCCGCACGTCGGGCCCGCCGCCGTCGCCCGGCTGGCCGCCGCGTACACGGCAGGGGGCGCCGGGCTGGCGGCGGCCGCGTACGACGGGGTGCGCGGCCATCCCGTGCTGCTGGGCCGCCGGCACTGGCCCGGGGCCGCCGCGGGCGCCACCGGCGACCGGGGCGCCCGCGACGTGCTGGCCCGCGCGGCGGACCGCGGCGAACTCACCCTGGTGGAGTGCGGCGACGTGGCGGCGCCCGACGACGTGGACACCCCCGCGGATCTGGCGCTGCTCGACGAGGCGTGGGCCGGCTGGCACTGAGCGCCACCGCGCCCGTACCGAAAAGCCTCTCGACATCAACAGAGCGTTGAACTTCCGGGATAAGGAAACTATTCTCCACAGGCCAGAAGGGTTCGGAACCCGGTTCCGGCCGCCCACGCCACGATCCGCTGCGCCCGGCACCCGGTGCCGCCAAGGAGTGACAGCCATGTCCGCAGTCGTCGCCGCCGCCGAGCCCGCGCCCCGCCAGGACGACGTCCTCACCGACGCCGCCCTCGCCTTCCTCGCCGAACTGCACCGCAGGTTCACCCCGCGCCGCGACGAACTCCTCGCCCGCCGCGGCGAGCGCCGCGCCGGCATCGCGCGCACCGCCGCCCTCGACTTCCTCCCCGAGACCGCGGACGTCCGCGCCGACGACTCCTGGCGCGTCGCCCCCGCGCCGCCCGCGCTCCAGGACCGCCGGGTGGAGATCACCGGCCCCACCGACCGCAAGATGACGATCAACGCCCTCAACTCCGGCGCGAAGGTCTGGCTCGCCGACTTCGAGGACGCCTCCGCGCCCACCTGGGAGAACGTCATCGGCGGCCAGGCCAACCTGATCGACGCCTACGAGCGCCGCATCGACTACACCGACCCCGCCTCCGGCAAGTCCTACGCCCTGAAGCCGGCCGCCGAGCTGGCGACCGTCGTCACCCGCCCGCGCGGCTGGCACCTGGACGAGCGGCACCTGACCGTCGACGGCAGCCCGGTGCCGGGCGCCCTGGTCGACTTCGGGCTGTACTTCTTCCACAACGCCCGCCGGCTGCTCGACCTCGGCAAGGGCCCGTACTTCTACCTGCCGAAGACCGAGTCGCACCTCGAAGCCCGCCTCTGGAACGACGTGTTCGTCTTCGCCCAGGACTACTGCGACATCCCGCAGGGCACCGTGCGGGCCACCGTCCTGATCGAGACCATCACCGCCGCGTACGAGATGGAGGAGATCCTCTACGAGCTGCGCGACCACGCCTCCGGCCTCAACGCAGGCCGCTGGGACTACCTCTTCTCGATCGTGAAGAACTTCCGCGACGGCGGCGCCCGGTTCGTCCTGCCCGACCGCAACGCGGTGACGATGACGGCCCCGTTCATGCGCGCGTACACCGAACTGCTCGTCCGCACCTGCCACAAGCGCGGCGCGCACGCGATCGGCGGCATGGCGGCCTTCATCCCCTCGCGCCGCGACCCGGAGGTCAACAAGGTCGCGTTCGAGAAGGTCAAGGCCGACAAGGACCGCGAGGCGCACGACGGCTTCGACGGCTCCTGGGTCGCGCACCCGGACCTGGTGCCGATCGCCATGGCGTCGTTCGACGCGGTGCTCGGCGACCGGCCGCACCAGAAGGACCGGCTGCGCGAGGACGTGTCCGTGGCCGCCGCCGACCTGACCGCGGTCGACTCGCTGGCCGCGAAGCCGACGTACCCGGGGCTGGTCAACGCCGTGCAGGTGGGCATCCGCTACATCGAGGCGTGGCTGCGGGGCCTGGGCGCGGTGGCCATCTTCAACCTCATGGAGGACGCCGCCACGGCGGAGATCTCCCGCTCCCAGATCTGGCAGTGGATCAACGCGGGCGTGGTCTTCGACGACGGCGAGCGCGTCACCGCGGACCTGGTGCGGCGGATCGCGGCGAAGGAGCTGGCGGACATCCGCGCGGAGACCGGGGCGGAGGCGTTCGCCGCGGGGCGGTGGCAGCAGGCGCACGACCTGCTGCTGACGGTCGCGCTGGACGCCGACTACGCGGACTTCCTGACGCTGCCGGCGTACGAGCTGCTGGACTGACGCGCGCCGGGCGCGGCGGTCCCGGCGGGTCCCCTCTGGCGGAGCGGGGGCGGTACGTGGTCGCATGCTGCCATGACGGACGACACGACCGAGCACGACTCCCCCGCGCCCGCCGGCGCCGCCCGCGCCACCGTCGCCGGCCGCCTCCGCGGCCTGCTCGACGACCTCGACCGGACCTCCGGGGACGCGGTCGGGGACGCGGCCTCGCTGATCCTCGACGCCGTGGCCGCGGGCGGCCTGGTGTACGCGGCCGGGGCCGGGCACTCGCTGGCGATGGTCTGCGAGACGTTCTACCGGGCGGGCGGGCTGGCCTGCGTACGACCCGTGTGGGACCCGGAGATCCTGCCGCTGAACGGCGCGACGGCCAGCACCGCCGCGGAGCGGCGGCCGGGCTCCGGGCGGGAGATGGTGGAGCGGGTACAGCCGGGGCCCGATGACGTGGTGGTGGTCTTCTCCACCAGCGGCCGCAACCCGTACCCGGTGGAGATCGCGGCGGAGTGCATGGCCCGCGGGGTGCCGGTGGTCGCGGTGACGTCGATGCCGGCGTCGGCGAGCGCGACGGCCCGGTCCAGCACGCGGCTCGCGGACCACGCGACGGTGGTGCTGGACACGTGCGTACCGCCGGGCGACGTGGTGCACCCGCCGCGGGAGCCGCACACGGCGGCGGTCTCGACGGTGCTGGGGGCGTACGTGTGGGCGCTGCTGCTGGCGGAGCTGGACGAGCGGGCGGCGGCGCGGGGCATCGACCTGCCGCGGTGGGTGAGCGCCAACGTCCCGGGCGGCGACGAGGCGAACCGGCGCAACCTCACGCGCTACGGGGAGCGGATCCCGGAGCTGTGAGGGGGCCGGGGTCCCGGCCGGGGCCGTCCCCCCGGCCGGGAGTCCTGCGGCCCCCGCTCAGCCCTCGGCCGCCAGCCGGGCCAGCCGCCTCGCCTGCTCCCGCGTCGTCCCCGCCACCGCCTCCTCGTCGACCGTGAGCAGGCGGCCGTTCTCCACCACCGGCTCGCCGTCGACCAGCGACAGCGTCACCGGGGCCGGTGCCCCCAGGACGAGCGCCGCCACCGGGTCCGCGATCGAGGCGTGGGCCAGGCCGTCGAGCTTCCACAGGACCAGGTCCGCCAGCTTGCCCGGCTCCAGCGAGCCGATCGCGTCGGCACGGCCCAGGACCCGGGCGCCGCCGTGGGTGCCGAGGCGCAGCGCCCGGCGGGCGGTGAGCGCCTTCTCGCGGTGTGCGCCGAGGCGGTTGACCAGCAAAGCGTTGCGCAGCTCGGTGTGCAGTTCGCCGGACTCGTTCGACGCGCTGCCGTCGACGCCGAGGCCGACCGGGATGCCCGCCGCCAGCATGTCCGGGACGCGGGCGATGCCCGCGCCGAGGCGGGCGTTGGACGACGGGCAGTGGGCGACGCCCGTGCCCGTGCGGGCGAAGGCGGCGATGTCCGCGTCGGACATGTGCACGCAGTGGGCCATCCACACGTCCTCGCCGAGCCAGCCGGTGGACTCGAAGTACCGGGTGGGCCCCATGCCGAACCGCTCGTGGCAGAACTTCTCCTCCTCCACCGTCTCGCTGCCGTGGGTGTGCAGCCGTACGCCCTTGCGGCGGCCCAGCTCCGCGCCCTGGCGCAGCAGTTCGGTGGAGATGGAGAACGGCGAGCAGGGCGCCGCGGCGACCTGCACCATCGCGTCGTACGAGGCGTCGTGGTACTGGTCGATGACCGCCTCGGTGCTCTCCAGCGCGCCGTCCAGGGTCTCCACGGCGAAGTCCGGCGGCAGCCCGCCGTCCTTCTCGCCGAGGTCCATCGAGCCGCGGGCGAAGGTGAAGCGCAGTCCCGTCTCGCGGGCGGCGCGGATGATGGCGCCGGCGAGGTCGCCCGCGCCGCGCGGGTAGACGTAGTGGTGGTCGGTCGCGGTGGTCACGCCGCCGCGCGCGAGCATCGCCAGTGAACCCTGCGCCGCCGCGTGGCACATCGGCTCGTCGATGCGCGCCCAGGTCGGGTAGAGCGCGACGAGCCAGTCGAAGAGGTTGGCGTCCTGGGCGAGGCCGCGGGTGAGCCACTGGTAGAAGTGGTGGTGGGTGTTGACGAGTCCGGGGGTGGCCAGATGGCCGGTGGCGTCGATCCTGCGGGCCACGCCGTCGAGCCCGGCCGGCGCCGGGCCCGCGCCCACCGACTCGATCCGGTTGTCCGCGACGACGACGTGCCCGGAGGCGTACTCCGTGTCGTCGGCGTCCACGGTGGCGATCGCGCAGTTCTCGACGACGGTGCGCCGTGCTGCCATGGGTTCCTCGGCTTCCTGGACCGTCCGGCGGGGGCCGGCGGTCAGAGGTTGGTCATGTCGTCGGGGATCCGGGCGTCCGCGCCGGGGCGCAGGACGGTCGCCTCGATCAGACCGTACGGGCGGTCGGCGGCGAAGTAGACGGCGCCGTCGGCGGCGTCGTTCTTCAGCCCGAAGGGCTCCAGGTCGACGCGGAAGTGGTGCTTGTTGGGCAGGGAGAAGCGGATCTCCTCGATCTCCCGGCGGTGTTCGACGACCCGCGCGCCCATGGCGTACAGGCTCTGCTGGAGCGAGAGCGAGTAGGTGTCGGCGAAGGCGGTCAGGATGTGCCGCACGGTCTGCTCGTACGACTCGTCCCAGGCCGGTGCCGCCGCGCCGGCGGCACCGGTCCAGCCGTGCCGCCACCGGGCGGAGACCTCGGTGGCGAGGATGCGGTCGTAGTCCTCCTGGAGCGTGGTGTACGCGTCCTTGGCGTACCCCCAGAACTCCGAGGCGGTGGTGTTCATGACGACCAGGTCCTTGAGCCCGCTCACCACCTCGAAGCGCTCGCCGTCGGAGGTGACCTGGGCGACGCGGGTCTCCCGGCCGCGGCGTACGAAGGAGTGCCGGGCGCCGTCGGGGCCGGGGGTACCGATCCGCTCCCAGGCGTACTCCTCGACGCGGATACGGGCCCGGTGGATCGCCTCCTGGGTGTCCGTGAAGTGCCGGGCGAGGTGGAGGGCGAACGCCTCGGGGGACTCGATGCCGTGCCGCCTGGCGAAGGCGTACACGGTGTTCTTGGTGGTGTCGGTGGGGAGCACGTGGCTGTTGGTGCCGGAGTAGTGGACCTCGTCCATGTCGCCGGACAGGGCGACGGAGACGTTGAGGTCGCGGACGTGGTGGGTGCCGCCGTCGCGGGTGACCTTGACGACGCGGGTCTCGGCCTTGCCGTACTGGTTCCGGCCGAGCACCGCCGGGCGGGCGGTGCGGGCGGGCTGGGGGCGGTCTGCCATCTGCTAGCTCCCTCGGTATACGGAGTAGCCGAACGGGCTGAGCAGCAGCGGCACGTGGTGGTGCTCGCCGGGGCGGACGGCGAAGACGACCGCCACCTCCGGGAAGAACGCGTCGCCGTTCGAGCGCACGGGGGCGTCCTGCCGCTCCTCGGCTCCCGGGTCCCTGAGGTACGGGCCGGTGTCGAAGACCAGCCGTACGTGGGTGGTGCCCGCCGGCAGCGCCGGGAGGTCCCGGACGCGGCCGTCGGCGTCGGTGGCGGAGGCGCCGTGCGCGGTCCAGCCGCCGAAGTCCCCGCCGGGCTTCCCGCCGGCCCCGTCACCCGCGGCGCCGGATCTGACGGAGAGTGCGACGGCGACCCCGGCCGCGGGGCGGCCGGCGGCGGTGTCCAGGATGTGCGTGGAGACGGAGGTGGCGCTGCCGCTCATGTTCAGGCTCCTTCTGCTTCGACCAGGCGGGTCAGCCGGATACGGTTGATCTTGCCCAGCTCGCCGCGCGCGATCTCCCGCTCCCGCTCCGGCGCGTTGCCGATGCGTGCACGCAGCGCGTCGCGCATCCGCTCGGCGCCCAGGCCCGTCGCGCATATCAGGAAAACGTGCCCGAACCTCTCCTGGTACGCGAGGTTCAGCTCCAGCAGCTCCGTCCGCAGCGCCTCCGGCGCGCCGGCCAGGCCGCGCTGCTCGCGCGCCGAGACGGGGTCGCCCGGCTTCGGCCGGCCGATGGGCGGGTGCCCGGCCATCGCCTCGGCCACCCCCGCGTCGTCCAGCGCGGCGAGGGCGGCCTCGGCCGCGGCGTACAGGCGCGCCGGGTCGGCGTAGGGCCGGCCGGCGGCGACGGCCGCGACCCAGTCGCCGGCCGCGCACACCTCGTGCAGCAGCGCGGCAACGGCCGGCTGATCGGCGGAGTTGAGCCGGGCGAGGCCCGGCGGAACGCGGGAAGTCACAGCCGCAAGCTATGAGCCCCGGCGCATGACGTCAACAGTTTGTTGAATTTTTGGGTCAGTCCGCCTTCGGCGCCGGATCCTGCCGGGCTTCCCTGTTCAGGTAGTTGTAGATGGTGAACCTGCTGACGCCCAGCGCGCCGGCCACCGTCTCCACCCCGTGCCGTACGGAGAACGCGCCGCGGGCCTCCAGGACCCGTACGACCTGCTGCTTCGTCTTGCGGTCGAGCTGCGCGAGCGGCACGCCGTGGCGGCGCTCCAGATCCGTGAGCATGTGGTCCAGCGAATCGGCCAGATGCGGCAGCCGCACCGCCAGCACCTCCCGGCCCTCCCAGGACAGCACGACGTCGTCGCCCTCCGCCGCCTCCGGCGGGACCAGCTCCCCGCCCATCGCGTCCACCAGCGGCTTGACCGCGGCGACGAACGGGTGGTCCGCGGGCTCCGTCATGCGCCGTCCTTCCCGGGCCCCTCCGGCGCGTCCCCGACGACGCTCACCTGGAGCGAGATACGGGTGGCCCCGGACGCCAGCGACCTGCGCAGCAGTTCGTCCACGGCGTCGAGCACGACATCGGCGCCGCCCTCCGCGCTGTTGCCGAACGGGCCGACGTCCACGGCGTCCAGCTCCGCCGACTCCACCAGATCCCGGGCCGCCACCGCGTGCGGCGGGGGCTCCTCCAGATCGAACGGCTCGGTCGTGAACTCCACCCTGAGTCGCATCCGAGCAGCATACGTGCCGGGTCACGGCGCCGGCCGGGCGGCGCCGGGGCGACGCTCCCAGGTGCCCGGGACAGCGGGTTGCCTAGCGTAGCCGCGTGATTCCGGGAGGTAACACATGACAAGTCCCCTGCGGGTGGCTGTCTGCGGCGCCGGACTCGGCGGGCTCGCCGCCGCGGCGGCGCTGGTCCGGGCGGGTATGGAGGTCACCGTCTACGAACAGCGGCCCCGGCTGCCGGAGGACGAGACGGCGCTGCACCTGGCGCCCAACGGCAGCCGCATCCTCCAGCGCTGGGGCCTGGGCGCGCAGTTGCTCGCGCTGGCCGTGCAGCCGGTGGCGATGGAGTTCCGCGAGTGGAGCGACGGGTCGCTGACCTGGCGGCAGCCGCTCGGCAGGATGGGCCCGGGCGCCTTCGCGGCCCCGTACTGCACGCTGCTCACCGACGAGCTGTACGACCTGCTCCTGGCCCGGCTGCCGCAGGAGCGCATCCGGCTGGGCCGCCGGATGAGCGGCTTCCGGGAGTCGGCGGACGGCGTGGAGCTGGAGTTCGCGGACGGGGGCGCCGCGACCGCCGACGTGCTGGTGGGCGCCGACGGCGTGCGCTCGCTGGTGCGCTCCCGGCTGATCGGCACGCCGCGCCGGGTCTATCACGGCGCCACCGCCTACAGCGGCGCCCTCCAGTCCGACGACGTGCCGGGGCTGGCCCGCGACCGGGTCACCGTCTGGCTCGGCCCGGAGGCCAGGATGGTGGGCGCGCCGGTGGCGCAGGGCGAGCAGCTCGGCTTCGTCGCCGTCGTGCCCTCCCGCAGCCGTGCGGCCCGGCAGCGCCCCCCGCACGGCCGACCCGGCGCGCTGGCGGCGGACTTCGGCGGCTGGGCACCGGACGTCAAGGCGATCACGGCCGCCGCGGGCGGCGTGCGGTCGTGGACGCCGTACGACCACGCCCCGCTCAAGCGGTGGGGCAGCGGCGGCCGGATCACGCTCCTCGGCGACGCCGCGCACCCGATGCTGCCGTACCACGGGCAGGGCGTCAGCCAGTGCCTGGAGGACGCCGTGGCCCTCGCGCGCCACCTGGCCACCGCCCCCGCTCCCGCGCAGGCGCTGCGCCGGTACGAGGCGCTGCGGCTGCCGCACACCGCCCGGGTGCAACTCGGCTCGCGCGCGAACGCCTTCCGGCCCGCCGCCGTACCGGACGTCACCTGGGCGCAGGTCTACGACATCGAGGAGCACCTGCCGGACTGACCTGCGGCTGGCTGCGGAACGCGTCGGGCACGCGCCGACGGCGCGGCAAGGGTCCGGCGCCCCGTACCGGGGGCGGGGCGCCGGGGCGGGACGGCCCGGGGGTCGGCGCCGGGCCGCACGGCCGCGAGGGCGCGTACGCCGGTCCGAGACGGCGTACCGCGCCGCGGGAATCGCGGCCCTACGGGCCCCTTCCCCCGTTTCGCGTGGCGGGGGAAGGGGCCTACCTCTGGCCGGAGTTGCACCCCCCGTGACGAACCGGTGACGCACCGCCGGGTATCGTCACGCCCGCAGGGGGCCGGGGACGGGGCGGGTACACATGTCGATCCGAGTCGTGGTCGCCGACGACCAGGCGCTGCTGCGCGGGAGTTTCCGGGTGCTGGTCGAGACGGCGCCCGGCCTCAGCGTGGTGGGCGAGGCGGCGACCGGGGCGGAGGCGGTCGGGCTGGCGGCGGCGGAGCTGCCGGACGTGGTGCTGATGGACGTCCGGATGCCCGAGGTCGACGGCATCGAGGCGACCCGGCAGATCTGCGGCTCCCCCGCGACGGCCGGGGTGCGGGTGCTGATCCTGACGATGTTCGACCTCGACGAGTACGTGTACGGGGCGCTGCGCGCCGGCGCGAGCGGCTTCCTCCTCAAGGACACCCCGCCGGCGGAACTCCTGCGCGCGATCCGCGTGGTGGCCCGCGGGCAGGCGCTGCTGGCGCCGTCGGTGACGCAGCGGCTGATCCGGCACTTCAGCCGGCTGCCGGAGCCGCTGCCGGACCTGCCGCTGGATCTGACCCGGGTGACGGTGCGGGAGCAGGAGGTGCTGGTGCTGGTGGCCCGCGGGCTGGCGAACGGGGAGATCGCGGACCGGCTGGGGCTGAGCCTGCCGACGGTGAAGTCGCACGTGAGCCACCTGCTGACGAAGCTGGCCGCCCGGGACCGCATCCAACTGGTCATCACCGCCTACGAAACGGGCCTGGTCACCCCGTCCCGCCGCTGATCCCTGCCGGGGGCCGGGAGGAACGACGGCAACCACCGCAGGCGAGCGCTCGATCGTGCACACCCACAAGGCCGGCAGGTCAGTCCCCCAAACCCGCCTCCCGGGCCCGCAGCATCGCGGCGATCCGGTCCTGTACTCCCAACTTCGTGAAGATGTTCGAGATGTGGTTGCGCACCGTCTTCTCCGACAGCACCAGCTCCCGCGCGATCCGCCGGTTGTTGTAGCTGCGCGCGATCAGGTCCAGCACCTCCCGCTCCCGCTGCGTCAACTGCGGGAACGCCCGCCCCGCGGGCACCGTGTGCAGCGCCGAGAAGTACCGGCTCAGCCGCTCCGCCACCGCCGGGCTGAAGACCGCCCCGCCCGCCGCGACACACCGCACCGCCCCCAGCAGCTCCGCCCGCGACGCGCCCTTGTCCAGGTACCCGTACGCCCCCGCGCGCAGCGCCGCGACCACCGCGTCGTCCTCCACCGACGCCGACATCACCAGCACCCGCGGCACCTCCCCGCTCCGGCAGGGGGAGTTGAGCTGCCGCGTCGCCTCCACCCCCGAACACCCCGGCAGGTGGAGGTCCATCAGCACCACGTCGGCCCGCACGTCCGGCGACGCCAGCGCGGTCAGCGCGTCCTCGCCCGCTCCCGACTCGCCCGCGATCTCCAGGTCCGGCACGTTCTCCAGGGCCACCCGCACCCCGTCCCGGAACACCGGGTGGTCGTCGACGACGAACACCCGCACCGCGCTCACGCCGGGCCCCCCGGCAGCACCGCGCGCACCAGCGTCCCGTGCGGCAGGTCGGTCCGCGGCAGGATCCGCAGCGTGCCGCCCACCTCCTCCGCGCGCCGGACCATGGACGCGATGCCCAGGCCCAGCGGGCGCCGCGGCGGCCGTCCCGCGCCGTCGTCGGCGATGTCCAGGCGCAGCGCCGTGGCCGAGGTCCACGCCCCGAGCAGGACGGTACGGGCCGCGGCGTGCCGCAGCGCGTTGGTCAGCCCCTCGGCGGCGATGCGGTACGCGGCGACCTCCACCGCCGGGTGCAGCGCCCCCAGCCGCCGCGGCACCAGGGCCCGTACCTCGGTGCCGGTGCCGTCGTGGCGGGCGGCGAGCCGGACGAGCGCGCCGGCGAGGCCGGCCTCGGCCAGGTCGGGGGGCCGCAGGTCGTCGATGACGGAGCGGATCTCGGCGTTGAGGCCGGCGGCCGTGCGGGCGGCGTCGGCGACGAGCCGGCGGCCCCTGGGCTCGTGCGCGAGCAGTTCCGCCGCGGTCTCCAGCCGCAGCCGGATGCTGGCGAGGTTGCCGCCGAGGCCGTCGTGGAGGTCGCGGCGGAGCCGGTGCCGCTCGGCCTCGCGGGCGGCGACGACCTGGTCGCCGCGGCGGCGCAGTTCCTCGCGCAGCACCAGCGCGGCGACCATCGGGGACAGTTGGCCCGCGTACGTGTCGAGGCCGCAGCCGCGCGGCGGCGCGTAGGCGCTGAACACCCCGTAGACCTCGCCCTGGTGGACCAGGGGGCGGCGCACCGCCGGGGACGCGGCCTCGCCCGCCCGGGCGCGGCAGCCGGCCGCTGCGCCGCGCCGGAGGGTGCGCAGGGCGGCGCCGGCCGCGCCGAGGTGGGCGACCGCCAGCTCGCAGGCCAGCGTGGCCGCGTCCGCCGGCCGCACGTCGTCGCGTATCCGTGCGGCGAGTAACCGCAACGCGGCCTGGACGCCCGACTCCGGGCGCTCCTTCACCGCGGCATGGGTCTCCACCGTGTCACCATCGCTTCCCCCCCGCTTCCTGTGCGTGTCACCGTGCCCCGGGCTCAGGGTCCCGGCACGCCCATCCGGACTCCGTTCCCGGGCGCCGGCTCGTACGGCAGCCGGGCCATGACCCGGTAGCCGCCGGCCGCCGTCGGGCCCGCGTCGAGCACGCCGCCGTACATGGCGGCACGTTCGCGCATGCCGACGAGCCCGTGGCCCCCGACCGGCGCCGCCGCCCGGTTCCGTACCGCGCGGCCGTCGTCGGTCACCTCGATCCGTACGTCCTTGCCGTCCGCCTCGACGTCGACGCGGCAGGTCGCCACCCCGGCGTGCTTGACGACGTTGGTCAGCGACTCCTGCGCGATGCGGTAGACCGACAGGCCCACGCCGGCGGGCACGTCGTCGAGCCCGCTGGTCGTCAGCTCCACCGCGACGCCCGCGGCGCGCACCCGGTCGGCGAGCGCGCCGAGGCCGGCGACGCCCGGCGTCGGGTGGAGGTTCCGCGGGCCGGGGCAGGGGTCGGTGGGGGCGCCGGTGTCGACGCGCAGCAGCCGCAGCATGCTGCGCAGCTCCGCCAGCGCCTCGCGGCTGATGGACTCGATGGCCCGCAGCGACTCGACGACCTCGGCGGGCCGCTCGGCGGCCACGTGGTTGGCCACCGACGCCTTGACGGCGATGAGCCCGATGCTGTGCGTCACGACGTCGTGCAACTCGCGCGCCACGCGCAGCCGTTCGCCGGCGACGGCGCGCAGCGCCAGTTCCTCCGCGGCGCGGGCCGCGGCCAGCCGCCGGTCGCGCACCACGCGCCCGGCGACCCAGGCGGCGGCGGGCAGCAGCACGGCGAAGCCGAGCATCCGGGGGTGGTGGACGGGGACGTCGCCGAGGAGGCCGGCGGCGGCCAGGCACAGCGGCCCGCCGGCGAGCACGGCGGCCACCACGCGGGTGCCGGGGTCCCGGCGCGGCTGGGTGAGCGCCACGGGGTAGAGCGTGTACGCGACGGCGGCGAACCCGGCGGCCCCCCAGCCCAGCGGCCATGACGCCACCGCGACCGCCAGGCCCGCGCAGCAGGCGGGCAGCGGGTATAAGCGGCGCAGCGCGGGCGCGACGGCCGTGGCCGCGGCGACGGCGGCGACGAGCCAGCCCGGCGGGTGCGAGCGCGCGGGCAGCGGCGCGAGCGCGGTGAGGACGGTCAGGCCCGCGAACCCGGCGGCGGCGAGCAGGTCCGGCGGCACCACCCGGCCGCGCCGCCGCGGTCGGTGGTGCCGTGCTGTGCCTCCGTCGCTTCCGTCGCTGTGCACGCAAGGACCATAGAGGGCACGGCGTGCCATGCGCCTCCTCCCCGAGTAGGTCATCCTCACGCACGATAGGCGCGGCAGCACGGTCGGTGACGTCCGCGGCCCTTGACAGTGCTCGTACCGAACGGGCAGCCTTTCCGTTATCCAGAAAGACTCTTCCGAGTTACGGAAGGAATGCGCACCCCTCATGGGCTTCGGCAACCAGCGCTTCACCGTGAACCTCTCGATTCTGTTCACCGAGCTTCCGCTGCTCGACCGCCCGGCCGCGGCGGCCGCGGCCGGCTTCGACGCCGTCGAGCTGTGGTGGCCCTGGCCCGACGCGCCCGTCCCGGAGCCGGCCCGGCTCGACGCCCTGCGTACGGCGCTGGACCAGGCCGGCACCCGGCTGACCGGGCTCAACTTCTACGCCGGCCGGCTGCCCGGACCCGACCGCGGCGCCCTGTCCGTACCCGGCGCGGAGTCCGCGCGCTTCCGCGCCAACCTCGACGTCGCCGCCGACTTCGCCGCCGCCACCGGCTGCACCGCGCTCAACGCCCTCTACGGCAACCGCGTCGAGGGCGTCACCGCCGCGGAGCAGGACCTGCTCGCGCTGGAGAACCTGGTGCTCGCCGCCCGCGCCGCCGACCGGGCCGGCGCCGTCCTGCTGATCGAGGCGCTCAACGCGCCCGAGTCCCCGCACTACCCGCTGCTCGACGCGGAGTCGGCCGTCGCGGTGGCCGACAGGGTCGACGCCGCCTCCGGCCTCGGCAACGCCCGCTTCCTCATGGACCTCTACCACCTGTCGCGCAACGGCGCGGACCTGGAGCGGGTCATCGACGCCCACGCCGGCCGCACCGGCCACGTCCAGATCGCCGACGACCCCGGCCGCGGTGCCCCCGGCACCGGCACGCTGCCGCTGGCCGCGCTGCTGGACCGGCTGGCGCGCGCGGGGTACGACGGTCACGTGGGTCTGGAGTACAAACCGGGCGACCGGCCGAGCGCCGAGTCCTTCGGCTGGCTGCCCCGACGACCCGCCGACCCGCCGACCCCGCACCCCCGGCCAGAGCACCCCCGGCCAGAGCAGAAAGGCACCACCCCATGACGACCGACTCCGCGGCCCCCCGGGCCGACCGCCCCGCGATCGCCTGGATCGGCCTCGGCATCATGGGCTCCCCCATGTCCGAGAACCTGATCGCGGCGGGCTTCCCGGTCACCGGCCACACCCGCACGCAGGAAAAGCTCGAACGGCTGGCGAAGGCGGGCGGCACGGTCGCCGGCTCGGTCGCCGAGGCGGTCGCCGACGCGGACGTGATCATCACGATGGTGCCCGCGTCGCCTGAGGTCGAGGCCGTCGCGTACGGGGCCGAGGGCATCCTGGCGAACGCCCGGAGCGGCGCGCTCCTCGTCGACATGTCGTCCATCACCCCGCAGACCTCGGTGGACCTGGCGAGGAACGCCGCCGAACACGGCGTCCGGGTGCTCGACGCCCCGGTCTCCGGCGGCGAGGCGGGGGCCGTCGAGGCGGCGCTGTCCATCATGGTCGGCGGCGACCGGGCCGACTTCGAGCGCGCCCGGCCGGTCTTCGAGGCGCTGGGCCGGACGATCGTGCACTGCGGGCCGCACGGCGCCGGCCAGACGGTCAAGGCCGCCAACCAGCTCATCGTCGCGGCCAACATCCAGGCGTGCGCCGAGGCCGTGGTCTTCCTGGAGAAGTCGGGGGTGGACCTGCGGGCCGCGCTCGACGTCCTCGGCGGCGGCCTGGCCGGCTCCACCGTCCTGGCCCGCAAGAAGGACAACTTCCTGGCCCGCGACTTCCGCCCAGGCTTCCGCGTCGACCTGCACCACAAGGACATGGGCATCGTCACCGACGCGGCCCGCGGCGTCGGCGCGGCCCTGCCGGTCGGCGCCGTCGTCGCGCAGCTCGTCGCCGCACTGCGCGAACAGGGCGACGGCGCCCTGGACCACTCCGCGCTGCTGCGCGGCGTGGAACGCCTCTCCGGCCACGAGGTCTGACCCCGTCCGCGTACACGCACGCCGACACCGGAGAACGGCCCCCGCCCCCCGTCCGGGGCGCGGGCCGTCCGCTCGTGGGCCGCGGGCCGCGGCGACTCGGCTCTTCAGCTCTTCAGTGGCAGGATCGACGTGGGGGCGTGCCACGGCTCGGTGGCCGTCTCCTCCCACTCGCGGACGTCGCTGATGTCCGCCGTGGTGCTCATGGAGATGTTGGTGACCCGCTCCAGGATCGCCTCCACCACCACCGGCACCCGGTACTCCGCGGCCAGCTTCCGCGCCTCGGCGAACGCGGCGCCCAGCGCGCCCGGTTCGGTGACCCGGATCGCCTTGCAGCCCAGCCCCTCGGCGACCTTGACGTGGTCGACGCCGTAGCGGCCCAGCTCCGGCGAGTTGACGTTCTCGAACTCCAGACTGACCTGGAAGTCCATGTCCAGGCCAAGCTGCGCCTGCCGGATGAGGCCGAGATAGGAGTTGTTGACGAGGACCTGCACGTACGGGATGCGGTGCTGCGCGCCGACGGCCAGCTCCTCCACGAGGAACTGGAAGTCGTAGTCCCCGGAGAGGCCGACGACCAGCGCCTGGGGGTCGGCGGTGGCGACGCCGAGGGCGGCGGGCACGGTCCAGCCGAGAGGGCCGGCCTGGCCGCAGTTGATCCAGTGCCGTGGCCGGTAGACGTGGAGCATCTGGGCGCCGGCGATCTGGGAGAGGCCGATGGTGGTGACGTAGCGGGTGTCCGGGCCGAAGGCCTTGTTCATCTCCTCGTAGACCCGCTGCGGCTTCATCGGCACGTCGTCGAAGTGCGTACGGCGCTGGAGGCGCGCCCGGCGCTCCTGGGTGGCGGCGGCCCACGCGGCGCGGTCCGGCAGCCGGCCGGCGGCGGCGAGGTCGCGGGCGGCCTCGGTGAACAGGCGGAGCGCGGCGCCGGCGTCGGAGGCGATGCCGTAGTCGGGGGCGAAGATGCGGCCGATCTGGGTGGGTTCTATGTCGACGTGGACGAAGGTGCGGCCCTCGGTGTAGACGTCGAGGCGGTAGCCGGTGTGGCGGTTGGCCCAGCGGTTGCCGATGCCGAGGACGAAGTCGGCGGCGAGGAAGTTCTCGTTGCCGTAGCGGTGGGAGGTCTGGAGCCCGACCATGCCGGCGTTGAGCGGGTGGTCGTCGGGGAGCGCGCCCCAGCCCATCAGGGTCGGTACGACGGGGGTGCCGGTCAGCTCCGCGAACTCCACCAGCAGGTCGCAGGCGTCGGCGCCGATGACGCCGCCGCCGGCGACGATCAGCGGGCGCTCGGCGGCGCACAGCATCGCGACGGCCTTCTCCGCCTGCGCGCGGGTGGCGACGGGCCGGTGGACCGGCAGCGGCTCGTAAGTGTCCGGGTCGAACTCGATCTCGGTGAGCTGCACATCGGTGGGCAGGTCGACGAGCACCGGCCCGGGGCGGCCGGAGCGCATCAGGTGGAACGCCTGCTGGAGGACGCCCGGCACCTGCGCGGCCTGGAGCACGGTGGTGGCCTTCTTGGTGACGGGGGCGGCGATCGCGGCGATGTCGACGGCCTGGAAGTCCTCCTTGTGGAGCACGTGCGTCGGCGCCTGGCCGGTGAGGCACAGGATCGGCACCGAGTCGCCCATCGCCGAGTACAGCCCGGTGATCATGTCGGTGCCCGCGGGGCCCGAAGTGCCGACGCAGACGCCGATGTTGCCGGGCGCGGTACGGGTGTAGCCCTCGGCCATGTGCGAGGCGCCCTCGACGTGCCGGGCGAGGACGTGGTCGACACCGCCGGCGGCTCTGAGGGCCGCGTAGAAGGGGTTGATCGCCGCTCCCGGGACGCCGAACGCGACCCGGACGCCCTCCTTCTTGAGGATCTCCACCGCCGCGCGCGCGGCTGTCATACCAGGCATCGCGTGCACCCCCTCGCTTTTCCGTATGATGGAAGTTAAGTTTTGCTATATGGAAGCAATCTAGAAGCGGGGCAAGTCGGCGTCAAGAGCCGGATTCGTGGGGGATGCTGGAGTGCGGAACCGACCACGCCGCCTTGAACCAGGAGCACTTCCCATGCCAGAGAGCGTGCCCGTGCGCTGCCCGGCCTGCCGGCGCGAGCACGCGTACACCCCCAGCACGTTCCCCTGCGCCTGCGGCGCCCCGCTGACGCTGCCGCTGCTGCGCGGCGGGGTGCCCGTGGAGCTGAGGCACCGCACCTGGCGGGACTCCTGGGTGACCGTGCGCTGCCCCGTCTGCGACCGGCGCGACGAGTGGCCGCGGCCGGAGCTGTCGTGCGACTGCGGCGCGGTGGTGCGGCTGCCCGTGGCCGCCGCACAGAGCCGCCCGCGGCCCGCCCCGCCCACGCCACCGGCACCGTCCGCACCGCCGGCACCGGCGCCCCCGCCGCACCCGCCCGCTCCGACGTCCGCGCCGCACCCGCCCGCCGCCCCGGCCCGGCCCGCGGCGGCGCCCGTACGGCGGCCGGCGTTCCGGCCGGTGACGATCCGCAACACCGGCGACGCGGTCACGGCCGCGGCGCAGTACCTGCGCTGGCTGGGCTTCACCGACCTGGTGAAGAACGAGGACCGGCCCGCGTCCGGCGTGGACGTGCGCGGCGCGGGCGTGGTCGCCCACGTCGACCCGACGACGACGCCGACGTCGCTGCGGGACGTCGAGTGCGTGTGGCTCAGCGGTCTGAACGCCTCGGCGCTCGCCGTCTTCTTCTCCCTCGCCGGCTACACCCGCGAGGCCCGCACCCGGGCCGACGAGCTGCGCCTCCCGCTGTACGTGATGGACCTCACGGGCACCCCGCAGCCGGTCAACGACCCGGGCGACGAGCTGATCCGCACGGGCGCCGCGCGGCGCGGCTGACGCGGGTCCGGGCGGCGGGCGACCAAAGTATGCGGCGGGCTCCCCGCGGTCGTACGAAGGTCTCGCCGCCGACCGCGCGGGGGTACGCGCCGGGCGGACGACCGTAGATTGGCCGGTATGCCCCGCACCGCCCCCGAGACCCGCGCCGCCGGCCGCACCCGGCGGGACCGGTCGGCCGACGCCGGCCTCGTCCTGTTCGCCGGGGCGTTCTCGTTGCTGTCCGCCGACTCGGTGCTGCCGGAGGACGACGCCGGCGTCTCGCAGAACGTCCTCGTCGCCGAGGCCGTGGCCGCCGGCGTGGCCTGTCTGGCGCTGCTGCTGCGCCGCCGGTGGCCCGTGCCGCTCGCGGTGGCGATGCTCGTCGCCGACTCCTTCGGCCACTTCTACATCGGCCCGACGCTCGTCGCGCTCTTCACCGTCGCGGCGCACCGCCCGCTGCGCACCACCGGCTGGATCGCCGCCCTCGTCTTCGCCCGGCTCGTCGGGTTCCTCGCCTCCACCCCCGACCCGCAGGACCCGCGGACAGGCGCGGGCGTGGCGTACTTCGCGCTGGTGGCCTCCGCCATGGTCTGGGGCCTGTTCCTCCGCTCCCGCCGCCAGCTCGTCGCCTCGCTGCGGGAGCGCGCCGAGCAGGCGGAGGCCGACGCGGCGCTGCGCGCGGAGCAGGCGCAGCGGCGGGCGCGGGAGGAGATCGCGCGGGAGATGCACGACGTGCTGGCGCACCGGCTGTCGCTGCTGAGCGTGCACGCGGGGGCGCTGGAGTTCAATCCGGGCGCGCCGCCCGCGGAGGTCGCCCGCGCGGCGGGCGTGATCCGGGACAGCGCGCACGAGGCGCTCCAGGACCTGCGGGACGTGATCGGCGTGCTGCGGGCGCCGGCGGGCGCGGACTCCGGCGCGGGCGCCGGCCGCCCGCAGCCGACGCTGCGGGACGTGGACCGGCTGGTGGCCGAGGCCGGCGAGGCGGGCATGCGCATCGCGTACGCGCACGAGGTCGCCGCGCCGGAGGCGGTCCCGGCCGCGACGGGCCGTACCGCGTACCGCATCGTGCAGGAGGGCCTGACGAACGCCCGCAAGCACGCCGCGGGCACGGAGGTGACGGTGTCGCTGACCGGCGGCCCGGAGGCGGGGCTGACGGTGGCGGTGACCAACCCGCTGCCGGGCGCGGCCGGCGGGACGGGAGCCGGGCGGAACGGCACGGGCGCCGCGTCGGGCCGCGCGGGCGGAGTGCCGGGGCAGCGGCCGGGCACGGGTGCCACCGCGCGCACCGGGCCGGGGACGGTCGGCCGGAGCGCGGGCGCCACCGGGAACGGCCGGGCGGCGGCCGGTGCACCGCATGCCGACCGGCACGGCCCGGACGCCCCGGGGGACGACCGGATCCCGTGCGAGGTACCCCCGGCGGCCGGGCAGGACGCCCTTCCCGCCGGGAGCCGGCGGCCCGCGGCCGGGCAGCGCGCCGGTGCCGCCGGTCCCGGCGCGCTGCCCGCGGTGCCGGCCCTCACGGCGAAGCCGGCGGGCGGCAGCCCCGGCGGCGCGGCGGGCGCGCCCCTTCCGGGACCGCGGCTCGGCGGCGCGGTGGGCGGCTCCGGAGTCCGCACCGGACCCCCCGCCGACGTCCCGGGCCCCATCCCCGGCGGCGGGCAGGGGCTCATCGGGCTCGCCGAGCGCGCCGCGCTGGCCGGCGGGCGGCTGGCGCACTCGGCCGACGCCGACGGCTTCCACCTGCGCGCCTGGCTCCCCTGGAGCCGCCCGTCCCGTACGGAGTGAGCCCCCGCCCGCCCGCTAGGGTGGGCGCGTGTCCGACCAGACCACCGGCCCCGCCGCCCGCGTCACCGTGCTCCTCGTCGACGACGACCCCCTTGTACGGGCCGGGCTGCGGCTGATGCTCGGCGGGGCGGACGACATCGAGGTGGTGGGCGAGGCCGCGGACGGCAGCGAGGTCCAGGCGCTGGTGGCCGCGCACGCGCCCGACGTCGTGCTCATGGACATCCGCATGCCGCGGCTCGACGGCCTGGCCGCCACCGAGGCGCTGCGGCGGCGCGCGGAGCCGCCGGAGGTGCTGGTGCTGACGACGTTCCACACCGACGAGCACGTGCTGCGGGCCCTGCGCGCGGGCGCCGCCGGGTTCGTACTCAAGGACACCCCGCCCCGGGAGATCGTCGAGGCCGTGCGCAAGGTCGCCGCCGGCGAGCCCGCGCTGTCCCCGGCGGTGATCCAGCAGCTCATCGCGCAGGTCTCCGGCGCCGACACCGCGGGCCCCGGGCAGGCCGAGGAGCGGGCCCGCCGCGCCCGCGGCCGGCTCGCCGCGCTCGGCGAGCGCGAGCGGGAGGTCGCCGTGGCGGTCGGCCGCGGCCGGTCGAACGCGGAGATCGCCGCCGAGCTGTACATGAGCCTGCCCACGGTGAAGACGCACGTCTCGCGCATCCTCACCAAGCTCGACCTCAACAACCGCGTGCAGATCGCCCTTCTCGTCCACGACGCCGGGGAGCCCACCGGGGAGGCCACCCGGGAATCCTGAGCCGTCCACGGTGTTGTACGGATCATGGACATCCCTCTCTCCGTGCTGGACAGGTCGCTGCGGCGCAAGGACCAGGACCCGGCCGACGCGCTGCGCCGCACCGTCGGCTTCGCGCGGCAGGCGGAGGGGTACGGCTACCACCGCTTCTGGGTCTCCGAACACCACAGCGTCCCCGGCGTCGCCGGCTCCGCGCCGACCGTGCTGGCCGCCGCCGTCGCCTCCGCCACGTCCCGGATCCGGGTCGGCACCGGCGGCGTGATGCTGCCCAACCACCGGCCGCTGGTCGTCGCCGAGCAGTTCGGGGTGCTGGGCTCGCTCTTCCCGGACCGGATCGACATGGGCCTCGGCCGCTCGCTGGGGTTCACCGACGGCATCCGGCGCGCGCTGGGCCGCGGTACGGCGGACGCGGAGGACTTCGGGGCGTCGCTGGCGGAGCTGCTGGGGTGGTTCGAGGGCGCGCAGCCGGCGTATCCGGGGGTGCACGCCGTACCGGCGGAGGGGCTGCGGGTGCCGGCGTACGTGCTGGCCGTCGACGGCGGCGCCGACATCGCCGCCGCGCACGGGCTGCCGCTGGTGATCGGCGCAGGGCGGCGTCCGGAGAAGATGCTGCGGGCCGTCGAGCGCTACCGGGCGGCGTTCGCGCCCTCGGCGCAGGAGGCGGAGCCGTACGTAGTCGTGGCGCTCGCCGCCGCGGTGGCCGACTCCGCGGAGGAGGCCGCCGATCTGCTGCTGCCGGAGGCGTGGGCGACGGTCTGGTCGCGCACCCGCGGGGAGTTCCCGCCGCTGGAGCGGGCCGCGGCGATACGGGCCCGTACGCTCACCGAACGCGAGGCGCGCTATCTCGACGAGGCCCGGCAGTCGCAGGTCTCGGGCACCGACGAGCAGGTGGCCGCCGCCCTCGGCGACCTGGTCGCCCGCAGCGGCGCCGACGAGCTGCTGGTCTCCCTGCACACCCCCGACGACGACGCCCGGCTGGAGTCCTTCCGGCGGCTCGCGGAGCTGAAGATCCCGGCGGTCGCGGCGCGTTGACGCCCTCCGGCTCCACCGCCCGCAGCCCGACCGCCCGCAGCCCGACCGCCTACAGCTCCACCGCCTCCCCCGGCCGCGGCAGCCGCAGCCGGTGTCCCAGGCCCGCCGCCTCGAAGGCGGTGACCAGCGAGTCGGCGCCCTGCGTGAAGTGCTCCCAGTGCTCGAAGTGCAGCGGCACCACCTCGTGCGCCCCCAGCACCGCCGCCGCGGCGGCGGCGTGCTCGCTGGTGAGCGTGAGGTGCGCGGCGCCGAGCAGCGGGGTCCGCGCGGCGCCGGCGAAGAGCACGGCGATGTCCACCGGGCCGAGCCGGGCGGCGATCGTACGGACCACGTCGAGCGAGGCGTTGTCGCCGCTGACGTAGACCGTGGGCAGCCCCTCGCCGGTGAGCACGAACCCGGTGACCTCGCCGGTCAGATGCCCGGTGCCGGGCGGTCCGTGCAGGGCGGGCACCGCGGTGACGCGGACCGGGCCTATCTCGTACGACTCCCACGTCGGCAGCGCCCGCACCGGCCCGCGCAGCCGCTCCGCCGCCGACGCCGTGGACAGCACCAGCGGCGCGGCGGCGGCGCACTCGCGCCCGGCCCGGTCGAGGTTGTCGGGGTGCTGGTCGTGGGAGAGCAGCACCGCGTCGACCGGGCCGAGGTCGGCCGGCGCGAGCGCCGGGCCCGCGGTCTTCACCAGCCGCCGACCGCCGACCGGGTACTCGCCGGGCGGGTCGAAGGTCGGGTCGGTCAGCAGGCGGACCCCGCCGAGCCGGAGGAGCGCGGTGGGGCCGCCGACGTAGTGCAAGATCGTCATGGCAGTGCCAAGTACCCGCGGGCCGCGGCTATTCCGCAGCACTGAACTGCTCCCGCAGTTCGACCTTCCGCACCTTCCCGCTGATCGTCATCGGGAACTCCTCCATGATCCGCAGGTGCCGCGGGATCTTGTAGTGCGCGAGCCGGTTCTCGCAGTAGTGGGCCAGCTCGCGCCGGGAGAGCGCGTGCCCCGGGTCGCTGAGGATCACGCAGGCGAGGATCTCCTCGCCGTACGTCTCGTCCGGCACGCCCACCACCTGCACGTCGGCGATCTTGGGATGGGTGTGCAGGAACTCCTCGATCTCGCGCGGATAGACGTTCTCGCCGCCTCTTATGATCATGTCCTTGATCCGGCCCACGATCTCCACGCAGCCGTCCGTACGCATCCGCGCCAGGTCGCCGGTGTGCATCCAGCGGCCGGCGTCGATCACCTCGGCGGTGCGCTCGGGCTGCTCCCAGTAGCCCTGCATGACGCTGTAGCCGCGGGTGCACAGCTCACCGGTGCTGCCGCGGGGCATGGTGACGCCGGTGACCGGGTCGACGACCTTGACCTCGATGTGCGGCAGGGCGCGGCCGACGGTGGCGGTGCGCCGCTCCAGGTCGTCGTCGCGCCGGGTCTGGGTGGCGACGGGCGAGGTCTCGGTCATGCCGTAGCAGATGGTCACCTCCGCCATGTGCATCTCGTTGACCACCCGCTTCATCACCTCGACCGGGCACGGCGAGCCGGCCATGATCCCGGTGCGCAGGGACGTCAGGTCGTACAGCGCGAAGTCGGGCAGGGCCAGTTCGGCGACGAACATGGTCGGCACCCCGTACAGCGAGGTGCAGCGCTCCTGCTCGACGGCCGCGAGGGTGGCGGCGGGTTCGAAGGAGGGGCCGGGGATGACGATGCAGGCGCCGTGGCTGGTGGCCGCGAGGTTGCCCATGACCATGCCGAAGCAGTGGTAGTACGGGACCGGGATGCAGACCCGGTCCTCCTCGGTGTAGCCCAGCGTCTCGCCGACGAAGTAGCCGTTGTTGAGGATGCTGTGGTGCGAGAGGGTCGCGCCCTTGGCGAAGCCGGTGGTGCCGGAGGTGTACTGGATGTTGACCGGGTCGTCGCAGGACAGCAGCGCCTCGCGCTCGCGGACCCGCTCCGGGGGCACCGTGCGGCCGGCCTCGATCAGCCGGCCCCAGCCGGCGTGGCCGACGTAGAAGACGTTGCGCAGGGCCGGACAGCTCCCGCGCACCTGCTCGACCATCCGCCGGTAGTCGCTGGACCGGTGCGCCAGCGAGGCGACCAGCAGGGAGATGCCGGACTGGTTGAGCACGTACTCCAGCTCGTGCACCCGGTAGGCGGGGTTGATGGTGACCATCACCGCGCCGATACGGGCCGAGGCGTACTGGACGAGCACCCACTCCGGGCAGTTGACCGCCCAGACGCCGATGCGCTCGCCCTTGGCGACGCCGCGGGCGAGCAGACCGCGGGCCACCTCGTCGACGGCCGCGCCGAACTCCGCGTACGTCCAGCGGCGGCCGGAGGGCACGTCGACCAGGGCCTCGCGGTCGGGGTGGGCGGCGATGGCGCGATCCAGGTTGGCACCGATGGTGTCGCCCAGCAGGGCGGTGGTGCCGGTGCCGCCGGTGTAGGACGGCTCTGCGGTCATGTGTGGTCCTCCTCGCGGTACTCGTCGGCGGATCCGGCGGCGGTCGCCTCGCGCAGTTGGACGCGCCGGATCTTGCCGGAGACGGTCTTGGGCAGGTCGGCGAACTCCAGCCGCCGGACGCGCTTGTACGGGGCGAGCACGGCGCGGGAGTGCGCGAAGATCTCCTTCGCCGCGGCGGCGCCCGGCTCCCAGCCCGCGGCGAGCACGACGTACGCCTTGGGCACGGCGAGCCGCAGCGGGTCGGGCGCGGGCACGACGGCGGCCTCGGCGACCGCCTCGTGCTCCAGCAGCGCGCTCTCCAGCTCGAACGGGGAGATCTTGTAGTCGGATGCCTTGAAGACATCGTCCGAGCGGCCGACGTAGGTGATGTAGCCCTCGGCGTCGCGGGCGCCGATGTCGCCGGTGCGGTAGTAGCCGCCGGCCACGGCCTCGGCGGTGCGGGCCGCGTCGCCCTCGTAGCCCGTCATCAGGCCCACGGGGCGCGCGGTCAGGTCGAGGCAGATCTCGCCCTCGTCGGCGGGCACACCGCTGACGGGGTCCAGGAGCACGACGTCGTATCCGGGAGTGGGACGGCCCATGGAACCCAGCTTGACGTGCTGCCCGGGGGAGTTGGCGATCTGCACCGCGGTCTCGGTCTGGCCGAAGCCGTCGCGGATGGTCAGGTTCCAGGCCCGCCGGACGGCCTCGATGACCTCCGGGTTGAGGGGCTCACCTGCGGCGACGGCCTCGCGCGGCGGGGTGGCAAGGGTGCTCAGATCGGACTGCACGAGCATGCGCCAGACGGTGGGCGGGGCGCAGAAAGTTGTCACGCCGCCGCGGTCCATGGCGGCCAGCAGCGCGCCCGCGTCGAAGCGCGTGTAGTTGTACAGGAAGACCGTCGCCTCGGCGTTCCAGGGCGCGAAGAGGTTGGACCAGGCGTGCTTGGCCCAGCCGGGCGAGGAGATGTTCAGGTGCACGTCGCCGGGGCGGATGCCGATCCAGTACATCGTCGCCAGGTGGCCCACGGGGTACGAGACATGGGTGTGCTCGACGAGCTTGGGGCGCGCGGTGGTGCCGGAGGTGAAGTACAGCATCAGGGTGTCGCCGGCGGCCGTCGGGCCGTCGGGCGTGAAGGCGGCGGGGGCCTCGTACGCGTCCTCGTAGGCGAGCCAGCCCGCCCCTCCCCCGGACTCCGCCCCGGGGTGCCCCGGGCCGCCGACGGAGATGCGGGTGTAGTCGCCGGGCACGTCGGCGAACTTGCCCTCGTCGGCGGCGCGTACGAGCACGTGGCGGGCCCGGCCGCGCTCGATGCGGTCGGCGAGGTCGGCCGGGCCGAGGAGGGGCGTGGCGGGGATGACGACGGCGCGCAGCTTCATCGCGGCGAGCGCGGTCTCCCACAGCTCGGCCTGGTTGCCGAGCATCACGACGATCCGGTCGCCGGCGGACACGCCCTGCGCGCGCAGCCAGTTCGCCACCCGGTTCGAACGCTCGCTCATTCGGGTGAAACTCAGCTTCGTCTCGCGGCCGTCCTCCTCCACGATGTGGAGGGCCGTGCGCTCGTTGCCCTCGGCGATGACGTCGAACCAGTCGAGTGCCCAGTTGAAGCGCTCGGGCCTGGGCCAGGAGAAGCCCGCGCGGGCGGCTGCGTAATCCTCCCTCCGGTGCAGCAGGAAGTCCCGTGCGGACCGGAAGTCCGCGGTCGGATTCGGTGCCGTCACATGTCCTCCTCGTACGGCGGCGGCTCGCTAGCATCGTGCTGCGAGTGACGTACGCCTCACTACCCCCATACGGGGGTGCCCTGCGCCGGCCACGCCGGTGATGACCCGTCAGCACCAGGGAGCGAGCGAAATGGAGACCGTGGACGCAGCGGAAGTGCGCGGCGCGCTGGCTCGGCTGCGCCGGGGCGGCGGCGTGCCCGTCGCCTTCGGCGGGCTGCTCACGGACGGCGGCCGCAAGCTGCGGATCAGCGAGCTGAGCGGGACGGTGACGCTGTCCCTCCAGGGGCTCGGGGTGGCCACGGGCAACGGCCTGGGCGGCAAGGCCATCGCCTTCTCCCGGCCCTGCGCGGTCACCGACTACACCTCGTCCCGCGCCATCAGCCACGAGTACGACGGCCCGGTGGGCGCCGAGGGGCTGCGCTCGGTGCTGGCGGTGCCCGTCGTCGTACGCGGCCGGGTGCGGGCCGTGCTCTACGGCGCCCTGCGCGACTCGCTGCCGCTGGGCGACCGGACGCTGAGCGCGGCGGTGGAGACGGCGCGCCATCTGGAGCAGACCCTCGCCGTGCGCGACGAGGCCCGGCGGCTGCTCGCCGTCGCCACGCCCACCGCGCAGCGGGCCGCCGACCCCGCGGCCTGGGAGAACGTCCGCACCGCGCACCGCGACCTGCGCACGCTCGCGCCGCGTATAGCCGACGAGGAGCTGCGCGCGGAGCTGCTCGCGCTCTGCGACCGGCTCGCGTCCGCGGCCGTCACCGTCGCCCCGCCCGCGGGAGCGGGACCGGACCGGACGGTGCTGGCGCCGCGCGAACTCGACGTGCTCGCCTGCGTGGCGACGGGCGCGACGAACGCGGCGGCGGGCGAGCGGCTGGGGCTGCGGCCCGAGACGGTGAAGAGCTACCTGCGCTCGGCGATGCGCAAGCTCGGCGCGCACACCCGGCTGGAGGCGGTCACCGCCGCCCGCCGGTCGGGGCTGCTGCCGTAGGCCGCGGCCCTCCCTGGGCACGTCAGGCCGGGTGCGCGACGACGTTCACCACCCGGTCGTTGGGGTCGCGGACGAAGAACCGCCGCACGCCCCACTCCTCGTCGGTCAGCGGGTGGACGATCTCCGCGCCCGCGGCCCGCATCGTCTCGTACGCCGCGTCGACGTCGTCGACCTCGATGCTCATGTCCGGCTCCACGGGCGCGGAGGCGTCCCGGTCCATGAAGATCAACTGCGCGATGGGGTTGCCGGGCGCGGCGAGCGCCATCACCCACCCCAGGTTCATCACCTCCTCGAAGCCCAGCCGCTCGTAGAACGCGCGGCTGGCCTCGAAGGACTCGGTCCTGATGTCGGGTACGACCCGCTTGATGCCCATGCCGCGGAGGCTACCGCCCGCCTGTGACACCGCCCGGCCCCGCGCCGGTGCCGGGCGCGCGCCGGCGGGCCGCGCGCGCGGGGGCGGCAGGGGGCGTCGGACGGGCGGCGGGGGCGCACACGTCCGGCATACCGTGCACCCCCGTGCGGGGACGGCCGCCCCCGTGCGTCAGGGGCGCATGGCAGCACGGGCCTCCCCGAGGGGGACGCCACGGCCGCGAGGCGGGAAAATGGTTCCGTGGCCGAACATCCCAAGCTGAGCTGGATCGAGGACGGGCGCGCGCAGACCGCCCGCTGGTACGCCGCGGGCGGCACCCCGCCGCCGGCGCGCGTGGTCGTCGCGGACGACCGGATGTGCGCCGACATCGCGTACCGGCTGGTGTGCGAAGGCACGGCCGTCCTGTGGCAGGGCGACTACCACGGCGGGCGCCAGCTCCTGGCCGCGCTGGGCCGCCGCATCGACCGCCGCTCGGCCCGCCGCGGCAGGCGTCCGACCGCGCCGGCGGGCGGCCGGACGACCGGCCCGGCGGACGCCTTCCACCGGCACCGGCAGGCCCAGGGCCACCGGGCGCGCGTCCTCGGCATGCTGCTCGTCCCCCTCGAACCCGGCCCGCAGGGCCCCGCCGTGCCGCTGCGGCGGGCGCCCGACATCGGCGGGGCGGTGTCCGGGGCGTACGGGCCCGTGACCGAGCCCGGCGCGGTGGCGCTGCGCGAACTGCTCGGCGCGGTGGGGGCGCACGAGTGGCGGCGCAGGGGTGTGGACATACCGGCGCTGGGCGCCCGCGTACACCCGCACTACGGGGTGTTCTCGCCGGTGCGCGGCGAGTACGTCGACCTCGTGGCCGAGGCCCCGCTGCCGGCGAAGACCCTGGCGTTCGACGTGGGCACCGGCACCGGCGTGCTCGCGGCGGTGCTGGCGCGCCGCGGCGTCGAGCGGGTCGTCGCCACCGACACGGACCCGCGCGCGCTGGCCTGCGCCCGCGACAACGTCGGCCGGCTGTGCCTGGACGACCAGGTCGAGGTGGTCGAAGGGGACCTGTTCCCGCCGGGCCGCGCGCCGCTGGTCGTCTGCAACCCGCCGTGGCTGCCCGCCAAGCCGACCTCGTCGCTGGAGTACGCCGTCTACGACCCCGGCGGCGGGATGCTCCGCGGCTTCCTGACCGGCCTCGCGGCCCATCTGGAGCCGGGCGGCGAGGGCTGGCTCGTGCTCTCCGACCTGGCCGAGCACCTGGGGCTGCGCTCCCGCGCGGAGCTGCTGGCGGCGATCGAGGCGGCGGGGCTGCGGGTGGCCGCCCGCCACGACACGCGCCCCCGCCACCGCCGGGCGACCGACTCCGCGGACCCGCTGCACGCGGCGCGGGCGGCGGAGGTGACGTCGCTGTGGCGGCTGGCGGCGGCGCGGTGAGGGAGCACGGCGGCGGGGGGGCCGGGCGGCTGACGGCCGCCGCGGCAGCCGGGCCTCCGGCACCCGGAAGTCCGGCATGTGGACAGCTTGCCCCGCGGCGGCGCGGCGGTCCGACGGCTCCGACTGGGGGTTGTTACGGGCGGTTCCTGCGGTTCCGTCTCGCATGGCGGAACCCGGGTGCCTGCCGGGGCGGGGCCCCGTACCGTCGTAGGGTGGACACCTCCGGACACACCGTCGCCCCGCAACGTCGACCCCAGTTGTACGTTCCCGTGCTCCACACCCGCACCGGGATGCGGCTGCGCATGTTCCGTACTCCACTCGGCACCCGCACGGCGGTGGCCTTCACCAGCCAGGCCGCGCTGTGCCGCGCGCTCGGTCCCGAGCAGGAGTGGGTACGCCTCGGGGAGCCGGCGCTGCGCGCGCTGACCGCGCCGCTGGGCGCCGACCGGATCACCGTCGACCCCCTGCTCACCGCCCGCCGGCCGTACGCCCACCACCCGGAGCCGCAGGCCGACGGCGAGCCCCGGCCACAGCAGCGGCGCACGCCGCCGGCCGCGCCCGCGGCGCCGCAGCCCGCGGCCCGCTGACCGGCCCGGTCGCCTACCCGGGCACCGCACCGGTCCGCAGCTCCCGGCGGCTGCCCGGCGCCAGCATCTCCAGCACCCCCGCGGCCTCCGCCTCGACCTCCGCCCGCTCACCGCGCGTCAGCGGCGCGAACGTCTCCAGGTGCATCGTCGCCGTCCCGGCCGCCTCCTTCACCCGCCACATCCCGCGGACGAAGCCGTCGACGAGGAAGCTGCCGAAGGCGAAGTCGCGCCGGTAGCCGCGGCGGCGGAACTCGTCCGACACGACGCGGGTGCGGTCCGCGTGCGACAGCGTGAGGTTGTCGTACTCGCCCAGAAACCGCACCGGCGCCGGGGTGTCCGCGGCCGGCCGCGGCGCGTCGGGCAGGTCGAACAGCTCCGTGCCGCGCTCGTCGCGGAACGTACGCAGCCGGGGCCGCAGCGCCTCGAAGTGCGGCCGCAGCCGGGTCACTCCGCACCACGCCTGCATGTCCCGTACGGATGCGGGCCCGAAGGCGGCGAGATACCGCCGCACGAGCGGTGCGACGTCCGGGTCCGCCGCCGGCTCCGCGCCCAGCCACGACCGGACGGTGGCGTGCGCGACCTGCCCGCCCCTGCCCC
Organism: Streptomyces sp. 184; assembly: GCF_045781775.1. Classification (NCBI taxonomy): domain Bacteria; kingdom Bacillati; phylum Actinomycetota; class Actinomycetes; order Kitasatosporales; family Streptomycetaceae; genus Streptomyces; species Streptomyces sp. 184. The sequence goes on along the minus strand of NZ_CP123230.1, from coordinate 2,756,519 downwards.
ACAGCCCGCGCGGCGGCACCTGCACCAGCGGGACCCGGATGCGGGCGGCGACCTTCAGCGCGAGCAGGTCGTGCTCCGGCCACTCGCGCAGCAGCTCCTCGCCGATCCGGCGCAGCGAGACGGGCCCGGGCTCGGCCAGCTCCCGGGTCCGCGCCACCAGCCGGTCGAGGTCGACGCCCGCGAGCCGGCCGCGGAAGGTCTTCAGCTCGCGCTCCAAAGCGGGGGTGCTGAACGGGCGGAGCAGCAGGGCGTCGGCGGGGGTGTGCAGGTGGACGGTGGAGCGCATGGTGACGAGCCGGACGACCTCGCGGTTCTCCAGCAGAGCGGACAGCGCGGCCGGGTCGAACCCGCGCAGCCGGGCGGCGAGCGCGTGGTACGGCGGCCGGGGCGCCTGCGCCTGGAGCCCCAGCAGGTGGGCCACGGCGTCGGTGACGGGCATGTCGACGCGGTCGAGCAGCAGTTGCCGGGCGAGGAGCGCGCGGTTGAGGCGCCGGGTGGAGAGGGTGGCGGGAGCCGCCGGCCCGCTGGTCTTCGTCATGCCGGCCACGCTACGGACCCTTGCGGCCGGTTTCCGTCCGCAAGGCGCGGGGTGCGGGACGGGCTGGGAGAAGATCGGGGCGGAGGCGACGACAGGGGAGACGGTGGGGACGCTCGACGGACGACGTGACCGACGCGGGAGCGCCGACGGCGCGCCGGAGCCGCGCGCGGCTGAGCCGCCCGTTCCCGGCACGGACACGGAGCGCGGCGGCGCCGGACCCCAGGTCCCGGCGGAGGGCGACGGTGTCGCGGCGGAGCGCGGCGGTGCCTCGTCGGAGGTCCCCGTCGCGGGCGGCGGTGTGTCGCCCCGGCGGCCGTCGCGTCGCTGGCGGGTCGCTTTCGGGGTTGCCGGCGGGCTCGCCCTGGCGGTCGTGTCCGTCGTCGTGGGGTTCCGGGCCGGGGGCGGCGACGGGGTCACACCCCTGCCGCAGCTCGCCGCCTTCCTGCCCTGGCTGCTCGTGCCCGGTGGCGTCGGGCTGCTGCTCATGGCCGCCGCCCGCAGCCGCACCGGCATCGTGTGGGCCCTCGTCGCGCTCGCCGCCACCGGCTGGTTCGTACGGCCCTACCAGTCCGCCGCCGATCCGCCCTCCTCGCCGCCCAGAGCCGAGTTCCGCCTGCTCAGCGCCAACCTCAAGTTCGGCGACGCCACCCCCGCCCTGCGCGCGGCGCTGCGCGCGCACGAGCCGGACATCGCCCTGGTCCAGGAGTGCGACACCCGCTGCGTCGAGGCGCTGCGGACCCCGGAGCTGCGCGCCGCGTACCCGTACCGCGTCATCGACGCCGGCGACCCCGCCGAGGGCTCCGCCATCCTCAGCACGTACCCGCTGACCGAGGAGCCCGGCGTGCCCGGCACGCTGTCGATGCCCGCGGCCACCGCGCGCGTCGGCGGCGAGCGGCTGCGGCTCCAGGTCGTGCACCCGATGCCGCCGATGCCCGAGTCCATGGACGCCTGGCGCACCGAGCTGGGAGACCTGCGGGACGCCGCCGCGGCGCGCGGCGGTGCGCCCACCGTCTTCGGCGGCGACTTCAACGCCTCGCAGGACCACGAGGCGTTCCGCGACATCCTGGACACCGGCCTGCGCGACAGCGCCATGCTGCTCGGCCGGTCCCGCACCCCCACCTGGCCGGCGTCCGCGACGCCCCTCTTCGGCGCCCAGATCGACCACGTCCTGGTGAGCGACCGGCTGAGCCCCGCGGGCATCGGGTTCCCGGAGCTGGCCGGCACCGACCACCGCGCGGTGCTCGTGGAGCTGGAGCTGCGCTGACCCGCGGCCGATACTGGCCCGCATGGACCGTCACGAGTGGGCCGCGCGGACGCTGTCCGTACGTCCCGGCGACCGGGTGCTGGAGATCGGCGGCGGGCACGGGGTGACCGCGTCGCACGTCTGCGCCGGGCCGGCCGCGGGGCCGCGGGGCGCGCCCGCGCGGTTCGTCGGCCTGGACCGGTCCGCGAAGATGACCGCCGCGGCCGGGCGCCGGAACGCCGCCCATGTCGCCGCCGGGCTCGCGGAGTTCAGGACCGGCGTTGTCCCCGCCGCCGCCGCGGACCTGGCCGCCGGGCAGCCCTTCGACCTCGCGTACGCGTTCAACGTACGGCTGCTGTGGACCGACCCCGCCGCGGTCCGCGCCGTCGCCGGGCTGCTGCGCCCCGGCGGGCGGCTGTCGGTGTTCTTCCAGTTGCCCTCCTGGAGCGCCGCGGCCCACCGCGAGGTCGCCGCGCGGGCGGCGCGCACGCTGACCGCGGCCGGGCTGGCGGTGACCGCCGACGCGCAGGACGAGACCGTCGAGAGCGGCTACGTCACGGCGCGGACCCCGCCCGGCTGACCACCGGCCCTGCCCCGGCCCGCCGGCCGGCGCCCGCAGAACCCGCAGAGGTCACAGGGCCCACAGGCCCCCGCCGCAGATCCCGCGCCCCGCCGACCGCTCAGGCCACGTCCCCGGCCCGCCGCTCCCCCGCCGTCCGCCGCTCCCGGTGGATCGGCGTGTGCGCCCCCGTCAGCGGCACTCCCGTGCCGCCCCGCCGCGCCGCGACGATCTCGCCGGCGATGGACACGGCGACCTCCTCCGGCGAGCGGGCGCCGAGGTCGAGGCCGATCGGCGAGTGCAGGCGGGCGAGTTCGAGGTCGGTGACGCCCGCCTCCCGCAGCCGCCGGTTGCGGTCCTGGTGCGTGCGGCGCGAGCCCATCGCGCCGACGTACGCGACGGGCAGCCGCAGCGCCGCCGTCAGCAGCGGCACGTCGAACTTGGGGTCGTGCGTGAGCACGCACAGCACCGTGCGCCCGTCCAGCTCCCCCGCGGCCAGCGCGTCCGCGAGGTACTCGTGCGGCCAGCGCACCGCCACCTCGTCCGCTTCCGGGAAGCGGCGGGCGGTGGCGAAGACGGGGCGGGCGTCGCAGAGGGTGACGCGGTAGCCGAGGAACTTGCCCATGCGCACCAGCGCGTGCGCGAAGTCGATCGCGCCGAAGACGACCATCCGCGGCGCCGGCACGCTCACCTCCACCAGCAGCGTCACCGGCTCCCCGCAGCGCGCGCCCTCCGCGCCGACCGCCACCGTGTCCGTACGCCCCGCGTCCAGCAGCGCGGCGGCCTCGGCGGCGGCGGTGCGCTCCAGCGCGGTGCCGTCCCAGTCGGGCAGGTCAGGGAGCGGGCCCGCGAGGCGGCCCTCGTACGTGCCGTCGGGGCGTACCAGCAGCGCCCGGCCGACCAGCGCGGCCGGGCCGCCGACCACCCGGGCGACCGCCGCGGCCTCGCCGCCGGCCGCGGCGGCGAGCGCCGCGCGGAGCACGTCGGCGGCGGGCCCGCCGGCGTGCGGGCCGGGCGCGACGAGGATGTCGATGACCCCGCCGCAGGTGAGCCCGACGGCGAAGGCGTCCTCGTCGGAGTACCCGAACGTCTCCAGCACCGGCTCGCCGGTCTCGGCGACCTCGCGGCACAGCTCGTACACCGCGCCCTCGACGCAGCCGCCGGACACGCTGCCGACCGCCGTGCCCCCGGCGTCCACGGCCAGCGCGGCGCCCGCGCCGCGCGGCGCGGAGCCGCTGGTGCCCACGACGGTGGCGACGGCGAAGGCGCGCCCTTCCGCGCACCACCGGGCGAGGTCGGCGGCGATGTCCAGCATGCTGATCAGCTCCTCACAGGGCGGCTGGTCCTATTTGACACCCATCCACTGCTCGATCGGATGAAGCGCGAAGAAGACGACGAAGACGGCGGTCAGCACCCACATGAAGGGCCCCGGCTCGCGCCACTTCCCCTGCGCGGCCCTGATCGCGGTGTACGAGATGACGCCGGCGGCGACGCCCGCCGTGATGGAGTACGTGAACGGCATCAGCACGACCGTCAGGAACACCGGGACGGCCACGCCGCGGTCGGCCCAGTCGACGTGCCGCGCGTTCGCCATCATCATGGCGCCGATGACGACGAGCGCGGCGGCGGCCACGTTGCCGGGCACGATCTGCGCCAGCGGCGTGAAGAGCAGCCCCAGCGCGAACAGCAGCCCGACGACGACGCTCGACAGCCCCGTGCGGGCGCCCTCGCCGACGCCGGTCGCGGACTCCACGAACACCGTCTGCCCGGAGGCGCCGGCCGTGCCGCCGACCGCACCGCCCGCTCCGTCGATGAACAGCGCCCGGGACAGGCCCGGCATCCGGCCGCGTTCGTCGGTGAGCTTCGCCTCCGTACCGACGCCGATGATGGTGGCCATCGCGTCGAAGAACCCGGCCAGCACCAGGGTGAAGACGATCATGCTGACGGTCATCACGCCGACGTCGCCCCAGCCGCGGAACGACACCTCGCCGAAGAGCCCGAAGTCCGGCGTCGAGGTGATCCCGCCGGCCGGCAGCTCCGGCGCCCGGCCGTTGGCCCACGCCTCGGGCCTGAGGCCGGCGACGGCGTTGACGACGACGGCGGCGACCGTGCCGGCGACGATGCCGATGAGGATGGCGCCGGGCACGTTGCGCGCCTGGAGCATGAAGATCAGCAGCAGGGTGAGGCAGAAGACGAGCACCGGCCAGCCGCGGAGCTGGTCGTTGACGCCGAGGGTGACGATCTTCGCCTCGCCGGCCTGGACGAAGCCGGCGTTCACCAGGCCGATCAGCGCGATGAACATGCCGATGCCCATGGTGATGGCGTGCTTGAGGGCCAGCGGGATCGCGTTCATGATCATTTCGCGCAGCCCGGTGACGACCAGCAGCATGATCACGACGCCGTACGCGACGCACATCCCCATCGCCTGCGGCCACGTCATCTGCGGCGCGACCTGGCTGGCGAGCACGCCGGAGACACTGAGCCCGGCGGCGGCGGCCAGCGGCACCTTGCCGAAGAAGCCCAGCAGCAGCGTGGTGACCGCGGCGGCCAGCGCCGTGGCGGTGATCAGGCCGGACTGGGCGAGCACGTTGCCGGCGGCGTCCTCGCCGCCCAGGACCAGCGGGTTGAGCAGCAGGATGTAGGCCATCGCCATGAAGGTGGTGAGCCCGCCGCGCACCTCGCGGGCGACCGTGGAGCCGCGCTTCGATATCTCGAAGTAGTGGTCGAGCCAGGAGGTGCGGCCGGGCGCGGCGGGACCGGTGCCGGGTGAGTCGGCCGGCGCGGCGTCGCGCCGGTCGACGGAGGACTGGGCCATGCGTTCTCCCAAGGTTCACAGGGGCACCCGCGGTTGCGGGATTTGGGATGGGTGGTGCTGCACGACCCGGGGGACGGCCCGGGGGAAGGTGGAGCGGTGGTGCCCTCTCAGGTGCGGTTCGGGCGCGGCTCAGGTCCCGGTCAGGTGCTCCGGCCGTACGGGGGCCTTGGCCAGCGCCAGACCGGTGGCCTGGCGGATGGCGGCGAGCACCGCCGGGGTGGCCGAGAGCGTGGACGCCTCGCCCACGCCGCGCAGGCCGTACGGCGCGTGCGGGTCGGCCAGTTCGAGCACGTCGACCGGGATGGCCGGGGTGTCGAGGATGGTCGGGATCAGATAGTCGGTGAACGAGGGGTTCCGCACCTGCGCGGTCGCGGGGTCGATGACGATCTCCTCCATCACCGCCACGCCCAGGCCCTGCGTCGTGCCGCCCTGGATCTGCCCGACGACGGACAGCGGGTTGAGCGCCTTGCCGACGTCCTGGGCGCAGGCCAGCTCGACGACCTTGACCAGGCCGAGTTCGGTGTCGACCTCGACGACCGCGCGGTGCGCGGCGAAGGAGTACTGGACGTGGCCGAAGCCCTGGCCGGTGGCGATGTCGAACGGCTCGGTGGGCCGGTGCCGGAAGGGCAGTTCGACCTCCACGGGCTCCTCGCCGTCGAGCACGTCGGCGAGGTCGGCGAGGACCTCGCCGCCGTCCGTGACGACCTTGCCGCCCTCCAGCAGCAGTTCGGCCGTCGCCCACGCGGGGTGGTACGTGCCGAGCTTGCGCCGGCCGAGCGCGAGGACCTGCTCGCGCACCGCCGCGCAGGCGTTCCGTACCGCGCCGCCCGTCATGTACGTCTGCCGCGAGGCCGAGGTGGAGCCGGCCGATCCGACGCGGGTGTCGGCCGGGGCGATGACCACCTGGGCGACGCCCAGTTCGGTGCGGGCGATCTGCGCCTGCACGGTCACGCCGCCCTGGCCGACCTCGGCCGCCGCGGTGTGCACGGTGACCACCGGCTCGCCGCCGGTGGCCTCCAGCCGCACCCGGGCGGTGGAGAAGTCGTCGAAGCCCTCGGAGAAGCCGACGTTCTTGATGCCGACCGCGTAGCCGACGCCGCGCACGACGCCCTCGCCGTGCGTGGTGTTGGACAGCCCGCCGGGCAGCGCCCGTACGTCCGCGGCGCCGCCGGCGCTCTCCCACTGCCGCTCGGGCGGCAGCGGCCGGGCCTGTACGCGGCGCAGGATCTCCGCGACCGGCGCCGGGGAGTCGACCTGCTGCCCTGTCGGCAGCCGCGAGCCCTGCGACATGGCGTTGAGCTGCCGGAACGCCACCGGGTCCATGCCGACCGCCGCCGCCAGCCGGTCCATCTGCGCCTCGTACGCGAAGCACGCCTGGACCGCGCCGAAGCCGCGCATCGCCCCGCAGGGCGGGTTGTTGGTGTAGAGCCCGACCGCCTCGATCTCGACGTCCTCGACGACGTACGGGCCCATGGACAGCGACGCGGCGTTGCCGACGACGGCCGGGGTGGAGGAGGCGTACGCGCCGCCGTCGAGGACGATGCGGCAGCGGGCGTGGGTGATCCGGCCCTCCGCGGTGACGCCGTGCTCGTAGCGGATCCTGGCCGGGTGCCGGTGCACGTGGCCGAAGAAGGACTCGAAGCGGTCGTAGACCATCTTCACCGGCTTGCCGGTGCGCAGCGCCAGCAGGCAGGCGTGGATCTGCATCGACAGGTCCTCGCGCCCGCCGAAGGCGCCGCCGACGCCGGAGAGCGTCATGCGCACCTTGTCCTCCGGCAGCCCGAGCACGGGCGCGATCTGCCGCCGGTCGGCGTGCAGCCACTGGGTGGCGACGTACAGGTCGACGCCGCCGTCCTCGGCGGGCACCGCGAGGCCGGACTCGGGGCCCAGGAACGCCTGGTCCTGCATGCCGAACTCGTACTCGCCGGTGACGATGTGGTCGGCCCGCAGGGCCGCCGCGGCGGCGTCGCCGCGGACGATCGGCTGGCGGTGGACGACGTTCGGGTGCGGTACGTGCTGCCTATGGCCGTCGGTGCGGCCGGGGTGCAGCACCGGCGCGCCGGGGGCGAGCGCGGACTCCTCGTCGGTGACCAGGGGCAGCTCCCGCCACTCGACGCGGATCTTCGCCGCGGCCCGGCGGGCGGTCTCGGGGTGGTCGGCGGCGACCAGCGCCACCGGCTCGCCGTGGTGGCGCACCCGGCCGGCGGCGAGCGCCGGGGTGTCGGCGATCTCCAGGCCGTAGTTCTTCTGCTCCGCGGGCAGGTCGTCGTACGTGAGGACGGCGTAGACCCCGGCCTGGGCGAGGGCGGCGGAGGTGTCGATCGCGACGATCTCGGCGTGCGCGTGCGGGGAGCGCAGCGTGTGCCCCCAGATCATGTCCTCGTGCCACAGGTCGGAGGAGTACGCGAACTCCCCGGTGACCTTCAGCGTGCCGTCGGGGCGCAGCTCGGACTCGCCGATGCCGCCGGCGGTCCGCGCCTCCCGGGTGAGGTTCGCGGGGATGCGGGTGGCCTCGGACATCAGACCCCCTCCCGGCGGGCGGCGGCGAGCCGGACCGCGTCGAGGATCTTCTCGTAGCCGGTGCAGCGGCACAGGTTGCCCGACAGGCCCTCGCGGATGTCGGCGTCGGACGGCGACGTCGGCCAGGGGTAGCGCTCCAGCAGGTCGTCGGCGGCGACCAGCAGGCCCGGGGTGCAGAAGCCGCACTGCACGGCGCCGGCGTCGACGAACGCCTGCTGGACGGTGGACAGGCCGTCGTCCCCGGCCAGGCCCTCGACCGTGACGACCTCGCGGCCCTCGGCCTGCCCGGCGGCGACCAGGCAGGCGCACACCGGGACGCCGTCAAGGCGTACCGTGCACGAGCCGCACTCCCCCTGCTCGCAGGCGTTCTTCGAGCCCGGCAGGCCCATCCGCTCGCGCAGCACGTACAGCAGGCTCTCGCCCTCCCAGACGTCGTCGGCCTGCTGCTCGCGGCCGTTGACGGTGAACGTCACCCGCATCACGCGGCACCTTCCCCTCGTGTGGGTTCTGCCGGGTTTTGGCGGTACGACTCCCAGGTCCAGCCGAGCGTGCGGCGGGCCATGACGCCGACCGCGTGCCTGCGGTAGCGCGCGCTGCCGCGCACGTCGTCGATGGGGTTGCAGGCGCCCGCCGCCAGCTCGGCGAACTGCCGGGCGAGGGCGGGGGGCAGGGTCCGGCCGCTGTCCCAGAAGCCGCCCTCGGCGAGCGCCGCGTTCAGGAACTCCTCGGCGGCGGTGGCGCGGACGGGCGTGGGCGCCGCCGAGCCGATGCCGGTGCGGACCGTGCGGGTGTCGGGGTGCAGCGCGATCCCGAACGCGCACACGGCGATCACCATCGCGTTGCGGGTGCCGACCTTGGAGAACTCCTGCGGCCCGGTGGCCTTCTTGATGTGCACCCACTTGATCAGCTCGTCGGGGGCGAGCGCGTTGCGCTTGACGCCGGTGAAGAAGTCGTCGACGGGGATCCGCCTGCTGCCCCGTACGGACTCCACCTCGACCTCCGCGCCCGCGGCCAGCAGCGCGGGGTGCGCGTCGCCGGCCGGGGAGGCGGTGCCGAGGTTGCCGCCGACGCCGCCGCGGTTGCGGATCTGCGGGGACGCCACGGTGTGCGCAGCGCGCGCCAGCCCGGGCAGCGGCCCGCCCAGTTCTGCCACGATGCGCGCGTACGGCACGGAGGCGCCCAGCCGCACGGTTCCGGCGCCGGTCTCCCACTCCTGAAGCTCGGCGATACGGGTGAGGTCGAGCAGGTACTCCGGGCGGCGGTGGTCGAAGTTGATCTCGACCATGAGGTCCGTGCCGCCCGCGAGGGGCACGGCCGCGGGGTGCTCGGCCTTGGCGGCGAGCGCTTCCTCCCAGCCGGCGGGGCGCAGGAAGTCCATGGATGCTCTCGGCTTTCCTTCGAAAGAGCGGGTGCGTGCTTGAGCTGTTGACGGAACCTGGCCCAAGTACACAGAAACGCCGCCGTCCGGGTGCAGTCACGGAAAACATGAAGCAATGGGCAGGCCAGAACCGGCTTCTTGTAGTTTCGAACGAAGGCCGGGGCATCCTTTCCCTGCGGGACCTCCCACGACGACCGCCCGGCGGGGTACGCGACCGGGCGGCCCTGCCGACGCACGACCGACAGCAAGGGAACGCGCATGAGGCTGCGGGCACTCCTGGACTCCGAGGCGCTGGGCCTGAGGCTCCTCGGCGGCGCGGACGAGCTGGACCGCCCGGTGCGGGGCGTGATGACCACGGACCTGACGGACCCCAGCCGCTATCTGTCGGGCGGCGAACTGGTGCTCACCGGGCTGGCCTGGCGGCACGGCCCGCAGGACTCGGAGCCCTTCGTACGGATCCTGGCCGCGGCCGGCGTCGCCGGGCTCGCGGCGGGCGAGGCGGAGCTGTCGGGGGCGGGGGTGCCGGAGGACCTGGTGCGCGCGTGCGCGCGGCACCGGCTGCCGCTCTTCGCGGTGGACGAGGACGTCGCGTTCGCCACCATCACCGAGCACGTCGTACGGCAGGTCTCCGGCGAGCGGGCCGGCGACCTGGCGGCCGTCGTCGAGCGGCACCGGCGGCTGATGTCGTCCGGGCCCGCGGGCGGCGGCCCCGAAGTGGTGCTCGACCTCCTCGGCTCGGACCTGGACCTGCGCGCCTGGGTGCTCTCCCCCACCGGCCGGCAGATCGCCGGCACCGCGTCCGGGGCGGCCGGCGGACGGCCGCCGGCGCTGCCGGCGCAGGTGGCGGCGCGGCTGGCCGGCGAGCACCTCGGGGCGCTGCGCGGCGGCCGGCCGGGGCCGCACCGGGCGACGCTGCCGGCGGCGGGCGGGAGCGTGACGTACTCGCTGTTCCCCATCGGCGGCGGCGGGCGGGACCTGCGCGAGACGGTGCTGTCGGACTGGCTGCTGGCGGTGGAGGCGGACGCCGGGGAGTGGCCGCCGGAGCGGCTGGACCTGCTGCACGGCGTCACGCAGTTGATCGCCGTGGAGCAGGAGCGGCGCGACGCCGCGCGGTCGGTGCGGCGGCGGCTGGCGCAGGAGGTGCTGGAGCTGGTGCAGGCCGGCGCGCAGCCGGCGGAGATCGCGGCCCGGCTGCGGATGGCGGTGCCCGTGCTGCTGCCGGGGGTCGGGGCGGCGCCGCAGTGGCAGGTGGTGGTGGCGCGGGTCGAGTGGGAGGTCCCCGGGGGACAGCCGGGGATCGCGGGCGGGCCGGTGGCGCAGGCGATGCTGGAGGAGATGCTCGCCGGGCTGACGCCGGCCGCGGGGGCGCGGCCCGGGGAGCGGATCGCGGTGGCGCACACCGGCGACGAGGCGGTGGCGCTGGTGCCGCTGCCCGCGCGGGCGCCGCGGGCGGACGTGGCGGCAAGGCCGGACCCGGCGGACCCGGCGGGCGCGGCGGGCGCGGCGGACCCGGCCCGCGCGGGCGGCGCCGGGGGCGCGGCGGGCGGCCGGCCCCGCAAAGGCGCCGCCGAGAGCGCCGCGGGCGGGCGGCCCGGCGGCGGCCCGGGGGCGCCGGCCGACGACGGGGGGCTGCGCGCCGCGGCGCTGCTGGCCGCCGTACGGGAGCCGCTGGCCCGGGGGCTGGCCGGCGACGGCAGGCTCACGCTCGGCATCAGCGCCGCGGTGCACTCCTCGGAGGGGCTGCGCGGCGCCCTGGAGGAGGCCCGGCACGCCCGCCGGGTCGCCGCCGCCCGGCCGGGCAGCGTGTGCGCGGCGGGCCACGAGGAGCTGGCCTCGCACGTGCTGCTGCTGCCCTTCGTCCCCGACGACGTACGCCGCGCGTTCACGGCCCGGCTGCTGGACCCGCTGCGCGCGTACGACCACCGCCACCGGGCGGAGCTGGTGGAGACGCTGGAGGCGTTCCTCGACTGCGACGGCTCCTGGACCCGCTGCGCGGCCCGCCTCCACCTGCACGTCAACACGCTGCGCTACCGGGTGGGCCGGATCGAGCAGCTCACCGGCCGGGACCTGGCGCGGCTGGAGGACAAGCTCGACTTCTTCCTCGCCCTGCGCATGAGCTGAACGCCGCCGTCCGCGCGGCGCGTTCGCGCGCGCCGCGTTCGGGCCCGCGGCAACCCGTTGGCCAAGATCTTGTGAAGTCGTTCACGCGAGCCCTTGGCCCAGGGCAGACTTCGTGCTGAGATTCGACTCACACTGGGCTGCGTTGTTCCTTGGCTCGACGGCGCGTTGGGGAGGCAAAAGTGGCGGATACCGCCATGGCACGGTCGGAATCGGCGATGTCGGAGGATCCGCTGGAGCGGGCGATCTGGCGGCTGCGCTCGCGCGGCTGCTGGGACGACGCCGCGGCGCTCCTCGACGACGACGCCGGGACCGACGCCGAGGCGGCGCGGCGGCGCGCGGCGCTGCTCGTCGAGCAGTGCATGTTCACCGCGGCGGGCTGGGACCGCGCCGAGGACGCGGTGCGCAACGCGGAGGCGCTGTCGGTCGACGGGGAGAACCGCGGCGTCACGGCGTGCGAGCGGGGCTATCTCGCGTACGCCTCCACCCTGTTCCAGGAGCGCGACCGCTCCGACGAGGCCCGCGCGGCGCTGGGCCGCGCCGCCGCGCTGCTGGCGCCGACGTCGCCGCACCGGCCGATGCTGGACTTCCGGCGCGGCCTGGTCGCCCAGCACCTGACGAAGAACGCGACGGCCGCGCTGGCGGCGTTCCGCCGCGCCCACGCGGGCGCGCTGGAGCAGGGCGACCTGCTGCTGTGCTCGTTCACCTGGCGCCACCTGGCCTCGCTCTCGGCCGACGACGGCGACCTCGCGGATGCGCGGCACGGCTTCCGCGAGTCGCTGCGGCTGCGCGAGGAGGTGGGCTACCTGATCGGTACGGCGCCGGCGCTGATGGCGCTGGCCGACGTCGAGCCGGAGCCCGAGGCGGGCCGGCTGCGGGCGGAGGCGACGCGTCTGGTGCGGCTGCTGGACGGGGTGCCGGCGTGGCTGGCGGAGCAGTTGGGCGAGGAGCCGCGGCGGGTCCCGGCGGCGGAGGGCTGACGCCGGGCAGGGGGTTCCGTCGGCCGGGGGCGGTGCGGGGGGTGTCCGGGCCGTAGGGACAGTCGTTTTCCGGCCGTCTTCCGCTCGCCGTCCACACGCTTTCGCGTACGCGCCCTCGTACACGCGCCCTCGCGTACGCGCCTACGCGCCCGCCGCCGCGTCCCGCTCCCGGTGCACCGCGACGCCCGCGACGACCAGCGCGATGCCCGCCGCCTCCGCCACCCCCGGCACCTGGCCGAGGACGACCACGCCCATCAGCGCCGCCGTCGCCGGCAGCAGCGAGAGCATCAGCGCGAACGTCGCCCGCGGCACCCGCGCCATGGCGAGCTGGTCGCACACGTAGGGGATCACCGACGAGCACACCCCCACCCCGAACGCCGCCGCCAGCAGCACCGGCGACGTCACCACCGCCGCCGCCTCCCCGATCCCCGCCGGCGCCGCGACCACCGCCGCCACCAGCATCGCGGCGCCGAGCCGCCCCACGCCCGACGCGCCGCCGTCGGCCGCGAGCCGGTGGCCGAGGACGACGTAGAGCACGAACAGCGCGCAGTTGCCGAACGCCAGCGCGAGCCCGAGCGGTTCGGCGACGAGGTGCGCGTCGGTGAGCAGCGCGACGCCCGCGAGCACCAGCGCCAGCGCGGCGACGTTCCGCCGGGTCCGTACGCCCGCCGCGGCCAGCACCACGGGCCCCAGGAACTCCACCGCGCCGACCGTCCCCAGCGGCAGCCGCTCCAGGGCCAGGTAGAACGTGCCGTTCATGGTGGCGAGGACGGCGCCCATCGCCACCAGCAGCTTCCGCTGGTACGGCGTCGCGGCCCGCCAGTCGCGCCAGGGCCGCCGCCAGACGGCGAAGACCAGCGCCGCCGAGGCGATCCGCAGCCAGGTGACGGCGAGGACGTCGAGGCGGGCGAAGAGCAGGACGGCGCACGCCGGGCCCAGGTAGTGGAAGACCGCGGAGGAGACGAGGAACGCCGGCGGCGGCACGCGCTCGGCGGCCAGGGCGAACCGGCCGCCGGAGGCGGCGGCAGGGGTGTCGCCGGAGGCGCCGGCGGGGCTGCGGGAAAGGGAGTCGGCCACGGTGAAATCGTCGCAATGTCCGCTCCAGCGGGCCATGGCGAACCGGAAAGCCTCCGCGCCGATCGCTTTCCGCTCCGGGGTACGAAACGGGCGCCCGCTGTGCGAAGGTGAAGCCGTGGACGCACTCGACCGCTCGATCCTCACCGAACTCGACGCCGATCCCCGGCTGTCCACGGCCGAGCTGGCCCGGCGCACCGGCGTGTCCGTGCCCACCGCCCGGGAGCGGGTGCGGCGGCTGGAGGAGTCCGGGGTGATCCGCGGCTACCGCCTCGACGTCGACCCGGCGGCGCTGGGCTACCCGGTGGCGGCGTTCGTCCGGGTGCGGCCGGGGCCCGGGCAGTTGCCGCGGATCGCGACGCTGGCGCGGAGCCTGCCGCAGGTCAGCGAGTGCCACCGGATCACCGGCGAGGACTGCTTCCTGCTCAAGGTGCACGCGAGCGACCTCGATACCTTCGAGGAGGTGCTCGACCGCTTCCTGCTGCACGGCCAGACGACGACCTCGATCATCCAGTCCACGGCGGTGCCGCCGCGGACGCCGGGGCTCGGCGCGTACGCGGACGGGGGCGGCGGGGCCTCGGACGGGGGCCGGGTCGCGTAGCGGCTGCGGCTAGGGTTGCCGGGCGTGGACCTCGATGCCGTACGCACCTTCGTCGCCGCCGCCGACACCGGCCAGTTCCAGGAGGCGGCGGCCGAGCTGATGCTGACCCAGCAGGCCGTCTCCAAGCGCATCGCCGGGCTGGAGAAGAGCCTCGGCGTGCGGCTGTTCACCCGTACCGCGCGCGGGGCGAAGCTCACCATCGACGGCCAGGCGTTCCTGCCCCACGCCCGTGCCCTGCTGCGGACCGCGGAGCGGGCGGCGGCCTCCGTGCGGCCCGGGAGCCGGGCGCTGCGCGTGGACGTGGTCGGGCGGCGGGTCGCGACCGCCGGGCTGCTGCGCGACTTCCACCGCGCCCACCCGGACGTGGAGCTGGACGTCGTCACCGTCTACGGCGGCGCGCCGGCCGTGGACGCCGTGCGCGACGGCACCGTCGACGCGACCTTCCGCGCCCTGCCGCCGCCCGGCCGCCGGCTGCCCGACGGCATCGCCACCGCGCCCGTGCTGTACGAGCCGCTCCAGCTCGTCACCGGCCCCGCGCACGAGTTCGCCGGCGCCCGCTCGGTGACCCCCGCGCAGCTCGCCGGGCGCCGGATCTGGATGCCCGGCAACGCGCCGGGCACCGAGTGGACCGCGTACTACGACGAGATGGCCGCCGAGTTCGGCGTCGGCATCGACGCGGTCGGCCCCGACTTCGGCATCGAGAGCCTCCTGGACACCATCGCCGAGTCCGCGACCGTGGGGACCTTCCTCAGCGAGCGGACCCCGCTGGTCTGGCCGGTCAACCACGACCTGTGCCGCATCCCGCTCCGCGGCCCGACGCCGGTCTACCCGCACCTGCTGCACTGGCACGCCGACAACACGCACCCCGCGCTCGCCCTGCTGCGCGACCACCTCGCCGCCGCCCGCCCGCGGCACGCGCCACGGGACACCGCCGGCACGTGGGCACCGGCGTGGTCCCGCTGACCGGCACCCGCGCGCGGTGACCAGGGCTCCGGCCGGCGGCTGCCGCTACCCCGCCGGGGTGAAGCGCACCGCGTCCGCGATCACGTGGCCGTCGGTGTCGTCGTTGCGTATCCGCACGCTCCCCGCCGTCCCCGCCACGAACGTGTGCCGCCCCAGGACCACCCACTTCCCGCCGCCCGAGCGCTGGTCGACGGTGTACGTCTGGGTGCCGCCGGCGTGCTCGACGTCCACCGGCACGTTCGTCGCCCTGTTGCTGTAGGCGGTCCACCACAGGGCGACGTCCCAGGCGCCGCCGTCCGGCAGCTCCGGCCGGAAGCGGACCCAGGCCGTCCCTTTGCCGGCGTTGTCGTCGTGGACGTAGTCCGGGCCGTAGTAGCCGGAGGTCGACGTGCTGGTCAGCCAGGTGCCGGCGGAGGTGACGCCGGTGGCGGAGGCGTTGTCGACGACGATCTCGCCGGGCTCGGCCGGCGGCCACTGGAGCAACTGCCCGTCCGCGCTCAGCCGCGCCTGGAGGGCCGCGACCGGCACCTGCTGCACCACGCCGCCGCCGTCGAGCGCCATCCGCGCGGCGGTCGCCGCCGACTGCGCGAGGATCATGAAGACCGGCTCCATCCGGATCGATCCGTACGCGATGTGCGAGGCGGACAGCGCGACGGGCACCAGCAGGTTGGTGCACTGCTCGCGCTTCGGCGTGAGCGAGCGGTAGCTGATCCCGTACGGTGCCGGTACCCCGACCTGCACGTCGCCCTCGTTGCGCGCCACGCCGCCCACGACGAGGCGGCGGCAGTTGTGCGAGTCCATCGTGTACGAGGCGAGGCCCACGGAGTCCGCGGCGCGCACCGTGCCGCGGCAGTCGTGCTCGGTCATGACGTACGCGGAGACCATGCGGCGCGCCTCGCGGATGTACAGCAGCGGCGGCCAGCCGCCGTGGTCGGTGAACTCGTCGCGCGGCAGCCCCCAGGCGGCGGTCTGCGCGCGCACGGACTCCGGCAGCCGCGGGTCGTTGGCCAGGAACCACATCAGGCCCTGCTGGTAGTCGACGTGTTCGGCGTGGATGCGGGCGCGCTCGGCGTGGGTGCCGGTCGGATAGCCGAAGTTGAGGCCGATGTTGTCGGTGGAGAACGCGCCGTTGTTGTTGGAGTCGGTCTTGCCGCCGCCCATCTGGTGGGTGGTGTAGAACGGCCCGCGCCAGCCGGCCCGGACGTAGCGCAGCAGCAGTTCGTAGCGCATCGGGTCGTAGCCGGAGGGCTTCGGGAAGGGGATGCGGTCGCCGGCCTGGGTCAGGCACATGCGGAAGCAGTACGCCTGGATCGCCTCGTCGGCCGTGCCGTTCGGCGCGAGCGGGTCGGCCGAGACCCCGGGCAGCAGGCCGCTGGCGGGGCTGCCGGGGGTGACGTAGGGGTCGACGGGGTGGACGAACTGGTGCTTGTCGCGGTGCTGGACGCCGTTGAGCGTCTCGTCGTACGCGGCGTTGCCCTCCCGGCCGGTGGTGAAGCCGACGCCGGCGCGGGCCAGCAGGTCGCCCTCGTACGTCGCGTCCAGGAACACCCCGCCCTCGTACGCCCGGCCGTCGTCGGTGACGAGGCGGTGGATCCGGCCGCCGCGGCGCTCGACGGAGCGCAGCCGGGCGTCGAGCACCACGGGCACGTCGTGCTCGGCGAGCAGGTCGGCGAAGACCGCGGAGGCGACGTGCGGTTCGAAGGTGTAGCGGGCCGGGGAGTCGTCGGTGACGGGCGTGCCGTGGTACTTGGCGTACACGCGGCGGTAGAACTCCAGGGCCAGGCCGCCGATGGCGGAGGTGTTGCCGGTGTCGGTGGCGCCGAGGCCGCTGGTGGTGAGGCCGCCGATGTGCCGGGTGGGCTCCAGCACCACGGCGGTGCCGCCCATCCGGCGCATCTGCACGGCGGCGATCACGCCGGCCGAGGTGCCGCCGTAGACCACCAGGTCGGCCCGGACGGGGCCGCGGCCCGCGGCGGCGGCGTACGCCCCCGAGCCCAGGACGGGCAGCGCGAGACCCGCGCCGCCGGCGGCCAGCAAACCACGTCTAGAAAGCGCTTTCTCAGCCATGGTTCCGGAGTGTGCCCGCGCCGCGACGGGACGTCAACGCATCGGTACGCCCGGATCCCAGTGGGCCGGCAGCGCCGCCGGCACGGTGAAGCCGGCGCCCCCGACGGACACGAACTCCCCGTCGCGCGCGGACTTCTCGACCGCCGCCATGGTCTCCAGCACGTGCTGCGCCAGCTCGCCGGAGGCGCGGTGCGGCTCGTCGGCGGCAAGCGCGCGGGCCATGTCGAGCGCGCCCATGCCGCGCCCGGCGGTCGCACCCTCGGCCTCGATCTCCGTCCACTCCGCCGAGCCCGTGGGGCGCAGCCGCAGGGAGCCGTCGAAGCGGTTGGGGTCGGGCAGCGCGAGGGTGGCCTCGGTGCCGGTGATCTCCACGAAGCCCTGCCGGTTCAGCGGGGAGTCGAAGCTGACCACCAGCGACGCGCTCTGCCCCGCGGCGTAGTCGAGGAGCGCCGCGACGTGCGTGGGCACCTCGACCGCGAACTCCGTGCCGGCCTTCGGCCCGGAGCCGATCACCCGGGTCTCGCGCGCCCGGCGCGCCACCGCGGCGACCCGCTCGACCGGCCCGAAGAGCGTCGCCAGGCACGTCAGGTAGTACGGGCCCACGTCGAACAGCGGCCCGGCGCCGCGCAGGAACAGGAACTCGGGGCTGGGGTGCCACGACTCCGGGCCCGGGGTCTGCATCAGCGCAAGACCGCTCAGCGGCACCCCGATCGCGCCCTCGTCGACAAGCCGGCGCGCCGTCTGGAGCCCGGCGCCGAGGAAGGTGTCCGGGGCGCAGCCGAGCCGCACGCCGGCCTTGGCTGCGCGGTCGACCAGGTCGGCGCCGGTGGCGGGGTCGAGGGTCAGCGGCTTCTCGTTCCACACGTGCTTGCCGGCGTCGATGGCCGCGGCCGCGACGTCGTGGTGGGCGGCGGGGACGGTGAGGTTGACGACCAGCTCGACGCCGGGGTGGGCGAGGGCGTCCGAGGTGGTGCCGTGCGCCGGTACGCCGTAGGCGGCGGCCTGTGCCGCGGCACGCTCCGGGTCGAGGTCCGCGCAGAACAGCACGCGCAGGTCCGGGAAGGCGGTGAGGTTCGTCAGGTACTGGTCGCTGATCGTGCCGCAGCCGACCACGGCGACACCGAGGGGTTCCCTGGCGGTCATCGGCGCTTCCCCTCCAGCCAGTCGAAGCTCTCGCGGACGGCGGTGAGCATGTCGGTGGCGCAGGCGTCGAGTTCGACGATGTGCCGGCGGGCGTGCGCACCGGCGGCGAGCACGGCCTCCACGGGCATCCGGCCGGCGCCGACCGCGGTCATCGGGTCGTCCTTGGTGACGGGCCCGTCCTTGACGTGCAGGTGCGTGACGCGCTCGCCGAGCCGGCCGAGCAGCGCGGGCACGTCCTGCCCGCCGACCGCCGCCCAGTACGTGTCCACCTCGAACTGCACCGCGGCGTCGAGGCCGTCGAGCAGGTCGGCCAGCACCTCCAGCGCGGGGACGCCGCCGACGTGCTGGGCCAGCTCGAACTCGTGGTTGTGGTAGCCGAGCGCGAGGTCGTGCCCGGCGGCCCGCTTCGCGGCCTCGGCCAGCTCGCCGGCCACGGCGCGTACCCCGTCGGCGTCGGCGAACCGCTCCGGCGGCTGGTACGGCACGAAGACGGTGTCGGCGCCGACGGTGCGCGCGCCCCGGAAGGCGGCCTCGGCCTGCTCGGGGCCGGCGAGCACGTGCGCGTGCACCGAGCCGGCCGCGAGGCCCGCCGCGTCCAGGTCGGCCCGCAGCGCCTCGGGGTCGGTCAGCACGTCGTAGCACTCGACCTCGCGGTAGCCGAAGCCGGCCAGCGCGGCGAAGGTGGCGGGGCGGTCGGCGGCGATCTCGTCGCGAACGGTGTAGAGCTGCACGCCCAGGGTCGGGCTCATGGTCTCCTCCGTCTTCGTTTTCGACAATTTTTCGCTTGCTCATGGACGCTAGAAGGCAGGCCGACCTCCGTCAACACCCTTGACAGGGTCGGAAGTCGACTTGCAGGCTGGCCGAAGTTTTTCGAAAAGGACGTGCCCATGCCTCCCGAACAAGCCACCCTCAGCGATATCGCCGCCCGCGCCGGTGTCTCGGTGTCGACCGTCTCCAAGGTCCTGCACGCCCGCACCGACGTCGCCCCCGCCACTCGCGAGCGGATCGCCCGGCTCCTCGCCGACCACGGGTACCGGCCGTCCCGCGGCTCCGGCGTCGTCGACCTGGTCATCGGCAGCCTCAACAGCCCGTGGGCGGACGCGCTGGTCACCGGCGCGGTCGAGGCCGGCGCCGAGGCCGACTGCCGGATCGTCATCGACAGCGTGCCCGACAGCGCCGCCGTCCTGCGCCACACCCTGGAGCGCATCATGGCGCGCGGCAGCGACGGCGTCCTGCTCGTCCACCAGGTGCCGGCGCCGGAGACCCGCGCGCGGCTGGCGGCCAAGCGCATCCCGCTGGTCGCCATCGACCCGCCGGCCGAACCGGGCGCGGGCGTTCGCTCCGTGGGCTGCACGAACTGGCAGGGCGGCCTCGCCGCGACCCGCCACCTCATCGAGCTGGGCCACCGCCGCATCGCCACGCTCACCGGGCCGCTGCGGATCTGGTCCGCCCGCGCCCGCTTCGACGGCTACCGCGCCGCGCTGCTGGAGGCCGGGCTGCCGGTCGCGGACGAGCTGATCCACTATGCCGACTTCTTCGCGCCCGACGGCCGGGCCGGGGCGCTGGCGCTGCTGGACCTGCCCGAGCCGCCGACGGCGGTGGTCGCGGCGAACGACGGGCAGGCGTTCGGCGTGCTCCAGGCCCTGGCCGAACGGGGGCTGCGGGCGCCGGCGGACGTGAGCGTCACCGGGTTCGACGACACCCCGGTCGCCGCGTGGGCGGCGCCGCCGCTGACCACCGTCGTCCAGCCGCTGGAGGCGATGGCGGCGACGGCCTTCCGGATGCTGCGGGTGCACACCGAGGGCGGCGCGGCGCAGCCAGAGCAGGTGGAGCTGGCCACGACGCTGACGGTGCGCGCGTCCACGGGCCCGCCCCCGCCACGCTGAGCACGGCCCTCGCGCCGCTACGCCCGTCACCCCCCGTTACGCCCCGTCCGCGCCGGACGTTTCCCCCACGCCCGCTCCCCCGCACCCGCCCGGCCGCACCAGCACGCGCCCGCACCCGCACCCGCACTGCCGCCACGACCGACTGGAGCATCCGCATGGCCCTGTTCGACCTCCCCCTCGCCGACCTGCGCGAGTACCGCCCCGAGCGCGAGGAGCCCGCCGACTTCGACGACTTCTGGACGCGCACCCTGGCCGAGGCGGAGTCCGCGACGGCCGGCCCGGCGCCGGAGTTCCGCCCGTACCCGACGGACCTCACGGCGGTCGACGTGCACGACGTGACCTTCGCCGGCTGGGGCGGCCACCGGATCTCCGCCTGGCTCGTCCTGCCCCGCGGCGACGACGGGCCCGTGCCCTGCGTCATGCACTACATCGGCTACGGCGGCGGGCGCGGGCTGCCGCACGACCACCTGCTCTGGCCCGCCGCCGGCCGCGCCGTCTTCGTCGTCGACACCCGCGGCCAGGGCGCCGCCCACCGCGACAACGCCGGCTCCACCCCCGACCCGTACGGCACGGGCAACGCGCAGACCCCCGGCTTCATGACGCGCGGCGTGCTCGACCCGGAGGAGTACTACTACCGCCGCGTCTTCACCGACGCCGTGCGCGCCGTCGACGCCGCCGCCGCGCACCCGGGGGTGGACGGCGGGCGGATCGCGGTCAGCGGCGGCAGCCAGGGCGGGGCGATCGCGACGGCGGTCGCCGGGCTGCACCCGGGGGTGCGGGCCGCGATGATCGACGTGCCGTTCCTCAACCACTTCCGCCGGGCCGTCACGATCACCGACCGGGACCCGTACCAGGAGCTGGTCCTGTACCTGGCCACCCAGCGCGGCGCGGACGAGCGGGTGTTCCGGACGCTGTCGTACTTCGACGGGCTCAACTTCGCCGCCCGGGCCCGCGTCCCGGCGCTGTACTCGGTGGCGCTGATGGACGAGGTGTGCCCGCCGTCGACGGTCTTCGCGTCGTACAACCACTGGGCCGGGCCGAAGGACATCGAGGTCTACCCGTGGAACGGCCACGAGGGCGGCGGGAACGAGCACCGGGTGGCGTCGCTGGCCTGGCTGCGCGCGCAGCCGCTCGGAGGAGCGTAGCGGGCGGGGACGCGGGCGACCGGGGCGTACGGCACGCCGGTTGCCGTCGTACGCCCCCTCAGGCCCGCTCCGGCGCGCCGAGCAGCTCCCGCAGCACCGCCTCCGCCGCCGCCGTGTCCCCCGCCGCCAGCGCGTCGACCAGCGCCTGCCGGCGGGCCTGCGGCGCCGCCGGGGGCCGCGCCCTGGCCCGCAGCTCGCCCGCGACGCGGACCAGTTGGAGGTTGCCGGAGAGCGCCACCAGCGCCTCGTGGAACTCCGCGTCGTCCGCGGCCAGCCGGCTCAGCGCCACCCACCGCTCCGGCGGCACCCCGGCCGCCAGCCGGTGCAGCAGCGGTACGAGCAGCAGCGCGCGCACCTCCGCCAGCTCGGCCAGGTCGCGCGCGCTGGGGGCGAGCACCCGGAAGCCGCGGTTGGGGAGTATCTCCACCGCGCCCTCCGCGGCGAGTTGCTGCATCGCCTCGCGCACCGGCGTCGCCGAGACTCCGTACCGCTCGCCGAGCGCGGGCGCGGAGTACACCTCGCCGGGCCGCAGTCCGCCGTCGAGGACCGCGGCGCGCAGCGCGTCGAGCACCTGGCCGCGTACGGAGTGCCTGCGCACCCGGGCCGGGGCGCGGAGTCGGCCCGGCACCGCCGGCGTGTGCGGCGCGTCCTCCACTGTTTCTCCCGGTTCGCGACGGAAGTTCGCACCTTAGGCGACGCTCGTGCCCCACGGTAACCCGGCGCCCCTTGCCTCCTCCCCGATCAAGCCGGTTAAGGTTAGGCTTACCTCAACCCGCCGACGGGTCGAGAACACGCCACGCCCCGCCGAGCCCAGGGTGGTCACCGCACCGATGTCCGCACCCGCAGTGCCCCAGCCGCTCGACGGCGCCGAGACCGCGCGCGCCCGGCTCACCGGCACCCCGGTCACCGCGGCGTACACCCGGCTCTCCGAGGTCCTGCCCTTCCTGGCCGTCACCGAACTCGGCCCCGCGGACCCGCTGCCCGCCGCTCCCGGCTGGGTGACCGCCGCGGACCTCGCCGCCGGCGGCCGGGCCCTGGACGACTTCCTCGCCTGGGACGCCGAGCAGGTCCGCGGCACGTACGGGCAGGACGCCCGCCCGGACGTCGTCGCCAGCTTCGGCCTGCACCGCTACGCCTGGTCCGCCTGCCTGCTGGTCACGCTCCCCTGGTTCCTGCTGCGCCGCGTGCCCCGCCTCCCCCTCGACGCCGTGGCGCTGCACCGCAGCGCCGACGGCAGCCGCACCCGCGTCGCCGTGCGCGGCAGCGGCTTCGCCTGCCTGCCGGACGACCCGGCCGCCGGCCTGCCCGGCGCCCGCGTGGTGGCCGGCGAGGAGGCGCTGCGCGCCGAGGTGCGGGCGGCCGTGGCCGGCCATCTGGAGCCGGTGCTCGCCGCGTTCGGGCCGCGGATGCGCCGCGGGCCGCGCGCCCTGTGGGGGATGGCGACGGACGAGATCGTCGAGGGCCTGTGGTACCTGGGCGACCTGCTGGGCGAGGAGGAGCGCGCGATGGCCGAGACCGCGCTGCTGCTGCCGGGCGACGGGCCGGCCACCGCCCCGTACGCCGGCGGCGCCGCCTTCCGCACCCTCACCGGGCCCGCGGGGCAGCCCCTGGCCACCCGGGACCGGGCGAGCTGCTGCATGTACTACACGCTGCGCCCCGACGACACCTGCGTCACCTGCCCGCGTACCTGCGACACGGAGCGCGTCGCCCGTCTCGTCGCAAGCACTTAGCCCGTAAGCCACCCCTTTGAGTGGCTGATTTCGTTTCCTCCGGAATCGCGGTGCAATCCAGCCGAGTATCGGTGCCCGAGCTACCAGTCGTCCGGCGAGGCAAGGGACATCCGATGGGATTCAACGGGATACCGCTGAGCTGGGCCCTCCCGGCCGCCGTGCTGCTGCTCGGCGTGCTCGCCGCCATTGCCGTGGTGGTGCGCGGCCGGCAGAAGGCCGACGAGGCCGCGGACACCTGGGAGGCCGGTGAGCAGCGCCGCCGCCGCAAGGAGGCGATGTACGGCACGCTCGCGTACGTCCTGCTCTTCTGCTGCGCCGCCGTCGCCGCCGCGCTCTCCTTCCACGGCCTGGTCGGCTTCGGCCGGCAGAACCTGGGCCTGTCCGACGGCTGGGAGTACCTGGTCCCCTTCGGGCTGGACGGCGCGGCGATGTTCTGCTCGGTCATCGCCGTCCGCGAGGCCAGCAACGGCGACGCGGCGCTCGGCTCCCGGCTGCTGGTGTGGACCTTCGCGGGCGCGGCGGCCTGGTTCAACTGGGTGCACGCGCCGCGCGGCTCCGGGCACGCGGGTGCGCCGCAGTTCTTCGCCGGCATGTCGCTGTCGGCGGCGGTGCTCTTCGACCGGGCGCTGAAGCAGACCCGCCGGGCGGCGCTGCGCGAGCAGGGCCTCGTTCCCCGGCCGCTGCCGCAGATCCGGTTCGTCCGCTGGCTGCGGGCGCCGCGGGAGACGTTCAGGGCGTGGTCGCTGATGCTCCTCGAAGGCGTACGCACCCTGGACGAGGCCGTCGACGAGGTGCGCCAGGACAGCAGGGACGAGGCCCGGCGGCGGGCCGAGGAGCGCGAGCAGGCCCGGCTGGAGCGGGCCAGGCTCAAGGCCCTCGGCAAGCACCACCGCGCGCTGGCCCCCGGCGAGCTGACCGCCGCGCGCGCCGAGGCGCCGGTGGCGCTGACGCCGGAGCCGGTCACGGAGTCGGCGCACCTGCCGCTGCGGTCGCGTCCGGCACGGGAGAACGCGCGGGAGAGTGCGCGGGAGAACCGGCCCGCGGTCGGCGGCGGGCAGCCTGCCGGGCCCGCTGCCGCAAGGCCCGGCGGCGCCGCGTCGGCCGGCCGGGACGACGAGCTGGCCTCCCCGCTCGACACCCTGGAGCAGAAGATCACGGCGATGGAGAACCAGCTCCGCTGACGGGACTCCCGAGACGATCGAGGTGGTGGGTCCTCTTGCCCGGTCGGCCACGCGCAGGTTAGGCAGATCACAGCGACGACTGTGAGGAGCCGCGATGCACGACGACCGACTGCTGGCAGAGGGCCGGCTGGACCGCGCGCTGCGCCAGTTCATCCGACCCGCCCAGTACACCGAACGCGTCCCCCTGGAGCTGTCGGTGTGGCACCGCCCGGGCGAGCCGGTGCCGGCGGACGAGGCCCTGAAGGTTCCCCCGGAGGAGTACGAGCCCTTTGCCGTCGGCACCCGCTGGGGGCCGCCGTGGTCGACCAGTTGGTTCCGGCTGACCGGCAGCGTGCCCACCGGCTGGGCGGGACGGCGGGTCGAGGCAGTGATCGACCCCGGGTTCGGCACCGAGATGCCCGGGTTCCAGGCCGAGGGGCTCGTGTACGACGCGGCCGGTGTGCCCGTGAAGGGCGTACACCCGCGCAACCGCCATGTGCCGATCGCCTCCCCGGCGGCCGGCGGCGAGCCCGTACGGCTGCTGCTGGAGGCCGCCGCGAACCCCGCGGTGCTCCAGGACTTCACGCCCACCCTGCTCGGCGAGGTGCGCACCGCGGGCGATGCGCCGCTGTACACCTTCCGCGCCGCCGACCTCGCCGTGCTCAACGAGGAGGTGTGGCACCTGATCCTCGACATCGAGGTGCTGTCGGAGCTGATGCACGAGCTGCCGGCGGACCGCGGCCGGCGCCACGACCTCCTGCACACCCTGGACCGCATGCTCGACGTGCTCGACCTGCACGACGTGCCCGGCACGGCCGAGGCCGCCCGCGCGGTGCTGGCCCCGGCGCTGGCGCAGCCCGCGGCGGCCAGCGCCCACCGGGCGTTCGCCACCGGCCACGCGCACATCGACTCCGCCTGGCTGTGGCCGCTGCGCGAGACGGTGCGCAAGGCGTCCCGGACGTTCGCGAACGTCACCGAGCTGGCGCTGTCCGGCGACTACCCGGAGCTGGTCTTCGCCTGCTCGCAGGCCCAGCAGTACGCCTGGGTCAAGCAGAACCAGCCGCACATCTACGAGCGCATCCGGGCCGCCGTGCGCACCGGCCAGTTCGTGCCGGTCGGCTCGATGTGGGTGGAGTCGGACGCCAACATGCCGGGCGGCGAGGCGCTCGCGCGCCAGCTCGTCCACGGCAAGCGGTTCTTCGCCGAGGAGTTCGGCGTGGACACCCGGGAGGTGTGGCTGCCGGACTCCTTCGGCTACACCGCGGCGTTCCCGCAGCTCGCGCGGCTGGCGGGGATCCGGTGGTTCCTCACCCAGAAGCTGTCGTGGAACCAGACCAACAAGATGCCGCACCACACCTTCTGGTGGGAGGGCATCGACGGCACCCGGGTCTTCACCCACTTCCCGCCCGTCGACACGTACAACGCCACCATGCACGCCGCGGAACTCTCCCTCGCCGAGCGCAACTTCGCCGACAAGGGGCGGGCGAGCATGTCGCTGGTGCCGTTCGGGTACGGCGACGGGGGCGGCGGGCCGACGCGGGAGATGCTGGAGAAGGCGCGCCGGCTGCGGTCGCTGGAGGGCTCGCCCCGGGTGGAGGTGGCCCCGCCCGCGGAGTTCTTCGCGGCGGCGGAGGAGGAGTACGGGGCGGCGGCGCCGGTGTGGTCCGGGGAGCTGTACCTGGAGTTCCACCGCGGCACGTACACCAGCCAGGCCGACACCAAGCGCGGCAACCGGCGCAGCGAGCACCTGCTGCGCGAGGCGGAGCTGTGGGCGACGGCGGCGGCGCTGGCGGATCCGGCGTACGCATACCCGTACGACGAGCTGGACCGCATCTGGAAGACGGTGCTGCTGCACCAGTTCCACGACATCCTGCCGGGGTCGTCGATCGCCTGGGTGCACCGGGAGGCGGCGCAGACGTACGCGGCGGTGCGGGAGGAGCTGGAGGGCATCACGGCGGCGGCGGTGGCCGCGCTCGGCGGCGACGGGGTCGCGGTGCTGAACGCCTCGCCGTACGAGCGGGGCGAGGTCGTGGAGCTGGCCGCCGGTGAGGCCGGGGCGCTGCCGCGGGACGCGGTGACGCAGCCGCTCGGCGACGGCCGGTCGCTGGCGCGGGTGAACGCGCCGGGCCTGGGCGCCGGTACGGCGGGCACCGCGGCCGGCGCCGGGGTGACGGCGGTTGCCGAGGGTGGCGGGGTGGTGCTCGACAACGGGCTGCTGCGGGTCGTCGTCGACGGCGACGGGCTGCTGACCTCCGTACGCGACCTGGCCGCCGGCCGCGAGGTGCTGGCGCCCGGCGCCCGCGCCAACCTGCTCCAGCTCCACCCCGACCACCCCAACCAGTGGGACGCCTGGGACATCGACAAGTTCTACCGGCGCACCCGCACCGACCTCGTGGACGCGGAGTCGGTGGAGGTCACCGAGTCGGGGCCGCTGCGCGCGGCCGTGCGCGTGGTGCGTACCGTCGGCCGGTCGCGGATCATGCAGGACATCGGCCTGGCGGCGGACAGCGGGCGGGTGGACTTCACCACCGAGGTCGACTGGCGGGAGGAGGAGAAGGTCCTCAAGGCCGCGTTCCCGCTGGACGTGCACGCGGACCGGTCCACGTCCGAGATCCAGTTCGGGCACGTGCACCGGCCGACGCACGCCAACACGAGCTGGGACGCGGCGAAGTTCGAGATCTGCGCGCACCGCTGGCTGCACGTGGGCGAGCCGGGGTACGGCGTGGCCGTGCTCAACGACGCCACGTACGGCCACGACGTGACGCGGGAGGCGCACGCGGAGGGCCTGGGCACGACGGTGCGGCTGACGATCCTGCGGGCGCCGAAGTTCCCGGACCCGGAGACGGACCTCGGCGTCCACCGCTACCGGTACGCGCTGCTGCCGGGCGCGGACGTCGGCGCGGCGGTGGCCGAGGGCCTGGCGCTCAACCTGCCGCTGCGCACGGCCCGTACGGCGGCGCGGGAGCCGCTGGTGTCGGTGAGCGACCCGGCGATCACGGTCGAGTCGGTGAAGGCGGCGGAGGACCGCAGCGGGGATGTGGTGGTCCGCGTGTACGAGTCGCGCGGCGGGCGGGCGTCGGGGACGCTGACGACGTCGTTCGCGGTGTCGGAGGTGCAGGTGACGGACCTGCTGGAGCGCCCGCTCGACTCGTCGGACGCCACATGGGAGCCGGCCGGCGGCGTGGCGCTGCGACTGCGCCCGTTCCAGATCCTGACGCTGAGGATGCGGCCCGTACGGTGAGGAAGGGAGGGGCCCGGCGCCGCCGGGCCCCTCCGCTCAGCTCTCCCAGAGGGCGGCGGCGGTGCGGTCGTCCGCGAAGCCCTTGGCGCGCAGTTGGACGTCCGCGAGGAACGCCGCGAGCCCGGGCGGCGCCTGCTCGCCGCGCCACCGCTGTGCCAGCTCCGCCGCCAGCCCGGGCGCCCCGCGCAGCGGCTCGGCGAACCCGGGGCTGCACAGCAGCAGCACGTCACCGGGCTTGCCCTCGGACGCCCGGAACGCGAACGGCGCCGGCTCGCCGGGATCCGGGGTGTCGACGAGCGCGCCGAACCCGGGCGGCGGAGGACCGGCGAGGGCGGGGTGCTGCGGCCGGCCGCCGAGGTCGACGGTGAGCCGGGGATCTGCGGGCGGCCCGGCTTCTGCCGCCTCGTCCCGGCCGGCCGCTTCCCGACCCCCTCCGTCGGCCGGCGGGGCGGGCTCCAGGTCCTGCCACTCGTCGCCGCGGAGCCGGAAGAGGCCGCCGGGGCCGGTGCCGAAGAACACCCGGGTACGGCAGTCGGGGTCGGTGGACAGCAGCAGGCAGCGCAGCCGGGCGGTGTACCCGGCGGGATCCACGCCGAACTCCTCGGCCTGCGCGCGCATCAGCCCGTACGTGCGCCCGGTGAGCCGGTGCAGACCGGCCTTCAGGGCGGCCCGGCGCCCGGTCCGTATGTCCTCGGACAGCCGCGCCCGGCTCCGGCCGACGGCCTCGCCCAGCCACCGCACGAGCGAGTCGGCCGCCCGGTCCGTACGGGGCACGCCGCGGGCACCGGTGGCGACGGCGACGAACACCAGCGCGTCGTCCCCGCCGCCGAAGCGGGCGGTGAGCAGCGCGTCGCGGCGCTGCTCACCGCGGTAGCGGGGGCTGTCGCCGCGGGTGGCGGCGGTCCGGAGGGTGAAGGACCCGTACCGCGCCCCGTCGAGCACGGTGTCGGGCACCAGCTCCCCCAGCGCCCCGGGCGCCACCTCGGGCAGCGCGGTCGGCTCCGCCTCGTACGTGGGCGGCCCGCCGCCGAAGAGGGAACCACCGTTCCGGGCGCCGAAGTCGGCGTCGGTGAGGGTGTCGGTGGCGGACACGTGCCGCAGCCGCATGGTGTCGGGAGCGGGCGCGCCGGAGGCCGCGGGTGCCGCGGGCCGGGCGGAGGCGGGAGGCACGGGACCGGACGCCGTGGGCCGCGCAGGAACCGGCGCGGGGGCCCCCGCCGACCCGGCACCGGACTCCGCCGGCTCCGCAGGGGCGGGCGGCACCGGTTGCCCGGGAGCAGGGGCCGCCGGCCGGGCCGGAGCGGGGGCGGGCGACTCCGCGCGCGCGGCACCGGGCTCCGCCGGCTCCGCAGGGGCGGGCGCCGCCGGTCCCTGGGGAGCAGGAGGCACCGGCGCAGGGCCGGGCGGCACCGCGTACCCGGCACGGGGCTCCGGCGTCTCCGCGGAAATTGGGGACGCGGCGGAAATTGGGGACGCGGGTGCCGCGGGGGCGGTGTCGTCGGGGCCGGGCTCGGTGGTCTCCGCCACGGCAGGCGGCACGGAGTGGCCGGACGGGCGGGGCGCCGGGGCCGGTGGCGCCGGTGCCGCCGCGGCGGGCTCCGCGGGTGCCCGCGGGCCGGGCGGCACGCCTTCAACCGGCGCGGGCTCCACGGCTTCCCGTGAGCCGGGCAACACCGTGTTCACCGGGGCACGTTCGAGGTCGCCCAGACCGGCCGGCGCGGTCTCCGGGCCGGGCCTCCCGGCCTCCGGCGGATCCGGCAACGCCGCATTCGCCGCGGCGGGTTCACCCGCCTCCCACGAGCCCGGCAGCCCCGCCCCCGCCTCCGAGGTCGACTCCACCGCCTCACCCCGACCGGGCGGCACGGCCTCCGCCGGCGCCGGCTCTACGGCATCCCGTGTACCGGGCAACGCCGCGTCCGCCGGGGGCGGTTCGTACGGCCCCGGCTCGCGCTCCGGCCCCGTCTCGCGCTCCGGCGCGGACGCGCGCCCGGCCCGCCGCGGGTCCCCGCGGTCCTCGCGCAGGCCCGCGAACACGTCGTCCGCCCAGTCGCGCCCCGCGGCCGGCGGTGCCGCCTCCGCGCGCTGCGTGAAGCCCGGTACCCCTGCCACCGACGGCGCCCCCGCGGCGGCGGAAGGCGGCGCCGGCGGCGGGTAGTCGGGGTCCTGCATCTGGTCGTACGGCTCCGCCGGCGACGCCCGCCGCGGTCCGGCCCGGCCCTTGCCCGGGTCGCGATACGGGTCAGGGCCCTGGCCCGGATCCGGGTCCGGGTCCGCCGGATCCGGCGGGTCCGGGTCCGGCTCCTCGTCCACCGCTCTGGCCACCGACGCAAAGCGGTCGTCGAGGGTGTCCCCGGCACGCTGCGGCCCGGTGTCCGGCACCCCCTCCTCGTACAGGTCGTGCCACCACTCGTCCTCGGTGCGGCGTTCCCCCGCCGTCTCCCCCTGGCGATCCATGCTCCTATTGTTCCCCGCCACCTGTCGCAACATTGGCCGGACCGGCAAGATCACGGCACGGGCCTTCCACCGGACCCGCCCATACGGTCAGGATGTGCAGGTGCTCGGTGCCATCGGACTCGACGACGTGCAGGAGTCGGCCTACCGCGCGCTGGTGGCACTCGGCGCCGCCGACGTCCCCGAGCTGGCGCGGCGGTTGACGCTGCCCGAGCCGGAGGCGGTACGGACGCTGCGGCGGCTGGAACAGCACGGGCTGGCGGCGCAGTCGTCGGCGCGGCCGGGACGCTGGGTGGCGGCGCCGCCGTCGGTGGCGCTGGGGGCGCTGCTGATACAGCAGCGGCACGAACTGGAGCGCGCGGAGCTGGCCGCGGCGCTGCTCGCGGAGGAGTACCGCGCGGAGGCCGGTGAGCCGGCGGACGTCCACGACCTGGTCGAAGTGGTCACCGGCGCGGGCGCGGTGGCGCACCGCTTCCTCCAACTCCAGCTCGGCGCCGAGCAGGAGGTGTGCGCGCTGGTGACGCGGGAGCCGCTGGCGGTGCGCAGCCAGGACAACACGGCGGAGGAGAAGGCGGCGGGCCGCGGCGTACGGTTCCGGGTCGTGCTGGAACGCTCCCGGCTGCTGGCCCCCGGCACGGTGGCCGAGGCGGCGGAGGCGCTGCGCCGGAACGAGGAGCTGCGGGTCGCGGACGTGGTGCCGACGAAGCTGGTGATCGCGGACGGGGCGACGGCGATGGTGCCGATGTTCGCCGGGGCCGGCGAGCCCGCCGCGCTGGTGGTGCACGCCAGCGGGCTGCTGGAGTCGCTGACGGGCCTCTTCGAGAGCCTGTGGCGGCAGGCACTGCCCCTGCGGCTGACCACGGGCGGTGCGGCGGTCGCCGAGCAGGCCCCGGACGGCCCGGACGCGGTGGACCTCCAGATCCTCGGCCTGCTGCTGGCGGGCCTCACGGACGCGAGCGCCGCCAAGCAGCTCGACCTGGGGCTGCGGACCGTACAGCGGCGGGTGAAGCGCCTGATGGAGATCGCCGGCGTGCACACGCGGCTGCAACTCGGCTGGTACGCCCGCGAGCGCGGCTGGTGCGCCGACCGGTCCCCCTGAACCGCCCCCGGCCCTCAGGCCCTGCCCTTGCGCGCCCGGGCCTCGCGGCCCTCCGCGTCGCGGCGCTTCCACTCGCGGCGCCGGTCCGCCTGGAGCCGCAGGTCGGTGCGGGCCGCGATGCGGACGTTCTCGCGCTGGAGCTTGCGGTAGCTGTCCAGGCGGCGGGGGTGCAGGTCGCCGTGGTCCAGCGCCGCGACGACCGCGCAGCCCGGCTCGGCTGTGTGGGTGCAGTCGTGGAAGCGGCATTGCTCGGCCAGTTCCTCGATCTCGGCGAAGACCCGGCCGAGGCCGTCGTCGGCCTCCCACATGCCGACGCCGCGCAGGCCCGGGGTGTCGATGAGGACGCCGCCGCCGGGCAGGGGCAGCAGGTCGCGGGTGACGGTGGTGTGGCGGCCCTTGCCGTCCGCGTCGCGTACGTCGTGGACCTGCTGGGCGTCCTCGCCCAGCAGGGTGTTGGCGAGCGTGGACTTCCCGGCGCCGGAGGCGCCGAGCAGGACGGACGTGCCGGTGGACAGGGCGGCGGCCAACTGCGGGACGCCGGCGCCGGTGGCGGCGCTGACCGCGAGGACGACGGTGCCCGGCGCGACCTCCTCGGTGTCGGCGACGAGGTGGCCGAGGACGACGGGGTCCTCGACCAGGTCGGCCTTGGTGAGGGCGATCAGCGGCTGTGCGCCGCTGGACCAGGCGAGGGACAGCAGCCGCTCCAGGCGCGCCGGTTCGATGTCGGCGGCGCGCGCCGCCGCCAGCGAGACGGCGATGACCGCGTGGTCGACGTTGGCGGCGATGACCTGGCCCTCGGAGCGCTTGGACGACGCCGAGCGCAGGAAGGCCGTGCGGCGCGGCAGCAGGGCGCGTACGGCGGGGTGCTCGCCTCCTTCGAGCGCGGCCCAGTCGCCGGTGCAGGGCAGCCGGGTGAGGTCGGCCGTGCGGCCGGCGGCGCGGTCTGCGGCGGCGAGGCGGGCGGTGGTGGCGCGGACGGGACCCGCGTCGGTGAGGGCGATGCAGGAGCCGCGGTCCACCCGTGCGATACGGGCGGGAATCAGCCCTTCGGACTCGTACGACGCGAAGGCGTCGGCGGCGGCCTCATCCCAGCCGTACGCGGTGAGCGGGCGGGGTGCGGGGAAGTGTGTCAACGGAGCGACCCTTCGGAAAGGAGCGGGCGTGCGGCTGTCCTGCGGGGACTGCGCCCCTGACGGCTTCGGTCATGGCCCTCACCTCCCTGGTCGAATCCGGTCATGCGGTGCGCTGAAAGCGTATGCAGCCGCGCACGTGTCACGCCAGCGGTTTTCCCGGCCCCCGCGGGGGGTGCGTGCAGCGCTCGTGCGGCGGCGGGCGGCGATCGGCGGCATGCTTGTCGGCACGGGAGTCCCGCCGGGCGGCCGGCCCGCCGGCGTACCCGCGCCGGGCCCGCTTCCGTGCCCTGTCCGGTACCCGCACAGCGTTCCGTACCCGCACAGCCCGCGACGTGGACCGAGTTGACCGAGGTGGCGTCCAACGAGGAGGTCGCCGCGCTCCTTCAGGAGTACGCCGACCTGCTGTCCATCACCGGCGGCGACGCCTTCAAGGCGCGCGCCTACGAGCGTGCCGCCCGCGCGGTCGGCAACCACTCCGCCGACGTCGCCGGGCTGGACGCCAAGGAGCTGAAGGCCATCCCCGGAGTGGGCGCCTCCATCGCCGGCAAGGTCGGCGAGTACCTGCGTACGGGCCGGGTGGCGGCCGTCGAGGAGGCCCGCGCCCGGATCCCGGCCGGGGTGCGGGAGCTGATCGCGATCCCCGCCCTCGGCCCCAAGCGCGCGCTGACCCTGTACGAGGAGCTGGGCGTGGCCTCCGTCGACGAGCTGGCCGCGGCGATCGGCGAGCACCGGCTGCGCGGCCTGAAGGGCTTCGGGCCGAAGAGCGAGGAGAAGCTGCTCCACGGCATCGACCTGCTGCGCTCGGCCACCGGCCGGATCCCCGTCGACACGGCGCTGGCCCTGGCCGACGACATCGTCGCCGGACTGTCCGCGGTGGCGGGCTGCGAGCGCTGCGCGTACGCGGGCTCGCTGCGCCGGCGCCGCGGGACCGCCGGCGACCTCGACGTGCTCGCCGCCGCCGCGGACTCCGCGCCGCTGATGGCGGCGTTCACCGGGCTGCCGCTGGTCGGCGAGGTCATCGGCACCGGCGAGACGAAGACGAGCATCCGCACCACCGGCGGCGTCCAGGTCGACCTGCGGGTCGTACCGCCGGGCGCGTGGGGCGCGGCACTCCAGTACTTCACCGGGTCCAAGCAGCACAACATCCGCCTGCGCGAGATCGCGGTGCGCAAGAAGCTGAAGCTGTCGGAGTACGGGCTCTTCCACGCCCGCAGCGGGCGCCGCATCCGGGTCACCACGGAAGAGGACGTCTACGCCCGCCTCGGCCTGCCCTGGATCCCGCCGCCGCTGCGCGAGGACCGCGGCGAGATCGAGGCCGCGGCCCGCGGCGAGCTGCCGGAGCTGGTGGCGGAGGACGACCTGCGCGGCGACCTGCACACCCACACCGACCTCACCGACGGCATCGACACGCTGGAGGCGATGGTGGAGGCCGCCCGGCAGCGCGGCTACGCCTACTACGCGATCACCGACCACGCTCCCGAGCTGCGCATGCAGCGCATGACGAAGGAGAAGATGCTCGCCCAGCGCGAGCGGGTGGCGGAGCTGGACGCGCGCTCGCGGCGGCGCAGGGGCGGGCTGCGGCTGCTGCACGGCACGGAGCTGAACATCGCGCCGGACGGCTCGGTCGACTGGCCGGGCGAGTTCCTGGAGACGTTCGACGTGTGCGTGGCCTCGGTGCACTCGCACTTCACCCAGCCCAGGGACGAGATGACCCGGCGCTTCCTCGCGGCCGTGGAGAACCCGCACGTGCACGTCATCGGCCACCCCACCACCCGCAAGGCCGGCAAGCGGCCGGCGGTCGACGCCGACTGGGACGCGGTCTTCGCGGCCTGCGCCCGTACGGGCACGGCGCTGGAGGTCAACGCGCACCCCAACCGGCTCGACCTGCCGGACGAGCTGATCCTGCGGGCCCGCGGCCACGGCGTGAAGTTCGCCGTGGACAGCGACGCGCACTCGGTGCCGGACCTGTCGAACATGCGCTACGGGGTGGGTATCGCCCAGCGCGGCTGGCTGACGCCGGAGGACGTGATCAACACCTGGCCGCTGGCGCGGCTGCGCCGCTTCCTGCGGGCGAAGGGGGCGTGACGGGCGCCGGCCCTCACTTCACCTCGTGCCGCTCCCCCTCCTCGCGCCCGGCCGACTCATCGTCCCCGGCCGGCTCTCCGGGCGCCTCCTGCTCCCCACGCTCCCCCGGCTCCCCCCCGCGCGCCCCGCGCCGCCGGCCCGCCCCGCCGGGCAGACGCCGCGCGCTCCGCGGGCAGCTCCGCGGGCCGGCCCTTCGCCCGCGACCTGCGGCCCTCCTCCTCCGCCTCCTCCTCTTCCTCCGCCCGCTCCGGCTCCGGCTCCCGCGCCCACTCCTCCGCCGAGGCGTCCCCGTCGAGCCCGCGCAGCCGCGCCTGCCGCTCCGCCGAGGCCGCCGCGACCAGCCTGGCCGCCGCCTCCTGCCGGGCCCGGGCGGTCTCCGCGCGGCCGGTGGCGGTGGCGACCGACGGCCAGACGCGGTCGAACGCGGCGTTCACCGCCGCGCCTACCAGCACCGCGAACGCCGACACGCCGAACCACAGCAGCACCGCCACCGGCGCGGCGAGCGAGCCGTAGATGGTCGGTCCCGACACGGCGTTGAGCAGGTAGAGCCGCAGCAGCACGCTGCCCAGCAGCCACATGCCGAACGCCACCAGCGCGCCCGGCAGGTCCTCCCGCCACGGCGAGCGCACGGGTACGGCCGCGTGGTAGAGCGTCGTCAGAAAGGCGATCGACAACAGGACGACGACCGGCCAGTACAGCACCCGTACGGCCGTCTCGCTCCACGGCAGCAACTGCACCACCGCGTCCGGCCCCGCCACCATCAGCGGCAGCGCGACCACGCCGATCACCAGCGCCACGAGGTAGAGCGCGAACGCCAGCAGCCGGGTCCTGACGATGCCGCGGTGGCCTTCGAGCCCGTACATGATGGTGATGGTGTCGATGAAGACGTTCACGGCGCGCGAGCCCGACCACAGGGCGAGCGCGAAGCCGATGGAGATGATGTCCGCGCGCCCGCCACGGGTGACGTCGTCGATCAGCGGGCGGACGATCTGGTCGACGCCCTTGTCCGTCAGGACCGCGTCGGAGGCGTCGATGATGTTGCGCCGGATGGTCTCGACGTCGATGAGCCACTGGTCGAAGTAGCCCAGCAGGCCGAGGAGGCCGAGGAGCAGCGGCGGCAGCGACAGCAGGCTGAAGAACGCGGCCTCGGCGGCGAGGCCGATGACGCGGTGCTGCATGCAGGAGTTGACCGTGTCCTTCAGCAGCAGCCACGCCACGTGGCGCTTGGGCAGGTGCTGGTACAGGGTGCGGGCCCGGCGCAGCCGGCCGCGGGGTCCGCCGCGTCCGCCCTGTTCCGCACCCGTTTCCCGTTCTGCGCCCACCTGCCTACCGTAGCTGTCATGGCAGCAGGTACTCATACGGTGACGAATCAGGCACCGCCCCTGGTCGGCTACGACGTCTACGCCGCGGACGCGGCGCTCACCGAGGCGGTGGAGCGGTACGTGGCCCCGGAGCGGCGCGCCGCGGCGCACGCGGAGCTGACCGGCCTCGGCCGCGCGGCGGGCTCCGCCGAGGTGCAGCGGTGGGGCGTCGAGGCGAACGCCTCGCCGCCCGTGCTGCACACCCACGACCGCTACGGCCACCGCCTCGACGAGGTCGCCTTCCACCCCTCCTGGCACCGCCTGCTGGAGCGCGGCGTGGCCGCCGGGCTGACCGGCGCCCGCGGCCGCCCGGACGGGCACGTGCGGCGGGCGGCGGGGTTCCTGGTGTGGACGCAGGCCGAGGCGGGGCACGGCTGCCCGCTGTCGATGACGCACGCCGCGGTGCCGGCGCTGCGCGCCCAGCCGGAGCTGGCCGCGGTGTGGGAGCCGCTGCTGACCTCGCGGGTGTACGAACCGGGCCTGGCGCCCGCCGCCGGGAAGGCGGGCGCGCTCGCCGGGATGGGGATGACGGAGAAGCAGGGCGGCTCGGACGTACGGGCCAACACCACCCGGGCGGAGCCGGCCGGCGCGGACACGTACGCGCTGACCGGGCACAAGTGGTTCTGCTCGGCGCCGATGTCGGACGCCTTCCTGGTGCTCGCCCAGGTGCCGCCCGGCGGCCCCGGGCCCGGCGGGCAGACCTGCTTCCTGCTGCCGCGCGTGCTGCCTGACGGCAGCCGCAACACCTTCCTGCTCCAGCGGCTGAAGGACAAGCTCGGCAACCGCTCGAACGCCTCCGCCGAGGTCGAGTTCGACGGTACGACGCTCGCGTGGCGGGTCGGCGAGGAGGGCCGGGGCATCCCGGCGATCATCGAGATGGTCGCCGCCACCCGGGTCGACTGCGCGCTCGCCGCCGCGGCCGTGATGCGGCAGGCGGTGGCGCAGGCGGTGCACCACTGCTCGTACCGCGCGGCGTTCGGCGCGGTGCTCGCCGACCAGCCGCTGATGCGCAACGTGCTGGCGGACCTGGCGCTGGAGTCGGAGGCGGCGACGGCGCTGGCGCTGCGGCTGGCGGCGGCCTGCGACGCGGACACGGACGACGAGCGGGCGTTCCTGCGGCTGGCGGTGCCGGCGGCGAAGTACTGGGTGACGAAGCGGTGCACGACGGTGGCGGCGGAGGCACTGGAGTGCCTGGGCGGCAACGGGTACGTGGAGGAGTCGGGGATGCCGCGGCTGCTGCGCGAGGCGCCGCTGAACTCGATCTGGGAGGGCTCGGGCAACGTACAGGCGCTCGACCTGCTGCGTGCGCTGCGGCGGGAGCCGCGGGCGGTGGACGCCGTGCTCACCGAGATCGGCCGGGCGCGCGGCGCGGACCACCGGCTCGACCGGGCGGTGAAGGACCTGCTGACGGAGCTGGCGGACCTGGAGAGCGTCGAGACGCGGGCACGGCGGCTGGCGGAGCGGCTGGCGCTGGTGCTCCAGGGGGCGCTGCTCGTACGGCATGCGCCGGCGGCGGTCGCGGACGCCTTCTGCGCCTCGCGGCTGGGCGGCGAGTGGGGGGCGGCCCTGGGGACGCTGCCGCACGGGCTGGGCCTGCGGGCGGTGGTGGACCGGGCCCGGCCGGTGCCGGTGGCGTAGGGCGGCCGGGGGCCGCCCTGGCTGCGGGCCGGGGTCGCGGGCCGGGGCGGTTCGTGTTGCGTCAGCGGAAGGCCCTCCCGCGGATGGGAGGTGACCTTCCACTGTTGCAGGGCGTCGGAAGCGGTGCCGCGCCGACTCGGCACCCCGTCCGCTCGTCAACCCCGCCACACTCAACTCCTCGCGCACGCGCGTGCGCAAAGGTTGCACACCGTTGCAGCGTGCCGCCGTGCCGCTATCGGTTTGGTCCAAGAGGTGGGCGGAGGGGCGGTGCCGCGGGCACCATTGACGGGGACCGGCTGAACAGGCGGGCAGCGGGGAGTGTTGTGCCGGAAACTGCGGATGCGGGCGGTGGCGGTCGGGGCCCCCGGCCGGGCGGCCGGGCGCACGGTGCGCGGGCCGGCTGGGGCCGCGCGCTGACCGGTGCGGGCGGAGCCGCGGGCGGGCTCGGCGGCGGTCGTGCGGGCGGCGGTCGTGCGGGCGGGGGCCGTGCGGGCGCCGGGCGTACCGCAGGAGGGCGTACGGGCGGGCGAGCCGCCGAGGCGTACGCCGTCCCCCTCCCGGAGCCGTCACCGGCCGCCGACGGCCCGCGCGAGCTGATCGGCGAGTCGTGGCGCCGCGCGGAGGAGCGCGGGCTGGACCGAGAGGACGGCCGGCCGCGGCGGCAGGTGGGCGTCGCGGAGCTGGAGTGGCGGCGGCGTACGGCGGGTGTCGGCGTCCTGCGCGGGGTGCTGCGCGACGGGCTGATCCCGGCCGAGGACACCGTGCCCGAGCACGTCGTCGTGGTCACCGACGCCGACGGCGTGGTGCTGTGGCGGGACGGGCAGCGCGCGATGCTCAAGGCGGTGAGCCGGATCGGGCTGGCGGAGGGCGCGAGCTGGAGCGAGGACTCCGCCGGCACCAACGGCATCGGCACCGCGCTGGCGACGGGCCGCCCCGTCGGCGTCTACGGCGACGAGCACTTCCTGCGCACCTGCCGGACGTGGAGCTGCGCCGCCGCGCCGCTGACCGACCCGCGCGACGGGCGGCTGCTGGGCGTGGTCAACGTGACCGGCCCGGCGCGCACGATGCCGACGATCTCGCTGGCGTTCGTCACCGCCGTCGGCCGGGTCGCGGAGGGCGAGCTGCGGGACCGGCACTGGACGGCGATGGAGCGGCTGCGGGCGGTCGCGGCGCCCGTCCTGGCCGGCATCGGCGGCCGGGCGCTGGCCGTGGACGAGCACGGCTGGGCGGCGGGGGCCACCGGCATGGTGCCGCCGGAGCGGGTGGCGCTGCCGAAGTCGCCGGCGGCGGGCGAGTACGTGCTGCCGGGCCTCGGGCGGTGCGCGCTGGAGCCGCTGCCGGGCGGCGGCTGGCTGGTACGGGTCGAGCCGGAGGGCTCCGCGCCGGGGCCGACGCGGGTGGTGCTGGACCTGACCCGGCCGGCGTCGGCGAGCCTGGCGGTGCTGGGCGGCGCGGGCCGGTGGTCGCAGCAGGTGAGCCCGCGGCACGCGGAGTTGCTGTACCTGCTGGCGGTGCACCGCGACGGGCTCAGCTCCACGGCGCTGGCCGACGCGCTCTTCGGCGAGGCGGGGCGCACGGTGACCGTACGGGCGGAGCTGTCCCGGCTGCGCCGGAAGCTCGGCGGGCTGCTCGCGCACCGGCCGTATCGTTTCTCCGACGAGATCGACGTCCAACTCCTGCTCCCCGCGCGCCCCGCCGACCTGCTCCCCCGGTCCACGGCCCCGGCGGTGCTGGCCGCCCGCGGCTGAACGTCACCCGCGCGGGCTATGATCGCCGGCCCACGCGTCTTCTGGGGAGGAAGCGATGCCCGTCGGGCCCGCGACAGGTGACACCGTCTACGAACCCGTCCCCCTCTGGGCGAAGATCCCCCACGGGATCTGGCTCAGGGAAGCCACCTCGGTCGCCGTCGACTCGGCCGACCGCGTCTACGTCTTCAACCGCGGCAACATGCCGGTGCTCGTCTTCGACCCGGATGGCAACGTTGTCGACATGTGGGGCAACGACACCCCGTACCTCGGCACCGAGCTGTACGAGGACCCGTACGGCAACACCCAGCCGCGCTGGCGCGGCTGCCGCTTCACCCGGCCGCACGCGGTCACCGTCGACCACGAGGACCACCTCTGGCTCGTCGACGACGTCGGCAACACGATCACCAAGACCGACCGCGCCGGCACCACCCTGCTGACCCTCGGCACGGGCGAACCCAGCGGCTTCCAGAGCGGAGAGCCGTTCAACCGCCCCACGGACGTGGCCGTATGCCCGCGCACCGGCGACGTCTTCGTCAGCGACGGCTACGGCAACTCCCGCGTCCACCGCTACGACGCCGCCGGCCGCCACCTCGCCTCCTGGGGCACCCCCGGCACGGACCCGGGCAGCTTCAGCCTCCCGCACGCGCTGGCCCTCGCGGGCGACGCGGTGGTGGTCTGCGACCGCGAGAACCACCGCGTCCAGGTCTTCTCCCGCGACGGCGGCTTCCGCACCACGTGGCACGCCCACAAGGCGGTGGCGGTCTGCACCACGGGCACGGGCCCGGACACCCGCCTGTACGTGGCCGAACAGGGCCCGCCCCCGGTCCAGCACGGCGTCCCGGGCATCGGCCACAAGATCCGCGTCTTCGACACCGCGGGCCACGAGGTCACCCGCTTCGGCGCGGACCTCCCCGGCGAGTCCCCGGACAGCTTCAACTGGCTGCACAGCATCGCGGTCGACTCCACCGGCGACGTCTACGCGGCGGAGGTCTCGTACGTGGAAGTGGGCCGCAGCCTGACCCCGCCCCGCGAACTGGTAAGCCTCCGCAAGTGGCACCGCGCCGCGGGCTGACACCGGATGCCGGATACCGGGCGCCGGGCGGCGAGGCGGCGTGGGCCGGCCCCCTACCGCCCTGCCGCGAGCCGCTCCGCGACCCGGCTGCGGAGCAGCTCGTACTCCTCGCGCAGCCGCCCCGGCACCGGCGGGCGGGCGACGACCACGCCCTCGGTGACGGTCTCGTGCGGGTCGAACTGCTCGCGCGGGAGGTCGATCTCGACGCCCGTGCCCAGCCGGTTCCACCAGTGGTAGTCCGTGCGCTGCCCGTCCACCAGAACCTCGCCGCGCACCAGCTCGCCGCCCAGCAGATCGTTGAGCACCATCGCGGTGACCCCGCACTGGTCCCGCGCCGGATTGGCGGGCGTCCACCGCGCCCGGAACTCCGGCGTGCACGTGTCGGCGCCCCAACTGCTGCGTACGGCCCGCTCGATGTCGGTGAGGAGCAACGGTGTCATGGCGGCCATCCTCACACCCGCCACCGACAACGCCGGCCCGCGCCGGTCCCCCGCCGCGCCCGGAGGCGCCGCGGGGACCGGCGCCGGGTCAGTGCGCGCCGCTCAGCAGGCTGCGGGTGTGGGCCGCCAGGGTTTCGAACTCCGGGGCGGACATCACCTTTCCGTACTCGCGCTCCGGCGGCAGGTCCACCGGCATCGTCTCGATGATCCGGCCCGGGCGGGCGCTCATCACCTCCACCCGGGTGCCGAGGTAGATGGCCTCCGAGATGGAGTGGGTGACCAGCACGATGGTCGTGCCCGTCTCCCGCCAGATGCGGTTCAGCTCGACGTTCAGGTGCTCCCGCGTCAGCGCGTCCAGCGCGCCGAACGGCTCGTCGAGCAGCAGCACCGGCGGCTCGTGCAGCAGCGCACGGCACAGGGCCACGCGCTGCTGCATGCCGCCGGACAGCTCGTGCGGCAGGGCGTCCTCGAAGCCCGCCAGCCCCGTCAGCTCGATCAGCTCGTCGGCCCGGCGGGCGGCGGTCTGCTTGTCCATGCCGCGCATCTCGGCCTGGAGCAGGATGTTCTTCCGCGCCCCGCGCCACTGGAGCAGCGCGGCCCGCTGGAAGGCGAAGCCGATGTTGCGCTGCGGGCGGGTCACCGGCTGGCCGAGCAGGCTGACCTGGCCCGTCGTCGGCAGCACCAGGCCGGCGATCATCTTCAGCAGGGTCGACTTGCCGCAGCCCGACGGGCCGAGGATGGAGACGAACTCACCGGGCTCGATCCGCATCGAGACCCCGTCGACCGCCGTGGTGCGACTGCGCTTCGTCGTGAACGTGCACGTCACATCGCGGATGTCGATGCTTGCGGACGCCGCCGTGTCGGTCGCGGCGGCCTTCTTCTTTTCGAGCTGCGGCACTGCTCACCCCTTAGCGGCGTACGACTCGTCCCAGTAGTCGGCGGGCTGCTTGGCCTCCTTCAGCATCCCGCCGTCGGCCAGCAGGTCGATAGTCTCCTGCCACGACTCCTCGGAGTTGACGCCGATCCCGCCGCCGTCGCCCTCCAGCAGCGGCAGCGTGTCCTTGAGCTGGTTGGCGAGGACGTTGTCCGGCGGCGGCTCGGTCGCGGCCTCGGACATGATCTTCACGGCCTCGTCCTGGTTGGCCTCGACCTCCTGCCAGGACTTGGTGGTGGCCCGGACGAACGCCTTGGCCAGCTCGGGGTCGTCGGCCAGCATCTTGTCGGAGGCGACGATGCCGGTGCCCAGGACGTTCATGCCGAAGTCGGAGAAGAGTATGTAGTCGACCGTCTCGCCGGTG
Source organism: Streptomyces sp. 184 (assembly GCF_045781775.1). Lineage (NCBI taxonomy): Bacteria > Bacillati > Actinomycetota > Actinomycetes > Kitasatosporales > Streptomycetaceae > Streptomyces > Streptomyces sp. 184. Next base: position 2,715,033 of record NZ_CP123230.1, on the reverse strand, counting down.
GTGTTCTCGATGGTGGGGCCCTGGTCGTGGAAGAAGCCCATGATCGCGTCGACCTTGCCGGCGGCGAGCTGCGAGATCTTGTCCGCGGGCTGGACGTTGACGACCTTGACCTTCGACGGGTCCACGTCGTTGGCTTCGAGCCAGCCGGGGAAGGTCGCGTACATCGCGTCGCCGGGCGTGCCCGCGACGGTCTTGCCCTCCAGGTCGGCCGGCTCCTTGATCTCCTGGTCGGAGACGAACTGCACGGAGGACGGGCCCTTCTGGAGGTAGACCCCGAGGCTCTTGACCCCCATGCCCTCGCCGATGCCGGCCATCAGCGGCGGGGTGTCGGCCCAGCCGAAGTCGGTCTGGTTCTGGGCGACCTGCTGGATGGTGGCGGCGGAGCCGTTGCCGGGCTTGATCTCCAGGTCGATGCCCTCGTCGGCGTAGAAGCCCTTCTCGACGCCGTAGTAGAAGGGGGCGTGCTCGCCGTACGGCACCCAGTTGAGGGTCAGCGTGACCTTCTTGCCGTCGCCCTCGCCGCCCGGGTCCCCGCCGTCGTCGTCCGACGTGTCGGGGGCGCAGGCGCCGGCGGCCAGCAGCGCGCTCAGCAGGGTGAGAGTCGCCGCGGTGCGTTTCATCTCGTTGCCTTCCTGGGTGGTCCGTTACTGCGGGATACGGGCTGCGGCGTCATGGCGGCGGGCCATGAGAGCCGTACGGGGCGGTGCGGCGCACGGTCCCGGCTCAGGTCGTCGCCATGGTCACGCTGGAGCCCTCCCGGCGGCTGGCGTGCCACGGGATGAGCAGGGACTCGGCGACCTCGATGACGACGAACAGCACCACGCCGATCGCCGACATGAGGATCAGGTCCGCGAAGAGCAGCGCGGAGTTCAGGTTGCCGCTGGCGAGCAGCAGGATGTAGCCGAGCCCTTCGCTGGCCCCGACGAACTCGCCGACCACGGCGCCGACCACGGCGAGGGTCACCGCGACCTTCAGTCCGGCCATGAGCTGCGGCAGCGCGCCGGGGAAGCGCACCTTGACGAAGACGGACCAGCGGCTGGCGCCCATCGTCGCGGAGAGGTCCAGCAGTTCGGGGTCGGTGTCGCGCAGCCCGGCGACGCCGGAGACGACGACGGGGAAGAAGGCGATCAGCACCGCCAGGATGATCTTCGGGGAGAGCCCGGTGCCGAACCAGACGATGAGGATCGGCGCGATGGCGATCTTCGGAATGACCTGGGCGAAGAGGATGATCGGGTAGAGGGAGCGCTCGGCCGTCTTGGAGTAGACGATGAGCACCGCGGAGGCGATGCCGATGAGGGCCGCCAGCAGGAAGCCGATGACCGTCTCGTACAGCGTCACGTAGGTGTGCTCCGCCAGCATCGAGCGCTCGTCCCACATGACCTCGAAGACCGAGCCGGGGGTGGGGACGAGATAGCGCTCGACCATCTCCCGCGCGGTGACGAACCACCAGACGAGGCCGATCACGGCGAGCACGATGAGGGGCCGCCACACGGCGGAGCCGAAGGCGGCGAGCTGGTTGCCGAAGCGCGCGCCGCGCCGCCCCGTCCGCTCGGGAGCGGTCGGGACGGCGGCGGGCGCCTTGATGTCGTCCTGTGCCGTTGTCACTCGAGATGCATCCAATCGAGGTTGAACACGTGGCCGTCGCCGGGGCAGTTCTTGCGGACGGGGAACGGTTCCCGGCTCCCGCCCGGGTGGCGTCCGGGCGGTGACCGCGGCTGCCTGCTCCCGAGGTCGTCCAGCGGTCGTGCGGTGAGGGTGGTGCCGGGTCGTGCCCGGTGGTGCCTGGTGGTGCCTGGTGCGGTGCTGAGACAGTGGCCAAGGCCACAGAAAGCGCTTGCCATAAGCTACGGGCGGCGCCCACCCGCGGGCAAGGGGTCGTGACGCAGATTCCTGCACCGCACCCGGGTCCGCAAGGCACCGCGCGCCATGGTCTGATTCCCCCATGGAGAGCAGCGCCCTCACCACCTGGTCACTGGAGCAGACCGCGGCGGACGATCTCAGCCCGGCGGCCGAGCCGGCGTCCGTCGCGGCCGGCGAGCTGACCGTCGTCCGCGCCGGTATCCCTTCCCCCGGTTTCAACCGCTGTCTCTACGGGGCCGTCGGCGCCGACGTGGCGTGGACGGACCGGCTGGTGTGGGACGAGGAGCGGTGGCGCGCGTTCGTCGAGCAGCCGGGGACCGAGACGTGGGTGGCGTACGAGCGCGGGACGCCCGCCGGCTACCTGGAGTTGGAGGGGCAGCCGGACGGGGTGGTGGAGATCACCTACTTCGGGCTGCTGCCCGCGTTCCGCGGCCGGCGCGTGGGCGGGCACCTGCTCTCCGTCGGCACGGCGCGCGCCTGGGACCTGGCGCAGCGGTGGCCACAGCGGGCGCGTACACGGCGGGTGTGGGTGCACACGTGCAGCGATGACGGCCCGTACGCCCTGGACAACTACCGGCGCCGCGGCTACCGGATCTTCGACGTACGCACCGAGGACGCCCCGGGCCGACGCGACCCGTAAACGCGACCCGTAAAGAGGCCCGCGAAACCCGGTGTCCAAATAACAAGACCGGACTGTCCACATGGCGGATTACTGTGGACGATCCACGGCACCCCATGCCACGCTCTCTCCATGGATCGAGCTGGAGTCGCCCTGGTGAGTCGGCGTCACGTCGATCTCGGCCGCATGTCCAGCGCCATCTGTCCGGCGGGCTGAAAGTCACAGCACCGCCGACCTCCCGCCGCCGCCCAGCCGTCCCCACCGTCGCGGACGCACGCGCACGGCCCTGCCGAGCCGCCCTGCCGAAGAACCGTTTGCGCAGGTCAACCAGGGTCGTACGCCATCCCGGCCGGCCCCTTCGCCTGTCTTAAGGACACCCCTGTCATGGCTAACTCCTCCTCGCGCCCCACCGCGGCCGGCCGCCGCAAGGCCGGCCGCCACCGCGGCGAAGGCCAGTGGGCCGCCGGCCACTTCACGCCGCTCAACGCCAATGAGCAGTTCAAGAAGGACGACGACGGTCTCAATGTGCGGACACGCATTGAGACGATCTACTCGAAGCGCGGCTTCGACTCCATCGACCCCGCCGACCTGCGCGGCCGGATGCGGTGGTGGGGGCTGTACACGCAGCGCAAGCCCGGCATCGACGGCGGCAAGACCGCGGTCCTGGAGCCGCACGAGCTGGACGACGAGCACTTCATGCTCCGCGTCCGCATCGACGGCGGCCGGCTGACGGCCACCCAGCTCCGGACGATCGGCGAGATCTCGCAGGAGTTCGCCCGCGGCACCGCGGACCTCACCGACCGGCAGAACATCCAGTTGCACTGGATCCGGATCGAGGACGTCCCGGAGATCTGGCGCCGGCTGGAGTCCGTGGGGCTGTCCACCACCGAGGCGTGCGGCGACGTCCCGCGCGTCGTCCTCGGCTCCCCGGTCGCCGGCATCGCCGCGGACGAGATCGTCGACGGCACCCCGGCGCTGGAGGAGATCCAGCGGCGCATCGTCGGCAACCCGGCGTACTCGAACCTCCCACGGAAGTTCAAGGGCGCCGTCTCCGGCTCCCCGCTGCTCGACATCGTGCACGAGATCAACGACGTCGCCTTCGTCGGCGTCGAACACCCGGAGCTGGGCCCGGGGTTCGACGTCTGGGTCGGCGGCGGCCTGTCGACCAACCCCAAGCTGGGGGTACGGATCGGCGCCTGGGCGTCGCTGGAGGACGTGCCGGACGTCTTCGAGGCCGTCGTGGGCATCTTCCGCGACTACGGCTACCGCCGGCTGCGCAACCGGGCCCGGCTGAAGTACCTGCTCGCGGACTGGGGCCCTTCGAGGTTCCGCCAGGTGCTCCAGGACGAGTACCTGCTGCGCACGCTCGCCGACGGCCCCCCGCCCGCGGTGCCCGCCGAGCGCTGGCGCGACCACATCGGGGTGCACCGGCAGCGCGACGGCCGCTACTACCTCGGCTTCGCCGCCCGCGTCGGCCGCGTCGACGGCGGCACCCTGACGAAGATCGCCGAGCTGGCGCAGCAGCACGGCTCCGACCGGCTCCGTACCACCGTCGAACAGAAGATGCTCATCCTCGACGTCGAGGAGGACCAGGTCGGGCCGCTGAGCGAGGCGCTGGCGGCGCTGGACCTCCAGGTCACGCCCTCCGCGTTCCGCCGCGGCACGATGGCCTGCACCGGCATCGAGTTCTGCAAGCTGGCGATCGTCGAGACCAAGGCCCGCGGCGCGTCGCTCGTCGACGAGCTGGAGCGGCGGCTGCCCGACTTCGACGAGCCGATCACCATCAACCTCAACGGCTGCCCGAACTCCTGCGCCCGCATCCAGGTGGCGGACATCGGCCTGAAGGGGCAGCTCGTCACCGACGAGGACGGCCGGCAGGTCGAGGGCTACCAGGTCCACCTCGGCGGCAGCCTCGGCCTGGACCCGGGCTTCGGCCGCAAGGTGCGCGGTCTGAAGGTCACCGCGGCGCAGCTCCCCGACTACGTCGAGCGCGTGCTCACCCGCTTCACCGCCGGACGCGAGGAGGGCGAGCGCTTCGCCCAGTGGGCGGCGCGCGCCGGCGAGGAGGACCTCAAGTGAGCGGGCGGGCGGCGCCGTTCTACTGCCCGTACTGCGGCGACGAGGACCTGCGCCCGTCCGAAGAAGGGCACGGCGCGTGGGAGTGCAGGGCCTGCAACCGCGCTTTCAAGCTCTCGTTCCTCGGTCTGCTGGCCGACGGCCTGCGTTCCGACAGCGATGGAGGGAACCCCAACCGATGACGGTCATCGAAGACGCGGAGACGGATACCGAGGCGCTCGCCGAGCGGGCCGGCCGCGAGCTGGAGGACGCCCCGGCGCTGGAGATCCTGCGCTGGGCGGCGGACACCTTCGGCGAGCGCTTCTGTGTCACCTCGTCCATGCAGGACATGGTCGTCGCGCATCTGGCGTCCCGCGCCATGCCGGGCGTGGACGTCCTCTTCCTGGACACCGGCTACCACTTCCCCGAGACCATCGGCACCCGCGACGCGGTCGCCGCCGTGATGGACGTGAACGTCGTCTCGCTCATGCCCCGCCAGACGGTCGCGGAGCAGGACGCCGAGTACGGCCCGCGGCTGTACGAGCGCAACCCCGACCTGTGCTGCGCGCTGCGCAAGATGCAGCCGCTGGAGGACGGCCTCGCCAAGTACGACTCCTGGGCCACCGGGCTGCGCCGCGACGAGTCGCCGACGCGCGCGAACACCCCGGTCGTCGGCTGGGACACCAAGCGGCGCAAGGTGAAGGTCTCGCCGATCGCCCGCTGGTCCGAGGCGGACGTGCAGCGGTACGTCGCCGAGCACGGCGTGCTGACGAACCCGCTGCTGGCCGACGGCTACCCCTCCATCGGCTGCGCGCCGTGCACCCGCCGGGTCGCCCCCGGCGAGGACGCCCGCGCGGGCCGCTGGGCGGGCTTCGCCAAGACCGAGTGCGGTATCAACGTCTGAGCCCGTCCGAGCCCGCCGGGGCCGCCACCGGCGCGACCCCATCGTCCCCCGACCGGACCGTTCTAGCCTGGTGAACCATGCGTCCCGTACTGCTGATCGTCGCCCACGGCAGCCGCGACCCGCGGCACGCCGCCACCGTCGCCGCGCTCGCGGCGCGGGTGGCGGCGGTACGGCCGCGGGCGCGCGTGGAGACCTGTTATCTGGACCACTGCGCCCCGAGCGTGCCGCGGGCGCTGCGGCGGCTGTACGGCGAGGGCGTACGGGACGTCGTCGCGCTGCCGCTGCTGCTGGCCCGCGCCTTCCACGCCAAGTCCGACATCCCCGCCGTCCTGGACGGCGTACGGGCCGCCCTGCCGCGGCTGCGCGTGGTGCAGGGCGGCGTGCTGGGCCCGGACGCGCTGCTGACGGCGGCGCTGGACCGCCGGATGGCGGAGGCGGGGCTGTACGCGCCCGCCGAGCGGGCCCGCACGGGCGTCGTGCTGGCCGCGGCGGGCTCCTCCGACCCGGAGGCGATCGCGAGCGTCGCCGAGACCGCGCGGGAGTGGCGGCGTACCGCGGGATGGTGCGCCGTGCGGCCCGCGTTCGCCTCCGCGGCTCCGCCCCGTACGGCCGACGCCGTGCGCGCGCTGCGCGCGGACGGTGCCGAGCGGGTGGCGGTCGCGCCGTACGTCGTCGCCCCGGGCTTCCTGCCCGACCGCATCGTGCACGGCGCCACCGAGGCGCGGGCCGACGTGCTCGCGCCGGTGCTGGGCGCGGCACCGGAGCTGGCGCGGCTGCTGGCGCGGCGGTACGACGAGGCGTGCGCGGCGGAGTCCCTGCCGCTCTCGGCGTGACTCCGCACACCTCCGCGTAACGGGGCAACCCCGCGCCGGAGGATTTCACAAACCCGACACATTGTTTCGGAATTACGTCGGCAATTCCATTCCGGGGTAAGGGAATTGCGCGTACGACGGTGCGTCTGCGATCGTGCGTGCATGCCCATCGACCAGCGCTTCTTCGCACGCCACCACGTGGATCTGGTGCGCGTCGCGAGCGCGCTGTGTCCCCGCGGCCGTCCGTAGACGGCCGCGCCCGGGCGTACGCCGCGGGTGCTTTCCGCACGGGTGTCTTCTCCCCCGTTGATTCCCCCCGCCCGTACGACTCACCCGGAATGAGGTTCCATGTCCACCCCGCCCGCCCTCTCCCCCGCCGCGCCCGCGCTCACCCCCGCCGCGCTCGGCGAGATCGCCCTCGGCCACGCCCGCCGCCCGGACGGCTGGCGCCCGCTGGTCCGCTTCGACGCCGCGGCCCGCTTCCACACCCGGCTGGAGGTGACCGGCGGGTACGAGGTCTGGCTGCTGACCTGGCTGCCGGGCCAGGGCACCGAGATCCACGACCACGGCGGCGCCGCGGGCGCGTTCACGGTCGTCGAGGGGCTGCTCACCGAGCGCACCTTCCCCGGGCTGCGCGCCGCGCCGCGGACGCGGCAGGTGGCCGCGGGCGGGCTGCGCTGGTTCGGCCCGCGGTACGTCCACGAGGTGACCAACGCCGGGACGGCGCCGGCCGTCAGCATCCACGCCTACGCACCGGCGCTGTCGGCCATGTCGTACTACGCCGAGGTGCCCGGCGGCGGCCTGCGCCCGCTGCGTACCGACCCGGTGACCAACTGATGGCCGCCGCCGACGGCACCGCCGGAATCAACGGCGCGCTCGCCGCCGTACGCGCCACGCTGGACCGCCTCGACCCCCGGCAGGCGTACGCCGCCCTCGCCGAAGGTGCCGTGCTCGTGGACACCCGGCCGGAGTTCCAGCGGCGCGCCTCCGGCACCGTGCCCGGGGCGCTGCTGGTGGAGCGCAACCATCTGGAGTGGCGCTGCGATCCCTCCAGCGGCGCGTCGGTCGCCGAGGCCACCGGTACGGATGTGCACTGGATCGTCATGTGTGACGAGGGATACGCCTCGTCGCTGGCCGCCGCCTCCCTCAGGTCGCTCGGGCTGGCCCGGGCGACGGACCTGATCGGCGGTTTCCAGGCGTGGCGGCGGGCCGGACTGCCGGTCACGCTCCCGTAACACCTGCCTGCACAAAGGCGTGCAAAGGCGCACGAAAGCGCTGTCCCGATACCGGGCCTTTCGTCCGCCCCTCAAGAACCCCCTTGACCGAGCTGCCCCGATGGGCTTATCCCTACTAAGTCAATAGGGATACTCGGAAAGACGATGTTGCATCCCGGATCACCCCGAGAGGAAGCCCTCCCGTGTCTGCACCACGCCGCCGCCGCGCGGCCATACGCCTGCTCGCCGGCATCTCCGCTCTCCCCCTGCTCGCCCTGACCGCCTGCGGTTACGGCTCCGACGACGACGACAAGGGCGACGACGCGGCTCCCGCCGCCCAGGGCGAGAAGATCGGCGGTCTCGACGAGATCAACATCGGCTTCTTCGGCAACGTGACCCACGCGACCCCCCTGGTCGGGCTCGGCGACAACGGCCTGATCACCAAGGAGCTGGGCGGCACCGCCGTCAAGCCGCAGATATTCAACGCCGGCCCGTCCGCCATCGAGGCGCTCAACGCCGGCTCCGTCGACATGACCTGGATCGGCCCGTCGCCCGCCATCAACGGCTACACCCAGGCGGGCGGCCGCAACCTGCGCATCGTCGCGGGCGCCACCTCCGGCGGCGCCTCGCTGGTCGTCAACCCCGACAAGGTCAAGTCCCTGGACGACCTGGAGGGCAAGCGGATCGCCACGCCGCAGATCGGCAACACCCAGGACGTGGCGCTCCTCAACTACCTCGCGGGCGAGGGCCTGGAGGTCGACCCGCAGTCCGGCAAGGGCGACGTCCTGGTCATCCGCCAGGACAACAAGGAGATCCCGACCACCTTCCAGCAGGGCGGCCTCGACGGCGCCTGGGTGCCGGAGCCCACCGCCTCCAACCTGGTGGCCAAGGGCGGCGAGGTGCTGCTGGACGAGACGGAGCTGTGGGACGACGGCAAGTTCGTCACCACCCACCTGATCGTCTCGCAGGAGTTCCTGAAGGACCACCCCGACGTGGTCGAGGCGGTCGTCCGCGGCTCGGTGAGGACCAACGCCTGGATCAAGGACAACCCGGACGAGGCCAAGGGCCTGGTCAACGACGGCCTGGAGGAGTACGCGGGCAAGCCGCTGCCGGCCGAGGTGCTCGACCGCGCCTTCGGCGAGATCGAGGTCACCGACGACCCCCTGGCCACCACGCTGGGCGACCAGGCCGACCACAGCGTCAAGTCGGGGCTGCTCGACGAGGCGAAGACCGACGGCATCTACGACCTGTCCATCCTCAACAAGGTGCTCAAGAGCGAGGGCCAACCCGCCGTCGACGACGCCGGCCTCGGCGTCGAGTAGCTCTGCCCGCCTCACCTCCGGGAGGTGCAAGAGATGTCCACTGCCATCACCGACGACGCCCCGGCCGGCTCCGCGCAGGCCGGGGACGGGCCCGCGGCCCGCATCACGCACGTGTCCAAGACGTTCGGGCGCCCCGGCGAACAACTGCTGGTGCTCGACGACATCACCGTCGACGTCGCGCCCGGCGAGTTCGTCACGCTGCTCGGCGCGTCCGGCTGCGGCAAGTCCACCCTGCTCAACCTGGTCGCCGGCCTCGACGCCCCGACCGCCGGGACCATCGAGGTACCCGGCGGTCAGCGTCCGGCGCTGATGTTCCAGGAGCACGCCCTCTTCCCGTGGCTGACCGCGGGCAAGAACATCGAGCTGGCGCTGAAGATGCGCGGCCTGGCGAAGTCCGAGCGCCGCGCCGAGGCGGAGCGCCTGCTCGAACTCGTCCGGCTGGGCGGCGCGTACGGCAAGCGCGTCCACGAGCTGTCCGGCGGCATGCGCCAGCGCGTCGCGCTGGCCCGCTCGCTCGCCCAGGACAGCAGACTGCTGCTGATGGACGAGCCGTTCGCCGCGCTCGACGCCATCACCCGCGACGTCCTGCACGACGAGCTGACCCGCATCTGGCGGGAGACGAAGGTCTCCGTGCTCTTCGTCACCCACAACGTGCGCGAGGCCGTCAAGCTCGCCGAGCGCGTCATCCTCATGTCCTCCCGCCCCGGGCGCATCGCCCGGGAGTGGAGCATCGACATCCCCCAGCCGCGTCGGATCGAGGACACCGAGGTGGCCAACCTCTCGCTGGAGATCACCGAGGAGCTGCGAGAGGAGATCCGCCGCCATGGCAAGCACTGAGACCACCGGCAAGACCGACAGGACCGCCAAGGCGGGTGAGGACTCCGCCGGCCTCGCCGGGCTCGAAGCCGGCCTCGACGCGCTCGACACCCACACCGCGGCACGCATCCCGCTGCGGCAGGTGCTGCTGCACAAGGTGCTGCCGCCGATCGTCGCGGTCGCCCTCGTCGTGGCCGTCTGGCAGTTGCTGTACGTGCTGGAGGTCAAGCCCGACTACCAGTTGCCGGGCCCCGGCCAGGTCTGGGACGCGCTCGCCGACCAGTGGTACGAGGGCACGCTGTTCGACGTCATCTGGACGAGCCTGTCCCGCGGCGTGCTCGGCTTCCTCATCGCCATCGCCATCGGCACGCCGCTGGGACTGATCGTCGCCAAGGTGCCGTTCGTGCGGGCCGCGATCGGCCCGATCCTCACCGGGCTCCAGTCGCTGCCGTCGGTGGCCTGGGTGCCCGCCGCGATCATCTGGTTCGGCCTCACCCCGTCGATGATCTACGCGGTGGTGCTGCTCGGCGCCGTCCCGTCGATCGCCAACGGGCTGGTCTCCGGCATCGGCCAGATCCCGCCGCTGTATCTGCGCGCCGGGCAGGTCATCGGCGCCACCGGCCTGCACGGCGTACGGCACGTGCTGCTGCCGGCCGCGCTGCCCGGCTACCTCGCCGGGCTCAAGCAGGGCTGGGCGTTCTCCTGGCGGTCCCTGATGGCCGCGGAGATCATCGCCACCTCCCCCGACCTCGGTGTGGGCCTGGGCCAGTTGCTGGAGACGGGCCGCGGCTACCAGGACATGGCGATCGTGCTGAACGCGATCCTGCTGATCCTGGTCGTCGGCGTCGCCATCGAACTGCTGGTGTTCGGCCCGCTGGAGCGCCGGGTGCTGCGCAACCGGGGGCTGCTCGTGACGCGCTGAGCGCGAGCCGTCCCCCTGAGAGACGCCGGGGGCCGTTCCGGGCCGCAGGACAGGGCCCGGAACGGACCCCGGCGTTTGCGTGTAAGGGACATGACTCCTCCGGGGTGGGGTTATCCCCCCTTCTTTCGGTGGAGCTGAGCACCTCCGGGTTCACCAGCCAGCACGATGGGGACCGCACCCGCTCTTCTCTAGCGTCGTATCGGCAGGTGGGGGCAGTGTGCCGCCGCCGCGCACGAGGGAGAAGCACGATGGGGGCACCGAGGGCGCCGAGGCATACGAGGCGGCGTCAGGGCGTCGCCGCGGCCGTCGGCGGATGGAGCGTCACCCACCGCTGGGCAGCGGTGGGCATCTGGGTGTTGTTCGTGGTGCTGGCGACGGTCGCCGGCTCCGCGGCAGGGCGGGCGGAGGTCAGCGACAGCGAGGAGGTCCCGGGCGAGACCGGGCGGTCCGCGAAGATCCTTGAGGACGCGGGCGTGGACGAGCCGGTCGGGGAGAGCGTGCTCGTCCAGTCGCCCGAGGGCGCGCTGAAGGCGTCGGCCGGCGAGTTCCGTACGGCCGTCGACGACGTCGTACGGGCCGTCGAGGGCACCGGCGAGGTCACGGACGTCGTCTCGCCGTACGACAGCGACACGATCTCCGAGGACGGGCGCTCCGCGCTGGTCCAGTTCCGGATGAAGGGCGACCCGGAGACCGCGGGGGACCGGGTGGAGCCGGTGACCGACGCGGTCGCGAAGGTCCAGGAGAAGCACGGGTCGCAGGGCCTGCTGATCGAGGAGATCGGCGGCGCCAGCATGGAGAAGACCTTCGACGACGCGTTCGGCGAGGACTTCAAGAAGGCGGAGTACTCGGCGGTGCCGATCGCGTTCGGCATCCTGCTGATCGTCTTCGGCGCGTTCGTGGCCGCGCTGCTTCCGGTGGTGCTGGCGATGACCGCGATCGTGGCCACGATGGGCCTGATGGGCGTGGTCAGCCACGTGCAGCCGATGAGCGACGTCGCCGACTCGGTGATGCTGCTGGTGGGGCTGGCCGTCGGCGTCGACTACTGCCTGTTCTACCTGCGCCGCGAACGCGAGGAGCGGGCCAAGGGGCGGGATGCGCGTACCGCGCTGGAGATCGCCGCCGCCACCTCCGGGCGCGCGGTGCTGGTCTCCGGCATCACGGTCATCGTCGCGATGTGCGGCATGCTCTTCACCGGCCTCGCCGACTTCGAGGCGATGGGCGTGGCGTCGCTGATGGTGGTCGCGGTCGCCATGGTCGGCTCGGTCACCGTGCTGCCGGCGATGCTGTCGCTGCTCGGCGAGCGGGTCGAGAAGGGCCGGGTGCCGTTCCTGGCGCGGCTCAAGCGCGGCCGGACCAACGCCGGCGGCGAGAGCCGGGTGTGGCGGGCCGTGCTGACGCGGGTGCTGCGCCGGCCGAAGGCGGCGGTGGTGGTGGCCACGGGCGCGCTCGCGGCGATCGCCCTGCCTGCCCTGGGCATGAACACCGCGAACCTCACGCTGGACCAGGAGTTCGGCGACTCGCTGCCGATCGTGCAGACCTACGACCGGGTCAACGAGGCGTTCCCCGGCGGCTCCGACCCCGCCGAGGTGGTCGTCAGGGCCGACGACATCAACGCGCCCGAGGTCCGCAAGGCCATCGTGGACTTCGAGGAACAGGCGCTGGACACGGGCGCGTCCAAGGGCCCGATCGACATCCAGGTCTACGACGAGAAGAACGTCGCCATCATCGAGGTGCCGCTCGTCGGCGGCTCCGACCAGGACAAGGCGGAGAAGAGCCTCAACCTGCTGCGCGACGAGATCCGGCCGGTGACGCTGGAGGCGGTGGACGGCGTCGAGGCGCCCGTCGGCGGCCAGGTCGCGGGGAGCAAGGACTTCAACGACCAGCTCGTCGGCGCCGTGGTGCCGGTGTTCATCTTCGTGGTGGCCTTCGCCTTCCTGCTGATGCTGATGGCCTTCCGGTCGCTGACGATCGCGATCACCTCGATCCTGCTCAACCTGCTGTCGGTGGGCGCCGCGTACGGCGTGCTGACGATGGTCTTCCAGCACGGCTGGGGCGCGGGCCTGGTCGGCGCCGAGGGCGTCGGGGCGATCGTCGCGTGGCTGCCGCTGTTCCTCTTCGTCATCCTCTTCGGGCTGAGCATGGACTACCACGTGTTCGTGGTCTCCCGGGTCAAGGAGGCGCGGGCGCAGGGCCGCGGCACCGCGGACGCCATCTCGCACGGGGTGATCACCACCGCGGGCGTGGTGACCAGCGCGGCCGTCATCATGGTCGCCGTGTTCTCGATCTTCGGGACGCTGTCGATGCAGTCCATGAAGCAGATGGGCGTGGGCCTGGCGACGGCGGTGCTGATCGACGCGACGATCATCCGCGGCGTGCTGCTGCCCGCGGTGATGGCGCTGCTCGGCGAGCGCAACTGGTACTTCCCGAAGGCGCTGCGCTGGCTGCCCGATCTGGAGAAGGACGAGCCGCAGCCGGTACCGATGGGTAGCGTTCCGCCGCCGGTTCCCGCAGACTCTCCGTTGGTCGAAGGGAGCCGCCGATGAACCTGCCGTTCGGCAACTACCAGAACGAGATCTATCTGAACGGGCTGGCGGACGAGCTGCCGCCGTTCACCACCGACCTCACCGCGCTGGAGCAGTCCGCGCGCGAGCGGCTGGCGGACGGTCCGTTCTGGTACGTCGCGGGCGCGGCCGGCTCGGGCGCCACCGCCCGGGCCAACCGGGAGGCTTTCGACCGGGTCCGCCTCGTCCCGCGCATGCTGACCGGCGCCACCGAGCGGAGCCCGGCCACCACGGTGCTGGGCTCCGCGCTCCCCGCGCCCGTGCTGCTGGCGCCCGTCGGGGTGCAGTCGATCGTGCACCCCGACGGCGAACTCGCCACGGCCCGCGCCGCCGCCGCCCTCGGGATCCCGATGGTGATGTCCACGGCCTCCTCGTACTCCATCGAGGAGGTCGCGGAGGCGAGCGGCGCGGGCCCGCGCTGGTACCAGCTCTACTGGCCGAACGACGACGAGGTGTGCGCCAGCATCCTGGCGCGCGCCCGCGCCGCGGGCTTCACCGCCCTCGTCGTCACCCTCGACACCTGGACGCTGGCGTGGCGCCCGCGCGACCTGGACGCCGCGTACCTGCCGTTCATCCGCGGCGTCGGCACCGCCGTCGCCTTCTCCGACCCCGCGTTCCGCGCGGGGCTCGCGAAGCCGCCGGAGGAGGACCTGGGGGCGGCGGTGCTGCGCTGGGTGCCGATGTTCACCGGCACGGACCGGACGTGGGACCGGCTGCCGTTCCTGCGGCAGCACTGGGACGGGCCGATCCTGCTCAAGGGCGTCCAGCACCCCGACGACGCCCGCCGGGCCGCCGCCGCGGGCATGGACGGCGTCGTCGTCTCCAACCACGGCGGCCGGCAGGTCGACGGCGCGGTCGCCGCGCTGGACGTGCTGCCGGAGGTGGCCGAGGCGGTCGGCGACCGCGTCGAGGTGCTCTTCGACTCGGGCGTACGGACCGGGGCCGACGTGCTCAAGGCGCTGGCGCTGGGCGCGAAGGCGGTGCTGTACGGCAGGCCGTACGCCTACGGTCTCGCGCACGGCGGCGAGGCGGGCGTCACGCACGTGCTGCGCAGCCTGCTCGCCGACCTCGACCTCACCCTCGGGCTGTCGGGTCACCGCTCGGTGGCCGCACTGACGCCGGACGACGTACGCCGCGCTCCGGGCTGATCGCCCGCAGCCCGTAGCCCGCGGCGGTGGCGGCGACGTAGCTGAGGACGGCGTACACCGCGCCGGGCATGGCCATCTCGGTGCTGTCCAGCAGCGTGGGGCTGACCGCGATGGTCATGGCGAGGCCGACGTTGTGCATGCCGATCTCGAAGCAGCACGCCACGGCCTGCGGGTGCGCCGCGCGGACCAGCCGGGTGGCGCCGTAGCCGACGGCCAGCGAGAGCAGCGTGAACAGGAACGTGATCGGGCCGAGGTCCACGAAGGAGTCGGCGATCCGGTCCCGTTCGGCCCAGGCCACGCCGACGATCACCAGGAAGAGGCCGAAGAGGGACGCGACCCGGACCGGCCGGTCGATGCGCTCCCTGACCTTCGGGGCGCGGGCCCGCGTCAGCATGCCGAGCCCGACGGGGACCAGCACGATCGCGAACACCTGAAGGATCTTGTCGTAGTTCAGGCCGAGGGAGTCGCTGCCGACGTCGAAGTACTCCAGCGAGAAGTTGACGATCAGCGGCAGGGAGAACAGCGCGAGCCCGGAGTTGATCGCGGTGAGCGTGATGTTGAGGGCCACGTCCCCGCCGAAGAGCCGGCTGTAGTAGTTGGCGATGGCCCCGCCGGGCGACGCGGCCAGCAGCATCATCCCCACCGCGTACGCGGGCGCCAGGTCGAAGGCCAGCACCAGCCCGAAGCAGGCGGCGGGCAGCAGCAGCACCTGGCAGACCAGCGCCGCGGCGACGGCCCGGGGGTGGTGCTTGACCCGCCGGAAGTCGGCGAGCGTCAGGCCCAGACCGAGGCCGTACATGATCACGGCGAGGACGACGGGCATCATGACGGTCGTTACCGGGGAGTTCACGCGCAATAGCCTGCTGTGTCGCGCGGCGCGCTGTCCAGGCCGGAATGGTCTCGTTAATTCGATGGCGCCTCCGCTTGCGCCCGGTCCAGGATGGCGCATGCTCGCGACTCTCCTCGCCTTCCTCGGGGCCTGCACGCTGGTCGCCGCCACGCCCGGCCCCAGCACGGTCCTGATCATCCGCAACTCGATGCACAGCCGCCGGGCCGGGATCATGACCGTCCTCGGCAACGAGACGGGCGTCTTCCTGTGGGGCGCGATCGCCGCGTTCGGCCTCACGGCGCTGCTGGCGGCCTCGCAGGTGGCGTACGACGTGATGCGCTGGGTCGGCGCGGCGGTGCTGGTCTGGTTCGGGGTACAGGCGCTGCGCGCGGCGCGGCGGGGGGCGGCGGCGGAGTTCGCGGACCAGGCGGGGGCGGAGGTCACGTCGTGGCGCGCGTACCGCGCGGGGCTCCTGCTGAACCTGGCCAACCCGAAGGTGGGAGTCTTCGCGATGTCGTTCCTGCCGCAGTTCGTGCCGGCGTCGGCGCCGCAGTTGGCGACGACGGTGGCGTTCGCGGCGCTGTGGGCGGAGTACGAGGTCGGCTGGTACGCCGTGTACGTGTGGTTCGTGGGCCGGCTGAAGGGTGTGCTGTCGCGGGCGGGGGTGCGCAGGCGGCTGGAACAGGTCTCCGGCACGGTGCTGGTGGCGCTGGGCATCCGGCTGGCCGTCCAGCACTGAGCGGGGCGTATGGGCGCGGGCGCGGCGTACGGGCCGGAATGCGACCCTGACCGGAACGTGACGCGCCCGTGCACCGCGCGGCGCAGACTCGTCCGACATGTGCGCACACCCAAGCGGCGTCCTCGCCGCGTCGAGGCGGCTGCTCGCGGCCGTCCTGCTCCCGACCGCGCTGCTCGCCGCCGGCTGCGGGAGCGGCGGCGGCGGCGAAGACGGAGACGGAGAGCGGGGCCGCGAGGACCGTTCGTCGGCCGCCTGCACGCTCCCGTCCGAGCGGGGCGGCGGGTCCGGGAAAACCCCCGGCCGGGCAGCGGACGGCCCGGCCGGCCGGGCGGACGTGGACGGCGACGGGCACGCCGACGCGGTGGTCAACGGCTGGTACGGGGGCCCGGAGAGCCCCGGCGGGAGGTGGCGCAACAACCGCTTCGTGCTCCGCGCCGCCGACGGCGGCCCGGACCCGTCGGCCGCCTTCCCGCTCTCCGGGTGCCTCCCGCCGCACGGCCCGCTGTCGTCCCTGCCGGAACCCGTCGCCGACGACCACTCGGTCCAGCTCACCGGCGACCTCGACGACGACGGCTACGCGGACGTCCTCGCCCACGGGTTCACCACCCCGGACATGACCTTCGACGAGCGGCAGCGCATCCTGTGGGGCGGCCCGGACGGGCCCGGGGCCGCCACCGACCTGCCCCGCGGTGCCGACCCGGCCGCCGCCGTGGGCGACTTCGACGGCAACGGCGCCCTCGACCTGCTGACCCTCGCCCCCGCCGGCGGCGAGGACGAGCGCGGCGCCCAGCTCGCCACCGTCCTGCGCGGCCCGCTCGCCCGCACCGGCGGGAAGCCGCGCGGCGAGACGGAGACGGACGTGGGCTTCGACGGCTGGGCGTCCGTCACCGACGTGCTCGTCGGCGACTTCGACGGCGACGGCCGCGACGACCTGGTCACCCGGGCCACCTACGACGAGGAGGACCTGCGTTTCGAGATGGACATGCCGGACGCCGTCCACGACGCCGCGTTCTACCGCGGCACGCCCGCCGGGCTGCGGCTCGCCGGCCCGGTGCCGGGCGTCACGGCCGAGGCCCCGGCGCGTAACGGCGGCGCCACCCCGCTGGCGGCCGGCGACTTCGACGGCGACGGGACGGACGACATCGTCGCCCGCCAGGAGGAGGGGGACGGCGCCCTCGTCGTCTACGGCGGCCCGTCGGGCCCGGGCACCGGCCGGGCGGGCGCCGAGCTGGGCTGGCAGATCGGGCTGCGGTCCGCGGCCGGCGACGTGAACGGCGACGGGACGGACGACGTCGTCACCTCCCATGCCGCGAGCGGCGGGGAGGGCGAGGTCACGGTCGCGCCGGGCGGGCCCGACGGCGTCGACGCGGACAGCGCACGGGTCTTCGTGCCGCAGGACGTGGGGGCGAAGCGCGGGGGCCGCCGGAACGCGGACCACCTCTTCGGCTGGCAGCTCCACCTCGCCGACCTCGACACGGACGGGGACGACGACCTGCTCGTCGGTACGTACCGCGCGGGCGAGCCGCCGGACGAGCCCGGGTACTGGATCCTGCCCGGCACGCCGGAGGGGACGTCGGCGGCCGGCCGCTCCTTCCTCGCGACGCGGGACGCCGGGCGGGCCGGATAGCCGGACGGGCCGGAGCGCGGGCTACGGGCTGTGCGTCGGGGCGACGGGCAGGTAGCCGAGGTCCACGGGCCCGCCGCGCGGGGCGGCCAGCAGGCGGGCCAGCGGCGGCGGCCACAGCGGCTCGTACGGGTCCGCCACCTCCGCCGGCGACCACCAGCGCCAGCCGAGGATCCGGTCCTCCGGGTGCCGGGCGACCGCCTCGGCGGTCGGCTCGCGGCGCGGCCCGGCGGCCAGGTAGATGTGCTCGTGCTGGCGCACCGGCACGCCCTGCCGGGTGAAGTCGTGCTCCCAGGTGCAGAGCAGTTCCCCGGCCCGGACGTCCGTCCAGCCGGTCTCCTCGTGCAGCTCGCGCACCGCGCCCGCGCGCGGGCTCTCGCCGGGGTCGAGGCCGCCGCCGGGGGTGGCCCAGTGGATGCCGGCCTCCACGTCGTCGTAGCGGAACATGAAGATCGCGCCGGCGGGGTCGAGGAGCGCGAGGCGGGCGGCGCGGCGGGGTGTGCGCATGGGCCGACCCTAACGGGTGGGACCCGTGCGCCGATCATTTGTCACGGGTACGTACGGGAACGGAAGCGCACTGGACACCCGCCGCCGCCCAGCCCGACAATTCGAAGGTGTCCGGCTCCGACCACCCCACGTCTTCCGCATTCCCCGTGTACCCGGCGGGGACCCCGCGCGTCTCCGACGAAGAGCGGGACAGGGCGATCGAGTTGCTGCGCGACGGCGCGGCGGAGGGGCGGCTGTCGCAGGACACGTTCCTGGCCCGGATGGAGCTGGCCTTCGCCGCTTACTCGCACGAGCAGTTGGCGGCGCTGACCGCCGATCTGCCGCCGCGCGAGGGGCGGTTGACGCGGGCGATCCTCGGCACGGTCGCCAAGGCGTCCTCGCTCGGGGTGCGGGTGAAGCAGGCGTGGCAGGCGGAGCGGCTGCCGCCGCTGATGCTCCCCGCGCCGGGCGCGTTCCCGCTGCGGATAGGGCGGGATCCGCGCAACGGGCTGCGGCTGATGGAGGAGACGGTCTCGCGGATGCACGCGGAGCTGCGCTGCGCGAGCGGCGTGTGGCTGCTGCGGGACCTGGGTTCGACGAACGGTACGTTCATCAACGGCCGCCGGCTGACGGGCGAGGCGCCGGTCCGGCCGGGCGACCAGCTCGGCTTCGGCCACACCCGCTATCTGCTGACGGCCCGCTGACCCGGGCGCAGGTCCGGGGCGTCCGGCGGGCGGGCAGGGCGGGAAAGGGCGCGCGGCGCCGCCGTGCGGCCCGTACGGGCCACGCGCCCCCGGCTCAGCCCGCCGCCAGCACCGCGGCGACCAGCGGCCCCGCAGCCTCGCTGCCGTGGCCGCCCTCCGGCACCACCGCCGCCACGGCCAGGTCCCCGCGGTACGCCGTGAACCAACTGTCCGGCCGCTCCTGCCCGTCGACCTCCGCCGACCCGGTCTTCGCGCCCGCTCCGGCGCCGAGTCCCAGGCCCGCGGCCGTGCCGTCGGTCGCGGTCAGCTCCATCATCTGCCGCAGGTCGGCCGCCACCGGCGCCGGCAGCGGCTCGGCGGTGGCGATGTCGCGGTCGCCGAACGAGCGCGGGAGCAGCACCGGCTGGCGGAAGCCGCCCGAGGCGACGGTGGCGGCGACGGACGCCATGGTCAGCGGGTTCATCTGCACCCGGCCCTGGCCGATGATCGCCGCGGACTTCTCGTCGCCCTCCCCGACGGGCACGGCGCCGTCGAAGGTCGCCACGCCCGTCTGCCAGTCGTCCTTGCCGAGGCCGAACCAGCGGCGGGCGGTGACGGCCAGTTCGTCGTCGGCCAGCTCGTCGCCGAGGGAGACGAAGGCGGTGTTGCAGGACTGCGCGAAGTCCTGCGCGAACGTGGCGTCCTCGATCTCTCCGCCCTCCACATTGTGGAAGGTCATGCCCTGGTCGTGGGCGTAGGTGCGGGGGCAGCTCACCGGCGTCTCCGGCTCGACGCCCCCGGCCAGCAGCGCCGCCGCCGTGATGATCTTGAACGTGGAACCGGGCGCCGTCGCGCCCTGGAGCGCGTTGTCGAAATCGCCGCCCGCCTCGTTCGCGGTCGCGAGTATCTCGCCCGTGGAGGGCCTGACGGCCACGACGGAGGACCTGCGGTGCTCCCGTACCGCCTTCTCCGCCGCCCGCTGCACCCCCGCCTCCAGCGTCGTCGGCAGCTTCGCGGGCCTGCCCTTCGAGACGCCGAGCAGCGACCTGACGCTCCCGGAGCCGTCGGTCTGCTCGATCAGCACCTCGATCCCGGGCTCGCCGCGCAGCTTGCCCGCGTACCGCTCGCGCAGTTGCGCGAGCACCGGGCGCAGCGAGGGGTACTTCTCCTCGCTCAGCACCCTGCCGTCCGCGTCGACGGCGACCACCTGCGGGGTCTCGCCCTCCCGCGTGACCAGCCGCAGGTTGTCGGCCAGCTCCGGGTGCACGACGGACGGCTCCCAGTCGACCAGCGGCTTTCCGGTGGTCCGGCCGCGTACGACCGTCAGCTTCGAGTCGTACGTCCAGGTCTTCGCGTGCCCCCCGGCCACGACCCGCGCAGTGACGGAGAACGGCACCGTCGCGCCCCGTGCCGCGCCCGGCTCCAGCGTGAGCTTCCGCACCTTGGCGTCCGTGAAGTACGCGCCGAGGACCGGCTGCGCCTCGGCGGCGAAGTCCGTCAGCCGGGCCGCGTCGGCCGGGCGGCGGTCGGCCCAGGCGGCGAGGAAGTCACGGGCGGTCGTACGCACTTCGGCCGCGCTGGGCGGCCCCTTCTCGACGTCGTCGCCGCCCCCGCCGGCGACCGCCTGATAGATGTTGGTGACACCGAACACGGCCAGTGCGGCCATTCCGGCGAGCACCAGGCATAAAACGGCTTTGGCTCCCGTTCGCATGCGCGTCCCCTCCACGGTCGAGGCCCCCCACGAACCACCCACGACTGTACCCGCGGGCACGGACGGCCCGCGGTTGCACTGAACCACGGTTCAGGTTCTAGCTTTACGTGCAGGCCGCCGCACCCGGCCGCGCACCACGAGACGGGAGAACCCGATGGACATGCAGGCCACCGCCTGGCAGTCGCTGCACAGTACGGTCACCGCGCAGCGGGACAGGCGCCCGCTGTCGCGGGCCGGGCTGGGGCGGATCTGGCGGTTCGCCCAGCCGCACCGGCGGCTGCTGAGGTGGTTCCTGCTGCTCAGCGTGGTGACCGCGGCGCTGGCCGTGGCCACGCCGCTGCTCGCCGGCCAGGTCGTGGACGCGATCGTCACCGACGCCGACCGGGGCCGGGTCGTGTCCCTGGCGCTGCTGATCGCCGGCATCGCCGTCGCCGAGGCGGGCTTCGGGCTGCTGGCGCGCTGGCTGTCGGCCCGTATCGGCGAAGGGCTCATCCTCCAGTTGCGCACCGCCGTCTACGACCACGTGCAGCGCATGCCGATCGCGTTCTTCACCCGCACCCGCACCGGCGCCCTCGTCAGCCGGCTCAACAACGACGTCCTCGGCGCCCAGCGCGCGTTCAGCAACACCCTCTCCGGCGTCGTCGGCAACGTGGTGACCCTGCTGCTCACCCTCGCCGTCATGCTGCGGCTGTCCTGGCAGATCACCCTCCTCGCGCTCGTGCTGCTGCCCGTCTTCGTCCTGCCCGCCCGCCGCATGGGCGCCCGCCTCGCCCGGCTCCAGCGCGAGGCCGCCGACCACAACGCCACCATGGGCACCCAGATGACCGAGCGGTTCTCGGCCGCCGGCGCCACGCTGGTCAAGCTGTACGGGCGGCCGGACCGGGAGTCGGCGGAGTTCCGGCAGCGGGCGGCGCGCGTACGGGACATCGGGATCCGTACGGCCATGGTGCAGACGCTCTTCATCACCGCCCTCACCCTCGTCTCCGCGCTCGCCCTCGCGCTCGTCTACGGCCTCGGCGGCTACTTCGCGCTGCGCGGCAGCCTCGACGCCGGCGCCGTCGTCGCCCTGGCCCTGCTCATCACCCGCCTGTACGCGCCGCTGACCTCGCTGGCGGGGGCTCGGGTGGAGGTGATGAGCGCGCTCGTCAGCTTCGAGCGGGTCTTCGAGGTGCTCGACCTCAAGCCGCTGGTCGCCGAGCGGCCGGACGCGCGGGAGGTGCCGGAGGGGCCGGTGGCGGTGGAGTTCGACGGCGTGGACTTCGGCTACCCGGCCGCCGACAAGGTGTCGCTGGCCTCGCTGGAGGAGGTCGCCGTGCTGGACACCAAGGCCGGCGCGCAGGTGCTGCACGGGGTGTCGTTCCGCGCGGACCCCGGCCGGATGGTCGCCCTCGTCGGCTCCTCGGGCGCGGGGAAGTCGACGATCGCGCAGCTCATCCCGCGGCTGTACGACACGGACGGCGGCACGGTCCGCCTCGGCGGCGTCGACGTCCGCGACCTGTCGGCCGCGTCGGTGCGGGCGACGCTCGGCATGGTCACCCAGGACGGGCACCTCTTCCACGAGTCGGTGCGCGAGAACCTGCTGCTGGCGCGGCCGGACGCGAGCGACGCGGACCTGTGGGACGCGCTGCGCAAGGCGCGGCTGGACGAGCTGATGGCGGCGCTGCCGGAGGGCCTGGACACCGTCGTCGGCGAGCGGGGCTACCGGCTGTCGGGCGGCGAGCGGCAGCGGCTGACGATCGCCCGGCTGCTGCTGGCGGAGCCGCGCGTGGTCGTGCTGGACGAGGCCACCGCGCACCTGGACTCCACCTCCGAGGCGGCGGTGCAGGAGGCGCTGGCGGAGGCGCTGGCCGGGCGCACGGCGGTGGTCATCGCGCACCGGCTGTCCACGGTGCGGGCCGCGGACCAGATCCTGGTGGTGGAGGCGGGCCGGATCGTGGAGCGGGGCACGCACACGGAGCTGCTGGCGGCCGGCGGGCGGTACGAGGAGCTGTACCGGACGCAGTTCGCGGAGGATGCCGGGGCGCCCTCCGCCGCCGCGTGCGCGGCGGGGGACGGCGAGTTGGTGAAGCAGGAGGCGTAGGACCCGCAGGAGGCGGAGGACGCGGGAGACGCGGGGTACGGGCCGGGGGCGGGTGCGGCGGACGGAAGGCGCCCGCCCTGCGGCGGCGGGCCGGCCGGGTCCGGTGACCGGTCAGGCAGCCGCGTCAGGCGACCGGGTCCGGCTCCGGGACGGGGGCGCCCGGGAGGTGGCGGCGTGCGCGTACCGGTGAGAAGTACAGCGGCAGCGCGGCCAGCACGAGGATCACCGCCCCCGTCCACAGCGCCGCCCGTACGCCCGCGAACTCGCCGATCACGCCGGAGAGCGCCGAGCCCAGCGCGACGGAACCCATCAGCAGGAACCGGAAGGTGGCGTTCATCCGGCCCAGCAGCGCGTCCGGCGTCAGCCCCTGCCGCAGGCTCAGCCCCAGCACGTTGTCGACGCCGGTCTTCACCGACACCAGCGCCATCCCCGCGATCCCCGCCGCACACAGCAGCGGCGGCCGGCTCAGCAGCGGTGCGAGCAGCGCCGCCGGCGCCACGCACAGCCCCGCGGTCGCCAGCGTCCAGCCGCAGCCCCACCGGGCGGCGAGCGGCCGGGCGAGCCGGGCGCCGACGAAGGTGGCGGTGCCGCAGAAGACCCAGTAGACGCCCAGCAGCCAGGCCGGCAGCCCGAGTTGGCGGATGAAGAGCACCGGGACCATCGTGTTGACGGTCTGCGCCCCGAGGTTGGCGCAGGCGGCGGCCAGCGCCAGCGAGCGCAGCTCGCGGCTGTGCAGCACGTGCCGCAGCCCGTCGCGCATCTCGGCGGCCAGCCGGCGGGACGCGGGCGCGGGGCGGGTACGGCGCGAGGTGCCGTCGCGGATGCCGGTGAGCGATATGGCCGCCGCCAGGTGGCTGACGGCCTGCGCCGCGACCGCGACCGGCGCCGTCAGCACCTCCACCAGCAGCCCGCCCATCCCGCGCCCGGCGACGCTGCCGACCGCGTACAGGCCGACGACGCCCGCATTCGCCCGCACCAGCGCGTCCCGCCCCACCACCGCGGGCAGGCAACTGTGCGAGGCGACGTCGAAGAAGACCGTCGCGCAGCCGGCCAGCCACACGGCCGCGTACAGGTGCGGAAGGGTGAGGGCGCCGAACCACCAGGCCAGCGGCACGGCGGTGAGCAGCACGACCCGTGCCAGGGCGGCGGTCACCAGCACCGGCACACAGCCGAGCCGGTCGACCCACACCCCGGAGGGCAGGCCGATCAGCAGGTAGGCGGAGGTGCCGAGCGCGGCCAGCAGGCCGATCTGACCGGGGCTCGCACCGAGACCGAGCGCCACCAGCGGAAGGGCCAGATGGCCGACCTGGATGCCGATCTGATCGGCGGCGGTGGCGGCGTACAGCCGTCGGAAGGCGGGCACGCGCCAGGGGGATGCGTATGCCATGGGGGGAGCTTGCCGTGCCGCCCCGGCGTGGCGGAACCGGAGCGCGTACGTCCCGCCCCGGCGGCCCCGCTACCGGTATGCTCCGCCCTTCGCGCCCGGCGGCGGGCCCGTGGCGCCCGGCGCGGTGAGCAGCGGCAGGACGTCCCCGACCAGCTCCAGTTGCAGCCGCAGCGCGTCCCGCGGGGCCGCGCGCAGCACGGCGCGCATCAGGTCGGCGGCGCCGGCGGGGCTGGCGAGATCGTCCAGGTGGCGCTGGCACGCCCCGACGTCGAGCGAGGGGTTGGGCAGGTCGTTGGCCGCGCACAGGGTGCGGATCAGCTCGTTGGTCATGACGGCCGCCGCCCACCCCGTCTCCACGGGGTCGCCGCGCTGGCGCACGGCCTGCATCTTGGGTACGAGGTGCGCCCAGAACCCGGCGTAGTGCGCCTTGATCGGCTCGGGGGTGCGGTAGCCGGCGTGGATGGTCGCGGCGTCGGCCATGAGCCCGGCGACGGCGCCGTCGGGGTCGTGCAGGGCGACGCCGTCGAGGAAGGCGTAGCCCCAGGACTCGTCGCCGACGCGGTCGGGGGCGAAGCACGAGCGCCACTGCGCGGCGGTGCGCGGCACGAGGTCGACGGTCAGCGGGCGGCGCCGGGACCGCCAGGGGGCCTGGCGCACGGGGTCGGTGGCGGTGACCACCAGCACGTCGAGATCGGAGTCGGGGCGGGCGGTGCCGCGGGCGAGGGATCCGGACAGCAGAACGCCGCGGACGTCGGGGTCCGCGCGCAGTTCGGTCAGCACCACCTCCAGCACCGTGCGGTGCAGCGGGGTGGGAAAGGCAGCGGTGGTCATCTCGCTCCCGGGTCCGGCCCAGCGGGAGCGTAGCAGCCCCGACACCGAGCGTACGGGCCGGGGGCGGGGCAGGGGCGGCGGGGCCGGAAAAACCGGTGTGCGCGGGCGGTGGGCCGACGGCTAAGGTGGCCGCGGAAGTGCATCCGAGGCAAGGAGACACGGTGGCAGGCTGCTGCTTCGCGGGCATCGGCGGGCTGACCCGTCTGTGCACCGGTGGCCACGCAGGTCTGCGGCGTGCGTTCTTCTCCCTCATGCCGTACCGCCCGCGCGTGGTCCCGGCGCCCTGACCGGCAGCCCGGGACGGCATTCCCGCTGAGCGACCCCGTCGCAGCCCTCGCGATCCGCGCGCCCTGAGCGCGCCCGCAGGGCTTTTCCCGTCACGTCCGCGTGCCCCGCCGAGGGCCGACGTCGTGCTGCCCGGCCAGGGCCATCCGCCAGTGAAGGAACGCACTTCTTTCCGGAAGGACGGCCGGCTGTGGCCCGCTCTCACCGACGCGCGCACGCGCGCGCGGATTCCGACACGAACCGTCGTGGCGACGCCCGCACGACCACGGGCGGCAACGCCCGCACCAACCGCCGCCGCGGCTCCCCCGCGGGAGCCGGCGGCGACGATAACCGGCGCGACTCGCGGTCGCGCTCCCTGACCCTCTCCCAGAACTTTTTGGCCGGCCCCGCCGTCGCCCGGCGCGTGGTGCGCGTCGCGGCGCCGGACGGCCGGCTCGTCGTCGAGGTCGGCGCCGGCACCGGGACGCTGACCGAGGCGCTGGCCCCGCACTGCCGGGAGCTGATCGCCTACGAGATCGACCGCCGGCTCCTCGGCGGGCTCCGCGCCCGGCTCGCGGCCCACGACCATGTCCGCGTCGTGGGGCAGGACTTCCTCACCGCCCGGCCGCCCCGGGAACCGTTTTCGGTGGTGGGCAACGTCCCGTACGCGCGGACCGCCGAGATCGTCGACTGGTGCCTGCGCGCGCCGCGGCTGGACTCCGCGACGTTCGTCACCCAGCTCGAATACGCCCGCAAACGGACCGGGGACTACGGCCGTTGGAGCCTGCTGACCGTGCGCACGTGGCCGTGGCACGAGTGGCGGCTGTGCGGGCGGGTGCCGCGGGAGTGCTTCCGGCCGGTGCCGCGGGTGGACTCGGCGGTGCTGCGGATCGAGCGGCGCCCGCGCCCGCTGCTGCCGCGGGGCGAGGAGGCGGCGTACCGCCGGATGGTCGAGGCGGGCTTCGGCGGCGCGGGCGGCACGCTGTTCGCCTCGCTGCGCCGCGCGGGCCACCCGCGGGCCCGGCTGACGGCGGCCTTCCACACGGCGGCGCTCCCCCGGGACACGGTCGTGGCCTTCGCCACCCCCGCCCAGTGGTTGACGCTGCACCAAGCGCTGCGCTGAACCCGCGGCCGGACGCGGCGACGGGCCCACCCGGGGCCGGCGGCGGGGCGACCCGCCTCGCCGCCCCGCGGGCCCGGCGGCGGTCCGGGGCCGCGGCGCGTGCCGTGGCCCCGGACCGCGGGCGGGAACGCCGCAGGGCCTCCGCCCGCATGGCGGGCGGAGGCCCTGCCCGGCGGCGCCGGACGCCTTGCGCCAACTCCCCTGCCGCGCCCGGCAACCGGTGCGGCTCCCCCGTCACCCCACCGGCGCAGTCGTCCGATCCCGGACTACGCCACCGCGCCGTCCGGGCCGAAGCCGCGCTCGGCCACCGGCTCCGCCGCCGGCGCGGGGGGCTCCCCCGCCGGCGCCGGGCCGCGGGACTGGCGGACGAGCCACTGGCGGTAGCCCTCCGCCCGCTCCGCGTGCCAGTCCTCCTGGCCGCGGTGCAGGTCCCATGGGGCCGCGGCGGCCACCTCCCCGTACCGCTCGGCTATCGCCACCGCCAGCCGGACCGCCGCCAGCGCGTCCTCCGCGGCGTCGTGCGCGCGGCCGAGCACCACCCCGTACTCCACACAGACCGCCTCCAGCGTCCGCTTGCCCTCCCGGAACGGGTCCACCGTCCGGTCCATCGCGTAGGGATCGATCACCGGGCCCTCCTTCCCGCCGCCCAGCCGCTCGCGCATCGAGGCGAGCCCGTGGCGGCGCAACTCCGCGGCCAGCAGCGTCAGATCGAATGTCGCGTTGTACGCCACGACGGGCACGCCGCGCGACCAGTGGGCCGCCAGCACGTCCGCCACCTCGTCCGCGACCTCCGCGGCCGGCCGGCCGTGGGCCGTCGCCCGCTCGTCGGTGATCCCGTGGATCGCGGTCGTCTCCGGCGGCACCGGGACGCCGGGGTCGGCCAGCCACTCCCGCCTGCGCGCCGGCACGCCGCGAACGGCCTCCACGACGGCGGCGGAGACGATCCGCGCCTCCCCCGGGTCCGTCCCGGTCGTTTCCAGGTCGAAGCCGACCAGCAGCTCCCCGTACCACCCCATGGGCGCCCTCCCTGCTCCGTGGCCAGTGACTCCACACTCTCACCCGCCACTGACATACCGGACCGGAAGATTCCGGATGCCGGGGAGCGGTCAACGCGCGTCGACCGAGGCCGCGGAGAAGGGGTGCCGGGGGCGTGGCAGAGGGCTGCGCGCGCCTGTCAGGAGACCGGGCGCGCGTCCGTCCAGAAGCTCTCGAACTCCTCGCGGTACACCTCGAAGAGCCCCGGCTCGCCGCCGCCCTCCCCGTGCACCAGCTCCCGCCGCGCCGCCCGCAGCACCAGCGCCGGCGCCTCCGCCCCCCGGGCCCGGCGCAGGTACGTCTGCACCACGCCGAGCCCGTCCGGCCGGTCGCCGTTGATCAGGTACGCGGTGAACCGCGGCGTCTCGTCGAAGACGCGGATGTCGAACGCCCCCGCCGGGTCCCCGCCGCCCTGCGGGCGCAGCCGGGAGCGCACCCGGCGCATGTGGATGATGTTCGTCTCCACCGCCCGCGCCAGCTCGCCCCGCTTCATGCCCAGTTCGCGCTCGCGCCGGCGCACCGTGCTGCTCGCCGGGTTGAGGAACAGCAGCCGGATCCGGCAGCCGCCCTCCGCGAGCCGGCCGAGGCGGCGGCCGGAGTAGTTCTGCACCAGCAGGTTGAGCCCGATGCCGATCGCGTCCAGCCGCCGGGCGCCGCCGAAGAGGTCCTCGGCGGGCAGCGCGCGCTGGAGCCCGACCCGGTCGGGGTGGACGCCGACGACGTCCGCGTACCGGTCGCCGACCAGGTCCTCCACCGCGTCCACCGGCAGCCGGTCGGCGGACGGCGGCTGGTCGTCGGCGCCGAGGAGGCGCAGCAGCCGGGCCGCGGCCCGCTCGGCCTGGGCCAGGACGGTGCCGGACAGGGCGCGGTTGCGGGAGACGACGTTGCGGGCGACCTCCAGCTCGTCCAGCGCCAGTTCCAGGTCGCGCCGGTCGTCTAGGTACGGCTCGAAGCACGGCCAGTGCTGCACCATCAGCTCGCGCAACTGGGGCAGCGTCAGGAAGGAGATGACGTTGTCGTCGGCGGGGTCGAGCAGGTAGCCCTTGCGCCGGCTGACCTCCCGCACCGCGACGGCGCGCTGCACCCACTCCTGGCCCGCGGGCCCCGCGGCGGCGACGACCCAATCGTCGCCGTGCACCGGCTCGTAGACGGGCCGCAGCACCGAGGCGACGACGGAGCGCAGCCGCTGCTCGACCACGTTCAGCCAGATGTACGCCCGTCCCGCGCGTGCCGCGCGGGTGCGTACTTCCTCCCAGTCGTCCTCGCCCCAGCCGATCTCCGCGCCGATCTCCATCGGGCGGGCCAGCGACACCGTCCCGGGCGGTGGCGCGCCTGGCGGCGGCTCGGCCGAGCCGCCGCCCCCGCGGCCCCCGTCTTCGGGACCGCCTGCCGGGGGCAGCTCAAGACCGCCCGCACCCACGCCTGTACCGCCTTCCGCGCCCTGCTCCACGATCACGGCAGCGTACTGCCACGACCACCGGGGCGCATCCTGATCGAGCCAGGGGTAACCCAACTGCCGCGCCCCGTTCCGCGGTTGTCACCCGGGTGGACCGCGAACGGGCGTCGAACGCGCCGCAAAGCGGCCCCGGGCGGCCCGCGGACGACCCTCAAGTCCCCCTCGGACGGCCCGCGGACGACCCCGCCGGCCGCCTACGCCCCGCTGCCCGGCGGCGGCCTGTTCGGGGGTGAGGGTGGTCAGCCGGGTGCAGAAGTCGCCCACCTCGGAGCGCTCCGGCCGCACCAGCACCGAGCGCCGCGAGATCCGTTCGCCCGTGGGCACGTCCAGCTCGCAGAGCCCGATCTCGATGATCTCCGGGCTCATCCCGGCCGGCGGCGGGCCCTCCCAGCAGGTGGCTTCGACGTCGACGACGAGGACGCGGTCGAGGAGCAGCGTGGTCATGCGCACCAGCCAAGCACGCGGCGTCCGCGCGCCGCGCGGCGTTTTCCCGTGGGCCCCGGGCGCCGCCGCGCGCCCCGCCGCCGGCTTCCATCGCTGCGCGTTATGGGAAGTTGTGATTACCGCGAACTCCCGGTTTCCGGAATCCTGACGCCTGGTACTTCCATGGCCCTCCACGCGCGGGCCCACCCGAACCCGCGTGCCTTCGGAAACGAGGAACCTTGCGAATAACCAGATCGATCCCCACGCTCATCGCCGCACTGCTGGCCGCCCTCACCTTCGGCGGCACGGCGGTTGCCGCGGACCACACGTCCGCCCGCGGTGCCACCGACTCCTCCGCGGCGGCACAGGCCCGTACGCCCGAAGGGCCGCCGTCCACGAAGATCATCGGTGGCGGCTACGCCCAGAGCGGCCCCTGGGCCGCGCGGCTGTTCTCCAACGGCCGCCAGACGTGCAGCGCGTCGATCATCGCGCCCACCTGGATCCTCACCGCCAAGCACTGCGTCACCGGCGGTGGGCTGTCCTTCCGCATCGGCAGCCTCGACCAGACCAGCGGCGGCACCATGGCCAACGGTGTGCAGACCTACACCCACTCCTCCGACCTGGCGCTCGTGCGCATCGACCGGTCCGTCTCCACCACGTACGCCACGCTCGGCCAGCCCGGTTCGGTGACGGTCGGCCAGAACGTACAGGTCTACGGCTGGGG
This sequence comes from Streptomyces sp. 184, assembly GCF_045781775.1. Lineage (NCBI taxonomy): Bacteria > Bacillati > Actinomycetota > Actinomycetes > Kitasatosporales > Streptomycetaceae > Streptomyces > Streptomyces sp. 184. The sequence continues at coordinate 2,685,405 of NZ_CP123230.1, read as the reverse complement.
CGCCACCTCGCAGTGCGGCTCCGAGATCAACTGCCAGTCCCGCTACCTGAAGGTCGCCAACGTCACCGTCACCGGCGGCTGTAGCGACGCCTACGGCGGCAACGCCATCTGCGCCCGGCGCGGCGACGGCATCACGGCCGGCGGCGACTCCGGCGGTCCGATGATGGCGAACGGCGTCCAGGTCGGCGTCGCGTCCACCAGCGACCGGCAGACCACCACCGCGTACACGAACGTCACGCGGTACCGCTCCTGGATCCAGTCCATCGCCGGTGTCTGAGCCGCGCGGGCCGCACCGGCCGCACGGCACCTGAAGCCGGACGGATGCACCGGTTCGTACGCCGGCACGCCCGGACCGGGCGCATCCGTCCACTCGCCGCCCACCTGCCCCGCCTGTCCCGCCTGACTGCGCGCGGGGCAGGTGGGCGGATCTCTGAGGGGGGACGGCAAGCCTCCCCGGCGCCCCCGCCTCCCAGCGCTCCGCCGCGGTCATCCCGCCCGCGGCGGGGTGCCGGTTTGTCCAAGTGACGATCCCTTGCCCCACTCCGGTCACGGACGAAAGACTGGGGGCATGACCGCATGGAATGACCGGTTCGACCTGAGTGATGCCCGGTGGCGCAAGGCCAGTTACAGCGACTCCGCGGCGACCGCCTGCCTTGAGGTGGCGGACGGCTTCCACGCCACTCTGGTCCCGGTGCGCGACAGCAAGGACCCGCACGGCGCCACCCTGGTCTTCACCGCCGACGCCTGGGAATCGTTCGTCGACGGCGTCAAGTCGGGGGACTTCGAGGCGTAGGGAGCCCTTCCCCTACAGTCCCGCCAGGTCCGCCAGCAGCCGCGCCTTCCCCAGCACCCGGGTGCCGTACGCGACGCGACCGTGCTCCGCGCGCCACAGCGCCTCCTCCACCAGCCGCGCCACCCCCCACGCCGCCAGCCGGCCGGCGTCCTCGCCCAGTTCGCCGGCGAGGAGCGCGAGACGGTTCGCGACCGTGCGGTGCGGATCCGCGGCGGCGAACGGGTCGTCGATCTGCTCCAGCAGCGGGAAGGGGTCGTAGCCCGGGTCGCCCGTCATCGGCTTGGCGTCGATGGCCAGCCAGGGACGGCGGTGAGCGGCGAGTACGTTGCCGGGGTTGAAGTCGCCGTGGACGACGGCCTCGCGGGCGGCCCCGCCCGGCAGTTCGCGCAGCAGCCGGGCGCCGCGGGCGACGAGCCCCGCGTCGTAGCCGGGGCGCAGCCGCTCCATCCGCTCCTCGACGAGGTCGGCCCACTCGGCGCACACGTCCGCGACCCGCTCCAGAGAGCTGTCCCGCGGCACCGGGGCGCTCCACAGCTCGCGCAGCACCTCGGCGCCGAGCCGAAGCCGGTGCTCCGCGCCCGCTTCCCCGGCCGCGCCGAGTTCGGTGCCCGGCTCGCAGCGCTCCAGCAGCAGCGCGTGGTGCGCGGGGTCGTGGTCGATCAGCCGTACGGCGCCCTGGCCGTCCCAGAGGCGCAGCCCCTCGGCCTCCCCCGCCGCCTCGCGGTGCGGCCAGGTGACCTTGAACACGGCGTGCGTGCCGTCGGGCAGCCGGGCCGGCGCCACCCAGGAGCAGCTACCGCCCTTGAACGGGGCGCCGAGGCGCAGCGACCACCGGGCGCGGAGCTTCTCCACCAGGGCGGGCAGCTCCGCCAGCCAGGCGCGTCCGGAGGCGTGCACGCGCATCTCGGTGAGGACGGGCAGGTCGGGCGGGAAGAGGGCGGCGTCGCTCATCGTCCGCACGGTACCGGCGGGGCACCGGCCGCCGCCTCTGGTTTCCGGGCCCGCACGCCCCGGCCGGACCGGGTGTCACAGATCCGGGTGCTGCCCTGTCTCCAGGGGTTGTCATCACGGAAGGGGAAGATCATGCGAGTTCTCGTCACGGGGGCGACCGGCGCGCTGGGCCGGCACCTGGTCCCCGGGCTGGTCGAGGCCGGTCACGAGGTCACCGCCACCACGCGCACGCCCGCCAAGACGGCGCTGCTGCGCGGGGCGGGCGCCGAGCCGGTGGTGCTCGACGGGCTGGACCGCGAGGCGGTGCTGAAGGCGGTGGAGGCCGCGGAGCCGGAGGTCATCGTGCACCAGATGACCGCGCTGGGCGACATGCGGAGCCTGCGCAACGTCGACAAGGTGTTCGCCGCCACGAACGACCTCCGCACCCGCGGCACCGACAACCTGCTGGCCGCGGCGGAGCGGGCCGGCACCCGCCGCGTCGTCGCGCAGGGCCACAACTTCGTCTACGAGCACTCCGGCGGCCCGGTGAAGTCCGAGGGCGACGCGACCGTCACACGCCCGGCCGTCGCGTCGGCGGCCCGTACGCTGGCGGCCGTCAGGCACGTGGACGAGAACGTGCCGCTCAGGGCACGGGAGGGCATCGTGCTGCGGTACGGCACGTTCTACGGGCCGGGTGCCTCGGACCCCATGGTGGAGGCCGTACGGAAGCGGCAGATGCCGGTGATCGGCGGCGGCGCCGGGATCTGGTCGTTCATCGAGATCACCGACGCCGCCGTCGCGACGCTCGCCGCGGTCGAGACCGGCGCGCCCGGCGCGTACAACGTCGTCGACGACGAGCCGGCGCCGGTCGCGGAGTGGCTGCCGTACCTCGCCGAGGTCGCCGGCGCCAAGCCGCCGATGCGGCTGCCCGCCTGGCTCGGGCGGCTGCTGGCCGGCGGTTTCGTCGTGGGGCAGATGACGACGGCGCGCGGCTCCTCGAACGAGAAGGCCCGCAAGGAATTGGGCTGGACGCCGCGGTACGCGAGCTGGCGGGAGGGGTTCCGTGCCTGGGTCCGCTGAGGAGGACGAGGCGGGCACGGCGGCGGCCGGCTACCGGCCGCTGCTGTTCTCCATCGCGTACGGGATGACCGGCTCCGTGGGGGACGCCGAGGACATCGTGCAGGACGCGTTCCTCGGCCTGACCCGGGCCCGCCGGGCGGGCACGGAGATCGCCGACCCCAAGGCGTACCTGACGACGGCCGTGACACGGCTCGGCATCAACTACCTCGGCTCGGCCCGGGTGCGGCGGGAGAGGTACGTGGGCGACTGGCTGCCCGAGCCGGTCGTGGTGCCCGCCGACCGGCCGGGGCCGGCCGAGTACGCCGAGCTGTCGGACTCGCTGTCCATGGCGTTCCTCGTGCTGCTGGAATCCCTCTCGCCGGTGGAGCGGGCGGTGTTCATGCTGCGCGAGGTCTTCGGCTACGGATATCCGGAGGTCGCGGTGATAACCGGCAAGTCCGAGGTGAACTGCCGGAAGATCTTCGCCCGCGCCCGGGGGCACCTCGCCGCGGGGGCCCGGGACGACGACGGCTCCCCGCCGCCGTCGCGGCAGGCGGAGACCGGGGAGCTGGCCCGCCGGTTCTTCGAGGCCGCCGCGGGCGGCGACATGGACGAGCTGTTCGCCATGCTCGCGCCCGACGTCGTGCTGCACGCGGACGGCGGCGGCAAGACCCAGGTGGTCGAGCACCCGCCGGCCGGGCGGGAGGCCGTCCTGCGGCTGCTCCTCGGCCTGTTCCGCCGGATCCGGGCCCTCGGCGTCTCCCTCCGGCTCGCGTGGGTCAACGGGCGGCCGGGCGCGGTGATGTACGACGCCGGGGGGCGCGTGGCCAGCGTGTTCGAACTCGACGTGGCCGACGGCATGGTGCAGGCGATCCGGTCCGTGGTCAACCCCGACAAGCTCGGCCACCTGGGGCCGGTGTCCGACATCGCGCGGCTGCCGCCGCCGGGGTGACCGGCCGGCGGGCGCGCGCCGCCGAACCCGCCCCCGTACGGCCGGACCGGGCCGCGCCGCGCCGTGCCGGGCCGGGCCGGGCCGTGCAACAGCGCCGTGCCGTGCCGGGCAGTGCCGGACCGGCGGTGCGGGAACGCGGTCCGCCGGCCCGGACTCCGCTACGACAGCGGCGCGTTCGGGCCGTCCGGCCGCCCGCGGCGGCCCTCCAGCACGGCGAGCGACAGCTCCGACACCCGGGCGTCCGGCAGCCGCCGGCAGCCCTCCTCGGTGACGGTGTAGACCAGCGGGTAGATGCGGCGGGTGGCGTCGGGGCCGCCGGTGGCGCTGTCGTCCTCGGCGGCGTCGTGGAGCGCCTGCACGGCCATCGTCACGGCGTCGTCCTCGCCCATGCCCTCGCGGTACAGCTTCTTCAGCGCGCCGCGCGCGAAGACCGACCCCGAGCCCGTGCCCCCGAAGCCCTTCTCCTCCGCGCGCCCGCCGGTGATGTCGTACGAGTAGATCCGCGCGGTCCCGCTGCGCGGGTCGTACCCGGCGAAGATCGGCACGACGGCGAGGCCCTGCATGGCGGGGCCGAGGTTGTCGCGGATGAGGGTGCCGAGGCGGTTGGCCTTGCCCTCCAGGGAGAGCGGGACGGTCTCGATCTTCTCGTAGTGCTCCAGCTCCAGGCGGAGCAGGCGGACCATCTCCTCGGCCATGCCGGTGGAGCCGGCGATGCCGACGGCGGAGAACTCGTCGGCCGGGAAGACCTTGTCGAAGTCCCGGTGCGCGATCATGCCGTTGCCCAGGGTGACGCGGCGGTCGGCGGCGAGGAGGACGCCGTCGGCGTAGGACGCGGCGACGATCGTGGTGCCGTGCGGGATGTCGACCGCGGCGGAGTCGGCGCCGGGCAGCCGGCGGCCGGCGGGGAGCCGGTCCGGCGCGTAGGAGGCGAGGAAGTCCGCGAACGACGACGAGCCGGGGGTGAGGAATTCGGGCGGCAGTTGCTCCACGGCGGTTCCCTTCGTCGACTCTCGGTCCGTCCGGCCGTCCGGCTCACGGCCGTTCGCCTCACGGGCGGGCGCCGCTCGCGGCGGCGTACCGGTCAGGCAACGTCCGACCCTACCCGTACGCCCGCCGGGCCCGCCGTGCGCGGCGGTCCGCGCCCGCGACCCGAGCTTCGCGCAGTGTTCATCTCACGTCTGCCGCGCGGTCGAACCGGGCGTCGGGGACTGCGGAACAGTCGCACCCTGTCGCACGAACCGGGAGCACGATGAAGACTCCGCGATCCAGACCGTCCCGCCGGGCGAGGGCAGAGCAGGCGTTCGCGCTCGCGGAGTGCGCCCGCGTGTGCACCGGGTACCTGGCCGGGCTGACGGCCGAGGACTCCGGCGGTGCGTCGCCGCCCGGCGCGGGCCCCGGACCCGCGCGTACGGCCCTGGTGGCGGCGCTCGGCGAACTGCTCGGCACCGCACCGCCGCCGCCCCGCGAGGCGGTGGGCACGGAGCTGTTCGACACCCTGCTGCGGGCCGGCGAGCGCGCGGTGGACACGGGCGGCGAGCGGGAGCTGCTGCTCGCGGTGGAGCTGGCCGGCACGGGCCTGGCACTGCGCGCGAAGTCCCGCGCCGCCTGGCGGCTGCGGGCGCACGCCCTGGACGCGCTGGGCCACGCGACGGCGGCGACTGAGGCGTACGAACGGACGCTGGCCCTCGGCAGCACGCACCCGGAGACACCGCTGCGGCTGTCGCTGGCACGCGAGAAACGGGACTGCCTGGCGGCGGCGGTGGGGCTCTTCCCGCAGGACACGGCGGCGGACGGCCCGGCGGAGGACGGGACTCCGGCCCCCGGGCGGGAGTTCGCCCGGGCGGTCGGGGCGGAGGCGCTGCCCGAGGTGGTGCGGGAGGCGTTCACCGGCTACGTCGGGGAGCAGGTGAGCCGGTACGGGGCCGGGGACGCGCGGGTGCGCGAGCTTGCCGCGCAGTACGGGACGTACTGCCGCATCCTCGCCCAGGGCCGCATGGCCGACCCGCTCCTCGCCGGCGCCCGCCCCGTCGGCGTCGCCGACCTCCGCGGGCTCGTCGCCGGGAAGACCGCCTGCGTCGTCGTCGGGCCCGGCCGGTTCGAGGACGCCGGCGCGTACGAACTCGTCGTCCGCTGCGACGACTTCCGCGGCGGCGAGCGCGCCGACGTGCACGCCGTCGCCGACCTGGCGTCCGCGTCGTGGCACCGGCCGGCCGGTGTCCGGCTGGTCTTCGCCGACCCCGGCGAGGCGTGGCGGGAGGCGGTCAGGCGCGCGGTGCCCGGCGCACAGGAAGGGCTCGGCGACGCGTCGCTGCGCCGCCCGCTGCACGACCCGGCGCTGCTCGGCGACGGCGGCTGGGGACCGGAGACCAGCGCCGCGTTCACCGTGCTGCGGCTGCTGGACCACCTCGACGTCAGCCCGCGGCTCGACGTCCTCGGCGCCGGCCGGCTGCGGCCGGAGGAGCGCCGCTGGATCGGGACCCGGGCGAAGGACCGTACGAAGACGAGGACCGCCCTGCGATGACCCCTTCCGCCCCCCGCTCCCCCGCCGCCGCGCCGGCGACCGCGACCGCCGCCCCCGGGGCGCCGACGAGCACGGTCCCGCCCCGGGTCCGCGGCACGTCCCGGCCCGCGCCGGCACCACCCGGCCCCGCCGCCGCACGGCACCGCGCGCCCCGCGTCGCCTTCGCCTGCCGGGTCGACGCCGCCGACCCCGCCCACGCCGCCGGGCTGCCCGCGCTGCTCCGCAGCCTCGCCCTCGCCAATCCCGGAGTCTGCGAGGACTTCCTGCTCCTCCACGACGGCCTGCCGGACGACGTGCTGGCCGCCGCCCGCCGGCTGCACCCCCGGATCGTCGAACTCCCCGCCGCCGCCGACGCCGCCGAGGCCGGCAGCGGCGGCGACGGCGCCGCCCCGGACCCGTACGACGAGGTCACAGAGCTGCACCCCCGCTGGCTCGTGGCCGCCGACCTCGCCGTCCTCCGCGACCCGTCCGACGAGGTCCGCGCCCGCCACGACCTGACCGACGAGCAGTTCTGGCGCGCGTACTGCACGCTGCCCGCCCACCGCCAGCACCCCGAGCTGCTCCTCCACTACGGCCCGGCCCTCCTGCGGCTGCGCCCCACCACCGACCTCGCCCGCCGCACCGCCCTCGGCCTGCGCGCGATCGGCGCGTACGAGGAGGCGGTGGACGTCCTGTCCGCCGTCCGCCCGCAGGCCGACCAGCCGCGCTTCCACGACACGATGGGCACCGCGCTGCTGGCCGTCTCCCGCTACGACGAGGCCGAGACCCACCTCCTGCTGGCCGCCGCGGCCCCCGAGCTGGCGCCGAAGGCGTTCAGCCAGCTCGCCCGGCTGGCCTGGCTGCGCGGCGACGAGGAGCGGTCGAGGGCGTACGCGCGCGAGGGCCTGGACGCCGAACCGACCAACCGCACCTGCCGGGCGCTGCTCCGCGGCGGGTACGGGCTGCCGGAGTTCGCGGCGCACCGCGGGGAGGCGTCCGTCGTCTCCACGCAGCTCGCGCACGCCGCCGCGTACGCCACCGGGCAGGAGAACGCCGGCGACAAGGTGCTCCCGGAGGCCGTCCGGCTCTGCTTCGGCCCCGACCCCTCCGCGCGCCGGTGGCACCCGGTCCCCGTGCACCGGCTCTTCGACGAGGAGGCGCTCGCGGAGGTCAACGCGCGCCGCGGTCTGGTCGTCGGCGGTGGCGGCCTGTTCCTGCCCGACACCTGGCCCAACGGCAACAGCGCGTGGCAGTGGAACGTGCCGGACGAGCTGCTGGCCCGTATCGAGGTGCCGCTGGCCGTCTTCGCCGTGGGCTACAACGTCTTTCCCGGCCAGTCCTACCGCCGCAGCCGCTTCCGCGAGAGCCTTGCGGCGCTGGTGGAGCGGTCGGCGTTCTTCGGGCTGCGCAACCGCGGCTCGGTGGAGCGGGTACGCGAGCTGCTGCCGGAGCGGCTGCGCGACCGGGTCGCGTACCAGCCCTGCCCCACCACCCTGACCCGGCTGCTCCAGCCGGGCTGGGACGACGCCGCGGTGGAGCGCGCCGACACGGTGCTGGTCAACTGCGCGTACGACAGGGCGGGGATGCGCTTCGGCGACGGCTATCCGCGGTTCCTGGACGCCATGGCGCGGGCGGTACGCGCGCTGCGCGAGCGGGCGGACGTGCGGGTGGCGGCGCACATGGCGGCGGACGAGCAGTTCGCGCACGACCTGCGCCGGGAGCACGGGATAGCGCTGCCCGTGGAGGCGCTGTACGACCGCGGCAACGACGAGATACGCGCCGCTTACCGCCGTACGCGCCTGGTCATCGGGATGCGCGGGCATGCGGGCATGATCCCGTTCGGCTGCGGTACGCCCGTGCTGAGCCTGGTCTCGCACCCGAAGCTGGCGTACTTCCTGGCCGACATAGGCCGCCCGGAGTGGGGTGTGCGGGTGGACGACGAGCGGCTGGCGGAGGTGCTGGTCGAGCGGGCCGGGGCGGTGCTGGACGACCACGGGGCGGCGGTGGCGGACGTGCTGGACCGCCAGCGGGTGCTGTGGAAGGCGACGCGGGACAACCTGGCGGGGCTGCGGACGGCGCTGGGCCTGGAGCGGCAGCAGGGGCCGGGGGAAGCGCCCTAGGCGCGGGGTGTCCGGGCCGGGTTAGATTCCCGGGATGAAGACCGGACTGAAGATTCGCACGGGAGGCCCCGCCGACGTCCCCGCCATGCTCGCCCTGCTCGACGGGGCGGTGGCCTGGCTGAAGGAGCGGGGGCGCATCGACCAGTGGGGTACGGAGCCGTTCTCGGAGCTGCCCGAGCGGGTGGCGCAGATGGAGAAGTACGCCGAGGCGTTCCTGCTGCGGGTCGCGGAGACGGCGGAGGGCCGCGTCGCCGGGGTGTCCGTGCTCGCGGACGAGCCGCAGCCGTTCGTACCGGCGGCCGGGGAGCCGGAGTTGTACGTCCGGCTGCTGGTGACGGACCGGGCGCTGTACCGCGCCGGGGTGGGCGCGGCGCTCGTCGCGGACGCGCGTGCGGAGGCGGAGCGGCGCGGGGTGGGGCTGCTGCGGGTGGACTGCTACGGGGGCGGGGACGGGGCGCTGGCGGCGCAGTACGAGCGGCTCGGGTTCACGCAGTGCGGTGCGTTCACGGTGGAGCGCCCCGGGCGGCCGACCTGGCCGGGGCGGGTGCTGGAGATCCGGCTGTGAGGCGGTGGCCGTGACGTTGCCGTGCGGCGGCCAGCGGCCGGCGGCCGGCGGGCGGCGGGCGGCGGGCGGCGGGCGGCGGCTTTGAGGGGTTCGTTCCACTTGCTGTGCCCCGGGCGGAACAGACATTCGGTGGCGACTTGGGAAACTTGTTCGATGCCGTGTTGAAGAAGTGACCCATGGGTCAGTACCGTCCGTGTGCGTGGATGCAAACGAGCGAATCCGGGCGAGTTTTGCCCGAGTTGAACGCAGAGCCGATCATGTCGCCAAGTATTTCTATTCGCATCTGTTTGCCCGCAATCCGGGTGTCCGCGAGCTGTTCCCCGCGGACATGTCCGAGCAGCGCGACCGCCTCTTCGCCGCCCTCACCCTCGTCGTGCAGCGCCTCGACGACCCGGACCTGCCGCGCTACCTGTCGACCCTGGGGCGCGACCACCGCAAGTTCGACGCCCGGCCCGAGCACTACGCGGCGGTCGGCGAGAGCCTGATCGCCGCGCTCCGCTTCGGCCTGCCGAACACCTGGGACGAGGAGACCGAACAGGCGTGGCTCGGTGCGTACAAGATCCTCTCGGACGCGATGATCAGCGGCAGCGAGGAGGCGGACAAGCAGCAGGCGCCGCGCTGGTGGGACTGCCGGGTCGTGGCCCGCCACCAGGCCGCCCCGGGCGTCACGGTCCTCACCCTCCTCCCGGACCGGACGCTGCCCTACGCCGCGGGCCAGTTCGTGAGCGTCTCCTCGCCGCAGGTTCCGCGGGTGTGGCGCCCGTACTCCATCGGCTGCGCCCCGCGCGCCGACCGCACCATCGACCTGCACGTCAGCCGGGTCGACGGCGGCCTGCTCAGCCCGGTGTTGACTGACCGGACGGCGCCGGACGACAGCCTGCGCCTGGGCGCCCCTGCGGGCACGGCCGTCCTGCCGAAGCGGGCCGGGCAGCCGGTGACCTTCATCGCCGCGGGCACCGGCTGGGCCCCGGTACGGGCGCTGCTGGAGGACATGGTCCGCCGCTGGACGCCGACCACGGCCCGGCTGTTCCTGCTCACCCGCAGCCCCGCCCACCTCTACGACCCGGAGGCCGTCGACGCGCTGCGCAAGCAGCACCCGTGGGTGGACGTCACGGTGATCACGCCGGAGCGCACCGAGCGCCAGGGCGCGGCGGCCCGCCGCCTGGAGGCGGCCCTGTCGGCCCACGCGGACTGGCCGAAGCACCGGGTGTACCTGTCGGGCCCGGCGGGGTTCATCGCGGACGCACGGGAGCTGGTGCGGGGCTACGGAACGCCGCCGGAGCAGATCGCGTACGATCACGTGCCGCCCCCGGAGCGCGCGGCCCGGGAGCCGGGGCACTCGTCGTGGTTCCTGAACCCGTCGCAGCCGCAATGGATCAACCCGGCGGACCGCTGAGGCCGGCGCGTATTCCGCAGGCACATGCCGCTTCGCCACTGCCAAGGGTCGGGCGGACTCCGCCCTGGTCGGGGCCGGACACGGCGGGCTGCACCCGGGCGGCGCCGGGGGGCCGGCCCGTGGCACACGGCGGGAGCCCCGCCACCCGATCGGGCCGCCTGGGGTGTCCCGCGGGCGGGGCCCCGCCGAGGATGACCCCAGCGGAACTTCTCCACGGGAGGCGCGTGTGACGGGCAGCGACGGCGAGGACGACAGCGCCGCGGGCGACGAGGTCTACCAGCCCGACGCCTCCGGGGCGCTCGGCGACGGGACGCAGGACGACGAGGGGCTGCTGCCGCCGGAGGACACCCTCGACGGGCCCGTGGACCCCCTGGACGAGGGCTACTCCCCGCCCGAGAAACCCCGCGGCGTCGAGCACACCGGCGTCACCGCCGCCGAGCAGCGCCGCGGCGAGTCCCTGGACGAGCGCCTCGCCGAGGAGATCCCCGACCCGCCCGTCCTCCCCGAGGGCGACGGCGTCGGCGACACCCCCGACACCGACGGCGAGCTGATCGACGACGAGGTCGGCGACCGCCGCGCGGGCCGTCTCGTCGCGCCGGACGAGGGCGCGCACGAGGACGAGGAGAAGGACATGGTCGCCGCGGACGCGGGCATCGACGGCGCCGCGGCCTCGGCGGAGGAAGCCGCGGTCCACGTCGTCGACGAGGACGCGGAGAGCCCGCCCGACGACACCCCCTGAACCGTGTGCCGCCGCGCCCCGCGCACCCCGGTCACTCCGGGTGGGCGACCAGGACGTCCACCCCGTCGGCCTGGAGGGCGTCGAGGTCCGCGGGGTGGATGCCCGAGTCGACGATGACCAGGTCGAACGCCGTCACCGGGGCCAGTTGGTAGAGGCCGCGGCGGCGGAACTTGGTGTGGTCCACCAGCAGGATCTTGCGGGCGCACGCCTCCATCAGGGCGCGTTTGACCGCCACCGTCTCCTGCGACTGGTGGTAGCACTGGCCGCGGGTGATCGCCGTCGTGGAGGCGAAGAGGGTGTCGGCGTACAGGCTGGTGACCGCGTCGACCGTGCGCAGGCCGAGGAAGGCGTCGTACGCCGGGTAGTACGTGCCGCCCAGGGAGATCAGCTCGATGCCGGGGCTGCCGGCGAGTACCTGGGTGACCGGGACGAAGTTGGTGATGACGGTCAGCGGTGCCTGCTGGGTGAGCAGGCGGGTCAGGGCCAGGGCCGTGGTGCTGTCGTCGATGATGACCGACTGGCCGGACTTGACCAGCGGCAGCGCGGCGCGGGCCAGGGCGTTCTTCTCGGCCGTCATCGCCTGGGTGCGGTGGCGTACGTCGCCGTGGAAGGCGGTCGAGGGCTGGGCGGTGGCGCCGCCGCGGACCTTGCGGAGCCAGCCCCTGCTCTGGAGGTGGTCGAGGTCCCGGCGGATGGTCATGGGGGTCACGCCGAGTTCGTCGGCCAACTGCTCGATACGGACGAAGCCTTCGTCCACGACGCGGCCTTTGATGCGGTCTCTCCGCTCTCGCGGCTTTCGCCCGCTCATGTCCGCCGGCTGCCGGGTCTCTGCCCCCATGGAAACTCCTGTCCTCTTTCTGTGAAGTGAACATTCCCGTATCCGGACGCTACGCACCGCTCAGATCGCCGTACGAAGCGGATGGCGACGCGACTGCCTGCGCTGTCATGGCCCCCCACCGCGACCACCCTCGGGTCGATGTTAACCGCCCCTGATCGAGCGAACACTCAAAGGGGTGCGTTACCGGGGTTCGTTGTTCATTTTCTGAGGCCCGTTGACACGAATGAAACATCCGAGTTTCGTGTGCGTCGCTTCCCAGCGCCCTGCGCCCACGAGCAAGGACACGAGCAAGGAGTGGAACATGAGACGACTGGCCAGTTTTGCTCTCGCCGGCATCCTCGCCACCGGCGCACTGACGGCCTGTGCCGAGGAGCCCGGCAACTCCGGTGACGACGGCGAGGGCGGCGGCACCGGCGCCGGCAAGGTCGCGTTCCTCATGCCCGACCTGGCCTCCACCCGCTACGAGCAGTACGACGCCCCGCTGTTCAAGAAGCGGATGCGCGAGCTGTGCGACGAGTGCAAGGTCATCTACCAGAACGCCGACAGCGACGCCGCGCTCCAGCAGCAGCAGGCCAACTCGGCCATGGCGCAGGGTGCCAAGGTCATCGTCCTGGACCCGGTGGACTCCGAGTCGGCGGCGACCATCGTGCAGACCGCGCAGTCGCAGGGCGTCAAGGTCATCGCGTACGACCGGCCGATCCCCACCAAGCCGGCCGACTTCTACGTCTCGTTCGACAACGAGGCGATCGGCGAGTCCATCGGGCAGTCGCTCGTCGACCACCTCGACAAGGAGTCCGCCGAGGGCGGCATCCTCCAGGTCAACGGCTCGCCGACCGACGCCGCCGCCGGGCTGATCAAGAAGGGCATCCACAACGCCGTCGACGACAGCGGCTACAAGCTGCTCGCCGAGTACGACACCCCCGACTGGTCGCCGGAGAAGGCGCAGCAGTGGGTGAGCGGCCAGATCTCGCAGTACTCCGGCCGGATCGCCGGCGTGGTCGCCGCCAACGACGGCACCGGCGGCGGTTCGATCGCCGCGTTCAAGGCCGCAGAGGCCGACGTCCCGCCGGTCACCGGCAACGACGCGGAGCTTGCGGCCGTTCAGCGGATCATCGCCGGCGACCAGTTCAACACCATCTCCAAGCCGATCAAGACCGTCGCGGAGGCCGCCGCCGAGGTCACGTACGCCTTCATGCAGGGCGACAAGCCCAAGGCCGACACCCGGCTCTTCGACACGCCGTCCCAGCTCTTCCAGCCGACCGTCGTGACGCAGGAGAACCTCAAGGAGGTCATCTTCGGCCCCGACGGGGTGCTGAAGGCCGAGGACGTCTGCACCCGCGAGTACGCCGACGACTGCAAGAGCCTCGGCATCGGCTGACGGTACGCAGCCCTCCAACCCGGCGAAACGAAAGGAAACGGGTCACCATGACAGCCCCCGCCGCACCGGCCGCGCCCACCGTGCTGTCCCTGCGCGGCGTCAGCAAGCAGTTCGGCGCCGTCGCCGCGCTCACCGGCATCGACCTCGACGTGGCCGCCGGCGAGGTGGTGGCCGTCGTCGGGGACAACGGTGCCGGCAAGTCCACGCTGGTGAAGATCCTGTCGGGGGTGTACACCGCCGACGCGGGCACCATCTCCTTCCACGACCGGGAGGTCTCGCTCGGCTCCCCGGCCGACGCGCAGGCCATCGGCATCGCCACCGTCTTCCAGGACCTGGCGCTGTGCGAGAACCTCGACGTCAAGGCGAACCTCTTCCTCGGCCAGGAGCTGCGCCCCTGGATGCTGGACGACGTCGCCATGGAGACCCGCTCCTGGGAGCTGCTGCGCGAGCTGTCGGCCCGTATCCCCACCCTCGACGTGCCGGTCGCCGCCCTCTCCGGCGGCCAGCGGCAGACGGTGGCGATCACCCGGGCGCTGCTGGGCAAGCCCGAGGTGATCCTCCTCGACGAGCCGACCGCCGCGCTCGGCGTGGCGCAGACGGCCGAGGTGCTCAACCTCATCGAGCGGCTGAAGGGCAACGGCCTCGGCGTCGTCATGATCAGCCACAACATGGACGACGTACGCGCCGTCGCCGACCGGGTGGCCGTGCTCCGCCTCGGCCGCAACAACGGCGTCTTCGACGCCCGCACCGTCACCTCGGAGCAGGTCGTCGCCGCGATCACCGGCGCGGCGGACAACGTGGTCGCCCAGCGCGCGGCGCGCAGGGCCGCCGCCGCGCCGGGGCCGGACACCGCCCCGGGTAAGGAGAAGGAACTGCCGTGACATCCCTGGACACTCCGCTGGGCAAGGCCGCCGACCTCCAGGACGAGCGGCTCGCGACGCCCCAGGGCATCGGCGACGGCATCCGCGCCGCCGTCCGCCGCACCCGCGACGGCGACCTGGGCATGCTGCCCGTCGTCGCCGGCATCCTGGTCATCTGGACGATCTTCCAGTCGCTGAACCAGACGTTCCTGTCCAGCACCAACCTGGTGAACCTGGCCTTCGAGATGGTGCCCCTGGGCGTCATCGCGCTGGGCATCGTCTGCGTGCTGCTGGTCGGCCAGATCGATCTGTCGGTCGGCTCGGTCAGCGGCGTCTCGGCCGCGGCCACCGCCGTCGTCATGGTCAAGCACGAGCAGCCGATGGTGCTGGCGCTGGCCGTCGCGATCGCCGGCGGCTGCGCGATCGGCTGGCTCTACGGCCAGATACTGAACCGCTTCGGCGTGCCCAGCTTCGTCGTCACCCTGGGCGGGCTGCTGGCCTTCCTGGGCACCCAGTTGTGGCTGCTGCGCGACCAGAACGCCATCAACATCCCCTACGACTCGCCGCTGGTGAAGTTCGCGCAGGTGTGGTTCGTCCCCGAGGCGCTGGCCTACGTCTTCGCGGTCGCGGCGGCCGGCGGGTACCTCGCCGTGGGCTGGGTACGGGCCCGCAGCCGGCGCCGCGCCGGCCTGTCGTCGGTGTCGATGCACTGGCTCGGGCTCCAGGCGGGACTGCTGGCCGCGGCGCTGCTGTTCACGGTCTACTACCTCAACCGCACCCGGGGCGTCCCCTGGATGTTCATGCTCTTCGTCAGCCTGGTGCTGATGGTGCACTACGTCCTCACCAAGACGAAGTTCGGCCGGTCCCTGTACGCGGTGGGCGGCAATGCGGAGGCCGCCCGCCGGGCCGGCATCAACGTCCGCGCCGTCTACACCTCCGCGTTCGTCATGTGCTCGGCGCTGGCGGCGATCGGCGGCGTGCTGGCCGCGGCGCGGCTGGCGGCGGCGAACCAGTCCACCGGCACCGCGGACGTCAACCTCAACGCCATCGCCGCCGCGGTCATCGGCGGCACCAGCCTCTTCGGCGGCCGCGGTTCGGCGTTCGCCGCGCTGCTGGGCGTGCTGGTCATCCAGTCGATCTCCAGCGGTCTGACGCTGCTCAACCTGGACTCCTCGTACCGCTTCATCATCACGGGCCTGGTGCTGCTCGTCGCCGTCGCCCTGGACTCCGCGGCCCGCCGGTCGCGGCAGGCACACGGAAGGGGCTGAGCACATGACCGCGATCGCGATCGACGCCGGCACCACCGTCGTCAAGGTCGTCGGCTACGGCCCGGACGGCGCGGAGCTGACGGTCGGGCGGCGCCCGACCCGGGTGACGCGGCCCCGGCCGGGGTGGGCCGAGCAGGACATGGCCGACGTGTGGGAGGCGGTGGCCTCCGCCGTACGGGAAGTGGTCGCGGCGCTGCCCGCGCCGCCGGAGTTCGTCGCGGTGACCGGGCAGGGCGACGGGGCCTGGCTGGTCGACGGCGAGGGACGGCCCACCGGTCCCGCGGTGCTGTGGAACGACGGCCGCGCCGCCGGCATCGTCGGCGACTGGGAGCGCGACGGGACCGTGGACGAGGCGTTCCGCATCTGCGGCTCGCGGCTGTCCACGGGCATGCCGAACGCCGTGCTGGCGTGGCTGCGCGCGCACGACCCGGACCGCGTCGCCCGCTCCCGGCACCTGCTGACCTGCGGCGGCTGGCTGTTCTACAAGCTCACCGGGCAGCCGGCCGTGGACGAGTCGGAGGCCGCCGCCCCGTTCCTGGACATCGCCGGGCGTACCTGGTCGGACCGGCTGTTCGAGCTGTACGGGGTGGAGTGGGCCCGCGACCTGCTGCCGCCGCTGCGCGACGACGACCACCGCGTGACCCCGCTCGACGCCGCCGCCCGCGCCGAGACCGGGCTGCCGGAGGGCGTCCCCGTGGTGCTGGCGCCGTACGACATCTGCGCCACCGCGATCGGCTCCGGCGCGGTCAGCGCGGGCCGCGCCTGCACCATCCTCGGCACCACGCTCTCCACCGAGATCGTCACGGACTCGCCCGCCGTCGCCGGCCCGGCCGGCGGCCCCGCGGGCGAGCCCGTGGGCATCACCGTCCCGCTCGGCGTCCCCGGCCACTACCTGCGCGCCTTCCCCACCATGAGCGGCGGCGACATGCTCGACTGGGGCGCGAAGCTCCTCGGCCTCTCCTCGGCCGCCGAGCTGATGGAACTGGCCGAGCGCGGCGCCGAACACACCGCGGGGGTGCGGTTCATGCCGTACCTCTCCCCCGCCGGCGAGCGCGCGCCGTTCTTCGACCCGGCCGCCCGCGGCTCGCTGACCGGCCTGTCGCTGGACAGCGGCCGGCAGGACGTGGCCCGCGCGGTGGTGGAGGGCGTCACCCTGGCCATCCGCGACTGCCTCGCCGCCTCCCCCGCCGAGCCGGACCTGCTGACCCTCAGCGGCGGCGGCACCCGCAGCGGGTTCTGGATGCGGCTGATCTCCGACGTCACGGGCGTGCCCGTGGCGATCCCCGCGGACAGCGAGATCGGCGCCCGCGGCGCCTGGCTGACCGGCGCCGTCGCCACCGGCCGGGAGCCGGACTTCGCGACGGCGGCGGCCCGGCAGGTGCGGATCGCCGCGTCGTACGAACCGGACCCCGCCCGCGCCGCCGACGGCCGCTACGCCGAGTTCCTGCAACTCCGCGAACTGCACCGGCCGGTGTGGGCGCTGGGCCGCGAGCGTACGGCCGACGGGAACGGACCCGCGCACCCGGGTGGAGCCGGCGCATGACCGACCCGGATGCGGACGCCTGGCTCGGCATCGACCTGGGCACCCAGGGCGTCCGCGCGGTGGCCGCCGACTCCGCGGGGCACCTGCTCGGCGCGGGTACGGCCCCGCTGACCAGCGACCGGCGCGGCGAACGGCACGAGCAGGACCCGGACGAGTGGTGGCGCGCGGTCTGCGCCGCCGTCGGGCGGGCCCGCGCCGCGGGCGCCGACCCGCGCCGTATCCGGGCCGTGGCCGTCGACGCCACCTCCGGCACCGTCACCCTGACCGACCGGCACGGCCACACGGTCACCCCCGCGCTGATGTACGACGACGGGCGCGCCGCCGCCGAGGCCGAGAAGGTCAACGAGGCCGGCGAGGCGCAGTGGACCAGGGCCGGCTACCGGCGGATGCAGCGCTCCTGGGGGCTGCCCAAGCTGCGCTGGCTGCTCGACCGGCATCCGCGGGCCGCCGCGGACGGCTGGCGGCTGGCCCACCAGAGCGACGTGGTCAACCGCCGGCTCGTCGGCCACGACGTACCGGCCGACACCAGCAACGCGCTCAAGACCGGCGCGGACGCCGCCACCGTGAGCTGGCCCGAGGAGGTCTTCGCGGACCTCGGCATCCCCGCCGGGATGCTGCCCGCCCTGGTGCCGCCCGGCACCGTGCTGGGCGAGGTCTCGGCCGCGGCGGCCGAGGAGACCGGCCTGGTCGCGGGCACCCCGGTGGTCGCCGGGATGACCGACGGCTGCGCCGCCCAACTGGGCTCCGGCGCCACGGCGGTGGGGAGCTGGAACTCCGTCATGGGCACCACGCTGGTGCTCAAGGGCGTGACCGCCGAACTGGTCCACGACCCGGCGGGCGTCATGTACTCGCACCGCTCGCCCGCGGGCACCTGGCTGCCCGGCGGCGCGTCCAGCGTCGGGGCCGGGCTGGTGGCACAGGAGTTCGCCGGCGCGGACCTGGACCGGCTGACGGCCGGGGCGGCGGAGCTGCTGCCCACCGGGCTGCTGCGCTACCCGCTGGTCTCGCCCGGGGAGCGGTTCCCGTTCACCGCCCCGGCGGCGGTGGCGTTCCGCAGCCGCGAACCGGCGGGCCGCATCGAGGACTTCGCGGCGCTGCTCCAGGGGGCCGCGTACGTCGAGCGGCTCTGCTTCGACTACGCCGACCTGCTGGGCGCCCCCGCCACCGGGGCCGTCGTCCTCACCGGCGGCGCGACCCGCAACCCGGTGTGGAACCAGCTCCGCGCCGACGTGCTGCGCCGTCCGGTGACGCTGCCGCGCCACGCGCAGCCGGCGCTCGGCATGGCCGTCCTGGCCGCCGCCGCCCTCGACGGCACCGGCGGCGGCAGCACCGGCAGCACCGGGGGCGGCACCACCGGCAGCACCGGCGAGGGCAGGGGCACCGGCCCCGGCGCGGGTGGCGCCCTGGACCGCGCCGCCGCCGCGATGGTGCGGGCCGACCGCACCGTCGAGCCCCGCGACCCGTACCGATCCGCCCACGACGAGGGCTACGTCCGGCTCGTCGACCTGCTGGCCCGGCGCGGCTGGCTGCCCGAGGTCGTCGCGGCCCACGCACGAGAGAGGACCGCGTCATGAGCCTCAACGTCATCTTCGTCCGGCACGGGGAGAGCGTCTGGCACGGCGAGAACCGCTACGCCGGCGCCACCGACATCGACCTCACCGAGCACGGCCGCGCCCAGGCCGCCGCCCTCGCCGACTGGGCGGCGCAGGCGGGGCTGACGGCCGTGTGGTCCTCCCCGATGCTGCGCTGCCGGCAGACGGCGGCGGACAGCGCGGCCCGCGCCGGGCTGCCCCTGCACCTGGAGCCGCGGCTGAGCGAGCTGGACTTCGGCGTCGCCGAGGGGCTGACCCGCGGCGAGATGCGCGAGCGGATGCCCGAGGCGGTGGCGTCCTTCGAGGCCGACCCGGTGGCCAACCACTTCCCCGAGGGGGAGAACCCCGCGGTGGTCGCCGAGCGCTACGTCGCCTTCCTCACCGAACTGCGCGCCGAGCACGACGACGGCGGCCGGATACTCGTCGTCGCCCACTCCACCGCCATCCGGCTCGCCCTGTGCCGGCTGCTCGGCCTGCCGCTGCGCGACTACCGCCGCCGCTTCCCCCACCTGGCCAACTGCGCCCTCAACGAACTGGTCCTCAGCGACGGCAGCCCCGCGCTGCTGACGCTGAACCGCCCCGTGACCCCCGGAGTCCCCGCGTGACCACGATCCTCGCCGCCGGCGACCACTTCGTCCGCAACGACCTGCTCCGCGAGCGCCTGCGCCCGGTCGCGCCGGACGCCGAGGTCCGCGAGCTGACCCTGCCCTGGCCCGTCGAGCCGTTCGGCCCGGTGGCCGAGGTCCGCGAGGCGTCGGGGACGGAGGACCAGCTCATCGAGGCCCTGGACGGCGCCGGGATCTGCGTGACGCAGATGGCGCCGCTGACCGAGCGCGTCCTCGCCGCCAGCCCCGACCTGCGGCTGTTCTGCGTCAGCCGCGGCGGGCCCGTCAACGCCAATCTGGCCGCGGCCACCCGCCACGGCGTCGCCGTCACCTACGCCCCCGGCCGCAACGCCACCGCCACCGCCGAGCACACCGTGGCCCTCATGCTGGCCGCCGCCCGCCGGGTCCCCGCCACCCACGCGGACCTGGCGGCCGGCATCTGGCGCGGCGACTACTACCGCTACGAGAGCGTCGGCCCGGAGCTGGCGGACAGCACCGTCGGCATCGTCGGCTACGGCGCCATCGGCTCCCGCGTGGCCCGTATCGCCCGCGGCTTCGGCGCCCGGGTGCTCGTCGCCGACCCCTTCGCCGACGCGGCGGCCGTCGCGCCGGACGAACTGGTCGGTCTCCCCGAGCTGATGAATCGTTCCGCCTTCGTCACGGTGCACGCCCGCGCCACCCCGGAGACCGAGGGGCTGATCTCCCGCGAGCTGATCGGCCTCATGCCCGCCGGCGGCGTCCTCGTCAACTGCGCCCGCGGCTCCCTCGTCGACTACGACGCGGTCTGCGACGCCCTCGACGAAGGCCGCCTCTTCGGCGCCGCGTTCGACGTGTTCCCCGTCGAACCGGTGCCCGCCGACTCGCGACTGCCCCGTACCCCGGGCGTCGTGATGACCCCCCACCTGGCCGGTGCCAGCCGCCAGACCGCCCACAACGCGGCCGGCATGGTCGCCGCCGAGGTCGGCCGGCACCTGGCCGGCCGGCCCCTGCTCCACTGCGCGAATCCGGAAGTGCTCACGAGATGAACCCGTGGAAAGGAACCCGCATGCGCGGCAAGTACCGTACGGCCAGAGCGGCCGTCGTCGCCGGCATAGCCGTCCCCGCCCTCCTCCTCACCGCCGCCCCCGCCGGCTTCGCGGCCGCGAACGCACCCGCGGACGCATCCGCGGCGGCCAAGCCGCGCCCGCCCGAGCTGCCCACCCACATCGAGGGCGGGGCGTGGCCGACGAGCCACGTCCAGGGCGTCACCGTCGACACCAAGCGCGGCCACGTCTACTGGTCGTTCACGCAGATGCTGGTCAAGACCGACCTCGACGGCAACGTGATCGGCACCGTCGAGGGCCTCACCGGCCACCTCGGCGACATCGACCTGAACGACCGCGACGGCCGCGTCTACGGCTCGCTCGAATACAAGGCGGAAGAGGCGTTCTACATCGCCGTCTTCGACGTGGACAGGATCGACCGGGTCGGCATGAACGCCGAGACCGACGGCGTGATGACCGCCGTTCACCTGAACGAGGTCGTCGAGGACTTCACCGCCGACATGAACGGCGACGGCGTCTTCGACGGCGACACCGCGAACACCCCCGACCACCGCTACGGCTGCTCCGGCATCGACGGCGTCTCCTTCGGCCCGGAGTTCGGCAAGCGCGGCGGGGCGCAGAAGCTGATGGTCGCGTACGGCGTGTACTCCAACACCGAGCGCACGGACAACGACCACCAGGTGGTCCTTCAGTACGACGTGCGCGACTGGCGCCGCTACGAGCGCCCGCTGTCGCAGGCGGACCCGCACCGCAGCGGCCCGAAGCGGCACGGCGGCAAGTTCTTCGCGTACACCGGCAACACCACCTACGGCGTGCAGAACCTCCAGTACGACCCGTACACCCGCAACTGGATCATGGCGGTCTACGACGGCGTGAAGGAGGGCTTCCCGAACTACTCCTTCTTCACCGTCGACGCCTCGAAGAAGCCGGTGCGCGGCGAGATCAGGGGCCAGGCGAAGCCCGAGAAGGGCAAGCTGCTGACCCTGCGCGACGCGGGCCTGAATGACCCGGCGACGGGTCTGCGCGGCTGGGAGTTCCACGGCAACTACGGCATCGACGCGCTGGGCGACGGCCGCTACTACGTCGCCGAGGGCCGGGCCGTGACCGAGGACGGCGTGAAGAAGCAGGAGGGCGAGGTCTACCTCTACCGCTGGACCGGCGAGACCCCGGCCCCGTTCGCGCGCGTCGGGGACTGACACCCGGCGCGCTCGCGCCTCCCGGGCCCGCGTACATCGGGGGCGGGCCCGGGGGGTCCCCGGCGGGCTACCGTCCGGCGGACTCGCCGGCGGGCAGCAGCCGCAGGGAGACGGAGTTGATGCAGTAGCGCTGGTCGGTCGGCGTCGGGTAGCCCTCGCCGCTGAAGACGTGGCCCAGGTGGGAGCCGCAGCGGGCGCAGCGCACCTCGGTACGGACCATGCCCAGCGAGCGGTCCTCCACCAGCTCGACGGCCTCGCTCTGCGCGGGGTCGTAGAAGCTCGGCCAGCCGCAGTGGCTCTCGAACTTCTCCGCCGAGCGGAACAGCTCGGCCCCGCAGGCGCGGCACTCGTAGACGCCCTCGGCCTTGGTGTCGGTGTACTCGCCGGTGAAGGCGGGCTCGGTGCCCGCCTGCCGCAGGACGCGGTACTCCTCGGGCGCCAGCTCCGCGCGCCACTGCTCGTCCGGCTTGTCGACCTCGTATGTCATCTCAGCCCTCCAGTCGGGACAGGATCCGGTCTCCCAGCTCGGTGACGTCCCCTGCCCCCATGGTGAGAACGAGATCACCGGGCTTCGCCATTCCTGCGACCAGCCCGGGGACGGCGGCCATGTCGGGTGCGGGGGTGACGTCGGCGCCCGCGCCGCGCGCGGCTTCGATGATGATGTCGCTGGTCACGCCGGGGATGGGGTCCTCGCGGGCGGGATAGATGCCGAGCACGAGGGAGGCGTCGGCGAGCGCGAGGGCCCGGCCCATCTCGGTGCCCAGCTCGCGGGTGCGGGAGAACAGGTGCGGCTGGAAGACGACGAGGATGCGGCCGGAGCGCCCGCCGCGGCCGTCGTCGGCGGCGGCCCGTACGGCCTCCAGGTCGGCGGCCATCTCGGTGGGGTGGTGCGCGTACGTGTCCACGACCCGTACGCCCGCGGCCGTGCCCTTCGGCTGGAGCCGCCGGCCGACGCCGGTGAACGACGCCAGCGCCGGTGCCAGCTCCGCGGCGGGCACGCCGGCCGCGGCGCCGGCGGCCAGGGCGGCGACGGCGTTGTGGGCGTAGTGGCGGCCGGGGACGGAGACGCCGAAGGTGAGCTTCGCCCCGTCGAGCAGCACGGTGACGTCGCTGGCCAGGCCCCGGGGGGTGACGGAAAGGACGCGCGCGTCGGCGTCGGGTGACTCGCCGTAGGTGACGGTGCGCACGCCGCTGCCGGCCAGCCGGCGGGTCAGCTCGCGGGCGCCGGGGTGGTCGGCGGAGACGACCAGGGTGCCGCCGGGGACGATGCGGGCGGCGAAGGTCTCGAAGGAGGCGTAGATCTCCTCCAGCGAGGCGTAGTTGGCGTGGTGGTCCAGCTCGACGTTGAGGACGATGGCGACCTCGGGCGCGTACTTGTGGAAGCTGCGGTCGCTCTCGTCGGCCTCGGCGACGAAGAGGTCGCCGGTGCCGTGGTGCGCGTTGGAGCCGGGGGCGTCGATGTCGCCGCCGATGGCGTACGAGGGGTCGCGGCCCAGCGTGCGCAGGGCGACGGCGAGCATCGAGGTGGTCGTCGTCTTGCCGTGGGTGCCGGCGACGGCGACCGGGCGCAGCCCGTCCATGACGGCGGCGAGCGCGTCGGAGCGGTGCACCACGGGCAGGCCGCGCTCGCGGGCGGCGGCCAGCTCGGGGTTGTCCTCGCGGATGGCGGAGGAGACGACGGCGGCGCTGGCGCCGGGGCCGAGGTGCCCGGCGGCGTGGCCGAGGTGCACGACGGCGCCCAGCTCACGGAGCGCGGCGGCGGTGCCGGACTCCCGCGCGTCGCTGCCGGCGACGGCGGCGCCGCGCTGGGCGAGGATCTTCGCGATGCCCGACATACCGGCGCCGCCGATGCCGATGAAGTGCGGACTCTCCAGCGTGGGCGGGATCCCCGGGGTCATGTGGTGCGCTCCTTGGGCTCGGGTGGGACGCGACGATTCTCGCACTCCGCGACCGCGTTCCGGGGCCGGACCGCGAGGGCGCGGCCGGTGTCCCGGCCGGGTGGCGCCCCCGCGGCCCCGAGCGCGGGATCAGCCGTTGTGCGCGAAGAGCTTCAGCACCGGCACGCCGACCTTGTGTCTGGCCCGGGAGGCCCAGTCGCGGTGGAAGAACTCCTCCACCAGGTGGGGTGCGGTGAGCACGATCACCTCGTCGGCGCGCGTCTGCTCCACGACGGACGTCAGCAGGTCCAGCGGGTGCCGGTCGACGATCTCCCCGACCGCCTCCGCGCCCTGCTCGCGCAGCGCCTTCAGGGAGTGCTCCAGCGCCAGCTTGGCGGTGGGCAGCGCCTCGTGCCCCTCCGGCTCCTCCGACTCGCGGACCGCGTCCTCCAGCTCTCCCAGCGCTACGTCGTCGAGCGCCCGCAACAGCACTCCCTGGTCCCCGCGGGGTTGCAGCAGCACGACGAAGCTGACGGGCTCCTGGCCGTGGAGCGTGGTGAGCATCTCCACATCCACGGGCGCGAGCGGCTTCTCGATCATCAGGACGGTGGTGAACACGATGGACGCCCTTCTTCCGCACAGGCACGAGGACCACGTCAGAAACGATCCTGCCGATTAAGTCTGCCCCAGCGCGGCTAAGCGGAACGTGATATTCCGCAGATTGTCAGAACCGACGGTAACGCGTGAACAGAAAGCCGGCCTCCTCCATGACCGACTCCAGGCCGAGGCCCAGCGGCTGTGCCCGCGGGGCGGCTCCGTGCATGATCCGTGGCGCGTCTCCCAGGGCCGCGAGGGGCGCCAGAGTGAGGCACAGCTCGTCGAGCACCCCCGCCCGGGCGAAGCCCTCCAGCGCGGTGGGGCCGCCCTCCGTCAGCAGCCGCCGGTGCCCGCGCTCGGCGAGCGCGACGACGGCCGCCGCCGGGTCGGCGCCGCGGCCCCGGCCCGCGACCACCACCTCCACCCCCGCTGCCCGGGCCGCGGCCAGCCGCTCCGCGGGCGCCTGCGCGCCCGTCAGCAGCAGCGTCGGGACGGCCGGCGCGCTGAACAGCGGCAGCGAGAAGTCCAGGTCGAGGGAGGCGGAGAGCACCGCGACGGGCGGCGCGGGACCCTGGCCGGCCGCGGCCCTGCGGGCGGCGAAGGCCGCCCGGGCGCGAGCCGGCCGGTACCCCTCAAGGCGTACCGTTTCTGCACCCACGACCACCACGTCCGCCAGCCCGCGAAGCACGCCGAAGAGGCGCATGTCCGCCTCCGACGACAGCGCCTGGGAGCGCCCGGCGAAGGACGCGGCGCCGTCGGCGGAGCTGACCATGTTGGCCCGTAGCCACACGCCTTCGGCCGGGTAGGCATAGGCGTCGGCAAGCTCGTCCAGGGACCACTCGCGATCGGCGAGCGCGGACGGATCTGCGGGTACGGGCAGGAGGCGACGCATAAGCGGCAGTGTGGCATGACGCACTGGTGTACGGCTTGCCGAGGCCCCGACCGTACAGTGAGAACGTGCCCTCATCCGCCTCCGCCTCCACCGCCGACACGCCCGGCGCCGGCATATCCCCCGGTGCGCTCACGGGCCGCGAGCCGCACGTCCCCGCCGAGCGGCTGGTGGCCGAACTGGTGCCGCCGCCGCGCTTCGACTCGGTGCGCTTCTCGACCTACGTCCCGGACCCGGCCCACCCTGGCCAGGCCGAGGCCGTACGGGCGCTGGCGGCCTTCGCCGCCGGGCTCGGCGGCGCCACCGCCCGCCGAGGCGGGGGAAGCCGGCGGCCGTGGTGGCGGCGGGCGCCGGAGGAGCCGGCCGGGCCGCGCGGGGTGTATCTGGACGGCGGCTTCGGCGTCGGCAAGACGCACCTGCTGGCCTCCGTCTGGCACGCCACCGAGGCGGCGCCCGAGCGCAAGGGCTTCTGCACCTTCGTGGAGCTGACGAACCTGGTGGGCGCGCTCGGCTTCCAGCAGACGGTACGCACCCTCGGCGGCCACCGGCTGCTGTGCATCGACGAGTTCGAACTGGACGACCCCGGCGACACCGTGCTGGTCTCCAGCCTCCTCGGCAAGCTCGTCGACGCCGGCGTCGCGCTGGCCGCCACCTCCAACACCCTGCCCGGCAAGCTGGGCGAGGGCCGCTTCGCCGCGGCCGACTTCCTGCGCGAGATACAGGGCCTGGCCGCCCGCTTCCGCCCGCTGCGCATCGACGGCGACGACTACCGCCACCGCGGCCTGCCCTCCCCCGCCGGCCACGCCCTCACTGGCGGGGGTACCCCCACCTCCGCCCCACTGACCGACGAGGCCGTCACCCGCGCCGCCGGCGCCGCCCCCGGCGCCACCCTCGACGCCTTCCCCGACCTCCTCGGCCACCTCGCGCGCGTCCACCCCAGCCGCTACGGCGCGCTGACCGACGGCGTACGGACCGTCTGCCTGACCGGCGTGCGGCCGGTGGCCGACGAGGCGACGGCGCTGCGGCTCGTGGTGCTCGCGGACCGGCTGTACGACCGGGAGATACCCGTGCTCGCCTCCGGCGTTCCGTTCGACCGGCTCTTCGGCTCCGCGATGCTCGCCGGCGGGTACCGCAAGAAGTACTTTCGCGCGATATCCCGGCTCACCGCTCTGGCCCGCGAAGCCCGCCGTGACCAGGACGAACAGAACACCGCGGGCGACCGCCCGACGGCAGAGAGTACCGGCGGCACCCGGCCACCAGAGGACTAGACCCTTCACACACCTGTCACCTGGTTCACTTTCGGTTCACCGGGTGGTACACACGATCGGGTCACCGTTCTCCTGTTCCGTCAGCAGGGAGTTGGTCAGTCCGTATGTCTGCAACACGACGTCAGGTTCTCGCCCGCACCGGTGCGCTCGGCGCCGGCATCGCCTTCACCGGAAGCGTCTCCGAGCTGTACGCCGGAACGGCCGCCGCGCACGCCCCGCAGGACGCCGGCTACGGCCCGCTCGTCCCCGACCCCGACGGCCTCCTGGACCTCCCCGAGGGCTTCCGCTACCGGGTGCTCTCCCGCGAAGGCGACCAACTGCTCTCCGGCGAGGGCACCGTGCCCTCCAACCACGACGGCATGGCCGCCTTCCGCGCCCGCGGCGGCGGAGCTGACGTACGGCTCGTCCGCAACCACGAGAACCGCCACAACGCCACGCACCGCGTCCCCGCCATCGAGGGCCTGACGTACGACCCCATGGGCATGGGCGGCTGCACCGTGCTGGACGTCGGCCGGAACGGCAAGCTGGAGGGCGAGCGCGTCGGCATCGCCGGCACCGCGGTCAACTGCGCCGGCGGGCCCAGCCTCTGGGGCACCTGGCTGACCTGCGAGGAGACCGAGGACAAGGCCGGCACCAACGGGTACACCAAGGACCACGGCTTCATCTTCGAGGTCGACCCCTGCGACCCGCACGAGAGCGGCGCCGTCCCGCTCACCGCGATGGGCCGCTTCCAGCACGAGGCCGTCGCCTTCGACCCGTCCAACGGCGTCGTCTACGAGACCGAGGACGCCTTCGAGCAGCCGTTCGGGCTCTTCTACCGCTTCCTGCCGAAGAAGCCCAAGCGCGGCGTCGGCTCGCTGCGGGCCGGCGGCGAACTCCAGGCCATGCGGGTGCCGGACGTGCCGGACCTGTCGGTGGTCGAGGAGATCGGCACCACGTTCGACGACGTCGAGTGGATCGAGGTCCCCGACCCGCTGGCGGCCGAGACCCCGATCCGCCACCAGGACTTCGGGCGCGCCATGTCGCACGCGCAGAAGCTGGAGGGCTGCTACTGGGGCGGCAAGTCGGTGTACTTCGTCTCCAGCTTCGCCAAGACCGCCGAGGGCTCGGGCGGCGACCACTTCGGCCAGGTGTGGCGCTACACCCCGCGGACCAACGAGCTGAAGCTCGTCATCCGCTTCGGCCCCGACCACGGCGTCGACACCCCCGGCGAGTCCCCGGACAACATCGCCCTGTCGCCCTCGGGCGGCCTGTTCCTCTGCGAGGACGGCGGCGGCGAGCAGCACGTCTACGGCGTCTCGCGGCGGGGCGAGGTCTTCGCGGTGGCGCGCAACCGGCAGAACACGGGCAGCGCGGAGGAGCCGGAGTACGGCGAGTTCGCCGGCGTCACGTTCTCGCCGAGCGGCCGGACGATGTACGTGAACTGCTACGCGCCCGGCACCACGTTCGCCATCACCGGCCGCTGGCGGTAGCCGCCCGGCCCGTACGTACCGTGCGCACCGTACGTACGGCACGCACCGTACGTACCGCCCCTCGACGCGGCGCCGGCCCCGGCCTGATCCGGGCCGGCGCCGCGGCGCGCGTAGCCCGTTCACCCGGGCGCTCGCTCTGGCGCGCGCGCCCCCTGCGGGCGCTCTTACGCTCCCCGCATGATCCACTTCCGGCGCCCGCGCCCCGCCCGCGCGGCCCTCGTCGCGCTGCTCGCCCTCTTCCTCCCGGCGTGCGCCGAGGCGCCCGCGCCCTCGGCACCGGTCGGCGCGC
The DNA here is from genome assembly GCF_045781775.1 of Streptomyces sp. 184. Taxonomy (NCBI): domain Bacteria; kingdom Bacillati; phylum Actinomycetota; class Actinomycetes; order Kitasatosporales; family Streptomycetaceae; genus Streptomyces; species Streptomyces sp. 184. Next base: position 2,657,636 of record NZ_CP123230.1, on the reverse strand, counting down.
CCGCCGCGCGGGACTACAGCGACCACCCGGCGGCGTACGGGACGGGACAGCCGCCGCTCCGGCCGCCGGAACAGCCGCCTGACCGGGCGCCCCGGAAGGCGCACGGCGACACGTACGGCGAGGCCAAGGCGCCGCGGGCCCGCGCGGGGCGCGCGCCGGTGTGGCGGCACGGCGCCCGCGGGACCGCGGGCGGCAAGCGCGTCGCGCTCACCTTCGACGCCGACATGATGGCCGGCCAGCACGCCCGCGCCGACGCCGGCGAGCGGTTCGACAACCCCGGGCTCATCGCCGCGCTACGGGAGCTGAAGGTGCCCGCCACCGTCTTCATGACCGGCACCTGGGCCGCCCGCTACCCCGACCAGGCCCGCGCCATCGGCCGCGACCCGCTCTTCGAGGTGGCCAACCACTCCTACAGCCACCACGCCTTCGCCGCCCCCTGCCACGGGCTGCCCGAGGCCGGCCCCGGCGCCCTGCGCGGCGAGGTCGAGCGCACCTTCGCCGAGCTGCGCCGCGCGGGCGTGCCCGCGCCCGTCCCGTACTTCCGCTTCCCCGGCGGCTGCTACGACGACGAGGCGCTGCGCGACCTCGCCCCGACGGGCGTGACCGCGGTGCAGTGGGACGTCTCCAGCGGCGACGCGTTCGCCACCGACCCGGCCGCGGTGGCCGAGGAGGTGCTGACGCGGGTGCGGCCGGGGTCGGTGGTCGTCCTGCACGTCACGCGCAGCGCGGCGCCGGTCACGGAGGAGGCGGTGCGCGAGATCGTGCCGGAGCTGCGCCGCCGCGGCTACGGCTTCGCCAGGGTCTCGGAGCTGGCGGCGGGCTGAGGCGCGTACGGGCCGCGCCCGCGGTGCCGGCGGAGGGCGGGCGGGACGCTCGCCGCCCCCGCCGCCGCGGCGGGGGGTCACCCGGCGGGCGCCCCCGTGCCGGTCTCGCTCGGCCGCACCACGACGAACCCCTCGCCGTCCAGCCGGAGCTGCATGACCTCGCCGGAGCCGCCGCGGATCATGGACCCGAAGCTCTGCGAGCGGTGCAGCCCCGTCTGGAGCTGCGTGCTCCAGCCGACGACGGCGTCGGTGTCGACGAAGACCGGGTAGCCGGGCGAGACGGGGATGACGATCGGCGTACCGTCGCAGACCACGCCCAGCCGGCCCTGGCCGGTGAACACGCTGTTGAACAGCCCGCCGCCCGCCATGCCGGCGCCCTTGACCACCTTGATGTCGTAGGACAGCGTCGAGTCGAAGCACAGCACGTTGCGCCCGTTGAGGGTGAGGCTGTCGTTCGGCTGGTCGAAGTCGAGGATGAAGCAGTTCGCCGCGCTGAGCGCGAACCAGCACTCGCCCTGGCCCTTCACCGACATGAGCGCCAGCCCCTCGCCGGTGACGGCGCGCTTGAGGAACTGGCCCGCCCCCTGGCCCTTCTTCTCGAACTGGAGACTGCCCCGGTAGGCGATCATCGCGCCCTGGCGGGCCAGGCACTCGCCGTTGACGGCGTACTTGATGGACTTGGAATTCTGGAGAGTCATACCGGCCTGCGTCGCAGGCTCGGCCATGTTTTCCTTCGCGAACAAATCACTGCGCATACGGCATGATCTGCCGGAATCCCTCCCTCCGCCAAGCAGACGGCGCCCCTGGCACACTTGACCGCGTGACCAGCGCCGGAACCAGCCCCCTCCCGCACGAGGCGGTGAGCCGCGACGAGCTGCCGCAGTTCGTCCTCCCCCTCGTCGTACGCATCGAACGCGGCAGCCCGCCCGCGCGCACCGACGCGCTCCAGACGGCGGCCCGCGCGGTGCTGGCCCTGCTCGCGGACGAGCGCTCGGCCGGCGAGGGCCCGTGGGCCGAGGCGGTACGGGACTGGCAGGACGCCCGGATCCGCAAGGTGGTGCGGCGCGCCCGGGGCGCGGAGTGGCGCCGCGCGGAGGCGCTGCCGGGGATCACGGTGACGTCGGCGGGCGGCGGGGAAGGCGCGTCCGGGGACGGCCCGGACGCCGCCGAGGTGCGGGTCTTCCCGCCCGTACCGCTCGACGGCTGGCCCAGGGACCTCGCCCGGCTCCAGGTCTCCGGCACCGACCTCGACGACCCCGTGCCCCCTGCCCCGCCCGCGCCCGGGGTCCCGGTGCTGTGGCTGGCGCCCGGCCTCGGCATGACCGCGGGCAAGGCCATGGCGCAGGCGGGCCACGGGGCCCAACTCGCCTGGTGGGAGCTGTCAGACGGCGACCGCGCGGCCTGGCGCGCCGCCGGCTTCCCCGTCGCCGTCCGCACCGCGGCGCCGGAGCGCTGGGCGGGGCTGGTCGCGAGCGGGCTGCCGGTGGTCAGGGACGCCGGCTACACCGAGATCGCCGCCGGCAGTTGCACCGTCGTCGCCGACCACCCGGCGCTGCGCGCCGGCTGACCCGGGCCGTCAGCCGCCCTCGCTCTCCCGCGCGTCGTCCGCGACCGCCGCCGCCGCCTTGCGCGCCGCGACCAGCACCGGGTCCCACACCGGCGAGAACGGCGGTGCGTACCCCAGGTCCAGGGCCGTCATCTGCTCGACCGTCATGCCCGCCGTCAGCGCCACCGCCGCCACGTCCACCCGCTTGCCGGCGCCCTCGCGGCCGACGATCTGCACGCCGAGCAGCCGGCCCGTACGCCGCTCCGCGAGCATCTTCACGTGCATGGGCGCGGCCCGCGGGTAGTAGCCGGCGCGGCTGGTCGACCGGATGGTGACCGTCACGTACTGGAGGCCCACCTCGCGCGCCTGCGCCTCCAGCAGACCCGTACGGGCGATCTCCAGGTCGCACACCTTGCTGACGGCCGTGCCGACCACTCCGGGGAAGGTGGCGAAGCCGCCGCCGACGTTGCGGCCGATGACCTGCCCGTGCTTGTTGGCGTGGGTGCCCAGCGGGATGTAGCGCTCGCGGCCCGACACCAGGTCGAGCACCTCGACGCAGTCGCCGCCCGCCCACACGTTCTCCTGCCCCCGCACCCGCATCGCGAGGTCCGTCAGCAGCCCGCCGGACTCGCCCAGCGGCAGCCCCGCGTCCCGCGCGAGCCCGGTCTCCGGGCGTACGCCGAGGCCGAGCACGACGACGTCCGCCGGGTACTCGCCCTGCGCCGCGGCCACGCCGCGCACCTCGCCGTCCGTGCCGGTGAGGATCTCGGTGACCTCGGCGCCGGTGACGGTCGTGATGCCGTTGCCGTTCATCGCCTCGTGCACCAGCGCGCCCATGTCGGGGTCGAGGGTGTTCATGGGCTGGTCGGCGCGCTCCAGCACGGTGACGTGGATGCCGCGGTGGCAGAACGCCTCGGCCATCTCCACGCCGATGTACCCGGCGCCGACCACGACCGCGTGCCGCACCTGCTTCTTCTCCAGCCGGTCCAGCAGGTCCTGGCCGTCGTCCAGGCTCTGCACGCCGTGCACCCCGGGCGCGTCGATGCCGGGCAGCGGCGGGCGCCGCGGGCGGGCGCCGGTGGCGACCACCAGGTGGTCGAAGCCGTGCCAGCGCTCCTGCGCGCCGCCCTCCTCGTCGAGGGCCCGGGTGCGCACGCACTGCCGGTCCAGGTCGATCTCGGTGACCTCGGTACGCATCCGCAGGTCGATGCCGCGCCGGCGGTGCTCCTCGGGGCTGCGGGCGATGAGCCGGTCGCGCTCGGCGACCTCGCCGCCGACCCAGTACGGAATGCCGCAGGCGGAGTACGACGTGAACCGGCCGCGCTCGAACGCGGTGATCTCCAGCTCGTCCGGCGCCTTCATCCGGCGCGCCTGCGACGCCGCGGACATGCCCGCCGCGTCGCCGCCGATGACCACCATCCGCTGCTTGGCCCCCATGACGCTCCCTTTCTCCGCCGTGAGGGACACGCTACGTCTGGTTACTCCGGCCCGCTTCCCTGGGGTGCCGGGTGTCCGGCATACGGACTGGGCGGCGGGGTGACGTGGCGCCGCGGCAGCCGGCGGCGCAGCCACCGCCAGGCCAGGACGAGCAGGACGAGGAGCGCGGCGAAGGGCAGCGACGCGGAGACCGCGATCAGCACCCCGCGCAGCCCCGTGACGAAGGCGTCCCAGCCGCCGGCCAGCGCGTCCACGACGCCGGTGCCGTCGTCCGCGTCCTCCGGCGGCCCCGCGGCCGGCCGGCGCAGCTCCAGGGTGATCGTGCCGAGCGCGGTGCGCTCCTCCAGCGAGGACTGCCGGGCGAGGAGCGCTTCCAGGTCGGCCTGGCGGCTGCTGAGTTCGCCCTCCAGAGTGACGACGTCACCGAGCTTCGTGGCGTCGTTCATCAGCCCCCGGATGCGGTCGACGCTCGCGCGCTGGGACCGCACCCGGCTGTCGACGTCCACCACTTCGTCGGTGACGTCCTTCACCCGCACCTCGCGGTCGACGACCCGGCCCAGCCCGGCGAGGTCACCGAGGACGGCGTCGTACTCCTCGGCGGGCACCCGCAGGGTGAGCCGGGCGCGCGCGGGGGCGCCCGGCTCCCGGCTGGTGGACTCGTCGCCGACGTAGCCGCCGGCACCCTCGGCCAGCGCGCGGGCGGAGCCGGCGGCGTCGGCCAGGTCCCTGGTGCGCACGGTGATCTCGGCGGTGCGGACGAGCGCCTGCGGCGCGAGCGAGATCCCGTCGGCGGCGGTGGCGCCGCCGCGGGGCGCGGGCGAGGCGGCGGACTCCCCGGCGTCCGAGTCACCGGCGCCGGCGCCGTCCGCGGCTCCCCCGCGCGGTGCCTTCTGCGCCTTGGCGTCGTCCCGGGCGTAGGCGGTGCCGCTGTCCGCGGAGTCGTCGCCGCTGCCGGAGCAGCCGCCGACGGCGAGCGCGGCGGCCAGCAGTGCGGCGGCGAGCGCGGGTCTGGTCGTGCTGCGTGCGTGCATCGTCGAACCCCCCAGGTGTCGATGTCTGCCGGTTCGACGGAGCAGCGGGGGCAACGGTTCGGGATGGCGGGTCCCGGAAGGGTCACGATCGGACCACGCCCGGGGCACGGCGTCGGCGAGGAGGGCCGCGTAGACGGGCGGCGGAGGCGTGAAGGGGGCGTGCGGCCGGGCCCGGCGCGTCCCGCGTACGCGGACCCCGCCGTGCTCGGGCGGGCCCGTCCGCACGCCTGCCCGTCGTGCCCGAGACATTGCCGCGCGATCTCCCGCAGGGCTCGTACGGGCCTGTCGGCGCCGTCTGAGACAGTGGCCCCATGAGCAGCGCACAGCCCGCGGAACCCGCGCCCAGGGTCGTCGTCATCGGCGGCGGCATCGCCGGACTCGCCGCCGCGCACCGGCTGCTGGCCCGCGGCGCGCGGGTCACGCTGCTGGAGGCCGGGACCCGGCTGGGCGGCAAGCTGCACGCGGGCGAGGTGGCCGGTGTGCCCGCCGACCTCGGCGCGGAGGCGCTGCTGGCCCGCCGCCCGGAGGCGGTGGACCTCGCGCGCGCGGTGGGGCTCGGCGGGGTGCTTCAGCCGGTGGCCGCCCTGGGCGCGACGGTGTGGACCCGGGGGCGGCTGCGGCCGCTGCCGGGCGGCCAGGTGATGGGCGTCCCCGGCGATCTGGAGCGGCTGGCGGCGGCGGAGGTCCTGTCGCCGGAGGGCCTGGCGCGGGCCGGCCGGGAGGCGGAGCTGCCGCCGGCGGAGCCGGGCGAGGACGTGGCGATCGGCGCGTTCGTCGCGGAGCGGCTGGGCGCGGAGGTCACGGACCGGCTGGTGGAGCCGCTGCTCGGCGGGGTGTACGCGGGGGACGCGTACCGGCTGTCGATGCGCGCCGCGGTCCCGCAGTTGTTCGCGGCGCTGCGCGAGGAGCGGACGCTGCTGGGCGCGGCGCGGGCGGTGCAGTCCCGTGCCGCCGCGGCGCCCGCCGCGGGCGCGGCGCCGGCGCCGGTGTTCATGGGCATCGAGGGCGGCATCGGCCGGCTGCCGTCTGCGGTGGCGGACGCGGTCCGTGCCGCGGGCGGCGAGATCGTGCTCGGCGCGGAGGTCGCGTCGCTGGAGCGGGGCGAGGGTTCCCCCGCCGCCGACCGCGACCCCGACTCCGACTCCGGCCGGGACTCCGGCTCCGGCTCCGGCTCCGGCTCCGGCTCCGGCTCCGGCTCCGGCAAGGATCCCGCCCCCGCCCGCTGGCGGGTCGTCGCCGGGGGGCGCTCCCTCGACGCCGACGCCGTCGTCCTCGCCGTGCCCGCGGGGGCCGCCGCACGGCTGCTGCGGGGCCTCGCACCGCGCGCCGCCGCGGAGTTCGACGGCGTGCGGTACGCGTCGATGGCGCTGATCACCCTCGCCCTCCCCCGCCGGGAGGCGGAGGAGCAGTTGCCGGCCGGCACCGGCTTCCTGGTGCCGCCGGTCGACGGGCGGACCATCAAGGCGTCGACGTTCTCCTCCGCCAAGTGGCGCTGGGCCGGCGACGACGGCCTCTTCCTGCTGCGTACCTCCGTCGGCCGCATCGACGACGACAAGACCCTCGAACGGGACGACGCCGACCTCGTCGCCGCCTCCCTCGACGACCTCCGCGCCGCCACCGGGCTCGCCGCCCGCCCCGTCGCGAGCCGCGTCAGCCGCTGGCGCGGCGCCCTGCCGCAGTACGAGGTGGGGCACGACGCGCGCGTCGAGCGGATCCGCGGCGCGCTGCCCGCCGGGCTCGCGGTGTGCGGCGCGCTGTACGACGGCGTGGGCATCCCCGCCTGCGTCGCGAGCGCGCACCGGGCCGCCGACGAGCTGCTCGGGGCCCCTGGGACAATGGCCGCATGAGTGACGCAACCCCCCCGGCGGCCCCCTCGCGCTCCGCGAACGCCGGCAAGAAGGCCAAGGATCTCAACGAGGTCATCCGCTACACCCTCTGGTCGGTGTTCCGGCTCCGCGACACCCTCCCCGAGGACCGCGCCGGCTACGCGGACGAGGTGACCGAGCTGTTCGACCAGCTCGCCGCGAAGGACGTCGTCGTCCGCGGCACGTACGACGTGTCCGGGCTGCGCGCCGACGCCGACGTCATGATCTGGTGGCACGCGGAGACCTCGGACGCGCTCCAGGAGGCGTACAACCTCTTCCGCCGCACCCGCCTGGGCCGCGCCCTCGCGCCGGTGTGGTCGAACATGGCGCTGCACCGCCCCGCCGAGTTCAACAAGTCGCACATTCCGGCGTTCCTGGCGGACGAGAGCCCGCGCGCGTACGTGAGCGTGTACCCGTTCGTCCGCTCCTACGACTGGTACCTGCTGCCGGACGAGGACCGCCGCCGCATGCTCGCCGACCACGGCAAGATGGCCCGGGGCTTCCCCGACGTGCGCGCCAACACGGTGCCGTCGTTCACCCTCGGCGACTACGAGTGGATCCTTGCCTTCGAGGCCGACGAACTGCACCGCATCGTGGACCTGATGCGCCACCTGCGCGGGTCCGAGGCGCGGCTGCACGTCCGCGAGGAGGTGCCGTTCTACACCGGCCGCCGCAAGCCCGTCGCGGAGCTGGTCGCCTCCCTGGCCTGACGCGGAAGAACCCGGCGGCGGGCGCCTCAGCCGACCGCCGGGCCGCCCGCCCCCGGCGCCACGGACCGCTTGCGGCCGCGCTCCGCCTTCGGCTCCGGGTGCGGCGCGCAGTTCACGTCGCCGGGTGCGCGGCCGGTCAGCAGGTACGTGTCGACGTGCTTGTTGACGCAGGCGTTCGCGCCGCCGGCGAGCCCGTGCGACCCGGCGTCCTTCTCCGTCACCAGGTCCGCCGAGCCGCCCAGCCGGCGCGCGAGTTCCCGCGCGCCGTCGTACGGCGTGGCCGCGTCCCGCTCGGCGGCCAGGAGGAGCACGGGCGGCAGCTCGCCGGCGCCGGTGCGGACGTCGAGGGGCTGCTGCCGCGGCCCGGCCCAGAACGCGCACGGCAGGTTCATCCAGGCGTTCTCCCACGTCTCGAACGGCGCCACGCGCGCGAGCCGGCTGTTGTCGCGGTCCCAGGTCTCCCAGTCGGTGGGCCAGGGCGCGTCGTTGCACTCGACGGCGGTGTAGACGGCGTTGCCGTTCTCCTCCGCCCCGTTGTCCTCCGGATCGTCGGCGGCGAACTCCGCCAGCGTCCCGGGCCTGCCGTCCAGGTAGTCCGCGAGCGCGGTGGCGGCCGGCGCCCAGTAGCCGTCGGCGTACGCCGCCCGCAGGAAGCCCGCCTGCAACTGGGCGGTGCCGACCTTCCCGGCCACGGGCTCCTTCTCGATCAGCTCGCGGGCCCGCTCGTACGCCGCCGCCACCTCCCACCGGCTGCGGCCGAGGCGGTAGACGTCGTGGTGCCTGGCGACCCAGCGCTGCCAGTCGGCCCAGCGCTCCTCGAACGCGGCGGACTGGCGCAGGTTGTTGCCGTACCAGATCTGCCGCGGGTCGGGGTCGACCGGGCTGTCGAAGACCATGCGGCGCACGTGGTCGGGGAAGAGGGCGGCGTACAGGCTGCCGAAGTAGGTGCCGTAGGAGGCGCCGAGGTAGGTCAGCTTGCGCTCGCCGAGCGCGGCGCGCAGCACGTCGAGGTCGCGGGCGTTGTTGAGGGACGTGTAGTGCCGCAGGCCGGGGATCCCGGCGCAGCCGTCGGCGTACGCGCGCGCCTTCTCGATCCGGGCGCGCTTCTCGCGCTCCGAGGGGCGCGGGGAGGTGTTCGACGGCGCCTTCATGAATTCGTCGGGGTCCTGGCAGGACAGCGCGCCGGAGCGCTCGACGCCGCGCGGGGCGTAGCCGACGAAGTCGTACGCCTCGGCCAGCCGCCGCCACTCCGGGGAGCGGCTCAGCAGCGGGAAGTACGTGCCGGAGCCGCCGGGGCCGCCGGGGTTGAAGACGAGCCGGCCCTGCCGCTCGGCGCGCGGGCCGGTGGCGCCGATGCGGCTGACGGTGAGTTCGAGCTGCCGGCCGCCGGGGCGGGCGTAGTCCAGCGGGACGGCGACGGTGCCGCACTCGATGGGCGCCGGCAGCCCCTCCGCCGCCGGGCAGCGGGCGAAGTCGACGCCGGCCTTCGCGGCGCGGGCCGCGGCGACGGCGACCCCGCGGGCCTCCGGCCCTTCTGCCGCGCGGGACACCGGGACCGCGGTCCCCGTCCGCGCGGCGTCGGCGGCGGGGGCCGCGGCGAGGCCGGTGAGAGCGAGCGAACCGAGGATTCCGTACAGCACTGCTGCTCTCACGAAGGAGCCTTCCGGGGCGACGAGGCGTGACGGACGGCCGCTCGGCAGCGGCGCGGGGAGCAGGGAGAAAGGAGGGTAAAAGTGATAATTCTTGGCCGAGTTGCTGATGTAAAGGACCCCGGCGGGGGTGTCGCGGCGCGTCGGCCTACCGCGCGAGCGCGGCGCGCATGTCGGGGTCGGGGAGCGCGGCCGGCCCGTGCACGGCGAGCCCGGTCAGCGGCGAGTCCGCCTCGTCGAGGGTGGCCAGCAGCCCGCGGCCGTCGGGCGTGGCCCAGCGGGTGTACTCGCCGATCTCCAGCCGGGCTATCGCCAGGCAGCCGCAGACCAGTATCAGCGGCAGGACGAACCAGCCCGCGACCGGCTCCTGCGCCGGCGCCCGCAGCGCCAGCGCGGCCGTCCCGGCGCCGAGCACCACCAGCCCCGCGACCCGTACGTGCCGCACCGCGGCGCGCACGGCGGACCGGATCGGCGAGGGCACCGCGAGCCCGGCGGCGGCGAGGCCGTCGTCCAGTTCGCGCAGCGCGTCGGCGGAGCGGGCGGTGGCGCGGATGGCCGGAATCGTGCTCTGCCCGCCGGGTCCGGCGGCGGCGATCACGGCGCGCTCGACGGGGTCGCGCCCCTCGGGGTCCACGACGGTCGCCCAGCCGGTGTGCGCGAGCAGCAGCCGCCGCTCCCGCGCCAGCGACACGAGGGTGACGTCGATGACCCGCCGCGGCCCGCCGGCGAGGAAGGCGGCCTCGTACAGGGTCAGCTCACGCGCCCCGCGGACCCGCGCCGCCTCGGGCTCGGGCTGTGCCGCGGCGACGGAACCGACGAGGACCAGACGCCCGCACGTCAGCAGCGCAGCCGCCCAGGCGACGAGCGCGAAGCACACCCACATGGCGGTGTTCTACGCGATCGGGGGCACACGGCGCCAGACCTATCTTTCCCAACGCCGGCGTGATAGCGGGGCGTTGACCGTCGCGACACCCCGCGTGACCCCGGTGCGGGGGCGGCCCCCGGTCGCCGGGGGCTCACACCGTGTACGGCGCCGGCGTCAGCGGGCCGAGGACTCGTGCACGTACTCCACGAGCCGCGTCAGCGCGTCCGGGTCCGTCGTCGGGAGCACGCCGTGGCCGAGGTTGAACACGTGGCCCTCCAGCCCCGCCGCCGCCCGGAGCACCTCGCCGGCCTTGTCCTCCATCGCCGGCCGCGGCGCGAACAGGACCGCCGGGTCGAGGTTGCCCTGGAGCGCCTTGCCCGGGCCGACGCGCCGCGCCGCCTCGTCCAGCGGCACCCGCCAGTCGACGCCGACGACGTCGGCGCCCGCCTCGCCCATCGCGGTCAGCAGCTCGCCGGTGCCGACGCCGAAGTGGATGCGCGGCACGCCGTACCCGGCGACCGCCGCGAAGACCTCCGCCGACGCGGGCAGCACCGCGCGCCGGTAGTCGGCGGGGGCCAGCGCGCCCGCCCAGGAGTCGAAGAGCTGCACGGCGGAGGCGCCGGCCTCGATCTGCACCCGCAGGAACGCCGCCGTGATGCCCGCGAGCCGGCCGACCAGCTCGGCCCACAGCTCCGGGGCGCCGTACATCATCGCCTTGGTGTGCTCGTGGTTGCGCGACGGGCCGCCCTCGACCAGGTAGCTGGCGAGCGTGAACGGCGCCCCGGCGAAGCCGATCAGCGGCGTCGCGCCCAGCTCCGCCGTCAGCCGGCCCACGGCCTCGGCCACGTACGGCACGTCGTCGGGCTCCAGCGGGCGCAGTTGCGCCAGGTCCGCGCGGCTGCGGACCGGCTGGGCGACGACGGGCCCGACGCCGGGCTTGATGTCGAGGTCGACGCCGATGGCCTTGAGCGGCACGACGATGTCGCTGAAGAGGATCGCGGCGTCCACGCCGTGCCGGCGTACGGGCTGGAGCGTGATCTCGGTGACGAGGTCGGCCCGCCGGCACGAGTCGAGCATGCCGATGCCCTCGCGCAGCCGCCGGTACTCGGGCAGCGAGCGGCCCGCCTGGCGCATGAACCACACGGGGGTGTGCGGCACGGGCTCGCGCCGGCACGCGCGCAGGAACGCGGAGTCGGCGGCCGGTCCCGCGAGGGCCGGGGCCGCGGGGGCGGCACCGGCGGCGGACGGGGCGGGGGGGCTGGGGGCGCTGTCGGCACTCACCCCCGCATCTTCGCACGGGCGAGGGAGTCGAGATCCGGCCACCCGGGTGTCCCGCAGCGCTTCTGCACGTCGCGCCCCCTAGTCTTCCGGGCATGGTTGCGGCTCCTGGACACCTCGTCGACGAACCCGATGGACGCCCGGACGGCCAGGGGGCGGGCGGAGCCCTGCCACCCCCGTTCCGGAAGGCCGTCGAGGCCCTCGGCTCCGCTGCGGTACGCCCCGAGGTGGCGCTCCAGCAGACGCGTGCGCCGCGGGGCATCGCCCCGTTCGCGTACGCCCTGGAGGCGGACATCGAGGAGGGGGCCGCGGAGGACGTCGAGCCGGCCGACGGCCGGCTGGTCCTGCTGCACGACCCGGACGGGCAGGACACCTGGCGCGGTACGTTCCGCTTCGTCACGCTGCTGCGCGCGGAGCTGGAGCCGGAGATGGCCGCGGACCCGCTGCTGCCGGAGGTGTGCTGGTCCTGGCTGACCGGCGCGCTGGACACCCGCGGACTGGGCTACGGCGAGCCCAGCGGCACGGTGACGCGCGCGTCCTCGCACCACTTCGGCGGGCTGGCTGAGCGCGACACGACCACGAAGATCGAGATCCGGGCGTCCTGGACGCCGCAGCCGTCGCGCGCGGCCGGGGACGGCGCCCCGGACGCGGCGGCGCACCTGGCGGCGTGGGTGGAGATGCTGTGCCAGTGCGCGGGGCTGCCGCCGTCGGCCGCGGCGCCGGCGGCGCCGGAGCCGGACGCCGCGCCGATCGTGCCGATGCCGCAGCGCCGGGGCGGCCCGCGCCGGCGCTGATCGCCGCGCAGTCGATCGCCCATCCGAATTGTCCGTTTTTTACTCACTAATTCGTGATCATTGCCTAAAGCCTTTCGAGGCTCGTGCCGAAGACGTGAGAGACCTTCCGTACGCGACACGGAACGTCCCGGCTCTCCCAGCCGGCCCCGTCCCCGCACACCGTCTGGAGGGACCTGGTGTCTGTTCTCCTCGAGCAACCCACAAGCCTGGTCGCCTACCGCCCCAACAAGCCGACGGCCATGGTCGTCGTGGCCGACCCCCGCGTGCGCTCGACCGTCACCCGCCACCTGTGGGCGCTGGGCGTGCGCGACGTGATCGAGGCGTCGTCCATCGCGGAGGCCCGCCCCCGGATCGCCAACCCCCGCGACATCTGCGTCGCCGACGTCCACCTGCCCGACGGCTCCGGCCTCACCCTCCTCTCCGAAGCGCGCTCCGCGGGCTGGCCCAACGGCCTCGCGCTCTCCGCCGCCGACGACATCGGCGCCGTACGCAACGCCCTCGCGGGCGGCGTCCGCGGCTACGTCGTCACCGGCACCCGCACCGGCATGGGCCTGCCCACCCGCCCCAACGCGGCGCACATCGGCGCCGCCGCCGGCCGGCTGCACCACCGCCGTCCACCGGGCTCCCCCGGCGCCGGCGGCAACTCCGGACCGCCCGGACACCCCGGCGGCTACCGCGAGCTGTCCGGCCGCGAGGTCGAGGTGCTGCGGCTGGTGGCGGAGGGCCAGTCGAACAAGGCCATCGGCGTCTCGATGGGACTGTCCGCACTGACCGTCAAAAGCCACCTCGCCCGCATCGCGCGCAAGCTCGGCACGGGCGACCGCGCCGGCATGGTGGCGGTGGCGCTGCGCACCGGCATCATCCACTGACCCCGGCCCGGTGACGGGCCCTCTACCGGCATCCGCGCAGCGCCCGTCGACGTAACGTTCGGTCGACGGGCGCTGTCGTGCACGACTCACAGATACCCTTGACACGTGACCGACGCCCAAGAGACCGCAGCAGAGGACAGACTCCCCGCACCCGGAGCATCGACCTCCGGACCGGCGCCGGTCCCCCTTCTGGAGCCCCGCGAGGGCATCCCGCCCGTCACCGCGGACCCCGAGGCGCTCGACGCGGTCGTCCGGGCGTTCGCCGCGGGTCGCGGCCCGGTCGCCATCGACGCGGAGCGCGCCAGCGGCTACCGCTACGGGCAGCGGGCGTACCTCGTGCAGTTGCGGCGGGAGGGCGCGGGCACGGCGCTGATCGATCCGGTGGCCTGTCCGGACCTCTCCGGCCTCGCGGCGGCGATCGGCGATGCGGAATGGGTTCTGCACGCCGCCACCCAGGATCTGCCGTGCCTCGGCGAGATAGGCATGCACCCGGGCGCGCTGTTCGACACGGAGCTGGCCGGCCGGCTCGCCGGCTTCCCCCGCGTCGGGCTCGGCGCGATGGTCGAGAACGTCCTCGGGTACGCGCTGGAGAAGGGCCACTCCGCCGTGGACTGGTCCACCCGGCCGCTGCCCGAGCCCTGGCTGCGCTACGCGGCGCTCGACGTCGAGCTGCTCGTGGACCTGCGGGACGCCCTGGTCGAGGAGCTGACGGCGCAGGGGAAGCTGCGGTGGGCCCAGGAGGAGTTCGCGGCGATCGCCGCGGCGCCGCCGCCGGAGCCCCGCCGGGACCCCTGGCGGCGTACGTCGGGCATGCACAAGGTGCGGCGCCGGCGCCAGCTCGGCACCGTACGGGAGCTGTGGACGACCCGGGACCACATCGCGCAGCGGCGCGACATCTCGCCGGGCAAGGTGCTCGCGGACACCGCCATCGTGGAGGCGGCGCTCGCGATGCCGACGTCCACGCGTGCGCTGGCCGCGCTGCCCGGCTTCGGGCACCGCATGGGCCGGCGGCAGTTGGAGCAGTGGCTCGCCGCGGTGGAGCGCGCCCGCGCGCTGCCGGAGGCCGAGCTGCCGCAGCCGGGGCTGCCGCTGAACGGCCCGCCGCCGCCGCGCGCGTGGGCGGACAAGGACCCGGCCGCCGCCGCGCGGCTGTCGGCGGCGCGGGCGTCGGTGACGGCGCGCGCGGAGGAGCTGGGGCTGCCGCAGGAGAACCTGATCGCGCCGGACACGGTGCGCCGCGTCTGCTGGGAGCCGCCGAAGGACGCCACCGAGGAGTCGGTGGCGGCGGCCCTGACCCGCCTGGGCGCCCGCCCCTGGCAGATCGAGCAGGTCACCCCCCTCCTCACGGCGGCGGTCCAGGACTGAGCGGCGCCTGCGAAGCCTGCCGTACGACCCGGAGCCGGCCCGCGCACCGGCGCAGCCGCGGCGCGGCGGCCGGTGGCCGGTGGCCGGTGGCCGGTGGCCGGTGGCCGCATACGCAAGCTGCCGGGCCGGCCCGAGCCACGGCTCCGGCGAACCCCCCGGCGCACCGGGGGCCCGCCGACCGCGGGCGGCAGGCACGCCGAGCGGGCCACGCGCCCCGCGAAGCCGTGGCGCACCGGCCCGCCCGGCCGGCCCCTCGCAAGGCGCCGCACGCGCGCCCCGCGCCGCCCCCCTCCGGGTGCCGCGCCGCCCCCGCGCTCCGGCTTCGGCCCGCCGCCCGCCGTGGTGTGCGGCACACCTTCGGGCAGGCCCCTGGGCACCTCCTGTTACCGGCGAGTAGCATGGGCCCGGAGCCGCGCCGCCCCCGGCGGGCCGGCACCACGAGAACCCGCACCCCCTCCGGAGGAGAGCCCGTGCCTCGTACCGCAAGGGACGTCGTCTTCGTCGACGGCGTCCGCACCCCGTTCGGCAAGGCGGGCCCGAAGGGCATCTACCACGAGACCCGCGCCGACGACCTCGTCGTCAAGTGCATCCGCGAACTGCTGCGCCGCAACCCCGCCCTCGAACCCGCCGCCGTCGACGAGGTCGCCGTCGCCGCCACCACCCAGATCGGCGACCAGGGCCTGACCATCGGCCGCACCGCCGGCATCCTCGCCGGCCTGCCGCCCACGGTGCCCGGGTACTCCATCGACCGGATGTGCGCCGGCGCCATGACCGCCGTGACGACGACCGCCGCCTCCACCGCCTTCGGCGCGTACGACATCGCCGTCGCCGGCGGCGTGGAGCACATGGGGCGGCACCCGATGGGCGAGGCCGTGGACCCCAACCCGCGGTTCGTCTCCGAGAAGCTCGTGGACGAGTCCGCGCTGTTCATGGGCATGACCGCGGAGAACCTGCACGACCGCTTCCCGCACCTGACCAAGGCCCGCGCCGACGAGTACGCGGTGCACTCGCAGGAGAAGGCCGCCAAGGCGTACGCGAACGGGCGGATCCAGGCGGACCTGGTGCCCGTCTCCGTCCGCCGTACCACCGCACCCGACGGCGGCTCCGCCGCGGGCGCGGCCGGCGAGACCGGCTGGGGCCTGGCCACCCGGGACGAGCCGATGCGCCCCGGCACCACGCTGGCGAACCTGGCGACGCTGAAGACCCCCTTCCGCGCCCACGGCCGGATCACCGCCGGCAACTCCGCCGGGCTCAACGACGGCGCCACCGCCTCCCTCATCGCCGCCGAGGACGTGGCGCGGGAGGCCGGGCTGCCGGTGAAGATGCGGCTGGTGTCGTTCGCCTTCGCCGGTGTGGAGCCCGAGGTGATGGGCATCGGCCCGGTGCCGTCCACCGAGAAGGCGCTCGCCAAGGCGGGCCTCGGCATCTCCGACATCGGCCTGTTCGAGATCAACGAGGCGTTCGCCGTGCAGGTGCTGGCGTTCCTCGACCACTTCGGCATCGCCGACGACGACGCCCGCGTCAACCAGTACGGCGGCGCCATCGCCTTCGGCCACCCGCTGGCGTCCTCCGGCGTGCGGCTGATGACGCAGTTGGCGCGGCAGTTCGAGGAGCAGCCGCAGGTGCGGTACGGCATCACCACCATGTGCGTCGGCTTCGGCATGGGCGGCACGGTCATCTGGGAGAACCCGCACTTCGAAGGGGCAGGCAAGTGAGCAGCAGCACCGTGGAACTTCTCAGGGACGCCGCCGAGCTGTTCCCCGACGAGGTCGTCACCGAGGCGCACGTACGCCACCTCGACCTGCCCGGGGGCGCGGGCCGGTTCGCGCTGATCACCCTGGACAACGGCTTCGACCACACCAAGCCGACCACCTTCGGCCCGCAGTCGCTCGCGCGCCTCGACGCCGCGCTCGACCAGGTCGCGAAGGAGGCCGCGGACGGCGACATCGTGGGCGTCGGCGTCACCGGCAAGCCGTTCATCTTCGCCGTCGGCGCGGACCTCAAGGGCGTCGAGGTGCTCCGGCACCGCGACGAGGCGCTGGCCATCGGCCGCGGCGGTCACGAGGTGTTCAAGCGGCTGTCCGCGCTCGGCGTGCCGACGTTCGCGTACTACAACGGCGCGGCGATGGGCGGCGGCGTCGAGGTCGGCCTGCACTGCACGTACCGCACCGTCTCCACCGCCGTGCCCGCGTTCTCGCTGCCGGAGGTCTTCCTGGGGCTGGTGCCGGGCTGGGGCGGCTGCACGCTGCTGCCGAACCTGATCGGCGCGGACCGCGCGGTCACCGTCGTGATCGAGAACTCCCTCAACCAGAACCGGCAGCTCAAGGGCAAGCAGGTCTACGAACTGGGCATCGCGGACGCCATCTTCGAGGGCGCCGACTTCCTGGAGCAGTCCCTCGCCTGGACCGCCGCCGTCCTCGGCGGCGAACTGGAGGTCGTACGCCCGGACATCGACCGCGGCGAGGCATGGGACGCCGCCGTCGAGCGTGGCCGGTCCGTCGCCGACGACAAGGTGCACGGCGCCGCCCCCGCGGCGTACCGGGCGCTGGACATCATGGCCGCGGCGAAGAACGGCGACCTGCGGCAGGGCTTCGCGGCCGAGGACGAGGCGCTGGCCGACCTGATCATGGGCGGCGAGCTGCGGGCCGGCATCTACGCCTTCAACCTCGTGCAGCGGCGCGCCAAGCGGCCCGCCGGGGCGCCGGACAAGAGCCTCGCCCGGCCGGTCACGAAGGTCGGCGTCGTCGGCGCCGGGCTGATGGCCTCGCAACTGGCGCTGCTCTTCGCCCGCCGGCTCGAAGTGCCCGTCGTGCTCACGGACATCGACCAGGAGCGCATCGACAAGGGCGTGGGCTGGGTCCACGAGCAGGTCGACATGCTGCTGCTCAAGGGCCGGGTGAACCAGGACGCGGCCAACCGGCTCAAGGCGCTGGTCACCGGCTCGCTGGACAAGGCCGCGGCGTTCGCCGACGCCGACTTCGTCATCGAGGCGGTCTTCGAGGAACTCTCCCTCAAGCAGCGGATCTTCGCCGAGCTGGAGGAGGTCGTCCCGGCGGAGGCGATCCTCGCGACGAACACCTCGTCCCTGTCGGTCACGGAGATGGCGGCCGGGCTGAAGCACCCCGAGCGGGTCGTCGGCTTCCACTTCTTCAACCCCGTGGCGATCCTGCCGCTGCTGGAGATCGTCCGCGCCGAGCGCACCGACGACGCCTCGCTGGCCACGGCGTTCGCCGTGGCCAGGAAGCTGAAGAAGTCGGCCGTGCTGGTCAAGGACGCCCCGGCGTTCGTCGTCAACCGCATCCTGACCCGCTTCATGGGCGAGGTGCTGGGCGCCGTGGACGAGGGCACGCCGGTGGAGGTCGCGGACGGGGCGCTGGCGCCGCTGGGGCTGCCGATGTCGCCGATCGTGCTGCTGGACCTGGTCGGCCCCGCGGTCGCCCACCACGTCGCGGGGACCCTCGCCGCGGCGTTCCCGGACCGCTTCGCGCAGTCGGCGAACCTGGACCGGATCGTGGCGGCGGGCAAGCGGACGCTGTACGTCCACGACTCCGGCAAGCCGGAGCTGGACCCGGAGGTGGCGGCGCTCTTCCAGGTCGGCGACACGGTGCTGACCGAGGAGCAGGTACGCGACCGGGCGCTGGACGCCATCGCCGAGGAGATCCGGCTGATGCTGGACGAGGGCGTCGTGGCGGAGGCCGAGGACGTCGACCTGTGCCTGATCACCGGCGCGGGCTGGCCGTTCCACCTGGGCGGCATCACGCCGTACCTGGACCGGGCGGGCGTCAGCGAGCGCGTGACCGGCCGCCGGTTCCTTCGGCCGGGCGTGGCGAGCGTCCCGGAGTAGACCGCCGCGGAACAGACCTGCCCCGAGCGGACCTGCCCGGAGCAGACCTGCTCTCGCCCGTGCCCCGGCCGCCGACGGCGGCCGGGGCACGGCGCTGTCGTACGGGCGTGTCGTACGGGCATGGGAGGCTGGGCGGCATGGACGCACCGCCCCTCCCCCTGCTCGTCGTGGACGCCGCCAACGTCGTCGGGTCGGTCCCCGACGGCTGGTGGCGCGACCGCCGCGGCGCGGCGGAGCGGCTGCGCGACGGGCTCGTGCCGTACGCCGAGACGGGCGTGGCGGGGCTGCCGGGGCCGGTGGAGGTGGTGCTCGTCGTGGAGGGCGCGGCCCGCGGCGTGACGGAGGTGCCGGGGGTACGGGTCGTCGCTGCGGACGGCAGCGGGGACGACCGGATCGTCGCGGTCGTCGCCGAGGCGGCGGAGCGCGACCCGGACCGGCGCGTCCTGGTGGTCACGGCGGACCGCGCCCTGCGCGAGCGCGTCCACCGCCACGGCGCGGCCACGGCGGGCCCGCGTACGGTACGGCCGGTCTGACGGCGGGCCTGACGCCCGGTCCGACGCCCCGGTCCGACGCCCGCCCCGCCGCGTGCGAGCGCGGCGGCGGCCCCGGCTCCTCGGCGCGGCCGGGGAGTCCGGGCCGCCGCCGGCCCGTAGGTGATGCTCCCGGGTCGCCTAGTCCCGGGCGATCTCGTCGGCGGCCTCCGCCACCCGCGTCGCGCCCGCGTCGCGGGCGATGTCCTCGCCCGCGCGCCGGTCGAGCCGGGCGACCAGGCCGGTGACCTGGCGGGCGATGTCCGGGGCGGTCAGGCCGATGTCCGCCAGCACCTCCTTGCGGGAGGCGTGGTCGAGGAACCGCTCCGGGATGCCGAAGTCGCGCAGCGGGGTGTCGACGTCCGCGTCGCGGAGCGCCTGCGCGACGGCGGCGCCGACGCCGCCGGTGCGGATGTTGTCCTCGACGGTGACGACCACGCGGTGCCGCTCGGCGAGCGCCGGCAGCGCCTCGTCGACGGGCTTGACCCAGCGCGGGTCGACGACCGTCGTCGTGATGCCCTGCTTGTCGAGCAGCCCGGCGACCTCCAGGCACATCGGCGCCAGCGCGCCGACGGAGACCAGCAGCACGTCGGGGCGCTCCGCGCCCTCGGTGCCGGCCGGCTCGCGGAGGACGTCCATGCCGCCGATCCGGCCCACCGCGGGGACCGCGGGGCCGACGGCGCCCTTGGAGTAGCGCACGACGGTCGGGGCGTCGTCCACGGCGACGGCCTCGCGCAGTTGGGCGCGTACCTGGTCGGCGTCGCGCGGCGCGGCGATCCTGAGGCCCGGGACGACCTGGAGGATCGACATGTCCCACATGCCGTTGTGGGACGCGCCGTCGCTGCCGGTGACGCCGGCCCGGTCCAGGACGAACGTCACGCCGCAGCGGTGCAGCGCGACGTCCATGAGCACCTGGTCGAACGCCCGGTTGAGGAACGTGGCGTAGACGGCGAAGACCGGGTGCAGCCCGCCGGTGGCCAGGCCGGCGGCGGAGACCGCGGCGTGCTGCTCGGCGATGCCCACGTCGTAGACCCGGTCGGGGAAGGCGTCGGCGAACTTCTGGAGGCCCACGGGGCGCATCATCGCCGCCGTGATCCCCACGACGTCGTCGCGCTCGCGGCCGATCCGCACCATCTCGTCGGCGAAGACGGAGGTCCAGTCGGCGCCGCCGGCGGCCACCGGCAGCCCGGTGTCCGGGTGGATGACGCCGACCTGGTGGAACTGGTCGGCCTCGTCCTGGCGCGCCGGCAGATAGCCGCGGCCCTTCTCGGTCAGGCAGTGCACGATGACGGGCCCGCCGAAGCGGCGGGCGCGCTGGAGCGCGGACTCGACGGCGGCGATGTCGTGCCCGTCGATCGGGCCGACGTACTTCAGCCCCAGGTCCTCGAACATGCCCTGCGGCGCGATGAAGTCCTTCAGGCCCTTCTTGGCGCCGTGCAGGGTCTCGTAGAGCGGCTTGCCGACGACGGGCGTACGGTCCAGCAGCTCCTTGCCGCGGGCGAGGAAGCGCTCGTAGCCGTCGGTGGTGCGCAGGGTGGCGAGGTGGTCGGCGAGGCCGCCGATGGTCGGGGCGTACGAGCGTTCGTTGTCGTTGACGACGATGACGAGCGGGCGGTCCTGCGCGGCGGCGATGTTGTTCAGCGCCTCCCAGGCCATGCCGCCGGTCAGCGCCCCGTCCCCGATGACCGCGACGACGGCGGCGTCCCGGCCCCGCACCTCGTTGGCCTTGGCCAGGCCGTCGGCCCAGCCGAGCACCGTGGAGGCGTGGCTGTTCTCGATCACGTCGTGCTCGGACTCGGCCCGCGAGGGGTAGCCGGACAGGCCGCCCTTCTTCTTGAGCTTGCCGAAGTCCCGGCGGCCGGTGAGCAGCTTGTGCACGTACGACTGGTGGCCGGTGTCCCACAGCACCCGGTCGCGGGGCGATTCGAAGACCCGGTGCAGCGCGATGCTCAGCTCCACCACGCCGAGGTTGGGGCCGAGGTGGCCGCCGGTGCGGGCGACGGACTCCACCAGGAAGGTGCGGATCTCCGCGGCGAGCCGATCGAGCTGCTCGGGGCCGAGCCGGTCCAGATCGCGCGGTCCGTTGATACGGGTCAGCAGTGCCACCCGTGCCTCCTTGCTGTCGCAGCCTGCCTTCGGGCCGTACGGCCCCGGGCCCTGCCGCCCGTACGGACGTGCCGGGCCCGAAGCGTCCGGTCGAGTCTAATGTTCCCGATGTCCGGTCGCTGATCCGACAGTGCGATGTATGCCACAGGTCCGCAACAGCTGCGCCCCCGTGCCGGGAGTCGGCACGGGGGCGCGGCGGGTGGCGGGCGGGACGGCGGTCAGGCGCGTCCGGCCGTCTTCTGGGTGCGGCGGGAGACGGAGTCGATGACGACCGCCGCCAGCAGCACCGAGCCGGTGATCATGTACTGCACCGGCGCGTCGATGCCCTTGAGCGCCAGGCCCGACTGGATGGACATGATGACCAGCACGCCGAGCAGCGCGGACCAGCTGCTGCCGCGGCCGCCGTAGAGGCTGGTGCCGCCGATGACGGCCGCCGCGATGGCGTTCATCAGCAGGGTGCCGCCGCCCGCGCCCTGGTTCGCCGCGGCGATGGTGGAGGCCATGAAGAGGCCGCCGACCGCCGCGAGCGTGCCGGAGACGGAGAAGACCGCGATCCGCATCAGGTCGACGTTGATGCCGGCCCGGCGGCTGGCCTCGACGCTGCCGCCGAGGGCGAAGATCCGCCGGCCGAAGCCGGTGCGGCGCAGCACGAAGTCCGCGCCGACGACCACGACGAGGAAGATGAGCAGCGCCAGCGGCAGGCCCTTGTACTGGTTCAGTACGTACGCCGGGACGAACGCGAGCACGGCCAGGACGGCCGTACGCATGATGATCTCGCTGAGCGGCCGCGACGGCACCCCGGCCGCCTCGCGCCGCTTCGCGCCGAAGTACGCGGCGGCGAAGTAGCCGCCGACGGAGACCGCCGCGAGCCCGTAGGCGGCGGCGACGTCGCTGAAGTAGTACGTGGTGAGCTTGCCGACCACGCCGTCGGAGTCGAGGTTGATGGTGCCGGTGCTGCCCAGGATGTAGAGCATCAGGCCCTGCCAGCCGAGCAGGCCGGCGAGGGTCACGACGAGCGGCGGGACGCCGATCCGGGCGAAGAAGAAGCCGTGGAAGGCGCCGGTCGCGGTGCCGACGAGGACGGCGAGGATGATCGCCGGGACTTCCGGCATCCCCTCCTGGACGGCCAGCACGGCGAAGACCGCGCCGGCGAGCCCGCTGACGGAGCCGATCGACAGGTCGATCTCGCCGAGCAGCAGCACGAAGATGATGCCGACGGCTATCAGCCCGGGTCCGGCGATGTCGATGGAGATGTTCGACAGGTTCTGCGCGGACAGGAAGGCGTCGTCCATGCCCTGGAAGATCGCCATGATGACGATCAGGCCGACGATGACCGGGACGGAGCCCAGCTCGCCCCCGCGCATGCGGCGCTTGAACTCGGTCAGATAGCCGGCGAAGCCCTGCTCGCGGACGAGCAGCCGCGGGTCGACGGCGGTGACGGCCCCCTCGGCGACGCCGGGCGGGGTGTCCGCGGACGGGGTGGACTTCGCGAGGTCGGTCTTCGCGAGGTCGGTCTTCGCGGAGTCTTCTTTCTCGATCCCCTCGGTGCTCACTTCGATGCCTCCGCACTTCCGCGCGCCGAGCGGCGCGTCACGGCGTTGTCCGTGGCGCCCGTGATGGCGGCGACGATCTCTTCCTGCGTCGTGTTCGCGACGTCGAAGACGCCGTTGTTGCGGCCGAGGCGCAGCACCGCGACCCGGTCGGCGACGGCCCTGACGTCCTCCATGTTGTGGCTGATCAGCAGCACGGCGTGGTCGCGCTCGCGCAGCCGCTCGACGAGGTCGAGCACCTGGGCGGTCTGCTCGACGCCGAGGGCGGCGGTGGGCTCGTCGAGGATGACGAGCTTGGGGTCGCCGAGCAGCGAGCGGGCGATGGCCACGGTCTGCCGCTGGCCGCCGGAGAGGGAGGCGGTGGGGATGCGGACGCTGGGGATGCGGATGGACAGCGTGGTGAGCAGCTCGCGGGAGCGGCGCTCCATCTCGACCTCGTCCAGGACGCCGACGGTGCGGATCTCCTGGCCGAGGAAGAGGTTGCCGACGACGTCGAGGTTGTCGCAGAGCGAGAGGTCCTGGTAGACGGTCGCGATGCCGAGGTTCTGGGCGTCGTGCGGCTTGTGGATGCGAACGGGGCGGCCGCCCCACTCGATGGTGCCGTCGTCGATGGCGTGGACGCCGGCGACGGTCTTGACGAGAGTGGACTTTCCGGCGCCGTTGTCGCCCACCAGGGCGACCACTTCACCGGCGCGGACCTCGAGATCGACGTCGGTGAGTGCCTGGACGGCACCGAACCGCTTCGAGATCCCGCGCAACGCCAGCACGGGCGTAGCGGACACGTGAACCATCTCCTACAGGGGGATAGGCGTGGACAAGATGAGGCCCGGGTGCCCGGGGCCCCGCCGGCAGCGGGAGTTGAGGTGGCGGGTCCCCGGGCACGCGGGTGGCACGTCGCGGCTCAGTGGCTCAGCGGCTCACTGAAGGCCGGCGTCCTTGCAGGCAGAGGCGAACTTGCCCGCGCAGATCTCCTCGATCGTCCACAGGCCGTCCTTGACGACCGTCTCCTTGATGTTGTCCGTGGTCAGCGCGATCGGGTCGATGAGCACGGCGGGCACGCCCTGCTCGGACTCGCTGTCCACGGTGCTGGTCGCGACGGAGTCGACCTTCTCGCCGCGGGCCAGCTTGACCGCCATCTCGGCGGCGGCGTCGGCCTCCGGCTTGTACGGCTTGTAAACGCTCATGTACTGCTCGCCGGTGACGATGCGCTGCACGCCCGCCAGCTCCGCGTCCTGGCCGGTGACCGGCGGCAGCGGATCGAAGTCGGCGGCCTTCAGGGCGGTGATGGCGCCGCCCGCCATGCCGTCGTTGGCGGCGTAGACACCGATGATCTTGTCCTTGCCGACCGAGGAGATGGCGCCCTTCATGTCGGAGTTGGCGTTCTCCGGCTTCCACTCCTTGACGTCGTACTCCTTGCCGACGTTGACCTTGCCGTCGAGGACGGAGTGCGCGCCCTCCTTGAACATCGCGGCGTTCGGGTCGGTGACGGAGCCGTTGAGCATGACGACCTCGCCGTCCTTGGCCCCGTCGCCCAGCGCCTCCAGCAGCGACTCGGCCTGGACCTGGCCGACCTTGTTGTTGTCGAAGGAGGTGTACCCGCTGATCGGGCCCTCGGCGAGGCGGTCGTAGGCGACGACGGGGATGCCGGCCTCGTCCGCGGCCTTGACGCCGGAGGCGATCGACTTGTAGTCGACGGCGTCCAGGATCAGGGCGTCGACCTCCTGCGTGATCATGGTGTCGACCTGCTGCTGCTGGGTCGTCGCGTCCTGCTTGGCGTTGTTGTAGATGACCTTGGTGCCGGGGGCCAGCTCCTCGATCTTCTTCTCGATCAGCGGCCGGTCGAAGTCCTCGTAGCGCGCGGTCTGGTCCTCCGGCAGGAGGAGACCTATCGTCAACGGCCCGTCGTTCTTCTTGTCTCCGCTGTCGGAGTCGTTGTCGGCCTCATCGGCGCTGCCACAGGCCGCGATGCCGACGGTCATGGTTACGGCGGCCAGTGCGACTGCCGCACGGCGCAGATAGGTGTGCACGGTCGAACCTCCCTGACGTGGCCGCGCCGTCGCGGCCGAGGTGTGAGGTAGTCAACTCGCCCGTAACCATGCCGTCAAGAAGTAAATGCTTAACGAGACGGATACGATCCTCTGGTTTCTCTACGTGAACTCATGCCTACGTGAGAGCGGGGGTTTGGGCGGGCACGGCGCCGTCAAGGATCGAACGGTCGCCCATCTCGCTCAGCACCAGGGCCAGCGCCCCGAGCACCTCCGCCCGGCTGCCCAGCGCCCCGGACGCCAGGTCGAGCTGGCGGGCGGCGCTGGGGATGGCGTAGCGCGCGACGGACTCCCCTATGGGCTGGAGGATCAGCTCCCCCGCCTCGGCGAGATCGCCGCCGAGGACCACCCGGCTGGGGTTGAGCAGGTTGCACAGGCTGGCCACGCCGCTGCCGATGTGCCGGCCGACGTCGGCGATCACCCGCCGGCAGCCGGGGTCGCCGTCCCGCGCGAGCTGCACCATGCGCTCCACGGTCAGCCCGGGGCCGTGGCTGGCCTCCAGCAGGCCCAGGATGTAGCGGCCGGCGGTGAAGGTCTCCAGGCAGCCGCGGTTGCCGCAGCGGCACACGGGGCCGGACTCGTCCAGCGTGATGTGCCCTATCTCGCCGGCCGTCCCGCCGGGGCCGCGGTAGAGCTGCCCGTTGATCACCAGACCGGCGCCGACACCGCTGGCGACCTTGATGTACGCCACGTCCTTGGCGCCCCGGCCGCTGCCCCAGACCAGCTCGCCGAGCGCGCCGAGGTTCGCGTCGTTGTCCACGTACACCGGGACGCCGAGGCGGGACTGGAGGTCGTCGCGCGGGTTGGTGCCGGTCCAGCCCGGCAGGATGGCGGTGGAGCCCAGCACGCCGGTCTCGGTGTCTATCGGGCCGGGCACCCCCAGCCCCACGCCGACGACCTTGTCCGGGGGCACGTCCGTGGCCCCCACGAGCCGGTTCACCAGCGCCTCCGCCCGGTCCAGGCCCTGGGTGGCGGAGGCGTCCACGTCGATCGGCTCGGACTCCTCGGCGAGCACCTGGTGCGCCAGGTTCCCCACGGCCACCCGCAGGTGCGTGTGCCCGAAGTCCACCCCGACGACGATCCCGGCGTCCCCGCTGAGCGACACCGCCCGCGCGCGCCGGCCGCCGGCCGAGGTGGGCGTGACGCTGACGGTCCCGCTCTCCTGGAGCTCCCGGACGATGTTGGAGACCGTGGCGGCGGACAGCCCGGTGCTCCGCGCGATCTGCGCCTGCGTGAGCGAACCGGACATCCGCACGGCGCGCACGACGCGCTCGAGGTTTGCCCGGTGCAGCGAGGACTGCGAGCCCGGAGTCTCCACCACGGCCATCCACTCCTGGTTCGGCGGGAGACACGACGGCCCCCCACCTCCCGGGCCACGCCGATGGGACCCGGATCGCCTACAACTTGTGAAGTCTAGGCTCGACGGCCATGGTTACCGCCGTCAAGACCTTGACGGCGTGACTATTCCGTAACCCGCAAAAGTCCACGGTACCGAGACCGTCCCGGCGACCGCGCCGCACGGGGTCCGTACCGGGGCATTCAGGTCGCCCACCGACCGCCCCGGGCCCCCGAAGGCCGCCCCGGGGCGCGCGTAACAGCATGTAACGGCTGTGTCGCGAACCGGCGGCAGCCGGTGGTACCTCCGGGACGTGGCTCGATAACGTTGGTTCCCTAGATGACGCGCGGGGGACGCAGCACCGCTCGGAAGACCGGAAAGATCCGGGCCCCGACCCGGACCGCCCCCTGCCGCAGTCTGCCGGACGACGCTGGGAGTTGGTCATCGATGCGGCACCGCACCCTCGGCCGGGCGACGGCCGCAGCCCTCGGCGCGGCCCTGCTGCTCACCGCCTGCGGAGGCTCCGACGACGAGGGCACGGACGAGATCGTGGGCGCGGAGAAGAAGAACTCGGCCTCCCCCAGCGCCCCCGCCGAGGAGGACCCGGACGCCCCGGCCTTCGACTTCCCAGGCGACCTGAAGGCCGACGTGGAGCCCGCGGACACCGGGGACGAGAAGAAGGACGCGGTGCTGCGCGACCAGGGCTACGCACTCAGCGCCATGGTGGAGAGCTACGGGCGGCAGAAGGCCACGGCCAACTTCGAGCGGTACTGGCAGGACCCGGCCTACACCACGTACGTGAAGGACTTCGCGCGCTTCGCCGACGAGGGGCAGCGCATCGCGGGCACGGGGCGGTACTTCAACCGCGAGGTCAAGCAGGTCAGGGACGGCAGCGCGCTGGTCGTGTTCTGCGAGGACCAGAGCGACGGCTACGTCGTCGACGCCGGGACCGGCAAGAACGTGAGCGCCGACGGCGGGAACTCCGCCGTGGTGCGGCTCTACCGGCAGACGCTCACGCGCACGGACGACGGCACCTGGGCGGTGGCCGAGTCCGACTGGACTGAGGGGGACGGAACATGTCGGTGAACAAGGCGCTCGTACGCCGCTCGGGTACGGGCCTGGCGGTCGCGGCCGGCGTGACCGCGCTGCTGCTGGGCACGCAGCCCGCGTACGCGCAGGGCGGCGGCTGGGGCACCGGCGGGGGCGGCGGGTCGGACGGCGGCGACACCATCGACGCGTGGTCCCACGTGCGGGTCACCACCACCGGCGGCGACCCCTCCGCCCCGCCGATGACCCCGGCCCAGGGCAACTGGACTCCCCCGCCGTGCTGGTACGAGCCGCGCTTCGACGCCGAGGAGATGGCGGAGTACGGGCCCGGTACCTACACGCACTCGGAGAGCGCGCAGGCCGACTGGATCGAGGAGTGGGAGGAGAAGAAGTGGAACCAGGGCAAGGACGGCGCCTGGTGGGATGTCGCGTACAACAAGGACATGGGCAAGGACGAGGCGTTCCAGGCGTGTGAGATCCTCCAGGGCAACCCGTTCTGGATGGACCAGGGGGACATCCCCGACGACGGCCCGAGCATCAGCCCCGAGATGCTCGCGGAGATCGCCTACAACGCGACCAAGCTGCCCGCCCCGCCGGTGAAGCTCAAGCCGGACCCGGCGCTCCAGAAGGTCAACCTGCCGGTGCACGCCACGTTCCGGAGCGAGACGGGCATCCAGCGGGTGGCCACCACCGCCAGCATCGACTACCTCGGCGTGCAGTACGCCGCCACCACCGTGGCCACGCCCAAGCGGCTGCGGATCGGCGCCGGCACCGGGTACGCCGAGCCGCAGTCCTGCACGTACGAACTCAGCGGCAGCGGCGCGACGGGGTACGACGTCGACACCGCGGACGCCGCCTGCAACGTGACGTACCGCAAGTCCTCCGGCGGGGGCACCTACCCGCTGGAAGCCTCGCTCACCTGGGAGGTCCACTGGACCGCCTCGGCCGACCCGGACGGCCCGGTGGCGCAGGGCGACCCGCAACTGCCCGACGGCATGTCCTCCGGCACGTACGACGTGACCGTCAAGGAGATCCAGACGGTCGTACGCTGACCGCCGCGCGGCGGCCGGCGCGGTGGACCCGCGCCGGCCGCCGGACGCGTCCTACTTCACCGCGCCCGCGGTGAGCCCGGACTGCACCTGGCGCTGGAAGATGATGTAGACGACCAGGATCGGCAGCGCCGCCATCACCAGCCCCGCGAAGAGCCTGCCGTAGTCGGAGCGGTAGCCCGCCTGGGCGAAGAGCAGTCCGATGCCCTGGGTGAGCACGTAGTCGTCCTCGTTGCCCTGGTTGAGCGCGAAGGGCAGCACGTACTGGTTCCAGTGCCCGAGGAAGTTGAAGATGCCCACGCTGATCAGGCCGGGTTTGGCCATGGGCAGCATCACCTGGAAGAAGATGCGGCTGTGCGAGGCCCCGTCGATCTCCGCGGCCTCGGAGACGGACGAGGGCAGCGTGCGGAAGAACGTGGTCATGAAGAAGATCGTGAACGGCATGGAGTACGCGATGTACACCATGATCAGCCCGTGCCGGGTGTCGAGCAGCGAGAGGTTCTTCATCACGAAGAACAGCGGTACGAGCGCCATCACCACGGGGAAGGCCATGCCGCCGACGAAGGTGAAGTAGACGATGCGCGCGCCCTTGAAGTCGAACCGGGCGAGCACGTACGCGGCCATCGACCCGAAGAGCATGGTGAGCGGCACGGAGATCGCCACGATGAGCACGGAGTTCGCGGCGTAGCGGCCGATGCGCGCCCGGCTCCAGGCGTTGGACCAGTTCGCCCAGTCGATGCTGCTGGGCAGCGCCCACGGGTTGGCCAGGATGTCGCCCGAGTCCTTCAGGGCGTTCATCAGGGCCCAGACCAGCGGGCCCGCGGCCAGCACGGTCCACAGGATCAGGAAGCCGTGCGAGAAGACGTTGAGTACGGCGCCCTCGATCCGCTTGCGCGGCTCCAGCAGCGGCGACCGCGACGAGTCCTGCGCCTGGTCCGCCTTGTCGAGCGCGGTGGGGCGGTCGGTGGGTTCCGCAGTGGTCATGACCTGGCCTTCCGGATCGTGCTCGGCACTCGATGCTCAGTACTCGATGCGGTCGCGTCGACGGCCGACGGACAGCGCGGCCACTGCGAGGATCATGGTGAGGATGAACAGCGCGACACCCATCGCCGCGCCCCGGCCGGCCTGCAACTGGCCGAAGCCGGTGTTCCAGAGGTAGACGCCGAGCACCATGGTGGAGTCGTCGGGTCCGCCGGGTCCCTGGGTGATGATGTTGACGACGGCGAACGACTCCGCGCCGAGCGCCATGATCCCCATGTACACCCAGCCGGTCTGCACGGTGTCCCGGATGAGCGGCAGGGTGATGCGGAAGAAGGTCGCCGCCCGGCTTGCGCCGTCCAGCAGGGCGGACTCGTAGATCTCCTTGGGGATCTGCCCGATGGCCGCGGAGAACAGGACCACGAAGAACCCGACCATGGCCCAGCACATCACGATCATCACGGCCCACAGGGCGAACTTCGAGTCCGCCAGCCAGCCGCCGTTCGGCGACAGCGACTCGGGCAGGACGGGGTCGAGCAGACCGACGTCGGGCTTGAAGATGTAGCCCCACAGGGCCGCGATCACCGCGATGGACAGGGCCTGCGGAAAGAAGTACACGATCTTGTACGTCTTGGCGCCCCGGACCCCGGAGACGGCCTCGCCCTTCCGGTGCCGGCCACCGACGGTGACCATGAAGGCGAAGAAGAGCCCGAGGCTGAGCGTGACGAGCGGGACGGCGAGGGCGAGGATCAGGTTGTTGCGGACGGCGGCCCAGAAGGTCTCGTCGTCCAGCAGCCTGGAGTAGTTCTCGAACCCCACCATGTTGAAGTCGCTGCTGACTCCGGTCCAGTCGGTGAGCGAGTAGTAGAAGGTCTGGACGAACGGCGAGATGACGAACACCGCGTACAGACCGAAGGGGACGATGAGGAATCCGGTGACGAACCGGTACTTGACGAAGGCCCGGTATCGCGGAGAGTTACGGAAGGCCACTTTCCGCGGCTTTTCCGGCACCTGTTTCTCCGCGGTGTCCCCGGGATCCCCGACTTCGGTCGCGGCACGGCCGTCGTCCGTCATTCCGGCGCCCCCATTTCGCTCGTTCACCGACTGGATCCGCCGATTCAGTGCTTGTACTTCTTGATGCTGTCGTCCTGGGCCGTCTCGTCGGCGATGCCCTGGATCTTGTCGATGGCCTCGGCGGGCTTGATGCCGCCCTTCATCATGTCGCCCAGGACGAAGACGATCTTCTCCCGGTACGGGGTCGGATACCAGTCGGGGAACCGGGGGTTGAGGAAGTTCTCGCCGGCGCCGTCGAGGAGCCCGACGGCGGTGGTGAGCCCGGTGCCCAGTTGCAGGCCCTCCTCGGAGCCCTCGACGCAGGCGAGGGACGACACCAGCTCGGTGAAGCCCGCCGCGGACTTCTTGCTCAGCATGTTCCGCAGGAACTCCATGGCGCCCACGGAGTTCTTGGCCTTCGCCGGCACGATGAAGGGCTCGCCGGCCTGCGCCCAGATGGTCTCGAACGGCATCGCGTCCGAGCTGTCCAGGTTCGGCGACGGGGAGACGGTCATCTCGAAGTCCGGGGGCGTGGTGTCCTTGGACTCGTTCTCCACCCAGGAGCCGTTCGGGATGAAGATGCAGTTGCCGCGCTCGGTCCAGTCGGTCTGCACGTCCGTGTGCGTCTTGCCGGGCGAGTTCTTCAGGACGTAGCCCTTGTCGTACAGCTCGTAGTGCGCCTCCATGACGCCCTTGACCGCGTCGTGCTTCCAGGCGTTGGGTTCGAGGTTGTCGATCGCGTCGAGCACCTCCACGCCGCCGACCTTGCCGATCATCGGCAGCATGCTGAAGCCGAGGTACTGGGGGTAGACGCCGGTGTACGCGAACCCGGCGATGTTCTGCTTCTTCGCGTCCGCGCAGATGGCGAGCATGTCGTCCCAGGTCTTCGGGTACTCCCAGCCGTTGTCGTCCAGCAGCTTCTTGGAGTACCAGAGGCCGAACACCGAGTAGGCGATGTTCATCCGGTAGACCTTCTCGTCGCCGTACTGGCCCATCTCGATGGTGCCGTCGCGCAGGGTGTCCCGGACCTTCTTGCCCGGGTCGTCGATCGACGGGGCGTCGAGCAGCGGGGTGAGGTCCGCGAGCTGGCCCTGCGTGATGAGCGCGGGCACGTCCATGGCCTCGTCGCCCGAGTTGTTGATGAGGTCCGGCGGGTCGCCGGCCGCCATCCGGCCCTGGACCTTCGACTGGATCTTCTCCGTCGAGCTGGTTTTCACCTTGGCGAAGTTCTTCTGGTACGCGGTGGCGTCGTCGTCGATGTACTTCGTGCCGAAGCCGCCGTCGAACATCAGTACTTCGAGGTCGGTGTTCTTGTCCACACCCAGCGGGTTCTTGTCGGTCTTGTCGGCCTTCGCGCCGCCGTCGTTGTCGTCGTCGCCGCCACCGCTGGCACACGCCGACAGGGCACCGACGGTGGGGACGGAGATCAGGCCGAGGGCCATGGCCCGCTTGATCAGATCGCGGCGACCGACATGCGTGTTGGATCCCATGCTCAAGTCCTCACTCTCTCCAGGACTCAGGCGGTGTACCGGATCCCCCGACGCAAGGTGTCTCATGGTGCAGGAGCCGATTACCGCGGTCATGTGTTACGTGAGTGGTGCAGGGTGGTGCTCCGGAGGGTTGGGGGTGCCGCCGGGTGCGGACAGGTATAGTCCACTCGGCGCCGCCTGAGCAAGATCGAATACAAGGTTCGTCGAGAGTATTTCCCGACTTGAGACCTGCGGGAAACGCGCTGCGGCCCCACCCGCACCCGGTCGGCCGGAAAGCCCGTCACCGTGGGTGCCGACCGCCATTGGTCCAGCCTTTTGGAGCCCGCGCCGGGCGGGGCAGGAAGCCGCCCGCACGCACCCGGAATGTCCTGATCAGCGCCGGGTCCGTACGTCCGCGGGCGCGCCCGCCCCGAGAGCGGCCCGGCCCGGCGCGCGCCCACCCGGATGGCCGCCACGACGACGGGCGCCGGGCGTGCCGTCCGGGACGCGGACGCAAAGAACCCCGCGCCCTCCGGGTGGAGGGCGCGGGGTGTGGGGCCGGGCGGGTCAGTCGCGGATCAGGGAGCGCAGGACGTACTGGAGGATGCCGCCGTTGCGGTAGTAGTCCGCCTCGCCGGGGGTGTCGATGCGTACCACCGCGTCGAACTCGACGCCGGTGTCCGTGGCCACCCGGACCGTCTCCGGGACGGGGCCGTCGTTCAGGGCCGTGATGCCGGTGAAGGTGAAGGTCTCCTCACCCGTCAGGCCCAGCGACTGCGCCGAGGCGCCCGCGGGGAACTGGAGCGGCAGCACGCCCATGCCGATGAGGTTGGAGCGGTGGATGCGCTCGTACGACTCGGCGATCACCGCGCGCACGCCGAGCAGCGCGGTGCCCTTGGCCGCCCAGTCGCGCGACGAGCCGGAGCCGTACTCCTTGCCCGCCAGCACCACCAGCGGGGTGCCGGCCGCGGCGTAGTTCTGGGCCGCGTCGTAGATGAAGGAGACCGGGGCGTCCGGGCGGGTGAAGTCGCGGGTGTAGCCACCCTCGGTGTTCGGGGCGATCTGGTTGCGCAGCCGGATGTTGGCGAAGGTGCCGCGGATCATGACCTCGTGGTTGCCGCGGCGGGAGCCGTAGCTGTTGAAGTCGCGGCGGGTCACGCCGTGCTCGGTGAGGTACTGGCCGGCCGGGGTGTCGGCCTTGATGGCGCCCGCCGGCGAGATGTGGTCGGTGGTGACCGAGTCGCCGAGCAGGGCCAGCACGCGGGCGCCCGCGACGTCCTCGACCGGCGCCGGGTCCATGCCCATGCCGTCGAAGTACGGGGGCTTGCGCACGTAGGTGGACTCGGCGTCCCAGGCGAAGGTGTCGCCGGTCGGGATCGGCAGCGCCTGCCACTGCTCGTCGCCGGCGAAGACGTCCTGGTACGACTCGGTGAACATCTCCTCGCCGATGGCGGCGGCGACGACCTCCTCGACCTCCTGCTCGCTGGGCCAGATGTCCTTGAGGTAGACCGGCTTGCCCTCCTTGTCCGTGCCCAGCGGCTCGCGGGTGATGTCCACCTTCATGGAGCCCGCGAGCGCGTACGCGACGACCAGCGGCGGCGACGCCAGGTAGTTCATCTTCACGTCGGGGTTGATCCGGCCCTCGAAGTTGCGGTTGCCGGAGAGCACCGAGGTGACGGCCAGGTCGTGCTCGTTGACGGCCTTGGAGATCTCCTCCGGCAGCGGGCCGGAGTTGCCGATGCAGGTGGTGCAGCCGTAGCCGACGAGGTTGAAGCCGAGCTTGTCGAGGTACGGGGTGAGGCCGGCCCGGTCGTAGTAGTCCATGACGACCTTGGAGCCCGGCGCCAGCGTGGTCTTCACCCACGGCTTGCTGGTCAGGCCCTTCTCCACCGCCTTCTTCGCCAGCAGCGCCGCGCCGACCATGACGGACGGGTTGGAGGTGTTGGTGCAGGAGGTGATGGCGGCCACGGTGACGGCGCCGTGGTCGATCTCGAACGTCGTGCCGTCGGCCGCGGTCACCGGGGTGGAGCGGGTCGGCACCCCGTTGGAGGAGGCGGGGGCGTCGGAGGCGGGGAAGGACTCCTTGCCCGGCTCGTCGGCGTCGTCGACGTAGTTGCGCACGTCGAGCCGGAACTGCTCGGCGGCCTTCGACAGCTCGATGCGGTCCTGCGGGCGCTTCGGCCCGGCGAGCGACGGCACGACCGTGGACAGGTCCAGCTCCAGGTACTCGGAGTACTCCGGCTCGTGCGCCCCCTCTTGATCAGACGCAGTGTGCCACAGGCCCTGGGCCTTGGCGTACTCCTCGACCAGCGCGAGCTGCTGCGCGTCGCGGCCGGTGAGCTTGAGGTACGTGAGGGTCTCGGCGTCGATCGGGAAGATCGCGGCGGTGGAGCCGAACTCCGGCGACATGTTGCCGATCGTCGCCCGGTTGGCCAGCGGGATCTGGGCGACGCCGGCGCCGTAGAACTCGACGAACTTGCCGACGACGCCGTGCGCCCGCAGCATCTCGGTGATGGTCAGCACCAGGTCGGTGGCGGTGGTGCCGGTGGGCAGCTCGCCGGTGAGCTTGAAGCCGACGACGCGCGGGATGAGCATCGAGACGGGCTGGCCGAGCATCGCCGCCTCGGCCTCGATGCCGCCGACGCCCCAGCCGAGCACGCCGAGGCCGTTGACCATGGTGGTGTGGCTGTCGGTGCCGACGAGGGTGTCGGGGTACGCCTTGCCGTCGCGGACCATGACGACGCGGGCCAGGTGCTCGATGTTCACCTGGTGCACGATGCCGGTGCCGGGCGGGACGACCTTGAACTCGTCGAACGCGGTCTGGCCCCAGCGCAGGAACTGGTAGCGCTCGCGGTTGCGCCCGTACTCCAGCTCCACGTTGACCTGGAAGGAGTCCGGGGTGCCGAACTTGTCGGCGATCACGGAGTGGTCGATGACCAGCTCGGCCGGGGCCAGCGGGTTGATCCGGGCGGGGTCGCCGCCCAGGTCCTTGACGGCCTCGCGCATGGTGGCGAGGTCGACGACGCAGGGGACGCCGGTGAAGTCCTGCATGATCACGCGGGCCGGCGTGAACTGGATCTCCCGGCTCGGCTGGGCCTGGGAGTCCCAGTCGCCCAGGGCCCGGATGTGGTCGGCGGTGATGTTCGCGCCGTCCTCGGTGCGGAGCAGGTTCTCCAGCAGCACCTTCAGGCTGTACGGCAGCCGGGCGGCACCGTCCACCTTGTCCAGCCGGAAGATCTCGTACGACTCGCCGCCCACGTGCAGCGTGCTGCGGGCGTCGAAGCTGTTCGCCGACACGACAGTCTCCTTCGTCATTCGCGTTCCACCGCAATCCTGCCGCTACGTCCGAAGCGGGGCGACTTGAGGGTGGCACCTTCGGCAGATATCTCGATGTCGAGATAAACCTTACTCCATGGCTCCTCCCGGGTGCCCACCCGTGCCGCGTACGAACCGGGGCGGGCCCGGGGCCGCCCCGGCGCCGGCCCGCCGCGCCGCCGCGGTCAGGCCGGCTTGCGGGCCACGCCGCCGTACATGGCGATGTGCGAGTTCGGCACCGACTCGCCGATGCCGTCCGGGCGCCAGTGGTGGACCAGCGTCACCCCCGGGTCGATCGGCTCCAGGCCGGCGAAGAACCGCTCCGCCTCGGCGCGGTCGCGGATCTGGAGCGGGATGCCGCGCGCGTTGTACTCGCGGCCGACGCCCGCGACCCGCTCCGGGTCGGTGTCGCCGGTGAAGACCGTCAGCGCCAGGAAGCTCCCCGGCGCCAGCGCGCCCAGCAGCCGCGCG
The DNA here is from genome assembly GCF_045781775.1 of Streptomyces sp. 184. NCBI lineage: Bacteria > Bacillati > Actinomycetota > Actinomycetes > Kitasatosporales > Streptomycetaceae > Streptomyces > Streptomyces sp. 184. Next base: position 2,622,610 of record NZ_CP123230.1, on the reverse strand, counting down.
ACGATGCCCTGCGGGTCGTCCTCGTCGAGGATGAAGTGGACGATGGCGATGAGCGACAGCGCGACCGGCTCGTCCAGGTCGAGCACGTCGCGCAGTTGCGGGTCGGCGAGGATCGACTCGGGGTCGCGCAGGTCGGCCTGGATGTAGCCGGTACGGCCCTGCCTGGTGCTCTGGAGCAGCGCGCGGGCGTGGGCCAGGACGATGGGGTCGTTGTCCACGTACACCACCCGGCACTCCGGCGCGACCTCCTGGGCCACCTCGTGGAGGTTCGGCGGAGTGGGTATGCCGGTGCCGATGTCCAGGAACTGCCGGATGCCGTAGTCGCGGGCCAGCGTCCTGGTCACCCGGTGCATGAAGACCCGGGTCTGCTTCATGGAGGTCGGCAGGCTGGGCCAGGCACGCACGGAGGCGTCGCCCGCGGCGCGGTCGGGGGCGTAGTTGTCCTTGCCGCCGATGAGGTAGTCGTAGACGCGCGCGGAGTGCGGGCGGTCGGTGCGCAGGTCGATCTCGGGCTCGTCGTCGCGGGATAACGCGTTCATGCGGTGCCGTCACCTTCCTCGTCGTACGCCGTCGTCATGCCGGGCACGTGCCGTCCGGGGCCTGGAACGTCCGGTACAGCCGCGGCCGGTCCGCGTCCTGCGGACGCGGGTACTCGATGACCGGGACCGGCTTGCACACCGGCCAGTTGTCCTTCTCCACGTCGAAGCCGAACTGCCCGCTGGCGCCGTGCACGCAGTCCTGGCACGGGTCGCCGCCCGCGACCACCTTCATGTTGGTGATGGTGTTGTACACGTCGAGCTTGGACGGCAGCCGGTTCGACTCCTTGCCCGCGGCCGGCTGCTCCAGGTCGTCCAGCGCGGTGCCGACGGCCTGGGCGAGGACGGTGAACGCGTCGTGGTGCATGATGGCGTACCCGTCGTCGAGCGCCTCCCCCGGCAGCCCGCTGACCTCCGCGAACCCGTCGGCGAAGGTGGTGAAGCGCTCGTCGGAGCCGTCGCCGGAGCGCCACGAGGGCGCGTCGGTCGCCGAGGCGCCGACCGTGACGACCCGGGCCTCGGCCATGTCCGCGCGCACCTCCTCGCCCGTCAGCCCCTCGGGCAGGCCGGTCGCGACGCGCAGGATGCGTATCTCGGAGTCGAAGTCGTCGCACTCCGGCTCGTCGGACAACTGGGTGATCAGATACGGCAGGTCGGAGTCGCGGCCGGCGTAGAAGACGGTGTCGGCCTCCAGCCGGCAGATGCCCCGGGCGGCCGGGGAGAAGCGGCGCGGCGCGCCCTTGTAGTCGCCCATGATGCCGACGAAGGAGGAGCTGCGGTTTTCGAGCTGGTACTCCTCGCCGAACACGTCGCGCATGTTGTCGCGGGTGTTGGCGACGTAGTTGTCCTCCTTGCGCGAGTCCCAGACGAGGTAGCCGGAGGGCTTGCCGGGCCGGGCGCCCGGGTGGCCGTCGAGGTAGTCGGCGAGCGCGGCGACGGACTCGGTGTTGGACGGCGCGGACTTGAACAGGGTGTCCGCGCTGATCATCGGCGAGCTGAGCACGCCGGAGACGGCCGGTATGTCGGCCTTCGACAGCGCCTCGGCGGCGTCCTCGGTGTCCTGCTCGCTGTTGGGCAGGCCGACCACGCCGACGAGCGGCGAGTCGCTCCTGGTCGGCGCCTTGCCGGTGGTGAGCGCGGCGAGCTGGTCGACGGCCGGCCGCCACTGCGACAGGTCCTTGCCGACGTTGGCCAGCAGGAGCTGGTAGTTGACGCCCTGCGCGCGGTCGTTGGCCGCGAGCTGCGCGGTGAGCACGCCGGCGAGGGTGTTCTGCACGACCTCGGGGGTCATCGCGCTGGACTCGGTGGCGTTGAACGGCATCATCAGCCCGACGCGCACGTACGGCTCGCGATCGGAGCTGTCGTCGTCCTCCCAGGTGGCGCGGATCCGCTCGTTCTCCTCCCCGATCTGCCGTACGAGGTCCGCTATCCGCTCGTCCGGCCCGTCCGCGCCCGGCGCGAAGGCCGGCGACTGCGCGGTGGCGTCGGCGACGCCGACGCACTCCTCGCCGTTCGCCGACTCCACGAGCCCGTCGCCGCACGGCCCCTCACCCCCGAGGCCGAGCACCACCAGCACCGTGGCCGCGGTGATCGCCGCGACGGCCAGCACCGCCAGGATCGCCTTCTCCGCACGGCCCAGCGGCCGGCTAAGGAATGGCATGGCCCCTCCCCTCCTCGCCGCCCTCGCGGCGTCCCACGGCCGAGTCCGGTGTCCGCAGTTCCTTCAGCGCCGCCGGCCACTCCTGCGACGCGGCGTACAGGGCCCTGCCGCCCGTCGGGTGCTCGAACGACAGGAAGTCCAGCTCCCGCCCGATCCGGCCGCGCAGGTGCGCGTCGGGTACGGACAGCGGGTCGGCGGCGTACCACACGGCGTGCAGCAGCCGGTTGACGGACCGCGCGACGGCGTCGCCGGAGAACGTCGCGTCCCGCTCCCCCGACGCCGTCGCCCGGCACACGTCGGCCCAGGCGGGATCGGGCGGGTGCGGGGCGCTGGCGATGCGCCACAGGTCGGCGAGCCAGTGGTCGGTGGCCGGCCGGTGCAGGACGGCGGTGAGCCAGCGGGCGGGCTCGGCGGGGCTGCCCGCGGCCAGCTCGTGGTGCCGGGCGGCGGCGTGCTCGCCGCGGTCCTCGTGGTGCCCGCGCAGCAGTTGGTGCAGCTCCGCCCAGGGCTGCGGCGGGTCCGTCGCGTCCGCCGGGCGACGGCGCAGCTCGTTGACGAGCACGGCGCGCAGGAAGCCGTCGGCCACGAACGGCCGGCCGGCCTGCGGCCACCGCTCGTCGCGCAGGTGGCTGCGCACCTCCTCGACGGCGCCGATCTGGTGGTCGCGGGTCAGGTACGCGCCGGCCAGCACCCGGGCCGCGGCGGCGTCCTGCGCGACGGACAGCAGCACGAGATACCCGGCCAGCGCCGCGTCGGGCACGAGCGCGGCGAGCATCAGCTCCGTGACGTGCTCCCCCGCGAGCCGCAGCCGCGCCAGCTCGTGCGGCTCGACGGCGGCCGGCTCCGGCGCGGCGTCCAGGGCGTCGTAGAAGATCCGGCAGCCCAGCGGGCTGCCGCCGGTGAACCGGTGCACGGCGCGGGCCACGTCCTGGCGTACCGCCCGCTCCTCGCCGACGTGCATCATCGACAGCAGCTCGTCGGGGTCCAGGGGCGGCAGCGGCAGCGTGACGAGCCCGGCGGCCGGGTCGCCGGGCTCGCCGCGGCGGCGCCACTCGCGCAGCCCGGCGACGTTCGCGGCGGTCCAGCGGGCCGCGCCGGCGAACCGCTCGCCGCGCGGCTCGCCGAGGGTCGCGGCGAGGACGACGAGCGGGTCGGGGCGCTCGCCCGCGCCGACGCGCCGGGTGAGCAGCAGGTCGAGCAGGTCCTTGCCGGCGGGGCTGTGGACGTTGTCGAGGAGCGCCAGCGGGCGGGGCGCGGCGTTGAGGTGCCGCCATCCCGCGTACGCGGCCCGCAGGTCCTCCAGCAGCGCTTCGACGAGGTAGCCCTCGATGCGCCGGCGCATGCCCTCGCCGAGGTGGAAGGCGCGGCACAGGGCGGTGAGCACGTGGTTGTTGTCCTGCTGCGAGGTGGGCACGCCGTCCAGGCCGTCGTACCACTGGCGCACCGCCCGGTTCTCCCGGAAGCCCAGGTACCGGTCGGTGAAGAGATGGATGCTCGCGGCGGCGATCGGGCCCAGTTCGTCCGTACCCCACCCGCCGATGAGGTCGATCACGTCGCCGGGCCAGCCGCGGGCCCGTTCCGGGTCCTTCTCCAGCCCGCAGTCGGTGAGCAGCGCCTCGACCCGCGCGCGGGCGCACGCCTGCTCGTCCAGCTCCCCCCGGTGCCAGGCGCTGACGGCGACCAGACCGGTGAGCAGCCGGGGCAGCCGGAGCCGGCCGAAGCCCTGGCGGTGCGCGCACAGCCCGCGGGCCAGGTCGGTCAGCAACTCGGCGACGGGCGAGGTGTTGGAGACCGCGGCGTCGTCGTCGCGGACGCCGGCGCAGTCCACCGCGGCCACGGGGACGCGGTCGGCGTACGCCTCGCGCAGCGCGTCCAGCACGGCCGTACGGCCGCTCCCGTGGCCGCCGTGGAGCAGCACGGCGGGTACCTCGCCGCGCGGCTCCTGCCGTACGGCCTTCCGCTTCGTGTGGTGCAGTCCCACCATCTGCGGCACCAGTTCCACTAGCACGGCATCACGTCCGTACAGGGTCAAGCTCCGCTTCCCTCCCGTTGCGCGACGGCGTCCCGGCTAGCCGAGCATGCCGCCGACCTGTCGTGCCGTTTCGAGCAGGAGCTGCCGGCCGGTGGTGTCCGGGGCGCTGCCCAGCTCGCGGCTGATCCGGTCGAACAGCTCCCGCACCCGGCCGGGCCGGCGCTCCTCGGCCGCGCGGCGCAGTTCGTCCCCGTCCCGCAGCAGCAGCCGCAGCCGCTCCTCGTCGAGGCCGAGCGCGGGGCCCACGTCGGCGAGTTCGTCGGCGAGCCTGCCGACGTAGGTGACGGTGCTGTTGCTGATGATCGTGACGTCGCCCTGGATCGTCTCGAAGTGGAAACTGGGCTGCCGGTCGCTCTGGCGGCGCAGGAACCCGGCGACGCCGGTGCCCGCGTGGCCGCAGTCGAGCCCGCGCGCGGTGAGCTTGACCTGCCCGGTGACCAGGTCGCCGGAGACGCCGGCGTCGAGGAGGTCGAGCAGGCCCGCGGAGCGTAACGAGCGGGCCGCGGAGAGGACTTCGCCGGCCCTGAGGGCGTCGCCGTGGAAGAAGACGTGGTCGGCGACGAAGAAGTCGCGCAGCAGCAGCTCGTCGTCGCCGCGGTGCTCGAAGGCCCAGCGCAGCACGGCGTCCTCGGCGTACCCGTGGCGCGCCCCGGGGTCGCGGCGCTCGCGCTCCAGGCGCAGCGCGCGCTCGTGGCCCTCGGGGCGGAGCGAGGTGTCGGCGGGGTTGTGCTCGGGCCAGCGGTGGACGTGCACCAGGCCGCGGTCAGCGAGCGCGGCGATGACGGCGGAGACGCCGAGGGCCGGCTTGTTCTGCTCGACGCCGAAGGCGGCGGTGCGCACCGGCACGTCGGGGCGGTGGCCCGACTCCCGCAGCAGCCACAGCAGCAGGCGCGCCTCGTAGCGGCCTAACTCGGGCCGGCTGTGTGCCATCGGCGCGTAACCTCTGTTCTGTGTGCGGCGGTTGGGGGTGCGCACGAATCTACCTAGGTTGTCCGCCGGTCACCAGTTCGTAGCCCTGTGCAGTCGCCGCAATGCGGCCATCTCGTAGCACGACCGCGACCTGCCGCGGGTGCCCGCCCGGCCGAGGGCGGGGCGGGGCGGCGGTCGCCGCGGTCGCGTCCGCGGCGCGCGCGGAGAAGCACCGGGTCTTCGAGCCGGGCCCGTCGAGGGGCCGCGGGAAGGTGCGCCCGTTGCCGGGGGCGGTCCCGGGGGCCGCCCCGGAGCCGTCCCCGCGCGGTCGGTCATACGCGACCGCGCGAGGACGGTGCCGTTCAGCCCCGGGCCGCCAGCGAGTCGCGGAGCTTGACGGCCGCGGCCAGCTCGGCGGTGTACCGGCCCGGGTCGGCCGCGGCCAGCTCCTGGTAGAGCGCCACCGCCTGCTCGGCCGGAGCCGGGGCCTCGCCGCGGCGGGCGGCGGCGACCAGCAGGGACGCCATGCGGTACGAGCACTGGGCGAGCAGGGCGCGGTATCTGCCGGGCTCGGCGTCGTCGAGCCCCTGGTAGATGCCGCGGGCCTCCCCCCCAGGCGTCGGCGGCTTCGCCGGGGCGCCCGGCGCCCTGGAGGTGCGCGGCGAGGTTGGTCTGCGCCCAGGCGACGTGCTCGGCGTCCGCCAGGGCCCGGTAGCCGGCGACGCCCTCCTTGCCGGCCGCGATCGCCTCGTCGTGCCGGCCGGCGCGGGAGAGGTACACGCCCAGCATCACCAGCGTCTGGGCCGCCGGCGGCCGGCTCGATCCGCCAGAGCCCTTCGGCGGGCTGCCAGACCGCGGTGTCGGGCCGGCCGTCGCCGTCGAAGTCGGCCCGCAGCGCCATGGGCTCGGCGACCGGTTCGGCGGGGGCGGCCGCGGACCGGTAGAACCAGCAGCCGACGTGAGGAACAGCTCGCGCAGCGCGGCCAGTTGCGGCCCGCCCTGCTCGGCGGAGCGCTTCTCCACCCTGACCTGCCAGGTCGCCACCGGGCTGCGGCCCCAGAACGCCGGCTGGGTGCGGGGCGGGCCCTGCGGCCCGCGGTCGTAGGTGGCCGGGACGGTGCTCGACCGGCCCGGCGCGAACAGCTTGACCGCCTTCGTGTCGTCCTCGTGGCGCTTGTTCTCCGCCCGGCCGGTGTGGTCGAGGATCAGCGAGACGGTGGGTGTCCGGGCGGTGGCGCCGACCGGCCCGATGCGTACGAAGTCCACCTTCACCTCGGTCCAGGCAGCCGGGAAGCCGTCCCATCCGACGGCGAACCCGGCCGTCCTGCCCGCACGCGGCGCGTCCAGAACCTCGGGCTGGTCCACGGTCACGTAGCGCAGGTCGCACGTAGCCGTCGTCGTGGAGGATCTCGCGGGCGACCAGTGCCAGCCGGGCGGTCTGCGGGAGCTTGTCCCGGTAGTGGTCGAGTTCTTTGCGGATCTCCGCCAGTAAGGCGTCGTTGACCCGGATGGTGTCCCGGATGCAGATCCAGTCGCTCGGGATCTCTTCTCCCGCGGCTGTCGTCATGGCGCGTCCCCCTCGTCCTCCCTGTTCACTCGATTGTCGAGGGTGGGGGACCCATGGAATGAATTCTTACGTGATCAGGCAGCATTCCCTCATTCGAGCTACATATCTGGAATCGGTTGATTCCAGCGGCGATTGGCACTCTCCCGGGCCGTCGTCCGACCGCTCAGGGCAGCACCGCGATACCGTCCAGCTCCACCAGCGCCTCGGTGTCCCAGAGCCGGGTGACGCCGATCAGCGCCATCGCCGGGTACGTGTCGCCCGCCAGCCGGCGCCAGATGCGGCCCAGTTCCGCGGCGTGGGCGCGGTAGTCCTCGGGGTCGGCGGCGTAGACGGTGACGCGGGTGAGGTGGGCGGGCTCGCCGGCGCAGGCGCCGAGCGCGGTGAGGAGGTTGCCGAGGGCCTGCTCGAACTGGGCGGGGAGGGTGTCGCCGACGATCCGGCCGGCGGCGTCCAGGGCGGTCTGGCCGGCGAGGAAGACGAGGGTGGAGCCGGTGGCGGTGACGGCGTGGCTGAAGCCGGAGGGCTTGGCCAGCGAGGCGGGGTTGACGCGGTGGACGGACACGGCGGCGGTGGTCCCTTCGGTGGACGGCGGTACGGGCGGGACGTACGGGTCGCGGCGGGCGCCCGGGGCGGGGCGTGCGTGCGGGTCGGGGCGTGCGGGTCGGGGGCTCGCGGGCGGTGCGCGGGTACGGGGCCCGTTGGCCCGGGGCCCGGGGCCGGAGCGCGGGGCCGCGGGTCAGCGGCGGTACAGCTCCTTGGCGATGATGCTCCGCTGCACCTCCGTCGCCCCCTCGTAGATGCGCGGCGCGCGCACCTCGCGGTACAGGTGCTCCAGCAGATGCCCCTCCTGGAGGGCCCGGGCGCCGTGGATCTGCACCGCCGCGTCGACGGCCGCCTGCGCGGTCTCCGTCGCCAGCAGCTTCGCCATCGCCGCCCACCGGGCGACGTCCGGCGCCCCCGCGTCGTACGCCGAGGCCGCCGCGTACACCAGCAGCCGGGCCGCCTCGACGCGGGTGGCGGTCTCGGCGAGGGTGTGCGCGACGGACTGGAGGTCCTTCAGCGGCCCGCCGAACGCCTCCCGCCGCCCGGCGTGGTCCACCGCCGCGTCGAGCGCGGCCTGCGCCATGCCGATCGCGAACGCGCCGACGGAGGGCCTGAAGAGGTTGAGCGTCGCCATGGCGGTGCGGAAGCCGCCGCCGATCTCGCCGAGCACGTCGGCGGCGGTGACGGGGACGCCGTCGAAGCGCAGCGTCCCGATGGGGTGCGGGCTGAGCATGCGCAGCGGTTCGCCGGTCAGCCCGGGGCGGTCGGCGGGGACGAGGAAGGCGGTGACCCCGCGGGAGCCACGGGAGTCGGCGGCGCGGGAGTCGGCGACGTGGGAGTCGGCGACGGGAGGAGTGCGCGCGAAGACGGTGGCGAAGTCGGCCTCGGGGGCGTTGGAGATCCACTTCTTCTCGCCGGTCAGCCGCCAGCGCCCGGGCCCGTCCGGCTCGGCGGCCAGCCGCAGCGCCGCCGCGTCCGAGCCCGCCTCCGGCTCGGTCAGCGCGAACGCCGCGACCGCGCGCCCGGCCGTCACCTCCGGCAGCCACCGCCGGCGCTGCTCGGACGTGCCGGCCTGCACGACGGGGTACGCGCCGAGCCCCTGGAGCGCGAGCGCCGTCTCGGCCTCGGTGCACTCGCGGGCCAGCGACTCGCGCAGCAGGCACAGCGTGAGCGCGGAGACCGGCCCGGCGGCGGGGAACACCTGTGCCAGCAGGCCCGGTTCGCCGTCGTCGCCGGGGGCGCCGAGCGCGGCGAGGAGCGGCCGGTTGACCCGGCCGGGCCCGCCCGCCGCGGCCAGCGGGCGAAGCCGCCGCGCGGCGAACGCGCGCACCTCCTCGCACCACCGCCGCCGCCCGGGGTCGAGCGCGAAGGCCGGGGGCTGCGGCGGTGGCGGCGCCGGCTGCTGCTGCGGCTGCTGCGCCATGCGGGCGCTCCTTCCTCCCGGTGACGTGGCGGCCGGGATATCGCGGACTGTTGACTGTCGTCACGCCAACGCTACGCTCCTTGGGGTACCGCAGGGCAGACCTAGGGGGCGTACCGACATGCAGCTCAAGCCTTCCGCCCACGCCGACACCTTCGCCCGCGACCACCTCCCGCCGTCCGGGCAGTGGCCGGACCTGGTCTTCCCGCTCCCCGGCCTGCGCTACCCCGACCGGCTCAACTGCGGCGCGGAGCTGCTCGACGCCACCGTCGAGCGGTTCGGCGCCGGCCGTCCCGCGCTGCACACCGCCGCCGGCGAGAGCTGGTCGTACGGTGAACTCCAGCGCCGCACCGACCGGATCGCGCACGTCCTGACCGACGACCTCGGCGTGCTGCCCGGCAACCGGGTGCTGCTGCGCGGGCCCACCACCCCCTGGCTGGTGGCCTGCTGGCTGGCCGTCATGAAGGCGGGCGCGGTCGCCGTCACCGTGCTGGCCGCGCAGCGCGCGCACGAGCTGCGCGGCATCTGCGAGCTGGCGCGGGTCCGGCACGCGCTGTGCGACGCGCGCTCGCTCGACGACCTGGCCAGGGCGGAGGTCGCGGACCTGGCCGTCGTCCCGTACGGCGGCGACGGTCCCGGTGACCTTCTGCGCCTCGCGGATGCCAGACCCGACGCGTACGCGCCTGTGGAAACCTCCGCCGACGACGTCGCGCTCATCGCCTTCACCTCCGGCACCACCGGCCGGCCCAAGGGCTGCGTCCACTTCCACCGCGACGTGCTGGCCATCGCCGACACCTTCTCCGAGCACGTGCTGCGGCCCGTCCCCGACGACGTGTTCGCGGGCAGCCCGCCGCTGGGCTTCACCTTCGGCCTCGGCGGCCTCGTCGTCTTCCCGATGCGCGCCGGCGCCTCGACGCTCCTGCTGGAGCAGGCCGGCCCCGACCGGCTGCTGCCGGCGATCGCCGAGCACCGGGTGTCGGTGCTGTTCACCGCCCCGACCGCGTACCGGGCGATGCTCGACAAGCTCTCCGCGTACGACGTCGGCTCGCTGCGCCGCTGCGTGTCCGCGGGCGAGAACCTGCCGGCGGGCACGTGGCAGGAGTGGCGCGAGCGCACCGGGCTGCGGATCATCAACGGGATCGGCGCCACCGAGATGCTGCACATCTTCATCTCCGCCGCCGACGGCAACGCCCGCCCGGGGACGACGGGCGTGCCGGTGCCCGGCTACGAGGCGCGCATCGTCGACGCGGACGGCGCACCGGTGCCGGACGGCGAGCCGGGGCTGCTGGCGGTGCGTGGGCCGACCGGGTGCCGGTATCTGGCGGACGAGCGGCAGCGGGAGTACGTGCGGGGCGGCTGGAACCTCACCGGCGACACGTATGTGCGCGAGCCCGACGGGTACTTCCGGTACGTGGCGCGCGCGGACGACATGATCATCTCGGCGGGGTACAACATCGCCGGGCCGGAGGTCGAGGACGCGCTGCTGCGCCACCCCGACGTGCGCGAGGCGGCGGTCGTCGGCCGGCCGGACCCGGAGCGGGGCACGGTGGTCGTGGCGTACGCGGTGCTGCGCGAGGGCGTGGTGCGCGGGCCGGAGACGGAGGCGGCGCTGCGGGAGTTCACCAAGGGCGAGATCACGCCCTACAAGTGCCCGAAGGAGATCCTGTTCACCGACGCGCTGCCGCGCACGCCGACCGGCAAGCTCCAGCGCTACCGGCTGCGGCAGGAGCAGGCCGGGTGGGCGGCCGGGAATCGCTAGAGTGATCGAGTGGCAGCCGAGCGAACCCCGCGGTCTCTGATCGTCAGCTTCTACGGCGCGTTCGGCCGGGGCGCGGGACCGGATTCCGGGCGGGTGCCCGTCGCGGCGCTGATCCGGCTGCTGGGCGCGGTCGGTGTGGACGCGCCGGCGGTGCGGTCGGCGGTCTCCCGGCTCAAGCGCCGCGGGCTGCTGGTGCCCGTACGCCACGGGGGCGAGGCCGCGTACGCCCTGTCGCCGTCCGCCCGCACCCTCCTCGACGACGGCGACCGCCGCATCTACCGCCGGGACACCCCCGCGAGCCCCGGCGACTGGCTGCTGGCGGTGTTCTCCGTGCCGGAGTCCGAACGCCGCAAACGCCACCTGCTGCGCTCCCGCCTGACCCGCCTGGGCTTCGGCCAGGCGGCCCCGGGCGTGTGGATCGCACCGGCACACATCGCGGAGGAGACCCGCCACACGCTGCGCCGCCTGGAACTCGCCCCGTACGTCGACCTCTTCCGCGGCGTCCACGAGGGCTTCACGCCGACGCCGGAGGCGGTGGCGCGGTGGTGGGACCTGCCGGCCATCGCGAAGCTGCACGAGGCGTTCCTGGACGCGCAGGAGCCGGTGCTGCGGACATGGACGGAGGGGCGGGACGCCCCGGACGCGGCCGGCGACGCGCCGGGCCAGGCAGCGCGGGACAGCCGGGACGCGCGGAACGGCCGGGATGAGCGGGACGGCCGGGATGAGCGGGACGGCCGGGATGAGCGCGCGTACCGCGACTACCTGCTCGCGCTCGACGCCTGGCGCGAACTCCCCTACGCCGACCCGGGCCTGCCGGCGGACGTGCTCCCGCAGGACTGGCCGGGCGCCCGGGCGGCGGAGGTCTTCGCCGCCCTGCACGACCGCCTCCACACTCCCGCGTCCCGCTACGCCCGAACCCGCCTGCACCCCGCCCGCTGACCGCCCCCGAGGGGCCCGCACCCCGGCTGCGCCGGCGGCCACCGCCTCAGCGCAGCCGCTCCCCCGCCCGCTCCAGGAACCGCCGCTCCGCGGCGTTCTCCGTCCGCCGCGCCGCCTCCGCGTACTCCGCCGCCGCCTCCGCGGTCCGCCCGGCGCGGCGCAGCAGGTCGGCGCGTACGGCGTGGAAGACGTGGTAGCCCGCGAGCGGCAGGGCGTCGACCTCCGCGAGCGCCGCCGCGGGACCGGCCGTCTCGGCGACCGCGACGGCCCGGTTCAGCGCCACGACCGGGGTGGGGGCGACCACCGTCAACTGGTCGTAGAGGCGGACGATCTGCCCCCAGTCGGTGGCCGCGGCGGTGTCGGCGTCGCTGTGGACCGCGTTGATCGCCGCCTGGATCTGGTACGGGCCCGGCCGGCCCCGCCGTACCAGCTCCCGCCCCTCCGCCATCAGCCCCCGGTCCCACAGCCCGCGGTCCTGGTCGGCGAGGAGCACGAGGTCGCCGGCCGCGTCCGTACGGGCCGCGCGCCGCGACTCCGTCAGCAGCATCAGCGCCAGCAGCCCCAGCGCCTCGGGTTCGTCCGGCATCAGCGCGGCGAGGAGCCGGCCCAGCCGGACGGCCTCGGCGCCGAGGTCCGGGTGGCCCAGGGCGTCGCCGGAGCCGGCGGTGTGGCCCTCGGTGAAGATCAGGTAGATCACGGCGAGCACCGCGCCCAGCCGCTCCGGCAGATCGGCGTCCCCGGGGACCCGGTAGGGGATGCGCGCGTCGCGGATCTTGCCCTTGGCGCGTACCAGCCGCTGCGCCATCGTCTTCTCGGGGACCAGGAACGCGCGGGCGAGGTCGGCGGTGGACAGCCCGCCGAGGAGCCGGAGGGTGAGCGCGACCCGGGCGGCGGGGGCGAGCGCGGGGTGGCAGCAGGTGAAGATCAGGCGGAGCCGGTCGTCCTGCACGGGCGTCTCCTTACCGGCCTCGGGCGCCACGGCGGCCACGGCGGCCTCTGCGGGATCGTCCGCGTACGGCGCGTCGCCGGCTCCGGCACCGTGGAGCAGCGCTGCCCGGCGGGTTGAGGCCGCCGGACAAGACCCAGGCGCCGGCCGCGCGCATCTCGGCGTTCACGGCCTCCAGGTCCTTCATGATCGGTTCCAGCACCTCCGGGGGCGGCGGGTCGCCGTCGGGCTGGTAGATGCTGAGCAGGTACTGCTTCACGGCACTACTCCTCGGTGTCACGGACGGCCGTCCCGGCCGCCCTCCCACCCTCTACACGAACGACCCCCGCCGATATCGACACCGGCGCGCGAAGATTCCTCCGGCGGCGCGGGACCGGTCCCGGCCGGTGCCCCGATACTGGCCCGATGTGGTGGAGAGGACGCAAGCGGGCGGCGCACGAGCCGGCGACCCGGGCGTACGGGCGGCTGCGGCTGTACGCCGACACCGTCGAGGACAGCGGCACCGTCATCGACAAGAAGGACGACGGGCAGGTCTACGAGGTGTCGTGGGTCAGGACCGAGGCCGCCGCGCTGGACTACCTGCGCGGGCGGGACGTGCGGCGGGAACGGTACTACGTGATCGTGGAGACGCCCGTGCGCAACTTCGGCCGGGACATGATCATGATCTTCGACGAGGCGGACGGTACGCCGATCGAGATCCCCCCGCGCACCCCGCTCGCCGAGCCCGCGGCGTCGGCGACGCACTGCGCCCGCTGCGGGTACCCGGTGCTGCCCAGCAGCCGCGTGGAGTTCCCCTGCGACGGCGACCCGGACTGCGGACACCCCTGGCACACCGCGGACTTCGCGCAGAGCGCCGAGGAGGTGATCGGGGCCGGGCTTGGGTACCGCTGCGTGACGTGCCGCAGCGCCGCCTGCCGCGCCTGCTACGAGGCCACCGGCGACGAGAACCGGGCGCGGACGCACGGGTTCGTGGCCGGGCCGGACGACGAGCGGCCGAAGGCGGACGTGGAGATCGTGCACCGGCTGTGCTGGATCTGCCGGAGTCCCGTCACGATTCTGGACGGGTAGGAGGCGCGGCCCCGCGGCCGGCCGGCGGACCTCACGGACGCGGACCTGTCCGGCCCGCCCTGCCCCCTGCTCAGCCGCCCTCCAGCGTCAGCCTCGGCTTCGGCCCGTCCGTACGCCCCGCGGGCGGCCGGCGGCTGCCCGCGCGGTACGGCGCCGGCCACGGGGCGCCCGGGCCGGTGTAGCCCTGCTCGGCCGCGGCGTGCAGCGTCCAGTGGGGGTCGTACAGGTGCGGGCGGGCCAGGGCGCAGAGGTCGGCGCGGCCGGCGAGGACCAGGGAGTTCACGTCGTCCCACGAGGAGATCGCGCCGACCGCGATCACCGGAATCCCCAGCTCCGCGCGGATCAGGTCGGCGTACGGCGTCTGGTACGAGCGGCCGAACGCCGGCCGCTCCTCGGCGACGACCTGGCCCGTGGAGACGTCGATCGCCGCCGCGCCGTGGTCGGCGAACGCGCGGGCCACCGCGACGGCGTCGGCGGCGGTCGTGCCGCCCTCGGCCCAGTCGGTGGCGGATATCCGCACGGTCACGGGCCGGTCGGCCGGCCATGCGGCGCGTACCGCGTCGAAGACCTCCAGCGGGTAGCGCAGCCGGGCGTCGAGGTCGCCGCCGTAGGCGTCGGTGCGGCGGTTGGTCAGCGGGGAGAGGAAGCCGGAGAGCAGGTAGCCGTGCGCGCAGTGCAGCTCCAGCAGGTCGAACCCGGCGCGGGCGGCGCGCCGCGCGGCGGCGGCGAACTCCTCGCGGATCTCGTCCATCCCGGCCCGGTCCAGCTCGCGCGGCGTCTGGTTCAGGCCCGCGCGGTACGGCAGCGGGGAGCTGGCGACGACGGGCCAGTTGCCGTCGGCCAGCGGCTCGTCCATGCCCTCCCACATCAGCTTCGTGGAGCCCTTGCGGCCGGAGTGGCCGAGCTGGACGCCGAGGGCGGTGCCGGGGGCGTGGCCGCGGACGAAGTCGACGACGCGGCGCCAGCTCGCCTCCTGCTCGTCCGACCACAGGCCGGTGCAGCCGGGGGTGATGCGGCCGCGCGGGCTGACGCAGACCATCTCGGTCATCACCAGACCGGCGCCGCCGAGCGCGCGGGCGCCGAGGTGGACGAGGTGGAAGTCGCCGGGCAGGCCGTCCTCGGCGACGTACATGTCCATCGGCGAGCACACCACGCGGTTGCGCAGGGTGAGGCCGCCGAGGGTGTACGGCGTGAACATCGGCGGCGTGCCCTCCGGCACCCCCGCCTCGCGCTCGACGGCGGCGACGAAGCCGGGGTCGCGCAGCCGCAGGTTGTCGTGGGTGATGCGGCGGCTGCGGGTGAGCAGGTCGAACGCGAACTGCCGCGGCGGGCGGCCGAGATGGCGGGCCAGGTCCTCGAACCACTCGCGGCTGGCGTGCGCGGCGCGCTGGGTGGAGGCGACGACGGGCTTGCGCTCGGCCTCGTACGCGGCGAGCGCGGCCGGCACGTCGGGCTGCTCCTGGAGGCAGGCGGCGAGCGCGAGGGCGTCCTCGACGGCGAGTTTGGTGCCGGAGCCGACGGAGAAGTGCGCGGTGTGGGCGGCGTCGCCGAGGAGGACGACGGCGCCGGCAGCGCCGGCCGCGTCGGCAGCCGGAGGCTCGTACCACCAGCGGTCGTTGACCACCGTGCGGAACGCCGTCCACAGCGAGCGGTTGCCCACCAGCGGCCGGCCGTCCAGCGCCTCGGCGAAGTACGCCGCGCACCGCTTGGCCGTCTCCTCCTCGTCGCAGCCGTCGAGCCCGGCGCGCCGCCACACCTCCTCGCGCATCTCGACGATGACGGTGGAGGCCGGCTCCGGCGCCACCGCGTACGGGTAGCCGTGCAACTGCATGACGCCCGCGTCGGTCTCGACGATCTCGAAGCGGAAGGCGTCGAACGCGAACGGTGCGGACAGCCACACGTAGCGGCAGCGGTGCTCGGCGATCCGGGGGCGGAAGACGTCGGCGTGCGCCTCGCGGGTGGCGCTGTTCACGCCGTCGGCGCCGACGACGAGGTGGTGGCTGCGGGCGAGTTCGGCGGCGGGCCGGGCCTCGGTGCCGAACCTAAGGTCGACGCCGAGGTCGCGGCAGCGCTGCTGGAGCACCGCGAGCAGCCGGCGGCGGCCCAGCGCCGCGAAGCCGTGGCCGCCGGAGCGCTGCACGCTGCCGCGGTGGACGATGTCGATGTCGTCCCAGCGCACGAACTCCCGTTGCAGCGCGGCGTAGACAACGGGGTCGGCGTGCTCGATGCCGCCGAGGGTCTCGTCGGAGAGCACGACGCCGAAGCCGTACGTGCTGTCCGGGGCGTTGCGCTCGTAGACGGTGACCTCGCGGGCGGGGTCGAGCCGCTTGAGGAGCGCCGCGGCGTACAGCCCGCCGGGCCCGCCGCCGATGACCGCGACCCGCACGGCGCTCAGCGCCCCTGCCACGCCGGGGGCCGCTTCGCGGTGAACGCGGCGTGGAACTCGGCGTAGTCGGAGCTGTTCATCAGCAGCGCCTGGGTGGCGGCGTCCATCTCGACGGCGGCGGCCAGCGGCATGTCAAGCTCGGCGGTGAGCAGCGCCTTGGTCTGCGCGTACGCGAGCGTGGGCCCGGCGGCGAGCCGGCGGGCCAGCGCCAGGGCGGCCTCGTCGGCGCGGCCCTCGTCGGCGAGTTCGCTGATGAGGCCGATGCGTTCGGCCTCGGCGGCGCGCACGGCGTCGCCGAGCATCAGCAGCCGGGTGGCGTGGCCGAGGCCGACGACGCGGGGCAGCAGGTAGGCGGCGCCCATGTCGCCGCCGGAGAGGCCGACGCGGGTGAAGAGGAACGCGAAGCGCGCGGAGGGGTCGGCGACGCGGAAGTCGGCGGCGAGCGCGAGGACCGCGCCGGCGCCGGCGGCGACGCCGTGCACGGCGGCGACCACCGGGAACGGGGCTTCCCGCAGGGCCCGTACGACCTGGCCGGTCATGCGGTTGAAGTCCAGCAGCCGGCCGGTGTCCATGGCCAGGGTGGCGCCGATGATCTCCTCGACGTCGCCGCCGGAGCAGAAGCCCCGGCCGGCCCCGGCGAGCACCAGCGCGCGGGCGGTGCCGGTGCGGGCCAGCTCGGCGATCAGGTCGCGGAGGTCCGCGTACGCCTCGAAGGTCAGCGCGTTGAGCTTCTCGGGGCGGTCGAGGGTGACGGTGACGACGCCGTCGTCGTCGGCGGCGACGCGGAGGTGCTCCCACTGCGCGGTGCTGCCGGCGGATCCGGTGAACGGGCTCATCGTGCGCGGCCCCTGTCTCAAGACGGTGGCGGTGGCGGTAAGCCGAAGTTATCACTCATACGTGACTGTCGTCACGACCGCGCGATACGCGGATGGGCGCACGGATCCGCGGCGCGGCCCCGGGGAACGGCCGGGCGGCGGCTGGCCGGCAGGCGGCGGCTGGGCAGATGGGCGGCGGGCGGCGGGCGGCGGGCGGTTCAGCCCAGGGTGGCGACGAGGAGCGCCTTGATGGTGTGCATCCGGTTCTCCGCCTCGTCGAAGACGACGGAGTGCGCCGACTCGAAGACCTCGTCGGTGACCTCCAGCGACGTCAGCCCGTGCCGCTCGTGGATCTCCCGGCCGACGGCCGTGCCCAGGTCGTGGAAGGCGGGCAGGCAGTGCAGGAACTTCACGTCCGGGTTGCCGGTGGCGCGCAGCACGTCCGACGTCACCGCGTACGGGCGCAGCGCCGTGATCCGCTCGTCCCACACCTCCTTGGGCTCCCCCATCGACACCCACACGTCGGTGGCGACGAAGTCGGCGCCGGCCACGCCCGCGGCGACGTCCGCGGTGAGCGTGATCCGCGCGCCGCTGGCGGCGGCGAGCCGGCGGGCCTCGGCGACGACGGCCGCGGCCGGCCAGTACGCCTCGGGCGCCACGATGCGCACGTCCATGCCGAGCAGGGCGGCGGTGACCAGATAGGAGTTGCCCATGTTGAAGCGGGCGTCGCCGAGGTAGGCGTACGCGATCTCCTCGACCGGCCGCGGGCTGTGCTCGGTCATCGTGAGCACGTCGGCGAGCATCTGGGTGGGGTGCCAGTCGTCGGTCAGGCCGTTGTAGACGGGCACGCCCGCGTGGGCGGCGAGTTCCTCGACGGCCGCCTGGGCGGCGCCGCGGTACTGGACGGCGTCGTACATCCGCCCCAGCACCCGCGCGGTGTCCTTCACCGACTCCTTGTGCCCGAGCTGCGAGCCGGCCGGGTCCAGGTACGTGGTCGACGCGCCCTGGTCCGCCGCCGCGACCTCGAACGCGGCGCGGGTGCGGGTGGAGGTCTTCTCGAAGACCAGCGCGACGTTCTTCCCGGTCAGCCGGCGCCGCTCGGCGCCCTGCCGCTTCGCCGCCTTCAGCTCGGCGGCCAGCGTCAGGAGGTGGCGCAGCTCCTCGGCGGTGCAGTCCAGCTCCTTGACGAAGGTGCGGCCGGTGAGGTCTATCGCCATGGTCCCGCGCTCCTGAGATTCTATGCGTACGAACGCATCACTATACAGGCCGCCTCTCCGGTACCGCCCCGGGCTACACCGGCAGCCGCTCGACGGGACAGCTCATGCACCGCGGCCCGCCGCGCCCCCGGCCCAGCTCGCTGCCGCGGATCTCGATCACCTCGATGCCCTGCTTGCGCAGGAACGTGTTGGTCGTCGAGTTCCGCTCGTACGCCACCACCACGCCCGGCTCCACCGCCAGCACGTTGCAGCCGTCGTCCCACTGCTCGCGCTCGGCGGCGTGCACGTCCTGCGTGGCCGTCAGCACCCGGATCCGGTCCAGGCCCAGGGCGGCGGCGATGGCGTTGTGCATGTGCTCCGGCGGATGGTCGGTGACCTTCAGCTCGTCGCTGCCCGAGCCGGGCTCGATCGTGTACGAGCGCAGCATGCCCAGGCCCGCGTACTGCGTGAACGTGTCGCCGTCGATCATCGTCATCACCGTGTCGAGGTGCATGAACGCCCGCGCCTTCGGCATGTCCAGGGCGACGATCGTCCGCGCCGAGCCGGCCGCGAACAGCCCGCGGGCCAGCAGCTCCACCGCCTGCGGGGTGGTGCGCTCGCTCATCCCGATGAGCACGGCGCCGCTGCCGATGACCAGCACGTCACCGCCCTCGATGGTCGACGGGTAGTCCTCCTGGCCGCCGGACCAGACGTGGAACGCGCCGGACTGCGGCCCCGCGAACAGCGGGTGGTGCTTGTAGATCGCCTCGAAGTGGACCGTCTCGCGCTGCCGGGCCGGCCAGCGCATCGCGTTGATCGACACCCCGTCGTAGACCCAGCAGGAGGTGTCGCGGGTGAACAGGTGGTTCGGCAGCGGGCCGAGGAGGAAGTCGTCCGGGTCCATCACGTGGAAGCGCACCGACGCCGGCTCGGCGAACCCCGCCAGGTACTCCCGCTTCGTCATCCCGCCGACGAGCGCCTCCACGAGCGCCGCGGAGTCCAGGGAGTCGAACGTGGAGCGGAGCTTCTCGGTGGCGAGCGGACCGTACTCCTTCTCGTCGAAGACCCGGTCGAGGACCAGCGCCCGCGCCTCGGGGATGTCCAGGCTCTCCGCGAGCAGATCGCCGAAGAGGTGCACCTGCACGCCGCGGTCGCGCAGCACGTCGGCGAAGCCGTCGTGCTCCTCGCGGGCGCGGCGTACCCAGAGCACGTCGTCGAAGAGGAGGGCGTCCTTGTTGCGGGGCGTGAGGCGCTTCAGCTCCATGTCCGGCCGGTGCAATATCACGCGGCGCAGGCGGCCGGCCTCGGAGTCGACGCGGAAAGAGGGCGCTGGCATGGGATCAGACTGCCACGCGGGGCGGCGCGGGGCAGCGATTCGGGATCAAGCCGGGGGCGGTCGGGGGCCGCCGGGGTGTGCAGGGGTGTGCCGGGGCGGGGCGCTGCGGGACAGGGTTGCGGCGGCGCGGGGCGGGGCGGGGTTGCGGCGGCGCGGGGCGGGGCGGGGTTGCGGCGGGCCCGCGGTGGTGGGCGCGGGCCCGCCCGTCTCACAGCCGCGGGTCCACCGGCTCCGACTCCAGCGCCAGCACCGCGAACACCGCCTCGTGCACCCGCCACAGCGGCTCCCCCGCCGCCAGCCGGTCCAGCGCTTCGAGCCCGAGCGCGTACTCGCGCAGCGCCAGGGAGCGCTTGTGCCCCAGGTGGCGGCTCCGCAGCCGGGTCAGGTTCTCCGCGCGGGTGTACTCCGGGCCGTAGATGATGCGCAGGTACTCCCGGCCGCGGCACTTGACCCCCGGCTGTACGAGCCGGCCGTCCCCGTTCCGTACGAGCGCCGCCAGCGGCTTGACGACCATGCCCTCGCCGCCGGCCGCCGTCATCTCCTGCCACCAGCGCACGCCCGCGGCCACCGACTCCTCGTCGCCGGTGTCCACGTACAGCCGCCCGGTGCCCTGGAGCAGGCCGCTCACGTCGTTCTCCACCAGCCGGTCGAGCCGGGCGAGCTGGACGTCGTGCGGCTCGGCGGCCAGGTTGCGGCCCTCGGCGGCGAGGAGCTGGAACGGGGCCAGGCGCACGCCGTCCAGGCCGTCGACCGGCCAGCAGTAGCGGCGGTACGCGGCCGAGAACGCCTCGGCGTCGGCGGCCCGCTCGTGCTGCCGGCCGAGCAGGCCGGCGAGGGCGGCGGTCGGGTCCGCGTCGGCGTCCGGGTGCGACCCCGCGGCCGACGCGGCGCGGGCCAGGCGCGTCTGCGCCGTCTCCAGCGCCGCCAGCGCACCCGGGAACACCGCGCGCGACGCCGCGCCCACCGCGGCGTACTGCTGCCGCAGCAGCCCGCCCGCCTTCAGCGACCAGGGCAGCAGCTCGGCGTCGAGCAGCAGCCAGTCCGTACCCAGCTCCTCCCACAGCCCGGCCGCCGTCGCCGCGTCGCGGACGCGGGCGAGCACCTGCTCGGTGCGCTCCCCGTCGGCGAAGAACGGGCGGCCCGTGCGCGTGTGCAGCGCGCCCGTCACACCGGCGCCCGCGGGCAGGCCGAAGCGCTTCTCCGCCACGCCCGCGGCCCGGCACACCAGCGCCACCGCGCGCGAGCCCATGTGCTTCTCCTCGCACACCACCCGCGCCACGCCGTCCGCCCGGTACGCCGCGAACGCCTCCGCCGGGTGCTCCAGGTGCCCCTCCTCCGCGGAGGTGGCGGTCGGCGCCATCGTCGGCGGCAGGTACAGCAGCAGCCGCGGGTCGACCGCGAAGCGGCTCATCACCTCAAGCGCCGCCGCCGCGTTCTCCTCCCGTACCGCGACGCGGCCGTGCTGCCCGGTCTCCACGACCCGGCGGCCGTGCACGTCGGCGAGGTCCAGCGGGCGGTCGGCGGCACCGCCCGGTCCGGCGGCGGCCCCCTCCGCGGTGCCGGTCCCGGTCCCGCCGGCCGCCAGGGGCTTGACCGGCTCGTACCAGACGCGCTCGGCCGGCACGTCGACAAGCTCGCGCTCCGGCCAGCGCAGCGCCGTCAGCCTGCCGCCGAAGACGCAGCCGGTGTCGAGGCAGATCGTGTTGTTCACCCACGACGCCTCCGGCGTCGGGGTGTGGCCGTAGACGACGGCGGCACGGCCGCGGTACTCCTCGGCCCACGGGTAGCGCACCGGCAGCCCGTACTCGTCCGTCTCGCCCGTCGTGTCCCCGTACAGCGCGAAGGAACGCACCCGGCCGGAGGTGCGGCCGTGGTACTTCTCCGGCAGCCCGGCGTGGCTGACGACGAGCCGGCCGCCGTCGAGGACGTAGTGGCTGACGAGCCCGTCGACGAACGTCCGCACCCGCTCGCGGAACCCGGGCTCCGCCGCCTCCGCCCGCTCCAACTGCTCGACGGTCTCGGCGAGGCCGTGGGTGAGCCGCACGTTGCGGCCGTGCAGGAGGCGGCCGAGCTTGTTCTCGTGGTTGCCGGGCACGCACAGCGCGCTGCCCCCGGCGACCATGCCCATCACGCGGCGCAGCACGCCGGGGCTGTCCGGGCCGCGGTCGACGAGGTCGCCGACGAAGACGGCGGTGCGGCCCGCGGGGTGCACCCCGTCCTCGTACCCGAGGCGCGTCAGCAGCGTCTCCAGCTCGCTCCCGCAGCCGTGGACGTCGCCGATGAGGTCGAACGGGCCGGTGAGGTGCGCCAGATCGTTGTACCGCCGCTCCAGCACGACCTGCGCGGCGTCCACTTCGCCGGTGCCGCGCAGGTGGTGCACGGTGCGGAAGCCCTCGCGCTGGAGCCCGCGCAGGCCGCGGCGCAGCTCGCGGCGCTGCCGCGGGATGACGTGGGCGCCCATCCCGGCGCGGTCGGGGCGGGCGGCGTTGCGCTCGCGGCAGACGCCCTCGGGGACGTCGAGGACGATGGCGACGGGCAGCACGTCGTACTCGCGGGCCAGCCGGACGAGCTGCCGGCGCGCCTCCGGCTGGACGCTGGTGGCGTCCACGACGGTGAGGCGGCCGGCGGCGAGCCGCTTGCCGGCGATGTAGTGCAGGACCTCGAAGGCGGCACCGGAGGCGGACTGGTCGTTCTCGTCGTCGGCGACCAGGCCGCGGCAGAAGTCGGAGGAGAGGACCTCGGTGGGCTTGAAGTGGCGCCGGGCGAACGTGGACTTGCCGGAGCCGGTGGTGCCGATGAGGACGACGAGGGAGAGGTCGGGGACGCCGAGGCGGCGGGGCGCGGGCGGGGTGGTGGTGTCCGGTGCCGGGGTGGTGTCGCTCATGACGCCTCCTTCGGGGTCTCGGGGCGGGTGTCGGTGGGGGTGTCGGCGCTGGCGTCGGTGGGGGTGTCGGTGCTGGTGTCGGTGCTGGTGGCGGTGGAGGTGGCGGTGCTGGTGTCGGTGCTGGTGGCGGTGGAGGTGGCGGCCGGGGGTTCGGTGCGGGCTTCGGCGGCGGTGCCGGTTCTGGTGAAGACCGCTAGCTGGGTCGGCGGGCCGACCTCCGGGTCGTCCTGGCCCACGCCCTCGTACGCCACCGCGTAGCCGTACCGCGCCGCCACCGGCCCGGCCCAGGCGCGGAACTCCGCCCGGGTCCACTCGAAGCGGTGGTCCGCGTGCCGGACATGGCCGGCGGGCAGCGACTCCCAGCGCACGTTGTACTCGGAGTTGGGGGTCGTCACGACCACCGTCGCGGGCCGCGCCGAGCCGAAGACGGCGTACTCCAGAGCCGGCAGCCGCGGCGGGTCGACATGCTCGACGACCTCGCTCAGCACGGCGGCGTCGTAGCCCGCGAGCCGGCGGTCGGTGTACGTGAGCGCGCTCTGGAGCAGCGACACGCGCGCCGCCTGCCGCTCCCCCATGCGCTCCAGCCGCAGCCGGCGGCCGGCGGCGGCCAGGGCGCGTACGGACACGTCCACGCCGACGACCTCGGTGAACCGCGGGTCGTTCAGCAGCTCCTTGACCAACTGGCCCTGGCCGCAACCGAGGTCGAGCACCCGGGCCGCGCCGGCGGCCCGCAGCGCCTCCGCGACGGCGGCGCGGCGCTGCACCGCGAGCGGCACCGGCTTCTCCTCGGTGTCGGTGGACTCGTCGACGGCGTTGTCCAGCTCCTCCGGCTCGGCGTCGTCCGACTCGGCGAGCCGCGCCAGCTCCAGCCGCTCCAGCGCCTCGCGGGCGAGGGACCAGCGGCGGGAGAGGTAGCGGCCGGTGATGAGCCGCTGCTCGGGGTGGTTCTCCAGCCAGCCCTCGCCGGCGCGCAGCAGCTTGTCGACCTCGTCGGGGGCGACGCCGTAGTGCTTGCTGTCGTCGAGCACCGGCAGCAGCACGTACAGGTGGCGCAGCGCGTCGGCGAGGCGCACCTCGCCGTCGAGGGCGAGGGAGACGTACCGCGAGTCGCCCCACTCGGGGAAGGCCGGATCCAGCGGCACGGCGTCGGCGGTGACCTGCCAGCCCATGGGCGCGAAGAGGCTGCGGACGAGGTCGGGGCCGCCGCGCGCGGCGACGGCGGGGACCTCGATGCGCAGCGGGAGCGGCCGGGCGGCACGCTCGGGGTGGGTGCGGCTGGCGCCGGTCATGGCGGTCCGGAAGACGCGGCCGAGCGCGCCGGCGAGGAGGGACGACGCGGCGTAGGGGCGGTCGTTGACGTACTGCGCGAGCGCGGTGTCGGGACTCTTGCCCTTGCCGCCCTTGCCCTTGCCGCGGGCGGCGCGCACCAGGCCCACGGGGTCCACTTCGAGGAGCAGCGCGGCGGTGCAGCGGGCGGCGGTCGCCTCCGGGTAGAAGACGTGGGCCGTGCCGCGGGAGGTCGCGAACTCCTGCGCTTTGTCGGGGTGCTTGTGCAGGAGGAAGCCGAGGTCGGTGGCGGGCGCGGCGTCGGTGCCGGTCGCGGTAATGGTCAGGAACACGTGAGCGAGTATTTCCCGCGGGACGGTGCGCGGGCCATCGGGTTTCGGGCGGGACGGTGGACGGGGAGCAGTGCGCACACCCGAGAGCGGTGCTCTCGGCGCGGGGCGGTGCTCTTGGCGCAGGGCGGTGCTCACGTCGCGGAGCGGTGCTCTTGGTACGGGGCAGCGCTCCGGGTACGGCGCGGCCCTCACGTCGCGGAGCGGCGCTCTCTGCGGAGAGCGGTGCTCACCACGCCGTCTGGGCGCTCACGGGCCGGACCGGTGCTCTCGTTCCGGCGGGCCGCTCACCGTGCGGAGCGGTGCTCTCGCGGGAGAGCGGTGCTCACCGGTCCGCGCCCGTGCCCTCGCCCTCACCTTCGCCCGCGCCCCCGCCCACGCCGTGCAGCTCCGCCGCCAGGGCCGCGATGTCGTCCGGGCCGACGCGGCAGCAGCCGCCCAGCACCGCCGCACCCGCGCGGCGCCAGCCCGCCGCGGACGCCGCGTCGAACGAGCCGGGCCCGCGCCAGGCGCGGGTCTCCGCGTGCCAGCCCTCGCCGCTGTTCGGGTACGCCACCACCGGCTTGCCCGTGACGCGCGCCGCCGTCCCGACCGCGTACGCGACATCCTGCGGCGCGCAGCAGTTGACGCCCACCGCCACCACCTGGTCGTCCGCCGCCGCGAGCGCGAATGCGTCCGCCAGCGGCTCCCCCGCGCGGGTCGCCCCGCCCTCGACCGTGTACGTCAGCCACACCGGCACACCCAGCCCCGCCGCCGCCCGCAGCAGCGCCGTCGCCTCCACCACTCCCGGGACCGTCTCCAGCGCCAGCACGTCCGGCTCCGCAGCGGCCAGCACCTCCAGCCGGGGCCGGTGGAAGCGCTCCAGCTCCGCGACGCCCACCCCGTCCCCGTACCGGCCGTGGTACTCCGAGCCGTCCGCCAGCATCGCCCCGTACGGGCCCGCCGACGCCGCCACCCACACCGGCCGCGGCGCCGCGTCCGCCGCCCGCCGGGCCAGCGCCACGCTGCTCGTCAGCAGCCGCGTCGCCGCCTCCCGGCCGACGCCCCGGCGCGCGAAGCCCTCGAACGTCGCCTGGTAGCTCGCCGTCAGCAGCACGTCCGCCCCGGCCCGTACATACGCGGCGTGCGCCGCCTCGATCTGCGCCGGGTCCTCCGCGAGCACCCGGGCCGACCACAGCGCGTCGCGCAGGTCGCAGCCCTGCGCTTCGAGCTGGTTCGACAGGCCCCCGTCGAGGACCAGCGCCGGCCCGCCGCCCGCGGCCCGCGCGAGCGCCCCGGCGAACGGCAGGCCGGGTCTCAACGCCCGCCCCCCGAAACCGGACCAGCTCCCGAAGCCGGACCAGCCCCCGAAGCCGGACCCAGACCCGGACCCGGTGCCTCTCCCGGCCCGCCCGCCCGCTGCGGTGCCGGGAAGCGGCGCTCGTTGCGCTCGATCTTCGCCGCCAGCGCCGCCAGCGGGTCCACGTCCACCACCGAGCAGAACTGGAGCAGGTACGCCAGCACGTCCGCGACCTCGTCCGTCACCCGGTGCGCCGCCTCCGGGTCCGCCATGATCCGCGCGGACTCCTCGGGCGTCAGCCACTGGAAGATCTCCACCAGCTCCGCGGCCTCCACGCTCAGCGCCGCGACCAGGTTCTTCGGGGTGTGGTACTGCTCCCAGTCGCGGGCCGCGGCGAACGCCACGAGCCGCTTCTGAAGTGCCTGCACGTCGTCCGTCATGCGCCCCTGTCTACCACCCGCGCCTAGAACACCCAGCGCCGGAAGCCCGACTCCGCGTCGACCGTGTTGCCCGTGATCGTCGCCGCGTCGTCACCCAGGAGCAGCGCCACCACGGCCGCCGCCTCGTCCGGCGTGTTCCACTGCC
The DNA here is from genome assembly GCF_045781775.1 of Streptomyces sp. 184. Classification (NCBI taxonomy): domain Bacteria; kingdom Bacillati; phylum Actinomycetota; class Actinomycetes; order Kitasatosporales; family Streptomycetaceae; genus Streptomyces; species Streptomyces sp. 184. The sequence goes on along the minus strand of NZ_CP123230.1, from coordinate 2,597,134 downwards.
CGCGCGGCAGCGCCCGTCCCACCTGAGCGGCCAGTTCCTCGCCCGCCCAACCCGTGTCCGTGGGGCCGGGGTTGACGCAGTTCACGGTGATGCCGCGGTCGACGAGGCTGTCCGAGAGCGTCAGCGTCAACTGCTGGAGCGCTCCCTTCGTGGCGGCGTACGGGATCTCCTGGCTCATCGGCGCCAGATGCTGCCCGGAGGTGAAGAGCACCACCCGGCCGCCGCCCCGCTCCCGCCCCGCCGCCGCGTCGTACTGCGCCGCGTACGCCTGCACCAGCAGCAGCGTGGCCCGTACATTCACCGCCCAGCACAGGTCCAGCTCGGCGGCCGTCAGCGCCTCCAGGTCGTGCGTGGAGCTGCGGGCGTGGTTGACGACCAGGGTGTCGACCATCCCGAACCGCTCCCCCGCCGCGGCCAGCAGCGCGGCGGGCGCGTCCGGTTCCGCGAGGTCGGCGTGCGCGTAGCCGAGCCGGTCGCCCTCGCCGCCGAGGGCGCCGACGATGCCCGCGGTGCCGACGCGGTCGGCGCCCCAGGGCATCTCGTCGTCGTGCGGCGTCCAGCCGTGCGCGAAGACGCGCGCGCCGTCGGCCAGCAGCCGGCGGGCGAGGGCGAACCCGATTCCCTGCGTCCGGCTCACGCCGGTGACCAGTGCGGTCCGGCCGTCGAGGGGCATGTGTGCTCCGTTTCGCTTTCGTTCGTACGTCACCGGCCGCCCGCCGCGTCAGCCGGGGGCCGGCAGGGTGATCTCCCAGGTGTGCACCGCGAAGTGCACGGCCATGCCGTGCCGCTCGTAGAGCGCCGGCGCGCCGGACTCGTTGTCCGTGTCGACCCCGAGTCCGACGACGTCCCGCCCGCGCTCGGCGAACACGGCGAAGGCGTGCCGCAGCAGCAGCCCGCCCAGCCCGCGCCCGCGGGCGTCGGCGAGGACGCCCAGGGTGGGGATCCAGCCCATCGCCTCGCGGTCGTTGCGCGCCAGCAGGGCGCCCACGTCGCCGACGCCGTCGAGGTGGGCGATCCAGACGAGCGACCAGTCGAGGTCGGCGTTGGCGGGGTCCTCCAGCCAGGTCTCGTAGCCGGTCGGCTGGAAGTCGAAGTGCTCCGCCATGGAGCGCTGGAGCAGGTCGTGGGCGATGCGCCGGTCGGATTCTGCGGTGCAGTCGCGCAGGCGCACACCGGGCGGCGGGACCGGCGCGGGGTCGGTGGCGGGTGCGACGGTGCGGGTCAGGACGTGGTAGCGGCGCACGACGCGCCAGCCGCGGGCTTCGAGGAGCGCGGTGTCCATGGTGGGCGCGGAGTTGAGGTTCAGGTGGACGACGGCCCGGCGGACGCCGTTGGCGGCGGCCTTCGCCGCCGCCCGCGCCTCCATCCGGTCCAGCAGCCGCAGGCCGGCGTCCTGGTGGCCGGGCAGCACGTAGTGGTCGACGTCGATGCGTTCGGCGTAGGATTCGTCCCAGAGCAGCCCGTACGCGACGAGCGTGCCGTCGCCGGCCAGGGCAAGCCAGGAGTTCTGCGGGAGGTCGGCCTCCGGGTGCTTGAGGTCCGCCTCGACGGTGTGCAGGTCGGTCTCCGGGTGGCCGATCTCCAGGACGTCGACCTCGTTCAGGAGCGCGCAGATGGCGGGGGCGTCATCGAGCCGCGCCGCGCGCACGGTGAGAGGCATCCGCCAACTGTCGGGGCCCGGCCGCGCGGTCCGCAACAGGATTTCCCCCGACCTGACGACTGACAGACCCTGAAATCCGTCAGCCGTCAGTCACTCTATGTCATCCCCCACCCCTCAGCCGTCCGTCGCCGCGGCCCTCCCTCGCCGCCTTCCGTCGCCGCCCCTCCCGGCGCAGCCCTCCTCCGCCCCGACGCCGGCCGCTGCGGCAGCGTCAGCGCCGTGGCGCCCTCCACCGCCGCCGCCAGCGACGGGTCGCTGACCGAGCCCACCACCCGGATGTGCCCGCGCGCGCACATCCGCCCGCAGAGCGCGACCAGTTCCTTCGCCTGCCGCGCGTCCAGGCACCGGTCGATCCCGTCCGCCAGCACCGTCAGCGCCTGCCGCGCCGACAGCACCTCCGCCACCGGGTCCACCGCCAGCACCCCCGGCCCGGTGAGCAGGACCAGCGCCAGCGCGAGGTAGCGCAACTCCCCGTCGCCCAGCGTCTCGACGGGCGTGCTGCGCTGGCCCGGCTCGCGCAGCAGCACGGCCCGTACCAGCCCGTCCCCGTGCGACTCCGTCGTCATGTCGTGCACCGGCCCCGAGCAGCCGCCCCGCAGTGCCTCCACGAGTGCCGCGTGCCGGGTGCCGCACTCGTCGCGTACGCGGCGCAGCACGGCGGGGAGGTTGCGGCAGTCCGGGGTGAGTTGTTCGCCGTCGTAGGGCACGGCCGTGGCGGTGCGCATCAGGGCGGGGTGCGGGTCGCACGGGTAGACGGAGCGGAGGGCGACGACGGCCTGTTCCGCGGCGGCGAGCACCAGCCGCTCGCCTTCGGTGCGGCCGCCGACGCGCAGCGGTAAGAGGGCGGTGCCGAGCCGGTCGTCGGGGAGGGGGGCGCGGGTGACGGGGGCGGCTCCCGCGGTGTGCCACGACGCCTGTACCCGGTCGCGCCGGGGGTCGCGCAGGGCGGTGGTCAGCAGGGTGTGGCCGGCGCCGGTGAGGCGTTCGCCGACGATGCGGAGTTCGGGTTCGGCCTGGACGGCGACGTCGAGCCGGACGTCGCCGAGGGGGCCGCGCAGGGTGCAGCCGAGCCGGAGGCCGCGGCGGCCGGCGGCGTCGGGTTTGGCCTTGTGCGGTACGCAGGCCGCGGCGCCTCCGGACACCGGCGCGAACGCCTCTTCCAGGGTGGCTCCCGCGCCGAGTCTGGCGAGTACGCCGCATGCCTCCAGGGCGGCGGTCTTGCCGCTGCCGCTGCCGCCGGTGAGGAGGGTGAGGGAGCCGAGGCCGAGCCGGGTGCCGCGGTGCGACTTGAAGGCGGAGAGCCGGAGTTCGCCGATGGTGGCGCGGTCGGTGTGGGGGTGGCGCGCGGCGTGGGTGGTGCGCGGGGTGTCGCGCGGGAGGTCGCGCGGGGGGTGGGGTGGGTGCCCGGTGTGGGAGGTCATGGTCCGGGACGGTATTGAGCGCGCCGGCGCGGAACCGTTCCGGCAGTGGTTCGTTCGCCCGAACGGGCGAGCCCTCGCGGATCTGCGGGGGCTCGCGCGCCGGGCACGGTAAGGGGGGTGTGCCGTCAGCGGGTTGCGACGGGTTCGACTTCGGTGCCGACGGGTGCCAGCAGGAAGACGTTGCGGTCGACGCGGTGCATGCTGCTCTGGATGCCGAAGGTGACGCCGCTGGCGAAGTCGAGGATGCGTTTGGCGACGTCGATCTCGGCGCCGGTGAGGTCGAGCAGGACGGGGACTTGCGCTATGAGGTATTCGGCGACGCGCCGGGCGTCGGCGAAGACCTGGCAGCGGATGACGACGAACTGCCGCTGGTCGGCGTCCGCTTCGGGGTCGTCGAGGGCCGCGTGCCCGGTCCAGGAGGGCCATTCGTTGCCGCGCAGGGGGACGACTTCGGCGAGCCCCTGCCACTGCTCGTCGGTGACGTCATGTCCGGTCAACGTGCCTCCTCGCAGTTTCCGTGTGCTCCCGGTTCGGCCTTCGCGTGATTCTATCGATGGGCCGAACAGGTGACCGCGCAGGGACACACGGGAAACGGGGTTTTTCCGCGGCGGGGGTGGCAAGTTCCGGCTGGGTGGGTGGCAAGGAAATCCGAGGATTGACTTGGGTGTTGGGGGCGGCGGACGATCGGGCGGGGGTCCCCAGGCGGCAACCCGGCCGGGTCCGTGCGCCGTGCGGCCGACGGCGTGCGGGTGTCCGGCCGGGTGCCGACCGCCGGTGTGACCTCGTAGGAGCCGGAACGTGCCCTGGCCGGCGGGTGGTTCAGTCGCGGCGGTACTGGGCGGGGGAGTTCTTCGTCGCCTCGTCCTCGCGGCTGCCGGGTCGGCCGCGGTCGACGTGGAAGGTGGTGAGCGTGGTGACCGGGGAGTCGGGGTCGCGGCGGTCGCCGATGACCCGCATGTGGGCGCTGAGGCGTTCGGGGGTGAGTTCGTAGACGTCGTAGCCGTAGCGGTTGCCTTCGAAGTACGTGAGGTGCGGGTTGGCGGCGCCCATGACGGGCCCGTTGGTCTGGTTCCAGTCCGGTGGGTACGCGCCGGAGGTGACGGAGTGGGCGGTGAACTCGGTGCCGAGGAGGGGTGATTCGGGGTTGTCGTAGTCGGTGCGGATGTCGTCGACGAAGGCGGAGTGCCAGTCGCCGGTGACGACGACGAGGTCTTCGAGCCCGGCGGTGTGGACGTGGTCGAGGACTTCGCGGCGTTCGGCGGGGAAGCCGTCCCACTGGTCGGTGAACATGTACGGGCCGCCGGGTGAGCCGCGCAGTTGGCTGAGCATGATCGAGTTGGCCCAGATGTGCCAGGTGTCGGGGGCGTTGTCGATGTGCTGCTTGAGCCAGTTCTTCTGGTCGGTGCCGAGGATGGTGCCGTCGGGGAGGTTCTGTGCGGAGCGGTGGGAGCGCAGGTCGAGGATGGTGAGTTGGAGGAGGCCGCCCCAGTCGCGGACGCGGTGGATTTCGGGGTCGGGCAGGGCGGAGGCGCCGAAGGAGTCGCGGTGCGGCATGTGTTCGTACCAGGCCTGGTAGGCGGCGGCGCGGCGGTGTTGGAAGGGGGCGGCGCCGGTGGTGCCGCTGTAGTCGTTGGCGACTTCGTGGTCGTCCCAGGTGAGGTACCAGGGGTGGGCGGCGTGGGCGTCGCGGAGTGCGGGGTCGCCTTTGTAGAGGGCGTGGCGTTTGCGGTAGTCGGCGAGGGTGAGGGTTTCGGGTCCGTCGTGGTCGCGGACGTGGTCTTCGGGTACGCCGCCGACTTGGCCGTGTTCGTAGATGTAGTCGCCGAGGTGGAGGACGAAGTCGATGTTTTCGGTGGCGATGCCGCGGTGGGCGGCGTAGTAGCCGTCGTGGAATGCCTGGCAGTTGGCGGTGGCGAAGCGGACGGTGGTGACGGGGTCGGCGGGGGCGGTGCGGGTGCGGCCGGTGCGGCTGGTGTGGCCGAGGGCGGTGAAGGCGTAGTGGTAGGTGCGGCCGGGGGTGAGGCCGGTGACGGGGATGTGGACGCTGTGGCCGAGGGTGGCGGAGGCGGGTGTGGTGCCGTGGGCGACGGTGCGGCGCAGTTCGGGGTCTTCGGCGAGGGTCCAGTGGACTTCGACGATGTCGGGGAGGTCTTGTTCTGCGGCGAGGGGTTCGGGGGCGAGGCGGGTCCAGATGAGGACGGAGTCGGGTTGGGGGTCGCCGGAGGCGATGCCGAGGGTGAAGGGTGCGGGGTCGTAGGCGGCGCCGAGGGTTTCGGCGGCGGTGCGGGCCTGGGCGGGGGTGAGTCCTGCGGTGAGGGGCCAGGCGGCGCCGAGGGCGCCGGCGGTGGCGGCGGCGCGCAGGAGGGTGCGGCGGTCGACGGTCACGGGCGGCCTCCTCTGCGGGCGGGGGCGGTTGCGGGTGTGGGTGTGGGTGTGAGGGTGAGGGTGAGGGCGTCGGCGTAGCCGTCGTTGGAGGTGCCGCCGTCGCGGGTGAGGGCGAGCAGGAGGCGGGCGCTGCGGGTGCCGGGGGGTACGGGGGCGGTGGCGGTGCGTTCGAGGAGTGCGGTGAGTTGGCCGCGTTCTGCTGCGGTGACGGGGCCGAGGACGCTGAGGGCGAGGGGGGTGCCGTGGGTGTCGCGGAGTTCGACGGAGAGGCGGGCGCCGTCTTGTTGGTCGGCGTAGCCGCCGAGCCAGGCGGTGAGGGTGTAGTGGACGTGGCCGGCGTCGATGGCGTGGTGGCCGGTGGCGCCGTCGGGGGGTAGGTCGATGTCCTGGAGGAGTGTGGTGCGGGGGCTGTTGCCGCCGGTGAAGAGGCGGGTGCCGCGGTTGGTGGGGCCGGGGTCGTCGGGGGTGGGGTAGCCGGCGCCGTGGTCGTAGCGGACGAGGGCGGGGGCGCCTTGGGTGAGTTGCCAGCCGGGGACGGTGTCGACGGGGTCGGGGGTGTCTCCGGGCCCGGTTTCTGCGTCGCCGTTGACGACGAGGTTCACGCCTGCCTCCTGGGGGTGGTGGGGGGTGTGTGGGGGTTGGGGGGTGTGGGCGCAGGTATCACACCAGCGGTGGGTGAACCTGCGGAGGACGTGCGGCGAATGGGTCGTACGCGGCTGCGGTCCTGGTGGGGCGGGGGGCGGAGGGCCGGGGGCGGGGGGTCAGCCGTCGAGCAGGTGTCGTCCGCGTGCGGTGAGGCGGTGTACGACGTGGGGGCCGGCCCGTTCGCTTTCGGCGAGGCCGGCGCGGCGGAGGACGGTGAGGTGTCCGCTGACGGAGGAGGCGGGCATGCGGAGGCGGGTGGCGATGCCGCCGGTGGTGGGGGGTGGGGTGGTGCCGGTGAGTGCGGTGAGGACGCGGGCGCGGCTGGTGCCGAGGAGTGCGGCCAGCGCGGTGTCGTGGTGGGGGGCGGGGTGGGTGGCGCGGGGTGGGGTGGGGTGGCGGCGTACGGGGTGGACGACGACGGGTGGGAGTCCGGGGTCGGCGATGGCGACGGGTTTGGTGTGGCAGAAGTAGGAGGGGATGAGGCGGATGCCGCGGCCGTGGAGGTGGAGGGTGGAGTTGACGGGGTAGGGGGCGCTGAGGACGGGGTCGGTCCAGGTGAAGGGTTCGAGGGTGGCGAGGACGGCGGGCATGCCGGCTTCGAGTGCTTCGAGTTGGCGGGTGCGGTCGGCGGCGACGGTGGCTTCGATTTCGCTCCAGTCGGGTGCGATGAGGCGGTTGTGGACGTGGTGGAGGGCGTCGGCGAGGTCGGCGAGTACGGTGCGGTCGCCGGCGGCGAGGCGGCGGGTCCAGGGGGGTAGGGGGCGGTGGCGGGCGGCGAGGCGGATTTCGCGGGCGAGGCGGGTGGCGGGGGTGGAGCGCAGGGTGCGCAGGGCGGCGGTGATGCCGTCTTCGGATTCGACGGGGGTGAGGAAGTCGGGGAAGTAGGTGGCGTCGGCGGGTGCGATGCCGTTGACGAAGCGGCAGGTGCGGCGGAGGTCGTGTTGTCGGAGCCGGTGGCGGGCGCGGCGGTGCCAGGGGCGTAGCCGGGCGGGGAGGCGGGGTGCGGGGGTGTAGGCGACGTGCAGCCCGAGGATCGCCTCCCAGAGGGGGTCGGCGGTGCGGGCGAGCTGGACGTGGCGGAAGTCCCGGTCGTTGAAGTGGACATGAAGCATTCCGGCCATACCCGAGGGTAACCACGGCCTGCCTGCGCTGTCTCCGTCCCGGCCGGTCCCGTTCGGTCGCGGTCCACGTCGGGTTTTCGACGGTGGCGGAAAACCCGTGCGGCGCGGCGGTGAGGGGGTGCCTACGATGCGTCGCCGCACGGCCAGCACCTTCGCGGGCAGCCAGGGAACGCGGGAAGGAGCCAGATGCGGCGCACACCAACAGGGAGCCGGTGGCGCAGGGTTGCGCTGACCGGCGCGATCTGCGCGGCCGTCGTCGCGCACCCGGCGTATGCCGGGGCGGTCGGCGATGCGGCGGGGGCGGGCGGCCCCGCGCCGCCCGCCACATGGCGGGCGGACCTATCGGAGGTCGGGGCGGACGACGTCAACGTCCGTTACGTACAGGGCGGTCTGCGGCTGCGTTCTCCGGACGCGGCACCCGCTTCGCTGGAGAGCTCGACGGCCGGCGCGTCCGCCGTTCCGGGCGAGGGCATGCAGGTGCTCGCGCCCCAGCGGCTGGAGCGTCCCGTCAACCGGGTGCGGGCGGAGCTCGACGCCCGGGTCCCGGCGGGCGCGCAGGCGCTGGTAGATGTCCGCGGCCGGGCGCCGGACGGCGGCTGGACGCAGTGGGTGCCGGCGGGCGGCCGGGCGGCGGACGCGGCGCGGCTGCCGTTCGCGGTCACCGAGGTCCAGGCCCGGCTGACGCTGCGGGGCAGCGGCGAGGGCGGCACTCCGGCCGTCGGGGCGTTGCGGCTACGGGCCGACACGGACGCGGCGCCGCGCCCGCGGGCCGCCGCCGCGCCGCTGACGTACCGGCTGTTCGCCACCCGTGAGGGCCTGGTGGGCGGCACGACCGCCAACGGCCATGTCATCCAGCCCAACGACCACTTCGTGGCCCTGCCGTCGCGGCGCGGGCTGTCCCCGAAGGGCAGCGCCGAGTACTCGGTGCAGGTCTGCGGGCCGGCGCGCTGCGAGACGGCGCCGGTGTGGGACGTGGGGCCGTGGAACACCAAGGACGACTACTGGAGTCCGCCGGCGGTGCGCGAGTCGTGGCGGGATCTGCCGCAGGGCATGCCCGAGGCGCAGGCGGCGTACCAGAACGGCTACAACGGCGGGCGCGACGAGTTCGGCCGCCGGGTCGCGAACCCGGCGGGCATCGACCTCGCCGACGGCACGTTCTACAACGTCGGCCTGAACGACAACGGCTGGGTCGACGTGACGTTCCTGTGGACCGGCGGCCAGACGGGCACGCGGTTTCCCACCTGGGGCACCGACGTGCGGGTCCGCCAGGAGTCGAACACCTCCTCCGCGGTGCTGACGACGCTGCCCGGGCCGACGCAGTTGCGGGTGGAGTGCCAGGAGCGCGGCGAGGAGGTCACGTACGAGGGCCACACGAATGACGCCTGGGCCTATCTGCCGGACTACGGCGGCTTCATCTCCAACATCTTCGTCGATGTCGCCGATGCCTGGCTGCCGGGCGTCCCCGAGTGCTGAACGCGCCACCCCCCACCCCTCCACCCCCACAGAAGGAGGCGACCCGATGCCTCGCAGACCCCTCCACTCCCCCGCCCGAGTCCCCGTCCCCGTCCCCGACCCCGTCCCCGTTCGCGTTCGCGTCCCCGTGTCCGTTGCCGCGCGCCGTCCGGCCCGGCGGGCGGCGGCCGTTCTCGTCGCGGCGCTGCTGGCGCTGCTGGGAGTGACCGCGGCGGCGCCGGCGCAGGCCGACGCGGGCCCGGAACTGGCGCCGAACTTCAAGGCGCCGTTCCCCTGCGGCCAGCAGTGGACGTACAGCCATCACAGCGCCGAGGTGCGCCGTGCGCTGGACTTCATCCGCTCCGACGGCGGCACCACCTCGGGCACGCCGCAGGTGGCGTCCGCCGCGGGTACCGCGACGCGGCACAGCCAGCCGAGCGGCGCCGGCAACTACATCGTCATCGACCACGGCGGCGGCTGGAAGACGTACTACTTCCACCTGGCGTCGTTCTCGGTCGCCAACGGCGCGTCGGTCGCCCAGGGCCAGCAGATCGGCATCACGGGCAGCACCGGCAACTCCTCCGGCGCGCACATCCACTACGAGCAGCTCTACAACGGCGTCGGCCAGGACATCCGCATCAACGGCTCGGCGCTGCCGTATCCGGGCTCGTACGGGCAGTACCACCTGCGCAGCGACAACTGCGGCAACACCAACTTCTCCACCTGGGGCAGCGGTGTGCGGGTCCGCGCGGACGCGTACCTCAGCTCGCCGGTGGTGACGACGCTGCCCGGTCCGACGCCGGTGTTCGTGGAGTGCCAGAAGCAGGGCGACCCGGTGACCGCCGAGGGCTACACGAACGACTGGTGGAGCCGGCTGCGCGACCAGCGCGGGTTCGTCTCCAACATCTACATCGACCATCCGGACGCGAAGCTCCCGGGCGTTCCGCTCTGCTGAGCGCGCTTGGTCCCGCAGGGGCCGGTGTCCCGCACCGGCTCCTGCGCCGGGCTCCTGCGCCGGGCTCCTGCGCCGGGCTCCTGCGGGGTGACGCGCCCGGCTCCTGCGCCGGTTCGTGCGCCGGCCGTTTCACCAGGGCGGCGGTTCTTCGCCCTGCGGCTCCCGGCCCCGGCGCCGGGCGCGCCGCCTGCGGGCCATGCCCGCCAGTGCGATCGCGACCGGGGTGAGGAACACGGCGGCGAAGACGCCCGCGACGGCCTCGCCGGGGATGTCGGGGGCGGAGTCGGTGTTGCCGGTGGCCACGAAGACGACCGCGAGGACGAGGGTGATGCCGACCAGCACGCGGGCCGCGGTGAGGCCGAAGCCCATGGCCTCCATGAGGGAGTTCCCGTCGCGCTCCGAGGCGTCCGCCTTGGCCCGGGCGGCGGTGGTCACCTCCGGGCGCGGCGTCCAGTTCGCGCCGCGGTGGCGCTGCCAGACCCCGCGGATGGCCACCGCCTCGCGGTGGGCTTGCAGGCCGCGGGAGTCGATGACGTTGGGCAGGCTGATGCGGCGCCCGTCGCGGTGGTAGACGACGACGCCCATGACGGGGCGCTTGCGCTCCGCCGACGCGGGCGCGTTGTGCTCCAGTTCGACGGCGACGAGGTCGGGCCAGGCCAGCCGGCGGGTGCGCAGCCAGCGGATCATGAGGCCGTCGTCGTCGACGACCGTCACCCCGCGGAAGGCGCAGAAGGCGAGCAGGAACAGGCCCAGCGCGGCGGCGCAGAACGGGATCGCCACGGGGGCGGGCGCGCCGGCGCCGATGACGAGCAGCAGGCCGAAGAACGCGAGCAGGGCGCCGAAGACGACGCACACCAGCACGAGGAAGATCATTAACCCGATGGAGCCGCGGTACATGCGGACCCGCCCCCCGCTGTCCGTCGCGCCGGCCATCGCGCACCCCGTCCCGTACCGTCCCTGGCTTCTTCGGCCCGCGCTGCGGTCGCGGGCGGTTCGAGCGTAGAGGGTAGGGCCCGCGCCCGGGGAGGGCACCCGGGCGCGGGCCGCCGGGCTACGGCCGGGCGGCGGGGGTGGCCCGGGCGGCGCGGGCGTAGCGGGAGGCGAGCGCGTGGTACGCCTCCTTGGGCTCCCAGTGCCAGGGCGAGGCGGGGTCGCCGGGGGTGTCCTGGACGGACTTGACCAGGCTGTAGCTGACCATGTCGAGGTCGTGCAGCGGGTCGCCGGGCCAGTGCCAGGTCTCCGGGGTGACGAACTCGAAGGCGTGCGCGGAGTGCAGGCCCATCGAGGCGATGACGTCGTACACGTCGGTGACGTACGCGGCCTGGGTGCGTTCGCTGCGCACCAGCGGCTCCTTCAGCTCCGGCGGCTTCTTGTCGTAGTCGATCTTGTACCAGCCCATGCCGCCTTCCGCGGGGGCGCCTTCGTAGGTGCAGCAGCCGAACTCGGCGATCGACACGGGCTTGCCGAAGCGCTGGTAGGTGCGCAGTTCGCGGACGTAGTCCGCGGGGTGCGGGTGGTACGAGTAGTAGTCGATGCCGACGATGTCGAACAGGCCCCAGTCGACCTCGTCGTCCTGGGCGGCGGCGTAGCTCAGTTCGCCGCCGAAGACGGACCTGCCGACGGCGGCGGCGCGGGCGGTGAACTCGTCGAGCTTGCGCTGCATCTCGACGGGGTCGTAGGTGCCGTTCAGCAGGTTCTCGATGCGCTCCAGTGCGTCGGCGCCGGGCAGGATGCCGGGCACGAAGAGCCAGAACTCGCAGCCGACGCTCAGCTCCACCCCGGCGCCCTGGCGGCGCAGTTGCTCCGCGTGCCGGCCGACTTCGGCGAGGTGGTCGAGGATCTCGGCCGGCGGGCGGTCGGCGAGGGTGGGCTCGGCGCGTACGTACAGGCCGTGTTCTGCGGCTTCTTCTGCGGTGGCGGTCAGGCGGCGGACGCCGTCGCCGGTGACCTTCACGGCGTTGGCGTGCAGGCCGTCGCGGACGGCGCGGATGTCGCGGCGCATCCGGGCGGCGCTCCACCTGGTCGCGGGGGTGTCCCCGGCGCCGACGGTGTAGCACACGCTGCGGTAGCGCACGCCGCGCCCGGCGTTGCCGGGCCCTTCGCCCGTACGGCCGACGGCCGCGGGGGCCGCCGCCGTCGGCCGGGCGGCCGCGCCGCTGCCGGCCGCGACGGACCCGGCCGCCGCGGCGGCGCCCAGTCCCGCCGCCCCCGCGAGGAACCGCTTCCGGCTCATCCCCTGTGCCTGCACTCCGCGTTCCTGCACCTGCGCCTCCCGTGGCGTTGCGCGCACCTCGGCCCGCCGGCCTGCGCGGCCGGGCCCTACCCCGCACATTAACAGAGTACGCGCTCTAGTAATGGCGGGAGACGTCGGGAAGCGGCCCCGCAACACCGCCCGGCCCCCGGCGCGTTGGGCGTGGGCCGTAGGGATGGTTCGGTCCGTGGCCCGCCCGACCGGACCCCGACCGGACCCCGGGCGGGTCCCGGGCGGGTCCCGGGCGGGTCCTGCGCGGGTTGTCAGGGCATCCGGCGGGGGAGCCGGCCGACGGCATGCGCACCTTGCGGCGCGTCGGTGAAGCACAGCGTGCCGCCGTGGTGGTCCGCGATCTCCCGGGCGATGGCCAGACCGAGACCGGCTCCGCCGGACTTGCGGGCACGCGCGTCCTCCAGCCGGCTGAACCGCTCGAACACCCGCTCCCGGGCGGCAGCCGGTATCCCCGGGCCGTCGTCGCGTACGTCGATCCGCACCGTCTCGACGCCGTCGTGGCGCTCGGCGCAGACGGCCACCGCGACCTCCCCGTCGGCGTAGCGGCAGGCGTTGCTCAGCAGGTTGCGCAGCATGCGCTCCAACTGGATGCCGCTGCCCGCCATCCACGCCGGCGGCCCCGAAGCGCCAAGGCGGATCTCCAGCGGGTGCGAACGGCGCAGATGGCGGTGCTCCTCGACCAGGTCGTGGACGAGGTCGGTGAGGTTGACGGGGTCGCGCGGGAGGGGCGCGGTGCCGTCCAGCCGGGCCAGCAGGAGCAGGTCCTCGCTGAGGCTCTGCATCCGTTCCATGTCGTGCAGTGCGCTGCGCACGGCTGTCTGCCAGTCGACCTCTTTCGGGTGCGCCAGGAGCGATTCGAGCGATGCGCGCACCGCCGCCAGCGGGCTGCGCAGCTCGTGCGAGGCGTCGCCGATGAACTGCTGCTGGAGTTCGGTCGAGCGCTCCAGGCGGTCCAGGATCGCGTTCGTGGTCAGCGCCAGCCTGGTCAGCTCGTCGCCGCCCTTGGGAACGGGCACGCGCCGGTCCAGCGAGCGAAGGGTGATGTCCTCCAGCTCCTCGCGGATGGCGTCCACGGGACGCAGCGCCCGCCCGGCCGTCACCCAGGCGACGGCGCCGATCACGACGGCGGCAGCCTGCGCCAGGTAGAACAGCTCCCCCTGGTACTGGCCCGGCCCCCAGCCGAGGGAGCCGCCGTTGACCTCCGCCATCTCGGACGTGATCGAGAGCACGGCGGAGAAGGCGAGCAGTGTTCCGCCGTACGCGACGAGGGCGAACCGGGCCCGCAGTGGCACTCCGCAGCCGGAGGGCTGCGCGGACAGCCACGCCGCGCCGCCGACCGTGATGCCGAGGAGAGGGCCGACGAAGAGCGGAGTCTCGACGACTGACAGGACGGACCTGTTCGTGCCGTAGCCGTAGTAGGCGTCGAGCGGGCTGCCGAAGCCGGCACGGAAGGCGAACTGGACCGCCGTGATCCCGCCCGCCCCGAGGGCGCCCCACAGCCGCGTCCGCGGGGAACCGCCCTTTCCCGTCACCCAGGCGATCACCACCACGAGGGCCACCACCGGCAGCCCGCCGAAGCGCAGCAGCGGGGGCACGAAGAGCACCGCACCCGCGGCGAGGCCGGCCGCGACGGCCGTACGGGCCCGGGGATCGCCCGCCGCGCGGCGCAGCAGGCGGGGCCGGAACGTCGTCGGGCCCCCGGTGTCAGCGGGCGGTGGCATGGCCGGTCATCAGGTAGCCGGCGCCGCGCACCGTCGTGATCGAGCGGCGGCCGAAGGGGCCGTCGATCTTCCGGCGCAGGGCGCTGACGTAGACCTCGACGATGTTCAGGTCGCCGTCGAAGTCCGCCGACCACACCTGCTCGGCGATCTCCGTCTTCGAGACGACCTCGTCGCTCCGGCGGGCCAGGCACTCCAGCACGGCGAACTCCTTCGCCGTCAGCGCGACCCTGGCCTCCCCGCGCCCGCACGAGCGGCCCGCCGGATCGATCCACAGGTCGCCGATGCGCAGCACCGCCCGTGTGCGCGAGCCGCCCCGGCGGAGCAGCGCGCGCAGGCGGGCTTCCAGCACCACGTACGAGAAGGGCTTGGCCAGGTAGTCGTCGGCGCCCGTGTCCAGCCCTTCGGCCTCGTCGTACTCGCCGTTCTTGGCCGTCAGCATGAGGATGGGCGTGCCGACGCCCTCCGCCCGCAGCCGGGCGCACACGCGGTAGCCGTTCAGCCCGGGGAGCATGATGTCGAGCACGATCGCCTGGTACGGGTACTCCCGCGCCAGGTGCAGGCCGGTGTGGCCGTCGTGGGCCACGTCCACGGCGTAACCGGCCGCCTCCAGGCCCCGCTTGAGGGACGCGGCGAGCCCTTCCTCGTCGTCGACCACCAGTAGCCGCATGCGTCCAGTATCCCCGCGGCCCCGTCCGCTTCCTGAAGGAACTCTTCAGGTCTGAAGCGCTCTTCAGGGTCCTTCAGCGTCCTCACAGCGGTCGCCGGACAACATCCGGTTCCCATGACGGTTTTTCCGCGTACGGACCCGGCCCGTTCCTCCACCCGTTCCTTCACCCGGCGGCTCCGGCAGGCGCTGCGCGCCGCCGCGTCGGCGGCACCGGCGGCGGCACCCGCGCTGGCGGCGTACGCGGCGGCGCGGCTCACCGGGCTGCTCCTGCTCTGCGCGGGCGCCGCGCTGACGGACGAAGACCCACTGCACCGGCTCAACGGCCGCTGGGACTCCGTCTGGTACCAGCGCATCGCGCAGAACGGGTACGGCTTCGAGGCCCGCCTGCCGGACGGCGGCGTCCACCCGGACCTCGCCTTCTTCCCGCTCCTGCCCGCGCTGGAGCGGCTGTTGGCGGCAGCCTCGCCGCTCGGCGTCGCCGATGCCGGGCTGCTGGCGGCGTGGGTCTCGTCGCTGGGGGCGGCGTGGGGCATCTACGCGGTGGGCGCCCACGTCGCCGGCCACCGCACCGGCGTCCTCCTGGCCGCCCTGTGGGGCACGCTGCCGACGGGGTTCGTCCAGTGGATGGCCTACACCGAATCCCTGTTCACGGCGCTCACGGCGTGGTCCCTGCACGCCGCCCTGACCGGCCGCTGGCAGGCGGCCGGGCTGCTGGCCGCGGTGGCAGGGCTGTGCCGCCCGACGGCCGCCGCGCTGATCGCCGCACTCGGCGCCGCCGGGGCCGCACACCTGGTGGCAAAGGCCCGCGGCGGTACCCCGGTCGGCACGCTGCTGCGCCAGAACCGGCGCCTGCTCACCGGCATGCTCCTCGCCCCGCTGGGCTGGCTCACGTACCTGGCCTACGTCGGGGTGCGCGAGAACAGTCCCTTCGGCTACTTCCACGTCCAGGCGGCCTGGGGCAACCACATCGACGGCGGCGCCGCCCTTGCGGCCTTCACCCGGGACCTCCTCACCGGCCCCTGGCCCTCCCCTCTCGCCGGCGCCGGCGTGTGCGCGGCGCTGGGGCTGGTGGGCCGGCTCCTCTGGGTTTGTGTTCGCCAACGCCTGCCGCTCGCGCTGATCACGTACGCCTGCGCCGTCGTCATCCTCTCCCTCGTCGGCGCCGCCTACTTCGGCTCCCGCCCCCGCCTCATGACCCCGGCCTTCCCGCTGCTGCTCCCCCTCGCGGCGCCCATGGCGCGCTGGCCCGCGCGGCGGAGGGCAGCGGCGGTGGGTGCGGCGGCGCTGGTCTCGGGCGTGTACGGCGCGGTGGCGCTGCTGGGCAACGGACCGCCGTGAGCGGCCCGTTGCCCCGGGCGGGCCTCCCGTCAGCGGACCTTCAGCGC
Organism: Streptomyces sp. 184; assembly: GCF_045781775.1. Classification (NCBI taxonomy): domain Bacteria; kingdom Bacillati; phylum Actinomycetota; class Actinomycetes; order Kitasatosporales; family Streptomycetaceae; genus Streptomyces; species Streptomyces sp. 184. The sequence goes on along the minus strand of NZ_CP123230.1, from coordinate 2,581,459 downwards.
GCCGAGCAGCATCGGCAGCGAGGCGTGCAGTTCGCGCTCCCAGTACTCCCAGCGGTGGGTGCCTGGCCCGTAGAGGTTGGTCGTCACCTTCTTGGCGCCGACCCGCTTCAGCTCGGCGGCCAACGCCTGGTTCTGGCGGTTGAAGTCCGCCTCCAGCGCGTCCGTCGCGCCGGGCGGGTCGAGCGGTCCCGCGGTGCCGTCGCCGCAGGAGAGGTAGACCGGCGTCGACTTGAGCTTCTTCGCCAGGTAGTACGGGTCGTGGGCCTGCCAGATGGCGCGCTGGTCGACCGGGTCGCCCCAGACGCGGCGCGGGTCGTCGCCCTGGCCGCCGAAGAAGCCCATGATGCGGTTCACGGACTCGTCGTCGAGCAGCGGGTGCGCGGCGCCGGAGTAGGAGGCGGCGGCCTTGAACATGCCGCGGTGCCGGGCGGCGTACATCAGCGCGCCCTGCCCGCCCATCGACAGGCCCGCCACCACGCGGTTGGTGCTCGCGCCCCAGTCGCTCTCCAGCAGCCGGCGCAGCTCGTCGGTGTGGAAGGTCTCCCACGCGGGGTCGCCGCCCGCGCCGAAGTTCCACCAGTCGCTGTACCAGCCGTTCCAGCCGGCCTCGGGCATGACGACCAGGACGTCGCGCAGGCTGTCGGTCTCGTCGACGTCGGTCGCGGAGGTCCACGCGGTGTAGTCGCCGCAGCAGCCGTGCAGCAGCCACAGGGTGGGCCAGTCCTGCGCGGGGTCCTCCGGGTCCCAGCCGTCGGGGGTCAGCAGGCGTACGGGGACGGTGCGCCCGCCGAGGGCGGGGGACCGTACCGACAGGTCGACAAGGCGCTCGCCGACCCGGGTGACGCCGACGACCTCGGCGTCGCCCCGGGGGCCGCCCTTGGCGGCGGCCTCGGGTGCCGCCGCGGCCAGCGAGGGGGCGGCGGGCACGAGGGTGAGGAGGACGGCGCCGAGGACGAGCAGCAAGCGGTTTCTCACGGTCTGAACGGCTGTCATGGTGCGGCTCCTTGGGGGTGGCTCGCAGGACGTTCGGACGTGCGGGTTCAGGCGAGCGGGTACGGGCGTGCGGGCGCGGGCGTAGGGGCGCGGGGGCGCCCGGTCAGTGCCGTTTCGGGAGGATCAGCAGCGCGTCGCCGACCGGGCGCTCCCCCGCCGCGTCGGACGGGTCGTTGATCACCCGCCCGCCGGCGACCATCGTGGTCGACCCGCCGCCGTCGAGGTTCACGGCGTCGCGCAGCCCCAGCGCGCGGGCGACGTCGGCGCTCTCGGGGATGCTCAGGCCCAGGGAGCCGGTGGCGCGGCCGTCGGCGGTGACGAGGACGGTGCGGCCGGCTGCGTCGACACCGGCGAGGGTGCGCGGGTTCCGCTTGTGCATCCAGCCGTAGTAGAAGCTCGGGTTGCCCGGCTGGACCATGCCGTCGGCGGCGGGCGTGACGTGCGTGCGCCCGTCGCGGACGAGTTCGGGGCCGCCGTTGACGACGGCCGTGCCGGGCGGGGTGGCGAGCGGCCGGCCGCGGTCGTCGCGCAGCCCGTGGCGTATCCGAAGCTTCTCGCCGGGGCGGGCGAGGCCGGCGAGTTCGGCCGCGTGCTCGCCGGTGGCCTGTACGGAGCTGCCGCCGGCCGGCAGCGCGCCGCCGCGCGGCGAGCGCAGTTCGACGACGCGGTCGCGGGCGTCGAGCACGGCCTCGGTGCCTTCGCCGGCCGGGGTGCGGGGGCCGTACTCGCCGGTGAAGGCGACGACTTCGTCGGCATCGGTGCAGGTGGCGTCGTGCCGCGGGAGGGCGGTGGGGGTGTCGTCGGCGGTGCCGCCGCAGTTGCGGATCAGGCCCGGTACGCGGTCGATGCCGTCCAGCGGCAGCGAGCCGCCCCGGGCGGTGACGCGGCCCTGCCAGCCGAGCCGGGTGACGCCGGTGCCGCGGGCGGAGTCGCGCAGCACCAGCGCCGGGCGCGTGCCCACGCTCTCGCTGAGCAGCCGGCCGTCGTAGACGCCGGCGCCGGCCGGGTCGCCGGGTGCGCCGGCGCGCGGGTCGAGGACGAAGAACCCGGCGTTCACCCCGGCGGTCGCGCCCGCGGCGGCGGCCAGTTCGCTGGTCTTCTCGCGGTTTTCCAGGTCCGGGCCGTAACCGGCGACCAGCCCGCCGCGAAAGGCGCGCGGGTCGACGGTCAGGACGTCCACGCGCCAGGTGCCGCTGACGCCGGGGTCTCCGTCCCAGCCGGTGTACGCGGCGGAGCCCGCGTACCCGGCGGCGACCAGCCGGGCCCGTGCGGCGTCGGCCGCGGCCTGCCCGTCGAACTCGCCGACGCGGACGCGCCAGCCGAGGGTGCCGCCGGCGAAGTCGGCGAGGGCGGGCGTCGTGACCTCCTCGGCGCGGGCGGCGAAGCCCTCGCCGGTCAGCTTCGCGGCCAGTTCCTCCGCGCTGGCCCGGTCCCGCAGCGCCGCGGGCGGCGCGTCGGGGTCGGGCGAGCCGGTGCCGCCGGGGATGGACACCTCGACGGTCCACGGCAGTTGCGCGGTGCCGGCGCCGCGCACGATGCGGGTGAGGGTGACGCCGGGTTGCAGCGTCTCGGTGGTCCGGGTCTCGGTCAGCCCGGGGTCGCCCAGGGGCAGGGGCCGCGCCGCCACCGGGGCCGGCGCGGACGGCACGGGCGGCGCGGACGGCAGGGGCGACGCCGACGACGCCGACGGCATGGCCGCGACCGAGGCGAGGAGCGCCAGGACCGTGCCCGCGCCGAGCAGTCTGCTGTTCACATGGGCCTCTCGGAGGTGGCGTACCGCGGACGTACGAGGCGGCCCCGCCGGCACCGGGGTGCCGGCGGGGCCGGTGGACCAGCCTCAGCAACGGTGAGCGCGGCCGGGCCGATCGTCAAGACGTCGGAGCCGATCAGCGTGGCGTCACCGGCTCCGGTGGGTGCGTACGTAGTCGAACCGGGCGACCGCCCCTTCCCTGTTCATCGACACCAGACCGATCTTCAGCCGTTCGTCGCCCGGCAGCGTCCACACGCCGTTGTGCACCCAGGTCCGGCCGTCGCGGCTGGTGGCCGCGCGCACCTCGTGCTCGCCGCTGCCGCCGTCGTGGCGGTACGTCAGCCGCAGCCACATCGTGTCGGCGGTGGGGCCGCCGAACATGGGGGCGTGGGCGACGGGCGTGGGCGGCGAGGTGGTGGGCCGCGCGCCTTCCTTCCCGAACTCGCTGACGTCGAGGACCGTCCCGCCGCCGCGGCTGAGCGGCAGCGCGGAGTGGGTCATCTTGACGTACTTGTCATCGTTCGCGTAGAGGAGCAGTCCGGCCTGCTGGTTGGGTTGGCCGGGGTCGAAGTCGACCTTGGTGGTGACGGTGTAGTCGCCGTCGGGGGCGTCGCGCAGCAGCACGGATGCGGTGTTGTTGCCGAGGTGCAGCTCGCCGTTCTGCGTGGGCCAGACGAGTTCGCCTCCGCCGCCGTCCGTGGTGACGCCGGGCGCGGGGCCGCGCAGCCAGCTCCACGGCGAGCCGGGCCGGGTGCCGGGCACGGCGGCGGAGGTGAACTCGTCGCTGTGGCCGGGCAGCAGCCGGCCGGTGGCGGGCTCGGGTACGCGCTTGGTGACCGGCTCGTGGAGCCGGGCCGCGCCCACGTTGTCGGCCGCCGCGCCGGTGCCGCGGGCGGCGGTGCCGACGGCGCCGGGCCGGGCGGCGGCCCCGGGGAGCGTGCGCTCCTGGGCGGCGACGGCGTCGCGCAGCCGGTCGCCGCTGACCTCGACGCTCAGGTGCCCGCGGCGGACCTCGGCGGTGACGTTGTGCCAGGAGTCCCAGTCGTACGAGGCGGGCAGCGGCGTGATCTTCTCGCCGCGGCTGCGGCCGTGCACGACGACGTCGGTGACCAGCGCGCCGCGCTTGCGGTCGAGCCAGACCGCGGTGTGGTTGCGCGGGTCGCGGTAGGCGACGGTCAGGCCCGCCGCGCCGTCCGCGGCGGCCACCTTGAGGTCGGCCTCGGCGCGCAGGTCGCGCGGCGCGGCGTCGTCGGTGACGAGGAACGCCCGGCCGGCGCCGCCCTCGTGGGTCGCGTACGGGCCGGAGTCGGCGTCGTCCGCGACCGACCAGCCGCCGGTGCCGGCGCCTTCGGCGTGCCAGCCGTCGAGGGAGCCGCCGGCGAAGGTGCCGCCGGTGTCCCAGTCGGTGACGGGTGCGCGCTGCGGGCCCTCGGAGGGCCCGGCGCCGCCGCGGACGACGGGCCAGCCGCCGATCCAGTCGAGCCGGTCGATGAGCATGGGGCGGCGGGTGAGCTGGCGGTCGGGGAGGGCGGGGATGCGGTCGAGGTCGGGGTCGTCGGCGGGGATGCCGTGGTAGACCAGCCAGTCCTGGCCGGCGAGGTCGGTGGTCAGCCCGTTGTGGCCGGGGCCGATCCAGCGGTTGCCGTTGGCGCCCAGGACGATGGCGCCCTTGCTGGTCGGCGCCATCAGGTCGACGCCCCCGTCGTCGCGGAAGGGGCCGGTGGGGCTGGTGGAGCGGCCGGCCTTGACCTGGTAGCCGCTGTACGCGCCGTCGCAGCAGCCGGCGTCGGAGTAGAAGAGGTAGTAGTAGCCGTCGCGGCGGACGACGAACGCGCCTTCCATGCGCCGGCCCTGGGCGACCTGGGTCACCTCGCCGGTGATGCGGGTGCGTTCGGCGTTCATCTCGGCGACGCAGAGGATGTCGTAGCTGCCCCAGTACAGGTACGTCCTGCCGTCGCGGTCGGTGAACTGTGCCTGGTCGATGCCGCCGGTGGGGCAGCCGCTGGGCGTGGGCAGCACGGGGCCGGTGTCCGTCCACGGCCCGGTCGGGGTGGGCGCGGTGGCGGCGCCGACGGTGTCGCGGCCGGGGACGGAGTAGGAGAGGGTGTAGTGGCCGTCGTTGTAGCGGATGTCGGGGGCCCACAGCCGCGAGCCCCGGTGCCAGTCGGGCTGGGTGGCGGGGGTGAAGACCTCGCCGGCGTACTCCCAGTTCGCCAGGTCCGCGGAGCGCAGGATCGGCAGCATCCGCTCGTCCTGCTCGCCGCCGGTCTGGAACACGGGGTTCTGGGTGCCGTAGGCGTACCAGTAGCCGTCCTTCCCGCGGATCGTCACGGGGTCGGGGAAGGTGTCGACGACGCCTTCGGTGACCGGGTTGGTGTACGTCCCCGGAGCGGCGGTCTTCGCCTTGCCGTCCGATCCGGAGGCCGTCGCCGGGCCGGAGGCCGTCGCCGGCGACAGCGGCAGCAGCCCTGCCAGGAGCGCGCACAGCAGCAGCGCGGTCCGTGTCCACGTCCGCCTTCTCATGCGGTGGTTCCTTCCGGTTCGAATGCGCTGAGGGTCGGGTCGTGGTCGAGGGCGCCGACGTCGTACATCGGTGTCATCCAGTGGTAGAAGTTGTCGCCGCGCTCGCGCAGCAGGTCGTAGAGCCGGCGCAGCATGCGGCGGCGTACGGGCAGCAGTTCGGGGTGCGCGTAGCGGTTGGTCAGCTCGTGCGGGTCGGCGGCCAGGTCGTACAGCTCGTTGACGGACTCGGGGTTGACGACGAGCTTGTAGCGCTCGTCGCGGATCATGCGCTGCGGGTACGGGAAGTGGTGGCCGTGGAACTCGGCGAGGAGTTCGGTCGGCCACTCGGGGTGCTCGCCGCGTACCAGCGGCAGCAGGCTGCGGCTGTCGACGGCGGGCGCGGGGTCGCAGCCGGCGAGTTCCAAGATGGTGGCGGTGCAGTCGGTCAGCGTCACGAACTCGTCCCTGACCTGCGGCGGGGCGCCGGGGACGCGGACGATGCCGGGGATGCGGTAGATGTCCTCGTACATCGCCGGGCCCTTGTCGTGGAGGCGGTGGGCGCCGGTGAACTCGCCGTGGTCGGCGGTGAAGAGGACCGCGGTCTCGTCGGTGAGGCCGAGTTCGTCCAGGCGGGCCAGGATGCGGCCGATCTGCCGGTCGATGAGGGTGACGTAGCCCCAGTAGACGGCGATGAGCTTGCGGGTGACGTCGACGGGGATGGTGTCGAAGGTCCAGTGGGCGCTGTAGTTCCGCTGTACGGGCGGCTTGCCCTCGAAGGTCTCGGCGATCGAGGGGGGCAGTTCGACGAGGTCGGGGTCGTACATGTCGTAGTACTCGTCGGGCAGCAGGTAGGGCAGGTGGGGGCCGAAGAAGTGGGTGGCGAGGAAGAAGGGGCGGCCGGTCGCGGCGTACGTCTCCAACTGCTCGACGGCGCGGGTGGCGAGGTAGTGCTCGAAGGTGGCCTCGGCCGGCTGGTGGAGCCGGGCGGCGAGGAGGTTGCCGGGGTTGCCGTTGGGGGTGGTGCCGCGGACCGGCTCGGAGATCCGGTACGGCGGCAGCCCCCGCTCGGCGAGGTAGGCGAGGTAGTCGGGGTGGTCGACGGGGTTGTGCCAGCCGGGCAGGTCGGGTCCGTCGAAGCCGTAGGAGGCGGCGTTGCGGTGGGTGCCGCCGTGCCACTTGCCGACCAGGCCGAGTTGGTAGTCGCGTTCGGCGAGGGCGCCGGGGAAGGTGAACGCGTCGTGGCGCAGGTCCTCCAGGTAGCCGACGTTGCGTTCGTAGTTGGCGAGCAGGCGGTGGCGGAACGGCGCCTGGCCGGTGAGCAGGCTGGCGCGGGCGGGGGTGCAGATGGCGGTGGGGGTGTAGCACCGGTCGAAGCGGGTGCCGGTGGCGGCGAGCCGGTCGAGGTGGGGGGTGGCGACGTGCGGGTTGCCGTAACAGCCCAGGGTGTCGACGCGGTGCTGGTCGGTCATGAGGAACAGCAGGTTCACTTGGACGCCTTCGCGTAGAGGTCGCCGCGGTAGTACTCCGCCGGGTCGGGGGCCTCGTCGAGCTGGCCGGTGCCGACGAAGAACTCGGCGAGGTCGTTCAGCCAGTCGCCGACGGTGCCGTCCTCGGACTTGGCGACGAGGTCCTTGGTGGCCAGCAGCTCCTGGTTGGCGGCGTCGGCCCCGACCTTCTCCTCGTCGAGCTTGAGCATCGCGGCGGTGGCGGCGACGGACTCCTCGGGGTTCTCGAAGCGCCAGTCGTTGGCCTGCTGGAGGACTCCGATGACCTTGGTGGACAGTTCGGGGTCGACGTCGGTGCCGGCGACGAAGGCGTTGGGGAAGTAGCCGTCCTCGAAGTCGCGGGTGCTGGCGACCTCTTCGAGGTCGGGGACCTTGGCCTTGATCTCGTCGATCATCGGGTACCACAGGCCGGCGCCGTCGATCTGCCCGGAGGAGAACGCGGAGACGATGGTCGCGGGGTCCATCGGCACCTTCTCGACGTCGTCGATGGACATGCCCTCCTCCTGGAGCGCGAGGTTCAGCGCCATGTCGCCGGAGGTGCCCTCGGGCACGCCGACCTTCTTGCCCTTGAGGCCGGCGAGGGAGGTGATGCCGGGCTGGGCGATGACGCGGTCGGCGTAGCCGAGGGTGTTGACGGCGATGACGTCGGCCTTGCCGGAGGCGGGCAGCCACATGGCGCCGGGGCCGATATAGCCGAAGTCGAGGTCGCCGGCGCCGAGGGCCTGGATCTGGATGGGACCGTTGTTGAAGACGGAGACCTCGGCGTCGAGGCCGGCCTTGTCCCACAGGCCCTGCTTCTCGGCGATGGCCAGCAGGCTGGCGCCGTTGTAGTCGTTGATGTAGCCGAAGCGGACGGTGGAGCCGTCACCGCCGCCGCCGTTGTCGTCGGAGCAGGCGGCGACCGGGAGTGATGTCAGCGCTACGGTGAGTGAGAGGGCGAGGGTACGACGGGTCGCACGCATGGCGGGGTGGTCCTTTCGGGATGTGCTGAAGTCTGGTGGGCTGTACGGGCGTCGGGTGCGGGGCGCGGGCTGCGGACTCGGGTTGCGGGTCAGGCGGCGGCCGGGGCGGTGCCCTGGTGGTAGACGGAGTGCCAGACCTCGTTGCGTATCCGGCCGAACTCGGGTGAGAGCCGGATCTCCTCGGTACGGGGATAGGGCAGCGCGACGTCCACGACGCGGTGGATGCGCCCGGGGCGGGCGGCCATCACCACCACCCGGCTGGCCAGGTAGACCGCCTCGTCGACGTCGTGCGTGATGAACATGACGGTGCGCTTGTCCTGGCTCCAGGTGTCGAGGAGCTGGTCCTGCAACTGCACCCGGGTCAGCGCGTCCAGCGCCCCGAACGGCTCGTCCATCAGCAGCACCTTCGGGTTCACCGCGTACGCGCGGGCGATGGCGCAGCGCTGCTTCATGCCGCCGGACAGCGTCTTGGGCAGCGCGTCGGCGAAGTCGGTGAGGTTGACGAGTTCGATGGCGTGGCCGGCCCGCTTCCTGCGCTCGTCCGCGGCGAGGCCGGCGAGCCGCAGCCCGAACTCGACGTTCTGCCGCACGGTCAGCCAGGGGAAGAGGGCGTACTGCTGGAAGATCACGCCGCGGTCGGGGCCCGGCCCGGTGACGGGGCTGCCGTCGACCAGGACGTCGCCCGAGGTGGGCTCGGCCAGCCCGGCGGCCATGTTGAGCAGGGTGCTCTTGCCGCAGCCGGAGGGGCCGACGACGGTGACGAACTCGCGGTCGGCGATGTCGAGGGACACCCCGTCGAGTGCGGTGAAGTCGGTGCCCTTCATCGGGAAGGTCTTCACGACGTCCCGGAAGGAGATTTTCTCGGTCATCGGCGCTCCTGCCAGCCGGTGAGACGGCGCTCGGCGAGCAGCAGCAGCCGGTCCATGACCAGGCCGAGCACGCCGATGGTGATGAGTCCCACGAAGATGGTGTCGAGGTCGTAGTAGGTCTGGGCGTGCTGCATGCGGAAGCCCAGGCCCTCCTGGGCGGCGATCAGCTCCGCGGCCACCACGGTGGCCCAGGCGGCGCCGAGGCCGATGCGCATGCCGACGAGGATGAACGGGGTCGACGCCGGGATCACGACCTTGAGGAAGATGACGCGGTCGGAGGCGCCGAGGACCCGGGCGGCGTTGATGAGGGTGCGGTCGACGTCGACCACGCCCTGGAAGGCGGCGACGACGCAGGACAGGAACGCCGCCAGGAAGATGACGAAGACCTTCGGCGTCTCGCCGATGCCCATGAGCACGATCGCCAGCGGGATGAGCGCCAGCGGCGGGATGGTGCGGAAGAACTGGACGTACGGCTCCAGCAGCCCGCGGGCCGTGGGGTACCAGCCCATCAGGAAGCCCACGGGGATCGCCAGTGCCGTGCCGAGCGCGAAGCCGGTGAAGACGCGGCGCAGGCTGGCGAGGAGGTCGTCGGCGAGGGTGCCGTCGGCGATCAGGTCGCCGGCCTTCTGCGCCACCGCCAGCGGCCCCGGCAGGCTCTCCACGTTGAGCGCGGCCAGCACCGCCCAGACGGCCACGCCGGCGGCGAGGGCGACGAGGTTGAGTACGAGGGAGCGGACCGCGCCGCGCCGTTCGGTGCGGCGGGTGCGCGGCCGGGCGGCCTGCTTCCGGGGTGGGGTGATCACGGCCATACGTACCTCGTTCGTCTCACGCGTCGTCCTGGGGACCGGCGTCTGCGGGGTAGTGGGAGAGCAGGGGGGATTCGTGGAGCACCAGCGCGATGGCGCCGAGCGCGCCGCCGGTGGCGCCGAGGGTCGCGGGGCGCAGCACCACGCGGTCGCGGGAGGCGGGCATGATGTGCGCGCCGAGGGCCTGCTCGACGGGGCCGGTGAGCGCCTCGCCGGTGCGGGCGAGTTCGCCGCCGATGACGATCACGCCGGGGCCGATCGCGTTGCAGACGGCGGCGAGGACGGTGCCGATGTGGGCGCCGGCGACGGCGAGGACGGCGCGGGCCGCGGCGTCGCCGGCGGCGAGCGCGGCGGTGAAGGCGGCGAGGTCGTCCGCGCGGCCGCCGGCGGCGCGGTAGGCGTCGAGTACGGCGCCGACGGAGGCCACGGTCTCCAGACAGCCGGTGCCGCCGCACTCGCAGGGGGCGCCGGCCGGTACGGCGGTGACGTGGCCGAGTTCGCCGGAGAGCCCGAAGGCGCCGCGGTGCAGGGAGCCGCCGACGACGAGGCCGCCGCCGACGCCGTGGGAGACGCGCAGGTAGAGCACGTCGGCGTCGTCGGCGGCGGCGCCCCAGGTGGCTTCGGCGAGGGCGGCGAGGCGGGTGTTGTTGTCCAGCAGTACGGGCACGCCGAAGCTCTTGCGCAGCAGTTCGGAGAGCACGTCCAGGCGCCGGCCGTCCGCGGTCAGCTCGCCGGGGGCGCCGACGGGGCCGACGACGCCGACGCCGACGGCGTCGAGCGCGCCGAGGCGCAGCGCGCCGCCGGTGAGGGTGCCGACGAGCCGTTCGGCGAGCCGTACGCGCTCCTCCCAGGTGAGGTCGGGGGCGTGCTGCTCGCTGGCGGAGCCGACGATCTCGTGGGCGACGTTGACGGCGGCGACGTGGACGGCGCGGCGGGCGAAGTCGATGCCGAGGGCCTGTCCGGCGTCGGGGTTGAGGGAGAGCTTCTCCACGGGCCGGCCGCGCCGCCGCTCCTCGGCCAGCGGTACGGAGGCGACGACGGCGCCGCTGGCGACGAGGTCGCCGACGATGTCGTAGAGGGTGGTGCGGGACAGTCCGCAGCGGGTCCCGAGTTCGCCGCGGCTGAGGGGGCCGTGCTTGCGCAGCAGGGAGAGCACGAGTTCCTCGTGCTCTCGGCGGAGGCGGGTCAGGGGGCCTGCGGAGGGGTGCATGGCGGACAGCATGGGGACGCCCCGAGTTTTTCGTCAACAGGTCGGAAAAAAGAAACACACGGCCGCAAGGCTCCCGTCACAAAACTCCGTTGCGGCTGCCGCACGATGGATCTTGCGTGACCAGCGGCGATGCCCGGTGGCCCGGGCCGGGCGGCGCGCCGGGCCCGTCCGGATTATTTTTCCGACCTGTTGACGAAAATCTTCGGGCGTTCGCATGCTGGGCGCCAGGCCGCCGGCGCGAGCGGCGCGACGAGGGAGGACGAGAGACGATGACCCACTCCGCGAGCGGTACGTCCATCGGCCGGCGGTCCCTGCTGGCCGGCGCCGGCTCCGTGGGAGCGGCGGCGGCGCTGGGCCCCGCACCGGCGTCCGCGGCGCCGGGATCCGGGGCGCCGGGATCCGGGGCCGGGGACCACCCGGCGGCCGGGAGCGGCACGGGCGGCGGCCCGGGGAACTGGCCGGACCCCGAGCCGTACGGGCTCGCCGACACCCGCGCCGACCTGTGGCCGCGCGAGGACAACTCCTTCGTGCTGCCGCTGGAGTTGCGCCCCCGCGACGAGGAGCGCGGCGTGGTGTGGATGCGGGACACCTACGTCAACTGCTTCGACGTCGGCGGCCGGCCGCTCTACGTCGCCACCGGCACCACCCGCGTCCCCGGGCTGGAGACGGCGAGCCCGTACAACGACGGGATCTTCGTGTGGACGGCCCGCTCGCTGCGCGGCCCGTGGCGGCTGGCCGACACCACCGGCATCCGGCCGGACGCGGAGAAGGGCAAGGTGTGGTCGCCGGAGTTCGCCGGCGAGAACCGGCCGGGGCGTACCGTCGTCGCGCCGTGGCAGGAGTACTGGCACGACGACGTGTTCGGCAAGCGGGCCAACGCCTGGGCGCCGGAGGTGCACTACTTCCGCGGGCGCTGGTACATCGTGGCGTGCATGGGCGACCACGCGCGCCTGGTCGGCTCGTTCATGCTGGTGAGCGAAGGCGGGGTGGAGGGCCCCTACCGGCTCGTCGAGGGGAACCTCGACAAGCCCTTCGGCGACCCGCTGACCGGCGGCCCGCCGTTCATCGAGCCCGGCGCGTACCACCACATCGACGGCAGCCTCTACACCGAGGGCGACGACGCCTGGCTGGTCCTGCACAACGACCTGTACGCGAGGTTCCGCGACGACATGGAGGACATCGTCCCGACGACGAAGCTGCCGCGCTTCGCGCAGCAGCGCTACTCCCCCGAGCCGTATCTGGAGGGCGCGTACGTCTTCCGGCACCGCGGGAAGTACTTCCTGCTGCACGCCGCGTGGAACCGGGCCTCGCTCGACCCGTACGGCAGCACGCGGCACGCGTACGAGCCGGGCGGCGCCGGCCGCGTGCAGTACCAGTACGACGCGGTCGTCGCCGTCGCCGACCGCTTCGAGGGCCCGTACTCCCGGCGCTGGACCGCCGGCGTCGGCGCCGGGCACAACAACTTCTTCGCCGACGCGAGCGGCGGGCTGTGGGCGACGTTCTTCCGCAATCCGAACTTCGGCTACTGGGCCGACCCCGCCCGCATCGCCGACGCCGCCGTCCCCGGCGTCGTACGCCTGGAGTGGACCGGCGGGCGCGACGGACGCATCTACGTGCAGCGCCGCCCGGGGCGCGCGGCCGGCCGCTGACCGCGCTCCCCCCGCGCTCCCCTCCCGGTCCCCGGGTGATCGTCGCCAAGGCGCCCGGCGGACGGCGTACCGGTGGCAGACTGGCCACCGGTACGCCGAAGGAGTCCGCCGTGTCGATGATCAAGAGCCTGCGCCACGTGGTGCGCAGGGCACCCCGGCGCACCGTGGACCTCAGCCACCACGCCCGCTCGCCGCTCGGCAGCGCGGTGGTGAACTGCGTGTCGTACCTCGACGGCGAGCGCCTCCAGCAGGGCAACTGCCCGGCCGACGAGGCGCTGCGGCAGGTGCGCAAACGCGGGCACGGGTTCGTGTGGATAGGGCTGCACGAGCCGCGCCAGGAGGAGTTCGCCGGGCTCGCCGACCTCTTCGGGCTGCATCCGCTGGCGGTCGAGGACGCCGTCCACGCGCACCAGCGGCCCAAGCTGGAGCAGTACGACGACACGCTGTTCGCCGTCTTCAAGACCGTCCGCTACGTGGAGCACGCGGAGCTGACCGCGACCAGCGAGGTCGTCGACACCGGCGAGCTGATGGTCTTCGCGGGCCCCGACTTCGTGATCACCATCCGGCACGGGACGCACGGCTCGCTGGGCCCGCTGCGCGAGACGCTGGAGTCCTCGCCGGAGCAGCTCGCCCAGGGCCCGGCCGCGGTGCTGCACGCGATAGCCGACCACGTGGTCGACGACTACCTCGCGGTGACCGACGCGGTGCAGCGCGACATCGACGACGTGGAGTCCACCGTCTTCAGCGAGCACGCCCGCGGCGGCGACGCGGGCCGGATCTACCAGCTCAAGCGGGAGCTGCTGGAGCTGCGCCGGGCCGTCGCCCCGCTGGACCGGCCGCTCCAGCGGCTCGCCACCAGCCCCATGCCGCACATCGCGCCGGGGATACGGGCGTACTTCCGGGACGTCGCCGACCACCTCCAGCGGATCACCGACCAGATCACGTCGTACGACGCGCTGCTGGACTCGATCCTCCAGGCGCATCTGGCGCAGGTGACCGTGGCGCAGAACGAGGACATGCGGAAGATCACGGCGTGGGCGGCGATCATCGCGATCCCGACCATGGTGTGCGGGGTGTACGGGATGAACTTCGACCACATGCCGGGGCTGGGCTCCGTCTACGGCTATCCGGCGACGCTGCTGGTGATCGCGGCGGCCTGCTACGTGGTACACCGGGGTTTCCGCCGCAACGGCTGGCTCTGACCTCGTAGGACTGGTGTCCGGATCCAGCCGTCGTCCCTGCTCCGATACGATACGGACTTGGCGCGCTTCTTGACTTAGAACGTGTCCACCGTAGGATCGGAGTCGGCGAAAGCCACAGGAAACAGGAAGACCTCGTACGGCAGGAGACGAAGACTCCGACATGCGCGTACGCCGCCGTTTCGAACCGCAAGGCTGCCCGGAGCCCGGTTCGAGGGTCGCGTCCGGGCGGAAACCGGCCACCCCACGCCGGTCGCCCGCGCCTGCCCCGGCACTTCCACACTTCCTCCGCCCCGCGGCCCCCGAGCACCGCACCCTCAAACCGCATGGTCCGGAAGGATTTTCATGTCCGAGAACCCCGATGCAATCGTCACCGACGCGAAAATGGAGGGCGCGGAGGGCTGCCCCGTCGCGCACGGGCGCGCCCCGCACCCGACCCAGGGCGGCGGCAACCGCCAGTGGTGGCCCGAGCGCCTGAACGTGAAGATCCTCACCAAGAACCAGCCCGCCTCCAACCCGCTCGGCGAGGACTTCGACTACGCCGAGGCGTTCGCGAGCCTGGACCTGGCCGCGGTCAAGCGGGACATCGCCGAGACGCTGACGACCTCGCAGGACTGGTGGCCGGCGGACTTCGGCCACTACGGCCCGCTGATCATCCGGATGGCGTGGCACAGCGCCGGTACGTACCGCATCCACGACGGCCGCGGCGGCGCCGGCTCCGGCCAGCAGCGCTTCGCGCCGCTGAACAGCTGGCCGGACAACGGCAACCTCGACAAGGCCCGCCGGCTGCTGTGGCCGGTGAAGCAGAAGTACGGCCAGAACCTGTCCTGGGCCGACCTGCTGGTCCTCTCCGGCAACGTCGCGCTGGAGTCGATGGGCTTGACGACCTTCGGCTTCGCGGGCGGGCGTGCGGACGTCTGGGAGGCCGAGGAGGACGTCTACTGGGGCCCCGAGACCGAGTGGCTCGGCGACCGGCGCTACAGCGGCGACCGCGAGCTGGAGAACCCGCTGGGCGCCGTGCAGATGGGCCTCATCTACGTCAACCCCGAGGGCCCCAACGGCAACCCCGACCCGCTCGCCGCGGCCCGCGACATCCGCGAGACGTTCCGCCGGATGGCGATGAACGACGAGGAGACCGTCGCCCTCATCGCCGGCGGCCACACCTTCGGCAAGACCCACGGCAACGGCCCCGCCGACGCCGTCGGCCCCGACCCCGAGGCGGCCCCGATCGAGGCCATGGGCCTGGGCTGGGCCAACAGCCACGGCACCGGCAAGGGCGGCGACACGATCACCAGCGGCCTTGAGGTCACCTGGACCGACACCCCCACCGCCTGGGACAACAGCTTCTTCGAGATCCTCTTCGGCTACGAGTGGGAGCTGTTCAAGAGCCCCGCGGGCGCCAACCAGTGGCGGCCGAAGGACGGTGCCGGCGCCGGCACCGTGCCCGACGCCCACGACGCCTCGAAGCGGCACGAGCCGAGGATGCTGACGACGGACCTGTCGCTGCGCGTCGACCCGTCGTACGAGCAGATCTCGCGGCGCTTCAAGGACAACCCCGCGGAGTTCGCGGACGCCTTCGCGCGCGCCTGGTTCAAGCTGACCCACCGCGACATGGGCCCGAAGGTGCGCTACCTCGGCCCGGAGGTGCCGGCCGAGGACCTGATCTGGCAGGACCCGCTGCCGGAGGTCACGCACGAGCTGGTCGACGCGGCGGACGTCGCGGCGCTGAAGACCCGGCTGCTGGACTCCGGCCTGTCGGTCTCCGACCTGGTCTCGACGGCCTGGGCGTCGGCCTCGACGTACCGCGACAGCGACATGCGCGGCGGCGCCAACGGCGCCCGCATCCGCCTCCAGCCGCAGAGCGGCTGGGACGTCAACGACCCCGACCGCCTCGCGCACGTGCTGCACACCCTGGAGGACGTCCAGGAGGCGTTCAACTCGGCGCAGTCCGGCGGCAAGCGGATCTCGCTGGCCGACCTGATCGTCCTCGCCGGCGCGGCGGGCGTCGAGAAGGCGGCCAAGGACGGCGGCGTCGAGGTCCGGGTCCCGTTCACCCCGGGCCGTACGGACGCCACCGCGGAGCAGACGGACACCGAGTCCTTCGCGGCGCTGGAACCGGCCGCGGACGGCTTCCGCAACTACCTGGGCAAGGGCAACCGCCTCCCGGCCGAGTACCTGCTGCTCGACCGCGCCAACCTGCTCACCCTGACCGCCCCGGAGATGACGGTCCTCGTCGGCGGCCTGCGCGTCCTGGGCGCCAACCACCAGCAGACCGCCCACGGCGTCCTCACCGAGACCCCGGGCAGGCTGACGAACGACTTCTTCGTCAACCTGCTCGACCTCGCCACCACCTGGACGTCGGCCAACGGCGACGGCCAGCTCTTCGAGGCCCGCGACGCATCCGGCGAGATCAGGTGGACGGGCACCCGCGCGGACCTGGTCTTCGGCTCGAACTCGGAGCTGCGCGCGGTGGCGGAGGTGTACGCGAGCGACGACGCGAAGGAGAAGTTCGTGCACGACTTCGTCGCGGCCTGGGCGAAGGTCATGGACCTGGACCGCTTCGACCTGAAGTAGCCCCCGCCTGACACCGCCGGGCCGGCCCCCTCCCCCGGGGGCCGGCCCGGCCACGTTCGCGGTGGTCCGCGGTGCGCCCCCGCCCGGGGGCTACGCGACGATCGTCACGGACGTCCTGGCGAGTGCCGGGGTGCGGGGCACCCGGCGGACCCGGTGGGTGTCGGCGAAGACGACCGCGCGCAGGACCGCGAAGCGGCCTATGCCCGCCAGGGCCGAGGCGGAGAGGTAGACGGCCTGCTCGGTGGCGACCGAGGGGTCCTGCCGGAGTGCGTGCAGCGCCAGCAGGGCGGCGGTGGTGAAGGCGTAGGACACGGCGACCGTCAGCGCGCACTGGAGGTGGACGCGCCAGCCGCCGCGCCCGCTGCGGAACGACACCCGGCCGTGCAGCTCGGTGGCCAGCAGCGTGGAGACCACGGTGATCAGCGCATTGGCGACCATCATCGGCATGGCCCCGTCGAGGAGCACGAGCGCGCCGCTGGAGGCCAGGCCGACGCCGCCGCCGCAGAGCACGAACCGGGCGAACGCCGCGACGGCCGGGCGGCTGGGGAGCTGAATCACGGGGTCCTCCGGGGTCGGTGTGCACCGCCGTTGCGACGACACCCCCGAAGTTACGGATCACGCCGCCCCCGCACGATCCGGGATCCCCCCGGCCTTGGTAGGGGTTACCCCCCCTCCGCCCCCTAGGGCTGGTGTCACCCCGTGGTACCGGTCACGCCCCCGCGTCCCCGGACCCCCCGCTCCTACCAGGGCAGTTCCCCCGCCTCGTCCGTGAAGGTCCCGGCCGGTCCGTCCGCCCCGAGGGCCGCCGGCGGCGTCCGCCGCGGCGAACTCTCCCTGTCCGCACGCCCTTTCGCCGTCGCAGCGGCCACGCGGATCACTCATTAGGGCGAATTACGCCTGCCACGCGGAGAAAGCAGGGAAGAAAGAAAAAGTCGGCCTCGGCGTCAGCCCGGTGCGACGGCGCATCGAGAAACGGGGCACAGGAAGGTGCAGTGATCGAGTGAGTGTCACCGGAATCACCCGGGCCGATCCGTACGCGAGTCTCGCGGCGTCCTACGACCGACTGGCCGACTGGGCGGTCAGCCAGCAGGAGGAGTCCGCACGCGACCACGTCGCCGACTTTCTCCAGACCGTCTGGCGGGGCCGGCACCGCCCCGTACGGGAAGTCCTGGAAATCTGCTGCGGCACCGGTCTGATGCTCGCCGAACTGGCGCGGCGCGGATACGCCGTCACCGGACTCGACCGGTCTCCGGCAATGCTGGAACACGCGCGGTCCCGGCTGGAACGGACCACCCTGATCCAGGCCGAGCTTCCCGACATTCCCGCGGAGGTGGGCGAGTTCGACGCCGTCATCAGCGCGGCCGGCGGGCTGAACTATCTCTCGGAGTCGCAGATCGACGGAACACTGGGCGCCGTGGCCCGCGTGCTGCGGCCCGGCAGCACGTTCGTCTTCGACGTCTTCGGCCGGGGATTCTACGAGAAGTTCTTCGCCCCGGCCGCGCCGCGCGTCATGGCGCTGGAGCTGGGAGACATCTCGTACATCTGGACGTTCACCGCGCCGGCCGGGGCCGCTTTCGTGGACATGGCGTACACCCAGTTCAGCCCGGCGGAAAGCGGCGGCCGGCCGGGGGACGCCTACACCCGGACACGCGACCTGCACCGCTACTACCCGCTGCCGCACGCCACCGTCCGCCGCCTGGCGGCCGAGCACGGGTTCACCGGCGCGGAGGTCCACGAGAACTACTCCGCCAACCCCTCCGGCCCGCACTCGCTCTACGACACCTGGGTCCTGCGGCGGGCAGACGGGTGACCTCGGCGATCGACCGGGCGGGGCGCCGCGAGGACTACGCCGTGTGCGAGGCGTTCATGCGCCGCCGCGGCGTCCTCGTCTACGCCATGCCGCGGATGCTGCTGCCGCCCGGCCGACGCCCCTACTGCGACGCGATCCAGGCGTTCACCATCCACGTGGACGCGCTCATCGACGATCCCCGCGTGCCCGCGGCGGACCGCGTGACGCGCTACGCCGCGTACGCGCGCGACGTCCTCGCGCTTCTGGACGGCGACGATCCGTGGGACCGGCCGCCGGGGTCACGCGAGGACGCCGTCGGGCGGCGACTGGCCCGCGCGTTCGCGCACTTCACCCGGGTGTGGGAGGTGCCCCCGGGTTCCGTCCGGCAGTTCCTGGCGACGATGGCGAGCGACGCGCACGTCACCGAGTACGCCTCCTTCGCGGACCTGGAGCGGTACATCCGCGGCTCGGGCGTCCCGTACATCCTCTGGGTCAACGCGCTGCTGGGGCGGCGCGCCCACGGCAGCCAGGCGGCCGGGAACGGGGCCGTGGCGGCCATCTTCGGACTGCAACTGGTCGACAACCTCCGCGACCTCGAAGAGGACCTGGCGGCCGGACGGCTCGGCCTGCCGCTGGAGGATCTGCGGACGTTCGGCCTCGACCGCCCCGCCCTGGTCCGGGCCGTCCGCGAGCGGCGGCCGACGGGCGCCGTACGCGAGCTGGTGCGCTTCGAGGCCGACCGTGCCCTGCGGTACCTGGAGCAGGCCGGCACCTGGTGGCAGTCGGCGGATCCCGTCGTACGGGAACTGCCGCGGCAGTACGTGCGGATGACCCGGTACGCCCTGCGCCAGGCCGTCGGCGCCCGCCACGACCGCTTCCCCCCGTCCCGCCGGGCCAGGCTGGGGTGGGGTGCCGCCCTGGGCGGCAGCCTCGCCTTCGGCTGCGCCCGCGCGTCGGCCCGGCGCCTCGCCCGGCCGCCGGCCCGCCGTTCCCGACCGTCACCGGAGTGACGAGGCCGCCATGGAGCAGCAAGACGAACGACGCACCGTCGCCCACCACTACGAGGCCCTCGCGGACGTGGGTGTGGCGATCCGGGGCACCCGCGCCATGCACATGGGGTACTACACCGGAGCGGAGGACCCGGCCACGATCGCCGAGGCCGCCGACGGCCTCGCCCGGCTGGCGGGTCGCCGGCTCGGGCTGGGCCCCCGCGCACTCCTTCGACCGTGCCCTGCTGCTGGAGGTCACCTCCCACCTGCCCGACACGGAAACGGGCGGCAAGGGGGCGGCGTTCGCGGAGGCGGCGCGCTGCCTGCGGCCGGGCGGGCTGCTGGTGCTGACGGACATGGTGGAGCCCCCGGCCGGGCAGGGAGGCCGCAGGTGGATGGAAGAGGTGCCGTCCGTCCATGTGAGCACGCGGCAGCGCCTGCTCGAACTGCTCGGCGCGGCGGGGTTCGAGGTCCTGGACGCGGCGGACATCGGCCGGTACACGCGCCACAGCGGGCGCCGCGGCCGGACGGCCTTCGAGGACCGCCGGCAGGAGCTGACCGCCGCGTACGGCGTGGAGACGGTGGAGCTGACGGGCCGCCTCGTCGCGCAGTTGGCCGAGGCCGACGAGCACCTCGGCTACGTCGTGATCACCGCGCGGGTCGGCGGCGGGGCGGGATAGCGCGGCCGTCAGGCGGTGGCGGAGGCGGGACGGATGATCGCGTACGCCTGGCTCGACGGGGCGCGCAGCGGGGACCCGCGGGTGAAGAGCGCCTCGGCCAGCGGCACCGGCTGGTGGTAGAAGCACAGGGACGAGTTCACTTCGAAGATGTCCGCGGAGGCCAGCAAGAAGGGGAGTTCCGCGAGGAGGTAGCGCGTCCCGAGTTCCGTCTGTACGCAATCGGTTTCGCTGTCCCGCAGCCGGGACGACAGGAATGTGCGGCTCATACCCAGCGCGGTGGCGCGCAGTCCCGGATCGGCCGCCAGCGCGTCCTCGGCGGTGCGCAGCGCACGCTGATAGGCGGGCCGCGCTTCCAGTGCGGACATCATGTGCAGCCCGTCCGCGGGACGGGGACCGCCCGCGGCCTCCCAGCCCCGGTGCACGCGGTTGTGCAGCACGCTGATCTCGGCGTGGGACTTCTTCGCGGACTTCTGCGACGAGTAGCCCATGGCCAGATACGTCGCGACGAGCGCCGTGTCGGGAATGACCACGTCGATCTGTTGGAAGTGCGCGCGCAGCCAGCGCAGCAGCCTGCCGAGCAGGTCGACCCGGAAGTAACTGTTCCCGGGGCTGACTCCCATGACGACGTGCGCGCCCTTGCGGTAAATGGCGCGGCAGTTGGCGCTGAATGGCTCGACGACGAAGTTCCTGTCGGTGTGGGAGGACCCCTCATTGAGCATGACAGCCATCCATCCGCACCCAAGCTCCCGCATGAAGCAACCCGGCCGCGACGCGACTTGAAGCTGGAGACCTTGCCAGAAGAACTGCACCTGCGGCACAAAGCCTAGAGGCAACTGCGGTAAATTCCTCGGGGAGAGAATACAGATCACCCGAATTGGGGACGGCCGCGGCCGGCGTGCGTTACGTGAGGGTGTCCAGGGACGCCGCGGAGCGCAGCGGCGAGAGGGCGATCGGGACCCAGACGGCCGCCAGGGCCAGTGCCGCGGCCGCCAGGACCCAGCGGATGCCGACCGCGGCGCCCAGGGCCGCCGCCGCGCCGCCGAGGGCCACCGCCGCGGTGAACAGCACGCGCATCGTGCCGTTGACGCGGCCCATCAGATGCGGTGGCGTGACCTGTTGGCGGAAGGTCGTCATCACGACGGAGTCGAACCCGACCTTGTACATCACCAGCGCCCAGCCCGTCGCGACGAGCCAGCCCGGGGCCGGGGCGCCGAGGAGGGGCAGGGTCAGGGACAGCGGGCCGACGGCCGCGCCGATCAGCAGGACCGACCGGCCCGCGTGCAGGCGGCGGGCGAGGGGCACCGCCGTCAGGGCGCCCGCCAGGCCGCCGATGCCGCCGGTGCCGAGGAAGAGGCCGAGTTCGGCCTCGGTCCAGCCCAGGGACGTGAGGGTGAGTACGGGGAGCAGCGTGATCGCCGCCGCGACGCCGACGTTGACCAGGCACCCCGCCAGCAGCACCGCCCGCAGCACCGGTTGGCGCCAGACGAACCGGGCGCCCTCGGCGATCTCGTACGGCAGCCGGCGGCGCGCGGGCCCGGTGCCCGGCGGGCCCTGCCCGCCCGCGGGGTGCTCCGCGCCGCGGATGCGGGACAGCCACAGCGCGGACCAGGCGTAGCCCGCTGCCGTGGCCGCGAGGACGGCCGGGGCGGAGAGGAGTCCGGCCGCCCAGCCGGCCAGGGGCGGGCCGCAGACCAGGGCGGTCTGGGTGACGGTGGCCAGCCGGCCGTTCATCCGGGCGAGCCGGGCCGGCGGGACCAGGTCCTTGACGTAGCTCTGGGTGCCGAGGTCGAAGAACACGGTCGCGACGCCGACGACGAGCACCACCGCCCACAGGTGCGCCATCGTCAGCCGGCCGGTCCAGTGCGCCGCCGGCACGGTGGCCAGCGCCAGTGCCCGTACGACGTCCGCGCGGATCATCACCGGGCGGCGGCGGACGCGGTCCAGCCAGGCGCCGACCGGCAGGCCGAGCACGACGAACGGCAGCGTCAGGGTGGTCTTGAGTACGGCCGTCCCGGTGGCGCCCGCGTGCAGCAGCGTCACCGCCGTCAGCGGGATCGCCACCTGCCCGAACTGGGCGCCCCACAGGGCCACTCCCGACGCCGTCAGATACCGGCGCCGGTCGCGTTCGGGGTCGTCCGCGACCGCCGTCACCACGTCTTCGCTCGTCACGGCGGACAGCTTCCGTACGCGCCCCGGTGGCCCACAACGGATTCACGCTAGGGTGAATCGGCCATGTCCCGTACGACGTTCGTCCTCGCTCTCGGCGCAGCCGATCTGAGCCTGCTGCGCTGGGCGATCTCCCCTGCCTGGGAGCTGCTGGCGAGCATCCGGGCGCTGCACGCGCCGGCCGCGCGCGCCATCCACATGCCGTGGCTCACCGCCCACCGGGACGACCCGCTGCTGCGCGCCGGTCAGGCGCGGACGGCCCGCACCCGCGCGCTGACCGCCGGCCCCCGCGACCACCTCCCCGGCTTCCTCGCGCCCACCCCCGCCTCGCCGCTGGCGACCGTCGGCGACGAGCTGGAGCGGGTGGCGGCCACGCCGGCGGACGTGGTGCGGCGGGATCTTCGCGGGGTGTTCCCGGACGGCGTGCCGCCGGCGCTGGCCCCGATGCTCCGGGCGCCGCGGCGCGAGCTGGCCGCGGCCACGGGGGACCTGCGGGCGTACTGGGAGCGGACGCTCGCGCCCTCCTGGCCCCGGATCCGCGGGCTGCTGGAGTCCGACGTCCACCACCGGGCCCGTACGCTGACGCGGAGCGGGCCCGCGGCGATGTTCCGCGACATCCACCCCGACCTGACCTGGCACGCACACGCCGGCTCCGGCACCCTGACGGTCGCCAACCGGGCGGGCGCCGCCGGACCGCGCAGGCGCGTGCTGGACGGCCGCGGGCTCGTCCTCGTCCCCTCCGCGTTCGCCTGGCCGCGCGTCTGGGTCAAGACCAGCGAGCCCTGGACACCCGTCGTGCGCTACCCGGTCCGCGGCATCGGCACGCTGTGGGAGGCGGACACCGGTGCCCGCCCGGACCTGGCCGCCGCGCTCGGCGCGACCCGGGCGCGGCTGCTGCTGCTCCTCGAAACCCCGGCCACCACCGACGAGTTGGCCCGGCGCACCGGGCTGGCCGCGGGCGGCGTCTCGGTGCAGCTCCACAAGCTCGCCGCGGCGGGGCTGGTACGCGGCCACCGCACCGGGCGCAGCGTGCTGTACGCGCGCACGGGCCGGGGCGAGGCGCTGCTGGCCTGACGCCGTTCGCGGCCGGGGCCGGGGCCGGGGCCGCCAGCGCGGTCGGGGTCGGGGGCGGGACCGGGGGCGGGATCCAGGTCAGTGGACGACGTCGAAGACGTTCTTCTGGAGGCCGTTGGCGTAGGCCCGGTGCTCGACGAGCTTCAGCTTCTGGGTGTCCTTGGAGGTGTCGCTGTACAGCCGCTTGCCCGCGCCCAGCAGCAGCGGGAAGACCAGCAGGTGGTAGCGGTCGATGAGGCCCGCGTCGGAGAGGCCGTGGTTCAGGGTGGCGCTGCCGTGCACGATGATCGGGCCGCCCTCGGTCTCCTTCAGGGCGGCGACCTCGTCGAGGGAGCGCAGGATCGCGGTGTCGCCCCAGTCGGTGACGAGGTCGTCCTCGGCGAGGGTGGTGGAGACGACGTACTTCGGCAGGACCTTGTATCTGGCGAACTCGTCCATGCCCGGCCACACCGGGCTGAACGCCTCGTAGCTGAGGCGGCCCAGCATCAGGGCGCCGGCCTCCTCCTGCTCCTCGGCCTTGATCTCGTACGCCTCGGGGAGGAACTCGACGTCCTTGAAGGTCCAGCCGGAGTTGCGGTAGCCGGGCTCGCCGCCCGGGGCCTCCACGACGCCGTCGAGGGAGACGAATGCGGTGCTGATGAGGGTACGCATGAGGTTGATGACTCCTGGTCCGTGGTGGCTCCGGCGGGAGTCGGCCCCCGCGCCGCTTGCGGTCATCCTTTACGACGGCACCGGCACCCGAAAGTCATCGCCCGGCGTTCGACCGCCCGCGTTCAGTAGCGCAGCACCGCGGCGATGCGGCCGTGGTCCGCGAGGGCGTCGTCGGGGACGAAGGTGACCTCCGCGCCGGTGTCGAGGGCCCGCTCCACGATCTCGTCCACGATGTCGTGGCGGGCCCCGGGGTCGTCGTCCCCGGCGGGGACCAGGTGGTCGTCGTCGGCCGAGCGTACGGTGATCCGGTAGTTCTCCTCGACGACCAGGCGGTGGACCCGGCCGTCGGAGACCTTCGACCACACCTCGTCCACGCCGCCGGCGAAGGCGCGCAGGCCCCGGGCGTCGTCCAGGGCCGCGATCGCCGCGTCGGCGTGCTCGCGCGCCTGGGCCCGCAGGACCGGGGCGACGGTGCGCGCCACCGCGTCCGGGGGGCCCTGGGCCAGGCCGCCGTGGGGGATGTGCACGGCGGTCGCGGTGGCGGGGCCGGCGTCGGCGAGGAGGGCGAGGGCGGCGTCCTCGCCGGTGGCGTAGAGGGGGCGGGGGTCCTTCCGGAGTACGCCGTGCAGCGCCGTGTCGGCGTCGCGCAGGAAGTGGCGGACCTCCTCGTCGCGGAAGGTGCTGGGGGTGTCCCCGATCCGCTCCTCCCGCTCCGCGTCCGGGTTCTGAGGGGTTCTGGTCATCGGGAAGCCGCCGGCGGTGGACTCGGTGACGTCCTCTCCGGTGCCGCTCCACAGGGTGATGCGGTCGGCGGCCAGGGAGAGCACCCAGTACGGGCGCTGCGCCGCATAGGCCGCGACCAGGTTGCGGGTGAGGAACGTGTCGGCCAGTACGACCCGTTCGGGGACGGCGCGCGGGAGGGCGTACACGTGGTTCTCGCCCACGGTGGCGAGGATGACGAGGCCGTCCAGCGCCAGGGAGAGGTCGGTCTCGCCGACCGCCGAGGCGAGCTGCCCGCGGATCTCCTCGCGGGCGGCGCGGGTCACGCCGGGGTCGTGTTCGAGCTGCCGCTCGGCTTCGGCGAGGACGTTGCGCAGCCGCACGGTGTCCTGGGCGTTGCGGGGTGCGCGCCGGTGCGTGGGCAGGGTGAGCGACACGGCGGGGTACGGGCGCCGCTCGCGCAGCTCCGCGAGTGCGGTGGGGGTGAGCGAGGTGTGCATCGTTTCTCCAGGTCCTTCGGCCGTTGGTGCGCCGGATGTCAGGGCCGGTCAGGGGCCGGTCAGGGCCGGTCGGGGAGGGTCAGGGTCGGTCAGGGACGCGCTCCGCGCCGCGGACGACGGCGACCGGGCAGCGGGCGTGCTGGAGGAGTGCCTGGCTGACCGAGCCGAGGAGCAGCCCGGTGAAGCCGCCGCGGCCCCGGGCGCCGGTGACGAGGAGGCCGGCGTCCTTGCTCGCCTCGATGAGCAGCTCCCGCACCGAGCCCTCGACGGCGGTGCGCTCGACCCGGACGTCCGGGTACGTCGCCTCCGCCCCCGCCAGCGCCCCGGCGAGCACACGCTCGCCCTCCTCGGCGGGCGGGGCCGGGTGCTCCGGGCGCGGGGTGTGCCGGGTCCAGGCGCTCCACACGTGCAGGGCGACGAGGCCGGCGTTCCGGCGGGCGGCCTCGGCGAAGG
Source organism: Streptomyces sp. 184 (assembly GCF_045781775.1). NCBI lineage: Bacteria > Bacillati > Actinomycetota > Actinomycetes > Kitasatosporales > Streptomycetaceae > Streptomyces > Streptomyces sp. 184. The sequence goes on along the minus strand of NZ_CP123230.1, from coordinate 2,556,418 downwards.
CGAAGTCGACGGCGGCGGCCCCGGCCGGGGAGCCGTCGACCGCCAGCAGGACGGGCCCGCGGGGGCCGGTACCGCCGCCCCGTACGACCAGCACGGGGCAGTGGCCGTACGCGGACAGGTGGACCGCGGTGGAGCCGACGAGGAGCCGCGTGAAGGTGCCCAGCCCCCGGCCGGCGACCACCGCCAACTGCGCGGTCTTCGTCTCCTCGACCATGACCTGCGTCACCTCGCCGGTGACGACGGCCCCTTCGGTCTTCACCTCGGGCGCCGTCTTCCGGGCGTGCGCCACGGCGTCGGTGACGACCTTCTCGGCCTCCTCGCGCAGCGCGGTGTCCCCCGGGAGCATCGCGGCGGCGCCCGGGTAGGCGCCGAAGGCCGGCCAGAGGAACGCGTGGACGACCCGCAGCCGGCACCCGCGCAGCTTCGCCTCGCGGGCGGCGACGGCGACCGCGTCGAGGCCCGCCGCGGAGCCGTCCACACCCACGAGGACCGGCGCAGTCTCCATCCCGCCACTCTCCGTTCCCGCGCGCCACACGCCTCCCGCGGGCCGCACGCCCGGGGTCCTGCCCCGAGCCTGGGTCAGGTGCGCCGGACGCACCAGCGCTGCGCCCGCAGTCGGGTGAGGCGGGGCGGAACCGTCTCCGGGCCGTGTCCGCCCGCGTGGCGCGGTCGGCCTGGCGTGCGAGGTAGCCGGTGTACGGGTGGTCGGGCAGGGCCGCGTTGAGCTTGCCCAGGCCGCGGACGTGGGCGCCCTTGAAGGACGGCCCGTCCGCGCCGCAGTCGCCGCCCGGCTCGCACGGGTCGCGGAGTAGGCCGTCGGCGGTGTGCAGCGACGGTGCGGTGGCGGCGTCGGCGAGGCGGCGGGCGGTCTGGAGCAAGGCGTCCTCGCCGGGTCGCGGGCGTCGCAGTAAACGTTGCAGATCTGGGTGGCTCAGGGCGCGGCGGCGGGTGCGGTCGGCGCCGCGGAGGTGAGGGCGGGGACGGCGGCCAGGCAGCCTGCGGCCAGCGCCGCCGTCGCCGTAAGCGTAGCCAATCGCTTCATATGCACCGCGGTGGAAAGATGTCATGTTTACGTCAATGACCTCTGCCCGAGGTCTGGACGGCGCGCCCGGACGGTGGTGTCGTACGACGTGACGCAATTCTTTATAACGTTGTAGAGCCGGAGAGGAATCCCCGTGCCCACTCCCCCACACCCCCAACACCCCCCGCGCCCGAGCCGGTTACACCGCCGCCTGCGTGCGTCCGCCGCCGTCTTCGCCCTGGTCGCCGCGCTCCTCGGGACGGGACTCACCGCCGAGCGCGCCACGGCCGCCGACTGGACGCCCAAGCCCCCGCCCATGACCACCCCGTGGACGGACGACGTTTCCGTCGACGCCCCGCTCCCGGAGTACCCGCGCCCCCAGCTCACCCGCCCCGACTGGGCCAACCTCAACGGCATCTGGGACTTCGCCGTCACCGGCCGCGACGCCGGGCCGCCGTCGTCGTACGACCAGCAGATCCGGGTCCCGTTCGTCGCGGAGTCCGCGCTCTCCGGCGTCCAGCGCCGGATCACCGAGCACGACAAGCTCTGGTACCAGCGCACCTTCACCGTCCCCGCCGGCTGGTCCGGCCGCCGCGTCGTGCTCAACTTCGGCGGCTCCGACTGGGAGACGACCGTCTTCGTCAACGGCAGCCCGGCCGGCGAGCCGCACCGCGGCGGCTTCGACTCCTTCCGCCGCGACATCACCGACCTGCTGACCGCCGGCGAGAACACCCTCACCGTCTCGGTCTACGACCCGACCGAGGCCGGCGGGCAGGCGGTCGGCAAGCAGCGCCGCGACCACGACATCGTCCCGCATCCCGGCGGCGGCATCTTCTACACCGCCGCCTCCGGCATCTGGCAGACGGTCTGGCTGGAGCCCGTCGCGCCCGCGCACGTCACCCGGCTCGACCTGGTGCCCGACCTCGGCGACGACGTCCTCGACGTCACCGTCCACGGCGCCGGCCTCGCCGGCCACACCGCGCGCGTCACCGTGTACGACGGCGGCACCGCGGTCGGCACCGCCACCGGACCGGCCGGCGGCGCGTTCTCCGTACCCGTACCGGATCCGCGGCTGTGGTCCCCCGACGATCCGTTCCTCTACGAGGTACGCGCCGAACTCCTCGCCGGCGACGGCACCCCCGTCGACACCGTCGGCAGCTACGCGGGCATGCGCTCCGTCGGCCTCGCCGAGGTCGGCGGGGTCCGGCGCCCGGTGCTCAACGGCGAGTTCGTCTTCCAGACCGGCACCCTCGACCAGGGCTACTGGCCGGACGGCATCTACACCGCCCCCACCGACGAGGCGCTGAAGTACGACCTCCAGGCGATGAAGGACCTCGGCTTCAACATGGTCCGCAAGCACATCAAGGTCGAGCCGCAGCGCTGGTTCTACTGGGCCGACCGGCTCGGCCTGCTGGTCTGGCAGGACATGCCGTCGATGGCCACCGGCAAGACCCCGGACGCCGCGGCCCGCGTCCAGTGGGAGGCCGAGTACGACGCGGTCATCGACCAGCACCTCAGCTCCCCCGCGCTGGTGACCTGGGTGAACCAGAACGAGGGCTGGGGACAGTACGACCAGGCCCGTATCGCCGACGAGGTCAAGGCCCGCGACCCCTCCCGGCTGGTCGACAACATGAGCGGCGTCAACTGCTGCGGCGCCGTGGACGGCGGCAACGGCGACCTCGTCGACCACCACGTCTACGTCGGCCCCGGCAACACCCCGCCCGAGGCGGACCGCGCCGCGGTCCTCGGCGAGTACGGCGGCCTCGGCTACAAGGTCCCCGGCCACGAGTGGTACCCGGGCGGCGGCTTCAGCTACGAGGACCAGCCGAGCCTGGCCGCGCTCAACGACCGCCTCGTCGGCCTCCTCGACATCCAGCGCGAGCACTCCCTGCCCGCGGGCCTGTCGGCGTCCGTCTACACCGAGACCACCGACCTGGAGAACGAGGTCAACGGGCTGCTCACGTACGACCGGCAGGTGGTGAAGGTCGACGCCGCGCGCGTCCGGGCGGCGAACGAGGCGCTGATCGCCGCCTCCCGCGACCCGGCGGCGCCGGTGACGCTGCCCGTCGGCAGCCACGTCTCGCTGCGGGTGACCACCCCCGGCCACACCGACCGCTACCTGCGCCACACCGACGCCCTCGCCACCACCGAGGTCGTCACCGCGGGCAGCGGCGACCTGCTCAAGCAGGACGCCACCTGGAAGGTCGTACGCGGCCTCGGCAACCCGCTGTGCTACTCCTTCGAGTCGCGCAACTACCCCGGCGAGTACCTGCGCCACCGCGAGCACCGGGTGCGCCGCGAGGCGGGCGACGGGGTGCTGTTCCGCGAGGACGCCACGTTCTGTCCATCGCCCGGCAGCGGCGGCGTGCGGCTGTCGTCGGCGAACCTCCCCGGCAGCTTCGTACGGCACATCACGTCCGAGGTGTGGCTCGCCCGGCCGGGCGCGGGCCACCCCTGGGACGACCCCGCCACCTTCACCGAGGACACCACCTGGGCCGTGACCGACCCCTGGGCCCCCTGAGCCGGGGACCGGTGCGCGGCCGGGGACGCACCCCGGCCGCGCACCGGCGGGCCCACGGTCAGCCGATCTTCATGGTGGCCATCATGCCCATCGCGGAGTGGTCGAGCATGTGGCAGTGGTAGACGTACGAGCCCCGGTGGGTGTCGAACGTCGCCTGCACCTTGATCGTCTCGTTCGGGCGCAGGTTGACCGTGTCCTTCAGCCCCGCCTCGGCGGGGCCGGGGGCCTGTCCGTCGCGCTCCAGGACGCGGAACTGGACCAGGTGCATGTGGAAGTTGTGCCACGCGATCTGGTTGAGGTTCTGCACCGTCCAGACCTCGCTGGCGCCGAACCGGATCTGCTGGTCCACCCGGGCCGGGTCGTACAGCTTTTCGTCGATGTACGCCTGCGGGTGCGGCCGGCCGTCCTCGTCCATCCGCAGGGTCACGGTGCGCTCGGCGGTCGGCTGCGGCAGCGGCGGCAGTTCGCGCAGCACGTCCGGGACGCGGCTGGAGTCCTTCGCCGTGCGGACGATGTCGAAGCGCAGCACCTGGCCGACCAGTTCGGGGCTGCCGAAGCCGCCGGTGTTCTTCAGCACGACGCTGCTGCCGACGGCGTAGCGGGAGAAGTCGATGACGACGTCGGCGCGCTCGGCGGCGGAGAGCGGGATGGCGTCGGTGCGGTGCGGACGGGGCAGCAGGCCGCCGTCGGAGCCGATCTGGATCATCTCGCTGCCGTCTTCCAGGCGCAGTTCCATGAAGCGCTGGTTGGAGCAGTTGAGCAGCCGGATGCGGTACTTGCGGGCGGCGACCTCGACGTACGGGTACGCCTTGCCGTTGGCGAGCATCGTGGAGCGCTGCCGGTCGCCCATCGTGTAGTGCAGGCCGGTCGCGTCCACGTTGGCGTCGCGGATGGCGATGGGCAGGTCGTACTGCCCGGTGGGCAGCGGCAGGGCCTCCTCGACCTCGTCGGTGAGGAGGTACTGGCCGGAGAGCCCGCGGTAGACGTTCTCGGACTCGATGTGGTGGGCGTGGTCGTGGTACCAGAGCGAGGCGTGCGGCTGGGTGTTGGGGTAGTAGTACGTACGGTCCGCGCCCGGGGCGATGGTCTCCATCGGCTGGCCGTCGTGCTGCGGGTCCACCTCCCCGCCGTGCAGGTGCACCGAGGCGGGCACGTCGAGCCGGTTGCGCTGCTGGATGACGACGGGCCGGCCCCGGCGGGCCCTGATCAGCGGGCCGGGGAAGTTGCCGTTGAACGTGAGCACCTGGGACTGGATGCCGGGAAGTATCTCCGCGGTCGCCGGCTTCATGGTCATCACGTAGACGTCGATGCCGCCGGCCGACGAGACCGGGGAGAGCACCGTGGGCCGCGGCATGGGCTGGGTGAAGGGGGTGACGGCGGGTGCCGCGGCGTTCCCGGCCGGGTCCGCGGCAGAGGGCTCGGCTCCGGCCGGTGTGGTCGCCAGCGGCACTAACGCCGCGCCCGTCACCCCCGTGCACGCCGTGGCCATACCGGCAGCGAGCACCCTGCGCCGACTCACCATGAAATTGCCTCCATCGAACTGTGAACTGTGTGCGCCCCGGAACGCCGGTGCCACGGCGATGTGGCCGGAGGAGTTCGGGGATGAGGGTCGTGGCGCGTCCAGACGGCCCCGAGGCGGTGTCACCCGGTCCGTGGACGGTCCGTGCGGGTCACCGGAGCGGGCCGGGACCGGGAGCCGTTGGCCCCGGCCCGCAACGGGTTCAGCGGGATCCGTAGCGGATCGACAGGGAGGTGTGAGCGACTCGCACCTCGCGTCCGCAGTATGGAACGCCCCGCTTGGTGATGACTTGATTTCGTGTAAGAGGGATGGCGGCAAAGCCCGAAGCGGACTGATTTATTCTTCAACGACATGTATGGGGGCCGCAGGCAGTTGCGGGCACGAGCCGGCCGCTGAACCGGCAGCCGCACGGCGGCGGCGGACCGTCGGCGGGCTCCCGCCGCAGGTGGGCGGCAGGATGAGCGGCATGCCGTCCGCGAGCGCGCCGGGGCGGTCCGCCCCGGCGCGCTCGGCTGCGCTCATCCCGTGCCGCTCACCTCTTGACGATCCCTTTACCAGTTGTCGCTTATCGCTTGACAGTCAGGCGGGACGGCGACGGGACCGCGGTCGGCGCGGCGGCGCCCTCGCTCAGCCCGAAGCGGCGGTGGAACCGGCGCAGGGGGCCCGGGGCGTACCAGGCGGAGCGGCCGAGGAGGCGCATCGCGGCGGGCACCAGGACACCGCGTACGGCCACCGCGTCGATGAGGATGGCCAGGCCGCTGCCCAGGCCGAACATCTGCATGAAGCTGATCTGGGCGGTGCCGAAGGCGAAGAAGCTGACCGCGAGCAGGCAGGCGGCGGCGCTGACGATACGTCCGGTGTGGCCGAGGCCGTCGGCCACGGCGGTCGCGTGGTCCGCGCCCTGCTCGTGCAGCTCCTTGATCCGGCTGGTGACGAACACCTCGTAGTCCATGGACAGTCCGAAGGCGATGCAGAACATCAGCATCGTCATCGACACCTCCATCGGCTGGGCGGTGAAGCCGAAGACCGAGGAGAGGTTGCCGTCCTGGAACATCCACGTCATCACGCCCAGGGTCGCGCCCAGGCTGATCAGGTTGAGGACCAGCGCGCGCAGCGGCTGGACGACGCTGCCGGTGAAGAGGAAGAGCAGCACGAAGGTGGTGAGCACGACGAGCGCGACGGCCAGCGGCAGCCGGTCGGCGAGCGAGTCCTTGGAGTCCACCAGCGCGGCGGCGCTCCCGCCGACCTGAGGCTCGGCGCCCTCCGGCGGTGCGACCGCGCGGACGTCGGCGACCAGTTGCTGGCCGGCGTCCGACTTCGGTGCCGCCTCGCCGACCACGCTGAGCTGCTGCGCGTCGGGGCGGCCGAGCGCGGCGCTGCCGGCGCCCGCGGGCTCCCCGGCGGCGTACGTCGCGGTGCTGGCCTCGACGCGCACGACGCCGTCCAGGCCGGAGAGTTCGCTCGCGTACGAGGCCAGCGGGGCGTCGGCGACGGCCCCGTCGATGACGACGTGGACGGCGCCGTCGTCGCTGCCCGCGAAGTCCTCCCGCAGCACGGTGGCGACCTGCCGGCTCTCGGAGTCCTCCGGCAGCACCCGCTCGTCCGGCGTGCCGAACGTGATGCCCAGCAGCGGGCTCGCCGCCAGCAGCAGCACCGCGAGCACCGGCAGCGCCGTGACCGCGGGCCGCCGCATGACGGTACGGGCCAGCCGCCCCCACAGCGGCGAACGGGAGTCCCCGCGCCCGGACTTCGCCCACGGCAGCCGGCCGCTGTTGACGCGGTGGCCCAGGACGGCGAGCAGCGCCGGCATCACGAACAGCGTGCCGAGCGCCGCGATGGCGACGACGCCGACCCCGGCGTAGCCGAAGGAGCGCAGGAAGTACTGCGGGAAGACCATCAGCGCCGCGAGCGCGGCGGCCACCGTGGCGGCGGAGAACACGACGGTACGTCCCGCGGTGTGCACCGTCGTACGGACGGCGTCGGCGACGGACGCGCCGGCGCCGAGCTGTTCGCGGAACCGGCTGACCATCAGCAGCGCGTAGTCGATGCCGAGGCCCAGGCCCAGGGCGGTGGTCAGGTTGACCGCGGAGACGGAGACGTCGGTGACGCTGCCCAGGACGAAGAGCTGCGCGAACGTGCCCACGATGGCGATGAGCGCGATGGCCAGCGGCAGCAGCGCCGCGACCACGCTGCCGAAGACGAACAGCAGCAGCACCAGCGTCAGCGGCACGGCGATCGCCTCGGCGAGCACCAGGTCCTTCTGCACCTGCGGCGACATCTCGGTGTCCACGGCGCTGCCGCCGCCGGCCCGGACGTCCAGGCCGCCGGCCCGCTCCCCGGTGAAGGCGTCGAGGACGGCCTCGGCGTTCTCCGCGCGCTCGTTCTCCTCGCCCTTGACGTGCGCGAGGACCAGGGCCTGGCCGCGGTCCTCCGAGCGCAGCGCGGGGTTGCCGGTGTCCCAGTACGAGACGACGTTCGCGACCCGCTCGTCCGCTTTCAGCCCGGCCACCAGGTCCCGGGCGCCCGCGACGACCGGCCGGGCGTCGACGTCGGCGCCGTCCCGCTCGGCCCGTACGAGCAGAACGAGGTTCGTCTCCCCGCCGAACCTGTCGTCGATGATCTCGCCGGCCCGGGTCGACTGGGCGGACGGGTCGTCGTAGCCACCGTCCTTGAGCTGGGTGAACGCGCCGGCGCCGACGGCGCCCATGAGGACGACGGCCACGGCGGCGACGGCGAGGACAAGCCGGGACCGGCGGATCGCCAGCTCGGCTATGCGGTGGAACACGAGGGTCTCCTTTTAGGCATGTAACGGGAAATGTCCTGCAAAAGGCAAGGGACCGGCTCCGGTTGACGGGGAGGGGGTCCGGCGGGGCACGACGCTAGCCAGGCGACGGGGAATTTGGCAGTGTTAAGTTTTTCTGACGACCTGCCGCACGGGAGTGTCCCGATGTCCGTCGACGAACGCCTCGCTCCCCCGCTGTCGCTGCGCGAGCGGCGCCGGGCCGTCGCCGTCCGGGAGATCGTGGACGCCGCCGAGGCGCACATCACCGCGTACGGTCCGGCGGCGCTGTCGCTGCGCGCGGTGGCGCGGGGGCTGGGCATGACGGTGCAGGCGCTGTACCACTACTTCCCCAGCCGGGACGCGCTGCTGACGAGGCTCATCGCCGAGACGTACGACGACCTGGTGGCGGCCGTGCAGCGGGCGGCGGACACGGCGGACGGCGCGGCCCGGGACGGGGACGGGGACGGGGACGGGGCGAGCTTCGTGGCCGCGACCGAGGGCTACCGCCGCTGGGCGGTGGCCAACCCCGAGCGCTTCCAACTGATCTACGGCACGCCGCTGCGGTACTACACGGCCCCCGTCGAGGGCCCGACCACGCAGGCGGTGCGCAGGATGAGCGCCGTCTTCGAGCGCGAGCTGTTCGGCGGGTACGCGCCGGAGCAACTCGCCGCCGCCGAGGTCCCCGCGCTCTCCCCCGAACTCCACGCCCACCTCGACGGCCTGCGCCAGGGCGACCCGGCGGGCCTGCCGCCGGCGGCGGTCGCGCTGCTGCTCAGCGCGTGGGGACACATGCACGGGCTGGTGGTGCTGGAGGTGTTCGGGCACACCTCGTTCCTCGGCGAGCACCGGGCGGAGCTGTTCCGCCTGGCGATGCGCAACCTGCTCGCCGAGACCCGGCGCCGCATCCCGGGCGCCCCGTCGAGCTGACGCGGCGGTTCAGGCGCCGGCGCCGGCCCCGTCGCGCCAGCCCGCGGCGGCGGCGAGGCGACGGGCGGTGCGGACGAGCGCCGCGAGGGCCGGGGCGTCCGCGGTGCCGCGGTGGACCAGTTGCAGCGGCACGGGCGGCAGCGGGTCGGTGAGAGTCAGCCGGGCGGCGCCGGGCAGCAGGTGCTCGGCCACGGAGCGGGGCAGCAGCATGAAGCCGTCGGTGAGGACGCCGAGATGGTTGCGCAGCCCGGGGACCGGGTTGTGCCAGACGGGGAAGTCCTCGCCGGTGCTGCGGGCGGCGGCCAGGACACCGATGGGAGTTGGCCATGACGACCGACGACAGCACGACGACCGCGGCCCCCGGCGCCGCATGCTCAAGGTCACCGGCGGCCTGGCCGCCGCGGCGGCGGGCGGCGCCGCGGGCGCCTCGCCCGCCGGGGCGCACGGGCGGCCCGGCGCCCCCGGCCCGCGGGAGCTGATCACCCGGACGGTGCCCGGCACCGGGCAGCGGCTGCCGGCCGTGGGGCTCGGCACCTTCACCACCTTCGACACCCTCCCGGACGCGCCCACCGGCCACATCTCCGAGGTGGTCCGGCGGTTCCACGAGGCGGGCGGCCGGGTGCTCGACACCTCCCCGCTCTACGGCGCCGCCGAGGCGAACACCGGCGCGGCCCTCGCCGGCTTCCAGGACCGGGTGTTCGTGGCCGACAAGATCTGGTCCACCGGCGACTTCCTGTGGGACGAGACGCACGCGCTGGCCAGCCTGGAGCGTTCCATGGAACGCCTCGCGCGCGGCCGGCCGCTCGACGTCGTGCAGGTGCACAGCCTGGTGAACATCGACTGCGTCCTGCCGATGCTGCACGCCTGGAAGGCCGAGGGCCGCATCGGCGCCATCGGCGTCACCCACCACGAGCCGGCGTACTTCGACGTGCTGGCCGACTGGATCGAGCGCGGCGGCATCGACTTCGTCCAGGTGCACTACTCCGTACGCACCCGCGCCGCCGAGGAGCGCGTGCTGCCGGCGGCGGCCGCGGCCGGCGTCGCGGTGCTGGTGAACATGCCGCTGGAGAAGGGGCGGCTGCACCACGTGGTGGGCGGCCGGGAGGTGCCGGGCCTCGCGGCGGAGTTCGGGGCGGCCAACTGGGCGCAATTCTTCCTCAAGTGGGTCCTCGGCCACCCCGCCGTCACCGCGGTGCTGCCGGCCACGTCGAACCCGGACCACCTGACCGAGAACGTCGGCGCCATGCGCGGCGAGCCGCCCGACCGGGCGACGCGCAGGCGGATGGTGCGTCACCTGGAGAAGGTGCCGGGCTTCGACGCCCTGCCGACCACCCCCTGGTATCCGGGCAAGTCCTACCCGGGCCTCGTCACCCGCGCCCAGGCGGGCATCCGCGGTCGCAGCCCCTGGTGGCCGTCGGCGCCGGCGACCTGACCCGCGTCCCGCCCGCCGCCGGCCGGGGGGCGCGGCGCCGAGGTCAGGCCGCGGGCTCTCCCTCGACGCGGGCGCGGTCGGCGGCCAGTTCGGCCTCCAGCCGCGCGGCCTCCTCCGGGTGCCCCGCCGCACCGAGGTGGAAGGCGTGGCTGCCGCGCGCGTTGAGGGTGTCGGGGTGGTCAGGGCCCACGACGCGCGCCCAGTCGACCGCGAGCTCGCCCAGCAGCCGGGCCGCCTCGGCGTGCTCCCCCGCCTCGCCCAGCTCCCAGGCGCTCAGGTGGCGGGCGAGCAGGGTCTCGTAGTGGTCGGGCCCCTGGACGCGGGCGCGGTCGGCGGCCAGCCCGGCGTGCAGCCGCGCGGATTCCCGGTGCTCCCCGGAGGTGCCGAGATGGGAGGCGTGGCGCTCGCGCACCCTCAGGGTGTCGGCGTGGTCGGGTCCCAGGACGCGCGCCTGGTCGGCGGCCAGTTCCGCGTACAGCCGCGCGGCCTGCCCGTGCTCTCCCGTCTCGCCGATGTGGCGGGCATGCGCCCCGCGGGCGGCCAGGGTGTCGGGGTCGTCGCGGCCTCGCACCCGGTTCAGGTCGGGGAGGAGATCGGCCAGCAGCCGGGCGCCCTCCGCGTGGTCCCCTGCCTCTCCGACGTAGTGCGCGTGCAGCATGCGGGCCACCAGGGTTTTGACATGGCGGGGCCCGTGCACGCGGACCCGGTCGGAGAGCAGGACGGCGAACAGGCGCGCGGCCTCCGCGTACTCCCCCGTCTCCGCCAGGTTGCAGGCGTGCAGGTGGCGGGCGAGCAGCGTGCCGGGGTGGTCGGGGCCCAGCAGGCGTACGGAGTCCGGGACGACGTCGGCCAGCAGGCGCACGGCCTCCTCGGGCCGGCCCGCGTTGCCGACGGCCTCGGCGTGGCTCCGGCGGGTGGTCAGGGTGTTCCGGTGGTCGGGTCCCACCCGGCGTACGAACTCCGGGACGAGTTCGGCCAGCAGCCGCTCGGCCTCCGCCTCCCGGCCGGAGTCCGCGAGGGCCATCGCCTGGTGCTGCCGGGTGTAGAGGACGTCGATGTGGTCGGGCCCCTGCACGCGGCTGCGGTCCGCGGCGACGCCGGCCAGCAGGCGGGCGGCCTCCTCGAAGTCGCCCTGCCGCCTGACCCTGAGCGCCTCCCGGTGGCGGCGGCGCAGCGCGCGCGGGCGGTCCTCCTTCGGTACGCGACCGGAGCCGGCCGCGGGGGCGGGTGGTTCGCCCGGGTCCGGCGGCTGCTCCACGGGCTGCGTGGGGACGTACCGGGGCGGCGCGGTGGCCGTGGGTGCGTCGTGGTCGGGCGGCGGGCCGGCGTCGGGTTCGGTGTTCTGCGCGGTGCCGGGGGCGTCGTCGCGTTCGGTGGTGCGCGCGGTGCCGGGGGCGGCGCGGGCCCGGATGAGGGCGGTCACGGCCTCGGGCCACGGCGGGGCGTGCGGGAAGTCGTCGCCCGGGTCCCAGTCCGCGGCGATCATGCCGAGGAGTTCGGCGGGGGTGGGCCGGTCGTCCGGGTTCTTGGCCAGGCATGCGGCGACCAGGGCACGTACCCGCTCGGGCACCCCGTCCAGCCGCGGTTCGGCCGTGACCACGCGGTGCAGGACACCCAGCGGCGCGCCGTGGCCGAACGGCGGGACGCCGGCGGCGGCGTAGGCCAGCACGGCGCCGAAGGAGAAGACGTCGCCCGCCTGCCGGACGTCGCCGTCCTGCGCCTGCTCGGGGGACATGAAGCCGGGCGTGCCGATGGTCGCGCCGGTGCCGGTCAGCACGGTGCCGTCCATGGCCCGGGAGATCCCGAAGTCGATCACCCGCGGGCCGTCCGCGGCCAGCAGCACGTTCGCCGGGGTGAGGTCGCGGTGGAGCAGCCCCATGTCGTGGATGGCCTGGAGCGCCTCGACCAGACCGGCCGCCAGCGGCCACACCGAGTCCTCCGGGAACGCGCCGGCCGCGGACACCGCGTCGGCGAGGGAGGGCCCCGGCACGTAGAGCGTGGCGATCCACGGCCGGTCGTCCTCCGGTCCCGCCGCCATCACCGGCGCGGTGAACGCGCCGCTGACCGACCGCGCGGCGTCCACCTCCCGCCGGAAGCGGTGCCGGAACTCCGGCTGCCGCGCCAGGTGCGCGTGCACCACCTTCACCGCCGCCGCCCGCCCACCGGGCGACCTCCCGAGGAACACCTCTCCCATTCCGCCCGCGCCCAGCCGGCCGCGTAGCACGAAGTCACCCACCCGTGCGGGATCCCCAGCCGCCAGCGGTTCCACAGCGCCCCTCCTCCCGTGCCGGAGCAGACATCCTCCGGCACTGTTCGACACCTACCCAACCACCAAGAGTCCGTCCGTAGTTGACCTTGGCGCGACAGGCACCCGGGACCGGAGGGGGACCCGTCCCCGGGCGGTGGCGGTACGGTGCGGACGGAACCGGAGGCGTCGGGATAAGGAGCGGGCATCGTGGGACGTGTGCGGCGCGGCTTGGCCGGGGTGGTGCTGGCCGCCGTCGCCGGGCTTGCCGGGCCGGTCGCATGCGGCGGCGGGGACGGCGGCGAGGCCAGGGGGGCGAGCCCGACGGTCTCCTACGACCCGCTGCCGCGCACGCCTCCGCCGCCGACGCGCCGGACCGTACGGAACAGCGAGGACGTCTGCGACTTCACCGAGCCGTTCGAGGCCGGCAAGGTGAAGGCGTACCTGCCCGGCGGCCCCGCCTACGACGGCCCCGGGCCGCACCCCGCCGTGCTGTTCAAGGACGAGATCCCCGGCGCGGAGAGCGAGCCGCCGCATCTGCCCGAGAGCTGGGACCCGGCGTTCGACAAGCACGACACCCAGCTAGTGGTCTGCGAGTACGACGACTGGGAGCGGCCGGGCCGGACCGTCGGCACCTGCACCTACCTCGGCGGCGCCAACAACACCGGCGACGGCGAGGTCGACGTCCTGAGCGCGCGCTACGTCTACCGGGTCTTCGAGGCCCGCACCGGCGAGCTGGTGACAAAGTTCGCCCTCGACGGCGCGACGAGCCCCGAGCAGACGTGCCCCGACGAGACCCTCTACCTGGCCGACGACTTCCAGCGGGTCACGAGCGAGGACCTCGCCGACAAGCTCCGCCCCTTCGTCACGGGCCGGCGCTGACGCCGGCGACCGCCGGGTACGTCCGGGAGGGGGCGTACGCGACGGTCGCGGCGTCGTTGCTGACGCGGGTCCCGTACGGGTTCCGTGAGCGGATTCCGTACCCGCTCCGGCCGTCAGGACAGCAGTTGCTTCCACCCCGTCGCGTTCAGCTCCCGGCTCGCCGGGGCCCGCTTGCCGCGGCCGAGCAGCACCTCCACCGCCTTCGCGACCTCGCCACCGGCCCCGGCGCGCCCGCGCGGGGTGATCAGCGGCCAGATGTCCGAGCCCAGGTACCCCGTCTCGTCGGCGCGCTTGTGGTACTCCGCCGAGCACGAGTGCCGCTCGACGCCGTGCACCGTGGCGAGCTTGGCGACGGCCCGCTTCGTCTCCGGGCCGAACAGCCCGTCGGCCGGCAGCCCGGTGAACCCGCGGGCGCGCAGCAGGTGCTGCGCCGCGCGCACCCTGGGGCCGCTGTCGCCGGGCCGCAGCAGCGGCCAGACGGCGGCCCTGGCCGGCGCCGGTGCGCCGAGCGCTCCGGCCACCGCGTCGCGCAACTCCGGCAGCCGGCCGTAGAGCACCTCGCCGGGGCACTCGGTGGAGTTGAAGTCGCGGTGGCCCATGATGTTCTCCACCGGCCGCCCGTACTGGCCGGCCATCCAGGCGACCATCGCGACGAGCGAGTCCCACAGCGCGGCGGGCACGTCGACGTCGGTGTACAGGCCCTCGTTCTCGATGCCGATGACCTCGCTGTTGCGCCCGCCGACGTTGGCGCCCTGCACGTGCTGGGTGCCGCCGCGCACGACGTCCAGGCTCTCGTGCCGGCCTTCGAGGCAGTAACCGCCGCGGCTGATGGTGAACTGCTGGCCGGTGTCGCCCCAGCCCTGGGTGTCCATGTGGAAGTTCTGGATCGACCGGCAGATTTGCATGGCGTGTTCCAGCGAGTAATCCTCGCTGTTGCCGGGTTCCGCGGTGTGGTGGACGACGATGTACGTCGGCACGTGGTCGAGGACGACGATGTCGATTTCCGGCGGTCGGGCACCCCATTCCGCGGTGGTGTAGATGCGCGGCTCCGGTGCCGCGAGCGAGCGGGCGCCGCGCAGCGAGGCGGGGGCCGCGGCAGGTGCCGACGTGGTCGCTGACCTGGGCGCGGCGTGTGCGAGCCCCGCCGCGCCGAGCCCGAGCGCTCCGGCCGCGGTGGCGGTCAGTCCGCCGCGCAGCAGGGCGCGGCGGTCGAAACCCGGATGTGCTGCCATCCTGGTCTCCTTCTTCAGGTGGGGGGTGGATGTGGGGGATTCAGGGATTGTGCGCGCGCTGTCCGGTCGGCCATGAAAACATCCGGGACATGCACACGACAACCCCTGAGTAACAACGGCCCCGGATTCACGGGGAATTGAAGCCGACTCCCCGCGCCAATGGGCCGACCAATGAAAACGACGATACGCGAATAGCGAATACGCCCGTCGCCGCCTCGCCGGGCGCGGGGTAGCCTCTCGCACGAGGCGTCGAGGAGGTCCGGTGGTACGGGAACAGGCAGGCCGGGTGCTCGGGGCCAACCTGCGGGCGCTGCGGACGCGGGCGGGACTCACCCTCTCGGCACTGGCCCGCGCCTCCGGGATCGCCAAGGGCACGCTGTCCCAACTGGAGTCCGGGACCGGGAACCCCACCATCGAGACCGTGTTCAGTTTGTCGAACGCTCTGGGGGTTCCGGTGTCGTCGCTGCTCACCGAGCGCGAGGACCCGGACGTGCTGCTCGTCCGCTCGGCGGGCCTCGAAGTGCTCAGCAGCAACGCGGTCGACCTGCGGATGCTGCGCCGCATGGACCTCACCGACACGGTCGTCGAGCTGTACGACCAGCGGGTGCGCCCCGGCGAGGTGCAGCACTCCGCCGGACACCCCGGGCGCGAGCACGTCGTGGTCACCTCCGGGCGGCTCCGGGTGGGCCCGCCGGAGGCGCCGTACGAGCTGGGCCCCGGCGACTACGTCTGCTTCCCGGCCGCGGACCCGCATGTCTACGAGACCGTCGAGGGCCCGGTGCTCTCGGTGCTGATGCTGGAGTACCCGGCCGTCGCGCACCCCGCGCTCCCCGTCGTCTCGTGCGCCGTGCCGGCGCCGCGACGAAACGCACAACACGCGCCCGAAGCAGGGGCTTGACCGCCGATCGGCGCCCTCCATACGCTCGTTGCCGTTCGTTTTAATGAACGGAGGTGGGCGGCAGGTGGCGTACGACGTCGTGGTCGTGGGCGCCGGGGTGATCGGCGCGGCCTGCGCCGAGGCACTGACCGCCGCCGGGCTCTCGGTGGCGGTGCTGGACCGCGGCGCGCCCGCGAGCGGCACCACCGCCGCCGGCGAGGGCAACGTCCTGCTCTCCGACAAGGAACCCGGCCCCGAGCTGGCCCTCGCCCGGCACTCCCGCCGCCGCTGGCCCCAACTCCTCGCCGAACTGCGCGAGCTGGTCGGCCCGCGCACCGCGGAGGCGGAGTGGGAGGCCAAGGGCGGCCTGGTCGTCGCGACCACGCCGGCGGCGGCCGAGGCGCTGGCCGGCTTCGCCGCCGCCCAGCGCACCGCGGGCGTCCGCGCGGAGCCGGTGAGCCCCGCCGGGGCCGGCGCGCTGGAGCCGCACCTGACGGCGGAGGTGACGGCGGCCGTGCACTACCCGCAGGACGGCCAGTTGCAGCCGGTGCTCGCGACGACCGCCCTGCTGGCCGCGGTACGGGCCCGGGGCGGGCGGGTGCGGGCCGGTGTCACCGCCCTCGGGGTCACCGTCGGCGCCGCGGGCGCCGTCACCGGGGTGCGCACCGACCGGGGCACGGTCCCGTGCGGCGCGGTCGTCAACGCCTGCGGGCCGTGGGCCGGCCGGTTCGCCGCCGCCGCGGGCGCCCCCGTCGCGGTGCTGCCGCGGCGCGGGCTGGTCCTCGTCACCGCCGCACTGCCCGCGGGCACGGTACGGCACAAGGTCTACGACGCCGACTACGTCGGCGCGGTGGCCGGCGGCAGCGCGGACCTGCGGACGTCGACCGTCGTGGAGGCGACGCGGGCCGGGACGGTGCTCATCGGCTCCAGCCGGGAGCGGGCCGGCTTCGACGAGACGGTGCGGGTGGCGGTGCTGCGCGAACTGGCGCGCAAGGCGGTCGCGCTCTTCCCCGTGCTCGCCGGGGTGCCGGTGATCCGCGCGTACGGCGGCTTCCGCCCGTACGTCCCGGACCACCTCCCGGTGATCGGCGAGGATCCGCGCCGGCCGGGGCTGTGGCACGCGACGGGGCACGAGGGCGCGGGCATCGGCCTGGCGGCCGGCACCGGGCACCTGCTGGCGGCCCTGCTCACCGGGCGGGAGCCGGAGGTCGACGCGCGGCCGTTCCGGGTGGACCGGCCGGAGGTCATGAGGGAGGCGGCGGATGAGCGGGCGTAGGCGGGGGCGGATGCGGCAGCAGGCAGCGGCGGCAGGCTCCGGTACGGAACGGGCCGCCGGGGCGGAGCGGGCCGGGGCGGAGCGGGCCGGACGCCTGCTGATCGTGCGCGTCGACGGGGAGGAGCTGGTCACCGAGTCCGGGCGGACGGTGGCCGGGCTGCTGCTGGCGCTCGGCCGGGTCTCCTGGCGGACCACCCGCGGCGGCGGCCCGCCGCGCGGCGTCTTCTGCGGCATCGGCGTCTGCCACGACTGCCTCGTCGTCGTCAACGGCGCCCCCGACGTCCGCGCCTGCCAGCGGCTCGTCCGCGGCGGCGACGACATCCGCACCCAGGACGGCGCGGAGCTGCCGGCGTGAACCGCACCGGCACCGGCAGCGCCGGGAACGGCACCTCCGCCGCCGTCGTCGTCATCGGCGGCGGGCCCGCCGGGATGGCCGCCGCCCGGGCCGCGGCGGGGCACGGCACCGGCGTGCTGCTCGTGGACTCCGGCGGCGCGCTCGGCGGGCAGTACCACCGGCAGGACGCCCTCGCCGGCCGCGACCGGTTCGCGCCGCCGCCCGGCGTGGAGCACCTGCCGCACTCGGTGGTCTGGGCGCTGGAGCCCGTGCCCGGCGGCGGGCACCGGGTGCACATCCGCACCGGACCCGCCGACGGCCCGGGCCGTACCGGGCGCAGCGTCGAGACCCGCGCGCTGGTGCTGGCCACCGGGGCGTACGACAGGGCGCTGCCGTTCCCCGGCTGGGAACTGCCCGGCGTCTTCACCGCCGGCGCCGCGCAGGCGCTGGCGAAGGGGCAGGGCGTGCGCGTCGGCGAGCGCGTGCTGCTGGCCGGCACCGGGCCGTTCCTGCTGCCGGTCGCCGCGTCGCTGACGGCGGTCGGGGCCGAGGTCGCCGGGGTGCTGGAGGCCGCCGAGCCGGTCACCGCCTGGCTGCGCCGGCCCGCGGACGTCGTCGCCGGGCGCGGCAGGCTCGGCGAACTCGCCGGCTACGCCGCGCTGCTGGCCCGCCGCCGCATCCCGTACCGGCGCCGCGCCACCGTCGTCGCCGCGCACGGCAGGGACCGCGTGGAGGCGGTCACCACGGCGCGGCTCGACGCCGGCTGGTCCGTCGTGCCGGGCAGCGAGCGCCGGGTGGCGGTCGACGCGGTGTGCGTCGGCTTCGGGTTCGTCCCGCAGTTGGAGACGGCGGTCGCCGCCGGGTGCGCGCTCGACGGCGGGTTCGTCGCGGTCGACGCCGCCCAGGCGACGTCGGTGCCGGGGGTGTTCGCGGCGGGCGAACTGACCGGCGTCGGCGGCGCGGACCCGGCCGCCGCGGAGGGCGAGGTCGCGGGCACCGCCGCGGCCCGGCTCCTCGGCGCCCGTCCGGCGCCGCCGGTGGCGGCGCTGCGGCGGGTACGGGCCGGGCGCCGGTTCGCCGCCGCGCTGGCGCGTGCGTACCCGGTGCCGGACGGGTGGCGTACATGGCTGCGCGAGGACACCCTCGTGTGCCGCTGCGAGGAGGTCTCGTACGGCGAGCTGCGCCGCTCGGTCGAGGAGCGCGAAGCGCTCGGGGTACGGGCGGTGAAGCTGGTCAGCAGGGTGGGGCTCGGCCCGTGCCAGGGCCGCGTGTGCGGCCCCAACGTCGCCTGCCTGACGGGCTCGCCCGACTCCTCCGGCCCGGCGGCGTTCGCCCGGCGCCCGATCGCGTCCCCCGTCCGGCTGGGGGAGCTGGCGGAGCCGGATCCGCCACCGCCGTGACCGCCCCCGTGCCCGCCGTACCGCTGTCCCCCTCTACCGCTGTACCCCGCACCGCCACCGGTCAGCAAGACCGCCACACCGCCACCGCCACCGCCACACCGAGGAGACAGCCATGCCGCAGGACACGTGGGACCCGGCCTTCCGAGCCGCACCGGCGGTGGTGTGACGTGCGCGCCTCCCGCTACTTCACGGCCGTCGACTCGCACACCGAGGGCATGCCGACCCGGGTGATCACCGGCGGTGTGGGGGTGGTGCCCGGCGCCACCATGGCCGAGCGCCGCGCGTACTTCGCCGGGCACCTCGACGACGTCCGGCAGTTGCTGGTGAACGAGCCGCGCGGGCACGCCGCGATGAGCGGCGCGATCCTCCAGCCGCCGACCCGGCCGGACGCCGACTACGGCGTGCTCTACATCGAGGTCTCCGGCCTGCTGCCGATGTGCGGCCACGGCACGATCGGCGTGGCCACCGTGCTGGTGGAGACGGGCATGGTCACGGTCACCGAGCCGGTCACGGAGGTCCGTCTCGACACGCCCGCGGGGCTGGTGATCGCCAGGGTCGCGGTCTCGGGCGGCCGGGCGGAGTCGGTGACGTTCCGCAACGTGCCGTCGTTCGCGCTGGAGCTGGACGCGGCGGTGGAGGTGCCGGGGCTGGGGCGGGTCGCGTACGACATGGCGTACGGCGGCAACTTCTACGCGATCCTGCCGGTCGAGAGCATCGGCATCCCGTTCGCGAAGGCGGAGAAGGAGCGGATGCTGGGCGCGGGCCTGGCGATCATGGATGCGATCAACGGGCGGAACCGCCCGGTGCACCCGGCGGACCCCGGGATCTCCGGCTGCAAGCACGTCCAGTTGACGGCCCCGCCGGCCGGCGGGGCCGCCGACGCGCGCAACGCGATGGTCATCCACCCCGGCTGGTTCGACCGCTCCCCGTGCGGTACGGGCACGTCGGCGCGGATGGCGCAGTTGTACGCGCGCGGGGAGCTGGAGCTGGGCGCGGACTTCGTCAACGAGTCGCTGCTCGGCACGCTGTTCACCGGCCGCCTGGAGGCGGAAACGGAGGTCGGCGGCTTCCACGCGCAGGTCCCGACGGTCACCGGCCGCGCCTGGATCACGGGCATGGGCCAGTACCTCCTCGACCCCGAGGACCCCTTCCCCGCCGGCTTCACCCTCTAGCCCTGCCCGGTACGGTCGCCGTTCGCGGTGGCCGCACCGGGGGGCCCGGTCTCCGGGTCGCTGTGGACGATCGAGTGGAACGACGGACGCAGCAGCGCGACGACCTTCTCCGGTGGCGCGTCCCGCAGCCCGTCCAGCTCCAGCAGATACCGCGCGATGACGGTCCCCAGGGTGAGCGCGCCGATCAGCCCGGTGCGCAGGTCCGCGTCCTCGGCCGGCAGCACCCCGGCGACCTGGCGCTGCTCGGCGAGCATCGCCTCGCGTACCTCCGCGGCGGCCTCGGGGTGGGTGAACATCGACCGGACCGCGGCCAGCGCGCCGGCCGGCTCTGCCGTGATCTTCGCGCTCAGGGCCGCCAGCAGCAGTTCGGCGACCTGGTCGGGGGGCCCGTCGACGGGTTCCCGCCGGTGGACCACGGCGACCCGGGCGAAAAGCCGCTCCTTGGACCCGAAGTACCGCATGACGAGGCCGGGATCGGTCTTCGCCTCGGCCGCGATCCCGCGGATCGTCGTGCGGTCGTAGCCGTGCTCGGCGAACAGCTTCCTCGCCGCCGCCAGGATCCGGTCCTGGGTGTGCCGGCGCTGCTCGGCTCGGGAGACAGGTGCGGGGCCCACCGCTTCAGTCTACAGATGTTGACTCACGTCTGCGCCGACGCTATGTTTCAGTCAACGGATGTTGACCGAAATCGAGGGAGCCATGCCCCAGACCATCGTGTTCTCCTTCCTCACCGGCCTCATGGGCACCAACGCGCTCCCGCACCTCGTCAAGGGCCTCGCCGGTGAGGAGTTCCCGAACCTCTGGGGGAACTCCCCCCTGCGCAACGCCCTGGCCGGGGTCTCCGGGATCGCCCTGACCGTCCTGTTCGTCTTCCTGGCCGACATGCCCGGCCACCCGTGGGCCGCCGCGGTCGCCACCCTCGCCGGCGCCTACCTCATGGCCGCCTTCCACGGCCTGCACGGCGCCTTCTGGCTGAACACCGTCACCGGCAACCCCAACCCGGCCACCCCGGCGAACCGAGGGCCGCACGGTGCCTGAGGCGGCTCGGCCGCCGGGCCCGCGTCCTGCTCCGCGGATCGCCCGGCGGGATGTCGGCGGTGGGGCATAAACTCGCCCGATGAGTTCCACCGAGGCGCTGACGGTCCTCAGCAAGGTCTTCGGCTACGAGTCGTTCCGCGAGGGTCAGCAGGAGATCATCGACCATGTCGTGGGCGGCGGCGACGCCCTCGTGCTGATGCCGACCGGCGGCGGCAAGTCGCTGTGCTACCAGATTCCCGCGCTCGTGCGCCCCGGCACCGGGGTGGTGATCTCGCCGCTCATCGCGCTGATGCAGGACCAGGTCGACGCGCTGCGCGCGCTCGGGGTGCGGGCCGGGTTCCTGAACTCCACACAGGATCCCGACGAGCGGCGGATGGTCGAGGCCGAGTACGTCGCGGGCGAGATCGACCTGCTCTACCTGGCGCCCGAGCGGCTGCGGGTGGAGTCCACGACGCGGCTGCTCGACCGCGGGACGATCGCGCTGTTCGCCATCGACGAGGCGCACTGCGTCTCGCAGTGGGGGCACGACTTCCGGCCCGACTACCTCGCGCTCTCCGCGCTCTCCGAGCGCTGGCCGGACGTGCCGCGTATCGCGCTGACCGCGACGGCGACCAAGGCGACGCACGCGGAGATCGCGAGCCGGCTGCAACTGGAGCAGGCCCGCCACTTCGTCGCCAGCTTCGACCGGCCCAACATCCAGTACCGCATCGCGCCGAAGCGCGAGCCGAAGAAGCAGCTCCTGGAGCTGCTGCGCACCGAGCACGCGGGCGACGCGGGCATCGTCTACTGCCTGTCGCGCAAGTCGGTGGAGGACACCGCGGACTTCCTCGTACGCAACGGGATCGACGCCCTGCCGTACCACGCCGGCCTGCCCGCGGCGACCCGCGCCGAGCACCAGTCGCGCTTCCTGCGGGAGGAGGGCATGGCGATCGTCGCCACCATCGCGTTCGGCATGGGCATCGACAAGCCCGACGTGCGCTACGTCGCCCATCTCGACCTGCCCAAGTCCGTCGAGGGCTACTACCAGGAGACCGGCCGCGCCGGCCGCGACGGGCTGCCCTCCACCGCGTGGCTCGCGTACGGGCTCCAGGACGTGGTGCAGCAGCGCAAGCTCATCGACGGCTCCGAGGGCGACGAGGCCCACCGGCGGCGGGCGAGCGCCCACCTCGACGCGATGCTCGCGCTCTGCGAGAGCATCGACTGCCGGCGCTCCCAACTGCTCGCCTACTTCGGCCAGAGCGGTTCGCCGTGCGGCAACTGCGACACGTGCCTGACGCCCCCGGAGTCCTGGGACGGCACGGTCGCCGCGCAGAAGCTGCTGTCCACGGTGGTGCGGCTGCGGCGCGAGCGGCGGCAGAAGTTCGGCGCCGGGCAGATCGTCGACATCCTCATGGGCCGCAAGACGGCCAAGGTCATCCAGCACGACCACGACTCGCTGTCCGTCTTCGGCGTCGGCGACGACCTCGCCGAGCACGAGTGGCGCGGTGTCGTCCGGCAGTTGCTCGCCAAGGGGCTGCTGGCCGTCGAGGGCGACTACGGCACGCTGGTGCTCACCGAGGAAGCCGACGAGGTGCTGTACCGGGGCCGCAAGGTGCCGCTGCGCACCGAGCCCAAGCGGGCGGCGAAGGCGGCGAAGGCGAAGTCCGGGTCGAAGCGCGCGGAGGCCGTCGACCTGCCCGCGGAGGCGGCGTCGCTCTTCGAGCGGCTGCGCGCGTGGCGGGGCGCGACCGCGAAGGAGCAGGGCGTGCCCGCGTACGTGATCTTCCACGACGCGACGCTGCGGCAGATCGCCACCGAGCGCCCCGGGTCGCTCGCCTCGCTGGGCTCGGTCAGCGGCGTCGGCGAGAACAAGCTCGCGAAGTACGGCGAGGCGATCCTGGAGACCGTCGCGGAGGACGACGCGGGCTGAGCGGCCCGCGGTCTCCGGGCGCGGCCCCCCGGGTGACGGGCTGAGCCGCCCGCGGCCCCGGGGCGCCGCCTCAGGGGGTGCCGTTCCAGTCCAGCAGCCGGGCCGGGTTGGTCACCGTGACCGCGTCGGCCAGCGCCGCGCCGCCCTCCGCCGCCACCCGCGGGAGGAAGCGGCGGGGCAGGTAGTCCAGGCCCGGCATGCCGCCGTACGCGCGGTAGCGGCTGCGCCGGGCGACGTCGCCGCCGAGGAGCAGCCGGTCGGGGCCCGCGCGGGCGGCGGTGGCCAGCAGGCAGCCCAGCACGGTGGAGTCGGGGTGGCCGCGGTGGCGGGCCATGCCGTCGTAGCCGAGGTACGCGCCGGCCGCGCACAGCTCCGCGTGCAGCCCCGGGTCGGGGTTGCGGTCGGCGTGCGCGAGGACGACCCGGTGCGCCGGCACCCCGTGCCCGGCCAGCTCCGCCAGCACCTCGAACGCCGCGCTGCCGTACTCCAGGTGCACCATCACCGGCGCCCCCGTGGCCCGGTGGGCGGCACCGGCCGCGGCGAGCACCCGGCGCTCGAACGGCGAGACCGACCAGTACCCGACGCCCGCCTTGACGATCCCGGCGCGCACCGCGGGGTCGGCCCGTACCGCCAGGTCCGCGTCCGCGTGCATGCCGTCGGTCAGCTCGGCGGTGAAGAGCGCGGCCAGTTCGGCCTCGGCCATGCCGAGCAGCCGGTGGCCGGGGGCGTAGTGCGGCTCGCGGTGGGCGCCGGTGGTGTGGACGACGTGCAGCCCGGTGGCCCGCGCGATGCGGGCGACGCCCGCCGGGTCGCGGCCCAGGCCCACCGGGGTCGCCTCGACCACCGCCGCGAAGCCGGCCGCGCGCAGGTACGCCGCCTCCTGCCCGCTGCGCGCCTCGTCGTCCAGCTCGTCGCCGGGCAGCAGCGGGGAGACCTGGAAGAGGTGCTCGTGGTAGTCGGTCCGGCCGAGCCGGTCGGCGGGCACGTCGCCGAGGACCGTGCGCACGCTCACCGTACGGCCTCGGCGGCGGCGGAGAGCCGGTCGACGGTCGCGTCGTCCAGGGACAGGCCGAAGACCTCCGCGACGACCTGCGACCAGCCGTGGATGAAGTACCGCCAGCCGTCGACGACTTCGAGGCCGCGCCCGGCGGCCTGGGCGCGGGCCGCGTGCAGGAAGGGCAGCGAGCCGCGGTAGTTCAGCTCCCACGCCACGGCCCCGCGCGGGAAGAGCGCCGCGGGCGACAGCGGCGAGCCGGGCCGGTCCTTGCCGAGGCCGGTGGCGTTGACGACGAGGGTGCCGGGCGGCGCCGCCGCGAGCAGGTCGTCGGCGGGGCCGTCGGTGACCACGGTACGCAGCCGGGCGGGGTCGGCGCCGCCGCGCCGGAGCACGTCGGCCAGCCCGGCGAGCCGGTCGGCGGAGCGGTCGGTGCAGACGATGCGGGCGGGGGCGTCGGGCCTGCGGGCGAGGTAGTAGCCGATAGCGGTGCCGGCGCCGCCGGCGCCCAGGCAGAGCAGTTCGCCGCCGGTGGCGGCGAAGTGGCCGGGTGCGAGGAACTCCTCGATGGCCAGGCCCGCGGTCAGCGGGTCCTTGGCGTGGCCGATGACGCGGCCGTCCCGCTTGGAGACCGAGGACACCTCGCCGCACAGGGTGGCGAAGTCGTCCAGTTCGTCGAAGAGGTCGGCTGCGGCCCGGTACACGCCTATCTTGTGCGTGGTGATCAGCGCGCCGAGCAGCAGCGGGTCCCGCCGGATCCGGTCGGCCACCGCCCGGTAGCGGGCGGGCTCGGCGTCCGGCGGCAGGTCGAAGCCGACGAGGCGGTCGGTGGGCAGGCCGAGGAGGCGGGCCCACTCGGGGAAGATCCGCATGATGGACGACTCGCCGGTGCTGACGCCGACGAACGCCATCGCCCCCGTGTCCGCGGCGGTGGCGGTCTCTGCGCTCAACGGACCGCCTCCGCACGCGAGTCGCCCGCATCACTCCGGCCCGCGGGGCCGCCCGCTGCCCGGCGGACCTCCGCCAGCGCCGCGGTGAACGCCCGGGCCCGTACGGTCAGCGACTCCCAGCGCCCCGCGGCGATGTGCGCGGACGAGCACAGCTCGCCGCCCGCGCCGACCGCCACCGCGCCGGCCGCGAACCACTCCCCCAGGTTGCCGGCGGAGACGCCGCCGGTCGGAACCAGCGGCACGTCGGGGAACGGGCCGCGCAGCGCGCGCAGATAGCCGGGCCCGCCGAGGGAGGCGGGGAAGACCTTGACCGCGTGCACGCCGAGCGCGGTGGCGGCCATGACCTCGCTCGGGGTCAGGGCGCCGGAGAGCACGGGCAGGCCCGTGTCCAGCATGGCGGCGGCCAGTTCGGGCGTGGTGCCGGGGCTGACCAGGAACGCGGCGCCGGCCTCGGCCGCGGCGGCGGCCTGCGCGGGGGTGAGCACGGTGCCCGCGCCGACCAGCGCCTCGGGGTGGCGGGCGCGTACCTCGGTGATGACCGCGGGCGCGTCGGGTGTGGAGTACGTGATCTCGATGCCGGTGACGCCGCCCGCGACCAGCGCCGCCACGGCGGCCAGCGCGCCGTCCGCGGTCGGCGCGCGCAGGACGGCGACGACGCCGGCGCGGCGCAGCCCGTCGAGCGGGGACGGGGACGGTGACACGGGTGGGGCGGGGAACGCGGGCAGTCCGGGCGGCGCGGCGAGGCCGGGCGGGGTGGCTGCCGGGGGGTGCTGGGTGGTCACGGTGCGCTCTCTTCGGTGGCGGGTACGGGCAGGGGTACGGGGTGGGCGGGCGCGCGGCCCGCGAGCACGTCGAGGACGGCCCGTACGGCGCCGGCGCCCATCCGGTCCACCGCCTCGACGGTCTGCGCCCCCAGGTGCGGGGTGAGGACCACCCGGTCGGCGAACTCCGGGTCCAGCAGCGGGCTTTCGGCGCCGCCGCCGCCCTCGCCCGCGAGGGTGTCCGCGGCGTACGCGCCCAGCCGGCCGTCCCGCAGCGCCGCGGCGACGGCGTGCTCGTCGACGAGGTCGGCCCGCGCCGTGTTGACGAGGACCAGCCCGGGCCGGGCCCCGGCGAGCCACCGCTCGTCGACCACCCGGGTGCCGCCGGGGGCGTGCAGGCTCACCGCGCCGCACCGCCCGGCCAGCTCCGCGAGCGGCGTCTGCCGGACGCCCAGCACCTCGAAGACCACCGGGTCCAGGTACGGGTCGTGCCCCAGCACCTCGGTGCCGAACCCGGCGGCGCGCCGCGCCACCCCGCGCCCGACCCGGCCGAGGCCGACGACGCCGAGTGTGAGGGTGCCCAGTTCCCGGCCGCGGCGCGGCTGCCAGGACCCGGCGCGTACCGCCCGGTCGCCGGCGGCGACGCCGCGCAGCGCGGCGAGCAGCAGCGCGATGCCGAGGTCGGCGACGGCGTCGCTGTTCGCGGCGGGGGTGTTGGTGACGGTGACGCCGTGGCGGGCGGCGGCGGCCAGGTCGACGCTGTCGACGCCGACGCCGTAGCGGGCGAGGACCTTCAGCCGCGGCGCGGCGGCCAGGTGCGCGTCGGTGACGGGCGCGGTGCCGGCGATCCAGGCGACGGCACCGGCGAGCAGCGGGGCCAGTTCCGCGGTGTCGTGGACGGTGGAGCCGCGCACCACGCGCAGCCCGGCGGCGGCGAGTTCGTCCTCGACGGGCGCGGTGCCGCTGCCGAAGGACCGCGACGTCACCAGCACGACGGGCGCCGCGTCCGCCGCGCTCTCGGGGGCTCCGGTCATCGCTTCTCCTTCGCGAACCACGGTTCCAGCCGCTCGTACGCCTCCAGGAACAGCGCGTGCCGCCGCCGGTAGTCGGCGTGCCGGCCGGGGTCCGGCGTGAACTCGGCGGTGACGTCGGACAGGCCGCGGGCGACGGCGAAGCCGTCGACCAGGCCGGCGCCGACGCCCGCGGTGACGGCGGCGCCCAGGCTGTTGGCCTCCTCGACGATGCTGCGGCGGCGCACGGTGGCGCCCCACACGTCGGCGAGGATCTGGAGCCACAGGTCGCTGGCCGCGCCGCCGCCGATGGCGTCGACCCGGTCGACGGGATGCCCCGCCTCGCGGAACGCGCCGACGCAGGTGGCCAGGTTGAACGCCACGCCCTCCAGCACCGCGCGGGTCAGGTGGGCCTGGAGGTGGTGGCGGGTGAGGCCGAGGAACGCGCCCGCGGCGGCGGCGTTCCAGTACGGGGAGCGCTCGCCCAGCAGATGCGGCAGGAAGTACAGGCCCGCGGTGTCGGCGTCGGCCGCCGCGGCGAGCAGTTCGGGGAAGCGGCCCCCGTCCTGGTCCGGCCGCAGCACCTCCGCCACCCAGTCCAGCGACGCGCCGCCGGCCTGCATGGTCGCGGTCGGCACGTAGCGGCCGGGGACGACGTGGTCGAAGGTCATGGTGCGCATCCGCGGGTCGTGCAGCGGTCGTTCGGCGGAGAGCGACACCCAGGAGGAGGACCCGAGGTAGGTGTACGCGCCGTCGGCGGGGTCGATGACGCCGGCGCCCAGCGCGGCCAGCGGGCCGTCGCCGCCGCCGAGGACGACGGGGGTGCCGGCGGCCAGCCCGGTGGCCTCGGCGGCCTCGGGCAGCAGCGGTCCCGCCACGGTGGTGGAGGGCACGATCTCGGGGAAGAGCGCGGGGTCGACGTCGGCCGCCGTCAGAACCTCGGCGGACCAGGCGCCGGCGGGCTGGTCGTAGGCGTTGGTGCTGGAGGCGTCGGAGCGGTCGGTGGCGAGCACGCCGGTGAGGCGGTGCACGACGTAGTCCTTGGCCAGGCAGACGTGGGCGACCCGGGCGAAGGTCTCCGGCTCCCGGTCGCGTACCCACATCACCTTGGTCAGCGAGTAGGTGGGGTGGAGCTGGTGGCCGAGCAGGCGGTACGCCCGCTCGGCGCCCAGCGCCGCGATCAGCCGGTCGGCCTGCTCCTGGCTGCGGTGGTCGGCCCAGATCAGCGAGGGCCGCACCGGCCGGTACGCGGAGTCGAGCAGCACCGCGCCCATCATCTGGCCGCTGAACCCGACGGCGGCCACCTCCGCGGGACGTACGCCGGTGTGCGCCAGCAGCCGCCGGGTGGCGGCGCACACCGCCCGCCACCACACCTCGGGGTCCTGCTCGGCGATGCCGCCGGCGCGGAAGTCGGTGTCGTAGTGCTCGGTCAGGGCGGCGACCGGGGTGCCGTCGTCGGCGTGCAGCGACGCCTTGTCGCCGGTGGTGCCGAGATCGTGCGCAATGATCATGGTGCCGCTCGTTTCGTCGGGGTCGGCTCACCGGCAGTCTTCTCCGCCGCGGCCCCCGTGTCCGGTTGCGCCGTGCCCCCGGCCGGTGGCGGCGGTCCCCCGGCCTCCGCCTGCCGGGCGGCCGGTCCCGGCCGCGCCTTGCCGCCGCGGCGCAGGTTGTGCACGTGCTCGGTGGCGACGGCGGCGAGGATCAGCACGCCGATGACGATCTGGAGCCAGAACGGGTCGATGCCCAGCAGCGTGCCGCCGTTGTTGAGCATGCCGACCACCAGCGCGCCGACGAGCGCGCCGAGCGCGCTGCCCTTCGCGCCGAAGAGGCTGGCCCCGCCGATCACGCAGGCGGCGATGGCCTGGAGTTCGTAGCCGTTGCCGGAGGTGGGCACGCCGTTGCCGAGGCGGGAGGCGAGCAGCACGCCGGCCGCGGCGGCCAGGGTCCCGGACAGCACGTACGCGCTGACCAGGACGCGGCGTACGGGCACGCCCGTCAGCCGGGCGGACTCGGCGCTGGAGCCGACCGCGTAGACGTACTCGCCCCAGACGGTGCGCCGCAGCAGCAGCGCGAAGAAGACCGTGATGAGCACCATCAGCCAGGTCAGATGGGAGATGCCCAGCACGCTGCCGCCGCCGAGTTCGGAGAAGCCGTCCGGCAGCGGCTGCACGGTGCGGCCGTCGCTGAGCAGCAGGGTCGCGCCGCGGGCGGCGCCCATCATTCCGAGCGTCACGATGAACGGCGGCATCTTGAGGAACGCCACCAGCAGTCCGTTGATCAGCCCGGCGGCGGCGCCGACGAGCAGCGCGAGGAGCACGGCGCCCGCGATGGGCAGCCCGCCGCCGGTGTCGTAGACCACCTTGGCGGCGACGATGCCGGACAGGCCGACGACCGAGCCGACCGACAGGTCGATGCCCGCGGTCAGGATGACGATGAGCTGGCCGACGGCGATGATCGCGAAGATGGACACCTGCCGGCCGAGGTTGTCCAGGTTGGTGCCGGTGAGGAACGATTCGGTGGACATGGTCAGCGCGAAGGCCAGCACCAGCAGCACGGGGATGCCGCCGGAGGTGCGGCCCAGCACCTGGCCCAGGCGCAGGATCTCGGTGTCGGCGGGCTGGCGGGCCGGGCGTTTGCCGAACCGGATGCCCTTGGACGTACCTCCGCCGGCGGCGGGGACGGTGGCTCTGGAAAGGTCGGTCATCGGTTCTCCAGGGACGGTGCGGAAGGTTCGGCGGGGCCGGGCGGACCGGCCGCGGGGGTGCCTGCGGCCAGGGCCGCGGCCGGGTCCGCGCCGGCCGCCGGGCCCACGGGGCTGGCCAGGCGCAGCACGGCCTCCTCGGTGGCCTCCGCGGCGGGCAGCGAGCCCACCAGCCGGCGCTGGCGCACCACTTCGACGCGGTCGCACAGGCCGAGCAGTTCGGGGAGGTAGGAGGAGACGACGACGATGGCCAGGCCGTCCGCGGCCAGTTCGGCGATCACCTGGTAGATGTCGGCCTTGGAGCCGACGTCGACGCCCTTGGTGGGCTCGTCGAGCAGCAGCACCCTGGCGCCGGTGGCCCGCCAGCGGGCGACCAGCGTCTTCTGCTGGTTGCCGCCGGAGAGGGAGGAGACCGGGTCGCTCCAGTCGCCGAGCTTGATGCGCAGGCCCGCGGAGGCGGCGGTGACGTGCTCGCGCATCCGGCGGCGGCGCAGCACCCCGAAGGTGCCGGTGCGCGGCAGGCTGGCGATGGCGACGTTCTTCTCGACGCTCAGCCCGAGCAGCAGCCCGGACTCCTTGCGGTCCTCGGGCAGCAGCCCGAGCCCGGCCCGGGCGGCGGCGCGCGGGGAGGTGGCGGCGACCCGGCGGCCGTCGACCAGGATCTCGCCGCCGAGCACCGGGTCGGCGCCGAAGGCGGCGCGCAGCAGTTCGGTGCGGCCGGAGCCGAGCAGCCCGGCCAGGCCCACGACCTCGCCGCGGCGGACGGTCAGGTCCACCGGCGCGGGGAAGCCGGCGGGCCTGAGCCCGCGCAGCTCCAGCCGTACGTCGCCGGGCTCCGGGCGCTCGCCGGGGTACAGGTTCTCGATGCGGCGGCCGACCATCGACTGCACGAGGCCGTCCTCGTCGTAGTCGGACATCGGCCGGGTCTCGACCACCCGGCCGTCGCGCAGCACGGTGACCCGGTCGCCGACGGCGAACATCTCCTCCAGCCGGTGGGTGACGTACAGGACGGAGACGCCCTCCTCCCGCAGCGCGGCGATGCGCGCCAGCAGCGCGTCCGCCTCCTGCGCGGACAGCGCGGTGGTCGGCTCGTCGAAGACGACGAGCCGCGCGTCCTGGCCGAGGACCCGGGCGATCTCGACCAACTGCCGGGTGGCGGTGGTCAGTTCGGAGACCCGGGTGCGCGGGTCCAGGTCGTTCAGGCCCACCCGGGCCAGCATCTCCCGGGCCTGCGCGCGCTGCCGGCGGCGGTCGACCCAGCCGGCCCGGCCGGGCAGCCCGAACATGCACAGGTTGCTGGCCACGGTCAGCTCGGGCATCAGGCTCAGTTCCTGGTACACCACGCCGATGCCGGCGGCGCGCGCCTCCGCGGGGGTGACGTGGGTGCGCATCTCGCGGCCGAGCACCCGGTACGTGCCGCCGTCGCGGGCCACCGCGCCGGTCAGCACCTTGATCAGGGTGGACTTGCCGGCACCGTTCTCGCCGGCGAGGCAGTGCACCTCGCCCGGCGCGATGTCCAGGTCCACCGCGTCCAGCGCCGAGACGGCGCGGTAGCTCTTGCCCACGCCCCGCAGGCTGACCAGGGGGCTCGACTCCGTTGCCATGGCCGGCGCCTCAGCCCTTGGTCTTGGGCGGGTTGAGGAGCTGCTCGTACTGCGGGTCGTCCACGGTCGACTTGTCGATGACCACGGCGCCCGGGTCGAGCCGGACCGGCGGCGTGCTGTCGCCCGCGGCCATCGCCGCCTCGACCACGCCCTGGTAGCCGAAGAAGAACGGGTTCTGGACGATGATCGCGTCGATGGACCCGTCGCGTACGCCGGCGATCTCCGCGGGGTCGGAGTCGAAGGCGACGACGCTCACGCGGTCGACGGCGTTGCGCTCGGCGACGGCCTTGGCGGCGCCGGTGCCGGAGGTGTTGTTGTCGGCGAAGACCCCGGCCAGTTCGGGCGTGGCGGTCAGGGCGTCGTTGACCTGGGCGACGGCCTTGTTGAGGTCGTTGTCGTTGACGGAGGTCTGGATGATCTCGGCGTCGGGGCACTTGGCGGCCAGGCCGCTCTTGAAGCCGTTGAAGCGGTCGACCAGCACCTGCTGCCCGGAGGTCGAGCTTTCGTGCAGGATCTTGCCGCCCTCCTGGCCCTTGTCGGTGAGCAGTTCGCACATGCGCTGGCCGGCCTGCTCGCCCGCCTTGACGTTGTCGGTGCCGATGAAGCCCTCGGAGTCGGTGGTGATCGCGTTGTCGACGGTGATCACCTTGATGCCGGCGTCGCGGGCCCGGTCCACCGCGCCGTTGAGTGCGGTGGAGGAGTTCGAGGCCAGCACGATGGCGTCGGCGCCCCGGGAGATGGAGTTCTCCACCAGGCTGACCTGCTCCTCGATGTCGGTCTCCGAGGTCGGGCCGAAGAGCCCGAGGTCGATGCCGAAGTCGTCGCCCGCCTGCTCGGAGCCGGCGAGCATCGACTGCCAGAAGTCGGAGTCGGTGGCCTTGGTGATGACGTCGACCTTGGTGCCGCCGACCGCGGCGGCGCCGCCCGGCGAGGAGCCGGAGTCGTCGAACGCCGCCTTCCCGGCGGCGACGCCGCCGGCCGCGAAGACGACGGCCAGCGCGGCGGCCACCCCCGAGGAGACGAAACGGATGCGCGCCATGGCTACTCCTGGTTGCTAGGGGATGTGCCGGGGGACGGGGCGGTGAAGGGGACGAGCAGGGGCGGGCCGCCGTCCGGGGCGCGCCGGACGCGGTAGCCCATGCCGTGGGCGAGGACCCAGCCGTAGTCGTGGCCGGCGTCGCCGGGGTAGACGGCGAGGAAGCGGTACGGCTCGTCGCCGGTGTTGACGCTGCGGTGCGCCCAGCCCGGCGGGATGTAGCCGATGGCGCCGGGGTACATGTCGATCCACCGCGGCCGGTCGCCGTCGAAGAGCAGCAGCCCGCCGGTGCCCGCGAGGCCGAGGTAGATCTCGCCCTGCGGGTTGGGGTGCTGGTGGCCCCTGGTCATGTGGAACTCGCCCGCGACCGCGCCCGGCCGGATCGTGGTGATCGACTGGGGCAGCTCGCCGGGCGCCTCCGGCACGAGCGAGGAGGCGACGTCGTAGACGACGGGGTCACCGCCGTCCCGTACCGCGGCCTGCCAGGCGTCGCGGTCGGCGAAGAGCCCGTCGAGGTCGGACATGCGCCGGGTGAGCACCGGGCCCGACGGGCCCATGCCGCCGTCCCGGGGATCGAAGGTGACGAGCGTCGGCTCGATGGGGGGCGATGCGTATGACGGCACCGTTTCCTCCTGGGGTCGTGCGGGGTGCTTCCGGAGGGCGTCGCCGTGACGACCAGGTCATTTGACATCCTGTACGGTCAGGATGTCAAGGGATCCGGCAGCGGACGGCGCAACCCCCGGAAACACGAAGCGGCCGGCCCGCTCACAGGGAGCGGGCCGGCCGCGGGCCGGTGGGCCGTACGGGCCTTACGGGTCGTACGGGTCCTGCACGGGCCGTACGGCCCGCGGGCGTCAGTCGGTGACGATCATCAGCGGCCGGGGCGAGGCGCCCGACTGCCGGGACAGCTCCACCTCGAAGCGGCTGCGGTCGCCGCGGTGGAAGGCGACGAAGCTCTCCACCGGGCGGCCCTGCTCACCCACGCTGACGCTGCGCAGCACGAGCACCGGGGCGCCCCGGTTGACGCCGAGACTGCGGGCCAGTTCCGCGGAGGCCACCGTCGCCTCCACCGAGCGGCGGCCCTGCACCAGCCGCACCCCGAACCGGCCCTCCAGCAGCGCGTACAGCGACTCCTGGGTCAGGTCCTCGTCGACCAGCCCCGGGGCGACCTCCTGCGGGACGTGGGTGATCGTGAGCACCCACGGCTCCTCCTCGACGAACCGCAGCCGCTCGATCACGATCACCGGGTGCCCCGGCGGCACCTCCAGCTCGCCGGCGACCTGCGCGTCCGCCGGCACCACCGCGAGCCGGCGGACCTGGCTGCGCAGATGGCCGCCGCGGGCCGCCACGTCCTCGTACAGCCCGGTGAGGGACTGGACCAGGCCCTCGGGGGTCTTGGGATGGGCCACGAAGGTGCCGCGGCCCTTGATCCGCTCGATGACCCCTTCGGACTCCAGCTCGGCGAGGGCCTGGCGAACGACCGTCCGGGAGACCCCGTAGCGTTCGCACAGCTCGTGGTCCCCCGGCAGCCGGTCGCCGGGCCCCAGCTCGCGGCTCTCCATCTCGCCCAGGAGGATCTGCTTGAGCTGGTGGTAGAAGGGGAGCAGCGACGAACGATCGATACTTGACTGCATGTCATGAGAGGATAACAACCCTCTCGGCACGATCGCCCGCCGGGCGCCCCTCCCCCGGGTCCTCGCGAGTCGTTCCGGGCCCTCGCGGCCTCCCGGTGTCCTTCCTCAGTCGGCGGGCACGAACATTTTCAGGTCGGTGAGGCTGGCGCTGCCCTCGTAGACGTTGGTGTAGAGGTCGCCGATCACGAACGAGTCGGGGTAGGCGGAGCCCTGCGGCCACTGGTCCGGCCAGGTCGTGCTGCCGTTGTGGTCGTTCTGCACCAGATCGCCGTCGAACCGGCCGTCGTACTCCTCCGGCTTGGTGTTGTAGTGCCAGATCGGCGCGTTGCCGACGACGAACGGCCGGTGGAAGCGGAGGGTCTGCTCGCCGGCGCGGGCGAAGTTGCCGCTGGCCTCCAGGGTGTAGCCGGTGGCGTCGCGCTCGATGGCGAAGGTGTAGTCCTCGTTCGGCATCAGCTCCGGCTGGAGCTCGCCGGCGGAGGAGAGCTGCTGCTCGGCCACGCCGTCGGAGCAGCTCGACATGAACCACTGCGAGTTCCCGGCGAGCCCGCCGGGGCCCGGGTTCCAGTTGGGCATCCCGCTGATCCACATGTTGACGGTGTTGAAGCTGCTGTCCTTGTAGTCGTAGTACCGACCGGTGGAGGCGTCGCAGATCCGCCCGCCGGTGCCGCCGCCGACGCGGTCGGGGTGCTGGGCGAAGGAGTCCATCAGCACCTTGCGGCGGTAGTGCCAGAAGTGGTTGTTGCGGGGCGCGGGGTCGGCGAAGTCGACGATCGACATGTAGTGGAAGCCGTTGTAGCCGTACGGGCCCTCGCGCACGTCCTGCCACTCGCAGTACGGCGCCGAGGCGTCGCCCTCCCAGCCGGGGCTGTTCGAGCCCTCGCCCCAGGGGTGCTGCGTCTTGCAGCCCTCCGCGTCGTAGCCGTTGATCCGGCCGTCGTACTCGATGGAGCCGTTGCGCTTGCCGCCGAAGTCCAGCGTCTTGAGCCGGTACTCGATGCGGTACTCGTCGGGGAGCTGCTCGGTGGGCCGCAGGATCGCGCCGCCGGTGTGGTCCGGGACGTCGAGGAGGGCGACGGGCTCGCCGCCCGCGGTGTCGTTGGTGATCGACGGCGGCTGCTCGATCTCCCCGTCCTTGTTCCAGTCGCGGGCCGAGAGCGAGGCCGTCAGCCAGCCGCCGTCGCCGACGGGGAACTCCTTGCGGTACGTGTCGAAGGAGCCCATGGCGTCCTCCCACGCCGGGCCGTAGTCGTTGCGGTACCACTGGCCGTTGTCGTCCATGATCGTGTCGAACGGCTCGTCGTAGGTCTCGCGGGTCCAGGAGGCGCCGCCCGGGTCCAACTGGGCGGCGAAGTCCTCCTCGTGCAGGAGCTGCCACTCCACCGCCGAGCCGCCGGCGGCCTGCGGCTCGGCCGAGGCCGAGGCCGTGCCGCCCTGGAGGGCGGGGGTGAGCGCCAGGGCGCCGGCGGCGAGCACGAGGCCCGCGCGGCGGGAGCGGACGGCAAGTCCGCGGGGACGTGCGGGGGGTTGGGACGTAGACGTCATCAGAAGTTCCCGTCGGGGTCGTAGTACTTCTTCGCGTTGTCCTTCGTCACCATCGGCGAGGGCACGACGGTGTCCTTCTCGGTCTCCTCGCCGTCGAGGACGGCCAGGGTGCGGTCGAGGCCGAGGCTGCCGATCTCGTCCGCGTCGTTGAGCCCGGTGACCAGGTAGTTGGTGTCGTCGAGGATCGCCTTGACGGCCTCGGTCTGGCCGTCCACGCCGGCCAGCACGATGTCCTTCTCGTGCCCGGCGTCCGAGATGGCGCGCTGCGCGCCCAGGCACATCGCGTCGTTCTCGCAGAACACCGCGTCGATGTCGGAGTGCGCGGCGAGCAGGTCCTCCATGACCTTCAGCCCGCCGTCGGTGGTCCACTCGCCGAAGCCCGGCGCCTCGACCAGCTCGATGCCGGGCGCCCCGTCGAGCGCCTGCTTCACGCCGTCCGTACGGGCCAGGCCGATGCTGTTGTCCGCGGGGCCGCCCTTGATGATCGCGACCTTGCCGCCGTCGGGCATCTGCTCCAGCAGGAAGTCGCCGTTCTGCTTGCCGATGGCCTCGTTGTCCGGGCCGATCCAGCTCGTGTAGTCGCCGGTCTGGAACTTCCGGTCGACCAGCACGGCCGGCTTGCCGGCGGCCTTGATGGCGTTGAGCACCGCGGGCGCCGACTCCAGCGGGCCGCCGGAGACGATGACGGCGTCGACCCCCTTGGCGAGCATGTCGTCCACGTTGGCGGCGAGCTTGGCGGCGTCGCCGCCGGCGTCGGTGGAGCGGACCTCGACGCCCTTCTTCTTGCCCTGGGCCTTGATCGCCCGGTCCATGCCGTTGAAGTAGGGGCCGCTGAGGGTGAAGTTGGCGACGCCCACGGTGTACGAGCCGTCCCCGCCGGAGCCGCCGGAGTCGTCGGAGCAGCCGGCCAGCGCCGTGGCGGTGAGGAGGCCGGCGGCGAGCGCCCCGGCCGTGCGGATGCGGATCATGTCGTACTCGCCTTCGTTCGGTCGGCGCCGCCGGTCCCGCCGCGCAGCCGGCCGGCGCGCTGCACGAGGATGACGGCCACGATGATCAGGCCCTTGAGGACCTGCTGCCAGAAGCTCTGCACGTTGTGGAGGTTCAGCAGGTTGTTGATGA
This sequence comes from Streptomyces sp. 184, assembly GCF_045781775.1. Classification (NCBI taxonomy): domain Bacteria; kingdom Bacillati; phylum Actinomycetota; class Actinomycetes; order Kitasatosporales; family Streptomycetaceae; genus Streptomyces; species Streptomyces sp. 184. Next base: position 2,520,500 of record NZ_CP123230.1, on the reverse strand, counting down.
GGGCCAGCAGCAGCACGCCCGCGAACGTGGCGCGGACCGAGCCCCTGCCGCCGGCCAGGCTGGCGCCGCCGATCACGCAGGCGGCGATGGCGTCCAGTTCGAACGCCGTGCCGACGCTGGGCTGCGCGATGCCCACCCGGCTGGCCAGGATGACGCCGGCGAGCCCGGCGCAGGCGCCGCTGATCGTGTACGCGAGCACCAGGTGCCGGCGCACCCCGATCCCCGCGAGCCGTACCGCCTCGGCGTTGCCGCCGATGGCGATCAGGGAGCGGCCCGGCGCGGTGCGGGTGAGGAAGATGCCGCCGAGGAGGAAGATGCCGAGCATGATCAGCGTGGCGACGGGGAACGGCCCGGCGGTCGCCGAGCCCAGCTCGAAGAAGCTCTCCTTCTCGGGCGCGACGGGCGTCTCGGAGTAGACGAACGCCAGCCCGCGCACCGTCGTCAGCGCCGCGAGCGTCACCACGAACGGGGCGATCGCGAATCTCGCCACCAGTGTCCCGTTGGCCGCCCCGCAGCCGATGCCGACGGCGACCCCGGCCAGCAGCGCGACGGGCACGGGCAGGTCGGCCGAGAGGCCGGCGGCCATGATGCCGGTCAGCGCGACGACGGAGCCGACGGACAGGTCGATGCCGCCGGTGACGATGACCACGAGCATGCCGTAGGCCAGCAGGCCGGTGGTCACCATCTGCTTCATCAGGTTGGTGAGGTTGGTGTCGGTGAGGAACGCGTCGGTCGTGGAGCCGGCGACGGCGACGAACGCCGCCAGCAGCAGGAGCATCCCCGCCTCGGCGGTGAGGTCCCGGCCGCGTACCACCAGCCGCGGCAGCCGCCACCGGGCGAGGGCGGGGGCCGGCGCGGCGCCGGGGCCGGGGCCGGCCACGGCGGCGCCGGCCGGCTGCCCGGCGCCCCCGGTCGCGTCCTCCGGGCCGGGCGTCTTCGCGGTGTCCGCCGCCGCGGGGCGCCCCTTCACGCGGCACGCCCGATCGCGTACGAGAGGACGCCGTCCTCGGTGGCGTCCTCGGCCGGCACGTCCGCGACGATCCGGCCCTCGTGCATCACCAGCACGTGGTCGCTCGCCCCGATCACCTCCGTGAGGTCGGAGGAGACCAGCAGCACGGCCATCCCGCCGCGGGCCAGCTCGTCGAGCGTCCGGTAGATCTCCGCGCGCGTCGCCACGTCCACTCCCCTGGTCGGCTCGTCGAGCAGCAGCACCCGCGGCCTGGTCAGCAGCCACTTCGCGAGCACGGCCTTCTGCTGGTTGCCGCCGCTGAGCGTCCACACGGGCAGCGCGGCGCAGCCGGCGGGGCGGATGTCCAGCCGGCGCACCATGTCCGCCGCCTCCCGGCGGCGCCGCGCCCCGTCGAGCAGCGGGCCGCGGGTGGCGGATTTCAGCGTGGTCAGGCCGATGTTCTCCGCGGCGCTCAGCCCGAGCACCAGGCCGGTGCGCTGGCGGTCCTCGGTGACCAGGGCGAGCCCGGCGTCGATCGCCGCACGCGGCCCCTGGAACCGGGCGTCCCGCCCGGCCGGCGGCGCGTCGTGCCGTACGGCCGGCGGTGCGCCGTCCTGCGGTGCGCTGTCCTGCGGTACGGGCAGCGCCCGCACCGACCCCGCCGCCGGCGGCTCGGCCCCGAACACGCACCGCACCAGCTCGCTGCGGCCCGCGCCGACCAGCCCGAACAGCCCCGTGATCCGGCCGGCGTGCAGCCGGAACGACACGTCCCGGAACTCCCCCGGCCGGCTCAGGCCCTCGACCCGCAGCAGCTCGGGGCCCTTCTCCGGGCGCTTCGCCGGGTACAACTGCCCGGTGCCGCGGCCGGCCATCAGCCGGATCAGCCGGTCCTCGTCGGTGTCCGCCGGTACGGTACGGGCCACCACCCGGCCGTCCTTGAGCACCGCGATCGAGTCCGCCAGCTCCCCGATCTCGGCCAGCCGGTGGGACACGTAGACGATCAGCGCCCCCTCCTCGCGCAGCCGCCGCACCAGCGCGAAGAGCGCCTGGAGATCGGTGCCCGCCAGCACCGCGGAGGGCTCGTCGAGGATCAGGACCCGGGGCCTCCCGGCCGCCAGCGCCTTCGCGATCTCCACCATCTGCCGCCGGGCCACGCTCAGCCGGCCCGCCCTGGCGCGCGGGTCGACGGCGCCGAAGCCGATGCCCGCCAGCAGTTCGGCGGCGCGCGCGTGCGCAGCGCGCCAGTCGACCAGCCCGCCGAACCGCCGCGGGAGGTGGCCGAGGAGCAGGTTCTCGGTGACCGACAGCTCGGGGACCAGGGTCAGTTCCTGGTGCACGGTGCGGATGCCGTGCGCGTGCGCGGCGTGCGGGGAGCCGAACTCCACCCGCTCGCCGCCCACGTGCAGCTCGCCTGCGCTCATCGGCTCGGCGCCGGCGAGCACCTTGATCAGCGTCGACTTGCCGGCCCCGTTGGCGCCGACGAGGGCGAGCACCTCGCCGGCGTGCCCGACGAGGTCGACGCCGTGGAGCACTTCCGTGCGGCCGTACGCCTTGTGCACGTCGCGCATCCGCAGCACCTCGGGTCCGGCCGCGCGCGCCGGCGCCCCGGGCTCCGGCGAACCCGCCTGCGGAGCGTCCTCCGGCGCGCTCACGCGAACGCCTCGGAGACGATGACGGTCTTCTGGCGGGTGAACTCCCGCGCCGTGTCGTGCAGTCCCTCGCGGCTCCCGCCGGTGTCCCTGGGGCCGCCGAAGGGCAGGTTCTCGGCGCGCAGTGCGGTCGAGCCGTTGATCACGACGCCGCCGACCCGCAGCCGGCCCGCCATCGCGAACGCCCGTTGCAGGTCGCGGGTGTGCACCGCGGCCTGGAGCCCGTACGGGGAGTCGTTGGCCATCCGGACCGCGTCCATCGGGTCCGTGAACCGGGCCACCGGCGCGACCGGGCCGAAGATCTCCTCGGCCAGCGCCGGGCTGTCGTCGGGGACGTCGACCAGCACCGCCGGCTCGTAGAACGCCTTGCTGCGCCACCCGCCGGCCGCGCGCCGCGCGCCGTCCCGGATCAGCGCCGCCACCGCGGCCTCCACCCGCTCGGCGGCCTCCTCGCTGATCAGCGGGCCGACGTCGGTGCCGGGCTCCAACTGGTCGCCGACGGTCAGCCGGATGGTGCGGGCCAGCAGGGCGTCCACGAACTCGTCGTGCACGGCCTCCTGGACGTAGACGCGCTTGACCGCGCAGCAGATCTGGCCGTTGCCGCGGGCGAGCCGGCCGAGCACGACGGCCTCGGCGGCGGCGTCGAGGTCCGCGTCCTCGCAGACGATCAGCGCGTCGTTGCCGCCCAGCTCCAGGTGGGTCTTCTTCAGCGTCGCCGCCGCGCGGCGGGCGATCTCGCGGCCGGCCGCGGTGCTGCCGGTGAGGCTGACGGCCGCGATGGCCGGTTCGTCGGCGAGCCGGCGGGAGACGTCGGGGCCGCCGGTGAACACCTGGTGCGTCTCCGGCGGGAAGCCGGCCGCGGCGACCAGTTCGGCGATGCGCAGCACGGTCAGCGGGCAGCGCGTCGGGGCCTGGACGACGACGGCGTTGCCGGCGGCCAGCGCGGCGCCGGCCTTGTGGGCGTACAGCTCGACGGGGTAGTTGAACGGCACCAGGGCGGCGATCGGGCCGAGCGGCTCGGTGAGCGTCACGGCGAGGTGGCGCTCCAGCCCGGGGACGGCGTCCAGCGGGATCTGCCGCCCGAACAGCCGGGTGGCCTCCCCGGCGAAGCCGCGGAAGATGCGGGCGGCGGCGGCCAGTTCGTCCGATGTCTGGGCCAGGGGCTTGCCGTTCTCGGCGGCGAGCAGTGAGGCGAGTTCGGGGGCGTGCGCGTCGAGCAGTGCGGCGACCTTCGCCAGTTGCGTGGCCCGCTGGTGCGCCGGCATCGCGGCCATGGCCCGCTGCCCGCGTACCGCCGACTCGGCCACGTGATCGACTTCTTCCGGGGTGAACTGCGGTACCTCGCCCAGGTGCTCGCCGGTTCCTGGGTTGCGGACGTGACAGGTGGGCATGACGGCTCTCCGTGTGGCAGCGGCGGCGTTCGAGATTCCGAACGGCGCCGATGCTGACAACGCCCTGTCAATTTGTCAATCCACCTGACTAATTAACATCCCATGTCTTTCCCCAGGTCACGCTGGGAGCGCACCCAGCAGCGGAGCCCCGCCACGAGGGTGGCGGGGCTCCGGTACGCGCGTCCGGCGCGCGGGTCAGGGCGTGCTGATCCCCGGCCCGGTGAAGGTGTAGCTGTCCAGATCGAGCACCGCGCCGCCGCCTCCGGTGAAGACCGCGTAGAGGTCGCGCGCCTCGTCGTCGGCGCCGGTCACGGGCACCGAGACGTCCGTGTACGTGTCCCAGCCCCCGGTGTTGGGCACCGGCGCCTCGGCGACGACCGGGCCGGTGGGCGAGTCGTACCGGAAGGTGACCGTACTGCCGGTCTTGTCGGTGGAGACCCGGGCGGTCACGCCGGTGACGCCGGCCAGGCTGACGGGGTGGAAGCGCACCCACTCGCCGCTCTGGACGTCGCCGAGCCGCTTGCCGCCCTCGGCCGACGCGGCGGTGACGACCTGCGGTCCCGACAGTTCCTCGTGGTGTTCGGCCTGCCAGTGCTTGGGCCACAGCAGCAGCTCCCGCTCACCGGTCAGGGGCTCCGAGCCGGGCGCGCCCGCGTCGGTGTACGAGGCGCGCACCACGTAGAACTGGGTGGCGTCGAGGCCGGCGTGGATCTCCCCGGTGTCGAACGTGGTGCCGCAGCCGTCGCCTTCGGCGATCTCGTGGGCGTGCTCCTGGTGCCCGAGGGCGATCCGGACGATCACGTCGGAGCAGTCGACCGGGCCGTCCTGCGGGTCGGTCGCGCCGGCGGTGATGGTGACGTCCTCCTCCCACGCGTAGACGCCGCCGGCCGGGGGCTCGTTCAGGGTGAGCGTGGGGCGTTCGTTGCCGACGACGATCGGCACGGTCGTCGTGCCGGACCGCCCGGTGCCGTCGTCCACGGTCAGCCGCGCCTGGTACGCGCCGTTCTCGGGGTACGTGTGGGTGGGCTCGGCGTCGGTGGAGTCGACGGTGCCGTCGTCGTCGAAGTCCCAGGCGTAGCCGAGGGACTCGCCGTCGGGGTCGCTGCTGGCGGTGCCGGAGAAACCGACTGTGAGCGGGGCCAGGCCGTTGTCCCGGTCGACGGTGACGCGGGCGAGCGGGCTGCGGCCGCCCTGCACGTAATTGATCTTGTAGAGCCCGGCGTCCTCGGCGCCGGAGAAGTAGCCGCTGCCGTACTCCAGCAGGTACAGCGAGCCGTCCGGGCCGAACTCCATGTCGATGGGGTGGACGAAGTCCATGCCGTCGAGGACGGGCAGGATGTCGGTGGGCGCCGCGGTGGCCGGGTCGCCGCCGTCGCCGAACTGCACCTCCTTGATCCAGTTGCGGCAGTACTCGCTGATCAGCAGCTTGTCGTCGTAGTACTCGGGCCACTTGACGTCGGAGTCGAGGTCGGGGTCGTAGTGGTAGACCTCGGCGTGGTTGGGCGAGCCGCAGCCGCCGGGGGTGTCGAGCTGCGGCCACTCCTTGCTGCCGCCGTGCTGCTCCCAGACGAGCGCCGGCTCGGTGGGCGGCAGTTGCTCCAGCCCGGTGTTGTGCGGCGAGTCGTTGACCGGGCCGGTGCCGCCGCCGCAGGGGAACCAGTCGCGGGGCGCGTTCGCGGCGAAGTCCCAGTCGTTGTACGCGGTGTCGGGCCCGCCGCAGTACGGCCAGCCGAAGTTGCCGGGGCCGGTGGCGCGGTTGAACTCGTCGTACGCGGCCGGCCCGCGGTCCGGCAGCGTGGCGCCGGCGTCGGGGCCGACCTCGCCCCAGTACAGGGTGTCGCCGCCCTGCTTGTCGACCGAGACCCGGTACGGGTTGCGCACGCCCATCACGTAGATCTCGGGGCGGGTGTCCGCGGTGCCGGGGGCGAAGAGGTTTCCGTCGGGGATGGTGTAGGAGCCGTCGTCCTCGGGGTGGATGCGGTTGATCTTCCCGCGCAGGTCGTTCGTGTTGCCGGAGGTCCGCTGCGCGTCGTACTGCGGGTGCCGGCCGGAGCGCTCGTCGATGGGCGCCATGCCCGCCGAGTCGCCGCCGGAGCTGGTGTTGTCGCCGACCGCGAAGTACAGGTTCTCCTCGCTGTCCCACGCCATCGAGCCGGCCGAGTGGCAGCACATGTCGCGCTCGGTCGCCCACTCGATGAGCACCTCCTCGCTCTCCGGCGGGATCGTGTTCGTCGTGTCGTCGAAGGTGAAGCGGGAGATGCGGTTGACCAGGGGGGTGCCGGGCGGCGAGTAGAACAGCATGACCCAGCCGGTCTCCGCGAACCGCGGATGCGCGGTGATGCCGATGAGCCCGTCCTCGAACCGGGCGTCGAGCGGCACGGTCAGGGCGACCGTCGTGGAGGAGGTGGCGGGGTCGTGGACGCGGACCTGGCCGCCGGCGGCGCTGGTGCCGCGGTTGATGTAGAGCACCTTGCCGCCGGGCAGGACGGCCAGCTCGATGGGCTCGCCCATCTCCAGCCCGCCGTCGAGCTGGACCTTCTCGAACCCGCTGGTGGGCGGGGGGTCGGCGGCGGCCGGCGGGGCGAGCAGGACGGCGGACAGGGCGAGGAGGGCGGCGAGGAGGGAGAGGATGCTGCGTCTGGTCACGGTGACTCCATGGCCTGGGGTGAGTGGGGGTGCGGGCCCGTCAGCGACGGGCGGTCGGCGCGGTCCGCGCACCGGCGGTCCCGGCGGAGGCGGTCTCGCCGCCCGTGTCGCCGCCGTCGCCGCCGCCGTCGCCGCCGTCCTGGCGGATGCGGATGTCGCGGTAGTTGATGTCCCAGCCGTCGCCGTCGTTCTGCACGCCGACGTGGCCGAGGGCGATGTCGCGGTCGCTCGTGTACTCGTTGACCCTGACGCCGTTGAGGAAGATCTCGATCCGGCTCCCGTGCACGGCGATCTCGTAGCTGTTCCAGGAGCCGGGCGGGTTCAGCGCGGCGTCGCGCGCGGCGGTGTCGGGCGCGGCGAAGGAGTAGACGCTGCCGGTGGTGCGGCTGGGGTCGGCGTCGGTGGCGTCGATCTGGATCTCGTGCCCGAGGTCCACGGGCTGCCAGGGGTCGCCCTGCGGGTCGGGGAAGCCGATGAAGACGCCGCCGTTGTCGTCGCCGGGCATCATCCAGTCGACCTTGAGCGAGTAGTCGCCGAATCGCGTCACCGGGTACCAGAGCAGGCCCATGCCGCCGTACGAGGTGAGGGTGCCGTCGTCGAGCGTGAACCCGCCCGGGCCGGCCTGCCGCCACCGGTCGAGGCTCTCCTGCGTCCCGTCGAAGATCGGGGTGTAGCCGTTCTCCGGACGGCAGTCGGCGGCGACGGCGCCGGCGGCGGTGCGGATGCCGCCGAGGAGCATGGCGGTGAAGGCGGGGTCGGCGTAGGACTCCGCGGTGTGGCCGAGGCCGGTGTACCAGGAGCGGCCGCCGGCGTAGTCCTGGCACCAGGTGATGGGGTGGTCCGCGCCCATGGTGCCGCCGGTGTACGAGGTCTCGTCGAGGGCGGCGAGGACCTTCACGTCCGCGCGCGGGCTGGCGCGGTAGTCGTACCACTCGTCGGTGCGGGTCCAGCGCCGCGGCAGGTGCGCGGTGGCGGGCGAGGCCCGGTCCTCGACGACGACGGTGGCCTCCTGGGTGGCGGGGTGGGAGGCGAAGTAGGCGCCGACGAGGTCGCCGTACCAGGGCCAGTCGTACTCGGTGTCGGCGGCGGCGTGCACGCCGACGTAGCCGCCGCCGGCCGCGACGTAGCCCTCGAAGGCCGTCTGCTGCTCGGCGTTCAGCACGTCGCCCGTGGTCGAGAGCCAGACCACGGCCTGGTAGCGGGCGAGGTTGCCGGCGGTGAACGCGCCCGCGTCCTCGGTGGCCGTGACCGAGAACCCGTTCTCGGCGCCGAGTCGTTCGACGGCGGCGATCCCGGCCGGGATGGCGTCGTGGCGGTAGCCGGCGGTCTTGGAGAAGACCAGCACGTCGGTCAGCGGGGCGAGGCCGGCGCCCGCCTCGGGGGGACCGTCCGCGGCGGGCACGGCGCCCGGGGGCGGGGCAGCCGGGGACGAGGCGGTCGGGGACGAGGCGGTCGGGGACGAGGCGGCGACGGGCCCGACCGCCGTCGCGACGAGCAGGGAGCCCAGCAGTGCGGAGGTGAGCCTTCGGGATGTTCGGCGCACGTCGATCCTCCGTGGGGGGAACGGGACAGGTCGTCGAGCAGGGCGCGCGGGGCGGATCACCGGAGAGCTAGAGATCGGACGAATGAGCCCGACAGGCGAGCCCGGAACCCGCGCGGGGCGCAACTTAACATCGATTCATCGGACCTGAAAGGGTTTTGACGCGGTCACATCCACCTTTGACCCGTCACTGCACAAAGTTCCGCGGGGCCGGACACACGGACGCCCCCCGGCTCAAGCGAGCCGGGGGGCGTACGCGGACGCGGGCCGTTCAGACCTTCCAGGGCATCTCCAGGCCGAACTTGTAGAGGTAGACCGCGAGCAGTGCACCGCAGATCACCAGGCCGATGGCGGTCAGGATGGCGTTGCGCCGGCGCACCTTCGGATCGAGCGCGCGCTGCGCGGCCTCGGTGACCTTCCGCTTGGTCCAGCGCAGGATTATCTGCGCCCACACGAACTCCGTCGCCCACACGGCCATGCCCGCGAAGATCACCAGCCAGCCGGGGCCGGGCAGCGGCAGCAGGATGATGCCGCCGATGACGATGGCCAGGCCCACCAGGAAGACCCCGACCTGCCAACTCACGTGCAGCGCGCGCGAGCGCTGGATGAAGCCCGGCGCCCTCGACCCCCATGCCTGGTGCTCCGGAGCGTCCGGCTTCTCCGGCTCGTCCAGCTTCGCCACCGGAGCGTCGGTGTCGGTCTTGTCCATCGTCCCGTCCCCCTGATCGCCACGCTCGACATTCATGGGCACACGTTACGGGGTGCGGCGGCCCCGGCCGTCCACCCGATGGACCGTCCCACGGGGGCCTCCTCCTCCCCAGGGTGTACGCGCACTCCGGTAGCCGAAACTGCGCCCTCAGCCTCCCATCTGCCGCAGCGTCTGCTCCAGCGTGTCCGCGTACAGCCGGGCCCCGTCGATCTTCGGGTGGAACGACTGGGCGGAGACGCCGGCCTCCACCGGCCCGAAGTCGAGCATCGGGTCGTCACCGGGGGTGAGGTCGGTGACGAGAGCGTGGATGGACTCCGGGTCGCCGCAGATCGCCTTGCCGTCGAAGGCGTCCGTGGGGTCGGAGAACGTCACGTACGCGTCACCCGCGGCGTCGTTGGCCTCCCTGGCCGCGTTGGCCATGCTCTGGTTCATGATCCTGCCCATCTCGTTCATCCACGCCGCCTCGTCGGCGCTGACCCCGAGCGGCCTCACACAGCCGCCGGAGTCGGAGAAGAGCGGCGGATAGCCCATGAGTACGAGCTGCGCGTTGGGCGCCTCGGCCCGGATCGCGGCCATGGTCTCCATGACCGCCGCCTCGACCTCGTTCCGGATGTAGTCCGGCTCGGCTTCCTCCAGCGGCGCGTCATCGCCCTCCATCGTCTGCTGGTAGCACTCGACGCCGTTGGGGATGACGCATTTGCGCATGATCTCGGTGAAGCGCGCGTCGTTGCCGCCGATCGACAGCGGCACCAGCGAGGTGTTCTGGTCCAGGTAGCCCTGGGCGAGCTGGGGCAACTCGCCGTAGCCGCCTTCGCCGCCCACCGGGAAGTCGTACGTCCGGGCGCCGGAGCAGGCGGTCATGTGGTAGTCGAGCGTCTCGTCCCAGTTGGCGACCCGCTCCCCCACACTCGTCCCGTCGCCCGGCAGGGCCGCCTGGCGCGACCACGCCTCTGTGGAGCGGTGGCAGGCGTGGCGCAGGTCGCCCTGGTCTCCGCCCCAGTCGGTCTCGGGGAGGTAGTCGCCGCCGCCGGACACCGAGGCACCCTCGCCGGAGGAGTACGAATCGCCCATCGCCACGACGAAGTCGGCGGGCTTCTTCGGTAGCGGCTGGAAGGCGACGGCGTCCCAGGCGACGTCCTCGCTGCCGTTGCCGTCGGCGGTGTCCGTGCCGAGCGACACCTTGGGCGTGCCGGTGAACCGGAAGACCCCCAGGTCCACCCACCGGTTCTCCCTGGTGCGCTGCGGATGCACCCGCACCGGGCTGGTGGAGTCGGTGCCCCCGATCACATAGGCGGCCTGGCGGGTGTGCGCGCCGTGGTCCGGGATGTGCGCCAGCACCCGGGCCCAGCCGTCGAGCTGCCGGTCCAGCGTCCAGGTGCCGGTGGTGGCCAGGCGTCTGCCGTCCGTGTCCTGCGGATCGTGGGTGTCGCGGGTGTGGCCGAACCAGAAGTGGTTGCCGTAGCCCGCGCCGATCTGATGGGTGTCGATCTTCCCGGGGTACTGCCCCTCGTCCTCCGCGAAGGTGAACTCGAAGGAGCCGTGCGAGACGACGCCCGCGCACTGTCTGCCGGAGGACCCGGCGGAGCCGTCTCCGTCGGGGACGTCGTCCACGACCAGCGACCCCTGTGGCAGCCCGCTGATGCAGCGCGGCGGGTACGAGTTCAGGTCGGGCTGCTCCGGGTAGGTGTCGTCGAAGCGGTGCAGCGCATACCCGCAGGCCGCGTTGAGATCACAGTCCTTCCACGCGGTGGACTGGTTCCACCAGCAGTACAGGTCCTCGCGCGTGCACGCCCCGAGCCCGGGGTCGTTCTCGTCGTCCGGGCCGATGAGCCCGGGGTCGCACTCGTTGGAGTCGTCGCAGAACAGGCTCTCCGGCGGCTTGACCGCGGTCTGGTCCGCGGTCGAGTTCCACCATGCCTTGCGGTAGCCCGACTCGAACACACCCGGTTCGACCAGCGCGGAGATCGGCCGCCCCGCCCAGCCGAGCACCTTCTCCTGGTACGGCCAGTCCTGCGGGTGTGCCGCGTGCGAGTAGTCGTCTCCCCCCGAGGCGTTCTCGAGGAACGGCAGTCGGTTCGCCTTCCACAGCGGGTTCGCCGGGTTGTTGGTCCATCCCACGCCCCACTTGCCCTTGTTCTGGTCCGCCTGCGACTCCGGGTAGAAGCCGGAGTTGTACGCCCACAGGGCGTAGAACCAGTTCTCCATCCACCTCGGCTCACCGTTGTTGACGGTCATGCCGGCGTTGCGGGTCTGGTTCCACTTCTCCGCGAGGATGTCCGCGCCCGCGGCGATGTTCGCGGTGTAGTCCAGGGCGACGGCCTCCTGCTGCTTCCCCGTCAGCGTCGGCTGGCCGTGACCGGGCAGCCGCATGCCGTCGGTGACCTGGGTGATGCCGTAGCCGCAGTCGGCGTGCGCCCAGTTGATACGCCAGGGGTCGACCTGGGTGCCGTCGGAGGCGTAGTTGGTGCCGTAGTAGTTCCCGATCAGCGGATTGGCCGTGACGCCGGGCACGGCGAAGCGGGTGGCCTGCCACATGTTGGACTCCTGCGCCGTGATGCCGAGCAGGATCTGCGCGGGTATGTGCCACTCGTCGTCGCGGTCCACCGTGCCGTTCGGGTCACCGGACAGGACCCGCAGCGGGAAGAGCCGCTGCGGGCGGTACGACTCCATCCCGGTGCCCTTCCAGTTCGCCGGGCGGTCGATCCACTTGTCGAGGCCGTCGATCACGGCCTGGTCCACGGCCCACTCGACCTGCCGCGGACTCGGCTGGAACGCCTGCTTGCGCGGGTCGCCGCGGGGCACCGAGCAGGTCCGTTCCGACTCCACCGGATCGTTCGGATCAGCGGAGGCCGCGGGCCCGCCCTGCCCGGTGCCGTCGGCCGCGGTGAGGGCGGGCGAGGTCTCCCGGCCCGATGCCGCCGTCCCTTCGGCCACGGGCTCCGCCGCGGGTACGGTGCCCAGCCGTGCCGTCTTCCCGGTTGCCGGCACGGTGAGGTCAACGGCGACGGCGCGCGTGTCCACGCCGCCCTCGGCGGGGACCCGGGAGTCCCTGCCGTCCGCCCACCCGCTCGACACGACCGCGCGGCCCCGGGTGCTGGGCACGGCGTCCTTGGCCAGGCCGCCGGGGTTGCGCAGATGCGCGGGGGCCTTGCCGCGGGTGGCGGCCTCACCGGTCACGTACACCTTGCCGGTCGGCGAGCCGGTCAGGTCGAACGCGGACAGCTCGCCGACGGCGGCGAGCCTCGGCTCGGGCGGCGTCCCGCCGCGCCCGGCCGCGGACACGGCCGCGGCAGGCACGAGCCGTACCTCACCTTCGGTCCGGCCGGTCCCCGCGTCGCGGCCGGGCCGGTCGACATAGGCGATGCCGCCTGCGGCGTCCCGGGTGAGCCGGAAGGGGGTGGCGGCGGTGTCGGCGATCTCGGCGCGCCTGCCGCGCTCGTCGATCCGCACCAGCCGGGTGCCGTCGGCGGCGACGATCGTGTTTCCGTCGTACGGAATGGCGGAGGTAACCTGCCCGTCGAGCTTCAGCGGCTCGGCGGTCCGGCCCTGCACGGCATCGACGGTGATCAGGCGGGTGGTGTTGGCCGCCATCGAGTCGTCGGCGAACTGCGCGAGCACCGCGCGCTCGCCCGTCCCGCAGCCCGGCGAGAAGTAGGCGAGCGACGCCTGCACCGGCAGTTTGGTGACCTGGCCGGTCCGCAGGTCGACGACCGCGGTGAACGCGCCTCTGCTCATCAGCTCGGGGTCGTTGGTGAAGGTACGCGGTGCGTACGCGACGACCGCCCGGTCGCCGGACTCGGTCACGCAGGCGTTGCCGATCCAGGCATCCGCCTCGAAACCGGGCTCGGCGAGCGTGGCGGCCGTACGCCATCGGTAGCCGTCCTCGACGTCTGCCACCAGCACGTGGAAACCGGCGGCATCGCCGGAGGTGGTCCACGCCCGGTCGGCGGACGAGCGGTAGCCGTTCCCCAGCACGTCGGGCCGGTCGGCGGGGGCGATCCGGTCGGGACGGTCGTCGGGTCCGGCCGCCGCCGCGGACACCGGCGCGACCGGGTCGGCGGGGGCGGCGAGGGCGGGTAAGGCGAGCGGCAGGGAGAGAGCCGCTGCCGCCGCGAGGGCGACGACGGTCGGCAGCAGCGGTCTCCGTCGACTTCGAGGATTCCTCATGTCGGTCCCCCCGCCCTCAGTTGCAGGTGTTCGCGGTGCGGACGGCATCGATGAGAGCCGTGTCGGATCCCTTGGAGTTCTTCATGATCGCGACAACCTTGGAGCACTGCGGGACATGCCAGTGCAGCCCGGTGTAGACCGGTCCCGCGTATTGGCTGAAGTCACCCTCATCCGTGCGGCATTCCGGGTCTTCAAGGGTGTACTCGCATGTCCTGAGCCGCATGTACTTCGAGCTGCCGGTGTTGTTGTCGAAGAGCATGCAGTAACGCCAGTTCCCGCCGGACGTCAGCTTCGAATAGCGGAACAGCGTCCCCAGGCGCCAGCCGTCGTCCGGCAACTGCTCGGCCCCGACGAGGTTGTAGCCGTCGCCGCACAGCGTGGCCATCGTCTGCACCGCCTGCGGGTCCGCGGCGGCGATCCGCCGCGTCTCCTCGTCCGCCCGGGGCGCGACCAACTCGTCGAGCGCGTCGGCGGCGGACGCCTGCGCGGGCCACGCTCCTGCGGGCACGATTGCCCCGATGCTCAGCGCGAGAGCCGCGCCGACGATGGCTCCGGGCTTCACCCACTTCATACTGTCTCCCCATCCTCGGATTCCTCGCTTTGTTCCGTTCATGACTGAACGGGCAGAAGCTAAGCGGGGTTGGAGTTCGGCGGACAACGTGCACGGCGCGCAGCCGGGACGGGCCGGCTGGGCACGGTGCACGGATTCTCAGAAGGTTCTCAGGAATCCTTCATGGGAGTTCGGCCGCACGGCCCCTCCGCGATGGCGAGGGCCTGGACGAGGTCGTAGCTGCCGAAGCCGCTGTTGAGCAGGTCCCGGTTGAGCAGCACCTCGGCGGTGCGCAGCCGCGCCCTGACGGTGTTGCGGCTGATGCCGAGGTCGCGGGCGGTGCGCTGGGCGTCGGCGTTGGCGGCGATCCAGGCCCGGGCCGTGGTGCGCAGGGTGTCCTCCAGCGGGTGCAGGAAGGCCGCCGCCCAGGACCTCGCGGGCGGCGAGCGGATCAGCTCGTGGAAGGGGGGCGCGGGGTCGCCGGGGCCGGCGGTCGGGGGCGGGGGGTCGGCGAGGGCCAGGGCGAGGTAGAGCAGGGCCCGGGAGACCACCTCGCCGAGGTCGAGGCCGAGGAGGCGCTCCGCACGTCTGAAGTGGGCAGCGACCGTATTGCGGCTGACGTCCAGGAAACGGGCGGCCCCCGAGCGCGACACGGTCAGCCCGACCCGCAGGATGTGCACGGTGAGCCGGGGCGCGGCGGCCAGGGGGCGCAGGAACGAGCGGGCCCACTCCACCGCGTCCGGCCGGGGCAGGAGGCGGGCGAGGGGCGACTCGCCGCGGTAGGTCGCCACGGCGCCGGGCAGGTTCCGGGCTACGGAGAGCGCGTGCCGGGCCTGCTCGTACGCCTGCGACGTGGCCTCCAGCGCATGGACGGCACTGATACCCAGGGCGTAGCCGGCGTTGTCGCGCGCCAGCCGGCGCAGCTCCGCGCCCCGGTCTGCGGGCGCGCGGTCGTCGGAGTCCTCGGAGACGAGACAGATCAGGTGCTCGCGCATGGCCGGGCACTGCACCAGGAGATCGCGGTCGTGGTAACCCGAGGGGTCCTGGAGGTCGAGGGCGAGCCGGTCCCGCTCGGCCGGGGGGCACTGGAGGAGGTAGATCCGCAGGGTGCCGGCGTCCAGCAGTTCGGGGATGGCGCCGCTGGTCATCCGGCGAGCCAGGTCGGGGTCGCCGGCCAGCAGCGCCTGGAGCACCGCGAAACGCACCTGCCGGGCCTTGTCCTGGTAGTTGCGGTGCACCGCTGCGGCTTCGTGCAGGCGCAGCAGGAGCGCGGCGGAACGGGCGGCGTCCGTGGCGAGGCGGGCGGCCTCCCGGGCGGGTGGCGCCGCGCCCGCGACGACCAGCACCGGCCTCGGGGGCCACGGGCTGAGGGCGTCACCGGCGCCGGGAACGGCCACGCGGGGGCAGCGGCCGGCGGGCTCGGGCTGCGGATCGAGGGCTTCGAGACGCAGGTGCAGCCCTCCGGTCTCCAGCCCGGCGACCCCGGCCCGGCCCCCGCAGAGGCGGGCGAGCCCGGTCGCCAGTGTGCCCAGCACGGCGCCGGGGAACCCCGCGGAGGCTGCGGCCACCGTCCCCGTATTCCAGACGAGCGCGACGTGCGCGTCGATGTGCCCGCCCAACCAGTCGACGATGCGCCGCAGGTCGGGCTCGACGGGGCGGGCGGCCTGCCGCTGCACCTCGCGTAGCAGTTCATCGGAGCGCGCCATGCGCCAGTACGGATCCCTGCCCCCTGTTACCTGCATGGCGGCTCCCCCTCTGCATCAGGCAGACATCCTGCGGACTTTCCCTGAGAAGCGCGGGCCCGGAACGCCACACCCCGGGGGTTGACGTCGCGGCGGCATCCGGTTTACGTTGTGCAAACCGGTTTGGCAAACCGGTTTGCGTGAGAGGAGAACGGGATGGCACGACCGGTCATAGCGGATGTCGCCGCCCGTGCGGGCGTCAGCAGGACGACCGTCTCGCACGCCCTGTCCGGCAAGCGGCCCGTCAGCCCCAGCGTGCTCAAGCGCGTACAGGAGGCGATGGCGGAGCTGGGCTACGTGCCGCGGCGCGCGGCGCAGACGCTCAAGAGCGGTGCCTCCCAGATCGTCGGCCTCATCGTGCCGGACATCAGCAACACCTTCTTCGCCGACCTCGCCAAGGGCGTCGAGGACGTCTCCCTGGAGCAGGGCTACAACGTCGTCTTCGGCAACACCGCCTTCGAGGTCGAGCGCGAGCGCTTCCACCTCAACATGATCCGGTCGCGGGCCGTCGACGGCGTCGTCTACGCCGCCGGTGCGCCCTCGCCGGCCCCGGACACCGCCGAGATGCTGGCGGGGCTCCCCTTCGTGCTGGTCGACGAGGAGGTGCCGGGAATCGGCGCCACCAGCGTCGTCTCGGACAACGCGGAGGGCGGACGCCTCGCCGCCCGGCATCTGGCGGCCCTGGACCACCGGGACGCCCTCGTGCTGTCCGCCTCGTCCCAGCTCATGTCGAGCCTTCGTCGCGTCGAGGGCTTCCGTGACCTCTGGCGGGATACGGGCGGAGGCTGCGAGGTGCGTCCCGGTGGGTTCACCTACGACGGCGGCTACGCGGCCGTACGCGAGGCCGCCGACCTCTTCCTCGACCGCGGCGTCACCTGCGTCTTCGCGGTCAACGACATGATGGCCTTCGGCGCCGTCGCCGCCCTGCGCGACCTGGGCCTCGACGTCCCCGCGGACGTCTCCGTCGTCGGCTTCGACGACGTGCTGGCGGCCCATCTGATCGCGCCCGCGCTCACCACGGTGCGCCAGGACGCCGCGGTCCTCGGCCGGACCGCCGCCGAGGAGCTGTACCGCATCATCGCCGAGCCCGGCAGCGGGCCCGAGCACACCGTACTGCCCGTGACCTTAAGGGAACGCCACTCCACCGCGCCGGCGGCGACCCGTCGCCCGGCAGGCCGCAAGGGAGCGTCAGGCCGTACGGGCAAGTGAGGAGCGTGAGGACGTGTCCGGCATCCATGTAGCACAGGCATCGAAGCTGTTCGTCAGCCGCCGGCGGGAGACGCTCGCGCTCTCGCGGACGGAACTCAGCGTGGCATCCGGCGAGATCGTCTGCCTCGTCGGGCCGAGCGGCTGCGGGAAGACCACGCTGATGAACCTCATCGCCGGCTTCGAGCAGCCCACCGAGGGCAGCGTCGAGGTCGGCGGCCGGCAGGTCGAGGGCCCGTCGGCGGACCGCGCGGTCGTCTTCCAGTCGGACGCGGTCTTCCCCTGGCTGACCGTACGGGACAACGTCTCCTACGGCCCGCGCATGCGCGGCGTACCGCGCGCGCAGTGGGCCCCGGCCGTCGACCACTTCCTCGCCCAGGTGGGGCTGAGCGACTTCGCCGACGCCTACCCCAAGGAGCTGTCCGGCGGCATGCGCAAGCGCGTCGACCTGGCCCGCGCCTACGTCAACGAGCCCGAGGTGCTGCTGCTCGACGAGCCGTTCGGCGCGCTGGACCTGTTCACCAAGGAGGAGATGTGGCTCTTCCTGATCAAGACGTGGGAGGCCGCGCCGAAGACCGTCCTCTTCGTCACCCACGACATCGAGGAAGCCCTGTTCCTCGGCGACCGGATCGCGGTCATGACGCCGCGCCCGGCGCGGGTGCGCGAGATCGTCGAGGTCCCCTTCGACCGGCCCCGGGACCTCGACGTCCGCGGCGAGCCCGAGTTCCAGCAACTGCGCCTGCGCATCGCCCACCTGCTGAGGGAGACGACCGATGACGCTGCCTGAGACGACTCCCGTACGCCCGCCCGCGGCGCCCGACCGCCCGTCCCGTACGTCGAAGCGGTCCGCCCGGCGGCTGGCGGGACCGGCGCTGTCCGTGGCCGTGATCGCGCTGGCGCTCTTCCTGTGGTGGCTCTTCACCACCGCCACCGACGCGATCGACCCGCTGAAGTTCCCCGCGCCCGACAAGGTGTGGGACAGCGCGTCGAACCTGCGCGAGACGCTGTGGTCGGACGCCACCGCGACGCTCGGCAGGGTGGTGGTCTCGTGGTCCGTCGGCAGCGCCCTCGGCGTCGCGGTGGGCCTGGTCATGTCCCGTTCGCGCACGCTGTTCTACGCGCTGACGCCGGTGATCGAGGCCGTCCGGCCGATCCCGCCGGTGGCACTGATCCCGTTCGTCATCCTGTGGTTCGGCATCGGCGACAGCGGCAAGATCTTCCTCGGCGCGCTGGCCTCGTTCATGGTCATGGTCGTCAACACGATCGTGGCCGCGGGCAACGTCAACCCGCTGTACGGCCGGGCGGCCCGGTCGCTGGGCGCCGGCTCCGGGCAGGTCTACCGCACGGTGGTGCTGCGGGCCATCGTCCCCGAGCTGCTCTCCGGGCTGCGCATCGGCAGCGCGCTGACCTTCGCGGTCGTGGTGGCCGCGGAGTTCCAGGGCGCGCAGAGCGGTCTGGGGCGGCTGATCATGCAGGCCAGCCGGACCCTCAACACCCCGTCCGTGCTGGTGGGCACGATCATCATCGCGATCGAGGCCGTCCTGCTGGACCGGATCATCAAGCTGCTGAGCGACCGGGCCACGCGCTGGTCCGCGTCGGCTCCGTGAGCGCTCCCCGCGCCGTCCCGCCGCCGGGGCGCGCGCACGAACCACCCGAGGAGAGCACGACATGCGCACGTCCTCACCGCTGACCGCCGGCCTCGCCGTCTCCGCCGCCCTGGTGCTCACCCTGTCCGCCTGCGGCTCCGGCACGGAGCCCGGCGGCGGCGACCCGAACACGGTGCGGCTGGGCATCTCCCCGTTCCAGGACACCATGCTGCCGATCATCGGCCAGGAGAAGGGCTGGTTCGCCGAGGAGGGCCTGAACGTCGAGCTGAAGACGCTGGCGTGGAACACCGTGACGCCCTCGGTCGCTTCCGGGTCCGTCGACGTGGCGATCAACAACACCACGGGCCTGGTCTCGGTGGCCGAGGCCACCGACGACATGGTCTACGCCTACGGCTTCAACCCGTTCACCGAGGGCTCCGCCCTCGTCGCCCGCCCCGGCAGCGACCTCACCACCTACGAGGACGCCGTCGACAAGGGCGAGGACGAGGAGAAGGCGCGCACCGAGGTCATCGAGCAGTTGCGCGGGAAGACGGTCGTCACCACCAACGCCACCGACATGGGCAAGGCGCTCGACCTCGCGCTGGAGTCGGTCGGCATGTCGACCGACGACGTGACGGTCATCGACATGGACCCGGACCAGGGCCTGGCCGCGTTCCTGTCCGGTACGGGCGACGCCTACATCGGCGGCGCCCCGCAGCGCGCCCGGGCCGTCGCCGACGGCTCCCCCGTGCTGCTGGCCGGCCCCGACCTGGCCCCGCCGCCGATCAACGGCTGGGTCACCACGGACTCGTACCTGGACGGGCACGAGGACAAGATCCTCAAGCTCACCCACGTGATGCACCGCATCTTCCGCTACTGCGACGCCGAGACCGAGGCGTGCGGAAAGATCATCACGGACCGGCTGAACAAGGAGACCGGCAGCCAGTCCAGCGTCAAGGACTTCGTGGACGCCTGGCAGAAGATCGAGCTGTACGCGCCGAACGCCGCCGCGGTCAGGAAGTGGGTCCTGGACGAGGACGGCGTCGCCTACTGGAAGCGCACCTGGGACGGCGACAACGACTATCTGACCCGCACCGGCGCCCTCGGCTCCCCCGTCGACCCGAAGAAGCACTTCGCGGGCGAGAAGGTCTGGCGGGACTACGTGGACAAGTACGGCGAGCACGAAGAGGGCTACTGAGCACCGCGGCCCGGCGGGCCGGCGGTCGGAGCGAGGAGGACGCCATGAGCGGCAAGCACACCATCCACCACATCGTGACCGGCGAGCTGGAAAGCTCCCTGTCGGTGAGCCTGCTGAACGCCGGCGCGCATCCGGATCTCGACCGCGACTCCGTGCTCCCGTACGGCTACCGCCACGACATCCGCCGCCGGGACGGCAGCCTCAACGAGGGCGTGATGGTGCCGGTGCCGGTCTGGCTCATCGAGGGCGCGGACCGCACGATCCTCATCGACACCGGCCTCGGCGACATCGACGAGGTCTCGGCCATGCAGTCGCGCTACGGCGTCGACTTCGTCGCCGAGCGCCGCGGGTCGCGGCAGGACCTCGTCGCGGGACTGGCCCGGCACGGCGTCCGGCCCGCGGACGTGGACGTCGTGGTCCTCACGCACCTGCACTTCGACCACATCGGAAACAACGAGCTTTTCCCGCGGGCGACCTTCGTGGTGCAGCGCGACGAGTTGCCGCAGGGAATCGCGCCGCCGCAGTTCTGCATGTTCTATTACCCGGAGTACTCCTACAAGGTCACCGACGTACGCGACCGGCTCCGGGTGATCGACGGCGACGTGGAACTCGCGGACGGCATCAGGCTGGTGAAGATCGGCGGCCACACCCCCGGCTGCATGGTGGTCATGGTCGAGACCGAAAGCGGCACCGTCTGCCTCACCAGCGACGTCATGTACAACTACCGGAATCTGGAGCTGAACTGGCCGATGGGGTCCTTCTGGGACCTGGCCCAGCTCATGCGTGGATACGACCGGCTGCATCGCGAGGCCGACATCATCGTCCCCGAGCACGACTGGCAGTTCACGGAGCACTTCCCGAAAGGAACCATTCGATGACCGCGAAGAAACTGCTGCTGCTCGGTGAGTCGTGGACCACGCACATGATTCACCAGAAGGGCTTCGACACCTTCACGACCACGGAGTACGTCGAGGGTGCCGGCCCGCTCACGGCGGCGCTGACGCGGCGCGGCTGGGAGGTCGACCACCTCCCGGCGCACACCATAGAGCGGGACTTCCCCGCGGACGCCGCAAAGCTGGGCGCGTACGACTGCGTCGTCATCTCCGACGTGGGCGTGAACACCTTCCAGCTCACCCGCTCCGTCTTCAACGACGGCGACCGGGACGTGGACCGGCTGGGGATGATCCGCGCGTACGTGGCCGGCGGCGGCGGGCTGGCCATGGTCGGCGGCTACCTGTCGTTCGCGGGCATCGACGGCAAGGCACGCTACGCCGCCAGCCCGCTGGCCGACGTCCTGCCGGTCCGCGTACTCGACCACGACGACCGGCGCGAACTGCCGGACGGCCGCATTCCCGCCCCGCGCGCCGAGGCGCACCCCGCGCTGCCGGACGTGCCCGGGCCGTGGCCGTACCTGCTGGGCTACAACAGGACCGTGCTGCGCGACGAGGCGACGCTGCTCGCCGAGATCGACGGCGACCCGCTGATCGCGGTGCGCGAGGTGGGCGCGGGCCGTACCGCGGTCTTCACCTCCGACATGTCGGCGCACTGGGCCCCGGCCGCGTTCACCGACTGGACGGGCTACGGGCCGATGTGGGACGCGCTGCTGAGCTGGACCGCGGCGGCGGCGCGGGGCGCGGCACAGACGGTGTCCCCGAAAGCCGCGGCGCGGTAGGCGGGCTGCCCGGGTAGGGGCGGGGGAACGGGGGCGGCGGGCGGCGCCCGGCCACGCATCGGGGGCGCGGCCGGGCCGCCGTCCGCCGTGTGGTGCGGGCCCGCCGCCGGGGCCTTCGCCCGCCACCGCCCGTGCCACCCGGCGGACCCGCCCGGTCTCCTTCCCGGTCGCCGGCGGAGCCGCGACGGGTTGACGCGTTCACGTCCCGCGGATACCGTCCGCAGCGGGACGTAGCAAGCGCTTGCCGAATCGTTCGGGGTCCTCTTCGGGCAGGGGAGACGACGCAATGCCGAAGCACAGCGGGAGCGTTGCCGCGCGCATCGTCGCGGGCGCCGCGGCGCTGGCACTGACCGCCCTCGCGGCGGCGCCGGTGCAGGCGGCGCAGGACGTGGACGGACCGGGGGCGACAGGGCGGGGGGCACCTGACGTGCTCCCCGCCCTGCTGCCGGACCTCGTCGCGTACTACGACTTCGCCCACCCGGTCCGCGGCAACCCCGCCCGCGAACGGGACCGGGGCCGCTTTGGCACCGACATCGAGCTGGTCAACGGCGGCGCCGCGATGCGCGTGCCCGACCGCGCCTACCCGGGCGCCGGCAGCGCGCTTCAGACCGCCCAGGTCTCCCCCGCCGCCGCCGGGAACGACGACTGGAAGGCCGGCGTCCACTCCCCCGGCGGCGTGCCCGGCATGGGCGCGTTCAACGGGGCCGAGGCCGCCACCGTCATGGGCTGGTTCAAGGTGACGGGCGACAACCCCGCCCCCGACTCCACCACCGCCGACCCGGACGACCGCTACGGCGCCGTGGGCCTGGCGGGCGTGCTCTCCGGCGACTCCGACGGCCACGGTGTACGGGCCCTGCTGGAGCTGATCGAGGTGGACGGCGAGCTGCGGCTCGTGGCGCTGGGCCGCCGGCTCGACGAGGGCGCCTCGCAGACGTTCGCCGCCGCCGAGGACTGGCGCCGGCTGCTGCCGCCGGACGAGTGGGTGTTCCTGGCCGCGACGTTCGACTACTCCGACGGCACCATGAAGCTCTTCCGCAACGGCACCCCCCTCGACGGCTTCTACACCGTTCCCGGCGACCCGTGGCAGGTCGAGGGGCCCGGCGAGCACCGCGCCTCGCCCACGGATCCCGCGGGCATCAAGATCGGCGGGAGCTTCCCGCAGAACACGCGGGAGCGCAATCCCTGCAACTGCCGCATGGACAGCCTGATGTTCCTCGACCGCGAGCTGTCCGACGGGCAGGTGCGGGCGCAGTACCGGCTGATGGTCTCGCCGCGCCCCTGAGCCCCGCCCGCGCCCGCCACCGCGCCCGCCACCCCACCCGCAGACCGCCCGCCCGCGCACCCGCCGCACCCCGCCCGTAGCGCACGGGCAACCGCACCTCCCCCAGAACGGAGCCCGGCATGCCCCTACCCACCCGCCGGAAGAAGCCCCGGCCCCGCCTCCTCGCCCCGGCGCTCGCCGCGGCCGTGGCCGCGACCGCCCTCCTCACCGCCCCCGCCGAGGCCCGCACCGAGCCGGCCGCCGCCCCCGCGGCGGCGCCGCGTGACGCGCTGCTCCCCAAGCCCGTGCCCGCGAAGCTCGGGCTGGTCGTCGAGGAGTACGCGCAGTTCCCGAAGTCGGAGCCGACGCCGCCGCCGACCGACCCGCGGCTGATGCGGCACGCCCGGATCAACGCGCTCGCCGAACTCCCCGACGGCTCCGGCCGCAAGGCGGTGCCCGACCTCAACGGCAAGCTGTACCTCGTCGAGGACGGCGCGCAGCCGCGCCCGTACCTCGACGTCGGCGCCGCCTTCGCGCCGCGGTTCTTCTCCGGTCAGGGCCTCGGCCAGGGCTTCGGCTACGCGGCCTTCCACCCCGGCTTCGCCGACAACGGCATCTTCTACACCGTGCACACCGAACTGGCCTCCGCCACCGACGAGGAGCCGGACCTCACCCCGCAGCCGAACACCGGCTACCACGGCATCATCACCGAGTGGACCGCCGGCGACCCGGCGGCCGGCACCTTCTCCGGCAGCCGCCGCGAGGTGCTGCGGCTCGGCTTCAACGGGCGCATCCACGGCATCCAGCAGATCGCCTTCAACCCCAACGCCCGCCCGGGCACCGCCGACTACGGCAAGCTCTACCTCGCGGTGGGCGACGGCGGCACCGGCGTACGCACCGACGAGCCGCAGAACCTGGCGCTGCCGCACGGCAAGCTGCTGCGGATCGACCCGCGCGGCGACGACAGCGCCAACGGCGCGTACGGCATCCCCGCCGACAACCCCTTCGCCGGCCGCCCCGGCGCCCTCGGCGAGGTCTATGCCTACGGCTTCCGCGACCCGCACCGCTTCAGTTGGGACACCGGCGGCGAGCACCGGCTGTACCTCGGCCACATCGGCGAGCACGCCATCGAGTCGGTCTACGAGGTACGGGCCGGGGACAACCTCGGCTGGAGCGAGCGCGAGGGCCCGTTCGTCTTCGACAAGGACCCGGCCGACCCGTGCGACGCGTACAAGCCGCTGCCGCCCGACGACGACACGTACGGCTACACCTACCCCGTGGCCGCCTACGACCACGACCCGCCCGCCGACTGGAACTGCACCTCCGACATCGGCCGCGCCGTCTCCGGCGGCTTCGTCTACCGCGGCGCCGAGCTGCGCAAGCTGCGCGGCACGTACGTCTTCGGCGACCTCGTCGACGGCCGCGTCTTCGCCACGCGGAGCGCCGAGATGGACCGCGAGGCCGCGCAGATGGCCACGATCCACCAGCTCAGGCTCTACGACGCCGCCACCGGCGAGCGGGTCACGGCGCCGGACCTGGCCGGGGACACCCGCGTCGACCTGCGCTTCGGGCAGGACACGGCGGGCGAGCTGTACCTGCTGGCGAAGGCGAACGGCAAGGTCTGGAAGGTCACCGGCACCCGCGGCCCCGCGCTGCCGTAGCCGGTCCGGGAGCACGGGGCACCGCACCGCCCCGTGCCCGACGGGCGCGGGCGTCAGTCCGGTGAGCCGGGCTGCGTCCGCGCCCGTTGTTCCAGTTCGCGGGCGAACTCCAGCCAGGCGGCGGCGCACGACCGGGCCACCTCGGCGACGGCCGCGCGCCAGTGCGGGGGCACGGCGTCGGCGAGTTCGTCCAGGTCGCCGGGCTCCAGTACGTGGTCGTCGGCCCAGGCGAGGAAGGCCCGGCCGCTCTCCGCGTAGCGGATCGAGGGGTCGCGGGCCAGGCCGTCGCGTACCGCACGCCACCCCTCGGCGCGCGTTCCGGTCGTCGTACGGGTCCGCGGGGGGCCGGAGGACCGGGGGTCGGGGAGCGCGGGGCGGGGCGGGAGGGGGTCGCGGCCGGCGCGCAGGCGTTCGCGTACGTCGTGGGCCGTGCCCACCGAGATGCCGGCCGCCCTGGCGATGGCGCGCAGCGGCGCGTCGGGGTGCCGGGCGATCCACCGGCTCGCCCGCAGCCGGCCGGCGGAGGCGTCCAGGGGGCGGACCCGCCCGTCGCGCCCGACCCGGCCGCCGTCGCCGCCGTCGCCGTTCCCGCCCCCGGCCGGGACGAAGAAGCGCCGCCGGATCGCGCCCACCGTGGTCGGGGACAGTCCCGCCGCCGCGGCGACGGCGCGGTCCGACCACTGGCGGTACGTCGCCAGGATGCGGACGGCCGCGGCCTCGCGGTCGTGGAGGGAGAGCGGCAGCCCGCCGGTGAGGTTGCGCTCGACGGCGCGCAGGAAGGCTTCCTTCTCGTCGCCGTCGAAGAAGGTGGCGGGCAGGGTCGTCGCGCCCCTGAGCCGGGCGGCGTGCAGCCGGTGCATGCCGTCGACGACGCGCATCGTGCGGCGGTGGACGAGGACCGGCGGCAGGTCCGGCAGCGCGGCGAGCAGGCGGACGTGATCGGGCTCCACGCCGGCGAGCCGGGGCGAGTCGCCCGGCAGCAGCGACGCGACCGGCACCGCGACGGCCGCGTCCGCGGCCGGGCCGGCGACCGGGCCCGGCGGCGGGGGGTTTTTGTCCCGCTCCGTGTTTTCCCCGCTGCTCCGCATGCGCGCACTCACCCGTCGGCCGTAGGAGCTGGAGAGGAAGAAGGTGTGACGGCGGAATTCTTCCCGGCGGACGTCCGCGCGGGCAACAGCCGCAAATGCTCCAGCATGGGTAGTGCCCACTACCCGATCGAGCAGTGGACCGGGGGTGACCGCAGGTCTAGCGTCCTTCTCGGTGTGCAACCCCCTTAAGGAGATCGACCGGTGGCGAAATTGACACGGCTGCGGAACCGGCGCCTGGGATACGCGGTGGCCATAGCCACCGCGGCGGCGCTGACGGGGACCCTGACCAGTGCGGTACCGGCGTCGTCGCAGGACGACGGCTTCGACATCGACCGCGACAACGTGCTGATGGAAGTCGTGTATCCCAAGTTCCAGCGGGTGTCGCGGGAGGAGAGTTCGGGCCGCGCGGTGTCGCTGACCGTGGACCACGCGATGCTCATAGAAATGCCGTGGTTCGACGCCATCGCGCCCTATCACCCCACGGCCGAGGGCATCTTCTCGGATACGCCGCGCCGCCCGGAATCCGAGCACACGACGCGCAACAAGAACATCGCGGTCACCTACGCCGCGTTCACCTCGCTGAACGCCGTGCTGCCGGAGTACAAGTCCCGGTGGATCGAGATGATGGAGGCCGCGGGTCTCGACCCGAACGCCACCGCCGAGGACCCGACCACGGCCAGCGGTATCGGCATTCTCGCGGCGAAGAACGCGATCGCGGCGCGGAAGCGCGACGGCAGCAACCGGGACGGCGGCATGGGCGGCCGGAAGTACCACAAGCGCCCTTATGCCGACTACACCGGATACAGGCCCGTCAACTCGGCCTACGAATTGCGCAATCCGTCGCGCTGGCAGCCGAGCACGGCCTCGACCCGGGACGTCTACAAGGACCAGCAGTTCGCGACCCCGCACTACGGCCGGGTGAAGCCGTTCACGTACGACAGCCCCACCGAGTTCAAGGTCTCGCCGCCGGTGAACAGCAACCACCACAACCGCCGCGCGTACCAGCGCCAGGCGGACGAGGTGC
Organism: Streptomyces sp. 184; assembly: GCF_045781775.1. NCBI lineage: Bacteria > Bacillati > Actinomycetota > Actinomycetes > Kitasatosporales > Streptomycetaceae > Streptomyces > Streptomyces sp. 184. Next base: position 2,494,461 of record NZ_CP123230.1, on the reverse strand, counting down.
TGAAGGCGTCGGCGAACCTGACCGACGAACAGAAGATGGCCGCCGAGCTGTTCAACGACAAGGTGCTCACCTTCGGCCAGTACGCGGGCACCCCCGTGGTGCTGGCGGGCAACCTCGACACCGAGCAGACCGTGCACTACATCACCATGTCCGACGTGGCGTTCATCGACGTCACCATCGCCACCTGGCACTACAAGCGCAAGTACGACTCGGTGCGGCCGGCCGGCGCCGTCCACCACGTGTACGGGAACCGGAAGGTGACCGCGTGGGGCGGCCCCGGGCAGGGCACCGTCGACGACATCACCGGCCGCGAGTGGCAGGGCTACCTGGGCTCGGTCTCCGCGGACCACCCCGAGTACCCGTCCGCCAGCTCCGCGCTCTGCCTCGCCTTCGCCGCGCAGGTGCGGCAGTTCACCGGCACCGACCAGATCAAGGTGACCGCCGCGTTCCCCAAGGGTTCTTCGCTGGTCGAGCCGGGTGTCACCCCGGCCGCCGACGTCACCCTCCAGTGGAACAGCTGGACGGAGTTCGCCGACGACTGCGGCGAGAGCCGGATCTGGGCGGGCGAGAACTTCCGGTCCTCGGTCCAGGCCGCGGAGCAGTACGCGCCCGAGATCGGCGACATGAGCTACGAGTTCGTGCAGCGCAAGGTGAATGGCGGCTGACCGAGAGCACGGCAGGAACGGGCGCCGGCCGCCGGCGGGTGAGGTCTCCCCGTCGGCGGCCGGCGCCGTCGGCGCGGGCGGCAGCCGCCGGGCGGGTCCGTACGGTCCGCCCGGCGGCTGCCGTCAGCCGGACGCGCCCGCGCCCCGTACCCGCCGGACCACCGCGGCCGGGTCCGCGGGCGCCCGGTTGCCGCGCCACGCCACGTGGTGGTCCGGCCGCAGCAGGACGAGGTCCCGCTCCCACAGCTCGCGCGCCCGCGCGTCCCGCACCACCGCGTGGTGTACGGGCACGCCCTGCGCGGCGGCGGCGGTCAGCAGCGGCCCGGCGCGGCCGTCGCCGGCGAAGTCGACGAGGGTGAACGCCGCGGCGAGCAGGTCGAACAGCGGGGTGCCGTCCGCCAGCGGCAGGCTGGGCGGGCGGCTGCCGGGCCAGGTCGTCGGCGTGTACGCGGCCGGGCTCCAGGCGGGCGCCGGGCCGGCCTCGTGGCAGACGACGGGCGAGTCGTCGTAGCGGTAGCCGAGTTCGACGCCGCGGTACTCGTTCTCGCCGCGCTCGCCGTTCAGGAAGCCGGCCACGGCGTCGAGCGGCACGCCTTCGCGCAGCAGCGTGCCGGCCCTCATGTGCACGCCGATGTGCCGGTGCGAGGTGCGCATGTTGCGCAGGCCGACGGGACGGCGGTCGGTCTCGTAGCTGTCGAGCAGCGCGGGCCCGCCCACCCGGCGGAGCAGCGCGGCGACCTTCCAGGCCGCGTCCATCGCGTCGCCGATGCCGGTGTTCATCCCGTACGCGCCGGTGGGGAACATGCGGTGGGCCGCGTCGCCGGCGAGCAGGACGCGGCCTGCGCGGTAGCGGTCGGCGAGCATGAAGCCGGGGCGCCAGCGGGAGGTCAGCAGCACCTTGTCGATCTTCAGCTCGGTGCCCAGGGTCGCCGGCAGGAAGGCCGCAGGGTCGGCGGGCGGGGTGGCGAACTCGTCCGGGTGCGATCCGTTGACGTGCGCGGTCCAGGTGTCCGTCTCGTCCTGGGCGATGATGACGTAGCGGAAGGCGAAGTAGTGCCAGAACGGGCCGTGCCGGTGCAGGGACGCCAGGTCGCGGCTCTTGAAGTGCACCATGAACGCGCCGGGCAGCCCGGGGACGCCGAAGCTGTCCTCGCCGATGCCGAGGACGGCGCGGACGCGGCTCGACGCGCCGTCGCAGCCGATCACGTACCGGGCCCGGATCCGGATCCGCTCGTCGGTCGTGACGTCGCGCAGGTCGCTGGTCACGCCCTCGTCGTCCTGGGTGAGGGTGTCGAACCGCAGGCCGGTGCGCAGGTCTATGAGCCGGCTGCGCCGGCAGTGGCCGCGCAGCACCGGCTCCAGCTCGATCTGGGAGATCCGCTGGCCGGGTTCGGCCGGCTGGGTGCCGTCGTCGTACGCGGCGATGCGCCGCCGCTCCTCGTCGACCGAGGGCAGCGCCCAGGTGGTGATCGGCTCGCCGGCGAGGCCGGTGGACCAGATGACGTCGGCCGGGTGCCGGGGCGCGACGCCGGCGGCGCGGATGTCGTCGGCGAGGCCGAGCTGCCGGAAGAACTCCATGCTGCGGGAGTTCACGTAGTCGAGTTTGGGGTGGGCGGTGGTCTCGTGGCCCTGGTCGGCCAGGACGCACCTGACGCCCCGGCGGGCGAGCGCCAGGGCGGTGGCCATGCCGACCGGGCCGGCGCCCACGACGAGTACCGGTGCTGGTTCCACGGATGCCTCCCCAGGGGTATGGGGCGGCCCGCGGGCCGCCCCATACCGTTGCGGTTGTCGTTCGGTGCCGGCCCGGCGGGCTCAGCGGGCTTCGCTGGGTGTACGGGTCTGGTTGCCCTGGTCGTCGGGACCGCCGGCGCCGGGGCCGCGGCCGTTGGGGCTCTGGCCGTTCCGGCCGCCGGCGGGCGCGGTCGCCGCCGCGCGCCCCGCGGTCTTGGCCGCGCCGGGTGCGAGGCCGCCGGTGAGGGCGCGTACCTGCATCTCGGCGAAGGCCGCGTCGTTGCGCTCCTTGCTGCTGAGCGAGCCGAGGTAGCCGAGCAGGAAGCCGGCCGGCACGGTGATCAGCCCGGGTTCGATGTCGATGAACTTGATGTTGTGGCCGGGGAAGATGGCGTCGTCCGGGCCGGTCACGCCGTTGGAGAAGATCACCAGGAAGAACAGCAGCGCCGTGCCGCCGTAGACGATCCACTTGAGCCCCGCGGTGTTGAACCGGCGCCAGAACAGGGCGTAGACGACGGCCGGGAGGATCGCGGTGCCGGCCAGGTCGATCGAGGTGGGGATGAAGATGTGGGTGCGCACCGGCAGCATCGCGACGCCGACGAGCACGGACGCGATGCCGATCCGCGCGGTGTTGCGGCGGATGTCCTTCAGCTCGTCGGCCGGGGACGGCTTGCGGCCGCGGGCGATGTTCAGGTCCTTGGTGACGCAGGTCACCGCGTTGATGAGCAGGGCCGCGTAGACGCCGACGATCGTCAGCAGGGCGATCGGGGCGAGCACACCGACCATCACCTGTCCGCCGAGTTCGTCCACGAGCTTGGGCAGGCTGATGTCGCGGTGGGCCTTGATCACGCCGATCCGCTCGGACCCGAGCACCGCCACGGAGGCGAAGCCGACGACGGACATGCACAGGTAGATGCCGACGACGATCATCGACGCCCAGCCGGCGGAGCGGCGGGCGTCCTTGCCGCTGGTGGTGGCGAAGTTGCGCAGGAACAGGAACGGGATGGCGGCGACGCCGACGGCGACGCAGAAGAGCTTCGAGAGGTGGACCAGCCGGTGCTGGCCCTCGCCGAACTCGCGGCCGGGGCCGAGCAGGTCGTAGCCGGCGGGGACGTCCTCGCGGTTCGCCTCGGCCTTGTCGAGGATGTCGAAGACGTTGAGGTTGAACTCCGCCAGCACCAGAAGGGTCAGCACCAGCACGGCGGTGAGCGTGAGGATCGCCTTGAACACCAGCAGCCGGGTGATGCCCGGCATACCGGCCATGTACGCGTACAGGACGGTGACGAGGCCCACGACGAGGACCGAAAGGCCCAGTCCCGCGACGTTCTCCAGGCCGAACCAGCGGTTGAAGATGAAGGCGATCGCGGCAAGGCTGATGACCGTGAACATTCCGTAGATCAGCAGCGTGACGACCGCCGCCGCCCTGCGCGCCTGGCGTTCTTCGGCGCGCATCGCGAAGATGTCGCCGAGCGTGTATCCGCCGAGGTTGCGTATGGGCGAGGCGAAGAGCAGCACGCCGAGCACCATCGAGGTGGTGAACGCGGTCAGCAGCATCGCGGCGTCGTAGCCGTTGAGCGCGATATGCCCGGTGATGATGAACAGGGTGGAGTACATGAGCGGCGCGGACGCCAGCGCGATGGCATTCTGTACGGGGCCGATCCGCCGGTTCGCGAGGAGGAAGTCGTCCGGGGTGCGCACGCTGTCGCGTACCGCCCTGACGACGAAGTACACCGCGACGGCGGCGGCTATCGTCGCGGGTATCGCGATTCCGGGCACCGCCCAGGTGTTGTCGATGGGCGGCGGCGGGTCGGCGAGGATCGTGCTCATCGCGGCTCTCCTTCCAGTTCCGCCCGGACCTGGTCGGTCAAGGGGTCGAGCCGGTTGGCGGCGTAGCGCAGATAACTCGCGCAGACCGTCACGACGACGACGAACGTCAGGAACATGAACAGCAGGCCGACATTGACGGGTCCGCCTATCTCCTGCCGGAAGAAACCGGGGGCGAAGGCGGCCAGCGACGTCCCGACGAACCACCATCCGAAGAAGAGGACGCATGCCCGGATGAGGAAGGAATTCGTCTTGCGCTGTAGGGACTTGAACCCGGCGCTGCCGTGCACGGCGAGATAGCGGTCGCCGCCCGCCGGCGAGTCCGTCGAACTCATGACACCTCCTTGACAGGGACGTCAGGACGAGGACGTCCGGACGTGGCGGTCATCCATGCAGTGTCGGGCGCTGCCGCGGCGGCGACATGACCCATTCACGCGGTCTTCCCGCGCGGTACGGGAATTGGCGTGACCGTGCGGGGGATTCACGTGGACCGGCGCTTCTCCGCACGGCGGAGAAGGGTTCTCAGAGAAGGACGTCGCCGCCGTCGATGTTCAGGTTGACGCCGTTGATCGCACGGTTCTCCAGCAGGAAGGTGATCGCGTGGGTGACGTCCCGCATCGTCACCGGCCGCCGGGTGAGGGCCTTCTCCTCGGCGGCGGATCGCGCGGCCGGCTTGTCGCTCCAGAACGGGGTGTCGGCGACGATGCTCGGGTGCAGGGCGTTGACGCGGATCGGCGACAGCTCGAACGCCAGGGTCCGCACCAGCGCGGCGATGCCGCCGTTCGCGGTGGTCACGGTGGTGGAGCCCGGGTACGGGCGGTGGCTGGCCAGGCCGCCGAGCAGGACGGCCGCGCCGTGGTCCGGCATCCTGGGGGCGAGCGCGTGCAGGACGGCGGTGTAGCCGGTGAGCTTCACGGTCAGCAGCCGGGTGGCGGCGTCGGGGCGGTAGTCGCGCACGGTGTTCTGGTCCCGGTCCAGCGCCGTGAGCACGAGGTGGTCGACGTGCTCGACGGCCCCCAGCGCGGTGATGGCGGCCCCGGGGTCGGCCAGGTCGAGCGCGAGGGCGCGGGTCCGGCCGCCGATCTCGTCGGCGGCGGCCTTGGTGCGCTGCTCGTCGCGGCCGGTGATGACGACGTCGCTGCCGCGGTCGGCGCAGGTCCGGGCGAAGTGCCGCCCGATTCCCGACGTTCCGCCGACGACCACGACCCGGGTGCGTTCCGACACGGTGGTGTTCCTTTCCTCAAGGGCGGGGCGGCCGGCGGCGTCACACGTGCAGTGAGGCGCCGCCGTCCACGTACAGGTCGTGCATCGTGACGTGGCCCGCCTGGTCGGACACCAGGTAGGCGACGGCTTCCGCCACGTCCCGCGGCTGGGCGAGCTTGTGCAGCGGGATGCCCACGCGGTACTCGGCCGGCATGCCCTCGACGACCTCCCGCAGCTCCGGGTCGCCGTCGTGCATGGCGCGGAGCATGGGCGTGTCCGTCGAGCCGGGCGAGACGACGTTGCAGCGGATGCCGTAGCCGGACAGCTCCAGGCCCAGGCAGCGGGTGAACTGGGCGGAGGCGGCCTTGGAGGCGGCGTACGCGGCCATTTCGGTACGCGGCACGCCGGCGGCGTTGGACGCCACCGTGACGATCGCGCCGCGCCGGCGGCGCATCATGCGGCGCGCCACCGCCCGCGAGACGTGGAACACGCCGCCGGCGTTGACCGCGAGGGTTTCGGCCCACTGCCGGTCCCGCAGCTCGACGACGCGGCCGGTGTGCATGACGCCGGCGGAGTTGACGAGGATGCCGACGGGCCCCAGTTCGTCCTCGACGCGTGCGACGGCGGCGTCCACCGCCGCGCTGTCGCACACGTCGACGGTGTAGCCGCGGGCCGGCACGCCCTCGGCCGCGAGCTTGGCGACGACCACGGCGAGTTTCTCCGCGTTGCGGTCCAGCGCGGCGACGTGCGCGCCGGCGCCGGCCAGGGTGGTGGCCACGGCCGCGCCGATGCCCTGCGCCGCTCCGGTGACCAGGGCGACGGTCGACTCGATTCCGGTCAGTTCCATCATGAACTCCTGCCGGTCGTGGCGACTGCCTGCTCGGCGTCGTACCCGAAGAGCCACCGGTGCCGGTCCAGCCCCGGTTCGGCGAGGGCACCGGTGTCGCGGCGCCGCTGCGCGGCGCCGTCGGCCAGGTGGAAGGTCTCGGCGTTGGCGCGGGACTGCTGCTGGATCCGGGTCGTACGGGGCAGGCGGATGCGCTCGTAGCGGCGCAGGGCCGCGCGCACCGCGTCCCGGCCGGCGCCGGCGCCGCCGGCCTCGGTGAGACAGCGGGCGAGGACGACGGCGTCCTCGACGGCCTGGTTCGCTCCCTGCGCCTGGAACGGGAGCATCGGGTGCGCGGCGTCGCCGATGACGCCCACCCGGCCCCAGCCGAGGCGGTCGGTGCTGTCGCGGTCGTGCAGCGCCCATCTGCTCACGTTCCGCGCGGCGTCCAGCAGCCGGAGCACGTCGTCGTGCCAGCCCTTGTACGCCGCCCGCAGCCCCGCGACGTCGCCCCGCGCCGACCAGGACTCCACCTCCCAGGACGCCGCCGGCACGGTCGCGCCGAAGCTGACCTGCCGGCCGCCCGAGACGGGGTAGCACACGCAGTGCTGCTCCGGCCCGAACCACAGCCGCACCCGCGGCTCGGCGAGCAGGTGGGGCACCCGCTCGGCGGGCACCAGCCCGCGGTAGATCGTCTGACCCGAGTAGCGCGGCCAGTCGGCGACGAACCACTCGCGCACCGCCGAGTGGATGCCGTCCGCGCCCACCACCGCGTCCGCCGCGACCGTCCGCCCGTCGGCCATGTGCAGCCGCGCCTCGGCCTCGTCCTGGGTGACGGCGACGAGGCGGGCGCCCAGGTGGAGCCGGTCCGGCGGCAGTTGGGACAGCAGCGCGGCGTGCAGGTCCGCGCGGTGCACGGTGTAGTACGGCGCGCCGAAGCGGCGCAGGCACCTGTCGCCCAGCGGGGTGCGCTGGAGCATCAGGCCGTCGTCCCAGCGCCGCATCTCGATCGCCTCCGGGGCGACCGCCACGGCGCGCAGCCGGGCCCGCAGGCCCAGGCGGTGCAGCAGCCGGGTGGCGTTGGGCGCGAGCTGCACGCCCGCGCCCACCTCGGCCAGGTGCTCCGCCTGCTCGTAGACGTGGCAGTCGGCCCCGCCGCGGCGCAGGGCGGCGGCGAAGGCGAGGCCGGCGATCCCGGCGCCGACGACGGCCACCCTCATCTGCGACATGCCTTCCTCCTCAGTAGTAGAGGAGCGCTTTGCTCCAGTCCTCGTCGGGGCCGAACAGGCTGCGCGGCTTGACCACGTCGGGCATGTTCGTGAGTGCGTCACCGGGGATCAGGGACCCCGGCGGCAGTCCGGTGACGTCGGCGTCCACGCCGAACTCGGCGCGTACGCCCGCCGCGAGCGCCGCCTCGGCGTCCGCGCGGTGCTCGGGCGGCACCTCGACCTCGATGCGCAGCGACACCGGCTCGGCGCGGGCGCGCCAGAAGTACACGCCGTAGGCGTCGGGGAGGGAGAAGACGACCTGTTCGAGACGGTGCTGGGTGACCTGCGCGTCGCCGACGCGGTGCCCGAAGGCCGCCCGGCCCAGGACCCGGACGGTGGGCAGGTGCCAGCCGCAGTCGCAGTCGTCGTACGAGACCTCGACGTCGTCCTCCAGGTTGTAGCGCAGCAGCGGCATCGCCTCGCGGTACAGCGGGGTGACGACGAGCTGCCCCGCGCCCTCCGCGGAGACGGTGCCGGTCCGCGGGTCGTACACCTCGAACAGCGCCCGGTCGGCCCACAGGTGCATCCGCCCGTACGCGCACTCCCCGGCGAGGCTGCCGGTCTCCGTGGAGCCGTACTCCTCGATCACCGGCACCCCCCACAGCCGGCTGATCCGCTCGCGGCGTGCGGTCGTCAGCGGCTCGCCGCCGACGAACAGCGCGCGCAGCGCGGGGAAGTCGGCGCCGGGGCGGTGGCCCGCGGCGGTGGCGGCGGCGGCCCAGATGAGGCACTCGGTCGGCACCGACCAGGTGAGCGTGACGCCCAGGTCGTGCAGGGTGCGCACCACGCGGGCGTACGGCATGGCCAGCGACCGGTTGTCGCCGGGCACGACGGTGGCGCCGTGCAGCCGGGCGGCGGCGTGCGCGAGGTGGCCGGTGAGCAGCAGCGCGTAGGGGGTGCGGACCAGGAAGACGTCCGCGGCGGAGATGCCGATCCACTTGCGGGCGAAGCGCTCGGCGAGGTCGAGCCAGTCCTCCTGGGTGTAGTACGACGGCGTGGGCCGGCCGGCGGTGCCGCTCGACTCGTGGTAGGTGGCCAGGCGTTCCTTCGGCACGCCGAGCATGCCGTACGGGTAGTTGTCCCGCAGGTCCTGCTTGGTGGTCAGCGGCAGGCCGGCGAGGTCGGCGGCGGTCGCGGGCAGGGCGGCGGACGTGGCCAGCCGGGGCCGGTAGAAGGGCGAGCGGGCGGCCCAGGCGACGGTCTGCGGGAGCTGCTTCTCCTGTAGGCCGCGCAGTTCCTCGGGTCCGTTCCACTGGCCGATGTGCGGCAGGTTCGCCGTTGCGTCGGTCACGGTTTCTCCTCCCCCAGTAGTCGGTGGGCGTTCTCCCAGGCGATCTGCCGCCACTGCTCCGGCGGGGTGCCGAGCGCCTCGAACTTGGCGAGTTCCACGGCCGGGTGCTGGAGCGGGTACTCGGAGCCGAAGACCACCCGGGCGGCGCCCAGCCGGTCGATCGCCGCCGCGGCCACGCACGTGTAGCCGCCGGAGGTCTCCAGCGCGATGTTGGGCTCGTCGCGGATCAGGGCCAGGGCGTGGAAGTCGATGTTGCCGATGCCGCTGTGCCCGAGCACGAAGTCCGTGCGCGGGAACCGGCGGGCCAGGGTCACGAGGTCGGCCACGCCCGCGCCGGGGCGGGCGAGGCAGACCGTGTAGACGGGGTGGCCGCGCTCGGCGGCCACCTCCACCAGGGCGGCGACGCGCGGGTCCGTGAGCGCGACGCCGTGCACCGCCGGCGAGATCTCCAGGCCGCGGAACTCCGCCGCCCGTGCCCGGTACGCCTCCGGCGGGCGGTGCGGGTTGGCGAACCAGAACGGCACCAGCCGCCCTCCCCCACCGGCTACGCCCTCACTGGCGGGGGGACCCCCATTCCCACCGGCTACGCCCTCACTGGCGGGGGGACCCCCGGTGCCCGCGCAGGCGGCGAGCACGGCGTCGTTGTCGGCGTCGGTCTCGACGTGCCCGCCCGCCACCAACTGGCGGGCGAGGGTGTCGAGGTCGATCGTGCCGCCGGCGCAGACCACCGCGCGCGCCAGGCCGCAGCCGTCCATCGCCGCGAGCAGCCGCTCCGCGGCGCCGGGGCGGGGCGCGAGGCGTACGTGGAAGTCCAGCACGGGCTGCCGGGTCATCTCGCGGCCACCGCTCACTTCTCGATGCAGAACTCGTCGATGGGGTAGCCGACGTGCCGCTGCTCGACGGGCAGGTAGCCGAGCACCTTCGTGCCGGCGGTCAGGTCGGTGACGTTGAGCACCTCGCCGCCGGGCCCGAGGACCCGTACGTGCCAGTCGTCCTGGACGATGAGGTTGACCGTCACCCCCGACGGCGCGACCGCGTCGATCGCGAGCAGCGGCCGTGTCTCGATCTTGACCCGGCCCACGGTGACGACGCGGGACTTCCCCGCGGAGTCGACGGCGAGCACCTTGCCGCCGGAAGTCAGCTCGCTGAGGTAGTTGGTGCGGCCCTCGGCGGAGAGCGTGTACGAGTGCAGCGCGCCGGCGTTGACGCGGAACGGGCGGGTCGGCATGTACGGCAGCGGGTGGGTCTCGCTACAGCACAGGATCATGCCGGTGGAGTGCGAGCCGACGAGGATGCCCTCGTCCAGGCGGAAGTTGGTACACGTGTCCACGCAGGCCCGCTCGCCCATGCCGACCCGGCGGATGCCCGTCACCTCCAGCTCCACCAGCGCCAGGTCCGCGGCCTGGCTGACCGCGGCGGCCTTCAGGTCGGTCGCCTCGCCGGGGGCGCGGGGGGCGAGCATCACGCCGTCCGAGCCGTGTTCGAGGACGCCGAAGACGATCTCGGCCTCCTCCACGTCCGCGACGCGGGTGACGATGCTGCCCTCGGCGCCGGCCGCGGCGGCGAGCACGATCTCCAGCGGGATCTTGGTGGGGTCGCGGAAGTCCAGCAGGCTCCACCGGTCCTGGCGCGCGGCGCGGCAGGCGTCGTCGAGGCTGCCGGCGTCGGTGATCTCGACGTAGCGGCCGAACTCCACGCCCTCGTGGGCGAGCGCGAGCGCGGCGGGGTCGCCGTGGCGGGCGGGGTCGACGATGACGAGGTCGGCGGGCTCCAGCTTCTCGGGCAGCGGCCGGCCCTGCGGGAAGAGCACCTTCTTCACCGTCGGGGGCAGCGGCTCCAGGTCGGCCGGGTCGGCCGCCACGATGGCGTCGACCCGCTGGTGGATGGCTTCTTCGACGATGGCCTCCTTGGCCCCGTCGGCGGCACGGATGTCCAGCCAGCACAGCTTCACGGATCTCTCCTCAGAGCGGTTGGTCGGCGGGGTTCTGGACGGCGGCGGGGATCGGGTGCGCGGTCGTCACGGGGTGAGGGCGAGCCGGTCTCCCCCGTTGGCGGGGGTGCCGGTGGGGTCCGGGGCGTGTCCGGGGTCGTGCACCAGCCGGGCGATGGACGCGGCCATCCGGCCGGGCTTCTCGGCCTGGAAGACGTTGCGCCCCATCGCCACCCCGGCGGCGCCGCCGCGCAGCGCGTCGGAGACGAACGACAGGACGGCGCCCGTGTCGGCGTGGCGCGGGCCGCCGGCCACGATCACGGGGATCGGGCAGGCCCGTACGACGTCGGCCATCTCCTCGGGCGTGCCCGCGTAGTCGGTCTTGACGACGTCGGCGCCGAGGTCGGCGGCGAGCAGCGCGGCGTGCGCCACCAGGTCGGGCGCGTGCGAGTCGCCGATCCCGGGCCCGCGGGCGTAGACCATGGCCAGCAGCGGTACGTTCCAGCGGTCGCACTCCCCCGCCACGGCGGCGAGGTCGGCGACCTGCCGGGCCTCCTGGCGGGAGCCCAGGTTGACGTGCACGCTGACGGCGTCGGCGCCGGCCCGCAGCGCCTCCTCGACGTGCGCCACCAGGTACTTGGCGTCCGGGTCCGGGGCGTGCCGGGTGCTCGCGTTGAGGTGCAGGATGAGCGCCATGCCGCCGAACCAGCCGTGGTCGAGGTGGCGCAGCGTGCCCTTGTGCAGCACGACGGCGTCCACGCCGGTGCCGGCCAGCTCGCCCAGCAGCGGGTCCAGGTCGCCGGGGCGCAGCGGGCCGTCGGTGACCGAGTGGTCGAGCGGTACGACGAGCAGCCGCCCGTCGCCGTGCCGGAAGAGGCGTCGCAGGCGCAGCCCACGGCCGAACGAAGCGTTGAGTACAGCCACTTGTGTCCTGCCTCTCTCAAACGGTGGCGGAGCGGCCGGGGGGCGCGGGCGCGGCGCCGTCCGGGGGCGGCCCGGCGAGGCCGAACTCGCGGTGCAGGGTCTCCACGGCATCGACGGTGCGCTCCCGCGGGACGATCACGGACAGCCGCATCTGGGAGGTGGAGATCCAGCTCGTGGGGATCCCGGCGCCGGCCAGCGCCGCCATCAGCCGGGCGGCGTACTCGGGCCGGCTGAGCAGGCCCATCCCGACCACGGAGACCTTGCCGGCGTCCATGTCGAAGTGCACGCCGCCGCCGAAGGAGGCCGCGACCTCGTGCAGCGCCTCCCGTACCCGGTCGGCCTCGCCGCGGCGGATCGTGAAGCCCATGCGGAACTCGTTCTCGTACGGCCCCGACCTGGCGACCAGGTCCACCACGGTCCCCCGCGCGGCCAGCACCTCGAACACGTCGGGCGCCAGGTCCCGGCGGCTGTCCCGGCAGTGCACCAGCACCCGGGCGACGTCGGTGTCGTGGGTGACCGCGACGACCGCCCGCCGGGTCTCCAGCGGGCGGTCGTCCTGCCGCTCGGCGACCGTCGTCCCGGGCGCCTGCGACGACACGTTCCTCACGCGCACTTCGACCCCTTCCATGGCGGCCAGCTCGATGCAGCGGGTGTGCAGGACCCGGGCGCCCGCGAACGCCATCTCCGCCATCACGCCGGGGTCGACCCACGGCAGGCAGCGGGCGGCGGGCAGCACGCGGGGGTCGGCGGTGAACACGCCGTCCACGTCCGTGTAGATCTCGCACGTCGCCGCGCTCAGCCGGGCCGCGAGCGCCACGGCGGTGGTGTCGGAGCCCCCGCGGCCCAGGGTGGCGACGTCGCCGGCGCGGTCGACGCCCTGGAACCCGGTGACCACCGCCACCCGCCCGGCGGCCAGCGCGGCCCGTACCCGCTCCGCGCCGATGCCGGAGACGAGCGCGTCGCCGTGCCGGTCGGTGGTGCGGATCCCCGCCTGCCCGCCGGTCAGCGAGAGCGCCGGCACGCCCATGGCGCCCAGCGTCATCGCCATCAGCGCCGCGGACTCCGCCTCGCCGACGGCCAGCAGTTGGTCCAGCTCCCGGGACGGGGCCGCGGCGCCGACGTCGGCGGCCAGCCGCAGCAGTTCGTCGGTACGGCCGCCGCGGGCGGAGACGACCACGGCCACCTGCCGGCCGCTTTGCCGGGCCGCCTCGATGCGCCGGGCGGCGCGGCGTACGCGGTCGAGCGTCCCCAACGAGGTACCGCCGAATTTCTGGACGAGCACAGTCACAGCCGTTTCACCGCCTTCGTCGACCCGGTATGGCTCGACAGTAAGCGCGGCTTTCTTCCCGGCCCACTACTCGCCCGGGTAGTGGCGTCGAATTCAGTGGGTCACGCCATGGCGAACGGGCGTTACCGCGAACACGCGATGGCGGCTGCGCGCCGTACGGTATTGCGGTCACCGGGAATTCACCGGATGCCGCGTTCGCCGTACTGCCCGTCAAACTACTGTGTGCGCGGTAGTCGGATACTCCTCCGCAAGCAGTACTCGAAGGCGCGGAACTGCCGTTAGGGTGCTCGTATGCGCGCCCGGCTGTCCACGGTCTGGGCCCGGGTCAGAAGTCTGGTGATCGCGGTCTGCGTGGCCGCCGTACTGCTGATCACCGCGCTGTCCGGGGACCACGCCGCCACGAAGCTCGACCTGCTCGGCTACGGGCTGCTGGTGACCAGCGGGCTGGCCCTGGCCGGCAGCGCCCGTGCGCCGGTGCCGATCCTCGCCGTGACCGGGCTGTGCGTGGTGGGCTACAACGCCGCGGGCTTCGACGTGCCCGCCGTGGCCTACCTGTTCGCCGTCTACGCCGCGGTACGGTCCGGCCACCGCGTCGTCACCGTCGCGGTGAGCGTGGTGCTGGTGCTCACCCTCCCGTACGCGGTGATGGCCTCCCCCGGCGACGGCCCCGCGGACGCCTTCGCGCAGGCCCGCGGCGTGCTCGAACTCGCCTGGCTGATCGCCGCCGGCGCCGCCGGCGAGGCGCTGCGGCAGGCCGAGCGGCGCGCGGACGAGGCCGAGCGCACCCGCGAGGAGGCCGCGCGGCTGCGCGCCACCGAGGAACGGCTGCACATAGCGCGGGAGTTGCACGACTCGCTGACCCACCAGATCTCCATCGTCAAGGTGCAGTCCGAGGTCGCCGTCCACCTCGCCCGCAAGCGGGGCGAGGAGGTCCCGGATTCGCTGCTCGCGATCCAGGAGGCCGGCCGGGAGGCGACCCGGGAACTGCGCGCGACGCTGGAGACGCTGCGCGACGAGGGCGAACAGGCCCCGGCGCACGGGCTCGACCGGGTACCGGAGCTGGTGGAGCGCACCCACGGCATAGGGCTGCACACGACGCTCACGGTCGAGGGCCAGCGGCACGAGGTGCCCGACGCGGTGGGCCGTACCGCCTACCGGATCGTGCAGGAGTCGCTGACCAACACCGCCCGGCACGCGGCGGCCTCCACCGCCTCGATCCTCATCTCCTACCGCCCCGGCGCCCTCGCCATCCGCATCGACGACGACGGGACCGCCCGGCCGGGCGCGGCGTCGAAGCCCGGCGTCGGCCTGCTGGGGATGCGCGAGCGCGTCACCGCCCTCGGCGGCAGCCTGCGCGCCGAGCCGCGAGACGAGGGCGGCTTCACCGTACAGGCCGAACTTCCGGTTGCGAGGATCCCGTGATCCGTGTGCTGATGCTCGACGACCAGCCGCTGCTGCGCAGCGGGTTCCGCGCGCTGCTCGACGCCGAGGACGACATCGAGGTGGTGGCCGAGGCGGGCGACGGCAAGGAGGGCCTGGCGCTGGCGCACGAGCACCTGCCGGACCTCGCGCTGGTCGACCTGTCGATGCCGGTGATGGACGGCATCGAGACGACGCGGCAGATCGCCGCGGACCCGGCGCTGGCCCATATCCACGTGGTGATCCTGACCAACTACGGCCTGGACGAGAACGTGTTCAACGCGCTGCGCGCGGGCGCCGCCGGGTTCCTGGTCAAGGACATCCTGCCGGAGGACCTGCTGCACGCCGTGCGCGTCGCGGCGCGCGGCGACGCCCTGCTTGCGCCGTCGATCACCCGCAGGCTGATCAACAAGTACGTGTCGCAGCCGCCGCTGGACCCGTCGGCCGTGCGCGGTCTGGAGGAGCTGACCAACCGGGAGCGCGAGTCCGTCGCGCTGGCCGCGCAGGGGCTGTCCAACGACCAGATCGCCGACCGCATGGTGATCAGCCCGCTGACCGCGAAGACCCACATCAACCGGGCGATGTTCAAGCTGCACGCGCGCGACCGCGCCCAACTGGTGGTCATCGCCTACGAGTCCGGGCTGGTGACCCCGCGCGGCCGGTGAACCGCCGGCGCCGGCCGGTCAGATGAAGTCCATCGTCCCGGGCTTCCAGCGGTAGTGCGACTCCAGCTTGTAGTACTCGCCCCCGGGCGCCACCGCGACGCCGTAGACGAACTTGCGGTCGCCGTCGTCGGCCGGGACGCCGCGCACGAACCGCTCGATCTCCGGCTCCACCCGGACCGGCAGCGTGGCCAGGTCCGGGGTCGTCACGGCGTAGCAGATCCGCTCGATGCGTGGCGAGTCCCAGGAGAGGGTGACGTACAGCCCGAACGCCTCGCGGCCGAGCTTCAGCATCTGCTCGCTCGGCCGGGCCAGGCCCAGTTCGAGAAGGGTCGCGGTGATGGTGTCGGGCTCGAAGAGGCCCGCGGGCACGTCGTTGAAGTACACGTTGAGGGTGCGGTGGTGGTAGTCGATCCCGACGACGCCCACGCGGTCGGCGAGGCCGTGGCGGGCGAAGAAGCCGGCGTGCCCGGCCAGGGCGGGGGGCATGGCCGGCAGGTCGGCGAACTTGGAGACCTCCTGGAGGTCGTCGGGGGTGAAGAAGGCGTAGACCTTCTTGAAGCCGCCGACGACGCCGAAGTCGACGCCGTGGCTGTCGACGTGGCAGCGCCCCTGCAACTGCGCGAGCACGGCACCGGCGGGGTGGTCGGTGGGCCGGGTGAGGCCGGCGGCGAGGGCGGCGGCGTACGGGTCGCGCTGCTCGGGGTGCGTCGTGAACCGGCAGTCCAGCTCGCCGGCGTGGCGCAGGCTGGTCGCGACGCGGAAGGCGACGACGGTCGCGTCGTGCCCGAAGGCGTCCGCGTAGGCGGCCAGGACGGGGCGTACCGTCTCGGGCGCGCACGGCACGCCGAGCGTGTGGGCCGACTGCTCGACGACTGCGTACAGCTCGTTCATCTCGGCGGTTGCGGACATGCGAACCCCTTGGTCGGCGGAGAATGTATTGCTGTACGTATCGAGGGCTTCCGCGAATGCGCGGGTTATCGGGTACGTAGAAAAGTAATCGCGCCGCGCGGTCCTGCCCACTACCCGGACGGGTAGTGGGGGCTACCCGAGTTGTCGTAGCGGATTTCATTGACCCGCCATTGCCGCTCGATGACCATTGGCGCCAAGGCTCATGGCACGCGTTCGAGGATTCTCCACGGCACCGCGGGGGCGATCATGGCACCACTCGTAGGGCGTGAGGGCACGCTGTCCGTGCTCGGCGGGCATCTGGACGCCGCGGCGCAGGGCGCCGGCGGCTGCGTCGTCGTCGAAGGGCCGCTGGGCATCGGCCGGAGCCGGCTGCTGCGGGCCACCGCCCGGGAGGGCGCGGAACGCGGCCTGACCGTGGTCGCCGGACGGGCCGGGGCACGTGGGGGCACCCCCGCCAACGAGGGCGTAGCCGGTGGGGGAGGTGGCACCCCCGCGAACGAGGGTGCGGCCGGCGGGGGAGGGCAGCCGCTGCCCGTGCACCTGTTGATGAACTACCTGCGGCGGGTGCTGTCGGCCGAGGTGGACGTGGACGACCTGGTACGGCCGGACGGCAATCCGTTCCGGCTGATGGACCAGGTCGGCGAGCTGGTGGAGATCGCGGCGCGCCGGCACCCGCTGGTGGTGCTGCTGGACGACGTGCACCGGGTGGACGACATGGGCGGGCTGGCGCTGCGGGGGCTGGTGCAGTCACTCGCGGGCTCGCCGGTGCTGTGGCTGCTCACCCGGCGGTCGGTGGCGGCGCCGTCGCTCGCGCAGCACGCTGTCGACCGGCTGGTCGACGGCCCCGCGGTACGGCTCCACCTCGGGGCGCTGGACAACGAGGCGGTGGCGGAGCTGTGCACGGGGCTCCTGGGCGCCAAACCGGACTCCTCCGTACTCGCCTGGGCGGCCCGCTGCGGCGGCAACCCGTGGCTGCTGGCCAGCGTGCTCGACGCGCTGGTCACGACGGGGCGGGTGGTGTTCGTGGACGGCACCGCGGCGGCACTGGGCGAGCAGGTGCCCGACGACGTGCTCGACGCCGTCGGCGGGCTGCTGGCGGAGCTGCCGGCGGCGGTGGGGCGGCTGCTCGTCGCCGGCGCGGGCATCGGCGCGGCGTTCACCGCCGCGCAGGCGGCGGCGGCGCTCGGCGGGCCGGAGGTCGCCCCGGTGGCCGGGGTGGACGAGGCGGTGCACGCGGGGCTGCTGCAACGGCACGGCGAGGAACTGGCGTTCGCGCACGAGGTGGTCGCCCAGGCGCTGCGGCATCCGGCGCTGCGTCGGCCGGAGCCGGCCCGGCCCGCGGCGCCCGCGGCGGCGCTGCCCGGGCCGCCCCCGGCCGCCGCGCCGGACACGCAGGAGGCGCGGCCCTGTCCCGTACCGCCACCGGACTCCCCCGCCGCACCGGCGGCGGCGGTGTGCGGCTGCGAGGGCGCGGTGGCGCGGGCCATGGCGGCGCTCGTGGAACACTCCGGCACGGCGGCACGCACCCTCGGCCGGGCCCTGCGGCTGCTCGGCGGCGCGGGGCGCGGGGCCGAGGCCGGGCGGCTCGCGGACGTCGCCGTACGCGCCGGGATCGACGTGGCGGACGCCGTGGACGCCGCAGACACCGTGGACACCGCGGACACGGAGGGTGCCGCGGACCCGGCGCGGGCGGGGCGGGCCGCCGCGGGGCGCTGCGAGGTGTGCGCCCGCCCGCTGTGGACCTGGCTGGTACGGGCCCTCGTCGCCGCCGACGCCTTCGAGGAGGCGTCCGCCGTCTGCGACGCCTTACGGCAGGAGGCCGAGCGGCGCGGCGGGCCGTGGCCCGAGGCGCTGTGGCACGGCCACCGCGCCGAGCTGCTGGCGGCGGCGGGCAAGCTGGAGGAGGCGCGCGCCGAGGCCGAGACGGCCCTCGGCCTGGCGGACGGGACGGCTCCGGAGGACCTGCTGCCCGCGCGGCTCGTGCTGGCCCGGATCAGCATGCACTGCGGCGATCTCGCCACCGCCAGCCAGCAGTTGCGCATGGCGGAGCGGCCGGCGGGGGACGCCGCGGCGGCCGTGAAGCCGCGCCTGGACTGGGCGCTGGCGCAGTTCCACGCGGCCAGCGGGCGGGCGGCGATGACGGTCCGCTCGCTGCTCGACGCCGAGCAGGGTGCCGCGCCCGACCCGCTGCTGTTCGCCGAGGCGCCGACCGCGGCGGCGACGCTCGTACGCCTGGCCGGGCAGACGGGGCTCGGCGAAGAGGCCGCGCAGGCGGCCGGGTTCGCCCGGCGGCTCGCCGAGCGGAACCCGGACGTGGCGTCCCTGGCCGCAGGTGCGGCGCACGCGGACGGCATCCTGCGCGACGACCCGGACGCCCTCCAGCGGGCCGCCGAGCTGTACCGGCTCGCCGGCCGCCCGCTGGCGGCCGGCGGCGCGCTGGAGGACGCGGCCCGCGGCGAGCACGGCGCGCGGCACAAGGACGGGGCGGCGCGGCTGCTCGCGGCGGCGGCGGACCTGTATCTGGACTGCGGCGCACAGCGCGACACGGCGCGGGTGCAGCGCAAGCTGCGCCGCCTCGGCGTGCCGCACGTGCGCGCCGCGCTGGGCACGCACCGGCCCAAGGCGGGCTGGGAGAGCCTGACGGGCGCGGAGCTGCGGGTGGTGCGGGCGATCGTCGACGGCAGGACCAACAGGGAGGCGGCGGGCGTGCTCTTCCTGTCGCCCCACACCGTCGACAGCCATCTGCGGCGGGTCTTCGCCAAGCTCGACATCAACAGCAGGGTCGAGCTGACCAAGCAGTTCCTGGCGCACGAGGCGGTCGCGCCCGAGGGCGCGACCGCCTCCCGTCAGCTCGCGGCGGCCGGTCCCGGGCCCCGCTTGTCGTCGGTGATCGAGTAGATCGCCGCGGCGCCGGAGTACGTGGCGGCCTCGCGGGCGAGTTCGACGCGCGTGCCGATACCCAGCTTCTTGTAGATCTTGCGCAGGTGGTAGTTGACGGTGTGCGCCGAGAGGTGGACGCGCCGGGCGATCTGCCGGTTCGTCATCCCGACGCTGACCAGGTAGGCGATGCGCCGCTCCATGTCGGACAGCACGGCCCAGCAGGAGCCGTGCTGCTGCCCGGCGGCGCCGTCGGCGACCGCCGCCGCGGGGTCGGGCGGTGCGGGCACGACCCGCGGCCTGCGCGCCGGTGCCTGCCCGGCGTGCAGCTTGGCGAGTTCCTCGGTCGCCAGGGCGATCGAGATGGGGTCGGGGGACTGCGCGACGATGTGCGCGAGGCCCGAGGCGTCGCGCTCGGCGAGCGCGTTGGCGTGCAGGGCGCTGAGGCTGACGACGGAGATGCCGGGGTTGTCCCCGGCGAGGCCGTTGACGGTGTCGAGTACGGTGCGCCGGAGGCCGGTGTCGTCGGTGTCGAGCGCGAGCCGGACGAGGAACGCGGCGGCGGCCGGGTCCTCGACGTACAGCCGGCGCTCCGCGGGGAGCCGGTCGTACGTGCCGGAGAGCAGGGCGACGCCCGCGCGGGGCCCTTCCCTTCGGACCGCGAGCCGCACCTCCGCCCAGGCGTACCGCGGCGACTGCCGCGCCAGCCGGTCGTGCGCCGGGTCGGCCCGGGCCCGCTGGAGGTGGTCGGTCGCCGTGGGCAGGTCGCCGGTGTAGAGGCAGACGGTGGCCAGGACGGTGTAGGCGAGCGGCAGGAGCGCGGGGACGGCGTTGCGTTCCGTCGCCGCGGTGACCTGCTCCGCGTGCCGGCGGGCGTCCCGGAACCGGCCGGCCGCCAGGAACAGCCGGGCCCGCAGCGCGGCCGGCGCGGCGTGCCAGACGTCCGCGGACAGCTCGTACAGGCCCGCCTCGGCCTCGTCGACCAGCGCCTCCGCCTCGTCGAACTCGCGCAGGTCGGTGAGTTTGGCGGCGAGTTCGAGCCGGAAGTGCAGCCGCCACAGGGGGTCGGCGGCGCCGCTGTACCGCACCGCGGCACGGCTGAGCCGCATGCCCTCGGCCAGCTCGCCGGCCCGCCAGCTCAGATGCGACAGCGCCGTCATCGCCATCAGCGCGGCGACGTCGTCCGGCTCGTCCTTGCGCTCCCGCAGAATCTCCCGGGACCGCGTTCCGGCCTCCTCCTCGCGGCCCAGCAGCAGCCCGCCCAGGATCGCCGACGCCTGGGCGTCGAGCCGGGCCCCGGCGGGAATTCCGGGGGCGGCCAGGGTGCGCCGGGCGAGATCGGTTCCGACGGCCACCTTTCCCTTCATGATCAGCCCATGTGCCCGCGAATACGGTCCGCCGTCGCCCTCCGCTACCACGGCGAACCGCTCGGCCGGGCGCTCGGGCGCCCACATGCTTCGGTGTGTTTCCTCCGCACTCCTGCCGGAATGGTGCATCGCCTCGCGCTGGAGCGCACCGCGCGCGGGGGCGGGAATGGCCGCGACCGCGCCGCGCATCAAAAAGTCGCTACGGAATACGAATTGACGCTCCGTAGCCGCGACGAATCCCGCGGACATCGCCTCGTCCAGCGGTGCGAGCAGGGTGGCGAGCGGCCGGTTCAGCATCCTGGAGACATCCTCAAGGTGGAACGACCTGCCCTGTAGTGCGGCAATCTTCAACAACTCCTGGCAGCCCGGGCTCAGCTCGCCGAGCCGGAGCTTCACAAACGCCAGTACACAGCGCGGAGTCCGCGCCTGTGCGAGCCGAACCGTTCCTTCACCCCGGGCCACCAGATCCTCGTCGACCAGCCCGTACGCCAGCTCCGCCAGCAACTGCCCGTTCTCACCCGCCGCGGCGGCCAGACCCCGCAGCTCGTCGTCCAGATCGGCGCCGAGAAGCTCGCGCAGGAAGCGCTCGTTCGCCTCGGCGTGCACCGGCCCCGGCAACGGGCGCCCGGACGGGCCGGCCTCGTCGGGTATCGTCTCCGGCTGCTTCGTCCCCTTCGTTGACCACGTTGTCATAATTCCCCTGACTATCCAGGTCTATCCCGGGACTTGCTCAGTCGTTACAGTGCCCTCCGTTCGACTCGCTATCAACTTGATTTTCAACCCGTGGACTTGGCCTGCACTTGGCGCCGACTTGGCGGCAGAATCAGGGGGGTTGCTTTCTTTCCCACAGCATGGTGCACCCTTTACTTGCGGTTGACCCGGCTGCATTCGCCCGGACAAAAGGGCGTCGAAAATACCTGGAAAGCGTCATGCCGGAGCGGGGAATCCCGGCGCCGGGATTCCCCGCCCTGCGGTTCGGGAAACGGTCAGACCTTGGCCTCTTTTCCGACCTCGGCCGGCGGCGGCGAGGTCGTCTCCGGTGCCCGGCGGCCGGGCATCCACCAGTTGCTCTTGCCGCACAGCTCCATCACCGCGGGCACGAGGACCATCCGCACGACGGTGGCGTCGATGAACACGGCGACGGCCATGCCCAGGCCGATCTGCTTGACCGACACGTCGTGGCCGAGCAGCGAGGTGGTGAAGACCGCGATCATGATGGCCGCGGCGGCGGTGATGACCTTGGCGGTCCGCGCCAGCCCGCGGGTGACGGCCGCCCTGGTGTCGCCGGTGCGCTCGTACTCCTCGCGGACCCGTGAGATCAGGAAGACCTCGTAGTCCATCGACAGGCCGAACAGCACCGGGAACATCATCATCGGCACCCACGTGGTGATGGGCATGTCGGTCGGGAACCCGAGGGCCGAGCCCAGCCAGCCCCACTGCACCACCGCGACCAGCACGCCGTACGCGGCGCCGATCGACAGCAGGTTCATCACCGCGGCCTGGAGCGCGATCGTCACCGACCGCACCAGCGCGACCAGCAGCACCAGGGACAGCACGATCACGACCGCGATCATGAACGGCAGCCGCGAGCCGGTCTCGTCGGCGAAGTCGATCGCCCCGGCGTTCGGGCCGCCGACCTGGACGGCATCGCCGCCGGGCACCCCGGGCAGCACGTCGTCGCGGAGTTCGTGCACCAGGTCCGCGGTCTTCTCGTCCTGGTAGCCGGTCTCCGGGAACGCCATGAAGGTGGCGGCCTCGCCGTCCTCGCTCACCCGTGGCTGCGTGACGTCGGCGATGCCCGGCGTGCCGCCGACCGCGCCGACGGCCGGGGCCAGATCGCCGCCCGCGGCGTCGACCTCCGCGGCGAAGATCAGCGGGGCGCCGTAGCCGGGGCCGAAGCCCTCGGAGACGATCTCGTACGAGGTGTAGCTGCTCCGGTCGCGCGGCTGGACGCTGGCGTCGGGCAGGCTGAGCCGCATCGACAGCGCCGGTGCGGCGAGCAGCAGCAGCCCGGCGACGGCCAGCACCGCGGCGGCCAGCGGCCGGCGCTGCACCACGCCGGCCCAGCGCTCCGCGGGGGTGCGGCGCCCGGCCGCGGGTGCGCCCTCGCCCAAGCCGGAGCGGGAGCCGCGGGCGGAACGCCGCGGCAGCCGCAGCGAGTTGATCCGGTGCCCGGTGAAGCCGAGGAACGCCGGCAGCAGGGTCACCGCGGCGACCATCGTCACCAGCACCGTCAGCGACGCGGCGACCGCCACGCCGGTCATCAGCCGCTGTCCCATGGTGACCAGGCCGAGCAGCGCGATCACCACGGTCGTGCCGGCGAAGAGCACGGCGCGGCCCGCGGTGGTCAGGGCGCCCACGGTGGCGTCCTCGGGAGACTCGCCGTCGCTGAGCCTCTCCTTGTAGCGGGTCACGATGAACAGCGCGTAGTCGATGCCCACGCCGAGGCCGATGAGCGCGGAGACCAGGACGGTGAAGTCCGGTGACGGGACGACGTGTCCGGCGATCTTCATCAGCGCGATGCCGCCGAGGATCGCCATCAGCGCGGTGACGATCGGCAGCCCCATCGCGACCAGCGAGCCGAAGGAGATGAACAGGATGACCGCCGCCGCCAGCACGCCCACGCTCTCCGCGGGGCCCTGCTTGGGCGTCTCGGCCTTCTCCGCCTTGTCGCCGCCGAGCCCGAGGAGCACCCCGTCGCCGGAGGCGTCCTTGACGGTGGTCACCAGGGGCTTGACCTCGTCCTTCGTCGCCTCCTTGTCGGTCAGCGGGATGGTCGTACGGGCGATGCGGCGGTCCTCGGTGACCAGTTGCCCGTCGTCGTACGGCGAGGTCACCGGACCGGTGACCGGCGAGTCGGCGAGGTCGGCGACGACCTTCTCCACCTTCTGCCGTACCGCCGGGTCGTCGAGCCCGGCGTCCGCCTTGATCGCGAGGGTCAGCGTGTCGCCCTGCTCCTCGGGGAAGTGCTTCTCCATCAGGGCCTGCGCCCTGGCCGACCCGGAGTCCCCGCCGGAGAAGTCGTTGTCGGGGTCGGCCGCGAGGCCGAAGCCGGCGAACGCCACGGCGATCACGCCGCCGATCCAGGCCAGCAGGACCAGGCGGCGGCGCCGGTGGCAGAACCGGGCCAGCCTCGCCAGGGCGCCGTCCGGGCGGGCGGTCTCGGTGGGCATCATCGTCTCCTCGGGTCTCGGGCGGTGCACCCCCCATCCTCGGGAGCGGGATCACCGGAGTCGACGTACAGATGCAGGCACTACGCGGGCCGCACTACCGCGGTCGCGGTACTCCTCTTGCAGTACATGTCAAAACAGCGGCCGTCGAGAGCACGGGCGCCGGGGCCGCCCCGGGGTCAGACGAAGGAGAGCCGGCGCGCCACCACCGGGATGACGACACCGCCGGCCAGCAGGTGCGTACAGGCCAGCACGGCCTGGGTGGTGTCGGCGGTGTGCGGCGCGAAGCCGGGGCCCGCGAGGGAGAGGACGGTGAACGCCCCCGCGCACACGGCGAAGACGCGCGCCGGGCGCCCGGCGCCGCGCACCCCGCGCCGGGCGAGGCGGTCCAGGACCACCGCGAGGACGATGCCGGCGAGCGACCACAGCACGACGCTCCGCGCGATGCTGCCCACCGGGATGTCCGTGGCCACGTCCTCCCCGATCCCGGCCGCGGTCATCTCGACCCCCGCGCCGCGGGCGAGCAGCGTGAACGACTCCGCCACCACCGCGGCGGCGAGGGTGGCCAGGACGGCGACGAGCCACACCGGTCGCGCGGCCAGCCAGGCGGTCAGGGGCGACGACGGGGACTGGGACTGGGGGGCGGTCGCGGTCATGGCGGTGCCTCCTGTTCGGCGCAGGGGGGCGTTGACCTTTCGTACGGTAAGGCGGCGGGTGCCCGATGCCCATCCGGGCGTGGTCAGTTGAGCACCGGCTTGACAGACGGGGGCGGCTCCGGCGTACGCGTCCGCCGGAGCCGCCCGTCCGCCGTGGGGGCTAGACGGACACCGAGCCGGTGTCCCGGCCGGCGCGCCGCGAGCGGGCCAGCGCCAGCCCGCCGAGGGCCAGCCCGACCACGCCGAGAAGCAGGGCCACGACCGCGCCGCCGCGGCCGGAGCCGGAGCCGACGTCGTCGGAGCCGGCCAGCGCGACGGCGCCGACGACGACGCCGGCCGCCGACGCCGCCACGGACGCCAGCGGCCCGCCGCGGCCGGAGCCGAGCTTGCGCGCCAGCGCGAGCCCGCCGGCCACCACGCCGATCAGCGCCAGGATCGTGGCGGCCATGGCCGGGCCGCGGCCGGAGCCGTCGTCGCTCTCGGCCGCGACCGGGACGTGCGCGGCCGCCGGCGCCGCGCACACGACGACGGCGAGCACGGCGGCCGCGGCGGCGGTGGACAGGTGACGGACGGACATCGGGGACCCCTTCGGTCGCGCGGCGGTTGGCGGCGTCAGCGTACGAACCGGGCCGGTCGCGGGTCGTCCTCCAGGCGCGGCCGATGTGCGCTACCACCGCGGCGGTAGCCGCGGGCGCCGGGGTCTGCGGCGGCAGCAGCCGACTACCGCGTCCGCGGCATCGCGCGCCGCCGACCGCCCCGGGGTTTCTCCGAATTGGCGTCGAAACGCCCTGGAAGTGCCCCTCCTCGGCGGCGTTAGCGTGCGCCCATGGCTACCAAGGTGAGTTCTTCTCCGCCGGCGCGGGGCGCGGGATGGCTGCTGTGCCTGATGTTCGCCACCTTCGTCATCGGCACCGACGACTTCGTCATCGCGGGCATACTGCCGGACATCGCCGCCGACCTGGACGTGAGCGAGGCCGCCGCCGGCCAGTTGGTCACGGTCTTCTCGGTCACCTTCGCGGTGGCCGCGCCGGTGCTGGCCGTGGTCACCGCGCGGCTGCCCCGCAGGACCCTGATCGTCGGCGGCCTCGCGGCCTTCGCCGTGGCCAACACCGCCACCGCGCTGGCCCCGAACTACGCGACGCTGATGGCCGCGCGCGTGGTGACCGCGCTGATCGCGGCCACCGTCTCCCCCGCGGCCTTCGCCACGGCGGCGCGGCTGGCGGCGCCCGAGCGGATGGGCCGGGCCATCGGCACGGTCGCGGCGGGGCTGACGCTCTCGCTGTTCACGGCCGTGCCGGCGGGCACGCTGCTGGGCGACGCCTTCGGCTGGCGGTCGACGTTCGTGGCGGTCGCGGTGGCCACCGCCCTGGTCGCGGCGGCCTCGGCGGCGGCGCTGCCCCGGGTCACCGGCGCCCCGCAGCTCGGCGTACGGGGGCAGTTGCGGATCCTGGGCCGCCCGGCGGTGCTGCTCTGCGCGACGGGCACCGTGGTCTGCGCCGGCAGCGGCCTGATGATCTACACCTACGTGGCGCCCCTGACCCGGGACCTGACCGGCCGGGGCGGCGGCGTCCTGGCCCTGTTCATCGCGGTGGTCGGTGTCGCCGGGGCGGTGGGCACCGGTGCGGGCGCGCTGCTGACGGACCGCTGGGGCCCGGACCGTACGCTGCGGGTGTCGATCGCCGGCGTCGTGGCCGCGTCCGCGCTGCTGGCCGTGACCGGGGCGTCGGGCCGCGAGGCGCCGGTGTGGCTGGTGGCCCTCAACCTGGCGGTGTGGGGGTGCGCGGCGTGGAGCTTCACCCCGCCGACGAACACCCGGATCCTGCAACTCGCGGGCGAGGCCGGCACGGAGGCGGTGGCGCTCAACACCAGCGGGCTGTACGTGGGCGTCGCGCTGGCCGGCGCGGGCGGCGGCGCGGCGCTGGCCGTCTTCGACGGCACCGGGGTGGCGGTCGCGGCGACGGCGGTGGGGCTGGTCGCGTACGCGGTGACGGCGCTGGCGATCCGCCGCCACCCGGCCGGCGGCGCGCCCCCCGCACCGCCGGCGCCCGCTCCCCCGGTGGGCGGAAATACCGTGAACGCGGGATGACCGAAGGCGGCGGGGCCGGGGTACGGTCGGGGCACCGGCTGTCCCCGGCCCCCCGGCCTTTGCGGCATCCCCGCGCCCGCGGTCAGCGGTCGCTCGTCGTGATCCGCCACGGGCCCCACCATCCGGTCGCGCCCTGCCCGCGCTCCCGCTCCGCGCGGGAGTAGCGGGCAAGGTCGCGGGCCGAGAAGAGGGCCATCCCCGCGTGGAAGCCGGTCACCGGCACCGGCACCCGCGCCCAGTACGCCAGCCGCCCGTCGACGTACCACTGCACCTCGGACGTATCGGCCCGGTAGCCGACGGCGTAGCGGTGCGCCCGCCCGGGTTCCGTGGGCACGTCCATGACGACCCGGTGGATGTAGTGGTCCTCCGGCCGGCTCACGCCGGGGATCACCAGCCGCTCGACGACCGCGTACACCGTGTCGTTGGTCGCGGCGGCGTTGATGACGACGCCGGTCTCCAGGTCGAAGAGGTTCACGGTGCCGAAGGCGTCGAGCAGGTCGTACGGGACCTGCCCGTAGGTTCGCACCGCCATTTCCACCTCGAACGTCAGCCGCCCCGCCGCCGGCACGGCGAAGCGCCGCACCGACCGGTACATCTGCTTGGCGTTGTTGCGCCGCGGGTCGGTGTCGTGGAAGCGGCTGAACGGGTTGACCGTCAGCGTCAGCCGCCCGTCGCCGGTGCCGACCCGGGCGTTGGCGTCCCGGTACTCGTGCCGTACGCCCCCGGCCCCCGTCATCTCCATGACCCGCCAGCGGGCCGGGTCGAGTGCGCCGCGGGTGAAGTCGTCGTAGGTCCACGTGCTTGCCACCGATGCGGAAGTCATGCAAGCCACCATCGGCTCGCGGGTACGTACCGGACATCCCAGGTTCACGCGGTTCCCCCGGCCCGCGACGCCAATTCCCGCCGGCGGGGGTCAGCCGGTCTCCGGGAAGTGGCAGGCGGCCTCCCGGGGTCCGCCGCCGATGCCGAGCAGCGCGGGCCGCCGGGTCCGGCACACGTCCTGCGCCTTCGGGCAGCGCGGGTGGAACGCGCAGCCGCTCGGCGGCGCGGCCGGGCTCGGCAGGTCGCCCTGGAGGACGATGCGTTCGCGGGCGCGTTCCACCGCCGGGTCGGGCACCGGGACCGCGGACAGCAGGGCGCGGGTGTACGGGTGGGCGGGGCGGGCGTAGACGTCGTCGCGGTCGCCGATCTCCACGATCCGGCCCAGGTACATCACCGCGACGCGGTCGCAGACCCGCTTGACCACCGACAGGTCGTGGGCGATGAACAGGTAGGCCAGGCCGAGTTCGCGCCGCAGGCGCTCCATCAGGTTGACGATCTGCGCCTGGATGGAGACGTCGAGCGCGGAGACCGGCTCGTCGGCGACGATCAGCCGCGGCCGGGTGGCCAGCGCCCGGGCGATGGCGACGCGCTGCGCCTGGCCGCCGGAGAACTGGTGCGGGTAGCGCCGCAGGTGCTCGGCGCCGAGCCCGACCTGCTCCAGCAGTTCGGCGGCCCGCGAGCGCGCCGCGCGCGGGTCCGTGCCCTGGACGACCATCGGGTCGGTGAGGGTGCGGAGCACCCGGTGGCGGGGGTTGAGCGAGGAGAGAGGGTCCTGGAAGACCATCTGGACGTGGCGCCGCACCGGCCTAAGAGCCCGCTGTCCGAGGTGGGTGATGTCCGCGCCGTCGAACGTCACGGAGCCGCCGGTGGGCTCCAGCAGCCGTACGAGCATCCGCCCGGTGGTGGACTTGCCGCAGCCCGACTCCCCCACCAGGCCCAGGGTTTCACCCGCCCGCAGGTCGAAGCCGACGCCGTCCACCGCCCGCACCGCGGGGGCGGGGCGGCCGGTGCGGGTGCGCCGGCCGGGGAACGTCTTGACCAGGCCGCGGGCCGACAGCAGCGGGGCGCCGGCGGCCGGGCGCGGGCCGGGGCCGGTGAGCGGCGCGGCCTTGCGGGTGGACGTCATCGGGTTCCCTCCGGGGCCGGGGTGTGCAGGTCGTCGGCATCGCCGCGCGGTGGTGCGGGCGGCCGGTCGTCGGCCGGCGGCAGCGGCAGATGGCAGGAGACCAGCCGCCCCGCCCGCAGCGGTACGAGGTCCGGCCGCGCCGCGCCGCACCGTTCGCGTACGTCGCCGGGGGCCGCGGCGGCGCGGGCGCAGCGGGGCGCGAAGGCGCAGCCGGGGCCGGGCGCGAGCAGCGAAGGCGGGCTGCCGGGGATGGTGTGCAGGGGCACGCCGGGGTCGTCGTCGAGCCGCGGCAGCGAGTCGAGGAGCCCGCGGGTGTACGGGTGCGCCGGCCCGGCGAACAGCTCGTCCACCGGCGCCTGTTCGGCCGGCCGGCCCGCGTACATCACCAGGACCTCGTGCGCGACGCGCGCGACCACCCCCAGGTCGTGGGTGATCATCACGACGCCGAGGCCGCGTTCGTCCTGGATGCGGGCGATCAGCTCCAGGATCTGCGCCTGCACGGTGACGTCGAGCGCGGTGGTCGGCTCGTCCGCGATGAGCAGGTCGGGCTCGCAGGCCAGCGCCATGGCGATCATGACGCGCTGGCGCATGCCGCCGGAGAACCGGTGCGGGTGGTCGGCGGCCCGGCGGGCGGGCTCGGGGATGCCGACCTCGCCGAGCATCTCCACCGCGCGCCGCCGGGCGGCGCGGCGGCCCGCGCCGAAGTGCACGCGGTACGCCTCGGCGATCTGCTCGCCGACGGTGTAGTAGGGGTGCAGGCTGGACATCGGGTCCTGGAAGATCATCGCCATCCGGCGCCCGCGCAGCTTCGCCAGCTCCCGGTCGCCGAGCCCGGTCAGCTCGCGGCCCGCCAGCGCGACGGACCCGCTGACCTCGGCGCCGCGGTGCAGGCCCAGCACGGCCAGGGAGGTCACGGACTTCCCGGACCCGGACTCGCCGACGATGCCGAGGGTCCGGCCGGCCCGTACGGTGAAGTCGATGCCGTCCACGGCCCGTACCGGCCCGGCGGAGGTGCGGAAGGTGACCTTCAGGTCGCGTACGCGCAGCAGCGGCGGCTCGCCGGCCGGATCGCCGGCGGCGGTGGCCCGGCCGTCCTCGGCGGTGTCGGGAGCGCTCATGTTCAGTACCTCACCCTCGGGTCGACGACCGCGTAGAGGATGTCGACGACGAGGTTCGCCGCCACGATGAAGAAGGCCGCGAGCAGCGTGACCCCGAGGATCACCGGCTGGTCGGAGCGCTGGAGGGCGTCGAAGAAGAGCCTGCCGACGCCGGGGATGCCGAAGATGCTCTCGGTGATCACGGCGCCGGCGAGCAGCCCGCCGAGGTCCATGCCGAAGATGGTCAGCACCGGGGTCATGCCGGAGCGCAGCCCGTGTTTGACCACGACGACGCGCTCGGGCATGCCCTTGGCGCGTGCGGTGCGGATGCAGGGCTGCGCCATGGCCTCGATCATCGAACTGCGGCTCTGCCGCGCGTACATCGCGGCGTACAGCAGCGCCAGCGCGGTCCACGGCAGCAGCAGGTTCGCGGCCCAGTCGAGCGGGTCTTCGCCGAGCGGGGCGTACTCGGGGTACGGCAGCACGCCGGCGACGCGGACCACGCCGTGGATGAGCATGACGGCGGTGAAGTAGACGGGCAGTGACGCGGCGGCGACGGCGCCGACCATCAGGGTGCGGTCGGTGCGCGTGCCCTTGCGCAGGGCCGCGCCGATGCCCGTGCCGAGGCCGAGGACCAGCCACATGACCGCGGCGCCGAAGGCCAGCGACGCCGAGACCGGCAGCCGGTCGGTGAGGAGGTCCCACACCGGCAGGGAGTACTCGTAGGAGTAGCCGAAGCAGGGGAAGCCGCACTGGAGCGCGTGCGGCCCCTCGCCCAGCTCGCGGCCGGCGAAGATGCCGGTGAGGTAGTCGCCGAACTGGTGCCACAGCGGCTGGTCGAGCCCCATGGAGTGGCGCACCTCGGCGAGTCGCTCGGGGGTGCAGGTCTTGCCGCACGCCGCCGCCGCGGGGTCGGCGGGCAGCAGGTAGAAGATGGTGAAGGTGACGAGGCAGATGGCCAGCATGACGCCGGCGACGCCCACGAGCCGGCGGGCGAGGTAGAGGATCACGCGCGGTCTCCCCGGGGGTCGAGGGTCTCCCGGAGCGTGTCGGCCAGCACGGTGAACGCCAGCACGGCCAGGAAGAGGAAGGCGCTGGGGATGACGAAGTACATGGGGTCGGTCTCGTAGAAGGAGACGGCCTCGGAGATCATCTGTCCCCAGGACGAGGTCGGCGGCTGTACGCCGACGCCGAGGAAGCTGAGCGCGGCCTCGGTGCTGATCATCCCGGGGATGAGCAGGGTGGTGTACGCGATGACGGGCCCGGAGACGTTGGGCAGGATCTCCCGGGTGACGATCCGCCAGGCCCCGAAGCCGCCGGCGCGGGCGGCGTCCACGTACTCGCGGTGCTTGACCGAGAGCGTCTCGCCGCGCACCACGCGGGCGATGCCGGGCCAGCCGAAGATGCCGATGACGCCGGTCATCAGCAGCACGCGGTTGACGTCCTGGGCCACCGACATCATCGCGATCATGAAGATGAGGGAGGGGAAGGACATCGTGAGGTCCATCAGCCGGCTGAGCACGGTGTCGACCCGGCCGCCGAAGTAGCCGGCCGTGATGCCCGCGGCGGTGCCGACGACGACCACGATGGCGGTGGCCGCGAAGGAGATGAACAGGGAGACCTGCCCGCCGTGGACGACCCGGGCGAACAGGTCGCGGCCGGTGACCGGCTCGACGCCCAGCCAGTGTTCCGAGCCGATCCCGCCGAGCGCCCCCTTGGGCAGGCCGCCGAGGTACGGGTCGACGGCCGACTTGTCGAACTCCGTGGGGGACCAGCCGCCGAGCGCGCTGAGCAGCGGCGCGGCGGCGGCCATGAAGACCAGCAGGGCGACGACGGCGAGGGCCGCGCAGGCGCCGCGGTCGCCCCGCACCGCGTGCCACGCCAGGCGCCAGGGGCTCGGGTCGGCCGCCGCCCCGTCGGCGCCGGCCGAAGCCGCGGCGGGCTCGGTCCGCGGCTCCCCGGAAGCCTTGCGGAGTACGGTCATGACGTCCCCGGGTCCTTCAGGCCGATCACCGCGTAGTCGAACTGCCCGGTCCAGACCGGGTGTCCGAAGGCGCCGGCGATGTTGTCGCCGACCAGCAGCGGCTTGCGCTCCCACAGCAGCGGGACGGCCGGGGCCTTCGCCATGATCCGCGCGTCCAGCTCCGCCCACGCCCTGTTCGCCTCGCCGACGTCGGTCAGGGTGGCGATGCGGTCCATCTCCCGCATCACCTCCTCGTCGCGGAACTGGGCGTAGTTGCCCTTGTTGCCGGTCTCCTGGATGGTGCGGCCGTCGAAGACGAAGGGCAGGAAGGTGGCGCCGGAGGGGTAGTCGGGGCACCAGCCGCTGATCGCCATGTCGGGCGCGTTCTTCGTGTCGCCGATGGTGTCGTAGTAGACGGAGGGGTCGGCGGTCCGGATCTTCACGGTGACGCCGGCCCGGCCGAGGCTCTGCTGGAGCGCCTCGGCCCTGGTCTTGTCGCCGGTGGAGACGGTGAGGGTGGCGGTGAAGCCGTCGGCCTTCCCGGCGTCGGAGAGCAGCTTCTTCGCCTTCGCCACGTCCCCGGCGGGCGGGATGCCCAGCACGTCGCTCTTCTTGCCGCCGGCGAGCGCGGGCGGCAGGTAGGCGGTGGCGACCTCGTTGAGCGCGGGGCCGCCGTTGGCGGTGACCTGGGCCTCGCGGTCGACGGCGGCCATCATCGCGCGGCGCACGGCGGGGTCGTCGAAGGGGGCGCGGGAGGTGTTGAGGTGCAGCATGTCCGTGCAGCCGGTGATCTCGGCGGCGAGCCGGGCGCGCACGTCCTTCTTGGAGAGCACCTTGGCCACGCTCTCGGGGCGCATGTCGGCCCACTCCACGGCGGAGGCGTCGCCGCCGCCGCTCGCGATGAGCCGGTCGTCGATCTGGTCGCCGCCCAGGCCCATCCTGACCACGATCCGGTCGGGGTACGCCTTGCGCACGGGGTCGGTGGCGGCGCGCCAGTGCTCGTTGCGTACGAGCACCAGCTCCTTGCCGCGGTCGTAGCGGTCGATCCTGTACGGGCCGGAGGAGAACGGCCGCTGGTCGTACTGGACGCCCCTGTCCTCGGCCTCGGGGACCGGCGCGAACGTCGGCAGGGTGGCGGTGTAGGAGAACTCGGCGATGGGCCGCTTGAGACGGAAGACGATGGTCCGCTCGTCGGGGACCTCGATGGAGTCCAGGTGCTCGCCCTTGAGCGGACCCTCGTAGCCCTCGGTGCCGGCGAGGTACTGCTGCGCGTAGTCCGGGCCTCCGGTGAGGTCGGCGGCGAAGGACCGCTCGACGTTGTACTTCACGTCCCGCGCCGTGACGGGGCTGCCGTCCTCGTACTTCAGCCCCTTCTTCAGCGTGAACGTCCACACCTTGCCGCCCTCGGAGGGTGTGCCGAGGTCGGTGGCCAGGTCCGGGACGATCTCGGTGCCCTTCTCGCCGGGCTCGGCCCGGAAGGTGGTCAGGGTCCGGTAGAGCAGCCGGATGCCGAAGTCCATGTCGGGCATCGTCCAGTTGCGGGCCGGGTCGAGGTGGGCGAAGTCCTGGTTGGACAGCACGGTCAGCGTGCCGCCGCGCTTGGGGGTGCCGCCGATGACGCCGGTGGCGCCGGGGTTCTTGCCCCTGCCGCCGCCGGAGTCACCGGAGTCGGCCGAGCAGGCGGCCGCACCTGCGGTGAGGGCTGCCGCGAGAGACGCCGCGAGCGCGGCGCGCACACTTCTGCTGATCATGTTCCACTCCGTCGTGGATGGGTCCGGGGCTGGGATCCGAGATCACCGGGGGGCGACGGGGCCGTCCGGCCCGCTTCCCTCCCCTGGCGCGGTGTGTAACATAATAATGTGCAATTTTATTGGCAAGGGATCGGCGGACTCGTTACGCACCCGTGTCCGGCACCCCCCGCTCACCAGGAGCCGCCCCGATGGACCAGCCCCTCGCCCGTCCCCGTACCGGCAGCCACGACCTCGGCGTCCCGGCCGCCCTCCAGACCTTCATGAGCAGCGCGTGGGCCCCCAGCCCGCTGCCGCCCGGCATCCGCGTCCCCGGATACGACGCGCTCGCCGGCCGCCGCGCGCGGCTGTCCGCGCGCTTCCCCGGCGAGCGGCTGGTGCTGCCCGCCGGGGTGCTCAAGGTGCGCTCAAACGACTGCGACCACCGCTTCCGCCCGCACAGCGCGTACGCCTGGCTGACCGGGCTGACCGGCGAGGACCAGGCCGGGCACGTCCTGGTCCTGGAGCCCGCCGGGGCCGAGGGCCACGAGGCCGTGCTGTACGTGCGCCCCCGCTCGGACCGGGACACCGACGAGTTCTACCGGGACCGCCGCTACGGCGAGTTCTGGGTCGGCCGCCGCCCCGACCTCGGCGAGGCCGCCGAACTGACCGGGCTGGCCTGCCGGGACCTCGACGACCTGGCCAAGCTCACCGCCGGGCCCCGGCCGCCGGCCCGGGTGCTCTGCGGACTCGACGCCCGCACCGACGGCCTCTTCGACCGCGGCCCGCACAGCGCCGCCGAGCCGGACCGGGACGCCGAACTGGGCACGTACCTGGCGGAGTTGCGGCTGGTCAAGGACGACTGGGAGGTCGGGCAGCTCCAGCTCGCCGCCGACCACACCGCGGCCGGCTTCGAGGACGTCGTACGCGCCCTGCCCGCGGCCCTGCGCCACCCGCGCGGCGAGCGCTGGATCGAGGGCGTCTTCCAGACCCGCGCCCGCGCCGAGGGCAACGGCACCGGCTACGAGACCATCGCCGCCTCCGGCGAACACGCCTGCGTGCTGCACTGGATCCGCAACGACGGCCCGCTCGACCCGGCGCGGCTGCTGCTCCTCGACGCCGGCGTGGAGACCGACACCCTCTACACCGCCGACGTCACCCGCACCCTCCCGCTGTCCGGGCGCTTCTCACGCGTCCAGCGGCAGGTGTACGAACTCGTCCTCGCCGCGCAGAGCGCCGGCATCGACGCCCTGCGGCCCGGCGCCCGCTTCCGCGACTTCCACCACGCGGCGATGGCCGTGATCGCCGAGGGGCTGTACGACTGGGGCGTGCTGCGCATCACCCCGGAGCAGGCGCTCGACCCCGACAGCGGCCTGTACCGGCGCTACACGCTGTGCAGCAGCGGGCACATGCTCGGCCTCGACGTGCACGACTGCGCCAAGGCGCGGGCGAGCCAGTACCTCGACGGGGTGCTGGAGGCGGGGCAGGTCCTCACCGTGGAGCCGGGGCTCTACCTCCAGCCCGACGACGAGACGCTGCCGCTGGAGCTGCGCGGCATCGGCGTACGGATCGAGGACGACCTCGTGATCACCGAGGACGGCGCCCGGCTGATGTCGGGCGGGCTGCCGCGCGACCCGGACGCGGTCGAGGAGTGGATGGGGACCCTGCTCGACGCCGGCAACGGGACGGCCTGAGCGACGGGCGCCCCGAGCGGGGGCGGTCGGCAGGCGGTCGACGCGACGGGCCGGGCCGACCGCCCGGCCCCGACTCCGACTCCGGCCCTGACCCCGGCCCCGACTCCGCCCCCGGGCCCTAGCCCTCGCCGAGCCGCAGCGCGCTGGCCCGCTTCGCGGCGCTGCGCTGCCCGGCCGCCCACAGCGTGCGGATGTGCCCGAGGTGGCCGGCCATCAGCTCCTGCGCCGCCGCGGCGTTGCCGGCGATCATCAGGTCGAGCAGCGTGATGTGCTCCTGCGCGGAGTCGACGAGCGCGCCGGCGCGGTCGAGGTCCGTCAGCCCGTACAGCCGGGAGCGGTTGCGCAGTTCGGCGACGACGGTGACCAGGTGGTCGTTCCCGGCGAGCGCGAGCAGGCTGAGGTGGAAGCGGCGGTCGGCCTCCAGATAGCCGATGAGGTCGTGCTCGCGGGTGGCGGTGACGATGTCCTGGGCCATCGGGCGCAGCGCCTCCAACTGCTCCGCGGTGGCCACTTCGGTCACCCGGCCCACGGTGGGGATCTCGATCAGCTCGCGGATCTCCGTGTAGTTGTCGAGGTCGCCCTCGGTCATCTCGGTGACGCGGAAGCCCTTGTTGCGTACCGCCTCGACCAGGCCCTCGCGGGCGAGGTCGAGCATGGCCTCGCGGACGGGCGTGGCCGAGACGCCGAACTCCGTGGCCAGCGCGGGCGCGGAGTAGATGACGCCGGGCCGCAGCTCGCCCGCTATCAGCGCGGCCCGCAGGGCGTTGGCGACCTGGTCGCGCAGGTGCTTCTGCACCGAGATGAGCCTGCCCCGCTTCGCCTCAGCCATGGTGTTCCCTCCGCGGGCGGCGAGGGCTCGATGCGCGATGTGACATTTTTGTATGTTACCCCGCCCTCCCGCCCCGGCGGCCGGAGACCGGGGCGGGAGAAGGCCGAGGGGCCGCTCGGGCGCGGTGGTGCGGGCGGGTCAGCCCAGGCCCTCGGCGAGCAGCTTCTCCGTGATGCCCCGTACGGCCGCCGCCTCGTCGTCCGTCAGCGGCGAGCGCGGCGGGCGGCAGGGGCCGCCGTGCAGCCCGGCGACGTCCATCGACAGCTTGATCGCCTGGACGAACTGCGGCTTGGAGTCCCAGCGCAGCAGCGGGTGGAGGGCCCGGTAGAGCGGCTTGGCCAGCGCCAGGTCGCCGTCGGTGGCGGCCCGGTAGAGGGTGGCGCAGGCGTCGGGCAGCGCGTTGGGGAACCCGGCGATCCAGCCGACGGCCCCGGCGACGGCCAGCTCCAGCAGCACGTCGTCCGCGCCGGTCAGCAGGTCGAGTCCGGGTGCCAGCTCGGCGAGTTCGTACGCCCGGCGGACGTCGCCGGTGAACTCCTTGACCGCGACGATGCTCTCCTCCCCGTGCATGGCGGCGAGCAGCGCGGGGGTGAGGTCGGTGCGGGTGTCGTACGGGTTGTTGTACGCCACGACCGGCAGGCCGACCTTCGCCACCTCGGCGTAGTGCGCGCGGACGGCCGCCTCGTCCGACCGGTAGGCGGTGGGCGGGAGCAGCAGGACCGAGCCGACGCCGGCCTCGGCCGCCCGCTCGGTCCAGCCGCGGGCCTCGGCGCTGCCGTACGCCGCGGCCCCCACCATGACCCGGTCGCCGTCGCCCGCCGCGGCCACGGCGGTGTGCACCAGGCGGATGCGCTCGTCGTCGGTCAGGGTCTGGTACTCGCCCAGGGAGCCGTTGGTGACGACCCCGTCGCAGCCGGCGTCGAGGAGCCGGCGGACGTGCTCGGCGTAGGCGTCGAAGTCCACGGTCAGGTCGGTGCGCAGCGGGAGCGCGGTGGCGACCATGAGGCCGTGCCAGGGGCGGGACCGTTCCTGTGGGGCAGAGGTCATGGAGTACTCCGGGTGAGTCGCGGCATGCGGGCGGGGCCGCGCTGTCGCGGGCCCGTGGAGCAACAGTACAATGTCACATGGTTCTATGGGTACCGACCCGGGCGGCCGTGCCCGCCGGGGTCCGGGAGCAGGGTCCGAAAGCGGGGCCCGGGAGCGGGCCCCGGGAGCGGGGGACGCGAACGGCCCGGGTGGCGGCGGTGGTGGTGCGCTCCGCTCGCCACCCGGGCTCCCCCGGGGCTCCTCCCTCCGTGTCGTCGTGCCCTTGCGCCGCTACCCGGTCAGTACTCGGTGGTGAGCGTGGCTCCGCCGAAGTCGGCGGCGGCGGCGAGGCTGATGTAGTGGTAGCCGGCCGCCGGGTTGCCGACCGTCAGCGTCTCGCTGTTGCCCGGTCCCGTCGACCTGCTGGTGTAGCCGCCGGTCGTGGCCCAGGTGCTGCTGTTGTAGTAGAGGTCGGCGTTGCCCGTGCCCCCGCTTGCGGTGATCTTCAGTTGCGCGGTGCCGGCCGGGACGTAGAGGTAGAAGTACGCGTGGCCGCCCGCGGTCGCGGCGATGCCGCTGCGCTTGCAGTTGCGGTCCATCTGGCGGGTGTCGGTGCCGGCGCACTCCGTGATGCCGCCACCGCCGCCGCCTCCGCCGCACTCGCCGGCGGCACACGCGCCGAGCCACGTGTACCAGTCGGCGTCGTGGCGCGAGCCGATGCTGCCGGTCAGATAGCTGCGCGCGGCGCTCCAGTTGCCGCCGCGGTAGTAGCCGAGGACGGTGTCCGTCTCGGAGCGGTGGGACTGGAGCATGTACCGGACGGCCAGGTAGCCCCACCGGTAGACGCGCGTCTGGTCATGGCTGTACGTGGTGTTGAAGAGCGTGCTCAGCGCGTAGGTGCGGCGGCCCGCCTCGGTGATGGCGGCGTCGTAGCGCAGGTTGCGGTACGAGTAGGACACGTACTCCGCGAAGCCCTCGATCCACCAGATCGTCGGGGTGGAGACGTTGGCGGTGAAGTCGCCGTGCATGTTGAAGCGGCCGTCGAGGTAGTGCGTGTACTCGTGGTTGAGGTTCCAGATCTCGAACGCGGGCCGCACCCACTCGGCCTCGTAGGCGATGAACCGGGGCTGGTTGCCGGCGGCCGAGGGGTCCCCTTCCAGGTACATGCCGCCGTTGTTGGTGTCGATGCCGAACATGGCGCCCGCGTAGGTCTGGTAGTCGGTGCTGGAGTCGAACGCCACCACCTCCAGGGTGGTGTTGCGGTCCCCGGCGACCGGGCCGCCGTCGCGCGCGATGCCGTGGAAGTAGGCGTCCTGGCCGGCCAGGCTGCTGCACGACGCGCCGAGCTGCGCGGCGGTCATCTCCTGGGCGCGGATGCGCAGGCTGCCGCTGCACGTGTGGTTGATCGGCAGGACGGCGGCGGCCAGGCGCTCCTGGAGGTTGCAGGTGCCGTAGTAGCCGCAGTTGGCCTTGTCGTAGAAGTCGGCCATCTCGGCGAAGCCGACCCACAGCGGCGCCGTCCTGCCGGTCATGGAACTCCGGCCGAGCAGTCCGGCGCCCTTCGGGCGCACGTCCGGCCGGAGCGCGGAGTGCTGGAGGAACCGGCCCAGTTCGCGGCCGGCGTTGGAGGTGAGATAGCCGCGGTCGGTGCCGAGCAGGCCGGTGTGCGCGGAGGCGAAGTCGTACAGCGTGGTGAGCACGCTGCGGTCGGCGGTGACCGCGCTGACGAACTCCGGCACCTGGTGGCCGCGGAAGAGCACCGTGTAGACGCTGTTGACGGCGTTGAGCATCCACCAGGAGGCGTCGTACGAGCTGTTGTAGCCGTTCAGCAGCCGCTTGACGACGTGCAGGTAGCGGGCGTTCTCCTCGGCGCTGTCGATGAGGGTCACCGCCTCGGCGAGGGTCTCGCCGTTGGCGTCGCTGACGTCGAAGGCGTGGCCGCTCGCGAAGAACGCGTCCAGCCCGGACCGGATCGCGGTCTTCAGGCTCTGCCCGTACGGGCCGACGGCCGACTCGTTGTACCAGTGCACGTAGTAGCCGGCGCGCAGGTAGAGCACCAGTTGCGGCATGCCCGTGCTGCTGTTGCCGGGGTACGCGGACGAGCCGTCGCGCATCGCGTACGCGACGGTCGCCATCTGCGCCTCGCGGAAGGCGTGGTAGGCGTCGCTGCCGGTCAGGCTGAAGAGGGTGTTGACGCAGTCGGTGGTCGAGGCCCTGATCTGCGCGACCAGCGCGCTGCCGGTACGGCCGGTGAAGTCGGCGGTGCTGCACGCGGCGGCGGCCGCGTCGGCGCGGGCCCCGCCCTTCCCGGCGGCCTTCATCGACGGCCGGGCGCGCTGGGCGGAGGTCGCCGGGCCGTCGTAGTCGCGCTTCAGCTCGTCCTTCGACGCGGACAGCGGCGCGCGCTGCCGCGGCTTGAGCGGGTCCTTCCCGACGTGCTCGGGCTCGTCGCCGTCCTGGGTGACGGCCGAGGACTGCGGGGGTGCCTGCGCCTTGCCGGGGTCCTGATCCTGCGCTTGCGACTGCGGCACTGACTGCGCCTGCGCCGCGGGACGTTCGGGTGCCGTGCGGGCCTGCGCCTGTGTGGCGAGCAGCCCGGTACCCAGGCTGAGGGTCACTGCCAGGACGAGGAGTCTTCCTCCCCGCCGTCTCTTCGGTCTCGGTCTCACTTGCCGCCTCCCGGGTGGCGAATTCTTGGCATGAACACGTGCCTGACGATGCAGTACCATGTCACACATCACATGTCGGAGGAAGACGTCGCGTCGGAAGTCGTTGCCCGCCGCTCCTTCCGGGCCTGGAGTTCGATGGCGAGCGGCGTGGCGGTGAAGACCGAGGAGTAGGTGCCCGCGGTGATGCCGATCAGGAGCGCGAGCGCGAAGTCGGTGAGGGCCCCGCCGCCCAGCAGGGCCAGCGCCGCGAGGATGAAGACGGCGCCCATGCCCGTGTTCACGGTGCGCGGCACGGTCTGGAGGATCGCCGTGTTCGCGGCGGCCCGGAACGGCCCGGTGCTGTCGGCGGCGACGAGTTCGCGAACGCGGTCGTACAGCACGACGGAGTCGTTGACGGAGTAGCCGATGACGGTGAGCAGGGCGGCGAGGAAGATGCCGTCGATGGGCTTGCCGAGCCAGGCGAAGACGCCGACGAGGATGACCGCGTCGTGCACGAGCGCCGCGACGGCGGAGGTGGCGTACGTCCAGCGGAAGCGGACGGCGAGGTAGACCAGTTGGGCCGCCAGGGCGACCCCGAGCGCGATGAGCGCGCCGGTGCGCAGCTCCGCGCCGAGGCTGGGCCCGATCATCTCGTCGCGGACCTTCTCCGCGCCGCCGCCCAGTTCGCCGACCGCGGCGGTGACGCCGGCGACCTCGTCGTCGGACATCTCCTGGGTACGGACGGTCAGCTCGCCGTCACCGGAGGTCTGGACGACGGCGCGCGGCAGCCCGGCGTCGGCCAGCGCGGCGCGGGCGCGGTCGGCGTCGACGGGTTCGGTGGTGGCGTACTCGATGAGCCGGCCCCCGGTGAACTCCACGCCGAAGTCCAGCCCGCGGAGCACGATGCCGCTGCCGGCCAGCAGCAGGGCGACGCCGGAGACCGCGAGCCAGCGGCGCGAATGCCGCATCAGCCCGGGGTTGCGCCGGACCAGCCAGGCCCGTACCCGGCCGTGGCCCGCGATCCCGGACCGGCCGGGGCGCGTACGCAGAGCGCGGCGCCCGGCGACGGACTCGGCGAGCACCCGCGTGACGACCAGTGCGGAGAACATCGACGCGAGCACGCCGACGGCGAGCGTGACGCCGAAGCCGCGCACGGGCCCCGAGGCCAGGAAGAACAGCAGGCCGGCGGCGATGAGCGTGGTGACGTTGGAGTCGGCGATGGCGCTGAACGCCTTGCGGAACCCGCCGGCCAGCGCGGTGCGCACGCTGGGCCGCCGGCGGGCCGCGTACTCCTCCCGCGCCCGCTCGAAGACCAGCACGTTCGCGTCCACCGCCATCCCGATGGCCAGCACGAAGCCGGCCAGACCCGGCAGGGTGAGGGTCGCGCCGAGGGCGGCGAGCGCGGCGTACGAGACAAGCGCGTAGCAGGCGAGGGCGACGGTGGCCATCAAGCCCAGCAGCCGGTAGACGGCGACGATGAACAGCGAGGTCAGGGCGGCGCCGATGAGCGCGGCCCGGGCGCTGGCGGAGATGGCCTCGGCGCCGAGCGTCGGGCCCACGGTGCGCTGCTCGACCGTCTCCAGCGGTACGGGCAGGGCGCCGCCGTTGACGAGCAGCGCCAGCTCGCGCGCCTCGTCGCGGCCGAAGTCGCCGGTGATCTGCGTGGATCCGCCGGTGATGCCGGTCCCGCAGCCGACGCCGGGGTCGACCTGCGGCGAGGAGATGACCTTCCCGTCCAGGACGATGGCGACGCGCCGCGCCGGATCGCCGGGGGACGCGCACGCGGCCTCCCCGGTCAGATCGGCCCACTGCCCGCCGCCCGCGCCGTCGAAGCCGACGGTGACGAACCAGCCGCGGGCCTGCTGGGCGTCGAAGAGCGCCTCGGCGTCGGCGACGTCGGCGCCGGTGAGCGCGGCGGGCCCGAGCCGCAGCGGCTGCCCGTCCTCGTCGCGCAGCACGCGTTCGCCCCGCTCCTTCTTCGCCTGGTCCGCGACGCCGAGCACGGGGTGGAAGGTGAGCTGGGCGGTACGGCCGAGGAGGTCGGCGGCCTCGCGGGGGTCCTGGACACCGGGCAGCTCCACGATGATCCGCTTGTCGCCGGAGCGGGTCAGGGTGGGCTCGGTGACGCCGAGCGAGTCGATGCGGTTGCGGAGCACTTCGAGGGTGTGGTCGGTGGTGTCCGCGTCGGCCTTCGCGGCGTCGGAGTCGCGGGCCTCAAGGACGATCTGGGTGCCGCCGCGCAGGTCGAGTCCCAGGTGGACGGGCACGACGACGGCGACGGCGGCGGACAGGGCGAGAACGGCGAGGGCCAGCACGGCCCGCACGCGGGTAGCGCGTGTCACAGGGATTGCTCCAGCCAGGCATGGCGCGGCGGCCCGCGCACGCGGGGGGCCGCGCCGGGTGGATGAGGAAGGGGTGGTGTCAGATGCCTGGAGGCGCGGGCGGAGCCCGCTGCGTACCCGGTGCGGGGCTGAAGCCGTGGAGAGTGCCGCGGTCGGACCGCGCCGGGGCGGGGACCGGGGGCGTACGGGGAAGGTCGTACGGAGGCCGGGGTGCGACCGCGAACGGCACCGTGGGCCGCTCCGCCGGGGTGCCGCGCTGGCCGTGCTGCGGCGCGGCGTGGTCCTCGGGC
Organism: Streptomyces sp. 184; assembly: GCF_045781775.1. NCBI lineage: Bacteria > Bacillati > Actinomycetota > Actinomycetes > Kitasatosporales > Streptomycetaceae > Streptomyces > Streptomyces sp. 184. The sequence goes on along the minus strand of NZ_CP123230.1, from coordinate 2,452,798 downwards.
CCGTCGCCCTGGCCGCCGGCGAGGTGCCGGTCCGCGCCCGGTGCGGCGTCGCCGGCCGCGTCGGCGGCGGCACCGTACGACGACAGCCCGCCGTACACCGCCCCGCCGCCCTGCCCGGCCCCGGCCCCGAGCACACCGGCGACGGCGAGCACGACGGCGACGACAACGCCCCGCCAGCCGGCACCGCCGCGGGCCCCGCGGCCGACCGCGTGCGCGGACCTGCTCATGCGCGGTCTCCCAGGTCGCCGGGCGGATGCCCGCACGGGGGCGGGCACATACGAGGAGGCCAGGCTATCCACCCCCACCCCGCAAGGACACCCGGCCCCGTCACCCGCCCCCGGGCCGGGGCGCCGGGCCGACGGCGCGTTCGCCGCTGCGGCACTGCGGGCGCTGCTGGATGACGAGGGCGAGGACCGGCAGGGCGCCCTGGGCGACGTTCTACCAGGAGGTGTTGATGCTCGACTCTCGGCTAGAAGGCGTAGGGGTCCGCGGTAGCTTCACGCTCCAGGTGCTCAAGCCCGTCCCGCAGGCTGCTGGGAACGCTGGGGTCCGCCTTCGCCTTGCCGGCCGTACGGGACAGCAGTTGCCGGCTGACGACTCCCGCCATCTCCGGCACCACCTGTGCCAGGTACTCGACCTCTTCCGTCGATTCACGCCACGCCTTGAGGTGCACCAGGCAGTCAAGCAGCCAGACCGCCGCGATGTTGCGGTAGCCGACGTGTACGGAGTCGGGCTCCAAGGCACGCCGCAGCACGGGCACAGCCTCACGCCACCGGTCGGTAGCCCACAGCGTTCGGGCCTCCTGGCGGTCCAGCTCGCGGTCTGTCACCCACCAGGACCATGGGGGGTCGCCGGACGATCCGCCGTCGCTGAGCAGTACGCGCGCTCGGGCTAGCGATCGCTTCGCCTCCGACGTGTTGCCGGTCAAGGCGAGCCCCTGTGCCTCTCGTCCGCGGAACATCGCTTCCACCCGGGGCGCGAGCTGACCACGGGCGAGCACGGAGCGGGCGATGGCGAGTTCTATACCTGGACTCCCCGTGTGTCCCGCGACAAGTGCAATGTTCTGAAGGGTGATCAGCTCAATGGACCGGTCGCCGCTCAACTGCGCCAGCAGCAGGGCCTCTTGGCTGTACCGGCGGGCCGCCTCGTATCTCGCCGCTCCGTACAGTGCCCATCCGGCGATTTCTGCCAGCTCAGCAGCAGCGGCCTGCACGTCGCGCCCGTGGTCACCCGTGCCCAACTGCCGGTGAACGCGCTTGAACGCCAGCGCTGCCGTGTCCGCAATGGGAAGCCCGTGCCGTTCGTTGTCCAGCTCGACCAGGCGGGCAGACAGCTCGCGAATCGACGTGGCGTAGTCGTCCGTCGTTTCGTCTGTCTGGAGCGGGGGCGTCGTCAGGTCATCCACGCTGACTCCGAACACCTCAGCGATCACCGGCAGCCACTCGCGCGGTGAACGGCGCCCACACTCGTACCTGTTGATCTCCCGGTGGGTGACCGGCTCGGAGTCCCGGATACCCGCAACCCGCAACATCTCGCGTGCGACCCGGGCCTGCGTCCAACCGCGCTGAAGGCGCAGCCGCTTCATGTTGCCGCCGCCGACGCTCATGTTCTCGAGTCTGGCCTACTTCCGGGCCGAGTACTGGCCTACCCCGGGCGTCTGGCCTGCCGCCCAAGATCACGGCAGCGTAGTGAACCCGACACGGAGGGTATGGGAGGTGCCGAGTGCGACGAGTGTTTCCAGAGCTTCCCGCCGCCGACGACCGGTCGCCCCTCCGGTACCCGCCGTGTCGGTGCGGCAACCCCATCTGTCCGGAGGTACGACGTATGTCCAGCGGCAACAGCAAGCACACGGTAGGCGCAGCACTCGGCCGGCAGGAGCGCACCTCCGAAAGGATCGGAGCCGAGACCCCCGAGGAGCGGCAGCAGGCGGTGAGCATCCCCTTGACATGAAGGCCGACAGGGAGGGCCGGGTCTGGGGCGAGTCGTCCGATCGGAAGTGAGCGGGCCGTGTTCGAAGGGGAGCCGTACGCGGTCCGGTCGGACATCGCACCGGTACCCGGCTGCACGGCGTGCTTGCAGATCGGCGCCGTGGATGTTTACGTAACCATTGGCAATGTGATGCTCGCGCCGCCGCCACAGGGGCGTCAAGCGCAAGGAGGCGGCTTTCCGGCGGGCATCAGCGGATGAACGGGGACATCCCGGGCAGGAGACCCGGGATCCGTCAGGCGGGCGGAGGTGCCGTGCTGGCCCGCACCACGAGCGTGGGCTCCACGGCCAGGCGCCTCGGGCCGCCGCCGCGGCGCTCTATCTGCTCCAGCAGCAGGGTCACGCAGTGCCGGCCCACCACGTCGAAGTCCTGGTGCACCGTGGTCAGCGGCGGCTGGAAGTACGGGGCTTCGGGTACGTCGTCGAAGCCCGCGACGCTGATCTCGTCCGGCACGGACCGCCCCGCCTCGTGCATGGCGCGCAGGACACCCAGCGCCATCTGGTCGTTCGCCGCGAACACCGCCGTGGCGTCGGGAATCTGCACCAGGGTCCGGCCGGCCAGGTAGCCGGACTCGGCGGTCCAGTCCCCCCACAGGGTCGGACGCACCGGGGCGCCGGCCGTGACGAGCGCCCGCTCCCACGCCTCGGCCCGCCGCCGGGCGGCGAAGGAGTCGGGCGGGCCGCTGACGTGGTAGACGCTGCGGTGGCCCAGCTCCAGCAGGTGGTTGACCACGCTCCGGGTGCCGCGGGCCTGGGCGAAGTCGACGTTCGCGTACTCGTGCCCGGTGTCGCCGTCGGCGACGACCACCGGCATCGTGGGCGGCAGGTGCAGCGACGGGGTGTCGAGCACGCGCGACTCGACCAGCACGATGCCGTCTACGGACTGGAGCATCAGGTGCTGGAACGCCTGCCGCACCGCGGCTTCGGTCTGCGCCCTGATGCCCATGAAGTTGACCGAGAAGCCCGCCTCCCGCGCGGCGTCGGCGATGGCGCCGAGCGTACGGGCGTTGCCGTGCGCGCCCACGTCGAAGCTGACCACGCCGATCGCCCCGAACTTGCCCGTGACCAGCGCACGCGCCGCCGCGTTGGGGCGGTACCCCAGCTCCTGCATCGAGGCCAGCACCTTCGCGCGGGTCGTCTCGTCGACGTTGTCGTGGTTGTTGGCCACGCGCGAGACGGTCTGCGAGGACACCCCGGCATGCGCGGCGACCTCCGCCATGGAGGGCCACGTGCGGGGCGGGCGCGAGCGTGGCGTCCTCGTCACCTTGTCCGCCACCTTCGACCGTTCCTTCCCCGAAGCGTCGGGGACGCGCCCGCGCCGCGTCCCCACCACCGTGAATGTTGACGCAAACAAGGTTCGCGGTCAAAACCCGCGACGGCCGCCGTCCGGATCCTTGACATGTCCGCGCCCCGCCGCAAACTTCCGGCTGCATCGTGTTTACGAAAACATTTTGTGATCATGGTGCTCACCACGGCCTTACGACCGACCCCCCACCAGGCCATTCACCGCTCCGGACGCCCGGCGCGGTCCCCCGCGCTGCCCGCGCAGCGCGCCCTGGTCCGACGCAACCCCACGAGGTATCGCGCCATGCGACGCACACTCTCCGGAACGGCGGCAGTCCTCTGCGCCGTCCTCCTGTCCCTGCTCCCCGGCGTGGGCACCGCGCACGCCGCCCCCGTGACCATCGGCAACGCCACCCAGTTCACCGATCCGGCCGGCGCTCCCGTACACGCCCACGGCGGCGGTGTGGTCAAGGTCGGCGCGTACTACTACTGGTTCGGCGAGAACGGGAACGCCGACAACACCTTCCGCTACGTCTCCGCCTACCGCTCCACCGACCTGAAGACCTGGGAGTTCCGCAACCACGTCCTGACCGGGGAGTCCGACCCGGAGCTGGACTGGGCCAACGTCGAGCGCCCCAAGGTCGTGTACAACAAGGCCACCGGGCAGTTCGTCATGTGGATGCACAAGGAGAGCGGCTCCGGGGGCATGGCCGGCCCCTGGGAGACGCTGACCGCGCGCCACAGCGGCAAGTGCGCCGACGTGGCGAACTTCGACATGTCCGAGGACGTGCAACTGGTCCAGTGGGGCTGCGGCAGCGGCGTGAACCAGCACTTCTGGTTCACGGACGCGGGTTCCGGCTACGTCCAGATCATGGCCCGGCACAGCGGCAAGTGCCTCGCCGTCGCCGGGGCTTCGACCGCGGACGGCGCGCTGGCCGTGCAGAAGACCTGCAACGGCTCGTCCTCGCAGCAGTGGAAGGCCGAGGCGACCGACGTCTCCGGCCACGTCCGGCTCGTCGCCCGGCACAGCGGCAAGTGCCTGGACGTCATCAACCAGTCGACGGCCGACGGCACGGCACTGGCGCAGTGGACCTGCAACGCGGGCGACAACCAGAAGTGGGCACGCTCGCGCGCCTGACCGCCTCCCCCGGAAGCCGGCACGGGGCGGTCGGGGTCTACCGGCCGACGACCGGGGCCGACCAGTCCTGGACCGTGCCCGGTACGGACTCCTGACCGGCTCCGGCCCTCCGGCCCGGCTCTGCCCGGGCCGGAGGGCCCGGGCCGTGTTCACGCAACCAGCGCTCGCGCGCACGTCGAGGTGCGGGCGGACCGCGTGGCCCTCCTTTCCGGCACGCCCGCGACTCGACCGGCGAGCGCCAGGCGACATGTTCACGCTCCCACCGCATCCGTGCGGGGACCCGGGCAGCACACCGCCCGGGCCCCCGCCCCCGGCCGCTCCGGCGCGCCCACCCCTCTCCCCTCCCCCAAGGAGCCCCCCGGCGTGGTCCCGTTCCCGGATCTGGACCGGGCGGTCGAAGGCGCCGACGTGGTGGTGGCGCTGACCTCGTCCGCCCGGGCGGTGGTCGAGCCGCGGCACCTCGCCGCCGGCGGCACGGTGCTCGGCCTCGGCGGCGGCGCGGAGATCTCCGCCGGCGTACTGACCGTCGCCGACCGGTTCTTCGTCGACGACCCCGGCTACGCGGGCGTCACCGGCTCGGTGGCCGCCTGGCTCGCCGACGGCCTGCCGTCGGACACCCTCCACACCCGCCTGACCGGCGGCCTTCCGGCGGTGGCCGCGGGCATGCTCCCGGGGCGCACCGCGCCGTCCCAGCGCATCCTGGCGGTGGTCCAGGGCCTGGCGGCCCGCGACGTGGCCCTGGCCACCCTGGCCCTGAACCGCCTGGACATCCGCTGACACCCGCCCGGGACGGACGCGCGCGCACCTGTCGGGCCCGCCCGGGTCAGACCCGTACGTGCGCCGCCGCCCAGGAGGTGTGGTCGTACGAGGTGGAGCCGTTGGCGTCCTGCACCACCAGCCGGAGCAGGCGGACGCCGGTGACGTCCACGTCCACCTCCCGCGGCCCGGTGGCGGCGGTGAGGGTGCCGCTGTCGTAGAGCCTGCGGCCGTCGCCCCACACCTGCGCGACCGTCGCGCCGTTCGCGCTCTGGGCGGCGGAGAAGTCGTCGATGCCGACGACCGCGGTCAGCCGGGTCGCGGCGGCGCCGAGGTGGTAGACGATCTCGGAGTGGGCGTGCACGCCCAGCCCCTTGGCGTAGGTCACGCCGCCGAAGCTGATCGGGGTGCCGTCGCCCGCCGGCTGCCGTCCGTTGCTGCGGTCCAGCTCCACAGGACCCCAGCCGTTGCGGGCGGACACCCACTGAAGGTCGCTGAGGAAGCTGTCGCGGCGCGGCGCGGGCGGCGGCACGGCCACGGCCCTAGACGCGGGGTAGCGCAGGGTGCCGCGGTCGTACCGCGCCGTGCCCTCGGCGCGCAGCAGGCGGGCGCCGGCGGCGGTGTCGCCGCGCGCCGGGACGACCTCGACCACGGTCCGCAGGACGGCCCCGGGACGGAGCAGGGCGGTGCGGGCCGGCGCGGCGGGGCGCAGCCGCCAGCCGGCGGGGACGTCCAGCCGGATCCGGGCGTCGGTCCAGACGCGGTCGGAGCCGTTGGCGAGGGTCGCGGTGACGGTGAACGGCTCGCCGGGGTAGGCGAGTTCGGGTGCCTCGATACGGGTTCCGAAGCGCTCGCGGTCGTAGCGGTCGGCCCAGGACGACCGCAGCAGGCCGGTCAGCTCGGCCACCACGCCCGGGTGCGCGGCGGCGACGTCCCTGGTCTCCCCCGGGTCGGCGGCCAGGTCGTACAGCTCGACCTCCCACTCGGCGTCGGGCACGTCCCGGTCCCGGCCGGGCGCGAACCGTACCGCCTTCCAGTCGCGGCGGCGCACGGACTCGGCGAGCCGGAGGATCCGGCCGCCGTCCACCGCGTTGGCGCGCTTGGTGGCACCCGGGTCGTTGCGGTACCAGTACAGGTGGCGGTGGCCCGGGCCCGCCGCGGGGCGGGCGGTCAGCAGGGACCCGGCGGAGAGGCCGTCGATGTCGCGCGGCGCCGGGGCTCCGGCCACCTCGGCGAGGGTCGGCAGCAGGTCGGTCAGCGGCGTCGGCCGGTCGCTGACGCCGGGCCGGACGGTGCCCGGGCGCCAGGCGATCAGGGGGACGCGTACGCCGCCCTCGTAGAGGTTGCGCTTGTAGCCGCGCAGCGGCCCGTTCTCGTCGAAGAGGTCGGGGTCGACGCCGCCCTCCTCGTGCGGCCCGTTGTCGCTGGAGAACAGCAGCAGGGTGTCGCGGTGCACGTCGAGCCGGCGCAGCGCGTCCACGACCGCGCCCACCAGCGAGTCCAGCCGGGTGATCTGGGCCGCGTGGCCCTTGTCCGCGTCGCTCCACGGGCGGTCGGCGTACTCGCCGAGGTCCGGGATGTCGCTGGGGGCGTGGGGCACGTTGGGGTTGAGCATGAGGAGGAAGGGCCCGCCGGCGTGCGCGTCGAGGAAGGAGACGGCGCGCCCCTGGAGGAGGTCGATGACGAAGGCGCCGCGGGCGCCGTCGGCGTTCTCGGGGATCCGCTCCTTCGCGCCGTTGTGCCAGAGGTACTGCGGGTAGTACTGGTGGGCGTGCCCGTGCGTGATGTAGCCGTAGAAGTCGGTGAACCCCCGGGCCTGCGGATGGCTCGGCTGGTCCGCCTCCTCGGGCCCGAATCCCCACTTGCCGATGCACGCCGTGCGGTAGCCGCGGGCCCGCAGCACCTCGGCGAAGGTCGTGTCGTCCTCGGTGAGCGACCCCTGCGGGCCGCCGAACGGGTTCTCCCGTACCCGCCCGTGCCCCGCGTGCAGCCCGGTCAGCGCCGCGCAGCGGGACGGGGCGCACACGGCCGCCGCCGAGTACGCCTGGGTGAACCGCAGCCCCTCGGCGGCCAGCCGATCGAGCCGGGGGGTGCTGACGAGCCGCTGCCCGTACGCGCCGATGCCGCCGAACCCGAGGTCGTCGGCGAGGATCACCACGACGTTCGGCCGCCGGCCGCCGCCCGCCGCCGCGGGGCTCCGGCCGGCGGCGCGGGCGGTCCCGGGCGGCAGCACGGCGAGGCCGAGCGCGGCGGACCCGGTCAGGAAATGACGACGGCTGGACACGGCGGGGCTCCTTCACCAGGACACACGCCGCCCACCGGCCGGTGGGCGACTCCCCTGTGATCGTGCGTGGTCACGCGGGGTCCAGGCCATGCACGGCTTGTGACGTGACCGTGAAATCCCCCTCCCGGCCGGAACATCCGGCGGCCGAGTGCGTGACGGCCCGTCAGCCGTGGTGACGCGGGCGGAGCGGTCGCGGGCCGGGCGAAGGCTGGGCGGGCGGCGGGCGCGGGGTTCCGCGGCGGGCGCGGCGGCGGTTCCCTGGGGAGGTACGCGACGCGGAGGTGGGGCGATGGACGTCAACGGCACGGGGGCACTGGTCGTGGCCGTCGTCGCCGTGATCGGGACACTGTCGTCCGCCCTGCTCACCGAGCGGGCGGCCGAGCGCAGCCGGATCCGGGAGCAGGAGCGGATCGAGCAGGCGCGGGCGTGGGCCGAGGAGGCCGGGGTGCGGCGCGCCTGCTGCGTCGCGCTGAACGCCGCCTCCCGGCAGTATCTGGCCGCCCTCACCGACCAGTTGTACGCCCTGCTGCGCTCGGAGGACCCGAGCGCGGCCCGGCAGCGCCTGACCGAGGCCAGGGACGTGCACCGGGGCGTGTACGCCGAGGCGCAGTTGCTGCTGCCCGACCCCGTACTCGCCCAGGCCGGCGAGGTCACGCACGCGCTCGGCACCTGCTACGGCCGGCTCCGGCGCCTGGACGACGGCGTACCCCGCCGGGCGACTCGCTCGACGCCGCCCGGGGCGAGGTCGACGCGATGTGGGACCAACTGCGGGAGCTGCGGCGCGGGATGCGGGCGGACCTGGCAGGTCCGGGCACACCGGCCCGGCCGGGCCCGGCCGCCCTTCGCGCTCCGCGCCGCCCGTACCGGCGCGGCGCCGAGGATCGGCGATCGGGCGTCGCCGTGCCCGACGCGTCGCCATCATGGAGTCCGGTAGGGCCTTTGGGGCGGGTGGCGCACGGGACGCGAGGAGTGCCGGTGAGCGGAGCGGAAGGGGAGAGCGCGGGCGCGCGGGCGGTACGGGCCCGGGCCGAGGAGGCGATCGGGCGGGCGAGGGGCCACGCCGGCGGCGGGGGAGAGGAGAGCGGATGACTCCGGGCGAGGACGGCGGGGAGAGGGTGCTCGGCCTCGTCGACGCGCACCTCGACAGCATCCGCGCCGAGCTGACAGCCGAGGAGTACGTGCGGCACCGGCACTGACCCCCGCGGCCCCGGCACCGGCACCCCCACCGCCTCCGGCATCGCCGCCGCCGAGCGCCGGCTCCTGCGGGTGCCCGCGCTCTCCGCCGCGGAGGCCCGCGTCCGCTCGGGCGGTACGGCGCCACCGCCCGAGCTGATCCGCCTTACGCACCCCGAACGCGGCGAGCGCTACCCGGCGTTCCAGTTCGCGCCCGGCGGCGGAGCACCGTACGCGGTCGTCCTGGAGGTCAACCGGGTGCTGCTCGCCGACGCGGACCCGTGGGGAGCCGCCGACTGGTGGCTGACCGCCAACGCCTGGCTGGGCGACGACACACCCGCGGCGGCGCGGGGCAAGCGGCCGGACCGTGAACTGGTGGACGTGGCAGTCGCGTTGGTGGAGGGCGACTGATGCGCGACGACGCCGCGGCGCCCTCCGCGTACCGCTTCCGGCCGCACTGGGAGGTCCTGCCCGGCGGTACGCAGCTCTGGCGCAGGCACTCGTCCCGGTTCGCACCGGAGGAGTTCAGGCCGTACGACCCGCAGGACCGCGCCCTGGCAGGCCAGGGCGTCCGGCGGATCTACCACGCGGCCGTGGCCCGGCCCCGGGCCGGCACCAACGACTACGACGTGCTGCCCGCCGACGTCACCCGCGCCGCCTCGCGCGCGATCGCGCTGCTGGCCGAGGAGCACGACCGGTACACGCCGCCGCTGCGCTCGGTGTGCTTCGCGCTGCTCGGGCCGCGGCGGGCTTCCGTACCGGGTGAGCGCGGCGGCGCTGTGGAGCGCCGTCGAGGCGGAACTGGCCCGCGGGGCGCGTTGGGACGTGCACGTCGTCGTACGGGGCCCGGAGGCGGCCCGCGTGGTGGAGCGGATCACGTCCAGGACCCGCCCGGGGCGCGACCGATCGGCGCCCGGCCGGTCCGCTTGACTGGATGGTGCGGGCCGCTCGGACGGCGGCCGGGGGAAGCCTCCCCCGAGCGGCCCGTGCCCCGGGCCCCGTGCCCCGGGCCCCGTGCCCCGGGCCCTTCCGGTCCCGTACGGGAGCCGGGGTTCGGCGAGGTGCGGTTCTTCCGCACGGCGGGCAGCCGCGGGCGCTACGAGCCGGCCGTGGGGGCCTGGTCGCCGGCGGGGTGTTCGCCGGCCTCCGGGGTGGCGGCCAGGTCGGCGAGGAACTCGGACGGGGTCCGGTGGCGGGCGTCGACCTCCTTCGCGGTGAGCTTGCGCAGCACGGCCCGCAGTTCGTCCGACACCGCCAGCCCGTCCACCGGCACGTCCTCGGTCAGGACGCTGTAGAGCAGGGCCAGCGGCTCGACCGCCTCGAACGGGGACTCGCCCGCCAGGCAGGTGTAGAGGATGAGGCCCAGGACGAAGAGGTCGGCCCGGATGTCCGAGTGGTGGCCCAGGGCCTGTTCCGGCGAGATGTACCCCGGCGTGCCGACCACCGCGCCGGTCAGCGTGAGGCTGTCGCCCCGCCCGCCCTCGTACCGGACGATGCCCAGGTCGATGACGACGGCCCCGCGCTCCGGGTGCAGCAGCACGTTCGACGGCTTGAGGTCGAGCCTGGACACCTCCAGCTCCACCGCCTGTTCGAGCACCCGGCCGATGTCCCTGCCCAGCCGCGTGACCTCGTGGGCGCCGAGGGAGCCGCGGTCCCGGAGGACGTCCTCCAGGGACGGCGCCTGGAGCAGCTCCATGACCAGTGCCGGATCGGGCCCGTCGAGGAAGTCCAGGACCCGCACGACGTGCGGACTGCGGAACATCTGCCCCACGCGGGCCTCGCGTTGCAGCCGCGCCCGGATCTCCCCGTCCTCGGCGAGGGAGCGGTTGAGCAGCTTGACGGCGACGGCCTGTCCGGTACGGGTGTCCCGCCCCCGGTACACGGCGCCCATCCCGCCCTGGCCGATGAGTTCGCGCACCTCGTAGCGGTCGGCGAGGACGGTGATGGGCGTGACCGGCTCGGGGCGCGGCCCGGGGCGTGGCTCGGGGCGCGGGCTGGGCGGGCCGGGCGGGCCGGCGGGCCCCGGAGGGCGGATCCGGTACGAGCCGGTGGTCCCGCCGTTCGCGGCTGCCCCGGCCGCCGTCACCGGCGGACCGCCGGGGCGGGGTGCCGCGGCCGGTGCGGGCGGCAGCGCCGGTGCGGGCGGCAGCGGCGCCGCGGGCGCGGCGGCCACGCCCGGCACGGTCGTGGGCTCGTTCGTGCCGTGCGCCTCGGCCACGCCGGTGTCGAACAGTCCGGGCGACCAGGACAGGCCCATACGCAGCTCCGCCCGCTCCGACTCGCTGCGCCGCGCGAAGTCGTCGAGCTGGCGCCGGAGTTGCGTGGTGAGCGCGTAGTAGCTGGGCTGCGCCTCGGCGGGGTTGCCGACCACGGTCATGTCCGGCCGGCCCGCCTCGCTCACGACCTCCAGCACGCTGAAGCGCGTCAGATGGCGCAGCAGGCGCTCGGCGGTGTGGCCGTCCATCCGCAGCAGCGGGTCGATCCCGGGCTCGCTCCCGCCGCCGCCGAAGATGTCCGCGGCGGTGAAGGAGCGGCCCCTGCTGCGCAGCGCCCAGTCCACGACGTGGTAGCCGCCGAGCCGCCAGCGGTCCTCGTCCAGGGGTACGGAGGTCAGGCCCGCGGGTCTGCCGTCGGAGACGGCGGCGGCCACGAGCAGTTCCAGCTCGCTGTAGAACTTGATCCGCTCCCAGTCCTCGGCGGGGACGCGGAGGCACGGCGCACCGTCCTCCCACACGACCTGGGCGTTGAACTCCTGGAGGAGCCGCCGGGTCAGTCCGCGCGCCTTGTAGCTGAGGTAGCGGACGAACTCGGCCCGCCGCCAGGGGTTCAGGCCGCCCTCGACGGTGTCCGGCCGGGCCGCCGCCGGAGCCCCGGTACCGGTCCCGGCGCCCGGGTCCGGTGAGGTGAGGGCCCGTACGAGCCGCTCGGGCGCCTCCCACAGGCAGGGGACGTACATCCGCCAGGCGAAGACGCTGTCGTAGACGCCGTTGCCCCGCTCGGCGTCGCGGATCGCCCGCTCGTGCAGGTCGATCCCGGCGACGAGGACGAAGTGGGCGCCCCGCGCGGTCAGCACGTTCTTGAGCCGGGCGAGCAGCGTCTCCAGATCCGCGAGCGCCTCCTCGCGGTTGTCGGTGAGCCGGTCGATCTCGTCGAGGACCACGACGGGATGGACGCGGAGCCGCGCCGAGCGCCCGCGGCGGCGCAGCGGCCGGCGGCGCGGCCGGGCCGCCCGCCCTTCCCCTCCGGAGAGCAGCCGGATGATGCGCAGCAGGTCGTACTCGACGTCGGTCTCGGAGTAGGCGAGGAAGGCCGCCTCGGTGGCCTGGGCCTGGACCCGCTGGCGGCTCAGGCCGAGCGAGGGCGACAGCGCGGCCAGCGCGCCGCGCCGCATGCCCGCGCCGAGGGTGACACCGCGCTCCGTGCTCTCGGAGTGGGTCTGCGTGTACGACAGCGACGTGCGCATGTACGCGAGGAGGAGCTTGTCCTGCACGTCGGGCGGCAGGCGCGGCAGCAGCTCCCGGTCGTCCAGGGTCTCGACGATCCGCCGCACGATGGCGAAGAGCAGCTCGTCCGCCGTCATGGCACGGGCGACCGTCAGATGAACCGCGAGCAGTTCCTCGTCACCGCGCCACCTTCCGGCGGCGGCGGTGAGCGCCCGGCCCACCAGGGTGGACTTGCCGACCCCGCGGAACCCGGTGACGAGGAAGGCGCCGCCGTGCGAGTAGCGCAGGCGCTCGTCGAGGGCGCCGATCAGCTCCTCGTGACCGAGCGTGGGCAACGCGCCGTCGCCGGCGGGTAACGGCTCGTGGATGTACCGGAATCCCCGGTGCAGTTGCACGTCCAGCACCGCATGCCCCCACTTCGTCCCTTTGCTCCCAGTCTCCTCCGTCGGGCACGGTGGATGTCGCGGTTAACCGGTCCGTCACCGAATCGAGGCAGAACCCGCACTTCAGCGGAGATCACAGAGGCGTCTTCCCCTTCCCGGCCGGGTGTGGCATCTTGTACGTACAACAGATGCGTACAAGTGCGGCGTTCGCGCCGTGACTGATGCCGACGAGGAGGTTGGCGTGAGCGGTCCAGAGAAGTCCAGGGTCCCCCTGTTCGCCACCATGCAGCGCATACCCGGCGGACTGATGCTGATCCCGCTGATCCTCGGCGCGGTCTTCGGCACCTTCGCACCGGGGGCCCTGGGGATCGGCAGCTTCACCACCGCGCTGTTCCAGGACAGCGCGCTGCCCCTCATCGCCCTGCTGATCTTCGCGACGGGCACCCAGGTCTCCATCCGCACCGGCGGCCCGATCCTCGCCCACGCGGGCGTCGTGCTGCTGATGAAGAGCCTGATCCCGGCCACGCTGGTGGTGCTGCTCGGGCTCGGCGTCGGCCTCGACGGCCTCCTCGGCGTCTCGCTGCTCGCCCTGCTCGCCTCGATGGACAACAGCAACGGCGGCCTGTGGCTCGCCTTCTCCGGGCAGTACGGCGACGAGCGGGACAGGGGCGCGTACGTCGCCAGCGCCATCAACGACGGGCCCTTCCTGACGCTGCTCTTCCTCGGCGCCTCCGGCCTCGGCGACATCCCGTTCCTCGCCCTGCTCGGCGCGATCGTCCCGTTCCTTCTGGGCGTGCTGGTGGGCAACATCGACGCCGAGTGGCGCAAGGTCGTCCAGCCGGTGCCGAACATCGTCATCCCGTTCTTCGCGTTCTCCCTCGGCACCGGCATCGACCTCGGCGACATCGTCACCGGCGGCGTGACCGGCCTGCTCCTGGGCCTGGTCATCGCGCCGTTCACGGGCTTCCTGGTCTACGTCGGCTACCGCTACATGCTGCGGCGCGGCCCCATGTCCGGCATGGGCTTCGCCGCCGGCACCACCGCGGGCAACGCCATCGCCACCCCGGCCGTCGTGGCCGCCGCCGACCCCCGCTTCGAGGAGTACGTCGGCACCGCCACGGCGCAGGTCGCGGCGTCGGCCCTGGTCACGGCGATCGTCGCGCCGCTGCTTGCCGCGTACGCGCTGAAGCGGGCGGGAGCCCTGCGCCAGGCGGGCACCGCGGACGAGCCCGGGCCCGCGGACGACGCGGCGGACGGGCCCGCGGGCGAGCCCGCGACCAAGCCGGCGGACGAGCCGGCGGGCGGTGCCGCGGGCCGCCCCGAGCAGGAGCAGCGCGCATGACGTACGAGGTGGCGATCGTCGCCGACGACCTCACCGGCGCCGGCGACACCGCCGTCCAGTTCGCCCGGGCCGGCTGGCCCACCCTGCTGCGGCTGGGCGGCGACGGGCCCGGGGCGGCCGGCGGGAGCGGCGGGGACGCCCGCGTGGTGGCGGTCACCACGGACTCCCGTGCCCGACCGGACGCCCAGGCGGCGGCCCTGGTGCGGCACGCGACGACCGGGCTGCTGCGCCACGGCGCCGGCCACCTCTTCAAGAAGGTGGACTCCACGCTGCGCGGGCCGGTCCGCGCCGAGATCGACGCCATGCTGGACGTGCTCCCCGCCGGTACGGTCGCGCTCGTGTGCCCCGCCTTCCCGGCCGTGGGCCGCACCGTCGTGGACGGCGTCCTGCTGGTCGACGGCCGCCCGGTCGACGAGACCGCGGTGGGCCGGGACCCGGTGACGCCCGTGGCGGAGGGCCATCTGCCGACGCTGCTCGACGCCCCGCTCGTACGCCTCGACCCGCAGGGGACGCCGGCCGCCTGGGCCGCGGAGGTCCGCGCGGCGGACAGCCGGGTCGTCGTCCTCGACGCCGCCCGCGACGAGGACCTGGACCGGATCGCCCGCACGGTCGCGCACCTCGGCCAGCGGGCACTCGCCGTCGGCTCCGCCGGGCTGGCGGGCCCGCTGGCCGCGGGGTGGCGACCGCGGCGGGCACAGACACCGGACCCCCGCCCGGCCCCGGCGCGGCACCCGGGCGCCACGCCGGTCGGCGACCCGGTGACCGGCGACCCCGTGGCCGGCGGCCCGGCGGGCACCGCCCTCGTGGTGGTGACGAGCCTGCACGACGCCTCCCGCGCGCAGGCCGGGGCGCTCGCCGCCCACTCCGCCGAGCGCCTGCGGCCCACCGGGCGGGACCTCACCGACGACGGCGCGTGGGCCGGGTTCCTCGACCGGGTACGGACGGCGGCGGCGGGCCGGCCGCACACGCTGCTGCTGACCACCCCGGACCGGACCACCGCCGCCGTCGACCCCGGACTCGTCGCCAGCCGTCTCGCGGAGGCCGCCGCGCAGGCGGTGGCCGCCGGCACCGTCGCCGGCCTGGTCGCCACCGGGGGCGACGGCGCCCGCGCGGTGCTGGAACGCCTCGGCGGAACGGGCATCAGGCTGTACGAAACCGTCGAGCCGGGCGTGCCGCTGGGCATCGTCGTCGGCGGCTCGGCGGCCGGGCTGCCCGTGGCCACCAAGGCCGGGGGCTTCGGCAGCCCCGACGTACTGATCAAGGCCGCGGAAGCGGTACGAACGCAAAGGAGTCACCGGTGAACGACCCGCAGGTGCCCACGCTCGCCCTCACCCTGGGCGACGTGGCCGGAATCGGACCGGAGATCACGGCCCGCACCCTGCTGCACCACGACGAGCTGCGCGGCGTCTGCCGCCCCGTCGTGATCGGGGACGCCGACGCCGTCCGCCGGGCCGTCGAGCTGGTCGGCGCGGACCCCGCCGCGGTGCGCGTCGTCGACTCGCCCCGCGACGCCGCGAACGAACCGGGGACCATCGACCTCGTACAGGACGGGCCGTCCCTGGGCGCGGTGCCCTACGGCGAACTCAGCGCGGCGGCCGGCGACGGCTCCGCCCGCTTCGTCATGCGCGCCTGCGCGCTGGCCCGCGACGGACTCGTCGACGGCATCGTCACCGCACCGCTGAACAAGGCCGCCATGCACGCCGGCGGCCACCTGTGGCCCGGGCACACCGAGCTACTGGCGCACGAGTTCGGCGTCGAGAACTTCAGCCTGGTGCTCTCCGCGGGCGAGCTGTTCTTCTTCCACCTCACCACCCACGTGTCCCTCACCGAGGCCATCGCCGGGGTCACCCCGGCACGTACGGACAACGTCCTGCGCCTGGTGGGTTCGTTCGCCCGGGCCCTCGGCCGCCCCGGGGAGCCGATCGGCGTCGCCGGGCTCAACCCGCACGCGGGCGAGAACCGCCTCTTCGGCGACGAGGACGCCGACGTGCTGGCTCCGGCGGTCGAGCGGGCGAAGGCCGCGGGGGTCAACGCGGTCGGACCGCTGCCCGCCGACGCGCTCATCCCCGCCGCCGTCAGGGGTGCGTGGAAGTTCGTCGTCGTCTGCTACCACGACCAGGGGCACGCCCCCTTCAAGGCGGTCTACGGCGACGACGGCGTGAACATCACCGTCGGCCTGCCCGTCGTCCGGGTCTCCGTCGACCACGGCACCGCGTTCGACATCGCGGGCAAGGGCGTCGCCCGGGAGGCGAGCCTGGTGCTGGCCACCCGCCGGGCCGCCGAACTGGCGCCGGGCTGGCGGCAGGTGTGGCAGACCGCCCGGGCGGGCGAGCCGGCCGCCGCGGCCGGCGCGGAGCGGCCGGACACGGTCTCGTAGGATCCCGCAATGGCAGTCGACAGAAGTGACCCGCGGCCCCTGCACCAGCAGGTCGCCCACTCCCTGCGCAAGCAGATCCTGGGCCACGACCTGCCGCCGGGGGCGCCGCTGCCGAGCGAGGCCGAGCTGTGCGCGGCGTTCGGCGTCGGGCGCAGCGTCGTACGCCAGGCGGTGGCGGGACTCGCCGCCGACGGCCTGGTCATCCGCCGCCAGGGCCGGCCGACGGTGGTGGCGTCGCCCGCCGAGTACCGGCGGCTGGTCCAGCGGGCGACCGGCCTGTCCGACCAGTTCGCCGTCGCCGGGCAGGAGCTGCACACCGTCGTCCGCACCCTGCGCCCCGGCTCCCCGCCACCGCGCGCCCAGGCGTTCCTGCACACGGCCGACGCGCTGCGCCTCGAACGCCTCCGCCTCGTCGGCGGCGACCCGCTGGCGTACGTACGCACCTGGCTGCCCGCCGCGAAGGTCCCCGGGCTGCGCGCCGAGGATTTGACCGACGCGTCGCTGCACCGGCTGCTCACCCGGAACTACGGACTGCGGCCGGTCAGCGGCCGGCGGCAGGTCCGCGCGGTCGCCGCCGACGACATGCTCGCGGAGGCCCTGCGCACCGAGCCGGGCGGGCCGCTGCTGATGCTCGAAGGCGAGACCACCGACCAGCACGGGCAGGCGCTGGAGTGGTTCACCACCTGGCACCGCGCCGACCGCGTGGTCTTCGACATCGACGTCTCCGAAACGGCGGAAACGGTGAGCCTGAGCGCCCTGGACACCACGCCCGACGCGCCGCCCCCCGCCCCGGAAACGCCCGCCGCCGCCCCGCCGTTGACACCGGCCGCCCTGGCCCGCGCCCGCGCCCTGGCCGAAGAGCTGCACCGGCTCCTCGGCTGACCCTCCCGCGGGCCGGTCAGTACCGCCGGCGGGTGGCTTCGACGGTCTCGGTCCGGGAGCGGCCGGCGAAGAGCCGGTGCTCGCCTTCGCGTACGGCCAGCAGCGCGTCGAAGAGGTGGTCCCCCATCGCCTTGCGCAGCACCACCGAGTCCCTGAGGTGCCGGATCGCGGCGTCCAGGCCGGCCGGCAGCCGGTCGATGCCGAGGCGGTCCAGCTCGGCGGGGTCGGCGCGGGCCGGGTCGTCGGCGAACTGCTCCGGCAGGTGCACGGCGTCCTCGTGCCCCGCCAGGCCCGCGGCGATGACGGAGCCCACCAGCAGGTACGGGTTGGCCGCCTGGTCGAAGCACTTCAGCTCGGCGTTCGCACGCTGCGCCGCCTCGCCCGCGGGCCCGGTGACGAAGCGCAGCGCCGCCTCCCGGTTCTCCCGGCCCCAGCAGCGGTAGGCGCCGGCCCACGCGGACGGCGCCAGCCGCAGATAGCTGGCCGGGCTGGGGCAGCCGACGGCGGTCAGGGCGGGCAGGGACCGCAGCACACCGCCGAGGAACGCCTCGCCCTCGCGCGTCATGCCGCACGGCCCCGTACCGCCGTGCATCAGGTTCTCCTCGCCGCGCCACAGGCTCAGATGCACATGCCCGCCGTTGCCGATTCCGGCGGGCTCCGGCACCGGGGCGAAGGAGGCCCGCAGGCCGTGGGCGCGGGAGACGGTGCGCACCGTGTGCCGGACCAGGACGGCGGTGTCGGCGGCGCCGAGCGGGTCCTCGGGGGCGGTCGAGACCTCGAACTGGCCCGGTTCGTACTCCGGGTGGATCTGGAGGACCTCGACCCCCTGCGCGGTGAGCGCGTCCACGATGTCGAGGAGGTACGACCCGGAGTCCGCGAGCCGGGACAGCCCGTACGCCGGGCCGCCGCCCAGGCCGCCGGGGCCGGTGCTCCACTCCGTCTCGAACCCCATCCGCAGGCCCAGCCCCAGGCCGGCCGCGGCCTGCACCATGCGGTTGACGAAGGACCGGTGGCACCCCGGGTACGGTTCGCCGTCCTGGCCGTACCGGTCGGCCGGCGCCCACGCCCAGCCGGGCTGCGCGGCCAGCGGGGTGAGCCGGTCCAGGTCCGGCAGCAGGAGGAGGTCGCCGACCGGGCCGCCGTGGCCGTCGGCGCGGACGATCGAGTCGTCCACCAGGAAGGTGTCGAACACCGGGGACATTCCCACGCCGTGGACCGCGAGCCGGGGCAGGCGGGCGAGCGGCACGGCCTTGACCCGGCCGATGCCCGCGTTGTCGACCCAGCTCAGCGCGATGACGCGCACTCCCGCCTCGGACATGCCGGCCATCGCCCGGTCCGCCGATGCCGCTCTGTCCGCCGTGCCCGCAGTCATGCCGCCATGATCGGCGGGGCGGGCCGTCGATCCTCCCGCCACTCCACGGCCGCGGCGGCGACCACCCGATCGATACCTCGTTCAGCCGGGGAGGTCCTCCGGGCGCTTGCGCGCGAGCCTGCCTTCGAGCAGACCGGTGGCCTGCCCCACCTCGATCAGGTAGCCGTCGGGGTCGCGCAGGTAGCAGCGCTTCTCCGGCCCGCGGTCGAGGGGCGGGGTGACGAAGTCGGCCCCCTTGGCGCTCCACTCCCGGTAGACGGCGTCGATGTCGGCGACGCGGAGGTTCATGAAGCTGGAGACGGTGTCGCCGGGCTCGTAGTCCACCACGGAGATGTCCGGCTTGTCGGGGGTCGGGCCGCCGCCCGGATTCATGATCACCCACGAGTTGGCGAGCTTGACGATGCAGGGGTTCTCCTCCAGGACGACCTGTCCGCCCAGGACCTCGCTGTAGAAGGCCCGGGAGCGGGCGACGCGTCGGACGGTCAGGAAGAGCGTGACGAGCATCCCGGTGTCGGGGGCGGGCAGGTTCTCCAGGTCGATGGCCGGCTGCTGCTCTGGCACGGGCTCCTCCTGTCAGCGCGGGGCGGCCCGGCGGGCGGGGTCGTCCTCCAGGGCGGCGCGGTCCCAGTCGCCGTGGACGGCCGCCGCCTCGTACGTGGACGTCAGGAAGTCCAGCAGCAGGGCGTCCGGGTCCGCGGCGGTACGCACCGTCTCGTACGGCAGGAGGAACTGGCTCCACTCGGTGGAGTAGCCGCCGACCGGGACGGGATGGTCGCGGAAGCCCGGCGGCTCCGGATAGGCGTAGGCGTAGAACATGCCCTCGCCGTCGCCGCCCGGCCAGAAGCCGGCGCTGCTCAGCTCGTGGGAGTAGCCCTCGGTCATGACCCAGTCCGCGCAGTTGGGGGCGCCGCCGGAGTGGGTGGGCGCGGTGCGTCCGGAGAAGCGGGTGACGGCCAGATCCATGGCGCCCCAGAAGAAGTGCACGGGGCTGGCCTTGCCGATGAAGTGCGAGCGGAACTCGCTCAGCACCCGCGAAGCCTGCACCAACTGGCCCCAGAAGGCGTGCGCCTGCGCCGGGTCGTACGAGGCGTGGGTGCGGTCCTCGGCGAACGGGATCGACTCCTCCACCTCGACCGGGCGGGCCAGGATGCTCACGTCGATCCCGGCCCGCCTCAGGGCGGCCATCGTCTCGCGGTAGAAGTCGGCGACCGGCTTCGCCTCCAGCGCGACCGTCTCCACGGCGCCCGCCGTGGTACGCAGCACCAGCCGGTGGTCGACGAAGTCGAACTCCATGTCGAACGTGCGCCGGCCCGGGATGGCGGACGTCGTCAGGCCGCGGGCGGAGACGTAGAACGGCACCTGCCACCAGTGGTTGACCATGGGCGCCAGCGCCAGCCGGACCTTGCCGACGATCTGGGTCCACATGTGCAGGGTCTCGCGGGTGTCCGGCCAGTCCCGGACGCGCAGCGCCGGCCACGGGTCGGCGGCGGGAAGCACACTCGTCATCGACAACTCCCTGGCGCTCTCACTTGAGGTGCCGCTGCCAGTCCGGCGGGACCTTCCCCGCGGGGCCCGGCGTCGGCTGGGCGGAGGGGTGCTCGGTCGGCGGGCTCATCGCCGGCCCGTCCAGGAACTGCTGCGTGTCCGCGTTCCAGAACCAGTCCTCGCCGGGCTCGAAGCTGGTCAGCACCGGATGGCCGCTCTCCCGCGCGTGCCCGCTCGCGTGCTGCGCCGGCGAGGAGTCGCAGCAGCCGATGTGCCCGCAGGCGGCGCAGCGCCGCAGATGGAACCACCACCCCGGTGCCTCCCCGGCCAGGCACTCGGCGCAGCCGTCGCCGCCGGGGGTGGAGGTGGGGTCGATGCCAGGTATGTGATCGGCGTCCATGGCTCCATGCTGCGCGGCGCGGGCCGGATGAGCCTGCCGGTACGGCCGTTCGGGTGCTGCCGGGCGGGCGGCTACGGGGCGGCCGGGGGCCGGGCTTCGGCGTCGACCCGGGCGCGCAGCGCGGTGGTGGAGGGGGAGTCGGGAGAGACGACGTCCAGCAGGGCGTGGGCGCGGTGGCGCAGCTCGGTCAGGAACCGGTCGCAGGGGCGCAGCACCTCCGGGGACCGGAGCAGCTCGGTCAGCTCGCGGTGGTGCGGCTCCGAGACGGCGGCCCGGCTGAACAGCAGCCGCGCCCGCTCCCGCGCGGCCCGGTCGGTCCGGTGCAGAAGCTGCGCGAGGCGGTACGTGGCGGTCCCGTTGCGCAGGTCCGCGCCGGCGCCGTCGCGCAGGTCCTCCTGGTCGTTGCGGAGCTGCGCCAGGATCCCCAGGACCTCGCCGAACTCGCCCCACGCCGCGACCCTGTCCGCCTCCGGGCCGGGCCCGGCCGACCCGGCACCGTAGGCCAGCCGGGCGGTCAGGAGGCAGGCCATGGCGTAGACCGCGCCGCTCTTCTTCCGGTAGACCTCGCGGACCTCGTCGGGTCCCACCTTCTCCGGTTCGTTGAGGAGGTCGCCGAGCTGCCCGTCGGTGGCGGCGGTCCAACTGTCGAGGTAGTCGGCGGTCAGGACCCGGCGCAGCGGCTCGGGTGCGGGCAGGGTGGCGAGCACGCGCAGCGGCAGCCCGTAGCCGCACTCCAGGGCGGCGGTCAGCGCGACGCCCCGGTCCATCCCGTACGTCCGCGGGCCGGCGTCACCGTCGGCCACGTCGTCGAACGCGTTGGCCGCCCGCCACCACAGCGCGTGCACCGCCGCGACCGGCACGGCGGGCTCGGTGCTGCCGCGGATCGCCGCGTGGACGAGGAGGGGCAGGGCGAACTCCTGGGGGTCGCGCCGGCCGCGGGCGACGAGCGTCGTCAGCGAGGCGTGCAGTATCGGGTGCCGGTCGCCGTAGCAGCGGTCGACGAGTTCACCGAGGTACTGCCGGACGCGCGGGAAAGCCTCCCGGATGTGCCTCTCCGGGACGCCCTGGTCGTCGTTGTCGTCGTGATCGTCGTGGTGGGAGTCACCAGAGGGCGGCAGGTGGGACAACCGGGGCTCCAAGAGTCGGGGGCCGGCGGAGCCGACGAGCCGGATTGCCCCTGCTCGCAGCTCGCGCACCACAAGGGAACTACCGCCCGGCGGCAGCGGCGGCCCCCGATCCCGGCGGCGGTTGGGCCAACAGGGCTAACGCTGCCACCCCTCCGTGCGCCCGGCCGCCCTCGCCGCCCTTGCAGCGAGCGTGCCGCCCGCGGTCCCCGCGGTTCCCGACCCGCCGTCAATCCGCCTTGGGCTCCTCGGCGTTGCGCCAGATCGTGAGGTCGAAGGTGACGTACGTCGCGTCGCCCGACTCCCCCTTGCCGTGGTACGTCGCCACCGCGATGTGGCCCGCGTCGCTGAGCACGCAGAACTGCGAACCGTCGCCGATCTGGTCGAGGGTGATCTTCTCGGTGTAGCGGGTCTCCGCACGGCAGGTCTCCAGGGAGCCCTCCTGCGCGTTGTTCAGCGGGACGAGCTTCCCGTTGTCGGAGCCGATATAGGTGTCCGAGAAGAGGGTGTCGACGTAGTAGTACAGGTCCTGGTCGGCGTAGAGCACGTCCCCGTCCTCGGGGCGCGGGGGGTTGTCGGCGAGCATGACCCCGTAGTTCTGCGTCACGTCGATGCCCTCGTACGTGGCCGGCTCCGGGTCGGCGCGCTCCTTGTTCGCGCCCGCGGGCGCGCCGTCGCCCGCACCCTTGCCGCCACCGCCACCGCCACCGGTACTGCTGCTGGCGGGCGGCTTGCTCTCGTTGTCCTTGTCGGAGCCGTCCGGCAGCAGGGAGCCGATGACCGCGAGGGCCACGATGGCGCCCACCACCGACGCGGCGACGATCAGCCCGGTCCGCTTCCGCTTGGGCGGCTGAGGGTGCATGTAGGGAGCGTGGTGGCCGACCGGCGGCGGGGTGCGGTAGCCGGGCGGAGGGGTGGGCCCCATCGGGTGGCCGGGCGGCGGCGGCATCGCGCCGGGCATGCCCGGCGCGCTCTGCGTCGGCGCGGCGGCGGCCGGGGAGAACCCCTGCTGCGGGTACGGGTGCACCGGGCCCGGTGCCGGCTGGTGCGGCGAGAACTCGGTCGGCGTCGGCGCGACGGCCGGCTGCGGCGGCGGGGTCTTCGCCGGTTCGGGCAGCCGGAGCCGCTCGGTGATCGAGCCGTGGACCGACTGCGGCAGCCAGTCCTCGCCCTGGCGCAGCGGTTCCGGGGAGATCTCGTGGCACAGCTCGATGATCTCCGTCAGGCTCGGCCGGCCGTCCGGGTCGCGGGTCAGACAGCGGGTCACCAGGGGCAGCAACTCCTCCGGCACCCGGCTGAGATCGGGGTCCTCGTGCACGATCCGGTAGAGCACCGCGTGCGAGGACCCCTCGCCGTAGGCCGGTGAACCTATCGCCGCGAAGGCCGCTATCTGGCCGAGGGCGAAGATGTCGGTGGCGGGGCCGACCGTGCCGGCCGCCGCCTGTTCCGGTGCCATGAACGCCGGGGTGCCCACGCTGACCCCGGTGCCGGTGAGCGCGGTGGTCTCCGCGGCGCGGGCGATACCGAAGTCGATGACGCGGGGGCCGTCGGAGGCGAGCAGCACGTTGGCGGGCTTGAGGTCGCGGTGGACGATGCCCGCGCCGTGGATGACGTGCAGGGCCTCGGCGACGCCGACGGACAGCAGCAGCACGCTGCGCAGCGGCAGCGCGCCGTGCTGCGCCACGGCGTGCGCGAGCGAGGGCCCCGGCACGTAGGCCGTGGCCAGCCAGGGCCGCGAGCCCTCGGTGTCGGAGTCGATGACCGGTGCCGTGTAGAGGCCCTGCACCCGCTGCGCGGCCTGGACCTCCCGCTGGAAGCGCCGCCGGAACTCGGGGTCCTCGCTGAACTCGTCCCGGATCACCTTGATGGCGATGGGCCGGCCGCCGGGCGTGTAGGACAGGTACACCTTGCCCATCCCGCCCGTGCCGAGCACGGCGGCCAGCCGGTAGCCACCGACGACGGCCGGGTCGCCCTGCTCAAGCGGCCTGAAAAGGTTGGCCGAAGGCGTACTTGTCACGGTCCTCATCCCCCGTTCACGCGGGTCGGCGTGTGCCGACACCCCGAAGTCAACGGGGAGCGTACCGACTTTCCTTCGGCGTCCTCACCACCTAGGGCAACAACCCTGCAACAACAGGCTCTTCCGCTGCCGAGATGCCGCGGCCCCGCCGTCTGACCCGGGGGGGTTCCGGCCGGCCGGGCTCCCCCGGCCGTAACCGCGCACGGCTATTCGTAGTAGCGATGGCGCTCCTCGACGACGGCCTCCGTGGGAGGCACGGCCGCGCGACGGCGGCGCTGCACGCTGGAGATGACGACCAGGCCGACGAAGCCGGCGAGCATCATGATCCAGCCCATCACCTGGACATCGAGACCGTTGACGTTCCAGTCGGTGGCGAAGGCGAGGATGCCGCCCGCGGCCATCAGGAGAATGCTTCCGCCAAGTCCCATGAGGCTGACCTCCGTTCATGGCGTTCGAATGCGTCGCTGCCGCGTGCGGGTACCCACCCGCGGCGGGGCCATGCGTCACCCGCCGAGCGCCGTGAGGGTGCGGAAGGAGGACTCGATGGTCGCCAGGCCGGAGGCCAGGCCCGTCAGGCGCCTCGTTCCGGGCCCGGGGGGCGTAGCGGCCCAGCCGGGGCCGGCCAGCAGCGCCAGGGGGTGGGTGCGGGCGCCGCGTACGCCCCAGCCGAGGGCGAGGAGGGTGCGTACCACGGTGGGGTCGGCGGTCTGGCGGGAGTGGGACCACAGGACGACGGCGCAGGGACCCGTGCGCCGGGCGGCCGACTCCAGGGCCTCCGGCGGAACCGCGGCGCCGAACATGCGGGTGGGCAGCCCCCGTTCGGCCAGTGCCGCCCACAGGGCTTCGATCGGCAGGCTGTGCTGCTCCGCCGGCATGCAGGCCAGCAGGACCGGGGGGCGGCCGTCCGCGCCGGGGGTGACCGTCGAGCGCAGGGTGGTGGACACGTGCCAGGACAGCAGGTGTTCCACCTCGACGTACGACTCGCCGGAGGCAGCCCACTTGCGGCCGATGGCGTGCAGGGTGGGGGCGATGATCTGCTCCCAGGCCACGACGACGCCGTACGTCTCGACCGCGGACCGGAGTTGCGCCTGTACCGCCGAGGCGTCGAGCCGTACGGCGGCGCGCGCCAGACCGCGGCTCTCCGGCCAGACCTGGCCCAGGGGCAGGTCACGGAAGCCGCCGGGGGTGCGGGGCTGCGGCACCGCCGCGGGGCCGTCCGCCGTGCGGCCGGGGTCCGCCATCGCCAGCCGTGCCGCTTCCGCGGGCGTGACACCCTGCGACGTCAGATGGCACATGTACTCCATCCTGGCCACGTCCCCCGGCGACCAGCGGCGGTGGCGGCCCCGGTCGCGGTGGCTCGGGCCGATGCCGTAGCGGCGCTCCCACGTGCGCAGCGTCGTCGGTGCGACGCCGAGCCTGCGGGCGAGCGCGCCGGTGGTGAGCGACACCTCGGCGGACCCGTCCCGTCCGGAGGACCACGCCCCGGGGCGGTCGGCCTCCCGCTGCCGGGTCACAGCGGACCCGACGCCAGTACCTCGCGGGCGGCCCTGGCACCCGAGGCCAGCGCGCCCTGCACCGATCCGGTCGCGCGGTGGTCGCCGCACACGTACCGCCCGGCCCCGACCCCGGCGGCGCGGGACAGGGGCCAGGGCGGGACCATCGCGGGCAGGGCGCCGCGGACGTCGTAGTGGGCGATCTCCTCCCATCCGGAGGTGTCGGTCTCGTACACCTCGGCGAGGACCTCGCGCAGGGCGAGGGCGCGTTGCGGCGTGTGGGTGCCGAGCACCGAGGCGGAGACGAGTGCGTGGCCCCGGGGCGCGTAGCCGGGCGCCACCCGGCTCGGCACACAGGTGTTGAGGAAGCGGCGGCGCGAGTCGAGGAGCAGCGTGGGCTCGCGCAGCGGGGGGCCCGGTGCCGCGTAGTAGTAGGTGCACACGGTGCGGGTCGGCGGGACCGTCAGGTGCGGCACGAGGCGCGCCGCCGTCTGCGCGTCGGTGGCCACGACGACGGCGGGCGCGTCCAGTTCCCGGCCGTCGGCCGACAGCACGCCGGTGTCGGTGAGCTGCCGCACCGGGTGGTCGAACCGCACGGTGGCCGGCGGCAGCCGCGCCGCGAGGTGTTCGGGAACGGCGCCGATCCCGGCGGCGGGCAGCGTGACGGTGCCGCGCAGGAAGCTCCGCCAGACCATGTGGAAGACCCGGCTGGAGGTCTCCAGGCGGTCGTCGAGGAACACCCCGGACAGGAACGGGTGCAGGAAGTTCTCCAGCAGGCCGCCGCTGATGCCGAGGCGGCCCAGCTCCTCGCTCGTCGTGCGCTCGGTACGGGCCCTGAGGACGCGCGGGGGCGCCAGGGCCGCGAGGAGCGACAGGGCGGCGAGTCCGGCTCCGTCGCGTAGCGCGTGCCGTCCCGGCCGGACGAGCCGGGGGAGGTCGCGGGGGCGGCGGGAGGGGTCGGAGTAGCGGATCCGGCCGTGCCGCGTGTGGGTCAGGACCGAGGGCGTGAAGGGGCGCAGCCGCAGGCCGGGCAGCACAGCGCGGCGCCTGAGCTGGGGGTACGAGGTGTTGAGCACCTGGAATCCGCGGTCGAGCAGGAAGCCGTCCCGGCGGTCCGTACGCATCCGGCCCCCCACCGCGTCGGACGCCTCCAGGACCCGGACGTCCAGACCCGCCGCGGCGATGTCGAGGGCGCAGGCGAGCCCGGCCACCCCCGCGCCGACGACGATGACGTCGTGGTGCCCGCGCTTGCCGCCCATACGCTGCTTCTCCTCTTGCGTCGCGTCACTGTCTCGCACCCTGCTCCGGGAGGCACGGCTCCCGCACCTCCTCTTCGGCCGCGGACGGTGACTTGGTTGCAGGCAAAACGACTCACGAACGATTCATGTTGTGGCCGGGTTTCCCCGCAATCACTCTGGTACCGGGCGCTGTGGCGCGTCGTCAGGCAGCGCAGGCCCGTCCCTGGTCAGCTGTCCGAGGAGGTTCACGATGACCACGTCACCGGCGGTGCACCAGGGGCCCGAAAACGATCACCAGATCGCCGACGCGTTCCTGCGGGGCGACGACGACGCGTTCCGGCTGCTCTACGAGCGGTGGGCACCGCTCATCCACGCCGTTGCGCGCCGCGCGCTCGGCAACTCCTTCGAGGCCGAGGACGTCACCCAGCAGATCTTCGTCGCCGCCTGGCGCCACCGCCGCGGCTTCCGTCCGGAGCGGGGCACCGCCGGATCCTGGCTGGTCGGCATCGCCCGGCACAAGATCGCGGACGCGCTCGCGGCCCGGGCCCGCCGGGCCCGGCTGGCCGCGGCCGTGCAGTCGGCCCGCGACGAGGACCACCGGGCGCCGGAGGGGCAGTTGGCCCAGCAGGCCGTGGACCGTGTCGTGGTCCAGTACGAGCTGAGCCGGCTTCCCACCGCGCAGCAGAACGTCCTGCGGCTGGCCTTCTACGCGGATCTGCCGCAGTCGCAGATCGCCGCGCACACCGGCCTCCCGCTCGGCACGGTCAAGAGCCATGCGCGACGCGGGCTGCACACGCTGCGGGAGCGCCTGGCGCAGGACTCCCGCTGACCTGCCGGAGCGCGGAGCGGGGCGGCGTGCACCCGGGCTGCCGCGCCGAGGCCGCATCCGAACCGGGCGCCCCGGCAGAAGCAGAGGGCGTGGCGGAAGTCGGCCCCCGGCCCTGGAGCGCAAGGTGACCCTCGACGCCGGCGGGTGCGCCGTGGTGATGATCGGCGGCGGCGCCGCCGGGCTCAGCCTCGCGTACCGGCTGGTGGAGAGCGGCGTCGCCACGGTCACCGTCGTGGAGGCGCCGGACGGTCCGCGGCGTCCGGCCGAGCGGACGTGGTGCTACTGGGAGCGGGGCACGGGCGACTTCGACGAGGCGGTGCACGCCTCCTGGCCGCTGCTGCGGGTCCGCGCGGCGGACGGCGGCGACGTCACCGTGGACCCCGCTCCCCTGCGCTACCGCATGCTCCGGTCCACGGACTTCGAGCGCCTGGTGCACGCCCGGGTGGCCCGCTCGCCCGGCGGTCGGATCGTACGCGCCACGGCGGACACGGTGCGCGGCACCGCCGACGGCACGGAGGTGCGCTGTAGGACGCCCGGCGGCGGGACGCTCACGCTGCACGCCCGGTACGTGTTCGACTCGCGCCCGCTGCGCACCCTGCCGCCGGCGCGTACGCAGCTCGCGCAGCACTTCCGCGGCTGGTTCGTACGCACGGAAGCGGACCGCTTCGACCCGCGGGTCGCCGACCTCATGGACTTCCGGGTGCCGCAGCCGCGCCGCGGGCTCGCCTTCGGCTACGTGCTGCCCCTCGCGGCGGACAGGGCGCTCGTGGAGTACACGGAGTTCTCCCGGTCCCCTCTGGACACGCGGCAGTACGACAGTGCTCTGACCTCGTACACACGGGACGTCCTGCGACTCGGCGCGTTCACCGTGGAGTCGGCCGAGCAGGGCGTCATCCCGATGACCGACGCGCGCTTCCGGCGCCGCCTGGGGCCCGGCCACTTCCGCATCGGCACCGCGGGCGGCGCCACCCGCCCGGCGACCGGCTACACCTTCTCCGCCGTCCAGCGGCAGAGCCGGGCCATCGCCGCCGCCCTGCGCGACGGCCGGGCCGGCCGCGCCCTCGTACCGCCGCCGCACGGCATCCGGGCACGGGCCATGGACGCCGTGCTGCTACGGGCCCTGGACACCGGGCGCCTCGACGGACCCGACTTCTTCACCCGGCTCTTCCGCCGCGTCCCGCCGGAGCGCCTGCTGCGGTTCCTCGACGGCGACACCTCACCGTGGGAGGAGTGGGGCATCGGCCTGCGCACCCCCGTCCGCCCCATGCTGAAGACCGCCGCCGAACTCCCCTTCCTGCCCCGCCGTTCCCACCCCTTCCCCCGCATGGGAGAGAGCAAGCGATGACACTCCTGCGCGACCGCGACCTGGTCCGCGCCTTCGACCACGCCTCCGGCACGTACGACCGGATCACCGCACTCAACCCCGGCCACCGCAGGGAACTCCTGCGCTCGGCGCGCCGGCTGCGGCTGCCCGACGACGGTGCCGCGACGCACGTCCTCGACCTGGGCTGCGGCACCGGCGCCTCCACCCGGGCGCTGCTCGCGGCCGCCCCGCGCGCCAGGATCACCGCGGTCGACGCCTCGGCGGGGATGCTGGACCGTGCGCTGGCCAAGCCCTGGCCGGCCCGGGTGCGCTTCCTGAACCTGAGCGCCGAGGAGGTCGTGACGGCGCAGGACGACCGGCCGTTCGACGCGGTCTTCGCCGCGTACCTCTTCCGCAACGTCGAGGATCCCGACGCCGTCCTCGCCGCGGTCGCCACCACCCTCCTGCGGCCGGGAGGGCGCCTCGCCGTCCACGAGTACAGCCTCGCCGGACCGCCGGCATACCGCGCCCTGTGGACGGCTGTCTGCCGCGGCGTGATCGTCCCGGCGGGCACCGCCACCGGGAACCGGGCCCTCCACCTGCACCTGTGGCGCAGCGTCCTGGGCTTCGACACCGCGCCCGCGTTCGTCTCCCGGCTGACCGCCGCGGGATTCGCCGACGTGCGCTCCGCACCCGTCGCCGGATGGCAGACCGGCATCGTGCACACCTTCCTCGCCCGCACCCGGCGGGACCCGGCGGCCGGAGACGCCAGGTGACCGTCCGCGCCCGTACCGCACGGCCGGGCCGCGACCGCAAGGCCGAGCGCCGGTCCCCGGCTCCCGGCCGGGAGCGCTTCGCGCCCGGAGACGTCCCCGGCGTCGCCGTGGTCGGCGGCGGCATCGCCGGACTGGCGGCGGCGACCCTGCTCGCGGAACGGGGCGCCCGCGTCACCCTCTACGAGCAGGGGGACGCGCTCGGCGGCCGGCTCGCGGGCGGGCGCACGCGCCTCGCCGACGGCTCCGAGGTCACCATGAGCCGCGGCTTCCACGCCTTCTTCCGGCAGTACTACAACCTGCGCGGCCTCCTGCGGCGGACCGACCGGGGACTCGACCGGCTGCGCCCGCTGCCCGACTACCCCCTGCGGCACAGCAGCGGGCTGACCGACGGCTTCGCCCGGGTGCCGCGGACGCCGCCGCTGAGCGCGCTCGGATTCGTCGCCCTCAGCCCCACCTTCGGCTGGCGCGACCTCGCGGCCATGGACGCCGCGGCCGCGCTGCCCCTGCTCGACGTCCGGGTGCCGGACGTCTACGAACGCTTCGACACCGTCAGCGCCACCGACTTCCTGGACCGGGTCCGCTTCCCCGAAGCCGCCCACCATCTCGCGTTCGAGGTGTTCTCCCGCAGCTTCTTCGCCGACCCGCGCGAACTGTCGGCCGCGGAGCTGCTGGTGATGTTCCACATCTACTTCCTCGGCTCCGCGGAGGGACTTCTCTTCGACGTGCCCAC
This sequence comes from Streptomyces sp. 184, assembly GCF_045781775.1. Lineage (NCBI taxonomy): Bacteria > Bacillati > Actinomycetota > Actinomycetes > Kitasatosporales > Streptomycetaceae > Streptomyces > Streptomyces sp. 184. Next base: position 2,422,983 of record NZ_CP123230.1, on the reverse strand, counting down.
GGAGCCGTTTCCCCAGGCCCTGTGGGAACCGCTCGGCGACTACCTCCGGCGCGCCGGAGCCACCCTGCGCACCGGCACGCCGGTACGGGCCGTCCGACCCGACGACGACGGCGGCGGCGTGCGCGTGCTGACCGACGGCGGTGCACACCCCCACGACGCGGCGGTGCTCGCCCCCGACCCGGGTGCCCTGCGCGACCTGGTCGCGGCGTCGCCCGGCCTGGGCACCCCCGCGTGGCGCTCGGACGTCGCCGCGCTGCGCACCGCGCCGCCCTTCCTGGTCTCCCGGCTCTGGCTGGACCGTCCGGTACGGGCCGAACGCCCCGGCTTCCTCGGCACCAGCGGCTACGACGGGCTCGACAACATCAGCGTCCTGAACCGCTACGAGGGCGAGGCGGCCCGCTGGGCGGCCCGGACCGGCGGCTCGGTGGTGGAACTGCACGCGTACGCGGCCGACGGCGCACCGCGCCTGGTGCAGGACCGCCTCCTCGCGAGCCTGCACCGGGTCTACCCCGAGACGCGGGAGACGCGGATCGTGGACGCCCGGCACGAGTGGCGCGCCGACTGCCCCCTCTTCCCTGTCGGTTCGTACCGGCGCCGCCCTCCGGTGCGGACCCCGCACCCCCGGGTGACGCTCGCGGGCGACACCATCCGCTGCGACCTGCCGGTGGCGCTGATGGAGCGCGCGGCCACCACCGGCTTCCTCGCCGCCGGTGCGCTCCTTTCCGCATGGGGGGTGCGGGGGCAGACGCTGTGGACGGTGCCGCGGGCGGGACGCTCCCCGGTGCTGCGGGCGCTGGGTGCGTGGGCACGGCGCTGAGCGCCCCGGCGTACGGGCCCGGGGCCCGGGGCCCCGGGCGCCGGGCGCACGCCGCCGGTCGCCTCCCGTCGGCGGCACGCCGCCGGCGGCGCCCTCACCCCGGGAAGCGGCCCGTCCGGCGCAGTGCCCAGCGGCGCTCGGCGTAGGCGAGGTCGTCCCGCCAGAGGCGGCCCGCCGTCCGGCGCATGAGCGGGCGCAGCAGGGGCGCCGCGGCCCGCGCCACCGCGAACCCCCTGCGGTCGGACGCCGCGACGATCGCCTCCACGACGGCGGTCCGCGGCGCCTCGTCGCCCGCGCCGGTGAGCGGGGTGGCGTGCGTCTCCACCACGGACGTCGCCCCCTCCCCCTCGGTGACGCGCATGACGACCGTACGGGGCCCGGGGGCGGTGAACTCGGCCCGGACGGGCACCACCAGACGGTCCGTCACCCGGAAGGAGACGTCGACCACGAAGGCGTCCTCCTCGCTGCCGGCCGAGGGCCGTACCACCCTCAGGTCCGCGAACGAGTACGGGTGGAACCAGGAACCGTGCCAGGGATCGAGGCGGTTGGCGACCACGTCCTCCGGTTCGCACCGCCCCACCGCGGTGAACACCGCGTCCACCGCGGCGCCCGCCGCCGGCCGCACCGGCACCGGGGGACGCTCGGTCGGCTCCTCGCCGCCGAGTGCGTCGAGCCGCACCCACAGCAGGACGCCGTCGTCGTACACCGGGTAGGGGTCCCAGCCGGCGACGGAGGTCCCGTCCAGGCGCAGCCCGTGCCAGTGGCACACCAGCGTGCCGCACACCACCCGGCTGTCGCGCAGCGGCGCACCCAGGTGCGGGCAGGCGCCGGGCCCCGCGTGCGGCTCGCCGCTGTCCGACCGCCACAGCACCACCTCGGCACCCGCCACCGTCCTGCCGCGGGGGCCGCCGCCGGCGCGCACGTGCCGGGAGGAGCCGGCGACGAACCAGTTGCCGGACGGCCGGGCCGTGGCCCGCTTGAGCGCGTCGGCGATCAGGGCCGGGCGGGCCTCCCGCCAGGTGGGGGCCTGCGTCGCCCAGCCCGACCGGCGGCGCAGCCGCAGCGGCGGCGTCCAGCCGCCCCCTCGCCCCGGCCCGCTCACCGCCCGGCTCCTTCGGCCGGGACGGTGACCCCGCCGCCGGACGCCGGTGGCGCGGCACGCCCGCGCCACCGCGCGTCGGCGATCCGTACGATCCCCGCCGCCGCGGCGGCGGCGCGGCGGCGGCGTGCCACCACCGCGCGGCGGTGCAGTACCGCGTAGTCCTGGTCCGCGATGGCGTCGAGGATGCCCCGGTAGAGGGTGAACGCGGTCCGGATGCACGGGCGCGTCCGCGGGTCGAGCATGGCGATGCCCGGCTCCGCCTCCCGGTAGACCGACCTGGTCAGGGCCTCGGCCGCGACGAGCGCCTGCCGGATGCGCGGGTCCCGGCGCCCCGTGCGGCGGGACCACTCCAGCAGCGCCCGGTCCACGCCGTGGGCGGCGAGCAGGTCGGCGGGCACGTAGACGCGGCCGCGGTCCAGGTCCTCGCCCATGTCCCGCAGGAAGTTCGTCAGTTGGAACGCCTCCCCGAGCGCCGCGGCGTGCGGCGCCGCCTCCTCGCGGGGTACGGCCGTGCCGAGCACCGGCAGCATCTGGAGCCCGATGACCGCGGCCGAGCCGTGCATGTAGGCCCGCAGGTCGGCGTAGGTCGGATAGCCCGTGACGTGCAGGTCGCTGCGCATCGAGACGAGGAAGTCGGCGAAGTGGGCGTGGTCGATGCCGTAGCGGCGGGCCGTGTCGGCGACTGCCCTGACGACGGGGTGCTCTCCTCTTCCCGTGCGCAGCCCCCGCGCCATGTCCCCCTCCAGCGTCCGCAGCCGCCGGTCGCGCTCGGCGGGGCCGTACGACGCCTCCAGGTCGTCCACGATGTCGTCGGCCCAGCGGGCGAACCCGTAGAGGGCGTGCACCGCGGGCCGGCGGGCGACCGGCAGGAGGCGGGTGGCGAGGAAGTAGGTCCTGCCGTGCCGGGCGTTGAGCCGCCTGCACCGGGTGTAGTCGGCGCGCAGGGCGGGGTCGGTGATCCCGGCGGCGTCCAGTTCACGACGGGTCATGGGTGCGCTCCACGGTCGGGGCGGCGGTACGCGGCCGGCGCGGTGCCAGGCGGGCCGGGCGGACGGGCGCCGCCCGGGTGCCGCCGGTGACGCGGGCTGCGGCGAGCTTGCCGCTGATGAGGACGGTCGGTACGCCCACACCCGGGGTCGTGCCGCAGCCGGCCAGCACGGCGTTCTCCAGGTGCCGGACCAGGTTCCGCGGCCGGAAGGGGCCGGTCTGGGCGAAGGTGTGGGAGACCGAGAAGGGGCTGCCGGCCGCGTGGCCCTGCGCCGTCCAGTCCAGGGGTGTCACCAGCAGTTCCTCGCGGACGCCGGCGGCGAACCCGGCCAGTCCGCGCCGCTCCAGCACGGCGACGAGGCTGTCGCGGTAGTGGGGTCCGAGGTCCTTCCACTCCGCGGCGGAGGGGCCGACGTCGGTGTTCGGGCAGGGCGCCAGCACGTAGTGGAGGTGTCCGCCCGGCGGCGCCAGGCCGGGGTCGTGCGTCGTCGGCCGGGTGATGAGCAGCGACGGGTCGCTCATCAGCCGTCCCTCCCGGGTGAGTTCGGCGAAGGTGCGCTCCCAAGCCGAGCCGAAGGACAGGGTGTGGTGCGCGAGCCCCGGCCAGGTGCGGTCGCATCCCGCGTGCAGGACCACGGCGGACGGCGAGTGGCGCAGCCGGACCGGGCGCCGCGGGGCGCCTTCGAGGAGTCGGCGGGCGGCCGGCAGTTCGCAGCTCAGGACGACCGCGTCGCACGGGATGCGCTCGCCGGAGGCGAGCAGTACGGCCCGTACCCGGCCCGTCCGCCGCTCCAGCCCGGTGACGTCGGCCGACCAGCGGAACTCGGCCCCCGCTTCGGCCGCGGCGCGCGCCATCCCGCGGGGCAGGGCGTGCATGCCGCCCTTGGGGAACCAGACGCCGGCGACCGTGTCCATGTACGCGATGACCGCGTACGCCGCGAGGGCCCTGGCCGGGGCGACCCCCGCGTACAGCGCCTGGAAGGTGAAGACGCGCCGCAGGCGGGGATCGCCGATGAAGCGGCCGATGCGCCGGTCCAGCCGCCCGAACCCGCCCAGGGCGGCCAGGCGGGCCAGGTCGGGGTGGAGGAGCTGGAAGGGCGAGTCGAAGTTCGCCTCGATGAACCGCCCCATCTGCGCCCGGTACAGCCGCCCCAGCCACTCCCGCAGGGCGCGGTACCCGGCCGCCTCGGCCGGTCCCGCGAACCGTCTGACCTCGGCCTCCATCGCCTCGCCGGCGGTGTGGACGTCGAGGGCGCTGCCGTCGGCGAAGCAGGCCCGGTAGGCGGGGTGCAGCGGGGTCAGCTCCACGTGCCGGGCCAGGCTGTCGCCGACGGCGGCGAACGCTTCGTCCGCCAGGTGCGGCATGGTCAGGACGGTGGGACCGGTGTCCATCGCGTAGCCCCCGAGGTCGACGCGGCCCGCCCGGCCGCCGGGGACGGCCTCGCGCTCGACGACGGTCACCCGGCGTCCCGCGCCCAGCAGGTGGAGGGCGCAGGCGAGACCGGACAGTCCGGCGCCCACCACGACGACGTGGTCCGTGGGCCCGGTCACCGTTCGCACGCCGCCTCCCCGCGGCCCGCCGGCGCGGTGCCCGCCGCCCTCGCCACCAGCGCGGCGAACTCCCGCCGCACGAACGGCCGCGCGCCGGTCCGGTCGAAGTGCCGCAGGCCCGCGGCGGCCAGCTCGTGGATCTTCGACTCCACGGCGGCCCGCGCGCCGGTCCGCTCCAGCGCCGCCCGCATCGTCCGCAGATCGTCCGGGGACACCGGCGCCGTACCCGCCGCCAGCGCCGCCACGGCATCGGTGTCCGCGGCGGCGTCGGCGAGCCTGCGGCCGACCGCCAGCAGATAGGTGAACTTGCGGGCGCGCAGGTCGTCGTCGGCGGGCTTGCGGATACGGGCCGGGTCGCCGAACGCGCCCCGGAGGTCGTCGCGGAGCTGGAACGCCAGCCCGGTGCAGCGCCCCGCGGAGCGCAGCGCCGCCAGGGTGGCGGGGTCCGCCCCGGTCAGGGACGCGCCGAGGGCGAGGGGCCGCTCGACCGTGTACAGGGCGCTCTTGAGCGTGGCGATCCTCAGTGCCTCGTCCAGCTCCGACGCGCCGGTGGCCTGTGCCCGGATGTCCCGGTACTGGCCGGCGACCATCTCCGTACGCATGGCCTGCCACTCCCGGTGGAGCCGTGATCCGTGCGCAGAAGCGAGTGCCGTTTCGGTCAGCAGGTCGTCCGCCCAGGCCAGGGCGAGGTCACCGGCGAGCACCGCCGCCGAGGACGCGAAGGCCCGGGGCCCTCCGGCCATCCGGGCGTCCCGGTGCATGCGCGCGAAGTCCACGTGCACGGCCGGTGCGCCGCGCCGCGTCGCCGACCCGTCCATCACGTCGTCGTGGATGAGCGCGCACGCCTGGAGGAGTTCCAGGGCCGCGCCCGTACGTACCACCGCCGCGGGGTCGCCCTCGCCGCCGGCGACCTGCCAGCCGCACCACACGAACGCCGCGCGCAGCCGCTTGCCGCCGCGCCGGACGAGCGCGGAGACCCGCTCGGCGACCTCCCGCGCGAACACCGCGTCCGCGGTCCGGGCCCGGCCGAGCGCGTCATCGAGGATCCGGTCCAGTTCCGCCTCGACGGCGTCGACGGCGTCGGATGCGGTGGGCGGCCCCCCGGCGGGCACCGCCGGTTCGGCCGCCGCGGGCCGCAGTCGCAGCATGGACTACCCCTTCTCACTCTCGGCCCCCCGCTTGGGTTCTTCTGCCGGAAGCACCGGTCCGGATGCGCCGATGTCCCTCCGGACGGAGCGGCGCGGCGCACGGCCGGCGCCGCGACGGGCCCGTCAGGGCGGTGCGTTCCCGCGCTTGCGCTCCTGCCGGCGCACGTCGGCGAGGTCGCCGAGCCGGTCGAGCCCGGCCACCGGGCGGGCGGTGCGGGGGTTGCCGCGGAGCCGGTCGCGGTGGCGGTCGAGGAACGTCCAGTAGCCGGCGGTGAAAGGGCAGGCGCGATCGCCCGTGCGCTCTCCCGGCCGGTAGCGGCAGGGTCCGCACAGGTCGCTCATGCGGTTCACGTACGCCCCGCCGGACGTGTAGGGCTTCGTCGTCATCCGGCCGCCGTCGGCGTACTGGGACATGCCGACGACGTTGGGGACCATCACCCAGTCGTAGCCGTCCACGAAGCACCGGTGGAACCAGTCCGTGACGGCCGCCGGGTCCCAGCCGCGCTGGAGGGCGTAGCTGCCGAGGATCATCAGCCGGGGGATGTGGTGGGTCCACCCCGTGTCGCGTACCTGCGCCAGGACTGTGCGCAGGCACCGCGCCCGCACCGCTTCCGCGTCCAGGTCGCACCACCAGCCTGGCAGCGGGGCGGTGTGGCGCAGGGTGTTGGAACGGCGGTACTCCTCGCCGAAGTACCAGTACAGGTGCCACACGTACTCGCGCCAGCCGGCGATCTGGCGGACGAATCCCTCCACGCTGTTCAGCGGCGCCCGGCCGGCGCGCCACTCCGCCTCCGCCCGGTACACGCACTCCGCCGGGTCGAGGAGGCCGAGGTTGAGCGAGGAGGACAGCAGGCTGTGGCTCATCACCGGGTCTTCGGCGAGCACGGCGTCCTCGTACGGGCCGAAGGTGTCGAGGCGGTGGGTGAGGAACCGGCCGAGGGCCGCGCGGGCCTCGGCGCGGGTCGCGGGGAACCGCCGCGGGCCGTCGCGGCCGACGAAGGACACGTCGCCGTCCCGCTCCCAGCGGTCGAGGTCGTGCCGCACCTCGTCGTCGATCCCGTCCTCCCGCGGGCGGTACGGGGCCGGGACCGGCAGGGTCGCGGTGTCCCGCGGCGGCGGCTGCCGGTTGTCGTGGTCGAGGTTCCAGCGCCCGCCGGCCGGCTCGTCGCCGTCCATCAGCAGGCCGTGTCCGCGGCGGACCCACCGGTAGAAGTCCTCCTGCCGCAGGCGGGTGCCGCCGTGCCCGTCCGCCCACGCGGCGAAGTCCCGCGCGGGCACCAGGAAGCCGCGCGCCGGGCCAACGGTGACCTGCGGCAGGGAGCGGACGAACCGCGCGGCGGCGTACGAGGTCGGGTGGTGCACGGTCACCGGCCGGTCGCCCGCCGCCCGCGCGAGGCCGTCCCGGTAGGTCTCGGCCCGTACGTAGGTCATCCGGTCGCCGAACTCGGCCGCCCGGTGGCGCATGGCGGAGAGCACCAGGTGGGCCTTGGCCCGGTGGAAGCGGCGGCGGCGGAAGACCGACCGGGCCTCGATCATCAGCAGCGGTGTCCCCCGGCCGGGGCCGTGGTCGCCCGGGGTGAGGAAGTGCGGTCCGAGCTGGTCGCCGAAGAGCCAGTGCACGCCGCCCCGCGCACCGCGCGCGCTTTTGCCCATCGCCCTCTCCTCACCGGCCGCGCACCCGGGCGCCGCTGCCGCCGGTGTGCCACTCCCAACAGGACGCATGCCCGTCGCGGGGCACGGCCCCGGCACGATGCGGGGGAAACAGCCCGAGTGGGTGCACGGGGATCGCCCCGACGCGCGGAGCCCGATGCCGGTCACCGGCGCGGGGAACGCCGTGGCGCGTACGACACCGGCCGAGAGGACCCGTACGGCAGAGGACTCCCTGTCGGCGCGGCGACTTGACGGACTCTCCGGGGCCGCATTGGCAGCACCCCGGGGCACCGTGCATCATGAGCGGCGGGCAAGTGGAGCACCCGCCTTCGCTCAACAGCACCTTCTACCACTGGGGTTCGATGACCGCCCTCGTCCCTGCGTCAGAAGGGAACTCGCATGCCGAGCCTGCCCGCCCGCACTGACGCGCTGCGATTAGGGACGGTGCCGGAGCGGGCCGCCGCCCGCCACCCCGGCACCGTCATCACGCTCGACCACGACCTGGTGCTCTACCCCGGCGCGGCCCGGCAGATGACCGTGGCGCAGCTCGCCGACCGGGTCGACGACCTCGCCGCCCGCCTGTGGGCCGGGGGCGTCCGGCCCACGGAGCACGTCGTGGTGCACGCCACCGCCGGCTTCGACATCTACCTGCTCGCCACCGCCGCCGCCCGCGTCGGCGCGGTGCCCGTGATGCTCTCGCCCCATCTGGACGGGGAGAGCGTGGCCGCGCTGCTGCGCCGGCTGGAGACACCCCACCTGATCACCGACGCCGGGAAGCTCACCGGCAGTCTGGCCGAGGTGCCGGTGGCCGAGCTGTGCGCCCGCGTGCTGACCGTCGCGGAGGCGCCCGCCGGGGACGTCGGCGCGGTGTCCCTGGCCGACCTGGCCGGCGCGCCGCGCCGCGGGCCCGTGCTGCTCGACCCCGACCACCCGGCGCTGATGACGCACACGTCCGGCACCACCGGTCTGCCCAAGCTCGTCGTGCACTCTGCGCGTTCGCTGCGCGGGCGGCTGCGGCCGCAGGTGCGGCTGGCGCGGCTGATCCGTACGCGCGAGACGGTCGCCGTCCACGTCAGCTTCGTGCACTCGCGCATGTACCTGGCGATGGCCGTGCTGCTCCCCCGGGCCATGCCCCTGGTGATCATGGACGACGGCGACCCGGAGGCGGTCGCGGAGCTGTTCGCCCGTACCCGCCCCGGCCTGATAGAGACCCACCCCAACTCGTACGTGGAGTGGGAGGGCCTGGCGTCCGACCGGCGCCGACCGTTCGCGTCGGTGAAGTACTTCAGCAGCACCTTCGACGCCCTCCACCCGGGCACCATGGACCGGCTGCTGCGGGCCTCGGAGCGCCGCTCGCCGCTGTTCTTCCAGATCTACGGCCAGAGCGAGTGCGGGCCGCTGGTGGGACGGGGCTACACCCGCAGGAACGCCCACAAGGCGGACGGCCGCTGCCTCGGGTACGCCATGCCCGGCATCACCCGCTTCCGCCTCGTCCCCCGCGACGGCTGCCCGCCGTCGCGCGAGACCCCCGGCTACATCGAGGTCTACACCCCCGGCAGGGCGCAGACCTACTTCGGCGAGGCGGAGCGCTTCCAGCAGCAGGTGCACGGCAAGTGGTGGCGCGGCGGCGACGTCGGCTACCGCACCAGGCTGGGCTGCCTGCACCTGCTCGACCGCGAGGTCGACATGATCCGGTCCATCCACAGCACCCTGGCCGTGGAGGACACGGTGCTGTCGCGGATGGCGGAGCTGGTCGAGCTGGTGCTCATCCCCGGGCCGCGGCAGGAGGCCGTGCCGGTGGTGTGCACGCGCGACGACGCGAAGCTCGACCTGGCGCGCTGGCGGGCGGCGGTGGCCGGACTGGAGCCGATGGCCGAGCCCGTACAACTGCCGTACGCCGAGCTGCCGCGCACCGCCACCATGAAGATCAAGCGGCTGGAGCTGGCCGCCCGGTTGCGCGAGCGGCTCGGCGACGAGTCGTGACCGCACGCCACAGCTCCCGCGGCCGGCGGCGGCGCGGGGACGCCGAGGTGCTCGTCGCCGGCGCCGGGCCGACCGGCCTGACGCTCGCCTGCGAACTGCTGCGCCGCGGCGTCGCGGTGCGCCTGATCGACCGGGCCGAAGAACCGATGCGGGCGCCGAAGGCGCTGTCCCTGTGGCCCCGCGCCCTGGACATCCTGGACGATCTCGGCGTGGGTGCGGCCGTCACCGCGGCCTCCACGCCCATCCGCGCCTTCAGCTACTTCTCGGACGGCCGCCCCCTGGCCACGTTCGGCTTCGCGCCGGGGCTGGCCTCCCGCACGCTCCCGCAGTACGAGACCGAGCGGCTGCTCACCGAGCGCCTGCACGAGCTGGGCGGGAAGATCGAACGCGGGGTGCGGCTGGTGTCGCTGGACGACGCCGCCGGGCGCGCCGCCCGCGACCCGGACGGCGGGCCGGCCGTGGGGCTCGAACACCCCGACGGCAGCCCGGAGCACATCCGCGTCCCCTACGTCGCGGGCGCGGACGGGGCGAGCAGCACCGTGCGGCGGCTGCTGGGCATCGGCTTTGAGGGCAGCACGTACGAGATGGCCTTCGCGCTGATCGACGCCCGGACCTCCGGCGGACTCCCCGCCGATGAGGTGCTGTACTACCAGGCGGCCGCGGGCACCCTGGTCGTCGTCCCGATGCCCGGCGGCGTCTTCCGCTTCCTCGCGGTGCTGCCCGAGGGCCGGCCGATGAGCGTCGAGCTGATGCAGCAGCTCGTCGACGAGCGCGGCCCCCGGGTACGTATCACCGAGCCGGTGTGGGAGACGGTCTTCCGGGTGCACGCCCGGCACGCCGAGTCGTTCCGGGCCGGGCGGGCGTTCCTCCTCGGCGACGCCGCGCACGTGCACAGCCCCGCCGGCGGGCAGGGCATGAACAACGGGCTCCAGGACGCGGGCAACCTCGGCTGGAAGCTGGCCGCCGTGCTGCGCGGCGACGCGCCGCCGCACCTGCTGGAGAGCTACGGGCCGGAGCGGATCCAGGCCACCCGGCGTATCGTGCGCGACACCGACCTCCAGACGCGGGCCTGGATGGTCCGGGGCGGCCTCCGCAAGGGCGCCCGCGACCTGGCCTTCAGGCTGCTGGAGCGGACCGGGGCGGTGTCCCGCTTCTACGCCCCGGTGATGGCCGGCAGACGGCTGCACTACCCGCCGGCGCGGACCTCGCAGGCGCCGTCGCGCGGCGTCGGCTGCCTGCTCGCCCGGCACGTGCCGGGCGCCGTGCGGGTCGGCGGCGCGGTCCCGCGGGGGTCGGCGCTCGCCAAGCCGCACGGCACCACCGCCCGGGAATGGCTGCTGGCCGTGCGCCCGCCGGCCGGCGCCGCGGCCTGGCAGGCCGAACTCGGCCGGCTCGCCGCCTCGTACCCGCAGCTCCACCAGGTCCGCGTCGACCGCGACGAGCTGCGCGCCGCCGGCGCCTGCGCGCGCCCCGGCTTCCATCTCGTCCGCCCGGACGGGCACGTCGCGGCGCACGGACACGCCGGCGACCTCGAACGGCTGCGGGCCGAGCTGGCGGCGGTGCTGCTGCCGCGCGCCGGTGCCCCGGCCGACGACCCCGCAGGAAAGGAACCCTCATGACCGACGACGACCGGGCGGCCACCGGGCCCGGCCGTGAGCCCGCCGCGGGCGCCCGGCGGGTGGACCTGGAAGACGATGCGCGCAAGCCCGGCGGGCAGGCGCCCGCGGCGGACGGTCCCGCCGGGGCCGGTCCCGCGGCGGACGAGCCCTCGACGGTGAAGTCCTGGCTCGCCGTGATCGCCGTGGCGGTGGGGATCTTCTCGCTGATGACCTCCGAGCTGCTGCCGGTCGGGCTGCTCACCCCGGTCGGCGACGACCTGGGCGTCTCGGAGGGCACGGCCGGCCTCATGGTCACCGTGCCGGGCCTGGTGGCCGCGATCGCGGCGCCGCTGGTCACCGTCGCCGCCGGCCGGATCGACCGCCGCGTGGTGCTGGCCCTGCTCATCGGCATGATGGGCGCGGCGAACCTCGCCTGCGCCGTGGCACAGGACTTCGTCGTGGTGCTGGCGGCGCGGCTGCTCGTCGGCATCAGCGTCGGCGGCTTCTGGGCCATCGCCGGCGGCCTGGCCCTCAGGCTGGTGCCGGAGCGGCACGTCCCCCGGGCGATGGCCGTCATCTTCGGCGGCGTGTCGACCGCCTCCGTGCTCGGCGTGCCCGCCGGCACCGCGATCGGCGACTGGGACGGCTGGCGCACCGCCTTCGCGGCCGTCGGGATCCTCGGACTGGCCGCGCTGGCCTGCATCGTCTTCCTGGTCCCGGCGCTGCCGCCGGGCCGCACCCTCAACCTGCGCGACCTGCCGGCCGTCTTCCGCGGCAACGAGGGCGTACGGCTCGGCATCGTGATCACCTTCCTGGTGATCACCGGGCACTTCCTGGCGTACACGTTCATCCGGCCGATCCTGGAGGACGTCTCCGGCTTCGGCTCGAACGCCATCGGCACCCTGCTGCTGGTCTACGGCACCGCGGGCGTCGTGGGCAACGTGCTGGCGAGCACCCGCGCGGCACGCCACCTGCGCGGCACGGTGCTGACCATCGCCCTCACCCTCACCGCGGCGATGGCCCTGGTGCCGCTGCTCGGCGAGAACCGGATAGGCGGCGGCGCTCTGCTGGTCGTGTGGGGCCTCGCCTACGGCGGGGTGTCGGTGACGTTGCAGACCTGGATGCTCCAGGCCGCCCCGGACGCCACGGAGGCGGCCACCGGCCTGTTCGTGGCGACGTTCAACCTGTCCATCGCGCTGGGGGCCCTGCTGGGCGGCGTCGCCGTGAACGCCCTGGCCACGTCCAGCGTGCTGTGGATCGGCGCGGTCATGCTGCTGCTCACCACGGTGGCGGTACGGGCCTCCGGGAGGGTACGTCTGGCGTAGCCGGGCTCCGCGACGGTGCCCGCCGCCCCGGCGACGCGTCCGCTGGAACACCTCCTTGGCCATGGCCCGCCCCCGCTCCGCGGGCACGGCCGAGCCCGTGGGTGAACCCGGCTACTCGATCTTGGCGTACGCAGGATCCTGCGCTCATACGTTAAAGAATTGCAGAGTCCTGTTGACCTGACCACAGCACGGACGGGAGTCGTCGCTGCGCCCCGCTCCCCCGTCCGAGCGCCCTCCGCGCCCGGGGTAGCGGTCAAGTACCCGCCACACAAGCCGTACTCCGTCGTGCAGAAACCGTTGACAAGTCGATGGCACCGCAGAACTCTTTGACTGCCCCCCATGCAAGAGATGGACTGAATCACTCAAGCTCTTGAGATCATCTCTGCAAGTTCATGGCAAGCGTTCCGCTCCGTCCACCACAGCCGACGCGGCCCGGCCCGATCCACCGGCCGAGGCCGCCGCGCGCGGCCACCCGCACTCGCACTGTCGTTCTCACGGAACCGAGGGCCACTATGAAACGGAAACAACACGGCTGGCGGCTGATCATTGGCATGGCCATGGCCGTCCTGATCAGCTTCGGGATTCTGCCCACCGCAGCCTCCGCCGCCGCTCCGCCGGAGAGATCGAGCGCCGAGGACTCCCGCAACGCCGCCGCGGCGGCCGACCTCGCCGCCGGAAAGCCGATCGAGGCGACCTCCACGACCCAGCAGTACGTGGCGTCCAACGCCAATGACGGCAACGTCGGCACCTACTGGGAGTCCAACGGGTATCCCTCGTCGCTGACGGTGAAGCTCGGCTCCGACGCCGACATCACCTCGGTCGTGATCAGGCTCAACCCCGACCCGATCTGGGGCCCCAGAACGCAGAACCTCCAGATCCTCGGCCGCCAGCAGTCCGCCACCGGCTTCACCTCGCTGAAGGCCCGGGCCGACTACGGCTTCAACCCGTCGACCAACCAGAACACCGTGACGATCCCGGTCACCGGGCGCGTCGCCGACCTACGGCTGACGTTCTTCTCCAACACCGGCGCCCCCGGCGGCCAGGTCGGCGACCTCCAGGTCATCGGCACCCCGGCGCCCAACCCCGACCTGACCGTGACCCAGTTGTCCTGGACGCCCGCCAACCCGACGGAGAGCGACACCATCCGGGTGAACGCGACGGTGCAGAACGCCGGCTCGGCCGCCGCGGGTGCCACGACCGTCAACATCAGCGTCGGCGGGCAGGTCGCCGGCAGCGCGCCGGTGAACGCGCTCGCCGCGGGGGCGTCGACCACCGTCACCGTGGACGTCGGCAGACGGGCGGAGGGAAGCTACCCCGTCACCGGGCTGGTCGACCCCACCAACACGGTCATCGAGCAGAACGACGACAACAACAGCCGTACCGCGGCGAACCAGCTCGTGGTCGGCCAGAGCCCCGGCCCCGACCTCCAGGTGACCGGCATCAGCTCCAACCCGGCGAACCCGGCCCCCGGCGCCTCGGTCACCTTCACCGTCTCGGTCACAAACCGCGGGACCAGCGCGGTGAGCGCCACCACGGTCACCCGGCTGACGGCCGGCAGCACCACCCTCAACGGGAACACCCCGGCCGTCGCCGCCGGCGCCACGGTCACCGTGCCCGTCAGCGGGAGCTGGACCGCCACCAACGGCGGCGCCACCCTCACCGCCACGGCCGACGCGACCAACGTCGTCACCGAGACCAACGAGTCGAACAACTCCTTCGCGCGCTCCATCGTGGTCGGGCGCGGGGCGGCCGTCCCGTACGTGGAACACGAGGCGGAGGCCGGCCGCTACCAGGGCACGCTGCTGGAGGCCGACCCGAAGCGCACCTTCGGGCACACGAACTTCGCCAGCGAGTCGTCGGGCCGCAAGTCGGTGCGGCTGAACAGCACCGGCCAGTTCGTGGAGTTCACCTCGACGAGCGCATCGAACTCCATCGTGGTGCGCAACTCCATCCCCGACGCCCCGGGCGGCGGCGGCACCGAGGCCACCATCAGCCTCTACATCAACGACACCTTCTCCAGGAAGCTGACCCTGTCCTCCAAGCACAGTTGGCTCTACGGCAACACCGACGGCCCCGAGGCGCTGACCAACACGCCCCAGGCCGACGCCCGCCGGCTGTTCGACGAGTCCAACGCGCTGCTGTCGACCACGTATCCGGCCGGCACCAAGTTCAGGCTCCAGCGCGACGCGTCCGACTCCGCCGCGTTCTACATCATCGACCTGATCGACCTGGAGCAGGTCGCACCCCCGTCGAGCCAGCCCAGCGGGTGCACCTCGATCACGAACTACGGCGCCGTACCGGGCGACGGACTCGACGACACCGCCGCCATCCAGCGGGCCGTGACCGCCGACCAGAACGGCGAGATCGGCTGCGTGTGGATCCCGGCGGGGCAGTGGCGCCAGGAGCAGAAGATCCTCACCGACGACCCGCTGAACCGCGGGCAGTACAACCAGGTGGGCATCAAGGACGTCACCATCCGCGGCGCGGGCATGTGGCACTCGCAGCTCTACACCCTGACCGAACCGCACCTCGCGGGCGGCATCAACCACCCCCACGAGGGCAACTTCGGCTTCGACATCGACAGCAACACGCAGATCTCCGACATCGCCATCTTCGGCTCGGGCCGGATCCGCGGCGGCCCGGGCGGCGCCGAGGGCGGCGTGGGCCTCAACGGCCGGTTCGGCAAGGGCACCAAGATCTCCAACGTGTGGATCGAGCACGCCAACGTGGGCGCCTGGGTCGGCCGCGACTACGACAACATCCCGGAACTGTGGGGGCCGGCCGACGGCCTGGAGTTCACCGGCATGCGGATCCGCAACACCTACGCGGACGGCATCAACTTCACCAACGGGTCGCGGAACTCGACGGTGTTCAACTCCTCCTTCCGCACCACCGGGGACGACGCGCTCGCGGTCTGGGCGAACAAGTACGTCAAGGACCAGTCCGTGGACGTCGCGCACGACAACCACTTCAGGAACAACACCATCCAGTTGCCCTGGCGGGCCAACGGCATCGCGGTCTACGGCGGCTACGGCAACACCATCGAGAACAACCTCGTCTACGACACGGCGAACTACCCCGGCATCATGCTGGCCACCGACCACGACCCGCTGCCCTTCTCCGGGACCACCCTGATCGCCAACAACGGGCTCTACCGCACGGGCGGCGCGTTCTGGGGAGAAGCCCAGGAGTTCGGCGCCATCACGCTCTTCGCACAGAGCCAGCCCATCCCCGGCGTGACCATCCGCGACACCGACATCGAGGACTCGACCTACGACGGCATCCAGTTCAAGTCCGGCGGCGGCACCACACCGGACGTGAAGATCAACAACGTCAGGATCTCCAAATCCAACAACGGCGCAGGCGTGCGCGCACACGGCGGAGCCCGCGGCAGCGCGTCACTGTGCAACGTCACGATCACCGACTCGGCCGACGGCAACATCCTGGTCGAACCCGGCTCCCAGTTCGTGATCAACCAGACCTGCCCGAACAGGTCCTCCACCTCCTGACCCCCTGCCCCCGGCGGTAACCACCGCCGAAACGAAGACACCGCCGCCCGGTCCTGCCCCCAGGGCCGGGCGGCGGCACTGCGTGCCACGTGCGGGCGCCGGCCTTCCGTTTCCAGGCGGCGGGCCGGGGAACCCGGAGAAACGTCGGTCCCGAAGAAGGTTCAAGCAGACGAATCGAGGCGCATCCACCATGGTCGCCACGGAGCACACGCTCACCCGTGACGAAACGAACGTCCACGAAATCCCGCCGCACGACGGCTGGATCCGCTTCGACCCCGGGGCCGCCGCACACGCCGGCACCGACGGTCCGCTGGCCTACGGCCCGCACGTACCGGACGGTCGGGCCGAGCCGGAGCCGCACATCATCCGCAGCGTGAACTGAGCGCGCCGGTGGCGACACCGGAGCGGGCCCAGCGGTGGCCTCCCCCGGTTTCGCCCTCGCCCACGCCGTCTTCAAGCTGCACGGCCGGTACGCGCTCACCCGCTTCCGCGGCGGCGGCCGGGGCGGCGGCTCCGGCGGGAAGCCGAAGTGGCTGCTCGTACGGACCGGGCCCGGGCGCGGCACCGGCGGTACCCGGACGGCGACGGGCGCGGCTGACCGATCCGCCGGGCGGCCCGCCGCCCCGGTCGAGCGGGTGGCCCGTACGGCCCCGCCCCGGTGGTTCAGGCGACCGGCGGTACCGGATGCCCTGCGCCGAGGCCCGGGGTGAGGAGCGCAACGGCCGCCCCGGCCCCGCGGCCGGTAACCGCGCCCGCAGGAGTGAGCCGTGCCCGAACCCGTCGCCCCGGCCATCACCGAGCTGAGCAGGGCGGACGTACGTCTCCGGAAGGCCGCCGGGCGGAAAGTTCTCCACGGAGACCCTGTCGATCTCCGGCACCGGTCTGTCGGAGGAAGGGAAGACGACCGGCGTCTCCCTTACCGCAGATAGACCGTCGGCGCGATCCTCCGAGCCGACTACACGTGCCACGTCGGCCATGTCTCGACCGTGACCTCCGGCCAGGGCGGCGGCTCCCCGCGCCCGGCCGCTGGGCGGACACCGCGGTCCGCCGGCCCAGCACCTGCGAGGAGGGCTGGACCTCGCTGATCAAACTGGAGATCACCGGTGCCGCCGCCAAGGTCCGCGAAGGCGATGTCGGCGACGGGATCTACGACGTCGAGCGCAACAAGTGCTGGGCCGGTGTCGTCCCCATTCGCAGCGTCTACGGGCCCGCCCATACGGCCGCGGGCCTCAGCCCCGTCCTGCCGGTCCCGGAGTACGTCAGAAAACTTCGGCAGTGACCGCGGAGGCGGCGCCCCTGCGCCGCCGGTCGAGTTTCGCGAAAGGGTGAAAAGCGGGACGGCTCATGCTCGCGACCGTATGCGCCCGATCGACCCGGCACGTTTCCGCGGATCGCCTTCGTCGGATGTTCATGGTGCGCACGGAGAGTTCCGGCGGTTCTGGTGCCGCCTGACCCGGCGGACGGCCGGCGGCGCCCGCGTTCCGAGACGCGCCCGATCCCGTTCTGCCGGCCGATCTCGCGAGCCGGTCAGAGCGGGAGGTCCGGGTCCGCCGACGTGCAGACGCGGGCGCTCATGTTGCGTTCCATCATGCGCAGCGCGGCGTCGGCGAGATCGGGGTGGATGTGCGCGACGGCGTCCCGCGCCACGGTGATGTCGAAGTGGCGGATGTGCGCGTCGAGCGCCGAGTAGAGGATGCACTGCTCGGTGACCTGGCCGCAGAGGACGATGCCGCCGGCGCCGTGCTCGCGCAGCAGGTACTCCAGCGGGGTCTGGTAGAACGCCGAGTGGCGGGCCTTGACCACGAACAGCGAGTCGTCGTCGGGGCGGATCGGCTCGACCACGTCGCCGTACGGGCCGTGCAGCGCGGCGGCCAGCAGCTCGTCGTGGTGGGAGCGCCAGCGGCCGAAGTTGTCGTTGACGTAGATGACCTCGACGCCGCCCCGGCGTGCCCGCTCGATGAGCCGCGTCATACCGGGCAGGGCCTCGCGCACGGACGGCAGGAGCAGGTGGGCGTCCTCGTGCTCGTAGGTGTTGATCATGTCGGTGACGATGAGTGCCGTGCGGGTCACGACGCCCCGCCGAAGGCGCTGTCGTCGAGGCGGGCCAGCAGGTCGGACGGGTCCTCGTAGACCTCGCGGGCGCCCGCGCGCTCCAGGTCGGCGCGCGGGATGCCGCCGGACAGCAGGGCGACGGCCGTGATGCCGGCGCGGGAGGCCGCCCGCATGTCCCAGACGGAGTCGCCCACGAAGACGGTGTCTGCCGCCTCGGAGCCGACCAGCTCCATCCCGTGCCGCAGCGGATCCGGCGCCGGTTTGCCGCGGCTCACGTCGGCGGAGCTGGCCGTGTCCCGGATGACCTCGTCCGCGCCGACGGCCTCCCGCATGGCGGCGAGTTGGCGATCGTCGGCGGAGGTGACCAGGCCGATGCGCCAGCCGCGGGCATCGAGGGCGCGCAGGAGGTCCCCCGCGCCGGGGAGCGGGGTCAGCCTCTCGTAGTGCGTGGCGTAGAGGGTCTTGTGCGCCTGGGTGATGGTGTCGTCCTGGTCGCGGTCGCGGTGCTCGCCGAGGAGGTGGTCGAGCAGGTCGGTGGATCCCAGGCCGATGGCGTGGTGGATGGCGGTCGCCGGCACGTCGTGGCCGCTCTGGCGCAGCGCCTCCCACCACGCGGCGACGTGCAGGTAGTTGCTGTCCACGAGGGTGCCGTCGACGTCGAAGAGGGCTGCGCGTGGCACGAACGGCTCCTTGGTCGGGGGTCGCGGGTCGGGGCCCGTTCCGCGCTCCTGGACGGCAGCGCGCGCGAGCCGTAGGACATCGTGGCCCCGGCGTCGCGGAAACCCGCCGCTCCCACGCCGCGGAACGGGCCGAGCGAGCCGAACGGGCCGAGAGGGCCGAGGGGGCCGAGAGGGCCGAGAGGGCCGCGCGCGGTCAGGGGATGCGCCACTCGTCGCCCGTCAGGTGGGAGCCGGCCATCGGACCCATCTGGAGCATGCCGCCGTCCACCGCCCAGGAGGCGCCCGTGACGTACGAGGACTCCGGGCCGGCGAGGAAGGCGATCACGGCGGCCACCTCGCGGGCGTCGCCCGGCCGGTTCAGCGGGACGCCGGGGCGGTCCTTGGCGCGTACGTCGTCGTCCTCCTGGCCCGTCATGGGGGTGGCGATCTCACCGGGGGCGACGGCGTTGACGGTGATGCCGTGCTCCGCCAGCTCCAGTGCCATCACCTTGGTCAGCAGCCCGAGGCCGCCCTTGGCGGCGCAGTACGGGGCGGCGCCGACGCGGGGCTGGTGCTCGTGCACGGAGGTGACGTTGACGATGCGTCCGCCGTCGCCCTGCCGCACCATCCGCCGGGCGGCCTCCTGGCCGCACAGGAACGGGCCGGCGAGGTCCACGTCGAGCACGTCGCGCAGTTGGTCGTACGCCATGTCCAGGTACGGGGTGGCGGTGCCGGTGCCGGCGTTGTTGACCAGCACGTCGAGGCGGCCGAGCCGGTCGGCGAGGTCGCCGACGACGCCCGCCGCGCCGGGCAGGTCGGTGAGGTCCATCCGTGCGACGGCGGCCCGGCGCCCCTGCGCCCGCACCTCCTCGGCTGTCCCCTCGGCGCCGCGGTGGTCGCTGTGCCAGGTGATGCCGACGTCCATGCCCAGCTCGGCCAGGCGTACGGCGGTGGCCCGTCCGATGCCGGAGTCGGCCCCGGTGACGACGGCGGCCCGGGTCTCGGGCATGACATCCCCTTCGGCTCGCGGAAGGTGTGTGTACCCGCGCGCAACCGGGCCATGCTCCGGGTTGCTCCAGGTGGCCGTCCGTACGGGACGACGACACGTTCCCGGTCGCCGCCGGGGAGCGCTCGCAGGTGACGCCCTCCCGGGCGGGGAAACCCGGGCCGCGTGCCGGAACTCGCGGCCATGACCGTGCCGGGCCGGGGAATGAGGACCGTTATGCGACGTCCCCCTTCACCGAACCGCCCCTCCGACGGCCTGCCCACCCCCGACGACCTCGCCGTGAAAGTGGAGAAAGCTGCCGACGACGAGATCTCTTCGGATCTGCTCACCCACGTCGCGCGGCGGCTGATCGAACTGAGCGAGGAGAACGCGCAGCTCAAACAGGCCATCGAGAGCCGACCGGTGGTCGATCAGGCGCGCGGCGTGCTGATCGCGATGCTCGGGGCGGACGAGGACCAGGCGTGGCAGATACTGCTCGAAACCTCCCAGCACGCCAACACCCCGCTGCGGCGGGTCGCCGAAGCCCTCATCGCCTCCGCAACCGGTCGGCCGGTCCCGGAGGACCTGCGGATCCCCCTGCGCCGAGCCATGAGCAAGGCCCGTTAGCCCCGCTCCCCGGAGCCCGCGTTGCCGGGTCCGCCGTCCGGGCCGGGGTCGCCGGTTGGGCGGCGCCCGGGCGGGGGTACCCGTGGCGGGCGATCTTGCCGCACGGCGGAAGGGAAGACGATGCCCGGACTCCCACGGGAGAGGACCCCCGAGAGCACGCTCGCGCTGCTGCGGGAGCCGTACGAGTTCATCGCCGAGCGGTGCCGCCGGTACCGCTCGCGGCTCGTCGAGGCGCGGCTGCTGCTGCAAAGGACGGTCCGCGCGACGGCCCGCGGGCGGCGGAGTCCCGCTGCGGCCCGGGCCGGTTCGCCCGCGACGGCGCCGCCCCGGGCCGCCTGCGGGAGACCCTGTTCGAAGAGGGCGGCGTGCAGGGCCCGTACGGCGTGGCGCATCGTCACGGCAAGGCGGTGTTCCTGTCGCTGACGTCCGCCGCTCGCACGAAGGTCGCGGTGGACTTCGTCGTACGACGCGCGTCGACCGCGCCGTACCGCCCCGGAACCTGCGCCGGCCCGTGTGCCGAAACCCGTGGAAAGCAGACGTACTCCAACTCGGCGTGCGACGCGGAGCGAAAACGTTGTTTGGCCGCGGCCTCAGCGGCCACTCGAAGCCAGTCATGAGTGAGAAGAGGAACGGTAAGGACGAGGCCCGTTCGGATACGAAGCGGAGCGCGACGAATTCGGCGGGCGTGGTGTCCGTCGTGCGCGAGCAGTTCGGTGAGCTGACGGGGCTGACCGCGGAGGGAGTCTCCTCGCTGGCCCGCAACGGCGACGACGGCTGGACCCTGCACGTAGAGGTGCTGGAGGTCCCCCGCGTCCCGGACACCACCAGCCTGCTCGCCACATATGAGGTCGATGCCGACCCCGACGGTCAGCTCACCGGCTACCGGCGCCTCCGCCGCTACGAGCGCGGCAGGCCGGATCCCCAGTGACGCAACCGACGGAC
Organism: Streptomyces sp. 184; assembly: GCF_045781775.1. Lineage (NCBI taxonomy): Bacteria > Bacillati > Actinomycetota > Actinomycetes > Kitasatosporales > Streptomycetaceae > Streptomyces > Streptomyces sp. 184. The sequence goes on along the minus strand of NZ_CP123230.1, from coordinate 2,402,048 downwards.
GAAGGCTCACCTGCAAAGGAAGGACGGCGACATGACCGTAGTGCCGGCACAGAACACAGGCGGTGGTGGAGGTGGCTCCAGTTCAAGCCTCTATGACGTACTCGAGCTGGTGCTCGACCGCGGGCTGGTGATCGACGCGTTCGTTCGCGTCTCGCTGGTCGGCATCGAGCTGCTGAAGATCGACGTCCGCGTGGTCGTCGCCAGCGTCGACACCTATCTGCGGTTCGCCGAGGCGGCGGGCCGGCTGAACCTGGAGGCCGGGCCGAACAAGAGCCAGGGCCTGCCCGAGATTCTCGAGAACACCGTGGAGAGCGGCTCCAAGGGCAAGACCAAGGGCGCGCTCGCCGGTGCCGCGGAGACCCTCTCGGACGCCGTCTCGCAGGGCCGCTCGCGCTCCGAAGAGCGCTCCGGCGAGCGCGAGAAGCAGCCCGCCCGCCGCCGCAGCTCCAGCCGAGCGAAGGAGGGGGACGAGTGAGCATCTACGTATACGGATTCGTGCGCGCGGAGCACGAGCCGCTGCCCGAGGAGACCCCCGGCGTGGGCGAACCGCCCGGGACCGTCCGCTCGGTGGCCGAGGGGGAGCTGGCCGCGCTGGTCAGCGCGGCCCCCGAAGACCTCAAGCCGCGGCGCCGGGACCTGATGGCGCACCAGGCGGTGCTGACCGCCGCCGGGGTCTCCGGTGGCGTGCTGCCGCTGCGCTTCGGCTGCCTCGCGCAGGACGAGGACTCGGTACGCAGAGTGCTGGCGGAGCGCGCCGAGCACTTCCGCGAGCGGCTCGACGCCCTGGAGGGCCACAAGGAGTTCAACGTCAAGGCGGCCCACCGCGAGGAGGAGATCCTGCGCGTGGTGCTGAGCGAGGAGCCGCAGCTCCGCGCGCTCAACGAGGCGCAGCGCGAGCGCGGCGACGTCAGCTACCAGGAGCGCATCCGGCTGGGCGAGTTGATGGCCAACGCCGTGCGCGAGCGGGAGGCCGTCGACGCCCGGCGGATCCAGGAGGCGCTGGAGCCGTACGCGAACGCGGTCAGCCCGGGGCCGGGCAACGAGGCATGGCTGGCGAACATCTCGTTCCTGGTGCCCGAGGACGGCATCGGCGAGTTCACCGACGCGCTGGGCCGGCTCGGTGCCGCCGAGCCGCACATCGACGTGCGCGCGTACGGGCCGCTGCCGGCGTACAGCTTCGCCGAGGCCGCACCCGGCGCGCAGGAGCAGCAGGCCGGGCAGTGGGTCGCTCCGGCCGGCCGGGAGTGAACCGTGGGCCTGCTGAGCGAGTTGCTGAAGCTGCCCGCGGCACCGATCCGCGGCCCGCTGTGGGTGCTGCGCCAGGTGGCCGAGCAGGCCGAGCGGGAGTACTCCGACCCCGCCGTCGTGCAGCGCGAGCTGTCGGCGCTGGCGGAGCGGCTGGACGCGGGCGAGATCGGCCAGGACGAATTCGATCGCAGGGAGGACGAGTTGCTCAGCCGGCTGGAGCAGCCGTCGACTCGGTACCTCGATGACACAGGACGGACACAGCCATGACGAATCGGCTTCCGCTGGCGCTGGCGATATGCGCCGGCTACGTGTTGGGCAGAACCAAGAAGGCCAAGTTCGCGCTGACGGTGGCCGGCATGGTCGCCGGTAAGAAGCTGCCGCTGAACCCGCAGGCACTGGGTTCGCTGCTGACCGAGCAGCTCAACAAGAACCCGCAGTTCAAGGAGGTGCGCGACCAACTGCGCACCGAGCTGGGCGGGGTCGGCAAGGCGGCGACCGGCGCGCTCGTCGACCGGCAGATCGGCGGCATCGCCGACCGCCTCGAAGGTCGCACCCAGAGCTTGCAGGACCGGCTCAAGGGCGTCGGGCGGGACGAGGCCGACGACGAGGCCGAGCGCGACGACGACGTCCGCGACGACGACGTCCACGACGAGGGGGCCGAGCGCGACGAGCCGGAACCCGAGGACCGGGACGACGCCGAGGAGGAGCCTCGCAAGCGGCCGGCCCGGGCCAAGAAGACCGCGGCCAAGAAGACCGCCGCCAAGAAGTCGTCGGCCGGGAAGAAGGCCGCGCCGGCGAAGAAGACGGCCTCGGGCGCGAAGCGGACGGCGTCCTCTGCCAAGAAGACGGCCGGCTCCCGGAAGCCCTCCGGTACCGGAGGGGGCGGACGCCGTGGCTGACTCCAAGGCACCCTCCGTACTGAAGTCGGTGACCAGCAGCCCGCAGGCCGATCGCCTGGTCTCGGCGCTCCAGTCGTACGCCACCGCGCAGCTCCAGCAGCTCGCGGCGAACGCGGGCAACAAGATCGGTCAGACCACCTCGCGGCTGAACGACGTCGCCGAGGGCCGCGGCGGCGGTCTGGGCGACCTGATGCCCAGCGGCGGTTCCATCGGGAAGATGGCGCTGAAGGCCGGCGCCGGCAAAGTCAAGGACACGGTGATGAGCAAACTCGGTTCGCTGGGCGGCAAGCGGTCCTCGAAGGGCGGCAACCGGCCCACCACCATCTTCGAGCAGGTCGACGTCGGCGTCCCGGTGCGCGAGGCGTACAACCAGTGGACGCAGTACGAGGAGTTCAGCCGGTTCACCAAGGGCGTGAAGAGCGCGTCGGCGACCGGCGACACCGAGTCCAACTGGCAGGCGAAGATCTTCGTCTCCAGCCGTAGCTGGAAGTCCTCCACCACCGAGCAGATTCCCGACGAGCGCATCGTCTGGAGCTCGGAGGGCGCCAAGGGCACCACGAAGGGCGTCGTCACGTTCCACGAGCTGGGGCCCGCGCTCACCCGCGTGCTGCTGATCGTCGAGTACTACCCCAAGGGGCTGTTCGAGAAGACCGGCAACATCTGGCGCGCCCAGGGCCGCCGGGTGCGTCTGGACCTCAAGCACTTCGCCCGCTACATCTCGATGCAGGGCGAGGCCACCGGCGGCTGGCGCGGCGAGATCCGCGAAGGCGAGCTCGTCCGCAGCCACGATGAGGTCGCCGAGGAGGAAGAGGCGGCGGCCGCGGCCGAAGAGGACGAGGGCGTGGCGGACGAGGACGTCGAGGAAGAGGACGTCGAGGAGCGCGCGGAGGACGAGGCGCCCGAGGACGACGAGGAGCCGCGGGCCGAGGACGACGAGGAGCCGCGGGCCGAGGACGAGGAGGAGTACGAGGACGAGGACGAGGAGCCGCAGGAGGAGGAAGAGGTCGAGTACGAGCGGGCCGGGCGATGACCACCGCGTCCCGGGTCCCCGAGCCCTACGGCGGGGGCGGCGGCTCCAACCTCGCGGACATCCTGGAGCGCGTCCTCGACAAGGGCATCGTCATCGCGGGTGACATCCAGATCAACCTTCTCGACATCGAGTTGCTCACCGTCAAGCTCCGGCTCATCGTTGCCTCCGTCGACAAGGCCAAGGAGATGGGGATCGACTGGTGGGAGGACGACCCCGCGCTCTCCTCCGGCGCCCGCCGCCGCGAGGTCGGCCGGCGCGCGGAGGAGCTGGAGGCCCGCAACGAGCAGTTGGAGTCGCGGATCGCCGCACTGGAGGCGAGCACCGAGAGCAGGAGCGGCAAGAAGGAGGCCGCGAAGTGAGCGAACTTGCCTACCTCTACGCCGTCGCCCCCTCCGGCGCCCGGCCGCCGGAGGGCCTGCGGGGCGTCGCCGACGCGCCCGTGCGCGCCCTGGAGCACGACGGACTCGCGGCCGTGTGGAGCCCGGTGCCGGCCGCGGACTTCGACGAGGAACCGCTGCGCGCCCACCTGGAGGACATCGGCTGGCTGGAGCGCACCGCACGCGCCCACCAGGAGGTCGTCGACGCCGTCTCCGCCGGCGGCTCCGTGCTGCCGCTGCGCATGGCGGTGGTCTACCGCGACGAGGACGGCGTACGCCGCATGCTCGCCGACGACCACGACCGTCTCACCGGCTCGCTTGACCGGCTGAAGGGCCTGATCGAGTGGGGCGTGAAGGTCTATCTGGAGGAGCGGGTGGCCGAGGCCGGACCGGCGTCCGAGCCCTCGGGTGAGCGCCCGGCCGCACGCCCGGAGGGCCGCCCGTCCGGGCGGGACTACCTGCGGCAGCGTGTGCGGCGCAACGAGCGCAAGGAGCAGGTGTGGGAGCTGACGAGCCGCGCCTGCCGGCTGCTGCACGCCCAGCTTTCCCAGGTCGCCGAGGCCGACCGGCTGCTGCGCCCCCAGGACGGCGAGCTGGCCGCCGCCGACGGCAGGAACGTGCTGAACGCCTCGTACCTCGTCGCCCGCGAGCGAGAGGACGAGTTCCTCACCTGTGCCCGCGAGTCGTCCCTGCCGGGCGTACGCGTCGAGGTCAACGGCCCCTGGGCGCCCTACTCCTTCGCCGCCCCGGAGGCCGTACGGTGACCGCCCCCGCTCCACGACCCGCGCCCCCGGCGCCGCCGGTGCCGTCCGGCCACGCCAGCCCGCAGCCGGGGGCGCAGCGGCAGATCAGCCTCGTGGATCTGCTGGACCGGCTGCTGGGCACCGGCGTGGTCATCGCCGGGGACCTCACGCTGCGCATCGCTGACGTCGACCTGGTCCGTATCCGGCTACAGGCCCTCCTCAGCTCCATCGGGGAGTCGATGGACTCCCCGTGGCTGGACGGCGAGCCGCTCCGGCCGGCGGGCCGGAAGGAGCAGCCGTGACCACCCGCCGCATGGACCTCGACCCGGAGACCGCGCAGCGCGACCTCGCCTCGCTGGTGCTCACGGTCGTGGAGCTGCTGCGCCAGTTGATGGAACGTCAGGCCGTACGCCGCTTCGAAGCCGGCGGCCTGAGCGAGGACCAGGAGGAGCGCGTTGGGCTCACCCTGATGCGCCTGGACGAGGCGATGGACGAGCTGTGCGAGCGGCACGGCATCTCGCGCAGCGACCTGGGCCTCGACCTCGGTCCGCTGGGCAACCTCATCGACGACGTGAACGACCCCCGCTAGCCGCCGCGGTGCACCGCGCCTTCGCCGTGCACCGCGGCGGCTTCGCCGCCTGCGCCTGCCCCCGCTCCCCCGCCGCTCCCCCGCGGCCGGCCCCGGCCGGTGCCGGTCAGCCGGAGCGGTCCCCGGCCGCCGGGACCTCGGACAGCGGGCGCGCGATCGACTCCAGCGAGCGCTGCTCCGCCTTCACGGCGAAGAGCGCCGCGACGAGCCCCGCCACCGTCATCAGCGAGGCGCCGATCCGGAAGGCCAGCGCGGTGTCGCCGACGTTCCCGGACTTGGTGAGTTCGGAGAAGATCAGCGGGCCGCTGATGCCGCCGGCCGCGGTGCCGATCGCGTAGAAGAAGGCGATCGCCATGGCCCGCGTCTCCATCGGGAAGATCTCGCTGACCGTCAGGTACGCGCTGCTGGCCCCGGCCGACGCGAAGAACAGCACCACGCACCAGCACGCCGTCAGCGTCGTCGCCGAGAGGTGGCCGCCTTCGAAGAGCCAGGCGGTGCCGAAGAGCAGCAGGCCGCTGGAGAGGTACGTGCCCGAGATCATCGGGCGCCGGCCCACGGTGTCGAACAGCGGCCCCAGCAGCACCGGGCCGACGAAGTTGCCGAGCGCGATGACCGCGTAGAAGTAGCCGGTCCGGTCGCTCGCCACGTCGTAGAACTGCGTCAGGATCTCGCCGAAGCCGAAGGTGATGGCGTTGTAGAGGAACGCCTGCCCGACGAAGAGGGCCAGGCCCAGCACGGTGCGGCGCGGGTACATGGTGAAGACCGTGCGGCCGATGGTGAGAAACCCTGTGCTCTTGCGCTGCCGGATGGTGATCTCGGAGGCGGGCGGGGGCAGGCCCGTGCCCTTCTCGGCCTCGATCTCCCGCTCGATGCCCGCGACCAGCTTCTCGGCCTCCTCGCCCCGGCCGTGGATGAACAGCCACCGCGGCGACTCCGGCACGTGCCGCCGGACGACGAGGATGATCAGGCCCATCACCACCCCGAACCCGAACGTCAGGCGCCAGCCGATGTCGGCGGGGAAGAGCGAGGTGTCCAGCATGACGATCGACAGGAGCGCGCCGCCGATCGCACCGAGCCAGAAGCTGCCGTTGATGACGAGGTCGACGCGGCCGCGGTACTTGGACGGGATCAGCTCGTCGACGGCCGAGTTGATGGCGGCGTACTCGCCGCCGATGCCGAAGCCGGTGAGGAAGCGGAAGAGGAAGAACCACCAGGAGTCGAACGACAGGCCGGTGAGCGCGGTGGCCGCCAGATAGACCGCGAGGGTGATGATGAACAGCTTGCGGCGCCCGAACCGGTCGGTGAGCCAGCCGAAGAACAGCGCCCCCGAGCAGGCTCCCGCCACGTACAGCGCCGCGGCGAGGCCGGTGACCTGGGAGGCGCTGATGTCCAGCCCGCTGCCCTCCTCGGAGAGCCGGCCGGCGAGGTTGCCGACGATGGTGACTTCGAGGCCGTCGAGGATCCAGACGGTGCCGAGGCCGAAGACGACCATCCAGTGCCAGCGCGACCACGGCAGCCGGTCCAGGCGGGCCGGTACGTCGGTGGTGACGACGCCCGCTTCGTGGCCCTCGCCGCGCGGCCGGTCGGCCGCCGCGCCGGCGCTCACGGCGAAACCGCGTTCGGCCGTCGCCGGGCGGTGGCACGGCGTTCGGAGTCCACTCCCGGAGCAACCACCTGTGTCGCCTCCTCCACACCGATGATCCGCGCGCGGTCCCGTTCGTCCGGCGGCGATCGGGTTTCCCCCGGCCGTGACCCCAAACAGGCGCCCGCCGCCGTGCGACCGGACCGCGGCGGCGGTTCGGCCGTGCGAGTGAGGGCGAGCCGTTCACCCGCCGTTCGAGGCGCCGGGGCCCGCGCCTGAGCCGGGCCCCGTGCGGGGACGGGTGGCCGTGGCGCCGCGGCGGTGGAGTCCGCCTCCGCGGCCCGAGGGGACGCCGGGGCGGGACTGCGGCTCGGACCGCTCGGCATGGTGCCTCCCCGGCTGCGCGTTCGTTCGGTCGGCCGGCCTCGTCGTCGGCTATCCTTATTCAGGATCAAACGTACAAAATTCGCATCCGCGCTCCGGCTCTTCAGGACGTGCGTGGCCCGCTCCCCCGGGGGTAACCGGACGTGGCACCAACGCACCCCGCCATGCACGGAAGTCGGCCTCATAGGGCTTGGCGCGAGCAGCGGGCGCCCGGGGCCGGAAAGGTGAGCGACGCATATGACGAGCCACTGGATCGAAACCGCGCCCGGAGAACCACGACCGCCGCTGCGTGACGGGGTCGAGGTGGACCTCGCCGTGGTCGGCGGTGGTGTCGTGGGCCTCTCCACCGCGTGGGAGGCGGCCGCCGCCGGCCTGTCCGTCGCCGTGGTGGAGGCCGGCCGGATCGCCGCGGGGGTGACCGGCCACACCACCGCGAAGCTGTCGGCACTGCACAGCGAGGCGTACCGGAACGTACGGCGCGCGCACGGCCGCACCGCCGCCCGGCACTTCGCCGAGTCGCAGGCCGACGCCGTCCGCCGGGTGGCCGACCTCAGCGCGGAGCTGGGGATCGACTGCGAGCTGGAGCGGGCGCCCGCCTTCACGTACGCGCAGAGCGACGAGAGCCTGCCCGAGGTGCGGGAGGAGGCCGAGGCGGCGGCCGAGGCCGGGCTGGCCGTGGAACTCGTCGACCGCGACGGGACGACGGGACCGCCGTTCCCGGTGCGGGCCGCGGTCCGGCTCGACGACCAGGTCCAGTTCCACCCCCGCAAGTACCTCCTGGGGCTGGCGGACGACCTGGCGGCCAGGGGCGGGCTGGTCTTCGAGGACTCCCGGGTCACCTCGGTCTCCGCGGCCGACCCGTGCGTCCTGACCACGGCCGGCGGCACCCGGCTGCGGGCGCGCGACGTCGTCGTCGCCACCCACTACCCGATCCTCGACCGCGCCCTGCTCTTCGCCCGGCTCAGGCCGCAGCGCGAGCTGGTCGTCACCCGTGTCATCGCGGAGGCCGACGACCCCGGCGGCATGTACCTCACGCAGGAGCAGCGCACGCGCTCGGCGCGCACCGCCCCGTACGGCACGGGCCGGCGGCTGCTGATCGTCACCGGCGAGAAGTTCACGCCGGGCGCCCGGGACGTACGGGCGCGGCTGGAGCGGCTGAACCGCTGGACGGACGAGCACTTCCCGGGCACGGAGCGGGCGGCCGGCTGGGCCGCCCAGGACAACTGGACCGGCGACCACGTTCCCTTCGTCGGCCGGCTGCACCCGGGCGCGCGCCACCTGTACGTGGCGACCGGCTTCGCCGGCTGGGGCATCAGCGGCGGCGTCATGGCCGGCCGGCTGCTCACCGGGCTGCTCACCGGCGACGAGCCGCCCTGGGCAGGGCTGTACGACCCGCGCCGGCTGCACCCGCTCCGCGAGGGTCCGCACCTGCTCCAGAACCAGGCCCACGTGGTCCGGCACTTCGCCGGCGACCGGCTGCCGGGCGCCACGGCGGCCTCCGCCGACGACGTGCCGCGCGGCGGCGGCGCCGTCGTCCGCCACGGCACGGGCCACGTCGCCGTCCACCGCGACGCGGACGGCAAGCTGCACCGCGTCCGGGCCCGTTGCACCCACCTGGGCTGCCTCGTGCGCTTCAACGACGCGGAGACGACCTGGGAGTGCCCGTGCCACGGATCGCGCTTCGACGTCGACGGGCAGGTGTTGCAGGGGCCCGCCACCCGCCCGCTGCGCCCCGCCGACGGCGAGGAGTCGCGCGAGGAGGCGTGACGCGCGCCGGCGCGGCCCTGATACGGCGTCAGAGGGCGGTGTCCCTGTTCTGTTCGCGGATCAGCTCCGCGGCCTCCTCCTCCGTGGCGACGGCGGGCGGGGAGCCCTCCAGGGGCCGGCCGGCGGTCTCCTTCAGCAGCGCCACGGAGACGATGCCGACGACGGCGAAGGCCATCGTGTAGTACGCCGCCGCCATCGACGTGCCGAGGCCCTGGACGAGCGCTTCGATGACCGCCGGTGTGGTGCCGCCGAAGACCGCGACGGAGATGTTGTAGCCGATGGAGAGGGAGCCGTACCGGATGTCCGTGGGGAAGAGTGCGGGCAGCGTCGCCGACATGGTGCCCTGGAGGCAGATCAGGCTGCCGCCGAGCAGCAGCATGCCGCCGAGGACGGCGACGGCGGAGCCCTCGCGGACCAGGAGGTAGGCGGGAGCCGTGACCACGAGGAAGCCGACCATGCCGGCCATCAGCAGCGGCTTGCGGCCGACGCGGTCGTTCAGCCGCCCGACCGTGGTGACGACGGCGATCATCGCGACCATGGTGACGATGACGACGCCGAGTTGCTGTGTCCGGGGCCAGTCCAGGGCCTCGGTGAGGTGCGTCGGCATGTAGGTGAGCAGCATGTAGTTGGCCACGTTGTACGCCGCGACCAGCGCGATGCACAGCAGGAGGGTCCGCCACTGCCGCGCCACGATCTGCTTCAGCTCCTGCGGCGAGTTTTCCGGCCCCCGGGCCGCCCGCTCTCCGCCGGCCTCGGAGGCCGCGCCGGCCTCGGGGCTCCCGGCGGTCCCTGCGGCCTCCTCCGTTTGGGCCTTGCCCGCCTCGGACTTGAGGAAGGCGGGGGTCTCCTCCAGCTTGAGCCGCAGGTAGAGGCCGACCGCGCCGAGCGGCCCGCCGATCAGGAACGGGATGCGCCAGCCCCACGAGCCCATCGCGTCGTCGCCGATGCCGGCGGTGAGCACCAGGACGAGCCCGGAGGCGCCGATGTAGCCGGCCAGCGTGCCCAGTTCCAGGAAGCTGCCGAAGTAGCCGCGCCGCTTGTCCGGCGCGTACTCGGCGATGAACGTCGCCGCACCGCCGTACTCACCGCCGGTGGAGAACCCCTGCAACAGCCGGGCGAGGATCAGCAGCGCCGGCGCCCACAGGCCGATGGTGTCGTAGCTGGGAATGAGACCGATGGAGAACGTGGCCGCCGCCATCAGCATCATCGTCAGCGCCAGCACCTTCTTCCGCCCCACCCGGTCACCGAGCGGACCGAAGAAGGCCCCGCCCAGCGGACGTACCGCAAAGGAGACCGCGAACGTCGCCAGCGACAGGATCGTCTGCGTGCCGTCGCCGGCGCCGGAGTAGAAGACGTTGCCGAGGGTGACGGCGAGGTAGGCGTAGATGCCGTAGTCGAACCACTCCATCGCATTGCCCAGCGCCGCGGCACGCACGGCCCGCCGCACCTCCGGCTCCTCGGTGACGGTGATGTCGCCGCGTCGCCATCTGGGCCGCAACTTCCCCAGCAGGACCCGGAAGAGCAGCGGATGGCGCTTCCGGGCCGCGGGATCCAGGGAGGGCGTGACGTCGTTGTCCTTGGCCTCTGCATCCATGTGCCCCCGGGTTACCAGGACCGTCGGCGTCAACCGCGATCAACCTGCCAACGGGGCGCGGAGGATCAGGTGTTGGGGCTGGAGGCGCTGATGTCGCTCAACGCGGACGTGGGGTCGCGGTCCACCGCGAGGTCGCCGAGGGCCACGATGCCGACGACGTCGCCGTTCTCGACGACCGGCAGCCGGCGCAAGGCGTGTTCGCGCATCAGCTCGATGGCGCGGTCCACCTGCTCGTCGGGGGTGACGGTGACGAGTTGCCCGCTGCACACGTCCGCGCCGGTGGTGTCGCCGGCGTCCTTGCCCTCGGCGAGGACGCGCACGACGAGGTCGCGGTCGGTGACCAGCCCGCGCAGCTCGTCGCCTTCGGTGACGAGGATCGCGCCGATGTCGTCGTCGCGCATCCTGCGGGCCACCTCGGTGACGGCGGTGAGCGCCCCCACCGCGACCGGAGCGCGGGTCATGACCGTGCGTACCTGCTGATCTGCCATGGTCTTCCTCCTGAGTGGGTGACGGCCGTGCCGTCACGTCCGAACCGCCCCGGTACCCGTTGGGGCGCGGTCGACTCGCGCTTGCCGGTGCGCGGTTTCCGCAGGACCGTCACTGCCTGCCCGGCGGGGCGGGCCGCCCGTCCGCCGGCACCGGGCCGGCCTTGTCGACACGTACGGCGGTGTGCTTGAAGAGCGGCTGCTTGGAGACCGGGTCCCAGGCGGTGCGGGTGAGTTCGTTGGCGGCGCGGGTGCGGCGGTGCGGGAGGGGCTGGTCGAAGTAGCCGTAGTGGAAGGGGACGAACACCACGCCGGGGCGGCGGCCGACGAGCAGCGCGGGGGCCTCCAGCACGCCGCGGCGGGAGGCCACACGTACGAGGTCGCCGTCGCGGATGCCGCGGTCCCGGGCGTCGTCGGGGCAGAGTTCGACCCACACGTCCGGTGCGGCGGCGTTCAGTTCGGGGACGCGGGCGGTCTTGGTACGGGTGTGCCAGTGGTGGACGCTGCGGCCGGTGGTCAGCCACAGCGGGTAGTCGTCGTCCACGTCCTCCTCCGGCGGGACGTACTCCGCCGCCTTGAGGAACGCGCGGCCCTCGGGATCGCCCGCGGCGTAGGCGCCGGGGCCGTGCTGCGCACCGGTGGCCAGGTCGTGGCCGTAGTCCTCGCAGACGTCGGCCCGCGTGGGGAAGCGGTGGTCGGCGTACAGCCGCTCCGTGCCGTCGGGCGCCTCCGCGGTCACCGGCCACTGGATGCCGCCGGCGCCGCGCAGCCGCTCGTACGTCAGCGCGCTCTGGTCGCACGGGCGGCCCCGGGTCAGCGAGGTGAACGCCAGCCATGCCTCCTCGGGTTCGGTCCACGGCGGCAGCGGGCGGCCGTCGCGGTCGCGCAGGTTCATGCGGCGGGCGTAGTCGAGGAGGATCTCGAAGTCCGGCCGGGCCCGGCCCGGCGGCTCGACGGCCTTCTCCGACAGGTGCACGGTGCGATCGGTGTTGGTGTAGCAGCCGGTCTTCTCGCCCCACATCGCGGCGGGCAGCACGACGTCGGCCAGCGCGGTGGTCTCGGTGCGGAAGGCGTCGGAGACGACGAGGAAGAGCCCGTCCTGTCCGCAGACCTCGCGGATGCGGTGCAACTCGGGCAGGGAGACCGCCGGGTTGGTGCCGGTCACCCACAGGAACCTGACCGCCCCCTCCTCGCAGCGGCGGAAGATGTCCATCGCGTGGGTGGGCGGCGAGTCGTGCGGGATCTGCTCCTCGTCCAGGTGCCACGCCTCCGCGATGCGCCGGACGTGGGCCTCGTTCTGCCAGTTCAGAAAGGCCGGCAGGGTGCCGTCGGCGCCGGTCTCGCGGGTGTTCTCGGCGGTGGGCTGGCCGTTCATCTGGAAGACCGTGCAGCCGGGGCGGCCGATCATGCCTCGCAGCAGGTGGATGTTGTTGACCTGCACGGCTGCGGCGGTCGCCTGGTGGGACTGGTAGACGCCCTGGAGCACCGTGGAGACCAGCCGGCGGCCGGTGCCGATGACGGCGGCGGCCTCGCGGATCAGCGCGGCGTCCACCCCGCACACGTCGGCCGCCCGCTCCGGCGGCCAGTCGGCGACGACGGTGCGCAGCGCGTCGTAGCCGACCGTGTGGGAGGTGACGAACTGCTCGTCGGTCCAGCCGTGTTCGATCAGTTCGTGGACCAGCGAGTTCAGCAGTGCCACGTTGGTGCCGGGGCGCAGCGCGAGGTGGACGTCGGCCTCGCGGGCGGTCGGGGTGGCCCGCGGGTCGGCCACCACCAGGCGGGGCGCGTCGGGGCCGCGCCGCCGGTCCAGCATCCGCGACCACAGCACGGTCTGGGTCTCGGCCACGTTGTGGCCGCAGAGGAAGAGGGTGTCGCACAGGTCGACGTCCCGGTACGAGCCGGGGTTGCCGTCGCTGCCGAAGCTCTCGATGAGCGCCCACTCGGCGGTCGCGGTGCACAGCCGGGTGTTGCCGTCCAGGTTCGGGGTGCCGATGCCGCCCCGGGCGATGACGGCCTGCGTGTAGTACTCCTCCGCAAAGAGCTGGCCGGACGTGTAGAAGGCGAGCCCCTGCGGGCCGTGCTCGGCGAGCGCCCGGGCGGAGCGGGTGGTCACGGCGGCCATGGCGGTGTCCCAGTCGGTGGGCCGCAGCTCACCGTCGCTGCCGCGGACGAGCGGGTCGGTGAGCCGCTCGCGGTCGTGGTTCGCCTGCCACCCGTACAGGCCCTTGGGGCCGAGCCGGCCGTGGTTGATCCGGTCCCCGGCCCGGCCCCGTACGCCCACGATCCGGCCGCCCGCGACGGCCACGTCCATGCCGCACCCGTTGGAGCACAGCACGCAGGCGGACGGCACCCACCGCTCCACGCGGGCCTCGGCCACCGTCAGGAACCGGTCCACCCGCTCCGGCCAGGTGCCGCCGCCGGCGTACGGCGTGCGCGTGCCCCAGATGTCGTCCGTCCTGCTCGTCATCGCGTCTCCCTGCCGTGCCGGCCGCGCCGGTCCTCCTCGGTCCCCCGCCGGATCCTGACCCGTGAGGCTCGGCCGGCGTCCGTCCACGCCCGCCGGGTACCGCGGAACGCCGGCCGCACACCGCCGTCCCGCGCGCCGGCCCCGCGCGCGCCGCACCCCAGTTCCAACAAATGTTCGAAGATCGGCGGACTGCTCCCGTCCCGGCGGGGAACACGGACGGCCTACGAACCAGCACAGGGAGGGAATCCATGGAGATCTCCGGCATCATCAGCGCCGTCATCGTGGGCATCGTCATCGGCCTGCTGGGCAGGCTGGTCCTCCCCGGGCGCCAGCACATCGGGGTGCTGTGGACGATCGCGGTCGGCATCGTGGCCGCTTTCATCGGCACCGCCGTCGCGGCCGGGTTCGGCGTCGCGAACACCGACGGCGTCGACTGGGTGGAATGGCTCTTCCAGATCGCCCTGGCGGCCTTCGGCGTCGCCGCCGTCGACCGGGTGAAGCTCCGCCGCTGATCAGCGGCCTTGTCGGCAGCGCACCCTCCGGGCCGGTTCACTCTCCGCTACCGTCCCGGCCGCGGACGGGTGACGTTCCCTGCCGCCGATCGGGGTACCCGGGCGTGGCACACGTACCGACTCCGGAGGTGAGCCGATGAAAGCCGTCGTATGGCACGGCAAGCGAGATGTACGGGTCGAGGAGGTCGCCGATCCGTCGATCCGGCACCCCACCGACGCGGTGATCAAGGTCACCTCGTCCGGACTGTGCGGCTCCGACCTGCACCTGTACGAAATCCTGACCCCGTTCATGACCCCGGGCGACATCCTGGGACACGAACCCATGGGCATCGTCGAGGAGGTCGGCGACGAAGTCCCCGACCTCACTCCCGGTGACCGCGTCGTCGTACCCTTCCAGATCGCCTGCGGCGACTGCCACATGTGCCGCCAGGGTCTCCAGACACAGTGCGAGACCACCCAGGTACGCGAGCACGGCATGGGCGCCCAGCTCTTCGGATACACCAAGCTCTACGGCGCCGTGCCCGGCGCACAGGCCGAGTACCTGCGCGTCCCGCAGGCCCACTACGGCCCCGTCCGGGTGCCCGAGGGCCCGGCCGACGACCGCTACCTGTTCCTCTCCGACGTCCTGCCCACCGCCTGGCAGGCGGTGGCCTACGCCGACGTCCCCAAGGACGGCAGCGTCGCCGTCATCGGCCTCGGCCCGATCGGCGACATGTGCTGCCGCATCGCACTGCACCAGGGGGCCGGACAGGTCATCGGCGTGGACCTCGTCGACGAGCGCCTGCGGCGCGTCCGCGAACGCGGCGCCCAGGCGATCGACCTGCGCGAGGAGAAGGACGTGGCAGCCGCCGTCCGCGACCTCACCCAGGGCCGCGGCCCCGACGCCGTGATCGACGCGGTCGGCGCGGAGGCGCACGGCAGCCCGGCCGGCAAGCTCATGCAGACCATCGCCGGCCTGCTGCCCGGCAAACTCGCCGAACCACTCGCCGGCAAAGTCGGCGTCGACCGGATGTCCGCCCTCTACACCGCCCTCGACATGGTCCGCCGCGGCGGCACGGTCTCGGTGACCGGCGTCTACGGCGGCGCGGCCGACCCGATGCCGATGCTGATGATCTTCGACAAGCAGATCCAGCTCCGCTTCGGCCAGGCAAACGTCCGCCGCTGGATCCCCGACATCCTGCCCCTGCTGGAGGGCGAGGACGTCCTCGGCGTCGACACCTTCGCCACCCACCACATGCCGCTGGAGCGCACACCGGACGCGTACGACATGTTCCAGAAGAAGGCCGACGGCGCGGTGAAGGTCGTGCTGAAGCCCTGAACCCACGCGCTCGGGTGGCAGCCCGGCCGCTGCCGCGTCGATGCCGGTCACAGGCTCGGCAGCGGTCGCCGCTGCCGTGAGCGCGCCCGTGGTCTCCGGAGAGGAGATGCCGGTGGGACCGGTCGGCGAGCGGTCAACGCGCCGGTTACGGCGGGCAGTCGGAGGGCACCCGCGGTAGATGAGTGAGAAGACGACAGACACGAAATCGTCCGATTCCCAGTCCCGCACTCCGTCCCGTCCGCGCGCCAGCGACATCTCCGGACCGGTCGCCAAGGCCGTGCGGGAAGAGATCAGATCCGAGCTTCGCGCGGCACGCGACGAGGTGCGCGAGGAACTGATCAAGCCGCCGCGCCTGCGCAACGCCCGGCTCTACGCGGGTGCGGGTGCCGCCACGCTGTACGCCGGCGGCGCGCTGGCCGCCACGCTGGTGCTGGTGCTCGCCCTCCTCCTCCCCGACTGGGCGGCGGCGCTCATCGTCACCGCCCTGCTGGCGGTCACGGCCGTCGTGCTCCGCCAGCTCGCCCGGCAGTCGCCCGAGCCGGTTCCGGAGCGGGCGACCAAGCCGAAGGCGCCGCGGGCACGGGCCGGGCGGACCAGAAAGGCAGGCGCAGGTGGCTGATCAGTCGACGGGAGCGCTGGTCAAGCAGGCGCTGGAGGAGTTCTCCGACCTCGCGCGCAAGGAGTTCGAGCTCGCCGTGGCCGAGATGGCGGCGAAGGGCCGACAGGCTTCGCGCGGCGGTGCGCTCTTCGGCGCGGCCGCGGTGCTGGCCTTCGTGGGGTTCGAGGCACTGGTGGCCGCCGGCGTCGTGGCCCTCAGCTCGTGGCTTGAGCTGTGGGCCGCGGCGCTGGTCACCGGAGGAGCGCTCTTCGTCGCGGCGGGGCTGTGCGCGATGGCGGCCCGGCGGCACGCGAAGAAGGCGGCTCCGATGAAGCCCGAGAAGACGATCAAGGGTGTCAAGGCCGACGTAGAAGCGATCAGGGAAAGGGCGGGCAACCATGACAAGCGCCCAGAGCACTCAGGACGAGCTGCGACTCCAGGTGCTGAAGGCACGCTACCGACTGGGTGACACCCTGGCGGAACTCAACTCCAGGGCCCACGTGAAGCGCCGGATCCGCGGCAAGGTGGCCGGCCTCCGGCACACGGTCGGGGCGAGGACGCCGAAGCGGGCCCGCACGGCCGCCACGCGTGCGACCCGCGCGGGCCTCGACAGGCCGCTGCCCACCGGCGTCGTGGCGACCGCGGTGGTCGTCGGTCTTGCCTACCTCACCCTGGGGGGCCGCAGGAAGCGGA
This sequence comes from Streptomyces sp. 184, assembly GCF_045781775.1. Taxonomy (NCBI): domain Bacteria; kingdom Bacillati; phylum Actinomycetota; class Actinomycetes; order Kitasatosporales; family Streptomycetaceae; genus Streptomyces; species Streptomyces sp. 184. The sequence goes on along the minus strand of NZ_CP123230.1, from coordinate 2,385,762 downwards.
AGTGAGCCGTGTGCCGGTCCCCGGGCGGGGAGTTGCGCAGCCGACTGCCGCGAGCCGCGCGACCGCCCGCCCCACCGTCGTCACGACAGTCGGGCGGGCGGCGGTCGACCGGGGGCAGGCGCGACAGGGTCGGGCAGTGCCCCGCGGAGATCAGATACGCCATCCCGTGTACCGGGAGACCGGACCACGCCGGCCGAGCCCCGAACGGCGGCCCGCCGCGAACGCGGAGACCCCGACGGCCAGGACGGCAGCGGACCCCAGGACGACGGTCCTGCGGGCATTGAGAACCTTCCAGGTCGTTCCGGCCACCGACACGGCCTTCGTGGACAGCGAGCCGACCCGGTCCGCAACGCTGAGCCCGGTGCCCGCGGCCGCGGGCTCTCCGGCCCGCTCCGTCTCCTGCTTGACCCCGTCGACGGCAGCACCCGACTTGTCCTTGGTCTGCGACTTCGCGGCAGCGACCTTCGTGTTGCCCTGCGCGCTGTTCGTTCGTGCGTTCGTCCTAGTCATGTTCTGCGGGTAACCACCGAGGGCCGGAGGAAACCGACCGCGTGCGACCGCCGTGCGTCCTGCTCACTTCTCCTGCCCGCGGGAGCCCGCCTTGCGCCGCTCCCGCAGGCGCCGCGGCCAGCTCCGCGTGTCGCGGGGTCTGACGTACGGTTCCTCCTCCTCGGGGAGCCCGCCGGCGACGGCCCGCTGCCGCGCCAGCTCGGAGTCGAACTCCAGGCCGATCAGGATCGCGAGATTGGTCAGCCACACCCAGAGCAGGAAGATGACCACGCCCGCCATGGAGCCGTACGTCTGGTTGTACGTGTTGAAGTTGGCCAGGTAGAGCGCGAACCCCGCAGAGGCGGCCAGCCACAGCAGGACCGCGAGGCCGCTGCCGGGGCTCAGCCAGCGGAACCCGCGGACCTTGGCGTTGGGAGCCGCCCAGTAGAGCAGGGCCAGCATCAGCACGACGAGCAGCCCGAGCACGGGCCACTTGGCGATCGCCCAGACCGCCATGACGCCGTCGCCGATCCCGGCGGCCTCACCCGCGCGTCTGGCCAGCGGCCCGGTGAACACCACGATGAGCGTGCTACAGGCGAGGAGCAGCACCAGTACGACGGTCAGGCCGACGCGCAGGGGCGTCACCTTCCACAGCGGCCGGCCCTCCGGTATGTCGTACACGACGTTGGAAGCCCGGATGAACGCACCGACGTAGGCCGAGGCGGCCCACAGCGCGGCCATCATGCTGATCACCGCGATGAACTTGCTGGTCCCGCTGGAGCGCTGGAGTTCCTCCACCGCCGTCGTCAGGATCTCGCGGGCGGGGCCGGGCGCCAGCTCCCTGACGGTGTCGAGGGCGCGGCGCACCGCGGACTCGCCTGCCGCGCCCACGAGGGAGATCAGCATCAGCAGGGTGGGAAAGAGCGACAGCACCCCGTAGTAGGTCAGGGTGGCGGCCTTGTCGGGAAGTTCGTCCTCGAACACCTCTCCCACCGTGCGGCGCAGCGCCGTGCGCCATGCGCGCGGGGGGAGTTCGGTCGGCTGGTCCGGGGACGCGGCTTCGACGTCACGTCCCGGCCCCGAGGTTTCCGTGTCGGTCATTTCGCTGCCTTTCGCCATCCGTGGGCCCGTAACCCGGCATGACCGCCGTCCGGACCTCCCGCCGGGTACCCCGGACGGCTGCGTACCCACTTCGCGGCAACGGCGGCGATGCCCCCGTGCCGGGGAGCGGGTGGTTCGCCTGCGGCGTCTGCGCCTGTACGGGCCGCAGGGCCCCCTCGTTCACGCCCTCGGTGCGCCGGCCCGCCCGGAGCCGGACGGCCGCCGGGCGGCTACACCCCCACCGGCGTGGTGAACCGCATGGCTGTGGCGAGCCGGGTGTCGAGTTCGGCGAGGTGGTCGCGGTCGGCGCCGAGCAGCGCGTAGCGCCAGTCGTGAGCGTGGTCCGCGTGGCCGGCGTACAGGACGACGCCGTCGCCCCGGCCGGCGTCGTAGGCCAGCCCGGTCGCGTGCAGCCGCTCCAGGGCGGCGGGGAGGGTGTGGGGGGCGGCGGAGGTCCGCCTGGCCATCATCCAGGCGGGCGCCGGGCGGCCGACGGCGCGGCGGAGCCGGGTGAACATGGCGTGCGGGGTGGTGGTCGCGGTGCGGCGCACGTTGCTCTCCGTCGCGTACACGGTGCCGCCGGCGGTGAGAACGGCGTCGATGCCGTACGGGCCGCGGTAGCCGTGCGCCGCGAGGTGGCGCCCCAGGGCCAGGGCCCACCCGCCCAGCTCCTCCACGGAGCTGTCCGCGGGGGCGACGAGGGGAGAGCGGTAGCCGGTGAAGGAGCCCTGGTGGGTGTCCATCTCCCCGTGGAACAGCATGCGCGGCCCGTCCGGGCCCACCTCGTACTGCACGCTGACCGACGCGGTGTGCTCGACGTACTCCTCCACCACCCACAGCTCCCCGTCGTCGGGCTCCGCCGCGACGCCCGGATCGCGCCGGGAGACGAACCGGATGCCGTGCCCGCCCGCCGAGCGGTCCCGCTTGACCACCGCCCGGCCGTGTGCGGCCACCACCTCCCGCACGGCGCCCGGGAGTTCCGGGCCCCGGCACGTGCGGGCGCGGGGCAGCCGCATGCCCAGCCGCCCGGCCCGCTCGCGGAAGCCCGCCTTGGTGTTGAGCAGCGAGGTCTCCGCCAGGGCCGCGGCGCTCACCCGGGGGCCGGTGCGGTCGTACGGGGAGACGGAGACGCCGAGGTCGTCGGCCAGGGCCAGCGTGGGGGCGTCGAGGGCGATGGGCAGCAGCCCGGTCCCGGGGTGCCGCGCGGCGAACCTGCCCAGGAGACCCGTCAGCCCGCTGCGCCGGATCGCCGTCGCCATCGGCACGCCGGGCAGGTCGGGGACCGTGACGACGTCGAAGGAGGTGCGCGGGATGCGCATCAGGGAGCAGGCGTAGGTCACGAACGCGTCGGACAGGGGCACGGGCGTGACGAGTACGTCGCCGGGGCGGGCGAGCCAGATCTCCCTCGGCGCCTGCTCCGACCACTGCCGCAGGATGTCACGTTCGCGCAGGTCGACGGCGATGGCGGAGGCGAAGTTGGCGAAGATGATCAAGGGCTCGTCGTGGTGCGGCGACGTCATGGCGCCATTGTGTGCCATGCCGCCGCCGGGCCGCCCGCCGAGCCTCCGGCCACCCGGCCCGGGGCGGGGAGAGGCGGAACCCGAGGATCGTGGCGCGTTTGCCGCCGCTCCGGGCGTGGCACACGATGACTCCGCCGGCCGTGCCAACGCGATGGAGTCGCCATGCCGCTCAGAAAGCTCCCGGGGCAGCGGTTCCGGCACGCACCCCCCGACCGGGGCACCGGACAGGGCCCCGCCCCGACCGGGAGAACGCGGTGCGCCCGCGCCGGCGGCGGGGCGGGCGTATGAGGACTTCGGCATCACCCGTCCGGCCGAGCCGGCCGTACCCCGGCGGCGTGCGGCTCCCGGTGCACTCGGCGCTCTCCGGAGCGGGGCGCACGCCGAGCCGTCTGCGGGTGAACGGCCTGCGGGCCCGCGTCACCGACCGGCGGCGCATCCCGTTCGGCCCGGTCCTGCGCTCCCGGGCGCGCTGGCTGCGGTCCCGGGGACTCATCGAACCCGGCGAGGAACAGGAAGAGTTGGTGGTCGTCCGTGCCGAAAAACCCCGGTGACCGCGGCCCGGCCCGTGAAGCGGACCCGGCGCCCGCGCCCCCGCCGGCCCCCGCGCGCCGCCGCCCGCCGGCGAGCGAGTCGACCCTCGGGCACACGGGCGGACGCGCCACCGTCGGGGCCGCCCCGACCCGCGCGAACCCCCCGACCGGCGCGGACACCCCGACCGGCGCGGGCACCCGGACCGGCGCGGACGGCGCCGTCGCCGCCGGGGCCAGGGCCGGGCACCGGCGCGTCAGCGCCGTACCGGACGGCCCCGTACTGATCGAGGGCCCCGTCGAAGTGGTCCTGATGGACGGCAGCACCGCGGTCTCCGACCGCTTCGTCGTCGCCCTGTGCACCTGCCGGCGCTCGCGCACCTACCCGTGGTGCGACACCAGCCACCGCCGCCGCGGCAGGCCACCGGCCTAGCGCGCGCCGCCCCGCTCCCCGCCGCGCAGCCGGCGGCCCGGGGCGCGGCCGCTCCCGGTCACAGCGGCGTCCGCAGGCTGGAGCGCCCCGCCCGCCAGTCGCCGAGCAGCTTTCCGCCCAACCGCTCCTCCACCCACTGCGTCGCGTCGATACCGAACGCCACGTCCGCCGCCAGGCCCGGCTCCTCCTCCAGCAGCCCGCCGACCACGTCCCGTCGTACGACCTGCTCGTGCACCGCGTCCGCCACCACGTGCTCCGCGTAGAAGAACACCGCCGCCGGCCCCGCGCCGACCCGCTCCATCGCCTCCACCAGCCGCCGGGAGCCGGGCGAGGAGGTCACCTCCACCGCCGCGAAGTGACCCACCAACGCGCCGCGCAGCGCCCGGTGCAGCCCGAACAGCGACATCATGTTCACCGTGACCAGCGCCTCCGCGCAGGCCGCGTCCAGGTGCCGGCCGTACGCGGCGTCCAGACCGAGGTCGGTCATCAGGTCGGCGAAGAGCTGCGCGTGCACGCGGTCGGCACGGCCGCCGCCGAACTCGTCGTACTCCACGGCCGCCATCCCCGCCTTGGCCCGCCCCCACAGCCGCGGCAGCACCCACGCGTGCGGGTCGGCCTCCTTCAGGTGGTAGAGCGAGCGCAGCGCGGCGTACTCGCGCACCTGCCACAACTCGCCGCTGTCGCGCAGGAAGTGCGAGACGCCCGTGCCGTCCACGGGCTCGACCAGGATGTCCTCCAGCGCGTCCTCCGCGCGCTCGTGCCGGGTCGCGTCGGCGCGCAGCGCCCCGAGGAAGCGCCGCTCCAGCATCCCCCGGAACCCGAGCAGCGCCGGATCCCACTCCTGTTCGTCCTCGACTCCGTCGAAGCCGCGGTAGTGCAGCTCGTAGCAGAGGTAGAGGGCGAGCTGGAGATCGTCACCGTACGGGTCGGCGCGCCCGACCTCCGGGCGGCCCGGCAGCGTCGTCCCGTCTTCGCGAAGGGCCGACAGCACCGCTTCCGAGAGCACTCCGCGACCCTGCGGGAGAGTCGGTGTCCGGCACGTCATGTCAGGCCCCTGTCCGGCAGCGCGAGGTGTCCCGGCCGGTCGGCGGCGCCGCCGGCGCCCAGCGGCCCCGTCTCCCCGCCCGGCCGGCCCGCCGGGGCGCCGGCGAAGGCGAGCCGCGCGCGGCGCGCGACGAGGGACGGCCACACGGCCCGTCCGGCCTGCACGAGGCGCATCCAGGAGGGGACGTAGAGGGCGGTACGGCGCTTCTCGACGGCCTGCGCGAGGCGGGCGGCGACGCCGTGGGTCTGGGAGACGCGGCGGGCGGGGGGCGGGAGAAGGGCGCGTACGTCGCGGAGGGCGGGCACCTGGTCCGGCTCGTGGGTCATGTCGGTGTCGACCCAGTTGAGGTAGGCGATGCCCACCGCGATCCCGCGGTGGGCCGTCTCGGCACGCAGGGCCTGCGCGAAGGTCTCGACTCCCGCCTTGGCGGCGCAGTAGGCGCTCATCAGGGGCATGGCCGTGATCGAGGCCGTGGACGCGATCTGGAGGTAGTAGCCGCGGGTGTGCAGCAGGTCCGGCAGGAAGGCGGACGCGGTGTGCGCGCTGCCGGTGAGGTTCACGTCGATCACCCGGCGCCACGTCGGCAGGTCCGTCGTCTCGAAGGGCCCGGCCTGCGCGATGCCCGCGTTGGCGACGACGACGGACGGCCGGCCCAGCCGGCCCCGTACCGCCTGCGCCGCGCGCCGTAGCGCGGTCGCGTCGGTGATGTCCACCGCGAGGGTGAGCGACGGCGTCGGCAGCGTGGCCGCCACCGCGTTCAGGGCCTTGGGCTCGTGGCCCAGCAGGGCGATGCGCGCACCGCGGCGGGCCAGTTCCCGGGCGAGGGCCGCGCCCACGCCCCGGGCGGCCCCGGTGATGACGACGGTACGGTCCGCCAGCGGGCTCCGCCCGCGCGGTGCGGCTGCGGCGGTCGGTCTCATCGGCCTCTCCTCACCGTCGCGCCCGCGCCCGCGACGGCGCGTGCGGCTGCTTGCTCCCCGTGCGGTCCCGGCCGGTGAGGAAGCGCTGCGCTCCCATCAGCGGGACCGGCATCCGGCGCCGCAGCGCGGCCCGGGCGGCGTTGGCGCCCGGGGCGCCGTGGACGCCGCCGCCCGGGTGGGCGCCGGCGGAGGCGAGGTAGAGGCCGGGCACGGCGGTCTCGGGGCGGCCGGTGCCGGGGCTCGGCCGGAAGAAGAGCTGCTGGTGCATGGCCGCGGTGCCGCCGTTGATGGCGCCGCCGCGCAGGTTGCGGTCGAGCGCCTCCAGCGTCGGGGGCGCCAGGATGCGGCGGGCGCGTACGAGGTCGCGGAAGCCGGGCGCGAAGCGCTCGACCTGCCGCTCGATCCGGTCGGCCAGGACCTCCTGCTCCCGCGGGCTCCAGGTGCCGCCGACGCCTTCCTCGCCGGCGTCGGACCGGATCCGCTGCGGGAGGTGGGTGTACGCCCAGGCCGACTCGGTGCCGTCCGGGGACCGGGTGGCATCCGCCGCCGTCATCTGGCCGAAGAGCAGGAAGGGCCGGTCGGGCACCTGGCCCATGGCGAGCTGGGCGGCGAACCGGGTCAGCTCGTCCACGCCGTCGGCCAGGTGCACGGTGCCCGCGCCGACCGCCCCCGCGCACTGCCAGGGCACCGGCCCGTCGAGGGCCCAGTCCACCTTGAACGTGCTGAAGTCCCACTCGAAACGGCGTACGTCCGCCAGCACCTGCCCGGGCAGGTGTTCCGCGGCGACCAGCCCGCCGTACAGCGCGGGCACCGACACGTCCGCGAGCACGGCGCGGGAGGCGGCCACGGCCTCGCCGTCCGCGGTACGCACCCCGACCGCCCGCCCGCCGCGGACCACGATCTCCGTCACCTGCCGGCCGCACCGCACGGTGCCGCCACGCGCCTCCAGCCGAGCGACCAGCGCACGGGCAAGCTCGCCGGAGCCGCCGACCGGGACGGGGAACCCGTACGACTGCCCCAGCATCGCCATCAGCCAGCCGAACCCGCCGCTGCCCGAAGCCTCGGGCGGCAGATCGGCGTGCAGCGCGTTGCCCGCGAGCAGGACCCGCCCGCCCTCGCCGCCGAACTCCTCCTCGCCCAGCCGCCGCACGGGCAGCACCAGCGTGCGCGCCAGGTGCAGCATGCCCGCCGCGCCGAGCCGGCGGGCGAGCCGCGCCACCGACCGGACGGGCGGGAAGGGGGTGAACAGGGCCTCCACGATGTCCGGGCGGGCGTCCTCCCACACGTCGTACAGGCGCCGCCACGCCGCGCCGTCACCGGGGGCGAAGGCGTCGAGCGAGTCGGCGGTGACGTCCACGCTGCGGCCGAGCACGGCGCACCGGCCGTCGGTGAGGGGATGGGCCACCACGCTGGGCGCGTGGCTCCAGCGCAGCCCGTACTCCTCCAGCCCGAGCCGGCCCAGGACGGGGGAGGCGGCTGCCAGCGGGTAGAAGGAGCTGAAGACGTCGCTGACGAAGTCCGGGTGTACGCCCCGGTCGTGGCGCACCGCGCCGCCGGGCCCGGGCTGCTCCTCCAGCACCGTCACGCTCCAGCCGGCGTCCGCCAGCACGTTGGCGGCCACCAGCCCGTTGGGGCCGGCCCCGACCACCACCGCGTCAGGCACCGGGGGCCCCGCCGCCGCGCCGCGCGGAGCCGGAGAGGCCCGCCGCGGGGGGGACTCCCGGGCCGGCGGGCTCGGCCTCGCAGATGTGGGCCAGGCGGGCGAGCATCGTGCGGTGACGTAGCTGGATCAGCGCTTCCACGCCCACGTTGTGCAGTGTGCGGGCCATGCCGCGCAGCGGGTGCTCGTCCACCGTCACCAGCGTGTTCTCGCCCCACGGATGCACCTCCAGCGCGATCCGGGCCGTGCCCAGCGCGCCGGCGTTCGCCTCCATCTCCAGCACGGAGCCTTCCACGCAGCGGCGGACGACGGTCTCGTTGGCGAGCCGCAGCGGCCCCAGCCGCACCTCGTACCCGATCGCCGCGCCGACCTCCGGCCACCGGCCGCGTACGGGCTCGGACGACGCCGTGCCCACCACCCACTCGGCGTAGCGGCTGCCGTCGGCGAGAACCGTCCACACCTGTGCCGGAACCACCTTGATCAGACGGTGACGCCGTGCCATCCCTGCCTCCCGTGCTCGCTACGGCCGGACCGAGAGCCCTGCTGTCACCACCGAGTGCCCCGATCCGCCGGCCTCAACATCCCTCCCGGGACGCCGCCCGGCCGACCCTACGCGCACGGCGGACGGACCCCGCGGCGGCGCGCAGAGCGCCGGGCGTACGGCCCGCGCTCCCGGATGGACCATCGCGACGTGCGGGGCTGCCGGAGCCGCCACAGACTGAGCGTGTGTCCGAGAAACAAGAGCGGCGGGCCCGTCCTGCCACGAAGTCCACCTCCAAGCGAACCTCCACGGCCAAGACCGCCCGCGCGGTCGACGGGCCCGAGGAGGCCGCCCGCCACGCGTGCCGCAGCCTGTCACGCCTCATCGGCCACCGGCCCGAGGGCGTGTCGGCCGTACTCCGGGCCAAGGAGGGCTGGCAGGTGCACGTGGACGTGCTCGAAGTGCCGCGGATCCCGGACACGACCAGCCTGCTGGCGACCTACGCGGTGGAGCTCGATTCCGGGGGGCGCCTCGTCGAGTACGAGCGGATCAGGCGCTACCGGCGCGGCGCGCGGGACGACTGACGGCAACGCCGCATCCCCGGGAAGAGGAAGACCCCCCTATGGCGACGACCACCACCACCTACAACGAGGCCGCAGTCTGTGTCCCGCGCGCCGGAACCCTCTACGACGTCCTCGAACTCATCCTCGACCGCGGCATGGTCATCGACATCTTCGTCCGGGTGTCGCTCGTCGGCATCGAGATCCTCAAGATCGACGCCCGCATCGTGGTCGCCAGTGTCGACACCTACCTCCGCTTCGCGGAGGTCTGCAATCGCCTCGACCTCAACGAGGACGCCTCCAGCAGGACCGTCCCCGACCTCTTCGCCAGCATGTCCGGCAGCGTGGCCAAGGGCGGTGCCAAGAAGGCCGCCAAGTCCGCGGGCGGCCGCGTCAAGGAAGTCCTCGGCATGGACGACGACGACAAGGACGACGAGGACGACGACGGCCAGGAGGACGAGTACGACGACCGGGACGAGGAGGAGACGGAGAAGGCGCCGGCCCGCAGACAGGGCTCGGGCAGCCGCTCCAGGACGGGCAAGAAGTCCGCCTCGAAGACCGCCTCGAAGACCGCCTCGAAGTCCTCCGCCCGGTCGGGCCGACGTTCCCGGGCGGCATGAGCGATGGCCCCCTCCCCGCTCTACGTCTACGCCGTCGTCAACGCCGGCCTCGCACTGCCGCGCGGCCTGCGCGGCGTGGGCAGGCCGCCGGCCCCGGTCCGGCTGCTGCCCGCGGGCGAGCTGGCGGCGGTCGTCAGCGACGCGCCGCCCGATCTGCGGGCGCGCAGGCGCGACTTGACCGCCCACCAGGATCTGCTGCTGGCCCTCTGCGAGGGCGGCCCCGTGCTTCCGATGCGGTTCGGCATGACCGCCGACGACGCCGGGACGGTCCGGCGTGCCGTCGACGCCGCGGCCCCGGTGCACCTCGCCGCCCTGCGTCGGCTCGGCCGCCGCATCGAGATGAACCTCAAGGCGATGCCCGCACAGGACGCCGTGCAGGCCCTCGTACGGGAGGACGCGGCCGTACGGCGACTGGCGGCGTTCGTCCGCAGGCAGCCGTCCTACGAGGGCAACGTACGGCTCGGCTCGGCGATCGCCGAGGGCCTGGACCGGCGGGCCGCGCAGGCCGCCGACGGCGTCGCGCGGGAGCTGGCCGCGCTCGCCGACGAGTGCGTACGGGGCACCGAGGTGCCCGGGTGCGTGCTCAACACCTCCTTTCTCCTGCCGCGCGCGCACGTGGAGCGGTGCAGAGAGCTGGTCGAGAGCCGCGCGGCCGAGCTGCGGGACCGGTTGGAGCTGCGGCTGACGGGCCCGTTGCCCTGCTACAGCTTCGTCCCCCGGGAGTCGGACCCGGCCCGGTCCCGCGCGGCCGGCTCCCCGCGGCGCGCGGCGGTGAGCAACTGACATGGGTCTGCTGAGCGGAGTGCTGCTGCTGCCCCTGGCGCCGGTACGGGGCGTGGAGTGGGTGGCGGACCGGCTGCTGGACGCCGCCGAACGCGAGCTGTACGACCCGGACACGCTGCGGGCCCGGCTCGGCGTGCTGAACCGGGCGTACGAGGCGGGGGAACTCGGCGAGGAGGAGTTCGAACGGGAGGAGGAGCGCCTCCTCGACCTGCTGGAGCAGCGCCCCGCCCACCCGGCGGCGCCCGGCGACCCCGACCACCCGAACCATCCCGACCAGCCCCCGAGCCAAGGAAGTGGGTCATGACGGACAGTTGCAAGACGACCGTGCTCGCCGGAGTCGCCGGGGGCTACCTCCTCGGCAGGACGAAGAAGGCCAAGCTCGCCCTCTCCTTCGCCGCGCTCGTCGCGGGCAGCCGGCTCGCGCCGAAGGACCTGCTGAGCAAGGGCGCCGAGAAGATCACCGACACGCCGCAGCTCCCGGGGGTCCCCGACCAGGTCAAGGACCAGGTGATCGCGGCGGCGCGGACGGCAGTCACCTCGCTCGTCGAACGCCAGGTCGAGGCCCTGACCGGCTCCCTGCGCGAGCGTACGGAACGCCTGGGCGCCCCGGCGGCGGAGCCGGAGGCCGAAGACACCGAAGACGCCGAAGACACGGAAGGCGCCGAAGACGCCGAAGACGCCGAAGACGCGGAAGACACCGGTGATGCCGGTGACGAGGAGGACGGGAACGGCGGGGACGCCGCCCCGCCGAAGCGGAAGGCCGCGGCTCGTAAGAAGGCGGCCGGCACCGGCAAGCCCGACTCCGCCAGACCGCGGAAGAAGGCGGCCTCCGGCGGCGCGAGCGGCAGCCGCGGCACCGGGAAGAGCAGCGCGAAGAAGACGGGCAAGAAGCCCGGCAAGAGCACCGCCAAGAAGTCGGCCGACCGGCCCCGCAGGAGGTAGCGGCCATGACAGCACAGCGCAAGAGCGCCGACACCGACGACAGCCCCGGGCCGCTGGAGCAGTTGCGCAGCGAAGTCCTGGACTACCTGGGCGCGGTCGGCAAGCACGCGGTCGGCAAGGCCACCGACAAGCTCACCGGCATCGCCGACCCGAGCAAGCTCACGGAGGGCGGCGGGGGTGCCCTCGCCGAGACCGCCGCCCGCGCCGTCAAGGGCGAGAACCCGGTGAAGGCGCTGGCCTCCGAAAAGGTGAAGGACGTCAAGGACAAGGTCACGGGCAAGGCGAAGGAGGCGGTCGGCATGGGAGGTGGAGGTGGAGGTGGAGGTGAGGCCGGCAAGGCCGGTGATCTGAAAGCCATCAACATCATCGAGCACGTCGACATCGGGCGCCCGCTGCGCGTGGTCTACGACCACTTCACGCAGTTCGAGGACTTCGGCGGCTTCATGAACGGCGTCAGCAGCGTCTCCCGGGACAAGGAGGACGAGACCAAGACCACCTGGAAGGTGCGTGTCTGGCCCTCCACCCGCAGTTACGAGGCCACCGTCTCGGAGCAGATCCCGGACCAGCGGATCGTGTGGACGTCCGAGGGCTCGAAGGGCACCACGAGCGGTGCCGTCAGTTTCCACCGCCTGGACGACGAACTGACGCGCGTCACGGTGGTCGTCGAGTACTACCCGTCCGGGTTCTTCGAGAAGACCGGCAACATCTGGCGAGCCCAGGGCCGGCGCCTCCGCCTCGACCTCAAGCACTTCCAGCGCTTCGTCACGCTGGAGGCGGAGGAGGTGGACGGCTGGCGCGGTGAGATCCGCGACGGCGAGGTCGTACGCAGCCACGACGAGGTCGTGGAGGACGAGGAACGCGAGGCCGAGGAGGAAGAGGAGTACGACGAGGACGAGGAGCCGGACGAGGACGAGGAGGAAGGCGAAGAGGAGGACGAGGACGAGGACGAGGAAGACGACGACGAAGACGAGGACGAGGAGGAGGAGGAAGAAGAAGAAGAAGAGGACGACGAAGACGAGGATGAGGACGATGAGGATGAGGATGAGGATGAGGACGAGGACGAGGAGGACGAAGAAGAGGAGAAGCGCGGCAGGCGTCGGCGAGGGGGCCGGCGGAAGTGACGGACCACACCGCTGAACGCGCCCTCCTCCGCGCCCCTTCCACCCCCTCGGGCCCGGCCAACCTCGCCGACATCCTCGAACGGGTCCTCGACAAGGGCATCGTCATCGCCGGGGACATCAAGATCGACCTGCTCGACATCGAGCTGCTGACCATCCGCCTCCGTTTGTTCGTCGCGTCCGTCGAGACGGCCAAGAAGGCGGGCATCAACTGGTGGGAGACCGATCCGGCGCTCTCCACCCGGGCGCACCGCGACGCCGTCGAAGAGGAGAACCAGCGGCTGCGCGAGCGGGTCGCGGAGCTGGAGTCGGGCGGCGGGAACGAGCCGCGCTCGCGTGAGCAGGCGGGCTGGGATTCGGTACGGAAGGTGCGCCGCTGATGACCGGGACGGTACGCGAGCCGGTGCTCCCGGACGCGCCCGCGGACGCACCCGCGGCCACGGCCACGTACGTCTACGCGGTCTGCCGCGGCGGTGACGAGAGAGCCCTGGCCGGGCTGGCGGGCCAGGCGCCCGGCGCGCCCGTGCGGCTGCTGCCGTTCGGCGAGTTGACCGCCGTGGTGCAGGACGTGCCGGCCGCGGAGTTCAGCGAGGAGTCCCTGCACGAGCGGCTGACCGACCGTACGGATCTGGAACGCTGCGCCCGGGCCCACCACGCCGTGATCGCCGCCGCGGCGACCACCGCCCCGGTCCTCCCCTTTCCGCTGGCGACGCTCTATCTCGACGACGTACGGGCCGAGGCCGCGCTCCGCGCCGACCGGGACCGCCTCACCGCGGCCCTCCGGCGGATCGCCGGCCGGGTCGAGTGGGGCGTGAAGGTCTACGCGCGGTCCGCCGGGCAGCGCCCCGCGCCCGCCGGGCGCGGCCCGGAGCGCTCGCTCCGGGAGCGCGCGGCAGCCCGCCCCGGCGACCCCACCCGCCCCGCGCCGGCCGCCCGCCCCGGGGCCCCGGCCCAGCCCGGCCACGCGTACCTGAACCGGCTGCGCGGCGTACGGCACGAGCGGGAACGCCGGCAAGAGGCCGGCCTCCAGGCCGCCGAGGCGGTGGCGCACACCTTCGCGGGCCTTGCCGTCGCCGGCCGGCGGCTGCGCCCGCACGGCACCGCACTCACCGCGGGGCGCGGCCCGCAACTCCTCAACGCCGCCTACCTGGTGACCGAGGCGCGCGGCGGCGAGGTCGCCGACGCCGTACGACGGCTGCGCGGGAGCCCGGAGTGCCGGGACGTCGAGATCGAGCTGACCGGGCCCTGGGTGCCCTACTCGTTCGTGGACGAGGGGGTGTCCGGTGCCGGTGGGTAAGCACGTGGGCGAGGTCGTCTCCTGGGAGGAGCCGGACCGCGACGCGCCCATCGGGGTGCCGCTGGTGGACCTGCTCGATCGCGTACTCAACACCGGCGTCGTGGTCAGCGGCGACCTCGTCCTGGCGATTGCGGAAGTTCCGCTGGTGCGTATCTCGCTGCACGCACTGCTGTCGTCCGTCAACGAGCGCGTGGCCGCCCCGTGGGGAGACGGTGGTCCGCTGTGACGGTGACCGCACACGAACCGACCCGCGGCCCGGCGGCCGGCCGGCTGGAGCTGGACCCCGACAAGGTCGGCCGCGACCTGGTCTCCCTCGTCCTCACGGTCGTGGAGCTGCTCCGTCAGCTCATGGAGCGACAGGCGCTCCGCCGCTGCGACCAGGACGACCTGACCGACGAACAGATCGAGCGGATCGGTACCACGCTGATGCTGCTCGACCAGCGCATGGACGAACTCTGCGCGGAGCACGGCCTGTCCCGCGGCGACCTCAACCTGGACCTCGGCCCGCTCGGCACCCTGCTCGAACGCTGACAAGAGGTCGTGCGAGCGGGAGCAGCCCGCGACCTCCCCAGGCCATCGGCTGCTCCCGCTCGCACGACCGCCGACTACCCGTCACGCCTCCTGCCACACCTCCCCCACCGCACCCGCTTGCCGGGGGTTCGGGCCCCCGGTCCCCCGCCGGGCGGGCTCCGCCGGCACCCGCGGCTCCCGCCGCGCTTGCGGTGGGGTACCCGGTGCGAATGGCACGGAGCACCCGAGGAGATGGAGGACCCGTGGATGCGGACCGCGAGGCGGGCGGACGGCGGATGCTCGCCGGCCTGCTGGACGCCAGCCACCTGATGCCCCTGGACGTCCTGCCGCAGAAGGCGAACGAACACGCCCGCGCCGCGGGCTTCACCGACGTGCTCATCTACGTCGCGGACCTCGACCGGCAGGCACTGCATCTGCTGACCGGCCCGGACGGGGAACCGCCGGACGCCGCGGGAGACATCCGGATCGAGGGCACCACCCCCGGACGCGCCTACCAGCACGGCCGGCTCACCTCCTCGTCCACGAAGGAGCCGGACGGCACGGACTGGTGGCTGCCCGTGGTGGACGGAGCCGAGCGCGTGGGAGTGCTGCGGGTGCGCTCCCTGTACGACGACGACCGCGCCCGCGAGGACGCCGACCGCCTGGCCGCGCTGCTGGCGCTGCTGATCGTGGCCAAGCGCACCTCCAGCGACCTCCTGGCCCGCCTGATGCGGACCGGGCCGCTGAACATCGCGGCCGAGATGGCGTGGAACCTGATGCCGCCGAGCACCTACGCCGACGGGCGGGTGGTGATCTCCGCGTCCATGGAGCCGGCCTACCGGATCTCCGGCGACGTGTACGAGTACGCCCTCGACGGACCGCTGGTGCATCTGACGCTCCTGGACGCGATGGGGCACGACACCGCCGCCGGACTGTGCGGAGCCCTGGCCCTGGGGGCCTGCCGCAACGCCCGCCGCCAGGGTGCCGACCTCGTCGCCAACGGCGAGGCCGTGGAGGCCGCACTGATCGGCCAGTACGGCCAAGGCCGCTACGCCACCGGCATCCTCGCCACCCTGGACACCCGCACCGGGGTGCTGAGCTGGGTCAACCGCGGCCACCATCCCCCGATCATCATCCGCGGCACCCGCTGGAGCAGCCACCTTCAGTGCCCGCCGGCCCACCCCATGGGTACGGACCTGGGGCTGCCCAGCACCGTCTGCGACGAGCAGTTGCAGCCGGGCGACCGCATCGTCCTCTACACCGACGGCATCACCGAGGCCCGCCGCCCCGACGACACCGAGTTCGGCCTGGAGCGCTTCACCGACTTCATCATCCGCCACCACGCCGACGGCCTGCCCGTCCCCGAGACCCTGCGCCGCCTCATCCAGGCCGTCCTGAACCACCACGACGGCCGGCTCCAGGACGACGCCACGGTCCTGATGTGCGAATGGCTCGGTCCCGGGCTGGAGGACACCGGTCCCGCCGCGGCTCTGGCCGGTCTCCCGCTCAGCGAATCGAGCGAGCCCGGGAGGAGCCGTCCGTGAATTCCGCCCTGCGCGTCGACACCGCCGAGACCCGAGGGCAGACGACCGCCCTCGCCCTGACCGGCGAACTGGACCTGAACACCGCCACGGACCTCTACCGCGCCGTGAAGGACGCCCTCTCCGCCTATCCCACCACGATCCTGGACCTCACCGGCGTCACCTTCTGCGACTCCTCCGGCCTCAACACCCTCATCCGCCTGCGCAGCCGCGCCAGGGCCGCGGGCGGCCGGCTCGTCCTGGCCGCACCGCCCCGGCAGATGCTGCGTCTGCTCACCGTCACCGGTGCCGGGAGCAGCTTCCCTCTGTACGGCAGCACGGCCGAAGCCTGGCAGGACATCTCCCCCACCGAACCTCCACCCCGATGACGTAGGCCGGTCGGCCCGCCGGTCCGCCGCCTTCCCCGGCGACCCGCCGTGGCCCGGAACCCGCCCGGGGGCAGTGGGTTGTCATCCCCGTCTGGGCGGGTGCGCCGCGGGTACGGGCAACGTCAGAATGTGGCGCTGACGGAGTGTCCGCGACGGGCACTCGCTGCCGAGTCCAGGGGGCCGGGGTGCAGAGAAGGGCGGGGCGGTTATGGGTAGCGCGGCGGGCGCGGGACAAGGAGCGGTTGGGGTCCGGTCTCCAGCGGGCGCAGGCGTTCATGGTGCTGGCCACGATGCTGTACCGGGCCAGTCATCTGGTGGTCGGCGTGCTCGCGGTCGTCCCGGATCGTCTGGACGAGGCGATAGCCAGCCTGGGGCTGGCGGCGGCTCTCCTGGTGAGTGCGCTGGTCTACGGCACGGCGCTGCGGAACGGCTGGTTCGACCGGCGCTTGGTCTGGGCGGACGTTCTGGTGATCGGCTGCCTGCTGCCGCTGGTGGTGGCGGCCTGGTCCGGGACGCAGGAGCACGGTGCGTTCGCCTGGGCGATGCTGCTGAGTACGTCGAGCAGCGCGGTGGCGGCGATCGCCCTGCCCAGGCCGTGGATCGTCGTCGTCGTCGCGGTGCTGGTGGCGACGAACCTGCCCGGATACCTGGTGGTGGGAGCGAGTCCCGGGGTGGTGACCGGGCACGTCAACTCCCTGGTGTGGTCCGCGCTGATCGCGTGGTTCTTCTGGCGCTACCTGTGCCGGCAGGGCCGTCTGCTCGACGACGCCACCGAGCGGGCGGTGGAGGCCGAGGCCCAGAAGGCGCGCTACTCCGAGCGGCTTGAGCACCACCGCGCCCTGCACGACACCGTCCTCGCCACGCTGACCGCGCTCGCCGGCGGCGGGATCGACGGCAACGACCCGCAGGTGCGGGCGCGTTGCGCACGGGACGCGGCGTATCTGCGGCGATTAGTCGAGCAGACGTCCGACAGGGTCCCGCGCCGGGAGATCGGTGCGGCGCTGGAGGAGGCGATCCAGGCCGCCGAGAGCCTGGGGCTGCGGGTCACCGCGCGGTTCCACGACCTGCCCCGCATACCTCCGCACGCGGCCGGCGCGATGGGCGACGCGGTGGGGGAGGCGCTCAACAACGTGCACCGGCACGCCGGGACGGGGCACGCCTACGTGACGGCCGCCGGGCAGCCGGACGGCGGTGACGGGGTGACGGTGACGGTCGTCGACCGCGGCGCCGGGTTCGATCCCGAGCGGTACATGCCCGGGCTGGGGCTGCGGAGTTCGGTGCACGGCCGGATGACGGAGGCAGGGGGTACCGCGCTGGTGGAGGGTGTCCCGGACGAGGGCGTACGAGTGGAGCTGAGATGGCCGGCGTGATCAGCGTGGCGGTGGTCGACGACGACCGGATGCTCCTCGACGGGATGGGCTCCTGGCTCGACGGCGTTCCCGGCATACGGCTGGCCGCCGTCTCCGACACGGTCGACGGGCTGCTCGCCGCCGCCCCGGCAGCGCGGGAGGGCACCCCCGCGGCCGTACCGCCGTGCGATGTCGTGCTGCTGGACCTGCGGCTGCGGGACGGGTCGCTTCCGAGGGACAACATCCGGCGGCTGGTCGTGGCCGGGAGCCGGGTTCTGGTGATCAGTACGGTGCCGGACCAGGCGCGGATCCTGGAGTCGCTGCGGGCCGGCGCGGACGGCTATCTGACCAAGGACAACGACCTTCCCACCCTGGTCGCGGCCGTCGAGGACATCGCCGCGGGCCGCGGCGCCCACTCTCCGGAACTGGCCTTCGCCTGTGCCCACGACACCGGTCCCGAGCGGCCCCGCCTCTCGCCGCGGGAGGAGCAGATCCTGCTCGACTACGCCTCGGGGCTGACGCTGAAGTCGGCGGCGCGGCGTGCGGGGATCTCGGCCGCCACGGCCAAGGACTATCTGGACCGGGTCAAGGCCAAGTACCGGGAGGCCGGGAGGCCCGCGTACACCAAGATCGACCTGGCCCGCCGGGCCCGGGAGGACGGTCTCGACGTGTACTGACGCCTCTCCCCGGCCTGCCGCCACGCTCCTGCCGCACCCCCCGACCGCGGCCCCGGCTCGCCCGCAAGCCCCCCAAACGGACGGCTTCTACGGGCCGGGCCCGGTCCTTACAGTCGACTCCACCGCGATGCGGGCAGGGGCTCATGCCGCCGGCCGGTCAGGAGGAGCGCACCCATGAAGAAGCCATGCGGATGCACCACCGTCGACCCGGGCTTCCCGTCCCCGCCGTCGCTCGCCGCGGACCGGCGCGGCCCCGGCGGCGGCTGCTCGGCCCGCCCGCCTGAACCCCGCACCCCGCTCCCGGCCTTCCGGCGCACCACAGCGGCCAGTTGAGCCCGGTCGTCGCCCGCTTCCGCAGACGGGCGACCGCTTCGGGCGCCGTGGCCGAAGGGGACTTCCGCCGGTTCTGGTGGGCCGGCACGGCCGACGCCCTGGGCACCCAGACCTCCGGCCTGGCCCTTCCGCTGCTGCTGCTCGCCCTCGGCAGCTCACCGGCCGTCGTCGGCATGGTGGCCGGGGTGTCGGCCGGATGCGGCATCCTCATGGGCCCGTTCGCCGCCGTCCTCGCCGACCGCGGCGCCCGCAAGACGGTGATGGTGTCCGCGGCCCTGGTCGCCGCCGGCGCCGTCGCCTTCGTCGCCTTGGGCACCCTGCTCGGCGAACCGCCCCTGTGGCAGCTCGTCGCCGCGGTGGTCGTGGAGCGTACGGCGACGTCCTGCCAGGCCGCCGCCGCGGCCGGCACGGTCGCGGCCATCGTGCCCGCGGACCGCTACCCGTGGGCCGTTTCCCGTCTCCAGGCCGGTGAGCAGGCCGGACTCGTGGTGGGCCCGGTCCTCGGCGGCGCGCTCTTCCAACTCGGCCGCTGGCTGCCGTTCCTCGCCGACGCCCTGTCGTACCTGATCTCCGCGCTCTGCGTGGCGTCGATGCGTGCGGATCTCCGTACGCGCCGGGACGGCGAGGCGCAAACCGGTCGTCCGGCTGCCGCCGGCGGGCTGGCCGCGGCCGGCCGCGGCTTCCTCCGGGAACTCGGTGCCGGGGCGGCCTTCGTCCGCCGGGAGCCGTTCCTGCGCTTCGTGGTGCTCTGGTCGGCGATGATGAGCCTGCTCCTGGCCGCCCTCTCCTACGGCACGATCTTCACCCTGCAACACGCGGGGGCGGGCGGCGGGCCGGTGGGGGCCGTACTCGCGGTCGCCGGGGCCGCCGGGCTGGCCGGTGCTCTGCTCGCGCCCCGCCTGGCACAGGCGCTGCCCGGCGCCCGCCTGGTGGTCACGGTGTCCTGGCTGCTGGTGGCGCCCGCCGTCGGCCTCGCGCTGACCACCCGGGTCTGGGCCTGCGCCCTGCTGTTCGGCGTGATCTCCCTGCTGCTTCCTGCGGCGGCCGTGGTCCTCCAGTCCCGGGCCATCGAGGTGACGCCGCACGAACTCCAGTCCCGCACCGGCACGGTGCTGGCCACCGCCACCGGACTTGCCGCCGCGGTGGGGCCCGTCGCGGCGGGCGGGCTCGCCGGGGCCGCGGGCACCGGCGGCACCGCACTGTGGTGTGCCGCGGCATTCGCCGTGCTCGCCCTGTGGTCCACGAGACGCGCACCCGGGGTGCTGGGGAAGGAGACGGCGTGACGACCAGCGCAACGGGGGCACCGGGGCAGGGCGGGACGCGTGCCGCCGCCACCGGATCCGGCTCGGCGGGGACGGAGCGCGGATACCACGTCTCCCGCCCCGTCATCCCGGAGGTCTGCCCCGCCGACCCGTACCGGATGGTGCTGACCGCCGACGCCGGCGGCCGCTGCGAGGTGTTCGCCCACGACGCGGCGACCGGGCGCACGCGCCAGGTGACCGACCGGGCGCACGGAACGCTGTACGGCACCGTGGACCGGGACGGGGCGGTGTGGTGGTTCGACGAGGACCTCGACGGCCGCGGTGTGTGGCGGGTGCAGGACTTCGACGGCGGTCCGGACCGGCCCGGGCTGCCCCCGGCCCCGGCGGGCACCCCGAGAGGGCTGGCGATGAACGCCGCCGGGCAGGTCGCCGTCGGCGTCGGCGGCCCGGACGGGCTGGCCGTCTGGTACGGGCGGCGCGGCGGCCCCGCACGCCCGGTCCACCGGGCGCCGGGCCCGTGGCGGCTGGCCGGGCTGTCACCCGACGGCGGTCTGCTCGCGGTCGGCGGACCGCCCTACGCCGACCGCGCGGTGGCGGTGCTGACCCCGGACGGCCGCACGGTCGCGGAGTTCGGCGGGGGTGATCTGCCGGAGGCCGGTGCCGCCGCCGGGCTCTGGGCACGGGGCTTCGCCCCCGCCGGCGCCTCCTCCGGCGCCTCCTCCGGGGCCTCCTCCGGCGCCGCAGAACTGCTCCTGGTCACCGCGTACGACGACCGCTACCGGCTCGCCACCTGGGACGCCCGGCACGGGCTTCGCGAGCACGGCTGGTGCACCTTCGACACCGAGATCGACGCCGTCTGGTACCCCGACGACCGCCGGGTGCTCGTCCGCCAGGACAGGCACGGACGGAGCCTGCTGCACACGGCCGACCTGGACCGGCACACGGTGACCACCCTCACCACACCGCCCGGCAGCATTCCCGACGCCGCCCCCCGCCCCGGCGGGGAGGTCCACTACGTGTGGACCGACAGCGCCAGCCCGCCGCGGCTGCGCACCACGGCGACGGACCGTCCGGCCCGTGCGCGGCTGCCGGTGCTCGCGCCCCTGCCCGAGGGCGTGCCGGGTGTCCACAGCGAACTGTGGACACCGGGACCCGACGGCCCCGTACACACCCTGCTCAGCCTGCCGGAGCGCACCGGCGGGCGCCCCGCCCCGCTGGTGTTCCTGCTGCACGGCGGCCCCGCCGACCACGACCGGGACGCCTACGACGGCATCGTGCACTCCCTGGTGGCCTCGGGCCTCGGCACCGCGCGGGTGAACTACCGCGGCTCCACCGGCTACGGACCCCGCTGGCGCGCCGCCTTCACCGAAGGCGTCGGCCTCACCCAGGTCGACGACCTGGTGGCGGTACGGGCCGACCTGCTGCAACGGGGCCTGGCACGCCCGGACGCCGTCGGGCTGTGGGGAACGTCGTGGGGCGGCGCCCTGGCGCTGCTGGCCCTCGGGGTGCGGCCGGACCAGTGGCAGGCCGGGGTCGCCGTCAAGCCGATCGCCGACTTCGCCGCCGCGCACCGCACCGGCCTGCCGGCTCTGCGCGCCCTGGACGAGCGGCTCTTCGGCGGCACCCCGGCGGACGTACCGGAGCGCTACGCGCGAAGCTCACCGGTGACGTACGCCGCCGATGTCACCGCCCCCGTGCTGGTCGTCGCCGCCGAGCGGGACACCAAGTGCCCGCCCCAGCAGATCGCCGACTACCTGGCGGCGCTGCGGGCGGCGGACGTACCGCACGAGTCCCTGTGGCTGGAGTCCGGCCACGACGGCTACCGGGGCTCGGACCATGTGGCCACCCTGCGCCGCGCCCTGGAGTTCCTGCACGGCCATCTGACCGCGGGCACGCGCCGCGCGGCACCCACAGTCCCCCGCTCCGACCGGGGCGGGGCTCGTCAGGCCGGCGGCGCCCGCGCCTCCGGGCCAGTTCACCGACACCTCGAAGGGAGGCATGACCATGCAGAAGGACGTCATCCACAACAACCCGCTTGAGGACGAAGAGGGGAACCGCAGCCCCGCCGTCACCATCACCATCACGGTCCCGATCCGCAACGCGGAGGACCACGACGAGATCTGAGCCACGGTCCCGGCCCGGTGTCTGAGCCACCGGGCCGGGGCGGGCCCGGCGCCCGCGAAAGCGCCGGGCCCGCCCACCGTAGCCCCACCGCACACCCGCGGACCGGCAACCGGCCGGCCCGCTCCCCCCGTCCGCCCGGCCCCGCCTGTCAGCGACCGTCCTGAGGAGTCCGCCCATGCGCGTGCTGCTGGTCAACATGCCCTGGTCCCCCATCGACGTGCCCTCGCTCGCGCTGGGCATCCTCAAGCGCAGCGCCACCGAGAACCGGCCGGGTACGACCGCGGAGGTCTACCACGCCAACCTCGAATACACCGACTGGATCACCGAGCGCACCGAGTTCGACAAGAGCGACTACGAGTTCTACTCCCTCTCGTCCTACTTCCTCGGCTGCGGGGACTGGATCTTCTCCTCCGCGCTCTACGACGACCCCGGCTGGCGCGCCGAGGAGTTCAACGCGGCACTCGGCGGCAAACTCTCCGAGAGCCGGATGGAGAGGTGCCACGAACTGCACGCCCTCGCGCCGGAGTTCGTGGAGCGGACCGCCCGCGAGATCGTGGCACGGGAGCCCGACGTGGTCGGGTTCTGCTCGACGTTCCAGCAGAACACCGCCGCCCTGGCGGCGGCGAAACACGTCAAACGGCTCGCACCGCACATCACGACCGTGATGGGCGGCGCCAACTGCGATGCGGAGCAGGGACACGCGGCGCACCGCAACTTCCCGTTCGTGGACTACGTCGTACGGGGCGAGGGCGAGGCCGCGTTCCCCAGGCTGCTCGGCGTCCTGGAAGGCTCCGGCAGCCCCCGTGCGATACCCGGCCTGTGCTGGCGGGACGCCGAGGGCGCCTCGGTGGCCAACCCGATGGCCACGTCCCCGATTCCCCCCGCCGCCATCACCTCCCCCGACTACTCGGGCTACTTCGAGCGGCTCGCCGCCTCCGCGGCACGGCACTGGGTGGAGCCCAAGCTCGTCGTGGAGGGCGCCCGGGGCTGCTGGTGGGGCGAGAAGCACCACTGCACCTTCTGCGGACTCAACGGCACCTTCATGGAGTTCCGCAGCAAGGCCCCGGAACGGTTCTACGACGAGATCATGGAACTCGCGCGGACCCACCGGGTGCTCGACATGTACGTCGTCGACAACATCCTGGACATGGGATACGTGCGGACGGTGCTGCCGCGCATCGTCGACAGCGACTACGACCTGCGTCTGCACATCGAGATCAAGGCGAACATGCGCCGCTCCCAGCTCCAGACCCTCGCCGACGCGGGAATGATCTACGTCCAGCCCGGCATCGAGAGCCTCAACAGCCGGGTGCTCGACCTGATGGACAAGGGGGTGAGCGGCTGTCAGAACGTACGGATGCTGCGCGACGGCTCCGAGGCGGGCCTCGCCGTCTCCTGGAACTACCTGCACGGCTTCCCGGGCGAAAGCGACGAGGACTACGACCCGGTGATCGCGCAGCTCCCGGCGCTGGAACACCTCAGGCCGCCCGTCGACCTCTCCGCCCGCATCGCCATCGAGCGCTTCAGCCCGTACTTCAACCGCCCCGAACTCGGCTTCGAGGCGCTGCGCCCGGACATCCAGTACCGCTTCACCTACGACCTGCCGGAATCCGAACTCTACGACCTCGCGTACGTGTTCGAAGCGCCCGACCGCGGGATCGGGAAGCAGACGGCCAAGCGGCTCAACGAGGGCATCAAAGCCTGGCACGAGTCGTTCGCCGCCAGCCGGCTCACCCACACCGACCTCGGCGACCGGATCGTCCTCGTCAGCCGCCGGCGGGCGTTCGACTGGCGCACCCGGGAGCTGACACGCCCCGTGGAGCTGGCCGCCTTCCGGCTGCTGGACCAGCCGCACCATCCCGCGGCCCTGGCCCGGAAGATCACCGAACGGCTCGCCGCGGACTCCGGTGGCGGCGCGGACGGCACGGACGGCGCGGACGGCACGGGCGCCCCCGTGGACGAGACGGCGGTCCGGGAGCTGCTGGCGCGGTGGCTGGAGTGGGGCGTGGTGTTCACGGACGCCGGCCAGTACGTGCACGTCGCACCGGCCGCCGTCAACGAGGACCTCCTGCGCCTGGAGTTCATGCGCCGCGCAACGGCCGCCGCGGAAGAGGCCCCCGCCGCCGAGTCCCCGGCCCCGCCGCCGGTCGCCGTCCCATGAGACGGCCCCACCGCCGCCCCGTACCCCCGGTCCGTCCACCCGCCCCAGCCCTGCATCCGCCCGTCCCGGCACCGAGGAGCACGATGGACACCGTCACCGCCTGGCGCGACTTCGAACCCGAGGCCGCCGGCCTGCCCGGCATGTCGCTGGGTGAGCTGGAGGCGTCCGGCCCGCCCACCCGGACCGCCGCCCGCCTCTGGCAGAGCGGCGCCCGGCGGGTCCGCCTGCCCGGCTCCACCGACCTGCGGCCGGCCGCGAACGAGGACCCCGGCACCGCCGCCCGCACGGTGCGCACGCTGTGCCTGGTGCGGGAGCTGACGGCGCACGCCGTCTACGTCGAATGGGAACTGCGCACCGCACCGGAAGCCGACGCCTGGCGCCCGCTCAACCACCTCCAGCCGCCCCAGTTCCTCTCCGGACCGCCCGACCCGGAGTCCGCGCTGCGGACGTGGCGCAAGGAGCACTACCTGTGCAAGTGCCTCTGGCGGCAAGGGCCGGGCTTCATCCAGATCCGCGACCGGCGCTGGGGCGAACTCCTCCGCTTCACCGTGGACGAGCCCGACTACCAGGAGGCCATCAGGCTGCTCGCCCAGGGAGCACCGGCCTCGGCGGTGCCCGCGGCCATCCTCGACACCTTCCGGTCCGAGCGGCTCGTCGGCGACGTCGGCCCGATGGTGTGGTGGTTTCCGTACCGGGTGCGGCGCTGGATACAGGAGGCGATGGCGATCTGACACGGCCGGGCAGGACGGCTCGACCGGCTACGGCACGACCGGCACGGGAACCCCGCGACACGGGGCGCGAGGGTTCCGGCCGGTCAGGCGACGGTTCCGTTGCTACTTCAGGCCCTGACTTCGGCTCTCGGACTCCGTGAAGTAGGCGGCACTGGGCGGGTCGGCCGGGTAGTAGGACTCGATCGCGATCTCGTCCAGGGTGATGTCCAGCGGGGTGCCGAACGTGGTGATGGTCGAGAACATCCGCAGCTCCCGGCCGTTGAGGCGGACAAGCATGGGAATGACGATCTCGGAGTCGAGCGGGAGACTCCCGCCGTCGTCATCCGACCCCAGGAGTTCCTCGTAGAGCGCCGTGAGACCGGCATCGGGAGCCGCGGCAAGCTGACGTGCGATCCGGGTACGGAGGCCCGTACGCACGTCCGCCATGTTGACGATGAGCGGAGCCAGGCCGCGCGGGTCCAGCGCCAGCCGCACCAGGTTGACCGGCGGCCGCAGCAGATCGGGAGCAACCTCCGCCAGGAAGGGGTCGACGGCGCGATTGGTCATCACGAGGTTCCATCGACGGTCGAAGGCCACCGCCGGGTACGGCTCGTGCGCACGGATGACCCGCGCGACCGCGTCCCGGGCCGCCGACAGCGCGTCGTCGTCGAGCGAGCGCTCGGCGTACCGCGGCGCGAAGCCCGCGGCGACGAGAAGCCGGTTGCGATCACGCAGCGGCACGTCGAGTTGCTTCGCCAGGCGCAGAACCATGTCGGCGCTCGGGTTCGACTTGCCGGTCTCGACCAGGCTGACGTGACGAGCCGAGACGTCGGCGGCGATGGCAAGGTCGAGCTGGCTCAGCCGTCTGCGCTGCCGCCAGCCCCGCAACTGCTCCCCTACGGTGCTCACGGTCGTCGAGGCTACGTCCGTGTCCAGCCCTGGGCGACGAAACCGGAGTTCATCGCGCAGCCACGGAGTCCTGGCCGGCGCCGAGCCGGCAGACGGGCTCACCTGATCGGGTCGGACTCCCCCGCCCCACTGCCATCTGCGACCGGTCCGGTACACGCTGTGACACAGCGGCGCTACGGTACCGGTCAGCGAGCGAGAGTCCGTGGGCCGGCAGGGAGATCCATGCACATCAAGATCACGGCACAGGGCGGGCCGGAGGGCGAGGAGGAGCTGCGCTCCTTACGCCGGCATCTGGAGGACGACCCGGCCATCCCGCTGAGCCCGACCATGGGACCCGCCCTGGAGGCCATCGAGTTCGTCACCGCAAGCTCCTTCGACCTCGCCAACCTGGTCCTGGCTCTGTCCGCCTGGCGGGCATCGCGCCCGGTGCGTTCGACCCTGGAGGTGCGGCAGGACGAGCACACCGTACGTCTCTCCCCGCAGGCCCTCGCCAACCCCCAGACGACCGACGCGGCCCTGCGCCCCCGGCTGCCGCTGCCCCACCTCTCGTACGCCGTGCTGATCGGTGTCGCCGACCACGCCCCCGGGAGCGGCCTGCGCCCGCTGCCGGCCGTGGACCGCGGCTGCCTGGAGCTGCGGGACGTACTGAGCGACTCCCGGATCTGGGGCCTGCCGACCAACCGGTGCCAGATCATCCGCCCGCAGGACCGCGAGCAACTCCTGGAGCCGGTGGCCCACGCCGCGCGGCAGGCGTCGGACTGCCTGGTCGTCTACTGGGCAGGCCACGGCCTGACGCACGACGGCGCACTGCATCTGGCCCTGCCCGGCAGCCGCGAGGCCGACATCCCGGGCACCGCGGTTCCGTTCACCGACCTCCTCCGGCAACTCGGCGCCGCCCCCGACCCGCCGTCCCGGACGATCGTCATCCTGGACTGCTGCCAGGGCAGTGTCGCCTTCGATGCCGTACGAAGGGAGGTCGAAGCCGCCGAGCTGCGCGACATCTACGTACTGGCGGCCTCGCCCCCCAGCGGAGACGCGGTCGGCACCACCGGCACCGGTCTCACCGCCTTCACCCGGGCCCTGGTCGAAACGGTCCGGGCCGGTGTCGGCGACCGCCGGGACTTCCTGACGCCGAACGACATCACCGCGGAGCTGCGCCGGATCGTCCCCGGGCAGGGCGGCCCCGTACCGCACACCCTGGACCCGCACACGGTCGGCAGCCGGCCCTTCGTCCGGAACCCCGGTGCCAGGCCGGGCACCGCGCACCTCCCCTGGCCGCGCCGGTACTCCAAGGCCCTGACGGCTACGGCCGTCGTCCTCGCCGTGGTCACCGGCGTGGGGGTCTGGAAGGGCTCCTCCGGCACCGGCACCACCGGCCCCTGCTCGGAACAGGTCGGTCTGCTGGGCTACTCCGACGTCCTGGACACCATCGCGGACCCCACGCCGGTGCAGGGGCTTTCGGCCCTCGCCGTCACCGGGGACCGCAGCATCCTGGCCCTGGGGGACAACCGCCCACCCCGCCTCCACTCCCTCACCCTCGACGCCGCGCGCATCGTCCCCGCGGTCGGAAACGCCACGATCCTGCACCCGCGGGACGACAAGCTCTCCGCCGCCGACATCGACGGCGAGGGAATGGCGGTGGACGGGAAGAACGTCCTGATCAGCTCGGAGACAGGGCCGTCGATCCGGTCGTACCGACTCGGCGACGGGATGCAGAACGGAGAGATCGAACTGCCGGAGGACCTCGGCGATTCCAGCCCCGCACGGCGACTGGAATCCCTGAGCCTGAGCGAGGACCGCACCGAGTTGTACGCGGGTATGGAAGGCCCCCTGCACATCGACGGCGAGTCGGCGGGGCGCAGCCAGGTACGGATCCTGCGCTACACCCGTTCTCCGGGCGGAGAGTTCGGCAAGCAGCAGCCCCAGCAGTACGCGTACAAGACCGAACACGGTCTCTTCCTCACCGAGCTGATCGCCCTCGGCGGCAACCGGCTGCTCGCCCTGGAGCGCGGCTACATGCCGGAGGGCAATTCGGTGCACCTCTTCCTGCTGTCGCTGGCGGGGAAGCCGGACATCGGCGGGACGAAGTCGATCTCGGACATCACCGAGGACTCCTGGGCGCAGAAGAAGCTGCTGGCCAATCTCGTGGACTGCCCCACCGCCGGAGCACCTCGCAAGCAGCCCCAGCTCAATCCCCTGCTGGACAACATCGAGGGCATGGCCCTGGGCGAGCACCTGCCGGACGGCCGCCGCGCCCTCTACCTGGTCAGCGACAACAACGCCAACACGGAGAACCAGACGACCAGGTTCTACAAGATGAGCGTGGACCTGTCCTGACGTCCCGAGACTCCCGGGAGGAACCGATGAACAGATGGTGGGGTGCCGGGCTCCCGGCGCTGCTGCTGGCGGTCTCACCGGCCGCCCTGGCGAATCCTCCGGAGCCGGGCGCGGATCCGCCCGGCCGCCCGGCCGCCTGCTCGCCGCACACGTCGCTGACCGGCTTCTCCGACGCCCTGGACAAGACCGCCTTCGCCGGAACCCGGGTCGCCGGCCTCTCCGCGCTGAGCGCCCGGCCGGGCTCGCCGGTCCTGGCGCTGGCCGACAACACCGACGCCGACGAGGCCAGGCTCTACGGGCTCGCCGTGCGCGGCGCCCCGGGGCACGTCGAGGCCGCGGTACGCGACGTCACCGTCCTGCGCCGCCCGGACGGCACTCCGTACACCGGTGCCGACTTCGACGGCGAGGCCCTGGTCACCGAACCCGCAGGCACCGTACTCGCCTCCTCGGAACGCGAGCCCTCCATCCGCCGGTTCCGCCTGCCCGACGGCCGGCAGACGGCCGAACTGCCGGTGCCCCGGCGCTTCCGGGTCGCCCCGGCCGGGCAGGCCGCGGCCAACCAGACCTTCGAGTCCCTGGCCACCGCGCCGGACGGCCGCACCCTCTACGCCGGCCTGGAAGGCCCGCTCGATGCCGACGGCCGCGACGCGGAAGACCGCGGCCTGCTGCGCATCCTGCGCTACGGCTGGACGCCGAACGGCGGCTTCGCCCCCGACGCGCAGCACGCCTACCGGGCCGATCCTGGTCTCGGCCTGGCGGAGCTGACCGCGCTGGACCGCAACCACCTGCTGGCCCTGGAACGCGGCTACACGGCAGGAGTCGGCAACACCGTCCGCGTCTACCGGGTTTCGCTCCACAGGGCGCCGGACGTCACCGGCCTGCCCTCGCTCGCCGAGGCCGGCACCGAGGACTTCCTCACCAAGCGGCTCCTGGTGGACCTGGCCGACTGCCCGCCGTCCGGGGCCACATCGCCGCAGCCGCAGCCCAACCCGCTGCTGGACAACGTGGAGGGCATGACCCTGGCCGGCCCCCGCACCCTCCTGCTGGTATCGGACGACAACGCCTCGACCCGGCAGGTCACCCGCGTCTACGCCCTCCGCCTGAGCTGATCACGGCCGCCCTCGGCAGGCTTCCCGAGTCCTCGGCGCGGGGTGTGCTGTGCCGGCCACGCACTCGGCGGGCGCCGGGCCGGACGGCACCCCCGCGGAGGCTTGACGGGTATCCGATGAGCGAGCACACTCCTCCCCGCCGCGTGTTTACGTAAACATCCGATGGCGCCCACACCGAACCCGCTCTGCGCCGACGCCAATCGTCCGCAACCCGCAAGAGAGGTACCCCCATGCCGCTCGACCGCCGCACGTTCCTGCTCTCCTCCGGCGCCGCGCTCGCCGGCGGCGCCGGCCTGGCCGCCGCCCGTCCCGCCGTGGCACAACCCGCCGCCCCGCTCGCGTGGGAGACCGTGATCGGCACCGGCACCTTCGCCGACTACGGCGCGCTGGAGTCCGCCTGGAACTACCGCTACCCGTGGGGCTCCGACCACAACGGCACCGCCCGGATGTACGCCGACGCCACCGACCACAACCACGTCTACCTGGAGTCCGGCGTACTCGTACTCAAGGCGTCGCGCATCGGCTGGAACGAGGGCAACAGCAGCAAGGACCCCTACCTGCCGATCCGCTACCACTCCGGAGCGATCCACTCGAAGATGCGGCTGACGGTGACCGACCAGTACCCGCAGTGGGAGGTCAAGGGCGAGTTCCAGGCGCCGTCCGCGGGCGGCACCTGGCCCGCCTTCTGGCTGACCGGCGCCAACAGTTGGCCGCCGGAGAGCGACATCCTGGAGTACAAGGGCGACGCCCGCAACTGGTTCAACACCTACGACGGCGGCTGGGAGAACACCATCGTCCCGGTCTCCAACCCCGGGGCCTGGCACGGGTACCGGGCCTGGATCGCCAAGGTGAACGCCACCGACGTCGACATCCACTACTACCTCGACGGCACCTGGGTCGGTCAGCACCGCGGCTCGAACTTCGCCGGGGCCCCGATGCACCTCATCCTGAACCTGCAAATGGAAGGCTCGTCCGGGTCGTCGGGACCGTCCGGGGACACGTACTACCGCGCCCGCAACGTCTACGTGGGCCGCGCCAACAACGGCTGAGTGCGGAGCGGGAGCCGGTGCCGGGGCACCGGCTCCCGCACAGACCAAGCTCCGGTTCCCCCTGCGACAGTCCGGGCCGGGCGGCGGGCTGTCTCCGGGGGCTCGGGCTTGCCCCCGACGCTCAGCCCTCTCCCCGACCTGATCCTCGTGGCGTCCGCGGGCGTGGCCCGGTCGCGAAAGTCGGACCAATCCGGTGGGTTCGCGGCTCCGAATCTGCATGGAGCGGCCGTTTTCTTGCATGACCGGTACCGAATCGGTCGTCAGCGGTCACTGCACACCACAGGACGGGTGATCGACCGTGATATCCAGGCGCACCGCACGACTGGCCGCGCTCGCCGGGCTGCCGGCGGCGCTGGTGCTGGGCGGCCCGGCCGCCGTCGCATCGGCCGCGGACGACGACAAGGCGCATCAGATCGACCTCACGCCGCAGAACGGCTCGGGAGCCCAGGGGGCCGCGTTCCTCAGCCTGGAGGGCACCGAGCTGACCGTGAACGTAGACGCGAAGGGGCTGGTCCCCAACTCCCCGCACGCCCAGCACATCCACGGCTCCACCGAGGGCATGGACTTCCACTGCCCCACCCAGGACGCGGACAAGGACGGTGACGGCATCGTCTCCACCGCCGAGGGCCTGCCTTCCTACGGCGACATCATGATCTCGCTGACCACCGAGGGCGACACCTCCATGGACAGCGGCCTGGCCGTCGAGCGGATGCCCAAGGCCGACGCCGACGGGAACCTGACGTACGAGCGCACCCTCACCGTCTCGCAGAAGGTCGCCGACCACGTCCAGGACCTGCACCTGGTGCAGCACGGCATCGACGTCAACGGAAACGGCAAGTACGACGCCGGGGCCGGCAAGAGCGAACTCGACCCCAAGCTGCCGCAGGAGGCCACCGCCCCCGCGAACTGCGGCATGGTCAAGGGCGCAGCGATCGGCTCCATGCCCGTCGGCGGTGTGGAGACCGGCGGCGGCCAGGACACCACCGCCGCCTCACCCGCGCTGATCGCCGCCGGTGGCGCCGGGCTCGCCGGCGCGGCCGGGGTACTGCTGCTGGCGCGCCGTCACCGCGGCGCCGGACAGTGACGCGATGCGCGTGACCACACGCACCCGCGTCATGATCGCGGCTGCGACGGCGCTGGCCGTCGCAGCCGCGGTGCTGCTCGCCGCCGGCCTGCTCCAGGAGGATCCGGCGCCACCGCGCCCGCCGTCCGCCGGCCCGGCGCCCGCGTTCTCGTCGCACCCGCCCGGCCACCGCGACCCGGACGACGGCGACGCCTCCGGTGCCTCCCGCGCCCGGCCGCTGCCCGCCTCCGCCCCCGCACGGCTGTCGATCCCGTCGCTGGGGGTGACCTCCGCGCTGGAACGGCTCGGCCGCGACGAGGACGGCGCCATGCAGACCCCGGCGGATCACCGGCAGGCCGGCTGGTACACCCCCGGCCCCACCCCGGGCGAACTCGGCCCCGCCGTCATCGCCGGTCACGTCACCTGGAACGGCGCGAAGTCCGTCTTCTACCGCCTCGGCGACCTGCGCCCGGGCGGCCTCGTCACCGTCGAGCGCGCCGACGGCCGCACCGCCCGCTTCGAGGTACAGCGCACCGAACGCTATCCGAAGGCGGACTTCCCCACCGTCGAGGTCTACCGCAACCTGGACCACGCCGGACTGCGCCTGATCACCTGCGGCGGCGAGTTCGACGAGGCGAACCACTACTACGCCGACAACATCGTCGTCTACGCCACCCTCACCGACCGGCAGAACGGAGGATGACGCGGCCGGCGGGGCGGACAGCCGCCCAGCCGATGCCCGCGCCGGAGGGCTTGGGCATGTCTGCGGTGATCTCGGGCATACGACGCATGAAGATCGCTGTCCCTGGGGAACGGGAGCGTGAATCGAATGATCAAGGGAATGCGCAGGCCCGACGTGACACAGACGATGGACCGCAGGCCAGTGCTGGTCCAGCACTTCGACGGCGAGTACGACTGTGTCAGCCGGGCCCGGGACACCGCCGCCGTCTTCCTGGAGGACTTGGAGGGCATCCGGCCGCCTTCAGCACCGGAGAGACCGTACGACGTGCTCCTGGTGGTCAGCGAGCTGGCGGCCAACACCTTCTGCTACGCACCCGGTCCTTTCACGCTCACCATGCGGGACACGGGAGAGGAGATTCACGTAGCGCTGCGTGATTCCAGCATCGACCTCCCCCGGCCGCGGCGCGTGAACCTGTCCGCCGGTTCCGGAATCGGGTGGTATCTGATCAACACCCTGGCGCTGGAAGCCTTCTCCGTGCGTGAGCCCGACGGGAAATCCGTGCACGTCTTCCTTCCCTGGTAGGCAGGCCACGCGGTCAGGCACGTGTGAGCGGGAGTCGTTCCGATGCGCTGACGGATGCCATGTGACGGCATTCGACACGTACCGCGACGAGACCGGCGGCGCCTCAAGACGCCGCGCCGCCAGCGGTAGTGCGGTCGCAACGGCTCCCGCTTCCAGCGACACCGGCCTTGACCCGCCCACCGGGCACCGCTCACCGGGACACCGCCCCTCCCGGGTGTCCTGCCACTCCAGGACGCGCGATCGGCTGCTCGCACGCCCGGTCGTGCGTCCGGCCGCGCGACCACGCTGACACTTCCGGCCCGCTGGACGGTCACCATCGGCGGCGGACACCTCATCCCCCGCTCGCATCATTGACGTGAGCACGGCACAAGAGGAGCATGGGAGTGAACTGGGAGCGCTCCCATGCCATGCCGGGATCCCGCCGACCACGGAATCAGAAGGGCCGCCGCATGCCGACTTCCGCATCTGCCCGTCCCGCCCGCAGCGCCGGACGCAGGGGCCCTCGCCGATGGGGTCGCGGGCGACCCGGGCTCGTCGTCGGGCTGACAGCAGGGGTGGTGTTCGGCGGCGGGCTGCTCGCCCCGCCCGCGGCAGACGCCGGCGAGGCGCCGGAGGCGGGGTTCAACTACGCCGAGGCGCTACAGAAGTCGATGTTCTTCTACGAGGCGCAGCGCTCCGGCGACCTCCCGGCCGGCAACCGCGTCGGCTGGCGCGGCGACTCCGCGCTCGACGACGGCTCCGACGTCGGCGTCGACCTCACCGGCGGCTGGTACGACGCGGGCGACCACGTGAAGTTCGGCTTCCCGATGGCGTTCACGACCACCCTGCTCGCCTGGGGCGGGCTGGCTGCGGAGGACGGCTACCGGCAGTCGGGCCAGCTCGCGTACCTCAAGGACAACCTGCGCTGGGCCAACGACTACTTCATCCGCGCGCACCCCGAGCCCGACGTCCTCTACGCCCAGGTCGGCGACGGCGACGCCGACCACCGGTGGTGGGGGCCCGCCGAGGTCATGCCGATGGAGCGGCCGTCCTACCGGGTGCACCCCGGCTGCCCGGGATCGGACGTCGCCGGCGAGACCGCCGCCGCCATGGCGTCGTCCTCGCTGCTCTTCGCCGACGACGACCCGTCGTACGCCGCGACCCTCGTCCGTCACGCCGAGGAGCTGTACGACTTCGCCGACACCCACCGGGGCGTCTACTCGGACTGCGTGCCCGCCGGCAACTTCTACCGCTCCTGGTCCGGCTACCAGGACGAGCTCGTCTGGGGCGCGTACTGGCTCTACAAGGCGACCGGCGACGCCTCCTACCTCGCCAAGGCCGAGACCGAGTACGACCGCCTCGGCACCGAGCCGCAGAGCGACACCCGCAGCTACCGCTGGACCATGGCGTGGGACAACAAGGCGTACGGTGCCTACGCGCTGCTGGCCATGGAGACCGGCGACGACCGGTACGTCCAGGACGCCAACCGCTGGCTCGACTACTGGACCACCGGCGTGGGCGGCCAGCGCGTGCCGTACTCGCCCGGCGGCCAGGCCGTCCTCGACACTTGGGGCTCGCTGCGCTACGCCGCCAACACCGCCTTCGTCGCCCTGGTCTACTCCGACTGGCTCGCCGGCACCGACCCGGACCGGGCGACGCGCTACCGCACGTTCGGCGAGCGCCAGATCGACTACATGCTCGGCGACAACCCGCGCGACTCCAGCTACGTCGTCGGCTTCGGCGCCAACCCGCCGCGCAACCCGCACCACCGCACCGCCCACGGCTCCTGGACCGACCAGCTCACCGCGCCCGAGACCAACCGCCACGTGCTCTACGGCGCCCTGGTCGGCGGCCCCTCCGGCCCCGACGACAGGTACACCGACAACCGCCAGGACTACGTCGCCAACGAGGTCGCCACCGACTACAACGCCGGCCTGTCCGGCGCACTCGCCGCCCTCGTCGAACGGCACGGCGGCACCCCGCTGCCCGACTTCCCGCAACCCGAGGAGCCCGACGGCCCGGAGATGTACGTCGAGGCGTCCCTGAACGCCGCCGGAGCGGGATTCACCGAGGTCAAGGCCACCGTCCGCAACCGCAGCGGCTTCCCCGCACGAACGCTGGACCAGGGCGCCTTCCGCTACTGGTTCACCCTCGACGAGGGCGTGGACCCGGCGGACCTCACCCTGTTCTCCGGCTACAGCGAGTGCCCCTCGCCGCTGCGCGGGCCCTTCCAGGCGGAGGGCGACCTGTACTACGTGGAGTTGGACTGCACCGGAAAGGCGATCTTCCCCGGCGGCCAGTCCCAGCACCGCGCCGAGGTGCAGTTCCGCATCACCGGGGGCGCCGGCTGGGACCCCACCGACGACTGGTCGTACCAGGGACTGACCAACCAGCCGGCCGTCGCCGAGAACATCCCGCTGTACGACTCGGGCGAGCGGGTCTGGGGCGAGGAGCCGGGTCCGACGCCCGGAGGCTAGACCGTACGTGCTGGCCGGAACGGCAACGGCGGTGGGATCACCGCCCCGCGAACACCCGGTGACCATGGCCCGGCCACCGGGTACCCGCAGGAACACCACACCATCGCTATCCCGGCGCCGAACTCGAACCGCCGCTGACCTACGTCGACAGCTTCGGCACTGACGACGAAGCGGCGGGCCTTGGCAGACTGGAAGACCGCATCGGCGACAGCGACGATGCGCTCTTCGGCGCGGCCCGGGCCCAGATGCTCGCCTTTCTGGCGCTGCGCTCGGCTCCCGCCGCCCAGTTGCGTACCGTGCCCGTTCCGGCCGACCGCTCTTCCCGCCACCGACGCTCCGGCCTGACCACACCCCTGGAAGACGACGGTTCCACTCTCGCCATGCGTGCCGACGCCCGCGGAGCAGTTCAGGACGCCGACCGGTACACCCTGCGTGCCGGAATCCGTTCCCTGGGCCTCGACGACTTCCGGACCTGCCGCGTCCCCGGAACGGAGATCCACCTCGGCATGCCGCGGAAGCTGTTCGCCGCCTGCGAGCGCCTCCACGAGGAAGACCTCGCCATCGCCCGGCGCACCCCGGGACTGCGCGCCGAGGACCAGCCGGCCGCCGACCTGGAACTCAGCGACGAGGCCCAGAAAGAACAGCGCCTCACCCAGCGGCGGATCTTCCGCGAACAGCAGGAGGAAGCCCGCCCACGGCTGCGTCTCCAGCTCCGGGACGCCTACGAGGGAGGCGCGGCGAGCGACTGGAGCAACCTGCTGCGCCGCGACCAGGAGCCGGAACTCGACCTGGAGAGCGGCGAGGGCCTCCTCGAATCGGCAACGCCGGAAACCTACCTGGCCGTCAGCCGCTACGACCTTCCCCCCCGCACGCGCCTAAGCGTGGTCCCGTAAATGATCTACGGCGTGCTGAATGAGCTGCGGGGCTCTTGCTCACCCGGCGAGGGTGAGGTTGTGCAGGCGGGTGATGCCGAGCACGGCGTGGTGGACGCCGTCGCCTTGAGGCGGCAATCACGGAGGATCTTCCTGGTCTTCACCCTGGCGAAGGAGCCTTCACGCGCGCGCGGACTGTGCGGTGGGAGGTATCGTGTTCCTCTTTCCAGTCCGGGAGTTCGACTTGCCGGGCTGGCGGCGGCGCGGGATGACCAGGCGGTGCCCCTGTAGCCGAGGTCCGCTGCGGGACAGCCGTAGGGCGTGTGCCGGAAGTCGATCTTCGCTGTGAGCGGAGTCCGTTGCGGGGGTGGCGCCCGGCAGTCGCCTTCCCAACACTGGTGGCGTACAGGTGACGGGGGGGGGCAGTTATGGCGACGCGCGCGGAACCGGCGCAGGCACCGCTACCGGAGCGGCGGCCGGAGTTGGATGCGATCCGGATGCTGGTCGTGATCGGGCTGGTCTTCTTCCACTCGGCGCTCGTATTCGCCGCCGACGACGACTTCTACGTCAAGAACGCCGAGACCAGCGAAGCCGTCATGATCATCGCCGGGTTCGGGGTCGTCTGGGCTATGCCGCTGCTGTTCCTCATCTCCGGTCTCGGTGCCTGGCACTCGCTTCAGCGCCGCGGCGCGGGCGGCTTCGCCGGCGAGCGGCTGCTGCGGCTCGGCGTTCCGCTGGTCTTCGCGACCCTCGCGCTGAACCCGCTGCCGCAGTGGCTGCGGCTGCGCTCGGCCGATGCCGCCTACCACGAGTCGTACCTCCGCTTCCTGCCCCGCTTCTACGACGTGCACCTGGAGCCCGAAGAGTTCCCCTTCCTCGTCCAGGGCGAGCACTTCGAGACCGGCCATCTCTGGTTCGTCGTGCTCCTCCTGGCGTTTTCCCTCATGCTGGTGCCGTTCCACCGGTGGCTGCCGCGCGAGCGCGTCCGCCGCATCCGCGACCGGGTGGCGGAGGCGACCCTGCACCGGCGGGGCGTCGTGTTCCTGCCGGCCCTCGCGTTCGCGGTGATCTGTGCCTTCGCACGGCTGGAGGAGGACTACGCGGGCTGGCACCGCTGGTCGTACCTGCTGTTCTTCGTTGCCGGTTTCGCGCTCGCCACCGACGACCGCTTCCGCACCGTGATGCGGCGCGACGCCGGGACCGCAGCCTGGCTCGGCGCCCTGCTCTTCGCGGCGGCCGGCCCCGGCTTTGCCCTGGCCGACGAGCCCTTCACGGAGATGACCGTCCTGGCCACCGCCTCACGGGCGCTGTTCGGTGCGGCCGGATGGTGCCTGGTGGTCGCCATCCCAGGCCTCCTCGACCGTCGGCGGCCAGAGCAACCGCGGGCGGCGCCGAAACCGACCCCGACGACGCGTCGTCGCCTCTATGGCTATCTCGCCGCGGCCGTGCTTCCGCTGTACGTCCTGCACCAGCCGATCGTGGTCGCCGTCGCGTACTTCGTGACCGGCTGGTCCGCGCCGATCCCGGTCGAGTACGCCGTGCTCGTGGTGATCGCCCTCATCCTCACCCTCACCGCGTACGAGCTGCTGGTCCGCCGCACGCGGGCGACCCGCTTCCTGTTCGGGATGCGACCCTAGGGGCGTCTCGAATGGGCTGGTCAGCCACTCGTTGAGAGCCGCTACGAGGACGGTCGCCTCGCAGCGGACCGCGAGCTTTTGGTACCTCGCGGCCACCGTGATTGATACCTCACTCGACCAGGTGCCGGGCCTTGTCGTCTCCGGGTCGAACTTCGGCGGACGGCCGCCTCGGGAGCCGCCTTCCCTCCGGATGCGGCCTGGTCGGCCTTGTCCGGGAGGGTGCAGACGTTGCCGTGCAGCCCCTTTCACGGCGGACGCCGATCGCGACATCAGCCCGCGCGATCAAGAAAATTAGAGTGACGGGCGGGCGAGGCAACGCCGAGGGCGGCCGGCCCGGGACAACCCTTGGAGGGAACTGGCCTGGGCGCCAACACGCCCGCGAGGCAGGTCGCCAAGCTACTCCATCTGGGTATCGCATCCGTCGGCCGCCGGAAAGCATGCCGCGTTCTGCGGCGGCGAGGGCGTGGGTGGGCGCCGGCCGCGCCTGGACCGTGGGAGACGGGGCGGCCCCTGCGGGCAGGGCGAGCAACTCAGCGGCGCGTTATGGCGGTACGGAGGCCGAGGCGGAGGGCAGGCGCGATGGCAAGGCCCGGCGCTCCTTGGCGAGGATGGAGAGGTCCCAGACGGCGAGCGGATCGAAGCGGGCGGAGGAATCGGCCCGACTGCCGTGTCCGCCGGATGCCGGAACGCCTCGTGTGAGCGGAGGAGCGACGGGGCACCCCATGTGCATGCGTGTCGCGATTACCGGGGCGAGCCGGACCGTCGGTTCCGTCGTCGTGCAAGGTCTGCGTGTCGAGGACGCCTACGGCCTCGGATGCCTGGCCCGGCGGCGGCCCGAGGGCCCCGACAGCCGTGGCGTCGAATGGCGCTCGGTGGACTTCGGCGCCGCGGCTTGCCACGACACGCTCGTCGGGGCGTCCACCGGCGCGGGCGCGGTCGTTCACTCGGCACAGGGCTTTCATCTGTCCCACGACCCCGCCTGCCTCACCGGACTCGGAATCGGCGGCATCCGCCGGGTGCTCAGGGCCGTCGCCGTGACCGGCGTTCCCCACCTGGTCCACAGGTCCTCGGTCGGCGCCGGCTCTCCGCAGAAGGCCAACCGTGGGGTCGAGGAGTCCTGGCCCACCAGGGGCATGCCCGGCTCCTGGCACAGCCGGCACAAGCCGGCAGCCGAACGCCTCCTCGACCAGCACGCGGCCTCCGGCACCGGCGCGCTCGTCACCCGATCGTGGCCGGGGATCGCCGGGCAGGGTGGCGCCGGCCCGCTCGCCGCTCCGGTATGCCGTGCCCGCCCTCGTACTCGGCAGGGCGCTCGGCCTGCTGCCGGCCCTGCCGAGGGACCGAGGGCTGACTACCGCAACGGTTCACCCGGACGACGACGCCGAGGCGATCGCCGTGGCGCTCCGGCGGCGCGTGGCGGCTCCCTTCCATCTCACCGCCGATACGCCCGCGAGCGCGGCGGTCATCGCGGACGCGCTCGGTGCTGGGCCGGTGCCCGGGCCCTCTGCGGCGGTCCGCGCCGTCATGCCCGCTGCCTGGCATGGGCGCCTGCAACAGTTCGACACCGGGTGACCGGGCAGGGCCTTCGGGGCGGCCCGGACGCGCCTGCCGGGGTGGCCGGGGGCATGAGGGTGGCCGCGTCCGGCGGGGCGCCCGTGGTGCAGGCGCGCACCGGGCTTGGCGCGGTTGGCGACGCCACCCGCCGGGGTCCGGTGGCGGTGCGGCGACTCCCGTGACCACCGATTCCGCTCAGGCACGCCCCGGACCGTCGCCCGTGCTTGCGCTGCTCGCCGCAGCCCACGGCGGGCCCGCCCTGGCGGTCACCGCCGTCACGGCCCTGCTCGCACTGCGCGCGGACCTGGATCCGCTCGACGCCGTCGTCGTCACCGGAGCGGTGTTCACCGGTCAGTTGACGATCGGCTGGGGCAACGACCTGCGCGATCTCTCCCGCGACCGTGTCGTCGGCCGCACCGACAAACCGCTGGCCACCGGCGCCCTCCCGGTCGGCTGGGTGGTGCGTGCCGTGGTCACCGCCGCGCTCGCGTGTCTCGTACTGTCCGCGCTCTGCGGCTGGCGCAGCGCGCTGGTCAACGTCGTCCTCGGCACCGGTGCGGGCCACATCTACAACCTCGGGCTCAAAGCCACCCTGTGGTCCTGGGTGCCCTACGCCAGTGCCTTCGGGGCGCTGCCGTCGATCGTCACCCTCGCCGGCCCCGCCCCGGTCTGGGCACCCCTGTGGATGACCGGTGCCGGGGCCGCGCTCGGCGTCGGGGCGCATCTGCTCAACGCCCTGCCCGACCTCGCCGACGACGCACGCACCGGCGTCCGCAGCCTGCCCCACCGGCTCGGCGGACGGCGCTCGCGCGTCCTGGCCGCGGTGCTGCTGCCGGCAGCCTCGCTACTCGCCGTGCTCGGTCCCGCCGGTGCCCCCTCGTGGTGGGCAGGGGCGTCCCTCGTACCGGTGGCCGTCCTGGCGGTGTTCACGCTGGTCGCCCGGGGGCGTACCCCCTTCCGGGCCGCGTTGGCCATCGCCCTGCTCGACGTCGTCCTGCTCGTGGCCGGCTGATGGCGTCGGCACCCGCTCACCCACACCGTCGCGCTCGGCCTCGGCCGGGCGTTCGTCGTACCCACTCGTCCGATCGGCCCGACCCGGGAGCCAGCATGACCATACGCGTCCTCAGCGTGCGCGGCATCCTGCCCGAGCACCGCTACCGGCAGGAGGAGATCACCGAGTCTTTCGCCAGCACGCTGGTCGAGGGCACGCTCGATCGCCGCGTCGTCGAGCGGCTGCACCGCAACGCGTGCGTCGAGAGCCGGCACACCGTGCTCCCGCTGGAGGAGTACGCCCGGCTCGGGGACTTCGGCCGGTCGAACGACGTCTTCATCCGGGCCGGCGTCGAACTCGGCAGTCGCGCGGTGGTCGAGGCGCTCAAGGACGTCGGCCTCACGTCGGCCGACGTCGACTACATCGTGTCGTGCACGGTGACCGGCCTGGCCGTCCCCTCGCTCGAAGCCCGCGTCGCGGCGGAGATCGGGTTGCGCCCCGACGTGGTGCGCCTGCCCCTCGTCGGCCTCGGCTGCGTCGCCGGCGCGGCCGGCATCGCCCGCCTGCGCGACCTGCTGCGCAGCAACCCGGACGGGGTCGCGGTGCTGATGTCGGTCGAACTGTGCTCGCTCACCCTTCAGCGTGACGACACCTCGTTCGCCAACCTCGTGGCAAGCGGGCTGTTCGGGGACGGTGCCGCGGCGGTGGTCGCCGTCGGCCCCGAACACCCGCTTGCGCAGTCCGACGACCCCGCCCGCCCCGAGGTGCTCGCCTCGCGCAGCCGTCTCTACCCCGAATCGGAGCGCGCGATGGGCTGGGACATCGGTGCCGGCGGCTTCCGGATCGTGCTCGACTCCTCGGTCCCCGACCTGGTGCGCCGGTACGTCGGCGAAGACGTCCGCGGCTTCCTCGCCGACCACGGACTGACCGGCGAGGACCTCGGCTGGTACGTCGCACACCCCGGCGGCCCCAAGGTCCTGGAGGCCCTACAGGAAGCCCTCGGCGTCGAGCGGGACGCCCTGAGGGTGACCTGGGACTCGCTGCGCCGGATCGGCAACCTGTCCTCCGCCTCGGTGCTGCACGTCCTGGCGGACACGCTCGCCCACCGCCCGCCCCCGCCCGGATCCTACGGGCTCATGCTTGCCATGGGCCCCGGCTTCTGCTCTGAACTCGTCCTCCTGCGCGCCCCCGGGGGTGAGGGGTGAGCGGCGAGATCCTGTTCACCGCCCTGGTCCTGGCCGTCGGCCTGGAGCGGGTCGCCGAACTGGTCGTCTCCCAGCGCAACGCCGCTTGGAGCATCGCGCGGGGCGGCGTGGAGTCCGGGCGGGGCCACTATCCGTTCATGGTGGTGCTGCACACGGGCCTGCTTGCCGGCGCGCTCGTGGAGGTGTGGGTGCGGCGGCCGGACACCGCACCGGTCCTCGCCTGGGCCATGCTCCTGCTCGTCGCGGCCTCACAGGCGCTGCGCTGGTGGTGCATCGCCACCCTGGGCCGGCAGTGGAACACCCGGGTGATCGTCGTGCCCGGCAGTCCGCGCGTGACCGGCGGCCCCTACCGCTGGTTCTCGCACCCGAACTACGTCGCCGTCGTCGTCGAGGGCCTCGCGCTGCCGCTGGTGCACTCGGCCTGGATCACGGCAGTCGTCTTCACCATGCTGAACGGGTTCCTGCTCACCACCCGCATGCGCGTCGAGGACGCCGCCCTGGCACGGCTGGCCTGAGGAGGCGCGCATGGACCTGCTCATCGCCGGCGCCGGACCCGCGGGTCTCGCCACGGCCCTGCACGCGGCCCGGGCGGGGCTCGACGTCGCCGTCTGGGAGCAGCGCGCCGGCACCGTCGACAAGGCGTGCGGCGAGGGGCTGATGCCGGGTGCCGTCACCGCCCTGGCGGCGCTCGGCGTGCACCCGCCGGGGCACGACCTGCGGGGCATCCGGTACGTCGCCGGGCCACACCGGGTCGACGCCGACTTCCGGGCGGGCCCGGGCCGCGGGGTGCGTCGCACCGCGCTGCACACGGCGCTGCGCGAGGTGGCGCTGGCCGCGGGCGTACGGGTCGAGCAGCGCACCGTGCGCCGTGTCGAGCAGGACGACGACGGTGTCGTGGTCGACGGCACCCGCACCGGCCACCTCGCCGCCGCCGACGGCCTGCACTCTCCGATCCGCCGAGCCCTGGGCCTGCACCGGCCGCATCGGGCCCACCTGAGGCACGGGCTGCGGCGTCACTACAGCCTCGCCCCCTGGAGCGACTACGTCGAGGTGCACTGGGCCCGTGACGCGGAGGTCTATGTGACGCCGGTGGCCGACGACCTCGTGAGCGTCGCGGTGCTCACCACCGCCCGCAGACCGTACGACGACCACCTTGCCGCCTTCCCCGCGTTGCAGGAGCGGCTGGCCGGAGTCGGCACCGCCGGGCCGGTGCGCGGGGCGGGCCCGCTCCGCCAGGCTGCGAGCGCGCGCACGGCCGGCCGGGTGCTGCTGGTCGGCGATGCGGCCGGCTACGTGGACGCGCTCACCGGCGAGGGCATCGCGCTGGCGCTCGCGCAGGCGTCGGCGGCGGTGCGGGCAGTCGTGAGCGGCGACCTGACGGCCTACGAACGGGAGTGGTGGCGAATCACCCGGCGCTATCGCTGGCTGACCCGGGCGCTGCTCGGCGCGACGAGGACGCCCCCGGTCCGGGCAGCACTGGTGCCCGCGGCGCAGCGGCTGCCGTGGTTGTTCGCCGCGACCGTCGACGCGCTCGCGCATCCGGCCCGGACGTGACCCGGCCCCGGGCCACTATCCCCGTCCCTTCGCACTGCCTCTCCCTGGCCCCGGATGGTCTGCGCAAGTCGTAAGAACACGCGGGTCAGAGGCTGGTCTTCGAATCTGCCAGAGGGCCACCAAAGGCTCGGAGCGTCAAACGAGCGTCATGATGCAGCAGGGCTCCCGCACCCCCCACACGGGGGCGCGGGAGCCCTCGCGCCGGCGATCTACCTCCTCACGGCCCGGGAGCCGGCTCTGCCGCCGGCCGCTGCTCCCCTGCATCCGCGTCGGTGTCGTCGTCCTCGTCCGGCTGTGACTCCTCGACGTCCAGGGGGTCTCGCTTCCTCAGATCGCCGTGGTCCCACTCCCCGCCGTCATCGGCATCGCGGGGCGGTTCGTACCGCTCCCACCGCCACTGGTAGAACCTGGTCTCCACTCGCATCCGGGCCCCCAGTTCCTCCGGGCTCGGCTGCAGCTCCGCACCGAGGTGGGGGGAGTGGATGTGGCCCTGCCGGAACTCCCAGTGCTGCGACTCGTTGTCGGGCGCCATCCACCAGAGATTGACGGAATCCTCCGCGCCGCGCGTGAGGCACTGGCTCTGGGGGGTGCCGCCGAAGGGAGCCCGGACGGGTGGACTGAAGCAGAGGAGGTACCGGCCGGGTTCGTTGCTGAAGTGCACGTACAGCACCTCTTCGCTCGCGTTGCCGCTGGTCGTCGGGTGCCTCACAATCGGGGCACCGTTTCCGAACGGCGAGTCCCGGGCGATGACCGCGTTGTCCAGGTACCTGGAGTAGATGCGGTACGCCTCGCCGGGCACCGGCGCCGTGCAGTCCGGCTCCCCGGGGGCGCTCGCCGGCGCGGCCTCGGCTCTCGCGGCCATCGGCCGGGGGCCGCAGCCCGGGAGCACGAAGAAGCGCAGCATGTAGTGGTCGGAGTCGAGTCCCTGCCGGTCGACCTGGACGGTGCGCTGGTCCGCATCGCCGTAGTAGGCCCAGTCCAGCTCGCCGCCGCCCTGGTGGGTGGGCTGGTTCGAGCGCACGATGTGCCTCTGGTACGCCAGCGGCAGGTGTGACGGGTTGTCGTTGAAGTCGGCCAGGATCCGGTGACGCTCGTCGCCCGGCCGGTTCGCCATGAACTGGTTGGCGGTCTGTATGAGCGCGTCGGCGGCGGCTCCGCCGGACGGCGCGTGCCCCGTGAAGTACCAGATGACACCGAACCGCACGCCCAGCACCGGACGGGCGTTCGGACGGTTGACCATCGGGAGCAGCACGGCCTCGTCCGCGGCCTCGTGGGTCACGAGGGCCAGGCCGTTGCGCTGCTGGCCCACGTCGGCGAAGTAGACGTTCGTGTGTCTCACGCGGTCCGTACCGGCGTCCCAGTAGTTCTCCGTGACCGCGCCGTTGGCCCACGACCGCGTCTGTCTCGACCTCGGTGGCGGGTGGGTGCCCGCCTCCTGGACGGCGATCATGTTCGCGCCCCGCAGCAGTTCCGGCTGAAGGTCGGCCACCCAGCGGCTCTCCGAGCGCGCCACACCGGTACCGGGGGCCTCCCCGGGACCTCCCATCTCGCCGTTCATGTTCCAGCTCGACGAGTACGTGAAGGCCGGCTGGGCGCTGGCGGTCGGAGCAGCCGGGTTCAGGACCGTGACGACGGCGACGGCCGCAATGAGCGCGGTCACGATCGCCACCGCGAGGAACGCGGAGCGCCGGCGGCGTCGCGGTGCGGTCCGAGGCGGCAGGGACGATCGCGCGGCCTCGGCGGCGGCGCTCGGTAACTCTGTTCTCAAGAAGCTCTCCCCCAAGGATGGTGTGCACGCCGGGTGTTCCGGCACGCGGTCCATGCTGGCCGTCTCCGCACCGGGGCCGCATCGGCGAACGTCGCCTATTCCACCGGGTACACGGCGGTCGAGGGGTCAGGGAAGTTGCAGGTTCCGCAGTTGGCGGCGGGAGGTGATGCCGAGCTTGCGGAAGATGCTGCGCAGGTGTGCGTCGATGGTGCGCGGGCTGAGGAAGAGCTGCGCGCCGACCTCCTTGGAGGTCGCCCCGGTGGCCACCAGCCGTGCGATGTGCAGCTCGTGCGGGGTGAGCGTGTCGGCCGGCCGGGCGGCCGGCGGGCGTGGCTGTTCGCCGGCGGCGCGCAACTCGCGGACGGCGCGTGCGGCGTACGCCTCGGCGCCCATACCGGACAGCAGCTCGTGGGCGGTGCGCAAGTGCTCGCGCGCTTCCCGGCGTCGGCGCTCGCGGCGCAGCCACTCCCCGTAGACCAAGTGCGCGCGGGCGAGATGGGTGGTCATCCGGCAGCCGCCGAGCCGCTCGATCGCCTCGCGGTAGTGCGTCTCGGCGGCCGGGCCGCCGCCGGTCAGTGCACGTGAGCGGGCGAGCAGCCCGAGCGCCCACCCGGTGCCGCTGGCCGA
Source organism: Streptomyces sp. 184 (assembly GCF_045781775.1). Lineage (NCBI taxonomy): Bacteria > Bacillati > Actinomycetota > Actinomycetes > Kitasatosporales > Streptomycetaceae > Streptomyces > Streptomyces sp. 184. Next base: position 2,340,836 of record NZ_CP123230.1, on the reverse strand, counting down.
CGCACGTGCTTCGAGCGATGCCAGCGCGGTGCCGGCGCGCGCGTGTTCACCCGCGCGGACGGCAGCCTCGATCAGCTCGGGCAGGGCCAGGTTGCCGTGCTCCAGTTCGTCGGTGTCGCAAGGGCCGGCGGCGGCGGTGAGGGCGGCGCGGTAGTCGCCGAGTCCGTTGTACAGCACGGCCAGGGCGTACTGGGCCAGCGTGACCGCCGCGCCCTCGCCCCGCTCGGTCGCGTCCCGGACGACGGCGGCGTACAGCTCGGAGGTCGCGGCCCTCCGGCCGCGCCAGGCGGCGAGCAGCAGGTGGGCGTTGGGGAGCGGCGCGTCACCGGTCGACTGCGTCAGCGCGGTGGCCTCGGCGGCCAGCTCGGCGGCCTGGGCGAACTCGCCGGCGTGCACGAGCGCGGCGGCGAGGTTGTTGAGCGCGACGGGCAGCGTGGCCAGCGCGCCGGTGTCGCGGGCGACCCGGACGTGGCGGCCGGCCAGCGCGTGGACCTGCTCGTCGTCCCACAGCGCCAACGCGACGCGGCAGGTCAACGACATCCAGCAGCGGCTCACGCCGTCATCCGGCGCCGCGGTGCGTACGAGGCCACTGGACGCCTCCAGGGCCCGTCGCAGACTGCGCACGCTCGCCTCGTAGCCGTGCGTGAACCTGGTCGCCAGTCCGTCCAGCAGCAGATCGACCGGCCCCGGCGGCGTCGGCGGTGCGGGCGCCGTCCGGGCGGCCTCGGCCGCCTCCGGCACCGTGCGGTCGTGACCGAGCGGACCGGCCAGGAGGGATGCCTCCAGGGCTTGCAGGTAGGTCTTGCGCGCCAGTGTGGCGTCCAGCGGGGCGAGCGTCTTGGCGGCGTCCAGCAGCATCCCCGGCGCCTCGCTGCCGCGTGTCAGATGGAACGCGACCTGGGCGCGCAGCAGCTCGACCCGGGCGCGTGGCAGCGCGTCCAGCGGCCCGGCCGACGCGACGGTCAGCAGTTCCAGGGCGGCGTCGAAGGCGCCCGCGTGGTGTTTGGCGTGTGCGGCGGCCAGCGCCCGGCGTGCCCGGTCGGCGGGTTCCGGCGTCAGTGTCACCGCCCGTTCCAGGAACGCCGCCGCGGCGGCCAGACCGCCGCGGGCCCGTGCCCGGCCGGCCGAGCGCTCCAGCTCCGCCGCGACCGTCTCGTCGGTCGCCGTCACCGCCTGTGCGCGGTGCCAGGCTCGGCGGTCGGGGGCGGTACGCGGGTCGGTCGCCGTGGCCAGGGCCCGGTGCGCACGGCGGCGGTCCGCAGGCGCGGCGGCCCGGTAGACGGCCGAGCGCGCCAGCGGATGAGGGAACCGCACCCGGGCGCCGATCTCCAGCAACCCCGCTGCTTCCGCCGGCGTGGCCGCCTCGGCGCCGAGGCCCAGGTGCGCGGCGGCGCGCCACAGCAGCGCCGCGTCGCCGAGGGGCTCGGCCGCCGCGACCAGCAGCAGCGTCTGTGTCCCGGCGGGCAGGCAGGCCGACCGGAGCCGGAAACTGTCCTCGATCCTGTGCGGCACCTCCAGTGTGTCCGGCAGTCCGAACCCGCCCGCCAGCTCCGCCAGATGCGCCTGCTCCGCGCTGCGGGGCAGCTCCAGCAGCGCCAGGGGATTGCCACGCGCTTCGGCGATGATCCTGTCCCGCACTCCCTCGTCCAGCGGTGTCCGGATCGTCGCGGCCAGCAGTGCCCGCGCGTCCGCCTCGCCGAGGCGGGCCGGGCGCAGCTCGGGCAGCCCGGTGAAGGCCGCATGCCTGCCGGGATCGCGCAGCGCGAACACCAGCGCCATCCGCTCGGCGTCGACCCGCCGTGCCACGAAGGCGAGGATCTGCGCGGAAGCCTCGTCCAGCCACTGCGCGTCGTCCACCAGGCACAGCAGCGGTCGTTCCTCGGCTGCCTCGGCCAGCAGACTCAAGGTCGCCAGCCCGACGAGGAAGCGGTCCGGCGGATCCGCGTCCCGCAGCCCCAACGCCACGCCCAAGGCGGCCTGCTGCGGGGCGGGCAGCGCACCCAGCCGGTCCAGCAGCGGCGCGCACAACTGGTGCAGGCCCGCGAACGCGAACTCCGTCTCGGACTCCACCCCGGCCGCGCACTCCACCCGGAACCCCGCCGCGGCGCCACGGGCGTGCTCCAGCAGCGCGGTCTTGCCGATGCCGGCCTCGCCGCGCACCACCCGCACGCCGCTGCGTCCCGCCCGCGCGTCTGCGAGCAGCCGTTCGATCGTGTGCCGCTGGCTGCGCTGGCCCAAGTGCATCGCATGACTCCCGTGGCCCCGGCTGACCCTCGGCGTGAGCCGGGGCTCTCGTCTGCGTCGCTCTCGTGCTCGGCCGCCCGGGACCTGCGATCACCTCGCTGGCGCCCGGGCGCCGCGACGTCTCCCGGTGCCGCGGCCCGGGTCGGCGGGTCGTGCGCGCGGAACGTCGCGCGGCTCAGCGGCGAGCGGTGCCCTTCTCGGCGTCCAGGGCGTAGACGCAGCGGTCCTTGCTGCACGCGTACACTACCCCGTTCGCCACCACCGGGGAGCCCGTGATCTCGCCGTCCGTGGCCGGCTTCCCGCGAAGCTGGCCACCGACCGCGTCGACCGCGTAGATGCAGTGGTCCGCGGAGCCGAAGTGGACGGATGCGGGGCGGGTGTTCATCTGCTCACCGATCGAACGGCACATGGAAGTCGGCCAGGTCGCGCCCCTGCTGCCCGGCGATAGCTGGTGGGCCGTGTGCATGGCCCCGACAGACTGCATGACTGGAAGCAGTCGCCTTCTCAGGGCTTTTGGCCCACCGCGCAGACCCGCCAGAGTAGTCCCCGGTCTTGCCCTCCGCCGCTTGACGTCCGGCGTCCGGCCGCAGGCGGCCCCTGCCTTGGCGCGGCCGTCGGCGAGCCGGGCCCCGCGCAGGGGCACCGGTAACCAGCAGGCCGGACAGCGGCAGTGGACCCTCACGCGATATCAATGTAAACAGCTTCATGTTACCACCTTGACCGTGGCGACGTTAACGTGCTTCCGTTATCAACGGAAACAGCATGTCGGGGCGATCCAGGAGATGCAGACATGTCCGAGCACGAGCAAGTCCCCGCCGCCGGGCACAGCCGCCGCGGTGTACTCAAAGCAGGCGGCATCGCCGCCACCGAACTGGTCGCGACAGGCGGTGTGGCCGCCCCCGCGCTCGCGGCCACCGGGGAAGCCGGGGCCCCCGTCCCCCCGGGCCCGACGGCCGAGATCACGCTCCGCGTCAACGGCGAGGCGCGCCAGGTCATCGTCGAGCCCCGGGTCACCCTCTTGGACGCGGTGCGGGAGCGGCTGGGGCTCACCGGCACGAAGAAGGGCTGCGACCGAGGCGAGTGCGGCGCCTGCACGGTCCTCGTCGAGGGTCGTCGCGTCTCGTCCTGTCTGACGCTCGCCGTCATGGAGGACGGCCGGGAGATCACCACGATCGAGGGCCTGGCCGACGGGAACGAGCTGCACCCCGTGCAGGCGGCCTTCATCCGGTGGGACGCCTTCCAGTGCGGGTTCTGCACCCCCGGGCAGATACTCTCCGCCGTCGCGTGCATCGACGAGGGCCACGCCCGGTCCGACGACGAGATCCGGGAGTACATGAGCGGAAACCTGTGCCGCTGCGGCTGTTATCCGAACATCGTCGATGCCGTGCGGGACGCCGCCAGGAAGGTGGGACGATGAAGCCTTTCGACTACGTACGCGCCTCAGGCCCGTCCGAGGCCGCCGGCCTGGTCGCGTCCCGCGACGCAGCGGCGTTCATCGCCGGGGGCACCGAGCTGACGAACCTGATGAAGGACGGCGTCCTCGCTCTCGACCTGGTCGTGGACGTGGGCGGACTCCCCCTCTCCGGCATCGAACTGCTCGACGGACGGCTGCACATCGGGGCCACCGCCCGGATGCAGGCGGTGGCCGATCACCCGGTGGTCCGCGAGCGGTTCCCGGCGGTCTCCGAGGCCCTGCTCGCCTCGGCGTCTCCCCAGGTGCGCAACCGGGCCACGATCGGCGGCAACCTCATGCAGCGCACCCGCTGCGGGTACTACCGCGACACCGGCAGTCCGTGCAACCGGCGCCGGCCCGGCAGCGGCTGCCCCGCCATCGACGGGCAGAACCGCCGGCACGCGATCCTCGGCGGCAGTTCTCACTGCATCGCCGTGCACCCCTCCGATCTGGCGGTCGCGCTCACCGCTTTGGACGCCCGCGTACTCACCCTCGGGCCCGAGGGCCGGCGCTCGATCGGACTGGCCGACCTCCACCTCCTGCCCGGCTCCACCCCGCACCGGGAAACCGCCCTACGCCGCGGCGAGATCATCACCGGGGTCGAGGTCCCCGTCTGCCTGGCGGCCCGCACCTCCCGGTATCTGAAGCTGCGCGACCGGGCCTCGTTCGAGTTCGCCGTGGTCTCCGTGGCCGCCGCGCTGGCCCTCCGGGGGAGGGTGGTGACCGACATCCGGCTGGCCTTCGGCGGCGTCGCGCCCCGTCCGTGGCGCTCGGCGGCGGCCGAGGACGCCCTGCGTGGCCGGCCGTTGACCGACGCCGCGGTCACCGAGGCCGGCCGGCTCCTGGTGCGCGGCGCCGAGCCGCGCGGGCACAACCGGTTCAAGGTCGAGCTGGTGCAGCGCGCCCTCGCCAGCGCCCTCGAAGCCCTGGGAGGCAACCGATGAGCCGGATCGTAGGCACTCCCGTTCCCCGGATCGACGGTCGCGCCAAGGTCACCGGTACGGCCACCTACGCCGCGGATGCCGTGGTCGGCGGGACGCTGCACGGCTTCCTCGCGATGAGCACCATCGCCCGCGGACGGATCACCGGCATCGACACCGAAGAAGCCGAGCGCTCGGCCGGGGTGGTCGCCGTCTTCACCCACCGGAACATGCCGCGCCTCGCGCGGCCGAAGTACCTCAGCTTCCTCAAGGGCTACATCCCCCTACAGGAAGCGGACATCCACCACAGTGGGCAGCCCGTGGCCTACGTCGTCGCCGAGACACTGGAGCAGGCCCAGCACGCGGCCACGCTCGTCGACGTCTCCTACGACACCCGCCGGCCCCGCTCCGCGGTCGCCGACGCGATGGACGAGGCATTCGTGCCCCCGCAGGGCCTGACGGGCCCCAACGAGACCACCCGCGGGGACGTGGCGGCAGGGCTGATCAACGCGGACGTCCGCCTCGACGTCACGTACACCACGCCCATGCACCACCACAATCCCCTCGAACCGTCCACCACGACCGCGCGCTGGGACGGCGGCCGGGTGACGGTGTACGAGTCCGCTCAGGGCGGCCACGCCACCAGGATCTGCGTCTCCGAGGCGCTCGGGGACGTCCCCCTCGGCAACGTGCGTGTGCTCTCGCCGTTCCTGGGCGGGGGCTTCGGGGCCAAGGGCCCGGTGTGGCCGCACACCCTGCTCACCGCCGCCATCGCCCGGGAACTGGGGCGTCCGGTGAAGCTGGTGCTCTCCCGCGCCCAGACCTTCACCTCCAACGGGCACCGCGGCGAAGCCCACCAGCGCCTGCAGATCGGGGCCAGGCTGGACGGCACCCTCACCGCCATCGACCACGTCAGCACCAACCAGGTCACCCGCACCGAAGAGGGCATCTTCTCCACCAGTCACTCCACCCGCGTCCTGTACGCCTGCCCGCACGTGCACGTCGCCCAGCGGGCGGTCCGGCTCGACCTGCCCGCGCCGAGCTTCATGCGGCCACCGGAGTCCGTCGGCTCCTTCGGGCTGGAGTCGGCCCTCGACGAACTGAGCTACACGCTGGGCATGGACCCCGTCGAACTCAGGCTGCGCAACCACACGGCCGTCGACCCCGAGACCGGCGAACCGTTCGGCAGCAAGCACCTCATCGAGTGCTACCGGCGCGGAGCGGCCATGTTCCGCTGGAGCGAACGCGATCCGCGTCCGCGCTCGATGCGCGACGGCAGCACCCTGATCGGCTGGGGCATGGCCACCGCGGCGCACACGACGGGCGGCAGGCCGGGCGCCGGCGCCCGGGTGGTCCTCTCCACCGCGGGGCGGGCGGTGGTCCAGGCAGGCACCCACGACATCGGCACCGGGACCTACACGGTCATGACCCAGATAGCCGCGCAAACCCTGGGCCTGGACCTGGACGACGTCGCCTTCGAACTCGGCGACACGAACTATCCTTTCGCCTTCATGTCCGTCGCGTCCGCCACCGTCCCCGGCGTCGGTGCCGCCGTCGCCCGGGCCTGCGCCACGGCCCGCCGATCGTTGATCGGCATCGCGGTCGCCGACCCCCGCTCCCCCCTGCACGGCATCGCGGCCGAGCAGGTCATCGCGGAGGAGGGGATCCTGTACGTGACCGGCGAACCCCGGCGCCGCGAACGCATCCGTACCGTTCTCGCCCGGCACGGCAGGCCGGTCGAGGCCACCACGGACCCGGTGCCCATTCCTGCCGGCTACTCGGTCGGCGCGGAATTCGCCGAGGTGCGCGTCGATCCCGGGACCGGACGGGTCAGGGTGACCCGCATGGTCGGGGCGTACGACGCCGGCCGCGTCCTCAACCGCAGAACTCTGCGCAGCCAGGCCCTCGGCGGCGCCGTCTGCGCGGTCGGCTTCGCCCTCACCGAGCACACCCTGGTCGACTCCCACCGGGCCCGGGTCGTCAATCCGAACCTCTCCGGCTATCTGGTGCCCGTCAACGCCGACATCCCCCGCATCCAGACGGTGTTCCTCGACGAACCCGACCCTGTACAGCAGGAGGCGCTGGGAGCACGCGGCTTCGGCGAGACTCCGGGGACCGGGATGACGGCAGCTATCGGCAACGCGGTCTACCACGCCACCGGGCGCCGGATCCGGGCCCTGCCCATCACCCCGGACAAGCTGCTGTGAGGAGCACGCACACGGTGAACGCCCTGTGGGAGCGACTGCACCGGCTGTGGGAGGCGGGCACCCCGTGCGGACTGGCCACGGTCGTGGCCACCTTCGGCTCCGCCCCGCGGAGGCCCGGAGCGATCATGATCTGCGCCCCGGACGGCGGGGTCACCGGCAGCATCTCCGGCGGCTGCGTCGAGGGTGCCGTCCACGACCTGGCCCAGCAGGCCGTCGCGGACGGCACCGCGGTGCTCGAACGCTACGGAGTGGCCGACTCCGACGCCGGGGCGGTCGGCCTGACGTGCGGCGGAACCATCGAGGTTCTCGTCGAGCGCGTCGACCGGCGGTCCTTTCCCGAGCTGGGTGTCCTCCTCAGGCACCTGCGATCCGCGACTCCCGTCGCCTTGGCGACCGTCGTCGAAGCCGACCCGTCGTGGCCGGAAGCAGGACCGGGGAACCACCTGGTCTGCTGGGGCGACGGCGCGGCGGGCAGCACCGGCAACCCCGTCCTCGACGCGCAGACGGCCGCGGTGGCCCGTCGGCTGCTGACACAGAACCGCTCCGGCACCGTCCGCCTCGGGCCGGCCGGAGCGGATTCCGCGCACGGCCCGCGGATCTTCGTCGACTGCCTGGCTCCCCCGCCCCGCATGCTGATCTACGGTGCGGGCGAGTTCGCCTCTGCTCTCGCCCGCCAGGGCGCACTGCTCGGCTATCGTGTCACGGTCTGCGACGCCCGCCCCGTGTTCACCACCTCGGAGCGCTTCCCGGATGCCGACGAGGTCGTCGTGAGCTGGCCGCACCGCCACCTCGTCGCCGAAGCCGAGGAGCGGCGCATCGACAGCCGCACCGTGGTCGTCTCGCTGACGCACGATCCGAAGTTCGACATACCGCTGCTCAGGGCCGCCCTGGAGATGGATCTGGCCTACGTCGGTGCCATGGGCTCCCGGCGCAGTGTGGCTCAGCGCATCGCGGCACTGCGGGCGGCGGGGTTGCCTGCCGGCCGGCTGGCGCGCCTCAGCTCCCCCGTGGGGCTCGACCTCGGCGGCGCCGACCCCGCGGAGACGGCGGTCTCCATCGCGGCCGAAATACTCCTGCTGCGCCACGGGCGCCACGGGCCCCGCCTGTCCGAGACCGCCGGTCCCCTCCATCGCGAGGCGGCACCGGCACGGTTCTCCCCGTCCGTGGCGAGTCGTGGATAGCGCCCGGGCGCGCCGCTGGCGGCGCGGTCGTCTCGCGGCGACCTCGCCGCCCGGGCAGGGCCGGTGGCTCCAGGGCCGGCGCGGTACGACGTGGGTCGCGGGCTTCCGCTAGGGGAGGTCGATCCGCAGGATGCGATCGTCGCCGGGCCGGGGTCCGGTGCCGCCCCAGGTGGCTCCGTCACCGTTCGACGTCGTGATCCACAGGGAGCCGTCGGGGGCGGTTTCGACCGTCCGGATGCGGCCGTACTCGCCGACGTAGTGGGCGATCGGGTCGCCGGCCGCCCGGGGGCCGTCGACCGGCAGTTGCCAGGGCCGCTGCCCGCCGAGCGCGCCCATCCAGAGCGAGCCGTCCGCGTAGGCGATGCCGGAGGGCGAGGCGTCGTCGGGGTGAACCGTGAAGAGCGGCGGCTCGCCCGTCTCTCCCGCCGTTCCTTCGGTCTCCGGCCAGCCGTAGTCCGCTCCGGACCGCAGGACGTTCACCTCGTCCCAGGTCCGGTGCCCCAGCTCGGAGGCGTACATGGTGCCGTCCGGGGCGAAGGTGAGGCCCTGCACGTTGCGGTGGCCGGTCGAGTAGACCGCCGTCCCGAAGGGGTTGTCGTCGGGGATCGACCCGTCGGGCCGCACGCGCAGCACCTTTCCGCTCAACGACGTGTCGTCCGCTGCGTTCTCGGGCCGGAACGCGTCCCCCGTGCCGATCCACAGGTTGCCGTCCGGCGCGATGCACAGGCGGCCACCGTGGTGGCGATCCGCCGTCTCGATGCCCGCCAGCACCACCCGCTCCCGGGTCACCGACCGGAAGTCGTCTCCGATCCGCAGCGCGACGACGCGGTTCGTTGGCGCCGCGGACACATAGGCGTACACCGTCCGGTCGCTCTCGAAGTCCGGGGAGGTGGCCAGGCCCAGGAGGCCGCCCTCGGAACTCTTCCGCACCCCGGGCACCGTACCGACGAGTGACGTACGGCCTCCGGCTGCGGGAACGCGGCGGATCTCGCCGGACAGGCGGGACGAGACCAGAGCCGTCCCGTCGGGCAGGAACGCCAGCCCCCAGGGCATGTCGAGCCGCGTGGCGATCTCGGACACCTCGCCGGGTCCGGCGCCGGTCGGGGGCGCGGAGGCCGCGGGCCGGTCCTCCGGTGCTGTACACCCGCCCAGCACAACGGTCAGCGCGATGACCGCCGCGGTGCCGGATCGCCTCTTCGGGATGCTCTCGTTCATGCCCACCGCCTCGACCGCGATATCACTGAAAACAACATGACGATATCATGGTTAACGGTATCGATAGCATCCCTCTGTTAACGTTGGAAACATGGAGGCGAGGAACAATCGCGACCGCATCATCGAGGCGGCCGCCGCCCTGCTCGCGCAAGGCGGCGGGGACGCCGTTTCGACTCGTGCGGTCAGCGCGGCGGCCGGCGTCCAGGCGCCGGCCATCTACCGCATCTTCGGGGACAAGCAGGGACTGCTGGACGCCGTTGCGAGCCACGGCTTCGCGGATTACCTGCGCAGCAAGACCGCCAGCCAGCCAACCGACGACCCGGTGGCGGACCTGCGCCGCGGATGGGATCTCCACGTCGGCTTCGGGCTCGCCAACCCCGCGTTCTACACACTGATCTACGGCGACCAGCGGCCCGGCACCGAGCCGCCGGCCGCACGGGAGGCATCCGCAGTCCTGGCCGGCATGATCAGACGTATAGCCGCGGCGGGACTCCTGCGGATGAGCGAGGACCGGGCCGCCTTCCTCGTCCACTCCACCGGGCGCGGCGTGACACTCACGCTGATCTCGCAGCCCGAGAACGCGCGCGATATGTCGCTCTCGGTCCTCGCCCGGGAGTCGGTCATCGCCACCGTCACCACCGACCCCCCTCAGCACACAGAGCCGGACGGCGGCGGAGTGATCGGCCACGCGGTCGCACTGCGCGCCGCCCTCCCGCAGACCGCCTCCCTGACGGACCCCGAACGCGCCCTGCTCACCGAGTGGCTGGACCGCATCGCCACCACGGACTGAGTGCCGCGTCCGCCCTGCACAGCGCGCGAGACCGTCCCCGCTCACCGATCGGACGACGTCCCGGGGCGGCGTCCGCACTCGGCCACCAGGCCGCCGACTCGCAGGGGCACTTGTGCTGGTACCGCGCGATGCCGTCGGCATCCGCCCTCTGCGGGCAGAAGACTTCGACAAGGACGACTACAAGCAGCGGCACGCGGTCGAGTACGGATTATGAGTCTGCGGGCAGCACCGTCCGCCCGAAACCGGCCGGTCGCGGCCCCTCTTCCGCTCTCAACACTCGTTCTCCACCGCCTCGACCAAGATCAACGCACGGCGGTGCGCGTCTTCCGCGCGGGGGCAGCAGCCTGGAAGGGCAAGCGCGCTCACCCGTCAGGAGTGCTGTCCACCCAGCTCAACGGGGCATCTAGAGCAAGATCAACGAGCGTCAAATGAGCGTCAAGATACCTCGGAGAGCGTCGTTCCAGCGTCAGGATATCGCCCATACCGCACACAACGCACCTCATGCGCATTACGAAAGACGCAGGTCAGGCGGCCTTCTCGGCCTTCACAAGCAGCACCACGCACTCCATGTGGTGGGTCATCGGGAAGAGGTCGAAGGCGCGGGTCCACTTGGGGGTGTAGCCGGCGGCGGTGAAGTAGGAGAGGTCTCGGGCCAGGGCGGCCGGGTCGCAGGCTACGTAGGCGACGCGGCGGGGGTGGAGGGCGGTGATCTGGGTGACCACCTGGCGGCCCGCGCCCGTGCGGGGTGGGTCCAGGACGACGAGGTCCGCTTCGGTGATGCCCGTGCGGGGGAGGACGCGGTCGACCTTGCCCTGTTCGATGCGGACGCGGTCGAGGTCGGCGAGGTTGTGGCGGGCGTCGGTGGCGGCGCGTTTGCCGGACTCGATGCCGACGACCGCGCCCTTGGGGCCGACGCGTTCGGCCAGGGCGCCGGCGAAGAGGCCGACGCCGCAGTAGAGGTCGAGGGCCATGTCGCCCTTCTTCGGCATCAGGCCCGTCATCACCGTCTCGACGAGCAGGTCCGCACCCCTCGGGTGGACCTGCCAGAAGCCGCCCGCGCCGACGCGCCAGGTGCGGCCCGCGGCGCGCTCGCGGACGAAGTCCCGGCCGTGGACGCGGTGGACGGAGGCGGGGGCGCCCGGGGTGCGGGGGTCCTCGGCGCGGAGGACGGAGACGGGGCGGTCCAGTTCGACCAGGGGGAGCCGGCCGCCCGGGCGGGGGGTGAGGACGACCTGGCGGTCGCCGGAGCCGGTGGCGGCGATGGCCTCCACCGTGGCCAGTTGCGGCCACTCCCGGCTCTCCACGCCCAGTTCCTCGACCTCCGGGGCCGCGATCAGGCAGCGGTCGACGGGCTGTACCTCGTGCGAGCGGTGCTTGCGCAGCCCCGCGCGGTCGTCGGGGCCGATCGCGTACTGCACCCGGGTGCGCCACGCCGGCACCTCGCCCTTCGGCACCTTGTCGCCCGGCACCGGCTCCACCGTGCCGTCCCACCCCGCGTCCTCGGCGGTGAGCCCGGCGAGCCGGCTCAGTTGCTCGGCGAGTACGTCCGCCTTCAGCCGCCGCTGCGCTCCCGGGGCTACGTGCTGGAAGTCGCAGCCGCCGCACCTGCCGGGTCCCGCGTAGGGGCAGGGCGCCTCGATGCGGTCCTTCGCGGGTTCCAGCACCCGTACGGCGTCGGCGCGCAGGTAGCGTGCGCCGGCGCGCCCGTCGGTGACGCGGGCGACGACCCGTTCGCCGGGCAGCGTGTGGCGTACGAAGAGCACCTGGCCCTCGGCCGTACGGGCGACACAGTGCCCGCCGTGCGCCACCGGGCCGACCTCGACCTCGTACTCCTCGCCCACCGCGCTCGGGGACGTGGCGGGCGCCTGCTGTTCTTCGGGCACGGGGCGGACTCCTGGGGAAGGCGTGGGTACGGGTACGGGCGCTCGGCCGCGCGTCAGTCTAGGCGGCCTGCGGGGTCGTACCGTACGGGCCGTCCCCTCCGTCACACCGGCCCACCGGCGCCACCCGGGGTGCCCCCCGGCCCAGGGAGTGTGTAGCTTGAACCGGAAAAGACAGACGAGGCGGAGGGACGCCGCGTGCACATCGTGATCATGGGGTGCGGTCGGGTGGGCTCCACCCTGGCCCGCACGCTGGAGCAGCAGGGGCACACGGTGTCGGTGATCGACCGCGACCCCACCGCCTTCCGACGTCTCGGCCCCGGCTTCGGCGGGCGCCGGATCACCGGCATCGGCTTCGACCAGGACACTCTCAAGGACGCCGGGATCGAGGAGGCCGGGGCCTTCGCCGCGGTCAGCTCCGGCGACAACTCCAACATCATCGCCGCCCGCGTGGCCCGCGAGATGTTCGGGGTCGAGAACGTCGCCGCCCGCATCTACGACCCCCGCCGCGCCGAGGTCTACCAGCGGCTCGGCATCCCCACCGTCGCCACCGTCCGCTGGACCGCCGACCAGATGCTGCGCCGGCTGCTGCCCTCCGGAGCGGAGCCGCTGTGGCGGGACCCGAGCGGGCGGGTGGAGCTGGCGGAGGTGCACACCACGACCGCGTGGATCGGTCACCGGGTGGCCGAGCTCCAGGAGGAGACGGGCGTACGGGTCGCGTTCCTCACCCGGCAGGGCGAGGCGGTGCTGCCCACCGCCAAGACGGTGCTCCAGGACGGCGACCTGGTGCATGTGATCATGCGTACCGACGAGGTGGAGCAGGTCGAGGCGGCCTGCGCGAAGGGCCCGGACACGGAGGACCGACGGTGAGCGGCGCACACGCGGACGGCCGGCCGTACGCCCGCCGCGCACGCCGGGCGGCGGATGACATGGCGGCGAACGGCCCGGTAGTGAACGGAGCAGCACGGTGAGAGTGGCGATCGCAGGTGCCGGCGCGGTGGGCCGCTCCATCGCGGGTGAGCTGCTGGACAACGGGCACGAGGTGCTGCTCATCGACAAGACGCCCACCGCCATCGCCGTCGAGCGGGTGCCGCGCGCGGAGTGGCTGCTCGCCGACGCCTGCGAGATCGCCTCGCTGGACGAGGCCGCGCTCCAGCGCTGCCACGTGGTCATCGCCGCCACCGGCGACGACAAGGTGAACCTCGTGGTCTCCCTGCTGGCCAAGACCGAGTACGGCGTGCCGCGCGTGGTCGCCCGGGTCAACAACCCGCGCAACGAGTGGCTCTTCACCGAGGCGTGGGGCGTCGACGTCGCCGTCTCCACGCCGCGGCTGATGTCCGCCCTGGTGGAGGAGGCCGTCAGCGTCGGCGACCTGGTCCGGCTGCTGCGCTTCAGCCACGGCGACGCGAACCTCGTCGAGCTGACCCTGCCGGAGGAGTCGGCGCTCACGGGCACCGCGGTCGGCGACGTCGACTGGCCCGCGGACACCACGCTGGTGACGATCATCCGCGGCAGCACGGTCCTCACCCCCAAGCCCGACGACACCCTGGAGGCGGGCGACGAGCTGCTCTTCGTCGCCGCGCAGGCGCGCGAGGAGCAGTTGGAGGAGCTGCTTTCCGTACGACGCGAAGGCTGACGGCCGACGGCCGACCCGGCGGGGCTACTCGCGCTCCGCCGCCTGCCGCTGCTTCTCCCGCTCGGCCCTCTCCCGCTCCTTCTCCGCCTTCTCCTCGGCCTCCATCTCCGCGATCACGTCGATCGGCGGCGGCGCCTGCTTGAGGAAGATGTACGTGAGCGTGACCGCCAGCAGCAGCGGCGGGATCTTCAGCGCCACGATCACCCAGCCGAACTCCTTGGGGTCCGCCCAGAAGTACAGCGGGAACAGGATCGCGGACTTGGCCAGGAAGATCAGACCCCAGGCCCAGCTCGCCTTGGAGTACGCCTTCTTGCGGCCGGGGTTGCGGGTGCGCCACGACAGGTTCTCGCGGAAGAGCGGGCCGAGGATCAGCCCGATGAGCGGCACGCCCGCCAGGGTGGTGAGGATGTACGCCAGCGCCAGGCCGAGCCCGTAGAGCAGGCCCGGGAGGTAGAAGTCCTTGGCGTTGCCCGTCATCATCGCGAAGGCGACGCCGATGGCCACGCCGAAGACGCCGCTGAAGGCGTGCTTGAGGGTGCCGCGGGTGACCAGGCGGGAGATGCCGAGGAGCAGCGAGACGCCGAGCGCGGCGATCGCGGAGGGCTTGACGTCCGAGCCGATGGTGTAGACGAGCACGAAGACGAGCCCGGGGACCGTGGTCTCCACCATGCCGCGGATGCCGCCGAACGCCTCGGCCATGGCGGCCTGGGTGACGGCGTGCGAGTCGCCCTGCGGTACGTCGGAGCGGGGCCCGTCCGCGTCGGCGTCAGGTGCGGGGGCGGGCGCGGTCCCGGGCGGGCCGCCGGTCGCGCCGGTGCCGCCGGCGCGGTCGTCGGCCGGCTTCTCGAAAGACGTCACCGCTGCTCCTGTCCGAGGGGTCGCAGTTCGTACTTGGGGTTGAAGAGCACCCGCCGCCCGCGGCTCATGGCGATGCGGCCGGAGGCGGTCAGGCTGCGGCCCGGCTCGATGCCGGTGATGGCGCGGCGGCCGAGCCAGACCAGGTCGAGCGAGTCGGTGCCGTCGAACAGCTCCGCCTGGAGCGCGGGGACGCCGGCGCGCGGCTGGAGGGTGACGGTGCGGAGACTGCCGGTGACGGTGACCACGGCGCGGTCGTGGCACTGCCGGATCGGCGTGACGTCGGCGGTGTCCTCGTCGGGCGGCAGGGTGTCCTCCGCCGGCGGCTCCGCGGCGCCGGTGATCCGGCCCAGCAGCCGGCGGAAGGGTCCGGCGGGGCGGTCGGCGCTGCGGGCGGGGTCCATGTCCGCAGGGTACCCGCCCGGGGCGGTCCGTTTCACTGCTCGAAGCGGTAGCCCATGCCCGGCTCGGTGACGAAGTGGCGCGGGTGGGCGGGGTCGGCCTCCAGTTTGCGGCGGAGCTGGGCCATGTAGACCCGCAGGTAGTTGGTCTCCGTGCCGTACGAGGGCCCCCAGACCTCCCTGAGGAGCTGCTTCTGGCTGACCAGCCGGCCGGCGTTGCGTACCAGCACTTCGAGCAGGTGCCACTCGGTGGGCGTGAGCCGTACGTCGGCGCCGTCGCGGTTGACCTTCTTGGCCGATAGGTCGACGGTGAAGGCGTCCGTGGTGACGACGGCCCGGTCCCCGGCGGGCGCGGAGGGCTCGGCGCGGCGGACGGCGGCGCGCAGCCGGGCCAGCAGTTCGTCCATGCCGAAGGGCTTGGTCACGTAGTCGTCCGCGCCCGCGTCGAGGGCCTGGACCTTCTCGTCGGAGCTGTGCCGGGCGGAGAGCACCAGGATCGGCACCCGGGTCCAGCCGCGGATGCCGCGGATGACGTCCACGCCGTCCATGTCGGGCAGGCCGAGGTCCAGCACGATCACGTCGGGGTGGCGGTCGGCGGCGAGCTTGAGCGCGGTGGCGCCGTCCTGGGCGGCGTCGACCTCGTACTTGCGCGCCTTGAGGTTGATGACGAGCGCGCGCACGATCTGCGGCTCGTCGTCGACCACGAGCACCCGGTGCATGGCGGCTGCCTTTCGTCCGTTCGGGGGATACGGATACGGGGACGGGGAGCGCGCCGGCACCGCCGGCGGCCGGACGTCTCCGTACGGGCCGGCGGGCGTCACGTCGTCGCCTGGGCCGGCAGCTCGGCCTGCGCGGGGGTGCCGCGGCCGGGGGCGGCGCGCAGCGTGAGGACCATGGTCAGCCCGCCGCCGGGGGTGTCCTCGGCGACGAGGGTGCCGCCCAGGGCCTCGGCGAAGCCGCGGGCGACCGCGAGGCCGAGGCCCACGCCGGCGCCGCGGGGGGCGTCCCCGTAGCGCTGGAAGGGCTCGAAGATCCGGTCCTTGCCGCTGTCGGGGACCCCGCGGCCGCGGTCGACGACGCGCAGCTCGACCCGGCCGCCGAGGGTGCTCGCCTGCACCAGGACGGGGGTGCCGGGCGGGCTGTACTTGACCGCGTTCTCCACGACGTTCGCCACCGAGCGCTCCAGCAGCCCGGGGTCGACGGTGACCATCGGCAGGGTCTCGGGTATCCGCAGCGTGACGCTGCCCTCGGGCACCCCGGCCAGCGCCTTGGGCACCACCTCGTCGAGGTCGGCCTCGCGCAGCAGCGGGGTGACGGTGCCGGTCTGGAGCCGGGACATGTCGAGCAGGTTGCCGACGAGGGCGTCGAGCCGGTCGGCGCCGTCCTCGATGGCCGCGAGCAGCTCCGCCTCGTCCTCGGCCGACCAGGCCACGTCGTCGGAGCGCAGCGAGGTGACGGCGGCCTTGATGGCGGCGAGCGGGGTGCGCAGGTCGTGGCTGACGGCGGCGAGGAGCGCGGTGCGGATGCGGTTGCCCTCGGCCAGCTTGCGGGCGTCCACGGCTTCGGCGGCCAGCCGCTGCCGCTCCAGTACGACGGCGGCCTGGCCGGCGAACGCGCCGAGCACCCGGCGGTCGGCGGCGGGCAGCTTGCGGCCGGTGAGCGCGAGTGCCATGTCGTCGCCCACGGGCATGTCGGCGTCGGCGTCGTCCGGGGTGGTCAGCTCGCCGGCGCCGCTGCCGACGTGGCCGACGCGGGTCCAGCCGTCCTCGCCGCGCTGCCGCTCGAAGAGCGACACGGACTCCATGCCGAAGGTCTCCCGTACGCGCTCCAGCAGCGATTCCAGCGACGCCTCGCCGCGCAGCACGCTGCCCGCGAGCAGCGACATCACCTCGGACTCGGCGCGCAGCCGGGCGGCCTGGGAGGTGCGGCGGGCGGCGAGGTCCACGACGGACGCCACGGCGACGGCCACGGCGAAGAAGACGACGAGGGCGACGATGTTGCGCGCGTCGGCGATGGTGAAGGCCTCCACGGGCGGGGTGAAGTAGTAGTTCAGCAGCAGCGAGCCGGCCGCGGCGGAGGCCAGCGCCGGCAGCGTGCCGCCGAGGAGCGCCGCGAGCACGGTGGCGAAGAGGAACAGCAGCACCTCGTTGGGCAGCCCGAGGGCCGGGTCGAGTACGAGCAGCACCCAGGTGAGGAGCACGGGCCCGCCCAGGCCGGTCAGCCAGCCGGCGGCGATCCGGCCGCGGCCGAGCCGGGCGCCGCGCGACATCGGCAGCCCACGGCCCTTGGCGACCTCGCCGTGGGTGACGATGTGGACGTCCAGGTCGGGTCCGGACTCGCGGGCCACGGTGGCGCCGACGCCGGGGCCGAAGACGTACTGCCACGCCTTGCGGCGGCTGGAGCCGAGCACGATCTGGGTGGCGTTGACGCCGCGGGCGAACTCCAGCAGGGCGTCGGGCACGTCGTCGCCGATGACGTGGTGGAACGTACCGCCCAGGTCCTCGACCAGGGTGCGCTGGACGGCCAGTTCCTCGGGCGAGGCGGTGTTGAGGGGGGTCAGGCCGTCGCTGTGGGAGATGTACACGGCCATGATCTCGCCGCCCGCGCCCTTGGTCGCCAGCCGCGCGCCGCGGCGGATGAGGGTACGGCCCTCGGGGCCCCCGGTGATGCCGACGACGATGCGCTCGCGGGCCTGCCAGGTGTCGCGGATGTCGTGCTCGCTGCGGTATTCGCGCAGGTAGTCGTCTACGCGGTCGGCGACCCACAGCAGTGCCAGCTCGCGCAGGGCGGTGAGGTTGCCGGGGCGGAAGTAGTTGGACAGCGCGGCGTCGACCTTGCCGGGGTCGTAGATGTTGCCGTGCGCCATGCGGCGGCGCAGCGCCTCGGGCGACATGTCGACAAGCTCGATCTGGTCCGCTTTGCGGACCACGGCGTCCGGCACGGTCTCCCGCTGCCGTACGCCGGTGATGTTCTCGACCACGTCCCCCAGCGACTCCAGGTGCTGGATGTTGACGGTCGATATGACGTCGATGCCGGCGTGCAGCAGCTCCTTGATGTCCTGCCAGCGCTTCTCGTTGCGGGAGCCGGGGACGTTGGTGTGCGCCATCTCGTCCACGAGCGCGACGGCGGGGCGGCGGGCGAGGACGGCGTCCACGTCCATCTCGGTGAAGCGCGTGCCGCGGTAGTCCAGCACGCGGCGCGGTATCTGCTCCAGGCCGTGCAGCAGCACCTCCGTGCGCGGCCGGTCGTGGTGCTCGACGAAGCCGACGACGACGTCGGTGCCGCGCTCCAGCCGGCGGTGCGCCTCGGAGAGCATCGCGTAGGTCTTGCCCACGCCCGGCGCCGCGCCCAGGTAGATCCGCAGCTTGCCCCGTGTCATGGCTCGATTGTCCGTCCCGCTTCCGTGCATGTCGCACGGTCGAGCGTACGACCGCGGGGGCGGTGCGGCGCGCCCGGCGAGGGCCGCGGGCCGGACCTTGACGCATCCCTGACGGAGAGCGGGGGGCGTACGGGCGCGAAGGGGGGGTGCGGGACGGGCAGGGGCGTGGGGCCGCGGGCGGCGTACGGGTCAGGTGGTGGGCGGCTCCGGGGCCGTGTCCGCCCGCGAGTGGTCCGTGATCGTCCCGTCGCGCAGCTCCAGCACCCGGTCCGCCAGGTCCAGCAGCGCCGCGTCGTGCGTGGCCACCAGCGCCGTGACGTCCTCGCTGCGCACCACCGCCCGCAGCAGCTCCATCACCGCGTGCCCGGTCTCCGCGTCGAGCTGGCCCGTCGGCTCGTCCGCGATGATCAGCGCCGGCCGGTTCGCCAGCGCCCGGGCGATCGCCACCCGCTGCTGCTGCCCGCCGGACAGCTCCCCCGGCCGCTGCTCGGCGTGGTCGGCGAGGCCGACGAGCGCGAGCAGCAGCTCCACCCGCTCCTCGCGCTCCCGCGGCGGCACCTTGCGCAGCCGCATCGGCACCCCGACGTTCTCCGCCGCGGACAGGATGGGGATCAGCCCGAACGACTGGAAGACCAGCCCGATCCGGTCCCGCCGCAGCTCCAGCAGCTCCGCCTCGCCGAGCCCGGACAGGGCCACGCCGTCCAGCTCGATCCGGCCGGAGTCGGCGACGTCGAGCCCCGCGACGAGGTTCAGCAGCGTCGTCTTGCCGGAGCCCGAGCGGCCCTTCAGCGCGACCAGCTCGCCCCGCGGCACCCGCAGCGACACCCCTCGCAGGGCGTGCACGGCGGTGGCGCCGCTGCCGTAGGTGCGGTGCAGGTCCTCGACGACGACCATGGCGCGGCCGGCGTCCGCCGCCCGCTCCCGTACCGCCGTGCCGTCTCTGCCGGTGTCCTGGCTCATGAGTCCTCCCCCTCGTCGTGCCGCTCGCCGGGCCGCCCGCCGGGCCCGTCCGTCTGGTCCCGTACGCCCGGTCCGTCCGGCCCTTCCCGCTCCCCGCCGGCCCGCCACACCCCGACGTGGTCCGGCTCCGCGGTCAGCCTGACCCGCCGTCGCAGACCGTACCTCTCGACGTACTCGCGCGGGAGCTGGAGCCTGCCGACGCGGTCGAGCACGGCGTACTCCGCGGCCGTCAGCTCCTCGTCCCGCAGCGTCTCGGCGGCGGTGCGGCCGTCGCGGATCTGCACCGTGCGGCGCACCTGGCGGGAGACCAGCGGGTCGTGGGTGACGACGAGGACGGTGGTGGCCAGTTCCTCGTTCGCGCGGCGCAGCGCGGCGAAGACCTGCTCGCCGCTGGCGGTGTCCAGCTCGCCGGTCGGCTCGTCGGCCAGCAGCACCCGCGGCCGGTTGGCGGCGGCCACCGCCACGGCGACGCGCTGCTGCTCGCCGCCGGACAGCTCCGCGGGGCGGCGGTGGGCGCAGTCCCCGACGCCGAGCGCGTCGAGGAGGCCGGCGGCCCGGGCGGGGCGCTCGCGGCGGGGGACGCGGGCGTACGCCATGGGCAGGGCGACGTTCTCCAGCGCGGTGAGGTACGGCAGCAGGTTGCGCGCGGTCTGCTGCCAGACGAAGCCGACGGTGCGGCGCCGGTACGCCAGCCGCTCGCGGCGGCCCATGGCGAGCAGGTCGTGCCCGGCGACGCGGGCGCGGCCCGCGGTGGGCACGTCGAGGCCGGAGAGTATGCCGAGGAGGGTGGACTTGCCGGAGCCGGAGGCGCCGACGAGCGCGGTCATCTCGCCCTCGGCGACGGTGAGATCGAGGCCCTGGAGGGCCTGCACCTCGACGCCTTCGGTGTGGAAGATGCGCACGAGGTTGTCGCAGTCGACGACGGCCTCGCGGCCCTCGGGCGCGGGTGCGGCGCGGGCGCCGCGCTCCAGCTCGGCGAGGTCGGGGGCCGGGGTGCGGGAGGGGGTGCGGGGTTCGGTCACGCGGACCTCCTGGGACGGGTCCGGGGCGGTCGGGGGGCGGTGGGCGGCGGCGCGGGCCGGGCGGGGCGCGTGGCGCGTGGGGCCGGCGGTGGTACGGCTCCGGGCGCGCCGGCCCCCGGGCCGGGCTGTGTCACCGGTCCTCCCCCACGCGCAGGGCCGTCAGCCGGCGGTTGCGGCGGGTGGCCACCGCGTCGGCCGCGACCGCCGCCGCGACGAGCGCGAGCAGGCCGAGGGTCAGCGCGGCGGTCAGGAGGTGGTCGGCCCGCCGGGGCGGGGCGGTCGGGCCGCCGGTGAGCGCCTGGAGATCCAGCGCCGGGCCCAGGGCGGCGGGCAGCGCGAGGCCCAGGGCGAGGCCGCCGGCCGCGGCGGCGAGCGCGAGCGGGGCGAGCTGGAGTGCGCCGAGGGCGGTGGCGCCGCGCCGGTCGAGGCCGAGGAGGCGCAGGTACGCGGTGGTGCGGGCGCGTTCCGGTGCGGAGAGCAGCAGTTCCACGAGCAGCGTCAGCAGCGCCAGCGCGGCGGCCAGCGCGGCGCACGCGGCGTGCGTGCTCCGGATCGCGCCGAGCACGCCGTCGTCGCGGTCCGCGGCCCGCTCCTCCGCGGCGGTGAGCAGTTCGCCGTACGGGCTGCCGTACCCGGTGCCCGGCGCGGCGGCGCGCAGGGCGGCGGGGGCGGCGTCGCCGTAGTACAGGACCGCGGCGGTGCCGCGGGGGGTGTCCGCGGCGCGCTCCCGGTCCGCGGCGGCCAGCGCGGCGGTGTCGGCGAGCAGCAGCGGCCTGTCCTGCCCCGGCGCGGTGCCGCGCCCGCGGTACAGCGGGCCGAAGGCGGCGTCCCGCACCGCGTCCCCGGGCAGCTTTCCCGCGACGTGCATGCGGACGCCGGGCCACTGCGTCTCGTACGTCTCGCCGGTACGGGTCCGGTCCCGCTCGCCGCCGGCCAGCACCGGCAGCACCAGCCGCCCCGCGCCGTCCCGCCGCGGCTTCCCCAGCGCCGCGAGCGCCGCCCCCGCGGCCGAGCCGGCGTCGGCCCGGCGCAGCGCGGCGCCGTCGACGGCGAGCACGTCGGCGCCGGGCTGCCCGAGGCCGGTGGCGGTACCGGTCAGGCGGGTGCGTACGAGCCGGACGGGCACCGCGTGCGCCACGCCGGGGGCGCGGCGCAGCGCCTCGTCGCCGGCGGGGTTGCGGGCGCCGGTGAGCACCGCGTCGGCGCCGCCGGTGCGCCAGACGAGCGCGTCGCGGCGGCCCTCCTCGACGGTGCCGGTGACCAGGCCGCCGAAGACCGCGGTGCCCAGGGTGGCGACGAGCACGAGGAGCGCGAGCACGGCGGCGGGCGCGTCGCGGGCGGCGCGGGTGAGCGCCAGCAGGCCGAGCGGGCCGCGGCGCCGGGCCGCGAGCCGGGCCAGCAGGCGCAGCGGCGGCGGGTAGACCCGTACCAGCAGCACCACGACCGCCAGGCCGCACAGCACCGGCACCGCCGCGACCAGCGGGTCCGAGGCGCTGCCGCCGGACGTGCCGCGCACCCGCAGCGCCACCACGCCGGCGGCGGCGAGCAGCAGCACCGCGGCCTCCGCGCTCACCCGCCGGCCCGCGGTCCGGCGCGCGCCCGGGCCGGGCCGGCCCCGGCCCGGCCGGCGGTCGCGGACCGCCGCCCAGGTCAGCACGGGCAGCGCCAGCCACGCCGCACCCGCGACCGCGGCCGGCGCCCACATCGAAGGCGCCGCGCCTGCGGGCAGCACCAGCCGCGCCCCGAGGTAGCCCGCCGCCAGCCCCGCGGCGGCCACGGGCGCGTACTGAGCGGCGCGGGAGAGCGCGACGCCGAGCGCGGAGGCGCCGCGGGCGCGCTGGAGCCGGTGCTCGGCGAGCCGCCGCCGCACCGCGAGCCGGGCGGTGACGAGGGCGGCGGCCAGGCCGACGCCGACGACGGAGGCGAGGGCGAAGGCGAGGACGGTGGCGGCCTGGTCCCACTCGGCGTCGAAGTCGCGGACCAGCGGCTGGACTTCGTCGGTACGGGCCGGGCGCTGGGCGGGATGGGAGCCGTAGATGCACAGGGTGCTGCCGGCGGTGGCGCAGAAGTTCTCGCCGGAGAGGCGGTCGTACGCGGCGAGCGCGCGGATCAGCGTCTCGCGGCCGTCGCCGCCGGCGAAGCGGGCGGCGGCCTCGTCGCGCTCGTCGTCCTCCTCGCTCAGCTCCAGCCGCAGCAGCCAGTCGACGGTGAGCTGCGGCAGCCCGCGGTCGAGGAGGGCGTCGAGCGCGCCGGGTGCGATGAGCGCCCGCGCCTCGGTCGGCCCGCGGTCGGCGGGAAGCGGGACGGCGAGGAGCGGCTGGCTGCGCCAGAGCCGGGCGGCGGGGCCGTCGGGGTCGGGGCGGAGGAAGCCGGTGACCACGACGGGGGTGTCGAGGCGGGCGACGCGCGGGGTCAGGGCGAGCCGGTCGCCGAGGCGCAGACCGAGTGCGTCGCGGGTGCGGGTGGAGACGGCGATCTCGACGGGGCCGGCGCGGCCGGTGTCGCGGGGCGGCCGGCCGGCGGCGTAGCCGGCGGGGCCGGGGGCCTCGCTGGTGTGGAGCAGGGACAGGGCGGCCGTGCCGCGGGGGGCGGCGAGGGTGGCGGCGGGGACGAGGACCTGCTGCCGGGGCTCGTCGAGGAGGCCGTCGAGGGCGGCGGGGGATGCGGAGGTCACGTCCACCCCGGCCGCCTTCAGGTCCTCGGCGAGGCTCGTCCTGCCCTCCCCCGACGGCCCGATGACCGGCTGGCCGAACGACACGGAGCGGGTGAGCAGGGGGCGTTCGTCCTGCGCCGCGTCGATCCGGTCGACGAGCGCGCGGCCGGCGGCGCGGTCGAGCAGCGGGGGCGCGGCGGTGGCGACGGCGGCGAGCAGCGCGACGAGCACGCCGAGGCAGACGAGGGCGGGCAGGTCGGCGCGGGCCTCGCGCCAGGCGCGGGGGCCGCGGGCGGCGCGGGGCGGCGGGGGCGGGGGCGGGGCGGCGCCGGACGGCGGGCGGGTGACGGCGGCGCCGGATCCCTGCGTCGTACGGACCGGGCCGGGCACCGGCTCCGTACGCCCCGGGCCCGACGGCTCCGCACCGCCCCCGCGCCCGGCGCCGGACGCACCGGCGGGTCCGCCCGCCCGGTCCGCCCGTTCTGCCCCGCCCGCCCCCTCCCGGCCCGCCTCCTCCGCACCGCCCCGGCGCGACTCCCCCGCCACGCGCCCCCGGCGCCACCACCGCCCGCCCGCTCGCCCGCTCACTCGTCCCCCGCCCTCAGCACCCGCGCCAGGTCCGTGCGCGCCAGCGCCCGCGCCGTCGCCGTGACCGCCAGGCAGATCAGCACCGTCACCGCCGCGGCCACCACCGCCACCCGCAGCCACGGCACCGCGACCGTCAGCTCCGGGTGCACCGCCGCCCCGGTCTCGCCGACCGTCACGGCCGGCACCACCGCCGCCGCCAGCGCCACGCCCGTCGCCGTGCCCACCGCGGCGGCGAACGCCGCGAGGCACAGTTGCTCCGTCCACAGCAGCGCCGTCAACTGCCGCGTGCGTACGCCCAGCGCCCGCAGCAGCGCGAACTCCCGGGCCCGCGCCCGTACCGCCAGCACGCTGTGCAGCGCGAAGCCGACCACGGCGAACGCCGGCGCCAGCACCAGGCACAGCCGCAGCGCCCCGTCCGTGCCCTCGCGCAGCGGCGACGCCGCCAGCTCCGCCCGCTCCCCCGGCACGTCGCGCGCCGTGCCCAGCTCCGGCCGCCGCTCGACGGCCGCGCGCGCCGCGCCCGCGTCGCCGTCGCGGGCGGCCAGCCACCACTGCGACTCCACGGGCGGGTCGAGCCCGGCCCGTACCAGGTACGCGGCCAGCATCCGGGTGTCCACCAGCAGCCGCGCCCGCCGCGGGTCGGTGCCGGGGACTGCATCGACGCTGCCGACGACCTCCGCGCGCAGCTCCGTGCCGCCGGGCAGCCCGGCCCGCAGGGTCTCGCCCACCTCCGCCTGGCCCGCGTCGAGCAGCGCGTCGGTGGCGAGCACGGGCACGGGCCGCGGCTTGCCCTGCCCGGTGAGGCCGAGTTGGAGCTGCCAGCTCAGCAGGTCGTCGCGGAGCGAGGTGTCCGGGCCGCGCAGCACGCCGTCGAAGAGCGCGCCGGGGGCGGTGTGTGCCTCGCAGAGCACGAAGCCGGTGGCGTGGCGCGGCGGCATCCCGCCGCCGGGTGGCGGCGGCGTGCGGCCGGGGCAGCCGGCCAGGCCGCGGTCGGGCAGTTCGCCGCCGAGGAGGTCCTGCCAGCCGCCGCGGGGACCCGTCGGCTCCTCGCCGGTGAAGTCGTCGATCGTCAGCCGGTACGTGCGCTGCTCGGTCTCCTCCTCGGTGGCCAACCGGAGTCCGGTGAGCCGCAGCGGGTGCTGGTACGGGCCGAGCGGGATGCTCGTCCGGTGCGCCCGGCCATCGGCGGGCGGCAGGGTGCCGGAGACGGTGTGCGCGAGGCCGTCGGCGTCCTCCAGGGTGGCGGTGAGCGTGAACGGCTCGGGGGTGCCGGGGCCGTCCGCGTCGATCCGCACGCGCATGCCGAGGGCGTCGGGGCGGCCGGGCAGCCGCAGCCCGTGCGCCGGTGCCGGGCCGGTGCCGCCGAGCGCGGCGAGCGTGTCGTACGGGACGCCGGCCCCGTCCCGTACGGCGGGCACCGGGCCGGCGTCCGCGCCGGTACGCAGCGTCGGCAGCACCTCCGCGGAGTCCAGCGCCGTCATCCCCGCGAACGAGGTGCCGACCGTGACGTCCCAGTCCACCACCGGCGTGGCCGCGGCGATGCCCGGCAGCCGGCCGTAGCTGGCGTGCCGCTCCGCGCGCGGCACGAAGCCCGCACCCTCCTGCCCGGCCTCGACGCCGAGGTCGGCGCCGACCGCGAACGCGGCCTGGTCGCGGTCGCCGTGGTCGAGCACCGCGAGGGCGGTGGCGCCGAGCGCGGCGATGGCCAGCGCGAGGGCGACGAGCAGCGCGGGCCCGGCGTGCCCGGCGGCGCGGCGGCCCAGGTGCCAGCCGCCCAGCGGCAGGACGAGGCCGCCGGAGCGGCGCGCGAGCCGGTCGGCGGCGCGGGCGGCCAGCGGCAGCAGGCGCAGCGCCAGCAGCACGGTCGCGGCGGTGAGGGCGACGGGCGCGAGCACGACGACGGGGTCGACGGTGCCGGAGTCGGCGACCGGGGTGCGGTACGTGACCAGTTGCAGCCAGCCGACCGCGGCGACGCCGGCCAGCGCCAGGTCCGTACCCGCACGCTGGTACGCCGCCAGCCGCGGCACCCGCCGCCGCAGCCGGGCCGGCGCCCGCCGGTCCCGGGCGGCGCGGGCGACGGGCGTCAGCGCGGCGGCGGCGTGCACGGCCAGCGCCAGCGCGGCGACCGTCCACCCCGCGCCGGTCGCGGCACTCGCGGGCACCGGCCCGTCGAGCAGCCCGGCGTCCGCGAGTCCGCGCAGCAGCGGGCCGGCCAGGTACGGCGCGGCCAGCGCGGCGGGCAGCGCCACGGCCGCCCACTGCGCCGCGGCCCCGCCGACGAGCCGCAGGGGCCCGGCGCCGCGGGCGCCGAGCAGCACCTGCTCGGCGGCGCGGTGCCGGGCGAGCTGCCGGGCGGTCAGCACCAGCGCGGCCAGGGCCAGCGAGGCGAGCAGGGCCACGGGCAGGTACGTACCGGCCCGGGCGACGGCGACGGGCACGTCCAACTGCCGCAGCACGTACGGCAGGTCGGTGTCGGCCTCGGTCTCGGCGAGAGCCGCGGACCGCCCGGAGGCGCCGCCGAAGACGACCCGTTCGGCGTCGCCGGAGGCCAGCGCGACGGCGCGCTCGCGCAGCGGGTCGACCTGCCCGAGCCGCAGCCGCCGGGCGTCGGGCACGGCGAGCCACACGGCGGTGGCGTCGCGGACGAGGGCGGGCTGCTCGGCGAAGGCGCGGCGGGCGACGAGGCCGACGCTGTCGGGGGTGCCGAAGGTGCCGGTGAGGTCCTGCCAGAGGGGCGCGTCGGGGTCCCGCGGGGCGTAGAGCCCGCTGACCCGCATCCCGAGCGGCCGCACCGCGGCATCGTCGTCGCCGCTCGACCCGGTGTCCTGCGCCGCGGCGTCCTCGTCGCCGCCCAGGGCGAATTCGTCGCCCGTCCCCAGCCCCAGCCGCGCCGCGTACGCCTCGTCGAGGGCGACCTCGACCGTCCCCCCGGCCGCCGCCCGGTCCCCGCCCCCGGCCCGCGGCCACTCCCCCTCCGTCAGCCGCGCCTGCCCGCCGGCGTCCTGCGCCCAGAGCAGTGAGAGACCCACCGCGCCCCGCTCGCCGACGCCGCTCCCGGCCACCGCCAACTGCTGCTCCCGCGCGGCCGGCGCCCGCAGCAGCCGCGTCGTACGGTGCGGCACGTCGCCGTACGTACGCGCCAGCGCGTCCCGCACCGGCCCGTCCGCGCGCGCCACGCCCTCGGGGTCGTACGCCCCGCTGATCCGCACCGCCGCGTCCGGGTCCGCCGCCAGCCGCTCCCGGGCCCCGGCCTCCGCGGCCTGCTCGGCGACCGCGACGAGCGCGGCGAGGACGGTGACGGCCAGCAGGAGGGCGAGCGCGGCGGCGGCCAGCACGAGGCCGTGGTGTGCGCTCTGCCGCAGCAACGGCGGCAGCCGGCGGCCCGACCCCGTCCCGCCGGCGACGCCGCGCGCGACGGTCGCGGTCAACGGTCCCCCCTGTCCGGATTCCGGGAGAATAAGCGAGCCGCGGCGGCACGGGGAGATCAAGAACACGCCTTGACCGCTTCGTTACGCGCACGCCGCCGCCCCGGGTCCGGCGGGACACCGCAACCGCCCCGCCCCGAACCGCGGAGCCGACGCGGGGGCCCGGGGGGGCACCCCGGCGGCACAGCAGGCGGTACCCCCCGCGCTCGCCCTACCCGCCCGCCTCGGCTGGCCACCCGCGGCCCCGCCGGCCCGCGCACACGGCGGCGGGCCGGGTCATCACGACCCGGCCCGCCGCCGTACCTGCGCCTCCGCGCGAAGCGCTACCGCACCTCGGTGATCTCCGGGCCGCGCGCCAGCGAGTCGATGCCGCCGGCGAACCGGGAGCCCTCGCTCGCCTCGTCCTGCTGCACACCGTCCGGCACCATCTGCGCGTCCGTCGGGAGCTGGAGCACGATCGGGTCGCGCGGCGCCATCGGGCCGTCGCCGCGTACGACCACGGTCTCGCGGAAGATCTTCTCCAGCACCCCGGCCGCCTGCGGCTGCACCGCGGCGTGGCCGGAGATCACCCCGCGCAGGAACCAGCGCGGGCCGTCGCAGCCGACGAACCGCACCACCTGCATGCCGCTCTTGCCGTCGGGCAGCTTCACCGGTACCTGCGCGCGCAGCTCCCAGCCGAGGCTGTCCTTGCGCTCGTCGATGATGCCGCCCTGCTTGGTGATGCCGTTGGCGATCTCGGCGCGGACCTCGCCCCAGATGCCCTCGTTCTTCGGGGCGGCGAAGCCCTGCAACTGGATCGCGCTGTCGCGCAGCACGACGGTCGCGGCGACGATCGACTCGCCCGCCACCTCGACGCGCAGCTCCATGCCCTCGACCCCGGGGACGATCAGCCCGCCGAGGTCCACCCGGCCGCGGGTGGCGTCCTCGACCTCGCCGATGTCCCACGGCCCCTCGGGCCGCTCCTCGGGGGGCAGCGCGTACCTGCGCTCCTCCCCGTCCTCGGGCTCGTCCGCCGACTCCTCGGCGTCCTCGGCGGCCACGCCGTCGGCGAGCTTGTCGGCGGGCTCCTCCTGCCCCTTGCGACGACGTCCGAACACGTCACTGTCCTTCCCGGTCGGCAACGACCGAAGCGTATCCATGAACGGTCTTCCGGTCCCCGAGGGAAGCGTGCCCTCCGGTTGACCCGTGCCCGCCCGCGCCCCTGGCGGAGCCGGGGAGTTCGGCCACCTCGTGGAAGCGGGCCTTTTCCACCTGCTGGATCACGAGCTGGGCGATCCGGTCGAAACGCTCGAACCGCACCGGGCGGCGCGGGTCGAGGTTGACCACGTTCACCTTGATCTCCCCACGGTACCCGGCATCAACCGTCCCCGGGGCGTTCACGAGCGTCACGCCGCAGCGGGCGGCGAGCCCGGAGCGCGGGTGCACGAAGGCCGCGTAGCCGTCGGGCAGCGCGATGGCGATGCCGGTGGGCAGGATCACGCGCTCGCCGGGGGGCAGCTCCGCGGGCTGCGTGGTGACGAGGTCGACGCCCGCGTCGCCCGGGTGCGCATACGACGGAAGCGGTACCTCGGGGTCGACGCGGCGGATGAGTACGTCCACCGGCTCCCGCCCGGCCGTCACGGGTTCACCTCGAAGGCGCGGGCCCGCCGCACCTGGTCGGGGTCGGCCATCGCGGCGCGGATCTCGCGGTCCCGGCCGTGCTCGACGAAGTGGTCCACCTTGACCTCCACGAAAAGGGCGTCGGCGCGCACGGCCACCGGTCCGTCCGGGCCGTCGAGGCGGCCGGTGGCGGTCGAGTAGATCTTGCGGCCGGCGACGGCGCGGGCGCGGGCGGCCAGGTGGAGGGTCGTGTCCACCGGCACCGGGCGCAGGAAGTCGGTCTCCAGCCGGCCGGTCACCGTGATGGTGCGCAGCAGCCAGCTCAGCGCGCCCAGCGTCTCGTCGAGCGCGGAGGTGAGCACCCCGCCGTGGGCGAGGCCGGGGGCGCCCTGGTGGGCGGCCCTGACGGTGAACTCCGCGGTCACGCTCACGCCCTCGCCCGCCCGCGCGGCCAGGTGCAGGCCGTGTTCCTGGCCGCCGCCGCAGCCGAAGCACTGGTCGTAATGGGGGCCGAGGAGCTGCCCCGGCGCCGGGGCGTCCGGATGCCGCACGGGTTCCGCGGCGCCGGGCGGCGGGGTCAGCTTGTCACTTGCAGTCACGCGGCCAGAGCCTACCTGCGCGCACGACCCGCGGCCGAGCCGCGGGCGGCGGCCGTGGGAGGGTGGAGGCCATGGAGACGACGCAGAGCTACGACGAGCGGCTGAGCGCACCGCGGTCCTGGTGGGGCCTGGCGGTGGGCACGGGGGTCTGTCTGGCGCTGGTGCTGACGCCGTTCGGGACGCTCCCGCTGCTGGCCGGGCTCGCCGGCGGGACGGCGCTGGCGGCGGTCGGCGTCAGCTCGTACGGCTCGGCACGGATCCGCGTCATCGCCGGGCAGCTCGTCACGGACGACGCCCGGATCCCGCTCACGGCGCTCGGGGAGGCCCGGGTGCTGGACGCCGAGGAGGCGCGGGCCTGGCGCACGCACAAGGCGGACACGCGC
Source organism: Streptomyces sp. 184 (assembly GCF_045781775.1). Taxonomy (NCBI): domain Bacteria; kingdom Bacillati; phylum Actinomycetota; class Actinomycetes; order Kitasatosporales; family Streptomycetaceae; genus Streptomyces; species Streptomyces sp. 184. Next base: position 2,311,446 of record NZ_CP123230.1, on the reverse strand, counting down.
GCGTACATGCTGCTGCGGGGGTACATCCCGACTGCGGTACGGGTGGAGGTCACGGATCCGGAGGATCCGACGCCGTATCTCTACCTGTCCACGCGGGAGCCGGAGCGGCTGGCGGCGGTACTGCGGTCCGCCGCGGGCTGACGACCGGACGGAGCGTACGGCCGGAAAGCGCGGGACCGGAAGAGGCCGGGGCGCGCCGGACGGGGCTCGGTGCCGGAAGGGACCGCGAGGCTGCTCAGCGGTCGGCGGGAGGCGGCGCCTGGGGGTCACCCCCGGGCAGCTCGCCGCGGGGTGCACCGGCGGCGCCTGCTGCGCCCCCGAGGCCCTTCGGGCCTCCGGGTGCCGCGAGCTCTCCGCCCGCGGGCAAAAGCGCGTCCCACGGGACCTGGCGGGAGCGCAGGTCGTCGCGGACGCGTTCGGCGAGCTTGCGGGTGTCCCTGCGGTTCATCAGCGCACCGGCGGCCGCGCCCATGAGGAACGGGGCGAGGCTCGGCAGGTTCCGCACGGTGCGCTTGAGTACCTGCTGCCGCAGCCGGCGGCGCATGGGACCGCCGAGCACGGCGTCGAAGCTGACGAGCTTGGCGGTGTCGATGCCGCGCTCCTCGGTCCAGGCGCCGAGATACGCCATGGCCCGCTGCCGCGCCGGGCCTGCCGCCCGTACCCCGTACACCTCGTGCAGCTCGGCGATCAGCTTCAGCTCTATCGAGGCCACCGCGACGATCTCGGCGGCCAGTTCCGCGGGCATCGCAGGCGGCGCGGGCATCATCGCCGCCGCTCCGATGCCCGCGCCGACCGTGGCACTCCCCCGCACCGCTCCGGCGATGAGCCGGTCGGCGATCTCCTCCGGGCCGAGCCCGGGGAACTGCCGGCGCAGCGCCGCCAGGTCGCGGACCGGGACACGCGGCGCCGTCTGCACGATGGCGTCCGCCACCCGCTCCAACGCCGCCCGGACGTGCCGGTCGGGGCGCGTCCGTCGAAGGATCCCGGTCTTCGGCCCGGCGGAACCGGAGCCGGCCGTGGGGGCCACGGCCGGCCTCAGGCCGCGCAGTCGCGGCAGATCGGCTGGCCGTTCTTCTCGGCGGCCAACTGGCTGCGGTGGTGCACCAGGAAGCAGCTCATGCAGGTGAACTCGTCCTCCTGACGGGGCAGCACCCGCACGGACAGCTCCTCGTTGGAGAGGTCCGCACCGGGCAGCTCCAGGCCCTCGTTCTGCTCGAATTCGTCGACGTCGACGGCGGCGGCCGACTTGTCGCTACGCCGCGCCTTCAGCTCTTCGATGCTGTCTTCGTTGACGTCGTCGTCTGTCTTGCGTGGGGTGTCGTAGTCCGTTGCCATTCTCGCTCTCCCCCTCCGGGTGGTCAGTGAGTCTCCAGCGCACGTAACGCATGAGAGGCCGGTCTTGTGCCCGACCCGAAGCGGAGATTTTGCCTCACATCAAGGTCTGTTACTCAATCGACACCCAACCGCCCCCCGCAGGGGTGATCGCGGCCGGATGGCGAAAGGGACCATACGCGGTCCCGGGCCCTTCTCGTGCACGCCACCCCGTGTACTTCCCGTGACCGCATCCTGCGGAAACGCGGATCTTACGGGCTTTTCCCGGAATGCGGCGATGACGCAGCGCACACGGCCGGGATGGGCGGAATGTGACATATCACACAGTCTGCATCGGCAAGGCGACACGAATCACCAGTCCCCCGCCTTCGCGCGGCTGTGCGGTGACCGTCCCGCCGTGCGCGCGAATGACGGATCTCACAATGGACAGCCCCAGTCCTACCCCCTTGTCGCTGCCCGTACGCTCCGTGCGCAACCGCCGGAACGGCTCGAAAAGGTTGTCCACCTCGTACGCGGGGACGACCGGTCCGGTGTTGGCGACCGTCAGGACCGCTACGCCGGGCTGCGCCTCGGTCTGCACCTCGACCCAGCCGCCCTCCGGGATGTTGTACCGCACCGCGTTCTGCACCAGGTTCAGCCCCACCCGTTCCAGCAGCACGCCGTTGCCCTGGACGTACGCGGGCTTGCGCACCCCGCGCAGCTCGACGCCCTTGGTCTGCGCCTCGCCGCGGCTCTGGTCCATCGCCTGGGAGGCGACCTCGGCGAGGTCGACGGGCTTCCTGTCGACGATCTCGTTCTCGCTGCGGGCGAGCAGCAGCAGTCCCTCGACCAGCAGCTCGCTGCGCTCGTTGGTGGCCAGCAGCGTCTTGCCGAGCTGCTGGAGCTCCGGCGAGGCGTCCGGGTCGGAGAGCTGGACCTCCAGCAGGGTGCGGTTGATCGCCAGCGGGGTGCGCAGCTCGTGCGAGGCGTTGGCGACGAAGCGCTGCTGGGAGTTGAACGCCCGGTCGAGGCGGTCGAGCATGTCGTCGAAGGTGTCGGCCAGCTCCTTCAGCTCGTCGTCGGGCCCGTCCAGCTCGATGCGCTTGTGCAGGTCGGAACCGGCCACGCTGCGGGCGGTACGGGTGATGCGGCCCAGCGGCGAGAGCACCCGGCCGGCGACGACGTAGCCGAAGGCGAAGGCGAGGACCGTCATCCCCAGCAGCGCGAGCAGCGACTTGCGCAGCAGGGAGTCCAGAGCCAGCTCGCGCCGCCGCTCGATGCAGGCGCCGAGGATGTCGTTGAACTGGTCGTACGTCTTCGCGTCCGAGACCTCGGGGCACGGCTCGCTGGCCACCTGCACCGTGCCGCTGCTCTCCAGCAGCTTGAACGGGGTGGCGAAGCTGTCCAGGGCGGTGGCGGCCAGCAGATAGATGATGGCCAGCAGCACCATGCCGGCCATCAGGAACATGCCGCCGTAGATCAGCGTGAGCCGTATCCGGATGGTCGGGCGCAGCCAGTACGGCGCCGCGGCCTCCCGGGGGTCCCAGGTGGGCTTGGGCGGGGTGCCGGCGGGCAGCGCGCCCGACGCGGAGCGTCTGTTCTCGTCCATGGGGCCATCCGTCGGGTGCGTGGGGGGACGTCGGGAACGTCAGATGCGGTAGCCCGAGCCGGGCACCGTGATGATCACGGGGGGCTCGCCGAGCTTGCGGCGCAGCGTCATGACGGTGACCCGCACGACGTTGGTGAACGGGTCGGTGTTCTCGTCCCACGCCTTCTCCAGCAACTGCTCAGCGGAGACCACCCCGCCCTCGGCCCGCATCAGCACCTCCAGCACCGCGAACTCCTTCGGCGCGAGCTGCACCAGCCGCCCGTCCCGGTAGACCTCCCGGCGGCCCGGGTCGAGCTTGATCCCGGCCCGCTCCAGCACCGGGGGCAGCGCCTGGGTGCTGCGCCGGCCGAGGGCGCGCACGCGCGCGGTGAGTTCGCTGAAGGCGAACGGCTTGGGCAGGTAGTCGTCCGCGCCCAGCTCCAGCCCCTCGACGCGGTCGCGGACGTCGCCCGCGGCGGTCAGCATCAGCACGCGCGTGGGCAGGCCCAGCTCGACGACCTTGCTGCACACGTCGTCGCCGTGGACGAGGGGCAGGTCGCGGTCGAGCACCACGACGTCGTAGTCGTTCAGCTCGATGCGGTCGATGGCCGCCGCGCCGTCGTAGACGACGTCCACGGCCATCGCCTCCCGGCGCAGCCCGGTGGCCACCGCGTCGGCGAGCAGTTGCTCGTCCTCGACGACGAGTACGCGCACGTCGGGGTCCCTTCTCGTAGTGCGTGGGGGGCACGGATCGGTCCTGAAGAACAGCTCCATCCTGCCTGCAATGTGCGTAAACCGGTGGTAAGCAGCCGGGCACCCAAAGATTCTGCGGATCCGATGTTTCCACCCCCGGTGGTGCGGGGAGGACGATCCCACACCCGCCGATCACGTTTCCCAGCCTCCATTTCCGGCATGGCACACAGGCTGTAGCCGGAGGGACGGTCTCCGTGATCTGAACCGTCGGCACACCCCCAAGTGCCTCGACCCGACGACGAGGGGGCGCACACAATGGACGCTTTCACCGCTGGAATTCTTCAGCGCATCAAGAAGGCCGAGAACGAGCTGGACCGCGCCCGCGAGGAAGGCGACGAGTTCGGTGTCGAGGTCGAACAGGAGGAGCTGGACGATCTGCGCCGGCTCGCCGCCGACCACGGCGTCGAGGTCGGCGCCGGCTCCGGAGTCTGACCCGCCCGACGACCCGCTCCCGCCCCGGCACCGCGACGGTGCCGGGGCGCCGCACTGTCCGGAGGTGTCCGGGAGTCGTCGGGGCGGTGGCGCGGGGGTTTCGCGGTACGGGCGGGAAGGTGGCGGCACCGCGGGCGGCCCGGGCGGCGTGCGGCGGTGCCGTACGACGGGGCGGGAAGGGCCCTGGCGGTGGACGTGGCGGCGGTACGGCCTGGGGCGGAGCCCCGTCAGTCGTGCCAGGCGCCCAGCTCGTCCAGCAGCCGCTGGAGCGGCTCGAAGAGCCCCGGCACCGCGGCGACGGTCAGGTCCCCGTCGGGCCGCTCGCCCGGCCGGGCGCCGGTCAGCGCACCGCCCTCGCGGGCGATGAGGTCGCCGGCGGCCAGGTCCCACGGGTTGAGCCCGCGCTCGTAGTAGCCGTCGAGCCGGCCGCAGGCCACGTCGCACAGATCGATCGCCGCAGAGCCGCCGCGGCGGATGTCGCGGAGCCGGGGGATGAGCTGCCGCGCCACCTCGGCCTGGTGCGTGCGGACCGTGTGGACGTAGTTGAAGCCGGTGGAGACCAGCGCCTGGTCCATCGGCGGGGCGGGCCGGCAGTGCGCCGGGGTGCCGTTGACGTAGGCGCCGCCGCCGCGTACGGCGTGGTACGTCTCGCCGCGCATCGGCGCCGCCACGACGCCGACGACGGCCTCGCCCGCGTACTCCGCGGCGATGCTGACCGACCAGTCGGGGCGCCCGTAGAGGTAGTTCACGGTGCCGTCGATCGGGTCGATGACCCAGCGCACGCCGCTGGTGCCCGACCTGCTCGCGCCCTCCTCGCCCAGGATCCCGTCCGCGGGCCGGCGCTCGGCGAGGAACCCGGTGATCAGCTTCTCGGCGGCGAAGTCCATCTCGGTGACGACGTCGATGGCGCTGGACTTCGTCGCGGCCACGCCGAGGTCGGCGGGCCGGCGGTCGCGCAGCAACTCGCCCGCGCGGCGCGCGGCCTCCAGCGCCAGGGCCAGCAGTTCGTCGGACGGCGCGGCGGAGGGCTCGGGGCGGGGCTCGTCGGTCACGGTGCTCGTGCTCCTCGGGAGGCGGGGGCGGGACGGGGCCGGCGGGCGGGCGGGCGGTGTCAGTCGGCGCCCGCGGTCGCGGGCCGGGGCGTACGGGCCGGGCAGCAGCCCGCCGGGCAGACGTCGTGGCTGGGCCCCAGCGCGCCCAGCGCGCAGCGCTCCACCGGCTCCCCGCGCTCGGCCGCGGCCCGTTCCAGGACCAGCTCCCGCACCGCCGCGACGAACCGCGGGTCGGCCCCGACCGTCGCCGAGCGCACCGCGGGCAGACCCAGCTCCGCCGCCTTCGCGGCGGCCTCGGTGTCGAGGTCGTAGAGGACCTCCATGTGGTCCGAGACGAAGCCGACCGGCACCATCACCACCGCGGGCGCGCCGGCCGCGTGCAGCTCGTCGAGGTGGTCGCAGATGTCCGGCTCCAGCCACGGGATGTGCGGCGCGCCGCTGCGCGACTGGTAGACGAGCCGCCAGTGCCGCTCCACGCCCGTCGCCTCCCGCACCGCGTCCGCGACCAGCCCGGCGACGTCGAGGTGCTGGGCGACGTAGGCGCCGCCGTCGCCGTGGGCCCCGGGGGGGCCGGAGGTGCCGGCCGCGGCGGTGGGGATGGAGTGCGTGGAGAACGCCAGGTGGGCGCCGTCGCGTACGTCCGCGGGGAGCCGGTCCAGCGCGGCCAGCACGCCGTCGGCGACGGGGCGGACGAAGCCGGGGTGGTTGAAGTAGTGCCGCAGCTTGTCGACGCGCGGCGGCTCCAGGCCCTCCGCGGCGAGCGCGGCCAGCGACTCGGCGAGGTTCTCGCGGTACTGCCGGCAGCCGGAGTACGAGGCGTACGCGCTGGTGACCAGCGCCAGCACCCGCCGGTGTCCGGCGCGCGCGACCTCCCGCAGGGTGTCGGTGAGGTACGGGGCCCAGTTGCGGTTGCCCCAGTAGACCGGCAGGTCGAGGCCGGCGTCCGCGAAGTCCTCCCGCAGGGCGCGGAGCAGCTCGCGGTTCTGGGCGTTGATGGGGCTGACGCCGCCGAAGAGGAAGTAGTGCTGCCCCACCTCCTCCAGCCGCTCGCGCGGGATGCCGCGGCCCCGCGTGACGTTCTCCAGGAACGGAACCACATCGTCCGGGCCCTCGGGACCGCCGAAGGACAGCAGCAGAAGGGCGTCGTACGGCTGGGGGGACTGCGCGTCGGGCATGACTTCGATCCTGCCATGTACCGGCCGCCGGCCCCGAGCCAGGCACCGCCGTCGAGCCGGTCCGTACGCGCGAGTATCATCCCTGTCCAGCCGGGGGCGGGGAGCCGGCTCGGGAAGCCGACAGGGGCCGTACGACCGGCCCGTTCAGCGGATGGACGACGGATGCAGCAGGTGAGCAGCAGGAGGGCCGCGGGCGCCTGGCGCAACTGGGCGGGCACCGTCGCCGCGCGCCCCGCACGCACCGTCAGTCCCGCCGGCACCGCCGAGGCCGCCGAGGCCGTGCGCGCCGCCGCCGAGGACGGCCTGAAGGTGAAGGCCGTCGGTACGGGCCACTCCTTCACCGCCGCCGCGGCCACCGGCGGGCTCATGATCCGCCCGGAGCGGCTGGTCGGCATCCACGAGATCGACCGCGGGGCCGGCACCGTCACCGTCGCCGCGGGCACCCCGCTGCACCAGCTCAACCTCGCCCTCGCCGCCGCCGGCCTGTCGCTGACGAACATGGGCGACATCATGGAGCAGACGGTCGCCGGCGCCACCGCCACCGGCACCCACGGCACCGGCCGCTCCTCCGCCTCGCTGGCCGCCCAGATCACCGCCCTGGAGCTGGTCACCGCCGACGGCCGGGCGCGTACGTACTCCGCGGGGTCGACCGGAGAGGACGCGGCCGTCTTCGCCGCCGCCCGGCTCGGCATCGGCGCGCTGGGCGTCGTCACGTCGCTGACGTTCGCGGTGGAGCCCGTCTTCCTGCTCGCCGCGCGGGAGGAGCCGATGGCGCTGGAGAGCGTCCTCGCGTCCTTCGACGAACTGGCGGAGGACAACGAGCACTTCGAGTTCTACTGGTTCCCGCACACCGGCCGCTGCAACACCAAGCGCAACAACCGCAGCGAGGGCCCCGCACGGCCGCTCGGCCGGATCGGCGGGTGGGTCGACGACGAGCTGCTGTCGAACGGCGTGTTCCGGGCGGCCTGCGCGCTGGGGCGGGCGGTACCCGCGGCGATCCCGGGCATCGCGGCGGTCTCCAGCCGGGCGCTGTCCGCGCGTACGTACACGGACATCCCGTACAAGGTCTTCACCAGCCCCCGGCGGGTGCGGTTCGTGGAGATGGAGTACGCGCTGCCGCGTGCGGCGGCCGTGTCCGCGATCCGGGAGCTGAAGGCGATGGTCGACCGGTCGGGGCTGCGCATCAGCTTCCCGGTGGAGGTACGGGTCGCACCCGCGGACGACATCCCGCTGTCGACGGCGTCCGGGCGGGACACGGCGTACGTCGCGGTGCACCTGTACCGGGGGACGCCGCACCAGGCGTACTTCACCGCGGTGGAGCGGATCATGACGGCGCACGGCGGCCGGCCGCACTGGGGGAAGCTGCACAGCCGCGACGCGGAGTACCTGGCGGGCGTGTACCCGCGGTTCGAGGAGTTCACGGCGGTACGGGACCGGCTGGACCCCGGGCGGGTGTTCGGCAACGACTACCTGCGGCGGGTCCTGGGGGACTGACCGGGTGCACCGGTCCCGCGGGTTCCTACCGGGCGCCCTCCGGTGCCGCCGCGCCGTCCTGCTGCGGGGCCGCCGGAGACTCCCCGGTGCCGGGCTGCTCCTGGCCGTCCTCGCCGGCTCCCGGCGACGTCGGGGTGGGCGTGGGGGCCGGCGCCGTGCCGCCGTCGCCGCCGGTGCCGGGGGCGGGGTCGCCGCCGCCGGGCTGCGGGGTGGGCGTGCCGCCGGGGTTGCGGTCCCGGTCGGTGCCGTCGTCGGTGGCGCCGGAGCCGCCGTCATCCGGCTCGCCGGAGCCGGGGGTGCCGCCGGTCCCGCCGTCCTCCCCGGTCTCCTCGCTGTCCTCGCTGTCCTCGCTGGCCTCGGAGCCGGGCTCCGGGGTGTCGTCGTCGGTGGTCCGGCCGTCCTCGTCCGCCGGCGGGGAGTCGGACTTCCGTTCGCCGGGGCTGAAGGACGTGCCGGTGCGGTCGTCGCCCCAGGCGTTGGAGAGCGGTCCGCCGACGACCTTCTCGATGCCGAAGACCACGGCCATCACGGCGAGGAACGTCCCGGCGGCGACCAGCGCGAGGCGGCGCCAGCCGCGGGAACGGGTGCCGTGGGTGCTGGCGGCGCCGAAGCCGCCGGCGGCGGGCAGGAGTTGCGTCGCGTCGTCTCCTGCGGGCCGTGCCGCGGGCAGGAGTTGCGTCTCGTCCCCGGCGTCGGGGGCCACGGTCCGGAGCAGTTGCGTCTCGTCGTCCACCCGGTTGCGTACGGGCGTGTGCAGCGGCGTCGTCTGCTTGTGCAGCGCCTTCGGCGCCGCGACCGCGGCGTCCTTCAACTGCTGGCCGGTGCGCCGGAAGACGTGCTGGAAGAGCGCGCCGCCCGCGGTGGCGCCCACGCTGACCACGCCGGCGCCGATGATCGTGCCGTACACGCCCATGCTGGACGCGAGGAACGCGGCCACCATCGTGGCCGACGCACCGCCCGCGACCTGGGCGCCGCTCAGCTCGATCCGGCCCCTGCGCCGCTCCCGGCCCTCGTCGTCCGTCGTCCTGTCCGCCGTGCTCTGCATCTCCATCCCAAGATCGCTCCGATGGCCTCCTGCCGTCATGAACGACCGCGCGGACGGACCGATAGTTCCGATTCCGGGGATTCTGTGATGCAACGCACCTCTTGATCGAACCGGGGCGCAACAGGCAGACTCAACTGCCGTGCGACGTTCCGCGTTCGGTGGCGCGCCGGTCCACCCGCATGGCTCGAATGGAGTACTGTGGGCGAGCCAGTGCTCCGGTGCCCGTCCGACGGCGGCGATCACGGCCGCTGCGTTGCAAATGCGTAACCGTGTCATAACGGCGCATCGGGTTCCAAGACCCGACACGCCGGGCAACTCAGCAATGTTGTGGCAGGCTGCACCCGGGCAGGCCACACTCGACTAGCGGAAAGAGCAGCGACGCACCGAACGTCGGCAGGCACCACCGGGAGGTTCCCATGCCCGAACTGCGTGTCGTGGCGGTCAGTAACGACGGCACACGGCTGGTGCTGAAGGCTGCGGACAGTACGGAGTACACCCTTCCGATTGACGAGCGTCTGCGCGCCGCGGTGCGCAACGACCGTGCGCGGCTCGGCCAGATCGAGATCGAGGTCGAGAACCACCTGCGCCCCCGCGACATCCAGGCTCGGATACGAGCCGGGGCGTCGGCGGAGGAGGTCGCCGCGCTCGCCGGGATCCCCGTCGACCGCGTACGGCGCTTCGAGGGCCCGGTGCTGGCGGAGCGGGCGTTCATGGCCGAGCGGGCCCGCAAGACGCCCATCCGGCGGCCCGGCGAGAGCGCCGGTCCCGCGCTGGGCGAGGCGGTCGCGGAGCGGCTGATGATGCGCGGCGCGGAGAAGGACTCCTCGCGGTGGGACTCGTGGCGGCGGGACGACGGCACCTGGGAGGTGCTGCTCGTCTACCGCGTCGCCGGTGAGCCGCACAGCGCCGGCTGGACGTACGACCCACCGCGGCGGCTCGTACAGCCCGTCGACGACGAGGCGCGCGCGCTGATCGGCGACACCGACACCTCGCCGGACCCCAGCCTGCCGTTCGTGCCGAAGATCGCGCGGCTGCCGCGGAGTCCGGAGCGGCCGTCCGACGGCGGGCGCGGGGACAGGGACGCCTCCGGCGAGGACCGCGGGGACTCCCTGACCAGCCTGCTGGAGGCGGTGCCGAGCTTCCGGGGCGACCTGGTGGTGCCAGACCAGACCGCGTCGGCGGCCGCGTCCGACGGGCCGTCCGGGACGGCGGGTTCGGCTGGTTCCGTGACCAAGCCGGGTCCGGTCCACGGCCCCGTGCCGGGGCCGCAGCCGGAGGAGGAGTCCGAGCCGCCCGCGGTGGAGGAGGAGCCCGCGGCGCCGGCGGCGAGCGCGGGGTCGGCCGGTTCCGCGTACGCGGACGTGCTGATGCCGCGCAGCGTCTCGGCGCACCGGGAGCGGCTGACGGGACAGACGGACCGGCAGGCGGAGGCCGACGGCGTGCGGCCCGGCCGCCGGGCCGCGGTGCCGAGCTGGGACGAGATCGTGTTCGGGAGCCGGCGCAAGAAGCCGGAGTAGTCGAGCGGTCGGGCGCGGTCCGTACGGATTCCCTCCGTACGGACCGCGCCCCCGCTCTCCGCCGCGTCAACGCCGGGAGACGCCGCGCCCGTTGCCCGGGTACGCGGGCGGCGCCCCCCGCGCCGTCAGCCGGGCTCCGCGCCCGTCGCCACCTCTCGCGCCGGCTGCGCCACCCACTCCGACCACGACCCCGGGTACAGCGCCGCGGGGACGCCCGCGATCGCGAGCGCCAGCACCTCCTGGGCCGCGGAGACCCCCGAGCCGCAGTACACGCCGACCTCCGTGTCCGGGGCGGCCCCGAGGGCGCGGAAGCGCGCCGCGAGGTCGGCCGCCGGGAGGAAGGTCCCGTCCGCGCCCAGGTTCTCCGTGGTCGGTGCCGAGACCGCGCCGGGGATGTGGCCCGCGACCGGGTCGATGGGCTCCGTCTCGCCCCGGTAGCGCTCCCCCGCGCGGGCGTCGAGGAGCACGCCGCGGCGGGCGAGCGCGCCGGCCTCGTCGGCGGTGAGGACCGGCAGCGCTCCCGGCTCCGGCGTGAAGTCGCCCTCGCCGCCCGCGTACGGCGTACGGGACAGTTCGCCGGGCCAGGCGGCCAGTCCGCCGTCGAGGACGCGGACGTCGGGGTGGCCGGTGTAGCGCAGCAGCCACCAGCAGCGCGCGGCGGACCAGCCCTTCCCGCCGTCGTATACGACCACGGGACGGTCGCCGGAGACGCCGGCGCGGCGCATGGCGGCGCCGAAGACGGCGGGTTCGGGGAGCGGATGGCGGCCCTCCGGTCCGGGCGGGGCGGCCAGTTCGGCGTCCAGGTCGACGTAGGCGGCGCCGGGGATGTGGCCTGCGTCGTACTCGGGACGGCCGGGTGGGCCGCCGAGCGTGTAGCGCACGTCGAGCACGACGGGCGGCCGGGGGCCCGCCAGGTCGCTCGCGAGTTCGGTTCCGGAGATGATGGCATCCATGGGGCCATCTTGGCGCAGAGTCGCGCCGCGCTTCCCGCCCCGCCCCACCCATCCCGAAAAACGAACATCTCGCAACGAGACGGACAATTGTTCAGATGGATCGGCGCAGAGGGGGCGCACTGCGGCAAGGGGGATGGAAATATCTGGGGGGCGTCACCGAAGCGTCACCCACCGCCACCTCCCGATGGTCAGAGAGGGCTGCCATGTCCGAAGGAGCGATCCTCAGCGCGCCCGGCACACCGTGCTGGGTGAGCCTGATGGTGCACGGGCTGGACACGACCGAGGAGTTCTACCGGGGCCTGTTCGGCTGGGCCTTCGAGGAGGGCCCGCGCGCGCTGGGCGCGTACCGGCTGGCGCACCTCGACGGCGGCCAGGTCGCCGGGATCGGCGCGATGGCACCGGACCGCAGGCTGCCCGTCGCCTGGACGCCGTACCTGGCGACCGACGACGCCGACACCGCCACCGAGCAGGTGCGCTGCTGCGGCGGGACGGTGGGGGTGGGGCCGCTGGACGCCGACGCGGCCGGCCGGAAGGCGATCTGCGCGGACCCGGCGGGCGCGGTGTTCGGGGTGTGGCAGCCGCGGGAGCACTCGGGGGTGGAGCGGCGGGCCAGGCCGGGCACGCCGGTGTGGAACGACCTGCTGGTCGCGGAGCCGACGATGGTCGCGAAGTTCTACGAGCTGGTCTTCGGCTACGACGTACGTTCGGAGGGCGACACCGCGACGCTGTCCGTCCAGGGCAGGCCCGTGGCGTCGGTCTGCGGCGCCGACGAGGAGACGCTGCGCGAGACGGGGCCGCGCTGGACGACGCACTTCGAAGTCGCCGACGTGGACGCCGCCGTGGCGCGCGCGGTGGAGCTGGGCGGGCGGCAGGTGCGCGAGCCGCACGAGACGCCTGCGGGGCGGATGGCGGAGGTCGCGGACATCGAGGGCGCGCGGTTCACGCTGGTGCACACGCCGCGCTAGGCGGGCGCGCGGGCGGGTCCGCCGGAGCGTACGGGCGTACGTCTGCCGCGCGTGCGCCTCAGGAGCGTACGGAGAGCAGCGGGACCAGTTGTTCCGCCGGGGTCAGCGAGCCGTGCATGCCGACGAGCGCGGACTCCTTGGGCTCCGTGCGGGTGGCGACGATCGCGATGTCGTCGGCCGCGGCGGCGATGACGTCCCCGAGCCGGTCCCGTACCCGCTCGTCGACCTTCGGCCCGAACCAGCCCAGCGCGACGGCCTCGTCGCGGCTCACCACCCAGGCGCGCTCGCCCAGCACCTCGCGCCAGACGGTGAGCACGTCGGCGGCGGCGCCCGGGGCGGCGTACACGTGCCGGGCGCGGCCCTCACCGCCGAGGAGCCGCACGCCGGCGCGCAGCTCCCAGTCCTCGTCGACGTCGTAGCGGGCGTCGTCGGTGAAGGGGATGTCGACCATGCCGTGGTCGGCGGTGACGTAGAGCGCGGCGCGCGGCGGCAGTTGCTCGGCGAGGCGGCGGGCGAGGCGGTCGGCGTAGCCGAGCTGGCCGCGCCAGGCGTCGGAGTCGACACCGTGGCGGTGGCCGTTGCCGTCGACCTCGCTGTAGTACGTGTAGACGAGGGTGCGGTCCGCGGCGGCGAGCTGCTCCGCCGCGAAGTCCATGCGCTCCTCCCCCGACAGCCTGCCGTGGAAGGTGCCGCCGCTGAGCGCGACCGTCGTCAGCGGGGTGGTCTCGAAGGCGGGCGAGGAGACCTGCGCGGTGTGCACCCCGGCGTCGTGGGCGAGCTGGAAGACCGTGGGGTACGGCTGCCACTGGCGCGGCGCCGTCCAGGGGTGCCAGCGGAGCTGGTTCATCAGCTCGCCGGTACCCGGGTCGCGCACCGTGTAGCCCGGCAGGCCGTGGGCGCCGGGCGGCAGGCCGGTGCCGACGGAGGCGAGGGAGGTGGCGGTGGTGGCGGGGAAGCCGGCGGTCAGCGGCTCGCCGGTGGCCAGCCCGTGCAGGAACGGGGCGTCCTCGGGGTGGGCGAGCAACTGCTCCCAGCCGAGGCCGTCGATGAGGAACACGCAGACGCGGTCGGCCGGTTCGACCCCGGCGACGGTCGGCACGAAGCCGGGGACGCCGAGGCCGGCGGCGGCACTGGGCAGCAGGTCGGCCAGGGAGTTCGAGCCGTAGCGGGGGGCGGGCGCGGCGGCGGGGTCGAGCGGCGCGGGCCAGTCGGCGTGCTCCGGTGCCCCGGCGCCCGGCGTCCCCCCCGTGGCCGTCATCAGGCTTCGGGGCCGGCGGCGGTGGCCTCGGAGAGTGCCTGGGCGAAGTCCAGGGCCTGCCGTACGGTCTCGGGGCCGTCGCCGGCCTCGCTGACGCGCAGGCTCAGGTCGTCGGCGGTGGCGGAGCCGGTGTAGCCGTGGTCGGCGTCGCAGTTGGGGTCGCCGCAGGTGGCGGGCTCCATGTCGAGCCGGCTGACGGCGCCCCAGCCGACGGTCAGCACGACCTCGCGGGGCAGGGTGCCGGGGGTGTACGCCTCGGGGTTGCCGACGACGCGGCTGAGGACGACGGAGGAGATCCGGGCGAGCTTGACGGATTCGGTGGAGGTGGTGGCGTACGGCGTCGGGGAGGTGGCGTCGGCGGCCTGCTCGTCGGTGTGGCTGACGATGAAGCGGCTGTCGGTGAGGACGAGCACGGTGACGTGCCGCCGGACTTCGTTGGCGTCGAACGTCGTCTCCTGGTGGACCAGGTACCCGGACACGGGCTCCCCGCCGACGGCGGCCTCCACCGCCTCCGCCACGAGGGCGGGGTAGTAGCCGCTGCGCTCGATCGCCGCGCGCAGCCCCTTGGTCGCGGTCCCGGTCTTAGCCATGCGCCCATCCTACGGCCCGGGGGGCCCGCCCCGGTCCGCTGTCGCGAGGCCCGGGGGCGGGCGGGGCGCGCGGGTTGGCGCCCGGGCGGGCCCGGTGGGGGCGCGGGCCGGTATCCGGGCCGGTCGGGGGCCCGCCCGTCAGTAGCTGGGCATGCGGCGGGCGCCGAGGTCGATGCGGGGCGGCGGCGGTGCCAGCCGCAGGGCTGCGGACAGCACGCTGACGCCGTGCGGGGCCACCACGACCGGGGACAGCTCGGCGGAGACCACCTCGGGGTGCTCGTCGACGAAGATCGACAGCCGCAGCAGCAGCTCCTCCAGCGCCGCCGTGTCCACCGGCTGGGCGCCGCGCCAGCCGAAGAGCAGCGGGGCGCCCCGGATGGCGCGGATCAGCCCGGCGGCGTCGCGGTCGGTCGCGGGCACGAGCCGGTGCGCGAGGTCGCCGAGCAGCTCGGAGGGGGCGCCGGACAGGCCGAAGGAGAGCACGGCGCCGACGCCGGGGTCGACGGTGGCGCGTACGACGGTGTCGACGCCGCGCGGGGCCATGGCCTGCACCACGGGCTGGAGCTCGGCGGCGTTGCCGAGGGTGCCGGTCAGCTCGGCGTGGGCGAGGCGCAACTGCTCCTCGCCGGCGAGGTCGAGCCGTACGCCGCCGAGGTCGGGACGGTGCCGCAGGTGGACGGCGGTGGTCTTGAGCGCGACGGGGTAGCCGAGCCGGGCGGCGGCGGCCGCGGCGGCGTCCGGGTCGGGGGCGGGCAGCGCGGGCAGCACGGTGATCCCGTACCGGCCGAGCACGCGCGCGGCGGCCTGCTCCGGTACGTCCAGGGGCATCCCTTCCGCGTGGGCCGGGGCGCCCGCCCCCACCAGCCCCGCGATGTCCGCCGCGGCGCCCGCCGGGTCCAGGTCGTCGTACTCCGGCACCCGGCCGGGCTCCGCCGCGCGCCGGCGCCACTGGGCGTAGCGCACCGCCTGGGCCAGGGCCCGCGCCGCCCGCTCCCCCGCCGGGTACGTCGGGATGCCGTCCGGTGGGGCGGCCAGGGCGTCGGGCAGGCCCTCGATCTCCAGGTGGACGACGGCCACCGGCTTCGTCGCGCCGGCCGCCGCCGTGCGCAGCGCGTCCGCCAGCGCCCCCGCGTCCTGCGGCCCCGGCACCGCCGCGAGCGCCGGCACGTCGGGGTCGGCGACCCACGGGATGGCGGTGACCAGCACCGCGTCGCAGCCGTCCGACGCCAGCGCGCCGGCGACGGCGGCCCGGAAGTCCTCCGGCGCGGCGGCGGCGGTCAGGTCGCGCGGGGGCAGCGGGCGCAGCCCCGCCGCACGGCAGGCGTCGTAGGCGAGAAGGCCGAGGGAGTCGGAGTTGCCGACGATCGCGACCCGCGGCCCGGCGGGCAGCGGCTGGGCGGCGAGCAGCAGCCCGGTGTCGACGAGTTCGGTGACGGTGTCGACGGCGACGACGCCGGCCTGGCGCAGCAGCGCGCCGACGGTATCGGCGGGTACGGAGGTGCCGGGCACGGCGTGGCCGGGCGGTGTGCTGGCGCTGTGCCGGGCGCCCTTGACGACCACGACCGGCTTCACGGCGGACGTCCGGCGGGCGAGGCGGGTGAACTTGCGCGGGTTGCCGAGGGATTCGAGGTACATGAGGACGACGTCGGTGGCGCCGTCGTCGTGCCAGTACTGGAGCAGGTCGTTGCCGGAGACGTCGGCGCGGTTGCCCGCGGAGACGAACGTGGACACCCCGGCGAGCGCCGCGCCCGGCCGCCGGTGCAGCCCGGACAGCAGCGCGATGCCGATGGCGCCGGACTGGGTGAAGACGCCGACGCGGCCGGTGCCCGCGGGTTCGGGGGCGAGGGTGGCGTTCAGGCGGACGGGCGGGGCGGTGTTGAGGACGCCGAAGGCGTTGGGGCCGATGACCCGCATGCCGTGGCCGCGGGCCTGCCGGACGAGTTCGCGCTGGCGCGCCCGGCCCGCGGCGCCGGCCTCGGCGTAGCCGGAGGAGAGCACGACGAGGCCCTGGACGCCCTGTTCGCCGCAGTCGTCGACGACGTCGGGTACCCGGGCGGCGGGCACGGCGACGACGGCGAGGTCGACGGGCTCCTCGATGTCCCGTACGGAGCGGCGGGCGGGGACGTCCTCGGGCCCGATCCGGTCCTGCCCGGCGGGGTAGGCGTGGTTCACGGCGTACAGGCGGCCGGTGAAGCCGGCGGCGAGCAGGTTGGCGAGGACCGTGCGGCCGACGCCGCCGGGGCGGCGGCCGACGCCGATGACGGCGACGGAGCGCGGCGCGAGCAGCCGCTGTACGGAGCGGGCCTCGGCGCGCTGCTCGCGGCCGTGCATGACGGCCAGCGACCGCTCGGTCGGCTCCAGCTCGAACTCCAGCCGGACGACGCCGTCCTCGAAGCTGCGCTTCTGGGTGTAGCCGGCGTCCGTGAACACCTTCATCATGCGGCTGTTGGCGGGCAGCACGTCGGCGACGAAGCGGCGCACGCCGCGTTCGCGGGCGCAGGCGGCGATGTGTTCCAGCAGCGCGGAGGCGACGCCGCGGCCCTGCTGGTCGTCCTGGACGAGGAACGCCACCTCGGCCTGCGGGGCTCCGTCGGCGGCGGGCTCGATGCGGTCGTAGCGCACGGTGGCGATGAAGGCGTCGCCGACGACGGCGGCCAGGCCCACGCGGTCGACGTAGTCGTGGTGGGTGAAGCGGTGCACGTCCTTGGCGGAGAGCCGGGGGTGCGGGGCGAAGAAGCGCAGGTACTTGGACTCGTCGGAGACCCGGTCGAAGAACGCGACGAGCCGGTCGGCGTCGTCCGGGACGATCGGCCTGACCTGTGCGGTGCCGCCGTCGCGCAGGACGACGTCGGCTTCCCAGTGGGTGGGGTACTCGTGTGCCGACGGGGTGGCCATGGGGCCCAGGTTACGGTCCGCGCACGCTGGCGGGAGCGGGCGCGGCAGGGCAGTCTGAGGGTGACCGCGGGGCGTGCCGGGCTCCGCGGGGCGGCCGGGGCGGGCGGCGGAAGGCCGCGCCCCGGGACGTCTGCACCGGCCGGGCACGGTCCGGCCGCTTCGGCGCGCGTGCAAGGATGGTCTAGACAACTAGAACGATGAAGACGAAAGGGCAACACCATGGTTGAGCGCCGCGTCACCGTCGGCTGGGCCGAGGGGCTGCACGCCCGCCCGGCGTCGATCTTCGTGCGGGCGGCCACCGCCGCCGGCGTCCCGGTGACGATCGCGAAGGCCGCCGACGGCAACGCCGTCAACGCCGCGTCCATGCTGGCCGTGCTGGGCCTGGGCGCCAAGGGCGGCGACGAGGTCGTCCTCGCCACCGACGACGAGACCTCCGACGCCGCGCTCGACCGGCTGGCGAAGCTGGTCCAGGAGGGCCTGGACGAACTGCCGGAAACCGTCTGAGGCCCTTCCGCGTGCCAATCCGCGCGCACCGGCGGGCGGAAATGGCCGGTTACCGCCGACGGCAATTCCACGTCCCGGCATTTCTCGCGTCTCCCGCGCCCGGCATTTCCCCGGCGCAGACAATTGTTACGGCTGATCGCTTCCCGTGTTTACGGCATGTTTCCGGGAACTCACCCGCACGGTTCTGCGCAATTCGTACGCGCCCGTCGAGCGCTCCACATGCGCCACGGCAAGCCCTCTGGCCCGCTCCGCGTCGCCGCGCGCCACGGCGTCGGCGATCGCGCCGTGCTCGTCCCACGCCTCCACCGACCGGACCGCCGGCGAGGCCCCGTACAGCCAGGACACCTTCCGGCGCAGTTGCACCAGCAGCACGGCGAGGTTCCGGCTGCCGGTGGCCTGCGCCAGCGTCTCGTGGAACCACGTGCTCAGCGACGGCAACTCCGCGACGTGCCCGCGCTGCGCCCGCTCCCTGCCGAGGCGCACCAGGCCGTGCAGCACCTTCAGATGGGCCTCCGTGCGCCGCTGGGCCGCGCGGGCGGCGCCCAGCGGCTCCAGCAGCGCGCGTATCTCCAGCAGGTCGGCGGCGTCCTGCGCGGTGGGCTCGGCGACGCAGGCGCCGGCGTGCCGCTTGGTGGTGACGAACCCCTCCGACTCCAGCGTGCGCAGCGCCTCGCGGACGGGCACCCGCGAGACGCCGTACCGGCGCGCGAGGTGCTCCTCGGCGAGCCGGCCGCCCTGGGGGAAGAATCCGGAGACGATGTCGTCGCGGATCGCCGTGCACACCGCCTGGGAAATGCCGCCGTTCACCGCGCACACCGCACAATCCACACCCCTTAAGCGCCGCCCGGGTGAACAGTATGGCAGCGGTGGGCGAATTACGGCAGGAACGCGAAAGAGCCCGGCGGTGCCGCCGGGCTCTTTCGGTCTGCTACGGACCGGTTTCCGCAGGAAGCGGAAAGTCGGACTTCAGCCGGAGACGACCCTGACCTCGCCGATGCCCAGCTCCCGCACCGGCTCGGCGATCTTCTCCGCGTCGCCGACGAGCACGGTGACGAGCCGGTCCGTGGGGAACGCGTTCAGCACCGCCGCCGTGGCCTCCACCGTGCCGGTGGCGGCCAGCCGGGCGTACTGCCGGGCCTGGTAGTCGTCCGGGAGCTGCTGCTCGACCTGGTCGGCCAGCGTGCCGGCGACCGCGGCCGACGTCTCGTAGCGCAGCGGGGCCACGCCGACCAGGAAGTCCGCCGCCGCGTCCCGCTCGGCGTCGGTCAGCCCGTCGGCCAGCGAACGCAGCACCTGCCAGGTGTCGGCCAGCGCCGGGCCGGTCACGTCGGTCTCCACCGAGCCGCCGATGGCGAGCATCGCGGCGCCGGTGCCGTCGGCCGGGGAGCGCAGCGACTGGGCGGAGGCGCGTACGCCGTAGGTGTAGCCCTTCTCCTCGCGCAGCACGACGTCCAGCCGCGAGGTGAGGGTGCCGCCGAGGCAGTACGTGCCGAGCAGTTGGGCGGGCCACACGGCGTCGTGCCGGTCGGCGCCGACGCGGCCGACGAGCATCTGCGTCTGCACCGCGCCCGGGCGGTCGACGATGACGACCCGGCCGGTGTCGTCCGCGGCCACCGGCGGCAGCGGGCGGGCCTCGGCGGGGGTGCCGGTCCAGGTGCCGAGGGTGCGGGCCAGCTCGTCGGCGACGTCCACGCCGGTCAGGTCGCCGACGACCACGACGGTGGCGGTGGCGGGCCGGACGTGGGCGTCGTAGAAGGCGCGTACGGACGCCGCGTCGATGCGCGCGACGGACTCCTCCGTGCCCCAGCGGGGACGGGAGAGGCGGTCGCCGGCGTCGAACAGCTCGGCGTACAGCGCCATCGCGGCGCGCCGCCCGGGGTTGGCCAGCTCGTGCGGGATCTCGTCCAGCCGGTTGGCGACCAGCCGCTCGATCTCGTCGTCCGGGAAGGCGGGCGCGCGCAGCGCGTCGGCGAGCAGCGTCAGACCGCGGCGCAGCCGGGAGGCGGGGACCTCCAGGGAGACGCGGACGGCCGGGTGGTCGGCGTGCGCGTCGATGGTGGCGCCGCAGCGCTCCAGCTCGGCGGCGAACTCCTCGGCGCTGTGCGTGTCGGTGCCCTCGGAGAACGCCCGCGCCATGATCATGGCGACGCCGTCCAGGCCCGCCGGCTCGGCGTCCAGCGGCGCGGCCAGGCACACCTCGACGGCGACGACCTGCTGGCCGGGACGGTGGCAGGTGAGCACCGTCAGCCCGTTGGGCAGGGTGCCGCGGTCCGGCGCCGGGAACGCCCAGGGCCGCGCCTCGCCGCCCTGCGGGCGGGGGTGGAACGTCATCGTGCTGGTCGTCTCGGCGGTCACGCCTGAACCTCGTCTTCCTCGGTGCTCGCGGCGCCCGGGGCGCCGGCGTTCTCGTCGGTGGCGTCGCCTGCCTCGTCGGCCGCCGGTGCCGTGGGCTCGTACACGAGGGCCGCGCGGTTCTCCGGGATCAGCCGCGCCTTGGCGACGGCCTGGACCTCCTCGGCGCTCACGCCGAGGATCCGGTCGACCGCGCCGAGCGCCAGCTTCGGGTCGCCGAAGAGCACGGCGTAGCGGCAGAACTCGTCCGCCCGGCCGCCGACGGTCGCCAGCCGGTCCAGCCACTCGCGTTCGAGCTGCGCCTGCGCCCGCTCCATCTCCTCGGCCGTCGGCCCCTGTTCGGCGAAGCGGGCCAGCTCCTCGTCGACCGCGCTCTCGATGGCGGGCACCTCGACGCCGCCGGACGCCTTCACGTCCAGCCAGCCGAGCGACGGCGCGCCGGCGAGCCGCAGCATCCCGAACCCGGCCGCGACGGCGAGCCGGTCGCGGCGCACCAGGCGGTTGTAGAGCCGGGAGGACTCGCCGCCGCCGAGCACGGTCAGCGCCAGGTCCGCGGCGTCGGCCTCGCGGGTTCCGTCCTCGGGCAGCCGGTACGAGGCCATCAGCGCCCGCGACGGCACCTCTTCGGCGAGCGGCACGCGCTGCGCGCCGCCGAGGGTGTCGGGCAGCGAGCCGTCGCGCGGGGGCTGCTTGCCCTCGTGCGCGGGGATGGAGCCGAAGTACTTCTCCACCCAGGCGAGTGTCTGCGCGGGGTCGATGTCGCCGACGACGGAGAGCACCGCGTTGCTCGGCGAGTAGTACGTGCGGAAGAACGCCTGGCAGTCGGCGAGGGAGGTGGCGTCCAGGTCGGCCATCGAGCCGATCGGCGTGTGGTGGTAGGGGTGCCCCTCCGGGTACGTCATCGCGGCGAGCTTCTCGAAGGCCGTGCCGTAGGGGACGTTGTCGTACCGCTGCCGGCGCTCGTTCTTCACCACGTCGCGCTGGTTGTCCAGGCTCTCCTCGGTGAGCGCGGTGAGCAGCGAACCCATCCGGTCGGCTTCCAGCCACAGCGCCAGTTCGAGCTGGTGCGCCGGCATGGTCTCGAAGTAGTTGGTGCGCTCGAAGCTGGTGGTGCCGTTGAGCGAGCCGCCGGCCGACTGCACCAGCTCGAAGTGGCCGTTGCCGGAGACCTGCGCCGAGCCCTGGAACATGAGGTGCTCGAAGAGGTGGGCGAGGCCGGTGCGGCCGGCCACCTCGTGGCGCGAGCCCACGTCGTACCAGATGCACACCGACGCGACGGGCGTGAGATGGTCCTCGGAGAGGATGACCCGCAGCCCGTTGTCCAAGCGGTGTTCTTCCAGTGTCAGTCCGCCGGAGTTGGCCTGCGGGGTGGCCGTCTGACCCATGGGCATGGAGTCCCTTCGATCGCTGCTGTACGCGGGACACCGGACGTCCGGTGTCGCGCCCCCACTGTATGCCGGGGGCCATGCGCCGGGTCGTGGTCGGCGATGTCGGCGCGTGGGTCCACAATGGGGGCGCACCACGACCGCCCGTGAACGAGCCGATGAGGAGCAGCAGCCGAGATGGCCCGCCGCAGAAGCAGTGCCCCGCCGCCTGAGGAGTTCGAAGAGCGGATCCTCGACGTCGACGTCGTGGACGAGATGCAGGGCTCCTTCCTTGAATACGCGTACTCGGTCATCTATTCCCGCGCACTCCCCGACGCCCGCGACGGCCTGAAGCCCGTACACCGGCGCATCCTGCACCAGATGAACGAGATGGGCCTGCGCCCCGAGCGTTCGTACGTGAAGTGCGCGCGCGTCGTCGGCGAGGTGATGGGCCGGCTGCACCCGCACGGTGACTCCGCCATCTACGACGCGCTGGTGCGCATGGCGCAGCCGTTCTCGATGCGGCTGCCGCTGGTCGACGGCCACGGCAACTTCGGCTCCCTCGGCAACGACGACCCGCCCGCGGCCATGCGCTACACCGAGTGCCGCCCGGCGCCCGCGGCGACGCTGATGGTCGAGTCGATCGACGAGGACACCGTCGACTTCGCCCCCAACTACGACGGCAGCGAGCAGGAGCCCGTCGCCCTGCCGTCCGCGTTTCCCAACCTGCTGGTCAACGGCGCCTCCGGGATCGCGGTCGGGATGGCGACCAACATGCCGCCGCACAACCTCGGCGAGGTCGTCGCCGCCGCGCGGCACCTCATCCGGCACCCGGGCGCCGACCTGGAGACCCTGATGCGGTACGTCCCGGGCCCCGATCTGCCCACCGGCGGCCGGGTCGTGGGCCTCGACGGCATCCGGGACGCGTACGAGACGGGCCGCGGCAGCTTCAAGATCCGCGCCACCGCGGCGGTGGAGCAGGTCTCCGCGCGCCGCAAGGGCATCGTCGTCACCGAGCTGCCCTTCACCGTCGGCCCGGAGAAGATCCGCGCCAAGGTCAAGGACCTCATCGGGGCGAAGCGGATCCAGGGCATCGCGGACCTGAAGGACCTCACGGACCGCAAGCACGGCCTGCGGCTGGTCTTCGAGATCAAGAACGGCTTCCACCCCGAGGCCGTGCTGGAGCAGTTGTACAAACTGACGCCGATGGAGGAGACCTTCGGCATCAACAACGTCGCGCTGGTCGACGGCCAGCCGCTCACGCTGGGCCTGAAGGAGCTGCTGGAGGTCTTCCTCGACCA
The DNA here is from genome assembly GCF_045781775.1 of Streptomyces sp. 184. Taxonomy (NCBI): domain Bacteria; kingdom Bacillati; phylum Actinomycetota; class Actinomycetes; order Kitasatosporales; family Streptomycetaceae; genus Streptomyces; species Streptomyces sp. 184. The sequence continues at coordinate 2,288,897 of NZ_CP123230.1, read as the reverse complement.
CCGCTTCACCGTGGTGCGGCGGCGCAGCGAGTTCCGGCGCACCAAGCGCCGCGACCGGCTGCACCTGGTGGAGGGCCTGCTCGTCGCGCTGCTCGACATCGACGAGGTCATCCGCATCATCCGGGCCAGCGAGAACGCCGCGCAGGCCAAGGAGCGGCTGATCGCCCACTTCTCGCTCTCCGAGATCCAGACGCAGTACATCCTGGACACGCCGCTGCGCCGGCTGACGAAGTTCGACCGGCTGGAGCTGGAGGCCGAGCGGGACCGGCTGACGGCGGAGATCGCCGAGCTGACGCGGATCCTGGAGTCGGACGCGGAGCTGCGCAAGCTGGTGTCCGGGGAGCTGTCGGCGGTGGCGAAGAAGTACGGCAGCGAGCGCCGCACGGTGCTGCTGGAGGCCGGCGGTGAGCCGGCCGCGGCGGTGCCGCTGGAGATGTCCGACGACCCGTGCCGGGTGCTGATGTCGTCCACCGGGCTGCTGGCCCGTACCGCCAACGGCGATCCGTTCGGCGAGCCGGCGCCGTCGAAGCGGGTCAAGCACGACGTGATCGTCTCCGCCGTGCCGACCACGTCGCGGGCGCACGTCGGGGCGGTGACCTCGGCCGGGCGGCTGCTGCGGGTGTCGGTGATCGACCTGCCGGTGCTGCCGGAGACGGCGGCCCGGCCCAGCCTGGCGGGTGGCGCGGCGGTCTCGGAGTTCCTGACGCTGGACGACGGCGAGAAGGTCGTCTGCCTCACGACGCTCGACGAGTCCTCGCCCGGCCTGGCGCTGGGCACCGAGCAGGGCGTGGTCAAGCGCGTGGTGCCGGACTACCCGGCGAACAAGGAGGAGTTGGAGGTCGTCTCGCTCCGGGACGGCGACCGGATCGTCGGCGCGGCGGAGCTGCGCACGGGCGAGGAGGACCTCGTCTTCCTCACCAGCGACGCGCAGTTGCTGCGCTATCCCGCGGGGCAGGTGCGGCCGCAGGGCCGGCCGGCGGGCGGCATGGCGGGAGTGAAGCTGAGCGCGGGGGCGAAGGTGGTCGCGTTCCACGTGGTCGACCCGGCGGTGGAGGCGGCGGTGCTGACGGTCGCGGGCTCCACGGGGGCGCTGGACGGGGCGTGGGTGCAGACGGCGAAGCTGACGCCGTTCGACCAGTTCCCGCGGAAGGGGCGGGCCACGGGCGGCGTGCGCTGTCAGCGGTTCCTGAAGGGCGAGGACTGTCTGACGTTCGCCTGGGCGGGGCCGGTCCCGGCGCGCGCGGCGGGACGTTCGGGCGGCCCGGTCGAGCTGCCGGAGCCGGACCCGCGCCGCGACGGCTCGGGGACGCCGCTGGCGAAGCAGGTGACGGCGGTGGCAGGACCCGTGTAGGCACCGTTTAGGCGCGGTACAGACGCGGGGCCCGCGGGTGAGCGCGGGCCGCGGCGGCGGGCGGGTCCCGGGGCACGGCGGCGGGTACGGGCGGTCCGCGGCGTTCCGGCCTGATTTCCGCGCTGGACCCGGGGGTCGCCTGGTGCCAGCGTGGGGGCCATGAGGACTCCGACCGTCACCGACGCCCTGCTCGCCCGCCGGCTGATCCGCGACGTGCTGCCGCCGACCCCGCTGTGGTCCTACCCCGCGCTGGACCGGGGTGCGGCCGCCGCCCTGCTGGTCAAGCACGAGAACACCCAGCCGACGGGCGCGTTCAAGGTACGCGGCGGCCTCGCGCTGCTCGCCTCGATGACCGGCGAGGAGCGCGCCCGCGGCATCGTGGGCTACTCCACCGGCAACCACGCCCAGTCGCTCGCCTACGCCGCCGCCCGGCACGGCGCGCCGTGCACGATCGTGATGCCGGAGCGCCCCAACCCCGGCAAGGCGCGCGCCGTCACCGCCCTCGGCGCGGAGCTGATCGAGCACGGCGCGACGTTCGACGAAGCCCGCCCGTACGCCGGGCGGTTGGCCGCCGAGCGCGGCGCCCGGCTGGTGAGCGCCGCGGACGAGCCGGAGATCGTCGCCGGGGTGGCCACCGCGTACCTGGAGCTGTTCGAGCAGGCGCCGGACCTGGACACGGTCGTCGTCCCGGTCGGCGGCGGCAGCGGGGCCGCCGCCGCGTGCCTGGTCACCGCGGCCGTCGCCCCCGGCTGCCGGGTGGTCGGGGTGCAGTCCTCGGCCTCCCCGGCGGCGTACGAGTCGTGGCGCGCGGGCCGCATCGTCGAACGCCCCAACCGCACCCGCGTCGAGGGGCTGGCGACGGGCAGCGGCTTCACGCTGCCGCAGGAGTTGATGCGCGCCGGGCTCGCGGACTTCCTCCTGGTCGACGACGAGGCGATCGCCCTCGCCCAGGGCAGCCTGATGCGCGACGCGCACACGCTGGCCGAGGGCGCGGGCGCGGCGGCGTTCGCGGCGCTGCACGCGCACCCGGACGCCTTCGCGGGGCAGCGCGTGGCGGTTGTGTGTACGGGAGGGAACGCGCAGGACGCGGAGATTGCCAGGGCGGTTCACCTGAAGGTGTGAAGGGTCGGGAATGCCCCGTCTGTGATCTCACCGCGTTGCTCATTGTGGGCAGTCGGCAACCCCGCCGAGCGAGGAGAACACTCCGGTGAACAACCCCCAGGGGCCCGAGGGCGCCCCGGCAGCCCCTCCCCACGATCCCTGGTCCGACCGGCCGGACTGGTCCGGCTGGTCGGACGTGCCGCCCTGGCCGGCCCGGTCGGCGCCGACCGACCGCAGGGAGCAGTTCTACGCGCCCGGCGGCCCGGAGCCCGGCTGGGGCTGGGACGGCTGGGACGGCTGGGAGCCGGAGCCGGCCGCCCCGGCCGTCCCGGTCACCCGGTACGCACCGCCGCCGCCCCCGGCCGCGGACCGCCGTACGGCGGCGAAGGACGCCGGTCCGCGCGCGTACTCCGGCACGGACGGCAACGGCGCCGACGGTCCCGATGCCGATGCCGATGCCGATGCCGACGACGACGTGTACCTCGCCGTGCACACCGCCCCCGAGTTCCAGCGCGTACGCCGCCAGTACCGCCGGTTCGTCGTGCCCGCCGCGCTCGCGTTCCTCGCCTGGTACCTGTCGTACGTCGTCGCCGCCACCGCCGCCCCCGAGCTGATGGGCCGCCGGGTCCTCGGCCCGGTCAACGTCGCGCTGCTCGCCGGCCTCGGCCAGTTCGCGACGGCCTTCCTGCTCACCTGGGCGTACGCCAGGCACGCCCGGCTGCGCCGCGACCCGGCCGCGCTCGACCTGCGCTGGGACATCGCCATGCGGACCCGCCGCTCCGACGGGTACGTCGACACCCGCACCGACGCCGCGCGGGAGCCCGGCCGGTGACCGGGGAGCACCAGAAGCTCGCGCTGCTGCTGTTCTGCGCGTTCGTGGCGCTGACGCTGGGCATCACGCTGTGGGCGGGCCGGCGGCGGCACGGCTCACCGGAGGAGTTCTACGCCGGCGGGCGGCTGTTCACACCCATGGAGAACGGTTTCGCCATCTCCGGCGACTACATGTCCGCCGCCTCCTTCCTCGGCATCTCCGGCCTCATCGCGCTGCACGGCTACGACGGCGTCCTGTACTCGGTCGGCTTCCTCGTCGCCTGGCTCGTGGTGCTGCTGCTCGTCGCCGAACTCGTCCGCAACTGCGGCCGGTTCACCCTCGCCGACGTCGTCGTCTCCCGGCTGCGCCGCCCGCGGGTGCGGTTCGCGGCGGGCATCTCGTCGGTGACGGTCTCGGTGCTGTACCTCGTCGCGCAGATGGTCGGCGCGGGCAGCCTGGTGTCGCTGCTGGCCGGCGACCACACCGGCACCGCGGCGCGCACGGCGGCGGTCGCGGGCGTCGGCGCGCTGATGGTGACGTACGTCGTGCTCGGCGGGATGCGCGCCACGACCTGGATCCAGATCGTCAAGGCCGTGCTGCTCCTGGCCGGGGCGCTCACGCTCACCGTGCTGGTGCTGCTGCGCTTCCACGGCGACCCCGGCGCGCTGCTCGACGCCGCGGCCGGACGCAGCGGCCACGGCCAGGACTTCCTCGCCCCGGGCCTGGCGTACGGCGGCGGGCTCGCGGACCGGCTGGACTTCCTCAGCCTCGGCGTCGCGCTGGTCCTCGGCACCGCCGGCCTGCCGCACATCCTGGCCCGCTTCTACACCGTGCCGACGGCCACCTCCGCGCGCCGCTCGGTGGTCTGGTCGATCGGTCTGATCGGCGGCTTCTACCTGATGACGATCGTGCTCGGCTTCGCCGCCGCGGCACTGGTGGGCGGCGATGCGGTGCGCGCGGACGACCCGTCGGGCAACACGGCGGTGCCGCTGCTGGCGCTCGATCTCGGGGGCGGCGCGGCGTCGGCGGGCGGAACGATTCTGTTCGCGGTGGTGGCGGCGGTGGCGTTCGCGACGATCCTGGCGGTGGTCGCGGGGATCACGCTGGCGTCGTCGGCGTCGGTGGCGCACGACCTGTACGCGACGGTGCGCCGCTCCCGGGCGCGGCGCCGCGCGGGTCGTGCGGCAACGGGCAAGGGTCCGGCCGCGGCCGGCGAAGCCGCCGGCGGTCCGGGCGAGGTGGCGGTGGCGCGGGTGGCCGCGGCGGTCATCGGGGCGCTCGCCATCGGCCTCGGGCTGCTGGCGCGGGATCTGAACGTGGCGTTCCTGGTGGGCCTCGCGTTCGCGGTGGCGGCCTCGGCGAACCTGCCGGTGCTGCTCTACACGCTGTTCTGGCGCCGCTTCACCGCGCGCGGCGCGCTGTGGTCGCTGTACGGCGGGCTCGGTCCCGCGGTGCTGCTGGTGGTCTTCTCGCCGGTGGTCTCGGGCGGCCCGGACGCCCTCTTCCCGGGCGTGGACTTCCACGTCTTCCCGCTCCAGAACCCGGGGCTGGTGTCGGTGCCGCTGGGCTTCCTCGCGGGCTGGCTGGGCACGGTCACGTCCGCCGAGCCCGCGGATCCCGTACGGCATGCGAAGACGGAGGTCAGGGCGCTGACGGGGGCGGGGGCGGCGTAGCGGCAGGCGGCGTGGCGCGCAGGCCGCAGGCCGCGGGCCGTCGCGCCGCGGGCTGCGGGCTGCGGGCTGCGGGCTGTCGGCTACGGGGCCGGCTGCCGCCGTGCCGGTACGCGCCCGGCGGCGGCCGGCGCCAGCGCCTCCGGCAGCACGACGGTGAACTCCGCGCCCCCGCCCGGCCGCTCGCCGGCTTCCGCGCGCCCGCCGTGCCGCTCCGCGAGCCGCCGCACCAGCGCCAGGCCGATGCCCCGCTTGCCGTACGCGGGCGGCTCCTTGGTCGTCCAGCCGTCGGCGAAGACCTGTTCCCGCAGGTCCGCCGGCACCCCGGGCCCGGAGTCCGCGACCCGCAGCCGTACCGTCTCGCCGTCGGCCCGCAGGTCCACCTCGACCAGCGGGGCGGGCGAACCCACCGCCGCGTCCAGCGCGTTGTCGACCAGGTTGCCGACGATCGTGACCAGGCCGCGCGGGTCGACGGCCCGGTCCGGCAGCTCCCCCGTCAGCGACAGCGGCACGCCCCGCTCCGCGGCGACGGTCGCCTTGCCGACGAGCAGCGCGGCCAGCAGCGGGTCGCGGATCCGGCCGGTCACCTGCTCCGCGGTGGCCCGGTGGCCGCCGGCGGCCTCGGCGATGTACTCGGTGGCCTCCTCGGTCATGCCCAGCTCCAGCAGCCCGAGCAGGGTGTGCAGGTGGTTGGCGTGTTCGTGGTCCTGGGCGCGCAGGGCGTCGATGAGGCCGCGGGTGGAGTCGAGTTCGCGGCCGAGCTGCTCCAGCTCGGTACGGTCGCGCAGGGTGGCGACGGCGCCGCCGTCGGCGGTGGGCATGCGGTTGGCGACGAGCACCCGGCCGTCGCTGACCGTCAGCAGGTCGGAGCCGGCGACCCGGCCGGCGAGCACGTCGGCGGTACGGCCCGGGCGCAGCACGTCGTCCAGCGGCCGGCCGGTGTGCTCGGGGTCGATGCCGAGCAGCCGGGCGGCCTCGTCGTTGACCAGTCGCAGCCGGCCGCCGCCGTCGAGCGCGACGACGCCCTCGCGGATGCCGTGCAGCATCGCCTCGCGCTCGTCGAGGAGCGCGGCTATGTCGGAGAACGCGAGGTCGCGGGTGCGGCGTTGGAGCCGGCGGGAGTGCGCGAAGGCGACCAGCGCGCCCACGGCCAGCGCGCCCCCCGCGTACGCCAGCACGCCGGGCACCGCCGCGATGAGCCGGTCGCGTACGCCCTCGTAGGGGATGCCGACCGAGACGGCGCCGACGATCCGCCCCTCCCGGTCGTAGAGCGGCACCTTGCCGCGGGCGGTACGCCCCATGGTGCCGGTGTCGATGCCCATCCACTCCTCGCCGGCGAGCGCGGCGGAGGGGTCGGTGGAGACGCGGTGGCCGACGCGCTCGGGCCGGGCGTGGGACCAGCGCACGCCGCGGTTGTCGAGCACCACGACGTACTCGGCGCCGGTGGCCTCGCGGATCCGCTCGGCGCGGCGCTGCACGGGGCCGTCCGGCTCCGCGGGGGTGGTCAGCAGGGCCTCGGCGAGGCCGGGTTCGACGGCGGTGCTCTGCGCGATGGCCATCGCGCGGCGCATCACCTGCCGGTCCAGCTCGGCGCTGTACGGCGCGAGGAACAGCGCCGCGGCGAGGATCGTGACGCCCGTGGCCAGGGCGAGCTGCATGAGCAGGATCTGGGAGGAGACACGGCGCGGCCAGCCGAGCCGCCGGCCGGAGCCGCGGGGCTCGCCGCGGCGTGCGGTCGACGTTGCGCCCATGAGGGCGAACCGTAACCGACCGGGACGCTACGGGCACGGCCCCGGACGCGTCTTCGTGGACCGGGCCGAGAGCCGGTCCGACCTGCGCGGAGTCGCCGGACGTGCGGGGGTACGTGCCGCTCAGCGGGCGCGCGGCGGTCCGGCGGCCATGTGCGTCTGCGCCACCGGCGCGGCGCCGCAGCTCGCCGGGGTGGCCTCGGCGGCGGCGCGGGGGACGACGGGCACGTCCCAGCCGCGCCCGTCGCGGTGCGCGACGGTCACCCGCCAGCCGTCGTCTGCGCCGCTGCCCGCGCCACCGCCTTCACCGCTGCCTTCGGTGCGTACGACGGCGAGGCTGTCCGCGCCGTACTCGCCGGTCAGCCGGCGCACCGCCAGCTCCGCCGCCTGCCCGGGGCGCTCCCAGGTGGAGCGCCCGCGGCAGCCGTCGGGGACGACCAGCCCGGAGGCCAGCGACTCGACGACCTCCTTGACGGCGTGCGGGGTCATGCGGCCGTAGGCGTAGCCGTGCGGGAGGAGCAGCAGCGTGGGCGAGAAGCGGTGGCCGCCGATGTGGGTGATCTCCCAGGTCGCGGTGGCTCCGGCGGCGTGCAGGTCGGCGGCGAGGGGGCGGCCGAGCAGCGCGCAGCAGCGGTCGCGCCGGCCGTTGGTGCAGACGAACACCGGCGGGTCGCCGCGGTACGGGCCGGCGCCGAGGGCGGCGTCGAAGCCGGCGTGCTCGCCGCGGCCGAGGGCGGCGAAGTCGAGGCCGACGAGCTGCGCGGGGTCGCGGACGTCGGTGGCGCGGATCCAGGTGCCGCCCGGCGCGGTGTGGGCGGCGAGGACGCGGCGGCTGGCGGGGCGGCGGACGTCGGCGTGCCGGCCGGGCCGGCGGATGAGCGCGACGCGCACGCCGGTGCCCGCGGCGCGCTCCTCCAGGGCGCGGCCGACCTCGGGGTCGAGGTGGCTCTGGGTCAGCGCCTCGTTCCCCCACGGGCCGGTCTGCTCGACGAGCAGCCAGGTCGCCGCGACGGCCGCGGTCCCGGCGAGCGGTTCGGCCAGCTCTCCGGAAGCGGTCGCGCACGTACTCACGAAGGTGAGCCTAACCGTTCTTCAACGCCCCGTCCCGCGGGGCCCGTCCGTCCCGGTGACGCCTCTGCGCCCCGGGCGCCTCCGGGACCCCGCGGAGCCCCCGCCGCCCGCCCCGTACCGCTACGCTCCCGGCGTACCGAAGACGCGGGTGGAACCGGTCGATATCGGACCCACCGCAAACAGCTTGCGTTTCTTGCGCTAATCTTGCGGTCATGACTCGACGACTTGCTGAGGTTGCCAAGAAGGTGGGGGTCTCCGAGGCCACCGTCAGCCGCGTGCTGAACGGAAAGCCCGGGGTGTCGGAGGCGACCCGGCAGGCCGTGCTGTCGGCCCTCGACGTGCTCGGCTACGAACGGCCCACGCAACTGCGCGGCGAGCGCGCCCGGCTGGTCGGCCTGGTGCTGCCGGAGTTGCAGAACCCGATCTTCCCCGCGCTCGGGGAGGTCGTCGGCGGCGCGCTGGCGCAGCTCGGCCTCACCCCCGTGCTGTGCACGCAGACGAAGAACGGCGTCTCGGAGGCCGCGTACGTGGATCTGCTGCTGCAACAGCAGGTCTCCGGCGTGGTGTTCGCCGGCGGCCAGTACGCGCAGTCCGCCGCGCCGCACGAGCACTACCGCAGGCTGGCCGAGCGCCGCATCCCGGTGGTGCTGATCAACGCCGCCATCGAGGACCTGGGCTTCCCCCGCGTCTCCTGCGACGACGCGGTCGCCGTCGAACAGGCGTGGCGGCACCTGGCGTCGCTCGGGCACCGCCGGATCGGCATGCTGCTGGGCCCCGGGGACCACGTGCCCTCGGCCCGCAAGCTGGCGGCCGGCGAGGAGCTGGCGCGGCAGACCGGGCTCGATCTGCCGGTGTCCCGGGTGGCGCGGGCGCAGTACTCGCTGGAGAGCGGGCAGGCGGCGGCGACGCGGATGCTGGAGGACGGCGTCACGGGCTTCGTGTGCGCCAGCGACCCGCTCGCGCTCGGGGTGATAAGGGCGGTGCGCCGGCGCGGCCTGGACGTGCCGGGGGACGTGTCGGTCGTGGGATACGACGACTCCGCGTTCATGAACTGCACGTCGCCGCCGCTGACGACGGTGCGGCAGCCGATCGAGTCGATGGGCCGGGCGGCGGTCGAGCTGCTGTCGGCGCAGATCGGCGGCGCCCCGGTGGCCGCCGACGAGCTGCTGTTCGAGCCGGAGTTGGTGGTGCGCGGCTCCACCGGCCCGGCGCGGTGAAGGATCTTCAACTTCTAGTCTCATTCTTGCAACTTCCGCGCGACATATTGCGAAGTCCTGTCGACGGTGGTTGAGTGTGCGCGCCACGGCAGCGAGCATCCGTGGCTTCCGCTCATGCCCAGAGGGGTCACCGAGATGAGACAAACCGGGTTCCGCCGTACCAGCGCCGCCCTCGCCGTCAGCGCCGCCCTGGCGCTCGTCGCCGCATGCGGCACCTCCAGCTCCGACGAGGGCGAGGACGACACGGCCGATCCGGCCGACGCCGCCGCCCCGCTGGACCCGGAGACCGAGGTCACCCTGACGATCGACTGCATGCCGCCGGCGGCCGAGAAGGCCGAGCTGAAGGAGTGGAAAGAGGACGTAGCAGCTTTCAACAAGGAGTACCCGAACGTCACGATCGAGGGGAAGCAGACCGACCCCTGTCTGGAGCCCCCGCGGTTCACGGCCATGCTCAAGGCCAAGTCCCAGCCGGACGCCTTCTACACGTACTTCACCGACCTCCAGCAGGTGCTGGACAACGACGGTGCCGCGGACATCAGCGCGTACGTCAACGACAAGACCGTCCCGGCGCTCGCCGACATCGACCCGCAGGTCCTCGACGTGCTGCGGCAGGACGGCAAGCTCTACGGGCTGCCGACCAGCAACTACACCATGGGCCTGCTGATCAACCGCAAGCTCTTCGAAGAGGCCGGGCTCGACCCCGACAACCCGCCGACGTCCTGGGACGAGGTGCGCACCGCCGCCAAGGCGATCTCCGACCTCGGCGACGGCATCAGCGGCTTCGGCGAGTACAGCGCCGGCAACAACGGCGGCTGGCACTTCACCGCCTCGATGTACGGCCTCGGCGCCGACATCGTCTCCGAGGACACCACCAAGGCGGCGTTCAACGACGAGACCGGCCTCGAATACGTCGAGACCCTCCACGCGATGCGCTGGGAGGACGACAGCATGGGCAAGACCCAACTGCTCAAGTGGGGCGACCTCCAGAAGCAGATGGCGGGCGGCAAGCTCGGCATGTTCCTCGCCGCGCCCGACGACATCACTTACATGGTCCAGCAACTGGGCGGCGACTACGCCGACTACGGCATGGGCCCGATGCCCGGCGGCGAGGCGACCCTCTTCGGCGGCAACGACTACCTGATCAAGAAGGGCAGCTCGCCCGACCAGATCAAGGCCGCCATCGCCTGGCTGAACTTCAAGTTCCTCACCCCCGGCAAGGGCCAGTTCGAGTGGGCGCGTACCAAGGCCGACGGCCTTCCGGTCGGGCTGCCGCAGCCGGACTTCTGGAAGGGCGCGAGCAAGCAGGAGGACGACAAGCTGCGCGCGGACAACTCCACGATGCCGGTCGAGAACTTCCAGCCGTTCCGTGACAACCCGGTCCCCGGCCGCGCCGAGCCGCCCAAGGCCCAGGAGATCTACAAGGTCCTGGACACGGTGATGTCGGGCGTGCTCACCAACGAGGACGCCGACCCCGCCGGGCTGCTCGACACCGCCGAGGACCAGGTCAACCAGGTCCTCGCGAACCAGTAGCCATGGCGGCACCCACCCTGTCCCGGCCGGCCGCCCCCTCCCCGGGGCGGCCCGCCGGCCGGCGGCGTACGGGCCGCGAGGACTTCGCCCGCGCGCTGCGCCGCAACCTGACCGCCCACGGCTTCCTCATCGGCGCCGTACTCTGCTTCACGCTCTTCTCCTGGTATCCGATGGTCAGGGAGTTCATCCTGGCCTTCCAGAAGAACGAGGACGGCGAGACCGTCTGGGCCGGCTGGTCGAACCTCAGCTACATCTTCAACGACCCCGCCTTCTGGCAGGCGTGGCGCAACACGTTCGCCTTCACCGGCCTCGCGCTGCTCCTCGGCTTCGCCGTGCCGTTCGCGGTCGCCATCGTGCTGAACGAGTTCCGGCACGGCCGCGCGTACCTGCGGGTCCTGGTGTATCTGCCGGTGATGCTGCCGCCCGTCGCCTCCGTGCTGCTCTTCAAGTACTTCTACGACCCCGGCTACGGGCTCTTCAACCGCATCCTGGAGACCTTCGGCCTGCCCGCGCAGGACTGGCTCCAGTCCAGTGACACCGCGATGCTCTCCGTGGTCATCGCCGCGACCTGGATGAACATGGGCGCGGCCACGCTGATCTATCTGGCCGCGCTCCAGGGCATCCCGGGCGAGCTGTACGAGGCCGCGGAGCTGGACGGCGCCGGGCTGTTCCGCAAGATCTGGCACGTCACCATCCCGCAGACCCGGCTCATCCTGTCGCTGATGCTGCTGATGCAGGTCATCGCCACGATGCAGGTCTTCGTGGAGCCGTTCCTGCTCACCGGCGGCGCCGGCCCGGAGAACTCGACGCTGACCGTCGTCCAGCTCATCTACCAGTACGCCTTCACCTTCAACAACTACGGCAGCGCCGCGGCCCTCGGGGTCGTGCTGATGCTGGTGCTCGCCGTCTTCTCCGCCGCGTTCGTACGCCTCGACCGCAGCAGCGAAGACTGAAGCCGGGAGATTCCAGATGGCCGAATCACAAAGGACGCTGATCTCGCCGGCGGTGCTGGCAAGGCCACGCGGAAAGGCCCTGTACTGGGGCGCGTTCGCCCTCGTCATGGCGGTCTTCACGCTGGCGTTCATCGGGCCGCTGTACTGGATGGTCACCAGCGGGCTGAAGTCCACCGAGGAGTTCGCGCAGACACCGCCGACGCTGGTGCCGGGCGAGATCGAGACGGACAACTACTCCGAGGCGTGGAGCGTGCTGGACCTGGCCCAGTTGCTCCTCAACACCTGCGTGTACGCCTTCGGCGCACTGGCCTTCATGCTCGTCTTCGACGTGGCCGCGGCGTACTCGCTGTCCAAGCTCCGCCCGGTGCTGGGCAAGGTCATCCTCGGCGCGATGCTCGCGACGCTGATGATCCCGGCGACGGTCCTCGTCGTACCGCAGTACCTCACGGTGCTCGACGTGCCGCTGATAGAGCGCAACCTCATCAACTCACCGTGGGTGATCTGGCTGCCGGCGGTCACCAACGCCTTCAACATCTTCCTGCTCAAGCGCTTCTTCGACTCCATCCCCCGGGAGCTGATGGACGCCGCCGCCATGGACGGCGCATCGCCGATGCGCATCCTGTGGTCCATCGTCCTGCCGATGTCCCGGCCGATCCTCGGCGTCGTCTCGATCTTCGCGGTCGTCGCCGTCTGGAAGGACTTCCTCTGGCCGATGCTCACCCTGCCCGACCCGTCGAAGCAGACCCTCAACGTCGGCATCTACTCGCTGGGCGCGAGCGTTCCGGAGAACCAGCTCATCGCCGCCCTCGCGATCGCCTCGGTGCCCACGTTGGTGATCTTCCTCGTCTTCCAGCGCAACATCATGCACGGCCTGACCGCCGGCAGCCTCAAGGGCTGACGGGAAGGGCCCTCTTCCTGAACCAGTAGGGATTTCCTGTGAGGGATTCAGTGTCGGATACGAGCTGGTGGCGCGACGCCGCCATCTACCAGGTCTACGTACGCAGCTTCGCCGACGGCGACGGCGACGGCACCGGCGACCTCGCCGGCGTCCGCGCCCGGCTGCCGTACCTCGCCGAGCTGGGTGTGGACGCCATCTGGTTCACCCCGTGGTACGTCTCGCCGATGGCCGACGGCGGCTACGACGTCGCCGACTACCGGGCCATCGACCCGGCGTTCGGCACCCTCGACGAGGCCGAGAAGCTGATCGCCGAGGCCCGCGCCCTCGGCATCCGCACGATCGTCGACGTCGTACCCAACCACGTCTCCGACGCCCACCCCTGGTTCCGCGCCGCACTGGCCGCCGGGCCCGGCAGCCCGGAGCGCGAGCTGTTCCACTTCCGCCCCGGCCGCGGCCCGGACGGCGAGCTGCCGCCGAACAACTGGCCCTCGCAGTTCAACGGCGAGTCCTGGACCCGGCACGCCGACGGTGACTGGTACCTCCACCTGTTCTCCGAGCGGCAGCCCGACCTCAACTGGGCCCACCCCGCGGTGCGCCGGGAGCACGAGGACGTGCTGCGCTTCTGGTTCGAGCGGGGCGCGTCGGGCGTACGCATCGACTCCGCCGCCCTGCTGGCCAAGGACCCGGCGCTGCCCGACTGGGACGAGGACGACCCGCGCGGCGAGCCGAACCCGTACGTCGACCTCGACGACCTGCACGAGATCTACCGCTCCTGGCGGGCCATCGCCGACGAGTACGACGGTGTGCTCATCGGCGAGCTGTGGGTGCCGGAGCCCGAGCGCTTCTCCCGCTACCTGCGCCCGGACGAGCTGCACACCGCGTTCAACTTCGACTTCCTGGCCCGTCCCTGGGACGCCGCCGAGCTGCGCACCTCCATCGACACCACGCTGGAGTACCACGCGCCGGTCGGCGCGCCCGCCACCTGGGTGCTGTGCAACCACGACGTGACCCGCACCGTCACCCGCTACGGCCGCGACGACGCCGACCCGGGCACCGGCTTCGCCTTCGCCGCGAAACGCTTCGGCACCCCGACCGACCCGGTGCGCGGCACCCGCAGGGCGCGCGCCGCGGCGCTGCTCTCGCTCGCCCTGCCCGGCTCCGTCTACCTCTACCAGGGCGAGGAGCTGGGCCTGCCGGAGGCGGAGGTGCCGCGGGACCGCATCGTCGACCCGATGCACTTCCGCTCCGAAGGGCGCGACCCCGGCCGGGACGGCTGCCGGGTGCCGCTGCCGTGGCGGGCCGGCGGCGCGGCGTACGGGTTCAGCGACCCGCCGGGCGCGGACGGCATCGACGGCGAGGGCGGTGTGCACGTGAACGGCGACGGCGCCGCGACGGCCGAGCCGTGGCTGCCGCAGCCGGCGGGCTGGGGCACGTACGCCGTCGCCCGCCAGGAGGACGACCCCGGCTCGATGCTGCGCCTGTACCGCGACGCGCTGCGGCTGCGCCGCGGTGAGCCGGGGCTCGGCGACGGGCCGATGCGCTGGCTCGACGCCCCCGGCGGCGTGCTGTCCTTCGCCCGCTCCGACGACTTCGTCTGCGTCGTCAACCTTGCCGAGGAGCCCGCGCCGCTCCCGGCCCACCGAAGCGTCCTGATCGGCAGCGGCCCTCTGGACGACGGGAAGCTGCCGCAGGACACGGCGGTCTGGCTGCGTACCTAGCCCGGCTGCGCCCCGCGCGGCCGGACCGCCGGCTCTTACCCCCCACCCACCCCCCACGGGAAGGTTCGTCATGCGCAAGGCACGTATAGGAAGGATCACGCTGGCCGCGTCCGTGGCCGCCGCCGCGGCGCTCGTCGCCGTGCCCGGCGGCGCCCACGGCGCGCCGGAGGCAGGCGCCGACCTGCCGTTCGTCTCGATCGAGGCGGAGGCGGCCGAGACCAACGGCAGCGCCGTCGGCCCCGACTACACCCAGGGCACCCTGGCCTCGGAGTCGTCGGGCCGCCAGGCGGTGGAGCTGGACGCCCAGGGCGAGTACGTCGAGTTCACCCTCACCGCGCCCGCGAACGCGGTGAACGTCGCGTACAGCGTGCCGGACGGCAAGTCCGGCAGCCTCGCCGTCTACGCCAACGGCACCAAGCTGGACGCCTCGCTGGCCGTCACCTCCAAGTACTCCTACATGGACACGCCCTGGATCCCGGGCGCCAAGACCCACCACCTGCTCGACAACACCCGGGTCCTCCTCGGGCAGGACCTGAACGCCGGCGACACCGTGCGGCTCCAGGCCGACGACCTCGGCGGCGGCCCGTACACCGTAGACGTGGCCGACTTCGAGCAGGTCGCCGCGCCGGCCGGGGCGCCGGGCGGCGCCGTCTCCGTCGTCGACAAGGGCGCCGACCCGACCGGCGCCGCGGACTCCACGGAGGCGTTCCGCACCGCCATCGCCGAGGCCAAGGGCGGCGGCACCGTGTGGATCCCGCCGGGCGACTTCAAGGTCGGCTCCGAGCTGTCGGGCGTCGAGAACGTCACCATCCAGGGCGCCGGCTCCTGGCACTCGGTGGTGCGCAGCTCGCGCTTCGTCAACCAGTCGGGCTCCGCGGGCAACGCGCACCTCAAGGACTTCGCCGTCATCGGCGAGGTCACCGAGCGCGTCGACGGCAACCCGGACAACTTCGTCAACGGCAGCCTCGGCGCCGGCTCCACCGTCTCCGGGATGTGGCTCCAGCACCTGAAGGTCGGGCTCTGGCTGACCGGCACCAACGACAACCTCGTCGTCGAGAACACCCGCTTCCTCGACATGGCGGCCGACGGCCTGAACCTCAACGGCAGCGCCAAGGGCGTCCAGGTGCGCAACAACTTCCTGCGCAACACCGGCGACGACGCGCTCGCCATGTGGTCGCTGAACGCGCCCGACGTGGACTCCACCTTCGCCGACAACACGATCTCGCAGCCCAACCTGGCCAACGGCATCGCGATCTACGGCGGCACGGACATCACCGTCGAGAACAACCGCATCCTGGACACCAACGCCCTGGGCAGCGGCATCGCGATCTCCAACCAGAAGTTCCTGGACCCCTTCCACCCGCTGGCCGGCACCATCACCGTCGCGGGCAACGAGCTGGTGCGTACCGGCGCGATGAACCCCAACTGGAACCACCCGATGGGTGCGCTGCGCGTGGACGCCTACGACAGCGCCATCGAGGCGGACGTGAACATCACGGACACCGTCATCACCGACAGCCCGTGGAGCGCCTTCGAGTTCGTCTCCGGCGGCGGCACCGGCAAGGCCGTGCAGAACGTCACGATCGACGGCGCCACCGTCGACGGTGTCGGCAGCGTCGTCGTGCAGGCCGAGACGCAGGGCGCGGTGACCGCCGGCGACGTCACCGCCACGGACGTCGGCGTCGCCGGCGTCTACAACTGCCCGTACCCGCAGGGCAGCGGCACCTTCACGCTGACCGACGGCGGCGGCAACTCCGGCTGGGACAGCGAGTGGGAGGACTGCACCGCCTGGCCCGGCCAGGACTGACCCCTCCCCCAGGGAACAGCGCTCCCGCACAGCGCACCACGGCACAGCGATCCACTCGTCCGGGCTCCCGGTCCGCCCCACGGGCCGGGAGCCCGTCCCCCATGAGAGGAGCACCATCGTGACCACCCGAAGAGCCTTCCTCGCCGGCGCCGCGGGCGCCGGCCTGGCCGCCGCCGGCGGCCTGCACCCCGCCGCCGCGGCTCCCGCCCCCGCGGGCGGCCCGGCCGGGACGCGCGCGTCCTGCGCCGCCGAGCCCTCCCCGTACGTGCACGCCTTCTACTACTCCTGGTACGGAAACCCCGACCACTACGGCTCGTGGGTGCACTGGCAGCAGGGCGGGCACACCCCGCCCGACGACATCGGCGCCGACTTCTACCCCGTCCTCGGCGCGTACGACTCGGGCGACTACGACGGCGCCGTCGCCCAGCACATGACGTGGGCGCGCGAGGCCGGCATCGGCGTGCTGGCCTACAGTTGGTGGGGCCGCGGCGGCTACGAGGACCGGCTCGCCGCCGGCGTGCTGGACGCCGCGGCGGCCGAGGGGATCCAGATCGCCTGGCACATCGAGCCCTACTCCGGGCGCGACGGTGCGTCGGTCGTCGCCGACGTGGCGTACCTGGAGGAGAACTACGGCGACCACCCCGCCTACCACCGCGCGCCGGACCAGGGCGGGCGCTGCGCGTACTACATCTTCAACAGCCTGAACGTCACCGACTGGGCGCCGATCGGGGCGATCCGGGACACCGCCCTGGTGATGGCGCAGACCACGGACGTCTCCCGCGTCGCGCACTTCGGCGGCATCTACACCTACGACGCCATCGCCGGCGCGAACAACCCGGACTGGGCGGGCGTCGCCGCCTGGTGCCGGCAGAACGACTACGTGTGGGCGCCGTCCATCGGCCCCGGCTACCTCGACGACCGCGCGGTGCCGGGCAACACCTCGCCGACCGTGGACCGCGCGGACGGCGAGGTGTACGACCGCAGTTGGGGCTACGTGCTGGACCCGGCCAAGGGCGGGCCGGCGGACTGGGTGACGCTCACGTCGTTCAACGAGTGGCACGAGGGCAGCCAGTTGGAGCCGGCCGCGTCCGATCCGCCGCAGTCGGTCTACGTCACGTACGACGGCGCCTACGGGCGTACCGGCGCGGCGGCCGAGACGGCGTACCTGGAGCGGACCCGGCACTGGGTGACCGAGTTCGAGGCGGCGTCCGGCCGGGGCTGAGCGGGCGCTCGGCCCCGGCCGGACGGTGCCGGGGCCGCCTCAGGTGTCGATACGCGAACGGTCCAGGGTGGCCGCCGAGTTGGTGATGAACTCCTTGCGGGGGGCGACCTCGTTGCCCATCAGAAGGTTGAACACCTGCTCGGCGGCCTCCAGGTCGCTGATGTTGATCCGCCGCAGCGTGCGGTACCGCGGGTCCATCGTGGTCTCCGCGAGCTGGTCGGCGTCCATCTCGCCGAGGCCCTTGTAGCGCTGGATGGAGTCCTTGAAACGCGTGCCCCGGCGCTGGAGGTCGTGCAGCGTCTCGCGCAGCTCGGTGTCCGAGTAGGTGTAGACGTACTTGTCCTGGCCCTTCTTCGGCTGGACCAGCTCGATGCGGTGCAGCGGCGGCACCGCGGAGAAGACCCGGCCCTCCTCGACCATCGGGCGCATGTAGCGCTGGAAGAGGGTGAGCAGCAGCGTGCGGATGTGCGCGCCGTCGACGTCGGCGTCGGCCAGGAAGATCACCTTGCCGTAGCGCGCCTGGTCGATGTCGAACGTGCGCCCGGAGCCCGCCCCTATCACCTGGATGATCGCGCTGCACTCGGCGTTCTTCAGCATGTCCGCGACGGACGCCTTCTGGACGTTGAGGATCTTGCCGCGGATGGGCAGCAGGGCCTGGAACTCGGAGTTGCGCGCGAGCTTGGCCGTGCCCAGCGCGGAGTCGCCCTCGACGATGAACAGCTCGGAGCGCTCCACGTCGTCGCTGCGGCAGTCGGCGAGCTTGGCGGGCAGCGAGGAGGACTCCAGCGCCGTCTTGCGGCGCTGCGCCTCCTTGTGCTGCCGGGCGGCGATACGGGTACGGGCCGCGGCCACGGCCTTCTCCAGCACCGCGCGCGCCTGCTGCTTGGCGTCCCGCTTGGTGGAGGTCAGGAACGCCTTCAGCTCCTTGGCGACGACCTGCGCGACGATCCGGGAGGCCGCCGAGGTGCCCAGCACCTCCTTGGTCTGGCCCTCGAACTGCGGCTCGGCGAGCCGGACGGTGACCACGGCGGTCAGGCCCTCCAGCGCGTCGTCCTTGACGACGTCGTCCTCGGCGACGCGCAGCAGCTTCAGGCTGCGCAGCGCGTCGTTGACCGTGCGGGTCAGGGAGCGCTCGAAGCCGGTGAGGTGGGTGCCGCCCTTGGGGGTGGCGATGATGTTGACGAAGGAGCGGATCGTGGTGTCGTACCCCGTGCCCCAGCGCAGCGCGATGTCGACGCCGAGGTCGCGGGTGACCTCGGTGGGCGTCATGTGCCCGCGGTCGTCGAGCACCGGGACGGTCTCCTTGAACGTCCCCTGCCCGGAGAGCCGCAGCACGTCGCAGACCGGGCGGTCGGGGGCCAGGAACTCGCAGAACTCGCTGATCCCGCCGTCGTAGCGGAAGGTCTCGGCGGTGTGCTCGGCCTTGTCGGCCAAGCGCTGGTCCCGCACCACGAGCGTGAGGCCGGGCACGAGGAAGGCGGTCTGCCGGGCGCGCGCGTGCAGCTCGTCGAGCGACAGCTCGGCGTCCTTGAGGAAGATCTGCCGGTCGGGCCAGAAGCGGATGCGGGTGCCGGTCCTGGTCTTGGGGATCTTCTTGCCCTTGGCCAGGCCGCTCGCCGGCTCGAAGGAGGCGTCGGCGCCCTTGCCGGAGAACTGCCCGGGGACGCCGCGGCGGAAGCCCATCGAGTGCGTCCTGCCGGCCAGGTCGACCTCGACGTCGAGCCGGGCGGACAGCGCGTTGACCACGGAGGCGCCGACGCCGTGCAGGCCGCCGGAGGCCGCGTACGCGCCGCCGCCGAACTTGCCGCCGGCGTGCAGCTTGGTCATGACCACCTCGACGCCGGACAGCCCGGTCTTCGGCTCGACGTCGACGGGGATGCCGCGGCCGTCGTCGTCGACCTGCACGGAGCCGTCGGCGGCGAGCAGGACTTCGATGTTCCGGCAGTACCCGCCCAGGGCCTCGTCGACGGAGTTGTCGATGATCTCCCACAGGCAGTGCATGAGGCCGCGGCTGTCGGTGGAGCCGATGTACATGCCGGGCCGCTTGCGGACGGCTTCGAGACCCTCCAGAACGAGCAGGTGCCGCGCGGTGTAGTTGGAGCCGTCGCGCTCGGCGGCGGCCAGCACGGACGGCACGGACGTGTCGGCGGTCACTCAGTTCGCTCCTCGCTGAATTCGGGCCCGGGTGGCGGTGGCGGGCCTCATCTGCCGGTCAGAGGGTACCGAGGCTCTATAGAGCCGGTACGCAGCCACCCGCATGTGACTCGATACTAGTCCCGCTTCGAGTGCATGTTCGATCCCTCGGAGGGGTGATTCGTTTATCACGTTCCCTTACACGCATGAACCATTTAGGCTCCGGGCACGTCCTCATGAACAACCGGCAACCCAGCCGGGGAGGCCAAAAAGGACCAAAGGCGCTCAATACGGCACAAGCACGACAAGCACTACGGCTCATCCGCCGCCACCTGGCGACATCGGCCCTGGTGAAGATGGCTTTCCCGATCCGGAGCCACGAGCGGGAACGTTTTCGGCCTGGTTGGATGTTGACCCTGGTACGACAGCTCGTCGAGCTAGAGAAGAGGCGACGTGACTACTGTTCTGACTCCCGCAAGCCCGCTGACGGCCGCCGACAGGTGCGACCGCTGCGGAGCCCAGGCCTACCTGCGCGTTGTCCTGACGAGCGGCGGCGACCTGCTCTTCTGTGCGCACCACGGCCGTAAGTTCGAGCCGGAGCTCAAGAAGATCGCTGCCGAGATACAGGACGAGACGGAGCGGCTTCAGGCCACTCCCGCGGCGGCAACCGCCGAGGAACGCTGACGCGCCGACGTCAGCCCGACGAGCCTCGTACGGCCCCCGGGCCGGACACGGGCGGTCACCCCCGCTGGGGAGTGGCCGCCTCGTCGGTTTCCGGGGCTGTATCGGGCTCCGCGCGTCGAGGGGCACGCCCCCCGGCGCGGCAGGGGGTACGGCCCGTACGCCAAGGGACGTGCGGTGCGTACGGCAACGGGCGGCGGCGCGGTCCGTACGGCGCAGGATGCCGCACGAGAGGCGCAGGAGGCGCCTGTACGTCCCTCAGGAGCCCTTGCCGGGGCGGTGCGCCATGACGGTCTTCACGGCCGCCGAGATGCGCGTGTAGACGCCCGGACGGCCCTTCTCCCCGCAGCCCTGCCCCCAGGAGACCAGGCCCACCAGCCGCCCCCGTACGACCAGCGGGCCGCCGCTGTCGCCCTGGCAGGCGTCCCGGCCGCCGCGCATCAGCCCCGCGCAGACCATCGACCCGGCGAGGTAGCGCCCGTCGGGACTGCCCGGGTACGCCCGCTCGCAGACGGTGTCCGGCAGCACCTCGACGTCCGCGGCGTGCAGCGTCGTGGGATAGCCGCCGTCGCCCGCGGTGCCGCCCCAGCCGTAGACCCGGGCCGGCGAGCCCGGCTCGTACGCCGGATCGTCCGGCTTCGCCGCCAGCTTCGGGAAGCGACCGGCCTCAGCCGGGCGCGCCAGCCGCAGCACGGCGAGATCGCCGGCGTTGGTCCAGCCGTCGTAGTCGGGGTTCACCCACACCCGCTCGATCGCGAACTCCTGCCCCGCGGTGCTCGCGAGGTCCCCGCGGCCGGCCACGACGCTCAGGTCCTCGACCTTGCTCCAGTGCACGCCCAGGGTCTCCTCCGCCAGGCAGTGCGCCGCCGTCAGCACCACCTCGGGCGACACCAGCACGCCCGCGCAGAACTGCCCCGACCGCTCGTCGCCGAAGAGCTTCCGGCTGGTCAGCGCGACGGCCCAGGGGCTGTCGTCGATACGCACCGGCTGCCCGCCCACCACCACGCCGTCCGCCGCCGCCGGCGGCGCCTGCCCGAGCACGGCCGGGGGCAGCAGCACGGCGACGGCGGCGGCGATCGAGCGAAGACGCAGGCGCATGGGGTCTCCCTGACACGTGAGGCAGAGCGGTCGTGCCCCTCAGCCTCGGTCAGCCGCACGCGGGCCGCACGTCAGTCGCGGCGCCGGTACGGCCCGGACACTCCGCTTGACCTGCGGCGACGCGGCTCCGGGGGTGGCGTGGCATCCGAACTACCCCCGGCGCCGGACCGGCGGTCAGGGTGTCGCCGCTGCCGGCAGGTGGCGCAGCCGTTCGGAGGCGAGACAGGCGCGGGTGAGGATGGTGCGTACCTCGTCGGCGGCGCTGCCGCTGCACCGGGCGATGTAGAAGATCACGATGTTGATGGCGGCCACCGAGCCGGCGTAGATGTAGACGTCCTTCGCGGTGCCCGCGTAGATCGACAGCCCGATGCCCCAGCAGGCGACGCTGTAGAAGCCGGCCGTCAGCGTCCAGCTCAGGAGCGCGTCGAGCCCGGCGATCCGGCCCTGCGGCACCGTACCCAGTTGCCTGGCCCGGGCTTCGGCGATGGCCGCGCGGGCGAAGACAAGGCACGCGGCGTTGCACAGCGCCGTGGAGAGGATGCCGATCGCGGTGCAGATGGGCCACCAGTCGCGGTGGAACAGGGTGGTCGACAGCACCAGCACGGCGGGCACGAGGGTGAACAGCCGCATCGCGACCTCGGCCAGGATGGCCCGCCGGCTCAGCCGCCCCTGCCGCCGGCCGGCGACGAGCGGGGTGAGGCCGGCGAAGAGGTTCTGGTAGTACCGGGCACCGGCCAGCAGGAAGCTCATGCCGACCAGCCGCACCGGCGTGTTGGCGGAGTTGTCGGGGATGGTGTAGCCGTCCAGCCGGAACCCGTCGAGCAGCGGGAACTCCTCCTCGCCCGCGCTGTTGGTGCGCTGGAGCAGGGTGATGTAGGTGTTGCCCCAGTCCCAGTTGAGGTCGCGGAGCCAGTAGATGAGGACGACGCTGGCCGCGACGTACCAGGCCGCGGCCGACAGCCAGGAGAAGAACAGCAGCCAGCGCACGTGCATGCCGCGCTGCGGGTCGTGGTAGAGCGACTGGGTGCGCCGGATCCGCCACATCTGGAGCTGCTGCCTCGGCGCGCCGGCGAGCGGCGTGTAGAGGCGGACGAAGCGGGTGCCGGCGCTCTGCGCGCGGGTCGCCTCGACGGCCTCCAGCTCCTCCTCGTAGAAGTGGAGCAACTGCGGGTAGAGCCGTTCGCCCGGTGTGGGCCCGAACAGCAGCAGGCGGTTCTCGGGGACCCGGTCGGTGAGGTCCTCGATGAAGCGGGCCAGCAGGGGCGTCTCGGCGTAGAAGCCGTCGGGTACGGTCACGGCGCCCGCCCCGTCGCCGGAGCCCCGGTGCGCCCCGCTGCCGATGGCGATGAGGAGTTGGCCGACGGAGTACAGGTCGGCCTGGCGGGGGTCGACCGCCATGGTCTCGCTGCGCACCTCGGGTGCGACGAACGCCGAGTCCGGCCCGCCGGAGCCGGGGACGGCGTGGGAGTAGAGGTAGTTGACACCGAGGTCGATGAGGACGAAGCGGCCGTCCCCCGGCCCGGTGCCCGATCCGGATCCCGAACCCGCACCCGAGCCCGAGCCCGAGCCCGAGCCCGAGCCGCTGAGGATGATGTTGGACGGGGAGAGGTCGCCGTGGCGCAGGCCGCACCGGTCGAGTTCGTCCAGCACGGCCAGCAGCCGGGGCCCGAGGTCGCGCAAAAGATCGAGCCGGATGCGGGGGCTGTCCGGCCGGCGGCTCAGGTACTCCGCCAGCGTCTCGCC
Source organism: Streptomyces sp. 184 (assembly GCF_045781775.1). Lineage (NCBI taxonomy): Bacteria > Bacillati > Actinomycetota > Actinomycetes > Kitasatosporales > Streptomycetaceae > Streptomyces > Streptomyces sp. 184. Next base: position 2,266,145 of record NZ_CP123230.1, on the reverse strand, counting down.
GGGCACGAAGTCCATCAGGATCCACCGCCCGCTGCTCGCCCACGCGCGGGCCAGCGGCAGCGACTCGGTCGCCGCCTCGTCACCGGGGCCGGAGGTGGCGAAGGAGGAGCGGTAGTCGCGGGTGGCGCGGACGATGGTCGGCACCCGCAGGTAGGGGTAGAGGATGCACTTGAGCGCGAACGGGATGCGCCGGCCGTGCGCCTGGCGCCGCGGGAGGCCGGTCAGGATGAACGACGTCGTGCCGTGGCGGTGGAAGCGCAGTGTCTCGATGTCGACTTCGCGCCACGCGTCGAGCGTCACGGCGTCCTCGTCCACGCTCCCGTCCACGTCGGGTATCGCGACGTCGGGCGCGTACAGCGTGTGCAGCGCCTCGCGCACCGCCGGGTCCGCCACCGTCGGCACGCACAGGGCGGCGCAGTCGTGCGGTGTCCGCTCACCCTGGTCGTAGCGGCGCTGGTAGGAGTGGGAGAGCGACACCAGGGTGAGAAGGAGCAGGCCGAGATATCCGCCGACCGACCGGAACTCTTCGCGGAACTCCGCCGGGCGGGAGGCGAATTCCGTACGCCAGCGGGTGAGCTGTGCGATGACCGTTTCCCACGACTGCTCGAACTCGCCGCTGAAACTGTGCGCCTCGAACGGCAGCCCGAAAAGGACCCGGCTCCAGTCGTCCCGGCCCCACTCGCATAACTCGTTCTCTTCCGGGTTCGCGGCCCCGGTACCGCCCTGCGCGGACGGAGCGGCGGATAGGGCACGTATGATCGCGCGGAGATTACGCGCGCGGCCGGTTGCGGGCATCGTCCTTCGTCACGATGGTCAGTTGGGGCACCGCACGAATGCGGCCGCTCCTTATCAGCTCGGGGTCCTTGCCCTCGACGGCGCAGTACATCACCTCGTATCCGCCGCGGGCACCGCTGAGAATCCGGCCCGGATCCAGCTCGTGCCGCTTGACCTGCGGCATCCACGACATGGGCGCGAGGTCGAGCACGTACGGGGCGTCGCCCGGCTGCGTCATCCGGCGCTGGAGCGTGAGGCGCTCGTCCCGGTAGCGGAGGATGGCCTTGCCGTAACCGCGGCCGAGGCCGTCACGGATGCGGTCCAGGTGGCGGATCGCCCAGCGCTGCGAGACCGACAGCTTCTGCGAGGGCGGCTGGATGGGGCGGGTGCTCAGGGAGAGCACGTGCGTGCAGCCGTCCTCCAGTGCCAGCCTGTACGGGTGCGGGGTGAGGACGCCGCCGTCCACGGCCCGGGAGCCGCGGAAGTCGGCCGTGCCGCGCAGCGCGACGGGCAGCCAGGCGCTGGCCACGAGGGCGGAGCGCAGGTCCGCGCGCGAGGTGAAGTCGGTGACGGCGGCGGTGCGGATCTCGTCGACGAGGGTGACGGCGACGTGGAGCCTGGTCGGGGAGTCGATGACCTTCTCGTAGCCCAGCGGCTTGACGTTGTCCACGACCTCGAACGCGTAGTCCAGGTCCATGATGCGGCCGCGCAGGACCCGCCGGAAGTCGACGAACGTCCGGGTGGCGAGGTCGTCGTAGTAGATCGAAAGCGGATACCAGGTCTCGCCGTTGAGGAAGTAGGCGCTGTTGATGGCGCCGGAAGAAGCGGAGTATATGGTGTCGAACGCCTGATTGAGCCCGGAGTCCTCCAGGGCGCAGAGCATGGCGGCCGAGACGACTCCCCGGATCCCGCCCCCCTCGACGGCCAGCCCGATCTTGAGGCCGTCCACGGGCTTGTCGTGGGTGTGTCCCTTTTCCCGGCGATGACGTAAGGCGGTCAGCACAGGATGGTCCGCGTGCCACGGCATGGCACCACTACTCATGAGTCATGTCCTCCCTGAAGATCCGAGATTGTCATGCGCGGCAAGTGGCGTCAATTCCCGGACAGTTCACGGATACGTACCGACTTCCGCGCCTATCGCGGACGTGGAGTCCGGCGGCGCGCACCCGGCAGGAGAAACGCCCCGGACCCGCGGCGTGGCAGGTCGGGGGCGTTCGGGGTCGCGCGGCTCAGTCGAGGTAGTCGCGGAGCACCTGGGAGCGCGACGGGTGCCGCAGCTTCGACATGGTCTTGGACTCGATCTGGCGGATGCGCTCGCGCGTGACGCCGTACACCTTGCCGATCTCGTCCAGGGTCTTGGGCTGCCCGTCGGTGAGCCCGAAGCGCATGGAGACCACGCCCGCCTCGCGCTCGGAGAGCGTGTCGAGGACGGAGTGCAACTGCTCCTGGAGGAGGGTGAAGCTGACCGCGTCGGCCGGGACGACCGCCTCGGAGTCCTCGATGAGGTCACCGAACTCGCTGTCGCCGTCCTCGCCCAGCGGGGTGTGCAGGGAGATGGGCTCGCGGCCGTACTTCTGGACCTCGATGACCTTCTCCGGGGTCATGTCCAGCTCCTTGGCCAGCTCCTCCGGGGTGGGCTCGCGGCCCAGGTCCTGGAGCATCTGGCGCTGCACGCGGGCCAGCTTGTTGATGACCTCGACCATGTGCACCGGGATGCGGATGGTGCGGGCCTGGTCGGCCATCGCGCGGGTGATCGCCTGCCGGATCCACCAGGTGGCGTACGTGGAGAACTTGTAGCCCTTGGTGTAGTCGAACTTCTCGACGGCGCGGATCAGACCGAGGTTGCCCTCCTGGATGAGGTCCAGGAAGAGCATGCCGCGGCCCGTGTAGCGCTTGGCGAGGGAGACCACCAGGCGGAGGTTGGCCTCCAGCAGGTGGTTCTTGGCGCGGCGGCCGTCCTCAGCGATGATCTCCAGCTCGCGGCGGAGCTTGGGCGCCAGCTTGTCGGCGGCGGCGAGCTTGTCCTCGGCGAAGAGACCGGCCTCGATGCGCTTGGCCAGCTCCACTTCCTGCTCGGCGTTGAGCAGGGGGACCTTGCCGATCTGCTTCAGGTAGTCCTTGACCGGGTCGGCGGTGGCACCGGCCGCGGCGACCTGCTGGGCGGGGGCGTCGTCCTCGTCCTCGTCGGAGAGCACGAAGCCCTCCGCCTCGGCCTCGGCGGGCGGCTGCTCCTTCTCCAGGGAGCCGTCGTCCGGGCCGTCGGAGCCGGACTCGCCGTCCTTGCCCGCGGTCTTCTTGCCGGCGGCCTTCTTGGCCGGGGCCTTCTTCGCCGCGGTCTTCCGGGCGGCCGCCTTCTTGGCGGTGGTCTTCTTGGCGGCGGCCTTCTTCTCCGGCTCGTCCGCCGGGTCGCCCAGGCCCGTGGGCACCGGATCGTCCATGGGGGCCTCCTGGACCGCGTGCGCCGTGGCCGTGGCCGTCGGCTTCTTCGTCGCGGTCTTGGCGGGGACGGCTTGCTTGGCGACCGCCTTGGTGGCGGTCCGTTTCGCCGGGGTCTTCGCCGGCACGCTCTTGCGGGTGCGCTTGGGCGCCTCTGCGGCACTGACCATCAGTGTCACACCCTCCTCTTCGAGGATCTGATTGAGGCTGCGCAGGACGCTCTTCCACTGGGTGGGCGGAATCTGGTCAACCTCGAAGGCACGACGCACGTCATCACCGGCGATCTGCCCTTCGGCCTTCCCCCGCTCGATGAGTGCCATCACGGACTCAGCTTCGGCGATCTCCGGCGGGAGCGTACGGGATGTGCTGGCCGACACGAACAACCTCTCGAAACGATGGGAACGACCGGTGGCGGGGATGGACCACCGGCGTAGAGGCGGAACCGCGATACGTGCGCCACCACCTCTTAGGTCATCGCGCCTTCCCGCACAGCGTTACGCCCAATCCACGTGGCCCAGGTCACAATCTACCGCCACCGGCCCGGCCGCACGAAAGCCGCCCGGCGGGCGCCCGCCCGTCCGGGCGCCCCGAGGGCGTGCGGTTGCCCGGGTGGAGCGCGTCGTGCGCCCGGCTGCCGACCGTTGTGCGCCGGGGGGCGTGGGGCGCGCGGGCCTGGTGGGGCCCGGTGAGGCCCGGTGGGCGGGGGTTTCGGGGGTGTGCCGGGGGTGTCCGGGCGGTCTGCGGGCGGCCTCCGAGGGGGTGCTCCCGTACGTGCCGGGCCCGGGGACGCACCGGATGCGCCGGGATCGGCCGGACGGGTGCCCCGGGGGGTCTTCCGGGGGTCCTCCGGCGGTATACGGGGGCCTTCCGGGGCGTCCCGGTGGCCGTTCGACGTGCCGCGCGGGGTCTTCGGCCGTCGGCGGGGGTTCTCGGCGGCCGGGCGGGGGTTCTCCGGCAGGCGGGCCCGGGTTCTCGGCGGCCGGCGGGGTGCTCCGCCAGTCCGGCGGGGGTTCTCCGGCGGGCGGACCCGGGTTCTCGGCGGCCGGGCGGGGTTCTCCCGCGGCCCGGGCACTGCGCCGCCGTCCCCTGGCCGGGGCCGGCGGCTCGTACCGACGGGGGCGCGTGGCCGGGGCCCCGCGCCCGTACCCCGCCGTCAGTGCTCGCGCGGCGCCGGCACGACGCGGTCGCCCGCGCCGATCTCGGCGTGCACGCCGAGCAACTGCCGCATGGCCGACTCGGCGGCGGCGGCGTCGCCGCTGCCGAGCGCCTCCACGATGTGCACGTGGTGGGAGACGGACGCCTCGCTCGGGCGGTCGCAGCCGCCGGCCGGGCCGCCGGAGACCTGGAGCGCGGCGGAGACCACGCCGGCCAGGTGCTCCAGCATCCGGTTCCCCGCGACCTGGAGGACCAGCGCGTGGAACTCGGCGTCGGCGCGGCCGAACGTGACCGTGTCGCCCTGCACCAGCGCGTGGCTCATGATCTCGGCCATGTCCGTCAGCCGCTGCTGGACGGCGCCGCGGCCGTGCCCGGCCGCGAGCCGGGCGGCCAGCGGCTCGATCGTCCAGCGCAGCTCGCACAGCTCCCGGCGCTGGTCCTCGCGCTGCGGGCCGAAGGCCCGCCACTCGATGATGTCCGGGTCGAGGAGGTTCCAGTCGCTGACCGGGCGGACCCGGGTGCCGACGTTGGGGCGGGCGCTGACGAGGCCCTTGGCCTCCAGCACGCGCAGGGACTCGCGCACCACGGTGCGGGAGACCTCGAAGCGCTGCCCGATCTCCTCGGGCACGAGCGGGCGGTCGGCACCCAGATCGCCGGAGACGATCATCTGGCCGAGCTGCTGGACGAGTTGGCCGTGGAGGCCGCGGCCCCGGCTGGTCGCCGCGCGGCGGCCGACGCGGCCGATCTCGGGCTCGCCGGTGTCCCACGCGGGCGGTGCGGGGGCGGGCGGCGCGGGCGGGCCGGGGGCGGCGGCCGGGGGGACGGGAGCGGCGGGGGCGGCGGCCGCGTGGCCGTCCGCGTACGGGTAGCGGTCCAGGTCCCCGTGGCCGGCGAAGCCGGATTCGGAGGAACGGGCCGTCATCATGGTCTGCGCAAGGGTACTCACGAAACCTTTGTCGGCGGACGCCACGGCAGCCTTGAGGGCTTTGGTGAAAAGCACACGAAAGGGTGATCGCCCAGCGCCCCTCCATTGACGCCGTTCCATCCTCAAACCGGTGGGAAACCGGCTATTCACCAGGCGAGTTGAAAACCTTCCGTACGAAACTCGGACACCCGCTCCGCTCCAGGGCGCGCCCCAGGGAACGGGCGCGGCCCGCGGTGAGGACGTACGCACCCAGGAGGGCACCGAGGGACAACACCAGCGCGTGCCCGAACGGTTGGGCGGGCACCCCGAAGACGCCGCCGAGGTCCGGTCCGCTGCCCGGCCGCGGGATGTGCAGGACGCGCATGAGCTGGAGCGGGAGTTCTCCCAGGCGGCGTACGGCGTCGGTGTCGGCCAGGGCGTGCACCCCCGGGGCGACGGCGACGGGCACGGTGAGCACCGCGGCCAGTCCCAGCGACGCCGAGGTGAACAGCCCGGCGGCCAGCACCCCGGTCCATGCGCAGCCCACCGTCACACCCGCCCAGCTCAGCAGTTGCAGGCCGCCGTCCGCGGGCATGTCCACGACGTCGCCGAAGAGCACGAGCAGCGCCGTGGCGTCCGCGAGCAGCACCGCGACGAAGAGCAGCAGCGCGACGGCAGTGCTCACGGCGAGCTTGGCGAAGAGCAGGCCCAGGCGGCGCGGTACGGCGCCGACGGCCGCGGTGAGCGAGGGGAAGCTGAACTCCTGTCCGAAGGCGTGCGCCCCGATCAGCCCGGCGCCGATCGCGGCGGGCGGCAGCGGCAGGACCGGCGCCCAGCCGGTGAGCATGCGGACGGCCGGGGCGTCGGAGACGGCGGAGCCGCCGGCGGAGTGCGCGAGGAGGGCGGCGCCGGTGACGGCGACGGCGAGGGTGCCGGCGGCGGCGACGCGGGGCAGGCGGGAGCCGGAGGTGGCGCGGCGCAGCTCGTAGCGCAGGGGGTGGGCGGGGCCGGGGAGCCAGCGGCGGCGGAGCGGGCCGGCGAGGGGGGCGTCGTCGGGGTCGGAGAGGGGGGTGGGGACGAGGGTGCCGGCGGGCGGGGTGTCGCCCGCGTCCGCGGGTTCGGGGCCGTTGTCAGTGCCGGTGTCTAGTGTGGCAGTGGCTGTGGCGGTCGCGGTGAGGGTGGCCGCGGTGTCGGCTCCGGTGTCGGCTCGGGGGGCTGCGGTGAGGACGGACTCGTGGGAGGAGTCGGTGAGTTGATGGAGCAGGATGCCGTTGCGGTACGCCAGTTCGCCGACGGCCGCGCTGTCGGATCCGTAGACGGCGAGGGCGCCGCCGTCGCGGCGTACCACCTCGATGCGCCGTTCCGGCGTGCTCGCCTGCCGCGCCAGATAGCTGGCGAACCGCTCGGCCTGCGGCGTTCTGATGATGACGCAGGGGCGCAGCCGCAGCCGGGCGAAGTCGTCGGCCTCCTCGTCGGCGACGAGCCGGCCGGCGCGTAGCGTCAGCACGCGGTCGGCGAAGTGTGCGGCGACGCGGGGCTGGGCGGTGGCGAGCACGACGCAGACGCCGGCGGCGGCCAGCTCGCGCAGCAGACCGTAGTAGAACGCCGCCTCGCGGCGCGGCAGATCGCGTACGGGGTCGTCGAGCAGCAGGGAGTGCGGCTGGCCGAGGAGCGCGGTGGCGAGGCCGAGGCGGCGGTCCATGCTGAGCGAGAGCGCGTCGAGCCGGTCGTCGGCGAGCGCGTCGAGGCCGACGTGCGTGAGCAGGGCGTCGGCACGGGCGGCGGGCACGCCCACGGCGGCGGCGAGCATGCGCAGGTGGGCGACGACGGTGCGGGCGGGGTGGCCGGCCACGTCACCGAGCACGGCGCCGACCTCGCGGGCGGGGGCGGGGAGCCGGCTCAGCGGGCGGCCGTCGTAGAGCGCGATGCCGCGGCCGCTGTCCAACTGGAGCATGAGGCGCAGCGCGGCGGTCTTGCCGGCGCCGGGCTCGCCGAGCAGCGCGGTGACGGTGCCCGCCTCGGCCTCGAACGTGAGGTCGCGCACGGCCGGCGGCCGGGCGCCGCGGGGCCGGCTCGTGAGTCCGATGGCCTGGATCACCACACCTCCCTAAATCGGTCGATTTCCGACATATAGGGATGATTGCGCAAGAGGCACGCCAGGGCGGGGATTTACCGCCGGGGCGCGGTGCGGCGTCGCGGATGTGTGCTCGTACGACTCGTATGACCGGACGGTCGTCGCCCGGGGTCTCGGCATCCCGGGAGAGCGCCCGGGCGCGGTGCGGAGCGGGTGCGGGGCCCGGTGGTCAGACCTCGGGACGCAGCATCGGCGGGTTGAGGATCGTGGCGCCGCCGGCCTGGAAGAGCTGGGCGGGACGGCCGCCCTGGCGGGTGGTGGTGCCGCCGGTGGGCAGCAGGAAGCCGGGGGTGCCGGTGACCTTGCGGTGGAAGTTCCGGGGGTCCAGGGCGACGCCCCACACCGCCTCGTACACCCGGCGCAGCTCGCCGACCGTGAACTCCTGCGGACAGAAGGCCGTGGCCAGCGACGAGTACTCGATCTTGGAGCGGGCCCGCTCCACGCCGTCCGCCAGGATCCGGCGGTGGTCGAAGGCCAGCGGCGGATGCTCCGCGTCGTCGTCGGCGGAGGGGCCGACGAGCGTCTCGACCGGTGCCCAGCGGGCACCCCCGACATCGCCGCCCGGGCGCGGCGCGGGCAGGTCCGGGGCCAGCACGAGGTGGGCGACGCTCACCACGCGCATCCGGGGGTCGCGCTTCGGATCGCCGTAGGTGGCGAGCTGTTCGAGGTGCGCGGCGTGCGCGGGGGTGTCCTCCTCCACGGGACCGTGCGCGTGCAGACCGGTCTCCTCCGCGAGTTCACGGGCCGCCGCCTCGGACAGGTCCTCCTCCTCGCGTACGAAACCGCCGGGCAGCGCCCACCTGCCCTGGAAAGGGGCCTCGCCGCGGCGGACGATCAGGGCGCTCAGGGCGTGCCGCCGCACGGTGAGCACGACCAGGTCGACGGTCACGGCGAACGGCGGGTAGGCGGACGGCTCGTAGGGGGGCATGGCGGGGATCTTAGTCGTCTGCCTGACGATAATCAGGACTTCGTGCGGAGAGGGGCCGGACGGCCCCGGGGCGGTTTTTCAGGAGCCGAGTTGGAGGCCGGCGGCGGCCTCTTCGACGACGGCGAGGCCGAGGCGGCTGACCCGTACGGCGAAGGGCTCGCCGGCCAGCCGCCAGCCCGTGAGCTGGAGCGCGCCCAGCGGGGCCGTACGCGGCGGATGGGCCGAGACGGCACCGGCGGGAACGTCGGGGGCGACGCCGGCGAGCGCGGTGAGGACGTGCACGGCGGCGGCGGCAGCGACCGCGGACGGGCGGCAGGCGGCCGGGTGCGGGAGGGGGGCGCCGCCCGCGGTGCGCTGGTCGCCCGCGTACATCTCGGGGAGGTGGTGGCCGAAGTGGCCGGCGGCGTCGAGGAGTCCGCGGAGGAGGGCAACGGCCTCCTTGTCGTACCCGGCGGCGAAGAGGCCGGCGACGGCGACGGCGGTCTCGTGGACGTGCACGGCGCCGGCGCGGTGGCCGAAGGGGTTGAAGCCGGGCTCGGCGGCGCCGAGGCTGCGCAGGCCCCAGCCGGAGTCGAGGGCGGGCGCGCCGAGGAGGCGGGCGAGCTGGCCGGTCCCGGCCTTGTCGAGAAGGCCCGGTGCGCCGTCGGCGGGGACCGGGGTGTCGGCACCGGGGGTGTCGGCGGTGGGATCGCGGACGAGGGCGTCGGCCGCGGTGGGCAGGAGGTGGGCGGCGGGGCTGCCGAGGTGGGTGAGCGGGCGGCCGTCGGGGGCGAGGGCCGCCGCGGGCCGGCCGCCGGCGACGTCCTCGGTCCAGAAGTCGGCGCGGAAGCGCTCGCGCAGCCCGGCGGCCCACTGCCGCCACTCGGCGGCGCCGGGGCGGCCGCAGGCGTCGAGGAGTTCGGCGCCGAGGAGGGCGGCGCGGTGGGCGTGGGCCTGGGTCTCGCAGCGGTACGGGCCGCCGGGGGCGGGGTCCGGGACGTAGCCGCGGTCGTCGGCGGCGGTGCGGAGCCAGGCGAGGCAGCGCTCGGCGGCGGGCAGGAGTCCGTCGAGGTCGCGCTCCGGCAGGCCCCAGCGGCGCGCCTCGGCGAGCACGGCGGGGAAGAGGAGGGTGGCCTCGACGCCGGTGGCGGCCGGGGGCAGGTGCGGTCCGGAGTCCCTGAGGGTGCCGGGCAGCCGGGCGGGGCCCGGGGCCCCGGCGGCCGGGGCCGGGGGCCAGGTGCGGGCGACGGCGCGCAGCGTGCCGGCGGCCAGGCGCGTACCCAGCGGGAGGAGCATGCGGGCGGCCCAGAGCGCGTCCGCCGGGGCCAGCGCACAGCGCCACGGCACCCCGGCGACGAGGTGGACGTCGGCCGGCTCCGCCGGGTCACGGAGCAGCAGGGTCCGCAGATCGTCGAGCGCGGTGCCCAGCAGCGGGGCGACCCCCGGGTCGTCACCCGCCGCGGCGGCGGCCGGCGACCACGGCACCGGGGGCAGCTCCCGCGGACCCGCCTGGTCCGTGCCGATCCGCAGCTCCAGCGTGCGCGACCCGCCCGGCGCCAACTCCAGCTTCCACCGCAGCAGTCCGGCGGCGGCGATCACGTCGTCGGGCGGCGGCTCCGCACTGACCAGGGCCCCCACCCCGGGGGCCCCACCCCCACCCCCGCCTCCCCCTCCGCCGCCGCTGTCCGCGGGCCGCGCGGCGCCGGCCGCACCTGCGCCGGACGGCAGCGCACCCCCGCGCGGCGCACCACCGCGCGCGCCGCTGCCCCGTGCCGCGCCGCCGCGCACGGCGCCGCGCCCGCCCCCGTCACGTGTCCCGCCGTCGCGCACGCCACCGCCGGGTGCGGTGCCGCCCCGTGCCCCGTCGGCGGCGCGCGCTCCCGCTCCCCCGCTCCCCTCGGGAGCGGCGTCCGGCTCACGGCCGGGGTCCGCCGGTGCCGCGAGGGGGCGCCAGCGCAGGCCCGACTCGTGGACGCTGGCCGGGACTTCGCGGTGCCCGCCGCCGGCGGCGACAGCGCTCAGCTCGGCCAGATCCGTGCCCAGCTCGGCCTCCAGCGTCAGCTTCAGCACGCGGGTGGCGCTGCTGTGCAGTGTGATCCGCTCGACGCCGGCGGCGTGCCGTACCCGCTCCACCACGACGGCCGGGTCCGGCCCCGACTCCGCACCGGTGCGCACGGTGCCGACGAAGCGCACCCGGTCCGCTCCCGCCCGCCGTCCCTGCACCGGCAGCGGCTCGACGCCGCCCACCCGCAGGCGCAGCCGTCCGACCAGCCGGCGCCCCGCCCGGTAGAACCCTTCGAGTCCGTGGCCGTCGAGCTGGCCGTGGCGGGCGGAGACGGCGAACGCCGGCATGGCGACGCAGACGAGCGTGTCGTGCGCGGGGCCGGGCACGGGTGGCCGCTGACGCGGAGGCAGGGGGCTGGGAGACACGCGGCAGTCCTCTCGGGAAGCCGTGGACGGAAAGGGGCGGCGACCGGCCGCCGCCGTGAGAACGCCCGCGGTCCCCTCCAGGTCACGCCGACCGCCCGCCGGCGGCCCCGCGTCGCTCGCTCATCCGGTCATCGCTCCTCCTTGCTCCGCACGTCGCGGCGGCGGGCGGTGCGGCGCGGCGCGCGGCGGCCGGGCGGGCGGCGGGAGCTGCCGGCCGACGACGGCTGGGCCGGCGGCAGGCACAGCGGCCGGGCCCGCGACCTGGACGGCGCGGTCGCGGACGGCGGGGAGGGCGGCTCCGCCGGCGCCGGCGAGGCGGCCTCCCGGGCGCGGCGCTGACGCCGCAGGGAGCGCCGCAACGGCTCCGGGTCCAGGCCCTCGTTGACCGCCTGGTGGAGCAGCCGTGCGAACAGGTATTCCGGGTCGGACTCCAGGGCGCAGCCGAAGGCGACCCGGGCCGCCGCCTCGTCGCCGCTCGACCACGCCACCCAGCCGGCGAGCGTCAGCGGCGCCGCGGCATGCTCGACGTACGCCCCGACGCAGCGGCGGGCCAGTGCCCGCCAGAGCCGCAGCGCGCCCGCCTCCTCCGCGCCCTCCATCCGCTCGGCGGCGCGGTCGCGGGTGAGCCGGTCCTGGAGCCCGACGATGAGGGCCGCGCACTCGTCGTCGGTGAGCAGTGCGTCGTCCCGGGCATCGGTGTCCGCCGCCGCCTCCCCCGCGGGCGGCGGAGCCTCGGTGAGCCGGGCGATCAGCCGGTCCGTCAGCGCCACGGTCTCCTCGCGCACCGTCTCGCGCCCGACCTGCTCCAGGATCCGCGGCACGAGGGAGCCGCCGGCCGCGTCGAGCGCCCGCGTCTGCCGGTCCACGTCCGGGTGCCGGGGCGCGAGCCTGCCCTCCAGCGCACGCAGCGACCCGGGTTTCTGCACGCCCGCGTAGGTCGCGGCGGCGGCCATGGCGGAGCTGCCGGGCGGGGCCAGCTCCGTACCCTCCGGGGGGCAGCAGCGCTCGTCCGGGCAGAGGTAGGACCAGAAGCGTCCGGCGGAGATGCACAACGCCTCGACGACGGGGACCTCCAGCCGTCCGCACGCCACCCGCAGGCGCTGCGCGAGCGACCGCAGCCGCTCCATCACCTCCCGCGGCTTCTCTCCCAGTCCGGGGTCCTGGCAGAGGAAGACGACGATGCCGTCCGGCTTGTCGCCCCGCTTCGCGCTGCCCTCGATGAGGCACTCGGCGAGCTGCGCGGCCACGTCCGGCCAGCCGTCGCGGTCCAGCGGGATGCCGAGCCGCAGCCGGCCGCCGAACCGGCCGCGCTCGCCGTGCAGCGCGGCGAGGACGACGCTGTCGTCCGGGTGGAACCCCATCAAGTACGGCAGCGCGTCGGCCAGCTCCGCCGGGCTGCGCAGCACGACCTGCGTTTCGTTGTGCGATGTCATGGCATGAGGGTTTCGTGTCTCCGCGGGATTCGCGACCCCTGTGGATAACCCCTGTCCGGGTCATGCCATCACCCTCGCGGACCTGGGGAATCCGGCCAAACCGCGGGTTGGCCGGTTCGGTTCGCGCGGACGGCCCCGGCGGCGCCTACGGTGACGCGAGGAAGGCGACGTACGCCGACACGAAGGGGCAGACGCGCCATGGCATCCGATGCGCACGACAGCAACCCCGCTCCCCCGTCGCCCGGGGAGGTCGGCTCCGCGTACGACCGGTTCGGCCCGCTGTACGACCTGACGCAGGGCTCCTCCGCCATCCACGTCGGCCGGTGGTCGGCCGGCGGCCCGGGCCCGCCGGCGACGACGCTCGGAGAGCTGGCCGACCGGGCCATGGACCGGCAGACCGACTACTACATCGACACCCTGGCGCCGGGCGCGGGCGACCACGTGCTCGACATCGGCAGCGGCACCGGCGGCCCCGCCGTGCGGCTCGCGGAGCGCACCGGCGCCCGGGTCACGGGCGTCACCGTCAGCGAGACGCAGGTCGCCCGCTCCCGGGAGCGGGCCGCCGCCGCGTCGCTCTCGGAGCACGTGTCGTTCGTCCTGGCCGACGCGCTGGAACTCCCCTACGAGGACGGGGCGTTCGACGCGGCCTGGGCCATCGACTCCTTCGCCCACATCGCCGACCGCCTGCGCGGGCTGCGCCAGGCGTGGCGCGTGCTGCCGCGCGGCGGGCAGTTCCTGCTGACGGAGTTCACCCGCCGCGGCGACCCGTCGCCCGCCCAGTTGGAGACGTTCCGGCAGGTCTGGACGTCGCCGCCGCCGCTGCCGCTGGCGGAGGGCCTGCGGCTGGCGTACGAGGCGGGCTTCGAGCTGGTGCGCCTGGAGAACCAGACCCCCGACGTCCTGATGAACGCCGAGGTCATGACCGTCCTGTTCCGGGACCACCACGACGAGATCCTGGAGCGCTACGGGCCCGAGGCGACCGCGGCGATGGACGCCTCGATCCCGGTGTTCCGCACCTTCGTCCGCGACCACCTCGGCTACTTCCTCTACCTCCTGCGCAAGCCGTAGCGCCCCGCGCCGCGGGCGACGCCCCCGGCCCGGCTCAGCCGGTCGCCGCGAGGACCAGCGGCAGCACCGCCTGGGCGCCCGCCCGGCGCAGCACACGGGCCGCGACGGCGAGTGTCCAGCCGGAGTCGGTGTAGTCGTCGATCAGCAGCACCGGGCCGGGGGTGCCGGCCAGGGCGGCGGCGAGGTCGTCGGAGACGGCGAACGCGCCGGTCAGTGTGGCAAGCCGCTGGGCGGAGTTGCTGCGCCGGACGGAGTGGCCGCCGTCGGGGCCCGCGTAGGACAGCGTGCCGAGGTACGGCAGCCGCCCGACGGTCGCGATGCCCCGGGCGAGCGAGTCGACCATCTGCGGCCGGGCCGCGGACGGCACGGCGACGACGCCCACCGGCCGCGCCGGGCTCTCCGGTCCGTCCGACGCCCAGCCGCCCGGGGAGCGCGCCCAGTCGGCGAGGACGTCGACGGCCGCCCGCAGCACATCGTCGGGAACGGGCCCGTCCGCGGCGTTCTCCGCGAGCAGCGGGCGCAGCCGGTTGCCCCAGCCGATGTCGGAGAGGCGCCCCAGGGCCCGGCCGGTGGAGCCCTGCTCCCCCGCCGGGATACGGCCCTTGAGGTCGATGCCCAGCGCGGCCATGCCGGTCGGCCACATCCGGCGCGGCTCGACCTCGGTGCCCGGCCGGTCCAGTTCCTTCTCCGCCCCCGTCAGCGCCTCCGCCGAGACGCCGGCGTCGATCCAGGCGCCCGCGCAGTTGTCGCAGCGCCCGCACGGCGCCGCGCCCTCGTCGTCCAACTGTCCGCGCAGGAACTCCATACGGCAGCCCGATGTGCTCACGTAGTCCCGCATGGCCTGCTGCTCGGCCGCGCGCTGCCGCGCCACCCACGCGTACCGCCCGGTGTCGTAGTGCCACTCCCGGCCTGTGGCCGTCCAGCCGCCCTTGACCCGCCGGACCGCCCCGTCGACGTCGAGCACCTTGAGCATCGTCTCCAGCCGCGTGCGCCGCAGGTCGACGGCTGCTTCCAGGGCCGGGACGGACAGCGGGCGGCCGGCGTCCGCGAGCGCGGCGAGGGTCTGGCGGACCTGCGCCTCGGGCGGGAAGGCGGTGTCGGCGAAGTAGCGCCAGATGGCCTCGTCCTCCCGGCCGGGCAGCAGCAGTACGTCGGCGTGGTCGACGCCGCGGCCGGCGCGCCCCACCTGCTGGTAGTAGGCGATCGGGGAGGACGGCGAGCCGAGGTGGACGACGAAGCCCAGGTCCGGCTTGTCGAAACCCATGCCCAGCGCCGATGTCGCGACCAGCGCCTTGACCCGGTTCGCCAGCAGGTCCTCCTCGGCTTGCAGCCGGTCGGCGTTCTCCGTGCGGCCCGTGTACGAGGCGACGGGGAAGCCGCGCTGCCGCAGAAAGGCGGCGGCCTCCTCGGCGGCGGCGACGGTGAGGGCGTAGACGATCCCGGAGCCCGGCAGCTCGCCCAGGTGCTCGGCGAGCCAGGCGAGGCGGTGCGCCGCGTCGGGCAGCCGGACCACGCCGAGCCGCAGGCTCTCCCGGTCCAGCGGGCCGCGCAGCACCAGGGCCTCGCCGCCGCCGGTGCCGAGCTGCTCGGCGACGTCGGCGGTCACGCGCGCGTTGGCCGTCGCGGTGGTCGCCAGCACCGGGACGCCCTGGGGCAGGTCGGCGAGCATGGCGCGCAGCCGCCGGTAGTCGGGGCGGAAGTCGTGGCCCCAGTCGGAGATGCAGTGCGCCTCGTCGACGACGAGCAGGCCGGTGGTGGCGGCCAGCTCGGGCAGCAGCCGGTCTCGGAAGTCCACGGAGTTCAACCGCTCGGGGCTGACGAGGAGCACGTCGGTCTCCCCGCGCTCGACCTCCTCGTGGATGGCGCCCCACTCCTCGGGGTTGGCCGAGTTGATCGTACGGGCCCGGATACCGGCCCGCGACGCGGCCTCGACCTGGTTGCGCATGAGCGCCAGCAGCGGCGACACGATCACCGTGGGGCCCGCGCCGCGGCGCCGCAGCAGCGCCGTGGCCACGAAGTACACCGCAGACTTGCCCCAGCCGGTGCGCTGCACCACCAGGGCGCGGCGGCGCTCGCGCACCAGGGCCGCCACGGCCTGCCACTGGTCCTCCCGCAGCCGGGCGGGGCCGCCGGGGTCGCCGACGAGCCCGGCGAGAACGGCGTCGGCTTCGGCGCGCAGCTCCTGATCGTCCATGCCCCCATGCAACCCGATGGCACCGACAGTCAGCCACCTCACGCACGGTGTTTGCCGCGGAAACGCAGTTGGACAGCAGTTGGACACCGGCCCGCCGCGCCCCGGACGTGCCCCGGGAAGCGGCCAGAAACGGCCCTGAACCGGCCCGGAAACTGCCCGGCAGCGGCCGGCAGCGGCGGGAGAACAGCCCGGGAAGAGCCCGGGAGCGGCCGGAGACGAGCCGGCGAACAGCCCGTACCGCGGCCGGGCGACGGGCAAAGAAGATGGACCTGTCGACAATGCCGCATTGCCGCAGGCCAGTTCGGCGGGGAGAATTGAGATTCGCTCCCAGCGCCCGCCCGGTTCTCCGGGCTGCTCGATGCTGCGCGCTCACGCCCGTTCGCCCCGCCGTGCGTTCCGTACGCCCCACAGCCCCAGGGAGGGCCCTTGGTCTTCGGCCCCGCCACCGGCGACCCAGGCCCGTCCGGCCGCATCCTCGAACCCGCCGAGTGGGCGGCGGCCGGGATCCCGCTGCTGCGCAACCCCCGTGAGATCGTCACCGGCCTGCACGCCCGCCACCGCCCCGCGCCGCGGACCGCGGTGGTCGCCGTGCTCGACCCCGACGAGCGGCTGCGCGCGAGCGCGTCGCTGTCGCGCGGCGAGGTGGGGCGCCCGGAGGCCGCCGTGGACGGCTGGGACATGCGCAACGCGCTGCTGAGCCGGCTGCGCCGGGTCATGCCGCACGACCTGCGCCGGCGCTTCCCGGTCCGTACGGCCGTGCTGCTGTACTGCCGCGCCGGGGACGCGGGCTGGACGGAGGAGGACGGCGCGTGGATGTGGGGGCTGCGGGACGCCTGCACGCTGCACGGGCTGCGCTGCGGCGCGTACATCACGCTCACCGGCGGCGGCTGGCAGGTGCTGGGCGAGGGCCGCGGCGGTCGCCGGCCCTACGCGGGCGGCCCGGCCGCGGACGGGGAGTCCACGACGGACGCGCACGCGGCACAGCTCGCCGCCACCCCGGGCCCGCGGGCGCTCCAGCCGCCGGACGCCGCGCCGCGGGAGGCGGACGCGGAGCCGGACGTCTCGTGGGCGGTCTGAGCCGCCCACGGCCGCGGAGCGCTACGGGCCGCGGCGCCGCGCCCCGCCCGCGGGAGGGGTGCGGCGCTCAGGCCGAGACGCCCAGGATGCCGTTGATGTAGTCGGCGTCGCCGCAGAGGATCAGCAGCGCCGCCGCGCGGGCCATCGCCGCCGGCAGCGCCGCCGCCGTCGCCTCGTCGCCGCCGCCGTTGACGGCGACGACGACCACCGGCCGACGGGCCAGCCGCTCCGCGGCGGCGGCGTCGGCGTAGAAGACGTCGTCGCCGGCGGCCTCCTGCGCCCAGTAGCCGTCCTCGCCGAACGACAACTCGTGGGCGGCCCACGGGTGCGGCTCGCCGGTGGTGAGGACCAGGATCTCGGCCGGCGCGCGGCCGGACTCCAGCAACAGGTCGACGGCTTCGTCGGCGGCGTCGACGGCGGCGTCGGGCGTCGCGGGGATGAGTTGGAGCTGCGGCCCGCCGGCGGGCCTGCCCTGGCCGCCGGAGGGTGCAGGACGGGCACCGGGCGCGGTGGCACCGGGGCCGCGGCCACCGGGGCCGGAACGGGATCCGCCACGCGGCCGTACGGGGCGGGGGCCTGGGATGGGACGAGGGGGCGCACTGCGGCCCGGGACGCTCTCGTGGGTGGGAGAGTCCTCGGCAGGGAGAGGCATGGGCGCATGTCTATCAAACGGCTGTGACAAGCACATCAGCGGGTGGGCACCTGAACGGTCCGGCGGTCGGGCGCGCCGCGCCCGCGGCGGCCTCCGCGGCCCCGACTCCCGGGCCGCGGACGTCAGATGTCGAGCCCCATCTGCCCGGCGGCCTCCAGCTCCGCGGCCTCGGGTGCGAGCCGCGGCCGCTTCAGGTGCTGCCACTTCGCGAGCGCGTCCATGTACGCCCAGGAGAGCCGGTGGTGGCCGGTGGGCCCGTGCTCCTGGAGGGCGGAGCGGTGCACGGGCGAGGGGTAGCCGGCGTTGTCGCCGAACGCATACGGCTCGTACTCGGCCCGCTCGGCGCCCAGTTCGGCCATGCGGGCATCCCGGTGGACCTTGGCGAGCACGGACGCGGCGGCGACCGCGACGCACGACTGGTCGCCCTTGATCACCGTACGGACCCGCCAGGGCGCCCCGAGGTAGTCGTGCTTGCCGTCGAGGATGATCGCGTCCGGCCGTACGGGCAGCGCCTCCAGCGCCCGGCCCGCGGCGAGCCGCAGGCACGCGGTCATGCCCAGCTCGTCGATCTCCTGCGACGAGGCGTGGCCCAGCGCGTGCGCGGTGACCCACCCCGTCAGCTCGCCCGCGAGTTCTTCGCGCCGCTTGACCGTCAACAGCTTGGAGTCGGTGAGCCCTTCGGGCGCGCGGCGCAGGCCGGTGACGGCCGCGCACACGGTGACGGGTCCGGCCCACGCACCCCTGCCGACCTCGTCGACGCCTGCGACGACCTTCGCGCCCGTGGTGGCGCGCAGGGAGCGCTCGACGCGGTGGGTGGGCGGCTCGTAGGGACTCACAGGGCCAGCTTACGACCCGCCCCCGGGCGCCTCTCGCCCACCCGCGCGGCACCGTACGCCCACCCGGCACCCTCGCGTACGCCGCGCGCCCGACTCGCGTACGAGCCGGGCGCAGACCGTCAGTCCGCGTGCAGCAGCGGCACCATCACCTGGTCGACCATCTCGTCCATGTCCTCTTCGCTGAGGTCCCGGCCGGTGGTCTTGTGCCGGTACATCATCATCGCCGGCAGCACGTCGAGCACCAGGTCCCCGTTCACCTCCGGCCGCACGTCCCCCCGCTCGACGCCGCGGCGCAGCAGCTCCGCGATGAGCGCCTTGCCCGGGTCGATGATCTGCCCCATGATCACCTCGTGGAACTGCTCGGCCTGCTCGCGGTCGCACTCGTCGAGCACGGCGCGCAGCGCCTGGCCGCCGCTGGAGTACATCCGGTCGCGCAGCGCCCGGCAGAACTCGGTGAGGTCGGCCCGCAGGCTGCCCTGGTCCGGCTGCGTCTCCAGCGGGGGCACCCCGGCCCGTAGCGCGTCCTCGACGAGGGCCGACTTCGACGCCCACCGCCGGTAGACGGCCGCCTTCCCGGTCTGCGCGCGGGCGGCGACGCCCTCGATGGTCAGCCCCTTCCAGCCGGCGGCGCCCAACTGCTCCAGGGCGGCGTCCAGGATGGCGCGTTCGAGCACGTCACCGCGGCGGCGTACACCGCCGCCCTGGCTCTGGCTGTTCTCGGTGAACGCTCCGGGAGCGGTCCGGCGCGAACTACCCATATCGGTCTCTCCATCAGCGGCCATAGTGAACGCTTGCGTTCCCTCTTGGGGACCCCTACGCTCATCCCATCAGTGAACGCTACCGTTCACTATTTCACATGTATGGGGAACATGGTGACAGCCTCTCAACTAGCGAACGAGCGGACGGCGGGCAAGGCCCCCCGTGGTGACCAGCGCAACATGGCGCTGGTCATCATCGCAGCCTGTCAACTGATGGTCGTGCTCGACGCGACGATCGTGAACATCGCCCTCCCGCACATCCAGGACTCCCTGGGCTTCTCGACCACCGGCCTGACGTGGGCCGTCAGCGCGTACACCCTGACCTTCGGAGGTCTGCTGCTCCTCGGCGGCCGCGCCGGGGACATCCTCGGCCGGCGCCGCGTCTTCACCTTCGGCATCGCGCTCTTCATCATCGCCTCGCTGCTCGGCGGCTTCGCGCAGGAGCCGTGGCAGTTGCTCCTGGCCCGCGCCCTCCAGGGCGTCGGCGGCGCCATCGCCTCGCCCACCTCGCTCGCGCTCGTCACCACCACGTTCCCCGAGGGCCCCGAGCGCAACCGGGCATTCGGTGTCTTCGCGGCGGTGTCGGCGGGCGGCGGCGCCATCGGCCTGCTGGCCGGCGGCATGCTGACCGAGTGGCTCGACTGGCGCTGGGTGCTCTTCGTCAACGTGCCCATCGGCGTGCTGATCATCGCCGCCGTCCCGGTGTACATCAACGAGTCGGAGCGGCACCCCGGACGCTTCGACGTGGCCGGCGCACTGACGTCCACCACCGGTATGGCCGCGCTCGTCTACGGGTTCATCCGCGCCGCCGAGGAGGGCTGGCGGGACAGCCTGACGATCGGCTCGTTCATCGCGGCCGCGATCCTGCTGGTGGCGTTCGTCTTCGTCGAGCGCAGCGCCAAGGACCCCATCACGCCGCTGAAGATGTTCGCCGACCGCAACCGCTCGGGCACGTACGTGATCATGCTGAGCCTGGCGGCCGCCATGTTCGGCATCTTCTTCTACCTCGTGCTGTTCGTGCAGAACGTCCTCGGCTACAGCCCGATCAAGGCGGGCGTGGCGTTCCTGCCGATCACCGTGGCGATCGTCCTCAGCGCGGGCCTCGCGCAGAGGTTCCTGCCGGTGCTCGGGCCCAAGCCGTTCATGGTCGGCGGCTCGCTGATCACCGCGGTGGGCATGGCGTGGCTGGTCTTCCTGGACACCGACAGCTCGTTCCTGGGCGGGGTGTTCGGGCCCGAGGTCGTCTTCGGCTTCGGCATGGGGATGAACTTCGTGACGCTCACCATCACCGCCGTGTCCGGCGTCGCGCCACACGAGGCGGGCGCCGCCTCCGGCATGCTCAACGCCACGCAGCAGGTGGGCGGTTCACTCGGCCTGTCCATTCTGACCACCGTGTTCGGCACCGCCAGCAGGGACGAGGCGGAGAAGCAGGTTCCGGCGTTCCTGGAGGCGGCCACGCCCGCCCAGAAGGCGGCCTTCGAGAAGTCCGGCGAACTGCCGCCGCCGTGGAGCCAGAAGGTGCTGGCGGAGGGCATGTCCCAGGGGTTCCTGGCGGCCACCGCCATGGTGCTGCTCGCCGTGATCGTCGCCGCGGTGGCGATCAAGGTGCGCAAGAGCGACCTCGAAGCCCTGTCCGGTTCGGCGGGACCGGGCGTCGCCTGAGGCGGCGCCCCCTGGAAGCCGGTGGCCCCGCCAGTAGCGGGGTGGGGCCACCGGGGTAGCTCACCCCGCACGCCGCGAGGGTCGCCGGCCCGGTCGCGTACGCCGCGGGCTTCGCCGTGCACGGTGCCGTCTGTGCTACGTGCCTCGCCGCCGGTGCCGCGTCGCGGGGCCGCGCGCCGGTTCACCCGCGGGTGCGCGGCCGGCCGCGCGCCATCGTGGCGCGGCCCGCTCCCGTCACGCCTGCGCGACCGCCGGAACCCACTCCGGCAGCGGCTCCACGTCCCGTACCCACGCCGCGGGCGGTGCCCCGGCCGCCGCGCCCGCGAGCACTCCGCCGACGATCGCGCACATGGTGTCCACGTCCCCGCCGGCCTGCGCCGTCGCCCAGAAGGCGCCCGCGAAGTCGCCGAGGTGGCGGGCGGCGGACCACAGGGCGAACGGCACGGTGTCGTGCGCGCTGGTACGGCGGCCGTTGCCCAGCACGGCGGCGACGGTGGCGACGTCGTCGTAGTCGAGCATGTCCCGCGCCCGGCGCAGCCCTTGGGCGACGGCGCTGCGCGGCACCAGCGCGATCACCCGGTCGAGCAGGGCGGCACCGTCCGCGAGCCACGGGGTGCCCTCCGAACCCGCCGCGCCCTCCGCGGCACCGGCAGGCCGGTCGGCGGCCAGCGCCGCCGCCGCGGCCACCGCCATGCAGCCGGTGACGGCCTCGCGGTGCTGGTGGGTGACGTACGACGAGACCTCCGCCTGCCGCACCGCCTCCTCGACGTCCCCCGCGTACCAGGCGCCCAGCGGCGCCACCCGCATCGCCGCCCCGTTGCCCCAGGAGCCCTGCCCGTCGAAGAGGGCGGCGGCGAGCCGGCGCCAGTCCTCGCCGTCGCGCACCTGCCGCAGGATCCGGTTCACCGCGCGCCCGTAGCCGCGGGGGCCGCCGGCGTTCTGCCGGCCGGCGAACGACGCCGCCAGCGCGTCCTGCTCGACGCGGCCGTGGGCGGCGAGCACCGCCACGACCGACGACGCCATCTCGGTGTCGTCGGTCCACCGCCACGGCGCGGGCGGCAACTCGCGGCGGGCCAGCAGGGGAAAGCTGCCGGGCTCGGTGTACCGGGCGCCGAGCGCGTCGCCGACGGCAAGCCCGCGCAGGCTCGCGAGGGCACGCGCCAGGCGTACGTCGGGCACGCGCGCCCCGGGGTCGCGGGGCACGCCGACGTCCCGGCCGGGTCCGGCCGCCGCGGCGACCGTGCCCGGAGCCGGGTCCTTCGCCGGGTCCGGAGCCGGGGACGGGTCCGGCGGCGGGGCGGGAGCAGGGTCCGGTGTCATCTCGGCCACAGCGTAGCGGCCGGGCGCCCGGTCAGACGGTCCAGGACGACTCCAGATCCACCACGTCCCCCGCCAGCGCCGCCACATCCGCCGCGGTCTGCGCACGCACCGCCAGGCGCTCCACCCGCTCCTCGCGGTACTTGCCGTGCTCGGCCTCCGACCACCACAGCGACAGCACGAGGAACTCCCCCTCCCCCGACTGCCCCAGCACCCCTCGCAGCATCCCCGGGGACCCCGCCATCGCCGGGTTCCACACCTTCTCCTGCATCAGTGTGAAGTGCTCCACCCGCTCCTCGCGCACCCGGCAGTGCGCCAGCCGCATCACGTCGGCGCCGTCGAAGTGCGGCTCGAAGCCCACCTTCACGTCCATCCGGTGCTCGAAGAGCCGCACCCGCATGTCCCGGAACGTGCCGAGCTGGGCCGTCGCGAGCCGGTCGTGGGAGCGCGCCATGAACGAGTCGTACAGCGCCCTGCTCTCCCAGAAGGCAACGAGGTGCACCACACCCTCGCGCGCCCGGCTCCAGCCCCCGCCCTGCCCGAGAAAGCCCGGTTCGCCGGGCAGCCCCGCCCACTTTCGCTGCCCCCGCTCGAAACCCCGGCGGTCCACCACGGTGCAGCGAATCCACTTGACCAGCACCGCGCCATCGTACGGCCTGGCTCAGCGGCGATCACCGGCGTGCGAGGGGGAGTTCACGCCCCCTCACCGCCCGTCACCGCCGCGACGACCTCCACCTCCAGCAGCGCGCCGTCCCTGAAGAGCCGGGAGACCTCCACGGTCGTACTGGACGGCGGCGGGCCGGAGAAGTACCCGCGGCGCACCTCCGCGTACTCGGCGAGCGCGCTCATATCGGTGACGAACGAGCGTATGTTCACCACGTCCGCGAACGTCCCGCCGTGCGCGGCGAGGATCGCCTCCAGGCTCTCCATCACGTGCCGGGCCTGCGCGCGCATGTCCCCGGGGCCGACGACCCGCCCGTCGGCGTCCAGCGCGACCTGCCCGGAGACGAACAGCAGCGCGCCGTCGCCGCCGAGATCGAGGCGTACGACGTGGGAGAAGCGGCCCGCGGGCGCGGGGACGGCGGCGGGGTTGTCGAAGGTCTTCTGCATCGTCATGGGCCGAAACGCTAGGCGCCCTCCCACCCATCTGACCAACGAATGTCCCGCATGCATACGATGCGGATACCGCATGCCTCGTCTCGCCCCGGGAGCCCCGTATGGACACCGCCTGGCTGGAGGTCTTCCGCGCCGTCGCCCGGCACGGCTCCTTCACCGCCGCCGGCACCGAACTGGGCTTCACGCAGTCCGCCGTCTCCCGGCAGATCGCCGCGCTGGAAACGGAGTTCGGCGCCCCGCTCTTCGACCGGCTGCCCCGCGGCGTACGGCTGACCCAGCACGGACGCCACGCCCTCGGCCACGCCGAGGCCGCCCTCGACCGCCTCGCCGACGCCCGCCGCGACCTCGCCGCCCTGGACCGGCTGGCCGCCGGGCGGCTGCGGCTCGGCTCCTTCGCCACCGCGGACGCCGCCCTCGTACCCCGCGCACTGGCCGCCTTCGCCGCCGACCACCCGGGCGTGCGCGTGACGCACGTCGAGGGCTACAGCCGCGACCACGTCGCCGCGCTGGCGGCCGGCGGGCTGGACCTGGCGCTGGTCTCGGGCTACCCGGAGCAGGTGGCGGCGTACGAGACCGTGGCCCTGACGCATCTCCTCGACGAAACGGTGCTCGTCGCGCTCCCCGCCGGCCACCGGCTGGCCGGGAGCGCCCGACCGCTGCGGCTGGCGGACCTGGCCGGCGAGAGCTGGGTCGCGGGCAGCCAGGCGCCGGAGGAGACCCTGATCAGCGCCTGCCTGCGCCAGGGCTTCCGGCCCCGTATCGACTTCGTCGCCCGCGAGTGGACGGCGAAGTTCGGCTTCGTCGCGGCCGGCCTCGGCCTCACCCTCGTCCCGGCGCTCGCCGCCGACGCACTCCCCCGCGGCGTGACCCTGGCGGCCCTGCACCCCGCCGACGCCCCCACCCGCACCGTCCACACCGCCACCCCCCGCACCGGCACCCACCCCCCGGCGGTGGCGGGCTTCCTCCCGTACCTGCGCCGCGCGGTCCGGGCCACCACAGGCTGACGCGGCGCCCCGCTCCGGAACACGAAGAGGGGGACCGGCCGGTAGCCGGTCCCCCTCGGGGCGTGCGATCAGCCAGGCACGCGGGTCACGTCCCGCACGGCGAGGACGCGAGCCGCGCCCGCCCTAGCTGCAACCGCTGGTCGAGCCGCAGCCCTCGCAGATGTAGCAGCTTCCCGCCCGCTGCATCTTCGTGCCGCACGAGAAGCACAGCGGGGCGTCCGCCTGGATGCCGAGCTGCATCTCCACCAGCTCCGCCGACGTGTGCGCCTCCAGCGGGGCCGGCTTGGCCTGTTCGACCGTCACCGGCGGGGCCGGGAGGGTCGCCGGCTCGCGGGGGGCCGACTGGGCCAGGCCCTCGACGTCCAGTTCGTCGTCCGTCGGCTCGTACGAACCGGTCTCCAGGTGCCGCTCGCGCTCCTCCGCGGAGTGGATGCCCAGCGCCGAGCGGGTCTCGAACGGCAGGAAGTCCAGCGCCAGGCGGCGGAAGATGTAGTCGACGATCGACTGCGCCATCCGCACGTCCGGGTCGTCCGTCATGCCGGCCGGCTCGAAGCGCATGTTCGTGAACTTCGAGACGTACGTCTCCAGCGGCACCCCGTACTGGAGGCCCACCGAGACCGCGATGGAGAAGGCGTCCATCATGCCCGCGAGGGTCGAGCCCTGCTTGGACATCTTCAGGAAGACCTCGCCCAGCCCGTCGTCCGGGTAGGAGTTGGCGGTCATGTAGCCCTCGGCGCCGCCGACCGTGAAGGACGTGGTGATGCCGGGGCGGCCCTTGGGGAGGCGGCGGCGCACCGGGCGGTACTCGACGACCTTCTCCACGGCCTCGCGGATCGTCGCCTCCGCCTTCTCGCCCGCCTTGTCGGCCTCCTTCTTCTTCGCCGACAGCGGCTGGCCGACCTTGCAGTTGTCGCGGTAGATGGCGAGTGCCTTGAGCCCCAGCTTCCAGCCCTCGTAGTAGACCTCTTCGATCTCCTCGACCGTGGCCTTCTCCGGCATGTTCACGGTCTTGGAGATGGCGCCCGAGAGGAACGGCTGCGTGGCGGCCATCATCCGGACGTGCCCCAGGGGGGAGATGGCCCGGTCGCCCATCGCGCAGTCGAAGATCTCGTAGTGCTCCAGCCTCAGGCCGGGGGCGTCGATGACGCTCCCGTTCTCGGCGATGTGCGCCACGATCGCCTCGATCTGCTCCTCCTGGTACCCCAGCCGCTTCAGCGCCATCGGCACCGTCTGGTTGACGATCTGCATCGAGCCGCCGCCGACCAGCTTCTTGAACTTCACCAGCGCCAGGTCCGGCTCGATCCCCGTCGTGTCGCACGACATCGCCAGGCCGATGGTCCCCGTCGGGGCCAGCACCGACGCCTGGGCGTTGCGGTAGCCGTTCTTGTCGCCGAGGCGGACGACGTCCTGCCAGGCTTCGGTGGCGGCGGCCCAGACGGGGGTGTCCAGGTCGTCCATCCGCTTGGCCTCGTCGTTGGCGTCGGCGTGCTGCTTCATGACGCGCTTGTGGGCGGTGGCGTTGCGGGCGTAGCCGTCGTACGCGCCGACGGCGGCGGCCAGTTGCGCGGAGCGCTTGTAGGCGGTGCCGGTCATCAGGGAGGTGATGGCGCCGGCGAGGGCGCGGCCGCCGTCGGAGTCGTAGGCGTGGCCGGTGGCCATGAGCAGGGCGCCGAGGTTGGCGTAGCCGATGCCGAGCTGGCGGAACGCGCGGGTGTTCTCGGCGATCTTCCGAGTGGGGAAGTCGGCGAAGGAGATGGAGATGTCCATCGCCGTGATGACGAGTTCGACGACCTTGGCGAAGCGTTCCACCTCGAAGCTCTGGCGGCCGTCGGCGTCCTGCCGGAGGAACTTCATGAGGTTGAGCGAGGCGAGGTTGCACGAGGTGTTGTCCAGGTGCATGTACTCGCTGCACGGGTTGGAGGCGGTGATACGGCCCGACTCCGGCGCGGTGTGCCAGTGGTTGATGGTGTCGTCGTACTGGATGCCGGGGTCGGCGCACGCCCAGGCGGCCTGGGCCAGTTGCCGGAACAGCTTCTTCGCCCCGACCTCCTCGATGACCTCGCCGGTCATACGGGCGCGCAGGCCGAACTGCGCGTCGTCCTCGACGGCCTTCATGAAGTCGTCGGTGACGCGCACGGAGTTGTTCGCGTTCTGGTACTGCACGGAGGTGATGTCGTCGCCGCCGAGGTCCATGTCGAAGCCCGCGTCGCGCAGGGCGCGGATCTTCTCCTCTTCCTTGACCTTGGTCTCGATGAACGCCTCGATGTCGGGGTGGTCGACGTCGAGCACGACCATCTTCGCCGCGCGGCGGGTGGCGCCGCCGGACTTGATGGTGCCGGCGGAGGCGTCGGCGCCGCGCATGAAGGAGACGGGCCCCGAGGCGTTGCCGCCGGAGGAGAGGAGTTCCTTGCTGGAGCGGATCCGGGAGAGGTTGAGGCCGGCGCCCGAGCCGCCCTTGAAGATCATCCCCTCTTCCTTGTACCAGTCGAGGATCGACTCCATGGAGTCGTCGACGGAGAGGATGAAGCAGGCGCTGACCTGCTGGGGCTGCGGGGTGCCGACGTTGAACCAGACCGGCGAGTTGAAGCTGAAGACCTGGTGCAGCAGGGCGTAGGTCAGCTCGTGCTCGAAGATCTCGGCGTCCGCGGGCGAGGCGAAGTACCTGTGGTCCTCGCCGGCCTTCCGGTACGTCTTCACGATCCGGTCGATGACCTGCTTGAGGGTCGTCTCCCGCTTGGGGGTGCCCACCGCACCGCGGAAGTACTTGCTCGTGACGATGTTGACGGCGTTGGCCTCCCAGAACTCGGGAAACTCCACGCCGCGCTGCTCGAAGTTGACCGAACCGTCGCGCCAGTTGGTCATGACGACGTCACGGCGCGCCCACTCCACCTCGTCGTACGGGTGCAGACCGGGGGTGGTGTGGATTCGCTCGATGCGCAGGCCCTTGCTCCCCTTGGCGCCGCCCTTGCGGGAACTGCGCGCCGGGCCGCTCGTCGTCTCTGTCATGCCGCCTCCCTATACGGGCGTGAACGCCCTGATGTGCCCGCATCTTCCCGGGCACGGTTCCTGTTCTTGATCTGCTTTTCCGCAGGCGGGCGGCGTGCTTCGCCGCACGCCGGCCGGGTGTGGATGACGGGTGGCCCGCGGTGGGCGTCAGCCGGCCGCTCTGCCGGGTGACGGGACTCCGGGGGCCTCGCCGCGGCCGGGACTGCGGCCGGGTCCGGGCGCGCCGGGGTCGCCCGGCGCGGGAGGTGGGGCCTGGCCGTCCTGTCCGTCGGGGCCGCCGCTGTCGGCGGGGGGCCTGTCCGCGGTCCGCAACTGCGTGATGGCGTCCTCGAAGTCCTCAAGGGAGTCGAAGGCGCGGTACACGGAGGCGAAGCGCAGGTAGGCGACGAGATCGAGATCCTGAAGCGGGCCCAGTATGGCGAGCCCGACGTCGTGGCTGGAGACCTCGGCGCTGCCGGTGGCCCGGATCGCCTCCTCGACCCGCTGGCCGAGCTGGGCCAGCGCGTCTTCGGTGACGGGGCGGCCCTGGCAGGCCTTGTGGACACCGGTGATCACCTTGGCGCGGCTGAAGGGCTCGGTGACCCCGCTGCGCTTGATGACCATCAGGGACGCGGTCTCCACCGTGGTGAAGCGGCGCGAGCAGTCGGGGCACTGCCGGCGGCGGCGGATTGCTGCGCCGTCGTCGGTGGTGCGGCTGTCGACGACCCGGCTGTCGGGGTGCCTGCAGAAGGGGCAGTGCATCGTTCTCCCACCCTCCCCTTCTCGCATACGGCACGTCGGTCCGGCGACCCCCCGCGGCCCGCCGGAGCAGGCTCCAAGCATATGGGATGCCCTTCCGGTGAGAGGAAGGGGGACCACAACTTGTGGGCTGCTGACACCCATCTAACCACTAGATCTGGGGTTTGGCTGCCATTGAGGGCGGAGAGCGTGTTGCCGCGCCGCGAGATCGGGCGGGGACATCGGCAGCCTACGTGAGCGCGCGTACGGCGACACGGGTGGGGCGAGGGTGACAAACTGGACGGACGATCCCGGGGGCACCGGGACGCGCCCGGGTGCGCCGCGGGTGCCTCCCGGCGCGCCGGGGGCACGGAGCGGGACACGGGGCGGCGAACGGCCATCGGGCCAGCGCTTTACACCTACTTGATGCATCACGGAAGTGAAACCAAAGTTTTTCACTCGAACGTGTGTTTGGCGCAACCTTTCGAAAGGAACTACCGTTGGTCCTACGAGAGAGAGACCCGTCTGAGAGGGGCCCGAAGACGTGACCACTACCGCAGACAGCACCGCCATCGCCGCCCACGAACGGCCCCAGCAGGCAGCAGAGCCGCAGCTCACGCCGCCTTCCGGGGACAGCCGCGAGGGCGAGGCGCAGCCACCCAAGCGCTCCATGCCGGGGCGCCCGCCGGGCATCAGGGCCGACAGTTCGGGCCTGACCGAGCGGCAGCGCCGCGTCATCGAGGTCATCCGCGACTCGGTGCAGCGCCGCGGCTACCCCCCGTCGATGCGCGAGATCGGCCAGGCCGTCGGGCTCTCGTCCACCTCGTCCGTCGCGCACCAACTGATGGCCCTGGAGCGCAAGGGCTTCCTGCGCCGGGACCCGCACCGCCCGCGGGCGTACGAGGTGCGCGGCGCGGACACGCCCAGCAGCCAGGCCGCCACCGACACCACGGGCAAGCCCGCCGCGTCGTACGTGCCGCTGGTCGGCCGGATCGCCGCCGGTGGCCCGATCCTCGCCGAGGAGTCGGTCGAGGACGTGTTCCCGCTGCCGCGGCAGCTCGTCGGCGACGGTGAGCTGTTCGTGCTGAAGGTCGTCGGCGACTCGATGATCGACGCGGCGATCTGCGACGGCGACTGGGTCGCGGTGCGCCGTCAGCCGGTCGCCGAGAACGGCGACATCGTCGCCGCGATGCTGGACGGCGAGGCCACGGTCAAGCGGTTCAAGCGCGAGGACGGCCACGTGTGGCTGCTCCCGCACAACACGGCGTACCAGCCGATTCCCGGCGACGAGGCGACGATCCTCGGCAAGGTCGTCGCGGTCCTCCGCCGGGTCTGACCCCGGCACGGCATATCCGGCCCGGGACCCTGGCCCCGGGCCGCCGCATTGCGCGGCGCGGAGTGTCGCGAACCGGCCGCGGCGGCGGCCGGCACGCGGGCACAGCGGAGACGCTGCCTCGCGGACGACACTCACGGACGCCCCGGGGCGCGTGCCACGGACACGGTGCGTGCCGCGGAAGTGCGGACGTCGAGGGCGGACATCGGGGACGCCGCCCCGGGCCGCGACGGACCCGCGCCACTCCGGACCGCTCAGCTCTGCCGGGCCGGGAACGCACGGCAGCGCGGAGCCCACGCTTCTGCCGTCAGCGCTGCTACGGCGACATACCCCGGCCCGCTCGACGGCCGTCTACGGCGCCGAGCCGGCCCCGCCCCGGCGCCGTCGAATCCGCCCGGCTCAGTCCTCCAGCAGGCCGTCGACCTCCTCGCCCTCCGCCTCCAGGGCCTCACGGACGACGCGGATCGCCAGCCCTTCCCCGTAACCACGGCGGGCCAGCATGCCCGCCAGCCGACGGATGCGCTTCTCGCGGTCCAGGCCGCGGGTGGCGCGGAGCTTGCGGGCGACCAGCTCGCGGGCCGTCTCCTCCTCGGTGTCCGCGTCGAGCCGGCTCACGGCCTCGTCCACCACGGTGGACTCCACGCCCCGGGTGCGCAGTTCGCGCGCGAGCGCGCGGCGGGCGAGGCCCCGGCCGTGGTGCCGGGACTCCACCCAGGCGCCGGCGAACGCCGCGTCGTTGATGAGCCCGGCCGCTTCGAGGCGGTCGAGCACGGCCTCCGACACCTCGGCGTCGACGTCCCGCTTGGCGAGCGCGTCCGCGAGCTGCTTACGGGTACGCGGCGAGCCGGTGAGCAGGCGCAGGCAGATCGCCCGTGCCCGCTCCTCCGGACTGAGCGACGTCCCCCGCACCCGCCCCTCGGACGGCTCCCGCCGCCCCCGCGACCGCCCCCGCCGGGCGGTGCCGTCCTCCGGGCCGCCCCCGAGCGGGGGGCGGCCGTCGTCCGGGGGCGGGAGCGGCCAGTCGGTGCGCCGGACCACGGGTCAGCTCTTGGCCGCGGCCTTGACCGCCTTCGCGGTCTTGGCGGGCGCCGGCACCGTCTTCTTCCCCGCCGGGGCGGCGCCGTCCGCCGCCGGCGCGGTGCCGTCCGCAGCGTCCCCGGCCGCGGCCGGCTCGCCCGCCGCGTTCTCCGGCTTCGGGCCGATGCCCAGCTTCTCCTTGATCCGCCTCTCGATCTCGTCCGCCAGGTCGGGGTTGTCCTTCAGGAACGTCCGCGCGTTCTCCTTGCCCTGGCCGAGCTGGTCGCCCTCGTACGTGTACCAGGCGCCGGACTTGCGGATGAAGCCGTGCTCCACGCCCATGTCGATCAGGCCGCCCTCGCGGCTGATGCCGTGCCCGTAGAGGATGTCGAACTCGGCCTGCTTGAAGGGCGGCGCGACCTTGTTCTTCACGACCTTCACGCGCGTGCGGTTGCCGACGGGGTCCGTGCCGTCCTTGAGGGTCTCGATGCGCCGGATGTCCAGGCGCACCGAGGCGTAGAACTTCAGCGCCTTGCCGCCGGTGGTGGTCTCGGGCGAGCCGAACATCACGCCGATCTTCTCGCGGAGCTGGTTGATGAAGATCGCGGTGGTCTTCGACTGGTTCAGCGCGCTGGTGATCTTCCGCAGGGCCTGGCTCATCAGCCGGGCCTGGAGGCCGACGTGCGAGTCGCCCATCTCGCCCTCGATCTCCGCGCGCGGCACGAGGGCCGCGACCGAGTCGATGACGATCAGGTCGAGCGCGCCGGAGCGGACCAGCATGTCCACGATCTCCAGCGCCTGTTCGCCGTTGTCGGGCTGGGAGAGGATGAGGGAGTCGATGTCGACGCCGAGCTTCTTCGCGTACTCCGGGTCGAGCGCGTGCTCCGCGTCGACGAACGCGACCGTGCCGCCGGCCCGCTGGGCATTGGCCACCGCGTGCAGCGTCAGGGTCGTCTTGCCGGAGGACTCCGGGCCGTACACCTCCACCACGCGGCCGCGCGGCAGGCCGCCCACGCCGAGCGCCACGTCGAGCGCGGTCGACCCGGTGGGGATGACTTCCACGGGCTCGTTCGGCCGCTCGCCGAGGCGCATCACCGCGCCCTTGCCGAATTGCCGTTCAATCTGGGCGAGTGCGGCGTCGAGCGCCTTCTCGCGGTCAGTCGCTGCCATGGGTTCCACCCGGGATGTCTGAGTCGATCGCTTCACGTCGACGACGCTAGCGCCTGCCACTGACAACGCGCCCTGCGTCGCCCCGGCCTGTGGAAAACCCGACCGAAACACCATGGGAACCGATGTTCGAATTCGGTGTCAACCCGCATCGCCCGACTCACGCGTCCCGCGCGTCCCGCGCGTCCCGGCGCCCTACGGCTTCTCCTGCCGGTAGTAGCGCGCCGCCCCCTCGTGCAGCTCCAGCGGGTCGGTGAAGACCGCCGTGCGCAGGTCGACCCGCTGCGCCGCGTGCACCACGCGCCCGATCCGGTCCCGGTCCCGTATCACCGTGCCGGTCACGCTCTCCGTCAGCCGCGGGTCCTCCCGCTCCGTGGTGACCAGCAGGTTCGCCACCGCGAGCGTCGGCACCGCGGTGTCCCGCTGGACCGTGGGGTAGGCGTCGGGCGGCATCACCGCGGCCCGGTAGTAGCGGGTCAGTTCGCCCTGGGCGTGCAGGGCGCCGAGCAGGTCGCCGAGCGGTACCAGCTCGATCCGGGTCTGCCCCGCCAGGCGCTCGACGGCGTCCGTGGGCAGCCCGCCGGACCAGAAGAAGGCGTCGATCTCCCCGTCGCGCAGCAGCTCCGGCATCGAGTCGAGGCCCTCGCGGACCGCCGTCACGTCCTCGTCGAAGTCGAGTCCGGCCGCCGACATCAGCCGCCGGGTGATCAGTTGGACGCCGGAGCCGTCCTCGCCGACGCCGACCCTGAGGCCGCGCAGGTCGGCGGCGCGCCGCACGGGCGAGTCGCGCAGGACGACGAGCTGGACGTAGTCGTCGTAGAGCCGGGCCACCGCGCGCAGCCGCTGCCAGCCGGGCAGCCGGTCGCGGCGGTACGTGGCCACGGAGTCGGCGGTGGCGACGGCGAAGTCGGCCCGTCCCGCGGTGACCTTGCGCAAGTTGTGGATGGACCCCTGGCTGCTGTGCAGCCGGACGTCGAGGCCCGGTTCGTCCCGGGCGAGCCCTTCGCGCAGCAGCCGCCCGTACTCCGCGTAGACGCCGGAGCGCACCCCCGTGGCGAAGACCACCTTCCCCTCCTGGCGGTCGTCGTCGCCCAGTGGCAGCAGCCACCACAGGAGCAGCCCGAGCACGGCCGCCGTCGCCACGGCGGCCTGTATCGCTCGGCGCCTGCCGGGGCGGCGCGGGACGGAGGGGACCACGCGGCGATCCTGCCAAACCTGGGGGTGGCACGGCCAGCGCGCCGGGCTCCCGGTGGGAGCCCGGCGCGCTGTCGGGCCTGAGTACGCCGGGCGTCGCCGCGTCCGGCCGTACGGTACGGGCGGCTAGCCGCCGCTCACCTGGTCGAAGACCCCCTCGGCCTCCTTGTCGAGGCGCGGGCCGGCCAGCCAGGTGGCCTGGAGCGGGCCGATGGACGTGACGGACACGAGCTGCTCCTCGCCGTCGTTCGACGCGGTCCAGCCGCCGCCGGAGGCGCCGGCGGTCATGGTGCAGCCGATGCGGTACATGGTGGGCTGCGACGCCTGGATCGACAGCCGGCCCGGCGCGTCCGTGCAGGAGTACAGGCGCGCGCCGTCGTAGGGCGCGGCGGCCGGGTAGCCGGTGGCGTTCAGGTCACCGACGTCCTGCACGGCCGGGGCGTCGAACCAGACGGGCACCGCGGCGCCGACCGTCTCCTCCAGGGACTGCCCGCTGCCGTCCTTCGGCTGCACCTTCATCACGGCGAAGTCGTACGGGGCGCCCACGCCGCCCTCGGTCTTGCCCTGGGAGATCCACTCGTCGGTGGTGCGGGCCTCCTCGGCCCAGAACGTGCCCTTGGGCGCGATGTCCGCCTCGGTGGCCTGCTCGGCCTCCAGCTCCGCCGCGGTCTTGCCCTCCGGGTTGAACGAGGGCACGAAGATGATGTTGCGCCACCAGCCGCCGTCGGCGCCCTTGTGCACGCAGTGGCCGGCGGTGGCCACCAGGTTGGACTTGCCCGGGTTGGCCGGGTCGGCGACCACGGTGCCGGAGCAGACCATGGGGCCCTCGGGCGTGTCGAAGAAGATCTTCCCCGCGGCCGGCTGCGAGTCCGTGTACGGCGTCGCCGGCTCCTCGGCCTCGACGGGCTGCGGCTCCGGGTCGGTGACGCCCTGGTCCTCCGACACGTCGGCCTCGTCGACCCGGTTGGGCGGCTGCTCGGCCTCCCACATCCGGTCCGGGTCCCACAGGTCCTCGATGATGGGGTTGATGAACTCGCGCGCGTCGCGCAGCCAGTCCTCCTCGGCCCACTTCTGCCAGCCGCCGTCTTTCCACTTGTCGAGGTCGAGGTCCTTCAGGGAGTCCGGGATCCCCTCCGGGAGCGTCAGCTCCTTCTCGGGCGACTGCGACTCCTGCTGTTGCTGCTTGTCGTCGGCGCCCGTGTCGCCCTCGCCGTCCTCGCAGGCGCCGGCGGTCAGTGCCAGCGTGACCGCGAGGGCCGCCGCGGCCAGCGCCTTCCTCGGTATACGACGTTTCCCGTTGGCGGGCATGGATCGACTCCCCCAGTTTCTCGACGCAGATGCCCCGGCGGGACACGAGCCCCCACTATGCCGGTGCCGTTGTGGACGGCCGCACCGGGCCCCGTGGTTCCACCGCCCCCAAGGATCTTGCCGGCGGCCGTGTTCCGGCGGCCGGTGCGTCGTTGGTAGTGCGGGGGATGCAGACCCGTATCCGGTGCGAGGGGGTGGGGCTGTGCCCGCGGTTCGCGAAGCGGCCCCGCACGCGCGCGCCTGCCGGCCGTGCCGCGCGCCCGGCGCGCCCCCGTCGCCCGATCCGCCGCCGCCCGATCCGCCGTCCCCCGCTCCCGGCCCCTCCGTGCGGCCCGGGGGCCCTCGCCCCGTACGCGACCCATCCCGAGGTGCACGTCTGTGAACGCGAAGTCCGCCGGCGACGAACTCCCTGCCGGCAGCGGCCGGCCGCCGGTGCGCCGGCGGCTGGCCCGGCTCATCGAGCCCGCCGTGCCCCGCCAGTACCGGCGGGGCGCCGAGGGCGGCGGCGGGCAGTCGGATCCGGACCCGCTGGAGCACCCGGACGCCAGGGCCGCCGCCGACGCGGCCGCCGCCGAGAACCTGCTGCGCTGCTGGGTGCGCGAACAGGGCGTGGCGGAGCCGGAGAACGCCACGCTGCGGCTGCTGCTGCCGGCCAGCGGGGCGTGCCTGCGCGTCCCGGTGCGGTACTGGTCGCCCGCCGGCTGGCACCGCTTCGGGCGGCCCGTGCTGCACGGCGCCCCCAAGGACGCGCCGCCGGTGGACGCCGTGACGCTGGCGTCGCTGCTGGGCCGGGAGGCCGCGTACGCCGCCGCGCAGACCGCCGACGGCAGCCGCACCCGCCCCGCGCCCGGGCCGTCCGACGGCGCCGCCGACCTCGTCGGCCGCGTCGCCGACTCGGTACGCCACACCGCGGTGTTCCTCACCGCCCGCCGCGCCGGCTCCCCGCCCCCGACCGCGGACCCGTTCCTGGCCGGCGAGCAGTCCCTGCTCCTCGGCCACCCCCTGCACCCCACGCCCAACAGCCGCGAAGGGCTGTCGGAGGCCGAGGCCCGGCGCTACTCCCCGGAGCTGCGCGGCAGTTTCCCGCTGCACTGGCTGGCCGTCCACGACAGCGTGCTCGCCGGCGACTCGGCGTGGACCGAGCGCGGCAAGGGCGTGCCCGTGCGCGAGCTGGCCGCACGGCTGGCGGGCCCCGGGCTGGACGTGCCGCCCGGCTGCACGCCGCTGCCCGTGCACCCCTGGCAGGCGCGGGAGGTGCGCGAACGCCCCGGCGTCGCCGCGCTGTTCGACGCCGGTCTGGTGCGCGACCTGGGCCCGCACGGCGACCCCTGGCACCCGACGGCGTCCGTACGCACCCTGTACCGCCCGGGGGCGCCCGCGATGCTCAAGCTCTCCCTCGGCGTACGGATCACCAACTCCCGCCGCGAGAACCTCCGCAAGGAGCTGCACCGCGGCACGGAGGTGCACCGCCTGCTGCGCTCCGGCCTCGGCAAGGAGTGGCAGGCGTCCTTCCCCGGCAGCTTCCCGGGCGCGCCGGGCTTCGACGTCGTACGCGATCCGGCGTGGCTGGCCGTCGACACCCCGGCCGGCGAGCCCGTCGCGGGTCTGGACGCGGTGATCCGGCACCAGCCGTTCGCGGCGCAGGACGACGCGGTGTGCGTAGCTGCCCTGACGTCCCCGGTGCCGCGGTCGCCGCGGGGCACGATGCGCTCGCGGCTCCAGGACGTCGTCGGGCAGTTGGCCGACCGTACGGGGCAGGGGACGCCGGCGGTGGCGGCGGAGTGGTTCCTGCGCTACCTGGAGGTGGTCGTACGGCCCGTCATGTGGCTGGACTCCGAGGCGGGCGTGGCGCTTGAGGCGCACCAGCAGAACACCGTGCTGCTCCTCGACTCCGACGGCTGGCCGGCCGGCGGCCGGTACCGGGACAACCAGGGGTACTACTTCCGCGAGTCCCGCAGGAGCGAACTGGAGCGCCGGCTGCCGGGCCTGGGCGCCGCCAGCGACACGTTCGTCCCCGACGACGTCACCGACGAGCGCGTCGCGTACTACGTGGGTGTCAACAACGTCCTCGGCCTCGTCGGCGCCTTCGGCGCCGCGGGCCTGGTCGACGAGCGCGTGCTGCTCGCCGCCTTCCGCCGCTTCCTGGAGCGCTACGCCGCGGGCGGCGGCCCGGGCCGGGGGCGCAGCGCGCTGGCCGAGCAACTGCTGAGCGGCGGGACGCTGCGCTGCAAGGCCAACCTGCTGACCCGGGTGCACGGCCTGGACGAGCTGGTCGGCCCGGTGGACACGCAGTCCGTGTACGTCACCGTCCCCAACCCGCTGGCCCCCTGACCCCGCTCTCCCCCGTCTCCCCGCCTCCCTGCCCTCCGACCGCACCCTCGACTCCCTTCCGTACGACGAGAAGAGGCCCCGTGCCACCCGACCCCCCGCCCCCCACCAGGCCCCCGGAGCTGCTCCCCGACGACACCATCGACTTCGGCGTCGGCCTCGCCCGGCTCCTCGGGGGCACCGCCCGCTCCCCCGTCCCGTACGACGTCGCCGCCTGGCCGCCGGCCGGCACCCCCGCCGGGCCGTTCCGCCTGGAGCCCGTCGACCCGGCCGAGGCCGAGCGCGACCTCACCCTGCTGCACCGCTGGATGAACGACCCTTCCGTGGCCGCCTTCTGGAAGCTCGCGGGCCCCGTGGAGGTCACCGCGCGGCACGTGCGCGCGCAGTTCGAAGCGGGCCACAGCGTGCCGTGCTTCGGCGTGCTGGACGGCGTGCGGATGAGCTACTGGGAGATCTACCGCGCCGACCGCGACCCCCTCGCCCGGTACTACCGCGCGCACCCGTACGACACGGGCGTCCACCTGCTCCTCGGCGGTGGTGGCGACCGCGGCCGGGGGCTGGGCACCCTGCTGATCCGCGCGGTCGGCGACCTCGTTTTCGACAACTGCGCGCCGTGCGGGCGCGTGCTCGCGGAGCCGGACGTGCACAACGTGCCGTCGGTCGCCGCCTTTCTGCACGCCGGTTTCCACTTCCAGGAGGAACTGGCGCTTCCCGACAAGCGGGCGGCGCTGATGGTCCGTGACCGCGCGCCGCGCGACGGCGGCCCCGGGTCCGCGCCGCCGCCGGGCCCGCCCGGGCCGCCCCGGCCCGACCTGCCGTAGGACGGAGAGGAGCCAACGCCCTTGTCCGACGCCGCGAAACCCACCCACAGGGCCGACTGGGACCTCGCCGCCCGCCGGCTGCTGGCCAAGATGCTGGGCGAGTTCGCCTACGAGGGCATAGTCGCCCCGGAGCCCGACCCGGAACTGCACAAGGACACCGACACCGGCCTCGGAACCGGACCCGGACCCGGGCCCCGGACCGGTCCCGTCCCCGGCGGCACCGCCCCGTGCCCCTACCGCCTCGCCGTCGCCGACGACGTCACGTACCGCTTCACCGCCCGCCGCGGCCCGTACGGCCACTGGCGCGTCGACCCCGGCTCGCTGACCCCCGACGGCGACCCGCTGCGCTTCCTCGCCCGCGCCCACGACGGGCTCCTGCGGCTGGCCGGCGACACCACCGGCCACCTCATCCGCGAGCTGACCGCCACCCTCGCCGCCGACGTCCGCCTCGCCCGCGGCGCCCTGTCCGCCGCCCGGCTCGCCGACCTCGGCTACGCCGAGCTGGAGGGCCACCAGACGGGCCACCCGTGGCTGGTGGCCAACAAGGGACGCATCGGCTTCTCCGCCGCCGACGCCGCGGCGTACGCCCCGGAGGCCCGCGTGCCGCGGCGGCTGCCGTGGCTGGCGGTGCACCGCTCGCTCGCCGAGTACCGCGGCGTGCCCGCGCTCGCCCGCCCCGGGGACCTGTACGCGCAGGAGCTGGGCGCCACCGCGCGCGCGGTGTTCGCCGACGCGGTCGCCGCGGCGGGCCGGGACCCGGGCGCGTACCTGTGGCTGCCCGTGCACCCGTGGCAGTGGGACGAGACCATCGCCACGCTCTACGCGCCGCAGGTGGACGCCGGTCTGGTGATCCCGCTGCCGGCCGAGGACGGCCCGTCGGACATGTGGCTGCCGCAGCAGTCGGTGCGTACGTTCCTCAACCTCAGCCGCCCGCGGGCGCGTTCGGTCAAGCTGCCGCTGTCCGTGCTCAACACCCTGGTGTGGCGCGGTCTGCCCACGGAGCGCACCCTCGCGGCGCCCGCGGTCACGCGCTGGGTGCACGGCCTGCGCGACGGGGACCCGTTCCTCGCCGAGGAGACGCGGGTCGTGCTGCTCGGCGAGACGGCCAGCGTGACGGTGCGCCATCCGCTCTACGACTCGCTGCCGGCCGTCCCGTACCAGTACCGCGAGCTGCTGGGCTGCATCTGGCGGGAGCCCATCGGCCCGCTGCTGGACGCCGGGGAGCGGGCCAGGACGCTGGCGGCGCTGCTGTGGACGGACGCCTGCGGGCGTTCGCTGACGGCGGAGCTGGTACGCCGCTCGGGGCTGGCGCCCCGGGTGTGGCTGGAGCGGCTCTTCGCCGCCCTGCTGCCGCCCCTGCTGCACTTCCTGTACCGCTACGGCACCGTCTTCTCGCCGCACGGCGAGAACGCCGTGGTGGTCTTCGACGGTGCGGACGTGCCGGTGCGGCTGGCGATCAAGGACTTCGTCGACGACGTCAACGTCAGCTCCAAGCCGCTGCCCGAGCACTCCGGGATGCCGGACGACGTGCGCCGCACGCTGCTGGCCGAGTCGCCGGAGTTCCTGCCGCAGTTCATCCACTCGGGGCTGTTCATCGGCGTCTTCCGCTATCTGGCGCCGCTGTGCGCGGACGAACTGGGCGTGCCGGAGGCGGAGTTCTTCGGCCTCGTACGGGCCGAGATCCTGCGCTACCAGCGGCGGTTCCCGGAGCTGGCGGAGCGCTTCGCGCTCTTCGAGCTGCTGGCGCCGCGCATCGACCGGCTCTGCCTGAACCGCAACCGGCTCTACCTCGACGGCTACCGCGACCGGGCCCGGCGCCCGCACGCCGCCGTCGACGGCACCGTACCCAACCCCCTGCACCCGACGTGACGGCCGTCACTGTCGGTGCCGCCCCTTAGGGTTGCGTGCCATGGCAGACCAGAACGTCCTCGCGCCGGAAGACGGCGCCGAATCCCCCGAAAACGACGGCCACGGCGGTTCCGGTGACCGCAGCGAGCTGCGCGAACTGCTGAATGCGGCCGTGGCGGCCGTCGGCGGCG
The DNA here is from genome assembly GCF_045781775.1 of Streptomyces sp. 184. NCBI lineage: Bacteria > Bacillati > Actinomycetota > Actinomycetes > Kitasatosporales > Streptomycetaceae > Streptomyces > Streptomyces sp. 184. Next base: position 2,227,358 of record NZ_CP123230.1, on the reverse strand, counting down.
TCGAGCGGGAGGGCCAGGTGCGGATGGCCGAGGCGGTCGCGGAGGCGATCGCGGACGGCTCGCACCTGCTGGCGCAGGCCGGGACGGGGACGGGGAAGTCGCTGGGCTATCTGGTGCCGGCGCTGGCGCACGGCGAGCGGGTCGTGATCGCGACGGCGACGCTGGCGCTCCAGCGGCAGCTCGTCGAGCGCGATCTGCCGCGCACGGTGGAGGCGCTGCACCCGCGGCTGCGCCGCCGCCCCGAGTTCGCGACGCTGAAGGGCCGGTCGAACTACCTGTGCCTGCACCGGGTGCACGAGGGCGTGCCGCAGGACGACCCCGACCTGGGCACCGGGCTCTTCGACCCGTTCGAGAGCGCGTCGTCGCAGCCGTCGAGCAAGCTCGGCCAGGACCTGCTGCGGCTGCGTGACTGGGCGGACGAGACGGACACCGGCGACCGGGACTCGCTGACGCCCGGGGTCTCGGACCGGGCCTGGTCGCAGGTGTCGGTGTCGGCCCGGGAGTGCCTCGGCGCCGCGCGCTGCGCGTACGGTGCCGAGTGCTTCGCGGAGGCGGCGCGGGAGCGGGCGAAGCTGGCCGAGGTGGTCGTCACGAACCACGCGCTGCTGGCCATCGACGCCCTGGAGGGCGCCCCGGTGCTGCCGTCGCACGAGGTGCTGATCGTCGACGAGGCGCACGAGCTGGTCTCCCGGGTCACCGGCGTGGCCACCGGCGAGCTGACCCCGAACCGGGTCAACCGCGCGGTGCGGCTGTCGGCGAAGCTCGTCAACGAGAAGGCGGCGGACGCCCTCCAGACGGCCGCGGAGAGCTTCGAGCGGCTGATGGAGCTGGCGCTGCCGGGCCGGCTGGAGCCGGTGCCCGAGGACCTGGGGTACGCGCTGCTGGCGCTGCGGGACGCCGCGCGTACGGTCATCTCCGCGCTGGGCTCCACGCGGGACTCCTCCGTGCAGGACGAGGACGTGGTGCGCCGCCTCGCGCTGGCCTCCGTGGAGAACGTGCAGGAGGTCACCGAGCGGATCACGCAGGGCTCGGAGTTCGACGTGGTGTGGTTCGAGCGGCACGACCGGTTCGGGGCGTCGCTGCGGGTGGCGCCGCTGTCGGTGTCGGGGCTGGTGCGCGAGAAGGTGTTCAGCGACCGCTCGGTGACGCTCACGTCGGCGACACTCAAGCTGGGCGGCGACTTCGCGGGGATCGGCGCCTCGCTGGGGCTGCCCCGGGAGGGCGGCGGCGAGGAGGGCGCCCCGGTCTGGAAGGGCCTCGACGTCGGCTCCCCGTTCGAGTACCGCAAGCAGGGCATCCTGTACGTCGCCAAGCACCTGGAGCGGCCCGGCCGGGACGGCACGCGCAAGGACATGCTCGACGAGCTGGCGGAGCTGGTGGAGGCGGCGGGCGGGCGGACGCTGGGGCTGTTCTCGTCGAAGCGGGCGGCCGAGGCGGCGGCCACGGAGCTGCGCGGCCGGCTCGACGTACCGGTGCTGCTCCAGGGCGAGGAGACGCTCGGCGAGCTGATCAAGCGCTTCGCGGCGGACGAGCAGACGTGCCTGTTCGGCAGCCTGTCGCTGTGGCAGGGCGTCGATGTGCCGGGCGCCGGCTGCCAGTTGGTGGTGATGGACCGCATCCCGTTCCCCCGCCCGGACGACCCGCTGGCCACCGCGCGGCAGGAGGCGGTGGAGAAGGCCGGCGGCAACGGCTTCATGGCGGTGGCGGCGACGCACGCGGCGCTGCTCATGGCGCAGGGCGCCGGCCGGCTGGTACGCGCCACGGGCGACCGCGGCGTCGTCGCGGTGCTCGATCCGCGGCTGGCGACGGCCCGTTACGGGAGCTATCTCCGCGCCTCCATGCCGGACTTCTGGTATACGACCGACCGCAACCAGGTGCGTCGTTCGCTGGCCGCAATCGACGCGACGGCACGCTCCGATCGCTCGAATGGGTGATCTGGACCACGCTCGGCGAGAGCCGTACGGCACTGCGTGGTGGGCTCGATAGCATCAAGTACCGGCACGGGAGCCGGTGAGCTGCCGGAGGTGCCGATTGAGCGCAGAGGTCCACAGTCCGGGCAATCCGGCGGGCGGCGCCCGCCGACGCGGCAGGGCCCGCCTCGATCTCCGCAGGCTCGGCCGGGTGGCCCTGCTGGGCGGCGCGTCGTCGCGCGACGGCCTGCCGCACGCCCTGGAGCATGTGGCCAAGGCGCACCGGGGGTTCTATCCCGACGCCGACATCGCCACGCTGCGCACGGCGTACCTGCTCGCCGAGGACGCGCACCGGGGCCAGACGCGCAAGAGCGGCGACCCGTACATCACGCATCCGCTGGCCGTCACCCTGATCCTCGCCGAACTGGGCGCCGAGACCACGACGTTGACGGCCTCGCTGCTCCACGACACCGTCGAGGACACCGAGGTGACGCTCGATCAGGTGCGCTCGGGCTTCGGCGAGGAGGTGGCGTATCTCGTCGACGGCGTCACCAAGCTGGAGAAGGTCGACTACGGCGCCGCCGCCGAGCCCGAGACGTTCCGCAAGATGCTGGTGGCGACCGGCAGCGACGTACGGGTGATGTCGATCAAGCTCGCGGACCGGCTGCACAACATGCGCACGCTCGGCGTGATGCGCCGCGAGAAACAGGTGCGCATCGCACGGGTGACCCACGACGTGCTGATTCCCCTGGCGGAGCGGCTCGGCGTGCAGGCGATCAAGACCGAGCTGGAGGACCTGGTCTTCGCCGTCCTCCACCCCGAGGACTACGCGCACAGCCGTGAGCTGCTGCTCGCCAGCGCGGGGCGGCCGGACCCCCTGGAGCAGACCGCGGCCGAGCTGCGCGAGGTCCTCCAGGCCGCCGGCATCACCGCGGAAGTCGCCATCCGGCCGCGGCACATCGTCTCGGTGCACCGGGTGCTGAAGAAGCGCGGCGAGCTGCGCGGGACGGACTTCGGCCGGCTGCTGGTGCTGGTGCCGGAGGCGGCCGACTGCTACGCGGTTCTGGGCGAGTTGCACACGTGTTTCAAGCCCGTGCCCGCGGAGTTCAAGGACTTCATCGCCGTCCCGAAGTTCAACCTGTACCAGTCGCTCCACACGGCGGTCGCCGACCGGCGCGGGCACATCGTCGAGACGCTGGTGCGCAGCCGGCAGATGCACCGCGTCGCCGAGGCCGGGGTGGTGGCGCTGGCCAGCCCGCTGGCGCGGCCCGCGGCCGGTCAGGTGGGCGACTGGCTGAAGCGGCTGCTGGAGTGGCAGCGGTCCACGCCCGATCCGGACGCCTTCTGGTCCGCATTACGCGAAGACCTCGCCCCCGACCAGGAGATCACGGTTTTCTGCGACCCGGGCGGGCCGCTGGTGCTGCCCGCGGGGGCCAGTTGTGTGGACGCGGCGTACGCGCGCCACGGTGAGACGGCGCACACTCTGGTGGGCGCGCGCGTCAACGGGCGGCTCGCGGGCCTCGGGACGCGGCTGCGGGACGGCGACGCGCTGACGCTGCTGCTGGCGCCGGAGGCGTCGGGCCCCGCGCCGGAGTGGCTGGACCACGCGCAGACGCCGGCGGCGCGGATCGCGATCACGCGCTGGCTGACGGACCACCCGGCGGCGCAGCCCGCCGACGCGGCCCTCCCCGTCCCGGCGGACTACGCCCCGGCGGTCCGGGCCGCGCCCGGCCCCGTCGCCGCCGACGCGCCGGGTGACGCACCGGCCGACGCCGCGCCCGTCGAGGACGTACCGGACGACGTCCCGGCCGACCGAGTCCCGGCCGACGGAATCCCGGCCGACGAGGTCCCGGCCGACATCCCGCGCGCCGCCGAGCCCGCCGTCGCGGAACTGCCCGACGCCGCGCTCCGCCTCGCCCGCTGTTGTACGCCCGTACCCCCCGACGCCGTCACCGGCTTCGTCGTCCGCGGCGGCGCGGTGGCCGTGCACCGGGCGCAGTGCGCCACCGTCGCCCGGATGGCCGCCGCCGGCCGCCGCGAGCTGGGCGTCCACTGGCGTACGGGCGAGGGCGCCCCGCCCGCCGACCTGCGGGTGACGCTCAAGGCCGAGGCGTTCGTACGGGCCCATCTGCTCGCCGACCTCACCGAGGCCATCGCCGCCGAGGGCGTCGCCATCGTCGCCGCCGACGTCGAGCCGCCGCACCAGCAGCGCGTACGGCACACGTACACGCTCCAGCTCCCCGATCCGGCGGAGCTGCCGGGCCTGATGCGCGCGATGCGCCAGGTGCCCGGGGTGTACGACGTCTCCCGCGCCCAGCACCCCCCGGGCGCGGACGCACAGGCGCCCGGCCTGCGCGCCCGCACTCGTTAGAGTGCACCGCTGCCGCGTCGGCGGTGCGCGGCGCCCGCCCGCTGATAGCGGTAGCGCATGCTCCGCTCCGTCCGCCGGCGCCGCCCGCTGCGCCACGCCGTGCTCGCCACCGTCGTCCTGGCCACCCCCGCCACCCTCGCCGCGGCACCCGCCGCGCCCGCCGCGCAGGCACCGCCGCCCCGCCCCGCCGGCATCGGCGACCCGCTCTTCCCGCACCTCGGCAACCCCGGCTACGACGTCCTCGGCTACGACATCGCCCTGACCTACCGCGGCCGCAACGACACCCCCCTGGCCGCCCGCACCGAGATCACGGCCCGCGCCACCGACCGGCTGCCCCGCCTCAACCTCGACTTCACCCACGGCACCGTCCGCGACGTCACCGTCAACGGCCGCCCCGCCGCCCACGCCCGCGCCGGCGAGGACCTGGTCGTCACCCCCGCCCGCACCCTGTACCCCGGCGAGCCGGTGCGCATCGCCGTGCGGCACACCAGCGACCCCCGCGGCGGTGGCGGCGGCTGGATCCGTACCAGGGACGGCCTGGCGATGGCCAACCAGGCCGACGCCGCCCACCGCGTCTTCCCCGGCAACGACCACCCCGCCGACAAGGCCCGCTTCACCTTCCGCGTCACCGCGCCGAAGGACCTCACCGTCGTCGCCAACGGCGTGCGCCTGGCCCGCGAGCGCGCCGGCGCCCGCACCACGTGGACGTACCGCACCGCGCACCCCATGGCCACCGAGCTGGCCCAGGTCTCCATCGGCCGCTCCGCCGTGCTGCGCGGCAAGGGCCCGCACGGGCTGCCGCTGCGCCACGTCGTACCGGAGCGCGACCGGCGCTCCGCACGCCCCGTCGTCGACCGCACGCCGGCGCAGATCGCGTGGATGGAGCGGTACGTGGGCCGCTACCCGCTGGAGTCGTACGGCGTGCTGTCCGTGGACGCGCCGCTGAACTTCGCGCTGGAGACGCAGACCCTGTCGGTCTTCGGCCGCGACTTCCTGCGGGCCGCGGCGAAGTACCCGAAGCGCGCCGAGGGCGTCTTCGTGCACGAGCTGGCGCACCAGTGGTTCGGCAACAGCGTGACGCCGCGCAGGTGGTCGGATCTGTGGCTGAACGAGGGCCACGCGACCTGGTACGAGGCGCTGTTCACCGACGAGCGGCACGACCGCGGCAGCCTGGTGCGCCGGATGCGCTCCGCGTACGAGCAGTCCGACGGCTGGCGCAAGGACGGCGGCCCCCCGGCCGCGCCGCGGCGGCCCACGGCGGGCGGCCAACTGGAACTGTTCCGTCCGGTGGTCTACGACGGCAGCGCGCTGGTGCTGTACGCGCTGCGCCAGGAGATCGGCGCGACGGCCTTCGGGAAGCTGGAACGGACGTGGGTGACACGCCACCGGGACGGCACCGCCGGCACCGCGGACTTCGTCGCGCTCGCCTCCGAGGTCGCCGGCCGGGACCTGGAGGACTTCCTGCACGCCTGGCTGTACGACGAGCGCACCCCGCCGATGCCGGGCCATCCGGGCTGGAAGCCGGCGAAGCCGGCGCGGTGAGCCGTGCGGCCCGCCGGGACCCTCCGGCGGAGACCCCGGCGGAGCGTCCCGGCGGGCCGCACGGGCGGTAAAACGGGTGACGGCCGTGCGGCCGCGTGCGACCATCGTGGATGCCACGACGCCCGCCGTGCGGGGAATCCTCCCGGTCTGCGGGGCGTTGTCGAAGAGGCAGACACCGATCTCACAGACAAGGATCCGATGACTTCTCCCACCCACCTTCCCCAGGACGATCAGCGTCTCCCGGAAGGCCTGCGTGCCGACGCCCTCATGGAAGCCGAAGCCGCGTGGAGTCCCGGATCCGACGCCGATCGCGACGGCGATCAACTCGACCGCGAGGACCGCGCGGCCCTTCGCCGCGTCGGCGGTCTGTCGACCGAACTGGAGGACGTCTCCGAGGTCGAGTACCGGCAGCTCCGGCTGGAGCGTGTGGTGCTCGTCGGCGTGTGGACCTCCGGCACGGCGCGGGACGCCGAGAACTCGCTCGCGGAGCTGGCGGCGCTCGCCGAGACGGCCGGTGCGGTCGTGCTCGACGGCGTGGTGCAGCGCCGCGAGAAGCCCGACCCCGCGACGTACATCGGCTCCGGCAAGGCCCTGGAGCTGCGCGACATCGTGGTCGAGACCGCGGCCGACACGGTCGTCTGCGACGGCGAGCTGAGCCCCGGCCAGCTCATCCATCTCGAAGACGTCGTCAAGGTCAAGGTCGTGGACCGCACCGCGCTGATCCTCGACATCTTCGCCCAGCACGCCAAGTCCCGCGAGGGCAAGGCGCAGGTCGCGCTCGCGCAGATGCAGTACATGCTGCCGCGGCTGCGCGGCTGGGGGCAGTCGCTGTCCCGGCAGATGGGCGGCGGCGGCTCGGGTTCCGCGGGCGGCGGCATGGCCACCCGCGGCCCCGGCGAGACGAAGATCGAGACGGACCGGCGGCGCATCCGCGAGAAGATGGCGAAGCTCCGCCGCGAGATCGCGGACATGAAGACCGGCCGGGACGTCAAGCGGCAGGAGCGCAAGCGGCACAAGGTGCCGTCGGCGGCCATCGCCGGTTACACGAACGCGGGCAAGTCCTCGCTGCTCAACCGGCTGACGGGCGCGGGCGTGCTGGTGGAGAACGCGCTGTTCGCCACCCTCGACCCGACCGTGCGCCGGGCCGAGACGCCCAGCGGGCGGCTGTACACCCTGGCGGACACCGTCGGTTTCGTACGGCACCTGCCGCACCACCTCGTCGAGGCGTTCCGCTCCACGATGGAGGAGGTCGGCGACGCCGACCTGATCCTGCACGTGGTCGACGGCTCGCACCCGGCGCCCGAGGAGCAGCTCGTCAGCGTGCGCGAGGTGATCCGCGACGTGGGCGCGACGTCCGTGCCCGAGATCGTGGTGATCAACAAGGCGGACATCGCCGATCCGGACGTGCTGCGCCGGCTGCTGCGCATCGAGCCGCGGGCGATCGCGGTCTCGGCCGCGACCGGCGAGGGCATGACGGAGCTGAAGGCGCTCATCGACGTGGAGCTGCCGCGCCCGCAGGTCGAGATCGAGGCCGTCGTGCCGTACACGAAGGGCGCGCTGGTCTCCCGCGTGCACAACGAGGGCGAGGTGCTCTCCGAAGAGCACATCGCCGCGGGCACGCTGCTCAAGGCCCTGGTGCACGAGGAACTGGCCGCAGAGCTGAGGCGGTACGCCCCCGCGGGACAGGCCGACTGAGGCGCCCGCCGAAGTCGTAGACTGACGGACGGGCCGCCCCGGCGGCCCGTCCGTGAACCCCCGTCGCCGTTTGGATGATCGCTGGCATGCCCGAGGAAGTCGCACAGCCGCGCACGTACGAGGTCAGGACGTTCGGTTGCCAGATGAACGTCCATGACAGCGAACGGATGTCCGGACTGCTGGAGCAGGCGGGCTACGTCCGCGCGGAGCCGGGCTCCGGCACCACCGACACCACCCCCGATGTCGTCGTGTTCAACACCTGCGCGGTGCGCGAGAACGCGGACAACAGGCTGTACGGCAACCTCGGCCAGCTCGCGCCGAAGAAGGCCGCGAAGCCCGGCATGCAGATCGCGGTCGGCGGCTGTCTGGCGCAGAAGGACCGCGACACGATCGTGAGCCGCGCCCCCTACGTGGACGTCGTCTTCGGCACGCACAACGTCGGCAAGCTGCCGGTGCTGCTGGAGCGCGCACGGGTGGCGCGGGAGGCGCAGGTCGAGATCGCCGAGTCGCTGGAGGCGTTCCCCTCCACGCTGCCGACGCGGCGGGAGAGCCCGTACGCCGCGTGGGTCTCGGTCTCCGTGGGGTGCAACAACACCTGCACGTTCTGCATCGTCCCGGCGCTGCGCGGCAAGGAGAAGGACCGCCGCAGCGGCGACATCCTCGCCGAGGTCGAGGCGCTGGTCGCGGAGGGCGTCAGCGAGATCACGCTGCTGGGGCAGAACGTCAACGCGTACGGGTCCGACATCGGCGACCGACAGGCGTTCGGCAAGCTGCTGCGGGCCTGCGGGCGGATCGAGGGGCTGGAGCGGGTGCGCTTCACCTCGCCGCACCCGCGGGACTTCACCGACGACGTGATCGAGGCGATGGCCGAGACGCCGAACGTGATGCCGCAGTTGCACATGCCGCTCCAGTCCGGCTCGGACACGGTGCTGCGCGCGATGCGGCGCTCGTACCGGCAGGAGCGGTACCTGGGGATCATCGAGAAGGTACGGGACGCGATCCCGGACGCGGCGATCACCACGGACATCATCGTGGGCTTCCCCGGCGAGACCGAGGCGGACTTCGAGCAGACGCTGCACGTGGTGCGCGAGGCGCGCTTCACGCAGGCGTTCACCTTCCAGTACTCCAAGCGGCCGGGGACGCCGGCGGCACAGATGCCCGGGCAGGTGCCGAAGGCGGTCGTGCAGGAGCGGTACGAGCGGCTGGTGGCCCTCCAGGAGGACATCTCCTGGGCGGAGAACAAGAAGCAGGTCGGGCGGGTGCTGGAGGTCATGGTCGCGGAGGGCGAGGGCCGCAAGGACGGCGCCACGCGGCGGCTGTCCGGCCGAGCGCCCGACAACCGGCTGGTGCACTTCGCGCGTCCCGAGGAGACGGTGCGGCCGGGCGACATGGCGACGGTCGAGATCACGTACGCGGCGCCGCACCACCTGCTGGCCGAGGCCCCGCCGCGCGCCGTGCGGCGCACGCGCTCCGGCGACGCCTGGGCGGCGCGCCAGGAGGGCGGGCCGGGCGCGGGCGGCAAGGGCGTGCTGCTGGGGCTGCCGAAGGTGGGCGTGCCGGATCCGCTGCCGGCGGCGGAGGGCTGCGCGGCTCACTGAGCGGGCGCGGCCGCTCACCCCGTACGCGCCCTGCCCGGGGCCGCGTGCGACGGGCGCGCGCGTACGCACCGTGCACACCGCTGCCGGCCTCCGCCCGCCGCCTCGGCTCCCCCGCGGGCGGGGAGCCCATTTCGCGCAGGCGTACGGCCTGACGTGCGCGGGGGGACGTTCCGGGCTGCCGGAGCGCGGGCGGCTAGGCTGCGGCTCATGCTCGTCGCCGCCGCCTGCTGCCCCTGTCCGCCCCTGCTGGTGCCCGAGGTGGCCGCGGGTGCCGCCGGAGAGCTGGAGGGGCTCAGAGCGGCGTGTATGGACGCCGTGGGGGTGCTGGCGGCGGCGCGGCCGGACGTGCTGGTCGTCGTCGGGCCCGCGGAGCGGGCCGGGCAGGGCCCGCATCCGCAGGGGGCCGAGGGGTCGTTCCGGGGTTTCGGCGTGGATCTGGCGGTACGCCTCGGGCCGGCCGGCGGCGCGGAGCCGGACCCGGACGAGCGGGAGCTGCCGATGTCGCTGGCCGTGGGCGCGTGGCTGCTGGAGCGGGCGGAGTGGAACGGCGCGCCCGTGGAGGCGCTGGGCGTCGAGGAGACACTTGCGGGCGAGCGCTGCGCCGAGGCGGGCCGGGAGATCGCCGCGCGGGCGCCGCGGGTGGCGCTGCTGGTGATGGGCGACGGCAGCGCCCGGCGTACGCAGAAGGCCCCCGGCTACTACGACGAGCGCGCCGCCGGCTTCGACGCCGCGGCGGCCCGTGCCCTCGGCGCCGCGGACACCGCGGCCCTGGCGGCGCTGGACGCGGAGCTTGCCCTCGACCTCCAGGTCGCCGGCCGGGCGTGCTGGCAGGCCGCCGCGGGCGCCGCGGCGGACGCGGACCTGCGCGGAGCGCTGCTGTACAACGAGGCGCCGTACGGCGTGGGTTACTTCGTCGCCACCTGGTCCTGACGCCTGCCGCGACCGGTGACCCGGAGGCCGCGGGCCCCGGCCGGGGCCGCGCGCCTCCCCGTGGCCCTACTTACGCGCCTCGTCGCTCGCGTCGCTGTCGGCGGCGCCCTCGGCCGACTGCTGCTTCGGGATCCCCGCGGCGCCCGCGGCCTCCGCGCCCGTCTGTTCCTCGGTGGCCTCCGGCTGCGCCGCGGTCGCCGCGGCCTCCCGGCCTGCGGCTCGGCGGCGGGGGCCGGCTCCTTCGCGGCCTGCCCTTCCCCGCTCGGCCCGCCGCGACGAAGAAGCTTGGCAAAAACGCCCATCTCTACTCCATAACTGACTCGTGTGGGCGAAATTCCGCGCCGTCCGGAGCGTCTCATTGCGTCGCCCGGGGGCCCGGTCCGTAAACCGGCGTTCGGAACCTCGGAACGGCAAACGACGCCGAGGGCACTGCGTCACGTCACTCGTTCGAGGGGCGCCGCGATCTTTGCGAGACTTGCCGCGTGACAGAGACCACGCCCCGCCCCCAGGTCGTCGCGGTCGTCGGGGCCACGGCCGCCGGCAAGTCCGAGTTGGGGATCGCGCTCGCCCGGCGGCTCGGCGGCGAGATCGTCAACGCCGACTCGATGCAGCTCTACCGGGGGATGAACATCGGCACGGCCAAGCTGACGCCCGCGGAGCGGCAGGGCGTGCCGCACCACCTGCTCGACGTGTGGGACGTCACCGAGACCGCCAGCGTCGCCGCGTACCAGGGCCTGGCCCGCGCCGAGATCGACCGGCTCGGGGCGCTCAGCCGCACCGCGGTGCTCGTCGGCGGCTCCGGGCTGTACGTGCGCGGGGCCGTCGACGCCATGGAATTCCCCGGCACCGACCCCGCAGTCCGCGCCCGGCTGGAGGCGGAGCTGGCGGCCGGCGGCCCGGGGCCGCTGCACGCCCGGCTCGCCGCCGCCGACCCCGCCGCGGCGCGGGCGATCCTGCCGGGCAACGGCCGCCGGATCGTACGGGCGCTGGAGGTGATCGAGCTGACCGGCCGCCCCTTCACGGCCAACCTCCCCGCGCACGAGTCGGTCTACGACACCGTCCAGATCGGCATCGCGGTGCCGCGCCCGGAACTCGCCGGCCGGATCGAGCGGCGGGTGCACCGGATGTGGCGTGCCGGTCTGGTGGACGAGGTGCGGCGGCTGGAAGCGGAAGGGCTGCGTGAGGGCCGTACGGCTTCCAGAGCCCTGGGGTACCAGCAGGTGCTGTCGTTCCTCGCCGGCCAGTGCACCGAAGCGGAGGCCCGGGACGAGACCGTGCGCGCCACCCGGAGGTTTGCCCGGCGGCAGGAGACGTGGTTCCGGCGCGACGCGCGCGTGCACTGGATCAGCGGCTCGGAGGACGACGGTGACCGCCTTCCGGACACCGCATGGGACCTACTCGAACGGTCGGTCACAGGCTGATCACGTCATGGCATCGGGACGCCTCGCTGGCACTGCGGGTGTTCCCGGCCGTGCCATCATCGAGGCGAGCTGGGAAGCCTGGAAGTCGCCGGAGGTTGGGAGGGCACGTGGCTATGGAGGCCGGCCCTCGAGACAGTCGACGGGAGCCGCAGGACGACCGGATCGCGGGGCCCGTGGCAGAGCCCGCGGACGACCTCGCGGGAGACCTCGCGGAGGCACCGGAGCCTGTCGGCCAGGAGTCCTTCCGCGAGCTGCGGCCGCCGCGGCTGCTGCGCTTCTGGCAGCTCGCCCCCATCGTCGCGCTGGCCTCGCTGGGCTCGCTGATGTTCGCGTTCCCGCTGGCCTTCGAGTTCGGTGGCGGCGGACCGGTCGTGGCGATGCTCGGGTTGCTCATCAGTTGCTGCGCGGCCGGGTGGGCGATGATGGCCGCGCGCCGGGTGGGGCTGGCGCTGCCGGGGCTGCCGCGGCGCGGCTCGGGGCGGCGGGCGGACTGGCGGATCGTGCTGCTGTACGCGGCGGCGGTGGCGGCGGTCGTCGCGCTGGCCGTGTGGCGGGTGGCCCGGCTGGGCTGACCGGCCCCGGAGTCCCGGTCGCTCTTCGCCGTTGGGGCCTTGTCGGCGCGGGCGGTTACGATCACAGAGTGAGCACCGCGCAACTTCACTTCCTCAAGGGACACGGCACCGAGAACGACTTCGTGATCGTCCCGGACCCGGCCGGCCTCATCAGCCTGTCCGCGGCCCAGGTGGCCCGGCTGTGCGACCGCCGGGCGGGCATCGGCGCCGACGGCCTGCTGCGGGTCGTACGGTCCGAGGCGCACCCGGAGGGGCGGCGGATGGCCGCCGACGCGGAGTGGTTCATGGACTACCGCAACGCGGACGGCAGCGTCGCCGAGATGTGCGGCAACGGTGTGCGGGTCTTCGCCCGCTACCTCCAGCACGCCGGGCTCGCGGAGACCGGCGATCTCGCGGTCGGCACGCGCGCGGGGGTGCGGCGGGTGCACCTGGCGAAGGACGGTGACGTGACGGTCGGCATGGGCCCGGCGGCGCTCGCGTACGGCCCGGACGCCGAGGTGACGGTCACGGTGGGCGAGCGGAGCTGGCCCGCGCGCAACGTCGGCATGGGCAACCCGCACGCGGTGGCGTTCGTGGCCGACCTCGCGGACGCGGGGCGGCTGTACGAGGCGCCAGGGGTCGCGCCGGCGTCGGCGTATCCCGGCGGTGTGAACGTGGAGTTCGTCGTGGACCGCGGCCCGCGGCACGTGGCGATGCGCGTCCACGAGCGCGGCTCCGGCGAGACCCGCTCGTGCGGTACGGGCGCGTGCGCGGTGGCGGTCGCCACCGCCCGCCGCGACGGCGTCGACCCGGCGGCGACGGGCCGCCCGGAGACGTACACGGTGGACGTGCCGGGAGGCCGGCTCGTGGTGACGGAGCACCCCGACGGCGAGGTGGAGATGACGGGCCCGGCGGCCATCGTCGCCGAAGGCGACACGGTCCCCGGCCTGCTCTAGCCGGAGGGCGCCCGGGACCCGGCGGCCCCACGGCCCGTACGGGCGGCAGCGCGACCGTGCCGCCCCGGGACCGCACCCCGACCCGCCGGCCCCCGGATCCTGCCCGGACCGCCGGCTCCCGTACGCGCCCGCCCTACTCCTCCGCGTCGTCCGGCCGCCCCAGCATCCGGTTCGCGCACAGCCGCAGCGACTCCTCGTGCACCCCCGCCACCGCCGCCATCAGATGGCCGTCCGGGCGGATGTACAGCACCGTGTGCGCCGCCGCGCCCGGGTACGCCTCCGTGACCAGCAGCCGGGCGCGGGCGGGGAGTTCGCTCACCAGCCGCACCAGCTTCGGCATCAGCCCCGCCTGGAGCCAGCGGCCGCGGTCCCAGACGCGGGTGCCCGGGGCGACCAGGACCAGCAGCGGGTCGCCCCCCAGCCGCTGGGAGAGCGGGCCCGTCCAACCGTCCGGGGCGATCACCTGGACGTCGTCGACCCGGGCGCCGGGGGCCGTGCCCACCTCCACCGCCCCGGCCAGGCCCGTCGGCGCCGTGTCGTACACCGGTGGGCCGCCTACCCGGCCGCGGCCCAGGTGTCCGTCGGTGAGCAGCTCCGCCGCCGACTTGCCGCGCACCGCCGCCGACAGGCCGCCCGCGCGGCGCAGCAGCGGGCGTACCTGGTCGGCGGCGCGCAGCCGGGCGCCGATCGCGGCGCGGCGCTCGGTGACGTAGGTGTCGACGAGATCGTCGCCGGAGTCGTCGCGGCCCGCCTGGTGCCAGGCGCGGCCGAGCTTCCAGGCGAGGTTCTCGGCGTCGGCGAGACCTTCTTCGAGCTGCTGGGTGCCGAGGGAGCCGAGGAGGTGGGCGGCGTCGCCGGCGAGCAGGGCGCGGCCGCGGCGCCAGCGGCGGGCGAGCCGGTGGTGGACGTTGTACACGCCGGTGTCGAGGAGTTCGTACGACGGGTGGCGGGTGCCCGTCCAGGTGCGCAGGGTGGCCTCCAGCCGGGCGACCAGCGCCTCCGGGGTGACGACGGCGCCGCCGGGCGGCAGCAGCCAGTCCAGCCGCCACCGGTCGTCGCCCAGCGGCCGGGCGACGCACTCGGGGCCGGGCCCGCTGCGCGGGGTGCCGCGGTACAGGACGCCCTCGCCGGGCCACGGCAGGTCGGCCCGTACGGCGGCGACGGCGTGCCGCTCCACGGTCGAGCGGCCGGCGTACGGCACCTCCAGCAGCTTGCGCACGGTCGACCGGGCGCCGTCGCAGCCGACGAGCCAGCTTCCGCGCCACCAGGTCCCGGCGCGGGTGCGGACCCTGATGCCGTACGGCTCCTGCGCCAGCTCGGTGACCCGGCTGCCGCGGAAGACCTCCACGTGGTGGGAGTTGTCGGCCAGCGCCGCCAGGGTGGTGGTCAGGGCGAACTGCGACAGGTGCAGGGGCGCGGGGCCGCCGGCGTCGCCGAATTCCACCCGCACCTGCGTCCGGCCGCCGCGCAGCACGCGCCAGCCGGTGAGGAGGGCGCCGCGCTCCCGGGCTTCGGCGGCGCCGAGCCGGTCGAGGAACGCGGTGGTGTGCGGGCGCAGCACGGCGGTACGGGCCGGCCGGGTGCCGGCGGGGCTGCCGTCCCCCTCGGCGTCGCCGGCGGGCCGGTCGTCGAGGAGGACGGTGGGGACCGCGTGCCGTGCCAGAGCCAACGACAGGGCGAGCCCGACCGGGCCCGCCCCGACGATGATCACCGGATCCACGGCGATGCGCCTCCGGCGCTTTGGAGCCTACGTACTAAGGGGGTTGGAGCCCGGTGCGCGATCACACGAGGTATGCAACCCACTGCCGGACACCGCAGTCAAGCCGAGGGCCGACGGCCGCCCCTTCGAGCTACGTCTTGGGGCCTCCGCCGCCGCCTCCGCCGCCTCTTCCGCCACCGGGGTCACCGCCGCCGGTCGCGCCCGGCGGAGGAATCGCGGTGCTCGCCATGCCCGAGGCGCCGCCCGCGGCGCCGGTGCTCAGGTCGTCGACCGCGGCGACGCCGACCACCGCGCCGGTGGTCCGCTTGCCGCGCCGGACCACGCGCTCCAGCCAGCTCGCGAGGGAGGTCAGGATGAAGTTCACGACGACGTAGATCACCGCGACGACGATGAAGCTGGCGAAGACGTTGGAGTAGTTGGACGCCAGCGTGCGCCGCTCGACGAGCAGTTCGCTGAAGCCGATCATCACGCCGCCGAGCGCGGTGTCCTTCACGATGACGACGAGCTGGCTGACGATCGCCGGCAGCATCGCGGTGACGGCCTGCGGCAGCAGCACGGAGCCCATCATCTGGCCCTTGCGCAGGCCGATGGCCTTGGCGGCCTCGGTCTGTCCGCGCGGCAGGGAGAGGATGCCGGCGCGGACGATCTCGGCGAGCACGGCGGCGTTGTAGAGCACGAGCCCGGTGACGACCGCGTACAGCGGACGCTGCTCACTGCTTATGCCGGTGTACTCGGAGTAGAACTGGTTCGCGAACAGCATCAGGATCAGCACCGGGATGGCGCGGAAGAACTCCACGACCGCCCCCGCCGACACCCGTACCCACGCGTGGTCCGACAGCCGCGCGATACCGAAGACCGCGCCCAGCGGCAACGCGATGATCAGCGAGAGACCGGCCGCCTTGAGGGTCTCGCCGAGGCCGGGCAGCAGGTACGTGGTCCACGCCTGGGAGTCCGTGAAGAACGGCTTCCACAGCACCCATTCGAGCTGGTTCTTCTCGTTCAGCTTGTCGAGGACCCACCACACCCCGAGCGCCAGCACGGCGAGGAAGATCACGGTGTAGACGATGTTGCGCAGCTTGGCCTTCGGGCCGGGGGCGTCGTAGAGAACGGAACTCATCGCTTGACCGCCACCTTCTTGCCGACCCAGCCGAGGAGGAGCCCGGTCGGCAGGGTCAGCACGACGAAGCCGAGAGCGAAGATCGCCGAGATGAGGAGGAGCTGCGCCTCGTTCTCGATCATCTCCTTCATGAGCAGGGCCGCCTCGGCGACCCCGATGGCCGCGGCCACCGTGGTGTTCTTGGTGAGGGCGATGAGGACGTTGGTGAGCGGGCCGACGACCGAGCGGAACGCCTGGGGCAGCACGATGAGGGTGAGTACCTGGTTGAAGCTCAGCCCGATGGCACGGGCGGCTTCGGCCTGACCCACGGGCACCGTGTTGATGCCCGAGCGCAGCGCCTCGCAGACGAACGCGGCGGTGTACGCGGAGAGTCCGAGCACCGCGAGCCGGAAGTACTGGGCGTCGAAGTTGCCCTGCGCGCCCATCGTGACGCCGAAGACGTCGGCGAGTCCGAGGGAGCAGAAGACGATGATGACCGTCAGGGGGACGTTCCGGATGACGTTCACGTAGACGGCGCCGAATCCCCGCATGAGGGGGACGGGGCTGACGCGCATGGCCGCCAGCATCGTTCCCCAGATCAGCGAGAACAGGCCGGACAGCAGCGTGAGTTTCACCGTGACCCAGAACGCGTCCAGGATCTGGGTGTCGTACTCGGAAATAATGTCCAACGTCAGTCCAGCGCTCTCGCCTTAAGTGGGCGCGGTGGTGTGCCACCCCGTGCGGGCGGCGCACCACCGCTCTGACAGTGCGGTCGCACCGCCGCCGCGGTGGCGGCGGTGCACTGGGGTCGCTACTTGATGTCGCCGATCTTCGGCGCGGGCTCGAAGTCGTAGTTCGCGGGGCCGAGGTTGGCGTCCATGAACTTCTCCCACGAGCCGTCGGAGACCATCTTCTCCAGGGCGGCGTCGATGTCGGTCTTCATCTTCTCGTCGCCCTTCTTGACCCCGACGCCGTAGTTCTCGTTGCTCAGGTTCAGCCCGGCGAGCTTGAACTTGCCCTTGTTCGCCTCCTGGGCGGCGTAGCCGGCGAGGATGGAGTCGTCGGTGGTCAGGGCGTCGATCGAGCCGTTGGCGACCGCGTCGAGACACTCGGAGTAGCCGGGGCGCTCGGCGAGCTGGGCCTTGGGCGCGATGGTGTCCTTGACGTTCTGCGCCGAGGTGGAGCCGGTGACCGAGCAGAGCGTCTTGCCGTTGAGGTCCTCGCCCTTGGTGATGTCGTCGTCGGCGCGGATCAGCAGGTCCTGGTGGGCCAGCAGGTACGGGCCCGCGAAGTCGACCTTCTGCTCCCGCTCGTCCGTGATCGAGTAGGTGGCCGCGATCATGTCGACGTCGCCGCGCTCCAGCATGGTCTCGCGGTCGGCGCTGATCGCCTCCTTCCACTCGATCTGGTCCTCGGAGAAGCCGAGTTCCTTGGCCACGTACGTGGCCACGTCCACGTCGAAGCCCGAGTACGAGCCGTCGGGCTCCTTCAGGCCGAGACCGGGCTGGTCGAACTTGATGCCGATGGTGATGGAGTCCTTGCCGCCACCGCCGTCACCGCTGTCGCCGCTGTCGTCGTCGGAGCCGCACGCGGCCGCGGTGACGGAGAGGGCGAGTGCGCAGGCAGCCGCCGCGCTGACCTTGCGGAGATTCATGGTGAGCATCCTTCTGTCTGGTGTGTTGCCGGCAGCTCAGTGGTGCAGGATCTTCGACAGGAAGTCCTTCGCCCGGTCGCTGCGAGGGTTGGTGAAGAACTGGTCGGGCGTCGTCTCTTCCACGATCTGGCCGTCGGACATGAAGACCACCCGGTTCGCCGCGGAGCGGGCGAAGCCCATCTCGTGTGTGACGACGACCATAGTCATACCGTCCCGGGCGAGTTGCTGCATAACCTCCAGCACCTCGTTGATCATCTCGGGGTCGAGCGCCGAGGTGGGCTCGTCGAAGAGCATCACCTTGGGCTCCATCGCCAGCGCGCGGGCGATCGCCACCCGCTGCTGCTGGCCGCCGGAGAGCTGTGCGGGGTACTTGTCCGCCTGGTTGCCGACGCCCACCCGGTCGAGCAGGGCCCTGGCGGAGGTCTCCGCGGCCGCCTTGTCCTTCCTGCGGACCTTGACCTGCCCCAGGGTCACGTTCTGGAGCACGGTCTTGTGGGCGAAGAGGTTGAAGGACTGGAAGACCATGCCCACGTCGGCACGGAGCTTGGCCAGCTCACGGCCCTCGGCGGGCAGGGGCTTGCCGTCCAGGGTGATACGCCCGGAGTCGATGGGCTCCAGCCGGTTGATCGCGCGGCACAGCGTGGACTTCCCGGACCCGGAAGGCCCGATGACGACGACGACCTCGCCGCGCGCGATCGTCAGGTCGATGTCCTGGAGCACGTGCAGCGCACCGAAATGCTTGTTGACGTTGTCCAGCACGACCAGCGGTTCGCCCGTCGCCGGAACGGCGTCCTTGGCCGTCGAAACCTCGGTCATCCGCGTCTTGCTCCGTCCTCTTCGGTTGCCTGGACCTTAGTGAGCAGCCTCGACCAGCGTCATCACATCTGAGGGGAAATTGAGCATAACGATCCGGCTGCAATCGGACACAATAGGTGGAATCGGGACGCCGCTCTCCGTGCCGGTCACATAACGGAAACCGCTGGGTGACCTGCCAGGACTTGACGAGGCGGGGCGCTGTCCGCCTGTATTCGTGTGCGGGCTGAGACGATACGCGAGAGAGGGAACGGGAGGGTCGATGAGGCTGCTGCTCGTCGAGGACGACGACCACGTGGCCACCGCGCTCTCCGCGGTGCTGGCCCGGCACGGCTTCGAGGTGGGCATGGCCCACAGCGGCCAGGAGGCACTTCAGGAGCTGCTGCACAGCGAGCTGGCCCCGTTCGACGTGGTGCTGCTGGACCTGGGGCTGCCCGACCAGGACGGCTTCGAGGTGTGCGGACGTATCCGCAAGCTCACCGGCACGCCCGTGATCATGGTGACGGCGCGCGCGGACGTGCGGTCCCGCATCCACGGCCTCAACCTGGGCGCCGACGACTACGTCGTCAAGCCGTACGACACGGGCGAGCTGCTCGCGCGCGTGCACGCCGTCGCCCGGCGCACCGCCGCGGCGGAGCCGGAGCCGCCTGGCGGGGCGGGCGGTGCGGGCGCGGGCGGGGCCTCCGGGGCCGCCGAGCGGGCCGACGATCCCGCGACGCCGCTGGTCGTGGGCCCCGTGACGCTGGAACCGCAGGCGCGCCGGGTCAGCGTCGGGGGCGCCGAGGTGCAGCTCACCCGCAAGGAGTTCGACCTGCTCGCGCTGCTCGCGGCGCGCCCCGGTGTGGTGTTCCGGCGGGAGCAGATCATCAGCGAGGTGTGGCGCAGCAGTTGGGAGGGTACGGGCCGGACCCTGGAGGTCCACATCGCCTCCCTGCGCAGCAAGCTCGGCCTGCCCGCGCTCATCGAGACGGTGCGCGGCGTCGGCTATCGCCTCGTGCCCCCGCCGGCCGGCTGAGGCCCTCCCCGTATGCGTACCCGGCTGCTCCCCCTGCTCATCGTGCTCATGGCGGGCATGCTGCTCGCGCTCGGCTTCCCGCTCGCCGACCGGATCGCCGGGCAGGAGCAGCAGCGCGTGATCGTGGACCGTATCGACGACACCGCCCGCTTCGCCTCGCTCGCGCAGTACGTCTCCTCCCGCAGCGAGGCCCGCCCGCCGGCCGAGGACGAGCGGCTGCACGCGCTCCAGGAGGAGCTGCGCCGCTACCACGACCTCTACGGCATCCGCGCCGGCGTCTACTACCGCGACCGCTCCGCGATGGCCGCCGCCCCCGCCGGCTGGCGGGCCATGGCGGCGCGCGAGGGCGAGCGGGCCTTCTCCGAGTCCCTGGCCGGCCGCCGCAGCCACGACCCGCCGCAGGTCTGGCCCTGGCAGGACGGCCGGCTGACGGTCGCCTCCCCGGTCGTACGGGACGGGGACGTGGTCGCCGTCGTGGTCACCGACTCGCCCACCGGGGCCATGCGCTCGCGGACCCTCACCGGCTGGCTGTGGCTCGGCGCGGGCATCGCCGCCGCCATGACGGTCGCGGTGGCGGCCGCGTACCGGCTGACCGGCTGGGTGCTCCGGCCCGTGCGCGTGCTCGACAAGGCCACCCACGACATCGCCACCGGCCGGCTGAAGTCCCGCGTCGCCGCCGCCGGCGGGCCGCCGGAGCTGCGCCGGCTCGCGGGTTCCTTCAACGAGATGGCCGACAACGTCGAGGACGTGCTGGAGCAGCAGCGCACCTTCGTCGCCGACGCCTCCCACCAACTGCGCAACCCGCTGTCCGCGCTGCTGCTGCGCATCGAGCTGCTGCGGCTGGAGGCGCCGCGGGCGGCGGCGGAGATCGAGTCGGTGCAGGCGGAGGGCACCCGGCTGGCCCGGGTGCTGGACGACCTGCTGGACCTGGCGCTGGCCGAGCACTCCCCCGCCGACCTGCGGGTGACCGACGTGGCCCGGCTGGCCGCGGAGCGGGTCGCGAGCTGGCGTCCGCTGGCCGAGGGACAGGACGTACGGCTGTTCCTCTCCGGCGCCCCGGCCGTGACCGGCTGGGCGGACCCCGTGGCGCTGTCCAGCGCGCTGGACGCGGTGGTCGACAACGCCGTGAAGTTCTCGCCGGAGGGCGGCGAGGTGGAGGTGCGGGTGGACGCGGACGGGGACACGGTGACCGTCGCGGTCGCCGACGGCGGGCCGGGGCTCACCGACGAGGAGCTGGGCCGCATCGGCGACCGCTTCTGGCGCAGCGGACGGCATCAGAACGTCTCCGGGTCGGGTCTGGGGCTGTCCATCGCCCGGGCGCTGCTGGCGGCGGGCGGGGGACGTATCTCGTACGAACGCAACGAGCCGAAGGGCCTCCGGGTGACGATCGCGGTGTCGCGGACGGCGCCGGCGCGGGGCGCGCAGGGCGCCGGCTAGGGCTCGCGCGGGTCGTCGCCGGGAACGCTGCCGGAGGTGTTGCCGGGAGCGCTGGCGGAGTCCTCGCCGGGGGGTTCCTGGGCCGGTCGTGCGGAGTGGCGCCGGAGCGCGGTGCGTATCCGGGCCAGCCGGGCCGGGCCGCGGCGGCGCTTCGGGCCGTCGTCGTGGACGCGGGCGTCGACCTCGTAGCGGCGTACGTAGGCGGAGAGGAACGCCTGGAGCGTCGCCGTGGCCGGGATGGCGATCAGCGCGCCCACCGCGCCCAGCAGCGCCGCCCCGGCGACGACGGAGCCGAAGGCCACCGCGGGGTGGATGTCCACGGTCCTGGCGGTGATGCGCGGCTGGAGCAGGTAGTTCTCGAACTGCTGGTACAGGATCACGAAGCCGAGCAGCCACAGCGCCGTCCACGGCCCGACGGTGAACGCCAGCAGGACCGGCAGCGACCCTGCGATGTACGTGCCCACGGTCGGCACGAACTGCGAGACGACCCCCACCCACACCGCGAGCGCCGGCGCGTACGGCACGTCGAGCAGCATCATGGCGATGTAGTGGGCGATGCCGGAGACGATCGCCATCAGGCCGCGCGAGTAGAGGTAGCCGCCGGTCTTGGCGACCGCGATCTCCCAGGCGCGCAGCACCTCGGCCTGCCGCGCGGGCGGCAGTACGGAGCAGATCGCGCGGCGCAGCCGCGGGCCCTCGGCGGTGAAGTAGAAGGCGAACAGCACCACGGTCAGCGTGGTGAACAGGCCGCCGAGGACGGTGGTGGAGATGCCCCAGACGTTGTCGGCGCTGCGCTGGAGGTAGTCGCGTACGACGTCGGACTTGAGGAAGTCCTGCTGGAGGTCGTCCACGCGCAGCTCGGTGCCGAAGCGGTCGTTGATCCACTCGACGAGGGACGCGACGTAGTCGGGGAAGTTCTCGACGATCAGCCGGATCTGGTCGGCGACCAGCGAGCCGAGGGCGGCGACGAACGCCGCGGCGGCCAGCAGCACGCCGAGGAAGACCACGCCGGTGGCGACGCCGCGGCGCATGCCGCGGGCGGCGAGGCGGTCGACTGCGGGCTCGCAGGCCAGCCCGATGAAGAAGGCCACCACGATGTTGAGCAGCAGCCCGTACAGCTCGTGGAAGGCCCACTCCGCGACGTGGAAGCAGGCGAACAGGGCCAGCGCGAGCACGATGGCGCGCGGCAGCCAGGCGGGCATCCGCTCGCGGCCGTCCGCGGGCGGGGCGCCGCCGCCGGGGGGCGTGCCCGGCGCAGACGGGGCGGCGGGCGTCTCTCGTGCGCGAGCGGTGTCGTCGGAAGCAGCCGATGGAGCCATGGAGCACCAGTGTGGCCGACCGCGCCGGCGGCCCCGTCAGCGCATCTCCGCCGGGATGTCCATCGCGGCGCACACCCCGCGCCAGACGTCGCGCGCGGCCCAGCCGGCGTCCAGCGCCTCGCGGACCGTACGACCGCCCAGCTCGGACATCACGTGGTCGCTGGCGAAGGAGTCGACGTAGGGCTCGCCGAAGTAGTCGCGCATCCGCTGCCAGAAGACCGTCAACCGCATGCGTCCATTATCCCGCCCGTAACGTGCACCTGAGAGTGCTCCCGGCCCGTTGACCTCCCGGCCGGTGCCACGGTGATCGTAACGTCGCCCCATGGCTGACTCCCCACAGGCCCGCGCCGCAGAGTTCATCTGGCTGACCGCACGCGTGCTGGAGCAGCGCCGGTTCGCCCACCACTTCGTGCCCGGCGGCGCCGACGCCGACGGGGTGGAGACGGCGCTGGAGGCGTACCGGAACGCCGACGGCGGCTACGGGCACGCCCTGGACCCCGATCTGCGCGGCCCGGTCAGCCAGCCGCTGCACACCGTGCACGCGCTGCGGATCCTCGACTCCCTCGGCCGCTGCACCGGCCGCCGCGCCGAGGACGTCTGCCGGTACCTGACCGCCGTCTCCAACGCCGACGGCGCCCTGCCCGCCGTGCACCCCTCGCTGCGCGGCTATCCGGCCGCGCCGTGGCTGCCGGTACCCGCGGCCCCGCCGAGCGCGCTGCTGACCACCGCGCCGGTCGTGGGGCTGCTGCACCGCAACGACATCTGGCACGCCTGGCTCTTCCGCGCCACCGACTTCTGCTGGCACGCCGTCGAGACGCTGCGCGGCAGCCGCCCGTACGAGGCGGAGGCCGCGGTCTCCTTCCTCGACCACGTGCCCGACCGGCGGCGCGCGGAGGCCGCCGCGGACCGGCTGGGCCGGCTGGTGCGCGCCGAGCGGCTGGTGCTGCTGGAGCCGGGCGCGGCGGGCGCCGAGCCGGCCGCGGAGGGCCACGCGCCGGGCGAGCACCACCACCCGCACGACTTCGCGCGGCGGCCGGGGTCGCTGGCGCGGCGGTGGTTCAGCGACGCGGAGATGGCGCGGTCGCTGGACTTCCTGGC
Organism: Streptomyces sp. 184; assembly: GCF_045781775.1. Taxonomy (NCBI): domain Bacteria; kingdom Bacillati; phylum Actinomycetota; class Actinomycetes; order Kitasatosporales; family Streptomycetaceae; genus Streptomyces; species Streptomyces sp. 184. The sequence continues at coordinate 2,204,232 of NZ_CP123230.1, read as the reverse complement.
GGCGAACCAGCGGGCGGACGGTGGGTGGCCGGTGGCATGGCGGCGCTGGTCGCCGGGGGCGGAGCTGGAGGCGCGGCCGAGGGCGACGCTGGAGGCGCTGCTGACGCTGCGGGCGTACGGACGCATCTGAGGGCGCGCGGGGCGGGACGGGGGCGTGCGGTGGGGCTGCGGGCGTACGGACGCGAGGGCCGGGCGTACGGGGCGGGCTCGGAGCGTACGGGACGGGCCGGGGCGTGCGGTGAATCGGGGCGGGCGCGGGCACCGGCCCTTGTCGGCCCGCGCACGCCCCGGGGTCCGTCAGCCGGCCACGGCCCGTACCGCCGCGGTGACGATCACCGCGGCGGCCACGACGACCAGGAACGGCGCCCGCAGCAGCAGCGCGGCCCCGGCCGCCGCGAGCCCCGCGGCCCGGGCGTCGAAGACCAGCGTCGTGCCGTCGGCGAAGGTCTGTTGCGCGGTGAGCGCCGCCAGCAGCGCGACGGGCAGCAGGGCGGCCAGGCGCCGCACGAGGGGGCGCTCCAGGGCGCCCGAGGGGACGGAGACGCCGAGCAGCTTGACCGCGTAGCAGCCGGCGAAGGTCAGCCCGATCGCGAGCCAGGTGTTCACGCGGCACCCCCGGTCTTCCGCACGTCCTCAGCGTCCGCCGCGACCGCACTGTCCGCACTGTCCGCCCTGTCTGCACTGTCCGCCCTGTCCGCACCCTCCGCACCGTCCGCCGCCTCGCCACGCGCGCGCCCGCGCGGGCGTCCGCCGTGCAGCGCCAGCACCAGCGGCGCCGCCAGCGCGGCCACCAGCACCGGCGTCCCCGCGGGCAGCGCCGGCAGCGTGCCGAGCACGAGCGCGACGGCGACGAGCGCGGTGGCCCGCTCCACGGTCCCGGTCAGCATCGGCCCCACCAGCGCCAGGAACACCGCCGGACCCGCGGCGTCCAGGCCCCAGGCGCCGGTGTCGCCGATGGCCTCGGCGCCGAGCACGCCGACCAGGGTGGTGACGTTCCAGCAGACGTACAGGGTCAGCCCGGTGACGACGAAGCCGATGCGCTGGGCGCGGCGGGTGGGCTGGGCGATGGTGACGACGGCCGTCTCGTCGATGACCCACTGGGCGGCGAGCGGACGCACGGCGCGGGGCAGCCGGAGCATGGGCGCCAGGCGCAGCCCGTAGAACGCGTTCCGTACGCCGAGGAAGAACGCCCCGGCCGCGGCGGCGAACGGGCCGCCGCCCGCGGCCACCGCACCGGCGAGGGCGAACTGCGAGGCGCCGGTGAAGATCAGCAGGCTCATCGCGCACGCCTGCGCGGCGCTGAGCCCGGCCCCGGCCGCGGTGACGCCGAACGCGAACCCGGAGAGCCCGACGGCGACCCCGACCCCCAGCCCGTCGCGCAGGGCGGCGCGGTCCTCGGGCGCGGGATCGGCGGTGGGCGGCGGCTGTGCTTCTGTGGCCATGCGCCGGACGTTATGCGGCCGGGGCGCGGCCGGTCTTGTACGTTCTTGCGCGCCCCGGGACGCGTGTCCCGGCCGGGGCCGCGCTCAGCCGGCCCGCTCCCGCCGGTACGCGCCCGGGGGTACGCCCACGATGCGGGTGAAGTGCCGGTTCAGATGCGGCTGGTCGGTGAACCCCACGGTCACCGCCGCCTCCGACGGCCGCAGCCCCTCGTCCAGCAGCCGCCGCGCGCGCCGTACCCGGGCGTCGGTCAGCCAGCGGTGCGGCGGCGTGCCGTACGCCTCCTTGAACGCCCGCAGCAGCGCGAACGGCGACGTGCCCAGCTCGGCCGCCAGCGCCTCCAGCGTCGGCGGCGCCGCCATCCGCTCGTACAGCACCGCCCGCGCCCGCGCCGCGGTCCGCGCGCCCGCGGACGCCACCACGCGCCCCGGGAGCCGTGCGCCGTGGCGGCGCAGCAGGCGGGCCAGCACGACGCGCAGCACGCTGTCGGCGGCCAGGGGGTCGTCCTCCTCCGCGGCGCGGTGCACCTCGACGATGAGGCGGGCCCCGCCGGGGTCGTCGACCATGGGCTCGCCGAAGCCCGCGGTGCCGCGGATCGCGGTGACCTCCGCCGCGACCTCGGCGATCAGGCCGGCGGACGGGTAGAGCGTCGAGTACGACCAGCCCTCGGCGGCGCCGGCGCGGGCCGTGTGCGGCACCTCGGGGTTGATCATGACGACCGTGCCCGGACCGGCGAGGAGCACGCCGTCCGGCATGCCGACGGCCTCCACGCCGGCGGTGACGGCGCCGAAGACGTAGCCGTCGTGCGAGTGGGCGGGGAAGGTGTGCCCGACGTAGCGGGCACGCAGCAGGTCGAGGCCGGGCAGGCTGGTATAGCGCCAGTGCCGGGCCCACTCGCCGTCGGCGTCGCCCGACGCCCGCGCCGTACGCGACCCCATGGGGACAAGTGTGCTGGGTGTCAGTGGTCGGGTGCACGATGGTTCACATGGCGAGATCCGTGCTGGAGACGTTCGACCCGGCGACGCGGGCGTGGTTCGAGGGCGCCTTCGCCGCGCCCACGGCGGCCCAGGAAGGCGCCTGGCGGGCGCTGGGCGAGGGCTCGGACGTGCTGGTCGTGGCGCCCACGGGCTCGGGCAAGACGCTGGCGGCGTTCCTCTCCGCGCTCGACGGGCTGACGTCCGTCCCGCCGCCCGCCGAGGCGCGCAAGCGCTGCCGCGTGCTGTACGTGTCGCCGCTGAAGGCGCTCGCCGTGGATGTGGAGCGGAATCTGCGCAGCCCGCTCACGGGCATCCGCCAGGAGGCCGTCCGCCTCGGCCGGCCGGAGCCGGAGGTGCGGGTCGCGATCCGCTCCGGGGACACTCCTGCGGCCGAGCGCCGCTCGATCGCCAACCGCCCGCCGGACATCCTCATCACCACGCCCGAGTCGCTGTTCCTGATGCTGACCTCCGCCTCGCGGGACGCGCTGTCCGGGGTGGAGACCGTGATCCTGGACGAGGTGCACGCCGTGGCGGGCACGAAGCGCGGCGCCCACCTGGCGCTCTCCCTGGAGCGGCTGGACGGGCTGCTGCCGCGGCCCGCGCGCCGCATCGGCCTGTCGGCGACGGTCCGGCCGGTGGAGGAGGTGGCGCGGTTCCTGTCGCCGGGGCGGCGGGTGGAGGTCGTGCAGCCGCCGTCGGAGAAGCGGTTCGACCTGTCGGTGGTGGTGCCCGTCGAGGACATGGGGGAGCTGGGCGGCTCGCCCGTGCAGGACGACGGTGCGGGCGCCGACCGGCCGTCCATCTGGCCGCATGTGGAGGAGCGCATCGTCGACCTGGTGGAGGAGCACCGCTCGACGATCGTCTTCGCGAACTCGCGCCGGCTCGCGGAGCGGCTGTGCAACAGGCTGAACGAGATCGCGTACGAGCGCGCGACCGGCGAGCCGCTGGCGGAGGACGCGCCGCCGCCCGCCGAGATCATGGCCCAGTCCGGCGCGGCACAGGGCGCGCCGCCGGTGATCGCCCGCGCGCACCACGGCTCGGTCTCCAAGGAGCAGCGGGCGCAGGTGGAGGAGGACCTGAAGGCGGGCCGGCTGCCGGCGGTGGTCGCCACGTCCAGCCTGGAGCTGGGCATCGACATGGGCGCAGTGGACCTGGTCGTGCAGGTCGAGTCGCCGCCGTCGGTGGCGTCCGGGCTCCAGCGCGTGGGCCGCGCGGGGCACCAGGTGGGCGCGGTGTCGCGCGGCGTGGTCTTCCCCAAGTACCGCGGTGACCTGGTGCAGTCGGCGGTGGTCACGGAGCGGATGCGCGAGGGTGCCATCGAGGCGCTGCGGATCCCGGCCAACCCGCTGGACGTGCTGGCGCAGCAGATCGTCGCCATGACCTCCATGGACGTGTGGGACGTGGAGGAGCTGCTGGCGCTGGTGCGGCGGGCGGCGCCGTTCGCGGCGCTGCCGGAGTCGGCGTTCACGGCCGTGCTCGACATGCTCGCCGGCCGCTATCCCTCCGACGCCTTCGCCGAGCTGCGCCCGCGCGTGGTGTGGGACCGGGTGGCGCAGACGGTCAAGGGCCGCCCGGGCGCGCAGCGGCTCGCCGTCACCTCCGGCGGCACGATCCCGGACCGCGGCCTCTTCGGCGTCTTCCTCGCCGGGGCCGATCCGAAGAAGGGCGGCGGCCGGGTCGGCGAGCTGGACGAGGAGATGGTCTACGAGTCACGGATCGGCGACGTGTTCACGCTGGGCACGACGTCGTGGCGGATCGAGGACATCACCCGCGACCGGGTGCTGGTCTCCCCCGCCCCGGGGGTGCCGGGCAGGCTGCCGTTCTGGAAGGGCGACCAACTGGGCCGGCCGCTGGAGCTGGGGCGGGCGCTGGGCGCGTTCCTGCGCGAGCTGGGCGGCATGGACCGGCAGGCGGCGCAGCAGCGGCTTCGGGCGGCGGGGCTGGACGCCTGGGCCGCGGGGAACGTGCTCACGTATCTGGAGGAGCAGCGCGCCGCCTGCGGACACGTACCGGACGACCGGACGATCGTCGTGGAGCGCTTCCGGGACGAGCTGGGCGACTGGCGGGTGGTGGTGCACTCGCCGTTCGGCGCGCAGGTGCACGCCCCGTGGGCGCTGGCGCTCGGCGCCCGGCTCACCGAGCGGTACGGGATGGACGCCCAGGTGATGCACGCCGACGACGGCATCGTGCTGCGGCTGCCCGACACCGATCTGATGGGGCTCGATCTGCTGGACGTCGACCCGGCGCCCGGCGGCGCGGCTGCGGACGCCGCGGGGGACGACGGGCAGTCGCCGGTCGGCGCGGCCGACGTCCTCTTCGACAAGGGCGAGGTCGACCAGGTCGTCACCGACCAGGTGGGCGGCTCCGCGCTGTTCGCCTCCCGGTTCCGCGAGTGCGCGGCCCGCGCGCTGCTGCTGCCGCGCCGCGACCCGCGCAAGCGCACGCCGCTGTGGCAGCAGCGGCAGCGCGCCTCGCAACTGCTCCAGGTGGCCAGCGAGTTCGGCTCGTTCCCGATCGTGCTGGAGGCGGTACGCGAGTGCCTCCAGGACGTCTTCGACGTCCCGGGGCTCACGGAGCTGATGGGCGACGTCGAGAACCGCCGGGTGCGGCTGGTGGAGGTGACGACGCAGGAGCCCTCGCCGTTCGCCCGCTCGCTGCTCTTCGGCTATGTCGCGCAGTTCCTCTACGAGGGCGACTCGCCGCTGGCCGAGCGCCGGGCCGCGGCGCTGTCGCTGGACTCCCGGCTGCTCGCCGAGCTGCTGGGGCAGGCGGAGCTGCGCGAGCTGCTGGACGCCGAGGTGCTGGCGGAGCTGGAGCGCGAGCTTCAGTGGCGTACGGACGACCGGCGGGTCAAGGACGCCGAGGGCGTCGCGGACGCGCTGCGCGTCCTCGGGCCGCTGACGGACGAGGAGTTGGCGGAGCGCGGGGCGGAGCCGGCGTGGGTGCGGGAGCTGGAGGGCGCCCGCCGGGCGATCCGGGTGCGGCTTGCGGGGACGGCCCACTGGGCGGCCGTCGAGGACGCGGGCCGGCTGCGGGACGCGCTGGGCACGGCGCTGCCGGTGGGCGTGCCGGAGGCGTTCACGGAGCCGGTGGCCGACCCGCTCGGCGACCTGCTGGCGCGCTTCGCCCGTACGCACGGCCCGTTCACCTCCGGTCAGGCCGCCGCCCGCTTCGGCCTGGGTGCGGCGGTCACCGACGGCGCGCTCCAGCGCCTCGCGGCGGCGGGGCGGACCGTCCAGGGCGAGTTCCATCCGGCGGGCATCGGCCAGGAGTGGTGCGACGCCGGGGTGCTGCGGCGGCTGCGGCGCCGGTCGCTGGCCGCGCTGCGCGAGGAGCTGGAGCCCGTCGCCCCGGCCGCGCTCGCGGCGTTCCTGCCGCAGTGGCAGCACCTGGGCACGCACAGCCTGCGCGGCATCGACGGCCTCGTCCGGGCGGTGGAGCAGCTCCAGGGTGCGCCCGTGCCGGCGTCGGCGCTGGAGAAGCTGGTGCTGCCGTCGCGGGTCGCGGGGTACGGACCGACGATGCTCGACGAGCTGACGAACTCGGGCGAGGTGGTGTGGGCCGGCGCCGGTGCGCTGCCCGGCAAGGACGGCTGGATCTCCCTGTATCCGGCGGACTCCGCGCCGCTGCTGCTGCACGAGCCGCATCCGCTGGAGGTCACGCCGCTGCACCAGGCGGTGCTGGCCGCGCTGACCGGCGGGTACGGGCTCTTCTTCCGGCAGATCGCCGAGCAGGTGCGTGCCACCCACCCCGACGCCACCGACGCGCAGCTCGCCGACGCCGTGTGGGACCTGGCCTGGTCCGGGCGGCTGACGAACGACACCCTCGGCCCGCTGCGCGCCCTCCTCGGCTCCGGCCGCACCGCGGGCGCGACCGCGCACCGCGCGAAGCGGCCCACGCCGCGCGGGCGTTACGGCAGCCTGGCGGTCGCGGGCGCCGCGCGCACGGCGTCGCGGAACGGGCCGCCGACGGTCTCCGGCCGCTGGTCCCTGCTGCCCGAGCGCGAGCCGGACACCACGCACCGCGCGCATGCGCTGGCCCGCACGCTGCTCGACCGGCACGGGATCGTCACCCGCGGCGCGGTGTCGGCCGAGGGCGTCGAGGGCGGCTTCTCGGCGGCGTACCGGGTGCTGGCGGCGTTCGAGGAGACCGGCCAGGCCCGCCGCGGGTACGTCGTGGAGGGGCTGGGCGCGGCGCAGTTCGCGATGGACGGCGCGGTGGACCGGCTGCGGGCGGTGGCCACGAGCCGGGAGCGCGGGGGCGGCGCGGACGCCGCGGCGGCGGCGCCGGAGGGCGACGGGTTCGTGGACGAGGAGGGGCCGGCGGGCCCGTACGGCGGGCACACGCTGAGCGACGGTCGCGGCGGCCGTCCGCGGGGCGGCGGCCCACGGCCGTACGGCGCGGGTGGTCCGGCCCGCGGCGGGCAGCGGGCGCTGGTGCTGGCGGCGGCGGACCCGGCGAACGCGTACGGGGCCGCCCTGCCCTGGCCGGAGCCCCCGCCCGGCACGACGCACAAGCCCGGCCGGAAGGCCGGCGCGCTGGTGGTGCTGGCGGACGGCGACCTCGCGCTGTACGTGGAGCGCGGTGGCCGCACGCTGCTGGCCTGGCCCCCGGCGGACGACCCGCGCCTCACCGCGGCGGCCGAAGCGCTGGCGGCGGCGGCCAGGGGCGGGGCCCTGGGCCGTACGGCGACGGTGGAGCGCATCAACGCCACCTCGGCCCTGGACTCCCCGCTGGGCACGCTCCTGGAGCAGTCGGGCTTCCTGGCGACCCCCCGGGGCCTGCGCATCAGGTCCTGACGCCCCGAGCGGGGTACGCTCCCCTGCCGGCGGCGGAACCGGGCCCGCCATCCGGTGCCGAAGGCGTGCCGGTGCCGCGTGTCCACCACACCCGGCCCCGCACCGTGGCGATACCCGGCCCACGGCCCGTGCGGAAGCAACCGCCGCACGGGCCCCGTGCCCGCGGCACCCACCCGACCGGCCCGGGCCGCCGCGCCCGTCGCAGCGCCCCGCGGCTACTCCACCCGGCCGTTCAGATACGTCAGCACCGCCCGTACCCGGCGGTTGTCGTCGTCCGACGGGGCCAGGTCCAGCTTCGCGAAGATGCTCGTCGTGTACTTGCTCACCGCGCCCTCCGAGAGGAAGAGCAAGCGCGCGATCGCCGCGTTCGAGCGGCCCTCCGCCATCCCCGCCAGTACCTCCCGCTCGCGCGGCGTCAGCCGCCCCAGCGGCTCGTCCCGCGCGTTGCTCGCCAGCAGCTTCGCGATGACCTCCGGGTCCATCGCCGTGCCGCCCTCGGCCACCCGCCGCACCGAGTCCACGAACTGCCGCGCCGCGAACACCCGGTCCTTCAGCAGATACCCCACCGCCCCGCGGCCGTCCGCCAGCAACTCCCGCGCGTACAACTGCTCCACGTGCTGCGAAAGGATCAGCACCGGCAGGTCGGGCCGCTCCCGCCGGGCCGCCAGCGCCGCCTGGAGGCCCTCGTCCGTGAACGTCGGCGGCAGCCGGATGTCGACCACCGCCACGTCCGGCCGCTCGGCGCGCAGCGCCGCCAGCAGCTCGTCCCCGGACTCGACCGCCGCGCAGATCTCCATGCCGTGCGCCTGCAACAGCCGGGTCAGCCCGTCCCGCAGCAGGTACTGGTCCTCCGCCAGGACGACTCGCACTGTCCCGCTCCTTTCCGCCCCGCCCGCCGGGACGGCCGCACGTTCCCCCGTCAGCACTGCTGCGCCGCACCGCTCTTCCGCAGCCGCCGCAGCAGCGGCGGCACCCCGGTCAGGCCCAGCGCCACCATCGCCAGCACCGTCGGCCAGCGCAGCGGCTCCGGCATGTACAGCGCCAGGAACCACGACCTGCTGTCCGTACCGAAGACCAGCAGCAGCCCCGCGACCAGCCCCTGCGGGAACAGCGCGACGGAACACAGTACCGGTGCCAGCGCCGTCAGCCACAGCTCCCCGCGCCCCGCCGCACGCCCCCGGGCGCCCCCCGGCCCGCAGGCGGCGGCCTGCTCCGGATCGCAGCGGTCCTCCCCCGTCGGGCACGGGATCTCCACCGCCACCGTCGTCGGCCCGCCCTCGGGGCTGGAGACGGCCAGCACCCCGTCGAACGGCCTGATCCGCCGCTCCACGCCGCGCAGCCCGCCGCCCGCGGTCGGCGCCGCACCCCCGCGCCCGTCGTCGGTGACCGTCACGCACAGCACCCCGTCGCGGTGCCACAGGTCGATGTCCACCCGGTCCGCCCCGGCGTGCTTCCCCGCGTTGGCCAGGATCTCCGCCACCGCGAAGTACGCCGCGGACTGCACCGGGTCCGGCAGTTGCCCGCGCAGGTCGACCTCGACCCGTACCTCCAGCGCGCTGTCCAGCGCCAGCGCCCGTACGGCGTCGCCGAGACCCCGCTCGGCCAGCACCGGCGGATGGATGCCCCGCACCAGCCCGCGCAGCTCCTGGAGCACCGCGGACGACGACTCCTGCGCCTGCCGCAGCAGCACCTTCGCCGCCGCCGGGTCGTCGTCGACCAGCTCCTCCGCCGCCGAGACCGTCATGCCGAGGGCGACGAGCCGGGCCTGCGGCCCGTCGTGCAGGTCCCGCTCGATGCGCCGCACCTCCGACGCCTGCCAGTCGGTGGCCGCCGTGCGCTTCTGGTCCAGCTCGGCGACCTGGAGCGCCAGCTCCGACGCCCGCGTCGGCGCCAGCAGCGACCGCGTCCAGCGCCCGTGCAGCGCCATCGCCCGCGGCCCGGCCCACAGCCCGGCGACGACGAGCGCGGCCCCCACGGGCACCAGCGCGAGTGCGGTGCCCTGCGAGGCGACCTCGACGCCCGCGTAGTCGGTGAGCGTGTCCCCGGGGTACGACGGGTCCCACAGCAGCGGCAGCGCCATGCCGAACAGCCCGTAGCCGACGGCGATCAGCGGCAGCGCGGCCATCGCCAGGCCCACGACCGGGTCGGCGACCAGCCACAGCGTGTCCCGCCAGGTCGCGCGGTCGGACAGCAGCCGGTGTACGCGCTCGAAGAACTCCGGCAGCGTGGGGCTGCGGTAGCCGATGCCCAGGTGCCGGTAGCGGCCGTCGGGCCCGGGCCGCAGGCGCGGCGGCTCGGGCAGGTACGGCTGGGCTATCGGCCGCCCCGTCCAGCGGCCGGTCAGCGCGCGGGCGGCGGCCGCGGTGGCGCGGGCGACCGCCACCCCGAAGGGGAAGAGGAAGAGCAGCCCGAGCCCGAAGGCGAGCACCAGCGAGGCGAGCATGACGGCCTGCGCCACGGCCTCCACCGCCGCCAGCGCCACCAGTACGATGGCGCGTCCCTGCGCGGTCACGTACGGCCGCAACCTGCTCATGGTGCCTCCCCTTCGGTCCTCATCATGCCGCCCATCGTGTCCCGTGGGGCACCCCCGCCACCGCCCCCGCAGGCCCCGGACCAGGGTGGGTCTGTCCCCACCCCCTCACGCCGGGCCCGTACGCCCCCGCCCTGGCACGATGGGTGCGTGCCCGAAGGAGACACCGTCTGGCGCACCGCCCGCCTGCTGCACGAGGCGCTGGCGGGCCGCCGGCTGACCCGCTGCGACCTGCGCGTGCCCAAGCTGGCCACGGCCGACCTCACCGGCCGCGAGGTCACCGAGGTGGTGCCGCGCGGCAAGCACCTGCTGACCCGCGTCGAGGGCGGCCTCACGCTGCACTCGCATCTGCGGATGGAGGGCGCCTGGAGGCTGTACGCGGACGGGGAGCGCTGGCGCGGCGGCCCCGGGCACCAGATCCGCGCGGTCCTCGGCAACGCCGACCGCACCGCCGTCGGCTACCGCCTGCCCGTGCTGGAGCTGCTGCGCACCGCGGCGGAGGACCGGGTCGTCGGCCACCTCGGCCCCGACCTGCTCGGCCCCGACTGGGACCCGGCGGAGGCGGAGCGGCGGCTGCTCGCCGACCCCGCCCGCCCGCTCGGCGAGGCCCTGCTCGACCAGCGCAATCTCGCGGGGATCGGCAACGTCTACAAGTCGGAGCTGTGCTTCCTGGCCGGCGTCAGCCCGTACGCCCCGGTCTCCGCGCTCCCCGAGCCCGCCCGGCTCGTCGCCGCCGCCCGGCGGCTGCTGGAGGCGAACCGGGACCGCGTGGCCCGTACGACGACGCCCAGCCGGCGCCCCGACCGCCGGCTGTGGGTCTACGGCCGCGGCGGCAGGCCGTGCCTGCGCTGCGGCACGGCGGTGCGCAGGCGTGCGCAGGGGGAGACGTCGGACGAGCGCGTGACGTACTGGTGCCCGCACTGCCAGCCGGGCGGATGACCGCCGCGGCGGGGCGCGCGGAAAGACGGAAGGGCCACCCGCGGCGGACAGGCCGCGAGCCCGGCTCCGCCGACGGCGAACCGGGCTCTGGTGGCAGGCTCTCGACCCTCAGGCCGCGACGGGATCGGGCTCCTTGGGGGCCTTGATGGTGACCCGCTCGTCGGGCATGCCCGTCACCGACGTCACGGTGAACGACCGTACGGGGGCGGGGATGGGCTCGGTGGCCGCGGCCGACTGGGCCAGCTCCGCGAGCGCCAGCTCGCCGCTCACCTCGCGCATCAGCTCGGACATCCGGACGTCCAGGGCCTCGCAGATGGAGTTGAGCAGCTCGGAGGAGGCTTCCTTCTGACCTCGCTCGACCTCCGACAGGTAGCCGAGGGAAACACGCGCTGACGAGGAAACCTCGCGCAGCGTCCGGCCCTGGCGCTGTCGCTGCCGGCGCAGCACGTCACCCAGCAGGCGACGGAGCAGAATCATGCGTGGCTCCCTCCTAGGACCTCGGATCCGGATCCTCTCTGCTCCACCGTACCGCCTCGGACCGTGACAGTGCGGCGACGGAAGTCATCTTCACCGTTCGCCAAGCGAGGAATAAGGAGCCTCCTGATCAGGATTTTCCGGGTATTTCCGCCCGTCTTGCCCCTTCGGTGCCGCGTCCAGGTGGCGCCGCAGGAGGGCCAGCGCCTCCCCCACGGCGGCCGTGCGGATCTCCGTACGAGACCCCGCCAGGTTCAGCGACCGCGTCTCGCTGCGCCCTTCGGGACCGGCCACGGCGACGAAGACGGTACCCGGCGGCTGCCCGTCCTGCGGATCCGGCCCGGCGACTCCCGTCGTCGCCACCGCCCAGTCGGCGCCGAGCCGCCAGCGCACCCCGGAGGCCATCTGCCGGGCGACCTCGCCGTCGACGGCACCGCGCTGGGCGAGCAGCGAACTGTCGACGCCGAGCACGTCCCGCTTGAGGTCGGTGGCGTACGTGGTGACGGCGCCCCGGAACGACCGGGAGGCGCCCGGCACCGCGGTGATCTCGGCGGCGACGAGCCCGCCGGTGAGGGATTCGGCGACGGCGAGGGTGACGCCGCGCTCCTCGCACAGGGCGAGGAGGTCGGCAGCGGTCCCGTCGGTGTTCTGTGTGGTCACTGGACTCTCTGCTCCCGTTCGGCGGCCAGCCCCCTGCGGCGGAGCACGATCGCCTGCTTGACGTAGTCCAGGCCGGTCACCACGGTCAGGACCACGGCGGCGGCCATGATCCAGAAGCGCAGCGTGGCGAGCGGTCCGGTGAGGGTGAGGATGTACATGCCCACGGCCACCCCCTGGGCCAGGGTCTTCAGCTTCCCGCCCCGGCTGGCAGGGATGACACCGTGCCTGATCACCCAGAACCGCATGAGGGTGATGCCGATCTCCCGCGCCAGGATCACGATCGTCACCCACCAGGGCAGGTCGCCCAGCGCCGACAGGCAGATCAGCGCGGCGCCCATGATCGCCTTGTCGGCGATGGGGTCGGCGATCTTGCCGAAGTCGGTGACGAGGTCGTAGCGGCGGGCCAGTTCCCCGTCGAAGAGGTCGGTGATCATGGCGACCGTGAAGGCGGCCCATGCGAACGAGCGCCAGGCCGGATCATGGCCGCCGTGGGCGGCCATGAGCAGCACGAACGCCGGTACGAGCAGCAGCCGCACCATGGTGAGGACGTTGGCGATGTTCCACAGACCGGCCTGACCGACGGCCGGGGCGGGGCTCATCTCGCGGCCTCCTCGGCCGGCTCCCGGGGCCGCCGCCGATCGGGCTCGCCTATCGGTTCCGCCACCAGGTCCACGCCTTCGCTCGCCACCACCTTGGCGGTGACCAGCGCCCCGGGCGCCGCCTGCCGGGCGGTCCCGCCGGCGAGCAGCGTCACGCCGTCCGTCTCGGGCGCCTGGTGCGCCGCCCGGCCGACGACCTCCCCGGCGGAGCCGGCGTCGGCCCCGAGGCCGGCGTCGGCCTCGGCGTCCTCCACCGCGTCCACCAGGACCCGTACCGTCTCGCCCACCCGCTCCTCGGCCCGCTGCGCCGTCAGCTCCTCCGCCAGCCGCGTCATGTGCGCCAGCCGCTCCGCGACCGCCTCCGGCGCGATCTTCGAGGCGTACCCCGCGGCCTCCGTGCCCTCCTCGTCGGAGTAGCCGAAGATCCCCACGGCGTCCAGCCGCGCGGCGGTGAGGAAGCGCTCCAGCTCCTCGACGTCCCGCTCGGTCTCGCCGGGGAAGCCGACGATGAAGTTCGACCGCGCGCCCGCCTCCGGCGCCCGCGAGCGGATCTCCCCCAGCAACTGGAGGAACCGCTCGGTGTCCCCGAAGCGGCGCATCGCGCGCAGCACCTCGGGGGCCGCGTGCTGGAAGGACAGGTCGAAGTACGGCGCCACCTTCTCCGTCGACGTCAGCACGTCGATCAGCCCGGGGCGCATCTCGGCGGGCTGGAGATAGCTGACCCGGATCCGCTCGATGCCGTCCACGGCGGCCAGTTCCGGCAGCAGCGTCTCCAGCAGCCGCACGTCGCCGAGGTCCTTGCCGTACGAGGTGTTGTTCTCCGAGACGAGCATGATCTCCCGGACGCCCTGCCCGGCCAGCCAGCGCGTTTCGCCGAGGACGTCGGAGGGGCGGCGGGAGACGAAGGAGCCGCGGAAGGAGGGGATGGCGCAGAACGTACATCGGCGGTCGCAGCCGGAGGCCAGCTTGACCGAGGCGACCGGCCCCGAGCCCAGCCGGCGGCGCAGCGGCGGCCGCGGCCCGGAGGCGGGGGCGACCCCGGCGGGCAGGTCGGCGGGAGCGGACGGGGCCGCGCCGGCGGGGGCCGCGGAGGCTGCGGGAGCCGCGTCGCCGTGTCCCGGCAGCGCCGCCGCGCCCCGGGCGGCGGCGTCCTGCCGCTCCGCGGGGCTGATCGGCAGCAGCTTGCGGCGGTCCCGCGGGGTGTGCGCGGCGTGGCCGCCGCCGGAGAGGATGGTCTGGAGCCGCTCGGAGATGTCGGTGTAGTCGTCGAAGCCGAGGACGCCGTCCGCCTCCGGGAGCGCGTCGGCCAGCTCCTTGCCGTACCGCTCGGCCATGCAGCCGACGGCCACAACCGCCTGCGTACGGCCGGTGTCCTTGAGGTCGTTGGCCTCCAGCAGGGCGTCGACGGAGTCCTTCTTGGCGGCTTCGACGAACCCGCAGGTGTTCACGACGGCGACGTCCGCGGCGGCGGCGTCCGTGACGAGGTCCCAGCCGTCCGCCGCCAGGCGGCCCGCGAGCTCCTCCGAGTCCACCTCGTTCCGGGCGCAGCCAAGCGTGACGAGGGCGACGGTACGGCGTTCAGGCATGGGGCTCAGCCTACTTCGTCCCGCGCCCGCAAACCGCCGCCGACCAGCCGCATTCCGCACGCCCGTCCGAAGCACGGAAGAGCGAGGGTACGGGCGTACGAGCCTTGCCGCAGGCCGGGCCCGCGCAGCCGCCCGACCGGGCCGGTCAGCCGGCTTCCGGATCGCCCTTGGTGTACGTCAGCCGCTCGACCTCGCCGGGCTGGAAGTCCTCGGCGATCTGCTTGCCGTTGACGAACAGGTCGACGCCGCCGGCGTTGCCGAGGACGAGGTAGATCTTCTCGCTGTCGGTGACGGTGACGGAGTCGCCCTGCGCGAGGACGCCCTCCTCCAGCTCGCGCCCGTCGGCGCCCTGCGCGGAGATCCAGCTCTGCCCGTCCGCGGCGACGATCCGCAGCGTCACCTTGTCCGGCGGCGCACCGGCCACCGCGCTGTCCGAGGGGTCCGGGCTCTGCTTGTCCTCGCCCGCGTCCTTGCCGGAGTCGGGGTCCTCGGACTTGTCGGACCCCTGCGACTCCCCGGCGACCGAGGAGCCGTCCGGCTCGTCCTCGTCGCCGCCGCTGAAGACGGTGAACCCCACGAAGCCGACGACGGCCACGATCGCGGCGACCATGGCGGCGGTCCAGTTGGGGCGGCGCGGCTCGGGGCGGATGCGCTCGGCCTCGAACATCGGCGCGGCGGGCGTCGGCACCGGCCGGCCGCCGTGCTCCGCGTCGTACTGCCCGACCAGGTCCTCCGCCTCCAGGCCGACCGCCCGCGCCAGGGTTCGCACATGCCCGCGGGCGTAGACGTCACCGCCGCAGCGGGAGAAGTCGTCCTGTTCGATGGCATGGATGATCGGAATGCGCACACGCGTGGACAAGCTGACCTGTTCGACGGACAGCTTGGCATCAAGGCGGGCCTGCTGAAGTGCGCGACCGACGGAAGGACGGTCGCCTGTGGGGGAGTTGCCGAGGGACACGTGGGCGCCTTTCGGGGTGAGCCACCTGCCGGGTGTTCAGTCTAGGGGGGTTGTAAAAGGATCGGCCAACCGGTCGAGCACACTTAATGGGCCATCGGGATAGACGTACTGCCCGACCGCGGGATCACCCGCGCGGCCCATTGATGTGACGCATCAGACGCCGAACCGGTTGCCCTCATCGCCGTTACGGATGATCCTGCCCCCGCAGTTGGGCGAGCACTCCGTCCATTTCATCCGGTTTGATGAGTACGTCCCGGGCCTTCGAACCCTCACTCGGACCGACGATCCCACGTGACTCCATCAGGTCCATCAGCCGCCCCGCCTTGGCGAACCCGACCCGCAGCTTGCGCTGGAGCATCGAGGTGGAGCCGAACTGCGTGGAGACCACCAGCTCGGCCGCCTGGCACAGCAGATCGAGGTCGTCGCCGATCTCCTCGTCGATCTCCTTCTTCTTCGCCCCGCCGACCACGACGTCCTCGCGGAAGACCGGCGCCATCTGGTCCTTGCAGTGCTGCACGACCGAGGCGACCTCCTCCTCCTCGACGTACGCGCCCTGGAGCCGGACCGGCTTGTTCGCGCCCATCGGCAGGAACAGCCCGTCGCCCTTGCCGATCAGCTTCTCGGCGCCGGCCTGGTCGAGGATGACGCGGCTGTCGGCGAGGGAGGAGGTCGCGAAGGCCAGCCGGGAGGGCACGTTCGCCTTGATGAGGCCGGTGACGACGTCGACGCTGGGGCGCTGGGTGGCGAGCACCAGGTGGATGCCGGCGGCGCGGGCGAGCTGCGTGATCCGTACGATCGCGTCCTCGACGTCCCGCGGCGCGACCATCATCAGGTCGGCCAGCTCGTCGACGATCACCAGCAGGTACGGGTACGGCGCCAGGTCCCGTTCGCTGCCGGGCGGGGCGGTGGCCTTGCCGGAGCGGACGGCGGCGTTGAAGTCGTCGATGTGGCGGTAGCCGTACGCGGCGAGGTCGTCGTAGCGCAGGTCCATCTCGCGGACGACCCACTGGAGCGCCTCGGCGGCCCGCTTGGGGTTGGTGATGATCGGCGTGATCAGGTGCGGGATGCCCTCGTACGCGGTCAGCTCCACCCGCTTGGGGTCGACCAGCACCATCCGCACGTCCTCCGGCGTGGCCCGCGCCATGACGGAGGTGATCAGGCAGTTGATGCAGGACGACTTGCCGGAGCCGGTGGCGCCGGCGATGAGGATGTGCGGCATCTTGGCGAGGTTGGCCGAGACGTAGCCGCCCTCGACGTCCTTGCCGAGGCCGACGAGCATCGGATGCTCCTCGCCGGCCGCCTCCGCGGAGCGCAGCACGTCGCCGAGCTTGACCATCTCGCGGTCGCTGTTGGGGATTTCGATGCCGACGGCGGACTTGCCGGGGATGGGGCTGATGATGCGCACGTCGGGGCTGGCGACGGCGTAGGCGATGTTCTTCGTCAGCGCCGTGATGCGCTCGACCTTCACGGCGGGGCCCAGCTCCACCTCGTACCGCGTGACGGTCGGCCCGCGGGTGAAGCCGGTGACGGCGGCATCGACCTTGAACTCGGTGAAGACCTGGGTGAGGGAGGCGACGACGACGTCGTTGGCAGCGCTGCGCGTACGGCCGGGGCCGCCGCGGCCCAGGACGTCGAGGGACGGCAGCGCGTAGGTGATGTCGCCGGAGAGCTGGAGCTGCTCGGCGCGCGGCGGCAGGACGGTGGGGTCGGGCTCGGCGGCCTGCTTGGTGAGGTCGGGGACCGACTGTTCCCGGTTTGCGGAGCGTACGGCCTCCGCTTCCTCCGCGCCCGGCTCGTCCGCGCCCGGCTCCTCGCGCGCGGCCGGTACGCCCCCGGTGCGCTCGGCGACGCCGTGGGTGAGGTGGGCGAGCAGCGGGGAGGGCTGGACGCCGTGCAGCACGGCGCCGTCGAGGTCGGTGGCCGCGGCGGCGGCGGCGTCGATGGGGTCCATGCCGCCGTAGTCGCGGTCGGGCGCGGCACGGCGCTTGGCGGCGGCCGGGGCGGCGGGGCCGGTCCTGCGGGTCCGGCGGCGGCGCGGCGGCGGGGGCCCGTCGTCTTCCTCGTCGTCCTCGTCCGTACGGACCAGGCCGTCGCGCCAGTCGTCGTCGAAGTCCTCCGCCTTGGCCGCCACCGCCGGATCGGGCCGCGGCTGTACGAGGCCGAGCCGCACGCCGGCGGAGTGGATCCGGTCCGGGATCGCCGCGACCGGCGTGGCCGTGACGACGAGCAGCCCGAAGATGGTGAGCAGCACCAGCAGCGGCAGCGCGAGCACGTCGCCGAGGGTGGTGACCAGCGGCCGGGACACGGCCCAGCCGACGAAGCCGCCGGAGTCCCTGATGGTCTGCGTGCCCTCGCCGCGCCCGGGGGTGCCGCAGGCCAGGTGCACGAGCCCGAGCACGCCGATGACCAGGGCGGACAGGCCGATGACGATACGCCCGTTGGCCTCGGTCTTCTCGGGGTGGCGGATGAGTCGTACGGCGATGGTGGCCAGCAGGATCGGCACCAGCAGGTCGAGGCGGCCGAAGGCGCCGGTGACCAGGATCTCGACCAGCTCGCCCACCGGGCCCTGGAGGTTCGACCAGGTGCCGGCGGCGACGATCAGGGCGATGCCGAGCAGCAGCAGCGCCAGGCCGTCCTTGCGGTGGGCGGGGTCGAGGCCCTTGGCGCCGCGTCCTATGCCGCGGAAGAGGACGCCGACGAGGCCGGCGAGGCCGAGCCAGATCGCGCGCAGCAGCCGCAGCACACCGGAGGTCGGGGAGGGGGCGGGCTTCTTGGCCGGCGCCTTCTTGGCCGCGCCCGCGGCCTTCTTCGGCGGCGGCTTCCCGGCGGGTGCCTTCTTCACGGGCGCCTTCTTCGCCGCGGGCTTTTTGGCCGTGCTACCTCCGGACCGCTGCCGGGAGTTGCCGCTGCCAGAGGTACGTGAGGCCATAGGTGCGAGATTACCGGCAGCGCACGCGGGGGACACGTAGGACGTGCAGGTACGCATCCCCCGCGCAGCCGGGTCCGGCCGGCCCGGCCGGGCTACTCCGTGTCGGCGCGGGAGCCGGGCTCCAGGGCGTCGATCGCCTTGCGCAGCCCGGTGAGTTTCCGCTCCAGGTGGGCCGCGGTCGCGACCACGGCCGACTCCGCGTTGGCCCCGCTGAGCTGCTTCGACAGCGCCTCGGCCTGCTCCTCCGCGGCGGCGAGCCGCGCGGACAGCTCGGCCAGCAGCCCGGTCTGCGCGGCGCCGTCGCCGTTGCCCTTCTGGGCGCCTTCGAGCTGGAGCCGCAGCAGGCCGGCCTGCTCGCGAAGCTGGAGGTTCTTCATGTACAGCTCGACGAAGACCGAGACCTTGGCCCGCAGCACCCAGGGGTCGAAGGGCTTGGAGATGTAGTCGACGGCTCCGGCGGCGTAGCCGCGGAACGTGTGGTGCGGGCCGTGGTTGATGGCCGTGAGGAAGATGATCGGGATGTCGCGGGTGCGCTCACGGCGCTTGATGTGCGCCGCGGTCTCGAACCCGTCCATGCCCGGCATCTGCACGTCGAGCAGGATCACCGCGAAATCCTCGGTCAGCAGCGCTTTGAGCGCTTCCTCCCCGGACGACGCCCGGACCAGGTGCTGATCCAGCGCGGAAAGGATGGCCTCCAGCGCCAGCAGATTCTCCGGCCGGTCATCGACCAGGAGAATCTTGGCCTTCTGCACCATGGCCTGCCCTCCTCGCCCCGGCGGTGTGCCGGTCCTCGTCGCCAAAGACGCGCCCACCATGCCGCCCGCCCTCGTGCCGGTCATCGTATCCACACCCCGAGACTCGCCACACCCTGTCACCGAGTTGTCACTGCGAACACTGCGACAACGCGCCTGCGATCAGTTTGGTTCCCGGAATCCCGCGTTCTCACACGCATTTGGACACACTGAGTCATCAAAGAGCAGGAACTCACGAGGATTTGACTACTCTCCGCTCATCCAGTCGGTCATAACGTTGAGCAATCTATCGGTATCCACCGGTTTGGTTACATAGTCCGATGCGCCCGCTTCGATGCTCTTCTCCTTGTCGCCCTTCATCGCCTTCGCGGTCAGCGCGATGATGGGCAGCCCGGCGAACTGCGGCATCCGGCGGATCGCCTCCGTCGTGGCGTAGCCGTCCATCTCCGGCATCATGATGTCCATCAGCACCACGGCCACGTCCTCGTGCTGCTCCAGCACCTCGATGCCCTCGCGGCCGTTCTCGGCGTACAGCACCGCGAGCCCGTGCTGCTCCAGCACGCTGGTCAGCGCGAAGACGTTGCGGATGTCGTCGTCCACGATGAGGACCTTCTCGCCGCGGAACGTGCCCTGGAAGCGCGGCGACGGCGACCGCTGCGACAGCTCCCCCTCCAGCCCCCCGCCGTCCACGGGTACGGCGTCCGAAGCGGCTCCAGGCGCCCCTGAGGCGTCCAGGGCCCCCGCGTCGCCCGTGGACCCGTCCGGCTGCCCCGCGGGCCCTGAGAGCCCGTCAGAGGAGTTCCTCGTACGTCCCGGAGGCAGCGCCTCGACCTCGGCGGCACCGGCGACGGCGCTCGCCGCCTCGGCCTGCTCCAGGCCCGCCGCGAGCGCACCCGTGACGGCGGCGCCCGCGCCCGGCAGCCCGGGGGCCGGCAGCTCGGTCGGGTGCAGCGGCAGGTACAGCGTGAACGTCGAACCGCGGCCCGGCTCGCTGTCGACGTGGATCTCGCCGCCGAGCAGCCGGGCGATCTCGCGGCTGATCGACAGCCCCAGCCCCGTGCCGCCGTACTTGCGGCTCGTCGTGCCGTCGGCCTGCTTGAACGCCTCGAAGATCACGCCCATCTTGTTCGCCGGGATGCCGATCCCCGTGTCGGTCACGGAGAACGCGATCAGCTCCGCGCCCGGGTCGCGCAGCGCGCCCTGCTCCAGCAGTTGTTCCTTGATGTCCCGCGGCACGTCGTCCTTCGCCGTGCGGATCAGCAGTTCCACCGTGCCGCTGTCGGTGAACTTCACCGCGTTCGACAGCAGGTTGCGCAGCACCTGGAGCAGCCGCTGCTGGTCGGTGCTGAGCGTCGCCGGCGGATCGGGCGAGACCCGTACGGAGAAGTCGAGGCCCTTCTCGGCCGTCAGCGGCCGGAACGTCGCCTCCACGTAGTCGACGAGCTGCACCAGCGCGATCCGGGTGGGGCTCACGTCCATCTTGCCCGCCTCGACCTTCGACAGGTCGAGGATGTCGTTGATGAGCTGGAGCAGGTCCGAGCCCGCGCCGTGGATCGTCTCGGCGAACTCCACCTGCTTCGGCGTCAGGTTCCCGTCGCCGTTGTCGGCGAGCAGCTTCGCCAGGATCAGCAGGGAGTTCAGCGGCGTGCGCAGCTCGTGCGACATGTTCGCCAGGAACTCGGACTTGTACCGCATCGAGACCGCGAGCTGCTCGGCCCGCTCCTCCAGGCCCTGCTTGGCCTCCTCGATCTCGACGTTCTTGATCTCGATGTCGCGGTTCTGCCGGGCCAGCAGCTCGGCCTTCTCCTCCAGCTCCGCGTTCGACTCCTGGAGCGCCTTCTGCCGCACCTCCAGCTCGCCCTGCCGGTCGCGCAACTGCGCCGCCAGCTCCTGGGACTGGCTGAGCAGCACCTCGGTCTTGGAGTTGACGCTGATGGTGTTGACGCTGGTGGCGATGACCTCGGCGATCTGGCCCAGGAAGTCCTTCTGGATCTGGGTGAACGGCTGGAACGACGCCAGCTCCACCACGCCCAGCACCCGGCCCTCGAAGATCAGCGGGAGCACGATGACATGCGCCGGCGGCGCCTCGCCGAGCCCCGAGGCGATCTTCAGATAGCCCTTGGGCACGTTCTCCACGACGATCGGGCGCCGCTCCTGCGCGGCGGTGCCCACGAGCGTCTCGCCGGGCCGCAGGATGTGCGGCAGCTCGTTCCCGGAGTGCCCGTACGAACCGATCATCCGCAGCTCGTACGCGTCGTCCCCGCTGGCCGCGCCGATCTCCACGACGGCCTCGGCGCCGGAGCGCTGCACCAGGAAGAACGCGCCGTGCTGCGCGGCGACCACCGGCGTCAGCTCGCTCATGATCAGCCGCGCGACGTCGGCGAGGTCGCGGCGGCCCTGGAGCAGGCCGGAGATGCGGGCGAGGTTGCCCTTGAGCCAGTCCTGCTCCTTGTTGGCGATGGTCGTCTCACGGAGCTTCACGATCATCGTGTTGATGTGGTCCTGGAGCTCCATCATCTCGCCGTAGGCGTCCACGTCGATCTTGAGGTTCAGATCGCCGCGGGTCACCGCGGTGGCCACCTGGGCGATCTGCCGCACCTGACTGGTCAGGTTGTTCGCCATCAGGTTCACGGACTCCGTGAGGTCCTTCCAGATCCCGGAGACCCCCCGCACCCGCGCCTGCCCGCCGAGCCGGCCCTCGGTGCCCACCTCGCGGGAGACCCGGGTGACCTCGTCGCCGAAGGACGAGAGCTGGTCGACCATCGTGTTGATCGTGGTCTTCAGCTCCAGGATCTCGCCCTGCGCGGCCACGTCGATCTTCTTCGACAGGTCGCCGCTGGCCACGGCGGTGGTCACCATGGCGATGTTGCGCACCTGGTTGGTGAGGTTGGACGCCATCGAGTTCACGGACTCGGTGAGGTCCTTCCACGTACCCGAGACGCCGGGCACGCGGGCCTGGCCGCCGAGCCGGCCGTCCGTGCCGACCTCGCGGGCGACGCGGGTGACCTCGGCGGCGAACGACGACAGCGTCTTGACCATGGTGTTGACGGTGGCGGCGAGCTGCTGGACCTCGCCGCGGGCCTCGACGGTGACCGTACGGGTCAGGTCGCCGTTGGCGACGGCGGTGGCGACCTGGGAGATGTTGCGCACCTGGCTGGTCAGGTTGACCGCCATCTGGTTCACGTTGTCGGTGAGGTCCTTCCAGATGCCGGAGACCCCGCGCACCCGCGCCTGGCCGCCGAGCTGGCCCTCCGTGCCCACCTCGCGGGCCACCCGCGTGACCTGCTCGGCGAACGACGACAGTTGGTCGACCATCGTGTTCACCGTCGTCACGAGTTCGAGGATCTCGCCCCGCGCGTCGACGGTGATCTTCTTGGACAGGTCGCCGCGCGCCACCGCTGTGGTGACCTCGGCGATGCTGCGCACCTGCGAGGTCAGGTTGTTCGCCATGGAGTTGACGGACTGGGTGAGGTCCTTCCACGTACCGGAGACGCCCTGGACCTCCGCCTGGCCGCCCAGCTCGCCCTCGGTGCCGACCTCGCGGGCCACCCGCGTCACCTGCTCGGCGAACGAGGAGAGCTGGTCGACCATCGTGTTCAGGGTGTTCTTCAGCTCCAGGATCTCGCCGCGGGCGTCCACGTCGATCTTCTGCGAGAGGTCGCCGCGCGCGACCGCCGTCGCGACCTGGGCGATGTTGCGGACCTGCCCGGTCAGGTTGCCGGCCATGAAGTTGACCGAGTCCGTCAGGTCGCGCCAGACGCCGGCGACGCCCTGCACCCGGGCCTGCCCGCCGAGCCGGCCTTCCGTGCCGACCTCGCGCGCCACCCGCGTGACCTGCTCCGCGAACGACGAGAGCTGGTCGACCATCGTGTTGATGGTGTTCTTCAGCTCCAGGATCTCCCCGCGGGCGTCGACCTCGATCTTCTGCGACAGGTCGCCGCGCGCCACGGCCGTCGTCACCTGCGCGATGTTGCGGACCTGAAGCGTCAGGTTGCTCGCCATGAAGTTGACGGAGTCGGTCAGGTCCTTCCACGTACCCGAGACCCCTTCGACGCGCGCCTGGCCGCCGAGCCGGCCCTCCGTGCCCACGTCCCGCGCCATCCGCGTGACCTGGTCGGCGAAGGAGGAGAGCTGGTCCACCATCGTGTTCACGGTGTTCTTGAGCTGGAGCATCTCGCCGGAGACGTCCACGGTGACCTTCTGCGACAGGTCGCCGTTCGCGACCGCCGTCGTCACCTGCGCGATGTTGCGGACCTGCCCGGTCAGGTTGCGGAAGGCCGTGTTGACCGAGTCGACCAGGTCCTTCCACGTGCCCGCGGCCCCCGGCACCTGCGCCTGGCCGCCCAGCTCGCCCTCCACGCCGACCTCGCGGGCCACCCGCGTCACCTCGGCGCCGAAGGACGACAACTGGTCGACCATGGTGTTGACGGTGTTCTTCAGCTCCAGCATCTCGCCGGAGACGTCCACGGTGACCTTCTGCGACAGGTCGCCGTTGGCCACCGCCGTCGTCACCTGCGCGAACTCGCGCACCTGCCGGGTGAGGTTGGAGAAGGCGGTGTTCACCGAGTCGGTGAGGTCCTTCCAGATCCCGGCCGCGCCCGGCACCTGCGCCTGCCCGCCGAGCCGCCCCTCGGCGCCGACCTCGCTGGCCATGCGCGTGACCTCGCCGGCGAAGGTGCGCAGGGTCTCGGTCATGGTGTTGATCGTGTCCGCGAGCTGGGCGACCTCGCCGCGTGCGCTGACGGTCACCTTCTGCGACAGGTCGCCGTTGGCGACCGCGGTGGTGACCTGCGCGATGCCGCGGACCTGGGCGGTCAGGTTGCCCGCCATCAGGTTCACGCTGTCCGTGAGGTCCTTCCACACCCCGCCGACGCCCTCGACCTGCGCCTGCCCGCCCAGCTCGCCCTCGGTGCCCACCTCGCGGGCCACCCGGGTCACCTCGGAGGAGAACGCGGAGAGCTGGTCCACCATCGTGTTGACGGTGTTCTTCAGTTCGAGCATCTCGCCGTCGACGTGCACGGTGACCTTGCGCGACAGGTCGCCCTTGGCGACCGCCGTGGTGACCAGGGCGATGTCGCGGACCTGGGCCGTCAGCCGGTACGCCATGGTGTTCACGGAGTCCGTGAGGTCCTTCCAGGACCCGGACATCCCGCGCACCTTCGCCTGGCCGCCGAGCTTGCCCTCGGTGCCGACCTCGCTGGCGACGCGGGTCACCTCGTCGGTGAAGACGGAGAGCTGGTCCACCAGCCCGTTGACCGTACGGCCCATCTTCAGCACTTCGCCCCGCAGCGGGTGCGGGGCGCCGTCCTGTCCCTGCGGCCGCAGGTCCATGCGCTGCTGGAGATCGCCGTCCGCGACGGCGGTCAGCACCCTGCCGACGTCGGCCAGGGGGCGTACGAGATCATCGACCAGCGCATTCGACGCGTCGACCGCCGCCGCCCACGACCCCTCGCAGGGCCCGGCCGCCAGCCGCTCGGCGAGCTTGCCCTCCCGGCCGACCATCCGCCGCACCCGCGACAGCTCTCCGGTGACGTGGAGGTTACGCTCCGCGACCTCGTTGAAGACCTCGGCGATCTCGGACATCACGCCGTCGCCGCCGACCCTCAGGCGCTTGCGGAAGTTGCCGTCACGCATGGACTCCAGGGCCCCGAGCAGGCGATACAGCGAGGCCGTATCGACCTGTGTAGTCCCGGAGGGCGTCCGGGAGCGCCCGCCCTTGGTGCGCGGACTCGCGCCTGGCGCGCTCGCGTCAGACTCCACTGTGTCCCTCCCGCAGGGTCGACGTTCGCCTCGGGCTCCCTCCGAAGCCTTCCCAGTGTTTCACCCCGGCCCTGGCAGGCCATAACAGTTCGGCGGCTAAGGCGCACTTTCCGAGTGTTAAGAGAAGGATCCGGCATCTGTCCGCAGGGTGAAGGTAAGTACCCTGGCATCCGCCGTCCATCCCTTCAGCCGGGAGAGTGGCACATCGAGAGGAGAGCTGGTGACCACCGCGCGGGCTGCGGCCACCTTCGAGCCGGTCGGGCGCTCCGTCGCCGCGGCCAGGACCTTCGTCCGCGACACCCTCCAGGGCTGGGGCTACCCCGAGGCTACCGACGACGCCGTCGTACTGACCAGTGAACTTGTGACAAATGCCATAATCCATGCGGGTACGGCGGTAGACGTCCTCTGTGTCCGGTTGGCCGACGCGGTACGGGTCGAGGTAGCCGACCGGCACGCCGAGCGCGAGTTGCCGCTGCACAGCCCCTCGCTCCAGCCCACCCCCCTCGACCGCGAGGGAGGCCGCGGCCTGATGCTGTGCGCCGCCCTCGCCAACCGCTGGGGCGTCGACTACACCGCGGAGCACAAGCGCGTCTGGTTCCAGCTCACCGTCGCCGAGCCGCCCGCCGGCACCCGCGCCGCCGGCCCCGAGCTGCCCGTCGACGAGCTGCCGCTGGCCGAGGAGCGCATCCGCGTCGCCGTCGTCCGCATCGACCGCGGCGGCCTCGTCAGCGAGTGGAACGACGACGCCCGCGACCTCTTCGGCTACGAACCGGAGAAGGTCGTCGGCAAGCCCCTCGGCGACCTCGCCGCCTGGCCCCACACCCCCGGCACCGGCACCGGCCTCGTCGAGGCGCTGCAACTGTCCCGCTGGGAGGGCTCGTACGGCATCCGCTGCAACGACGGGCGCGTCACCCCCGTCTACGCCTCGCACATGCGGCTGCGCAACTCCGCCGGCGACCCGTCCACGATCTGCCTCATGGTCCGCGACAGCGAACGCGCCGTCCTCCAGAGCCCGCTGCGCGCCCCCGCCGGCGACAGCTCCGGCAGCGAGGGCCGCACCGGCGCCTTCCCCGGCGGCGACTCCTTCGAGGCGTTCATCGGCACCCCCTCCCCCGACGACCTCGACGGCCTGCTCCAGCGCACCGTCGAGCGCGCCCGCGACATGCTCGCCGGCGATGCCGCGTACCTGCTGCTCGCCACCGACGACGAGACGGAACTCGAAGTGCGGGCCTCCACCGGACTGCCCTCCGCGCGCCAGCGGTTCGCGCGCGTACCCGTCGAGACCGGCACCGGCAGCCGCTACGGCTCCGCCCGCCTCCCGGCCGTCCACGAAGACCTCATGGCCGACCCCGACGCCGTACCCCTGCTGGCCGCCACCGGCATGCGCTCGGTCGTCTCCGTGCCGCTGAAGGTCGAGGGCCGTCTCACCGGCTCCCTCGGCGTCGCCGCGGAGATCCCCGGCCGCTACACCAACGAGGAAGCGCTGCGACTCCAGTTCGCCGCCGACCGCATCGCGCTCGCCGTCGAGTCCGCCCGCCTCGGCGAGCTGGAGCGGCTGCGCCGCGGCTCCCTGTCCTTCCTCGTCGAAGCCTCCGACCTGCTCGCCGGCACCCTGGACCGGGACCAGACGCTGGCCCTCATGGCCCAGATGATCGTCCCCACGCTGGCCAGTTGGTGCGCCGTCTACACCCTTCCCGAGCAGGCCGAGCCCGAACTCAGCTACGTCCTGCACGAGGACGAGGAGCGCATCGACGACCTGCGCGTCCTGCTCTCCCGCATCGACCCGCCGGACGCCGTTCTCGTCCCCGGCGCCCGCCTGTGGCGCGGCCCGGGCGACGCGGCGCACACGCTGGCGATGCGCAGCTCGTTCCTCAGCCTCAGCATCGCGGGCAACACGACCCTCGCCGAAGACGCCGAAACATCCCTGGCCACGGCCTCCACCGTCGGTGGCGAAACCGTTGTGCTACCGCTCGTCGCCCGCAACCGCGTGATCGGCATGCTCGTCCTGGGCAAGCCCACGGACGAGCACTTCCGCCAGGAGATCCTCGAACTCGCCGAGGACCTCTCCCGCCGCGCGGCCCTCGCCCTCGACAACGCGCGCCTCTACTCCGAGCGCACCACCATCAGCCAGTCCCTCCAGCGCAGCCTCCTGCCCCCGGGCCTGCCGGACGTCCCCGGCGTCGAGGTCGAGGTCATCTACCGCCCCGCGGGAGAGGGCAACGAGGTCGGCGGCGACTTCTACGACCTCTTCGAGATCCGCGACGGCGCCTACGGCTTCGCCATCGGCGACGTCTGCGGTACGGGCCCGGAAGCCGCCGCCGTCACGGGCCTGGCCCGCACGGCCCTGCGCCTGCTGGCCCGCGAGGGCTTCGGCGGCCCGGCGGTACTGGAGCGCCTCAACGCCGCGATCCTCGACGAGGGCGCACGGGGCCGCTTCCTCACCCTCCTCTACGGCGAACTCTGGCCCCAGCCGGACGGCAGCGCGGTCCTCAAAACCGTCTGCGCCGGCCACCCGCCCCCGCTCCGCCTGCGCCCCGACGGCACGGTGGAACAGGCCACGGAGTCGCAGCCGCTGCTGGGCGTCATGGAGGACCTGGAGCTGCACAGCGAGGAACTCGTCCTCGACCCGGGCGACGTACTCCTCTGCGTCACGGACGGCGTCACGGAACGCCGCGAAGGCAGCCGCATGCTCGGCGACGAGGGCCTCATCGACGTCCTCACGACGTGCACGGGCCTCACGGCAGGCGCGGTGGCGGCACGGGTGCTGCGCACGGTGGAGCGCTTCGCGGCGGAGCCGGCCTCGGACGACCTGGCCATCCTGACGATGCGGGTGCCGGGCCAGATGAACGGAAACGGGGAGTAGGACGGCGGGGCCCCGCACGGGGTGTGGAAATGACTCAACCCCCGGACGATGTCCGGGGGTTGAGTACTAAAAATCGTTCGGCGGTGACCTACTCTCCCACACGGTCCCCCATGCAGTACCATCGGCGCGGTCGGGCTTAGCTTCCGGGTTCGGAATGAGACCGGGCGTTTCCCCAACGCTATGACCACCGAAACACTATGAAACACACCCCCACACCACCCCACACCACACATGCAGTGGTGGCGGATGGAATGTGGGCGGGTTGTTGTTTCAGAACCCACACAGTGGACGCAAGCAGCTATGGACAAGCCCTCGGCCTATTAGTACCGGTCACCTCCACCCCTCACAGGGCTTCCAGATCCGGCCTATCAACCCCGTCGTCTACAGGGGGCCTTAACCCCTCAAAGGGGGTGGGAGTCCTCATCTCGAAGCAGGCTTCCCGCTTAGATGCTTTCAGCGGTTATCCCTCCCGAACGTAGCCAACCAGCCATGCCCTTGGCAGAACAACTGGCACACCAGAGGTCCGTCCGTCCCGGTCCTCTCGTACTAGGGACAGCCCTTCTCAAGACTCCTACGCGCGCAGCGGATAGGGACCGAACTGTCTCACGACGTTCTAAACCCAGCTCGCGTGCCGCTTTAATGGGCGAACAGCCCAACCCTTGGGACCGACTCCAGCCCCAGGATGCGACGAGCCGACATCGAGGTGCCAAACCATCCCGTCGATATGGACTCTTGGGGAAGATCAGCCTGTTATCCCCGGGGTACCTTTTATCCGTTGAGCGACGGCGCTCCCACAAGCCACCGCCG
Source organism: Streptomyces sp. 184 (assembly GCF_045781775.1). Classification (NCBI taxonomy): domain Bacteria; kingdom Bacillati; phylum Actinomycetota; class Actinomycetes; order Kitasatosporales; family Streptomycetaceae; genus Streptomyces; species Streptomyces sp. 184. Next base: position 2,176,159 of record NZ_CP123230.1, on the reverse strand, counting down.
GATCACTAGTCCCTGCTTTCGCACCTGCTCGACCCGTCAGTCTCGCAGTCAAGCTCCCTTGTGCACTTACACTCACCACCTGATGACCAACCAGGCTGAGGGAACCTTTGGGCGCCTCCGTTACATTTTAGGAGGCAACCGCCCCAGTTAAACTACCCACCAGACACTGTCCCCGATCCGGATCACGGACCCAGGTTAGACATCCAACACGACCAGAGTGGTATTTCAACGACGACTCCACAACCACTGGCGTGGCCGCTTCACAGTCTCCCACCTATCCTACACAAGCCGAACCGAACACCAATATCAAGCTATAGTAAAGGTCCCGGGGTCTTTCCGTCCTGCTGCGCGAAACGAGCATCTTTACTCGTAATGCAATTTCACCGGGCCTATGGTTGAGACAGTCGAGAAGTCGTTACGCCATTCGTGCAGGTCGGAACTTACCCGACAAGGAATTTCGCTACCTTAGGATGGTTATAGTTACCACCGCCGTTTACTGGCGCTTAAGTTCTCAGCTTCGCCACCCCGAAGAGTGACTAACCGGTCCCCTTAACGTTCCAGCACCGGGCAGGCGTCAGTCCGTATACATCGCCTTACAGCTTCGCACGGACCTGTGTTTTTAGTAAACAGTCGCTTCTCGCTGGTCTCTGCGGCCACCCCCAGCTCCCCGTGTAAAACGGATCACCGGAAGCGGCCCCCCTTCTCCCGAAGTTACGGGGGCATTTTGCCGAGTTCCTTAACCATAGTTCACCCGAACGCCTCGGTATACTCTACCTGACCACCTGAGTCGGTTTAGGGTACGGGCCGCCATGAAACATCGCTAGAGGCTTTTCTCGACAGCATAGGATCATCCACTTCACCACAATCGGCTCGGCATCAGGTCTCACCCATAATGTTGCGCGGATTTACCTGCACAACGGGCCACACCCTTACCCCGGGACAACCACCGCCCGGGCTGGACTACCTTCCTGCGTCACCCCATCACTCACCTACTACAAGCTCGGATCACCGGCTCCACCACACCCCGCATCACCCGAAGGATCAACAAGGGGGCTTCACGGGCTTAGCATCACCTGATTCGATGTTTGGCGCTTCACAGCGGGTACCGGAATATCAACCGGTTATCCATCGACTACGCCTGTCGGCCTCGCCTTAGGCC
>NZ_CP123230.1:665000-2170000 GCF_045781775.1 Streptomyces sp. 184 | reverse complement strand
GATGCCCTCGATGTCGTCGAGGCGGTCCCTGATGGTGGAGAAGTCGGGCAGGATCAGGTCGACGCCGGGCTGCTCCTCCTCGGGGAAGAGGACGCCGCAGTCGACGATCAGCAGGCGACCGTCGTATTCGAAGACGGTCATGTTGCGGCCGATCTCGCCGAGTCCGCCGAGCGGCGTGACGCGCAGGGCGCCCTTCGCGAGTGCCGGGGGCGGGCCGAGTTCGGGATGGGGATGGCTCAAAGGTGTCTCCTCACCATGCGCACCGGCCGGGTCCCGGCGGCGAGCCGCCCGGGCGGGGCGCACATGAATGCGTGCGACGGCGGCTTCCCTGAAGCCGCGCCGCGGATTTCTCGGTATGCGGTTGTGACGTCTCGGTGGCGGTGAGGACGACGGCTGTGCTGAGGCGTACGGCCGGGGCGTACGGCTACACGTGCACGCCGCCGCCCTTGAGGTCCCGCTTGAGCTGCTCGGTCTCCTCCGGGGAGAGCCCCACCAGCGGCAGCCGCAGCGGGCCGCCGGGCATCTGCCGCAGGGCGAGCGCCGCCTTGACGGTGATGACGCCCTGGGTGCGGAACATGCCGGTGTAGACGGGGAGCAGTTGTTGGTGCAGTTCGGTGGCCTTGGTGACGTCTCCGTTGTTGTACGCCTCGATGAGGGCGACCAGCTCGGGGGTGACGAGGTGGCCGACGACGGAGACGAAGCCGACGGCGCCGACGGACAGCAGCGGCAGGTTCAGCATGTCGTCGCCGGAGTACCAGGCGAGGCCGGTCTGGGCGATGGCCCAGCTCGCGCGGCCGAGGTCGCCCTTGGCGTCCTTGTTGGCGACGATCCGGGGGTGTTCGGCCAGCCGGGCCATGGTCTCGGTGTTGATCGGGACGCCGCTGCGGCCGGGGATGTCGTAGAGCATCACAGGCAGGTCGGTGGCGTCGGCGATGGCCCTGAAGTGCGCGTAGAGCCCCTGCTGCGGAGGCTTGCTGTAGTACGGCGTGACGGTCAGCAGACCGTGGGCGCCGGCGTCCTGGGCGGCGCGGGCCAGCTCGATGCTGTGCCGGGTGTCGTTCGTCGAGGCTCCGGCAACGACGTGGGCGCGGTCGCCGACTGCGTCCACCACGGCCCTTACGAGTTGGGCTTTCTCCGCATCGCCGGTGGTGGGGGACTCGCCGGTGGTGCCGTTGAGCACGAGCCCGTCGTTGCCTGCGTCGACGAGGTGGGTGGCGAGTCGCTGGGCGCCGTCGAGGTCGAGGGCGCCGTCGGGGGTGAACGGCGTGACCATGGCGGTCAGCATCCGTCCGAAGGGCGTCTGCGGGGTGGATGTCGGAGCCATGAGTGACACGCTACTCGTAAGAATGCCCGGAGTGCGCGCTTGGGTGGCGTGCGGTGCGGCAGGCGAGGGAGAACCCGGCACTGCCTGCTCGGGGGTTCAAGCAGTACCGGGTTCGTATCCTCAGCCTATGCGAACTTCGCGATAACCACCATTCCAGACATTTCGCAGCGGCATTCGAGGGCCCCGTCCGCCCCTTGGTACCTTTGAGAGGTATTCGGCACATGGCCCTGGATCTGGGCACTTTACGGGACGTTCCGACGTTGTCCGGATGGCAGGAGTCAAGTAGTCGACAAACCCACGAGCCCAGAGGTGGTGCCCCAGCATGCTTCGCCGTCGGCGTGAGCCCGTTCCGTTCGCCTTCATAGCGGAGGCCGACCGTTTCCGAAGCGACGTTCCCGTGCCGCCGCCCGTGCAGCGGGCCGGGTTCGGCGAGATCGCCGGGCGGGCGCTGGTGGGCGTGCTGATAGTGGCGGGGCTCGTCGGTGCGGTGGTGTTCGGCGTTCCGGCGATGCAGCTCACCGACGATCCCGGCTCGGCGCAGGACACGGAGACCGTGCAGAACCCCTGACGCCGCCGCGCGTGTCCCCCCGCCGCCGCCGTCGCAGCCGCCGCGGGTGCCCCGTCCGCACCCCCGGGGTGGTGGGCCCGTCGGGGCCTCGCTAGCCTCGCAAGCGTGCCACTGCCCTTTCTGACCGCCGACCGCGACTTCGGAGACGTCGCCGGCGACGCGCCCCTCCCCTACGCCGACCGCGACCGCTGGCGCCGGCCCTACCGCCCGGGCCCCTGGCGGGTGCTCATGGCCGCCGTCGAGCTGCTGCTCGCCTCGTACCTGCTCTTCGCGACCGTCATCATGCTGCTCGCCCGCTCGGTCACGGGCGCGCTGACGTGCGCGGGCGTGGCGGTGCTGTTCATCGTGGCGGCGCTGCGGCTGCTGCGGGTCGGGGTGTGGGTGAGCGCGTACGGGCTCCGGCAGGTCCACCTCCTGCACACCGTCACCCTGGCGTGGGACGAGATCGCCGCCGTACGGACCGTGCAGCAGCCCGTGAAGTGGCTCGGCCTGCCGCGTACGGTGCAGGGGCAGGCGCTCCTGGTGACCCCGGCGGCGCGGCGGCGCGGGCGGGGCGGGGCCGCGGTCCCGCTGCGACCGCTGCTGACGGACACCAACGCCGACTTCCTCAGCCGGCCCGAGGCGTTCGACCGGGCGGCCGACACCGTCGAGGCGTGGGCGACCGAGCTGCGCTGACACTCCCGTAGCCCGTCCTGCGCCGACCGTCCGACCCCGGGCGACCCCGGTCCGCCCCCGGCCGACCCGGCCGTACGGCCCCTAGCCCGCCGTTCTGCGCAGGGAGATGGCCCGCTGCATCGCCTTGCGGGCCCGCGGGGTGTCGCGCGCGTCGTGGTACGCCACCGCCAGCCGGAACCAGCACCGCCAGTTCTGCGGCGCCGCCTCCGTCTCCGCCTTGCGCCGCCGGAAGACCTCGTCGGCCGAGTCGCGGTCGATGCGCCCGCTGGGCGTGCGCTTCAGCTCGTCCACCGGCAGCCCGCCCTCGGCGTCCAGCTCCCGCGCCAGCGCGTTCGCGGCGCGGGCGAAGGCGGTGGTGTGCCACAGGAACCAGATGCCGATGGCGGGCAGCACGAGCACGGCGATGCCGAAGGCGACGGTCACCGGTGTGCCCTCGCGCAGCAGGTACCAGCCGCGGGTGCCGGCCAGGAAGAAGTAGACGACCAGCACGGCCGACAGCACCGTGTACGTGATCTTCGAGCGCATCAGCGGGGTCCGGGCGCCGGCGTCAGCCGAGGTCGAGGAAGTGTTCCAGGCCGACCGTCAGGCCCGGGGTCCCGGGCACCCGGCGGGCGGCGAGCAGGATGCCCGGCATGAAGCTGCTGTGGTGCAGCGAGTCGTGCCGGATGGTGAGGGTCTCGCCGGTGTCGCCGAGCAGCACCTCCTGGTGGGCGAGGAGCCCCCGCAGCCGTACGGCGTGCACGGGCACCCCGTCGACGTCGGCGCCGCGGGCCCCGGGCAGGGCGGTGGCGGTGGCGTCGGGCTGCGGCGGCAGGCCGGCCTCGCGGCGGGCCTCGGCGATGAGGCGGGCGGTGCGGGTGGCGGTGCCGGACGGGGCGTCGGCCTTGTTCGGGTGGTGCAGCTCGACGACCTCGGCGGATTCGAAGAACCGGGCGGCCTGCCGGGCGAAGTGCATGGTGAGGACGGCGCCGAGGGAGAAGTTCGGCGCGATGAGCACGCCGGTGGCGGGGCTCTCGGCGAGCCGGGTGCGCAGCGCGGCGAGGCGCTCGTCGGTCCAGCCGGTGGTGCCGACGACGGCGTGGATGCCGTTGCGTACGCAGAAGTCGACGTTGGCGGGGGCGGAGTCCGGGTGGGTCAGCTCGACGGCGACCTCGGCGCCGGCCTTCGTCAGCTCGGCGAGGTCGTCGTCGCGGTCGACGGCGGCGACGAGGTCCATGTCGTCGGCGCCCTCGACGGCCCGGGCGGCCTCGGAGCCGATCCGGCCGCGGGCGCCGATGACGGCGACCTTGAGCTGGGTGGTCATGCGCGTACTACCTCCGGTGTCGAGGGGGTGGACCCCGGTCCCGCTCAGGCCACGGCCTCCTGGAGCGCCGTGGCCTGCCGGTCCGTCACCGGGCCGATGACGGACAGGGACGGGCGGCGGCCCAGGACGGCCGTCGCCACGTCGCGTACGTCGTCGGGGGTGACGGCGCGGATACGGGCCAGGATGTCGTCGACCGACATCTGCTCGCCCCAGCACAGCTCGCTCTTGCCGAGGCGGTGCATCAGCGCGCCGGTGTCCTCCAGGCCCAGCACCAGGGAGCCGCACAACTGGCCGACGGCGCGGGCGACCTCCTCGTCGGCGAGGCCGTGCCGGGCGACGTGCGCCAGTTCCTCGCGGCAGAGCTTGAGCACGTCGGCGGCCTGCGCGGGGCGGCAGCCGGCGTAGACGCCGAAGAGGCCGCAGTCGGCGAAGCCGGAGGTGTACGAGTACACGGAGTAGGCCAGGCCGCGCTTCTCGCGGACCTCCTGGAAGAGCCGGGAACTCATGCCGCCGCCCAGGGCCGCGGACAGCACGCTGAGCGCCCAGCGGCGCTCGTCGTGCCTTCCGACGCCGGGGGCGCCGAGGACGAGGTGCGTCTGCTCGGTGCGGCGCTCCTGTAGCTCGAAGCGGCCGGCGGTACGCAGCGCGCGGCTGCCGGCGCGGGGGCCGTGCGGGACGGCGTCGGGGCTGTCGAGGGCGCCGGCGCGGTCGAAGGCGGCGGACACGCGGCGTACGACGTCGTCGTGGTCGACGTTGCCCGCGGCGGCGACGACGAGCCGGGTGGGCACGTAGTGGCGCTGGTAGAAGCGGGCGACGCGGTCGCGGGTGAGCCCGGTGACGGTCTCGACGGTGCCGAGGACGGGGCGGCCGAGCGGGGTGTCGCCGAGCATCGTGTGGGCGAAGAGGTCGTGGACGCAGTCGCCGGGGTCGTCCTCGGTCATCGCGATCTCTTCGAGGACGACGCCGCGCTCGGCCTCGACGTCCTCGGCGCGGATGACGGAGCCGGTGAGCATGTCGCAGACGATGTCGATGGCCAGCGGCAGGTCCGTGTCGAGGACCCGCGCGTAGTAGCAGGTGTACTCCTTGGCCGTGAACGCGTTCATCTCGCCGCCGACCGCGTCGATGGGCGCGGAGATGTCGAGCGCGGAGCGCGTCCGGGTGCCCTTGAAGAGCAGGTGCTCCAGGTAGTGCGTGGCGCCGCTGAGCGCGGGGGTCTCGTCGCGGGAGCCGACGTGCGCCCAGATGCCGAAGGTCGCGGAGCGCACGGCGGGCAGCGTCTCGGTGAGCACGCGCAGCCCGCCGGGCAGCACCGTCTTGCGTACGGTGCCGGCGCCCTCGCCGCCGGCGGAGCCGTCGGGCAGGGTCGCGGCGGTGGAGCGCGGACGGGGGACGGCCCGCCCCCGGTACGGGGGGCGGGCCGCCTTCCGGCTGCTGCGGGGGTGGGTCACTGGGCGGACTCGTCCCCGGACTTCTCGGCGTCGTCGCCGTCCTTCTCCTCGTCGTCCAGGACGGGGATGAGGGAGAGCTTGCCGCGCTGGTCGATCTCGGCGATCTCGACCTGGACCTTCTGGCCGACGCCGAGGACGTCCTCGACGTTCTCGACGCGCTTGCCGCCGGCGAGCTTGCGGATCTGCGAGATGTGCAGCAGACCGTCCTTGCCGGGCAGCAGGGAGACGAAGGCGCCGAAGGAGGTGGTCTTCACGACCGTGCCCAGGTAGCGCTCGCCGACCTCGGGCATCGTCGGGTTCGCGATGCCGTTGATGGTCGTACGGGCGGCCTCGGCGGCCGGGCCGTCGGCGGCACCGATGTAGATCGTGCCGTCGTCCTCGATGGTGATCTCGGCGCCGGTGTCCTCCTGGATCTGGTTGATCATCTTGCCCTTGGGGCCGATGACCTCGCCGATCTTGTCCACCGGGATCTTGATGGTGATGATCCGCGGGGCGTGCGGGGACATCTCGTCCGGCCGGTCGATGGCCTCCATCATCACGTCGAGGATGTGCAGCCGCGCGTCGCGGGCCTGCTTCAGGGCCGCGGCGAGCACGGAGGCGGGGATGCCGTCGAGCTTGGTGTCGAGCTGGAGCGCGGTGACGAACTCCTTGGTGCCGGCGACCTTGAAGTCCATGTCGCCGAAGGCGTCCTCGGCGCCGAGGATGTCGGTGAGCGTCACGTAGTGCGTCTCGCCCTCGATCTCCTTGGAGATCAGGCCCATGGCGATGCCGGCGACCGGGGCCTTCAGCGGCACACCGGCGTTCAGCAGCGACATCGTCGAGGCGCAGACGGAGCCCATGGACGTCGAGCCGTTGGAGCCGAGGGCCTCGGAGACCTGGCGGATCGCGTACGGGAAGTCCTCGCGGCTGGGCAGCACCGGCACGATGGCGCGCTCGGCGAGCGCGCCGTGGCCGATCTCGCGGCGCTTGGGGGTGCCGACGCGGCCGGTCTCGCCGGTGGAGTACGGCGGGAAGATGTAGTTGTGCATGTAGCGCTTGCGCGTCACCGGGTTGAGGGTGTCGAGCTGCTGCTCCATGCGCAGCATGTTCAGCGTGGTCACGCCCATGATCTGGGTCTCGCCGCGCTCGAAGAGGGCCGAGCCGTGCACCCGCGGGATCGCCTCGACCTCGACCGCGAGCGGCCGGATGTCGGTGACGCCGCGGCCGTCGATACGGACCTTCTCGCGGATGACGCGCTCGCGCACCAGTTCCTTGGTGAGCGCGCGGTACGCCGCGGAGATCTCCTTCTCGCGGCCCTCGAACTGCGGCAGCAGCTTCTCGGCGGCGACGTCCTTGACGCGGTCCAGCTCGGCCTCGCGCTCCAGCTTGTTGCCGATGGTGAGGGCCTGGGCCAGCTCGTCGCGCACGGCCGAGGTGAGCGCCTGGAGCACGTCGTCCTGGTGGTCGAGGAAGACGGGGAACTCGCCGGTGGGCTTGGCGGCCTTGGCGGCGAGGTCGGCCTGCGCCTTGCACAGGGTCTTGATGAAGGGCTTGGCGGCGTCCAGACCGGCGGCGACGACCTCTTCGGTCGGCGCGGTGGCGCCGCCCTTGACCAGCTCGACGGTCTGGTCGGTGGCCTCGGCCTCGACCATCATGATCGCCACGTCGCCGTCGTCCAGGACCCGGCCGGCGACGACCATGTCGAAGACGGCCTCCTCCAGCTCGGTGTGGGTGGGGAAGGCCACCCACTGGCCGCGGACGAGGGCGACGCGGGTGCCGCCGATGGGGCCGGAGAACGGCAGGCCCGCGAGCTGGGTGGAGGCGGAGGCGGCGTTGATGGCGACCACGTCGTAGAGGTGGTCGGGGTTGAGCGCCTCGATGGTGGCGACGATCTGGATCTCGTTGCGCAGGCCCTTCCTGAACGAGGGGCGCAGCGGCCGGTCGATGAGCCGGCAGGTGAGGATGGCGTCCTCGCTGGGGCGGCCCTCGCGGCGGAAGAAGGAGCCGGGGATCTTGCCGATGGCGTACATGCGCTCTTCGACGTCCACCGTCAGGGGGAAGAAGTCGAGCTGGTCCTTGGGCTGCTTGGAGGCGCTGGTCGCTGCGAGAACCATGGTCTCGTCGTCGAGGTACGCGACGGCGGAGCCGGCGGCGAGCTTGGCGAGCCGGCCGGTCTCGAAGCGGATGGTGCGGGTGCCGAACGAGCCGTTGTCGATAACGGCCTCGCTGTAGTGGGTTTCGTTCTCCACCAGGAAAATCTCCTCGTCTGCGCCCACGCCCGTGTGGCGTGGGCGGTGAGCGGTGGAGCACCCGTCGCGGCAGGCTCGGGCCGGATGAGCGGCTGTAGGCCGGGCCGGTCTTCGATCGAAGCCACCGGGGTGCGCGCTCTCGCGTGCTCCGAAGGCCACTACCGAGGACCGGCGCCCGCTGTCGGCACAGGTCCGGCGGCTGCGGGCGGTTGCTCCCCGTATTCACTCTGTGTTGATGTCCTGCCGACCAGAGTACAAGTCCTCCGGGCGGCGTCTCGACGGCTGGCTGGCAACCGGTCGGTAAGGGGTCCGTACGGACGGACCGGGCCCGGCGTCCGGGCGAAACCGGACCGCCGCGGGCATACGCCGAGGGAGCGGCTCCCGGTGCGGGAGCCGCTCCCTCGTGCGGAGCTAGCGGGCGCCGGCGGCGCCGCGGCGGATGCCGAGGCGGTCGACCAGCGTACGGAAGCGGGCGATGTCCTTCTTCGCCAGGTACTGAAGCAGCCGGCGGCGGCGGCCGACGAGCAGGAGCAGACCGCGGCGCGAGTGGTGGTCGTGCTTGTGGGTCTTCAGGTGCTCGGTCAGGTCGCTGATGCGCTGGGTGAGCATCGCCACCTGGACCTCGGGGGAGCCGGTGTCGCCGTCCTTCGTGGCGTACTCGGCCATGATCTTCTTCTTGGTCGCGGTGTCCAGCGACATACTCGTTCCAACTCCTCGGGTCGGCGCCGCCGAGCGTCCCTGGTTTTGGTCACAGGGAACCTGCGGTGACTCGGCAGGCGGGGCGGTCGCGGCGCCTCACCCGAGGGATACGGGGGCGCTCACGCGAACCGTCCGCCAGCCTATCAGCCGTGCGGCGGCCCGAGGACCGCCGTCCGGCGCCGCCCGGCGGGGCCGGGGGTACGGGTACGGGTCAGATCTTGACGCCGTGCTTGCTGAGGAACGCGACCGGGTCGACGGCGGAGCCGTAGACGGGGGTGGTGCGGACCTCGAAGTGCAGGTGCGGGCCGGTGGAGTTGCCGGTCGTACCGATCTTGCCGATCGGGGTTTTGGCGTTGACCTTCTCACCGACCGAGACGTCGATCTTCGACAGGTGGCCGTACTGGGTGTACGTGCCGTTGCTGTGCTTGATCACGATGTTGTTGCCGTACGCGCCGCCCCAGCCGGCCGTCACCACGGTGCCCTTGCTGACGGACTGGACCTTCGTGCCCGTGGGGGCGGCGAAGTCCTGGCCGCTGTGCTTCGCGGCCCAGCGGGCACCGCCCTGGTTGTACTGGCCGGTGATGTCGTAGTCGGCCGTGACGGGCTTTACCCAGTCGGGCTTGCTGTCGGCCGTGGCCACCCCGGAGCCGAGGGCGAGGACCATCCCGCCGCCTGCGGCGAGCATCGCGGTGGTGGCTATGGGGGCGGTGAACTTGGCGTGCTTGTACATTCTCGGAATTCCCTCCAGAAAGGTTTCGACCCCGGCTGCGCTCCGAGGTCGCTCCACCTTGGTAACGCGCCGGATCGGGACGGACAAGGACCCTTGGTACGAGCCGGGGTCGTAGCGACGAGTCGGGTTTTTCTGCCCCTTGCGCACCCGTGGAGAGAGCCCGCGAGAACCGCCCCGCACGATGCACGGGAGGGCTTGCGGAGATCGTTTATGCAGGTCAGAGCGGTCCGCGTGGACCGTGTCCAAAAGTCCGGCGGGCTCCCGTGCCGAAAGTCCGGCGACCGCAGAGGCGAAAGTCCCGGACCCTCGTCAGATTCACCTACTACCGTCTTTAGGATTCCTTCAGAGGCATGTGGTGCACGCCACTTCCGCATAAGAATGCGCGGCTCTCGCGCGGGGCTTTCTCCCCTGCCGTACGGGACCTTTTGCCCCCCGCCCGACGCGGAGCCCGGCCGTCCCCGGTAGGCTGCCCGGGCCAGTTCCTAGGAGGGGGTATGGAACCGCTGCGACTCGACGACCCCGAGCAGTTCGGGGCGTACCGGCCGGTGGGGCGTCTGGATACGGACGCGGGCGGGATGCGCGCGCCGGCCGCGCGCTACATCGCCCAGGCGCCGGGCGGCGAACGCACAGTCCTGATCACCGCACCGCACGCCGACGCGACGGCCGCCGACCACGGCCATGCAGGGCGTTTTTACGCCGCGGCCGCCGAGGCCCAGCGCCTGGCCGGCACCGGCGGCCCGTGGCTGGCGTCGGTGGGCGAGCTGTCGGCCTCCGGCGCGCCCTGGTGGGCGATGCCGTACCGGCCGGCGCTGCCGCTGCCCGCCGCGCTGGACGCGCAGGGGGGCGCGCTGCCCGAGCGCACGGTGTACGCAGTGGGTGCCGCGCTGGCCGAGACGCTGGCCGTGCTGCACGCCGCGGGGGCGGCGCACGGCGGGCTCGACCCGACGGCCGTGCTGCTCACCGGCGACGGCCCGCTGCTGACCGGCTACGGCACGGTGAGCGCGGCGGGGGCCGACGGCAGCCCGCGCGACCGCCTTGCCGGGCTCATACCGGAGTTTCTGCCGCCGGAGCAGGCGGCGGGCGGGCGGCCCCGGCCGCTGGGCGACGTGTACGCGCTGGCCGCGGTGCTCGTCTACGCCGCGACCGGCCGGATCCCCGGCGACCAGGCGGCGGACCCGCAGGCGTACCACCAGGGCGACCCGCTGACGGACCCGCTCACCGGCGATACCGGGTACGGCACGGACCCGTACGCCCGGGACCCGTACGCCGCGGATCCCTACGCCACCGACCCCTACGGCACGCCGGCGGACCCGCTGGACCTCCTCCCGCCCGCCCTGCGCACCGCACTGGAGCCCTGCCTCCACCCCGACCCGGCCCGCCGGCCCACCGCCGCCGCGCTGCTGCCCGAGCTGCTCCGTGGTGCCGCGCCGGGGGCAGCGGCCCCGGGCCCGGGCGCGGTGGCACCGGGGACCGTGCTCGACGCGGCGACCACCCGTTCCGGCGCCGCCCTGGCCCCCGGCTGGCTGCCCCGCCGGGTCAGCGCCGCCCTGGCCCTCCAGGCCGCGGACGTGCTGGCCGCCGAGACCGAGCCGGACCCCGCCTTCCTCGCCGCCCCGGCGCCCGGCACCCCCGGTGCCCAGGACCCGATCGGCGCCACCACCGTCGTCGGCCGCCCCGCCACCCGCCGCGCCCTGCTCGCCGGCATCGCCGGCGGGGCGGCGGGTGTCGCGGCCGGCGGCGCCGCGGCCTGGGCCGCGACCACCGAGGACCCGCCTCCGCCGCCGACCACCGCGGAGCGGCTGGCCTCCCGCAACACCGGCAGCAAGCGCCTGACCGGCGCCCCGCCCGCGGTCCTGTGGGGCAAGGGCCTCGGCAAGGTCGAGCCGATCGGCCCGCCGGTCGTCGCCGGCGACCGGGCGGCCCTGGTCGTCGCCAAGTCCGGCGTCTTCGCGCTGGACCTGCGCACCGGCGAGGAGCTGTGGGAGCAGTCGGACGTCAGCCCCGCCGGTCCCGCCGTGCCGCTCGGCGACGGCATGGTGCTGGTGCCCGGCAAGGACCTGACGGTGCTCGACACCGCGGACGGCGCGGTGAAGTGGACGTCGGAGAAGTTCCGCCGGGGCGGCGGGACGCCGTACGGCGCGCTCCTCGGCGTGGAAGGCGACACCGCCGCGTTCACCGTCAAGGAGGGCGGCAAGCTGGCCGTCGTCGGCTACGACCTCGCGCGCCGCCGTGAGCTGTGGCGCTCGCCGGGCTCGGCCGCCGCGACCGCCGCGCTCTTCCTCGGCGACTCCGTCGTCCTGGTGCCCGAGGCGGACGAGGACGCGCAGCACCGCGACAAGCCCGTCGCGGTCTCCGCCCTCGACCTCGGCAGCGGCGAGGAGCGGTGGGCGCAGGAGTACGCCGGGATGGCGGGCGGCCACTGGGCGGCGGCCGGGAAGAAGGTGCTGGTCGCCACCGCGGGCAAGGACATGCGCGGCTACGACGCGGGCGGCGACGGCGCCGAGCTGTGGAACCTGACCGCCGAGCCGTGGGACGAGGACATGGAGAGCACCAACCCGCAGAACTTCGGCCCGCCCGCCGTGCAGGGCTCGGTGGTCCACGCCCTCGACACGTTCCGCGCCATGCACTCGGTGGCGCGGGACTCGGGCGAGGAGCAGTGGAAGCGCAACCCGGAGCTGGCCTACGTCGGGGTGCTCGTGCAGGCCCCGGCGCTGCACGTCACGCCCGACGAGCGGTTCCTGATCGCGGGCGACGACACGCAGGTGCTGGCGTACGACGCGGACGGCGGCGACCTGCTGTGGCGCTTCACCGACATGCGGGCGGGCAAGCCGAAGTACGCTCACCGGCGCCGGGTGGCGGTCGGCAGGAACACGGCCGTGGTCGCGAGCGGAAGCAGCGTGTACGCGCTGCCGCTGGACTGAGCGCGCGGCGGCAAGGGGGATTGTTCGTATGCACACGATGACCGGCTCCGGCGGTCCGACCGGCGGCGCGACCGGCGCCACCGGCGGCAGCACCGCCGGCGGCCCGCAGCAGACGGTGGGCCCGCACCGGATCGTCGCGCCGCTCGGCCCGTACGCCCCGGAAGGCGGGCCCGGCGCCGACGGGCCGCAGTTCCACCTGGCCTTCAGCGGGCCGCTCGGCCGCGTGGTGGTGCTCATGACGCCGCCCGCGGCGCTCGCCGCCGACCCCGGGTTCCGGGTCCGGTTCGCCTCCGAGGCCGGTACGTCCGCGCGGCTGGCGGGTCCGGCCGCCGCGCCGGTGGCCGGGGTGGCGCCGCAGGACGAGGAGCCGTGGGTGGCGTACGACTGCGCGCCCGCGCTGCCGCTGCCCGCGGCGCTGGCGGCGCACGGCGGGCCGCTGCCGCTGCCGTACGTCTGCCAGGTGGGGGTGTCGCTGGCCGCCGCGGTGCTCCAGGCGCACGCGCAGGGCCTGGTGTACGCGGGGCTGACGCCCGCCGCCGTGCTGCTGACGTCCGCCGGGCCGCGGCTCGTGGCGTACGGCGCGGTGCGCGCGGCGGCGCCGGGCGACGGGCCGCGCACCGCGGTGCCGGGGCTGCCGCCCGCGTGGCTGCCGCCGGAGCAGCACGCCGGCGGGGTGCCCCGGCCGCTGGGCGACATCTACGCGCTGGGCGTGGTGCTGGCGTACGCCGCCACCGGCGCCCACTCCCCCGACCCGGGGGCGCTGCCGGAGCCGCTGGCGTCGGTCGTCGCCGGGTGCCTGGCCGGGGACCCGGCGCAGCGCCCGCGCGCGGACGCGCTGCTCCAGCAGCTCCAGCAGGCGCAGCAGGCCCTGTCGGCGGAGCCGGGGCAGGAGCAGGTGCCCGGCGCCGTCGCCGCCGCGCTGACCGCCCAGCTCCCCTCGCTGCCGGCGCAGGGTCCGCTGACACCGCCGCCGGGGCCCGGCGCGCCCGGCGGTCCGCCCGTGCCCGGGCAGACGCCGCACACGTCGGCCGGCGCGGGTGTCGGGGAGACCTCCGTGCCCCCGCCGCGCCCGGCCCGCCGCGCGCTGCTGCGCGGGCTGGCCTTCGGCGCCGCGGGCCTCGCCGTCGGCGGGGGCGGCGTCTACGCGTACCGCCGTGCGACAGAGGAGGATCCGCCCGTCTACCGCACCACCCCCGCGAAGGGCGCCCCGCCCAAGCCGCTGTGGCAGTACTCGTTGCAGGGCCAGGAGGCCGACGAGGTCAGCGTCGTCGCCAGGACCGCCGTCGTGGAGACGATGGGCGCGCTCACCGCCGTGAACCTGCGCACCGGCAAGAAGGCGTGGGACTCCGACGTGTTCGCGGAGGGCAGGCTGGTCGACCTCGGCGGCGGGCGGGCGCTCCTGCCGATCCAGGGCGGCAGCCTGGAGACCGTCGACGTCGCCGACGGCAAGTCGAAGGGCAGCGTCGACGACTACGCGCTCGGCAGCAAGCTGGCCTTCCAGGCGCCGATCGGCGTCGTCGAGGGGATCTTCTACTTCCTGGCCGTGCGCGGCGAGGCCCTGGAGGACTTCTCCGTCGTGGCGTACGACACCGCCAAGCGCGAGGAGGTGTGGAACAAGCCGCTGCCCAAGGGCTTCGGCGCCCTGGGCGACGCGCTCGGCGACGGCGAGCGGGCCAAGGTCCGCGGGCGCGAACTGCTCGTCCCCAGCGCCCCCACCTCCGGCTCCGACTTCACCTACCTCGCGCTCGACCGGCGCAGCGGCGAGAAGGCGTGGGAGAAGAAGTTCGCGGGGATCAAGGACTACGACGGCCCCAGCACGTACGCGACCGACGCCGGCATCCTGGTCAGCCCGGACAACGAGTCCGACACGCTGCGCGGGTTCGACATGCGCGGCGGCGAGAAGGTCTGGGAGCGCCCGATGAAGGAGCACTTCTTCGCGGAGCTGCCCGACGCCAGGTCGCGGGTGCTGTACGGCACGCAGGGTGCCCGGATGACGGCGCTGTCGGTGAAGAACGGCAAGCCGGCGTGGAGCACCCCGGTCTACTCCGGCGGCAGGTTCGACGTCACCAACATCGTCCTCAGCGGCACCGGCGGCACCCTCTTCTACAGCAACGACGCCGAGGTGCAGGCGTTCGACGCCCGCGACGGCAAGCCGCTGTGGCGGTTCGCGACGGTCAGCGAGGCCGGCTCGTCCACCGACGGCGGCCCCGGCGTCTCCGGCCGGGTGCTCGCCGCGGGCGACGGCATCGCCCTCGTCCTGTCCAAGGACGCCCTCTACGCACTCCCGGTGGACTGATCCCATGGCTACGCCCCTCACCCACGACGATCCGCAGCAACTGGGCCCGTACCGGCTGGTCTCCCGCCTCGGCAGCGGCGGCATGGGCACGGTCTACCTCGCCCGCTCCGCGGGCGGGCGCACCGTGGCGCTGAAGACCATGCACGCCGACCTCGTCAGCGGCGAGGCCGGCACCGCCGGTTCGGAGTTCCGCACCCGCTTCCGGCTGGAGACCGACGCCGCCCGGGTCATCGGCGACCGCTACGGCGCCGAGGTCGTCGACGCCGACCCGCTGGCGGAGACACCGTGGCTGGCGACGGAGTACGTGCTCGGCCCGCCGCTGGACGAGGCGGTCGCGGTGTGCGGCCCGCTGCCCGAGACCACGACGCGCGCGCTGGGCGCGGCGCTCTGCGAGGCGCTGGGGCAGTTGCACCGCTCCGGCGTCGTCCACCGCGACCTGAAGCCGTCGAACATCCTGCTGACGTCGGCGGGGCCGAAGGTCATCGACTTCGGCATCGCCCGCGCGGCGGGCGACGACCACCTGACCCGTACCGGCACCGCGGCGGGCACGCCCGCCTTCATGTCGCCCGAGCAGGCGTCCGGCGTCGAACACACCCCGGTCGGCGACGTGTTCGCGCTCGCCGGCGTGCTGGTCTTCGCCTGTACGGGCCACGGCCCCTTCGGCGGCGGCCAGGCCGCGGACCTGCTCTACCGGGTGCGCTACGGCGAGGCCGACCTGTCCGGCGTGCCCGCCGGGCTGCTGCCGCTGCTCCAGCGCTGCCTGGCCAAGGAGCCGGAGGTGCGCCCCGGCACCGACGAGCTGGCGGGGCTGCTCGCCGAGGGGGTGCCGGGCGGCACGGCCGACTTCGCCGACCACCTCCCGGACGCGTTGCACGCCGACATCCTGCGCCGCGCCGCCGTCGCCTGGCAGCCGCAGCCGCCCAGGCTGCCCTCGCCGGAGCAGGCCGCCATGGAAACGCAACTGGGCGCGGCCAAGGGCCCGTCGCGGCGCAGGGTGCTGGCGCTCGCGGGCGCGGGCACCGTGGCGGTCGGCGGCGCGGGGGTGGGGGCGTGGGCGCTCCTGCGCGACGACGAGAAGGAGCCGGAGGCCAAGCCGAAGGCGAAGAAGCCCAAGGCGCCGAAGGAGGTGTGGACGCGCCCGGTCGTCGGCGGCGGCGGGGCGTTCAGCCTGGCCACCACCGGCAACTACGTGCTGCTGCTCACGACCACCGGCGGCGGGCAGTTCGTCGACGCGCGCAACGGCAAGCTGCGCGGCGTCAGCGAGTCCGTCTCCCCCACGACCGGCATCATCGGCGACGACTCCGCGTTCTACTCGATCGGCAGCCGCAGCGTCTCGGGCGAGGGCACCCACGCCATCTTCACCAACGACCCCGAGACGGGCGAGCAGGAGGAGAGCGTCGTCCTCAACGGCGCGGAGGTCAAGGGGACGGCCATCGAGGGCGCCGAGAACGGCGTCATGCTGATGCGCGCGACCGCCCGCTGGGTCACCCGGATCTACCGCGACAAGAAGACGAAGGAACGCATCGTCGAGAAGACGCCGTGGACCTCGCAGTTCGTGGCCGCCGACATGAAGACCGGCGAGCTGCTGTGGGGGTACGACAACAAGTCGCCCGACACCGGCCCCTCGTACGCGACCGCCATGACCAAGAACGAGGCGCTCATCCGCGTCGAGTCCACCCTGACGTGCCTCGACGCGCGGACCGGCGAGGTGCGCTGGACGTGGGAGGCGCCGAAGGCCGACCGCGACGCGCTCGCGGGACTCCAGCAGTTCCCCACCGTCAAGGGCCACGTCCTCCTCGGCCTGCGCGACCTGACCGCGCTGAAGCTGTCGGACGGCGAGGTGGGCTGGACGCTCGGCAAGGACCGCGACGCGCGCGCCGCCCTCGGCCCGGACACCCGGCTGTACGGCACGCCCGCGGTCAAGGACGGCAAGGCGTACGTCGTCGAGAACGGCAACGGGTTCATCGCCATCGACGGCGCCAGCGGCGAGGTCGAGTGGGAGGCCAAGGCCGACTGGGCGGGCCCGCAGGCGTTCATCGTCGCCCCGGTCGTCGGCAAGAAGTACGCGTACGTGGGCACCGGCGGGCGCGACTGGGTGCGGGCGATCGACCTTGAGGAGCACCGGACGGCCTGGTCGTACCGGGGCCCCGAGGACAACGAGCGCCCCATGGTCCTCGAACAGAAGGACGCCAAGGTCGTCCTCGTCGTCACCGCGGCCGACGTGCGCGGACTTCCCCTTCAGTAGGAACTTCCACCAGGAGCGGTACGTCCATGAAACCCCTCGGCACCGGAGACCCGCTGCGCCTCGGCCCGTACCGCCTCATCGGCGTGCTCGGCGCGGGCGGCATGGGCAAGGTGTACCTCGGCCGCGACTCCTCCGGCCGCCCCGCCGCGATCAAGGTGCTGCGGCCGGAGCTGGCGCACCAGTCGAACCTGGCGCAGCGCTTCGTCCGCGAGGCGCACGCCGCGCAGGCGGTGCAGAGCCCCGGCGTGGCGCGGGTGCTGGGCGCCGAGACGGAGAGCGGACGGCCGTGGATCGCCTGCGAGTTCCTCGCCGGGCCCACCCTCGCCGAGGCCGTCGAGCGCTACGGACCGCTGGACGGCACGGCGCTGCGCGCGATCGGCGCGGCGCTGGCGAGCACGCTCACCGACATCCACGCGGCGGGCCTCGTCCACCGCGACGTCAAGCCGCCCAACATCGTGCTGACCGCGTCCGGGCCGCGCATCATCGACTTCGGCATCGCCCGCCCCGAGCACGGCCTCACCCTCACCAGCACCGGCGAGGCCCCCGTCACGCCCGGCTACGGGCCGCCGGAGCAGGTGCTCGGGCAGCGCGTGGGCCCGCCCGCGGACGTCTTCGCGCTCGGCGCGGTGCTCACGCTGGCGGCGACGGGGCACACGGCGTACCAGGGCAGCCATGTGGCGGCCGTGCAGTACGAGGTGGTGCACGGCGAGCCGCGGCTCGAAGGGCTGCCGCCCGACCTGTACCCGCTGATCGCGCCGTGCCTGGCCAAGGACCCCGCGTACCGGCCCACTCCCCCGCAGGTCGCCGCCGCCCTCGCCCCGCCGCCCGGCGCCGAGGCCGTCTGGCGGCAGGGCCCGCTGGCCGAGGACATCGCGGGCCGGGAGCAGGAGGCGGCCCGGCTCGCCGCGCTCCCCGCGGCCGACGACACCCAACTGCCGGGGCCGTCGCGGCGGCGGCTGCTGGTCGGGCTGGGCGCCGGCGGCGCGGTGCTGGCGGCGAGCGCGGGCACGGCGGCCTGGTGGTGGCTGGGCAAGGACGACGGCGGCACGACCACGGCGCCGAAGCGCGACCCGTGGGCGGCGCAACCGCTGAAGGGCTACAGCTCCGACAACGCCCCCGCGGCGCTCTGGGGTCCGGTGAGCGGGCTCAACTCCGATACGCCGCTGGTGCTTCCGCTGCGCGAGATCCTGGTCGTGGCGATGGCGGACGGCAGCATCGCGGGCCTGGACATCCGCACCGGCAGGGAGAAGTGGCGGCAGCAGGACGCCGCCGCGGCGGCCCGCGGGGCGGCGCTCGACACGAACACCTTCGCCGCGGCGGACGCCGAGGGCGCCGTGTACGGGCTGCGCGGGCGCGACCGGCGCGAGCAGTGGTCGGCGCCGGACGCCCGGGCGGCGGTCGTGCTCGCGGGCGACGCCGACGGGGCGTACGTGGCGACGAAGGACGGCGAACTGCGCGCGGTCGGCACCGGTGGCAAGGAGCGGTGGACGGTCGAGCTGCCGGTCAAGTCGACCGTCAGCAAACCCGCGTGGGCCACGACGGCGGACGGGATGCTGGTGCTCTCCGGCTCGGACGGCAAGCTCGCGGTGGTAGACACCAAGGACGGCAAGACGGTGTGGGACACCCCGAAGCGCAGCTCCTACGCGCTGCCGTGCGCGGTCGGCGGCGGGTTCGTGTACGCGGGCGGCGACGGGCTGACGGCGTACGCGCTGAAGGGCGACGGCAAGCCGGAGTGGAACGAGGACCCGAAGGGCGAGTACATCTGGAGCGCACCGGCGCTCGACGGCAATCTGCTCTTCGCCGTGAACGATGCGCAGCTCACCGTCACGAACACCAGGACCAGGGACACCGAGTGGACGGCCGACGCCCTGGCCGTCGCGCTGCGGTACCCGCCGGTGGTCCAGGGGAACTCGGTGTGGTGCGGAACGACTTCGAGCATCGATCCCGACGGGCTGAACGTCTACGACATCGCCAAGGGCAGGCGCGCGTGGGACGACCGGCTCACCACGAGGGAACGGGACGACTGGACACTGGCCGGCGCGAACAACCGGGTCTTCGTCCTCCACACGGGGTCACTGACCGCAAACCCGGTGTTCTGAGCGGCCACCGGGCGAACGGGCCCGCGGGGGGCGCGTAGGGGCCGGTGTTCTGAACGGTGACACATCCGTTGCCGATTGCGACAGTCCGGCCTGCCGACGCGCTCCGTCCTCCCCTTAGGGTGGGAGAGGCACACGGCACCGGGCAGGCGCCGGCACGACCGCCGTGGTGCGAGGGGATTCGGGAGGCACAGTGAGCAGCGATCGGGACGAGAACGGCGCGGGCCGGACCAGCCCCGATGTCGAGCGGTCCGCCACGGACCAGGAGGGCACGGGCGAGTTCACCACCAGCCCGGCGCCCGCGGCCTGGTACACGCAGGGGGTGCCGGCCAGCAGCACCAGACAGGACGAGGAGGCGGGCACCGGTTCCTCCCACGCCGGCTCGGCGATGCCTCCGCTGCCCAACGGCTTCACCGCCGCCCACGCACCGGCCCCGGGACCGGTGCCCGACTCGATGACGCCCCCGCCGTTCCTGCTGACGCTGCCGGACGAACCGCCGACACCGGCGCCGGCGCCGGAGCCCGAGGCGGCGCCGGAGCCCGAGGCGGCTGCCGCGGACGAGGACGACGACGGGGACGACGAACGGGACGAGGCGTACGCGGACGAAAACGACTCCCTGCCGCTGACGGCGGCGACGGACCCGGGCGCGGTGGCGTTCGCGGCGCTGCCGGTGGCCCCGGCGGTGCCGGAGGCCGCGACGGACGACGACGGGAACGATGACGGGAACGACAACCGGGACGACGAGGCCGGGTCCGCGGCGGCGGAGGCCGAGGAGTTCACCTCCTCGGCGGTGAGCGCGCCGAGTTGGTACGGAGGCGCCGCCTCCGCGACGCCGGCGGGCACGGACGCCGCGGATACCACCGACAACACGGACGACACCGGCGACTCCGACGACGGCGAGTCGTCGGCGTACGACGGGCAGGACACCGCCTCCGCGGAGCCGGAGCCCCAGGAGGAGCCCCAGGAGGAGCCCGCCGGCGCCCCCGCGGACTCCGGCGGCACGACGGCGGACGCGGACGCGGACGGTGGCACCGGCACCGACTGGTCCCCCACCGCCGGGGCGTCCGACGACGACTCCCGGTCCGGCACCGACCTGCCCTCCGTCCCGGAGACGGCTCCCGCCGCCCAGGCGGACGAGGACGGCGGGTCCGGCGACTCCTGGCGGAGCACCGGGGCGGAGCCGGGGTGGCCCTTCCCGGCCGCCGGCGCGTCCGCGGACCCGGCGCCGGACGGCGACGAACCGGCCGCGGCGACCGCGGACACCGACGAGACCTCCGAGCCGGCGCCCGCGTGGCCGCCGACGCCCGCGAGCGCACCCGCCGCCGAAGCGGAGCCCGAGGCGTCCGGCACCGACTGGCAGAGCGGCACGGACTGGCACGGCGGCACCGCCACGACGGCCGGCGACGCGGGCGAGGCGTCCGCACCGGACGCGGCCTGGCCCTTCGCCTCCGCGGAGGACGAGGAGGCAGCCGCCGAGGCCGCGGCGGACCCGCCCATCGTCCCCTCCGGCACCGACTGGCAGCGGAGCGCGGCGGCGGACACGGACAGGTCCGCCGGCTCCGGGTCCGCGTGGCCCGCCGCCGGGACCGACGGGTCCGGCGGCGCCGACGAGGCGCCGGAGGCCGGCGCCGTCTGGCCGCCCGTGCCCGGCACCGCGCCCGCCGCGGAGCAGGGCGGCGACGCGTCCGCGGCCGGCGCATCCGCGTTCCCCGCGCCGCAGTTCGCGCCGCCCCCGCGCCCGGACGCCGACGACGCGGGTACGCCCGCCCCGTACCGGGACGACGCCACCCGGACGCTGACCCCGCTCGTCGCCCACGCGCCGCCCGACGCGGCGCAGGACGGCCGGGACGAGAGCGACGGGGACGACGAGGTGCCGGACGACCCGGACAAGGGCGACGTGGTGAGCGGCGCGACCATGCGCTTCTCGCCCGCCTCGCTGCGGGCGCAGGCCGCGGAGATCGAGGACCGCAGGCCCGCGGACGACGAGCCGAACGACGCCGTGCCCGCCGCCGCCGAGGTGCAGGACCGGGTGCCGGCCGACGCCGCGCCCGCGCGCGCCAACGAGCCGCAGGACGCGCCGCCACAGGCGAACCCGTACGCGACGGACCGCGCGCCCGCCGGCGCGAACCCGTGGGCCCCCGCGCCCACCCCCGACGAGTCCGCCTCGCCCACGGCGCTGCCGCCGCTCCCCCCGCAGTTCCCCGCCGCCGAGCCGCAGCGGCCCCCGGCGGCGGACCTGCCGTCCGGCCCGCCGCCCGCCGCGGGCGCGCCCTGGCAGTCGCCCGCCGCGCAGCCCGCACCGGAGCAGTCCGCGCCGCGGCCCCCCGCGGCTCCCCCGGCGGCGCCCTCCGCCCCGCCGGCCGCCCCTCCGCCCCAGCAGCCGTACCCGGGCCAGCCCGCTCCGGGCGCCGTTCCGCCCGGCGCCCCGGCACCCGGCGCCGCGCCGGAGTCGGCCGGTGCCCCCGCCGCGCCCGCCGCCCCCGCGCCGTCCGCACCGCCGGCCGGCGCCCCCGGCGCGCACTCCGCGCCCGGCAGCCGGCTCCCGGTACCGCAGACCCCGCCCGCTCCGTCCGCCGGCGCCGAGGCACCCCGCTCCGGGCCCGCCGCGGAGCCGCCGCCCGGCTGGACCGTGGCGTCGCCGTCCGGTGTGCCCGTACCCCCGGCCGGCCAGCATCCCGACTCCCGCGCCCCGCAGGGCGGTTACGGCTGGCCCCAGCAGCCCGGCGCACAGCAGGGCCGGCCGGGTCAGCCGGGTCAGCCCGGACAGCAGGGGCAGCAGGCCCAGCAGGGGCAACTCGCCAGCCAGTCCGGACATCAGCCGGGCCAGCAGCCCGGCCAGCCCGGCGGCTACCCGGGCCTGCCCGCCCAGCCCCCGCAGCAGGCCCAGCCGGGCCACCCCGGCCAGCAGCCCGGACACCCGGGCCAGCACCCCGGCCAGCCCGGTCAGCCCGCCCCGCAGCAGCCCGGCCTCCCGCCCGCCGGCGGCGCCCAGCCCGGCGCCCCCGGCCAGGGCGCCCTGTCCCCGGCCACCTCCCCGGCGCCGCCCGCCCAGCCCGGCGGCGACCCGCGGTCCGGTGGCTGGCCGGAGGTCACGCCCGAGCAGCGCCGCCAGCCGGTGCACAACGCACCGCTCGGCTACACCGCCGCCGTCGAGCTGTCCTCCGAGCAACTGCTGCACGACAAGCACAAGCCGCAGCGCAAGTCGGAACGCGGCGGCCTGTCCCGGTTCAAGCTCGGCGGCAAGGCGGCCGAGGAGGAGCGGCAGCGCAAGATCGCCCTCGTCCGCACGCCGGTGCTGTCCTGCTACCGCATCGCGGTCATCTCCCTCAAGGGCGGTGTCGGCAAGACCACGACCACCACCGCGCTCGGCGCGACCCTCGCCGCCGAGCGGCAGGACAAGGTCATCGCGATCGACGCCAACCCGGACGCCGGCACGCTGGGCCGCCGGGTGCGCCGCGAGACCGGCGCGACGATCCGCGACCTGGTCACCGCGATCCCGTACCTGAACAGCTACATGGACATCCGCCGGTTCACCTCGCAGGCGCCGTCCGGCCTGGAGATCCTGGCCAACGACGTCGACCCGGCGGTCTCCACGACGTTCAACGACGAGGACTACCGCCGCGTCATCGACGTGCTCGGCAAGCAGTATCCGGTGATCCTCACCGACTCGGGCACCGGCCTGCTCTACAGCGCCATGCGCGGCGTGCTGGACCTGGCCGACCAGTTGATCGTCGTGGCCACGCCGTCCGTGGACGGCGCGTCCAGCGCCAGCACCACGCTGGACTGGCTGCACGCGCACGGCTACGCCGACCTGGTGTCGCGGAGCATCACGGTCATCTCCGGCGTCCGCGAGACCGCCAAGATGATCAAGATCGACGACATCGTCAACCACTTCAAGCAGCGCACCCGCGCGGTGCAGGTGATCCCGTTCGACGAGCACCTGTCGGCCGGCGCCGAGCTGGACCTGTCGATGATGCGGCCGAAGACCAAGGAGGCGTACTTCCAGCTCGCCGCGCTCGTCGCCGAGGACTTCACCCGCGCCCAGCAGGCGCAGGGCCTGTGGACCGGCGAGGGCGGCCAGCAGCCGCCGCACGCGATGCCGCCGCTGCCCGGCCAGTCCGGCGGCGCGGGCGGTGCCGGCGGCTACGGAACGGGCGGGGGGTACCCGGGCGGAGGCGGCTATCCGGGTGGCGCGCCCGGCACCGGCCCGTCGCAGGCGCAGTCCGGCCCGAGCCCGTACGGGTGACACCGCCGGCGACCCCGGCGGCCCGTCGCCCCGGGGTCCCACCGGCGGACCGGCCGGACCGGCCAGCGGAAACGCGCGCGCGACCGCCGGCCGCGCCGGCGGTCCCGGCCGGGGCGCCGTCCCGCCTGCCGCCATTGGGTTGAACCAATGAGGCCCGCAGCCTTTTTGAAGGCGCGGGCCTCATTCGCGTTTCAGCCGGGTATCGCCCTCGTACAGGCCGGTCACGGTCGTTGACATGTTTAGACCAACCTCGCTAGACAGACCCGACCCCAGGCCGGTCAGCCGGCATCCCGCCCCCCTTCAGACCGCGAGGTGTCATGCAGCCCACCGACGACAACGCCTTGACGCCCGGCCCACTCCCTCGACCGACCTCCGCCGGCCGCCGCGGCCGGCGGCTGCGCCGCGCGCTCTGCGCGGGCGCCGCGGCCCTCGCGCTGATCGGGGCCGCCGCCGTCGGCCCCGTGGGCCCGGCCGCGGCGAAGTCCGCCCAGGACGACGGCGGCGACGACGGCGACAACGGCGACAAGCAAGTACTGACCGCGGCCGTCGCGCAGAGCGTCGACTCGCTCAGCCCGTTCCTCGCGGTCACCCTCGTGGCCACGAGCCTGAACCGGCTGATGTACGACTCCCTCGTCAACTACGACGTCAAGACGCAGGAGCCCATCCCGGGGCTGGCCGAGAAGTGGGAGCCCTCGAACGCCGGCAAGACGTGGACGTACACCCTCCGCGAGGGCGTGAAGTGGTCCGACGGCAAGCCGCTGACCGCCGAGGACGCCCGCTGGACGTTCCACACGATGATGACGGACGACGCCGCGGGCGCCGCCAACGGCTCGTACGTCGCCAACTTCGCGAAGGTCTCGGCGCCCGACGCCCGCACGCTCGTCGTGGAGCTGAAGGAGCCGCAGGCCACGATGAACTCGATGGACCTGCCGATCGTGCCCAAGCACGTCTGGCAGGACGTCGACGACCTCGGGAAGTTCAACAACGACGGCGACTTCCCGGTCGTCGGCAGCGGCCCGTACGTGCTCACCGGCTTCAAGACCGACTCGCACGTGACCTTCGAGCCGAACGCGCACTTCTGGCGGGGCAAGCCGAAGTTCGACGAGCTGACGTTCAAGTACTACAAGGAGACCGACGCCGCCGTGGCCGCCCTGCGCAAGGGCGAGGTGTCCTTCGTGCCGGACCTGACGCCGGCGCACGCCGCGTCGCTGAAGGGCCAGCCCGACATCAAGGTCAACGACGGCCAGGGCCGGCGCTTCTGGGCCATCGCCACCAACCCCGGGGCGCGGGACGTCCAGGGCCGCAAGTTCGGCGACGGCCATCCGGCGCTGCTCGACCCGCGGGTGCGCGAGGCGCTCTTCCTCGCGGTGGACCGGGAGGCGATCGTGGACAAGGTCCTCCAGGGGCACGGCGTCGAGGGCGAGGGCTACATCCCGCCGCGCTTCGCCGACTACCACTGGAAGCCGTCGGCCGAGCAGAAGAGGGGCTACGACCCGAAGAAGGCGGCGCAACTGCTGGACCAAGCGGGCTACAAGCTCAAGGACGGCAAGCGCGTCGGCGAGGACGGCAAGCCGCTGGACTTCCGGATGCTGTGCCATTCCACCGACCCCAAGGACAAGGCGGCGGGCAAGTTCCTGGAGGAGTGGTGGGGCGAGCTGGGCATCGGCCTGGACCTCCAGTGCCTGGACAACGTCGGCGACCCGTGGGTGGCCGGTGAGTACGACCTCGCCTTCGACGGCTGGTCGGTCAACCCCGACCCGGACTTCGTCCTCGCCATCCACACCTGCGCCGCGCTGCCGGAGTCGGAGGACGTCGTGGGGCAGACGGACAACTTCATCTGCAACAAGGACTTCGACCGGCTCTACGCCGAGCAGTTGGCCGCGTACGACGACCCGGCCAAGCGCGCCGGGATAGTCCGTGAGATGCAGTCGGTGCTCTACGACACCGGGTACATGAACGTGCTGGCGTACCCGAACTCCGTGGAGGCGTACCGCACCGACCACATCGCGTCGATCACCGCCATGCCCGCGGGCGACGGCAACATCTGGGGCCAGGACGGCTCCTGGAGCTGGGCCACCGCGGTCCCGGCCGCGGAGGCGTCCGACGACGGCGGCTCGGCGATGGGCGTGGTGCTCGGCGGCGGTGCGGCGGTCGTCGTCGCGGTCGCGGCCGGCGTCGCCTTCGCGCTGCGCCGCCGGGCCACGTCGGCGGACCGCGAGTAGCCCGTACGCACCCTCGCCCCCGGGGTGTCCGGCGCCGCGGCGCCGGACACCCCGCCCGACCGACCCCGTCACCCGCCCGAGACGCACTCCGCACGCGCCTCACGCACCACCCCTGAAGCACCACGCACCCGGACGGCACCCCAGCAAAGCGAGGGCCATGTCTACGGCTGAAGCACCCGTCACCCCCGTCGCCGTGAAAACGGCGCCCGACGTCCGCGGCTCAGCGGGCAGTTCCCGCCGCGCCTACCTCGGTTACGTGGCGGGCAAGCTCGCCGGCGCCGCGGTCTCCCTCTTCGCCATCCTCGTCACCAGCTTCTTCCTCTTCCGGATCGTCCCCGGCGACCCGGTCAAGACGATGACGCACGGCCGCAAGGTCGACGCCGAGCAACTCGCCGCGCTGCGCCGGCAGTACGGGCTCGACCTGCCGCTGTGGGAGCAGTTCACGCATTACGTCGGCGACGCGCTGACCGGCAACCTCGGCGACTCGTACCAGTTCAACAAGCCGGTGCTGGACCTCATCTGGGAGCGGGTGCCGGCCACCCTGCTGCTCACCGGCACGGCCGTGGTGCTCTACAGCGCCCTCGGGCTGTGGCTGGGCACGCGCGCGGCCTGGCGGCACGGCGGCCTGGGCGACAAGGTCAACACCGGCGTCGCGCTCACCCTGTGGTCGGTGCCGCACTTCTGGCTCGGGATGCTCCTCATCATCGTCTTCTCCGTCGGCATCGGCCCCATCCCCGGGCTGTTCCCCACCGGCGGCATGGAGTCGGGCGGCGAGGAGGGCATCGCGTACGTCGTGGACGTGGTCCACCACATGTTCCTGCCGGTGCTCACCCTCGTGGCGGCGTGCTACGCGCAGACGCTGCTGGTCATGCGCTCCTCGCTGCTGGACGAGATGGGCAGCGACTACCTGACGGCCGCCCGCGCCAAGGGGCTGCGCGACGACCTCGTGCGCCGCCGGCACGCCGTGCCGAACGCGATGCTGCCGACGATCACGCTCGTCTTCGTCAACCTCGGCTTCATCGCGGCCGGCTCCATCCTGGTCGAGACGGTCTTCTCCTGGCCGGGCCTGGGCGGGCTGTTCTACCAGGCGCTGAGCGTCCCCGACCTGCCGCTGATCCAGGGCCTGTTCATCGTCTACGCGGGCTCGATGATCGTGATGAGCGTGGTCGCCGACCTGATCTATCCGCTGTTCGATCCCCGGGTGGGCCGATGAGCACAGAAGCACTGGGCAAGGAGCCGGGCGCCGGCTCCCCGGGCACGGATTCCCCGGGCACGGACTCCCCGGGTACGGACCCCGCCGGGCCGCCCGCCGCCAAACCCGCCGCCACCGACCCGCGGGCGCTGGCCCGCGCCCGCCGGCGCCGCTCGGCGGCCCGCTTCTGGCGCGCGTACCGCGGGCAGCGGGCGGGGCTCGTGGGCCTCGTCTCGCTCGCCGTCATCGCGTTCGTGGCCCTGGCCGCGCCGCTCCTGGTCGGCTCCGACGCCGACAGCGTCACCGACGCGCCGGGCACGGCGCTGGAGGACCCGAGCACGGAGTTCCCGCTGGGCACCGACCAGTTCGGCCGCTCGGTGCTCGACCTGCTGGTGTACGGGGCCCGCATCTCGCTCACCGTCGGGCTGCTGGCCGCCGCGCTGACCGTCGGCATCGGCACCTTCGTCGGCATGATCGCCGGCCACTACGGCGGCTGGCTGTCCGGCGTGCTCATGCGCGTCACGGACTTCTTCCTCGTCATGCCGACGCTGGTGCTGGCGATCGTGCTGGCCACGGTGATGTCCCGGTCGGTCACCACGGTCATCATCGCCATCGGCGTGGCCGCCTGGCCCAAGACCGCGCGCCTGGTACGGGCGCAGACGCTGGCCATCGAGGCCCGCCCGTACGTCGAACGCGCCCGTGCGCTCGGCGGCGGGCACACGCACATCATGCTCCGGCACGTGCTGCCGAACGTGATGCCGCTGGTCCTCGCCCAGACCACGCTGGTCATCTCCGAGGCCATCCTCACCGAGGCCACGCTCGCGTTCCTGGGCCTCGGCGACCCGCAGGTCATCTCCTGGGGCGGCATGCTCCAGGACGCCCGCGAAGCGGGCGCGATCAGCTCCGGGCACTGGTCGTTCCTGGTGCCGCCGGGCATCGCCATCGCGCTGGTCGCGCTCTGCTTCACGCTGTCCGGGCGGGCGCTGGAGTCCGTACTCAACCCGAAGCTGGGGGTGGCGAAGTGACGCTCCTCGACGTGCGGGACCTGCACGTGACGTACGGTACGGGCGCCGCCGCCGTCCCCGCGGTGCGGGGCGTGGACCTCACCGTGGCCGCCGGGCAGAAGCTCGGCCTCGCCGGGGAGTCGGGCTGCGGCAAGTCGACCCTGGCGCTGGCGCTGCTGCGGCTGCTGCCGCGCTCGGCGCGGCTCAGCGGCGAGATCCTGCTCGACGGCGAGGACGTGCTCACCATGTCGTGGGGGCGGCTGCGCGCGGTGCGCTGGGCGGGGGCGTCGATCGTCTTCCAGGGCGCGATGCACTCGCTCAACGCCGTCCACCGCATCCGCGACCAGATCGCCGAGCCGATCCTGCTGCACCGGCTGGAGACCTCGCAGGCCGCGGCCAGGCGACGGGCGGACGGGCTGCTGGAGCAGGTCGGGCTGCCGGCCGCGCGCGGCGGCGCGTACCCGCACGAGCTGTCCGGCGGCCAGCGGCAGCGGGTGATGATCGCGATGGCGCTGGCGTGCGACCCGCGGCTGATCGTCGCCGACGAGCCGACGACGGCGCTGGACGTGATGATCCAGGCGCAGATCCTGCGGCTCATCGAGCGGCTCGTCGCCGACCAGGGCATCAGCCTGCTGATGATCAGCCACGACCTGGCGGTGCTCTCCGACACCTGCGACCGGCTGGCCGTCATGTACGCGGGCCGGATCATCGAGGAGGGCCCGGCGCAGCGGGTGTTCACGGCGGCGGAGCACCCGTACAGCGGCGCGCTGGCGGCGGCGTTCCCGACCGTCGGCCGCACCGCGGACCGCCGCGCCCCGCAGGGCCTGCCCGGCGACCCGCCGGACCCGGCCCGCCTGCCGCCGGGCTGCGCGTTCCACCCGCGCTGCCCGGTGGCGCTGGAGACCTGCGCGGCGGACGACCCGCGGCTGCGGGAGTCGGGCCCGGGACGGCGGGCGGCGTGCGTACACGTGGGCAGCGTCAAGGAGGCACGGTGAGCGGGGAGTCGGCGGAGAAGGACGTACGGGCGGGCGGGCCGGTGAACGTTCGCAAGGACACCGCGGACGCGGGCGCCGCGCAGGGCGCGGCGGACACGGACGTACGGAGGGACGCGGGCGTCCGTACGGACACCGCGTCGGCGCCCGTACGCGGCCCGGACGGCGCCGGCGCCGGGGAGCCGCTGCTCGCCGCCGACGGACTCCGCGTCGTCTTCCCCGGCCGGCACGGCGCGCCCGCCGCACGGGCGGTCGACGGCGTCAACCTGTCCATCGGCCCCGGCGAGATCGTCGCGCTCGTCGGCGAGTCCGGCTGCGGCAAGACCACCCTGGCCCGCGCGCTCCTCGGCCTGGTCCGCCCCACCGCCGGCGCGGTCTCGTTCCGCGGCTCCCCGCTGGGGTACGGCAGCCGGGCGCTCAAGGCGTACCGCCGGCGGGTGCAGCTCGTGCTCCAGGACCCCAGCGGGTCGCTGAACCCGCGGCACACCGTCTACGACGCGGTCGCCGAGGGCCTGCGCATCCACGGCCACCGCGGCGACGAGCGCGCCGTCGTGGCCTCCGCGCTCGCGCGCGCCGGGCTGCGCCCGCCGGAGCGGTTCTTCCTGCGCTACCCGCACGAGCTGTCCGGCGGGCAGCGGCAGCGCGTCGTCATCGCGGGCGCGCTGGTGCTCGACCCGGAGCTGATCGTCGCCGACGAGCCGGTGGCCTCGCTCGACGCCTCGGTGCGCGGCGAGATTCTGGCGCTGCTGCTGCGGCTGCGCGACCAACTGGGCCTGTCCGCGCTGGTCGTCACGCACGACCTGGGGCTGGCGTGGAACATCGCGGACCGGGTGGCGGTGATGTACCTGGGCCGGATCGTGGAGGCGGGGCCGGTGGAGGAGGTGCTGACCGCGCCGCGGCACCCGTACACGAAGGCCCTGCTGTCGGTGCTGCCGGAGTCGGGGACGGAGCCGGTGGTGCTGGCGGGCGAGCCGCCGGACCCGGCGCGGATCCCGGGCGGCTGCCGGTTCCACGCCCGCTGCCAGTCGCTCGCCTCCGGCGCGGCGGCGTCGGCGGGTGTCGCCGACGCCTGCCGCGGCACGGACCTCCCGGTCCTGGACGGCACCGCCCCGGGGGTGGCCTGCCACCTGGCGGAAATCCAGGCGGCGACCCCGGCGACGTAGCACCCCCGAGGGGCGTCGGCGGCGCCGGGAGGCGAGGGGCCGGATTCAGTCGCAGCCGACGCCGTCGCCGTCCCGGTCGAGGTCGTGCGGGTCGCTGTCGCCCACCCACACGGGGCCCGGAAGATCCGGGCAGTCGACGTCGGGGCCGGGCGGCGGGCCGTCCGGGTAGCCGGAGGTGTTGCCGCCGTCCCCGGCGGGGTCCGAGTTCGGGTCGAAGCCGGAGTCGGCGCCGCTGTCCGGGGGCGGATCGGCGGTGACGGTCTCGGTCTCGGTCACTTCGACCTCGACGGTCCTGGTCTTGGTGACGGTCGGCGCGGGCTCCGGCGGCGCGGTGACGGTCTCGGTGGATTCAGCGGTGGCCGTGACCGTCGGCGCCGCACCCGCGGCGTCCGATCCGCCGGCGCCGTTGCCGACCGCGGCCCCGACACCGAAGACGGCGAGGACGCCGGCCGCGACGACGGCCGTCCGGATCCCGCGGTCCCGCGTCGCCGGGCCCGGGGGCGGGGCGGCTGGGTAGGGGCCGTCAGGCTGGTTCGCATATGGTGAATTGCTCATGATCCCCCCTGCAAACATGTACAGGCGGGGACAGTAGCGGCGTTCTACGCGCGTCGGGCAGGGGCCGGACGGCCCCTTGCCCTCACCGGCCGGTGGTCAGTTCGCGGCAGGTGTCGACGTCGCGGCGCATCTGGGACTTCAGGTCCTCGACCGTGTCGAAGCGCTCCTGGCCGCGGACGAAGGCGAGGAAGTCGACGGCCACGTGCAGCCCGTACAGGTCGAGGTCGTCGCGGTCGAGCGCGTACGCCTCGACCGTCCGCTCCGTGCCGTCGAACTGCGGGTTCGTGCCCACCGAGATCGCCGCCGGCATCCGCTCGCCCGCGGCGTCCAGCCAGCCCGCGTAGACCCCGTCCGCGGCGATCGCGGTGTGCGGCAGGGTCTCCAGGTTGGCGGTCGGGAAGCCCAGCTCCCGGCCGCGCTGCGCGCCCCGTACGACGACGCCCTCGACCCGGTGCGGCCGGCCCAGGACCTCCGCGGCCCCCGCGACGTCGCCCTCGGCGATCAGCCGGCGGGCGAGCGTGGAGGAGAACGGCTCGCCGTCGCCCGCGGCGCCGCTGACCTGGAGGTCGACGATGTCCACCGTGTAGTCGTACGTCTCGCCGAGCGAGGCGAGGAACGCGACGTCCCCGGCGGCCCTGTGGCCGAAGCGGAAGTTCGGCCCCTCCACGACCACCTGCGCGTGCAGCTTGTCGACCAGCACCTTGACCACGAAGTCCGCCGGCGACAGCTTCGAGAACTCCGCGGTGAACGGCAGGATCAGCAGCGCGTCCACGCCGAGGTCCGCCATCAGCTCCGCCCGCCGGTGGTGGGCGGCCAGCAGCGGGGGGTGGCTGCCGGGCCGGATGACCTCCATGGGGTGCGGGTCGAAGGTCACGACGACGGACTGCACGCCCAGCTCCCGGGCCCGCTCCACCGTCCGGCCGATGATGAGCTGGTGGCCGCGGTGCACGCCGTCGAACGAGCCGATGGTGACGACGCTGCGCCCCCACCCCTCGGGGATGTCCTCCAAGCCACGCCAGCGCTGCACTGTGCCCGCTCCTCGGTCCGCGTTGTCCGTGCCTGCCCGGTGCAGGGTTGTGGAACACAAGACTGCCATGCTCGCGGCCCGGTGCAGGACCCGGGCGGCGCTCCGGCCCGGCGGGACGGCCGGTTTCGCGCCGCGGCGCGCGCTCGGGTACGGCCCGGTGCGTACCGGCTCCGCGGTCCGCGGAACGCGCGCGCCCGCCTGCTCAGGACGCGCGCCGCGGGTGCGACGTGCCCACGGCGAGCTGCGCGCTCGGCCCCAGCAGCACCGCCCAGCCGTCCGGGTCCGCCGCCAGCCACCCGCGCAGTTGCTCCCCGAACGCGGGCAGCTCGCCGGCCAGCGCCACCAGCCGCCGGTCGAACACGGCCGCCCCCTCGGGCGTACGGGACAGCAGCGTCCCGATGTGCTGGACGAGGTCCCGCGTGCGGCACTCCGCGCGCCGGGCCGCGGTGCGGCCGACCGCGGCGAGCAGGGCGTCGAGCACGGCGGGTTCGCGCTCGCGGTCCAGCAGTACGGACAGCAACTCGCGGCGCAGCGCGCGGGAGGTGCGGGTGCCCGGCTCGGCGACGACGGCGGCCAGCGCGCGGCGTACCACCGGCGAGTGGGCGGTGAGCAGTTCCACGGCGAGCGGGAAGAGTACGGCGCGGTCGCCCTGCCCGTGCTCCAGCCGCCGGTCGACGAAGTCGGCGGCGGCCACGGCGCCTTCGGGGTGGTGGTCGACGTACTCGCGGACGAGGTCCGCGGCGCCGCGCGCCACCGCGGGGGCCGAGGCGCGTGCCCGGGCGAGGGTGCGCAGCACGTCGGCGGCGCCGCTGCCGGGGCGGTGGAGGCGGTCCCGGAAGGCGTCGAGTACGGGGCCCGGGTGGGTGGCGAGGGCGGGGGCGAGGTCGGCGGGGGCGAGGTGCGGGTCGTCGGCGTCGAGGAGCGACAGGGCGCGGTGGAGGTGTGCGGCGCGGCTGTCGGGGTCGCGGAGGAGGACGGCGAGGGCGGGGCCGTGGAGGGTGTCGTCGTCGGGCCGGGCGAGCAGGGCCTCGGCGGCGTGGCGGAGCAGCGCGCGGTCGGCGGCGCCGCGGGCGTGCCGGGCGGTCGCGGGCGCGTACGTGGCGGCGGCGGCCCGCCGCTCCGCGCGGGGGTCGCGCGCCCAGCGGTCCACGGCGCGGCACAGCGCGGACGGCTCGTCCTCGGCGAGCGCGGCGAGGAGTTCGCCGGCACGCGGGTGGGCGGCGGCGACGAGGGCGTCGGTGAGGTCGTCGACGGCGCGGGTGCGGTGGGTGTACAGGAGCGCCTGGGCGGCGTCGGCGACGGTGGCGCCCTCGGCGGGCAGCTCGCGTGCGTCGTCGAACCAGCCGACGAGCAGCGGCTGCACGGTGTCCGGGTCGGCGTGGAGCAGTTCCCCCGCGGCGGTCAGGTACGCGGACGGGCGGCCGGTGTCGGCGGGCACGAGGACGCGCAGCAGGTCGAGGCGGTCGGCGAGCGGGAGGGGGAGCCGGGTGCAGAACGAGGGGCCGAAGGGGGCGAGCACGTCGGGGAGTTGTGCGGTGCCGCCGAAGCGGGCGGCGTGGCCGGTGACGCGGGCGGCGAGGCGCCGGAGCACCTGCCGGTACGGGCGGGCGTCGGGCACCCGCAGCAGGGTCTCGGCCAGCAGGTGGGCGCCCCACCAGCCGCCGTCTGCGGGCGCTGCGGCCCCGTCCGCGCCGGGCGCGCGGCGTGGCTCGGGGAACGAGGAGCGGCGGGTGGCCGCGGCGTCGGCGGCGGCCAGCAGGTCCGTCAGCCGGTGGCCCAGCTCCGTACGCCCGTGGCGGCGCTCCAGCAGGAGCAGCGCCTCGACGCACGCCCCGATCCGGTGCGGCGGCACCGGCAGCGCGCGGCGCCCGGCGCCGCCGTCGGCGGAGGACGGCAGGTCGCCGGGGCGCCAGCGGTCGGAGGTCCGGTGGACGAGTACGGCGAGGGCGGCGTCGACGTCGAGGTGCGCACCCTGGAGCCAGTCGGCGAACGCCTCGTGCGCGAAGCGGTAGCCGGCGCCCGCGGGCACCAGCAGCCCTTCGGCGAGCACCGCGGAGGCCCACCCGGTGAGGCCGGCGAGGGGGTCCGGCACCCGCCAGGGGAACAGCTCCTCGAAGGCGGCCCGCTCCAACTCCCCCTGCCCGGGCCCCAGGCACCGCCGCGCCGCCTCGTGCGCCTGCCCGGCCACGTACGCCGCGAGCCGCCCGACGGCGGCCCCCCGCGGCCCGCCGGGGCCCGCCCCTTGTGCGAGCCGCCGGGCGATGCGCAGGCAGACGAGCGCGAGATACCCCTCGAACACCTCCCACCGCCGCGGCCCGCAGCCCTCGCCGGCCGCGGCCCTTGGGCCCGCACCCGGCGCCTTCGCCCCGGCCGGCGCGGGATCCCGTACGGCGGCGCCCCCCACCGAGGCCGGGGAGCCCTTACCGACGCCCCACGTCTCCACCCCGACCGCGCCCGGCACCGGCACCGGCACCGGCACCGGCACCGGCACCGCGGAGTCCAAGCCACCGCCCCCGCCCGACAGCTCCGCGCCGGACGGCCCGGGACCCCGTACCGCGGCACCGCCCACGCCACCCGCAGAACCCGGTCCGGCGCCCCGCGTCTCCATCCCGACCCCGCCCGGCACCGGCACCACCGCATGCGAGCCTCCGCCCCCGCCCGGCGGCTCCACCCCGGCCCGTAGCGAATCCTGCGCCCGCCCGGCCCCGCCCGGCGCACACGCGCCCTCCCCCGCCCCGCCGGCCCGCGGCAGTGCCGCGCGGACCTCCGCCAGCAGGCGGAGCGTGAGCGGGTGGCGGGCGTCGGCGGGGTGGAGTGCGGTGGCGGGGATGCCGTAGCGGGTACGGGCCGCTTCCGCCTCCGCCGGGGTGAAGTCGCCCAGCGGCACGCACGGCGGCAGCGTGCCCGGCCCCGACCGCCCCGCGTGCAGCGTCCCCGCCGGGAACAGCGCGCCGGCCCGCTCCCAGTACTCCGGCCGGCACGCCAGCACCAGCCGTACGCCGTGCGCGCCCAGCCACCGCGCCGTGTGCGCCGTCCAGTCCCCCAGCGCGTGCGCCAGCACCGGCGGCATCTCCTCCGGGGCGTCGAGCACGACGAGCAACGGCCGCCCGGCGACGTGCGCTTGCGCGGCCACCGCCTCCGGGGTGGCCGTCGCCGGGTCGCCCGCGCAGCCCGCGCCGCCCGCGGCGGCGGCCACCACCCGGGCGGCGTCGCCGAGCGCCCGGGCCACGGCGTCGCGTACGCCGGCGTCCGCGACCTTCAGGTCCGCGCCCCGCAGGCACACCGACGGCGCGGCGTCCGGGCCGGCCGCGCGACGGGCGGCGAGGCGGGCGAGTTCGGTGGACCGTCCGGTGCCGGGGTCGCCGACGAGCGCGAGGACGTGCGCGGTGCCGCCGAGGAACCGCCCGAACTCCGCCGCCACCGCCGGCCGTTCGACGGGCTCCGCCCACACCCCGCCCCGCACTCCCGCCGGACCCCGGGGAGCCGGGCCACCCCCGCACCCCGCGGCCCCGCCCACGGCAGCGGCAGCGGCACGGCCGCCGGCTCCCGCCCCGCCAACCGCGGCAGCCCCCACCTCCGCGACTCCCCCCGCGCACCCGCCGGCCCCGGCCGCCGCCGCACCCTCCGCAACCGCGACTCCCCCGGCCCCGAACCCACCGAGCCCCGCCGCCCCCAGCTCCAGCGCCCCCGCCAGGTTCAGGTCCCGCCCGTACGCCGCCACCTGCGCCCCGCCCCGGTCCAGCGCCGCCGACAGCGTCCCCGCCGCGTCGTCCGCCGCCCCGCGCAACGGCACCGCGTGGGACACCCCGCCGCGGTCCGCGTGCAGCGCGGTGCCGACCACCGCGACCACCGCCCCGCTCGCCGCGTCCAGCACCGGCGCGCCGCTCGCCTCACCGCCCGCGAGCAGCGACTCGTGCGGGGCCAGGGCGAGTTGCAGCACGCCCTCGACGAGGTGGTAGCGGTCGGTCGCCGTGTACGTGGCCGTGGCCGCGGCCACCACCCGCCCCGGCACCCGCGCCCGCGGCAGCGCGACGGCCACCTCCGTGCCGTCGTCGGGCACCGCGGCGGCGAGCGGGAACGGCCGGGCGCCGGCCAGCCCCCGGGCCCGTACGACCGCGAGGTCCGCGCCCGGCAGCGACGTGACGTCCGCGGACTCGATCAGCCACGTGTGCGTGCCGCCGGGGGCGTGCAGCACCAGCCGGGCGAGGCCGTCGACGGCCTCGTGGCTGGTGAGCACGGTGCCCGCGGCGTCCACGAGAAATCCGGTGCCCCGCGGCCGGCCGGCGAGGTCGCGGATGCGCACGACGGTGCCGGGAGCGCGCGGCGGCGGCGATGAATGCGGCAACGACCAGCCTCCCCGGGTGGGCCCCAGGGCATGGCTTGCCACCGGCTGATCACGGGAAACGAGGAATGGCACGATGCGCCCCCCGGGGCACCCGTTCGGCGCAATAGCGACGCAGGGCGGCCGGGGCCGGGGCCGGGGCAGCCGCGGACGGCCGTCACGTACCCCCGGGTGCGGCAACTCCCGCTAGACGAACACCGCCAGCGCCTTCGCGCGCCCCTCGGCCGGCTCCACCAGCGCCAGGAAGCGCCCGTCCGGCCCGAACACCGCGTTCGGCCCCTCCGCCAGCTCCGCCGGCACCGCCACCCGCACCCCGTGCGACAGCAGCCGCGCCTGCTCGGCGTCCACATCCCAGCGCGGGAAGGCCGCCGCCGCGGCGTCGCCGATCGGCAGCACGTCGAGCCGCTCCTCCAACTGCACCAGCGTCCGCGCGCCGTCCAGCCCGTACGGGCCGACGCGGGTGCGGCGCAGCGCGGTGAGGTGGCCGCCGACGCCGAGGCCGGCGCCGAGGTCGCGGGCCAGGGCGCGGATGTACGTGCCCGAGGAGCACTCCACCGTCACGTCCAGGTCCGTCACGCACGTGCCGTCCGCGGCCGTCGCCGCCCGCACGTCGTGCAGCACGAACGTGCTGACGGTCACCGGCCGGGCCGGCAGCTCCACGGCCTCGCCGTCGAGCACCCGCTTGTACGACCGCTTGCCGTCCACCTTGATGGCGCTGACCGCGGACGGCACCTGCATGATGTCGCCGGTCAGCCCGGCGATGCCGGCGTCGACCGCGCCGGGCGGCAGGTCACCGGCGTCGGCGGCGGCCGTGACGTCGCCCTCGGCGTCGTCGGTGACCGTCGTCTGGCCGAGCCGGATCGTGGCCCGGTACTCCTTGTCGGTGAGCGCGAGATGGCCGAGCAGCCGGGTCGCCTTCTCCACGCCGACGACGAGCACGCCCGTCGCCATCGGGTCCAGCGTCCCGGCGTGGCCCACGCGCCGGGTACGGGCCAGCCGGCGCAGCCGGCCGACCACGTCGTGCGAGGTCAGCCCGGCCGGCTTGTCGACGATGACAAGGCCGTCCGGGCCGGTCGACTTCCCGCTCATGCCCCCGCCGGGCCCCCGTCCGCGTCGCCGCGCGCCGCGCCGGAGTCCGCCGAGGCGTCGCCGGGGCCCGACTCGCCGTCGCCGGTGCCCGGTTCGCCGTCGTCGTCCGCGTCGTCCTCGTCCCGCTCCCGCCGGTACGGGTCCGCCCCGGCCGCGTACTCCGCGCCCGCGGCGACGCTGCGCACCTGCTCGTCCTGGAGCCGGGCGCGCTCCAGGACGTCGTCGATGTTCTTGGCGTTGTCGGGCAGCGCGTCCGGCACGAACGCGAGCGTGGGCGTGAACTTCACCCCGGCCGCGGCGCCGACCGCCGAGCGCAGCACGCCCTTGGCGCTCTCCAGCCCCTTCGCCGCCTGCTCCCGCTCCTCGTCGTCGCCGTACACCGTGTAGAAGACGGTCGCCTCCCGCAGGTCGCCGGTGACGCGCGTGTCGGTGATGGTCACCCGGGAGCCGAGCCGCGGGTCCTTGATGCCCCGCTGGAGCTTCTCGGCCACGACCTCACGGATGAGGTCCGCCAAGCGCTTCGCCCGTGCGTTGTCGGCCACTGGTCCGTCTCCTTGCCCACTTGTTCTACTCGTCGTCTTCGTGGTGGATCCGCCGGCGTACGGCCAGCAGTTCCACCTCCGGCCGGGCGGCGAGCATCCGCTCGCACCGGTCCAGCACATCGGTGAGGTGTCCGGTGTCCCCGGAGACCGTCGCCAGACCGATCACGGTCCGGCGGTGCAGATCCTGGTGTCCGACCTCCGCGGCGGTCACCGCGTACTTGCGGATCAGCTCCGCGACGATCGGGCGGACGACGGAGCGCTTCTCCTTCAGCGACCGTACGTCGCCGAGGAGGAAGTCGCAGGAAAGCGTCCCTACGTACACGTGTGTCCGGATCACCCGCCGGTACGGGATATACGGGATGGAGGGGCGGCGGGGGGCGGCCCTTCGTGAAGGGCCGCCCCCTGCCGACGGTGCTGCGGATCAGCCGCGCGGCTTCTCGCGCATCTCGTACGTCGCGATGACGTCGTCCACCTTGATGTCGTTGTAGTTTCCGAGGTTGATACCGCCCTCGAAGCCTTCACGGATCTCGGTGACGTCGTCCTTGAAGCGACGCAGGCCCTCGATGTTGAGGTTCTCCGCGACCACCTTGCCGTCGCGGATGACCCGGGCCTTGGTGTTGCGCTTGACCTCGCCGGAGCGGATGAGCACACCGGCGATGTTGCCCAGCTTGGAGGAGCGGAAGACCTCGCGGATCTCGGCGGTGCCGAGCTCCACCTCCTCGTACTCCGGCTTGAGCATGCCCTTCAGCGCGGCCTCGATCTCCTCGATGACCTGGTAGATCACCGAGTAGTACCGGACGTCGACGCCCTCGCGCTCGGCCATCTGCGTCGCCCGGCCCTCGGCGCGGACGTTGAAGCCGATGACGATCGCGTCCGAGCCCGTGGCCAGGTCGATGTCGGTCTCGGTGACCGCACCCACGCCGCGGTGCAGCACGCGCAGGTCGACCTCTTCACCGACGTCGAGCTGCATGAGCGAGGACTCCAGCGCCTCGACGGAACCCGCCGCGTCGCCCTTGATGATGAGGTTGAGCTGCTGCACCTCGCCGGCCTTGAGCACCTTGTCCAGGTCCTCCAGCGACACCCGGCGGGTGCGCTTGGCGAAGGCGGCGTTGCGCTCGCGCGCGGCGCGCTTCTCGGCGATCTGGCGGGCCGTACGGTCCTCCTCGACCACCAGGAAGTTGTCCCCGGCGCCGGGGACGCTGGTCAGACCGAGCACCTGGGCGGGGGTCGAAGGACCGACCTCGTCCAGGGGGTTGCCCAGGTCGTCGAGCATGGCGCGCACGCGGCCGTAGGCGTCGCCCACGACCATCGTGTCGCCGACGCGCAGCGTGCCGCGCTGGACCAGCACGGTCGCCAGGGCGCCGCGACCGCGGTCGAGGTGGGCCTCGATCGCGATGCCCTCGGCGTCCTGCCTCGGGTTCGCGCGCAGGTCCAGACTGGCGTCCGCGGTGAGGACGACGGCCTCCAGCAGGTTCTCGATGTGCAGGCCCTGCTTGGCGGAGATGTCGACGAACATCGTCTCGCCGCCGAACTCCTCGGCCACCAGCCCGTACTCGGTGAGCTGGCCGCGCACCTTCGTCGGGTCCGAACCCTCGACGTCGATCTTGTTGACCGCGACGACGATCGGCACGTCGGCCGCCTTGGCGTGGTTCAGCGCCTCGACCGTCTGCGGCATCACGCCGTCGTTGGCCGCGACCACGAGGATCGCGATGTCGGTCGCCTTCGCACCGCGGGCACGCATGGCGGTGAACGCCTCGTGGCCCGGGGTGTCGATGAAGGTGATCCGGCGCTCCTCGCCGTTGACGTCGGTCGCCACCTGGTACGCGCCGATGTGCTGGGTGATACCGCCGGCCTCGCCCTCCAGGACGTTGGTCTTGCGGATCGCGTCCAGCAGGCGCGTCTTGCCGTGGTCGACGTGACCCATGACGGTGACCACCGGGGGCCGCGCCACGAGCGCTTCCTCGCCGCCCTCGTCCTCGCCGAACTCGA
Source organism: Streptomyces sp. 184 (assembly GCF_045781775.1). Classification (NCBI taxonomy): domain Bacteria; kingdom Bacillati; phylum Actinomycetota; class Actinomycetes; order Kitasatosporales; family Streptomycetaceae; genus Streptomyces; species Streptomyces sp. 184. The sequence goes on along the minus strand of NZ_CP123230.1, from coordinate 2,131,104 downwards.
TGTCGAAGGACTCGAGCAGCTCGCGGTCCTCCTCCTCCGGGCTGACGACCTGGACGGTGTAGTTCATCTCCTCGCCCAGGAGGTGCAGCGTCTCGTCGGAGACGGACTGCGTCGCGGTGACCATCTCGCCCAGGTTGAACATCACCTGGACCAGGGACGCCGGGTTGGCGTTGATCTTCTCCGCGAAGTCGGTGAGCGACGCGCCGCGGGAGAGACGGACCGTCTCGCCCTTGCCGCGCGGAAGCATCACGCCGCCGATGGACGGCGCCTGCATCTGCTCGTACTCCTGGCGGCGCTGCCGCTTCGACTTGCGACCGCGGCGCGCGGGACCGCCGGGGCGGCCGAAGGCGCCCTGCGTGCCGCCGCGGCCACCGGGACCGCCGGGACGACCGCCGAAGCCGGGACGGCCACCGCCGCCACCGCCGCCGGGACGGCCGGCGAAGCCGCCGCCACCGCCGCCGCCACCGGGACGACCGCCGAAGCCGCCGCCACCGCCGGGACGACCGCCGCCGCCACCGCCGCCGCCCGGACGACCGCCGGGACCGCCGCCGCCGGGACGGCCACCGCCGCCACCGCCGGGACGACCGCCGGCCGGGGCGCCGGGGCGCCCGCCGGGGGCGGGCCGCTGCGGCATCATGCCGGGGTTCGGGCGCGGGCCGCCGGGACGGGCGCCGCCGCCCTGGCCGCCCTGCGGCCGGGGCATGCCGCCCGGGGTGGGCCGGGAGCCGCCCGGCGCCTGCGGGCGCGGGCCGCCGCCGCTCTGGGCGCCCTGGCCGCCGCCGGGGCGGGGGGCCTGCGGGCGCGGGGCCTGCGGCCGGGCCATGCCGGTGGAGCCACTGGACGTGAAGGGGTTGTTACCCGGGCGCGGGCCCGCCGGCCGGCCGCCGGGGCGCGGGCCGGGCGCGCCGGGGCGCGCACCGCCGGGACGGCCACCGCCGCCGCCGGTCTGGCCACCGCTCTGACCGCCACCCTGACCACCGCTCTGACCGCCGCCGCCACCCCGTGCGGGGGCGGGCGGACGCGGACCCGGCTTCACGCCGGGCTTCGGGGCACCGCCGCGGTCGGCGGCGGGGGGCGCGGTGAACTCCGGCGCCTCGGGCGCCGGGGCCGACGCCTTCTGCGCCGGCGGGGTCGGGCCCGGAGCCGGACGCGGCGCCGGGGTGGGGGCGGGCCTGCCTGCGTCGGCACCGGGGCGCGGCGCGGGCTTGCGCTCCGCGGCCTGCTCGGGCTGGACGGGGGCGGGCTTCGCCGCGGGTGCGCCGGGCACGCCGGGCTTGACGGCGGCCTGCTTCTTCGGCGCTGCGGGCTTGCCGGCGGGCTTGGCCGCAGCCGAACCGTTGCCGGACTGGAATGCGTCAGTCAGTTTGCGTACGACCGGCGCCTCGATGGTCGAGGACGCCGAGCGGACGAATTCGCCAAGTTCTTGGAGCTTGGCCATGACGACCTTGCTCTCGACTCCGAACTCCTTGGCGAGTTCGTATACCCGGACCTTAGCCACTTCGCTCCTTCTGGTCCGGGGGTGTCCGCCGGACCGTCGCTACTTCTGCATGGGCGTACTCATCGCGTACTCATCGAGTGCTCATCGCAATCTCGACCCACTTCCGACTCGCGAGGTACCTGGCTGCGCGGGGTTCCGCGCTGCGCTCGTGTTCTTCGTGCTCATGTCTGCCTCCACGGCCTGCTCCACGAACCTGTCCACGTCCGCGGTGCCGAGCGGGCCCCGGGCCCGCAGGGCCCGGACGAACGCCCGGCGGCGGACCGCCAGGTCGAGGCATGCCTTGACGGGGTGCAGATACGCGCCCCGGCCGGGCAGCGTACCGCGGGGATCGGGGACGCACGCGCCCCCGGCCTCCACCACACGCAGCAGATCGCCTTTGGTCGCACGCACCCGGCACCCCACGCAGGTGCGCTCGGGGCAGCCCCGGGCGCGCGTCCGGCCAGACACGCTCAAGTCTACCTCCACGGCCGACGGGCACCCGCTTCGGGGTGGCAATCGAACGGCTGTTTTTGCCCAGGGCAACGCGCAGCCCACGGCGGCCACGACCATACGTGATCTACGACCGGCGGGGCGACCGGGTTTTCGCCCGGCTCAGTCCGCCGGCTGCTCGGTGTCCGGGCGGATGTCGATGCGCCAGCCGGTCAGCCGCGCCGCCAGCCGCGCGTTCTGGCCTTCCTTGCCGATCGCCAGCGAGAGCTGGTAGTCCGGCACCGTCACCCGCGCCGAGCGGGCCGCCAGGTCCACGATGTCGACCTTGGTCACCCGCGCCGGGGAGAGCGCGTTGGCGACGAGGTCGCCCGGCTCGTCGGACCAGTCGACGATGTCGATCTTCTCGCCGCCCAGCTCGGCCATCACGTTGCGCACCCGTCCGCCCATCGGGCCGATGCAGGCGCCCTTCGCGTTCAGTCCGGAGCGCGTGGAGCGCACGGCGATCTTCGTGCGGTGCCCGGCCTCGCGGGCGATGGCCGCGATCTCCACCGAGCCGTCGGCGATCTCCGGGACCTCCAGCGCGAAGAGCTTCCTCACGAGGTTCGGATGTGTGCGCGACAGGGTCACGGACGGGCCGCGTACGCCCTTGGTCACCCGCACCACGTACGTACGCAGCCGGGTGCCGTGCTTGTACTCCTCGCCCGGCACCTGCTCCTGCACCGGCAGGATGGCCTCCAGCCGGCCGATGTCGACCAGCACGTTGTTCGGGTCCTTGCCCTGCTGGACGACGCCGGTGACGATGTCGCCCTCGCGGCCCGCGTACTCGCCGAAGGTGATCTCCTCCTCGGCGTCCCGCAGCCGCTGGAGGATGACCTGCTTCGCGGTGGTGGCGGCGATACGGCCGAAACCCGACGGGGTGTCGTCGAACTCCCGGGCCTCGCCGCCCTCCGGCACGTCGTCCGGGTCCTCCTTGGCCCACACCGTGACGTGCCCGGTCTCCCGGTCCAGCTCCACGCGGGCCTGCTGGCGGCTGCCCTCGGTGCGGTGGTACGCGATGAGAAGGGCCGACTCGATGGCCTCGACCAGCAGGTCGAAGGAGATCTCCTTCTCCCGCACCAAGCCGCGCAGGGCGCTCATGTCGATGTCCACGGCTACGAGCCCTCCTCGTCCTTCGTCACCTTGCGGTTGAACTCGATCTCGACCCGGGCCGCGGCGATCTCGCCGAAGTCCAGCCGCCGGGAGGTGGGTTTGCGGCCCTTCACCCCCGGCACCTCAAGGTCCACCCCCGCGTCGTCCGCCGCGGTGATCCGTCCCACGACCTCGCCGCCCTCCCGTAGCTGCACCTTGATCAAACGGTCCGCTGCACGACGGTAGTGGCGCGGCAGGGTCAGCGGGCGGTCGGCACCCGGAGACGTGACTTCCAGCACGTACGGGCGGTCGCCCATGGCGTCGGTCGCGTCCAGCTCCGCCGCGACGCGCCGGCTCAACTCCGCGCAGGTGTCGAGCCCGACGCCGCCGTCGGCATCGACCACGACCCGCAGGACACGCCGCTTGCCCGCCGGGGTGAGCGCGATCTCCTCCAGATCGAGGTCGCGTTCCTTGACGAGCGGCTCCAGCAGATCCCGCAGCCTCTCGTTCTGGGTGGTGCTCATCCGGGTGACTCCTCGGCCGCGTGTGCTGTTGTGTGACGTCACGTGTCCGGTCAAAGCGTATCCGCTCCACGACCCGTGCGTTGCCCACCGGTACGCTCGGCTCGTGCGGATCAAGGGACTCCCGGCGAGAAGGACCGTGCTGGCCGGTGCCGCCGTGCTGGCGGCGACAGGCACCACCGCAGGCTGTTCCGGAGACGGCGGCGGCGACGGGGACTCCGACCCCGCGCGCAGCGAACGGCTCCGGCGCCGGGCCGCGGACGAGTCACGCCTCCTGCTGGGCCGCTACGACGCGACGACCGCGGCGCACCCCGGCCTGGCCACGACGCTCGACCCGCTGCGCGCCGAGGTGGCGCGGCACGTGGCCGCCCTGGCCCGCGGCCTGCCCGCGGACGCCCGCGCCGCGTCCCCGGCCACCGGGGCGGACGGCCCGGGCGACCGCGCCGACGCCGCTCCCCCGCCGCCGAAGCAGCAGCGCGGCGGGCAGCCGGTGCCCGCGGACCCGGCCAAGGCGGTCGCGGAGCTGGCCGCCGCCGAGAAGCACACCGCCGACGCCCACACCACCGCCCTGGCCACCGCCCCGGGGGAGTTCGCCGGCCTGCTGGCCTCGGTCGCCGCGGCGGGCGCGGCCCACGTCTACCTCCTCGGGGCCACGGCGTGAGCGCTACGGGCCACCGCCCCCGGCGCCGCGCCGGCCACCGGCCGGCGGCCCGCACCCGTCCCGCAGCCCAGGAGGCACCGTGAGCGAACCGTCCGACGAGGCCCGCGCCGCGGCGCAGCGCGCGCTGGCCGCCGAGCACGCCGCCGTCTACGGCTACGGCGTCGTCGGCGCCCGTGCCCGCGGCGGCCGTGCCGCGGAGGCGCGCGCCGGGTACGACGCCCACCGCGCCCGCCGCGACGCCCTCAGCCGCGTCGTCCGCGACCTCGGCGACCCGCCGCAGCCCGCCGCCGCCGCGTACGCGCTGCCGTTCGCGGTGCCGGACGAGGCCGCCGCCGTGCGGCTGGCGACCGAACTGGAGGACCGGATCGCGGGCAGCTACGCCGACCTCGTGCGGGCCGCCGACGGCGATCTGCGCCGCGACGCGGCGGCCGCGCTGCGCGAGGCGGCGGTCCGGGCGGCGCGCTGGCGCGGGGGGAGCGTAGCCTTCCCTGGGCTGGCCGAACGCACGCCCGACACCGCACCCGCGGGCCGGCAGGACGGCGCCGGCCGCCAGGACTGACCCGCCCGCCCCGGCCCGAACCGGCCATCGCGGCCCGACCCAGCCACCCCGACCCCAGCCACCCCGACCCGGCAAGAGGACACCGCCCGTATGGCAACTGCACCGCAGTACCGGCTGGAGCCGCCGGAGCGCCTGCTGCGCCATGTCCGGGCCCACGGCGATCCGGGCCACGACTGGCTCGCGGGGCTGTCCGCGCTGGTGGACGGCCTGCTGCGGCGCTGGTCGCTGACCGCGGAGCGGGTGCACGCGCCAGGCGGCCGGACCAGCGTCCTCGTCCTCGTACGGCAGGAGGACGGCACTCCGGCCGCGCTCAAGGTCGCGTACGAGCCGGAGCGCATCGCGGCCGAACAGCGCGCGCTGGAGCACTGGAACGGCGTCGGCGCCGTGCGGCTGCTGCGCGCCGACACGGCTTCGGGGGCACTGCTGCTCGAACGGCTCCAGGCGGACGTCAGCCTCCGCTCGCTGGCGGAGGCCAAGGCCCAACTGGAGGCGGCGGCGACGCTCCAGCGGCTGTGGACCGCGCCGCCCGCCGGCCACGCGCTGCCGACGGTCGAGGACCACACCGGGCGGCTCGCGGAGCGGCTGCGCGAGCTGCGCGCCGAGCCGTACGCGGAGCTGGTCGACGCGGCGCTGGAGCGCCGCGAGGCGCTGCTCGGCGACCGGGCGGCGGCCGGGCCCGACGTGCTGCTGCACGGCGACTACCACCAGGGGCACGTACTGTCCGCCGAGCGGATGCCGTGGCTCGCGGTGGGGCCGCGCCCGCTGGTGGGCGAGCGGGCGTACGACCTTGCCTGGCCGGCCCGGGACCGCGTCGACACGCTCGTGGCCGCGCCGGGTGCGGCGGCGGCGACGCGGCGGCGGCTGACGAAGCTGGCGGACTCCCTGGAGGTGGACCGCGACCGGCTGCGGGACTGGACGCTCTTCCGCTGCGTCGCGACCGGCGTGACGGCCCTGGCAGGCGGCGACCGCAACGGCGGCGAACTCCATCTGGAGTACGCGGGCTGGCTCTGAGCGCGCACCGCGGCGCCCGCCGCCGACCGCCGTCCGCGGGCGGCCCGTTGGCGTCCACGGCCCCGCCGGTGCGACGGCCTAGGATGCCCGCATGGATCTGGCTCCGCCCTCGCGCGTACGGTCCCAGTGGGCACTGGTCGCCGGGGCGGTCGTGGTCGCCGCCGGGGTGCTGGCCGGGAGCATCGCGTACGTGATGGGCGACGACGACGCCGGCGACGCGCAGGAGGGGGTGCGGGCGTACGTGGCCGCCTGGGCGCGCGGCGCCCACGAAAAGGCCGCGAGCCACACCGACCGGCCCCGGGCCGCCGCCGACCTGCTGGACTCCGTACACCGCGGGCTGGACCCGCGGGACGTGCTCGTGTCCCTGGAGGACGCCGAGAAGGGCGAGGACGGCACCTACACCGTGCCGTTCTCCGTGCGCCTGCGGCTGCCCGGCTTCGGCACCTGGGAGTACGAGACCCGCGCGGTGGCCCTGCCCCCGGACCCGGACGGCGGCAACGGCGACGGCGACGGCGACGGCGCTGGGGGCGGGGACAGCGGCAAGGGCGGGGACTCTGCGGCGGAGAGCGGGCGCGACGACGGCTGGCGGGTGCGCTGGGAGCCCCGGCTCGTCCACCCCGCGCTGCGCCCGCACCAGACCCTCGTCACCACCACGCAGCGCGCCGGGCGCGCCCCGATACTCGCCGCCGACGGCTCCGAACTGGCCGGCGACGCCAAGGTGTGGGCCGTCTCCGTCTGGCCCGCGAAGCTGTCCGACCCCGACCGCGCGTACGCCGCCCTCGCCGACCCCGCGCTCGGCGCGGACCTCGACATCCGGGCGCTGAAGAAGCGCGTCGCCGCCGCGGAGCCCGACGAGTCCGTGCCGGTGGTGACCCTGCGCGACGAGGTCTACCGGCAGCACCGCGACCGGCTGCTGGCCGTCCCGGGGCTCCAGTTCGTCGACTCCGTGCAGCCCGTCGCGCATCTGGCCCGCTCCCTGGTCGGGGCCGTCTCACCGGACACCGGCAGGGGCGCCTCCGCGCTCCAGGCGCGCTACGACAAGCGGCTGTTCGCGGCGCCCGGCGGCGAGGTCGTGATCGCCGACCGGGCCACGGGCGCGCCGGTGCGCACCCTGGCGCGCAAGAAGCCGGGCGCGGGCAAGCCGGTGCGCACGACGATCGACCCCGGCGTGCAGCGCGCCGCGGAGGAGGCGCTCGGCGGGCTCGGCAAGAGCGCGTCGATCGTCGCGATCGACCCCCGTACGGGCCGGGTGCTGGCCGTCGCCGACAGCCCGGACTCCGGCGAGAGCCGCGCGCTGACCGGCCGCTTCCCGCCCGGCTCCACGTTCAAGACGGTCACCGCCGCCGCGCTCCTCGACGGCGGCCTGGCCGCCCGGGACCGCGTGGCCTGCCCGGCGGCGGCGAACGTGGCGGGGCAGCGCTTCGAGAACCAGGGCGAGTTCGACCTGCCGCCCGGCACCACCTTCGCCGAGGCGTTCGCGCAGTCCTGCAACACCGCCTTCGTCGGCCTGCGCGACGAACTGGACGAGCGGACCCTGACGGACACGGCCCGCGCCTTCGGCATCGGCGGCACCTGGCAGGTCGGCACGACCACCTTCGACGGCAGCGTGCCGGCCGCCGACGGCGACAACGACAAGGCGGCGGCGATGATCGGGCAGGGCCGGGTGGAGGCGAGCCCGCTGGTGATGGCGTCGGTGGCGGCGACGGTCAAGGACGGCCGGTTCCGGCAGCCGGTGCTGGTGCCGGACGCGGTGGACAAGCCGTACCGGGCGCCGGAGACGCTCGACAGGCACACCTACGAGCAGTTGCGCTCGCTGATGCGCGGCGTGGTCACCGACGGCTCGGGCTCGGCGCTCGCCGGTCTCCCGGGCCTGCCGCACGCCAAGACGGGCACCGCCGAGTTCGGCACGGAGAGCCCGCCGCGCACCCACGCCTGGATGATCGGCTACCTGGAGGGCGCCGACCTCGCCTTCAGCGTGCTCGTCGAGGACGGGGGCTCCGGCGGCAAGGATGCGGGTCCGGTCGCCGCCGACTTCCTGCGCGCCGCGGGCTAGCCCACCGCCGCCGTCAGCCGCGCCAGCGCCTCGTCCACCGGCAGTTCCTCGCGCTCCCCGCTGCGGCGGTCCTTCAGCTCCACCACGCCGTCGCCCGCGCGGCGCCCCGCGACCAGGATCTGCGGCACCCCGATCAGCTCGGCGTCGGTGAACTTCACGCCCGGCGACACCGAGGCCCGGTCGTCCACCAGCACCCGCACGCCCGCCGCGCCCAGCTTCTCCGCCAGCTCCAGGGCCAGCTCCGTCTGCTTGGCCTTGCCCGCCGCGACGATGTGCACGTCCGCCGGGGCCACCTCGCGCGGCCAGCACAGGCCCAGCTCGTCGTGCGTCTGCTCGGCGAGCGCGGCGACGGCCCGGGAGACCCCGATCCCGTACGAACCCATGGTCACCCGGACCGGCTTGCCGTTCTGGCCGAGGACGTCCAGCTCGAAGGCGTCGGCGTACTTGCGGCCGAGCTGGAAGATGTGGCCGATCTCGATGGCCCGGTCCAGCTCGATGCCGGTGCCGCAGCGCGGGCAGGGGTCGCCGGGCTCGACGACGACCACGTCCAGGTACCGGTCGACCTCGAAGTCGCGGCCGCAGACCACGTTGCGCGCGTGCGAGTCGGGCTTGTTGGAGCCGGTCACCCACGAGGTGCCGGGGGCGACGCGGGGGTCCGCCAGGTAGCGGAACGCCTTGCCGGCCATGCCCTGCGGGCCGACGTACCCGCGCACGAGGTCGGGGCGGCCGGCGAAGTCCTCGGCGGTGACGACCTCGACCTCGGCCGGTGCCAGTTGCTCGGCGAGCTTGCCGAGGTCCACCTCGCGGTCGCCGGGCACGCCGACGGCGGTGATCTCGCCGTCGATCTTCACCAGCAGGTTCTTCAGCGTCGCGGAGGCGGGGACGCCCAGGTGCGCGGCGAGGGTCTCGATCGTCGGGGTGCCGGGGGTGTCCAGCTCCTCGACCGGCGGGTGCCCGTCGAGCGGGGCGGGCGCCACCGTCGTCGTCAGCGCCTCGGTGTTCGCCGCGAAGCCGCAGGAGGGGCACTGCACGTAGGTGTCCTCGCCCGCCGCGGCCGGCGCGAGGAACTCCTCGCTGGCCGAGCCGCCCATGGCGCCGGAGACGGCGGAGACGATGCGGTAGTCGAAGCCGAGCCGGTCGAAGATCCGCTGGTACGCCTCGCGGTGCAGCCCGTAGGAGGCGGCGAGGCCGTCGTCGGAGGTGTCGAAGGAGTACGAGTCCTTCATGTGGAACTCGCGGCCGCGCAGCACGCCCGAGCGCGGCCGGGCCTCGTCCCGGTACTTGATCTGGATCTGGTAGAGGATCACGGGCATGTCCTTGTAGGACGAGCACTGGTCCTTGACCACCTGGGCGAACAGCTCCTCGTGCGTGGGACCGAGCACGTAGTCGACGCCCTTGCGGTCCCGGAGCGCGAACAGCAGGTCGCCGTACTCCTCGGCGCGGCCCGTCACCTCGTACAACTCGCGGGGCAGCAGGGCGGGGAGCAGCACCTCCTGGCCGCCGATCCCGTCCATCTCCTCGCGGACGACCCGCGCCACGTTCTCCAGGACCCGCTTGCCGAGCGGCAGCCACGTCCACACCCCGGCGGACGAGCGGCGGACGTAGCCCGCGCGGACGAGCAGCTTGTGGCTCGCGGTCTCGGCGTCGGCGGGGTCGTCGCGCAGCGTCTTGAGCATCATCCGGGACATGCGCTGAACGTGGCTGTGCTGGCTCATGCCCCGGACTCTAGCGCCGGACGCGCGCCCGCCGGAAATTCGTCCGCCGAAGCTGTGGACAACTCGCCGGTTGTGGACAACTCAGCGCAGCAGCGGCAGCTCGGCACCCATCACCACGTACGGGCTGGGGGCGCCGGGGAAGACCACGCGGCCGGCCAGGTCGCGGTAGCCGAGCTGCCGGTACAGGTGGCGCGCAGGGCTCTCCGCGTCGATCGCGGAGAGCAGGCTCCTGGGCTCCGCGGCGGTGTCGGTGATCCGGGTGATCAGCTCGCGGCCGATGCCGCGCTGCTGGAAGGCGGGGTGCACGTGCAGTTCGGTGATGACGAAGGTGTCGTCGAGCCAGCGGTCCTCGCCGACGGCGCGCAGGTACGGCTGGACGACCGTGGACCACCAGTAGACGCGGTTGTTCGGCATGCCGTAGACGAAGCCGGCGAGCCGGCCGGTGGCGGTGGTGGCGCCGAGCGCGCGGGCACCGGAGTTGGTGAGGTGCCGCAACACGACATGGCGGCGGACGGCGATCTCGTCGTCGGTGAGCCCGAAGGCGACGGCCTGTACGGCAAGCGCGTCGTCCACGCGGGCGGCGAGGTCGAGAGGGCCGACGACGACGTCATCCATGGCTGCGCACCCTACCGTGCGCTCGCGGGCCGTCCGCCCACCCCCGGGGCAATGCCCTCCGGGCGGGGCCGGAACGGCGCGCGCACGACGCCCGTACGGGCCCCGCGCCCTCCGCGGACCGGCCCGCGAACCGCCGCGCGCCTCAGAACAGCACGCTCATGAAGGCCCCGACCTCGCGGAAGCCCACCCTGCGGTACGCCGCCCGGGCGACGGTGTTGAAGTCGTTCACGTACAGGCTGACCACCGGCGCCACCTCGCGCAGCGCGTACTGGAGGACGGCCGCCAGGCCCGTCTCCGACAGCCCCCGCCCGCGGTGCTCGGGGGCCACCCACACGCCCTGGACCTGGCACGCGTGCGACGTCGCCGCGCCGATCTCCGCCTTGAAGACGACCTCGCCGTTCTCCACCCGCGCGAAGGACCGCCCGCCGCCGACCAGTTCGGCGACCCGCGCCTGGTACAGCAGCCCGCCGTCCCCGGCGAGCGGCGAGATGCCGACCTCCTCGGTGAACATCGCCACGCACGCGGGCATGATCAGGTCCATCTCGTCCTTGCGGATCCGGCGGACCAGCGGGTCGGGCGCCACGTCGGCGGGCACCGAGCTGGTGATCATCAGCGGCTGCCGGGCGCGCACCTCGCGCGCGGGGCCCCAGGCGGGCTCCAGCAGGGACCACAGCTCGGCGGTGGCCCCGGCGGGGCCGACGATGGAGGAGCAGCGCCGCCCGGCGCGCCGGGCGCGCTCGGCGAAGCCGCGTACGGCCTCGGGGGTGGCGCAGACGGGCACGAGGTTGGCACCGGCGTAGCAGAGGGACTCCAGCCGCCCGTCCGCGTACCAGCCCCACAGCTCACCGCCGAGCCGCCAGGGGTCGAGCCCTGCCACGGCGACACGGGAGGCGACGAACGCGTTGGCGACCGGTTCGCGGTCGAGCACGGCGCGAGCGGCGTCGAGTTCCGCGGGTTCGAGCAGCCGTGTGGTGGTGGTCGTCAACACAGCGGCACTGTACCCGTGCGCGCGTCCGCCCGCTTCCTGTGGGTACGCGCCGTGCCCGGCGGTCAGCCGACGGTGACCTCCGGCTCGCCGGCGGCGCGGCCGTCCGCCTCCATCCGCTCGGCGATCTTCATCGCCTCCTCGATCAGCGTCTCGACGATCTTCGACTCGGGGACGGTCTTGATGACCTCTCCCTTGACGAAGATCTGGCCCTTGCCGTTGCCGGAGGCGACCCCGAGGTCGGCCTCGCGGGCCTCGCCCGGGCCGTTGACGACGCAGCCCATGACGGCGACGCGCAGCGGCACCTCCATGCCGTCCAGGCCGGCGGTGACCTCGTCGGCCAGCTTGTAGACGTCGACCTGGGCCCGGCCGCAGGAGGGGCAGGAGACGATCTCCAGCCGGCGCTCGCGCAGGCCGAGGGACTCCAGGATCTGGATGCCGACCTTGACCTCCTCCACCGGCGGCGCGGAGAGGGAGACGCGGATGGTGTCGCCGATGCCCTCGCCGAGCAGCGCGCCGAAGGCGACGGCGGACTTGATGGTGCCCTGGAAGGCGGGCCCGGCCTCGGTGACGCCGAGGTGCAGCGGGTAGTCGCAGCGGGCGGCGAGCTGCCGGTAGGCGTTGACCATGACGACCGGGTCGTTGTGCTTCACCGAGATCTTGATGTCCGTGAAGCCGTGCTCCTCGAAGAGCGAGCACTCCCACAGCGCGGACTCGACCAGCGCCTCCGGGGTGGCCTTGCCGTACTTCGCGAGCAGCCGCCGGTCGAGCGAGCCGGCGTTGACCCCGATACGGATCGGGGTGCCGGCGGCGGAGGCGGCCCGGGCGATCTGCTTGACCTGGTCGTCGAACTTCTTGATGTTGCCGGGGTTCACCCGGACCGCGGCGCAGCCGGCGTCGATCGCGGCGTAGACGTACTTCGGCTGGAAGTGGATGTCGGCGATGACGGGGATCTGCGACTTCTTGGCGATCACGGGAAGCGCGTCGGCGTCGTCCTGCGTGGGGCAGGCCACCCGGACGATCTGGCAGCCGGAGGCGGTCAGCTCGGCGATCTGCTGGAGGGTGGCGCCGATGTCGGAGGTGCGGGTGGTGGTCATCGACTGGACGGAGACCGGCGCCTCGCCGCCGACGGCGACGGACCCGACCTGAAGCGTGCGACTCGCCCTGCGCTCGGCCATCTTCAGCGGAACGGACGGCATTCCCAGCGAAACGGCAGTCATCTGGCGGCAACCCCTGTTGTACGGACCATGGCCCCCGGCGGAAGAGGGCCCGGCTACCGAGATTACGGCACCTGGACGCCGCCCCGCGGCCGGTGCCGGGGTGGTCACCGGAAGTGTCGGTAAACCGGCACCGTACGTTTACCGCGCGGTGCGCCGGATCGCCGCCGGCGGCCCCGGCGCGCGGCCGTGGGCGGCGGGGCGGGCGGCGGGCGGGCGCGTACGCCGTGGCCCGCGCCCCGCTCCGCCGCCTCGCTCAGCCCGTGAGCTTCACCGGGTTCACCACGTCCGCGACGAGCACCAGCAGCGTGAAGCAGATGAACACCCCGGCGACCACGTACGCCACCGGCATCAGCTTCGCCACGTCGAACGGCCCCGGGTCGGGCCGCCGGAAGACCCGCGCGAACGCGCGCCGCACCGACTCCCACAGCGCCCCCGCGATGTGCCCGCCGTCCAGCGGCAGCAGCGGCAGCATGTTGAACAGGAACAGCGACAGGTTGAAGCCCGCCACCAGCAGCAGCATCGACGCCACCCGCTGCTCCGGCGGGATGTCGAGGTTCAGCACCTCGCCGCCCACCCGGGCCGCGCCGACGACGCCGACCGGCGAGTCCTCCTTGCGCTCCTCGCCCTGGAACGCCGCGTCCCACAGGTCGGGGATCTTCGTCGGCAGCGCGATGAGCGCGTCGAAGCCGTTGACCACCATGTCGCCCATGCGGTCCACGGACTGGCCGAAGTCCTGCCGGACCACGCCGCTGGCGGGCGTGAAGCCGAGGAAGCCGGCCTTGACGTACTCGCCGTCGACGTAGCCGCCGTCGCCGTCGCTCTTGCTCACCGTGTTCTCGGTGAGCGTGGGGTGCAGGTCGACGCGCTTGCCGTCGCGCTCGACGGTGACGGTGGCCGGGCCGATGGTGTCGCGGATGCTGGTCTGGAGCGTCTCCCAGTCGTCGATCGGGCGGCCGTTGAACGCCACGATCTCGTCGCCGCGCTTCAGCCCCGCCGCCTTCGCCGGCGCGGCGGGGTCGCCCTGCTCGCACTTGCGGTCCGGGTTCTGGGCGACCGCCTCGGCCTTGATCACGCAGTCGGAGACCGAGCCGACGGTGGTGGTCTGGGTGGCGATGCCGAACGTCATCATCACGCCGACGAACACCACGACGGCCAGCACCAGGTTCATGAACGGCCCGGCGAACATCACGATGACCCGCTTCCACGGGGCCCGCGTGTAGAACAGCCGGTTCTCGTCGCCGGGCTTCAGCTCCTCGTACGCCGCCGCCCGCGCGTCCTCGATCATGCCGCGGAACGGCGAGGTGGAGCGCTGCTGCACCCGCCCGTCCTCGCCGGGCGGGAACATCCCGATCATGCGGATGTAGCCGCCGAGCGGGATCCACTTGATGCCGTACTCCGTCTCGCCCTTCTTGCGGGACCACATCGTCGGGCCGAAGCCGACCATGTACTGCGGGACGCGGATGCCGAACATCTTGGCCGTGCTGAGGTGACCCAGTTCGTGCCAGGCGATGGAGACGAGGAGCCCGAGGGCGAAGACGACGATGCCGAGAATCGTCATGAGTGTCGTCATGGGCGCACCTTCGTCATCAGTTGTCGATCGTCAGTTGTCGTGCTGGTCGGCCGGCAGCCCGGCCAGCTCCCTGGCCCGGGCGCGCGCCCAGGTCTCGGCTTCGAGGACGTCCGCGACCGTCAGCCGGGTTCCCGGATCGTCCGTGCCGTGTTCCGCGACGACCTGGCTGACCGTGTCCATGATGCCAAGGAACGGGAGCTTGCCGGTGAGGAAGGCGTCGACACACTCCTCGTTCGCCGCGTTGAAGACCGCCGGGGCGGTGCCGCCGAGGGCGCCGACGTGGCAGGCGAGCGGCACGGACGGGAACGCCTTCTCGTCGAGCGGGAAGAACTCCCAGGTGGAGGCGGTGGTCCAGTCGAAGGCGGGGGCGGCGTCCGGCACCCGGTCCGGCCAGCCGAGCGCCAGCGCGATCGGCATCCGCATGTCGGGCGGGCTGGCCTGGGCGAGGGCGGAGCCGTCGGTGAACTCGACCATGGAGTGCACGTAGGACTGCGGGTGGACGACGACCTCGATGCGGTCGAAGGGCACGTCGTAGAGCAGGTGCGCCTCGATGACCTCCAGGCCCTTGTTGACCAGGGTGGAGGAGTTGATGGTGACGACCGGGCCCATGTCCCACGTGGGGTGGGCGAGCGCCTGCTCGGGGGTGACGTCCTTCAGCTCCTCGCGCGTCCTGCCGCGGAACGGGCCGCCGGAGGCGGTGACGAGCAGCTTGCGCACCTCGCCGCGGGTGCCGCCGAGCAGGGCCTGGTAGAGGGCGGAGTGCTCGGAGTCCACGGGGACGATCTGCCCGTGCCGGGCCACGTCCTTGACCAGGGGGCCGCCGACGATCAGGGATTCCTTGTTGGCCAGCGCCAGCATCCGGCCGGCCTTGAGGGCGGCGAGGGTGGGCGCGAGGCCGATGGAGCCGGTGATGCCGTTGAGCACGGTGTGGCAGTCGTCGGCGGCGACCTCGGTGGCGGCGTCCGGACCCGCCAGCACCTCGGGCAGCGGTTCGCCGGCCCCGTACCGGGCGGCGAGGGCCTCGCGCAGCTCGCCGGCCTTGTCGGCGCGGGCGACGGCGACGCGGCGTACCCGCAGCGTGTGCGCCTGCTCGGCCAGCAGGTCCACCCGGCCGCCCGCCGCGGACAGGGCGGTGACCCGGAACCGGTCGGGGTTGCGCCGCACGATGTCGATGGCCTGGGTGCCGATGGAGCCGGTCGAGCCGAGGATGACGATCTCGCGCGGGCCGTCGTCGGCGGTCGCGGGGCGCAGGTGCGGATCGGCGAGTGGAGCAGCAGAGGTCTCGGTCATCGACCCATTGTGACCGTTCAGACTTGGCGCGGAGCAGATGCCCTCTCGATGCCGTCGGCGGTCTGCTCGCCGGTCGGTTCGCCGTCCGCCGCCGGGGAGTCGGCGGGGGCGGACTTGCGGCGCGGGCGGCTGCTGATGACGGCGTACGCGGCGAGCACGACGCAGGCGGGGACGATGACGGTCTCGGGCACGTGGACCAGGGAGAGGCCGGTGGCCAGCAGGATGATCGCCAGCACCCAGCGCAGCACGGCGCCGGGGGCGCGGGTGGAGAGCACGGCGCCGACGAGCACGCCGGGGATGGCGCCGAGAAGCAGCACGGCGGCGAGCCCGAGGCTGGCGTCGCCGACGATGAAGTGCCCGGCCGCGGCGGCGGCGACGATCGGGATGGCCTGGACGAGGTCGGTGCCGACGAGGTGGTTGGCCTTGAGCCGGGGGTGCACGAGCATCAGCATGACGATGATCAGCGAGCCCGACCCGACCGACGTCATGCCGACGACGAGGCCGCCGACGAGCCCGATGAGCAGCGTGGGCCCGGGTCGTACGGGCACGTGGGCGTCCTCGGTCTCCTCGCCGTCCCGGGCGGCGCGCCGCCGGTCCAGCCACATCCGGGCGAGCATGCCGGTGACGGCGAGCAGCAGGGCCGCGCCGATGACGATCTTCACCCGGCTCTGGAGGTCCTCGCCCTCGCCGAGGAACTGGAGCAGGAAGGCGCCGCAGAACGCGGCCGGCACCCCGGTGGGCAGCAGCCAGCGCACCACGTCCCAGCGGACGGTGCCCGCCTTCTGGTGCACGGCGGCGCCGAACGGCTTCATGAAGACCGAGGTCGCCAGGTCGCTGCCGATGGCCTGGGTCGGGTTGACGCCGAAGACCGTCACCATGATGGGGGTCATGAGGGCGCCGCCGCCCATGCCCGTGAGACCGACCATGCAGCCGACGAGGGCTCCGGCCACGACCATCGACCACGAAAAGTCCATAGACATCGATACTAGGGATTTCCTATCGGGATGCTAGGGATGACCTTCGCTCAGTTTCACCCGCGGAGGGTGAGGTGCGCCACTCGACAGCCCCGCCTTGACAGGCAACCATCTGGTTGCCAATCTGAGGGGCAGAGGTGGTGACCATGGACGACGTCTTCAGGGCGCTCGCCGACGGCAGCCGCAGAGAGCTGCTGGACCGCCTCAACGAGCGGAACGGCCGCACCCTGCGGGAGCTGTGCGCGGGCCTGGAGATGAGCAGGCAGGCGGTGAGCAAGCACCTGGCGGTGCTGGAGGCCGCCGGTCTGGTCACCACCGTCCGGCACGGCCGGGAGAAGCTGCACTACCTCAACCCCGTGCCGATCCACGAGCTGGCCGACCGCTGGATCGGCCGGTACGAGCGCGGGCGCCTGACCGCCCTGTCCGCGCTCAGGCAAGCGTTGGAAGGAAATTCCTTGAACAAGCCCGCGTTCGTCTACACGATCTACATCGACACCACGGCCGAGAAGCTCTACGAGGCCCTGACGACGCCCGAGTTCCTCAGGCAGTACCACGGCGGCTGGGCGCCCCGCTCCGACTGGCAGGCCGGCTCCACCGTCTACTGGCCGGTCGAGGAGAACGGCGAGCCGCAGGACCTGGGCCAGCGCGTCCTGGTGGCCGAGCCCGGCAAGCGGCTCGTGTACACCTGGCACACGCTCCAGCCGATGCACCAGGAGATGCTGGGCATGTCCGACGAGGAGTTCGCGACCGCACGGCAGGAGCGCTCGCAGGTCGCCTTCGACATCGAGCCGGCGGAGATGCCGAAGCTGGGCGTGAAGCTGACGATCACGCACGACGGCTTCGACAGCCCGGAGAGCATGATGCTGGAGAGCGTCAGCGGAGGCTGGGTCATGCTCGCCTCGCAGCTCAAGTCCCTCCTGGAGCGGCAGCCGGCCTGACCGCCGCGCGGACGGCCGCACCGGCCCGGGGTGCGGCGCGGCCGTCCTGCGGTGGGCTAGCGGATGGGCCGGTGCAGGTTCGGCTTCTTCGTCGGACCCGGCTCGGCCTCCGCGATCCACGGGCCGTCGCCGGACGGGTCGACGATGCCCTCCTCCAGCCAGGTGTACGCGTCGTCCAGCACCCGCCTGACCACCGTGCGGTCCAGGTCGTCGGTGTTCGTCCAGAGCCGGCCGAAAAGCTCCTCGACCCGGATGCGGGCCTGCCGGCAGAAGGCGTCGGCCAGCTCGTACGCCTCCTTGCCGTGCCCGCCCCGGCCGGCGGCGGTGCGCAGCATCTCGGCCCGTACGCACGCGGCGCTCATCGCGAACAGCTCCGCGCCGATGTCCACCACCCGGCCGAGGAAGCCCTGCTTGGTCTCCATCCGCCCCTGCCAGCGCGACATCCCGTAGAACGTGGAGCGCGCCAGCCGGCGGGCGTTGCGCTCGACGAAGCGCAGGTGGGTGGAGAGGTCGCGGTGCCCGGGCGGGTGGAACTCGCCGTACGTCCGCGGCACCTGGCCCTTGCCCGCGACCAGCTTCGGCAGCCAGCGGGCGTAGAAGCCGCCGGCCCGCGCGCCGGCGCGCGCCTTCTCGGAGAGGTTCTTCTGCGGGTCGATGAGGTCACCGGCGACCTTGAGGTGGGCGTCCACCGCCTCGCGGGCGATGAGCAGGTGCATGATCTCGGTCGAGCCCTCGAAGATCCGGTTGATGCGCAGGTCCCGGACGATCTGCTCGGCCGGGATCGCCTTCTCGCCGCGGGCGGCGAGCGACTCGGCGGTCTCGTAGCCGCGCCCGCCGCGGATCTGGATCAGCTCGTCGGCGATGAGGCTGGCCATCTCCGAGCCGTAGAGCTTGGCGAGCGCCGCCTCGATGCGGATGTCGTTGCGGTCCTCGTCGGCCATCTGCGACGACAGGTCGAGCACGGCCTCCAGGGCGAAGGTCGTCGCCGCGATGAAGGAGATCTTCGAGCCGACGGCCTCGTGCTCGGCGACCGGCCGGCCCCACTGCTCGCGGGCGGCGCCCCAGCCGCGGGCGATCTTCAGGCACCACTTGCCCGCCCCCACGCACAGCGCGGGCAGCGAGAGCCGCCCGGTGTTGAGCGTGGTCAGCGCGATCTTCAGGCCCGCGCCCTCGGGGCCGATGCGGTTGGCGGCGGGGACGCGCACCTGGTGGAAGCGGGTGACGCCGTTCTCGATGCCGCGCAGGCCCATGAACCGGTTGCGGTTCTCCACGGTGACGCCCTCGGCGTCCGCCTCGACGACGAACGCCGTGATGCCGCCGCGGCGCCCCTCGGACTTCGGCACCCGCGCCATCACCACGAGCAGGTCGGCGACGACGCCGTTGGTGGTCCAGAGCTTGACGCCGTCGAGCAGGTAGTCGGCGTCGGGTCCGTCGCCGTCGGGGACGGCGGTGGTCGCCAGCCGGGCCGGGTCGGAGCCGACGTCGGGCTCGGTGAGCAGGAAGGCGGAGATGTCCGTACGGGCGCACCGCGGCAGGAACTCCTCCTTCTGCTCCTCGGTGCCGAAGATCTTCAGCGGCTGAGGCACGCCGATCGACTGGTGCGCCGAGAGCAGCGCGCCGATCGCGGGACTCGCGGTGCCCACGAGGGCGAGGGACTTGTTGTAGTAGACCTGCGTGAGGCCGAGACCGCCGTACTTCCGGTCGATCTTCATGCCGAAGGCGCCGATCTCCTTCAGCCCGCGCACGGTCTCGTCCGGGATCTGCGCGTCGCGCTCGATCCCGGCCCCGTCGATGTGCGTGTCGCAGAACTCGCGCAGCCGGGCGAGGAACTCCTCGCCGCGCTGCACGTCCGCGGCGGCGGGCTCGGGGTGGGGGTGGATGAGGTCGAGCCGGAAGCGGCCGAGGAACAGCTCCTTGGCGAAGCTGGGTTTGCGCCAGTCCTGCTCGCGTGCGGCCTCGGCGACCTCCCTGGCTTCCTTCTCGGAGACGGACGGCCGTGTGGATGGTGCGGTCATGAGGAACTCACCTCGCCGCTGAGTAGGGGTTACCAGCCGGTGCTACTTGTGCGTATGTACCCGATTCGGCCGGGCCGCACCACCCCGCGCGCGGCATTCGGGTGCACCGCCCCCCGTCCGCGCCCCCGTGCCGCCGCCTGCACGCGCCCTTCAGCGCCCTTCAGCGCCCTTCCACGCGCTCTCCGACGCGCCTGCCTCCCCGCACACCCGCCCAAGGATAGGCCGCTCCTACGACAAGATCATCCGGGCGCGGCCGGGCCCACCCTGCCGCCGCGTAGCGACGCACCCGCCGAGTGCTACGCGCCGGACAACGCACCCCACCCCGCCGACCGCCTACGGTGGGCAGCAGAGGTACGCAACTCTCCGGAGGGATCTGCCGTGACTTCCACACAAGCGTTCTGGCTCGCCGGCCGGCAGGCGACCGGCGAGGACACCCTAGACGTCACCTCGCCCTGGGACGGCCGCAAGGTCGGCACGGTGAGCATTCCCACCGACGCCCAGATCGAGGAGGCCGTCGCCGCCGCGCACGCGGTGAAGGAGGAGCTGGCCGCCACCCCCGCGCACGTCCGGGCCGCGGCGCTCGACCATGTGACCAAGCAGATCTCCGCGCGCGCCGAGGAGATCGCCCGGCTGATCTCGGCCGAGAACGGCAAGCCGCTGAAGTGGGCCCGCGGCGAGGTCGGCCGCGCCGTGTCCACGTTCCGCTTCGCCACCGAGGAGGCCCGCAGGTGGGGCAGCGGCGACGGGCAGCGCCTCGACACCGACCCGGGCGGCACCGGTCGGCTGGCCTTCACCCGCCGCTTCCCGTACGGGCCGGTCCTCGGCATCGCGCCGTTCAACTTCCCGCTGAACCTGTGCGCCCACAAGGTCGCCCCGGCCCTCGCCGTCGGTGCCCCGATCATCCTCAAGCCCGCCCCCGCCACGCCGCTGTCCGCCCTGCTGCTGGGCGAGCTGCTGGCGGAGACCGACCTGCCGGCCGGGAGCTGGAGTGTGCTGCCGGTGCCGAACGACCGGATGCCCGACCTCACCGAGGACGACCGGCTGCCGATCATCTCGTTCACCGGCTCCGACAAGGTCGGCTACGCGATCCTGGAGGCCGTCCCCGGCAAGCGCGTCACGCTGGAGCTGGGAGGAAACGGCGCCGCCGTCGTCCTGGCCGACTACTCCTCCGAGGCCGACCTCGACCACGCCGCGCAGCGGATCGGCGCGTTCGCCAACTACCAGGCGGGCCAGTCGTGCATCTCCGTCCAGCGGGTGATCGCCGACGCCTCGGTGTACGACCGGCTGCTGCCCAAGGTCGTCGCGGCCGTCGAGGCGCAGGTGACCGGCGATCCGTCGGACGACGCCACCGACGTCGGCCCGATGGTCAGCGAGGACGCGGCCAAGCGGCTGGAGTCGTGGGTCGACGAGGCCGTGGGCGCCGGCGCCCGGCTGCTGACGGGCGGCAAGCGCGACGGCGCGTCGTACGCGCCGACGGTGCTGACGGACGTGCCGGGCGGCGTGAAGATCTCCCGCGAGGAGGCGTTCGGCCCGGTGGTGACGCTTCAGCGGGCGGACGGCGAGGAGGCCGCGTTTGCCGCGGTCAACGACTCGAAGTACGGCCTCCAGGCGGGTGTGTTCACCCACGACGTGCAGAGCGCCTTCCGGGCGCAGCGCAAGCTGGAGGTCGGCGGCGTGATCGTCGGCGACGTCCCGTCGTACCGCGCGGACCAGATGCCGTACGGGGGCGTGAAGCGCTCCGGCGTGGGCCGCGAGGGCGTGAAGTACGCGATGGAGGACTACACGTACGAGAAGGTCATGGTCTTCACGGGCCTCGACGCTCTCTGACGGCACGCGCGCGCCGACGACCTGCCGAGTACCCCCGGGACGCCCCCGGGGGTACTCGCGTTTCCCGCGTGCCTCGCGTTTCGGCCAACCCGGAATAACTACGAATTAACCAATGACAGGCTCCTGACAATGCGGAGCCCGGCCCTCTAGGGTGCTCGGCGACCCGCCAACTCCCAGGCACCCAGGGGGATTCACCACATGCGACGCATACGCGCCTGGCGGCCCGCGGGGGTCGCCGCCGTCCTGCTCTCGCTCACCGCGACGCTCGTCTCCGGCGCCACCGCCGCCGGCTCCGCCGACGCCGCCGTCGCGAAGCCCGTCGTCAACGGCCCCGTCTTCAACGACCCGCTCGGCTCCACCGCCCAGCGCGCCGCCGTCTTCACCCAGCTCATCGCGCTCATCGACGCCACCCCCGCCGGCCAGACCATCCGCGCCTCGGTGTTCGAGCTGGAGGACGCGGCGGTCGCCGACGCCCTCATAGCCGCCCAGCGGCGCGGCGTCGCCGTCAAGCTGATCGTGGACGACAACACCCGCGACAAGGGCAGCGCCGCCTGGACCTCGCTGCGCGGCGCGCTCGGCACGGACGACACGAAGACGTCGTGGATCGTCGTCTGCGACGACCGGTTCGAGGACGCGGGCCAGGACAACGTCCAGCGCGGCTGCCTCCCGACGCCGCCGCCGGGTCCCGCCTACAACCACAACAAGTTCTTCGTCTTCACCAGGGTCGGCCCCTTCGACGACGGGACCAGCTACGACAAGGTCGTCTTCCAGTCGTCCTCCAACCTCAACGACTGGTACAAGAACGAGTCGTACAACGACGCGGTGACCTTCACCGACGCCACCGTCCACGACGGCTACGCGAAGTTCCACGAGGACCAGCGCCGCCTGCGCCACTCCGCGGCGGGCGACAACACGTACTACTGGTCCACGCCCACCGGCTCCGCCTACCGCGCGTTCTTCTTCCCGCGCGGCGACTCCAACTACGGCAACCCGAACAGCGACACCGTCGTCGGCGCCCTGGACGAGGTGGCGTGCGCGTACACGGGCACGGACGGCAAGCGGCACCAGACCGACATCCGCGTCGCCATGTTCCAGTTCCTCGGCTCCCGCAAGCAGGTGGCCCAGAAGCTGGCGCAGAAGCGGGCGCAGGGCTGCTGGGTCGACGTCGTCTACAGCGAGGGGGACTCGACGGTCGAGGGCATCCTCGACGGGGCGGGCATCCAGCGCCAGTACTGCAACTTCCCCAACGGCCCGGGCATCGACGTGCGTACGCACACGAAGTTCTGGCTGCTGGACGGCGACTACAACGGCAGCATCACGCCGCGCGTCTACACGGGCAGCCACAACTGGACCGGATCCGGGCTGCGTTCCGCGGACGAGGCGATGGTACGGATCACGAGCGCGGACTACCACGCGAAGTACCTGTCGTACTTCTACAAGATCCGCGACACCTGCAAGGCCCGTACGCCGTGAGCCGCCCGCGGCCGGGCCGGGGTGGTACGCACCCCGCCCGGCCGGCGGGAGCCGCGCCCCCGGGCCGCGCCCCGGCGGTGTCCCCGGCCGCGCCGCACCCCGCTACGCCTTGAGGGCCAGCCACAGTTCCATTCGTGTGTCCGGGTCGTCCAGGGACCGCCCGAGGATCTCCTCGACCCGCCGCATCCGGTAGCGCAGCGTGTGCCGGTGCACCCCGAGGTCGGCCGCCGCCGCGTCCCACTGCCCGTGCCGCGACAGCCACGCCCGCAGCGAGGCGACGAGATCGCCGCGCCCCCGCTCGTCGTGCTCCCGCAGCGCCCGCAGCGTGCCGTCCGCGAACGCCTGCACCGCGTCGTCGGCCAGCAGGTCCACCACCGACCCCGCCGTCACGTCCTCGTGCTCCACCAGCACCCGCCCGCGCCGCCGCGCCACCGACAGCGCCTGCTCGGCCTGCTTGTACGCCACCGTCACCACCGCCGGGCCCGCCGGCGCCGACACCCCGGCGACCAGCGGCAGCGTTCCCTGCCCCGTACCCGACCCGCGGGCCTGGCCCACCGCGCCCGGGTGCGCGGTCTCGACGCGCGCGGCGTGCTGCGCCGCGGCCTCCGCGACCGCGCCGCCGTCCGTCGCCAGCACGACCAGCCGCCCGGCGTCGGGCACCGCGAGGAACGTCTCGCCGGAGCCGGCCGCCGCGGCGTCGAGCGCGTCGGCCAGTTCCCCCAGCGCCTCCGGCAGCGGCTCCGGGTCCCCCTCCCCCACCGGCGCCACCGGCGAGGCGGCCTCGGCGACGAGGAGGCGTACGGGCGCGTCCAGCAGCCCCCCGTACAGCGGCCCGGCGACGGTCCGCGCGTGGTCGGGCTGCCCGGCGAGCAGCAGCCGCAGCACGGCGGTGCCGAGACGCTGCTCGGCGGCGGAGAAGGCGCTGGAGCGCTCGGTGACGAGGGTGAGGAGGGAGACGGCGGCGTGGACGGCGTAGCGCTCGGCCGGGGCGAGCTTGCCGCCGGTGCCCACGGCGAGCACGCCGCAGCAGCGGCGGCCGGAGCCGAGGGACTGAAGCTCGACGCGGTCCTCGGCGGGCTCGGCGGCGGGCTGCGCGGCGGGCTGCGCCGCGGTGCGGGCGGCGGTTTGGGCGGCGGTGCGGGCGGCGGGCTGCGCGGCGCGGCCGGCGGGTCCGGGGGCCGCGGTACGGGCGCTCCCGCCGCCGGCCCCGTTCGCCGCGGCACCGCCGGCGCCCGCGTCCTGGGACCCGGCCGCCGGCGCCTCCGGCCCGTCCGCCTCCCCGGTCCGTACGCCCGCCACCACCGCGCTCGCCGGCGCCGGCCGCCGCCGCAGCCGCGCCGCGTCGGCCTTCAGCGCCTCCGCCCGGTCCGCCGCCCCCTTTGGGGCCACCGCGAGCACCTCGCCCGCCGTGTCGTACAGCGCCGCCCAGCCGCGTACGTGCGCGGCGAGCCGGCTGACGACCGTCGCCTGGCCGTCCGCGCCCAGCGCCGCCCGCGTCAGGTCACGCTGCGCCTCGAAGCCGCGGGTCAGCGCCCGGTACTGGTCGGCGGCGATGGCCGCCGAGACCACCTTGGAGATGGCGATGAACGGCGTCGTCCGCGGCACCTCCAGCAGCGGCACCTGCGCCTCCCGGGCCGCGGTGAGCAGCGCCTCGGGCACGGTGTCGAAGTTCACGCCGACCCCGAAGCCCACCCCGACCACGCCGGCGTCCGCCAGCCGCCGCACGTAGCGGTGCATGGCGTCGGCGTCCTCGACGTCGAGCTTCAGGGCGGTGGTCAGGATCAGCTCGCCGCCTTCGAGGTACGGCACGGGGTCTATCAACTCGCTGGTCTGCGCCCAGCGCACGGTCACGCCCAGCTCGTCCGTGCCGTTGAGGACGGAGAGCTTGAGGGTGGGATGGCGGACGAGCGAGGCGAGCGTGGGCATGGCACCTTCTGGCTGCTTCAGCGGCCGGGGCCGCTGTGCTGTTCGTGACTGTCTGCGCGACCGCCTCGGCCGGGCCGGTTCGTACGCGACCGACCCTGACCGCCCCCGTCCGACCTCGATCGGCTGACTGCACATCCGAGGTCCGACGATCCACACCGCCCTCCGACGTCGCGGAGGTCTCCGACCGCTTTCAGACTGTCGCTCTCTGTCGTCCGTCGTGCCGGTGGTCCGGCGCTCCGGTGGTCGCGCGATTCCTTACGCCGCTCCGTATGAACGGCTCCGCCCATTGTGCCTCAGTGGTGCAAGTCGACGAGCACCGGAGGCGTCCGCTCGCCGTCCACGGTCGTCACGGAGAGGACCGCGTGCCCGGGCGGCAGCGTGTTCGCCAGCTCCGAGGCCGACCATCGCTCCCGCTCCACGGTGCGCACCGTCACCGAGCGGCTCATGGCTTTCGTACCCGTGAAGACCTGCCGTATCCACCGCAGCAGCCGCCGGATCGGCCCGCCCGAGACATCCGGGACGTGGGTGACGTCCTCGGCCTCGACCCACTCCGCGCCCCACGCCTCCGCGAAGTGCCGGCCGTCCCAGGTGCTGACGCCGGTCAGCGCCATCCGGCAGCCGACCGCCGCCAGCAGCGGCCCGCGCACCGGCTCCGCGACGTCGTCCAGCCCGCGCAGCCCCAGCACCACGCCCGCGTGCGCGGCGCGCAGCCGGCCGATGGCCCGTACCGACTCGGGGCTGGCGGTCCGCGCGGCGTCGTCGAGGACGAGGGCGGCGAAGAGGGAGCGGTCGGCGCGGGCCGGGGCGGCGGCGGTGAACTGGGCCAGGAGCAGCCGGGCCAGCACGCGGGACGCCTCGGCGTGCGTACGCTCCGGCAGCACGATCCGTACCCGCATGGGGTGCTCCAGCGCCCGCATGGAGAACTGCCGGCCCCGGCCGCGGGTGTCGAAGAACCGGGCGAAGGCGGGGCGGTCCAGCACGGCGAGCCGGCCGGCGAGGAGGGCACCGACGTCGCCCGGGCGGGCGAGCTGGCGCTCGCGGGCGTCCAGCTCACGCAGGGCGGCGGCGGCGCGGGCGGTGAGGTAGTGGTCGGCGGGGGCGCCGGGGGCAGGGCCGTCGGGGCCGCCTTCGGCGACGGCGGCACAGTCGCGCCGCAGCACGGCGAGGGCGGCGCGGTCGCCGTCGAGGAGGCCGCGCAGCTCGGCGACGCCGGGGAAGCGGTCGTACGCCGACTGGTAGGCGCCGATGAGCTGGCCGAGGGCGGTGACGGCCTCCCGGCCGTGCGGCCAGTCCGCCTCCTCGCCGCCGAGCAGGGCCTCGGCGAGCAGGGCGGCGGCCTCGTCGGGGTCGGCGGTGCCGCCGTACAGGTCGAGGTCGTGGGGGGAGGAGGGATCGGCGATGCGGATGACGACGTCGTACGCGTCGTCGTCGCCGAGCCGTGCGCCGACCGCCCCGACGGCGACGACGGCGGCCTTCCCGGCGAGCGCCTGGAGGCACAGCAGCTCCGCGACGGGGCCGGTGACGCGGTCGCTGACCACGTTGCCGGCGGGGCCGACGGCGAGTAATCCGGTGCCGAGGACGCCGGCCTCCAGGGCGATGCCGCCGCCGCGGTAGGCGTAGGGGTTCCGCTTGTCGTCGGGCGCGGCGCCGATGCGGACCTGGCCGGTGACGAGGTCGTGCAGGTACAGGCGTCGGGTGAGATCGCGCTTCCCGGAGGGGTGCGGGCAGGCGGCGGCGCCGTCGTAGCGCACGGAGTCGGCGAACGCCTTGAGCCGCTCGGGCCGGGCCCGTACGGACTCCCAGGCCCGGGCTATCCGCGCCAGGTCGACGTCGCTCATCGCGCCGCTCCGCGCGGCCCCACCCAGCGCCTCCGCCTCCCCCACCAACCCGGCAGCCCGCAACTCGGGCCACCCCACGGGATCGACGTCCTCGGCGTCCTCCTGGTCCGGGGCGGGCGTCGGGGAGGCGAGGACCGGCTCCAGGAAGCGGGTCCACACTTCGTGCCACCGTCCGACGCGGCCGAAAATGTACGCAAGCAGCAGGATGAACAGGCCGTAGTAGACGTAGCCCGCGACCACCATCGCGCCGGATCCCCGCCACGCGTCCAGGGTGATCCAGTCGAGGGGCCACAGCCAGATGCCGATGACCCCGTTCCAGCACAGCGACCACACGAGCAACCCACTGAGCAGCGCGAGCACGGCACCGCCGAGGAGCTGCCGGTCGGAGATCCGGTCCGCCCCGTCGGCCGGCCTGGGCACATGCTCGTACCGCCAGATCCCCGGCCCGGCCTCCGGCCGCGGCGCGCGCATCCACAGGACGAACGGATGCGCCCACGCCTCTGCCCCGCCGCTCGCCCCGGCTCCGGCGGCCGCTCCCGGCGCGCCTCTCCGGATCTGCGGCGGCACCGCGGGACCGATGGGCAGTTGCGGGGGCCGTACGGGTCGGCGGGGGCGATCCCCGTGCTCCGGTCCCGGCTTCCGCGGCCCCAGTCGGCCGTCCTCGCCCATGTTCTGCTCTTTCCTCCCGTGGGTCCCGACCCTGACCCCGGGTCCGGCCCTGACCTTGCGTCGCTGCGCCCAGCCCGCCGCCGACCGGCAACTGGGCGCCATCCCGCCCAACTTAGCGCGTGCCGCCCACCGACCCGGTGCCCGTCCGGGGCGGGCGTCAACCGCTTCCGCAGGCTCGCGGTTCCCCCGCCCCACGCGCCCCGCCCGCTCACCCCCGTACCGTCAAAGTCACACATCCGCCGTCCGCATCGTCCTGATGACATGAGAAACACCACCTCCGGGGGACCCCGCCCAGCGACCGCCCACGCCCGCTCCGCTCAAGGGGGGCGGTGAGCGTGCCGCACGACGACGATCTCGCCCGGGCCTTCGAGAACGAGCGCCCCCGCCTCCTGCGGGTCGCGTACAGCACCACCGGCTCGCTCGCCGAGGCCGAGGACTGCGTGCAGGAGTCCTGGCTGCGGCTGCGCCGGGTGCCCGATCCCGGCGCGATACGCGACCTGCGCGGCTGGCTCACCACCGTCGTCGGCCGGCTCGCGCTCGACGCGCTCGGCAGCGCCCGTTCCCGCCGCGAGCGGTACGTGGGCACCTGGCTGCCCGAGCCGCTGGTCGAGCCGGCCGGGGCGGCGGCCGTGGTACCCGACCCGGCCGAGCAGGTGACGCTCGACGAGTCGGTGAGCATGGCGCTGCTCGTCGTGCTGGACGAGCTGACGCCCGCGCAGCGCACCGCCTTCCTCCTCCACGACGTCTTCGGCCTGCCCTTCGACCAGGTCGCCGAGGTCGTCGGCCGCACCCCGGCCGCCGTGCGCCAACTCGCCTCCCGCGCCCGCCGGCACGTCGAGGCGAGCCGCCCGCACGCGCCCGCGCCGCGGGCGGAGCAGCGGCGGCTGGTGCACGCGTTCGCCGCCGCCTGCCGGGAGGGCGACCTGGAGGGGCTGGTGCGGCTGCTCGATCCGGAGGTGAGGTGGCGCGGGGACGGCGGCGGGCTGGTGGTGTCGCTGCCGGGCGTGGTGCGGGGCGCGGAGCAGGTGGCGCGGGGGCTGATCTCGTTCGGCCGCGGGCAGATGCCGCCGGGCGCCATGCGCGTGGTCACCGTCAACGGGGCCGCCGGGCTGCTGTTGTACGGGCCGGAGGGGGAGGTGTCGGTGGCGGCGTTCACGGTCGACGGGGGCCGGATCACGGCCATCGACGTGCAGCGCAACCCGGAGAAGCTGACGTCCGTCCGCTTCCCGGAGACGGACACGGACGCGGACACGGACGCGGAGACGGAGGCGTAGGGGGACACGGACGTCGGGGGCGGCGGCGCGGGCCGGGCGTCGTACGCCCGCGCCTCGACGGGTGCGCCCGTGCGCCGCCCAGCCCGCCCCCCTATTCCGCCGTACGTACCCGCCCCCACGTTTCCCCAGCTCACCCGCCCCCTGTCCAACGTGGACAAAGCGACACGGCACACCGCTCCCCCACGGAGCATGCCCCCACCCGGCGCCCGGCCCTAGCCTGCGAGGGAGAGCATCGTCGTCCGGACCCGGAGGAGATCCCCCATGACCAGCGCTTCCGCCACCGCAGGCGCCGCGCTCCCCCAGGAGCGGCGGCTTGTCACCCCCATCCCGGGGCCGAAGTCCCAGGAGCTGATGGCGCGCAAGAACGGCGCCGTGGCACAGGGCGTGGGCACCGTGATGCCCGTCTTCGCCGCCCGTGCCTCCGGCGGCGTCGTCGAGGACGTCGACGGCAACCGGCTCATCGACTTCGGCGCCGGCATCGCCGTCACGTCCGTCGGCAACAGCGCCGAGGCAGTCGTCCGCCGCGCGTCCGCGCAGTTGGCCGACTTCACGCACACCTGCATGATGGTCACCCCGTACGAGGGCTACGTGGAGGTCTGCGAGCAGCTCGCCGAGCTGACGCCCGGGGACCACGCCAAGAAGTCGGCGCTGTTCAACTCGGGCGCCGAGGCCGTGGAGAACGCCGTCAAGATCGCCCGTTCGTACACCGGCCGCCAGGCCATCGTGGTCTTCGACCACGGCTACCACGGGCGTACGAACCTCACCATGGCGCTCACCGCCAAGGACATGCCGTACAAGCACGGCTTCGGCCCCTTCGCGCCGGAGATCTACCGCGTGCCCGTCGCGTACCCCTACCGCTGGCTGACCGGCCCCGAGAACTGCGCCGAGGAGGCCGCGGCGCAGGCCGTCGACCTGATCAGCAAGCAGGTCGGGGCCGAGAACGTGGCGGCGATCGTCATCGAGCCCATCCTCGGCGAGGGCGGCTTCATCGTGCCGGCGCCGGGCTTCCTGCCGCGGATCGCGCAGTTCGCGAAGGACAACGGCATCGTCTTCGTCGCGGACGAGATCCAGTCCGGCTTCTGCCGTACGGGCGCTTGGTTCGCGTCCGAGGAGGAGGGCGTCGTACCCGACCTCATCACCACCGCCAAGGGCATCGCCGGCGGCCTGCCGCTGGCGGCGGTCACCGGCCGGGCGGAGATCATGGACGCGCCGCACGTCGGCGGCCTCGGCGGCACGTACGGCGGCAACCCGGTGGCGTGCGCCGCCGCGCTCGGCGCCATCGAGACGATGCGCGAGCTGGACCTGAACGCGAAGGCCCGGCGCATCGAGGAGATCATGAAGGGCCGGCTGACGGCGCTCAAGGAGAAGCACGACGCCATCGGCGACGTGCGCGGGCGCGGTGCGATGCTGGCCATCGAGCTGGTCAAGCCGGGGACGAAGGACCCGGACCCGCAGCTCACGGCGGCGGTGGCCAAGGCGTGCCACGCGGAGGGGCTGCTGCTGCTGACCACCGGGACGTACGGGAACGTGGTGCGTTTCCTGCCGCCGCTGGTGATCGGCGAGGATCTGCTCGCGGAGGGGCTGGACATCCTGGAAGGGGCGCTCTCGCGGAACGTGTGAGGCAGGCGGTACGGGCACGGCGTTCCCCGCGCCGGTCACCGGCGGGGGGAACGGAGTCGGCGCGAGGGCCCGCGCCTGCGCCCGCGCGGCGGCGGTGGTCCGTCGCGGCGCAGGCGCAGGCCGCCCTCGGCTGCGCCGTGCTGTACGGGCTGCTGGCCTGGCAGGTCGCGGTGGACGGGCCGGTGCGCGAGCTGGACGAGCGCACCGGCCCCGCGCTGTCGCGGCACGCCCCGCCGGGGGCGGAGCTGCTGGCCGACCTGGGCGGGGTGTGGGTGGCGCTGCCGGTGCTGGCGGCGGCGATGCTGTACGCGGTGTGGCGTACGCCGGTACGCGCCGGGGTCTCGGCGCCGCCCGGCGGGGCGGCACGTCCCGGGTCCGCGGCCGTCCCCGTACGCCGCGTCCCGGACGGCCGGCGCCGCGTGCGGAACCGCCTCCGCCGCGCCCCGGCCCGCCTCCCGGACCGTCTCCGGGACCGCCTCCCTGCCCGTCTCCTCGGCCGCCTGCCCGCCGCCGTCCGGGTCCCGCTGCTCGCCGGCGCCGCCGCGTTCGCCGTGCTGCCCGCCGTCGTCCTGCCGCTGAAGTCCGTGCAGGCCCGGCCGGGTCCCCGGGGCCCGCTCGCCGACGACTACGCCGGTTTCTTCCCCTCCGGCCACTCCACCACCGCCGCCGTCGCCTACGGCGCCGTCGTGCTGCTCCTGCTGCCGCTGCTCCGCTCCCGCGCCGCCCGACGGCTGCTGGTCGCCGCGGCGGGGCTGGTGGTGCTCGGGGTGGGGGCGGGGCTGGTGTGGCGGGAGTACCACTGGCCGCTGGACGTGGCGGCGGGGTGGTGTGTGGCCGGGGTGCTGCTCACGGGCTGCCGGTACGGAGCCGCCCGGCTCTCGTCGTACGCCACGGGCCGCGTCACCCCTCACCGGCCGGACCACCCGCCCCGTCCGCGCCGCCCGTAGCACCCGGCCCGCCCGGCGCACCCGCGTCGTCCGCGATGAGCGCCGCCGCCTCGTGCATCGCCATCTCCAGCACCACCGGATCCGTCAGCCGCCCGCTCCCGTCCGGCGGTACGAGCCACCGCACCCCGCCGGTCGAGCGCCCCGGGTAGGGCACCACGATCCACGTCCCGTGCCCCGCGCTGCGTACGCCCGTGCCGATCCACCGGGCGGCCGTCCCCGGCGGCACGAAGAACCCGAGCCGCGCGTCCGTCACGTCCGCGAGCACCGGACCGGTCCTGACCGTGATCCGGGCGACCACGTCGAGCGTGGACCGCCCCAGCTCCCCCGGCAGGATCAGCACGTCCCACAGGCGGCCGGCGGGCAGCAGCGACACCCCCAGCGGGTTGCGCTCCCACTCCCACCGGCATGCCTCGGGGTCGGGCGCCACCGAGACCAGCCACTCCACCGCGGATGTCGCCCCCGCATCAGTCATCACGCTCGTACCCTCGTCTCCCCTCGCGCCGGCCACTGGTAGACCGGCTGTCAGTTGGGGAGAGGGGGCGGACCCGCAGCTCTTATGCGGCTTTACGGTAAAGACCGGGTGGTGTGGATCACACCGGGCGGCCGGGGGGTACGCCCTGGCGCGCGGCGGGCGCGTCAGGCGGCCCGCTCGCCGGAGCGGCCGTCGAGGTCCGTCCACCAGTACGCGTACTCGTACGGGCCGCCCGGCGAGACCTCGAACTCGACCTCGTCCAGCCCCTCGTCCAGCACGAAGCGGTACGTACCGGTCGCGACGTGGTCCTCAGCGAGGGTGAACGGCAGCCCGTGGCCGCTCTCCTGCTCCAGATAGTCGGCGTCGGAGCCGATGGGGTAGGCGCTGACGTCGCTGTTCGCCAGGGTCGCCAGCTCGCCGGTGCCGTTCTCGACCCGGACCCGTACCTCCAGGAAGTCGCCCCGGATGCGCTCGGCCTCGACGGTCACCTCCAGTCCGTCGTCGAACCTGACGGTCTCGCCGGCCTCGACCGCGCTCTCCGTCTCGGGCGAGACCGGGGCGAAGAAGTCGACCGCGAGGACGACCAGCAGGATGCTCATGCCGACGCCCACGACGGCCGCGACGCCGCCCAGCCAGATCCCCCACAGCCCGGACGCCCTGTTGCGCGCCTCGCCGCGCCGCACGCGGCGGATCGTGACGATGCCGAAGCCGATGGCCAGGCCCCCGAGGATGACGGCCAGGGGGCTGAGGAGGAGCGTGAACGCCAGCACGGCGCCGATCACGCCGAGGATCAGCGCCGCGGTCCCGGAGCCGTTGCGCAGGCCGGGGGGCGGCACCCAGGCGTAGGGGGCGGGGAGGTAGGGCTTCGGGCCGTACGGGCCGGGCGCGGGCTCCGGGCGCAGCCAGCCGGGGGCGACGGGGACGGGCGGCCCGCCGTCGGGCGGGGTCAGCCGGGCAGCGACGTCGGTGCCGGCGGTCTCCCCGGTCTCCCGGGCCTCCCCGGTCTCCGGCAGGTCCCCCGGCTCCGGCAGGTCCCCGGTGCCGGAGGCCGGGCCACCGGCCGCCCCGGAGTCCTGGTCCACGGCCGCGCGGTCGCCAGCGCGCCCGTCCGCCGCCCCGTCCGGTTCCTCGTGGACCTCCGCTTGGAGCGCGCCTCGCCCCGCCGCGTCGTCCCGCCGGTCCGTGTCCATGGGCTCAACTGTACGAGCCGCCCGCGCCCCGTCGGACCTGCTCACCCCGCTCGGCCGCCCGCCCACGGCAGCGTCCCCGACCGGTCCTCCATGACCTGCACGCTCGGCCCCTCCCGGCGGTCCGCGGGCTTCTCCTCCTCGTCGTCCCCGGCGAAGACCACGCCCGTCAGCGCCAGCACGATGACCACCGCCGCGACCGCGAACGCCACGGCGCCCGTCGCGATGCCGATGACCGCGTTGCGCCCGGCGCCCGTCCCGTCATGCCGCGCGCGGCTGCGCGCCACCAGGCCGAGGACCAGCGCGACCGGGCCGAGGAGCACCGAGAGCACGATCCCGTAGACGGTGGGCAGGAGCGTGACGCCGACGATGCCGCACACCATGGCCTTCGTGCCCAGGCCGGCCGGTCCCTGCCGGGCTCCGGCCGCGGCCGGAGCCGGAGGACTGCTCGCCGCCATATCCGCTCCCCTCGCGTCCCCTCGCGCGGCAGGCACGCGCGTTCGCACATGCTACGGAGCCGGGGCGGACGCGTCAGTCCGTTGGCCTACGATAATGCGATGGCCGATCTCGACTCCTTCATCGCCGGTCTGCCCAAGGCCGAGCTTCACGTCCACCACGTCGGCTCCGCGTCTCCCCGCATCGTCGCCGAACTCGCCGCGCGGCACCCGGACTCCGCGGTGCCCGCGGACGCCGCCGCGCTCGCCGACTTCTTCACCTTCCGCGACTTCGCCCACTTCATCGAGATCTACCTCTCCGTCGTGGACCTCGTCCGCGACCCCGAAGACGTGCGCCTGCTGACGTACGAGATCGCCCGCGACATGGCCCGGCAGAACATCCGCTACGCGGAGCTGACCGTCACGCCGTACAGCTCCACCAGCCGCGGCATCCCCGACCGCGGCTTCCTCGACGCCCTGGAGGACGCCCGGCGCGGCGCCGAGGCCGAGCTGGGCGTCGTGCTGCGCTGGTGCTTCGACATCCCCGGCGAGGCGGGGCTCGCGGCGGCCGAGGAGACCGCGCGGATAGCCGTCGACATCGGCTGCGACGGCCTCGTGGCCTTCGGCCTCGGCGGGCCCGAGATCGGGGTGCCGCGCGGGCAGTTCAAGCCGTACTTCGAGCGCGCCGTCGCGGCCGGGCTGCGCAGCGTCCCGCACGCCGGCGAGACGACCGGGCCGCAGACAGTCTGGGACGCGGTCACCGAGCTGCGCGCCGAGCGCATCGGGCACGGCACGAGCGCGGCGCAGGACCCGAGGCTGCTGGCGCACCTGGCGGAGGCGGGCATCCCGCTGGAGGTCTGCCCCACGTCCAACGTCGCGACGAAGGCGGTCGCCTCGCTGGAGGAGCACCCGCTGCGGCAGATCACCGACGCGGGCGTGCTGGTGGCGCTGGGCAGCGACGACCCGCCGATGTTCGGTACGGACCTCAACACCGAGTACGGGGTGGCCGCCCGCCTCCTCGCGCTCGACGAGGCGGGCGTCGCGGCGCTGGCGAAGAACTCCGTGGCGGCGTCGTTCATGGAGCCGGCCGCGAAGTCGGCGCTGACGGCGGAGATCGACGCGTACCTGGCCGCCTGGCCGTCGGCGGCCTCGTGACGGGCGCCGCACCCGCCGTGCTGGCCGTCGCCCACCGCGGCGATCCGTACGTCGTCCGCGAAAACACGATCGGCTCGCTGCGCTCGGCGGTGGCGGCGGGCGCGGACGCGGTGGAGTTCGACGTCCGGCTCACCTCGGACGGCGTGCCGGTGCTGCTGCACGACCGCACGCTCCAGCGGCTGTGGGGGCTGGAAGCGACCCTGGCGGGGCTGTCGTACGCCGAGGTCGAGGAGCGCTCCGAGGGCGGCATCCCGACGCTGCGCGAGGCGCTGAAGGTGATGGGGGACAGCCCGGGCGTCCGCTCGTTCATCGACCTGCCCGACCCGGCGGC
This sequence comes from Streptomyces sp. 184, assembly GCF_045781775.1. Classification (NCBI taxonomy): domain Bacteria; kingdom Bacillati; phylum Actinomycetota; class Actinomycetes; order Kitasatosporales; family Streptomycetaceae; genus Streptomyces; species Streptomyces sp. 184. Next base: position 2,096,769 of record NZ_CP123230.1, on the reverse strand, counting down.
GGCGGAACCCACGATCGCGGAGGTGCTGGACAGCAACGCGGCGTCCCGCACGTACTACTGCGGCGGCACGGCGGCCCTGCTCACCATCCGCGCCGCGCACCCCGAGGCCGAGATAGCGCTGACCTGCTCCTCCCCCGTCCCGTACCGCACGGGCCTGCTCCGGCGCCTGCGCCCCCAGTGGCTCAACTACCGCTTCAGCCTCCTCGACGAGGCCACGGTCCGCGAGGACCACGAGGCGGGCTACCGGGTGTCGTGCTGGACGGTCGACTGGCCCCGCAACTGGCGCCGTCTGACGGCCATGGGCGTCGACGCCATCACCAGCAACCGGATCACGGGCCTCCGCCGCCACCTGGATTCCCGAGGAACCGCTGGCTGAAAACAGTGCGTCCTCCCCTTGAAGCTCATGAGGGGAGAACGGGGTGGGGAGTCGGCCGACGGACTGGCATGTGCTGGATCTGGACGAGGATCCGACGCCGGGGGATCCGGAGCGGGTCAGGCAGCTCGCGCGGGAGTTGCACGACTTCGCGGACGACGTGGCGGACGCGCTGCGGCAGATCAAGGGCATGGCCGGTGAGGATGCGCTGCTCCGCTGGGCGGGGAAGACGGCGAAGGCGTTCCAGGACGAGTTCGAAGAGGTCCCCAAGAACCTCAGGAAACTCCAGCGCTCCTACGACCTGGCGGGCGATGCCCTTGCCGCGTACTGGCCGAAGCTGGAGCGGGCGCAGTCCCTCGCCGACAAGGCCCTCGCCAAGGGGCGCGAAGCGCAGAGCGACCTGACCGCCGCCAACGGACGGCTGGATTCCGCCAGTTCCTGGGTCGAGCGGGCGACGGACAAGACCAAGGAGTACGACGAGAAGGAGGGCAAGGAGAAGCCCGACGAGTCCGAGGTGCGGGCCGCCACCCGCAACGCGACGGACGCCAAGTCCGCGCGGTCCTCCGCCCAGACCGCCGTCGACAACGCGCAGGGCGGGCTCGAAGCGGCGAAGAAGATGGCCGCCGACGCGAAGAAGATGCGCGAGGACGCCGCCTCCGAGGCCAAGGACAAGCTGGAGGACGCCTCCGACGCCGGGATCCAGAACCGCAAGTGGTGGGAGAAGGCGGTCGACTGGGTCAAGGACAACTGGGACACCATCGTCACCGTCTGCAAGGTCATCGTCGCCGTCCTCGGCATCGTCGTCCTCATCATCGGCGGCCCCCTCGCCTGGGTCGTCCTCGCCGCCGCCCTCGTCGTCCTCGCCGACACCCTCTACAAGTACGCCAACGGCGAAGCCTCCCTCTTCGACGTCGCCATGGCCGCCCTCGACTGCATCCCCGGCCTGAAGGGCCTGACGTCACTGGCCAAGCTGGGCAAGGGCCTCAAGAGCCTCAAGGGCGGCCTCGCCGGGCTGCGCAGCATGAAGAACGCCGTTCTGGGGCTGGCCAAACGCGGCCGCACGATGATCGACGACGCCGCGCAGGGCGCCACCACCCGGCTGAAGAACATCGTCTCGAAGTTCACCGACCCCGTGGACCTGGCCACCGGCCAGATGTACCTGCCCCTAAGCGACATCGAGCTGCCCGGTCTGCTGCCGCTGGCGTTCTCCCGCCGGCTGGGCTCGACCTACCGCACCGGCTGGTGGTTCGGCCCCACCTGGGCCTCCACCGTCGACCAGCGCCTGGAGACCGACGACCAGGGCGTGGTCTTCGTCACCGAAGACGGCCGCCTCCTCGCCTACCCCCACCCCGCCGGCACCGACACCGCTGTGCTCCCCGAACAGGGCCCGCGCTGGCCCCTGGTCCGCCTGGAGTCCGGCGGCTACGCGGTCACCGACCCCCTCACCGGCCACACCCGCACCTTCGCCCGGCCCGACGCCGAGGGCCTGGCCCCGATCGAGCGGATCGCCGACCGCAACGGCCACACCATCGACTTCGCCTACGACGAGGACGGCGCCCCCACCGACATCCGCCACTCGGGCGGCTACCACCTCAAGCTCACCAGCGACGACGGCCGCGTCACCGCGCTGTCCCTCGCCGGCGCCGCCGACGACGGCACCGACGTGGTCGTCAAGCGCTTCGGCTACGACGCCGCCGGCAACCTCACCGAGGACACCAACTCCTCCGGCCTGCCGCTGGTCTTCACCTACGACCACCGCCTCCGCGCGACCTCCTGGACCGACCGCAACGGCCACCGCTACGACTACACCTACGACGCGCAGGACCGCTGCACCGCCGAAGCCGGCGAAGCCGGCCACCTCGCGCTCACCCTCGACTACGACGGCACCGACCCCGCCTGGCCCGACGCCACCGTCACCACCCTCACCACCGCCGCGGGCGCCACCACCCGCTTCGTCGTCAACGACAACTGCCAGATCGTCGCCGAGATCGACGCCCTCGGCCACACCACCCGCGCCGCCTACGACGCCCACCACAACCTCACCGAAGAAACCGACGCGCTGGGCGGGCGGTTCGCGCACGAGTACGACGCCGAGGACAACCTGCGCACCCTCGTCCGCCCCGACGGCACCACCACGACCCTCGACTACGCCGCCCCCGGCCTGCCGACCCGTGTGACGGCGCCGGACGGAGCCACCTGGGTCCAGTCCTTCGACGAGGCCGGCAACCGCCTCTCCGTCGCCGACCCGTCGGGCGCCACGACCCGCTTCCACTACGACGCGCAGGGCCGCCTCCGGGCGGTCACCGACGCGCTGGACCACACGTTCCGGATCGAGAACAACGCGGCCGGCCTGCCCGTGGAGACGGTCGACCCGCTCGGCGGCACGACGCGCTACGAGTACGACGCCTTCGGCCGCGTCCGTACGGTGACCGACCCCCTCGGCCACGCCACCCGGGCGACATGGAACACGGAGGGCCTGCTCACCTCGTACACGCTGCCGGACGGCACGACCGAGTCCTGGACGTACGACGCCGAGGGCAACTGCGTCGGCCACACCGACGCCGGCGGCGCGGTCACCGCCTACGAGTACACGCACTTCGACCAGTTGAGCGCCTACACCACGCCCGACGGGGCGCGCTACGAGTTCGCCCACGACGCGAGCCTGCGGCTCACCGCCGTCACGGACCCGCTGGGACGCCGCTGGCAGTACGTGTACGACCTCGCGGGCCGCCTCGTCTCGGAGACCGACTTCGACGGCAGGACCACCGAGTACGTACGGGACGCGGCCGGGCGGGTCACGGCGTCCGTCACGCCGCTCGGGGAGCGCGTCGCCTACGAGTTCGACGCGCTGGGCAACGTCCTTGGCAAGGACGCGGCCGGTGCCCGGACGACGTACACATACGACGCGGCCGGGCGGCTGCTCTCCGCCGCCGGCCCGGACTCCGTCGTCACCTACGAGCGCAACGAGTCGGGCCTGGTCACGAAGGAGAGCGTGGACGGCCGCAGCCTGTCGTTCGGCTACGACGCGCTCGGCCGCCGGGTCCGCCGCGTCACCCCCTCCGGCGCGCTGACGTCGTACGGGTACGACGCCGCGGGCCGCCGCGAGGCGGTCACGGCGGCGGGGCACACGCTGCGCTTCGAGCGGGACGCGGGCGGCCGGGAACGCGCCTGTGTGCTGGACGGCTCGCTCAGCGTGGAGCAGCGGTGGGACCCGGTGGGCCGGCTGCACGCGCGCACGGTGTCCGCCGGGGAGCGCACGGTCCAGCAGCGCACGTACACCTACCGCGGTGACGGCAACCTCGTCGCCGTGCACGACCGGCTGGCCGGGGTGAGCCGGTTCGACGTCGACGCCGTCGGCCGGGTCACCGGTGTCGTCGCGGGCGACTGGCGGGAGTCGTACGGCTACGACGCCGTCGGCAACGTGACGCGGGCCGCCTGGCCCGACCACCACGCCGACGCGGCGGCCACCGGCGAGCGCACCTACGCGGGCACGCGCGTCCGGGGTGCGGGCGCCCTGCGCTACGAGCACGACGCCGCCGGCCGGCTGGTGGCCCGTACCCGCAAGCGGCTCTCCCACAAGCCGGACACCTGGCGCTTCACCTGGGACGCCGAGGACCGGCTCACGCAGGCGGCGACCCCGGACGGCACCGTGTGGCGCTACCGCTACGATCCGCTCGGCCGCCGGATCGCCAAGGAGCGCCTGTCGGGCGACGGGGAGGTCGCCGAGCGGATCGAGTTCACGTGGGACGGGGCGGTGCTCGTGGAGGAGACCGCGCGTACCGCCGGGCTGCCGCATCCGGTGACCCTGACCTGGGAGCACGACGGGTTCAGCCCGATCGCGCAGGCGGAGCGCATCACGGACGAGACCGACCAGCGGGAGGTCGACTCCCGGTTCTTCGCCATCGTCAGCGACCTGGTGGGCACGCCGCGGGAGCTGGTGGACGCGGACGGGCAGATCGCCTGGCGCGCCCGCAGCACCATCTGGGGCACCACCGCCTGGTCCGCCAAGAGCACGGCGTACACGCCGCTGCGGCTGCCCGGGCAGTACGCGGACCGGGAGACCGGGCTGCACTACAACCTGCACCGCTACTACGACCCCGCCCTCGCCCGCTACGCCACGCCGGACCCGCTCGGCCTGTCCCCCGCGCCCAACCCCGTCGCGTACGTGCACAACCCGCTGACGTGGTCGGACCCGCTGGGACTCTCTCCGTACAGCAGCCGCAAGCTGGGCCTGAGCGACTCGGCCCAGAACGCGATCCAGAAGCTGGAGAACATCAAGAAGGACCCCATCGGCAAGATCAACAGCATGCCGAACCACAACCACTACAGCGCGGCGCGCCGGGAGGCCGCCGGCGAGGTGGTGGCCGTGAAGCAGAACGGCGTGCCCTTCGACCACATCGCCGACCTGACGAACGCCAGGAACGGCCTGGAGAACGTACGCAAGGTGCTGGTGAAGGAGATGGACGTGCTGCCGGAGGGGCTGACGGAACGCGGCCTCGACGTGCTCATCAAGAAGCACGACGAGACGGTCTACCATCTCGACCGGCTGAACGGCTTCCTCGGCTCCATCGGCCACCGTTGAACGGCGCGCGACCCACCGGAGGAACATGGACGACGACCACGACGACGAGCGGATCGCCGCGGACCGGCGCCGCTGGGACACGCCGGAGGGGGCGGCCGCCGTGGCGCGCATCCTGGCGGCCCTGCGCGGCGGGGCCGACTGGCGGGGCGTCTCCGCCGAGTTCTCCGGGCTGGGCGACCGCAGGGACCTGCGGGGCATCCCGCTCGCCGGCGCGGACCTGAACGGGGCGGACCTGCGGGACGCCAACCTCGGCCACGCCGTGCTGCGCGAGGCCCGGCTGGAGGGGGCGGACCTGTCGGAGGCGCACCTCACGGGGGCCGACTTCGCCGGGGCGTCGCTGCGCGGGGCCGTGTTCGCCGAGGTGCACGCGGGCGCCACCACGTTCACCGGCTGCGACCTGTCGGAGGCCCGGATGGACGGGGTGCGGCTGATGCGGGCGGCGCTCGACGGGGCGAACCTGCGGGGGGCGTCGCTCCGGCGGGCCAACTTCGCCGGGGCGGACCTGCGGGGCGCGGACTTCGGCGGTGCGGATCTGGAGGGTGCGGTGCTGCTGAGCGCGAAGACGGAGGGCGCGACCTTCGAGGGCGCCAGGATGGCCGGCGTCCGCGGGGGTCGGCTGGCGCCGTAGAGCCGTAGAGCCGTGGAGACGGGGCCGGACCTCGGCGCTCCGCCGCCGGACCTGGGGAGAACCCGCGTCCGGCGGCGGCAGCGTAACGGCGGGTGCCGCGTGGCGGGGGCTCGACTCCCTCGCCACGCGGCTCTCTTCCGCTCCGTGCGCCGGCTGTCCAGGGCGGCGTACGGGCCTCAGCGACCGGCTTCCGCCGGCACCGGGGTCTCGTCCCGCGCGGGCGGGTCCTCCGCCTCGGACTCCGGCTCCGGCTCCGGCTCCGGTTGGGCGGTGCCGGCGGCGGGGACGCGGCGCAGGAGGGTGACGGACAGGACGGCCGCGGCCACCGCCAGGCCCGCCGCGATCGCCGCCGCGACGTTGAGCCCGCTCGCGAACGCCGCCTTCGCCGGCATCAGCATCGCGTCGCCCAGCGCCGCCGGCAGGTCCTCCGCGGCGCTCAGCGCGCCCGGCAGGGTGTCGCGGGCGGCGGCGTCCGCGCCGTCGGGTACGCCGGCGGGGACCGCGGCTGCCATGTCGCCGCGGTAGACCGCGGTGCCCACGCTGCCCAGCAGGGCGATGCCGAGGGCCACGCCGAGGTCGCTCGCGGTGCTGTTGACCGCGGACGCGGCGCCCGCCTTCTCCGGCGGGGCGGAGCCGATGACGAGGTTGGTGGCCAGGGCCATCACCGGCGCGATGCCCGGGTAGAGCAGGTAGAAGCCGGTGATCAGCATCGGCAGCCCGCCGACGCTGTCGACCTGGGTGAGGACCACGTACCCGGCCGCCGACAGCAGGCTGCCCGCCGCCACGACGTACCCCGGGCGCACCCTGCGGGCGATCACCGGCGACAGCATCGAGACGATCACCAGCAGCACCGCCGCGGGCAGGATCCACAGCCCGGCCTCCAGGGGCGTCAGTTCCTCGACGAGCTGGAGGTACTGGGTGAAGAGCAGGTACACGCCGCCGAGCGCGACCGCGCTGAGGAGGAAGACGGCGAGGGCGCCGCTGAAGGTGGGGTCGCCGAACAGCCGCATGTCGAGCAGGGGGTTGGCGAGCCGCAACTGCCGCCGTACGAACACGGTCGACAGCACGATGCCGAGCGCGAGGGCGACGATCGCGGTGGCGTTCACGCCGTGCGCGGCCATCTCCTTCACCCCGTAGACGACGGGCAGGACCGTGACCATCGACAGCGCCACGCTCGGCAGGTCGAGCCGCCCCGGCTGCGGGGCGCGGTACTCGGGCACCAGGAACGGCGCCGCGAGCAGCACCAGCGCCATCACCGGCGCGCCCGCCAGCAGGGCGGCGCCCCACCAGAAGTTCTCCAGCAGCAGCCCGCCGACCAGCGGGCCGACGGCCACGCCGACGGAGACGGACGCCGCCCACAGGCCGATGGCGGTGGCGCGCTGCTTGGCGTCCTGGAACATGTTGCTGATCAGCGACAGGGTCGACGGCATCACCGCCGCCGCGCCCACGCCCATCACGGCGCGCGCCGCGATCAGCGCCTCCGCGCCCGGCGCGAACGCGGCCGCCGCCGACGCCGCGCCGAAGGCGACGGCGCCGAAGAGCAGGATGCGGCGGCGGCCGATGCGGTCGCCGAGCGTGCCCATGGCGACGAGCAGGCCGGCCATCATGAAGCCGTAGATGTCGTTGATCCACAGCAGTTGGCCGCTGCTGGGTTCGAGGTCGGCGGCGATGTCGGGGGTGGCGAGGAACAGCACGGTCATCGTGACGAACAGCAGGATCGTCGGCGCGAGCAGCACCGCGAGACCGAGCCACTGCCTGGGGCCGGCGCGCAGCGCGGCGGGCTCCGGGGCGATTGCGGACATGATTCTTCCGTTTCGGTGGTTTGGGGACGGTCGGGATCAGAAGGGGTACGGGGTCTGGGCGCGGGCGGTGCGCAGGGCGCGGGCCCACCAGATGAGTTCGTCGAGCGCGTGGTCGGGGCAGTCGGTCTCCCGGACGGTCAGCGCGTGCGCCTCGGCGAGGTCGGCGCGCAGGGTGCGCAGCGCGCGCGGGGCTTCCTCGCCCGCCCGTACGTGCAGCGCCACCGGCCGGGCCTTGAACGCCTCCGCGCACCACACCAGCGCCCGCCGCAGCGGCCCGGCGGGGTGCGGCTGGGCGGCGGCCGGGGCCACGACGACGAACCCGTCGGCCGCGTCCAGCCACGGCCGCAGCTCCCGTACGGCGGGCGGCTCCGGCGCGTCGCAGGGCAGCACGCCGGGGCACGGCTCCGGCAGGCACGCCGCCGCGAGGTCGATCAGGTCCACCTCCAGGCAGGACCGCCGCCCCGCGAGCCCGGCGAGCCGCCGGGCCTCGGCGCCGGCCGCCCGGCCGGGCCCGAGGCCGCCGAGGACGGTCAGCCGCAGCGTGGCGTCCGTACTCATCCGGGGCCTCCTCCCGCTCGCCGTCGACGACGTGGACCACGGTCCGGCAGGGCCCTCCAGGTCTCCTTCGGATCCGCTTCAGGTCCGCTGCGGGTACGGGCCGCACGCGCGGCGCCAAGGGCTGTCTGCGCGCTGGGTTACCGTGAACGGATGCGCTTCGGGGTGCTCGGTCCGCTGGCGGTGTGGACGGCCGGCGGCCAGGCGGTCCGCGTACCGGAGGTGAAGGTCCGCAGCCTCCTCGCCGACCTGTTGATCCACGCCGGCCGCGCCGTGCCCGCCGACCGGCTCGTGGACGACCTGTGGGGCGACGCCCCGCCCGCGAACCCCGCAGGCGCCCTCCAGACCCGCGTCTCCCAACTGCGCCGCGCGCTTGAGGACGCCGAGCCCGGCGCCCGGGCGCTGGTCGTCTCCCGCCCGCCCGGCTATCTGCTGGACGTCGATCCCGAGGCCACCGACACCGGCCGCTTCGCGGCCCTGACCGCCGCCGCCCGCCGCGCCGACGGCCCCCGGGCGCGCGCCGCGCTGCTCGCGGACGCGCTGGCGCTGTGGCGGGGCGAGGTGCTGGCGGACTTCGCCGACGAGGAGTTCGCGCGCGCGGAGATCGCGCGGCTCGACGAACTGCGGCTGACGGCCCTCGAAGAGCAGGCCGAGGCCCGGCTCGAACTCGGCGAGCACGCGCTCCTCGCCGACGAGCTGGGCGACCTCGTCGCCCGCCACCCGCTGCGCGAGCGGCTGCGCGCCGCCCAGTTGCGCGCGCTGTACCGCGCGGGCCGGCAGAGCGAGGCGCTGGCGAGCTACGGCCGGCTGCGCGCGCAGCTCGCGGAGGAGCTGGGCCTGGACCCGGGCCGGGAGCTGGTCGCGCTGCATCAGTCGATCCTGGAGCAGGACCCGGCGCTCGGTGCACCGGAGCGGGAGCCGGCGGCGGTACGGGGCAACCTGCCGGCGCCGCACGGCGAGCTGATCGGCCGCGACGAGGCGGTCGCGGCGGTGCGGGCCCTGCTGGCGGCGGGCCGGCTGGTGACGCTGACCGGCCCCGGCGGGGTCGGCAAGACCCGGCTGGCGCTGGAGACGGCCCGGGGGCTGCCGGGATCGTTCCCGGACGGGGTGTGGCTGGTGGAGCTGTCGGCGCTGGCGCCGCCGCGGCCCGCGGCGGCGGCCGGGGACGCCGCCCCCGACGCCGACAAGGCGGCGGAGGTCGTGGCCGCCGCGCTGGGCGTACGGGACGAGACCGCCGGCGGCGGCCTGCTGACCGGCGCCGGCGGTGCGGCCCCGGCGGAGCGGCTGGCCGAGGCGCTGCGTACGAAGCGGGCGCTGCTGGTGCTCGACAACTGCGAGCACGTCGTGGACGCCGTCGCCGCGCTCTGCGCCCGGCTCCTCGCCGCGGCGCCCGGCGTGCACGTGCTGGCGACGGGGCAGGAGCCGCTGGGAGTCGGCGGCGAACGCCTGTGGCCGGTGGCCCCGTTGGACGTCCCGCCGGCGGAGGCGGCCACGCCACCGCCGAGCGCTCCCGCCGAGCAGGGCGCCGCCCCGGGAGGCACCGCCCCCACCGCACGCCCGCCCGCCGGCCCCGCCCCCGACGCGCACCCCGCACCCGGCCTCACCGCCCTCCGCGCCTCCGGCGCCGTCCGCCTCTTCGCCGAGCGGGCAGCGGCAGCCGCCCCCGGCTTCACCGTCGACGCGGCCAACGCCGCCGCCGTCGCGACCGTCTGCCGCCGCCTCGACGGCATCCCCCTCGCGCTGGAGCTGGCCGCCACCCGCGTCCGCGCCCTCGGGGTCCACGAGCTGGCCGCCCGCCTCGACGACCGGTTCCGGCTGCTGTCCGCGGGCCCGCGCGACGCGCCCGCCCGGCAGCGCACCCTGCGCGCGATGCTCGACTGGAGCTGGGAGCTGCTGACCGCCCCCGAGCAGGCCGTGCTCCGCCGCCTCGCCCTCCACGTGGACGGCTGCACGCTGCCCGCCGCCGAGGCGGTCTGCGCGGGCGACGGCATCGCCGGGGACGACGTGCTGGGCCTGCTCGCCCGCCTCGTCGACCGCTCCCTGGTCATGGCCGTCCCCGGCGACGGCGTCACCCCCGCGCGCTACCACCTGCTGGAGTCCGTCGCCGCCTACGGCCACGAACAGCTCTGCGAAGCCGGTGAGTTCGCCTCCGTACGCCGCCGCCACACCGCGTACTACGCGGCCCTCGCCGCCGAGGCCGAACCCCAGTTGCGCGGCCCCGCCCAGCGCCAGTGGCTGCTGCGCCTCGACGCCGAGTCCGCCAACATGCGCGCGGCGCTGGAGGACGCGGTACGCACCGGCGCCGCGGCGACGGCGCTGGCCCTGGCCTGCGACCTGGCGTGGTACTGGGTGCTGCGCGGCCGTCTCGGCGAGGGCCGCCGCTTCCTCACCACGGCGCTCACACCCGCACCGGGCACCACACCGCCCGCCGCCACCACACCGGCCCCCGCCACCGCGCCCCCCGACAGCGCGGCGCCCCCCACCGCGCCCTCCACCCCGGCCCGTACCGCCGCCCTCACCTGGCGCGCCGCGATGACCCTGCGCCTCGGTGAACCCCTCGCCCCCGACGCCCTGCCCGCCGTCCGCCCCGCGCCGCCCACCACCCTCCCCGAACTGGCCGCCGGCGCCCGCGCGGACGCCTTCCTCGGCCTCGCCCGGCTCGGCCTCGGCCCGCTGCCCGGCGGCGGCGACCCGCTGGCCCGCGCCGAGGAGGTCTTCCGCGCCCTCGGCGACCAGTGGGGCACCGCCGCGGTGTCCAGCACCGTCGCCCGCAACGCGGTGCTCCGCGGCGACCTGCCCGCGCTCGCGGAGTACGGCGAGCGCAGCATGGCGCTCTTCGCCGGACTCGGCGACCGCTGGGGCCAGTTGCACGCGACGTACGCGCTGGGCACGTACGCGGAGATCACCGGCGACTACGCGCAGGCCGCCCGGCTGCACCGCGAGGGCCTGCGGATGGCGGAGGACCTGGGGCTGTGGTCGGAGGTGTCGGACAAGCTGTCGATGCTGGGCCGGATCGCGCTGCTCACCGGTGATGTCGCGCAGGCCGACGAACTGCACGGCCGCGCCGCCCGGCTGGCCGCCGAGCAGGGGTACGTGGTGGGCGAGGAGTTCGCGGGCATCGGCCTGGCGATGGGCGCCCGCCGGCAGGGCCGGCTGGCGGAGGCGGAGGCGCATCTGCGGCGCTGGCTGGACTGGGACCGCAAGATCGAGTCGGACGTGGGCACGGCCCTGATCCTCGCCGAGCTGGGCTTCGTCGCGGAGCTGGCCGGCGACCCGGAGGCGGCGCGCGCCCACCACCGCGAGGGCCTGGCTTTCGCCCGCCCGACCGGCGACCCCCGCGCCGTAGCCCTGGCCCTGGAGGGCCTGGCCGGCGCGGAGTCCCTGGCCGGCAACGCCCCCTTGGCCGCCCGCCTGATCGCCAAGGCCACCGCCCTGCGCATCGCCGCGGGCGCCCCCCTCCCCGAAGCCGAGCGCACGGACACCGACCGCATCAGGACCCGTCTGGCCGCGGCCCTGGGCCGGGAGGAACTGGCGGTGGAGCTGGCGAAGGGCGAGGCGGCGGAGTGGGAGGACCTGGTGCGCAAGGAGGCGTGAGCGGCCGGGCCGCCGCGCGCCCGGGGGCGGTCGGGCGCGTACGAGGGCCGCGGGTCAGCCGTCCTCGCGGAGGGACCAGGGGGAGCCGTAGGCCGTCAGGAGGTCCAGGAACGGCCTCGGGGGCAGGGCTTCCGGGCCCACCACGCCGGTGGCCGTCCACTCGCCGGTGGCGAGGAGTTCCAGGGCGACCACCGGGTTGATGCCCGTCTGCCAGACGACGGCCTGGACGCCGTCGAGCGCCATCGTCTCCTCGTTGTCCGCCACGTGGTAGAGGTACACCTCCCGCGGCCGGCCGTCCTTCGTGCCGCTCACCCACGTCCCCGCGCACGTTCTGCCGCGCATCCGGTCGCCGAGGGTCGCCGGGTCGGGGAGGCACGCGGCGACCACGTCGCGGGGCGAGACCTTCGCGTCGCCGACCGCGACGGGGGCGATGCGGTCCAGGCCCAGCTTGTGCAGGGTCTTGAGGACGTCGATGAACTCCTCCCCCAGCCCGTACTTGAAGGTGACCCGCTTCGCGTCGATCCAGCGCGGCACGAGCAGCACCTCCTCGTGCTCGACGTTGACGCACTCCACCGGACCGATGCCGGCCGGGAAGTCGAAGACCTCCGGTTCGCTGAAGGGCTCGGTGGTGTGCCAGCCGCGGTCGGCGTCCCAGATCACGGGCGGGTTGAGGCACTCCTCGATGGTGGTCCAGATGGAGAACGAGGGCGCGAAGTCGTAGCCGTCCACGGTGAGGTTCGCGCCGTCGCGTACGCCGATCTCCTCGACGGTGTCGAAGAGTTCGTCGGCGGCGTAGCGGGCGAAGACGTCGGAGAGGCCGGGTTCGACGCCCATGCCGACGAGGGCGAGGCGGCCGGAGGTGGCCCAGCGGTCGGAGGCGGCGAACTGCTCGTCGCCGAGCTTGACGCCGCACTCCGCGTACGGGCGGACGGGGTGCGGGCGGGAGAGGGACATCGCCATGTCGACATAGGTGGCGGCCATCTCGTACGCGGCCTCGAAGAGGGGCATGACGAAGCGCGGGTCGGTGGCGTTCAGGAGCACGTCGCAGCGGTGCGCGCGCAGCAGCGCGGCGACCGCGGTACGGTCCGCCGCGTCCACCCGGGCGGCGGTGAACCGGGCGCCGGGCGGCCCCGGGTGGGTGGCCCGTACGAACGCGACCGCCGCTTCGGCGCGGCCGAGGTCGTAGTCGGCGACGACCATCGCCTCGAAGAAGTCGCGGCGCGCCGCGATGCGGGTGATCGCCGTGCCGACACCGCCCGCGCCCACCAGCAAGATGCGCATCTGCCCACTCCCTGTTCTCGTCAACTGTCGAAGCCCATGCCCATCCGGTCCAGCGCCCTGAGCCACATGTTCCGCCGGCCGCCGCCCGCGTCCGCCCGCGCCAGCGACCACCGCGTCAGCCCGATGCCCGCCCACGCCAGCGGCTCCGGCGGGAACGGCAGCGGCTTGCTGCGCACCATCCGCAGCTCCGTGCGCTCCGTGCGCTCGCCCGCGAGCAGGTCGAGCATCACCTCGGCGCCGAAGCGGCTGGCGCCGACGCCGAGGCCGGTGTAGCCGGCGGCGTACGCGACGCGGTCGGCGTGGGCCGTGCCGAAGAAGGCGGAGAAGCGGGAGCAGGTGTCGATGGCGCCGCCCCAGCGGTGGGTGAAGCGGACGTCGGCGAGCTGCGGGAAGCAGCGGTGGAAGTGGCCGGCGAGCTTGAGATGGGTCTCGGGGCGCTGGTCGTACTCGGCGCGCACCGCGCCGCCGAAGTGGTGCACGGCGTCGTAGCCGCCCCACAGGATGCGGTGGTCGGCGGTGATGCGGAAGTAGTGGAACTGGTTGGCGCTGTCGGCGAGTCCCTGGCGGTGGTGCCAGCGCACGGCGTCGCGCTGGGCGGCGGTCAGCGGCTCGGTCATCAGCGCGTAGTCGTAGACGGGGGTGAGGTAGGGGCGTACGCGGCGGACGAGGCTGGGGAAGGCGTTGGTGCCGAGGGCGACGTGCGGCGCGCGCACCCGCCCGTACGGGGTGCGCACCTCCATCGCGCCGCCGCGCCCGCCCCGGGCGGCCCCGGCGCCCGCGCCCCGGAACGCCCCGCCCCCGCCGCCTCCTCCGCCGGCGGGGGCGAGGGCGAGGCCCGGGGTGTGTTCGTAGATCCGTACGCCCGCCGCCAGGCAGGCCCGTTTCAGCCCCCAGGCGAGCCGCGCCGGGTGGACCATGGCGACGCCGTCGCGGTCCCACAGCCCGCCGAGGAACGTCGGCGAGTCGACCTCGGCGCGTACCGCGTCCCGGTCCATCAGCAGCAGCCCCGCGCCCAGGCCGCGGCGCGTCGCCTCCTCGGCGAACTCGCTCAGCTCGTCGAGCTGGTACGGCTCGGTGGCCACGGTGATCTCGCCGGTGCGCCGGAAGTCGCAGTCGATGCCGTACCGTTCGACCGCGGCGCCGATCGCGTCCAGGTTCCCGGCGCCGAGGCGCTCCAGCTTGGCGATCTCCTCGGGCCAGCGCTCCAGTCCGTTGCCGAGGCCGTGGGTGAGGGAGGCGGCGCAGAAGCCGCCGTTGCGGCCGGAGGCGGCCCAGCCGCACTCGGCGGCCTCGATGAGGACGACGTCGCGGCCGGGGCCGCGCTCCTTGGCGAGCAGCGCCGTCCACAGCCCGCTGTAGCCGCCGCCGACGACGAGCAGGTCGGCCTCCTCGGCGCCGGTGAGCGCGGGCAGCGCCGCGGGCCGGTCGGGGTCGTCGAGCCAGTACGGGCGCGGGGCTGCCGACGCCAGGGAACGCGCGGGGTCGGTCATGCCCGGGACCTCCGCCGCGACCCGGCGAGCTGCCCGGCCAGCACCAGCGCCAGCGCGGCGATGAACATCGCCGTGCCGATGACGTTCACCTGCACCGGGATCCCGCGCTGCGACGCGCCCCAGACGTACATCGGGAACGTGACCGTGGAGGGCCCGGCGTTGAACTGGGTGATGATGAAGTCGTCCAGCGAGATCGCGAAGCTCAGCATCGCCCCGGCCGCGATCCCGGGCGCGGCCAGCGGCAGCGTGACCCGCAGGAACGTCTGGAGCGGGCCCGCGTACAGGTCCCTGGCCGCCTCCTCCAGCTTCGGGTCCATGCTCGCCACCCGCGCCTTGACCGCGACGACGACGAAGCTGAGGCAGAACATGATGTGCGCGATGAGGATCGTCGTGACGCCGAACTCGACGCGCATGTTGAGGAAGAGGGTGCCCAGCGAGGCGGCCATGACGACCTCGGGCATCGCCATCGGCAGGAAGATCAGCGAGTTGCCGGCGGCCCGGCCGCGGAAGCGGTGGCGGGCGAGCGCGAAGGCGGCGAGGGTGCCGATGGCGGTGGCGGCGACGGTGGCGACGAGCGCGATCCGCAGGCTGAGGCCGACGGAGTCGCACATGCCGGCGACACCGCAGGGGTCGGTCCAGGCGTCGGTGGAGAAGGACTGCCAGGAGTAGTTGTAGCGGCCGGCGGGGTCGTTGAAGGAGAAGACCAGCACGACGACGTTGGGCAGCAGCAGGTAGACCAGCGCGAGGGTGCCGGCGATGACGACGAGGTGGCGGCGGATCCAGCGCATCACACCAGCTCCTCGGTGCCGGCCCGGCGCATGTACACCGTCACCATGATCAGGATCGCGGCCATCAGCAGGAACGACATCGCCGCCGCGGTCGGGTAGTCGAGCACGTTGAGGAACTGCTTCTGGATGGCGTTGCCGACCATCTGCTCCTTCGGCGAGCCGAGGAGCTGGGCGTTGATGTAGTCGCCGGAGGCGGGGATGAACGTCAGCAGCGTGCCGGCGACGACGCCGGGCATCGACAGCGGGAAGGTGACCCGGCGGAAGACGGTCAGCGGGCGGGCGTAGAGGTCCCGCGCGGCCTCGTGCAGGCCCGGGTCGACGCGCTCCAGCGAGGTGTACAGCGGCAGGATCATGAACGGCAGGAAGTTGTAGGTGAGCCCGCAGACGACCGCCAGCGGGGTGGCGAGGAGCCGGTCGTCGGTGGTCAGGCCCAGGGTCGCGGTGACGTCGAGGACGTGCAGGGTGTCCAGGGCACCGACGAGGGGGCCGTTGTCGGACAGGATCGTCTTCCACGCGAGCGTACGGATGAGGAAGCTGGTGAAGAACGGGGCGATGACCAGGACGAGGAGCACGCCCCGCCAGCGCCCGGCGCGGAAGGCGATCATGTACGCGAGCGGGTAGCCGATGGCGAGGCACAGGATCGTGGCCGCGGCGGCGTAGCCGAAGGAGCGGGCGAAGTGCTCGGCGTACTGGTCGAGCGCGTCGGTGTAGTTGGCCCACCGCCAGGTGACCTCGAAGCCCTCCTCGAAGGAGCCGGACTGCACGGAGGTCGACGCCTGGTAGACCAGCGGTGCGGCGAAGAAGACCAGCAGCCACAGCGCGGCGGGCAGCAGCAGCCAGTACGGGGTGAGTCTGCGCCGCCCGCGGCGCGGGGGCGGCGGCTCGGGCTGCTTCCCCGGAGCCTCCGGCGGGACGGCGAGCGCGGTCACAGCGCGTCCTCCCCCGTACCCGCGTCGATATCCTGGTCGCCGTCCAGGCCGAAGGTGTGCGCCGGGTTCCAGTGCAGGACGACCTCGGCGCCCGGTACGAGCCGGGGGTCGCGCTCGACGTTCTGCACGAACACCGACAGCTCGGGGCAGACGGGGCTGGCGACGACGTACTGGGTGGCGGCGCCGGTGAAGGAGGCGTCGACGACGGTGCCGGGTATCCGGTTGCGCCCGTCGGCGACGGAGCCGTCCGCGGCGGCGTCGCGGTGGGCGAGGGAGATCTTCTCCGGCCGCATCCCGGCGAGCACCCGCGTGCCGGCGGCGGTGGAGCGGGCCCGGCAGCGGGCCGCGGGCAGCGCCAGCCTGACGTCGCCGGCGGCGGACAGCAGCAGGTCCGCGCCGGCGGTGTCGGCTATCTCGGTCTCTATCAGGTTGGACTGGCCGAGGAAGTTGGCGACGAAGGAGCTGGCGGGGTCCTCGTACAGCTCGACGGGCGTGCCGAGCTGCTCGACCCGGCCGGCGTTCATCACGGCGATGGTGTCGGCCATGGTCATCGCCTCCTCCTGGTCGTGCGTGACGTGCACGAACGTGATGCCGACCTCCGTCTGGATCCGCTTCAGCTCCAGTTGCATCTGCCGGCGCAGCTTGAGGTCGAGGGCGCCCAGCGGCTCGTCGAGCAGCAGCACCTCGGGCCGGTTGACGACCGCGCGGGCGAGCGCGACGCGCTGCTGCTGGCCGCCGGAGAGCTGGTGCGGCCTGCGGCGCGCGAGGTGGCCCAGCTCGACCAGCTCCAGCGTCCGCTGGACGTCCTTGGTCACGGACCGGATGCCGCGGCGGCGCAGCCCGAAGGCGACGTTGTCGTGGACGTCGAGGTGGGGGAAGAGGGCGTAGCTCTGGAAGACGGTGTTGACCTTGCGCCGGTGCGGCGGCAGGGCGGTCACGTCGTCGTCGCCGAGGCGTACGGTGCCGGAGGTGGGCTGCTCCAGGCCGGCGATCATCCGCAGCGTGGTGGTCTTGCCGCAGCCCGAGGCGCCCAGGAGGGCGAAGAACGAGCCCCGCGGGACGGTGAGGTCCAGCGGGTGTACGGCGGTGACGTCGCCGAACTTCTTGCTGATCCCGGTGAGCGTGACGCCCGCCCCGTGTTCCGCCACCGCGCTCACGCCCCGATCACCTTGGACCACTTGTCCTGGTAGGCGGTCTCCTTGTCGTCGTTCATCGACATGAAGACCTGGCCTTTGTCGATCATCTGCCGGTCGGGGAAGATCAGCGGGTAGTCGGCGAGCGAGGCGTCGATCTTCCTCATCTCGGCGCGGGCGCCGACGACGGGGCAGATGTAGTTGACCCAGGCGGCCAGTTCGGCGGCGACGTCGGGCCGGTAGTAGAAGTCGATCAGTTTCTCGGCGTTGGTCTTGTGCCGGGCCCTGGCCGGGACGAGCAGGTCGTCGGTGGCGTAGAGATAGCCCTTGGCGGGGATCACGAACTCGATGTCGTCGGTGTCGAGCTGGAGCTGCACGATGTCCCCGGCCCACGCCAGGCACGCGGCGATGTCGCCCTTGACCAGTTCCTCGGTGTAGTCGTTGCCGGTGAAGCGGCGGAGCTGGTCGTCGTCCACGGCCCGCTGGACCCGGGCGAGGGCGGCGTCGAAGTCGTCGTCGGTGAACTTCGTCGGCGACTTGCCCATGTCGATGAGCGTCATGCCGATGGTGTCCTGCATCTCGGTGAGCAGCGACACCTTGCCCTTGAGCGAGTCGTCCTCCATCAACTGGGCGACGGAGGAGACCTCGCGGCCCCCGGTGGCCTTCTTGTTGTACGCCACGACCGTGGCCAGCCCCGCCCACGGCATCGTGAACTGCCGTCCGGGGTCGTGCGCGGCGTTGCGGAAGCGCGGTTCCAGGTTGACGTTGGCGTGCGGCAGGTTGCGCGGGTCCAGGCGCTGCGCCCAGCCGTTCCGGATGAGCCGGCCGGCCATGAAGTCCGACAGGCACACGAGGTCGCGGCCGGTGTCCTGGCCGGCGGCGAGCTGCGGTTTGATGCGGCCGAAGAACTCGACGTTGTCGTTGACGTCCTCGGTGTACTTCACGCGGATGCCGCTGCGCTCCTGGAAGCGCTCCAGCGTGGGGCGTATGTTCTCGTTCTCGTCGTCGACGTCGATGTACAGCGGCCAGTTGGAGAAGGCGAGTTCCTTCTCCTTCTTCGAGTAGTCCCGGGCCGCGGCGGCTTCGCCGTCCTCGCCGCCGGTGTCGGCGGCCGGGATGCCGCACGCGCCGAGCGCCGGCAGCGCCGCGGCCCCGGCAAGACCGGCGCCCGCGGCGAGCAGCCGGCGCCGGGACATGGCGGCCCGGCCGCTGGTCAGGCTGCGTTCCCAGGCCCTCGCGACGGGTTCGGGAAGTGAGGCGAACGGATCCATGGGGG
This sequence comes from Streptomyces sp. 184, assembly GCF_045781775.1. NCBI lineage: Bacteria > Bacillati > Actinomycetota > Actinomycetes > Kitasatosporales > Streptomycetaceae > Streptomyces > Streptomyces sp. 184. The sequence continues at coordinate 2,078,338 of NZ_CP123230.1, read as the reverse complement.
TCGGCCTTCCTCGGGGACGGGCCAGTGGGCTGCGGGCGCGTGGTGCGTGGTGCACGGGGCGGGCCGCGCGAGCGGTGCGCGGCGGGCGGTACGCGGGCGCCGGGCGGCTCAGGGGGTGAACACGGTGCGGTGCCACTCCTTGCGCGCGGTGCCGGTGATGTCCTGCATCACATGCTTGACCTGGGTGTATTCCTCGAAGGAGTACACGGACATGTCCTTGCCGAAGCCGGAGGACTTGTAGCCGCCGTGCGGCATCTCGCTGATGATCGGGATGTGGTCGTTGAGCCACACGCAGCCGGCCTGGATCTCCCGGGCGGCGCGCGCGGTGCGGTAGGCGTCGCGGCTCCAGGCGGAGGCGGCGAGGCCGTAGGGGGTGTCGTTGGCCAGGGCGATGCCCTCGTCGTCGGTGTCGAAGGGCAGCACGGCGAGCACGGGCCCGAAGACCTCGCTCTGCACGATCTCGCTGTCCTGCGCGGCGCCGGTGACCAGGGTGGGTTCGTAGTACGCGCCCTTCAGGTCCGGCGCCCGGCCGCCGGTGACGACGCGGGCGCCGGCGGCGCGGGCCCGGTCGACGAAGGCGGCGACGCGGTCGCGCTGGGCGTACGAGACGAGCGGGCCGAGGTCGGTCGCGGGGTCGAAGGGGTCGCCGAGCCGGACCCGGGCCATCAGGGCGGCGACGCCGTCGGTGAAGACGTCGTACAGCGGGCGCTGGACGTAGGCGCGGGTGGCGGCGGTGCAGTCCTGGCCGGTGTTGATGAGCGCGCCGGCCACGGCGCCGTGCACGGCGGCCTCGACGTCGGCGTCGTCGAAGACGACGAACGGGGCCTTGCCGCCCAGCTCCAGGTGCAGCCGCTTGACGCCGCCCGCCGCGCCGGCGGCGATCGCGGCGACGCGGCGGCCGACGGCGGTGGAGCCGGTGAACGAGGTCATCGCCACGTCCGGGTGCGCGACGAGGTGTTCGCCGGCGTCGGGCCCGGTGCCGCAGACGACGTTGACGACCCCCGCGGGGATGCCCGCGTCGGCGGCGGCCTCGGCGAACATCAGCGAGGTCAGCGGCGTCAGCTCGCTGGGCTTCAGCACGACGGCGTTACCGGCGGCGACGGCCGGCAGCACCTTCCAGGCGGCCATCTGGAGCGGGTAGTTCCAGGGGGCGATGGAGCCGACGACGCCGACGGGCTCGCGGCGGACGGAGGAGGTGTGATCGGCGCTGTACTCGGCGGCGGCCCGGCCCTCCGGCAGCCGGGCGGCACCGGCGAAGAACGCGGCGTTGTCGACGGTGCCCGGGACGTCGAACTCCGTGCTCAGCCGGATCGGCTTGCCGCACTGGAGCGACTCGGCGTACGCGAACTCCGCCGCCCGCTCCGCCAGCAGCCCCGCGAGCCGGTGCAGCGCGTCGGAGCGCTCGCCGGGGGTCGCGGCGCCCCAGCCGGGCTGCGCCGCCGCGGCGGCCGCGACCGCGGCGTCCACGTCGGCGGGACCGGCCGGTTCGTACCGCAGGACCTCCGCGCCGGTGGCCGGGTCGGTGACGGTCTGCGTGCGGCCGGACGTGCCGGGGACGAGGCGGCCGGCGACGAACTGCGCGCCGGGTGCGAAGCGTGCCGCCGCATCGAAGCGTGGGGCCATCGAACCACTCCGGATGTCGTTTCGGCCGGGGTTGATGGCTGATCATGACAGGAGGTGCTATATCCGGCAAGGGATTCCGTCGTCTTCATTTGAAGACGCGACGGAATCAGTCTTCAGAGGTGTCCCCGGGCTCCATCGTCCAGTCCAGGCACCGGCGCTGGAAGGCGGCCTCCTCGCCGAGCCGCACCAACTGCTCCATCCCGTACGCGCGCACCGGCCGCACCATCCGCACCGGCCGGTCCGCCGCACCGTCCGCCGCACCGGCCGCCGCCCGGCCGCCGCCCCGCTCCCGTACGGCGAGGACCCCCTGGCGCAACAGCGCGCGGAAGACCGCGGGCAGCACCTCCGCGGGCAGCCGCTCGTCGGCGCAGACCCGGGTCGCGTCCGTGAGGCGGAACCTTCCGGGAAAGACGCTGCACCGGGCCCACAGCAACTGCTCCGCGGGCGTGAGCAGCCGGTGCGTCCAGCGCAGCGAGGCCCGCAGCGAGCGCTGCCGGGCCGGCCAGCGCGGCTCCTCGACGGCCAGGTCGAGGCAGCCGGCGGGGCGGGAGATGCGCTCCAGCAGCCGGTCGGGGCAGTGCCGGCCGAGCTGGGAGGCGGCGATCCTGGCCGCGAGCGGCAGGCCCTCCAGCAGCGCGCAGGTGGCGCGCAGGGCTTCACGGTCGGCGTCGTCGTCGAGCATGGCGTGCGGCGCCAGGCTCTCCAGCAGCGCCACGGAGTCGTCGGGCGCCAGCGGCTCCAGCCGCAGGGTCGCGCCGCGCGGCCCCGGCCGCCGCCGCGGGGCGACGCCTCCGGCCGGGGGCGCGCCCGCGCCGCCCGCGCCGCCCGCGCCGCCGTTCAGCGGCACCCGGCTCGTGACCACCACCCGCAGCCCCGTCCGCTGCCGCAGCAGCGCCTCCAGACCGTCGACCACCGCCCCGGCGACGTGCTCGCAGGTGTCCACGAGCAGCACCGCCGCCCGCCGCCCGCCGTCCGGCAGCCGCCGCGCCGCCTCCGCCAGCCGCCGGTGCACCGCCGCCGGCTCGCGCACCGGCGCCATGTCGACGCGCAGCACCTCGGGCGCGGAACGCCCGCGGCCGAGGCGGCCGATCGCCTCGGCCGCGAGCGCGCTCTTGCCGACCCCGCCGGGGCCGGTCACGGTCACCAGCCGCGTATCACGTAAGAGTTCCCCGAGGCGTGCCGTGTCCGCCCGGCGCCCGATCAGCGTCATGTGGCCGTGCCCATCGTCCAGGCTGCGTCTTCGCGTCTTGTGCGTGTGTACGTGTGTGCGTGTGTGCACATGCGCGTCTTGCGTGCGTGCGGAGATCAGCCTGCACCGCGGGACGGCCGCGGACATCGGTAGCCCGTGCGGATCGGTATACGTATCCGCACGGGCCGGCCCCGCGGCGTACCTACGTACGTGCGCGGGGCCGGCGGCGGGAGCGGGGCTCAGAGAGCCGTCATCACGTGCTTGATCCGGGTGTAGTCGTCGAAGCCGTACGACGAGAGGTCCTTGCCGTAGCCGGACTTCTTGAAGCCGCCGTGCGGCATCTCGGCGACCAGCGGGATGTGGGTGTTGATCCACACGCAGCCGAAGTCCAGCGCCTTCGACAGCCGCATCGCGCGGCCGTGGTCCTTGGTCCACACCGAGGAGGCCAGCGCGTACTGCACGCCGTTGGCGAACGCGAGGGCCTGGTCCTCGTCGGCGAAGGACTGCACGGTGATGACGGGGCCGAAGACCTCGTTCTGGATGATCTCGTCGTCCTGCTTCAGCCCGGAGACGACGGTCGCGGCGTAGTAGTAGCCCTTGTCGCCGATCCGCCGGCCGCCGGCCTCGACGCGCGCGTGCGCCGGGAGCCGGTCGACGAAGCCGGCGACCCGCTCCAGTTGCGCGGCGTTGTTCAGCGGGCCGTAGAGCGCGTCCGCCTCGCCGGGACCCGTCTTGGTCTCGGCGGCGGCCTTGGCCAGGGCGGAGACGAACTCGTCGTGGACGGACTCGTGGACGAGCACGCGGGTGGCCGCGGTGCAGTCCTGGCCGGCGTTGAAGTAGCCCGCCACGGCGATGTCCTCGACGGCCTTGGGGATGTCGGCGTCGTCGAAGACGATGACCGGCGCCTTGCCGCCCAGCTCCAGGTGCACCCGCTTGACGTCCTTGGCGGCGCTGCCGGCGACCTCGGTGCCGGCCCGGACGGAGCCGGTGATGGAGGCCATCGCCGGGGTCGGGTGCTCGACCATCAGCCGGCCGGTGTCGCGGTCGCCGCAGACGACGTTGAAGACGCCCTTGGGCAGGATGCCGCCCATGATCTCGGCGAGCAGCACGGTCGCGGCGGGCGTGGTGTCGGAGGGCTTGAGGACCACCGTGTTGCCCGCGGCCAGCGCGGGTGCGAACTTCCAGATCGCCATCATCACGGGGTAGTTCCAGGGCGTGACCTGGGCGCAGACGCCGATCGGCTCACGGCGGACGTACGAGGTGAGGCCGTCCATGTACTCGCCGGCGGACTTGCCCTCCAGCATGCGGGCCGCGCCGGCGAAGAACCGGATCTGGTCCAGCATCATCGGCAGCTCTTCCTCGCGGGTGAGCTCCAGCGGCTTGCCGGTGTCCCGGCACTCGGTCTCCAGCAGCTCGTCCGCCCGGGACTCCAGGGCGTCGGCGATCTTCAGCAGCGCCAGTTGCCTGGCCCCGGGGGTGGCGTCCCGCCAGCCGGGGAACGCCGCCGCCGCGGCCTGCGCGGCGGCGTCGACGTCGGCGGCGCCGGACAGGGGCGCGGTCGCGTAGACCTCCTCGGTGGCCGGGTCGATCACGTCCATGGTCCGGCCGTCGGCGGCGTCCCGGAACTCCCCGTTGATGTAGTTGCGCAGACGGCGCGGTTCGCTGGTCACTGCGACCCTCCAGTGGTCGGTCCGCTGATGCGCCCCACCCTAACGGCGGGAGATTTGCCCGTCACGGGGCGCCTGTACAGGAAGACTTCCGTCGCCGCCCGCGGCCTCGCCGACGCGGCGACCTCCCCGTCCTCGTACGAGATTGACAGCTCAAGCATGACGGAACAAGCGAATCCCTCGCATATACGCGATTCAGCCACGGATTCAGTTTCCGCGCCCCTTGCGGCGGACTCGGGCGCTCGGGCACAGTGACAGCGTGGCCACACGTGACAAGAAGCAGGCGGGCTCGGCCCTGGACGAGGTCTCGCTGAAGATCGTCGAGCAGTTGCAGCAGGACGGCCGCCGGTCGTACGCCGCCATAGGCAAGGCCGTCGGCCTGTCCGAGGCGGCCGTGCGGCAGCGGGTGCAGAAGCTGCTGGAGCAGGGCGTCATGCAGATCGTCGCCGTCACCGACCCGCTGACGGTCGGCTTCATGAGACAGGCGATGATCGGCATCACCGTCGACGGAGACGTCGAGCCCGTCGCGGACGCGCTGGCCGGCCTGGACGAGGTCGACTACGTGGTGGTGACCGCCGGCTCCTTCGACCTGCTCGCCGAGGTCGTCTGCCACGACGACGCCCACCTGCTGGAGCTGATCACCAAACGGATCCGGGCCCTGCCCGGCGTCCGCGCCACCGAGAGCTTCGTGTACCTGAAGCTCCGCAAGCAGACCTACTCGTGGGGAACCTGATAACCGTGAGCAAGGACAGCACCGCCGCATCCGGCACCACCCCCTCGGCCAGTCCCTCGGCCAGCCCGTCGGCCACCTCGAAGGCCGCGTACGACCACCTGTGGATGCACTTCACCCGGATGTCGTCGTACGAGAACGCCCCCGTGCCCACCATCGTCCGCGGCGAGGGCGCGTACGTCTACGACGAGAGCGGCAAGCGCTACCTCGACGGCCTCGCCGGCCTGTTCGTGGTGCAGGCCGGCCACGGCCGCACCGAGCTGGCCGAGGCCGCCGCCAAGCAGGCCGCGGAGCTGGCGTACTTCCCGATCTGGTCCTACGCCCACCCCAAGGCCGTCGAACTCGCCGAGCGGCTCGCCGCCGGCGCGCCCGGCGACCTGAACAAGGTGTTCTTCTCCACCGGCGGCGGCGAGGCGGTCGAGACCGCCTGGAAGCTGGCCAAGCAGTACTTCAAGCTCACCGGCCGCCCCGGCAAGTACAAGGTGATCTCCCGCGCCGTCGCCTACCACGGCACCCCGCAGGGCGCCCTGTCCATCACCGGCCTGCCCGGGCTCAAGGCCCCCTTCGAGCCGCTGGTCCCCGGCGCGCGCAAGGTCGCGAACACCAACATCTACCGCGCGCCCGTCCACGGTGACGACCCGCAGGCGTTCGGCCGCTGGGCCGCCGACCAGATCGAGCAGCAGATCCTCTTCGAGGGCCCCGAGACGGTCGCCGCGGTGTTCCTGGAGCCGGTGCAGAACGCCGGCGGCTGCTTCCCGCCGCCGCCCGGGTACTTCGAGCGGGTGCGGGAGATCTGCGACACGTACGACGTGCTGCTCGTCTCCGACGAGGTCATCTGCGCCTTCGGCCGGCTCGGCCACATGTTCGGCTGCGAGAAGTTCGGCTACGTGCCCGACCTCATCACCTGCGCCAAGGGCATGACCTCCGGCTACTCGCCGCTCGCCGCCTGCCTCGTCTCCGACCGTGTCGCCGAGCCCTTCTACACCGGCGGCAACACCTTCCCGCACGGCTACACCTTCGGCGGCCACCCGGTCTCCTGCGCCGTCGCGCTCGCGAACCTCGACATCTTCGAGCGCGAGGACCTCTACGGGCACGTACGAGGGCACGAGGAGGCGTTCCACGCCACCCTGCGCCGCCTGCTCGACCTGCCGATCGTCGGCGACGTGCGCGGCAGCGGCTACTTCTACGGCATCGAGCTGGTCAAGGACAAGGCCACCAAGGAGACCTTCACGGCCGAGGAGACCGAGCGGGTGCTCTACGGCTTCCTGTCCAAGGCCCTTTTCGACAACGGCCTGTACTGCCGCGCCGACGACCGCGGCGACCCGGTGGTGCAGCTCGCCCCGCCGCTCGTCGCCGACCAGGCGGTCTTCGACGAGGCGGAGCAGATCCTGCGCGGCGTCCTCACGGACGCCTGGGCGCTGCTCTGACCCCTGCCGCCGCCGCCCTCCCGGCGTACGCGCCGGGCGGTCCGCCCGTACGAGCGGACCGCCCGGCGCGCCGCCCGCCGCCTGGCCTGCGGTCCCGCCGCCCCTTCCTAGGGTGCGAGTGACCGGATCCCCTCCGTCCTCGTTCCACCACCGTGGGGACGTACGGGGACCCAGGGAAAGAGGTGTGCGATGACCGCGGCGACCACTCGGACCGCCCCGCCCGACAACGACGTGCTGTGGGCCCGCTCCCTGCACTACGACCACGGTGGCACCCCCGCGCTTGCCGGGGTCTCCCTCGGTGTTGCGCAGGGCGAGATCCTCGCCGTCACCGGGCCGCGCGGCAGCGGCAAGACGACGCTGCTGAAGTGCCTGTCGGGGCAACTGCTGCCGCAGCAGGGCGAGGTGTGGTTCAACAGCGGCCCCGTGCACACCCTCTCCCCCGGGGCCCGCGAGCGGCTGCGCCGGGACCGCTTCGGCTGGATCGGCACCCGCCCCGAGCTGGTGCCCGAGCTGACCGCCTGGGAGAACGCCGCGCTGCCGCTGCTGCTGGCCGGCGAGACGCACCGTGCGGCGCGGCGCACGGCGGTGGAGTGGCTGGAGCGCCTGGACGCCGGGGACATCGCGCGGCGCCGGCCCGGGGCGCTGCCGCAGGAGCAGCGACAGCGCGTCGCCATCGCCCGGGCGCTGGTCGCCGGGCCCGACGTGGTCTTCGCCGACGAGCCGACCGCGCCGCTGCGGCGGGCGGAGGGGGTGCAGGCGCTGCGTACGCTCGTCGCGGCGGCCCGCTCGCACGGCATCAGCGTCGTGCTCACGGGGCCGGAGGACGACGCCGCCGTCACGGGGGCGGCGGACCGGACGCTCCGGCTGGTCGACGGCCGCGGGACGGACGGCGCCCGGGCGGGCGCGGGGGCGCGGGGGTACGGGGACGGGGCCGGCGAGGCGGGCATGGACGCGGGGGCGACGGAGAACTCGGAGGACTCGTGCTCAGTCTCCGCCTAGCCCGCGGCTCCCACCCGCTGGTCCTGCTGCGCCGGCTGCTCGTCGCGTGCGCCTCGGCCGGCGTCGGCTTCCTGCTGCTCACCGCGCTGGGCCACGCCTCGCCCGAGCAACTGCTGTGGTGCGCGGCGCCGCTGGCGGCCACCGTCCACTTCGCGGTCGCCGTGGCCCGTACCGACCCGCACGCCAAGCCGTCGCAGGGGCTGTCCTCGGCGGGCTTCGGGCCGGCGGCGGCGCCGGTGGTCGCCGCGGTGAGCACGGCGGTGTCGTGCCTGCTGGGCAGCGCGCTGGCGCTGCTGTTCTTCCTGCACCTGCGCGGCGACCTGTCGGGGCTGCCGTTCGACGGCGCCGCCGCCGCGCTGCTCGGCGCCGGCGGCCCCTTTCCCGTCGTCGGCGCGCTCACGCTGCTGGCCTGCGTGCCGGCGCTGGCCGCGGCGGCGAGCGCGGCGAGCCTGCGCCCGCGGCGTACGGCGGCCCGGCCGCGGGCCCGGCGCGAGGCGGACGGGAGCGGCGCCGCGGCGGACGCACCGCGGCAGGCCGCCGCCGAGGATCCGCAGGTCCCCGCCGACCTGCCGTGGGGCACCGCGCTGGCGACGACGGGCCTGGCCCTCGGCGCGTACGCGGGCGGCTTCGCGGGCGCCGGCGACGGCGCGGCGCTGAAGCTGCCGCTTCCCGGCGGCTCCGGCGACGCGGCCCCCGCGGTGGTCGCGAGCTGGGTGCTGGTCGCCGCCGGCCTGATCCTCGCCGGCCCCGGCATCGTGCACCTGTGCGGCCGGCTGCTGTGCGCCCTGCGCCCCGGCGCGCTGCGGCTGCTGGCCGGGCGGGTGCTCCAGCAGGAGGCCCGGCGCGTGGGCCGGCCGCTGGGCGCGCTGTGCGCGGTGGCGACGGGCGGGGTGCTGTGCACGCTGGTCTGGCCGGACGGCGACGACGCCCGGTCGCTGGGCCCGTTGACGGTGCTGGGTGCGGGGCTGGTGGTGGGCTGCGCGCTGGCGACGGTGTGGATGGCGGCGCTGGAGTCCAAGCGCGCCCGCTCCCACACGACGACCGCCCTCCTGCGCCTGGGCGCCTCCCCCCGCCTCCTGCGCCGCGCGGCGCTGCTGCGCACGACGGCCCTGCTGGCGGTCTTCGCCCCGCTGGCCGTCGCCCTGGGCGAGTTGGCCTCGCTGCCGCTGCGCTAGAGGATCGATCCCGGCAGAGCCGCACGGGGTCCGTCGTCGTACGGTCTCCTCCGCACCCCGCGCCCGAGGAAGGCCCGGCGACAGGGGACTTGGGCGCTTCCGCGGCTCGGTGACCCCGAAGATCCCCCCTGTCCGTGACGACCGCGGGCGCCCCAGGTCCCCCCGGCCGCCCGGCCGGCACCGGCACGCGCTGATCCGGCTCGCGGCAGGTGCCCTTCACCCGTTCGCCCCGCTCCGGTGGCGCCCGAGCACGCCCTCGGGCCTACTGACATATACCAGGGGCATAGTCCCTGCCGCCGTGTTTTCCAGCCGTTGCACACATCTCGGGGTCACACATTCACCTTCGGTATGCCTTTGGCATATTCACACCCTAGAGAGGCACGTGCATGGACGAGCGTCCGGACCCCGAGAACGTCGAGCAGTCCGCAAAGGGGGCCGAGCCCCCTTCCCGCCCCGAGGACACGCCAAGTACCCCCGGTGGGACGGAGGATCCCGGTCCGCAGCAGCCGTCGGCGGACCACCGGCCCGGCGTTCTCGTCCCGCCGCCGGGAGTCACCGCCGACACGCCGCTGGACATCGCGCCCGCGGGCCGGACGATCGAGTACCCGCAGTTGGACCCGGAGGACCTGCCCGCTTCCGCGCCGCTGCCCGCGATGGTGCCCGACCCCTTCGACCCCTCGACGACGATCGAACTCGCCGCCGCGGCACCCCCCAACTTCAACCTGGTGGACGGCACGGTCGCCATCGCCACCGACCCGCAGATGCCCTTCATCCTCTTCAAGGGCCAGAATCCGAACACCTGGTTCTACGCGCCGCGCTGGGGCCGGATAGCCAAGAACCCGGACGGGGAACCGGCCTTCCTGGTGACGAAGAAGGTCAGGAACAACCCCGACGGCAGCAAGACCACCCTGGGCGGCATCCTCAGCTTCATGGTCGAGCTGGTCGTGGAGCTGCCCGGCGAGGGCCAGCGCCAGCAGTGGACCAACCTGATCAAGACGCTCTACAACATCAACCCCACGGAAGGCGCCTTCAACTTCCAGCCGCTGCGCCTCAGCCCGGGGAAGATGGACGTCTTCGGCCTGGACATGTACGCCAAGCCGGGGCAGCAGCTCAAGGGGGTGGAGGTCGGCTCCTCGTCCTCGATCGGCTTCGCCGTCGAGTTGACGCCGGACGGTGCCGACCACTTCGCGGCGATGCTCGGGGCCACTCCCGCGCCGTACCCGCCGCAGGTGTCGATCATGTTCACCTACCGCTACCAGTACCTGATCCCGCAGTGCCAGATCAAGGCCAGCGGGTACAAGAAGAAGGCGTACGACTACTTCTCGTGGAACGCCAAGGCACGGGCCAGCTACTTCGGCCTGGTCAACGGCTCCTTCGACTACCAGTCGGTACGCGCCGACCTCCGCCAGCAGCACGCGCTCGACGTCAGCGTCATCGGCCAGCCGCCCACCGGCGTCGATCTGAACAGGCTGCTCGACGCCATCTTCGACCAGTACGTGAAGCTGGAGGTGGGCCAGTGGATCCAGCCCGACCCCAAGCCCGTCGAGGCGTCGGCGCCCGGCGGCTTCTTCGGCGGCGTCTCGGTGGCCATGAAGAGCGTCTCCCTCTCGGACACCGCGCAGTTCGACCAGACGCTCACCTTCACGGGCATCGGCGAGAACATCCACCAGGTGTCCTTCAACTTCGAGCAGCAGTTGGGGGCGTTCGACCCGCGCAAGCACCTGTTCGTCGAAGAGGACGACATCAAGCTCCCGTTCAAGGTGCTGCTCTCCAACAGCTCGATGGTCAAGCGGATGGTGCCCTCCGCCAGCTACACGACGCCGACCGGGCCGAGGATGGTGCACTGCCCCGCCGTCAGCGGCGACGAGGGCGGCGAGACCGACGGCATCATCCAGTACACGCCGCCCTACGCGCCCACCTCGGCGCAGCTCGAAGTGCTGGTCGACTTCAAGGAACCGCACGTCGGCTACAAGTACAAGGAGACCCTGCCGATCTCCGACACCGGCGCCGGCTTCGCCTTCTACCCCGAGGTGTGGGTCCAGCGCACCCAGATGATCTTCTGGGACGCCGCCTACGTCGCCGACCCGAACTCCAAGGCGCTGTTCAAGTGGGAGTGGACACCGCCGGCCCGCCCGAACGAACCGCTGCGCCCCAAGGTGACCGGGTACACCCTGGTGTCCGTCGACGCCGGCGGCAACCCCGGCAACCTGCCGACGTACGAACTCCTCTTCCCGTTCCACCCCGACGACTGGATCGGTGAGAGCACGCCGAAGATCCAGTACAGGATCCAGGGGCTGACCGGCGACTGGCGGGGCAAGAACGCCTCCGGCTCGATCTCGCTCTTCGAGTCGTCCATGGCCGTGGGATTCGACGGTACGCAGGCCCTGGGGGAGCCGGCCATCCCGGCCGCGCTGCTGGAGGCGACCCTCCGCGACCCCGCCTACCGCGAGCGGCTCACGGCCACCTACGGGACGCCGCCGCCCGCCACCGGGCCCACTCCGGCCCAGAGCGGCGGGACGGGGGCCGCGCCGGGCACCGGCTTCATGGCACCGAGCCGGCCGGGCCAGCCCGGGCAGCTTCCCCAGCCCGGACAGTCCTCCGCGGACGCGGCGCCCCGGGCCCCGTACCCACTCGGCTTCACGCCCGACGTACGCAACGGCGAACTCAGCCTGTGGGGCCGCGAACTGAAGGCGCAGGCCGCCTACGCCCGTAGCACGACGCAGGCCGCGGGGGCGGCGACCGCCGCACCCGGCGAGTTCGACTTCCGCAACATCAACGGGCGCAACTACATATCCCCCGTCAAGGCCCAGGGCAACTGCGGGAGCTGCGTCGCCTTCGGGACGGCCGCCGCCGTCGAGGGCGCGCTCAAGCGGTACCACCCGGACTGGAACCCGGACTTCTCCGAGGCCCACCTGTTCTTCTGCCACGCACGCACCGAAGGCCGCACGTGCGGCAACTACGGCGAGTCGAACGCCGGCTGGTGGCCGGATCACGCGCTCACGTGGTGGCGCGACGTCGGTGTGGCGGACGAGGGCTGCTTCCCCTACGTGGGCCCGGCGACGTCGTCACACCCCACACCCGGCTGCACCGCATGCTGGGACGCGGCCGGCCGCCTCACACGGATCGACAACTTCTACGTCGTCCAGGGCGCGGAGCAGCGGAAGGACTGGCTTGCGGTGAAGCAGTACTCCCCCCTGATCACGGGATTCACCGTGTACCAGGACTTCTTCGACTTCTTCGCGGCCAACACCCAGCCCTCGGCCGTCTACCGGGTCAGCGGTTCCCCGGGTACGAACTGGGGCGGCCACTGCGTCTGCGTGATCGGCTACAGCGACTACGACCAGGCGTGGATCTGCAAGAACAGTTGGGGACCCCACTGGGGAGCCTCCGGGTTCTTCAAGATCGGCTACGGCCAGGCCGGCATCGACTACCAGATGTTCGGCGTCGGGGTCCACTGAGCCCGTACCCCCTCCATCTCGCAAGGGACGAAGACGTGCCCGAAGTTCTGGTCGACCACACGGACGAGGGAAAGACGATCACCCTCCGCGTCGGTGACGTGCTCGTCGTCACGCTGCCGGTCAACATGCTCACCGGTCTGCACTGGGAGGTCGCGTCGTACGACCGGGAAGGTCTCGGCCCTCCCGAGGTGGACGTGCAGCCGCCGGAGTCCGGCGGGGCCATGGGGGCGGGCGGCACCGTGGCCGTCTTCCGGTTCCCGGTCGGGACCCGGGCCCCCGCGTCGTCGAGGCTCGTCCTCGAACTGCGCGGGGGCCACGGCCGGGGCCCGGCGGAACAGACGTACGCGATCACGCTGAACATCAAGGGCTGACCATCAAGGAGTGAGGAACGTGGCGATCACCGCCTCCTCGGGAACCGGCGTCGTTCGGGGCAACCACAGGTTCGACCTGGAGGCGGGGGTCGAAGCCACCGGCATGGGACGTGCCGACGTGTGGTGGCGTCAGCCGCCGGACGGCCGCCGCGAACTCGTGCCGCTCCTCGGCGCCCGCCTGTGCCCGCTGGGCACGGTGCCGTACGAGCCGCTCGGCTACCAGGACCTCGCGACGCTCACCTACACCGGCGAGGGCGTCCCCGGAGACCCCCAGGGCCAAAACAGGCTGGTGACGGGGAGCGTCGTCGCGGTCAGGACCCGCTCCGGGCAGCTCGTGAAGGCGCAGGTCCAGTCCTACGGCCGGGACCTCGGCCTGCGCTGGCAGGGCTGCCCCGCGCCGACGCAGTACAGGACGCTCAAGGTGGTCGTCGGCAGCGCACCCGAGTGGCTCGTCTCGCGCTACGTGGTGGACTGCGTCTACGAGAGCCCCGACGCGTCGATGCACCCGTGCGGCACGGGCGAGTTCGGCGCCGGCGGCGGTGTCGTGGAGGACCGGATCTCGGACGCGTGGGGCGGTTTCCCCGCCACCGCGCGCGTCACCGTTTCCGTCGACTTCCAGCCCGGTACGGGACTTCACGGCGCCGTCACACGACTCGAACCCGAGGTGGGCCCCGCCGGGGTGTCGCTCCTCTACGAGCCCGAACAGGAGATCAAGAAGGTCCGGCTCGTCTTCGATCTCACTCCGCGGGCCAGGCCCCAGGACTACCTGCTGCTCCGCTGGCTCTACCGCTCGGGCAGTTCCGCCGGTGCCGGGAGTCAGCGCACCCTGTCCGCCTCGGACCTCCAGGACAACGTCGCGCAGCACGAGGTGGCGTTTCCGCCGGACGGGTCATCGACGGCCGCCGTCGACCTGACCATCGACGGCGTGTACCAGGGGGCGGAACTCGTCCAGTTCAAGCAGCGCGTCTCGCTGCCCGCCTCGGCGCTCGCCTTCCGGTTCAGGAAGCAGGGCGGCGGGCCCCGGTACCGCCTGGAATCCTTCTGATCGGAACGTCACGCATGCCTGTCGAGCCATTCGCGATACTGCGCCCGGGACTTCGCCGGCACCCCCGCGGGCCACGGCCAGTCCAGCGCCTCGCCGCGGCGGAAGGCGAAGGTGGCGGGCGTCTCCCCGACGTTCAGCAGGTCGCAGACCGCCGGCGCGAACTCGCGCCCGACGCGGCAGAATTCCACTTTCCCCTCGTACGTTCCGGCCAGCAGCCGGTAGCGCTCCCGCAGCCGCCGGCAGGACCAGCAGCCCGGGGAGTCCGCGAACCAGATGCTCAACCGGTCCATCTGGACGGTTCCGTAGAACGTTTCCACGTCCGACACGTCGTAAAGGCCCGCGGCCCGCTGCGCTGTCGTGCTCATGCTTCCATCCTCGCGGCAACCCGCCGGACACGCATGTCCAGCCGCCCGACACACAAGGAGCACCCGTGAACCCCTGTGACGACTACGCGGCGGTCCAGACGCCCGCCGGCACCGCCTGGCTGCCCGTCTGCTCGGGCACGGACACCACCTGTGAACTGCGCAGGGGGCACAAGAACCCGGGGGTCCTCGCCTTGCAGGTGAGCCTCAACCAGTGCTATGGCCAGGATCTGGCGGAGGACGGCGACTTCGGCCCGGCGACGGAGGCCGCGCTCCGGCGCGTCCAGGCGCGGGTGGGCACCACCGCCGACGGCCTCTACGGCCCGTACACCCGGGACGCGATGCTGCACTCCGGCACCTGGGGAGACGAGAGGATCCGCTACGACGGCCCCGGCGGGTCGTGACCCCTCGCCCGGCCCCCTCCCCCGCGCGGGGGACTCCCCCGTCCCCCGCCGGAGCGCGTGCCGTTCGCTCGCCCGCGTGACGACCCCGGGGGTGCGCGCTGCCTAGCCTCCCGGCATGACGACGTACGGAGACATCCCCGGCCGGCGGGTGCGCGCCGCCCTCGTGGGGCTGCTGGTGCTGGCGGCGCTGCCCGCGTGCGGCGCGGACCGCGACCGCGACCGTGACCGGGACCGGGACGCGCGGGCCGGCGGCGGCTCCCCCGGGGTGAGCGCGCGGGGCAGCGCCGCCGGCGCCGCCGGCGCCGATGACACCGCCGACCCGGCCGCCCGCGCCGTGGCGAAGTACCTCGACGAGGTCTGGCCCGACGACGCCCCCGGCACCGTCGTCGCCGCCCGCGGTGGCGACCGGGTGGTCTGCTCCGGCCGCGGCCCCGCCGACCCCGGGACCGGCGCGCGCGCCCGCTGCGACACCGTGTACGACATCGCCTCGATGACCAAGCAGTTCACCGCCGCCGCCGTCGTGAAGCTCCAGACGGAGGGCAGGCTGCGGGTCACCGACCCCCTCTCCCGGTACGTCGGCGGCGTACCCGCCGACAAGCGGGGCATCACCCTGCACCACCTGCTCACCCACACCTCCGGCCTGCCCGACTCCCTCGGCGACGACTACGACCCCCTCTCCCGCGCCGGGCTGGTCTCCGGCGCCCTCGCCGCCCCGCTGAACTCGCCGCCCGGCGAGCGCTACGCGTACTCCAACACCGGCTACAGCCTGCTCGCCGCCGTCGTGGAGAAGGCGTCCGGCACCGGCTACGAGTCGTACCTCGCCGACCACCTCTTCGCCCCCGCCGGCATGACCGGCACCGGCTACGTCCTGCCCGACTGGGACCCCGCCCGCATCGCCGTCGAGTACGACCGCAGGGGCCGCCCGCAGGGCACCCCGCTGGACCACCCCTGGGCCGACGACGGCCCGTACTGGAACCTCCGCGGCAACGGCGGCATGCTCTCCACCGCCCGCGACATGCTCCGCTGGCACCGCGCCCTGCTCGACGACCGCGTCCTCGGCGAGCAGGCCAGGAAGCTGCTGTTCAAGCGGTACGTCCCCGAAGACGGCGGCGCCGCGTCCTTCTACGGCTACGGCTGGAGCCTGCTCGACCTCGACGGCGCCCCCCTCGCCACCCACGACGGCGGCAACGACTGGTCCGCCGGCCGCGTCGCGCGCTTCCTGGACGACGGGACGCTGGTGTTCTGGATCAGCAACGCCGCCGTGCGCGCCGGCCGGTGGGACGTCCCCGCCGTGGACCGGGAGCTGACGACCGGAATCGCCGAACGGGTGCGCGCCCGCCCGTAGGGTGGGCGCATGCCGCACTCGCCGTTCGAGATCGAGTCCCTCGCCGAGTTCGACGCCGCCGTCGCCTCCGGCTCCATCAGCGGGTTCCGCGTGCAGTCCGTCGATCTGACGGACCGCACGCGGCTGCTGCTCACCGCCGACGTGCACGGCGCGGTGTTCCTCGGCTGCCCGATGGCCGCGGAGGCGGCGCGGCGCGTGCAGCGGGACGGGGCGCTGGTCTTCCCCGTCGTGCCGGACCTGCCCTTCGATCCGTACCGGGGCGCGCTGTACACCGCGGACGAGCTGTTCGCGGGCCTGGCGCGGGGGTACGAGCAGACGCCGGACGCCCGCTCGTACGACTGGTTCCGGCGCACCCGCGCCGAGCACGACATATTCGCCGCCGTGATACGGGGCATGCACGACGAGTCGATGTCCAACGCGCTGGACGAGCGGCTGCGCGCCGGCCGTCCCGTCGTCGGCGTCATGGGCGGGCACGCGCTGGAGCGCGGCGGCGAGGCGTACGCGGGCGCGGCCCGGCTGGGCCGGGCGCTGGTGCGCGCCGGGTTCGACGTGGCCACCGGCGGCGGCCCCGGCGCGATGGAGGCGGCCAACCTGGGCGCGTACGCGGCGGAGTTCGACGACGCGATGCTGGACGAGGCGGTGCGGATGCTGGGCAAGGCCCCGTCGTTCACCCCCTCGGTGGCGCAGTGGGCCGAGGCGGCGTTCGCGGTACGGGAGCGGTGGCCGGGCGGCGGCGACTCGATCGGCATCCCCACCTGGTTCTACGGGCACGAGCCGCCGAACGCCTTCGCGGGGCACATCGCGAAGTACTTCACGAACGCGCTGCGCGAGGACGGGCTGCTGGCCCGCAGCACCGCGGGCGTGGTGTTCCTGCCGGGCGCGGCGGGCACGGTGCAGGAGATCTTCGACGCGGCGACGCCCAACTACTACGAGTCGCGCGGCGAGCCGCGGCCGATGGTGCTGGTGGGCCGCGAGCACTGGTCGGCGCGGCTGCCGGCGTGGCAGTTGCTGTCGGCGCTGGCGGCGGGCCGGTCGATGGCGCCGCGGATCGCGCTGGTCGACGCGGTGGACGAGGCGCCGGAGGCGCTGCTGCGGCTCACCGCCGGGGGCTAGCGGCCGGCGTCCGCGGCGCGTTCGGCCTCCGGGTCGGGCGGCAGCGTCACGGTCACGGTGAGCCCGCCGCCGGCGCGGGGGCGGGCCGCCGCGTCGCCGCCGTGGGCGCGCGCCACGGCCCGTACGATCGACAGCCCGAGCCCGGCCCCGCCGCCGCTCACCAGCCGGTCGCCGCCGAGGCGGCAGAACGGCTCGAAGAGGGCGGGAATCTCGTACGGGGGCACCGCCGGCCCGCTGTTGGCGACCTCCAGCTCCGCCCGTCCGCCGGGCCCCGCGGCGCAGGTGACGCGGACGTGCCCGCCGGGGCCGGAGTTGTGGCGGACGCCGTTCTCGACCAGGTTGTGCACCAGCCGCTCCAGCAGCAGCGCGTCCCCGGCGGTCCACGCCTCCGCGGTCGTCGCCGCGACCTCGATCCCGGCCTCCGCCGCCTCGGGCGCGGCCTGGGCGACGACGTGCGTGACGATGTCGGCGAGGTCGACGGGGTGGCGTTCGGTGATCTCGTTCTCGGAGGTGGCGAGGAGCAGCAGCCCGCTGATCAGCCGTTCGTGCCGGGAGTTGATCCGCAGCAGGTCCTCCCCCAGGCGCGTGACGTCCGCGGAGGCGGTGGGCCGGTGCATGGCGGTCTCGACCAGGGCGCGGCCGATGGTCAGCGGGGTGCGCAGCTCGTGGGAGGCGTTGGCGACGAAGCGGCGCTGGCCGTCGAAGGAGCGGTCGAGCCGTTCGACCATGGTGTCGAAGGTGTCGGCGAGTTCCCTGACCTCGTCGTCGGGGCCGGCGAGCGCGATGCGCTCGTGCAGCCCGCGGCCGGCGGCGGGGGCGTCGGCGATGCGGCGGGCGGTGTCGGTGACGCGGTGCAGCGGGGCGAGGACCCGGCCGGCGACGAGCCAGCCGGAGCCGGCCGCGGCGGCACCGACGACGAGGAGGGCGATGCCGCCCTGGGCGAGCAGGGAGGTGCCGGCGGCGTCGCGCAGGGCCTCCTCCCGGCTGTCGGTGAACCGCTGGTGGCTGGGCCCGGTGTCGCCGTCGGGGCCGGGACCGGGGCCGGGGTCCGGGGCGCCGTCGGCCGGTGCGCCGGAGGGGGCCGCGGACGGCTCGGCGGTGCTGCTGTTGAGCGTGCCGCCGCCGCTGAGGCGGGCGTTGAACAGCACGTAGGTGAGTCCGAGGAGCACCGCCCCGGCGGCCAGGAACATGGCCCCGTAGACGAGCGTGAGCCGGGCGCGCAGGGTGAAGCGCCGCCGCGGCCGGGGCGCGCCGCGCGTACGGACGCGGGTGAGCCTGCGGGTGCGGGTGCGGGTGCCGGTCATGGGATGCGGTATCCGACGCCGGTGACGGTCTCGACGACCGGCGGCTCGCCGAGCTTGCGCCGCAGCTTGAGCACGGCGAGGCGGACCGCGCCGGTGAAGGGGTCGGCGTGCTCGTCCCACGCCTTCTCCAGCAGGTGTTCCGCGGAGACCGGGGCGCCTTCGGCGCGCAGCAGTTCGGCGAGGACGGCGAACTCCTTGCGGGACAGCGGCACATAGCGGCCGTCGCGTACGACCTCGTGCCGGGCCGGGTCCAGGGCGATCCCGGCGCGGCGCAGCACGGGCGGCGCGGCGGGCCGGGCGCGGCGGCCGAGCGCCTGCACCCGGGCGGCGAGTTCGGCGAAGGCGAACGGCTTGGTGAGGTAGTCGTCGGCGCCGAGGCCGAGGCCGGCGACGCGGTCGGCGACGTCGGCGGCGGCGGTGAGCATCAGCACACGCGCGGCGGCACCGGAGCCGGCGAGCCGGCGGCAGACGTCGTCGCCGTGCACGGCGGGCAGGTCGCGGTCCAGGACGACGACGTCGTAGTCGTTGACGGCGGCGCGCTCCAGCGCGGCGGCACCGTCGTGGGCGATGTCGACGGCGTGCGCCTCGGCGCGCAGCCACTCGCCGACCGCGGCGGCGAGCACCGGCTCGTCCTCGGCGACCAGCACCCTCATCGGCGGCTCCCTCCGGCCGGGTTCGCAGCCCCATGGTGGCGAACGGCGCGTTTCCTCGCCGTGAGGAGCCGCTGAGCGCCGCCGGCGCGAGGGGGCGTACGGCAGCCGGGCCCGTACGGCGGAAACGGCGGGGAAACGCGCCACCGCGTTGCATCGGCCCCGGCGGCGCCGGCACCCGGCCGGCGCCGCCCCCGAGGAAACGGAGACGACGGTGCGACGACGTACGCGCAGCGCGCTCGCGGCCCTGCCGCTGGTGCTCGCCCTGGCCCTGACCGGCTGCGGCTCCGACGACGGCGGCGGCGGCGAGGTCGCGTCGGCGGGCGGCGACGAGAAGCCCGGCGGCGGCCAGGAGCCGGTCTCGAAGGATCCGGACGAGCAGATGCTCCAGTTCTCGCGGTGCCTGCGCGAGAACGGCATCGACGTCCCGGACCCGGAGCCCGGCCAGGGCGTGGACCTGAACATGGACGGCGTCGGCGAGGCGAAGGCGAAGCGCGCCATGGAGGCGTGCCGGCGGTACGACCCGGCGACCACCGCGAAGAACGACCCGATCAGCAAGGAGCTGGAGGAGAAGCTGCGCGCGTACTCCCGCTGCATGCGGAGCAACGGCGTGGCGGACTTCCCGGATCCGGTGCCGGGCGGCGGGCTCCAGATGGACGGCGCCATCGAGAAGGACCCGGACTACGACGGTGCGGCGCGGGCGTGCAGGAAGCTGATGCCGGCGGGCGAGGGCAAGCCCTCCACGAACGAGGAGGGGGGCGAGTGAACTCGCGGGCGGCCACCCCGGACGAGACGGCGCCCCCGGCCGGCGGCCCGCCCGCCGACGGGGCCCCCGGCCCGTCGCGCCGCGGCCGGCACCGCCGCAGGCGGCGGCGGATCGCGGCCGGGGCGGTGTTCCTCGCGGCGACCGGCGGCGCCGCGGCGGCCGGCCTCGGCCTCGGCGGCTCCGGCGAACCGGCCGGCGCGGCGGACGGCGAACTGCCGCCGGCCACCGCGGAGGTGACCCGCGACACGCTGGTCGACACCCGCAGCGCCGACGCGGAGCTGGGCCGCGGCCCGGCCACCGGCGCCGCCGCCCGCACCGGCGGCACGCTGACTGAGCTGCCCCGCTCGGGGGCGCGGGTGGCCCGCGGCGAGGCGCTGTACGAGGTGGACGACGAGCCGGTGACCCTGCTGTACGGGGACCTGCCCGCGTACCGCGCGCTGGCGCCCGGCGCCCAGGGCACCGACGTGGCGCAACTGGAGCGCAACCTGAGCGCGCTCGGCCTCTCCGGTTTCACCGCCGACGACGAGTACTCCAACGCCACGGCCGCCGCGGTGCGCGACTGGCAGCACGACCTGGGCGTCGAGGCGACGGGCCGGGTGGAGCCGGGGCAGGTGGTGGTCGCGCCGGGCGCGGTCGTCGTGGAGAGCGTGCAGGCCGAGCACGGGGACCTCCTCGCGCCGGGCGCCGACGTCCTCACGTACACCGGCACCGCCATGGCCGTCACCGCGGAACTGGACGTCGAGGACCGGCGCCTGGCGCGGCGGGGCGCGAAGGTCGGCGTGGAGCTGCCGGACGGGCGGACGGTGCGCGGCACCGTCGCGGAGGTGTCGGTGGCGATGCGGCCGGCCGAGGGCGAGGAGGAGGCGCAGACGGTCGTGGAGGTCGTCGTGCGGCTGACGGGCGCGGAGGCGAGGAAGGCGGCGTCCGCGTACGACGAGGCGGGCGTGCACGTCGACTTCACCGCCGGGCGCCGCGAGAACGTGCTGACGGTGCCGGTCGCGGCGCTGCTGGCACTGGCGGAGGGCGGCTTCGGCGTGGAGGTGGTCGGGGGCGGCACGACGCGGTACGTACCGGTGGAGACGGGCCTGTTCGCGAACGGCCGCGTCGAGATCAGCGGCAGCGGCATCACGGCGGGCACGAAGGTGGGCATGCCGCGGTGATCGAGCTGACGAACGTGACCAGGACCTACGCGGGCGGCGTCACCGCGCTCGCCGGGGTCTCGCTGCGCGTGGCGGCGGGCGAACTCGTCGCCGTCACCGGCCCGTCGGGGTCGGGGAAGTCGACGATGCTGCACGTCCTGGGCACCCTGGACCGGCCCACGTCGGGCGGGGTGCGGATCGCCGGGTACGACGTGGGCGCGCTGTCCGACGCCGGCCTGTCCGCGCTGCGCGCGCACCGGATCGGCTTCGTCTTCCAGCAGTTCCACCTCGCGGGCGGCACGACGGCCCTCGACAACGTCGCCGACGGCCTCCTCTACACCGGGCTTCGCCCGGCCGAGCGCCGGCGCCGCGCGGAGCGGGTGCTGCACCGGGTGGGCCTGGGCCACCGCATGGAGCACCGGCCGCACGAGCTGTCGGGCGGCGAGCGGCAGCGCGTCGCGGTGGCCCGCGCGGTGGCGGGCGACCCGCCGCTGCTGCTGGCGGACGAGCCGACGGGCGCGCTGGACACGGCTTCCGGCGCGGGGGTGGTGGAGCTGCTGCGGGAGCTGAACGCGGCGGGCACGACGGTGGTGGTGATCACGCACGAACGGGAGCTGGCGGCGGCGCTGCCGCGGCAGGTACGGCTGCGGGACGGCCGGCTGGAGACGGAACGGGACGGGGCGGTGGCGACATGAGGCCGGCAGCAGCGGACGACCTGCACCCCTCCCGGCTGTGGCCGGGGGACGTGGTGCGCGGCGGGGCGGTGGGGTTGCGTACCCGGCCGCTGCGGGCGGTGCTGTCGGCCCTGGGGATCGCGATCGGGATCGCGGCGATGGTGGCGGTGGTGGGGATCTCGTCGAGTTCGCGGGCGGATCTGGACCGTACGCTCGCCTCCCTGGGCACCAACCTGCTCACGGTCTCGCCGGGCCGGACGATGAGCGGCGGTCAGGCGAAGCTGCCGGCGCGGGCGGAGGACATGGTGGCCAGGATCGGTCCGGTGACGTCGGTGTCGGCGACCGGCCGGGTCCCGGACGCGCATGTCTACCGCACGGACCGGATCCCGGAGGCGGAGACGGGCGGGCTGGCCGCGTACGCGGTACGCACCGACCTGCGCGCCACGACGGGCGCCCGGCTGCGCGACGGCACGTGGCTGAACGCGGCGACGGCGCGGCACCCGGCGGTGGTGCTGGGCGCGACGGCGGCGGAGCGGCTGGGCATCGGCCGGGCGGCACCCGAGGTGCGGGTGCTGGTGGGCGGCGAGTGGTTCACGGTGGTCGGGATCCTCCAGCCGGCGCCGCTGGCACCGGAGTTGGACCTCGGGGCGCTGGTGGGCTGGCCGGCGGCGAAGGACCGGCTGGGCTTCGACGGCCACGCGACGACGGTCTACACGCGGTCGGCGGACGCGGACGTGGAGGAGGTCCAGTCGGTGCTGGGCGCGACCGCGAACCCGGCGGCGCCGAACGAGGTGGAGGTCTCGCGCCCGTCGGACGCGCTGGCGGCGAAGCGGGCCGCGGGCGAGGCGTTCACGCGGCTGCTGCTGGGGGTGGGCGCGGTGGCGCTGCTGGTGGGCGGCGTGGGGGTGGCGAACACCATGGTCATCTCGGTGCTGGAACGCCGCGCGGAGATCGGCCTGCGCCGCGCCCTGGGCGCCACCCGCGGCCACATCCGCACGCAGTTCCTGGCGGAGTCGCTGCTGCTGTCGGCGCTGGGCGGCGCGGCGGGCGCGCTGCTGGGAGCGGCGGTGACGGCGTCGTACGCGGCCTCACAGGGCTGGCCGCCGGTGATCCCGGCGTGGACCCTGGCGGGCGGCCTGGCGGCCACCCTGACGATAGGCGCCCTGGCCGGCCTCTACCCAGCCCTCCACGCCAGCCGCCTCCCCCCGGCAACGGCCCTGGCAACGCCGTAGCAGCCGGGGCCGGACCCCCCGCAGCCCACCCGGCTCCCGGGCCGCAGCCCACCGGGGGCCCGGGGCGGCAGCCCCCGCGGGTCGAGTCACAGCCCGCGGGGCCCGGAGGCAGAGCCGGCCCGCACTGCCCGCGCGGGGGCCGGGGCGCAGCCCCGCGGGGGCCTCGGGGGCGGAGCCCCCGGGTTTCGGGAAGGGGCGGGGTCGGGGAACACCCCCCGCCCCGACACCGGCCAGGGCCCCGCACCAACGCCCACGCCCACGCCCGCACCCGCACCCGCGCATCCGCACCCGCACCCATCCCTCAACCTCCCAGCACCACCACCTCCGACGCCGCGAACTCCACCCCCACCCTGTCCCCCACCTCCGGCGCCCCCCGCAGCGCCACCGACGACTCCAGCCCCGGCCCCCGCTCCGGCCGCAGCGCCAGCAGCACGTGCTCCCCCCGGAACGTCCGCCCCACCACCTCGCAGCCCAGCCCCGACCCCGCCGGGAGCACCCGCACCCCCGCAGGCCGTACCAGCAGCGACCGCTCCCCCGGCGCCGAGGCGGCGGGCACCCCCACCTTCCCCCACGGCGTGTCCGCCACCGCCCCGTGCACCGTGCCCCGCACCACGTTGGCGAACCCCAGGAACCGCGCCACGAACTCGTCCGCGGGCCGCTCCCACACCTCCACCGGCGTGCCGCTCTGCGCGATGCGCCCCTCCCGCATCACCACCACCCGGTCCGCCAGCGCGAACGCCTCCCCCTGGTCGTGCGTGACCGCCAGCACCGTCGTCCCCAGCCGCCCGAAGAGCTGGCGCAGCTCCACCACCAGCCGCTCCCGCAGCGAGCGGTCCAACTGCCCCAGCGGCTCGTCCAGCATCAGCAGCTGCGGCGACGGCGCCAGCGCCCGCGCCAGCGCCACCCGCTGCTGCTCCCCGCCGGACAGCGCGCCCACGGCGCGTCCCTCCGCCCCGGGCAGGCCGACGAGCGCGAGGAGTTCGGCGACCCGCTCGCGGGCCGCCGCCCGCGAGGCCCCGTGCATGCGCAGCCCGAAGGCCACGTTCCCGCCGACGTCGCGGTGCGGGAACAACTGCTGGTCCTGGAACATCAGCCCGACCCCCCGCCGGTGCGCCGGCACCCCCGCGAGGTCCCGCCCGGCGAGCAGCACGCGCCCGCCGGCGACGGGCTGGAGCCCGGCCACGGCCCGAAGCAGCGTGGACTTGCCGCTGCCGCTGGGCCCGAGGACGCTGACGATCTCGTGGTCCGCGACGTCGAGGCCGACCCCGGCGACCGCGGTGCGGTCGCCGTAGCGCACGGTGAGGTCGTCGAGTACGAGCATCAGAACTCTCCCGCCTGGTTCTTGCGGACACGTTCGAGGAGCAGCAGCGCCGCCGCGCACACGGCCATGAGGATGGTGCTCAGCGCCATCGCCTGCCCGTAGTTGGTCTCGCCGGCGCGGCCGAGGAGGCGGGCGACGGCGACGGGCAGTGTGGGCCGGTCGGGTCCGGCGATGAAGACGGTCGCGCCGAACTCGCCGAGGGAGACGGCGAAGGCGAACCCGGCGGCGACGAGCACGGCCCGCCACACCAGCGGCAGGTCGACCTCCCGCCAGGCCCGCAGCGGGGACGCGCCGAGGACGGCGGCGGCTTCCCGCAGCCGGTCGTCGACGGCGCGGAGCACGGGCAGCATGGTCCGTACGACGAAGGGAACGCCGACCAGCGCCTGCGCGAGCGGCACGAGGATCCAGGAGGAGCGGAGGTCGAGCGGCGGGGTGTCGAGGGCGATGAGGAAGCCGAAGCCGACGGTGACGGCGGAGGTGCCCAGCGGCAGCATCAGCAGCGCGTCGAAGCCGCGGACGAGGGGCCCGGCGCGGCGGGTGACCGCGGCGGCGGCGAGGCCGCCGACGACGACGGCGATGACGGTGGCGACGGCGGCGTAGGCGAGGGAGTTGCCGACGGCTTCCAGCGGCGGGACGGCGAAGGTGCCGTCGCTCTCCTGGAGCGCGCGGTAGAAGCCGAGGCCGTGGCCGCCGGGGGTGGCGAAGGAGCGTTCGACGAGGACGGCGAGCGGGACGAGGAGCAGCACGGCGACGACGGTGAGGACGGCGCCGAGCAGGGCGCGTTCGGCGGCGCCGCGGGGGCGGCGGGCGGTGGTCTCGGGGGCGACGAGGCTGAGCGCGGTCTCCCGGCGGCGTACGGTCCAGGCGTGCACGGCCAGGACGGCGGCGACGGCGGCGAGTTGGAGGAGGGTGAGGACGGCGGCGGTGGGCAGGTCGAGGAAGTCCGCGGTCTGGCGGTAGATCTCCACTTCGAGGGTGGCGTAGTAGGGGCCGCCGAGGATCTGGATGATCCCGAAGGACGTGAAGGTGAAGAGGAAGACCATGAGGGCCGCGGCGGCGACGGCGGGCCCGAGCGCGGGCAGGGTGACGTGCCGCCAGGCGGCGAGGCGGCCGGCGCCCAGGACGCGGGCGGCTTCTTCCTGGCGGGGGTCGAGCTGGGCCCACAGGCCGCCGACGGTCCGTACGACGACGGCGAAGTTGAAGAAGACGTGGGCGAGGAGGATGGCCCAGACGGTGGTGTCCAGGCGTACGCCCCACCAGCCGTCGAGGACGCCGCCGCGGCCGAGGAGGGCGAGGAACGCGGAGCCGACGACGACGGTGGGCATCACGAACGGCACGGTGACCAGGGCGCGCAGGAGTTGCTTGCCGGGGAAGTCGAAGCGGGCGAAGACGTACGCGGCGGGCAGCGCGAGGACGAGGGTGAGCCCGGTGGAGGCGGCGGCCTGCCAGAGCGTGAACCAGACGACGCCGAGGATGTCGGGGTCGCCGATGACGTCGGGGATGCGGCCGAGCTGCCAGCGGCCGTCCTCGCGCAGCCCGCGGGCGACGATGGCGCCGACGGGGTAGGCGAAGAAGACCGCGAAGAACGCGGCGGGGACGGCCATGAGCGCGAGCCGCCCGGCGGCCCCGCGCAGCCGGCGGCGGCCCGCGGCCGGCGGGGGCGCGGACGGGCCGGGGCCGGCGGCGCGGGTTACTTCACGACCAGCGAGGTCCACGTCTTGATCCACTGCTCCCGGTTGTCGTCGATGTCCGCAGGGTCGAGGGTGTGCGGGTCGTCGATCTCCTCGCCGTAGCGGGTGAACACCTCGGGCAGTTCGGTGTTCTCGCGCGCCGGGTGGACGAACATCTTCAGCGGCATGTCCTGCTGGAACCGCTCGCCGATGAGGAAGTCGAGGAGCGCCTTGCCGCCTTCGGGGTTGCCGGCGTTCGCGAGCAGCCCGGCGAACTCGATCTGGCGGAAGCAGGTGCCGGTGGACACGCCGGTGGTGGCTTCCGCCGGCTTGGACTCCATGTCGAGGACGGGCGGGCTGGAGGCGTACGAGACGACGAGCGGCTTGTCGCCCTTGCCGGCGCCGGAGAAGCGCTCGTAGTACGCCTGCTCCCAGCCGTCGACGACCTCGACGCCGTTGTCGCGCAGGTCGCTCCAGTAGTCCTCCCAGCCCTCGGCGCCGTACTCGTCGGCGGTGGCGAGGAGGAAGGCCAGGCCCGGGGAGGAGGTGGCGGCGTTCTCGGTGACGAGGAGGTCCTTGTAGCGGGGGTCGGCGAGGTCGTCGAAGGTCTGCGGCGGGTCGAGGTTCTTCTCCTCGAACCAGGCGCGGTCGTAGTTGACGCACACGTCGCCGTAGTCGACGGGGGTGACGCGGTGCTCACCGGCGTCGAGCTGGAGTTCCTCGGGGATGCGGTCCAGCCCCTTCGCCTCGTACGGGGTGAAGATCCCGTTGTCGAGGCCGCGGGAGAGCAGGGTGTTGTCGATGCCGAAGAAGACGTCGCCCTGGGGGTTGTCCTTGGACAGGACCGCCTGGTTGACGGCGGAGCCGGCGTCCTTGCCCTTGAGGATGTCGACCTTGTATCCCGACTGTTTCTCGAACGCCTTGAGGACGTCGTCGGAGACGGCGAAGGAGTCGTGGGTGACGAGGGTGACGCTCTTGTCGCCCGAGCCGGACCCGGATCCGTCGCCGGAGTCAGAGCCGCAGGCGGCCAGCCCCAGGGCGAGGGACGCGGCCAGGGCGGTGGTGACGATGCGCTTCATCGGGCTGCTTTCGTGGCGTGCGGGCAGCCCGGGCAGCAGCAGAGTGTCGACCGAACTTCCTACCCAGAATGACCTGGGCGAGGTTCGAGGGTCTGCGGCCTGGACGGTGCCGCACTCTCAGCGCTGCGAGCGCTCCCCTGTCGGTATGTACACGTGAACGGTATCAGGCGGGTGCCTCGGCCGCGGAGGCCGCGAGCTGCCCGCAGGCCCCCTCGATCTCCTGGCCGCGGGTGTCGCGCACGGTCACGGGCACGCCGTGGGCCTCCAGCGCGGCGACGAACGCCCGCTCGTCCTCGGGCCGGGAGGCGGTCCACTTGGAGCCGGGGGTGGGGTTGAGCGGGATGAGGTTGACGTGGGCGCGGCGGCCCTTGAGGAGGCGGCCGAGGAGGTCGGCGCGCCACGCCTGGTCGTTGATGTCCTTGATCAGCGCGTACTCGATGGAGACGCGGCGGCCGGAGCGTGCGGAGTACTCCCAGGCGGCGTCGAGGACCTCGCGGACCTTCCAGCGGGTGTTGACGGGCACGAGGGTGTCGCGCAGCTCGTCGTCGGGCGCGTGCAGGGAGACCGCGAGGCGGCACTTCAGGCCCTCGTCGGCGAGGCGGTGCATGGCGGGCACGAGGCCGACGGTGGAGACGGTGATCCCGCGCTGGGAGAGGCCGAGGCCGTCGGGCTCGGGGTCGGTGAGGCGGCGTATGGCGGCCAGCACGCGGTTGTAGTTCGCCAGCGGCTCGCCCATGCCCATGAAGACGATGTTGGACAGCCGCGCGGGTCCCCCGGGCACCTCGCCGTCGCGCAGGGCGCGCATGCCGTCGACGATCTGGTGGACGATCTCGGCGGTGGACAGGTTGCGGGTGAGCCCCGCCTGGCCGGTGGCGCAGAACGGGCAGTTCATCCCGCAGCCGGCCTGGGAGGAGATGCACATGGTGACGCGGTCGGGGTAGCGCATGAGCACCGACTCGACCAGCGTGCCGTCGAAGAGCCGCCACAGGGTCTTGCGGGTGGTGTCGCCGTCGCAGCTCAGATGTCGTACGACGGTCATCAGCTCGGGCAGCAGCCCTTCGGCGAGCTTCGCCCGGGCCCCGGCCGGCACGTCGGTCCAGCCGTCCGGATCGGTGACGTAGCGCGCGAAGTAGTGCCGCGAAAGCTGCGCGGCACGAAACGGCTTCTCCCCCAGCTCCACCACGGCCTCGCGGCGCTCGGCGGGCGTGAGGTCGGCAAGGTGCCGCGGCGGCTTCTTGGCGGCACGGGGGGCGGCGAAGGTGAGCTCTCCTGGCTTGGGCATAGCGCTACCAGTGTCGCAGACGAAAACCGGTGTCCTGCCCCGGCGGGGGTGGGGGCCACATCAACGTGATGGGGTTGGCAACCATCCCCGCGGGACCATCCCCGCGGGCGCGGGGAGCGCAAGTTCGGCGTACGCATGCACGGCATGACGCAGGGACCATCCCCGCGGGTGCGGGGAGCACCGCGCGGCGCTCGGTGACATGCAGCAGAACCGGGGACCATCCCCGCGGGTGCGGGGAGCACACGACGGCCAGCAGAGGGTCTTCCGGGTCCGAGGGACCATCCCCGCGGGTGCGGGGAGCACTCTCTTTGACCTGCATCCTTTCCGGCGCAGGCAGCCCGTTTCCATAACTTTCGCCGGATCGGGCATTTCCGTCAATTCCGCGCCAGCGTCGCAGACGGATTCGCCTGCGCCTGCGTCACCCCCAGATGCCCTGGTTCGCCCGCATCAGCCCGATGGTGGGCGACCCGTGGTCGTCGCCCAGCGGCGCGACGCCCCATTCGTGTTCGGCGGGCGCGATCCTGTCGGTGCCCTCCCAGTCCAGCAGCGGCGCCGTACCCGCACCCCCGGGCGCACCGTCGGTGTCGCCCGCCGCCGCCGTGGCGGTGGCCGCCGCCATGCCTCCGGTCGCCAGCAGCGCCACCGCCGCCGCCCGTGCCGTCATGTGCCTGATCCTCATGGAACTCCCCCTACGTTCGCGGACATCCGTCACCACCGTGGCCCGCCCACGCGGGGCGGCTCCAGGTGTTTCGGCTCTCCCCGAAACCGAACGAGGGGGAAGGTCAGCCCGTGCCGACGAAGATCACCATCAGCAGCCAGACCACCGGCGCCGTGGGCAGCAGCGAGTCCAGCCGGTCCATGATCCCCCCGTGGCCGGGGAGCAGCGTGCCCATGTCCTTGATGCCGAGGTCCCGTTTGATCATCGACTCGGCGAGGTCGCCGAGCGTGGCGCTGGCGGCTGCCGCGGCGCCCAGCAGGAGGCCCTGCCACCAGCGGCCGTCGTCGACGAGGAGTTCCATGCACACCGCGCCCGCCGCCATCGCGAAGGCCAGCGCGCCGCCCAGGCCCTCGCGGGTCTTGCCGGGGCTGATGCGCGGGGCGAGTTTGTGGCGGCCGAACTTGTAGCCCACGGCGTACGCGCCGGTGTCGCTGATGACCGTGAGGATCAGGAACGTCAGCACCCGCTGCGGCCCGTCGTCGTCCGCGGAGAGCATCAGCGCGACGAAGGCGGCGAGGAAGGGCACGTAGAACGCGGCGAAGACGCCGGCGGTGACGTCGCGGAGGTAGTCCTCCGCGGGGCCCTTCAGCCGCCAGACGGGGACGGCGAGGGCGGTCAGCGCGAGTGCCGCCCCGGCGCCTTCGGCGCCGCGCGCGTATCCGGCGACGATCATCGCGACGCCGCCGAGCACCAGCGGCACCAGCGGTGTGCGGATGCCGCGGCACTCCGTCAGCCGCGACGTCAGCTCCCACAGTCCGACCGCGACGGCGGCGACGATGACGCCGAGGAAGAGCACTTTCACGACGAACAGCGTGGCCAGCACGATGGCGCCGAGGCCGAGCCCGACGCCTATGGCGGCGCCGAGGTCCCGGCCGCCGCGGCGCCGTCTGGGGGCGGGCGGCGGCGCGGAGGGGGCGTCGCCCGGGACGCCTGGTCCCCCGGAGGGACCTGGGGAGGGTTCGTCGGCAGGGGCGTCCCCGGACACGATGGGCATGCGCGGAGTCTGCGCCCTTTCACCCCCGCCGTACACGGGACCCGCCGGGGCCCCCCTGGAGGAGTCGTTCATCAGACCTCGAGCAGCTCTGCTTCCTTGTGCTTGAGCAGCTCGTCGACCTGGGCCACGTACTTGTGGGTGGTGTCGTCGAGCTCCTTCTCGCCGCGGCGGCCCTCGTCCTCGCCGATGTCGCCGTCCTTGATGGCCTTGTCGATGGCCTCCTTGGCCTTGCGGCGTACGGAGCGGATGGCGATCCGCGCGTCCTCGCCCTTGGCCTTGGCGACCTTGATGAACTCCTTGCGGCGCTCCTCGGTGAGCTGCGGGAAGACCACCCGGATGATGTTGCCGTCGTTGGACGGGTTGACGCCGAGGTCGGAGTCCCGGATCGCCTGCTCGATGTTGCGCAGGGCGGTCTTGTCGAACGGTGTCACCACCGCCATCCGCGGCTCCGGCACCGAGAACGACGCCAGTTGGTTGATGGGTGTCTGGGCACCGTAGTAATCCGCCGTGATCTTGTTGAACATCGCCGGATGCGCCCGCCCGGTGCGGATCGCGGCGAAGTCGTCCTTGGCGACCACGACGGCCTTCTCCATCTTCTCCTCGGCTTCGAGGAGGGTCTCTTCGATCACCACTGGCTCCTGGTCTCTTCCGTGAGCGGATCGGGAGTATGCGACCCGTCCGCCCGTACCATGCCTGCACGGTGTCCGACCGGCAGGCCGTTGTCCATCCCTCAGACCCGGCTGCCGTGCGCGCTCACGAGCGTACCGATCTTCTCACCCCGTACCGCCCGGGCGATGTTGCCCTCCTTCAGCAGTTCGAAGACGAGGATCGGCAGTTCGTTGTCGCGGCACAGGGTGACGGCCGTGGCATCGGCGACCTTGAGGTCACGGGTGATGACCTCCCCGTATTCGAGCGCGTCGAACTTCACCGCGTCGGGGTTCTTCTTGGGGTCGGCGTCGTAGACCCCGTCGACGCCGTTCTTGCCCATGAGCAGGGCCTCGGCGTGGATCTCCAGGGCGCGCTGCGCGGCGGTGGTGTCCGTCGAGAAGTAGGGCATGCCCATGCCGGCGCCGAAGATGACGACGCGGCCCTTCTGCATGTGCCGGATGGCGCGCAGCGGGATGTACGGCTCGGCGACCTGGCCCATGGTGATCGCCGTCTGCACCCGGGAGTCGATGCCCTCCTTCTCCAGGAAGTCCTGGAGGGCGAGGCAGTTCATGACCGTGCCGAGCATGCCCATGTAGTCGGAGCGGGCCCGGTCCATGCCGCGCTGCTGTAGTTCGGCGCCGCGGAAGAAGTTGCCGCCGCCGATCACCACCGCGATCTCGTACCCGTCGCGGACGACGGCGGCGACCTCGCGGGCGATGGCGTGCACGACGTCCGGGTCGACGCCGAGATCCCCGCCTCCGGAGAACGCCTCGCCGGACAGCTTCAGCAGGAAGCGTGCGCTGTCCCGTTTCGTTTGGTGGCCGTGGTCCGCCTTCTCCTGGTGGCCGTGGTCCGCGTCGGCGTCCTCGTTCATGAAGTCTCCTCGTGCGCATGCGAAGGAGGCCATCGCCGTGGGGTTCTCATGGACCCGTTCCCGGCAATGGCCTCCTCGTCACTTCCGCGGCCCGGCGGCGGTTGCCCGCACCGGCCGCATAGAACTCAACCCGACCCTAGCGGGGCCGGCGGCCGTTCGCCGCACACCGTGCGCACCGTTCGCCGTGGCGACGCGCGCCGCGGCGCGCGTCGTACGGCGGCGTGTGCCGTCCGGTCGCGCTTGCGCGCGCCGGGCGGCACCGTGCACGCCGGTGGCGCCGGTGCTCAGGCGCCGACGCGGATGCGCGCGAAGCGGGTCACCTGTACTCCCGCCTCGCCGAGCACCTTCTGCACCGACTTCTTGTTGTCCTTGGCGAACGGCTGGTCCAGCAGCACGTTCTCCTTGAAGAAGCCGTTCACGCGGCCCTCGACGATCTTGGGCAGCGCGGCCTCCGGCTTGCCTTCCTCGCGGGAAGTGGCCTCGGCGACACGGCGCTCGTCCTCCACCGTGTCGGCCGGGACGTCCTCGCGGGAGAGCCAGCGCGGCGCGAAGGCGGCGATGTGCTGTGCCACCTCCTTGGCCGTCTGCGGGTCGGCCTTGTCCAGCTCGACGAGCACACCGACCTGCGGCGGCAGGTCCGGCGAGGTGCGGTGCATGTACGTGCCGACGTAGGCGCCTTCGAACCGCGCGAAGCGGTCGAGGACGATCTTCTCGCCGAGGGAGGCGTTGGCCTCGTCCACGTACGTCTGGACGGTCTTGCCGTCGAGGTCGGAGGCGAGCAGCGCCTCCAGGTCGGCGGGCTTGGTGGCCGCGACGTGCTCCGCGAGCGCGTTGGCGACGGCGAGGAACTTGTCGCCCTTGGCGACGAAGTCGGTCTCGCACTTCAGCTCCAGCAGGACACCGGAGGTGTTGTCGTCGGCGATCAGGGAGACGACCGCGCCGTTCTCGGCGGAACGGCCCTCACGCTTGGCTACGCCCTTCTGGCCCTTGACGCGGAGCAGCTCCACGGCCTTGTCGACGTCGCCCTCGGCCTCTTCCAGCGCCTTCTTGCAGTCCATCATGCCGGCGCCGGTGAGCTCCCGGAGCTTCTTGACGTCGGCGGCGGTGAAGTTCGCCATGATTCGGTGGTTTTCTCTTCTCGACGGTGACTGGGATAGGGCGGGTCAGACCTGCGGGGAGTCGCCGGAGGGCTGCGCGCCTTCGGTGGACTCGGCGGCCTCGGGCGCCGACGCGGCGTCAGTGACCTCGGCAGTCTCAGCAGTCTCGGCAGCCTCGGTCGCCTCCGGGGCCTGCTCGGCGGCCGTGGCGGCGGGCGCGGGGGTCTCGTCGGCCTGCTCGGCGTCGGCGACCTTGGCGGTCTCGGCGGAGGTCTGCACCTCGGCCTCGGCCGCCGCCTCGTCCGTCTTCTCGACCGGGGCGTCCTTCGCGGCCTTGGCGTCCTTCTCGCCGCCGAGCAGGTCGCGCTCCCACTCGGCGAGCGGCTCGGCGTCGGTCTTGACGGCCTTCTCGTCACCGGCTGCGGCACCGGAGCGGGCGATCAGGCCCTCGGCGACGGCATCGGCGATGACGCGGGTCAGCAGCGTGACGGAGCGGATCGCGTCGTCGTTGCCCGGGATCTTGTAGTCGACCTCGTCGGGGTCGCAGTTGGTGTCGAGGATCGCGACGACCGGGATGCGCAGCTTGCGCGCCTCGCCGACGGCGATGTGCTCCTTCTTCGTGTCCACGATCCAGACGGCGCTCGGCACCTTCTGCATGTCGCGGATGCCGCCGAGGGTCTTCTCCAGCTTGGTCTTCTCGCGGGAGAGGACGAGCAGTTCCTTCTTGGTGAGGCCGGAGGCCGCCACGTCGTCGAAGTCGATGGCCTCCAGCTCCTTGAGGCGCTGGAGCCGCTTGTGGACCGTGGAGAAGTTGGTGAGCATGCCGCCCAGCCAGCGCTGGTTCACATACGGCATGCCGACCCGGGTGGCCTGCTCGGCGATGGCTTCCTGGGCCTGCTTCTTCGTGCCCACGAACATGATGGTGCCGCCGTGCGCGACGGTCTCCTTCACGAACTCGTAGGCGCGGTCGATGTACGACAGCGACTGAAGGAGGTCGATGATGTAGATGCCGTTGCGCTCGGTGAAGATGAAGCGCTTCATCTTCGGGTTCCAACGGCGGGTCTGGTGCCCGAAGTGGACGCCGCTTTCCAGCAGCTCCCTCATCGTGACGACGGCCATGGCCGTACTCCTCGTGGTCTCGGTTGTGCGCGACGACCGGCCGGTCACCGCTCCTGACGCCCCTGCGCGTCGCGCCTCCGGCGAGGAGCCGGGGGACCGAGTGACGCGGCCACCTTCAGACAGGTGGCGGGGCGTGCGAAGTCGACCCGGAGAGCCGGGTCGCCACGAGAAGTGTAATGGACGGCGTCACCCGCCTGCGCCACGGAGCCCGCCGCGGGGCCGTCGCCCGGGTGCGGAGCGCAAGTTGTCCACAACCGGCCGGTAATCCACAGAATCCGTCCATGATCCCCAAGCACCCCTGCCCCCGGCCAAGCTTGTCCCCATGAACGGACGACGCGACCGCCGCGCGGCCGGCGGGCAGACCGGGGCGGCTGCCACCACGGGACGACCGGCGGACGCGCCGGGACGGCTGCCACGCCGGCTGCTCTCCGCAGGGCTCGCCGCGTGGCTCTGCGCCGGACTCGCCGCGGCCCTGCCGGCGGGCACCTGGCCGACGCCCCCGTTCACGACGACCAGCACCAACGAGGAGGCGGGTGGGGAGGGGGCGGGGGCGGGGCGGGGGGAACGGGAGACACCGGCGTCGGGAGAGGCGGCGCACGGCGGGGTCGCCGGAGTCGGTGAGGTGGCGTGGCCGGTGGACGGGGGTGCGCGGGGGCGGCCGGTGGTGGAGCGGGGTTTCGAGCCGCCGCGTTCGCCGTACGGGCCGGGGCACCGCGGGGTCGATCTGCGCGCCGGGCCGGGGCAGCCGGTGCGGGCCGCGGCGGCGGGGCGGGTGTCGTTCGCGGGCCGGGTGGCGGGGCGCGGGGTGCTGGCCATCGACCATCCGGGCACGGGCCGCCCGCCCCTGCGTACGACGTACGAGCCGGTGGTGCCCGCGGTGCGCAGGGGGGCGAGGGTCGAGGCCGGTCAGGTCGTGGGGCGGCTACAGGGCGGCGGGTACCACTGCGCGGCGGGATGCCTCCACTGGGGGCTGCGCCGCGGCTCGTCCTATCTCGACCCGCTGTCCCTGCTGCCGCCCGGGCTGCTCACGGCGGGGCATGCCCGGCTGCTGCCGGTGTTCGGCCTCCCGCCTCCGGCCGACGGGGACTGACGGCGCCGGGGGCAGGGGCACGGGCGCGCCGGGGGCCGGGCGGGCCCGGGCTGGGCGGTCGCGACCGCGGTCAGCGTGCGGCGCCGTGGAGGGCCACGGCGACGGCGGTGTCGGCGACGGTCCCGGGGTCGTCGGCGCCGAGTTCGGTGCGGCGGACGGCGGCGTCGACGACACCCTGGAGCAGGGTGGCGGCGAGGCGGGGCTCGTCGTGGCCGAGGGTCGCCAGGGCCTCGACGACCATGGTGATCAGCCCGCCGTGCGCGGCGCGGATCTTCTCCCGGGCGCCGGCGTCGAGTTCGCCGGCGGAGATCGCGACGACGGCCCGGTGGCGGCGGTCGCCGACCAGCGCGAGCTGGGTGCGTACGTACGCCTCGACCTTCGCCTCGGGGGTGTCGGCGCGCTCCATGGCGGCTTCGACCTCGGCGGCCCAGCGCGGGAAGTCGACGGCGCACAGCTCCTCGACCACGGCGGCCCGGCTGCGGAAGTACTCGTACACCGACGAGCGCGCGAGGCCGGTGCGCTCGGCGAGCGCGGCGAAGGTCAGCGCTTCTGTGCCGCCTTCGCCGAGGAGTTCGCGCGCGGCGTCGAGCAGCGCGCCGTGCTGCATGGTCCGGTGCTCGGCCACGGAGGCCGCTCGAATCTTCGGCACGGTCCAACTTTAGACCGCGGGAGCCGTTCAGCCGCTGGAGTCGGCCAGCTTCGCGCGCAACTGAAGGACGGACTTGGTGTGGATCTGGCTCACCCTGCTCTCGGTGACGCCGAGCACCTGGCCGATCTCGGCGAGCGTGAGGCCCTCGTAGTAGTAGAGGGTGACCACGGTCTTCTCCCGGTCGGGCAGGGTGTTGACGGCCCGGGCGAGCAGCCGCCGCAGCTCGCGGTCCTCGGCGACCTCGACGGGGTTGTCGGCGGCGGTGTCCTCCAGGGTGTCCATGAGGCTGAGGCGGTCGCCGTTGTCGGAGCTGACGTGGAGCAGTTCTTCGAGGGCGACGACGTTGGCGAGGGAAAGCTGGCTGAAAACCCCGTGCAGTTCCTCCAACTGGATTCCCATCTCTGCGGCCACCTCGGCTTCGGTGGGGGTGCGGCGGAGGGCGGCTTCGAGAGTGGCGTAGGCGCGTTCGACGGCCCGGGCCTTCTGCCGTACGGAGCGGGGGATCCAGTCCAGCGCCCGCAGTTCGTCGATCATGGCGCCGCGGATGCGGGTGATGGCGTACGTCTCGAACTTGATGGCGCGTTCGGGGTCGAACTTCTCGATGGCGTCGATGAGTCCGAAGACCCCGGAGGAGACGAAGTCGGCCTGTTCGACGTTGGACGGCAGGCCGACGCTGACGCGCCCGGCGACGTACTTCACCAGGGGGGAGTAGTGCAGGATGAGCTGCTCGCGCAGCCGGCCGTCACGCGTCTCCTTGTACGACCGCCACAGCTCGTCCACCGAGGAGGGTGCTGTGCGTGAGGTGGCGCGGTCGGACCCGGAGATGTGCTGGGGCATGCGTCGTCGCCTTGAACCGTTCTGGTGGGGGACTGGGTTCGGGTGGGCTGAGGGGAGCGGGTGTGGGGTGGGGAGGGAGCGGGGAGGGTGGAGCGGTGGGGAGTGAGGGAACGTTCCGCGAGCGTAGCGTGACCGTACGGTCGCATTCTGCGACTGACGGCTCTTCATGAGTACGCAGATGCGTTCCGCGCACCGCACCTGCGGGTTATCGGGAGGTCACAGCGGGGGGACGGGCGCTGCGGCACCGAGTGGGGGTCGGTTTGCATCTCCCCCACCCTTTCACCCGAACGTCCCAGGTCAAGGAACGGCTCGTCACCTTTTGGGGTGCTCAGTGGAGCGCCGGGCCAGGCGCCAGCCGGTGCCGTCGCGGGCGACGAAGCCGAGGGATTGCAGCTCATGAAGCCTGCCCAAGGCTTCGTCGCGCTCCGTGCCCGCTTCCTGTGCGATCTGTTCGGGCCGGGCCGTACCCCTTCCGGGGACGGCTTCGAGCACGCGTGCGGTGGCGACCGGGAGCAGATCGCGTGGTACGACGGGGCCGCGGCGGGCCGGGGCGAGGTCGGCTCCGATGCGGCCGACCAGTTCGACGACCTCGGCGGCCTCCGTGACCAGCTCCGCCTCGCCGCGCAGCAGTTCGTGTACTCCTGAGGAGAGTCCCGAGGTCACCGGGCCGGGGACGCCCATCGTGGGGCGGCCGAGGCGCTGTGCCCAGCGGGCGGTGACGAGGGAGCCGCTGCGGCGCTCGGCTTCGACGACGACGGTGCCGCGGGTGAGCGCGGCCATGACGCGGTTGCGCAGGAGGAACCGCGACCGGGTGGGGTGGTCGCCGGGGGCGAGTTCGGCGACGATCAGCCCCTGCTCGGCGACGCGGCCGAGGAGTTCGGCGTGACCGGGCGGGTAGACCCGGTCGACGCCGCAGGCCAGCACGCCGACGGTGGCTCCGGTGGCGGCGAGCGCGCCGCGGTGTGCGGCGGCGTCGATGCCGTAGGCGGCGCCGGAGACGACGGCCCACCCGGCGTGGGCGAGGCCGTCGGCGAGGGTCCCCGCGACGTGTGCGCCGTATTCGGTGCAGGCGCGGGCGCCGACGAGGGCGACGGACTTCAGCGCCCACAGCCGCAGGTCGGCGCGGCCGCGGACCCACAGGCCGATGGGCCGGGCGGCGGCGAGGTCGTCGAGTTGCCGGGGCCACTCGGTGTCGCCGGGGCAGACGAACCGCGCCCCCACGGCCTCCGCGGCGGCGAGATCCTGCCCGGCGGTGGGTCCGCCGAGCCGGCGCCGGTACCGGGCGAGCCGGGATTCGGCCTCCGGCGAGGGCGGCGGGGCGTCGCCGGTCACCCAGCGCAGCAGTGTGACGGCCCCGTGCGTACGCAGCCACCGCCCGGCGATCTCGTCCCCGGGCTCGACGAGCCGGGTCAGCGCCACCCGCGCCAGGCGCTCGGCGTCATGGTCCCCGGCAGGTGCGGGCGGAGGCGCCTCGGCTGCGGGCGCCCTCCCCGGTCCGGTACGCGCCCCGGGCTGGTCGCCGCCGTCACCGCCCGGCCCCGGCCACGCCGCCGGGCCCCGCACCGTGCCCGGCGCCGGACCGGCGACCGGGCCGCACGGCCCGGCCGGCGGCGGGCTCGGGCCCCCGGGCGGCGGGTCGGCGTCGGCCGATGGCGGGCCCGGGTCGGGTGGGAGCGGGCCCTCGTCGCCCGCCGCCGGGCTCCTCGCTGCGCCCGTCGCGTGGGGGCCAGGGCCGGCCGCGGACGACGCCCACGGCGCGACCGGCGTCCCGACCGGCGTCCCGTCCGCCGGCCCCGTCAGCGGAGTGCTCGGCAGGCCGCTGCGCGGCTTCCATGCGTCTTTCCGGGTCGTGTTCATTCCACGGGCTCCATAGCTGCAAGGGTCCTGGCGCCTCGGGGGACGCCCGTGCGGAGTTCCAGGGCCGCCGCCACGTCCTCCGGCCCCGGTCGGTCGTGTCCCGCGAGGTCGGCGATGCTCCAGGCGACGCGGAGGACGCGGTCGAGGCCGCGGGCGGTGAGCAGGCCCCGCTCCAGGTCGCGTTCGACCGGGGCGAGGACGCCGGGGGCGGGGTGCCAGCGGCGGCGCAGCTCGTGGCCGGGGACTTCGCCGTTGGTGCGCCAGGCGGTGCCGGCGTAGCGGGCGGCGGCGCGGGCGCGGGCGGCCTGCACCCGGGCGGCGGCGTCGGCGGTGGACTCGGCGCGCTCCCCGGCGGCCGACAGCTCCGCGCGGCTGACGGCGTCCACGGCGACCCGGAGGTCGACGCGGTCGAGGAGGGGGCCGGTGAGCCGGCCCTGGTAGCGCCGGATGGCCATGGGCGGGCACTCGCAGCCGCCTCCCTGCCTGGCGAAGCGGCCGCAGGGGCAGGGGTTGGCGGCGAGGACCATGAGGAAGCGGGCGGGGAACTGGACGACGCCCGCGCTTCGGGCCACGACGACGTGTCCGGATTCCAGCGGCTGCCGGAGGGCGTCGAGGATCCGCCCGCTGAACTCGGGCGCTTCGTCCAGAAAGAGCACTCCTCGGTGTGCCAGGGAGACCGCTCCGGGCTTGGGCAGGGCGTTGCCGCCGCCGATGAGGGCGGGCAGCGTCGCGGAGTGGTGCGGGGCGGCGTAGGGGGCTTGGCCGACGAGCGGCTGGCCGGGGGGCAGGGTGCCGGCCACGGAGTGGATCGCGGTCACTTCGAGCGCCTCGGTCTCCGTCAGGGGCGGCAGCAGCCCGGGCAGCCGTTCGGCGAGCATCGTCTTGCCTGCTCCGGGCGGGCCTTTCAGGTAGAGGTGGTGGCCGCCCGCGGCGGCGACTTCGAGGGCGAAGCGGGCCGTGTGCTGTCCGGCGACGTCGGCGAGGTCGGGCCGGTACGCGCCGGGGCCGATGGCCGCCGGGGTGCACCAGCCGGCTCCGGGCACGGCGAGGCGGGCCGAGGGGACCGTGGGTGTGGTCTCGGGGTCTGCGGGTTCGTCGGGGGGCGGCTCGTCGTTGAGGATGGCGATGAGCTGGCGCAGGCTGCGCACGCCGAGGACGGAGACGTCGGGGACGAGGGCGGCCTCGCCGGCGGCGGCTTCGGGCACGACGACCTGGCGGCAGCCGGCGTCCGCCGCGGCGAGCACGGCGGGCAGCACGCCGGGCACGGGCCGGACGCGGCCGTCGAGGCTCAGCTCGCCGACCATGACGAGCCCGGCGAGGGCGTCGGGCGCGATGCGGCCGGCGGCGCCGAGGGTCGCGCAGGCGATGCCTAAATCGAATCCGCTGCCGGATTTGGGTACGGCGGCGGGGCTGAGGCCGACGGTGAGTTTCTTCTGCGGCCAGTCGACGCCGGAGTTGACGACGGCGGCGCGCACGCGGTCGCGGCTTTCGGTCAGGCTCTTGTCGGGGAGCCCGACCAGCGTGAACGTGGCGACGCCGGGCTCCAGGTCGGCCTGGACCTCGACGACGACGCCTTCGACGCCGACGAGGGCGACCGAGCAGGTACGGGCGAAGGCCATCAGGCGGCCCCCCGTACGTGCTCGACGCGGGGGGCGCCGCGCTCCGGCAGCACCACGCCGACGACGTCGATCCGCACGCCGCCCGGCGGGGCGCCGCCGTGCCGCAGGGCCCAGACCTCGGCGAGCCGGCGCAGCCGCTCGGCCTTGGCCGGCGGGACGCCGGCCATCGGGTGCTCCCAGCCGCCTTCGCGTCTGGTCTTGACCTCGCAGACGACGAGGGCTTCGCCGTCGAGCGCGACGATGTCGATCTCGCCGTCGCGGCATCTCCAGTTCCGCGCCAGGACGGTCATTCCCGCCTGGGCGAGCCGCCGCTCCGCGACCCGTTCCCCGTACCGTCCGAGCGCCTGCCGTTGCTTCGGCATCCGGCACCACCTCCCGCGTCCGACTGTGTCGTGCCGCGGAAGGCGGTGTGGATCTTGGTGGATAACCGACGGGTTGTGGACAACTCCCTCACCCATGAGGGTGAGGGTCGGGAGGGGGACTCAGCCCAGGTCGTCGGAGGGCAGTTCCAGGTCGGACTTGCTCAGCTCCTCGATGTTCACGTCCTTGAACGTGAGCACCCGCACCTGCTTCACGAAGCGGGCCGGCCGGTACATGTCCCAGACCCAGGCGTCCGCCATGGACACCTCGAAGAACACCTCGCCCTGGACCGAGTGGACCTGCATCTCGTAGTCGTTGGTGAGGTAGAAACGCCGCTCGGTCTCGATCACGTATTTGAACAGACCGACGACGTCGCGGTACTCCCGGTAGAGCTTCAGCTCCATCTCGGTCTCGTACTTCTCGAGGTCCTCGGCGCTCATGGCACGTTCCCCTTCCGCCTGTGCGTGACCCCATTGTGCGTCGCCCGGGCGCGACGGGCCCGGGCATAGCCGGAAACCGGCCCGTAGGCGGCCCCGCCCAGGATCAGCGCCGCCCCGGCGACGACCGCGAGCAGCAGCGTCCGCAGCGGCCCGGGCTCGGAGATCCCCCCGGGCAGCGCCGCGAAGCCGTCCGGGCGCTCCAGCATGCCCGCGCTGCCCAGCGGCCACGCCGTCGCGTCGACCCGGCCCGTGACGGCGTCGCGGGGTATGGCGCCGCCGCCGGATTCGGCCAGGTGGTTGCGGGAGTCGACGGAGTCGCCGCGGTGGTCGCCGAGCAGGAAGATCTTTCCCTCCGGCACGGTGGTGGCGGGGAAGTCTTCCTGCACAGCCCGCTCACTGTCCGTGACGTACGGCTCCGCCACCGATGTGCCGTCGACCGTCAGCCGCCCCTGCCCGTCGCAGCAGCCGACCGTGTCCCCGCCGACCGCGACGACCCGCTTGACCATGGGCAGGTCGCCCCACGCCGCGTCCTCGAAGACCACGACGTCACCGCGGCGCACCTCGTCGCCCGAGATCCGCTCGGCGAGCACCCGGTCGCCGGAGGCGACGGTGGGCGCCATGGAGGGCGTCGGCACGGTGTACGGCTCGTACGCCACCGCCCCCCAGGCGAAGCCGCCGAGGAACAGCACGCACCCGACCGCCACGGCCAGGCCCGACAGCACGTTCCCCCTGCGACCGGCTCCGCTGCTCATGGCCGCACACTACCCAGAGGTACGGCGGGCAGTCAGCCCGCTCGGTGAACCACCTTGCCCAGCGACTCCCGCTCCGGCGGCGGACAGCGCTGTGGCCCGTGAAGCAGCAGGTCAGAAAGTTCGCGTACGTCCCGGAGGCCGCCGGCCGCCGACGATCACGTCACCCGGACGGCCCCCACGCCCCGCGCACCCGACGCCCGGCCGCCCGAACAGCACAGCCACACAGCCACACAGGCGCACAGCCGCCCGGCGACGACCGACCGCGCGGCCGGCCCCCGCCTCAGTCGTTCAGGTCCGCCCGGCGGATCAGCCGGCGCCGCCGCCACAGCACCAGCGGCGCCGCCCCCAGCAGCCCCAGCGCGGCCGGCGCCGCGCCCGCGGCGGCGTTCAGCCCGCTCTGGTCGAAGGTGTCCGGCACCGGCAGCGTGCCCCAGCGGTCGATCGGCCAGGCCCGCGCGATGGCCCGCCCGACGACCAGGTCCTCGTCCACGAAGCCCTTGTCCGGCGACTTCTCGTGGTAGCGGGAGTCGAGCGAGTCCTGCCGGTGGTCGCCCATCACCCACAGCTTGCCCTCCGGCACCTTCACCGGCCCGAAGTCGTTGTCCTCGCAGGGGGTGTCGCCGGGGAAGATGTACGAAGTCTCGTCCAGCGCCTTGCCGTTGACCTTCACCGGGCCGACGCCCTTGCACTCCACGGTGTCCCCGCCGACCGCGATGACGCGCTTGATGAGGTCCTGCTCCTCCGCCGAGGGCATCAGGCCGATGAAGCTCAGGCCCTTCTGGATGCCTTCGAGTACGGGCCCGGAGTCCGACGGCGGCGCCTCGTTCAGCCAGCCGCCCGGGTCGTGGAAGACGACGACCTCGCCGCGCTCCGGCTCGGCGCCGAACCACGGCGTGAGCTTGTCCACCAGCACGCGGTCGCCGACCTGAAGGGTGTCCTGCATGGAGTTGGAGGGGATGGAGAACGCCTGGACCAGGAAGGTCTTGATGATCAGCGCGAGCACCAGCGCGACCAGGATGAGGATCGGCAGCTCTTTCCAGAAGGAGCGCTGCTTCTTCTCGCCGGCGCCGGCCGTGCCGGGGCCGTCCTCACTCCCGCTGCCGTCGGCCCCGTCCGTGCCGCCCCCGCCGCCGTCGCTCATCGCTCCCGCTTCCGTCGCCGCAGGGCCGCCGGGAGCGCCGGTCGCCGCGTCCGCCGGGACGTCGGGCTTGGCGAGGGAGGGTCGGTGGGTGTCGTCCCGGGTGGTGTCCGCGGGACCGTCGGCCGCCTGCTCCGGAGGGCTGCCAGGAGGGCCGTCGGCCGGCTGCTGCGCCCGCCCCTGACCGGGCCGGTCCTCGGGACCTTCGTGACCGGACCGGGCGCTGACTGCCACGTCCCCCACATCCACTCCTCACCTTGCCGCCGCCTGCCCCGGGTCAGGTGCAGGCCCACCACTCCCATAACGAGCGAGAGTTCCGCAGGAGTCGGGAGGGGCTCCATTCGGCCCACTTCTTTGGAAGACACCTTATTCGCCCGCGCGTCCGACTCCGGAACCGAGGCATAGGTGTCCGGTGAGTCGAATTTGTCCCAGTGGCCGAGCGGCCACGCGATGGCCATGGCCCGGCCGACGACGTCCTCTTCCGCGATCGTGCCGTGGTACGGACCGTCCAGGTGGTACCGCGAGTCGGCGGAGTTGGAGCGGTGGTCGCCCAGGACGAAGATCCGGCCGTCCGGCACGGTGACGTCGAAGGTCCGCTGCGAGGGCTTGTCGCCGGGGTGCAGGTACGGCTCCACCAGCGCGGTGCCGTTGACCGTGACCCGCCCGGAGTCGTCGCAGCAGACCACCCGGTCCCCGCCGACCGCCACCGCCCGCTTGATGAGGTCCTGTTCGTGCTCCGAGGGCAGCAGCCCGATGAACGTCAGCACGCTCTTGGCCTGCGCGACGCCCACCGGGTCGTCGAGCCGGTCCTCCTCGCGGTTGCTGAGCCAGCCGCCCGGGTCCTTGAAGACGACGATGTCGCCGCGCTCCGGCTTCGCGCCGAACCAGGGCGTGAGCTTGTCCACGACGACCCGGTCGCCGATGCGGATCGTCTGCTCCATCGATCCGGAGGGGATGACGAACGCCTGGAGCAGGAAGGTCTTGACGCCCAGCGCTATCAGCATGGCCGCGCCGATGATGAGCGGGATCTCCCTTATCCGCGAGCGGGTTCTGCGCCGCCGCGCCCGCTTGGCCGCCTTGCGGCGCTCCGCCCGCCCGCCGGTCCGCGGCGCCGGCTCACCGTCCCGCCTGCGCCCGTCTGCGGGTTCGTGGGGGTCGTCCTCGCCGCCCCCGCCGTCGGGTTCGTACGAACCGTCGCCGCCCCGCCCGTAGGGGTCCCCGCCGCGCCTGTACGGATCCTCGCCGCGCCCGTGCGGGTCCTCGTCCCCGTACCCGCGGCGCCGTCCGTACGGGTCCCCGCCGCGCCCGTACGGGTCCTCGCCGCCGTACCCGCCACGCCGTGCGTACGGATCCCCGCCCCCGTACCCGCCACCGCCGCCGGCGCCGCCCGCACCACCGCCGCCGTACGGATCACGGGGCCCGTGCCCGCCGCCCGCGCCACGCCGGTCCTCGTGACCGCCGTCCCCGTGACGCGCGTGGCTACCCCCCATATTCCGGCCGCCCCAGCGAGCCGATGCGGTCCGGCGGCCACCCCCGCCAGTCCGCCCTGCCGATCACCTTGTCCACCGAGATCGTGCCGCCGCCCGGCGACCCGAGGTGGTCGCGGGAGTCGCGGGAGTCGCTGCGGTGGTCGCCCATGACCCACAGCCGGCCCGGCGGCACGATGACGTCGAACTCGACCAGCGACGGGGCGTCGCCGGGGTACAGGTACTCCCGCTCGTCGAGCGGCTTTCCGTTCACCGTCACCCTCCCCCGTGCATCGCAGCAGGTCACCCGGTCCTCACCGACGCCGATCACGCGCTTGACGTAGTCGGTGCCCTCGGGCTCCGCGAGACCGGTGGCCGCCCCGGCCTTGCGCAGCAGACCCGGCACCGGTCCCCCGCCGCCCGCGGCGGTGAAGGTCCCGGAGCCGTCGAAGACGACAACGTCCCCGCGCTCGGGTTCGTCCCCGAACGCGTAAGCGAGCTTGTTGACCAATACCCGGTCACCGGGCTGGAGAACCGGCTCCATGGAACTGCTCGGCACCAGGAAGGGCTGCACGACGAAGGCGCTCACGAGCAGCCCGAGCACCGTGCAGCCGGCCGCGACCACGGCGGCCCAGCGGAGCTGGCGCACAAAAGAGGAGCGCGATGTCCCCTCCTGCCCGGA
This sequence comes from Streptomyces sp. 184, assembly GCF_045781775.1. NCBI lineage: Bacteria > Bacillati > Actinomycetota > Actinomycetes > Kitasatosporales > Streptomycetaceae > Streptomyces > Streptomyces sp. 184. The sequence continues at coordinate 2,033,973 of NZ_CP123230.1, read as the reverse complement.
CTCCGGGGAGGAGGAGTCGTCGCGCTCCTCGGGCCGCAGCTCAGTGTCCATCGCAGGGAAGCCTAATATGGCGGTTCGCCCGCGTGGACCTGGTGCGTCAGCTCTCGCGCTTCTCCTTGATCTTCGCGGCCTTGCCGCGGAGGTCGCGCAGGTAGTACAGCTTGGCGCGGCGGACCTGGCCGCGGGTCACCAGCTCGATCTTCTCGACGACCGGGGTGTGCACGGGGAAGGTACGCTCGACGCCGACGCCGAAGCTGACCTTGCGGACCGTGAAGGACTCGCGGACCCCGGCGCCCTGCCGGCGGATGACGACACCCTTGAACTGCTGGACACGGGAGCGGTTGCCCTCGATGACGCGCACGTGCACGTTGACCGTGTCGCCGGGCCTGAAGGGCGGGATGTCGTCGCGCAGGGAGGCCGCGTCGACGCTTTCGAGAAGGTTCATGACCGTCTGCTTTCTTCGCCGATGCCACAGGTCATCGACAAGAGTCCGAAGTGGGACAGAGGATGCTGAAGCGTCGTACGGGCGTCGTGTCCCCCTGTGGCAGGGGCGCCGCGTCGGACGTCAGGCAGCAGCGGCCTATTCTTCCACGTCGTCGCCCGTACGCCAAAATCGTCCGTCGGGCCCCTCGGCCCAGCCGAGTTCGGCGAGGAGCGCCCTGTCGTGCTTGTCGTACGTCCCGGGGGCGGCCCGTTCGATCAGGTCGGGGCGGACCTCGGCGGTGCGGCGGAGCGCCTGGTCGCGGCGCCAGCGGGCGACGCGGCCGTGGTCGCCGCTGAGCAGGACGTCGGGGACGGTCCGGCCGCGCCAGTCGGGGGGCTTGGTGTAGACGGGGCCTTCGAGGAGGTCGGCCATGGCGCCGGGGGCGAAGGAGTCGTCCTGGTGGGAGGCGGCGTTGCCGAGGACGCCGGGCAGCAGGCGTACGACGGCTTCGGCGATGACGAGGACGGGGGCCTCGCCGCCGGCGAGGACGTAGTCGCCGATGGACACCTCGTGCAGCCGGTAGCGGCCGGCGTACTCCTCGATCAGGCGGCGGTCGATGCCCTCGTAGCGCGCCGGGGCGAAGACCAGCCAGGGTTCGGCGGCCAGCTCCACGGCCAGCTCCTGGGTGAAGGGCCGGCCGCTGGGGGTGGGGACGACGAGCACGGGGTCGCCGGGCCCGGAGCCGGCGACGGAGTCCAGGGCCGCGCCCCACGGCTCGGGTTTCATGACCATGCCGGGGCCACCGCCGTAGGGGGTGTCGTCCACGGTGTTGTGCCGGTCGAACGCCCACTCCCGCAGGTCGTGGACGCGCACGTCGAGCCGACCGCGCTCGATGGCCTTGCCGAGGAGCGAGAGCCGCAGCGGCTCCAGGTAGGCGGGGAAGATCGAGACGACGTCGATCCTCACGCGGGGCCCTCTCCCCCGCGGGCGCCGTCCGGCCCGTCGTCCGGCCCGCCGTCCGCGCCGCCGCCGGGCTCGTTGCCGCCGGGCTCGTCCAGCAGACCGGGCGGCGGCTCGACCACGACGCGCTGCGCGTCGAGGTCGATCTCGGGCACGATCTCGGTGACGAACGGGATCAGCGCCTCGCCGCCGTCCGGGCGGGCGACGACCAGCAGGTCCTGGTACGGCAGGTGCGCCACCTCCGCGATCCGCCCCACGGGGGTGCCGTCGCGCAGCACGACGTCGAGGTCGGCGAGCTGGTGGTCGTAGAACTCCTCGGGGTCCTCCGGCGTCGCCTCGGGGTCCACGTCGGCGACGAGGAGGGTGTTGCGCAGGGCCTCGGCGGCGGAGCGGTCGGCGACGCCCTCGAAGCGCAGCAGCAGCCGTCCGCTGTGCACCCTGCCGGTGGCGATGGTCAGCGGCCCGGCGGAGGACGGGTCGGTGGTCAGGACGGCACCGGGGGCGAGGCGCCGCTCGGGCTCGTCGGTGCGTACCTCGACGGTGACCTCGCCCTTGATCCCGTGGGCGCGGCCGATCCGCGCGACTACCAGTTGCACGGGTGCCTTCCTCTTCGTACGTCGTCGGCCGCCGCTTCGTACGCGGTCGGCCGCCGCCCGGGTACGCCCCGGGCCCCCGCCCGCCGCGGGCTCACCGGGCGTGCGGGACGGCCGGCCGGCCGCGTACGGCGACGGGCCGGGGCGCCTGCCGGCCTCCCCGGCCCGTGCCGGTGACGACTGCTCCGTCCGTCCGCGCGCGGCGGTTCAGCGGACCTGGTCCACGTCGACGAGGTCGACGCGGATGCCGCGGCCGCCCAGCGCGCCGACGACGGTGCGCAGGGAGCGGGCGGTGCGGCCGTTGCGGCCGATGACCTTGCCGAGGTCCTCGGGGTGCACCCGGACCTCCAGCACCCGACCGCGGCGCAGGTTGCGCTCGCTGACCTCGACCTCGTCGGGGTTGTCGACGATGCCCTTCACCAGGTGCTCAAGGGCTTCTTCGAGCATCGTCAGGCCCCGGCGGCCTCGGCCGGGGCCTCGGCGGGCTCGGCGTCGGCCTTCTTCTCGGCCTTGTCGGACTTCTCGGCCTTCTCAGCCTTGTCAGCCTTGTCAGCCTTGTCAGACTTCTCGGCCTTGTCGCTCTTCTCGGCCTTCTCGCCCTTGTCGGCCTTCTTCGCCTTCGGGGTCACCGCGTCGCCCTTGGGCTCGTCGGCGGCGTCCTTGGCGGCGGCCTCGAAGAGGGCCCGCTTGTCGGCCTTCGGCTCGGGGACCTTCATCGGCTCGGGCGCCGGCAGGCCCTTGAACTTCTGCCAGTCGCCGGTGACCTTGAGGATGGCGAGCACCGGCTCGGTCGGCTGCGCGCCGACACCCAGCCAGTACTGCGCCCGCTCCGAGTCGACCTCGATGCGGGAGGGGTTCTGGACCGGGTGGTACAGCCCGATCTCCTCGATGGCCCGGCCGTCACGGCGGGTACGCGAGTCGGCGACGACGATGCGGTAGTGCGGCGACCGGATCTTGCCCAGGCGCTTCAGCTTGATCTTGACTGCCACGGGAGTGGTGTCTCCTGGAGTTGACGTGGTTGGGCCCACCTAGGTGCTGCGTGGGGTTGCAGTGCCCTGGCGCCCGATGGACGCGCCAGCCGGAGGCGAGAGGGGTCCTGTGCGGCTGTCGAGTTCAGCTCACCATTGTGCCACACCGTCCCGACGCCCCCGCCCGCACCGTCGCACGCCTCGTACCGCCCGCCGGTGCCCGCGAGGGCGTACCGGTCGGGCGGCTGCGCGACGTACCCGTATGGGGCGGCCCACTCCGCTTCAGGCGGCCGCCTCCGCGATCCGGCCGGCGGTCCGGCGGTCGGCCGGCGCCCGGACGGGATCGGGGGGTCAGGAATCGGCGTCGCCGGGCCGTCAGGCCGCGGCGGCGGTCTCCGGGATGCGGAACGGCTTGCCGCAGCCGCCGCAGACGATCGGGGCCTGGGCCAGGACCGACGGCACGACGCGGACGTTCCGTCCGCAGTCGCACACGGCCTTCACCCGCACACCGCCGCCCGACGACCCGTGCCGGGCCGCGGGACCGCGGAAGCTGCGCGGGCTGTCGGCGGCGGTGGCCGCGTCATGAGCCCGCAGCGCCTTGCGCAGGCGCTCGCCGGCCGCGCGATAGCGCTTCTTGGCGGCCGGGGTGAGGGTGACCAGGGAGAATCCGCTGCTGGGGTGGGGCTCGTCGGGGTGGTCGAGGCCCAGCTCCTCGGCGATCGCAAGGAAACGTCTGTTGTGGTAACGGCCGGCCCGGGAGGTGTCCCTGACCCCTCGGGCCGCGGCAATGCCGTGTACGGCTTCGTGCAGGAGTCGCTCGAAGGACAGCTCCGCCCCGCAGGCGGACGAGGACTCCCCGATCAGTGATTCCGGCGCGGCGAGGTCCGGCAACTCCGGGTGGTGCCGCTGAATCTCGGCCCACGCGGCTGCCAGCTCCGCGGCAAGTACAAGTGGTGTCGTGCTCACGTCGGGACTAACGAGCGGGATGCCTCCGGTGTTCCGATTCCCGGCATCCCAAATAATTTGCATCTACCCGTCAGTTCGCGATGATGCGGTCGGGATGGGGGCGCCTGTGTTGATCTGTGGAGGTCTGCCGCTTAAATGATCAGGTCACAACAAAGCCGTACGTGACCGCTTGTGCGCCGTCATGCGGCCTTCGCACCCTGCGTCCCGGCCACGCCCGCCGGCGGCCCCGGGCCCCGGCGATCAGTACGCCCGGGCGACGACGGCGAGCGTACCGGGCTCGTCGTCCGACCCCGGCACCGACCCGTCCGCCGCGATCAGGCAGCGCACCGACACGGCCTGCTCCGCCAGCTTCGCCTCGCCCTCGGGGCCGAGGTCCGCCCACGGGATACGGGCCCAGCCGCCGGCCACCGCCGCCTCGGCCGCGTCCGCGACCGTACGCACGTCCGTCGTCCGTTCCTCACGCATTCGACGTGACTGGCGCAACATCCGTTCCTGATCGTCTTCGAGAATCCGCGGCAGCAGCCCCGCCTCCTCGTTGAGCAGGGCGTCGAGGGCCACCGGCTCCTTGGTGCCGGGCACCCGCCGCACGAGCGTCGCCGTGCCGGCGGCCAGGTCGCGCGGGCCGATCTCGACCCGTACCGGCACGCCCTTCAGCTCCCAGTCCACGGCCCGCCGCCCGAAGGGGACGTCGACGCGGTCGTCGACCCGGACCCGTACGCCGGCGGCGGCCAGCCGGTCGCCGGCCTCACGCACCTTGGCCAGCACCGCCTCGTCGTCCTTCACGGCCAGCACCACGGCCTGCACGGGCGCGAGCCGCGGCGGGACGCGCAGCCCGTCGTCGTCGCCGTGGACCATGATCATGCCGCCGACCATGCGGGTCGTGGAGCCCCAGGAGGTCTGCCACACGTGCTCGCGGGTGCCGTCCGCGGCGAGGTAGCGGGTGCCGAACGCCTTCGCGAAGTTCTGGCCCAGCTCGTGGCTGGTGCCCATCTGGAGCGCTTTGCCATCGCGCATCATCGCTTCGAGGGTGAGGGTGTTGATCGCGCCGGCGAACCGCTCGGCCGCGGTCTTGCGGCCCGGGAGCACGTCGATCGCCAGCACGCCCGCCATGAAGTCGGCGTAGACGTCGCGCTGGATACGGGCCGCGTAGTCCCGCGCCTCCTCGTACGTGGCGTGGGCGGTGTGCCCCTCCTGCCACAGGAACTCCGTGGTCCGCAGGAACATCCGCGGCCGCAGCTCCCAGCGCACCACGTTGGCCCACTGGTTGATCAGCAGCGGCAGGTCGCGGTAGCTCTGCACCCACTTGGCGAAGTAGTCGTTGACGATCGTCTCGGAGGTGGGCCGGACCACGACCGGCTCCTCCAGCTCCTTGCCGCCGGCGTGGGTGACGACGGCCAGTTCGGGCGCGAAGCCCTCGACGTGCTCGGCCTCCCTGGCCAGGTAGGACTGCGGGATGAAGAGCGGGAAGTAGGCGTTCTCGGCGCCCGCCGCCTTGATCCGGTCGTCCATCTCAAGCTGCGTACGCTCCCACAGCCCGTACCCGTACGGTCGGATGACCATCGTGCCGCGCACCGGACCGTTGTCGGCCAGCCCGGCCTTGGTGATGAGGTCCTGGTACCAGCGCGGGAAGTCGTCCGCCTGGGGTGTGAGTACGGGTGCCTTTGCCATGGCGGAGATCGTAGAGGCCGGCCGCGGGCCGCCGGTACTCGTTTACGAGGACGCCGGCGGCCCGCCGGCCGCTGCGCTCACAGCAGCTTCTTGAACTCCTCCGGCAGCTCGAAGTCCTGCGGGGGCTGGTCCGCGCCGCCGCCGAACGGGCTGCCCGCGGCGGCCCGGCGATCGGCCGCGGCCTGCTCGTCGGCCTTGCGCTTCATCGGATTGCCGCTGCGCTGGCGCCCCTTGGCCTTCTTCTGCTGCTTGCCCTTGCGCTTGCCGCCGGCCGCGCCCGGCATCCCCGGCATCCCCGGCATGCCGCCGCCCTGGGCCATCCGCGACATCATCTTGCGCGCCTCGAAGAACCGCTCCACCAGGTTCTTCACCGCGCTGACCTCGACGCCCGAGCCGCGCGCGATACGGGCCCGGCGCGAGCCGTTGATGATCAACGGGTCGTGCCGCTCCCCCGGCGTCATCGACTTGATGATCGCGGCGGTACGGTCCACGTCCCGCTCGTCGAGGTTGTTGATCTGCTCCTTCATCTGGCCCATGCCGGGCATCATGCCGAGCAGCTTGGAGATGGAGCCCATCTTGCGGACCTGCTCCATCTGCGCCAGGAAGTCGTCGAGCGTGAACTCCTTGGGCCCCTTCGCCAGCTTGGCCGCCAGCTTCTCGGCCTCCTGCTGGCTGAAGGTCTGCTCCGCCTTCTCGATCAGCGACAGCATGTCGCCCATGCCGAGGATGCGGGACGCCATGCGGTCCGGGTGGAACGCGTCGAAGTCGTCCAGCTTCTCGCCGTTGGAGGCGAACATGATCTGCTTGCCGGTGACCTGCGCGATCGACAGCGCGGCGCCGCCGCGGGCGTCGCCGTCGAGCTTGGAGAGCACGACGCCGTCGAAGCCGACGCCGTCGCGGAACGCCTCCGCGGTGCTGACGGCGTCCTGGCCGATCATCGCGTCGACGACGAAGAGGATCTCGTCCGGGCCGACCGCGTCGCGGATGTCGGCGGCCTGCTGCATCATCTCGGCGTCGACGCCGAGGCGGCCCGCGGTGTCGACGACCACGACGTCGTACTGCTTGTCGCGGGCGTGGGCGATGGAGTCCTTCGCGACCCGGACCGGGTCGCCGACGCCGTTGCCCGGCTCGGGGGCGAAGACGGCGACGGATGCGCGCTCGCCGACGACCTGCAACTGGTTGACGGCGTTGGGGCGCTGGAGGTCGGCGGCGACGAGCAGGGGCGTGTGGCCCTGGCCGGCCAGCCACTTGCCGAGCTTGCCCGCGAGGGTCGTCTTGCCCGCGCCCTGGAGGCCCGCGAGCATGATCACGGTCGGCGGGTTCTTGGCGAACCGCAGCCGGCGGGTCTCGCCGCCGAGGATGCCGACCAGCTCCTCGTTGACGATCTTGATGACCTGCTGGGCGGGATTGAGCGCCTGGGAGACCTCCGCACCGGCCGCGCGTTCCTTGACCTGCTTGATGAAGGCCCGTACGACGGGCAGCGCGACATCCGCCTCCAGCAGGGCGACGCGGATCTCCCGCGCGGTGGCGTCGATGTCCGCCTCGGACAGCCGGCCTTTCCCGCGGAGGGTCTTGAAGGTCGCTGCTAGGCGGTCGGAGAGCGTATCGAACACGGCGTTCGCGATTCCTTGGCTCGGGTGGTGAGGCGGTGTGTCGGCTCTCCAGGGTATCCGCCCGGCGGCGCGCGCGGACCGGCGGTGCGCGGCGGAGCGGATCAGACCAGCGCGGCCTGGAGGGTCCCGGCCAGTTCGTCGGCTTCGCGGTCGGTGAGCGGGCGGCCGGCGGCGTCGGTGACGTAGAAGGCGTCGACGGCGTTGGCGCCGAGGGTGCTGACGTACGCGCCGCGCACCCGCACGCCGGCCGCCTCCAGCGCGCGGCCGATGCGGTGCAGCAGGCCGGGGGCGTCCTGGGCGCGTACCTCGATGACGGTGGCGTGCTGCGAGCTGCCGGGTACGACGGTCACGCGGGGCGGCGGGGCGGGCGTGCCGCGGCGGCGGGGGCGGTACGCCTTTTCCCGCTCGGCGAGGCGGGCGGGGACGTCGAGGGTGCCGTCGAGGACGCGCAGGAGGTCGGCGCGGAGGCGGTCGGCGGCGGGGAGGGAGCCGAACTCGGCGGCCACGCGCCAGTTGAGGAGGAGGACGTGGGGGGCGGCGTCGGCGTCCGCGTCGGAGGCAGCGTCGGCGTCGGCGGGCCGCGGCTCCGCCTCGCGCGGCGGCTGCGGGCCGTCGGCCACACCCGGGGGCAGCCGCAGGGGGCGCAGCCCGGCGGTGCGTACGGTCAGCCGGTGCAGCGCCAGTACGCCCGCGAGCGCCGCCAGGACGCCCGGCCGGTCCGGGACGGCGACCAGCAGCTCCACGCCCAGCGGCTGCGTGCCGCTCTGCTCGATGCCACCGGTGCCCTCGTCCGGCTCCGCCGCCGGCGGCTCCTCGGCCCTGGCGAGCAGCGTCAGCGCCGGTGCGCGCGTACGCCACGCCTCGACCGCCAGCCGCTCCTCCACCGCGCCCGGTGCCCGCTCGGCCCGCTCCCCCGCCGGTGCCGCGGCCGGATCGCCGGCCAGCGCGGCGTCGACCCGCGCGGCGAGGTCGGTGACCAGCGAGGCGCGCCAGGCGCTCCACGCCGCCGGTCCGGTGGCCAGCGCGTCGGCCTCGGTGAGCGCGTGCAGCAGCTCCAGCGTGCCGCGTCCGCCGACGGCGTCGGCCACGAGCCGTACGGTCGCGGGGTCGTCGAGGTCGCGGCGGGTGGCGGTCTCCACGAGCAGCAGGTGGTGGCGGACGAGGGTGGCGAGGACGTCGGCGTCGGCGGCGGGGAAGCCGATGCGCCGGGCCATGTCGCGGGCGATGGTCTCGCCGGTGATGCTGTGCCCGCCCGGGCCGTCCGGCCAGCCCTTGCCGATGTCGTGCAGTAGCGCGGCGACCAGCAGCAGGTCCGGCCGGCCGACGCGGCGGGTGAGCCGCGCGGCCCGTACGGCGGTCTCGACGAGGTGGCGGTCGACGGTCCAGCGGTGCACGGCGTTGCGCTGGGGGCGGCAGCGCACGCGCTCCCAGTCGGGCAGCAGCCGCGTGATGAACCCCTCCGCCTCCAGGCTCTCCCACACCGGCACCGTGGCCTCGCCGGCGCCCAGCAGGGTGACCAGTTGCTCGCGCGCCTCGTCCGGCCATGGTACGGGCAGCGGCGGCGCCTGCGCGGCCAGCAGCCGTACCGCGTGCAGCGACAGCGGCAGCCCCGCCTGCGCGGCGGCGGCAGCGGCGCGCAACGGCAGCACGGGGTCGCGGGCGGGCCGGGCGGTACGGGCGAGGACGACCTCGCCGTCCTGCTCGACGACGCCGTCGGCGAGGGGGGAGCGCTCCGCGGGGCCGCGCTGGGCGGTGCGGGGCGTGGAGCCGATGAGGCTGCGCAGGCGGGCGGTGCCGCGCCGGCCGCCGCGGGCGCGCAGGACGCGGTCGACCTCGCGCCAGGTGACGTCGGTGGCGTACGCGATGGTGCGCGCGGCCTCGTAGACCTCGCGCAGCAGGGTGTCGGCGTCGAGCAGGCCGAGGGCGGCGGCGACCTGGTCCTGCTCCTGGAGCGCGAGGCGGTCGGTGGCGCGGCCGGTGGTCAGGTGCAGCACGTCGCGGGTGTTAAGCAGCCGGGCGCGGGCGCCGTCCAGGCCCTCGCGGGGCGCGTCGGCGAGCCAGGAGGCGGCGACGGCGCGCAGGGTGGTGGCGTCGCGCAGGCCGCCGCGGGCCTCCTTGAGGTCCGGCTCCAGCAGGAACTGGAGCTCGCCGTGCCGCTCGGCGCGCTCCCGGCCCAGCTCGCGCAGCTCGGGGAGCCGGCCGGCGGCGCGGTTGCGCCAGTCGGCGAAGACGGCGGTGCGCAGCCCGGAGGTGAGGGCGGCGTCGCCGGCGACGTGGCGGACGTCGAGCAGGCCGAGAGTGACCTTGAGGTCGTCGGCGGCGGTCTTGAGCGCCTCGGCGGGGGTGCGTACGGAGTGGTCGAGGGCCAGGCCCATGTCCCAGACGGGGTACCAGAGCCGGTCGGCGACGGCGGCGAGCGCGCCGGGGCCGAGGGACCCGTCGTGCAGGAGGAGCAGGTCGAGGTCGCTGCGGGGGGACAGCTCCCCGCGCCCGTAGCCGCCGACGGCGACGAGGGAGATTCCGCGGGTGCTGCCGGTGCGGGGCGCGCCGGGGTCGCGGGAGCCGCGGTCGCCGGCGCCGCCCGAGCCGTCGGGCCCGTCGGCGTCGGCGGGCTCGGGCGCGTTGCCGGCGCCCTGCCCCGGGCCGCCGGTGCCGCCCGTCGCCCCGTGGAGGAGCCCGGCGAGCCAGCGGTCGGTGGCCCGGGCCAGCGCGGTCCGCCGGGCCGCGCCGCCCTCGGCGCCGAGCAGCCGCACGCGGGCCGCCGCGTACGCCTCCTCGCCCCCCGCCGCGGCAGCCCCCGCCGCCGCGTCGGCCTCGCCGGCCTCCGCCGCGAAGTTCGCCGCGTCGCCCGCCGGTCGGCCGCCGTCCGCGCCGGGCGGCGGTACGCCCCCGGCTTCGGTCCCCCCGGCGGGCCGCGTGCTCGTCCGCACCCCGCTCGTGCCCTCGTCCGGTTCCCCGCCCCCGTGTGCGGGCTCGCGCCCGTCTCCGGTCTCCGTCACCCACGTACTCCCGCCAGTTGGTCCGCCCACGGCCGGCCCGCCTCCTTGCGGGCCGGTCGCGGGCGGTGGTCGCCGACCGCGAGGTCAGAGCGCGTCGGGGCCGCGCTCGCCTGTTCGTACCCGTACCGCCGTGTCCACCGGTACGCTCCACACCTTGCCGTCGCCGATCTTGCCGGTCCGCGCGGCCTTCACCACGACCTCGACCAACTGCTCGGCGTCGTCGTCCTCCACCAGCACCTCGATGCGCACCTTCGGTACGAGGTCCACGGTGTACTCCGCGCCCCGGTAGACCTCGGTGTGGCCGCGCTGCCTGCCGTAGCCGCTGGCCTCCGTGACCGTCAGCCCCTGCACTCCGAAGGCCTGGAGGGCCTCCTTCACCTCGTCCAGCCGGTGCGGCTTGATCACTGCCGTGATGAGCTTCACGCGTCCACCTTCTTCTCCGCGGCCGTGGCCGCCCTGTCCGTGCCCGACGCCTGACCGCCCACGGACGCCGTCGCCGGCGCGGGGGCGACCGACGCCGCCGAGCCGACGCCGCTGTAGTCGTACGCGCTCTCCGCGTGCTGCGACCGGTCGACGCCCGCGAGCTCCTCGTCCTCGCCGACCCGGAAGCCCACCAGCTTGTCGATGCCCTTGGCAATCAGCCAGGTGACGACGAACGTGTACACGAGCACCACGCCCGCGCCCGCCGCCTGCCGGCCGAGCTGCTCCAGCCCGCCGCCGTAGAAGAGGCCGATGTCGTCGATGGCGAAGAAGCCGATGGCCAGCGTGCCGACGATCCCGCCGACCAGGTGGACGCCGACGACATCGAGCGAGTCGTCGTAGCCGAGCTTGTACTTCAGGCCCACGGCCCAGGCGCAGACGACGCCGGCGATGATGCCCACGGCCAGCGCGCCCATGGCGTTGACGGACGCGCCGGAGGGGGTGATCGCCACCAGGCCGGCGATGGCGCCGGACGCGGCGCCGAGCATGGTCACGGAGCCGTGGCGCACCTTCTCGTAGATCAGCCAGCCGACGACGGCGGCGCCGGTGGCGACCTGGGTGTTGAGGAGCATCGTGGCGGCGACGCCGTCGGCGGCCAGCTCGGACCCGGCGTTGAAGCCGAACCAGCCGAACCACAGCAGCGCCGCGCCCAGCAGCACGAAGGGCAGGTTGTGCGGCCGCATCGGGTCCTTCTTGAAGCCGATGCGCTTTCCTACGACCAGGACGGCGGCCAGCGCCGCGATGCCGGCGTTGATGTGCACCGCGGTGCCGCCCGCGAAGTCGATGGCCTTGATGTCGCCGTTGAGGCCGATGAAGCCCTCGGGGCCCCAGACCCAGTGCGCGACGGGGAAGTAGACCACCGTGACCCACAGGGCGATGAACAGGGCCCAGGCGGTGAACTTCACCCGGTCCGCGAGAGCGCCGCTGATGAGGGCCGGGGTGATGATGGCGAACATCAGTTGGAAGGCGGCGAACGCCAGCACCGGGATGCCCTCGTCACCGCCCGTCAGGGTGTCGGGCGTGATCCCGGCCATGCCCACGTGGTCGAGGTCGCCGAGGATGCCCCCGCCGATGTCGTCGCCGAAGGTGAGGCTGTAGCCGTAGAGCACCCACAGGATGCTGACGATCCCGAGCGAGATAAAGCTCATCATCAGCATGTTCAGGGTGCTTTTGACCCGGACCATGCCCCCGTAGAAGAAGGCAAGACCGGGCGTCATCAACATGACCAGCGCCGCGCTGATCAGGACGAATGCGGTATCGGCGCCATTCAACGTCGCGTCTCCTCCTCGTACGGCCCGTGCGGGCTGAAGTGGTGTGGGCCGGAATGCGCAAGAGGCTGGCGCAGCGGGGTTTCGGCCACCGCCCCACGGTGTTTCGGGGGCGTGACGAAGGCCACGGAGGTGTTACGGGGCGGTGAACTTGCCACGGGCGCACGAGGGCGCGGTTACTCTCGGCCGCACCACGGGGGGCGGCCCGTCCGGGGGACGGGCCGGGTGCCGGGGAAGCCGCGGGCGGGTCAGCCGGCGGCTTCCACGGTCTCCGGGAGTTCGCGGGCGAGCCGGTCGGCCAGGTCGGCGACCTCGCCCACGGCGCCGTAGCGGCGCACGGCGGTGTCGACGGTCTTGCGCAGCCGGGTGCTGACCCGCTCGGAGCGCACCTGGCGGGCGACGGTGAGGGCCTCGCCGGCGCACAGCGCGCACTGCTCCGGCTCCTCCTCCAGCAGGTGAACGGTGGCCAGGCCGACCAGGTTCAGCGCGTACGAGCGGCGGCGCTCGGCGTCCGCGGCGAACAGCTCGACGGCGCGCACCATGACCGGCCGGGCGAGGGCGGCGTAGGTGGGGCTGCGGCCGGCGACGTAGGCGAGGTCGCGGTAGGAGTGGGCGTTCTCGCTGTTCAGTTCGGCCTCGGAGAAGAACCGGATCCAGTCGGGCTCGGGGCGGCCGGGGTCGATCTCGGTGAAGCAGTCCTGGGCCATGCGCACGGCCCGGTGGCAGCGGTCCGGGCGGCCGAGGTTGGCGTACGCGCGCGCCTCCATCGCATACAGCATCGACTGCGTACGGGCCGTCGCGCTGTCGCGGCTGCCGTACTGGGCGAGGTGGATCAGCTCCAGGGCGTCGTCGGCGCGGCCGAGGTGGATCATCTGGCGGGCCATGCTGGACAGGACGTACGCGCCGAGAGGGCGGTCGCCGGCCTCCTTGGCGGCGTGCAGGGCCAGCACGAAGTACTTCTGGGCGGTGGGCTGGAGGCCCACGTCGTAGCTCATCCAGCCGCCGAGCTGGGCGAGTTCCGCGGTGATGCGGAACAGTCGGCGGACGACCGCGGGCGGGTGCGGCTCCCTGAGCAGGTCGGTGGTCTCGTGGAGCTGCCCGACGACGGCCTTGCGGCGCAGTCCGCCGCCGCACTGGGCGTCCCACTGGCGGAACTTGGCGGTGGTGGTCTCCAGCAGCTCCAGCTCGGGTCCGGAGAGGGCGCGGGAGAAGGGCGGAGCGCCGCCGGGCGCGGTGGCGGAGGCGGCGGCCGGGGCCGGTAACGGGGCCGCGGCGCCGCCGGAGGCGGGCGGCTGTGCCAGCCAGCGCTGCATGGGCTCGACGAGGACCGGGCCCGCGGCGACGTTCAGGGAGGGGCCGAGGAAGCCGCGGCGGGCGAGCATGAGGTCGCTGCGCGAGAACTCGTTGATCTGCTCGACGGTTTCGTCGGCGTTCCACGGCAGGTCGATGCCGGAGACGGCGGGGCGGGGGCGGGCCGCGTGCAGTCCGAGCTGGTCGACGCCGACGACGCAGCCGAAGCGCTCGGAGAACAGGTCGGCGAGGATCCGGGGGATCGGCTCGCGCGGCTGCTCGCCGTCGAGCCAGCGGCGGACGCGGGAGGTGTCGGTGCTGATGTGGTGCGCGCCGAGCCGGCGGGCCCGGCGGTTGACCTGCCGGGCCAGCTCGCCCTTGGACCAGCCGCTGCGCAGGAACCAGGAAGTCAGCTCCTCGTTGGGGCTCTTGCCCGCGCCGGTGGCACCGGTCCGGCTGCCGCCCGTGCCGTCCAACTCCAACGCCCCCATCCCGCCTCGGCCGTCGTGGTGCCCCGGATTATCCCCGGAACCGGCGCCCCCGAAGCCCGGTGGGAATTCCTGCCTTTGGCATATCCACATGTCGCATGCCGCCACCGCTTGCACCGAAAGTAATCCTACGATCACCGTTTCGCGACCGCGATCCGGGAAACGCCACCATTCGCCACCCCTACGAGTGAACACCGCGCCGGAGACACGCGGTTGACTTGACGAGGGACGACACCGTAACGGGCGGGGTGGCGTCCGGCGGGGCGTGCGCCGCGAACCACGCTACCCCCTGGCGCGCCATCACACCCCGGATACACCTCCCCGACAACACAGTGTTACCAGCAGACTGCTGTGAGTGAGGCAGGTGCAGTAACCAAGCGCACCGGCGAGCAGTTGGAGGGGGCATGGGTTTCACGATCGGCGGCATCCGCGGCCGACGCGACATCGGGTCCGTCCGGCGTGCCCGTACGTCCGCCGGACTCGCGGTGACGGCGGTGGCCGAGTACACCGGGCTGTGGGGCTGGGACGTGCTGCCCGGCGCGCCCCTCGTGCGCGCTCCCGGCGGCGGGCGGATCTGCTCCTGCGCGCAGGGCGCCGCCTGCCCCGCCCCCGGCGAGCATCCGCTGCCGGACGCGCGCCCCGTCCCCGCCGGCACCCCGCTGGACGAGGTGACGGACGCCTGGGCGCGTACGCCGGGGGCCGCGGTGCTGCTGCCGGTGGGCCGGTCGTTCGACGCGCTGGAGGTCAGCGTCGTCGCCGGGCGGCGGGCGCTGCCCCGGCTGGAGCGCATGGGGCTGCCGCTCGGCCCGGTCTGCGCCGCCCCGGACGGGCGCGCGCACTTCTTCGTAGCCCCCGGCGCGGCCGCCGAGATGCCCCGGCTGCTGTACCGCATGGGCTGGGACGGCGCCCGGCTCGATCTGCGCTGCCTCGGCCGCGGGGACCAGTTGCTCGCCCCGCCCTGCGATCTGCGCGGCCTCGGCCCGGTGCGCTGGCTGCGCCCGCCGACGCTGGACACGGCGGGCGGCCCGCCGCCGGCGCGGCTGCTGCTGGGCACGCTGGCGTACGCGCAGAGCACCTGGCTCCGCTCGGGCTGACCCCGGCGCCGGCCTGCCGCCATCGACCCGCCCGGCCGGCTCCGTAGCAGACCAGGCCGGTCCGGTCAGTCGCCGATCAGCGCGTCCACGAACGCCTCGGGCTCGAACGGCGCCAGGTCGTCCGCGCCCTCGCCCAGGCCCACCAGCTTCACCGGCACGCCCAGCTCCCGCTGCACCGCGATCACGATGCCCCCCTTGGCCGTGCCGTCCAGCTTGGTCAGCACCAGCCCGGTGATGTCCACGACCTCCGCGAAGACCCGCGCCTGCACCAGCCCGTTCTGCCCGGTGGTGGCGTCCAGCACGAGCAGCACCTCGCCGACCGGCCCGTGCTTCTCCACCACCCGCTTGACCTTGCCCAGCTCGTCCATGAGCCCGGTCTTGGTGTGCAGCCGCCCGGCGGTGTCGATGAGCGCCACGTCGGCGCCCTCGTCGATGGCCTCCTTCACCGCGTCGTACGCGACGGACGCCGGATCGCCGCCCTCCGGCCCGCGTACGGTACGGGCGCCGACCCGCTCGCCCCACGTCTGGAGCTGGTCCGCGGCGGCGGCCCGGAAGGTGTCCGCGGCGCCCAGCACCACGGTCTTGCCGTCGGCCACCAGCACCCGGGCGAGCTTGCCGGTGGTCGTGGTCTTGCCGGTGCCGTTCACGCCGACGACCAGCACGACGCCCGGCACCGCCCCGCCCTCGGGGCCGACGGACTCGGCGGTGTCCAGCGTCCGGTCGGCCTCCGTGCCGACGAGCGCCAGCAGCTCCTCGCGCAGCAGCGTGCGCAGTTCCTCGGGCGTGCGCGTACCGAGGACCCGGACGCGCTCGCGCAGCCGCTCCACCAGCTCCTGCGTCGGCTGCACGCCCACGTCGGCGGTGAGCAGCGTGTCCTCGATCTCCTCCCAGGTGTCCTCGTCGAGGTGTTCGCGGGAGAGCAGGCCGAGCAGGCCCTTGCCGAGGGAGTTCTGCGAGCGGGCCAGCCGGGCGCGCAGCCGTACGAGCCGGCCCGCCGCCGGGGCGGGGACCTCCAGCTCCGGCGCCGGGGGCGCCGGCGGCTCGGCGACGGTGGTGCCGGCGGCGGCCTCGCCGGGCAGGCCCACCTCCTCGATGGTCCTGCGCTGCTCGTCGCCGGGCTCCCCCGCCTCCTCGCCGACCTGCGGCTCTGCGGGGGTCCTGGGGCCGGGCGACGGCGGCGGCGCGGCGGGCGGCTTCCGGCGGCGGGAGCCGACGACCAGGCCGCCGGCGGCGAGGACGGCGACGACGGCAATGGCGATGACGATGAGGATGATGTCCATAACGCCCACCAGTATCGCCCTCCCGCGCACCGTTCGCGGCACCCCGCCCGCTTCCGGTCCGCCGCGGGCCGGCAGCGGGCCCGGCGGTGGCGGTGGGGCCGGCGGGTCCCCGGGGGTCAGTTGAGGCGCTGGCTGATCACCTTGGAGACGCCGTCGCCCTGCATCGAGACGCCGTAGAGGACGTCGGCGACCTCCATGGTGCGCTTCTGGTGCGTGATCACGATGAGCTGCGAGGTGTGCTGGAGCTCCTGCATCAGCCGCACCAGGCGCTGGAGGTTGGTGTCGTCGAGCGCGGCCTCGACCTCGTCCATCACGTAGAACGGGCTCGGCCGGGCCATGAAGATCGCCACCAGCATCGCCACCGCCGTCAGCGACCGCTCGCCGCCGGACAGCAGCGACAGCCGCTTGACCTTCTTGCCCGGCGGGCGCGCCTCCACCTCCACGCCGGTGTTCAGCATGTCGTCCGGGTCGGTGAGGATCAGCCGGCCCTCGCCGCCGGGGAAGAGGCGGGAGAAGACGCCCTCGAACTCGCGGGCGGTGTCGTGGAAGGCGTCGGTGAAGACCTGCTCGACGCGCTCGTCGACCTCTTTGACCACCTGGAGCAGGTCGGCGCGGGTGCGCTTGAGGTCGTCGAGCTGCTCGGTGAGGAACTTGTGCCGCTCCTCCAGCGCCGCGAACTCCTCCAGCGCCAGCGGGTTGACCTTGCCGAGCTTGGTGTACGCGCGCTCCGCGGACTTCAGCCGCTTCTCCTGCTCGCCGCGTACGTACGGCCGCGGCCGGTTGCGCGGGTGCCCGGGGTCGTCCGGCAGCTCCTCGCCCTCCGCCGGCAGCGACGGCGGCACGAGCTGGTCGGGACCGTACTCCGCCACCAGGTCGGCCGGTTCGACGCCCAGCTCCTCCAGCGCCCGGCCCTCCAACTGCTCGATGCGCATCCGCTTCTCGGCGCCCAGCACCTCGCCGCGGTGGACGGAGTCCGTGAGCTTGTCCAGCTCGTCGGCCAGCTCGCGGGAGAGCCGGCGCTGCCGGCCGAGTTCCTGCTCGCGCTCGGCGCGGGCCCGCTCGGCGGCGGCGCGCTCCTGATCGGCGCGGGCGAGGGAGACCTCGACGTGCGCGAGGAGCTGCCGGGCGCCGGCGGCGACCGCCGTGGCGACGGCCGCCTCGTGCCGCAGCCGGGCGCGGCGGCGCTCGGCGCGGGTGCGCGCCTCGCGCTCGGCGCGGGCGGCGCGGTCGAGTCCGTCGGCTCGGCCGGCGAGGCCCTTGACCCGCTCCTCGTGCGTACGGACCTGGAGCCTTGCCTCCATCTCGGTCTGCCGGGCGTT
This sequence comes from Streptomyces sp. 184, assembly GCF_045781775.1. Taxonomy (NCBI): domain Bacteria; kingdom Bacillati; phylum Actinomycetota; class Actinomycetes; order Kitasatosporales; family Streptomycetaceae; genus Streptomyces; species Streptomyces sp. 184. Next base: position 2,016,563 of record NZ_CP123230.1, on the reverse strand, counting down.
GGCGCCGTCGGCGGCGAGCCGGTCGCGTACGGAGGTGTCGGAGCCGTCGTCCCCGTCCTCGGCGGCGCCGGCCTCCTCCTCCGCGGTCTCCAACTGCGCCGCCAGCTCCTCCGCCTCGGCGCCGGCGCGGGCCAGGGCCTCTTCGGCGCGGGCCGCCGCGGCGGCGCTGCGCTCGGCCTCGCCGGCGGCGGCGCGGGCCTGCCCGGCGAGCCGGCCCAGCTCGCCGGCGACGCGGGACTTCTCCCGGTCCGCGGTGCTGCGCCGCCCGCCCAGTTCCTCGACGAGCGCGGCGCACTCGGCGCGGCGGGCGACGGCCGCCTCCTGCCGCAGGGCCAGGTGCGTGCAGCGCGTGTCCAGCTCGGTCAGCTCCGCCGCCGCCTCGTCGACGGACGCCTGCACCTCCAGCAGGCTGGGCGCGCCGGCGGAGCCGCCGTGGGCGAAGTGGGCGCCGAAGAGGTCGCCTTCCGCGGTGACGGCGGTCAGCTCGGGCCGGGCGGAGACGAGGTCCTCGGCGTCCTCCAGCGTGGCGACGTACACGGTACGGGCCAGCAGCCGGCGCACGGCGGGCAGCAACTGGTCGGGGCCGGCGACCAGGGCGGCGAGGTGCCGGGCGCCGGGCGGCAGCTCGCCCTCGGGGGCCGGCTCGTACGGGGCGTCCCCGAGGAGCAGCGCGGCGCGGCCGGCGTCGTGCTTGCGCAGCAGCCGCAGCGCGTCGGCCGCGGCGGCGGGGCCGGAGACGGCGAGGGCGTCGGCGGCGGCGCCGAGCGCGGCGGCGACGGCGACCTCGTACCCGGGGGCGACGGTGAGCAGTTCGGCGGCGGGGCCGAGCACGCCGGTCAGCTTGTCGCGGGCCTGGAGCAGGGTGCCGGTGCCGTCCTTGCGGCGCAGGCCGAGGGCGAGCGCGTCGCGGCGGGCGGTGGTGGCGGCGCGGGCGCGTTCGGCCTCGGCGGCTTCGTCGCGGGCGGCGGTCAGCTCGTCCTCGGCGGCCTTCAGGGCGCTCTTCGCCGCGTCCTGCTCGGCGGCCAGCTCGCTGTCGCCCTCGTCCAGCCCGTCGACCTCGGCCTTCAGCGTCTCGTACGCCTCCTGCGCGACGGCGGCGCGCTCCTCGGCCTCGTCGCGGGCGGTGGCGAGCCGGCCGATCTCGGCCTGCGCGGAGGCGGCGCGGCCGCGGGCGGCGGTGACCTTGCCGCTGAGCCGGGCGAGCCGTTCGCGGCGGTCGGCGACGGCGCGGGCGGCGTCCTTCAGCCGCCGCTCCTCGGCGGCGAGTTCGCGCTCCAGCTCCGCGCGGTGGGCGACGGTGTCCTCCAGCGCCCGTTCCGCGGCCTCCAGGGCGGCTTCGAGTTCCGCCTCCTGCTCGCGGATGCGCTGCGCCTCGCGCTCCAGGTCCTCCGGGTCACGTCCGCGGCGCTCGTCCTCGGGCGCGGCGGTGGCGTGCTTGGCGCGGGCGTCGGCGAGGCTGACGGTGCCGCGGACCCGCTCGGCGAGCTGGCCGAGTTCGTGCCAGGCGCCCTGGGCCTCGGTGAGCCGGGGGGTGAGGGCGCGTACCTGCTCCTCCAGGGCGGCTTCGCGGGTGCGGGCGGCGGTCAGCTCGGCCTCGGTGGCCTCTTTGCGTTCCTTCAGCGCGGCTTCGTCGGCGATCTCGGCGGACAGCGCCGCGCGCAGGGTGACGAGGTCGTCGGCGAGCAGCCGCAGCCGGGCGTCGCGCAGGTCGGCCTGGATGACGGCGGCGCGGCGGGCGACGGCGGCCTGCCGGCCCAGGGGCTTGAGCTGGCGGCGCAGCTCGTCGCTGAGGTCCTGGACGCGGGCGAGGTTGGCCTGCATTGCGTCCAGTTTGCGCAGCGCCTTCTCCTTGCGCTTGCGGTGCTTGAGGACGCCGGCGGCCTCCTCGATGAAGGCTCGGCGGCCGGAGGGGTCGGCGTGCAGGACGGAGTCGAGCCGGCCCTGGCCGACGATGACGTGCATCTCGCGGCCGATGCCGGAGTCGGACAGCAGTTCCTGGATGTCCAGGAGGCGGCAGGTGTCGCCGTTGAGCTGGTATTCGCTGCCGCCGCTGCGGAACATCGTCCGGGTGATGGTCACTTCGGAGTAGTCGATGGGCAGCGCGCCGTCGGAGTTGTCGATCGTCAGCGAGACCTCGGCGCGGCCGAGCGGCGGCCGGCCGGTGGTCCCGGCGAAGATCACGTCCTCCATCTTGCCGCCCCGCAGGGACTTCGCCCCCTGCTCCCCCATCACCCAGGACAGCGCGTCCACCACGTTGGACTTTCCGGAGCCGTTCGGGCCGACGACGCAGGTGATACCCGGCCCGAAGCGGAGGGTGGTGGCGGAGGCGAAGGATTTGAACCCCCGGAGCGTGAGGCCCTTCAAGTGCACTGGCGAGCTCTCCTCCGGCGACGAAACATGTGGCGGAGACTCTATCGCGCAAGCCGGTTTCGCTGGGTAACCGCCGGGGCACATCAATTACGGAGCATCACCCCCGGGGTGCCGGCTCCGGGGGCGGGTTCCCCCGTGGGGGATCCGTTGACCGGTGAGAAACGACGAAGGGACGCCGTTAAGCGTCCCTTGACAGTTATCTCAAGCGGTTGACGTGCAGACCTGACGGTTTTTCACGATTGTCAGGTGAGCGCAGGCTCCGCGTGGGATACGTCGAGCAGTGACTCGCTGTTGTGAGCAGCGGCGGCGGCGAGCATGTCGTTCTCGGCCTGGACGCGGACAAGCTCCGACTCCAGATCCTGGACACGCTGCTGCAACCGTCGCATCTCGGCGAGGAGTCGCGGGTCTGTGCCGCCGACGTAACCGAGAAGCGCCTTTGCCATGATTGAAGGTCCTCCACACTGAGTGACCGACCGAGCGGTGTGGGTCGTGAGGGATTCGCACCCGCGTGTCTGCCCATGGCACATACAGCTAGGGTGCGCGGGGTTTCAAGCGTCTCACCAAATAGTTTGACGGTCAACACGATCACACCCGTATCGGGCGCGGCCCGTGCAATTTCAGGCCGCGGGGGGTGGCGGGACCCGTCTGGTGTGAGAGCTTTGCACGCGCGGAAGCCGTTGGCAACCCGCTGGTCACGACTGTCGGACCAGCCCTTATGGCGGAGCGTGCTCAGCGGATGGCAAATGAGTGATATCCGCCGCGCGGCTCGTCCCAGATCTCCGTCACACCTGAGACACGGCCCGGCGTGTCGTCGGAGCGCAGCCACTCCAGCAACTCCTGGCACTGCTGTCGCGGACCCTCGGCGACGATCTGGACCCGGCCGTCCGCGAGGTTGGCGGCGAAGCCGCTGAGGCCGCCGATCTCCAGCGCGCGGGCGCGGGTGAACCAGCGGAATCCGACCCCCTGGACCGCGCCGCGCACCCACGCCGTCATGCGGACGTCTGTACTCGTGTGACGCATGTGACGCACGTTATCCGGACGATCGCGCCGCGGGCATCTGCGGTGCGGGGGTCATGGCGTACAGTCTCCCGACAGAAATATCACTCGTGTGTGCGAGTGGAGCGTGTGCAGTAGTAGTTGTCGTCGGACGTGAAGGGTCAGCCGGATGGGCCGCCACAGACGCTCGGAGCCGCAGCCCCCGATAGCCCGCCGCCGGGACACGCCCGGCACGTACGACCGGTACGAGACATACGACTCGTACGACACGTACGGCCCGTACGAGTCGTACGGCTCGTACGGCGACCGCGAGGCGCACGGCGCCGGCCGGTCGCGGGGGCAGCACCGCAGGCAGAGCCCGGCCAGGGCCGGGATGCTCGGTACGTCGGCGGCGCTGGCCGTCGGCGCGGTGGCGATGGCCTCCGGGGTCCTCGGCAGCGGCTTCGACCTCGACCGCGGCGGCGGCCCGGCCGGCCACGTGGAGGCGGGCGACCCGCCGTCGCCCAGCACGCAGGGCTTCTCTGACCTGCCGACGCGGGAGGCGTCGCCGTCCGCGAGCGACGGCTCGGACCGCCCGGAGAGCGGGACGCCCGAGGCGAAGAAGGCCGGCGGCAAGGACGGCAAGGAGTCGAAGAGCGCCTCGCCGTCGGCCTCCGCCCCCGAGCGCGAGAAGCCGGAGTCCGCGGACCCGTCGTCGAAGTCCCCGAGCCCGTCCCGTACGGCGTCCAAGGCGCCGTCCCCGACGAAGACGCAGACCTCCGAGCCCACCCGCTCCTCGAAGCCCACCGCCACCACCGACGCGACCACCGCCGCGGAGGCGGAGGTGCTGCGACTGGTCAACCAGGAGCGTGCGCAGGCGGGCTGCCGTCCGCTGACGAACGACCCGGAGCTGGCGAAGCTGGCCGGCGACTACAGCCAGGACATGGCCGAGCGCGGCTTCTTCGACCACACCGACCCCGACGGCAACGACCCGTGGGAGCGCGCGCAGGACTACGGCATATCCGACCTCGGCGGCGAGAACATAGCCCGCGGCCAGGCCGACGCGCGGTCGGTGATGGACGCCTGGATGAACAGCGAAGGCCACCGCGCCAACATCCTGAACTGCGACTTCCGCACCCTGGGCGTCGGCGCGCACTTCGCCGATGGCGGCCCCTGGTGGACGCAGAACTTCGGCTTCTGAGCCGCCGCCGGCGCGGCCGGCGCCGGTGTCAGGGGCGCGGGGGACGCTGGCAGCGCGGGCAGAAGTAGCTGGAGCGGTTCATCCACGGGCGGCGGCGGATCGGGGTGCCGCAGCGGCGGCAGGGTTCGTCCTCGCGGCCGTACGCGTCCAGCGAGCGGGAGAAGTAGCCGGACTCGCCGTTGACGTTCACGTAGAGGCTGTCGAAGCTCGTGCCGCCGACGTCGAGCGCGGCGCTGAGCACCGCGCGGACGTGCCCGAGGAGTTCGGCGGTACGGGGGCGGGTGAAGCCGGCGGTGGGGCGCTCGTAGTGGATACGGGCGCGCCACAGGGCCTCGTCCGCGTAGATGTTGCCGACCCCGCTGATCAGCGACTGGTTCAGCAGCGCCCGCTTGATGGTGGTCCGGCTGCCGCGCAGCGCCGCGTGGAACGCCGCGTCGTCGAACGCCGGGTCCAGCGGGTCCCGGGCGATGTGCGCGATGACGTCGGGCAGCCCCCCGGGCGCGTCCGGGTGCAGCGAGAGGCCGCCGAACGTGCGCTGGTCGACGAAGCGCAGCTCCGTGGCCGTCTCGTCGGCGAAGCGGACCCGGATCCGCAGGTGCTTCTCGTCGGGCGCCGCCTCGGGCTGCACGAGCAACTGGCCGCTCATGCCCAGGTGCGCGAGCACCGACTCGGGGCCGTCGGCCAGCGGCAGCCACAGGTACTTGCCGCGGCGCCGCGGCTCCCCCAGCGGGTGCCCCGTCAGCCGGGCGGCGAAGTCGGCGGCGCCCGCCGGGTGCCGGCGTACGGCCCGGGGGTGCAGCACCTCGACGGACGCGACCGTCCGTCCCGCGACCCACTTCGCCAGGCCGCGGCGCACCACCTCGACCTCCGGCAGCTCCGGCATCGCGGCGCTACCGGTCGGCGGCCTGCGGCGCCCCGGCGGGGCCCGCGGCGGCGTCCCCGTCCGTACCGCCCGTCGCGGACGGCGCCGGCGGCGCCGCGGACGCGGAGGTGGCCGGCGCGGACGTACCGGCGGAGGCGGACGTACCGGCCGACGCGGACTCCGGCGCCGGGACGGCGGAGCCGTTGCTCCCCGCGGCGCCCTTGCCCGCCTCGCCGCCCGCCGCCGCGCTGATCGCGCGCCACGCGGTGTCCGCCGCCTGCTGCTCCGCTTCCTTCTTGCTGCGGCCGGTGCCGGTGCCGTACGTGACACCACCGACGCGGGCGGCAGCCGTGAAGGTCTTCTCGTGGTCCGGGCCGGTCTCGCTGACCAGGTACTCCGGCACGCCCAGTCCCCTGGCGGCCGTCAGCTCCTGGAGCGACGTCTTCCAGTCCAGCCCTGCCCCGAGGTTCGAGGACTTCTCGATCAGCGGGTCGAAGAGCCGGTGCACCAGCTCCGACGCCGCCTCCAGTCCCTTGTCCAGGTAGACCGCGCCGATGACGGCCTCCAGCGTGTCCGCGAGGATCGACGCCTTGTCCCGGCCGCCCGTGCCCTCCTCGCCCCGGCCGAGCCGGATGAAGGCCCCCAGCTCCAGCCCGCGGCTGACCTCGGCGAGCGCCCGCGAGTTGACCACCGCGGCCCGCAGCTTGGCCAACTGGCCCTCGGGCAGGTCGGGGTGGCCCCGGAACAGCGTGTCGGTGACCACCAGGCCGAGCACCGAGTCCCCGAGGAACTCAAGCCGCTCGTTGGTGGGCAGACCGCCGTTCTCGTACGCGAACGAGCGGTGGGTCAGGGCGCGCACCAGAAGGGCGGGCTCGAGTTCGTACCCGAGCCGCCCTTCCAGGATCTTGGGGGACGAGGCTGTGTCGGCCGGCGCCTTCCGCGGCGTAGTGGCATCTGACATGAGCCTTCTCCCCGTCGCTCAGACCTCGAGGACCTGGCGGCGGTTGTACGTGCCGCAGTTCGGGCATGCGATGTGCTGCTGCTTCGGCTCGTGGCAGCGCTCGCATGCCACCAGGTGCGGGACCGCAGCCTTCCACTGCGACCGGCGGTGGCGCGTGTTGCTGCGCGACATCTTCCGCTTCGGAACGGCCACGGCTACTTCTCCTGCTTCTCGCCGGCGCCGTCGACAGCGCCGCTCGGGTCGTCTTTCTCGCCGTCCGAGACGGTCTCGGCGAGTCCCTGCAACGCCGCCCACCGGGCGTCGACGACGTCGTGCCGGTGGTCCGGGTCGTCCGCGAGCCGCGCCCCGCAGTCGGGGCACAGGCCCGGGCAGTCCTCCCGGCACACCGGCTGCAACGGCAGTGCGAGCACCACCGCGTCGCGCAGCTCGGGTTCGAGGTCGAACATGTCGTCCTCGAGGTACAGCGTCCCCTCCTCCGCGTCCGCCTCCTCGGCGTCCGCTCCGAAGCCGCCGCCGCGGGCCACGCGGCCCCTGGCGTCGGTCTCCGGGTAGGAGTACATCTCCTGGAAGTCCACTCGAAGCTCCTGCCCGAGCGGCTCCAGACACCTTACGCACTCGCCCGTCACCCGCGCCTCGGCGGTGCCCGTGACGAGCACGCCCTCCATCACCGACTCGAGCCGAAGCTCCAGCTCGACGGGGTCGCCCTCGGGCACGCCCACCACCTCGTTGCCGAGGTCCTTGGGCGCCGGCACGGTGCGGGACAGCCGCTTGAGCGTACCGGGACGACGGCCCAGGTCCCGTGTGTCGAACACGAGAGGGGCTCGGTGGTCCGGATGGGCTTTCAGGGCTTTCCTGCTTTCGTGCACCCTGCGCATGACGGGCAGGGACGGGCGCGGCGCGATACGGCGAGGGTCCAGAATACTTGAGACCCCGCCCAGGACCCAATCCGGGCGTCCTTCGGCGGCCGGGCCCCGGCCGGTGCCCCGCGGCGGCTCAGCGCCCGCGGTCGTCGTACTGCCGGAGCTGCGACATGTCGATCATGCTGGTGTCGAAGAGGCTCGTCTCGTCCAGCGCGGCGGGTGCCGGGGTGTAGCCGCCCTGCTGCGGCAGGTGCGCCTCGCTCTGGCCGTACGGCATCTGCTGGCCGTGCTCCGGGTACGCACCGGCCCCGGTCTGCTCCGGCTGCCCGGCCTGCTGCGGCCAGCCGTAGCCGGGGTCGGGCTGCTCGTAGCCCTGCTGGTAGGTCTGGCCGTAGTCCTGCGGGTAGTCCGGCTGCTCCGGCTGCGGGTAGCCGGACTGGGCGTAGCCCTGGGCGGCGCCGCCGTCGTAGTACGCCGCGGCGGCGGGCTGGGGGGCGGCGTGCGGGGGCTGCTGCGCGGGCGGCGGCGGGACCGCGGGGCCGGGGGCGCCGGGGTGGTGCGCCGGTCCGGGCTGCGGGGGGTCGGCGAGTTCGGCCAGCTCCGCGAGGTAGCTCTCGTCGGTGCCGGAGTGGCCCAGGCCCCGCTGCCCGAAGGTCTCGCCGAGCTGGTCCGTGGGCCGGGCGCCCTGGAGCTTCTGCCGGCCGCGGCCGACCGCCTCCAGGGTCTTGGTCAGCACGGACTGGAACGCCTGGAACTGCGCGTCGACGTAGTCGTCCGCGCGCCTGCGCTGCTCCTGCGGGTCGGCGCTGCGCTCCGGTGCCTCGCCCGCGGGGTCCTGGCCGTCGACGGCGAAGCCCTGCGGGTCGTCGTAGCCGGGGGCGCGGCCCAGCAGCTTGTCCCGGCCGCGGTCGACCGAGCCGATGGTCTTGGTGAGGACGACCTCGAAGTTGGCGAGCTTGCTGTCGACGTAGTCGTCGGCCTCGGCGCTGATCTGCTCGGCCTCCTGGCGGGCCTCGCCGAGGATCCGGTCGGCCTCCGCCTGGGCGCGCCGGGCGACCTCGGTGTCGGAGATCAGCGCGCTGCGCCGGTTCTGCGCCTCGTCGAGGATCTGCTCGGCCTCGCGGCGTGCCTCCTCGACGAGTTGCTCGCGCCCGCCGAGCAACTGCTGCGCCTGGGCGAGCGACCCGGGCAGGGCCTCGCGCACCTCGTTCAGCATGCCGAGCAGATCGGCGCGGTTGACCACGCACGACGCCGACATGGGCATGGACCGCGCGCCCTGGAGGGCCTCCGCGATCTCGTCGAGCTTCCTCTGCACGTCCATGGACGAAGACTCTACGGCGCCCGGCTAGGAGTTGGTGAGGCGTTCGTCAAGTGCCCGGTTGACAACCGGGGGCACGAGATGCGATACGTCGCCGCCCCAGGTGGCGACCTCCTTGACCAGGCTGGAGGAGAGGAAGCTGTAGGTCGGGTTGGTGGGGACGAAGAGCGTCTCCACACCCGAGAGGCCGATGTTCATCTGGGCCATCTGGAGTTCGTAGTCGAAGTCGCTGACGGCGCGCAGCCCTTTGACGATGGCGGGGATGTCGCGCTCCTTGCAGTAGTCCACGAGGAGGCCGTGGAAGCTCTCGACCTCCACGTTGCCGTACTCCGCCGTGCACTGGCGGATGAGGTCCATCCGCTCCTCGACGGTGAACAGCCCTTTCTTCGACTTGTTGATCATCACGGCGACGTGCACGACGTCGTAGAGCTTGGAGGCCCGGGCGATGATGTCGAGATGTCCGTTGGTGATGGGGTCGAAGGACCCCGGACAGACGGCGCGGCGCAACGGAGGTTCCTCGCTCTCGGTTCCGGTCGGGAGGGTCATGAGGGTTTCGGTGACGGTCCAGAGTCGGGGACGGGGACGGGACGGGCGGTCAGGGGGCGGGTGAGGCGGCGCGACCGTACCAGAGCGTCCCTTCGCCGTAGCGCCTGGCCCGCAGCCCTTCGAAGCCGTCGGGCCAGGGGAATTCGCCGCCTCGCGTGCTGCGCTCCACGGTGGCGAGCGCGCCCGGGGACAGCCAGTCGTGGGCACGGAGTGTGACGAGTATCTCGCCCACCGCGGCGTCGCTCAGCTCGTACGGCGGGTCGAGGAAGACCGCGTCGTACGGGTCCGGGGGCGGCGGCCCGGCGACGACCTGCTCCGCGCGGGCGGCGCGCACCTCGGCGCCGGGCAGGCCGAGGGCGCGGACGTTCTGCCGGATGACGCGGGCGGCGCGGGCGTCGGCCTCGACGAGCAGCGCGTGCCCGGCGCCGCGGGACAGCGCCTCCAGGCCGACGGCGCCGGAGCCGCCGTACAGGTCGAGGACGCGCAGGCCGTCGAGGGGGCCGAGCAGGGTCTGCCAGGTGGAGAAGAGACCCTCGCGGGCGCGGTCGGACGTGGGCCGGGTGCGGGTGCCGGGCGGCACGGCCAGGCGCCGCCCGCCGGCGGTTCCGGCGATCACGCGGGTCATGGCTGCTGGGTGTCCTTGTCCTCACGGGCGCGGTCCATCCCACGATATGCCTCCGGGGTGACAGCCGCGGTGCCGGCCGGTGGCGAGCGGGCGGGCGGCGGGGCGGTCACGGCCCTTGCCGCGGCCCTGCCCCGGCGCGTGCCGCGAGCCGTGCCTCGGGCCTGTACCGCCGCCCCTGCCGCGGGCCCCGTCTCAGCCCTTGTCGAGGAACTGCTCCCGCTCCTCGTCCAGCAGGCTCGCCAGCGCGCCGCGCAGCTCCGGGTACGCGGCCAGCTCCGGGTCCTGCGCCACGATCTCCGCGGCGGCGTCCCGGGCCTCGGCGATGACGTCCTCGTCGTCGATGACCGCGAGCATCTTCAGGCTGGAGCGGGCCCCGGACTGCGCCTGCCCGAGCACGTCGCCCTCGCGGCGCTGCTCCAGGTCGATACGGGAGAGCCGGAAGCCGTCCTGCGTGGCGGCGACCGCGTCCAGCCGGGTCCTCGCCGGCGTGCCCTCCGGCATCTCGCTGACCAGCAGACAGAGCCCGGCGGCCGACCCGCGGCCGACCCGGCCGCGCAACTGGTGCAACTGGGAGACGCCGAAGCGGTCGGCGTCCATGATGACCATGACGGTGGCGTTGGGGACGTTGACGCCGACCTCGATGACGGTCGTGGCGACCAGCACGTCCACCTCGCCGGCGGCGAACCGGCGCATCACGGCGTCCTTGGCGTCCGGCTGCATCCGCCCGTGCAGCACCTCGACCTTCAGCCCGGCCAGCGGCGCCCCGGGGGCGGCGGAGAGCTGCGCGGCGACGTCCAGCACCGCCAGCGGGGGCCGCTTCTCCGCCTCGTCCTCCGGCGAGGGCGCCGCCTTCGCGCCCTTCGCGCCCTTGCCGCCCTTCGCGCCCTTCGCGTCCTTGCCGCCCTTGGTCTCCGCCTCCTCGGCGGAGTCGCCGATGCGCGGGCAGACCACGTACGCCTGGTGGCCGCCCTCGGCCTCCTCGCGCACCCGCTCCCAGGCGCGGGAGAGGAAGTGCGGCTTGTCGGCCGCCGGCACGACGTGGCTGGCGATCGGCGAACGCCCGGCCGGAAGCTGGTCGAGCACGGAGGTCTCCAGGTCGCCGAAGACCGTCATCGCGACCGTGCGCGGGATGGGGGTGGCGGTCATGACCAGCAGGTGCGGGGTGCGCTTGTCGTCCCCGCGGTTGCCCTTCGCGCGCAGCGCGTCCCGCTGCTCGACGCCGAAGCGGTGCTGTTCGTCGACGACGACCAGGCCCAGGTCGTGGAACTGCACCTTGTCCTCGATCAGCGCGTGCGTCCCGACGACGATCCCGGCCTCGCCGGTGGCCAGGTCGAGCAGTGCCCCGCGGCGCGCCGCCGCGCCGGAGGAGCCGGTGAGCAGCACGACCTTCGTACCGTGCTCGGCGCCGCCCAGGAGGCCCGCCTCCGCCAGCTCGCCCATCATCTCGGTGATCGACCGGTGGTGCTGCTGCGCCAGCACCTCGGTCGGCGCGAGCATCGCCGCCTGCCCGCCGGCGTCCACCACGGCGAGCATCGCGCGCAGCGCCACGAGCGTCTTGCCGGAGCCCACCTCGCCCTGGAGCAGCCGGTGCATGGGGTGGTCGGTGGCCAGGTCGGCGAAGATGTCGGCGGAGACCCGCTGCTGCCCCTCGGTGAGGGTGAACGGCAGCCGGGCGTCGAAGTCCGCGAGCAGCCCCTCGGCAGGTGCCACGCGCGGCACGGCGGGCAACTGCCCGTCGGCGTGCCGCCGCCGGGCCAGGGCGACCTGGAGGACGAACGCCTCGTCCCACTTCAGCCGCTCCCGCGCCGCCCACAGGTCGGCCTTGGTCCTCGGCCGGTGCACCTTCAGCAGTGCCTCGCGCAGCGGTACGAGCCCGCGCTCGGCCCGCAGCGCTTCGGGCAGCGGGTCGGCGACGCCCTCCCAGGCCGTGGCCTCCAGGCCGTCGAGCACGGTGTCGACGGCCTGCTGGAGCTGCCAGGAGGCGAGCTGCCGGCACGCGGGGTAGAGCGGGAGGAGCTTGCCGGCCCACTCGTCGGCCTCGGCGTCGCCGCCCGCGGGGGACAGCGGCTTGTAGTCGGGGTGGGCGAGCTGCCGCTTGCGGTTGAAGACGGTGACCTTGCCGGCGAAGAGGGCGCGGCGGCCGGGCAGCAGTTCCTTCTGCGGGTGGTATGCGCCGCGTCCGAAGAAGACGAGCGTCAGCCGGCCGCTGCCGTCGGTGATGACCACTTCGAGGCGGCGCCCCCGGCCCGTACCGAGCATGGCGGCCTTCTCCACCTGCGCGACGACCGTGACGTGCTCGTCGACCTCCAGGTCGGCCAGCCGTGTCAGCTCGCCGCGCTCGGCGTACCGCCGGGGGTAGTGGTGCAGCAGGTCTGCGACGGTGTGCAGATCCAGGTGCTCCGCCATGGCCTTGGCGGTCCGGTCGCCGACGGTCGTCTTCAGGGGCTCTTCCAGCACGGACACGCGGTCCATTGCACACCATCGGGCCGACAGAGCGTGGAAACCCCTGGTAACCGGAGCCCGCCCGGTCCTACGATGTGCGCCTCGCACTCCCCTTTCGCGACCACCGACGCCGATCGGGATCGCCCGACCCGCGCCGCCACCTCCACCCCCCGCCGGCGCTCCCGTGATGACACCTGAGAACGCTGCGCACGCCTCGTCCCACACCTTCCAGGTCGACCTGCGCGGCCTGGTGGACCTGCTCTCCCACCACCTCTACTCCAGTCCGCGGGTCTATCTGCGCGAGCTGCTCCAGAACGCCGTCGACGCGGTCACCGCGCGCCGCGCGGCCGATCCGGGCGCGCCGGACCGCATCCGGCTGTACGCGGAGCCGGCCGCCGGCGACGCGGCCGGGGACCGGGGCGGTACGGACGGCGGGCTGCGCGTCGAGGACAGCGGCGTGGGGCTCACCGAGGCCGAGGTGCACGAGCTGCTGGCCACCATCGGCCGCAGCTCCAAGCGGGCCGGGGGGCTTGAGTCGGCGCGGGCGGAGTTCCTGGGCCAGTTCGGCATCGGGCTGCTGGCCTGCTTCCTGGTCGCCGAGCGGATCCGGGTGGTCAGCAGGTCGGCCCGCGAGCCGGCGGCGCCGCCGGTGGAGTGGACGGCCGCCGACGACGGTTCGTACACGGTACGGACCCTCCCCCCGGCCGAGCATCCCGAGCCCGGCACCACCGTGCACCTGACGCCGCGGCCCGGCTGCGCCGAGTGGTTCGGGCCGGCGCGCGTCGCCGACCTCGCCCGCGACTTCGGCTCGCTCCTGCCGTACGACGTGCGCGTCGACGGGACGCCGGTCACCGCGCTGCCCGCCGTCTGGGACCGCCCGTACCCGAGCCCGGCCGCGCGCCGGGTGGCGCTCGCGGGCCACTGCCGGGACGTCTTCGGCTTCACGCCGCTGGACGCCGTCGAGCTGGACGTGCCGCTCGCGGGCGTGCGCGGGGTCGCGTACGTGCTGCCGTCCGCCGTCAGCCCCGCCCAGCGCGCCGGGCACCGCGTGCATCTGAAGGGCATGCTGCTCACCGCGCGCGCCGAAGGGCTGCTGCCCGACTGGGCGTTCTTCGTCCGCTGCGTCGTCGACACCGACAGCCTGCGCCCGACCGCCTCGCGGGAGGCGCTGTACGAGGACGAGACGCTCGTCGCCGTCCGCGAGGCGCTCGGCGGCGCCGTACGCGACTGGCTGACCTCGCTGGCCACCGGCGACCCGGACCGGCTGGCGCAGTTCCTCTCCGTGCACCACCTGGGCGTGAAGTCCCTCGCCCGGCACGACGAGGAGATGCTGCGCACGATGCTGCCGTGGCTGCCGTTCGAGACCACCGACGGGCAGTTGTCGCTGGCGGAGTTCGCGCAGCGGCACCCGGTGGTGCACTTCACCCGCAGCGTGGAGGAGTTCCGGCAGGTCGCGCCGATCGCCTCCGCACAGGGCATCGGCGTCGTCAACGGCGGCTACACCTACGACGCGGAGCTGATCGAGCTGCTGCCTCGGGTACGGCCCGGGACCGCGGTCGCCGAGCTGGACCCGGACACCGTCACCGCGCATCTGGACGGCGTCGACCCGGCCGAGGAGCTGGCCCTGTCCGGCTTCCTCGGCGTCGCCCGCGCCCGCCTCGACCCCCTCGCCTGCGACGTCGTGCTACGGGCCTTCCACCCGCTGACGGTGCCCGCCCTCCATCTCGACGACCGCGCCGCCCGGCACGAACGGGCCCGCGCGGACGAGGAGGAGCAGGCCGACGAGCTGTGGGCGGACATCCTGGGCAGCCTGCGCGGCGGTGCGCCGCGCGCCCGGCTCGTCCTGAACCACCGCAGCCCGCTGGTGCGCCGGGTCAGCGCGCTGGGCACCCCCGAGCTGGTGGGCAGCGCGGTCGAGGCGCTGTACGGGCAGGCGCTGCTGATGGCGCAGCGCCCGCTGCGGCCGGCCGACTCGGCGCTGCTGAACCGGGCGTTCGCCGGGCTGCTGGAGTGGGCGACGCACCCGCCGGGGGCGACGCACCCGCCGGGGGCTGCGGACCCGCCGGGGGCTGCGGATCCACCGGGCGCGGCGGATCCCGCCGGCGGCGACCGCGGCGCCGGCGAGGAGGACGGCCGGTGAGCGCCGGCACCCCCTCCCCCGCGTCCGCCGGGCCGCCCGCCGACCTGATCGCCTTCCGCCAGGCGATGCAGGACAACGCGCAGGAGCCCGAGGGTCCCGGCCGCAACGCTGGCGCGGAGCGGCTGCTCGCCGAGGCGGAGCAGACGGGCCGGGCGGCGTTCGTCGTGGAGGGCCTGATCCACCTCCTCCAGACGTACAACTTCAGCTCCGAGCAGGACAAGATGTTCGTCCCCTTCGCGCGGCTGCTGCGCATGTGGGACGAGCGCCCCGGGGATTTCGACGAGGAGGACACCCACCGCCTGTTCTGGATGTTCAAGTGGGTCTCCTCCGGGATGACCGACCAGCCGCACATCCCGCTGGCGGCGATGGAGAAGTGGCTCGCCGAGATGGAGCGCCGATACCGCCTGGCGGGCCACAGCGAACGCGCCGTGCGGCAGGCGGAGTATTACATCGCCGAGCACGTCGGCGATGACGCGCGCGCCGCCCGCGCGTACGCCGCCTGGCGCGCCGCGGAGCGCGACACGACGAGCGACTGCCGCGCCTGCGAACTGCGCGGCCAGGGAAGCTGGGAGGCCGGCCACGGCGACGACGCCGCGGCCCTGGAGCTGTGGCGGCCGGTGCTCGACGGCGTGCACACCTGCGCGCACGAGCCGCACGCCACGCTCGCGGAGTCGCTGCTGCCGCTGCTGCGGCTGGGCCGCGTGGACGAGGCGCGGGCCAACCACCTGCGCGGGCACCGGATGGTGCGGCGGATGGAGAGCATGCGGTTCGCGTTCGCGCGGCACGTGGAGTTCTGCGCGCTGACGGGCAACGAGGCGCGGGGACTTGAGCTGCTGGCGGAGCGGCCGGCGTATCTGGCGGACCGGGGCGAGCCCTCCAGCCTGATGGCGTACCTGGCGGTGACGACGCTGCTGACGCGGCGGCTGGCGGCGCTGGGGCTCGGCGCGGAGCGGGTGGTGGGCCCGCCGGGTGCCGGGAGTGCGGACCGGGAGTGGACGGTCGCGGAGCTGGGGGCGTACGCGGAGCGGGAGGCGCTGGAGCTGGCGGGCCGCTTCGACGCGCGCAACGGCACGGCGGCGGTGTCGGACGGCGTACGCGAGCGGATGGGCCGGGCGCCGCTGGCGCAGCGGCTCCCGCTGGGGCTGCGCGTCGGCCGGCCGGCGCGGCGGGGCGGCGGCGCGGCCGGCGTCGGTCCCGCGGCCGGTCCGGCGGCGGGGGCGGCGGCCGGTTCGCCGGCGGGACGGCCCGGGGTGGCCGAGCTGCTCGACACGGCCCGGGAGCGGACCCGGGCCCGCCATCCCGGCGCGGTACGGGCCTGGGCGGACGCCGCGCGCGCGGCGGCGGAGGCGGGCACCGAACTGCACGTACGCGACCGCGCGGAGGCCGCCGCGCACCGCGCCATGGACCCGGACACCGCGACCGGCGAGGCCGCGGCCCTGTTCCGGACGGCGGCCGAGCTGTTCGAGGCCGCGGACGACCCTGGCCAGGCGGCCACCTCGCGCGCCCGCGCGGCGTTCGCCCTCGCGCTCGACGGCCGTACGGAAGAGGCCCTGGCGGCGGTCGCGGAGCCCTGCGACCGCGCGCTGGCGCTGCACGCCGGGGGCCGCGCCACCGCCGCCCAGACGGCGGCGGCGCTGCTCTGCCGGGCCCGGGTCCTCAGCATGCACGGCGACGACGCGGCGGCCCCGGCCGACGCGGGCCCCCGTACCGCCGCCGAGGCGCTGACCGCGGTGCTGGCCTTCGCCGCGCCGTACGCGGACGATCCGCGCGTCGCGGGCCGGATCGCCGAGGCGCACGAACTCCGGGCCGAACTCGCCGCCCGCAGCGGCGAGATGGAGCGGGCCGCCGCGCTGTACGGGCAGGCCGCCGACGGCTACGACGCCGCCGGCGTGGCGTGGTACGGGGTGCAGGCCCGGGCCGCGCTGGCCGGCGTCGCCTCCCGGCTCGGCGACCGCGAGACCGCGGAGCACGCCGTACGCGGCGCCCTGGAGCACAGCGCCGCGTACGCCCGCCCCGCCGGGCAGGCGAGCCTGCACCTCCAGCTCGCCGACATCCTCTGCAACACCGGCCGCGACGCGGAAGGCGCCGAGCACCTGCTCGAAGCCGCCCTCTGGGCCGACGAGGCCGGCGACTCCGGCGGCATGGGCGCCTGGGCCCGCCACCACCTCGGCGGCGCCCTGCTCCGCCTCGGCCGGTCCGCGGAAGCGGCGGCGGTGCTGGAGGACACCCTCGCGGACCTGACCGCGGAGCGGCACGGCGAGGGGCCCGTCGTGCAGACCCGCTGGTGGCTGGGCGACGCCATGGGGCGCCTCGGGGAGCACACGCAGGCGGCGGAGCAGTACGTGCTGGCCGCGGAGATCGCCGCGGGCTGGGACGACGGCGGCGCCCGCGACCACGCCGTGCTGGCGACGCTGGCCGCGCAGTCGCTGAGCGCGGCGGACCTCGACGCCCAGGCCGACCGCGCCTACGAGCGCGCGGGCGCGCTGTGGCGGGAGCTGGGCGACGTCCCGGCGCTGATCCGCACGCTCAGGGCCCGCGCCTGGCTGGCGATACGGCCGGGCCTGGCGGGACCGGCGGCGGGGCGGGCGCTGATGGCGGAGGCGGAACGGGAGCTGACGGCGGCCCTGGCGGGTACGGACGGCGCTCAGCCGGGCCCGGCCGCGGACGCGGCGGCACCGGCCGCGGCGGACGATCCGCTACGGGACGGGGGCACCGCCGGCGCGACGGCCGCGGCGCCGCCCGCGGACGGCGGGACCCCGGCCCACGGCGGTGCCCGCGAGGTGCTGGGCGCCGAACTCGCCGCCACCCACCGGCAGACCGGCGACCTGATCGCCGCCTCCTGCGACGGCACCCCGCACGACCCCGACGAGGCCGCCGCCGGCACCGCCCGCGCCGCGTACGAGGAGGGGCTGGCCTACGTCGTACGCGCCGTGGCCGGCTTCGCCGAGCTGGGCCCCGACTTCCTCGACGAGCAGACCGGCGCCCAACTCCTCGCCGCCTGGCTGGAGGCCGACCTCGGCCGCCCCGAGGCGGCGGCGCAGCGCGCCCGCGCGGTGCTGGCGGCGTACGGGGACGGCGACGCGGACAGCGAGACCGCGGAGTCCCGCCACGGCGAGGCCCAGGCACTCCTGGACTACGTCACCCGCTGACCGCCCCGGCGCGCCCGCCCGGCCACCCCCAACCCTCCGGCCGGGCGCCCGGGCCGCGCGCTACTCCACCCCGATCAGCAGCGGCGCCGACTGGCTGCCGCCCTCGTAGACCACCGTGTCCACCGCCAGGTGCCCGCCCCGTACGTGCGCCTCCAGCCGGGCGCCGAAGCCCGGCGGCAGGTCGGGGCCCAGCACCAGCGTCACCAACTCGCCGCCGCCCGCCAGCATCCGGTCGAGCACCGCCTCCGCGGTCTCCGCCAGGTCGCCGCCGACCACCGCCACGTCGCCCTCCACCACCCCGAGCACGTCGCCCGGGCGGCAGATGCCCGCCGTCGTCCACGCCTCCTGCTCCGCGACCGCCAGCTCCGCGTGCCGGGTGGCGCCGGCCGCGGCCGTCATCGAGACGACGTCCTCGTCGAACCGCCGCCCCGGGTCGTGCACCGCCAGCGCCGCCAGCCCCTGCACCGCCGCGCGTGTGGGGACGAGGGCCGCGCGCACGCCGGAGGCCCGCGCCTCCGCCACGGCCACGGCGGCGGTGTGCCGCAACTCCGCGTCGTTCGGCAGCAGGACGACCTCGTGCGCGCCCGTGCGCCGCATCGCCTCCGCCAACTCCCCGCTCGCGGGCGGCTCTCCCTCGCGTACGGTCACCACTCCCGCACCCGCCCGGGTGCACAGTGCCGCCAGCCCGTCGCCGGGCACGACGGCGACGACCGCCCGGCCCGCGCGCTCGCCGCCGCCGTCGGCCCCGCGCGGGGGCGCGTCGGCGGCGGCGCCGGCCGGGAGGTGGGTGATCTGGATGCGGTACGGGCGCCCCGCCTCGACGCCCGCCTCGACGGCGGCGCCGGCGTCGTCGACGTGCACGTGCACCCGCCACAGCCCGTCGCCGCCGCCGACGACGAGGGAGTCGCCGAGTCCGTCGAGCCGGGGCCGGAGCCTGGCGACGGCGGCGTCGTCGGCCTCCAGCAGGTAGATCACCTCGTACGCGGGCCCGCCCCCGCCCGCCTCCGGCGCCGCGCAGGCGCCGTCGTCGTGGCGGGCGGGCGTCCTGCGGCTCCCCGGGCCGCGGCCCGCCGGTCCTTCGGGGCCCAGCTCCGTGGGGCGGGCGGCGCCGCTCAGGGCGTCGGCGAGCGTACCCAGCACCGCCACCAGACCCAGGCCGCCGGCGTCCACGACGCCCGCCCGGCGCAGTACGTCCAACTGCCCGGTCGTCGCGGCCAGCGCCTCCCGGGCGCCGTCGTACGCGGCCCGCGCCACCCGCGCCGCGCCGCTCGCGCCGGTCCCTTCGGCCGCCGCGGCGGCGGCGTCGGCGACCGTCAGCATCGTGCCCTCGACCGGGTGCTCGACCGCCGCCCGCGCCGCGTCCGCGCCCCGCCGCAACGCGACGGCCAGCAGCGCACCGTCCCCGGCGTCGGAAGCAGCACCGGCACCCGAACCGGCACCCGGACCGGCCGCCGCCACCGCGCCCGTCAGCCCGCGCAGCAACTCCGCCAGGATCGTCCCCGAGTTGCCCCGCGCCCCGATCAGCGCGCCGTGCGCCATCCCCCGCAGCACGTCCGCCACCGCCGGCCCCGCGCCGCCGCCGCCCGCGCCCTCCGCCGTGAACGCCCCGTAGACCGCGTCCACCGCCTGCGCCGCCGACTCCACCGTCAGATACAGGTTCGTCCCGGTGTCGCCGTCGGCGACCGGGAAGACGTTGACGGCGTCGATCTCCTCCCGGCCGCGGCCCAGCGCCTCCAGGGCCAGGACGCACCAGGCCCGCACGGACTCGGCGTCGAGCACCTGCACAACCCCCTCGGAACGGACGACGGCAAGGCCGGGTACGGTGTAGCGGCAGCGTAGCCGCTGGACCGGCGATTTCCTCCGCCGGGAAGCGCCGTAGTATGCTGCTCGGGTTGCCCGGTCCTGTACCGGGCCTTCCTTCCCCGGCACGGCCGACCTGCTCCTTCAGGGAGAAGGGCGTGCTGCCGGGATCCGTCCGTACGTGCATCAGAAGCTTGGAGTGACCCGTGGCTGCCAACTGCGACGTCTGTGGCAAGGGGCCGGGCTTCGGCAACAGCATCTCCCACTCGCACCGCCGCACCCGCCGCCGCTGGAACCCCAACATCCAGCGGGTGCGCGCCGTGGTCGGAGGGACGCCGAAGCGCCTCAACGCCTGCACCTCGTGCATCAAGGCGGGCAAGGTCTCGCGCTGACCCAGCGCAGCCGCCCACGCACAGCGAGCCGGTCCACCGCAGGTGGGTCGGCTCTCTTGCGTTTCCGGCGGCCGGTCAGGCCCGGCCCGGCTCCGGCCGCCACCGCCACCCGTGGTCGACCGGCCCCGTCCCCCGACCCAGCGGGAACCCGCCGGCGATCGCCCCGGTGACGTACTCCTTCGCCGCCGCCACCGCCTCCGGTACCCGCCGTCCCCGCGCCAGATACGCGGCGACGGCGCTCGCCAGCGTGCAGCCCGTGCCGTGGGTGTGCCGCACGGGGAGCCGGGGCGCGCGCAGCCAGTGCTCCTCGGCGCCGTCCGTCAGCAGGTCCACGGCGTCAACGGCATCCGCAGCCCCCGCGGCATGCACGCCACCCGCGGCATGCACGCCACCCGGGGCATCCGCGGCGTGACCGCCGCCGTCCGCCGGCAGATGGCCCCCCTTGACCAGCACCCACCGCGGCCCGTACGCCAGCAGCGCCGCCGCCGCCCGCGGCATGTCCGCCTCGGCGGCCACCCGGATCCCCGTCAGCCACGCCACCTCGTGCAGGTTCGGGGTCACCACGGTCGCCGCCGGCAGCAGCCGCGTCCGTACCGCGTCCAGCGCCTCGGCCGCCAGCAGCCGGTCGCCGTGGGAGGAGACGCCCACCGGGTCGACCACGACCGGCGCGGCCGTCTCCGCCAGCAGCTCCGCGACCGCGGCCACCGTCCCGGCGCCGGCGAGCATGCCGGTCTTCACGGCCTGGACCCCGATGTCGTCGACGACGCTGCGGAACTGGCCGCGCACCGCCGCCACCGGAAGCTCCCAACTGCCCTGCACCCCGCGGGAGTTCTGCGCGGTCACCGCGGTGACCACGCTCATGCCGTGCACGCCGAGCGCGAGCATCGTCTTCAGGTCGGCCTGGATGCCCGCGCCGCCACCGGAGTCGGAGCCGGCGACGGTCAGCACCCGCGGCGGCGCGGCCCTCTCGGCCGCGAAGCCCCCGGGCTCACCCACCGAAGTGGTCCCAGCCCGCCGCGCCCCGCCACGGCTCGCCGTCCACGGTCACCTGCGCCGCGGCCGACGGCGCCTGCACCTCGCCCACGACCCGCCACCGCGCCGGCAGCTTCACCTGCGGCGGGAACGTCGCCACGATCGCGTGGTCCTCGCCGCCCGTCAGCACCCACTGGAGCGGGTCCACGCCCACCGCCTTGCCGATGTCCGCCATCTGCCCGGGCACGTCGAGGGCCGCGGTGCGGATGTCGATACGCACCTTCCCCGCCGCCGCGACGTGCCCGAGGTCGGCCAGCAGCCCGTCGCTGACGTCGGTCATCGACGTGGCGCCGAGGCCCGCGGCCGCCGGGCCCGCCTGGTACGGCGGTTCGGGGCGGCGGTGGGCCTCGACGAAGGCGCGGGGCGAGCGGAAGCCGCGGGCCAGGACGGCGTGGCCGGCCGCGGACCAGCCGAGCCAGCCCGTCACCGCCACCACGTCGCCGGGGCGGGCGCCGGCGCGGGTGACCGGCTCGTGGCCCTGCATGTCGCCGAGGGCGGTGATCGCGAGGGTGATGGCGTCGCCCCGTACGACATCGCCGCCGACGACGGCGGCGCCGGCGACCTGGCACTCGTCGCGCAGCCCGTCCATCAGCTCGGCGGGCCAGGTGACGAGGAGGTCGGCGGGGACGACGAGGCCGAGGAGGAGGGCGGTGGGGACGGCGCCCATGGCGGCGATGTCGGCGAGGTTCTGGGCGGCGGACTTGCGGCCCACGTCGTACGCCGTCGACCAGTCGCGGCGGAAGTGCCGGCCCTCGATCAGCACGTCGGTGCTGGCCACGACCCGGCGGTCGGGGGCGCTGATCACCGCGGCGTCGTCGCCGGGCCCGATCCGTACCGCAGGCGTCGTGGTCAGCCGGGAGGTCAGCTCCCGGATGAGCCCGAACTCACCCAGCTCCCCCACGGTGCCCTGCCCCTGCCCGTGGCCCCTCATCGGATCGCTCCTTCCGTCAACCCGACGCCCGCCGTCTCGCCCGTCATGGCCGGTCCCGACCCTCCCGCGGCGGGCTGACTACGCGATACGGTTGCGTCTCTCCCCCCATGATCCTCGAAGCCGCCCCTGGAGGTTCCGTGGTACAGGCTTACATCCTGATCCAGACGGAGGTCGGCAAGGCGTCGTCCGTCGCCGAAGTCATCGCGAAGATCCCCGGAGTGATCCAGGCCGAGGACGTCACCGGGCCGTACGACGTGATCGTGCGCGCCCAGGCCGACACCGTCGATGAACTCGGCCGTCTCGTGGTCGCCCGAGTCCAGCAGGTTTCGGGCATCACCCGCACCCTGACCTGCCCGGTCGTTCATCTCTGAGCCCCCCGTATGCTCGGCCGGTGACCATGCCGAGCACACCGTCCGGGCCCGACCGCACCACCCGGCGCCCCGGCGCCGCGCACCGCAGCGCACGGACCGACGGCCCCACCCTGCACTTCCGCCCCACCCGGCCATTCCGCTCCGCTCTCCGCCTGCCCGCCGCGCTCCTGCTGCTCGCCGCCCCGCTCGCCTGTTCCGGGGGCGACGGCGGCGCGCCGCAGGTGGCCGTGCCGACCCCGCAGGGGAAGGCCGTGGACCACTGCCGCAAGCTCGCCGACCGGCTGCCCGGCACCGTCGACGGCCAGGAGCGCCGCGAGACCGATCCGGTCTCGGAGCTGACCGCCGGATGGGGTGACCCGGCCGTCGAGCTGCGCTGCGGCGTGCCCAGGCCGGAGGTGCTCACGCCCGGGAGTGAACACTACAACCCCACCGCGGACGCGGTGAGCGTGAACGGCGTCGACTGGCTGTACGAGGACCTCGACGACGGCGCCCGCTTCACCACCACGCAGCGCGGGGCGTTCGTGGAGGTCACCGTGCCCGGCTCGTACGCGCCCGAGGTGAACGCGCTGACGGACCTGGCGGAGGCGGTCGACACGTCCGTCCCGGGCACGCTCTGACGCCCGGCGGCCCGGCAGGGGCGCGTACGGGCCGCTAGCGCAGACCCGTCGAGCGGCGCAGCGCCGCCTGGATGAGCAGGTCG
Source organism: Streptomyces sp. 184 (assembly GCF_045781775.1). Lineage (NCBI taxonomy): Bacteria > Bacillati > Actinomycetota > Actinomycetes > Kitasatosporales > Streptomycetaceae > Streptomyces > Streptomyces sp. 184. The sequence goes on along the minus strand of NZ_CP123230.1, from coordinate 1,993,888 downwards.
ACCAGCTCGGGGTAGCTCACGCCGCTCTCCTGCCACATCCGCGGGTACATCGAGATGGGCGTGAAGCCGGGCATCGTGTTGATCTCGTTGATCACGAACGGGCCGTCGTCGGTGCGGAAGAAGTCCGCCCGTACGAGCCCTTCGCAGGAGCACGCCTCGAACGCCGCGACCGCGAGCCGCTGCACCTCGGCGGTCTCCTCCGCGCTCAGCGGCGCCGGCACGATCCCGTCGGCGGAGTCGATGTACTTGGCCTCGAAGTCGTAGAAGTCGTGGCTGGTCGTCGGCGGGATCTCGGCGGGCACGCTGGCCCGCGGCCCGTCCTCGAACTCCAGCACGCCGCACTCGATCTCGCGCCCGCTGACCGCCGCCTCCACGATGATCTTCGGGTCGTGTCGGCGCGCCTCGGCGATCGCGTCCTCCAGCGCGCCGAGTTCGGCGACCTTCGTGATGCCGATGGACGAACCCGCCCGCGCGGGCTTCACGAACACCGGCCAGCCGTGGTCGGCGGCGAAGTCCACGATCTTCTTGCGGGCCGCCGCGCCCTCCTGCCCGGGGGCGCCCGCGGTCCACTCGCGCGGCCGGACCACGGTGTACGGGCCGACCGGCAGCCCGTAGGAGGTGAAGACCCGCTTCATGTACTCCTTGTCCATGCCGACCGCGGAGGCCAGCACCCCGGAGCCCACGTACGGCACGCCGGACAGGTCGAGCATGCCCTGGAGCGTGCCGTCCTCGCCGTACGGGCCGTGCAGCATCGGGAAGACGACGTCGACCTCGCCGAGCGCCTTGGGCACCTGCCCGGGCTCGGCGTAGACGACCTCGCGGCTGGCCGGGTCGGCGGAGAGGACGACGGCGCCGTCCTCCGCCTCCTCGTCGACCAGTTCCTCCACGCGCGGCACCTGGCGGTCGGCGATGGCCATCCGCGCGGGGTCGTCCGCGGTGAGCGCCCAGCGGCCGTCGGCGGTGATGCCGATGGGCAGCACCTCGTACTTGTCCCGGTCGATGGCGCCCATCACGGCGCCCGCGGTGACCACGGAGATGCCGTGCTCGGAGCTGCGCCCGCCGAAAACGACGGCGACGCGCGGCTTGCGGCCCTGGCTTTCGTAGGAGTGCTCGCTGCTCATCGCTCGCACATTACCCGCTGCGCCGGGGAACGTCAGTGTCCCTCCGCCTTGGCGCTGCGCGACATCAGTTCCTTCAGCGCCACGAGCGGCGGCTTCCCGTCGTGCACGATGCTCACCACGGTCTCGGTGATCGGCATGTCGACGGCGTGCCGGCGGGCCAGATCGAGCACCGACTCACAGGACTTGACGCCCTCGGCGGTCTGCTTGGTGGCGGCGATGGTCTCGGCGAGCGTCATGCCGCGGCCGAGGTTGGTGCCGAAGGTGTGGTTGCGCGACAGCGGCGAGGAGCAGGTGGCCACCAGGTCGCCCATGCCGGCCAGGCCCGCGAAGGTGCGCGGGTCGGCGCCGAGCACGCTGCCGAGGCGGGCGGTCTCGGCGAGGCCGCGGGTGATGAGCGACGCCTTGGCGTTGTCGCCGAGGCCCATGCCGTCGGCGATGCCGACCGCCAGCCCGATGACGTTCTTGACGGCGCCGCCGAGTTCGCAGCCGACGACGTCGGTGTTGGTGTACGGGCGGAAGTACGGGGTGTGGCAGGCGGTCTGGAGCCGGCGGGCCACCGCCTCGTCCGCGCAGGCGACCACGGCGGCGGCGGGCTGCCGGGCGGCGATCTCGCGGGCGAGGTTGGGGCCGGTGAGCACGGCGACCCGGCCGCGGACGCCGGCCGCGCCGGCGCCCTCCTTGGCGACGACCTCCTCGATGACCTCGCTCATGCGCCTGGTGGTGCCCAGCTCGACGCCCTTCATCAGGCTGACGAGCACGGTGCCCGCGTCGAGCAGCGGGGCCCAGCGCTCCAGGTTGCCGCGGAGCGTCTGCGCCGGCACGGCGAGGACGGTGAACTCCGCGTCCCGGGCGGCCTCGGCAGGGTCGGCGGTCGCGGTGACGGCGTCGGGGAGGCGTACGCCCGGGAGGTAGTCGGGGTTCTCGTGGGTGGCGTTGAGGGTGTCGACGAGCGCGGCCCTGCGGCCCCACATCGTCACCCGGCAGCCGGCGTCGGCCAGCACCATCGAGAAGGCCGTGCCCCACGACCCGGTGCCGAAGACGGCGCAGCGCGTCACGAGTTCTCCTTACGTTTCGCGGAGCGGCGGCGCTGTTCGGCGCGTACGGACTTCGGGTCGAAGCGCTCGGCGGGCGCCTGCTCGCCGCGCAGCTCCTCCAGCAGGCGGGTGACGGCGTCCATGATGACCTCGGTGACCTCCGCGAGCACCTGCGGGGTCGGCTCCCGGTCGTAGAACTCCGACAGGTCGACCGGCGGCCCGGCGAGCAGGTGGAAGGTCTTGCGGGGCAGGAGCCGGGGCTTGCCGTACGGCGGCAGTACCTCGTTGGCGCCCCAGTGGGCGACGGGAACGACGGGCGCCCTGGTGACGAGCGCGACGCGGGCGACGCCGGTCTTGCCCCTCATCGGCCACAGCTCCGGGTCGCGGGTGAGCGTCCCCTCGGGATAGAACGCGACGCACTCGCCGTCCCCGACGGCTTTGACCGCGGCCCGGAATGCTTTGGAGGCGTCGGTCGACTCGCGGTAGACGGGAATCTGCCCGGTGCCGCGCATCACCGTGCCGACGACGCCCTTCTTGAACAGTCCGTCCTTCGCCAGGAACCGCGGCACACGGCCGGTGTTGTACTGGAAGTGGGCATAGAAGAACGGGTCGAGATACGAGTTGTGGTTGACGGCGGTGAGGAATCCGCCGTCGGCCGGTATGTGCTCCGCGCCACGCCAGTCCCGCTTGACGAGCAGCCGCAGCGGCGGCTTGCAGATGGCCGCGACCAGCCGGTACCAGAAGCCGATCCTCCGCCGTGACACGGTCCTTTTCACCTTCCCGGATTTCCCTCGGTGCGCGTTTCGTGGCCGAAACAGTCTCGCCCCGGGTCTCACGTCTGTCGAGAACACCGTACGCCCATGTGACCGGCCCGCCCCGCCGGACGGAGCGCGGGCAGGCGACAATGAGCGTAACGACGATGACGAAACGTATGGCACCTGCGCAGACGGAACTCCCCGGCCGGCCGGACCGGCGGCTCTGGCATGTCGTGGTGCCGCTGAAGCCCTTGGCGCTGGCGAAGTCCCGGCTGGGCCCGGCAGCGGGCGAACCGGGACGGGGCCGGCTGGCGCTGGCGTTCGCGCTCGACACGGTGGGCGCGGTGCTCGACTGCACGGCGGTGCGCTCCGTCACCGTCGTCACGGACGACGCCGAGGCCGCGGAGCGGCTGGCGGCGGCGGGGGCGCGGGTCGTACCGGACGCCCCGCGGGCCGGCCTGAACGCGGCGCTGGCGCACGGGGAGCAGCGGGTCCGGGCGGCGGAGCCCGGCGCCGCCGTCGCGGCGCTGAACGCCGATCTGCCGGCGCTGCGCCCGGCGGAGCTGGCCCGGGTGCTCGACGCGGCGGGCGGCGGGCGGGCGTTCCTGGCCGACGCCCCGGGGGTGGGCACGACGCTGCTCGCGGCGCCCGCGGGGGTGGCGCTGGCGCCGGGGTTCGGCGTCGCGTCGCGGGCACGGCACCTGGCGTCGGGGGCGCGGGAGATCGGGCTGCGCGGGGTGGACTCGGTGCGCCAGGACGTCGATACGGGCGCGGACCTGCGGGCGGCGGTGGCGCTGGGGGTGGGGCGGCACACGGCGGCGGCGCTGGCCCGGCTGGCGGCGTACGGCAAAGAGGTCCGCGACCGGGAGGTCCGCGACCGGGAGCTCCGCGAGCGGGACGGCGAGCCGGCCCGGTCCGCGCGGCGCGCCCCGGGGCGCGGGCGGCGGGCGACGGCATGTGCGGCTGAGGAGTGTGCGGCCGGGCGCCGGCCGGTAACCTGCCGCGCATGCAGGCCACAGCGTTCACGTACGACCCGCAGACCGGCAGCGGCAGCGTGCTCCTCGACGACGGCACGCCGCTGCCCTTCGACGGCGCGGCGTTCGCCGCGGGCGGTCTGCGGCTGCTCAGGCCGGGGCAGCGGGTCCGGATCGAGACCGAGGGCGACGGCGAGGCGCGCAGGATCGTGCTGGTGACGCTCCAGACCTTCTGAGCCCGCGGGCCGGGGCCCCGGCCGCGTCCCCTACGGCGGTGCGGGGCCGGGTCCGGACATGCCGCGGGCCGGTCTCCCCGAGGGGAGCCGGCCCCGCTTGCGGACCCTGCGCCGGGTCCGTCATCGCTTCCTGGCAGTGGTCTTCTTGGCCGTGGTCCGCCGGCCGGCGGCCTTGCGGGCCGGCGCCTTCTTGGCGGTGGCCTTCTTCGCCGGGGCCTTCTTGGCCGACTTCTTGGCCGCCGTCTTCTTGGCGGTCGCCTTCTTCGCGGAGGACTTCTTGGCGGTCGTCTTCTTCGCCGAGGACTTCTTGGCGGTGGTGGTCCGCTTCGCGGGGGCCTTCTTGGCCGTGGTCTTCTTGGCGGTCGCCTTCTTCGCCGTGGCGGCCTTCTTGGCGGCGCTCTTGGTGGCCTTCTTGGCGGCGGCCTTGGCGGTGGTCTTGGTGCCGCCGGACAGGCTGCCCTTCGGGGCCTTCTTCACGGCCGTGTCGTTCTTCGGCAGCCGCTTGGTGCCGGAGACGAGGTCCTTGAAGCCCTGCCCGGCGCGGAACCGCGGCACGGAGGTCTTCTTGACCCGGACGCGCTCGCCGGTCTGCGGGTTGCGGGCGTAGCGCGCGGGGCGCTCCACCTTCTCGAAAGAGCCGAAGCCCGTGACCGATACGCGCTCGCCGGAGACGACCGCACGAATGATCGCGTCGAGGACGGCGTCCACGGCGTCGCTGGCCTGCTGCCGGCCACCCATCTTGTCGGTAATAGCTTCAACGAGCTGTGCCTTGTTCACGTCTTCCCCTTCGGAGGCATTGATTGCCGGAACGAAATGTTCAAGCTTTTTCGCACGTTAGGCAGATATATACCGCAAATCAAAGGCAAAACGTCTCTCATCACCCTTGTGTCGCAACGGACTCCCGCTACGAGCGGTCGTCCAGCTCCCGCCGCAGGCGCTCCAGCCGCCTTGCGGCTCCGGCGAGATCGTGCTTCGCGGCACCCGTGATGACGAGCAGGCGCCTTGTCAGCTCTGCCCGTTCGGCGTCCGTCGCGGCCACCTCCCGCACCTTGCGGTGGGCCTCCTTCAGCCCGGCGGCGACGGCCTCGTAGAGCGCGAGTTGGCCGTCGGGATCCATGCGCCGATTGTGTCATCTGCGGTGAGTTGTCGCCCGGCGGCATGCCAACGCACCGACACACAAAGCCCCGCGCCCGCCACCTGTCGGCGGCGGGCGCGGGGCGTGCGCTGGGGCGGAAACCGCCGGTCAGCCCTGTACGGTCTGCGGTTTGAAGGCCGGGCGGGCGGCCTCGAAAGCGGCGATGTCGGCTTCGTACCGAAGGGTGATGCTGATGTCGTCGAGACCGTTCAGCAGCCGCCAGCGGGCGTTCTCGTCCAGCTCGAACGGCGCGGCGAACGCGGGCGCGCCGGGCGTACCGCCGGCGCGCACCTCCAGGGCCCGCAGGTCGACGGTCACCTCGGTCCGCGGGTCGGCCTCGACCAGCTCCCACAGCCGGTCGACGTCCGCCTGCGGCAGCACCACGGTCAGCAGCCCGTTCTTGAGCGAGTTGCCGCGGAAGATGTCGGCGAAGCGGGACGAGACGACCGTCTTGAAGCCGTAGTTCTGGAGCGCCCACACGGCGTGCTCGCGGGACGAGCCGGTGCCGAAGTCCGGGCCGGCCAGCAGGACGGTGGCGCCCCGGTACGCCGCACTGTTCAGCACGAACTCCGGGTCCTTGCGCCACGCCTCGAAGAGGCCGTCCTCGAAGCCGTCCCGGGTGACCTTCTTCAGCCAGTGGGCCGGGATGATCTGGTCGGTGTCGACGTTGCTGCGGCGCAGCGGCACGGCGCGCCCGGTGTGGGTGGTGAAGGCTTCCATGGTTCAGACCTCCGCGGTGATCAGGTCGGCCGGGGAGGACAGCCGGCCGGCCACGGCGGTGGCCGCGGCGACCTGCGGGGAGACCAGGTGCGTCCGGCCGCCCTTGCCCTGCCTGCCCTCGAAGTTGCGGTTGGAGGTGGACGCCGAGCGCTCGCCGGGGGCGAGCTGGTCGGGGTTCATGCCCAGGCACATCGAGCAGCCGGCGTGCCGCCATTCGGCGCCCGCGGCCGTGAACACCTTGTCGAGCCCTTCCTCGACGGCCTGGAGCGCGACCCGTACGGAGCCGGGCACGACCAGCATCCGTACGCCGTCGGCGACGTGCCGCCCGCTGACCACCTCGGCGGCGGAGCGCAGGTCCTCGATCCGGCCGTTGGTGCAGGAGCCGACGAACACCGTGTCGACCGCGATCTCGCGCAGCGGCTGCCCCGCGGTCAGGCCCATGTACTCCAGCGCCTTCTCCGCCGCGTGCCGCTCGCTGGCGTCGGTGTACGACGCCGGGTCGGGCACCTGCGCCGACAGCGGCGCGCCCTGCCCGGGGTTGGTGCCCCAGGTGACGAACGGGGCCAGCTCGGCGGCCTCGATGACGACCTCGTGGTCGAAGACCGCGTCGTCGTCGGTGCGCAGCGTCCGCCAGTACTCGACGGCCTCGTCCCAGCCGGAGCCCTCCGGGGCGTGCGCGCGGCCCTTCAGGTACGCGAACGTGGTCTCGTCCGGCGCCACCATCCCGGCGCGCGCGCCGGCCTCGATGGACATGTTGCAGATCGTCATCCGCGCCTCCATCGAGAGCTTCTCGACGGCCTCGCCGCGGTACTCGATCACGTAGCCCTGCCCGCCGCCGGTGCCGATGCGGGCGATGATCGCGAGGATCAGGTCCTTGGCGGTGACGCCCTCGGGCAGCTCGCCGTTGACGGTCACGGCCATGGTCCGAAACGGGGCCATCGGCAGCGTCTGCGTGGCGAGCACGTGCTCGACCTGGCTGGTGCCGATGCCGAACGCCAGCGCGCCGAACGCACCGTGCGTGGAGGTGTGGCTGTCGCCGCAGACCACGGTGGTGCCCGGCTGGGTGAGCCCGAGCTGCGGGCCGACGACGTGCACGACGCCCTGCTCGACGTCGCCGAGGGGGTGCAGCCGTACGCCGAAGTCGGCGCAGTTCTTGCGCAGGGTCTCCAGTTGCGTACGGGAGACCGGGTCGGCGATGGGCTTGTCGATGTCGAGGGTGGGGGTGTTGTGGTCCTCGGTGGCGATGGTGAGGTCGGTCCTGCGCACCGGCCGGCCGGCCTTGCGCAGGCCGTCGAACGCCTGCGGGCTGGTCACCTCGTGCAGCAGGTGCAGATCGATGAAGAGAAGGTCGGGCTCGCCCTCCGCGCGCCTGACGACGTGGTCGTCCCAGACCTTCTCCGCGAGTGTCCTTCCCATCGCATTCCCATCGTCGTTGATTGCGAACTGCGTGTGCGCATGTCCGTGCCGGTGCACGCCGGCACCGCCCGCTCCCCTCGCGCCGGACGGGGGCCGGTGTGTCCAGGGTGACGGGTTCACCGGGAATTTGAACTTGCGTTTCACAGTGTGAGACGCGAGTATCGTTGCATGGACAACTCTAGCGGCGTCGGCGTACTCGACAAGGCGGCTGTGGTACTGAGCGCGCTGGAGTCCGGTCCGGCCACCCTCGCCGGGCTGGTCTCCGCGACCGGTCTCGCCCGCCCCACGGCCCACCGCCTCGCGGTGGCCCTGGAACACCACCGCATGGTGGCGCGGGACATGCAGGGCCGGTTCATCCTCGGCCCCCGGCTCGGCGAGCTGGCGGCGGCGGCCGGCGAGGACCGGCTGCTGGCCGCGGCGGGCCCGGTGCTCACGCATCTGCGGGACATCACCGGCGAGAGCGCGCAGCTCTACCGCCGCCAGGGCGACATGCGCATCTGCGTCGCCGCGGCCGAGCGCCTCTCCGGGCTGCGCGACACCGTCCCGGTGGGCTCCACGCTGCCCATGAAGGCCGGCTCTGCGGCGCAGGTGCTGCTCGCCTGGGAGGAGCCCGAGCGGCTGCACCGGGGGCTCCAGGGCGCCCGGTTCACGGCCACGGCGCTGTCGGGCGTACGGCGCCGGGCGTGGGCCCAGTCCGTCGGGGAGCGGGAGCCCGGCGTCGCGTCCGTCTCCGCGCCCGTACGCGGCCCGTCGAACCGCGTGGTGGCCGCAGTCTCGGTGTCCGGACCGATCGAGCGGCTGACCCGGCACCCGGGGCGGATGCACGCCCAGGCGGTCGTGGACGCCGCCGCGCGGCTCACCGACGCGCTGCGCAGGACGGGATGACGGACGGCGCAGCGGCGCACGAGCAAGGGCCTCCCGCAGTGCGGGAGGCCCTTCGACGTTCCGTCTGGTACCCCCGACCGGATTCGAACCGGCGCTACCGCCTTGAGAGGGCGGCGTGCTAGGCCGCTACACAACGGGGGCCTTGGACGATCCCCTCCTCGCGATGGAGAGGACCTGTACCCCCGACCGGATTCGAACCGGCGCTACTGCCTTGAGAGGGCAGCGTGCTAGGCCGCTACACAACGGGGGCGAGCACATCTGCAACTGCGTTGCGCTGGGGTACCAGGACTCGAACCTAGACTAACGGAACCAGAATCCGTCGTGCTGCCAATTACACCATACCCCACCAAAACACAACCCCCGTCGCGGGGGCTCTGTTCCGGTGGCCGCCGTTCCCGGCGACGGACAGAACATTACCCGATCGCGGACCGCACTCCAAAACGGGTTAGCGGAGCCGGGCCATCAGGGCATGCTCGACCAGCGTGATCAGCGTGGACTTGGACTCGGAGCGGTGGCGGGCGTCGGTGGTCAGGATCGGCGTCTCGGGCCCGATCTGAAGCGCCTCACGCACCTCGTCCGGCGAGTACGGCTGATGACCGTCGAACCCGTTCAACGCGATCACGAACGGCAACCCCGAGTTCTCGAAATAATCCACCGCAGGGAAACAATCCGCCAACCGCCGCGTATCCACCAACACCACCGCACCGATCGCACCACGCACCAGATCGTCCCACATGAACCAAAAACGATCCTGACCAGGCGTCCCAAACAGATACAGGATCAAATCCTGATCCAACGTGATACGACCAAAATCCATCGCCACCGTCGTCGTGGTCTTCCCCGACACCTGCGACAGATCATCGATCCCCGCAGACGCCGACGTCATCACCGCCTCGGTACGCAGAGGATTGATCTCCGACACCGAACCGACGAACGTGGTCTTCCCCACCCCGAAACCACCCGCCACCACGATCTTCGCCGACGTGGTCGCACGAGCCGGAGAAGAACCGGCCACACCACTAGAGCTTGCGAAGTCCACTGAGCACCCTTTCGAGCAAAGTCACATCTGGCTGACCCCCCGCGGTGTCGCCGCCGCCCGGCTGGTGGATCGTGACCAGGCCGGCTTCCGCGAGGTCGGCCACGAGGATGCGCGCGACGCCCAGCGGGAGGGTCAGCAACGCGGAGACCTCCGCGACCGACTTGAGTTCATAGCACAGTCGGCAGATGCGCTGGTGCTCGGGGAGCTGGGAAGTGAGCCGGGAGGGGTCGGCAGTGGTCTGCACCAATGCCTCGATGGCGAGCTGGTAGCGCGGCCGGGTCCGGCCGCCGGTCACGGCGTACGGGCGCACCAGCCGCGACTGCGGGCTCCTGCCCCCGCGGGCGCCGCGGGCGGAGACCCCCGGCTGGGGCTGCGGCGCAGGCGCGGGGCGGCCCCGGTGCTGCGCCGGGCCGCCGCCGTACGGAGACGGGGACGGCTGCTGCGGCTGCTGCGGCTGGGGGTGCTGCTGCGGCTGCCCGGGGGGCGGCGGCACGCCGGGGGCGGCGTACGGTACGCCCGGTACGCCGGGGCGCGGGGGCATCCCGTGCTGCGGCGGCATGCCCGGCCGGTCGGACTGCGGGCCGTAGCCGTATCGCCAGTCCTCACCGCCGTGAGGTACCTCTTGGTGCGCTGCCACTGCGTTCCCCTTCCCCGACGGCGTGCCGGAGCATCACTGCACTCGACGCACCTTAGCCCGGAGGGCGTGCAACGTGCATCGGTTGTCGGCTAGTTCAGCAGGCTGCCTTGCAGCTCCGCGCGCAGGTCGGGGGTGAGCACGGCGCCCGCCCGGTCGACCAGCAGTGCCATCTCGTAACCCACCAGGCCGATGTCGCACTCCGGGTGTGCCAGCACGGCGAGGGCCGAGCCGTCGGAGATCGACATGATGAAGAGGAAGCCGCGCTCCATCTCCACCACCGTCTGGTTGACGTACCCGCCTTCGAAGATCCGCGAGGCACCGGCCGTCAGCGACGTCAGACCGGACGCCACCGCCGCGAGCTGGTCGGCACGGTCGCGCGGGAAACCGTCGGACATCGCGAGGAGGAGTCCGTCGGCGGAGACCACCACCGTGTGGGACACCCCCGGGGTGTTGTCCACGAAGTTGGTGATCAACCAGTTCAGGTTCTGCGCCGCCTGGCTCATCGGGCTCACCTAACGCTCCTGATCGTATGTGCCGGGGCCCACGCCCGGTCCGTCATTCTGCTGCGGCCCCCGCTCGCGGCCCTGCTGGACGCCGCGGCGCAGATTGCTCAGCCTGCCGCGTACGTCCTCCGGGGCCCGGGAGACCTGTGGGCCTCCCAGCGGAGCCTGCTCCGCGGTGCCCTCCACCAGGTTCTGGCGGGGCACCCGCCGGGGAAGGCCCGCGGGGGTGACCCCGCCCGCCTTCGGTTCGCGCACCTGCTCGGCGCGCTCCCAGCGTTCGTCGTTCGCCGACCTCCACTCGTCGTCGGCCGGGGCCGGTTCCGGTTCGCCGAAGCCGAAGCCCCCGCGACCGGTTCCGAGCTGTGCCGTAGATTCCGCTTCCGGTACTGCCGGGCTGTCGTACGCGCCCTGCCCCGTCCAGTGGTTCGACGAGGCGTTGGGCTCGGCATGGCCGTACGTATCGTACGCGGGCTCCGGCGAGATACCCCCGGACGTGAAGGCATCGGTACCCGCCGCCTCCGCTTCGGGATCGCGGAAGCTCGGGGGACGGTCCTGCGCCGCCGCTTCCAGCGCGGCCCTGCGCTCCTCGCGCAGCAGCGAGCGCTGGATGGGGTCGAAGACCCCCTCCTGCCCGCCGAGCGCGGGCATCGGCGGGCGCGGCGGCTCGACCTGCGGATACGGGGAGTCGTCGAAGCCCAGCTCCGCCGCGCTGCGCGGCCGGCCGCCGGCGAAGCCGTTGCCGCCGCCCTGGAAGGACGGGCGGTCGGCGACGATGCGGGAGACGGTGAACTCGTCCTGCTGGTCGGGCGTCTCGGTGGCGCCGCCGAAGGCGATCGCCTCGGGCAGCATCACCAGCGAGGTGGTGCCCGACTGCTCGCCGGACGGGCGCAACTGCACGCGGACCCCGTGCCGGTCGGCGAGCCGGCCGACCACGAACAGGCCCATGCGCTGCGAGATCGCGACGTCCACGGTGGGCGGGTTGGCGAGCCGGTGGTTGATGTCCGCGAAGTCCTCGGCGGTCAGGCCGATGCCCTTGTCGTGGATCTCGACCATCACCCTGCGGTCCGGCAGCCGGGTGGCGGTGACCCGGACCTTGGTGTGCGGCGAGGAGAAGGTGGTGGCGTTCTCCAGCAGCTCGGCGAGCAGGTGCACGAGGTCGGTGACGGCGCTGCCGTGGATCTCGCTGTCGGGCACGCCCTCCAGCTCGATGCGCTCGTACGACTCGACCTCCGAGGTCGCCGCGCGTAGCACGTCGACGAGCGGGATGGCCTCGTCCATGTGCCGGCCGGTGTCCTCGCCCGCGAGCACCAGCAGGTTCTCGCCGTTGCGGCGCATGCGGGTGGCGAGGTGGTCCATGTGGAACAGGTTCTCCAACTGCTCCGGGTCCGCCTCGTGGTCCTCCAGGCCAGAGATCAGTTCGAGCTGGCGCTCGATGAGGCCCTGGTTGCGCCGGGAGAGGTTGGTGAAGATCGCGTTCAGGTTGCCCCGCAGCAGCGCCTGCTCGGCGGCCAGCCGGACCGCCTCGCGGTGCACCTGGTCGAAGGCGCGGGCGACCTCGCCGATCTCGTCCCTGCTGTGCAGCGGGATCGGCTGGACGCGGGTGTCCACCCGGCCGGGGTCGGTCCGGGAGAGCTGGTCGACCAGCATCGGCAGCCGCTGCTCGGCGATGCCGAACGCGGAGTTGCGCAGCAGCCGCATGCTGCGGCCCATGGAGCGGGCCATCATCGCGGCGATCACGAAGCCGATGAGCAGCGCGCCGACGGCGATGGCGGCGCCGACGACGGTGTCGCGTTTGGCGGACTCGACGATCTCGTGGGCGTCGGCCACCGCGCGGTCGGCGAACTCGATCTCGACGGTGCGGTACGCGGCGATGGGCACGCTCGATGCCGCGTACCAGGTCTGCGGGGTGATGCCCTGCTCGGCGAGGTCCGCCGGCGTGACGCCCTCGCCGATGCCGGCGACCCCGGCGAGCATCTCCGCGGGCTCCGGCGGCGCGGCGAACTCGCCGCCGCCGTCCTCGGCCTCCCGCTGCGCCTCGGCGAGCCGCTGCTTGGCCTCTTCCTCCTGGTCGGCCAGCGCGTCCTTGAGCATGCGGTTGTCGGCGGCGGTGCTGCCGGTCCTGAACTCGTCGAGCGCGATGGGCTCCAGATAGGCGAAGGAGGCCAGCGCGGTCTTCTCCTCGACCAGCACCTCCGCCTTCTCGGGCGGGCTGACGAGCAGCTCGGTGCCGATGGAGCGGACCAGCGAGGCGGAGGACTTGGCCAGCGAGATCGCGTACATCGCGCGGCCGTAGGTGGTGATGTTGCTCGTGCCCAGGCCCACCTCGTTGGCGAAGGTCATCAGCGGGCGGTACATCTGCGCGTACCCGAGGTGGGTGTCGGTGCCGGGGGCCTGGGGCGTGAACGCCGCCTGGCGCATCTGCTCCAGGTTCTTCTCCTGGTCCCGGAAGGCATCGAGCCGGCGCTTCAGGCCGGGCTTGTCCGGCATGTCCTCGACCTGCCGGTCGAACTCGGCCGCGGCGGCGTCGGTGGCCTCGCGCGCCTCGGTCACCCGGCCCGCCTCGCGGTCGCCGTGGAGCAGCGGCTGTACGGAGACGTCGCGCTCGGCCATGAGACGCTCGGCGTAGTCCCCTGCGGCCTTGGCCACCTTGGCGGTGTTCTCCGCGTCCTGGGCCTCCTGCCAGGTGTCGACGGAGTTGTTCACCTGGAAGCCCGCGAAGACGATGGCCACGAGGACCGGGATCAGCAGGATCGCGTTGAGCCGGGTGGCCACCCGCCAGTTGCGGGGGGAGAACCGGCTCCCGCTCGGCGGTGGCGGGGCCGGCTGTGCCCCGGCAGGGGGCGGCACCGCCGCGTGCGACGGCGGGCTGAAGTTGCCCCGCGTCTCCTGCGCCGGGCCCTTGCTGCTGCGCCTCACCGGACCAACAACCTCTCGGCCTACTCTCGGGTCAGTTCCTCGAATTCCAGCACGCCGGGCGAAACATTCCAAACGCCTGGCAACGACTTCGTACGATCACGCAGGCACCGTCAAACAGGGCGAAAGCGGCGTCAACCGACAAAGCGCAACGACTGCATCAGCGGAACGGAGTCGGCCGCCTGCGTCCTGTGCAACGCATCCCCTCAATCTGCTTCCAAACGTTATCAACGCCTCAGGGGCGGGTTGCACCGTACGGTGCGACCCGCCCCTGGCGAAGTCTCCGGCCCGCGACGTCCCTCCGGGCCGGCCGGTGCGCTCAGCGCAGCCGTGCCATCAGCGCGTGCTCGACGAGGGTGATCAGGGTCGACTTGGACTCGGAGCGGTGGCGGGCGTCGGTGGTCAGGATCGGCGTCTCGGGCCCGATCTGAAGCGCCTCACGCACCTCGTCCGGCGAGTACGGCTGATGACCGTCGAACCCGTTCAACGCGATCACGAACGGCAACCCCGAGTTCTCGAAATAATCCACCGCAGGGAAACAATCCGCCAACCGCCGCGTATCCACCAACACCACCGCACCGATCGCACCACGCACCAGATCGTCCCACATGAACCAAAAACGATCCTGACCAGGCGTCCCAAACAGATACAGGATCAAATCCTGATCCAACGTGATACGACCAAAATCCATCGCCACCGTCGTCGTGGTCTTCCCCGACACCTGCGACAGATCATCGATCCCCGCAGACGCCGACGTCATCACCGCCTCGGTACGCAGAGGATTGATCTCCGACACCGAACCGACGAACGTGGTCTTCCCCACCCCGAAACCACCCGCCACCACGATCTTCGCCGACGTGGTCGCACGAGCCGGAGAAGAACCGGCCACACCACTAGAGCTTGCGAAGTCCACTGAGCACCCTTTCGAGCAAAGTCACATCGGGGGTTCCGTCGGCATCAGCGCCGCCGCCGGGCTGGTGAATGGCCACGAGACCGGCCTCGGCCAGGTCCGCGACCAGAATGCGCGCGACGCCCAGCGGCAGGGTCAGCAGCGCGGAGACCTCGGCAACGGATTTCACCTCGCGGCACAGGTGGCAGATCCGCTGGTGCTCCGGAAGCAGCCCCTGAAGCCGCATCGGGTCGGCCGACGTGCTCACCAGGGCCTCGATAGCAAGCTGATAACGGGGCCGGGTCCGGCCGCCGGTCATGGCATAGGGCCGGACCAGCGGCTGATCTCCCTCACCTTCGTAGGGCTGATGCTGAGCACCACCGTACGAGTCGGGTGAGGCGGGTGGCGGGGTCATGGATCCTCCGGGCGGGAACATGGCCGATGGGGAAGGTCGGTAAGTCGGACGGCCGGCGGCCGACCGTGGTTCAGTGGAGCAGGCTGCCCTGTAGTTCCGCGCGCAGATCGGGGGTGAGCACCGCGCCCGCCCGGTCGACCAGCAGCGCCATCTCGTAACCAACCAGGCCGATGTCGCACTCCGGGTGCGCCAGCACGGCGAGCGAGGAACCGTCGGAGACCGACATGATGAAGAGGAAGCCGCGCTCCATCTCCACCACCGTCTGGTTCACGCTGCCGCCTTCGAAAATGCGCGAGGCACCGGCCGTCAGCGACGTCAGACCGGACGCCACCGCCGCGAGCTGATCGGCACGGTCCCGCGGGAAACCGTCGGACATCGCCAGAAGCAGTCCGTCGGCGGAGACCACCACCGTGTGCGACACCCCCGGGGTGTTGTCCACGAAGTTGGTGATCAACCAGTTCAGATTCTGCGCCGCCTGGCTCAATGGACTCAACTAACGCTCCTGCTGATAGGTGGGACCAAAGCCGTTGCCGCCGAGGGTCTCCCCGGTGCCGCCTGCCTGGCGGCCCCGCTGGATTCCCCGGCGCAGGCTCGTCAGCCTGCCGCGCACGTCGTCGGGCGCACGCGAGACCTGGGTTCCGCTGGCGTTCGCGGACTGCTGCGCGGTGCCCGCGACGAGGTTGGCGCGCGGCACCCGCCGCGGCAGCCCCGACGTGGTGACGCCGCCCGCCTGCGGCGTGCGCAACTGCTCCGCGCGCCGCCAGCGGTCGTCGTTGGGCGAGGGCCGCCACGCCGGTGCGGGCGTGGCCGTGGCCGGCTGCGGCGCGGGAGCCGAGGGCTGGGCCCCGGTGTCCTGGTCCGGCTGCGCGGCGGACGGTGCGGCGGCCTGGGCCTCCGGTGCGCCCTGCGCGGTGGTCGGGGCCACGGGCGTCTGCCCCTGACCGCGGGTCCCGCGGAACCAGTTCGACTCCATCGACTCGAAGATCGGCGTGGTCTCGTCGCCGCCGGTGGGCAGGGGGCCGCCATCCAGCAGGCTGTCGCCCAGGGGCGATTCGGCCTGCGGCTGCGGCACCGCCGCCGGGTACTCGCCGGTGTCGTGCGGGCCCCGGCGCTGCCCGGGGACCGCGTACTCGCCGGTGTCCTGGGGGCCCGGGCGCTGCCCGGGCATCGCGTACTCGCCGGTGTCACCGGGACCGGGACGCTGCCCCGGTACGGCGTACTCGCCGGTGTCACCGGGACCGGGACGCTGCCCCGGTACGGCGTACTCGCCGGTGTCCCCGGGGCCCGGGCGCTGCCCCGGCATCGCGTACTCGCCGGTGTCCCCCGGGCCGGGCCTGGCCACGGGGTGCGCGCCCGTGTCGTACGACCCGGGTCCCGACGGCGGCAACGGGTGCGCGCCGGTGTCGTGCGGGGCGGCGCCGGGGCGGGCCACGGGGTGCGCGCCGGTGTCCTGCGGGCCGCCGTAGGAGGCCGCGTCGCCGGGTACGGGGGACTGCGGGGAGCGCGGCGGCGGCACGGAGCCGAACGCCGGGATCCCCGGGGCCCCGCCGCCGGGCGGCGGTCCCGACACGTCGGGGCGGGCGAACCGGGCGGTGTCGGCGTCGTCGTGCTGCCGCGGTCCGTCGTGCTGGTCGCGGCCGGAGTCGCGCAGCCCGGCGCCGGTGTGCTGGGCGTCGGCCGGCTCGCGGGAGCCGGAGTCGGCGCCCGGCCGGGCGGGCAGCCCGGCGCGGGTGGGCGGGCCGCCGGGCCCGGCGCCCGAATTGGAGTTCGCACCCGGTGCGGCGCCGAAGGCCGACCCGCCGGGGAAGGCGGACCCCGCACCGCGGCCGGAGCCCGGCGAGCGGCCGAACGCGGAACCGGCGCCGGCGGGTTCGCGCCCGGGCAGCCCGGGCCGCTGACCGGGACCGCCGGGACCACCAGGACCGCCGGAGCCGCCGGGACCGCCGGAGCCGCCGGCGTCGCGGCTGGGCAGCGCGGGCCGGCCGGAGCCGGCGCCCGCCCCCACCTGGCCGCGCTGCTGCGCGGCACCGAGCCTGCTCATCGCGCCCGCGCGGCCCGCGGCACCGCCGCGCGCCGGGGCGCCCTTGCCGGGGCCGCCCGGGCCGGTCGTGCCCGCGCCGGGCGCGCCCGCGCCGGCGCCGGCCGGCTGCTTGCCGCCCGCGCCGCCGCCGTTCTGCGTGACGTCGACGGGGAGCATGACCAGCGCGGTGGTGCCGCCGGAGTCGGAGGGGCGGAGCTGGATGCGGATGCCGTGGCGCAGGGACAGCCGGCCGACCACGAACAGGCCCATGCGGCGGGAGACGGAGACGTCGACCGTGGGCGGGTTGGCCAGCCGCTCGTTGATCGCCGCGAGGTCCTCGGGCGACAGGCCGATACCGGTGTCGTGGATCTCCACCAGCACCCGGCCGTCGGGCAGCGCGTGGCCGGTGACCTTGACCTTGGTCTGCGGCGAGGAGAACGACGTGGCGTTCTCCAGCAGCTCGGCCAGCAGGTGGACGAGGTCGTTGACGACGCGGCCGGCGACCTGGGTGGCCGGCACGGCGGACAGTTCGATGCGCTCGTACTGCTCCACCTCGGAGGCGGCGGCGCGCAGCACGTCGACCAGCGGGACCGGGCGGGTCCAGCGGCGGCCCGGCTCCTCGCCCGCGAGGACGAGGAGGTTCTCGCCGTTGCGGCGCATGCGGGTCGCCAGGTGGTCGAGCTTGAAGAGGTTCTCGAGCTGGTCCGGGTCGGCCTCGCGGGACTCCAGTTCGGATATGAGTGAGAGCTGACGCTGGATGAGTCCCTGGCTCCGGCGCGAGAGGTTGGTGAACATCGCGTTCACGTTGCCCCGCAGCAGCGCCTGTTCGGCGGCCAGCCGGACCGCCTCGCGGTGCACGTCGTCGAACGCGGACGCCACCTTGCCGATCTCGTCCCGGCTGTTGATGCCGACGGTCTCGACGGAGGTGTCGACGTCCTGCGGGTCGGCGTCGGAGAGCTGCCTGACCAGCTCGGGCAGCCGCTTCTGGGCGACGGTCTGCGCGGTGTCCTGGAGCCGGCGCAGCGAGCGGACCATGGAACGGGCGACGACGAAGGCGCCGGCGAGCGAGATGAGCAGGACGAGGAGGATCAGGACGCCGTTGAGGATCGCTTCCTGCTGGGCCTCGGACCGCAGATCGCGCGCAGTCTGCTCCATCTCCTGGAGCAGGTGCTGCTCGATCTTCTTCATCTCTTCGATCTTGACGCTGTCCAGCTCGTACCAGTGCCGGTAGCTCATGTCGGCGTTCTTGATGCTGTCCGGGTTGTTCACCAGGTTCTTGGCGAACGTGTCGGCCTGCTGCACGGAGGCGTTGCCGCCGTCCAGCGAGCGCATCAGATCCGTCAGACCGATCCGGCCGGAGTAGAGGTGGGCGAAGAGCTTGAGCGAGGAGCTTTCCGCCTCCTGGGCGGAGGCGGCCTCCAGCCGGTCGGCCTCGGCGAAGTCGTCGCGCGGCTCCTCGGCGAGGGCGGCGCTGATGATCGCCTGCTGGACGGAGGCGTACTCCTTGGCGGAGGAGAAGGTGGCCAGCGCCCGGGTCTTGGCGATCATGTCCGGGTTGCTGGTGGCCAGGGCCATGTCCTGGGAGAGCGAGACCAGGGAGTCGACCAGTTCGCCGTACGCCTTGACCGTCTGGGCGGCGCCGCCGGTGTCGTCCGAGTACGCGGTCTTGCGGATGCTGTTGATCCGGTTGAGCTTCTCGATGACGCTCGTCAGCGAGTTGTTGACCCCGGCGAGGTCTTCGTCGTCGGTGGTGTCGATCTCGTCCGCGGACCGGGTGAAGGCGATCAGGGCCTTGTCGGTCTCGTCCCGGGCGTCGGTGATGTCCGGGTGCTTCGGGTTGCCGTCGACGATGAGGCCGGCCGACTTGTCGCGCTCCTGCTGGAGCATGTCGGCGAGTTCGGTGGCCTCTTCGGTCATGTCCGTCAGCAGCTTCATGTTCTCGAGCTGCTGGAGGTTCTGCCAGGAGTCCTCGATGCGGAAAGCTCCCAGCGTGGTCGCGGCGACCACGGGGAGCGCAAGGAGCGAGACAAGTCTGGTGCTGATGCGCCAGTTGCGCAGCAGGATCCGGGAGCCCGGGCCCTTCGAGCCCTTGGGCTGCTGCATGCTGGCGAAGTCGCCGGCCTCGGGCGCGGGTATTCGGGCGCTGCCGCGGTCGGCTTTCCGGTCCGGCGAGGAGCTCGCGCTCTGGCCGTACCGAAGAGAGGCTGCGCGATCGGTCTTCCCGCGCACCTCAGGCTCGCCCGGAACGCTGCCGTCAGTCTTCAATCGTCCCTGCACTAGCGTCGCAACCTCTAGGACCGGCTCCGGCGCATGCGCCGGAGCGTTGTCTGGTCGTGCGGGAGCTTAGGCCCCCGCCCGCCGTGAACCAACCGGCGCAAGCTCCCCGCACAGCCCCTCGCGTGGCGCCCCGTTGCGCCTCTGCGTCGACTGCACTCCAGCGACGGTCCGTGGAATTCCAGCACAGTGCCGGGATCTCCAACAAGGCCCGGGGGTAACAGGTCGACCGCAACTACTCACCGTGGCAGTCACATTACACGTGGTGGAAGCAGGGGGTGGGGATAACGGACATTTTCCTACGAGGTGCATGGCCCGGGGCTGTGTCCCGGGTCGAGCCCATCGGTTGGGAAATGTCGCCCCTGTCGAGAGATGCGCTGTTTTGGCCGTTCGCCGGAGTCGACGATATTTGGCATTCGTCACCGAGGGGGTGAGGAAAGTCACAATGCCGTACGGGATGGGTCCCGGCGGCACGGGGAATAGCGATGCCTACCCTTGCCTTGACACAACGGCCCGTTCCGTAAAGCGCACTCTCGTCGGCCCGACAGCGGGCCCCGGCACGTAAAGGCACGAGTAACCGTCATGATCCTCCGCACCATAGCCAACCCGCGGCGCACCACCCTCGCCCACCTCGACGACGCCGGGGACCTGCTGGTTCCCGAGCCGCCCGAGGCGCTCGCCGCCCGGATCGCCGCCGCCGCCCCGGCCGCGCAGCCGCCGGAGCGCACCGCGAACCCGCGCCGCACCGTGCTGGAGGAGATCCCCGCCGGGGCCTGACCCGCGCGGCGCGACGCACCGTGGCGGGGCGATAACCTGGGCCCCGTGCGTATCGCCAGGTTCTCCGTCGACGGCAGCGTCGCGTTCGGTGTGGTCGAAGGCTCCGACGGCTTCGACGGCGCCGGCGTCCCCCGGGGCGAGGTCACCCTCGACGTGATCAAGGGTCATCCCTTCGCCGAGTTCGAGCGGTCGGGCCGCAGGCTCCCGCTGGACAAGGTGCGGCTGCTGCCCCCCGTGCTCCCCAACAAGGTCGTCGCGATCGGCCGCAACTACGCCGAGCACGCCGCGGAGCTGGGCAACGAGGTACCTGAAGTGCCGGTCACCTTCTTCAAGCCGTCCACCTCGGTGATCGGCCCCGGCGACCCCATCGCGTACCCGTCCTTCTCCGACGACGTGCAGTACGAGGCGGAGCTGGCCGTCGTCATCGGCCGGCTCTGCCGCGAAGTGCCGCTGGAGCGGGCCCAGGACGTGATCCTCGGCTACACCTGCGCGAACGACGTGACCGCGCGCGACGTCCAGCGGCGCGAGAAGCAGTGGGCCCGGGCCAAGGGCTTCGACACCTCCTGCCCGCTCGGCCCGTGGGTCGAGACGGAGCTGGACCCGGCCCGGATCGCCGAGGGCATCGCCATCCAGTGCACGGTCAACGGCGAACAGCGCCAGCTCGGCCGGACGACGGACATGGTGCGCTCGATCCCCGAGCTGATCGTGCACATCACCGAGGCGATGACGCTGCTGCCCGGTGACGTCGTGCTCACCGGGACCCCCGCGGGCGTCGGCCCGCTGCACGACGGCGACGAGGTCGCCGTCACCATCGAAGGCATCGGCACTCTCGCCAACAAGGTGATCAAGCGTGGCTAGCGCAGCCCCCCCGGCCCCCGTACGGGTCCGCTTCTGTCCCTCCCCCACCGGCAACCCCCATGTGGGCCTGGTGCGCACCGCCCTGTTCAACTGGGCGTACGCCCGGCACACCGGTGGGTCGCTGGTCTTCCGGATCGAGGACACCGACGCGGCCCGCGACTCCGAGGAGTCGTACGAGCAACTGCTCGACTCCTTCCGCTGGCTCGGCGTCGACTGGGACGAGGGCCCCGAGGCCGGCGGCCCGCACGCGCCGTACCGGCAGTCGCAGCGCATGGACATCTACGCCGACGTGGCCCGCCGGCTCCAGGACGCCGGGCACGCCTACCGCTGCTACTGCACCGCGGCGGAGCTGGAGGAGCGCCGCGAGGCGGCGCGCGCGGCCGGGCGGCCCTCCGGGTACGACGGGCACTGCCGCGCGCTGACCGCCGCGCAGGTGGCCGCGTACGAGGCGGAGGGCCGGGCCTCGATCGTCCGCTTCCGGATGCCGGACGAGACGATCACCTTCACCGACCTGGTGCGCGGCGAGCTGACGTTCGCACCCGAGAACGTCACGGACTACGGCATCGTGCGCGCCAACGGCGCCCCGCTCTACACCCTGGTCAACCCGGTCGACGACGCGCTGATGGAGATCACGCACGTGCTGCGCGGCGAGGACCTGCTGTCCTCCACGCCGCGGCAGATCGCGCTCTACCGCGCGCTGATCGAGCTGGGCGACGCCAAGCGGGTGCCGGAGTTCGGCCACCTGCCGTACGTCATGGGCGAGGGCAACAAGAAGCTGTCCAAGCGCGACCCGCAGTCCTCGCTCAACCTCTACCGCGAGCGCGGCTTCCTGCCCGAGGGGCTGATCAACTACCTCTCGCTGCTGGGCTGGTCGCTCTCCGCCGACCGGGACGTCTTCACCCGCGAGGAACTGGTCGCGGCCTTCGACATCGCCGACGTGGTGCCCAACCCGGCCCGCTTCGACCTGAAGAAGGCCGAGGCCGTCAACGCGGACCACATCCGCATGCTCGACGTGAAGGACTTCGCCGCGCGCTGCGCGCCCTGGCTGCGGGCGCCGTACGCGCCGTGGCCGGCGGAGTCCTTCGACGCGGACGCCTTCGCGGCGCTGGCGCCGCTGGCGCAGACGCGGCTGACGGTGCTCTCCGACATCACGGCGAACGTCGACTTCCTCTTCCTCGACGAGCCGGTGACCGACGAGAAGTCATGGGACAAAGCCATGAAACCGGGGCAGCCGGGCGCGGCCGACCTGCTGCGGACGGCGCGCGCGAAGCTGGTGGCGGCCGAGTGGTCGGCGGAGGCGCTGAAGGAGGCGGTGCTCGCCGCGGGCGAGGAGCACGGCCTGAAGCTGGGCAAGGCGCAGGCGCCGGTGCGGGTCGCGGTGACGGGGCGGACGGTGGGGCTGCCGCTGTTCGAGTCGCTGGAGGTGCTGGGCCGCGAGCGCACGCTGGCGCGGGTGGACGCGGCCCTGGGGCGCCTGGAGGCGGCCGCGCAGGGCTGAGCGGCGGGTCGCGGGCCGCCCGGCAGGAGGCCGCCCGGTGCGTACCGTACGACGCGCGAAGGCCCCGCCGGTGGCGGGGCCTTCGTCGTGCGTGGTGCGGCTCGGGCGTCAGCGCTGCCAACTGTGCGGGGCGCGGAAGCCGTGCTGGCGCTCCAGCCGGCGCCAGCGGGCCGCGGAGTCGCCGTGCCCGCCGTGGCGGGCGTGGGTCGGCCGCGGGGCGGCGGCGCGGGCGAGCAGCACCGCGGTGAGCGCGGCCAGCTCTTCCTCGCTGGCTTCGCCCTTCTCGACCCGGACGAGGTTCTCGGTGTGCGGCGTGGTCACGTGTGTGCTCCTGGGCTGTTCTGCGCGGTCGGCTGCGGGCTGCGGGCTGCGGGGAGGCGGCGGGGTCACTGCGGCGGGTTGCCGTGCTTGCGCGCCGGCAGGTCCGCGTGCTTCGTCCGCAGCATGGTCAGGGACCGGATGAGGATCTGGCGGGTGTCCACGGGGTCGATGACGTCGTCCACGAGCCCGCGTTCGGCCGCGTAGTACGGGTGCATCAGCTCGGCCTTGTACTGCTTGACCATCTCGGTGCGCTTGGCCTCGGGGTCCTCCGCGGCGGCGATGTCGCGACGGAAGATCACGTTGGCGGCGCCCTCGGCGCCCATGACGGCGATCTCGTTGGTCGGCCAGGCGTAGGTGAGGTCGGCGCCGATGGACTGGCTGTCCATGACGATGTACGCGCCGCCGTACGCCTTCCTGAGCACGATCGAGATCCGCGGCACGGTGGCGTTGCAGTAGGCGTAGAGCAGCTTCGCACCGTGCCGGATGATGCCGCCGTGCTCCTGGTCGACGCCCGGCAGGAAGCCGGGGACGTCGAGCAGGGTGACGATCGGGATGTTGAACGCATCGCACATCTGGACGAAGCGGGCACCCTTCTCGCTCGCCTCGATGTCCAGGACGCCCGCCAGCGACTGCGGCTGGTTGGCGACGATGCCGACCACCTGGCCGTCGAGCCGGGTGAGCGCGCAGATCAGGTTGGTGGCCCAGCGCTCGTGCACTTCGAGGTACTCGCCGTCGTCGACGATCTCCTCGATCACCTTGTGCATGTCGTACGGCCTGTTGCCGTCGGCCGGCACCAGGTCCAGCAGCGGGTCGCCGCCGCGGTCGGCCGGGTCCTCGGCGGTGACGGCCGGCGGGTTCTCCCGGTTGTTCTGCGGCAGCATCGACAGCAGGTAGCGCACCTCCTCCAGGCACGTCACCTCGTCGTCGTACGCGAAGTGGCACACGCCCGAGGTCTCCGCGTGCACGTCCGCGCCGCCCAGCCCGTTCTGGCTGATCTCCTCGCCGGTCACCGCCTTGACCACGTCCGGTCCCGTGATGAACATCTGCGAGGTCTCGCGGACCATGAAGACGAAGTCGGTGAGCGCCGGGCTGTACGCGGCGCCGCCGGCGCAGGGGCCGAGCATGACCGAGATCTGCGGGATGACGCCGGAGGCGCGGGTGTTGCGCTGGAAGATGCCGCCGTAGCCGGCGAGCGCCGAGACGCCCTCCTGGATCCGGGCGCCCGCACCGTCGTTCAGCGACACCAGCGGCGCACCGGCCGCGATCGCCTTGTCCATGATCTTGTGGATCTTGTTCGCGTGCGCCTCGCCCAGCGCGCCGCCGAAGATCCGGAAGTCGTGGGCGTAGACGAAGACCGTCCGCCCGTGCACCGTCCCCCACCCGGTGATCACACCGTCCGTGTAGGGCTTCTTGGCCTCCAGGCCGAAGCCCGTGGCGCGGTGCCGGCGCAGCGGCTCCACCTCGTTGAACGACCCCTCGTCCAGCAGCAGGTCGATCCGCTCCCGGGCAGTGAGCTTCCCCTTGGCCTTCTGCGCGGCGGTCGCCCGCTCGCTGGGCCCCGCGTGGGCCTGCTCGCGAATGCGGCGCAGCTCGGCCGCCCGCCCCCGGGCCTCGTTCTCGACGGCGCCTGCCGTCGCCGCCGCGTCGGAGGGGGCGTAGTCCACTGTGGTCATAGAAAGACGGTACGGGTACGAGGGCATCGAACCTTATGTCATTTCCCTACAACGTCGGCCGGGAAATCATGAGCACCCGGCACTATGTGCAGGTGACGGGGCCAGACACCGGCCAACGACACGTCGATGCGGGCTGTAGGGCTCCAACAACGCAGTTGGACAGATCGGTGGAGCACGAGAAGGTTCCGTAGTAGACCTTCTTGTTAACCTGGACCCATGACCACCACGCCCGCATCCCGCGCGCCCGCCCGTACGGTACTGGATCTGACCGGAACGCTGGTCCACACCGCGCATGTACTCAACACCCGCCTGGCCGCCGCGCTGAGCGAGGTCGGCCTGCTCCAGCGCGAGCAGTGCGTGCTCGTGCACGCGCTGGAGGCCGAGCGGACCCAGGGCCAGCTCGCCGAGCTGGCGCGGATGGACAAGACGACGATGGTCGTGACCGTGGACGGCCTGGAGAAGGCCGGGTACGCCGAGCGGCGGCCGTCGAGCACGGACCGACGGGCCCGCATCATCCACGTCACCGAGGCCGGCGCGGAGATCGCGGCGCGCGGCCAGGAGGTCGTCGACCGGGTGCACCGGGACGTCCTCGACGCCCTGCCGGCGGCCCAGCGGGAGATCTTCGTCGGCGCCCTGGAGAACCTGACGGAGGGCGCACTGGCCGAGCCCGTCCACTCCGACCAGCCCGTTCGCCGGGCGCGGCAGGCCCGGCGGTAGCCGGCAAGAAGGTCCGTAGAAGAAAACTGAATACGAGATAGTCTCGTACGAAACTATCTGCTACGGTCTCTCCTGTTGCCCCAAAGCCCAGGAGAGGCCGCATGAACGCCACCGACCCACGCTCCGACCGGTCCCGCTGGTTCGCCCTCGCGATCCTCTGCACCGGCGCGCTGATGATCATCCTCGACGGGAGCATCGTCACCGTCGCGCTCCCCGCCATCCAGCAGGACCTGGGGTTCTCCCCCGCCGACCTGACCTGGACGGTCAACGCCTACATGATCGCCTTCGGCGGGCTGCTCCTCCTCGCCGGCCGGCTCGGCGACCTGCTCGGCCGCAAGCGGGTGTTCGTCGCCGGCGTCCTGCTCTTCACCGCCGCCTCGCTGCTGTGCGGTCTGGCCACCGAGCCGTGGCTGCTGATCGCCGCCCGCTTCGTGCAGGGCGTCGGCGGCGCGCTGGCCTCGGCCGTCGGGCTCGGCATGATCGTCACACTCTTCACCGACCCGAAGGAGCGGGCGAAGGCCATCGGCGCCTTCGCGTTCACCGGCGCGACCGGCGCCTCGCTGGGCCAGGTGCTCGGCGGCGTGCTCACCGACGCGCTGAGCTGGCACTGGATCTTCTTCATCAACCTGCCCATCGGGCTGGCCACCGCCGTGCTCGCGCTCCGCGTGCTGCCCGGCGACCGCGGCATCGGCCTGGCCGCGGGCGCCGATGTCGCCGGCGCGCTGCTGGTCACCTCCGGGCTGATGCTCGGCGTCTACACCATCGTCGAGACCGAGAGCCACGGCTGGACCTCGGGCCGCACCCTCGGCTCCGCCGCGCTGGCCGCCGCCCTGCTGGCCGGCTTCGTGCTCCGCCAGGCCAGGGCCGCCGCGCCGCTGCTGCCGCTGCGCGTCTTCCGCTCGCGCACCGTGTCCGGCGCCAACGCCGTCCAACTGCTCGTGATCTCGGGAATGTTCGCCTTCCAGATCGTCGTCGCGCTCTACATGCAGCAGGTGCTGGGCTACGGGGCCGCCGAGACCGGCTTCGCGATGCTGCCGGCCGCGGTCACCATCGGCGTCACCTCGCTGCTCGTCTCCGCCCGGCTGGTGGCCCGGTTCGGCGAGCGGTCGGTGCTGCTGGCCGGCCTCGTACTCCTCGCGCTCGCCCTGGCGCTGCTCGTCCGGATCCCGCGGGATCCGGCCGAGGTGAGCTACGTGACCCACCTGCTGCCGACGATGCTGCTGATCAGCGGCGGCGGGCTGGTGCTGCCGGCGATGACCGCGCTGGGCATGTCCGGGGCGCGCGCGGACGACGCCGGGGTGGTCTCCGGGCTGTTCAACACCGGGCAGCAGATCGGCGGCGCGCTGGGCGTCGCGGTGCTGACGACGCTGGCGGCGGGGCGTACGGAGGCGCTGGCCGCGGCCGGGGACGGGCCGGACGCGGCGCTGACGGGCGGCTTCCGGCTGGCGTTCGGCATCGGGGCGGCGCTGGTCGCCGCGGCGGCGGTGCTGACCCTGGCGGTGCTGCGGCCGCGTACGCCCCGCGGACCGCAGAAGCCGGGCGGGAGCGCGGCGTCGGGCGGCGGGGCGACGGGCGCCGGGGCGGAAGGCGCCGGGGCGGAGAGCGGCGGTGCGGAGGGCGCCGGTGTGGTTCCCGGCGCCCCCGGGGTGCCCGGCGCTACTCCTCCGGAACCACTCCGGCGCGCAGCAGGCCGTAGGCGTACGCGTCGTCCAGCGCCTGCCACGACGCCGCGATGACGTTGTCCGCGACGCCGACGGTGTCCCACTCGCCCCGGCCGTCGCCGGTGGTGATGAGCACGCGGGTCGTCGACTCGGTGCCGTGGGTCCCCTCCAGGATCCGCACCTTGTAGTCGATCAGCTCGAAGTCGGCGAGCTGGGGGTAGATGCGCTCCAGCGCCACCCGCAGGGCCCGGTCCAGGGCATGGACCGGGCCTTTGCCCTCGGCCGTGACGACGGTCCGCTCGCCCTTGGCCCACAGCTTGACCGTGGCCTCGTTGGCGTGGGTGCCGTCCGGCCGGTCCTCGACGATGGCCCGCCAGGACTCGGTACGGAAGTAGCGCCGGCTCCGGCCGGACTCGCGCAGTTGCAGCTCCTCGCGGAGCAGCAGCTCGAAGGAGGCGTCGGCGGCCTCGTACGTCAGCCCGCGGTGCTCGTTCTCCTTGACCCGCTCCACCACGCGGCTCAGCAGCTCGCGGTCGTCGCCGAGGTCGAGGCCGAGGTCCTTGCCCTTCAGCTCGATGGACGCCCGGCCGGCCATGTCGGAGACCAGCATCCGCAGCCGGTTGCCGACCAGATCGGGGTCGATGTGCTGGTAGAGGTCGGGGTCGACCTTGATGGCGGAGGCGTGCAGGCCGGCCTTGTGGGCGAAGGCCGAGACGCCCACGTACGGCTGGTGGGTGGCCGGCGCGATGTTGACGACCTCGGCGACGGCGTGCGAGATCCTGGTCATCTCCGCCAGCTTGCCCGCGGGCAGCACCCGCATGTCGTACTTCAGCTCCAGCGCGGCCACCACCGGGAACAGGTTGGCGTTGCCGACGCGCTCGCCGTAGCCGTTGGCGGTGCACTGCACGTGCGTGGCGCCGCCGTCGACGGCGGCCAGGGTGTTGGCCACGGCGCAGCCGGAGTCGTCCTGGGCGTGCATGCCGAGCCGCGCGCCGGTGGCGGCCAGCACCTCGGCGACGGTCTCGCGCACCTGGCCGGGGAGCATGCCGCCGTTGGTGTCGCAGAGCACGACGACGTCGGCGCCGGCCTCGTGCGCCGCGGCGACGACCTGCTTGGCGTACGCGGCGTTGGCGCGGTGGCCGTCGAAGAAGTGCTCGCAGTCGACGAAGACCCGGCGGCCGTGCTCGCGCAGGAACGCCACCGTGTCCCGGACCATCGCGAGGTTCTCCGCGAGCGTGGTGCGCAGCGCCAGCTCCACGTGCCGGTCGTGCGCCTTGGCGACCAGGGTGACGACGGGCGCCTTGGACTCCAGCAGCGCCAGCACCTGCGGGTCGTCCTCGACCCGTACGCCCGCCTTGCGGGTGGAGCCGAAGGCGACGAGCTGTGCGTACCGGAAGTCGATCTCGTCGCGGGCGCGGCGGAAGAACTCCGTGTCCCGGGGCACCGCGCCGGGCCAGCCGCCCTCGATGAAGCCCACGCCGAAGTCGTCGAGGTGCCGGGCGATGGCCAGCTTGTCCGCGACGGTGAGGCTGATGCCCTCGCGCTGCGCGCCGTCGCGCAGCGTGGTGTCGAAGACGTGGAAACCATCATCGGAGGGTCCGGGGCTTCCCGGAGTGTCGGGGGCTTCCGGCTCTGTGCTCATCGAAGTGCTCCTGTCGGGATGGTGTGCTCTCCGGCCCCGGAAAAGCAAAAGACCCCTCGCGGGTCGCGAGAGGTCTGCGCGCGGGTCTGGGACGCGGTGAGCCAGCACCGCATGCGGATCGCGGTACGGGTCAGCGCGGACCGGCGCGCCTGTTGCCAATAATCATGACGGCAGACGAGGTCACGTCGGGCAGTCTGGCACACACCCCGCCCGACCTGGAGTCCCGTCTCACGATACGGGCAGAGTGCCCACGTTTCGTACGGCGAGGTCAGGGCGCGATGCGGTCTTGTGTCAATGACATGCGCGTGCCAATTTGGTCCCCGGCCAGTCGGTACGGCACCTCCCACGCACCCCCACATGATTCACACCAAAGGAGAACCCACCGCATGAGACCCCAGATGTCCGCGCGTCTGGGCGGCACCCTTGCCGCCCTTCTCCTCCTCGGCACCGCCGCCGCCGGCTCCACGGCCGCCGCGGCACCCCCGCCGGCCGACCGCCCCGACCAGGGGGTACAGGCCGACGCGGCGACGCTGGCGCTCAGCGCCGACGTCGCGCGCACCCTCGGCGCCGACAGCGCCGGCACGTACCTGGACGCCGACACCGGCGAGCTGGTCGTGACGGTCACCGACAAGGCCGCCGCCGCCGAGGCCCGCGCCGCCGGCGCCCGCGCCGAGCTGGTCGAGCACAGCGCCGCGGAACTCCGCTCCGCGATGGGCGCCTTCGAGGAGCGGGCGAAGATCACCGGCACCTCGTGGGGTGTCGATCCGGCCACGAACCAGATAGCCGTGCAGGCCGACTCCACGGTCTCCGCCGCCGAGTACGCGAAGCTGAAGAGCGTCGCGAAGAGCCTCGACGGCACGGCCCGGGTGGAGCGCATACCCGGGACGTTCCGCAAGGAGGTCCTGGGCGGCGACGCCATCTACGGCGGCGGCTACCGCTGCTCCGCGGCGTTCAACGTGACCAAGAACAACGCCCGCTACTTCGTCACCGCGGGCCACTGCACCAACGCCGGCGCCTCCTGGTCGGCCACCAGCGGCGGCGCGGCCGTCGGCACCCGCGAGGGCACCAGCTTCCCGACCAACGACTACGGCATCGTCCGCTACACCGACGGCTCCTCCCCCGCGGGCACCGTGAACCTCTACAACGGCAGCACCCGGGACATCACCAGCGCCGCCAACGCCGTCGTCGGCCAGGCCATCCAGAAGAGCGGCTCCACCACCCAGGTCACCAGCGGCAGCGTGACCGCGGTGAACGTGACCGTCAACTACAGCGAAGGCCCCGTCTACAACATGGTCCGCACCACCGCCTGCTCCGCCGGCGGCGACAGCGGCGGCGCCCACTTCTCGGGCAACGTCGCGTACGGCATCCACTCCGGCAGCGCGGGCTGCACCGGCACCAACGGCTCCGCCATCCACCAGCCGGTCACCGAGGCGCTGAGCGCCTACGGCGTGACCGTCTACTGACGCACCCGCGACACCACGGCACGCAAGGGGCCGCCGCCGGATCCAGGCGGCGGCCCCTGACGCGGTACGGAGCCACCGGCCCCGTACCGCGTCGTCGGCCCGGCCCCTGCGTCAGGCGGGCCCGTGCGTCAGCCGGCCCGTGCGTCAGCCCAGCTCGTGCATCCAGCCGTGCGGGTCCGGGGCCTGCCCGGTCTGCACGTCGACCAGCGCCTTGCGCAGCCGCGCCGTGATCGGCCCCATCGACCCGTCGGCGACCGTCCACTCCGCCGTGCTGGACTTCGCGTGCCCCACCGGCGTGATGACCGCCGCCGTGCCGCAGGCGAAGGTCTCCGTGATCGTGCCGTCCGCGCAGCCGGCCTGCCACTCCTCCTTGGAGATGCGCACCTCGCCGGTGCGGTAGCCGAGGTCGGCGGCGATGGTCAGCAGCGAGTCGCGGGTGATGCCGGGCAGCAGCGTGCCGGTCAGCTCGGGCGTGACCACCTCCGCGGCCCCTTCCTGCCCGCCGGGCCCGCCCTCCCGCACGAAGTACAGGTTCATCCCGCCCATCTCCTCGATCCAGCGGCGCTCCACCGCGTCCAGCCACACCACCTGGTCGCAGCCCTGCTGCACGGCCTGGAGGGTGGCCGCCATGGCGCCCGCGTAGTTGCCCGCGCACTTGGCCTCGCCGGTGCCGCCGGGCGCGGCGCGCACGTACTCCTCGGTGAGCCACACCGACACCGGCTTGATGCCGCCGTGGAAGTACGCGCCCGCGGGCGAGGCCAGCACCATGAACAGGTACTCGTGCGCCGGCGAGTTCACGCCGAGGCCGACCTCGGTGGCGAACATGAACGGGCGCAGGTACAGCGACTCCTCGCCGGTGCCCGGCACCCACGCCTTGTCCTGGCGCACCAGCACGTCGATGGCCTCCACGAAGGTTTCGACGGGCAGTTCGGGCATGGCCAGCCGGCGGGCGGAGAGCTGGAAGCGGCGCGCGTTGGCGTCCGGCCGGAAGGTGCGGACGCTGCCGTCGGGCTGCCGGTACGCCTTCAGCCCCTCGAAGATGGACTGCCCGTAGTGCAGCGCCATCGTCGCCGGGTCGAGGGTGAGCGGCGCGTACGGCTGGAGCTGCGCGTCGTGCCAGCCGCGGCCCTCGGTCCACTTGATCGTGACCATGTGGTCGGTGAAGTGCTTGCCGAAGCCGGGGTTGGTGAGGATCGTCTCGCGCTCCGCGTCGGACAGCGGGTGTGCGGACGGCTTGAGCTCGATCGTGGTCATCAGATTCGTGTCCTTCACCGTTCGGTGTGTGGCGGACCGCGTCCCGTACCGGCGCCCTTGCACCCGAAGGTACTAGGACGTCCGAGCATTACCCCGTGCCGCGGCCCCGCAGTCGATTATGACGTGGGTGTGGGCAGCGGCAAGTGTGGCGGTGGTATGCGGCCCGAAGGGTCATCGTCGCACTGACGCCGACCGGAGGGTCGGCGTCAGTCGGCCGTACGGAGAAACCTGACCGGCCGGGCCGGCCGCGCGAGCGTGTGTGTGGTCCCGGCGGTCAGCCGGATACTCGGGCGGCGAGCGCGTCGCCGATCTCGTCCGTGGTGCGCGCCGTGGCGCCCCGCGCGGCCAGGTCGGCCTCGACGGCCTCCTCGACGCGGGTGGCCTGCGCGGCGTAGCCGAGGTGGCGCAGGAGCAGGGCGACCGACAGGACGGTGGCCGTCGGGTCGGCCTTGCCGGTGCCGGCGATGTCCGGCGCGGAGCCGTGGACCGGCTCGAACATCGACGGGAAGGCGCCGGCCGGGTTGATGTTCCCGGAGGCGGCGAGGCCGATGCCGCCGCTGATGGCGGCGGCGAGGTCGGTGAGGATGTCGCCGAAGAGGTTGTCGGTGACGATCACGTCGAACCGCTCGGGCTGGGTGGTGAGGAAGATCGTCGCGGCGTCGACGTGCAGGTAGTCCGTGGTGACGTCGGGGTATTCGGCGCCGACGCTGTCGAAGGTGTTCTTCCACAGGTGGCCGGCGTAGACGAGCACGTTGTTCTTGTGCACGAGCGTCAGCTTCTTGCGCGGGCGGGCCTGGGCGCGCTCGTACGCGTCCCGGACCACGCGCTCCACGCCGTACGCGGTGTTGACGCTGACCTCGGTGGCCACCTCGGCCGGGGTGCCGGTGCGCAGGCTGCCGCCGTTGCCCGTGTAGGGGCCCTCGGTGCCCTCGCGGACGACGACGAAGTCGATGTCCGGACGGCCGGCCAGCGGGGTCTCGGTGCCGGGGAAGAGCTTCGACGGGCGCAGGTTCACGTAGTGGTCGAAGGCGAAGCGCAGCTTCAGCAGCAGCCCGCGCTCCAGCACGCCGGACGGCACCGAGGGGTCGCCGATGGCGCCGAGCAGGATCGCGTCGTAGTCCTTGAGGGCCGCCAGCTCCGCGTCCGGCAGGGTCTCGCCGGTGGCGTGCCAGCGGCGGGCGCCCAGGTCGTAGCTCTCGGTCTCCAGCTTCACGTCCTGCGGCAGGACGGCGGAGAGCACTTTCAGGCCCTGGGCCACGACCTCGGGGCCGATGCCGTCGCCGGGAATGGACGCGAGACGAATGCTGCGAGACATGAAGGGGAGCCTACGCGCTACGTCTTGCGGGATGACACCGCCGTCCGGGATGTGGACTACCGGAGGCGTTCACCACGCCGACGGCCGCGGTTCTCCGATGGGCCGGCCGCGACGGGGAAGGCTCGGACGTATGGACACACCCGGCTTCGGCATCCCGCCACGCCTCGCCCGCGGCATGAGCATGGCAGAACAGCACGAGTACCTGCGCCGCCGGCTCTCCCGGCGGCGCGTCGTCACCGGCGCCGGCGGGCTGGCCGGCGGGCTGCTGCTCGCCGGGTGCAGCAACGGCGACGGCGGGCCGGGGCGTACCGGCGGGTCCGGGCGTACGGACGACTCCTCGGCGCACTCCGTCAGCCCCGCGCCCTCCGGCCCGCCGGCGGCGTTCGGCCGGCATCTGGCCTTCGGCGCCGACCCGTGCACGCAGATGCGCGTCGGCTGGCAGCTCCCGCTGCCGGTGCGCCGGCCGTACGTGCGCTTCGGCAGGGACCGCGGCGACCTCGGCGAGCGCGTCGCGGCCGAGATCCGGCCGCTGAAGACCCCCGAGCTGAACGGCCTGCCGGCGGTGGAGCAGCACTACGTGCACGCCGCGCTCGACGGCCTGGCGCCCGGCACGGCGTACGTCTACGGCCTCGGCCACGACGAGTTCGACCCCGCCGCCTCGCCGGGAGCCGGCGAGCACCTCGCCGGGTTCCGCACCGCGCCCGCCCGGCCGGAGCGCTTCGTCTTCACCGCCTTCGGCGACCAGGGCACCGGCCGCGCCGCCCGCGCGATCACCCGGCGCATCGGCGCCCTGCCCGGCGGCCCCCCGGCGTTCCACCTGCACGCCGGCGACATCTGCTACGCCGAGGACTCCGGGCAGGGCATGGAGACCGACAGCTACGACGCCCGGGTGTGGGACGACTTCCTGCGGCAGATCGACCCGGTGTCCTCCCGGGTCCCGTGGATGCCGGCGATGGGCAACCACGACATGGAGGCGTGGTACTCCCCCGACGGCTACGACGGCCAGCGCGCCCGCTGGACGCTGCCGGGCAACGGCGCGGGTCCGCGCGAGGCGCCGGGCTCGTACTCCTTCGTCTACGGCAACGTCGCCGTCGTGGCGCTGGACGCCAACGACGTGTCGTACGAGATCCCGGCCAACCTCGGCTTCACCGACGGCGCCCAGGTGCGCTGGCTGGACCGGCGGCTGAAGGCGCTGCGCACGGCGGCCGACGTCGACTTCGTCGTGGTCTTCTTCCACCACTGCGCGTACTCCACCAGCACGCACGCCTCGGACGGCGGGGTACGGGAGCACTTCACGCCGCTGTTCGACAAGCACCGCGTGGACCTGGTGATCAACGGCCACAACCACGTCTACGAGCGCACCGACGCGCTGCGCGCAGGCGCCCTGACCCGGCCGCTGCCGGTCGGCGGCTCGGTGGACACCGA
Source organism: Streptomyces sp. 184 (assembly GCF_045781775.1). Classification (NCBI taxonomy): domain Bacteria; kingdom Bacillati; phylum Actinomycetota; class Actinomycetes; order Kitasatosporales; family Streptomycetaceae; genus Streptomyces; species Streptomyces sp. 184. Next base: position 1,960,318 of record NZ_CP123230.1, on the reverse strand, counting down.
GCGTCACGGCGCGGTCTACGTGACCGCGGGCGGCGGCGGGCGCAAGCTTTACGGCTTCAGCGCCCCGGACACCTACGAGGGCCGGCGCCGCGACCGGGACGTGGTGGAGACGTTCAGTTGGACGCGGTCGGGCGAGAAGGCGCTGGAGGGCGTCGAGTGGTCGCGGGTGCGCTACACCGGTTACTCGTTCCTCGCGGTGGAGTCCCTGCCGGGCGCCTCGCCCGCGCTGAACGTCGCCGCGTACGCCGAGGACGGCACGCGGATCGACCGCTTCGAGCTGGTACGGGGCCGCTGAGCGGCCGCCGTGCGCGGGCCGGGGTCCGGATCCGGTGGTGGTGGCGAGCCGGTGGAGAGGTGATGGCGCGGCGGGCCCGGTGCGGGCCCGCGGCTCAGTGGCCGGTCGCGCCGCCGTTGTCGCGGCGGTCGAACGCCCGCTGGAGCGCGGCGGCGGCGTTCTTCCGGGCGTCCGCGGAGTCCCGGGTCTGCCGGGTACGGGCGGAGAGGCGAGCGCGGCGGACCGTGGTGGTGGCAGCCATGGGGGCAGCTCCTCTGGGCGCTGGAGATACGTGGGGACGCCGCTGGGGCGGGAGCGGCGCCGCAGGGGTGACCTGCGTAGGGGCGCCATGCCTCGACCACCGTCGCTGTTCCGCGAGCGTTCGGCTCCTACAAAAGTAGGACGTCAAAGCGTTCTTGTCTCGCCAAATACTCGGGCTTCCTACTATCTGAGACGGCACCCCCGCCGACCTGCGGTGATCGCTACGGCTCCAGGGTGGCGAGGAGCGCCGCGAGCTGGGCGGGCGACGTGATGCGGCGCACACCCGCGGGGGGTTTCACAAGCTCCTGCGCCGGTGCGCGCACGCCTCCACCGGCACCGGCACCGGCACCGGCACCGGCACCGGCACCGGCACCCGCACCCGCACCCGTGCCCGCGCCGCCGCGGTCCAGCCAGATCCCCGTCAGCCCCGCCGCGTCCGCGCCCGCCGCGTCGGTGTCCGGCCGGTCGCCGACGTAGGCGACGCGCTCCGGCGGCAGCCCGAGGGCGTCGCAGGCGGCGTGGAAGGCGGCGGGGGCGGGCTTGGCGACGCCGAGTTCCTCGGAGCACACCAGCGCCTCGAAGCGGTCGTGCATGCCGATGGCGCGGAGCTTCTCCTCCTGGTGCGGGGCGCTGTTGTTGGACAGCAGGCCGTGCCGCCGGCGCGGGACGAGCCCGTCGAGCGCCGGTACGACGTCGGGGAAGGCCCGCCAGTGCCGCCGGTACGCGGCCAGGTAGCCGGCCATCCAGACGTCGGCCTCGGCGTCGGTCAGCGGCCGGCCGGCGAGCACCCGGGCCCGCTCGCGGCGCTGGGCCACGAAGGTGAACTCACCGGCGAGGTAGCGGTCCACGTACTCCTCGGAGACCGCGTGCCAGTGCGCGGTGGCGGCCTCCGGGGAGGGGTAGCGGCCCAGCAGCCCGCGCGCGGTCAGGTACTCCAGCGCGGCGCGCCGCTCGGCGCCGGAGTGGTCGAAGATCGTGTCGTCGATGTCCCAGAGCACGGCGAGTATCCGCATGTCACGACGGTAACCCGGGGGCGCACGGGGCCGCCCCCGGTCGACGGGGGAGGCGACCGGGGGCGGCGTTCGGGGGGACCGCGTGCGGTCCCGCGGGCGTCAGCCCATGTGGGGGTAGCGGTAGTCGGTCGGGGCGTCCATCGTCTCCTTGATGGCGCGCGGCGAGGACCAGCGCAGCAGGTTGAACTTCGAGCCCGCCTTGTCGTTGGTGCCCGAGGCGCGGGCGCCGCCGAAGGGCTGCTGGCCGACGATCGAGCCGGTGGGCCGGTCGTTGACGTAGAAGTTGCCGGCCGCGAAGCGCAGCCTGCGCGTCGCGTCGGCGATGACCGCCCGGTCCTGCGCGAGGACGGCCCCGGTCAGGGCGTACTTGGCGACGGACTCCATCTGGTCGAGCATCGCGTCGTAGCCGTCGTCCTCGTACACATGCACCGCGATGATCGGGCCGAAGTACTCCTCGGTGAAGACCTCGTTCTCGGGGTCGGAGCAGACGACGACGGTCGGGCGGACGAAGTAGCCGACGGTGTCGTCGTACGTGCCGCCCGCGACGATCTCGCACGACGGGTCGGCCTCGGCGCGGTCGATGGCGGCCTTGTTCTTGGCGAACGCCCGGTCGTCGATGACGGCGCCGACGAAGTTCGCCAGGTCGGTGACGTCGCCCATGGCCAGGCCCTCGGTCTCGGTGACCAGCGCGTCCCTCAGGCCCCCGTCCCACAGCGAGCGCGGGACGTACGCGCGGGAGGCGGCCGAGCACTTCTGGCCCTGGTACTCGAAGGCGCCGCGGGTGATCGCGGTCTTCAGCTTCGCCGGGTCCGCGCTCGGGTGGGCGACGATGAAGTCCTTGCCGCCGGTCTCGCCGACGATCCGCGGGTACGCCTTGTAGCCGGGCAGGTTCCTGCCGACCTCGCCCCACAGGTGCTGGAACGTGCGGGTGGAGCCGGTGAAGTGGATGCCGGCCAGGTCCGGGTGCGGCAGCGCGGCCTCGGAGACCTCCTTGCCGTCGCCGGTGACGAGGTTGATGACGCCGGGCGGCATCCCGGCCTCCTCCAGCAGCCGCATGAGCAGCACGGCGGAGTGCGTCTGGGTCGGCGACGGCTTCCAGACCACGACGTTGCCCATGAGGGCGGGCGCGGTCGGCAGGTTGCCGGCGATCGCGGTGAAGTTGAAGGGCGTGATCGCGTAGACGAAGCCCTCCAGCGGGCGGTGGTCGAGCCGGTTCCACACGCCGTGCGGCTGGACCGGCGGCTGCTCGTCCATGATCTGGCGGGCGAAGTGGACGTTGAAGCGCCAGAAGTCGACCAGCTCGCAGGGCGCGTCGATCTCCGCCTGCTGCGCGGTCTTGGACTGGCCGAGCATGGTGGAGGCGGCGATCGTCTCGCGCCACGGGCCGGCGAGCAGGTCGGCGGCCTTGAGCAGGATCGCGGCGCGGTCGTCGAAGGAGAGCGCGCGCCAGCCGGGGGCGGCGGCCAGGGCGGCGTCGATGGCGTCCTGCGCGTCGGCGCGGGTGGCGGTGCCGTAGGTGCCGAGGACCGCCTTGTGGTTGTGCGGCTGCACGACGTCGACGCGCGCGCCGCCGCCCATGCGGCGGACGCCGCCGATGGTCATCGGCAGCTCCATGGGGCTCTCGGCCAGTTCCTTGAGCTTCGCCTCCAGCCGCGCGCGCTCCGGTGTGCCGGGGGCGTAGGTGTGCACCGGCTCGTTGTACGGGGCGGGGACCTGGGTCACAGCGTCCATGGTTGCCGTTCTCCTTCGAGGTGCGGAGTCATTCGGGGGGTCGCGGAGGGCTCGCGGGGGTCGTCAGCGGCGGCCGGCCAGGGCGCGCAGGAAGAAGGCGGTGTTCGCCGGGCGCTCGGCGAGCCTGCGCATGAAGTAGCCGTACCAGTCGGTGCCGTAGGGGGTGTAGACGCGCATGCGGTGGCCTTCGGCCACCAGCCGGTGCTGCTCCTGGGGGCGGATGCCGTAGAGCATCTGGAACTCGTACTCGCCGGCCTTGCGGCCGTGGCGGCGGGCCAGCTCCCGGGTGATCGCGATCATCCGGGGGTCGTGGGTGCCGATCATGGGGTAGCCGCGCCCGGCCATGAGGACCTTCAGGCAGCGGACGTACGCGCGGTCCACCGCCAGCCTGTCCTGGAAGGCGACGACGGCCGGCTCCTTGTACGCGCCCTTCACCAGCCGCACCCGGGAGCCCTCGCCGGCGAGGTCGCGGCAGTCCTCCTCGGTGCGGAAGAGGTACGACTGGAGCACGGCGCCGGTCTGCGGGAAGCGCTCGCGCAGGGTGCGCAGGACGGCCAGGGTGGAGTCGACGGTGCTGTGGTCCTCCATGTCGAGGGTGACCGTGGTGCCGGCCGCGGCGGCGGCTTCGACCACCGGGGTGACGTGGGCGAGGGCGAGGTCGTGGCCGCCGGGCAGCGCCTGGCCGAAGGCGGAGAGCTTCACGGACATCTCGGCGCGGGTGCCGAGACCCTCCTCGGCCAGCGCCTCGGTCAGCCGGAGGTACGCGTCCCGGGCGCGCAGCGCCTCGCGCGGGTCGGTGACGTCCTCGCCGAGGTGGTCGAGGGTGACCTCCAGGCCGCGGGCGGTCAGGTCGCGGACGGCGGCGACGGCGTCGGCGAGCTCCTCGCCGGCGACGAAGCGCGTGACCACCTGGCGGCTGACCGGCGCGGCCGAGACGGCACGACGGATTCCGTCGCTGCGCGCGGCGGCGAGAAGCACGGGACCCAGCACTGGGCACCTCCACGGTCGGGGCGCAGGTAACACCTCCGTGAAATCTAAGGACCGCTTCGATCCTGGGCCATCGACACCTGTCACGCATCCGAGACCCCGCCCTCATACAGATGTATGAGACGCTGCGGTCATGCGCGGCGACTACCAGCAGTTGGTGGACGAGGTCTCGGCGGCGCTCGGCGCCCCCGCCACCCTGGAGGACCGGGACTTCGGGCTGATCGCCTTCGGCGTCCACGACACCGGCGACGGCTCGTCGGGCGGCGTCTCCTCGCTCATGGACCCGGTGCGGACGAAGTCCATCCTGCACCGGCGCTCCACGGCGGCGGTGCGGGCGTGGTTCGAGGCGTACGGGATCGCCCGCGCGACCGGGCCGATGCGGATCCCGCCGGACCCCTCCGCGGGGGTGCTCACCGGGCGGATCTGCCTGCCGGCGCGGCACGACGGGGTGGTGCAGGGGTACGTCTGGCTGCTCGACGACGGGCACCTGGCGGACGTCGAGCTGGGCGGGCCGGGGCGCGCGCCGGACCCGCGGATCGCGCAGGCGATGCGGACCACGGCGCGGATCGGGGCGCTGCTGGCGGCGGAGACCCGGGCGGGCGCGGCGGCGGGGGCGCTGCTGCACGACGTGCTGGCGGGGCCCGCGGCGGGGCGGGACGCGGCGCTGGCGGGGCTACGGGACGCGCTGCCGGGCGACGCGGCGGGGCCCGTGTCGGCGGTGGCGGTGCTGCCCTGGCCGCCGGCCGACCCGGCGGCGCCGGGCCCGGGGCTGCCCCGGACGGCGGCGACGGCGGTGGTGCGGGTACGGGCGGCGGGGCACCCCGGGGCGGCGGGCTCGGACGTACGGCGGCCCGGCGGGGGCGGCGGTACGGGGGCGGGTGCGGGTCTGCGGGCCGGCCCGGGAGCCGGGGCCGGCGCGGAGGCGGAGTCCGGCGGGGAGGGCCTGCGGGTGCTGGCGGCGCTGGTGCTGCTGCCCTCCCCGGGCGGGGTCGAACCGGCGGTGGCGGCGGCGGAGCGGCTGCTGCACGCCGCGGCCGGCGGCGCGCCGGGCGGCGCCCGCGGCGGCGGGGCGGGCGGGGCCCGTACGGGAAGGGGTGACGGCGAGGCCGCCGCCGGGACGGGCGCGGACGTCGTCGCCGGCGTCGGCGACGGGCGGGCCGGGCTCGCCGGGCTGCCCGGCACCTGGCGCGAGGCGCTGGCCGCCGCCCGGGCGGCGCGGGCCGCACCGCGCCTGGGCCCGGTGGCGCGGTGGCCGGACATCGGCCCGTACCGGCTGCTCACCGATCTGCCCGGCGGCGTCGACCCGGTGCTCGGCCGGCTGCTGGAGCCGGCGCACGCCGAACTGGCCCGCACCGCCGAGGTCTACCTCGACCACGCGGGCCAGGCCGCCCGTACCGCCGCCGCGCTGGGCATCCACCGCCAGACGCTGTACTACCGGCTGTCCCGGGTCGAGGAGCTGACCGGCCTCGACCTCACCGCCGGCGAGGACCGCCTGCTGCTGCACATGGCCCTGAAGTCCGCCCGCCTCTGACCGCGGACCCGGCCCGCCCCGGGAGCAGGGCGGGCCGGGAGTTCCGGGGTACGGGCCTCAGCCCAGGTGGGCCGCGGGGGCGGGGGCGGCGTCACCCTCCTTGGAGCGGTCCGGGCGCGGGGTGTTCATCACCACCGCGATCACCACCGCCGCGGCGAGCATGATGGCCGACGCCACCGCGTACGCCGAGGTGAAGCCCTCGACCAGGCCCGCCTTGACGACCTCCGGCACCGGCCCGCCCGCGGCCCGCCGCTCCTCCAGCGCGCCCGCGTCCGGCACGCGCTCGGCGAGGTAGTCGGCGGTGGTGCTGGTGGCCACGGTGTTGAGCAGCGCGGTGCCGATCGAACCGCTGATCTGCTGCGAGGTGTTGACCGTCGCCGAGGCGACCCCGGCCTCCTCCTCGCGGACGCCGTGGGTGGCGTAGTTGATCGCCGGGGCCATCACCATGCCCATCCCGAAGCCCATGATCAGCTCGGCCGGCAGCACCCCGGCCGCGTACGAGGTGTCCACCTCCAGCGTCGCCAGCCAGCCGGTGCCGGCCGCCGCGAACAGCAGCCCGGGGACGATCAGCGCCCGCGGCGGCACCCGGGGCAGCAGCCGGGTGGCGAGCCCGCCGGCGCCGGCCAGCACGCCGGCGGTCAGCGGCAGGAACGCCACCCCGGTCTTCAGCGCCGAGTAACCCATGACGATCTGCATGTGGTACGTGAGGAAGAGGAACATGGCGAACATCCCCACGGTGGCCAGCGCGATGCTCAGGAACGCGCTCCCCCGGGCCCGGCTGAGCACCACCCGCAGCGGCAGCAGCGGCGCCGCGGCGGTCCGCTCGTGCAGCACGAAGCCGGTGAGCAGCGCCACGCCGAGGAAGAGCAGGCCGAGCACGAGCGCCGAGTCCCAGCCCTCGGACTCCGCCTCGCTGCACCCGTAGACGACGGCGACCAGGCCGGTCACCGCGAGCAGCGCGCCGGGGACGTCGATCTTCGGCCGCACCTCGGGGCGGGTGTCGGCGGGCAGCACCCACCAGCCGGCGGCGGCCAGCACCGCGATGGGCACGTTGACGTACAGGCACCAGCGCCAGTCCAGGTACTCGGTCAGCGCCCCGCCGGTGACCAGGCCGATGGCGCCGCCGCCGGCCGCGATCGCGCCGAAGATGCCGAAGGCGCGGGCGCGTTCGCGCTGCTCGGTGAAGCTCGTGGTGAGCAGCGAGAGCGCGGCCGGCGCGAGCAGCGCGGCGAACGCCCCCTGCGCGGCCCGCGCGCCCAGCAGCGCGCCGAAGCCGGGCGCCGCACCGCCGACCGCGGAGGCGGCGGCGAAGCCGATCAGCCCGGCCAGGAAGGCCCGGCGGCGGCCGGTGTAGTCGGCGATCCGGCCGCCGAGGAGCAGCAGGCCGCCGAAGGCCAGGGTGTACGCGGTGATGACCCACTGCCGGTCGCCGTCGGAGATCCCCAGGTCCGCCTGGGCGGACGGCAGGGCGATGTTCACGATCGTGACGTCCAGGACGATCATGAGCTGCGCCAGCCCGATGAAGGCGAGTGCGATCCAGCGCCGCGGGTTGGCCGCCGCAGCGGGCTGCGTCCTTGTAGTGTCCATGCCACTACCTTTCTCGTGCGTGCTTGCGGGTTCGGGTGGCTGTGGGTCCGGGTGGCCGCGGCTGCGGGGGCCGCGGGCGGTAAGGGCGGTACGGGCGCTAGGGGTTCCCGCCGACGATGCGGTCCGTGGCGTGGACGAAGTGCGCGACGGTGACGGCCGGGCCGGGCAGCGCGGTGCCGCGGGCGCGGGCGGCCTCGGGGCGCAGCCCGTCGAGGTACAGCTCCAGATGGCGGTGGGCCAGCGCCTCGTCCTCCGGCACCATGCCGCCCGGCAGCAGCAGAGTCAGCCGCATGACCATGAACGGCACGTCGCCGAAGACGATGTCGTCGCGGACCTGGCCGGCCTGCTGGGCCCGTACGATCAGCTCCTGCACCGGCCGCATCGTCCGCGCGCGCAGCTCCGCCAGCTCCTCGTCGATACGGATCCGGCCGGAGAGCGCCGGCAGCACCGCCCCGATGCGCAGCCTGAGCGCCGCGTGGGCGAACCGGCGCAGCGCCTCGAACGGCTCCTCCCCGCCGGCCAGCGCCTCCTCGGCCGCGCCGCGCAGCTCGGTGAGCGTGGCGCCGGCGACGCCGCGGATCAGCGCCTCGCGGCTGGCGAAGTTGCGGTAGAGCGTGGCGATGCCGACGCCGGCCCGGCGGGCGACCTCCTCCAGCGGGGCGTCGGGGCCCTCGCCCACGAAGACCGCGCCGGCCGCCTTCAGGATCAGCTCGCGGTTCCGTCGGGCGTCCGCGCGCATCGGGGTCCGCATGGCCACTCCTCAACCGAAGGGAAATTCTCCACTTACCCGAACCGTAGGAGGGAACCGGAGAGATTTCATCCGTCTGAGCCGAAGTGATAGAGGGTCGCGCGAAGATCCTCCGCATCGCGCGGCGCACCCCTTCCCCGGGCATGTTTTCCGGGCATGCGAACGGGCCCGGGCCGGCGGCATCGCTGCCGCCCGCCCGGGCCCGGTGCCCGGGGTCTCCCCCGGTTCGCCTACTCGGTGAGGTTCACCGCGCGCGCCGAGGCCGCGCCGATCTCACCGGCGATCTCCTGCACGACGGCCGGCGGGATCGTGTCGTCCACCGTCAGCGCGACCAGCGCCTCGCCGCCCGCCTTGGCCCGCGAGACCTGCATCCCGGCGATGTTGATGCCCGCCTCGCCCAGGATCCGGCCCATGGTGCCGACGACGCCGGGGCGGTCGCCGTAGCTGAAGAACGCCATGTGGTCGGCCAGCGACAGGTCCACGTCGTGCTCGCCGACCGCGACGATCTTCTGCTGGTGCTTCGGCCCGGACAGCGTGCCGGAGACCGACACCTCCTCGCCGCTCGCCAGGGTGCCGCGCACCGTCACCACGTTGCGGTGGGCGTTCGACTCGGAGCTGGTGGTCAGCCGCACCTCGACGCCGCGCTCCTGCGCGAACAGCGGCGCGTTCACGTAGCTCACGGTCTCGGCGACGATGTCCTCGAAGACGCCCTTGAGCGCGGACAGCTCCAGCACCTTCACGTCGTGCTGCGTGATCTCGCCGCACACCTCCACGTCGAGGCGGACCGCGACCTCGCCGGCCAGCGCCGTGAAGATCCGGCCCAGCTTCTCCGCCAGCGGCAGGCCGGGGCGTACGTCCTCGGCGATGACGCCGCCCTGGACGTTGACCGCGTCCGGCACCAGCTCGCCGGCCAGCGCGAGCCGCACCGAGCGGGCCACCGAGATGCCCGCCTTCTCCTGCGCCTCACCGGTGGAGGCGCCCAGGTGCGGGGTGGCGACGACGCTGTCGAACTGGAACAGCGGCGAGTCCGTACAGGGCTCGGTGGCGTAGACGTCGAGGCCCGCGCCGGCGACCCGGCCCTCCTTCAGCGCGGCGGTCAGCGCCTCCTCGTCGACGATGCCGCCGCGGGCGGCGTTGACGATCCGGACGGACGGCTTGACCTTGTTCAGCGCCTCGTCGCCGATCAGACCCAGGGTCTCGGGGGTCTTCGGCAGGTGGACGGTGATGAAGTCGGAGGTCTCCAGCAGCTCGTCCAGCGAGACGAGCTTCACGCCCATCTGCGCGGCGCGCGCGGCCTGCACGTACGGGTCGTACGCCACCACGCTCATGCCGAACGCGGCCATGCGCTGCGCGACGAGCACGCCGATGCGGCCGAGGCCGACGACGCCGAGCACCTTCTCGTTCAGCTCGACGCCGGTGTACTTCGAGCGCTTCCACTCGCCGGCCTTCAGCGCGGCGTTGGCCTGCGGGATGTTGCGCGCGCTGGCGATGATCAGGCCGCAGGCCAGCTCGGCGGCGGTGACGATGTTGGAGGTCGGCGCGTTGACGACCATCACGCCGGCCTTGGTGGCGGCGGGTACGTCGACGTTGTCCAGGCCGACGCCCGCGCGGGCGACGACCTTCAGCCGGCGCGCGGCGGCGACGGCCTCGGCGTCGACCTTGGTGGCGCTGCGGATCAGGATCGCGTCCACGTCGGCGATGGCCGCGAGCAGCTCGGCCCGGTCGGCGCCGTTGCAGTGGCGGATGTCGAAGTCGGGACCGAGGGCGTCGACGGTGGCCGGCGAGAGCTCCTCGGCGATCAGTACGGCCGGCTTCCCGGGGGCGGTGGCGCCGGATGCTGGGGCAGTGCTCACGTGGTCCTCACTGGATTCCTGTACGGGACGGCCGTCCCGACGGCCGCAGGTGGAGGGTGCAGCGCCGGTCCGCCGGACAGACGCGTGCTGCCGCGTTTGAAGGACACACGACACTGTGAGCCTGACGCGCGATGTAGGAAGAGTGTAGTGGCGCCGGGCGGTGGCCGGGCGCCGCTGCGCCCCGCCACCGCCCGATCGAGCGACCGCGTCCGCTCAGTCCTTGTCGTCCACCCAGCTCATGAGCTTCCGCAGCTCCTTGCCGGTGGTTTCGACGAGGTGGTCGCCGTCCTGCTTCTTGTACTCGTTGTAGCGCGGCAGGCCGTTGTGGTACTCGGCCATCCAGTCCTTGGCGAACGAGCCGTCCTGGATCTCGCCGAGGATCTTCTTCATCTCGGCCTTGGTGTTGTCGTTGATGATCCGCGGGCCGGAGACGTAGTCGCCCCACTCGGCGGTCTCGGAGACCGACCAGCGCATCTTCTCCAGGCCGCCCTCGTACATGAGGTCCACGATGAGCTTCAGCTCGTGCAGGCACTCGAAGTACGCGATCTCCGGCTGGTAGCCCGCCTCGACCAGGGTCTCGAAGCCGGCCTTGACCAGCGCCGAGGTGCCGCCGCAGAGCACGGCCTGCTCGCCGAAGAGGTCGGTCTCGGTCTCCTCGGTGAAGGTGGTCTTGATGACGCCGGCGCGGGTGCCGCCGATGGCCTTCGCGTACGACAGGGCCAGCGCGAACGCGCCGCCGGTGGAGTCCTGCTCGACGGCCGCGATACACGGCACGCCGCGGCCCTCCTCGAACTGGCGGCGGACCAGGTGGCCCGGGCCCTTCGGGGCGACCATGCAGACGTCGACGTGGGCCGGCGGCTTGACGAAGCCGTAGCGGATGTTGAGGCCGTGGCCGAAGAACAGCGCGTCGCCGTCCTTGAGGTTCTCCTTCACGGACTCCTCGTAGACCCGGCCCTGGACCGGGTCCGGCACCAGCATCATGATCACGTCGGCCTCGGCGGCGGCCTCCGCGGGGGTGACCACGCGCAGGCCCTGCTCCTCGGCCTTCGCCCGGGACTTGGAGCCCTCGTGCAGGCCGACGCGGACGTCCACGCCGGAGTCGCGCAGCGACAGCGCGTGGGCGTGGCCCTGGCTGCCGTAACCGAGGACCGCGACCTTGCGGCCCTGGATGATGGACAGGTCGGCGTCGTCGTCGTAGAACAGCTCGGCCACGTTCTGAGTCTCCTTGGGTTTTCGGGTTGTCCCTCACCGTACGCGGGTGCGGCGGGGCTGGTTCGGGGGTCCGGGAGGTCTGCCCCGGACGTGTCATCCGCGCGAGGTGCCGCGGGGGCACGTAACGGGGCGCACCCCGCGGCCGCGTCCCCGCGGGCGGCCTACGCGCTGCGGTCGAGGGCGCGCAGCGAGCGGTCCGTGATGGACCGCGCGCCGCGGCCGATGGCGATGGTGCCGGACTGGACCAGCTCCTTGATGCCGTACGGCTCCAGCATCTTCAGCATCGCCTCCAGCTTCTCGCCGCTGCCGGTGGCCTCGATGGTGACCGCCTCCGGGGAGACGTCCACGGTCTTGGCGCGGAAGAGCTGGACGATCTCGACGACCTGCGAGCGGGTCTCGTTGTCGGCCCGCACCTTCACCAGGACGAGTTCACGCTGCACCGCGGCGCCCGGCTCCAGTTCGACGATCTTCAGCACGTTGACGAGCTTGTTGAGCTGCTTGGTGACCTGCTCCAGCGGCTGGTCCTCGACGTTCACCACGATCGTCATCCGGGAGATGTCCGGGTGCTCGGTGGTGCCGACGGCGAGCGAGTCGATGTTGAAGCCGCGGCGGAAGAACATCGCGGAGATCCTGGCCAGGATGCCCGGCTTGTTCTCCACCAGGACCGAGAGCGTGTGCTTGGACATGTCTTCGTCTCTCTCTTCGCTTCCGGCCTCAGTCGTCCGCGCCGTCGCCGAAGTCCGGGCGGACGTCGCGCGCGGCCAGGATCTCGTCGTTGGAGGTGCCGGCCGCGACCATCGGCCAGACCATCGCGTCCTGGTGGACGATGAAGTCCACGACGACGGGGCGGTCGTTGATGGCGTTGGCCTTCTCGATGACGGCGTCGAGCTGCTCGGGGTCGTCGCAGCGGATGCCGACGCAGCCCATGGCCTCGGCGAGCTTGACGAAGTCCGGGCAGCGGGTGCCGGCGGCCTGGCGGGCCTGCACCTGGGCGCCGTCGGCGCCCTCACCGCCGCCGTTGCCGCTGCCGTGGGGGCCGGAGTCCAGCACGGTGTTGGAGTAGCGCTGGTTGTAGAACAGGGTCTGCCACTGGCGGACCATGCCCAGCGCGCCGTTGTTGATGATCGCGACCTTGATCGGGATGCCGTTCAGCGCGCAGGTGACCAGCTCCTGGTTGGTCATCTGGAAGCAGCCGTCGCCGTCGATGGCCCAGACCGCGGCGTCGGGCGCACCGGCCTTGGCGCCCATGGCGGCCGGGACGGCGTAGCCCATGGTCCCGGCGCCGCCGGAGTTGAGCCAGGTACGGGGCTTGTCGTAGTCGATGTAGTGCGCGGCCCACATCTGGTGCTGGCCGACGCCCGCGGCGTAGACCGTGTTCTCCGGGGCCAGCTCGCCGATGCGCTGGATCACCTGCTGCGGCGACAGCGTGCCGTCGGAGGGCAGGTCGTAGCCGAGGGGGTACGTCTCGCGCCAGCGGTTCAGGTGCTGCCACCACTCCGCGTACCGGGCCGTGCCGGTCGCGGGGGTGCCGCCCGGCTCCGTCGCGACCTGCTCCTGCTCGCTCTGCACCGCCACGATCAGGTCGGCGATGACCTCGCGGGCGTCGCCGACGATCGGCACGTCCGCCTCGCGGTTCTTGCCGATCTCCGCGGGGTCGATGTCGGCGTGCACGATCTTGGCGTACGGAGCGAACGTGTCCAGCTTGCCGGTCACCCGGTCGTCGAACCGGGCGCCGAGCGCCACGATCAGGTCGGACTTCTGGAGCGAGGTGACGGCGGCCACCGTGCCGTGCATGCCCGGCATGCCCAGGTGCTGCGGGTGGGTGTCGGGGAAGGCGCCGAGGCCCATCAGGGTGGTGACGACCGGGGCGCCGGTCAGCTCCGCGAGCACCTTCAGCTCGGCGGTCGCGCGGGCCTTGAGCACGCCGCCGCCGACGTAGAGCACCGGGCGCCGGGCGGCGCCGACGAGCCGGGCGGCCTCCCGGATCTGCTTGGCGTGCGGCTTGGTCACCGGGCGGTAGCCGGGCAGCTCGTGCCGCGGCGGCCAGGAGAAGACCGTACGGGCCTGGAGGGTGTCCTTGGCGATGTCGACCAGCACCGGGCCTGGGCGGCCGGTGGCGGCGATGTGGAACGCCTCGGAGATCACCCGCGGGATGTCCGCGGGGTCGGTGACCAGGAAGTTGTGCTTCGTGATCGGCATGGTGATGCCGCAGATGTCCGCTTCCTGGAAGGCGTCCGTGCCGATCGACTTGGACGCCACCTGACCGGTGATCGCCACCAGCGGGACGGAGTCCATGTGCGCGTCGGCGATGGGCGTGACCAGGTTGGTCGCGCCCGGCCCCGAGGTCGCCATGCAGACGCCCACCTTGCCGGTGACCTGCGCGTACCCGGTGGCGGCATGCCCTGCGCCCTGCTCGTGGCGGACCAGTACGTGCCGGACCCTCGTGGAGTCCATCAGCGGGTCGTACGCGGGGAGGATCGCCCCGCCCGGGATGCCGAAGACCGTGTCCGCACCCACGGCCTCCAGGGCGAGGATGAGGGACTGCGCGCCCGTCACGGTCTTGTCTGCCGGTGTGTGCCCCGGAACGCGGGACTGTCCCCCGCTGCGGGCCCGCGGCGGCTGCGGGTGGGGCTCACTCCGCGGGGGAGCCTGCTCGGTCATCGGCTTCTCTTCTCGTCTTCGAGTGGTGCGAGGGTTTCGGGGGGTGGAGCAGCGGGTTCGAGCAACAAAAAACCCCTCGTGCCAGATGGCAAGCGAGGGGAGCGCGTCGGCGCGGTCCGGGAGTCGGGGTCCGCTTCAGCCGACGCGCTGTCCAAGTACGAGAATTCGGGTGCGCATGGACCTGACCTTGCCCCCGGCGCGCCGGGGGTGTCAAGTTCGTGGGACCCGGGTCTCACTATGTGAGCGCAATGGCCGATGCGTCCTCTTCCGGCAGCGCGAACGCTCCCAGGGCCAGTGCGTCCCGTACCCGCTCCTCGTCCAGTGGTTCGCAGTAGGCCATGCCCTGCGCGTGCCGGCAGCCCAGCGTACGCAGCACCTCGGCCTGCTCGGGCAGATCGACCCCCTCGGCCGTCGAGTCCATGCCCAGCTCGCCGGCGATGCCGATCATCCCGGCCGCGATGGCGCGCAGCCGGGGTGACTCGGCCAGGCCGTCGACCAGGCCCCGGTCCAGCTTGAGCACGTCCACCGGCAGCCGGCGCAGCGCGGCGATGGCCGCGTGCCCGCTGCCGAAGCCGTCGAGCGCGATGCGCACGCCGAGGCGGCGCAGCGCCACCAGGCGCCGCTCCAGCTCGTCCATGCCGGCCCTGGTGTCGCTGTCGGCGACCTCGATGGTCAGCGCGCCGGGCGGCAGCCCGTGCCGCATCAGCAGGGCCTCCACCGACTGCGGGGACATGCTCCGGTCGGTGAGCCGGGCTGCCGACATCCGTACGGTCACGGGGATGCCGATGCCCGCCTCGTACCGCTCGGCGGCCTGCTCGACCGTCGCCTCCAGCAGCCAGCGCGCCAGCTCGGCGCTACGGGCCCGGTCCTGCGCGCTCCCGCCCCGGCCGTTGTCCGGCGTGCCCTGCATGAACTCGGCGGGCGTGTGCACGATGCCCTGCGCCGAACGCCAGCGCGGCTGCGCCGACAGCGCCGCAAGGCGCCCGCTCGACAGCTCCACCACCGGCTGGTGCACGAGCATGAACTGCCCGTCGTCCAGCGCGGAGCGCAGCCGGTTCGCCAGCTCTATGCGGCGTACCACTTCGGCCTGCATCTGCGGCGCGTACAGCTCGACGCGCGCCTTGCCGGCCTGCTTGGCCCGGTACATCGCCAGGTCCGCGTTGCGCATCAGCTCCGCCGGTGTGCTGCCGGGCTCGGCGAAGGCCACGCCGATGCTGGCCGCGACCCGCACCTCGACGCCGCCCGCGGTGTACGGCTCGGAGAGCCGCACCCGCAGCCGGTCGGCGACCTCGCGGGTGCGCCGCTCGCGCCCGGTGCCGTCCGACCGGCTCTCGCCGGCCGCGCCGCCGACGAGCAGCACGGCGAACTCGTCGCCGCCGAGCCGGGCGGCCGAGTCCCCGGAGCGGATGGACTCCTGGAGCCGGCGGCCGGCCTGGATCAGCAGCTCGTCGCCGGCGGCGTGGCCGACGGTGTCGTTGACCGCCTTGAAGCCGTCGAGGTCGATGAAGAGCACGGCCGCGTTGGCGTCGCCGGCCCGCCGGCCGCCGAGCGCGTGGCCGACGCGCTCGGTGAACAGCGCCCGGTTCGGCAGGTCGGTGAGCGAGTCGTGGGAGGCGCTGTGCTGCAACTGCGCCTGGAGCCGGACGCGCTCGGTGACGTCCCGGGAGTTGAAGATCAGGCCGTTGTGGTGCCGGTTGACCGTCGACTCGACGTTCAGCCAGCCGTCCTCGCCGTACCCGCCCTCGTCGCCGGAGCGGGTGCCTCCGCGGCGGCCCCGGCCGGCCCGGAAGCGGCACTCGATGCGGATCGACCGCGCCCCGCCCGGCGGCGCCGACAGGAACCGGCGCACCTCGTGCAGCACCCGCCCCAGGTCGTCGGGGTGGATGAGCCCGGCCAGCTCGCAGCCGACCAGCTCCTCCGGGTCCGTGCCGTAGACGCCGAGGGCCGCTGGGCTGACGTAGCGCAGCACGCCGGACGGCGCCGCGATCATGATGACGTCGCTCGAACCCTGCACCAGCGAGCGGAAGTGGTTCTCCTTCTGGGCGAGTTCCTGGGTGAGGCTGATGTTGTCCAGCAGCATGATCGCCTGGCGTACGACGAGGGCCAGCACGACCGTGCACGCGGTCATCAGCACCACGCGGTCCACGCTGCGGCCGTCCAGCACGTTGTACAGGATCCCCAGCGTGCACACGCCCGCCGCGAGATACGGCGCGAGCGCGCCGATGTGCCCGGCAATGGGGCGGGCGCGCTCCTCCTGGCCGCGCTCCTCCGCCTCCTCGGCCCTGCCGACCCAGGGGGCGTACGCGAGCAGGATGGAGCCGGCGAACCAGCCGGCGTCCAGCAACTGCCCGGAGCGGTACTGCTCCTGGAGCAGCGGTGAGGTGAACAGCGCGTCGCACAGCACCGTGAGCACCAGCGCACCGATCGCGGTGTTGATCGCGGAGCGGCCCGCGGCGGTGCGCCGGAAGTGCAGCGCCAGCACCATGCTCACCAGCACGATGTCCAGCAGCGGGTACGCCAGCGAGAGCGCGACCCGCGGCACCGACTCGTCGTCCCCGGCGGCGTGCGCCAGGGCGAGCGTCCAGGAGATGGTGAGCAGGGAGCCGCCGATGAGCCAGGTGTCCAGGCCCAGGCAGATCCAGCCCGCCCTGCTGACCGGCCGCCGGGCGAGCACCAGCAGGCCGATGACCGCCGGCGGCGCGAAGAGCAGGAAGAAGAAGTCCGCCACGGACGCCTCGGGCAGCGGTCGCCGGAGCACGACCTCGTACCAGCCCCAGATGCCGTTGCCGATGCCGGCCATGGCGGAGGAGATGCCGAACATGAGCCAGGCCGGCCGGAAGCGGCCCTGGCGGATACGCGCGTAGTAAAGACACGAGAAGGCGGCCGCGAACGCCGCCGCGCTCAGCCCGAAGTCCCCCATGATCAGGGCGAATCGGGAAGAGCCCCAGCCCAGAGCAGCACCGGTGGCATACCCCGCGCAGAGGAACGCGAGGACCAGTTGGGGTACGAACCCCGCGGGCAACGGCGGTCTGGGCACCACCGCCCCGATCGACGCGGTCACCGCGCCCCCCGGCTGCCGGGAGCCGGTCGCGTCCTCGATCCCGCCGCGACGCCGGCTCTCAGGGCCGGGAGGCGCGCGGGACTGCCACGCTGCCCGCGTGCCGCAGAGGATTTCCACTTGCCGTGCATGTGCCCATCGCCCCCCTCGATATCGGTGGCGCGACCGGCGCCGGGCCGGCCACGTTGACGTCGGGAGCAATCCCCGCTGCGGACGATACACCAGGATCGTCACGCAGGGACATACTTCCTCTACGGAGCGTAACTAAAACCGAGAGTTGCGTCTCAACTACGTAGAGTGTTCGTGAGGTTGTCCGTCAGGCAACGGCGACCACGTGCTCCACCGGTTCACCGTCGGCGAACCGCCGCAACTGGGCGCGCAGCAGCCTCTCGGCACGCGGCCGGAACGCGGACGTGGGCCCGCCGGTGTGCGGGCTGACGAGGACCCCGGGGGCGTGCCACAGCGGGTGGCCCGGCGGCAGCGGCTCGGGGTCCGTCACGTCGAGCGCGGCCCGCAGCCGGCCCGGCCGCACCTCGTCCAGCAGGGCTTTCGTGTCCACGACGGCGCCGCGGGCGACGTTCACCAGCAGCGCGCCGTCCTTCATCCGGGCCAGGAACCCGGCATCGACGAGACCGCGGGTGTCGTCGGTCAGCGGGGTCGTCACGATCACCACGTCGGCGGCGGGCAGCAACTCCCGTACGTCGGCGAGGGCGTGGACGGGACCGCGCGGTGTGGTGCGAGGGGAGCGCGCGATGCGCAGAACCCGCTCGCACTCGAAACCGGCGAGCCGGTCTTCCACGGCGCTCCCGATCGCGCCGTAGCCGAGGATCAGCACGGTCTTGTCGGCGAGCGACGGGTGGAAGCCGCCGCGCCACTCCTCCGCGTCCTGGCGGCGTACGAATTCCGGGATGCCGCGCAGCGACGCGAGGGTGAGCGCGAGCGCCAGCTCGGCGGTCGACGCCTCGTGCACCCCGCGGGCGTTGCACAGCCGGGCGCCCGGCGGCAGGGCGGCGAGCACGGGCAGGTAGCCGTCGACGCCGGCGGTGAGGGTCTGGAGCACCTTGAGCGCACGCATCCGCGGCACCGGGTCGTTCGTGATCCGCCGCATGTACGGGGCGACGAAGAAGACGCAGTCAGCCGGGTCGGCGGGGAACTCCGGCTCGGCGTCCCAGTGGACGTAGTCGAGTTCCGTGGGCAGTCCGGCGATCTCGTCCGGCGGAATCGGCAGCCACACCTGTCCATCGCTCATGCCCACGAGGCTAGGTGATCAGCGCGGGGACGAGGGGTCCGAGGGGCGGGTGGGCCGGCCCCGGCCCGTGGGACCGGTGTCGGCGGCAGGGTTTAGTGTGCCTTGCGTGGAGCGCAGGACGATCGGAGCGGCGGCCCTGGGCGTGGGCGCGGTCGGCCTCGGCTGCATGCCGATGAGCTGGGCGTACAGCACCTCGCGGCAGCAGGGCGAGGAGTCCGCGCGCGCCCTGTGCGCTGCGCTCGACGCCGGCGTGAGCCTGCTCGACACCGCCGACATGTACGGGCCGTTCACCAACGAGCTGCTGGTCGGCCGGGTGCTCAGGCAGCGGCGCGGGGAGGCGTTCGTCTCCACCAAGGTCGGCCTGCTCGTCGGCGAGCAGCACGTCGTCGCCAACGGCCGCCCCTCGTACGTCAGACGCGCCTGCGACGCCTCGCTGCGCCGGCTCCAGACCGACGTCATCGACCTCTACCAACTGCACCGCGAGGACCCCGAGGTGCCCGTCGAGGAGACCTGGGGCGCGATGGCGGAGCTGGTGGCGGCGGGAAAGGTGCGCTCGCTGGGGTTCTGCGCGGTCGGCGCCCGGGCGGACCGCCGGGCCGGCGGCGGGATCTACGGCGCGACGATCGGCCGGCTGGGCCGGGTGCAGCAGGTGTTCCCGGTCAGCAGCGTGCAGGCGGAGCTGTCGGTGTGGTCGCCGGAGGCGCTGGCGAGCCTGCTGCCGTGGTGCGAGGAGCGGCAGGTCGGGTTCCTCGCGGCGATGCCGCTGGGGCACGGGTTCCTCACCGGCACGCTCACGCCCGGGCAGGGCTTCGAGCCGGACGACATACGGGCCAGGCACCCGCGGTTCACCGCCGAGATGATGGCGGCGAACCAGCCGGTGGTCGCCGGGCTGCGGCGGGTCGCCGAGCGGCACGGCGCGACGACGGCGCAGGTGGCGCTGGCGTGGGTGCTGGCGCAGGGGGCGCACGTGGTGCCGGTGCCGGGAGCGAAGCGGGCGCGGTGGGCGGTGGAGAACGCCCGGGCGGCGGGGCTGCGGCTGGAGCCGGCGGACCTGGCGGAGATCGCGGCGCTGCCGGCGGCGCAGGGGTCGTGGGAGTAGGGACGGTTAGCAGGGGCGTGGGGGCAGTCGCGGGGGCGGGGGCGCGGGCGGGGCGGCCGGTGCGTACCGGAGCGGGCGGGTGCGCTCGTACGGGCGCGCGGCCCTCGCCCGTACGGGCGGGAACGCCCCACGGGCGCGCGGTGTACGTACGGTTGTGATGTGCTGGGTACGTTCCGGCCGCCGCCCGCAAGGAGAACCGTCCCGTGAGAGCCCGCGCCGTCGTCGCCCGGCTGGCAGCCGCCGCCGCACTCGTGCTCGCCGCCGGCTGCTCGTCGGGAGACGACGACTCGGGCAGCCCGTCCGAGGAGTCCTCTTCCTCCGCCGCCGCGCCCGCCGGCAGCGGCGGCTCCGCAGGCGAGGGCTCCCCGCCGCCGGACAAGGGCTCCGCGAAGGTCGTCGGCACCGTCGCCGAGGGACTGAAGACGCCGTGGGGCCTGGCCGAGCTGCCCGGCGGCGACCTGCTGGTCTCCTCCCGCGACAGCGGCACCGTCTACCACGTCGCCGCGGAGGGCGGGAAGGTCACCGAGGCCGGCCAGGTGCCCGGCGTGCAGCGCGAGCCGGGCAACGAGGGCGGGCTGCTGGGCCTCGCGCTCGGCGCCGACGAGATGGTCTACGCCTACCTCACCTCCGACAGCGACAACCGCATCGTGCGGATGACGTACGACGCGGACGGGCCCGAGGGCAACCGGCTGGGCGCACCGGACACCGTCTTCCGCGGCATCCCCAAGGGCGGCCGGCACAACGGCGGGCGGATCGCGTTCGGCCCGGACAAGATGCTCTACGTCGGCACCGGCGAGGCCGGCGACCCGGCGCTGGCGCAGGACGAGGAGTCGCTGGGCGGCAAGATCCTGCGGATGACGCCCGACGGTGAACCGGCGCGCGGCAACCCCGACGCGGGGTCGGTGGTGTACTCGTACGGCCACCGCAACGTGCAGGGGCTGGCCTGGGACGACGACAAGCGGCTGTGGGCGGCGGAGTTCGGCGACCAGCAGTGGGACGAGCTGAACCTGATCGAGCCCGGCAGGAACTACGGCTGGCCGGAGGCGGAGGGCAAGGAGAACCGCGAGGGCCTGGTCGACCCCGTCGTGCAGTGGGCCACCCCGGACGCCTCGCCGAGCGGCATCGCGTACGCGGACGGGTCGATCTGGATGGCGTCGCTGCGCGGCGAGCGGCTGTGGCGGATCCCGCTGGACGGGACGAAGGCGTCGGCGGACCCCCAGGCGTTCCTGGACGGCGAGTACGGGCGGCTGCGCACGGTGCAGCGGGCCTCCGACGGCGAGCTGCTGCTGATCAACAACGAGACGGACCTGCGCGGCTCCCCGGAGAGGGGCGACGACCGCATCCTGCGGCTGGAGGTCGGCTAAGGCATCGGCCGGGGCGTACGCCCGCGCGCCCGGCGGCGGCCCGCTCTCACCCGCCGTCGAACAGCCGCAGCCGGTGCGCCACCGCCGCCGCCTCCCCGCGCACCGCCACCCCCAGCTTCGCCAGAATGTTGGACACATGCACACTCGCCGTCTTGGGCGAGATGAACAGCTCCTCGGCGATCTGCCGGTTGCTCCGCCCCGCCGCCACCAGCCGGAGCACGTCCGCCTCGCGGGCCGTCAGCCCCAGCGCCTCCGCCGGGTCCGCCGGCTCCGCCGGGGCGGCGTCCGGGGTCAGGGCGATCCGGGCGCGGGCCGCCAGCGCCTCGGCGTCGCGGGCGAGGCCCGCCGCGCCGAGGGCCGTCGCCGTTTCGTACGCGCGTCGCAGCGCCTGCGCCGCGCCGTCCCGCGCGGCGGTCGTGGCCGTCCCCGTGCCGGGGCCGGCGCTTGCGAGCGCCGACTCCGCCCGGCGGTAACGGGTCAGCGCCTGCTGGTACGGCCACCCGAGGTCCGCCCACGCCGCCTCGGCCTCCGCCCAGCGGGCCGTCGCGTCGCGGCCCTCCGCGGCGAGCAGCTCCGCCTCGGTCATCAGCGCCTGCGCCTCCCACGGCGGCGCGAACCGCGGCAGGTTGCGCATCGCCTCGCGGATCCGGGTCAGCGCCGCGGGCCGCCCCGCCTCCGCCGCGGGCAGGCCGCGCAGCCGGGCCTCGGCGGCGGCCGTGGCGTACAGCAGCGGCCAGGCGTAGCGCTGCATGCCCAGCCGCAGCCCGTCGCCGACCGCCTGCCCGAACGCGGCGCGCACCTCCTCGACCCGCCCGTCGGCGGCGGCCAGCCGGATCGTCATCTCGGCCCGCGGCAGCTCGTACTGCGGCTGCCGGTCGTTGCCGAACTCCTCCCGGGCCGCGGTCAGTTCGGCGCGCGCGCCGGCGTGGTCCCCGCGCAGCAGCGCCAGCAGCGCCCGGTCCATCAGCGCGCTGCCGCGCAACTGCGTGCTGCGCGCGGTGCGCAACTGCGCGGCGACGGCCTCCTCGGCGTCGGCCCAGCGGCCCAGCGACAGCAGAGCGCCTGCCCGGTTGCCGTGGCTGAGGGAGAGGAAGACCGCGAGGCCCGAGTCGGTGAGCGCCTCGATCGCCTCCTCCGCCGCGGCCACCGACTCCCGGGACCTGCCGACGCCTTCGAGGGCCGAGGGCATGTTGGCGTACGCCCGGGCGGCGGCCACCGTCAGGCCGCCGGCCAGCGCCCGTTCCCGTACCGCGTGGAACTCCGCGATGCCGCCCTCGACGTCACCGGAGTCGACCATCATCCAGGCCCGCGGGATGCGTACGGTCAGCTCGGTCTCCTCGGCGCCGACCAGGCGGGCCAACTGCACGGCGCGCTCCGCGGCCTCGATGGCGTCGGCGCCCGGAGTGTGCATCGCCTGCCAGTTGGCGACCTCGGCGTGGACCAGCGCGTGCACCGGCGACGGCGGCAGACCGCGGACCAGCTCCTGGGCCCGTTCCAGGTCCTCGCGGCCGTCGCCGCGGCCGAGGCCCTGGAGGCAGCGGGCGCGCTCGACGCGGAACCACGCGGCGCGCAGCGGTGAGCGGGTGCCGAGCAGCCGCAGCGCGCGGTCGCCGAGCGTGATCGCCCGGCCGAACGCGGAGGCGAGCCGGGCCGCGAACACCGTCTCGGCCAGCAGGTCGGCGAACTCGGGCCGGTCGGCGCGCGGGTAGACGCCGCCGGAGTCCGGCACGGTACGGGCCTCGGGCGGCGCCTCGTCCCACAGCGCCACGGCCCGCTCCAGCAGCCCGAGCTGGTCGGCGAAGGCGTGCCGGGCGCGGGCGTCCGCGGCGGCGGCGAGCACGGCGGGCAGGGCGCGGGCGGGGTCGCCGGCCAGGTACCAGTAGCCGGCCAGCCGGGAGGGGCGCTCCTCGGCCCGTACGAGCCCGGGGTCGGCCTCCAGCGCCTCGGCGAAGCGGCGGCTGAGGCGGGTGCGCTCGCCGGGCAGCAGGTCGTCGGAGACGGCCTCGCGCATGAGCGCGTGCCGGAAGCGGTACGCGTCCACCCGTTCGTCGGCGGGGAGCAGCACGCCGGCGCCGATGGCGGTGCGCAGCGCGTCGAACAGCTCGTCCTCGCCGAGCCCGGAGACGGCGGCGAGCAGCGCGGCATCGACGCGGTCGCCGCCGACCGCGGCCAGCGCGACGATCCGGCGGGCGGGGTCGGGCAGCGCCTCGGCCCGTACGAGCAGCAGGTCGCGCAGCGACTCGCCGATCCCGGCGACCGGCCGGCCGCCGAACGCGGCGTCCGGACCGCCCCCACCGGCCGCCCCGATGCCCGCGGCCAGTTCCTCCACGAAGAACGCGTTGCCGTCCGAGCGCCCGTAGACCTCCGCGACCAGGTCCTCCGTCGGCTCGCCGCCGCGCAGCCCGGCGAGCTGGCTGCGCACCTCCGCGCGGCTGAACCGGGCCAGCTCGAAGCGGTGCACGCCGCGCAGCCGGTCCAGCTCGGCGAGGGCGGGGCGCAGCGGGTGGCGGCGGTGCAGGTCGTCGGAGCGGTAGGTGGCGACGCACAGCAGCCGGGCGGCCTGTACGGAGCGCAGCAGGTAGCCGAGGAGTTCGCGGGTGGAGTTGTCGGCCCAGTGCAGGTCCTCGACGACCAGCACGAGCACCTGTTCGCCGGCCAGCTTCTCCAGCATCCGGGCGGCCAGCTCGTACAGCCGCGCCCGCCCGGCCTCGCCCTGCGCGGCGGCCGGGAGGTCGGGGATCGGCCCCAGCTCGGGCAGCAGCCGGGCCAGCTCGCCCTGCTGCCCGGCGACGGCCTCGTCCAGCCGGTCGCCGAGGCGGCGGCGCAGGGCGCGCAGCGCGGTGGAGAACGGCGCGAAGGGCAGGCCGTCGGCGCCGGACTCGATGCAGTTGCCGACGGCGGTCACCGCGCCGGCCTTCTCGGCGCGGGCCAGGAACTCCTCGACCAGCCGGGACTTGCCGACGCCCGCCTCGCCGCCGACGAGGACGGCGCACGGCTCGCCGGCGGCCGCCCGGTCGTACGCCTCCGTCAGCGCGCCAAGCTCGGCGGCGCGGCCGACGAAGACCCCGCCGGACCGTAGGCCGGCGTCCGCGCCGGCCGGCTCCGGGGGCTCCAGGGACTCCACGCGACCGAGCATCGCACGTCACACGGCCGGGCGCGGCGCCGGACGGGAAGTCGGGCGGGGAGCCGGGAGGGGGCCTCGGGGACCGGCCGGCGGGCGGGTGCGGGGCGGGCGTAAGGGGCCGTGGGAGGGGGCCTTAGGCCGCGCGGCCCGGCTGAGGCGGGCATCTAAGGCACCGCGTACGCGGAGATGAGGAAGTCGCCCGATGTGCCGCACCCCCCTGGGAGACGAGTCTTGAGGCACAGGGAGAACACGGCAGCCAGGCCGACTCACAGGGGAGCGAAGATGTACGACTACGAGATCCACCGGGCCCGTTCCGCCGAGCTGCGCCGCAGCGCCGACGAGTACCGGAGGGCGCGCAGCGCCGTCGCCGGCCGCCGGGCGCGCCGGGGCCGGGACGCCGACGCGGGCGGTGCCGCCGCCCGCCGCGGGAGCTGGGTGAAGGCGGCCTGAGGATGGCCGCCCCGCCGGCACCTGTCGCCGGGGCCGAGGCGCATGACATCCTCGGCGGCGTGAAAGCCGTCCGCCTCAGCCCCGTACTCGCAGGCCGCACGGAAGAACTGACGACTCTCGACGCCGCGCTCGCCCGCGCCTCCGCGGGCGAGCCGCAGGCGTTGGTGGTGGCGGGCGGGGCCGGCGTCGGCAAGACGCGGCTGGTGGAGGAGTTCCTGACCGCCGCGCGCGCCGCGGGCGCGGTCACCGCGGCCGGCGGCTGCGTCGAGCTGGGCGCCGACGGGCTGCCGTTCGCCCCGTTCACCACCGCCCTGCGGGCCCTCCAGCGCGAGCTGGGCGACGACGCCATCTCCGCGGCCGTCGCCGGCCGCGAGGAGGAGCTGTCCCGGCTGCTGCCGGACGCCTCGTACGCGCCCCCGGACGGCGCCCCGCCGCACGAGCGCGACGGCCGCACCCGCCTGTTCGAGCTGACCGCGCAGAGCCTGGAGCGGCTGGCCGCCGACCGCACCGTCGTGCTCGCCCTGGAGGACCTGCACTGGTCCGACCGCTCCACCCGCGAGCTGCTCTCCTACCTCTTCCGCACCCTCCAGGCCACCCGGCTCGTGCTGCTGGCGACGTACCGCTCCGACGACGTCCACCGCCGCCACCCCCTGCGCCCCTTCCTCGCCGAGCTGGACCGGCTGCGCTCCGTACGCCGCATCGAGCTGGCGCCGCTCAGCCGCGACGAGGTCGCCGCCCAGCTCACCGGCATCCACGGCACCGTGCCCGCGCCCTCCCACGCCGACGACATCTTCCGGCGCAGCGAGGGCAACCCGTTCTTCGTCGAGGAGCTGTCGGCCAACCCCGATTGCAGCCTCAGCGAGTCGCTGCGCGACCTGCTGCTCGTACGTGTCGAGCGGCTGCCCGAGCCCGCGCAGCGGGTGGTGCGGGTCGCCGCCGAGGCCGGCAGCCACGCGGAGCACGCGCTGCTGGCCGCGGTCACCGGCGAGGGCGAGGACGCGCTGCTGGAGTCGCTGCGCGCGGCCGTCGCCGACAACGTGCTCGTACCCGACGAGGACGGCGAGTCGTACCGCTTCCGGCACGCCCTGCTGCGCGAGGCGGTCCGCGACGACCTGCTGCCCGGCGAGCGCTCCCGGCTCAACCGCCGCTACGCCGAGGTGCTCCAGGCCGACCCCACGCTCGTCCGGGCCGAGCAGCGGCTCACCCGCATCGCCCGGCACTGGCACCACGGCCGCGACAGCGCGCGGGCGCTGCCCGCGGTGCTGGCGGCGGCGGTGGAGTCCCGCTGCCGGCACGCGTTCGCCGAGCAGTACGAGCTGCTGAAGCGGGCGATGGAGCTGTGGGACGACGTCCCCGACGAGGTACGCGCCCGGCTGCGGCCCGCCGACGGGATCGAGGACTACGAGCCGTGCGCGCCGGACACCCCGCTCACCGAGCTGGACCTGCTCGCCGAGACCGTCGTCGCCGCCCGGCTCGCGGACGAGCGGGACCGGGCGCTGGCGCTGACCCGGCGCGCGCTGGAGGCCATCGACGAGCGGGCCGAGCCGCTGCGCGCGGCGTGGTTCTGGGTGCAGCGGCACTGGCTGGTGGAGCAACTGGCGCGCGGCGACGGCCGCACCGAACTGGACCATGCGCTGCGGCTGGTACGCGACCTGCCGCCGTCGCGGGTGCCGGCGCTGGCGCTGACGGCCGCCGCGAGCTGGGAGATGCTGCACCGGCCCGGCCGGCCGGAGGGGCTGGCCGCCGCCGAGCTGGCGGTACGGACCGCCGCCGCGGCCGGCCAGGAGAACCTGGAGCTGAACGCCCGGGTGATGCTGGGCATCCACCTGGAGGACTCCGGCCGGGAAGACGTCGGCCTGGACATCCTGCGCGAGGCCCGCGACCGGGCCCGGCGCGGCGGCGACTACACGGCGGCGGCGCGGGCGGAGCTGAACCTGTCCGCGGCGCTGGAGAACCTGGGCCGCTCCCGGGAGGCGGCGGAGGTCGCGGCGGACGCGGCGCGGGCGGCGGCGAGCCGCGGGCGGCGCGACCAGGTGGCGTTCTCGCTCGGCAACCAGATGGACTCGCTGGTGGCGATGGGCCGCTGGGAAGAGGCGGAGCGCGTCGCCGACCGGGCGGAGCGGGACGCGGTCGTCGCCCTGACGTACGGCAACCTGGCGCAGGCCCGCGCCCGGCTGGCGCTGTTCCGCGGCGACGTGCCCCGGGCGGAGGCGCTGCTCGCCGCCGCGCGGGACCGGCTCGGGCCGCAGCAGACGCAGCCGCAGATGGCGATCCCGCTGAGCACGCTGACGGCGGCGGTCGCGGCGGCGCGCGGCGACCTGACGGGCGCCCGCGAGGAGGCCGCCCGCGCCATCGACGCGGGGCTGGCGCCGGGCGTACACCGGTACGCCTGGCTGCTGTTGCTCGTCGCGGCGGAGGCCGAGGGCGACGGGCGGCGGGTGCCGGCGTTCGCGCGGGGCAGCGCGGCGGCGCTGGCACGGGTCCGGGACGCGGCGGCCGGGCTGTCCCGCTCGGCGCCGGTGTGGGCGGCGCACGCGCTCTTCCTCGACGCGCAGTCGGCCCGTGCCGCCGGCGACGCCGATCCGCTGCCGTGGGCCGCCGCGGCGGCGGCGTTCGAGCCGCTGGACCGGCCGTACGAACTGGCCCGGGTCCGGCACCGCTGGGCGGAGGCGCTGCTCACCGCCGGCGGCGACCGGGAGCGCGCGGCGAGCCTGCTCGCCGACGCCCACGCGGCGGCGTCCGCCCTCGGCGCCACCCCCCTGCGCACCGCGGTCACCGCGCTCGCCTCCCGCGCCCGTCTCTCCCTGGGCGGCCCGGACCCGGCCCCGGCGGACCCGGTGCGGGCGCTGGGGCTGACATCGCGGGAGCAGGAGGTGCTGAAGCTCGTGACGGACGGGCGGAGCAACCGGCAGATCGCCGAGGAGCTGTTCATCTCGCCGAAGACGGCGAGCGTGCACGTCTCCAACCTGATGGCCAAGCTGGGGGTCTCGGGCCGCGGCGAGGCGGCGGCAACGGCGCACCGGCTGCGCCTCTTCGAGGACGCCTAGGCCGGCTCACCGGCTCACCGGCTGTCGGAGGTGCCGGAGGTGCCGGAGGCGCGGGGGCTGCCGGGGGCGGGCGGTGGCGGCTCGGCGCGTACGGACGTCACGCGCGGTGCGTACGGCAGCGACCGCCCGGTGCGGACGAGCGTCCGCAGCATGCCGGCACCGGCCACCACGGCGGCCAGATGCAGCACCGCGGCGACGGCGGGGGCCTCCGGCAGAGTGACCTCGGCCGGGCGGGCAAGCGCGACGACGAGGGTGACGGGGAGCTTCCAGCCGCTCCAGGCGAACAGCGAGCCGGAGCCGAGCCAGCCGACCGCCAGCGGGAGCCACCGGGGCAGCCCGGCGGGCCGGGCCCGGGCGACGGCCAGGACGGCGGCGGCGCCGGCCAGCGCCCACCCGGCGCCCAGGCCGGTCAGCAGGTGCCAGTCGGCCTCCCGCTGGTCCGGGCGGTCGAGTCCGTACGTACCGCCGGCCGCCCAGTACAGCCAGACGAGGCCGACCGCGGCGGCGACCGCGGCCGGCCAGGACGGCGCCGCCCCGGTCCCCTCCCCCACCCGCCCGGCGAACGCCTCCGGCCACCGCCGCCGCAGGTAGGCGGGGAGCGCGACGGCCAGGCCGAGGCCCATGCCCACGAAGCCCGTCTGCACCAGGGCGCCCGTCCAGCCGGGCATGGCGCCGTCCCCGCCGTCGCCGGGCGGGTCCGCCTCCCCGGTGGGCAGCAGCGTGGTGAGCACGGCGTACGGCAGGATCGAGACCAGGAACCCCGCACCCGTCCAGGCGCAGAACAGCACCGGCCGGCCGGGGATCCGCATCCCCCACGGCCGCACCAGCGCAAGCGCCAGCGCGATACCGATCCCCGCCATGCCCACGGTCACGGCGTTGAGGAGCACCCAGCCGGACCGGCTGTAGCCCTCGGGGACCAGCTCCAGCCGCAGCAGCGAGCCGGCCGCCCACGACACCTTGATCACCAGGTACGGCAGCAGGGCCAGGGCGGCCGCGTAGGCCGCCCACCGTCCGGCCCGGTCCCAGCGTTCCATCCGAATCCCCCAGCATCCCGGCGGCCTTCAGCTTCGGCCGCCGCGCCGCCCGGAGACGTCAACCCGGGGAACCAAGTGCCTCCCCCGCCCGGCGGGTACGGGCTCCTCCGCCGGGCGGGCACGACGCCCGACGTAAGGCACCTCAGACCCCGGCGGCTGCGGATCGCCACCGCCTTAGGCGTGTACGGGCGGGTAGGGCCCCCGGGTAAGGCGGCGGGCGCGCGGAGATGCGGAAGTCTCCCGATGTGGCGGACCCCCCTGGGCGGCGAAGCTGGACTCACACCGCAAGGGACCAGCCGAAACCACGGGGAGAACGACATGTTCGCGTACCAGATGCACGAGACCCGCTCCGCCGACCTGCGCCGCGAGGCAGCCGAGTACCGGCTGGCCCGCGAGGCCGCCACCGCCCGCCGGGAGCGGCGCCGCGAGGCCCGCCGGGCCCGCGTGGCCGCCCGCTGGGTGAAGGCCGCGTGAGGTGACGGCCCGAACGAACGCCGGCCCCCGGGCCGGCACCGGAGAGCGCCCACCCGCACCGTGCGGGTCGGGCGCTCTCGTCGTCCGTGCCCCTGTCGCGCCGCCCGGCCGGGAACCGCGTCCCCGCCGGGCCGCCCTCGATTCGTAGCCCTGTGCGATGCTCTCAACTGTGACGATCTCGTGCGTGAGCCCCGTTCTCGTCGGCCGGAGCGACGAGCTGCGCTCGCTTGCCACCGCGCTGGAGCGGGCCGGCGCCGGCGTGCCGCAGGCCGTGCTGGTCGGCGGCGAGGCCGGGGTGGGCAAGACCCGGCTGCTGGAGGAGTTCGCCGCCCGCGCCGAGCGGGCCGGCGCCGTGGTGGCCGTCGGCGGCTGTCTGGAACTGGGCGCCGAGGGGCTGCCGTTCGCGCCGTTCGCCACCGCGCTGCGCGCGCTGCACCGCGCGCTCGGCGACGAACTGGTGCACGCCGCCCGCGGCGGCGAGGCCGAGCTGGCCCGGCTGCTGCCCGAGCTGGCCGGGTCCGGCCGCGGCGGCGAGCCCGCGGACCGGCACGACGCCGGCGCCAAGGCCCGGCTCTTCGAGCACGCCGCCCGGCTGCTGGAGCGGCTGGCCGCCGAGCGGACGGTGGTGCTGGCGCTGGAGGACCTGCACTGGTCCGACCGCTCCACCCGCGAGCTGCTCGGCTATCTGATCCGCTCCCTCCAGGGCGCCCGCGTCATGCTGCTGGGCACGTACCGCTCCGACGACATCCACCGCCGCCACCCGCTGCGGCCCTTCCTCGCCGAGCTGGAGCGGCTGCGCACGGTGCAGCGGGTGGAGCTGGCGCGCTTCACGCGGCAGGAGGTCATCGGCCAGATCACCGCGATCCAGGGCGCCGGGCCGCTGCCCCACCTGGTCGACACGATCTTCCAGCGCTCGGACGGCAACCCGTTCTTCGTCGAGGAGCTGACCGCCCTGCTGGACTGCGGCGGCTCGCCGGACGCGCTGTCGGAGTCGCTGCGCGACCTGCTGCTCGTCCGGGTCGAGACCCTGCCGGAGGCGACGCAGCGGGTGCTGCGGACCGCCGCGGAGGCCGGTTCGACCGTGGAGTTCCGGCTGCTGCTCGCCGTGTCGGGGCTGGGCGAGGAGGAGCTGATCGAGGCGCTGCGGCCCGCGGTCGACGCCGGCATCCTGCTGCCCGCCGCGGAGGGCCCGGGCGCCGACAGCTACCGCTTCCGGCACGCGCTCCTGCGCGAGGCCACCGGCGACGACCTGCTGCCCGGCGAGCGCTCCCGGCTGCACAGGCGGTACGCCGAGGCGCTGGCGGCCGACCCCGCGCTGGTCCGCCCGGAGGAGCACGCCGCCCGGCTGGCCAGCCACTGGTACCACGCCCGCGACGCCGCCCGGGCGCTGCCCGCCACCCTCAAGGCGGCCGACGAGGCGGGCATGCGGCACGCGTTCGCCGAGCAACTGGCGATGCTGCGGCGGGCCGTCGAGCTGTGGGACGAGGTGCCGGAGGAGCAGTTGCGCCACCTGCCGGCCGCGCGCTACGCCGAGTCGTACCCGCTCTGCCGCTGCGCCGAGGAACCCCACCTGCACTTCCTCGACCTGCTCGCCGAGGCCGCCGTCGCCGCCCGGCTGGACGACGCGCACGAGCAGGCGCGCACGCTGGGCCGCCGGGCGCTGGAGCTGCTGGACGAAAAGACGGAGCCGGAGCGCGCGGCGTGGTTCTGGCTGGAGCGGCAGTGGCAGGTCGTCAACAGCGGCGGCGGCGACGGCTGGGCGGAGCTGGGCAAGGCGCAGGAGCTGGTGGCGGACCGGCCGCCGTCGTCCGTCAAGGCGGACGTGCTGGCGACGGCCGCGCTGTGGAAGATGCTGCACAGCCCGGACCCGGCGAGCATCCCGCTGGCGGAGAGCGCGGTGGAGCAGGCCCGGCTGGTCGGTGCCACGGAGGTCGAGCTGCACGCGCGGATCACGCTGGCCACGCTGCGTACGCACGCCGCCGACGTCGACCGCGGGATCGCCGAGCTGTACGAGCTGCGCGAGGCCGCCAACCGCTGCGGCGCCCCGACCGTCGTCGGCCGGGCGCACAACAACCTGGCGTCCGTACTGGAGATGACCGGCCGCTCCCGCGAGGCCATCGAGGCGGCGCGGGCGGGTCTCGCGGCGGCCCGCGAGCAGGGCCTGCGCGACTCGATCGCCTTCATCGGGTGCAACATGGTCGACGCGATGATCTCCGTCGGCGAGTGGGACGCCGCCGAGCGGGACCTGGCCCGGCTGCGGTCGTACGGGGCCCAGGCCCGTACCCGCGCGTTCGCGGCGCTGGCCGCCGCCTGGCTGGCGCTCTTCCGGGGCGAACTGGACCGGGCCGATGAACTGCTCACGGGGGCGCGCGCGGAGGCCGGCGCGAGCGTCGCGGAGCCGCAGAGCGGCTTCCGGGTGGTGCAGATCGAGGCGCGGATCATGATGGAGCGCGGGCGGTACGACGAGGCGCGCGCGGTGCTCACCGAAGGGCTGGCGAAGCTGCCGGAGCTGGGACACGAGTCCTATCTATGGCAGCTTCTGGTCTCCGCGGCGGCGGCCGAGGGCGACGTGCACGGGCTGCCGGGGACGGTGGCGGGCCGCGACGAGCTGCTGGACCGGCTGGAGCGCGCGGCGGGGCAGTTGGACACGCCGACGCCGGTGTGGGCGGCGTGGCGGCGGTACTTCACCGCGGAGCTGGGCCGGGCGCGGGGCCGCTCGGAGGTGGCGCTCTGGGAGTCGGCGGCGTCGGCGCTGGAGGCGCTGGAGCGGCCGTACGAGCTGGGCTGGGTGCGGTTCCGGTGGGCGGAGGCGCTGCTCGCGGGCGGTACGGGTGCGGCCGTACGGGAGCGGGCGGCGCGGCTGCTCGCGCAGGCGCACGCGACGGCGGACACGCTGGGCGCGGCGCCGCTGCGCGACGGCGTCGAGCAGTTGGCGGCGCGCGCCCGGATCCCGCTCACGGGTCCCGCCGACGCCGCCGCGGCGGCGGAGCCGGCGGACCCGGCGGAGGCGCTGGGGCTGACGGCCCGGGAGACGGACGTGCTGCGGCGGGTGGCGGCGGGGCGGAGCAACCGGCAGATCGCCGAGGAGTTGTTCATCTCGCCGAAGACGGCGAGCGTGCACGTCTCCAACCTGATGGCCAAGCTCGGGGTCTCCAACCGGGGCGAGGCGGCGGCGGTGGCGCACCGGCTGCGCCTCTTCGAAAGCGCCTGACCCCGGGCCGCACCCGCCGGGGCCGGGCGCCGGTGCCAGCCGAAGTCGTCGGGGACGATGCGGAGTTTCTGCGCGATGCGGGCAAGTGCCTTCCGGTCGGCCGTGTCGAGCGAGTCGCGATCTCTGGCCGGGCCACGCCCGGATGCGGTCCGGGGACGCCGGTCATCCGGCGGGCGCCACCCCGCCGGCCCCGCGCTCCCGGCGGCGGGCCAGGTACGTCCAGGCGGCGAGGAACGGCAGGCCGCCGAGCGCGAGCAGGCCGAAGGTGCCCTCCCCGGACACCTCGAAGACCGCGCCCTCGCCGAGGAAGAGCTGCGCGGCGCACTGGTAGGCGACGTGGAAGCCGATGCCGGCCCAGATGTCGCCGGTCACGGTCCGGAAGACGCCCAGGAGCATCCCGAAGGTGAGGAAGAGGGCGAGCCGGAAGGGCGAGCCGGCCACCCCGACGAGGAGACCGAAGAGCGTGAAGAGCACGGCCTGGACGACGACCGCCCGTCCGGCGGGCAGCGCGGTGAGCAGGTTGCGCTGGACGTAGCCGCGGAACACCAGCTCCTCGGGCAGCGCCTCGTACAGGAAGACGAGGACCACCAGCATCGCCGCCACCCCGGCCACCTCGGCGACGGGCTCCGTGCGCGTGACCTCCACCCGGCCGGTGCCCAGGCACAGCGCGAAGCCCGCGGTGGCGGGCAGCAGCCAGCAGACGGCGCCGAGGAGGAAGCGGCGCGCGGCGGTACGGGACAGGGGCAGCCCGAGTCCGTGCCAGGGGCGGCGGTCCAGCAGCCGGCGGGCGAGGACGACCGCGGGCACGACGAGCACCGCGGTGAGGACGGCGCGGGCGACGTGGGTGGGGCGGTCGTAGTCGTGGCCGAGGGGCGTGCCGTAGAAGACGAACAGCCAGAGCAGCACGGCGGCGGCGAAGACGGCGAGCACGCGCGCCCACGTCCCGAGCAGGGCGGGCGGCTCCTCCGCGGCGTCGTGCGCGGGTCTGTCTCCGGGGTCGGACGGCTGCGCCGGCATGGTCGTGGGCCTCTCTGCGGACGACCGCGCCGGTACGACGCGGGACGCCATCCTGCACCGCCCGCGGGCCCCGGTCACCGTACGGGCCCGGCAATCCCGCCCACCGCGCGTGACCCGAACCCGGAAAACCACGGCGGGCCGCGACCGCGGCCCATCGCGCGGGCACGCGGGGGCGGCCCTACTCGTCCTCGAACAGCCGCAGCCGGTGCGCCACCGCCGCCGCCTCGCCCCGGTTGGAGACCCCGAGCTTGGCCATCAGGTTGGAGACGTGCACGCTCGCCGTCTTCGGCGCGATGAACAGCTCTTCGGCTATCTCGCGGTTGCTCCGCCCCGCCGCCACCCGCCGCAGCACGTCCGTCTCCCGGGCCGTCAGGCCCAGCGACTCCACCGGGTCCGCCGGCGGGCGGGACGCCGGGCCGAGGGGGACGCGGGCGCGGCCGGCGAGGTGTTCCACGGCCTCGCGCAGCGGGGCCGCGCCGAGGCGGACCGCCGTCGCGTGGGCCTCGGCCAGCAGCGGCGCCGCGGCGGCGCGGGCCGCCCCCGAGGCGCCCGCGGCGCCGACGAGCAGTGCCTCGGCCCTGCGGTACGCGATGTGCGCCAGCGTGTGCGGGTGGCCCAGCGGCTCGTACGCCGCCGCGGCCGCGGCCCACGCGCCGGGGTCGACGGTGCCGCGGGCGCGGGTGAGTTCGGCGGCGAAGAGGCGGGACAGCGGCGTCCACAGCGGGCCGGTGGCCGGCAGGTCCGCCGCCGCGTCCGCCAGTCGCGCCACGACCGCCGCGCGCCGCTCCTCCGGCGCGCCCGGCGCCCCGGCGACGTCCGCCGTCAGCCGTGCGCCCGTGGAGAGAAGCTGCCAGACGTACGTCTCCTGGCCGGACATCGGCAGCAGCGCGAGGTGCCGCTCCAGCACGTCGAGCGCCTCCTGCTCCCGGCCGAGCGTCCGCAGCGCGCTCATCTCCACGGCGGCGAACGGCAGTTCGTACTGCGGCTCGCCGTCGTTGCGCCCCCGGTAGCGGCGGGCCGCGGCGATCAGCTCCGGCACGATCCCGAACTCCCCGCGCAGCAGCGCGAGCTGGGCCCGGCGCAGCGCCACCGAGGCGCCGGTGCGGGAGCCGACCGCGAACCGCATCCACTCCTGGCGCACCTGCTCGGCCCGGTCCCACTCGCCCAGCGAGGTCAGCGACTCCACGACGTTGAGCGCGGCGAAGGCGGCGGCGTCGTACAGCCCGCGGCCGTGCATGTCCTTCATGCCGGCGAGGCCGGCCTCGACCGCCTCCGCGGACCGGCCGACCTTCTCCAGCGCGTCGCAGAGGTTGATGTGCGCGCGGCCCAGCTCGCGGAACGCCCCCCGCTGCGCGGCCAGCTCGCGTATCTCGTACAGCTCGGCGATCCAGGCGTCGGAGTCGCCCTTTGCCGAGCGCAGCGTGCACAGCGTGATCCGGGCGCCCAGCTCGACGTCGCCGGCGCCGGCCTGCCGGGCCAGCTCCACCGCCCGCTCGGCGAGCGCCAGCGTGTCCATGCCGGAGGCGTGCAGCAGCTCCCACATCGCCACGTGCGCCAGGATGTCGGCATGGGTGGCGGACGCCGGCAGGTCGTGCACCAGCTCGTGCGCCCGGGTCAGCTCCGCGCGGCCGTCGCCGCGGCCGGCGAGCGCGGTGAGCTTGGAGCGCTCCAGCCAGAACCAGGCGGCGCGCAGCGGGTCCTGCGCCTCGTCCACGACCTTGAGCGCCTTCTTCACGAACTTCAGCGCCGGCTCCCACTGCCCGTCGAGCCGGCCCGCGAAGGCGGCGTGCGCCAGCAGGTCGATCAGGTGCAGCTCGATCTCCTCCGGGCGGCCCCCGCAGCCGCACGCCGGATACGACTCCATCCCGCCCTGCGCCGGCAGCCCGCGGCGCCCCTCCGGCGGCACCTCGTCCCACAGCTCCAACGCCCGCTCCAGCAGCTTGAGCTGCTCGGCGTAGGCGTGCCGGGTGCGGGTCTCGACCACGGCGTGGAGCACGGCGGGCAGGGCCTTGGCGGGCTCGCGCGCGTAGTACCAGTAGCTCGCCAGCCGGGTCGCCCGCTCCTCCGCCGCGACGAGGCCCGGGGCGGCCTCCAGGGCCTCCGCGTACCGCCGGCTGAGCCGGGTGCGCTCGCCGGGCAGCAGGTCGTCGAGGACGGCCTCGCGCAGCAGCGCGTGCCGGAAGCGGTACGCGTCGACGCTGACCTCCTCGTCGGGCACCAGCACGTTCGCCCCCACGGCGGCGCGCAGGCCCTCGATCAGCTCGTCCTCGGCGAGACCGGAGACGACGGCGAGCAGGGCGTGCGGGACGCGCGCGTTCCGTGCGGCGAGGCGCACCACGCGCTGGGCGCCCTCGGGCAGCGCCTCGACCCGTACGAGCAGCAGGTCGCGCAGGGAGTCGCTGAGCCGTCCCGCGTCGTCGCTGAGGGCCAGCTCCTCGACGAAGAAGGGGATGCCCTCGCTGCGCGCGTACACCTCGGCGGTCAGCTCGCGCTCGGGCTCGGCCACGCCGCGGATGCCGGCGAGCTGGCTGCGCACCTCGTCCTCGCTGAGCCGGGCCAGCTCCAGGCGCTGCACGGACCGCAGCCGGTCCAGCTCGGCAAGGAAGGGGCGCAACGGATGGCGGCGGTGGACGTCGTCCGAGCGGTACGTCATGAGGACCACCAGCCGGGAGCCCTGGACCGACCGGACGAGATAGCCGAGCAGTTCGCGGGTGGAGCGGTCCGCCCAGTGCAGGTCCTCCAGGGCCAGCACCACGGTGCGGCCCGCGGCCAGCCGCTCCAGCAGGCCCACGGTCAGCTCGAAGAGGCGGGCGCGGCTGTCCTGGCCGTGCGGCTCCTCGGTGACCGGGCCCAGGTCGGGCAGCAGCCGGGCGAGCGTCGGCTCCTGGCCGGCGGCCAGCTCGGCCAGCTCGGCGCCCAGCTTGCGGTGCAGCATGCGCAGCGCGGTGGCGAACGGCGCGAACGGCAGCCCGTCGGCGCCCAGCTCCAGACAGCCGCCGACGGCGGTGACCGCGCCGGCGCCCTGGGCGGCCTCCAGGAACTCGTCCAGCAGCCGGCTTTTGCCCACGCCTGCCTCGCCGCCCACGAGCAGCACCTGCGGCTCGCCGAGGGCGGCGCGGGCGAGGGCGGCGTCAAGGGTCTTCAACTCGTCATGACGGCCTGCGAACACCGGGCTGATGGATCGGCTCTGCACGCTTTCGAGCATCGCACGCTGCACTGACAGGGAGGAATCGGTTTTCTCACTGTCCGGGCACGGTGGGCAGCTCGGTGAAGACGTCGAAGCGCATGACGGCCGCGATCACCAGCCCGAGCGCGCCGAGCACCAGACCGGCGACGGCCACGGCCCGTACCCACACCACGGGCCGCAGGGAGTTGTCACCGAACGCCGGGCGGACGAGCACCGCGCCGGAGACGATCAGGGCGACGACCGCCGTCAGGCCGTTGAACAGGGCGATGGTGTGCCAGGGGGTGCCGTACGCGGCGGAGATCTGCTCGGCGGCGGTGCCGTTCGCGGATTCGAGCTGGCCGGTCAGCTCCCGGCGGGCGGACACCAGGTCGGCCAGCCAGGTGCCGGTCAGCGAGGCGAAGCCCAGGGCGGCGCCGACGACGGCCGCGGCACCGGCGGCCACGCCGGAGGGGGTGCGGGCGGCCGGGGGCAGCTCGCCGGCCTCGTCGTCGTCCGGGTCGTGGTGGCCGCCGTCGCCCTCGGCGGGGGCGCCGTCGGTGCCGGTGCCGGCGGTGCCGGCGGTGTCGTCGTACGCGGCCTCGTCGGCGGCGTCGGTGGCCTCCGCCGTATCGGCGGCATCCGCGGCCCCGTCGGTGTCGGCCGCGTCAGCGGCGTGGGGGGTCTTCGAAAGTGCACTCATGCCGGGCACCGTAGGGGGCCTGTCTGAGAGGAGTATTAACGGACGGCCGTCTCCCGCGGCAGCCCGATGTGCTCGGCCGCGGCCGGCTCCCCGGACCCCTCGACGCCGATGCGCGGCAGCCGCCGGTCCAGCCAGCCCGGCAGCCACCAGTTGGCCCGCCCCAGCAGGTGCATCAGCGCCGGCACCAGCAGCGTCCGCAGCACGAAGGCGTCCAGCGCCACCGCGGCGGCCAGCGCCACCCCGAACATCGCGATGATCCGGTCCCCGCCCAGCGCGAACGCGGAGAAGACCGCGATCATGATGAGCGCCGCGCAGTTGATCACCCGGCCGGTCTCGGCGAGCCCGACCCGCACCGCCCGCCGGTTGTCGCGGGTGGCCCGCCACTCCTCGTACATCCGGCTGACCAGGAAGACCTGGTAGTCCATCGAGAGCCCGAAGAGCACGGAGATCATGATCACCGGCAGGAACGGCTCGATCGGCCCGGTGGCACCGAGCCCCAGCAGCCCGCTCCCCCAGCCCCACTGGAAGACCGCGACCACCACCCCGAAGGACGACGCCACGGCCAGCACGTTCATCAGCGCGGCCTTCAGCGGTACGCCGACGCTGCGGAACGCCACCAGCAGCAGCAGGCAGCCCAGCGCGATCACGACCCCGCCGAAGAGCGGCAGCTTGCCGACGATCACCTCGGCGAAGTCGTCCTGGCCCGCCGTGATCCCGCCCACGTGCACCTGCACCGACGTGCCGTCGACGGCCTCCGGCAGCACGTCCGAGCGCAGCCGGTCCACCAGGTCCGACGTCGCCTCGTCCTGCGGCGCGGCCTCGGGGGTGACGGTGATCATCCCGGTGCCGCCGCCCTGCCCGTGCACGGCGGCGGTGGCGTCGGCGACGCCCGGCGTGCCGCGCAGCGTCTCGGGCAGCGAGTCGAAGGCCACCCGGTCGCCGGCGCCGTCGAGGTGCGCGACGAGCGTGAGCGGGCCGTTGCTGCCGGGGCCGAAGCTGTCGGCCATCATGTCGTACGCCTGCCTGGTGGTGGCGCCCGCGGGATGGTTGCCCTGGTCGGAGCTGCCCAGGTGGAGCGCGGTGACGGGCAGCGCGAGAACGCCCATCAGCACCAGCGCGAGCGCGCCCAGCAGCCGCGGCCGGCGCTGGACGAAGGCCGCCCAGCGGGCGGCGAGACCGCGCGGCACCTCGGGCCGCGGGCCGTGCTCGACGAGCGCGCGCCGCTCGCGGCGGCTGAGCGCCTTCATGCCGATGACGCCGAGCAGCGCCGGCAGCAGCGTGAGGGAGGCGGCGACGGTGAGCACGACGGTCAGCGAGGCGGCGACGGCGACGCCGTTGAGGAAGTCCAGCCGCAGCACGAGCATGCCGAGCAGCGCGATGCACACGGTGACGCCGGCGAAGACCACCGCCCGCCCGGCCGTGGCCACGGCGCGCTGCGCGGCCTCGCCGACGGGCAGCCCCTCGCGCAGGCCGCGGCGGTGTCTGGTGACGATGAACAGGGCGTAGTCGATGCCGACGCCGAGGCCGATGAGGATGCCGAGCATCGGCGCGAAGTCGGCGACGGCCATGGCGTGGCCGAGGAGGGACACGCACCAGTACGCCGTGCCGACGCCGACCAGCGCGGTCGCGATCGGCAGCGCCATCGCGGCGAGCGAGCCGAACGCGACGAAGAGCACGACGGCCGCCACGACCACCCCGACGGCCTCGCCGTAGTGCACGGTCGGCGCCTGGAGGAGCCCGGCCCCGGGGCCGCCGACGGCGACCTCCAGACCGCCGCCGGCCGCCGTCCCGGCGGTGTCGACGACCTTGCTGACGTCGCCCGGCGCCACGTCGGCCACGGCGGCGTCGTAGGTGACGGTGGCGTACGCCGTACGCCCGTCGGCGCTGACCGCGCCGCCCTCGCCGAGGCCCGTGCCCGTCGCACCGGCGTCGTCCGCGGCGTACGAGCCGTGCGGCCCCGCCACGTCCGCGACCCCCGGCAGCCCGGCGATCTCCACCAGCGCCGCGTCCACCCGCTTCTCGGTCTGCGCGTTGCGCACCCCGTCGTCGTCGTGCCAGACGACGGTGTCCGCGACGCCGTCGAGACCGGGGAACGCCTCGGCCATGAGCACCTGGGCCCGCCCGGACTCGGTGCCGGGGACCTCGTAGTCGTTCGAGTACGCCGGCCCCAGCACGGACGCCGCGACGGCGGCGCCGGCGAAGGCGGCCAGCCAGAGCAGCACGACGACCAGGCGACGACGTAGGCACCACCGGGCGAGTCCGGACACGGGCGGCTCCCTGCGCTATTCGCGATCTTTCAGGGAGTGCCGCCCTCAAAGACTCCTGCACCTGCGCTGCCACTGTTACAGGTGCGGGAGATCGTTTGTCCGAAGAGTGGCTTTTTTCACACGATCAGTCTGCTACGCCCAGCTTCTCC
Source organism: Streptomyces sp. 184 (assembly GCF_045781775.1). Lineage (NCBI taxonomy): Bacteria > Bacillati > Actinomycetota > Actinomycetes > Kitasatosporales > Streptomycetaceae > Streptomyces > Streptomyces sp. 184. Next base: position 1,921,051 of record NZ_CP123230.1, on the reverse strand, counting down.
ATGATCAGCTCACGGGCCCGGCCCGCGTCCGCCTGGCCGCGGGTGGCCTTCATGACCGCGCCGACCAGCGCACCGGCCGCCTGCACCTTGCCGCCGCGGATCTTGTCCGCGATGCCCGGGTTGGCGGCGATGGCCTCGTCCACGGCGGCGCCGAGGGCGCCCTCGTCCTTGACGATGGCCAGACCGCGGCTGTCCACGACCTCGTCCGGGGTGCCCTCGCCGTCGAGGACGCCGGTGATGACCTGGCGGGCCAGCTTGTCGTTGAGCTTGCCCTCCGCGACCAGCGCCGCCACCCGCGCGACCTGCTCGGGCGTGATCGCCAGCGCGGCCAGCTCGACGCCGTCCTCGTTGGCCCGCCGCGCCAGCTCGCCCATCCACCACTTGCGCGCCGCCCCGGCGTCCGCGCCCGCGTCGATGGTCGCGACGATCGCGCCGATGGCGCCGGCGTTGAGGATGGACTGCATGTCGTGCGCGGAGGCGCCCCACTCCTCGCGCAGCCGGTTGCGGCGCAGCCGCGGCAGCTCCGGCAGCCCGGCGCGCAGCTTCTCCACCCACTCGCGGGCGGGCGCGACGGGGACGAGGTCGGGCTCGGGGAAGTAGCGGTAGTCCTCCGCCTCCTCCTTCGTCCGGCCCGAGGTGGTGGTGCCGGTGTCCTCGTGGAAGTGGCGGGTCTCCTGGACGATCTTCCCGCCGCCGTCGAGGACGCCGGCGTGCCGGACGACCTCGGAGCGCACCGCGCGCTCCACGCTGCGCAGTGAGTTGACGTTCTTCGTCTCGCTGCGGGTGCCGAAGACGGTGGCGCCGGCCGGCATCAGCGACAGGTTCACGTCGCAGCGCATCTGCCCCTGCTCCATGCGGGCCTCGGAGACGCCGAGCGCCTTGATCAGCTCGCGCAGCTCCGCCACGTACGCCTTCGCGACGTCGGGCGCCTTGGCGCCGGCGCCGGTGATCGGCTTGGTGACGATCTCGATCAGCGGGATACCGGCCCGGTTGTAGTCCAGCAGCGAGTGCGAGGCGCCGTGGATCCGGCCGGTGGCGCCGCCGACGTGCGTGGACTTGCCGGTGTCCTCCTCCATGTGGGCGCGCTCGATCTCGACCCGGAAGACCTCGCCGTCGACGTCGACGTCGAGGTAGCCGTCGTACGCGATGGGCTCGTCGTACTGCGAGGTCTGGAAGTTCTTCGGCATGTCCGGATAGAAGTAGTTCTTCCGGGCGAAGCGGCACCAGTCGGCGATCTCGCAGTTCAGCGCCAGGCCGATCTTGACCGCGGACTCCACGCCCGTCGCGTTGACCACCGGCAGCGCACCGGGCAGGCCGAGGCAGACGGGGCAGGTCTGGGTGTTGGGCCCGGCGCCCAGCGCGGTGGCGCAGCCGCAGAACATCTTGGTCTCGGTACCCAGCTCGACGTGGACCTCCAGGCCCAGCACCGGCTCGTACGTCGCGAGGGCGTCCTCGTACGTGACAGTCACAGCTCTCTTCCAGCCTCTCGACCCCGGCGCGGCCCGCTCAGCCGGCGAGGATGTCGTCGTCGTTCCTCCGGCGCAGCTCACGCAGCAGCAGGGCGATGCCGGTGGCCATGGAGGCGGCGGACACGGCGGCGTCGAGCTGGCGCAGCCGGTCGTCCTCGAAGCGCGCCTGCTTCATCTGCTTGGCGATACCGATGGCGCCGAAGAGCGTGGACGCGAGGGAGATGTACAGGCCCGTCTTGGACTTCTTGAAGTCCTTGGCCTTGGCGAACTTGCTCATAGGGCGGGTGCCTCCTCCAGCAGGGGGTGGCCCCACCGGGCGGTGAACGCGGCCTCCACCGCGGCACCGACCCTGTAGAGCCTGTCGTCGGCCATGGCGGGGGCGATGATCTGGAGCCCCACCGGGAGCCCGTCCTCCGGCGCGAGGCCGCAGGGCAGCGACATCGCGGCGTTGCCGGCCAGGTTGGACGGGATGGTGCACAGATCGGCGAGGTACATCGCCATCGGGTCGTCGACCCGCTCGCCGATGGGGAACGCCGTCGTCGGGGTGGTCGGCGAGACGAGCACGTCGACCTGTTCGTAGGCGCGCTCGAAGTCGCGGGTGATCAGGGTGCGGACCTTCTGCGCCGAGCCGTAGTAGGCGTCGTAGTAGCCGGAGCTGAGCGCGTACGTGCCGAGCATGATGCGGCGCTTGACCTCGGGGCCGAAGCCCGCCGCGCGGGTCAGCGAGGTGACCTCCTCGGCGGAGTGCGTGCCGTCGTCGCCGGTGCGCAGCCCGTAGCGCAGGCCGTCGTAGCGGGCGAGGTTCGAGGAGACCTCGGCGGGCGCGATCAGGTAGTACGCCGCGAGCGCCCTGTCGAACGCCGGGCAGGACACCTCCACGACCTCGGCGCCCAGCTCGCGCAGCAGCTCGACGGCCTCGTCGAAGCGCTGCATGACGCCCGCCTGGTAGCCCTCGCCGCGGAACTCCTTGACCACGCCGACGCGCATCCCGGCCACCGAGCCGTTCCGCGCGGCCTCGACCACGGGCGGGACGGGGGCGTCGATGGAGGTGGAGTCCATCGGGTCGTGGCCGGCGAGCACCTCGTGCAGCAGCGCCGCGTCCAGCACGGTGCGGGCGCACGGGCCGCCCTGGTCGAGGCTGGAGGAGAACGCGATCATCCCGTACCGCGAGACGCCGCCGTAGGTCGGCTTGACGCCGACGGTGCCGGTGACGGACGCGGGCTGGCGGATGGAGCCGCCGGTGTCGGTGCCGATGGCCAGCGCCGCCATGTGCGCGGTGATGGCCGCGGACGAGCCGCCGCCGGAGCCGCCGGGGATACGGGTGAGGTCCCACGGGTTGCCGGTGTGGCCGTAGGCGCTGTTCTCGGTGGAGGAGCCCATGGCGAACTCGTCCATGTTGGTCTTGCCGAGGATGACGACGTCGGCTTCCTTCAGCCGCCGGGTCACGGTCGCGTCGTACGGCGGGATCCAGCCCTGGAGCATCTTCGACCCGGCGGTGGTGGGCACGCCCTCGGTGGTGAAGATGTCCTTCAGCGCCAGCGGCACGCCGGCCAGCGGGCCGAGCTTCTCACCGCGCTCGCGCTTGGCGTCCACGGCCCGGGCGCGGGCGAGCGCGCCCTCGCGGTCGACGTGCAGGAAGGCGTGCACCTTCTCGTCCACGGCGTCGATGCGGGCGAGGTGGGCCTCGGCCACCTCGACGGCGGTGAGTTCGCCGGCGGCGATCTTCGCGGCTGTCTCCGCCGCGGTCTGCCTGATGATTGCCGAGCTGTCCGCCACGGTCAGTCCTCCCCCAGGATCTGCGGCACCTTGAAACGCTGCTGCTCCTGCGCGGGCGCGCCGGAGAGCGCCTGCTGCGCGGTCAGGCTGGGCCGGACGGCGTCCGGGCGCATGACGTTCGTCAGGGGCAGCGGGTGGGAGGTCGGCGGTACGTCCTCGCCGGCCACGTCGGCGACGCGGGCGACCGCACCGATGATGGCGTCGAGCTGGCCGGCGAAATGGTCCAGCTCCTCGCCGCTCAGCTCCAGGCGCGCCAGCCGGGCGAGGTGGGCGACCTCCTCGCGCGTGATGCCAGGCATGCGGGTCATCCTCACAGGGTGGTGTGACGGTTTCGGGGCAATCCTATGGGGCGCGGGCCGTTGTGCCCGACCGGGTTTCCCCGGCGGGGCGTTTTGGGCCGTACGCGCGGGCTGCCGGGCCGTACCGCCGACTTCGGCCGCCGCGGCGCGCTACGGCGCCCGCCCGCGGGTCACTTGGCCGGTTTCACCGGCTCCTCCGCCTCGTCCGGCTCCTGCTCGGCCCCGGTCGCCTGACCGGCCGCGGCCGGGAGCGCGGCGCCGGCCGCGGCGGGCAGCGCCCCGGCCCCGACAGGCCCCGGCCCGCGGGCGCGCAGCCACGCCGTGGTCTCCTGCGGCGGCATGGCGGCGGCGACGAGCCAGCCCTGCACGGCGTCGCAGCCGAGGTCGCGCAGGTGCTCCCAGGTCTCGTCGTCCTCGACGCCCTCGGCGACGACCCGCAGGCCGAGTGAGTGCGCGAGGTCGACGGTGCAGCGGACGATCTCCAGGTCCTCCGGGTCGACGGCGAGCCGGGCCACGAACGAGCGGTCGATCTTCAGCTCGCTCACCGGCAGCCGGCGCAGATGGACCAGCGAGGAGTAGCCGGTGCCGAAGTCGTCGAGCGACATCTTCACGCCGTGCCCGGCGAGCCCGGCGAGGGTGTCGGCGGCGCGCTGCGGGTCCTCCAGCAGCACGTGTTCCGTTATCTCCAGTTGCAGCGCGCCGGGCGGCACGCCGTGCCGGGCGAGGCGCGCGGCGACCGCACCCGCGAACCCGGGCGTGTGCACGTCGCGCGGCGAGACGTTGACCGCGACGGGGACCTGGAGGCCGGCGGCGCGCCAGTCGGCCACCTGGGCGAGCGCGGTCTCCAGCACGTACTCGGTGAGCACCGGCATCAGGCCCGAGGTCTCGGCGATGGCGATGAACTCCTCGGGGCTGACGTGCCCGCGCTCCGGGTGCGCCCAGCGGACCAGCGCCTCCAGGCCGACGACGCGGCCGTCGAAGCCGACCTTCGGCTGGTAGTGCAGGGCCACCTCGTGGGCCTGGAGCGCCCGGCGCAGGTCGCCGAGCAGGCCGAGCCGGTCGGGGGTGTTGCCGTCGCGGCGGGCCTCGTAGACCTCCACGCCGCTGCGGTCCCGCTTGGCCTGGTACATCGCCACGTCGGCGCGCTGGAGCAGGCCCTCGGTCTCGGTGGCGTGCTCGGGGTAGACGGCGACGCCGGCGCTGGCCTCCAGCACCAGGCTCATCCCGTCGAGGTCGAGCGGGGAGCCGAGGGCGGCGACGAGCGTACGGGCCACCCGCTGGGCGCTGGTCGCGGAGTCGGTCAGCGGGATGAGCACGGCGAACTCGTCGCCGCCGAGGCGGGCGGCCTCCGCGCCGCGGGGCAGCGCGAGCCGCAGCCGGCCGGCGAGTTGGAGCAGCAGCCGGTCGCCGGCGCGGTGGCCGAGGGTGTCGTTGACGGCGCGGAAGCGGTCGAGGTCGATGAGGACGAGGGCGGCGCGGCGGCCGGTGCTCTCGGCCTCGCCGAGGGCGTGCCGGGTACGTTCCAGCAGCCACTGGCGGTTGGGCAGCCCGGTCAGCGGGTCGCGCAACTGCTCCTCGGCGCGGGCGCGGGCCATCCACAGGCTGGAGTCCAGCGCGATCAGCGGCACCGCGAACAGCGGCAGCAGCACAGGGGTGTTGACGGCCACGACGATGATGAGCGGCGCGATGCCGAGCAGCGCGGCGCCGCCGAGGCCCTGGCGGGTGAGGGCGGCGCGGGCGAGCAGGCCGGGTCCGTCGCGGTGGCCGGGGGTCGCGTACCAGGTGAGCACGCGGGTCACCAGCGCGTACGCCAGCGCGGCGGCGATCAGCTCGGGCAGCGCGTACAGGTCCCAGGAGTCGGGCAGCCAGGGCCGCTCGACCGTCGGGTTCTCCCCGCAGGCCCACAGCACGACGGCGGCCGTCGAGATGCCGAGGATCTCGACGGCGCCGTGCAGCGGCGCCTGGCGGCGGTGCGGGCGGCGCACGACGGCGACGGCGAGGATGACCAGCAGGCTGATGACGGCGGCCGGGATCCAGCCGTAGAGCAGCAGCACGGCGAGGGTGAGCGCGGCGGCGGAGCCGTTGCCGCCGGACCAGCGGTCGCGGCCCGGTGCGACCAGATGGGCGATGAGGACGGCCGTCAGGACGACCAGGCCCCAGCCCGCGGTGCCGCGCGGGAAGAGCGCGTGGCCCTCCCGCAGCCCGTGCAGCACCCCGATGGCGAACACCAGGCCACCGGCGGCCTGCACCAGCCACGGCAGGGCGGGCAGCACCAACCGGCGCAGCACCGGCGCCGGTTCCGTGCTCTCCGTCGGTCGCATCCCGTCCCTCTCACCGCCTCGCGCGCGTCGGCGCGCCCATCCACACTAGGCGGCGAAAGGCCGTCAGGGGCGCCGATCGGCTGCGGTCGCCCGATTGCCCCCGACTCGCCGGGTTTCGGTCACCACTCGAACAAGCCGGGCCCCGGCGGCTACTCGGGCGGTGGCACCGCGGCCTCGCGGGCGGCGTCGGGCCCCTGTTCGAGGAGGACGGCGAAGCCGGCGTCGTCGAGGACGGGGACCTTCAACTGCACGGCCTTGTCGTACTTGGACCCGGGGTTGTCGCCGGAGACGACGAAGTCGGTCTTCTTCGAGACCGAGCCCGTCACCTTCGCGCCGCGGGTCTGGAGCGCCTCCTTCGCGCCGTCGCGGGTGTGCGACTGGAGTGTGCCGGTGACGACGACGGTCAGACCCTCCAGCGGACGCGAACCCTCCGACTCGTCCGCCTCCTCCTCCGTCCGCACGCCCGCCGCGCGCCACCGCTCGACGATCTCGCGGTGCCAGTCCTCGGCGAACCACTGCGTCAGCGAGGCGGCGATGGTGGGCCCGACGCCCTCGGCCGCGGCCAGCTCCTCCTCGCTCGCCGCCATGATCCGGTCGATCGAGCGGAACTCGCGGGCCAGCGCCTCCGCGGCGACCGGCCCGACGTGCCGGATGGACAGCCCCGCGATGACCCGGGCCAGCGGCCGGTCCCTGGCCGCCCGGATGTGCCCGAGCATCAGCTCGGTGTTCTTCTTCGGGTTGCCCTCCTTGTTGGCGAAGAAGGTGACGACCTTCTCCTCGCCGGTCTCCGGGTCGCGCTTGGGCAGGCCGGTGTCCTGGTCCAGGACGTACGACTTGATGGGCAGCAGGTCCTCGACCTTCAGGTCGAACAGGCCGCCCTCGTCCTTCAGCGGCGGCTCCGCCGGCTCCAGCGGCTGGGTGAGCGCGGTGGCGGCGACGTACCCGAAGTTCTCGATGTCCAGGCAGCGGCGGCCGGCCAGGTAGAAGAGCCGCTCGCGGAGCTGGGCCGGGCAGGACCGGGCGTTGGGGCAGCGCAGGTCGACGTCGCCCTCCTTCATGGGCTTGAGCGCCGTGCCGCATTCGGGGCACTCCGCGGGCATCACGAACTCCCGCTCGCTGCCGTCCCTGAGGTCGGTCAGCGGGCCCATGATCTCGGGGATCACGTCACCCGCCTTGCGCAGCGCGACCGTGTCGCCGATGAGCACGCCCTTGGCCCTGACCACGTCCTGGTTGTGCAGGGTGGCGAACTCGACCTCGGAGCCGGCCACCGTCACCGGCTCGACCACGGCGTACGGCGTCACCCGCCCGGTGCGCCCGACGCCGACGCGGATGTCGACCAGCTTGGTGTTGACCTCCTCCGGCGGGAACTTCCACGCGATGGCCCAGCGCGGCGCGCGGGACGTGGAGCCCAGTCGGCCCTGGAGGGCGATCTCGTCGAGCTTGACGACGACGCCGTCGAACTCGTACGCCACGTCGTGGCGGCGGTCGGCGTAGCTCGCGACGTAGGCCCGTACGCCGTCGATGCCGTCGACCACCCTGGTGTACGGCGAGGTGGGCAGGCCCCACTCCTTGAGCAGGTCGTACGCCCCGGAGAGGCGGTCGAGGCGGACGCCCTCGATCTCGCCGATGCCGTGGACCACCATGTGCAGCGGTCGGGAGGCGCTGACCTGGGGGTTCTTCTGGCGCAGCGAACCGGCCGCGGAGTTGCGCGGGTTGGCGAAGGGGGGTTTGCCCTCGGCCACCAGAGCCGCGTTGAGCTGCTGGAACTCGGTGAGCGTGAAGTACACCTCGCCGCGGATCTCGACCAGGTCGGGGACGTTCTCCCCCTCCAGGCGGTGCGGGATCTCGCCGATGGTGCGGATGTTCGGCGTGATGTCCTCGCCGGAGCGGCCGTCGCCGCGGGTGGCGCCGCGGACCAGCCGGCCGTGCTCGTACGTCAGGTTGACCGCGAGGCCGTCGACCTTCAGCTCGCACAGCAGGTGGTACGGCGTGGGGTCCAGCTCCTTGGCCATGCGGTCGGCCCAGGCGTCCAGCTCCTCGTCCGTGAACGCGTTGTCCAGGGAGAGCATCCGGCCGCGGTGCCGGACGGAGGTGAACTCCGTCTCGTACGCCCCGGCGACCTTCTGGGTCGGCGAGTCGGGCGTGACCAGCTCGGGGTGCTCCTCCTCCAGCGCCTCCAGCTCCCGCAGCAGCTTGTCGAAGTCGGCGTCGCTGATGACGGGCGTCGTCACGTAGTACCTGAAGCGGTGCTCCTCGATCTGCTCGGCCAGCAGCCGATGCCGCTCACGCGCCACGCTGTCCGTACTCACACCGGGCCTCCCGTTCTCACTCCGGGTCCCGGGCGAGGGACCCCGCGGCACGGACGCAGTGGGCGAGGGCCCGGCGGGCGTACTCCGGGTCGGCGCCCGCGAGGCCGCACGCCGGAGTGATCGCCACGGTGCCGGCGAGCGCCTGCGGCGGCAGCCCCAACCTGCGCCAAAGCGTCCTAACACCCCCGACGCTACCTGCCGGGTCTGACATCGGACCCGCACCTGCGGGCGTGCCCGCCGACGCGTTTCCGGTGGCCGGCACGACGCCCGCGAAGAGCCCGAGCCCGCCCTCCACGGCCTCGCCGATCTGCTCGTCCTGGCGTTCGGTCAGCAGCCCCGCGTCGTACGACACGGCCGCGGCCCCCGCGCGGTGCAGCAGCGCGAAGGGCACGTCCGGGGCGCAGGAGTGGACGACGACCGGGGTGCCGGCGGGGCCGGTGGCGCCGACCGCACCGATGACGTCGCCCAGGGTGCCCTCGACCACCGCGCGGTCCACGGCCCGGTAGGTGCGGTAGCCGCTGGCGGTGGCGATGCGGCCGGTGAGCACGGCGGTGACCGACGGCTCGTCGAGCTGGAGCACCACCTCGGCGCCGGGCACCCGGCGGCGTACCTCCGCCAGATGGGCGCGCAGCCCCTCGGCGAGCGAGGCGGCCAGGTCGCGGCAGGCGCCGGGGTCGCGCAGCGCGGCCTCGCCGCCGCGCAGCTCCAGCGCGGCGGCCAGCGTCCACGGCCCGGTGGCCTGGACCTTCAGCGGGCCGGTGTGGCCCTGGGTGAACTCCTCCAGCGCGTCCAGGTCCTCGCCCAGCCAGGAGCGCGCCCTGCGGCTGTCCATGCCCGGCCGGTCGGCGATGCGCCAGCCGCTGGGCTGGAGGTGCGCGTAGACGTCGACGAGCATCCCGGCGCTGCGGCCGACCATGTCGGCGCCGGGCCCGCGCGCGGGCAGTTCGGGCAGGAACGGGAAGTCGCCGACCTCGCCGGTCACGGTGCGCGCGGTCTCCCGCGCGTCTTCGCCGGGCATGGACCCCACGCCGGTCGCGGCACCTGCACCCCACGGGCGCGTCGCTGTCTCAGTCACGAGGGTGAGGGTATGCCGACGCCGCGCCCCCGCGGCCCCGCGGGTGTCCGGCCGTGCCGCCCGCCTACGGGCCGGGGCGTACGGAGACGTCGGTGATCTGGGCGTCGCGCGGCAGGTCCAGGGCCGTCAGCAGGGTCGTCGCCACCGACTCCGGGTCGATCCAGCGCCCCGGCTCGTACTCCCGGCCCTCCTGGCGGTGCACCTTGGCCTGCATCGGCGTGGCCGTGCGGCCCGGGTAGACGGTGGTGACCCGGACGCCGCTGCCGGCCTCCTCGGCGCGCAGGGCGTCGGCCAGCGCCTTCAGCCCGTGCTTGCTCGCGCCGTACGCGCCCCACCCGGGCCCCGCGCTCAGCCCGGCGCCGGAGTTGACGAACACGACGTGCCCCCGCGCCGCCCGCAGCCGCGGCAGCAGCAGCCGGGTCAGCTCGGCGGGCCCGGTGAGGTTGACCGCCAGCGTCTCGTCCCAGACCTTCGGGGTGGTCTCCGCGACAGGGCCCAGCTCCACCACGCCCGCGACGTGCACCAGCGAGTCGAGCCGGGCCGGCAGCTCCTGCCCCGCCAGCGCGCCGGCCAGGCCGCCCGGCTCGCCGAGGTCGGCCACGACGGTGCGCGCCCCGGGGAAGCGCTCCGCAAGCTCCGCGGCGCGGGCCTCGCTGCGCACGAGGAACCAGAGGCCGTCGGCGGGCCCGCGCGCGGCCAGCCGGCGCGCCAGCGCCTCGCCGATGCCGGAGGCGGCGCCGGTGATCAGGTGTGCGGTGGACGGGGCGGCAGGGGTGGTCTCGCTCATGCGGCCATCCTGTCATCGCACCGGATGCGTCTCCAGATACGTCATGGCGGCCTCCGGGTCGTCGGCGAAGAACATCAGCTCCGTCAGCGGCAGCGGCAGGAACCCCTCCGCCTCCATCCGCCGGAACTGCTCGTGCAGCCCGTCGTAGTACCCCGCGCTGTTGAGCAGCACCACCGGCTTGGTGTGCAGCCCGTGCTTCTTCAGCTCCAGGATCTCCGTGGCCTCGTCCAGCGTGCCGGTGCCGCCGACCAGGATCACGATCGCGTCGGAGCGGGTGAGCAGCTCCGCCTTGCGCTCGGCGAGGTCCCGGGCGATCACCATCTCGTCGGCGCCCTCGCGCGCCTGGTCGGCCAGGAAGGTCACCGAGACCCCGACGAGCCGGCCGCCGTGCTCCTGCACGCCGTCGGCGACCACCTTCATCAGTCCCACGTCCGACCCGCCCCACACCAGCGTGTGCCCGCGCTTGCCCAGCAGCCCGGCGAACTGCCGGGCGGGCGCCGTGTAGCGCTCGTCGAGGTCGGCCGCGGAGAGGAAGACGCAGATGTTCATGCATGACACCGTACGCGCGGGACCCGGCACCCCGGACCGGCGGGTTTCGGCCGCGCGGCCGCTCGGTATATGAAGAAGCCGGTCCCGCACGCGGGCCCCGGACGCCCGAGGAGTACGTATGACGCAGCGCACCACCACCTCGGCCGACGGCACGCCCGTCGCGTACGAGACGCTGGGCGACGGTCCGCCCGTCGTCCTGGTCCAGGGCGCCCTGTGCGCCCGTACGGCCGACGCCCCGCTGGCCGAACTGCTCGCCGGCCGCCGCACCGCGGTCCTCTACGACCGCCGCGGCCGGGGCGGAAGCGGCGACGCCACCGCGGGCCGCATCCCGCCGACGGGGGTCGCCGAGCGGGAGGTCGAGGACCTGGCCGCGGTGATCGAAGCGGTCGGCGGCAGCGCGGTGGTGTACGGCATGTCCTCGGGGGCGGCGCTGGCGCTCCGCGCGGGGGCGGCCGGGCTGCCGATCACCCGCCTCGCGGTCTACGAGCCGCCGTTCCGGGCCGGCGACGGCGGCGACGAGGAGTACGACGCGGGCGTCGCCCGGCTGCACGAACTGCTCGCCGCCGGCGACCGGGACGGCGCGGTGACGCACTTCATCGGCGGCGTGGGTGCGCCGCCGGAGGCGATCCGGGAGATGAAGGCCACGTCCCTGTGGGCGGAGTTCACCGCGCTGGCGCCCACCCTCGCGTACGACTACGACGTGCTCGGCGACGGCCGGGTGCCCGCCGGGCGGCTGGCGGGCGTGAGCGTGCCGGTGCTCGCGCTGGCGGGCGGCGCGAGCTGGGAGTGGATCCAGGACGCGGCGCGCACGGTGGCGGACACCGTGCGCGACGGCCGCTTCGCGCTGCTGGAGGGGCAGACGCACGAGGTGGCGCCGGAGGCGGTGGCGCCGGTGCTGACCGAGTTCTTCGCGGCGTAGCAGGCGGTACGGGCCACGGGCCGGGCGTGGCCGGCGGTACGGGCCCGGGCGTCGGCTACGCCACCGGTGCGCCCGCGCGCCGGGTGCTCGCGATCGTCGCCGACCCGACCACGCGGGTGCCGTCGTACAGCACCACCGCCTGCCCCGGCGCCACCCCCCGCACCGGCTCCGCGAAGCTCACCCGCAGCTCGGCGCCGACGACCTCGGCGGTCACCGCCGTCTCGCCGCCGTGCGCGCGCAGTTGCGCGGTGTACGCGCCCGGCCCGGCCGGCGGCGTACCGCACCAGCGCGGCGAGAGCGCCGTCAGCGCCTCGACGTCCAGGGACGCGGCGGGGCCGACGGTGACGGTGTTGTCCACGGGCGAGATGTCGAGCACGTAGCGGGGCCGGCCGTCGGGGGCCGGGTGGCCGAGCGCCAGCCCCTTGCGCTGGCCCACGGTGAAGCCGTACGCGCCGGAGTGGGTGCCGACGCGGGTGCCGGACTCGTCGACGACGTCGCCCTCGGCGGCGCCGAGGCGGCGGGCGAGGAAGCCCTGGGTGTCGCCGTCGGCGATGAAGCAGATGTCGTGGCTGTCGGGCTTCTCGGCCACGAACAGCCCGCGCTCCGCGGCCTCGGCGCGGATCTCGGCCTTGGTGGTCTCGGTGTCGCCGAGCGGGAACATGGCGTGCGCGAGCTGGCGCTCGTCGAGCACGCCGAGGACGTACGACTGGTCCTTGGCCGCGTCCGCGGCGCGGTGCAGCTCGCGGCTGCCGTCGGCGCGGGTGAGGACCTTGGCGTAGTGGCCGGTGCACACCGCGTCGAAGCCGAGGGCCAGCGCCTTGTCCAGCAGCGCGGCGAACTTGATCTTCTCGTTGCAGCGCAGGCAGGGGTTGGGCGTGCGGCCCGCGGCGTACTCGCTGACGAAGTCCTCCACGACGTCCTCGCGGAACCGCTCGGCGAGGTCCCAGACGTAGAACGGGATGCCGATGACGTCGGCGGCGCGACGGGCGTCGTGCGAGTCCTCGACGGTGCAGCAGCCGCGGGCACCGGTGCGGAAGGACTTGGGGTTGGCGGAGAGCGCGAGGTGCACCCCGGTGACGTCGTGCCCCGCCGCCGCGGCGCGGGCGGCGGCGACGGCGGAGTCCACGCCGCCGGACATGGCGGCGAGGACCTTCAGACGGGCGGGGCGGGCCGCGTGTGTCGCTGGTGGTGTCATAGCCACTCCAGGGTAACGAGGCCGCGGCGCGGAACCGTCCGGTGGCCGGAGGCGTTGGCCGATCGAGACCGAACGAGAAGGAACCACCGCATGCCGACGACGGACGGCGAGGACCCCGGGCACGGGCCGGGCGGCCCGGAGCACGGGGCGGGCGAGCCCCGCGCGGACGCCGGGCGGCCCGCGGAGAGCGCGCTGCCCCGCCGCTCCAGCCGCCGCGCCGTGCTCGCCGCCCTCGGCGTGGGCGCCGTCGGCGCCGGCCTCGGCTGGGCCGGGTTCGAGCAGCTCAGGCGCGTGTGGTGGCAGGTGCCCGGCATCGACAAACCGCGCAAGCCGGGCGAGCTGGACTACGCCGCCGCCGGCTGGGCCGGCGCCTCGGAGGCGAACTGGCGCCGCGCCGACCGCCCCGCGGACTACGGCATCGACCGCGTCGTCATCCACGTCACCGAGGGCAGCTACGCGGTGGCCCTCCAGGTCTTCAGCGACCCCGGCCACGGGGCCGCCACCCACTACGTCGTACGGGCCGAGGACGGGCACGTGGCGCAGACGGTGCGCGAGCTGGACGTCGCGTTCCACGCGGGCAACCGCGAGTGGAACGAGCGCAGCGTCGGCATCGAGCACGAGGGCTTCGTGGACCGCCCGGAGACGCTGACCGACGTCATGTACCGCTCGTCGGCGAAGCTGACCGCGGACATCTGCCGGCGCTACGACATCCCCGTGGACCGGGAGCACATCGTCGGCCACAACGAGGTGCCCGAGGCCACGCACACCGACCCCGGGCCGCACTGGGACTGGCGGCGGTACATGCGGCTGGTGCGCGAGGCGCACGCCGCCGCGGACCGCGAGGCGAGCACACGCCCGGCGCGCGACTCCTGAACCCCCCGGAACCCCGGCAAGGCTCCGCTACGGACCACACCGCCCCGCGCCGCCCGCGCCCGCGCCGTCGCGGGCCAGGCCGGCCCCGGGTCAGGTCAGCCCGGCCGCGCGGGCCCGCTCCACCGCCGGGCCGATCGCCGCCGCCAGCGCCGCCACGTCCGCCTCCGTCGTCGTGTGCCCCAGCGAGAACCGCAGCGTGCCCCGCGCGAGGTCCGCGTCCGCCCCCGCGGCGAGCAGCACGTGGCTGGGCTGCGCGACGCCCGCGGTGCACGCGGAGCCGGTGGAGCACGCGATGCCCTGGGCGTCCAGGAGCAGCAGCAGGGAGTCGCCCTCGCAGCCGGGGAAGGAGAAGTGCGCGTTGGCCGGGAGCCGCCCGGCCGGGTCGGGGTCGCCGTTGAGCACCGCGTCGGGCACCGCGGCGCGTACCGCGGCCACCAGGCCGTCGCGCAGCGCACCGACCTCGGCGGCGAACTCCGTGCGCCGCCCGGCGGCCAGCTCCGCCGCCACCGCGAACGCCGCGACCGCCGGCACGTCCAGCGTGCCGGAGCGCACCTCGCGCTCCTGGCCGCCGCCGTGCAGGAGCGGCTCGGGCGCGTGCTGCCGGCCGAGCAGCAGGGCCCCGATGCCGTACGGGCCGCCGATCTTGTGCCCGGTCAGCGTCAGGGCGGCCAGTCCCGAGCCGCCGAAGTCGACCTCGGCCTGGCCCGCGGCCTGCACGGCGTCGGCGTGCATCGGCACGCCGTACTCCCGCGCCACCGCGGCGAGTTCGGCGACGGGCATGACCGTGCCGATCTCGTTGTTGGCCCACATCACGGTGACCAGCGCCACGTCGCCCGCGCCCCCGCCGGGCCCGCGCTCCAGCGCGGCGCGCAGCGCGTCGGGGTGCACCCGGCCGTGGGTGTCGACGGGCAGCCAGTCGACGGTGGCGCCCTCGTGCTTCTGGAGCCAGTGCACGGCGTCCAGCACCGCGTGGTGCTCGACGGGGCTGGCCAGTACCCGGGTACGGGCGGGGTCCTCGGCGCGCCGGGACCAGTACAGGCCCTTGACCGCCAGGTTGTCCGCCTCGGTGCCGCCGGAGGTGAAGACCACCTCGCTGGGCCGGGCGCCGAAGGCGGCGGCCAGCCGCTCCCGGGACTCCTCGACCGCGCGCCGGGCGCGCCGGCCCGCGGCGTGCAGCGACGAGGCGTTGCCGGTGACGGTGAGGCGTTCGGTCATGGCCCGCACCGCCTCGGGGAGCATCGGGGTGGTGGCGGCGTGGTCGAGGTAGACAGCCTGGTCCATGGTGGTCCCGATTCTACGGCGCCCGCCGCGCCCGCCGAACGCCGCCTTCCGGCCCCGCGGGCGGGCGCCCCGGCCGGTACCGCGGCGCCCTCCGGCCCGTAGCGCGGCGGTCCGGCGGCCCGTACCGCGGTCACCGGACGGGCCCGCGCCCTCTCAGCCCTCCCCCGCCGCCCTGCTGCGCCGCTGCCAGGCGCGCGGGGCCCGCCAGCGAAAGCGCAGCGCCAGCAGCCGCAGCACGAACGCCAGCGCCGCCGCGGCCGTCGCCGAGGCGGGCCCGACCTGGTCGAAGCGGATCAGCAGCGCGGTGGCCGCCGCGCCGACCAGCGCCGGCACCGCGTACATCTCCCGGTCCCAGCGCAGCAGCGAGGGCACCTCGCCGGCGAGCAGGTCGCGCACCACGCCGCCGCCGGCCGCGCTGGTCAGCCCGAGGACCGCGGCGGAGGTGAGGCCGAGCCCGTACTCGTACGCCTTGAGCGTGCCCGTGACGCAGAACAGCCCGAGGCCCGCGGCGTCGAAGACCATGACCGCGCTGGTGATCCGCTCCACCTCGGGGTGGAGGAAGACGACCAGCAGCGCGGCGACGAGCGGCGTCAGCAGGTACCCCGGCTCGGTGAACGCGGCCGGGGGCACCGCGCCGATCACCAGGTCCCGCAGCAGCCCGCCGCCGAGCCCGGTGGCCAGCGCGAGCACGGCGATGCCGACGACGTCGAAGTTCTTCCGGACCGCGAGCAGCGCACCGGAGATCCCGAAGACGAAGATCCCCGCGAGGTCCAGCCAGTGCTGGAGGGACGGGGTGAACAGCTCGTCGGACACCACGGCCCCGCTCCGCCCCTGCGCGTCTTGCCCCCGCGCGGACTACTTCGTGTCGTCGGGTGCCTGGTCGGGCGCGTTCTCCGGGTGCCAGCAGGCGGTGCGCCGACCGGGCTTCAGCTCCAGCAGCGGGGGCTCCTTGGTCTTGCAGACCTGGGTGGCCTTCCAGCAGCGGGTGTGGAAGCGGCAGCCGGGCGGCGGCGCGATCGGCGAGGGCACGTCGCCCTTGAGCAGGATCCGCTCGCGCTGCTGCCTGCGCTTGGTGTCCGGCACCGGCACCGCGGACATCAGCGCCTTGGTGTACGGGTGCAGCGGCTCCTGGTACAGGCTGGTGCGGTCGGCGAGTTCGACGACCTTGCCCAGGTACATGACCGCGATCCGGTCCGAGACGTGCCGGACGACGGACAGGTCGTGGGCGATGATCACGTAGGTGAGCCCGAACTCCTGCTGGAGGTCGTCCAGCAGGTTGACCACCTGCGCCTGGATGGACACGTCCAGCGCCGAGACCGGCTCGTCCGCGACGATCAGCTTCGGCTGGAGGGCCAGCGCCCGGGCGATGCCGATGCGCTGCCGCTGGCCGCCGGAGAACTCGTGCGGATAGCGGTTGTAGTGCTCGGGGTTCAGCCCGACCCGCTCCAGGATCCCCTGGACCTCCTTCTTCACCCCGCCCTCGGGCCGCACTTTCTGGAGCTTGAAGGGGGCGCCGACGATGGTGCCGACGGTGTGCCGGGGGTTCAGCGAGGAGTACGGGTCCTGGAAGATCATCTGCACGTCGCGGCGCAGCGGGCGCATCTGGCCCGTGCTCAGGTGCGTGATGTCCCGGCCCTGGAACTCGACGGTGCCGCCGGTGGGCTCCAGCAGCCGGGTGATCAGCCGGCCCATGGTGGACTTGCCGCAGCCGGACTCGCCGACCACGCCCAGGGTCTCGCCGGGCAGCACGTCGAAGTCGATGCCGTCCACGGCCTGCACCGCGCCGACCTTGCGCTGCATCAGGCCCTTGCGGATGGGGAAGTGCTTGGTCAGCCCGGAGACCTTCAGCAGCGGCTCGGTGCCGGCGGCGGGCTTCTTGCGCAGCCGCGCGCCCGGGATCGGCACGGTCGCCTTCGTCCCGCCGGCGTCGGTCGCCTTGTCGGCCCCGGTCGCCTTGTCGGCCTTCGTCTCGGACACAGCCTCGTCCTTCACAGCTTCGGCGCAATCTCTTCGGTGTAGATGCGCTCCCGGTCTTCCTGCCGCATGTGGCAGGCGACGAAGTGGCCTCCCCCGCCGGCTGCGCCCTCATTGGCGGGGGCACCCCCGTTGCCCACCTCGCGCAGCTCGGGCCGCACCGTACGGCTGGCGTCGTCCGCGGGCACCTCCGCGTAGGGGCAGCGGGGGTGGAACGCGCAGCCGCCGGGCACGTTGATGAGGCTCGGCGGGCTGCCCTTGACCGGGATGAGCCGGTCCGTGGCCTCGCGGTCGATCCGCGGCATGGAGCCGAGCAGGCCCCAGGTGTACGGGTGCTGCGGCCGGTCGAAGATCTGCTCGGCCGAGCCCCGCTCCACGCACCGGCCGCCGTACATCACCAGGATGTCGTCGGCCAGCTCGGCGACCACGCCGAGGTCGTGGGTGATGATGATGACCGCGGAGCCGAACTCCTTCTGGAGATCCCGGATCAGGTCGAGGATCTGCGCCTGCACGGTGACGTCGAGCGCGGTGGTCGGCTCGTCGGCGATGAGCAGTTCGGGGTTGTTCACCAGCGCCATCGCGATCATCGCGCGCTGGCGCATGCCGCCGGAGAACTGGTGCGGGTAGTCGTCGACGCGCTTGCCGGGCTCGGGGATGCCGACGCGGTCGAGCATCTCGATCGCCCGCTTGCGCGCGGTCTTCTTGTCGACGTCGTGGTGGACGCGGTACGCCTCCACGATCTGGTACCCGATCTTGTAGTACGGGTGCAGCGCGGACAGCGGGTCCTGGAAGATCATCGACATCTCGCGGCCGCGCAGCCGGCGCACCGCGTCCGGCTCGGCGGACAGCAGTTCCTGCCCGTTGAGCCAGATCTCGCCGGAGAGCTGCGCCCGCCGCCGCTTGCCGTACTGCCCGGCGGTGTGCAGGCCCATCACCGCCAGCGAGGTGACGGACTTGCCGGAGCCGGACTCGCCCACGATGCCGAGGGTCCTGCCCTTCTCCAGTTGGAAGGACAGCCCGTCGACGGACTTGACCAGCCCGTCGTCCGTCGGGAAGTGGACCTTCAGGTCCCGTACGTCCAGGAAGGACGACGCCTCCGCGCCGGTGGCGGGCACCGGCTCACCGACGGCGCCCGTCTTCGTCAGGCCGGTCACGAGACCCTCACCCTCGGGTCGATGGCGGCGTACACGAAGTCGACCACCAGATTGCAGATCACGATGAAGAAGGCGGCGAACAACGTCACACCGAGGATCGGTGGCAGATCGTTCTCGTTGATGGACTGCACGGCCCAGGAGCCGACCCCGTTGAAGGAGAACACCTTCTCGGTGATCAACGCACCGCCGAGCAGCAGCGCGAAGTCCATGCCGAAGATCGTCACGATGGGCGTGAGCGCGGAGCGCAGCGCGTGCCGCGTGACCACCACCGGCTCCTTCAGGCCCTTCGCGCGGGCGGTGCGGATGTAGTCCTCGCCCATGGTCTCCAGCATTCCGGCCCGCGTGAGCCTCGCATAGAGCGCGGAGTAGAGGAACGCCAGCGAGAACCAGGGCAGTATCAACCCCTGGAACCAGCGCACCGGATTCTCGGTGAGCGGCGTGTACTCGTTCGGGAAGATCTGCCAGTTGTAGACGAACAGCGCCAGCGCGACGGTACCGGTGAAGAACATCGGCAGCGAGACACCGGCCAGGGCGACGCCCATCGCCGCGCGGTCGAAGAGCGACCCCGGGCGCAGCGCCGAGATCACGCCCGTGACGACTCCGGAGACCAGCCACAGCACGGCGGCACCGATGGCCAGCGAGGCGGTGACCGGCAGCCGGTCCATCATCTCCGGCCAGACCTCCACGTGCTTGCGGAAGGAGTAGCCGAGGCAGGGCGCGTTGCACTGCGACGGGTCGGGGCCGAAGTTGAACTCCCGGCCGGCGAAGATGCCGCGGATGAAGTCCCAGTACTGGACGTAGACGGGATCGTCGAGGCCGAGGTTCTGCTTGACCGCTTCGATGGTCTTGGGGTCCGGGCTCTTGCCGATGTACTGCGCGGCGAGCTGGTCTGCGGAGCTGCCGGCGAGCCGCGGCAGGATGAAGAAGATGGCGTAGGTGATGGCGCTCACGACGAACAGCAGCACCACCGCGGCCAGCAGCCGCCGGATGAGATACGCGAACACGAGGGCGTGCCTTCCACGGTCCGGGCGGCGCGGGCGGTGCCGGTGAGGGCACCGCCCGCGCAGCCGGTGGGGGTGCTACTTCAGGCCGAGGTTCAGGTAGTCGTACTGACCGCTGAACGCCTGCGAGACCACCAGGTTGGTGAGCTTGTCCGAACGCTGGTGCAGGACCTTGAAGTAGGAGAGGGGCACGATGGCCGCCGTCTCCAGCATCTTCTTGTCCACCTCGGCGTACGCCGTGGCACGGGCCGCCTTGTCCGGGTTGGCGATCGACTCGTCGAGCAGCTCGTTGATCTCCGGGTCGTCCAGGTACGAGATGTTCGTGTTACCGGACTCGCCGAGGGCGCCGCCGTTGGCGATCTGCTGGAGGAAGCCGTAGCCGCTGGGCCAGTCGGAGCCCCACTGCATCATGTACAGGCCGGCCTTGTTGTCCTCGGTCCACTTCCGGGAGCCCGCGAAGTCGGTGAAGTACTTGCCGCCGGGGAACTTCTGGATCTCGGCGTTGATGCCGACCTTCTTCAGGGACGCCTGGATCGCGGTGGCGTTGTCGATCTCGTCCTGCCGCTCGGTGCGCGCGGTCAGCACGGTGTCGAACCCGTCGGGCTGGCCGCACTCCTTCAGCGCCGCCTTGGCCTTGTCGACGTCGCCCTTGTTGCCCTCGGTGGCGTACGGGTCCTCGTAGGGCTCGTGGCTCGGGACGTCCGGAGGCAGCGCGGTGGTGGCGATCTCGCCCTTGGGCTCGCCGCCGAGCGCGCGCATCGAGGAGTCCTTGTCGACGGCGTACTCCACGGCCTTGCGGCAGTTGACGTCGTCGAACGGCGCGAGCTGGGTGTTCATCGCCAGGTAGGTCAGCCGGCCGCCGGTCGGGTTGTCGATGTTGTTGGCCTTGTCCCGCAGCAACTGGGACTGGGTCTGACCGGTGACGCCGAGGGCGTCGAACATGACGTGGGTCTTGCCGGCCTCGATGTTCTGGTCGATGGTCTCGGGGTTGACCTTGAACCGGACCTCGATCTTGTCCGGGAGCTGCTTGCGGATCTTGTCCGTCTTCGGGTCCCACTGGTCGTTGCGGACCAGGGTCGCGGACTTGTCCAGGTCGAAGCTCTCGAACTTGTACGAGCCGGAGGAGACGATGTTCTTCTGGTAGTCCGAGCCGTTGTCCTTGTCCCGCGGCACCGGCGCCGTCTGGGTCATGGCCACCAGGTAGTCGAACTCCTGGAACGCCTGGTCGAGCTTGAAGACGATCGTGTGGTCGTCCGGCGTCTCGATGGACGCGATGCCCTCTTCGCTCTTGTCCTTGTACGGACCCTGGTAGTCGTCCGGGTTCTTCAGGTACTGGGCGAAGTAGTTCGGGCCGAGGGAGAGCACGTCGCGGGCGTAGTTGCTCCGCTCGACGGCGTACTTGACGTCGCCGGCCGTGATCTCGGTGCCGTCCTCGTACTTGACACCCTTCTTGATCTTGTACGTCCAGGTCTTGCCGCCGTCGGTGGCCTCACCGGGCCCCTCGGCGAGGTCCGGCACGGGCTCCGCGGCCTGCGCGCCCGGGCCGGGGGCGTAGGTCATGAGGGAGCGCGCGTACAGCCGGCTGAAGTTCCACACGTAGCCGTAGTACGTGTTGCCCGGGTCCATCGAGTCCGGCACGTCGGCGGACTCGTAGACGAGGGTCCCGCCCTTCTTGTCCGACTGGTTGAGGACCTTCTCGATCGCCGCGTTCGCGGCGGCGCCGCCGCCCTCGCCGCCCTCGTCGTCATCGTTGCCGCCACCGCCGCAGGCGGAGACGGTCAGCGCGACCGAGACGGCAACCGCGAGCATGGCGGCTGATTTCGACCTGAGTTTCATGGTGAGGCGTTGCCCCCTGGTTCGGAGTGATGGGACGAGAGCGGGAACGGCGGGTGCCGCGCCCAGGCTGCTTCTTGGGGTCATCGGCGTCATCGGTGTCATCGGCGTCATCGGCGGCCCTTGGGATCGAGTGCGTCCCTGAGCCCGTCGCCCAAGAGGTTGAAGGCCAGCACGGACAGGAAGATCGCCACGCCCGGTACGACCATGAACATCGGATCGACCCGGTAGTAGTCGATCGCGCTGTCCAGCATGCCGCCCCAACTGGCCTGCGGCGGCTGGATGCCCACGCCGAGGAAGCTGAGCGCAGCCTCGAAGAGGATGTTGGTCGGGATCAGCAGGGTGGAGTAGACGAGGATCGGCCCCACCAGGTTGGGCAGCAGTTCCCGGAAGAGGATGAAGGGGCCGCGCGCGCCGAGGCTCTTCGCCGCTTCGACGAACTCGCGTTCGCGCAGGCTGAGCGTCTGTCCGCGGACGATGCGGCCGATATACGGCCAACTGAAGAAGCCGATGACGAAGATCAGCACCCCGATGTGGAGCTGGAGGCCCTTCAGCCCGAACGCGCCGCCCTGGAGGGCGGCCGAGATGGAGATCGCGAAGAGCAGCACCGGGAAGGCCAGGAACGTGTCCATGGTCCGGCTGATGATCGTGTCCGCCCACTTGCCGTAGTAGCCGGCGATCACGCCGAGGATGGTGCCGATCACGACGGCGACCATGGTGGCGCCGAAGGCGACGAGCAGCGAGACCCAGGAGCCTTCGAGGATCCGGGTGGCGATGTCGCGGCCGAGCCGCGGTTCGACGCCCAGCGGGTGGTCCCAGCTGATGCCGCCGAAGGAGCCGTACGGGGTGGACAGGGAGGGGTCGACCAGGTCCTGGTTCAGCTTGTTGGGGTCGAGACCGAAGATCGCCTGGATCGGGCGGGACAGCGCGGCGATCAGGACGAGCAGCACCACGACGACGCCGCCGGCCATGGCGACGCGGTCGCGCTTGAGCCGCATCCAGGCGATGCGCCCGAGTGAACGGCCCTCGATCCGGCTCTTGTCCACGCCCTCGACGAGAGCTTCCGGCGTCGCCTGAGTGGCGCCGGTGGTCTCGATAGGTGCCGTCATGTTGTGGGGACCCCTCTCGAGCGGCGGCGTCCCGCCGTCGTCTGCCGCGGTAGCGGCTCATTCGCTTCGCTGGTGCAAGTCATGCCGTGGTGCCGTGGTCCGTAGTGCTCTGGTGCCGTATGCGTGATCGTGAATGTCTGCCGTCGCACAGGGGAACGACAGCCTCCTGCGGGGGGAGTCTTCAACGCGCTTGGGATCACTCGCCAGACCCCGAGGGGAATGGATGCGCAAACGTGATGAGATGCAGTGGATACCGTTATCCGGACACCCCACTGCTCCTGAGCGGATCTTCCTCGCCGTAATAGCGGGACAGATCCGGATATAGGAGGGCAGCCCTCAGAACTGCGGGGCGGGTCCCGGCTGCCAGCCCGACTGCGGGGCGCCGCCCGCCGAGTGCGGCGGCGGATAGCCGTAGCCGGCCGGCGGCGCGGCCGGGCCGCCGCCGTAGGCGCCGCGGTCGAAGAACGGCCGGGAGTTGGCCCGCATCCACATCGCCACCGGGTCGTGGTCGTCGGCCAGCGCCACCGTGGAGACCGCCAGCCCCGGGGGCACGGACGCCACGGACTCCTGCATCATCGACTGCGCCGCGGCGACGGACTGCCGGCCCGTGTCGTACAGGTCGATGCCGATGGCCAGGTACGGCTCGCCGAGCGCCGGCTGCACCCAGGCACGGCAGAGCGTGCGCACGGCGGGCGTGCGGTGGGCGGTCTGGCCCAGCAGGGCGTAGAACTGCGCGACGTCCGCGACCGGTTCCGAGATCCGCAGCGGCCCCGCGGGCAGCCGGTCCAGTCCGGTGGCGATCCGGCGCAGGTCGAGCCAGGGGACGCCGACGCCGCCGCCCGCGGCGTGCGGGTCGAGCCACAGGCCCCAGCGGTCGGGGTAGAGCGCGGCGGCGATCTCCGCGCCGGCCACGGACTCGTGGGCGCCGGCCCAGCCGCTGGCGGCCAGCTCGCGGTCGGAGGTGAAGCAGGGCGCGTAGGCGTGGCCCTCGACCTGCATGCTCCCGTACTGCGCGTCGGGGGACTCCGGGCGGCCCTGCCAGAGCAGCATCCACACCCGCCCGGCGGCCAGCGCGGCGAGCAGCGCCTCGTACGCGTCGTACCTGCCGGGAGCCACCTGGCGGACCAACTGATCCACGCCCGCTCCCGGCGCACTCCCGCTCGCGCCCCCGTTCACCCTGGGCCCCAACCCTTCGTCTCGGCCGCCGCCGCTCCCGGGCAGGCGTGTACGCCCGGAAAGGTCATCAAACCAGCTTAGAGCCTGACCGCGTCAGCCGACCCGGATGTAGAACGGCTCGACCTTGGCCCGCATCCAGGTGATCACCGGGTCCACCGCGGCGTCGAGGAAGACCAGTTGCACCTTCCACGGCACCGGCTGCGCGCCCAGCGCCCGGCCCAGCGCCTCCACCGTCGCCTGGCGGCTCTCGTCGTACGTGTCCAGCAGCTCGACCCCGATGTAGAGCTGGACGGGACCGGCCTCCACGCTCGCGAGCCCCCGGCGCGCGCTGCGCACCACCCCGATCCGCTCGAACTCCTCCCGCGCGACCGCGAGGAAGTCCACCGGGTCGTCCTGCCAGTCCGGCGTGAACAGCCGCACCCGGCCGCCCCGGGCCTCCCCCGGCAGCCGCGCAGAGCCGCGGTCCCGGCACAGCTCGGCCACCGCCGCCGGCGGCAGCGGCACGCCGACCGTGCCGCCAGGGTTGACCGCGATGCCGACCTGCGGCGGCAGCCCGCGGGCGAACTCGCGGGCCGGCGCCACGGTGAACGACATGTGGGAGCCGGTGACCCGCAGGAACTCCTCCTGCGAGGAGAACACCGGCACGTACGGAGCGCCGGCGATGTCGGTGGTCGGCACGCCCAGCGGGCCGCTGTCGGGGCCGCCGCCCTCGGGCAGCGGCACCCACAGGCTGCTGCGGCCCAGCACCTCCAGCAGGCGCGGCCCGGCCTGCGGGTTGCCGAGGGAGGCGGCGAGCACCTCCTCCAGCTCGTTGCCGGGGAAGCCGCCCGTGGCGGGAGGGTGCGGGTAGTCGAAGCTCATCGGGACCAGCCAACCGTCGGGGGACGAACGTCGGCACCCTAACGGCTGCGAGCGCTCGCGGGCGAAGCCCGCACCTGCACACGGTGGAGCCCTCTCACCCGCCCGACCTCGGAAAAGGGAGCCCGCATCCCATGCGTACGAACCGAATGGCCGGCCTCGCGGCCACCGTCGTCTCCGCCGTCGCCGGCGGCGCCCTCGTGCTCGGCGCCGCCGGGCCCGGCGCCGCCGGGGGCGTGAGCGGGGGCGCGGCCGGGAGCGGGCACCACGACGGCCGGCGCGCGGCCGGCGCCACCGCCCCGGCCACTGCCCCGGCCGCCGCCCCCGCCGCCGCCGACGTGGACGCCTCGACGCTGCGACTGCTGGCGCACCTCGGGCAGCTCACCGCCACCACGGCGCGGACCGTCGAGCAGGTCCAGCAGGCCGTCGCCGACGGCGGGCGGCTGGACCCGCGCACGCTGCCCGACGTGCGGTCGCACCTGGACGCCGTGGCCGCGGCGGCGCGGGCCAGGACCACGGTCAAGTCGATGAAGGCGCAGGAGACGACCGCGCTGGCGCAGGCCGCCGCCGCGCTGCAAAAGGAGCTGGACGGCCTGGTACGGGCCGGGCGAGCGGGCGACAGGGCGGCGGTGGAGGAGCGGGCCTCGGTGACCGTGGCGGCGCTCGTACGGGTCCTCGCGGCGGCGGCGGTCAGCGGGCTGGTGCCGGCCGGGCAGGTGCCCGGGACGCCGCCGGCGAACGCCGCGGTGCCGCCGCGGCTGCCGGCGCACTCCGGCGCGTAGCCGCCGGGGATCCGCGGCAGGGGCGCGCGGGCAGGGACCCCGCGGGCAGGGGCACGGGCAGGCGCGGAGCCGCCCGCGGGCGTGCACCGCCGGGCCGGGCTCAGCCGAAGCTGATCGAGCGCAGTGCCCCCGCCGCCGCCCCGTCGAGCACCAGCACCGAGTCGCACCCGTCCGCCATTCCCCCGTCGCGCGCCGAGTCCAGCAGCCTGCGGTGCGCCCAGCGGTGCCGGGCGAAGGCGTACCGCGACACCGTGCGCCCGCGCCCCTCCTGCCGCTCCCGCGCCACCTCGGCCGGCACGTCCAGCACCACCACGTGCACCCCGCGCCCTAACCGCCTGGCCTGCCTGGTCAGCCACCACCGCACCCACGGCAGCGTGCCGCAGTCGTGCACGACGAGGCTGCCGCCGGCGCGGACCGCCAGCCGCAGCCGGGCGTAGTGGTCGATGCGGACCAGCGGCCGGTACATCGCGTACGGCAGCCGCGCGCCCAGCTTCCGCGCCCAGCGCTCGCGTACGTACTGCGAGTCGATCAGCAGCACCGCCGCCGGCGGCTGCGCACGCCGCATGAGGGTGCTCTTGCCGCTGCCCGGCAGGCCGGAGATCACGACGATGTCCCCCTCGGGATATCGAAGCCGTTCCCGGGAGGCCGCCTGCTCCACCGTCACGCTGCCTCCCACGCCCCGCACCGACCTGCCGCTTGCCCTCCACAAGCCTCGCAACAGCGGCGGGGCTGGACAAGGACGCAACGGAAGGTGGCCTCCCAGTTGTTCGCCCTGTCCCGCGATCGGCGCCCGCATGTCATGATGGGCCCCGCCAACTCCATACCGGCCGTTCGAACCCGCGCGGGAGAGTCCCGGTGCCTCGCGCACCGGGCGCCGAAGGAGCAAGTCCTCCCTTGAATCTCTCAGGCACCGTCACCGCACGGGCGAGGCAGATCTGAAAAGCGGGCGTGCCCGGCCCTGCGCCGGCGCCGCCCCACCCAAGGTGCAAGCCACGCTCCCGCGGGATCGTGGCGAACCTCTCAGGTTCCGATGACAGATGGGGAGGACACGACCACCCCCTGTCCGGGAGCCTGACGATGACCACTGAGAGCCCTGCACCGCGCCGCACCGCGCTCGACGCCGCGCACCGCGCGCTCGGCGCCACCATGACCGACTTCGCCGGCTGGGACATGCCGCTGCGCTACGGCAGCGAGCGCGAGGAGCACCTCGCGGTGCGCGCCCGCGCCGGCCTCTTCGACCTCTCCCACATGGGCGAGATCGCCGTCACCGGCCCGCAGGCCGCCGAGCTGCTGGACCACGCGCTGGTGGGCCGGCTCTCCGCCGTGCGCCCGGGCCGCGCCCGGTACACGATGATCTGCCGCGAGGACGGCGGCATCCTGGACGACCTGATCGTCTACCGGCTCGCCGACGAGGAGTACATGGTCGTCGCGAACGCCGCCAACGCGCAGGTCGTCCTGGACGCCCTGACCGAGCGGGCGGCGGGCTTCCCGGGCGCGGAGGTACGGGACGACCGGGACGCGTACGCCCTGATCGCCGTGCAGGGCCCGCGGTCGCCCGCGATCCTCGGCCGGGTCACCGACGCGGACCTGGCCGGCCTGAAGTACTACGCGGGCCTGCCCGGCACCGTCGCCGGCGCCGGCGCGCTCATCGCCCGTACCGGCTACACCGGCGAGGACGGCTTCGAGCTGTTCGTACGCCCCGCGGACGCGGTCGCCGTGTGGGAGGCGCTGACCGCCGCCGGGCAGGACGACGGCCTGGTGCCCTGCGGGCTCTCCTGCCGCGACACCCTGCGGCTGGAGGCCGGCATGCCGCTGTACGGGCACGAGCTGACCACCGCGCTCACCCCCTTCGACGCCGGCCTCGGCCGGGTCGTCAAGCTCGACAAGCCCGGCGACTTCGTCGGGCGCCGGGCGCTGGAGGAGGCCGCGGAGCGCGCCGCGGCCGAGCCGCCGCGGGTGCTGGTCGGCCTGGTCGCCGAGGGCCGGCGGGTGCCGCGCGCGGGGTACGCGGTGGTGGCCGGCGGCAGGCGGATCGGCGAGGTCACCTCCGGCGCCCCCTCCCCCACCCTCGGCAAGCCGATCGCCATGGCGTACGTGGACGCCGCGCACGCCGAGCCGGGGCCGTCCGCGGCCACCGGCGTGGGCGTCGACATCCGCGGCAGCCACGAGCCGTACGAGGTCGTCGCGCTGCCGTTCTACAAGCGCCTCTGACCGCTTCCGGGGGCATCCCCGACCGTTTCCGCCCGCGCCCGTTTACGTCACCCACGTCCCGATCCTGGAGAATCGCCTCATGAGCAACCCTGAGCACCTGCGTTACAGCAAGGAACACGAGTGGGTCGCGACCGGCGACGACGGCGTCGCCACCGTCGGTATCACCGCCCACGCCGCGAACGCGCTGGGCGACGTCGTCTTCGTCCAGTTGCCGGACGTCGGCGCCGCGGTCACCGCGGGCGAGCCCTGCGGCGAGCTGGAGTCGACGAAGTCCGTCTCCGACCTCTACGCGCCGGTGACCGGGGAGGTCACCGCGACCAACCAGGACGTCGTGGACGACCCGGCGCTGGTGAACTCCGGGCCGTATGAGGACGGCTGGCTGTTCAAGGTGCGCGTCGGGGCCGAGTCCGGCGACCTGATGTCCGCCGACGAGTACACCGCGTTCACCGCGGGCTGACGCTCCGCCGCCGCAGCTCCGCCCGTCCCGACCGCCCGCGTCCGCCCTTTCCCACGGAAGGTCCCATGTCCCTTCTGAACGGCTCGCTCCACGAGGTCGACCCCGAGGTCGCCGCCGCCGTGGACGCCGAACTCAAGCGCCAGCAGTCCACCCTCGAAATGATCGCCTCGGAGAACTTCGCCCCGGTCGCCGTGTTGGAGGCGCAGGGCTCGGTCCTCACCAACAAGTACGCCGAGGGCTACCCCGGCCGCCGCTACTACGGCGGCTGCGAGCACGTCGACGTCGCCGAGGAACTGGCCCGCGAGCGCGTCAAGGCGCTCTTCGGCGCCGAGGCCGCCAACGTGCAGCCGCACTCCGGCGCGTCGGCCAACGCGGCGGCGATGTTCGCGGTGCTCAAGCCCGGCGACACGATCCTGGGCCTGGACCTGGCCCACGGCGGGCACCTGACCCACGGCATGAAGATCAACTTCTCCGGCAAGCTGTACGACGTCGCCGCCTACCATGTCGACGCCGGGACCGGCCTGGTCGACATGGACGAGGTCGAGCGGCTGGCCAGGGAGCGGCGGCCGAAGCTGATCATCGCCGGCTGGTCGGCGTACCCGCGGCAGCTCGACTTCGCGGGCTTCCGCCGGATCGCGGACGAGGTCGACGCCCTGCTGATGGTCGACATGGCGCACTTCGCCGGGCTGGTGGCCGCGGGCCTGCACCCCAACCCCGTGCCGTACGCGGACATCGTCACCACGACGACGCACAAGACGCTCGGCGGCCCGCGCGGCGGCGTCATCCTGTCGCGGCAGGCACTCGCCAAGAAGATCAACTCGGCGGTCTTCCCCGGCCAGCAGGGCGGGCCGCTGGAGCACGTGATCGCGGCCAAGGCGGTGTCGTTCAAGATCGCGGCGTCGGAGGAGTTCAAGGAGCGCCAGCGGCGCACGCTGGACGGCGCCCGGATCCTGGCGGAGCGGCTGCTCAAGGACGACGCGCGCGCGGCCGGCGTCTCGGTGCTCTCCGGCGGTACGGACGTCCACCTGGTCCTGGTCGACCTGCGCGACTCCGAGCTGGACGGCCAGCAGGCCGAGGACCGGCTCCACGAGATCGGCATCACCGTCAACCGCAACGCGGTCCCGAACGACCCGCGCCCGCCCATGGTCACCTCCGGCCTGCGCATCGGATCCCCGGCGCTGGCCACCCGCGGCTTCACCGCCGCGGACTTCGAGGAGGTCGCCGACGTCATCGCCGAGGCCCTCAAGGCACCCCTCACCCGCTGGGGTTCCGACGATCCGCAGACGGCCGACCTCGCCGCCCGGATCACGGCCCTGGCCGAGAAGCATCCGCTGTACCCCGGCCTGTAGCCCGCACGGCCGGCGGCCCGCCGCCCACACGGCGGCGGGCCGCGGGCCAAGGGGCCGTACGCGCAGGCGCGCCACCACGTACGTCGCACGCGCACGCCCCACGAAAGGACAAGGGAGTCCCGAGTGGCCATCTCCGTCTTCGACCTCTTCTCGATCGGCATCGGCCCGTCGAGTTCGCACACGGTCGGCCCGATGCGGGCGGCCCGGCTGTTCGCGCGCCGGCTGAAGAACGAGGGCCTGCTGGCCCACACCGCCGCCGTACGGGCCGAACTCTTCGGCTCCCTCGGCGCCACCGGCCACGGCCACGGCACCCCCAAGGCCGTGCTTCTCGGCCTGGAGGGCCACTCGCCGCGCACCGTCGACATCGAGTGGGCCGAGGGCGAGGTGGAGCGCATCCGCACCACCGGCCGGCTGCACCTGCTGGGCGCCGAGATAGGGGCGGACCACGAGATCCCCTTCGACCCCTCCGCCGACCTCGTCCTGCACCGCCGCCGCTCGCTGCCGTACCACGCGAACGGCATGACGCTGGCCGCGTACGACGCGGACGGCCGGACGCTGCTGGCGAAGACGTACTACTCGGTGGGCGGCGGCTTCGTCGTGGACGAGGCGGCCGTCGGCGAGGACCGGATCAAGCTCGACGACACCGTGCTGAAGCACCCCTTCCGTACCGCCGACGAGATGCTGCGCCGCACCCGCGAGACGGGCCTGTCGCTCTCCTCGCTGATGCTGGAGAACGAGCGGGCCTGGCGCACGGAGGCGGAGATCCGCGCCGGGCTGCTGGAGATCTGGCGGGTCATGCGCGAGTGCGTCGCCCGCGGCACCGCCCGCGAGGGCATCCTCCCCGGCGGCCTGAAGGTCCGCCGCCGCGCCGCCGGCGAGGCCCGCCAGCTCCGCGCGGCGGGCGACCCGGCGGCGCACGCGATGGAGTGGGTCACGCTCTACGCCATGGCGGTCAACGAGGAGAACGCCGCCGGCGGCCGCGTCGTCACCGCCCCCACCAACGGCGCGGCGGGCATCATCCCCGCGGTCCTGCACTACGCGACGGACTTCGTCCCGGGCGCGGACGACGACACCGCGGTCCGCTTCCTCCTCGCGGCGGGCGCCATCGGCATGCTCTTCAAGGAGAACGCCTCCATCTCCGGCGCGGAGGTCGGCTGCCAGGGCGAGGTCGGCTCCGCCTGCTCGATGGCCGCCGGCGGCCTCGCCGAGATCCTGGGCGGCACCCCGGAACAGGTGGAGAACGCCGCGGAGATCGGCATCGAACACAACCTGGGCCTGACCTGCGACCCGATCGGCGGCCTGGTGCAGATCCCGTGCATCGAGCGCAACGGCATGGCGGCGGTCAAGGCGATCACCGCGGCCCGCATGGCGCTGCGCGGCGACGGCCAGCACTTCGTCTCGCTCGACAAGGCCATCAAGACGATGAAGGAGACGGGCGCGGACATGAAGGTCAAGTACAAGGAGACGGCCCGCGGCGGGCTGGCGGTCAACGTGGTGGAGTGCTGACGACTCCTGCTCCGACCTGCGGCTTTGCATCATTCAGAGCTGTCGGAGGCTTTCCGGCTCGCGTTTTGTCCCTGGGAAGTCCCTGGGAAGTCCCTCGTGTGTCCCTGGCCAGGAGCCCGCTGACCTGGCCGGCGGGCCATGCTGCGCCCACCCCGCCGCGCTGCCGGACGAGGAAGGCGTCGACCGGCGGCCACTCCTTCCCAGCAACCCCGCGCCGGACGATGCTGGAGTGATGTTCGAGCGGTTCACAGAGACGTTCATCGACACCGAGGACGCGACGATCTTCGTACGCCACGGTGGCGACGGCCCTCCGGTCCTCCTCCTGCACGGTCATCCCCGTACCTCCGCCACCTGGCATCGCGTCGCCCCGCTCCTGGTCGAACGTGGCTTCACCGTCGTCTGCCCCGACCTGCGCGGCTACGGCCGCTCCCGGGGTCCCGCGCCCACCGCCGACCACGCCGCCCACTGCAAGCGCGCGGTCGCGGCGGACATGGTCCAGGTGATGCGCGCGCTGGGACACGACCGCTTCCAGCTCGCCGGGCACGACCGCGGGTCCTACGTGGCCCTCCGGCTCGCCCTCGATCACCCCGACGCAGTGACGCGCGCCGCGTTCCTGGACGGCATCCCGCTCACCGAGCACCTGAACCGTGCCGGCGCGACGTTCGCCACCCGGTGGTGGCACTGGTTCTTCTTCGCCCAGCCGGAGATCCCCGAGCGCGTCATCAACGCCGACCCCGACCGCTGGTATCGCGGTGACCCCCGGAGCATGGGGCGGGAGAACCACGACGAGTGGCGCGCGGCGACCCGGGACCCGGACGTCGTGCGCGCCATGCTGGAGGACTATCGCGCCGGACTCACCGTCGACGCCCGCCACGAGGAGGCCGACAGAGCCGCCGGAGCGCGGGTCCGCTGTCCCGCACTGATCCTCTGGTCGCTGCGGGACGATCTGGAGGAGCTCTACGGCGACCCGGTGGCGATCTGGCGCCCCTGGGCCGACGACGTCCGCGGCCACGGCATCGACTCCGGGCACCACATGGCGGAGGAAGCGCCGGAGCCGCTCGCGGTCAGCCTGGCGGCCTTCTTCACGGCCTGACGGCCGTGCGCCGGGCGATCCGCACGCGCCGAACGGCCACTCGGCGTGCGAAAGGGGCGCGGCCGGCCGGCCGCGCCCCCTCCTTGCCCGTGTCTTCCCGACCGGTCAGCCGCCCTGCATCGTCTGCTGGTCAGTGATCTTGTCGGTGACGTCGGCGGTGTCCTTGGCCGCGGGGGCCCGCACGTCGACATCGGTGCCGAAGTCGGAGAACTTCAGCGTGGTGGTCGAGGTGACGCCCTCCGTGCCGGTGCCGTCGCCGGCCTCCGGTTCGATGGTCAGCTCGAACTGCTGCTGGCGGATGCGGCCCTCGTCGTCGAGCCACAGGTCCATCGGCAGGCTGTCCCCGAGCTGCTCGGTCATCTTCTCGGTCTGCGGGTCACCGCCGGCTTCCGCGAGCGCCTTGAGGTCCACTCTCGTCTTGTAGTGCGTGGTCTCGGCCCCGTCGACGGTCTCGGAGCCGACCTTGCGGACGTCCTTGCCGGAGACCACTTCGGAGAAACCGAAAGAGGTGGCCGGGTCGCCGACCTGGCCGTTACCGCCCTGCTGGGCGGCGATGGCCGCCAGGTCGATCTTCATCCACGTCTTGCCGGACGGCAGCATCTGGGGGCGCTGCCCGGACGGCGGCTTCTGGAACAGGACACCGTCCAGGACCCGCTGCTCGATCTCCTGGCCCTGCGCCGCGAGCGTCATGTCGCTGGCCCCGCTGGCCAGGTCGATGACCCCGTCACCTTTTACGGTGACGCTCTCGCCCTGCGCCTCCGCCTGGGAGGCCACCTGTAGCTTCGCCGTCTCTGCCTCGGTCGTCTTGCGGTTGGCCGCCTGGACCACCTGCGCCGGGTCGTTGGCGCGGGAGTCGGCGTCCTTGCCCTCGTCCGATCCGTTCTCGCCGGAGTCCCCGCAGCCGACGAGCGTGACCGCGGTGAGCACCCCGCCTAATACGGGGGCAACCACACGTGTGCGTATCAACATAGATCCTCACCGATCGCCTGATTGCTGGGGACCGAGTGCCCCCGATCGGCGTCGGCACACGCAGGCTGCGCGCTCGTGGAGCATCGTCGAGCGGCCGGGCTATCGCCGCAGCCCGAGCTGATCATTCCACCGGAGTCTGTTGATAGAGAGCGAGTCGCCAGACGCCGTCGCGGCGGACGTACGTGCTGGCCATGACAGCAACGAAATCAGGCCCGTCGGCTTCTCGATGAGCGCGACCGGTGTACACGAAAACTACTTGGCCTTCCCCCAAGGGGATCAGGCGCTCGTCAGCGATATCGTACCCATCCCACGCGGGCGCCTGGTTCAAGGAGTCGATAACCTGCTCACGGTTGAGGACCTGCCCCTGAGCCAGAAGCATGAGGCCATCGCTCGTCATGACTCGGCCGTAAAAATCCGCGCCGGTGCTGTTGCACAGAGACCGCCATCCCTGATTTTCGAGGTCCCTGATCTCGTCAAGCAGCATGTCCGGCTCCCCTAATCGATCCGAACATCATACCTGCCGGCAGCGCACCGTGATCAGACTCCCGTCCGTTCACGAACTCTGCTCGTGAAACTGCATGCCCAGAGGAGGGCACCGCCCATCAGATATGCGGTGCGGAACCACAACATGTGGGCCATGAGCACCTCCGCCGATTTCACGCGGTCGAATGCGCGCTTCCGTGGCGCGGCCCCGAGCCTCCTCGCACTGCCCTGGAAGCCGTCAGCGCAAGCCGATCGCTGTCTCTCGACATCGCACATGAGCGGATCTACTACCGCACCCGGAACGAGAGGAGTGGGAAACCCGCCTTGGTGGGAGCGGGCATTGTCAAGGTCCTCGGCCTCTCCCGCGTGGCCGTCGGCACTCGACCACGTTGACGGCGAGGCCGCCGCGGGCCGTCTCCCTGTTTTGACCTCCATGGTGGCCGCACCCGGGATGACCGCTTTGAGCTGCGATGGCGCGGGCCCGCCGACCGCCCCGCCCCGCGCCTCCGCGTCGGTCAGTTTCCCGTTGCCGATGTCTCCCACAGGGCGCTGAGGGGGACGGCGCGGAAGCGCGGGCCGAAGGGGAGCGTCTGCTGCCCGGTGTAGAGCACGATTCCGGTCAGCAGGTCGTCCCCCAGGCGATCGGCGAGGTGCCGCAGGCCCCGGAAGTCCTCGGCCCTGACGGTGGAGGCCGCCTTGACGTCGATCGCGACGACCCGGCCGCGCCTGTCCTCCAGGACGATGTCGACCTCGACCTTGTCCTTGGTGCGGTAGTGGTACATCTCGACGGGCTGGGCCGCCCAGGTGAGCTGGCGGGCGATCTCCATCGCCACGAAGCCCTCCAGCAGCCCGCCGAGCGGACCGGCGGGCTGCGCGAGAGCCGCGGCGTCCAGCCCGAGCAGATTGGCCGCGATGCCGGAGTCGACCATGGCGGCCTTGGCCGTGCCGACGGCCCGGGTGCTGAGGTTGCGGGACCAGGCGGGGATGCGCTTGACGAGGAAGACCTCCTCCAGCAGCCCCAGATAGCGCTTGATCGTCGGTTGCGGGAGTCCCAGCTCGTTGCCGAGCGTGCCCGGGACGAGGAGTTGCCCGGATCGGGCGGCCGTCAGCCGGGTCAGTGCCCGCATCTCCGGTCCGCGCTCGATCTCGGAGAGCTGGATGACGTCGCGGTTGATCAGGTCCCCGACGTACGAGTCCAGGAACCGTGCCCGGCGGCGCGGCGGGCGGGCCACCGCTTCGGGGAAGCCGCCGCGGGTGAGCCTGTCGATGTAGCCGGTACGGGTCTCGGTCGAGGTGTGCCGCAGCTCGGGACCGACCGCGAAGACCGCGTCGACGAAGCCGTCCGGCCTGCCGTCGATCTCCCCCTGCGACAGCGGCCACAGCTCGATGGTCTCCATCCGTCCCGGCAGGGCGTCGGGCACACTGCGCAGGTGCAGGACGCGGGCGGAGCCGGTGAGGAGGAACCGCCCGGGCCGCCCGTCGGCGTCGACCGCCTCCTTGATGGCGAGCAGCAGTTCGGGAACGCGCTGCACCTCGTCGATGACCAGCGGTACCGAGCCTGCGACGAACTCGGTGGGGTCGAAGGCCGCCGCCTGGCGGGTCGCCGCACGGTCCAGGCTGCGCCACTCCGCCCCGTGCGCGTGGCCGATCTGGGCCACCAGGGTGCTCTTGCCGCACTGCCGCGCACCGTTGACCAGGACGACGCGGGTGTCCGCCAGCGCCTCCTCGACCGCCGTCGCCGCCCGGCGGGGGAGGATGTGCCCGATAGGCGATTCCGGGAGCTTCACCATGCGGTCAAGCATGGCATACGAGTGTTGATCTGGCCGCATGATCAATATTGATCTGGTCGCGCCTGCTGTATTGACTTGGCCGCAGCCCGTGCGTCGGTCTGGCCGCCGTCCCTTCACCGCACGCCCCGGCCCGTCGGGCCGGGGCGTGCGCCGTGCGCCGGGCCCGGTTCAGTCCTTCCGGGCCGGTGGGTGGGAGCGCCAGTCGCCCAGTTCGTCGAGCGTGATGACGTACTCGTGCTCGTAGACCCGCTTGAGGAAGGGCAGCGGGTTGTGCTCGCCGTCGTCGATGAACTCGCCGCCCCAGGTGGTGAACCAGCTCCAGTCCGCCTCGTAGGCCCGCAGCAGGTCCGGGTCGGGGATGGAGCCCGTCTCCGTCATGGCGACGAGCTTCCTGTCGCCGACGAGGTCGACCAGCTTGTCGTACGTGCCGGCGGCGGGGCCGTGGTCGCCGATCGGGGGGTAGGTGTCGGCGCTGACGACGTCCACGACGTCGTCGCCGGGGTACCAGGCCGGGTCGACGGAGTTCCACACCCAGACGAGGTTGTGCAGCCCGTGGTGGCCGGTCATGCGCTCGTACATCAGCCGCCACAGCTCCTTGGCCGGCCCGGGGCCCTTGGCGCCCCACCAGAACCAGCCGCCCTCGGCCTCGTGCAACGGGCGCCACAGCACCGGGACGCCCGCGTCCTGCAACCGCTTCAGCTCCGCCGCGATGGCGTCGATGTCACGCAGCAGCAGCGCGTACTCCTCGGACCGCGGGTCGGCGAGCGCCGCCGCCACGTCGAAGGTCGTCGCGTCGGTGTAGAAGCCGCGCCACCACTCCTTGCCGGGTTCGTCGATGAGGCCGGCGGGGGCGTTCCAGTGCCAGACGAAGGTGGTGATGCCGCCGCGTTCGTCCCAGGCGAGGGCGTTCTCGACCTCGGTGGAGGTGGTACCGCGTTCCACGCGGCTGGGCGAGTAGTCCATCATGTCGAGCCCGG
This sequence comes from Streptomyces sp. 184, assembly GCF_045781775.1. Taxonomy (NCBI): domain Bacteria; kingdom Bacillati; phylum Actinomycetota; class Actinomycetes; order Kitasatosporales; family Streptomycetaceae; genus Streptomyces; species Streptomyces sp. 184. The sequence goes on along the minus strand of NZ_CP123230.1, from coordinate 1,885,476 downwards.
CCACGGCCGGGGCGCGGCCGACGTTCTCCTCCACCCAGCGGATGGAGGCCGCGTCCTGCTGGCCGCTGAGGATGTGCTCGCCGTAGCCCGCGGTCAGGTAGCTCAGCAGCGCCCGGGCCTCGGGGGTGGCCTGCGGGTCGACGGGGACGCCGGAGACCTGGTGCGGCGGGCGGGGTTCGCTCGGGCTGAGGCTGATGGCGTCGATCTCGTACCAGCCCCAGTTGTTCACGATCGTGATCGTGTCGGCACCGTCCCCCAGCATCACCCTGCCGGCGGCCGCGGTGGCGAAGGTGTCGGTGGCGGCGAGGGTGACGTCGCCCGCCCCCTCGCCGTTGAGCTGCAACGACGCGACCTTCTGGCCGTACGGGGCGCGGTAGTGGATCGTGAGGTCGTGGAGCCCGGCCGGGCCGTCGGGGACGGTCACGGTGACGGAGTCCTCGGCCGCGTCGAAGCCGGCGACGTAGCCGGTGCCGGAGTGGCCGGGCGCGGAGGACTCGACGACGGTGCCGTTCAGTCGGCCGTCCTCGGCTTCGTAGACGACGGGCTGGGCGCGGGAGCCGGTCTCGTCGGCCGCGGCCTCGGGGCCCGTGCCGGCCGAGAGCAGGGCCGCGAGGAGCGCGGTCAGGACGAACAGCGCCAGTGCGGGCGTGCGGCGGAGTGGGGGGTGGCTCACCGGAGATCTCCTGCCGGGTGTGGGCACGTATGAATGGGAGCGCTCCCATCATGACTCCGTGTAATGACCACGTCAATGCGTCGACGCCCGGGGCCCGCTGCCGGGCCGCGGGTCAGTCGGAGCCCTGGCCGGTGTCCCGGAAGGTGCCCCAGCCGTGCCAGCGGTCGACCTCGATCCAGGCGCTGAACCGGGCGCGCCCGCGCTCGGGGTAGGGGTTGCCCGTGTAGTGGCGGGCGAGGCGGTCGATGTCCGTGAGACCTTCGTCGGGGAGCAGTTCGGCGACCCGGCCGATGAGGCTGACGTGCGAGTACCACTCCTCCTCGGCCAGGACGGTGAGGGTCACGCGCGGGTCGGCGCGCAGGTGGCGCAGGCGTCGGCGGCCCTCGTCCATGTTCACGAGGACGCGGCCGTCCTCCCACAGGTACCAGGTGGCGGTCGACACCGGCGCGCCGTCCGCGCGCAGCGTGGCGATCACGCAGGGGTTGGGGCGGCGCAGCATCTCGACGGCGTCGGCGGGCAGCGGGGGCCTGGACACGCGAGGTCTCCTTCGGCAGATCCGGTACGCGGGTACCGCCCGGGCGGCGGCGCGCGGCGCGCCCGCGCGGCGGGCCGGCACGGGCATGCTACGGACCGCGTGCCCCTCTCCGCGGTGCCGACACGGAAGCCGGCCGCCGGATCCGAGCCCGTACCGATTCGACGGCAACCATTCGACGGCCCGCGGCCACTGTCTTCGTACGCGCGGGGGGAACGCACCCCTCCCGCGCGCACCCCCCACGAGACGAGGCAAGGAGAGTGGCGCGATGAGCCGCAGCAAGCGCACCCCCACCGCAGACCCCCGACGCCGCAGCAGGGCCGTTCGCACCCTGATCGCCGCCCCGCTGCTGGCGGCGCTCGGGTTCCTCGGCCAGCTGGCGGTGCCCGCGCAGGCCGCGATGGCGCAGGCGGCCTGGCAGTCCTGCGACCAGTGGGGCAACTGGCAGTCGCCCGACGGCTACATCCTCTACAACAACATCTGGGGCTCCGGCGCCGGCGGCCAGTGCATCTCCGCGGAGTCGGCCCACAACTGGACGGTCGACGCCGACCACCCGAACACCGGCGGCATCAAGTCGTACCCCAACGCCAAGTGGATCGTGAACGAGCCGGTCAGCCGGATCGACCGCCTCGACAGCTCCTACGACGTCACGGTGCCGAGCAGCGGCGCGTACAACACCACGTACGACGTGTGGGACGTCGACTACGACTACGAGGTGATGCTCTGGATGAACTGGACCGGACCCGTGGGACCGCTCGGCCAGTTCCGGACCACCGTCGCGCTCGGCGGCCACACCTGGGACGTCTACAGCGGGAGCAACGGCAGCAACGAGGTCTTCTCCTTCCTCCGGCACGGTGACTCGACCGCCGGACAGGTGGACCTCCTGGCCGTGCTCCGCTGGCTGAGCGACGAGGGCTGGTGGGGCGACGTGACCGTCGGCGACGTCCAGTTCGGCTACGAGATCACCTCGGCGGCCGGCGGGCTGGAGTTCACCACGAACGACTTCGACGTCACCTCCGGCTGACCGCGTGCGACCTCAGCGCAGCGTGCAGTAGACGACGCTCGGGTAGGTCGCGGCGAACGCCCACAGGAAGGTGTTCAGCCTCATGAAGACCAGGATCCCGAGGTGCATCGCCAGCATCAGCGCCAGGACCGCGTAGGTCACCATCGGCTCGCCCAGGAGGACGAGCGGGAACGCGCACTCCAGCGCGATCACCCACCACCCCGCCAGCCGCGCCGTCCTGGGGTGCGAGGCGACGACGGGCCCCAGCCGGCGGTGGCCGTACGTGGTGGTGCCGAGGATGCCGCCGAGGGCGCGGCCGCTGCGCCACACCGGCGAGACCAGTTTGGCCAGGCCCGCCGCGACGTACGCGCAGCACGCCTGCCCCGCCACGAACCAGAGGAAGGCGTGCTGCGAGCCGCCGGTGCCGATCACCGCGGCGCCGAACGCCGCGAGGAAGATGATCATCGAGAGCTGGTCCGCGCCGTCGCTGCCGTACGGGGAGCGCACGGCGAGGAGGACGGAGGTCGCCGCGAGCACGCCCAGGCACACGACGGCCGGTACCGGTCGCCCGACCACGATCGCCAGCGCCGCCGCCAGCCGCAGCGTCACCAGGACGAGGACGCCCGGGTACCGGAGGACCAGGTCCACGGCCCGGTCGGCGTGGCGGTGCAGCCGCCACGGCCGGCAGGACCGGCCGATCGGCCAGCCGGCGATCGCGTGGTCGGCCAGCAGCGCGGGGCGGCTGAGGTACTCCCAGGAGGAGATCGCCACGCCCACACCGCCGATCGCCAGGGTGAGGCGCACCGCCAGGTCGGCGTTCACGAGGCCCGCTCCACGCGCTGCCCCGGGCCCCGCCCCGTCCGGGCCGGGCATCGCCCGGGACGGGGCGGGGGCTCAGTCCACCGCGTGCAGGGAGGAGACGAAGGCCACCGAGGCAGCGGACTCCGCGAAGGCGGAACTCTTCTGGATGACGAGGGCGAACTGGGTGGCATGCGGTTCCTCGGAACAGGGCTGCGCCGACACGTGGGCCAGGAGCGCCAGGTACGGCGCCGTCAGCTCGATCTCCTCCGGCCGGCCGCCACGGGACGCCAGTTCCATGAGGCTCTGGGCCGCGTCGAGCAGGGCCTTGGTGTGTCGCCGGGCGGGATTCCAGACGGCGTACAGCGGCCGGCCGGCGGCGGCGGTACCCGGTGTCTCACGCCACCGCGTCAGCCGGCCGTCGGACGTGCGGTAGCGGCGGAGCAGGACGAAGTCCTGGGTGCCGGGGGTCGGGGCGAAGAAGGTCCATCGCGGGATCAGCGCGAGGAAGTCGTAGCTGCGGATCTTCGTGGCCAGCCGCGACCGCGTCTGGCACACCAGGGTCAGCACGATCCACAGCGCGCACACGGCCGCGTAGACGGGAACGAGCGATTCGCGCATTCCGGTGCCTCAGGCGTGGTTGTGGCCGAGCAGATCGCGGCGCCGGTTCAGCAGTCTGCGTGCCGAGGCCGCGGGGCCGAGACGGTCGATCTCCTCGGGAGGCAGGGGGGCCTCCTGCCGGGCGGCGGCCTCCATCATGCAGTACATGGTCGCGTGCGTGATCTGCGCGAGCTGCTCGACGAACCCGGTCCAACTGTCGCAGCAGTCGGCGCGGAGCGTGAGGTTCATTTCGAGCTGGTCGTCGGGGACCTGCTCCACCGCCGCCTGCTCGGCCGCGGTGAGAGGAGGCATGTGGCGGACCGCGACGGCGGCCAGCCCTCCCGCCGCGCCCGGGACCACGTGCTCGACCAGCGTCAGCTCGCCGGGCGAAAGGCGCCCGCCGTTGTACGGGTTCTCGATCGCCGCCAGGCCCGCTTCGACCGAGGGGAAGACGTGGGTGGCGAGCGTCCGCCCGCCGTAGCGGATCGTGGCGAAGCTCTCCGCTTCGCGGAGCAGCCGGTAGGCGCGGTAGTAGCTCACCTTCTCGCGGGCGGCGAACAGCTCCTTGATCTCCTGCGCGAGACGGACGTCCGCACCGTTGCCGTCCCGGACGGCCTCCCGGATCCGGTCGAGCACGGGCGCGCCGGCCCGGTCGAGGAACACCATGATCGAGCCGGGCGGCGTGAGGAGTCCCCGGGCGGGGTCGCTCGGGGTGTAGTCGATGATCTCGATGGGGGTCTTCCGTAGCTCTCGCTCCTCCAGTTCATCGGCTGCGAGTTGCAACGCCGTCGACCTGTCCATGGGCGCAGTCCGTTCTTCCGGGGGCGTGCCGGTGCCCCAGTGTCGGCTCCCGGGCGCGCGGCCCCGGCGGGGGCGCGGCACGGGGGCGGGGAATTCACCCCACCGACCGACAGCGGCAGCGGCGGCAGCCCGGTCGCCCGGCGCGTCCGGTGGGTGGTTATTCGCTGGAGCCGCGCCGCCGGGCGCTTCTACAGTGACCGGACCCGACCGCGTCACGGAGCCGGATCATGCGTGTGCACTACCCCCGTACACCGCATCTGCCGTGGTCCCCGGGGGCGGCCCCGGACGACGTACGGGCCGGTGGGCTGTCCGGGCTGCGGGGGCGCGAGGTCGTGGTCACCGAGAAGCTCGACGGCGAGAACACCACCCTGTACGCCGACGGGCTGCACGCCCGGTCCCTGGATTCGGCGCACCATCCGTCGCGGGCGTGGGTGAAGGGCCTTCAGGGGCGGATCGGCGGGGAGATCCCGCGGGGCTGGCGGATCTGCGGCGAGAACGTCTTCGCTCGGCACTCGATCGGCTACGACGACCTGGAGAGCTGGTTCTACGGCTTCTCCGTCTGGGACGGCGACCGCTGCCTGGACTGGGACCGGACGGTGCGGTTCCTGCGGCGGCGGGGCGTGCCGGCGGCCCCGGTGCTGTGGCGGGGCGAGTTCGACGAGCGGGTGCTGCGGGCGCTGCGGATGGACACCGCGCGCCAGGAGGGGTACGTGGTGCGCACCGTCGAGGGGTTCGGGCTGCGGGAGTTCGGGCAGCGGGTGGCCAAGTGGGTGCGGGGCGGGCACGTACAGACCGGTTCGCACTGGATGCACGCCGTCGTCGTGGAGAACGGCCTGGGTCCGAAGGCCGCGCTGTGGGCGGTGCGTTCGGGCGGCGCCGCGGACGTGGCGTCCCTGTCGGCCGCGCTGGGCGTCGCCCCGGCGGACCCGCCGGCCGCCGAAGCCGCCGCCGCCGAGGTGTCCGCGCGGCCGGCCGGGCCGGGCCGGCACGGTGACGAGCGGCTGGCGGGAGTCGTGGCCGCGATGCTGCACGACCGGCGCCGCGCCTGGCTCGCGCCCCGGCTGGCGGGCCCGCTGGGTATGCGCACCGCGCGTCGAGTCGCCGATCTGGTGGGGCTGTTCGCGGCTCTCCAGCGTCCCTACCCGGACGGCGACCGCCGGGCCGGTCTCGTACGCCTCTCGCTCGCCGCCGACCTGGAGGTGCTGCACGCGCTCGCCGGGGCCCTCGCGCGGGATGCCGCGGCGCGCGAGCAGGTCGAGTGGTCGATGCTGCACGCGGAGGACGCCGGGCTGCTCGGCGCCGCGCGCTCGCCGCTGGAGCCGCTGCGGGCCGGGCTGCGGGACGCCCTCGGCGGCCTGGGGGCCGACGCCGCCGACCGGTGCTGGGCCGAGGCGCGGGAGGCGTTCGCCGACGGGCGGATCGCCACCGCCGAGGAGGCGGTGGCGGCGAGCTGGCGGTGGCGCTCGGGGGCGTTCGCCCGGCTGGTCCATCTCGTCGGGCCGTCCGGCAGCGGCAAGAGCACGTTCGCGCGGGGCCTCGCCGGGACGGACGCGTACATCAGCATGGACGAGCTGCGCGAGGCGCGGGGCGCGCGGGCCGACCAGCGGGCCAACGGGGACGTCCTGCGGGCGGGCCTGGGGCGCCTCGACGCGGCGCTGGCCGGCGGCGGGACGGTGGTGTGGGACGCCACGTCCCTGAACCGGCAGCAGCGCTCCGCGGTGCACGCGGTGGCGCGCCGCCGCGACGCCCTGGTCACCCACGTGGTCGCGCTGGTCGACGAGGACGAGCTGACCCGGCGCAACGGGCGCCGGGCGCACCCGGTGCCGCCCGCCGTGCTCGCCTCCCAGGTGCATCGGTTCACCCCGCCGTATCCGGGCGAGGCGCACCGTACGTGGTACGTCGGCGCGGACGGCACGGTCGCCGACACCGGCGGCACCCTGGCCGAGGCCGCGGACGGGGCGGACGGCGGGGAGGCGTGATGCGTACGAGCGACGAGATCTACCACCGGGTCCGCTGGGACCCGCGGTTCGACCCGGCCAGGTTCGTGCTGGGCATCGGCCGGCGCGGCGCCGCCCCCAAGCGCGTCCCGCTGCCCTCCTTCGTGCCCGGCGGCGACATCCCGTGGCACCGGGTCCTGTTCGTCGAGGCGGACGGCGAACTGCTCTGGGACCGCGCCACCGGGGTGGACCGCATCGACACCTCGGACGCCGGCCGGATGCGCGATCCGCGTCTGCTGCGCGCGCCGTTCTTCACGGCCAGGACGCCCTTCGGGTGGCGGCCGGGGGCCGGCTGGCGGCCCGCCGGCGGTGGGCCGCCCGCGGCGGAGCGGGGCGCGGCGGGGGTACGGATCCTCACGTGGAACACGCTGTGGGACCGGTACGACGCCGACCGCATCGAGACCGCGCGGCGCCGCCCGCTGCTCCTCACCGCCCTGGAGGACGCCGATGCCGACGTCATCGCGCTCCAGGAGGTCGAAGCCGGTCTGCTCACCCTGCTCATGCGGGCCCCCTGGGTGCGCGCCGGCTACACCCTGGGCACCGACCCGGGCGGAAAGGACGTCGACGACTGCGGGCTGCTGCTGCTCAGCCGGCTGCCCGTACGGGAGGCGGGGTGGCACCGGCTCGGGCCGCACAAGGCCGTGGCCGCCGTCACCGTGGCCACCGGCGCCGGTCCCCTCGTGGTGGCCGCGACCCATCTGAGCAGCGACCACTCCGACGACGGCCCCGCCCTGCGGCGGGCCCAACTGGTCCGGCTGGCCGAGGGACTCGGCGGCGTGGACGGCGACCTGGTGACGGTCGGCGACTTCAACGACGGCGGTGACCTGCCCGCCACCGCACTCGGGCTGCGGGACGTCTGGACCCAGGTGCACGGCCCCGGCGACCGGACGCCCACGTTCGACCCGGGCGCCAACCCGCTGGCCGCGCTGGCGTCGCTGTCCGGCCGGGCCTCCCGGCTGGACCGGATCCTGCTGCGCCCGGGGCGGTGGCGGGCGGCGGGGGCGGTGCTGCGGGGCGATACGCCCACGGCGGACGGTCTCTACGTCTCGGACCACTACGGCGTCGAGGCCGACCTCCGGCCCGGGGCCGCCGGGCCCGCCACCGCGGAGCCGCCCGCTGCCGAGCCGGTCGCGGAGAGCGCGGCCGGGGCCGCCCGGGCGGTCGGCATCGCCGAGCGCGTCTCCGCGGCGCTCGGCGAAGGCGTCGTCCACGTCGTCGGATCCCGGCGCATGGGCTGCGCCCTGCCCGGAGCGGACGTGGACCTGGTCGCGGCGCTGCCCGGCGGCGTCGACCCGGCCGGCGTCCGGGCGCGGGTGACCGCCGCGCTGCCGGACGCCACCCGGATCCGGCAGGTGACCGGCGCCCGCGTGCCGGGCCTGCGGCTGCGCACCGGCGGTCTCGACGTCGACCTGGCGGTCGTCGCCACCGGCGCGCTCGATCCCGGCGAAGCGGTGGCGCGGCGCGCCGAGTTGGGCGAGGCGGCGGCGATCGCGCTGAGCGCGGTGAGCGACGCGGACGCGGTACGGGCCGCGGCCGGCGGCCACCGCGCCGCCTTCGCCGGGCTCGCCACCCGGGTGAAGGCGTGGGCCGCGGCCCGCGGCCTCGACTCGGCGCCGTTCGGCGGGCTGCCGGGCCTGGCGTGGTCGGTGCTCGCGGCCCGTACCGTACGGGAGGCGGCGGACGCTGGCGCTCCGGACACCCTCGGCGACTTCTTCGGCACCTGGGCCGCCTGGGACTGGCGGGAGCCGGTCGGCCTCGCCCAAGCCGGCGCGGGACCGCACGCGCCGGTGGTCCTCCTGACCCCCACCAAGCCGGTCCGCAACTGCGCCGCACAGGTCACCGCCGGCTTCCGGGACCTGCTGACCGAGGAGTTCTACCGCGCCTGGACCCTCCTGGAGCGGGCGGCGGAGACCGGCGAGGACCCCTGGCCCGCGCTGGTGTCGCCGCCGCCCCTGCACCGTCGGCACGCGGCCTGGGCGGTCCTGACCGTGCACCCGGGCGCCGCCGGGGAGTTCGAGGAGAGACTGGGGCGCGTACGGGGGCGCCTGCGCGCCCTGCTCGCGGCGCTGGAGGAGGCCGGGGCGGCGGACGCGCACGCCTGGCCGCGTCCGTTCGAGGCCGGGCCGGCGGGCACGCGGTACGCGATCGGCCTCGGCCGCACCCCGCCAGGCGCCGCCCGGCTCGCGGAGATCGCCGACGGGTGGCGCGGCGGACTGCGCGGGGTCGGCGTCGCATGGGCGGAGCGCGGCGCCGTACCGGCCCTGCGCTGAGGGCCCGCCCGCGGACCGCCGCCCGTTCCGGCCGTACGTCCGGGCCGGTCGGTGTCAGTCCGTGTCGGGCGCCCCGGACGCCCCGGCTACGGCTTGCGGCCGACGCCGCCCCACTGGTCCACGTCCCGCGGCCCGCCGAACGGGGTCGGGTCCGGGCGCCAGGTGGGGATCGGGACCACGCCGGGCGGGACCAGGTCCAGGCCCTCGTAGTAGGCCCTGATCTGGTCGGGGGTGCGCAGGTTGTACGGGACGCCGCCGGCGTCCGCGTAGCGGCGCAGCGCCTCGACGTACTCCGGGCTCGTGCTGGTGCCGTCGTACTCCACGAGGTAACTGCCCGGCGGCAGGCCGGCGAGCAGGTCGCGCACGATGGTGCGGGCTGTGGTGTGGTCCTCGACGTGGCCGAGGATGCCCAGCAGCATCAGCGCCACCGGGCGGTCCAGGTCGAGCGTGCCGGCGGCCTGGGCGAGGATCGACCCCGGGTCGTGGACGTCCGCGTCGAGGTACGTCGTGACGCCCTCGGGGGTGCTGGTCAGCAGGGCGCGGGCGTGGGTGAGGACCATGGGGTCGTTGTCGACGTAGACGATGCGCGCATCGGGGGCCACGCGCTGCGCCACCTCGTGGGTGTTGTTCTCCGTGGGCAGGCCGGTGCCGACGTCGAGGAACTGGCGGATCCCCGCCTCCGCCGCGAGCCAGCGCACCGTGCGGATGAGGAACGCGCGGCAGGCGCGGGCCTTCTCCGCCTGCTGCGGGTAGACCGACAGCACCTCGTCGCCGGCCGCGCGGTCGACCTCGTAGTTGTCCTTGCCGCCCACCCAGTAGTTCCAGACCCGCGCCGAGTGCGGGACGGAGGTGTCGATGGCGCCGGAGACCTGCGGCGCGTCGTCGTCGCTCATGGCGGTCACGGCTTTCTGGCGATGAGGCCCAGGCAGGATGCCTCGGCGTCGGTGTAGAGGGAGGCCGGCGGGTCGTCGGGGGTGTCCGGGGACCAGCGGTTGACGGGCAGGATGCCCGGGGACAGCAGCTCCAGGCCGAGGGCGTCGACCAGTTCGGCCAGTTCGCGCTCGTCGCGGGCGTGCGCGGGCAGGCCCTGGTTGTGGTAGAGCCGGGCGGCGGCCTCGACCTCCGCGGGGGCGAACTCGGCCGTGATGTGGCTGAGGATGAGGTGGCTGCCGGAGGGCAGCGCGTTCATCAGGGCGGCGACGATGCGCCGCGGGTCGTCCTCGGGGGTGATGAAGTGCATGATCGCCACGAGGTTGACGGCGACCGGCCGGGCGAGGTCCAGGGCCGGGTCGGGGCCGGCCATGCAGGGGTGGCCGAGGATGCTCTCGGGGCGGCGCAGGTCGCCCTGGATGTAGTCGATGCGGCCCTCGGCGGTGGAGTTCATCAGCGCGCGGGCGTGCGCGAGCACCACGGGGTCGTGGTCGGTGTAGAGGATGCGCGCTTCGGGGCGTACGGCCTGGGCTATCTCGTGGACGTTCGGCGAGGTGGGGATGCCGGTGCCGATGTCGAGGAACTGGTCGACGCCGACGGTGGCCAGGCGCTCGACGGCCAGGTGCATGAAGTGCCGGTTGGCGCGGGCGAACTTGCTGACGCTGGGCCAGACCCCGACGACCCGCTCGGCGGTGTCCCGGTCCGGCGCGTAGTGGTCCTTGCCGCCCAGGTAGTAGTCGTACATGCGGGCCGTCTGCGGCTTTGTGAAATCGATCTCGGGCGGTGTCCAGGACGTCCCGGCCGCGGTGCTCAGCCAGGCCGTCTCGCCGTTCTCGGTGGTCACATGCACTCCGGAGTACGCCGTCAGATGATCCGAACTCTGTCATACGCGGTGCGGTTTGTCTCGGACTCCCGTTCCCGTGCGGACAGTTGGCCGGGCCCCGGGAGGAGCCCGCGCGCGGCGCCGGAGTCCAGTTGACAAGATGTCCTGACAAACCCCTTGCCCCGGCTCCCGGTCTGGCTTAGAAAGGCGGTCGTGAGCCTCATCGAGCGGGGCTCACCACGTACGTCAAGGGGAGGCCATCGGTGACGAACTCGGCGCAGGGGGACAGAACGGAGCCCGTAGGGGCGCGGGACGGGGACGGGTCGGGGCCGAGCAGGCGGGCCGTCTCGGCCGCGCTGGTGTCCGGCATCGTCGGCACGGCCCTGGGGGCGACGGCGCCGTCCGCGTGGGCGGACGAGTGGAGCGTGCCGCGCCCGCGCCGGGCGCCGCGCGGGCGGCACGGCCGCGCGCACAACGACGTGCTCTTCGTCGGCGCGCACCCGGACGACGAGTGCGGCAACCTCGCGACCTTCGGGCAGTGGCGGGAGCGGCACGGGCTGAGCACCGGCGTGCTCACCGTCACCCGCGGCGAGGGCGGCGGGAACGCGGTCGGCCCGGAGGAGGGCCCGCCGCTCGGGCAGATGCGCGAGGACGAGGAGCGCGAGGCGGTCGGCCTCGCCGGTATCGACAACATCTACTACCTGGACAAGCCCGACTTCTGGTACACGCTGTCCGGCCCGCTGACGGCCGCGGTCTGGGACCTGGACGACACGCTGGAGCGCGTCGTCCGGCTGATCCGCGCCACCACGCCCGACACGGTCGTGACGATGGACCCGCGCCCCTTCAACCAGCACGGCGGCCACCAGTTGTCCGCGCGGCTGGCGATCGAGGCGTTCTTCCTCGCCGGCGACCCGCGCGCGTTCCGCTCGCAGATCACCAAGGAGGGCTACCGCCCGCACCGCCCGCGGCTGCTGCTCGCGCAGAACTACGGCTTCGGCAACCTGCTGGGCCCGGACGCCCCGAAGCAGCGGCGTACGGACCGCGCCAGCGGCCTGCCCGTCTTCGGCGTCTTCACCGGTACGCGCAGCAAGGAGCACGGCACGAGCTGGGCGCAGGTGGAGCGGAACGCCGCCCGCAAGTACGTCACGCAGGGCTGGGCCGCGAGGCCGCCGGAGGTGCCGACCGACCCCGAGCAGTTGGGCTCCGACTGGTACACGGTGCTGGCGGCGAACGGCCGGGCCGTGAAGTCGAAGGTGCGGCCCCAGGCCGGGCTCCGCCCGCTGTACGCGGAGTTCCGCGACTGGACGCAGCGCGTCGGCCTGCCGTGGCTGGCCAACGACGCGCAGCCGGACTACCCCGGGGCGCCGGCCACGACGATCCCCGAGGTCGCCACCGCACCCGTGCTCGACGGCGTGGAGCGCCCCGGCGAGTACCCGGGTCCCGAACTGCCGCTGGTGCACTGGGAGGGCGAGGAGGTCGGCGCGGAGGACGTCTCGGCCACGGCGAAGCTGTCGCGGCACGGGGACGACCTGTACGTGTTCGTCAAGGTCACCGACGAGCGCAGGGGCACGGCGCTGGAGGAGAGCGACGCCAAGCGCCACTGGCGTACGGACGCCGTGGAGATCACCCTCGACCCGCGCGGCACGGCCGACGACACGTCGACCACGTTCAAGACGGGCATCTTCCCGTACACCGCGAACGGCGGCGGCGCGGCGGCCGAGCGCGACGGCGACAACCGGCAGGGCCCGGCGGCCACCACGGCGCCCGGGATGCGGGTGGTCTCGGCGGTCTCGGACCCGTACCGGGGCTACGCGATCGAGGCGAAGATCGCGCTGGCCGACCTGCCGGCCGCGGCGGACCCGGCGAAGTTCGCGCTCAACGTGCTGGTGTACGACTCGGACACCGACGACAAGACCGGCCAGACCCGGCTGGCGTGGTCCCCGTTCGGCAGCGCCCAGGCCGACCCGTACGTGTGGGGCAACGCGACGCTGGAGGGCTACACCCCGCCGGCGGACCGGCCCACGGAGCCGGTCGAGCCGGAGATCCCGAAGGACGCGGCGCGCAGCGAGGACTCGCCGGCGTCGGTGGCGCAGTCGCGCCGTACGGGCGTCCCGCTGGCGGTCGGCCCGCGCCGCCGCCGCTGAGGCGGGCCGTCGGCGCCGGCCGCGGGCACCCGCCCGCGGCCGGCGCCGGCCGGCCGGAGCCCCCGGCGGCCGCGCACGGTTGACGCGCGGCTTGCGGGCGTACGGTCCGGTACGGTCCGCGCCCCGCCCACCGCGGCGGGGCGCGGCCGTGCGCCCCGGGCGGCGCCCCGGTCCCCCGGCCCCGCGCCGGTATCGTGAGCCGCATGGTCACGGACACCAAGGACGCTCAGCGCGGCGAGGAAATACTCGCCGTCTTCGACTCCGCATTCGGCGAGCTGCTCTCCGCCGACCCCGCCGCCTTCCGGCTGAAGTTCCGCAAGATGGCCGCCTCGGCGTTCGCCTTCTACCGCGGGACCGCCTGCCTCTACTACCACGACCTGGAGGCCGGGGAGCGCGGCGACCCGTTCCTGACCGAGCAGACCGGCCGGGTCTGGATCCACGGCGACCTGCACGCCGAGAACTTCGGCACGTACATGGACGCCAACGGCCGGCTCGTCTTCAACGTCAACGACTTCGACGAGGCGTTCGTCGGCCCGTTCACCTGGGACGTCAAGCGCCTGGCCGGCTCGCTGGCGCTGATCGGCTACACCAAGGCGCTCAGCGACGGGCAGATCTCCGGCCTCGTCCGCGCCTACGCCGACGCCTACCGCGAGCGCATCCGCGCCCTCGCCGCCGGCGCCAAGGACGACGAGGTGCCGCCCTTCACCCTCGACACCGCCACCGGCCCGCTCCTCGGCGCGCTGCGCGCCGCCCGCGTGCACACCCGCTTCGGGCTGCTGGAGTCGATGACGGAGGTACGGGACTTCGAGCGCCGCTTCACCTCCGGCGGCGGCGCCATCGAGCTGGACGCGGCCACCCGCACCCGGGTGCTCGACGCCTTCGAGGGCTATCTGGCGACGCTGCCGTCCGGCGGCCGGGAGCGGCGGCCGGACGCGTACCGCGTGAAGGACGTCGTCGGCCGCCGGGGCATCGGCATCGGCAGCGCCGGGCTGCCGTCGTACAACATCCTTCTCGAAGGGCACAGCGACGCCCTGGAGAACGACATCGTCATCTACATGAAGCGCGGCCAGACCCCGGCGGTCGCGCGGCACATCACCGACCCGTCGATCCGCGGCTACTTCCGCCACGAGGGGCACCGCACGGTCATCTCGCAGCGCGCGCTCCAAGCCGCGTCCGACCCGTGGCTGGGCTGGACGGAGCTGGACGGGGCGGGGCAGTTGGTCGCCGAGGTCTCGCCGTACGCGGTGGACCTGGACTGGTCGGACATCGACGACCCGGAGCAGGCCATGGCCGTCGTGGGCGACCTGGGGCGGGCCACCGCCACCATGCACGCGGCGGCGGACGTGGAGGAGAGCGGGCACTCGCTGGTGCCGTTCTCGACCGAGCGGGCCATCGACGGGGCGATCTCGGCGGACGCCGAGGGGTTCACGGAGATGCTGGTGGACTTCGCGCACGACTACGGCGTACGGGCGCGGGCGGACCACCAGATCTTCGTCGACCTCTTCCGCAACGGGCGGATCTCCGGCCTCTAGCAGCCGGGCCGCCGGGCGGGCCGGGCGGCTCGGCCGCAGGGCACGACGGAAGCACGGCACAGGGCGCGTACGCGGACGGCGTACGCGCCCTGACGCGTACGCGGACCCTTGACATCATTATTGGTCTGGACCAACCTGTCCCTCGCGCATCCCCAGCCAGGCCCCAACACCCCAAGCCCCGGAGGCAGTTGTGGACCGATTCCTGCGCCCTTCCAGACACCGCCCGCCCGCGCACCGCTCCCGCCCCGCCGCGCCCATCGCGGCCCTGATCGCCGCGCTCGCCCTGCTCGCGGGCGTCCTGTCCGGCACCGCGGCCGGCGCCGCCGCGCCCGAGGCCGCCGCCGAGCCCAACCTCGTCCGCAACGGCGGCATCGAGGCCGGCCTCGACGGCTGGAACTGCTCCGCCGGCAGCGGCTCGGCGGTCTCCAGCCCCGTGCGCAGCGGCACGTCCGCGCTCAAGGTCCAGCCGTCGGGCAACGACCAGGGCCAGTGCACCCAGACCGTGCCCGTACGGCCGAACTCGCAGTACGCGCTGAGCGGCTGGGTGCAGGGCTCGTACGCCTACCTCGGCGCCCGCGGCACCGGCACCACCGACGTCTCGGACTGGACCTCGTCCGCGGCCACCTGGACCGAGTTGGACACGTCCTTCACCACCGGCCCGAACACCACCTCGGTGACGGTCTACGTGCACGGCTGGTACGGCCAGCCCGCCTACCACGCCGACGACCTCACGCTCACCGGCCCCGGCGGCGACCCGGGCACCGTCCCCGCCGCCCCCTCCGGCCTGTCGGTCAGCTCCACCACCGCCACCTCCGTCTCGCTGTCCTGGAGCGCGGTGAGCGGCGCGACGGGCTACACGGTCTACCGCGACGGCACCCGCGCCACCTCCGTGACCGGCACCTCCGCCACCGTCACGGGGCTGACCGCCGCGACCTCGTACCGCTTCGAGGTGACCGCGGCCAACGCCGCCGGCGAGTCCGCCAGGTCCGCCAGCGTCAGCGCCACCACCCGCGAGGGCGGCGGCAACCCCGGCGGCAGCCTGCCGCCGCACGCCCTGGTCGGCTACCTGCACACCAGCTTCGCCAACGGCTCCGGTTACACCCGGCTCGCGGACGTCCCGGCGAGCTGGGACGTCATCAACCTCGCCTTCGGCGAGCCCACGTCGTCGACCTCCGGCGACATCCGCTTCCAGCTCTGCCCGCAGACCGAGTGCCCGAACGTCGAGCCGGTGGCGGACTTCAAGGCGGCGATCGCGGCGAAGCAGGCCGCGGGCAAGAAGGTCCTGCTGTCCATCGGCGGCCAGAACGGGCAGGTCCAGTTGACCAGCACGGCCGCGCGCGACGCGTTCGTCCGGTCGGTGAGCGGCATCATCGACGAGTACGGGCTCGACGGCGTCGACATCGACTTCGAGGGCCACTCGCTGTCGCTGAACAACGGAGACACCGACTTCCGGAACCCGACCACGCCGGTGATCGTCAACCTGATCTCGGCGCTGAAGACGCTCAAGGCCAAGTACGGCGAGAGCTTCGTGCTGACGATGGCGCCGGAGACGTTCTTCGTGCAGATGGGCTACCAGTTCTACGGCACCGGGCAGTGGGGCGGACAGGACCCGCGCTGCGGCGCGTACCTGCCGGTGATCCACGCGCTGCGCGACTCGCTCACGCTGCTGCACGTCCAGGACTACAACTCAGGCCCGATCATGGGCCTGGACAACCAGTACCACACCATGGGCGGCGCCGACTTCCACATCGCGATGACGGACATGCTGCTCACCGGCTTCCCGGTCGCGGGCAACTCCGAGCGGTTCTTCCCGGCGCTGCGCCCCGACCAGGTGGCCATCGGGATGCCGGCCAGCACCCAGGCCGGCAACGGGCACGTGTCGACCGGCGAGGTGAACAAGGCGCTGGACTGCCTGACGAAGGGCAGCAACTGCGGCTCGTACCGGACCCACGGCACCTGGCCCGGCATGCGCGGGCTGATGACCTGGTCGATCAACTGGGACCGCTACAACAACTGGGAGTTCAGCAGGAACTTCGACGCCTACTGGCCGTAGGAGCGCCGGCCCCCCGACGCGCGCCGGCCCCGGGCGGCCGGACGCGCGCCGCGCCCGCCCCGCGGCATGCGGGGCGGGCGCGGTCGGGCCGCCGGGCGCGCGGCCCGTGGACGGCGGCCCGCCGGTCCCGTGTGGGGCCGGGACCGGGCTCGGCCGGTGCCCGGCTCCGGGCGCGGCCCGAAGCCGGGTCCGGCTCAGCCGAAGTTGCGGTCCACGCGGGCGGCTTCGTTCGCGTTCGGGTAGGCGTTGCGGCACGACGTCCCGGGGCCGCCGCCGGACATCAGCTCGCTGCACGGGCCGCTGTAGTTGTCCGGCAGGCCGAGGATGTGGCCGGTCTCGTGGGTGACGACGCGCAGCGAGTAGTACTGCTGGGTCTGACGGAGGTCGAGGAAGACGTAGCCGTGGCCGCGCCCGTCGGTCACGGCGTGGCTGCCGCGCGGGTCGTTGCCCTGGCGGTAGCTGAAGTCACCGGAGCCGGAGGTCTCCGCGAGCGTGATGTTGTTGGTGGCGTTGTTCCATATCTGGGTGCTCTGGGCTATGTCGCCCTGGTAGTTGGGGGCGCTTGCGTCGTTGTACGTGATCGTGACGGCCTGGAACCCGGGCTCGGCCGCCTGCTTCTCGCGCGCCTTGTCCCGGATCATCTCGAAGAACGCCCGGTTCTCGGCCTGCTGTTCCCTGTCGTGCCCGACGTACGCCGCGGACGCGGTGGCCGCCTGCGTCGTCGGCCGGTCTTGGTGGTCTGCCGCGGGCGCCGGGGAGGCGGCCAGGCCGGTCAGCGCCAGGCCGAGGCCCAAGGCGGTGGAGACCAGTCTTCCGGAGAGCTTCATGGGGGTTTCTCCTCACGAACGATTGGTCGGTCGGTCGGTGAGGAGTCTGCGGGCCGGGAGGCGGCCGGGGGCAGATCTCATCCGGTGATAGCGGCGTGCGATCCCTCCCCGCCGGCGGCCGCGGCGGGGGCGGAACGGCGCATAGGTGTAGTGCCCCTGACAAAAAATTGCGGCTATGCTCCACGCGTGGAGCTGGAGTTGAGGCATCTGCGCGCGCTGTGCGCTATCTCCGACGCCGGAAGTGTGCACGGGGCGGCCAGGTGGCTCGGGGTCTCCCAGCCCGCCCTGACGGCCCAGTTGAACCGCATCGAACGGGCCGTGGGCGGTCCGCTGTTCGTACGCGACCGCTCGGGCTGCCGTCCGACGCCGCTCGGCCGCTCGGTGACCGCGCGCGCCCGGCCGATACTCGCCGAGATGTCCACGCTGGTCAGCGAGGCGCGCGAGGAGGCCCGCGCGCTGGAGAGCGGGCCGCGGCTGCGGCTGGGCAGCACCGCGAACCGCGCGGTGGCCGGCTGGCTGTGCCGGCTGCGCGGCCGGTTCCCGGACACGGACGTCTCCATCCGCGTCGACCCCTCGCCGAACTCGCTGCTGCGGATGGTCGCCGAGGGCCAGCTCGACGTCGCGTTCGTGCACGAGGTCACCGGCTGCCCGCTGCGCGTACCCGACGGCGTCGGGCAGCGCACCCTGCTGTGGCGCGAGCCGCAGTTCGTCGCCCTGCCCGAGGCGCACCCCGCCGCCGAGCGCGAGGAGGTGACGCTCTCCGACCTGCACGGGCACCCGTGGGTCGTCGACCCGCACGTGGACGGCGAGTGGCACGGCATCCGCCGGATGTTCGCCACCGCCGGGCTGGAGCTGCGGGTCATCCAGGGCGACTACCTGACGGGCGCCGACCTGGTACGCGCCGGGGTCGCCGTCACCCCGTGCCAGCCCACCTCGACGCCGCGCCCGGGCATGGCGATCAGGCCGCTGCGCGGGGATCCGCTGACCGTACGGCTGCTGCTGGCCGCCCGGGCGGCGTCGACCACAGACGGCGAGTTCCACGCCGTCTACAGCGCCCTGGAGGACGCCTACCGCGAGGCGGCCAGATCCACGGAGACGTACCTGCGCTGGCTGCACCGCAACGACAACCCGCTGCTGTTCACCTGACGCCGCCCGGCCCCTCCGGCCGGACCGGCCGCCGCTGCTCCGTGCCTGGCCGCGGGCGCGCAAGCCGGTTTACTATCCCTTTACCCTGGTGTCGGAGACACTCGATAGGGGAAACTCCAGGACACCCACACCGACGATCACGAAGGAGCAGCGTCCCGCAATGGGCGAACCTCCCAGTACCAGCCGTGCCACAGCCCACCGGAGAACGACTGACGGGGCGGGGGTGGCACGGTGACCGAGATCCTCCTGCTGCTCGCCGCCCTGGCGCTGACCCTGGCCTGCGCGATCTTCGTCGCGGCCGAGTTCTCCCTGACCACCGTCGAGCGCGGCGATCTGGAGCGCGCCGCCGCCGCCGGTGAGCGGGGCGCCGAAGGCGCCCTCAGGGCCGTCCGCCGGCTCACCTTCCAGCTCTCCGGCGCCCAGCTCGGCATCACCGTGACCTCGCTGGTCATCGGCATGCTGGCCGAGCCCTCGCTGGCCACGCTGCTGCGCGGCCCGCTGCGGGCCCTCGGCCTGGGCGGCGCGGCCTCGCCGGTCGCGACGCTGCTGGGGGTGGCGCTGTCCACGGTGGTGCTGATGGTGATCGGCGAGCTGGTACCGAAGAACTGGGCGATCGCCCGGCCGCTGGCCGTGGCGAAGACCGTGGCCGGCCCGCAGCGCGGCTTCACCACCGCCTTCGGCCCGTTCATCCGCCATCTGAACAGCACGGCGAACCGCGTCGTGCGCCGCGTCGGCCTGGAGCCCGCCGAGGAGCTGGCCTCCGCCCGTACGCCCGACGAGCTGGTCTCGCTGGCCCGGCACTCCGCCGCGGGCGGCGCGCTGGAGGCGGACTCCGCCGAGCTGTTCGTCCGCACCCTGCACCTGCACGAGCTGACCGCCGAGAACGTCATGACGCCCCGCGTCGACGTCAAGGCGCTGGAGTCCGGCGCCACCGCCGCCGACGCCGCGAACCTCGCCCACGCCACCGGCCTGTCCCGCTTCCCCGTCTACGCCCACAGCCTGGACGAGGTCGTCGGCACGGTGCACATCCGCGACGTGCTCGCGCTGGAGCCCTCCATGCGGGCCGCGACGGCGGTCACCGAGCTGGCCACCGAGCCGCTGCTGGTGCCCGAGACGCTGCCCGCCGACCGGCTGCTGGAGCGGCTGCGGGAGCGGCGCACGATGGCCGTGGTCATCGACGAGTACGGCGGCACCGCCGGCGTGGCCACGATGGAGGACATCGTGGAGGAGGTCGTCGGCGAGGTACGCGACGAGCACGACCCGGTGGAGCTGCCCGACCTCCAGCCGGCGGGCGTCGGCGCGGACGGCCGGCCCACCTGGGACGCCGACGGCAGCGTCCGCCTGGACCAGCTCGCAGAGATGGGCCTGGAAGCCCCGGAGGGGCCGTACGAGACGGTCGCCGGGCTGATCGCCACGCTGCTGGCCCGCATCCCCGCCAAGGGCGACGCGGTGCACCTCGGCGGCTGGCGGCTGGACGTCCTGGCCGTCGAGCACCACCGCGCGGACCGGGTGCGCATCACCGCCCCCGCCGGCAACGCGGCCGGTGCCGCGCCGCCGCGCCGGGCCGCCGCGCCCGACCAGCGCCGGCCCGCCCAGGAGGTGCGCCGGTGACCGCGCTGCAACTGTGGATCGGCGCCCTGACGCTGGTCACCAACGCCTTCTTCGTCGGCGCGGAGTTCGCGATGATCTCCGTACGGCGCAGCCAGATCGAGCCGCAGGCCCGCCGCGGGCACAAGCGCGCCCGCATCACGCTCTACGGCCTGGAGCACCTCTCCGCGATGATGGCCACGGCCCAGCTCGGCATCACCGTCTCCTCGCTGGTGCTGGGCGCGGTCGCCGAGCCGGCCATCGCACACCTGCTGGAGCCCGGCTTCGAGGCGGCGAACGTGCCGTCGGCCGCCGTGCACCCGATCGCGTTCGTGATCGCGCTGACGGTGGCGACGTACCTGCACATGCTGATCGGCGAGATGATCCCGAAGAACATCGCCCTGGCCGCGCCGGTGCCCACCGTGCTGCTGCTGGGCCCGCCGCTGGTCGCGGTGACCCGCGCGCTGCGCCCGGTGGTCTTCGGGATCAACGCTTTCGCCAACGTGCTGCTGAAGCTGCTGCGGGTGGAGCCGAAGGACGAGGTGGCCGCGGTCTTCACCGACGACCAGCTCGCCCGGATGGTCACCGACGCCAGCCAGGCCGGGCTGCTCCAGCCGGCCGACGGCGAGCGGCTGCGGGACGCGCTGGAGCTGGGCACCCGGCCGGTCGGCGAGATCCTGGTGCCCGCGGGCACCATGACCACCGTCGAGGACACCGTCACCCCGGCCAGGCTGGAGCGGCTGGCCGCCGACGCGGGCTTCTCCCGCTTCCCGGTCACCGACCGGGGCGGGGCGCTCCTGGGCTACCTGCACATCAAGGACACCCTCGGCGTGACGGAGCGGGAGGCGCCGTTCCCGCGGTCGGCGCTGCACCCGATGACCCGCGTGGCCATCGACACCCCGCTCGACGACACGCTCACCGCGCTGCGCGCCGCCGGCAGCCACCTGGCCGCCGTCACCGGCGACCAGGGGCGGGTGCTGGGCTTCGTCACCATGGAGGACGTCCTGTCCGAGCTGGTGGGCCCGGCGCCGAGCGCGGCCTGAGCCCGCCGCCCGCCGGCCCGGTGACGGGCCCGGGCCGGCGGGCGGCGGCGCCGCGGGGGAAAACCCCTCGTGCCCGGGGACCGGCCGCGGTACGGTCGCGCTCTCGGCAACGGCGGGAGGCGGTCATGCGCGGTCGGTCCCCCGGCGTGCCCGCGGACGCCCCCGGCGGCGTACCCCGCGACCCGGCCCCCGCCCCCGGTCTGGAGCTGGTCTGCGACGAGTCCGGGTACGAGGGCGAGAACCTGGTCGGCGGCATCACCGACGTCTTCGCCCACGCCGGGGTGGTGATCCCGGTCGCGGACGCTGCCGATTGCATCCGCGAGCTGCGCGGGCGCATCCGCTCCCCCGCCACCGTGTACAAGGCGAACCACCTCCAGCGCGAGAAGCACCGCGGCACGCTGCTGTGGTTCCTCGGCCCCGACGGGCCCCTCCCCGGCCGGGCCCGGGTGCACCTGACCGAGAAGGCGTTCTTCGCCGTCGCGCGCGTCGTGGACCTGCTGGTGGCCGGGACCGACCCGGCGGACGCCGCGGCGATGCTGCGCGGCGCGCACCCGCGCGGCCCGGCGGGCGTGCTCTACCGCGAGGGCCCGGCCGGCTACGGCCGCGAGCGCTGGCAGGCGTTCCTCGCCTCGTTCAACGAGCTGATGTGGATCAACACCCGCCGCGGCGCGGAGACCTCGGCCGACGGCTTCTTCCTGCTGGCCGACGCGCTGCACCGCGAGGGGGCGCCGGGCGAGGCCGGGCGGATGCTGGGGCTCGTACGGCAGGCGCGACCGCGGGCCGAGGCGCTGCGCGCCGCGCTCCTCGCGGACCCGCGGACGGTGCCGGCGCTGGACTCGCTGCTGCCGGCGCTGGCCGCGGGCGTCGGGTACTGGGGTCGGGACGGGGCGGCGGTGACCGTCGTGCACGACCGGCAGACGGCGCTGACCGAGGAGCGGGTGGCGCGGCTGTACGAGGTGTGCCGGCCGCCCCGCGCGCACCTGCGCGCGCTGCGCTTCGTGGACGCGGAGACCGACCCTCGGGCGCAGCTCGCCGACTTCCTCGCCGGGATCGCGCGCAAGCGGGCCTCCGACGCGCTGGCCGGTCTCGCCGACCCCGAACTCGACGAGCTGCTGCGCCCGTACGTCGCCCCGGACTCGGCGTGGGGCGACGAGCGGAGCTGGGCGCTGCTCGACCCGGGGCCCGCCCGGCAGGCGGGGCTCACCTCGGCATGACGGCCGGGCGCCGCCGCCGCGGCGCCCGGGCGTTCGGGGCCGCGCTCAGCGCGGTGTGGCCGCCAGCCGTACGGCCAGGCCCGCGAAGACGGTGCCGCTGAAGATGTTGAGCCCGCGCGCCAGCCGCCGGCTGCGGCGCAGCGCCTTCGACAGCCGGCCGGAGAGCAGGCCGACCGAGCCGTCGACGCAGAAGCCGACCACGACGCCGGTGATGCCGAGGAGCAGGAGCTGAAGCGGCAGATGGCCGCGGCCCGGGTCCACGAACTGCGGCAGGAAGGCGATGTTGAACATGATGACCTTGGGGTTCAGCAGGTTGGTGATCATTCCCTGCCAGAACGCGCGGCGCGGGCGCGGGCCGGTGCGCCGGCCGTCGGCGTCGGCCGCCGCGTCGTCCTCGTCGCCGGGCACGGAGCGGTCTCGGAAGGCGCGGATCGCGAGGTAGAGAAGGTAGGCGGCGCCGAGCCAGCGGAGCACGTGGTAGAGCACCGGCAGCGCGCCGAAGAGCGCGGAGAGCCCGAGGGCGGCGGCGCAGGCGTGCACGAGCATGCCGCAGGCCACGCCCGCGGCAGCCATGACGCCCATGCCGGAGCCGCCGCGGCCGCCCATGGCCACGATGAACATCATGTCGGGGCCCGGGGTGATGGAGAGCACGAAGATCGCCACGACGAAGGCGGCGAGGAGGGACATGTCGACCATGGCGGCGATACTCGCACCGCTCCCCGCGCCGGGCGACCGCATTTCGTCTGCCGGGATGCGGCTCCGCCGGGCCGTCGCCCACCGCTCGCCGGAGGCCGCGGGCCCCTCCGTATGGCACCGGCATATGCCATCCCGGGCCCCGTACGACCGCCGAACGCTCGCTGAACGCCCGCCTCCGCGGGGTAGCTTCGCCCCCCGTGCCACAGCCGTCTAGTGTGGTCTGCCACGACCACCCCGGACCCCGGTGGGCCGTCGCCGGAGCACGAGCGAACCGCCCATCGCTGGAGCATGTCCCGCTACGCGCCCACGCCCGAACGGGAACCACTCCCGAGTTCAGTCCTCGTACCCGGATGCGGGCAGCGGGTCGCGCGTGACCTCCGGCGGCACGTCCGGCCGCACATCCGGCCGGCACAGCAGCCGTGAATTGAGGTGACGACCCCATGCCCGAGGAGTCGCGAGAGGAAGGTCTGGCCGCCGCGTTCGTCGACCTGGCCGACACCCTCGTCAGCGATTTCGACGTCGAGCAGCACGCGCGCAGGCTAGCGCTGCACTGCGCCGAGCTGGTCGACGTCCGCGCCGCGGGGGTCGTCCTTGCCGCCGACGACGGGGCCGCGCTGACGGCCTCGGCCTCCGACGAGCGCACGCACGCCCTGGAGTCGGCGGGCGTGGAGTGGGGCGAGGGCCCCGCCGTCGACTGCTGCCGCACCGCGAGACCGGTGCCGGCCACCCCGCTCGCGCACGCACGGGCGCGCGCCGACTGGCCCCGCTTCACGGGCCGGGCGCTGGAGCTGGGGTTCGCCCTGGTCGCCTCGGCGCCGCTGCGGATGCGGGGCACGACGGTCGGCGCCCTCACGCTGTTCCGGGACGGGCCGGGCACCCTGCACGCGGCGCAACTGCGCCTGGGCCAGGCGCTCGCCGACGTCGCCGCGATCGGCATCCTCCAGCAGCGCGCCCTCGCGGAACAGGCGTCTATCGCCGCGCAGTTGCAGAACGCGCTCAACTCGCGCGTCGTCATCGAACAGGCCAAGGGCGCGCTCGCCCAGCGCCGCGGCATCGCCGTGGACGAGGCGTTCCGCCTGCTGCGCGGGCACGCCCGCAACACCCGCCGGCCGCTGGCCGACGTGGCCCGCGAGGTCGTCGAGGACGGGCTCGACCCGGCGGCGGTGCAGGAAGGCTGAATCCGGTCGGCCCGTCAGGACAGCGCGAACGTCGGGGGCACGCTGGGCAGTTCCATCGCGGCATCCAGGAACCGGTCCTCGCGCGGCGGCAGGAACTGGAGCGTGCTCGCGTGGGCCGGGCCGTCCGCCGTCATCGCCCACATGCACAGCATCGCCGCCGGCCGCCCCGCCGGGCCGGGCGCGGCTTCCAGCACCGCATACCGCACGGGCGCCCCCGGTGGCGCCGTGACCAGCACGAAGTGCGCCTCGGGCGGGGCCAGGGCGGGCGGCAGCGTGACGAGGACGGAGTCGTGGCGGACGAGCCGGCCCGCCGGCCGCTCCCCCGCCGACACCTCCGCGGCGGGCAGCCCCGCCCCGGCCCGCCGCCACAGCGCCCGCAACTCGGCGTCGAGCGAGCCGTCGAGCGCGGCGGCGAGCAGGCGCTCCGGGGCGGTCAGGGCGAGGTCGCGGAGCACGGCGTGGGCGAAGGCGTAGTGCTGTCGTCGGGCATCCGTATCATTCATACATCAGTTCTATACGAGCCCACTGACAACGCCCCCGCGCCCGGCGGCCGTTCGCCCGGGGCCGCCTTCCGGCGGGCCGCCCCGGGCCGCCGTACGGCTCAGGGCAGGGTGAGCCCGTACGCGTGGAGCGCGGGCACGACCGGCTGGTAGAACGTCGCCCCGCCGGAGCTGCACGAGCCGCCGGACACGACCAGCCCGAGCGCCGTCCCGCCGGAGTACGCGGGTCCGGCACCGTCGCCCGGCTCGACGCAGACGTTGGAGCGGAACAGGCCGGAGACCGTGCCCTCGGGGTAGCCGACGGTGTCGTTGATCGAGACGACCGTGCCACAGTGCACGCCGGTGGTCCGGCCGGCGTGGCACACCCGCTGCCCGACCGAGGGCGAGGCGGCGCCGGTGATGTCGATCACCCCGCCGGGTCCGCCCGACAGTTGGCTGGGGTAGGTGAAGTCGGGGTTCGTGTAGTGGATCACGGCGTAGTCGCTGCCGGGGAAGTTCACGCCGTCGGTCCGGCCGATCTCCACCGTCCTGGCGGCGTCGGCGTACCAGACGGCGCCGGCGTCGCGGACGCAGTGGCCCTGCATGAGGGCGTAACGCTCCCCGCTGCGGCCCGCGTTGAAGCCGACGGGGCAGGACGGTCCGGTGCTGCTGTAGAGCATGTCGCCGCCGCGGACGGCCTGGTCCTGCGCCCCGGCGGCGGGCGGGGCGAGGGCGGTGAGCACGGCGAGGAGCAGGGCGGCCAGGACGGCCGTCACCGGGAAGAGCTTCGAGGGGGCGGGGTGGGGGGTGAGCGGAGCGCGTAAGTTCACGGATCCTCCCGTCGTGGGGTCGGCGTCCGCATTGTCGCGCAGGGCCGACTGCCCCGTACAGAAGAGCCGTTCGGCCCTATGGGGCACGTGCCGCCCTGGGCATGCTGGTTACGCCTCGGCGACCCGTGGCGTGGGGGGTGAGAGCCGGTGCGGCGCGCAAGCCCGTGACGCACCGGCTCGCCTTCGTCCGCCCCGCACGACCGCCCACCGCGTGCCCGGCCGCCTTGTGCCCGCCGCTACCGCTCGGACGGGCCCGCGCTCCCCTGCCGCCAGTGCGGCTCCACCCGCGCCCAGTCGCGCTCCCACTCCTGGGCCCGCCTGCGGTCCAGCCGTACGCGCACCACGGTCCTGCACCCGAACGCCAGGCACCCCACCACCCCCGCCGCCCCGCCGGCCGCCACGGCGCTCTGCACGCCGGTGTCGACCGCGGGCGGCGGCGGCTCCACCGCGTGCCGGCCCGTCGCGTCCGTCCAGATCTCCGCCTTCGAGCCCTTCAGCAGCCCGGCGGACACCCGGGCCCGGCCGGTGTGCGCCAGCCCGTCGACGTCCCGCCAGCGCACCTTGGCGACCACCTCGCCGCCGGACCACACGTCGCCCCGCAGCACCGTCAGCGGCGGTGCGTCCCTGAGCAGCACGGCCGTAGTCCGCTGCCGCTCCGCGCCGCGGCCGCTCAACTCCCCGTGTACGGCTGACGCCCCGGCCCAGGCCGCGGCCGTGCCGCCGACGGCGAACACCGCGACGGCGCCGAACGCCGCCCAGCCCTCCAGCACGTCCGTACGCCGCCTGAAGGGGTTGCGCCGGCTCCACACCCTGCGCACCGGGCGGCACGCCTCGCGTCCCATGCCCGCGCCCGCGGCCATCGGCACCCCCATCCGCTTCCCTGACGCCCGAGTAGAGGCTCTCCCAGCTCTCCTGTCGACTGTCGCACTTCGGTACGCGTTCCGGCGACAACCGAGCGGACGCGGTCACCCGGGTCGTAGCATCCGGGTGCCCTGAACGGGCCGGTCATGGGTCCGTTCGGCCCTACCCCCGCGCACGGCGGCCGAGGACGATCGAGCCAGCCGCGCAGGAGCTGAAAGGTGCCCGACGTGACAGTGGAAAGGCAATTCTCGGCGGCCCGCCCCATCAGGGTCTTCCTCGTCGACGACCACGAAGTGGTCCGTCGCGGTCTGCGCGATCTGCTGGAGGCCGAGCCCGGCATCGAAGTGGCGGGCGAGGCGGGCACGTTCGCACAGGCGCTCGCCCGCGGGCCCGCCCTGCGGCCCGACGTCGCCGTGCTGGACGTGCGGCTGCCGGACGGCGACGGGATCGGGGTCTGCCGCGAGCTGCGCTCGCGGATGCCCGGGCTGGCGTGCCTGATGCTGACGTCGTTCGACGACGACGACGCGCTGCTGGACGCGATCATGGCGGGCGCCTCGGGGTACGTGCTCAAGCAGATCAAGGGCGGCGACCTGGTCTCGGCGGTACGCACGGTGGCCTCCGGGCAGTCCATGCTCGACCCCGCCACCACCGCCCGGCTGATGACGAACCTGCGCCGCGACGACGTGCCTTCGGCGCCGGAGAACGAGGTGCTGGCCGCGCTGTCGCCGCGCGAACTCGACGTGCTGGAGCTGATCGGCGAGGGCCTGACCAACCGCCAGATAGGCCAGCGGCTCTACCTGTCGGAGAAGACGGTGAAGAACCACATCTCCCGGCTGCTCGCCAAGCTGGGCGTGGAGCGCCGGATACAGGCGGCGGTGCTCGCCAGCAAGGCCCACCGCCCCCCGGGCGCGTGACGCCCGCCTTACGCCCCTTCCGCGGGCGGCCGTGCACCGCGCCGGTCACGCCCGGCCCCGGTCCGGCCCGCTCCCGTCCGGCCCGCTCCCGTCCGTGCCGTCCGGCGCGTCCGCCCGCCCGTCCGCCTGCTCCGCCGGGCCGCCCCGGTCAGGTGCCGCCCGGTGCTCCAGCGGCACCCGCCACACCAGGCGCGTACCACCGCCTGCCGGCGGGTCGAGGGTCAGCTCGCCGCCCAGCTCCCTGGCCCGCTCCGCGATGTTCGCCAGCCCGCTGCGCCGCCCGCCCTCCGGCAGGCCGCGCCCGTTGTCCGTCACCGTCAGCGCGACCAGGCCCTGTCCGGCGATCACCGTGATGTCGACCGACGACGCGCCCGCGTGCCGGGCGGCGTTGGACAGCGCCTCGCCGAGCACGGCCACGAGGTGGTCGGCCACCGGCGCGGGCACGTCGGTGTCGAGCAGGCCCTCGGTGCGCAGCACCGGCGTGAACCCGAGGGTGGCGACGGAGTCCTTGGCCTGGCTGAGCACGCGCAGCCGCAGCCCCTGGGCGGTCGGCCCGGCCTCGTGCCGGCGCAGGCCGAAAATCGTGGTTCGGATGATCTTGATCGTCTCGTCCAGGTCGTCCACGGCCCGCAGCAGCCGCTCCGTGCCCTCCTCGTGGGTCACGAAGCGCACCGCGCTCTGGAGCGTCATGCCGGTGGCGAAGAGCCGCTGGATGGCCAGGTCGTGGAGGTCCCGGGCGATGCGGTCGCGGTCCTCGAAGAGCGCCAACTGCTCGGCGTCCCGGCGCCGCTGGGCCAGCTCCATGGCCACCGCCGCCTGCCCGGCGAAGCCGACGAGCGCGTCGGTCTCCTCCGGGCCGAAGCGCTCGCCGCCCACCGCCCGGCCGACGAGGAGCACGCCGCGCAGCCCGTCGCTGGTGCCCAGCGGCACGGCGACCGCGGGGCCGATGCCGTTGACCGGCAGCGCGCTGTCGCGGACCCGCGGGTCCTTGGTCACGTCGTCGCTGATCGCCAGCTCCACCCGGGTGAACGCGGCGCCGGACAGCGTGCCCTTCATGGGCAGCGTGCGCCCTTCGAGCTGCTCGGCCGCGGAGCCCTGGGCGAGCGCGATACGCAGCTCGTCGGCGCCCTCGGCGGGCAGCGAGACGGTGCCGAGGTCGGCCTTGAGGATGCTGCGGGCCCGGTCCAGCATCAGGCCCAGCACCTCTTCCTCCTGGGCGCCGGAGAGCAGGGTGTTGGTCACCTCGCCGCTGGCCTCGATCCAGCGCTGCCGGCGCCGGGCCTCCTCGTACAGCCGCGCGTTCTCGATGGCCACGCCCGCGGCCACGGCGAGCGTCGACAGGACCACCTCGTCCTCGCTGTCGAACTCCTTGGCGCCGCGCTTCTCGGTCAGGTAGAGGTTGCCGAAGACCTCGTCGCGGACCCGGATGGGCACGCCGAGGAAGGAGTGCATCGGCGGGTGGTTGACGGGGAAGCCGTACGAGGACGGGTGGTCCTGCAACTCCTGGATGCGCAGCGCCTCCGGGTGCCGGATCAGCTCGCCGAGCAGGCCGTGCCCCTGCGGCAGCGGGCCGATCTCCTCGTACTCCTCGACCGAGATCCCCACGGGGATGAACTGCGCCAGCCGCTCGCCGGGCTCGATGACGCCGAGGGCGCCGTACTCGGCGTCGACGAGCACCACCGCGGCCTCCACGATCCGCCGCAGGACCTGGCGCAGGTCCAGCTCCCTGCCGACGGTGAGCACGGCCTCCAGGAGGCTGTGCACCCGATCGCGGGTGCCGCGCACCTCGTCGATGCGCAATTGCAGCTCGTCGAGGAGCTGATCGAGCTGGAGGCGGGGCAGTTGCCCGCCTTCGTGTCCGCTTGTCGCCATCGCATCCCCCCACAGGACCCCGGGTGGTCAGCCAGCACCTCCCTGCACCACGGTAGCCAGGTCGTCACGCTCCGGGAGCCGTTCCCGGTCACCCGAATGCACGATGCGGCGAGGGCCTGCGGAAAGCCTCACGCAGTGTGGATGCCGTGGGCGTCGAGCGGGGTGCGTGAGGGGCGCGCGGAAGGGAGCGGCGCGCGCGGGCGTACGCCGTACGGCGACGGGGATCCGCCCGAGGAGGTCTCGGGCCACCGGGGCCGGAGCGGCAGGGCCCCGCTCGGCGGGCGGGCTGTCGGTGCCCGGCCTTACGGTGGACTCATGGAAGACGACGAGACCCTGGCGGTGCACGCCGCCGCGCTCGACCTGTTCGCCGGGTACGTCCACCGCGTGGGCCCCGACCAGTGGGCGGCGTCCACGCCGTGTGCGCAGTGGAGCGTGCGGGATCTCGTCAACCACATGACCGTGGAGCAGTTGTGGGTGCCGCCGCTGCTCGGCGGTGACCGGGTCGCGGACGTGGGGAACGAGTTCGACGGCGACCAGCTAGGCGACGATCCGGCCGCCGCCTGGGACGCCGCCGCCGCCGACGCCCGGGCCGCCTTCGCGGAGCCGGTCGCCCTGGCCCGTACGGTGCACCTGAGCTACGGGGACAGCCCCGCCGAGTCCTACTGCGCCGAGATGGCCGTGGATGCCGTCGTGCACTCCTGGGACCTGGCCCGGGGCATCGGCGCGGACGACGTACTGCCCGCGGAGCTGGCGGAGTTCGCGCTCCAGACGCTGGAGCCGCAGGCGCCTATGCTGGCGGGCAGCGGACTCTTCGCCGACCCCGTGCAGGTGCCGCCGGACGCGGACGCGCAGACGCGGCTGCTGGGTCTGACCGGCCGCCGCGCCTGAGCCGCGGGACGCCCTTCGGGGTCTACGTGCCCGCGCGCTGCGGGGCCGTGAGTACCGTGCCCTGCGCCACCGCGCACAGCTCCGCGGCGCCGCCGCTCTCCCCGTCCGCGCCGGCCGTCCCGCCGACCACGTAGACGTCGCAGCGGCAGACGGCCTGGCGCCGGCCCGCGTGCACCACGTACGCCTCGGCCCGCAGCGTGCCGTCCCGCGCCGGGCGCAGGTACTGCACGGAGAAGCCGCCGGTGATGATCGCCGGGCCGAGGACCGTGCCGGCGGCGAACGTCAGCGCGTTGTCGGCGGCGTAGGCGAGCAGCCCGCCGTGCGCGTAGCCGTACTGCTGGCGCAGGTCGTCGCGGATGTCCACCTCCAGCGTCGCGGCGCCGTCCGCGAAGGCGGTGATCCGGGCGCCGAGCAGCCGGCTGAACGCCTGCTCGTCGAGCACCTTCTGGGCGAAGTCGATCCCGAGGTCGGTCATGTGACCCCACGGTAACGGCTGTTGAGCTGCGCTCCTACCCTCGGTCGGGCACCCGCAGCTCGACCCAGGTGCACTTGCCGCGCGGCAGCAGGTCCACGCCCCAGCGGTCGGCGACCTGGTCGATGAGGAACAGCCCGCGCCCGCTGGTGTCCATGTCCCGTACGGGCATCAGGCACGGCAGCGCGCGCGAGGGGTCGCGCACCTCGATGCGGATCCGGCCGCGCCGCCGCGACATGCGCAGCCCGAACGTGCGCGCCCCGGTGTGCCGTACGGCGTTGCCGACCAGCTCGGAGACGAGCAGCACGGCGTGCTCGGCGAACCGCGGCGACATCCCCCAGTGCTGGACGACGACCTCCTCGGCGAGCCGGCGGGCGGTCCCGGCCGACTCGGGGCGCGAGGGCAGCCGCACCTCGCCGACGGCCGGGTTGCCCCACAGCTCCATCGGGCCGGGCGCCGCGCTCTCCGCGGCGTCGTCCGCGGAGGCGGCGGTGGGGAAGCGCCGGTAGGCGGGCGACGGCAGCGGGCGCAGCAGGGCCCTGCGCGGCCGGCGTACGGCGAGGGCAGCCGGGGGTGCCGGCTGTTCCCGGTGGAGTTGCTGGATGTCCTCAAGGCCCGCCATGGCCTCATGATGGCGCGGGCGGGCGGCTTTGGGAGCATTTCCGCGCCAACAAGTCCTGCCGGGGCCTACATTCCGTGAGCGGCCCCGGGCATATGCCAGGGGGTCGCCGCCGCGGCCACACCCCGCTGAACTGCGCAAACGCCCCGCCGATCGGCGTCCACACGACCTCAAAACGCCCGAATCACTTAAGTCTTGCTTAAGGCGGCCACTACCCCCGGGCGGGGGTAGTGGTCACGGAGTGTCGCCGGGGGCCGGGGCGGCGGAGCCGCCCGTACGGCCGCCGGACGGGCTCAGCGGAACTCCGCCTTCCCCGGGCCCTTCTCCACGAAGCTGCGCATCCCGGTCTCCCGGTCCTCGGTGGCGAACAGCCCCGCGAACCAGCTCCGCTCCAGCGCGAGCCCCGTCTCCAGGTCCGTCTCCAGCCCGTGGTCCACGGTCTCCTTCGCCGCCCGCAGCGCGATCGCCGGGCCCTTGGCGAGCCGCGCGGCCCAGTCGTGCGCCTGCGCGTACACCTCCGCGTCCGGCACCACCCGGTCCACGAGGCCGAGCGCCAGCGCCTCGCCGGCCTTCACCATCCGGCCCGTGAAGATCAGGTCCTTGGCCTTCGCGGGCCCGACCAGCCGGGCGAGCCGCTGGGTGCCGCCCGCGCCCGGGATCAGCCCGAGCAGGATCTCCGGCTGCCCCAGCTTCGCGCTCTCGCCGGCGATCCGGATGTCGGCGCAGAGCGCCAGCTCGCAGCCGCCGCCCAGGGCGTAGCCGTTGACCGCGGCGACGACGGGCTTGGGCACCCGCGCCAGCGCCGTGAAGGACTCCTGGAGAGCGCGGCTCCGCGCGACCATGGCCGCGTGGTCCATGGCCTGCATCTCCTTGATGTCGGCGCCGGCGGCGAAGACCTTCTCGCCGCCCCACACCACCAGGGCGCGCACGTCGTCGCGTCCGGCCGCCTCTTCGGCGAGTTCGCGGATGCGGTCCTGGACGGCGATGTCCAGGGCGTTCATGGGCGGGCGGTCCAGGCGCAGCGTACCGACGCCCTCGGCGACCTCCAGATATGCAGTCATGCCACCACACGTTAGCGCTCATTAACGCCGCGGGGCCCGGTGCGCTTGCTCACACACCGGGCCCCGCGGGACGCCGTCGCTGCCGGCCGGCCGCCCGTCCCCGGCGGCACCGGCACGTGCGGCTACTGCGGTGCGGTCCACTCGTCCCAGGACATGTTCCAGCCGTTGAGGCCGTTGTCCGGGGCGATGACCTCGTCCTTGGCGTTCTTCACCTCGACCACGTCCCCGATCAGGGAATTGCGGAAGAACCAGGAGCCGGGCGTCGACTTGTCGCCGCCGCCGCGGGCGTCGTACAGGCCGATGCAACCGTGGCTGGCGTTGGCCGAGCCGAAAGTGGCCTGGCCGGACCAGTAGTTGCCGTGGATGAACGTGCCGGAGGTGGACAGGCGCTGCGCGTGCGGTACGTCCTTGATGTCGTACTCGCCGCCGAAGCCGACGGTCTCGCCGTCCATCCTGGTGACCTCGAACTGCTCGGTGATCACCATCTTGCCGTTCCAGGTCGGCGTGGACGGCGCCCCCGTGGTCACCGGGATCGTCTTGATGACGCTGCCGTCGCGCTCGACCTTCATCTTCTTGCTGTCGGCGTCGACCGTGCTCACCTGGCGGCGGCCGATCTCGAAGCTGACGTCCTTGTGCTGCTGGCCGTAGACGCCGTCCGCGCCCTCGACGCCGTCGAGACGCAGGCTGAGCGTCACGTCGGTGCCGGGCTCCCAGTACTCCTCGGGGCGGAAGTCCAGGCGCTGGTCGCCGAACCAGTGGCCGTCGATCTCCACGTCGGGGTCGGCGGTGACCTCGATGGCCTCCTCGACCTCCTTCGTGTTCGCGATCGGCTGGTCGAAGTTGATCGACACCGGCATGCCGACGCCGACGGTGCTGCCGTCCTCGGGCGTGAAGTGGCCGATGAAGGAGTTCTCCGGCGAGACGGTGGTGAACGAGGCGTCCTTGACGGCCTCCAGTCCATCGGCGTCCTGCGCGACGGCGTGCACCTTGTACTTGGTCTGCGTACGCAGGTGGCCGGCCGGCTTCCACACGGCGCCGCTCTTGGAGATCTCACCCTTGACGTCGGCGCCCTTGTCGTCCGACACCTTCACGGAGACGAGCTTGCCCTTGGCCGCTGTCACCTTCAGCTCGCCCTGGGTGCCGACCGCGTCGGCGCCGTCCTTGGGCGCGATCTCGACGACCGCCTGCGAGACCTTCTGCTCGTCGCCGCCCGAGCCGGCCGAACCCCCCGAACCGCCCTTGCCCCCGTCGCCGTCCGAGCCGTCGGATCCACCGCACGCCGTGACCACGACGAGCACGGCACCGGTCAGCAGCGCCGCCAGGCTGTGCCGGGTACGTCCCCTTCGTATCCGCTCCACCTTCAACGCCGTATTCTCCCCTCGGCCACACCGAGCCAGACTTCCCCCGCGCGTGGTCCATACGCGCCTTTGCGTTCAAGGTATCCCCAGCCACCGGCATGTAACGCCACGCGATTGTCACCGTTCGGTCCCAACTGGTACGGCCGCCGCAGGCGCTTGCGGCGCGATAATCCGGTGGCGTCCCGGGGCCCGCCGAGTGACACTGCAACCCGATGACCTCCTCTTCCGCCCCGCCCACGCCCCCGTCCCCCGGCCGGCCGTCCCCGGCGCGGCGCACCCGCCCGCCGGCGCTGCCGGAACCGCCGCGCCGGCCCCTGCGCAGCCGCGAGTTCGGCCTCTTCTTCACCGCCCGCGGCATCGCCCGGCTCGGCGACATGATGGCGCCCGTCGCGCTCGCCGCCGGGCTGATCATGCACGGGTACGGCGCCGGGGCGGTCGGTCTGGCGATGGCGTCGATGACGGCGTGCTTCGCCGGGTTCGTCATCTTCGGCGGGGTGTTCGCGGACCGGTTCAACGCCCGCGCCGTGATGATCGGCGCCGACCTCGCCCGGGTCGGCACGCAGCTCGCGATGGCGGTGCTCTTCTTCTCCGGCGACGTCGTGCTCTGGCAGGTCTGCGTGCTCTCCGCGCTGCACGGCACCGCCGGCGCGATGTTCCAGCCGGGCGTCGCCGGTGTGATCCCGCGGATCGCGGACGACGTGCAGGGCGCCAACGCCTCGATCCGCACGGCCGAGTCGGCGATGACGCTCGCCGGCCCCGCGGCGGCGGGCGCGCTGGTCGGCCTCACCTCGCCCGGCGGCGTCTACGCCGTGCACGCCGGGACGTACGCGGTGAGCGCGCTGTGCCTGGTGCTGCTGCGGCTGCCGCCGCGGCCGGCGGACGACGCCCCGCCCGGGCCGGCGGGGAAGGGCGGGCGCGGGCGCACGTTCGGGGCCGATCTGGCGGAGGGCTGGCGCGAGTTCTCGTCCCGCACCTGGATGTGGGCGGTCATCGCGGTGTGGATGGTCTTCATGGTCGGCTCCTGGGGCCCGACGGTGCCGCTGGTGGCGGCGGAGGTCGTCAAGGAGTACGGGGCCGGGGCGTACGGCGTCGTCAACTCGGTGATGGGCGCCGGGATGGTCGTCGGCGGGCTGGTGGCGATGCGGCTGCGCCCGGCCCGCCCGCTGCGCGCGGGTGCGGTGGCGCTGCTCGGCTTCGGCGCGCAGCCGGCGGCGGTGGGGCTGGAGTTGCCGGTGCCGGCGATCGCCGGGTCGATGGCGGTGTCCGGGGCGGCGATGGCGTTCTGGAGCGTGATGTGGGCGACGAGCGTCCAGACGCAGGTGCCGCCCGCGGCGCTGAGCCGGGTGCACTCGTACGAGATCGCCGGCTCGATCGCCATGCTGCCCGTCGGCAACGCGCTCGCCGGGCCGGCGGCGGGGGCGTTCGGCGTGCACGAGGTGCTGGTGTTCAACGGCGCGCTGGCGCTGCTGTCGGCGGGCGCCCTGCTGTCCGTACCGGCGATACGCAACCTGCGCAGGGCGGACGGCTTCCGAAAAGATCCCCTCGAAGCGTCGGCCCTGCGGACGGACACCCCCGCGACCGGCAGGTCAGGAGAAGGGAAAACGGGGTGAGGGCTTAGCCTGCCCTTACGTAGGCTCGGGGGCGATGCCTGCCGCCGACATACGCACCGAAGAGCCCGATCCCGCCGACTCCCCGACCGCCGCCGACACCGGCCCCGGCCTCGAAGGACCGCCGACGGACGGCGCCTCGGACCGCTCCGCGGTCCGCTCGCTGCTGCGCCTGTGGCCGTACGTCCGCCCGGTGCGGGTACGGCTCTTCTCCGCGGCCGGCGTCGCGATCGTCGCGTCCTGTATCGGGCTGGTCATCCCGCTGGTGCTCAAGTGGCTCGTGGACGGCCCGGTGGCCGACCGCGACCCGGCGGGCGTGTGGCTCGGCGGGCTGCTGATCCTCGCCCTCGGCATCGCGGAGGCGGCGCTGTTCGGCTTCCGCCGCTGGCTGGTGGCGCGCCCGCTGGCGGGGGTGGAGGCGGCGATGCGGGCGAGCCTGTACCGGCGGCTCCAGCGGCTGCCGGTGGCCTTCCACGACCGCTGGGCCTCGGGCCAGTTGCTCTCCCGCGGTACGACGGACCTCCAGCTCATCCGGATGTTCCTGGCCTTCCCGCTGACGTTCCTGGTCGTCAACGGCACGACGATCGCGGTCGGCTGCGCGGTCCTGCTCGCCCAGGAGTGGACCCTCGGCCTGGTGCTGCTGGCGCCGGTGATCCCGCTGGTGGCGCTCTGCTCGGCGTTCGAGCGGCGCTTCTTCGGCGCCGCGCGGCGGGCGCAGGACCAGGTCGGCGACCTGACGACGGTGGTCGAGGAGGCGGTGCTCGGCATCCGCATCGTCAAGGGCTTCGGCCGGCACCGCAGCCAGGCGCAGGCGTTCCGCCGGCTGACGCACCAACTGCGCGGCACCGAGCTGCACAAGGCGCGGCTGCTGGCCGGGATCTGGGCGCTGATCATGACGCTGCCGGAGCTGGCGATCGGCGCGGCGCTGGTGCTCGGCACGGTGCAGGTCGCGGACGGGGACCTGTCGGCGGGCACGCTGGTGGCGTTCCTGTCCACGGCGATGGCGCTGCGCTGGCCGGTGGAGTCGATCGGGTTCCTGCTGGCGATGTGCAACGAGGCGGCGACCGCGGCCGACCGCTACTTCGAGGTGATGGACGAGCCGGCGGCCGACGCCGCGGACCGCAAGGCCGCCGCTGCCGGGCCCGGCGCCCCCGTACCGGCGCAGCGCAACGGGTCCGCGCAGGCTCCGCAGTCCCCGCCCGCCGCCGACGGCATCCGCTTCGCCGGCGTCGTCTTCCGCCACCCCGACGCCGGCCCGGACACCGCGCCCGTACTCGACGGCGTCGACCTGCACGTGCGCTCCGGCGAGACGCTCGCCCTCGTCGGCGCCACCGGCAGCGGCAAGACGACGCTGACCGCGCTCGTCCCGCGGCTGTACGAGCCGACCGCCGGCCGCATCAGCCTCGACGGCCGCGACATCACCGGCCTGCCCCGCGACGAGCTGCGCGAGCTGGTGGCCGTGGCGTTCGAGGAGCCGACGCTCTTCTCCGCCACCGCCGGGGAGAACGTGCTGATGGGCTCGTACGAGGCCGAGGAGCACGACCTGCTGCGGGCGCTGGACATCGCGCAGGCCGACTTCGTGCACCAACTGCCCGACGGCCACCGCACGGAGGTCGGCGAGCAGGGCCTCAGCCTCTCCGGCGGCCAGCGCCAGCGCCTCGCGCTGGCGCGGGCGATCGTGGGCCGGCCGCGCTTCCTCGTGCTCGACGACCCGCTGTCGGCGCTCGACGTGCACACCGAGGCGCTGGTCGAGGCCGCGCTGCGGCGGGTGCTGGCGACGACCACGGCGCTGGTGGTGGCGCACCGCCCCTCGACGGTGCTGCTCGCCGACCGGGTGGCGCTGCTGTCCGGCGGCCGGGTCGCGGCGGTGGGCACGCACGACGAACTGCTGCACGGCAGCGCGGAGTACCGCGCGCTGATGGCGGGCGTGACGGAGGAGAAGACCGGCAACGCGGACACGGGCACGGACGCGGGCGCGAGCGCGCACGGCGACGAGGGGGAGCAGCGATGACGGCGACGGTCACCGAGAAACCCGGCGGCGAGGAGCCGGACGACGACCGCCCGCGCCCGCGGACCGACCCCTTCGACCAGGACCTGCTGCCCGCGCCCGAGGGCGCGTCCCGCACGCTGCTGGGCTCGCTGCTCGCCCCGCACCGCCGCCGGGTCGCCGCCGCGACCGCGCTGATCCTGCTCCAGCAGGCCGCCGTCCAGGCGGGCCCGCTGCTCGTCGCGTACGCCATCGACCACGCGGTGCCCGCGCTGCGGCGCGACGACCACGGCCCGCTGATCGCCGTCGCCCTCGCCTACGGGGTCTGCGCGGTGGCCTCCGGGCTGCTCCAGTACACGTTCGTGCGGGCCGCCGCGCGCATCAACCAGGACGTGCTGCTGGATCTGCGCGGCCGCATCTTCCGCCACGCGCAGGTCCTCGACGTCGACTTCCACGACCGCTACACCTCCGGCCGGCTCATCTCACGCTCCACCAGCGACGTGGAGTCGCTGCGCGAGCTGCTGAGCGAAGGGCTCCAGGAGCTGATAGTCGTCGTGCTCCAGGTCGTCTACATCTCCGCGCTGCTGCTCTGGCTGGACCTGGGGCTGGGCGGGGCGGCGCTGCTGTCGTTCGTGCCGCTGTACGCGCTGATCCGCAACTTCCAGCGGCGTTCGATCAAGATCTACACGAAGCGGTCGACGGCGATCGCCCAGGTGATCGTGAAGTTCGTCGAGACGATGAACGGCATCCGGCCCGTACAGGCGTTCCGCCGTGAACGCGCGAACGACAAGGACTTCGACCGGCTCAACGGGTACCACGAGCGGGTCAACGGCGACTCCATACTGGAGATGGCCCGCTACGTCATCTGCTCCCGGCTGACCGCGAACTTCGCGGTGGCGGCGATCGTGCTGTGGGGCGCGTACCGGGTGGCCGAGGGCGAGCTGGCGCTCGGTGTGCTGGCCGCGGCGGTGCTCTATCTGCGACGCCTCTACGACCCGATCGACCGGCTCGGGATGTTCCTCAACTCCTACCAGTCGGCGGCGGCGTCGCTGACGAAGATCGCCGGGCTGCTGGCGCAGCGGCCGGGGGTGGCGGAGCCCGCGGAGCCGCGCCCGCTGCCGGCGCGCGAGGAGGGGCTGCCGGGCCGGGAGGTGCGCTTCGAGGCCGTCGGGTTCTCGTACCGTACGGGCGGCGAGGTGCTGCCCCGCTTCGACCTGACGGTGCCGGCCGGGCAGACCGTCGCGGTCGTCGGCTCGACGGGGGCGGGGAAGTCGACGCTGGCCAAGCTGCTGGCGCGGTTCTACGACCCGAGCGCGGGGCGGGTGCTGCTCGACGGGGTGGACCTGCGCCACGTCGCCAACGCGGAGCTGAGGCGCGGGGTGGTGATGGTCACGCAGGAGGCGTTCCTGTTCTCGGGCACGGTCGCGGAGAACATCGCGATCGGCCGCCCGGACGCGAGCCGCGAGGAGA
The DNA here is from genome assembly GCF_045781775.1 of Streptomyces sp. 184. NCBI lineage: Bacteria > Bacillati > Actinomycetota > Actinomycetes > Kitasatosporales > Streptomycetaceae > Streptomyces > Streptomyces sp. 184. The sequence goes on along the minus strand of NZ_CP123230.1, from coordinate 1,847,211 downwards.
TCGAGGCGGCGGCGAAGGCGCTGGGCGCCCACGAGTTCATCACGGCGCTCCCGGACGGCTACGACACCGACGTACGCAAGCGCGGCGGCCGCATCTCGGCGGGCCAGCGCCAGCTCGTGGCGTTCGCCCGCGCGCTGCTCGCGGACCCGGCGGTGGTGATCCTCGACGAGGCGACGTCGTCGCTGGACATCCCGGGCGAGCAGGCGGTGCAGCAGGCGATGCACACGGTCCTGCGGGGCCGTACGGCGGTGGTCATCGCCCACCGCCTGTCTACGGTGGAGATCGCGGACCGCGTCCTGGTGATGTCCCGGGGCCGCATCGTCGAGGACGGCCCGCCGGCCACCCTGATAGCCGACCGGGGCCGCTTCGCGGCCCTCCACCAGGCGTGGCAGGACAGCACCCTCTGACCTCCGGCCCGGACGGCGGGTCTCCCGGACGACCCGCGGCCACAGGGCGCGCAGCCAGGCGCCGAGTGCGGCGAAGTCCGCGTCGGTGAGACCCCGCCCGGGGTCGACGCGGTGCAGGAGGGCACGCTCCGGGTGGTGGGCGGCCACCCAGTCGCGATCGGCGTCGGCGATCTCGTCGTCGACCCAGACGAACGGCCGCCCGGCCGCCCGGGCCGCCGTTCGGCGGGGGCCGTGGGGCCGGAGGGGGCAACGGGGGCGTTGGGGTGATCGGTTCGGGGGGCGGGTCGGTGGGGATGATCAGATGGGTGCACAGCGTGTCTACTTTGGCACTCTCCGTGACCGAAATGCTAGTCTTCGTTTCGGCTTTCACACCATGAAAGTTGACGATTTCCTCTCCGGTAACCGCAGCTCAGCGCACGCGTCACTGGACTGGACCATAAAGGGTGGCGGTCCCCCCTTCTCAGGCAGGCGTTCCTATGCGTCACTCTTGTCGTGTTCGCATCAGAACACCGGTCTGTCCGTACAGCATCACTCAGCACCGCCTCTCCCCACCCCCACAGAGCACATGAGTGCCAGGAGGCCGCGATGCACTTGCACAGATCACTGACCCACCGCCTCTTCCCGCGCCGCACCGGCCGCACCCGCGCCGGCGCCGCCGTCGTCCTCGGCGCATCCCTCGCCCTGGTCGCAGGGCTCACCGCACCGTCCGCCGCGTCCGCGCCGGCGGACGGCGCCGACACGAAGAAGAAGAACCCCGTACCGCTGGGCCACGCCTACATGGGCATGGGAGTCGACGCGGACCAGTCGTCCCCCGACGTCAGTCCCATGGACCACACCGGCGGCGTGCAGGGGATCGACATCTCGCACTGGCAGGGCAGCATCAACTGGACGTCGGTGCGCAACGCCGGCATCCAGTTCGCCTGGATGAAGGCGACCGAGGGGACCACCTACAAGGACCCGTCGTTCAACACCAACTACCCGGCCGCCTACCGCGCCGGCGTCATCCGCGGCGCGTACCACTTCGCCCGGCCGAACTCCTCCAGCGGCGCGGCCCAGGCCAACTTCTTCGCCTCCAACGGCGGTGCCTGGTCACGTGACAACCTGACGCTTCCCGGCGTGCTGGACATCGAGAACAACCCGTCGGGCGCCGCCTGCTACGGGCTCTCCCAGACCGCGATGCGCAACTGGATCCTCGACTTCTACAACACGTACAAGGCGCGGACCAGCCGTGACGTCGTCATCTACACCAGCCCGAGCTGGTGGAACAGTTGCACCGGAGGCTGGAACGGCATGTCCTCGCGCAGCCCGCTGTGGGTCGCGCACTGGACCTCCGCGCACACCCCGTCGCTCCCGGGCGGCTTCCCCTTCTACACGGTGTGGCAGTACACGAGCACCGGGCGGGTCGCCGGCATCTCCGGCAACGTCGACCGCGACAAGTTCAACGGCACCCGCGCCCGGCTCCTGGCGCTGGCGAACAACACCCCCTGACCGCGGGGCGGCATGCGACGAAGGGGCCGGCCGGGCTACGGCCGGCCCCTTCCGCACGGGCCCGTACGCCGAGGGGTCACAAAAGATGAAACTTGCTCTACTCTTCCGCCATGTCGTGGACGCGTAAGGTCCGAACGGCCCTCCTCCCGCTCGTCGCGCTGGGCGCGCTGCTGCTCACCGCCGCCCCCGCCGCCGCGCACGAGGAGCGCCCCGTCGAGTTCCCCGACGGCACCGGCAGCGTGCCGACGTACCGCGAGGAGGAGCCCGACCTGCTGGTCTGCAAGCCCGGCCGGGCGGACTTCGAGGCGCGCGTCGCCGACTTCCCCGCCGCCCTGCGCGAGCGCAACCTCCGGCTGTACGAGCGCTGCCGCGACCGCGGCTTCGAACATCTCCAGCAGGCCGTCGACGCCGTCGACGAGCCCGGCACGACCATCGCCGTGCTGCCCGGCGTCTATCTGGAGGAGCCCAGCCGGCCAAAGCCCACCGGGGCCTGTGCCCGGCTGAAGGCGCCGCGGTCCGACCTCGGCTACCAGATCCTGTCGTACGCGCAGCAGAAGCGCTGCCCGCACAACCAGAACCTCGTCGCCGTCATGGGCAAGCGGGACCTCCAGATCGAGGGCACCGGCGCCGACCGCGGCGACGTCGTCATCGACGGCCAGTACCGCAAGCTCAACGTGATCCGCGCGGACTCCGCCGACGGCGTCTACTTCCGCAACTTCACCGCCCAGCGCTCCACCTTCAACTCGCTGTACGTGCTGGCCGCCGACGGGTTCGTCATCGACGACGTGCTCACCCGGTGGAACGACGAGTACGGCTTCCTGACCTTCGCCTCCGACCACGGCCTGTACCGCGACTGCGAGTCGTACGGCAACGGCGACTCCGGCATCTACCCGGGCAGCGCCTCCGACATCAACGACGGCCGCGGCTACGACGTCCCGCGCTACGCCATCGAGATCACCGGCTGCCGCAGCCATCACAACATGGTCGGCTACTCCGGCACCGCGGGCGACTCCGTCTGGGTGCACGACAACGAGTTTGACCACAACATGGGCGGCGCCTCGATGGACAGCGCCTTCCCCGGCCACCCCGGACTGCCGCAGAACCACGCGAAGTTCGAGCGGAACCTCATCCACGACAACAACCAGAACTACTACCCGTACGTCGCCGACGGCACCTGCGCCAAGCCGCCCGCCGAGCGCGGCTACGAGCAGGGCGTGGTCTGCCCGCAGATATCCATGCCGCCCGGGACCGGCATCATCACCGCGGGCGGCAACTGGAACCTCTACCGGGACAACTGGATCTACGGCCACCAGCGCGCGGCGTTCTACCTCAACGCCGTGCCCGCGTTCATCCGCGGCGAGGGCGCGCCGGGCAAGCAGCTCGACACCTCGCACCACAACCGCTACGCCGGCAACCACCTCGGCGTCGACCGGGCGGGCAACGAGCGGCCCAACAAGACGGACGTGTGGTGGGACGGGCAGGGCGAGGGCAACTGCTGGCAGGGGGACGCGGGCGCGAGCAACCCGCGCACGCTGCCGGAGTGCGGCCCTCGGCCCGGCGACGTCTCCGGCGGCTCGGACCGGATCGTCGGCGAGCCGGTGAAGCTGGCGCAGTTGCTGGTGTGCGCGGAGTACGACGTGCAGGCGCGGAAGCTGCCGGCGGGGTGCGACTGGTACGGGGCGCGGGGCATCGAGCGGATCGAGGTGCAGATCGCGCTGGCCGTGGCGGTGCTGCTGGGGCTGGTCGGCGGGGTGCTGTGGTGGCGGCTGCTGCGCCGCGACGCGATCGCCACGGTTGCCGCGGCGGCGGGGGCGGCGGGGCTGGTGCTCGACGTGGTGGGGTCGGCGAGTTCGTACGCGCACACCTGGGTGCCGGTCGCCGCGCTGGTGCTGACGGGCGCGTGGTGGACGGCGACCGGGCTGCGGCTACGGGCCCGACCGGGCCCCCGGCGGCCGGGGTTCACGGGGGTCACGGTGGCGATGGGCGTGCTGACGCTGCTGGACGCCTTCGACAAGTCGGTGCTGCTGATCCCGTGGATACCGCTGAGCCCGGCGTGGCTGCGGATGCTCCTGGGGCTGGTGTGGGTGGTCTGGGCGGTGGTCGCGGTGGCCCGCGTCGCACCCGCGACGGACCCGGCGGCCGGGTCCGCGGCGGATTCGACAGGAGGCCCCGCGGCGGATCCCGGGACGGAACCCGGGGAGGGCCCCGAGGGGAAGGCCGGCCCGGAGCCGCGCCGCCCCGCCGCCGGTCCGGCCCCGGAGGCCGGCCTCGCATGAGCCGCCGCTCGCCCTCCCCCGCCGCCCGGCTCGGCGCCGCCGCCGCGGTGCTCCTGCTGGCGCTCGCCGGCGCCGGCTGCTCCCGCGGCGACACCCACCACGAGCCCGGCACCGGCCACGAGGTGGCCACCGGGTCCGTACCGCCCGCGACCGACGTGCCCGACCGCGGCGCCAACGGCTCGGACGCGGACGTCGGTCCGGCCGCCGGCACCACCGTCGAGATCGCCGTACGGGACGGGCGGGTCACGCCCGCGCCCGGACGCGTGGAGGTGGGGCTCGACGAGCGCGTCACCCTCCTCGTCACCAGCGACACCGACGACGAACTCCACGTCCACGGCTACGACGAGACCGCGGAGCTGCGCGCGGGCGAGCCCGCCGAGCTGGCGTTCACCGCGGACCGCACCGGGGTGTTCGACGTCGAGACGCACGGCTCCGGTCTCGTCCTCACCCAGCTCATGGTGCGCTGATGCCGCTCGCGCACGGCGTCGGCGGCACCCAGGACCTGCCGATACCCGCCTTCTACGCCTACGCCGGCGGCTTCGCCGCCCTGCTCGTCTCCTTTCTCGCCCTCGGCCTGCTGTGGCCCGAGCCCCGCTACGCCGGCGCCACCGCCGGCGGCCCCCTGCCCCGCGCCGTGCAGCGCCTCGCCGCCGCGCCCGCCCTGCGCCGCACCGCCGCGGGCGCCGGCCTCGCCGCCGCCGCGTTCGTCGCCGGCCACCTGCTCCTCGGCCCCGACGACCCCGCCCGCAACCCCGCGCCCGGCGCCGTCTACGTACTCCTGTGGGTCGGCCTCGTCCCCGCCTCCCTCCTCCTGGGTCCCGTATGGCGCCTGCTCAACCCGCTCCGTACGCTGCACGCCCTCACCTGCCGCGCCCTCGGCCGCGACCCCGCCGCCGGCCGCCCGCTGCCCGCCCGGCTCGGGTACCGGCCCGCCGCCGCCGGGCTGCTGGCGTTCACCTGGCTGGAGCTGGCCGCCCCCGAACCGGCCGCCACCGCCGCCCTGTCGGCCTTCCTCGCCGCCCACGCCGCCGTCCAGCTCACCGGCGCGGCGGTCTACGGCGACCGCTGGTTCGCGCGGTGCGACCCCTTCGAGGCGTACAGCACCCTGCTCGCCCGCCTCGCCCCCGTCGGCCGCCGCCCCGCCGACGGCGTGCTCGTCCTGCGCTCCCCCCTCGCCGGCCTCGACGCCACCCCCGCGCTCCCGGGGCTGACCGCCGTCCTGTGCGTACTCCTCGGCTCCACCGCCTACGACGGCTTCTCCGCCTCCCCCACCTGGATTGACACCCTCCAGACCGCCTCCCTGGGCCGCACCGCCACCGCCACGCTCGGCCTGCTCGCCGCCGTCGCCCTCGTCGCCGCCCTGTACGCCGGGTGCGCGGCGGCCGTACGCCTGGTCTCCGGCCGGCTCGACCACCCGCTGTCCGCCTTCGCCCACTCCCTCCTGCCGATCGCGCTCGGCTACCTCGTCGCCCACTACTTCACGCTCCTCGTCACCGAGGGCCCGCGTACCGTCGCGATCGCGTCCGGCACCGACGACCCGCCCCCGGCCGACCCCCCGCTCTCCCCCGGCGGCCTCGCCGCGCTCCAGGTCACCGCCGTCGTCACCGGCCACGTCCTCGGCGTCGTCGCCGCCCACGACCGCGCCGTCCGGCTCTTCCCGCCCGCCCGCGCGGTCGCCGGCCAACTGCCGCTGCTCGCGCTGATGGTCTGCTACACGGTCGGCGGCCTGACCCTCCTGCTGGCCGCATAGCACGGGAGGTCCGGCACCATGGACGGCGTGAGCACCCCCTCCCTCCGCCGCACCCCCGTCCAGCAGCGCAGCGCCGAGCGGCTGGCCCGGATCCTCGACGCCTGCGCCGAACTCCTCGACGAGACCGGCTACGAGGACCTGACGACCAGCGCCGTCGCCGACCGCGCCGGCGTCCCCATCGGCTCCGTGTACCGCTTCTTCCCCAACAAGCGGGCCCTCGCCGACGCGCTCGCCGCCCGCAACCTCGACGACTTCACCGGCCGCGTCACCCGCCGGCTGGCCGCCGAGCCCGCGCAGGCCGGCTGGCGGCGCATCCTGGACTCGATGCTCGCGGAGTACGTCGCGATGATGCGCACCGTCCCGGGCTTCGCGCAGGTGGACTTCGAGGCGAACGACCCGGTGGCGGCCCGGCTGTGCGACATCCTCGCGGAGCGGCTGTCCCTGCCGGTGACCGCTTCGCTCCAGCGCTCCTGCCTGGTGGCGGTCGAGGCGGCCGACGCGCTGCTCCAACTCGCCTTCCGCGCCGACCCGGAGGGGGACGCGGCGCTGCTGGCGGAGACGCGGACGCTGCTGCACGCGTACCTGTCGCGCACGCTGGACTAGGGCGCCGGGGCGGTGGACGGGGCGGTCACCCGGCGGCGGGACGCGGAGGCGCTGCCGGCGGGCCTGCGCGCCTGGCTGCCGCGGCAACGCTGGTTCGCCGGGAAGGACCGCCCGGTCACGGGGCTGTCGCCGGTGTCGTCGGCCGAACTCCTCCCCGGCGTGCTGCACCTGCCGGTCCGCGTACGGCAGCCGGGGGCGGAGCCCGGGGACTGCTATCAGCTCCTGCTCGACGTCCGCCGCCCGCCCGCGGTCTCGGACGCGCTCCTGGACCCGCGGACGGCGGCGCTGCTGCTGGAGCGGCTGCGGCGGCCGGGGCGGACGGGGCCGATCACGTTCGTACGCGAGGGGTGGGCCGGCGCGCACGGCGCGGGCGGGCTCCCGGCCCGGCGGCTGGACGCGGAGCAGTCCAACTCCTCGGTGGTGTACGGCGACCGCTTCGTCCTCAAGGTCTTCCGCCGCGTCCACCCCGGCCCCAGCCCCGGCCTCGAAGTGCCCTCGGCCCTGGCCCACGCGGGCGGCGCCCGGGTGCCGCCGCCGCTGGCGTGGTTCGAGACCCCCGCGCTCGCCGACGACCGCGGCTCCCCCGCGACCCTCGGCGTGCTCCGGCCCTTCCCGGCCGGCGCCGCGGACGGCTGGAAGCTGGCGGCCGAAGCCCTGGCGGCGCGCGAGGACTTCGCGCCGTACGCCCGCGCGCTCGGCCGGGCGACCGCCGAACCGCACGCGGCGCTCGGGCGCGCGCCGCCGGTGACGGTGCTGGGCGCCCCGCAGGCCGCGGCGCTGGCCGCCGCGATGACGCCGCGGCTGGCGGCCGCCGCGGCGGCGGTCCCGGCGCTGCGCCCGTACCGCGGCCGGCTCGGCGAGACGTACGCGGCGGTGGCGGAGCTGGGCGCGGCGGGCCGTACGTGGCGGGCGCAGCGCGTCCACGGCGACCTGCACCTGGGCCAGGCGCTGCGGGGAAACGCGCGACGGCCGCTGGTCGTTCGTCGGCTTCGAGGGCGAACCGGAGCTGCCCCCGCCCGCCCGCCGCCGCCCGCACCCGGTGGTCAGGGACGTGGCGGGGATGCGGCGCTCGTTCACGTACGCGGCGGCCACGGCGGGCGCGGACCCGTCGTGGGCGGACCGCTGCGGTGCGGAGTACTGCGCGGGCTACGCCGGGGCGGCGGGCGCGGACCCGCGCGGGGAGGCGGAGCTGCTGCGCGCGTACGTGGCGGACAGGGCGGTCCACGAGGTCGTCTACGAGGCCGGGAACAGACCGGGTCGGCTGGGCGTCCCGCTGGCGGCGATCGCCGGCCTGGCCACCTGAGCCGCGAGGCGGGGAAGCGGGTTCAGCCGCCCAGGACCGCCTTCACCTCGGCCCGGCGCCGCGGTGCGTCGTGGCTCTCCACGTACCACTCGAACTCCGCGTCCACCAGGCTCCGCGCCAGCGCCAGGTCCGGCTCCGCGCCCTCCGCCCGCAGGTGGTACGGCGGCGGGTAGTAGCAGTCGCCCACGAACAGGACGCCCTCCGACGGCACCGCGACGACCGTCGAGTCCGCGGCATGGCCGCCGCCGACGTGCCGCAGCTCCACCGTGACTCCCCCGAGCCGGATCGGGCGGCGGCCGGTGAACGTCTCGTCGGGCGGCACGATCCGGAAGCCGTCCCAGCCGTCCCAGCCGTCGCGGCCGTCCCCGGCCATCGCGCGCGAGCGCGCGCGGTAGCTCGGGACCAGCCGCGGGTCACGGGCCATCTCGGCCCGCAGGTACGCCTGTGACCACGGCTTGCCCGCCTCGGCGCGCAGCGCGTCGGCCGTCAGCTCGTGCGCGACCACCGGCACGCCCCACTCCTGCGCGCCCCAGACGTGGTCCCAGTGGTGGTGGGTGTAGGCGAGGCGCCGGGCCCGCGGCAGGCCCGCGCCGCCGAGGGCGTTGCGGACCCGGCGGGCCAGCGCCGGGCTGTGGCCGGCGTCGACGAGCAGGCAGCCGTCGTCCCCGGCGATCACCCCGACGCACGCCTGGACCCGGTCCGGGTCGGGGTGGTGCGGCCACAGCCACACCCGCTCCGTGATCCGGATCAGCGCCGGCGCCGCTTCCGCCATCTGCCCGCCTCCCTCTCGCCCGCAGGACCAGGACCCGGACTATATGCCGGGTCCGGCCCCGGCCGCCCCGGCGCTACGGGGACTCGGCCGCCGCGAGCAGCGCCCCCGTCAGCGCCGAGAGCGCCACGGCAGTCGGCAGCCGCGGCTCGGCGGCGGCACCGAGGTCCCCGGGGCCGGCGCCCGGCACCTCGACCGCCGGGACCAGCACGTCGAGGTCGCCCACGACCCGTACCCCCGACTTCCTGATCCCCGCGACCATCTCCGCGCTGACCTCCGCCGCCGCCCGCCGCGCCCAGGCCGGGGTGGCGATGCGCTCCGCGTCGCCGGTCGGCACGTGCGCCCGGCGCATCCGACGCACCAGTTCCTCGCGGACCAGCTTGCGTTCCACCGCCGGCCGTTCGGCCCGGGAGAGCCCTCTGTTCACCAGCCGCAGCAGCTCCACCTCCCCGGCGGTCAGCGACCGGTTGGTGAACCCGTCCTGCTCCGGCACCAGCAGCCCCGCCGGCAGCCCGAGCAGCCCCTCGAAGGCGCGCAGGTGCGCCAGCGGGTCGGCCGGGTCGACGACGACCACCGTGAGGTTCTCCGCGCCGGCCACGTCCGCCCAGCGCGCCACCAGTTCGTCGTGCCGGTGCCGCCGCCAGAACGACGGCGTCGGCTTCCGGTACGGCGGCTTGCGCAGCATGCCGTCGAGCCACTTGCCGTACGGGTGGTGGTGGCCGGACTTGATGTACTCCTGCCACTGCGACGGCAGGATCCGCACCAGCGGCCGGAGCGTGACGGCCACGTGCACCCGGTCGCCGCCGAGCCCGTCGACCACCGCGCGGGCCGCGGCGGCGTCGGCGTTGGCGAAGCGCTCGCTGCTGACGACGACCCGGCGCCGCCGCCCGGCGGCGGCGACCTCCGCGCACAGCTTCTCCCAGTGCGCCATGCTCGGCGCCTCCAGGCTGTGCACGGGGGTGCCCCCGGCGATCGCGGCGGCGGCGTGCGCGGGCTGCCGCGCGGCGCCGGCGTACCGTACGCCGTGCGCCGCCAGCGCGCGCCGCCCGCGGTGGAACGCCCCCTGGAGCGTGGTGGTGCCGGTCTTGTGCGGCCCGATGTGCACCAGCCGGGTACCCGGCGGGAGCGCGCCCTGCCGCCGCGGCATCAGCCCCGCCCGCCCCGGCCCTTGAAGACCCCGCCGAGCCGGGCCATCGGCCGCTTGTCGCGGGCGGTGACGCGCCGCTCCAGTCCGGCGAGCCGCTTCTCCAGCCGCTCGACCTGCCCGGTCAGCTCCTCGTTGCGCTCCTTCAGCTCCGTGGACCGCCGCACCGCGGCGTCCAGGCGCTTGCGCGCGGTTTCGGCACGCTCGTGCAGCCAGGCGAAGCGGAAGCCGTACAAACCGTCGTCGGAGCCGTCCCACAGCCGCATCGAGGGCGGCAGGTCGAGGCCGGCCATGCGCTTCTCGAAGGCGGCGCCGCGGTCGCCGTGGGTGTAGGTGTTCCGCAGGTCGTTGCGGTCGAGGAAGCGTACGAAGCGGTCCCAGCGCTCCTGGTGTCCGGTGTGCAGCCCGGCGAAGTCGGCCTTCTCGTACAGGTCCGCCGGGTCCATGTCGGCCGGCTGGTCGGCCAGCATCTCGTACGGGATGCCGAAGTAGCGGCAGAGTTCGAGGGTGCGCGAGTCGTGGACGAGGACGACGGCGGGGGTGCCGGCGAGCAGCGCGGCGATGTTGCCGTGGATGCGGGTGCCGAAGGCGAAGTCGTGCTCGCGCAGCTCCGCGAGCCAGCCGTACGGGTCGGTGGGCACCCGGGTCCTGCCGTCGCGCACCAGGCTGTGCGCGGCGAGGGTCGGCAGCTCGGGGGTCAGCCCCCGCTCCGCGGAGGTGTCGCCCCACAGCAGCATCTCGGCGTCGGTGAGGTTCTGCGCGTAGTACGTGAGGTCGTCGAAGCGCTCGTACGCGCGCTGCGCGATGGCCGCGATCGGGCCGACGCGGACGGCGTCCGGCGAGACGTTGATCGCGATGCGCGAGGCGTCGGTGATCCCGGCCTCGGGCCGGCGGATCTCGGGGAAGGTGTCGCCGTGGAGGAACATCGACGGGCAGCCGATGATGTCGACGTCCTTGAAGCCGAGGCCCTTCAGGTAGCCGGCGGTCAGCTCACCGCGTACGCCCACCGACGCGGACCGCTTGAGCACCGCTTTCATGAACCGCTTGACCGACGGCTCGATCGACTTCAGCCGCTCGGTGTCGTAGTCCGCGCCGACCTGGGCGCCGACGCCGATGACGACGACGGGGATGGTCAACTGCTCGATCAGCCGGGAGAGGCGGTTGAGCGACGCCTCGAAGGACGGACGGAAGGCGTTGGCGAGCGGCACGACGAAGACGTCGTACTCGTCGTTTATCTGCGCCGCGCGCTCCTTGGAGTAGTCCGTCTTGATGCCGTTGGAGGTGACGGCGGTGTCGGGGGCCAGGAGCAGCTTGTGGGCGGCGTCGCTGAACAGCAGGTTGCCGGAGTTGGTGCCGATGAGGTCCTGCTGGACGACCTCTGTCCGCGTCGCGACGTGGAAGGGGCTCTTGCCGGAGCGGATCAGGATGTTCTTCATGGTGGGGGTGTTCCCTGTCGTGGAAGCGTAGTCAGAGTGCGGGGCGGCCCATGGCGCGGAACGTCCAGCCCGCGGCGCGCCAGGGCGCCGGGTCCAGCGTGTTGCGGCCGTCGATCAGGTGCGCGGTGGCGGCGGCCCGGGCGAGCCGGTGCGGGTCGAGGTTGCGGAACTCGCTCCATTCGGTGAGGTGCAGCACGATGTCGGCGCCGCGGACGGCGTCCTCGGCGGAGTCGGCGTAGCGCAGGGTGGGGAACTCCCGGCGGGCGTTGCCCATGCCCTTGGGGTCGTAGACCGTGACCTGGCCGCCCTGGAGGTGGATCTGCCCGGCGACGTTGAGCGCGGGAGAGTCCCGTACGTCGTCGGAGTCCGGCTTGAACGTCGCGCCCAGCACGGCGATCCGGCGGCCGAGGAAGGTCTCCCCGAGCGCCTCGCGGGCCAGCTCGACCATGTGCGCCCGGCGGCGCATGTTGATCGAGTCGACCTCGCGGAGAAACGTGAGCGCCTGGTCGACGCCGAGTTCACCGGCGCGGGCCATGAACGCGCGGATGTCCTTGGGCAGGCAGCCCCCGCCGAAGCCGACGCCGGCGCGCAGGAACTTCTTGCCGATCCGGTCGTCGTAGCCGATCGCCTCGGCCAGCTTCACGACGTCGCCGCCCGCGGCCTCGCATATCTCCGCCATGGCGTTGATGAACGAGATCTTCGTCGCCAGGAACGCGTTCGCGGAGGTCTTCACCAGCTCGGCGGTCGGGTAGTCCGCGACCACGAACGGCGTGCCGTCGCCGACCGGACCCGCGTACACCTCCCGCAGCAGCTCCTCGGCGCGCCCGCCGGCCACGCCGACGACGATGCGGTCCGGGCGCAGGGTGTCCTCGACGGCGAAGCCCTCACGCAGGAACTCCGGGTTCCACGCCAGCTCGGCCTGCTCACCGGCGGGCGCCAGCTCGGCCAGCCGGCGCGCCAGCCGGGCCGCGGAGCCCACCGGCACCGTCGACTTGCCGACGACCAGGCACGGCCCGGTCAGCCGCGGGGCGAGCGAGTCGATCGCGGCGTCGACGTAGCTCATGTCGCAGCCGTACTCGCCGTGCTTCTGCGGCGTGTTCACGCAGACGAAGTGCACGTCGCCGAAGGCGGCCACCTCGTCCCAGTCCGTGGTGAAGCGCAGCCGCCCGGTCGCACCCTCGACCCCGGCGACGTGCTTGCGCAGCAGGTCCTCCAGGCCCGGCTCGTACATCGGCACCCTGCCGGCGGACAGCAGCTCGACCTTTTCCTTCACGACGTCCAGGCCGAGCACCTCGAAGCCCAGCTCCGCCATGGCGGCGGCGTGCGTGGCACCGAGGTAGCCCGTGCCGATCACAGTGATTCTCAACGACATCCGTGCGGGTCCTTCTGGTTATCGGCGGATTCGGCGGAGACCGCGCCTGGCGGCGCTCCGCAGCGGGTTGGTGGCGCCGTCCCGGCCTCCGGGGGAGGCGTCGGCGGGCGCCGGCTTCGACGCGGGGGCGGTGGCGGCCGTCGCGGTGGCGGTGGACGTGCCGGGCCCGGAGGAGTTCGGCCCGGAGACGTCCTTCGCCGCAGCGGCGGCCCCCGTATCGAGCGCGGCGGCCTCGGCGGCCTCCCTGGTGTCGAGCGAGGACTGGGCGAGCAGTGCGCCGATGACGGCCTGGGCCGCCGCGGCGGCCGGGATGGTCGCCTCGGGCGGTGGCCCGGCCGGCGCGGCCGGGCGTTTCGCGAGCGACGGCAGGTCGCCCACGACGTTGACGCCGAGCCGGGCGATGGCGGCGGTCATCCGTTCGGCCAGCTCCGTGGCCTCGGCCACCGCCCACTCGGGGGTGGTGACGCGCGCCTCGTCGCGGCCGGGCTGGTACTTGTCGCGCATCCGGCGCAGCGCGCCGGCCCGTACGACCTTGCCGTGCCGCTCCACCGACCAGCCGCGGCGGTGCGACTCCTCGTTGAGCAGCCGGATCAGCTCGGCCTCGCCGTGGGTCATCGACCGGTTGTCGCGCTCGTCGTAGACGAGGAACCCCGGGGGCAGCCCCGCGAACTCCTCGAAGACGCGGAGCTGCATCTGCTGGTCGGACTCGTCCTGGATCAGGACGGTCAGGTTCTCCGGGCCGGCCGCCGCCGCCCAGCGGGCGATCAGCTCGTCGTGCCGGTGCCGACGCCAGAAGCTGGGCGTCGGCTCGATACACGGCTCGCGGTGGAACATGGCCTCCAGCCAGTCCTCGTACGAGAGGCGCAGCCCGTTGCGTACGTACTGCTGCCACTGCGACGGCAGGATCTTCAGCAGCGGGCGCAGCGTGACGACGACGTGCACCCGCCCCCCGCCGCCCAGTTCGGCGACGACCTCGCGGGCCGCGTCGTCGCCGGCGTTGGAGAAGTACTCGGTGCTGATGACCGTGCGCCGGTCCGCGGCCTGCTCGCACTGGCGCACCAGCCGCCGCCAGCGCTCCATGCCCGGCCGGTCGCGCTGGAGGAACACGTCCAGCTCCTCGCGTACGGGCGTGCCCGCGGGGCCCGGGAACTCCACCCCGATCTTGGCGAGCGCCGCCGCGACCGGCTGCCGCTTGCTGCCCGCGTAGACCACGTCGTACGCGGACAGCCGGTCGCGGGCGCTGTGGAAGGCGCCCTGGAGTGCGGTGGTGCCGGTCTTGTGCGGACCGATGTGGAGGAGGCGCCCGCCGCGTGGCACCGTGGGCACCAGCGTGGGCGGCGTTGGCTGCGTCGGCATCAGAAGTCCTTGTCTCATCCGACGCTCCCCGGCAACTGGTCGTCCAGCCAGTCCGTGAGCGTCTGCATGTACGTCTCGGTGATGTGCTCACCGGCCCGGTACACGATCACGTTGCCGATGACGGCCGGGCAGGTGCCGTCGGGGCACAGCTCGGGGGCGAGGTCGATGACGCGGACCCCGGACTGCTTCGCCGCCTCGGTGGTGACCTGCTCGTATCCCATCCCCTCGCGCAGCGGGAACGCGCAGTCGGTGAGTTGGTCGGTGGCTCCCGACACGCACGAGGGTATGTCCTGCGGCGGGTACGGGATGTCGGCGAACGCTGTGACGTCCGCCCCGTTCTCCTCCAGCTCGCGCAGCGTGGCGGACATCCCGTCGCGCAGCGCGGCGGTGTTGGCGTCGCCGTCGAGCTTGTCGCCGCCGCGCATCGCCGCCTGGTCGTCGCGGTTGCCGACGAGCACGAGGTCGGCCTCCTCGTCGGCGATCAGCTCCACCGCGGAGGCCCGCCAGTCGTCGCACTCGGTGTAGTCGCGCTCGTACTGCCGGTTGTAGATGGTGACCTTGGCGGGGGTGCAGGCGGACTTGGTGAGGATCAGCAGCCGCCAGCCGCGCTCCTCGGCGACGGTGATCAGCGCCGGGGCGTACTGCGCGGCGTGCGAGTCGCCGAAGAGCGCCACGGTGGTGTCCGACTTCTTGTCGCCGTAGACGCAGCCCTCGGCCTCGGTGTCGCGCTGCCCGGCGTGGCAGCCGTTGCCGTACACCGCGCCCTCGTCGGCGTCGGCGTCCTCGGGCAGCGGGCTGAGCACGGAGGCGGACTCCTGGACCTTCGTGGAGTCCTTCAGCGCGGCGGCGCCGACGGCCTGGGAGGGGTCGGCGAGCTTCATGGTCGGGGCGGTCGCCCAGGTCAGCCAGCCCAGCAGGGCGCCGGCGACGGTGCAGGCGACGCCGAGGACGAGGCCGCGGCCCACCGGCGCCAGCGCGCCCGAGACCCGTACCGGGTTCTCCACCAGCTTGTGGGTGAGCGCGGCGGGCACCCAGCTCGCCGCGACGACGACCGCGAGCTGGGCGGTGGAGATGCCGGGCCACTTGACCGTCGCGAAGGCGACGGCCGGCCAGTGCCACAGGTACCAGGAGTATGAGATCCGCCCCACGTACCGCATCGGCGCGGTGCCCAGCAGCTTCGCGCCCACCGTGTCCTGCGCCGCGGCGCCGGCGGCGATGACCGCGGCGGCGCCCAGCACGGGCAGCGCGGCGGCGGAGCCGGGGAAGGGCGTCTCGTCGGAGAAGGCGAGCGAGGCCACCGCGATGCCCGCGAGCCCGCCGGCGGCCAGCACGCCGGCGAGGCGGGCCGGCAGCCGCCGCCAGGCGTCCGCGGGCACCAGCGCGACCAGCCCGCCGACGGCCAGCTCCCAGCCGCGGGTGAAGGTGGAGAAGTACGCGGCGCCGGCCTCCTCCTGCGTGAGGTGGACCGAGTACGCGAACGAGGCCACGGCGATGACGCCGAGCGCGACGGCCAGCCGCGGGCGCACCCCCTTGCCGCCGCCGCGCTTGCACCACCAGCCGATGGCGATGATCAGCAGCGGCCAGACCAGGTAGAACTGCTCCTCCACCGCCAGCGACCAGAAGTGCTGTACGGGGCTGGCGTCGGCGCCCAGCGCCGAGTAGTCGACCGCGAGCGACGCCTGCTGCCAGTTGACGACGTACAGCGCCGCGGCGGCCAGGTCCTTGGCGACCGTCTTGCGCTCCACCGGCGACATCAGCAGCCACGCCAGCAGCGCGACCGCCGCGAGCACGACGGCGGTCGACGGCAGCAGCCGGCGGGCGCGGCGGGCGTAGAACCCGGTGAGGGAGATCCGCCCGCTGCGCTCCAGCTCGCGCACCAGCAGCCCGGTGATCAGGAAGCCGGAGATGACGAAGAAGACGTCCACGCCGACGTAGCCGCCGGAGATGAGCGGCACGCCCGCGTGGTAGAGCAGCACCACGCCCACGGCGACGGCCCGCAGGCCCTCGACGTCGGGGCGGAACCCCCGGCCGTGGCCGGTCGCACGGGGCGCTTCCGGCTCGGACCGGCGCTCGGTCGGATCGTGCGCTTCGAGCGCCGGGGCCTGCTGGCCGTGCATCAACCCTCCGGGTGACGGTACTGGTGGTGTCGGGTACGCCGGGACGTCACTTGCGCGCGGCGAGCCGGGACGTGGCGGTGCGCAGCACCGAGACGAGGTTCCGGCCGGCCGGCGGCCCGTCCGCGGCGCCGGCCGCGGCCGGCCCGGCGGGGCGTACGGGGACGGACCAGTTGAGGCCGCCGGCGCGCACGGTGACCTTCGGGGTGAAGGCGTCGCGCCGCTTGCGCGCCTCGCGCGGCAGCCGCAGCCGGGCCCGGTACGTCCGGGTGGCCCCGGAGGTCCTGCCCGGCCGGGCCACGGCGGAGGCGACCACGCCGGTGGGGCCCTCGACGTCGAGCCGCACCCCGTCCGCGGGCAGCCCGGAGACGCTGCCCCGCACGTCGACGACGAGTTCGTCGCGGCGCGTCATGCTCTGGGCGGCGGCCTCGAACCGCTTGGCCGCCTTGTGCTTGATCTCGCCCAGCTCCAGCGTGAGATGGCCGGTGGAGCGGATCGCGTAGAGGGTGAAGACCTGGCCGGTGCCGGCGTGCGTGGGGGCGACGTGCATCGCGGGCTGCTTGGCGAGGTTGGCGTTGTTCCGGTCGCCGAAGCGGGTGGCGTTGGCGTCGCCGCAGGCCAGGGAGAGGTCCCAGAGCGCCTCGGTCAGCGGCTCGCCGCCGCCGGCGGTCGCCGGGTCGAGGTCCAGCCGGAAGTCCTGGTAGCCGGCCTTGTCGTGCGCCTGTCCCAGGGACAGCGGCAGCCGGTGCCGGACGATGCCGCCGCGCTGCTTGAGCAGCAGCTCCGGCGGGGCGTTCCAGCCGTCGGGGCCCGGGGCCTTGATCTTCCCGGCGAGGTGGACGACGCCGGTGGCGGCGTCGAGTTCGGCCTTGCCGATACGGAACGGAATGGGCAGTTCGTCCGTGATGTCGTAGAACGAGTCCGGGATGTTCCTGGCGGGGTCGCGGAAGAAGGGGTACCGGGCGTAGACCCGCCCGTTCTCCACCAGGTGTTCCGCATCCTGGTCACCGAGCTTGCGGTGGTACTTCGAGGCCGTGAGCAGGTCGTCGAGGTCGCCGCGGCGCACCAGCTCCATCAGCAGCCGCTCCACGACGGACAGCCCGGCCGCCGCGCCCTCGGTGTACCACTGGTCGAAGAGCCGGCGCATGTCCTCGAAGGCCGCCTTGCGGTCCGACGCGAGCTTCTCGCGGCGCAACTGGCGGATGGTGTGCGGCAGGTCGATGTTGTAGTGCCGGGCCAGCAGGTGGTCGCGGCGCGGGCCCTCCGGCACGTACTCACCGACCAGCTCGAACATCGCGCGCAGGAAGCGGATCCGCGGCGCGGTGCCCTTGGTGACGGAGGTGTTGTTGCCGCCGTCGTCCCGCTTGACCCAGTACACGCACTCGTAGTCGCCGATGACGCTGATGCCGTCGGCGTTCAGATAGGCGGCGCTGGTGAACGGCTGGTCCTGGCCGACCTTCAGCTCGGGGCGGAAGCGCAGCCTGTGCTGCTCGACCAGCTCGCGCCGGAAGAGCTTCATCGGGTTCAGCGTCCAGTAGACGCGGGAGCTGAACACGTCGGTACGGGCCAGGTTCTGGTGGTACATGGACGTCGGCGCGTTGCGGCCGTTGACGCCGATCATCTTGCCGACGACCACGTCGGTGCCGTTGGCGTCGGCGGTCTCCACCATCCGCGCCAGCGTCTCGCGGCCGAGGTAGTCGTCGGCGTCGAGGAAGAACACGTAGCGGCCGGTGGCGCGCTCCAGACCGACGTTGCGCGGGCCGGCGGGACCGCCGGAGTTCTCCTGGTGGATGACGGTCAGCGCGGGGTTCTCCGCGGCGAGCCGGTCCAGCTCGGCGCCCGTGCCGTCGGTGGATCCGTCGTTGATGACGAGGATCTGGAGCCGGTCGGTGCCGATGGTCTGCTCCAGCACCGAGGTGACGCTGCGGGTGATGTAGGGCATCGAGTTGTACGCGCCGGTGATCACCGTGACGTCGGGTATGTGTCCGGCCTCGGCCGCGGGGGTGCTCATCGTGCGGGTCTCCTTAGACGGCGCGCTCTAGGTTGCGGCGCTCGGACTTCTCCGCCAGCGCCCGCACGGCCTCGCCGAAGCGGACGACGGACGCGGGCTCGTCGGGTCCGAGCAGGTATTCCTTCAGCTCCTCGCGCGCACCGCGCAGCGGGTCGGCCGCGGGGGCGGGGACGGCGGCGAGCAGTTCGTCGATCCTGGCGGCGTCGGGGGCGAGGATGACCGCCGCCCGTACCGCCGTGTTCTGGCGCTTGAACTCCTGCTCGCCCAGGCCCGCGGAGTCGGTCACCGCGTACGGCTTGCCGCTGGCGATGAAGTCCGACACGACGCTGGAGATGTCGGAGACCATGCCGTGGGAGACGTTGAAGCAGTCGTACAGCCGCGGCCGGTCGCCGGTCACGACCCGGTGCTCCCACCAGCCGAAGGAGCGCCAGTAGGCGTCGTTCCACTCCTCGCGCAGCCGGGCCACCTCCGCCTCGCGGGCGGGGTCGACCACGGCGTCGCGGGAGGTCTGCGCCTCGTCGGCGGCCTCGTCGGTGAGCCGGCCGAGCCGTTCGAGCTGCGCCTCGATACGCACCAGCTCGGCCCGCGCCGCCTCCCGCTCGCCCTGCCCGGCCGCGGCGGCCCGCACCCAGCGGGGGTCGGCGGCGCGGCTCGTACGGGCCCGCTCGACCATGGCGACGATCCGCTCGTGCGCGGCCTTGGCGAGCGGGCTCACCATGCCGGTGAACGGGTGCGGCTTGTACAGCACGCGCACCGGCGGGTCGGCGGCCAGCAGCCGGCGGACGATGTTCTCGCCGGCCAGCATCAGCGAGGTGTTGCCGGGGTCGTCGGTCCAGCCCTCCCACGTCGGCGCGTAGAGGATGGTGGGGATGCGGTCGGCCGGCGGCGCCTCGGCGGGGCGGATCGGCGCCAGTTGCGGGCGGCCGACCTCCACGATGGCGTCGTCGCGCACGCCCACGTCGGCCAGCGCGTAGCGGTCGCGGCCCGCGCGGCCTGCGGTCCACACCTCGTCGTAGACCTTGGCGTACGGGTTGATGCTGGCGACCTTGTCGCTGTCGCCGTGGCCGATGAAGACGTGCTTCATCGTGGGCACCCGCAGCAGGTGGATGTTCTTGCCGACGTTCGCGGGGTAGAGCGCGACCCGTACCGACGACAGGTCCATGTTCATCAGGTGCACCGCGGACGGCACGCACGCCACCGGCACGGTGGTGGAGGCCAGGCCCGGCAGCGTGTGCTGCTCGCGCACGATGAGCAGCGGGCGCTCGTCCAGCTCCTCCAGCGTCTCCAGCCACATGTTGATCTGGTACGTGGACTCCTTGGTGCCGGAGAAGTAGAGCACCAGGGTCGGCCGGTAGGCGCGCAGCCACTCGTCGAACCACTCCAGCACCGCGTCCCGCTTCGGCGGCAGCCCGCCGGGGCGCAGGTGGTACGTCACGGCGACGATGTACAGCAGGGTCAGCCCCAGCGTCACGCCCATGCCGGCGTAGCCGTACGCGCCGCGGCCGGTCTCGGCGGCGACGAGCACGCCGACGACGGCGAACAGGTCGAGGTGCTGGACCTTCTCCGCGGCGCGGTGGGTGAGCAGCCGGGGCGCGGCGTCGGAGATGCCGAGCGGCGCCAGGTCGATGTTGCGGGTGACGACGGGCAGCTTGCGGCGGTTGCGCAGCAGCGTGAGCAGGCCGCTGTGCGGCGCCTGGAGGGTGGCGACGAGAGCGAAGCAGGCGATGGCCTCGTAGCCGAGGGTGTCGCCGGCGACGCCCATCCGGGCCAGCAGCAGCACCAGCAGCAACTGCCGCAGCATGAAGCGCAGCGTCAGGCCCGCGCGGGCGCGCGAGAGCCGGTTGAGCAGGTAGGCGTTGCGGCGGTGCAGGAAGTGGTCGGAGACGTAGCTGAGGGCCGCGACCGCGGCGAACATGCCGAGGCTCGGGACCAGCGCGGCCACGAGCATCAGCGGGTACGAGGCCAGCATCACCGCGGCGGCGGCGAACTCCGCGCCGGTGCCGACGCGGACCAGGCGTATGAGTGCCCCCGTCACCGCACACCCGCCTCGGTGCCGTCCTCGCTGCGGTCGAGCACGGCGGCCAGCGCACGGTCGACGCTGGAGCCGCGGGTCGGGTCCTGCTGGCGGACGTCGATGACGTGGCCGGTCATCTCGGAGAGCAGCACGTCCAGGGAGGTGCGGGCGACGGCCTCCGAGGCCAGCAGTGAGCCGGGGGGCTCGTCGCCGAACGCCTTGGTGCGCATCGGGGTGGCGGTGCGCTCGGGGTTGATGCAGTTGACGCGGACGCCGTCGCCGGCCCACTCGTCGGCGAGCGCCTGGGTGAGGTTGACCACGGCGGCCTTGGTGGAGGAGTACAGGCTGTACTCGGCCCGGCCGCGGGTGTAGCTGCTGGAGGTGTAAAGGAGCAGTTGGCCGCGGGTCTCGGCGAGGTACTTGTGCGCGAACCGGGCTATCTGCACCGGCGCGAGGTAGTTGACCCGCAGGGCCTCTTCGAGGGCGGCGTCGTCGGTGTCGGCGAGCCGGCCGATGCGCAGCACGCCGGCGGTGTTGACGACGTAGTCGATGCGGCCGGTCTCGTCGTAGGCGCGGCGCAGCGCCTCCTCGATGTCGGCCGGGTTCTCCACGTGGGTGCCGGTGGAGGAGCGGCCGAGGGCGTAGACGTTCGCGCCGTAGCCGCGGGCCAGCTCGCAGATGTCGCCGCCGATGCCGTACGAGCCGCCGAAGACGACGAGCGTGCGGCCGTCCAGGAGGCGGCGGTGGGCCTCGTCGTCGCTCTGCTCGGGGGCGGAGGTGGAGGCGAGCTGGAAGAGCTTGTCGGCGATGAAGACGTCGACGGGGTGGGTGACCTTCATGTTGTACTCGTCGCCCGCGACCACGTGGATCGGCACGTCCGGCAGGTACTTCAGCACCACCGAGCAGTCGTCGGTGGCCTGGAAGTTCGGGTCGCCCGCGGCCACCTCGTACGCCCGCCGGATGGTGGAGAGCTTGAACGCCTGCGGCGTCTGCCCGCGGCGCAGCCGGGAGCGGTCCGGGACGTCGGTGATGAACTCGCCGTCCTCGCCGTGCCGCCGGGTGACGATGATCGTGTCGGCGGAGGGGATGGCGACGTCCACGGCCCGGTAGCGCTCCAGGGCGGCGACGCAGTCGGCTATGACGCGGGCCGACAGCAGGGGGCGTACGGCGTCGTGGAAGAGGACGTTCGCGTCCTCTCCCTCGGCGAGGCCGGCGCCTATCTCGGCGATGGCGCGCTCGGTGGTCTCGTTGCGGGTGCCGCCGCCCTCCAGCACCCGCCGCACCTTCGTCAGCCCGGCCTTGGCGACGATGCGCTCGACGTCCTCGACGTAGCCGGGCGCCATCAGGACCAGGATCTCGTCGACGCTGTCGGCCTGCTCGAAGACCGCGAGCGTGTGCTCGATCACGGTCTTCCCGGCGATCTTCAGCAGTTGCTTGGGTATGGAGAGCCCCACGCGTTGCCCCGTGCCGCCCGCCAGTACCACGGCGGTGGTTCGGGTGGCCTGGCCGGACGTACTCGCTGTCGGCTCCGTGGGGGCGCCTGTCGACACTGCTGCTCCTGGGTGGTGATCGTGAGCGTCAACCGAATTCGGGGTGAATTCGGCTCGACTGGAAGACATCCGAATGATGCGCAAAGTTGTACCCGGTTACGAGCTGAGCACGAGATCGTCACCTCCCCGTGATCAGGATGCCGGGCGGACCGCTTCCCGGCCGCCCCGGCCCAGCCACGCGAGCAGCGTCCGCGCCGGGTTCGTGCTCTCCACCCGTACCGCCTGGATCGGCAGCTCCGACCTGCTGTTTCCCGCGACCCTCAGGGCGAGTTGCCACACCCCCGGCTGGGGCAGGCGGATACGTGCGGTGAAGGCCCGCTTGCCATCCGTACCGGCGCCGGAAGCGGCGTCCGCGGAGGGCGCCGGCAGGGCCACCACCACCGTACGCCCGTCGCTCTCCCGGGTCGCCGTCAGCTCCAGCGCCACGGCGGGCAGCCGCGCGCGGCGGCGGCCTCGGACCGATAACACCCGGGCGTCGCGGCGGTCCTGGGTGACGGTGACGGTTCCGGGCCGCACGAAGGAGCGCGCGCCGACCTGGCGGGTGACGTCGAACACGGCGTCGGGCAGGCCGAGGCGGGCGTCGCGGAAGTACGGGTAGTGGGCGAAGACCCGGCCGCCCTCGACGGTGAAGTCGGCGGGCGCCAGCCACTGCACCGGCTTGGCGCCGCCCCCGGCGTCGAGGGCCTTGCGGCGCTTGCCGATGTAGCGGACGACGGCCACCGACTCCTCGTACAGCCCGCGCCGCACCAGCTCCCCCTGGAGCCGCACGATCGCCGGGAGCTTCGCCATCGCCGCCTCGCTGTACCAGCGGGCGACGGGCTCGTGCAGCGCGGCGAACATCCGGCGGGAGCGCTCGGGGTCGGGCTCGCGGCGCACGCCGCGCAGGGCGCGCTGGAGGTTGACGCCGTAGAGGCGGGTCAGGAGGTGGTCGCGGCGGGGGCCCGCCGGGGTGTTCTCGCCGACGAGCGCGAACATCGCGGGCAGCGTGCCGGACGTGGTCGGGCCGGTGCGGCCGGCGGCGGCGGGACGGGGCTCCTTGCGGATGGTGGTGGTGAGGTTGCCGCCGTCGTCGCGCAGGACGTAGTACACGCAGTCGTAGGAGGCGAGCACGGAGATCTTCGCGGCGTGCAGGTACGCCTTCGTCACGAAGACCTGGTCCTCGCCGGTGCGCAGGTCCTCGGGGAAGCGCAGCCCGTGCCGCTCGATCAGCTCGCGGCGGAACAGCTTCATGGGGTTGAGCACCCAGAAGATCCGGGAGGAGTACAGGTCGGCGTCGGGCTGGTCGCGCTTGAACATCGACATCGGCGGCTTCCGCCCGCCCACGCCGACGAGCTTGCCGAGGACGACGTCCGAGCCGTTGTCGTCGGCCATCGCGGACATCCGCTGGAGCGCCTCGGTGCCGAGGTAGTCGTCGGCGTCGAGGAAGAACACGTACCGGCCGCGGGCCAGCGCGATGCCCGCGTTGCGCGGGGCGGCCGGGCCGCCGGAGTTCTCCTGGTGCACGACGCGCACGCGCCCCGGGTACAGCCGTGCAAACCGGTCCAGTTCCTCCCCGGTGCCGTCGGTCGAGCCGTCGTCGACGGCGACGATCTCGACGGCGTCCGGCGGCAGGCTCTGCCCGAGCACCGATTCGACGCACCTGGTGAGGTACGGCATGGCGTTGTACGCGGCGATGACCACGCTGACGTGCGGATGATCCACTGGCCCCCCAGCCCGTTCCGGTTGATGCACACGGAGACCGGTCCGGGGGGCCAATGGTTGTCCTGCGATGCCGGATTCGGGGCGGGTTATCAGACCTTTACGGGCTGTGATCCCGGCTTCAGCAGCGCGTCCTCCGGTTCCTCGGGCCCGGCCGCGGGCGCGGGCGCGTGGTCGTCGACGAGGGTGGCCTCGTCGAACGGCACCCGGCCGGCGAGGACGTGCTCGACGCGGTCCCGGTCGATCTCCTTGGTCCAGGTGCCGATGAGGAGCGTGGCCACGGCGTTGCCGGCGAAGTTGGTCAGCGCCCGGGCCTCGCTCATGAACCGGTCGATGCCGACGATCAGGCCGACGCCGTCGACCAGTTCCGGGCGGTGCGACTGGAGCCCGCCGGCCAGGGTGGCGAGCCCCGCGCCGGTGACGCCCGCGGCGCCCTTGGAGGCGACGATCATGAAGACGAGCAGCGAGATCTGCTGGCCGATGGTCAGCGGGTCGCCCATCGCCTCGGCGATGAACAGCGACGCCATGGTGAGGTAGATGGCGGTGCCGTCGAGGTTGAAGGAGTAGCCGGTCGGGACGGTGATGCCGACGACGGGCTTGGAGACCCCGAGGTGCTCCATCTTCGCGATCAGCCGCGGCAGCGCCGACTCCGAGGAGGAGGTGGAGACGATCAGCAGGAACTCCCGGGCCAGGTACTTCAGCAGCCGGAAGATGTTGACGCCGGTGAAGAACTTCAGCACCAGCCCGAGCACCACGAAGACGAAGAGCGCGCAGGTCACGTAGAAGCCGATCATGATCATGGCCAGCGACTTCAGCGCGTCCACGCCGGTCTCGCCGACGACCGCCGCGATGGCGCCGAACGCGCCCACCGGAGCCGCCCACATGATCATCGCGAGCACCCGGAAGACCAGCCGCTGGATGTGCCCGATGCCCGTCAGCACCGGCTCCCCCACGCGGCCCATGGCCTGGAGCGCGAAGCCGACCAGCAGCGCCACGAAGAGCGTCTGGAGCACCTCGCCCTCGGTGAAGGCGGAGACCATGGTGTCCGGGACGATCCCGAGCAGGAACTCGCTGGTCGACTCCGCGTCGCCCGCGGCGGCCTGGTCGGCGCCTGCGCTGCGGGTCTCGTCCGTGATGTGCAGGCCGTCGCCGGGCTGCACGATGTTGCCGACGACCAGGCCGATGGCCAGCGCGGCGGTGGACATCACCAGGAAGTAGCCGAGCGCCAGCCCGCCGACCGCGCCGACCTTGGCGGCTTTGCGGACCGAGCCGATGCCCAGCACGATCGTGCAGAAGATGATCGGCGAGATCATCATCTTGATCAGGTTGACGAAGCCCTCGCCGACCGGCTTCAGCTCCACTGCCGCGTCGGGCGCGGCGAAGCCGACGGCGATGCCGGCCAGCACCGCGACGATGACGGCGAGATAGAGGTAATGGGTGCGGTCGCGCTTCACGCGGCCCGCCACGGGGGTGGGTGCAGCCACGTCGCTGCCTCCTCACGGCTCGGGATCCCTGCGGTCCCGGTGAATATCCCGGCCGGTGCGGACGCCGTCACCGTTGCGTTCATTTCGTTCACGTGACCGCTGCGGTGACACTGGGGTGATGCGCCTCCCCCGCCCCCGGAGCCTGGCCGGCCAGCTCTTCGCGATGCAGGTCGTGCTGGTCACGCTGATGGTGGCCGGGTCGGCGGTCTTCATGTACGTCACGGCGCACGACCGCGCGGAGGAGGCGGCGGCGCGGCAGGCGGAGAGCACGGCGCGCTCGGTCGCGGCATCGCCCGGCGTGGCCGGGGCGATCACCGGCGGCGGGAACCCGTCCGACGTGCTCCAGCCGTACACCGAGCGCGCCCGGCGGGGCACCGCGGTGACGTTCATCACGATCATGGCCCCGGACGGCACCCGCTTCACCCACCCCAACCCGGACGTGATCGGCGAGGCGTTCCTCGGCCACACCGACCGGGCGCTGCGCGGCGAGACGTTCAGCGAGACGTACACCGGCACGCTCGGCCCGTCGCTGCGCGTGGTCACGCCGGTGCGGGCGGACGAGGGGCGGATCGTGGGCCTGGTGAGCGCGGGGATCACCATCAAGACGATCAGCGACGACGTGCGGCGGCAACTGATGCCCGTGCTGTACGTCGCGGCGGGCGCGCTGGCGCTGGCGGGGCTCGCGACGTACCTCATCAACGCCCGGCTGCGGCGGCACACCCACGGCATGAACGCCCGTGAGCTGAGCCGGCTGCACGACTACCACCAGGCGACGCTGCACGCGGTCCGCGAGGGCCTGCTGATGCTCGACGGCACGGGGCGGATCGCGCTGGTCAACGACGGGGCGCGGGAACTGCTGGGCACCGGCGCCGACGGCGACGCGGTGGGCCGGCCGGTCGCCGACCTCGGCCTGCCGGGGCCGCTGACGGAGGCGCTGCTGTCGCCGGAGCCGCGGGTCGACGAGGTGCACCTGACGCGGGACCGCACGGTGGTCGTCAACACCTCGCCGGTCACCGGCGGCGAGCACCGCGGCACGGTCGTCACGCTCCGGGACGTCACCGAGCTACAGACGCTGACCGGCGAACTGGACTCCGTACGGGGCTTCGCCGAGGCGCTGCGCTCGCAGGCGCACGAGTCGGCGAACCGGCTGCACGCGGTGGTGTCGCTGATCGAGCTGGGGCGGACGGCGCAGGCGGTGGAGTTCGCCACCGCGGAGCTGGAGTTGGCGCAGACGCTGACGGACCGGGTGACGGGCGCGGTGACGGAACCGGTGCTGGCGGCGCTGCTGCTGGGGAAGGCCGCGCAGGCGAACGAGCAGGGGGTGGAGCTGGTGCTGAGCCCGGACAGCCGGATCGACGACGGCGTCCTGCCGCCGACGCTGCCGGCCCGGGACCTGGTGACGGTGCTGGGCAACCTGATCGACAACGCGGTGGACGCGTCGGCGGAGGGCGCGAGGAGCCGGGCGGCGTCCGGGATACGGAACGGGGAGCAGGCTGCGTCGCAGCAGCCGCAGCCGCAGGTGCGGGTGACGGCGCTGGCGGCGGACGGGGAACTGCTGCTGCGGGTCGCGGACGACGGCCCGGGGGTGGACCCGCGGCGGGCGGAGGAGGTCTTCGAGCGCGGCTGGACGACGAAGCGCTCGGGCCCGGGGGGCCGCGGCCTGGGCCTGGCCCTGGTCCGCCAGGCGGCCCGCCGCCACGGCGGCGAGGCGACGCTGAGCGGGACGGAGGGCGGCGGCGCGGAGTTCACCGTACGCCTGCCGCTGGGCCCGGCGGCTGCCCCGGCGGCAAAGCCGCCGCCCGCCCGGCCGGTCACGGCCCCGCCGACGCCACCAGCCCCGACGGCACGGCAGGACCGGGCGGATCCGGCGGACCCGGGGGCTGCGGGGGCCCCGATGGACCCGGCGGAGCCGGAGGCCGCGGGAGACCCGGCCGCCGGGCGCCCGGATGCGTGCGCCCCGCCGGAAACGGCCCGTACCGCGACCGAGAGCGGCCCCGCGCCGGTGCGGCACCCCGCCGACCGCGCCCCGGCCCCGCGCCGGCCCGCCGACCCCGCCGGGCCACCCACCGCACCCCGCCGTCCGACCGACCGCACCCGCACCCGCACCGGCGAGCCGAACCCCACCGCCCCGGCCACCCACCGCACCGACGGCACCCCGCCCACCCACCGGCCCACCGATCGCCCGGACTCACCCGACGCCCTCCGGCGTACGGACCCTCGCGCTCCCAGTGCTCAGCCGGACCCCGCTGCCCCACCCGCCCACCGGGCCCCCCGCCCCCGTCGCCCCGGGGACGCCGACGTCCGCGGAGGTGCCGGGTGAGCGCCCCGCGCGCCGCCGCGCCGATCCGGGCGCTCGTCGTCGAGGACGACCCCGTCGCCGCCGACGCGCACCGGCTCTACGTCGAGCGCGTGCCCGGCTTCGCCGTCGCCGGGGCCGCGCGGTCGCGCGTCGAGGCGGCCCGCCTGCTCGACCAGGTCCCCGTCGACCTGATCCTGCTCGACCTCTACCTCCCCGACGGCCACGGCCTCGCCCTGCTCCGCTCGCTGCGCGCCGCCGGCCACGCCGCCGACGTCATCGCCGTCACCTCCGCCCGCGACCTCGCCGTGGTCCGCGAGGGGGTGTCCCTGGGCGTCGTGCAGTACGTGCTGAAGCCGTTCGCCTTCGCCACCCAGCGCGACCGCCTCGTCCGCTACGCCGAGTTCCACGCCGCGGTCGGCGAGGCCGGCGGACAGGACGAGGTGGACCGCGCGCTCGCCTCGCTCCGCGCCCCCGCGCAGGCCGCGCTGCCCAAGGGCCTGTCCGGCCCCACCCTCGCCGCCGTCACCGACGCCCTGCGCCGGGCGGGCGACGACGGCCTGACGGCCACCGCCGCCGGCGAGGCGACGGGCACGTCCCGCATCACCGCCCGGCGCTACCTGGAGCACCTGGCGGAGGCCGGCCACGCGGTCCGCGCCCCGCAGTACGGCCAGGTGGGCCGCCCCGAACTCCGCTACCGCTGGTCCGACGCCCGCCCCTGAGGCCGTCCCCCGCCCGCGCCGACCCCGCGCCACGCCCCGCCGCCCCATGCCGTCGACCGCCCCGGTCCCGTACCCGGACATCCGACGCGAAAGCTTCCGGCCCCCGGGCGGCTGAAAACAGTCGGTACAGCGCTGGAAACCGTCGGTACAACAACGTTGTCACCGATACAGGACAGCCCTTGTCAGAAGGATTGACCGGACATCCGGACAGCCGTACTTTCACCGCATCTCGCCCCGAGCCGCAGGGAGGTCCCGACGTGCACCGCCCAGTTTCCCCCATGCTCGCCGCCACGCTGACCGCCGTGCTCGCCGCCACCGCGCTCTCCGCCTGCGGAGACTCCGGCAGCGATCCGGACACCGTCAAGGTCCAGTTCAAGAAGTCCACCGACGCGAAGAACAAGATCTTCGACCGCGAGATCGAGGCGGTGAAGAAGGAGTTCGAGAAGAAGTTCCCCGGCAAGAAGGTCGAACTGATCCCGGTTCAAGTGCCGGACGAGCAGTACTACACCAAGGTCCAGCAGATGCTGCGGTCCCCCAAGACCGCCCCCGACCTGGTCTACGAAGACACCTTCCTGATCAACTCCGATATCACCGCCGGCCTGCTCACCCCCCTCGACGACTACCTCAAGGACTGGAAGGACTGGGGTCAGTACATCGACACGGCGAAGACCGCCGCGCAGGGCGAGGACGGCAAGACGTACGGCGTACCGGACGGCACCGACACCCGCGGGCTCTGGTACAACAAGGAGCTTTTCGAGCAGGCCGGGCTCCCCGTCGACTGGCAGCCGAAGACCTGGGACGACGTGCTGGAAGCCGCCCGCACCATCAAGCGCGAGGTGCCCGACGTCATCCCCCTGAACGTCTACACCGGCAAGCCCGCCGGCGAGGCCGCTTCCATGCAGGGCTTCGAGATGCTGCTGTACGGCACGGGCGAAGACCCGCTGTACGACCCGAAGGCGGAGAAGTGGGTCTCCGGCAGCCAGGGCTTCACCGACGCCCTCGACTTCGTGCACACCGTCTACAACGAGGGCCTCGGCCCCGAGCCACAGGAAGCCCTCGACCCGAACATCGGCACCAAGGTCGGCACCGAGTGGCTGCCCGAGGGCAAGCTCGCCATCGACCTCGACGGCTCCTGGATGTCGAACAACTGGCTGGAGACCGGGCCCAAGCCGTGGCCCGAGTGGACCGAGGTCCTCGGCCAGGCGGCCATGCCCACCCAGAACGGCCAGGCGCCCGGCCGGGTCAGCATGTCCGGCGGCTGGGCCTGGTCCATCCCCGCCAAGGCCAACAACGCCGACCTGGCCTTCGAGTTCATGAAAATCGCCCAGTCGCGGAAGAACAACACCCGGCTGACCATCGCCAACGGCCAGATCGCCGTCCGTGAGGACGTCGCCGCCGACCCCGACTACCAGGCGTACGTCCCGGGCGTCGAGTTCTTCACCGGCCTGGTCGAGGACACCCACTACCGCCCGGCGCTCCCGGTCTACCCGCAGGTCTCCACCGCCATCCAGGAGGCCATGGAGCAGGTGACCACCGGCGACGCCTCCGCCGAGGACGCCGCGAAGGGCTACGACGACCAGCTCGATTCGATCACCGACGGCGAGGTGGTCGAGAAGTAGCGGCGCGAGCAGCCCGAGAGGCCATGGTGACCAAGCACACCCCCGCCCCCGCCGGGCCCAGGGACGCCGCCGCCGCGGCGCGCGTCCCCGGCCAGGCGGGCGGCGGCCACCGCCACCGCACCGGACCGCGGAAGGACGCGCAGCCGCCGAAGTCCGTGCTGCGCGCGCTCCTGCGGGCGCTGCCCGTGGGTCCGTCCGTCGTCCTGATGCTGCTGTTCCTGGCCGGCCCCATCGCGTACTGCGTGTGGATCGCCTTCACCGACCTCCAGTTGTCCGGCCAGGCGGAGTCGTCGTTCGTCGGCCTGGAGAACTTCCGTACCGCCTTCGGCGACGAGGGCTTCATCAACGCCGTCTGGCTGACGCTGGTCTTCACGATCCTGTCGTCGATCGTCGGCCAGAACACCATCGGGCTCGCGCTCGCGTCGCTGATGCAGCGGGCCTCGAAGACGGTGCGTACCGTCACGGGCGCGATCGTCATCACCGCGTGGGTGGTGCCCGAGGTCGTCGCCGGCTTCCTGCTCTACGCCTTCTTCCGCCGCGAGGGCACCCTCAACTCCGTCCTCGACTGGCTCCATCTGCCCAGCCAGAACTGGCTGTACACGCTCCCGATCCTGGCCGTGTCGTTCGCCAACATCTGGCGCGGCACGGCGTTCTCGATGCTCGTCTACTCGGCCGCGCTCTCCGAAATCCCGAAGGAGATCACGGAGGCGGCGGAGGTGGACGGCGCGGGCGGCTGGCGCAAGCTGTGGCACGTCACGCTGCCGATGATCCGGCGCTCGATCGCCACCAACCTGATGCTCAACACCCTCCAGACCCTCTCGGTCTTCGGGCTGATCTGGGCGATGACCCGCGGCGGCCCGGGCGACCGCAGCCAGACGCTGCCGCTGTTCATGTACGAGCAGGCGTTCAAGAACAACCTGCTCGGCTACGGCACGGCGGTCGCCCTGCTCCTGCTGCTGGTGGGCGCCCTGTTCTCGCTGGTGTACATGCGGATGCTGCGTACGGAGGTATGAACCGATGCCCACGTCCACGCTCACCCGCGACACCCCGCCGCCGGGCCCCCGGCCGCCCCGCCGGCGCGGCCTGGCCGGCACGCTCGGCGCGCGCAACAACAGCCGCCGGCTGGCCGCCGACCTGTGCCTGCTGCTCGCGGCGCTGGCGTTCGTCCTGCCGCTGGCCTGGCTGCTGTTCGCGTCCGTAGACGCGGACTCGGGCCTGACCGCCCGGCCGCCGAAGGACGTCACCTGGGACAACTTCGACGCCGTGATGACCACGGACATCAGCTTCCGCCCGCTGCTCAACAGCCTGATCCTGTGCGGCTCGGCGACGGCCATCACGGTCGTCGCGGCGGCGCTGGCGGCGTACCCGCTGTCGCGCTTCAGCTCGCGGCTGAACCGCCCGTTCATGCTGACGATCCTCTTCACCACCAGCCTGCCGATCACCGCCATCATGGTGCCGGTCTACGGGCTGTTCGTGCAGATCAACCTCATCGACACGGTGTCCGGCACGGCCTTCTTCCTGGCCAGCTCGCAACTGCCGTTCGCGATCTGGCTGATGAAGAACTTCATGGACGGGGTGCCGAAGGTGCTGGAGGAGGCGGCCTGGACGGACGGCGCCTCGTCGATGCAGGCGCTGGTACGGGTCATCCTGCCGCTGATGGGCCCGGGCGTCACGGTGGTGACGGTCTTCTCGTTCATCATGATGTGGGGGAACTTCTTCGTCCCCTTCATGCTGCTGCTCAGCCCCGACCAGATGCCGGCCTCCGTCTCGATCTTCGAGCTGTTCGGCAACATGGGCTCGGTGGTCTACGGGGAGCTGGCCGCGTTCTCGATCATCTACTCGGCGCCGGCGGTCCTGCTGTACGTGCTGATCGCCCGCCGCCTGGGCGGCGGCTTCGCGCTGGGCGGCGCGGTGAAGGGCTGACCGGGGCCTGGCCGGCCCTCCACCGCAGCCCGCGAGGGCCGCGCGCACGCGCCCGGCGGGAAGCCCGCCGGGCGCGTGCGCCGCGACGCCGGGGTCCAGACGCCGGGGTCTACCGGACGTCGGTCATCAGCCGATGTTGACGTCGACGCAGGCGTAGAAGGCGTTGCCGGTGTCGGCGACGTTCCACACGGCGAGCACCTTCTGCTTGCCGGTGATGCCGCCGAAGTTGACGGAGTGGCTGAACTCGGCCGGCGGCTGGGCGCCGCCGTCGTTGAACTCCGCGACCTTCTGGCCGCCGACGAAGTACTGCCAGGTGCTGGTGCGGTGCCGGGCGGTGATCTTCCAGTTGAACGTCGTGGTGCTGCCGACGTTGGTGACGTTCCAGCCCCGGCCGTCGTCGTCCAGCTCGCCGAAGCCCTGGTTCCCGCCGCTACAGCTCGTCAGGCCCTTGGGGCCCTCGACGCTCTGCGGCTCGTACTTGATGCCGCCGCACGGGACGACGCCCTGGGCGCACTGCTGCTGGCGGCTCGGCGGGGACGTGATCCAGCCGTGCGCGCTCGCCTGCTGGGACGGGACGGCGAGGAGGAGCAGCGGTGCTATGCCGGCGCCGACGACGGCCGCGCGGGTGGCGTTGCGACGCTTGCCGGCAGGCTTGGTGCTGCGGTGCATACAACTCTCCTTGCGTGGGGGGTCATTGGTCTAGACTTTAGCTATTGGCCGTCCACCGTCAACCCCTTGGGCCCGTACGCCTCTCTCCCCGGCTTTCGGCGGAACGCACGGTTGATAACGAGGTGCACCACTACCTACGGTGACCGTGTGACGACAAAGGCGCCCGACTCCGGCGCCGTCCCGCCGGAGCACACACCACCTTTCGACCCCGCGGCGGCCCGTCGATTACGCCGCGCTTTAGGTCTGGGCCACGACCACGTCGCGTACGGCATGCACGCCGCCTACGGCATGGCCGTACCCGCCGCCGCGGTGGCCGACTGGGAGAAGGGCCACGCCCGCCCCACGCGGCCGGAACTCGACGCCCTGGCCGGCGCCCTGTGGTGCACCCCGGCCGACCTGATGGGCTCCTCCACCTCGCTCCACGCCCACCGCCGCGCCCACGGCCTGCCCCTGGACGACGTGGCCCGCCACATCGGCATGGACCCCTCGACGTACCTCAGCGCCGAACGCACCGGCCGCTGGCCCGGCACCGAATCCCAGGCCACCCAACTCGCCTACCTCCTGCGCCTGCCCCTCCCCGACCTCCTGGACCTCACCGGCCGCAGCGAACCCCTGGCCCGCCACCTCCGCGACGCCGCCACCACCCGCTGGCAACCCCAGGTCCGCCCCATCGCCCGCCTCACCCGCCTCCCCCGCCGCCCCCTCGAACGCGCCCTCAGCACCCTCCACGAGGAGTACCAGGCCCGCTCCGCCGCCGCCCGCAACTGGGGCGAGGACCCCGCCTCCGACACCACCGCGGCGGTGACCGCGTACCTCCAGCAGTTACTCCCCCGCTTCTGGGAACTCCTCCGCAACTGACGCGCCGCCCGGCGACCTTCACCCACCGGTTCGGTTGTCGCTACGGTGTACGAAACGGAAGCGACCACGCGCACGCCTGGGGGGCGGAACCGGTGGGCAACCGTCCGACGGACTGGCACGTGCTCGACCTGGACGAGGACCCCACGCCGGGCGATCCGGACCGGGTGAAGCAACTCGCCCGGGAGTTACACGACTTCGCCGACGACGTTGCGGACGCGTTACGCCAGATCAAGGGCATGGCCGGCGAAGACGCCCTCCTGCGCTGGGCGGGCAAGACCGCGAAGGCGTTCCAGGACGAGTTCGAAGAGGTCCCCAAGAACCTCAGGAAACTCCAGCGCTCCTACGACCTCGCGGGCGACGCGCTCGCCGCGTACTGGCCGAAGCTGGAACGCGCCCAGTCGCTCGCGGACAAGGCACTGGCCAGGGGCCGCGAGGCCCGCAGCGAACTGTCCGCCGCGGCCGGCCGCCTGGACTCGGCCACCTCCTGGGTCGAACGCGCCACCGCCAAGACCGAGGAGTACGACGAGAAGGAGGGCAAGGAAAAACCCGACGACTCCGAGGTACGGGCCGCCACCCGCAACGCCACCGACGCCAAGTCCGCCCAGACCAGCGCCCAGACGGCCGTCGACAACGCCGAATCCGGCCTGGAAGCGGCGAAGAAGATGGCCGCCGACGCCAAGAAGATGCGCGAGGACGCCGCCTCCGACGCGAAGGACAAACTGGAGGACGCCTCCGACGCGGGCATCCAGAACCGCAAGTGGTGGGAGAAGGCGGTCGACTGGGTCAAGGACAACTGGGACACCATCGTCACCGTCTGCAAGGTCATCGTCGCCGTCCTCGGCATCGTCGTCCTCATCATCGGCGGCCCCCTGGCCTGGGTCGTCCTCGCCGCCGCCCTGGTGGTCCTGGCGGACACCCTCGTGAAGTACATGAACGGCGAAGCGTCCCTGTGGGACGTCGCCTTCGCCGCCCTGGACTGCATCCCCGGCCTGAAGGGCCTCACCACCCTCGGCGGCCTCGCCAAGGGCCTCAAAGGGCTCAAGGGCGGGCTGGCAGGGCTGAAGTCCATGAAGTCCGCCGTCCTCGGGCTCGCCAAGCGCGGCGGGGACATGCTCGCCAACGGCGCCAAGGGCGCGTACAACCGCCTCAAGAGCGTCGTCCGCGGCTGCGGCGACCCCGTCGATGCCGCGACGGGACACATGTTCCTGGAGCAGACCGACATCGCTCTGCCCGGCGCACTGCCACTCGTGTTCAGGCGCCGCTCGTCATCGGCGTACCGCGCCGGGCAGTGGTTCGGGCCCTCGTGGTCCTCAAGCGTCGACCAGCATCTGGAGATCGCCGAGGCCGGCATCGTCTTCGCCACCGAGGACGGCCTCCTACTGTCCTACCCCCACCCGGAGCACCCCGGTGCCGTCGCGTACCCCGAGACCGGCCCCAGGTGGCCGTTGACGCTTCTGGAGTCCGGTGCCTACTCCGTGACCGGCCCGGCCTCCGGTCACACGCGCCACTTCGCCCCACCGGACGACGCGGGGCTCGCCCTCATCTCACGGATATCCGACCGCAACGGCCACACGATCGACTTCGTCCACGACGATCTCGGCACGCCCACCGACATCCGCCACTCCGGCGGCTACCACCTGGAACTCCGTACCGAGGGCCGCCGCGTCACCGCCCTGATCCTGAAGGGCTCCGACGACGTGGTCGTCAAGCGCTTCGGCTACGACCACGGCAACCTCACCGAGGACGTCAACTCCTCCGGCCTGCCCCTGCGCTTCGGGTACGACGCCCGCTCCCGCATCGTCTCGTGGACCGACCGCAACGACAGCGGCTACTCCTACGTCTACGACGATCAGGACCGGTGTGTTCGCCAGGCCGGCCAGGGCGGCCACCTCACCAGCACCTTCCGCTACGACAACGCGGACGACGAGTGGCCCGGACGCAGGATCACCACGGTGGAGAACGGCGAGGGCGCCGTCACCCGCTTCGTCGTCAACGACGACTGCCAGGTCGTCGCCGAGATCGATCCGTGCGGCGGCGTCACCCGCACGTCGTACGACGAGCACCACCACGTGCGGTCCTGGCAGGACCCACTGGGCCAGACCACTCTCTTCACCCGTGACGAGTCGGGTCTGCCGCTTTCGATCGAGCGGTCGGACGGTGCCGTCACGCGGTACACGTACAACCGCCTGGGGCTGCCCACCGAGATCACGCTTCCCGACGCGCAGAAGATTCGCTGCGAGTACGACGACCGCGGCAACGTCACGCGCTACACGGACCAGGCCGGTGCGACCACGCACCTGCACGTCGACGGGTCCGGTCACCTCGTCGCGATGACCGACCCCGCAGGCGACACCACCCGCATCCGGACCGATGCGGCGGGCCTGCCGGTGGAGACCGTCGACCCGTACGGCGGCACGGTGCACCACGAGCGGAACGGCTTCGGACGACCGGTCCTGATCACGGGGACCGCCGCCGGCACGAAACGCCTCCGGTGGACCACCGAGGGCCGGCTCGCCCAGGTCGTCCACGCGGACGGCAGCGCCGACTCCTGGACGTACGACGGCGAGGGGAACTGCACCGGCCACACGGACGCGAACTCGGGCGTCACCCGCTACGAGTACACCCACTTCGACCTGCTCACGGCGCGCACGGAACCCGACGGCACCCGTTACGAGTTCCGTCACGACCAGGAGCTGCGCCTCACCGAGGTCGTCAACCCGCAGGGTCTGGCGTGGAGTTACTCCTACGACGCGGCAGGGCGGCTGGTCGCCGAGACGGACTTCGACGGCCGCACGCTGTCGTACGACCTCGACCCGGCCGGTCGCGTCGTCACGATCACGAACGACCTCGGCCGA
The DNA here is from genome assembly GCF_045781775.1 of Streptomyces sp. 184. Classification (NCBI taxonomy): domain Bacteria; kingdom Bacillati; phylum Actinomycetota; class Actinomycetes; order Kitasatosporales; family Streptomycetaceae; genus Streptomyces; species Streptomyces sp. 184. Next base: position 1,811,494 of record NZ_CP123230.1, on the reverse strand, counting down.
TCCGTCCACTACCGGCATGACGCGCTGGGGCAGATCGTCCGGAAGGAGGCCGACGGCCGGGCCACGCACTACGCCTACGACCAGGCCGGCCGGCTGACCCGTGCGGAGAACCCGGACAGCACCGTCGTACAGGTGTGGGATCCGGCGGGGCGGCTCACGTCCGCCTCCGTGAACGGACGCGAGACCACCTACTCCTACGACGCCGCCGGGAGGCGCACCCGCCGCACGACACCGGCCGGGCACGTCAGCACCTGGAGCTACGACTCCCGGTCACGGCGTACGACGCTCACCGCGGCCGAACGCACGATCGCCTTCGAACTCGACGGCATCGGGCGGGAGATATCCCGGCGGATCGGCGGCTTCGCCACCATCTCCCACGACTACGACGACCTCGGCCACCTGTCCGGCCAGACGGTGACCGCACCCGGGGGCAGCCGGATCCAGCAGCGGTCCTACACCTACCGCTCCGACGGCCACCTGGTACGCGAGGACGACCGCCTCGCCGGCTCCCGGAGCTTCGACCTCGACCCGACCGGCCGGGTGCTCGCCGTCCGGGCACGTGACTGGACCGAGCGGTACGCCTACGACGCCGCGGGCAACCAGACCGCGGCCGACTGGCCGGCCACCCATCCGGAACGCGACGCCGTGGGCCCCCGCTCGTACACGGGCACCCGGATCACCGGCGCGGGCAACGTGCGCTACGAACACGACTCCCTGGGCCGCATCGTGCTGCGCCAGAAGAAGAGGCTCTCGCGCAAGCCGGAGACCTGGCGCTACGAGTGGGACGCCGAAGACCGGCTGACCTCGGTCACCACACCGGACGGCGCGCGCTGGCGCTACACGTACGACCCGCTGGGCCGCCGCGTCGCCAAGGAGCGGATGGCACCTGACGGCGGGACCGTGGTCGAGCGCGTCGACTTCGTCTGGGACGGCACGCTGCTCTGCGAACAGACCTCGCGCTCGGCCGGGAGCGCGCACGCGGTCACGATGAGCTGGGATCACGACCGACTGAGCCCGGTAGCCCAGACGGAACGCATCCACGCCGCCGACGCGCCCCAGAGCGAGATCGACAGCCGGTTCTTCGCGATCGTCACCGACCTCATCGGTACGCCGCGGGAGTTGGTCGACGAGTCGGGAACCGTGGCGTGGCGCAGCCGGAGCACCCTGTGGGGCAGCACGTCGTGGAACAGCGGTGCAACGGCGTACACGCCTCTTCGTTTTCCCGGGCAGTACCACGATCCGGAGACCGGCCTCCACTACAACTACTTCCGCCACTACGACCCGGAAACCGCTCGCTACCTCACCCCCGACCCCCTCGGACTCGCACCCGCGCCCAATCCCGCGAGCTACGTGCACAACCCGACCACCTGGGCGGACCCGAACGGCCTGACTCCGTGCCTCACGAAGTTCAAGTTCTCGCTGGACACCCGGGCGGCCGTCGGAAAGGGAAACTCCCAGGCATACCAGATCCGGCATTGCGGGCCGACGGAGTACCGGGCTGCCGGCGGCGGAGAACGTGTCTGGGCGGACGGCATAGACGCCAACACGGGTGAACTGCTGGACACGAAGTTCGTCGAAAAGCCGGGACGCAGCCCGTTCATTCCCGATTCTCCGAACATACCCGACTTCATCCGCACCAAAATCGTGGACGAGATCGACGACGAGTTCGCAAGGTACGGGGCGGTCATCAACGATCCGGCGAATCCGCTCACCGGGCTCCGCGTCATCACGAACCACCCCGACGCCGTACCCTTCTTCCAGGGCAAGATGCAGCAGCACGGCATCCCGGGACGCGTCGACCTAGCCCCATAGCAAGGAGCAGAGTGTGACATACCTCGCCGTATTCGACAGCAAGAAGTTCCACGTCTCCCGCGACCTGCTGGCGCAGCGGCTGGAGGCCGACTGGCCCACGGCGACCCTGACGGTGAGCAGCGGCGACGAGGCGCGCCGCGAGGTCCGCGACGTCACGTGGACGTATCGAAACAGCGAGGGCGAAGTCGAGGGCCGCTCCCACATCGACGGGACGTGCATCTACCTGGACGGCCCTTTCGGGCTGGCAGCGGAGTTCGCGGCCTGGTACCGGAAGCTGGTGCCGTCCGACGTGGAACTCGTCTTCTGTGACGATTCCTACTCCTTCTCCGTCAGCGTTCCCGAGGGAGCGACCCGTGCCCAGATCGAAGACGGCGCCGATGAGGGCTGAGCGGCCGGCCGATCACGGACGTACGGGCCGGTGAGCGCTACCGAACTGGCCGCCGTTGCGGGCGAGGTCGTGCGGACCGTGCGGCTCGACCTGCTGCCGCTGCGCGTCGCACACGCCGACGAGATGGCCGGCGTGCTGGCCGATCCCGCGCTCTACGTCTTCACCGGCGGCTCCCCGCCCCCGCTCGGCGAACTGCGGGCGCGCTACGCGCGGTTGGCCGCCGGGGCGCCCGGGGGCGGGACCGTGTGGGGGAACTGGGTGCTGCGGGTGCGGGAGGGCGGCGGGCTCTGCGGGTACGTGCAGGTGACCATCCGGGACCGCGTCGCCGAGGTCGCCTGGGTGGTGGGGACTCCGTGGCAGGGGCAGGGCCTCGCCGGTGAGGCCGCCCGGGGGCTGGTCAGGAGGCTCGCGCGGCTGCCGTTGCGGGCCGTCGTCGCGCACGTCCACCCCGGGCACCACGCCTCCGCCGCCGTGGCGGCCACCGCGGGGCTGGTGCGTACGGACCTCGTCCAGGACGACGAGGTCGTCTGGCGGCTCGACCTCCCGTCGCCGCGGGCGGCCACCGCTCCCCCGGCCTAGCGGCGGCCGATCCCGTCCAGCTCCGCCATGTCCCCGTCGGAGAGCGCGAGTCCCGCGCCCGCGGCGTTCTCGCGCAGGTGCGCCACCGACGAGGTGCCGGGGATGAGCAGGATGTTCGGCGACCGGCGCAGCAGCCATGCCAGGGCGACCGCCGTCGGTGTCGCGTCCAGCCGCGCGGCCACGGCGGACAGCGCGGTGGACTGGAGCGGGGTGAAGCCGCCGAGCGGGAAGAAGGGCACGTAGGCGATGCCCCGGGCGGCGAGGTCGTCGATCAGGTCGTCGTCCTGCCGGTGGGCGAGGTTGTACATGTTCTGTACGCAGACGACCGGCGCGATCGACCGGGCCTCGGCGACCTGTCCGGCCGTCGCGTTGCTCACGCCGAGGTGGCGGATCAGGCCCTGCCGGCGGAGTCCGGCGAGGGTCTCGAAGGGCTCGGCGAGCGAGCCGGGCAGGGGGCCGCGGGCGTCGCCGAGGCGGAGGTTGACGACGTCGAGCGTGTCAAGGCCGAGGTCCTCCAGGTTCTCGTGGACGGCGCGGCGCAGGTCCTCGGGCCGCCGGGCGGGAGGCCAGCCGCCCTGCGGGTCGCGGACGGCGCCGACCTTGGTGGCGAGGTGCAGCGTCGGCGGGTAGGGGTGCAGGGCTTCGCGGATCAGCCGGTTGGTGTGGCGCGGGCCGTACGCACCGGCCGTGTCGACGTGCGTGATCCCGAGGGCGACCGCCTCGCGCAGGACGGCGAGCGCGCCGCCGCGGTCGGCGGGCGGGCCCATGACGCCGGGGCCGGCGAGTTGCATGGCGCCGTAGCCGAAGCGGGTGACGGTCAGGTCGCCCAGGGTCCAGGTTCCGCCGGGCGGTGGGGGTGTGGTCATGGCTGTGCCTTTGCTGTCGGGTCCGTACGGCGGAGTGCGGGGGCGGTGCCGCCGTGGCGTCGATGGTCGCTCGGCGCCCGGCCGCGCCTCCAATACCGGGACGGTGGCCTGTCATACCCGGCAGGTATCACCGACGTAGGCTGTGGTCGTGGACACCCTGGAGACCCGCGAGCTGCGCTACTTCGTCGCCGTCGCCGAGGAACTGCACTTCGGCCGCGCCGCCGACCGCCTCGGTATCGCCCAGCCGCCGCTGTCCCGGGCTATCCAGCAGCTCGAACGGCGCCTCGACGTCCGCCTGCTGGAGCGCAACCGCCGCGGCGTCGCCCTGACCGGCGCCGGCGAGATGCTGCTGCACGAGGGCCGCGCGGCCCTCGACGCCGTCACCGCCGCCGCCCGCCGCACCCGCCGCGCCGGCGGCACCGGCAGCGCCGAAGACGCGCGCGGCTCCGGCAGCCGCCTCGTGCTGGCGGTGAAGGCCGCCGCGTCCCACGAACTGCTGCACAAGCTCCTCGACGCCTACGCGGCCGAGCCCGACGCCGCCGAGATCGAGGTGCTGCCCAGCGGCACCTGCGAACAGGGGGAGATGCTGCGCGACGGCCGCGCCGACGTGGCGCTCATGCACGCCCCGTTCAACTCCCTCGCCGGCTTCGACACCGAGGAGCTGGCGACCGAGAGCCAGATCGCCATCCTGCCCGCCGCGCACCCCCTCGCCGCCCGTGCGGCCCTGACCCTCGCCGGCGTCGCCGGCATCCCCGGTCTGCCGATGGCCCGCTGGTCCCGCGACGCACCCGGCGAGGGCCCCGAGATCCACGACCAGACGCAACTGGCCCAACTGATCGCCCTCGGCCGCACCGTGGCCGTCTTCCCCGAATCCGCCCGCGCCTGGCTGTGGGCCGAGCACGCCGCCGTCCCGCTGACCGACGCGCCGCCGGTCGTCACCCACATCGCGTGGCCCGCGCACAGCCGGTCCCTGGCCCTCGCGCGGCTGATCCGCACGGCGACGGAGCTGTGAGAACCCTCGCGCGCTACTCCTCCACCTGCGCCTGCTGCCACGCCAGATAGTCCGCCACCAGCTCCGGCGGGTTCGCCTCCGCCGTGAGCGGGATCTGCTCCTCCGGATCGTCCATGTCGAACAGCACCACCGGCACCGGCCGCCCCAGCACCTCCTCGACACGCCCCGTCTCGTGCAGGTGCCGGGCCACGTCCACGCAGTCGTCCGCGAAGTCCGCGCACAGCATGTCGTACACCGCGGACCACCGGTCCGAGAACGGCTCCTCGTCCTCGAACCACAGCCCCTTCGCCGTCGCCTCCGCCCGGTGCAGCACGGTGCCCACGGGATCCTCCGGCACGTGGCCGACGCGCTCGAAGCCGTCCAGGATCCAGTACGCGTACGACCAGCGCACCTCGCCGTCCGGGTCCAGCTCGCCGCGCGCCGCCTCGCGCTCGCGGCGTATCTGCGCCTCGGTGTTGTAGCCGACGGACACGTAGGGGTAGCGGGCGTCCTGGTCGACGCGGTAGAGCTGGAGGGCGACGACGTAGATCTCGGGTCTCAGCTCCAGCGGGAACGTGTCCAGGATCCGGTACGCCTCCTGCTTCAAGTGCTGCCGGAACGTCATCTCCTGCCCACCCTTCCCACGCGACACGGCCGCTGCCGGCCCACCATCATGCCCCCGCGGGTCGCGCCCCGACACATCACCGCACGATCGACTGGATCTCCCGCACGTCGAGCTCCTGCGTGGCCTCGATGATCCCGGTGGGCAGCCGCTCGTCGCTGGTGCCGTCCGAGGCGCTCCAGGTCACCTCCCAGGTGACCGAGGCGGTGAAGTCGTACGGGCCGGTGCTCTCGGTGGAGCGGAGGTAGGTCACGCCGCACGGCGGGATCTTGTCGGAGTCACCCTTCCGGTACGGGGTGCCGACGGTCCCGTCGTCGTTCATCGGGCACCGGCCGCCGTCGGGGTGCAGTTCGGCGTCGTCGGTGCCGGGGTCGATGGTCAGCGAGACCGGGGTGGCGGTGGTCCGCGCCCACATGTTCAGGGCGGGGATCCTGGCCTCCGCCGTCACCGGCTGGAACTCGGCGCCGTCCAGCCACACCCAGGTGGGAAGGTTGACGGTCTGCTCCCCCTCGGGCCGCAACTCGGCCTCGGTGTCGGGCACCACCATGCGCTCGTAGGCGAGTTCGGCGAGCATCGCTGGGTCGATGGCCTGCTCCTCCACCCACGCGGGCGGGGGCTCGTCGTTGTCCACCCAGAACGGCACGTCGGAGCATTCGCCGCGAGCGAGGACGTCCTCCTCGGCCGGGTTCTCGACACCGGCCCAGAACATGCCGTCCCCGTCGTTCTCGACGTTCCAGTCCTTGAAGCCCGGGTGGTTCGTCCAGCTATAGCCGTCCTCGTAGTGGTCGAGTAACTGCTGGAGCGCACTGCCCGCGTGGCCGGTCATCCCCGGCATCGCCATCTGGTCCTCGATGGACTTCTTGGTGACCCGCTTGAAGTCCTTGGCACCCAGATAGGGCGCGTACCAGCAGGGAGGCGGATCCCAACCGCCGGTGGTGGGCGTGAGGTTGCCGGGCCCCTCGCCTTCGTCCTCGACCGCCCCCGAGAACTGGATGCCACCGCCCGTCCTGGCCCAGATCCCTTGGTCGTCGGCGCCTGCGTCGACTTCGCGGTCGATGGGGGCATCCGCGCGTGCCGCGCCCGCGCCCGTCACCAGCCCTAACGCGCACAGCAGCGAGATCGCCGATGCTCCTCCCCGGATCACTGCTCGCATTGTGCGGCCTCCCCCTCGACGTCGATCGACGTCGCCTGCCAGACATCGTCCCGCCCCGGGTACTTCCCCATGCTGACCTGGTAGAACAGGTAACTGGCACTACTCTCCTCGGTGCGCAGGACCTCCCCCGTCTCGACCTTCTTGCCGTAGATCTTCGACTGATCGACGCAGAAGGAGATCCCGACCGAACGGCCGTAAGTCCGCACCTCGGCCTGGTAGTAGCGTTCGGTGCCGGTCGCGGTCAGACCTCCGTCCACGTACGCCTGGACCTGATCCTGTGCGTACGTCAGGGCCTGGTCGCGTGAGTAGAACTGCGCTGCGGGGTCCTTCGGCTCCTGCTCCGCGACCCCTCGGTAGATGCTCCGCACATAGTTCTCCGCATCACGCTGCGCCGCCGCGTGATCCGGCTTCGACGGCTCTTCCCAGTCGAAGACCAGCTTGATGTCCTGAGGCAGCGACACATCCGGCGCACCCTCCGGCGTCTCCTCCTCCGCCGCCGGTGACGAAGGCTCGTCCGAGGCGGTGTCCTTCGCGCCCTCGATCTTCTCCGACCCCCCGTTGTCGCCGGAGTCGGAGTCCCCGCAGGCGGTGAGCGTCAGCGCGGCGGCCGTCGCGAGGGCGGCGGCCGTCAGGGCGGTGCGTGTACGCATGGCAAGAAGCTCCCGGTCGGTCGTCGGGAACAACTGGCGCCGGTGCGCGGCCTCTTGTCCCCCGGTGGCGAACTGTGCACGGTACGTTACCGAACCGACAGCCGGGGGTTAAGGACGGCTTTGCGACCGCTGGGTCACGGTGCGGACACGGGCGGCGCGCCCGTCAGAAGACGACCTCCGCCTCGTCCATCCGGTCCGCCGGCACCCGCTTCAGCTCCCGCGTCGCCTCCGCCAGCGGCGCCATCACGATGTCCGTGCCGCGCAGCGCCGTCATCTGCCCGAAGTCGCCGCGGTGCACCGCCTCCACCGCGTGCCAGCCGAAGCGCGTCGCCAGGACGCGGTCGTACGCCGTGGGGGTGCCGCCGCGCTGGACGTGGCCGAGGATGACGGGCTTGGCCTCCTTGCCGAGGCGGCGTTCCAGTTCGACGGCCAGGCGGTTGCCGATGCCGGTGAAGCGCTCGTGGCCGTACTGGTCGATCTCGCCCTTCTGGTACTCCATCGTGCCCTCCGCCGGGTGCGCGCCCTCGGCGACGCAGATGACGGCGAACTTCTTGTGCCGGTCGAAGCGCTCCTCGACCATCTTGCACAGGTTGCCGATGTCGAAAGGGCGCTCCGGCAGGCAGATGCCGTGGGCGCCGCCGGCCATGCCGGACTCCAGCGCGATCCAGCCCGCGTGCCGGCCCATGACCTCGACGACCATGACGCGCTGGTGGGACTCGGCGGTGGTCTTCAGCCGGTCCATCGCCTCGGTGGCCACGCCGACGGCGGTGTCGAAGCCGAAGGTGCGGTCGGTGGCGGAGATGTCGTTGTCGATCGTCTTGGGTACGCCGACGACCGGCATCCCCGCGTCGGCGAGCATCGCCGACGCGGTGAGGGTGCCCTCGCCGCCGATCGGGATGAGCGCGTCGAGGCCCAGCTCGCGGCTGAGTTCCTCGGTGTTCTCGCAGGCTTCGCGGAGCCGGTCGCGCTCCAGCCGGGACGAGCCGAGGACGGTGCCGCCGCGGGCGAGGATGCCGCTGACGGCGTTGAGGTCCAGCTTGCTGTACCGCCCTTCGAGCAGTCCCTTGAAGCCGTCCTCGAATCCGATCACCTCGTCGCCGTGACCGGCCACGGCCCGGTGGACCACCGACCTGATCACCGCGTTCAGGCCGGGGCAGTCTCCGCCTGCCGTGAGTACTCCGATGCGCATGTCTCTCCTGCTCGGTCCAGTCGCATGCATGCTCGAAGCCGATTCTCCCATGCTCCGGGAGTCACCCGTCCGAACAGCCGGTTAACCCTCTGTCACACCCGACGGTCACTCCGGCGGTCATCCCGGCTGTCACTCCGGCGGTCGCGCCGGCGGGCACCCCTGCGGTCACCCCGCGGCTACCCCGGGACCCGCCCCGTACACCGCGCGCCCGTCCCCGGCCCGGCGGTATGGTCGGACGGGACCGCGACGGATGGAGTGCAGGAGTGACCCGCAGCGTCTACGTCGCCGGCATCGGACGCGGAGACGGCCGTCAGGTCGTCCAGCTCGGCATGATGGAGCTGCTCTCCCGCCAGGTCGACCGGGTGGGGATCTTCCGCCCGCTGGCCCACGCCGACGCCGACGCCCGCGATCCCGTCTTCGACCTGCTCCGCGCCCGCTACCGGCTGAGCCAGCCGCGCGCCGGGGTGTTCGGGATGACGTACGAGAAGGCGTCCGCGCTCCAGGCCGAGGAGGGTACGGACGCGCTGGTGGCCCGGCTCGTCGGGCGGTTCCACGAGGTGGCCGCCGAGTACGAGGCCGTGCTGATACTCGGCACCGACTTCGCCGACACCAACATCCCCGCCGAGCTGGCCCTCAACGCCCGCCTCGCCAACGAGTGCGGCGCCGCCGTGCTGCCCGTGGTCGGCGGGGCGGAGCAGTCCGCCGAGTCGGTGCTCGCCGAGGTGCGCAACGCGCACGACGCGTACGCCTCCCTCGGCTGCGACGTCCTGGCGATGATCGCCAACCGCGTCGACCCCGCCGCCGCCCCGCAGGCGCGCGCCGCCGCCGCGGACATCGGCGCCCACCTGCCCGTGCCGGTGTACGTGATCCCCGAGGACGCCGTGCTCGCCGCGCCCACGGTCGCGCAGATACGGGACGCGCTCGGCGCCGGGCTGCTGGCCGGCGACGCGGGCGGGCTGGCCCGTGACGTGCGCGACTTCGTCTTCGGCGGCGCGATGCTGCCCGCGTTCCTGCCGGCCCTGAGCGAGGGCTGCATGGTCATCACGCCCGGCGACCGCGCGGACCTCGTCGTCGGCGCGCTGGCCGCGCACTCGGCGGGCTCCCCCGCGATCGCCGGCGTGCTGCTGACGCTCGACGAGCGGCCCGGCCCGGACATCATGGCGCTGGCGGAGCGGCTGGCGCCGGGGACGCCGCTGCTCACGGTGGCCGAGGGCTCGTTCCCCACCGCCGCGGCGCTGGTCGGGCTGCGCGGCGAGCTGAACGCCGCGACTCCGCGCAAGGCGGACATCGCCCTCGGCCTCTTCGAGTCGCACGTGGACTCCGCGCAGCTCACCGGCCGGCTGGCGGTGGCGGCGAGCGGGCGCGTGACGCCGATGATGTTCGAGCACATGCTGATCGAGCGGGCGCAGGGCGACCGCAGGCACGTGGTGCTGCCGGAGGGCACGGAGGAGCGGGTGCTGCTGGCGGCGGAGGTGCTGGTACGGCGCGGAGTGTGCGATCTCACACTCCTCGGCGAGGAGCAGACGATCCGCAAGCGCGCCGCGGAGCTGGGGCTGAGCCTGTCGCTGCTGGCCGCGGACGAGCCGCCGGCGCAGCCGGGCGCCCCGGCCGCGGCCCGGATCACCGACCCGCGCGTCTCGCCGCTGCGCGAGAGCTTCGCCGAGCTGTACGCGCAGTACCGCTCGCACCGCGGCGTCAGCGTGGACATGGCGTACGACGTCGTCGGGAACGTCAACTACTTCGGCACCCTGATGGTGCAGCAGGGCCTGGCCGACGCGATGGTCTCCGGCGCCGCGCACTCCACGGCCGCGACCGTCCGCCCGGCTTTCGAGGTGATCAAGACCGCACCGGGCGCGGCGATCGTCTCGTCCGTCTTCTTCATGTGCCTGGCGGACCGGGTGCTGGTCTACGGCGACTGCGCGGTCAACCCCGATCCGGACGCCGAGCAGCTCGCGGACATCGCCATCCAGTCGGCGGCGACGGCCGCGCAGTTCGGCGTCGAGCCGCGGGTGGCGATGCTGTCGTACTCCACCGGCACCTCGGGCTCCGGCTCGGGCGTCGACAAGGTGCGGCGGGCGACCGAGCTGGTACGGGCCCGCCGGCCGGACCTGGAGGTCGAGGGCCCGATCCAGTACGACGCGGCGGTGGACGCCACCGTGGCCGCCGCGAAGATGCCGGAGTCGCGGGTCGCCGGGCAGGCCACGGTGCTGGTCTTCCCCGACCTCAACACCGGCAACAACACGTACAAGGCGGTGCAGCGCACGGCCGGCGCGATCGCCGTGGGGCCGGTGCTCCAGGGGCTGAACAAGCCGGTGAACGACCTGTCCCGGGGCGCGCTCGTGCAGGACATCATCAACACGGTGGCCATCACCGCCGTCCAGGCGCAGGGCACCGTCGCGCCGGCGCAGGGCGGCCGGCCGTGACCGCCCCGACCCGGGTCCTGGTGCTCAACTCCGGCTCCTCGTCGCTGAAGTACCAGCTCATCGACATGGCCGGGCCGACCCCCGGCGCCGACCGCCCCGCCCGCGGCCTCGTCGAGCGGATCGGCGAGCCCGAGGCCCGGGGCGGCGTGCCGGACCACGGGGCGGCGCTGCGCGCCGTCGGCGAGGAGCTGGCCGCCGCCGGGCACGGTCTCGACTCCCCCGACCTGCTGGCCATCGGCCATCGCGCCGTCCACGGCGGCACTCTCTTCACCGAGCCGACGCTCGTCGACGACGGCGTGCTGGCGGAGATGGAGAAGCTCGTCCCGCTCGCCCCGCTGCACAACCCGGCGAACATCGCGGGCATCCGCGTCGCCCGCGAGCTGCGCCCGGACCTGCCGCAGGTCGCCGTCTTCGACACCGCCTTCCACGCCACCCTCCCCGAGCACGCCTGGCGCTACGCCCTGGACACGGCCACCGCCGACGCCCACGCCATCCGCCGCTACGGCTTCCACGGCACCTCCCACGCCTACGTCTCCCGCACCACCGCGGAGCTGCTCGGCCGCGACCCGGCGGACCCCGCGGGGTTCCACGTGATCGTGCTGCACCTCGGCAACGGCGCCAGCGTCTCCGCGGTGGCCGGCGGCCGGTGCGTGGAGACGTCGATGGGGATGACCCCGCTGGAGGGCCTGGTGATGGGCACCCGCAGCGGGGACCTGGACCCGGCGGTGATCTTCCATCTCGCCCGGGAGGCGGGCATGGACACGGACGCGGCCGACGCGCTGCTGAACAAGCGCAGCGGGCTGGTCGGCCTCTGCGGCGACAACGACATGCGGGAGATCGGCCGCCGGATCGCCGAGGGCGACGAGAGCGCGAAGCTGGCGTTCGACGTGTACGTCCACCGCATCCGGAAATACGTCGGTGCGTACACCGCCGTGCTCGGCCGGGTGGACGCCATCGCGTTCACCGCCGGTGTCGGGGAGAACTCCGCCGCCGTACGGGAGGCGTCGATGCGGGGCCTGGAGTGGCTCGGCGTCGAGCTGGACTCGGTGCGCAACGCGGTACGCGGCTCAGCGCCCCGCGTGGTCTCCGCGCCCGGCTCCCGGGTGACGGTCGCCGTGGTGCCCACCGACGAGGAGCTGGAGATCGCCACCCAGACCCGTGACCTGGTCGGCGCGGGCGGCTCGGCGCTTCCTCCACCGGAATAATTCCGGTCGAGAACAAACCGATAGGATGCCGCCATGCGCCGAGCGAAGATCGTCTGCACCCTGGGTCCCGCCGTCGACTCCTTCGAGCAGCTCAAAGCGCTGATCGAGGCCGGCATGTCCGTGGCCCGCTTCAACATGAGCCACGGCACCCAGGCCGAGCACCAGGAGCGCTACGACCGGCTGCGCAAGGCCGCCGAGGAGACCGGGCGGCCCATCGGCGTGCTGGCCGACCTCCAGGGCCCGAAGATCCGGCTGGAGACCTTCGCCGAGGGCCCGGTGGAGCTGCTGCGCGGCGACGAGTTCACCATCACCACCGAGGACGTGGCCGGCGACCGGTCCATCTGCGGGACCACGTACAAGGGACTGCCCAGCGACGTCTCGCCGGGCGAGCGGATCCTCGTCAACGACGGCGCGGTGGCCCTTGAGGTGCTGGAGGTGCGCGGCCCCGAGGTGCGCACGATGGTCATCGAGGGCGGCGTCGTCTCCGACCACAAGGGCATCAACCTGCCCGGCGTGGCGGTGAACGTGCCGGCGCTCTCCGAGAAGGACGTGGACGACCTGCGCTTCGCGCTGCGCATGGGCTGCGACATGGTCGCGCTGTCCTTCGTGCGCGACGCCGGCGACGTCGGCGACGTGCACCGGATCATGGACGAGGCCGGGCGGCGGGTGCCGGTGATCGCCAAGGTGGAGAAGCCGCAGGCGATCGACCACATGGAGGAGATCGTCCTTGCCTTCGACGGCGTGATGGTGGCCCGCGGCGACCTGGCGGTGGAGTATCCGCTGGAGCGGGTGCCGATGGTGCAGAAGCGGCTGATCGAGATGTGCCGCCGCAACGCCAAGCCGGTGATCGTCGCGACCCAGATGATGGAGTCGATGATCCACGCCTCGCGCCCGACGCGCGCCGAGGCGTCCGATGTCGCCAACGCGATCCTCGACGGTACGGACGCGGTGATGCTGTCCGCCGAGTCGTCGGTCGGCAAGTACCCGATCGAGACGGTGAAGACGATGGCGCGGATCGTCGTGGCGGCGGAGGACGAGCTGCTGTCGCGCGGGCTCCAGCCGCTGGTGCCGGGCAAGAAGCCGCGTACGCAGGGCGGGTCCGTGGCCCGGGCTGCGTGTGAGATCGCGGACTTCCTGGACGCGCGGGCGCTGGCGGCGTTCACCCAGTCCGGGGACACCGCGCGGCGGCTCTCGCGCTACCGCGCGTGCCAGCCGATCGTGGCGTTCACCACGGACGAGAGCACGCGCAACCAGCTCTGCCTGAGCTGGGGCGTGGAGCCGGTGCTCGTGCCGCACGTGGACAACACCGACGCGATGGTGGACCTGGTGGACGGGGAGCTGCTGAAGCTCAACCGCTTCCACGAGGGCGACACGATGGTCATGACCGCCGGGTCGCCGCCCGGGGTGCCGGGCACCACGAACATGGTCCGCGTGCACCACCTGGGCGGCGAGCGCTGAGCGGCGCGGGCGGCGCTACTCGATGGTGTTCTCCAGGCCCGGCACGGTGAGGGTGCCGCCGAACTGACCGGCCTGGATCACCTGTACGTCGGTGAAGAAGGCGAACGGCAGGTCCAGCGGCGGCGGGCTCTCGGGGCTGAACGTCAGCGGGATCAGCCCGAAGAGGCTGCCCTTCAGCTCCTCGGTGTACATGGTCACGGTGCCGTTGCGGATCGTGGACGTGCTGCCCTTGTCGGCCCGTACGTGCGAGGTGTGCCTGCCGGGTCCGACGACGGTCTGGTGCAGGTCGCGGATGTCGACCCCGTCGTCGGCGGTGTACTTCAGCACCTTCTTCACCGCGCCGCTGTAGGTCTTCACCTCGACGATCCCGTGGTACTTGAGCCCCTTGAGCGTGAGCTTGGTGCTCTCCAGCCGCCAGGGGTCGTCGGGCAGCAGCGGCAGCCCGGGTTCCGGCTCGGCGTCCGCGAGGGCCTCGGGGTCGGCGGTGGGGCAGGGGAACGGCTCCTTGCCGCCGGCGTCCGCGGCGGCGTCGTCGCCGGTGTCCTGCTTTTCGTCGGCGGGGTCCTCGGCCGTCTCCCGGACCTTGTCGTCCAGCTCTTCCACGGTGGCGCCGGCCTCGTCGGCGGCGTCGCGGATGGCCTTCTCGGTCCCGTCCCGCTCGTCGTCCGGCGCGGCGCCGGGGCCGGACCCCGACCCCGATCCCGTACCGCCGTCCGACCCCGAACCGGCCGTGCCGGCACCGGAGTCGGAGTCCTCCGAGCCGCCGGACCCCTCGGATCCGGGCTCGGGCCCGGCTTCGGGCTCGTCCGGGTCGAGGAGGTCGCCCAGCTTGTCGCCGAGGCCCAGCGGGTCGTACCAGGGATGCGACTCCGACGGCGAAGGACTCGGCTCCGCCTTGCCGCCACCCTCCGCTCCGCCGGCACCGGACCCGCCGCCGGACCCACCATCGGACCCGCCACCGTCGGACCCGCCGCCCGACCCCGTACCGGAGCCCGGCCGCTTTGACGCCGAGCCGTCCGCCGTGGCCGACGGACTCGGTGACGGCCCGTCGCCCGGCTCCGCCGACTCCCCGGCGCCCGGCGGCTCCTCGCCGTCCCCGGCGGCGGCGCCGTCCCCGCTCTCCTCGCCCTTCGGCTCGTCCGACTGCTCCGCGCACGGCCCCGGCCGCCAGCGGTTGGCCGGATCGTCCTCGGCGATCGCCGGCCGGGGCGTGAGCCCCAGGCCCAGGAAGACCGCGGTGGGCATGGCGGCCAGGGCTATCGCCTTGCCCGCCGGCACCCGGCCGAGCAGCGACCTGCGCGGCGCCGCGTGCCGCGGGCCGCCGCGCGCCGCCCTCCTCTGGTCACCCGGCAGCACGGTGCCTCCCGCCGTTGATGTCCTCCAGGACGTCCACGCCGATGTCGTCGTCGGGTCCGCCCGTTCTCTCCGCGGATGCGGCGCCCTTCCCCTCCCGCCGGTCACCCGCGGAGGCGTCGGACGCGCCGGAGGCGTCCCCGGCGTCCTCGTCCTCGGCGGCCACCGGCCCGCCCGGCGCCCAGGAGACGGCCAGCGCGCCGCCGACCATCGACAGCAGGAATCCCACCAGCAGGCCGCCGAAGTTGGACACCGGAATCGACACCAGCGCGAGCACGATGGAGGCGACGCCCGCGAACACCCGGACGAGGGAGTGGAACCACATGGTCAGGCCGAGTGTCACCAGCAGCACGCCGATGATCAGGCCGCCGGCCCCCGCCTGAGTCGCCATCTGGAGGCTGAGGTTGCCGAGCTTGATGTTGTAGTACGGCAGCGCGCCGATCGGCACGCCGCCCGCGATGGTCAGCAGGCCCGCCCAGAACGGGCGGGAGCCGCGCCAGGCACGGAATCGCAGCCGCCAGGCGTTCAGACGGTGCAGCAGGTCCGGCAACTCGGCGCTCATGAATACAGCTCCCCGGTACGGCAGTACGGTCAGTCAGAGGGGCGCCGGCGGGGAGCGGTACGCGCCTCCCCGCCGGCCGAGTGCGTGGTCAGAAGCACTCTTTGACGCCCTTGTGCAGCTTCATGCTGAGCCCGCTCAGCTTGAAGGTGCCGGCGCTGGTGGCCCATGCGGTCTGCTTCACGTCGGTGAGGATGGCCTTGTCGGCCTCCTGCGCGAACCCGTTGGGGTTCGCGTTGTCGCCCTTGCCGATGCCCGGTCCCTTGGTGCTGGACCCGGCGGCGACACCGATGTTGATGTTCTCGAACGTCGCGTCGGCGTCGAGCTGTGCGATGTCGATGTAGAGGTTCTTGGCCTCCACCGGCTCGTCGTCGCCCGCGTTCAGAACCAGGCTGATCGAGCCGATGAGCGGGACGTCGGGCGTGACGACCGACTGGCACATGCCCTGGATCTCGGCGTCCTTGAACGCGGAGATCGCGACCGGCCGGGCGGCCTCGTCGCCGTTGAGGTCGTGCCCGCTGTCGACACCCCCGTACTGGACGAAGCCGGTGCCCTCCAGGCGGTCGGCCGTGACCTTGAACTCCTGGCCCGACACGCTGAACGACGCCGCCAGGGCGCCCTGGCCGAGCGCCACGCCGATCGCGGCGGTCGCCGCCAGGCTCGGCACCATCACCACGGCGAACCGCTTCCACCTGGTCCCACCACGTGCCTGGGACTCCATGCTTTGCCTCCTTCTCGGACGTACGTCCTGGACCCGTGGGCCGGTCCTCGGGAGCGAGGGGATCCGCAACGCGCACGCGGGCGCGGCTGGTGCGGGTCCGGTCTACGGGCGGCGGACGCGCTACGTCGAAGGGGGGTCGTTCACCCCCGAGCGACTCCTGTCCGGACAGGCTCCGTTCCGCCGGGTCGGGTGCGGGAACGGGGAACCCCCCTGTCCGGATGGCGATCGTGGTGCATCGGAAGGGGGGCGCACAAGGGGTTCGTTACCAACGGGTAACGCGAGAGGGGCGCAGATCCGGCCGGATTGGCCGGATCCTGCACCCTGGGTCGCCGCTCATCGCGGACGTACCCGACGAGAAAGCATGACAAAGACGGTCATCTGACAGTTCGTCAGTTACTCCGAGTAACAGCCCTGCTCACAGCAAATTCTTGGCAAAGCAGCCAGGGCTGTCACTCCACGTCGGCCTCTGCTCAGAACAGCACGCGGGCCAGCGCCTGCCGCCCCGCCACCACCCGCGGATCGTCGCCGCCGACGACCTCGAACAGCTCCAGCAGCCGCACCCGCGCGGCCTGCCGGTCCTCGCCCGCGGTCCGCGCGACCGTGTCGACCAGCCGGCCGAACGCGTCCTCGACGTGCCCGCCGACCAGGTCGAGGTCGGCGACCCGGATCTGCGCCTCGACGTCCGCGGGGTCGTCCGCCGCCTCCTTGCGCACGGCGGCGGGGTCGAGCCCCTCCACGCGCCGCAGCAGCTCCGCCTGCGCCAGACCCAGCGTCGCCTCCACGTTGCCCGGGTCGTCGGACAGCACGTTCCGGTACGCCTGCACCGCGCCGCCCAGGTCGCCCCGGTCCAGCGCGTCACCGGCCGCGGCCAGCGCGCTGTCGTACGGACCCACCGGCTCCTCCGGCACCTCCTCCGCGCCCTCGGCGTCCCCGCCGGCCACGGCGGCGTCGCCGGCCGCCGGCTGCCCGACGATGCCGAACTGCTGCTCGGCGACCTTGATCAGCTCGTCCAGCACCTGCCGGATCTGCGCCTCGGGGGCGGCACCCTGGAAGAGCGGGATGGCCTGCCCGCCGACGACCGCGAAGACCGCCGGGATGGACTGGACGCCGAACTGCTGGAACAGCATCTGGTTCGCGTCCACGTCGATCTTGGCCAGCACGAACCGCCCGGCGTACTCCTGCGCCAGCCGCTCCAGCAGCGGGCCGAGCTGCTTGCACGGCTGGCACCACTCGGCCCAGAAGTCGATGACGACCGGGACCTCGGTGGAGCGCTGGAGGACGTCCTGCTGGAAGCCGGCCTCGTCGACATCGATGACCAGCGCACCGGCGGTCGGTACGGGCACCCCGTCGCGGGCGGCCTGGGCGCGCGCCGCCTCCGCCTTCTCCTTGGCCTCCGCGGCCGCCTTCACCGCGGCCAGGTCGACCGCTCCGCTCATAGACATGTTGCGTGGCTGCATACGCTCTATCCTCCCCCCTTCGCGCGCCGCATTGAACGGACGGGCCGCCGACGGCTCGGCGAACCCGCCCGGAAGGGTTCGTTCCGGGCGGGTTCGAAGGTGCAGCAGAAGACACCGGCCGCTCGGGGGTGACTTACGCTACGCCTCGTAGCGTAACCCACAGGCGTCGGCGCGGAGAAGGGATAAGGTCCAGCTCATGAGCCACGAGACCCCCTCCGTACGCCGCGCGGGCCGCCCGCGCAGCGCGACCGCGGACCGGGCGATCCTGGACGCCGCCCGGGCCGCGATCGCCGAGGTGGGCTGGGCCCGGGTGACGCTCGGGGACGTGGCCGCCCGCGCCGGAGTGGCGAAGACCACGCTCTACCGGCGCTGGCCGGGCAAGAACGAACTCGTCCTCGACGCGCTCGCCGACCTCTTCGACTCGCTGCGGCTGCCGGACCACGGCAGCCTGGCGCGGGACGTGGAGGACGTGGTGCTCCAGTTCGCCGCGCTGCTCCGGGAGCCGCGGACGCGCGGCGCGCTGATGGCGGTGCTGGCGGAGTCGACACAGGACGCCGCGCTGCGCGAGCGGATCCGCGGCGCGATCGTGGACCGGCAGAAGCACCTGGTGCTCCGGGGCCGCGAACGCGCGCAGGCGCGCGGGGAGTTGCCGGCGGAGCCGGACGCCGCCACGGCGGACCGCAACGCGGACATGGTCTTCGACGTGATCGCCGGCGCCGTGCTGCACCGGCTGCTGGTCAGCGCGGAGCCGGTGACCGCGGCGTGGGCGACGGCGCTCGCCACCCTGCTGACCCGGGGCCTGGCCGCCCTGACGGACCCGGGCAGCGCGGGCGGGTCCGCGCAATAGGCCCTTCGGGCCTGTCCCGGCCGCGCCCGGGGCGGGATGCTGGCACCCCACCTCAAGGAGGGGTCCATGAAGGCGATCGTCCAGGACCGCTACGGCCCGGCCGGGGTGCTGCGGCAGGCCGAGGTCGAACGGCCGGAACCGGGTGCGGGCGAGATCGTCGTACGGGTACGGGCCGCCGGCCTCGACCCCAGCGTGTGGCACCTGATGACCGGGCTGCCGTATCTGATGCGCCTGATGGGCTTCGGCCTGCGCAGGCCGAAGGACCGGGTGCGCGGCTGGGACGCCGCCGGGACCGTCGCGGCGGTCGGCGCGGGCGTCACCCGCTTCGCGCCGGGCGACGACGTGTTCGGCGTCGGCAGCGGCGGGACCTTCGCGGAGTACTGCCGCGGCGCCGCGGAGATGTTCGCGGCCAAGCCGGCGGACGTGGACTTCGACGCGGCCGCGGCCGTGCCCACCTCCGCGATCACCGCGCTGCGCGCCCTCGTCGACGCGGGCGGGCTGCGGGCCGGCGGGCACGTCCTGGTGCTCGGCGCAGGCGGCGGCGTGGGCACGTTCGCCGTGCAGCTCGCCAAGGCGCGGGAGGCCGAGGTCACCGGGGTGTGCGGCACCGACAAGACCGAACTGGTCCGCTCGCTGGGCGCGGACCACGTCGTCGACTACACCGAGCGGGACGTCACCGCCGGCACCGCCCGCTACGACCTCGTGCTCGACACCGCCGGCAACCGCCCGCTGGCCTCGCTGCGCCGCGTCCTCGCCCCGCGCGGCACGATCGTCCTGGTCGGCGGCGAGGGCGGCGGCAGGTGGGTCGGCGACCTGCGGCGCTCGCTCGGCGGCTCGGTGCGCTCCCTGTTCTCCGCCCGGAAGGTGAAGGCGCCCTACGTGCGCCCCCGGCCAGGGGACGTCGAGGAGGTGCGCGCCCTGCTGGAGTCCGGTGCGATCAGCCCGGTCGTCGGCCGCAGATACGCGCTGGCCGACGCCGCCGAGGCGATCCGGGACTGGGAGAAGGGCCACACGCGCGGCAAAACCGTCCTCGTCGTGTGACCCCGCTCCCCCGCGCGCGTAGCGGACGAGCCCTCGCGCGTACGGGTCAGAAGGAGGCCGGCTCGGTGTAGACGCCCCACTCGTCGCGCAGGGCGTCGCAGATCTCGCCGAGCGTCGCCTCGGCCCGTACCGCGGCGAGCATCGGCTCGATCATGTTGCCGCCGTCCCGGGCCGCGGTGAGCATCGCGGCCAGCGCGGCGCGCACCCGCGCGTCGTCGCGGGCGTCCTTGCGGGCGGCCAGCTCGCGCACCTGCTCGCGCTCCACCTCGTGGCTGACCCGCAGGATCTCCAGGTCGCCGGTGACGGAGCCGGTGTGGCAGTTGACGCCGACGATCTTCTTGTCGCCCTTCTCCAGCGACCGCTGGTAGCGGAAGGCGGACTCGGCGATCTCGCCGGTGAACCAGCCGTCCTCGATGCCGCGCAGGATCCCCGACGTGATCGGCCCGACCGGGTGCTGCCCGTCCGGGTGGGCGCGCCGGCCGCGCTCGCGGATCTGCTCGAAGATCTTCTCGGCGTCGGCCTCGATCCGGTCGGTGAGCTGCTCGACGTACCAGGAGCCGCCGAGGGGGTCGGCGACGTTCGCGACTCCCGTCTCCTCCATCAGCACCTGCTGGGTGCGCAGCGCGATCTCCGCGGCCCGCTCGCTGGGCAGCGCCAGGGTCTCGTCCAGGGCGTTGGTGTGCAGCGAGTTGGTGCCGCCGAGGACCGCGGCCAGCGCCTCGACGGCGGTGCGCACCACGTTGTTGTACGGCTGCTGGGCGGTCAGGGACACGCCCGCGGTCTGGGTGTGGAAGCGCAGCCACTGCGCCTTCTCGGTGCGCGCGCCGTACACGTCGCGCAGCCAGCGGGCCCAGATGCGGCGCGCGGCGCGGAACTTGGCGATCTCCTCGAAGAAGTCGACGTGGGCGTCGAAGAAGAAGGACAGGCCGGGGGCGAAGGCATCGACGTCGAGGCCGCGGGACAGGCCCAGCTCCACGTATCCGAAGCCGTCGGCAAGGGTGTACGCCAGCTCCTGCGCGGCCGTCGAGCCGGCCTCGCGGATGTGGTAGCCGGAGACGGACAGCGGCTTGTACGCCGGGATGCGCTCGGCGCAGTACTCCATCAGGTCGCCGATGAGGCGCAGGTGCGGCTCGGGCTGGAAGAGCCACTCCTTCTGCGCGATGTACTCCTTGAAGATGTCCGTCTGGAGGGTGCCGTTGAGCACGCCGGGGTCGACGCCCTGGCGCTCGGCGGCGACCAGGTACATGCAGAAGACGGGGACGGCGGGGCCGCTGATCGTCATCGAGGTGGTGATGTCGCCCAGCGGGATGCCGCGGAAGAGCACCTCCATGTCGGCGGCGGAGTCGATGGCCACGCCGCAGTGCCCGACCTCGCCCAGCGCGTGCGGGTCGTCGGAGTCGCGGCCCATGAGGGTGGGCATGTCGAACGCGACGGACAGACCGCCGCCGCCGGCGCCGAGGATGAGCTTGTAGCGCTCGTTGGTCTGCTCGGCGTTGCCGAAGCCGGCGAACTGGCGGATGGTCCACGTACGGCCGCGGTAGCCGGTGGCGTACAGGCCGCGGGTGTACGGGAACTCGCCGGGCCAGCCGATGCGCTCGAAGCCCTCGTAGACGTCCCCGGGGCGCGGGCCGTAGACCGGCTCGACGTCGTCGCCCGAGAGCGTGGTGTAGTCCGCCTCGCGCTTGCGGGCCGCGTCGTAACGCGCCTGCCAGCGGCGCCGGCCTTCCTCCATGGCCGCAGCGTCCATGCGTACCGCCTCTCTGTGCGCGCGGATCGCGCGGCGCACTTAATAGGACGTCCTACTAAGTGTCGCATGCCGCCGCCCCCGCCGTGGCATGCGCGGGCCGGGAGTGGGGGCGGTCACGGCGGGTTCCGCGCGGGGTCTAGGCTCGGTGTCATGAAGAAGAGCGTCCTCACCCGCTACCGCACGATGGCGTACGTGACCGGCGTGCTCCTGGTTCTGCTGACCCTCGGCATGATCGGCAAGTACGCCCTGGACCTCTCCGGCGCGGACGGCTTCACGAAGGTCGTGAGCATCGCGCACGGCTGGCTGTACATCGTCTACCTGGTGTGCGCCTTCGACCTCGGCTCCAAGGCGAAGCTCCCGGTCGGCAGGCTGATCTGGGTGCTGCTCGCGGGGACGGTGCCGACCGCCGCGTTCTTCGTCGAGCGCAGGCTCACCCGGGAGGTCGCCCCGCTGGTCGTCCGCGACGGCGACCCCGCGGTGGCGGAGGCCGAGGCGTAGCGGCCGAGGGGCCGCTGCGCGCGCCGGCTACTGCTCGAAGTCGCCCGCCGCTATCCGCAGCGGACGGAGCAGGGAGAAGATCTCCGCGCACTCGTCCTCGTCGTACGCGCTGAGCCCGAAGTCCATCGCCATCAGGTCGCGCGTCGCCTGCTCGACGACCTCGCGGCCCCGGTCCGTGATCGACGCGAGGGTGCCGCGGCCGTCGTTGGGGTTGGGCCGCTTGGCCACGTAGCCGGACCTGACCAGCCGGTCGACGGTGTTGGTCACCGACGTCGGGTGCACCATCAGCCGCTCGCCGAGCTTGGACATCGCCAGCTCGCCCGCCTTGGAGAAGGTGAGCAGCACCAGGGCCTCGTAGCGCGCGAAGGTCAGCCCGTACGGCTTGACGACGGCATCGACCTGCCCCAGCAGGATCTGGTGGGCGCGCATCACCGAGGTGATCGCCCCGACGGCGGGCACGGCTCCCCAGCGCTGGCGCCACAGTTCGTCGGCGCGCGCGATGGGGTCGAACGACAGGCTCAACGGCTTCGGCACGTCGCCGACCCTACCGCCCGGTCATTTCGCGGTCAGCCCGGTCTCACCCTTCGGTCGGGTCCTGCGCACCTCCAGGCAGACCAGCAGCGAGCACAGCGAGCCCGTCACGCCGACCGCGGCGACGGCCACGTGCACCGGCACGAACTCCGCGACCGCGCCCGCGCCCGCCATGCCCACGCCCTGGAGCGTCATCAGCCCCGCGGTCTGGAGCGTCATCGCCCGGCCGCGCATCTCCTCGGGCACGGCGGCGACGAACCACTGGTCGAGGCCGAGCGAGTACGAGATGCCGAAGCCGGTCAGCACCAGCAGCGGCAGCGCCCAGCCGAAGGAGGGGTGCGTCACGAAGCCGATCGCCGGGACCGTGCACAGCACCGCCACCGGGAAGACGATCCGCTCCCGGCCGCGGGGGCCCAGCAGCGAGCCGGCGAGGATCTCGCTGGTGACCGCGCCGATCGGCATGCCGGTCATGAGCAGGCCGAGCCCGAGGGCGCCGATGCCGAGTTCGTCGGCGTACGCGGCGGCCAGGGCCTCGGGGGCGACGACGAAGGTCGGCGGGATCCAGGTGAGCAGCAGCAGCGCGCGGATACGGCGGTCGCGCAGGAAGGTGCCGGCGGCGGCGAGCGACGCGCCGACGGTGCTCGTGCGGCCCGGCGCGGCCCGGCCGGCCGCCGCGGTACGTGCCGGGCGGGCGCGGGTGCCGAAGCGCAGCACCAGCGCCGAGCCGAGCATCCCCAACGCGGTCAGCGTCAGCGTCGCGCGCGGGGAGAACGCCGCCAGCAGCCCGCCGAGGGCGAAGCCGACGAGCTGCGCCGCCTGCGCGGTGAGCCGGATGACGGAGCGGCCGAGGACGAACCGGTCGCCGGTGCCGAGGATGTCGGCGAGCGTGGCGATCCGGGTGCCGGTGAAGACCGGCGAGATGACGCCCGCGACGCAGCGCAGCGCCAGCAGCACGGCGACGGGCATCCCCGGGAGCACCATCACCGCGAAGCAGACGGCGGCGAGCAGGTCGCAGGTCACCAGCACCCGGCGGGCGGGCAGGCGGTCGGCGATCGAGGACAGCAGGGTGCCGCCGACGAGGTACGGCAGCAGGCCGACGCCGAGGGTGAGCGCGCTCAGCAGCGGGGAGCCGGTGCGGTCGTAGACCAGGACGGTCAGCGCGATGGCCGCGACGACCTCGCCGGTGATCGACATGACGTGGGCGGCGAAGACGAAGCGGAACTCGCGGACGCGGAAGACGTCGGCGTAGCGGGCGCGCGGGTCGGCGCCGGCGGGGGCAGCGGCGCCGGCGGGGGCAGGGCCGGACGGCAGGGCCGCGGGCACGGGCGCGGCCGTGCCGTCCGGGGCTGTGGTGTCGCTCATCACCGGAGCGTGGCCCCTGTCGGCGCCGGCCCGTAGTCTTTCGGCAGCAGCCGAATCAGTGAGCGAGCGAGGGGGGCCGCCGTGCCGGTGTACATGCGCTTCGGCCCCGACGACCTGCTGCGCTGCCGCTTCGCGATCTCCCCGGTCTTCGAGACCCACGAGGCGATACGGACGCTGCGCCGCACCGAGCGGCACGGCTACCACCGCCCGTGGCTGAGCCGGCTCGGCGAGGCCGCCGCCGGGCTGGACCTCGAACTGCTGTGGATCTTCATGCCGAACGGCCCCGGCTACACCCCGGACTTCCTCGGCGGCCCGCCGCAGGCGGCGTACACCTCGGTGGCCGACGGCCTCGCCCGGTTGCGCGCCACCGACCCCGAGCTGGCGCACGCGGAGATGACCCTGTCGTTCAGCACCCTGCCCGGCGCCGCCGAGTCCCCGCTCGGCCGCAAGCTGCTCGACGACCCGGCCGCCGCGATCGAGCTGATGGCGGACGTCACGGAGCGCGCCTGGCACGCGCTGGTCGAGCCGTACTGGCCGCGGCTGCACGACCTGCTGGAGGCGGACATCGACTTCCGCGCCCGGCAGTTGGCGTCCGCGGGCCTCGGCGAGCTGTTCGCGCTGCTGCACCGGCGGCTGTCGTACCAGGACGGGCTGCTGACCGTACGGACGAAGGGCTCCCAGCGCTACGAGCGCGACCTCGGCGGCGACGGCCTGCTGCTGATGCCCAGCGCCTTCGTCTGGCCCGACGTGGTGACCGGCTTCCAGCCGCCCTGGCAGCCCACCGTCATCTACCCCGCCCGCGGCGTCGGCGCCCTGTGGTCGGACACCGGCCCCGAGGCGGCTCAGACGCTGGCGCGGCTGCTCGGCGCCGGCCGCGCCACCGTCCTGGCCGCGCTCGTCGAGCCGGCGTCCACCTCCGCGCTGGCCCGCCGCCTGGGGCTGGCCCCCTCGTCGGTCTCCGCGCACCTGTCCGTGCTGAAGGCGGCGGGCCTGCTGACCTCGCACCGCGAGCGCCACCGGGTGCTGTACGAGCGCACGCCGCTCGGCGTCGCGCTGGCCGCGGGCGGCTGACGCCCATCCGGACGCCTCCGGCCCGCGGCGCCGGGCGCGCGGGCGCGGCGTTCCGCTCGGAAAGATCCGCTCATGTCACGATCGACACGTTCTGTTCGATCGCCTCCCGCGGGAGAAGTGCATGTCGGCGCGGATCCGTACGCTCATCAGCCTCCTGCTCCTCGGGGTCCTCCTCGGCTGCTCCTCCGGGGGCGGCGACGGGGACGGGACCGGGCCGCGGGGCGGCGAGCGCGCGCGGGCGGCCTCGGCGGCGAAGTCGCCGTTCTGGGTGGACCCCGGCTCCCCCGCCGCCCGCCAGGTGCGCGCGTACGAGCAGCAGGGGCGGGCCGAGGACGCCGCGCTGCTGGAGCGGATCGCGAGCCGGCCCGTCGCCGAGTGGCCCAGCGCCCACGACCCCGCCGCCGACGTGCGCACGGCCGTCCGCGGCGCCGCGTCCGGCGGCCGTACCGCCGTGCTCGTGGCGTACAACATCCCGCACCGCGACTGCGGCCAGCACTCCGCGGGCGGCGCCCCCGACGCCGCCGCGTACGAGCGGTGGATCGGCTCCTTCGCCGACGGCATCGGGGACGCGAAGGCACTGGTGATCCTGGAGCCGGACGCCGTCCCGCACATCGTCGACGGCTGCACCCCGCCGGAGCTGCACGAGGAGCGCTACCGGCTGATCTCCGCCGCCATCGACCGGCTCAAGCAGCACCCGGGCGTCAAGGTCTACCTCGACGCCGGCAACTCCGCCTGGATCGCCGACCCCGAGAACCTGGCCCGCGCCCTGTGGAAGGCCGGCGTCGGCGAGGCCGACGGCTTCGCGCTCAACACCTCCAACTTCCAGCGCACCGACGAGCAGATCGCCTACGGCCGCCGGCTGTCGGGCCTCCTCGACGACGCCCACTTCGTCATCGACACCAGCCGCAACGGCAACGGCCCGCTGTCCGGGGCGCCCGACCAGGTGTGGTGCAACCCGCCGGGGCGGGCGCTCGGCGAGCCGCCGACGACGCGCACCGGCGACGACCTGGCCGACGCCTTCCTGTGGGTCAAGCGCCCCGGGGAGTCCGACGGGCCGTGCCGCGGCGGCCCCAAGGCCGGCGCCTGGTGGCCGGAGTACGCCCTGGGCCTGGCCCGCCGCGCGGGCTGAGCCCCCCTCCGTACGAATCCTTCGTACGAGAACTCCGTACGAGCCGGCTCCTTCCGCGTACGAACCGGCTCCCGCCCCCGCGGGAGCCGGTCCGCCGGACGCCGGCGGGACCGAGGGGCGGCGGCCCCGCCGACGGGCTCGTCACGGCACGTGCACCCACTTCGCCTCGGACGGCACGCCCTCGCCGTCGGCGACGAAGAGCATGTACCAGCCCGGCGGCACCAGCGTCGGGTCCTCCGGGACCGTCACCGTCACCTCCCCGTCGCCCCTGCGCACGTCCAACTGGATCGAGCGCTGCTCGACGTCCGTGACGTGGGTGACGGAACCCGGCCGGATCAGCCGCGCCTTCTCCACCCGCTCGGCCCCCGCGACCTCGTACGTCGCCTCCTCGCCGCGCCCCGGCCGCTTGGGCCCCGCGCCGATCGCCGGCCGCTTCGCGTCGTCGCCCCGGTGGAGGTACGGCGGCGTGAAGATCTCGATGCGCTGCTCGAAGCTGCCGGGCTGGGTGTTGGCCTTGTCGCCGAAGAGGGAGTCGGAGCCGAAGGTGGCCACCCGGCCGTCGGGCAGCAGCACGGCCTCGGAGTGGTAGTTGCGGCCCACCTCGGGATCGGCGGCGGGGGTGAAGGAGTTGGTGCCCGGGTCGTAGAACTGGGCCTTCTTGATGTCGCTGTCGCCGCGCCCGCGGTAGTCGGCCGAGCCGCCGCTGGTGAAGACCGAGTCGTCCGGCATGATCACGCTGTTGAGGTAGCGGGTGCCCTGCGGCAGCGCGGGCCCGTCCTCGTACGCGGGATCGTCCTTGGTCAGGTCGATGATCGAGGTGCGCGGCGTGGACTTAGCCGACTCCCCGACCCCGCCGCCGCCGAGCACCATGACCTTCTGGTCCTGGGCGGGCGGCAGCAGCAGCGAGCCGGCGGTCTCCAGTTGGTCGGGGTCGGTCATGCCGGGCACGGTGGTGAAGGAGTTGTCCTCCAGGTCCCAGATCCCGGGCTTGCGGCCGCGGTCGGCCGGGCCGTAGCCGGCGTTGGCGCCGGAGTAGAAGAGCTTGCCGCCCTCGGTCAGGAAGAGCGCCGGGTACGTCGGGAAGTAGCGGTTCGGCGCCTTGGACCACTTCTTCGTCTCCGGGTCGTAGATCTCGTTGTCGCCGTAGAGGATCTCGCCCGACTCGTCGAGGCCGGAGACCGACAGGACCTTGCCGTCGGGCAGCGTCACGAGCGTCGGGTACCAGCGCGCCTTGTCCATCGGGTCGACGCGGACGTAGCGCTCCTTGACCGGGTCGAACTCGAAGGTGTCCTTGATCCCCTGGAAGTCCTGCTTGTCCATGCTGAGCTTCTGCGCCAGGCCGTAGACGTTGTCCGCGTCCTTGCCCGTCAGGCCCTCGACGGCGTACTGCGCCTGCCGGTCCTGGACGTAGCCGCGGCCCTCCTCCTCCGCCTCGACGAAGACGTTGGCCTCGGCGGCGGTGACGGTCGCCTTGCCGCGCTTGGGGGCCTTCTTCTTCGCGGCCGGGACCGTGACCGCGGCGGTGGTGCGGTAGACGAGGCCGGAGGGGGCTATGAAGCCGGTGCCCTCCTTGAGCCGGACCCGCTTGTCGGGGTTCTCGTTCTTCACCAGCATCCGGCCGCCGGCGCGCTCGACGTCGCCGTCGAGCAGCTCGTAGCGGGCGGTGCCGCCGGCGACCAGCAGCCGGCCGTCGGCCAGTTGGGTGTGCCCGGCGCAGAACAGGTCGGCGGGGGTGGGGATCTCCTGGTAGCTGTTCTTCTCCGGGTCCCACAGGACGGTGCGGAACGTGCCGGCGTCGAACTGCTTCTCGTCGTTGCCGGAGCCGGCGATGAGCAGCACCTTGCCGGTGTGCAGCAGCGTGGCGTGGATGGCGTTGAGCTTGTACGAGTCCGGGGCGTCCTGCACCTGCCAGGACCCGTACTGCGCCCGGTAGCCGGGCCGGGATATCCGGTACTCGTGGTACTGCTCCTCGGCGAAGCCGATGGCCGCGGGCGCGTTGAGCCCCGCAAGCAGCAGGACCACGCCGGTGCCTATCGCCGTCTTCTTCAGCCGTTTGCCGGGCCGGTACCCCATGGATCAGCTCCCGCTCGTCGTCGCAGTGGTGGTCGCCGTGGTCGCCGGCGCGGCGGTGGCCGGGGCCGCCGCCGTCGCGGGCCGGCCGGCGCTCGCGTCCTCGGCCGCCCTGGCGGGCTTCCACAGCCTGGTCCTCAGCCCCCTCCTCGCCCGGCCGCGCACGGCAGCGGCGGCGGCCACGGCCGCCCGGCGCCGTACGTCCTCACGCCGGTTGGTGCGGCGCACCTGCCACGCCGACCAGACCCAGATCGCGGCCGGCGCGAGCGCGAGGCACACCCCGAGCACCGTCCAGGTGCGCATCGCGACGTGGGTGTGGCCCAGCACGACCGACGCCAGGAACGAGACCGCGAGCAGCCCCGCCCAGAAGAAGTGGATACGGAACGTCGCCAGCCGGTCGGGGCTCGCGTCGCCGCCCTTGGGCGTCACCACGAACCGGCACGGCCGGCGCAGCACCGCCGCCCTGAAGGACGTGAAGTAGATCGGCGCCGACATCGCCGACATCAGCATCCCGGCCAGCCCGCCGGAGCCCTCGGGCTCGTGCGGCGAGACGTTGTGCCGCCGGTTCCACAGGTAGAGACCGACCTGGAGGGCGGCGGCGTCGCTGTAGAGCATCAGCCAGATCGAGGCCGGTACCTGGGTGCCGGAGGAGCCGAGCCAGAGGAAGAGGACGCAGCTCAGCGCGCCGAGCAGCCAGTTGACCGCGGTCATCGGGTAGTAGACGAGCATCAGCGAGTAGTTGAGGAGCCGGCGGAGGGGGAAGCGCTCCTTGCCGCGCCCGTACTGGCCGATGATCGTCTCGTACGTGCCGCGCGACCAGCGCATCTGCTGGGTGAAGAAGTCGGTCCAGGAGTTGGGCCCCTCGCCGACGGCCAGCACGTCCGGGGTGTAGACCGACGACCAGTGGCGGCCGGAGGCCGGGTTGCGGGTGCGGTGCAGCTCGAAGCCGGTGGCCATGTCCTCGGTGATCGAGTCGTACAGGCCGCCGATCTGCTTGAGCGCGGTGATGCGTACGGCGTTGTTGGTGCCGACGAACATCGCCGAGCCGTAGGCGTTCCCGGCGCGCTGGATCAGCGCGTGGAAGAGGTACTGCTGGCTCTCCGCGAACTTGGTGACGGCGGTGTCGTAGTTGCCGTACACCTGCGGGCCGACGACGAAGGCGACGTCGGGGTCGCGGAAGTAGCCGAGCATCCGCTCCAGGTAGTTGGGCAGCGGCACGTGGTCGGTGTCGACCGAGGCGAAGAAGTCGTAGCCGTCGCCGTACGCCTCCAGCCAGGCGTTGTAGTTGCCGTGCTTCGTCCGGGCCCGGTGGGGGCCCTCCTCGGTGTTCCAGTGCGGCACGCCCTTGCGGCTGAAGTGGCGTACGCCCAGCTCCGCGCAGAGCGCCCGGGCCTCGGGGTCGTCGCCCTCGTCCAGCAGCCAGACGTCCAGCGGCCCGTCGTGCCGCAGCGCGACCGCGCCGGTGAGCGTGGCGCGCACCATGGCGATGGGTTCCTTGCCGGGCACGTACGTGGTGAGGAACGCGACCCGGGTGCCGGGCTCGGCGGTGACCGGGACCGGGTCCCGGGCGACCATCGTGGCGTGCGCGATCGAGACGACGTTGACCAGCCGGAACGACTCGATCAGCCCGATCGATATGAGCATCACCGCGTCCGCGGTGAGCAGCCAGGGCGGGGCGCCGGTGCGCTCGGTCCAGTGCGAGGGCCAGACGAGGTAGAGCAGCAGGGCGCAGGACAGCAGCGGCGCGAGCGCCATGAGCAGGACCGCCCGGACGCGGTGCGGCTCACGGGAGAGCAGGCGCGTGTAGCGCACCCGGTAGGGCCGGGACGGATCGGGATCCGTCAGCGGCCCCGCGAGGCGGCTGAACTTCTCGTAGTCATAGCCTTCCGGCCGCACGATCCCTCCGTGGATACGACAACGCCGACATATCCACCAAAAGCGGAAAGTCGTGACGTGTCGAACCGGGGAGGGCCGTGCGGGGGGTTCCGCCCCACGAAGGGGTCGGCCGGAGGGTCAGCGGGCGGCGGTCAGGCCCCGACGACACCCTCGCGGCGGGCCCGGGCGGCGATGATCCCGGCCTCCACCTCGCGGCGCAGCATGCGCTCGGCGACGAAGCCGCCGCCGGGCAGCACGGCGAGGACGAAGTAGAGCGCGGCGCGCTTGACCGGCCAGCGGGCGCGGTTCCAGGCGTCGGCGAGGAAGAGCACGTACCCGATGAAGAGCAGCCCGTGGATCATGCCCATCACCGGGACCGCGTCGAAGTCCGTCGTCCGCTTGAGCACGGAGCACACGAGCAGCAGCAGGAAGGAGACGGCCTCCGGGGCGGAGATCAGGCGGAGCCGGCGGAGGGCGGATGCGGTGTCGAGGTCCACATGGTCCATGGGAGCAGCCTTCGGAATCGTCCGGAATCCGGGGGATGTCCCCGGGCAAACTGGACCCCATTGTGTCAGCCGCCCATACCCGGCCTTCCGGGAGGGGTGGGCGAGCCGCTAGCGTCGCCCCGTGGCTCAGTTTCGACTGCAAGGCAGCAAGGTGCTGGCCGTGGACATGGCCGGCGACGCGGTGAAGGCGAAGAACGGCTCCATGGTCGCCTACGACGGCCAGATGGCGTTCAAGAAGCTCACAGGGGGCGGCGAGGGCATACGGGGGATGGTGACGCGCCGGCTGACCGGCGAGTCGATGGAGCTGATGGAGGTGAAGGGGCAGGGCACCTGCTTCTTCGCCGACCGGGCCAGCGTGATCAATCTGGTCGGCCTCCAGGCCGACAAGCTGTACGTGGAATCCAGCAACCTGCTGGCGACCGACGGCGGCCTGAAGACGGGGACGAGCTTCACGGGGATGCGCGGCGCGAGCACCGGCACCGGGCTCTTCACCACCACGGTGGAGGGCACGGGGCAGGTCGCGATCATGTCGGACGGGCCCGCGGTGGTGCTGCGGGTCACGCCGGGCACGCCGCTGGTCGTCGACCCGGGCGCGTACGTCGCGCACACGGGCCGGTTGCAGCAGCACTTCCAGTCCGGCGCCACGTTCCGCACCCTCATAGGCGAGGGCGGCGGCGAGGGCTTCCAGATCCGCTTCGAGGGCGACGGGCTGGTCTACGTGCAGCCCAGCGAGCGCAACACGGTGGGGGGCGCGGTCTAGATGCCGTTCCGCATGCTCAATTCGAAGATCGCCGAGGCGCAGGTGCTGCCCGGCCAGACCATGTTCAGCCAACGGGGGGCGATGCTCGCCTACACCGGGCAGGTCCGCTTCACGCCCAACATCCAGGGCGGCCAGGGCGGCGTGACGTCCATGATCGGCCGCCGGGTGGCCAACGAGGCGACACCGCTGATGACCGTCGAGGGCTCCGGCACGGTGATGTTCGGCCACGGCGGCCACGAGGTGCACGTGATCGAGATGTCCGGTGACACCCTGTACGTGGAGGCCGACCGGCTGCTGGCCTTCGACGGCTCGCTCCAGCAGGGCACGATGTTCATGGGCTCGCAGGGCGGCGTCATGGGCATGGTCCGCGGCCAGGTCACCGGCCAGGGCCTGTTCACCACCACGCTGGCCGGCCACGGCGCGGTGGCGGTGATGGCCCACGGGGGCGTACTGGAGCTGCCGATCACCCCGCAACGCCCGGTGCACGTCGACCCGCAGGCGTACGTCGCACACCGCGGCCAGGTGCAGAACAAGCTCTCCACCGCGCTCGGCTGGCGCGACATGGTGGGCCGCGGCTCGGGCGAGGCGTTCCAGTTGGAGCTGTCGGGCAACGGCACGGTCTACGTGCAGGCATCGGAGGAGAAGCTATGACCGCCGGACCCGTCGTCCACGACATGAACACGCTGCCGCGCAACGACAACGTCCACCCGTACGCCTTCAGCGTCGCGCTCAACGGGCAGTGGTTCCTCCAGAAGGGGAAGATGATCGCCTACTACGGGCAGATCTCCTTCGACGGCATCGGCCACGGCGCGTTCGACGGCCTGGTGGCCGGCAGCTTCCACTCGCCGCTGCACGCCGCGGACTGGGTGGTGGCGCAGGGCAGCGGCGTGATGGTCCTCGCGGACCGGGCGTTCGACGTCAACTCCTTCGACCTGGACGACGGCAACCTCACGATCCGCTCCGGGAACCTGCTGGCCTTCGAGCCGGGGCTCGAACTGAAGCAGTCGATCGTGCCGGGCTTCCTGACGCTGATCGGCACGGGCAAGTTCGTCGCCGTCTCCAACGGGGCCGTGGTCTTCGTCGAGCCGCCGATCCGGGTCGACCCGCAGGCGCTGGTGGGCTGGGCCGACTGCCCCTCGCCGTGCCACCACTACGACCACGGCTACATGCAGGGCCTCCTCGGCGGCATCCGCGCGATGACCGGCATCGGCGGCGCGTCCGGTGAGGAGCACCAGTTCCAGTTCACCGGGGCCGGGCAGGTGCTGCTCCAGTCGACGGAGACGATGCTCGCCGGCCAGGCGACGGGCGCCGTGCCGCACCAGCAGGGCGTGCCGGGCGGGGTCGGCCAGGGGGTTCCCGGGGGGTACGGCAGGTAGCGGGCGGCCGAGGGCGTACGGGCCGGGCCCCCGGTTCCGTACGCCGTGGCCGTGCGCCCGTCACGCGCCCGCCCGTGAGGGGCCGTTTCAGCCGCCCGTCAGGCCCTCCAGCAGTTCGTCGGCGGCGGCGTACGGGTCCAGCTCCCCCGCCGTGATGCGCTCCGCGAGGGCCGAGAGCCGCCGGTCGCCGTGCAGGTCGGCCATCCGCTCGCGCAGCGCCGTCACCGCGATCGTCTCGACCTCGCCCGCCGCCCGCCGCAGCCGGCGCCGGGCCAGGACGCCGTGCTCCTCCATCCACGCCCGGTGCTTCTCCAGCGCCTCCACGACCTCGTCGGTGCCCTCGTCGCGGGCGGCGACGGTCTTGACGATGGGCGGGCGCCAGTCGCCGGGGGCGCGGGCCTCGCCGAGGCCGAGCATGTGGTTCAGCTCGCGGGCGGTGGCGTCCGCGCCGTCGCGGTCGGCCTTGTTGACCACGTACACGTCGCCGATCTCCAGGATCCCGGCCTTGGCGGCCTGGATGCCGTCGCCCATGCCGGGCGCCAGCAGCACCACGCAGGTGTCGGCCTGTCCGGCGATGTCCACCTCCGACTGCCCGACGCCGACGGTCTCCACCAGCACCACGTCGCAGCCGGCGGCGTCCAGGACGCGGATCGCCTGCGGTGCGGACCAGGCCAGCCCGCCGAGGTGGCCGCGGGTGGCCATGGAGCGGATGTAGACGCCGGGGTCGGAGGCGTGTTCGCCCATCCGCACCCGGTCGCCGAGCAGCGCCCCGCCGGAGAACGGGGAGGACGGGTCGACGGCCAGCACGCCGACCCGCTTGCCCCGCTTGCGGTACGCGGTGACCAGGGCGGAGGTGGACGTGGACTTGCCGACGCCGGGCGCGCCGGTGAGCCCGACGACGTAGGCGCCGCCGGCGAGCGGGGCGAGGGCGGCCATCACCTCGCGCAGGTGCGGCGACGCGCCCTCGACCAGGGTGATGAGCCGGGCGACGGCCCGCGGGCTGCCCTCGCGGGCGGCGGCCACGAGCGCGGCTACGTCTGCGGCTGGCATGTGTGATCGCTCCTTGCGTCGGTGGCGGAGCCGGCTCCCGGCCCCGCCCCTGCCCCGGACCCGGGTTCCCCGGGCCCGTACCGCCCGGCCTCAGGCCCTCGGTACGCGCACGACCAGCGCGTCGCCCTGGCCGCCGCCCCCGCACAGGGCCGCCGCGCCGACGCCGCCGCCGCGGCGCTTCAGTTCGAGGGCGAGGTGCAGGACGAGCCGGGCGCCGGACATCCCGATCGGGTGACCCAGCGCGATGGCCCCGCCGTTGACGTTCACCTTTTCGGGGGTGACGCCGAGGTCCTTCATCGACTGCACGGCGACGGCGGCGAACGCCTCGTTGATCTCGATGAGGTCGAGGTCGCCGACGTCGATGCCCTCCTTCTTCAGCGCGTGCTGGATGGCGTTCGACGGCTGCGACTGGAGCGAGTTGTCGGGGCCGGCCACGTTCCCGTGGGCGCCGATCTCGGCGAGCCAGGTCAGCCCCAGCTCCTCGGCCTTGGCCCGGCTCATGACGACCACGGCGGCGGCGCCGTCGGAGATCTGCGAGGCGGTGCCGGCGGTGATGGTGCCCTCGGGCGAGAACGCGGGCCGCAGCCGGGCCAGCCCCTCGGCGGTGGTGTCCGGGCGGATGCCCTCGTCGGTGTCGACGACGACCGGGTCGCCCTTGCGCCGGGGGACCTCGACCGGGGTGATCTCCTCGGCGAAGACGCCGGCCTCCTGCGCGGCGGCGGCCCGCTGGTGGGAGGCGGCGGCGAAGGCGTCCTGCGGCTCGCGGGCGATGCCGAGAACGCCGTTGTACTTCTCGGTGGACGCGCCCATGGCGACGCCCTCGAAGGGGTCGGTGAGGCCGTCGTGCGCCATGGAGTCCAGCATCTCCAGCGCGCCGTACTTCACGCCCTCGCGGGACTTCGGCAGGACGTGCGGGGCGTTGGTCATGGACTCCTGGCCGCCGGCCACGACGATGTCGAACTCGCCGGCGCGGATGAGCTGGTCGGCCAGCGCGATGGCGTCGAGGCCGGACAGGCACACCTTGTTCACGGTCAGCGCCGGCACGCTCATCGGAATGCCCGCCCGGACCGCTGCCTGGCGTGCGGGGATCTGCCCGGCCCCGGCCTGGAGCACCTGGCCCATGATCACGTACTCGACCTGGTCGGCGCTGACGCCCGCACGCGTCAGTGCCGCCTTGATCGCGAAGCCGCCCAGATCCGCACCGGAGAACGACTTGAGGGAGCCGAGGAGGCGCCCCATGGGGGTACGGGCACCCGCGACGATCACAGACGCGGTGCCTCTCGTGCCACTGCCAGTCATGCGCGTCCCCTTCGGGGAGAAGTGAATGAGGGTTAACTTCAGCGTACTGAGCGGCTCGCGCCCGGGTCACGGCTCGTTCGGTGTGACCGTGCGCACGTTGCGTAACCCCTCGGTCGGCGGTGGACTGTGCGCATGCTGACGCGCATCGACCACATCGGAATCGCCTGTCATGACCTTGACGCAACCGTCGAGTTCTACCGCGCCACCTACGGCTTCGAGGTGTTCCACACCGAGGTCAACGAGGAGCAGGGTGTCCGCGAGGCCATGTTGAAGATCAACGAGACGTCCGACGGCGGCGCCTCGTACCTCCAGTTGCTCGAACCCATCCGCGAGGACTCGGCGGTCGGCAAGTGGCTGGCGAAGAACGGCGAGGGCGTCCACCACATCGCCTTCGGCACCGCGGACGTCGACGGCGACGCCGCCGACATCCGTGACAAGGGCGTACGCGTCCTCTACGACGAGCCGCGGCGCGGCTCGATGGGCTCGCGGATCACCTTCCTGCACCCCAAGGACTGCCACGGCGTGCTGACGGAATTGGTCACTTCCGCATCGGCCGCGGGCGCACACTGACCTTTTGATTCGCATGGCCGGTAGAGTGCAGGGGGCCGCCCGCGTCCTGGGCGGCCCGATCATCTGACACCATCGGTACCAGCACACGAACGCAGCACACGTCATCGTCATTTCCAGTACGCAGAAACCCGGGGACGGATGGGACCGCGCAGTGCGGGGCTACGACCGCTACGAGCCTGACGCCGTGATGGACGGGCTCTCGCAGTTCGAGGCCGAGATCGAGCGGCTGAAGAAAGAGCGGGAGAAGGCCGTCCAGCACGCCGAGGATCTCGGCTACCAGGTCGAGGTGCTGCGCGCCAAGCTGCACGAGGCGCGCCGCGGACTCGGCGCCCGCAACTCCTTCGACAACGCCTCGCACCAGGCCGAGCAGTTGCTGCGCAACGCCCAGGCCCAGGCGGACCAGTTGCGCGCCGACGTCGAGCGCGAGCTGCGCGAGACCCGCGCCCAGGCGCAGCGGCTGCTCCAGGAGCACGCCGAGCGCCAGGCCCGGATGGAGGCCGACCTGCACGCCGAGGCGATCGCCCGGCGGCAGCGGCTGGACGAGGAGCTGGCCGAGCGCCGCACCACCGTCGAGACCCACGTCAACGAGAACGTCGCCTGGGCCGAGCAGCTCCGCTCCCGTACCGAGGCGCAGGCGCGCCGGCTCATGGACGAGACCAGGACCGAGGCGGACCGGCTCGTCGCCGCCGCCCGGGCCGAGGCGCAGCGCCAGTCCGAGCAGACCCGGCAGCGGGTGGGCACCGAGGCGGAGGCCGCGCGGGC
Source organism: Streptomyces sp. 184 (assembly GCF_045781775.1). Lineage (NCBI taxonomy): Bacteria > Bacillati > Actinomycetota > Actinomycetes > Kitasatosporales > Streptomycetaceae > Streptomyces > Streptomyces sp. 184. The sequence goes on along the minus strand of NZ_CP123230.1, from coordinate 1,775,574 downwards.
GGAGGCCGACGAGATCCTGCGGCGCGCCCGCGCCGACGCCGAGCGGCTGCTGAACGCCGCGTCCACCCAGGCCCAGGAGGCCACCACCCACGCCGAGCAGTTGCGCAGTTCCTCGGCCGGGGAGGCGGAGGAGGCGCGCCGGGAGGCGACCGACGCGCAGCGCCGGGCCGAGGAGAAGCTGACCGAGGCCGAGACCGCGCTGCGCGCCGCGCGCACCGAGGCGGACCGGCTGGTGGCGCAGGCCGAGGAGGCGGCGACCAAGAAGATCGCCGAGACCGAGGCGGGCGCCGACCAGCGGATGCGCACCACGCGCAACGAGATCGCCCGGCTGGTCGGCGAGGCCACCAAGGAGGCCGAGACGATCAAGGCGGAGGCCGAGCAGGTGCGGGCCGACGCCCGTACGCAGGCCGACGCCCTGATCGCGGAGGCCGAGGAGACGGCCCGTACGCGCTCCGCCGAGGACAGCGCGAACGCCATCGCCAAGGCCGCCAAGACCGCCGAGGACGTGCTCAACAAGGCGTCCAAGCAGGCCGAGGACACCACCAGGACCGCCGGCGAGGAGGCCGACCGGATCCGCCGCGAGGCGGAGGCGGAGGCCGAGCGGCTGCGGGACGAGGCCGCCGAGGCCGCCGAGCAGCTCAAGGGCGCGGCCAAGGACGACACCGAGGAGTTCAGGGCCAAGACGGTCGAGCTCCAGGGCGAGGCGCGCCGGCTGCGGGACGAGGCCGAGCAGTTGCGCGCGGAGGCCACCGCCGAGGGCGAGCGGATCCGCGGCGAGGCCAGCAGGGACGCGGTCGCGCAGATCGAGGAGGCGGCGAAGTCCGCCGAGGAACTGCTCGCCAAGGCCAGGACCGACGCCGAGGAGATGCGCGAGGCCGCGACGGCCGAGGGCGAGCGGGTACGCGGCGAGGCCGCCGAGCGGGCCGCGACGCTGCGCGAGCGGGCCGAGGAGGCGCTGGGCAAGGCCAGGACCGAGGCCGACGAGCTGCGCGCCGAGGGCGAGGCGCAGGCGGAGAAGATCACCGGGGCGGCGGCGGAGGCCGCCAGGAAGGCCCGTGCGGAGGCCGAGGAGGCCGTCACCGCCCGCCGGGCCGAGGTGCAGACGGAGCTGGACCGGCTCCAGCAGGAGGCGCAGAGCCGGATCACCGCCGCCGACGAGGCGCTGGCCGCGGCCCGCGGCGAGGCGGAGCGGATCCGCCGGGAGGCCGCGGAGGAGACGGAGCGGCTGCGCGCGGAGGCCGCGGAGCGGCTGCGTACGCTCCAGCAGCAGGCGCAGGCCGAGGCGACCCGGATGCGCGAGGAGGCCGCCGCGGAGTCGGCCACGACCCGCACCGAGGCCGAGGCCGCCGCCCAGCGGCTGCACGAGGACGCCACCGGCGAGTCCGAGCGGCTGCGCCGCGAGGCGCAGGAGGCGGCCGACCGGACCCGCTCCGAGGCGTCCGCCGCCGCGGAGCGGCTGGGCGCCGAGGCGCAGGAGGCGCTGACCGCCGCGCAGGAGGAGGCCGCGCGCCGGCGCCGCGAGGCCGAGGAACTGCTGACCGCCGCCCGCGGCGAGGCGGAGCGCGAGCGTACGCAGGCCACCCGGCAGGCCGAGGAACTGCTGGCCTCGGCCCGCAAGCGGGTCGAGGAGGCGCAGGCCGAGGCCGCCCGGGTCACCGAGGAGTCGGAGCGCCGGGCGCGCGATCTGGTGGCCGCGGCGGAGCAGACCGCCCAGCAGGTGCGGGACTCGGTCAGCGATCTGCGGGCGCAGGCGGAGGAGGAGATCACCGGGCTGCGCTCGGCCGCGGAGCACGCCGCGGCGACGCTGCGCCGGGAGACCAGGGAAGAGACGGACGCCGCCAAGGAGTTGGCGGAGTCGGCCGTCAACGACGCGCTAGCAGAGGCCGACAGGCTGCGTACCGAGGCTGAGCGGGTCCGGGACGAGTCCCGCAGCGATGCCGCGAGGCGCCGTACGGAGGCCGCGGAGCAGGCCGACAAGCTGGTCGAGAAGGCGCACGACGAGGCGACCCGGGCCACCGCGGCGGCCGAGGAGCAGGCCGACGTGATGGTCGCCGCCGCCCGCAGGGAATCCGATCGGCTGGTGCGCGACGCCACCGCGGAGTCGAGCGGTCTGGTGGAGAAGGCGCGCGCGGACGCCGACCGGATGCTGGAGGAGGCCCGCCGGGACTCCTCCGCGATCCGCGAGCGGGCCGAGGAGTTGCGCACCCGTACCGAGGCCGAGACCGACGCGCTGCACGACCGCGCCAGGCGCGAGGCCGCGGAGGCCACCAAGGCGGCTGGCGAACGCGTCGACAAGCTCGTCGCCGCAGCTCACGAGCAGCTCAACTCGGCCGAGGCGCGCGCCGAGCAGATGCTCACCGACGCCAAGGGCGAGGCGGGCAAGGTCCGTATCGCCGCGGTGAAGAAGGCGGAAGGGCTGCTCAAGGAGGCCGAGCAGAAGCAGGCCGAGGTGTTCGACGCGGCCGAGCGGACGAAGGCCGAGGCGCGCGCCGAGGCCAAGCGGATGGTCGACGAGGGCCGCCGCGAACTGGAGTTGATCACCCGCAGACGCGAGGACATCAACGCGGAGATCTCCCGCGTGCAGGACGTTCTCGAAGCCCTGGAGTCCTTCGAGGGGCCCGGTGCCCTCGGCGCCAACGGCAAGGACGCCAAGGACGGCAAGAACAGCCAGGCCGCCAAGGGGAAGGACGGCGGGGGGAAGGCACCCGCCGCTGCCGCGGCCCGGTCGGGAGGAAAGCAGCCCGGTGGCAGACCACTCGATTGAGCGGACATTCTCCAGATCAAACCTGGATTGACGCTGTGACACGCCGTCAGCACCCCTAGGATTCCCCTTATCACCTCACTCGGTCTCTTTCGACAGGAACCCCATGAGCGACACTGCCAACCCCTTCGGTTTCGAGTTCGCAAGGCGCGGATACGACCGCGAGCAGGTGGACGAACGGATCACCAAGCTCGTAGCCGACCGCGACAGTGCCCTCTCCCGCATCACCTCCCTTGAGAAGCGCATCGAGGAGCTTCACCTCGAGACGCAGAACGCGCAGGCGCAGGTCGCCGACTCCGAGCCGTCGTACGCCGGCCTCGGTGCCCGGGTGGAGAAGATCCTGCGGCTCGCCGAGGAAGAGGCGAAGGACCTGCGCGAGGAGGCCCGCCGCGCCGCCGACCAGCACCGCGAGCTGGCCGAGTCGGCCGCGCAGCAGGTGCGCAACGACGCCGAGTCGTTCGCCGCCGAGCGCAAGGCGAAGGCCGAGGACGAGGGTGCGCGGATCGTCGAGAAGGCGAAGGGCGACGCTTCGGGTCTGCGCGCCGACGCGCAGAAGGACGCCCAGTCCAAGCGCGAGGAGGCGGACTCCCTCTTCGAGGAGACCCGCGCCAAGGCCGCCCAGGCCGCCGCGGACTTCGAGACCAACCTCGCCAAGCGCCGCGAGCAGTCCGAGCGCGACCTCGCCTCCCGTCAGGCCAAGGCCGAGAAGCGCCTGGCGGAGATCGAGCACCGCGCCGAGCAGCTCCGCCTGGAGGCCGAGAAGCTGCGTACCGACGCCGAGCGCCGTGCCCGTCAGACGGTGGAGACCGCGCAGCGCCAGTCCGAGGACATCGTGGCGGACGCGAACGCCAAGGCCGAGCGGATGCGCAGCGAGTCCGAGCGCGAGCTGGCGGCGCTCACCAACCGCCGCGACAGCATCAACGCCCAGCTCACCAACGTCCGCGAGATGCTGGCGACGCTGACCGGCGCGCAGGTCGCCGCCCAGGCGGGTGCCGACGAGGTCGAGGACAAGCCGGGCGTGCCCGCCCAGCAGTCCCGCTGAGACCGGTGCGGCCGGGCGGGCGGATGACGCCCGCCCGGCCGCACGGTCCCTGCCCGGCGCCCCCGCCCCAAGGCGGAGGGCGCCAATCCGATTGTGTCGATTGCCGTCAGGAGATGCGTTCGATGACGTCCCCGCCTAGGGTTAGCGCATGATCGAACTGGAGGGGCTGACCAAGCGGTACGGCGACAAGCTCGCCGTGGATCACCTGACCTTCCAGGTGCGGCCCGGAATGATCACCGGATTCCTCGGTCCGAACGGCGCCGGCAAGTCGACGACGATGCGGATGATGCTCGATCTCGACAATCCCACGTCCGGTTCGGTGCGTATCGACGGCAAGCACTACCGCGAGCTACAGGAGCCGCTGAAGTACATCGGCGCACTGCTGGACGCGAAGAACATGCACGGCGGCCGCAGCGCGTACAACAACCTGCTGTGCCTGGCGCAGAGCAACCGCATCCCGGACTCCCGGGTGAGCGAGGTGCTGGAGACCGTCGGTCTGACGGCGGTGGCGAAGAAGAAGTCCAAGGGCTTCTCGCTCGGCATGGGCCAGCGCCTGGGCATCGCCTACGCCCTGCTCGGCGACCCCGAGATCCTGATGTTCGACGAGCCGGTCAACGGGCTCGACCCCGAGGGCATCCACTGGATCCGCAACCTGATGAAGAGCCTGGCCTCCCAGGGCCGCACGGTCTTCGTCTCCAGCCACCTGATGAGCGAGATGGCGCTCACCGCCGACCACCTCGTCGTCATCGGCCAGGGCAAGCTGCTCGCCGACACCTCGATGGCCGGCTTCATCCGGGAGAACTCGCGGTCCTACGTGCGCGTGCGCACCCCGCAGCCGGAGCAGTTCAAGGACGCCGCGAGCGCCGCCGGCATGGCCGTCTCGGTGCGCGAGGACGGCTCGTTCGAGGTCGAGGGCGCCGACATGGCCGAGCCGGTCGGCGAGCTGGCCGCGCAGCACCGGGTGACGCTGCACGAGCTGAGCCCGCAACAGGCCTCCCTGGAGGAGGCGTTCATGCAGATGACCGCCCAGGCGGTCGAGTACCACGCGCACGATCTGACCGACCCGAACGCCGCCGCACTGGCGGCCGGCGCCGCGGCGCCGCCGCCGCCCGCGCAGGGCGTGCCGCCCGCGCCGCCCGCGCCGGGTCCGCAGTGGGGCAAGGGAGACTGACGGCCATGGCAGCACCTTCGGCAGTGCTCAAGTCGGAGTGGACCAAGGTCCGCACGGTCAGCTCCACGATGTGGACGCTGGCCGCCGCGCTGGTCCTCACCGCGGCGGTGGGCGCGCTCCTGTCCGGCGTCATGAACGCCACGTTCGACGACCTCTCGCGCGCCGAGCAGGTCACCTTCGACCCGACCCTGGTGAGCTTCTTCGGCATGATGCTGGGGCAGCTCGCGATGGTCGTCTTCGGCGTCCTGGTGGTCAGCACGGAGTACAGCTCCGGCATGATCAAGACCTCGCTGGCCGCGGTGCCGCAGCGCGCCACGTTCTACGTCTCCAAGATCGTCGTCGCCACGCTGCTCGCCCTGATCGTCGGGCTGCTCACCAGCTTCATCACGTTCTTCCTCGGCCAGTCCCTGCTCGGCGAGCACAAGGCGTCGATCGGCGACGACAACGTGCTCCGGGCCGTCATCGGCGCCGGGCTCTACATGGCCGTGATCGCGATGTTCTCCATGGGCGTGGCCGCGATGCTGCGCAGCACGGTGCTCTCGCTCGGCCTGCTGATGGCGTTCTTCTTCCTGGTCTCCTCGATCCTGGCGGGCGTCCCGGCCACCCGGGACGTCGCGGTGTACCTGCCGGACCAGGCGGGCTCGCGGGTCATGCAGGTGGTGCCGGGCGCGCTGGACAGCGGCGACGTGCCGTACGGCCCGTGGGGCGGCTTCGGCATCATGTGCGCGTGGACGGCGGCGGCGCTGATCGGCGGGTACATCGTGATGAAGAAGCGGGACGCCTGACCCCCGCGCGGCCTGCCCGCCGGGAACCGGAAGCGCCCCGATAGCCTCTTAGCCTGAAGGGGGACGGGAACGAACGTGTGCCCCCGTGTCCGGCGCAGGGGGCCACATGATCGAAGCACAGGGTCTGACGAAGACCTACGGCGCGAAGACCGCCGTGTACAACCTTTCCTTCACCGTCCAGCCGGGCCTCATCACCGGCTTCGTCGGCCCCAACGGGGCCGGCAAGTCGACGACGATGCGCATGATCCTGGGGCTCGACGAGCCGAGCGGCGGCAGCGTCACCGTGGGCGGCCACCCGTACCGCAAGCTGCCCAACGCCCCCCGCCAGGTCGGCGCCCTGCTGGACGCCAAGGCGGTGCACGGCGGCCGCAGCGCCCGCAACCACCTGCGCTGCGTCGCCCAGCTCTCCGGCATCCCGCAGCGCCGCGTGGACGAGGTGCTCGACGTCGTCGGCCTGCGCGAGGTCGCGGGCCGCCGCTCCAAGGGCTTCTCGCTCGGCATGGGCCAGCGCCTGGGCATCGCCGGCGCGCTGCTCGGCGACCCGCAGATCCTGCTCTTCGACGAGCCGGTCAACGGCCTCGACCCCGAGGGCATCCTGTGGATCCGCAACCTGATGAAGAAGCTGGCGAGCGAGGGCCGCACCATCTTCGTCTCCAGCCACCTGATGAGCGAGATGGCGCTCACCGCCGACCACCTCATCGTCATCGGCCGCGGCCAGCTCATGGCGGACATGAGCGTACGGGACTTCATCAACACGCACTCGGCGAGCTTCGCCCGCGTCCGCGTCCCCGACGGGGAGCAGGCGCAGCGCGAGAAGCTGACCGCCGCGCTCAGCGAGCAGGGCGCGTACGTGCAGCCCGAGGACGACGGGGCGCTGCGCGTGGGCGGGATGCCGCTGCCGCGGATCAGCGACCTGGCGCACGACGCGGGCATCCGGCTGTGGGAGCTGTCGCCGCACGAGGCGTCGCTTGAGGAGGCGTACATGCGGATGACGCAGGGCGCGGTGGACTTCCGCTCCACCGTCGACCAGCGCGCCGGCCTCCAGCAGCCGGCGGGCCCGGTGCCCCCGCAGGGCTACGCGCCCACCGGCCCCGGCTACGCGCCGCCGATGGGCGCCCCGGGGATGCCCCCGGCCGGCCCCGGCATGCCGCAGCCCGGCTACGCCCCGCCCCCGCCGCAGGGGTACGCTCCGCCGCCACCCCCGGCCGCGCCGCAGGCCCCGCCCGGCGCCGCCGCTCCCGCCCCGCGCGAAGGTGAGACCCGCCGATGAGCTACCCGCCGCAGCCCTCCGCCCCCGCCCCGGGCGCACCCCCGCTCCCCGGCACCGCTCCCGTCCAGGGCGCCGCTCCCGTCCCGGGTGCCGCTCCCGTCCCGGGTGCCGCGCCGCACGCCCGTCCGCCCGCGGGCGGCGGCTACTCCTCGCCGATCCCGATCGTCCGGACGCACCTGGGCCACGCCTTCGCCTCCGAGTGGACCAAGATCCGCTCGGTGCGCTCCACCATGTGGACGCTGGGCGTCATGCTGCTGCTCGTCGTCGGCGTCGGCTTCCTCATCGCGCTGGCGATGAGCACCGACGACTGGGTCGGCGCACCGCTGCTCTCCGGCGGCCTGTTCGGCCTGATGCTCGGTCAGATCTGCATCGTGACGCTCGGCGTGCTGGTGATCACCTCCGAGTACGGCACGGGCATGATCCGTACCACGCTGACCGCCTCGCCCCAGCGCTGGCGGGTGCTGGCGGCCAAGGCCGTGGTGTTCTTCGTGCTCGCCTTCGTCCTCACCACCGTGGCGTGCGCGATCACCGCGGTGATCCACTCGGCGGTCCTCGGCGGCCAGACGGTGCCCGAGTACGACTACGACGACGAGATGTTCAAGGGCTCCATCTCCGACAGCGGCGAGCTGATCGCCACCGGCGGCCAGTGGTTCGACGCCACCGTGGGCGCGGCGCTGTACGTGTCGCTGCTCGGCCTGCTCGCGCTGGCCGTGGGCGCGATCCTGCGGCACTCGGCGGGCGCCATCACCACGATGGTCGGCTTCATCCTGCTGCCGCTGATCATCGCGCTGTTCATGCAGACGGAGAGCCTGGAGGACGTCCAGCGCAAGCTGATCGAGTACTCCCCGCTCAGCGGTCTCGCCTCGCTCTTCGGCATCCCGTTCTTCAGCGACATGGGCACGGGCGGCTGGGGGCTGCTCGGTCTGCTGGCCGCCGTCACCGGCGGGATGCTGCTGCTGGCGTTCGCGCTGCTGTCGAAGCGCGACGTTTAGGACGTACGGCCGCGCGGGCGGCCGGGGCGTACGTCCGTCACGGACGCCCCGGCCGCCGGCCCGCTCAGACGCCCAACTCCTGGGCCAGCACCGCGGCCTGCACCCGGCTGCGCAGCCCCAGCTTCGCCAGCAGCCGGCTGACGTGGGTCTTCACCGTGGCCTCCGCCATGTCGAGCCGGGCCGCGACGTCCGCGTTGGACAGGCCCTGCCCCAGGCAGGCCAGCACCTCCCGCTCGCGCCGCGTGAGCGCGTCGAGGACCGCCGGGTCGGGGCCGCCGGGCGCGGGGCCCCGCCGGCCGCCCGCGAACTCGGCGATCAGCCGCCGGGTCACGGCCGGGGCGATCAGCCCCTCGCCGCGCGCGACGGTGCGTACCGCTTCCACCAGGGCGTCCGCCTCGGTGTTCTTCAGCAGGAAGCCGGCGGCGCCGGCGCGCAGCGCGCCGAAGACGTACTCGTCGAGGTCGAACGTCGTCAGCACCAGCACGTCGGCCAGTTCCTCGGCGCTGATCCGGCGGGTCGCCGCGACCCCGTCGAGCTTGGGCATCTGGATGTCCATCAGCACCACGTCGGGCCGCAGTTCGCGGGCCAGCCGCACGGCCTCCTCGCCGTCGGCGGCCTCGCCGACGACGTCCAGGCCGGCGGCGGAGCGCAGGATGAGGACGAGTCCGGCGCGTACGGCCTGCTGGTCCTCGGCGACGAGGATCCGGACGGGCGGGGCGGCGTCAGCCATGGGTCCTCCGTTGCGGTGCGGTGGTGGTCTCGGCTGTGGGCAGCCCGGCGCGGACGGCCCAGCGCTTGCCGCCGGCCGCGGCGCCGTCCGCCGTGCCGTTCCCGGCGCCCGCCGTACCGTCCTCGCCGCCGCCGTCCCCGTCGTCGCCGTCCTCGGGGCCGCCGGCCTCGGGGCCCGCGGTGAACGAGCCGCCCAGCAGTGCCACGCGCTCCTCCATCCCGATCAGTCCGGCGCCGGAGCCCGGCGCCCGCGGCACGGGCTCGCCGCCCGGCCGCCCGTCGCGCTGCGTCCCGTCGCCGAGCGGGCTGGTCACCGCCACCGTCAGCGGCTCGGGCCCGGCCAGCCGGACCCGTACCTCGCCGGGGGCGGCGTGCTTGAGCGCGTTGGTCAGCGACTCCTGCACGATGCGGTACGCGGCCAGCTCCACCGGCGCCGGCAGCGCCGCGCCCGGCTCGCGGGCGTCGTCCAGGACGATGTCGAGGCCGCTGGCGGCCCCGTTGGTACGGGCCTGCCCGACCAGCGCCGCCAGCCCGTCCAGCGTCGGCGCCGCGGCCGGCCCGGCCGCCGTGCCGTCGCCCTCGGAGTCGCGCAGCAGGCCGATGAGGCGCCGCATCTCCGCCAGTCCCTGCACGCTGTTCTCGCGGATGACGGAGAGCGCCTCCCGCGACGCCTTCGGGTCGCCGATCGTCTGGGCGGCGGTGGCGTGGATGGCGATGGCGGAGAGGTGGTTGGCCACCATGTCGTGCAGCTCGCGTGCCATCCGGGCGCGTTCGGCGCCGACGGCCTCGCGCCGGTCCAGCTCCGCGAGCAGCGCCGTCTGCTCCGCGCGCAGCCGGGCGGCGTCGGCGGCCTGCCGGTGGGTGCGTACGGCGACGCCGGTGGTGGCCGGGGCGAGGGTGATCAGGCCGACGGCGACGCCGAGGAGGATCGCGGCCCGGTCCTGGAAGAGGGCCAGCACGACGAGGGTCGCGGCCACGGTGAGCGCCGCGGCGGCCCGCGGGATCCAGCGGGCGGCGGTCGCGGTGCCGTAGAGCACGGCCGCGTACACCAGGTCCGTGAACATCAGGATCGTGGCCAGCGTGCCCCAGGTGAGCTGGTCGGCGGCGAAGGCGACGGTGGCGACGGCCAGCGCGGTCATCGGCCGGCTGCGGCGCAGCAGCTCCGTGCCCGCCATGACCGCGAGCGGGATCAGCGTCAGCCGCGAGTCGTCGAACGGCCGCCCCGTCTGGGTGTGCAGTCCCAGCGCCCACAGCGCCAGCCCGCCGAGCAGGCCGATGACCGCGAGGAGTACGTCGTCGCGGTGCGGCCGGAGCGAGGGGCGTGAGCTGCTCACTCCCCCATCAAACACGGCCGCGGCGCCGCGGGCCTCCGCATCCCGGGCCGCTTTTCCGGGGCGCGCGCTACATCGAAGGATGCAGTCCGGGATCGTCGCGTACGACGACGTACCCGCGCGCACCGCACGGGAGCCTGGAAGGGAGGCCGGGGAAGGGAGAGCACACCGTGATCGTCACGCTCATCATCGTCTGCGAGGTCGCCTTCTGGGTGCTGCTCGCCGCGGGTCTCGCGCTGCGGTACCTGGCGAGGAAGCCGCGGCTGGGCGCCGCGGTGCTGCTGTGCGAGCCGCTGCTGGAGGTCGTGCTGCTCGTCGTCACGACGATCGACCTGAAGAACGGCGCGGAGCCGGACTGGAAGCACGGCCTGGCCGCCGTCTACATCGGCTTCTCGATCGCGCTGGGCCCGTCGACGATCCGCTGGGTCGACGTCCGCTTCGCGCACCGGTTCGCGGGCGGGCCGCCGCCGGTGAAGCCGCCGAAGTACGGCATGGCGCGGGCGCTGCACGAGTGGAAGACCGCCGCCCGCTGGATCCTGGCGAGCGGCATCGCGATCGCCCTGCTCCAGGGCGCGGTGTGGTACGTCGGCGACGACGGGGGCACGGAGTCGCTGAAGGCGTGGCAGGTGCGGATGCTCTTCGTCATAGGCATCAACGTGATCATCGCCGGCAGCTACACGGTCTCGCCCAAGAGGCGGCCGGACGGCGCGGTGGAGCCGGACGGGGAGCGCGACCGCTCAGCGTTCGCCGCCGGGGACCCACAGCACGTCACCGACCGCCTTGTTGGCGATGCGGGCAAGGATGAAAAGCAGGTCCGATAGCCGGTTGAGGTAGGTGGCCGTCAGCGGGTTCATGGTCTCGCCGTGCACCTCCAGCGCGGCCCACGTCGACCGCTCGGCCCGGCGCACCACCGTGCACGCCTGGTGCAGCAGCGCCGCGCCGGGCGTGCCGCCGGGGAGGATGAAGCTGCGCAGCTTCTCCACCTCGGCGAGGAAGCGGTCGCAGTCGGCCTCCAGCCGGTCCACGTACTCCTGCTCGACGCGCAGCGGCGGGAACTCCGGGTCCGGCCGCACGGGCGTGGAGAGGTCGGCGCCGACGTCGAAGAGGTCGTTCTGCACCCGGGTGAGGACGCGGGCGACCTCCTCGGGCAGCTCGCCGAGGGCGAGGGCGGTCCCGATCACGGCGTTCGCCTCGTTGGCGTCGGCGTACGCGGAGATCCGCAGGTCGGTCTTCGGCACCCGGCTCATGTCGCCGAGGGCCGTGGTGCCCTTGTCTCCGGTACGGGTGTAGATCCGCGTCAGGTTCACCATGCGGACAGCGTATGCCCGCTTCGCTACGCGCCGGCGCCGCGGAACACGCGTGTGCCCAGCGTCACCGCCCCCACGGCGAACGCGACGGCGACGAGCGAGCCGTAGAGCATGTCGGCGCCGGCGTACTCGCCGACGAAGGCGGCGCGTACCGCGTCGACGACGTAGCGGTACGGCACGGCGTGCGAGAGCGCGTCCAGCCACCCCGGCGCCAGCGCCATCGGCAGCATCAGCCCGGACAGCAGCATCGACGGCAGCGTGACCGTGTTGACGGCCGGCCCGAACTCCTGCGGCGTACGCACCCGCAGGGCGAAGGCGTACGACAGCGAGGCCATCGGCGTCGTGATCAGCACGACGAACCCCAGCCCGATCAGCACCCCGGGCAGCGGCGCACGCAGCCCCATCGCCACCGCTGCGACGACGAGCAGCACGGCCTGGAAGAGCATAAGCAGCGCGTCGCGCAGCACCCGGCCGAGGAGCAGCGCGAGCCGGCTGACGGGGGTGGCGCGCATGCGCTCCAGCACGCCGAGGTTCTTCTCGACGATGAGGCCGAAGCCGGCGAAGGAGGCGCTGAAGAGCCCGAGCATCATCAGCAGCCCGGGGACCAGCACCTGCCAGAAGCTGCCGTCGGCGGACAGCGGCAGGTCCCGCAGCAGGGGGCCGAAGAAGACGAGGTAGAGCAGGGGCATGAGGATGCCGAAGAGCATCTGGAAGCGTGAGCGCAGGGTCTGGCGGGCGTAGCGGCCGAAGACGAGGGCGGTGTCGGCGGCGAGGGCGTGCACGGCGGTCTCCCGGGGGCTGGTGGCGTACGGAACGGGCGTGGCGGGGGCGGAGGGCGGGCGTCGGACGGGCGGGCCGGACCGAGCGGGCGCGTGCCGGACCGAGCGGGCGGCGTCAGACGGAGAGCGGCGCGGGGTCCTGGGCGGGTGCGGGGCGGCGGCCGGTGAGCGCGAGGAAGGCGTCCTGGAGCGAGGCGTCGGGCGCACCCGCGTAGCGCTCCTTCAACTCCCGCGGCGTGGCGTCCGCGACGATCACGCCGCGGTCGACGACCACGATGCGGTCGGCGAGCGCGTCGGCCTCGTCGAGGTAGTGCGTGGTGAGCACGACGGTGGTGCCGTGCTCGTCGCGCAGCCGGCGCACCAGGTCCCACAGGTCGGCCCGGCTGCCCGGGTCGAGCCCGGTGGTGGGCTCGTCGAGGAAGAGCAGCTCGGGCCGGTGCACCAGCCCGAGCGCGATGTCGAGGCGGCGCCGCTGGCCGCCGGAGAGCGCGGCGCAGGGCCGGTCGAGCAGTCCGTCGAGGCCCAGCTCCGCGGCGAGTTCGACGGCTCGCGCGGCGGCTTCCGGCTTCGCCAGCCGGTACAGCCGGCCCTGGGTGACGAGTTCCTCCCGTACGGCGACCTGCGGGTCGACGCCGCTGCTCTGGGCCACGTACCCGATGCGGGCGCGCACGCCCGCCGGGTCCGCGACCAGGTCGCGGCCGGCGACGGTGGCGGCGCCGCCGGTGGGCGGCAGCAGCGTGGTGAGCATCTGGAGGGTGGTGGTCTTGCCGGCGCCGTTGGGGCCGAGGAGCCCGACGATCTCGCCGGGCTGGACGCGCAGGTCGATGCCGCGCACGGCCTCGACCGGCCCCTGCTTGGTCGTGAAGGTCCGGGCGAGGCCGGACGCGCTGAGGATGGCCATGACCCCAGAAAAACAGAGTCACTGAAACTTTGCAATGACTCTAAATTTTCAGAGACACCAGCCTGGGTACGATGAGGGCATGGCCGAGGGACTCAGGGAGCGCAAGAAGCGGCAGACCAGACAGCTCATCTCCGACGTGGCCACCGGCCTGTTCCTGGAGCGCGGCTTCGACGCGGTCACCGTCGCCGAGGTCGCCGAGGCCGCGGACGTCTCGGTCAACACGGTCTACAACTACTTCCCGGCCAAGGAGGACCTCTTCCTCGACCGCAGCCGGGACCTCGTGGAGCGCGCCTCCCGCGAGGTACGCGGCCGGGCGCGAGGCGAGTCCGCCGCGGACGCCGTGCTGCGCGGGCTGCGCGAGGACGTCGAGGCGGTGTCGGGCCGGGTCGGGCTCAATCCGGGGATCGGGAAGTTCCTCGTGGTCGTCCAGGAGGCCAACGCCCTCAAGGCCCGGCTGTGGCACATGCAGCAGGAGGGCCTGCTGCACCTCGCCGCCACCCTCCGCGAGGAGACCGGCGCCGCCGCGGACGACCCGCTTCCGGAGCTGATCGCGGGTCAGCTCTCCTGGGTCGGCAACGCCCTCTACGACTTCATCCGCCGCGCGATGCTCGCCGGCCGCGACCCGGGGGACGTCTCGCGCGACGCGCTCGCCCTTCTGGACGAGATGGAGAACCTGTTGGGCCAAAAGGTGCTCAACTACGCGCGCCGCCCCGGCGACTGAGCCCCGGGCGTGTGATGTCCGTCATTTGAGACGTGACGCGCATCTCTAAGCGCTCCGCGGGCCCGCCAGGAGCGCTAGTGTCCGCTTCGGAGCACGTGAACGAGCCGTAGAGCGAGGGAACACCGTGGAATCCGCCGGAAAGCTCGCCATCGTCGGAGCCGGACTCATGGGGTCCGGCATCGCCCAGGTCGCCGCACAGGCCGGCTGGGACGTCGTGCTGCGCGACCTCACCGACGAGGCGCTGACACGCGGCACGGACGGCATCAGGGCCTCGTACGAGAAGTTCGTCGCCAAGGGCAAGCTGGACGCGGCCACCGCCGAGCAGGCGCTCGCCCGGATCACCACCACCACCGACCTCGACGCCGCCGCCGACGCGGACCTCGTCGTCGAGGCGGTCTTCGAACGGCTCGACGTCAAGCAGGAGATCTTCCGCACGCTCGACGGCCTGGTGCGCGACGACACGGTGCTCGCCTCCAACACCTCCGCGATCCCCATCACCAAGATCGCGGCGGCCACCGCCCGCCCCGAGCGCGTCGTCGGCATGCACTTCTTCTCGCCGGTTCCCCTGATGCGGCTCTGCGAGCTGGTACGGGGCCTGAAGACCGCCGACGACACCCTCGCCCGGGCCCGGGCCTTCGCCGAATCCACCGGCAAGACCTGCATCGTCGCCAACCGCGACGTGGCCGGCTTCGTGACCACGCGGCTGATCACCGCGCTCGTCGTCGAGGCCATCAAGCTGTACGAGTCGGGCGTCGCCACCGCCGAGGACATCGACGTGGCCTGCCGGCTGGGCTTCGGCCACGCCATGGGGCCGCTGGCCACCACCGACCTGACCGGCGTCGACATCCTGCTGCACGCCGCCGAGAACATCTACACCGAGACCCAGGACGAGAAGTTCGCGCCGCCGGAGCTGATGCGCCGCATGGTCGACGCGGGCGACATCGGCCGCAAGAGCGGCCGCGGCTTCTACGAGCACTGACCCCGGGACGCCCGTTGCTCCCCCGGCCGTCCGGTCGGCCGAGGGCGGGTGCGGCATCCCCCGCAGGGGTGAAATCGGGACGGATACCCGTACGGACGGCAACCCGGCACCGCCGGGAGCAGTCAGATCACTAGCGGAACCGGCACGGATTCGGCTTTTACGGACAACGAGAACCCGCAGACGGGGAGCGCACATGTTTGAGGCGGAGGGCCGCGAAAGCGCCCCGCCCTACCACCACCGGGCCCGCCCACGCACGGGCCCCACGCGCAGGGCCGCCCGCCGTCCGCTGCCGGACGGCGCCGCGGACGGCACGGGCCCCGGGGCGCCCGCGTACATCAAGGGAGACCACGCCGAGCTGGCCGTGGGCGGCCGCCTCGACGTACGCAGCGCGGCGGACGCCCGGGTCGCGCTGCACCGGGCCGTCGACGAGGGCCGCGGCGACCTGATCCTCGACCTCACCGACCTCGACTCCTGGGACGCCACCGGCCTGGGTGTCATCATGGGGGCACACCGCAGGGCGGGACGGGCCGATCGGCGGCTCGTGCTGCGCGGGGTGCCGCCGCAGATGCAGCGACTGCTGGTGGCGACCAGACTCCACCGCATCCTCACGATTCAGTGAACAAACGGCTTCGTCGGGGAGTCCCCCCTCGGAGATCGCCCGGCGGAGGTCATAGGGTTTCCGGGCCGGGGAGCGGTACGGCGCAGGACGGCGGGCAGGGGGCTTCGCGATGGACCCGAACACGGGCCATGGACAGGACGACACACCCGAGGGCATAACCCCTCCCCCGGGCTCCACCCCGGGTTCGTACCCCGGTGAACCGGCGAGCACGCACCCCGACCCCGACGAGCCGGGGGGCGCGTACCCGGAACACGACCGGCCGGCGGGCGGGCTCGCGGAGGGACCCGGGGACGGGTTCGGGGACGGATTCGCGGACGGGGGCGCGTTCGGCGCGGACGAGTCCGTACGGCCGTACGCGGCCGACGAGAGCGCGGGCACGTTCCCGGGCGAGGAGCCGGCCGGGCCGTACGCGGACGAGGGCGCGTTCCCGGGCGAGGAGCCCGTGGGTCCGTACGGGGACGAAGGCGCGTTCCCCGGCGAGGAGCCCGTACGGCCGTACGCCGACGAGGCCCTGCGCCCGTACGCCGACGAGGCCGCCGTCCCCGACGCGGCCGACGACCCCGCCGGGCCGCCCGCCGTCTCCGCCCCCGCCCCCGGCTCCTTCCCCGGCCCCCTCCCGGGCTCCGGCGGCAAGGGCACCGGGCGCGCCCGCCCGGGCGACGGCCTCTCCCCCGCCGCGGGCGGACGGCCGGGCCCGGCGCGTACGGCCCGCGTCATCGCCGGCGAGTACCGGCTCACCGTCAACCCCGTCGACGGCACCCACGCCGAGCTGTGCCCGCCCGCCGAGCGCCCCGGCCCGCCGCGCCGGATGACCGCCGACGAGCGCGCCGAGCACCGCAGGCCGCCGTCGCCGCCGCCCGGCCCCGCGGCCCCCCAACTGCCGCTGCTGGAGCGCGACGAGATCCGCGAGCGGCTGGTGCGCCTGCTCTCCCGCGGCCGTTCCGTCCGCCTCACCGGCCCCTCCGGCTCCGGGCGCAGCGCCCTGCTGGAGGCCGTGGCCGCCGACTGCGCCGAGCTGGCGCCGGACGGCGTCATCCGGCTGAACGGCCGCTCCCGCACCCCCACTGACCTGCGGTACGAGCTGTGCGCCGCCGTCTACGAGCTGACCGGCCGGCGGCCCGACCGCGAGCAACTGGACGAGCTGCTGCCGCAGATCGGCGCGGTCGTGGTGCTCGACGACGCCGAGTTCGGCGGCACCGCGCTCGAAGAGCTGCTGGACGCCACCCCCGAGTGCGCGTACCTGATCTCCGTCACCCCCGACGTGGCCGGGCCCACGGCCGCCTCGTACCTCGAAGAGATCTCGCTGCCGGGCCTCGGCCGCGCCGCCTGCATGCAGTTGCTGGAGCGCGCCGGGCGGCGTCCGCTCGGCGACGAGGAGCGCACCTGGGCGGCGGACCTGTGGTTCGAGTCGGAGGGGCTGCCGCTGCGGTTCGTCCAGGCCGGCGCGCTGCTGCGGCTCGCCGAGCCCGGCGCGGCCGAGCCGCTGCCGACGCTCGCCGAAAGCGCCGCGCCGGCCGCACTGCTGGCGTCGCGGCTGAGCGAAGCGGCCCGTACCGCGCTGCGCTTCGCCGTGGCCCTCGGCGGGGTCTTCCCGCACCACGCGCAGCTCCCCGCGCTCGCCGGCGAGGCGCTGGCCGACACCGCGCTCGCCGAACTCGCCGGCTGCGGGCTGGTCTCCGGCGGCCTCGGCCGCTACCGGCTGGCCGCGGGCGTCTCCGCGCAGCTCATCGCCGCCGGCTACGGCCCGGCGGCCGAGGACGGCCAGGACGCGGCGCTCACCGCCGCGCAGCACTACTCCTGGTGGTCCGCGCACCGCTCGGTGACCCCCGAGACGGTCGCGGACGACGCGGAGGCCATCCTCGCCGCGCTCGGCAGGCTCGTCGCCGACCGGGAGGACGCCACCGCCAGCACCGCGGTACTGCTCGCGCGCGCCGCCGCGCCCGCGTTCGCCGCGGCGCTGCGCTGGAGCGCCTGGGAGCGGGCGCTCCGGTACGGGCAGGAGGCCGCCCGGCGCGCGGGCGAGGTCGCGGCGGAGGCGTACTTCCACCACGAGCTGGGCGTGCTGGCGCTGTGCACCGGCAACACCGCCCGGGCGCGGGCCGAGCTGGAGGCGGCGCTGGCGCTGCGCGGAGCGATCTCCGACCGCGGCGGCGAGATCGCCAGCCGGCGCGCGCTCGTGCTGGTCACGCACGGCGGCAGCAGCGAGGCGGTGACGACGTCGCTGCCGGTGGTGCCGGCCGGCACCCAGGCCGTACCGGAGGCGGCGGCGGCGTTCGACGAGCCGGGCGAGGGCGCGGAGCGGCCCACCGTGCTCATCTCCCCGTCGACCGGGGGCGCGGAGACGACCGTGACGCCCACGGTCCGCGGGCCCGGCGCCGAGGCGGCGACGGCGTCCAAGCGGAACCTGATCGCGGCGGGCGTCGGCGCGCTGCTCGTCGCGGTGCTCGGCACGGTGGTCACCCTGGGCATGGCCGGCAGCGACGACCCGCCCGCCGACCGGGTCGAGGTCGAGCGGTCGGCCGCGGCGGACGACGACGTGCTGCCCACCGAGGAGCCGTCGTCCCGCAGCCCGTCCTCCGAGTCGGCCCCGCCGTCGCCGGAGTCGTCGGCTCCGGAGCCCTCCGAGGCGTGGACGGACACCGGCGACGAGACGAGCAGCGCGCCGCCGCAGAGCCCGTCGAGCAGTTCGCCGGGCACGCCCTCCGACAGCGGCTCGTCGTCGGACGGGGGCACGTCGGACGGCGGGTCCTCGCAGGGCGGCGCGTCGAACGGCGGCACGAACACGGGCGGCGGCAACGGCGGCACGGACGACGGCGGCACCTCCGACGACGGCGGCACGACGGACGACGGCGGGACCACGGACGACGGGGGCACGACGGACGACGGCGGCACCACCGACGACGGCGGCACGACCGACGACGGGGGCACCACGGACGACGGCGGCACCACCGACGACGGCGGCACGACGGCCCAGGGCGGCACGACCCCCGGCGGCACGGAGTCGGCAGCCTCGGGCGAAGCCGCCGGCGCCCCCTCGGGCGAAGCGGGCTGACGGCACGGCCCAACGGCCCGTACGACGACCGCTGCCCCGGCCGACGCCCCGTACACAATTGCTGCTCGGCGTCGTAGCTGTGAGCGTTGCTGTCAAATACGGTGAAGACGACGATGTCGAGCTTGCCGCCGTAGATCGAGGGGCCAACCCGCGGCCGACGGTGAAGCGTGGAACGTCGGTTGGCTCGGTCACGGCGGGTACTGAGTCGTGAGGTGATGGCTCCGTGGACCACAACTCGCTGCGAAAGCTCGTGGAGGGCCAACTCCTCCGGCTTGAGGGCAACGCCTTCCAGGACTGCATGGATCGGCTCGGCCTGGAGCTATACCCGGGTGACTACCAACCCGTACGAGCGGCCGGACCGAAGGGTGACACCAAGAACGACGGCTACTGCCCAGAGGCCCGGGTGTTCTTCGCAGCGCATGCCACCAGGGGTGAACCAATCGCCAAGACAAAGGCGAAGATCCGCGACGACCTTGAGGGCTGTCTCCAACAGCACCGGGACGTCTTGACGTGGCGCTTCCTCAGCAACGACACCCTGCCGGGCGAGGTCGATCAATACATCGACAACGAGCTTCGACCGGCCCACCCGTACGTGACCATCGAGGTGTGGGGGCTCAAGACTTTGGCGGCAACGATCGGTAAGCTCAGCCAGAAGCAGGTCGAAAGAGTCCTCGACGTCCTTTCGGTAGAACAGCCAGAGTTTGACATCATTCTGCTTAGCCGTGTGATGACGGGCCGCGATGTTTGGCCAATACTTTCCGGGTGCCTTGGGTGGCTCGAGCACGTCGAGCCCGAAGAGTGTACCGCAGACGAAGAGGACCTTATCGACGTGGCTATTCAAACGCTGCGGGACTGGAGCGACATCTCGTCAGACATCGAGTTCTCTCGCAGCTCTATACGAGACGCTCAGCGAAGCATCACCACCATCGTGGAAGAGCTCACAGAAAAGAGACTCGCCCTCTACGCCGGCATGAAAGGAAACTACCCCCTCACTGGCGGTCCATCACCGCCCCTGGGGAGCGTGGCGGCTTTCAAGATTCTCCGGATGACTGGAGAGCAAGACACACCCGTCCCTACCTAATGTTTTGTCGACTAGCTCTCCAGGCGGCCATTTCCTTGCGATCGCCCTCTAGTAATAAGTTGCCCATTCCTCCAAAGTCGCCGCCGTCGCCTCAATGCATCCATCAACGACCTCGCTTAGTGAGGTGACATCATGCGAGGGGAAATAGATTGGCACGAGACCGAAAAGCGGCTGCGCCACGTCCACTCTCGCCGTATCGACTCGGGAATCTAGATTGTAGTGCATAAGCGTGTTGCGGAACGGCTTCGCGGCAAGGCTCATGATCAAAACCGCTTCCGGCGAATCAGTGATCTTCTTGACGAACCTCATGGACTGCACAGTAAGGTCACTCGACCTTTCATCCCGAAGCATATACAAACTACCCAACACCTGATGTAAGGTCAAAAACCTGATTTTGAAGACGGTGTACTCGATCTCATCAGCGGGCATACCGGCGGTGATGACCGAGTCCACAAAGTTCATCATTCCCCGAAATACGGTTAGCAGTCTGTTGATGTCCGGCGTGGCTTTGCCATTGAACACCCGGCCGTAGTACTTGGCAGATCGGACACCATTAGGCCACTCGTCAAAACGTTGGGGGACCAAGGAGCTGACAAACGTCGCGCGCCCCGGTTCAAAGCTTGCACCCAGATCGGCAAGATACGACCCATATTCTTGAAAGATGGCTTGCAGGTGAAGCCCCGCCCCCTCCTGAAACAAGGCATCAGGCTCCACACCGAGGTGAAACGTAGCAGCGTGCGTTGTTGTTATTACTTTACCGTCATAGCTATAGAACCCAAGGTCAGTTTCGAGAAAACGAGCGACGGGCAGCCATGTATTGTTAAGGAACGCTTTGGCATGCGCAGGAGATACCTCGTCACGAAAATACGAGAGTTGCCCGCCAATGCCTCGCTTAGTGTCCTCAAACAGTTTCAAACTGTGCCGCGACCGCGCCACGACCGCCTCGGCCTCGCTTGAAAACACGGATGGCAATGGCGGATCAATTGCCTTGAGTTTCCGATACGACTCGTACACGAAAAGGGACAGGTGCGGCGTCATGCAAAACATAATGACAGGATTGAAGTCGACGGCTCTCGGATCCCGTAAATCGCGTACCACTCGACCCATAAAGGTCGCATCGCTGGTTATTCCTACACCTATCACGTCGTCTTGCACAGTCACGTCTCACCCATTCTTTTCAGGCCAGCTCCGACTCGCCTCGTCTAATTGAGGTTTCATCGCAGTGACCTGGCCGCCTTAACTTCCCCAAGGGCATCTTGTGAGCATGCACAATGCCTCCCGCCCAACCCGCAACGTCATCTGCCCACACCCGCATCCCAGCAGCGACAGCCCGTATCCGCTCCCTGGTCGCGAGGGGGCTTTCGTTATTAGCCTCATTCTCCCGTCACCGCCGGCTGATGGGGAAGGGGGCTCGGAACTACGTCACGGGCGGGCGGCAGGAAGCAGCGGCAGCTCTGCCCAGACCACCTTGCCACCGCGAGCCGCGTACGCGCCCCACCGGCTGGCGAGTGCTTCGACCAAGACCAGGCCGCGCCCGGCCTCGTCATCCTCCGCCGGATCCGTCCGCACCGGCTTCGTCGGCTCCGCGTCCCACACCTCGATGACGATGGCATCATCCTGCACCACCAGGCGCACCGTGATCACGTTGAGTGCCGACGACGTACCCCATGCGAGGTGGGGATCAGTCACACCAGTGGCCTTCACCGCGTTGGTTACCAGCTCAGAGACGATGAGCTTCGCTTCCTCGACAAGATGAACAGCACCCCAGGTCCGTAGCCGAAGCAGGGTGAAGATCCGGGCGATGCCCACGGCCGTGCCGACCGCGGCTAGTTCTAGCTGATCCATACGCCGCACCCGTGCCATGACGCCTCCCCTCTACGAAACCCTCGCCGAGTGGTGGTCCGTCAGTGCATGAACGCTGGCGTCGAGGCCCAGAAGCAGGCGTTCGACCATGGCCGCTTGCAGAGCCTCATGCGACGAGAAGTGCCGCAGGGACAGCACAATGACGTCCTGAACGTCCACACGTTCAAGCACCCCGCACAACTCGTCAAACTCGGCCATGGAGCCGGTAACGGCTTCTTGGTACACGGTGACGAGATGGAGTCCCAGGGCGTCGGCGAACACCTGTAGGCGACGTTCCATGGCACGGACCTGGTGGTCGGCCACGTCGCAGAGGATGCGCATGTAGCCGTAGGCGGGAGGTGCGCTTTGTGCCGTCGACTCACCCATGGCCGACCTCACGCGCCCGGTCGAGGAGATGGAGGCGCGCCCCCACGACATGGAGGAGTGCGATCACCGCGGCTTGGATCGCCAGATGGTTCGTAATCTGCTCAAGGGACGGAAGGATGACGTGCGTCGCGCCGGCCCCCTGTACGGTGCTCGCCATCCGGTCGAGTCGGAGGCCGGAACCCGTCTCGCGGTAGATGCCGCGAAGAGCCAGGCCACGATGTTCGGCGTATGCCCTGATCCCGTCTTCCAGCCTCCGCACCTGCTCACCCGTGCCGTCGGTGCCCACGCGCAAGTACCCGTAGGCGATGGGGGCAGAGATCGCGCTGCTCACCTGTTCGCCCTTTGAATCACCCACAGGCGCGCGCCCGTCTCCTGCTCAATGTGCTGGCGCATGGTCTCCTGGAGACCGGGCAACCGGGCGAAGTGCCACAACGACGGCACGAGGACGTTCTTCACGCCCCCGCGCCGCAGGGCATCGAGCATCGCGTGGAAGGCCGATTCCGACGACCGGACGTGCTCTATGAACACCTGGTCGAGCGTGAGACCTTCACTCGCGGCGTAGGAAGCCAACTCGGCCCGTGCCCGCGCCTCTTCGTCGCTGTCGGCCCGGCCCGCTACCAGGCGCATGTAGCCGTAGATCACCGGTCGCATCCGTCCTCCTGAAGGCATGGAGCCGAACCGGCGGCGGGAGGCTGGTCTGCCCGGCACCCCGATTCGACGCACCATCAGAGAACCCCGGTGACCCGCAAGAGACCCACAGCGCGGACGCGGCACAAATGCTGCACCTTTGCCGCATTCCCATCGGTGACCTGCACTGACAGGACCCGGTTACCTATGGTGGATGTTCGCCCCCTACCCCGGAGGGAAGCGCGATGACGGTCAAGCGCGTCCGACTCGCCCAACGCCGCAAGGCGTGCGGCTTCACTCAAGAGAGCTTTGCCGAACACCTGGGCGTCGAACGCTCCACGGTCGGCCGCTGGGAGAGCACCGACACCGAACCTCAACCGTGGCTCCGCCCCAGGATGGCGCGGGCGCTCAATCTTGCGGACCAAGACCTTCAGGCAATGCTCGATGACGTGACGGTTGTCCCGCGGCAGCCCAGTGAGCGGATGGCCTTCGTGCTGCAAAACCCGACCTCGGCCGACCTGGTGGCAGTCGCCTCCCTCCACGAGCAGGTGCGACAGCTCGATGAGTCCTACGACACCGCGTCATCCACCAGTCTCATGGGAGCTGCTGGCCAAGTGCACGGGCAGGTGAAGGTGTTGCGCCAGCACGCCGCCAACGCCCGGGTTCGACGCGCGCTCTACGAGGTGGAGGCCGACGCAGCCATCCTCATGAGTCAACTGGTCTGGGACGTCAGTCAGCGTCGTGACCACCAGGCGCCGCTGCGCTACCTCGATGAAGCAGTGGCCGCGGCCCGGCACGGCCGGGACACGACGACGGAGGCGTACGCCGTCCTCCGGAAGAGCTTCCTGGCCCTGTACGGCGAGAAGGACCCGCTGCGAGGCGGGCAGTTGGCCGACCAGGCGGCGACCATCGCGCAGTTCACCAGCCCGTCCCTGACGGGCTTGGCACTGCTCCACGTCGCCGAGGCGCACGCCATGGCCGGTCGGCTCACGGCGTGCGAGGCCGCCTTGAAGACGGCGGACGCCCAGTTCCACAAGGTGGGCGAAGACGATGTGGCGGCTCCGTACTACACGGTCAACGAGTACAACCGCCTGGCAGGCTCGTGTTACCTGTTCCTCGGGCTGCCGGCGCGGGCTGAGCCGATCCTGCGCACCACTGCGACGGCGTTGGGGGCCAAGAAGAAGAGCCAGGCCATCACGCTCGGCAACCTGACGCTCGCGCTCATCCGCCAGGGGAAGCTCGATGAAGCGGTGGTCACCATGCACCGCACCATCGACGCCGTTGAGCTGACGCGCGGCGGCGGTGGTCTCAACGTGGCATTTTCTGCCGGGCGCGAGCTGCGGCCGTGGCGACATGAATCATGGGCGCAGGAGCTCAACGACCGGCTCCTTGCCCTGATGGCTGCGATCTAGAGCAGGTGGCGCGTGACGACGATCGACGAAGCCAAGCAGTCGGTACGGGAACAGGTGTGGCATCGCCTCATCGACGGAGGCGGAGCACCTGCCGACTCCTTCGGCAAGATTCCCGGTTTCTACGGCGCGGAGACCACGTCCGAGCGGTTGGCCGAACTGGACGAGTGGCAGCAGGCGACGACCGTCAAGGCCAATCCCGACTGGGCACAGCGTCCGGTACGCACGCGGGCGCTGGAAGACGGCAAGCTCCTGTACATGGCGGTGCCGAGGATGGCGGGCCTGCGGCCGTTCTATCTCCTCGACCCCGCGACCCTGGCGATCCCCGCCGGCCGGGCCGCGGAGAAGAAGGGCGCCGCTCAGGTGGCACGGCGGGTCGGCGTCGAGGAGATGCGGCCGATCGACCTGGTGGTGTGCGGCTCGGTGGCCGTCAACCGCTCGGGGGCTCGTATCGGGAAGGGCGCCGGGTATTCCGACCTTGAGGTGGCGCTACTCATCGAAGCCGGTCTCGTCACGGAGGCAACGGTGATCGTCGCGCCGGTCCACCCGCTCCAGGTGATCGAGGAGGCCATCCCGGAGACCGGGCACGACTTCTCCGTGGACTACATCGTGACGCCGGACGAGGTGATCCGCTGTTCTCACCGGCGACGGCCGCGCGGCGTGGTGTGGAACGACCTGGACGACGCCAAGATCGCGGCGATTCCGGTGCTGGCACAGCGGAAGGCGGCGCGATAGAAGCCGCCGCACCGCCCCCCGTCTCAGAACAGCTTCAGCTTGCCGTCGTCCGTCCCCCGCAGCGCGTCGTAGTCCAGCACCGCGCACTCGATCCCCCGGTCCGCCGCCAGCACCCGCGCCTGCGGCTTGATCTCCTGCGCCGCGAACACCCCCCGCACCGGCGCCAGCAGCGGGTCGCGGTTCAGCAGCTCCAGGTAGCGGGTCAGTTGCTCCACCCCGTCGATCTCGCCGCGCCGCTTGATCTCCACGGCGACCGTCGTGCCCTTCTCGTCCCGGCCCAGGATGTCCACCGGCCCGATCGCCGTGGGGTATTCGCGCCTGATGAGGGTCCAGCCCTCGCCCAGCGCCTCCATGCGGTCGGCGAGCAGTTCCTGGAGGTGCGCCTCCACCCCGTCCTTGACCAGGCCGGGGTCGACGCCCAGTTCGTGCGACGAGTCGTGCAGCAACTCCTCGATCGTGATGATCAGTTTTTCGCCTGCCTTGTTCTCGACCGTCCACACGGCGACACCGTCCTGTTCACCCTCTTTCAGAGTGCACGGCGGTGACATCCAGTTGAGGGGTTTGTACGCACGGTCGTCGGCATGGACGGAGACGCTGCCGTCGGCTTTGACCAGGATCAGCCGGGGCGCGGAGGCGAGGTGGGCGGTGAGCCGCCCGGCGTAGTCGACAGAGCAGCGGGCGATGACGAGGCGCATGGCGCACCACGCTACTCGACTCCCGGCGCACCCTGCGATCTGACCCCTGATGCACCTTTCCGCAATGGCCAGTTGTGTACGCGTTCTTGTGGTGGAGCCGCATCCTCCGCCCTACGGTGGACGCAGGCGGTTGTCACATGGGCACCGAGAGTGGTGATCGCCGTACCTGTCCGGTCAGGCCCCGCCCGATCCCCGCGGGGCTGCGAGAGGAGAATCCATGTCGCTGGACGTCCCACCTGCTCTGCTCGATCAAGCCGAGCGGGGCGAGGTCGACGAAAGGGAGTTTGTCGACTGCGTCCGGACCTCACTTCCCTATGCCTGGGACATGATCAGCTCCCTGGTGGCACAACTGAAGGTCGACGGCGGCAACTTCGCCGACAACCAGGTCCCGCCCCCGGATGAGCACGCCCGCGGCCAGCTCCTTCGCGCGCTGGCCAGCAATGCGATACGGGGGGCGCTGGAACGCCACTTCGGCGTCCGGCTCGCGTTCCAGAACTGTCATCGCGTGGCGGTCTTCCCCCTGGAAGCCTCGGCAGAGGAGCCGCTGTCCCGCTTCACCTCGGTGAGGGCGCAGTTGCTCAACCAGTCACCGGAGCTGCGTGACTGCTGAACGGGCCCCAGGTCCCCCGCGCTGCCGCTCCGCACGCCGTCCGCTCGCCCCGTCCCATCCGGTCAGCGAGCGAGGAGCGGCAGCACCTCCGAACCGATACGCCGTACGTTCCGCTCGGTGGCGCACAGCTCCCCCGAGCCCTCGACGAGCAGCGCGAAGCGCGTGATGCCGGTACGTTCCGCGGTAGCCGCCAGCCGGTCGGCGCACAGCCGCGGGGGGCCCACCGGGTGCAGCGCGCACAGCAGTTCCGTGTACGCCTCCGGATCGCGCATCGGGCGCCGTCTGCCGTCCACCGTCTCCATCGCCCCCACGCCGCTGCGGAACGCCCCGGGCAGGGCCTTGCGCAGCGACTCCGCCGCGCTCTTGGGGGTGTCGTCGACCTGGGCCACTCCGGCCGAGACGTGTTCCGCCGCGTCGATCGCCTCCGGGCTCATCCCGGCCTCCCGCGCGGTACGCCGCCACAGCCGCACCATCTCCGCCTTCTCGTCGTCGCCGCAGTGCATTCCGAGCAGCATCGGCAGCCCGCGCGCGGCGGCGAGCCGTACGGTCGCCGGGGAGGTGCAGGCGACCAGTACGGGCACGTCGGCGCCGCCGTGCAGCGCCTCGGCCGGCCGGGGCACGACGGCGACCTCGCGGAAGGCGTAGCGCCCGCCCGCGGCGCCGACCCGCGGTTCGCGCAGCCAGCGCAGCAGCAGGTCCAGCGATTCGGGGAAGTCCGTCTCGTACGCCGCGAGGCCGGTGCCGAAGACCTCCAGGTCGACCCACGGCCCGCCGCGCCCGACGCCGAGGACGAAGCGGCCCTGGGCGGCGTGGTGGAGCAGCGCGGCCTGCTCGCCGAGGGCGACGGGGTGCTGGGTGGGCAGCACGCTGACGGCGGTGCCGACGCGGATGCGGCTGGTGCGGCCGAGGAGCAGCGCGGCGAGGGTGACCGCCGAGGGGCAGGTGCCGTACGGGATGAAGTGGTGCTCGGCGAGCCAGACGGAGTCGAGCCCCGCTTCCTCCGCCGCGACGCCCGTCCGCACGGCCCGGTGCAGGGCCTCGCCCTGCCCCTGGCCGGGGAACTGGGCGGCCAGCACGAACGAGCCGATGTGCATCCTGCCCCCTGTGTACCGACGGTGCTGCTGGTCGAGGGGTACGAACGGCCCGTCACCTGCGGCGACGGGGCGCAGCCCCGAAGTTGTCTTCATTGTTGGCGATGGGCGGGTGAATCGTCATTCTTTGTGCCCGGGGCTGGACTTCGAGCCCCGTACCCTGGTAGGGAATCGTCACGACGATCTTCCCGAGGTGCCGCCGTGTCCCCCCGCCGCCACAAGCCGCGCTCCCGCGGTGCCGCCCGCCCGTCCGCGGACGACGACCTCGCCGGCCGCCTCGGCATGCCCGACGCGGCGGAGTACGGGGGCGAGGAGTTCCTCGTCCGCCGCGTCTCCGGCGCCGCGGCCGACAAGAGCTACCGCTGCCCGGGTTGCGACCAGGAGATCCGCCCCGGTACGCCGCACGTGGTGGCGTGGCCGGCGCACGACGGAGCGGACCTGCGCCGGCACTGGCACACGGCCTGCTGGAACGCCCGCAACCGCCGCGGCACGCGGCCGCAGCGCTCACGGAACGCCCCGCGCCACTGACACGGGTACCCGCTCGGCCCGGCCGGCACCGCTCGTGGCCGGCCACGCAATCCCCCTGTGGTCCAGACCTATTGACGATTGGTACAGACCTTATCTACGCTCCCGCATTACTGCGGTGAGCATGACACCCTGACCGACGCTCACCGGGCGACGCAGGTCCCACCCCCCATGTATCCGGACCTAGCTCGAGGAGCACACCCTTGAGATCCCCACGCGTCACACGTACACGCACCCGCGTCATCGGCGTCCTGCTGACCCTGGCGCTCGCGATCCCGCTCACGGTGCTGGCCACGCTCGCGCCGTCGAGCAAAGCGGGCGCCGCGACGACCCCCGCCGGGCCCAAGGCCGCCGGGGTGAAGCTCGGCTACTTCACCGAATGGGGCGTCTACGACCGCAACTACCACGCCAAGAACCTCGACACCTCCGGCTCGGCCCAGAAGCTCACCCACATCAACTACGCCTTCGGCAACGTCACGGGCGGCAGGTGCACCATCGGCGACTCCTTCGCGGCCATCGAGAAGAGCTACACCGCGGACCAGAGCGTCGACGGGGTCGCCGACACCTGGGACCAGCCGCTGCGCGGCAACTTCAACCAACTGCTCAAGCTGAAGAAGAAGCACCCGAACCTCAAGATCCTGTGGTCCTTCGGCGGCTGGACCTGGTCCGGCGGCTTCGGCCAGGCCATGCAGAACCCCGAAGCCTTCGCGCAGTCGTGTTACGACCTGGTCAACGACCCGCGGTGGCAGGGCCTGTTCGACGGCATCGACCTCGACTGGGAGTACCCCAACGCCTGCGGCCTGTCCTGCGACACCAGCGGCCCGGCCGTCATGAAGAACATGATGCAGGCGTTCCGCAACAAGTTCGGCAACCAGCTCGTCACCGCCGCCATCACGGCGGACCCGTCCAGCGGCGGGAAGATCGACAAGGCCGACTACGCCGGCGCCGCCCAGTACACCGACTGGTACAACGTCATGACGTACGACTTCTTCGGCGCCTGGGACGCGCAGGGCCCCACCGCCCCGCACTCGCCCCTGACCTCGTACGACGGCATCCCGATCGCCGCGTTCAACTCCGACTCCGCGATCCAGAAGCTGAAGGGCATGGGCATCCCGGCCAACAAGCTCCTGCTCGGCGTCGGCTTCTACGGACGGGGCTGGACCGGCGTCACCCAGAGCGCACCCGGCGGCACCGCCACCGGACCGGCACCCGGCAAGTACGAGCAGGGCATCGACGACTACAAGGAGCTGAAGAGCAGGTGCCCCGCCACCGGAACGGTCGCCGGCACCGCGTACGCGCACTGCGGCAACCAGTGGTGGAGCTACGACACCCCGCAGACCATCGGCGGGAAGATGGACTACGCCAAGCAGCAGGGCCTCGGCGGCGCGTTCATCTGGGAGATGAGCGGTGACACCGCGAACGGCGAGCTGATGTCCGCCGTGAACAGCGGCCTCGGCTGAGGTCACCCGATCCGGCCGGGAGGCCGGACGGCAGGAGCCCGGGAAGGTGGAGTCGCCCCCACCGACCCGGGCTTCTGTCATTTGGTCCAGACCTATTGACCGCATTGGTACATACCAATAGCCTCCCTGGCGTGTGAGTGTCATGGCATGAACAAACAATCTGGCTCGTGTACGACGGGCGGCCGTACGCGCGAACGCGCTGCCCGCACCTGACGGAACGGCACTCGACGAGGGAGACACAACCTTGAGATCCCCCACCGGCAGTCGCCTGCTGAGACGCGCCACGGCCATCGTGGCCGCCGTGGCCATCCCGCTCGCCGCGATGGTCGGACTCGCCAGCCCCGCCCAGGCGGCAGGGGCGACCGCGACCTACCAGAAAGCCTCGGACTGGGGCACCGGCTTCGAGGGCAGGTGGACGGTGAAGAACACCGGCACCACCCCCCTCTCCTCCTGGTCCATATCCTGGGACTTCCCCGCAGGCACCAGCGTCACCTCCTCCTGGGACGCGGACGTCTCCAACACCGGCACCCGCTGGACGGCCAAGAACAAGTCGTACAACGGCAGCCTGGCCCCCGGCGCCAGCCTCACCTTCGGCTTCAACGGCTCCGGCAGCGGCGGCGGCAACGCCACCAACTGCACCCTGAACGGCGATTCCTGCGACGGCGGGGGCATCCCCGGCGACAACGCACCTTCCGCTCCCGGCACGCCCAGCGCCGGGAACATCACCGACACCTCCGTCGCACTGACCTGGACGGCCGCCACCGACGACAAGGGGATCAAGAACTACGACGTCTACCGCGGCAGCACCAAGGTCGCCACGGTCACCGACACCAAGTACACGGACACCGGCCTGACCGCCGGCAGCACGTACACCTACAGCGTCCGCGCCCGCGACACCGCGGACCAGGTCGGCCCGGCCAGCGCCTCGCGGACCGTCACCACCACGGGCGGCGGCGGCCCCGGCGGTGACAAGATCAAGATGGGGTACTTCACCGAGTGGGGCGTCTACCAGCGCAACTACCACGCGAAGAACCTCGACACCTCCGGCACGGCGCAGAAGATCAACACGATCAACTACGCCTTCGGCAACGTCCAGAACGGCCGCTGCACCATGGGTGACTCCTACGCCGCCATCGAGAAGGCGTACGGCGCCGGCGAGAGCGTCGACGGCGTCGGCGACACCTGGGACCAGCCGCTGCGCGGCAACTTCAACCAACTGCTCAAGCTGAAGAAGAAGCACCCGCACATCAAGATCCTGTGGTCCTTCGGCGGCTGGACCTGGTCCGGCGGCTTCACCCAGGCCATGCAGAACCCGGCGGCCTTCGCCCAGTCCTGCTACGACCTCGTGTACGACCCCCGCTGGCAGGGCCTGTTCGACGGCATCGACCTCGACTGGGAGTACCCCAACGCCTGCGGTCTGACCTGTGACAGCAGCGGCCCGGCCGTGATGAAGAACATGATGCAGGCGTTCCGCGCGAAGTTCGGCAACAAGCTCCTCACCGCCGCCATCACGGCGGACCCGTCCAGCGGCGGGAAGATCGACAAGGCCGACTACGCCGGCGCGGCGCAGTACGTCGACTGGTACAACGTCATGACGTACGACTTCTTCGGCGCCTGGGACGCGCAGGGCCCCACCGCCCCGCACTCGCCCCTCACGTCGTACGACGGCATCCCGATCGCCGCGTTCAACTCCGACTCCGCGATCCAGAAGCTGAAGGGCATGGGCATCCCGTCGAGCAAGCTGCTGCTCGGCGTCGGCTTCTACGGACGGGGCTGGACCGGCGTCACCCAGAGCGCACCCGGCGGCACCGCCACCGGGCCGGCACCCGGCAAGTACGAGCAGGGCATCGACGACTACAAGGAGCTGAAGAGCAGGTGCCCCGCCACCGGAACGGTCGCCGGCACCGCGTACGCCCACTGCGGCAACCAGTGGTGGAGCTACGACACCCCGGCGACACTCACCGCGAAGATGACCTACGCCAAGAACCAGAACCTCGGCGGCGCGTTCATCTGGGAACTCAGTGGTGACACCGCCAACGGCGAGCTGATGACCGCGGTCCACAACGGTCTCGGCTGACCCTCAGACGGGCCTGAGCCCGGGGTATCCGGCGTGCGCTCGCCTCCCCGCCCCGGGTTCAGGCCCTTTCCCGTCCCACGAGCGAGTGACCGTGCGCGCTACGCCACGTTGACGCGCTGGCCGGGAGGCGCCGCCTCCAGCCAGGCGAGGAAGCCGGTGAGCGCGTCCTCGCTCATCGCCAGCTCGATCCGGTCGTCGTCGTGCCGGCAGGCCAGCACGACGGCGTCGGAGAGCAGCGCCAGCTCCTCCTCGCCCGCGGGGGCCCGGCGCTCCAGCACCTCGATGCCGTCCCGCCGCAGCACGCGGCGCGGCCTCGGTGCGTACGAGAAGACGCGGAACCACTCGATGACGTCACCGCTGTAGCGGGCGACGCCGTACGCCCAGCCCTTCCCGGGCCGGTCGGCGCGGGCGGACCAGCGCAGGCTGCAATCGAAGGTGCCGCCGGCGCGCTGGATCAGCCGGCGGCGCAGTCCGAAGAGAAAGAGGCCGAGCAGCAGCAGGGCGACCACGCCCCCGGCCAGCAGCAAAGCGAGGATCATCTCCACAGACCTCCTCGCCGCTCCTCTCGCGTGGCCTCAGCGGCCCGCTACGGCCAGCAGCCGCACTTCCGCGCGCCGCTCCGCCCCCGCGTCCGCATCCGATTTGGCCCGCTCCAGGGCCCGCTCCGCGCGCTCCACGTCGATCTCGTCGGAAAGCTCGGCGATCTCGGCGAGCAGGGAGAGCTTGTTGTCCGCGAAGGAGATGAAGCCGCCGTGCACGGCCGCCACGACCGTACCGTCGCCGCTGCCGTCCGCCGTCCGGATCGTCACCGGGCCGGACTCCAGCACGGTCAGCAGCGGCTGGTGTCCGGGCATGATGCCGATGTCACCGGACGGGGTGCGCGCGATGACCCGGGTGGCCTCGCCGGACCAGACGCTACGGTCCGCGGCGACCAACTCGACGTGCAGCTCGGCCACGATGGCTCCTCAACTGGGGTTTAGCAGAGAATAACTGGTTTGCGGGCCGGGGGCGGGGCGAACCCCGCCCCCGATTGGCTCGGAGCCAATGAAAACCGCGGGCGGTCCGTCAGGAGACGCCCAGCTCCTTCGCCTTGGCCTTGAGGTCCTCCAGGCCACCGCACATGAAGAACGCCTGCTCGGGGAAGTGGTCGTACTCACCGTCGGCGATCGCGTTGAACGCGGCGATCGACTCGTCCAGCGGCACGTCCGATCCGTCGAGACCGGTGAACTGCTTCGCCGCGTGGGTGTTCTGCGACAGGAAGCGCTCGATCCGGCGGGCCCGGGAGACGGTGAGCTTGTCCTCCTCGGACAGCTCGTCCATACCCAGAATGGCGATGATGTCCTGAAGGTCCTTGTACTTCTGGAGGATCGCCTTCACGCGCGTGGCGCACTCGTAGTGCTCCTGCGCGATGTAGCGCGGGTCGAGCACCCGGGAGGTGGAGGCCAGCGGGTCCACCGCGGGGTAGATGCCCTTCTCGGAGATCGGACGGGAAAGCTCCGTCGTCGCGTCCAGGTGGGCGAAGGTGGTCGCCGGGGCCGGGTCCGTGTAGTCGTCCGCGGGCACGTAGATCGCCTGCATCGAGGTGATCGAGTGGCCGCGGGTCGAGGTGATGCGCTCCTGGAGCAGACCCATCTCGTCCGCGAGGTTCGGCTGGTAGCCCACCGCGGAGGGCATGCGGCCCAGCAGCGTGGAGACCTCGGAGCCGGCCTGGGTGAAGCGGAAGATGTTGTCGATGAAGAACAGCACGTCCTGCTTCTGCACGTCGCGGAAGTACTCCGCCATCGTGAGACCGGCCAGGGCGACGCGCAGCCGGGTGCCCGGCGGCTCGTCCATCTGACCGAAGACCAGCGCGGTCTGCGGCAGCACACCGGACTCGGCCATCTCCTCGATGAGGTCGTTGCCCTCACGGGTGCGCTCGCCGACGCCGGCGAACACCGAGACGCCCTCGTGCAGCTTGGCCACACGCATGATCATCTCTTGGATGAGCACGGTCTTGCCGACGCCCGCGCCGCCGAACAGGCCGATCTTGCCGCCCTTGACGTACGGGGTGAGCAGGTCGACGACCTTCAGACCGGTCTCGAACATCTCGGTCTTGGCTTCGAGCTGGTCGAAGGGCGGAGCCGTGCGGTGGATCGGCCAGCGCTCGGTGATCTCCGACTCGTCGACCTCGTCGTTGAGGATCTCGCCCAGGGTGTTGAACACCCGGCCCTTGGTGACGTCGCCGACGGGGACGGTCAGGCCCTCGCCGGTGTCGGTCACCGGAGCCTGGCGGACCAGGCCGTCGGTGGGCTGCATCGAGATGGCGCGCACGACGCCCTCGCCGAGGTGCTGGGCGACCTCCAGGGTCAGCACCTTGATCTCGCCCGCGTTGGCGGGGTCGGCGACCTCGACGGTCAGCGCGTTGTAGATGTCGGGCATCGCGTCGACGGGGAACTCCACGTCGACGACCGGGCCGATGACACGCGCGACGCGGCCGGTCGCGGTGGTGGTCGTAGCAGTGGTCATGTTATCGGTCACTCCCCGCAGAGGCGTCGGCCAGGGCGTTCGCACCACCGACGATCTCGCTGATTTCCTGGGTGATTTCGGCCTGGCGGGCCTGGTTGGCAAGCCGCGTGAGCGACTTGATGAGATCCTCGGCGTTGTCCGTCGCCGACTTCATCGCACGACGGGTGGCGGCGTGCTTCGAAGCGGCCGACTGGAGCAGCGCGTTGTAGATCCGGCTCTCGACGTACCGCGGGAGCAGCGCGTCGAGCACGCCGTCCGCGGACGGCTCGAAGTCGTACAGCGCGTGGTAGTCCTGCTCCTTCTTCCGCGCCTCCTCGAAGACCTCCGCCGACTCCTCGGCGGTCTTGTCGAAGACGATCGGAAGCAGCCGCTTGTCCACCGCGGTCTGCGTCATCATCGAGTGGAACTCGGTGTAGACGATGTGGATCTCGTCCACGCCGCCCTCCGAGGTCTGCTTGCTCAGCGACTCGATGAGCGGCGCCGCCACCTTCTTCGCGTCCGCGTACGTCGGGTTGTCGGTGAAGCCGGTCCACGACTCGGCCACCGGCCGCTCGCGGAAGCCGAAGTACGACACGCCCTTGCGGCCCACGATGAAGTGGTCGACCTGCCTGCCTTCGCCGGTCAGCCGGTTGGTCAGCGCCTCGGCCTGCTTGATGGCGTTGGAGTTGTAGCCGCCGGCCAGACCGCGGTCGCTGGTGATCAGCAGCACCGCGGCCCGCACCGGCCGCTCCACCTCGGTGGTCAGCGGGTGCTTGGTCTCGGAGCCCGTGGCCACCGCCGTGACGGCACTGGTCAGCTCGGTCGCGTACGGCGCGGAGGCCGCCACCTGGCGCTGCGCCTTGACGACGCGCGAGGCGGCGATCATCTCCATCGCCCTGGTGATCTTCTTGGTCGCAGAGACGCTACGGATCCGCCTCTTGTAGACCCGCATCTGGGCGCCCATGCTCAGCCCTCGCCCAGCAGCTTGCCGTCCGAGGTCTCGAACTGCCGCTTGAAGCCCTCGACCGCGTCGCGCAGCGCCTGGATGGTCTCGTCGGCCATCTTGCCGCCCTCGCGGATGCCCGTGAGCAGGTCCTTGTTCTCCCGGTGCAGGTGGTCGAGCAGCTCGCGCTCGAACCGCTTGACGTCCCCGACCGGTACGTCGTCCAGGATGCCGTTGGTGCCGGACCACACGGAGACGACCTGGTCCTCGGTGGGGAAGGGCGCGTACTGCGGCTGCTTCATCAGCTCCATCATCCGCTGGCCCCGCTCCAGGGCCGCCTTGGAGGCGGCGTCCAGGTCGGAGCCGAAGGCGGCGAACGCCTCCAGCTCGCGGAACTGCGCCAGGTCCAGCTTCAGCCGGCCGGAGACCTGCCGGATCGCCCGGTGCTGTGCGGCACCGCCGACGCGGGAGACGGAGATACCGACGTTCAGCGCCGGGCGCTGGCCCGAGTTGAACAGGTCGGACTCCAGGAAGCACTGACCGTCGGTGATGGAGATCACGTTGGTCGGGATGTACGCCGAGACGTCGTTCGCCTTGGTCTCGATGACCGGCAGGCCCGTCATCGAGCCGGCGCCCAGGTCGTCCGAGAGCTTGGCGCAGCGCTCCAGCAGCCGGGAGTGCAGGTAGAACACGTCGCCCGGGTACGCCTCGCGGCCCGGCGGGCGGCGCAGCAGCAGCGACACGGAGCGGTACGCCTCGGCCTGCTTGGACAGGTCGTCGAAGATGATCAGAACGTGCTTGCCCTGGTACATCCAGTGCTGGCCGATGGCCGAGCCGGTGTACGGGGCCAGGTACTTGAAGCCCGCCGGGTCGGACGCCGGGGCCGCCACGATCGTGGTGTACTCCAGGGCGCCGGCCTCCTCCAGCGCGCCGCGCACGCCGGCGATGGTGGAGCCCTTCTGGCCGATCGCCACGTAGATGCAGCGGACCTGCTTGTTCGGGTCACCGGAGCGCCAGTTGTCGCGCTGGTTGATGATCGTGTCGATGCCGAGGGCGGTCTTGCCCGTCTGCCGGTCACCGATGATGAGCTGGCGCTGGCCGCGGCCGATGGGGGTCATCGAGTCGACGGCCTTGTAGCCGGTCTCCATCGGCTCGTGCACCGACTTGCGCTGCATCACCGAGGGCGCCTGAAGCTCCAGCGCACGGCGGTCCTCGGTCGCGATGTCGCCGAGGCCGTCCATGGCGTTGCCCAGGGGGTCGACGACCCGGCCCAGGTAACCGTCGCCGACCGGCACGGACAGGACCTCGCCGGTACGGGTGACCGACTGCCCCTCCTCGATGCCGACGAACTCGCCGAGGACGACCGCACCGATCTCCCGCTCCTCCAGGTTGAGGGCGAGGCCGAGGGTGCCGTCCTCGAACTTCAGCAGCTCGTTCGCCATCGCCGAGGGCAGCCCCTCGATCTTGGCGATGCCGTCCATGGCCTGCGATACCGTGCCGACCTCTTCGCGCGAGGCCGCGTCCGGCTGGTACGACTGGACATAGCTCTCCAGCGCGTCCCGGATCTCCTCCGGCCGGATCGTGAGCTCCGCCATCTGGGTTCCCTGCTCTCCTTGATTGGGCCCGTAAGTTCTTGCGTCCACGGCCCGACCTGGGCCGCTGGTGATGCTCTGGAATTGGTCGGTGACGGCCGGTGGCCGTCAGCCCGCCATACCGCGCTTCACCTCGTCGAGGCGGTCGGCGACGGAGCCGTTGATGACCTCGTCGCCCACCCGTACCGAGATCCCGCCGAGGACCGCGGGGTCCACGTCCAGGTTCAGGTGCATGTCCCGGCCGTACAGCCGGGACAGGGCGGCGCCCAGGCGCTCCTTCTGCCCGTCGCTGAGCGGCACGGCGGTGGAGACCACCGCGACCATCCGGTTCCGGCGCTCCGCGGCCAGCTTGGACAGGGCCTCCAGGCCCCCTTCCAGGCTACGTCCCCGCGGCCGCTCGACGAGCCGCACGACCAGCCGCTCGGTGACCGGGTTCGCCCGGCTCCCCAGCAGCGAGTGCAGCAGCTCGCCCTTGGCCGTCCGGGTACCCACCCGGTCGGTGAGCGCGCCGCGCAGCTCCTTGTCGGCGACGACGATCCGGCCGAACCGGAACAGCTCGTCCTCGACGTCGTCAAGCTGCCCCGCGCGCTGTGCGGCGGTGAGGTCCGCGGTGTCGGCCAGCTCTTCGAGCACGTCGACCAGGTCACGCGCCCGCGACCAGCGGGCCCGTACCATCCCGGCGACCAGGTCGGCGGCCTCGCCGCCGAGCTGCCCGCCGAGGATCCGGCGGACCAGCTCGGCCTTGGCCTCGCCGGGCTGAGCCGGGTCGGTCAGCGCCCGCCGCAGCGTCACCTCGCGGTCCAGCAGCGCGGTCACGGCGGCCAGCTCCCCGGCGAGCTTCGCCGCGTCGACCGAGGTGTTGTCGGTCAGCGCGTCGAGCTGCTCCCGGGCGGCGGCCAGCGCCTCGCGGCTCGCTCCGTTCATCGGTCACGCTCCTCGTCTCGCTCGCTGGCGCTCGCTCGACTCGTCGCCGTTCCGGCGTTCATGCCCCGGCCTCGGCCTTCGTTCCGGCCTGGTCGGCGGCCTTGGTCTCCAGCTCGTCCAGGAACCGGTCGACGACGCGGCTCTGCCGGGCGTGGTCCTCAAGGGACTCGCCTACCAGCCGCCCGGCCAGGTCGGTCGCGAGCTTGCCGACGTCCTGGCGCAGCGCCAGCGACGCGGCCTTCTTGTCGGCCTCGACCTGGGCGTGACCGGCGGCGATGATTTCCTCACGCTGCCGCTGGCCCTCGGTCCGCATCTCGGCGATGAGGGCGGCACCCTGCTCGCGAGCTTCCTCGCGCAGCCGGTTGGCCTCGTGCCGGGCCTCGGCGAGCTGGGCCTTGTACTGGTCCAGCGTCTGCTCCGCCTCGATCTGGGCGGCCTCGGCCTTCTCCATGCCGCCCTCGATGGCCGAGCGCCGCTCCTCGAGCACCTCGTTGATGCGCGGCAGGAGCTTCTTGGCCAGCAGCGCGAAGACGATCAGGAAGGCGATCAGGCCGATGACGAGTTCCGGCATCGGCGGGACGAGAGGATTCTGCTTCTCCTCCGCCGCGATCTGCAGGAGATTCACATCGGTGCCTTTCGTCGGAAGAGGCTGATCAGTACACGAACGGCATGACGATGCCGATAAGGGCGAGCGCCTCACAGAAGGCGAAGCCCAGAATCATGTTCTGCCGGATCAGGCCGACGGCCTCCGGCTGGCGGGCCATGGCCTGCACGCCGTTACCGAAGATGTAGCCGATACCGACACCGGGGCCGATCGCGGCGAGGCCGTAACCGATCGAGCCGACGTTGCCATCGAGTGCGGCCAGGGTCTCCATCGCAGCCATGTGCTTTCTTCCTTCTCTTCTGCCGAACCGGTGGGGGTTGGCCACCGGACGAATGTGGGGGTGGTGCGGGTGGTACGGGCTCTCAGTGCGACTCTTCGAGGGCACCGGAGATGTAGCTGGCCGACAGTACGACGAACACGTACGCCTGCACGGCCTGGATGAACAGCTCGAAGACGATCATCACCATGACCAGGACGAAGGCCACGGGCGCGAACGCGAAGCCCCAACTGTTCATGAAGA
The DNA here is from genome assembly GCF_045781775.1 of Streptomyces sp. 184. Taxonomy (NCBI): domain Bacteria; kingdom Bacillati; phylum Actinomycetota; class Actinomycetes; order Kitasatosporales; family Streptomycetaceae; genus Streptomyces; species Streptomyces sp. 184. The sequence goes on along the minus strand of NZ_CP123230.1, from coordinate 1,737,529 downwards.
ACCAGGTGGCGATGGTGAACATCACCAGCAGCAGGTGGCCGGCGAACATGTTGGCGAAGAGCCGGACCGCGTGGGTGAACGGCCGCACGAGCACGTTCGAGAAGAACTCGATGACCATGACGAGCGGAAGCACCGCGCCGAGCGACTTGTCGTAGCCGGTGAGGTTCTTCAGTCCGCCGACGAAACCGTGCCGCTTGAAGGTCAGGGTCATCCAGGTCACCCAGACAAGACCCGCAAGGGCCGCCGGGAAGGCGATGATCGAGGTCACCGGGAACTGCGCGAGGGGGATGATCGACCAGAGGTTCATCAGCCAGATGAAGAAGAAGAGGGAGACCAGCAGCGGCACCCACTTCTCGCCTTCCTTCTTGCCGATGGTCTCGTAGACGATGCCGCGGCGTACGAAGTCGTAGCCGGACTCGGCGACCATCTGGAGCTTGCCCGGTACGACCTTGGGGTTGGCGAACGCCTTCCAGAAGAAGAGGCAGAGCAGCCCGGTCGTGATGAGCGCCAGCAGGATCGGCTTGTTGAACTCGAAGCCGCCGATCTCGAACATCGGCTTGAAGATGAACGAGTGCAGGCCGGGAGACTGGAAGCCGCAACCACCATCAACGAAGATCTTGCAACTCGCGTCGAAAGCGAGCGTCGTATCAGCAGCACTCACCGGCGAGCTCCTTCGGTGTGACGCATGGCTACGGCAACCTCAATGTGTCGGCGTTGTGCACCGCTGGAGAGCGGTACGTGACAGGACGGGATACGGCCGGCGGGGTGCGGTGCGGCCCTGCGGCCCACGGCGCACGCGCGCACCGGCGCGGCAGGGGGACGATAGCAGTAGCGGATCACTGCTCGGGCAGCGCCCCTCATCGCCCGGCCTCGGTGGTTGTGCCGGAGCGCTGTTCACCTGCTCCGGTTTCTCGCTCCGGTTCCACGTACGGCAACTTCAGCCGGAAGTGGGTACGGCCCAGGGCGCCGGTGAACACCAGCGCCGCGGCGAGGACGGTGAAGCCGAACGCCCTGGTGTTGAAGAGCGTCGTGTCCTTGAACAGCCCCATCACGACTGCCAGCAGCAGGATCTGGGTGGTGTAGGTGAGCAGCGCGATCCCCATGAACAACTCGGGGTGCTTGCGCGAGAAGTGCTGGAGTGCGAAGAGGCCGAGACCGAAGAAGGCAAGGACCACCACGGTGGCTGCGGCGGCTCCCACACCGCCCTTCACACCGGCCGCGAGTGAACTGATGATCACTGCGACGACGCCGGCGAGGGCGGTCGGGATCGCGGCGCCACGGAGGATCCGGGCGTCGTTGACCTGCATATGAGGAGTCTCCGGCGGGAGTCGGGAGCAACTGGTCGACGGTGACGAGCATGTCCCCGGGGCGAGTGCACCGCGTCGAGGGGCATCGCGCCAGAGGACCGTCGCACTACGGTCCTTCGGCTCTGCACCGGGTTCTCGTGAACGGTATCACAAGCATCTTGACCCGAGCTTTACTCGGTACGTGTGCCGCCCGTCACACGAAGGGGCTATGTCGGCCGCGTCATCCCGCTCACCTGGAGATATGCCTGGTAAAGGGTCAATGTCCGGCCCGGCGCCACCGCGAGCGCTCCCCCACCGCCGTCGACCCGCTGATGCCCGCGGGGACGAGTTCGTGCTCCTGTGAACCCGGTGCGCCGCCCGCCCCGTTCGCACCGTTCCTCGCGGCCCCGCCGGCCGGCGCCGGGCCGTCCTGCGGCCCCGTACCGTCGCCCCGCTCGTCGTCCGACCCGTCGTCGGGCCCTTCGCCCGACCCGTCGGCGGCGTCGTCCGGGCGCCGGTAGCGCGGCGGTACGAGCCTGTTGGCCCACGACGGCGTCTTCGGGGCGAACCGCGGCAGCAGCAGCAACACGAGCCCCGCGGCGCTCAACCCGACCGCCACCAGCACCACCCAGACGTTCTCGGCCTGCACCGAGAAGGCCACCATCCCGAACGCGACCAGCGCCGACCAGAAGTACATGAGCAGCACGGCCCGCATGTGCGAGTGGCCCATCTCCAGCAGCCGGTGGTGGAGATGACCGCGGTCGGCCGCGAACGGCGACTGCCCGCGCCACGTGCGCCGTACGACGGCGAGCACCAGGTCCAGCATCGGGATCGCCAGGATCGTCAGCGGCAGCACCAGCGGGATGAACACCGGCACCGTCGAGCGCACCGCCTGCTTCTCGCTGCCCGCGAAGACCTTCAGCGCGTCCGGATCCACCTGCCCCGTGATGGAGATGGCGCCGGCGGCCAGCACCAGACCCAGCAGCATCGAGCCGGAGTCGCCCATGAAGATCCGGGCCGGGTGCACGTTGTGCGGCAGGAAGCCGACGCACATGCCCAGCAGCACGGCGGAGAAGAGCGCGGCTGGGGCGGCGGCCTCGATGCCGTAGCCGAACCAGATGCGGTACGCGTAGATGAAGAACGCCGCCGAGGCGATGCCCACCATGCCGGCGGCCAGCCCGTCGAGGCCGTCCACGAAGTTGACGGCGTTGATCGAGATGACGACGAGCGCGACGGTCAGCAGCGTGCCCTGCATCGGCGTCAGCACCACCGTGCCCACGCCCGGGACCGGGATCCACAGGATCGTCAGGCCCTGGAGCACCATGACGCCCGCGGCGATCATCTGGGCGCCGAGCTTCAGCAGGGCGTCCACGCCCCACTTGTCGTCCAGCACGCCGATCAGCCAGATCAGCGCGGCACCGGACAGCAGCGCCTTGGGTTCGTTCAGCTCGAAGACCCGCTCGAACGCCTGCAACTGCGACGCGACGAGCAGCGCGGCGCACATGCCGCCGAACATGGCGATGCCGCCGAGTCTCGGCGTCGGCTCGCTGTGCACGTCACGGTCCCGGATTTCCGGCATCGCGCCGGCCGCGATCGCGAACTTCCGCACCGGGCCGGTCAGCAGATACGTGACAGCGGCTGCGATGCACAGCGTCAGCAGGTATTCACGCACAAGCTGCCCCAGAGGTTTCGCTGTTCCGTTCAGCCACACACATTAGCCCGCTCCCGGGCCTCCGTTCTCCGGGTACGGACGCGAAGGCCCGTCCGGGCCCGTACAGAGTGAGACCCACCAGGCGCCCTACCGGTTGCATCCGGCCATCGTCAGGCGGCGGCCGGCACGCCTGTGAGCGCCGTCACCACGGGGTCCAGCGCCTGCCCGATCTCCTCGCCGATACGCCGGAAGTACGGCACCGGCGCCCCGTACGGGTCGTACACCTCGTCCGCCGCCGGGCTGGGCGCCAGCAGCCAGCCGCGCAGCGCCGCGGCGGCCTGCACCAGCGCGTGCGCCCGCGCCACGGGGCCCTCGCGGGCGGGCGGCAGCGTGGCGGAATCTATGGCCCGTACCAGCCGGGCGAACTCCTTGAGCGTGAACGTGCGCAGGCCCGCGGAGTGCCCCATGGAGATCACCTGCGCCCGGTGGTCCCGGGTCGCGGTCAGCACCAGATCCGCCCGGATCACGTGCTCGTCGCGCAGCTCCCGCGCCGCGAACCCGTCCGGGTCCGCCCCCACCTCGCGCAGCACCGTCGCCGCGTGCGCCTCCATGGGCGCGCCCTCGTGCCCCCAGGTCCCCGCGCTCTCCACGGCGATGCCCGCCGCGGGCCGCGCGCCGAGGCGGACGTCGAGGGCATGCCGCGTCAGCCGCTCGGTGATCGGTGAGCGGCAGACGTTGCCGGTGCTGACGTGGAGGATACGGAATCCCTGTATGTCCCCCGTGCGCCCTTCGGGCGCGGTCAACTGGCGACCTCAAGCCCGCCGGCGACCTCGCGCAGTTGCTCGGCGGTCACCGCGCCCTCGCGCAGCAGCACCGGCGTGCGGCCGGTGATGTCCACGATCGATGACGGCACCGCGGCCGGCGTCGGGCCGCCGTCGAGATACACCGAGACCGACTCGCCCAGCATCTCCTGGGCGGCGTCGCAGTCCTGCGGGGCGGGGTGGCCGGTCAGGTTGGCGCTGGAGACGGCCATCGGGCCGACCTCCTTGAGCAGTTCGAGCGCCACCGGGTGCAGCGGCATGCGCACCGCCACCGTGCCGCGGGTCTCGCCCAGGTCCCAGGTCAGCGACGGCTGGTGCTTGGCGACGACGGTCAACGCGCCCGGCCAGAAGGCGTCGATCAGCTCCCACGCCTCCTCGCTGAGGTCCTTGACGAGGCCGTGCAGCGTGTTCGGCGAGCCGATGAGGACCGGGGTGGGCATACTGCGCCCGCGGCCCTTGGCGTCGAGCAGCGACGCCACCGCCTCGTTGGCGAAGGCGTCGGCGCCGATGCCGTAGACCGTGTCGGTGGGCAGGACGACCAGCTCGCCGCGGCGGACTGCCGACGCGGCCTCGCGCAGCCCGGTCCTGCGATCGGCCGCATCGCTGGAGTCGTAGCGCCGTGCCATGTCAATCTCCTTCTCAGGTACGGACCCTGCGGGCGGTCGCGAATCGAGGCCGGTTGTTGAGGTCGGGGTGGTCGGCGGCGTCCGCCCAGCCGCGTTCCTCGGTGAAGAGCCACGGCACCTGGCCGCCCTGGGTGTCGGCGTGTTCGACGACCACCACCCCGCCGGGGCGCAGCAGCCGGCGGGCCGCGACCTCCAGACCGCGGATGAGGTCGAGGCCGTCCTCGCCGGAGAAGAGCGCGGCCTGCGGGTCGTGGTCGCGGGCTTCCGGGGCGACGTGCTCCCACTCGGTCAGCGGGATGTACGGCGGGTTGCTGATGACCAGGTCGACCTGGCCGTTCAGCTCGGGCAGCGCGGTGCGCGCGTCCGAGTGGTGCAGGACGACACGGGCGCCGCCGTCGTTGTGGGCGGCGTTCTTGCGCGCCCAGGAGAGCGCCGTCTCCTCCAGCTCGACGGCGTGCACGGCGGCCCGCGGCACCTCCTGGGCCATGGCCAGCGCGATGGCGCCGGAGCCGGTGCACAGGTCGACGATCAGCGGCTCGACGACGTCCATCGCGCGCACGGCCGCTATGGCCCAGTCCACCACGGACTCGGTCTCCGGCCGCGGCACGAAGACACCGGGGCCGACCTGGAGTTCCAGATAGCGGAAGTAGGCGACGCCGGTGATGTGCTGGAGCGGCTCGCGGGCCTCACGGCGGGCGACGGCCTCCCAGTAGCGGGCGTCGAAGTCGGCGTCGGCGACACGGTGCAACTCGCCGCGGGGCACGCCGTGCACGTACGCCGCCAGCTCCTCCGCGTCAAACCGCGGGGAGGGCACGCCGGCGTCGGCGAGCCGCTGCGTGGCCTGTGCCACTTCGACGAGCAGCAGGTTCACGTTCCCTCCGGTCCCTCGGGCGTATCCGTGCGGGGCTCAGCCGGCGTCCGCGAGCTTGGCCGCGGCGTCCGCGTCCACGCATGCCTGGATCACCGCGTCCAACTCCCCGTCGAGCACCTGGTCCAGGTTGTACGCCTTGAAACCGACCCGGTGGTCCGAGATCCGGTTCTCGGGGAAGTTGTACGTGCGGATGCGCTCCGAGCGGTCCACGGTACGCACCTGGCTGCGGCGCGCGTCCGCCGCCTCCTTCTCGGCCTCCTCCTGCGCCTCGGCGAGCAGCCTCGCCCGCAGGATACGCATCGCCTGCTCCCTGTTCTGAAGCTGGCTCTTCTCGTTCTGGCAGGAGACCACGATGCCGGTGGGCAGGTGCGTGATGCGTACCGCGGAGTCCGTCGTGTTGACGGACTGGCCGCCGGGGCCCGAGGAGCGGTAGACGTCGATCCGCAGGTCGCCCGGGCCGATCTCGACCTCGTCGACGTCCTCGGCCTCGGGCAGCACCAGCACGCCCGCGGCGGAGGTGTGGATACGGCCCTGCGACTCGGTGGCCGGCACCCGCTGCACGCGGTGCACGCCGCCCTCGTACTTCAGCCGCGCCCACACGCCCTGGCCGGGTTCTGCGGGTGCGGCGCCCTTGAGCTTCACCGAGACCGAGACGTCCTTGTAGCCGCCGAGGTCCGACTCGTTGGCGTCCAGCAGCTCCGTCCGCCAGCCCTGCCGCTCGGCGTAGCGCAGGTACATCCGCAGCAGGTCGCCGGCGAAGAGCGCGGACTCCTCGCCGCCCTCGCCGGCCTTGACCTCCAGGATGACGTTCTTGTCGTCGCTGGGATCGCGCGGTACGAGCAGCAGCCGCAGCCGCTCCGTCAGCTCCTCGCGCTCGCGCTCCAGGCTCTTGGCCTCGGCGGCGAAGTCCGAATCCTCCGCGGCCAGCTCGCGGGCGGCGACGGCGTCCTCGCCGGCGCGCTCCCAGGCGCGGTAGGCGGCGATGATCGGGGTCAGCTCGGCGTAGCGCTTGTTGAGCCGGGTGGCGCGGCGCTGGTCGGCGTGCACGCCGGGGTCGGCGAGCTGCTGTTCCAGGGTGGCGTGCTCGCCGATGAGATCCTTGACGACCTCGAACATCGTGGGGCGCTCCGTAGGGGGGAAGTAGCAGGACCGGGGGCGGCGGGCGGCCGGACGGGACGAAAAACGTGCGCCGGCCCGGTCCGCCCCTCATCGGGGCGGCCGGCCCGGCGCACGCGGACGAGCTACTTCTTCGCCGCGGCCTGCTTGCCGAAGCGGGCCTCGAAGCGGGCCACGCGGCCACCGGTGTCGAGGATCTTCTGCTTGCCCGTGTAGAACGGGTGGCACGCGGAGCAGATGTCCGCGCGGATGGTGCCGGAGGTGACGGTGCTCCGGGTGGTGAAGGAGTTACCGCAGGTGCAGCTCACCTGGGTCTCCACGTACTCCGGGTGGATGTCGCGCTTCAAGGGATTCTCCTAGGTTCGGGAGGGCTCCGGGTCGATCGGCGGATGCGTCACGTGAACCGGGGCCGACGTACCAGTCTACGAGGACCGGTCGTGCACGCCAAAACGGGTCCTGGGCCCGCTTTATTCCACGGCCCGCGCTCCCGGGCACGCCCGCCCGGGGCGCACCGTCCGGCGTTCACCGCCCGGCGGCCTGCGCGCCGCTGCCGGGCGCGACCTCGGCGAGATCCCCGGGCCCAGGCGGCGGGGCGGTGACCACGCGGTCACTGCCCGGCTGCCCGCCCGCGGTGTCCTTCAGCGCGGACCGCGGTATCGGCCGGTCGGCCCGCAGCGCCTCCCAGACCTGCGCGGACTCCTTCTCCAGCGGCACCACCCGGTTGCGGTCCTGCGCGTCGAACGTCACCGGGAGGGTCACCATCTGCATGTCGTCCGGGCCTATGTCGCCCAGGCTCTCGGCCAGCCGGCGCAGCTCGTTCACCGATCCCAGGTCCTTGTCGGTGGTGATCGACTTGGTGGCGGTGTCGGCGAGCCCGATGAGCTTGGCCGGGCTGGTCAGCAGGTCGACCTCGCCGACCTGCTGCACCAGCGCCTTCACGAAGACCTGCTGGAGCTCTATGCGGCCCAGGTCGCTGCCGTCGCCGACGCCCTTGCGGGTACGTACCAGGCCGAGCGCCTGCTCGCCGTCCAGGGTGTGGGTGCCGGCCTTGAGGTCGAGGTGGCTGTCGGGGTCGTCTATGTCCTCGCGGGTGGTGATCTCGACCCCGCCGAGCTGGTCGACCATCCGCTTGAAGCCGCTGAAGTCGACCTCGACGAAGTGGTCCATGCGCACCCCGGTCATCTTCTCCACGGTCTTGACGGTGCAGGCCGGGCCGCCGACGGAGTACGACTCGTTGAACATCGCGCGCTCGGCGGCGGGCGCGGTGTCGCCGTCCTCACGCCGGCACTCGGGCCGGTCCACGAGGGTGTCGCGGGGGATGCTGACGACGCTGGCGCGCTTCCGGTCCTCGTAGACGTGGACGATCATCGCGGTGTCGGAGCGGGCGCCGCCGCCGTCGCGGCCGTACTTGGCGTTCTCGCCGGCCCGCGAGTCCGAGCCGAGGACGAGGATGTCCATGGAGCCGCCGGGCAGGTCCTTGGGCCGGTCGCCGCCGAGCTTGGCGTCGAGGTCGACGCTGGTCAGGTTGCCGTTGAGGCGGAAGTAGAGGTAGCCGAGCCCGGCCCCGCCGAGGATCACGGCGCCGACGAGGACCCAGACGGCGGCGAGGACCGCCTTGCGGCGGGGACTGCGGGGTCGCCGGCCGGGATCCCCGGCTGCGTACGGTTCCGCCATCGGTTCCTCACCTCGGCCGCTCAGGTCCCTGACACGCCGCGGGTACCCAAACTTTTCCCCACATTCCCCGACAGGGATCACCTAAAAGGGTTACACACGTCTTGGTGAACGCGCAAAAGCCTCCCCTCGTTCCAAGGGGAGGCTTTTGCCTACGAAAAGTGCCCGACCTGCACCGGTTCGCGTGGGCCCGGCGCCGGGTTGCGGATCAGTCGCCGTTGGGCGTGGGCGTGGTCTTCTGGATCTGCATCAGGAACTCGGCGTTGCTCTTGGTCTGCTTCATCTTGTCCAGCAGCAGCTCCATCGCCTGCTGCTGGTCCAGCGCGTGCAGCACCCGGCGGAGCTTCCAGACGATGGCCAGCTCGTCGCTGCGCATCAGGATCTCCTCCTTGCGGGTGCCGGAGGCGTCCACGTCGACCGCGGGGAAGATGCGCTTGTCCGAGAGCTTGCGGTCCAGCCGCAGCTCCATGTTGCCGGTGCCCTTGAACTCCTCGAAGATCACCTCGTCCATCCGCGAGCCGGTCTCGACCAGCGCGGTGGCCAGGATGGTCAGCGAGCCGCCGTCCTCGATGTTGCGCGCGGCGCCGAAGAACTTCTTCGGCGGGTAGAGCGCCGTGGAGTCCACACCGCCGGACAGGATGCGGCCGGAGGCCGGGGCGGCCAGGTTGTACGCGCGGCCGAGCCGGGTGATCGAGTCGAGCAGCACGACGACGTCGTGGCCCAGCTCGACGAGCCGCTTGGCGCGCTCGATGGACAGCTCGGCGACGGTGGTGTGGTCCTCCGCCGGGCGGTCGAAGGTCGAGGAGATGACCTCGCCCTTCACCGACCGCTGCATGTCGGTGACTTCCTCGGGCCGCTCGTCGACGAGGACGACCATGAGGTGGCACTCGGGGTTGTTGGTGGTGATCGCGTTGGCGATGGACTGGAGGATCATCGTCTTGCCGGTCTTCGGCGGCGCCACGATCAGCCCGCGCTGCCCCTTGCCGATGGGCGAGACCAGGTCGATGATCCGCGGGGTGAGCGCACCCGGGTCGCTCTCCAGGCGCAGCCGGTCCTGCGGGTAGAGCGGGGTGAGCTTGCCGAACTCCGCCCGGCCGCGGCTCTGTTCCGGCGACTGGCCGTTGACCGAGTCGAGCCGGACCAGCGCGTTGAACTTCTCCCGGCGCTCGCCGTCGCGCGGCTGGCGCACCGCGCCCGTGACGTGGTCGCCCTTGCGCAGGCCGTTCTTGCGCACCTGGGCCAGCGACACGTACACGTCGTTGGGGCCCGGCAGGTAGCCGGAGGTGCGGACGAAGGCGTAGTTGTCGAGGATGTCGAGGATGCCCGCGACCGGGATCAGGACGTCGTCCTCGGCGATCTGCGGCTCGCTGAAGTCCTCGCGCCCGCGCCGCCCGCGCCGGTCCCGGTAACGGCCCCTGCGACCGCGCCGGCCGCCGTCGAAGTCGTCGTCCTGCTGCTGTTGCTGCTGCTGCCGGCCGCCGCCCTGGTTCTGCTGGCCGCCGCCACCGCCCTGGCCGCCGCCGTCGTCGCTCTTGTTGCGGCGGTTCTGCCGGTCGCGACGGCCGCCCTGCCGGTCGCCGCCGCCCTGGCGCTCGCCCTTCTGCCGGCCGCCGTCGCCCGACTGCTTGGCGTCGCCGCCCTTCTCGGCCTTGTCGGCCCTGTCGGCCCTGTCGGCCCTGTCGGCCTTCTCCGCCCTGTCACCCTTGTCGGCCTTCTCGCCGCCGTTCTGCTCGGCGCCGGAGTCCTGCACCTTGACGGGCTGGCCGGGAATGTCGATCCGCGAGTCGGCGCCCTCGTCCTTGCGCCCGTCGGCGTCGGCCTGCTCGGCCTCGCCGGTACGGGCACGGGAGGTGGCCCGGCGCTTCGGCCGCGCCGCCGCGCCGTCCGCCTGCGCGTCCTTGCCGGCCTTGTCGACGGCCTTCTCGACGGCCTTCTCCGCCTTGGCCTCGGCGGACTTGCCGCCGTCGGCGCCCTGCCTCTCCTTGATCACCTCGATGAGCTGGCTCTTGCGCATCCGAGCGGTGCCCCGGATCCCGAGGCCGGATGCGATCTGCTGGAGCTCCGCCAGGACCATGCCCTCCAGGCCGGCGCCGCGACGGCGCCTGGTCGAACCGGCGGTGGTTGCGGGAGCTGCCCCAGTCTCCTGCTGGGAGGCACCCCCAGAAGCTGGGCTGGCGGCGTTCTCTGCGTTGACGCCCATCAGATCGGTGGTGTCGCTCACGAAGGGTCCTTCCCTGGAGCGGTGCGTCGGCCTGTCTGGCTCGGCGACCGGTCGTGCTCTCCGGCTGCGGCCCGTGCGTCTGCGTCTGCGGGTCCGCGTCGGTGCGGTAGTCCGCCGTAAGGCGGTGAAGACTGTGCAGGGTCGGCATGCTGATGGCGCGAGGCACTCGGGTGGGTGTCACGCACGACAGCGGTGCCGATTCGGGAGCGTCACTGCACCGGCAGGCTGCTCAGGCAATGTGGAAGGCTCCCGGAAGAAAGGCTGCCCCGCTGGGGAAATCCCCTTGTGGGACCTGCCCCCGGGCCCTGCGGCCCGGAGAGACCCCAGCACACAGCACGGCCGTGTGGAACCTACGACTGGAGTGCGCTGGTGCTGTGAGGTTAACACTATCGGATCCCGCAGACATTCCCCCTCTCCCGGCGCCGGCGGCCGGTTCCGTGTTGTCAAATCGGTGGTGCGGGTCGTCGTGCGGGCGGTGCGCGCGGGCCGGTGACCTGCGCGTGCCCGCGTCCGTCGCGTGGCACGGGCCGCCGCCGGGCCGTCAGGCCAGCGGCAGCACGCTCGCCCCCTCCCGGTCGAGGGCCAGCCGGTTCGCCGCCCAGCCGTCGCCCGCCGAACGGGCGACCTTCTCGGCCGCGCCGTCCTCCGCGAACGCCAGCACCGTCGGCCCGGCGCCGGAGATCACCGCGGGCACGCCGTCGGCCCGCAGCCGCGCCACCAGCGCCGTGCTCTCCGGCATCGCTGCCGCGCGGTAGTCCTGGTGGAGCCGGTCCTCGGTGGCCGTGAGCAGCAGCTCGGGGCGCCGGGTCAGCGCCTCGACGAAGAGCGCCGCGCGGGCGGCGGTCAGCGCCGCGTCCGCGTGCGGCACGGTACGGGGCAGCAGGCCGCGGGCCTCCGCGGTGGACAGCGGGTTGCCGGGCACGAAGACCACCGGCACGACGCCCCCGGCCGGCTCCAGCCGGATGGCCCGTACCGACGCGGCGGGCGCGGCCCCGGGCGCCGTACCCGCGCCGCCCGTGCCGTCGTCCGTCCAGGCCAGGGTGAAGCCGCCGAGCAGACACGCCGCGACGTTGTCGGGGTGGCCCTCCAGCTCCGCCGCCAGCTCCAGCAGCGCCGCTCTGTCGTGGGCGGAGTCGAGGGCGCCCCCGCGCTCGGCGCCGCCTATCGTCACCGCCCGCGCCGCGATGATGCCGGCGCAGATCGCCGCGGCGGACGAACCGAGCCCGCGGCCGTGCGGAATCCGGTTGGCGCACACCACCTCAAGGCCGCGCGGCTGCCCGCCCAGCGCCTCGAAGGCGCTGCGCATGGCCCGTACGAGCAGGTGGGACTCGTCCCGCGGGAGGTTCTCCGCGCCCTCGCCGGCGATGTCGACGGCCAGCCCGGACTCGGCGACCCGGACCACCACGTCGTCGTAGAGCCCGAGGGCCAGCCCGAACGTGTCGAAGCCGGGGCCGAGGTTGGCGCTGGTCGCCGGCACGCGGACGCGTACGGGCGCGGCGCGGAAGGCTGGACCGGCCATCGCTTGCGTGACTCTCCTTGTGACTCTCACCCGGTCTCCCGGGCGGTGGGGGAAATCAGCTCGGTTACGACTGTGCCCGACCGGCGCCCCCGCGGCACGCCGTGCGCGCGCGGGCGGGGCGGGCGACTATCGAAAGGGGGTGCCCGGGACACTTGACCGGCGGGCTCAACGCCAGCTTATCGAAGGTGGGTTCCCGTGCGACATAGGGCGCACAGGAGGCGCTCGATGCGCGGCCCGCGCACGTGCCCGGCAGGCGGCCGGCCCGCCGTTCCCGTACGGGCCGGGGGCCGGGTCCGTACGGCGGTCTGCGCAGGCCGTACGGGCCGCCACCCGCGCCGTACGCCGGTGCGCCCGCGCCGTACGCGGGGCGTCCCGGGCCGCGCGGGCCGGGCGCGGGCCGCCGGGCTGCCCCGGTCAGGCCAGCCCCAGCCGCTCCGCCGCCACGTCCGCGTCGACCGGCACGGCGACGGGCTGCGGCGCGCCGGCGACCGCCCAGTCGGGGTCCTTCAGCCCGTTGCCGGTGACCGTGCAGACGATTCGCTGGCCGACGTCGACCATGCCCAGCTCGGCGGCCTGGAGCAGCCCCGCGACGCTCGCCGCCGAGGCCGGCTCGACGAAGACGCCCTCCTGCGCGGCCAGCAGCTTGTACGCCCGCAGGATCTGCCGGTCGGTGACCGCCTCGATGTGCCCGCCGGACTCGTCGCGCGCCTGCTCGGCCAGCTCCCACGAGGCGGGGTTGCCGATGCGGATGGCCGTGGCCAGCGTGCTCGGGTCCTTCACCGGCTCGCCGCGCACGATCGGGGCCGCGCCCGCCGCCTGGTAGCCCCACATCCGCGGGGTGCGGGTGGCGAGAGCCCCCAGCGGGGAGGAGGCGTCGCTGTACTCGCGGTAGCCCTTCCAGTACGAAGTGATGTTGCCGGCGTTGCCGACCGGCAGGACGTGGATGTCCGGCGCGTCGCCGAGCGCGTCCACGACCTCGAAGGCGGCGGTCTTCTGGCCCTCGATACGCGCCGGGTTGACGGAGTTCACCAGCGCCACCGGGTACTTCTCGCTCAGCGCGCGGGCCAGCGTCAGGCAGTCGTCGAAGTTGCCGTCGACCTGGAGGATCCGCGCGCCGTGCACCAGCGCCTGGCCCATCTTGCCGAGCGCGATCTTGCCCTGCGGCACCAGCACGGCGCAGGTCAGCCCGGCCCGTACCGCATAGGCGGCGGCCGAGGCCGAGGTGTTGCCGGTCGAGGCGCAGATGACGGCCTGGGCGCCGGACTCCTTCGCCACGGACATCGCCATCGTCATGCCGCGGTCCTTGAAGGACCCGGTGGGGTTGGCGCCCTCCACCTTCAGGTGCACGTCGCAGCCCGTGCGCTCGGAGAGCACCTGGGCCGGCACCAGCGGGGTCCCGCCCTCCCGGAGCGTCACCACCGGGGTGTCCGCGCCGACCGGCAGCCGGTCGCGGTACTCCTCGATGACGCCCCGCCACTGGGGTGCCCGCCGCGCGGCGGAGCCGCTCATGTCACGTCGGGGCTCGTCGATCACAGCGTCCATTTCCTTACGTCACTCCCCTTCGACCCGCATGGTGCTGGCCACGCCGCGTACGGTCTCCAGCTTCCGAAGCGCCTCGACCGTCGCCGCCAGCGCGGCGTCCGTCGCCCGGTGCGTGACCACCACGAGCGACGCCTCGCCATCCTTGCCCTGCTGCCTGACCGTGTCGATGGACACGTCGTGCTCGGCGAAGACGGCAGCCACATGGGCGAGCACGCCCGCCCGGTCGGCCACGTCCAGGCTGATGTGGTACCGCGTGACGACGGCGTCGGGCGGCGCCACCGGCAGTTGCGCGTACGCGCTCTCCCCCGGCCCGCTGCCGCCGCTGAGCCGGTGCCGGCCGACCGCGACCAGGTCGCCGAGCACGGCGCTCGCGGTGGGTGCGCCGCCGGCGCCCGGGCCGTAGAACATGAGCTGCCCGGCCGCGCTGGCCTCGACGAAGACGGCGTTGTACGCCTCGCGCACGGAGGCCAGCGGGTGCGTCCGCGGGATCATCGCGGGGTGCACCCGCGCGGTGACGGACCTGCCGTCGGGGGTGCGCTCGCAGATGGCGAGCAGCTTGACCGTACAGCCCATCCGGGTCGCGGACGCCAGGTCGGCGGCGGTGATCTCGGTGATGCCCTGGCGGTGTACGTCGTCGAGGCGGACCCGGGTGTGGAAGGCGAGGCCGGCGAGGATCGCGGCCTTGGCGGCGGCGTCGTAGCCCTCGACGTCGGCGGTGGGGTCGGCCTCGGCGTAGCCGAGGGCGGTGGCCTCCTCCAGCGCCTCGGCGTAGCCGGCGCCGGAGGTGTCCATGCGGTCGAGGATGAAGTTGGTGGTGCCGTTGAGGATGCCGAGCACGCGGTTGACCTTGTCGCCGGCCAGCGACTCGCGCAGCGGGCGGACGAGCGGGATGGCGCCGGCGACGGCGGCCTCGTAGTAGAGGTCGACGCCGTGCCGGGCGGCGGCGGCGTGGAGGCTGGGGCCGTCCTCGGCGAGGAGGGCCTTGTTGCCGGTGACGACGCTGGCGCCGTGCTCGATGGCGGTGGTGATGAGCGTACGGGCCGGCTCCAGGCCGCCGATCAGTTCGACGACGACGTCGACGTCGCCGCGTTTGACCAGCGCCGTGGCGTCCGTGGTGACCAGCTCGTCCGGGATCCCCGGCCGCTCCAGACCCGGGCGCCGCACCGCGACGCCGGCCAGCTCGACGGGGGCGCCGATGCGGGCGGCGAGGTCGGCGGCGTTCGCCGTCATGATGCGCGCGACCTCGGAGCCGACGGACCCGCAGCCCAGGAGCGCCACCTTCAGCGGACGCCTCTCGCTCATACGACCTCGTTCCTCGTTCCTCACGTGCACCGATGGGGGCGATTCCAGTCTCACGCAGCGGCGGGCGATTGCGACGCCCTGTCCGGATGCCGAGACGTACGGTTTACGGCTTGAGATATGGCCGGAGACGCCGCTCGACGGGAACCGCCTGTCGACGCTCCCGCTCCTCAGCCGACGTCGAGCCGCAGCAGGTCCTCCTCCGTCTCGCGCCGCACGATCTCCCGCGCCGCCCCCTCCGCCACGGCCACCACGGGCGGGCGCAGCACGTGGTTGTAGTTGCTCGCCATGGCGCGGCAGTACGCCCCGGTGGCCGGCACCGCGAGCAGGTCGCCGACCGCCAGGTCCGCCGGCAGATAGGCGTCGCGTACGAGGATGTCGCCCGACTCGCAGTGCTTGCCGACGACGCGGGCGAGCATCGGCTCGGCGGCGGAGGTGCGGGAGGCCAGCGCCACCGAGTACTCGGCGTCGTAGAGCGCGGTGCGGATGTTGTCCGACATGCCGCCGTCCACGCTCACGTACGTACGCAGCCCCGCCAGTTCCTTGACCGTGCCGACCTCGTAGAGCGTGAAGGCGGTCGGGCCGACGATGGCGCGGCCCGGCTCGACGGACAGCCGCGGCATGGCGAGCCCGGCGGCGGTGCACTCGCGGGAGACGATGTCGCGCAGCGACTTGGCGATCTCGTACGGCTCGCGCGGGTCGTCCTCGGGGGTGTACGCGATGCCGAGGCCGCCGCCGAGGTCGATCTCGGGCAGCTCCACCCCGTGCTCGTCGCGGATCTCGGTGAGCAGCCCGACGACGCGGCGGGCCGAGACCTCGAAGCCGGC
Organism: Streptomyces sp. 184; assembly: GCF_045781775.1. NCBI lineage: Bacteria > Bacillati > Actinomycetota > Actinomycetes > Kitasatosporales > Streptomycetaceae > Streptomyces > Streptomyces sp. 184. Next base: position 1,722,079 of record NZ_CP123230.1, on the reverse strand, counting down.
CATGTCGAAGATCTGCGAGCCGATGTGGCTGTGGATGCCGACCAGCTCCAGGGAGTCCAGCTTCAGCACGCGCCGTACCGCCTCGGCCGCCTGGCCGTCGGCGAGCGCGAGGCCGAACTTCTGGTCCTCGTGGGCGGTGGCGATGAACTCGTGGGTGTGCGCCTCGACGCCGACCGTCACCCGGATCTGCACCCGCTGGCGCCGGCCCAGCTTCTCGGCGATGTGCGCGACGCGGACGATCTCCTGGTACGAGTCGAGCACGATCCGCCCGACGCCGGCCTCGACGGCCCGCCGGATCTCGTCCGGGCTCTTGTTGTTGCCGTGCATCGCGATCCGCTCGGCCGGCATCCCGGCGGCCAGCGCGGTCGCCAGCTCGCCGCCGGAGCACACGTCGAGGTTCAGCCCCTCCTCGCGCAGCCAGCGGACGACGGCGCGGGAGAGGAACGCCTTGCCGGCGTAGAAGACGTCGGCGCCCTCGAAGGCGTCGGTCCAGGCGCGGCAGCGGGCGCGGAAGTCGTCCTCGTCGAGGAAGTAGGCGGGGGTGCCGAACTCCTCGGCGAGCCGGGTCACGGGCAGCCCGCCGACGGTGACGACGCCGTCGCCGTCGCGCGCGACGGTACGGGCCCACACGCGCGGGTCGAGGTTGTTGATGTCGGCGGGCGGTGCGGCGTAGTGCCCTTCGGGCAGCACGTCGCCGTGCCGGGGGCCGGCGGGGTGGGCGGATCGGCTCACGGCGGGTTACTCCTTCGGCGGTACTGGATTCTCACAAGTGCCTCACGGGTGGCTCACACGTACTCGGGCGCCTGTATGCCGAGCAGGGCGAGCCCGTTGCGCAGGGCGACACCCGCGGCGGCGGCCTGACGCAGCCGGGCCCGGTGCCCGGCGGTGGGTTGCTCGTCGCCGCTGGGCAGGGCGGGGTGGGCCGCCTCGGCGCCGAGGAAGGCGCCGGCCAGGACGTCGAGGTGCCGGGCGAGCCGGTCGGGCGCGCGGCGGCGGGCGGCGGTCTCCACGACGACGGGGAGTTCGCCGACGGCGGCGCGCAGGGCGCCGTCGGTGCGAGTGTGCCGTACCGGGGCGCCGGAGGGCACGCCGGGTGGTGCGTCGATGCCGAGCGCGGCGGCGCCCCGGGCGAGGGCGGCGGTACGGGAGTGGGCGTACCGGATACGGAAGAGGGGGTTGGAGTCGCGCCGGAGGAGCAGCTCGGGGGTGAGCCGCGGGGGCTGACCGGCAGGGGTACGCAGGAAGGCCCAGGCAAGAACGTCGGGCGGGAACCCCGCGGGATCGTCCGCGAGCGGCAGGGCCCGTACGAGAACACGCTCACCGCCCTCGCCGAGGGAGGCACCGGCGGCGGAGAGAAGCCGCCGGAGGGCGCCGGCGATCACGAGAGCACGGGGATGCTCGTCGGCGACGAGGTGGAAGGAAGCCCCGGCGAGGAAGTCCCCGCTCCCGTAACGCTCCCCTGCGCTAAGGGCCTCCTCGACCGGATCCCCGCTCCCCCGCAGGGTGATGTTGAGGAACCCGGGCCCGGTGACGGTCACGTCGGCGATACCGGGGTGGGCGGCAAGCCGGTCGCGCAGCAGCGCGGCGACGTCGAGGGGATCGCGGCCGGCGGTGCGGGCGAGCTGGAGGGCGGCGTTGGTGGCGTAGTCCCCGCGCCCCCCGGGCCGCGGCCGCTCCACGACGACACGCGCCGGCACGGGTGCGCCGAACTCACCCACCGCGGCGGATCGCACCGTACGCAAAACGGTGCCGGTGAGCTCTGCGGGGTCCACGACACCAGCGTATGGGAGGTACGGGGTAGCCAGGCGAACCCTTTTACCGGACCCGTCCCCGACTCAGCACGCCCGGGACCCGGCGGGCTCCGCGTCGTCGGCGGCATCCCCGGCCAGGGACTCCCCGACCCGCGCCGAAGCCCGCCGCGCGGCCAGCCGCCGCACGACCCGTACCAGATCGACCGGCTCGAAGGGCTTCGCCAAAAACGCGTCCACCCCGGCCGCCCGCCCGGCCTCGACCTCAAGCTGATTGCACCCGCTGACCACCGCTATCGGCAGCTCCCGCGTCCGCGGATCGGCCCGCAAGCGGGCCGCGGTCCGCAGCCCGTCGAGCCGGGGCATGACGATGTCGAGCGTCACCACATCGGGACGGACCCGATGGACGGCTTCCAGACACTCGGCACCATCGGCCGCGGTCACGACCTCGAAACCCTCAAGTTCGAGATTGACCCTGATCAACTGCCGGATCACCTTGTTGTCATCGACGACAAGGACCCGACCGGACAAGCCAGGCACAGGTGAAAGCGTAGGCGCGCCCGCCCCCCTACGTCCGGCTTTTGGACACTTCCGCCCCTGACCTGCACACACACCCCGCCCCCCACCCCCAAAACCCCGTACCCGACCACCCCCCGGAAGCTGGTAGGGTTCTACCCGTCACCGCACCACCACGCGGAGACACGCCCCCGTAGCTCAGGGGATAGAGCAACGGCCTCCGGAGCCGTGTGCGCAGGTTCGAATCCTGCCGGGGGCACTGTATATTGGGTGCCCAAGACCCCGTGACCAGCGCAAGCGCTGAGGACGGGGTCTTCTTGCGTACGCAGCCGAAGGCCGCCGGAAGCAGCCCCATGTCACTGATCACGTAATGACCACGTAATGATCTTTCCCTCGAACGTCGCTGGTCACTAGCTGTTTCCGCCTCACCATCACCTGCTGGACTGCCGGTTCAGCGTGACCGCGTACTCCACCCTCAGCTCCCGTCCGCGGGATCGCTCCAGTGCCCAGAGGAGCCGGGTGGCCGCCAAGGGGTGGGCGAGGTCCGATCAAGCACAGGCGGGTCTATGTGGTTCGGCAAAGGCTCACCGTCGATGACGCACCCGAGCGAGACCTGCACGTAGCGCAGGTAGCCACGCACGTCACGAATGAGTCGCTCGCGATTGTCAGCACCCGCTCCGCGCCAACCAGCGTCATAGATCAGGCGCACGAGCGTGCGGTAACGATCACGCATGTCAACATCCGTGATCGAGAAAAGCTCAGTGAGCATTCCGCGGCGGACGGACTGCATCGCGGACGAGCAGTGATCGCGCGCGTGCACACTGAGCCCGGGGTCTTCCAATCCAACGTCGGGCAAAGACGGCAACCATGCGTAGAGGTCGGCCAAGCGTTCCAGGAGAAGTTTGGCGGCGGCTGCCGCGTTGTCCCGCTCCCTCTCGGCACGTACCAGCCGGACATCGGCGGCATGTTGCTCAGCAGCCAACTGCATCTGCGAGGTGATCGTTCGAGTGGTCTGCCAGCGGGCTACCAACACGGTGATCATGCCGCCGACCAGGGTCCCGAGCAGAGCACTGAACGTCTGACCTAAGAGATCGGACCAGTCTGACACACCGACAGCATCGTGATACGGACAGCAGTCGGCAAGACATCCCGTGTACCGTCTCTGCTCACACAACGCGCCGCAGTTACGACGTAAGCCCCGGTTCACACCGGGGCTTACGCTTAATCCGAGGTCTCGCGAGCGCCTTTACTATCCAGAGCCGTCATCGCCGAGCCCCACCATGATCCGATCATTCATTTCTGCTTCCTGGTCATCGATGCACTTGGCATAGATCTTCAGAAGCACGTCGACCGAGTGTCCCGCGCGTGCGGCCACTTCCGGCGCGGGAGCGCCGGAGTTGAGCCACTGGGAAACGCCCGCATGCCGCAGGTCGTACGGCCGGGCCGCTAACAACGGCTAACGCAATGAGCTGAGTGGTGCGGCCGATGAGGCGGTTGCCGTCGGCGTCGTAGAGGTATGCGGTGCTCTTCGTGCCGCCGGTACCGTCCGGTTCGGAGAGCGAGGCCAGGTGGCCCTCTGGGTCCCAGGTCAGGTTCTGTGTGCTGCCGGCCAGGGTGCGGGTTTTCGTGTTGCCGGCTTCGTCGTAGGTGTAGCTGTCGGTGCTGGTGCCCGTCGGGCCGGTGCTGGTCACATCGGTGAGGGCGTGGGGCTGCGGCTGGCCGGGGGTGGGGTAGCTGTAGGTGTACGTGGTGTCCTGGGCTGCGCCGCCGGGTGCGGTGTGGTCGGTGTGGGTGGTGCGGTTGCCGGACTTGTCGTAGGTGAAGGACTGCCAGTACGCCGCCGGGCCGCCCACGATGCCCGGGGACGGTGCTGTCTCGCAGGTCTCGTCGGCTTCGGTCCAGGCTTCGGTCATGCGGCGCAGGTAGTCGTAGGTGAAGCACTGGTTGTCGGTGCCGGTGCGGTTGACGTCCGAGACCGAGGTGATGTTGCCGGTCTCGTCGTAGGCGTAGGTGGCGTACTTCTCGACACCGGGGACGTTCTCCCTGTCCACGCGGGAGTTCTTCAGGCGCTGGGTGCCCCACTCGTAGGTGTTGGTGATCCTGGCGCGCCGGCTGCCGTCGCTGGCGGCCAGGTCGTACTGCATCGGCTGACCGGTGTTGCGGTAGGCGATGACGGACGAGCTGCCCCAGGCTCCGTAGGCCCTGGTGGGCCGCAGGATGTCGTCGTACGCGAAGGTGATGCCGCCGCCGGGCAGTGACCCGGCCGCGGAGTAGCTTTCCCCGGCGACGAGGCCGTTGGGCTTGTAGGCGGTGCCGGCCTGGTAGGTGCCGGCCAGCGCGCCTTCCTTCGCGGGGATGGTGACGGCGGTTCTGTACGGCCGGTAAAGGTGGTCGTAGGCGGTGACCCGGGAGGTATAGGCGGCGCCGTCTTCGTAGCGGGTGGAGGTGGCGAGCTGGCCCTTGGCGCCGGCGACGGTGTCGTAGACCCACTGGGACCGCAGAGTTCCGGTCGGTGAGTCGTTACGCAGCTCGGTCTTGCGACCCAGGCCGTCGTAGACGTGGGCGAGCTTCACCCCGCGGGCATCGGTGGTCGTGGTGAGCTGGCCGCGGTCGTCGTACGTGGACGTGGTGGTCCCCTTGTCGGGGTCGTCCGCCGTGGTCTGGGTGCCTTTTCTCCGTCGATGGCAAGAATCACCGCTGCGTCCCCCTGTCCACTTGTTGCCGGTATCAGTGCTAGCCATGAGCCGCCATTGACCCTCGTGACCGTGCCTCTATAGCTTCTCCGCGACGACGGAAAACGCGCCCGGGGACTGGAGGAAGAGCATGGCAGCCAACAAAAGGCCACGTTCTCTGGTTGCCCGTCTCCGGGAGCTATCGGAGACTTCTCCGGACCACCGGAGTCTGATCTGTGCCGGTGGCCAAACGGGTACCGAAACTGTTTCCACGGCACAACTCGTCGATGACATCCTCGACATGGCCGAAAGGCTCGGCCAGGCCGCATCGGACGGAAATCAGTCGTTCGTGCTGTGTCATCCGGCCGGCGTCGACCGGCATACCGCGACCCTGGTACTCGCGGCGCTCTGCGCCGAGGTGACGCTCGTGCTGCACGCACCGGGACTACCGGCCGACGTCCTTGACGGTGCGCTGGCGCAGGGAGGTATCGGGCCTGCCGCCGAGAACGGTGCCGGTTTCCTCGCGCCGTGGCGCGATCGGCCGTACGAGCGTCGGCCGACGTACTTTCTCCTCACCAGCGGGACGACCGGGGCGCCGAAGCTGACGCCTTTCTGGAACTACGCCGACTACGACCCGCGGGGCATCCCCGATGTCCTTTTCCGGTCCACGGGGTGGTCGGGGGCGACGACTCATCTGCTCACCCTGCCCGTGTACCACATCGCGCCTTTCGGAGTGCTCGTCCAATCCGTACTGGATGGACACACTCTTCTTCTCGGAGAGAATCTCGACCCCGCCGGGACCGTCGAGGTGATCGAGGAGCACGGGGCCGACTGGCTGCTACTGACCCCTCATGACATGGGCGAGTTGCTGCCCGCGGCGGAGAATCACCGGGAATCGCTGCGCGGCGTGCGCACTCTCTTACACACGGCGCTGCCATGTCCTCCCGGGCTCAAGCGTGCGTGGATCGATCTGCTCGGCCCCGACGGTGTATACGAAACCTACGGCGGCACCGAGGGTGTGGGCATGACCTTCCTGCGGGGACGGGAATGGATCGAGCATCCGGGGTCGATCGGACGGGGCCTCCTCACCCGGATACGCATCGTCGGGGAGGACGGCGCGGAACGCGTCGCCGGCGACATGGGGACGGTGTACATGCGCCGGCTGGGCGCCGGTTCGGGCACCACCGCCGGACGGCCCTGGCTGGACCGGACCGCGGACGGGTTCGCCAGCCTGGGTGACGTGGGGTTCGTCGACGAAGACGGTTACCTCTATCTGCACGACCGGCTCGCCCATCGGGTCGATACCGGCGAGGGCCCGGCCTGGCTGGGACGCACCGCCGCGGTGCTGCGGGAGCATCCGGACCTCTCCGACGCCGAGTGCGTGGACGACGGATCCGGGCGCGGGCTGCTGGCCCTGGTCGTCAGCCGCGGCGAAGACGACGACGGGCAACTGCACCGGCGGCTCAACGAGTTCTGTGCGGCACGGCTCACTCCCCCGGAGTGCCCGAGCGGGTACCTGCGCGTCCCGGCGATCCCGCGCTCGGCGCTGGGCAAGGCCGATCGGGCGGCCATCGTCCGGCTGGCCGCATCACGGGCCCCCATCTGTGACAGCTCAGATGGGTTTCTCAACAAAGCACCAATCGACAGAAAAGGGTGAATCATGGATTTCTTCGACAACGAAATCATCGACGTGGAGGGTCTGTCCGACGAGGCTCTCGACGACGTTGTCGGCGGCGGCGGCCTGGCCGACCACTGCTGACGTAGCTCGTCCGGCACTCCGGTGGTGGTCTGTTCCCCCGAAAGATCGCCACCGGAGTGTCTGCGCCGTGGTCCATAAGGAGGAGATGGTGGGCGAAGAGATCGCCGAGAAGCACGACGCCGCCCTGTTCCGCGTCGAGAACCCTTCGGTCCTGGGAGCGTGTGTCGCGCAGGGCGAGAAGGTGACCCTGCTGGTTTCCGGAAATGAGGCACCGTCGGGCCTGACGCTGCGTCGGAGTTTCCTGCGCTGCTACGGAGTCGACGTCGACCGTGTCGAATTCGTCCGGGGCCTGCGGTGGCCCGTGCACGGCTGGTGCACCACGCCGGGGGACGCCGTGCCCGATCCCCGTCGCACCCGCTATCGGCACGAGCCCCTGAGCACGGAGCTGGAAGCGGAGATCGGATCACTGTGGTCGGCGATTCTCGACGTAGGGAGCATCGGTGCTCTCGACGACTTCTGGGACCTCGGCGGCAACTCGCTGGACCTGGTCGAACTGGCGGAAGCGCTGCATGAGCGATTCGGCGTCGACCTGGGCCTCCTCCACCACAACGACGGCCTGACGGTTCGTGGCCTCGCGGCGTTCGTCGATGCCGCACGGGGGTGAACCGACGTCCGGGCTCCCCGCCGGGGCGCAGCCGATGGAGATCATCGCCTCGGATCGGGAGGTCGGGGTACGTGTACGGGCCGAGGTCGACAAGGCGTCCGACGAGGTCCTGGCGTTCGCCGGGAAGCCGGCGGTGGAGGAGACGTGTCCCACAGATGCCGAGGCGGACCGGGAGACCCAGCTTCGGGCTCTGGAACGGGGGGTGCGTGTCCGTTCCCTGCTCCGGCACTCCGCCCGTTTCCACCTTCCCAGTGTCGGACTGATGGAGACGTTGACCCGCGCGGGCGGGGAGTTCCGGACGATCGGAGAAGTGGTGCAGCCGTCCTGGGTGATCGACAGGCGGCTGTGCCTGGTGCGTATCGCGCCGCACGTTTCCGAGGCGGAGGGGAACGGTGCCGGCGGGGGTGCTCCGCGCGGAACGGCGGTGGTTTTCCACCATCGCGCCGTGGTGGACTACTTCGCCTCTCTCTTCCAGTCCGCGTGGGATCGCGGCGTCCGCTTCGACCCCGACCGCGTGCAGGAACCGGAAGTATCCGACCGAACCAAGGTTTCCATTCTGTGGCTGCTGGCCACGGGCGTGAAAGACGAAGTCATCGCGCAGCGGCTCGGCATGTCCGTGCGCAGTTGCCGGCGGCACATCGCGAGCCTTATGGCGTCCCTGGGAACCGACAGCCGCTTTCAGGCGGGCGCCGAGGCCCAGCGTCGCGGGTTGCTCGGTTGACCGACCGCGACCGGCCGAACGGACCGGGCCAGAGGAGAAATTGCCGTGATCACCCACGAGCTGATCCCGCTCACCCTGCCCCAGCAGCGGTTCGTCGATGCTCTCGAATCGAGTCCGAAGCTGCGGGCGTCCTTCTCCATGTCCGTTTCCCTCACGGGCCCGCTCGATGTGGCGGCCCTGCTGACCAGCCTTCACCACCTGGTGCTGAGGCGCGACGCGCTACGCCTCGCCATGCGACGTACGCCGGCGGGGAGTTGGGGTCAGTGGTTCCGGGAAGCGCCGCCGCTCTCCGAGGTCACGACATGCCAGGCGGTGCATGCGCCATCGGATGACAAGTTCTCCCGGTACGTCGTGAAACTGGCGACCCGCGACGCCGCGACACCCTGGCGCCTCGACGAGGAGTACCCCTTCCGGTTCCGGCTGATCCGGCGCTCGCAGGGCGACCACGTCCTGCTGCTCACCTTCGCGAAGCAGGCCGTGGACGGGGCCCTGTACCTGCTTCTCCCCGGGGACTTGTGGTCGGTCTACCATGCGCTGCTGGCCGGCGAACCCGCTCCCGGCGAGCCCGGAAACGGGTTCGCCGAAGCCCTGCGGCGCCGGGAAGCCGGGGGCTCCCCCGATCCGGCGGAGTTCTGGCGGTCCCGGCTGGCCCGCGCGCGGCCGTGCCGGTTTCCCGCCCCGGCGGCCCCGGTGGCCCCGACGACCTCAGCAGCCCCAGCGGCCGCCGACGGGGAGCCGGGGCCACGCACGTTCAGGTTCAGCCTGGTCGGCGAGGAGGCGCAGGTCCTGCGCGGTGCGGTACGCCGGGCGCGGTGCAGCGAGTTGCAGTTGGTCCAGGCCGCCCTGGCCGAGGCGGTCTTCGAGCGGGTGCCGGACGACACGCTGGCCATCACCCTGCCCGTGGATACCCGGCGGTCGTACGAACGCGGCGTGCTCGGCCAGTTCGGCGTGAACCTCCCCCTCGTGCTGACCCGCCCGGCCAGCGGCGCGGGGATGGTCGCCCAGGTGCGTCACGAGTGGCTCCAGGTCCTCAGGAACCGGCACGTCACCTCGCGCACGGTGCGGCGTCTCGCGCCGTCGAGCACGGGATGGCTGGGCGCTGACGAGGCCAACAACCTCCGTCTGAACTACCTGCCGCACACGCCCGTGGCGCCTGTCGGGACACGCGGGGACGGCGCCCTGTGCGTCGCCTACGGCCGTTACCCCCCGCGGGTTCTGCGCGAGTCGGCAGCCGTGCACCTCCGGGTGGGCAGTGCGCCGGATCGGCTCGACTTCACGCTGTCGTGTGCTGCGCGCGGAGGGCCGGACGAGGCGGGAGTCGCCCTCGCCGCTTCCCTGGAAAGGCTGATGCGCCGCCACGCGGAGGGCTGCCGATGAGTACGGACGCGGACGAGAGGCAGGCCGGCAACGTGCCTGAGGAACCACCGGGCGCGGCAGGTGACAAGGCGGCTGGGGACGCCCGCGCCGACGGCCGTCGCCGGTTCCGTCGTCAGGCGATGGAGCGCCGGTTGTCCCGAAGGCAGTTCGGCGACCCGTTGACGACGGTCGTCGGCCGCCGGGAGGTCGTCCCCGATCTCTCGGGCGGCCGGCTGGGGCTCAGGACAAGGGCCGGCAAGGGCAGGGGCGGGCAACGGCGCCCGGTTCCCGTCGTCTACCAGACGGAGGCCAGCGACTGCGGCCCCGCCAGCCTGGCCATGGTGCTGAACTACCACCGCGTCCCCGTGAACCTCGCCGAGTTGCGCGAGCAGATGGCGATCTCCAGGAACGGTGTCTCGGCCCGTACCCTCCTCGACGTGGCGCGCGGTCACGGGCTGTCGGCCCGCGGGGTCCGGGTCGGTGTGCCGGGCCTACGCAACCTGCGCCCCGGCAGCATCCTGTTCTGGAACTTCGACCATTTCGTCGTCTTCGAGCGGGCGACCGGGCGGCACGTCTACATCGTGGACCCCGCGTTCGGGCGCCGGCGCATGACGGCGGACGCCGTGTCCGACGCGTTCACCGGAGTCGCCCTGGAGTTCGGGCCGCCACTCGGCGGCGTCCGGGCGGAGCAGCCGCGCGGCCGGTTCCGGCGGCACCCCGCTGCCGGCCGCAGCCCCTGGCGCTATCTGGGCTACTTCCTCAGCCGGGAGCAGCCCTGGAAACGGCTCACCGGCTTCTCCGTCCTGCTCATGCTGTTCAGCCTGTGCACACCCCTGATGACCGCCTACGTGGTGGCGAACGCGCCCTCGGCGTCCCATGACCAGGGTGCCCGGACGCTGACGCTTGCGCTCGGTGTCCTGGGGGCAGCCGGCGCGTACGCGCTGCTCCAGGTCCTGCGTGGGCTGAATCTGGTGTCGCTCCAGGCCATCGCGGACAAGCAGGTGACGCTGGGCGTCCTGGAGCACCTGCTCGGCCTGCCCTACGACTACTTCACCCGGCGCAATCCGGGCGACCTCGCCATGCGGGTGCGGACGAGTACGGCCGTACGGCAGGTGCTGACGACTTCGGCCCTGTCGGCGTTGGTCGACGGTCTGATGGTGCTGGTCTACCTGTGCCTGATGCTGGTGGGCGACACCGGATTCGCCCTCCTCACCCTGGTGCTGGCCGCGGCCCAGGTTCTCGTCCTCCTCGTGTTCTGGAACAACCAGCGTTACCTGGCCGCGGAGGCTCTGGAGCGGCAGGCCGCCGCCGAGGGCGACCTCATGGAGATCCTGGACGGAATGCAGACGCTGAAGGCGTCCGGTCTGGAGGCCGCCGCCGGCGAACGCTGGAGTCACTCGCTCATCGACGAGATCAACGCCCGGAGCCGGAGCCGTCGCAGTCAGGCCGTGGCTCTCGCGCTCGGCGTCACCGTGCAGTTCGCCGCGCCGCTGGCCATCCTCGTCTACGGCTACCTGAGGGTTTCGCGGGGAGACATCTCCCTGGGCGTCGCCGTCGGGTACGCGTCCCTCTCGGTGGGCCTGTTCGCGCCGCTGGCGAATCTGGTCCAGAACGCCCTTCAGGTGTCGGGGCTCGCCGCCACGCTCGCACGGCTCACCGACATCGTCGAGCACTCCCCGGAGCAGGCGGGGCGCGGCGCCGCGGTGGATCTGCGCGGCAGGGTCGAGTTGTCCGGGGTGACCTTCTCCCATCCGGGCAGTGCGGTCCCGGCCGTGGATTCCGTGAGCATGTGCGTCGAGCCGGGCTCGTTCGTCGCGATCCTGGGCCGGTCGGGATCGGGGAAGTCCACCCTCGCCTCCCTGATCGCCGGCCTCCAGACACCCGCCGAGGGGTCCGTCAGCTACGGAGGCGTGTCCCTGGCGGAAGCGGACCGGGTGGGCATGCGCCGCAGGCTCTCGTACGTGGACCAGGAGTCCCGCGTCTTCGCCGGTTCGATCTGGGACAACATCGCCTACGGCATGCCGGACGCCCCGCACGAGCGTGTCGTGCAAGCGGCCCGGCTGGCGCGGATCGACGAGGAGATCAGGGCCATGCCCGTCGGCTACTCGACGCTGCTCGGCCCCGGCGGCCTGGGAGTCTCGGGAGGCCAGCGCCAGCGCATTGCCCTGGCGCGGGCGCTGCTGCGCGAGCCGGACATGCTCATCCTGGACGAGGCGACGAGCGCCCTGGACGCCCCCACCGAGGCGGAGATCTTCGGGGAACTCCTCGGCCGCGACATGACGTTGATCGTGGTCGCACACCGGCTGGCGGTTCTGGAGTCGGCTGACAAGATCGTCGTCCTGACCGGGGGCCGCGTCACCGGGGAGGGCACCTTCCACGACCTGGGGCTCGCCTCCGGAGCCTGGCAGCCGGCCTGATGACCACCGACGCATCGGCCTACAACGCATCGGACGGCAGCGCATCGGACGGCAGCGGTTCGGCCGCGGCACCGGAGAGCGTGCGGGCCGGCTGGGAGGAGCTGCCGCCGGCCCTGCGGGGCTGGGCCGAGCAGCGGCTGGGCGGCCCCGTCGTGTCCGCGGTGACCGCCCCGGGTGGTTTCTCGGTCGGGGCGGCGTGCCGGCTGCGCACCCGCCAGGGGCAGCGCGCCTTCCTCAAGGCGGTGTCCACCGGGATGAACCCGCGATCGACCGACCTGCAACGGCGGGAAGCGCACGTCACCCGCCTGCTGGAGCACGATCCGGCCGTGCCGGCGGTGCTCGGCGTGTACGACGCCGGCGACTGGGCCGGGCTGCTGCTGACCGAGGTGGACGGCCGGCTGCCGCCGCAGCCGTGGCAGCCCGTCGACCTGGAGCGCGTCCTGGCGGCACTGGCCGCCCTGCACGACCGGCACACACCGGCGCCGGCGGCCGGGCTGCCCGGCGTCGGCGCGGCCTACGGCGACGTACTGACCGGGTGGCGGCGGCTGGCCGCCGGGCCGCCGTCCGGTCTCGATGCCTGGTCCCGCCGTCACCTCGACCGGCTGGCCGGGGTGGAAGCCGGCTGGGCCGGGGCGGCGGCCGGCGGCACACTGCTCCACGGCGATCTGCGGGCGGACAACCTCCTGTTCACCGCCGACCGGGTGGTGTTCCTCGACTGGCCGTGGGCCTGCGTCGGCGCCGCCTGGTTCGACGTGGTGGCGTTCGCGCCCAGCGTCGCCGCGCAGGGCGGCCCGGCCCCCGACTGGCTGCTCGCGCGTACGCCGCGGGCCCGCGCCGCCGCCCCCGAGGCCATCACCGCGGTCGCGGTCGCGGTCGCCGGCTACTTCACCGACCAGGCGTCGCGTCCGGCGCCTGCCGGGCTGCGGAACCCGCGTACGTTCCAGGACGCCCAGGCGCGCGCCGCACGTGCCTGGCTGCGGGAACGTACGGGCTGGACCTGAGGGCGCGGCCCTGCCCCGGTGGCGGGCATCCGGTGCGCCTCACCGGCCCGGTACGTCGATGACGGCGCCGTTCACGTGGCGGAACCGCGGCCCGAGCAGCTCGGCGATGACGTCGGCCACGGCGTCCGGCGGCATCGCCGACGCCGCCCGCTCGGGAAGGGCGGCCCGGAGCATGTCGGTGTCGACCGACCCCGGGCTGACGCAGTTGACGCGGATCGCCGCGTCGGCGAGTTCCTCGGCCAGGCAGCCGGCCAGATGGGCGAGCGCGGCCTTGGCGGTGCCGTAGGCCAGGCCGTACCGGCCGGGGCGCCGTCCCATCCGGGACAGTACGAACACGACGTGCCCGCGGCGCAGGGCGAGGGGCTCCCGGAACGCGCGCACCATCCGGTAGGCCCCGGCCACGTGTTCGTCCATCATGGCCATGATGTCCGCGGGGCGGATGACGTCCATCGGCCCGGTGATCGCGGTGCCCGCCGTCACCACGAGCGCGTCCAGGCCGGTGCACCGGGCGTTCCACCACCCCCGGAGCCGCTGGACGGACCCGTCGTCGCGGACGTCGGCCGCCGCCGGGGTGACGCGCAGGCCCGCCGCCCGGGCGACCTCGGCGACCTCCCGGGCGCCGGTCGCACTGGCCGCGGAGACGTCCCACCCGGCCCGGGCCAGCAGCAGCGACACCTCGCGGCCGATGCCGCGGTTCCCCCCGACGACCAGTGCGGTGGCATTCACAGCGCTGCGCCGACCGCCGATCAGTATCCGAGCAGCCGTGACGGCGGGGCGACGAGGGTGCTCAGATAGTCCGCGTAGGAGACATCTGCCGGCGCCGGCACGGTCGGTACGTCCGCGGGCATCCGGACCCAGGCGTCGGTGGACCAGTCGCGGCACAACTCGGGCCAGTCCGGCACCCGGGGCCGGCCGTGCGGATGGGCGTACTCGCTGCGCATCGGGTCGGTGCGGCGCTGGTACCGCACATCGACGGAGAGCCGGACCTGGTCGGTGGTGTTCGGTCCCCCGCCGTGCACCGTGAGGCTGTGGAAGATCACCGCGTCGCCGAGCGCGTAGTCGGCGGTCCGCCAGCGGGGATCCGCCGGGTCGACCGGCAGGTAGACCGGCAGCGAGCGGGCGAGCGCGGGTTCGACGGGCAGGAAACCGCCGCGGTGGGAGCCCGTGAGGACGCGCAGCCCCTGGCGCCGCGGCGTGCACGGGGTCAGGGGGATCCACACGGTCAGCACGTCCGAGGCCACGTGGAGCTTGACGAAGTCCTGGTGCGCCCCGGTGCTGTAACCCTCGCCGGGGCCGGTGGGCAGCGCGACCCGGGCGACCTTGGCCGGGTGGCAGAACACCTCCTCCTCCAGCAGCCCTTCGATCACCTCGTGGACGGCCGGTGCATGGGCGAGGCGGTGCAGGCCCTCGATTCCCTGGAGAGAGTCGTACGCCTCGCGGAAGGCCGGCCGCAAGCGGTCGGACGGTACGGGCCCGGCGACCGTGTGCCCCGTCGGCTCGGCGAGCCAGCCGAGCGCGTGCAGCGCCCGCCGGACGTCCGCGTCGACCGACCGGACCTCGGCCGGATCCAGGAGTCCGGGAAGGTAGAGGTAGCCGTCGCGGCGCAGCCGTTCCCGGAGGGGGTCGGACAGCGCTGACGTGACCATGGCGTCCACCGTCGCCACACGCTCCGATCCGGCGGTCACGGCCGCGCCACGAGCCGGGCCACCCCGGCCCGGCACGCGTCCCACCGTCCGTCGCCGTACGGCACGGCCCGGTCGTCGACATAGGCTGCGGCAGGCACCTTGCGGCCGGTCACGCGCAGCGGGGGGAATCCGTGCTCGGCCAGCCAGCCGCGGATGGCCGCGGCGCCGGCCTCGGTTCCGGCCCGCGCGGAGACGACCACCGCCTCCACTCCCTGCCCCAGCAGCCATTCGACGAACTGCCGGGCGCCCGGCTCGGGGGCATCACGGGGTTCGGGTCCGGTCCAGCCCGAGGTGTAGGAGTGCAGGACGCCGTCGAAGTCCAGCACCACGACGATCCGGGAAGGTCCCGCGTCCACCGAACCCACCGCTTCCCCCGCTTCCACCAGGTCCACCGCGTTACCTCCTGACGATTCCGGCACAGCGTGCCCCTTCGGTCGTGGGCGGCTCAGTCGTGGGCGGCCAGCGCCGCGGCGAAGGCCGCCCGGGCCTCGACGTGGCCGCCGCCCGCGTCGAGTGCTTCGAGTACGGCGTCGCGGACCTGCCGGGCGCGGGGGTCCCGCAGCTCCCAGGCGGGCACCGGCCACTCCTCGGCCAGCCACCCGGCCCGCTGGTACTGCTTCCACAGCGTGGTCCCCGGGTGCGCGAAGACCTCGCACAGGAACTGCCAGGAGCTTTCGTACCCGCACGCGTCGATCACGTTCAGCGTCTCCCGCAGTTCCTCCGCGGTGGTCGCCGGGTGGTAGGTCAGGATTCCGGGGATGACCTCGATGCCCAGCTCCTGCAACCCGCCGACCCGGCGCCGCACGTACTCCACGTCGTAGCGCTCCCCGTAGCGCTTGTTGTAGAAGGTGAGTTGCTCGCCGCTGCCCGTCTCGATACCGATGAACACCCGGTACAGCCCCGCCTCGGCCAGCTCCCGGAACACGTCCGCGTCCGCCGAGTCGAGCCGGCAGTCCAGCATGAACGGGATGTGCACCTTCCGCTCCCGCAGCGTCCGGGCGAACCGGACGGCCCGCTCGTAGGACTCGGGCGTCTTCGCCACGAACAGGTCGTCCACGAGGGTCAGGTGGGGGATCCGGTAGTCGGCGATGAGCTGCTCGATCTCGTCGACCACCAGGTCGACCGAGCGTTCCCGGTAGCCCAGTTTCTTGTGCAGCAGCCCGGCCGTCTGCCCGGTCGTGCAGTAGGAGCACCGGTACGGGCAGCCGCGGGTGGTGTAGACGGTGGGGCTGACACCGATGCGCATCACGTCGGGCAACTCGTCGCGGGCGATCGGGGGCAGGGTGTCCAGGTCCAGCGGTTCGACGGGCGGGGGCCGCATCCGCACCTTCCCGCCGTCGTCCCGCCAGGCGATGCCGGGGATGGCAGCGAGCGAGTCCGCTCCCGTCGCCGCGGTGAGAGGCACGATCGTCGCCTCACCCTCGCCGATCGCGACGATGTCGAACTCCGGATAGTCGGAGAGGATGCGGTGGTAGTTGAGGGTGGCGAACTGATGGCCGAGAACGATCTTGGCGTGCGGCCACTGCCGCCGGGCCCTCCGGGCGAGGTCGACGTTCTCCTCGAAGACCTGGCAGGGGCCGGAGAACCCGATCAAGTCGACATCGATCTCCCGGCCCGCGGCCAGCATCGCCTGCCAGGTCTGGTCGACGAAGCGGTGGCATTCGGTCTGGCCGTTCACACTGCGCACCGGGATACCGGCACCGCGCAGCACGGCGACCAGTGCCATGAGGCCGAGATGCTCGCCCGGGTAGGACTTGTACCAGTGCTCGTCGGTGAAGCTCAGCTCGTATTCGAAGTACGACATCGTCCCGCCGAGTCCCCGGCCCTCCAGTCCGGACAGGGAGGGCGGATTTACCAGAAGCACACCCATCGCGCTGATTACCGATCCTTTCCGTATGTCCTTGCGCATGCGCCGGCGCCGCGCGGGGACGGACCGCAAGGCGGTTCGGAGGGCGTTCGGAACACGGGCGCTGGCCCCGTGGTCACGCCCGTCCCGTCATCGCGAGCGGGTCATCACTCCGGACGGGTCGCGGAAACGTACCACCGCTCTCCCCGGGGCAGAGCGTGCATTCGATGCGGCCTCGGGGGCACCCCTGACGTGACTCCCGCCGCAGGGACAACGGTTACGGGGTGACCCTGAAATCGCAGGTCCTGCGGTAGTCAGACCGCCGAGAGCATGGCTACTGTCCTGCCGAATCGCTCACCGGCGCACGAGCCGGAGGCATCCCGGAAGGGGTTGTCCCGGCTGCCGGTCAAGGATGTTCGTGCGTCTGATCCAGATAGGGAAGTGTCTATGGCTGCTGGGCGCATTGTTCCTACTCGATCCTGGCGGCAGCCGGATTCTCACTTCGTCGCCGCGATGACCAGCGAGTGGTATCGCGGGCTGGTCGAGTTGCAGCATTCGTTCACCGTCGCCACCCTCCATTTCTGGCAGGAGCGCGGGGCGAAGTGGGCGCACGCCCCGGTCACCACGGGGTCCATCTCCTCGCCCATGGGCCTGGGCAGCGACTCCTCGCCCGTCGAGGTGGACCTGCACGGGGTGCCGACCTTTCTCGCCGACTCCATGCAGTTCGCGCTGGAGTACCTGTGCCGGCTCAGCGAGCCGGGAGCGTACTACCTGATGCCCTCGTTCCGCGGTGAGGCGGCCGACGCCACGCACCTGTGCCAGTTCCAGCACAGCGAGGCGGAGATACCGGGCCGGCTCGACGACGTCATCGCGGTCGTGGAGGAGTACGTCCGCTACCTCACCGGATGGCTGCACACCCACCACGCCGGCCTGCTGGCGCGCATGGCCGGGGACGTGTCGCACATCGAGGACCTGATCGGCCGGTCGTCCGCCTTCGCCCGCCTCACGTTCGACGAAGCGGTGTCGGTGGTGCCGGAGCCCGACGGCGTCCATGCCGACGACATGGGCCGGTGGCGGTCGCTGACCCGGGCGGGAGAGCGGCGCCTGCTCGACCGGGTGGGGCCGTTCGTCTGGGTGACCCATTGGGACCACCTCGCGGTGCCGTTCTACCAGGCCGTGGACGACAGCGGTCGCGCGCTCAGCGGGGACCTGCTGTTCGGTCCGGGTGAGGTGGTGGGCGCCGGAGAGCGGCATGTCACCGGGGACGAGGTGCGCCGGGCGCTGAAGACGCACGACGTGCCGGTGGACAGCTACGAGTGGTACGTCGCGATGAAGGACTCGGCGCCCCTGCGGACAGCCGGGTTCGGGATGGGCGTCGAGCGCTACTTCATGTGGCTGCTCCGTGCCGACGACATCCGCGACTTCCAGGTCTTCCCGCGGGAGAACGGCCGCAACATCGTCCCCTAGCGCCGGTGCCGCGCCGCGAGTACCGAACCGAACACAGCCCACCGGACCACAGCGAACGAGGTTGCCATGCCGCTGATGTCGAATTCCGAGTTCGAGACCTTCTTCCAGCCCTATGCCCGCAACGTGGAGGGGTTCTACGAGGCCGCGTACTGGCGGCTCTCGGACGAGCTGATCAAGGAGCTGGTACGGCGCCATCTGGGCCTGACGCCCGGGGCCCGGCTGCTCGACGCCGGCGGCGGCACCGGGCGGTGGGGGCTGTGGTACTCCCAGGCCCTCGACGTGGACGTGACCGTCGCGGACAAGTCGTCGCACATGCTCGCCACGGCGGAGCGGCTCGTCAAGGCGGCGGCGCCGCGCCGCGAACCCCGGCTCGTACAGTGCGACCTGCACGACGCGCCGGAGCTGGAGGACGAGGCGTTCGACGGCATCGTCAGCACGTACGGGGTGCTGAGCTTCCTGGAGGACCCGGCCGCGGTGTTCCGCACCCTGCACCGGGTACTGAGGCCGGGCGGGCGTGCTCTGCTGATGAGCCACTCGCTGTCCAACGCCCTGGCGTCGAAGGCGAACCGGGACGGGGCCCCGGCGCGGGAGCTGGCCGAACTCCTCGACACCCGCACCGTCAAGTGGTCCGGCCACGTGCCGCGGCTCCGCGTCTTCTCGGCGCAGGACCTGAGGGAGCTGGCCGCCGACGCCGGATTCGCCGTCCGCGGCGTCTTCGGTGTGACGGCGGTGGTGCAGCCGGGTCCGGAGGACTTCGGTTACCCGTACACCGAGATCAGCGACATCTCGCGCCGGCTGGAGGACCCGGAGTACTTCGACACGGCCCTCCGCCTTGAGCTTGCCGCCTCCGAGCAACCGGAATGGGCCGAGCGCGGCACCAACCTCATGCTCTTCGCCGAGCGCCTGGAGAGCTGATGGGACAGCAGACCGCGGCGGTCCCGTACGACATGCTCGCCCCCGTCTACGACCGCTGGACCGCGGGCGACCACTACGAGCGCTGGGCGGAGTTCGTCGCCGCCCGGTTGCCCGCGCTCGACGCACCCCCGCAGGTGCTGGACCTGTGCTGCGGCACCGGCAGGCTCTCGCTGCTGCTGCGGGAGCGGGGCTGCCTGGTGACCGGCGTGGACCGGTCCCCTGCCATGCTGGCGCAGGCGGCCCGGCGCCTGGGCCCGGACACCCCGCTGCTCCGGGCCGATCTGCGGCGGATGTCGCTGCCCCGGAGCTACGACGCCGCCGTCTGCACCTTCGACAGCCTCAACTACCTGGTGGACGACGGTGATCTGGAGTCCGCCCTGACGGGCACCGCGCGTGCGCTCCGCCTCGGCGGGGTGCTCGTCTTCGACGTCAACACCCGGCACAAGCTGGAGAACGTGTTCGGCGACAGCCACTACGGCGACGACCTCGGGGACTTCGCGTACGTCTGGCGGAACCGCCACGACCGCGCCACGCGTCGGACGACCTTCGAGATCACGCTGTTCCAGCGGCGCGAGGACGGTGCCTTCACCCGCCAGGACGAGCGGCATGTGCAGCGCTGGTTCGCCCACGCGGAGATCGAGGCGGCGGCCGCGGCGGCGGGGTTGCGCGTGGCCGACGTACGCGACGACTACGGCGACGGCGAGCCGGGGGCGGACAGCATGCGGGAGACATGGGTGCTGCGCAGGTCATGAGCACCCCGGTGACCAGTGAGAACCACCGGTGCGCCGGCTGCGCGGGCGTGCCCGCGCTGCCGCCGCGGCTCGCCCCGGGCGACACCCTCGTCGTGTGTACGCCCTCGGGCCCCGGCGCGCCGATCGCCGCCGAGCGCTTCGCCCGCGGAGTGCGGTGGCTGGAGCGGGCGGGCTTCGACGTCCGCGTCGGCGGGCAGGCGCACGCCACGGGGTACGCCGCGGGCTCGGCCCGGGAACGGGCCGAGGAGCTGAACACGGCGCTGCGCGACCCGGACGTGCGCGGGATCGTCACCGCCATCGGCGGATACAACGCCAACGGCGTGCTGCCGTATCTGGACTTCGCGGCGCTGGCCGACCGGCCGCGCGTCCTGCTGGGGTACAGCGACGTGACGGCGCTGCTGCTGGCGGCGTACGTGTGCAGCAACGTGGTCACCTTCCACGGGCCGACGCTCATGCCCGAACTCGCCGAGTACCCGGCGCCGCTGCCCTACACCGAGGCGTCGCTGCTCGGCACCCTGTGCCGGCCGGACCCGCCCGGCGGGCTGACCGCGCCACCGGACTGGACGGAGGAGTCGCTGCGCTGGGACTCCGAGGACGTGCGGCCCCGCCGGATGCGGGAGCACCCCGGCTGGCGGTGGCTCACCGGCGGAACGGGCACCGGCCGCCTCGTCGGCGGCAATCTCGACACCCTGTGCGCGTTGCTCGGTACGCCCTACGCCCCCTGCCTGCGCGGCGCGGTGCTGTTCTGGGAGAGCTGCGCCGAGTCCATCGCCGTGATCGACCGGGGGCTGTGCCAGCTCGACGCCGCCGGCGGGACCACCGGGCTGGCCGGGATGGTGGTCGGGCGGTCCTTCCGGAGGGGGGAGGAGTTCGAGCGCGACCTCCGGGCGCTGGTCGCCGAGCGGTACGCGGGCCGCGGGTTCCCGGTCCTTGCCGGGGTCGACATCGGCCACACCGATCCGATGCTCACGTTGCCGATCGGGGTCCGGGCCCGGCTCGACTCCGGCAGCTCGGCCTTCGAGGTGATGGACCGTGCTGTTCGGTAGCGGCCGGGCCGGGCGGGTGGCGGCGGCACTGGACACCGCCGGCTACCGCCGCCTCCTCGACCTGCCGGCGGTGCCCGTGAACAACGCCTGCGGCCTGCGCTACGACCTGACCGTGCCGGTGCACCCCGGGCCGGCCAACTGGTACCTGCGCTCCTTCGGCGTGCAGTTCGACCTGGTCAGCAAGCGGTGGCTGCGGCAGGGCCGGCTGTGGTACTCGCTCGGCTGGGGCCTGGTGGGCCGGGCGGAGGTGGCGGAGTTGCTGCTCGTGCAGGCATGGCCCCGCACGTCCGGGCACCTGCCCGACGAGGTGGCCGGGGTGCGCCCGCTCGCCCACCGCTGGCTCAGCGACACCGGGGCGGACGGCTGCGTCCGCGTGGCCGCGGTGCTCGACGGCGCCGACAAAGCCGACGGAGCCGCCGGAGCCGCCGGAGCCGCCGGAGCCGCCGGAGCCGACGATGACTGACCAGGGCTACGTGCGGGCGCTGGAGCGGGCCCGGTTCATCATGGGGCCGCCGCGGATCAAGGGAATGGTCGTCTGGTCCGACGCCGGGCTGGAGTCGGTACGGCTGCTGGTCGACGCGTTCGTCTCGCTGGTCGGCGAACGGCATCCGGCCACCGTGCTGGAGCACGGCTTCCTTGCCGACGGGCCCGCGTACCGGGAGGTCTTCGGCGGCTACGCCAACGTCTACGAGGTCGCCGCCGACCTCGGGATCCACCACGAGTCGCTGCTGCGGCCGGACAACCTGGTGACCACGCTGGAGCGGATGCGGACGGCCGGCACGGACGTGCCGTACATCGCGGTGGGCGGGTTGCTGCGCCGCTTCGACGGGCGGACGCCGCCGCTGTTCCGGGACCGGTTCATCTGGCCGGCCGTCCAGCTCACCCAGCGCGTCCGGCCCGACCGTGCCGTGGAGACCCTGGACTTCTACCGGGTGGTGGTGGAGCGGCTGCTCGCTCTCGCCGGCCTCCCGGCGCTCACCGTGCGGACCCCGGCCCTCGCCGACTACGGACGGGTGACCTACCTCGTCATCAGCGCGCTGCCCAACGGCAGGCCCACGGTGCTCGCCACGCTCTACCTCCTGGCCGACGGCCTTCGCCACGCGCTCGGCGAGGAGCAGGACATCGTCGACGTCGGTCTCACCGGCAAGGTGCTGGCGACCGTGGCGATGCTGCACCGCGACAGCCGCGGCCTGGTGCTGCCCGCCGCGTTGGCGCCGGTCCAGCTCTCGGTGATCCGCGGTCCGCGGACCGAGCCGGCGCCGGCCGCGCGCTGGCTCGACGCGCTCGGCGAGCGGGGCATCCGCGTCCGCACCGGTCCGGTCGCGCCGACCCGCTCCAGGCGGGACCGGACCGAACGTGGCTGGCACGCGCTGGGGGTGCCCCTGGTCGTCGGGCTGGACCGGCACCGTTCCGGCGAGGTGATCCGGGCCGTCCGGCATCCGCTGACCCGTACCCCGCTGGCGGAGCTGCCGGGCCCGGACGACGTGTGCGGCGACCTGGCGCGGCACGACGGCCGGCTGCTGTGCGCCGGCCGCGCCACGCTCCGCAGCAGCCTCGACGCAGGTGGCAACGTGCGCGCCGCCTGCCCCGCGTGCGCGGAGAGCCTCGCCGTGTTCGGGACGGTGGTCCCCGCTCGGCGGGCCCGCTGCGCGACCTGCCCGGCCATGGGGGACGTCGTGTTCGTCAGCGACGAGGGCCGGTTCTACTGAGACTTCACCATCAACGCGCGTGCCCGGGGCGGCACCGATCCAACGCGGAGGGATCTCCCATGACCGACCATCTGAGCTGGTACGACGAGATCCGGGAGGCGGAACGGGTGCACTGGGACGGGGAAACCCGGTCGTGGTACATCACCCGGTTCGACGACGTGTGGGAGCTCCTGGTCGACGACCGGCTCGGCGCCAGGTCCGCCCAGGCCCACATCGAGCGGATGACGCCGGCCCAGCGAGAGTTGTGCGCACCGGTCATGGACTCCGTCTCGAAGTGGCCGGTGTTCACCGACGTACCCCGGCACACCACGCTGCACCGCCTCATCCTGCCGTGCTTCGCCCCCGCGGAGACCCAGCGGGTCACCGGCGTGGCGCGGTCCAGTCTGAAGAGCGCCGAGCCGGCCGACTGGTGCAGCGACGACATCGTCGAGGCGGTGATCCAGCCGGCCTGTGTGGCCGCTCTCGCCGCCTTTCTCGGCATCAGCCCGGCCGACGTGACCCGGGTGACGGAATGGTCGGCGCGCCTGATCGCGTTCGCCGGGCAGACCGCGTACGACCACGAGGTGGTGACCGAGGCGACGGTCGCGCTCCGCGAGTTCGGCGACTTCGTGATGCGCACCTGCGCGGCCGGGAACAGCGTGCTCAGCTCCTCGATGCGGCGCTCGCTGCGGGAGGGCGTACTGGACCGCTCCGAGGTGGTGGCCGTCTACGGGCAGTTGGTCACCGGCTTCCTCCAGCCGACCATCAGCTCACTCGCCATGGCGATCGAGGTGCTGGCCGACGACACGGCCGTGAAGGCCGCGTTCGAGGACGCCCCCGACACCTTCATCGCCGAGTCGATCCGGCTGGCGTCGCCGTTCCACTTCGCCCCTCGCCGCACACTGCGCGACATGTCGTTCGCGGGCCGGCTCATCCCGGCCGGCCAGCGCGTCGTGCTGCTGCTGGTCGCGGCGAACCGCGACCCGCGCCGGTTCCCCGACCCGCTGCGGTTCCGCATGGACCGCGGCACGCCCCCGCACGTCGCCTTCGCCCGCGGACGGTACGCGTGCCTGGGCGCCGGCCTCACCCGGCACCTCATGCGGGCCGTGCTCACCGCCCTGGTCGAGCAGCCGGCCGGCCTCGTCCCGCCCGCCGCGGTCGAATGGCACGTCGGGCGGGGCATGCGGATGCCCCTGCGCCTCACCCGATCGAAGGCATGAGCGGACCACCGGAGCCACCGGTGGAACCGGCCGGGATGGATGCCGTGCGGCGCAGACCTCGACGGTCTTCGCCACCGGACATTCGGGTCTGGCGGAATCACCTTCCGTCCACGTACGGCCAACGCCAGCATGTCAGCCAACGGCGACCTGGTTCGCGTAACGGTTCGAACGTGGACGTGGAGTACTACGGGGGCTCAAATTGCTGCGTATTCACTTCTCCGGCGATGATCTGGCCAGAACACGGCTGGCCGCTGGGCCGGACCCGATGTGGGAGACGCTGCTGAGTCTGCATGTCGTTCAGCAGCCGGAGGACGTGGGGCCGCTTCGGCAATGGCGGGACATGGTGCGCACGCAGGTGGCTCCCAGCACGGCGCTGCTGCACGAACTGGCGCCGCACAGAGGGTATTCCGCGGACTTCCTCACTCCCGCCGGCGTGGGTGACGAGGGATTCGAGGCGGGGTTGGAGGCCATCCTGTCCACCCCGCGGCACCGGCTCCGCGGGGACACCGCGGTGCTGATGGCCGAGCGGCGCCCCACCCCCTGGTTGCGCTCCCTGGCGGAAGGCCGTGGTACGTCACTCGAACGGCTCGGGCACGCGTTACGGGACTACCACACCCGTGCCGTCGCGCCGTTCTGGCGGGAGCTGTGCCATCAGGCCGCCTTCGATCGGGCCGCTCGGGCGCACATGCTGGTCGAGTACGGCCTGGGCCGGCTGCTGGGCACCCTGCTTCCGGCCATGCGGTGGCAGGGGCGGACGCTCACGGTGCCGTACGGCGGGTACGACCGGGACGTGTATCTGGACGGGCGTGGCCTGCTGGTCGTGCCGTCGATGTTCTGCCGGAAGCGCCCCATATGCCTGCGGGATCCCAGCCTGCCCCCGGTGCTGGTCTATCCCATCGCCCCCGCGCTGAGCCGGCTCGGCCCCGCCGGGAACGCCATGGCGGGCCGGGACGGCGACCTCCACGACGCGACGCCGGGGCGGCGGGGCCCGGCGGGGGTGGTACGGCAGTTGACGCGGCGGGAGCAGCAGGTGCTGGCGTTGATGGCCGAGGGGCGCTCCAACGAGGCGATCACGCAGCGTCTGGGCGTCTCCGACAAGACGGTGGAGACGCATGTGCGGAACATCTTCGCCAAGCTGGAGCTGAAGCCCGATCTCGCCGACCACCGGCGGGTGCTGGCCGTGCTGGCCTATCTGCACAGCGGGCTGCTCCCGGCCCCCGCGCGACCACACCCGAGACGCGGGCAGACGGGCGGGGAGGGAGTCTTGGAACTCCTCACGGAATGATCTTCGAGGCGAGGGGATCGCTCCGGGACGTTCGACGCCTCGGTTGCCCGCTTGTGGCGCAGGACCCCCTACTCGCTGATCACGCAGGGGCGCTGAGCGGCGGGTGGTCGAGCACGCGGGGCTTGTACTCGACCAGTTGGATGCGGCCGTCGAAGGTGCGGTGCTCGGTCATCTCCAGGGCGACGTCCGGATAGCCGTCGTAGATGCGTTCTGCGCCCGTGGCCCCTGTGATCACCGGGAACATCACGACGCGGAAGCGGTCGACGAGTCCCGCTCGCAGGAGGGACCGGCACAGGCTCAGGCTGCCGATCGTGCTGAGGAGCCCCGCGCCACTCGACTTCATGGCGCGGACCGCCTCGACGGCGTCGTCACGGACGAGCGTGGAGTTGGCCCAGGTCAGTGGCTCCTCCAGTGAGGAGGAGAACACCACCTTGGACGCCCGCGTGAGCTCGTCCACGGATGCTTCTTCCTCGGGCCTGAACTCGGCCTGGCCGTTCGGGACCTCGCCGGCGGCGAAGCCCGACATCTGGCGGTAGGTATTCGCTCCCATCAGGTGGGTCGACTCGGGCTGCTCGCCGAGCCATGCGAGGTACTCCGGGCCCTCCAGGCCCCAGAACCCGGGCCACCCCTCTCCCGATGCGCAGCCGTCGAGGGAGGTGATGAAGTCGACGAGAAGCTCCGACATGGCGGTGTCCTTTCCCGGGGGGGCACAAGCTTTGACCGG
Organism: Streptomyces sp. 184; assembly: GCF_045781775.1. NCBI lineage: Bacteria > Bacillati > Actinomycetota > Actinomycetes > Kitasatosporales > Streptomycetaceae > Streptomyces > Streptomyces sp. 184. The sequence goes on along the minus strand of NZ_CP123230.1, from coordinate 1,696,657 downwards.
CCGGGAGCCACAAACTCATCGGCCGCGCGGTGGGGTAACGAGGATTCTCATGATGCTGCGGCCGATCGTCTCGTCCGAGGAGTGGGCGGCGGCGTGGCTGTCGCTGCTGGTCGAAGAGACGTCGAGACGCTGAACCGTGCCGGCCCGCCGTCTCAGCCCGCCCGTCACCGTGCGCGCGTCTTCGTGTGCACGTCGTCGTGTGCACCGGGCCCGCCGGGAAGGGGCGCCGGGACGCCTATGCGTCCCACATCAGCCCTTCCTTGGCCATCCTGGTGATCGCCTCGTCCAGGTCGGCGGCGCCGCCGCCGAGGTAGACGCGGATACGGCTGCCGGAGGCGTTGCGGGCAGTGCCCGGGCTGCTCATGTGCGCCTCGCCCAGCAGCACGCCGCAGCGGCGCAGCACCAGCTCGCGGAAGTCGGTTCCGGGGACGTCGAACGCCGGTGGGATACGGGCCAGCAGGTACGCGCCGCAGCGGCCGGCGACGTACCCGTGCGGAGGGTAGCCCAGCACGTCGGCCAGCAGCCGCACACTCTGCCGACGTCTCGCCTCGTACGCGGCGCGCTGCGCCTCCAGGTACGCGTCGCAGGCGTCGTCCGCGAGCCATGCCGCCATCGCCGCCTGCGCCGGGACGGCCGTGACGTAGGACCGCTCGGTGAGTAACTGCGCGAGTGCCTCCAGCGTGGCGGGCGCCGCCGTGGCGGCGCCGATGCCCCAGCCGTTGCAGCGGAACTGCTTGCCCAGGGACCGCACTCCCAGCCAGAGCGGGCGGTCGCCCTCGGGCAGCGCGGCCAGCTCGTCCAGCAGGATGGCCGGCGCCGAGGTGGGGGTGGTGCCGGGGGCGTGGACCGCGTAATACGCGTCGTCCAGCAGCAGGCAGGCACCGGTGGCGAGCGCCGCGCGGATCATGGCCCGGACCGTCTGCGGGCTCCAGTCGGCACCGGTCGGGTTGTGCTGCGCGTTGATCGCCAGCAGGACGGGCCCGTCGGTGTCCCGCCGCGCCCGCCGCAGGATCTCCGCCACCTCCGCGACCTCGGGCTGGTACCCGTGCTCGGGCGGGAGAGTGAATCGACGCACCTCGAAGCCCAGCGACGGGGAGGCGTACACGCCGGGATAGTCCCACCCGGGGGTGGAGCACACCAGCACCGGGCGCCCCTCGGGCCGCTTCAGCCGCAGCAGCCTGCCGAAGTCGAACATCGCCGACCGGGTGCTGGACTGCGAGACGGCCACGTCGTAGTCCCGGTGCAGCCCGCGGGGGTCGAGGCCGTGGGTCGCGGGGATGTACGTGCGCAAGGCGTCCTGGAGCGCGGGCAGGCCGTACGGGGTGAGGATGTACCCGTGCTCGTACGGCGCCACCCGGCCCAGCGCCTCGCGCAGCGCCGCCGGCGGCCCCTCCCAGCTCTCGCCCAGACTGAGGTAGATCAGCTCGTCGTGACTGCCTCCGCAGGACTGGTGGCGGTCGAGCATCGCCACGTCGTCATAGGGATTCGCGAGGGGTCCGGAACCGGCGATGCGCTGTAGCGGAATCATTGCGCCCTTTCGGCTGGGTATCCTGCCGGGATCGACGCCTTTGATTAGCACGCCGACGCTCTCCACGCAGATACCAATTAACTGCCAGTTCCCGCCCGCGCCATGACCGGCCCGGGCGGGAAAGTCCCCGTGACCGGGAGGAACTTCGAAGGGGTAGCGCTCTCCGCGCGAGCGGAGGTGGACGGCGATTTCGACCAGCACAGGCCCGTCAGTATTTCCGTGTTCTCCGCGGTCGGAGAGCCAACCGGCCGAAAACGTGGGAGAGCCCAGGCCATTTGCGCAAGGATCTGGGCTCCGGCGATAGGCCGCGTGGGACTCGAACCCCCGACCAGTGCTACGGCTTGCGGGCGACGCCGCCGTACGCGGCCACGTCCGGCGGCGTTTCCGCCGCGCTCTCCGGGCGCCACCGCGGGCAGGAGACGACGCCAGGTTCCAGCAGTTCCAGGCCCTCGAAGTAGCCCTCGATCTGTTCCGGGCCGCGTGCCGTGTAGGGGACCGCGGCCTTCGGGTTGTGGCGGCGCAGGGCTTCGACGTACGCCGCGTCGGTGGTCGTGCCGTCGTTGAGGGCCAGGTAGCTGCCCGGCGGCAGGGCGGCCAGCAGGCGCCGTACGACCGACCGGGCCTCGTCGTAGTCCTCGACCAATCCCAGGACGCCCATCAGCATCAGCCCGACCGGCCGCGTGAAGTCCAGCGTGCGCGCCGCCTCTTCGAGGATCCGGCCGGTGTCCCGGGCGTCCGCGTCGATGTACTGGCACCTGCCCTCGGGGGTGGAGGTCAGCAGCTCACGCGCGTGGGCGAGGACCAGCGGGTCGTTGTCGACGTAGACGATCCGCGACTCCGGCGCGGTCCGCTGGGCGATCTCGTGCGTGTTGTCGGCGGTGGGCAGCCCGCTGCCGACGTCGAGGAACTGGCGGATGCCCGCGTCGCGCACCAGGTGGCCGACCGCGCGCCCGAGGAACTGCCGGGAGCGGCGCGTGACATCGGCCATCCCGGGAAAGGCCGCGACGATCGCGTCCGCCGCCGCCCGGTCGGCGGGGTAGTTGTCCGTGCCGCCGAGCAGGTGGTTCCAGATACGCGCCGAATGCGGGCGGCTCGTGTCGATCGCGCCGGACGAGTGGTCTGCCACGGTGGTGACCGCCCCCTGGGAATCGCCGAGGTGGTGAGTCGCGTCGATGCTCAACGTACTGCGGGGCGTTCGGCGTCGGGAAGGTGCACGTCGAGCGTGCCGCGCGCGGCCAGGGCGCCGAGGAAGCCGCGGGCGTCGAAGACCTCGCCGGCCGCGGCCACGCCCGTCGTCCTGGTCCGCCCGGTGAGGATGCGGTGCACCGCCTCCACCGCGAGCGGGGCGGTGACGGCGTAGATGTCCCGGCCGCCGGCCGTGGCGCGGCGTTCGGTGCCGTGGGCGCGTACGACGGCGTCGACGAGGAACGTCTGCGCGGACCGGCCGCTCTCGTCGGCCGCCGCCGGTGCCGGGGTGCCGGGGGACGACAGGTCGCGGGCCGCGTCGGTCGCCATGTAGGTGCGCACCTCGGGGATGGCGAGGTGGCTGGGGACGGTGACCACGTCGGCCATGGTGAAGTCGCCGATGACGGGACGGGGGCCGGCCGGGGCGGGGAAGGGCCAGTCGAGGACGGGGAGTTCGTCGTCGTGGTACTCCAGCCGGCCGCCGGTGTAGCGGACGTGCCGGCCGCCGCGCCGGGCCCCGGAGACCCTGCCCGCGGCGCGGGTCCCGGCGGTGGGGTGCCAGTCGCTCAGGCCGTACGCGACGTGCGCCTCGTCGGCCGTCGTCCAGTCGCCCATCGCCGCGGTGGTCAGCAGATCGCCGAGGCCGCCGAAGAAGGCCATCGCGGGGACGATCACCGCGCCGGCGGCGCGGGCGCGGTCGGTGAAGTGGGCGAACGTGTCGGCGTTGGCCTCGATCTCGGCGGCCACGTCCACGTACGGGATCCCGGCGCGCAGCGCCGCCTCGATCACCGGGGCGGCGGTGGTGGCGAAGGGCCCGGCGCAGTTGACCACGGCCGCCGTGCCGGCGAGCGCGGCGTCGAGCGCCGCGGCGTCGGCGGCGGTCGCCGGGCGGGCGTCGAAGCCGGTGGCCGACGCCAGGGCCGCCAGCTTGCCGGGGTCGCGGCCCGACAGGACCGGGACGTAGCCGCGGTCGCGCAGCTCCGCCACGACGAACCGCCCGGTGTGCCCGTACGCCCCGAAAACCGCCACCGCCTGGCCCGATGCCATGCCTGCTCCCCGCGCTCGAATGATCCGTACGGACATCCTGACGAGGGCGGGCACCCCGCCGCGAGTGTCCGGAACGACAGCGCCCGTACACTTTCGGACATGGACACCGTCGCGCTGGCCGTCACCGAGGGGATGCTGCACTTCGAGCTGTCCGTGGCGTACGAGGCCCTCGGCTCCGCGCCGGACGGGGTGACCGGCCCCTGGTACGACGTCGCGGTCTGCGGCTCGCGGCCCGTGCGGGTCGGGCGGTTCCGGCTGGAGCCCGACCACGGCCTCGACCGGCTCCGGCACGCCGGCACCGTCATCGTCCCCGCCTGGGCCGACGTCGACGCGGAGCCGCCGGCCGACCTGGTCGACGCGGTACGCGCCGCCCACGCGGCCGGCGCCCGGGTGGCCTCCCTGTGCACCGGCGCGTTCGTGCTGGCCGCCGCCGGTCTGCTGGACGGCAGGCGCGCCACGACGCACTGGGCGCACACCGGGGCCCTGGCCGCCCGCTACCCCGGGGTGGAGGTCGACCCGGACGTGCTCTACGTCGACAACGGCAGCGTGCTGACGTCCGCCGGGAAGGCCGCCGCGCTGGACCTGTGCCTGCACCTCGTACGCCTCGACCGCGGCTCGGCGGTCGCCAACGCGGTCGCCCGCCGCCTCGTCGTGCCGCCGCACCGGGACGGCGGGCAGGCCCAGTTCGTCGCCGCCCCGGTGCCCGCCACGGACGACCGGCCGCTCGCGGCGCTCTTCGGCTGGGCCGTGGAACGTCTCGACCAGCCGCTGACCGTGGAGGACCTGGCCCGCCAGGCGCGGATGAGCTCGCGCAACCTGGCCCGGCACTTCAGGACCGCCACCGGCTCCACCCCGCTGAAGTGGCTGCTGACGCAGCGGATCCGCCGCGCCCAGGAGCTGCTGGAGACCACCGACCGGAGCATCGACGCCATCGCCGAGGCCACCGGCATGGGCACCGCCGCGACGCTGCGCCGCCACTTCCACCGCACCGTCGGGGTGCCCCCGGCCGCGTACCGCCGCACCTTCCGCGCGCGGCACGGGCAGCGGGGCGCTTGACCCTCACGTGGCGTGATGCCGCATGGTCGGGGGCGTGGCAGAGCATCTGACCGTGGGGCGCGTGGCCAAGCTGGCGGGCGTGAGCGTGCGCACGCTGCACCACTACGACGAGATCGGCCTCGTCCGGCCGTCCGCGCGGACCCCGGCGGGCTACCGGGCGTACGCGCCGGGCGACGTGGAGCGGCTGCGCGAGGTGCTCGGCTACCGGCGGCTGGGGTTCGGGCTGCGCGAGATCGCGGACCTGGTCGACGACCCGGCCACCGACGCGGTCGCTCACCTGCACCGGCTGCGCGGCCTGCTGCTGGCGCAGCGGGAGCGCGCCGCGGCCATGGTGACGGCGATCGACAGGGAGCTGGAGGCGCGGGCCAGGGGCCTCAAAACGACGTCGGAGGAGCAACTCAGAGTGTTCGGGCCCCAGTTGTACGAGGCCATCGGGTCGGCCTACCCGGCGACGCGGCGCACCGAGCCGCGGATCGCCGCGCGGATCTGGGACGCGCTCGGGGACGCGCGCACGGTGCTGAACGTCGGGGCCGGCACCGGCTCGTACGAGCCCCTGGACCGCGACGTCACGGCGGTCGAGCCGTCGGCGGTCATGCGGGCGCAGCGGCCCCGGGGCGCGGCGCGGTGCGTGTCCGCCGGCGCGGAGCGGCTGCCGTTCGCGGACGGATCGTTCGACGCCGCGATGGCGGTGAGCACGGTGCACCACTGGCCGGACCCGGTGGCGGGGCTGCGGGAGATGCGGCGGGTGGCGCGGCGGGTGGTGGTGTTCACGTACGACGCCGGCGACCGGGGCCGGCGCGAGCGGTTCTGGCTGACCCGCGACTACCTGCCGGAGTTCGCCGACCTCCTCGTCGACTGGCCGTCGCTGGCGGACCTGACCCGGGCGATCGGGGGCCGCGCGGAGCCGGTGCTGATCCCGTGGGACTGCGCGGACGGCTTCTTCGAGGCGCACTGGCGCCGGCCGGAGGCGTACCTGGAGGAGCATGTGCGCCGCGCGGTGTCGGTGTGGACGAGGGTGGGCCCCGAGGCGGAGCGGCGGGCGGTCGCGAGCCTCCGCGACGACCTGTCGTCGGGCCGCTGGGCGGAACGCAACCGCGACCTCCTCGCCCTGGACGCGGCCGAACTGGGCCTGCGCCTCCTGGTCGCCTGAGCGGCTCGCCGCCCGACCGGTCCGGTACGGGCCGCCACCCGGCTGCCGGCCGGGGACGGCGGTTCGCCGGTCTCGTGTTCCCCTCTCCCGCGGCCCCGGCGCACATACGGTCACACCGGGGGCCGCTCGACTCGCTCCGGGGGCACCCGCCGGGGTGAGCCACCGCCGGGCCTACTCCCCCTCCAGCATCTTCAGCACCCAGTCCGGCATCATGTCCGACTCGCTGATCGGCGGTCCGAACTCGAACCCGTGCCGCCCCTCGTGCCCCTTCGGCAGCGCGCAGCACTCGGAGGAGACCGACCCTTCGAGGAACGTCGCCGGGCACGAGGGCAGCGCCGCGATGTCCCGCCCCGGCCCGTACTCGTCGCCCTCGGGCCAGCGGGCCCAGAGCGTACGGGCGGGCAGGTCGTCCGTGGCGCGGGCGCCCACCGCGAGCGTGCAGTGCGGCCCCGCGTGCCCCTTCTCCAACTCGCACCACAGCGCCGGCTCCACCTGGAGCCCGCCGTCCGAGACCGCGTTCAACTCCGCGATCTCCGCCTCCAGGAACAGCACCCGGCCGGGACACGAGACCTGATATATGGACATGCCGCCAGCGTTGCGCAGCCGCCGCGCGTCGGGGCGGATTCCCCCGATGTTCCCCCGATCGTGCACGCCGTCCCCGGGCCCGCCGCCCGACACCCCTCGTCAATGCGTTTGCGGGCGGCGGCCCCGCTCGGTCAGGAAGCAGGCATGCTACGAGGCACGAAGGTCGGGCTGCGCGCCCGGCACGCGGACGACATCCCGGTCCTCCAGGCCGAGCTGTACGACGACGTGGTCGCCGGCTCGCGGGCCCAGGGGACGCCGTGGCGGCCGGTCGCGGCCGACTCGAAGGACTCCCCGCTGCTGGTGGACGACAAGGCGGAAGGACTTGTTCCGTTCTCCGTGGTCGAGCTGGACGGCGGCGGCTGGCCGGCACCGCGGTGCTGTGGGGCATCGACAACCACCACAGGTCCGCGCACATCGGCCTGGGCCTCCTGCCCTCCGCCCGCGGCAAGGGCTACGGCACCGACGTCGTCGCCGCGCTCTGCCACTACGGCTTCGTCGTCCGCGGCATGCACCGGCTCCAGATCGAGACGCTGGCGGACAACGCCGCGATGCTGCGCTCCGCCGAGCGCAACGGCTTCGTCCGCGAGGGTGTGCTGCGCTCCTCCGCCTGGGTGCTGGGCGAGTTCCTGGACGAGGTGCTGCTCGGCCTGCTGGCCACGGAGTGGCAGCCGGGCCCGGCGGCGTAGCGCGGCGCGGCGGGGCGGCCGGCGCGGGCCGACTCGTCCGATCGTTGGTACGACTCGCGAGCCGTGGGGCCTCGGAGCCCCGTTCCTTTGGCATGCTGCACACATGTCGACGCCGCCCCTGCGCCCGGGTGTCTCCGCTGGTGTTCCCGCCGGTGTTTCCGTTTCCTCGGTCCGCGGCCTGCGCCTGCGCGCGCGCCGGGTGAGCCGGGACGTACGCGGGACGGGGCGGGTGCTGAGCGGGGCGTCGCTCGACGTCGCCCCCGGGACCCTCGTCGTGATCGCCGGGAGCAGTGGCGCCGGCAAGACGGTCCTGCTCCAGACGCTGGCGGGGCTGAGCGCGCCGAGCGAGGGCGAGGTGTGGCACGACGGTGCGCCGCCGGGGCCGCCGGGGCCGGAGTTCGGGTACGTGCCGCAGGAGGACATCATCCACCGCGAGCTGCCGCTGCACCGCACGCTGGTGTACGCGGCGGGCCTGCGGATGCCGCCGGGGACACCGGCCGCGGCGGTGGCCGCGACCGTCGACCGGGTGCTGGAAACCCTGGGGCTGACCTCGCGGCGCGACACTCCGGTACGGGCGCTGAGCGGCGGCGAGCGCAAGCGGGCGAGCATCGCGGTGGAACTGCTGACGCGGCCCCGGGTGCTGTTCCTCGACGAGCCGACGTCCGGGCTCGACCCGGTCACCGGCGCGGAGCTGATGCGCACCCTGCGCGGGCTGGCCGACGACGGCACCACCGTGGTGCTGACCACGCACGTCCTCGCCGATCTGCCGCGCGGTGACCAGGTGGTCTTCCTGTCGGCCGACGGCGAGGTGGCGTACACGGGGGAACCGGACGGCCTGTGCAAGGCGTTCGGCGTCGGCAGCGCCGAGGAGGTGTACGGGGCGGTGGCCGACGGCGCGCGGGCGCCGGGCACCGGTGACATCCCCGGGCAGGCCGACGGCCCGGCGCCCGCCGGGCCCGCCGGGCAGGCCGGGACCGCCGGGGCCGCGGCGCGGGCCCGGACCGCCGTGGCCGCCGGGAAGGCGTCGCGCGTCGGCGCCGTGCGCCAGTGGATGCTGCTCACCCGGCGCGGCACCGCCCTGCTGGTGCACAACCGGCTCTCCGTCGCCGTTCTCGCGGGCTCCCCCGTCATGATCGTGGCGATGTTCGCGGTGCTCTTCCGCGCCGACGCGTTCGACCCGGCGTCCCCGGACCCCGGCTCCACCGCGATGATCATGTTCTGGATCGCCTTCGGCGCCTTCTTCTTCGGGCTGACGTACGGCCTGCTCCAGATCTGCACCGAACTGCCCGTCCTGCGCCGCGAATGGCTCGCCGGGCTGCGGATCGGCCCGTACGTCGCCTCCAAACTCACCACCATGCTCCCCGTGCTGACCCTCGCCGTCGCGCTGCTGCTGGCCGTGCTGCGCGCGCTGGACCGGCTGCCCCCGGCGGGCTGGGACACGTACGCCTCGCTCTTCGCCACCGGCGTGCTGGCCTCCGCCGCCGCCCTCGCGCTCGGGCTGCTCGCCTCGGCGGCGGTGTCGGAGCCGGGGCAGGCGACGCTGATGCTGCCGCTGCTGTGCTTCCCGCAGGTGCTGTTCTCGGGGGCGTTCGTGCCGGTGCCGCGGATGACCGCGGGCGGCGAGGCGATCAGTTGGGCGATGACCAACCGCTGGGCGTTCGAGGCGCTGGGCAGCGGGGTGGGCCTGGAGTCGCTGTGGCGTACGGGCGCCTCGCCGCTGGGGCCGCCGCTGCTGGCGTCGTACGGGAAGTCGTTCGGGCATCCGGCGGCCCGCGGGTGGGTGATCCTGGCGGGCTTCGCGGTGCTGTTCCTGGGGCTGACGTGGTGGGTCTTGGTGCGCAAGTGCCGGGACGGCGCGGTGCGGAGCCGGCAGGGGCGCTAGCGCGGGCCGGGGTCCGGGGCCCGCGGGGCGTCAGCAGCCGTGCCGCGGCGCGAGGCCCGCCACGTCGGGCACCCGGTCCCGGTAGGTCTGCGCCACGTACGACAGAAACGTTTCGACATCCCCGGGCTGCGACGCCACGCCCAGCGAGATGCGCACCGCGCCCGCCGAGGGCAGGTGGAGCATTTTCAGATAGTCCTCCAGCGACCCGAGCCGACGGCGGGCCGCCCGGTGCAGCCGGCGCAGCGGCAGTTCGAAGGCCGCCTCGCCGGCTCCCGGGTTGCAGAAGCAGCCGGTGCGCAGCGAGATGCCGTACGCGGCGCTGTCGCGGATGATGACGCGCTCGTCGACGACGCCGCCGTCGGCGCCGAGAACGTTCAGCGCGACCGTGCCGCCGCGCGGCGTGCCGGTACGGTCCGGCCCGTACACCCGGACCAGCGGCGAGCCGTTGCTGTGCCGCAGCGTCCGCAGCCCGGCCAGCAGTTGGCCCGTCAGCGCCTCCACGTGGTCGTGGACGCGGTCGATGCCGATGCGCTCGATCCAGGCGAGCCCGGCGGTGACGTCCGGTATGGCGAGGAAGTTGACGGTCCCGTCCTCGAACGCGGCCTCGTCGTCGGCGAGGACGTGCCACTGCGCCTGCGCGCTGACCGCGTAGATCGTGCCGCCGGCGAACCAGGGGCGCCGCAGCCTGGCGAGCGCGGCGCGGCGGGCGACGAGGGCGCCGATGCCGGTGGGGTGGCCGAAGACCTTGTACCAGCTCACGACGGTGAAGTCCGGGTGGTGGCGGCCGAGGTCCAGGGCGTTGGTCGGGACGTAGGCCGCCGCGTCGAGCACGACGTCGTAGCCCTGCGCCTGGGCGGTGGCGATCCAGTCCAGCGAGTGCTGTACGCCGGTGAAGTTGCTCTGCGCCGGATACGCCAGCAGCCCGCGGGAGCCGTCGCGGTCGTGGCCGCGCCCTCGCCCGAGCCCGTGCATGTGCACGTGCGCGCGGCCGCCGGGCCGCCGGGCGCGTACGGACAGCGCGTCGTGCATCCGGTCCTCGTCGATCGCCAGGTCCGGGGTGCGCAGCGGGACGTACTCGACGGCCGCGCCGCGCGCCCGGGCGTACTCCCGCAGGCCGTTGACCGAGTTGTGGTTGTCGAGCGAGAGGACGAGCCTGCTGCCGCGCCCGAGCGGGTACGCCTCGCCGATCAGGCGCAGCGCGCCCGTCGCGTTGGGCGTGAAGATCACGGCGTACTCGGCGGGATCGGCGTTGAAGTACCGCAGCACCGCCTCGCGGGCCTCGGCGAGCCGGTCGCCGGAGGCGCGGGACGCGGGGCTCTCGGAGTGCGGGTTGCCGTACAGGCCGCCGGTGATGCGCCGCGCACTGCCCGCGACCAGGGAGCGCGGCGGGAGGCCGGCTCCGGTGTGGTCGAGATAGGTGTGTCCGCCCTCGTCCAGATAGCCGAACTCGCGTTCTCGCAGCTCGGCGAAGAGGTCGGGAGCTTCCGCCGCTCGCTCGCGTACGTGCCCGGTGGTGTGTGCCCTTCCCATGGGACCCCTCCGCATGAAATCCGCCAAAGGTAGCCATACCAGGATGACACCGACCGCCCCCGAGGACCCCCGTCAACGCGGCCGAGGATCCGTACCACATCCGTTCATGGGCGTTCACTCACCCCGAACCCGCGCCTCCCGGCCCCTAATCCGGTGGCGCCGCGCCCGTGCGGCTCACTAGCGTCGCGGCCGTGATGCACCAAGATCCGCTGGCCTACGTGGTGGGCCTGGAGGGCGTTGCCCTGCTGCGGTCGTTCACCGGCGAGCACGACCGCGCGTTCGTCGCCGCGCGGCTCGGCGAGATCCGGCGGCTGCTCGACGACGAGTCGCTGGCGGGGGCCGGCGTCGACGTCGCCCGGGTGTCCACGGTCGAGGGCTACCGGATCTGGTCGGAGTCGTACGACGGGCCCAACTCGGCGTTCGACATCGACGAACCGCTCGTCCGGGAGATCCTCGGCCCGCTGCCCGCGGGCGTCGCCCTGGACGCCGCCTGCGGCACCGGGCGGATGACGGCGCTGCTGGCGGAGCACGGCCACCGCACCATCGGCGTCGACAGCTCGCCGGACATGCTCGCGCGGGCCCGGAAGCGGGTCCCGGCGGGCGAGTTCCGCCCCGGCGCGCTGGACCGGCTGCCGGTGGCGGACGACGCCGTGGACGTGGTGGTCTGCTCGCTCGCCCTGACGCACGTACCCGATCTGGGTCCGGCGCTGGCGGAGTTCGCCCGCGTGCTGCGCCCGGGCGGCCACCTCGTGACGTCGGACCTCCACCCGGAGCGGGTGGCGCTCGGGTCGGTACCGGCGGTGCGCCTCGCGGACGGCAGCCCGGCGCGGGTGGAGACGTACCGGCACACGGTCGGGGACTACGTACGCGCCGCGCTGGCGGCGGGGTTCGAGGTGCTGCGCTGCGAGGAGCCGGGGATGCCGGCCGCCGCGGACGACCCGGCGCCGGCTCCGGCGGCGGATCCCGCCGGGGCGCCTGCGACCGGACCGGGGCCGTGGGAGGCGTGGCCGTGGTCCCTGATGGAGCTGGTCCCCCGCGCCGCGGCGGCGGCCGGCGCGGGTCTGCCGGCGGAGGTCGTCTGGCACTTCCGCCTGACCGGGCCGGGCCGGGCCACCGCGTAGACGCGGGCCGCCCGTTGAGCGGTCCGCGGCGGAACCGTCCGGGGACGGCGGCGAGTTCCGGCGTACGGGACGGGGTTCCCGCCCGCGCGGCCGGCGGAGCCGGTCGTACCCGATGCCTATCGCACGAGTCACCCGCCCGACCCGCCGCCGCCCGGGCGGGAGCCGCGCCGGCCGTGCCGTGGCGCGCATAGGGTGGCGAACATGGATCCAGCAGACTTCTACACCGGAATCGTCGCGGAGCTGTACGGACCGCTGAAGTCCGTCACCCAGGACCCCGAGCCGTACGCCGCGTTCATCGAGCAGGCCGGCACCCCCGCGCTGGAGCTGGGCTGCGGCGACGGCGAGCCGCTGCTCGAACTGCGCCGCCGGGGGCTGGACGTGGACGGCGTCGACTCCTCCTCGGACATGCTGGACCGGCTGCGCCGGCGGGCCGCCGAGGAGGGGCTGCCCGTCGCCGTGTTCCACCAGCGCATGGAGGCGCTGGACCTGCCCCGGCGGTACGCGGCCGTCTACCTCGCCGGGCCGACGTTCAACCTGCTGCCCGACGACGCCACCGCGCTGGCCGCGCTGCGCGCCATCCGCGCCCACCTCGCCGAGGGCGCCACCGTCCTGATCCCGCTGCACCTGCCCTCCCCCACGCCGGCCGCGGACGTCGGCCGGGCCCGTACCGCCACCGCACCGGACGGCGCCGAACTGCGGGTCCGCGTCGTCGCCGAGAACCGCGACGAGCACACCCGCACCCAGACGACGCTGCTGCGCTACGAGCGCTACCACCCCTCGGGCAGCAGCATCACCGAACGCCCGTGGGTGCTGCACTGGTACACCCGCGACGGCTTCGAGACCCTCGCGGCCGTCGCCGGGCTGGACGTCGCCGAGGTCACCGACCCCGCGGGCCGGCCCGCGCCGCGCGACGCCGGCCACCTGCACGTACGGCTGCGCCCCGGCCGCTGACCCCGCGCCCGTCCGCGACGACGCCGCCGGTAGGGGTCGGGGCTAGGCTTCGGCCGACCGACAGGGAGGGCGCGATGGCCGAGACGACGACGCTGGCCGACATACTGGCCGAGCTGGACACGCTGGCGGACCCGAAGACGCGCGCGGTGAACGAGAAGCACGGCGACGACCACGGCGTGAACCTCGGCAGGCTGCGCGCGCTCGCCAAGCGGCTGAAGACGCAGCAGCCGCTCGCCGGCGAGCTGTGGCGGACCGGCGACTCCGCGGCGCGGCTGCTCGCGCTGCTGGTCTGCCGCCCCAGGGCGTACGAGCGGGACGAGCTGGACGCCATGCTGCGCGAGGCGCGTACGCCCAAGGTGCACGACTGGCTCGTGAACTACGTGGTGAAGAAGAGCCCGCACGTCGAGGAGCTGCGGGTGGCCTGGACCGCCGACGCCGACCCGGTGGTGGCGAGCGCCGGCTGGGCGCTGACGGCCGACCGCGTGGTGAAGAAGCCCGAGGGCCTGGACCTGGCGGGGCTGCTCGACACGGTCGAGGCAAAGATGGCGGACGCCCCGGACCGGCTCCAGTGGGCGATGAACACCTGCCTCGCCCACATCGGCATCGAGCACCCGGAGCACCGCGCCCGCGCCCTCGCCATCGGGGAGCGCCTTCAGGTGCTGAAGGACTATCCGACGCCCCCGGGCTGTACGTCCCCGTTCGCGCCCGTCTGGATCGCCGAGATGGTCCGCCGCCGGGGCGGCGATCGGGCGGTCTGAGCGGCGGGTACGCGCCATGCACCCAAACGGGCGTATCGTGTGAAAGGGGGATGCTTCGGACTCTTCCAGGAGAGGAGGCAGCAACCATGTCGTATCCGCAACGCACCACGGACATGACTTCGCACCCCGACGCGGGCGAGATGCGAGAGCGATTCGATCGCACGGCGGCCGGGGGTGGTGTGGTTGCCCTCGAAGGACTGATCCTGCTCGCCGGCTTGTTTGCCGCGATTTCGCCCTGGGTCGTGCACTTCACGGGGAACACCAACCTTGCCGTCAGCAACCTGATCGTCGGCATCACCATCGGCCTGATCGGCCTCGGACTGGCGCTCGCCCCGGAGCGGACGTCGGGCCTGGCCTGGCTGGCCGTGCCCCTCGGCGCCTGGCTGGTGATCTCCCCATGGGTGGTCACCACCGCGAACACCGCACCCAACGGCGCCATCTGGAGCAACTGCATTGTCGGCGGCGCCACGGCCCTGCTGGGGTTGCTCGCCATGGGGATGACCGTGGCTTTCCGGCAGAAGAAGGCAAAAGCAAGGAAGTAGGACCGGACACGGTCAGGCCTACGGCACGGTCCGGTGCCGGGTCGGCCCGGGGTGAACCCGGGCGCGGCCCGGCATCAGGCGCGTGCCGTGCGCCGCCGGGTGGGGGCAACCCCCGGTCCGGTACGCCCACCAGCCCCATCGTCCCCCGCCGCGGCCTGCCGCAGGCTCGTCCCGTACGGGAACGGGCGAGACGAGAGCGCGGGTGGACCGGGTGAGGCGTGTACGGCAGGTGCTGGTGACGGCGGCGACGGCCCTGGCGGTGGTGGCCGGGTCGGCCGCGGCCGTTCCGGCGGGGGGCGGCGGCGGGGCGACCGGGCCCGACCGGCTCCAGGAGCGGCTGGACGACATCGTGGCCGAGGGCGCGGTGGGCGCCCTCATCGAGGTGCGCGACGGGCGGCGCGTGTGGCGGGGCACCAGCGGCGTCGCCCAGCGGGACACGCAGCGGGCGGTCCCGGCCCGCGGGCGGCGCTTCCGGGTCGGCAGCATCACGAAGACGTTCGTCGCCACCGTCGTCCTCCAACTCGCCGACGAGGGCCGGCTGCGGCTGGACGACCCGGTCGAGGCGTGGCTGCCGGGCGCCGTCCCGGACGGCGGGCGCATCACCGTACGGCACCTGCTGGGCCACACCAGCGGCCTCTACGACTACAAGCGCACGCTGACCGTGCCGCCGGACCCGGCGTTCCTCGACTACCGCGCGCGGACCTGGACCCCCGAGGAGCAGATCGCGCGCGCCCTCGCCCACCCGCCGACCTCGACGCCGCCGGGCACGGCCTACGCCTACTCCAACACCGGCTACCTGCTGCTCGGCCAGATCATCGAGGAGGCCACGGGGCGCCCGTACGCCAAGGAGATCAAGCGCCGGATCATCCGGCCGCTGCACCTGCACGCCACCTCGCTGCCGGGCACGTACCCGCGCATCCGCGGGGCGCATCCGCGCGGCTACGTCCCGATCGAGCGGGACGGCGGCGGGACCCGGCTGGTCGACTTCACGGAGACGAACCCGACGCTCTTCGGCGCGGGCGGCGAGATGGTCTCCACGGCCCGCGACCTCGACCGGTTCTTCGCCGCGCTGCTCGGCGGGCGGCTGCTCCCGGACCGGCTGCTGGCGGAGATGCGGACGCCGTCGGCCGAGGGGCGGCAGTACGGGCTGGGGCTGGCCTGGAAGGACACCGACTGCGGGACCAGGATCTACGGCAACGACGGTGACGCCATGACGTACCAGAGCTGGTCGTTCACCACGGCGGACCTGCGCCGCCACGTCACCGTCGCGATCACCCCCGACCACAGCGCCGACCTCGACGACTCCGTGGACGACCTGCTGGACGAGGCCGTCTGCGGCTGACGCACCCCGGCGGCGGCCGGCGCCAGCGCGCTCAGGCGCGCGGGGGCCGGTCGCCGTCGGTCGCCGTCATCAGCGCGCGCAGCCCGTTGCGCAGCATCTCGCTGTCGGCGTCCTTGAACAGCGCGCGCTGCACGATGAACCCCTGGGCGAGCGCCATGAGCGTACGCACCACGTGGTCGGTGGGGACGTCCGCGCGCAGCAGGCCGGCCTCCTGGTACGTCACCACGACGCCGCCCCACGTCTCGCGCATCCGCTCGTAGCCGGTGTTCAGCGTGACGGCCAGTGCCTCGCTGCGCAGCGTCTCGCTCCAGACCTGCACGATCAGCTCGGCGAACGCACCCGGCCGCTCGGCGCCCGCGCGGCGCGCCTGCTCGTCGAGCGCGCGGCTCAGCACGCCGGCGACCACCTCGTCGAGAGGGCGCAGCGGCGCGTCCCGGGTGGCGGATTCGAAAGCCTCCCGCATCCACTCGAACGCCTCCTCCGCGACGGCCGTGATCAGCTCGTCCTTGCCGCGGAAGTAGCGGTAGACGGCGCCGGAGGACAGGCCGGTCTCCTGGAAGACGTCCTGCATGGACGTGGCGTGGAACCCGTTGCGGGTGAAGCAGCGCCGGGCGCCGTCCAGGATCTGCCGGCGCCGGGCGTCCAGGTGGGCCTGGGATACGCGAGCCATGCCCGCAACCGTAAAACGAACGTTCCTTCCTTGACAAGCCCGAGCGCCGGGCGCAGAGTGAGTCTCGTAAAACGAACGATCCTTCTCTTTACGATCGAGGCTCCCGATGTCCTCCACCCGCAGCATGCTCGCGGTCGTCGTCCTGGTCCCGGCCCTGATCGCCCTCGCCCTCTGGGCCTTCGTCTGGCCCAACGCCCGGCTCGCACCGCGCGACCTGCCCCTCGGCGTCGCCGGCCCCGCCCAGGCCACCGCCCCGCTCAAGGCGCAGCTCGCCGAGCGCGACGGCGCCTTCGAGGTGCACGCGTACCCGGACGCGGCCGCCGCGCGCACCGCCGTCCGGGAGCGCGAGGTCTACGGTGCCGTCGTCGCCACCCCGCGCGGCCCCGAGCTGCTGGTCGCCTCCGCGGCCGGGCCCAGCGTGGCGCAACTGCTCACCGAGGCCGTCGGCGAGCAGGCGGGCGGGGCGGGGCGGCCCGTGCCCACCGAGGACGTGGTCCCGCTGCCGGCCGCGGATCCGCGCGGCGCGGCGCTCAACTCCAGCATCCTGCCGCTGGCGCTGGCCGGCATCGTGGTCGGCGCCCTGGTCACCATGCTGGGCCTGCGCGGCGGTCGCGCGGTCCTCGCCGTGGCCGGCGCGTCCGCGGCGGTCGGTCTGGTCGGCGCCGCGGTCGCGGACACCTGGCTCGACGCGCTGGCCGGCGGCTGGTGGGCGGAGGCCGGCGCGCTCGGGCTGACGGTGCTGGCGGGCGGCGCGGCGGTCGCGGGTCTCGCCGCGGTGCTCGGGCGGGCCGGGATGGGGCTGGGCAGCCTGCTGGTGATGCTGCTCGGCAACCCGTTCTCCGGCGTCCCCTCGGCCCCCGAGATGCTGCCGGAGCCGGTGGGGGCGCTCGGCCAGTGGCTGCCGCCGGGCGCGGGCGGGTCGCTGATCCGCTCCGTCGCCTACTTCGACGGCAACGGCGGCGCGGGGCCGCTGGCGGTCCTCGCCGGCTGGGCCCTCGTCGGCCTGACGCTGCTGGCGCTCGGCCCGCTGCTCGAACGCCGCCGCCCGGCCGCCGCGGCGGCCGAACCGCGGACGCAGGAGCGCGTCGCGGTCTAGCGCCGCCCCCGCTCGGTCCGCGCGGTTCCGCCGAGTCCGCGCTGCTCCCCGCGCGAGCCCGCGCGGTCCCGCCCGACAGGCGGACCGCGCGGGCTCGTTGACGTGTACGCGATGTGTTCATACGCTCCACGCGTCGGCCCGGGCCGCGCCCGCGACATGTGCTTTTCCCGGGCGCGCACCCGTCCGCCGCCCCCCACAACTCCGTACCGTCACCCCGGGAGTTGCATGTGAAGAGACGCCACGCGGCCGCCTGGGCCGCCTCCGTACTCGCCGCCACCCTCGCGGCCACCGGCGCGCTCACCGGCCCCGCCACCGCGGCGCCGGACGCCACCGCGACCGCCCCCCAGGCCCGTACCGCCACCGCCACGGCCACCGACCCCGTCACCCACGAGGAGAACGACCGCGTCCCCGAGGGCGCGGTCTGGACCCAGCACTACTTC
Organism: Streptomyces sp. 184; assembly: GCF_045781775.1. Classification (NCBI taxonomy): domain Bacteria; kingdom Bacillati; phylum Actinomycetota; class Actinomycetes; order Kitasatosporales; family Streptomycetaceae; genus Streptomyces; species Streptomyces sp. 184. Next base: position 1,679,088 of record NZ_CP123230.1, on the reverse strand, counting down.
CCCTCCGCCGACGACTCCGGCACCGAGCTGCACGCCGACGTGCTCCTGCCCGAAGGGCTGGAGAAGGGCGAAGAGGTGCCCGTCATCCTGTCCGTCGGGCCGTACTTCGCCCACGCCGGCGCGACGGGCGACGAGGGCTGGTCGCACACCGGGCCCTCCGCCCGCTTCCAGGACTTCACCGAAGGCGCCGACGTCTTCGCCGAGGGCTACGCCTTCGTCATGGTCGACCTGCGCGGCTTCGGCGGCTCCACCGGCTGCCTCGACTGGGCCGGGCCGGGCGAGCAGGCCGACGTCGAGGCCGCGATCGACTGGGCCGCGAGCCGGTCGTGGTCGACGGGCGCGGTGGGCCTGTACGGCAAGTCGTACGACGCCGTGACCGGGCTGATCGGCAACAACCTGGACCAGCGGGCCCTGAAGGCCGTCGTGGCCCAGGAGCCGGTCTGGGACATGTACCAGTACATCTACTCCAACGGCGTCCCCCGCCCCAACGTGACCGGCACCGCGGGCGCGTACAACTCCATCGCCACCATCCCCCCGATGGCCGACGACGACCCCCGCTACGCGGCCAACGCCCGCTGGGAGGAGACCCATCCGGAGTGCCTGACGGAGAACTCCGCCGGCTACCGGATCTCCGACCAGCGCAGCAGGCACTGGAAGGCCCGCGACCTGGCGCGGCAGGCCAAGGGCAGCGACACGCCCCTCTTCGTCACGCAGGGCTTCATCGAGCCCAACACCAAACCGGAGGAGATGGAGGAGTACCTGCGCAACCACCGCGGCCCCGAGCGCGGTTGGCTCGGCCAGTGGGACCACGTCCGCGGCGGCGACCGCGTGCCGGACGGCCGGCTGGCGATGGGCCGGGAGGGCTGGTACGACGAGACGCTCTCGTTCTTCGACCAGTACCTGAAGGGCGAGAAGCCGACCGTCCGCTACCCGAAGTACGCCATGGAGGACAACAGCGGCGACTGGCGCGCGCAGAGCACCTGGCCGGTCGTCGAGCGGCGCGCGGACATCCCGCTGGGCGGCGGCTCCTACGTCGACGACGGCGGCGCCTCGGCCCGCGCCGGCCTCGCGGCCCCGGGCCGCGCCGCGCCCGGCGGGCCCGCGCAGCCGTCGGGCAAGTGGGACATGGAGAACGCGCCCGCCCTGGAGCCGGCGGCCCCCGGGGGACTGGCGGCCGAGGCCGCCGAGCGGCAGCGGGCCGGCGAGGTCACGTCGAGCTTCTTCGTCTGGTCCGAGCCGCTCAAGCGCGACGTGCGCGTCACCGGCACGCCGCGGGTCTCGCTCTCCGCGAAGGGCGCGGGCAACGTCATGCTCAAGCTGTACGACGTCGCCCCCGACGGCAGCGCCGTGATGTTCGACGAGCAGGTCTCGCTGCTCCAGCGGGGCCGGTTCACCGTCGATCTGAAGGCGACCGACTGGCGGCTGGCGGCCGGGCACGTGCTGGCCGCGGAGATCGGCACCATCCAGACCGGCTCCTGGCGGGACACCCCGTCCGGCGAGACGATCGAGGTCCGTGGCGCCACGCTGAACCTCGCCCTGGACGGCCCCGCCGACGACGTGCCGACGGGCGGCGAGCGCTCGCCGTACCTGGACGCGTACCTCGGCCAGTACACGGTGGACCTGCCCGCGGGCCCGCCGTCGTTCACCGTCCCCGGCGTCAAGCGCCGCTGACCGAACGCCGATCAGGCACCGATTCGCACGTCCCGCCGCCCGGGAGCCGCAGCCGGCTCCCGGGCGGCGCACGTGGTCAGGGGCGCGTACGGGCACGTGGGGGGCGCGTTCGACCGCGGGGCCCGGGCCCGGCCGAGGAGACCGTTTCTGACGGACTATCGTGTACGCCATGTCCGTGCCCGAGCTCATCCGCATCGTCTCGCGCGACTCCCCCATGGCCCTCGCCCAGGTCGGGCGCGTCCGCGCCGAGCTGGCCGCGCTGCACCCCGGCATCCGCACCGAGGTCGTCCCCGTGAAGACCACCGGCGACAAGTGGCTGGGCGACCTGTCGCAGGTCGACGGCAAGGGCGCGTTCACCAAGGAGGTCGACGCGGCGCTGGTCACCGGCCGGGCGGACCTCGCGGTGCACTGCGTCAAGGACGTGCCCGCGGACCGGCCGCTGCCGGCCGGGACGACGTTCGCCGCGTTCCTGCGGCGCGACGACATCCGCGACGCGCTGATCCACCCCGGCGGGCTGGGCCTCGACGACCTGCCCGCGGGCACCCGCGTCGGCACGTCCTCGGTACGCCGCATCGCGCAGCTCTCCGCCTCGCACCCGCAACTGGAGTGCGTGCCGTTCCGCGGCAACGCGAACCGCCGGCTGGCCAAGCTGTACGCCGGCGAGGTCGACGCGCTGCTGCTGGCGGTGGCCGGTCTGGAGCGCATCGACCGCACCGACGTCATCACCGAGGTGCTGCCGGTGGAGACGATGTGCCCGCCGCTGGGCGCCGGGATCCTCGCGCTCCAGTGCCGCGAGGACGACACGGCGACCATCGACGTCGTCAGCGACCTGAACCACCCGGAGACGTACCGCGAGGCCATGGCGGAGCGGATGTTCCTGCACGTGCTCCAGGGGCACTGCAACAGCCCCATCGCCGGCTTCGCCACCGCCGCGCCCGACGAACTGTGGTTGCGCGGCCGGGTGTTCAGCCCGGACGGCAAGACCGTGCTCGACGCCCGCGAGTCGGCCGGCCGGCTCACCCCGCCGGACCTCGGCACGTCGGTCGCGCTGGCGCTGCTGCGGCAGGGCGCGCGCGAGCTGATCGACGGCATCGCGCACTGACCCGGGCGGGGGTCTCGTAGGCCGAGGTCTCACAGGCGGGGCTCGCGGGCAGGGGGCTCACGGGCGGGGCTCACAGGGCGGGGGCTCACAGGCCGACGTCCGGCGCCCGGTACTCCGGCGGCCTGCGTACGCCGGTCGCCCGCTCGTAGGCGTACGCCAGCCGCAGCAGCGTCGGTTCGCTCCACGCCGTCCCCATGAACGTCAGCCCGACCGGCAGTCCGAACGCGAACCCCGCCGGCACGCTCACCGCCGGGTATCCGGCGAGCGCCGCGGGCGTGGAGGAGCCGCCGCCGTAGCTGTCCCCGCGGATCAGGTCGATCTTGGCCGGCGGCCCGCTGGTCGGCATCACGAGCGCGTCCAGGCGGTGCCGGCGCAGCACCGCGTCGATCCCCTCCGCACGCGACAGCCGGTGGTTGACCGCCAGCGCCTCCCGGTACTCGGCCTCGCCGTACTCCAGCCGGTGCACGGTCTCCAGCCCGTCCTGGCGGACGTAGCGCAGCTCGCGGTCGGCGTGCTCGCGGTTGAACGCGATCAGCTCGGCGAGACCGCGCGGGTGGTCGCCGGCGGACGCGGCCAGATAGGCGTTGATCTCGCGCTTGAACTCGTAGACCTGCACGACGACCTGGCCCGGCAGGTCCTCAAGCTGCCCGGCGGTGGGGATGTCGGCCGGGTCGACCACCGTGGCGCCGGCCGCGCGCAGCACCTCCAGGGCCTTCTCCGCGATCTCGTCGGCGTGGTGGCTGTAGCCGAAGTAGACCTCGCGCGCCACGCCGATCCGCGCGCCGCGCAGCCCGTCGGGGTCCAGGAAGCGGGTGTAGTCGCGGTGGTGGTGGCCGCGGCCTGCCTCGGTCGCGGGGTCGCGCGCATCGACGCCGGCGAGGGTGCCGAGCATGATCGCGGCATCCCGTACGGTACGCGCCATCGGACCGACGCTGTCCTGGCTCGGCACCCCGGGGATCATGCCGCCGCGGCCGACGAGCCCCACGGTCGGCTTGACGCCGACGAGGCAGTTGGCCGACGACGGGTCGAGGATCGAGCCGTTCGTCTCGGTGCCGATGCCGGCGACGCACAGGTTCGCCGCCACGGCGGCGCCCGTGCCGGAGCTGGACTCGTTGGGCGAGCGGTCCAGCTTGTACGGGTTGGCGGTCTGCCCGCCGCGGGCGCTCCAGCCGGCGTGGTGGGTCAGCGACATGCCGCCGGCCCACTCGCTGAGGTTGGTCTTGCCCAGGACGACGGCGCCGGCGGCGCGCAGCCGGGCCGCGACGGTGGAGTCCGCCCGGGCCCGCAGGCTCTCCAGGGCGAGCGACCCGGCGGTGGTGTGCATCCGGTCGGCGGTCTCCAGCAGGTCCTTCAGCAGCACCGGCATGCCGTGCAGCGGCCCGCGGGGCCGCCGTTCTGCGTCCAGCTTCCGCGCCTCGCGCAGCGCGTCGGGGTTGACCTCGATGACCGAGCGGAGGAGGGGGTCGACGCGCTCGATCCGCGCCAGGTAGTGGCGGGTGAGCCGGACGGCGTCGAGCCTGCCTTCGGCCATGCGGCGGCGCAGCCCGGCGATGTCCAGCTCGTCGAACTCGTCCGGCGCGTCGGGGACTTCGGCGCGGGTACGGGCGCGGGCGGCCGGGGCCGCGCCGAGGACGGGCGCGGCGGCAGCGGCGGGGCCGAGGGCGAGCAGGGAGCGGCGCGAGGGGCGCGGCGCGGGAGTTCTCATGTGCCGGAACGCTAGGCGCGCGGCGCCGCCGGCTCCCTCCGGCTGCCACCCCGGTGGCCCCGGGCGCCAACCCCCGTCCGTACCGGGGGGTAGCCGCAGTCGGGGGGCCGGCACGTACGCGAGGCGAGGCGCGCGTGGGGCGGAAGTCGGCCACGATACAGGGCTGTTTTCGCCACAAGCGGGCCCTTCCGGCCGGGCGGGCCGCGCCGTCACGCCCGTTCAGGGCGCGGGCGGTCGCCGTGGAAACGGGCCGAACCGGGCACGATCCGCCGTGTGCCACGCGCCTGCCCCGCCCCCGTACGGCGGTAGCTTGCGAAGGGACCAGTCGGGTTGACTGCGCGACCGTTTCCGTATCAGTGAGGTGAGTTCGCGTGCTTTCCATTGGGATCGTAACGACTGACCGCCGGCACCTGTCGCACGTGCTCGGGCTCGCGCTCGACAGATTCCATATCGACATCGTGCTCAGCAGCACCGTGGTGGCGGACGCCGCCTCGCGGCCCGAGGCCGGCCGGGTGGACGTCTGGCTGGCGCGCCCGGCCGCGGCCACCGGCGAGTCCGTACGGGAGTTCCGGCGGCTGCTGCCGCCGCGGGGGGCCGCCGACCACGGGGCGGGCTCCGACGGCGGCGCCGGGGGTGGGGACGGCGCCGGGGGCGTCGGGCGGCCCCGGCCGCTGGCCGTCGTCTGCGGCGGCGAGGAGAGCCAGGTGGCGCAGGCGCTGGCGCTGGGCGCGTCGGCGGTGATGCTGCCGGACGACTCGGTGTTCGACACGGCGGCCGGCCTGTACGCGGCGGCCTCCCGGGACCTGTTCGTCTCGCCGCGGCTGCTGCGCCGGGTGTCGCGGCGGCTGAGCGACGTGCTCAGCGGGCCGCTGACCGTCGGCGTGGACGTGCTGACCGAGCGGGAGCAGCGGGTGCTGAGCCTGATGTCCGCGGGCATGTCCAACGGGGCCATCGCCCGCTCGCTGTGCATCAGCCCCGCGACGGTGTCCACGCACGTGGGGCACATCCTGCGCAAGCTCGGCGCGGGGAACCGTACCCAGGCCGTGATCGCCGCCCTCCAGCAGTCGCTGATCGCGCACCCGGCGCACCGCGCCTGAGACGGGGCGCGGTACGCCGGGTGCGAAGGCGGTCCCGTACGGCCGTCAGGTACCGCCGGTCACGTACGACCGCCCGCGGCCGTCACGTGCGGCGCTCCGGTGGCAGGGCGTGGAAGTCGGAGGCGAAGAGCGTGCGCGGCTCCTCCTCCTCGTCGAAGCCGCCGGAGGACACCACGAGGAACTGCACCTGCCGGGAGCCCGGCGGGTGCGGGCAGTGGTGCGTGACGAAGGTGAGCAGCGCCAGGTAGGGGATGGTCAGCTGGAGTACTTCGATGCGCTTCTCGTCCAGCGCGAGCTGCGTCAGCTCCGAGACGGTGTCGGGCAGCAGCTTCTCCACCCGCCGCCCGGGGTGCCAGAGCATGTGCCGGAGCGTGCGCCGCTCCAGCATCGGGTACTCGGACCACTCCGTGGTGCCGCCGTCCGCCAGCCGCTCGCGCTTGAGGACGTGGATGTCGGAGCGGCCGGGGTTGGGCGCGAAGAACGTGGTGACGGGGATCGCCGTGTTGATGGGGTCGATGCGGGTGAGGAACTTCGGGGTCTTGCGGAACTGCTTGGCCGCGGTGAGCCCCAGCCAGGAGGCGAGGACCCCGTAGAGCCCGTAGCGGGCGGCGGTGTGCGGGAGGGCGGTGGAGGCGGTCATGTGCGGTCTCCTCGGGCGCTGTCGGCGGCCGGCTTCTTCGTTTCGGTCTGCGCCGTCCCGGCCTTCGTCGCGGGCTTCGGGGGTACGTCGCGGGCGGCGCCCTGCGCCGCGCGGGTACGCGCCCACTCCACGGCCCGTACGACGTGCGCCGCGTGCGCCTCGTCCAGCACCAGCGATTCGTGCCCGGCCTCCTCGACGACGTCGTGCCGCGACACCGTCGACAGCAGCGCCAACTCCCGCTGGAACTCGGCGTGCAGCGGGTCGCTGCGCACCGTCTCGCCCGCGGTCACGACCGCGACCGGCGTGTCCGTCGCGGGCAGCGGCTGCCGCGCGTCCGGGCACCAGGTGCGCTGCGACTCGGCGAGTTCCTCGCGCGCCGTACGCCACAGCCGCGGCCGGCGCACGATCCGCGCCGTGGCCTCCCCCAGCGGCGCCGGGAGCCCGCTCATCTGCTGCGGGCGGGAGGAGTAGCGCAGCAGGCCGAACGCCGCCTGGAGCCCGGTCGTCGTCATGCGCTGCCGGATCCAGGGCAGTGCCTCGCGCTGCCGCGGGGAGCGGACGAACTGCTCGGGGTGGGTGGCGTCGACGAACACCAGGCCGCCGACGAGTTCGGGGTGGCGGCGGGCGAAGGTGCGGATCAGCAGGCCGCCGATGGAGTGGCCGACGAGGACGTACGGGGGCCCCAGCCCGAGCGTGCGCAGGGTCTCCGCGAGGACGTCGGCGGCCTCGTCGGGGCGCTGCGGGCGGTCGGCGGCGTCGCTCCAGCCGATGCCGGGCCGGTCGTACGCGGCGCTGGGCGTCCGCGGGTCCAGGCCGCGCTGCACCCAGCCCCACTGGGTGGCGGGGGCGGCGAGGCCGTTCTCGAAGACGACGGAGGGGCCGTCGGCGGCGGAGTTGCGGGGCATCACGTGGACGGTCCGGCCGGCGACGGTGAGGAGTTCGCCGGGTGCGTCGCGGCGCAGCCGGGCGTCGCGGACCCGGTTCGCCTGCCGTACGGCGGCGCCGGCCAGCAGCGCCGCCCCGGTGCCCGCGGCGGCGACGGCGGCGCCGCGGGGGGTGGCGGCGGCGCGGAGCAGCCGGCGGGCGGTGGCGGCGGTGGCCGCGTACGACGTCGGGGAGGCGGCGTTGGCGGCGGGGACGTTGGCGGCGGTGCGGGCGCGCGGGCCGAGGGAGCGGGAGACGTGGGCGAGTGCCGGGTAGGTGGAGCAGTAGGACCACACGAAGCGGTTGAGCCCCATGAAGCGCGCGTTGCCGAGGTGGAACGCCGTGCCCGCGGCCAGGATCCCGCGCGCCACCGGCCGCGGCGCCACCAGCACCAGCGGGAACGCCATCTCGCCGAGGATCGTCGCCCACGCCACCGACTTCGCCAGCCACGGCCGGTCGCGTACGGCCCGGAAGAACAGCGGGTCGCCGAAGGTGCTCGTACGGAAGATCTCCGGGATCGCCGTGCCGTCGCGCCACACCGGGGAGATCAGCTTGGCCGCGCCCGAGGTGAAGTACGCCATGCAGACCTGCGCGGCGAGGAAGCGCACCAGCATCTCGCGGGCCCGCGGGTCGTGGCCGAACGCCTTCTCGGCGGCGGAGACCGCGTAGTTGAGGAACGTCAGGTGGTCCGAGCCGTCGAGGCCGAAGCCGCCCATCCGGGTGTGCAGGCCGTGCGCGGTGCCGCACATGGTCGCGGCCAGCACCCCGCGCTGTGCGCGGGTGGCGCCGGGCAGCACCAGGCCGAGGCCGGTCAGGGCGCGGGTCTGCACCAGGCCGACGATGCCGGGGTAGCCGAAGACCTTCTCCAGCCGCTCCTCGCCGACGCGGCGCCACCACATCGGGGCGCGCAGCCGCATCACGGGCCAGGCGAACAGCCCGTCGTCGGCGAGGGTGTCGGCGGTGGCGAGCTGCTCGACGGCGCCGATGGTGGCGCCGACCGAGGTCAGCAGCTCCAGCTTGCGGAACACGGTGTCGATGTCGTCCCGGCCGCCGTAGAACCGGTCGGCGAACCGGCCCGCCGGGAGGCGGGCGGACGCGGCGGAGGACGGGACCGGGAACGGCGCGGGGGGTGGGGGGCCGGCGGGTGTCATGGGGCGGGGTCTCCCTTCGGACGGGGCGGCAGTGCGCTCCCGGGCGGCGGCGAGGTGCCGTCCGCCCGGGAGCGCCGTGGCCGGCCGGACGCCGGGTGGTACCGAGGTGCGGGCGGTGCCGGACGTCAGGCCGTGCGGCGGCGGAGGTGCGGGCCGGCCGTCAGACCATGCCCGGGTGGCCGCCGGTGAGCTGGTCGACCGAACGGCCCCGCAGCGCGGCGCCGTCGGGGGCGTCGGGCGAGGTGCCGTCGTGGAAGCCGAACGCCGTGGCGAAGGCCGTGGCCGGGCCGAGCGCGCAGCCGACCGCCCCGGCGACCGTCAGCGCGATCAGCGGGGTGAAGAGCACCGGGACGACGCGGTCGGTCGGGGCGACGAAGTGCTCGTCGTGGGCCGCCGCGTTCTTCTGTGCCCACACGGCGATGCGCGAGTCCTCCGTCGTGGGGGGCTGAAGGGCCATGGTCATGACCTCATCCTTTCGTCGGGAGGTTCCGAAGCTAGGTCCGCCGGCGGGGCGCGGCATCCGGCCAATGCACCGTCTTGGCGGCGGGTACGGAGGAGTTCTGAGGATTGACGCCGCGCGCGTCTTCGGTTACGGGCGGGGGTTTCGCGCGCCGGGCGGCGTTTGTCAATCCCCCGTAGCCCGCTTGTGTGCGGGGGTCCCTCCGGCGAACTGCGGATGTGCGGACGCGGCGGGCGGTTCTACGTTCCGGGACACGAGGACGCCGAGCGGAAGGGCCGGAACATGAGCGAGGCGACGCACGACGGGGGCGGGGAGCGTACGCGCGAGCAGGAGGGGCAGCGGCCGGCCGGGGCCGACCGCGGCGACGCGGGACCGGAGGCCGGGGAGAGCGGCGGACAGGGGGCTGGGCAGGGAGCCGGACAGGGGGCTGGGCAGGAGGCCGAGGAGGCTGCCGCCGTGCGGGCCGCGACCGGCACCCTCGTCTACGGCTTCGCGCTCTCCCGGATCACCGGCGCCTTCGTCCGCCTCGGCATCCCCGACGCGCTCGCCGGCACCGCGCTGCCGGCCGACCGCCTGGCACACGCCACCGGCGCCCACGAGCCGTCCCTGCGTCGCCTGCTGCGCGCCGCGGCGGCACTGGGCCTGCTGACCGTACGGCCCGGCGGACGCTACGAACTGACGCTGCTCGGCGAGCTGTTCCGCGACGACCCCCGGCTGCGCCGGCTGGCGGAGCTGTACGGCGACCCGGCCGTGTGGCGGGCGTACGGTGCGCTGGAGGACGCGGTACGCGACGGCGGCTCGGCGTTCGAGCACGCGCACGGCGTCGGGCTCTTCGCGGCGCTGGAGACGGACCCGCCGCTGGCGGGGCGGTTCAACGAGGCGATGGGCTCGGTGACGGCGGCGCAGACCGAGCCGGTGGTGTCGGGCTTCGACTTCGGCGGTGTCGGCCACCTCGTGGACGTCGGCGGCGGCGACGGCACGCTGCTGGCCGCGCTGCTGCGCGCGTACCCGCGGATGCGCGGCACCCTGCTGGAGCGTCCCGCGGCCCTGGCCGCCGCGCCCCGCGTGCTGCGGGCGGCGGGGGTGGCGCAGCGGTGCGCGCTGGTGGAGGGCGACTTCTTCACCGCGGTCCCGGCGGGCGCCGGCGGCCCTGCCGACGTCTGTCTGCTGAAGAACATCCTGCACAACTTCGGCGACGACGACTGCGTGCGCGTGCTCCGCGCCTGCCGTGCGGCGCTGCGCCCCGGCGGTCGGGTGCTGGTGCCCGCGCTGGTCCTGCCGGAGGCGGGGGGCGGGGCCGGTACCCGGGCGGACGCGGAGGTGGCGATGGCGCTCAGCGACGTGGAGATGATGGTGCTGACGGCCGGGCGGGAGCGCACCCTCGCCGAGTACCGCGCGCTCTTCGCCCACGCGGGGCTGGCGCTGCCGCCGGAGCTGCCCCCGGTTTTGCCCGGGCTGCCCCATCACCACATGCTGGAGGGGACGAGCGTGTACGCGGACGACACGGAGGAGGCGCGGGATGCTGCTGCTGTACGACGGTGACTGCGGCTTCTGCTCCGGGTGGGCCGACTTCGGGCGGCGGCGCTTCGCGCCGGAGGTGCGATTCGTGCCGTGGCAGTCGGTGGACGTCGCGGCGTACGGGGTGCCGGAGGAGCGGCTGCTGCGCGAGGTGGTGCTGGTCGGGGAGGCGGACACGGGGACGGGGGCGGGGCCCGGGGCCGGTGGCCAGGCCCCGCCCGCCGGCCCTCCGCCCCCCGGCAGCCCGCCCCCCGGCGGGCCCATGGCCATCGCCGGCGCCCTCCGCACCGGCAACCGCGCCGGCCGGCTCGTCGGCCGCGCCCTCGCCGCCGGGCCCGTACGCGGCCCCGCGGCCGCCGTCTACCGCCTCGTCTCCCGCAACCGCTACCGCCTGCGCTTCCCGCTCCTGCCCGCCCGCTCCGGCGCGAGCTGCGGCACCACGCCGCCGTAACCGAGGGCCTACCCCAGGGCCGCACCCAGGCTATTCAACCGAACGGTTGACGAGAGCCGGAACCCACGCTAGCGTTTATTCAACCAAACAGTTGAGAACGCGAGGTGACCAACGGTGCCCGAGCCCGACGAGCGGCTGTCGCTGGTGTTCTCCGCGCTGGCGGACCCGACCCGGCGCGACATCGTGGCCCGTCTCACCGCCGGCGACGCCACCGTCAACGAGCTGGCCGAGCCGTACGACGTCAGCGTGCAGGCCGTCTCCAAGCACATCCGCGTCCTTGAGGACGCGGGGCTGGTCAGCCGCAGCCGGGACGCCCAGCGGCGGCCCTGCCATCTGGAAGCGGAGGTCTTCGACCTCATGACCAAGTGGATCGAGCGCTACCGGCGCGCGGCGGAGGACCGCTACCGCCGCCTGGACGCCGTCCTGGAGCGGATGGACGCCCAGGACGGCCCGCCGGTGACGAACACCAGAACAGAGGAAGCATCATGAGCACCACGCACACCGGCCACCGCAACGAGACCGGGATCACCGTCGACCCGGCGCTCCCCACCATCGTGATCACCCGGGAGTTCGAGGCCCCGCCCGAGCGCGTGTTCCGCGCGCACACCGACCCCGACCTGGTCTCCCAGTGGCTCGGCCCGCGCGGGCTGACCATGAAGATCGAGCGGTACGACGCCCGCACCGACGGCTCGTACCGCTACGTCCACAGCGACGACGCGGGCAACGAGTACGGCTTCCACGGCGTGTTCCACGAGGTGCGTCCCACCGAGCGCATCGTCCAGACCTTCACCTACGAGGGCATGCCCGACAGCGTGAGCCTGGAGACCGCCGTCTTCGAGGACCTCGGCGGGCGCACCCGGCTGACGAGCACGTCGCTGCTGGACTCCCTCGAATCCCGCGACGGGATGATCGCCAGCGGCGCGGAGACCGGCATCCGCGAGGGCTACGAGCGGCTCGACGACCTGCTCGACGGCACGCAGGCGGCGGCCGAACACCGCCGGATCGCCGCCGACTTCACCGAGCGGGTACGCGGCGTCCCCGCCGGCGCGTGGGACAACCCGGCGCCGTGCGAGGGGTGGGTCGCGCGCGACGTCGTACGGCACCTCGTCGAGTGGTTCCCGGAGTTCCTGAAGGCGGGCACCGGCATCGAGCTGCCGAAGGGCCCGTCGGCCGACGACGACCCGGTGGCCGCCTGGCAGGTCCACAACGACGCCGTGCAGTCCATGCTGGACGACCCGGCCACGGCGGGGAAGACGCTGTCGCACCCGCAGATCGGCGACCTGCCGCTGGCCCTGGCCGTCGACCGCTTCTACACCGGCGACGTCTTCATGCACACGTGGGACCTGGCCCGGGCCACCGGCCAGGACGAGCATCTGGATCCGGCCAAGTGCTCCGCCCTGCTGGCGGGGATGCTGCCGATGGACGAGGTGCTGCGCGGCAGCGGCCACTACGGGCCGCGCGTGGAGGTCTCGGAGAGCGCCGACGTGCAGACCCAACTGCTGGCGTTCATCGGCCGCACGCCCTGAACCGGGCGCCCCGCCACCGGCTCCGCTCCTGTCCCTGCCGCGCCGCCCGTGACAGGGACAGGACCGTGTGCGGAGCGTAGGCGCTGGTGAGCCGCCCGAGGAGGATCGTGCCACAGATTTGGCCGACGCTTGACGGTCGCTTGGCCCTACGCCCGCCGCCCCCGGCTGTGGTCGCGGTGACGCTCCCCGCGGCGGGCCCGGTGGCGGCGGCCCCGCGGCGCCGTGATCGGATGGCGCCATGCCCCCCGAATCCCGCGCCCGGCTCGCCGCCTTCGGCGACGAGCTGGTCGCCATCCACCGCGGGCTCCGCGCCGAACTGGCCCGGCTGCGCGCGGAAACCGACGACTACCTGGCCGGCGGCGCCCGGCCCCGCGCGCTCAAGGCCCACTGCCTCGCCTTCTGCGCCGCGCTGACCCGGCACCACACCGGCGAGGACCGCGGCGCCTTCCCCGCGCTCGCCGCGCGCTACCCCGACCTGCGGCCGCTGATCGCGAAGATGGAGGAGGACCACGCCCTGGTGAGCGGACTCCTCCAGAGCCTGGAGGGGGTCCTCGACGGCGTGCCCGCCGACCCGGACGAGCGGGACGCGGCGCGCGTACGGGGCGAGTTGGAGGGGCTGAGCGCGATCGTGGAGTCGCACTTCGGCTTCGAGGAGCGGACGATCGTCGCGGCCCTCAACGCGCTCCCGGCGGAGGCCGGGAGCACAGAAGACCTGCTGGGCCTGCCCGGCACGGAGACGGCGGGCCCGTAGCGGTGGGGGCGGGGCCGGGGCCCGGGAGGCCCGGGGCTGGACCCGGGGCGGGGAGCCCGGGGCCGATGCACCGGGGCCGGGGGCCGGGAGGTCCGGCGGCAGGGGTCAAGCTGCGCGGAAGGCCGCGGCGGCGTCCATCGACTCGATGCCGTACGTGACCGTCCCGACCGGTGTGCCGCCGGCGACCTCGTGGATACGGGCCGCCGCATCGGCGCCGAAGCCGCCGAACAGCTCGATGAGTCCCACCTTCTCCTCCTGCACCACCCGCTCCGCCGCCGCCAGGTCCGGCACGGCCACCCCGCGGAAGCTGAAACCGCCGGGCCGCCGGATCACCAGCCGGTCCCGCCGCGGGTCCGCACCCGGCAGCAGCATCAGGAACAGCTCCGACTGGTCCTGGCCCGCGAGGAACGTCAGGTGGAAGCGGGAGATGGCGGCCAGCGACTCGCTGCCGTAGCCGATCGCCCCGACCGGCGCCCGGTCCCCGACCTCGGCGATCACCTTCGCCGCCCCCAGCGGGCCGAACCCGCCGCACAGCTCGACCAGACCGGCCCCCTCCGCCACCAGGTTCGCGACGACGGGCGCCGCCTCGTGCTCGTCCGGCACGGCGACCAGCGTCACGCGCCGCCCGCCGGACTCGAAGACGGTCCGGGTCCCCTGGGGGTCGGCGTCCGGCTGGGGGAAGATCACGACCGACTCGGACATGGTGTCGCTCCTTGGTGTCTGCGGGCGGGGCGCGGTCCGCGCCCCCGTTTCCGGTACGACGACGACGCTACGGAGCCGCGCTGACGGTCCACTGACCGTCCGCTTACGATCGCCGGATGCGCTTCGGTGTGCTGGGACCACTCGCCGTCTGGACCGACACGGGGCAGGACGTCGCCGTGCCGGGCGCCAAGGTGCGCACGCTGCTGGCGGACCTGCTGGTGCACCACGGGCGGGCGGTGTCCGCGCGGACGCTCATCGAGGACCTGTGGGAGGGCGCCCCGCCCGCGGGGGCCACGGGGGCGCTCCAGTCGAAGGTCGCCCAGTTGCGCCGGGCGCTGGAACAGGCCGAGCCGGGCGGCCGGGCCCTGGTGGAGCGGGCGCCGCACGGCTACCGCCTGCGGGCGGAGCCGGCGGACGTGGACGCGGCGCGGTTCGCGGAGCTGGCGGCGGCGGGGCGGCACGGGGAGGCGCTGGCGCTGTGGCGGGGGCCGGCATTTGCGGGGTTCGCGGAGGCGCCGTTCGCGCGGGCGGCGGCGGAAGGGCTGGAGGAGCGGCGGGTCACGGCGTTCGAGGGGCTGGCGGAGGAGCGCGTCGGGCGCGGGGAGCACGCGGCGCTGGCGGACGAGCTGTCGGCGATGCTGGCGGCGCACCCGCTGCGCGAGCGGCTGCACGCGGTACGGATCCGGGGGCTGTACCTCGACGGCCGGCAGGCGGAGGCGTTGGCGGCGTACCGGGAGATCAGGGACCGGCTGGCGGCGGAGCTGGGGGTGGACCCGGGGCGGGAGCTGGCCGCGGTGCACGAGGCGGTGCTGCGGCAGGACCCGGCGCTGGAGGGGGACGGCGGGGAGGGGTCCGCCGGAGGGCGGAAGGAGTCCGCCGGGCTCGCCGCGCCTGCCGGCCCCGTGCCCTACGGCGACCCTGTCCCGTACGCCGGACTGACCGCCCTCGTCGGGCGGGACGACGCAGTCGCGGAGGTCCGCACGCTGCTCCGCTCCCACCGGCTCGTCACGCTGACCGGCCCCGCCGGGGTCGGCAAGACGCGGCTGGCGCTGGAGGTGGCGGCAGCCGCGGAGGGCGGCGCGCGGGTGGTGGAGCTGGCGGGTGTCGACGCCGCCGGGGCCCGGCGGGACCCCGCGCTGCTGGCGGAGCGGATCGCGGCGGCCCTCGGCGTACGGGGCGACCTCGGCCGGGCGCTCGGCACCCGGCGCCTGCTGCTCGTCCTCGACACCGTCGAGCACCTGGCCGTGCCGGCGGCCCGGCTGGTCGTGGCGCTGCTGGGCGCGGCCCCCGGGCTACGGGTCCTGGCCACCGGCCGCGAGCCGCTGGCCGTACCCGGCGAGCGGCAGTGGCCCGTCGCGCCGCTGCCGGCGGAGGCGGCGGTACGGCTCTTCCGCGAGCGGGTCGCGGACGCGGTGCCCGGGTTCGTGGGCGACGACGCGGAGATCGCGGCCGTCTGCGAGCGCCTCGACGGGCTGCCGCTGGCGATCGAGCTGGCGGCGGCGCGGGTGCGCACGCTGGGTCTGCGCGAGGTCGCCGCCCGGCTCGACGACCGCTTCCGCCTCCTGGGCGCGGGCGCGCGGACGCTGCGCGCGGCGTTCGACTGGAGCTGGGAGCTGCTGGCCGACGACGAACGGGCGGTGCTGCGGCGACTGTCGGTGTGCGCGGGCGGGTTCGACCTCTCGGCGGCGGAGGCGGTGGTCGCGGGGCCGGTGACCGCCGGGCCAAAGGTCGCGCGGCCGGAGGTCGCGCGGCCGGTCGCGCGCGGGGACGTGGCGGGGACGGTGGCGGCGCTGGCGGACCGTTCGCTGATCACGGTGGACGCCGCGACGGGCCGGTTCGGGCTGCTGGAGAGCGTGGCGGCGTACGCGCGCGAGCGGCTGGCGGAGGCCGACGAGTCGGCGACGTACGCGGCCCGCCACGCCCGGCACTTCACGCACCTCGCGGAGCAGGCGGACGACCGGCTCCGCGGCCCGGAGCAACAGGAGTGGCTACGCCGCCTGGACACGGAGACGGCGAACCTGCGGGCGGCGCTGGCGGGTTGCGTGGAACGGGGCGACGGCGAGGCGGCGCTGCGCCTGTGCGGGGCGCTGGGCTGGTACTGGTTCCTGCGAGGCCGCTACCGGGAGGCCCACCGCGCGTTCGACACCGCGCTGAGTGCGGCGGGCCCGGGTGATCCAGGTGACCAGGCAGCCCGAGGTGCCACGGCGGGCCCGGGCGCTCCGGCGGGCCCGGGCGCTCCGGCGGGTCCGGGTGGCGCCGCGGGTCCGGGTGGCGCCGCGGGTCCGGGTGGCGCCGCGGGTCCGGACACCCGGCGCGCCCACCGTCCCCGACCGGGCGGCGACGACGCGCCGGCAGGGCCGGCCGGGGCGGGGGCCCTCGGCTTCTCGGAGCACCCGGCCGGCCCCGGTCTGGGGGACCGTCCCCACTCGGCGGAGTCGGACGCCGCGGCCGTGGGCGGGGGTCGTCCCGCGTCGGGCGACCGCGCGGGTGCGGGCCGCGTCGGCGGCTCCTCCGACTCCCCCGGCCCTCAGCCCTCGGGCTCCGACCGGGTCGGGGCCCTCGTGTGGAGGGCCGCGCTCGAAGCGTGGGAGCGCATGGCCGGCGGCGGGCACCTCGGTGCGCCGCCCCCGGGGAGTACCCCCCGGCAGCGGTGGCTGCTCGGGTTCGCCCGGGCCGACGGCGGGGATCTGCCCGCCGCCGTGCGCGTCGTGGATGGGGCACTCGCCGACTTCCGGCGGCTCGGGGACCGTTGGGGGACCGCCGCCGCGCTCGGGGTGCTCGGCTGGGAGTCGCTGCGGCTCGGCGACCCCGGCCGCGCCCGCCGCGAGGGCGAGGAAGCGCTGACGCTCTTCCGGGAGGCCGGCGACCGCTGGGGGCAGGCGCACGCGCTGCGGCTGCTCGGCGTGCTCGCGGAGGTCGGCGGCGACTACGACCGGGCCGACCGGCTCCACCGGGAGGGGCTGGCCGCCGCCGAGGCGCTGGAGCTGTGGCCCGTCGTGGTGGAGGAGTTCTCCCAGCTCGGCCGGCTCGCCGCGCTCGCCGGGGCTTACGCCCGCGCCGACGCCCACTACGAGCGCGCCCTGCACGTCGCCCGCGAGCGCGGCTTCCACCACGGCGTCGTCCACGCCCGCGTCGGCCTCGGGGCGTCCGCGCGCCGGCAGGGCCGGCTCGACGCCGCCGAGGAGCATCTGCGCGCCGCCGAGCAGGCCCACCGCGCCGACGGCTACCGCTCCGGCCTCGCCTACGTCCTGGCCGAACTCGGCTTCGTCGCCGAGCAGCGCGGCGACGAAACCCGGGCCCGCGCCCGCCACGGCGAGAGCCTGGAGCTGGCCCGCGCCGCGTCGGACCCGCGGGCCGTAGCGCTGGCGACCGAGGGGCTGGCCGGCGCGGCGTCGCTGGCGGGCGACGCCGGCGAGGCGGCCCGGCTGCTCGCGGAGGCGGCCCGGATCCGCCCGCTGCCGCCCGCGGAGCGGGCCGACGTCGACCGGATCGCCGCCCGCATCGCCGCCACCCCCGGCCCGTAGGACGTCCGTATCCGCCTCGCGGCGCCCGCGCCCCGGCCCGTAGGACACCCGCCTCGCCACCCGCGCCGCCCGCGCCCGGGGCCCACCGCCGACCCGCGTGCCGCGACCGGCGCACAATGGTTCCGTGTCAATCTCCCAGCCGGCGGCCGTCATCCGCCCCGCCGCACCCCAGGACATGGCGGCCATCGCCGAGATATACGCCTACTACGTCACCGACACCGTGATCACCTTCGAGGAGACCCCGCCGCCGCCCGCGTTCTGGCAGCAGCGGCTGCGGGACCTGGCCGACCGCGGCCTGCCGTTCCTCGTCGCCGACGCGGCCGGGAGCGTCGCCGGCTACGCCTACGCCGCGCCCTGGCGGCCCAAGCCGGCCTACCGGCACACCGTCGAGAACTCCATCTACCTCGCGCCCGGCCGGACCGGGCAGGGCATCGGCGGCGCGCTGCTGGCGGCGTTGGTCGACCGGTGCGCGCGGACGGACGTGCGGCAGATCATGGCGGTGATCGCCGACACCGGCGACGACACCTCGCCGGGGCTGCACAGGCGGTACGGGTTCAAGGAGGTGGGCCGGCTGTCGGAGGTGGGGTTCAAGCACGGGAAGTGGCTCGACACGGTCCTGATGCAGCGCACCCTTCCGCCCTCGGCGCCCGCCGGGTAGGACCCGCGCACCGGAACCGGCCGGGCGGGTCCCGGTCGGCCGGTTCCGGCCCCGGCGGCCGGTCGCCTCACACCCGCCCGGGTGCCCCGATCGTCGCCCACACCGCGAACCCCGCCCCCGACGGCTCCGTGCCCCACGCCTCGCTGACCGCCGCGACCAGCCCCAGGCCGCGCCCGCACTCGTCCTCCGGCCCGGCGACGGTAGGGATCGGGACCCCGTACGCCCCGCCCTGGTCCCGTACCTCCAGCCGCACCCCCGGGGGCCGCAGCGCCAGCCGGCAGACGATCCGGCTGCCGCTCGCGTGCAGCACGGCGTTGGTCACCAGCTCGGAGATCACCAACTGCGCCGCCCCGCACACGTCGTCGCACAACCGCCAGCGGCCGAGCAGCCGCCGGACGTGTGCCCGCGCCTCGGCCACCGAGGCGGCCCTGGCCGGGAGTTCGAAGCTCTCGCCGGACGCGGCGACGTCGAAGTCGGCCGCGGCGCCGAGCGCGCTGTGGGATGAGGGGGCCATGGGCCGGGGTGCCTTCCGTACGTCCGTCGAGGGGGGCCACGGCGTCCGAACCGCCCCGGAGCTTGGCACGTGGGCGGATGTCGGCCGTGTGAACGGCGTCACGCGCCAACTATGCGTGGGCCGCGCACAGATCGCAAGCGCTGTTTTGCAGTCTGCAACATCGGGAATGCATAGCGCTGCGAGCGATCCCACCGGCGTGACACACTGCGCTCCGGCAAACCCACCGACAACGCCCCGAGTTGGTCCCGGAGGTAGAGATCCATGGCGCGAGCGGGCGGCGAGGCGGGCCCGACAGCCATATCCGGACAGTCGGCCCCCACGGCCGGCCAGATCGTACTCGGCCGACGCCTCCAGAACCTGCGCGAGAACGCCGGGTTCACGCCGGAGCAGGCCGCCAGGGCGCTGCGCGTCAACGCGACGAGCGTCCGGCGGATGGAAAAGGCCGAGGTCGGCCTGAAGTACGCCTCCGTGGAGAAGCTGCTGCGCACCTACGGGCTGCCACCGCGGGACATCGAGTGCTTTCTCGACCTCGTCGAGGAGGCCAACAAGCCGGGCTGGTGGCACCGGTTCCGCGACGTGCTGCCGGAACAGTTCGGGCTGTACGTGAGCCTGGAGTCGGCCGCCACCCTCATCCGCGCGTACGAGCCCCACTGCGTGCCCGGACTCCTCCAGACCGAGGACTACGCCCGCGCCCTGCTCTCCGCCGGCCACCTGCCGCTGGCCGCCGAGGAGCGCGAGCGCCGCGTCGCCCTGCGCATGCGGCGACAGGGGCTGCTCATACGCGAGCCGAAGCCGCTGCGGCTGTGGGCCGTCGTCGACGAGGCGGCGCTGCGCCGCACCGTGGGCGGGCCGCGGACGATGCGCGCGCAGCTCGACCGGCTGGTGGAGGCCGCCCGGATGCCGAACGTCACCCTTCAGGTGCTCCCGTTCGACACCGGCCCGCACCCGGCCATGTACGGGCCGCTGCACCTGCTCCGCTTCCCCGCCGTCGAGCTGGGCGACTTCGGCTACAGCGAGAGCATGACCGGTCCCGCGTACGTGGAGGACACCGCGCTGGTGTCCCAGTGCCTGGAAGCCCTCAACCGGATATCCACGCAGGCGCCGCCGGCACATCAGACCGAGAACATCATCGCCAACATCCGGAAGGAAGTATGAGGATGACGCACATGGACGGCTCGAACGACTCCCGCCCCACCGGCGTACCGACCGGGGACCAGGTGTACAACGGCATGCCCGCGCGCGACCTCGGCACCGAGGGCTGGGACAAACCGTGGAGCGGCCCCAACGGCGACGCCTGCGTCGAGGCGAAGCGGCTCCCGGACGGCCGCGTCGCGCTGCGCCAGAGCACCGCGGACGAGGGCCCCGCGCTGGTCTACACCGCGGAGGAGATGCGGGCGTTCATCGCCGGCATCAAGAACGGGGACGCGGACTTCCTGCTCTCCTGAGCATGCGCCCCGGCCGCCGCCCCACGCGCGTCCCCTACACCGGCGCCCCCCGCCGCCGAGCGCCGGCACGACCGAAACGGACAGACCACGTGACCGACGAGACCCACGGCCCGCCCCACGTCGACAAGACCCGGGCCCATCCCGCCCGCATCTACGACTACATCCTGGGCGGGCACGACAACTACGAGGTGGACCACGCCGCCGCCCGGCAGGTGCTCTCCGTCTGGCCCCAGGCCCGTACCGCCGCCCGCGTCAACCGTGCCTTCATGAGCCGCGCGACGCGCTGGCTGGCCGCCGAGGCGGGCATCGACCAGTTCCTCGACATCGGCACCGGAATACCGACGGAGCCGAACCTCCACCAGGTCGCGCAGGAAGCCAACCCGGCCGCGCGGGTCGTCTACACCGACAACGACCCGCTGGTGCTGCGCTACGCCGAGGCCCTGATGACGAGCACGCCGCAGGGCCGCACCGCGTACCTGCACGCGGACGTCACCGCGCCGCACACGATCCTGGAGGCCGCCGAGTTACGCGGCACCCTCGATCTCGACCGGCCGATCGCGCTCTCCTGCAACGCGCTCTTCCACTTCATCCCGGACCGCGAGGCGCCTCACGAGATCATGGAGACGCTGGTCAAGCCGCTGGCGCCGGGCAGTTTCCTGGCCCTGTCGCACGGCACCCCCGACTTCGATCCCGTGCACATCGGGCGGGTGCAGGACATCTACCACGGGCAGGGCATCCCGCTGACCACGCGCGCGAAGGACTCGATAGAACCCTTCTTCGCCGGACTTGAGCTGGTCACGCCGGGTCTGGTCGCGCCGCACCGCTGGAAGCCGCAGGGGGATCCGCCGACCGACGCCGAGGCGGCGGCGCTGGACGCTGAGGTGTCCCAGTACGCGGCGGTGGCCCGCAAGGTGTAGCGCCCCGGGGTACGGGCGTTGCCGGAGGCGGCGGGGGCGGCGGGCTCAGGAGTCCGGCCGCACCTCGTCGTACGGGCCGAGGAAGGCGAACTTCCCGCCGCGCGCCCGGTAGAGGAAGAGGGATCCCGCGGGCTCCAGCCGGTGCGTCCCGTCCTGCGCGAAGCGCAGGGTCTTCGCCACACCGCGGTACGTGTCCCGGGTCAGCTCCCGCGCGAGCGCCCCGCGGTCGGGACCGGCGTCCGCCGCGGCCTTCCGGAGCCGGGCGATCGCGGCGCCGACCAGGCCCACCGCGTCGTACGCCTCGGGCGCCCAGCGCGGCGGCGCCGCGTCGTACGCGCCGCGGTAGGCGGCGGCGAAGTCGCGCGCGGCGGCGGGGTCGCTGAACGGGGCGCCGCACGACCAGCCTTCGGCCGCCGCCGCACCGGCCGCCGCCAGGAACGCCGGTCCCAGCGTGTGCCGCATGCCGCCGCGCGGGCCGGTGAAGTCCGCGGCGGCCAGCGCGCGGGCGCACCGGGCGGCGCGGTCCGGGGAGGTGCCGGCGTAGACGACGGCGCGGGCGCGGGCGGCGAGCGCGGCGTCGACTGCGCCGTCGATGCCGTCGATGCCGTCGTCCGCGTCGTGGACGGTGACGGTGCCGCCGCCCGGCGGGTTGTCGACGAAGGCGCGGGCGAAGTCCCAGGCGGCGCGGCCCTCGTCGCGGACGACGGCGGTGCGGTCGGCGGGGCGGACGTCGGCCAGGTAGTGCAGGAGCGCGGCGGGCAGCAGCTCCTCGGGCGCCCGGGTGACGCACAGGGCACCCGCGTCGGCCTGCGGTACCCCGGCGCCGTCGACGCCGACGAGCACGGCGCCGAGCCGGGCCTCGCGGTAGACGCCCGCGGCGGCCGCGGCGCAGGCGGCGGCGGTGGGTCCGAGGACGGCACGTACGGCTGCGTCGTCCGCGAACCGGCGGGCGACCCGGGCGGCGCGCTCCGCGCTGCCGCCGTCGTCGGCCACGTCCAGGGCGAGGCGGAAGCCGGCGTCGGCGCGGGCGTTGTGCCGGTCGACGGCCAGCCGGGCCGCGCGCTCGTGGGCGCGCCCGGTGTCCTTCCCGGGGCCGCTGAGGTCGGCGTGCAGCCCGAGGGTGTGCACGGGCGGTCCGGAGCCCCCGCCACCGCCGCGGGCGACGGCGTACGCGAGGAGCCCGCCCCCCGTCGCGAGCACCGCGGCGGCGGAGCCGGCGGCCAGGAACCGGCGGCGCGAGGGCGCGGGGAAGGGCGCGGGCGCGGTCCGGGTGGTGACGTCGGGCGGGCCGGACCCGGCGGCGCCGGGGTCGCGGAGGGGGGCGGGGATGTCGAGCGCCCGGGCGGAGCGCTCCGCGACGATCCGCACCACGGCGGAGGGCAGCCACCCCGTGGGGTCCACCACGGTGTCCCCGGCGTGCCCCGCCTCGGGTGGCCCGGCCGGCGCCGCGGCGTCCGCGGGCCGGGCCCCGGCCCCCTTCTCCCCCGGCCCCGGCCCCTCCACCGCCGCCTCCAGCCCTGCCGCCAGTTCCGCCGCGGTCGGCCGCCCCTGGGGGGTCTTGCTCAGGCACCGCTCCACCCACCCGCGCAGCGCCCCCTGCGGCACGGCGGACAGGTCCGGGTCCTCGTGGACCGTGCGGAAGACCACCGCCGCCGGGTTGCCCGTGCCGAAGGGGCGGCGGGCCGAGGCGGCGTAGGCCAGGACGCAGCCGAGGGCGAAGACGTCGGCCGCCGGGCCGACGTCGCCCGCGCCGGTGCGGGCCTGTTCCGGGGCGAGGTAGCCGGGGGTGCCGATGACGACGTCGCTCTCGGTCAGCGCCGTGGCGCCCGCCGTGCGGGCGATGCCGAAGTCGATGAGCCGGGGGCCGTCGAGTGTCAGCAGTACGTTGCCGGGCTTGACGTCCCGGTGGACGAGCCCGGCGTGGTGGACGTCCGCGAGCGTGGCGGCCAGGTACGCGCCGAGCTGCCCGACCGCCGGCTCCGGCAGCGGCCCGTAGCCGTCCACCGTCTCCGTCAGCGTCGGCCCCGGCACGAACTCCGTGGCCAGCCACGGCTCCCGGGCCTCCGCGTCCGCGGCGACGACCGGCACCAGCCAGCGCCCCCGCAGCCGGCCCGCCGCCGCCACCTCGCGGCGGAAGCGGGCCCGGAAGCCCGGGTCGGCGGCGTGCTCCGCGCGGATGACCTTCAGCGCGACCAGCGCACCGCCCGGCGTGCGGGCGAGGTGGACCACGCCCATGCCGCCGGCGCCGAGCCGTGCCAGCAGGCGGTGGCCGCCGATGTCCTCGGGGTCGTCGGGGGTCAGCGCGCGCACGGCGAGGGCCCCCTCACTCGCCCACGTCGGCGGGGCCGGCGTAGCCGAAGCGGCCGTCCGCGACGCGGTAGCGGAACGTCTCGACGCCCTGGAGGTAGCCGTCCTGGAACTCGTAGTCCCTGACCAGCCCGCGGTACGTGTCCTTCGTCAGCAGCTCGAACAGCCGCCCCCGCGCGGGCCGTTCCCCGCCCCGGACCGACTCGGTGAGGCGGTCGAGCACCATCCGCGTCACGTCGTACGCCTCGGCCGCCCAGCGCCCGGGGGCCCGCCCGTAGCGCTTGCGGAACGCGGCGGCGAACTCCGCGACCGGCTTCGCCCCGGGGTCGATGTACGGTGCGTACACCTCCCAGCCGTCCGCCACCGCGCCCGCCCGCGCCGTGAACTCCGGCCCGGCGGCGGGGTAGCCGAGGATCCGTACGCCCGTGAAGCCGCGCGCGGCGAGCGTACGGGCCAGGTCGGCGCCGCGCCGCGGGGAGCCGGCGTAGTAGACGGCGCCGGGCTCGCGGTCCAGCAGGTCGGCGACGACGGCGGCGGGCGAGGCCGCGCTCCGCGGCACCACCCGCGGGTACACCTCGATCTCCACCAGCCCGAGGGTCCGGTACGCCAGATGGCCTTCCTCCCACGCGAACTCGCCCGCCGCCCGGTCGATCACCATGCCGACCCGGCGCACGCCCTCGGCCTGGAGCATCAGCGCGACGGGCAGGCTGGTGGTGCCGTAGGTCGGCACGGTCTGGAGGAGGGAGCGGCGCGAGGCGGTGCCGTACGCGCCCTGCGCGGAGGAGACCGTGAGCTGCGGGACGCGCCGCTCGTCGTAGCCGGTCAGGGCCGCACCGGTGGTCTTGTCGCCGGTGGAGCCGATGACGGCCAGGACGTCGCGGTCGGCCGCCAGCCGCCGCGCGGCGCGCTCGGCGGCGGCGGGGTCGCCGCGGTCGTCGGCCACGGCGAGGTCCAGCTCGAAGGGCCGGCGCGCGCGGGCGTTGAACTGCTCGACGGCCAGCCGCGTGCCGCGCTCCTGCGCCCGCCCGGCCGCGCGCTGCGGCCCGCTCAGGTCGGCCTGTACGCCGAGGGCCCACCGGCGTGCGGCCGGGCCGGATCCCCCGTCGTCCCGCAGGCCGGCCCAGAGCGCCGCGCCGCCGCCCGCCGCGAGCAGCGCCGCGCCGCCGGCGCCGAGGGCGAGGAAGCGGCGCCGGCCGGTGGGCGCCGGGGCCGGCTCGGGTGTTCCGGCCGCGGTGGCGTCGATGTCCGGCAGCGCCAGCATCGCGGCGGAGCGGTCGGCGATCAGCCGTACGACGTCGTCCGGCAGCCACTCCGCGGTGCCTTCGGGCGCGTCCTCGACCAGGGCCTCGTCGAGTTCGGTGGCACTCGGGCGGGCGGCCGGGTCCCTGGCGAGGCAGCGGGCCACCACGTCCCGTACGCCGTCGGGGACGCCGGACAGGTCCGGCTCGTCGTGCACCGTGCGGTACAGCAGTGCGTCCACGGCGCCGGTGCCGAACGGCGGGCGTCCGGTGACGGCGTACGCCAGCACGCAGCCCAGCGCGAACACGTCCGCGGCCGGGCCGACTTCGCGGCCCTGCGCCTGCTCGGGCGCGAGGAACCCGGGGGTGCCGACCACGGCGTCCGGCGAGGTGAGCGCGGTCTCCTCCGGGGAGCGGGCGATGCCGAAGTCGATGAGCCGCGGGCCGTCCACGGCGAGCAGCACGTTGCCGGGCTTGACGTCGCGGTGGACGAGCCCGGCCGCGTGCACGGCGGCGAGCGCCCGCGCGAGGGTCTTGCCGAGGATCCGGGTGCCGCGCTCCGGCAGCGGGCCGCACACGGCGACGGCCTCGGCGAGCGCCGGGCCGGGCACGAACGCCGTGGCCAGCCACGGGGCTTCGGCCTCCGCGTCGGCGCCGGTGACGGGGACGGCCCACGGACTGCGCACCCGCCGGGCGGCGGCGACCTCGCGGCGGAACCGGGCCCGGAAGTCCTCCTCGGCGGCGTACTCCGGCCGGATCACCTTCACCGCGGCCAGCTCGCCGCCGTCGGCGCGGCCGAGGTAGACGACGCCCATGCCGCCGGCGCCGAGCCGCGCCAGGAGGCGGTGGCCGCCGATCCGTACCGGGTCCGAGGGCGTGAGCTGCTCCGTCACCGGCCGTTCCCCTCGGTCCCGTTGCGCTGCGCCCGGTCGCCCTGCGGGTCCTCGTCCGCGCTCTTGCCCTGCGCACCCCCGCCGCCGTCACCGCCGCCGTCGTGCCCGAGGGCTCCCTTCACCCGCTGGAGCATCCGGACGCCCGCCTCCCGCCCGATGTCCTGGGCCTCCGTGCTGTCGTAGCCGCGCCCGGCGCGGACCGAGACCGAGACGGTGACCGGGCCGAGCCGCATCTGCATCCAGGCGTACGGGGTCGCCGCCGTGCCCGCGCCGCGGTACTCGCCGCTCTCGCGCAGCACGTCGTCGGCGTAGAGGTTCTCGGAGTCGCCGTAGTAGGAGGCGGAGGAGATCAGGTCGGTGAGCCGTTCGCCGGTGCCGAGCTGCTGCTCGGGGCAGCGGAGCATCTCCTCCAGCATCCCGGCGTTCTCCCAGTCGGCCTGCTCGGCCGTGCCGTGCACGGTGACGACGGCGACCAGCCGGGCGGTGTCCTTCCCGGCGGCGGGCGGGACCTCGAAGTGCCGGGAGAGCGTGGCGAGTACGTCGTCGGGCAGCGGCTCCTGCCGCCAGACGCAGTCGGTGCCGAGGACCGACCAGCGGGCGGGGTCGCTCTCGTACGGCGTGGCGCGCACCGCGTCCGGGCCGAAGAGCGCGGGGTCGGCGATGACGTCGCCGATCAGCGCCC
The DNA here is from genome assembly GCF_045781775.1 of Streptomyces sp. 184. Classification (NCBI taxonomy): domain Bacteria; kingdom Bacillati; phylum Actinomycetota; class Actinomycetes; order Kitasatosporales; family Streptomycetaceae; genus Streptomyces; species Streptomyces sp. 184. The sequence goes on along the minus strand of NZ_CP123230.1, from coordinate 1,653,212 downwards.
GCGCGCCGGCGCGGTCCCTGGGCGCCCTGGCGGGGTCGGCGTCGAGCGCGGAGGTCGGCGCCGGGCTCGGGCCGCCCTTCGTGTCCGGTCCGCCCGGCGGGCCGGACACACCGCCGCCGGACGGGCCGTCGTCGCCGCCCGTGCAGCCCGCGAGGGCGAGCACGGCGGCGAGCAGCACGGATCCGGCGTACCCCACAGGCCGTCGTCGCACGAGTCTCCCCACCCCTGACCTGACGCAGCTCTCCCCGTCCCCCGGTAGCGGATCGTACGGGGCCGGTCGACACGGTGTCAGCACAGGTGCGTACGGATCACGTAACACCCCGTGAACGAGGGAGTCGGAGGGAAGACGCGCGGGCGGAAGGCGGGGCGGGCCGCCTTCCGCCGCGGTCGTCAGCCGGTGGCGAGCCGGCGGGTCACCTGGACGCGGGACTGGCAGCCCAGCTTGCGCATCACCTTGCGCAGGTGGTTCACCACGGTCCACTCGGCGATGCCGAGCCGGCGGGCGATGACGCGGTTCGTCAGCCCCTCGGACACCAGCAGCGCGACCTCCAGCTCCCGCTTGGTGAGGATGTCGGCGACGTCCGTGGGCACCTCGGACCCGGCCACCGGCCGGGCGTCCTCGGCCGGCATCAGCCGCATCGCGGCCTCCCACGTCATCTCGGCACCGGAGCGCCACGCCCACATGTAGTCGTCGGCGGTCAGCTCCTGGCTGGCGGTGGCGAGGATCGCGGTGGTCAGCTCGGTCAGCGGGCGCGGGCGCGCGAGGCCCTGGCGCCGGCGCAGCCGGTTGGCCAGGCCCAGGGTCGCCGTGAGCAGCCGCCAGTCGGTGATACGGCGCCACTTGTACAGCGCGATCGCCAGCAGCTCCAGGCACTCGGGCCGCTCCGCGGCGTCCGCCAGCCCGCCGAGCTGCTCCGCGGCGTCCGCGAACAGGGCGCGCGCCTCCGCCGAGTCCTGCTCCAGCAGCCGCACGGAGGCCAGGACGTAGCGGGCGGTGACCGCGCCGCCGAAGTCCTCGCGGCCCAGCTCCGCCGCCAGCGCGGTACGGGCCAGTTCGTCGGCGCGGGCGAGGTTGCCCGCCTCGCGCAGCACCACGGCCAGCCGGCGGGTGAGGTACCGGCCGCCGCCGGCTGCCGGGTCGCCGGTGCCACCGGTGCGGGCGGGCAGGGCCGTGACGGCCAGGCCCTCCTCGAACCGGCGGCGGGCACGTACCAGATCCCCGACGGCGTACGCCTCGTCGCCGAGCAGCCCCAGGCAGCGCACCACGCCGGCGTCGTCGTGGACGGCGCGGTAGGCGTCCCGGGCCTGGGCGAGGAAGCCGCGGGCCGCGCCGGAGCCCAGCCGCATCGCCAGCTCCCCGGCGGCCTCCAGCGTACGGGCGTGCAGCCGCGCGTCCTCGACGCCGGCCCGCAGCGCCTCCTCGGTCAGCCGCAGGCACTGCCGGGTCTGCGCGGTGCCGGTGGACTGTTCGCGCAGCGCGCCCGCGAGCACCGCCATGGAGCGGCCGTCGCCGGCCTCGCGCCAGTAGGCGAACGCCGCGAGCAGGTCCGCCCGGGTCTCCGGTCCGAACGCGGGCCGCCGGCCGGTGCCGGTGGCGCCCGGCTCGGCCGCGGGGCGCGCGGCGGCGAGCGTGCGGAAGTACTCGCCGTGGGCCCGGCGCAGCGTCTCGTGGGCGGGCAGCAGGGCCAGCGAGCGGGCCGCGGCCTGCCGGAAGCAACTGGGGATGCTGAGGCTCAGCTCGCCGTCGGGCCGCTCGTCGGGGATGAGCACGCTGGCGTCGATGAGCCGTTCCATGGTCCGGTAGCCGGTGGCGTCGAAGCCGGCGAGCACGCCGGCGGCGGCGCGGGTGGTGAACGGGCCCTCGAAGACGGCGAGCTGGTCGAGCAGCAGGCGCTCGTCGGCGCGCAGCCGGGCGAAGACCCAGGCGACCATGTCGGAGATGCCGGAGTGCCGGGAGTACGGGTGCCGGTCGATGCGCTGGAGGTCGCCGGTGCCGCGCTCGTAGCGTTCCAGGATCAGGTCCGGCTCGGCCAGCTTGACCTGCGCGGCGGCCAGTTCGATGGCGAACGGCAGGCCGCCGACGAGCCGGCAGAGTGCCAGCACGTGGCGGTAGTTCTCCGCGGTCAGCTTGAACTCGGGCCGTACCGACCGGGCGCACTGTACGAACAGCTCCACGGCCGGAATCCGCGCGACGGCCGGCAGGTCGGCCTCGGCGCTGTGCCCCGTCGGGAGCGGCCGGAGCCGTACGACCCGCTCGCCGTACAGCCCGAGCCGAGCGGTTCCGACGGTGACGATCCGCACCTGCGGGCAGCTCCGCCGGAACTCGGCGAGCAGTGGGGACAGCTCATCGGCGACGTCCTCGTAGTGGTCGAAGAGCACGGTGTGCCGCCCCGGCCCGAGGAGTTCCAGCGCCGAGCGGGCCGGGGTCGCGCCCTCGTGGAACTGCTCCTTGAGCCGGCGCAGCATCAGCGTGCCCGCGGCGGCGTCCGCGACCCGGCCGAAGTCGAACACCTCGACGGTGCCGTCCGGGCCCGACCCGAAGCGGCGGAAGTACTCCATGACGAGCCGGCTCTTGCCCACCCCGGCCGGGCCGGTGACGGTCACCAGACCGGCCTCGGGCGCGGACAGCACGGTGGCGAGGCGGTCGAGGTCGCGGGTGCGGCCGATCAGCGACGTGGGCGTGGCACCCATGTAACCGGCCGGGCTGGCGCCGCGTCCGACTAACAGGTCGTCCTGGCCGGACGCGTCCTCGTGCTCCTTGGCTGCGACTACGGCGCCGGCGCTCATGGCGTCGCTGCGCGGAAGGTGCCGTAAGCGACCGCCGACCGCGTACCCGTCGAGACGACCGCCCGATTGCCATCAGGGCTCACTGCATTCCCTCCGCCGAAAACCTGTCCCGCTCCCCCGTGCCACGGTCGGCTCGTCCCTTACCGGGCGAAGATCAGCGTGGTGGGCGAGGGCGTGGGCTGGAACGTGATCTCCTCGTAGCCGGTCTTGGTGAGCCAGCCGTGGTAGTCGGCCCGCCGCCAGGTGCTGCCGTGCCTGCTCTTCAGGAGCATCTCGGCGGCGAACTGGAGCGCGAACTGCGGGCCGCTGCGGTCGTCGTCGACGACGTAGTCGGAGACGACCAGGGTGCCGCCGGGCTTGAGCGCCTTCCGCACCTTGGCGAAGAGGGCCATGTTGTCCTCGGGGCCCTCCTGGTGCGCGATGTTGGAGTACACCACGTAGTCGTACGCGGCCTCCCCCAGCTCGGTGGTGTGCAGGTCGCCGGCGATGTAGTCGACGCGGTCGCCGACGCCGCGCTCGGCGAGCAGCCGGCGGGCGATGTCGTTGATCGGCGACCAGTCGAGCTGCGTCGAGCGGGCGGCGGGGTTGAGGTCCAGCCAGGTGCCGGAGTAGATGCCGGAGCCGCCGCCGATGTCGAGGATGGAGACCTCCCCGGCGTCGGCGAGCTTCAGCGCGTCGGCGGCGACCTCGGCCACCGCGACGGACTGCGCGGCCAGCGCCTGGACCAGCGCCTCCCAGTGCGGGTTGTCGGCGACCTCGACCACGGAGGTGGTCAGCGGGGCGCCCTCGCGGACCACGTCGGGCAGGGCCGCCACCGAGCCCATGTGGCCCATCTTGACCTTGGCGAAGCCGGTGAGGCTGGTCGCCCGGTGGTCGACGAGGAAGGCCGCGGCCTCCTCGGTGTTGCGGTACTCGCCGGCGTGCAGCTCGATCAGCTCCAGGCTGACGAGCCCGTCGAGCAGGGCCTGCGTGCCGCGGAGCGAGATCCCGGCGCGGTCGGCGAGCTGCTCGGCGGTGCGGGCGCCGTCCTCGATGTGGGTGAACAGGGCGTACGTGGACGCGGTGCCCACCAGGCCCGTGGCCCAGTAGCCCGTGATGAGCCGCATGATCCGATCGGACGTCGGACGGCCGTCGCTCATGCCGCTCCTCCCTTGTCGGCCTGCCGGCCGGTGATGGTTGACGTGGTACGGGGCGCCGCGGTTCCCGCGTAGCGCCGGGACGCGCCGGTGTTGTCGCGCAGCGCGGCCCGCAGCGCGGTCACGACCCGCTCGGCCTGCTCGACGGACAGCTCGGCGTGCATGGGGATGGCGAGCTGGCGCTGCGAGAGGTCCGCCGAGACGGGGCAGCTCTGGTCGGTCTCGTACGCCGGCTGGAGGTGGCTGGCCCAGGTGCCGTGGCCGCAGCCGATGCCCTGGGCGCGCAGGTCGGCGGCGACGCCGGCGCGGTCGACGTCCGGGTCGAGCGTGAGCAGGTACGACTGCCAGGCGTGGGTGCGGTCCGCGGGCACGTGCGGCACGGTGGCCAGCTCCTCGTCCTTGAGGAGTTCGGCGTAGCGGGCCGCCACCAGGTTGCGGCGGTCGAGCAGCTCCTCGATCCGGCCGAGCTGCACCTGGAGGATCGCGGCGGAGATGTCGGACAGTTTGTAGTTGTAGCCGATGTCCGTGAAGATCGGGATCGGCAGGCCCACGATCCGGGCCTTGTCGAAGATGCTCCCGATGCCGAACGACGAGCGCAATCGCACATCCGCGCCAATCGCGGGGTCCTCCGCGAGCAGCGCGCCGCCCTCGCCGCTGGTGATCCCCTTGCGCCCGTGGAAGGACAGGGCCGCGATCGGCGCCAGCGAGCCGGCCGGGCGGCCCTGGTACGTGGCGCCGATGGCGCAGGCCGCGTCCTCGATGAGGAAGAGCCCGTGCCGGTCGGCGAGTTGCCGCAGCTCCGCGTAGTCGGCAGGCAGCCCGACGGTGTCCACGGCGATGATGCCGACGGTCCGCGGGCCGACCAGGTCGGCGACGGCCTGCGGGTCGACGGTGCCGGTGTCGGGGCGTACGTCGGCGAACTTCGGCGTGGCGCCGACGTAGCGCACCGCGTGGGCGGGCGCCGGGAAGGTGTAGTCGGCGACGATCACCTCGGCGCCGGGCTCCACCTTCAGCGCGAGCAGGGCGAGGTGCAGCGCCGCGGCGCAACTGCTCAGGGTGACGGCGTCGGCGACGCTGTAGCGGCGGGCCAGCTCGGCTTCAAGGGCCTTGCCCCGCGGGCCCTGGCCGGCCGTCCAGTCGGAGGCGAACACCTCCTCGACGGCGGCCAGCTCCTGCTTGCCCAAACTCGCGTGAACCAATGGAATGCTGTCCATCGTGCCCTCTCGGGTGGCGCTGGTAGGAGACCGGTTACCCGTAGCGAAGCGGCGTGATCTGGTTGACGTCGTAGCGGTCCCGCAGCAGTTGCACCGCGCCGGGGTCCACGGCCTCGCCGCTGGAGAAGATCTCGCAGATCTCCTCGAAGTAGCGCTCGTGGTCGGGCGGCGGGGAGCTCTGGAAGAGCATGCGCGTCGGGGTGTCGGTGGGGTTGCGGAAGGCGTGCGGGGTGCCGCTGTCCACGAACATGCAGCTTCCGGGCCCGGCCCGCAGCGGCTTGACGCCCTCCGTGGACTCCCAGTTGTGCCAGGTGTCCTCGGTGCGGGTGACGGGCTCGAAGGCGAACAGCTCCAGCTCGCCTTCCAGCACGTAGAAGAACTCCTTGGCGTCCTCGTGCACGTGCGCGCCGACGTCGAAGCCGGGGGGCACGATGACCTCGAAGGTCGAGGCGAAGCCGTTGTCCGCGCCGGTGACCTTGAAGGTCACCTCCTGCGCCTTGGTGATGAGCTTCCGTCCCTGACCGGGCGGGACGACGAGGCTGGTCATACGTTCGAACCCCTTCGTGGTGGGTGACGAGGCGCGGAGGGCGCCGGCTCAGCCGACGGCGGCGGCGACGGGCGTGCCGGCCACCGGCTCCTTCGGCCCGTCGCCGACCCAGCTTCCGACCGACATCTCGGCGGTGATGCCGGGACCGAAGCCGGCGATCATGCCGCTGGCGCCGGGCAGGACGGAGTTCTCCTCGAAGAGGCGGCGCAGCGCCTCCAGCACGACGGCGCTGGCGATGTTCCCGTAGTCGGTCAGGGTCGACCAACTGTGCCGGAACATGTGCCGGTCGGTGTTGAGGAACTTGCTGAGGTCGTCCAGGATCCGCGGCCCGCCGGCGTGGATGATGTAGAAGTCCAGCTTCTCGACGTCCCAGCCGTGGTTCGTGGCCAGTTGGCGCAGCACCGGCGCCAGCGGCTCCATGGTGCCGGGGACCCGGCGGTCGAGCTGGAAGTGGAAGCCGGTGGAGCGGACCGCGTAGGAGATCCACTCCTCGGTGTCCGGGATGAGGTACGAGGCGTTGCGCTCCAGCGCCACGCCGCTGCCCCCGCGGCCGCGTACGACGGCGGCGGCGACGGCGTCGCCGAACAGGCCGTCGGAGAGCAGCGAGCCGATGCCGTCGTCCTCCGGCTGGTAGCACAGCGAGCACAGCTCGCAGGAGACGATCAGGACGTTGCTGTCCGGGTACGCGCGGCAGAAGTCGTGCGCGCGGTTGATGGCGGCCCCGCCCGCGGCGCAGCCGAGCTGCGCGATGGGTATCTGCCGGGTGTCGGACCGGAAGCCCATGGTGTTGATGAGCCAGGCGGTCAGCGACGGCATGAGGAACCCGGTGCAGGACACGTAGATGATCGCGTCGATGTCCTGGGCCGTGAGGTCCGCGTTCGCCAGGGCCTCTTCGATGACCGGCGGGGTCATCTTCTTGGACTCGACCTCGTACACCCGGTTGCGCTCCTCCAGGCCGGGGTGGCCGAGGGTCGCCTCGATCGGCTGGACGATGTGCCTCTTACGAACCCCGGTCTTCTGAATGAGACGGAGCGCCAACGGAAGCTGCGGCTTTCCCGCGTGCACCTTCTTGGCGAATTCCAGGGTCTCTTCCATGGTGATGACGTATTCCGGCACGCTCACCGCTGGTTTGCAAAGAGTCGACATGCCTGGCATCCACCTTCTGTAGGTAGAGATTTCCCCGAAGTTTCCCGTTGCTCCCAACTCGGGGTTACCGCGATTTCGGCCGTGCCACCGCCGCTATCGCACGGTGCACAAGCGATATCTTTGCTCATTTCGCTTGCGATCGGCTTGGTGTCGACTTGGCAACGTGTTTGCAATGCCCGCCGATCATGCGGGGGTGCAGGTCACACCCGCATCGGAACCCAGTAAGCTCACTCCGGGCCCATGGGTGGGAGGACGTGACCAGATGCATGAACACGACTGGCTGGCCGCAAGATTCGAGACCGATCGACCTCGCCTGCGTGCCGTCGCGTACCGGATGCTCGGCTCGACCGACGAGGCGGAGGACGCGGTCCAGGAGGCGTGGATCCGGCTGAGCCGCTCGGACACCAGCCGGGTCGAGAACCTCGGCGGCTGGCTCACCACCATCGTCGCCCGAGTCTCCTTGAACATGCTCCAGTCCCGCAAGTCCCGTCCCGAGGACCTGGTGGACACCGAGGGGACCGGCGGGACACGCGACGAGCACGCGCCGGACGACCCGGAGGAGGAGGCGCTGGTCGCCGACTCCGTCGGCCTCGCGCTCCTCGTCGTGCTGGACGCGCTGTCGCCGGCGGAGCGGCTGGCGTTCGTCCTGCACGACATGTTCGCGGTGCCGTTCGACGAGATCGCGACGATCGTGGACCGGTCGCCGGCGGCGGCGCGGCAGTTGGCCAGCCGCGCCCGGCGGCGGGTGCAGCACGCGACCCCGATCGCCAAGACCACGCCGCTCGGCGTCTACCGGGAGGGCGGTGCGGCGGCGCTGCGCACCGGCAAGACGAGCCTGGCGAGCGCGTTCCTTGCGGCGTCCCGCGAGGGCAACTTCGAAGCCCTGCTGGAGATGCTGGACCCGGACATCGTGCTGCGCTCGGACCCCGCCGCCGCCAACATGGGCGTCGAGTCGGAGCTGCACGGGGCGGACGCGGTCAACCGCGTCTTCGCCGGGCGGACGTGGGCGCCGGTGCTGGCGAACGTCGACGGCACGGAGGGGCTGGTGTGGCTCGTCCGCGGCCGGCCGCACGTGGCGTTCCGGCTCACCGTCAGGGACGGCAGGATCGCGCGCATCGACATCAAGGCCGAGCTGGACGAGATGGAGATCGCGCTCGCCGGCTAGGAAAGGCGCGTACGGCACGAAAGGGCCGGTGCTCCCCGGAAGGGGGGCACCGGCCCTGTGCGGTCGGCGGCGGTCAGCGGGAGCCGACCACCGTGTCCGCGATGTCGCTGCGGCGGCCGGAGACCGCCTCGGTCACCGAGCGGGCGATGTGCTGCCCGGTGAGCCCGGCCTCTTCCAGGATGCTGCCGCGGGTGTTGTGGTCCAGGAACTCCTGCGGCAGGCCGAAGCACGTCACCGGGGTGCTCACACCCGCGTCGCGCAGGTCGCGGGCGACGGCGTCGCCGAAGCCGCCGGAGATGCCGTTGTCCTCGACGGTGACCACGAGCCGTACGTCGCGGGCGGCGGCGGCCAGCGCCGGGTCGACCGGCTTGACCCACCGCGGGTCCACGGCGAGCGCGCCGATGCCCTGGTCGGCGAGGCGGGCCGCGGCGTCCGCGCACACCCCGGCCATCACGCCGGCGCCGACGAGCAGCACGTCGGTGCCGGTGCCCTCCGCGGGACGGGCCACGACGTCCATGCCGCCGAGCTTGCCGAGGCCCGGGACCTCCTCGCCGGCCGGCGCCTTCGGCCAGCGCAGCAGCGTCGGTCCCGTGGAGTCCTCCAGCGCCTCGGTGAGCAGCTCCGAGAGCCGCTTGGCGTCGCGTGGCGCGGCGACGCGCATGCCCGGGATCATCTGGCTGATCGACCCGTCCCACATGCCGTTGTGGCTGGCGCCGTCGGGGCCGGTGACGCCGGCGCGGTCCAGGACGAAGGTGACCGGCAGCTTGTGCAGGGCCACGTCCATCAGCATCTGGTCGAACGCGCGGTTGAGGAACGTCGAGTAGAGCGCCACCACCGGGTGCAGCCCGCCCATCGCGAGGCCGGCCGCCATGGTGACGGCGTGCTGCTCGGCGATGCCGACGTCGAAGACCCGGTCCGGGTGCGCCTTCGCGAACGGCGCGAGCCCGGTGGGGTGCAGCATCGCCGCGGTGATGGCCACCACGTCCTCGCGTTTGCCGCCGATCCTCAGGATCTCGTCGGCGAACACGTGGGACCAGGTCCGCGCGGCCTTCTTCACCGGCGCGCCGGTCCGCGGGTCGGTGTTGGCGCCGACCTGGTGCAGGTGGTCCTCGTCGTTGTCCTCCGCGGGCGCGTAGCCGTGGCCCTTGCGGGTCAGCACGTGCACGATCACCGGGCCGCCGAAGTCCTTGGCGTGCGCCAGCGCCAGTTCCAGGCCCGCCTGGTCGTGGCCGTCGATGGGGCCGACGTACTTCAGGCCCAGGTCCTCGAACATCACCTGCGGCTGGAGGACGTCCTTCAGACCCTTCTTGATGCCGTGCAGCGTCTCGTAGAGGGGTGCGCCGACCAACGGGGTCTTGGGCAGCGTCGACTTGATGGAGGCGAGGACGTTCTCGTACTTCTGCGACGTCCGCACCTGCGCCAGGTGGCTGGCGATGGCGCCGTGCGTCGGCGAGTACGAGCGGCCGTTGTCGTTGACGATGACCACGACGCGGTTCGACTTGGCCGCGGCGATGTTGTTCAGCGCCTCCCAGGCCATGCCGCCGGTCAGCGCGCCGTCGCCGATGACCGCGGCCACGGTCCTGTCGTCCTCGCCGCGGAGCTTGAACGCCTTGCCCAGGCCGTCGGCGTACGACAGCGAGGTCGAGGCGTGCGAGTTCTCCACGTGGTCGTGGGGCGATTCCGCCTGGCAGGGATAGCCGGACATGCCGCCGGGCTGCCGCAGCGTGGCGAACTCCTCCTGCCGGCCCGTCAGCAGCTTGTGCACGTAGGACTGGTGGCCGGTGTCGAAGATAAGCGGATCGCGCGGCGAGTCGAAGACGCGGTGCATGGCGATGGTCAGCTCGACGACTCCGAGGTTCGGACCCAGGTGCCCACTGTTCGCCGACACCGTGGAGATCAATCGGTCCCTGATCTCCGCGGCCAGACCGGTGAGCTCATTCGGCCCAAGGTCCTTGAGATCCTCGGGACCACGGAGCGAATCAAGAAGTGTCATGCATCAACACTCGGCCCGCGGCACGAATTCAGCAAGGAGTCGCGAGGGGTAACATGTTGCCGGTGGCCCGATATGACAGACTCTTGTCATTTGCTCCGGGCGGCTGATCGATCGGACCGGGGCCCGTACGCCACCAAGCCGTCGCCAACTCGCAGCATAGTGCGACCCAAGGACCGTCACCATACTCGTGGTTGTGGAGCGGTAGGACGAGACAATTATTCATGTAACGCGGGAGCGCTCGTCCGCCGCCCCACTATCCGAACTTCCCGTCCGCACCGGCGCCTTGGCCGCATTCTGCGTGACCGCGCCGTGGTAACGGACTTTCTTTGCCGGTACGTTACCGGCGTGTGCCGAAAAGGCATCGCGCCGGTCTCGAATCCGGCCGACTCCCCTGCCCTGACGGCATTTTACCGACGCTTTAGATGTCCGTTGCAGCCATCGGGCACGGAAGGCCATCTCCCACGAAAGCGCAGGTGGGAGGGGCAGGGAGGCGGAGTGACAATATTTTGCACACCCTGATCCTTGACGCTTGTCTTGCTGATTCCGCACCCTATTCCATATGGCTATCGCGGCGGAAAACAGGAAGAAATCGGGCGGCAAGAAGGTCATTCTGGCAGAGCCGCGTGGCTTCTGCGCCGGTGTGGACAGGGCTATCGAGATCGTGGAGCGTGCGCTGGAGATTCACGGCGCGCCGGTGTACGTGCGCAAACAGATCGTGCACAACGAGCACGTGGTGCGTGAGCTGGAGGAGCGTGGTGCGGTCTTCGTGGACTCCGAGTCGGAGGTCCCGGAGGGCGCGGTGTGCATCTTCTCGGCGCACGGGGTGTCACCGCAGGTGCGCACCAACGCGGCGAGCCGGCAGTTGAACGTGATCGACGCGACGTGCCCGCTGGTGTCGAAGGTGCACCAGGAGGCGCGGCGGTTCGCGCGGGACGAGCGGACGCTGCTGCTGATCGGGCACGCGGACCACGAGGAGATCGAGGGCACGTACGGCGAGGCGCCGGACCGTACCCTGATCGTCGAGGACGCCGACGAGGCCCGCCGGATCGAACTCCCGGAAGGCACCAACGCCGCGTTCCTCACCCAGACGACGCTGTCGGTCGACGACACGTCGGAGATCGTGGACATCCTGCGCGAACGCTTCCCCGGCATCGTCGGCGCGGGCAGCGAGGACATCTGCTACGCCAGCCAGAACCGCCAGAACGCCATCAAGGCCATCGCCGGACGCAGCGACTTCGTGCTGGTCATCGGCTCCACGAACTCCAGCAACTCGGTGCGGATGGTCGAGGTCGCCGAAGCCCTCGGCACGCCCGGCAAGCTGCTGCCCTCCGTCGACCTGCTGGATCCCACCTGGCTGGACGGCGTGGAGACGGTCGGCGTCAGCTCCGGCGCCAGCGCCCCGGAGATCCTGGTCCGCCAGGTCATCGAGCGGCTGGCCGAACTCGGCTACACCGACATCGAGTCCGAGGTCACCGCGAAGGAGACCGTCGTGTTCCGTCCCCCCTCGGGGCTCGAACTCCCGCACGAGCGCGGCGAGGACGGCACGCCCGAGGCGAAGCCCGCGGACGTAACGGCGGGCAAGGCGGCCAAGGCCCCGAGCACCGCCGCCCGCAAGGCCGCCGCGGACGCCGACGAACTCCTCGCCCGCTCCGTCGCCCGCATCGAGGACCTGCTGCGCGAGGAGGTCGAGCGCTGGGGCGGCGTGGACGCCCGCGCCGCCGCGCCCATCGAGGCCGTCGCCGAACTCGTCGCCGCCGGCGGCAAGCGGCTGCGCCCCACGTTCTGCATCAGCGGCTACCTCGCAGCCGGCGGCGCGCCCGACGGGTCCGCCGCCGAGGACGCGGTCGTCAACGCCGCCGCGGGCCTGGAGCTGCTGCACGCCTTCGCCCTCATCCACGACGACGTACTCGACAACTCCCCCACCCGGCGCGGCGAGCCGACCACGCACGTCAAGCACGCCAAGCGGCACGCCGAGCACGGCTGGGCCGGCGAGGCCCGCCGGTACGGCGAGGGCGTCGCCATCGTCGCCGGCGACCTCGCCTTCAGCTACGCCAACAAGATCACCAGCACGCTGCCCGGCCCCGCCCGCGACATCTGGACGTACCTCGGCACCGAGATGATCGTCGGCCAGCAGCTCGACATGGCCCTGGCCGCCGAACTGACCCCGGACCCGGACCTGGCCCGCTGGGTCGCCGTCTGCAAGTCCGGCCAGTACACGATCCACCGCCCGCTCGCGCTGGGCGCGGCGATCGCCGGCCGCACGGACCTGCACGAGGCGTTCGAGACGTACGGCGTGGCCGCCGGCGAGGCGTTCCAGCTCCGCGACGACCTCCTCGACGCCTTCGGCGACTCCGCGGCCACGGGCAAGCCCGCCGGCCTCGACGTCAGCGAGCACAAGATGAACCTGCTGCTCGCCCTGGCGGCAACCAAGGACGCCGACGTGGCCCGCCTGGTCGACGACGGCCAGAACTGGGACCCCGAGCGCCTGAGTGCCGCGATGCTCGCCTCGGGCGTGCGCCAGGACGTGGAGGACCGGATCGACCAGCTCGTCCGGACCGCCCGGACGGCGCTGACGGACGCGCCGCTGGCGGACGGCTGGCGGGAGCGGCTGGACCTGATGGCGGAGCGCGTCGCGTACCGCGACCGCTGACCGCCGACCCGCAGACAGAACCGGAGGGGCCGCCTCTTGCGCCGGCCCGGATTGACCGAACAGAGAGGATGATCCACGTGGTGGACCTCGGCATGCCCAAGGTGCCCCAGCAGGTCGCTCCCCGGCGGAAGAGCCGGCAGCTCAGGCTCGGACACGACGACAGAGCCGTGCTGGTGGGCGGCGGCGCGCCGGTGAGCGTGCAGTCGATGTGCACGACGGTGACGGCCGACGTGAACGCGACGCTCCAGCAGATCGCGGAGCTGACCGCGTCGGGTTGCCAGATCGTACGGGTCGCGGTGCCCTCGGCCGACGACGCCGACGCGCTGCCGGAGATCGCGCGCAAGTCGCAGATCCCGGTGATCGCCGACATTCACTTCCAGCCGCGGTACGTCTTCGCGGCGATCGAGGCCGGCTGCGCCGCGGTGCGCGTGAACCCGGGCAACATCAAGGCCTTCGACGACAAGGTCGGCGAGATCGCCAAGGCCGCGGCGGAGGCGCAGGTGCCGATCCGCATCGGCGTCAACGCGGGCTCGCTGGACAAGCGGCTGATGGAGAAGTACGGCAGCGCGACCGCGGACGCGCTGGTGGAGTCGGCGCTGTGGGAGTGCTCGCTCTTCGAGGAGCACGGCTTCCGGGACATCAAGATCTCCGTGAAGCACCACGACCCGGTCGTGATGATCACCGCGTACCGCAAGCTCGCCGCGGCCTGCGACTACCCGCTGCACCTCGGTGTGACCGAGGCCGGCCCCGAGTTCCAGGGCACCGTGAAGTCCGCGGTGGCCTTCGGCGCGCTGCTGTCCGAGGGCATCGGCGACACGATCCGGGTCTCGCTGTCGGCGCCGCCGTCCGAGGAGGTCAAGGTCGGCATGGCGATCCTGGAGTCGCTCGCGCTCAAGGAGCGCAGGCTGGAGATCGTCTCGTGCCCCTCGTGCGGCCGGGCGCAGGTGGACGTCTACAAGCTGGCGAACGAGGTGACCGCCGGGCTCGACGGCATGGAGGTCCCGCTGCGCGTCGCCGTGATGGGCTGCGTCGTCAACGGGCCGGGCGAGGCCCGCGACGCGGACCTCGGCGTGGCGTCGGGCAACGGGAAGGGGCAGATCTTCGTCAAGGGGAAGGTCGTCGCCACCGTTCCGGAGTCCAAGATCGTCGAGACCCTCATCGACGAGGCCATGCGCATCGCCGAGGAGATGACCGAGGACGAGGGCGTGCCCGCCGGCAAGCCCCAGGTCATCACGCCCTGAGGCCGGCACCTTTCCTCTCTGCCAGATTGCCTGATTGCCGGATTCCGACGAATACCAAGTGGACGCCAAGTCGACGGTGAGTGGCGGCCAAGCGGGGTGCCGGATGCTGGGTGGGCGTGGTTTCGGACGGCAGTGCGCGCCCGTCCGCATCCCCCTCGCCCGGCCCCCCGCACCGCCGCCCCCAGACGGGCCGCGTCGAACCGACTCACGGGCTACGGGCGGCGCGTCCGCCGCCTTCTTCCGTTGCCGATCCAGGGAGGCTTGACTCGGTGTTCAGCCGTATTGCGATCATCAACCGGGGTGAGGCCGCGATGCGGCTCATCCAGGCCGTCGGCGAGCTGAACGCCGCCGGCGGGCCGCGGATCGAGACCGTGGCGCTCTACACCGACGCCGACGCCACCGCCACGTTCGTACGCGAGGCGGACCTCGGCTACGACCTCGGCCGGGCCGCCGACCGCCCCTACCTCGACCTCGCCGTGCTGGAGCGCGCCCTAGTCGAGACCGGCGCCGACGCCGCCTGGGTGGGCTGGGGCTTCGTCGCCGAGGACCCGGCGTTCGCGGAGCTGTGCGCGAAGCTGGGCGTGACGTTCATCGGCCCCGACGCCGAGGCGATGCGCCGGCTCGGCGACAAGATCAGCGCCAAGCTGCTCGCCGAGGAGGTCGGCGTCCCGGTCGCGCCGTGGAGCCGCGGCCCCGTGGCGGACCTGGACACGGCGCTGCGCGAGGCCGAGCGGATCGGCTACCCGCTGATGCTGAAGGCGACCGCGGGCGGCGGCGGCCGGGGCGTACGGGCCGTGCACCAGCCCGACGACCTGGCGGAGGCGTTCCAGCGCACCAGCCAGGAGGCGGAACGTGCCTTCGGCAACGGCGCGCTGTTCCTGGAGCGGCTGCTGGTCAACGCCCGGCACGTCGAGGTCCAGGTGATCGCCGACGGCCAGGGCGGGGTGTGGGCGCTGGGCGTACGCGACTGCTCGGTGCAGCGGCGCAACCAGAAGGTCGTGGAGGAGTCGTCCTCGCCGGTGCTCGGTCCCGAGCAGGTGGAGCGGCTGAAGTCGTCGGCCGAGCGGCTGGCGCTGGCCGTCGGCTACCGCGGCGCGGGCACGGTGGAGTTCCTCTTCCAGCCCAAGGACGGCATGTTCGCCTTCCTGGAGGTCAACACCCGGCTCCAGGTGGAGCACCCGGTCACCGAGGCCACCACGGGCATGGACCTGGTCAAGGCGCAGTTGCAGGTCGCCGCGGGCGTCCGGCTGACGGGCCGGCAGCCCGCCGAGCTGGGCCACGCCGTCGAGGCCCGGCTCAACGCCGAGGACCCCGACCGCGACTTCGCGCCCGCCCCGGGCCGTATCGCCCTGCTCAACCTGCCCACGGGCCCGGGCATCCGGGTCGACACCGGCGTCAGCCAGGGCGACTCCATCCCCGCCGACTTCGACTCGATGATCGCCAAGATCATCGCGTACGGCCGGGACCGCGCCGAGGCGCTGTCGCGGCTGCGGCACGCGATGCGCGAGACGACCGTGCTGATCGAGGGCGGCACCACCAACAAGAGCTTCATCCTCGACCTGCTCGACGAGCCCGAGGTGATCGACGCCCGCGCCGACACCGGCTGGATCGACCGGGTACGGGCCGAAGGCGGGCTGGCGTCGCCGCGGCACTCCGGTGTGGCGCTGGCCGCCGCCGCCATCGAGGCGTACGAGGACGAGAAGCGGGCCGAGGTCCAGCGCCTGCTGAGCACCGCGCACGGCGGCCGGCCCCAGGTGCACCACGAGGGCGGCCGGCCCGTCGACCTCACGCTGCGCGGCGCCGGCTACCGGCTGACCGTCGTGGAGACCGGCCCGGGCAGCTACCGCGTCGGCTACGTCACCGGCGACGCCGGCGAGAGCGTGCGCACGGTCGACGCGACGCTGGAGCGCTTCGACGCGCACACCGGCCGGATCCACCTCAACGGCCGCCGCTTCCGCCTGGTCACCGGCGCCCACGGCGCGGTGCACCTGGTCGAGGTCGACGGCGTGACCCACCGGGTCAGCCGCGACGAGGGCGGCGTCGTCCGCTCCCCCGCCCCCGCCCTGGTCGTCGCCACGCCGCTGGCGGCCGGCGACGAGGTGGACGAGGGCGCGCCGGTGCTGGTGCTGGAGAGCATGAAGATGGAGACGGTGCTGCGCGCGCCGTTCCGCGCCACGCTGAAGGAGTCGCTGGTCGCCGTCGGCAGCCAGGTCGAGACCGGCGCGCCGCTGCTGCGGCTGGAGCCGCTGGAGGACATCGACGCGACCGCCACCACCGCCGCCGGCGTCGACCTGGACCTGCCCGCCGAGCCCGCCGGGCGCACCGCGGAGCAGCGCGCCGAGCGCGCGCTCGCGGAGCTGCGCACCAGGCTGCTGGGCTTCGACGCCGACCCGCGGGGCGCCGACACCACCCTCGCCGGCTATCTCGCCGTACGCGCCGGGCTGCCGGAACGTCCGCTGGCCGCCGAGGCCGGGCTGCTGGAGGTCTTCGCCGACCTGACCGAGCTGAGCCGCAACAAGCCGGAGCGCGAGGAGATCCCGGCCGAGACCTGGGTGCGCAGCCCGCGCGAGTACTTCCACACCTACCTCCAGAGCCTGGACGCCGAACGCGCCGGTCTCTCCCCGGTCTTCCAGGAGCGGCTGACCCGGGTGCTGGGCCACTACGGGCTCGACTCGCTGGACCGTACGCCCGCGCTGGAGGAGGCGGTCTTCCGCATCTTCCTGGCCCGGCAGGCCGCCGGCGCCGACGTCGCGGTCGTCACCGGGCTGCTCCAGCGGTGGCTGGACGAGGAGCCGCCGCCGGCGGAGCTGCGCCAGGCCGTGAGCCAGGCGCTTGAGCACCTGCTGCGCGCCACGCAACTGCGCTTCCCCGCGGTCGGCGGGCTGGCGCGGAGCCTGGTCTTCCGCTGGTTCGCCCAGCCGCTGCTGCGCAGCGCCCGCGCCGAGGTCTACACCCGAGTACGGGAGCACCTGGCGCACCTCGACGCGCACCCGGACGCCGCCGACCGCGACGAGCGCATCGCCGACATGGTCGCCAGCCCCGAGTCGCTGATGCAGTTGCTCGGCGAGCGCATCGACCGCGCGGGCACCGACCCGGACCCG
This sequence comes from Streptomyces sp. 184, assembly GCF_045781775.1. Taxonomy (NCBI): domain Bacteria; kingdom Bacillati; phylum Actinomycetota; class Actinomycetes; order Kitasatosporales; family Streptomycetaceae; genus Streptomyces; species Streptomyces sp. 184. Next base: position 1,636,232 of record NZ_CP123230.1, on the reverse strand, counting down.
CTGCTGGAGGTGCTGTGCCGGCGCGCGTACCGCGACCACGGGCTCTCCGGCGTGCGCTGCGAGTCCATCGGCGGGCGCCCGTTCGTCCTCGGCTCGTACGACCTGGACGGCACCTCGCACCGGCTGCTGGTGACCGTGTCGGACTACGACGACCTGGCCGCCGCCGCGTCGACCGCCGCCGAGGTGGCCGCCGCGGAGCCGGACTCCACCGCCGTCGTCGCCGAGTTCTACCTCAACTGGACCGACCCGCCCGCCGACGCCGACGGGATGGCCGCCGCGCTGCGCACCACGCTGTCCGCCGCGTCCCTGCCCGGCAGCCTGCACCGCATCACCACGACGATCGCCGGCCGCGGCGGCGCCGCGCCGCACCACCACACCTTCCTGCCGACCGCCAACGGCCTGGTCGAGGACAAGCTGATGCGCGGCATGCACCCGCTCATCGGCCAGCGGCTGCTGCTGCGCCGGCTGCGCAACTTCGACCTCACCCGGCTGCCGTCCGCCAACGAGGACGTGTACCTGCTGCGCTGCGTCGCGCCCACCAACCCGTCCGACGAGCGGCTGGTCGCCATGGCGCAGGTGCGCGACCTGACGGCGCTGCGCGACGAGGGCGGCCGGATCCTCGCGCTGCCCGAGGTCGAGGCGGCGCTCGGCGCCTGCCTGGACGCGATCCGCAAGGAGCAGATCCGGCACCCGGCGAGCAAGCGCCAGGACACCAACCGCATCTTCATCAACGTCCGCCCGCCCAGCGACCTGACGCTCGCGGAGCTGAACGCGGTGGCCCGGCGCGTGCTGCCGACGACCTCGGGCATGGGCGTGGAGGAGGTGGTGCTCCTCGGCTGCCGGCGCGACCGGCGCAGCGGCGGGCTGGTGCCCGCGGCGGTGCACGTGTCGTACGACGCGGCCGCGGGCGTCCGCCTCAGCGTCTCCGACCCGCCCACCGACCTGATCCAGCCGCTCGACGACTACGGCCAGAAGGTGCTGCGGGTACGGCGCCGGGGCACGGTCTACCCGTACGAGCTGTTCGGCATGATCGCCGGCGCGGGCGGCACGTTCACCGAGCACGACCTCGACGACGCCGGCACGCTGGCCCCCGTCACGAGACCCAAGGGCCTGAACAAGGCCGGCCTGGTGGCCGGCGTGGCCACCACGCCGACCGACCGCTACCCCGAGGGCGTCACCCGCGTCGTGCTCCTCGGCGACCCGGTGAAGGCGCTGGGCGCGCTCTCCGAGGCGGAGTGCGCGCGGGTGGTCGCGGCGCTGGACCTGGCGGAGCGGCTGCGGGTGCCCGTCGAGTGGTACGCGCTGTCCGCGGGCGCCCGGATCGCGATGGACTCGGGCACCGAGAACATGGACTGGATCGCGCGGGCGCTGCGCCGCATCGTGCACTTCACCCAGGAAGGCGGCGAGATCAACGTCGTGGTCGCGGGCGTCAACGTCGGCGCGCAGCCGTACTGGAACGCCGAGGCCACGATGCTGATGCACACCCGGGGCGTGCTCGTGATGACCCCGGACTCGGCGATGGTGCTCACCGGCAAGCGGTCGCTGGACTTCTCCGGCGGCGTCTCCGCCGAGGACAACTTCGGCATCGGCGGCTACGACCGGGTGATGGGCCCCAACGGGCAGGCGCAGTACTGGGCGCCGGACCTGAAGTCCGCGCGGGACGTGCTGCTGTCGTACTACGACCACAGCTACGTGCTGCCGGGCGAGGCGGGCCCGCGCAGGGCGGTGACCTCCGACCCGGTCGACCGGGACGTCAGCTCCTTCCCGCACGCCGCCGAGGGCAGCGCCTTCACCACGGTCGGGGAGATCTTCTCCGCCGCGACCAACCCGGACCGCAAGAAGCCGTTCGACATCCGCACGGTGATGCGCGCGCTCGCCGACCAGGACCACGCGGTGCTGGAGCGCTGGGCCGACATGGCCGACGCGGAGACCGCGGTGGTGCAGGACGTGCACCTGGGCGGGCGGCCGGTGTGCCTGGTGGGCATCGAGTCGCGGTCGGTGCAGCGGCGCGGCTTCCCGCCCACCGACGGCCCGGACGCGTACACCGCGGGCACGCTGTTCCCGCGGTCGTCGAAGAAGGTGGCGCGGGCCGTGAACGCGGCCAGCGGCAACCGGCCGCTGGTGGTGCTGGCGAACCTGTCCGGGTTCGACGGCTCGCCGGAGTCGATGCGCGAACTCCAGTTGGAGTACGGGGCGGAGATCGGCCGGGCGATCGTCAACTTCCGCGGCCCGATCGTCTTCTGCGTGATCTCCCGCTACCACGGCGGGGCGTTCGTGGTCTTCTCCAAGGCGCTGAACCCGGGCATGACGGTGCTGGCGGTGGACGGTTCGTACGCCTCGGTCCTCGGCGGTGCGCCGGCCGCGGCGGTGGTCTTCGCCGCCGACGTCGACGCCCGTACGGCCGCCGACCCGCGGGTGGCGAAGCGGGAGGCCGGCGTCTCGGCGGCCTCGGGTACGGAGCGGGCGCGGCTGGCCGGCGAGCTGGAGGACGTGCGGGCGGCGGTGCGCGCGGAGAAGCTGGGCGAGGTGGCGGCGGAGTTCGACGGCGTGCACTCGATCCAGCGGGCGCAGCGGGTGGGCTCGGTGGACGCGATCATCCGGCCGCAGGAGCTGCGGCCGCAGATCATCGCGGCCGTGGAGCGCGGGCTCGCGGGCGGCGCGTAGCGCCGCGCAGGCGTGCGGGACCCGGCCGGGCAGGGCGCGCAGCACCGCGCCCTGCCCGGCCGTTCAGGCTGCCGGGCGGCTGTTCGCGCCGAGCCCCGCGACGAAGGTGCGCAGCGCGTCCCACTGGGCGTGCAGGGAGTGGTCGCCGTCGCCCAGCGGGTCCTTGAAGAAGAACGCGAGCGGCGTCAGTTGGCCCGTACGGCCCGCGGCGTGCGCGGCGAGCGAGATCCGGGCCAGGTCGAGGACGAGGGGCGCGGCGAGCGCCGAGTCGCAGCCCTCCCAGGTGAACTGGAGGCGCATCGGGGTGCCGAGGAAGCCGCCGAAGGTGATGAGGTCCCAGGCGGTCTTGAAGTCGCCGATGTCGGCGACGTAGTCGATGCGGGTGTCGCCTTCGGGCGCGTACCCCAGGGTCTCGCGCAGGACGCGCTGCTTGCTGACGGACTTGGCCGCGTTGGCGCCGGGCTCGGCGAGGTTGGCGCCGTCGCCGCCGCCGAGCAGGTTGATGCCCGACCAGGAGCGGACCGCGAGGTTGCGCATGGCGAACATCGGCGCAAGCACCGACTTCAGGAGCGTCTCGCCGGTCTTGCCGTCGTGGCCCGCGTACGGCACGCCGCGTGCGGCGGCCAGTTCGTCGAGCGCGGGCAGCCGCGCGCCGGTGGAGGGCGTGAAGTCGACGTACGAGCAGCCGGCGGTGAACGCCGCGTAGGCGTAGAGCGAGCTGGGCGGCAGCACCCGGCCGGGGGCGGCCAGCGCCGCGTCGAGCGCCGCGAGGCTCGCGTGCGCCGGGTGCGGCTGGGCGACGGGCTCGGTGGAGGCGACGTTGACGACGACGACGCGCGCCAGGTCGTGCCGCTCGGCGAACGCCTCGATGTCGGCGACGACCGCCGCGGCGGTCTCGGCCTGCGTACCGCCGACGGGCGCGGGCCGCAGCTCCGCCTCGACCTCGGCGAGGTCCGCCTCCAGCGCCTGGACGAGCCGGGCGGGCACGACGCCCGCGGCGGCGAGCTGGTCGGCCTTCTTGGCCACCGATCCGGTGCTGACGTCGTGGCCGCCGAAGACCAGGTCGCCGAAGCCCGGCAGGGCGTCGGCGGCCAGCTCGGGGTGGGCGGTCACACAGCCCACGGGATCGGTCAGGCCGGCGCGCAGCGCCAGCCCCCCGACGACGCTGGTGGTGGCGACCGAACCGCGGGCGCCGGTGAACCAGATGCCAACTCGCATAAAGACCCCTCCGTGACGAGCACTGCGGACTGAACTGGTGGTACTGCACCGGACACGGGCAGGGGCCGGGCCGACGGCTTGGCAGCCACGGCCCGGCCCCGGAGAACACCGGGTCGTCGATCAGCCGATCTTGACGACCTCGCCCTTGTCCCAGTCGCCGGTGGTGCCCGGAGGCCACCACAGGCTCTTGTTGGCCACGTAGATCGAGCCGTCGCGGCCCGCGAGGAAGCCGTGCGGGAAGAACAGCTTCCCCTTGCCCAGCTCCGTGCGGGTGCCGTCGCGGCCGATCTGGATCACGCTGCCGCCCTCGTCGTCGGGCGTCGGCAGGAAGCCGGTCGAGGTGAACTGCGTGACGTAGAAGTCGCCCTTCGGGCCGAAGCCGCAGCCCGTGATGGCGCTGAAGCCGCGCTGCCAGACCTCCAGGTCGCCGCTCCACGGCTCGTAGCGGTAGACCTTGGCGGCCGTGGCGCCGGGCTCGCCGGTGTTGCCGTGGCCGGTCAGCTCGCCGACGTAGACCGCGCGGTCCGGGCCCTGGACGACGCAGGTGGGTACGGCGTCGGAACCGGCCTGGCTGGGCGGGAAGCTGGTGAGGATCTCGACGTTGCCCCACCGGTCGATCTCGCCGAGGATGTTCGCCGCGGCGTCCACGTAGAAGAAGCCGCCGCCCTTCCTGGGCGTCAGCGAGTACGGGTTGGTGACGTCGAAGTCGGGCGTCGGGTCCGGGTTGTCGTTGATGTAGTCGAAGTCGGCCTCACCCGGCCGGGCGGCCACCCGGGGCTTCTTGGGGTTGGTGACGTCCAGCAGGGTGCCGACGTACGGCTTGAGCTTGTTCCGCAGGCCGTCGGAGAGCCAGTCGTCGGTCGGGAGCGCCTGCGGCGAGCCCGCCTGGAGCGTGTACAGGCGGCCCTTGCTGTAGGCCAGGCCGTTCGGGCCGATCATGTCCTGGAGGTTCAGCGCCGACGGCAGGTTCTTCACGATCCGCTTCGGCTCGCCGCTCGTGATGTCGGCGATCGACCCGGTGTGGCCGAAGCACTTCATCTCGAAGACGATCTCCTCGGAGACCATGTTGCACTCCGAGGGCGCCGTCAGCGGCGGCGTACCGGTCTCGGAGACCAGCAGCCGGCCCTTCGGGCCCCAGGTCAGCGAGCGCGGCGAGTACAGCCCCTCCGCGATCACCTCGACCTCGGCGTTCTTGCTGAGTGTGCCCGAACCTCTGCCGTGGTCGGCGGCCGTGGCCACCGGACCTGACGATCCGGCCGCCACACCGGCGAGCGTTGTCGCCGCTGCCGCGGCGAGCAGCATCCGACTTCGTGCGAGGCGTCGCATCGAGCTCTCATCTCCTCGTTGAGTGGGGTGAGCTTGTGCTGGTTGACCACGTGCTCGGCCGGGGCCGGCCGCCGCGGCAAGGGAGTCGTCGACCGGCGGGCCGGTCGACGACAGCCTTTCCGCTGCGGTCAGCGGACGGGGTCAGCCGATCTTGACGACCTCGCCCTTGTCCCAGCGGTTGGTGGTGCCGACGGGGTACCAGACGCTGTTGTTGGTGACGTAGATCGAGCCGTCGGGGCCCGCGAGGAAGCCCTGCGGGGCGAACAGCTTGCCCAGGCCCAGGTCCGTGCGGGTGCCGTCCTTGGCGATCTGGACGACGACGCCCTGCGGGTCGCCGGGCGACGGGAAGCCCGTCACGTCGAACTGGGTGACGTAGAAGTCGCCGTTGGCGCCGAAGCCGCAGCCGGAGATGGTGGCGAAGCCGCTCTCCCAGACCTTCAGCTCACCGGTCTTCGGGTCGTACCGGTAGATGTTGGCGGCGTTCTGGCCGGTGTTGCCGAAGCCGGTGAGCTGGCCGGCGTACACCGCACCGTCGGGGCCGACGTCGACACAGGTGGGCACGGCGTCCGCGCCGTTGGGGGTCTTCGGGAACCACTTGAGCACCTTGACCTTGCCCTTGCGGTCCACCTCGCCGAGGATGTTCGCCGCGGCGTCCACGTAGTAGAAGCCGCCGCCCGGCTTCGCGGCCATCGAGGTGGGGTTGGACGTCGGGTCCTCGGTGACGAGGTCCGGGTTGTCCTTCATCCACTGGTAGCCGGTCGCGCCGGGGTTGGCGAACGCCCGCACCTTGCTGCCCTTGATCTGGAGCACCCGGCCGGCCTGGCCCTTGAGCGTGTTGCTCAGGTCCCGGGGCAGCCACTCCGGCAGGCCGATGCTGTGGCCGGCCTGGAGGACGTGCAGCCTGCCGTTGACGTACTCCATCGCGTTCGGGCCGACGACCTCGGCGTTGTTCACGTTCGACGCCAGGCCCTGGACGAACGGCTTCTTCTCGCCGTCGGTGACGTCGGTGATGGCGCCCGTCGTGCTGAAGCACTTCGCCGTCATGAGGTCGGCGCTGTCGCAGAGTTGCTTGATGCCGCCGGCCTCGGAGACGAGCAGTCGCCCGCCGGGCGTCCAGGCCAGGTCGCGGGGCGACTGGAGCCCGTCCGCGATCACCTCGACCGGGGCGTCGCCGGACAGCGTGCCGGAGCCCTTCTCCGCCGCTGCCACCGGACCCGACGGACCGGCTGCCACACCGGCGAGCGCCGTCGCCGCCGCGACGGCCAACGGCATGCGGAACCTCTTCAGACTTCGCATCTTCGCCTGTTCCTCCGTTTCGATGTTTCTGTTGCACTCATGACAAGACGCGTTGAGAGAAGCTCCTCGCCACAGTTGTCCGGCGCATGTGGAAAAGGCCGGACGGTGCCATGAAGAATCGGCTCCACGCCTTGATGGGGGCTTTTGGGGAAATGGCGTGGAGTTGGCGGTCAGCCGCCCCGGAGGACGGTGAGCTGACAACCCGCGGCCGATGGCTCATCCGATGCCCGGAAAGGTGACTTTCGGGAATGTGAGCCCGTATGTGCACCGCCCCCGCCCGCCCGTGGACGAGCCGGGCCTGCCGGCGAAGCTGCGCCGGGGCCGCGGGCGGCGGGGCGGTCGTCTCAGTAGAAGAGGCGGTACGAGCCGACGGACGTCATCAGCTCCGCGGACAGCGGCTCCGCGATCCACTCGTTCTTCAGGCCGTTCATCGTCTCCTGGAAGGCGGGCATGGTCAGGAGCGGGTTCTTCTCGTCGTCCTCAAGGTCCACCACGAGAACGAAGGTCTGCCCGTCGGCAAGCTTGCACCAGGAATAGCGCACGCCCTCCGGACCGGCTTCCTCGATCGCCGCGAACAGCTCCTTCGCGGCCTTCTCCGCGGTCTCGACCTTGTCTTCCTTGATCTTGGCACGGAACATGCGGACGCTCATGGGGAAATCTCTCCTTGGTAAACGTGCGCACCGCCGGAGGTCGGCGGCGTTTATCAAGATTGTTCTTGGAGTCTGTGGTGGAGGATGCGGGACAGCTCGACGCGGCGGGTCTTGAGGGTGGCGGTGCGCGGCAGTTCGGCGAGCGGCAGGTGCACGGGCCCGGCGAGCTGCGGCCAGTCGGTGGTGGCCTGCCGCCAGCGGTCCGGGTCGACGGGCTCGTCATCGCGGGTGCAGACGATCGGCACGGGCTCGCCGGCCGGGCCCTGGACGATGGCCACCTCGACGAGTTCGTCGAGGCGGTCCAGGACGGCGTCCTCGATCTCCAGGCTGGAACCGACGCCGGGGATGGTGTCGATCTCCCGGTCGAGCATGTGCAGGCAGCCGAGCTTCGTGCGGTAGCCGACGTCGCCGGTGCGCCACCAGCCGCCGTTGACGTTCTCGTCGTAGCGGTCCTGCTCGCCGTGGTACGTCTTGGCGATGCCGTCCCAGCGGACCTCGATGAACCCCGGGTTCGTCTCCGAGACCTGCCGGCCGTTCTGCGAGACCACGCGGACCCGGGCGCTGCCGGGGAGGGCGAAGCCGACGCAGCGGCCGTCCATCTCCCGCGCGTGCCTGCGGTAGTACGGCCTGCCCACGGCCGGGCCCACCTCGGACTGGCCGTAGATCTGGAAGAACTGCGGCGAACGCCTGCGGGAGGAGTCCAGCAGGCGGCGGACGGTGCGCGGGTGGATGGCGTCGAAGGTGGAGGAGAAGTACTTGACCGACGCGAACGGCCTGCGCGGGTCGTTGACCAGCCCCTCCCACGCCAGGAAGCTGTTGGGCAGGGCCTCGATGAGGCCGGGGCGGTTCTTGAGGAAGAACTGCGCGACCTGCTCCGGGTCGTGGTTGTTGACCAGGATCGTCGGCATGCCCTTCATCAGCACCAGGGCCATCGCGGCGAACAGCCGGGAGTGGACGAACGGGATGCTGATCGCGGCGGTCTCCCGACGGGGCATGATCCCCAGCATGACCAACTGGGGCCGCAGCCGGGTGCGCATGGTGCGCGCGGTGTGGACCACCAGCTTCGGCAGCCCCGTCGTCCCCGACGTGTGGGTGATCATCGCCGGCTCGTCCAGCCCCGTGAACACCGGCCTGACGGGCGCGGAGCCCTCCAGGTCCGCGAGCGAGACCGCACCCTTCGGCGCCTCCGCCACGGTGATGACGGACTGCGCCAGCTCGTCCAGGTCCTCACCGGACAGCAGGCCGAGCTTGGCGGTGTCGGTGAGCAGGTGGGGCCGGCCCAGGCGCCGCATCAGCGCCGCCACGGTGGGCGCGTCGAGCGCCGGCGACAGCATCACCGGGATCGCGCCGAGGCGGGCCGCCGCGGTGCCCAGGATCCAGGAGTCGAAGTTGGGCCGCTTGTAGACCACCAGGTGCTGCCCCGAGGCGACCCCCGCCGCGGCGAGCCGGCCGGCCAGGTCGGTGACGTAGTGGGCCAGCTCGTTGACGGTGATTCGGCGGCCGGCTTCCGGCAGCACGTCCAGGTCGTGGTCGAGGGTCAGCAGGGTGGAACCGTGCTTCATGGCGGCACGTTGTGCGAGCACGCCGATGTACAGACCGCGTTTGTGCACAGGATTCCGGCTCACAAGCCCTCCACCCCAACGAGCGTCGTTTGTCTCCACAGACCGGCATACGTGCCGTCCCGAAGCCACGCGGATCCAGCATCAGGCACCCCACTTGGCCGCCGCACACCAACGACTTGGCGCCCACTTGGCACGCGCGGCGCGGCCTGCGGACAGGGGTAACCGGCCGGCGCACGGAGGCTGCCGGCCGGTCTTTTCGCCTCGACGGGGGGTCGGAGGGGTGAGCCGGGCGTCAGGAGTGTGCCTTCTCGACGGGGTCCGCGGGCTTGGCGGCGAACGCCGGGGCGGGCAGCGGGCCGGAGCGGATCAGCAGACCGCAGATGACGGCGCCGGCCGCGAACAGGCCCGCGCACCACCAGAACACGGTGACGTAGCTGTCGACCGCGGCCAGTTGGACCAGCTCCTCGGTCGGCGGCCCCTGGGAGTGCTCCGTCAGGTAGTCGGTGATGGCGCTGGCCGCGATGGTGTTGAGCAGCGCGGTGCCGATGGAGCCGCCGAGCTGCTGGCCGACCTGGATGCTCGCCGAGGCGATGCCCGCGTCCTGCGGCCGCACGCCGGTGGTGCCGGTCTGGAGCGCCGCGGCGAAGATGAAGCCCATGCCGAAGCCGAAGATCAGGATCGGGCCGAGGAGCGTGGTCGCGTAGCTGGAGTCGACGTCCACGGTGGTCAGCCACGCGGTGCCGAGGGCGTTGAGCGTCAGGCCCGCGATGACCAGCGGCTTGGGACCGTACTTCGGCATGATCTTGATGTTGCCGACGTTCACGGCCACGGCGGTCAGCACGACCATCGGCAGCAGCGCGACGCCCGAGGTGATCGCCGAGTAGTCCAGCGTGGTCTGCATGTAGTAGATGAGGAACAGGAAGAAGCCGAAGACTCCCGCGCCGACGAGCAGCATCAGCAGATACGCCCCGCCGCGGTTGCGGTCGAGGACGACGCGCGGCGGCAGCAGCGGGTGGGGGGCGCGCGTCTGCCAGCCGGCGAAGCCGAGCAGCAGCACGACGCCGGCGACGAGGAAGCCCCAGGTCTTCGGGGTGCTCCAGTCCTCGTTCGCGGCGTTGGAGAAGCCGTAGACGATGCAGAACATCGCGCCGGAGACCAGGACGACGCCCGGGACGTCGAGCTTGGCGCGCGGGCCCTGGGGCCCGCCCTTGCTGCCGAGCGGCAGCCCCGCGCCGAGCAGCGCGACACCGGCGAAGAGCAGGTTCACGAACATGCACCAGCGCCAGGAGAGGCCGGAGGTGAGCGCGCCGCCGATGATCAGGCCGATGCCCGCGCCGCTGGCCGCGACCGCGCCGAAGGCGCCGAACGCCTTCCCCTTCTCCTTGGGGTCGGTGAAGGTCGTGCTCAGCAGCGTCAGCGTGGCCGGCGCGAGCAGCGCGGCGAAGACGCCCTGGCCGACGCGGGCGCCGACCAGCATCTCGAAGCTGCCCGCGGCGCCGCCGATGGCGGAGGCGGTGGCGAAGCCGACCAGGCCGACGAGGAAGCTGCGCTTCAGGCCGAAGATGAGGACCAGCCGGCCGCAGAACAGCAGGAGGCTGCCGAACGCCAGCGCGTACGCGGTCACGATCCACTGCCGGTTGGCGAGCGAGAACTCCAGGTCTTCCTGGGCCGACGGCAGCGCGAGGTTCATGATGGTCGCGTCCAGGACCACCATGAGCTGGGCGATGCAGATGACGACGAGGATGAGCCACCGCTTGGGGTCGGCCTCCGTCGCTCCCGCCGCTCCCGGGTCGGGCCCGGCAGCAGAGCCTGCGCTCTGTGTTGCCACGATCATCTCCTTGTCGCGTGTCACGGACGTGCGTGCTCAACCCTCATGACAGGGGCGGCGAAGGGAATGTGACCCGACGGCCGTGCCGGACATTCATACGGGCTGCGGGCGCGCGGCGCCGCGACCGCGGGTCGGTCCGGCGGGCGCGCGCGGGGGGCGGCGGCGACCGGAGGGCATCGTTTCCGGAGGCGCCGCCGCCTCCCGTCGTGCTGTGCCGTGCAGTTGTGGTGCGGGTCGTGCGGGTCGTGCCGTGGTGCCGGGTGGTGCGGTCGTGCCGTGCTAGCCGCGCGGGGTGCTCCCGTGGGCGAGGACGCGCGCGAACGCGTCGCCCAGCGCGGCCGCCGGATCGTCTCCGGCGGTCGTGCTCCGCCAGGCCACGTGGTGGTCGGGGCGCACCAGGACGGCGCCCTCGTCGGTGATCTCGCGGACGGCCGCCCACCGGTCGTCGGCGGCGGTGTACTCGGCGCCGGCGCCGACGCGGACCGCGGTGAGGGGCACCGAGAACTTCTCTGCGGCCTCGGCCGCCGCGTCGCACCACGCCTTCCCGTCGGGACCGGCGATGAGCACGAAGCCGCCGGTGCGGCCGACCAGGTCGTGGGTGGACAGCCGCTCGCCGTCCCGCTCGATCCAGGCGTGCGGGAGCATGTGCCCCGGCCGGGTGGTGGGGTGGTAGGTGTTGCCCAGGGGGGCGCGTTCCGGGGGCTCGGTGCCGTCGGGGACGAGCGCGCCGGCCTCGTACGCGAAGCCCACCTCCAGGTCGTGCGCCTGGCACTCGGAGCGGTGGGTGTGGAAGATCTCCGCGGCCCGGGCCCGTACCGCCGTGCCGACCGGCGAGGAGTCGAAGTAGGCGGAGAACACCGTCGGCCGGCGCTCGACCGGGATGTGCGCGCCCAGGCCGATGGCGGCCTCGGTCATCACCTTGTGGTGGAACCAGGTCGACAGGCCCCAGTCGACGTTCCGCTTGCCGACGGGGCGGCGTTCGGTTCCGTACGAGTCGAGGAGGGCGTCGTCGGCGCGGCCGGAGACCACGGCGGCCAGCTTCCACGCCAGGTTGTGCACGTCCTGGACGCCGCCGTTGAGGCCGAGGCCCGTGGTGGGCGGCTGGCGGTGCGCGGCGTCGCCGACGATGAGCACCCGGCCCTGGCGGTAGCGGTCGGCGAGCACGCCCTCGACCGTCCACTGGCTGATCTTGTGCAGGGTCAGCTCCAGGTCGGGTACGCCGAGTACCTCGCGGATCCGGGCGGTCATCGCCTCGGGGTCGTCGCGGTCGGCGTCGCCGGGGTTGAAGTGCAGCCCCCACTCCTCGCAGTGCTTCCCCCAGGTGGGTCCCATCTCCAGCAGCGTGCTGGACAGGTCGGGGCGGTAGGGGTTGACGAACCAGGTGATGATCGTGCCGTCGTGCCACCACCGGGAGAGGTCGGCGGTGAAGTAGGCGGTGGTGACGTTGAGCATGCTGGGCACGCCCTCCATCCGCACGCCCAGTTCGGCGCCGATGCTGCGGCCGCCGTCGGCGGCGATGACGTACTGCGCGGTGACCGTGGTCGTCTCGCCGGTGGCCAGGTCGCGGATCTCGGCGACGACGCGGTCGCCCTTGTCGGCGAAGGTGGTCAGCTCGTGGCCGAACAGCACCCGGCCCGGGTTGTCCCGCTCGGCGCGGCGGCGCAGCACGGGCTCCAGCCGCAGTTGGGGGAGCTTGGCCGGCAGGACCGGGCCGTGCTCCGCGTAGACCTCGGTCAGCGCACCGCCGCCGAAGGCGTCCATCTCGTGGATGACCCGCGCGTCCAGCGGCCCGTCGCCGGTGAGCGAGGTCTGCCAGCGCACCCTGCCGAACATCTCCAGCGGCGCCGACTGCTCGTGGACGGAGTCCACGAGCCCGTGCTGCCGGAAGATGTCCATGGTGCGCTGGTTGAGGTAGTGGGCGCGCGGCAGCCTCGACGTGTCCGTGTGCCGCTCGACCAGCAGGTGCTCCACGCCGTGGTCGGACAAGAAGATGGAGGCTGACAGGCCGCACCCGCCGCCGCCCACGATCAGAACCGGAACTTCGATGGCTTCCATGCTCGGCCTTCCATGAGGTGACGGCTCAGGCAGGGCATCGGGGGATCCCGGGCAGACCCTGCCCGCCGCCGCCGAACCGCAGGAAGCGGCAACCGAGACCGAGCGCTGTCGTCGTCCCCCACGATCTGGAAGCAGGACTTCCGGATGAGCCTCCTCGACACCGTCATGCCGACGTCTCTTTACCGATGCTGCGTGCACTCAGCATCGGCCCGGCGATTTGGCTGGCACTATCGAGCGGGTTGGCGCCGGCTTGGCGGCGTTTGCCGTACGGGCCCGCCGACCTGCCCCGCCGGGTCCCGCGCGAGGCGCCGGACGGCGGCCGGCGGACCGGCCGCGAGGGCGCGCGGAGCCCTTCCGGAAATTCATTCAAGATCGTCGGTCACATTTCGGGGCTGCCGCCTGTCATCAGTTTGAGGTCTGCTGCTTCCTTCGCCGCGAGAGGGGAAAAGATGGACATGTCCAGATGTCTCGTGTCCCGCCCGGCGTCGCGCGCGTACGACCCGCGCCCCCCGAGAACGTCTCCGCCGCAGGCCCGTCGCCCCGCGGCCCGCGCCGGCACCGGCGACCCGGCCACCGCCCGGCGGGCGGCCCTCCGGATCGATTCGCCTTCGTCTTACATGCAAAGGACTGGTCCTCCCGCGGGGCCGGCACAAGCGCCGAGGACCTAATTCAACGCACCAGGAATTGGAGAGGGACGGGAAAACACCCGGCGGCACATAGCACACGCGGGCCGGCTCCGTGGCCCGTGTGACGGCACGGCGAACAAGAGATTATTTCGCCGGGATAATTGCCTGAAGCTGTACCCGGGGAAAGGTGAAGATCAGCATCCGGACAGGCCGCGGCGCAGGCCGGAAGCGGTGCCTCCCCCTTCGCTGCGGACCGGGATGAAATTTCGTTGCCGAATTTGCCGGACTTGCCTCCCGCGGCCTCCCCTCCCGGCCCGCCCTGGCACAGCCCGCGCACCCTGGCAACCGTCACGCTCTGCTACACATACGGAGGCCGGGACGACGCCGGCACGGGGGTTGCCCCCGCGGACTGGCAGACCAAATTCGGAGTAGATCATTCCGGGCTCCCTCCGCCTCGCGCAGCCCGACTCACCTGGGCTTCCGCCCTCGACAGGGCACCTCGACAGACCCCGTAGACGATCTTGCTAAAACGTCTCGGCAGCCCGCCGTGTAGCAAGTTCCTGTCATGTCGTCGGCGGATGGCAGGACTTTGCCCCTCCGCCCCCGGCTGGCACAATCGATCACACCTTCGACGTGCGGGAACGGCGGTTACCGCACCGGGGGGCGGCGGCACCACCGAAACCGTGTTGACAACGCCCGTTTGCGATGTTGGGATCGAATAGCCGGAGAGAAAAGCATCGAAGCCCCCAGATCGATCGTCGCTCTCGGTGTTCGGCAACCGAAGATCCATTGCGTTGTGTATCAGTCGTGTTAAACCCGCAGTTGACATTGCCAGGTCTTGACTGGTTTAGGGTTCGCGGCTACGCTGGCCCCCGGCCAGTCTCGGGGGACTGGACGACAAATACGGGGGCAGCAGAAATGCTCATGATCGACGCAAGGCCGGAACCCGGCCGCCGGCCTGATGGTCAGACGAAGAACTTCTGGCCGCCAAACCCGGCAAAAGTCGAATTTTACGAAACTCTGGTTGATATTGCTGCTTTTCAGCAGCAAATCCTTACGGCGCCTACGCTTTCCGACGCGGCGCACGTCTTCTCCTCTAACCGCCCGACACCTCAGCAGCGCACACCCTTCGCGCCGCATTTCGGGCGGGCCGCTGTCATGCCGCGGTGTGAGAGCGCTCTCCGGAGCGCCATGCAGTACCACTCTCGCACACCGCACGAAGCGTACGGTGACCGGATCCTGCTTGAGGCCGGCAGCCGGCCAGGTCGACACCCGACCCTGGCCAGGTGCCCCGGAAAAGGCGGTGAGATGTTGGGAGTTCATAGATGACGAACGACAGAACCAACGTCGACACGGTGGTTATCGGCGCTGGATCGGGCGGAGCCTGCCAGTCCCACTCGGACGACGGGCAGCGCGCGGGAACCGACAACGGTGACGCGCGGCGCATCGCGGAGCTGGAGCGCGAAGTGCAGGAACTCCGCCGCGCCAACGAGATACTGGAGGTGTACTTCGCAAAGGAGCTCGACCTCGAACTCGATTCCAGCCCGACCCGCCTCGTTGTCGGAACACCCGGCGAAACGGCCACCCCGGAGGCGCCGCCGACCGCGCCCCCGTCCCCTTCGCGCACGATCCGCTGGAGCGCGACACGGCCGTCCATGATCCCAGATCCGCCGCGGCCCATGGCGGAGTTCCGGGCGCTCGGCCCCATCGAGGCCGTCGTCGACGGTCGGCTGTTAGACCTGGGTGCTCCCAAGCAGCGTGCCCTGCTGGCTCTGCTCGTCAGCAAGGTGGGCCAGCCCGTGGCCGTCGACGTCATCGTCGAGGAGCTGTGGACCGGCAACCCGCCGCCGTCGGCGATCACCTCACTCCAGGCGTACGTGGCCAACCTGCGCCGGGTGCTCGAACCCAACCGCGCTCCGCGCACCCCCGCGACCGTGCTCCGCACCTACGGTCGCGGCTATCTGCTGGACACCCATGTCGTCGAGGTCGACGTACAGCGGTTCAGCGAGCGCGCCAGCGCCGGCTGGGAGGCACTCGACCGCGGCAAGCCGCAGCAGGCGCTGCGTGAGCTGGAGGCCGGTCTCATGCTGTGGCGGGGCCAGGCATACGCGGAGGTGGCCGACACCACCTACGTACGGCCCGAGGTCGCCCGGCTGGAGGAGCTGCGGCTCTCGGTCATCGAGGGGCGGTGCGCCGCGCTGCTGGCGGTGGGTGCCCACGAGATGGCGGTGGCCGAACTGGAGGCGTTCACGCAGGCTCATCCGCTGCGTGAATACGGCTGCGAGCTGCTGAGCCTGGCGCTGTACCGGGCCGGCCGGCAGGCCGACGCCCTGGCTGTGCTGCGTACCAACCAGCGCAGGCTGGCGGAGGAGCTGGGCATCAACCCCCGGCCGGCGCTCCAGCATTTGGAGAACGAGATCCTGAACCACGCGCCTGCGCTCGACTGGCGGCCGCATCCGGGCGGTGGTGTGTGAGATCGCCGTATCGCGATCTCTTACGTTGCTTGGGCAACCACACAGCGTCCGAATACCGTTGCGGCCCGGGGTGCTCCCTCGGGCCGCTGCCGTTTCTCCGGGGCCGCCGCCTGCCCCTCGCGTTCACTCCGGGGCCCGCACGAGGCCCGACCGGTAGGCCAGCACGACGAGTTGGGCGCGGTCGCGGGCGGCCAGCTTCATCTTCGCGCGCTGCACGTGGGTGCGTACCGTCAGCGGGCTGACGACCAGCTCCGCGGCGATCTCCGCGTCGGACTTCCCCTCCGCGACCAGCGCCGTCACCTCCCGCTCCCGCGCGGTGAGCACCGCCAGGTCCGCCGGTACGGCGCGGTCTGCGCCGGGCTCGGGGGTGGCGAGGAACCGGGCGATGAGCGCGCGGGTGGCGGCCGGCGACAGCAGCGCGGCACCGGCGGCGACGGTGCGGATGGCGTCGACGAGTTCGTCGGCGGAGGCGTCCTTGCCGAGGAAGCCGGCGGCGCCCACGCGCAGCGCGCGGGCCACGTGCTCGTCCGTCTGGAACGTGGTGAGGACGAGCACCCGCACGTCCGCCAGCTCCGCGTCGGCGCAGATCGCCTCGGTCGCGGCGAGGCCGTCGGTGCCGGGCATGCGGATGTCCATGACCACGACGTCGGGGCGGTGCGCGCGGGCGAGTTCGACGGCTTCGCCGCCCTCGGCGGCCTCGGCGACGACCTCCAGGTCGGGGTAGGAGTCGATGAGCAGCCGGAACGTCGCCCGCAGCAGGGCCTGGTCGTCGGCGAGCAGCACGCGCACGGTCATCGGGGCTCTCCGGGAGGCTCGGGGGTGTGCGGGGCCGGGGTGTGCGGTTCGGGGGGCCGGTGGCGTACGGGCAGGGGCAGCTCCGCGGTCACGGCGAAGCCGCCCTCCGGCCGCGGGCCCGCGCGCAGGCTCCCCCCGGCGCTGCGGGCGCGCTCGCGCATGCCGATGAGCCCGAAGCCGCCGCCCGGCGCCGGCGGCGGTGAGGGCGGCGGCGCCGGCCGGCCCGCGCCGCCGTCGTCGCTGACGGTGAGCGTCAGCCGGTCGTGGGCGTACGCGAGCCGCACCCGCGCCGCGCCCGCGCTCGCGTGCTTGGCGACGTTCGTCAGCGCCTCCTGCACGATCCGGTACGCGGTGAGGTCGAGCCCCGGCGGCAGCGGCCGGGCCTCGCCCTCGGCGGCGACGGTGACCGGCAGCCCGGCGGAGGCGAACGCCGCGACCAGCTCCGGCAGCCGGCCCAGGCCCGGAGCCGGCTCCAACGGCTCCCCGGAGCCGCCGCCGCCCGGTCCCTCCCGCCCTTCGGGCCCTTCCGGGTCGCCGGGCTGGCGCAGCAGGCCGACGGTGGCCTGGAGTTCGCGGAGCGCCGCCGAGGTGGTGCCGGTCAGCTCGCCGAGGATCTCCTCGGCCTGCGCGGGCCGGGTGTGCGCCAGCCGCGCGGCGGTGCCGGCCTGGGCGTGCGCGAGCGCCATGTGGTGGGCGACGACGTCGTGCAGCTCGCGGGCGATGCGTACGCGCTCCTCGGCGACCCGGCGGCGGGCCTCCTCCTCGCGGGTGCGCTCGGCGTACTCGGCGCGCAGGTGCACGGCGTCGACGTACGCGCGCCGCGCCTGCACCGCGACGCCGGCGAGCACCGGCAGCAGCAGCCAGAAGACCGGGCTGACCGACTCCTCGGCCCAGTCCTGCTCCCCGTTGTCGGCGAGGAGCGCCGCGGGGACGACCAGGGCGACGACGAGGGCGTAGTGGGCGTAGACGGTCCGCTGCGGTGCGCGTACGGCCAGCTCGTACAGCGCGATGAGCGTCGGCACCATCAGCAGCGGCGTGAGGGCGTAGCCCAGGCCCGCGGAGGCGGCGGCGCAGACCGCGGTGACCACGACGACGGGCCCGGGCCGGCGGCGGCGCCAGGGCATCGGCAGCAGCGCCCCGGCCACGAAGGGCTGGCCGGCGGCCCAGCCGTGGCCGGCGCCGGCGTACTGCCGGCTGGTGGCGACCAGCACGAGCAGCAGCAGGACCGCCTCGACGAGGCGGGGGTGGCGGTCGGTGAACCGCGACCAGATGGGGAGCACGGTGTTCTCCGCTCGGGTGGACGGGCCCCGTGGTCGTACGGCGCGGGGGCCGGCCGCCGCACCGGAGTGCGGGCAGCCGACCCTACGGGCCGGGGCGTCAGACGCGCGTCAGGTCCTGGTCCGGCTCGTCGTCCGGGACCGGCCGCGGGCCGGGGCGCCCGCGGCCCAGCGCCTCGCCCTCCACGTCCACGCGCGGCAGCAGCCGGTCCAGCGGGCGCGGCAGCCACCAGGCGCGCTTGCCCAGCAGGGCGAGCACCGCGGGCACGAACGCCATGCGGACGACGACGGCGTCGAAGAGGACCGCGACGGCGAGCCCGAAGCCGATCATCCTGATGACCTGCTCGCCGCCGGTCATGAACCCGGCGAACACCGCCATCATGATCACGGCGGCCACCGCCACCACCCGGGCGCTGCGCCTGAAACCGCTCACCACGGCGGCGCGCGCGTCCTCCCCGTGCACGTACGCCTCCCGCATCCGCGAGACGAGGAAGACCTGGTAGTCCATGGCCAGGCCGAAGACGATGCCCACCAGGAAGATCGGCATCATGCTCATCACCGGCCCGGTCTGCTCGACGCCGAAGAGCCCCGCCAGATGCCCCTGCTGGAAGACGGTGACGACGGCGCCGAGTGCGGCGAGCACCGACAGCAGGAACCCGAGCGCCGCCTTCAGCGGCACCAGCACGGAGCGGAAGACCAGCAGGAGGAGCAGGAACGCGAGCCCGATGATGGTCGCCAGATACGGGATCAGCGCGTCCTGGAGCTTCTGCCCGATGTCGATGTTGAGCGCGGTGGTGCCGGTGACCTCGTACGTCGCGCCGGTGGCGGCCTCGGTCGCCGGGCGGCGGTCGCGGATGTCGTGGACGAGGTCCTTGGTGCGTTCGCTGGTGGGCGCGGTGGCGGGGGTGGCGGAGAGCACGGCGGTCTCGCCGGCCTCGTCGAAGCGGGGCGGCGAGACGGAGACGACGCCGTCGGTGGCGCCGAGCGCCGCGGCCACCTCGCCGACGGCGGCGCGCGGGGCGGCGGCGCCGCGGGCGTCGACGACGACGGTGAGGGGGCCGTTGAAGCCGGGGCCGAAGCCGGCGGCGAGGGCGTCGTAGGCGCGGCGCTCGGTGGTGGAGGTGGGCTTGGCCTCGTCGCCGGGCATGCCGAGGCGCAGGTCGGCGGCGGGTACGGCGAGGATGCCGAGGCCGGCGACGGTGGCGAGGAGGACGGGGACGGGGCGGCGCAGCACGAAGCGGGCCCAGCGGACGCCGAGGGTGTCGCGGGAGGGGGGCGCCGTCCGGTCGGGAGGGCTCGTACGGGAGGGGAGGCGCGCGGGGCCCGTGTGGCCCGCACCGTCCGCGGGGCCCGTGCCGCCCGCGGGGCTCGTACCGGCCGCGGGGCTCGTACCGGCCGGGCCCGTGTCGTACGACGTGGCCGTACGCCCCTTCCGCCACCCGCTCCCGCGCCCCCGCCGGTCGCGCCGGTCGCGCCGCGCCAGCACCGCGTCCGGCCAGCACCCCAGCAGCGCCGGCACCAGCGTCAGCGCGACCAGCACCCCCACCAGCACCGCCCCCGCCGCGCCCAGCCCCATCTTCGTCAGCATCGGCACCCCGACCACCGAGAGACCGGCCAGCGCGATGACCACCGTCAGCCCCGCGAACACCACCGCGGACCCGGCCGTGCCAGTCGCCCGCCCGGCGGCCTCGCGCGGTTCGTGGCCCGCGGCCCGCTCCTCGCGGTAGCGGGAGACGACGAACAGCGAGTAGTCGATGCCGACCGCGATCCCGAGCATCATCGCCAGCTCGCCGACCGTCGAGGACAGCCCGAGCGCGCTGCCCAGCGCGAGGATCGAGAACATGCTGACGCCGATCCCGACGACCGCGGTGATCAGCGGCAGCCCGGCGGCGGCCAGCGAGCCGAAGGTGACGAGCAGCACCACCGCGGCGACGGCGAAGCCGACCACCTCGCCCACGCCCGCCGAGACCGACGACTCCAGCGCGCTGCCGCCGGCCTCGACGGTCAGCCCCGCGTCCCGGGCCTCGTCCACGGCGCTTTCGAGGGCAGCCCTGGCGGCGCCGCTGACGTCGTCCTCCGCGACCTCGTAGGTGACGGTGGCGTACGCGGTCGTCCCGTCCTCGCTGATGCCCTGCCCGTCGAACGGGTCCGCCACCCCCGCGACCTGCGGCGCGTCGGCCACGTCCGCGACGAAGGCGGCCACCGCCGCCCGGCCCGGGCCCGCGGTGATCTTCTCGCCGCCGGGCGCGACGAAGACGACGCGGGCGTCCGCCCCGTCCGCCGCGGCGCCGGGGAAGCGCTCGTCGATGAGGTCGAACGCGTGCTGGGCCTCGATGCCGGGCATCGAGGAGGAGTCGTCGGGCGGTTCGCCGGCGCTCATCGCGCCGAGGCCGGCGGCGGCGAGGAGCGCCGCCCACAGCAGCGCCACGGGAAGGCGCCGGCGGAAGGCGAGCCGGCCGAGCCGGTACAGGAAGGTCGCCATGGAAGGAGGTCTCCGCTTCTGGGGTTTCGAAGAACCCCTCCAGCGTTTCCGCGGGGACCCCGTGCCGTCGTCGTCGCCCGTACGGCACTTCGGCGTACTGAAAAGCGAGTACGGCGCCGCGCCCCGTCCGCCGCGGGGATGACGCCCGGCCATGCGAACGGGGTGACGGGCGGCTGCCCGTCACCCCGGTGTGCGCGCGGGTGTCAGCCCATCCGCTCGCCGTAGACGCGGTCCACGGTCATGGTCATGAGCACCCGGCGGTCGGCGACCATCACCGCGCGGTACTCGTCCCAGTCGGGGTGCTCCCCCGCCGCGGCGCGGTAGTAGTCGACCAGCGCGCCGACCTCCGGGCCGTGCGGGTCGGTGCCGGGTCCGGTGAGGGTGGCGGTGCCCTCGGCGGTGGCCCAGGAGCGGCCGTCGCGCGCGGTGACCTCCAGCGTGGCGCGGGCGTCGCGGCGCAGGTTCGCGGTCTTCGCGCGGCCCTCGGTCATCGAGACGTGGATGACGCCGGCGTCCGGGTCGTAGAACGGCATGACGGGCGAGAGCTGCGGGCGTCCGTCCTTCTTGATCGTGGCCAGCACGCCGAGGCGGCTGACCGCCAGCAGCGCGCGCGGGTCGTACGAGGTCGTGGTCATGTCGGTAGCCAAGTCCTGGTCTGTCGGTGGTATTCCGGGGGTGGGGTCACTCCGGCTTCGCCGCCGGGCGGCGGAACTCCTCGATCATCACCGGATAGCCCTCGCCGCCGTGCCCGGCCGCCGCCGCCCGGTCGGCGAAGGACTTGATCAGCGCCGGGAACTCCGCGTTCACGCCGAGAAATTCGCTCTCCTGAACGAGGTGTGCCATCGCCGCCCGGTGGATGTCCAGCGTCGCGTCGTCCGCCGTGAAGGTGCCGGTGTCGATCTGCTCGGCGAAGCCGGGGAGCCAGCCGACGACGGCCGGAACGCCCTTCGACGCGATGGCCGTGAACTCCGCCGCGGACACGCCCGCCGTGCCGACCAGCGCGGCGCCGTGCAGCCAGCCGTTGAGCAGGCTCCACATCAGGCCGACGATCGCCATCTCGTACAGCGACGTCAGGCCGTGGTCGGCGCCGAGGTACGGGATGTCGCCGGCCAGGCTGCGCAGCGCGGGTCCGTGGCGGTCGAAGTCCGCGCGCGGCCCGCTGACGGCGATGGCCGCCTCGCCGGTGCCGATGGCCGGCGGGGAGGCCATGATGGCCCCGTCGAGGTACGTCAGGCCGAGCCCCGCGGCCCACGCGGCGGTGTCGCGGGCCTGCGCCGAGGTGCCGGTGGTGAGGTTGACCAGGGTCCGGCCGTCGAGAACGGCGGGGTCGACGGGGCCGAGGAGGGCGCGCAGGGCGTCGTAGTCCGTGACGCAGGCGACCACCAGCGGGGCGGCGGCGAAGGCCGCGGCGGGGGTGTCGGCGCGTACGGCGCCCTCGGCGACGAGGTCGTCGGCCTTGGCGGCGGTGCGGTTCCAGACGGTGGTGGGGTGCCCGGCGCGCAGCAGGGCGGCGGCGAGGGCGTGGCCCATCAGACCGAGGCCGAGTACGGCGACGGGGGCGGGTGCCTGGGCTTGGGCGGGGGCGTTTTCCGGGTGGTTGTCGGTCGTCATGGAAGAATGGTCAACCTTCATACCGGTGTGAAGGTCAAGGAGGAGCGGGCATGCGGATCGGCGAGCTGAGCCGGCGTACCGGCGTCAACGCGCACCAGTTGCGCTACTACGAGGCCCAGGGCCTGCTGAAGCCCGAGCGCTCCGGCAACGGCTACCGCGAGTACACGGACGACGCCGTGCTCACCGTCACCCAGATCCGGCGCCTGCTCGACGCCGGCCTGTCGACCCCGGACATCGCCTGGCTGCTGCCCTGCGCCACCGGCACCGGACCCGACTTCGAGCCCTGCCCGGAGCTGCTGGACAAGTTCCGCGACCGGCTGGACGGGCTCGACGCGCACATCACCACGCTGTCGCGCTCGCGCCGCGCGCTGAACGAGTACCTGCACGCCGCGGAGCGGCGGGTCGCGCAGTACATCTGAGGGGGCCGCAGGCCCTTCGGCGGGGCCGTACGCCCGGGGGCCGGGCCCGTACGCCGGTGAGCGGGGCCCGTACGACCGCGAGTGGGGCCCGTGCGAACCGAGAGCCGGCCCTCCACGCCCCTGAGCTGGTCCGTTCCGCCCCGCCGACCGTCTCTCTGCCGTCCCGCGGACCTTCACCCGCCCGTCGCGCCCCGGTCATCCCGCCCGGCGAGCATCCTTCCGGATCTTCACAACGCCCGGGAGGCTCAGGTGACTTCACCACCCCATGCGCCGCGTCGGCGCTCGTTCCTCCAGGCGGCGGGCGTCGGTGTCGGCGCGCTGCTCGCCGGGGCCGGGCTCGCCGGGCGGGCCGAGGCCGCCGGCGGCGCGCCCCGGCTGCGCGCAGAACCGTTTCGCCTGGGGGTGGCCAGCGGCGAGCCGGCCGCGGACGGCGCCGTGCTGTGGACCCGGCTGGCGCCGGAGCCGCTCGCCGAGGACGGCCACGGCGGCATGGCGCGCGCCGGCTACGACGTGGGCTGGCAGGTCGCCGAGGACGAGCGCTTCCGGCGCGTCGTACGCGCCGGCTCCGCGGTCGCGCTGCCGGAGCTGGGGCACTCGGTCCACCCGCAGGTCCGCGGGCTGCGCCCGGGCCGGCAGTACTTCTACCGCTTCCGGGCGCAGGGCCGCACCAGCCCCGTCGGCCGGTTCCGCACCGCGCCCGACCCCCGCTCCGCGCGCGGCTCGTTCACCTTCGCCACCGCCTCCTGCCAGGCGTGGTACCACGGCTACTTCTCGGCGTACCGCGACATGGTCGACAAGGACCCCGACGTGGTCTTCTTCCTCGGGGACTACGTCTACGAGTACGGCATCACCGCCGCCAACATGTGGCGCGCCGCCCCGCTGCCCGGCGCGCGCCACGAGATCGAGACCAACACCCTGGCCGACTACCGGCTGCGCTACGCACTGTTCAAGTCGGACCCCGACCTCCAGGCCGTGCACGCGGCGGCGCCCTGGGTCCTCACCCCGGACGACCACGAGGTGCAGAACGACTACTCGGACGAGAACTCGTACTACGGCCTGAGCGAGGAGGACTTCCTGCTCCGCCGGGCCGTGGCGTACCGCGCGTACTACGAGAACTGCCCGCTGCCCCCGCTCTCCCTCGCCCACGGCCCCGACACCCGGCTGCACCGCCGGCTGCGCTACGGCGGCCTGGCCGCCCTGCACGTCCTCGACGCCCGCCAGTACCGCGACCCCAAGCCCGCGGACGCCGCCGAGCAGCACGCGCCGGGGCGCACCATGCTCGGCCGGGACCAGGAGCGCTGGCTCTACCACGGGCTGCGCTCCTCCGACGCCCGCTGGAACCTGCTGCTCCAGCAGGTCGGACTCGTCCGGGTGACGGAGAACCGCGTCGACCAGTGGGACGGCTACCCGGCGGCCCGGCAGCGCCTGCTCGACGTCCTCGGCGAGCCCGGCGTGCGGCCGTCCGTCGTCTTCACCGGCGACTGCCACCGCTCCATCGCCGGCGACCTCCTCGCGGACTTCGCCGACCCCGAATCCCGGATCGTGGGCAGCGAGTTCCTCGGTACGTCCATCGCCTCGGACGGCGACGGCGCGCCCACCGACAACTACACGAAGGACTGGATGCAGCACCCCTGGATGCGGTTCTACGACGGCCGCCGCGGCTACGTCCTCGGGCACGCGGACGCGCACGCGGTCACCGCCGAGTACCGGGCGGTGCCCTACGTACGGGCCGACAACCGGGCGGCCGGGTTCACGCTCGACCGCTTCCGCGTCCAGCACGGCCGCCCCGGCATGCAGAAGGTGAGCTGACGATGACCTCCAGTACCGCGCACACCACCGCCACCAACGCCGCCGCCAACACCACCGCCGGGCGGCCGGGCTCCGGCGCCGCGCCGGGCACCGTCTCGGGCCTGGCCGCCGCCGGCGGGCTCGGCGTGGTCGAGCTGACGTGGCGGCCGTACCGTACGCGCCGCGGACAGCTCGTGGACCACTACGAGGTGTACGAACTCTCCGCCGCCGGCGACACCCTCCTCGCCCGCACCCTCTTCCCGCACCACACCCACCGCGTCGGCCCCGAGCCGGTGACCCGCCGCTACACCGTCGTCGCCGTGGTCGACTCCGGCGCCCGCACCCGGCCCGCGCGCGCCGTCGCGGCGGCGAACGAGCGGTCGATCGCGGCCGGCCGCCCGGTGGCGCAGGTCGGCGAGTTCGACCACCGCGGGCTGGAGTTCGCCCTCTCGCCGAACCTGAGCGCCCGGTACCCCACGGCCTTCCCGCAGGGCGTCGACTTCCGCCACGGCACCTCCGATCCGGCCCGCGACTGGTGTTATCTCCACCCGGGCCCCGGCGACGCCTGGGCCGGCCGCAAGGAGCACACCTTCGCCCTCCGCTTCGACCTGCCCGCCGCCCCCGGGGCCGACCTCGGCTTCGCCCTGTGGCTGATCGACTCCCACGCCACCGCCGCCGGCACCGCCGATCTGGCCCTCAACGGCCGCACGGTACGGACCCTGGAGTTCCGCGGCGGCGCCACCCGCGGCTCGCTGGAGGGCGACGCGGCCCGGCCGGGCAGCACCCTCAAGCCCTCGTCCTACGAACTCCCGCTGCCCGCGGACCTCTTCACGCCCGGCGAGAACGTCCTGACGCTGCGCAAGACGACGGGTTCGTGGATCGCGTACGACGCCCTGGGGGTGTTCGCGCCGGAGTGACGGCGACGGGCGCGCGCAGGCGCCGGCGTCAGAGCCGCCACTCGTCGTCCTCCAGCACCACCACCCGGCCGCCGTCGTGCCTGATGCCCGTGACCGTGACCTCCGGGCCGCCCACCATGAAGTCGGTGTGCACCGCGGAGACGGAAAGGCCCCGTGCGTCGCGCTCCTCGGCGTTCAGGTCCGCCGCGCCCGGCACGGTCTGGGGCAGGCCCGCGCCCCAGGCCAGGTGGCAGGTGGCGTTCTCGTCCAGCAGGGTCTCCAGGAACGTGACGCCCGACCTGCCGATCGGCGACGTCCCGTCCACCAGCGCGACCTCGCCGAGCTGCGCGCCGCCGCGGTCGGCCGCCTGGTGGGCCCGTACGACGTCCGCGCCGCTGCTCGCCCGCACCTCGGCGACCCGGCCGGCGGCGAAGGTCAGCTCCAGGTCGGTGACGACCGTGCCGGCCAGGGCGAGCGGGCGGGTGGCCCGTACGGTGCCCTCGACGCGGCGGTGGTCGGGCGTCGTGTAGACCTCCTCCGAGGGGAGGTTGGCGACGAACCGGCGGCCGTCGGCGCTGTCGAAGCCCACGGCGTCCCAGCGTCCGCCCGGGATCATCCCGATGGTCAGGTCGGTGCCGGGGCCCTCGAAGTGGACGGCGTCCAGGGCGAGTTCGTCGAGCTGGGCCGCCCGGGCCTTCAGCTCGGCCAGCCGGTCCCGCCAGGCGGCGGCCGGGTCGGGGCGGTCGAGCCGCAGGAAGTGCTTGAGGTGCCCCCACAGCCGGGACACGTCGTCCTCGCCGAAGACGTTGCGCGCCCAGGAGCGGGTGGGGTAGCCGATGACGGTCCAGCGGACGAGATCGCCCTGCTGGAGGCGGTAGCGGGAGGCGAGGTTGGGCATGCGGTCGAGCCCCGCCCGCGCCGGGTCGGTGTCGTCCAGCAGGCCGGGGTCGGCCTCGCCGCGGATGTTGACCAGGACGCCGTGGCGGCGGCCGAGTTCACGGTTGCGTGCGTCGAGCCAGTCGGGTACGTCCCCGAGCGTCGCGGCGTCCGCGTGCCGGACGCGGGAGCGCTTGGCGTGCGGGTCGAAGTACCAGATGTCGACGTAGCGGGCGCCGCGCGCGTACGCGCCCTCGGCGAGCGCGCGGGCCAGCGGGGCGTGCTCGATCTCGGCGTTGACGGCCACCAGGTCGCCGGCGGCGACGGGTGCGGCGACGTCGAGGACGAGCGCGGCGTACGCGGCCAGGTCGGCGGCGGGGATGTCGGGGGAAGCGGGCGGGGAGGCGGGCGAGGTGTGCGCGGACGGGGTCATGGGCACTCCTGTGGGCCGGGGATGCGAAACGGGCGTACGGGGCGGAAATCAGCCGCGTTCGCCGTCGAGTTCGAGCAGCATCGCGGTGAAGCTGACGTGGACGCCGTCGCCGGTCCGCGGCGGGCCCGCCTTGTCGTGGACGAGGCGTACCGCGCGGTCCGTCAGCGCGCAGACCTCCGCCCAGGTCTCGCGCGGCAGCCAGACCTCCGCGTCGGCGCTGGTGACCTGCCGGCTCGCGGCGCCGGCGCGGCGGCGCAGGTCGGTGAAGAGCGCCTCCAGCAGCAGGTCGGAGTCGCCCGAGCGGTCCAGGCGCAGCGCGCTGTCCGGGTCGTACTCGTACCGCTTGGGCGGCTGTCCTCGGCGCGCCGCGCCGCCGGGCTCCGCGCCGGGTCCGTCGCCGGCCCGCCGCAGGAAGCCCGCGGCCGTGAGCCGCCGCAGGTGGTAGCTCGCCGAGCCGTGCGCGATCCCCAGCTCCTCCGCCACCTCCGTCGCCGACATCGGCGCGCCCGTGAGCAGCGAAACGATGCGGATACGCAGCGGGTTGGCCAGCGCGCGCAGCGGCACGAGCGGCGAGTCGTTTCCCCAAGACATGTTGGGATAATAGGCCGGGCGGGCGCCGACGGGTAGGCAGCGTGTGCAGCAACCGTTTACTGTGCGGGAGTTCGCCCCCTGCGACATGAAGGACGGTGTATGGCTGCCGAACTGCGAAGCGCCCAGTGGTACGGGGGTACGGACCGGAACGCGTACATACACCGCGCGTGGATGCGCCGCGGCCTGCCGCACGACGCGTTCTCCGGCCGCCCCCACATCGCGATCGCCAACACGGCCTCCGACCTGACCCCCTGCAACTCCCACCTCACCGAGGTCGCCCGCTCCGTACGCGACGGCGTGCACGAGGCCGGCGGCGTCCCGCTGGAGCTGCCGGTGGTCTCGCTCGGCGAGACGCAGGTGCGCCCCACGGCGATGCTGTGGCGCAACATGGCGGCGATGGCGGCGGAGGAGATGTTCCGCGCCAACCCGGTCGACGGCCTGGTGCTCCTCGGCGGCTGCGACAAGACGATCCCCGCGCTGCTCATGGCCGCCGCCTCGGTCGACCTGCCCGCGCTCGTCGTCCCCGGCGGCCCGATGCTCACCGGCACCTTCCGCGGCACGCCGCTCGGCTGCGGCACGGACGTGTGGCGGCTGAGCGAGGAGGTGCGCGCGGGCGCCATGTCCGAGCGGGAGTTCACCCGCTCCGAGTCGTCCATGATCCGCAGCCGCGGCCACTGCAACACCATGGGCACCGCCTCCACGATGGCCGTGCTCGCCGAGGCGCTGGGCATGGTCCTGCCGGGCCTGGCCGGCACGCCGGCGCCGGACAGCCGGCTGCTGGAGGCGGCGCACGAGTCGGGGCGGCTCTCGGTCGAGCTGGTACGGGAAGGGCGTACCCCGTCGAGCGTCGTCACGGCCGCCTCGTTCCGCAACGCGATCGTCGCGCTGGCCGCCACCGGCGGCTCCACCAACGCCGTCGTGCACCTGCTCGCGCTGGCCGGGCGCCTGGGCGTGGAGCTGACCCTCGACGACTTCGACCGCGTCGGCGCGGACGTGCCGCTGCTGGTCGACCTGCTGCCCGCCGGGCGGTTCCTGATGGACGACCTGTACCGCGCGGGCGGCCTCGCGGCCGTGCTGAACGAGGTACGCGACCTCCTCGACCCGGCCGCGCTCACCGTCACCGGCCGCCCGCTGGTCGAGCACCTGGACGACGCGCGCATCTGGGACCCCGAGGTCATCCGCACCCGCGACGCGCCGCTCCAGCCCGCCGCGGGCATCGCCGTGCTCCGCGGCAACCTCGCCCCCTCCGGCGCCCTCGTCAAGCCCGCCGCCGCCTCCCCCGAACTGCTGCGGCACAGCGGGCGGGCGGTCGTCTTCGACAGCATCGAGGACTTCCACGCCCGCATCGACGCCCCGGACCTCGACGTCGACGCCGACTGCGTGCTCGTCCTGCGCGGCTGCGGCCCGCGCGGCTACCCCGGCATGCCGGAGGTGTCGAACATGCCGCTGCCGCGCAAGCTGCTGGAGCAGGGCGTACGCGACATGGTGCGCGTCTGCGACGGGCGGATGAGCGGCACGGCGTACGGGACGGTGGTGCTGCACGTCGCGCCGGAGGCGGCGGCGGGCGGGCCGCTGGCGCTGGTCCGCGACGGCGACGTGATCAGCCTCGACGTCGAGGGCCGCAGCCTCACGCTGGAGGTGCCGGACGCGGAGCTGGCGGCCCGTACGCCGAACGAGGCGACGGTGGCCGGCTACGCGGCGCCGCGGCGCGGCTGGGAACGGCTCTACGTGGACCACGTGTTGCAGGCGGACACCGGTGCGGACCTGGACTTCCTGGTGGGCTCCTCGGGTTCGGAGGTCAGCCGTGAGTCGCACTGAGTGCGCGACGGGCCGGCGCGGCGCGGGTGCGGCGGGCCGTTGAGGGCCTTCGTGCTGCACGCCCCCGGTGCCGCGGGCGTCGTGGACGTCGAGCCGCCGGTGGCCGCGCCCGGCGAGGCGGTGGTGGACGTCGCGCGCGTGGGGGTCTGCGGGACGGACGTGGAGCTGTACTCGGGCGAGTTGCAGTACCTGCGGGACGGCCGGTCGCGGTTCCCCGTACGCCCCGGGCACGAGTGGTCGGGGCGGGTCGCCGCGGTCGGCGCGGGCGCGGACCCGGGCTGGGTGGGGCGGCGGGTGATGGGCGACACGATGCTGGGCTGCCGCGCCTGCCGACGCTGCCGGGGCGGGCGGCAGCACCTGTGCGCGGACCGCCAGGAGGTCGGCATCCTCGGCCGCGCGGGCGCGCTGGCGGCGCAGCTGGCCGTCCCGGCGTGGTCGTTGCACGCGCTGCCGGACTCCGTGGACGACGCCCTCGGCGCGCTGGTCGAGCCGGGCGGCAACGCGCTGCGCGCGGCCCGGGCGGCGGGCGTCGGGGCGGGCGACCGGGTGCTGGTGACGGGGCCGGGGACGATCGGGCTGCTGGTGGCGATGTTCGCCCGGCGGGCGGGCGCGGAGGTGCACGTCCTGGGCCGCGACACCGCGACGCTGGAGTTCGCGGCGTCGCTGGGCTTCGACCGCTGCTGGACGGCCGAGACCCTGCCGCGGCTCCCGTACGAGGCCGTGGTCGACGCCTCCAACGCCGAGTCGCTGCCGGCGCGGGCGGTGGAGCTGGTGGAGCCGGGCGGCCGGGTCGTCTTCATCGGCCTGTCGGGCACCCCGAGCCTGCTCGACACCCGCGCCCTGGCCCTGAAGGACGCCACGGCGGTGGGCATCCTGAGCGCGTCCCCGGGCCTGGCGGCGACGATCGTGGCGTACGCGGAGGGAGCGGTGGACCCGCGCCCGCTGATCGCCGCGACCGTCGGCCTGGACGGGGTGGCGGCGGCTCTGGCGGGCCACCGCCCCGCGGGCGCCGGCGCGGGGCCGAAGGTGCACGTGTCGCCGCGGGACGAGGACGCGGGGTCGACGGGCTGACCCGCCCCGGCACCGGCCGCACCACCCGCACCGGCGTACGGCCGTGCCCTTCCTCCGCACACCCCCGTCGTCTACCGGTTCGGGTGTATCGCGGGCGTATCGGAAAACGCATACGCCGCCGCACCGGCCCTTCGCCTTCAGTGGTCGCCGAACTACCGCACGGCAGCGGTCGGTTCGTCGACCAGGGAGGAACAACGACCATGGACTCGGATTCCGCACGCGGTATCGGCCGGCGGCGCGTGCTGCGGTGGGGCGGGCTGACGGCGGCCGGCGGCGCGGCGGCAGGCGCACAGCTCTGGGACGCCCCGCCCGGCCACAGCGCCCCGGCCCCTGCCGGGGGCGCGGACGGCATCCCGCCGGACACGCGGCCCGGCGGCGCGTACGACCGGTACGTGGCGGAGCTGGCCGCCGAGGACAGGTTCTCCGGCGTGGTGATGCTGTCGTACCGGGGCCGCACCGTGCTGTCGCGCAGCTACGGCATGGCCGACAAGGAGAAGGGGATCCGCAACCACGAGGGCGTCGCGTTCAACCTCTCCTCCGCGGGCAAGCCGTTCGGCGCGGTGGCCGTCCTGCAACTGGCGCAGGAGGGCAGGCTGACGCTCTCGGACACCGTGGGCGCCCACCTGACCGGGTTCGCCACGGAGATCGCCGAGAACGTGACCATCCACCACCTGCTCTCCGGCACCTCCGGGCTGAACACGCCGGAGGAGGACCGCGAGCGCGTCTTCCAGAGCCGGGAGGAGGTGCGCGAGTTCTACGGGCGGTGGGCCCGGCAGGCGAAGGCGGTGGCCCCGCCCGGCACGCCCACCCACCACGCGGGCGCCGAGGTCGGCATCCCCGCGCTGATCGTGGAGGCCGTCACGGGCATGACGTACTGGGACTACGTCGAGGAGAACGTGTTCTGGCGGTGCGGCATGACGGGCACCGGGTTCTTCACCCGGCCGCAGTGGCTCACCGACGAGCACCTGGCGCACTCGTACATGCGGCAGGCGGACGGCAGCCGGGTGGACGCCGTCCGCAACCTCGACAAGGGCAGCCCGGACCCGAACCAGCTCGGCAAGAACCCGGGCCGCAGCTTCATCGACCCGCCCGGTGACGGCGGCTTCGCCACCGCGCCCGACCTGGTCCGGTTCGCGCACGCGCTGGGCGACGGCACGCTCCTCGACCGGCCCTACGCCGAGTTGTTCACCGGCCCCAAGATCCCCCATCCCCCGCAGGGCGGCGGCCTGGCCGGCCGGTCGGCGTCCGCCGACGCCTCGTTCGGGGCGTACATGACGCCGGTCGGCTTCGTGAAGGGGCAGCGGGTGAACGGGCGCGCGGGCGTGAACCCCGGCAGCGTCGCGAGCTGGAACATCCACGCGTACACCGGCTGGGTCGGCGTGGTCCTCGGCAACTACGACGACGTGCCGTTCGTGGAGATCCTCCAGCAGGAGGAGGCGGCGATCATCGGCTGACGGCCGAACCGGCCGGAACAACCGGAACGGCCCGGCCCCGCAGGAACCGCAGGAACAGCCGCAACTGCCGGGACCGCCGCCGGACTGTCAGGCCCCCAGCGCCCCCAGCGCCTCCGCCACCCGCGCCAGGTCCTCCGCCGACGCCAGCCCCCCGTGGTAGAGCCGGAGTTCGTCCGCGCCCAGCTCCGCCGCGTGGGCGGCGTCCTCCGCGAGCGTCGCCGGGGTGCCGCCCATGCCGGAGACCACCGTGAGGTTCGCCGCCAGCGTGGTGTGCGGGCGGCGGTGGGGGACGCAGGGTTCCAGGGCGGCGGTACGGGTCGCGGGGCCGCCCGTGCAGGGGAGCACGAGGCCGTCCGCGAACGTCAGCACCTCCGCCGGGTCCACCCCCGCGTTCGCGCCGCAGGCGTACGGCTCCGGGGTGGCGTGCAGCAGCACGCGGAACGCCGAGTCCTGCGCCCGGCTCCGTACCGCCGCGACCGCCTCGCGCTGGAGCCGGGTCGCCGCCGCGCGCCGCCAGCCCAGCACCGCCGCCGCCCGCCCCTCGCCCAGCAGCCCCACGATCCGGGCCCAGGCCCCCGCCGCCTCCACCGCCTCCGCGGCGGCCGGCGGGGCGGCGGCCACCCCGTCCCAGTACGGCAGCAGCGCCGCGGTGACGGCCGCCCGCAGGTCCTCGGGGTCGGCACCGTACGCCGCGTAGCCGTCGCGGCAGCGGTCGCAGAAGCACAGCGACATGAGCAGTTGCCCGGCGCCGTCCAGCGCCACCCCGGCGATCTTGTCGTGGGCGTGCAGGTGCGCCAGCCCGTACCAGCCGCAGGACTCCAGCTCGCAGCCGCGCGCCCCCGGCCGGGTGGCGGCCTCCGCGGCGAGCCGGACGAGGTAGTCGCGCACCTCGGGGCGTCCTATGCACGGCGCCCAGGGGTAGCGGTCGCCGTGCGCGTTGACCACCGAGGTGTCCGGATGCTCCGCGCCCAGGCGGGAGTTGTGCGCGAGCACGACCCAGCTATGGACTTCGAGACCGGCCCCGGCCAGCGCCTCGGCCGCCGCGCCGAAGGGGTCGGCGGCGTCCACCCAGTCCTGGGGGTACGGGCGCAGCGTCCGGCCGGCCCAGCGGCGTTCGTCCGGCGGGTAGAGCACGGCGGAGTGCCGGGCGGTGACGATGCGGTGGCGCGGGTGGCGGGGGGTCACGGCGCGGGTGGAGTGGTACGCGGCGGCGAGCGTCACCTGCCGTACGCCCAACTCCGCGATGCGGCGCGGCGCGGCGGGGTCGCCGACGACGTCCCAGGGATACAGAAAGACCGAAGCACGAGGTGTCATCATCAGGGTGTACACATTTCTGCCCGGCGTCCATATTGGTGAACAGGCACGCTAGGGGCGCCCCGATGCACCGTCAAGACCGCGTCCCGCCGCCCGACCGACGCGCCGAGCCAACCGAGCCAACCGAGCCACCGAGGAGCCGTCCACGATGTCAGCCCACCGCCCTCCGCGCACCGTCCTGCTCACCGGCGCCGCCGGCGGCATCGGCACCCTGATGCGGGAGCTGCTGCCCGCCCACGGCTACGAGCTGCGCCTGCTCGACCACGCCGCCGTCACCCCCGGCCCCGAGCGCGTGGTCACCGCCGACCTGGCCGACCGCGCCGCGCTGCGCGCGGCGGTCCGCGGCGTCGACGCGGTGCTCCACCTCGCCGGGATCTCGCTGGAGTCGACGTTCGAGAAGGTGCTGCGGGCCAACGTCGAGGGCACGTACCACCTCTACGAGGCCGTGCGCGAAGAGGGCGTCCCGCGCGTCGTCTTCGCCTCCAGCAACCACGCCGTCGGCTACCACCCGCGCCCCCGCCACGCCGGCCGGGTGCCCGCCGGCGAGCTGATCGGGGCCGGTGCCGCGCACCGCCCGGACACCTTCTACGGCCTGTCCAAGTGCTTCGGCGAGGACCTGGCGCAGCTCTACTGGGACAAGCACGGCATCGAGACGGTGTCCGTACGCATCGGCTCCTGCTTCCCCGAGCCGACCAGCGTGCGCATGCTCTCCCTCTGGCTCAGCCCGGCCGACGGCGCCCGGCTGTTCCACGCCGCGCTGAGCGCACCGGACGTCGGCCACACCGTCGTCTACGGCAGCTCCGCCAACACCCGCGCGTGGTGGGACCTGAACACGGCGCGGGCGCTGGGCTACGAGCCACAGGACGACTCCGAGGCGTACGCGGACAAGCTGCTCGCCGAGCTGGGCCCCGACGACCCGGACGCGCCGGAGGGGGCGAACCTGGGCGGCCCGTTCTGCACCGACCCGCCCATCTGGCCGCACTGAGGCCCGCGTTCGGCTCCGCCCGTCCCGGCACGGCGGCCCCGCCTGCCGCGCCCGAAACCGCGCACACCCCCTTGACGGCCGTCGCACCCACCTCTACGTTTCCGGCACCAATTCAGATTCATATCTTTCGTTCAGATAGATGAATCGAGGTTCCGGTGCAGCTCGACGGCATCCTGTTCTTCCCCCTCACCCCCTTCGACGGCGGCGGTGCGGTGCACGAGGACGTGCTCGCCCGCCACGTCGCCGACGGCGTCGCGCACGGCGCGGGCGCGGTGTTCGCCGCCTGCGGCACCGGCGAGTTCCACGCGCTCGACGGCGCCGAGCACCGGCGGGTGGTCCGTACCGCCGTCGCCGCCGCGGCCGGCCGGGTGCCGGTGTTCGCCGGGGCCGGCGGCCCGCTGCCGCACGCCGTCGCGTGCGCCCGGGCCGCCGCGGAGGCCGGCGCGGACGGGGTGCTGCTGATGCCGCCGTACCTGGTGGCCGCGCCGGAGGCGGGGCTCGTCGCGTACGTCCGCGAGGTCGCCGCCGCCACCGGCCTGCCGGTCGTGGTCTACCAGCGCGACAACGCCCGCTTCACCCCCGCGGGCGCCGCGGAACTCGCCCGGATCCCCACGGTCACCGGCTTCAAGGACGGGCTCGGCGACGTCGAGCTGATGCAGCGCATCATCCCCGCCGTGCACGCCGCCCTCGGCGAACGGGACGGGCGCGCCCGGGACTTCACCTTCTTCAACGGCCTGCCCACCGCCGAGGTCTCGGCCGCGGCGTACGCGGCCGTGGGCGCCCGGCTGTACTCCTCCGCCGTCTTCTGCTTCGTCCCCGAGGTCGCCCTCGCCTTCCACCGCGCGCTGGCCGAGGGGGACGGCGAGCGCGTACGGCGGCTGCTGAGCGGCTTCTACATCCCCCTCGTCCAGCTCCGCAACGAGGTCCCCGGCTACGCGGTCTCGCTGGTCAAGGCCGGCGCACGGCTGCGCGGCCTGGACGCCGGCGGCGTCCGGCCACCGCTGGTCGACCCGCATCCGAAGCACCTCGCCGAGCTGGAGCTGATCGTCTCCGCCGGCCTGGAGACCGCCGGAGCCCTCCGGTGAGGCGAATAAGCGAGATCACCGTCACCCCCGTCGCCTTCCGCGACCCGCCGCTGCTCAACGCCGCCGGCGTACACGAGCCGTGGGCCCTGCGCAGCGTCGTGGAGGTCGTCACCGAGGACGGCCTCACCGGCCTCGGTGAGAGCTACGGCGACGCCTCCCACCTGGACCGGCTGCGCGCCGCCGCCCGCGCCCTCGTCGGGGCCGACGCCGGCCACCACCACGCCCTGTACGCCCGCGTGGCGGCCACCGTCGGCACCGGCGTCTTCTCCGACCAGCACGGCCTGACCGGCGCCGGCAGCAACGGCAAGACCGTCGACTCGGTCTTCTCCCCCTTCGAGGTCGCCTGCCTGGACATCGCCGGCAAGGCCACCGGCCTGCGCGTGGCCGACCTGCTCGGCGGGCCGGTGCGCGACGCCGTCCCGTACAGCGCGTACCTCTTCTACAAGTGGGCCGGCCACCCCGACGCGCCCGCGGACCGCTTCGGCGCCGCGCTCGACCCGGACGGCATCGTCGCGCAGGCGCGGCTGCTCATCGGTCAGTACGGCTTCCGCTCGCTGAAGCTGAAGGGCGGCGTCTTCCCGCCCGACGAGGAGATCGCGGCCGTACGCGCCCTGGCCGCCGCCTTCCCCGGGCTGCCGCTGCGCATCGACCCCAACGCCGCCTGGACACCGGAGACCTCCGTGCGCGTCGGCGCCGAGCTGGCCGGGACGGTGGAGTACCTGGAGGATCCGGCGCCCGGCATCGAGGGGATGGCGGAGGTGGCGGCGAAGGTGCCGATGCCGCTGGCCACGAACATGGCCGTGGTCACGCACGCGCACCTGCCGCCGGCGATCGCGCGCGGCGCCGTCGGGGTCCTGCTGATGGACCATCACTACTGGGGCGGGCTGCTGCGGTCCGCGCAGGTCGCCGCGCTCTGCGCGACGTTCGGCATCGGCCTGTCCATGCACTCCAACTCCCACCTCGGCATCAGCCTCGCCGCGATGACGCACCTGGCCGCGGCCACCCCCAACCTCGACCACTCCTGCGACACCCACACGCCGTGGCAGGACGGTCAGGACGTGATCGCCCCCGGAGCGCTCACCTTCGCCGACGGCGCCGTACCGCTGCCGCCGGGGCCCGGCCTCGGCGTCGAACTGGACCGCGACGCGCTGGCCGTGCTGCACGAGCAGTACGAGAGGTGCGGCGTCCGGCGCCGCGACGACACCGCGTACATGCGCCGCTTCCACCCCGGCTTCGCCCCCGCACGGGCCCGTTGGTGAGCGGTTCGCACGCGGCACGTGCACCACCCTCCCCCACGACCCGTCGGAGACACAGGCAGGAGCTCCCGATGTCCATCGCTGACTGGATCATGGTCGGTGCCTATTTCTGCGTGATGGTAGGCATCGGCTGGTGGTCGAAGAACCGCGTCCACACGGTGAAGGACTTCTTCACCACCGGCGGCCGCATACCGTGGTGGCTGTCCGGCATCTCGCACCACATGTCCGGCTACAGCGCGGTGATGTTCGTCGCGTTCGCCGCCGTCGCCTACGACCACGGGCTGACGGTGTACGTGTGGTGGGCGCTGACCATCGGCCTCGGCATCGGCGTCGGCGCGTTCGTCTTCGCGCCCCGCTGGGCGCGGCTGCGTGCGAAGCACGACGTGGCCTCGCCGCTGGAGTACCTGGCGAAGCGGTACAACCTGCCGACCCAGCAGGTGCTGGCGTACAGCGGCGCGCTGCTGAAGGTCGTCGACATCGCGGCCAAGTGGGTGGCGATATCCGTGCTGCTCCAGGGGTTCGCGGACGTGCCGCTGGAGTGGGGCATCGCGTTCACCGGCGTGGCCACCATGGCGTACATGGCGGTCGGCGGGCTGTGGGCGGACGTGCTCACGGACTTCAGCCAGTTCATCATCCAACTGCTCGCCGGCGCGGTGATGTTCATAGCCGTACTGGCGGAGCTGGGCGGCATCGACTCGCTGTGGACCATGTGGGACGACCTGCCGGACAGCCACCACGACCCGGTCACCGGGCCGGTGACGACGACGCTGGTGCTGGCGTTCCTGCTGGTGAAGACCTTCGAGTACAACGGCGGCATGTGGAACCTGGCGCAGCGCTACATGGCCGCCCCGTCCGGCTCCGCGGCCAAGCGCTCGGCGCTGCTGTCCAGCGGGCTGTGGCTGGTGTGGCCGTTCGTCCTGTTCCTGCCGATGTTCGCGGCCCCGCTGATCGTGCCGGGTCTGGAGAACAGCGAGGAGTCGTACGTCGAGCTGGCGAAGGAGCTGATGCCGGCCGGCCTGACGGGGCTGGTGCTGGCCGGGTTCTTCTGCCACACGATGGCGATGGTCGCCTCGGACTCCAACGTCATCTCGGCGGTCATCACCCGGGACATGGCGCCCGTGCTGGTGCCGCG
Organism: Streptomyces sp. 184; assembly: GCF_045781775.1. Taxonomy (NCBI): domain Bacteria; kingdom Bacillati; phylum Actinomycetota; class Actinomycetes; order Kitasatosporales; family Streptomycetaceae; genus Streptomyces; species Streptomyces sp. 184. The sequence continues at coordinate 1,599,250 of NZ_CP123230.1, read as the reverse complement.
GGTGCGGCAGTTGACGGACCGGGCGCAGCTCACCTTCGCGCGGGTGACGACGGTGTCGTTCGTGTCGGTGAGCATGATCGTGGCGATCGCGACCGGGGGTGAGGGCTTCGTCCTCGACGTGGTCGTGGACCTGGTGGCGGCGACGATGGGGCCGATCTCGATCCCGCTGATGCTGGGCATGCTGCCGTGGTTCCGGCGCTGCGGGCCGACAGCGGCGATCGTGTCCTGGGCCGGCGGGCTCGGGCTGTGGTCGGTGCTGCACTGGGTGCTGGACGACACCTCGCAGGCGGCGCTCGTCGGGCTGCCGCTGCTGACGTCGCTGGTGCTGTACGTGGGCATCGGACTGCTGCGGCCCGAGGGCGGGGCGGAGCAGGACGCGCTGATCGACTCGCTGGGCTCGGATCCGGAGGAGGGCGCGGAAGGCGGTCAGGCCGCGGCGGCGTCGAAGGACACGCAGCCGCCGGAGGCGACGGCGGACCTCACGTCGCGCTGAGCGGTCCGCGGACCGGCAACCCCCGTGTGCGCCGCGGGGGTTGCCGACCCGTTCAGCGCTTTCATGCAGGCGGGTACCGCCACCGCAGTCCGGCCGGGACAGCGGCCGAGCCCTGACCGGCCGGCCGCACCTCCCGCACCGCGGCTGCGGCCCCGCACGTCCGGGCGCCACCTGCGCTCGCGGACGGCAGCGCGGTGGCGCCCCTCCGCCCGCCGCGGCGCTACCGCACGTCCAGGACCAGCTTGCCGCGCGTACGTCCCGACTCGCTGCGCCGGAACGCCTCCGCCGCCTCCGCCAGCGGCAGCGCCGCGTCCACGTGCACCGTCAGCTTCCCCGCCGCCGCGAGCGCCGCCAGGTGCGCCAGCCCTTCGGCGTCCGGGCGTACCCACACGACGTGGCCGCCCAGCTTCTTCACGTCGCCGTCCGCGACCGACGCCGACCGGGTCGCGTCCTTCAGCACCTCGCGCGAGACGTGCACCGCCCCGCCGCCGGCGAAGTCCAGCGCCGCGTCCACCCCGTCCGGCGCGATCTCGCGCACCCGGTCGGCCAGGCCGTCGCCGTAGGTCAGGGGCTCGGCGCCCAGCGAGCGCAGGAACTCGTGGTTCCGCTCGCTCGCGGTGGCGATCACGCGCGCGCCGCGGACGACCGCGAGCTGCACGCCGAGCGAGCCGACCCCGCCCGCGCCGCCGTGGATGAGCACCGTCTCGCCGTCCCCGAGGCCCACCCGGTCCATCGAGCGCAGCGCGGTGAGCCCGGCCAGCGGCAGCGCCGCGGCCTGCTGCCAGCTCAGCGCGGCGGGCTTGTGGGTGAGGGTCCGTACGGGCGCGGCGACGTACTCCGCGTAGGTGCCCTGTCCGACCTCGTCCCGGCGCACGTACCCCAGCACCTCGTCGCCGACGGCGAACTCCGGGGTGTCCGCGCCCAGCTCCTCCACCACACCGGCCGCGTCCCAGCCGGGGATGAGCGGGAAGCGGACGTACATCATGGGGTCGAGCCAGCCCTTCGCGACCTTCCAGTCCACGGGGTTGACCCCCGCCGCCTGCACGCGCACCAGCACCTGGTCGGGGCCGACCTTGGGCTTCGGCACCTCGTCGAGGCGCAGGTTCTCCGGTCCGCCGTATTCGTTCGTGACGATCGCCTTCATGATCCCCTTCCAAGGTCGGGTCCGAGGGGATTATTCCTCCGGCGGGGCCCGTAGAGTCGGTGACATGGCTGGAGAGGACGGGAGCGTACGGGTCGATAGCTGGATCTGGTCCGTACGGCTCACCAAGACCCGCTCCGCGGCGGCCGGCGCCTGCAAGGCGGGGCACGTCCGCGTCAACGGCGACCGGGTGAAGCCGGCCCAGGCGCTGCGGGTCGGCGACGAGGTGCGGGTGCGGCTGGCCGGGCGGGAGCGCATCGTGATCGTCAGGCGGCTGCTGCGCAAACGGGTGGGTGCGCCGGTGGCCGTCGAGTGCTACGCGGACCACAGCCCGCCCCCGCCGCCGCGGGAGATGGCCGCCCCGGTCGCCCGCCGCGACCGCGGCACCGGCCGGCCGACGAAGCGGGACCGGCGGGAGATGGAGCGGCTGCGCGGCAGGGCGGAGGACCGGGGCGGCGAGGGCTGACCGGGCCGTCAGGCCGAGGGCGTCAGACCGGAGCCGTCAGGCCGGGGCCGTCAGACTGGGGCCGTCAGGCCGGGGGCGTCAGAGCTGCACGAACGCCTGCACCGGCAGGTGGTCGCTGGGGAACTGGCCGCCGCGCTCGTAGGTGTTGATCTCCGCGTACCGCGTCCGCACGCCGGGCGTGACGAGGATCCAGTCGATGCGGTCGCCGTCCGGCACCAGCGGCCGGTAGCCGTGGAACGTGGCGTACGCCGCGCTGCGCCGCTCCGCCGTGTCCCAGGTGTCCACCAGGCCGCCGCCCACGAGCATCGCGTCGTAGACGGGGTTGCGGTGGGCGGGGACGTTGAAGTCGCCGGTGACGACCCGCGGCAGCGTGGCGTCGAACTCCGCGAAGCGGCTGGTGATCAGGTCGGCGGAGCGCTCGCGCGCCTGCTGGTTGACGTGGTCGAGGTGGGTGTTGACGTGGTAGAACTCGCGGCCCGTGGCCAGGTCCCGGAAGCGCACCCAGGTGACCATGCGCAGCACGGCGTTGCCCCAGGTGTTGGAGCCGATCAGGTACGGCTCGTCGGAGAGCCAGTAGTGGTCGAACGCGACCGGGGCCAGCCGGCGGATGTCGTAGAACACCGCCATGAACTCGTCCTTGCTGCCGCCCTGCCGGCCGGTGCCGATCCAGGCGTGGTGGCGGCCGAGGTCGCCGGCGATGTCGAGCAGTTGCGCGTACAGCCCTTCCTGGGTGCCGACGAGGTGCGGCTCCTCGGCGCGCAGCAGCGCCCGCATCACGGGGCGGCGCTCGGGCCAGGAGTTGGGCGGGGTGGCGGAGGCGTAGCGGAGGTTGAAGCTCATGACGTGCAGTTCGTCCTCGTGGCCGCCTGCCCGCGCGGGGCCGTCGGCCCGCGCCTCGGACAGTCCGACGACGGTCGGGGCGAGGGCGGCGACGGCCGCGGTGCCGAGGGCGCGGCGGCGGCTGAGGGGGAACTCGGGCATGGGTCACCTCTCCGTTCGGGGGGTGCGACGTGGGGAGAGTCTCAGGTGGGGAGGTGAGAGGGAAGTGACGCGCACACGTCAGCGATACGAAATGAAGATCACCCGGCCGCGGACCGGGCCGGCACCGGGCGGACACCGGGCGGCCACCGGCCCCGTAGCCCTGTGAGCCAGGTCACGTGCGGTTTCTGTCAGCAATCGGGGCGCCGTCCCGCTCAGGTCACAAGAGCAGGCGAACGACAGGAGCCGCACATGAAGCACCGCATCGTCGTCCTCGGCGCCGGCTACGCCGGCGCCTTCACGGCCGGGAACCTGGCCCGCCGGCTGGCCCCGGCGGACACCGAGATCACCGTGGTCAACGCCGAGCCGGACTTCGTCCAGCGGCTGCAACTGCACCGGCTCGCGGCCGGCCAGCGGATCCGGGCCCCGAGGCTCGCCGACGTCTTCGCGGGCACCGGGATCCGGCTGCGCCTGGGCCGTGTCACCGCCGTCGACCCCGAGCACCGGGTCGTCACCGTCGCCGACGCCGAGGGCGGCGGCGAGCTGCGCTACGACACGCTGGTCTACGCGCTCGGCAGCCACGTCGCCGACCACGGCGTGCCCGGCGTCGCCGAGCACACCTTCAACGTCGCCGCCCGGCCCGCGGCGCTGCGTCTGCGCGAGCGGCTGGACCTCCTGGGCGAGCGGGCCGAGCGGGCCGAGCGGGGCGGCGGCGGGAACGTACTGGTCGTCGGCGACGGGCTGACCGGCATCGAGACCGCCACCGAGATCGCCGAGTCCCGGCCCGGCCTGTCGGTGGCGCTCGTCGCCCGCGGCGAGCTGGGCGCCCGGCTCGCCGCCGGAGCCCGCGGTCACCTGCGCCGGGCCTGCGACCGGCTGGGCATCACCGTCCTGGAGCACACCACAGTCGAAGCGGTCGAACCGACGCGGGTGCTGTGCGCCGACGGCACCGCCCTCACGTCCGACGCGACCGTGTGGACGGCCGGGTTCGCGGTCGGTCCCCTCGCCGCGGCGGCCGGTCTTGAGGTCACCGGCAACGGTCAGATCGTGGTCGACCGCCTGATGCGCTCGGTCTCGCACCCGGACGTTTACGCCGTCGGTGACAGTGTCCGCGCCATCGGCGACAACGACCTGCCGCTGCCGATGTCCTGCGGCTCGGCCGGCTACACGAGCAAGCAGGTGATCGAGGCGGTCGTGGGCCGCCTGACCGGCCGCAGGATCGCGCACACCAAACTCGTCTACAGGTACAACAGCATCAGCCTCGGGCGGCGCGACGGGATCTGGCAGAAGGTCGACGACGCGGGGCAGGTGAAGCCGGGGTACGCGGGCGGCGGGACGGCCGCGCGGATCAAGTCGGGCATCGTCAGGGGGTCGCTGTGGGGCACCCTCCACCCGACCTTCGGCGCGCCGAGGCGCAGGCACCGGGCCGCGGCGCCGGACCCGCTCATCGACAACACGAGCCCCTTCTCGCCGGACGGGTCCGACGAGCAGACGGTCCCGTCTGCCTAGGGTGGTGCGCGTGGACTCGACCGCCACCGACCGCTTCGACACCGGGCGATTCGAGGCCGGCCGGAACCGGCTGGCCTCGCTGGCCTACCGGCTGCTGGGCTCCGCCGCCGACGCCGAGGACGTCGTGCAGGACGCCTTCCTCCACTGGCAGGCCGCCGACCGGCGGCGGATCGAGGTGCCGGAAGCCTGGCTGACGAAGGTCGTCACCAACCTGTGCCTGGACCGGCTCCGCTCGGCACGGGTGCGCCGCGAACGCACCGTCGGCGCCTGGCTGCCGGAACCGCTCCTGGACGGCGATCCGATGCTCGGCCCGGCCGACACCTTCGAGCAGCGCGAGTCGGTCTCCCTGGCCGTACTGACCCTCATGGAACGCCTGTCGCCCACCGAGCGCGCCGTCTACGTCCTGCGCGAGGCGTTCTCCTACGGCCACGCGGAGATCGCCCGGATCCTCGACATCACCGAGTCCGCGAGCCAGCAGCACCTCCACCGGGCCCGCCGCCGCGTCACCGCCGCGCGCCGCGGCGGCGCCGAGGTCGACCCCGCGTCCGCGCGCAGGATCGTCGCGGAGTTCCTCACCGCCGCCACCTCGGGCCGTACGGAACGGCTGGTGGCGCTGCTCACCGACGACGCGACCGCGGTCTCCGACGGCGCCGGCCTGACCGAGACCCTGCTGCGGTACGACACCCCGCAGCGCATCGCCGCCATCGCCCGGACCGGCTTCCGGCCCACACCCGCGAAACGGCGGCTCGCCGGCGGCTCGCCCGCCGTCCACTACGCGCTCCTCAACGGCGCCCCCGCGATCCTCTTCGTGGTCGGCGACGACGTCACCGGCGCCGTGACGTTCGACCTCGCCGGCGGCAGGATCGCCACGGTGCGCGGCATCGCCGCCCCCGCCCGCCTCGGCCGGCTCTCCGAAGCCTGGCGGCGGTACGACCCGGGGCACCCGCCGCTCCTCACGAGTTGGTGACCCGGGCCGGCCGCCGCGTGCCCCCGCGACCCGGGTCCGCCGCGTGCCCCCGCGACCCGGGCCGGCCGCGCGCACCGTCCGGGAACAGCCGCCGCGGCCCGGAGGTTCACCCCCCATGACCGACGTGCTGCGCTACACCGCCTTCGCCACCGACCCCGCCGGCGGCAACCGGGCCGGGGTCGTCCTCGACGCCACGGGCCTGTCCGACGAGCGGATGGCCGCCGTCGCGGCCCAGGTGGGCTACTCCGAGACCGCCTTCCTCACCCCCGGCCCCGCGGACGAGGCCGGCGCCGGCCGGTCGTTCACGGCGCGCTACTTCAGCCCCGCCGCGGAGGTCCCCTTCTGCGGCCACGCCACCGTCGCGACCGCCGTCGCGCTCGCCGAGAAGCTGGGCACCGGCGTCTTCGCGCTGCACACGCGGCCCGGCCGGGTGCCGGTGGCGGTCACCGAGGCGGACGGCGTGCTGAAGGCGACGCTCAGCAGCGTCGAGCCGCACGTCCGGCCGGCCGCGGACGCCGACGTCGCCGAGGCGCTGGCCGCGCTGCGCTGGTCCGCCGCCGAGCTGGACCCGGCGCTCCCGCCGCGGATCGCCTTCGCCGGCGCGCACCACCTCGTCCTCGCCGCCGCCACCCGCGCCCGACTGGCCGACCTCGACTACGACTTCGACCGGCTGCGCGCCCTGATGGAGAAGCTGGACCTCACCACCGTCCAGCTCGTCCACCGCGAGTCCGCCGACGTCTTCCACGTCCGCGACCCCTTCCCGGTCGGCGGCGTCGTGGAGGACGCGGCCACCGGCGCGGCGGCGGCTGCCTTCGGCGCGTACGCCCGCGAACTCGGCCTCGCCGCCGAGGCCGCCCTGCTCACCCTCCACCAGGGCCACGACATGGGCAGTCCCTCGCTGCTGGAGGTCGAGCTGCGCGCGGGCGACCCCCGGGTGCACGTCACGGGCGCGGCGGTCCGCCTCTGAAGCACCCCCACCCCATGTGACCCGCGTCACATCCAAACTTTCTTCGGCTCCGGTGTCGAAATCCGTCCCGCCCGCTCGACGCACGGGTGAGAGGCGCCCGAAGGGGGCGCCGGACGGTCGCTTCCGACAAGGAGCACACCCCATGGCTACGCACATCGCGACACGGGCCGGGCGGCGGGAGTGGATCGGGCTCGCGGTGCTCGCGCTGCCCGTCCTGCTGATCTCCATCGACGTCTTCGTCCTGCTGCTCGCCCTGCCGCACCTCAGCGCCGACCTCGGCGCGAACAGCTCCGAGCAGCTCTGGATCATGGACATCTACGGGTTCATGCTCTCCGGCTTCCTCGTCACGATGGGCACCCTCGGCGACCGTATCGGCCGCCGCCGCCTGCTGCTCACCGGCGCGGCGGCGTTCAGCGTCGCCTCCGTGGTCGCGGCGTACTCCACCAGCCCGGAGATGCTGATCGCCTCCCGCGCGCTGCTCGGCATCGCCGGTGCGACGCTGGCGCCGTCGACCCTGGCGCTGATCACCAACATGTTCCGGGACCCCCGGCAGCGGTCGGTGGCCATCGGCATCTGGTTCATGTGCTTCATGGGCGGCGCGGCGATCGGTCCGCTGGTCGGCGGGGCGATGCTGGAGCACTTCTGGTGGGGCTCGGCGTTCCTGCTCGGGGTGCCCGCGATGGTGCTGCTGCTGATCCTGGGCCCGATCGTGCTGCCCGAGTACCGCGACACCAAGGCGGGCCGGCTGGACCTGGCGAGCGTGGCGCTGTCGCTGGCGGCGGTCCTGCCGCTGGTGTACGCGCTGAAGGAGCTGGCGAAGGACGGCTGGGCGCCGGTGTCGCTGGCCGCGCTCGCGGCGGGCGGGGCGTTCGGGACCGTCTTCGTCCGGCGCCAGCAGCGGCTGGAGCACCCGCTGATGGACCTGCGCCTCTTCCGCAACCGGGCCTTCTGCACCGCGCTCGGCGGGATGTTCGCCGGCACGTTCCTGATGGGCGCGCTGATGCTGTTCATCACCCAGTACCTCCAGATGGTGCAGGGGCTGACCCCGCTCAAGGCGGGCCTGTGGATGCTGCCCGCGGTGGCGGCCTCCGGCGTCAGCTTCGGCTTCGCCCCCGTCGCGGCCCGCTACGTCCGCCCGGCCCGGCTGATCGGCGGCGGGCTCTGCATCTCGGTCGTCGGCCTGCTGCTGCTCGTGCTCGCCGACGTCTCCGGCGGACTGCCGTACGTCGTCACCGGGTTCGCGCTGATCAACCTGGGGGCGGGGCCGCTCGTGACGCTCGGCACCGACCTGGTCGTCAGCTCCGCGCCGCCGGAGAAGGCGGGCTCGGCGGCGGCGATGAACGAGACCAGCGGCGAGTTCGGCTACGCGCTGGGCATCGCGACCCTCGGCAGCATCGGCACGATCGTCTACCGCGGGCAGATGGAGGACTCGGTCCCGGCCGGCACCCCGGGCCCGGCGGCGGACGCCGCCCGGGAGGGCATCACCGGCGCGGCCACCGCGGCGGCGGACCTGCCGGCGCGTACGGCGGAGGCGCTGCTGGCGCCGGCGCGGGAGGCGTACGTGAACGGGATGCACGTGGCGGCGATCATCGCAGCGGTGCTGCTCGCGGGGGTGGCGGTCCTGGCCGTACGCCTCCTGAACCACGTCCCGCCCACGGGCACGGCCCCGCAGGAGCCGGCGGACGAGGACGCCGCGGCACACACGGCCGGCGGTGAGACCGGTGCCGAGACCGGGGCCGCGGCCGGACCCGGCGCCGGCGAGGACGAGTCGCTCGCCCCCGAGCCGGTACGCGGCTGACCCAGGCCCGGCGTACGTAACCTGTCGAACCACCCCCGGGGTGGGCGGTGCTCCCGCCCGCCCCGGACCGCTGTCCGCGCCCGGTCCGCCGCCCGCACCTCAGCCGCCGCCCGACAGCCGTGCCGCCTCGCGCAGCGCCATCCGGGCCGCGACCGTGCCGCCGTTCAGCGTCTCCCAGAACGGGTGGATCGATATCTCGATGGACAGCTCGCGGAACCGCTTCCGCAGCACCGTCTCCTGCCGGTCCAGCTCCGGCGTCCACCCGCTGTGGGCCCGGTGCTCGACGCCCGCGCTGTCCGTGTACGGGCGCAGCGGAAACTCCTCCAACCGCTGCGCGACGGCGAACCACTCCCGCTTCGCCCGCAGCAACTCCTCCGGAAACTCGTAGTCGCTCACAACTCGCTATCATACGTGTGTTCGATTTCGAGAAGCGAGCACTCACGCGCGACACGCCTGCATAGGATCGCCGCCATGGCACTGCGACCCGTGCAGGTGAACATCAAGGCCCTCGACCACCCCGCGGTCGGCCGGTTCTGGGCAAAAGCGCTCGGCTGGCACGCCCACGCGGCCGGCGCGACCACCTACGTCGGCCCCGCCGGCGACCTCGTCTGGCCGGACCCGGTCCTCCTCGGCATCGACGTCGTCCCCGTCCCGGAGCCCAAGACGACGGCGAAGAACCGCGTGCACCTCGACCTCGCCACCGCCTCCGCGGCCCACCGGGCGGAGCTGGTCGCCCGCCTCCTGGCGCTCGGGGCGACGCCCGCCGACGTGGGCCAGGGCACGGTGCCGTGGACGGTCCTCGCCGACCCCGAGGGCAACGAGTTCTGCGTGCTGGAGCCCCGGGAGGTCTACCGCGACACCGGACCGGTCGCCGCCGTGGTCGTCGACTGCGCGGACCCCCGGGCCATGGCACGGTTCTGGGACGCGGCGACGGACTGGACACTGCACGAGGCGACCGACGACCAGGCGGTCCTGCGCTCGGCCGCGGGCACCGGCCCGTACCTCGAATTCCTCCGCACCCCCGACCCGAAGACCGCCCCGGACCGCGTCCACCTCGACCTGCTGCCCTACCCCGGCGACGACAAGGAGGCGGAGGTCGCGCGGCTGCGCACCCTCGGCGCCGCCGACCTCGACCTCGGCCAGGGCGACGTCTCCTGGACCTGCCTGACCGACCCGGAGGAGCACGAGTTCTGCGTCCTCGCGCCCCGCCCGGAGGAGGGTGCGTAAGGCGGGGCGTAAGGGGCTTGCACTTGGCGCACTGCCCCTTACCGCGGCCTACGTCCCCGCGCCCTACGGCACCAGCACCAGCCGGCCCCGTACCCCGCCCTCCGCCAGGCGGGCGTGGGCCTTCTCCGCCTCGGCCAGGTCGTAGGTCCCGGCGACCCGGAGTGTCAGGACGCCGTCGTCGACGAGCCGGGCCAGCTCCGCCAGCCGGGCGCCGTCGGCGCGGACGTCGAGCGCGGCGGTGCGGATGCCGCGGACCGGGGGCGGGGCGGTGTGCGGGATGACCGCGGCGAACGCGCCGCCGTCGCGGGTCCAGCGCAGGGCCGTCTCGCCGCCGAGCACCGCCGCGTCGAGCACGGCGTCGTAGCCGGCGTCGGCCGGGGCCGTGGTGAACGCCGCGCCGAGGGAGCGGACCAGTTCCTCGTCGGACTCCCGGGCCAGCCCCGTCACCGTGGCGCCGCGGTGGCCGGCGAGCTGGATCGCGTACGCTCCCAGCGCCCCCGCCGCGCCCGTGACCAGCAGCGAGGCGCCCGGCGCGAGGTCCAGCAGGCCCAGCGCCTGGTCGGCGGCGAGGGCGTTGAGCGGCAGCGTCGCGGCGTGTACGGCGTCGACTGTCGTCGGCGCCGGGGCGACCGCCGCGCCGTCCACGACGACGTACTCGGCGTGGGTGCCCAGCGGCTTCGCCACCCCGTGGACCAGCGCCACGACCGCGTCGCCGACGCCGAAGGCCGCGTCCGCGCCCGCCGCGTCCACGGTCCCCGCGACGTCCCAGCCGAGCCCCGTGTACGCCCCGTCCGCCGCGGCCCCGAAGACGCCGCCGCGCGTCCCGCCGTCCACGGGGTTGAGCGCCGCCGCGGCCACCTTGATCCGCACCTGCCCCGCGCCCGGCTCGGGCACGTCCACCTCGGCGATCGTCACGGCCTCGGGGCCGCCGAACTCCGTCACCACTACAACACGCATGGCCGGTCTCTCCCTGAATCGGTATCGGTTCTGCTGCTGCAACCCTAGGAAGAGCTAGTATCCAGCAGTAAGTAGTTACCTGAGAGTGCCTATGCCACCCGGAGGAGAGCCATGCCGACCACGACGGCGGCCCAGCGGCGCGAGCAGGCCCGCTTCGCGTACGACGCGTTCATGCGGGACTGCCCCACGAACCAGCTCCTCGGCCGCCTCAGCGACAAGTGGGTCAGCCTCGTCGTCGCCGCCCTGACCGGCGGCCCGCGGCGCTACAGCGACCTGCGCCGGAAGATCGCCGGCGTCTCCCCGAAGATGCTCACCCAGACCCTGCGCACCCTGGAGCGCGACGGCATCCTCACCCGCGCCGTCACGCCCTCCGTCCCCGTACGCGTCGACTACGAACTGACGCCCCTCGGCCGCAGCCTCGCCGGGCTCCTCACCGCCGTGAAGGACTGGGCGGAGGAGCACATCGAGGAGGTGCACGCGGCCCGCGAACGCTACGAGGCGGCGGACGCCGAGGCGGGCTGAGGCGCCGGGGGACTACGCGTACGCCTCGGGGTCGCGCACGCACTCCCCCACCGCCGCCAGGAAGTCCGCCACCGGCGGGCTCGTCCGCTCCCGCGGCCAGGCCACCGCGATGCGCAGCGGCTCGATGTCGCGCACCGGCCGCCAGACCAGCTCCGGGTGCGTGTAGTACGTGGTCATGGAGTCGGCCGCGAGGCACACCGCCCGGCCCGCCGCCACGTGCTCCAGCATCTCCTCGACGTTGTCGTTCTCCGGCCCCCACACCGGCTCCGAGCCGTCCGGCCGCGGGTTGACCGCCCACCAGTCGACCCACGCCTTCGGCGCCCTGCGCGTCCACATCAGGTGTTCGTCGGCGAGGTCGGCGATGCCCACGTCCCGCTGCTCGGCCAGCGCGTGCGCGCGCGGGAGCGCGACCCAGCGGCGCTCGGTGGCGACGGTGCGCGCGTGCAGCCCGGTCAGGTCGGCGGGCAGCCACACGAACGCCACGTCGGCCAGGCCCCGGCGCAAACCCGCGGCCTCGCCGCCCCAGTCGAACCGCTTCAGCTCCAGCACCGCCTCGGGCCGCCGCGCGGCGAAGGCCGCCCGCGCGCGCAGGCCCAGCGGTCCCGCGCCGGTGGCGACGAAGCCGAGCCGCAGCACGTTGCGGGCCGCCGCGGCGGCCGTACGTACCTCGCGTACGGCCCGCGCCCAGTCGCCGGTGATCCGGCGCGCCGCGGGCACCAGCGCCTCGCCGGCGGGGGTCAACCGCACCTCGCGCCCGGTGCGTTCGAACAGCTCGGCGCCCAGGTCCTCCTCCAGCCGGCGGATCTGCCGGCTCAGCGAGGGCTGGGTGACGTACAGCTCGCGCGCGGCGGCCGTGAAGCTCAACTGCCCGGCCACGGCGAGGAAGTAGCGCAGCACGCGCGTGTCCACGTCCGTCGCCGGGCCCTCGGTCACCGGCTGCTCGTCCATGCCCGAAGCGTATGGGTGCAGGCATTGGACCCGCCCCGAACTCCGGTGTTTCGGTGGTCCCGACCGGAACACCTGCCGGTACGGGCGGGGCCCCGCGGCCCGCCCCTACCGCGGAGAGGAGCCCACCCATGACCGCACCCGACGGCGGTACCGCCCGGCCCGAGCCGCACCGCCCCACCTCCGACCGCCCCACCTCGGACCGGCCGGACGCCGACCGGCGCGACGCCGACCGGCCCGCGTCCAGACGCGCCCTGCTCCGGACCGGCGCCGCCGGCCTGACCGCCGGGATCGCCGCCGGAGCCGTGGGGGCCGGGACCGCGCGGGCCGCGCCCCCGGCCGCCGGGCGCGGACAGGGCGCCGGGGACGGCGAGTTCGACGGCAAGGTGGTGCTCGTCACCGGTGCCACCTCCGGCATGGGCGAGGCCGCCGCCCGCGCGCTGGCCGGCCGCGGCGCCAAGGTCTTCTTCTGCGGGCGCCGGGCCCGGCTCGGCCGCGAGATCGAGGCGGACATCCGCCGCGCGGGCGGGGAGGCCACGTACATGCGCACCGACGTGCGCCACGAGGACCAGGTACGGGACTTCGTGCGCGGCTGCGTGCGGCGGTACGGGCGCATCGACGTCGCGTACAACAACGCGGGCATCGAGTCGCCGCGCGCGGCGCGGCTGCACGAGCAGACGCTCGCGGACATGGAGGACGTGTGGCGCACCAACGCCGCCGGGACGTTCCTGTGCATGAAGTACGAGATCCCGCAGATGCTGGACCAGGGCGGCGGGGTCGTCGTGAACACCGCGTCGATCTCCGCGGAGGTCGGCTTCGCGACCATCTCGCCGTACAACGCCAGCAAGCACGCGGTGGCGTCGCTGACCAAGGTGGCGGCGCTGGAGTACGCGCCGGAGGGCGTGCGCGTGACGGCGTTCGCGCCGGGGGCGGTGGACACCCCGATGCTGCGGCGGGCGGCGGAGGCGTTCGACCTGACGTACGAGGAGATCGCGCAGGACTACCCGATCCGGCGCATCGTCCGGGCCGAGGAGATGGCCGCGGTGATGATGTGGCTGGGCTCCTCGGCCGCGGCGCCGGTCGTGGGCACGGACGTGGACGTCTCGGGCGGCTGGCTGACGGCCTGAGAGGGCTGGGGCGGCGGCGGGGGCGGGAACGGTTGGGCGGGCCGCGGCGTTGAGGTAGGCAGCCGAGTCGCGGGAGGCGCGGGGATGAACATCGTTGCGGAGTTGTTCGCGCCCAGCCACGCGCACGCGCGGCGGGACCGGGAGCGGATGGAGCTGGTCGTGGACGACGTCGGCTCGGGCGATCCGCACCGCGGGCCGATAGACCTCACGTCGGGCAAGGTCGTCATCGCGCTCGGGGAGCGGGCGGGCCCGGCGGAGGAGCCGGAGGACGCGGTCCCCGCGCACGCGATACGCACCGAAGCCGAACCGGCCGACGCCGTCCCCGCCGACGCCGTCCCCGCCGACCCGATACGGACCGACGCCGAACCGGCCGACGCGATACCGGCCGGCACCGGACCGGCCGACGCCGTCCCGCGGCAGGCCACCGCCGCACCGACCCCCACCCCCGCCGATGCCCCGCGCCCGTAGCTGACCGAGAATCGCAGGCATGACGAAGGTTCTCGTGGTGCAGAACGGCCGTGACGGCGGCGCCCGCCGCTTCGGCGAGTGGCTGGAGCAGGACGGCATCGCCCTCGACGTCGTCCACGCCTACGCGGGCGCGCCCCTGCCCCGCCGCCTCGACCACGCCGCGATCCTGCCGCTCGGCGGCGGCCCCATGCCCGACGACGACGTGGCGATGCCGTGGCTGGCAGCCGTGCGCGAGCTGGTCGCCGAGGCGCTGGAGCGGGAGGTCCCGGTCTTCGGCATCTGCCAGGGCGGCCAGCTCCTCGCCCACGTCGCCGGCGGGCGGGTCACCGCCTCGCACGGCGCACCGGAGCTGGGCAGCACGCCGATCACGCTGCGCCCGGAGGCGGCGGCCGACCCGCTCTTCGCCGGGCTGCCCGAGCGCGTGACGGCCGTCCAGCGGCACGTGGACGCCATCACGGAGCTGCCGCCCGGCGCGGTGTGGCTGGCGGAGAGCGAGCGCTGCCCGCACCAGGCGTTCCGCTACGGCGCCCGGGCGTGGGGTGTGCAGTTCCACCCGGAGGCCGGCGCCGACCGCGTACACGCCTGGAGCAACGAGTCCGTCCGCGCCCGCGGCTTCGACCCGGACCGGCTGCGAACCGAGGCGGACCGCGACGAGCCGGAGTCGGCGAGGACCTGGCAGCAGGTGGCCCACCGCTTCGCCCGGGCGGTCAAGGCGGACGCCTAGGGAACTCCTTCCGGGCGGCCTTCCCCACGGGATGCCCGAACGGCGCCGCGGGCCGACAGTATGGTCGGGACGGCGAGCCGCCCGGCGCGTACAGGACGTGCCGGGCACGGCGGAAGGACGGCGCAGCGTGATCGTGTTTTTCCGGGGACGGGCGGTGCGTATAGCCCTGTGGGGTGCGGTCGGCTGCGGAATCGGCTTCGCCCTGTACGGGTTACGCCAGATCGACAGCGGATACGCGTTCGCGATAGGCGGGAGCCTCCTGGGGATGGCGGTCGCCTTCTTTGTGGACTTCTACCGGCGGACGGCGAGGCTCACCGAAGTGCGCATCACCGTCCCCCAGCTCAGCGAGCTGACCTTCGTGGTCAACAATGACTCCCAGCAGGTCGCGTGGCAGCTTTTCGTGGAATCGGTTACCAGGACCTCTTCCCAACCGCTGCGCGACGACGAAGGACTGCTCAGGGAGGCGCTCACCTCGCTGAACGGGCTGTTCGCCACCACCCGTGAGATCCTCAGGTCCAGCCGCCCCTCGACGAACGCCGGCGGTTTCACGGTCGAGACCCTGGCGGTGACTCTTCTCAACAGGGAGCTGCGTCCCTTTCTCTCCAAATGGCATCCCATTCTGAGCGAGTTCGAGAGTGCGGAGCCGAACCGCCCCGAATCCTCCTGGGAACGCGCGGAGGAGTGCCGCGGCGAGCTGCGCCGGGTCCAGCGGAACACCAGGGAGTACGTCCTGGCCTTCGCCAGGCTGGCCGGAGTCCAGGACGCTCACCTCATGCTGCATTCGGACGAGGAAGGCCGCTAGCCCCGCGCCGTCATACCCAGTTCCCCGAGCAGTTCGTCCAGTTCGAGGCCGATGGCCCGGCTCCTGGCCGTGTCCTGCGGCAGTTGTCGTGCAAGCGCGCGGAGGATCTCCGCCTCCCCCTCCGAGACAACGTCCCGGTAGCCCCGGCTGCGGTAGAACGACCGCAGGGTGCGCAGGTCCCACCAGCGCAGCCGGTCTTCGCGAGGGGTGAACATCTCCAGTCGCCGGTAGATGGCCGCGCGCACCCGCGACCAGTCGCCGCCGCCGTCCACGTACGCATGCAAGTCGGCCTGGACGTCCCCGAAATAGACGAGTTGCACCGAGCGGTTCAGCAGAGCCTCGTCAGGTTGTTCCAGCCTGGCCAGGTAGGCGGACTCGATGGTGGAATCCCCCTGAACGATGGCGCCCAGCGCGGCAGAACGACGGTTCAGGGCGTTCGTCTCGTCCCGGTACGCCTGTCGCAGAATCTCGGGGCACTCGTTCAGCGGTAGCCGGCCGACGTAGTAGAGGATCTGCTCCCGGATGCGTACCGAACGCTCACTCGTGTCCGCTTCGGCGTGCGGCTCCAGCAGTTCCCGGTAGCGCGCGGTCAGGTTTCGGAGAAGGCGATCGGCCGCCGGTACGGCCAGGTCGTTCATGCCGCTGCGTACGAACCTGTTGACGTCGTCGGCGACGGTGAGGCGCAGACCCTTGTCGATCGTGGTGCCACCGTTCCGGAAGGACTCCAGGATGTCCTGGGCGAGGAGGAACTCACCGATCGTCTCGTGCCGGAAGCTGAGCACGCGGGGCCGGCCGTCGAAGTCCTCGCGGAAGGTCAGGAGATCGGCGAACGCGCTGTCCCGGATCAGTTCCTCCCCGGTCCGGGGCGAGGCACCGTCCGGCTCCTGCAAGTCTGCGGGAGAAGCGCCGTGGGAACCACGGTTCTCGTACAGCCACCTGGCGAGCCGCACATGTGCGCTGCGGATCGCGGAGAAGCCGAGCGAGGTGGTTCTGCGCTGTTTCTCCTTCTTGAGCCACTCTTCGTAGAAGAGGCGGTAGAGGATGAAGGGCTCGCGCAGGGCGGTGGCGTCGACTGCCGCGCCCACCGCCAGCAGGTACAGCAGCAGGGTGAGGCGCATGGGGTTGCGCATCATCCGGTCCGCCCCGGGAATGGCGTCCAGCACCTCGCCGAGGGCTCTGGCCACCTGCGGATCCCCCATCCGCTCGGCGTACCTGGCCGCGAAGGAAACGACGTCCGATACGCTCCACGCCTTCATCTCGACGACCTCGTGCAGTTCGAGGTCGTCGGTGCCCGGTTGGGAGAAGTTCCGTTCGAAGAAGTCCTCGCGCGAGGCCACCACGATCGTCGTAGCGGTCCGGCTCAGCCGGGTCAGCACCCCGGCGATGTCCGCGAAGAGGGCGGACCCCGCCTCGTCCAGGCCGTCCACGAGAACCGCGAACCCGTCCCCGCCCGCCTCACGGGAACGGCGTTTGAGGACTTCTTCACGCTCACCGAGATCCCGGGCGTGCACCAGTGTGCGCTGCGCCGGCAGCCGGCTGCCGCCGTTCAGCAGCATGCTCCGCAGCGCGGTCGACTTTCCGGAGCCGGGCTCTCCGAGAATCGCGTACGTACGCCGGGCACCGGCGCGCTCGGCGGCCAGCCAGGCGGACAGCCGGGCTTCCGGGCCCGGGTGCCGGCGCAGGACGACGGGTGGGTCTACGAACATTTCGGGCCAGAGGAAGTCGAAGCTGGGGCCGCTGGGGCCCAGCCATGGAAGTAAGGCAGCATTGAGAACAGACTCTCTCTCGTGCAGGTCGGCCGCCACCCGGAGTTGCCGAACGGCGCCGGACCGAAGAGCGTCCACCGTCTGGCGCAGTCCGGCCTGGAACGTGTCGGGGTCGCGGAAATCCACATACTTGAGACGAGCGAGGGCGGGCGGCAGCGTGACCTCCTTGACCAGCAGGGGGATGAGCCGCTGGGCCACCGCGCCGGGATCGGACCACAGGGAGATCTCGTGCTCCAGCCGCGTCCACTCCGAGGCAAGCCACTCCGGAGTGACGACGGCGAGCATGCAGCGGCTGTCGTTCAGACCTTCGCTGAGGAACCTCGGGATGGACTGCCCCGCCGTGATCGTGTGCGGGGCGTAGAAGAGGCTGACGGCTCGATCGCCCATGCGAAAGCGCCGCAGCCGCCGATAGAGCGTTTCCGCCCAGGCGCTGTCCGCATCGCTGTAACTGATGAAGGCGTCGTACACCGGCCCGCACCCGCTAGTCGGTACCGGCGAGAGTGGCGCTTCTCTGGTAGCCCAGCTCCCAGTAGGGACGATCCCCCAGATACTCCCCCAGCCGTCGCCTCACGACATCCGCCACCGCCTGCGCCGGTTCGATCCCCAATGCGTCGTATTTGGCTGCATCACGCCGGTACTCGGAGATATCACCACGGTTCTCCTTGGCGTAGTACATGGCCGCCGTGATGATCTGCAACTCCTCTGCCGCTTCGACCAGACGCGCTTCGAGCGTCTGCAACTCGTGCATTTCCTGGAGGAGCGGGAGCACACTTTCCGCCACCCCGTGCAGGATGTCACGGGAGGCTGCGGTCTCAGCGGTGCGTTTGAATTCCTTCACATAAGGGCTGGAACGCCGCGGCAGGTCCGACAGCCGGGCCTCGCCGACCTCGTGGAACAACGCCATCGCGAGCACTTTCCCCATGTCCACGGGTTCATCGATCTCCTGGGCAAGGATGTAGGCGATGATCGCCGTCTCGAAGCAGTGGTCGGACACCGATTCAGGATCCGACACACCGGCCAGGACCCAGCCGATCCGGGGAAGTCTGGTCAGCGAATGCATTTCCGCCATGCAGTCGAGCACTCGATCGGTATTCATTACGCACGCTCCTTACGATGATCCCGTTCATGGAATTCCATATCGGGGGCTTTCCGTCTCGGCCAGTGCGTGCGCCACCACCGGGTGGCGGCGCACGGATTCGTCTGTCGACAGCAGTGCGGTGTGTAATTGACGGGCGAGCCGCGCCAGCGCCGGCCGAACGATCTCACCGATCGGCCGACCGGGGTCCGCGTCCTTTCGCAACTCCCGGATCGCGGCGATCGTCGCCCGTGCGTACTGAAGGCGAAACTCCTCCACCGCCGCCTTCAACTCGCGGCCGGCCTCGGACGTGCCGAAGACCCCGGCCTTGCCGAATCTGGTCAGACTCTTCGCCGGGTAATAGACCGGATGGACGCGCTCCGCCCACCGGGTGATATGCCGGGACAGCTCCGTCACCCGGCTGTCCGCGAATCTGTAGGGATAGGAGAGGGTGTCCACGTCCAGCTCACCGGTGATCAATGTGGTCGAGCTTTCCCGCTGGTACCTCAGCAGCATCCGCAGATAGGTGGAAGCCTCCTGGAGGCGCAGCTCGTTGCTCAGCCCGGAGGACACCTGCGCCATGCCGGTCTCCGACATGAACTCCAGGCTCTGGGCCACCTCCTCGATCGTGCACATCGGATCCATCAGGATCACTCCGACTTCCACCTGGATCCCGAGTTCCTGCAAGCGCCGCATGGCCAGGAGCGATTCCTCACGGGTGTGGCCCTTCGCGTAGCGCCTCAACTGGCCGGGCGAGCACGACTCGACGCCGAGGAACACCCGGGTGAGCCCGGCCCCGGCGAGGACTTCGAGCAGCTTGCGGCGCCGCAGGTCCGTCTCGGGGTCGTCTCTGCGGCTGTACACGGAATGAACCGTGCAGCTCGCCCCGAATTCCATGCGAGCGGGTAATCGGCACGTCAGCGCGCGGACGAAGTCCTCGGTCTCCTCAAGGGAGGTCCCAAGGAAATCCTCGTCGGCGAGGGTCACCTCGGAGATACCGAGAGCCGCTAACGTCGCGAGGTCGCGGGCCACCAGCTCCGGGCTGCGCCGGCGATACTCGTGGGACCTTCCCGAGATGTCGGTGAGGCCGCGCAGGCAGAAAGTACACGCCGCCCACGAGCAGCCCCGGCTCGTCTCCACGAATATCTGGCCGCCGACCCGGTGGATGTCGGGGAGATGGTCGCGGTACGGCAGGCCGTGGTCATCGAGGGACACCAGGCGGCGCGGATTGCGCACCTCCTGGCCGGTGGCCCGGTCCAGATACAGGAGATTGGGTACGGAAACCGGGCTCTCCCCGTGCACCCACGCTTCGATCAGCGACGGTACCGCGACTTCCGCCTCGCCCAGTACGACGAAAGCCGTACGCTCCACGTCCTTGAGGATGCGGCTTCCCAGGTAGGTGGGAAGCGAGCCTCCGAAGACCACCAGAGTGTCTTCTTCCGGGAGGGCTTCCCGCAGTTCCGCGAAGTGGTCGGCGAGCAGCCGGTAGGTGCCGTAGGGCACGCCCACCGCCAGCACCCTGACCTCCTTCTCACGAATCATGCGGGCCGCGGGGGCCAGGCTCTCGCTCCCCTGCGCGACCATGTCCAGGACATGGAGGTCGACCCGGATTTCCGAGGAGTCCTCACCGGCGGGCCCGAATCTCTTCCGTAAAGCCCCGGCAACCGCGGAGAGACCGTGGCTCTCGCCAATGGCGGGATACTTTTGCGAAAATAAGTTGAGCAAGAGCACTGACACAGGTGCGAGTCCGCTCATGATCACTCTCCCCTACCAGGCATCAAAATGTTAGCACCCGGCGCAACGCTGTGTGTAGCTTGATACACCGCGCGATACGGCCGCCGGCGCCCGCCTGACCAGGAGAAATCGAATGCAACTCGGCTTCATTTCAGGCGCGGGGGACGGACTCGGGCAACTTCGTGCCAAGCCGGCTCATGTCCGGAAGCATGTGGCGCCATTGGCGGTATGACCCGGCCGTTCCCAGGGAGTCGGAGGTGGCGCCCACCGAAAGGGGCACCCGGCGCGGCACGGCCTCCTTCCCTCGCCCGGCATACCCGGCAAAACGGCCACCGCTTGCTACGTTGCCCGAATGACCACCGCCACCGACCCGGCCGAGGCGCTCCGCCCGCCGGGCCGTGCCCGGCGGCTGGCCACGCCGCCGCCTCCGGTGCCCCGCCCCCGCCGTCGCGGCGCCGAACTCGCGCTCCTGGTCTGCGCCGTCGCCGTCATCGCCTACGGGTACGCCGCCGTCGGCTACGCCACCTCCGGCGCCCTGCCCGCCGACCTGGCCACCCACGTCGGCGGCCTCGCCGCGCTCGCCCTGGTTGCCCACGTCGTGGTCCGCCTCCGCGCGCCCTGCGCGGACCCCGTGCTGCTGCCCGTGGCGCTGCTGCTCAACGGCCTCGGCCTGGTCCTCATCCACCGCCTCGACCAGGGCACCCCCGGCGACCGCGCCGCGCCCGCCCAACTGCTCTGGTCCACCGTGGGCGTCGCCCTCTTCGCCGGCGTCCTCGTCTTCCTGCGCGACCACCGCGACCTGCGCCCGCGCGCCGGGAACTACGCCTTCACCGCCCTGTGCCTGATGGCCGCGCCGATCCTGTTCCCCGCCGTCAACGGCGCCCGGATCTGGATCCGGATCGGCGGTCTGTCGCTCCAGCCCAGCGAGTTCGCCAAGGTGCTGCTCGCGATCTTCTTCGCCGCGTACCTGGCCGCCAACCGGCATGCGCTGACCTTCACCAGCGGCCCGCGGATCCGCCGGCTGCTGCTGCCGCCGCGGCGCGTGCTCGGGCCGATCGTCGCGGTCTGGGGCATCAGCCTGGTGCTGCTGATCCTGGAGCGGGACATCGGCGCCTCGCTGCTGTTCTTCAGCCTGTTCGTGGCGATGCTGTACGTGGCCACGGGGCGGTTCGGCTGGCTGGCGGTCGGGCTGCTGCTGGCCGCGGCGGGGGCGGCGGCGGTCGGGGCGCTGGAGCCGCACGTGCACACGCGGGTGGAGGACTGGCTCTCGCCGTTCCGCGCCATCGAGGAGGGCCACGGGCCGGGGCAGTTGGCGCAGTCGCTGTTCGCGTTCGCGGCGGGCGGGGCGCTGGGGGCAGGGCTGGGGCAGGGGCACTCGCTGCTGATCGGCTTCGCCGGCAAGTCGGACTTCATCCTGGCCACCGCGGGCGAGGAGCTGGGGATCGCGGGGCTGACCGCGCTCTTCCTGCTCTACGCGATCTTCGTGGCCCGCGGCTACCGCACGGCGATCTCGATCGGCGAGCCGTTCGGCGCGCTGCTGGCCGCCGGCCTGGCGGCGATCATCACGCTTCAGGTGGTGGTGATCGCGGGCGGGGTGCTGGGGCTGATCCCGCTGACCGGGATGGTGACGCCGTTCCTGGCGCAGGGCGGATCTTCGGTGGTGACGAACTGGGTGATCGTCGCGCTGCTCGTACGGCTGAGCGACGAAGCCCGTACGCCGAAGGAGGAGCCGCGCCCGGCCACGGCCACCGCCCCGGCACCGTCCGAGCCGCAACCCGAGCCCGGAACCCGCCCCGACAGCGCACCCGCACCCGCCGCCGCCCCCGTGGCGAACGACGCGGCGCGGGCTGCGGCGCCGCCCCCGGCCGCGGACGGCGCCCCGTGATCCGCAACACCCGCGTCGCCGCCGCGTGCAGCCTGCTGCTCTTCCTCGCCCTCCTCCTCGGCGCCGCCCGCGTCCAGGTGCTCAACGCCCCCGAGTACGACGCCAACCCCGCCAACCGCCGCCACGCCCTGGAGCGCTACGCCCAGCCCCGCGGCGACATCTTCGCCGCCGGCCGCCGCCTCACCGGCTCCGCCGACACCCGCCAGGGCCTGCGCTACGAGCGCTCCTACACCGACGGCCGCCTCTACGCCCCCGTCACCGGCTTCGCCTCCCAGCTCTACGGCGCCACCCTGCTGGAGGACACCGAGGACGGCGTCCTCGCCGGCACCGACGGCCGGCTCGCCCCCCTGCCGCTCTGGGGCGACCTCACCCGCAGCCGCCAGCCCGGCGGCCAGGTGCACACCACCGTCGTACCGGCCGTCCAGAAGGCCGCGTTCCGCGCGCTGCGCGGGCGCAAGGGTGCCGTCGTCGCCCTCGAACCCGCCACCGGCCGCGTCCTGGCCCTCGTCAGCAGCCCCGGCTACGACCCCGCGCTGCTCTCCGGCAACTCCCCCGCCACCGCGCTCGCCTGGGACCGCCTCACCGCCGACCCCGCCCAGCCGCTGCTCAACCGCGCGATCCGGCAGACGTACCCGCCGGGCTCCACGTTCAAGGTGATCACGGCGGTGGCGGCGCTGGAGTCCGGCATCGTCACCGACATCGACGCGCCGACCCGCACCCCGAGCCCGTACCGCCTCATCGGCAGCACCACCCTGCTGCGCAACGAATCGAGCGGCTGCGCCGACGCGCCCCTGCGGGAGGCGTTCGCGGAGTCCTGCAACACCGTGTTCGCGAAGCTCGGCGCGACGGTCGGCACGCAGCAGATCGTGGAGACCGCGGAGGCGTTCGGCTTCAACGACGGCGGTCTGTCGCTCCCCTCCCCCGTGCTGCCGAGCCACGTCAACACGGGGATGGACCCGGCGCAGGTCGCGCTGTCGGCCATCGGGCAGTACGACACCCGGGCGACGCCGCTCCAGATGGCGCGGGTCGCGGCGACGGTCGCCAACGGCGGCCGGTCGATGCGCCCGTACCTGGTGGACCGGCTGGCGGACGCCGACGGCGACACGGTGGCGCGGACGCGGCCGACGTACGACGAGTCGCCGATGAACCCGGGGACGGCGGCGCTGCTGCGGCAGATGATGATCGACGCGGTCAGCGACGGCACCGGCGGTCCGGCGGCGATCGACGGGGTGACGGTCGGCGGCAAGACGGGCACGGCGCAGCACGGGGTGGACAACTCGAAGAGCCCGTACGCCTGGTTCATCTCCTGGGCGCAGCGGCCGGGCACGGGGGTGCCGGAGGTGGCGGTGGCGGTCGTCGTGGAGGACGCGGAGGCGGACCGCGCGGACATCAGCGGCGGCGGCAGCGCGGCGCCGGTCGCGCGCGGGGTGATGCGGGCGGCGCTGCGCTGAAGCGGGGCCGGGGACCGCTCCCCGGGTGCGCTTCTACGATGGCCGGCGTGAGGGACATCCTGGTCGGCATCGTCATCGGCCTCATCTTCCTGCTCGTCGGCGGGGCCGTGTTCTGGCTGCTGGCCTCCAGCAGCGAAGCCGACCGGGAGGAGTGCGAGGAGCAGGCCGAGCGCTCCAACGGCAGGATCACCTGCATCGTCACCGTCGAGTGACGCCTTTCCGGCGACGCCTTTCTGCCGACGGACCCGTCCCCAGCACCCGCCGACTGCCTCCTTTCTGCCGTCAGTTGCTCACGTTACCCGCGCGTCAAGTAAACGCGTCCGGGGCATTGACGAGCTTGCTGACAAGCTGTCTCATAAGAGGTGACCGCCGGTAACTCTCCCAGGAGACGCGATGACCACGACGACGGGGCACCTCGCGCTGACGGACGCGCTCGGCCCGCTCAAGGACCGCGAGAAGGTCGCGGAACGGCTCCTCGCGGCGTCGGAGAAGCACTCCTTCGACCCGGACAAGGAACTGGACTGGGACGCCCCCCTCGAAGAGGGCAAGTGGTTCTGGCCGCCCGAGCTGGTCTCCCTCTACGACACCCCCATGTGGCGGCGGATGTCCGAGGAGCAGCGGATGGAGCTGGCCCGGCTGGAGGCGGCGTCGCTGGCCTCGCTGGGCATCTGGTTCGAGATCATCCTCATGCAGTTGCTCGTCCGGCACATCTACGACAAGCCGGTCACCAGCAACCACGTGCGCTACGCGCTCACCGAGATAGCCGACGAGTGCCGGCACTCGATGATGTTCGCCCGGATGATCACCAAGGGCGGCGCGGAGCCGTACCCGGTCGCCCGCTTCCACCACAACCTGGCGCGCATCCTCAAGACCGTCTCCACCACCCCCGGTTCCTTCACCGCCACGCTGCTCGGCGAGGAGATCCTCGACTGGATGCAGCGGCTGGTCTTCCCCGACGAGCGGGTCCAGACGCTGGTGCGCGGCGTGACCCGGATCCACGTCGTGGAGGAGGCGCGGCACGTCCGGTACGCGCGCGAGGAGCTGCGCCGGCAGATGCTCACCGCGCCGCGCTGGGAGCGGAACTTCACCCGGCTCACCTCCGGTGAGGCCGCGCGGGTGTTCTCCGTCTCCTTCGTCAACCCGCAGGTGTACACGGACGCGGGCCTGGACCGGGCGGAGGCGGTGGCACAGGTGAAGGCCAGCCCGCACCGGCGCGAGGTGATGCAGCAGGGGGCGAAGCGGCTGACGGACTTCCTCGACGACATCGGGGTGCTCCAGGGCGTCGGGCGCAGGCTGTGGCGAAGCTCCGGCCTGCTGGCCTGAGCGGGCGGGCGGAGCCGGTCCGGGCGGGCGCGGCCGAGCAGGTCGTACGGGGCCGGGGCGGCCCGGGGCCGCCGATGTCGCCCCGGGCGGCTACGCTGCCGGACATGAGCACCGCGTCCGACCGGGGACCCCGGCCCGCCGCGCCCCGGCCGGCGGTCGCGTACCGCAGGATGAGCGTCTCGCAGCGCCGCAGCCAGTTGCTCGCCGCCGCGCTCGGCCTCTTCGCGCACCGCGCCCCGGAGGACGTCTCGCTCGACGACGTCGCCGCCGCCGCGGAGGTCTCCCGTCCGCTGGTCTACCGCTACTTTCCCGGCGGCAAGCAGCAGCTCTACGAGGCCGCCCTGCGCAGCGCCGCCGACGAGCTGGAGCTGTGCTTCCGCCAGCCCCAGCAGGGCCCGCTCACCGAGCGCCTGACCCGCGCCCTGGACAGCTACCTCGGCTTCGTGGACGAGCACGACGCCGGCTTCAAGGCGCTGCTCCAGGGCGGCAGCGTCGTCCAGACCAGCCGCACCACCGCCATCGTGGACGAGGTCCGCCGCTCCGCCGCCGAGCAGATCCTGCTGCACCTCGCGGTGCCCGAACCCGGCCACCGGCTGCTGACGATGATCCGCACGTGGATCACGGCCGTCGAGGGCGCGTCGCTGATCTGGCTGGACGAGGGCAAGCAGCCGCCGCTGCCCGAGCTGCGCGGCTGGCTCGTGGACCACTTCGTCGCGCTGCTGGTCGCCACGGCCGCGGGCGACGAGGAGTGCGGCAGGGTGCTGCGGCGGGCGCTGGAGCTGGAGACGGCGGACGGCCCCGCGGGCGACCTCGTACGCCGGGTGGCGCCGTTCCTGTCCGGCGCCGGCCACCTGCTCGGCGAGGGCTGAGGCCGTGCGCACGGAGAACACCGCGTTCGTGGGCGGCCCGCTGGCCGGCCGTACGCTCGACGTGCACGTCGGCGCGACGGGCCGGCCGCCGAAGGTGTACGAGGTGCCGGTGCCCGACCCGGACGGCGGCCCGCCGACGGTGCACGTCTACCGGCTGGAGCCGGCGAACCTCAGCCCGCGGCTGAAGCTGCCGCGGGGATGGGTGTACACGTACGACCCGGAAGGGGTGCCCGAGCGGCGCAAGTGGCCGTGGTCGCGCCGACGAGACGTCAATCCTCACGGGTGATGGTATTACTCGGTTTCGCCCAGCGCTGACGGGAATGCGGTGTGCGCGGGTGCAGCCTTGCGTACATGTCGCGCACCCCCCGCTCCGCCCTCTCCGCCGCCTCCGCCGTCCTCCTCGCCGCCGTGCTGGCCCTGCCCGCCGACGCGGCCCCCGTCCCGGACGTACCGGACGCCTCGGCCGACGCGGACGCGGACGCGACCGAGGCGGCCGGGGCCGCCGACCCGGACGACGGCCCGGTCGCGGGCCCGGACGACGCCGACGCCCCCGACGACGACGCCCCGCTCGGCGAACTGCTCACCCGGCTCCAGACCCTCCACGGGCAGGCCGAGCGCGCCACCGAGGCGTACCACGCGACCGCCGAGGAGCTGAAGGAACTGCGCGCCGAGACCACCGAGCTGGCCGGCGACCTCGCCGACACCCGCGCCGACCTGGCCACCGCGCGCCGCCGGGCCGGGCTGATGGCCCGTGCGCAGTACCGGGGTCCGGGGATCGCCCCGTACCTGCAACTCCTCGTCGCGCGCGACACGGAGACCGCCCTCGACCGGAAGCAGGTCATCAGCCGCGCCATCGGCAACCAGGCCGCCGTCGTGGCCCGGCTGGAGTCGGGCGCCAAGCGGCTCGACGCGCTGACGGGCTCGTCGCGTCGGGCGCTGGCACGGCAGCGGGAGCTGACGGGCGAGCGGAAGCGGCGCCGGGACCGGGTGGACGACCGGCTGGCCGAGGTGTCGGAGGCGCTGGCCGAGCTGACGCCGGCGAAGCTGGCGGCGCTGGACCGGCTGGAGGTGCGGGGGGCGGAGGCGGACCGGCGGGAGCTGATGGAGCCGGGCGGGGAGGACGACGGCCGCCCCGGCGGCCGGGAGCCGGGGAGCGGGGCGGAGGGCCGCGGGCGCGCCGCCGCCGCCGGGGCGGGAGCGGCGGCGGACGGCAAGTCCCGCGGCGGCTTCGGCGGTACGGAACGGGCCCGGAAGCCGGGTGCGTGGGGCGGCGCGGACCGGGAGCCGTCGCGCGCCGGGCGGCGGGCCGTCTCGTACGCCCTCGACCAAGTCGGCAAGCCGTACCGCGCGGGCGCCGGCGGGCCGCGGGCCTTCGACTCCTCCGGGCTCACCCAGCGGGCGTGGCGCAGTGCGGGCGTCCGCATCCCGCGTACGGCACGGGGCCAGTGGCGGGAGCTGCGCCGGGTGCCGCTGGCCGGGATGCGGCCGGGGGACATCGTGGTGTACCACCGCGACGCCTCGCACGTGGCGCTCTACCTGGGCCGGGGCCGGGTGGTGGAGGCCCCGCGCACGGGCCAGCGGGTACGGGTCGTACCGGTCACCATCCGCCCCCTGCGCGGCGCCGTACGACCCGGCTGACCGCCGCCGGGGGTCAGCCGGTCAGTTCGCCGCGCAGGCCCGGGGTGAGGACGTGGCCGACGCGGCCGACGAACAGTTCCATGTGGTACGCGGCGACGCTCAGGTCGCAGTCCGGCTCGGTCAGCACGCCGAGCAGCGAGCCGTCACCGGCCTGCATCACCACCAGGCAGCCGTCCTCCATCGCCACCATCGTCTGCTTCACCCGGCCGCCGTCCATGACGTCCGCGGCCCCGTTGGTGAGGCCGCCGATGCCGGAGACCACGGTGGCCAACTGCTCGCCCGCCGACGCGGACTGCGGCGGGGCGGCGAGCAGGGGGAGCCCGTCGGCGGAGACGACGACCACGGACCGTACGCCGGGCACCTCCGCGGTGAAGTTGTCGAGCATCCACCGCAGGCTGCTGATGGTCTCCCGCTGGTCCTGTGTGCTGTTCACGTGCTGGCTCCCTGCTCCTTCGCTTCCCATGTCGCGGCCTCCGCGGCGGCGGCCCGCCGCCCGTCCCGGCACCCCTGCTGGAGCCCGCCGAGGAGCCGCCGCACCTCGCGCGCGTCGACGGCCTGCCGCTCCGGCTGCGCGGGTACGGCGGCCACGGGCGCCCTGGTCCGCGTGCCCGCGGCGGGGGCGGCGGCCACGACGGGCCACCCGCCGGACGACTCCGCACCGCGCTGCGCCGCGAGGGCACGGGCGGGCGCGGCACCGGCGGGCGCGAGCGCGGGGTGGCCGGGGGCGGGGTGACCGGGGACCGGGTGGTCGAACCCCGGTTCGTGGTGCCCCGGTCGGCCGGGCGCCGGGTGACCGGCCACCGCAAGGCCGGGAGCGGGGTGGCCGAACGCCGCATGCACGGCCGCCTCGCGGTCGGAGGCCGCACCGTGCGCCGCCACCCCGTGCGCCGCAGGGGCGCCGGTCGCCGCACCGCCGGGCACCGTCCCGCCTGGCCGGCGCCGCGGCAGCATCCCCGCCTCGGCGCGCACCCATCCGCCGGTCCGCGGCGTGGCCGCGGGCCGCGCCGACGCGAACGGCGGCGGCGACTCCAGTACGCCGCCGTCGGGCGGCGGGGCGGAGCGCTGCGGCCCGACCCGTACGGCCGCCGCACCCCCGTCCCGTACGCCCAGGCCCCCCGCGCGCGCACCCAGACCCGCACCCGGCTCCGCGACTACGCTCCCCCGCCCGCCGTCGTCCGTGCCCCCCGCTCCGGGCAACGCCACGGCGTGACCGGCATCCCCGCCGAAGGCCGCCGCAGGAGCACCGCCCGCGAAGTCCACCGCGCCGCCGCCGACCGCACCGCCCCCCGCCGGGTCCACCAGCAGCCGCGCCGGAAGCCGCACTTCCGCGTCCAGCCCCCGGTCCCGCTGGCGCAGCTCGACGCCCACGCCGTGCCGCGCCGCCAGCCGCGCGACCACGTACAGCCCCAGCCCCAGCGCCTCACGCGGCGCGGGCCCCGGGTCGACGTCGGCGAGCCGTGCGTTGAGGTCGTCGACCCGCCCCGCCGGGCTGATGCCGATGCCCTCGTCGCGTACGACCAGCAGCAGGTCGCCCGTCCCCAGCAGCCGCCCGGTGAGCAGCACTTCGGACTCCGGCGGGGAGCAGGACGTGGCGTTCTCCAGCAGCTCGGCCAGCAGGTGGCTCGCGTCGCCGGAGGCGAAGCCCGTGACCTGCATCTGCGGCACGTCCGGGGAGAGCACCACCCGCTGGTACGACTCGATCTCGCCGACCGCCGCGCGCAGCACGTCGATCAGCGGAACGTTCGCGCGCCGCGTGCCGCGGTGGTCGGCGCCGGCGAGCACGAGCAGGTTCTCGCTGTGGCGGCGCATGCAGGCCGCGAGGTGGTCGAGCCGGAAGAGGGTCTCCAGCGTGCCGGGTTCCTGCTCGTGCGCTTCCAGCTCGTCGATGAACGACAGTTGGCGCTCGACCAGGCCCAGCGTGCGGCGCGACAGCCCGACGAACGTGCCCTGCACGCTGGCCTGGAGCCCGCCGATGCGCTCGGCGAGCGCCGCCCGCTCGCGCAGCAGCGAGTCGCGCTCGACGACGTGGTGCTCCTTCGCCTCCGCCAGCTCGGCGCGTACGGCGGCGAGTTCGGCCTCGGCGGCCCGGGCGGCCCGGGCGCTTCCGGCGCCGCCGGCCTCGGTGCCGGAACCGTCGGCGGTGTCCGCGCCGCGTCCGCCGCGCGCCGCGTAGACGACGACGCCCACGGCCAGCAGCACGCACAGCGCGAGCAGCGCGCCGTGCAGTTGGAGCGTGCTCATCGCCTGGGCCCGGCGCGCGGGGTCCGCGGCGCGGACGGTGCGGAGCGCGCCCACCAGGCCGGGCGCGCCCGCCGCGAGCACGGCGGCGCCGACGACGAGGTACGCGGCCCTGGCGCGCGGCGAGGGGCGCGGCGAGGGGCGCGGTGCGGTCGGCGGTGTGGTGGGCTGCGCGGAAGTCTGCGCGGCGGGCGCATCGCCGCGCCGCGACCGCCGCTGCGGCCTGCGCCGGTCGCCGCCCTCCTGCCGATCCGGCTGCACGGGGGTCCGCAATCGCCCTCCTTCAACTCTTTGTCCGCGGCGCCATGTCCATTCATTTCGGACTGTTTGTGACGGAGTCCGATAGCGCCTCGGTCCCGGTGGTTGACCTTGGCAGCAGGGGTCGCGCGCGTGCGGACTTTGCCCCGGCGCTCACTCGAACGAGTGAGGGTTGTTTGCCTGCGGGCCGCCGGGCCGTCCGCTCCGCGTCGGGGGCCGCACGGCCCGTACGGGCAGACTGGGATCATGCGCATCGAACTGGCCGGCGCCCCCGCCGTACCCGAAGCCCCGAACGAGGACTACGCCGCCGTGGCCCTGCCCGCCTCCGGCGCCGGCGGCGCCGCGGTGGTGCTGGACGGCGTGACGCCGCCGCGGGACGGGGACACCGGCTGCGTCCACGGGGTGCCCTGGTTCGTGGCGCGGCTGGGCGGCGCGTTCCTGGAGCTGGCCGGCGCCCGCGAGGGTTCGCTCGCGGACTGCCTGGCGGCGGCCGTCCGCCGTACCGCCGCGGCGCACGGCCCGGCCTGCGACCTGACCCACCGGCGGACGCCGCAGGCCACGGTGGCGGCGGTGCGCTGGGACGGCGAGACGGTGGAGCACCTGGTGCTGTGCGACGCGGCGCTGCTGCTGGAGGGGCCGGACGGCGGGGTGCGGCCGGTGCTCGACCTCAGGCTGTCGCGGTTGCCGCGGGACCGCCCCGCCGAGGAGTGGCGCAACCGCGAGGGCGGCTTCTTCACCGCCGCCGCCGACCCGGAGGTGGCCGCGCGGGCGGTGGTGGGCAGCGTGCCGCGTACGGAGGTGGTGGCGCTGGCGGCGCTGACGGACGGGGTGACGCGCTGGACGGAGGTGTTCGGCCTCGGCGACTGGGCGGCGCTGCTCCAGCGGGTGCGGAAGGCGGGGCCGCAGGGCGTGGTGGAGGAGGTGCGGGCCGCGGAGGCGGCGGACGCGGACCGCAGCCGGTACCGCAGGGGGAAGGTGCACGACGACGCGTCGGCGGTGCTGGTGGAGCTGTAACGGGCCCGGACGGCCGGACGGCCGGACGGCCGGACGGCCGGGAGACCGGGGCCGGAGGCCCGGGAGTCCGGCGAAGCCGACCGGGCCGGCGGGCCGCCGATCCGGCGGAGTGCGGGCAGGAGCAGGACGGGCGTGGCCCGCGGGGCCCCTACCGCACCCGCCCGCCCGCGTTCAGCTCGTTGAACCGGCCCAGCAGCCGGGCCAGTTCGGCGACCTCGCCCCGGTCCCACTCGGCGAGCCGGTGGACGTACTCCGCGTGCCGCGCCTCGCGCACCTTCAGCACCCGCCGCCTCCCCTCCTCCGTCAGCCGCACGAGCGCGGCGCGGCCGTCTGCGGGGTCGGGCTCGCGGTCGACGAGGCCCAGTTCTTCGAGGGTGTGCAGTTGCCGGCTCACGGTCGCCTTGCCGATGTTGAAGTAGCAGGCGAGTTCGGTGGCGCGCCGTCCGCCGCCCTCCAGTTGGGCCAGCATGGCGTACGCGCCGGGTTCGAGCCCGGGGCCCACCTGGCGGGCCATATCCGCCGCGATGCCGCGGGCCCGGCGGTAGAAGACCGCCAACTCCCGCTCCAGATCGAGGAAGACGTGGTCCACACCATTTCCCTCGTTCTCCTGCTCGCCTCCGGGGGTTTCGGCCTTGTGCACGTCAGGGGCCCTTCCGGCTTTCCGCGGGCTGAAAGTTTTCTTCAGAAGCGGCAGAAGCCGCAGCTCCCCCAGTATTTCGCAGGCGTAGACCAAAGGCACCTGTCGGACCCTCTTTCGCTCGCTCACCCGCTGCGCTTACCTTCGGCGCAGCACGTAGTGACATGGTCACACCAAGCATCGGGCCAGGGCCCAGCAGGCGTACGAGGACGGGCCACCGCCGCCCCGCCGCTCCCGCCGCACCCCCGAGCCGGCAGCACCACACGCCCGGCACCTCCGCACCCCTCCTCCTACCGGCACCACCGGAACCCCGGCACTACCGGAACCACGGCAACACCGGCACCACCGGCACCACCGAGGAACCCCCACACCCGGAGGAACGCATGTCATCCCGAGTCCGCATCCGCCCGCGCACCGCCCGCCGCTCCCTCGCCGCCGCCATCGCCGTCGCGGCCACCTCGCTCTCCCTCGTCGTCGGTCTGACCAGCCCGGCCGCCGCGGCCGGCAACCGGCTCAACCCCAACCCCCGCGACATCGAGCGCGGCGAGGCGTACATGGGCGCCGGCATCCGCCTGCACGAGGGCACCGGCGCCCCCGGGGCGTCCGGCGCCGCCGGCGGCCAGGAGGCCGGCCCGCTCGCGACCGTCGAGGGCGTGGACGTCTCCAGCCACCAGGGCAACGTCAACTGGTCCACCCTCTGGAACAGCGGCAACCGCTTCGCGTACGTCAAGGCCACCGAGGGCACCGGCTACAAGAACCCGTACTTCGCCCAGCAGTACAACGGCTCGTACAACGTCGGGATGATCCGCGGCGCGTACCACTTCGCCCTCCCGAACGGCGCCAGCGGCGCCGCCCAGGCCGACTACTTCGCCAGCAACGGCGGCGGCTGGTCCCGCGACGGCAAGACGCTGCCGGGCGTGCTGGACATCGAGTACAACCCCTACGGCGCCACCTGCTACGGCCTCAGCCAGGCGTCGATGCGGAGCTGGATCAGCTCCTTCCTCACCCGCTACCGCGAGCGCACCGGCCGCTACGCGGTGATCTACACGAACACCAACTGGTGGACCCAGTGCACGGGCAACTACGGCGGCTACGCCGGCAACCACCCGCTGTGGGTCGCCCGCTACGCCTCCGCGCCGGGCACCCTCCCGGGCGGCTGGGGCTTCTACACCTTCTGGCAGTACACCTCGACGGGCCCGACGGTCGGCGACCACAACAAGTTCAACGGCGCCTACGACCGCCTCCAGGCACTCGCCAACGGCTGACCCGGGCGCACACCGCCCCGCCGGCCCCCGCCGGTCTCCCCGGAGCTGCTCCTCCGGGGAGACCGGCGGTACCCGTCGGCCCCCGCGCACGCCGAACGGCCCCTCCCGGGTGGGTGGTCGGGAGGGGCCGAGTCCGTGCGGGTCGCCCGGCGGTCAGGCCGCCAGGGGGACCTCCGGGCGGTCCGGCTCGGCCGCCGCGCCGGCCGGCGTCAGGGCCAGCTCCAGCACGCGGCGGACGTCCGAGACCGGGTGGACCTCCAGCTTCTCCAGCACCTCGGCCGGCACGTCGTCCAGGTCCGGCTCGTTCCGCTTCGGGATGATCACCGTGGTGACCCCCGCGCGGTGCGCCGCCAGCAGCTTCTGCTTCACGCCGCCGATCGGCAGCACCCGGCCCGTCAGCGACACCTCACCGGTCATCGCCACGTCCGTGCGCACCTGCCGGCCGCTGAGCAGCGACGCCAGCGCCGTCGTCATCGTGATGCCCGCGCTCGGCCCGTCCTTCGGGACCGCGCCCGCCGGTACGTGCAGGTGGATGCCCCGGTCCTTCAGGTCGGCCACCGGCAGTTCCAGCTCCGCGCCGCGCGAGCGCAGGAAGGAGAGCGCGATGTGCGCCGACTCCTTCATCACGTCGCCGAGCTGGCCGGTCAGGGTCAGCCCGGAGGCGCCCGACTCGGCGTCGGCCAGCGACGCCTCGATGTACAGCACGTCGCCGCCGGCGCCCGTCACCGCCAGGCCCGTCGCCACGCCGGGGACCGCCGTGCGGCGCTCCGCGGGGTCGGTGGCGGCCTCCGGGGTGTGGTGCGGACGGCCGATCAGCGGGCGGAGCTGTTCGACGCCGACGGGGTAGGGCAGCTTCGCGTCGCCCAGTTCGTGCTGCGCCGCGATCTTGCGGAGCAGCCGGGCGAGGGAGCGTTCCAGGTTCCGTACGCCCGCCTCGCGGGTGTACTCGCCGGCGAGCTTGCGCAGCGCCTCGTCCTCGATGGCGACCTCGCCGGCCTCCAGACCCGCGCGTTCCAGTTGCCTCGGCAGCAGGTGGTCGCGGGCGATGGTGACCTTCTCGTCCTCGGTGTAGCCGTCGAGGCGGACCAGTTCCATCCGGTCCAGCAGCGCCTCGGGGATGGCTTCGAGGACGTTGGCGGTGGCCAGGAAGACCACGTCGGACAGGTCCAGCTCGACTTCGAGGTAGTGGTCGCGGAACGTGTGGTTCTGCGCCGGGTCCAGGACCTCCAGCAGGGCCGCGGCCGGGTCGCCGCGGAAGTCGGAGCCGACCTTGTCGATCTCGTCCAGGAGCACGACCGGGTTCATCGACCCGGCCTCCTTGACGGCCCGTACGACGCGGCCGGGCAGCGCGCCGACGTACGTACGCCGGTGGCCGCGGATCTCCGCCTCGTCCCGGACGCCGCCGAGCGCGACGCGGACGAACTTGCGCCCCATGGCCCGCGCCACGGACTCGCCCAGCGACGTCTTGCCGACGCCGGGCGGGCCGACGAGCGCGAGCACCGCGCCGCCGCGCCGGCCGCCGACGAGGCCCAGGCCCCGGTCCGCGCGGCGCTTGCGCACCGCCAGGTACTCGGTGATGCGCTCCTTGACGTCCTCCAGGCCCGCGTGGTCGGCGTCCAGGATCTCCTTGGCGCCGGCGATGTCGTACGCGTCCTCCGTACGCTCGCTCCACGGCATCTCCAGGACCGTGTCGAGCCACGTCCTGATCCAGCCGCCCTCGGGCGAGGCGTCGGAGCTGCGCTCCAGCTTGTCGACTTCCTTCAGGGCCGCCTCGCGGACCTTCTCGGGCAGGTCGGCGGCCTCGACGCGGGCGCGGTAGTCGTCGGACTCCTCGCCGTCGGGCTCGCCGTTCAGCTCGCGCAGCTCCTTGCGCACGGCCTCCAACTGCCGGCGCAGCAGGAACTCGCGCTGCTGCTTGTCGACGCCCTCCTGGACGTCCTTGGCGATGGACTCGGCGACGTCCTGCTCCGCCAGGTGCTCCTTCAGCCAGCGCGTGGCCAGCTTCAGCCGGGCCACCGGGTCGGTGGTCTCCAGCAGCTCCACGCGCTGCTCGGTGGTGAGGAACGGCGAGTAGCCGGCGTTGTCGGCGAGCTGGCCGACGTCGTCGATCTGCTGCACGCGGTCCACGACCTGCCAGGCGCCGCGCTTGCGCAGCCAGTCGGTCGCGACCGCCTTGTACTCCTTGGTCAGCTCCGTGACGGCGCCGGGAACGGGATCGGGTACGGACTCCTCGATCTCCGTGCCCTCCACCCACAGCGCCGCCCCGGGGCCGGTGGTGCCTGCGCCGATACGGATCCGGGTGACGCCGCGGATCAGCGCGCCCGGGTCGCCGTCGGCCAGCCGGCCGACCTGCTCGACGCGGCCGAGGACACCGGTGCCCACGTACGTGCCGTCGACCCGCGGGACGAGCAGCACCCGGGGCTTGTGCCCGCTGCCGCGCGCCGCGGCCTGCGCGGCCTCGACCGCGGCCCGGACCTCGCCGTCCGAGAGGTCGAGCGGCACGACCATGCCGGGGAGCACGACCTCGTCATCGAGCGGCAGGACGGGCAGGGCCAGCGGCGCGTTCGAGCTGGACTCAGTAGCCATTGATCTCCCCTTCGGCATGCAAGTTGAGTTACATGGGCTCAACCCGGAGGGGTGCCGTGATGTTCCCGGCCGTCTGTTCGCTGTCAGCGATCGGGCAGGATGGGGCCATGAGCAGCCAAGACGACGCGGCGACCGCGGTGACGGTCGACCGCAGGTCCGGCCCGTACGGGGAGGTCGTGCTGCGGCGGCGCGGCATACACCACGAGATCATCGCCAACGGCGTCTTCCTCATGGATACCTCGGACGGCCGCTCCGAGCGACTGCTGATCCGGGCCGCCGCGGACGCCGTGCGCGGCGGCCCGGATCGGGCACCGGCGGTGCTGATCGGCGGCCTCGGCGTGGGCTTCTCGCTCGCCGAGGCGGCGGCGGACCCGCGCTGGGCGCGGATCACGGTGGTCGAGCGCGAGCCGGCGGTCGTCGAGTGGCACACCGGCTCCCCGGCGCAGCCCCCCGGCACCGCGGCCGGCGGACCCGTACCCGCAGCCGCCGCAGCCGCAGCCGGCGGGGCCGAAGCCGCGCCCCTGGCCCGCCTCAGCGGCCCCGCCCTCGCCGACCCCCGCGTCGCACTCGTCCAGGCCGATCTCCTCGACCACCTCGCCACCACGCCCCACCGCTACGACGCCGTCTGCCTCGACATCGACAACGGCCCCGACTGGACCGTCACCGAGGGCAACTCCGGCCTCTACGCCCCCGCCGGCCTCGCCGCCTGCCGCGAGCGCCTGACCCCCGGCGGCGTCCTCGCCGTCTGGTCCGCCCGCCCCTCCCCCGACTTCGAGGCCGCCCTGCGCACCGCCGGCTTCACGGACGTACGCACCGAGGAGATCCCGGTCCGCCGCGGCGTACCGGACGCCGTCCACCTCGCCGTCCGCCCACCGGACACCGCACCCGCAACGCACCCCGGGGCTGTCCGTTCCCCGTAGCCGAGGCGTGTCACCTCCCCATACGCTGCTAGCTGAACCGGAGGGCCTACGGGGAAGAGACGGCGAGGGCCACGAACACATGGCAGACAGACAAGCCCTGAACGGCCGTGCCGACCACGCGGCCGCAGTGACGCCCGGTGCCCAGCGCAGGGTGCTGGTCGTCGAGGACGACCCGACCATCGGGCAGGCGATCTCGGCGCGGCTGCGCGCCGAGGGCTTCCAGGTACGTACGGCCGGAGACGGCCCGGCCGCGGTGGCGAGCGCGGCGGAGTGGGGACCCGACCTGCTCGTGCTCGACGTGATGCTGCCCGGCTTCGACGGGCTGGAGGTGTGCCGCAGGGTGCAGGCCCAGCGGCTCGTGCCGGTGCTGATGCTGACCGCGCGGGACGACGAGACGGACATGCTCGTCGGCCTGGGCGTCGGCGCCGACGACTACATGACCAAGCCCTTCTCCATGCGCGAGCTGGCCGCGCGGGTGCACGTCCTGCTGCGCCGCGTGGAGCGCGCCACGCTCGCGGCGGGCGCCTCCCGGGACGACACGCTGCGCCTGGGCGAGCTGGAGATCGACCACACCGAGCGGCGGGTGCGGGTCGGCGGGGACGACGTCCATCTGACGCCGACGGAGTTCGAGCTGCTGGCGTGTCTGGCCAACCAGCCGCGGGCGGTGCTCTCCCGCGAGCAGCTTCTGGTGGAGGTGTGGGAGTGGGAGGACGCCTCGGGGACGCGCACCGTCGACAGCCACATCAAGGCGCTGCGCCGCAAGATAGGCGCCGAGCGGATCCGTACGGTCCACGGCGTGGGTTACGCGCTGGAGACCCCCGTCACATGACGGTGCCGGACGGCGGCGGGGCGGAGCCCGGGTTCTGGCGCCGGGTGTGGGACGCGCTGCGCCCGCTGGACCCGGTGCGTTCGGTGAACGCGGCGCTGGGCGCCCTGGTCATCGGCTCGGTGGTGATCGCCACCGGCCTGGTGTGGGTGGCCATCCGCTCCTCCACCGAGGTCCGGCTGATCACGGTCTTCTCGCTGATCGCCTCGCTGCTGATCACCCAGTTCGTGGGCCAGCGGCTGACGTCGCCGCTGGTGCAGATGACCGCGGTCACCCGCGCCATGGCGCACGGCGACTACACCGCCCGGCTGGCCACCCGCCGCCGGGACGAGTTCGGCGAGCTGGCGCAGACGTTCAACCGCATGGCGGCCGACCTCCAGTCCGTCGACCGGCACCGCAAGGAGCTGGTGGCCAACGTCTCGCACGAGCTGCGCACCCCGATCGCCGCGCTGCGCGCCGTGCTGGAGAACGTGGTGGACGGCGTCTCCGAGGCCGACCCGGACACGATGCGCACCGCGCTGCGCCAGACCGAGCGGCTGGGGCGGCTGGTGGAGCAGTTGCTCGACCTGTCGCGGATCGACAGCGGGGTGGTGCCGCTGCGGCTGCGGCGGTTCTCGGTCGAGCAGTACCTCGCGGGCGTCCTGAAGGAGGCGCACTTCGGCAGCGGCGCCCACGGCGCGGCCGACGCCCCGGAGGCGAACGGCGACGCCCCCGGCCCCCGCGGTCGCGGGGACGTCCGGCTGCACCTGGACGTCTGGCCGCCCGAGCTGGTCGTACGGGCCGACGCCGAGCGGCTGCACCAGGTGATGGCGAACCTGATCGACAACGCCGTGAAGCACAGCCCGCCCGGCGGCCGGGTCACCGTGCGCGCCCGCGCCGGCGCCCAGCCCGACGGGCTGGAGGTGGAGGTGCTCGACGAGGGCCCCGGCATCCCCGCCGCCGAGCGGCACCGGGTCTTCGAGCGCTTCAACCGCGGGCGGGAGACCGGGCTGCTCGGCGACCACGGTGCGGACGGCGGGGGCACCGGGCTGGGGCTGGCGATCGCGCGCTGGGCGGTGGATCTGCACGGCGGCCGGATCGGTGTGGCCGAATCGCCCCGCGGCTGCCGGATCAGGCTCACCCTTCCGGGTTAACGCTCGTTCGTGACTTGACCTACACTTGACCTTGCCAGAGCGTGGGAACGCCCCGGCAACGGCGGCAGAGCAGCCGGTGAATGGCCCCGTACGACAACGGGAAGCGGCGCCACCGCCTCGATGCCCCCATGCCGCACGCGGGCAAACTTTCTTTATTTCCCGCCAATTCCTGGACCCAAACCACGTTCGCATTGTGACTTACGCGACCTCCGGCGGGTGCGGCCTGCACGTTCCAGCTCGGGGGGCGTAGCCTTGTTTTCCGCTGTCCATCACCTTGTGAAGCGGAAGAGGGCGGTTGCCGCCGTGTCGTCACAGTCCCCTAAGAGCAGCTCGTCGAGCGTCCGGACCGAAGAGCCCAGCCAGGGCCGAGACCCTGCTGCCGCCTTCGGTCCCAACGAGTGGCTCGTCGACGAGATCTACCAGCAGTACCTCCAGGACCCCAACTCGGTGGACCGGGCCTGGTGGGACTTCTTCGCCGACTACAAGCCGGGTACCGCCGGCGGGAACCAGGGGGCAGTGACCCAGGCGGCGCAGCCCGCCACCGCCACGGCCCCGTCGCCGGACGGTGCGGGGCCCGCCGCGCCACCGGCCCCCGCGGCCCAGGCCCCGGCCCAGACCCAGGCGCCGGCTCCGGCCACGCCGCCGCAGCAGGCCCCGGCGCCCGCCGTCGACGGCCGGCCCGCGGCCCGGCCGCCGGCCCAGACCGCGGCTGCGCCCACCGCGCCCACCGCGCCGGCCGCGAAGCCCGCGGCCAAGCCGGCGGAGAAGCCCGCGGCCAAGCCGGCCGCGAAGCCCGCCGCCGCCCCGGGCGAGGGCCCCGAGCTGGTCACCCTCCGGGGCCCGGCCGCCGCCGTCGCCAAGAACATGAACGCCTCGCTGGAGCTGCCGACGGCCACCTCGGTCCGCGCGGTCCCGGTGAAGCTGCTCTTCGACAACCGCATCGTCATCAACAACCACCTGAAGCGCGCCCGCGGCGGGAAGGTCTCCTTCACGCACCTCATCGGGTACGCGATGGTCCAGGCGATGAAGCTGATGCCGTCGATGAACCACTCCTTCGCGCAGAAGGACGGCAAGCCCACCCTGGTCAAGCCCGAGCACGTCAACCTCGGGCTGGCCATCGACCTCGTCAAGCCCAACGGCGACCGCCAGCTCGTCGTCGCGGCCATCAGGAAGGCCGAGACGCTCAACTTCTTCGAGTTCTGGCAGGCGTACGAGGACATCGTCCGCCGCGCCCGCGCCAACAAGCTCACGATGGACGACTTCACCGGGGTGACGTGCTCGCTCACCAACCCCGGCGGCATCGGCACCGTCCACTCCGTGCCGCGGCTGATGCCCGGCCAGTCCATGATCCTCGGCGTCGGCGCGATGGACTACCCCGCCGAGTTCCAGGGCACCTCCCAGGACACCCTGAACCAGTTGGGCGTCTCCAAGGTCATGACGCTCACGTCGACGTACGACCACCGCGTCATCCAGGGCGCCGCCTCCGGCGAGTTCCTGCGGATCATGAACCAGTTGCTGCTGGGCGAGAACGACTTCTTCGACGAGGTCTTCAAGTCCCTGCGCATCCCCTACGAGCCGGTCCGCTGGCTCCGCGACATCGACGCCAGCCACGACGACGACGTCACCAAGGCCGCCCGGGTCTTCGACCTGATCCACTCCTACCGGGTCCGCGGCCACGTGATGGCCGACACCGACCCGCTGGAGTACAAGCAGCGCAAGCACCCCGACCTCGACGTCAACGAGCACGGCCTGACGCTCTGGGACCTGGAGCGGGAGTTCGCCGTCGGCGGCTTCGCCGGCAAGTCGATGATGAAGCTGCGCGACATCCTCGGCGTGCTGCGGGACTCGTACTGCCGCACCACCGGCATCGAGTACATGCACATCCAGGATCCGAAGGAGCGCAAGTGGATCCAGGAGCGCGTGGAGCGCCCGCATGACACCCCGGAGCGCGAGGAGCAACTGCGCATCCTGCGCCGGCTGAACGCCGCGGAGGCGTTCGAGACGTTCCTCCA
The DNA here is from genome assembly GCF_045781775.1 of Streptomyces sp. 184. Classification (NCBI taxonomy): domain Bacteria; kingdom Bacillati; phylum Actinomycetota; class Actinomycetes; order Kitasatosporales; family Streptomycetaceae; genus Streptomyces; species Streptomyces sp. 184. The sequence goes on along the minus strand of NZ_CP123230.1, from coordinate 1,559,529 downwards.
GACGAAGTACGTCGGCCAGAAGCGCTTCTCGCTGGAGGGCGGCGAGTCCGTCATCCCGCTGCTGGACGCGGTCATCGACGCCGCCGCCGAGTCCCGCCTCGACGAGGTCGTCATCGGCATGGCGCACCGCGGCCGGCTCAACGTGCTGGCGAACATCGTCGGCAAGTCGTACGCGCAGATCTTCCGCGAGTTCGAGGGGAACCTCGACCCGAAGTCGATGCACGGCTCCGGCGACGTGAAGTACCACCTGGGCACGGAGGGCACCTTCACCGGCCTGGACGGCGAGCAGATCAAGGTCTCGCTCACCGCCAACCCCTCCCACCTGGAGGCCGTCGACCCGGTGCTGGAGGGCGTGGTCCGCGCCAAGCAGGACATCATCGGCAAGGGCGGTACGGACTTCACCGTGCTGCCGCTGGCGCTGCACGGCGACGCCGCGTTCGCCGGCCAGGGCGTGGTGGCCGAGACGCTCAACATGTCGCAGTTGCGCGGCTACCGCTGCGGCGGCACCGTGCACGTCGTCATCAACAACCAGGTCGGCTTCACCGCCCCGCCGGAGTCCGCGCGTTCCTCGATGTACGCCACGGACGTGGCCCGCATGATCGAGGCGCCGATCTTCCACGTCAACGGCGACGACCCCGAGGCCGTCGTGCGCGTCGCGCGGCTGGCCTTCGAGTACCGCCAGGCGTTCAACAAGGACGTGGTCATCGACCTCATCTGCTACCGCCGCCGCGGGCACAACGAGGGCGACAACCCGCAGTTCACCAACCCGCAGATGGTCGAGCTGATCGACAAGAAGCGCTCGGTGCGCAAGCTCTACACCGAGTCCCTGATCGGCCGCGGCGACATCACCATGGAAGAGGCGGAGCAGGCCCTCCAGGACTTCCAGGGCCAGTTGGAGAAGGTCTTCACCGAGGTACGGGACGCCACCGAGACGCCCGCGCCGGCGGAGGTGCCGGCGCACGCGCTGCCCGGCTTCCCGGTGGCCATGGACACGCACATCTCCGAAGAGGTCGTCAAGCGGATCGCCGACTCCCAGGTGAGCCTGCCCGACCAGGTCTCGGTGCACCCGCGGCTGCTGCCGCAGTTGCAGCGCCGGGTGTCGATGGTCGAGGACGACACCATCGACTGGGGCATGGGCGAGACGCTGGCGTTCGGCTCGCTGCTGATGGAGGGCACCCCGGTCCGGCTCGCCGGCCAGGACTCCCGGCGCGGCACGTTCGGCCACCGGCACGCGGTGCTCGTGGACCAGAAGACCGGCGAGGACTACACCCCGCTGAACTACCTCGCCCCGGACCAGGCCCGCTACAACGTCTACGACTCGCTGCTCAGCGAGTACGCGGCGATGGGCTTCGAGTACGGCTACTCGCTGGCCCGCCCGGACTCCCTGGTGCTGTGGGAGGCGCAGTTCGGCGACTTCGTCAACGGCGCGCAGACCGTCGTGGACGAGTTCATCTCCTCGGCCGAGCAGAAGTGGGGCCAGACCTCCGGCGTCGTGCTGCTGCTGCCGCACGGCTACGAGGGCCAGGGCCCGGACCACTCCTCGGCCCGTATCGAGCGGTTCATGCAGCTCTCCGCGCAGAACAACATGACCGTCGCGATGCCCTCGCTGCCGTCGAACTACTTCCACCTGCTGCGCTGGCAGGTCCACAACCCGCACCACAAGCCCCTGGTGGTCTTCACCCCGAAGTCCATGCTCCGGCTGAAGGCGGCGGCGTCGCGGACGGAGGAGTTCACCACGGGCGGCTTCCGGCCGGTCATCGGCGACGACTCCGTCGACCCGGCGGCGGTCCGCAAGATCGTCTTCTGCTCCGGCAAGGTCTACTACGACCTCGACGCCGAGCGGCAGAAGCGCGGCGCCCAGGACACCGCGATCGTCCGGCTGGAGCGGCTGTACCCGCTGCCCGGGGCGGAGATCCAGGCGGAACTGGCGCGCTACAGCGGTGCGACGAAGTTCGTCTGGGCCCAGGAGGAGCCGGCCAACCAGGGCGCGTGGCCGTTCATCGCGCTCAACCTGGTCGACCACCTGGACCTGATCATCGGCTCCCAGCCGGTGCCGGAGGCGGACCGGCTGCGCCGGGTCTCGCGCCCGTCGTCGTCCTCGCCGGCGGTCGGCTCGGCCAAGCGCCACCAGGCGGAGCACGCCCAGTTGCTCGCCGAGGTCTTCGACCTCTGAGCCGTACGGAAGCACGGAAGGGCCCCGCTCGCGCGGGGCCCTTTCGCGTACGGGGTGCGGGGCGGCACCCCCGGGCTACGTCGGCTGCGGCTCGAAGTCCCAGTACGGGCGCTCCCGGCGCCGCGACGCGAGGGTGTGCGGGTGGTCGGCGCCCAGGGTGTCGCTGAGGATCTGGATCGCCTCCCGCTCCACCTTCTTCGCCTCCTGCGAGCGGCGCAGCGACCGCAGGTCGTCCACGAGCGCCATCATCGCCGACAGCGCCATGGGGTGCTTGTCGCCGAGGACCTCCCGGATGGTGCCGAGCGTCTGCCGGCTCAGCTCCTCGGCGTGGTCCGGGGAGTCCATCCGGTTGCGGGCGGCGGCGGCGTTCAGCGCGCAGCCCAGCGTCCACGGGTGCGTGGGTCCGACGGCGGCGGTCATGCGGGTGAGCGCCAGCTCCGCGATCTCGGACGCCTCCTGCCAGTCGCCGGTGGGCCACAGGGCGAGCCCGACGTTGCCCAGGGTGCCGGCGGTGAACGGGTGCTGCTCGCCGAGCATCGCCTCGTACCGCCGGTTGACCGACGCGGCCAGCTCCCGCGCCCGGCGCAGGTCGCGGTGCTCGCGCAGGAAGGTGGCGTAGTCGGCCTCGACCATCAGGGTCTCGGGGTGCCGGGGGCCCTGGACCTGGGTGAACCGCTCGACCACCGACTCCATGAGGGTCTCGGCCTCGGTGAGCCGGCCCAGGCGGCGCAGGCAGAGCGCGAGGTTGTGCTCGGCGCGCAGGGTCTGGGGGTTGTGCTCGCCCATGACCTGGCGGTGCAGCGCGGCGTTGCGCTGCTGCCGGGAGTGGGCCTCCTCGTAGCGGCCGAGGAGCCGGAGCATCCAGGCGTAGCGGGTGCCGGAGGCCATGGTCTGGTGGTGGCGCGTACGCAGCCGCCGCTCGCGCTCGACGAGCACGCCGCGGTGGATCTCCAGCGCGTCCTGGTAGCGACCGAGGAGGGCGAGGGAGAAGGCGAGGTTGCTGCGGAGCGACATGGTGCGCGGGTGGTCGGTGCCGAGGAGGTCGGCGTACTTCTGCCGTACGTCGTCGAACGCCACGCGCGCCGCCTCGTACTCGCCGAGGCCCAGCAGGGCGCCGCTCAGGCCGTTTCTGGCCTGGAGCAGGTCGGGGTCCTCCTCGTCCCGCACCGGGGTCAGCACGTCCACCAGGCGCCGGCCGGCGGCCTCGGACTCGCGGTAGCGGCCGAGGTTGCGCAGCGCCTCGGCGTGCCGGTGCACCAGCGTGATCATCGAGCGGTGCGTGGGTTCGAGCCGGATGCTCCAGGGGGCGAGCGTCAGCTCGCACATCTTCAGGGCGGCGCGGTACTCGCCGCGCTGGAGCAGGTAGTCGATGCAGTGCAGGACCAGTTCCTGCACGGCCGGGTCGGCGCTCTCCAGCGCGCCGGCCGGCTCCAGATGCGGCAGCAGCTCGGCGTACCTCCCCCACTCCCGGGTGTCCGTGGGGCGCCGGGGGTCGGCCGCGGCGAGGATCCGGCAGGCCGTCGCCGACATCGCCTCCCGCTCGTCCTCGGGCAGGTCGCTCCGCAGGAAGCGATGGTACAGACGGTGCATTTGGACCTTTTCGACCTCGGTCTCCGGCGAAGGGTCGGTGAGGTAGTCGATGGTGACCGCGGTGGACTCCGACAGCCGGCGCAGGGCGGAGTGCCAGCTAATGGGATCGCCGGCCAGCTCCGCCAGATACCTCGGCAACTGGTCGCTGCGCTCGACGATGCGGGACACCGGGATGGTGTCCGGGGAGAAGAAGGCGAGCAGGTTGAGCATCGCCGCCGCGGCCGGGGCCTTCTCGCGCATCCCGTTGAGCGTTATCGACCAGCTCGTCAGGAAGCCCATCGGGTAGTCGGAGCCGATGCTGATGCCGACCTTGCCGGGTTCCTTGTCGCGCAGCAGCTCGATGTACTCGGCCGGCGCCATCGTGCTGGAGTCGAGCCACGCCGCGGTCTGGCTCAGCACCAGCGGCAGGTCCTGCACCGCCTCGGCCAGCCCGTCCGCCTCGGCCTCGGAGAGCCGGGGGGCGCGGCGGCGGGCGAAGGCGACGCTCTCCTCGCGGGTGAAGTGCGGGACCTCGATCTCCTGGGCGCCGCCGCTGACGGCCCAGTCGCGGGTGCGGGTGGTGATGAGCACGTGCCCGGCGCCCTCGGGGATGAGGTCGTCGAGCAGCTCCATCTCGTCGGCGCTGTCGAAGACCAGCAGCCAGCGGCGGTACGGGCGGCCGGTGCGCAGCGCGTCGCGGACGCGCCGGACCCGCTCGCCGATGTTGCTGCCGACCGGGAGGTTCAGCCGTACGGAGAGGTCGGCGAGCTGCTCGCGGGCCGTCATGCGGTAGTTGGCGTTGACGAACCAGACGACGTCGTAGTCGTTGCCGAACCGGTGGGTGTACTCGATGGCGATCTGGCTCTTGCCGACGCCGGAGATGCCGGACAGCGCGATCCTGGCGCCCTGGCCGGCGGCGCCGGAGGACAGCGTGCCGTGCAACTGCTCCAGGATGTCGTCGCGGCCGGTGAAGCGGTAGTTGCGGCGGGGGGTGTTGAAGACCACGGGCGGGTCGTTGGGGAACCGCGGTGCCCGCTCGGGCTCGCGGTCCGGCCGCACCGGCGCGTCCGGGTCGATGCCGAGCCGGGTGAGGACCCGGCGCCGGGCTTCGACGGTGCCGAGGTCGCGGAGGTCCACGGGCGCCAGCGCCGCCGCGGCGACGGGCATCCCGGTGGCCACGCTGGCGGCGGCGAAACGGTGTCCGTGCTGCGGGATGACCGTCCGCAGGGCGTCGTTCCACTCGTCCTCGTCACGCGGGCCGAGGCCGAAGAACCAGTCGTCGAGCAGCAGCAGGATGCGGTCGGGCGCCGCCAATAACCCCGCCAGCTCGTCGGCCAGCGGGCGGCCGGGCGCCGGGCTCCAGCGCAGCATCGCCGTGGGGTGTCCGAGCAGTTCGAGCTGATGGGCGATCCAGGCCGCCCACGGGCGGTTGAACCCCGCGTAACTGATGCTGATGGGCTCGGCCATACGACCGTCTCCCTCCACAGTCCCAGCAGGTCTTATCCTCCGCACAGTATCCCATCTGGTGGCCCGTCAGCTCACGCACGGCGGCCCCGCGGTGACCTTCCGTTGCGCCGTCACGGCGGTCGCCAGGCGGTGGGCGACGTGCCGGATCAGCCGCTCCAGATCGGCGCAGTACACGGAGGGGTTGCGGAACCCCTCGCCGGCCCGGAAGCGGTGCGCGTAGTTGCCGCCGCCGCACACCCCGACCACCGGGCAGCCGCGGCACTGCGCGGACAGCGCCCGCAGCCCCAGTTGCCGGGCGGCGATGCCGGGGTGGTTCAGCGCCTCGTCGAAGGAGTTGCGGAAGACGTCGAGGCCGGTGCCGGCCGCGCCTTCGTAGACGGACTTCAGCGAGTCGATCTGCTCGATGGCGCCGTCGGTCTCCACCACCAACGCCGTGACCGGGGAGAGGCCCACGGCCTCCGTGCCGCTCGGCCGGCCCAGCAGCAGCCCGAGGATCTCGGTGAACAGCCGCACCCGCGGCGACGGCCGGGGCAGGTCCCACCACCGGTCGAAGACCTCGCAGAGCCAGTCGCCGTACGGGGTGGGGCCGCGGCCCGGCGCGCGGGCGGGCGGCGCCGACCAGTTGGCGTGCGGCAGCAGGAAGTCGACGGCCGGCGGCTCCAGGGCGCACAGCGAGTCCAGCACGGCGGCCGGCGAGGCGGTGACGTCGACCGTGCACAGGATGCCGCCGTGGCTGCCCGGGTGCCGGCGCAGCAGCCGCGCCGCGCGCTCCAGCGCGGGCCAGGCGGGGCGGCCGGCGTGGTCGACGCGGCGGCTGTTCAGCCCGGGGGTGCCGCCGTCGGCGCTCAGGCCCACCCGGATGCCGCCGGCGGCGAGCGTCGCCAGCGCGGACTCGGTGAGCAGCGTGCCGTTGGTCTGCACGCCGACGGCGACGGTGCACTCGGCCGGCAGCGCCGCGCGCACCAGTGCCGTCTGCCGGACCAGCGAGGCGGCGCCGGCGAGCAGCGGCTCGCCGCCGTGCAGTTCGATACGGATCCGGCGCAGCCCGTGCGCGCGTACGTGCTCGGCGATGCGGTGGGCGGCGCGGCGGGTGGTGGCCTCCGGCATCCGGGCCGGACGGCCGCGCCAGCCGCTGTCGGCGCCGTGGTAGACGTAGCAGTAGGTGCACGACAGGTTGCAGCGGCTGTGCACCTTCAGGATGAACTGCCGGAACGGCACCGCCCGGACGCCCACGGCGCGCAGTAGGTCGACGTCCAGCAGCCGGCCGGGCCAGGGCGCCTCCTGCTCCGCGCCCGTGCCTCCGTAGTCCATGCGGCTCCCCGGTCCCCCGAGTCCGGGCGGTGGAGACCCACCGCCCCTGAATGCATGGCGCACAAGTCACACGGGTGAAACCCGGCGGCAGCCCAACTGACTGTTTCTGTACGTAAACTGCCGCGATCCGGCCGCCCGGCATCGTCGGCGGGCTGCAAGGTGGCGTCGGCCGGAGTGTGCGCCGTGACGTTGCGTCGACGTCCTCGTCGTCGTCTTCGTCGAGGTCTTCGTCTTCGTCTTCGTCGACTTCTTCGTTCTGGTCGACGTCCTACTCGTCGTCGTCGGGGCCGTTGTCGAAGCAGGCGCCGGCTTCATCGTCGGACGGCCAGTTGCGGAGCAGGTGGGCGACGGCTCCCGCGAGCACCGGGGGTTCGCCGGCGGCGGCCACCGCGTACACGTCGACATCGCTGAAGTCGGGCAGAAGGACGGCCGGTCCTGCGGCCGACGGTCTCCCGTCCGGCGCCGCCGACAGGGGGTTCTCCACGTGTACTCCTCCGGAAGGGTGTGAGAGTCCTTCCCCGAACAGTCGTGCAGCAAAACGGACCCGGCTCAGTCCTCGGCTTCGAGCGTACGGATCCGCTCCCGGGTCAGCGCCGCCCCGGCGCTGTTCGTCTCCTCCGCGCGGCTCCACTGCTCCCACGCGTCGCGGTACGCCCGGAGCGCCGCCGCGCGCCCCGCCGTCGGCTCCAGCATCTGCGCGCGCCGGTGGTGGGCGCGCGCCGCGTCCACGGCGTCGCCGGCGCGCTCCGCGAGCAGCGCCGAGCGCCGGTAGCAGTCCGCCGCGCGCTCCTGCCGCTGCCGGAACTCGGTCCTCATGTCGAGCAGGAGTTGTACGTCTCCCAGCTCCAGCCACGCCTGCGCGCGCACCCGTTCGGGCGCCTCGTCCTCGCGCGCGGCCAGGTCGAGCACCCACTCCGCCTCGTACAGGTCGGTGCGGGTACGGGTCGACTCGTAGCGCAGCCGCAGGGCCCTGCCGAAGAGCAACTGCCGCCGCGGCAGGTCCGGATGGCGCTGCGGCGTCTCCGCCAGCACCTCGCGCAGCACCGGCACCGCCCGCCCGCGCAGCCCGGCGTCGTCCGGGGCCAGCCGGGCGCGGCGCAGCAGCAGCTCGCCGTGCTCAGTCAGCACCTCGCCGTACAGCGCCGCGCCGGGCGGCAGCAGCCGCAGCGCGTCCGCCAGCCACTCGTCGGCCTCGGCCAGCAGCCCGCCGTCCCCGCCGCGGGTGAACTCCGCGGTCCGCACCTGGGCCTTGCGGCGCAGGCTCTCGGCCTGGAGCCGGTAGTCGTCGAGGGCGGCGGCCAGCCGCCCGGCCCGGTCGAGCGCGGCCAGCGCGCGGCCCGCACCGGCGTCGCCGGCGGCGGTGGTGTTGGCCTCGGCCAGGTCGAGCAGCGCCTCGCACTCCTGCCGGCGCAGCTCCGGCCCGCCCTCCATGCGCAGCAGGTCGACGCCGGTGCGCAGGTCGGCGGCGGCGCGCAGCCCGTACGCCCGGGTCTCGTCTATCGTCTGCTCCGCCTGGGCCCGGCCGAGGGTGACCCGGCCGCGGGCGAGGAACAGCCGCGCGGGCACCAGGTCCTCGTCGGGCCAGCCGGCCAGCAGCTCGTCTATGGTCTCCTCGGCCTCGTGGAGCGCGGCGCCGTCGCCGGTCAGGGAGTGCAGCCGGCGCAGCACCTCGGCGAGCAGGCCGCCGCGCTCCCGCCGGGCGGCGTGCGTGGTGACCAGGGTGCGGCTGTCGCGCAGTTGGGCGGCGGAGGCGCGGAGCGCGGCGACGGCCTGCTCGTGCTCGCCGTCGGCGACGCGCTCGCGGGCCACCTCCCACATCACCTCGGCGTAGGTGAGCCGTTCGCGCAGCGGCGGCCCCTCGGCCGGCACCGGCACGCCGCCGACCGCCCCCGCGCCGGCGCCGTCCGCGGCCAGCGCGCTACGGGCCCACCGCTCGGCCTCCGCCAGCGCGTCCGGCTCGCGCAGCCGCTGCCAGTGCAGCAGCAGGGCCCGCGCGAGCAGCCCTTCCTGTGCGGCGTCCCGCTCCTCGACGACGGCGCTGCGCAGGGCCCGTACGGCGTCCAGCAGGTCGCGGACGCTGCGGGTCTGCTCGTACTGCCGCAGCAGCTCCGGGCCGTCCGCCGCCACCGCCCCGCGGTAGGCGGGCTGGAAGGCGCGCAGCACCTCCTCGGAGACGCGCGCGAACTGGTCGGGGACCTTGCCCCCGCCGAGGTCGGGCTCGCGGTCCTCGCCGGAGAGGTACGCGACGGCGACGGCGGGGAAGTTGCGCGCGCCGTGCCCGAAGGTCCGCTCGATGTACAGCGAGCAGTGCTTGAGGACGAGCGCGGCCTCGCCGTGGCTGAGCCGGCGCAGCAGCAGCTCGCGCACGCCGGGGCGGAAGTCGAACCACGGGTCGTCGCCGGTGGGTTCGCGCGTCGGCTCGCGGGCCACGACCAGCTCGCTCAGCAGGATCTCGGCGGTCTCGGCGGGCCCGGTGTCCGGGAACAGCGCGCGCTGTACGAGCCGGATGACGGGCAGCACCAGCGGCACGGCGGCCAGGTGGATGGCCAGCAGCCGGGCGGCCGGGGAGGCCGTCGCGTCGAACGCGGCGAGCGTGGCGGCCGGGTCGGGGCGTACGTCGGCGGGCCCGGCCGTCGCCGCCGGGGCGGCGGTCGTTTCCCCGGCGGACTGGCACACCCAGCCGGCGGCGCCGGGCAGCGACAGCCCCTCGCCGGCGGCCAGCAGCCGGGCCCAGGTGCCGACGGCGGCGGGCTCGGGCGCGAGGACGGGCAGCGGGCGGGCGCCCGCCGGGGGCACGTCGCCGCGGGTGCCGGGGCGGAAGTCCAGCGTCGGGTACGGGCCGGGGCGGCGGACGAGCAGCCCGGGCAGCGCGGCGAACGGCATCTCCCGCCACCGCCGGTGCGGCAGCGGCTGGACGACGGCGACGGGGGCGGAACCGAGCCAGCCGTGCAGCATCCGCTGCATCCGGCCGTCGCGCCACATCGGGCCCGCGCAGTCGCTCAGCACGAGCGTGAGGCGCCGCCCGCCGGGATCGTGTAACTGGCCGGCGTCCTGGAGCATCGACGGGCGGCCCGGCTCGCCGGTGCAGCCGACGCCGCCGCCCGGCAGCGGGTGCAGGCGCTGCACGGTGACGTCCCGGAACGCGCCGGAGCGCTCGGCGACCGTGCGCAGGTCCTCCAGCAGCCGGCCCCACACCTCCATGGCGGGCGAGGCGTCCATCAGCAGTTGCAGCGTGGCGCGCCGCCGCGGCGTGCGCAGCACGGGAATGACCAGGTCGGCCCGGGCGCTGAGTTCGGCGGTCTCGTCCTCGTCCAGCTCGCCGGGCGCGACGAGCGGGACGCGCGGCTGGAAGCGCCGCAGGGGGCGCAGCGCGCGCTGGAGCGGCACCAGCGCGGGCAGCGCGGGCGGCTCCGGCACGCCGACGCGGCCGACCTGGCGGTAGGCGGGGGCGTCCGCGGCGTCGGGCACCCGCGTACGCGGGGAGAGGCCCGGGCCCGCCGCGAGCCCGACGCGCCGCTCGGGTGCGGCGTGCGCCCCTGCGCCGGTCTCGTCGGAGGCGGCGCCGGAGTCCCCGGCGGCCTCGGCGGCCTCGGAACCGGGGTCGGCGGGGTCGTCTACATCGGAAAAAGTGGCTGATTTCCTACGGGTCGACCCACCCGCACGCGGGTCCGCACCGCCCGCCGCGGCCTCCGCGGCCTCGGCGCTGCGCGCCAGCTCCTCCGCGAGCCACAGGGTGTCGGCGAGGCCGCGGGCGTCCGGCGGCAGCCCGGCGCCCAGCAGCCGGCCCACCAGTTCCTCGGCGCCCTGCCCGCCCTCACCCCCGCGCCCCGCCATCGCGCTCACCGCGGCCTGTTGATGGGCCGCATCAGCTCCTCGGTGACACGCCGGGCGGAGCCGTCCGCCTGATCCCAGTCGGCCTGCCGGGTCAGTTCGATGGCGTTGAGCAGTTGGTCCACGGCCCGTACGTCACCGGCGCCGGCCGCCAGGAAGCGGTCGATCAGCTCCCCGAACCGCTCGTCGTCGCCCTCGGGGAAGTGCGCCCGCACCATCCCCGTCAGCCGCGCCCGGTCCGGCACGGGCAGTTGCAGCTCGATGCAGCGGCGGCGCAGCGGCGCCGGGAACTCGCGCTCGCCGTTGCTGGTGAGCACGATGAACGGGAAGGCGCCGCAGCGCACCCGGCCGCCGCGCACGGGCACTTTCGTACCGTCGTCGCTGAGCACCTCGACGACCGGCGCGCGGTCGGCGATCCGCTCCAGCTCGGGGATCGTGAACTCGCCCTCCTCCAGGACGTGCAGGAGGTCGTTCGGCAGGTCGATGTCGCTCTTGTCCAGCTCGTCGACGAGCAGCACGCGCGGGCGCACGGAGGGCAGCAGCGCGGTGCCCAGCGGGCCGAGGCGGATGTAGCGCCCGATGCCGCCGCCGGGCTCCTCGGCGCCCGCCTCGTCCGCGGTGCCGGCCTGTCGCGCGGCGCGGTCGAGCTGGGCGTCCTGGAGGCGGCCGATGGCGTCGTAGGCGTACAGGCCGTCGCGCAGCGTGCTGCGGCTGACGATCGGCCAGGTGAGGACCCGGCCGAGGCCCAGTTCGTACGCGACCGAGTGCGCGAGGGTGCTCTTGCCGCTGCCGGCCTGCCCGGTGACGAGCAACGGGCGGCGCAGATAGAGCGCGGCGTTGACCATCTCGCACTCGCGGGTGCTGGGCCGGTGGTGGCTGGCCTCGCGGCGCCGCTGGCCGAGTCTGCGCTCGGAGGAGGGCTCCAGCGCGGCCGGCGGTGGCACCGGTGGACCGCCGTCGAATTCTCGCCAGGGAGGCGGTGCCGGCAGTCTGTCCATGCCGTCGTGGGGGGCGCCGGTGCCTCGGTAGATGAGCCATTCGCTCACGTCGTAACCCCTTTGTCGCCGACCGGGCAGCGGGCTTGCCCCACTGTCTGCCCGGCGACGGACGAGGGCAACCCTCACGGGCGTAAGAGGCTAGCCGGGACCGCTGACGTCGGGTGCCGAATCGGCCAATCCGCGTGGTGGCGGGCGGGTTTCGTCCAACTGGGCCCGCGGCGCGTGATGTTCGCCGACGGCGCACGCGGACCCCCGTGCGCCGTTCACCCGTTCACCGGATCCCCTGCTCCGTCACGTCACCCGTTCACCGCCACCCGAGCGCCGCTTTCGTCCCTCCGCGGCGCCTACGCGCCCCCGCGCGCCCCGTGCACGCCGCCCCGTGGCTCAGCCGCCCGCGCCGATGGCGTCGTCCGCGTCGTCGTAGAACAGGATCACGTCCCCCGCGCAGCCCCGCCCGCTCTCCAGCGCCTCCCGGCGCACCTCGTGCAGCCGCTCCGGCAGATCGCGCACGACCGTTCCTGCACCGTCCGTGAGGAGCGTCGCCAGCTCCTCGTGGTACGCCACGCACGCCTCGCCGCACTCCTCGCCCTCGTGGCCCTCCGCGCGCCAGAGCGCCACCGCCGTGCCCTCGTCCAGCAACTGCCCCACGACCGCCGCCCGCCCGCTGCCGCCGCCCAGCGCGTGGCAGAACACCGGCACCGCGCCGTCGTCCGCCCCGCGCCCCCAGCCCGGCGGTTCGGCCCGCACGAGCCGCTGCCGCGGCGCCCGGCTCATCCGCCGCCACCGGTCGCGCCACAGCGGCTCGGGCTCGCGCCCGGCGCGCGCCGCGTCCCGGTGCACCACCGGCCGCACCGTCCCGGCCGGCGGGCGGGCCGCGGTGGCCCGGCCGGAGGCCGGCAGCTCCCAGCGGTACGTGGCCTGCGCCTGCCGCTCCTCCGGCAGCGCCACCTCCAGCCGCACCCGCGTCTGCGCCTCCGCGTCGGCGCCGAGCAACTGCGGGGCCAGCGCCTGGAGCACCTGCTCCTCCGCCTCCTCGAACGGCCCGCCGGCGTACGACTGGTCGAGCGCGACGTGCTCCCACTCCCCCTTGCCGTAGCCGCGCCGCACGGTCCAGTTGTAGCGCGGCACGGCCGGTGCCGCGGGGTCGCGGAACGGCAGTTCGTCGAACGTGACGAGGACGCTGACCGGCGCGCGCCGCACGGCGCGGATCTCCTGCCGCTGACGCGGAGTCAGCTCGCCCGACCGCTCGGCTACCCACGCGTCGAGGGAGTCGGCGGCGGCCCGTGCCCCGCCGACCGCCCCCGCGGCCGGACCCGCGGCCGGGCCGGTGGCGGACCCGGCGTCCGCGGCGGCCTCGCGGGCGACGAGCTTGAGGTACAGCAGCATGTCGCGCAGCGCGCGCTCCGGCGCCGCGTGCCGGTGCAGCAGGCCGTGGCCGTCGCGCCAGTCGCGCAGCCGCCGGGAGCCCAGGGGGCGGCCCTGGATGTCGAGCACATGGTGCACCAGCCGCTCGACGACCTCGGGGTCGCGCGGCGCGGGCAGGTCGGCGAGCCGCCTGAGGGCGCTGAGTCGGTCCAGCGGGCCCCAGGCGCCGAAGCGCGGCGGGCCCAGCGCGCGCTGGAGGTCGGTCCAGGAGGTGCGTTCGTCGTCGATGCCGTGGTGGCGGCGCCAGTGCCAGGCGTCGTGCAGCCGCATCAGTTCGCGGTACGGCTCGGGGCCGAGGCCCTGCGCGCCGGGCAGCAGGTGGTCGGGCGAGAGGGCGTGGAGTTCGGCGAGGGACACGGCGGTGCCGCCGCCGGTGCCGCTGCGGTAGCGGGCCTTGACGACGCCGACGACCTCGCCGCGGCCGAGGTGCAGGACGGGCCCGCCGGAGGCGCCCTTGCGGATGGGGGTGGGGGTGCCGAGCAGGATCTGCTGCCCGTTGCGCCCGGCGAACTCGGCGCTCAGCAGCGCCGCCTCCGCCCCGTTGCCGTTCCCGGCGCCGGCACGGCCGTGGGCGCTGAGGAGGACGGCCTGGTCGAGGAAGTCGTCGTAGCGGTCACCGAGCCAGACGGGTTCGCTGCCCGCGGGCGGCCGGGCGGGCTGCCCGCCGCGGCGGCCCTCGCCGCCGAGCTGGGGGCCGAGTTGGGCGCTCCCGAGCTGGGCGCCGACCTGGGCCCCGTACTGGAGCCCGTACTGCGGCCCGTACTGCGCCTCGCTCCCGGGCCCGTCGCCCGCGACCGCCGCCTCGCCCCGCGCCGGCAGCAGCCGCACCAGGGCCAGATCCGGCCCTACCTGCATCACCGCTTCGGCGAACGTCTCGTCCCGTATCTCCGGATCGCGGCCCATCCGCGCGGCCGTGCCGTCCGGCGACGGCATGCTGTATTCCACCCGCCCCGGCACCGTGCGCCCGCCCACGACCACGCCGATCAGCTCGCCCGGCGCCGTACCGCGCCGCCAGCCGTCGGGGTGGACGAAGACGTGCGCGCAGGTCAGCACCCATTCCGGCGCGACGAGGAAGCCGCTGCCCCACAGGGACCCGTCATCCGACCCGGGCGCCGCCCGGATGTCGACGGTCGCCGCCGCGGCCAGCTTGCAGAGCTGGCGCCGCGCGTAGTCCGCGGCCTCGCTGCTCTCGATCGGAACCCTCATACCGGCGCAGACGTCCCGGAAGACGTGCCGGATGCACCAGATGCAGCCGTATCGGGCGCGCTGGTCGACGCCGCGGCACCGGCGGCGGAAGGGCGGGCGGACTGCGAGCCGGGCTGCCAGGTCAGCGTGACGGACAGTTGGGCGGTGGTGTTCGCGTCGGCCAGCAGCGCGATCGCCTTCCCCGGCCCCGCGGAGATCTCCACCCCGAACGTCACGCTCACCTCGTGCGGCGCGGCGGCGGCGGTCGCCGCCCGTACGGAATCGGCCACCCCGCCGACGAGGGGCGCGAGCCCGGCGAGCCGGGCGGTCAGCCGGCCCCAGTCGGCGACGTCTTCGAGGTCCTGGTCGTCGTCCGGGTCGTTGCCCGGGTAGGAGTGCGGGTCGTCGTCGGGGTCGGCACCGAGGCCGGCGCGGAGGCCGGCGTCCTCGCGGGCACCCCCGGGTGCCGGCACCCCCGCCGTCCCCGCCCGCGGCCCCGCCGCGACCCGCTCGTCGAGCGGCGTCGCCCGGACCCACACCTCGGTGCCGTCCGGCAGCGTCACGCGCTGCGGCAGGTTGCTGCTCATCCGGTTCCCCCGACTACGCTCGGTGCCCAGTGCACCGACATTAGTCCGCCGACCGCCGCCCCGCGACGGTACCCGCGGCTGTTCGCCGGTCGCCCTGCGCGGTGAGCAATACTGAACCGTCACTTTCCCCCTTCCGGAGCACCCACCATGTACTTCACCGACCGCGGGATCGAGGAGCTGGAGAAGCGGCGCGGCGAGGAGGAGGTCACCTTCGAGTGGCTTGCCGAGCAGTTGCGCACGTTCGTCGACCTCAATCCGGAGTTCGAGGTTCCGGTCGAGCGGCTGGCCACCTGGCTCGCCCGTCTCGACGACGAGGACGACGAGTAGACGAGCAGGTCGGCGCACCCGCGCTTGACTTCCCCGCACCGCGATATATCGTGTCTTGGCAGAGACGCGATATGTTGCGTTGGGTGTGAGCGCTCGCCAGAGCCCGAGTCAGGAGGCCGTGGATGTCGGTGCAGCTTGTGGGCGATCCCCGGACGCTCGCTTTCGAGGAGCCGGTCACGGCCCTGAAGGTGCGGATCGTCAACGGAGCCGTGCACGTCGTGGGCACCCACGACGACACCGGCCGGCCGGGCGCGGCGCGCCTGGAGGTCAGCGAGATCGAGGGCCCGCCGCTGCGCGTCTCCCTGGAGGACGGCGAGCTGACGGTCGCGTACGAGGACCTGCCCTGGCGCGGCTTCCTGAAGTGGCTCGACCGCAAGGGCTGGCGCCGCCGCGTCGTCGTCTCCCTCGCCGTGCCCGCCGCCGCCCGCGTCGAGGTCGGCGTCGTCGGCGCGGACGCCGTCGTCTCCGGCATCTCCGGCCGTACGGACGTACGCGGCGTCAGCGGCGGAGCCACCCTCGTCGGCATCTCCGGCCCGGTCCGCGCCGACACCGTCTCGGGCGAGCTGGAGGCCCAGGCACTCGAAGGCGACCTGCGCTACAACTCCGTCTCCGGCCCGCTCACCCTCATCGACGGCGCGGGCGCCAGCGTCCAGGCCGACACCGTCAGCGGCGACATGGTCATCGACCTCTCCCCCGCCGCCCGCGCCGCGGACATCCGCGTCAACTCGGTCTCCGGCGAGATCGCCATAAGGCTGCCCGAGGAGCCGGACGTCGAGGTGCACGCGAGCACGACCAGCGGCGCGGTCTCCAACGCCTTCGAGACGCTGGACGTCAGCGGCCAGTGGGGCGCGAAGTCCGTCGACGGCCGCCTGGGGGCGGGCAAGGGCGCGCTGCGCGCGACCACCGTCTCGGGCGGCCTGGCCCTGCTCCGCCGCCCGTCCGGTGTGGACGACGAACCGGAGGACGCCCCGCCGGGCCCGTACGACTCGACAGGTCCCGCCGACCCGGCGGGCCCGGCCGACAAGAAGGTGCTCTGACATGCCCCCCGTCTTCGCCCACGGCCGGCTCCGGCTCTACCTGCTGAAGCTCCTCGACGAGGCCCCCCGCCACGGCTACGAGGTGATCCGCCTCCTCGAAGAGCGCTTCCAGGGCCTCTACGCCCCCTCGGCGGGCACCGTCTACCCGCGGCTCGCCAAGCTGGAGACCGAGGGCCTGGTCACGCACACCTCCGAGGGCGGCCGGAAGGTCTACGCGATCACCGAGGCGGGCCGCGCCGAGCTGGCCGCCCGCCAGGCGGAGCTGGCCGAACTGGAGCTGGAGATCCGCGAGTCCGTCGCCGAGCTGGCCGCCGAGATCCAGGCCGACGTCAGCGGCACGGCCAGCGACCTGCGCCGCGAGATGCGCCAGGCCGCCAAGGACGCCCGCACGTCGGGCGGCGCGGGCGGTGCGGGCGGTGCGAGCCCCGGCGAGAAGGAGTCGTGGCGGCAGGCGAAGGAGGAGTTCAAGCGGGCCAAGCAGGAGTTCAAGGAGCAGGCGCGGCGCGCGAAGGACGAGACGAAGCGGGCCCGGCAGGACGCGGAGCAGGCGCGCCGGTACGCGCATGAGACGCAGGAGCGGGTGCGCAGCGAGGCGGAGCGGATCGCGCGGCAGGTGCAGGAGCAGGTGCAGACGCGGATCCGTACCGGCGACTGGCAGGGCGGCCTGATGGACGGCCTGGCGGAGCTGACGCGGGAGTTGGGGAACCTGGGCGGCTTCGGCGGACGCGGTACGGCCCCGGGCACCGGCACGCCGTCCGGCACGGGCCCTGGCACGGGCACGACGCCCGGCACCCCGGCCGACAAGGTGGCCGACGCGGCCACCCCCGCCACCCCGACCGGCACCCCCGGCGGGATGTCCCCCGGCACGGGCAACGGCGGCATGGGCGGCGTCTCCACGCCGTGGCCGTCGTTCGTCAAGCCGGACCCGGCGGACACCCCGGAGTGGGCCGAGGACGACACCCCGCAGGACGCCACCCCCGCCGAGCTGGCCCGCGAGCTGGAGCGCCTGCTCGACCGGTTCCGCGACGACGTCCGCGACGCCGCCCGCGACAACGGCGTCTCGCCGGACCAGCTCCGCGAGGCCCGCCGCCACCTGTCCACGGCGGCGGCCCACCTCACGGCACTGCTGCGCGTGGGCGGCCACCGGGGCGGCGACAGGGGCGGTAAGAAGAGCTGAACGGCAGGGCGCCGCAGCCATCTTGAAATGTACGCGGTAGGTGTGCGAAAAAGGTCTGGACCTTTGCTCGCACGATGAGAGGCGTCCCTGTGAGGCCCACCCCCACGCTCGCCGCGCTGAGCACCACCGCCGCCTGCCTCCTGGCCCTGACCGTGACCTCCTGCGGCTCGGACAGCGATGCCGCCGAGCCGCCGGAAACCCCCACCGTGCCGACCGGCGTGACCGTCTACACCAGCACGTCCACGTCGGTGCACGTGATGTGGAACAAGGCGGCGGAGGCGGAGAACATCAAGCGGTACGAGGTGTATCGCAACGGCAAGAAGATCCAGAACGTACCCGCGGCGAAGCACATGATCGACATCACCGGCCTCAAGCCGTCGTCCTCGTACACCTTCGCCGTACGCGCCCGGGACGAGGACGGCAAACTCTCCGGCGCGGGCAAGGCCCCCGCGGTCACCACCCCGTCCGCGGACGCCGACGACAGCGAGGCCCCCACCCGGCCCGCGAGCCTCAAGGCACGCGCGGACGGGCCGCGTTCGGCCACCCTGACCTGGGCGAAGTCGAAGGACAACAAGGAAGTCACGTCCTACGACATCTACCAGGAGGGCACCAAGATCCACAGCGTCGGCGGCACCGAGACCACCGCCTCCGTCACCACCCTCCGCCCCGACACCGACTACACCTTCACGGTCCGGGCCCGCGACGCCGCCGACAACTCCGGCCCGGACAGCCCTTCCGCCTCCGTCACCACCCAGTCGGAACCCGAGGGCAAGACGGGCGCGGAGGTCCCGACGGACCTCCAGGCGACGGCCCGCAAGGACGCCGGCGTGTGGAACCTCGACCTGGTCTGGAGCGCCCCGAAGGCGGACGGGGACGTCACGGGGTACGAGGTCTACCTGGACGGGGAGTTCGCCTCGCAGTTGACGCTGGGCGAGTCGGCGCCGAAGGACACCGGCCGCCTCAGCCTGCCGCTGGAGAAGCAGAAGAAGGCGACGTACGCGGTGAAGGTACGGGCGAAGCTCCCGGACGGGAAGTGGGGCCCGTTCACGAAGGAAGTCACGGTCACGGCGGGCGGCTGACCTCCCGGCCGCCCCCGGCCGTCAGCCCCGCAGAGTCACCCGGGCCCACACGGTCTTCCCCAGCGGCTCCCGGTCGTGATGCCCCATGCCGTCCGCCAGCTCCGCAACCAACCGAAGCCCCCGCCCGCGCTCGTCCTCGGCCCCGGCGGCGAGCCGGCGTGGCGGCACGCGGATCGCGTCGCTCACCTCGATGACACAGACCCGCCCACGGAGCGTGAGCCGGACCATGAACAACCGCCCGGGCACGTAGCCGTGCTGGACGGCGTTGGTCGCCAACTCGCTACAGATCAACACCACGTCCGCGGCGGCGTCCCCGCAGCAGCCCCACCCGGCGAGTGCCTTGGTGACCTGGGCTCGGACGAGACGGACGCTCTTGGCGTAGGGGGTGAAGAGCATCTTCCACGTGGTGGTCATGGGCTGGCTCCGTAGGCCGGTTGAGCAGTTGGGCAGGGGGGCTGGACAGCTACGCTCCGTAGCCGATTGACTACGAGCATGAGGCCGCGAGGGGTGCGGTTGGACGCCCCAGGGGTCTACGGGGATTTCTGGAGCCCCAAAATCAACAACGTCTATGGAGATCAGCGCATGCCACAGCGGAATGTGATTACCGGCCTTAGCCTTGAGCCCCGCCAACGGTTCGCACAGGAACTCAAGTTGCTGCGCACAAAGAAGGGGGACACCCTTCGGCAGCTCAGCGAGGTGCTGGGGTGGGACGCATCGCTGTTCCACAAGATGGAGACGGGGGAATGCCTCGGCGGACCGGAAGTGGTCGAGGCACTGGACCAGCACTACGGGACGCCGGGCCTGTTACTGGCGCTGTGGGAACTGGCGGTGGCGGACACCAGGCAGTTCAAGGAGCAGTACCGGCGCTACATGGCGCTGGAGCGGCAGGCGACGAGCCTGTGGCACTTCGCGGTGAGCTACATCCCCGGGCTCCTCCAGACGGAGGGGTACGCCCGTGCGGTCATCGCGTCCGGCGGCACGGCGGGCGAAGAGCTGAACAGACAGGTCAGGGCCCGCATCACTCGCCACGAGTGGCTGGAAGGCAAGGGTGCGCCGCACTTCCGTAGCATCATCTCCGAGGCCGCACTCCGTACTGCGCCGCGCGACGCCCCAGCGTGGCGCGCACAACTGGAGCACCTGATTGAGGTCGCCGGGTGGCCACACGTTGCACTCCAGGTCTTGCCGTTCAGCGCCGGGCCCTACGGCCTCGACAGCACCGCGGTCATGTTTCTACGCCTGCTGGAGGGGCGTACCGTGGCCTACACGGAGAACGCCTATCGCGGCGAACTCGTCCAGGAAAACAGGTCAGTTGAGCGTTTGCAGCTCGCATACGATGCGGTGCGCGACCTGGCGCTCTCCCCGACCGAGTCGCGCAATCTCATCGTGAAGACGCTGGAGGAAGTACCGTGCGACGCATCGACCTGAGTCTCGCCACCTGGCGCAAGAGCAGCTACAGCAACTCCGACGGCGGCGAATGCATCGAGGTCTCCCACGACTTCCTGCACGCCGCCACGTGGCGCAAGTCGAGCCACAGCAACTCCGATGGCGGCAACTGCATCGAGGTCTCCGACGACCACCCCGCCCTCGTGCCCGTGCGTGACAGCAAGGACCCCGACGGTCCCGCCCTGATCTTCGAGGCCGCCGCCTGGTCCGCCTTCGTCGGCGCCGTCAAGGCGGGCGAACTCACCGCCTGAACCCCGTCTCCGCCCGCCACCGGCAGGTGTCCCCTGCCGGTGGCGGGCGGCGGGCCTCACAGGAAGCGCCGTACGGGGCGGATGGCGAGTTCCTTGGCCCGCTGGCGGACCGGGCGGCGGCGCCAGCGGTCGAGTTCGATGCGCTCGGCGAGCTTGAGGTCGGCATCGAAGTGTTCGTCCAGTACGGCGGTGAACGAACTGTCGATGACGGCGAGCATGACCTCTTCGTCGTGGTCGAGGGACCGGCGGTTGAAGTTGGTCGAGCCGATCAGCGAGGCCATGTGGTCCATCGTGACCACCTTGGTGTGCATCATCGTCGGCTGGTACTGCCAGATCCGTACGCCGCACGCCAGCAGGTCGTCGTAGTGGTCCTGTCCGGCGATCTGGCACACCCGCTTGTCCATGTGCGGCCCCGGCAGCACGATCTCCACCTCCACCCCGCGGCGGGCGGTGGCGCACAGCAGGCCGACGAAGTAGTCGTCGGGGGCGAAGTAGGCGGTGGTGAGGCGGAAGCGCTTCTCGGCGGACTCCAGCATCACGCGCATCAGGGTCTGCATGTCCTGCCAGCCGATGCTGGCGGACCCGCGTACCACCTGCACGACGGAGTCGCCCTGCGGGGTGTGGTCGCGGAACAGGTCGAAGTGGTCGAAGAGGACGTCGTGGCACTCCGCCCAGTTCTGGGCGAAGGCGGCGGCCAGGCCGTCGACGGCGGGGCCGCGCACTTCTGCGTGCGTGTCTCGCCATTCGTTCTCGTTGCGGGCGTCGCCGCACCACTCCTCGGCTATCCCGACGCCGCCGGTGAAGGCCACCTGCTCGTCGACGACGAGCACCTTGCGGTGGCAGCGGTGGTTCTGTTTGAACAGGGAGAGTCGGCCCGGCCGCCGGAACCACGACACCTCCGCGCCCGCCCCCTCGATGAGATCGAGCTGGTCCTTCTCGATCAGCCGGCTGCCGAAGCCGTCGAGCAGCAGGCGTACGCGCACGCCGTTGCGGGCCCGCTCGGCAAGGGCTTCCGCGAACCGGCGGGCGATGTCGCCCTTCCAGTACACGAAGGTCATCATGTCGATGGTGTGCTCGGCGGCGGCGATGGCGTCGAGCATGGCGGGGAAGATCTCATCGCCGTTCCGCAGCGGGCGCAGGGAGTTGCCCTCCGTCGCCGCGACGCCGACCAGCCGCTCAAGGCGCCGTCTGAGCCGGGTCGCGGCTTCCGCGGTCGGGGTTTCCGCTGTCTGGGACACAGTCCTGGGACTCCTTCTCGTCAATGGGGGGGCGTCCCCGCGGCTACCCGTTTCGCGGCCATCGAACTCCGTTTCGAGTCGTATTCGCCGGGTACCCGCCGTCTTCCGTGGCCGCCGGTGCCCGGTCCACGTAGACGAGTGGAGTTCCACGCTGAAAGGCGGACTGAGCATGATGGTTGTCGGGATTGTTGCGATTTGTGCGGTGCTGCTGGTGTTGGCCTTCCTGGTGCCCCGGCTGTCACGGCACCCCGAGCGGGGTACGCAGAAGTCCCTGGGCGTGGGGACGCGCACCGCGGGCAAGGCCCCCGGGATACTCGGCCGGATCTTCAGCAAGCCGTTCCGGAGCAGCCAGAAGGCGGTCGGCCGCAGCGGCTCCGCGGGCCGCAGGGGCCGCAGGAAGATGCCCTTCTGAGGTAGTGGCCCAACGGGCCGCGGCGCCGGTGGGCGCCGACTCTCGGTACTTCCCAGAACGTCCCAGGACTTCCCAGGAGTGAAGAGAAGATGCTCGCCATAGCCGCCGCCGTGCTCTTCGGTATCGCGTTCCTCGTGAACGCCACCGAGACGTCGACCGACCCCGTCTTCAGTCCGACGAGCCTGATGCTCGTCGGACTGACCCTGCTCGCCCTGCAAATGGCCGGTCTGGGAACGAACTGGGCCCCCCGCAGAGGCCGCAGACGCTGACGCCGGGTACCGCTGCCGTCAGCGCAGTTGCTCGGCCAGTCCGACGATGATGCCCTCCGGGCCGCGGACGTAGCAGAGCAGGTAGCTGTCCTCGAACCGCGCCATCTCGCCGACGAGTTCGGCGCCGTGGGGGCGCAGGCGGGCGACGGTGTCCTCGATGTCGTCGACCGCGAACATGACGCGGTGCGTGCCCAGGATGTTGTGGGGCGCGTTCCGCGGCCCGGTGCCGATCGCGGCGGGGGTGCGGTACCTCGCCAGTTCGAGCCTGCTGTGGCCGTCCGGGGTCCGGACCATCGCGATGTCGCAGTGGACGCCGTCGAGTCCGGTGCACTTGTCGGCGACGGGGCCCGCGACCTCGGCCCTGCCCTCCAGCTCCATACCGAGTTCCACGAAGAACGCGACGGCGGCGTCCAGGTCCTCGACGACGATGCCGACGTTGTCCATCCGCTGAAGCGCCATGGTGGTGTCTCCTTCTGTCCCGTGCGGCCGGTGGTGGCCGCTGATGCCCCTGGGACGGAGCCGGTGCCACGTTCTCGACATCCGCGGACCACCGATTTCCAGAAACCCGGGCCCCTCACCCCACCAGGTCGCGGGCCACCAGCGCCGCCTGCACCCTGTTCGCCACGCCCAGCTCCGCCAGGATGCGGCTCACGTGGGCCTTCACCGTCGACTCGCGCAGCCGCAGCAGCGCGCCGATCTCGGCGTTCGTCATGCCGTCCGCCACCGCCGACAGCACCTGCCGCTCCCGCGGCGTAAGCCGCGCCGCCGCTTCCCTGGCGGCCTGGCTGCGGGTGGCCTCGGGGTGGTGGAAGCGGCTGATGACCGTGCGGGTGACCGTGGGCGAGAGCATCGCGGCGCCCGCGGCGACCACGTGGACCGCCTGGAGGATGGCGTCCGGCGGGGTGTCCTTGAGCAGGAAGCCCGCGGCGCCCGCGGCCAGCGCGCCGTACACGTACTCGTCGAGGTCGAAGGTCGTGAGCACGATGACAGCGGGCGGCTCCGGCAGGCGGCTGAGGGCGGCGGTGGCGGCGATGCCGTCCATGCCGGGCATGCGGATGTCCACCAGGGCGACGTCGGTGCGCCGGTCCCGGGCCGCCGCCACGGCGGCCCTGCCGTCGGCCGCCTCCCCGACGAGTTCGAGCCCGTCGTCGGTGGCGACCAGGTCCCGGAGCCCCGCGCGCACGAAGGCGTCGTCGTCCACGACCAGGACGCGGATCACCGGGCCCCCGCCGCGCTCAGCACGGGCGGCTCCTCCGCCGGGTGTACGGGGACGGGCAGGTCGGCGGTGAGGACGAACCTGCCGGGCGGGCCGGACCCGGTGGTGAGTTCGCCGTGGAGGGCGGCCACCCGCTCGGCGATGCCCACCAGGCCGTAGCCGCGCGGCGGACGGTCGGACGACGGTTCGGCCGTGCCGCACTCGTTCTCGGCGCGTATCGCCACGCGCGTCCTGCTCACCGCCACCGTCAGCTCGACCGGCATGCCGGGGGCGTGCTTGCGGGCGTTCGTCAGGGCCTCCTGCACGATGCGGTGGGCGGCGAGGCGGACGGCGGCGGGCAGGCCCGCGAGGTCGTCGGTGCGGGCGCGGACCCGGGTGCCCGCCCGCTCGGCCTCGGCGACGAGGGCGGGCAGGTCGTCGGCGGTGGGGGCGAGCGGGACGGGGCCCTCGTGGTCCCGGAGGGCGCCGAGGAGGTCCCGCAGGTCGTCCAGGGCGTGCGCGCTCGTCGTCCGGAGCAGGTCGAGGCGTTCGCGTACGGGCTCGGGGACGGCCTCGCCGCGGCGCTGGAGCACGCCGGTGTGCAGGACCAGCAGGCTGAGCCGGTGGGCGAGCACGTCGTGCATCTCGCGGGCGATGCGCGCCCGTTCCGCCATCCGCACCTGCTCGTCGCGCAGCCGGTTCGCCGCCTCCAGGTGCTCCAACTGCCGCGCCAGCGACGAGGTCAGGTCGCGCTGGCTGCGCGCGGCCAGGCCGACGGCCAGCGGCACGGCGAGCACCGCGCAGGGGAAGAGCATGACCTGCGGCATGTGCACCAGCTCGCGGTACGGGCCGAAGGCGGCGGGTACGAAGACGGCCCCGGTCAGCGCGATGGCCACGACCCGCGAGCGCCACACCGTGACCGCGTACAGCGCGATGAACACCGGCCAGAGCTGGCTCTCCAGCAGGAACCCGGCGCCGGTGACCGCCGCCGCCGTCACCGGCATCCGGCGGCACAGCGGCAGCACCGCGCACAGCGCGACGGCGACGGCGGCGCTCGCCTCCGGCGACGTGACCAGGCCCGCCTGCTCGGTCAGCGCCGCACGCACCGACTTGGCGACGACGAAGACGAACCCGGCGGCCAGCAGCAGCCGGAGCTGGAGCGGCGTCAGCAGTGCGCGGCGCACGCGCGGCGGTTCGGCGGTGGACATACCGGCATCGTAAGCACCGCCGCTGACACGCACATTCGACGAAAGTCGGGGGTCGCGGCGGCCCGCCACCGCCGTTGGTCGGTGCGCGGCGCCTCCGGGCGGCGGATGCGGCGCCCGGTGTACGGGCCGGAGGGTGGAGCCGTACGCAGGTCGAGGAGGGACATCAGATGCAGGACGGCCAGATGCAGGACGGAAACGGCGGATCGGTGGGACGGCGGCGCGTGCTGGGCGGGGCGGCGGCGATGGCCGCGGCGGGTGCGGGCCTGGCGGCCGGCGCCCGGACGGCGTCGGCGCAGGAGCGCGACCGGCGCCCCGGCGGCGGGGGCGGGAGGGGCGGCAGGTACGCGGGGAAGACCGTGCTCGTCACCGGCGCCACGTCCGGCATCGGGCGGGCCGCGGCGATCGCGTTCGCGGCGGAGGGCGCGCGGGTCGGGTTCTGCGGCCGGCGCCGGAACCTGGGGCAGGACGTCGAGCGGCAGATCCGCAAGGCGGGCGGGGAGGCGACGTACATCCGGGCGGACGTGCGGCGACCGGAGGAGGTGCGGGGGTTTGTCGACGCGGTGGCGCAGAAGTACGGCGGTCTCGACATCGCGCTCAACAACGCGGGGATCCAGAAGCCGTTCACCGACCTGCACGAGGTGTCGGTGGCGGACTTCGACGACGTGACGCTCACCAACACCCGCGGCATCTTCCTGGCGATGAAGTACGAGATCCCGCACCTGCGGGCGCGCGGGGGCGGCGTCATCCTCGTCACCGGCTCGTCCAACCAGTACGCGACCCGGCCGGGCCTCGGCTCGTACACGGCGAGCAAGAACAGCGTCACGGGCCTGGTGCAGGCGGCGGCGGTCGAGAACGGCACGCACGGCATCCGCGTGGTGGCGCTGGCGCCGGGGATGACGGACACGCCGATGCTGGACGTGCACCGGCCGCCGGGCGACACCGACGAGCAGTGGGCGGCGCGCAAGGCGGAGTTCGGCCGCCAGGGGATCGACGCCTTCAAGAGGATGGCGCGGCCGGAGGAGATGGCGTCGGCGGCGCTGGCGCTGGCGTCCGGGGACCTGGCGTTCCAGACGGGGACGACGGTGGTGGTCGACGGCGGCCAGTTGGCGGGCATGTGACCGCGGCCGGGCGGTGAGGCCGGCCCCGCCACCGGCCGACGTCACCGGCCGCCCCGGATACGTACCGGTCGGGCGGGCCGGGCCCGGTGCACGACCGGGGCGTGCCGTGCGGGGTCGGTTCGGCCCGGCACGCCCCGGCGGTGCTCACCCCGCCCGCTGCACGGCGGGCAGGGCGGCCTCGATGGCGGTGTACGTCGCGCCGTGGTCGGCCAGGACCTCGGCCGGGATGCCGGGGGAGGCGGCGAGGGCGAGCAGGATGTGCTCGTCGCCGATGGCCCTGTCCCCGCGGCCGATGGCCGCCCTGAGGGAGCGTTCCAGCACGGCCTTGGCGTCGGCGTCGAACCGGGTACGGCCGCGCCGCCACGGCCGCCGCGGGGCGAGGGCACCCGGCCCGTGCGCGGACTCGACGCGGCCGACGACCGCCTCGACGTCGATGCCGATCCCGGCGAGGGCGTCGGCGTCCGACCTGGTCAGCCCGCCCCGCCGCCGCGCCTCGTCCAGCCCCCGTTCGACGCCGGCGCGCCGCTCCTCGCTGTCGACGCCGGCCGCGGCGAGCGCGACGGCTCCGGCGGTGCCGGAGGTGGCGAGAAGCTGGCGGAGCAGGTGCTCGGTGGTGACGTAGGGCTCGTCGGATCGTTCCGCGCGGTCGGCCGCGCCGCGGACGAGGTCCTTGGCCGCCTTCGTGAATCGTTCGAACATCAGCGCCTCCCGTGCTTCTTGTGTACCGCCTGCCGGCTGACCCCCAGCTCGGCCGCCACCTCCTGCCACGACCAGCCCTGGTTGCGCGCGCTCCGCACCTGCACGGCCTCCAGTTGCTCCAGCAGCCGCCGCAGTGCGGCAACGGCCCGGAGCCCTTCCCGGGGATCGGCGCCCCCGGCCCGCTCGGCAAGCTCGGTTGCATCGCTCATGCCGTCAACCTACGTTGACATCGGGAGGCTGTCAATCACGGTTGACGTCAGGCGCCCGTCGGGCCCGGCGGGGCGGGCCCGTGGGCGGAGGGCGCGGCAGCCCTCCGCCCACGGCGCTCACGGCAGTTCCTGCACCTGGATGTCGCGGAACGCCACCTCGTCCTCCCCACCGTGGTTCTGGATGCCGACGTGTCCGTCCGCCAGGCTGCGGGCGGGGTCGGTGTTGGTGAAGTCGTTGATCTTCACGCCGTTGAGGAAGACCTGAAGGCGCTCCCCCTCGACCCGGATCTCATAGGTGTTCCACTCCCCCGGCGGATTGAGCGCCTTGTCCCGCGCGGCGGTGTCCGGGGCCTGGAAGCCGTAGATCGCGCCGGTGGTCCTGTCCGCGGAGTCGGTGGCGTCGATCTGCACCTCGTGGCCGGTGTTGATGGCCGCCCCCGGGTCGGCGGGCGGCGGGAAGCCGACGAAGACGCCGGAGTTGTCGTCCCCGGCCATCTTCCAGTCGAGCTTCAGCGAGTACGAGGAGTACTCCTCGGCCTCGTACCAGAACAGGCCCATGCCGCCCTCGGAGACCAGCGTGCCGTCCTCCAGGCGGAAGGAGCCGGGGCCGGTCTGCTTCCAGCCCTCGGTGGAGGTGCCGTCGAAGATCGGGGTGTACGCGGGCTTCGGGTCCTTGCAGTCGCCCTCGACCGCGCCGGTGGCGTACCGGATGCCGCCGAGCAGGTGGGTGCGGAAGGCGGCGTCGCCGTACGACTCCTTGGTGTGCCCGCCGCCGGTGTAGAAGGCCCGGCCGCCCTCGTAGCTCTGGCACCAGGCGATGGGGTGGTCCCCGTCCATGGTGCCGCCGGTGTAGGTGGACTCGTCCAGGCTGGCCAGGACGTGGGCGGTGGCACGCGGGTTGGTGCGGTAGTTGTACCACTCGTCGGTACGCACCCACTCCTCGTCCAGGTGCTCGGTGGCGGGGTGGTCGTGGTCCTCGACCTTGACCGTGGCCTCCTGGATGGCGGGGTGGCCGTCGAAGTAGGCGCCGACCAGGCCGCCGTAGAACTCCCAGTCGTACTCGCTGTCGGCCGCGGAGTGGACGCCGACGTAGCCGCCGCCGGCGGCGACGTAGTCCTCGAACGCCTGCTGCTGGCCGGCGTCGAGGACGTCACCGGTGGTGGAGAGGAAGACGACGGCCTCGTACTTCTCCAGCTTCTCCGCGGTGAACGCGCCGCCGTCCTCGGTGGCGTCGACGGCGAAGCCGTTCTCGGCCCCCAGCTCCTTGATGGCGGTGATGCCCTCGGGGATGGAGTCGTGCCGGAAGCCCGCGGTCTTGGAGAAGACGAGGACGTTCTCGTCCTCCTCGACCACGCCGCCGGTCGTGAACGTGAAGTCGTCCACGTCGAAGAGGAACGGGCCGGAGGTGCCGGTGAAGACCAGGTAGAGCTTGGTGGTGCCCGCCGGAAGATCCGACAGGTCCGCCGTCACGTCCTGGAAGGTCTCCCAGCCGCCGGTCACCGGGACCTCGGCGGAGCCGAGGAGGGCGCCGTCCGGCGCTCCGGCGCGGACCTCCAGGGTGCCGCCGGCACCGGCGGAGGAGATCCGGGCGGTGAGCTTGGTGGCGTCCGACAGGGCGTACGGCTCGAAGGCGATCCAGTCGCCGTTGTGGATGTCGCCGACGGTCTTGCCGCCGTGCGCGGGAGCCTTGTCGTAGAGCTTGACGCCCTGCGAGTCGGTGTAGTGCTCGGCCTGCCGGTGCTTGGGCTGGGCCAGGTTGGTGTCCTTGCCGGTCAGGGGCGCCTGGCCGCCGCTGCCGCCGTCCGTGTACTCGGCGGTGAAGTTGCCGAAGAGGTTGGCGTTGGGGTCGTGCTCACCGTCCGCAGGCGAGTTGATGGTGCCCGTGCAGCCGTTGGCCGAGGTGATGGGGTGGGTGTGCTGGTCGTGCCCGAGACCGTAGGTGACCTTCACCTTCGCGCAGTCGATGTCGCCGTCCTCGGGGTCGGTGACGGTGACCTCGAAGGGGACGCTGTCGCCGAAGGAGAACAGCTTGCCGTCGACCGGCAGGTCCAGCTTCACCGTGGGCGCGGTGTTGCCCACGACGACCTGCACGTTGGCGCTGCCGCTGAGCCCTTCGGGGTCGGTGACGGTGAGGGTGACGTCGTAGGTGCCGTTCTCGGCGTACGTGTGCGAGGGGCCGGGCTCTTCGGAGGTGGCGCCGTCACCGAAGTCCCAGGCGTACGTCAGGTCCGTGCTGTCGGGGTCGGTGGTGCCCTCGGAGGAGAACTTCACGGCCAGCGGCGCCTGTCCGGAGGTCTTGTCGGCCGACGCCGCGGCGATCGGGGACCGGCCGCCGGTGACGTTCTCGATCCGGTACAGGGCGCGGGTGTCGGAGGAGGTGCCGTAGTCCAGGACGTACAGCGCACCGTCGGAGCCGAAGTCCATGTCCATCACCTGGGTGCCGGTCCAGGGGAAGTCGTTGATCGTCTGCACGGTGCCGTCGTCGCCCTGCTCGATCCGCTTGATCCACTTGCGGCCCAGCTCGCCGGCGAAGAAGTCGCCCTCGTAGTCGGCGGGGAACTTCACGGCCGAGTCGGGGTCCGTCTCCGCCTCGCGGTAGACGGGGCCGCCCATCGGGGACTCCGAGCCGCTGCCGAACTCGGGGACGGAGCCGCCGTCGTAGGGGATCCACGCGGCCTGCGCCGGGGGCAGCTCGGTCAGGCCGGTGTTGTGCGGGGAGTTGTTGACGGGGGCCGCGCAGTCGTAGGCGGCGCCGGAGGTGCCGGAGCCGAAGTCGTACTCCTTGTAGGCGTCGTTGTCGCCGGTGCAGTACGGCCAGCCGAAGTTCCCGGCCTCGGTGATCCGGGCGAACTCGACCTGGCCGCCCGGGCCGCGGTCGGGGTTCGCCGAGCCGGCGTCGGGGCCGTAGTCGCCGACGTAGACGGTGCCGGTGGGCTTGTCCACGGTGAACCGGAAGGGGTTGCGGAAGCCCATCGCGTAGATCTCGGGCCTGGTCTTCTCCGTCCCCGGCGCGAAGAGGTTGCCCGCGGGTATGTCGTACGAACCGTCGGCCTTGACCTTGATCCGCAGGATCTTTCCGCGCAGGTCGTTGGTGTTCGACGAGGAACGCTGGGCGTCGAAGGCCGGGTTGCGGTCGGCGCGCTCGTCGATCGGGGTGTAGCCGTCGGACTGGAACGGGTTGGTGTCGTCGCCCGTGGAGAGGTAGAGGTTCCCGTCGCCGTCGAAGTCGATGTCACCGCCCACGTGGCAGCACACGCCGCGCGAGGCCGGCACGTCCAGGACCTTCTCCTCGCTGCCCATGTCGAGCGTGCCGTCGTCCTTCAGCACGAACCGGGAGAGCCGGTTGACCCCGTCGAACGGCGCGAAGTCGGCGGCGGTGCCCGTCTCCGGCGCGTCGCCCGCGGGGGTGTCGAGCGGGGGCGCGTAGTAGAGGTAGACGAAGCCGTTCTCCTCGAACGCGGGGTCGACGCCGATGCCCTGGAGGCCCTCCTCGTCGTGGCTGTAGACGGTGAGCTTGCCCGCGACGCTGGTGTCGCCGGCGGCGGTGGTCAGCCGCACCGTGCCGTCGCGCGAGGTGTGCAGGACCGAGTTGTCCGGGAGCATCGCCAGGGACATCGGCTCCCCGGTCTCCGCGTCGCCCTTGGCCAGCGGCACCTGCTGGAACTCGGCGGCCGGGGCCTCCGGTTCGTGCGCCGCCGCCCCGGAGGCCGCGGTGCTCAGCAGGACGGCCGGGCCGGTGAGCAGGCCGGCGGCCAGCAGGCTGAGGAATCTGTGGAACCTTCTCTTGTGCACGTGATCTCTCCTACGAGAATTGGGGGATCTGCGTGTCGAGTACGGTGCGGTCGAGGGCGGTCAGGGCGGTCAGCGGCGGTCGGGCACGGTCAGGGGCGGTCAGGCACGGTCAGCGGCTGGCCCAGAGAAGCCCCTGCCGGGTGAGGGTGCGCACGTGGGGGTTGGCGAAGTCGGCGGGGGTGCGGCCGACGGTGGAGACGAAGAGGCGGCCCTTGCCCCACGTCCTGGTCCACACCGCGGGGATGGTCACCGCCCGCTGCCGCGTGTCGTCGGGGTCGACCGTGACGGTGGCCAGCACGTCGTCGAGGGGGTCGGTCAGCGCCCAGCACGCCTCGGTGTCCACCGTGAAGTCGCCGAGCCCGGCGAGGACCGGATGGTCGGCGTGCTCGGCGCACAGGTCGACGCGCAGCGGCCCGCCGCCCGGCGGGTGCCCGACGAACGTCCCGCCCGTCATCAACTGGTAGCCCGGGTCCTCCCGGAAGGCGTCGACCACTCCCCGGTGCCAGCCCGCGAAGCCGGTTCCGGCCCGGACCGCCGCGAGCAGCCCGGCGCTCTCGCCGGCGGTGATGTCGCCCCGGGTCCAGCACTGGAGGACGAGGTCCGTCTTAAGCAGCAGGTCCTCGTCCTCGTAGACCTCCAGCGAGTCCTCGACGAGGACCTCGAACCCGTTCTCGCGGAGAAACGCGAGGAACAGGTTCGTCGTCTGGACGGGATGGTTGCCCTCCCACCCGCCGCGCACCACCAGAGCCCGCCGCCGTCCGGAAGTCATGGTGCCGTCGCTCCTTCCTGTCCCCTAAAAAAGTTTCGCAATTCTTGTCGTTCGGCAGGGACGATAGGAACGCGCTCGGGCAGCCGTCAAGGCTTCGCGCACGGGCGATACGAAAGAAAAACCGGAACCCGGTGCGGGGCGGCGGCGGAGCGGTGCGCTCCGGTCAGTGGCGGGCTGCGGTGCTGTCGCGTACGACCAGGGTCGTCGCCAGCTCGACGCGCGGGCTCTCCAGTTCGTCGCCGTTCATCAGCCGCAGCAGCGTGCGCAGCGCGCTGCCGCCCATGTCCTTGAGCGGCTGGCGCACCGTCGTCAGCGCCGGGGCGACCCAGCGCGCCTCGGGCAGGTCGTCGAAGCCGACGATGCTGACGTCCTCGGGCACGCGCAGCCCCGACCCGGCCAGGGCCTCGTACCCGCCGATGGCCATGTGGTCGGAGCAGATGAACAGCGCCGTCGGCGGCTCGGGCGCGTCGAAGAGCGCGCGCACCTGCTCCACGCCGCTCGCGCGGTCGTACGACCCGTGCCGGACCAGCTCGGGCGGCACCTCGACGCCGGCCGCCGCCATGGCGGAGCGGTAGCCGGCGGTGCGGGCGCGGGCGTAGAGGTGGTGCGGCGGGCCGGTGACCAGCGCGATCCGCCGGTGACCGCGGTCGAGCAGGTGGGTGGTGGCCTCGTAGGCGCCGGCCCAGTTGGTCGTGCCCACGGAGATCACGTCGGGCGGCGGGTCGCTCAGCGGGTCGATGACCACGATGGGGACCTGCGCCTGCCGCAGCCGGGCGAGCTGGTCGGGGGCCGGCTCGATCAGGCCGAGCACCACGCCCGCGCTGTCGCGCTCCAGCACGCGGTCCACCCAGTCCTGCGCGCCGTGGTTGTTCGCGGAGGCGCCGCGCCGGGCCACGGAGATCACCACGTGCACCCCGGCCTCGTACGCCGCCGCCTCCAGACCGCTCGCGACGCTCGCCGGCCAGGACCCGTCGAGGCCGTTCATCACGAGGTCGACGGAGCGCACGCCGGGCTCGTGCAGCGACGCGCCGCGGCGGCGGTAGCGGTGCTCGCGCAGGGCGGAGTCGACCTTGGCGCGGGTGTCCTGCGAGACGTCGTCCCGGCCGTTGAGGACCTTGGAGACGGTGGAGATCGACACACCGGCCGTCTCGGCGATCTGCGCGAGTGTGGGTCGCGGCGTCCTGGTACGGGTCACGATCCGCTCTCTGCCCTACCGAAAATTATCGGAACCCGCCGTAGTCAGCGCGGCACGTTCCCCTGGCCAGCCCCTTCGCTTGCACCATACTCGACTACCCGCGCTCCCACCATGGTCGGTCTGCTGTCGAGGATCTTGACGGTGCGCGGCGCGGCACCTAGCTTCCGTAACGCCGCTTCGAAAGTTTTTCCGGGAGTTCACGTAGGCACGAGGGAGATGCCATGTCGTCGCCGAAGCCACCGGCTGTCCTGCGCGTCACGGTCTGGGGCGAGGGCCTCCACGAGGAGCGCGAACCCGAGATCGCCGAGCGGTACCCGCGGGGCATGCACGGTGCCATCGCCGAGGGGATCGCGGAACACCTGGGCGCGACGGCCCGGCTGCGCACGGCGACGCTGGCGGAGCCCGAGCACGGGCTGACCGAGGAGGTGCTCGCGGAGACCGACGTGCTGACGTGGTGGGGGCACCTGGCCCACCGCGAGGTCTCCGACGAGGTCGTCAAGCGCGTCCACCGGCGGGTGCTCGCCGGCATGGGCCTGATCGCGCTGCACTCCGCGCACTGGTCGAAGGTCTTCACCAGGCTCATGGGCACCACCTGCACCCTGCGCTGGCGCAACGAGGGCGACCGCGAACTCCTCTGGACGGTCGACCCCACCCACCCCATCGCCGCCGGTGTGCCGCACCCGCTGGTCATCGAGCAGCAGGAAATGTACGGGGAGTTCTTCGACATCCCCGCCCCCGACGAGCTGGTCTTCATCAGCTCGTTCAGCGGCGGCGAGGTCTTCCGCAGCGGCTGCACCTTCCGGCGCGGGCACGGCAAGATCTTCTACTTCAGCCCCGGTGACCAGGACTACCCCGTCTACCACCACCCGGACGTACGCCGGGTCATCGCCAACGCCGTTCGCTGGGCCGCCCCGGACGGCAACGGCACCGCACCCCGGCTGGTGCACAGCGACACCGGCTGGTGGGCCGGGGGCAGCGACGGCGAGCGGCCGTGACGGGCCGGTCCTTCGGCACCGTTCCCGACGACGGCGCGCCGCTGCGCGTCGTCGTCGTGGGGGCCGGCGGGATGGCGCGGCTCTGGCTGCGCACCATCGCCGCGTCGCCGGACGTCACCCTGGCCGGGGTCGTCGACATCGAACCGGCGGCGGCCGTCAGGGCGCTGGCGGAGACGGGCGCCGGCGACGTGCCCACCGGGCCGGGCCTGACGGCGCTGGTGCCCGCGGCCCGGCCGGACGCGGTCATCGACGTCACCGTTCCCGAGGCCCACCTGCCCGTCACCCTGGAGGCGCTGCGGCTCGGGCTGCCGGTGCTCGGCGAGAAACCGCTCGCCGCCACGCTCGCCGAGGCCCTGCGGCTGGCCGCCGCGGCCGAGGCGGCGGACCGGCTGTTCATGGTCAGCCAGTCCCGCCGCTACCACCCGCACCTCTTCGCACTCCGGGACCTGGCCGCCGGACTGGGCCGGCCGGGCATCCTCACCACCGAGTTCTTCAAGGCCCCCCGCTTCGGCGGGTTCCGCGACGCCATGGAGCACCCGCTGCTGCTCGACATGGCGATCCACCCGTTCGACACCGCCCGCTGGCTCCTGGACGCCGAACCCGTGTCGGTCCACTGCGAGGAGTACAACCCGCCCTGGAGCTGGTACGCCGGAGCCGCCGCCACCACCGCCGTCTTCGAGATGACCGGCGGCAGCCGCTACGTCTTCACCGGAAGCTGGTGCAGCCCGGGCCTGACGACCTCCTGGAACGGCGCCTGGCGGCTCAGCGCCGAACACGGCTCGCTCCGCTGGGACGGCGAGAACCCGGCCACCGTCGAGGCCACCGCCGGAGCCGAAGCCGCAGCCGCAGCCGGGCCCGTCCCGCCGCCGGCGGACCCGGGGGCCGCGCCGGCGAAGGGCGTCGCCGGCGCCCTGGCCGAGTTCGTACGCGCACTGCGTACGGGCGAGGCGCCGATGGGTGAGGTGCACGACAACGTCATGAGCCTCGCCATGGTCACCGCCGCCGTCGAGTCCGCGGAGACCGGCCTGCGGGTCCGTATCGACGACCTCCTCGGCACCGCCCTGGCGGAAGCCCTCGCGTCCGCGGACCCCGCGGAACGCCGGGTCCTGCGCTCCCGGCCCGCCCCCGGCCGCTTCGGCCGGGCAGCGGGGCCGGACTGACACCGCCTTCTCAGGGCGTCAGGACCACCTTGCCGAACAGGTCGCCCGCCGCCATCTTCGCGAAGCCCTCCCGCGCCCGGTCCAGCGGCAGCACGGTGTCGACCACCGGCCGTACGCCCTTCGCCGCGCAGAAGTTGAGCAGCCCCGCCAGCTCCTCCTTGCTGCCCATCGTCGAGCCGACGACCTTCAGCTCCAGGAAGAAGATCCGCTGAAGCTCCCCCGCCGCCGGGTTCGGCCCGCTGGTCGTACCGGAGATGACCAGCGTGCCGCCGGGGCGCAGGGACTTCACCGAGTGCGACCAGGTCGCCGCGCCGACCGTCTCCAGGACCGCGTCCATCCGGTGCGGCAGGCGCGTGCCCGGCTCCACCGCGGCCTCGGCGCCGAGGTCCTCGGCGCGCCTGCGCTTCGCCTCGTCGCGGCTCGTGGCGAACATCCGCAGGCCCGCCGCGGCGCCCAGCACGATCGCCGCCGTGGCGACGCCGCCGCCCGCGCCCTGGACCAGGACGGAGTCGCCGGGGCGTACGCCGGCGTTGGTGAAGAGCATGCGGTACGCCGTGAGCCAGGCCGTCGGCAGGCACGCGGCCTCCTCGAAGCTCAGCTCCTTCGGCTTCGGCAGGACGTTCCAGGCCGGTACGGCGACCTGCTCGGCGAACGTGCCCTGGTACCGCTCGGTCAGCAGGGAGCGCGGTTCGTTCGGGCCCACGCCGTGGCCGGTCTGGCCGATGACGGAGTGGAGGACCACCTCGTTGCCGTCGGCGTCGACGCCGGCCGCGTCGCAGCCGAGGATCATCGGCAGGGCGTCCTCGCCGAGTCCGACGCCGCGCAGCGACCAGAGGTCGTGGTGGTTGAGGGAGGCGGCTCTGACGTCGACGACGGCCCATCCGGGCGGGGCCTGCGGCGCGGGCCGCTCCCCCAACTCCAGGCCGTTCAGCGGCTCGTCACGGTCGATGCGGGCGGCGTAGGCGGCGAACATGACCATGAAGTTACGCCCCGGGGCGGGGGCCGTACCAGCCCCCGCCCCGCCAAGCGAGCTTTCTCACCCGGGCCCCCGGGGGCCCGGCGGTACCGGAGCTGCGGGAGGGCCCGGCCGGAGAACCGACCCACGGCGCCGTCCCGGTACCACTGCGCGGGCTCCCCGCCGGACCCGCCGGGCTCGGCGCAGCGTCACAGCACCTTGGACAGGAACGCCTTCGTCCGCTGGTGCTGCGGGTTCGTCAGCACCTCGCGCGGGTGCCCCGACTCCACCACCGCGCCGTCGTCCATGAACACCAGCGCGTCACCGACCTCCCGCGCGAACCCCATCTCGTGCGTGACGACGATCATCGTCATGCCCGACTGGGCGAGGTCCCGCATCACGTCCAGCACCTCGCCGACCAGCTCCGGGTCGAGCGCCGAGGTGGGCTCGTCGAAGAGCATCAGCTTCGGCTCCATCGCCAGCGCCCGCGCGATGGCGACGCGCTGCTGCTGGCCGCCGGAGAGCTGCGTCGGGTAGCCGCCCGCCTTGTCCGCCAGGCCCACGCGGTCCAGCAGCCGCAGCGCGCGCTCGCGCGCCGTCGCCTTGGACTCCCGCTTGACCTGGACCGGCGCCTCCATGACGTTCTCCAGGGCGGTCATGTGCGGGAAGAGGTTGAACCGCTGGAACACCATGCCGATGTCCTTGCGCTGCGCGGCGACCTCCTTGTCCTTCAGCTCGTAGAGCTTGTTGCCCTGCTGCCGGTAGCCGACGAGGCGGCCGTCGACGTACAGCCGGCCGGCGTTGACCTTCTCCAGGTGGTTGATGCACCGCAGGAAGGTCGACTTGCCGGAGCCCGAGGGGCCGACGAGGCAGAAGACCTCGCGCGGCGCGACCTCCAGGTCGATGCCCTTGAGCACGTGGGTGAGCCCGAAGGACTTGTGTACGCCCTCGGCCCTGACCATTGGCGTCATGGAGTCGCTCACCTCGTTCCCTTCATCCGCGGCCCGGAGAAGATGTTCCGCCGGAGCTTCTGCATCGGTGTCAGCGGCAACTGGCGTACGGAGCCCTTGGCGTAGTGCCGCTCGATGTAGTACTGGACCACGCTGAACACGCTGGTCATCGCCAGATACCAGATGGCGACGACGATGTACATCTCCATCGGGTTCAGGTTGGTCGCGGAGATCTCGTTCGCCACGAAGGTCAGCTCGGTGTACTGGATGACCATCGCCAGCGACGAGGTCTTGAGCATGTTGATGAACTCGTTCCCCGTCGGCGGCACGATCACCCGCATCGCCTGGGGCAGCACGATGCGCCGCATCGTCTTCTGCCGGCTCATGCCGAGCGCGTGCGACGCCTCCGTCTGGCCCTCGTCGACCGACTGGATGCCGGCGCGGACGATCTCGGCCATGTACGCGGCCTCGTTGAGCCCGAGGCCGAGGAGCGCCGCCACGAACGGGGTCATGACGTCGGTCATCTCGTTCTTGTACAGCGGACCCAGGTTGAGGGTCTGGAAGACGAGGCCGAGGTTGTACCAGAGCAGCAGTTGCAGCAGCACCGGGGTGCCGCGGAAGAACCAGATGTAGAGGTTGGCGAACGCCGAGGTCACCGGGTTGTCCGAGAGCCGCATGATCGCGAGCACGATGCCGAGGACCACGCCGAGCAGCATGGCGAGCACGGTGATCAGCAGGGTGTTCCCGGCGGCCTCGACGACCCGGTCGGAGAACAGGTACTCGGGGACGTCGCCCCACTCGATCTTGGCGTTGGCGAAGGCGTAGACGAGCAGCCCGAGGAGCGCGAGGACGACGGCGGCGCTCACCCAGCGCAGGGGGTGGCGCACGGGGATCGCCTTGATCGCCTCGGGCGGCACCGCGGTGGCGGCGCCGGTCTTCGAGGGCCCGGGCCCGGCCGGTTGCTTGTCGGCCGGGCCCGGTGAGTTCGGGTCGGTCACGGGAGGACTTCTCTCTGGAACGGCTGCGGGCGGTGGTTACTCGTTGCCTCCGTTGACGGTGGCCTTGTCGACGCCGCCCTTGGTGACGTTCCACTTCTCCAGGACCTTCTGGTACTCGCCGTTCTCGATGATGGCGTCGAGCGCCTTGGCGAGCGCGTCCCGCAGCTCCGGGTTGTCCTTGGAGACCGCGATGCCGTACGGAGCGGCGTCGATCTGCTCGCCGACGACCTCGAAGTCCTCGCCGCCGCCCGACTCGCGGGCGTTGTACGCGGCGACCGGGAAGTCGTTCAGGTCCGCGACGGCCCGGCCCTGCTTGACCTGCTGGAGCGCCTCGGTGTCCTTGGTGAAGGGCAGCGTCTTGATCGGCTTGTCGCACTTCTCGTTCTGCGCCTTGGCGATGTCCGCGCTGACCGTGCCCCGCTGGAAGGCGACGGTCTTGCCGCACAGGTCGTCGAGCGTCGAGATGCCCTCGGGGTTGCCCTTCTGGACCAGGATGGAGACGCCGGCGGAGAAGTAGTCGACGAAGTCGACCTCGGCCTGGCGCTCCTTGTTGTCGGTCATCGACGACATGATGATGTCGAAGCGGCCGGAGTCGAGCGACGGGATCAGGTTGTCGAAGACGTTGTTCTGGAACTGGAACTCGACGCCCAGCTCCTCGCCGAGCGCGTTGGCGATGTCGATGTCCACGCCGACGGGCTTGCCGCCCTGGTCGAACTCCATCGGGGCGTACGCGATGTCCGAGCCGACCTTGATCACGCCGGCGTCCTCGATGCCCTTCGGCAGCGCGCCGGGCGCCGCGTTCGCCG
Source organism: Streptomyces sp. 184 (assembly GCF_045781775.1). Lineage (NCBI taxonomy): Bacteria > Bacillati > Actinomycetota > Actinomycetes > Kitasatosporales > Streptomycetaceae > Streptomyces > Streptomyces sp. 184. Next base: position 1,521,701 of record NZ_CP123230.1, on the reverse strand, counting down.
AGCCCTCGGTCTTCTCACCGCCGTCGCCACCGTCGCCCCCGTCGTCGGTCTGGTCGCCGCAGGACGAGAGCACGAGTGCCCCCGCGGCGGCGAGTGCCCCGATGGCCACCAGTCGTGACTTGGCTGCTCCGGTGCGCCGGGTGCTGCGAGGGCTCATTGCGGGATCCTCCTGCAAGGGTGAACGGGGGTCAGAAGTCCACGGCCTCGGGCGCGACAGTTGGTGCGCCTGGGGCGGATGTCGACGATTGCCGACGACGGCATCTTTGCATCCGGAAGCCACGGCTCAGGAAGGCTGCCGGGTCAAAATCCGATAACAGGTTCGGTAGTGAGACGTAGCTCACGTTGCTACATAACGCCAATAACGAGCGATTCGCGACTTTTCGCAATATGCGAAGCCCCGCATGGCTATGCGAACGGACTCCACCCACTCTCGCAAAGTGGCTCGCACGGGGCGCTCGGCTTCCTGTAGAACGGACACTTACACCCCAAATCCGGGGCCCAGGGCGCGAGTGCGGCGCGCCCGGTGTCCGGGCCTCACCGTGGCCATGGCGCTCACTCCGCGGCCAGGCGGCCGGACACGTGCCCGCCCACCCCTCGACCGAGAGGGGTGGTCCCTCTTTCTTTGACTGTGACTAAGGGGTCAACAACGTGGCAGCGGAGATCGTCAACCCTCCGAGCGGGACGGAAACGTCCGACAGCCCAGACGACGACTACTTCGACCCGGCCTTCGCCCTCCACCGCGGCGGGAAGATGGCCGTCCAGGCGACCGTGCCGGTCAACGACAGGGACGACCTGTCGCTGGCCTACACACCGGGCGTCGCCAAGGTGTGCACCGCAATCGCCGAGCAGCCCGAGCTGGTTCACGACTACACCTGGAAGTCCCAGGTCGTCGCCGTCGTCACGGACGGCAGCGCGGTCCTCGGCCTCGGCGACATCGGGCCCGAGGCGTCCCTTCCGGTGATGGAGGGCAAGGCCATCCTCTTCAAGCAGTTCGGCGGCGTGGACGCGGTCCCCGTCGCGCTGGACTGCCGCGGGGTCGACGAGATCGTCGAGACGGTGGTGCGCCTCGCCCCCTCCTTCGGCGGGGTGAACCTGGAGGACATCTCCGCCCCCCGCTGCTTCGAGATCGAGCGCAAGCTACAGGAGCGCCTGGACATCCCGATCTTCCACGACGACCAGCACGGCACCGCCGTCGTCACGCTCGCCGCGCTGCGCAACGCCGCGAAGCTCAACGGCCGGGCGCTCGGCTCGCTGCGCGCGGTGATCTCCGGGGCCGGCGCGGCCGGCGCGGCGATCGCGAAGATCCTGGTGGAGGCCGGCATCGGGGACGTGGTGGTCGCCGACCGCAAGGGCATCGTCTCCGCGGACCGCGAGGACCTGACCGACGCCAAGCGCGAGCTGGCGGAGCTGACCAACCTCGACGGGCGTACGGGATCGCTGGAGTCGGCGCTCGCGGGCGCCGACGTCTTCATCGGCGTCTCCGGCGGCACGGTGCCGGAGCGGGCGGTGGCGACGATGGCCGAGGGCGCGTTCATCTTCGCCATGGCCAACCCGAACCCGGAGATCCACCCGGACGTGGCGCACAAGTACGCGGCGGTCGTGGCCACGGGCCGCAGCGACTACCCGAACCAGATCAACAACGTGCTGGCGTTCCCCGGCATCTTCGCCGGGGCACTCCAGGTGCGCGCCTCGCGGATCACCGAGGGCATGAAGCTCGCGGCGGCGGAGGCGCTGGCGGACGTGGTCGCGGGCGAGCTGAGCCCGGACTGCGTGATTCCGTCGCCGTTCGACGAGCGGGTGGCGCCGGCCATCACGCGCGCGGTCGCCGCGGCGGCGCGCGCGGAGGGCGTGGCGCGGCGGTAGCCGCCGCAGCGGTCCGTACGGTGCGCGCCCCGCGGGCGGCGCCGTACGGACCGCGAGAACCCCGTGCGGGGCCGTCCGGCGCGTGTGCCGGACGGCCCCGCCGCACGTCGCACGGACGCCGGTGCGGGGCGGCCGTACGCCGGGCGCCCCCGGCTCCGTACCCCTCAGGCCGCCACGCGCTCCTCCGGCACCCGGCGCCGCAGCCCCGGTCGCAGGATCGCGGGCGGGTCGTACGCCATGTCCAGCCGGCCGACCTCCGTGCCCGGCGGCACGACGGCGTCGATCTCGTCCAGCACGTCGTCGCCGAGCACCGTCCCGGCACCGGCGAGCAGGTCGTCGAGCTGCTCCATGGTGCGCGGCCCGATGATCGCGGACGTGACACCCGGGTGGGAGATCACGAAGGCCAGCGCCATGTGCGTCAGCGACATCCCCGCCTTCTCCGCGAGCGGAATCAGTTCCTCGACGGCGTCGAGCCGGCGCTCGTCGCCGAGGTACTTGAAGCCGTAGCCGCCGCGGAAGGTGGTCGGCTCCTGGCCCTTGCGGTAGCGGCCGGTGAGCATGCCGCCGGCCAGCGGGCTCCACACCAGCGCGCCCATCCCGTAGCGCTCGCAGACGGGCAGCACCTCGCGCTCGATGCCGCGGTCGAGGAGCGAGTAGTTCGGCTGCTCGGTACGGAACCGCGCCAGGCCGCGCCGCTCGGCGACCCACTGCGCCTCGACCAGGTCGGAGGCGGGGAAGGCGGAGGTGCCGATCGCCCGCACCTTGCCGGCGCGCACCAGGTCGGTGAGCGCGGAGAGGGTCTCCTCGATGTCGGTGTCCGGCGCGGGCCGGTGGATCTGGAACAGGTCGACGTGGTCGGTCCCGAGCCGGCGCAGGGAGTCCTCCAGCGCGCGGACCAGCCAGCGCCGGGAGTTGCCCTGCCGGTTGGGGTCGTCGCCCATGGGCAGGTGCGCCTTGGTGGCGAGCACGACGTCGTCGCGGCGGCCCCTGAGGGCCTTGGCGACGATCTCCTCGGACTCGCCGTGGGAGTAGAAGTCGGCGGTGTCGACGAAGTTGACGCCCGCGTCCAGCGCCTTGTGGATGATGCGGACGGATTCGTCGTGGTCGGGGTTGCCCTGTGCGCCGAACATCATCGCGCCCAGGCAGTAGGGGCTGACCTTGATGCCGGTCCGGCCCAGCGTGCGGTACTGCATGGCTCTCCTCCTGCGTGGACTGCGGGTCGGACGCCCCGCTAGACTGAAAACGGAACGCCGTTCAGTTCCGAGAATACGGAACAACGTTCCACTTTTGCAAGGGGTCCGCGCATGTCCGATCGCAGCACCGCGGAGGAGCCGGCCGCCGGCCGCCGCATGCGGCCCGACGTCCGGCGCAGCCTCGACGCGCTGCTGACCGCGGCGGCCGAGGTCTTCGAGACGGAGGGCGTGGACGCGCCCGTACGCCACATCACGGCGAAGGCCGGGGTGGGGGCGGGGACGCTCTACCGGCACTTCCCGCAGCGCTCGGACCTCATCACGGCCGTCTTCCGCAACGAGGTCGACGCCTGCGCCGCCGCGGCCCCCGTCCTGGCCGCGCAGTACGAGCCGGTGGAGGCGCTGACGCGGTGGCTGCACCGCTTCACGCGGTTCGTCGCGGCCAAGCGGGGACTGAAGGCCGCCCTGCACTCCGGCGACTGCGCGTACGAGAGCCTGCCCGGGTACTTCCAGGAGCGCTTCGTCCCCGCCCTGGCACAACTGCTGGACGCCGCCGCCGAGGCCGGCGACGTCCGCTCCGACGTGGCGCCGTACGACCTGCTCCAGGCGCTCAGCGGCATCATCGACCCCGACGACCCGGAGTACACCCAACGCATGATCGCTCTGCTCGTCGACGGCCTCCGCTACCGCGCCTGACGGCGCGTCCGCTCAGCGCAGCGCCAGCACCGCCGCGTCGCGCGCGGAGGCCCAGACCGTACGGGCCTCGGCGAAGCCCGCGGCGCGCAGCGTCTCCGCGTGCCAGGCGGGCGGCTGGACGTCGCCGTCGGCGTGGCCCTCGTTGGGGTCGTTCGGGTCGCCGAAGATCGCGAAGCGCTCGGCCGCGGGGCCGCCGAGCACCGGGTCCGCGGCGACCGCGCGCCACCAGTCCGCCCAGTCCAGCACCCCTTCGGCCCGCTCGCGGTCCTGGCGGACCTTGCTCCAGTTGCGCACCGCCTCGTCGATGCCCGGCGTGGCCGGGTCGGGCATGTGGTCGGCGTTGACGAAGATCCCGCCCTCGCGGACGACGCCGGCGATCTGCCCGTAGAGCGTGGCGAGCTGGTCGGAGAAGAGCCAGTGCAGCGCGGTGGAGGTGAGCACCGCGTCGTACGAACCGTGCGGCAGCCGCGCCGTCCAGTCGGGCTTGGCCAGGTCGACGGTGACGAAGTCCGCGCGCGGGTCGTCCGCGAAGGTGCCGCGCGCGATGGTGAGCAGCGCGGGGTCGAGGTCGGCGCCGGTGGTGCGCGCGCCGGGGAACCGGCGCAGCAGCCGGGCGCTGATGCTGCCCGTGCCGCAGGCCAGGTCGAGCACCCGCGGCTCGGGCCCCACCAGGGCCTCGACCGCGTCGAGCATCACCCGGAAGCGGTCCTCGCGATCCGGCATGTACCACTCCTGCTGGCGGTCCCAGCTCGCCTGCCACGCCTGCCAGTCGGCGCCCACGGGCGTCGCGGCCCCGGTCTCTGCGGCCATTGCTGCCTCCCCTGCCTCCGCTGCGTAATACCCTCTATGCAGGGTCGTCCATTACGAACCCCGCCGCGTCAGCATAAGCCGAGCCCGTAAGGACTGCAAGTGGAACTGGCCTATTACTCAGATATGGCGGTGCGCCTCGTCAACACCGAGGAACCGGAGCGCGGCACCGACTCGCTGACCTCGCTGGACGCGGCCAAGCAGCTCTTCCGGGACAGCGGAAACTTCACCCGGCGGGCCACCGACGCCGACGTCAGCCGGCTGCGCCAGGTACGCGGGCGGCTGCGGGTGATCTTCGAGGCGGCCGACGAGGGCGACGAGGTGCGCGCCGTGGACATGCTGAACGCGCTGCTCATCGACTTCCCCGTCAGCCCGCGGATCAGCGGGCACGACTTCCGCGACGAAGACGGGCGCCCCAAGTGGCACCTGCACATCGCCGAGCAGTCGGCCAGCTCCGGGGCAGGCTTCGCCGCCGCCGCGTGCATGGGGCTGGCCGTCCACCTCACCGACTACGGCGTCGACCGCCTCGGCCTGTGCGCGGCGTCGCCGTGCCGCAACGTCTTCCTCGACACCTCGACCAACCGCTCCCGCCGCTACTGCTCGGACCGCTGCGCGACCCGCGCCAACGTCGCGGCCTACCGCGCCCGGAAGCGCCAGGCCAGCGGCCGTACCGCCGACGCGGCCCACGAGACCACCGCGGGCACCGACCGCACCGAGCGCTGAAGCCCCCGCGGGGGCCGCAGCCGCAGCAGGGCGCGGGCGACCACCAGTTCGTCCGGTACGGCGCCGAACTCCCGGCTGTCGTTCTCCACGAACCGGTTGTCGCCGAGCACCCACCAGCCGCCGTCGCGGCGCTCCACCACCCGTTTCACGATCAGCAGATCCTGCTGGAACGGGTGGCGCAGCACGGCCACGTCACCGGGCCGCACCGCCGACTCGTACTGCACGAGGAGCTGATCCCCCGGACGCAGCGTGGGCACCATCGACGGACCGTCGACCACCGCGAGGCCGAGGCGCTGGAGCCCTCGGCGCCCGGCGTCGTGCCCGCGCTCGTTCACCTGGCCCTGCATCGGGCATGCACCTCCGGCCTGTCGTCCACAAGGCCCAGCCTTCCACTGGACTTTTGACCTAAGCCCTCCGGGGCACTCGCGAATTTTCGTTCCCCACGGAGTAATGTCCCATCTGGAAGACGATCACGAGGAAGGACGGCTGCTTTCCATGATTTCTCGCCTGTTCGCCCCCAAGGTGACGGTCAGTGCCCACTGCGATCTCCCCTGCGGCGTCTACGACCCGGCCCAGGCTCGCATCGAGGCCGAATCGGTCAAGGCCATCCAGGAGAAGATGCAGGGCAACGACGACCCGCACTTCCAGGCGCGGGCCACCACCATCAAGGAGCAGCGCGCGGAGCTTGCCAAGCACCACGTTTCGGTGCTGTGGAGCGACTACTTCAAGCCCCCGCACTTCGAGAAGTACCCTGAGCTGCACCAGCTCGTCAACGAGACCCTCAAGGCCATCAGCGCCGCCAAGGGTTCCACCGACCCGGCCACGGGCCAGAAGGCACTGGACTACATCGCCCAGGTCGACAAGATCTTCTGGGAGACCAAGAAGGGCTGAGGCCCGACCGTCCGCGAGGACTGTCCGCGAACACCGCGCCCGTACCGTCACGGACGGTACGGGCGCGTCGGCGTCCGGGCCGCGGATTCCCCCCGCTTCCGTAACAGTTCCCTGCTACGCCCGCGCGTCGATAAGTTCTTGCTACGCGGCGCGCGTTGCCGTCAGTTCTTCCGGAGATCGGCGAGCGCCGTCTTCGTCTCGTCCTTGAGCATCTGCTCCACCTCGTCGTAGGACGGCGGATCGCCGGAGTCGGTGCCTCCGTAGTAGCTCCAGTCCATCTCGTAGGTGAACCAGCCGTCGCGTACGGCCAGGCTCATCGAGCGGCTGCTGCTGTCGCCGTCGCTGTCCTCCCGGACGAGGAACGCCTCGTCGCCGAAGCCGCTGACGGGCTCGGTCACGTACTTGTAGTCCTCGTTCGAGCGGTCCTCGAAGCCCTTGTACGTCGCGGCGAACTCGCCGCCCGGGTCGGACGCCTCGTGCCAGACGGCGCTGGCGGAGAGGTAGGAGCTGGCGTAGTCGGACGAGTCCGCCTCGCGGTCCGTCAGGCTCCAGCTACAGAAGCTCTGGTCCAGCCCTTCCTGCTGCGAGCCCCAGCCGGTGGCGTCGCCGGCGGTGTCGGCAATGTCGTAGCGCTCGTCGAACGCCTCCAGGTCCGAGTCGCACAGGTCCTTCTCGAAGCGGTAGCCGAGGACCGCCTCCGGCTCGTCGGAGGAGTCGAACCCGCCGGTGGCGAAGAGCGTGCCCGCCCACACCGCGGAGGCGAGCACGGCGCCGCCGAGACCCCAGAGCCAGGCCGGCACACCCTTCTTCTCCGGGGTGCCGAAGGACGGCGCGCCCGGGGGCTGCCCCGGCTGGCCCGCGGGCTGGCCCGGAGGCTGGCCGGGCGGGGGGCCGCCGGCGGGCTGGCCGGTGATCGGGACGCCGGCGGGCATCGTCGGCTGCGCGTACGGGTACTGCTGCGGCACCGAGCCCTGTGGCGGCTGCTGAGCGTAGGGGTTGGGGTTGTTCTGCTGGTACGGATTCGGCGGCGGGCCCGGCGGTATCGACATGTGCGCAATGTACCGCCTGGCAGCGGCGGTGGCCGAGCCGTCGCCCCGGCGCCCCCGGACGGGGCCGGGGCACGGCCGGCGGCCTCAGAGAGGTAGGCTCCAGGTGGCGGGCTCTTTCTCGAAGTCGAAGCCCTGGAGGACAACTTCGACGTCGAGGTTCTTCGCGCCCTCGGGGACGAAGAAGGCGAACCTCTGTGAGCCCTTCTTGCCGGGCAGGATGTTTCCGGCGAAGCCGCCGCCGACCTCTCCGTCGAAGATCTCCTCGGCCTCGTTGCCCTCCTGGCCCGCGCGGGCCAGGAGGAGGGTCATCGTCGCGTCGAACTTCTCGTCGCCGACGTTCTCCAGCGCGACCGTGACCTCGTAGGGCTTGTGGCCCGCCGGGACGTCGACCATCTCGTCGATCGCGTACGGCGTCGCCTCGGTCACGGTGGCCTTGAGGTCGTCGTAGGCCGCGGTGTCCCCCGGGGCCAGCGCCCCGCTCTCCTCCGCCGCCTCCTTCTCCTCCCCCGACCCGCCGCCCTTGGCGGCGGAGCCGGCCTTCTCGGTCTTCGGCTCGTCCGCCCCGCAGGCGGTAAGGCCGCCGAGGGCGAGGACGGCGGCGATGGTGCCGGCCACGGCGAGAACTCTGCGGCGAGGCGCGGTGATGGATGCGGACATGGGTCCCTCCCCTGAATTGAACGACCCCCCGTTTGGGGCTCGCGGGTCAACACTAGAGATGACTGTGAACGTCGTCAACACTCTTTTTCATTTGAGATGCATTCACGCCGTGGACAGGATCTTTGAGCGCATGCCGATAGGCTTTGGCTCACAGCTCCGGGCCGAACCATGCGAGGAGGCGCCGTGCCGGACGAGCACACCGCCGTGACCGCCGCCGGCATCGCACGCCTCGCCGGCGTCGGCAGAGCCGCCGTCAGCAACTGGCGGCGCCGCCACGCGGACTTCCCGCGCCCCGTCGGCGGCAGCGAGGCCAGCCCCACGTTCGACCTCGCCGCGGTCGAGGAGTGGCTGCGCGACCAGGGAAAGATCCGCGCCGTGCCGCTGCGCGAGCGGGTCTGGCAACAGGTCTCGGCGCACCCCGACGGCGCACCCGCCGGGCTCGCCCTCGCGGGGTCGGCACTGCTCGTCGTACGGGAACAGCCCTCCGTATGGCTGGCCCTGGCCGAGGGCACCGACGCCGCCCTCGCCGCCGGGCTGCCGCCCGCGCTGCGGGAGGTGCTGGCCGGACGGCTCGGTTCACAGCATCCTGTGAACATCCCCGACGACGTCTCCGCCGCCCTGCCGCTCCTGCGCGGCGCGGGCGAGCTGGCCGCGGAGGCGGGCAGCGCCCCGCGCGCGTACGAGTTCCTGCTCACCCGCTATCTGGAAGCCAACCCCCGCCAGCACACGCTTACGCCGCCGGAACCGGCGTCCCTGATGGCCGCGACCGCCGGCGCCGGCCGGCACGCGGCCGTGCTCGACCCCGCGTGCGGCGCGGGGACGCTGCTGGCCGCCCCGCCCGGCGACGGGCCCCGCTACGCCCAGGAGGCCGATCCCGACCTGGCCGCGCTCGCCGCCCTGCGGCTCGCGCTCCACACCGCCGCCGAGGTCCGGGTCGCGGCCACGGACACCCTGCGCGCCGACGCCTTCGCGGACCTCGCCGTCGACGCCGTGCTCTGCCATCCGCCGTTCAACGAGCGCAACTGGGGCCACGACGAACTCGCCTACGACCCCCGCTTCGGCTACGGGCTCCCCGCCCGCACCGAATCCGAGCTGGCCTGGGTACAGCACGCGCTGGCCCGGCTGCGCGACGGCGGCACCGCGGTCCTGCTGATGCCGCCCGCCGCCGCCTCCCGCCGCTCCGGCCGCCGCGTCCGCGCCGAGCTGCTGCGCCGCGGGGCGCTGCGGGCCGTGGTCGCCCTGCCGGTCGGCGCCGCGGTGCCGTACGGGCTGCCGCTGCATCTGTGGGTGCTCCGCAGGCCCGGTGCGAGCGCGCCCGCGGGCGGGCTCCGGCTGCTGTTCGTGGACGCCGCCGAGCGCTACGGCGTCGGCCGGGACCGGGTCCGCTGGGCGCCGCTGCACGCCGACGTGACCGCGGCCTGGCGCACGTTCGACCGCGCCGGCGAGATCGAGGAGCAGCCGGGGGCGGTACGTACCGTGTCCGTCGTCGACCTGCTCGACGACGACGTGGACCTCACGCCCGCCCGGCACCTGCCGCCCGCCGCCGCGGACGGCTCCGCGGCGGCGCTCGGCGCGGTACGGGAGCAACTGGCCGACGCCCTGCGGCTGAGCGTGGAGCGCACACCGCCGCCGCCGGCCCGTGCCGCGTCCCGCGAGGCACCGCTGACCACCGTCGGCGAGCTGGCGCGGGCCGGCGCCCTGAAGCTGCGCATGGGCGGCGCGGGCGCGGTGCCGCCGGGCGGCGCGGCGATGGCGGTGCTGACCGAGCACGACGTCGCCGGGGGCACCGCGCCCTCCGGCCGGCTGCCGGAAGGTGCCGCGGAGGAGCCCTTCCTGGTCGCGGCCGGGGATGTCGTGGTTCCCGTGCTGGGCGGCGGGCGCGTCGCGCGCGTCGTCGACGAGGACACCGCGGGTGCCGCGCTCGGCCGCAACCTGGCGCTGCTGCGCCCGGACGCCGCGGCCGTGGACCCCTGGTTCCTCGCCGGGTTTCTCCGCGGTACGGCCAACGCCCGGCAGGCCAGCAGCCACGCGTCCACCTCGACTCGCCTCGACGTACGCCGGCTCCAGCTCCCCCGGCTGCCCCCCGCGCAACAGCGGCACCACGGCGAGCTGTTCCGGGCGCTGGCCGCGTTCGAGGACGCGCTGCGCGAGGCCGGCCGGCTCGGCGGCAGGCTGGTGCAGGGGCTGTACGACGGGCTGGCCGAGGGCAGCGTAGAACCCTGGTGAGTCGTGCGGTGTCCGTACACACGCCCGCGTCGGTACGCTTTTCTCCACCATTTCCCCACCTGCCCACGCCCGGTGGCGGCTTCGCCGCCGGGGTCCGCACCCCCACCCGGTCCCGCACAGGAGCACCGCATGTACGGCCCTCCGGAGCCGCGTCCCTCCTCTCCCGCGCTGCGCATCGTGCTGCGCCTGGTCCTCACGGCCGTGCCCGTCGTCAGCCTCGGCCTCCTCGCCTGGGTACCGATGCTGCGGCTGGCCATCCTGCGGCGTACTCGCCGCGACTGGGTCCTGTTCTGGGCTTCCGCCGCGGTCTCATTCGGCGCGGTGGGGATGCTGGTCACGGTGGACGACCAGAAGCTGCCGGCGTGGCGGGAGAACACGGGCGGGGTCCTGCTGATCCTGCTCATCGTGACGGTGGCCCCGTGGTTCCTCCGCGCCGACATCCGGCACCACCGGGAGGCCACCGGGCGGCAGTTCGGCGCGGGCGGTCCGGGGGCGGGCGGACCGGTGCCGCCGTACGCGCACCCGGGCGGGCCGGTTGGGCCGCCGCCGTACGCGCAGGGCACGAGGCCGCACGGGCAGGACGCGTCCCCGCATCCGCCGGGGGCCCTGCCGCCCCAGCCACCCCCGCCGCACGGGCCGTCCCAGCCGCCCCAGCCGTCCCAGCCGTCCCAGCAGCCTCAGCCGCGCGCGCCGGAAGCACCCCGCGCCGCCCAGGTCCGCGCCGAACTCGACGAGTTGAGCGACCTCCTCCGCCGCGAGCAGGAAGGCGGCCGGTGAACGGCCGCCTCGTCGCCGGCCGCTACGAGCTGTCCACCCCGATCGGCAAGGGTGGAATGGGCCAGGTCTGGCAGGGCTACGACCGAACGCTCGACCGCCGGGTGGCGGTCAAGCTGCTCCGGGTCGAGGCGATGACGACCGGCTCCCAGGCGGACGAGCTGCGCCGCCGCTTCGGCCGCGAGTGCCGCACCACCGCGCAGGTCGACCACCCCGGCCTGGTCACCGTGCACGACGCGGGCAGCGACTCCGGCGAGCTGTACCTCGTCATGCAGCACGTCGGCGGCGCCGACCTCGCCGACCATCTCGCGGAGCACGAGCCGTACCCCTGGCAGTGGGCCGTGGCCGTCGCCGCGCAACTGTGCGCGGTGCTCTGCGCCGTGCACGCCGTGCCGATCGTCCACCGGGACCTGAAGCCGCGGAACATCATGGTCCGGCCGGACGGCACGGTCACCGTGCTCGACCTCGGTATCGCGGCCGTGCTCGACGCCGACACCACCCGCCTCACCCGCACCGGGGCGCCGATCGGCACCCCCGCGTACATGGCACCCGAGCAGGCGATGGGCGGTGCCATCGGCCCGTACACCGACCTGTACGCGCTCGGCGTGGTGCTGCACGAACTCCTCACCGGCGGCGTGCCGTTCGGCGGCTCCACCGCCCTCGGCGTACTCCACCGCCACCTGTACGAACCACCCGTGCCGGTGCACCGGATGCGTCCCGAGGTTCCCGGGGAGCTGGCGGACCTGGTGCTCTCCCTCCTGGCCAAGGACCCCCAGGACCGGCCGGCGACCGCCCACGACGTGTACGAGGCGCTGACGCCGCTGCTCCCCGCGCCCGACGGCGCCCGCCCCTCCGGCCTGCTCGACCCGACCCGGCCCTTCCGCCGCCCGCACGCCCCCTGGCCGGACCGGGCTCCGGCACCGGGCGGGGCGGCGGCGGCCCCGGCGCCGACCGGACCGGCCGGTGCGCCGGAGCCGGCCGGTGCGCCGGAGCCGGCCGGCGCGCAGGGGGCGCTCGGCGCGCCCGGGAGCGTGCCGGCGCCCTCGTCCGCCGGTACGTCCTCCGCCGCGCCCGCAGGCGGGCCGCCCGCCCGCTCCGGCACCGACCTCGCCGCCGCGGTGGACGAGGTCAAGCAGCTTCTCGACGCCGGCCGGATCACCCAGGCCGTGGACATACTCGGCGGCATCCTGCCGGAGGCGAGCGCCCGCCACGGTGAGGGCTCCACCGTGGTCCGTATGATCCGCAGGCACTACGCGGCCTCCCTCATGGACGACGGCCAGTACCGGCGCGCGCTGCCGGAAATGCGCCGGCTCGCGGACGAGCGCGCCGCGGAGGCCGGGGCGGCCGACCCGCAGGCGCTCCGGTACCGCTACGAGGCCGCCCAGTGCCTGGAGCAGATCGGCGCGGCCTCCGCGGCGCTCGCCGAATACCGCGCGCTGCTGCCGTACTTCACGAACCCGTACGCGGGACTCGACCCCGCCGACGCCCTCGGCCTGCGCCACCGCACGGCCCAACTGCTGCTCGCGCTCGGCGACCACACGGCGGCCGGCGGTGAACTGTCCGCGCTCCTGCCCGAGCTGGAGCGGGTCTACGGTCCCGGACACCCCCTGGCCGAGTCGGCGCGCCGCGCTCTGGCCACCCTGACCCGGTTCGGCGCCCGCTGACCACCGGCCCCCTCAGAGCGGCCGGGCGGCGCCCGTCAGCGCAGCCGGGCGGCGCGCAACTGGAGATAGCGCTGTTCGGGCACGCTCAGCGTGCGCTCCGCCGCGCGCCCGTACGCCTCCCGCGCCGCCCCCGGCTCCCCCGCCAGCTCCAGCAGGTGGGCCCGTACCGCGTCGAGGCGGTGGTGCTCCGCGAGCCGCGGGTCGTCCGCGAGCTTGGCCAGCAGGTCGAGCCCGGCGCGCGGGCCGTCGGCCATCGCCACGGCGACCGCCCGGTTGAGGCTCACGACGGGGCCCGGCGCCAGCCGCTCCAGCAGGTCGTACAGCCCGAGGATCTGCCGCCAGTCGGTGTCCTCGGCGCGCTCCGCCTCGTCGTGCACGGCGGCGATGGCGGCCTGCACCTGGTACGGGCCGAGCGCGGCGGTCGTCAGCGCCCGGCTGACCAGGGCCACGCCCTCCTCGATCTGCGCGCGGTCCCAGCGCCCGCGGTCCTGCTCGTCGAGCGGCACCAGCGCGCCGCCGGGCCCGCTGCGGGCCTCGCGGCGGGCGTCGGTGAGCAGCATCAGGGACAGCAGCCCCGCGGCCTCGCCGCTGTCCGGCATCAGGGTGTGGACGGCGCGGGCGAGGCGGATCGCCTCGGCGGCCAGGTCGGCGCGGCGCAGGGAGGCGCCCGAGGTGGCGGTGTAGCCCTCGTTGAAGATCAGGTACAGCACGTGCAGCACGGCGTCGAAGCGCCCCGGCAGCTCCCCGGGCTCCGGCCGCCGGAAACGTGCGCCCGCGTCCTTGAGGGTCTTCTTCGCCCGGCTGATCCGCTGCGCCATCGTCGCCTCCGGCACCAGAAAGGCGCGGGCGATCTCGGCGGTGGTCAGACCGCCGACCGCGCGCAGCGTCAGCGCGATGCGGGACGGCTGGGTGAGCGCGGGGTGGCAGCAGAGGAAGAGCAGGGTGAGCGTGTCGTCCTCGGAGGGGTGGCGCGCCTCCCCCGGCGGCGGCGCGCTGAAGTCGTCGCGGGGCGTCAGCGCGGCGGCGGTCTCCTCGCGGCGGCGCCGGGCCTCCTCGCTGCGCAGCTCGTCCGTCAGCCGGCGGGAGGCGACGCGGATCAGCCACCCGCGCGGGTTGTCCGGCACGCCCTGCGCCGGCCACTGGCCGGAGGCCGCCAGCAGGGCCTCCTGCACGGCGTCCTCGGCGGCGTCGAAGTGGCCGTAGCGGCGTACGAGGGCGCCGAGGACCTGCGGCGCGTGGCGGCGCAGCAGGTCCTCGACAGGGGCGCTCACTTGTTCGGTGCCGCATCCAGAATGGGGCGGACCACGACGTTCGAGGGCGGGGAGCCGACCGGGGCGGGGCACTGGTGCACCCGCTTGGCGATCTCGGTGACCCGCTCGTCGCTGGCGCAGTCCAGCACCCAGTAGCCCGCCAGGACCTCCTTGGTCTCGCCGAAGGGCCCGTCGGAGACGACGGACTGACCGCCGGGGCCGCCGGTCACGACGATGGCCTGCTTGGGCGCCGACAGCCCGTTGCCGTCGACGACCTCCCCGGTCTCGGCGAGGTCGTTGTTGATCGACTCCATGTGCTCGAACATCGCCTGGAGGTCCTTCTCCGTCCACGCGGGGTGGCCCTCGGAGCCGGTGCCGTTCATGGCGTCGTAGTCGGCCTGCGAACCGTAGATCATCACCAGGTACTTCATGGTTCTCACTTCCCGTGTTCCCGGCACCCGGTGCGGGCGCCTCTCACAGGAGACGTCGGGGCCGGCGGGCGCTTCTCGACATGCTCCGCCAAAGATTCTTGCGGGAATTTTCCCCGCCCGCTCGTTCTCTCCGCGGGGAGGGTCGCGTAATCTCGATTACATGATTACATCGCAGGACACGGACGAGCTACGCGGATGGATCACCGGGCGGCTGCCCGACGGCCTCTACGCCTCACCGGTCGAGGTCACCGTCGACCGGGAGGAGATCAGCATCGTCGGCACCGTCCCGGAGCCCACGGGGCTCGCCGAGGACGTGACCGGCGCCGAGCGCGACGCGGCACTGGACGGCCGCATCGCCGAGTTCCGCGAGCGCACCCGCAAGGAGCGCATGGCGGTGGCGCGGGCCGCCGAGCGGCGCTACCGCAAGAAGGTCTCCTGGGGCGCCGAGTGCGGCGGGAGGCGGGAGGTCTTCACGAACGTCTCCGCACCGGTGATGACCCGGCTGCGGCAGCCGCAGCGGCAGGTGCTCGACACCCTCGTCGCGGCGGGGGTGGCGCGCAGCCGGAGCGAGGCGCTGGGGTGGTGCGTACGGCTGGTGGAGAGCCACGCGGACGACTGGCTGCGGGAGCTGCGGGACTCGCTGGAGCACGTACGGCACGTACGGGCCCAGGGGCCGGACCGGGACGGGGATCCTGCGGACCGGGCGCCCGCGGCGCCTCCCGCCGACCCGGCCGCCACCGGCCCGGCTCCCACCCGGGACGAGGCATGAGCGAGGGCACCCCGAGCATCTACGAGTGGGCCGGCGGAGACGAGGCGTTCCGGCGGCTCACCGAGGTCTTCTACGGGCACGTGCGCAAGGACCCCGTCCTGGCACCCGTCTTCGCGCACATGGACGACGCACACCCGCGGCACGTGGCCATGTTCCTCTCCGAGGTCTTCGGCGGCCCCGAGCGCTACAGCGCGGAGCACGGCGGCCACGACCACATGGCGCGCATGCACCTCGGCCGGCACATCACCGAGGAGCAGCGCAGGCGCTGGGTGTCGCTGCTGGCGGACAGCGCGGACGAGGCGGGGCTGCCCGCCGACCCCGAGTTCCGGGCGGTGTTCTCGTACTACATCGAGTGGGGCACCAGGATGGCGCTCGTCTACTCCGCCGACGACCCGCCGCCCACGGCGGGCCCGATGCCGAAGTGGGAGTGGGGCCAGACCCCGCCCTGGCGGCCGGGCGGCTGACGGCGGCCGGGCGCAACTGGCCCAAGTGGTCTGGACATTGGCACACGCGGTCGGATAAACAGGGTGTCCGTTGCACTTTCGTACACGGAGCAGCGTGACGAACCCCCCACCACCCGCACCGTGAGAGGACCGCCATGCGACCTGGGCCCGTGTATGTCTCCCGGCGAACCGCGCTCAAGGCCGGCGCCGGCGCCGCGCTGGCCGCCGGCGGGGGCGGCGCCCTGCTGCTCGGGGGCAACGCCGCGGCCGACGGCGGCGACTCCATGCGGCGCACGGCGGACGACCCGTCGTACGTGATCGGCACCGGCGACTGGGGCGCACGGCCGCCCGGGGGCAACGTCTCCGTCTCGTCCGGCACGACCACGAAGATCGTCGTCCACCACACCGCGTTCCCGAACACCACGGACTACTCGTACGAGGCCGCCGTCTTCATGGCTCGCAAGATCCAGGATCTGCACATGGACGACAACGGCTGGATCGACAGCGGCCAGCACTTCACCGTCAGCCGCGGCGGCTACGTACTGGAGGGCCGGCACCGCAGCCTGGAAGGGCTGACCGACGGCGGCTACCAGGCCGTCAGCGCGCACGCGGTCGGCGAGAACACCCGCGGCATCGGCATCGAGAACGACGGCCACTACGTCAACGACACCCCGCCGCCGGCGCTGCTGTTCTCCCTCCAGCGGCTGTGCGTGACCATCGGCACGCAGTACGGCTTCGGCGCGGACCGCATCTTCGGCCACTGGGACTTCAACGACACGCAGTGCCCGGGCGCGCTCTTCTACCGCGAGTTCCCGGCGCTGCGCCGGCAGGTGGCGCAGGTGCTCGGCCAGGGCCCGGACGAGATCCCGGCGCGCACCTGGCCCGACACGTACAAGTCCAGCAAGGGCGGCACGGTCGAGATGGCGCAGCGCCTGCTGCGCGCGTACGGCTACGAACTGAAGGCCGACGGCGCGTACGGGCCGGAGACGCTGGAGGCGGTGCACACCTTCCAGCGCACGATGGGCCTGCCGGCCGTGGACGACGGCACGCTGGACAACGCCACATGGGAGGCCCTGACGGTGCCGGTGAGCACGGGGCACAGCGGGGACGCGGTGCTGGCGGTGCAGCAGATGCTGGTCCGCAAGCTCCACCTGGAGCAGGCCACGGGCAAGTACGACGCGGCGACGACGACGGCGGTCGCCGAGATGCAGGAACTGCACGGGCTGCGCGCGACGGGCACGATGGACGTGACCACGTGGTGCGCAACGGCGGGCGGGGTCGTCCGCGAGGAGTTCACCACCGCCTGAGCGGGGCCGCCCGCCGCCACACCGGCCGCGGCCCGGGGTGCCGGGGGCTAGTCGGGGGGTGTGAACCGGATCTCGGTCTTTTCCGCGTCCGGGGCCGCGAAAGTCAGCAGGTCCTCGGCCGCCGCCGCCAGCCGGTCCCGGTCCGGGTCCGACAGGGCCGCGAAGGGGCGGAGGTCGACCGCGGCCGAGGTCCGCTTCAGCTCCGGCTGCCAGACGCCCGCGACGCGGCCGTCGAGCAGGATCGTGCCGCGGACGATGCCGTTCGCGGTGAACACCCGGCGCTCGTCGGCCTTGTCGATGATCCGCGTACGATCCGCGTGCGCGAGGAGGACGTTGTCGAAGGGGCCGAGGAGCAGCGGCGGCACCGGGGCGGCGGGGTCGGGCAGTTCGGTGCCGGCGAGGTCGAACAGCTCACGCCCCGCCGCGTCCCGGTACGTCACCAGCCGCGGGCGCAGCCGGTCGAAGACCGTCTTGAGGCGGGTCAGCGACAGCCACTTCTGCGCGTCCGCGACCGACGCGGGACCGTACGCGGCGAGGTAGCGCAGCACCGTCTCGTCCGCGGCCGGGTCGGTGGCGGACGGGGCGCCGAGCCACTGGTCGGCGTGCGCGTAGACGAGCCCGCCGCCCCCGCCCCACACCCCGCGCGGCGGCACCTGCACCAGCGGCAGCAGCGAACGGGCCAGATACGCCAGGTCGTTCGGCTCCGCGTCCGCCCAGCGGGCGGCGAGCCGGGCGCCCAGATCGTCGTTGTGCAGGGGCCCCGCGGCCAGCGCCGTACGGGCCGCGGCGGCGAGTTCCGCCGGGTCGAGGCCCGCGACCTTGCGCCCCGCGGTGGTGGTGAGCAGCGTCCTGTCGAGGTACGGCTGCACCACGGCCCGCAGCCGCAGCGCGTCGCGGGCGCTGACGAGGTGGATCGTGCCGCGCATCAGCACCACCCGCACCGCCCGGCGGCCGGTCAGCAGCGCCGACAGGTCGCCGGTGGTGAAGCCGGCGAGCCGGCTCCAGAGCTGGTAGTACGGGGCGTCGCCGGACTGCGCCTGGAGCGCGACGAGGTGTTCGACGGCGTCGAGCGGCGGCGCCTCGCGGCGCTCGACGAGCCACTGCCGGTGCAGCAGGGCACGGCCCAGCGCGCGGTTGTCGAGGACGGAGCCGGGCGAGGTCATGCGCGTTCCCTTCGTCGTGCAGGTGTACGAGCATGCCAGCCGCGCTCCGCCGCCGGCCCGGCCGCGCGCCCGCCCCGCCGGTCCGCCCTAGCCGCTCCCCCGCCCCGCCGCGGGCCGGGCCCGCGGGGTCGGGGCCGGCGGGGTCCGTACCGCGCCGGTGCTCGCCGCGATCACCATGCCGATCGCCACGCACTGCACCGCCGTGAGCCCCTGGTCCAGCACCAGGTACCCGGCGAACGCCGCAAGCGCCGGCGCCAGGCTCATCATCAGCGCGAACGTCGCCGCCGGCAGCCGCCGCAGGGCGAACTGGTCCAGCGCGTACGGCAGCCCCGAGGACATCACCGCCACCGCCAGGCCCAGCCCCAGCGTCACCGGCTCCACCAGCCGGCCCCCCGCGCTCGCCACCCCTATCGGCAGGCTGACCAGCGCGCCCACCGACATCGCGACCGCCAGCCCGTCGGCCCGCGGGAAACGCACCCCGGCCCGCGCGCTCATCAGTATGTACGCCGCCCACAGGCTCCCCGCGCCGAGCGCGAACGCCACGCCCACCGGGTCCAGTCCGCCGAACCCGCCGCCGCTGAGCAGCACCACCCCGGCCAGCGCCAGCGCCGCCCACAGCAGGCCCGCAAGCCGTCGCCCGGCGAACACGGACAGGATCAGCGGCCCGAGCACCTCCAGGGTGACCGCGGGGCCCAGCGGGATCCGGTCGATGGCCTGGTAGAAGGACATGTTCATACCGCCGAGCGCGACGCCGAAGCCGCACAGCACCGCCCAGTCGCCCCGCGAGTGACCCCGCACCCGGGGGCGGAAGACGAGCATCAGCACGGCCGCGGCGAGCGTCAGCCGCAGCGTCACCACGCCGAGCGCGCCGGCCCGCGGGAAGAGCAGCGCGGCGACCGCGGCGCCGAACTGCGTGGACAGCGAGCCGGTCACCACCAGCGCGACACCGCCGAGCCGCCCGGCGCCCCGCCCCTGGCGGGCGCCCCCGCCACCGCCCGCACGCCCGCGCCCGCCCACGCGCCCGCGCCACCCGGCGCGTACGCCCGCCGGCCCCACCGCCCCGGCGGACGCGGAGCCGGCCGCCGCGGCGGCGGGCCCTTCTGCGGCAGAAGCTGCGGAAGCTGCGGAAGCAGCCGAGGCAGCGGAGGCGGGGCCGGGGATCCGGGGGGACGTCACGCCCTCACGCTACGAGCGCACACTCCCCTCGTGAAATGCATAACCTGCTGCGCTTATGCTTCCGAAGCATGACCGTGGAGCTGCGGCACCTGCGCGCCTTCCTCGCCATCGCCGACGAGGGCAGCATCACCCGCGCCGCCGCCCGGCTGGGCACCGGCCAGCCCGTCGTCTCCCGCACCCTGCGCCGACTGGAGGACCACATGGGCGTCCTCCTCGTCGACCGCTCCACCCACCACCTGGAGCTGACCCGCGAGGGCCGCGCCTTCCTCGACCGGGCCCGCGCCGCCGTCGCCGCGGCGGACGCCGCGCTGGACCCGGCGGGACTCGTCGTACGCCCCCTGCGCCTCGGCCACTCCTGGGCCGCGCTCGGCGACGAGACCGCGGCCCTGCTGCGCCGCTGGGACGAGGAGCACCCCGACGTCCCGCTGGAGCTGCTGCGCATCGACGACCGCTGCGCCGGCCTCGCCCGCGGCCGGGTCGACGTCGCCGTGCTGCGCGCGCCCGCCGCCGACTGCGCGGCGCGTACCGAACCGCTGCGCACCGAGAGCCGCGTCGCCGCCGTCCCCGCGGACAGCCCGCTCGCCGCCCCCGGCCGCGGCTCGCTCACGCTCGCCGACCTCGCGCACCTGCCGCTGGCCGTCAACACCGTGTCCGGAATCACCACCCCGGCACTGTGGCCGAAGGGGCACCGTCCGCGCCGTACCGTCGAGGTCGCCAACACCGACGACTGGCTCGCCGCCATCGCCGCAGGCCGCGCCGTCGGCGTCACCACCACGGCCACCGCGCAGGCGCACCGCCATCACTCGGTTGCCTACGTCCCGCTGCCCGGCGCGCCCGCCGTCCCGGTGGTGCTGGCCTGGCGGGACCCGCCCGGCCACCCTGCGGTTCCCGCGCTGCTGGCGCTTGCGCACCAGGTCGCCGGGGAACCCGGACAGGAACCGAAGGGCCCCGGCAGCCGTTGATCCATTAAGGGGCGCGCGGGATACTTGGGACCAAAGCGGTAGCAGCGGCAGAAAACCATCCCATTCGTCAGGCATCACGTCAGGAGAGACACATGGCAGGCTTCCTCGACCGCGCGAAGGAGAAGGCGGAGACCGCGATGAACCAGGGCAAGGAGAAGGTCGGGGAGGTGCAGGCCCAGCGCGAGGGCCAGAGCCTCCTGCGCCGGCTCGGCACGGCCTACTTCAACGAGCAGCGCGGCACGGGTTCGCCGCAGGAGGTGCAGGACGCCCTCCAGGCCGTCCACGCGCACATCGCCCGGCACGGCGACGGATTCCTCACCCGCGGCTGAGCCGGGCCGGGACCCGCGGCCGAGCCCGCGGCGGTACGGGCCACAGGCCCGGCACCGGCCCCGACCGGCCACCGACCGGCCCCACCCGCCAACAAGAAGCGCCCCGTGCACGCCCCAGAGCCCGCCGGCCCCGGTCCGGCAGCCCCGCCCCCGGACGGCCGGCCCGACGGTCGATCAGCCCACGGCCGATCGCCCGACGACCGGCCGCCCGACAACCGTTCACCCGACGACCAGCCGCCCGCCGGCCCACCCTCCGGCGGGCGGCTCGCCGCGCTCCGCCCCCAACTGCCCTCGCCGCTGGAGGAGGTCGCGGACGACCGCCTGGCCGCCCGCGGCGTACGCCTCCTGCTCAAGCGGGACGACCTGATCCACCCGGCGCTGCCGGGCAACAAGTGGCGCAAGCTGATGCCGAACCTGGAGCCGCGGGCGGCCGGCACCGCCGAGGGGGACGGCCGCCCGCTGCTGACGTTCGGCGGCGCGTACTCCAACCACCTGCGGGCCACCGCCGCCGCGGGCCGGCTGCTCGGCATCGGCACCCTCGGCGTGGTGCGCGGCGCCGAGCTGGCGGACCGCCCGCTCAACGAATCGCTCGCCCGGGCCGCGGCGGACGGCATGCGGCTGCACTTCGTCACGCGCGCGGCGTACCGGCGGCGCACCGACCCCGCCTTCCACGCCGAACTGCGCGCGCTCTTCGGCGACTTCCAGCTCATCCCGGAGGGCGGCAGCAACGCCGCGGCGGTACGCGGCTGCGCCGCCCTCGGCCGCGAACTCGCGGGCGCGGCCGAGACCGCGGTCGTCGCCTGCGGTACGGGCGGCACGCTCGCGGGCCTGGCCGCCGGGCTGCCCGCCGGTGCGCGCGCGATCGGCATTCCCGTCCTCAGGGGCGGTTTCCTCGGCGCCGACGTCGAGCGGCTCCAGAGCGCCGCGTTCGGCGGCCGGTGCGGCGACTGGCGGCTCGCGGACGGCTTCCACTTCGGCGGCTTCGCCCGCCGTACGCCCGAACTCGACGCCTTCGCCGCCGACTTCACCGCCCGCCACGGCCTCGCCCCCGAACCGGTGTACGTGGCGAAGATGCTCTACGCCGTCGTCGCCCTCGCCGCCGAAGGCGCCTTCCCGCCCGGCAAGGCGGTCGCGGCGGTCGTCACCGGATGACGCCGGTGTCGCCCGGACGAGGGAAGCCGGTCGGCGGTTGTCGGCGGGCCCTGCCATAATGGCAACCCGGAGTGACCGCACGGGAATTGGGACGAGTAAGCCCTAGCGACGGAGCGTAACTAGGGTTTACTATTAGTGACAGCCGCGGGATGGGGTGGCCTTCTCCGGTCCAGGAGACAGCAGCTCATCGCACGCGGTAGCGTCGCAGGCGAACGATGTGCCGCGCCGGTCCGTTACTCCCAGTGACGGGGGACAGGCCGGCGTTCCTATGGCAGAGAGTCGCCACGCACCTTGGAGGTGAGGGTGTCCCAGTTCGAAGGCGAGCCCAGTCCGAAGGACTTCGTAGAAGTCCGGCTGCCGGCTGCGGGGGCGTACCTATCGGTGCTCCGCACCGCCACGGCAGGGCTCGCTGCCCGCCTGGACTTCACGCTCGACGAGATCGAGGATCTGCGCATCGCGGTCGACGAGGCGTGCGCCATCCTCCTCCAGCAGGCCGTTCCCGGCTCCGTACTCACCTGCGTCTTCCAGCTCGGGGACGACGCACTCCTGGTGACGGTCTCGGCGCCGACCACCGACGGCAGGGCGCCCGAGCGCGACACCTTCGCGTGGACCGTGCTGTCCGCACTGGCGGGCAGGGTGGACGCGACCGTGGGCGAGGACCGCACGGTCACGATCAGCCTGCTCAAGGAGCGCGGCGCGGCGCCGGGGCTGACGTGACGAACGTCAGGGGCGTTCCGATGCGAGACGAAGGCCGGCTGGCCGCGGCGGAGCGAGAGCGGGCGGACCACATGGACGGACTCCAGCAGCACGACAGGCGTGAACCGCAGGATCGCAGCGGCGCGCGGGCGATGTTCCACGAGCTGCGCAAGCTGCCCGTGGACTCCCCCGAGCACGCCGAGCTGCGGAACGCCCTCGTGCAGATGCACCTGCCGCTGGTGGAGCATCTGGCCCGGCGCTTCCGCAACCGCGGCGAGCCGCTGGACGACCTCACCCAGGTCGCCACCATCGGCCTGATCAAGTCGGTGGACCGCTTCGACCCCGATCGCGGGGTGGAGTTCTCGACGTACGCGACGCCCACGGTCGTCGGCGAGATCAAGCGGCACTTCCGCGACAAGGGCTGGGCGGTGCGGGTGCCGCGGCGGCTTCAGGAGCTGCGGCTGTCGCTGACCTCCGCCACCGCCGAGCTGTCCCAGTTGCACGGCCGTGCCCCGACGGTGCACGAGCTGGCCCAGAAGCTCAACATCTCCGAGGAAGAGGTCCTGGAGGGCCTGGAGTCGGCGAACGCGTACTCCACGCTCTCCCTCGACGTCCCCGACACCGACGACGAGTCCCCGGCCGTCGCCGACACCCTCGGCGCCGAGGACGACGCCCTGGAGGGCGTCGAGTACCGCGAATCGCTCAAGCCGCTGCTGGAGGAGCTGCCGCCGCGGGAGAAGAAGATCCTGCTGCTGCGCTTCTTCGGGAACATGACCCAGTCCCAGATCGCCCAGGAGGTCGGCATCTCGCAGATGCACGTCTCCCGGCTGCTGGCGCGCACGCTGGCACAGTTGCGCGAGCGGCTGCTCGTCGAGGAGTGAGCCGGGGGGCGCGTGCACACCGCCGTGACCCGCGAGGCGCTGTGCGCCGTTCTCCGGCGCCCGCGGACCCCTCGGTGGGCTGAGACGGGCTTCCGGTGCGTACGGGCCGTGTGGGGGCCGTACGCGGTCGTACGCCCCTCCCCCGGCCTCGCCGCGGTGCTACGCCGTCCGGCCCGGCCCCACGCCCAGCGCCTCCGCGGTGCTCGGGCTGAGCACGCACACGAGCGCCACCAGCGCCACGGCGCCCAGCGAGATCCCCAGCGGCAGCATCACGCCGCCCGCGGACGCCATCGCCCAGGCCACCGGCAGCGCCAGGATCTGCGTGATCATCGAGGGGCCCCGGCTCCAGCGGCGCTGCTGCCACAGCCCGAACGCGGCGGCCAGCGGCAGCGCGGCGAGCGCCAGCACGGTGAGCCCGCCGAAGACGGCCTGGCGGGTGCTGTCCGGCTCGCCGAAGATCCCGCGGATCAGCTCGTACGCCCCGAGGGCGGCGATGACGACCCCCTCGACCGCGGTCAGCACGGCGGCGACGGTCACCCGCGGCGGACGCGGCCCGCGCTCCTCGGCAACCTGCTCCTCGGTCCCGGCCCGCTCCGCCGCGGCCTTGCCGGCCCCGGCGTTCTTCGCGGCCGACGCCTTGCCCGGCTGCTTGCCCGCCTGCTTGTCAGACTGCTTGCCCGAGCCTGGTTTTCCGGAGCCCTTCATGCCGGAGGCCCGCGCCTCCGGCGCGCTCGCCGCGGGCTTGCCCCCCGCGTTCCTGCGCTTGGCCTGCGTGCCGCCGGAAGCCTCGCCCGGCGCCTCGCCCGGCGCCTCGCCCGGCGCCTCGGCCGCACTCGCCGCACCGGCCGCCGAAGCCTTCTTCCGACCCGCCCCGGCCGTCTTCTCCCGCCCGGACCGGGCCGCCTGCTTCCGCCCGCCCCGGCCCTGCGTTCCGCTCATGCGCTCCAGCCTACTGGGGCCCCGAGGCCCGCTACGTCTGGGCTGGGCCCGTCTACTTTTCGGTAGGTAACCTGCATGCCATGCGCGCGCTCCTCGTGGTGAACCCCGCCGCCACCGACACCAGTGCCCGGACCCGCGACGTGCTGATCCACGCACTCGCCAGCGACCTGAAGCTGGAGGCCGTCACCACCGAGTACCGGGGCCACGCCCGCGACGTCGCGCGGCAGGCGGCGGACAGCGGCGAGGTCGACATCGTCGTCGCCCTCGGCGGCGACGGCACCGTCAACGAGGTCGTCAACGGCCTGCTGCACCGCGGCCCCGCGCCCGAGGAACTCCCCCGTCTGGCCGTCGTTCCCGGCGGCTCCACGAACGTCTTCGCCCGCGCGCTCGGCCTGCCCAACGACGCGGTCGAGGCCACCGGCGCGCTGCTCGACGCCATGCACTCCGGCAGCGAGCGCACCGTCGGCCTCGGGCTGGCCTCCGGCACCCCGGACACCGACGACGAGGGGGCGCCCGCGCGCTGGTTCACGTTCTGCGCGGGTCTGGGGTTCGACGCGGGCGTCGTCGGCCGTGTCGAGCAGAAGCGCGAGGGCGGCAGGAGGTCCACGCACCCGCTCTACGTACGGCAGTTGCTGCGCCAGTGGCTCGGCGAGGGCAACCGCCGGCACGGCATGATCACGCTGCGGCGCCCGGCCGAGGACCCCGTCGAGGGACTGGTGCTCTCGCTCGTCTGCAACACCTCGCCGTGGAGCTACCTGGGCAACCGCCCCCTCTACGCGACGCCCGGCGCGTCCTTCGACACCGCCCTCGACGTGCTCGGACTCTCCCGGCTCTCCACTCCCTCACTGCTGCGTTACGGCACCCAATTGCTCACGTCCTCGCCGGAGCGCGGGCCGCACGGCAAGCACGCGGTGTCACTGCACGATCTCACCGACTTCACCTTGGAATCACAGGCCCCACTGCCTTTCCAGATGGACGGTGACCACCTCGGACTGCGTACGAGCGTGACCTTCACAGGCGTACGGCGCGCACTGCGTGTGATTGTGTGAGTGGAAGGCCCTAAAGTCCTTCCAGTCGAACGTTTAGGCTGCGACTCACCCCCTGGAAGTGGGGTCCTTAGTCAACTGAGACCAAGGAATCCAAAGAAACTTCCCGGAAGGGGTTGTATCCGAAGCTGAGGTTTGCGAACCTCTTCATGGCGGCTGGAGCGCCTACCCCTCAGGGGACCTGCCTCCGGCGCACTCGCCCCCTCCACATGTTGAAGGTCACACCGGAAATCTGGTCGGCCCCCTTCACTTGTCGGAGGATTCGTGAAAGCGTTCACATTCACAAGCAACTGACAGCAACGCGAAGAGATGGAGCAGTCATGGACTGGCGTCACAGCGCCGTTTGCCGCGAGGAAGACCCCGAGCTCTTCTTCCCGATCGGCAACACCGGTCCTGCGCTGCTGCAAATCGAGGAAGCCAAGGCCGTCTGCCGTCGCTGCCCCGTGATGGAGCAGTGCCTGCAGTGGGCGCTGGAGTCCGGCCAGGACTCCGGTGTCTGGGGTGGCCTCAGCGAGGACGAGCGCCGCGCGATGAAGCGCCGCGCCGCCCGCAACCGGGCGCGCAGGGCAAGCGCCTGACCCGACACCCCCCGGATGCGCGAAGGCGCCGTGGGACTCACGGCGCCGCTCTTCCCGAGCCGCAGCGCAGCAGCCACAAGCCACACACGAGCACCTCAGAGCCCCGGAGCCGACGGCCCGGGGCTTTTTGCTGCCTTTTTCCGCCGTCCTACGGACGGGTGTTGGCGTAGGGGCACACGGAGGCGCGGACGTACGGAGGCACGCGCCCGCGTCCGCCGCGCGTCAACGCGCGCCGTCCACTTCCGTACGCCCCAACCCCCGGCGCGTCAGCGCTTTTCGGGTTGCACGGGAATGTCGAACACCACCCGCGTGCCCCCCTCCGGCGCCCGCACCATCGAAAACGTGCCCGCCAACTCCCCCTCGACGAGCGTGCGTACGATCTGGAGCCCCAGGCTCCCGGACGTCGCCGGGTCGAACCCCTCCGGCAGCCCCCGCCCGTCGTCCTGCACGGTCACCAGCAGCCGGCTGTCCTGCCGCGCGCCGGAGCGCAGCGCGGTGACCTCCACGCGCCCCGACTCCCCCGGCCCGAAGCCGTGTTCCAGGGCGTTCTGGAGCACCTC
The DNA here is from genome assembly GCF_045781775.1 of Streptomyces sp. 184. NCBI lineage: Bacteria > Bacillati > Actinomycetota > Actinomycetes > Kitasatosporales > Streptomycetaceae > Streptomyces > Streptomyces sp. 184. The sequence goes on along the minus strand of NZ_CP123230.1, from coordinate 1,495,479 downwards.
GGTCAGCACCATGGACAGCGGCGTGGCGACCTCCGCCTTCAGCACGCCGAAGCGGCCGGTGCGGCGGCCGGTCACGCGGCCGGGGTTGATCTCCGCCACCATCGCCACCACCCGGTCGGCGATCTCGTCGAACTCCACGGTCTCGTCCAGGTTCTGCGACAGCGTCTCGTGCACGATGGCGATCGAGCCGACCCGCCGCACCGCCTCGTCCAGCGCCGCCCGGGCCCGCCCGTCGGGGTCCTCGGCGGCCAGCCGGCGCGACTGGAGCCGCAGCAGGGCGGCGACGGTCTGGAGGTTGTTCTTCACCCGGTGGTGGATCTCGCGGATGGTGGCGTCCTTGGTCATCAACTCGCGCTCGCGCCGCCGGATCTCGGTGACGTCGCGCAGCAGCACCAGCGACCCGATGCGCGCCCCGCGCGGCTTCAGCGGGATCGCGCGGAGCTGGATGACGCCGCCGTTGCCCTCCACCTCCGCCTCCCGCGGCGCCCAGCCGCTGGCGAGCTTGACCAGCGCCTCGTCCACCGGCTCCTTGCTGATGGCCAGCTCCGAGGTCGCCTGGCCGAGGTGGCGGCCGACGAGGTCGGCGGCCTGGCCGAGCCGGTGGTAGGCGGAGAGCGCGTTGGGCGAGGCGTACTGCACGATGCCGTCCGCGTCGAGCCGGATCAGCCCGTCGCCGACCCGCGGCGAGGTCTCCGTGTCGCCCTGCTGCCCGGGGTAGGGGAACGCGCCGGCGGCGATCATCTGCGCCAGGTCGGAGGCGCTCTGGAGGTACGTCAGCTCCAGCCGGCTGGGGGTGCGCACGGTCAGCAGGTTGGTGTTGCGGGCGATGACGCCCAGGACGCGGCTCTCCCGGCGCACGGGGATGGACTCGATCCGTACGGGCACCTCCTCGCGCCACTCCGGGTCGCCCTCGCGCACGATCCGGCCCTCGTCGAGTGCCATGTCGAGCATGGGGCGCCGGCCGCGCGGGACGGTGTGGCCGACCATGTCGTCCTGGTACGAGGTGGGGCCGGTGTTCGGACGCATCTGCGCCACGGAGACGTAGCGGGCGCCGTCGACGGTCGGGACCCAGAGCACGAGGTCGGCGAAGGACAGGTCGGCGAGCAACTGCCACTCCGATACGAGGAGGTGCAGCCACTCCAGGTCGGTCTCGCTCAGCGCCGTGTGCCGGCGGACGAGTTCGTTCATGGACGGCACCCCTGGAGCCTACCGGCGGGGCGAACACCCGCTCGCCCGCGACGGGCGGTGCGGGCCGGGGACACCGGGTCCGTACCGCGCACAGGGGCCCGGGGCGCCGGAACGCACTTCGGGCCGCGGTACCAGGACCGGGACCCTCAACCCGTCCGGCACCGCGGCCCGGAGCCAAGCACCGGTGCGCGCGTCGCGGAGTGTGCGGCCCCGCGGCGTCGCAACCGGTGAGGAGGCCGGGACGCAGTCAGGGCAGAGAACGTCTCGGGCCTCGTTCCGCCCCGTCGTGCGGAAGGGGCGGAAGCCTGACAAGCATTGTGGACTAGACCACTCCCGGCTGTCTACGCCCCGGACGCACCGACTTGGCCGCCCCGGGTCGCCGCCGTGAAGCCGGCCGCGGCGACCTCCGCCACCCGCTGGAGCAGCTCCCGGTCCGCACCGTCCCTGGCCTGCGCCGACATGCCCTGGAGGACGGCCCCGGCATAGGTCGCGAGCTTCTCGGCGTCGGTCCCGGGCGGCAGCACGCCGGCGTCCACGTCGGCCTGGACGCGGGCCGTCATGACCGCGAGGTTCAGGGCGCGCAGCTCGCGCATCTTGGTCACGACCTCGGGGGTGGTGGCACTCACGCCGACGCTGAGCACCATGCAGCCGCGCGGGCGGTCCGGTTCGGTGTAGCCGACGGCGGCCTCGCGCAGGATGCGCGTGAAGGCGGCGACGGCGGTGGGCTCCTCGGCCAGCGCGCGGTCGATGAACGTGCCGTTGTCGCTCGTCGCGTACGCCTCGACCGCGGCGTCGAAGAGCGCCTTCTTGTCGCCGAAGGCGGCGTACAGGCTCGGCGCGCCGATGCCGAGGACGCGGGTGAGGTCGGCGACGGACGTGGCCTCGTAGCCGTGCTGCCAGAAGGCGTGCAGGGCCTTCTCCAACGCCTCGTCGCGGTCGAAGGAGCGGGGGCGCCCGCGCTGCTTGGTGGCCATGGGAACAATTCTATAGCGCCCGCTAGCTAATGTGATACGGTCCTTTCTGTAGCGACCTTTACAGAAAGGGGGGCGCAGCCATGGGCGCGCTCACTGGCAAGACGGCGCTGGTCACGGGCGCAAGCCGGGGCATCGGCAGGGCGATCGCGGAGCGGCTGGGGCGGGACGGCGCGCGTGTCGCCGTGCACTACGGCAGCAACGAGGCGGCGGCGAAGGAGACCGTCGCCGCGATCGAGGCGGCCGGCGGCGAGGCGTTCGCGATCAGGGCCGAGCTGGGCGTGCCGGGCGACGCGGCGGCGCTGTGGGCGGAGTTCGACCGGCACGCGGACGGGCTCGACATCCTCGTCAACAATGCGGGCGTCGCGCTCCAGGCGCTCATCGAGGACACCGAGGAGCCCGACTTCGACCGGCTGTTCGCGGTGAACACCAAGGCGCCGTTCTTCGTCACCAAGCTGGGCCTGCCCCGGCTGCGCGACGGCGGGCGCATCGTCAACGTCTCCACGGTGGCCACGCACGCGGCGATGATGCCCACGCTGCTGGCGTACACGATGACGAAGAGCGCGGTGGACGCCTTCACCAAGTTCCTGTCGAAGACCGTGGGCGAGCGGGGCATCACCGTCAACGCGGTCGCGCCCGGCGCCCTGGACACCGACATGAACGCGGCGTGGCTGCGCGACAACGACGACGCCAAGGCCGGCATGGCCGCGATGTCCCCGCTCGGCCGGATCCCGGACGTGAGCGAGGTCGCGGACACGGTGGCGTATCTCGTCTCCGGCGACGCGGGGGTGCTGACCGGCACGTACGTCGACGTCTCCGGCGGCGTGCTGCTGTAGGCCGGTGCGATACGGGCGACGGCCCCGGCTCCGCGAGGGAGCCGGGGCCGTCGCCCGTACACGGTCAGCGGGTCAGCGGGTCAGCGGGTCTCCGTGACCTTCGCCAGCGAGCGCGGCGCGTCCGGGTCCTGGCCGCGGGCGATGGTGACCTCGTACGCGAGCAGTTGCAGCGGCAGGATCTCCAGGATCGGCTGCACCTCCTCCGCCACCCCCGCCGTCGGCAGCACGAAGCCCCCCGCGGCGGCGTCCACCTGCGCCCTGGGGCCGACGACGACGAGGTCCGCGCCGCGGTCCCGCAGCCGGTCGAGCACCGGCTGGAGCGCCTCGCCGCCGCGGCCGTCGGTGACGATGGCGATGACCGGCGAGACGTTGTCGACCATGGCCAGCGGGCCGTGCAGCAGGTCGGCGCCGGAGTAGGAGAGCGCCGGGATGTACGACGTCTCCATCAGCTTCAGCGCCGCCTCCTTGGCCGTCGGGTAGCCGTAGCCGCGCGAGGTGAGGACCATCCGCTCGGCGAAGCGGTACCGCTGCGCCAGGGCCTTGACCTCGTCCTGCCGGGCGAGGATCTGCTCCGCCAGCTCCGGCAGCACCGCGGCGGCCTCGCCGCGCCCGCCGCGCATGCCCTCGACGAAGAGGTAGAGCGCCAGCAGCGAGGCGGTGTACGTCTTGGTCGCCGGCAGCGCCTTCTCCGGGCCCGCCTTGACGTCGATGTGGTACTCGCTGACGCCGGCCAGCGGGGAGTCCGGGTTGTTCGTCACCGCCAGCGTGATCGCGCCGGCCTCGCGGGCGGCGCGGGTGGAGGCGACGAGGTCGGGCGAGCCGCCGGACTGGCTGACCGTGATCACCAGCACGTCGGCGAGGTCCGGCTTGGCCTCGTACGCCGTCGTGGTGGACATCGACGTCAGCCCGCAGGGCAGTCCGAGCTGGACCTCCAGCAGGTACTTGGCGTACAGCGCGGCGTTGTCCGACGTGCCGCGCGCGGTCAGCAGCACGAAGCGCGGCGAGCGGGCGGCGATCGCCTCGGCGACCCTGCGGATCTCCGGGGCGCCCTGCGCCAGGACGCGGCGCAGGGCCTCGGGCTGTTCGGCCATCTCGCCGGCCATGATCCGGCCCGGCTGGGCGGCAGTCATGCGGGGTGCCTCCGTTTTGCGGTGTCAGGTGGTGCGGGCGGTGGGGGTCAGGCCCCGGCGCCCTTGCCGGTGATGACCTCCGCGGCGGCGCGTCCGCAGACGCGGGCGGCACCGTGTGTCGCGATGTGCGGCGCCCCGCGCGGCGGCGCCTGCGGCACCCCCATCTCCACCACGACGGTGTCGGGACGGGCGGCCAGCAGCGCGTCGAGCGCGTCCGCCATCCAGGGGTGGCGGTGGACGTCACGTACTACTGCGACGATCCTACGATCACCCGCCGCCGCGAGCACATTTGCGGTCAGCGCCGACAAACCCTCCCGGCTCGCCGCGTCCCCGCCCCGGCTGTCCGCCGCGCCCAGCGCCGAGCCGTCGAAGACCGCGGACTCGGTGCCGGGCAGCTCGCGCTCCAGCTCCGCGCCGACGCCCCACGGGGTCTCCTGCCCCACCGCGATGCTGGCCACGGGCGTGAACCCCGCGACGTACACCGGGCCGGCCGGCGGCACGTAGTCCGCGGCCCCCGTGACGCGCAGCGCCCGGCGGGCCGCGGCCTGGCCGACGCCGGGGTCCGGCGCGATCCCCTCCACCGCGCCGCCCGTCGCCGACCAGGCCGCCAGCGCCCGTACCCGGGCGGCGGCGTCGGCCAGCCGCTCCTCGGGCAGGTCCCCGCCGCGCACCGCGGCCACCAGGGCGTCGCGGGTGCGCAGCACGATCTCCTCGTCGCCGCGGGCGCCGATGCACATCGCGTCGGCGCCGGCCGCGACGGCCCGTACGGCACCGCCCTCGATGCCGTACGTCGCGGCGATGGCCTGCATCTCCAGCGCGTCCGTGATGATCAGGCCGGTGAAGCCGAGCCCGCCGTCGGCGACGGGGGCGCGCAGCAGGCCGGTGAGCACCGCGGGGCTGACGGTGGCGGGCACGTCGGTGCGCAGGGCGGGCAGCAGGATGTGCGCGCTCATCACGGCCTTGGTGCCGGCCGCGACCGCGGCCCGGAAGGGCACCAGCTCGCGTTCGTGCAGCACGTCGACGGGGACGTCGATCCGCGGCATGGCGTGGTGCGAGTCGACGTTGGTGTCGCCGTGGCCGGGGAAGTGCTTCGCGCAGGCGCTGACGCCCGCGTCCTGGAGGCCCTCGATGTACGCGGCGGTGTGCCGGGCGACGAGCGCGGGGTCGGCGCCGAAGGAGCGGGCGCCGATGACCGGGTTGTCGGGGTTGGAGTTGACGTCCGCGGACGGCGCCCAGTCCAGGTTCACGCCGACCTCGGCGAGCCGGCGGCCCAGTTCGCGGGCGACGGCCCGGGTCAGCCCGGGGTCGTCGACGGCGCCCAGGGCGAGGTTGCCGGGGAACGAGGAGCCGGTACGCACCTCAAGGCGGGTGACGTCACCGCCCTCCTCGTCCATCGCCACCAGCACCTCGGGCCGGGCGGCACGCAGCCGCGCGGTGAGCCGGGCGACCTGCTCGGGGTTCTCGATGTTGCGGCCGAAGAGCCCGACGCCGGTCAGGCCCTCGTCGAGGCGGCGCAGCACCCAGTCCGGGGGCTCGGTGCCCAGGAAGCTCGGCTGGAGTACGGCGAGGGCGTCCCGGGTCAGGGTGTCGGTGCTCCCTGCGAGTGTCGTCATGGCCGTCGTGCTGTCCCTTCCCGCGGCGGGTGGTACCGCCGCAGCTTACGGGGTGGTACGTCAGCCCTTCACGGCACCGGCGGTGAGGCCGGCGGTGACCTTGCGCTGGAGGTAGAGGAAGAGCAGCAGGATGGGCAGGGCGAACAGCGACGCGGCGGCCATGGTGGCGCCCCAGTCGTCGCCGAACTGGGTCTGGAACTGCGACAGCCACAGCGGCAGGGTCTGCGCCTCGGCCTCCTTGTTGAGGACCAGCACCATCGGGAACTCGTTCCAGGCGGTGATGAAGCCGAAGAGCGAGGTGGCCATCAGGCCCGGCGCGAGCAGCGGGAAGATAACCTTGCGGAACGCCTGGGTGCGGCTGGCGCCGTCGACCATGGCCGCCTCCTCCAGGTCCTTGGGCACCGCGGCCACGAAGTTGCGCAGGGTCAGGATGGTCAGCGGCAGCACCATCACGGTGTAGAAGAGCGTGAGCGGTACCAGGCTGTTCAGCATGTCCGCGTCGCGCACCAGCATGTACACCGAGATGACCATGACCTCCCAGGGCGCCATCTGCGCGAACATGAACACCAGGATGAGGCTGCTGCGGCCCCGGAAGCGCATCCGCGCGATGGCGAAGGACGCCAGCAGCGCGATGATCAGCGAGAAGCCGACCGCCAGCAGGGTGACCGTGAGCGAGTTCTTCCAGAAGTTCCAGAAGTTGTCGGCGTCGAAGGCCGTGCGGTAGTGCTCGAAGGTCGGGTCCAGGGGGAACCAGACGGGGTCCTCGCTGATGATGTCGCCGGTCGGCTTGAGGGACGTGGCGAACATCCAGTACACCGGGAAGAGGAAGATGACGAACAGCACCATGGCCGTCGCGTTGGGCCAGAAGCGGCCGAAGAACGAGCGCCTCACGAGTCTTCCCTCTCCTGCTTCATGAGCAAGCGGATGTAGTACGAAGTCAGCCCCATCAGGACCAGGATGGTGAGTACGGAGATGGCCGCGCCCATGCCGTAGTGCTGGTTGCCGACGCCCTCGACGAAGGCGTAGACGGGCAGCGTCTCGGTGAGCCGGTCGGGCCCGCCGCCGTTGATCGCGTACACGTGCGGGAACGCCTTGAAGATCCAGATGATCTCCAGGAACGTGGTGGCGAGCAGGAACGGCCGGATGAACGGCAGGGTCACCGAGGTGAAGGTGCGCCACGCGCCGGCGCCGTCGAGCCCGGCGGCCTCGTACAGCTCCTTGGCGATCGTGGTCGTGGCCGCGTAGAGGTTGATCGCCACGAACGGGATCGACGTCCAGACGAGCATGACCGTGATCACGAAGAAGGTGGAGAACTGGCTGCTGGTCCAGGAGTAGTCGGCCATCGAGTGCCAGCCGAGCTTGTCCAGGATCCAGTTGACGACGCCGTAGCGCTCCGCGAACAGCCACTGGTAGACGGTGGTGGCCGCGATGATGGGCATCGCCCAGGCGAGCACGAGCGCCATCAGCAGGGTGAGCCGCATCTTGCGGCCGAGCCGGGCGAGCAGCAGCCCGACCAGGGTGCCGAGCACCATGATGAGCGAGACGTTGACCGCGGTGAAGATGATGGTCCGGAGCGTGACGCGCCAGAAGTCCTCGCCGCCGAGGGCGTCGGTGTAGTTGTCGAAGCCGTTCCAGACGGTGAGGTGCTGGATCAGCTCCTTCATGCCGAGCTGCTGGAACGACAGGATGCCGTTCTTGATCAGTGGCCAGCCGAGCAGCACCGCGGTGAGCACCAGGGCGGGCAGCAGCAGCAGGTACGGGAGGGCGCCGGCCGTTCCCTGTGACTTGCGGTGGCGTCCGGGCGGTGGGGGTTGGGTACGGGCGCGGCCTTTGACCTTCTCGGCCGGCCTCGGTATCTGCACAGTCATGATGCGGCGATCTCTTCGGGACGAGGTGGTTTCGGACCCGCGGGTGCGGGCGGGGCCGGGGCGTACCCGGTCCCGCCCGCCCGATGACACTTACTGCTGCGCGAGGCGCTCGTTCAGATCGCCCTCGACCGACTCGGCCGCTTCCTCGTGGGAGTCGCCGTTGAGGAAGGCGGTCATGTAGGACTTGATGGGGTTGGGGGTGTTCTCCACCGCGCCCCACTCCGGGATGAGGGGCGTGGTGCCGCCGACGGCGGCGGCCGGAGCCGCGGCCTCGGCCGCCTCGTTGCCCTCCAGCTTCGACTGGAGCGAGTCCTTGTTGGGGATCACTCCGTTGGCGGCCGCGAGGGCGCCCTCGTTCTTGTCGGAGAGCGCGATCTTCAGGAACTCCTGGGCCAGTTCCTGCTTCTCGCTGCCCGCGGCGATGGCGAGGTTGGAGCCGCCGAGGAAGACGCTCTCGGGGGTGTCGGCGGTCTCACCGGGGATGGTGAAATAGCCGATCTCCTTCTCGAAGTTCTTGTCCTTGCTCGCCTCGATGGCGATGCCGGACTCCCAGCCCATGCCGATGATCGCGCCGGTCTTGCCCTTGCCGAAGACCTCGCCCTGCTGGGGCGTGGCCTCGTCCTTGTCCTTGGGCGCGGTGGAGTAGTCGGCGTACTGCTTGTAGATCTCCATCGCCTGGCCGACCTTGGGGTCGGAGAGGTTGGAGACCCACTTGTCGCCGTCCTTCTTCACCAGCTCGGCGTCCTGGCCGATGAGCAGACCGTCGAAGAAGTACCAGTTCTGGCCGGGCATGTAGATCGGCTCGGCGTCGGTGTTCTTCTCGATCTTGTCGAACGCCGCGAAGAGGTCGTCACGGGTCTTGGGAAGCTCCGTGATCCCCGCTTCCTCGAAGATCGACTTGTTGTACATCACCACGCGGTTGGCGAAGAACCACGGGACGGCGTACTGCTTGCCCTCGTAGATCGACGACTCGTTGAGGGACTCGGTCCACTCGGTGCCGATCTCTTCCTTCAGTTCGGTCAGGTCGGACAGACCGCCGGTCGCCGCATAGGCGGGCGTCTGGGTGTTGCCGACCTCGACCACGTCGGGCGGGCTCTCCTCGGACAGCGCGGTGGTCAGCTTCTGCTGAATACCGTTCCACTGCTGCACCTTGTATTCGAGCTTGGCGCCCGTCTTCTTCTCGAACTCGGCCTCGACGTCCTTCAGCCAGTCGTCCGGTGTGGAGCCGTCCATGGCCCAGAAGGTGAGCGTCTCGCCCTTGAACGACCCGGGGCCACTGCCCTTGTCGTCGTCCTCGCCACCATCGTCAGAACCGCAGGCGGCGAGGCTTGCCACCAGGCCAGCCGCCGCCAGCACCGCTACCGCCGTGCGCTTCACGTCACCCTCCTCAACATGCCGGCCCACGCCCCCCTGCCGTCGTTCGCCAGCGATTCGCCACCGAAAAGTCCTTGCTCCCGGACCCTGCCCGTGGAGTGGACTTGTGGTCTTTAATGGTTTAGACCAGGTTGACGGTCTTGGTCTGGACCAATCGTGGAACGAAGCCTGGCCTAGACCAATGAGGGTGTCAAGGGTGTGCGGCCTGCTGGTTCGGCTTCCGTTATCGGACCGACATGTGAGCTATCCCGTCACCCCGCGCGTGCACCGACGGGTGACCAGCCGTGCCAGGATGTGAGCCGCTACCAGACGGAGGAGTCATGAGGACGAACGCCGGACCGGCCGAGGGAACGTCGGCTGCGACGGTACCGGCAGCCGACGAGCCGGGACGCGCCGGGGGGAGCGCCGGGCGGACCACCCGGGTGCCCAAGTACTACCGGCTCAAGCGGCACTTGCTGGAGATGACCGAGACCCTGCCTCCCGGCACCCCGGTGCCACCGGAGCGCACGCTCGCCTCCGAGTTCGACACCTCCCGTACGACCGTGCGCCAGGCCCTACAGGAGCTGGTCGTGGAGGGGCGGCTGGAGCGGATCCAGGGCAAGGGCACGTTCGTGGCCAAGCCCAAGGTGTCGCAGGCCCTCCAACTGACCTCGTACACCGAGGACATGCGGGCCCAGGGCCTCGAACCCACCTCGCAGCTCCTGGACATCGGCTACGTCACCGCCGGCGACCAGCTCGCCGAGCGGCTCGACATCACCCCCGGCGGACGCGTGCTGCGTATCGAGCGGCTGCGGCTGGCCAACGGCGAGCCGATGGCCATCGAGACCACCCACCTGTCGGCGAAGCGCTTCCCCGCGCTGCGCCGCAGCCTGGTCAAGCACTCCTCGCTCTACACCGCGCTCGCCGAGGTCTACGACGTCCACCTGGCCGAGGCCGAGGAGACCATCGAGACCTCGCTCGCCACGCCCCGCGAGGCGGGGCTGCTGGGCACGGACACGGGGCTGCCGATGCTGATGCTCTCGCGGCACTCGCTCGACACCCAGGGCGAGCCCGTGGAGTGGGTCCGGTCGGTCTACCGCGGCGACCGCTACAAGTTCGTCGCCCGCCTCCGGCGCCCGGTGGGCTGAGCGGATCCGCACGACGGCGGGCCCGGCCCAGCGCCGGGCCCGCCGCACGCGTCCCCCGCCACCGCGGGACCCAACCCCGAGGAGCGCTGAGCCCCGCCGGGGCCGGCCACCGCCCCGGCCCCGGCGCAGCCGGCCGCCGCAGCGCCCCGGCCGGGGACTTTCGTGATCGGATAGCGACGGCGCACCCTAGTGACGGCGGCCCCACCCTGCTCTACATTTTCGAGCGCATTGCAAGAGATGTGAGTGCTCAGGGGACGGAGCCGCCATGACTGTGCAAGCACCCCCGGACGCGCCGCGAAGGCCGCGCCCGGAACCGAAGAGCGTGATCCTCTGGACCGCCGTCGCCCTGGTGGGGGCGCTCGGCTGGACCGTGCTCGCGCTCTCCCGGGGCGAGGAGGTCTCCGCGGCGTGGATGGTGGCCGCGGCCCTCGGCTCGTACGCCATCGGCTACCGCTTCTACTCGAAGTTCATCGCCTACCGCGTGCTCAAGGCGGACAAGACGCGCGCCACCCCCGCCGAGCGGCTCGACAACGGCATCGACTACCAGCCGACCGACCGCCGGGTGCTCCTCGGCCACCACTTCGCCGCGATCTCCGGCGCGGGACCGCTGGTCGGCCCGGTGCTGGCGGCGCAGATGGGCTTCCTGCCGGGCACGATCTGGATCGTCGCGGGCGTGATCTTCGCGGGCGCGGTCCAGGACATGGTGGTGCTGTTCTTCTCCACCCGCCGCAACGGCCGTTCGCTGGGCCAGATGGCGCGCGAGGAGATCGGCCCGGTGGGCGGCGCGGCCGCGCTGGTCGCCGTGTTCGCGATCATGATCATCCTGCTGGCGGTGCTGGCGCTGGTGATCGTCAACGCGCTGGCGGAGTCCCCCTGGGGCACGTTCTCCATCGGCATGACGATCCCGATCGCCCTCTTCATGGGCTTCTACCTGCGGATGATCCGGCCGGGCCGGGTCGCCGAGGTGTCGCTGATCGGCATCGCCCTGCTGCTGCTCGCGCTGGTCGCGGGGCGCTGGGTGGCCGAGTCCTCGCTCGCGGACACGTTCACGCTGAGCAAGGAGTCGCTGGTCATCTGGATGGTGATCTACGCCTTCATCGCCTCGGTGCTGCCGGTGTGGACGCTGCTCGCGCCACGCGACTACCTGTCGACGTTCATGAAGCTCGGCACCATCGCGCTGCTGTTCATCGGCGTGCTCGTGGCCGCGCCGACGCTGAAGATGGAGGGCGTCACCGACTTCGCCACCGAGGGCACGGGACCGGTCTTCGCCGGCTCGCTGTTCCCGTTCGTCTTCATCACCATCGCCTGCGGCGCCCTGTCCGGCTTCCACTCCCTCATCTCCTCCGGCACCACGCCGAAGATGGTGCAGAAGGAGACGCAGGTACGGATGATCGGCTACGGCTCCATGCTGATGGAGTCCTCCGTGGCGATCGTCGCGATGATCGCCGCCTGCGTGCTCGACCCGGGGCTGTACTTCGCGATGAACTCGGCGCCCACGGTGATCGGCGACACCGCGCAGTCGGCGTCGGAGGCGATCCAGGGCCTCGGCTGGGAGATCACACCGGCGGCACTACAGGCGGCGGCCGACTCCGTCGAGGAGCCGTCGCTGCTCTCCCGTACCGGCGGCGCACCGACCTTCGCCCTCGGCGTCTCGGAGATCTTCTCCAACGTGACCGGGGACAGCCTCAAGGCGTTCTGGTACCACTTCGCGATCATGTTCGAGGCGCTGTTCATCCTGACCGCGCTGGACGCGGGCACCCGGGTGGGCCGCTTCATGCTCCAGGACACCCTGGGCAACGTCTACAAGCCGCTCAAGCGCGTGAGCTGGTGGCCGGGGCTCATCGGCACCAGCGCGGTGGTCGTGGGCCTGTGGGGCTACTTCCTGTGGGTCGGCGTCAACGACCCCCTCGGCGGCATCAACCAGCTCTTCCCGCTCTTCGGCATCACCAACCAGTTGCTCGGCGCGGTCGCGCTGACGATCTGCACCACACTGCTGATCAAGTCGGGGCGGCTGAAATGGGCGTGGGTGACGGGCATCCCGCTGATCTGGGTCGCGGTGGTGACGCTCACCGCGAGCTGGCAGAAGGTGTTCTCGGACGACCCGCGGGTCGGCTTCTTCGCCCAGGGCGACGTGGCGCAGGAGGGCATCGACTCCGGCAAGCTGTCCGGGCAGGAGCTGGAGGACGCCGAGACGATCGTCACCAACACGACGGTCGACGGCGTGCTGTCCGCCGTCTTCGCGCTGCTGGTGATCGTCGTGATCCTGGACGCGGCCCGGGTGTGCGTGAAGTCGCTGCGCGACCCGAAGTCGGTGGTCAGCCACGAGGAGCCGTACCACGAGTCGTCGTTCATCGCGCCGGCGCAGCTCATCCCGACCAAGGAGGAGAAGGCGGAGCTGGCCGCGGCAGGGCTCGGCAGCGGCGGCGGCTTCAAGCCGGGCACGGGACCGGGCGCCGGCGGCGGCAGTGGCGGCGGCGGTGCCGGTGGCGCCGGCGGCGGCAAGCAGGACGGGGCGGGCTCGTGACGGGCACGGCGACGCTGGCGGCGGCCGGGCGCAAGGTCTGGTGGTACGTCCGCGAGGTGATCGGCGACACGGCGTACGAGCGCTACGTCGAGCACCTGCGCCGCCACGACCCCGAGGCGAAGGTGCCCGGCCGGCGCGAGTTCGAGCGGATGCGCACGGACGCGGGCGACGACCCGCGCAAGGGCTTCCGCTGCTGCTGAGAGCGGTGCGGCGGGCAGCAGCCGACCGCGGTGGGCTCCCCCACTGCGCGCTGCGCGCGCGTGGGCGGTACCCCCAGGCCGCCGTCCCCCGGTTTCCGGGGGCGGCGGCCCGTTGTCGGTGGGGCAGGGCACACTTTCAGGCATGGACTTCACGGTGCGGCCGGTGCGGCCGGAGGAGTACGAGCAAGCCGGTGAGCTGGTCGCCCAGGCGTATCTGGCGGACGGGCTGCTGACGTTCGGCGAGGACGACGGCTATGTGCACGAGCTGCGCAACGTGCGCGCCCGGGCGGCGGCGGAGCGCGCCGAGGTGCTGGTCGCGGTCGACGGGGACGGCCGGCCGGACGGCGGGCGGGTGCTGGGCAGTGTGACCTTCGTGACGGCGGGGTCGCCGTTCGCGGAGCTGAGCGGGCCCGGGGAGGGCGAGTTCCGGATGCTGGCGGTGGCGCGGGAGGCGCGCGGCCGGGGTGTGGGCGAAGCGCTCGTACGGGCCTGTCTGGACCGGTCCCGGGAGCTGGGCGCGCACCGGGTGGTGATCTCCAGCACCCCGGACATGGCCCCGGCCCACCGGCTGTACGGGCGCATGGGGTTCATACGCGCCCCCGAGCGCGACTGGTACCCGCTGCCCGATCTCCCGCTCTGGGCCTTCGTCGCGGACCTCTGACGCACGACCGACACGCGACACAACATATAGGGGTGGTTCCCTGACGAGCCACTAGATGTATGCTCGTCCTAGCTGCCGAGCAGGGGAATCCGGTGGAAGTCCGGAGCTGTCCCGCAACGGTAAGCGAGGTGCCGCCATGCCCGCCACGCGCCGGTGTGTCCGTACGTCGTGAGCCCGAGAACCTCCGGCAGCGATCGATGACGTCCGGGTCTCGTGGATTGGGCTCACGGACGCAAGCGGGTCCGCCTCAGGCGGTGTCTGGCATGCCCGCGTGCGCCCGTACCGCAGCCTCTGCCGCGCGGCCCCGCCGAGCGAGGGAGAGCAGCACCTTGACGATCGCACCACCGGCCGTGCTTACGGAGCCCGCCTCAGCCACCCCCCGTGCCGACGACGGCCCGGCCGCCGCGCTCACCCGCACCCTCGCCGAGCTGACCGCCGACCTGCCCGCCACCGACCCCGCCAGGGTCGCCGCGGGCGCGCTGCGCGGGCGCCACCCCGGCTCCGGGGAGGCGGAGTTGCGGGAGCTGGCCACCGAGGCCGCGGCGGCGCTGATCGCCGAGGAGCCGGAGTACTCGCGGCTGGCCGCCCGGCTGCTGACCCGGGCCGTCGCCGAGGAGGCGGCGGGCCAGGGCGCCACCTGCTTCTCCGCCGCGATCGAGGTGGGCCACCGCGAGGGCATCGTCGCCGACGCCACCGCCGACTTCGTACGGCGGCACGCCGCGCGCCTCGACGCCCTGGTGGACGAGGCCGTCGCCGAGGGCCGCGACGACCTGTTCGGCTACTTCGGCCTGCGCACGGTCTACACCCGCTACCTGCTGCGCCACCCCACCGAGCGCGCCGTCATCGAGACCGCCCAGCACTTCTTCCTCCGCGTCGCCTGCGGCCTCGCCGCCGACCGGTCCGACGCCGCCGTGAGCGAGGTCGCCGAGCTGTACGGGCTGATGAGCCGCCTCGGCTACCTGCCCTCCTCCCCCACGCTGTTCAACTCCGGCACCCGCCACCCGCAGATGTCGTCCTGCTACCTGCTGGACTCCCCGCTAGACGAGCTGGACTCGATCTACGAGCGCTACCACCAGGTCGCCCGGCTGTCCAAGCACTCCGGCGGCATCGGCATCCCCTTCACCCGGGTCCGCTCCCGCGGCTCGCTGATCCGCGGCACCAACGGCCACTCCAACGGCATCGTCCCGTTCCTGCGCACCCTGGACGCCTCCGTCGCCGCCGTGAACCAGGGCGGCAAGCGCAAGGGCGCCGCCTGCGTCTACCTGGAGCCCTGGCACGCCGACGTCGAGGAGTTCCTGGAGCTGCGGGACAACACCGGCGAGGAGGCCCGCCGCACCCACAACCTCAACCTCGCGCACTGGATCCCGGACGAGTTCATGCGCCGCGTCGAGGCCGACGGCGTCTGGTCGCTGTTCTCGCCCGCCGAGGTGCCCGAGCTGACCGACCTCTACGGCGCCGCCTTCGACGCGGCGTACGCGCGGGCGGAGGCCGAGGGGCGGTACGTCAAGCAGGTCCAGGCGCGGCAGCTCTACGGCCGGATGATGCGTACCCTCGCGCAGACCGGCAACGGCTGGATGACCTTCAAGGACGCCGCCAACCGCACCGCCAACCAGACCGCGGAGCCCGGCGCCGTCGTGCACTCCTCGAACCTGTGCACCGAGATCCTGGAGGTCTCGGACGACGGCGAGACCGCGGTGTGCAACCTGGGGTCGGTCAACCTCGCCGCCCACCTCGGCCCGGAGGGCGAGATGGACTGGGAGCGGCTGGACGCCACGGTCCGTACCGCCGTGACGTTCCTCGACCGGGTCGTGGACGTCAACTTCTACCCCACCGAGCAGGCCGCCGCCTCCAACTCCCGCTGGCGGCCGGTGGGCCTGGGCGTGATGGGGCTCCAGGACGTCTTCTTCCGGCTGCGGCTGCCGTTCGACTCCCCCGGGGCGCGCGCGCTGTCCACGCGGATCGCCGAGCGCATCATGCTCGCCGCGTACGCCACCTCCGCCGACCTCGCCGAGCGGCACGGCCCGCACCCGGCCTGGTCCCGCACCCGCGCCGCCCGCGGGGTGCTGCACCCCGACCACTACCCCGCGGCCGACGTGACCTGGCCGGAGCGCTGGACCGCGCTGCGCACCCGGATCTCGGAGACCGGCCTGCGCAACTCGCTGCTGCTGGCCATCGCGCCGACCGCGACGATCGCCTCCATCGCCGGTGTCTACGAGTGCATCGAGCCGCAGGTCTCCAACCTCTTCAAGCGCGAGACGCTGAGCGGCGAGTTCCTCCAGGTCAACTCCTACCTGGTGGCCGAGCTGAAGGCGCTGGGGGTGTGGGACGCGCAGACCCGCGAGGCGCTGCGCGAGCACGACGGGTCCGTACAGGAGCTGAGCTGGATCCCCGAGGAGGTCCGGGCGCGCTACCGCACGGCGTGGGAGCTGCCGCAGCGCGCGCTGATCGACATGGCCGCGGCCCGTACGCCCTATCTCGACCAGGCCCAGTCGCTGAACCTCTTCATGGCCGCGCCGACCATCGGCAAGCTCAGCTCGATGTACGCCTACGCCTGGAAGTCCGGGCTGAAGACCACGTACTACCTGCGCTCCCGCCCCGCGACCCGGATCGCCCGCTCGGCCCGCGCCGCCGCGCCCGCCGACGCGACCGCCGGCCCCGGCCCCGTACCCCTGCCCGTCCAGCAGCCGCACGCCGACGACGCCGTCGCCTGCTCCCTGGAGAACCCCGAGACCTGCGAGGCATGCCAGTGACCACCGCCACCGAGGCCAAGAACCTGCTCGACCCCGGCTTCGAGCTGACCCTGCGGCCCATGCGCTACCCGGACTTCTACGAGCGCTACCGGGACGCGATCAAGAACACCTGGACGGTGGAGGAGGTCGACCTCCACTCCGACGTGTCCGACCTCGCCAAGCTCTCGCCGGGCGAACAGCACCTCATCGGGCGGCTGGTGGCGTTCTTCGCCACCGGCGACTCGATCGTGGCGAACAACCTGGTGCTCACGCTCTACAAGCACATCAACTCGCCCGAGGCCCGCCTCTACCTCTCCCGCCAGCTCTTCGAGGAGGCCGTGCACGTCCAGTTCTACCTGACGCTGCTCGACACCTACCTGCCCGACCCGGACGAGCGGGCCGCGGCGTTCGCCGCCGTGGAGAACATCCCGTCGATCCGCGAGAAGGCGCAGTTCTGCTTCCGCTGGATGGACTCCGTGGAGAACATCGACCGGCTGGAGACCCGGGAGGACCGCCGCCGCTTCCTGCTCAACCTGATCTGCTTCGCCGCCTGCATCGAGGGCCTGTTCTTCTACGGCGCGTTCGCGTACGTCTACTGGCTGCGCTCCCGCGGCCTGCTGCACGGTCTGGCGACGGGCACGAACTGGGTGTTCCGCGACGAGAGCATGCACATGGACTTCGCGTTCTCCGTGGTCGACACGGTCCGCGAGGAGGAGCCCGACCTCTTCGACGAGGAGCTGGGCCGGCAGGTGCGCGACATGCTCGACGAGGCGGTGCAGGCGGAGCTCCAGTTCGCGCGGGACCTGTGCGGCGAGGGCCTCGCGGGGATGAACACCGAGTCGATGCGCGCGTATCTGGAGTGCGTGGCCGACCAGCGGCTCGCCCGGCTGGGCCTCGCGCCGGCGTACGGGTCGCAGAACCCCTTCGCGTTCATGGAGTTGCAGGACGTGCAGGAGCTGACGAACTTCTTCGAGCGCCGCCCGTCCGCGTACCAGGTGGCGGTGGAGGGCTCGGTCGCGTTCGACGACGAGTTCTGAACCGCCGGGCCGGCCGGACCCGCCGCGAGGGGCGGGTCCGGCCGGCTGCTCGCCTGCACGGCGCCGTTGCCGCGCCGGGGCGTTCTCCCGCGGTCAGATGCCGCAGGAGGGAGCGGACCAGTAGCGGGAGGACCGGCCGTCCACGTGCGTGTGGTCGTTGTGGCCCGGGTAGCCGGGACCGAGGATCCCGCCGAAGCCGTGGGTACGCGCCTGCTGGGCCAGCCGGCAGAACGACGGGGAGCCGACGAGGTCGGCCGCCGTGCCGTACAGATGCTGGCTGTTGGAGGCGCCGCCGACCGCGTTGTTGCACGAGGTGGAGCGGAAGCCGCTGCTGATGTTGATCGCGACGTCACCGAGGGCGTGCCGCATCGCCTCCAGCTTCCACATGGTGCGCTTCGCGTTCTCCTTGGCAGTCGCCGCGGATACCGCTCCTCCGCTCCACGTGGAGTTGCACTTGTTCAGCTCGCCGTAGGTGAAGTGGATCGGCGTGCAGTCGGCGTCCTGAAGGCTGTAGATCTTGTTGAACGTGTTGGGACCCGCGACGCCGTCCGAGCTGAGCCCGTACGCGGCCTGGAACTTCGCCACCGCCGCCTTGGTGCGCGGGCCGAAGTTGCCGTCGACGGCGAGGATCTCGCCGGACGTCACGTGCCCCGCCACCCGGATCTGCAACTGGGTGACGTCGGCACCGGAACTGCCTTCACTGAGCGTGCGGTTCCACGTGTAGCAGGAGTCCGCCTGCGCGGTGCCGGCGGTCGCGACGGTACCGACGACACCTGCCGCCGCGATCATGACAATACTGAGGATGAGTCTGACCGTACGTCTGAGCATCGTGCCTCCGTGCCGTACGAATGGGGGGCTCCGAGCCTCGCGTGCGACGGGCGCGCGGTCAACGAGCCGCCAGGGTGCCAGTGGACTGGACCACTGCCGTAACCGCCGCGCAAGAGGCGGCGGTTACGGGCCGGCGGGGAGGCGGGCCTGGGCGGCCGGAGAGGCGGCCCTGGGCCGTCAGTCGTTGGGGACGGTCTCGTAGCGCGGGGTGTTCTCCGCCATCTGCTGCATGACGTCCTTGCGCTCGCGCTTGGAGAGCCGGTCGATGTAGAGCCGGCCGTAGAGGTGGTCCGTCTCGTGCTGGAGGCAGCGGGCGAAGTAGCCCGTGCCCTGCACCCGGACGGGGTTGCCGTCGAGGTCCCGGCCGCGCACCACCGCGTAGTCCGGGCGGGCCAGCGACATGTACGCGCTGGGGACGGAGAGGCACCCCTCGTTGCCGTCGTCGAGCTGCCGGCGGTCGGCGGGCAGCTCCTCCAGCACGGGGTTGCACACCGCGCCCACGTGCCGCACGCCGTCGTCGTCCGGGCAGTCGTAGACGAAGACCTTGAGGTCGACGCCGATCTGGTTGGCCGCGAGCCCCACGCCCTCCGCCGCCCGCTGGCTGGCGAACATGTCGTCCACGAGCGCCCGCAGCGCCTCGTCGAACTCCGTGACCTCCCTGCACTCACGGTGCAGAACCGGATTGCCCACCACCGTGATCGGTCTGACCGTGCCCCGCTCGCGGGCCTCCCGCTCACGCGCCTCGGCGTCCGTCACGTCGTCGAGGAACACGTCCGGCGACTCCGCTTCCCGCCCCGCCTGCTGCTGCTCCGCCTGCTGCGTCATCCTCGCCGTACGCCTTCCTGGTTCCCCGCCCTCGCGGGCATGACGAAAAGGTCGGAGTCCAGGGTACGGCCACGCTCGGACAGCCTCAGACGACTTCTTCCAGATCCCGCCAGTCCCGGGTGTCCGGACTGTCCGCGGCCCAACTCTCCAGCAGCCCGCGTACCAGCGACGCGGGCGCGGCTATCCCGCACTCCCGCTCCGGCACCCACAGCCCGTCCTCGGTGCGGTGCACCAGCGGCCCGGGCCGGCCGGGCTCGCTGTGGTCGTGCGGGTCGAGGGACGCCTGGAGCGAGCCCTCGGCGCTGGGCATGCAACTCTCCGAGCAGGTACGGCAGAGCAGCCGCACCGACGACGACCAGTCCTCGGCCGCGTACCCCGCCTCGGCCGCCAACCGCTCGACGGCGTCCCGGTCCGCCTCGGTGGCCGCCTCCAGCAGCACCACCCACGTCGGCACCGGCGACGGCGCCCACAGCTCTATCTCGTCGAAGACCGGGTACGACGGGCCCGCCAGCGTCGCCCGCTCGCCGTGCGGCACCCCGTCGTGCAGCACGACCTCGCCCCAGCGCCGCCCCGACGACGGCAGCGGGATGGACTGCACCTCGATCCGCGCCGGGTCCAGCCGGCGGCCCCAGACGACCTCCGCCTCGCCCTCCGGCGACAGCCGGACCGCGGCGCTGCCCAGCTCCATGTCCTCGGGCGGCTCGGCCGCCCCCTGGTGCGCGGCGCCGCCGGGCACGTGCAGCCCGTACGCCTCCCAGGCCCGCCGCGCCAGCGGCCAGTCCTGGAGCGCGGTGGCGGCGATGCCGACGTTCCACCAGTCGGGCGCGCCCGCCTCGCGGTCGAGCAGCGCGACGGCCCGCAGACCCGCGGCGCGCGCCTGCTCCCAGTCGTGGCGGAACTTGTGCAGCAGCGCAAGGTTGAACCACGACTCCGACAGCCAGGGCTCCAGGCCCGCGGCGCGGGTGAGCAGCGCGCCCGCGTCGTCGTACCGGCCGTCGCCGATCAACGTGAACGCGCGGTCGGTCGCCTGCCGCCACGAGGCGGAGGGCCGATGCCGTGTTCTGCCGAAGATCCTCACGATTCCTGCCTGCCGTCTTTGACTCCAGGATGACCACTGTGCGGCCTGTCCGCACGGCGTGCTCTCCCGGGGGGCGCCGTTGCTCCCCGCAACTTCCTGTCCGCTCGGGTGCCGGGCTATGCCCGCATCCAACCACGTGCTGCCGTACACCCGCTTCTTACCGGTCAGTTAGCGCACACGCCACCCGCCAGCACCTCCCGCAGCGCCTCCACCACGGCCGGGTCGTACTCCTCCGCGGTCGCCAGCCGCAGCCGCTCCAGGGCCTCCAGCGGCCCGGCGACGACCGCACCCTCACCCTTCGCGTTCCCCGCCACCAGTACGTCGTATGCGGCGGCGACGCGAACGATACGGGCCGCAACCGGCTGGTCACGGTACGGCTCCGCCTGCCGCTCCACCACGACGGCGACCTCGGCGGCCACCCCGGTCTGCCGCACCACCGCGCCGCCCAGCAGCGCGATGCGCCGCCGGTCGGCGCGGCCGTCGGCGCCGGCGGGCACGGGGCCGGCCAGCGACAGCTTGCCGAGGTCGCGCATGAGCGCGGCCTGCTCCACCACGTCCAGCTCCCGTTCCGAGAGCCCCCGCACCCGGCCGATGGCCCGGCTGAGGGCGGCGACGCGGTGGGCGTGGCCCTGGGTGTGGAAGCCGGCCATCTCGGTGGCTCGGGCGAGGGAGGCGATGGTCTGGCGGTACGTGCGGCGTACGGCGGCGTAGCGGCGGAACGAGAGCTGGGTGAGCAGCAGCGGCAGGCTCAGCACGGGCAGCGCCCACGGCCCGGCGACCTGCGCGGCGAGCGCGATGACGACGCCGGTCGCGCACATCGCGGAGCCGACGCCGGGCAGGGCGCGCAGTTCGTCGCGCAGCAGGGGGCCGTACGGCCAGCCGGTACGGGCCCGGGCGAGGCAGGCGGCGAGGACGGCGTCGCAGAGCGCGGTCAGGGCGAGGACGCCGAGCAGCGCCAGGACGTAGCCGGGGCCCGCGGTGAGGCCGGCGACCGGGCCGCCGCGGCCGTCATAGGGGGCGCCGGCGCACAGCGGGCGGCAGCAGGCGGCGGCGAAGGCGGTGCCGAGGACCCGGCGGACCAGGTGCTCGGCGGTGGGGGTCCGGCCGCGGGCGACGTGCGGGACGGCGCCGACGACGGTGGCGGTGAAGGAGACGGCGGCGATCTCCAGCACGGCGCCGCCGGCGGTGTCCGCGGGGATGCAGAGCAGGGCATAGCCGAGTGCACCGGCGGTCGCGAGAGGCGCGGGGATGCGCGCGGGGGCGCCCGCACGGTGGTCGCCCGCCACCTCGCCGAGCACGATGAGCAGTCCGAAGGCGAGCGCCGCCTGCGGCTGCGCGAGCCCGTGCGACAGCGTCCAGCCGAACCCCGCCGCGGTGACGGCCCCCGCGGCCCCGACCGCCACACGCACCTCGGGCGGGGTCCCGTGGCGGCGGCGGGAGCGGAGAACCGATTCGCTCACGGCGCGCCACCGCTGCGTACGACGGCGTCGGCCGCACCGCCCGCAACGCCACCCGCCGCGCCGCTTGCCGCGCCGCTTGCCGTGCCGCCCGCGGTGCCGCTTGCCGTGCCACCCGCCGCACCGCTTGCCGCGCCCTCCCCGGCCGTGCCGCGCAGCGGCGCGGGGACCGTCGCGGGCTCGTCCGCGGTGACCTCGGCGTGCCAGCCGCGGCGCTCGATCGCACCGGCCAGCGCGCGCACCATCCGGGGGTCGAACTGCTCCCCCGCGCACCGCCGCAGCTCCGCCAGCGCCGCGGGCACCTCCCGCGCGCGGCGGTAGGAGCGGGTCGACGTCATGGCGTCGAAGGCGTCGGCAACGGCCACCACCCGGGCGTATTCCGGAATCCGCTCCCCGGTGAGCCCGTACGGGTAACCGCGGCCGTCCATCCGCTCGTGGTGGTGCAGGATCGCCGAGCGCACCTCCTCCAGGAAGCCGATGCCGCGGACGATCTCGTGCCCGTACTCCGGGTGCAGCTCGATGACCCGCCGCTCCTCCTGCGTCAGCGGCCCGTCCTTGCGCAGGATGCGCGTCGGTACGCCGAGCTTGCCCACGTCGTGCAGGATCCCGGCGAACCGCAGCACCTCCTGCCGCCGCTCGTCCATGCCCAGCTCGCGCGCGATGAGCACCGACGCGCGGCCGACGCGCTCGCTGTGCCCGCGGGTGTAGCGGTCCTTGATGTCGACGGCCTGCACCAGCGCCCTGATGGTCGCCTGGTGCGCCGCGCGCTCCCGGTCGGCCTGGGCGAAAGCCCAGCATGAGATGGCCATCGGCAGCAGCACCAGCAGTCCGCTGGCGGGCCCGTGCGGGCTGTGCCAGAGCATCGCCATCATCAGCCCGGCGAGCCCGTGCACGAGGTACGCGCCCGCCGCCGCGGGCGCTCCGGCCAGCGCCGCACGCGGGGAGCGGCGCTCGGCGGCGGCCCGCATCACGGCGTCCAGGCAGGTGAGCACGGTCCAGAAGGCGGCGACCGCGGCGAGCGCGGCGGGCAGCAGCTCGGGGAACCCGGCCTCGCCGAGCCCGGCGTCCCCGGGCACGCGCCCGGCGGCGTACGCGGCGGCCCAGCCGGCGAGCGCCAGCTCGGCGGCCCGCCACAGCCGCCGCGGGGCGGTCGGCTGCTCGGCGACCCGGGCGGTCAGCGCGCCGGGGAGGGGGACGAGGGCCGCAGCGGCGGGCGGCAGCAGAAACGCTCCTGCAAGCAGGACCGGGAAGAACGCGCCGATACCGACGGGCACCCGGCCCGCCGGCAGGCAGCGCCAGAGGTGCTCGCCGGCCGCGTAGACGGCGGCGAGCAGGCCCAGCGCCGTCCAGGGGATCGCGGCTCCGGGCCGCAGTACGGGGGCGGCACACGCCGCCGTGGCGAGCAGGGCGCACAGCAGACAGCCGCGCCCGGCCGCAGAGACCTGCGCCATCTGCCCCATGCGCCCCACGCTCCTCGTCCGAGCAGTACTCCGTACGAGTTGGGGAGCATAGGGCGGCACCTGCGGCCGAATGGGGCTCAGTTGCCTAAAAGAACACTACGAGCCGGGTGGATTCGCACCTTCGAGTGACGTGGAGCGCCCCTCGTCCCCGGCGTCGAGCACGGGCTGCTCCGGTACGTCGTCGCCGGACCTGATGAGGTCGATCCGGCCCATCACCTTCGCGCGCAGGTCCGTCGGTACGTCGTCCTGCCCGCAGCAGCGCTTGACGAGCTTCTTCACCGCCTGCTCCAGGCCGTACTTCTCCAGGCAGGGGCTGCACTCGTCGAAGTGCACCTGGAACTTGGCACAGTCGCCTTCGGGCATCTCCTGGTCGAGGTACTCGTAGAGGTGGTCGAGGACCTCTGAGCAGTCGGTCTCGTGCGCGTCTCCGCAGCTCATGATCCCGAACCCTTTCCCGTGTGCGACCCGGCCGACTCCGGCCCGGCTCCCGCCGGCATCAGGCCGCGCTCCTGCGCGTAGTCCTCAAGGAGGCCGCGGAGCTGGCGGCGACCGCGGTGCAGCCGGGACATGACCGTACCGATCGGTGTCCCCATGATGTCCGCGATCTCCTTGTACGCAAAGCCCTCGACGTCCGCCAGATACACCGCGATACGGAACTCCTCCGGGATCTCCTGGAGGGCTTCCTTCACGTCCGAGTCGGGCAGGTGGTCGAGCGCCTGGGCCTCGGCGGAGCGCAGACCGGTGGACATGTGCGACTCGGCGCGCGCGAGCTGCCAGTCCTCGATCTCCTCGGCGGCGCTGCGCTGCGGCTCGCGCTGCTTCTTGCGGTACGAGTTGATGAACGTGTTGGTCAGGATGCGGTAGAGCCAGGCCTTGAGGTTCGTGCCCTCGCGGAACTGGTGGAAGGACGCGTACGCCTTGGCATAGGTCTCCTGCACCAGGTCTTCCGCATCGGCAGGGTTGCGCGTCATGCGCAGCGCGGCCGAGTACATCTGGTCGAGGAACTGGAGCGCGTCACGCTCGAAGCGCGCGTTCCGCTCGGCGGTCGTCTCCTCGGGCGCAGTCGGCTCCTCGGCCGGCTCGCCCTTCCCCGTGTCGGTCCCAGTGACGAGACCCACCTCCTCCAGCACCGTGGTGGAGCCAACCGCGGCCCCGTACGGTTCGGAGGATAGACGACGTCCGTGCACATCCGCCGCCCAGTACTTCTCCGCTGCCGCCGGCTGCGGACGCGACGGGCATGCAACCCCGCTCATGCGTTTCCCTTCGTCGAGCGCCTGGAACGTACAGGGGTGTCAACGCCTGCCCCCGGCGGCACATTCCCCGCCGGTGCGGGCGGGGAGCCGCGGGGCGGGTACGGGGCGCGCGGAACGTCAGCGCAGGCCGGTGAGCCATTCCGCGGCGGCGGCGGTGATCGTGGCGGCCGTTTCTGCGTCGTCGGCCGGGGCGCTCTTCGCCACCGCGAAGCCGTGGTCCGCGTAGGGCACGGGCACGACGTCGACGTCCGCGGGGAACTCCGCGGGACCGCCGAACGGGTCGCGCTCGCCCTGCACCACCCGGGTCGGCACCCCGGCGTCCAGCAGCTCCGCCAGCCGGGACTTCTCCGGCTTGCCCGGCGGGTGCAGCGGGAACGCCAGGGCGAGCACCGCCCTGGCCCCGAGGTCCCGGGCCGTCCGGCACGCCACCCGCGCGCCGGCGCTCCGGCCGCCCGCGACGACCGGCACCCCGGGCTTCGCCAGGGCGGGCCACAGCGCGGTCCAGCCGGCATCGAGGGTCCTGGGCGCGGGCGCCAGCTTGCGGCCGGCGACCCGCCAGGGCTGCTCGACCAGCGCGACGGTGACCCCCTCGGCGGGCAGCGCGGCGGCCAGCGCCCGCAGGTCGCGGGCCTCGATGCCGCCCCCGGCGCCGTGGCTCAGGGCGAGCACGAGCCGCGGGCGGGCGGCGCGGTGCCAGGTGATGCGGGCGTCGCCGGGCGGGGTGGCGACGGTCTCGGTGGTGGGCTTCACGCGCCTCAATCTAGGCGAGTCGTACGGGCCGGAAGGTGCCCCCGCACCGGCGCCGTGGGACGGACTCCCCCGGCAGCGCCCGCCCGATCCGCTGCCCGGAGCGGCTAGAAGAGCGTCTCCTCCTCCGGGGCCGCTATCTCCTCCACCAGCTCCGCGCCGTTGTTCCGCACGTCGCTCACCTGCGTCGACACCGGGAACGCCCGGAGCAGCCCGGCCGGCGGCGGGGTGAGCAGCTCGCGCAGCGCCTCCGGGTCCTTGTTGGCCGGGTCGAGCCAGGTGTCCCAGCGGTCCGGGGTGAGCATCAGCGGCATCCGCGGGTGGATCTCGGAGAGGGTGTGCGGCCCCGACTCACCCGCCGCGCCGCCCGCCAGCTCCGTGGTCTCCGCCTCCGTGGTCAGCACCGTGCACGTCACCCACCACGCGCGCGGGTCGTCGTCCGGCAGCGTCTTGTCCCGCCAGAACTCGAAGAGCCCGGCCATCGCGAAGACCGAGCCGTCGACCGGGGTGACGAAGTACGGCTGCTTGCGGGGGCGCTTCTTCTTGCCCTGCTCCTCAAGCTGCCGCTCGCCCTTGAACGTCAGCCACTCGAAGTAGCCGTCGGCCGGCAGCAGGCACCGCCGCGAGACGAACGCCCGGCGGTAGGCCGGCTTCTCGTGCACCGTCTCGGCCCTGGCATTGATCATCTTCACGCCCAGGTCCGGGTTCTTCGCCCAGGACGGCACGAGGCCCCAGCGCAGCGCCCGCAACTGGCGCACGGGCCGGGGGTCGTCGGAGTCCCGCTCGGGGCGCTCCAGCACCGCGTACACGTTCTTGGTCGGCGCCACGTTGTAGTCGGGCGCGAGCGTTTCCTCCGCGTCCCACTTCTCCACCTCGAAGAGGTTCGCCAGGTCCTCGGGCTTCCTGCTCGCCGCGTACCGTCCGCACATGGGTGACAAGCCTGCCACGCCCCTCTGACAGCCCGCACACGCCGCCTTGGCTACCCTGCTCGTCCGAGCACCGGGAGGGCACATGGAAGGAACCAGCCTCGGCGAGCTGTGGGACCGTGTCGTCGGCACGCAGCCTGACCCCTCGGAGTGGCTGGTCGTGGTGACGGGGCTCGTGGCGCTCTCCGCCGTGCTGCCCTGGGGCATATGGCGGGTGGCGCGCAACGCCGTCACCATCGCGCACGAGGGCGGCCACGGCCTGGTCGCGGTGCTCACCGGGCGGCGCCTGGAGGGCATACGGCTGCACTCGGACACCTCGGGCCTGACCGTCAGCCGCGGCAAGCCCTCCGGCCTCGGCATGGTCCTCACCGCCGCCTCCGGCTACACAGCACCGCCGCTGCTCGGCCTCGCCGGCGCCTGGCTGCTGGCCGACGGGCGCATCACGGCGGCGCTGTGGGGGTCGATCGCGCTGCTCGCGGCGATGCTGCTGATGATCCGGAACGCGTACGGGGTGGTGACCGTCGTGCTGACCGGCGCCGCGTTCTTCCTCGTCTCCTGGCTGACCGAGCCGGAGGTGCAGGCGGCGTTCGCGTACGGGGCCGTGTGGTTCCTGCTTCTCGGCGGGGTGCGGCCGGTCTTCGAGCTCCAGCGCAAGCGGCGCCGCGGCGAGGCGCCGCAGTCCGACGCCGACCAGTTGGGGCGGCTGACGCACACCCCCGCCGGGCTGTGGGTACTGCTGTTCTACGTCGTCGCGCTCTGCGCCCTGGCCGGCGGCGGCCGGTGGTTGCTCGACCTCTGATCTGCATCCGGTTGTCCACAACCGGCCGGTTTTCCACAGGCCGCGGCCGGACCCTGCGGGGCGCGGCCCGGCCCGCATAGGGTGAGTGCCATGACCGCTTCGCAGAGCAGCCACTGGCCCGCGCCGACCGCCTCAGGACCCGTGACCGCGGCCGTCACCGTGCCCGGATCGAAGTCGGTCACGAACCGGGCGCTGGTGCTCGCCGCGCTCGCCGCCGAGCCCGGCCGGCTGCGCCGGCCGCTGCGCTCGCGCGACAGCGCGCTGATGGCGGGGGCCCTGCGGGCCCTCGGCGTCGGCATCGAGGAGGGCACGGGCCCGGACGGCGGCGAGGAGTGGCGCGTCACGCCGGGCGGCGGACTGCGGGGCGACGCCTCGGTGGACGTGGGCAACGCGGGCACGGTCATGCGCTTCCTGCCGCCCGTCGCCGCGCTCGCCGACGGCCCGGTCCGCTTCGACGGCGACCCGCGCAGCCACGAGCGCCCGCTGCACGGCGTCATCGACGCGCTGCGCGCCCTCGGCGCCCGGATCGACGACACCGCGCAGGGCAGCCGCGGCGCCCTGCCGCTGACGGTGCACGGCGAGGGCGCGCTGCAAGGCGGCGCGGTCGAGGTGGACGCCTCGTCGTCCTCGCAGTTCGTCAGCGCGCTGCTGCTGTCCGCGCCGCGCTTCGACAAGGGCGTGGAGCTGCGGCACACGGGCGACCGGCTGCCCTCGCTGCCGCACATCCGGATGACGGTGGAGATGCTGCGCGCGGCCGGCGCCGAGGTGGACGCGCCGGAGGACGGCGGCGAGCCGCATGTGTGGCGGGTGGCGCCGGGCGCCCTGCGGGGCCGGGACCTGACGGTGGAGCCCGACCTGTCGAACGCGCAGCCGTTCCTGGCCGCCGCGCTCGTCACCGGCGGCCGGGTGACGATCCGCGACTGGCCCCGGCAGACCACGCAGCCCGGGGACGCGCTGCGCGAGATCTTCACCGAGATGGGCGGCTCCTGCGAGCTGGTGACCACCGCGGACGGCACGGACCTGGTCTTCACCGGCGCCTCGGCCGGCCCCTGGGGCGGCGGAGTAAGCGGCATCGACATCGACCTCTCCGAGGTGGGCGAGCTGACCCCCGGCATCGCCGCGGTGGCGGCGCTGGCCGATTCGCCGTCCCGGCTGCGCGGCGTCGGCCACCTGCGGCTGCACGAGACGGACCGGCTCGCCGCCCTCACCCGGGAGATCAACGGGCTGGGGGGCGACGTCACCGAGACCGAGGACGGATTGGAGATCCGCCCCCGACCGCTGCACGGCGGCGTCTTCCACACCTACGACGACCACCGCATGGCCACCGCGGGAGCGGTCCTGGGTCTGGTGGTGAAGGGTGTGCAGGTGGAGAACGTGGAGACGACCGCCAAGACCCTGCCCGACTTCCCCGCGATGTGGGCCGGGCTCCTCGCCGGGACCGGCACCGGGCCCGGAGCCGGCGCGCCCGCCCCCGCCGCCGCCCCGAGAGACTGACCCGCGCGATGCGGCGCTACGGCAAGAACCCCGACGAGGACGACGTCCGCGTACGCCCGGACCGCCGGGGCAGCCGGCCCCGCAGCCGCAACCGCCCCAAGCACGACGACGCCGCCGAGGGCTTCGTGGTGACCGTCGACCGCGGCCGCATCACCTGCCTGGTCGAGGACCGCACGATCACCGCGATGAAGGCCCGCGAGCTGGGCCGCAAGGGCATCGTCGTCGGCGACCGGGTCGACGTCGTCGGGGACATCTCCGGCGACCCCGGGACGCTGGCGCGCATCGTCCGGGTCCAGAAGCGCGCGTCGGTGCTGCGCCGGACGGCGGACGACGACGATCCGTACGAGCGCGTGGTCGTCGCCAACGCCGACCAGCTCGCCATCGTCACCGCCCTCGCCGACCCGCCGCCCCGGCCGCGGCTGGTGGACCGCTGCCTGGTCGCCGCGTACGACGGCGGGCTCGACCCGCTGCTGGTGCTGACGAAGTCCGACCTGGCGCCCGCGGACGACCTGCTGGAGTCGTACGCGCCGCTGGGGGTGCGGGCCGTCGCCTGCAACCGGGACGAGCTGGCCACCGGCGAGGGCGCCGCCCGCGTGCTGGACCTGCTCACCGACCGGATCACCGCCTTCGTCGGCCACAGCGGCGTCGGCAAGACCACCCTGGTCAACGCGCTCGTGCCGGAGCACCAGCGGGCCGTCGGCGAGGTGAACCTCGTCACCGGCCGCGGCCGGCACACCACGACATCCGCGCTCGCCCTGCCGCTGCCCGACGACAGGGGCTGGGTCATCGACACCCCGGGCGTGCGCTCGTTCGGCCTGGCCCACGTGGATCCGTCGCGCGTCATCCACGCCTTCCCCGACCTGGTGCCCGGGACGGCGGACTGCCCGCGCGGTTGCAGCCACGACGAGCCGGAGTGCGCCCTCGACGCCTGGGTCTCCGCGGGGCACGCCGACCCCGCACGGCTGGCTTCGCTGCGCCGGCTGCTCGCCACCCGCGAGCGCCACGAGGGCGACTGACGGTGGCTCACGGTGGCGGGCAGCGGCCGGCGGCGGCACTGACGGTGAATCAGCCAGACCAGGCAGACCAGCCGAATCAGCCCGCGGGCCGCGGGAGCCGATCGGCGAGGTCCATCGCCCCCGCGCACTCGCGTTGGGCATAATCGCAGGAGCGTCAACCGAACGGGAGGCACTACACGATGGCGTGGCTGCTGGTCGTCGTGGCCGGAATCCTCGAAACCGGCTTCGCCGTCTGCCTCAAGCTCTCCCACGGCTTCACCCGGCTCTGGCCGACGATCGCCTTCTGCGCGTTCGCGCTCGGCAGCTTCGGCCTGCTGACGCTGTCGCTGAAGAAGCTGGACGTCGGCCCGGCGTACGCGGTGTGGACGGGCATCGGTGCCGCGGGCACCGCGATCTACGGCATGGTCTTCCTCGGCGACCTGGTCTCCACGCTGAAGCTCATCTCCATCTCGCTGGTGATCGTCGGCGTCATCGGCCTGCAACTGTCCGGCTCGGCGCACTGACGGTCAGCAGCCCGCGGATCGTCCGCTCCACGTCCTCGCCCCTGGCCGCCGGCGCGACCACGTACGACAGCGTCAGCCGCGTCACCGCCTCGCAGACCCGGCGGCGTTCGCCCGGCGGGCCCGGCAAGTGCTCCTCCAGCGCCCGCAGCACCCGGTCGCGTACCTCGTCGACCAGCTCGGCGGGCGACTCGACGGCCAGGTCCTGCCCCGTTCGCCGCACCCCCGGCGGGCCGCCGCGGGCGGACACCCGACGTGCCGGGGCAGGCAGTTGCGGGCCCCAGCACCCGGTGAGCGCGGCACGCACCAGCGGGTTACCGCGCGCGGCGCGCAGTGTCCAGGCGACCAGGGCGAGCAGCCGGCCGCCGGCGTCGGCACCGGATCTGCGGGCGCCGGCCAGCGTCCGTTCCACTCCCGCGAGATAGCCGTCGACCTCGCGTCTGACGAGGGCCTGGGCCAGGCCCTCCTTGCTGCCGAACTCGTTGTAGAGAGTCTGGCGGGACACCCCGGCCGCGGCGGCGACGTCGACCATCCGCACCCCCGCCCAGGGCCGGTTCCTGAGCGCCGTGAAGGCGGCGTCGAGGAGTCCTTCTCGCGCTGTCGGCATCGTGGCCTCCAGAGGGCGACCGTGCGCTCAGAATTGACGCACCGCCAGGTGCTGTCAAGGGTCCGTACGAGGGGCCCTGGGACCCGCCACGCGGCCGGGCGAAGGTTCGCGGTGCACCTTTGGGGTTACTGTTCGTTGCATGGCCGGTTTTCATGATGATCTGCGTCTCGCCCACGTCCTGGCGGACGCCGCCGACGCCACCACGATGGAGCGGTTCAAGGCGCTCGACCTGAAGGTCGAGACGAAGCCGGACCTGACCCCGGTGTCGGAGGCGGACAGATCGGCCGAGGAGCTGATCCGCTCCTCGCTGCGGCGCGCCCGGCCACGCGACGCCGTGATGGGCGAGGAGTACGGCACGGAGGGCACCGGCCCGCGCCGCTGGATCATCGACCCCATCGATGGCACGAAGAACTACGTGCGCGGCGTCCCCGTCTGGGCGACGCTGATCGCGCTCATGGCGCCGGGCGCGGAGGGCAACCAGCCGGTCGTCGGCGTGGTGTCGGCGCCGGCCCTCGCCCGCCGGTGGTGGGCGGTGCAGGGCGGCGGCGCGTACACCGGCCGCAGCCTGGCGAAGGCGAGTCCGCTGCGGGTGTCCGGCGTGCAGCGCATCGAGGACGCCTCGTTCGCGTACTCCTCGCTGCACGGCTGGGACGAGCGCGGCAGGCTCGACGGCTTCCTGCACCTGACCCGCGACTGCTGGCGCAGCCGGGGGTACGGGGACTTCTGGCCGTACATGATGGTCGCCGAGGGCACGGTCGACATCTGCGCGGAGCCGGAGCTGTCGCTGTGGGACATGGCGGCGTGCGCGGCGATCGTGGCGGAGGCCGGCGGCTCGTTCACGGGCCTGGACGGCGAGCCGGGCCCGCACAGCGGCAACGCCGCGGCGTCCAACGGGCTGCTCCACCAGGAACTGCTGAAGTACCTCGGCCCGTAGCCGCCCGTCCGGACGGCCGGCGGACCCGCGCCCGGGGCGCGCGGGTCCGGCCCGGCCGGACCCTTCCCGCCCCTTGTTGCTCCCTCCCGGGCGTGCCAGTCTGACTGTGACAGACCTTGTGAACTTGTGAAAACCTTCACAGGCACGCACAGGGCCCCGTTACGCACAGGAGGTGGCTCCACCCCATGCTCGTCCGCGACGCCATGAGCACGGTGGTCCTCACCATCGGCCCCGCGCACACCCTCCGCCAGGCCGCCTCGCTGATGTCGGCGCGGCGCGTCGGCGCGGCGATCGTCCTCGACCCCGACACCAGCGGGCTCGGCATCCTGACCGAGCGCGACATCCTCAACTCCGTCGGCGCGGGCCAGGACCCCGACATGGAGAAAGCCGACGACCACACGACCACGGACGTCGTCTTCGCCGCACCCGGCTGGACCCTCGACGACGCCGCCGGCGCCATGACCCACGGCAGCTTCCGCCATCTGATCGTCCTCGACGACGCGGAGCCGGTCGGCATCGTGTCCGTACGCGACATCATCCGCTGCTGGACCCCGGAGCGGCAGGAGCCGGAGCACCGCGAGACAGCCCTCGCATAGCGCCCGGACGCAGCAGAGGGGCCGGGAGCCCGATCGGCGTCCCGGCCCCTCTGTCCGTGCACGGCAACCGGCCCGCGGCCGCACAGGGCCTGGAGCGCGACCTCGGGACCGATCGCCGTAGTCTGTGAGTGACACTACATTAGACACAGTCCAAGTCAAGATGCCAATGAAGTTCGTATGGGTTCTGGCCATAGAGCGGTGCGCTGCTACCCTGAATGCATGAGCGACCTCTTGGAGCGACTGCGCGGCCGAGGCTTCCGGCTCACCGCACAGCGGCGAGTCGTGGCCGAGGTCCTGGACGGCGACCACGTGCACTACACCGCCGACGAAGTACTTGCGCGTGCCACCGCCCTGCTCCCGGAGATCTCCCGGGCGACGGTCTACAACACGCTGGGCGAGCTGGTCGCGCTCGGCGAGGTGCTCGAAGTCAGCACGGACGGCCGCGCCAAGCGGTACGACCCGAACGCCCACAGCGCCCACCAGCACCTGGTGTGCAGCCGCTGCGGCTCGATCCGCGACGTGCGCCCCGAGGGCGACCTGCTGTCGGCCCTGCCCGAGACGGAGCGCTTCGGCTTCCGGATCTCGGGGGCGGAAGTCACGTATCGCGGCATCTGTCCGGACTGTGCGTAGCGCGGCGGGACGTAATTTGCGCTCGTCGATCAGCCAGGGGTAGTGTTGGTTTCACCGACGCGGGGTGGAGCAGCTCGGTAGCTCGCTGGGCTCATAACCCAGAGGTCGCAGGTTCAAATCCTGTCCCCGCTACCACTGACGGAGGCCCGGACCACACGGTCCGGGCCTCCGTCGTTCCTGCCCACGCGCTGTCTGCCCGCAGCCGGCCGCCGGCCACGGGTAAGGGCCGGCGGCCATGGCCGCCGGCCCTTACTCCGTACCGCTCAGGGTCGCCCGGGCCGCTCAGGCGGTGAGTTCCTGCGCGAGCGCGTCCCGCAGCCGGGCGGCGCGCTCGGCGACCTCCGCCGGGCCCAGCTCCACCGCCCGCGACGACCAGTGCTGGCTCTCCGGCAGGTCGCCCCGCCGGGCCGCCAGCAGCGCGAGCCGCAGCGCCGCGCGGCCGTGGCCGTGCTCCGCCGCCCGGCGCCACCAGATCGCCGCCTCCGGCACACTGCCCTCCCGGGCCAGCAGCAGGCCCAGGTTGAACGCGCCGTTGCGGCTGCCGGCCTCCGCGGCGGCCCGGTACCACCGGCCCGCGGACTCCGTGTCGCCCCGCGCGGCGGCGCGCATGCCCAGCCGCACCTGGGCACGCCGGTGCCCCTGCCGCGCGGCCTGCTCGTACCACCGCTCGCACTCGGCGTCCGCCTCGGAGCCGCCGGGGCCGCCCGGGGCGCCCGTGGAGCCCGTGGAGCCCGCCGACCCCGCGCCGCCCCACACCCGCGCGCTGCGCGGGCCCGCGGCACCCGGGGCGTCCGCCCCGGGCCCGGGGCGCCGGTCGTCCAGCAGCGCCGCCAGCCGGAACGCACCCTCGGGGCTGCCGCCCTCGGCGGCCGTACGCAGCCGGTGCTCCGCCTCCTTCTCCTCGCCGTCGCGCAGCAGCGCGATGCCGACCTGGAGCGCGGCCTCCACGTGCCCGGCGGACGCGGCGCGCTCGTACCACTGGCGCGCGCCCGTCTCGTCCTCCCGGCCCGCGTGGATGATCCCGAGGTTGAACGCCGCGTCGACGCTGCCCGCCTCCGCGGCCTTCGAGAACCACGGCTCGGCACCCGCGGCGTCGCCGCGCTGGAGCAGCAGCACGGCCAGCGCGTTGGCCGCCTCGCAGTGCCCCGTGTACGCGGCCTGCCGGTACCACTGCTCGGCCTGCTCGGCCCGGTTCCCCGCGGCGCACAGCAGCGCCAGGTTGTACGCGCCGTTCACGTCGCCCGCGTCCAGCGCCGCGCGGTACCAGCGCTCCGCCTCCTGCGGCTCGCCGCGGTCCGCGTAGAGCGCGCCGAGCGCGTTCGCGGCGTTGCCGTCGCCGTCCCTGGCCGCCTGGCGCCACCACACGGCCGCGCTGGAGTCGTCGCCGGCGTCGCGCAGCAGGAAGCCCAGGGCGCAGGCCGCGCGCGGCTCACCGCCCCGCGCGGAGATCACGTACCACCGGCCGGCCTCCTGCGACTCGCCGCGCTCCTCCAGGAGCGTGCCGAGGTGCAGCGCGGCGCGCACGTGCCCGCGCGCGGCGGCCTGGCGGTACCACTGCTCGGCCTCTGTGACCGGGTCGTCGCCGGCCCCGGCCGCGCCGCGGACGAGGCTCACCGCGCCCGGCCGCGCCGCCGGCGGCCTCAGCCGCGTACCGGTCTCGACGCCGCTGCCGGACGGCGCCCGGGCGCCGGTGTCGAGGATGCGCGCGAGCCGGTACGCCGCCTCGCGGTGCCCCTTGTCGGCGGCGATCCGGAACCAGCGCTCCGCGCCCACGTCGCTGCGGTGCTCCAGCAGGTCGGCGAGCGCGTACGCGCCCAGCGCGTGCCCGGCCTCGGCGGACTGGCGCAGCCAGTACTCGGCGCCGGGCTCGTCGCCGTTCTCGCGGTAGTACCGCCCCAGCGCGTGCGCGGCGGCGGGCGAGCCGCCGACCGCGGCGATACGCCACCAGCCGGCCGCCTCGTGCACCTGCCCGCGCTGGTAGAGCAGCACGCCCAGGTTGTTCGCCGCCGCCCTGTCGCCCTCGGCGGTCGCCGCGCGCAGCACCGGCTCCGCGCCGTCCAGATCCCCTTTGCGCAGCAGTGCCGCGCCCCGCGCGCTCAGTTCGGCCACGGCCGGATCCGGTCCGCGCGCAGCGCTCAACTCACCGGCGGCGGCGGGAGCCTTGCGCTCCTGGCCACCGGTGCCCCCTGTCCTACGGGCGTCCAACACCCTTGCCTCGTCCCCCATGAGGTCCATCGTCGCACCACCTGCAACCCGCGTACACCTGGTATACCGCAGCCAGGAAGGTCACTTCAGCGGTTTGTCGACTTCCCGACACAACGACTCATCAAACCTTGTCACGCCGGGTACCCCCAAAACAATGACCTCAAGAACACACACACGACACATCCGCCCCCCTCGCCATACCGCCCCCACGGCGCACACAGACCACGCGGCAGACACACGTCGAGGCCCGGAGTCCGATGGGACTCCGGGCCTCGATCTCGCGTAGCGGGGACAGGATTTGAACCTGCGACCTCTGGGTTATGAGCCCAGCGAGCTACCGAGCTGCTCCACCCCGCGTCGTGTGCCGTAAGGCTATCACGGTGCGGAGGGCCCCAACGCCGCCGTTCCGCGCGGGCCGTGGCCCGCCGGACTTCCCGTCCGGCGGGCCACGGGCCGCCCTAGGCCCCGCTGCCTCCGCCGTCACCGGCATCACCGGCATCACTGCCGCCTCCGCCGTCACCGCTGTCGGCACCGTCGGCGCCGCCGTCGCCGGCGTCCTCACCGGCACCGCCGTCGCCCTTCGAGTCCGCCTGCTGCTCGGCCTCCTCGATCCGCTGGAGGGCCTCCTCCAGCTCGTCCTGGGCCTGGCCGTACGCCTCCCAGTCCTGGTCCTGGAGCGCCTGCTGACCGTCCTCGTAGGCGTTCTGGGCGTCCTCCACGGCGTCCTGGAGGGTGCCCCCGGCCGGCGGCTCCTCCTCCGGTGGTGGCTCCTCGCCCGTGTCCTCGGGTGGTGTGGCTTCCTCCACCCCGAAGACGACGTTCAACGCCTTGGGCAACGTGTCCTCGAAGGCCGTCTGGTCGCCGTACGTGACCAGCACCTTGCGCAGCAGTGGGTAGCCGGTGCCGGTGCCTTGCACGTACACCGGCTCGATGTAGATCAGTCCGCCCTCCAACGGCACCGTGAGCAGGTTGCCGTAGATGACTTCCGAATCGCCTCTCTGAAGGATGTTGATCTGGTCGGCGATCGCGGCGTTGGAGTTGAATCTGGACTGCACCAGCTTCGGTCCCGGCACGGGACTGTTGGGTGGCAGCTTCAGGATTCTGATCTGCCCGAAGTCGTCGCTGCGCGCGTCCGCGCCCACGGCCATGTACGCGCCGAGGTTGTTGCGGTTGCGTGGCGTGAACGTCGTCGTCAGCGAGAACGTCCGCGAGTCCTGGTCCGGCATCTTCATGCTCAGGTAGTAGGGCGGCACCGAACTCTCGACCTTGGTGGTCGGGTCGTCCGGGATCTCCCACTGCTCGCTGCCGGAGTAGAACTGCTTGGGGCTGGTGACGTGGTACTGCGTCAGCAGCTCGCGCTGGACCTTGAACAGGTCCTGCGGGTAGCGCAGGTGGTCCATCAGCGAGTCGCCGATCTCCGCGCGCGGCTTGACCGTGTCCGGGAACGCCTTCATCCAGGTCTTGAGGACCGGGTCGTCGGTGTCCCACTCGTAGAGGTCCACGCTGCCGTCGTAGGCGTCGACGGTGGCCTTCACCGAGTTGCGGATGTAGTTGACCTGGTTCTGCTGCGCGATCACCGAACGCTGGTCGTCCGTCAGCGAGTCGGCCGTGGTGTCGCCCAGGGTGGTCCTGGTCGAGTACGGATAGCCGTTGCTGGTGGTGTAGGCGTCGACGATCCAGGTGATCCGGCCGTCGACCACCGCCGGGTAGGGGTCGCCGTCGATGGTCAGCCAGGGCGCGACGGCCTCCACCCGCTCCTTCGGGGTGCGGTTGTAGATAATCTGCGAGCCGTCGCCGATCGCACCGGAGTACATGATCTGCGGCTCGCTGAACGTCAGCGCGTACGCGGCCCTGTTGATCGGGTTGGACAGGTCCACCCCGCTGTCGCCCTTGTAGCGGTACGTCTTCTCGCCGGAGTCGTCGGCGTAGTCGACCTCGTCCTGCGGGCCGCCCACGATCGAGTAGTCGCGGGTCTGCTCGCCGTAGTAGATACGCGGCTCGTACTCGCCCAGCTCGCCCTCGGGCGGCAGGTTCTTCTCCGTGTACGCCGGGTCGCCGTCGTCGGTGACCTCGGTGCCCTTGGCGGCGACGACGCCGTAGCCGTGGGTGTAACGGAAGTGGCTGTTGATCCAGCCCTTCTCGGGGATGCCGCCGACGTTGATCTCGCGCAGGCCGACGACGGTGTCCTGCGAGTTGCCGTCCTCGTCCTCGTACCGGTCGACGTCCAGGGTGCCGGGGAACTGGTAGTAGCCGCGGACCTGCTGCTGCTGCTGGTACGTCGGCGAGACCACGCTCGGGTCGAGCAGGCGGACGCTCGCCGTGTTGTCGACGGCGGTGCGCAACTGCTCGTTGGTGGTGTCCTTGGGCGCCAGGCCCGAGTACTCCGTCACCTGGGAGTCATCGATGTCGTACGCCTTGCGCGTCGCCTCGATGTTCTTCTCGATGAACGGCGTCTCCTTGGCCTGCTCGTTCGGCTGCACCTGGAACTTCTGCACGATCGCCGGGTACAGCCCGCCGATCAGGATCGCCGAGAGGACCATGAGGCCGAGGCCGATGAGCGGCAACTGCCAGGTGCGCCGCCACAGGGTGGCGAAGAACAGGCCCGCGCAGATGATCGCGATGACGAAGAGGATCGTCTTCGCCGGCAGATAGGCGTTCGCGTCGACGTAGCGCAGACCGGTCCAGCCGTCCGTGGTTTTCAGACCGCTGGTCTTGGTCGCCAGGCTGTAGCGGTCGAACCAGTACGCCACCGCCTTGAGCGCCACGAAGGTGCCGAGCAGCACCGCGAGATGGCCGGTCGCCGCGGACGTCGCACGCGCGCCGGGGCTGGAGATGCGCAGCCCGCCGTAGAGGTAGTGCGTGAGCGCGGCGGCGATCGTGCACAGCACGACCGCCGCGAAGCCGAAGCCGAGCAGGAAGCGGTACCACGGCAGGTCGAACGCGAAGAAGGAGATGTCCTTGTGGAACTGCGGATCCTTCTCGCCGAACGACTGCCCGTTCACCCACAGCAGCCACGTGCGCCACTGCCCCGTCGCGGAGGCGCCGGCGATCAGGCCCACCAGCGTGGCGATGCCGAGCAGCACCCACTTCTTGTACGGGGCCAGGTTCATCCGGTAACGATCGAGGCTCTCCTGCTCCAGCGACATCGCGCTGAGCGGCGGGCGCAGCCTGTGGGCCAGCCACATGTTGAAGCCGACCGCGAGCGCCATCAGCAGGCCGAAGACGAAGAAGAGCCCCACCTTGGTCCACAACCGGGTGGTGAAGACCGAGGAATAACCGACGGAGCGATACCAGAGCCAGTCCGTCCAGAAGCCGGCGAACATGACGAAGATGATGCCCAGGATGGCGAGCACACCCAGCGTCATCAGCAGCGTTCGTACCCGCCGGGACGGCCTGCCCACACTGATCCGTGGCCCGGTGGGGCCTCCGCCGCGGTCCGGCATCTGGAAAGCCAACGTGGCACCTCGAGACTTGAACGTCCTGTCATACGGCCCCCGCGGCACAGGGGCTCAATGTGGCAACTTACTAAAGCTTTACTCAGTTCCCGCCGGGGGGTGGCAGAGAGCGATGAGGCAGGATGACGAGCATGTCCAACTCTCCCACCGGCGGTCCACCCCTGGCAGCTGACCCGCTGACACGCGCGGTCCTGGAGCTTGACGAGTACGCGGCCGGTTTCGGCTGGGACCGGCCCCCGCGGCTGTTCGCGCTCGTCGACACCGCGCGGCTGCGCGCGCAGGAGCCGGGGCTCGCCCGGCGGCTGGACCTCGACACCGAAGAACCCGGGTCCGGGGACGGCGCCGGGCTCGCGGCGGGGCCGGCCGCGCAGGTTTCGTACACACCGATCGAGCAGCAGGAACTGCCCGAAGGGCAGCCGCTCGACGAGTTCCTCGGCACCATCGCCTGGCCCGACGCGGTCGGCGGCTGCGCGCTCACGGTCGAGCGGCTGATGCTCCCGCCTGCGGCGGAGGCCGAGGTGCCCGAGGACCTCGACGAGGCGGGGCTCGCCGCCTGGGTCGCCGAGCACCCGCGGCGCGAGGAGGTCCGGATGACGGTGGGCGTGCTGCGCGACGGCAGCCGGGAGGCCGCGCTGCGGCTGCGCTCCAAGGACGCCCCCACAGAGGTGCTCACCGGGCCGGAACTGGTCCCGGGGCTCGCCCGGGCGCTGGCGGCGACGTTCGACTGAGCCGGTCGCCGGGCCGGCCGCCCCGCCGGGGCGGCCGGGCCTCGCCCGCTGTGCGCATCCGGCCGGCTACTCCTTGCACTCGTCGAGCCGGTCGAGGTTGCCGTCGCGGATGTGCTTCAGCGCACCCATGGCGTCGTCCATCGTCCGGATCTCCACCAGCGTGAGCCCGTCGGGTACGTCCCGGGCGGCAGTGGCGCAGTTCGCCGCGGGGGTGAGGAAGAACTTCGCGCCCTGGTCGCGGGCGCCGACGGTCTTCATGTGGATGCCGCCGATGGGCCCGACCCGGCTGTCGGTGTTGATCGTGCCGGTGCCGGCGACGAACTCGCCGCCCGTCAGGTCGCCCTTGGTGAGCTTGTCGACGATGCCGAGCGCGAACATCAGCCCCGCGCTGGGCCCGCCGACGTCGGCGAGCTTGATGTCGATCTCGAACGGGAAGGTGTGCGCGGTGCCCGCCGTGATGCCGACCATGGCCTTGCCGGGCTCCCGGTCGGACTCCCGGGTGGCGACCTCGATGTCCTTGCCCGGCAGCTTGCGGGGGTCCTCGCCGTTCTTCTCGGCCTTCTCGGCCTTGTCCGCGGGGACGATCCGGAACTCGACCTTCTCCCCCGGCTTGTGGCCGGTGACGAGCTCGACCACGTCGCCCGGCCCGTCGACGGGGGTGCCGTCGACCGCCTTGATCACGTCACCGGCGTGCAGCGTGCCCTGTGCGGCGCCGCCGGCGACCACGGAGGCCACGATCACGCGGGTGGTGAAGTCGATGCCCAACTCGTCGAGGGCGGCGACCTTTGCGCTCTCCTGCGAGGCGGTGAACTGCTCGGCGTTCTGCTGGTCGACTTCCTCGGCGGTGCTGTCGTCCGGGTACAGCGACTCGTGCGGCACCACCGCGTCGTCGGGCGAGAGCCAGCCGTAGACCGCCTCGACGAGGTTCATCTTGTAGTCGGCGCCGGTGACGCGGACCGTCGTCATGTTGAGGTGGCCGCTGGTCGGGAACGTCTTGCGGTCCTCGATGTGCAGGACGGGCTCGCCGTCGTGGTCCCCGAGGGTGTTCACCGTGGGCCCGGGCGACATCTCCGCGTACGGCACGGGGATGAAGACCCCGGCGATGAGGATGGCGAGCAGCGTCACGGTGGAGGCGAGCAGCGTCGCCGTGCGGCGTGGCATAGAACGACAGTACGGGACGCTCAAGCGGCCCCGGAACGCGAGTGACTACGCTCCATGGCTTCCCGGAAACGGGCGTACCCCGCCAGCTCGGTACTGTCTCCCACCTTGCGGTTGCGCGTCGCCCAGCCCGCCCATACGGCGGCTGCCCCGGCTGACGCGAGGGGTATGACCAACCAGGCTATCGCTGCCATCCCGTGCTCCTAGCTGATGTGAGTTCTTTCCGATAAGCCAACGCTCACGCGGGCCCGGAAGTTACGCAACTCGACAACCTCAGCCTGCGCCCACCCATTCCTCCGTCCCGTCGGTGAACTTCTGGTGTTTCCAGATGGGAACCTCGCGCTTGAGGGTGTCGACGAGGCGGCGGCAGGCGTCGAACGCCTCGGCGCGGTGCGGGCAGGAGACGGCGACGACGACGGCGAGATCCCCCACGGCCAGTTCCCCCACGCGGTGGACGGCGGCCAGGGCCCGTACCGGATAGTCGGCGGCGACCTTCTCGGCGATACGGCGCATCTCCGCCTCGGCGGTCGGATGGCAGGAGTACCCCAGCGCGGTCACGTCCTGGACGCGCTCGGACGCCTCCTGCCGGTCGTGGTCACGGACCGTGCCGACGAAGAGGGCCGTGCCGCCCGCGGCGGGGTCGCCGACGGCGGCGAAGACCTCGTCGAGCGAGAGCGGCTCCGCGCGGACGGCGACGAGGCGCACGGGGTCCGCGGCGCCCTGCTCGCCGGGGTGCTGCGGGGTGTCTGCCATGCGTCCATCCTGCCGCACGGGACCGACACCCCGCCCCGCGGCCGGTGGTAGCCCGGTGCGCCGGGCGGCCGAGCCGGCCGTGCGGCGCGTGGGCGGGCCGGCCGTGCGGCGCGCGGCCCGGCCGGCCGCGCGTACGGGCCGGGACCCGGTCCGTACGCGCCGCTCCGCCGCGGCGGAGGCTCAGATCTTGCCGCGTCGCGCCTTGCGCACCCGGCGCACGACCGCGGCCGTGCCCAGCAGCGCGACCGTCGCCCCGGCCGCGCCCGCGGCGCCCGCCGCCGCGGCGTCCTTGCGGCCCAGCCGGCGGCCCGCGACCGTGTGCCGGCCGGAGACCTCCTCCAGCAGCTCGGCGAGGACCTCCTCGTTGGTGTGCTGCGGGCGCCAGCCGGCGTCGTGCAGCCGGCTGCCGCTGACGACCCAGGGGTACATCGTGTACGCCAGGTCCCCGGCGGGCGACGGCGTGAGCCCGAGGCGGTGCAGCCGGGCGGCGGCGCCGAGCGCGACGGCCGACGGCAGCTCCATGCGCCGGATGCCGGTCAGCTCCTCGACCTCCTCCTGCTCCAGCCACCCGTCGCAGCCGACGGCCAGCTCGCCCTCGGCCTTCTCCAGGGCCGCGAACTCCAGCGCGGCGGCCAGGTCGTCGATGTGGCAGAACTGCCAGCACGGCCGGGTGCCCTTGACGACCAGCAGCCGCGGCGACTCGAAGTACCGGGTCAGCGGGGTGTCGACGCCGCCGACGACGGCGGCGGGGCGCACCACGGTGACGTTCAGGCCGGGGTGCGCGCGGGGCGCGCGGCGACCCAGGCGCTCCATCTCCAGCAGGTCGCCGACGCCGGTGGCCTCCTCGGTGGCGCGCAGCTCGGCGTCCTCGGCGAGCGGGACGGGGTTGTCCGGCAGGGCCCCGTAGACCATGGCGGAGGTGCACAGGACGA
Source organism: Streptomyces sp. 184 (assembly GCF_045781775.1). NCBI lineage: Bacteria > Bacillati > Actinomycetota > Actinomycetes > Kitasatosporales > Streptomycetaceae > Streptomyces > Streptomyces sp. 184. The sequence goes on along the minus strand of NZ_CP123230.1, from coordinate 1,453,840 downwards.
CCCGGCGCACGCCGGCCGCGGCGGCGGCGGTGAGCACCGTCTGCGTACCACGTACGTTGTACGCGGTACGGGCCGTGGCGTCGGTCTCCAGGTCCAGGTCGAGGGCGAGGTGCACCACGACGTCCGTGCCGCGCAGCTTGTCGGCGATCGCGGGGTCCCGCACGTCCAGCACGTGCCAGTGGGCCTCGGGCAGCTCGCCGCGCCGCTCGTCGATGGCGACGACCTGCCTGACCTCGTCGGAGGCCGCCAGCCGCTCCGTGACCAGGGCGCCGATGCCGGCCGCCGCCCCGGTCACGGCGACGACGGGGCGCCACGCGCCCGGGGCGGGCTCGTCGGCCGCGACCCCATCGGCGGCCTTTCGCGCTGCGCGAACGTTCGGTTCCGGGGAACTCACCGGGCGGCTCCAGCTGTTGTGTGCAGTAGTTCCATCCATCCTGCCCCAGCCGCACCCGCAGCGGTGGCGACGGGCGGCAGGACATCGTGCAGGCATACGAAGCGGCATAGGGTGGAGGTATTGGAGGGCGTACGCCGCCGGCCCGGTGCAGGCGGCCCGACGAGCCGAGGAAACCGTGAGTGACACCCCATTCGGATTCGGCCTCCCCAAGGAGCCGGACGACGACGGCGAGGGCGACGACAAGGGTGCCCGCAAGGGGGACGGCGACCGGAGCGGCCGGGACCCGTTCGGCTTCGGGGGCGCCGCGGGCGACCCGCAGAACCCCTTCGCGGCCATCTTCGGCTCCCTCGGGGGCGGCCCGGGCGGCGCCATGGGCCCGCAGGACCTGGGCGCGGCCTTCCAGCAGCTCGGCCAGATGCTGAGCTACGAGGGCGGGCCGGTCAACTGGGACATGGCCAAGGACATCGCCCGCCAGACCGTCTCGCAGGGCGCGGCCGACGAGAGCAAGGACGCCAGCGTCGGCGACGCGGAGCGCAGGGGGGTCGAGGAATCCGTACGCCTGGCCGATCTGTGGCTCGACGAGGTGACGTCGCTGCCCTCCGGCTCGGGCGCCGCGCTGGCCTGGAGCCGCGCGGAGTGGGTCGAGGGGACCCTTCCGGTGTGGAAGGAGCTGGTCGACCCGGTCGCCGAGCGCGTGGGCGCCGCCATGGGCGGTGTGCTGCCGGAGGAGATGCAGGCCATGGCCGGCCCGCTCATCGGCATGATGCGCTCGATGGGCGGAGCGATGTTCGGCACCCAGATCGGGCACGCGGTGGGCGTGCTGGCCGGCGAGGTCGTCGGCTCCACCGACATCGGGCTCCCCCTGGGGCCCGCGGGCAAGGCGGCGCTGCTGCCGGTGAACATCAGGAGGTTCAGCGAGGGCCTGGGCGTACCGCTGGACGAGGTCCGGCTGTACCTGGCGCTGCGCGAGGCCGCGCACCAGCGCCTCTTCGCCCACGTACCGTGGCTGCGCTCGCACCTGTTCGGTGCCGTCGAGGGCTACGCGCGCGGCATCGAGGTGGACACCTCCAAGCTGGAGGACCTGGTCGGCCAGGTCGACATCGAGCGTCCCGAGCAGTTGCAGGAGGCACTCCAGCAGGGGATGTTCCAGCCGGAGGACACCCCCGAGCAGAAGGCGGCGCTGGCCCGTCTGGAGACGGCCCTGGCGCTGGTGGAGGGCTGGGTGGACGCGGTCGTGCACGCCGCCGCCGAGCCGCACCTGGACGCCCCGTCGCTGAACTCGCTGCGCGAGGCGCTGCGCCGCAGGCGCGCCACGGGCGGTCCCGCGGAGCAGACGTTCGCCACCCTCATCGGGCTGGAGCTGCGCCCGCGGCGGCTGCGGGACGCCTCGCGGCTGTGGGCGTCGCTGGCCGACGCGCGCGGGGTCGACGGGCGGGACGCGCTGTGGGCGCACCCGGACATGCTGCCGACGGCGGGCGACCTGGACGACCCGGACGGGTTCGTGCACAGCGAGCAGCCGGACTTCTCGGAGCTGGAGAAGATGCTGGGCTCGGGCGGGACGCCCGCGGGGCCGGACTCCGGCAAGGCGGTCGGGCCGGGTGAGGCTGCCGACGCGGGCGGCTCCGGCGGCGACGAGAAGGACCGCAAGGACGGGCCGGACGCAGAAGGCGAACAGGACGGGCAGGGCGGCGGCAAGGGCGACGCGGACAGGTGACGCTGCGGAACGACGCCGAGCGCGTACTGAAGGAGTGGCACGCGCCGGACGCCGGTCAGGACGCGCTGCGTGGCGCGTACCTGGAGCATCTGGCGGCCCATCCCGACGGCATGTACAAGCCGTGCGCGGCCGGGCATGTGACGGCCAGCGCCCTGATCGTCGACGTGGCGCGTGAGCGGGTACTGCTGACCCTCCACCGCAAGCTGAACATGTGGCTCCAGACGGGCGGCCACTGCGAACCGGGGGACGCCACGCTGGCCGCGGCGGCGCTGCGGGAGGCGAGCGAGGAGTCCGGCATGACGGGACTCACGCTGCTGCCCGGCGGCCCGGCGGGGCTCGACCGGCACGACACGCCCTGCGCGCGGCACCTGGACGTGCAGTACGCGGCCCTGGCCCCCGCGGGGGCGGTGCCGTCGATCAGCGAGGAGTCGCTGGATCTGCGCTGGTACGGGTACGACGAGGTGGCGGCCGTCGCCGACCCGTCGGTGGCGATGCTGGTGGAGCGCACGCGGGCGCGGCTGGGCTGAGGGCCGGGCTAGTCGGCGCCGGGCGGCGGGCCGGTCGGCGCGGGGCGCGGGATGAACGGCAGGCTCTCGCCGGCGACCACGCCCTCCAGGTAGCCGCGGGCCCGTTCGGTGCGGGGGTAGGCGCCGACCAGCTCCCAGAAGCGGGGGCCGTGGCCCGGCACGAGCAGGTGGGCCAGCTCGTGGATGAGCACGTAGTCGATGACGTAGTCGGGCATGCCCTTCAGCCGGTGCGAGAGGCGGATGGTGCCTTCGGCGGGGGTGCAGGAGCCCCAGCGGGTGTTCTGGTTGGTGACCCAGCGCACGCTGGAGGGCCGGGCGCGGCCGTCGAGGTACTGCGCGGACAGCCGCTGGGCGCGGTCGGCAAGCTCGGCGTCCCCGGGCATCCGCCGGTTCTCCTGGGCCTGGAGCTTGTCGAGCATCACCGTGACCCAGCGCTGCTCCTCCGCCTCGCTCATGCGGGCGGGGATCAGCACGACGGTGCGGTCGCCCTCGCGATAAGCGGAAACCGTCCTGCGTCTGCGCGCGCTGCGTCTGACCTCGACCGCTCGCGACGGTTTCGGCCGTCCTGGGCTGTGCTCTGGGTCAGCGGGCACGGCATGACGTTACCTGGTCAGGGGGGAGAAAGTCCCGGCCAGGAGCAGGTGTACGACGCCGCCGCGGGCGCCGTGTCCAATTCGTACGACTTTTTCCGGCACCTGTGGATAACTCGTGATGCGGCAAGGCGGGGCCTGGCAGAGTGGCGGAGGAACGAGGGGGGCGCGATGCATCCGATGATCAAGCCGGCGCTGCGGCGGAGCTGGCGCGGCAGGCACACCATGCAGATGGGGGTGACCAGGGCACATGCGGTGTCGATCCATCCGGTGGACTCGGCGACGGGGCTGTTCCTGCGCCGGCTGGACGGCACGCGCGGGCTGGATGCGCTGCGCCGCGAGGCGCACAGGTTCGGCCTCTCCCCCCGGTCGGTGGACACCCTCGTCGCCCGATTGACGAGGGCGGGGTTGATCGACGAAGGGCCGCCCCCGCCGAATACCACCGGAACTCCCCCGGACGACCACCCGACCTCCACCGACCGTCCACGCGGCATCCACCCTTCCCCGAGCCCGGATCCACCGGCACCGCCCGCGGCGGCGCCGTCCGGGCCGCCGCCGTCCGCGGCACGGCGGGGTGGGGCGCGGGGTGGGGCGCGGCGAGGTGGGGCGATACCGGCGCGGCTGCGGGGTGACCAGGCTTCGCTGTCCGTCGTGCATCCCGAGCCCGGGGCCGCCGCGGAGCGGCTGGCGGCGCGGCGGGGGCTGCGAGTGCTGGTGCGCGGCGCCGGGCGCGTGGGGGCCTCGGTGGCGGCGCTGCTCGCCGCCGCGGGCGTCGGCGAGGTGGAGGTCGTCGACGGCGGCTGCGTCGAGCCGTGGGACGTGGCGCCCGGCGGTGTGGGCGCCGGGGACGTCGGCCGGCGGCGGCGGGACGCGGCCCTCGGCGCCGTGCGGCGGGCCGGGCCGTGGCCGGCGGCGCGGGGCGGGCGCCCGGGCGGGGCGGTGTCGCTGGTGGTGCTGGCGCCGCGGGACGGGCTCGCCGCGTACGCGCCGGATCCGGAGGTCGCGCGGCGCTGTCGCGAAGCGGGCTTTCCGCACGTGTACGCGGGTGTGCTGGAGGGCACGGGGGTGGTGGGACCGCTCGTGCTGCCGGGTGGTTCGGCCTGTGCGGGCTGTCTCGCGGCGGCCCGGGCGGAGCGGGAGCCGGAGTGGCCGCGGCTGCTCGCCCAGTGGCGGAGCGGAGGTGATCGGGAGGGGGTCGCCGCGTGTGATGTGGCGTTGGCGACAATGGTGGCGGGACTGACGGCCGCCCACGCCCTGACCTTTCTCGACGGACGGCTGCCGGTCTGCACGGGGGCCCGGCTGGAGTTCGCGCTGCCGGGCCTGGCCTGGGAGTTGACGAAGCTCGATCCACACCCGAGGTGCGGGTGCGGTGCGGCGGCAGCCGCTGACCGGGATACGGGAGTGGCCCATGTCTGACCTTCCGCGCAAGGCGATCACGCGTACGGCCAGGCTGGCCTCGCTGCCGGTGGGCTTCGCCGGGCGCGCCACCTGGGGGCTCGGCAAGCGGCTCGGCGGACGGCCGGCGGAGCTGGTGGCCCGCGAGTTGCAGCAGCGCACCGCCGAGCAGTTGTTCAAGACGCTGGGCGAGCTGAAGGGCGGGGCGATGAAGTTCGGGCAGGCGCTGTCCGTCTTCGAGTCCGCCCTGCCGGAGGAGATAGCCGGGCCGTATCGCGCGGCCCTGACCAAGCTCCAGGAGGCGGCGCCGCCGATGCCGGTGCGCACGGTGCACGGGGCGCTGACGGAGCGGCTGGGCCCGGACTGGCGCGATCTCTTCGTGGAGTTCGAGGACACGCCCGCGGCGGCGGCCTCGATCGGGCAGGTGCACCGGGCGGTGTGGCACGACGGCCGCGAGGTGGCGGTCAAGGTGCAGTACCCGGGCGCGGGCAAGGCGTTGCTGTCCGACCTGGCGCAGTTGGGCCGCTTCGCGCGGCTGTTGGGGCCGCTGGTGCCGGGGCTGGACATCAAGCCGCTGATCCAGGAGCTGCGGGACCGGGTCGCGGAGGAGCTGGACTACGAGCTGGAGGCCCGGGCCCAGAGCGCGTACGCGGAGGAGTTCGCGGACGACCCGGACGTGCTGGTGCCGGACGTGGTGCACCAGGCGGACCAGGTACTGGTCACCGAGTGGCTGGACGGGGTGCCGGTCTCGGAGCTGATAGCGAACGGCTCGCGGACGGAGCGGGACCGGGTGGGCCAGTTGCTGGCGCGGTTCCTCTTCGCCGGTACGGCGCGCACGGGCCTGCTGCACGCCGACCCGCACCCGGGCAACTTCCGGCTCGTGAAGGAGGGCGAGCCGGAGGAGTGGCGGCTCGGGGTGATGGACTTCGGCACGGTGGACCGGCTGCCCGGCGGGCTGCCGGAGGAGATCGGCGTGGCACTGGGGATGACGCTGGCCGGCGAGGCGGACGAGGTCTACGAGCTGCTGCGCGAGCAGGGGTTCGTGAAGCCGGACGTCGAGCTGGATCCGGAGGCGGTGATCGACTATCTGGTGCCGATCATCGAGCCGGCCGCGGTGGAGGAGTTCGCCTTCAGCCGGGAGTGGATGCGTACACAGGCGGCCAGGATCGCCGACCCCCGCAACCCCGCGCACCAGTTGGGCCGGCAGCTCAACCTGCCGCCGTCGTATCTGCTGATCCACCGGGTGACGCTCAGCACCATCGGGGTGCTCTGCCAGCTCGGCGCGCAGGTGCGCATGCGCGAGGAGCTGACGGAGTGGCTGCCGGGCTTCGCCGACTACGCCGAAGGGGGCCGTCCGGAGGACGACCCCCACGAGGGTTCTGCGACGGAGGATCCGGCGCCCGCGAGCGCCTGAGGGCCGGGGCCGTTACTGCATGACGGCCATGGCCAGCGCGCGCCGGGCGCGCATGTGCGCGCGCTCGGCCCGTCGCTGCATCCGCCGGGCGGCGATCAGGCGCATGGCCCTGCGTTCCCGTTCCGCGGCCTCCACGCGGTCCCGATACTGGGCCCGCGCGAGAGCTTCTGGCATGAGTTGCATTTCGAGGTTCCTGTTCTGGCGCTCGTCGTAGGCGCCTGCTTCGTGGCGTGCTGCGGGGTAGTCGGTGGACGGGCTCATCGTCGTTTCCTGCTCTGCCGGTTCGTGCGCTCTCGGACGGTCGATCGTGCCGTGGGCGTTCATGCCACGACCGGGTTCTTCCGCGGGCGCCCACGCGGCCGCTTCCGCGGTACGACCACACCCTGGACGAACAGCTCGCCGCCCCAGACGCCCCAGGGCTCGCGGCGCTCCTTGGCGCCCGCGAGGCACGCCTCACGGACGGGGCAGGTCTGGCAGAGGGACTTGGCGTACTCGACGTCCGCCGGGGTCTCGGCGAAGAACACTTCGGGGTCGTAGCTCCGGCAGGGCACGAGGTCGCCGAGCGCGTCGATTCGCTCGTCGAGCTCGGTGAGAGCGGTGAGCTGGGTCAAGGGGACCTCCAGGTCGGTGGTGCCGGGCACGGGGTCGGGCGTGGGCCTGTGCGGGGTGTGCACGGGGAGGGACACGGTGCCGTCCTTGCTCGTCGTGTTGATCAACTTCTGCGTTGGGCAAATCAAAAGGGCCGCGGATCCCGGTTCGGGTTCCGCGGCCCTGGAAGGTGCCGTCTCGATCGGTTTGATCAAGATGGTTCTTTCCAGGGATCAGGCCCGCGGAAGGCCCGCATGTGCTGCGTCGTGGCCGCAATGCCGCCGCCAAAGGCGCCATTGGCCCACTCCTGCTGGAGGTCGGCACCCGCTGCCGCCGCCGCATAGGCCGGAGCCTGCGCCGCTGCTACAAGGAGTGCCTTGGTCGGTCGCTCGTCACGGGTGTCGGCACCCAGACCGCCACGGACACCGGACACACCGGTGGCGGGGACCTGGGACTTGGAGAGGGCGAGCAGGCAGGAGGAGACGACCTCGCGACCGTCGGCAGCACGACCGTCAAGTTTCGTGATGCTGATCATGGTTTCTCCTCCTCTCTGGTCTCGTCGGACCGGCGAGCCGGTCCAAGGTCTCCTAGTACAACACGGAATCACCGGCTCCGTGAAGAGCTGTTCTTCCGTGCCGGAAGGCTATGAGGCTACTCCCGGCGATCGCAAACCATTTTTCGGGGAATTTTTTCCGGCCCCCCGTCACGGCTCCTCGGCCGGCTCCCCGGACGGGTCGCGACCCGCGCACAGATCCAGGACATCGGCGCCATATCGGTCGAGCTTGCGCTTGCCCACACCCGAAATGACCGACAGCTCCTGCTCGTTGGCCGGTGTGGCCTCGGCGATGGCGATCAGGGTCTTGTCGGTGAAAACGCAGTACGCGGGCTGCCCGAGTTGCCGCGCCTGGACCGCGCGCCAGTCGTGCAGCCGCTCGTACAGCCCCTCGTCCATGTCGGACGGGCAGTCCTCGCAGCGCATCAGCTTGATCTCGCCGGCGTCCGTCAGCGTCCGCCCGCAGACCCGGCAGCGCACCGGCCCGCGCCGCCTGCGCCTGGCGCCCGTGCCCCGCTCCGCGCTCCCGCGCTCCACCCCGCCCTGCGTCACCACCCCGGCGCCGCCCCCGCGCCCTGAGCCCGGCCGCAGCCCGGTCAGGAAGCGGCTCGGGCGCCGCGAGGCCCGCCCGCCCGGCGAGCGGGACAGCGCCCAGGACAGCGACAGGTGCACCCGGGCCCGGGTGATGCCCACGTACAGCAGCCGGCGCTCCTCCTCGATCTGCTCGGGCGTCTTGGCGTACGTGATCGGGAGCATGCCCTCCGTGAGGCCCACCAGGAACACCGCGTCCCACTCCAGGCCCTTCGCGGCGTGCAGTGAGGCGAGAGTCACACCCTCGACCGTCGGCGCGTGCTGCGCCGCCGCGCGCTCGCCCAGCTCCTCGACCAGATCCCTCAGCGTCGCGCCCGGCCGGGCACGGGCGAAGTCCTCGGCCAGCCGCACCAGCGCGGCCAGCGACTCCCAGCGGTCCCGCACCGCGCCCGAGCCCGCCGGCGCCTGCGGCGACCAGCCCAGCACGGCCCGGACCTGGGCCGCCAGGTCGCCGTCCCGGCCGGCCTCGTCCAGCATCGCGTCGTTCTTGCCGCCCACCGCCGCGCCGCGCAGCTTGACCCCGGCCTCGCGGACCTCGGGCCGCTCGAAGAACCGCTCCGCGCCGCGGAGCTGGTAGGGCACGGAGCGGTCGGCGAGGGCCTGCTCGTAGACCTCCGACTGGGCGTTGATCCGGTACAGCACGGCGATGGAGCTGGGCGGCACGCCCGCGTCGACGAGCCGGCGGATGTGCCGGGCGGTGCCCTCGGCCTCGGCGGGCTCGTCCGCGTACTCCGTGAAGGCCGGCTCCGGGCCCGCCTCGCGCTGCGCGACCAGCTCCAGCCGGGCGGCGGCGGCCCGGCCGGTGGCCTGGGCCAGCACGCCGTTGGCGAGATGGACGACCTGGGGCGTCGAGCGGTAGTCCCGGACGAGCTTGACGACCGTGGCGTCCGGGTGCCGGGTGCGGAAGTCAAGCAGGTGGTCGGGGGTGGCGCCGGTGAAGGAGTAGATCGTCTGGCTGGCGTCGCCGACGACGCACAGGCTGTCCCGGCCGCCGAGCCACAGCTCCAGCAGCCGCTGCTGGAGGGGGCTGACGTCCTGGTACTCGTCGACGACGAAGTGCTGGTACTGCCGGTGCACCTGCTCGGCGATGTCCGGCCGGTCCTGGAGGACGCCCACGGTGAGCAGCAGCACGTCCTCGAAGTCGATGACGCCGCGGTCGCGCTTCAACTGCTCGTACCCCCGGTAGATGCCGGTGATCTCCGCCGGGTCCCGCGGGGCGTCGCGCCCGGCCTTGGCGATCGCCGCGGCGTAGTCCTCGGGGACGGTCTGCGTGACCTTCGCCCACTCCAGCTCGCCGGTGACGTCCCGCAGCTCGTTGCGGTCGAGCCGGACCCGGGCGCGCGCCGCGGCCTCGGCGACCAACTGGACCTTGCGCTCCAGCAGCCGCGGCAGCTCGCCGCCGACGGCCCGCGGCCAGAAGTACTGCAACTGCCGCAGGGCGGCGGAGTGGAACGTCCGCGCCTGGACGCCCGGGGCGCCGAGCTGGCGCAGCCGGCCGCGCATCTCGCCGGCCGCCCGGTTCGTGAACGTCACGGCCAGCACGCTCCCGGGCTGGAGCACGCCGGCCCGCACGCCGTACGCGATGCGGTGGGTGATCGCGCGGGTCTTGCCCGTGCCCGCGCCGGCCAGCACGCACAGCGGGCCCCGCAGCGCCGTCGCCACCTCGCGCTGCTCCGGGTCGAGCCCCGCCAGCACCGCGTCGGCCGAGCCCGGGACGGCGGGGAACTCCGTGGACTCCGTGGGCTGCGTGGACTCCGTGGACAGGGAGGGCTGCGTGGACCGGGAGGACTGCGGGGGCTGCGGTGCTGCTGTCACCCCGCCATGCTGCCAGGTCTCCCGGGACCGGTGTGCCGGTTGTCCACAGGCTCCGCGCGGCCGGTCCGGTTGTCCACAGACGAACGGGCGGGGCTACGGGAATGGCGGCGCCCCCGGGTACGTTCAACCTCCGGAACAGCTCGCGCCGCGACCGGCCGACCCCGAAGGAGCGCAGCGACATGGCGGGTACCGTCACGATGTACAGCACCACCTGGTGCGGCTACTGCCGTCGGCTCAAGGGCCAGATGGACCGCGAGGGCATCCCGTTCGAGGAGATCAACATCGAGCAGGACCCGGATTCCGCCGCCTACGTCGAGAGCGTGAACAACGGCAACCAGCTCGTGCCCACGGTCGTCGTGGTGCCGCGGCAGGGCGGCGAGTCCGTCGCCATGCCCAACCCCTCCCTGGCCCAGGTCAAGGCCGCCCTCGGCGCCTGACCGCAGCCCCGGGACCGCACCCGCGGCGGCCGTCAGCCCGGCCGCCGCGGGAGGTCCGAGCCGTACCACAGCTCGATCAGCCGCCCCGCGATCGAGATCCCGTACGGCGGCAGCACCTCGCCCGTCTCGTACGCGGCGCCCAGCTCCTTGCGCGAGAACCAGCGCGCCTCGTGCAGCTCCTCGCCGTCCACGCGGATCTCCGCGCCCTTGGCGTCGGCCGCGCGCGCGAGGAAGCCGACCATGAGGCTCGACGGGAACGGCCACGGCTGGCTGGCCACGTACTCCACGTCGCCGACCACCACCCCCGCCTCCTCGAAGACCTCCCGCCGCACCGCGTGCTCCAAGGACTCGCCGGGCTCGACGAAGCCCGCGAGCGTCGAGAAGCGCCCCTCCGGCCAGTGCACCTGGCGGCCCAGCAGGATCCGGTCCTCCGGGTCCGTCACGGCCATGATCACGGCGGGGTCGGTACGCGGGTAGTGCTCCGCGCCGCACGCCTGGCAGCGGCGGATGTGGCCCGCGGCGGCGATGACCGTACGCTCGCCGCAGCGCGAGCAGAAGCGGTGCAGCCGCTGCCAGTTCTCCAGCGCCACGGCGTGCACCATCAGCCCGGCGTCCTGCTCCGAGAGCAGCAGCCCCGCCTCGCGCAGCCCCGCGGCGCGCGCGGTGTCGTCCATGCGGCCGGGCAGGGAGTCCTTCTGGAGCGCGAAGTAGCGCACGCCGTCGGCGTCGGTGCCGAGGAAGTAGCGGTGCTGCTCGGTCGGCGGGGCCTCGAAGGCGGGGGTCGTCACCAGCTCCGTGCCGCCGTCGGGGGTGTCGTCGATGAGCACCTGGCCCTCGCAGACCACGAAGACGCGGGTCGTCGGATGGCTCCAGGCCGCCGCCAGCCACGCCTCGTCCACGCGGTGGTGCGCGGCGCGGTCGACGCCGCTGTCCGCCGTGAAGGAGACCGGCCGGGAGGCCGGCCGCTCGATGCCCGTGGTCACTGCTGCTCCCCTTCCGCCGCGCCGCACACGGCCCCCGCGCGCTCCTCCCGCAGGCACTCCGAAGGGTCGGCGACGCTGCCGGGGGTGGTGCTCATGCCCCCGAGCCTAATCCGTCCGGCCGGAGAGCAGGGCCTCAAGTTCCGCTCTGCCCGGCAGTGTGGCCGGACGCACGATCTCCCCGGTGCGTACGTACAGGAAGGCGGCGGTGACGTCGTCGAGCGGCAGCCGCTCCTGCTCGGCCCAGGCGAGGCGGTAGACGGCGAGCTGGAGGGGGTCGGCGCTGCCGCTGCGGCCGGTCTTCCAGTCGACGATCTCGTAGCCGCCGCCGGGTCCGCGGTAGACGGCGTCGATCCGGCCGCGGACGAGGCGGCCGGCGAGGCTGAGCTGGAAGGGGGCCTCCAGGCGGTACGGGGTGCGCCGGGCGTACGGGGACCGCTCGAAGGACTCCTTGAGCGCGGCCAGCTCGCGTTCGTCGGCGATGTCCGGCGCGTCCTCCTCGCCGCCGGGCAGCTCGTCGGGGCCGAGCATGGGCAGCGGCAGCGCCTCGAAGCGCGACTCGACCCAGGCGTGGAACCGCGTCCCGCGGCGCGCGGCGGGCATCGGCGGACGCGGCATGGGCCGGGCCAGCTCCTGCGTGAACGTCTCGGCGTCGGCTGCGAGCCGCAGGAGCTGCGAGGCGGTGAGGGAGGCGGGCAGGGCCACGTCGCGGACGGGCCGGCGGGCGGCGAGCAGCTCGGCTTCGAGGGCGTCGATGTCCCGGTCCCAGGAGTCGACGACCCGCACGTCGGCGGGACCGAGGGGGTGGGGGCGAGCCTCCTCGGGGCCGGTGCCGGCGGCGTGCTCGTCCGCCGCCGCCCGGCGGGTCAGTGCCGCCTGGACGGCCGCTGCCGCCTCGCGGCGGCGGGTGGTCGCCGCCGGGTCCAGCGGGAGCGGCCACGCGCGTTCCGCCGCGTGGGCCTCCAGGGCCGGGTTCCGGGCGTCCTTCGCGGGTTCCGGGGCCCAGGTCTCGACCTCGCCGCCGCCGCGTTCGCAGTGCTCCCGTAGCGCGTGCAGGAACGCCGACGGGCCGCGGGCCTCCTTCTGCGTCGGGCCCCACCAGTGGCCCGAGCCGAGGAGCAGCGAGCGCGGGCGGGTCACCGTGACGTACCCGAGGCGCAGCTCCTCCACCTCCTGGTGCTCCCGCATCGCCGCCTTGAAGTCCTTCAGCCCGCGCGCCGTCCACTCCGCCACGTCCGGCAGCGTCTCCGCGTCGCCCCGCAGCGCGTGCGGCAGCACCTTGCCCTGGGTGACCCACGACTCCCGCGGCCGGCGGCTCGGGAAGTGCTTCTCCACCAGCCCCGGCACCACCACGACGTCCCACTCCAGGCCCTTCGCCTTGTGCGCCGTGAGCACCTTGACCGTGTCCCGCCCGTCGCCGGGCAGCGAGCTGTCGAGCCCCTTCTCGTACTGCGCGGCCGTCCGCAGGAAGCCCAGGAACGCCAGCAGCGTCGCCTCGCCGTCGAGCGCGGCGGAGGCCGCGTAGTCGGCGGCGACGTCGAGGAAGCGCGCCAGCGTCTCGCGCCGCCGGGCCGCCAGCGCGTGCGGCGACGCGGACAGCTCGACCTCCAGGCCCGTCACGCCCAGCACCCGGTGCAGCACGTCCATCAGCGGGTCCGCGAGCGACCGCCGCAGCTCCCGCAGCTCCGTCGCCAGCCGGGCGAACCGCCCCCGCGCCACCGCGCCGAACGGCAGCCCGTCGTCGGACTGCCGGGACTCCAGGAACGTGTCCAGCGCGTCGGCCAGCGACGCCACCTCCGCCGGGTCGACGCCCTCGACGGCCTGCGCCAGCCGCTCGTCGGCGTCCGCCTCGCCGTCCGTACGCGCCGTGGCCACCAGCAGCCGCGCGCGGCGCCCCAGCAGCGCCAGGTCGCGGGCGCCGATGCGCCACCGCGGGCCGGTCAGGAGGCGTACGAGCGCGGCGTTGGCCGTCGGGTCCTGGAGCACCTCGCACATCGCCACCAGGTCCGCGACCTCCGGCAGGTCAAGCAGCCCCGCCAGCCCCACGACCTCCACGGGGACGTCCCGCGCGACCAGCGCCGCCTGGATGTCGCCGAAGTCGCCCGCGGTGCGGCACAGCACGGCGACGTCGCCGGGGGCCGTGCCCGTACGCACCAGATGCGCCACCGAGTCCGCCAGCCACTCCAGCTCCTCCCCGTACGTCGGCAGCAGCGCGCAGCGCACCGTACCGTGCCGCTCCGCGCCGGCGGCGGGGCGCAGCGCCTCGACGCCGACGTGGCGCTCGCGCAGGGGGGCGGCGAGGCCGTTGGCGAGGGCGAGCAGGCGCCCGCCGCTGCGCCGGTTCTCGCTGAGCGCCTGGCGGCGCGCGGGGCTGCCGTCGGCGTACGGGAAGTGGGCGGGGAAGTCGTCGAGGTTGGCGACGGACGCGCCGCGCCAGCCGTAGATCGCCTGGCACGGATCGCCGACGGCGGTCACCGCGTGTCCCGTACCGCCGCCGAACAGCCCGGCCAGCAGCCGCCGCTGGGCGACGGACGTGTCCTGGTACTCGTCCAGCAGCACCACCCGGCACTCCTCGCGCAGCAGCCGTCCCACCGCCGGGTGGTCCTCGGCGAGCAGCGCGGAGTGGGCGATCTGGTCGCCGAAGTCGAGCAAGTCGCGGCGGCGCTTCTCGCGCCGGTAGGCCCGTACGAGCCGCAGCAGCTCCAGCCGGGCCTGCGCGGCGCCGGGGGCCTTGCGCAGCTCGTCGTTGGTGAGCCGGACGCGGTCCAGTTCGGCGAGCTGCGCGGCGCCGAAGTCCGCGAGCGCGTCGGGGTCCACGAGGTGTTCGGCCAGCTCGGCGTCGAGGGCGAGGAGTTCGCTGACGAGGGTCGGCAGGGACTTCGTCAGCGCGGGGTACGGGCCGGGGGCGGTGCGCAGGACGTGGGCGGCGAGCTGGTAGCGGGTGGCGTCGGCGAGGAGGCGGGCGCCGGGTTCGAGGCCGATGCGCAGGCCGTGGTCCTTGAGCAGTTGGCCGGCGAAGGCGTGGTACGTGGAGATCCGCGGCTCACCGGGCTCCGCCGAGCCGTCGCCCCACACGCCGTCGCCGTACGCCCCGTCGCCGTATCCCCCCTCGCCGTACGCCCCGTCCGGGCCGGCCGCGCCCGCGGCCCCGTCCGCCGGGGTGACCCCCGCCTGCGCCAGCGCCCGGCGCACCCGCTCCGCCAGCTCCGCCGCCGCCTTGTTGGTGAACGTCAGCCCCAGCACCTGCTCCGGCGCCACCTGCCCCGTGCCGACCAGCCACACCACCCGGGCCGCCATCACCGTCGTCTTGCCGGAGCCCGCCCCCGCCACGATCACCTGCGGGGCGGGCGGTGCGGTGATGCACGCCGTCTGCTCCGCGGTGAAGGGGATCCCGAGGAGCTCCTTGAGCTGATCGGGGTGGGTGATACGAGCCGGCATTCCAGCGAGCGTAGCGGCGCCCGCCGACAGCCGGGACCGGCCGGCTGCCGACGGGCGCAAGGGACGGGGGATGCGCTACGGGGCGTACGCGCCCGGTTCGCCCGGGTTCGGGCAAGGACCGGGGTACGGCTCGGGGTTCAGCCGCTCAGCTCGTCCAGGCTCACCGCGTCGGCGGGCGCCGTGACGTCCACCTTCTCGTTGAAGCCCGAGAACTCCGCCGTGCCCGGCTCGTCCCCGTCCACCATCTCCATCTTGAGGATGTACGGCTCGCCCTCGGTGGCGACGTGGACCCGCGTGGTCTCGCCGTCCTCCTTGGCGATCAGCGTGATGGTCGGGGTGCCCCGCACCTCGCCCTCGTCACCCTTCTCGGTCTTCTCCTTCTTGTCGCCCTTGCCCTCGTCGTCCACGTCCTCAAGCATCTTGTCGAGGTCGCAGAAGGACGCGAAGTCCTCCTGGCCGGCGCCCATGTCGACCCAGCGGTCGCCCACCGCCGACTCGATGAGCTGCGCCTGCTCCGGGCTGCCCGCGTTCATCTCCCAGAACTTCGAGTCCGGCTTCATGTACGACGTGCCGTCGACGCGCAGGATCTCCGCGGTGGCGCCCTGGGTGGTGATGGTGCCCGTGCACTCACCGCCCTTGGTCACCGACAGCTTCATCGCCATCTCCTCGGCCCCGGTCTGCTGGAGGTCCAGGGTCATCGACTTGGCGGAGCGCATGGCCGCCACCGTCTCGTCCTTGATCTCCGCGGGCGACTTGCTCGCGAGGCCGTCGTCCTCGCTGCCGCACGCCGACAGAACCGTTACGCCAAGGGCCGAGACCAGGGCCGCCGCCACCACGCTCTTCCGCACAGTCAATCCTTACTTGTTGCTTACGCCTGACCGATTGGTCATACGACCACATAGAAGGCCCGCATGTCACACCGGGGTCTCACACTGTGGTCTCACTCGACGACGTGCCGGCCCTCCGGGCGGGCGCTGCACGAGCTGCGGAAAGTGCACTGCGCGCAGTGGTCGCCCGGCGTCGGCCCGAAGCGCTCGTCCAGCACCCGGGCGGCGGCGGTCGCCAGCATCCGGGGCACCCAGTCCCCCTCCGGCGGGGGCTGCTGCTGCACCTTCGGCAGCGCGTCGCCGCCCTCGCGGACCGGCGCCCCGATCCGCAGGTGGACCAGCTCGGCGCCGCCCGGGACGGTGCGCTCCGGGCCGGCCGCGCCCTCGGCGACGGCGGCCTGGTACACGGCGAGTTGGGCGTGCTCGGCGACCTCGGGGCCGGTCGGCCGGGACTTGCCGGTCTTGAAGTCGACGACGTAGGCGCGGCCTTCGTCGTCCTCCTCGACCCGGTCCATGGTGCCCTTGATCTGCACCTCGTACGTGCCTGCCTTCAGCGTGACGTCGAAGTCCCGCTCGCTGGCCACCGGCCGGCGGCCCCGCTCCAGCACGTGCCAGCGCAGGAAGCGCTCCAGGGCGGCGCGCGCGTGCTCCTTCTCCTGCGCGGACTTCCACGGGGCGTCGAAGGCGAGGCCGTCCCAGACGCCGTCGAGGCGCTCCATGAGCGCGTCGAGGTCGGCGGGGGTGCGGCCGGAGGCGACCTCGTCGGCGAGGGCGTGGACGACGAGCCCGAAGCCCTGGGCGGCGGAGGCCGGCTCTCCGGCGCGTACCTCGCGGCCGAGGAACCACTGGAGCGCGCAGGTGTCGACCAACTGCCCCACGGCGCTGCCGGAGAGCGCGACGGGCTGGTCGCGGTCGCGCAGCGGGACCGCGTTGTCGGTCGGCTCCACCAGGCCCCACCAGCGGTCCGGGTGCGCGCCGGGCACCAGCGGACGGCCGTCGTCCCCCGGCGCCGCCAGCCGGGCCAGCCGCTCGGCGGCGGCGGCGCGCAGGGCGTCGGACGCCTCGGGGTCGACGGTCGTCGCGCGCAGCTCCGCGACCATCGCGGCGACGGACAGCGGGCGGCGGGGGCGGCCGGTGACGTCCCGGGGGTCGACGCCCAGCTCCGTGAGGAACCGGGACGGCTGGTCGCCGTCCTCCGCCGGCGCCTTCACGGCGGTGACGACGAGCCGTTCGCGGGCGCGGGTGGCGGCGACGTAGAACAGCCGGCGCTCCTCGGCGAGGATCGCGCCGGGCGGCAGCGGCTCGGCAAGGCCGTCGCGGCCGATGCGGTCCGCCTCCAGCAGGGAGCCGCGGCGGCGCAGGTCGGGCCAGAGGCCCTCCTGGACCTGGGCGACGACGACGATCCGCCACTCCAGGCCCTTGGCGCGGTGCGCGGTCATGAGGCGTACGGCGTCGGGGCCCGCGGGGTCGGGGTCGGCGCGGCGGGTGAGGACGTCGGCGGCGATGTCCTGGGCCTCCAGCTCCTCCAGGAAGTTGAGCGCGCCGCGCCCGCCGGTGCGGTCCTCGGCGCGGGCGGCGGACTCGAAGAGGGCGCAGACGGCGTCGAGATCGCGGTCGGCGTTGCGGCCGGCGGGACCGCCGCGGGCGGCGGCGCGCTGGAGCCGGGCGGGCCAGGGGGTGCCGTCCCACAGCTCCCACAGCGCGGCCTCGGCGGTGCCGCCGCGGGCGAGGACGTCGCGGGCGTCGCGCAGGAGCACGCCGAGGCGGCGGGCGTTGCCGGCGTAGGAGCGGTCGTGGACGACCAGGCGCCGCGGCTCGGCGAGCGCCTCGGCGAGGAGCACGTCGGAGGGGCGCGGTACGGAACGCCCGGCGGACCGCTCCTCCTCGCGCAGGGCCCGCCCGAGGCGGCGCAGGTCGGCGGCGTCCATGCCGCCGAGGGGCGAGGAGAGGAGGGCGATGGCGACGTCGGGGGCGATCCAGGGTTCGGGGGCGGTGTCATCGGGGGGGTTGCGGGGGTCGGAGGTGGCGTCGGCTACGGGGCCGCCGTCCGGCACGGCGCCGGGTGCGCGGTCGCCGTCGGGCGGAGCGTCCGGTGCGGGATCGCCGTCCGGACCTGCGTCGGGTACGGGATCGCCGCCCGGTGCGCGGTCGCCGTCCGACGTGCCGTCGGGTACGGAATCGCCGTGGGGTACGGAATCGCCGTCCGGCCCGGCGGCGGCGGGGTGCGCGTCGGGGCCCGTCCCCGAGCCGGGCGCCGCGGCGGTCGACGGCGCCTGCGGCGCCGGGTCTCCCGCCCGCGTCCGCCCGGCCGCCGGACCGTCGCCGGCCCGGCCGCCCTCCGTCCCGTCCACCCGCTCCCCGCGCCGCGACGCAGGCGGTTGCGCCGCACCCGCCGCCGCGGCGGCCACCCGCAGGGCCGTCAGGAGGGGCTGGACCGCCGGTTCGTGGCGCAGCGGCAGGTCGTCGCCCGTGATGTGCAGCGGCACTCCCGCCGACGTCAGGGCGCGGCGGACGGAGGGGATCGTGCGGGCGCCCGCGCGGACCAGGACCGCCATCTCGCGCCAGGGGACGCCGTCTTCGAGGTGCGCGCGGCGCAGGATGTCCGCGATGTTGTCCAGTTCGCCGCTCGCCGTCGGGTACGTGTACGCCTCCACCCGGCCGCCGTCGCGCAGCGACGCCAGCCCCCGGTGGGCCCGTACCGCCGCGGAGGGCAGCCGCGGCAGCGGCATCCGGCGGGTGAGCAGCCGCGTCGCCGCCAGCAGCCGTGCGCCCGAGCGCCGCGACGTGCCGAGCACCGCGACCGGCGCCGGCCGGCCGTCCGGCCGCGGGAAGACCTCCGGGAACGTCAGGATCCCCCCGACGTCCGCGCCCCGGAACGCGTAGATCGACTGGTCCGGGTCGCCGAAGGCGACGAGCGTCCGGCCGCCGCCCGCGAGCGCCCGCAGCAGCCGCACCTGCGCCGCGTCGGTGTCCTGGTACTCGTCGACGAACACCGCGTCGTACCGCCCGGCCAGTTCCGCCGCCACCCGCTCGGTCTCGGCCAGCAGCACCGCGCGGTGCACCAGTTCGGCGTAGTCCAGCACGCCCTGCATGTCGAGCACGTCCAGGTACTCCGCCAGGAACTCCCCCGCCGCCCCCCAGTCCGGCCGCCCGGCCGCCGCCGCGAACCGGTCCAGCGCCTCCGCCCCCAGCCCCAGCTCCCGGCTGCGCGCCAGCACGGCCCGCACCTCGTCGGCGAAGCCGCGCGTCGTCAGGCAGGCCCGCAGCTCGGCCGGCCAGGACACCCGCGCCCGTACGCCGTCCTCGTCGTGGCCGGCGAGCAGTTCCCGTACGACGACGTCCTGTTCCGGCCCGGACAGCAGCCGCAGCGGCTCGACGAACATCTCGGCGTCCTGGTGCGCCCGCACCAGCGCGTAGCAGTACGAGTGGAACGTGCTCGCCTGCGGCGCCCGCGCGCCGTCCAGCCGGGCCGCCATCCGGTCGCGCAGTTCCACCGCCGCCTTGCGGCTGAAGGTCAGCACGAGGATCCGCTCGGGGTCCGCGCCGCGCCTGATCCGCTCGGTGACGGCCTCCACCAGGGTCGTGGTCTTGCCCGTCCCGGGGCCGGCGAGCACCAGCAGCGGCCCGGCCCCGTGCTCAACCACCGCGCGCTGTCGCGCGTCCGGCACAGGGGGGACCGGCCGCACGGGCGCGGTGCGGACGAGCCGGTAGGCCGGGGAGGGGACGGACAGAGTGCTCACATGTATCGCCGCTGGGAGAGATCGGGAGGGACGGGAGGGAGGTGCCGGTTGCCGAACCGTACTCCGTACGGGCGGTGCCCCGGGCCGTTTGGTGCCCGGTGTCGGAAGCTGTCAGATATGACCCTCGACACCGTCGCCGCTGCCGTCCCAGCGGGCGCGTCGGAGGTCGATGCGCTGGTCACCCGCGGTGGTGGCACGCAGGGGCGTGCCCTCCACGCGGTACTGCTCCAGGGCCTCGCGCTCGTGGCCGGGGAGCGGCCGGCCGTCCGCGCGCACCACGCGCCACCAGGGCACGGCGCTCCCGTAGAGCGCCATCACCCGGCCCACCTGGCGCGGCCCGCCGCGGGCCAGGAACTCCGCCACGTCCCCGTACGTCATCACCCGGCCCGAAGGAATGCGCTCTGTCACGGAGAGCACCAGGTCCGCGTACTCGTCGAGAAGAGCCGCGTCGGGGCCCGGGGTGCCCGCGGAGGGTGTCTCGTCGTCCATCCGCCCCATCCTGCCGCAGACCGCCGACAGTCCGGCACGGCGGCGGGCAGCGGGCGTACCGCTGCAAAGCACACCCGGATGCGACCATCGGAGACATGCTCGTGCCACCATCGTGCGGGCGGTGACTGGTGATACGAGACGAAGACGGGACTACCCAGGGCATGCGGCGCGACTCCGCGGCCGAGCCTCCGCCGGCAGAGCCGGCCGCGGAGGCGCAGAGCCCTGCCCGCCGGGACGGTGACGAGGGGGGTGCGCGCGGCGGCAGGGTGCGGCGCGTGAGCAGGGACGCGTACGAGGCGGGGGCCGCGCGCGACGAGCCGGACGGGCACGGTGGGCGGGACGGGCAGGGCGAGCGGGACGGGCAGGGCCCGTACGGGAAACCGGACGCCCGCGACGAGCCCGACGCCGACGACGGCCCCGACTCCCCGGACTCCCCCGGCTCGCCCGGCTCGCCCGACTCGTCCGACGCCGGCGACTCCCCCGAGCCCGCGAACGCCCCCGGCTCCTCCGCCGGCGACTCCCCCCGCGGCCTCTACGACGCCCCCCACGCCCCCGCCGCCGCGCCCCCCGCCGGCCGCCACGACTCCCGCCGCCGCGCCGCCCCCGGCCCCATCGAGGGCGACGACCCCCTCCTCCCCGCCCGCGTGCACCGCCCCTCCGACCTCATGCGGCTGCTCCTCGGCATCCTCGGCATCGCCGCCGTCCTGGGCCTCGCCACGGTCGCGCACGCCACCACCGAGGGCCTGGAGGAGGACATCACCAAGGGCGCCGAGTACACGCCCTCGTTCGTCGTCACGCTCGGCGGCCTGACCTCCAGCATCGCCGTCCTCATCGTCCCGGTCGCCTTCGCCGTCGAACGCCTCGTCAAGCGCGACGGGCTGCGCATCGCCGACGGCGTGCTCGCCGCCGTGCTCGCCCACGGCGCCGGCCTCGCCGTCTCGCTCTGGGTCTCCGAGGGCGCCCCCGGCTCCGTGCAGGGGGCGCTGACGCAGATCGCCCGTGACGGCGAGCGCACCGACCCCGTACACGGCTATCTCGCCCCCGTCATCGCCTACATGACCGCCGTCGGCATGTCCCGGCACGCCCGCTGGCGCGTGCTGATGTGGACGGTCCTGGTGCTCGACGGCCTCGCGGTGCTCGTCGGCGGCTACACCACGCCGTTCGCCATCCTGCTCACCGTCCTGATCGGCTGGACCGTCGCCTACGGCACGATGTACGCGGTCGGCTCCCCCAACGTCCGCCCCACCGGCCGCAACCTCCTCGCCGGGCTGCGCCGCGTCGGCTTCCGCCCCGTCAGCGCGCTGGTGCCCGAGGAGCAGCCGGACCTGGAGGGCGACGGCCGCGGGCGGCGGTTCGTCGTCACGCTGGAGGACGGCCCGCCGCTGGACGTCACCGTCGTCGACCGCGAGCAGCAGGCCCAGGGCTTCTTCTACCGCGCCTGGCGCCGCCTGTCGCTGCGCGGCGTCTACCAGCGGCGCAGCATGCAGTCGCTGCGGCAGGCGCTGGAGCAGGAGGCGCTGCTGTCGTACGCCGCGATCGCCGCCGGCGCCAACGCCCCCAAGCTCATCGCCACCTCCGACCTCGGCCCCGACGCGGTGATACTCGTCTACGAGCACACCGGCGGCCGGCCGCTGGGCACCGTCTCGGACGCGGCGCTCACCGACCGGCTGATGCGCGAGAGCTGGCGGCAGGTCAAGGCGCTCCAGTCGCGCCGGATCGCGCACCGCAGGCTCGACGCGGACGCGGTGCTGGTGACCCGCTCGGGCGAGGTGATCCTCACCGACCTCAGCAGCGGCGAGATCGCCGCGGGCGACGTCGTGCTGCGCATGGACATCGCCCAGTTGCTCACCACCTTCGCGCTGCGCGTGGGCGCCGAGCGGGCGGTCGCGGCGGCGGTGGAAGTGCTGGGCCCGGACGCGGTCGCCGACGCCCTGCCGCTGCTCCAGCCGATCGCGCTGACCCGGGACACCCGCGCGGAGCTGCGCCGGCTCTCCCGCGACCGGGCGGCGCGCGAGCGCGAGGCGGTCATCGAGGCGTCGCGGTCGCGCAAGCACCAGGCGGCCGGGGACCGCAAGTCCATGCGGGCCGCCAAGCAGGCCGAGAAGCGGGCGATCGAGGGCGCCCTCGACGAGGCCCGCGAGGAGGACGTGCTCACGCAGATCCGCCACCACGTGCTGCTGATCCGGCCGCAGGCGCCGGTGGAGCCGGTACGGATCGAGCGGATCCGGCCGCGCACGCTCGTCAGCATCATCGCGGGCGTCTTCGCGGCGTACTTCCTGCTGACGCAGCTCACCCACGTCAAGATCGACGACGTGCTGTCGCAGGCGAACTGGCGCTGGGCGGCGCTGGCCGCGGTGTTCTCCGCCTTCACCTACCTCGCCGCCGCGCTGTCCCTGCTGGGCTTCGTCCCCGAGCGGGTGCCGTACGGGCGCACGGTGCTGGCGCAGGTCGCCGCCTCGTTCGTCAAGCTGGTCGCGCCGGCGGCGGTCGGCGGGGTCGCGCTCAACACCCGCTTCCTCCAGAAGTCGGGCGTACGGCCCGGCCTGGCGGTCGCCAGCGTCGGGGCCTCGCAGCTCTTCGGGCTCGGCAGCCACATCCTGCTGCTGCTCACCTTCGGCTATCTGACGGGGACCGAGCGGACGCCGTCGCTGTCCCCGTCCCGTACGGTCATCGCCGGACTCCTCGCGGCGGCGGTGCTGATCCTGATCATCACCGCCGTACCGCTCCTGCGGAAGGCCGTGTCGTCGCGGATCCGGTCGCTCTTCGCGGGCGTGGTGCCGCGCATGCTGGACGTGCTCCAGCGCCCGCAGAAGCTCGCGGCGGGCATCGGCGGCATGGTGCTGATGACGCTGTCGTTCGTGCTCTGCCTGGACGCCTCGGTACGGGCCTTCGGCGGCGACCTCAGCTTCGCGAGCGTCGCGGTCGTCTTCCTCGCCGGCAACGCGCTGGGCTCGGCGGCGCCGACGCCGGGCGGCGTGGGCGCGGTGGAGCTGGCGCTCACGGCGGGTCTGACGGCGGCGGGGACGCCGAGCGACACGGCGCTGTCGGCGGTACTGCTGTTCCGGCTGCTGACGTTCTGGATGCCGGTCCTGCCCGGGTGGCTGTCGTTCACGCACCTGACCCGCAAGGGCGCGTTGTAGTGCCCCCGGGGGCGCGTCACAGGTCGACGACGCGCCAGGGGCGGATGCTCCAGTCGTCCACCAGCCCGTTCGCCACGTACGGGTCCTTCCTGACGAACTCCTCGGCGGGCCCCGGGCCGTCGGTCCGCCAGACCATCAGGCCGCGCGGCGGTGCCTCCGTCATCGCGCCGGCCATGAGGAGGTCGCCGCGCCGGTGGCACTCGCGGATGAGGTCGAGGTGGGCCTGGCGGTAGAGGTCCCGGCGCTCCAGGTAGTCGTCGACGTAGGCGTAGTCGAGGACGTAGTAGGACACGCGGCCTCCCGGGCGGCGGGGGTGAACGGTACGGGACCACCGTACTCACCCGTACGCCCCGCGCAGCGCGCGGCCGTCCGCTGCCCGCCGGACGATGGCAGTCCGCCCACCGCCGAGACCGGGGAGCCGCCGTGCGGGTCACCACCAAGCTGACCACCGCCGCCACCGCCGTCACCGCCGTCCTGCTGACCGCCCTGGCCGCGGGCGGCTGCGGCATCGCGGCGTCGTCCGACAGGGCCGGCGGCCGGGAGGACGGTGAGGCGGGCGGCGGCGTCGACTGGGGCGCCTGCAAGAACCTCCCCGCGCCCGCGCCGGGGGCGCCGGTCGCGGAGGCCGACTGGCAGTGCGGCACGCTCGACGTACCGCTCGACCACGACAGGCCGGACGGCGAGAAGATCGGCATCGCCATGATCCGCGCCGCGGCCACCGGGCCGCGGGCGGAGCGCATCGGCTCGCTGCTGTTCAACTTCGGCGGCCCCGGCGGCTCCGGCATCGACACCCTCCCGGGCCTGGCCGGCCAGTACAAGACGCTGCACAAGCGCTACGACCTCGTCAGCTTCGACCCGCGCGGCGTCGGCCGCAGCGACGGCGTGCGCTGCCTCGGCGACCGCGCGCTCGACAGGTACTTCGCCGCCGACAACACCCCCGACGACAAGGCGGAGGAGGAGGCGTACCTCGGCCGGATCCACGACTTCGCCGCCGCCTGCGAGAAGAACTCCGGCAAGGTCCTGCCGTACGTCGGCACCGAGAACGCCGCCCGTGACATGGACCGCATGCGCGCCGCGCTCGGCGACGACAAGATGCACTACTTCGGCATCTCCTACGGCACCGAACTGGGCGCCGTCTACGCCCACCTCTTCCCGGAGCGGATCGGCCGGGCCGTGCTCGACAGCCCCGTGGACCCGACGCAGGACAGCGCGCAGCGCTCGCTGGCCCAGGCCAAGGGCTTCCAGCGGGCGCTGGAGAACTACGCCGAGGACTGCGCCGAACAGGGCAAGGACTGCCCGCTGGGCGACGGCTCGGGCGGCGGCCCCGCGGTCGCCACCGACGACGTCGCGGACCTGCTGAAGCAACTCGACGGCAAGCCGATCCCGGGCACCTCCGGCCGCGACCTGACGGAGTCGCTGGCGACCGGCGGCATCGCGCAGTCGCTCTACTCCAAGCAGCTCTGGCCGCTGCTGACGCAGGGCCTCGAACAGGCGCGGGGCGACGACGGCGCGACCCTGCTGCTCCTGGCCGACGCGCTCAACGGGCGCGAGCCCGACGGGCACTACAACACGCTCCAGTCGTCCTTCCTCGCGGTCAACTGCGCGGACACCAAGGACCGCTACTCGACCGGCGACATCCGCGACCGGCTGCCGGAGTTCCGCGAGGCGTCGCCGGTCTTCGGCGACTTCATGGCCTGGGGCATGGCGTCGTGCGACGGCTGGCCGGTGACGGGCAAGCGCTCGACACCGGAGGTGAGCGCGAAGGGCGCCGACAGGATCCTGGTCGTCGGCACCACCGGCGACCCGGCGACGCCGTACGAGGGCACGCAGCGGATGGTCGACGCGCTCGGCGGCGACGTGGCGGTGAAGGTGACGCGCGTCGGCGAGGGACACGGGGCGTACGGCAGCGGCAACGAGTGCACGCAGCAGGCCGTCGACACCTACCTCCTCGACGGCAAGGCCCCCCAGAACGACACCACCTGCCGCAAGTAACCCCGCGGAGCGGCCCGCAGACACACGCGCGTGCCGCCGCCGGAAGCCCTCCGGCGGCGGCACGCGCGCGTCGTACGTCAGTAGATCGGCTTCTCCGGCTCGATCTGGTTCACCCAGCCGACCACGCCGCCGCCGACGTGGACCGCGTCCGCGAAGCCCGCCGACTTCAGCACCGCCAGGACCTCCGCGGAGCGGACACCCGTCTTGCAGTGCAGGACGATCTTCTTGTCCTGCGGCAGCCCTTCCAGGGCGTTGCCCATCAGGAACTCGTCCTTGGGGACCAGCCGGGCGCCGGGGATCGAGACGATCTCGTACTCGTTGGGCTCCCGGACGTCGATGATGTCGATGTTCTCGCCGTCGTCGATCCACTCCTTGAGCTGCTTCGGAGTGATCGTGGAGCCGGCCGCGGCCTCCTGCGCCTCGTCGGAGACGACGCCGCAGAACGCCTCGTAGTCGATCAGCTCGGTGACGGTCGGGTTCTCGCCGCAGACCGCGCAGTCCGGGTCCTTGCGGACCTTGACCTGGCGGTACTGCATCTCCAGGGCGTCGTAGATCATCAGCCGGCCGACCAGCGGGTCGCCGATGCCGGCGAGCAGCTTGATGGCCTCGTTGACCTGGATGGAGCCGACGGACGCGCACAGCACGCCCAGCACGCCGCCCTCGGCGCAGCTCGGCACCATGCCGGGCGGCGGGGGCTCGGGGTACAGGCAGCGGTAGCACGGGCCGTGCTCGGCCCAGAAGACCGACGCCTGGCCGTCGAAGCGGTAGATGGAGCCCCACACGTACGGCTTGCCGAGCAGCACGCAGGCGTCGTTGACCAGGTAGCGGGTGGCGAAGTTGTCCGTGCCGTCCACGATCAGGTCGTACTCGGCGAAGATCTCCATCACGTTGGAGGAGTCCAGCCGCTCCTGGTAGAGCTGCACGGTCACGTACGGGTTGATGCCCAGCACCGTGTCGCGGGCGGACTCGGCCTTGGAGCGGCCGATGTCCGCCTGGCTGTGGATGATCTGGCGCTGGAGGTTCGACTCGTCCACCTCGTCGAACTCGACGATGCCGAGCGTGCCCACGCCCGCCGCGGCCAGGTACATCAGCGCGGGCGAGCCGAGGCCGCCCGCGCCCACACAGAGCACCCTGGCGTTCTTCAGCCGCTTCTGGCCGGCCATCCCGACGTCCGGGATGATCAGGTGGCGCGAGTACCTGCGGACCTCGTCGACGGAGAGCTCGGGGGCGGGCTCGACCAGCGGTGGCAGCGACACGGGGACTCCGTAAGCGTGTGAGAGCACAGTGGGTCTTCCCGTAACACTGCCACGCACCCCCTCATTCCGAGACACCCTGTCCGAGACGCGAGACGAGCTCGTCCCAGTAGCCGGGCAGGGCCTCCCAGCCGGGCCGGTCGGTGAAGAACACCGAGGCCGCGCCCTGCCAGCGGGCGACCCGCAGGGCCTCGTCCAGATGCGTCGGCGGTACGCCGTGGACCAGGTGGCAGAACCGCTCCGCGGGGTGCTCCGCGGTCCACTCGGCGACCTGCGACCAGCGGTAGTCCGCCCACGCGCCCGCGAAGGTGACGAGCTGGTCGGCGGCCTCGGCGTAGCCGGGGTACGGGTGCGTGCCGATGCCGAGGACGACGTGGGCGCGCGGGGCGAGGGCGCCGAGCGTCGTGGAGACCCGCCGGACCTCCGGCAGGAGGTCCCGGTCGGCGGGGCAGCGGGCGAGGAAGAAGCCGTCGACGCGGTACCAGTCCAGGTAGCGGTGCGCGTCGGTGATCAGCTCGCCGAAGGGGCGGCGGCCGTGGCGCAGGTCGAGGCGGCCCAGGGTGCGCACCCGCGCCGACTTCAGCCGGCCCGCGGCCTCCAGGCAGTGCGGGTCGGGGCGGGCGCCGGGCCCGCCGGCGACGTCGAGCACCGTCCAGTGCACGGCGTCGGCGGCGGCGGGCCGGGTCAGCTCGCCCCACTCGACGGGGGCGAGGAGGGGGTGCGCGTAGCCGGGGACGCCGAGGCGGAGGGGGGTCTCGCCCGGCTGGGGCGAGGGCTGGCGCCGGCCCTCGGGGGCGGGCGGGGTCCCCGGCGGGTCCCGTAGCACCGCCCCCGGGCCGGCCGGTGCGCCGGTCCCGTCAGCTCTCAGATGCGGCATGCCGCCTCCATCCAGATATCGGCAAGGCTCTCCTCGATTCCGATCCGGGGCCGCCAGCCGAGCCGGTCCCGCGCCGTCCTGACGTCCGCCTGCTGCCAGGCGCCGCACCCGTCCGGATACGGATACGCCGCGGCGACCGCCGCCGGTTCCGTGCCGGGGCCCCCGTTCGTACCGTGGCCGGGTCCGTGGCCGTGGCCCGGCCCGTGCCCGAGGCCGTGGCCCAGCCCGTGCCCCGGGCCGTGGCCGCCGTGCCCGAGGCCGTGGCCGGCGCCCGCGGGCTGCGGGATCCGGCCGGTCAGCGTCGTGTCGTACTCGTGCAACTGGCCGCCGTACCCGGCGATCCGCGCCAGCGCCGCCGCCGCGTCCCGCAGCCGCACCGCGCGCCCGCCGCCGATGTTCACCACGCCCTGCGCCGCCGACAGCGACGCGGCGTGCACCGCCCGCGCCACGTCCCGTACGTCCACGAAGTCCCGCTGCGCGCCGAGCCCGCCGAGCTTCAGCTCGCCGTCGCCCTGCTGCATCGCCCGCCGCAGCGCCTCCGCCAGCCGGCCGAGCGGGGAGCCCGCCGGGGTGCCGGGGCCCGCGGGCGAGAAGACCCGCAGCACGATCGCGTCCAGGCCGGAGCCGAGCACCAGCTCGGTCGCGGCGAGCTTGCTCACCCCGTACGGGCCGCCGGGGCGCGGCAGCGCGTCCTCGGCCGTGGACGAACCGGCCGGGGAGGGCCCGTACTCCGAGGCGCAGCCGACGTGCACCAGCCGCGCCGAGCAACTGCTGCGCCGCATGGCCTCGCAGAGGGTGGCGACGGCGACGGTGTTGTGCCGGGTCAGGTCGCGGGCGCTGCCGCGGGTGGTGCCGGCGCAGTTGACGACGACGCCCGGGTGCACGGCGTCCAGGAACCGGGTCAGCGCGCCGGGGCTGCCGGACGACAGGTCGAACCGCACGTCGGCGTCGTCGCCGCGGCCGAGCGCGGTGAGCTGCACGGCGGGGTCGGCGAGCAGGCGGTCGGCGACGTAGCGGCCGACGAAGCCGGTGCCGCCGATGAGCAACACCCTCATCGCGTACCCCCCGGGTTCGAGGAGGGCGTGGCCAGTAGTGGTGCGGTCATCTCGTTGTGCTCCTTGCGATGAGCTGAGGCTCGGGTGAGTGCGCCGCCGGCGTACGCCAGCAGCGCGAGCGCGGCGACGCCGCAGGCGACCGCAGGCACGGCGGCCATACGGAAACCGGCGGAGCCGGCGACCAGCAGCTCGACCGGACGGCCGAGCAGGGCGAGCCCGGGAACCCGGGCGGCCAGGACCAGCAGCAGCGCCGCCACCTGCGTGGCGCAGGCAGCGGCGACGCCGTACGCGGCGGCCCGGGGGAAGCCGTGCACGGCGAGCAGCCGGGCGAGGAAGAGCAGGGCGCCGAGCGCGCAGGCGGCGGCGACGGTGCCGGGGACTCCGGCGGCGTGGTCGGCGACGACGTGTTCGGCGGCGGTACGGGGCCGCGGCCCGTCCGCCAGCCGTCCGGCGCCCGCGGCGGCGAGCTGGAGGGCGACGAGGACGGCCAGCACGGCGACGACGGCGGCGGCCAGCAGCGGGCGGGCGCGGGCGCGGAACTCCGCGAGGTCCCGGCTGTCCCGCAGGCCGCCGCGGGCCCGCGCGGCGAACCACCGCGCGACGGCGGCGGCGGGCAGCACGGCGGCGGTGAGCCCGGCGAGGGCGGCGGCGGTGGCGTACGGGACGACGGGCGCGCCGGTGACCCCGGTGGCGCCGCCGAGCAGTTCGCCGAGGACCCAGTCCCCGTACACGGCGTACGCCAGCAGCCACCCCACGCCCAGCCCGGCCCCGGGCGGCAGCCCCCGCCGGACCCGCAACGGCCCCCGCTGCAACCCGAGCACCAGCGCGACGACGACGGCGGCGACGCCCGCGGCGGTGACGACGGGCTGCGCCGTGCCGCGCAGTCCGGCGGCGCCGACCACGACGAGCCCGCCGAGGAGCGGCAGGAGGTGGGCGAGAGGGGCGAGAGGGGTACGGGCCGGGGGCGCGTCCCACTGCGACT
Source organism: Streptomyces sp. 184 (assembly GCF_045781775.1). Taxonomy (NCBI): domain Bacteria; kingdom Bacillati; phylum Actinomycetota; class Actinomycetes; order Kitasatosporales; family Streptomycetaceae; genus Streptomyces; species Streptomyces sp. 184. Next base: position 1,425,049 of record NZ_CP123230.1, on the reverse strand, counting down.
GCGACTGCGACTGGGACTGCGACTGGGACTGCGACGGCTGCGGCTCGGCGTCGGGGCGGCGGGTCCGTACGTACATCTCCTCGGCGAGCGAGAACACGTCCCGGTGCCGGTACCGCAGGGCGATCCTGTCGGTCACGCCGTACGCCTCCAGCCCGGCGGCGATCTCCAGCGGATCGACGGCGCGACGGCACAGCTCCCGGTGCCGGTGCATGAGGCCCCGCACGGGATCGGCGGGCTCGGGTGCGGCGGCCGGTCCGGGCGGCGGGGCGGGCGTTGCGGGCGAGGGACCGGGGCCGGGGTGGGGGCCGAAAGCTTCCTTCAGGGCTTCCGCCAGATCCTCCGCCGGCGTCGGCGGTGACGGCTCCCCTGCCTTTGCCGTCCCGGGCGGCTGCGCCCGCGTCCGGCTTCGCGGCTCGGAGGCCGCTCTGGGTACGTCGGTCATCGATCGGCCCCTTCGAGCAGGGGGCGTACGCCCGGTGCCGGCGAAGCCGCGGGCCGGGACGGGAGGTGCGCCTCCGGCGGGTGCGCGAAGGGGCGCGGCCCGCCGGCCGCCGGGGCCGCCGCCGTGCGCCGCGAGACCAGCTCCAGGTAGATGCGCCCGAACGCCCCCACGTTCTGTTCCGCCGCGAACAGCTCCACCGCCCGCGCCCGGGCCGCCGCGCCCAGCCGGGCCCGGCGGGCCGGGTCGCGGAGCAGCGCCAGGCAGGCGTCCGCCAGCGCGCGCGGCTTCCGCGGCGGGACCACGAGCCCCGTGCCGCCGATGACCTCCCGCACCGCGCCGACGTCCGTCGACACCGTCGCCCGGCCGCAGAACATCGCCTCGACCAGGCCCACCGGGAAGCCGGCCACGGCGCTGGAGAACACCGTGATCCCGCCGGTCGCGTACGCCGCCGCCCGGTCCGGCAGCGCCGGGTCGCCGACCGCCTCGAACGACACCGGGCTCGCGCCCGCCGCGGGCGCGTCGGCGGGCTCGGCGGCGGCCTCGTCGGGGAAGAGCCGGGCGGCCAGCGCGCGGCAGTGGTCGCGGTAGCCCGCGTGGGCACCGGGCGAAGGGCCCGTCTCCACCACGACGAGGTGGGCGGCCGGCTCCTCCCTGCGGATCTCCGCGAACGCGTGCAGCAGTGCGATGAGGTCGCCGGCCGGCTCTATCCGGCCCGTCCAGACCAGGGTCCTGTCGTCCGCCCCGGCGGGCATCGACCTGTCCGCCTCCGTGAAGCGCGTGCTGTCCATCCCCGGGTAGACGGTCCGCAGCCGCCGCCGCTCGGCCCCCAGGTGCAGCGCCCAGCGGCGCGCGTGCGCGTTGCCGGGGGTGACCAGCGCCGCCTTGGCGTACGTCTCGGCCGCCAGCCGGCGGTGGAAGGCCGCCGTCAGCGCCCGTACGGTCACGGATCCGCCGGCGTGCGTCCCCGGCCCGCTCTCCAGGTAGTGCCGCCGCAGCCGCACCCCGTACTCCGTCACCAGCAGCGGCGTGCCGAAGAACCGCCGCGCCAGCAGCCCCGGCAGCGCCGCGGGACCGCCGGAGAGGGCGTGGCACAGGTCGACCCCGGCCAGCCCGCCGCCCGCCGGCCCCCCGTGCACCGGCCCGCCGGACCGAGACCCGCCGGACGGAGCACCGCCGCCCCGATCCCCGTACCACCCCGCCGCCAACGGCCGCAGCGCCCGGTCGAGATGGCCCGCCACCGCCACCAGGTCCGCCACGCGCGCCCCCTGCACGACCCGGTGCGCGCCCGGCGCCCGGCACGCCCGCTCCAGGATCCGCACCGCCTGCTCCGACCGCAGCGGGCGCCCCGGGCCGCCCGCGACCCGGGCCAGCTCGGCCAGCCCGTACAGCCCGGAAGCGAAACGGTCCTGCCCGTCCGCCTCCCCGGCCGCCCCGGTCTCCACGGCCCCCGCGGCGCCCGCCGCCAGCGCGGTGGCCAACTCCGTGAAGTGCTCGGCGAACCGGCGCCGGTCCGCGCGCCCGTAGCGGCGTTCGCCAGGCGCCGGGCGACCCAGCGGCGCGACGTGCACCGCGCGCACCTGCGGCGGCAGCGGGACGAGCCCCGACGTCTCCTGCGCCGCATCCACCGCAAACGCGAAAACGTCGAACTCGTGGTGCGCGAGCCCGCGTACGAGCCGGTCGCACCACCCCGGCGACTCGCCCGCGGCAAACGGAAATCCGCCCTCCGCGAGAAGGCCGATGCGCAACGCGAACACCCCCGAGACTGCTGTGGCTCCATCCGGTGGGAGGACCGTACGCACGCGAGGGGGCAGCGCGACGGACGGTTGTCCGTCGCACCACCGGAAGGGGTGAATACCCGTGACTATTTGGGGACTGGGGCGTTTTGCCCGCCGCCCGTCAGTCGCGCGGGAACGGCCAGGGGTTGGGCTTGCAGGTGGCGCCGTCCGTCGACAGGTACTTCGTCTGCTGCATCATCACCGGCGCCAGCGCCCCGTCGGCCGCGCACCCGACGTGCCCGTTCCCGAGCCGGTGGCCGACCTCGTGGTTGATGAGCATCTGCCGGTAGCCGTGGATGTCGTCGCCGTAGGTCTTCGAACCCTGCGCCCACCGGAAGGCGTTGATCATCACGCGCTCGGTGGCCGCGGAGTCGCAGGACACGTCCTCGTCGCCGGTGTCCAGGCCCGACTTGGCGCACCACTCGTCCGTGGTCCCGGGGCTGGCCAGGGTGATGACGAACTCCGACTCCTCGCCGGGGCCCACCCGCTCGAAGGTGCGGTAGCCCTGGCCGCCCCAACTGCGCTTGTCGTTGAGCGTCTTGTGCACCGCGGACGCGAACAGCTCGCCGTCCAGCGGCAGTCCCTCCTCGACGTCCACGCGGTACGCGACCACGTCGCCGCGGCCGGGCGCCTTGTCGCCGCCGGGGACCGCGGTGAGCTTGCCGGAGCCGGTGAGGTCGCGGCTGAGGGGGTACGTGGCCGCCATCTTCTCGCCGTACGTCGCGGGGACGGCCCGCGCCTCCTCCTCCGCCTCGGCCGGGGCGTCGCGGCCCCCGGAGCGGGAGGCGGCGTCGTCGGCGGCGGCGCGCTGCTTGCGCGCGTCGGAGGCCGCGGCGTCGGCGCGCTTGGCGCGGCCGTCGGAGACCTGGCCGGCGATGGCGGCGGCGAGCGCGCAGGTCACGACGGCGGCGGCGACGCCGGTGGCGACGCGGGCGCGGTTGGTCGGGCGGCGGCGGGCGCGGCGCCGGCCGCCGCCGGCGGACTCCAGGGCGGCGGAGTCGTCGGGCGGTTCGTCGTCGCCGGGCGGCGGCCAGCCGCGGTCGTCGGCGGCGGGGGCCGGTCCGGGCACGTCGCCGGGGCGGCGGCGCGCAGCGGGCCCGGCGGCGTGGCCGGGGCCGGGCCCGGGCCCGTCGAAGGCGTCGAGGTACTCCTGCCGTACGGGCGAGGGCGCGGCGGCGACGGTGGCGGTGCCGAGGCCGTGGGCGGGCTGCTCGTACGGCGGCGCGCCCCACCCGCCGCCGGGCTCGCGGTGCTCGGGATGGCCGAGGGGGTGCTCGCCGGTGTCGTCCGTACCGGGCCTGCCGGGCATGCCGGGCATGCCGGGCGTACGGGGCGCGCGGGGCATGCCGGCCGCGTGCGGCGGGCCTCCGGGTGCGGCGGTGCGGCGCATCGCGCCGGTGTCGCCGACCCCGCGGAAGCCCCCGGTGTCGCCGACCCGCGGCATCGCGCCGGTGTCGCCGACCGGCCGCATGGATCCGGTGTCGGTGACCCGGGGCACCGGGCCCGTGTCGGAAACCCGCGGAATCGGCCCGGTCCCGCCGGCCCGAGGCACCGGCCCCGTACCGGCGACCCGGGGCACCGGCCCCGTGTCCCCGAACCGGGGCATCGCGCCCGTACCCGTGACCGTCCGCGCGGCCCCGGGCACCGGCCCGGTCCCGGTCACCCGCGGCACCGGACCCGTGTCCGTCACCCGCGGCACCGGACCCGTGTCCGTCACCCGGGGGATCGGACCCGTGTCGCTGATCCGCGGAATCGGCCCCGTGTCCCCGCGCCGGGGCAGGGGCGGGCGCGACCGGGACCCGGTCCCGCCACCGCCGTCCCGCGCCTGCTTCTTGCCCTTGCCGGCCGCGCTGTGCCTGCCCACCTTGTGCGTCAGCTCCTGCCGGGACTCGCGTCGGCGGCCCCTGTCTCGTACTCGTCCAACAGCTCGGTGAAGGCCCTGGCCACCACTTCCGGGTACTCCATCATGGCCACGTGCCCCGCCGCCGGCAGCGCCAGCAGCCGCGAGTTGCGGAACGCGGTCTTCGCCCGCCGCGCCATCCTGAACGATACGAGTTGGTCGCGACCGCCGTAGATCAGCAGGGTAGGCGCCAGCACCCGTTCGGCAAGCCGCCACAGCGAGTGCTGCCCGCCGAGGGTGTACGCGCCGACGACCCCGCGCGCCGACCGCTCCATCGCATCCCAGTGGTACGGCAGTGTCATGCGCTTGGCGTACGCGCGCGCGTGCTCGGCGAAGCCCTCCGGGCTGACCCGCTCCGGGTCGCCGTAGCAGAGGCCGAGCACGGCGCGGGTGCGCTGCTCGGCGGTCCAGTTCCGGGTCAGCCGGGCGAAGAGCGCGGTGACGCCTGGCAGGGCGAGCAGCGCGGTGGGCACCGCGGTGGGCTGCGGGGGCAGCTCGGGCAGCGCCGGGGAGACGAGGGTGAGGGTGCGCACCAGGTCGGGGCGGAGGGCCGCGACGCGGGTGACGATGGTGCCGCCCAGGGAGTTGCCGAAGAGGTGTACGGGGCCGCGCTCGCCGGCGTCGAGGTAGCGGATGACGGCGCGGGCGTGGCCGGAGAGGGAGTAGTCGCCGTCGTCCGGGGGCGGGGAGTCGCCGAAGCCGGGGAGGTCGACGGCGTCGCCGTCGACGCGGCCGGCGAGCAGGGGGCCGAGGCCCGCCCAGTTCAGCGCGGAGCCGCCGAGCCCGTGCACGTACACCGCGGGCGGCAGCCCGGGGGCGGCAGCCGGGTGGCTGTGGACGGCGAGGGTCAGCCCGGAGAGCGTCACCTGCCGTCGCGTGACACCGCCTCGGCCTTCGCTCGGGGGTGGCGGCACGCTCGCGGACGACCCGGTCGCCGGGGGTACCTCGTCGCCCGCCAGATAGGGCTCTGTCGACGGCATGGGGGCAATGTTACGAGACAGTCACGCAGTGGTTCATGTGTTCGCGCCCACAAGCCGCCTCGCGGCCGAACGCACCCTCTCTTACGCTCGTATGGAGGACATCGGCCGAAACTGTGCCCGAAGTCCCGGTGACTTTCGGCGCGGAGCAGCGGCACTACGGGAACGGCACGGAGAGGGGAGCCGACGCTATGGCGGTCGACCCGCAGGATTCGGACACGTTCGACGAGCCCGCCCGCGGTACGGGCCCGGCCGACGCCGGGGACGCCCCGGGGGGACCGGACGGCGAGACCCCGGAGGCCGACGCCGCGGAGCAGCGCGCCGAGGTGGAGCAGGGCGAGGACGACACCGCGCCGGCCGAGCGCCACAGCGGCGAGGTGGACCCCGCGGACGCCGCCGAGCAGGCGCGCGCCGTCGAGCAGAACGAGGACGAATACCGGTGACGTGCTCTGTATTGCCCCGGTTCGGACCAGGTCGAGGCCGATGAAATTTCGCGCAGCGACGGAGCGCCGGACGATTACCCGCACGTACGATGGCACCTGCGGTCGGCCCGCCGGACAGGCCCGGCGTCCCGGGGGCGATCACCTGAGGAACCAGGAGGCGCAGTGACAGCCATGGAGCAGGCCGAGACGCGTCCACGCAGTACGCGGCTTCCCCGTCGCGCGCGCCGCAACCAGCTCCTCGGCGCGGCCCAGGAGGTCTTCGTCGCCCAGGGGTACCACTCCGCCGCCATGGACGACATCGCGGACCGCGCCGGCGTCAGCAAGCCGGTGCTCTACCAGCACTTCCCCGGCAAGCTGGAGCTGTACCTCGCCCTGCTCGACCAGCACTGCGACGCGCTGCTCAAGGCGGTGCGCGCGGCGCTCGCGTCCACGTCGGACAACAAGCAGCGCGTCGCCGCCACGATGGACGCCTACTACGCCTTCGTCGAGGACGAGGGCGGCGCCTTCCGGCTGGTGTTCGAGTCCGACCTGACCAACGAGCCGGCGGTGCGCGAGCGCGTCGACGCGGTCAGCCTGGACTGCGCGCAGGCGGTCAGCGAGGTCATCGCCGAGGACACCGACCTGCCGGTCGAGCAGGCGATGCTGCTCGCCGTGGGGCTGTGCGGCATGGCGCAGATCACCGCGCGGTACTGGCTGGGCTCCGGCCAGCCCATCCCGCGGGACGCCGCCGCCCGGCTCATCGCCTCGCTCTCCTGGCGCGGCATCGCCGGCTTCCCCCTGCACGGGGGCCCGGACCAGCCGTAGCACCCGCCCCCCGGGACACGTACCGCCGCGGTGTTCGCTGCGGGCGTGCAGGCATCGGTCCCGCGGGGTGTGTGCACCGGGTTAGTGTGCACACGTACATCCAACTGACCGAAAGGGATCAGGCCGTGGAGGTCAAGATCGGCGTGCAGCACGCCCCCCGAGAGATCAGCCTGGAGAGCGGGCAGTCCGCCGAAGAGATCGAGAGCGCGGTGGCGGACGCGCTCGGCGGCAAGTCGGAGGTGCTGACCCTGGTCGACGACCGCGGCCGGAAGATCCTCGTGCCGTCGGACCGTATCGCCTACGTGGAGATCGGTGCACCCACCGCGCGCAAGGTGGGTTTCGGCGCCATGTGACGGCGGGTCATCCCGCTTGCGCGGTTCGTCCGGCCCCTCGGTGTCCGTCACCGGGGGGCCGTCGTTTCGCCGCCGATCCCCGCGGGTAGATCCGGAGCGTCCGATTCGCCCCAGCAGCGGGGGCCCAACGAAGGGCGGGCGCGAGATGATCCTGACAGCCGTGTGTGCCGCAGTCATCGGCCTGGCGATTGCGCTGGCCGCATTCTCCCGCTATCCCGATCGGTTCAGGCACCGCAACCTCACCCTGGCCACCGGCCCGGGGGCCGCCGTGCTCGGCGCCGCCCTCGCGCACACGGTGCTGGGCGCGGGAAACCTGCCGATCGTGCTGCCGGTCGCCGGAGCGTTCGCGGCGGCGATGCTGTCGCTGCTGGTCAAGCACCCGGAGCGAAGCCGCCCCGCGGCGGCGTACCTGGCGGGACGCCCGGTGCGCTGAGCGGCGCCGCGGACGTACGAAGGCGTCGGCACCCGTAGACGTATGCGGACGCCGCACGTACGCGGACGCCGGAGTCACGCGGACGCACGCGCGCCCGGGCCCCACGGCCCGGGCGCCGCGCTACGCCGAAAGACCCAGCGCCGCCATCCGCTTGGTGTGCGCCTCGGTGATACGCGAGAACATCCGCCCCACCTCCGCCAGGTCGAACCCGTCGGCGACCCCGCCCACGAGCATCATCGACAGCGCGTCCCGCTCCGCCACCACGCGCTGCGCCTGGCTCAGCGCCTCCCCCATCAGCCGCCGCGCCCACAGCGCCAGCCGGCCGCCCACCCGCGGGTCGGCCTCGATCGCGCTGCGGACCTTCTCGACGGCGAACGTGGCGTGCCCGGTGTCGTCCAGCACGCTCAGCATCAGACCGCGGGTGTCGGAGTCCAGCCGGACCGCGACCTCGCGGTAGAAGTCGCTGGCGATCGAGTCGCCGACGTACGCCTTGACCAGTCCCTCCAGCCAGTCGGACGGCGCCGTCTGGCGGTGGAACTCGTCGAGCGCGGCGGCGAACGGCTCCATCGCGCGGGCCGGGTTCTCGTCGATCTCGGCCAGCCGGTCCCGCAGCCGCTCGAAGTGGTGGAACTCGGCCGCGGCCATCGCCGCCAGCTCCGCCTTGTCCTCCACGCCGGGCGCGAGCTTCGCGTCCTCCGCCAGCCGCTCGAAGGCGGCCAGCTCGCCGTAGGCCAGGGCGCCGAGCAGGTCCACGACCGCGGCCCGGTACCGCGGGTCGGCGCCGGCCTGCGCCCAGTCCTCGGCGGCTACGCCGGATGCGGCGGCCCCGGTGTCCCCGGCGGCCTGGGTTGCCCCGGTTACCTGGCTGGCCTCGGTGGCCCGAGTGTCCTGGGCGGCCCGGGTGGCGGCGTCGTCGGCAGAGGGAGAGTCCATGGAGCGGAGAATAGCGGCCCGCGCGGACCTGGGAAGAGCCTGGTCAGCCCGTGGACTATGAGACATCGCACAACACGGCTGCACGATTTTAGGTAGAGTGGTATAGCGCCCGCCGGTCACGGCGGGTCCCCCATGCCCGGGCGTGAGCCCGGAGGCGCGTGGGAAGCATGTACTGAAGGATGCCCGGTCGGTGGCCCGATCGGCTCCGACCCCGACCGCTCTCAGCGGAGCCCGTGCGGCCTGTCCCGCCGTACGCACACCGCCGGAGGGAATTCTCGCGGCTGGAGCGCCCGAGAGACGGAAGAAGTGGTCCCGCGCCACCATACGCGGTACGACCCCCGTCCCCCGCCGCTCGCCGCGACCGACAGAAGAGGCAAGCATCCTGTCCACGTTTCGAGACCTCGGGATCCTCCCCGAGACTGCTGAGGCCCTGGAGGCCGTGGGAATCACCGCTCCTTTCCCCATTCAGGAGATGACGCTTCCCGTGGCCCTCGCCGGCACCGACGTGATCGGCCAGGCCAAGACCGGTACCGGTAAGACGCTCGGATTCGGCCTTCCCCTGCTGGAGAAGGTCGTCGTCCCCGCCGACGTCGAGTCCGGCCGCGCCGAGACCGGCGCCCTGACGAACGCGCCGCAGGCGCTGGTCGTCGTCCCCACCCGCGAGCTGTGCGTCCAGGTCACCAACGACCTGCTGACCGCCGGCAAGGTCCGTAACGTCCGCGCGCTGTCCATCTACGGCGGCCGGGCGTACGAGCCCCAGCTTGAGGCGCTGAAGAAGGGCGTCGACGTCGTCGTCGGCACCCCCGGCCGCCTCCTCGACCTCTCCGGCCAGCGCAAGCTGGACCTGTCGAAGATCAAGGTGCTGGTGCTCGACGAGGCCGACGAGATGCTCGACCTCGGCTTCCTGCCGGACGTCGAGAAGATCATCCAGCAGCTGCCCGCCAAGCGGCAGACGATGCTCTTCTCGGCCACGATGCCGGGGCAGGTCATCGGCCTCGCCCGGCGCTACATGTCCCAGCCCACCCACATCCGCGCCACCGCGCCGGACGACGAGGGCGCGACCGTCGCCGCCGTCGAGCAGCACGCCTTCCGGGCCCACTCGATGGACAAGCCCGAGATGCTGGCGCGCATCCTCCAGGCCGAGGGCCGCGGGCTGACCATGATCTTCTGCCGTACGAAGCGCACCTGCGCGGACGTCGCGGAGCAGTTGGCCCGGCGCGGGTTCGCCTCCGGCTCGGTCCACGGTGACCTGGGCCAGGGCGCGCGCGAGCAGGCGCTGCGGGCGTTCCGCAACGGCAAGGTCGACGTGCTGGTCTGCACGGACGTGGCGGCGCGCGGCATCGACGTCGCCGGCATCACGCACGTGATCAACTACCAGACGCCGGAAGACGAGAAAACGTACCTGCACCGCATCGGCCGCACCGCCCGCGCGGGCGCGTCCGGCACGGCGGTCACCCTGGTCGACTGGGACGAGATCACCCGCTGGCACCTGATCAACAAGGCGCTGGAGCTGGGACTGGAGAACCCCGAGGAGACCTACTCCACCTCCCCGCACCTCTTCGAGGCGCTGAGCATCCCCGAGGGTACGAAGGGCGTGCTGCCGCGCGCCGAGCGCACCCGCGCGGGACTCGGCGCCGAGGAGCTGGAGGACCTGGGCGAGACCGGCGGCGGGCGCCGCGGCGCGGGCCCGCGCCGCGCGGTCGCCACCGAGGAGCGTCCCAAGCGCAGCCGTACGCCGCGCCAGCGGCGCCGCACCCGCAACGGGCGCCCGTTGGCGGCGGACGCCGTCGAGGGCGCCGGCGGCGAGACGCGGGAGGCCGCGCCGGAGCCGGTCGCGGAGGTGGGCGCGGACGCCGCGGCCCGCAAGCCGCGCCGCCGCCGTCGCCGCACCCGCAGCGGCAGCGCGGGCCAGCAGCAGGCCGCGGAGTAGCCCAACGGCAGGACCTTTTGGGCCCGGTGCGTACGTCACGGCGTACGCACCGGGCCCGCGGTCGTGCCCGGGGTGGGTGGCCGGGGGCGTACGGGCAGGGCCTAGGGTCGGGGCATGAGCAAGCCGCCGTTCGTCGCGCTGCCGGCCGGGGCCGAGGCCCTGCGGATCGAGACCCCGCGCGGGGCGTTCGCCGCGCTGCGGGCCGGCCGGCCCGTACACGGGACCGCGCTCCTGCTGCCCGGGTTCACCGGCAGCAAGGAGGACTTCATCGCCCTGCTCGCCCCGCTCGCCGCCGCCGGCTACCGCGTCGTCGCCGTGGACGGCCGCGGGCAGTACGAGACGGACGGGCCCGACGACGAGGCCGCGTACGCGCAGGACGAACTCGCGCAGGACGTCCTCGCGCTCGCCGCCGCGCTGACCGCCCCCGGCGACCCCCCGCCGCACCTCCTCGGGCACTCCCTGGGCGGGCACATCGCCCGGGCCGCGGTGCTGCGCGCCGACCCCCGCACCTTCTCCTCGCTCACCCTGCTGAGCTGCGGCCCCGGCATCGTCTGCGACGAGCAGCAGTCCCGCGCCAAGCTCCTCGGCGACGCCCTGACCAAGTACGACATGGAGTCCGTCTGGCAGGCCATCCGCGCCTTCGACCCGCCGGAGGCCCCCGACGCCGGCACCTCCGCCGAGGTGGACGACTTCCTGCACCGCCGCTGGCTCGGCACCAGCCCAGCCCAGCTCATCGCCACCGGCCGGCAACTGTGCGAGGAGCCCGACCGGACCGCGGAGCTGGCCGCCCTGCCGCTGCCCGTGCACGTGCTCACCGGCGCATCCGACTACGTCTGGCCGGTGACGCAGATGGACGGCATGGCCCGGCGGCTCGGCGCCCGCCGCACGGTCGTCGACGGCGCGGACCACTCCCCCAACGTCGACCGCCCGGCCGAGACCGCCGCCGCGCTCGCCGCGTTCTGGTCGGCCGGTCCGGCGGCGCGGTAGCGAACCTCAACCGTGGTTGAGGTCGGGTTACGCTGGCGGGCATGACGCAACACCTGTCCCCCCGGGCCAAGGAAGCCACCATCGGCGAGCTGTCCGACCGCAGCGGAGTCCCCCAGTCCGCGCTGCGTTTCTACGAGCGCCAGGGCCTGATCAGCAGCCGCCGCACCACCGGCAACCAGCGCCGGTTCTCCCGGGACACCCTGCGCAGGGTCGCGTTCATCCGTGCTTCGCAGCGCGTGGGCATCCCGCTGGCGGCGATCCGCGAGGCGCTCACGTTGCTGCCCGAGGGCCGTACGCCCAACCGCGCGGACTGGGCGCGGCTGTCGGAGTGCTGGCGCCAGGACCTCAACACCCACATCCGCCGGCTGGAGCGCCTGCGCGACAACCTCACCGAGTGCATCGGCTGCGGCTGCCTCTCGCTCGACAAGTGCGCCCTGGCCAACACCGACGACCGGATGGGCGAACGCGGCCCGGGCGCCCGCGGCCTCGGCGTGTGAGGCGGCAGGCGCCCCGCGCCCGCCGGACGGACTCCGGGGCCCGGCGCGCTCAGCGCTTGATCGGGGCGGCGCCCGTGGCGCGGTCGACGATCTGGTCGTAGATCTCCGGGGCGGTGGTGAACTCGCCCAGGCGGCAGGTCTTGCGCGAGCCGTGGTAGTCGCTGGAGCCCGTGGCCAGCAGGCCGAGGTCCGCGGCCGTGCCGCGGAGCTTGGCGCGGGTGTCCTCGTCGTGGTCCATGTGGTCCACCTCGATGCCGTCCAGGCCCGCGGCGGCCAGCTCCGCTACGGCGCTCTCCGGCAGGCACACGCCGCGCTTGACGGCGAGCGGGTGGGCGAAGACCGTGACGCCGCCGGCGGCCTTGATCAGGCGGATGGCGTCGAAGGGGTCCAGCTCGTGCTTCTCCACGTACGCCCGGCCGCCGGAGCCGATCCACTCGTCGGTGAACGCGTCCTGGATCGAGGCGACGATGCCGGCCTCGACCATCGCGCTGGCCACGTGCGGCCGGGCGATGGCGCCCTCGCCGGCGATCTCCTGCACCCGCTGCCAGGTGATGGGCACGCCCAGCTCGATCAGCCGCTCGGTCATCAGCCGCGCGCGGCGCACCCGGTCGTTGCGGACGGCGTCGCGCTCGCGGGCCAGCTCCGGCTCCTCGGGGTCGAAGAGGTACGCGAGCATGTGCAGGCTGACGCCGTCGAGGTCGCAGGACAGCTCCATGCCGGGGACGAGCGTCAGCCCGTCGGGCAGCGCCTCGATCGCCTCGGCGTGCCCGCCGACGCCGTCGTGGTCGGTGAGCGCGACGACGTCCAGACCCTCGGCCGCCGCTTTGCGCACCAGCTCGGCGGGGGTGTCCGTACCGTCCGAATCGGCGGAGTGGGTATGCAGGTCGATGCGCACGGACGGTACCTCGCACGGGCTCGGGGGCGCTGGAAGGCACCCAGCTTACGGTCCCGGGCGGGCGTCCAACTGCTGACGGTACGGGTTCCGGGCACCGGCCCGGCTACAGCAGCCGGGGCGACAGCGCCCCGCAGGGCAGCAGCTCGATCTCGGCGCCGGCGTCCCGCAGGTCGGTGAGCACCAGCTCGTCGTAGAGCAGCAGCCCCGACTGCTCCGGCCAGACGACCGCCCACAGCCACAGTCCGCGCGCCTCCCCGGCGAAGACGGCCCGGTCCGGGGGCACGCCGCCGACGTGCCACATCGGGGTGGGCCGGCCGGCGGCGATGACCTTGGCGTCCGGCGGCTTGTCCGTGCACATCCCCGGCCCGGGGTCGGGTCCCTGCACGCCGGCGAAGCGCGCGCCGAGGCCGACACCCAGCTCCTCGGCGACGAGGATCAGCTCGCCGGGGCCGCCCAGCGGCCCGGGTCCCGAGCAGGCGACGGCGGTGGCCCGGCCGCCGCTGCGGTCGTCGCCCGCGTTGGCGACGCCGGTGAACAGCCAGCCCAGGGGGAGCGGCCACGGCATCCACACCGGCACCTGGGCGCGGTGGACGACCACCCCGAGCGCCTCGACGCTGGGCGGTATGACGGGCTGGAGCGGCTGCACCGGCCCGTGCCGTTCGCACTGCCAGGAGTCGGTGAAGAGACCGGGCGCCCGGACCCGCCCGCCGCACTTCGGGCAACTGGGTTCGCCCCTCATAGGAACTTACGGTCCTCCCCGGTCGCCGCGCCGTCAAGGACGATCACCCGTCCGGGGCCGCCCGGCCCGGCGCCCCGGCGCACGCGCCGGACGTCGCCCCGGCCCCGTACGGCGAGCACCGGGAGGCGCCGCTACGCGCCCAGGTCCACCCCGCGGCGCAGCGGGTCGCGCAGGTCCGTGCCCGCCGCGAGCCAGCGCTCGCGCAGCGCCGCGGCGCCGTGCACCCGCTTCCACGCGGCCTCGTTCGGGGTCATCGGCAGCAGCGGCAGGAACCGCACCGGCTCCCGCGGCTCCGGCAGCGCCACGTCGTCCACCAGCCCGCCCGGCTCCGCGACCAGCACCGCGCGGAACGGCGCCCCCGGCCACAGCGGCTCCCCCACCTCCAGCGACGACCCCGGCGCCACGACGACGCCCTCCACCTGGGGCGACGCGGCGAGCACGGCGAGGGGGCGGAGCACCTTGCCGGTGTCGGCGTGCCCGGCCCGTACGGTCAGCAGCAGCTCGGCGCGCGGGCCGCGCAGCGGGTCGGCGAGCAGTTGCGCGGGGTCGGCCATGGGCTGCCCGGACATGCCGAGGGTGGCGTAGCGCAGCAGCGGCTCGCCGTCGGCGGTGGCGGACGTGAAACGCACCACCTCGATGCGGTCCGTGCCGACGAAGGTCACGGCGGCGCGCGCGTCGGGTTCGCCGAACGCCCCGGTCAGCCGCCGTTCCACCTGCGCGAGCACGTCGTCGTACGCCATGCGCCCCAGCCTAGGGCGCCGGTCCGCCGCCGAGCCGGGCGGCCCGTTCACCGGCGGCTGGTAACCTTGCGTGTCGGCTCGGTGCGCGTCGTAGGACACGGGCACCGCGTGCGACGCGAAGGCATCTGACCAGCACGCGAACGACCAGCACGCGAACGGCTTTGACTCGTACGCCCTTCGACAGGGCCCGGCCGGAGGAGGTGGGGACTGCGGTGGATCCCAGCCGACCTTGCAGTACCGACAGCTCTCCCGCCCGGCCCGGCCTCGCTGACCTCCGCTGAACCTTCCCCCGCACCGCCGCGGGGATCTCCAGGTCGACTCCCGGCCGCGCCGTTCGGCGCCTGGCGGCTGAGCACGCACTTTTCCGTCGTAATCCACTGACGTGCCGTCGGCGCGCTCAGCGGTGCCCGCTTTGTGGGTGTACCTCTGCGTAGATCCCCATTCCCGGCAGCGTTGGTCCGCGCCCGGCAGGAGCGTGAAGGAGTTCGCCCATGTCGATGATCCGTGACCTGCGAGCCGTCGTCCGTCCCGCCCACAAGCGCCGGGGCCAGTCCGCCCACGGCTACGACCCCACCCGCGACCCGGCCACCGGCAGCGCCGTCGTCGACTGCGCCGTCTACCGCGGCGGCCGGCGCATCAGCGAGCGGCTCTCCCCGGCCCAGGCGATGCGCCGGGTGCGCGCCGGGGGCGGCTTCGCCTGGATCGGGCTGCACGAGCCGACGGAGCGCGAGTTCGCCGGCATCGCCCGGGAGTTCGGGCTGCACCCGCTGGCCGTCGAGGACGCGATCGACGCGCACCAGCGGCCGAAGCTGGAGCCGTACGAGGACTCGCTGTTCACCGTCTTCAAGACCATCCACTACGTCGAGCACGCCGAACTCACCGCCACCAGCGAGGTGGTGGAGACCGGCGAGGTGATGTGCTTCACCGGCCAGGACTTCATCATCACCGTCCGGCACGGCGGCCAGGGCTCGCTGCGGGCGCTGCGCGCCCGGCTGGAGCAGGACACCGAGCTGCTGGCGACCGGCCCGTCCGCGGTGCTGCACGCCATCGCCGACCAGATCGTCGACAGTTACATCGTCGTCGCCGACGCCGTCCAGGAGGACATCGACGAGGTCGAGATCGACGTCTTCTCGCCCAGCGACGGCCGCAGCGCGCGCGGCAGCGACGCCGGGCGGGTGTACCAGCTCAAGCGCGAGGTGCTGGAGTTCAAGCGGGCCGTGGCGCCGCTGCTGCGGCCGATGCAGTTGCTCTCCGAGCGGCCGATGCGGTTCGTCGACCCGGAGATCCAGAAGTACTTCCGGGACGTCGCGGACCACGTGGCGCGCGTACACGAGCAGGTGGTCGGCTTCGACGAGCTGCTCAACTCCATCCTCCAGGCCAATCTGGCCCAGGCCACGGTGGCGCAGAACGCCGACATGCGGA
This sequence comes from Streptomyces sp. 184, assembly GCF_045781775.1. Taxonomy (NCBI): domain Bacteria; kingdom Bacillati; phylum Actinomycetota; class Actinomycetes; order Kitasatosporales; family Streptomycetaceae; genus Streptomyces; species Streptomyces sp. 184. Next base: position 1,409,779 of record NZ_CP123230.1, on the reverse strand, counting down.
AGATCACGTCGTGGGCGGCGATCTTCGCGGTGCCGACGATGATCGCCGGGGTGTACGGCATGAACTTCGACCACATGCCGGAGACCGCGTGGGAGTTCGGCTATCCCATGGTGCTCACCCTGATCCTCGGCATCTGCCTGGCCATGCACCGCGGCTTCCGCCGCAACGGCTGGCTGTAGGGGTACGGGCCCGGGGCCCGGCGGCTACGCTCGTGCCCCATGGAGCCGATCGCCGCCGCCCTCGCAGAAGAAGCCGCCAGGAAGTCCGGGCTCGTGTGGATCGAGGGCCCCGACGGCACCCAGCGCGCGCTGTGGCACGTCTGGCACGACGGCGCCGTGCTCCTGGTCGGCGACGGCCCGGCCGAGCAGCCGCTCGACGGGCTCGGGCTGGCCGACGGGGCGCTGGTGACCGTGCACGCGCGCAGCAAGGACAAGGGCGGGCGGCTGGTCGCGTGGCCGGCGCGGGTGGCCGAGCTGGCGCCAAAGAGCGAGGCGTGGGCGGCGGCGGTGGAGGAGCTGAAGGGCAAGCGGCTCAACGCCGTGGACGCCGACCACGTCGCCGGGCGCTGGGCGCGGGAGAGCCGGGTGCTGCGGCTGGCGCGGGACGGCGCCGCGGTCGCCGGGGACGCGCTGCCGACCGGGTCGCTGGCCGCCCCGCCGCCGGTGACCCCGGCGACGACGCGGCAGCCGGCGCCGGCGGCGCTGCCGCGGCTGCTGTTCCGGCGGCGGCGGCGCGGCTGAGGGCGGCGCGGGTCGTACGGCGGGGAGGGCGGCGGCCGTTCAGCTCGCCGAGATCTGCTTCCCGTAGTCCACGACGTCCTCCTTGCGCGGGGCGTTGACCTCGAACTCCTCGTCCCAGTCCACGAGTCGCAGCTCGCCCGCGTCCCCCGCGCGCTCCAGCAGCAGCGGGTACGGCCGCCCGTCCAGGGCCACCTCCAGCGCGCCGCCCGCGCCGTCGTCGGCCGTCACCCGGATCGTGGGGAAGCCGTCGACCTCGCCGTTCTCGTCCGCCGCCAGCTCGCCGTCGAGCTTCAGCAGCCCGTCGAGCAGCAGCTTCATCTCCGTGAAGCCGCTGAGCTGCTTGTACGCGGTGTCCTCCGGCGGCACCTTCACGTACTTGCCGTCGAGCTTCCTGGCCGCCGCCACGTCGGAGTCGGAGGGGCTGCCGCCGTCGTCCTTGCCGTCGTCCTGGTGCAGCCAGAACTCGTCGCCGGCCTTCAGGAAGAGGTCTTCCTCGTCGCGCAGCAGCGAGAACGTCATGCCGCCGGTGGACACTTCGCCGACCCCGCCGTCCGACGACAGTCTCATGTCGAGCTTGACCGGCTGGCCGTTGCTCACCAGCGTGCCCGCCAGGCGTACCGAACTCGCGCCCGCCGCCGCCCGCTCCGCCTTGGACCTGATGCTCTCGGGGGAGAGCTTCCCGACACCGTTGTCGCCCGCCTGCGGACCGTCCTCGGAACAGCCCGCGAGGACGGTGGCCGAGACAGCGAACAGCACCATCCGGAAGGCCGATCTCCTCATCACGTGCGGCAGCGTACCGGGCCCTCGGGCACCTGGCTTTCCCCGCCCGCGGCACTCGGCCGTACGCTGGTGGCATGGCTGTCACAGAAGAGGCGGTGCGCACCGCGCTCGCGACGGTGAACGACCCGGAGATCCACCGGCCGATCACCGACCTCGGCATGGTCAAGTCGGTCGAGATCGGGACAGACGGCTCGGTGGCCGTCGGGGTCTTCCTGACCATCGCCGGCTGTCCGATGCGGGACACGATCACCTCGCGGGTCACCGAAGCCGTCGAGCAGGTCGCGGGTGTGACGTCCGTCACCGTCGAGTTGGACGTGATGAGCGACGAGCAGCGCAAGGCGCTCGCCGCGTCCCTGCGCAACGGCAAGGCGGAGCGTGAGATCCCCTTCGCCCAGCCCGGCTCGCTGACCCGGGTGTACGCGGTGGCGTCCGGCAAGGGCGGCGTCGGGAAGTCGTCGGTGACGGTCAACCTGGCGGCGGCGATGGCGGCCGAGGGGCTCAAGGTCGGGGTCGTCGACGCCGACATCTACGGCCACTCCGTACCCCGCATGCTCGGCACGGACGCCGTGCCCACCCAGGTCGAAGACATGATCATGCCGCCGACGGCGCACGACGTGAAGGTCATCTCCATCGGGATGTTCACGCCGGGCAACGCGCCGGTCGTCTGGCGCGGCCCGATGCTGCACCGGGCGCTCCAGCAGTTCCTCGCGGACGTCTTCTGGGGCGACCTCGACGTGCTGCTCCTCGACCTGCCCCCGGGCACCGGCGACATCGCGATCTCCGTCGCGCAGTTGATGCCGAACGCCGAGATCCTCGTCGTCACCACGCCGCAGCAGGCCGCGGCCGAGGTCGCCGAGCGGGCCGGCGCGATCGCCGTGCAGACGCACCAGAAGATCGTCGGCGTGGTGGAGAACATGTCGGGCCTGCCGTGCCCGCACTGCGGCGAGATGGTCGACGTCTTCGGCAGCGGCGGCGGCAAGCAGGTCGCCGAGGGGCTGACGCGCACGACGGGCGCACAGGTGCCGGTGCTCGGCGCCATCCCGATCGACGTGACGCTGCGGGCCGGCGGCGACGAGGGCAAGCCGGTCGTGCTGACCGACCCGGACTCCCCGGCGGGCGCGGCGCTGCGCGACATCGCGGCGCAGCTCGGCGGCCGGCCGCGCGGGCTCGCGGGGATGTCGCTGGGCGTCACACCGCGCAACAAGTTCTGAGCGGCGCCGCCCGGACGCCGGGCGCGGCGGGGGCGTACGCCCCCGTGCCGCGTGGCCGGGGGGCGCGGTGCGTACGCGATCCGCGCCCCGAACCGCCGCGGGCGGCTACCCGCGGCGGTCTTCGTACGTGGTGATGTCCTTGATCACCGAGAACGCGAGCCCGTACGCGCTCATGCCGCGGCCGTACGCGCCCAGGTGCACCTGGTTCTGCGTCGTCCCCGCCAGCACCCAGCCGAACTCCGACTCGCGGTAGTGGAACTGCGTCGCCTCGCCGTCGACCGGCAGCGACAGCGCCGACCAGTCGGACCCCTCCAGGTCGTCGGCCAGCTCCCAGGCCACCGACGTCTGCTGGTCCAGCCACTCCTCGCGCATCTGGCGCTCCATCTGCGTCGGCCAGGTGCACGACAGCAGCCCGGAGCCCGCCAGCCAGGCCGCGGACGACACGGACGTCGCCTCCAGCACCCCGGTGCCGTCCGCGCTGCGCCGCACGGGGCGGCTCGCGACGGTCACGACCACCGCGAAGCGGTGCTCGCGCATGCCGGCCTCGGCAAGGTACGAGGGCTGGTCCCCGTGGCCCACCGTGCCGTGCTCCACACCGCCGTCTCCGCCCCCGGTGGACTGGAGCCAGCGCGGACCCGCGAACGCGCCGTCCAGCCCGTACCAGGGGAAGGACGCCAGCAGAAAGCTGTCCACCAGACGCGGCTCGGACTCCTGAACCGTCCCCCCGGGCTCCGCCTCGCTCGTGATCTCCATCAGCGTGGTGCCTCCTCGTGGCCTGGACCTGTCATTCGGCGGTCGCCCCCCGCCGGGGCGCACGCCCCGCCTGGCACACCGCATGCCGGGCGCTCACCCAGACACACGGGAGGATATCCACCTGCATACGCTAGGACAGGCAGGTGGTCTGATATGTGAGCCGATCAGGTGGCGTCCGCGTCGTACGGGGGGCGCTCGGCGGTGGCCGTGCCCTTGGCCTCACCTGCGGCGTCGCTCTTGCCGTCGGTGCCGCTGCCGCCGTCCTTCGTCAGGCTCAGCGGCTTGCCGCCGCCCGCGGCGCCGTCGTCGATGTCCCCCACGGTGCGCGCCGCCTCGCCGACCTCGGCGACCTCCTTCTTGAGGTCGAAGCCGTTGCGGATCTCCTTCAGACCCAGGTCGTCGTTGTCGAGGAGGTGCTTCTTCGCGAAGTTCTTCGGGTTCAGGTCCTCGAACTCGAAATCCTTGAACTCCGGGCCCAGCTCCTTGCGGATGTCCTCCTTGGCGCTGTCGGAGAACTCCCGGACCTTGCGGACGAACCGCATGGTGTCCTGGATGACCTTGGGCAGCTTGTCGGGGCCGAAGACGATCGTGGCCAGGATGATGAGAGCGATCAGCTCGAGGGGTCCTATGTCGAAGAACACCTGGCACTCCTTGCTGTCCTGTCCGTCGGCCCGCTGCCGGCAGGTCCGGGCGACTCTCACGGTACCTGGCGATCCCGCCCCACCGGGAGTACCGCATCGGCCGCTGTGGACTGGTCATCGGCGGCCGATGCGGTGTTTGACGGTGTTTGGCAGGGTCAGTCGGTGGAGTCGCCCTCGCCGAGGGTGACGTCGACGGTCAGCTCCTCGCCGCCGCGCTCGACGGTCAGGGTCAGCTCGTCACCGGGGCTGCGGCTGCGGATCTTGACTATCAACTCCTCGCCGTTGTGCACCCCTTCGCCGTCGACGCCGGTGATGACGTCGCCCGGCTCGATGCCCGCGGTGTCCGCGGGGCCGCCCGGGGTGACCGGCTCGGTGCCGCCCTCCTCGGCGGAGGAGCCGACCTGGGCGCCGTCGCCGGTGTACTGCATGTTGAGCGTGACGCCGATGACGGGGTGCGTGGCCTTGCCGGTGTTGATCAGCTCCTCGGCGACTTCCTTGCCCTTGTTGACCGGTATGGCGAAGCCGAGGCCGATGCTGCCGCCCTGCTCGGTCTGCGGTTCGCCGCCGCCGTTGTCGGCGGCGCGGATGGCGCTGTTGATGCCGATCACGCGGCCCCGGGAGTCGAGGAGCGGACCGCCGGAGTTGCCGGGGTTGATCGGGGCGTCGGTCTGGAGGGCGTTGACGTACGAGATGTCGCTGCCGTCGCCCTGCTCGCCGCCGGCGGTGATGGGGCGCTCCTTGGCGCTGATGATCCCGGAGGTGACGGTGTTGGGCAGGTCGTACGGTGCGCCGATGGCGACGACGGGGTCACCGACGGCGACCGAACGGGAGTTGCCCAGCGGCAGCGGCTTCAGCCCGGAAACACCCTTGACGCGGACGACGGCGAGGTCGTACCCGGCGTCACCGCCGACGACCTCGGCGGACTTGGACTCGCCGCCGCTGAACGTCACCGTTATGTCGCCGCCCTCCTCGGCCGGCTGCACGACGTGGTTGTTGGTCAGGATGTGCCCGCGCTTGTCGAGGACGAAGCCGGTGCCGGTGCTCTGCTCGGCCGCCCCGCTGACGCGCAGCGTCACGACCCCGGGCAGCGCGGACCGGGCGATCCCGGCGACGCTGCCGGGCGGGCGCTTGCCGCCGGCGTCGTCGGCGGAGGACTGGTCCAGCTCCAGTTGGCCCGGGGTGCCGTTGCGCTCGACGTAGCTGCCGATGGCGCCGCCGATGCCGCCGGCGGCGAGGGCGATGACGAGCGCCCCGACGAGGGTGGCCCACCTGCCCTTGCGCCGCTCCGCTGCGTGGTGGGCCGGGTGCGCGGAGGCCCAGGGGTCGTAGCGCTGCCACTGGGCCCCTTGCGGGGCGCCCTGCGGGTGGGGGCCGTACGGCGCGGTCGCGCCGGGCCCGCCGCCGGGGGGCCGCCCGGAACCGTCGAACCCGGGCGTGCCGGGTCCGGGGGTGCCGGGGCCCGCGCCCGGGCCGGGGGTCCCCGAGGCGGGGGTTCCAGGGCCGGGAGTGCCGTGACCCGGGGAGCCCGTGGCGGGGGTGCCTGGGCCCGGGGTGCCGGGGCCGGGGGCGGGCATGCCGTGCGCCGCGGGCGGGTGGCCGCCGGGGGGGCGCCCGGAGCCCTCGGGCCCGGGTCCGCCCTGCGCGGGTACGCCGCCGGGCGGTGGCGCGCCGTGTACGGGGGGCCGGCCGCCGGGCCCGTACGGCGCCCGGGGACCGCCCTGCGGGCCGGGGCCGCCGGGCGCACCGGGCGTACCGGGGTGGCCGGCCTGCGGGGCGGGGTAGCGGGTGTCGCCGGGCGCGGGCCCGCGCGGCACGTCGCCCTCGGCGCCCCCGGCCGCCGCGACGGCGGGTGCCACGGCCGCGTCGGCCGCGGGCCGCCGCGGACCCGGGACCTCCCCGGCGGTCCGGGGGTCGGAGTCGGAGATGACGGCGAGCTGCGTGGTGTCGTCGTCCTCGACGACGGGCCCGGCCGCCACGGCGTCGTTCGGTGCCTCCACGGGCTCCTCCCGGCCGGAGGCGGCCGTACGGTCGCCGGCCGCGGGGGCGGGCGGCGGCGGGGGCGCTGCGGCGTCCTGGGGGCCGTCTGCGGCTGCTGCCGGGGGCTCGGGGGCGGTGTCGTCCCGTTCGTCGCGCGGCGGCAGGGCGGCGCGGCCGGCGCGGGCGCCCGCGACGGCGGACACCGCGGCGGGTATGTCTCTGCCGCCCGGCGAGGCCCCGGCCCCGGCCTCCGCGGCACCCGGGTACGGCCGTACGCCGACCTCCCAGGGCCGTTCGTCCGAGCGGTCGCCGCCCGCCGCCGACGCGGCGGAAGGGCCCGCCGCGACAGCGTCCGGGGCCTGCCCCGCGTGCGCAGCCGCGGCTGCCACCTCGTCGGGTGAACCCGCGTCGGCGGTCCCGGATCGTGCCGGGAACGCACCTGCGTCCGTACTGCCCGGGGGAACGCCCGCGTCCGCGATCGGCCCGCCGGCTGCCACAGGGCCCGGTGCGTCCGCGACCCGGGGCCGCGTCGGGAGCACACTCGTGTCCGTGTCCGGCCCGCCCGTCTCCGGGGCCAGCGCCGCGGGAAGATCCGCCTCCGTCACCGCTCCGGCGGGCGCGTCCGCATCCCGCCCGGCACCGGCGTCAGCGGCCGGCGGCGCGTCAGCCGCCGGGGTCCACGCATCGGACGCCACCGTGTCCGGCCCTGCTACGGCGTCCGCCCCCGGGCCCACCGAGGCAGCACCGGCCTCCGGGGTCGGCGCATCGGGGGCCGCCGTCTCGAAGGTCAGCGTCTCGGCGGCGTCGGCGACCGCGGGCGGCTGCCCGCCCGGCGCCGTCACGTCCCGCTCGCCCGCACCACCGGCACCCGGCCCGCCCCCGGCGGGCGGCACCGCCGCGTCGGGCGACGACGCCCGGCTCCGGCCCCTGTGGTACTCGTCCTCCCCGTCGCGCCACTCCCGCAGCGCCTCCCGCACCCGGCGCAACTGGTCCACCTCCGGGTCGTACCCCGGGGGCGGACCCGCGTCCTCCGGCGGGGCCGCCGGGGCGGCCTGCGGCGCGGAGGTGTCGGAGTCGGTGGGCGGTCCGGCGGTGTCCGGCTCGGCCTCGCGCGCAGGCTCGCCGGGCTCCTGCCTCCACCAACTCGGCTTCCCCTGGTCCATGTTCTCCCCACACGTTCCGCATGCGACTGGGCGCGAACCGTCGCGGCCCGCAGTTGTTGCTCACCCGCCGGGCAGGCCCTTGCGATTCAATCAGGTGCATGCGGTCCGGCGCATCGCCCAGGGACCGACGCCTCGCCGGTCCCCGCGGGCCGTCACTGCGGCGAAGGGGTATTCATCCCGCTCAGTGCGGTCTGCGGCGCGGAGGTCGACGGCTCGGTGACCGCGAACACCGACAGCAGCGGCGGCTGCGGGGTGGCGGTCGTCGCCGCCGTCGCGGAGGCGGCCATCTGGAGCGGCCCGCTGTGGGTGGAGAACGGCTGCACCGGGCCGGCGTCCTGCGCACCGCCGCCGGTGGAGAGCTGGGGGTCGTACGAGTAGCGCGCGGGCACGCCGCGGTCGCCGGGGGTGACCGCCGGGGAGCCGGCGGGGTCGACGGGCACCTCGATGGGCAGCGCGCCGCCGAGGGCGAGGGCGGCGAAGGAGACCGCGCCGGCGGCGGCGAACGCGAAGCGCCGCCCGCGGGCCACGGCGGGCCGCTCGACCTCGTGGATCGGGAATCCGGGGCCGCCGTCGAGGACGCCGCCGCCGTCCAGCATGCCGCCGTCGAGCACGCTCCCGCCCGACCGCCTGCGCGCGGCGGCACCCGCCGGCGTCAGCCCGGCCCGGGAGCCCGCGTCGCGCCGGCCGCCGAAGCCGCCGGCCCGCGTCGCGCGCGCGCCGCCGGCCCTGCCGCCCGTACGCGCACCGCCGCCGTCCCCGGCCGCGAAGGGCGACCGGCGGGCGGCGTCGTCGAGGTCGACGCCCGGCAGGTTCTCCAGCCGGGCCAGCAGTCCGTCCGAGGGCGCGGGCGGCGCTGCGGCGGAGAACACGCTCTTGAGCCGACGCTGCTCGTCCGCCTCGGCCTTGCACCGCGGACACGTCGCCAGATGCGCGAGCACGCGGTCGCGCGCGTCGTGGGGCAGCTCCCCGTCGACCAGCGCCGCCAGCGCTTCGCCCAGGTGCTGCTCGGCGGGCGACAGCCCGCCCACGCTGCTCACAGCGTTCCGCCCTCCTCGTCCGAGCCGTAGGCGCCCTGCCCCGCCCCGGCGAGCGAGCGCTGCTCGGCCCTCGCCTCCGGGGAGCGGTGCTTGAGCGCCTTGCGCAGGTGGGAACGGCCGCGGTGGATCCGGCTGCGGACCGTGCCCAGCTTGACGCCCAGGGTGGCGGCGATCTCCTCGTACGACAGGCCCTCGATGTCACACAGCACCACCGCTGCCCGGAACTCGGGCGCGAGGGTGTCCAGCGCCTGCTGGACGTCGGCGTCGAAGTGCGTGTCGTTGAAGTGCTGCTGCGGCGACGGCTCGCGGCTCGGCAGCCGCTCGGCGGCGTCGTCGCCGAGCGCGTCGAACCGGATGCGCTGCTTGCGCCGCACCTGGTCGAGGAAGAGATTCGTGGTGATGCGGTGCAGCCAGCCCTCGAACGTCCCCGGGGTGTACGTCGACAGTGACCGGAAGACGCGGATGAAGACCTCTTGCGTGAGGTCCTCGGCGTCGTGCCGGTTCCCGGTGAGGCGATAGGCGAGACGGTAGACGCGACCGCTGTGGGTGCTGACGATCTCCTCCCACGAAGGCGGAGTCCACCCCTTGGACGACGCGTCGTCTGCCGGGAACGCGGAGAATCCGGCAACGGTCACGGTGTCGGTGGCGTGGCTGCGGTCGTCAGCATTGTCGGTCACGGATTTCGGCTCATCCGGTGTCCGGGACCCGCGGCCGATTCGCCGCAGGGCGCCCCGTTCGCCGAACGCGGCCGCACCTCCCCTGGTGGCTCTGGTGATGTCCAGTAGGCCCCCTACCATATCCACCTCGCCCGTTAGCTCCGGATAAGCTCATCCGACCGGTATTTTCCCGCATTCAGCGGAACCATCCCCGCCGGCATCCTTACCTCGTCCGTATCACTTCCGTCTCCCCCAACGCACGGTCCGGCCAGCAGGTTCCCAGGGGCAGCGGATACAGTCACGCTTGCGACGGATGCAGGTGCAGGTGCCAACGGGGAACAGGAGAAGGCGATTACCGGCAACCGGCTGGCGAGCTGGTCGTTCGCGGAGGCGTACGGCACGGACGGTGCCGCGGACGCCGACAGCGGCCGGGCCGGGGCGACCCCGGGCGGCCCGGCGGCCTCGACGCGTGCGCAGGGCTCGGCGACGGCTGCGCTGCACTGGGCCCGGCAGCGGGCCCTGGAGGCGGGGCTGCGCCAGGTGTCCGCGGGCGCCGGGGCCGCGCTGCGGCTGCTGGCGGCGACGGCGGGCGCCAAGTCGGTGGTCGAGATCGGCACCGGCACCGGGGTCTCCGGCATCCACCTGCTCCAGGGCATGCGCGCCGGCGGGGTGCTGACGACCGTGGACCCGGAGCCGGAGCGGCAGCAGTTCGCGCGCCAGGCGTTCCGGGCGGCGGGGTTCGCCGCGAACCGGGCGCGGATCATCGTCGGCCGGGCGCTGGACGTGCTGCCGCGGCTGGCGGACGGGTCGTACGACATGGTGTTCTGCGACGGCGACCCGCTGGAGTGCCTGGAGTATCTGGGCGAATCGTTGCGCCTGCTGCGCCCGGGCGGCGTCGTGTGCTTCGAGGGCGTCTTCGCGGACGGCCGCACGGTGGACTCGGCGGCCCAGCCCGACGAGGTGCAGAAGCTGCGCGAACTGCTGCGCGCGGTGAAGGAGAGCCCGGAGCTGATGCCCGCACTGCTGCCGGTGGGGGACGGGCTGCTGTGCGCCGTCAGGCGCGAGACATGACGGCGTGACGGACGTGACGGACGTGACGGACACGACACGACAGCGTCCGGGAGGATCCGGCCCGTGAGGGCGATCCGCCCCGGCCACCACGTGGCCGGGGCGCATACAGGGTTCTTCCGGACCTCGGTCCGACTAGCTGACGACCTTCTTCAGGGCGTCGCCGAGCGCGTCGGCTTCATCGGGGGTCAGCTCGACGACGAGCCGCCCGCCGCCTTCGAGCGGAACGCGCATGACGATGCCCCGCCCCTCCTTGGTCACCTCGAGCGGGCCGTCGCCCGTCCGCGGCTTCATGGCCGCCATGCTCGTTCCCCTTCCTGAAACCAGCTCTTCGTTGAGAAGCTCTCGACGGCCTGTGGGCAGGCTCGTCGCCACCGGCATCGAACACAGTGCTTCTCGCCCATTATCCCGCATTGCCGGTCCCGATGACCAACATCGGTCCGCATCCTCTCGACGACGTCCGACCGCAAAACCTCCCAATTCCCGCCAGAGGGATGCGATACTGCGCCCTTCCCGGCCGGGGCGCGCCGCGTTTCGATTTGACGCACGTCACATGTCGCGGGGCGGGGATCTCCGCCATGCTGACGGCACCGACGAGACGCGGCAGAGCCCCGGCCACCCCGGGGCGTAGCGAAGGGAAGAACATGGCGGACACCGTGCTGTACGAGGTCGCCGACGGACTCGCGACCGTCACCCTCAACCGCCCGGACGCGATGAACGCCCTCGACACCGAGACCAAGAACGCCCTGCGCGACACCCTGCGGCGGGCCGCCGCCGACGACGCCGTACGGGCCGTGCTGCTCACCGGCGCGGGGCGGGCGTTCTGCGTGGGGCAGGACCTCAAGGAGCACATCGGCACCCTCGCGGCGGCCCGGGCCGCGCAGCGCACGGACCACGCGATGGACACCGTCGCCGAGCACTACAACCCCATCGCCGCCGCCCTCGCCGGGATGCCGAAGCCGGTGGTCGCGGGCGTGAACGGGGTGGCCGCGGGGGCGGGCGCGGGCTTCGCCTTCGCGGCGGACTACCGCGTGGTGGCCGACAGCGCGTCGTTCAACACCTCCTTCGCGGGCGTCGCGCTGACCGCCGACTCCGGCGTCTCCTGGACCCTCCCCCGCCTCGTCGGCCACGGCCGGGCCGCCGACCTGCTGCTCTTCCCGCGCCGGATCCCCGCGGACGAGGCGCTGGCGCTGGGCATCGCGAACGTCGTCGTGCCGGCGGCGGACCTGGCCGCCGAGGCGGCGGCGGTGGCCCGCAGGCTCGCGTCGGGGCCGACCGGGGCGTACGCGGCGATCAAGGAGTCGCTGGCGTACGGGGCCGGGCACTCCTTCGCCGAGACGCTGGCGAAGGAGGCGGAGCTCCAGTCCCGGGCGGGCGCGTCGGAGGACCACAGGATCGCGGTGGAGGCGTTCGTGGCGAAGGAGGAGCCGCGCTTCACGGGCCGCTGAGCACGGCGGCCCGGAGGGCTCGTACGCGCCCGCCGTGCCCCCGTGCCGCAGCCGTGCCCCGCCGCCACGCGCGCTAGCGCGCGTGGCAGTCCGCGAGGTGGTCGTCGACCAGGCCGCACGCCTGCATCAGCGCGTACGCCGTGGTGGGTCCCACGAACCGCACGCCGCGCCGCTTCAGCTCCTTGGCCAGCGCCGTCGACTCCGGGGTGACGGCCGGTACGTCCGCGAGCGTACGCGGCACGGGGCGGCCGGCGGGGTCCGGGGCGTACGACCAGATCAGGGTGTCCAGCTCGCCCGGGGCCCAGGCGGCGAGGGTGCGGGCGTTGGCGAGGGTGGCCTGCACCTTCAGCCGGTTGCGGATGATGCCGGGGTCGGCGAGCAGCCGCTCCTCGTCCGCGGGGCCGAACTCCGCCACCGCGGCGATCTCGAAGCCGGCGAAGGCGGCCCGGAAGCCCTCGCGGCGGCGCAGGATCGTCAGCCAGGACAGCCCGGACTGGAACGCCTCCAGCGACAGCCGCTCGAAGAGCGCGTCGTCGCCGTGTACGGGCCGGCCCCACTCCTGGTCGTGGTACGCGACGTAGTCCTCGGCGGAGAGCCCCCAGGGGCAGCGCAGCAGGCCGTCGGGCCCGGCCACGGCCCCGCCGTCGGCGCTCATGCCCGCCCGTCCAGGCCGCCGCGCGGCTCCGGCCCGCCGGAATCGGGCCCGCCCGGCTCCCGGCCGCCGAAGTCCCCGTCACCGAAGTCCCCGTCACCGAAGTCCCGGCCGCCGAAGTCGTCCCCGCCGAAGTCCCCACCGCCGAAGTCCCGGCTGCCCAGCTCCCGGCCGCCCCGGTCCGTACCGCCGTTGCTCCGGATACCGCCCAGGTCCTCGCCGCCTCCGAAACCCGGCCCCCGGTAGTCCACCGCCCCGGGCGCCGCGTCCTCGTACTCCCGCCCCGCCGGCCGGGCCCCGCGGTACGCCGTTGCGTGCGCCCCCGCCAGCGCCGCCTCCAGCTCCGCGATGCGCGCGTCCCGCTCCGCCAGCTCCGCGGCGACGCGGTCCAGCGCGTCGTCCACGTCGTCCATGCGGTATCCGCGCAGCGCGACCGGCAGCCGCAGCGCGTCGATGTCGGCGCGGCCGAGCGGGCGGTCGGGCGGCAGCGGGTCGTGGAGCCGGTCCGGCTGCGGCTCGGTCAGTTCCTCCTCGCCGTTGCCCGCCAGCACGACGGTGACCGCGGCGACGACCGCGACCATGGCGATGAGCATGAACCAGAACACGATGTCTCCCCGTGGACAGCCGGGGCGCCGGATGGCCGCGCCCGGTACGCCGGGTGGCTGCGCCCCACCATATCCGGGGCCTGTGACAGCCCCCGGGCCCGCGGGCGCGGCGGCACCGTGCCCGCCCCGCCGCGCCCGCGGGCTAAGGTCGCGGAAGGAGCCCGGGGCCGCCGTCCCGGAGGGTGTCAGAGGAGGCAGCATGCTGCGACTGGGGTCGCGCGCTTTCGCCGCGCACGAACCGGTGATCATGGCGATCGTCAACAGGACCCCGGACTCCTTCTACGACCAGGGCGCCACCTTCCGCGACGAGCCCGCGCTCGCCCGCGTCGAGCAGGCCGTCGCCGAGGGCGCGGCGATCATCGACGTCGGCGGGGTGAAGGCCGGCCCCGGCGACGAGGTGTCGGCCGCGGAGGAGGTGCGCCGCACCGCGGGCTTCATCGCCGAGGTACGCCGCCGCCACCCGGACGTCGTCATCAGCGTCGACACCTGGCGGCACGAGGTCGCCGAGGCCGCCTGCGCGGCCGGCGCGGACCTGCTCAACGACGCCTGGGGCGGCGTCGACCCGCGGCTCGCCGAGGTCGCCGCCCGGTACGGCGCGGGGCTGGTGTGCACCCACGCGGGCGGCGTCCGGCCGCGCACCCGGCCGCACCGCATCGCGTACGAGGACGTGATGGCCGACATCCTGCGGGTCACCCTGGGGCTGGCGGAGCGGGCCGTGGAGCTGGGCGTACGCCGCGACGGGATCCTGATCGACCCCGGTCACGACTTCGGCAAGAGCACCCGGCACTCGCTGGAGGCCACCCGCCGGCTCGGCGAGATGACGGCGGCGGGCTGGCCCGTGCTCGTCTCCCTGTCGAACAAGGACTTCGTCGGCGAGACGCTGGACAAGCCGGTCAAGGAGCGGCTGGTCGGCACGCTCGCCACCACGGCGGTCTCGGCGTGGCTGGGGGCGCAGGTGTACCGGGTGCACGAGGTGGCCGAGACCCGGCAGGTGCTGGACATGGTGGCCGCCATCGCGGGCCACCGCCCGCCCGCCGTCGCCCGGCGGGGACTCGCCTAGCCCGCCGCCGCCCTACGGGCCGCCGGCCCTACGGCGTCTCCTTCGTGACCAGCGTCACGGCCTCGCTCACGTCGTCCGTGATGTGGAACAGGTCGAGGTCCCGCTCCGCCGCCTTGCCGCCGTCCACGACGGTCTTGCGCAGCCAGTCGACGAGCCCGCCCCAGTAGTCGCTGCCGAAGAGGACGATCGGGAACCGCGTCACCTTCTTCGTCTGCACCAGGGTCAGCGCCTCGAACAGCTCGTCCATCGTGCCGAAGCCGCCGGGCAGCACCACGAACCCCTGGGAGTACTTCACAAAACATGTCTTGCGCACGAAGAAGTAGCGGAAGTTCACGCCGAGGTCGACGTACCGGTTGAGGCCCTGTTCGAAGGGCAGCTCGATGCCCAGCCCGACGGACAGCCCGCCGGCCTCCAGCGCGCCCTTGTTCGCGGCCTCCATCACCCCGGGCCCGCCGCCGGTGATCACCCCGAAGCCGGCGTCCACCAGCCCCTTGCCGATGGCGACGCCCCGCGCGTACTCCTCGCTGTCCGGCGCCGTACGGGCCGAGCCGAAGACGCTGATCGCCGGCCCCACCTCGGCGAGCGCGCCGAACCCCTCGACGAACTCCGCCTGCATCCGCAGCACCCGCCACGGGTCCTCGTGCACGTACTCCGCGGAGCGCTCCCGGGTGTCCAGCAGGTGCTGGTCCATCGTCCCGCGCTGGATGCGGCTGCGGCGGCGGATGACGGGGCCGAGCCGCTGCTCCTTGAACTCGTCCCAGTTGCCCACGGGCACGCTCCCTTCCTGGTGTCTCGTCGCGTTTCCGCGTACGACGATCTCCGGCCCAGGCTAGGCGAAGCGGCCGGAAGCCCGGGGAATCCCGGCAGAAACCGCTGCGGAACAGCCGGTGACGCGCCCCGCCGGTCAGGCGGTGAGCCAGGCCCGCAGCCGCTCCTCGCAGTGGTGGATACGGGCCGTGTGCACGTGCTCGTCGCGCTTGTGCGCGTAGTTCGGGTCGCCGGGGCCGTAGTTCACCGCGGGGACGCCGAGGGCGGTGAAGCGGGCCACGTCGGTCCAGCCGTACTTCGGCCGCGGGGTGCCGCCGACGGCGGCGGCGAACGCGGCGGCGGCGGGGTGGCCCAGGCCCGGCAGCGCGCCCGGGGAGCTGTCCTCGACGGTGATCTCCGCGACGCCGCAGCCCGCGAAGTACTCCCGGACGAAGGCGATCGCCTGCTCCTCGGAGCGGTCCGGGGCGTAGCGGAAGTTGACGGTGACCTCGCAGACGTCGGGCACGACGTTGCCCGCGACGCCGCCGGAGACGCGGACGGCGTTGAGGCCCTCGCGGTACTCCAGGCCGTCGATGACGGCGTGCCGCGACTCGTACGCCGCGAGCCGGGCCAGCGCGGGGGCGGCGGCGTGGATGGCGTTGGTGCCGAGCCAGGCGCGCGCGGAGTGGGCGCGTTCGCCCTCGGTCCGCAGGACAGCGCGCAGCGTGCCCTGGCAGCCGCCCTCGATCCCGCCGTCGGACGGCTCCAGCAGCACGGCGAAGTCGCCGGCGAGCCAGTCGGGGTGGCTCTCGGCGAGGCGGCGCAGGCCGTTGCGGGAGGCGTCGACCTCCTCGTTGTCGTAGAAGACGAAGGTGAGGTCGCGGTTGGGCGCGGGCACGGTGGCGGCGATGCGCAGTTGGACGGCGACGCCGGCCTTCATGTCGGAGGTGCCGCAGCCCCACAGGACGCCGTCCTCGTACGTGCCGTCGAGGCGCGACGGTACGTTCCCGGCGATGGGCACGGTGTCGATGTGCCCGGCGAGCACGACGCGCTCGGCGCGCCCGAGCCCGGTCCGGGCGACGACGGCGTCGCCGTCGCGGTCCACCCGCAGGTGGTCGAGCCGGCGCAGCGCGGCCTCGACGGCGTCGGCGAGGTGCTTCTCCTCGCCGCTGACGGAGGCGGTGTCGACGAGGTGGGCGGTGAGCCGTGCGGCATCGAGCGTCAGGTCCATGCCGACGACCCTAAGGCCCGGCGCGCGGCGCCCTCGCGGCGTACGGGCACGGTGCCGGCGCGGTACGGGCGCCGTACGGGAACGGTGCGGCGGCGCAACGCGCGCGGTACGGGCGCCGTACGGGAACGGTGCGGCGGCGCAACGCGCGCGGTACGGGCGCCGTACGGGAACGGTGCGGCGGCGCAACGCGCGCGGTACGGGCGCCGCCCGCCGCGCTCCGGCGTCGGCGGCCGTCCGCCGCGAACGCTACGGTGGGCCCGTGCCCGCCTCCCCCGTTCTCCGCCGCCGCCTCCTCCGCGCGTTCGTCGCGCTCGCGGTGCTCGGCGGCGTGGGCGCGTACCTGCTGGTCCACCTCAACACCGGCGGCGGTCCCGCGCCGCGCTGCGAGGTCCGCGGCAAGGGCGACGGCGAGCCGTACGAGCTGGATCCCGAACAGGCCGCCAACGCCGCGACGATAAGCGCCGTGGCGTCCTCGCGGCGGCTGCCGGAGCGCGCGGTGACCATCGCGCTGGCCACCGCCATGCAGGAGTCCGGGCTGCGCAACATCGAGCACGGCGACCGGGATTCGCTCGGCCTGTTCCAGCAGCGCCCGTCGCAGGGCTGGGGCTCGGAGGAGCA
The DNA here is from genome assembly GCF_045781775.1 of Streptomyces sp. 184. NCBI lineage: Bacteria > Bacillati > Actinomycetota > Actinomycetes > Kitasatosporales > Streptomycetaceae > Streptomyces > Streptomyces sp. 184. Next base: position 1,393,392 of record NZ_CP123230.1, on the reverse strand, counting down.
GATCCTCGACCCGGTGTACTCCAGCGGCAAGTTCTACGAGCACCTGGCGGAGAACCCCGGCTACTCGCGGCTGCCGCTGACCGAGGCCGCGCAGCGCGTCCAGCGCAGCGGCTTCCCGCAGGCGTACGCGAAGCACGAGCCGGCCGCCGCCCTGCTGTCCGCCGCACTGACGGGCCGCGCGGGCGGCGCCTTCACGTGTACGACGGCGAAGGGCGACCCCCGCGCCGGCGACCTCGCGCTGCTGCGCAGGGAGCTGAAGCGGGAGTTCGGCGCGGGGGTGCTGCCGGACGCGGGCGCGGGCGGCCCGGGCGGCGGGGCCGGCGGTGCGAGCCGGGGCGAGGACGGGCAGGTGCTGGTGCTGCCGGTCGCCGGGGACACCGCGGGCGGCAACACGGACGCGACCGGCCGCGGCTGGGAGCTGGCGCACTGGGCGGTGGCGCAGGCGCCGCGGCTGCGCGTCGCGCAGGTGTCCTTCGCCGGCCGCGAGTGGCGGGCCGGGGAGTCGGCCGACGGCTGGCGCGCGGTCGAGGGCGCGAACGCGGAGGCGGGCGCGGCGTCGGTCCGTATCGTCACCGAGCCGTAGCGCGCGTTCCTTCTTACGGGGGAAGCCGGTCAACGCCGCATGACGGCGGAACGGGAATTCCCGTTCTTTTCCACGATCCGACAAATCCCCGGTGAGCGTCGGTCCTTGGGCTCTCGAACGCGACTCGCACCGACCCGCTTTGCCCGGTTTTCTGGCGAAGCAGATAATGCGACGCATTACCAACTCTTTACCTGGGGCGGCCGCAACCTTCCGGCGCCTCACGCGGTAGTCACAGCGTCCGCCCGGCGGACACGACCATCCAGTAACCCCTCCGTCAAAGGAGCACCATGTCCCACCCCCTGAAGCGCCACCTCGCCCGGGTCGCACTCGTCGTCGCTGCGGGTGCCGCCCCGGTCGTCGGCGCCGCGGGTGCCGCCAGCGCCGTCGAGCTGCCCAGCACGAACGGCCTGAACCCGGTCAGCGCACTGGACACCGCCTCGCTGCCCGCCACCGCCTCCCAGACCGGCGGCGAGGTGCTCACCAGCGGTACCGAGACCGCGAACCAGCTCGGTGACACCGCCGGCCCGACCGCCGAGAAGGCGCTGGTCGCGGTCCAGGAGACCACCGGCAAGACCGTCGAGCAGGGCCAGACCGCGGTCACCGACGCCGCCGGGAACCTGGCCCCCGACCTGCCCACGTCGGGACTGGGCCTCGTCTGAGCCCGACCGGCTGACCCACGAGGCCGCCGGCGGCCCGCGGAGCCGTCCTCCGCGGGCCCGGCGGCTCGTCAGCGCCGCAGCGCCGCCAGCCGCGCCACGGCGGCGGCCACCCGCTCGTCCGTGGCGGTGAACGCCACCCGCACGAACCGCTCCCCCGCGGCCCCGTAGAACTCCCCGGGAGCCACCGCGATCCCCAGCTTCGCCAGCTCCGCGACCGTGTCCCAGCACGGTTCGTCGCGCGTCGCCCACAGGTACAGCGACGCCTCGCTGTGCTCGATCCGGAAGCCCGCCCCCGTCAGTGCCTCGCGCAGCGCGGTCCGCCGGCGGGCGTAGCGCTCGCGCTGCTCGTCCACATGCCGCTGATCGCCGAGCGCGGCGATCATCGCCTGCTGCACCGGCCTGGGCATCATCATCCCCGTGTGCTTGCGCACCGCGACCAGCTCGCGCACCACCGCCGCGTCGCCGCCCGCGAACCCGGCGCGGTAGCCGGCGAGGTTGGAGCGCTTCGACAGCGAGTGCACGGCGAGCAGTCCCTCGTACGAGCCCTCGCTGACCGACGGGTGCAGCACGGACACCGGCTCGGTCTCCCAGCCCAGCTCCACGTAGCACTCGTCGGAGGCGACGAGCACCCCGTGCGCCCGCGCCCACACAACCGCCCGGCGCAGCTCGGCCGCGTCCATGGTGCGTCCGGTGGGGTTGGACGGGGTGTTGAGCCAGAGCAGCTTCACCCGCGCCGGGTCGAGGTCCGCGACCGGATCGGCGTACGTCACGGGCTCGGCGTGCGCCGTCAGCGCCCCGATCTCGTACGTCGGGTAGGCCAGCCGCGGGTACGCCACCTGGTCCCCCGGCTCCAGCCCCAGCAGCGTCGGCAGCCAGCCGACCAGTTCCTTGGTGCCGATCGCCGGCAGCACCGCGTCCGGCCCGACCGCCGCCCCGAGCCGCCGGCCGAACCAGCCGGCGATGGCCTCGCGCAGCGCCGGGGTGCCCCACGCGAGCGGATAGCCGGGGCTGTCGGCGGCGTCCGCGAGCGCGGCCTTGACCACCTCGGGAACGGGGTCGACGGGGGTGCCCACGGACAGGTCGACGATGCCGTCGGGATGGGCGGCGGCAGCGGTCTTGTAGGGCTCCAGCCGGTCCCAGGGGAAGACCGGCAGGCGGGAGGAGACGGGTCGCACTCTCACAGTCCTCGATCGACGCAACAGCCCCCGCCGATCGGCCCGGAGCCGATGGGCAGGGCCGAAGGGCGGGGGCGATGCGTGTGTGTCGCCGTGGTTCTCGGGTAATGCCGACTGCTACTCGTCGTGCTCCTGCGGCGGAAGGGCCGCGACGATCGGGTGGTCCCGCTCGATCAGGCCGAGCTTGGAGGCGCCACCGGGCGAGCCGAGGTCGTCGAAGAACTCGACGTTCACCTTGTAGTAGTCCTTCCACTCCTCGGGAGTGTCGTCCTCGTAGAAGATCGCCTCCACGGGGCAGACCGGCTCGCACGCACCGCAGTCGACGCACTCGTCCGGGTGGATGTACAAGAACCTCTGGCCCTCGTAGATGCAGTCGACGGGGCACTCCTCAATGCAGGCCTTGTCCTTGAGGTCCACACAAGGCTCTGCGATGACGTAGGTCACGCTGTCGTTCCTCCTCGATCAGGCTGGCGGCGCGGGAGCGCGGCGTGTCGATGCCCGCACCTAGTATCTCCGTTCCCGGGCACTGAGCGAACAAGAGGGGCGTGGAGAGCTGTGGAATTCACCACTGGGGCGCGGCTCGAAGTCCGTATCACCCCCGATGACGTGGGAAAACGCGTTTCCGTACGACGCCTGACAGATGCCTGCGAGACAGGCGCGCGGTTCACGGACGCGGTCGGCGTGCTCACATCGTGGGACGCGGGCGAGCTTCGGCTGACCAGACGGAACGGTCAGGTCGTCCGGATCCCGGAGTCGGCCGTGGTCGCGGCGAAGGTCGTGCCGGCCGAGCCGGCGCGGCGGCGCGGCCCCGCGGCCACGGCGGCGGAGCTGGTCCGGGTGGCGGCACGGGGGTGGCCGCCGGTGGTGAGCGAGCAACTGGGCGACTGGACGCTGCGGGCCTCGGACGGCTTCACCGGCCGGGCCAACTCGGTGCTGCCGCTGGGCGGCCCCGGACTGCCGCTGGACGCGGCGCTGGCGCGGGTGACGCGCTGGTACGGGGAGCGGGGGCTGCCGGCGATGGTGCAGGTCGCGACCGGTGCGGCGGGCACGCAGGAGTCGCTGGCGGCGGAGCTGGACGCACGCGGCTGGTCGGTGCGGCGGGCGGCGCTGATGCAGGTGGGCGAGCTGGCGCCGGTGGCGGACAGGGGGGCGGCACAGCGGGTGGAGCTGTCCCGTACGGCGTCCGCGGAGTGGTTCACGCTCTACAACCGGGCCGGGGAGCCGACGCCAGCCGCGCGGACGGTGCTGGAGGGCGGTCCTTCGGTGTGGTTCGCGACGGTCCCGGGTGCGGACGGCGTACCCGCGGCGATCGGCCGCTGCGTGGTCGACGGCCGCTGGGCGGGTTTCGCGGCGGTCGAGGTGTCCCCGGAGCACCGCCGCCGCGGCCTGGCCACGACGGTGATGGCCGCGCTCGCGGCCCGGGCCCTTCAGGAGGGCGCCTCGGCCGCGTACCTCCAGGTGGAGCCCGACAACGAGCCCGCCCTGGCCCTCTACGAGGGCCTGCGCTTCACCACCCACCACGCCTACCACTACCGGTACCGCCCCACCACCTGACGCCGGCCCGCGGCGCCGGGCGCGGGCGCCGCGGCGCGCGCTCCTTGCCCACCGGTGTCCCGTTGCACGGGACGTGTGCGCCGGCGCGTCGCACAATGGGTGAATGAGTATGTCCGGTGTCTGGCACCGGGCCCGGTTCGCGGAGGAGGCCCGCGCACCGCGGCCCGATCTCGCGCTGCTCTGCCTCCTGGTCGGGGCCGAGACCGACCCCGGGCTCGACGAGGACGGCATCGACGCCGTGCAGATCGAGCTGGACGAGCTGGCCGGGCAGTTGCCGTACGCGCCCGGCGGGCCCCGCGCGTGGGCGCGGGCCGCCGCCGACCTGCTCGGCGAACGCTGCGGGTTCCACGGGACGCCCGGTGACTACGGCCGGCTGGAGGCGTCACAGCTCCACGAGGTGCTGCGGCGCCGCCGCGGGCTGCCGATCATGCTCTCCGTGATCTGGATGGAGGTCGCCCGCCGCGCCGGCGCCCCGGTGTACGGCGTGGCGCTGCCCGGGCACTTCGTCGTCGGCTTCGGCCCGCCGCCCACCGGCCCGGGGGCCGCACCCGCCGCGGGCGACCCGGTGCTGGCCGACCCCTTCGACGGCGGCCGGCTGCTCTCCCCCGCCGACGCCGAGCTGCTGGTCGCCGAGGCCACCGGCGGGGAGCCGCTGTCGCCCGCGATGCTCGTACCGGCCGACCCGCTGGACATCGTGCTGCGCATCCTCAACAACATCCGCGCCTGGGCAGCCCCGCGCCCCGAGCAGTCCGACGTCCAGCTCGCGGCCGTCGAACTCGCGCTGCTGCTGCCCAGCCACCCCGCGCGGCTGCGGCACGAGCGCGCGCAACTGCTCGTCGCCCGCGGGGACTTCGTCACCGGGGCGGCGGAGCTGGAGGAGTACGCCTCGGTGATAGCGGCGATGGAGCCGCAGGGCGCCGACACCCTGCGCCGCCAGGCCCGCGCCGCCCGCGCCCGCCTCAACTGAGCGCAACCGGCCCCCGGAGGGCGGCACGGACGACGGCACCGGAGACGGCAGACACGGCAAAGGGGCCGGTCCCGGGAAACCCCGGCACCGGCCCCGCGACGATCGGCATGCGCCCCCGCCGCTACTCCTTGACCGGATCCGCGGACGGGCTGTCCTCCAGCGCCGCCAGCGCCTTGTCCATGATGACCACTTCCTCGCGCTCCACCGTGGGCTCCTCGGGGAAGTGGCAGGCCGTCAGGTGCCCGCCGCGGTTGCCGCCGATCTGCACCAGCGGCGGCTCCTTCTCCGCGCACAGGTCCTGCGCCTTCCAGCACCGGGTACGGAACCGGCAGCCGGTCGGCGGGTTGATCGGCGACGGCACGTCGCCCGCCAGCCGGATGCGCTCCCGCGGCACCTCCTCCTCGTCGTCCGAGAGGAGCGCCTCCGGGACGGCCGAGAGCAGGGCGTGGGTGTACGGGTGCCGCGGCCGGGTGTAGATGTCGTCCCGGTCGCCGATCTCGACGATCTTGCCGAGGTACATGACCGCGACGCGCTGCGAGAAGTGCCGGACGATCGCCAGGTCGTGCGCGATGAACAGGAACGCGATGCCCATCTCGCGCTGGAGCTGCTGGAGCAGGTTGACGACCTGCGCCTGGATCGACACGTCCAGCGCCGAGACCGGCTCGTCCGCCACGATCAGCTTCGGCTTGAGCGCCAGCGCCCGCGCGACCCCGATGCGCTGCCGCTGCCCGCCGGAGAACTCGTGCGGGAAGCGGTTGTAGTGCTCGGGGTTGAGGCCGACGGTCTCCAGCAGCTCGCGGACCCGCTTCTCCCGGCCGCCGGGCGGGTTGATCCCGTTGACCTCCATCGGGCTGCTGATGATGGTGCCGACGGTCTGCCGCGGGTTCAGCGACGAGTACGGGTCCTGGAAGATCATCTGGATCTCGGACCTGATCGGCGCGAGAGCCTTGCGCTTGGCGTACGTGATGTCCTGGCCGCGGTACGTGATCTTACCGCCGGTCGGCTCCAGCAGCCGCGTCAGCAGCCGCCCGGTCGTCGACTTGCCGCAGCCGGACTCGCCGACCAGGCCCAGGCTCTCGGACGCACGTACCTTCAGGTCGACACCGTCGACCGCCTGCACCGCGCCGACCCGCCGCTTGATCGGGAAGCCTCCCATGATCGGGAAGTGCTTCGTGAGCCCCTCGACGGTGAGCAGCTCCTCGCCCGCCGCTGTCGGGGTGTCGTCCCGGGGGCCGGGGAGGGTGAGTTCTTCGCTCATGGTGGTCAGTCGCTCCCTAGCCCAGCCGGGGCTTGATCTGCTCGATGAAGATGTCCTGCTTCTGCCCGGCGCTCAGGTGGCAGGCGGCCCCGCGGCCCTCGGGCAGCGCCGGCCGGTCCGTACGGCAGGCGACGCCGCCCACGTCCTTGACGAAGGCGCACCGCGGGTGGAACGGGCAGCCCGGCGGCGGGCTCAGCAGGCTGGGCGGGGTGCCCTTGATCGGGGTGAGCGGCACGTCCACGTCCGACGACAGCCGCGGCATGCTGCTCAGCAGGCCCCAGGTGTACGGGTGCTGCGGCTTGCGCAGCACCTCGCGGGTGCTGCCCCGCTCCACGGCGCGCCCCGCGTACATCACCAGGATGTCGTCCGCGACGTTCGCGATGACGCCGAGGTCGTGGGTGATGAAGACGATCGCGGAGCCGAACTCTTCCTGGAGGTTCCTGATCAGGTCGAGGATCTGCGCCTGCACGGTCACGTCGAGCGCGGTGGTCGGCTCGTCGGCGATCAGCAGGTCGGGGTTGCAGACGAGCGACATCGCGATCATGGCGCGCTGCCGCATGCCGCCGGAGAACTGGTGCGGGTAGTCGTCCGCGCGCAGCTTGGCGTTGGGGATGCCGACCTTGTCCAGCATCTCCACGGCCCGCTGGTGCGCGGCGCGCTTGGAGACGCCCGTGTGCTTGCGGTACGGCTCGGCGATCTGCCGGCCGACCGTGTAGAAGGGCGAGAGCGCGGTCAGCGGATCCTGGAAGATCATCGCCATCTTGTTGCCGCGCAGCTTCTCCATCTTGCGCTCGGGCGCGCCGATCAGCTCCTCGCCGTCGAGGCTGATGGAGCCCTCGACGTTGGTGAACATCTGGTTGTGCAGGCCCAGCACGGTCAGGTTGGTGACCGACTTGCCGGAGCCGGACTCGCCGACGATGCCCAGGGTCTTGCCGCGCTCGACGTCGAAGGAGAGACCGTCGACGGCCTTGACGACGCCGTCCTCGGTGGTGAACTGCACGCGCAGGTCCTGCACCGAGAGGAAGGCACCGTCCGCGGACGGTGCGGAACCTTCCGATTCCTTGGTCAGGGTGGTCACTGCTTCTCCTAGGACAGACGGACGCGCGGATCGATGAAGGCGTACGCCGCGTCGACGATGACGTTCATCAGGATGATCATGGTGGACGAGAACAGCAGCACGCCCATCAACACCGGCAGGTCCGCCTTGAACACGGAGTCGATGGAGAGTTGGCCGAGGCCCGGCAGCGAGAAGGTGAACTCGGTGATGATCGCGCCGCCCAGCAGCGAGCCGAGGTCGATGCCGAAGATCGTGACGACCGGGATCAGGGCCCCGCGCCAGGCGTAGCGGAAGAAGACCGTGCCGCTCGACATGCCCTTGGCCTTGGCCGTTCTGACGTGTTCCTCCTGCAACTGCTCGATCATCGTGGACCGCACCATACGGGTGTAGTTCGACGCGAAGATCGTGGAGAGCACTGCCCAGGGGAGGATCAGTCCGACCGCCCATTTCCATGGGTTCTCGGTGAACTCGTTGTAGGCCGGGTCACCGAAGAGTCCGGTGCTGTACACCAGCGCCCACAGGACGAGCGGGCCGATGAAGTAGATCTGGAGCGAGCCGATCACCAGGGAGCTGCCGCTGACGAACTTGTCGAGCGGGGTGCCGCGCCGCCAGGCGGCGATCATGCCGGCTCCGACGCCGAAGACGAGGAAGACGACGGCCGCGCCGATGGTGAGCGACAGCGTGGTGGGGAAGCGGTCCTGGATAAGGGTGAGGACGTTCTCGTCGTGCACGAAAGAGCGGCCGATGCAGGGCGCCGGGCAGTCGCCCGTCGGGAAGGAACGGCCGGCGAAGATGCCGGAGAGGAAGTTCCAGTACTGCACCGGGACGGGATCGTCGAGGCCGAGGGACCTGCGGATCAGCTCCAGGTTCTCCGGCGTGCACTTCTCACCACAGGAGATGCGGGCCGGGTCACGCGGAATGGCGAAGAACAGGAAAAAACAGACCGCGCTGAGGATCAGCAGGATGATCAATGCGCCGATTGTCCGGCGAATCAGGAAACGAAGCATGACTGTGGGCTGCTTTCGAAGGACAAAGCGGCGACGTGGACTGAAGGGTGGTGCGCGGGGCCCCGCCGATCGGGCGGGCGCCCCGCGCACCGGAAGTGGTGCTTACTGCTTCAGGTAGATCTTGCGCAGGTCGATGTCACCGATGACGTCGTCGTACTGGACGCCGCCGATGTTCGAGCCGTAGAGCTGGATCTGCTTGTAGTACGTCATGGGGATGTTGGAGATCAGGTCCTTCACCACGTACTGGGAGAGCGTGTTCCACTCCTTGGCCGCCTCGGCCGGGTCCGAGATCTTCTGGATCCGGTCGATCTCGCTGTTGACGTGGTCGTCGTTCGTGTGCGAGTAGTTCGACGAACCATCCTGGATCTGCCGGCCGTCGTACAGCGGCGGAACCACGGTGCTGGCGGACGGCCAGTCGGCGCCCCACGCGCTCACGTACATGTCGAACTTGTTGTCGACCAGGCCGATCTCGTCGTAGTACGTCTCGGCCGAGATCTCCTTGCGCTGGACGTCGAAGCCGGCCTCTTCGAGGGTCGCCTCCATCGTCGGCGAGTAGTTCTGGCCCTCGGGGGTGTTGATGTAGCCCCAGGTGAGCTTGTAACCGGTCTCGCCGGCCTCTTCCAGGATCTTCTTGGCCTTGGCCGGGTCACCCAGCGGCTTCTTCAGCTTGCCGAAGGGGTCGAAGCCGTCCTCGTAGCCGGAGACGGTCGGGCTGATCAGACCGCCGGCCAGTTCCATGCCCTGCGGGCCGCCGAACGCCTGCTGGTAGGGCTGGATGGGCAGGGCGTACGCGATGGCCTCGCGGACCTTCTTGTTCTTGACCCGGTCCATGTTGATGGCCATCTGGGCGACGTACGGCTGGTAGCCGTTGACCGAGCGCTTCTGGGCGTCGGGGTCCTTGTTCAGCTTCGGCAGCGTGGCGGCGTCCACGTTGTTGGTGAAGCTGATCGAGTTCTTGTTCTCACCCTTGTCGGCCATCAGCCGCTCGGCCGAGGTCTCGAACTGGATGTTGAAGGTGATCTCGTACCCGTCGGGGTAGGCGTTCCGCGTCGAGTCGGTCGCCGGGTCCCAGTGCTCGTTCTTGACCAGCGTCATCGACTTGCCGGTCTTGAAGGACTCGATCTTGTACGGGCCCGCGGTCATCGGGTCCTTGTCGTACTTCTCCTGGGTGTCCTTGGCCTCGGAGACCATGGAGTAGCCCGGCATCGCCAGGGCGTAGGGGAAGTCCGGCTTCGGGTCCTTGAACTTGAAGATGATGGTCTTGTCGTCCGGCGTCTCCAGGACGGAGTCCGGCAGGTGGTCACCCTTGTACGGGCCCTCGGGCAGCATCTCGCGGTACTCGGTGCCCGGCACGTTGGCCAGCCACTGCTGGATGAAGACCGGGCCGTCGTTGATGAACTCGGCGAACTGCCGCTCGAAGGTGTGCCGGACGTCCTTCGACGTGATGTCCGTGCCGTCGGCCCACTTGATGTTGTCCTTGAGCGTGTACGTCCACGTACGGCCGCCGTCGGAGGGCTTGCCGCTGTCCGTGGCCAGGTCGCCGACGAGGGTCTGCTTGCCCTTGAAGTCGGCCTTGTAGCCGGTCAGACCGCGGTGGATCAGCCGCGCCAGCGCACCCTCGTCCGAGACGTATATCTGGGCCGGGTCGAGGTGCGCGTAGCTGTCGCGCTGCATGACGGGGATCGTGCCGCCCTCTTGGGCGCCCTTCACCTCGGCGGCGGGGCCGGTGGACGCCTTGGCGTCACCGAACGGGATCTGCGCCTGCTGCTCCGCCGCCTTCTTCTTCTCGTCCTGCTGCGAGTCGGTGTCGTCCGAGCCGCTGCTGCACCCGCTCAGGGCCAAGGCCCCGGCTGCAAGCGCCGCCACCACGGCGTGCGATCTGCGTGCACCCCTGATTCTCACTGTCTACCACCCTGTCTGTCGGTCTTGACTTGCTGTGTGCGTGTTCACCCGTTGCCACGGCGTCGCACCCTGGCGGCGGTACGAACGTCAGCGCGCGGCCTTCGGATCGAACGCGTCGCGGACGGAGTCCCCCAGCAGGTTGAAGGCGACCACGAAGATCACCATGGCGATGCCGGGGAAGAACATGAACGTGGGAACGGTCTCGGACACGTCCGCGGCCCGGGAGAACATCAGGCCCCAGTCCGGGGTCGGGTTCACCAGGCCGACGCCGAGGAACGACAGTCCCGCGGCGCTCGTCACGACGAGCGGCAGCTCGAAGGTTCCCTGCACGAGGATGGGTGTGACGAGGTTCGGCAGCATCTCCTTGCGGATGATTCGCCAGTTCGACGCCCCGCTCACCTTGGCGGCCTCGACGAACTCGCGCTCACGCATCGACAGCGCGACACCGCGCACGATGCGGGCCATGCGCATCCAGCCCAGCGCGGCGAGCACGCCGATCAGCACCGCGATCCGCAACCAGGTAGGCGTCGCGTCTTCGGGAGCGACGAACATCGCGGTGATGACGGGCATGAACGCCACGAAGAAAAGCTGGCTCGGGAACGCCAGCATCAGGTCGGTGAAGCGGCCGATCAGCGTGTCGGTGCGACCACCGGTGAAGCCGGCGGCCACGCCCAGCAGCACGCCGACGCCGACGGTCAGGATCGTCACCGCGATGGCGATGGCCAGCGAGGTCCGGATGCTGTAGATGAGCAGCGTGAAGACGTCCCGGCCGAGGATGGGCTCCAGGCCGAACCAGAACTCGCCGCTGATGCCGCCGTTGGGCTTGACCGGGTAGCCGAGAGCGTCGAACAGCTCGGGCTTGCCGCTTGCCGAGTTGTACAGCGTGTACGGCGACTTCCCGTACAGCTTCGAGATCAGTGGAGCCAGGATCGCGATCAGCACGAAGAAGCCGACGATATACGCGGATATGACCCCCGCGCGGTCGCGCTTGAAGCGCTGCCACATCAGCTGACCGGGCGATTTGCCGATGTACTCGGCGGTGCCCTGGCCTTGGTCCCCCTCTGCCTTGACGGGTTCGAGCGTTGTGGGCTCGGACCCCGTCGGGGCAGCCTCGGATGGACTCGTCATTGGCGTTGTGCTCCCGAACCGGATGAGAGCCGCAGCGCCCGTGCACGCTGCGGTGGTTGACGGGACTTTCGCAACCGATTCATCCCCTAGTCAAGGGGGTGGCCGGTGAGACCGACGTGCGGTATCGCTTCTTGAGCGTATGTTTTGCAGATTGAGGTCCGTACGTGCTTGACAAGACGCCTTAGTGACCGACATGTCCGACATATTGGATCGAAGGTCGTTAACACGTCGGCAACCGACCTGTCGCATCACCGATATACGAACGCGTCACTCTGGGGAGCGTACGGCCGTGCGGGTGCCGTCACCCGGCCGGGTCCGGCCAGCGTGCCGGATCCGGCCGGATCCGGGCGCCTTCCGCCCCCGCCCGGCGGGTCTTGCCGAGGGTGTTGTCCGGCGCTGCCGAGAGGTGTAGACCTGGGTGCCGAGTGGGCCCAAAAGGCGCACGGTTGCGTATCGGGGGTCGGCCGGCGATGGACCAAGGACACATACTGGGGCGCGGCGCACGCGTCTTCGGTGCCGTGTGCTGCGCGCTCCTCGCCCTGCTCTCGCTCCTGTGGATCGGCCGCGACGTCGACGTCGCCGCGAGCCTGCCCGACCTGTGGTGGTCCTGGGCGGGCTCCCCCGAAAGCGCCCCCGAGAGCCACTGGGGCACCTCCCTCTACGACCCGGTCCTCGTCTGCGTGTACGCCGTCGCCGGCGTCACCGCCCTGCACTCCACCGCCGCCGCCGGCGCCCTCGGCGCGGCCGGCGCGGCCACGATCCTGCTGCGCGCCCCCGCGCTGTGGACGCTGACGGCCGACTGGATGCAGGACGTCGACCAGGACCTGCGCAACCGCGCGCTGCTCTCCGCCGGCGTCGCCGTCACCCTCGGCGCCGTGCTGCTCATCTCCGTCGCCGCCGGCCGCCGGCCGGTGGAGTCCGGCACCGGCTACCTGCTGCCCGACGAGCAGCCGCCGCGCCGGCCCGCCCGCGGCGCCGCGGCCACCGGCGCGGTCTTCCTCGGCGTCGCCGCGCTGGCGTTCGCCGCGTGGGAGGTGCGCCGGGCCGCCGTCGACGGCTGGGACGCGTACGGCCACCGGCTCACCGGCGAGCACACCACCTACGCGCTGCTCCAGCCCCCGGCCGCGTACGGCAAGTGGGCGCTCGCCGCCCTGTGCTTCGTCGCCGCCGTGGCCGCCGCCAAGCGCACCCCGCTCTCCCGCCCGCTGGGCATGACCGCCGGCGCGTTCGTCCTGGGCTGGGGCACCGCCGAGACCTCGCGGTACCTGAGGGACGAGGTCTTCGAGAACTTCCGCGCCCTGGGCACCGAGCACCAGTTGCTGGCCGGCACCGCGATCGGGCTGCTCCTCGCGGGCTTCGTCATCCTCTTCGCGCTCGCCGGCCGCGGGGAGCGCGACCCCATGGCGGAGCCCCTCACCGGCTGGCAGGAGCCCTCCTCCCCGCCCCCCTGGTGACCGTCCGACCACAGCCGTCCCACCGCTGAACGACGCCTCCGCCGCCGCCCCCGCGGCGGCCTTCCGCGTGCGACCCCTTCATGCGCCGGTGCGCCGAACGATGCACAGGCACCGATAGTTATGATGCGTGCGCGCGACGGGCATGCATCACCTTGCTCGTCAGATGACCCGACCGCAGGTCCCGGGAGGTGAGCCGCTGTGGCTCTGTCGATCTCGCTAGTGCTGCTGCTCGCGATCGTCGTCTTCTTGCTCGTCAAGAAGAGTGGCCTGAAGGGCGGCCACGCAGTCGTGTGCATTCTGCTGGGCTTCTACCTCGCCAGCTCGTCCATGGCACCGACCATCGACGATGTGACACAGAACGTCGCGGGGATGATCGAGAGCATCAACTTCTGACCCGGGGGACCTTCCGTCCGCTCGTCTAGGCTTCCCTCATGAGCAGGGAGCTTCCGAAGCGCAGGCTGCTGCTGGTGCACGCGCATCCGGACGACGAGACGATCACCACCGGCGCCACCATGGCGCGATACGCCGCCGAGGGCGCCCTCGTCACCCTGGTGACGTGCACCCGGGGCGAGGAGGGCGAGATCATTCCGCCCGCCCTCGCCGGTCTGGGACCCGGGCGGGACGACCGGCTCGGCCCGTACCGGGAGGGCGAACTCGCCGCCGCCATGCGGGCGCTGGGCGTCACCGACCACCGCTTCCTCGGCGGGCCCGGGCGGTTCCGGGACTCGGGCATGAGCGGTCTCGACGTCAACGGCCGCCCGGGCACGTTCTGGTCGGCGGGCGTCGACGAGGCGGCCGGGCTGCTGGTGCCGGTGATCCGCGAGGTACGCCCCCAGGTGCTGGTCACGTACGACCCCCGCGGCGGCTACGGCCACCCCGACCACATCCAGGCCCACCGCGTCGCGACCCGCGCGGCGGAGCTGGCCGCGGACGCGGCGTACGCCGCGGACCCCGCCGAACCGTGGGCGGTGGCCCGTGTCTACTGGACCTGCGTCGCGCGCACCGCGGCGGAGAAGGGCCTCACCGAACTGGCCGCGGCCGGCCACCCCTTCCCGGACACGGCGACCGTCGCGGACCTGCCGGGCGTCGTGGACGACGGCGAGGTCACGGCGGCCGTGGACGGCGGCGCGTACGCGGCGGCGAAGTCCCGGGCGATGGCGGCGCACGCGACGCAGATCACCGTGGCCGGCGGCGCCTTCGCGCTCTCCAACGGGCTGGGCCAGCCGATCGTGACCACGGAGCAGTTCCGGCTCGCCGGCGGCGCGGACGCCGCGCGGCGCGATCCGGGCGCCGTGGAGACCGACCTGTTCGCGGAGGTGGCGGCGTGAGCGCCAGGAAGCGGCCCGTACGCCCCAAGTCGGCCGCTGGCGGCGGGAGTACGGGCAACGGCGGCGCGAGCCGCGGGAGCGCGGGCAAAGGCGCCGGAAGCGGCGGGAGCGCGAGTCGCGGGGGCGCGGGCGGCGGGAGCGCGAGCCGCGGGGGCGCGGAGAAGCGCAGCCGGGCCGGCGCCGCCACGACGAGCCCTCCCGCGCGCCGCCCCGCGACCCCGCCCCCCGGCAGCGCCCTCGCGCAGCCCGTGACGCTCGGGCGCGTACTCGCCTACCTGGCCGCCCTGGTGCTCGGCGCCCTCGTCGGGCTGGCCGGTTCACTCGTCCAGGGGGCCTGGTCGCCGGGCGGGATGCTGCTCGCCCTCGCCGCCGTCGGCGCGCTCTGCTACGGCGCCGGGGTGGCCACCGGCGGCCGGGGCGCGGGCTTCGCCGCGGGCGGCGGCTGGTTCCTGGCGGTGATCGCCATGTCGCTCAACCGACCCGAGGGCGACTTCGTCTTCGTCTCCGGACTCGGGCCGCAGCTCTTCATCTTCGGCGGGATGGTGATCGCTGTGATGTGCACCACCCTGCCGCGGCTCGTCGCCACCGGCGAACCCCCGTCCCGACTCCCCGAGTGACGTGCTCTGTTGGGCATCGGGTGCTGTCGAGTACGCCTTCGCGCGGGTGGCCGAATGCGGTTGTCTGGCCTGTGTGACGGAGCGGACAAGTATGGTGGTGCGCGCCGCCGAGCTGCCCGCGGGTGCCATGACGGGCGGCGGAGCACTACGGGAGACCTGCCGTGAGCCGAGAGAATGACAGTCCGCCATCCGGTCCCGAGGGACGCGGCGACGCCGCGTATCCGCCGGGTACCCCGCCGTACGCGGGACCGGACACGCCGACCGCCGGGGGTACCGCCCTGGGGGAGCCCCCCGCGCCCGCTCCGGGCACGGGAGCGGGCCGGGCCGGCGGCGCGGGCGTTCCCGCGACCGAGACGACGCTGACGACCCGGATCCGGATCAACATCCCCGGCTCCCGGCCGATCCCGCCCGTCGTGGTGCGCAAGCCGCTGGAAGCCGGGGCGGAGGAGCCCGACACCGCCGGCGGCGCCGGCGTTCCCGCGCCGGCCCCGGGCCCGGCGGAAGCCGCCGCGGCGTCCGCGAACGGGCAGGGCGGCGCCGGCGGCAACGCGAAGCCGGCGACGAGCGACTGGTTCGCCCCCCGCAAGCAGAAGGACGCGACGCCCTCCCAGGGCGTCCCCGAGGCCGCACCGGCGGGCCCGCCCCCGGCGCAGCCCCCGATGGCGCCGCCCTCGGGCCCCACGGGCACGACGGACGGCTCCGGGATGCAGTTCCCCGCCTTCGCTCCGCCTCCCGGCGAGCCGGCGGGGCCGTCGGACACCCCGCCGGCCGGCGTCCCGCAGGCCCACCCGGCGCCCGGCGACACCGGTGCGGTGGACGTACCGGTGAGCGAGAGCGGGCACGGCTTCGCCGGGGACGACCCGGCCAACGCCCTGCCCGTACGCCCCACTCCGTCCGGCGGCACGCCCCGCGGCGGCCTCGGCGGACCCGGCGGCCCGGCCGGCGCCGGCGGTCCCGGCCGCGTGCCCTCCGGCCCGACCGCGGGCCCGGCCACCGGCAGCATGCCGCTCAAGCCCGCCGCCCCGGCCGCCGGCCGCACCCTGCGCGGCTCCGCCGCGCCGCAGACCCCCACCGGCGGCATGGGCGACACCGCCGTCGGCGGCATCCCCGCGGTGCCGTCCGGCCACGACCCGACACCGGCGCACGGCGTGCCGCAGGGCCCCGGGCACACCCCGGCCCACGGCGTACCGCAGGCCGGCCCGCACGGCGCGGGCCCCGGCCACACCCCGGCGCACGGCATCCCGCAGGGCGGCCCCGCCCCCCGCGGCTCGCAGTACCCCCAAGAGGCCGCGCCCGCGCCGGGGTTCGCCCCCGCCGGGCAGCCGCCGCGCTCCGGCCCCGGCGGCGCGCCGCCCCCCGGCCCCGGCCCCGTACCAGGCAGCGAGGGGCCGCCCGTGCCGCCGCCCGCCCCGGCCGCCGCCGCGCGCTCCCGCTCCGGGAGCCCGTCCGGCCGGGCCCGCGGCGACCGCAAGAAGCTCGGGGTCATGGCCGGCGCCGGCGTCTTCGGGGTGCTCTGCATCGCGTACGGCGCGGGGCTCGTGCTCAACAACGACGACGTGCCGAAGGGCACCACCGTCCTCGGCGTCGACATCGGCGGCAGCTCCCGCGACCAGGCGGTCGCCAAGCTCGACGCCGCCGTCGAGGAGCGTACGAAGGCGCCGATCGTGCTCCGCGTCGGCGAGCGGGAGCAGGAGCTGACGCCGCAGTCGGCCGGCCTCGGCATCGACACCGCGGAGAGCGTCCGCTCGGCGATGGGCAGCGACTACAACCCGGTGTCGGTCATCGGCTCGCTCTTCGGCGGCTCCCGCGAGGTGGACCCGGCGATGGTCGACGACACCGACAAGCTCCGGGCCCAGTTGCAGGAGATCGCCGACGAGGCGGGCGGCGGCAAGGACGGCATGATCCGCTTCGTCGACGGCGAGGCGGTGCCGGTGAAGGGCGAGCCGCACGAGGCCGTGGACGTGGAGAAGTCCATGAGCGCGGTGCGGGCGGCGTTCGACGAGCGCGCGGCCGGCGGTGCGAACAAGCCGGTGACGCTGCCGGTCTCGCAGCAGGAACCGGCCGTCAGCCAGGCGGAGTTCGACACGGCGATGAACGGCTTCGCCGAGACCGCCATGTCCGGCTACGTCTCGGTGCAGGCGGGCGACCGCTACATCGAGTTCAGCCCGGAGCGCTCGATCTCCGAGTTCCTCACGATGCAGGCGACGCCGGACGGCAAGCTGGCGCCGAAGTTCGACCTGGAGAAGCTGGAGGCGCTGTACGGCAGCACCTTCGACGGGCTCCTCGTCCAGCGCGGCGACGGCAGCACGACGGAGATCACGCCGAACGACGTGGCGAGCGCCATGATGGGTCCGCTGCGCGAGACCGACCCGGAGAAGCGGGTGGGGGTCATCGACATCGCCTGACCGCCGCGGCGCGGCCCCGCCTCCGGCGCGGGCCGCCCGGAGCGGACGGGTCGCCGACGCGACGTACGAGGACGGGCCCCGCGGTGCTGCCGCGGGGCCGTCGTCGTACGGGCTCAGGCGGTGCGGCGCTTGCGGGCCACCACGACGGCGCCGGCGCCGAGGGCGGCGAGGCCGCCGATGCCGGAGGCGAGCGGAAGCCAGATGTCGGCGCCGGTGTCGGGCAGTTGCCCGGCGCGCGCGTCCTCGTCGTGGTCGTAGTCGCGCGGGGCGGTGCGTCCGTCGGGCGGCTCGAAGCCGTCGCCCTCCCCGTCCGCCCCGCTGCCGGACGCGGGCTCCTCATCCTCGGGCGACGCGGGGGCCGCGGGCGCGGCGGCCGCCGGGGCCCCGGCGCCGGGGCCTTCGGCACCGGGAGGGTCGACCGCCGGGGCCTCGGTGCCGGGGGGTTCCGCAGAAGGCCCGTCACCGCCCGGCACCTCGCCGCCGGGGCCGTCATCGCCGGGGCCGTCATCGCCGGGGGCCCCCGGAGCCCCGGCCCCGTGGTGGTCCGGCTCGGCGGGCCCCGTCCCCGCGCCCCTCCCTCCGCTGCCGCCGTCCCGAGTCCCCGGGCCGGTCTTGTCGTCCGCGCAGTCGTCGTCCGGGCCCGCGGCCTCGAACTCCGCCGCCTCCGCCTCGATCTCCGCCTCCGACGCCCCGAACCCGGCCTCGATGTCCCCCGCGAACTCCTCCGCGAACCCCGCCGCCGACGCCTCCCGGTCCTCCGTCGCCGGGCGTACGGACCCCGCGGCCGGTGCCGCGTGGACCTCCGGGACCGCGACCGCCAGGGCGGACGCGGCGGCGAAGAGCGCCCCGCTCAGCACACTGAGCCGGCGGCGTGGCAATCGCTTCATGGTGGGTGTCCCTCTGCTCGGTGACGGGGCATCAGTGGCCGACGCCCACCATGGCTATCACTGATTCGTGATAAAACCGACTAACCAGACTTCCCGCTCGGCGTCAGATTCGCCCCGTCGGCCTACCGGCCCGCCCCCGGCTCCTCGTCGTCCTCCCGCTCCGCCGCGAAGTGGCAGGCGGACGGGTGCACCACCGCCCCCTCCGCCTCCCGGAACCACGGCGGCACGTCCAGCGCGGGATCCTTCTCCGCGCACACCGGCTGCGCCTTCCAGCACCGCGTCCGGAACCGGCACCCCGACGGCGGGTTCGCCGGCGACGGCACGTCGCCGCTGAGCAGGATCCGCTCCCGCGTCTCCCGGTCCTCGGGGTCCGGCACCGGCACCGCCGAGAGCAGCGCCTGCGTGTACGGGTGCGTGGCGTGCTCGTAGATCGCCTCGTCCGTGCCGGACTCCACGATCCGGCCCAGGTACATCACCGCGACCCGGTCGGAGATGTGCCGGACCACGGACAGGTCGTGCGCGATGAAGATGTACGACAGGTGGAACTCGTTCTGGAGCCGCTCCAGCAGGTTCACCACCTGCGCCTGCACCGAGACGTCCAGCGCCGAGACCGGTTCGTCCGCGACGATGATCTCCGGCCGCAGCGCGAGCCCGCGCGCGATCCCGATCCGCTGCCGCTGCCCGCCGGAGAACTGGTGCGGGTAGCGGTTGATGTGCTCGGGGTTGAGCCCGACGACGTCCAGCAGTTCCCGGACCCGCCCCCGCCGGCTGCCCTTCGGCGCCACCTCGGGGTGGATGTCGTACGGCTCGCCGACGATGTCGCCGACGGTCATCCGCGGGTTGAGCGAGGTGTACGGGTCCTGGAAGACCATCTGGATGTTGCGCCGCACCGCCCGCAGCGCGCGCCCGGACAGCCGGGTGATGTCCTCGCCCTTGTACCGGATCCGGCCGGCGGTCGGCCGCTCCAGGTTGACCAGCATCTTGGCGATGGTCGACTTGCCGCAGCCGGACTCCCCGACGATGCCGAGGGTTTCGCCGCGCCGCAGGTCGAAGGAGACGCCGTCGACCGCCTGCACCGCGCCGACCTGCCGGTGGAAGACGATCCCCTGGGTGAGAGGGAAGTGCTTGACGAGGTCGCGCACTTCGAGGATCGCCTCGCCACCGGCCGCCTCCGGCCGGACCTCGGTCACCTCAGGGCTGGTCATGAAGCTGGTCCTTCCAGAAATGGCATGCGCTCCCCCGCCCGGCGAGAGGTCGGCCCGTGTCGTCCGTCACCTCGTACAGCGGCGGGCGGTCGGTCAGGCAGATGTCCTGGGCGCGCGGGCAGCGGGGGTTGAAGGGGCAGCCCGGGGGGATGGACAGCAGGCTGGGCGGGGTGCCGTGGATGGCGCTCAGCTCCTGGCCCTTCTGGTCCAGCCGCGGGATGGAGTCCAGCAGCCCGCGGGTGTACGGGTGCGCCGGCGCCTTGTACAGGTCGTGGACCGGCGCCGTCTCCATGATCCGGCCCGCGTACATCACCGCGATCTTGTCGGCGACGTCCGCGACCACGCCCAGGTCGTGGGTGATGAGGATGAGCCCCATCCCCGTCTCGTCGCGCAGCTCCGCCAGCAGGTCCATCACCTGCGCCTGCACGGTCACGTCCAGGGCCGTCGTCGGCTCGTCCGCGATGATCAGCTCCGGGCCGAGCGCCAGCGCCATCGCGATCATGATGCGCTGCCGCATGCCGCCGGAGAACTGGTGCGGGTAGTCGTCGACCCGCTCCCGGGCGGCCGGGATCCGTACCCGCTCCATCAGCTCGATCGACCGGGCCCGCGCCTCCGACCGGCTCGCGCCGCGGTGCACGCGGAACATCTCGCCGAGCTGGAAGCCCACGCTGAGCACGGGGTTGAGCGACGACAGCGCGTCCTGGAAGATCATCGCCATCCGCTCGCCGCGCACCCGGCGCCGCGCCTCGCGGCCCAGCGTCAGCAGGTCCTCGCCCTGGAAGAGCACCTGCCCGCCGGTGACGAACCCGGGGGGCGTGTCCAGGATGCCCATCACGGCCTGCGCGGTGACGGACTTGCCCGAGCCGGACTCGCCGAGCACCGCCAGCGTCTCGCCCGCGTCCACGCTGTACGAGACGCCGTTGACGGCCTTCGCCACCCCCTCCCGGGTGCGGAACTCCACCTGTAGGTCGCGGACGTCGAGCAGCGCGGTCACGGGCACCTCACCTGAGCTTCGGGTCGAGCGCGTCGCGCACCGCGTCGCCGAGCATGATGAACGCCAGCACGGTCAGGCTCAGCGCCCCGGCCGGCCACAGCAGGGCGTGGGGCGCGTTGCGGATCTGCTGCGAGGCGGTGGAGATGTCGCCGCCCCAGGAGACGGTCGGCGGCTTCAGGCCGACGCCGAGGAACGACAGGGTCGCCTCCAGCGCCACGTACGTACCGAGGGCGATGGTGGCGACGACGATGATCGGCGCGATCGCGTTGGGCAGCACGTGCCGCAGCATGATGCGCCCGGTGGACGCGCCGAGGGTGCGGGCGGCCTGGACGTAGTCGTTCTGCTTGGCCGTGATCACCGAGCCGCGCGCGATCCGCGCCACCTGCGGCCAGCCCAGCAGCACGATCAGCCCGATCACCGGCCAGACCGACCCGCTCTTGATGACGGAGAGGAAGACCAGGCCGCCCAGCAGGATGGGGATGCCGAAGAACACCTCGGTGATCCGGGAGAGGACCGCGTCGCCCCAGCCGCCGAAGTAGCCGGCGAGGCCGCCGAGTACGGTGCCGATGACGGCGGCGCCGAGGGTGGCCAGGGTGCAGACGGTCAGCGAGGCGCGGGCGCCGTAGACGGTGCGGTTGTAGACGTCGCAGCCCTGGCTGTCGAAGCCGAAGGGGTGGCCGGATTCGGCGCCGAGGTTGCGCTTGGCGATGTCGCAGTCGTACGGGCTGCCGGTGGCCACCACGCTGGGCCACAGGGAGATGAAGACCAGGAAGAGGATCAGCAGCCCGGAGACGACGAAGACGGGGTTGCGGCGCAGGTCCTGCCAGGCGTCGGACCACAGGCTGCGGGCCGGCTGGTCCGTCCCGGCGGTGCCGCCGGCCTCGGCCTGGAGGATGTCGCTGCCGGGCAGCGACTCCGCCTCCTGGGTCGCGATGTCCGCCCGCTGCTTCTCCTCGTAGCGCTCAGGCATAGCGGATCCGGGGGTCGAGGACCGCGTAGAGCACGTCCACCAGCAGGTTCGCGAGCAGGTAGACGATGACGAGGACGGTCACGAAGCCGACGACCGTGGGCGCGTTCTGCCGCAGCACGCCCTGCCAGAGCTGGTAGCCGACGCCCTGGATGTTGAAGATCCGCTCGGTGACGATGGCGCCGCCCATGAGGTTGCCGATGTCGATGCCGAGGAAGGTCACCACCGGGATCAGGGAGTTGCGCAGCAGGTGGCGGACCGTGATGCGGCGGCGCGGCAGGCCCTTGGCGACGGCGGTGCGGACGTAGTCGGCGCGGGCGTTCTCGGCCACGGAGGTACGGGTCAGCCGCGTGGTGTACGCGAGCGAGACCAGCGCCAGCACCACCGCCGGCAGGATCAGCTCGTTCCACGGCGCCCCGGGGGACACCGCGGGCTTGACCCAGCCCCACTTGACGCCGAGGAGGTACTGGAGCACGTAGCCGGTGACGAACGTCGGGATGGAGATGACGACCAGGGTGGCGAAGAGCACCCCCGTGTCCACCGCCCGGCCGCGCCTGAGGCCGGAGACCACGCCGAGGGTGACGCCGATGATCATCTCGAAGAGCACGGCGAGCAGGGCGAGCCGGACGGTGATCGGCCAGGCGCTGCGCATCAGGTCGAGCACCGGCTGGCCGTTGAACGCCCGGCCGAAGTCGCCGGTGAAGATGTTGCCCATGTAGAGCACGTATTGCTGCCACAGCGGCTTGTCGAGGTTGAGGTCCCGGCGGATCTGCGCCGCGGTGGCGGGGTCGGGCGCCCGGTCGCCGAACATGGCGGCGACCGGGTCGCCGAGCGCGTACACCATGAAGAAGATGAGGAACGTGGTGCCGATGAACACGGGGATCATCTGAAGCAGCCGCCGGATCACGTAACGGCCCATCGGCGCCCCTCCTCTCCTCGCGTGCCCGCTCCTTCCGTCCCTGCCGCGGCGGTCCGCCGCGCGTGCACTACTTGACCTTGACGTCCGGGTAGTAGGGCACGCTGAAGGGGTCGAGGAAGACGTCGGTGACGCGGTCGGAGTGGCCGGCGATGCCGTTCTGGTACCACAGCGGGATCGACGGCACGTCCTTGGCGAGCAGCCGCTCCGCCTCCTTGTACTTGTCGACGGCGGCGGCGGTGTCCTCGGCGGCGTTGGCCTGGTCGAGGAGGTCGTCGAACTTCTTGTTGCTGTACTCGCCGTCGTTGGAGGACGCGCCGGTGTAGTACGTGGGCGCCAGGAAGTTCTCGATCAGCGGGTAGTCCATCTGCCAGCCGGAGCGGAACGGGCCCTTGAACTCCCGGTCCACGACCTGGGTGCGGAAGTCCGCGAAGGTGCCGACCGGGTTGACGACGCAGGCGTTCTCCTTGTCGAGCGTCTTGTTGATGCTGTTGCAGACCGCGTCCATCCACTCCTTGTGGGAGCCGGTGTCGACGTTCGAGGAGATGGTCAGCTTGCCGCCGGGGAGGCCGCCGGCGTCCTCGATCAGCTTCTTGGCCTGCTTCGGGTCGTACGTGCACAGGTCGCCGCAGATCGTGTCGTCGAAGCCGCCCTTCTCGCCGATGACCGGGGAGGTCCAGTCCTTGGCGGGGATGCGGGTGTCGTTGTAGATCTGCTTGGTGATCTGCTCGCGGTCGATCGCCATGGAGATCCCGCGGCGCAGGCCGGCCTTGTCGGCGCCGGACCAGGCGTCGTCGTAGAGCGGGTAGGCGAGGGTCTGGATGATGCCGGCCTTCTGGTTGATGAAGCGGTCGCCGAGGTCGCTCTCGGCGTTGGCGAGCTGGCCGGCGGGCAGCTCGTCGGAGATGTCGAGGTTGCCGGCCTGGAGGTCGGTGTAGGCCGTGTTCTGGTCGGTGTAGACCTTCAGCTCGATGCCGTCGTTCTTCGCCTTGTCGTCGCCCTTGTACTTCTTGTCCTTCACGAGCTTCATCGACGTGCCCTTGGAGTACGAGTCGATCTTGTACGGGCCGTTGCCGACGGGCTTGTCGAGGTAGGCGTCGTGGTCGTCGAAGAACGCCTTCGGCAGCGGCGCGAAGGCCGGGTAGCCGAGGGTGTCCGGCCAGATGGCGAACTTCTGCGAGAGCTTGACGGTAAACGTATGGTCGTCCACGACTTTGAGCCCGGAGAGCTGCTGCGCGCGGGGCTCGGCGTCCTCGGCGGTCGGGTGGACCTCGTCGTAGCCGTCGATGTACTTGAAGAAGCTGCTGTTGACCTGCTGGTTCTTGATGTTGGCCGCGTAGTTCCAGGCATCCGTGAAGGACTTGGCGGTGACCGGCTCGCCGTTGCTGAACCGGAAGCCCTTCTTGACCTTGACGGTCCAGTTCTTCTGGTCGTCGCTCTCGATGGACTCGGCGAGCATGTTCTTCGGCTCGGCGGTCTTCGGGTCGTACACGACGAGCCCGCGGGTGATGAGCTTGAGGACCTTGCCGCCCTGGACCTCGTTGACGTTCGCCGGCTCCAGCGGACTCTGCGGGTCCCCCCACTGCGCGGTGACGGTGCCGCCGCCCCCGCCCGACGAACCGCCGCCGCCGTCACCGCTGTCACTGCCGCAGCCGGTCGCGGCGAGCGCGGCGCAGACGGCACAGGCCGTCCACGAGGCGCGGGTGGCTCGACGCATGGTGCCTCCCAAGAGTCCCAAGTATCACTTAAGTGACATAAGACCCCATGGGGGACGCCCGCGCTCCCGGTGGCACGCCATCGGGGGAACACAACCCCCCGGATGGAGCGCGCGCCGCACGCCCGGTCCGGAGGGCTTCCTCTGCTACGTACGACCCGCGCGCCGTCCGTGCGTCCCGCGCGCCGCCCTACGCGTGCTTGGCCCGCGAGGCGGCCCGCGCGCGCTCGCGCCCGTCCAGCGCCACCTTGCGGATCCGCACCGTCTCCGGCGTGACCTCCACGCACTCGCCGTCCCGGCAGAACTCCAGCGACTGCTCCAGCGACAGCTTCCGCGGCGGGACGATCGACTCGGCGATGTCCGCCGTCGAGGACCGCACGTTGCTGAGCTTCTTCTCCTTGGTGATGTTGACGTCCATGTCGTCGGAGCGGGAGTTCTCCCCGACGATCATGCCCTCGTACACCTCCGTACCCGGCTCCACGAAGAGCGTCCCGCGCTCCTGGAGGTTCGTCATCGCGAACGCCGTCACCGCGCCCGTCCGGTCCGCGACCAGCGACCCGCTGCTGCGCGTACGCAGCTCGCCGAACCACGGCTCGTGGCCCTCGAAGATCGAGTGCGCGATGCCGGTGCCGCGGGTCTGGGTCAGGAACTCCGTACGGAAGCCGATGAGCCCGCGCGAGGGGACGACGAACTCCATCCGCACCCAGCCGGAGCCGTGGTTGGTCATCGTCTCCATCCGGCCCCTGCGGGCGGCGAGGAGCTGGGTGATCGCGCCGAGGTGCTCCTCCGGGGCGTCGATCGTCATCCGCTCGACGGGCTCGTGGACCTTGCCGTCGATCTCCTTCGTGACCACCTCGGGCTTGCCGACGGTCAGCTCGAAGCCCTCCCGGCGCATGGTCTCCACCAGGATCGCCAGCGCCAGCTCACCGCGGCCCTGCACCTCCCAGGCGTCCGGCCGCTCGGTGGGCAGCACGCGCAGCGACACGTTGCCGACCAGCTCGCGGTCCAGGCGGTCCTTGACCAGCCGGGCGGTGACCTTGTGGCCCTTGCCCTTCCCGCCGCCGATGCCCTTGCCCACCAGCGGCGAGGTGTTCGTCCCGATCGTCATCGAGATCGCCGGCTCGTCGACCGTGATCAGCGGCAGCGCGACCGGGTTCTCCGGGTCCGCCAGGGTCTCGCCGATCATGATGTCGGTGATGCCGGCGACCGCGCAGATGTCGCCGGGCCCGGCGAGCTGAGCGGGGCGGCGGGTGAGCGCGTCGGTCATCATCAGCTCGGTGATCCGCACGTTCTGCACGGTGCCGTCGCGCCTGATCCACGCGACGGTCTGCCCCTTCTTCAGCTCGCCCTGCTCCACGCGCAGCAGCGCGATGCGGCCGAGGAAGTTGTCGGCGTCGAGGTTCGTCACGTGCGCCTGGAGCGGCGCGCCCTCGTCGTACGACGGGGCCGGGACGTAGTCCAGCACGGTGGAGAAGAACGGCTCCAGACTGTCGCTGTCCGCCGGCACCGTGCCGTCCTCCGGCTGGGTCAGCGAGGCGATGCCGTCACGGGCGCAGGCGTAGACGATCGGGAACTCGATCTGCTCCTCGTCGGCGTCGAGGTCGAGGAAGAGGTCGTACGTGTCGTCCACGACCTCGGAGATCCGCGAGTCGGGCCGGTCCGTCTTGTTGATGCACAGGATCACCGGCAGCCGCGCCTGAAGCGCCTTGCGCAGCACGAACCGGGTCTGCGGCAGCGGTCCCTCGGAGGCGTCCACCAGCAGCACGACGGCGTCGACCATGGACAGCCCGCGCTCGACCTCGCCGCCGAAGTCGGCGTGGCCGGGGGTGTCGATGATGTTGATCACCACCGGGTCGCCACCGCCCTTGGGGTGGTACTTCACCGCGGTGTTCTTCGCGAGAATGGTGATGCCCTTCTCGCGCTCCAGGTCGCCGGTGTCCATGACCCGGTCGTCGACGGACTGGAGCTGGTGCTCGGCGAAGGCGCCGGCCTGCTTGAGCATGGCGTCGACCAGGGTGGTCTTGCCGTGGTCGACGTGGGCGACGATGGCGACGTTGCGGATGTCCTGGCGCGTCGGCATGACTGGGCGGTGCTCCCGAACTAGAGGGGGTCAGCCGGGCGATTCGACCACGGCCGTCCTATCGTACGGGCCCTCTCCGACATCGCCGCGCGCGCCGGGTGCCGCCGGCCGGCCGGCCCGGTCCGCCGTCAGTTGCGGTAGCCGATGTCCTGGTAGCGGGGGGTGGCGAAGCCGAAGGCGCCGGCGTTGGCGAGGTTGCGGTCGGTGGCGACCAGTTGGGGGCGCTGGTAGAGCGGGATCGAGCCGGCCGCCGCCCAGATGCGGGCGTCGGCGCGGGTCAGCAGTTCCTGCGCGGCCTCGTCGTCCAGTTCGGCGACCGCCTGGTCGAAGAGCTGGTCG
This sequence comes from Streptomyces sp. 184, assembly GCF_045781775.1. Lineage (NCBI taxonomy): Bacteria > Bacillati > Actinomycetota > Actinomycetes > Kitasatosporales > Streptomycetaceae > Streptomyces > Streptomyces sp. 184. Next base: position 1,367,196 of record NZ_CP123230.1, on the reverse strand, counting down.
ATCTCGTCGGTGCCGACCCGGGTGTAGTTCTGCTCGACGACCAGGGAGCCGTCGGGGGACGGCACCGGCTTGGCGTAGATCGGGCGGGCGTCGGTGGCCGGGTAGGGGGTGCCGGGCCAGGAGTAGAGCGCCATGTCGTACTCGCCGGCCGCGATGTGGTCCCTGAAGTAGCCGGCCTCCCCGGCCTCCACCACCTCGGTCCGTACGCCGATGTTGTCCATCATCCTCACCACCCGCGAGGCCACCGACCGCAACTGCTCCGTGCCCGGCCCCTGCGGCACCACGAAGCGGAGCGTCAGGGGCTTGCCGTCCTTGACGAACGGGCGCTGCCGCGGCGGCTGCGCCACGCTCGTCTCCCGCTCGGCCAGCGCCGCGCGCGCCAGCCGGGCCGCCTTCACGGCCTTCTTGTACGGCTTCGAGGACTTGCCGTGCTTCGCCGCCGCCGCCCACAGCTCCGCCTGCCGGCCCAGCGCGACGTTCTGCGCCTGCGCCGGCCGCGTGACCGACAGCGGCAGGTCGTACGTCGGCAGCAGCGCCGCAGCCGGCTTGTCGTCGCCGGAGCGCGCGCCGTCGGCCCGGTCGCGGCCGTCGCGGCCGTCGCCGTCGCCGGTGCCCTTCGCCTCCGCCTCCGCCGACCGCGGGCCGCCCTTCCAGCCCGCCTCCGCCAGCAGCTTCTGCGCCGCCATCACGTCCTGCGGGCCGAGCGCGCCGCTCTGGTCGCTGTAGCCGGGCTGGCCCGGCATCAGCAGGTGGCTGCCGAGCGGCTTCGCCGGCAGGCCGTGCGGGCCGAGGACGCTGCGCGCCAGCGTGCCGCGGTCCACGGCGCGGGCGACGGCGCGGCGTACCCGCTCGTCGGCGAGCGGGCCCGCGCTGCCGTTGAGCGCGAGCTGCGTGTACGCGGGCTCCAGCGCCCGGTGCACGGTGTACGGGCGCGGGCCGGCCTTCGGCAGCGTGACCAGGTCCGCCGGTTTGCCGTCCTGGGCCCGGTCGGACCTGGCGACCTGCACCGTGGCCGCCGCGGCCCGCTCGGCGCGGGCGGCGTCCAGGGCCTCGTCCCGTTCGACCTCGGCGATGTCGAGCCGGCCGGCCTTCAGCGCCTTCTCCCGCCCGGTGCCGCGCGGCAGCTCCTCGAAGACCAGGCGGTCGAGGAGGGCACGGTCGCCCCACCAGCGGGGGTTGCGCACGAGGGTCACGGACGTCGGCTCGCTCGCGGCGGCCCCGTCCCGCCTCCCCTTCTTCCCGCCGTCCTTCTCCTTCTTCTCCGACTTCTTCTCCGACTTCTTCTTCTCCGCCTTGCCGTCCTTCTTGCTCTTTCCGCTCTTCTCCGCCTTCTTGCCGTCCTTGTACGTCCCGCTCTTCCTGTCCTTCTTCTTCTCGCCCTCGTCGCCCTTGACGTCCTTGACGTCCTTGACGTCCTTGACGTCCTTGACGTCCTTGATCATGAACGGGCCCGCGACCTCCGGCAGCCCGGTCCGCGCCCTTTCGTTGAACGCCTCCGGCGTTTTCGTCACGCTCATCGGGTACAGCGGCGAGAACAGCGCCTGCCAGTCCGCGTACGGCTCCTCGAAGACGACCTCCACCTCGCCCGGCTCCTCGCCGGCCCCGACCGACTCGATCCGGTCGTACCCGGCGTTGCGCGCCGTCCAGTACGCGGTGTCCTCGCCGTTGAGCGCCAGCCACTGCGCCTCGAAGTCCTCGGCCCCGATCGGCCGCCCGTCGCTCCACACCGCCCGCGGGTTCAGCCGGTAGACCACCCGCTGCTCCGGGGTGCGCTCCACGACCTCCGCGCTCTCCAGGTAGTCCGGGTCGGCCGCCGGCCGGCCGTGCTCGTCGAGGGTGAACAGCCGCGGCAGCACCGCGCCCGCGACGCGGTCGGTGGCGTCGCCCGCGTCGGCCTGGAAGACGTTGAACGTCTCCGGCGCCGCGTCCACGGCCCAGCGGACCGTGCCGCCGGGCCGGAGCTGCTCGCGCGAGACGGCGGTCACGTCGTGCGCGGCGCCGGCGGCGTTGTCCGGGGAGGTGTCGCAGCCCGCGAGGGGCAGGGTGACGCCCGCCGCGATCAGCGCGGCGGCGTAGCGCCTGCGGCTGTGAAGGGACATGCGCGATACCTCCGTGATGCACACTTTCGGCGCATTTGCCGCTCATCACACTTCTCTTGCCCCGCCACCTAAAACGAGCCCGCCCCCCGCCCAGGGGCGACACGGCGGGCGCGCCGCGCAACGCAACCCGTCCGGCCCAGCCATCGGGAGATCGGCCCGTGTGTTTTCCGTACACATCGGCCGGATCCAGCCCCGTACGTCACCCCAGCAGGGGGAAATCCGCAGATCTCTTCCCAAGCGAGCGCGGGACGCGCGACACTTCCCCCCACAGCGCCCTGAGCGCGTCTTCGCCGTGCGCGGAGACCGCGCGAGGGGCACCGTCAGCACCGCCCGACCGAAGACGTGAGGGCATGTCATGACCCTGAACGAAGAACTGACCGCAGCACAGCGTTCCGTCGACGATCTCGTACGCACCGTGAGCCGCCTGGAGCAGCGCATGGGCACCGGCGCGCTGGAGTTGCGCCGGGTGCGGACCGACGCCGACCACCTGCGGGAGTCACTCGCCCTGCTGCGCGAGGTCTCCGCCCAGGGACCGGAGAAGGAGGGACCGACCCTGGTCCCGATTCCGGACCAGCCTTACGACCACACCCTGTGGCGGGACGCCGACGACGAGGGACTCGGCGCCGGCGGCCGGCACGCCCCATAGCCGGGCTGCCGGACCACCCCCGCCCGCGCCCGCGCGCCGGGGCCCCGTCAGGCCCCGGTCCGCCGACGCACCCTCCGTCCCTCCCCCGACCCCACTACTCCCGTCCTGCCGGAGAAGACCTTGGCCACCGGAACAACCGAACGCCCACCCAGCCCCGACCAGCCGGGCGGTGTCCGCGCCCCGGGCCGGGCCGCGATCGCGGCCCGCCATCTGCGCACCGACCGCTGGTGGGTGCAGCCGACCGCCACCGTCGCCGGGCTGCTGGCGTTCATCGTCTACTCGACCTGGCGCGCCCTCATCAACGACGACTACTACGCGGCGCCCTACGTCTCACCGTTCTACTCGCCCTGTCTGGGCTCCGACTGCGTGGACATGAAGGGCGGCCCGAACTTCGCGCTCTTCGGCGACTGGTGGTTCATGTCCCCGGCGGCGATCATCCTGATCTTCCCGCTGGGCTTCCGGCTCACCTGCTACTACTACCGCAAGGCGTACTACCGCGGCTTCTGGGCGTCGCCGCCCGCCTGCGCCGTCGCCGAGCCGCACAAGACGTACACCGGCGAGACCCGCTTCCCGCTGATCCTCCAGAACCTGCACCGGTACTTCTTCTACGCCGCGCTCGCGGTCGCCGCGATCCTCACGTACGACGCGATCCTCGGCTTCCGCAACAGCGAGTACGAGTGGGGCCACATGGGCCTCGGCACCATCGTGCTCTGGATCAACGTCGTGCTCATCTGGCTCTACACCATCTCCTGCCACTCCTGCCGGCACATCGTCGGCGGCCGGCTCCGGCACTTCTCCAAGCACCCGCTGCGCTACCGCGCCTGGGGCTGGGTGGGCAAGCTCAACGAGCGCCACGCGCAGCTTGCCTGGGCGTCCCTGATCAGCGTGGGGCTGGCCGACCTGTACGTGTACCTGGTGGCCTCCGGCGCATTCGACGACCCGGTGCTGTTCTGAGGCGCAGCGAGCCGACCGATGGGAAAGGCGAAGCACAGAAAATGACGCAAGTCGAACGGCAGCAGTGGGACGTCGTCGTGATCGGTGCCGGGGGCGCCGGGCTGCGGGCGGCGATCGAGGCCCGTGAGCAGGGCCTGCGCACCGCCGTGATCTGCAAGTCGCTCTTCGGCAAGGCCCACACCGTGATGGCGGAGGGCGGCATCGCCGCCAGCATGGGCAACGTCAACGCGGGCGACAACTGGCAGGTGCACTTCCGCGACACCATGCGCGGCGGCAAGTTCCTCAACAGTTGGCGGATGGCCGAACTGCACGCCAAGGAGGCGCCGGACCGCGTCTGGGAGCTGGAGACCTGGGGTGCGCTCTTCGACCGCACCAAGGACGGCAAGATCTCCCAGCGCAACTTCGGCGGCCACGAGTACCCGCGCCTCGCCCACGTCGGCGACCGCACCGGCCTCGAACTGATCCGCACGCTCCAGCAGAAGGTCGTCTCCCTCCAGCAGGAGGACTTCAAGGAGAGCGGGGACTACGAGTCCCGGATCAAGGTCTTCCAGGAGTGCACGGTCACGCGCATCCTGAAGGCGCCCGACGGCCGGGTCTCCGGCGTGTTCTACTACGAGCGCGAGTCGGGCCGGTTCTTCGTGATCGAGTCGCCGGCGGTGGTGCTGGCCACCGGCGGCATCGGCAAGTCGTTCAAGGTGACGTCCAACTCCTGGGAGTACACCGGCGACGGGCACGCGCTCGCGCTGCTCGCCGGGGCGTCGCTGATCAACATGGAGTTCGTCCAGTTCCACCCGACCGGCATGGTCTGGCCGCCCTCGGTCAAGGGCATCCTCGTGACCGAGTCGGTCCGCGGCGACGGCGGTGTCCTGCGCAACAGCGAGGGCAAACGCTTCATGTTCGACTACATCCCGGACGTCTTCAAGGAGAAGTACGCCCAGAGCGAGGACGAGGGCGACCGCTGGTACGAGGACCCGGACAACAACCGGCGCCCGCCCGAGCTGCTGCCCCGCGACGAGGTGGCGCGCGCCATCAACTCCGAGGTCAAGGCGGGCCGCGGCTCACCCCACGGCGGCGTGTTCCTGGACGTCTCCACCCGGCTGCCCGCCGAGGAGATCAAGCGCCGGCTGCCGTCGATGCACCACCAGTTCAAGGAGCTGGCGGACGTCGACATCACGGCCGAGCCGATGGAGGTCGGCCCGACCTGCCACTACGTGATGGGCGGCGTGGACGTCGACCCCGACACGGCGGCGGCGCTGGGCGTGCCCGGTCTCTTCGCGGCCGGCGAGGTCGCCGGCGGCATGCACGGCTCCAACCGCCTGGGCGGCAACTCGCTGTCGGACCTGCTGGTCTTCGGGCGCCGCGCGGGCCTGCACGCGGCCGAGTACGCGCGCGGCGCGGCAGGCTCCGGCGCCGGTCCTGCGGAGATCGACGAGGAGCAGGTCGCGGCGGCGTCGGCGGAGGCGCTGCGCCCGTTCAGCGCGGAGGCCGACGCCGGTGACGCGGCCGGCGCGGCGGGCGGGGACGGCGGCGCCCGGCCACCGGAGAATCCGTACACGCTCCACCAGGAGCTCCAGCAGTCCATGAACGACCTGGTCGGCATCATCCGCCGGGAGGGCGAGATGAGCGAGGCCCTGAACCGCCTCGGCGACCTTCGGGTACGTGCCCGCCGCGCCGGCGTCGAGGGCCACCGGCAGTTCAACCCCGGCTGGCACCTCGCGCTGGACATGCGGAACATGCTGCTGGTCAGCGAGTGCGTGGCGCGCGCGGCCCGGGAGCGTACCGAGTCCCGCGGCGGCCACACCCGCGACGACCACCCGGCCATGGACCGCGACTGGCGCAAGCAGAACCTGGTGTGCCGCCTCGCCGACCCGGCCGGCGGCGCGCTGCCCGGGAGGGACGTCCCCGACCCCGAGCGGGGCCAGATCCGGCTGGAGAAGCGCGAGATGCCGCCGATCCGGCCCGACCTGCTCGACCTCTTCGAGAAGGACGAGCTGGTGAAGTACCTGACGGACGAGGAGCTGACCGAGTGACCACGGCACCCACCACCGGCACGGGCACACCGCCCCCCGGGGAGCAGCCCCCCCAGGCCCCCCACCTCGCCCACTTCAGGGTCTGGCGCGGCGACACCGAGGGCGGCGGCCTGGAGGACTTCAAGGTCGAGGTGAACGAGGGCGAGGTCGTCCTCGACATCATCCACAGGCTCCAGGCCACGCAGGCCCCGGACCTGGCCGTGCGCTGGAACTGCAAGGCGGGCAAGTGCGGCTCGTGCAGCGCGGAGATCAACGGCCGCCCGCGGCTGCTGTGCATGACCCGGATGTCGGTGTTCGACCGCGAGGAGACCATCACGGTCACCCCGCTGCGCGCCTTCCCCGTGGTCCGCGACCTGGTCACGGACGTGGGCTTCAACTACGAGAAGGCCCGTGAGATCCCCTCGTTCGTGCCGCCGGAGAAGCTCGCGCCCGGCGAGTACCGGATGCAGCAGGAGGACGTGAACCGCTCGCAGGAGTTCCGCAAGTGCATCGAGTGCTTCCTGTGCCAGGACACGTGCCACGTGGTCCGCGACCACGAGGAGAACAAGCCGGCCTTCGCCGGCCCGCGTTTCCTCATGCGGGTCGCGGAGCTGGACATGCACCCGCTGGACGCGGCCGGGGACGAGGGTCTGGACCGGAAGACCACGGCGCAGGACGAGCACGGCCTGGGGCTGTGCAACATCACCAAGTGCTGCACCGACGTCTGCCCGGAGCACATCAAGATCACCGACAACGCGCTGATCCCGCTCAAGGAGCGGGCGGCCGACCGCAAGTACGACCCGCTGGTGTGGCTGGGGAACAAGATCTTCCGCCGCAAGGAGTGACCGCCTGACCCGGCCGTCGGCCGGATAACCACCGGTCGGACCAATGACACGGGCAGCAAGGTACTTGTTGCCCGTGTCGCGGTTCCGGAATGCTCCACTGTCATGAGCAGATCCCCCAGACGTCCGAAGTCATCAGCGCGTACGTGGACTTGGCCGGCCGCCACCGCGATGGCCGCCCTCCTCGCCCTCGGCCTCGGCGGCGGCGCCCCCGCCGGGGCGGATCCCGACGACGACGGGCTCAAGCAGGCGCTGGACAACGTCCTGGCCGACGAGCGGCTGGAGGGCGCGCTCGCCTCCGTCGTCGTGGCCGACGCGGCGAGCGGCGAGACCCTGTACGAGCAGTCCGCCGCCACCCGGCTCACCCCCGCCTCCAACACCAAGCTGCCCACCTCGGCGGCGGCGATGGAGCTGCTGGGCCCCGACTACACCTGGTCCACGGACGCCCTCACGGCGGGCGGGGACCTCTACCTGCGCGGCACCGGCGACCCGACGATGCTGGCCGCCGACTACGACGCGCTGGCCGCGAAGGTCGCGGCGGCGGGCGTGGACGAGGTCGACCGGCTCGTCGCGGACGACACCCGCTTCGACTCCGTACGCCTCGGCAACGGCTGGTCCGCCGACTACGAGTCGGACTACTACGCGATGCAGATCTCCGCGCTGACCGTGGCCCCGGACACCGACTACGACTCCGGCACGGTGGTCGTGGAGGCGTACCCCGGCAAGCGGCCGGGCGCGAAGCCGACGGTGAAGGTGACGCCGGCCAACGACTACGTGAAGATCGACAACCGCGGCCGTACGGTCGCGGAGGGCGAGCCCGACACGCTGGGCATCACGCGCGAGCACGGCACGAACACCGTCGTCGTCAGCGGGAACATCCCGGTGAAGGCGAACGCCACCAAGGAGTGGATCACGGTCTGGGAGCCCACGGGCTACGCCGCGTCGGTCTTCCGGGACGCGCTGGAGCGGCACGGGGTGGAGGTCGACGGCCGGACGGTTCCCGGGCGGGCGACGCCGGAGAGGGCGCGTACGGTCGCGAGCCACGCCTCGATGCCGCTGAAGGACCTGATGGTCCCCTTCATGAAGCTGTCCAACAACGGCCACGCGGAGATCCTGACGAAGACGATCGGCGTGGAGACGGCGGACGCCGGCACGTGGAGCGCGGGCCTGCGGGGGGTCTCCTCGTACCTGAGGTCGGTGGGCGTCGACACCTCGACGCTGCGGCAGGTGGACGGCTCGGGGCTGTCGCGGGGCAACACGATCCCGAGCCGCGAGTTCGTCAAGCTGCTGACGGCGGTCCAGGACGAGCCGTGGTTCGACGCCTGGTACGAGTCGCTGCCGGTGGCCTGCGGGGAGGACCGCTTCGTCGGCGGCACGCTGCGGACGCGCATGTGCGACACCCCGGCGGAGGGCAACGCGCGGGCGAAGACCGGGTCGCTGACGGGTGCGTCGGCGCTCTCTGGCTATGTGACCGACGCGGGCGGCCGGGAGCTGGTCTTCAGCGTGGTGCTCAACAACTATCTGGCGGGTTCGGTGAAGGACATCGAGGACGCGGTGGTCACGACGCTGGCGGGATACGGCGGTACGGAGACGGCGGAACCGCAGCCGCGGTCCCCGACGAGCCGGAGCGCGGAGCACCGGGCGGATGTGGAGTGCGCGTGGCTGAAGCCGAGGGCGTGCTGAGCCCCCGCTGAACGCGGCCCCTGCGGGCGCCGGGCACGGCCGTGCCCGGCGCCCCCGCGGCCGGCCGGCCCGGCCGAACGGGTGAGTACTTCCCGCGCGCGCTCCGGACGGGCCCGGGGCGCGAGAAACGCCGCCGCGCGGGTCCCGGGTGCGGGGGTGAGGAAAGCCGCATAACCTCCCGTACAGGGCGCGCCGACCTGCGGTGCGACCGGTGCGGGAGGCGCGCGCATGCGGATACGGCGGCTGGCTGCCCGGCTGACCACGGCCGGCGCCCTCGCGCTCCTCCTCGCCGCCGCCCCGGCCGCACCCGCCGCACCCGCCGCACCGGCCGCATCCGCCGCCGCACCGGCGCCCGGCCCCGCCGCCGCCCCCGGCACCGATCCCCTCCCCCTCGACCGCGACGGCCAGGTCACCGACCGCGTCGGCGCCCTGCGGGACCGGCGGCCCGACGTCGGCGCCGCACTCGACCGGCTCGACCGGGACCACCGCATCCAGCTCTTCGTCGCCTACGTACGCGACTTCTCCGACTTCTCCGCCCAGGACTGGGCCGACACCACCGCCGAGCAGAACGGCCTCGGGCAGCGCGACGTCCTGCTCGCCGTCGCCACCGGCGACCGTCAGTACGCCGTGTCCGCCGCCGCCGACTCCGGGTTCTCCCAGCGCGACATCGACGCCGTCAACGCCGAGGCCGTCGAGCCCGCCCTGCGCCAGAACGACTGGGCCGGCGCGGCCATCGGCGGGGCGAACGGCTACGCCGCCGTGCTCGACGGCCGGGCCGTCCCCCCGCCCGACGTCACCCCCGGCCCCACCGACCCCGCCGGCGACCCCGGCGGCGAGTCCGCCGAGGGCGATGTCAGCGCCACCGACTTCGTGGTGCCGGTCGTCGCCGCCCTCGCGGTCGCCGTCCTCGCCGCCCTGTTCTTCTCGCGCAGACGAAGCCGCAGAGGCGCGGGACAGCCCCACGGGCCCCGGCCCCGGGGCGCCGCCGCCACCCCCCTGCCCGAACTCGACGCCCACGCCAAGGCACTCCTCGTGGAGACCGACGACGCCCTCCGCACCAGCCAGGAGGAACTCGGCTTCGCCACCGCCCAGTTCGGCGACGAGACCGCCCGCCCCTTCGCGGAGGCCGTGGGCCACGCCCAGGCCGAGCTGACCGCCGCCTTCCGCCTCCGGCAGGCCCTCGACGACGCGTACCCCGAGGACGACGCCGCCCGGCGCGCCATGCTGGCGGAGATCGTCACCCGCTGCACCGACGCCAACGCCCGTCTCGACGCCGAGTCCGACGCCTTCGACCGGCTCCGCGCGATGGTGTCCCGGGCCCCGCAGGTCCTCGCCGCCGCCGAGGCCGTCGCGCAGCGGCTCCCGGAGCGCCTCGGCGCCGCCGAGGGCACGCTCGCCGCGATGGCCGACGCCTACGACCCCGCCTCCTTCGCCGCCGTCGCCGGCAACCCCGACGCCGCCCGGGACCGCCTGGACTTCGCCACCGAGAACCTCGGCAACGCCCGCGCCGCCCTCGGCGCCGACGACGCGGCCACCGCCGCCGTCCACGTACGCGCCGCGGAGAGCGCCGTCGACCAGGCCGGCACCCTCGTCGAGGCGGTCGTCCGCCGCGAGCAGGAGCTGCGCGAGGCCGCCGCGGGGCTCGCCGACGCGCTGCGCGACATCCGCGAGGACGTCGCCGACGCGCAGGGCGTGGTGCGGGGCACGGCCGCGGACGAGTCGAGCGCCGACCTCCAGGGCCGGGTCGCGCGGGCGCGGACGGTGCTGGCGGAGGTGGAGCAGGAGGTGGCCGGCGGCCGGTACGACCCGCTGGCGGCGCTGCGCCGCGTGGAGGAGGCGGACGCGGCGCTGGAAGGGTCGCTCGCCGGGGCCCGGGAGCGGGAGGAGGCCGACCGGCGGGCGCGCCGGCTGCTGGACCAGGCGCTGGTCGGCGCGCGCAGCTCGGTGGCCGCCGCCCGGGACTTCGTCACCACCCACCGCGGCGGCATCGGCCCCGTGGCCCGCACCCGGCTGGGCGAGGGCGAGCGGCACCTCCGGCAGGCCGTCGAGCACGCCGGGACCGACGCGGCCGGCGCCCTCCGGCACGCCCAGCGCGCGGACGAACTCGGCCGGGAGGCGCGCCTGCTGGCGGAGCAGGACGTCGGCGGCTTCGACGGCTCGTACGGCGGCGGGCCCTTCGGCGGCCCGTACGGGGGCGGCTACGGCCCGGGCGGCGGACGCGGCGGCATGGGCACCGGGATGCTCGGCGGGATCATCCTCGGCGGCATGCTCGGCGGCGGCTTCGGCGGCGGCCGGGGCGGCTTCGGCGGCGGCTCGGGCCCCGGCCCCGGCAGCTTCGGCGGCGGGGGCACTCGGGGGCGGATGGGCGGCGGAGGCCGCTTCTAGGAGGCCGCCACGACCACGAGTACGCGAGTACGCGACCGCGCGCTCCGCGCGTCCACCCACCAGATACGAAGGAGACCCCCCGTGACCGGCAAGCAGACCATCCTCGGCCGCACCCTCCAGCTCGCCCGCGCCAACGTCAACGCCCTCATCGACCAGGCCGAGGACCCGGCGAAGATGCTCGACCAGCTCATCCGCGACTACTCCAACAGCATCCGCGAGGCCGAGCAGGCCGTCGCCACCACCATCGGCAACCTGCGGCTGATGGAGGCGGACCACAGGGAGGACACCGGCGCCGCCGAGGAGTGGGGCGCCAAGGCCCTCGCGGCCAGCCGCAAGGGCGACGAACTGCGCGCCGGCGGCGACGGGCCGCAGGCCGAGACGTTCGACAACCTGGCCCGCAAGGCGCTGGAGCGGCAGATCACCGCCGAGAACGAGGCGACCGCCGCCGAGCCGCTGATCGCCGCGCAGACCGAGGTGGTGGAGAAGCTGAAGCAGAACCTCGACGCGATGCGGGAGAAGCTGGCCGACCTCGACTCCCGGCGCGACCAGCTCGTGGCCCGCGCCAAGACGGCGGAGGCGCAGAACCGGATGCTCGACGCCGTCGAGAGCATGGACGTCACCGACCCCACCGCCGACCTGGGCCGCTTCGAGGCGAAGATCCGCCGCGAGGAGGCGCGCGCGACGGGCCGGACGGAGCTGGCGAACTCGTCCCTGGACGAGCAGTTCGAGCAGTTGGACGACCTGGACAAGGAGGCGGAGGTCGACGCCCGGCTGGCGCGGCTGAAGGGCGACGAGATCCCCCGCATCGGCGGCGACCAGGCCGCGGCCTGAGCGGGCGCGGGCCGGGCGGGGGCGGCGGGTGGGTCGTGCGCGGCGGGCCGGACCACGGGCGGCGGGTTCGGCTCAGAACGCCGACAGCAGCGCTTCGGCGTCCAGTTCGCGTTCCTGGCCCGTGCCGGGCAGCGCCAGTTCGTACCAGACGGTCTTGCCGCGGTGCGTGCGCCTGCTGCCCCAGTTGCTGCTGAGCATGCTGACCAGCTGGAGCCCGCGCCCGCCCTCGTCGGTGTCCCGGGCGCGGCGGCGGCGCGGCTGGACCAGGTTGCTGTCCCACACCTCGCACACCAGCGTGCGGTCCAGCAGCAGCCGGAGCCGTATCTCCGGTTCGCCGCCGCCGCTGCGGCCGCCCTCGCCGTGCCGGAGCGCATTCGTCACCAGCTCGCTGACCAGCAGCTCGGTGGTGTCGATCAGCGGTTCCAACTGCCATGCGGCGAGCTGCGTGCGGGCGTGTTCGCGGGCGAGCGCGACCGAGCGGGGTTCCGCGGGCAGCAGCCAGTCGCCGACGGTGTCGGCGGGCAGTCCGCCGATACGGGCCATCAACAGGGCGATGTCGTCCTCTCCGTGCCGGGTGTAGAGCGTGTCGAGCACGTGGTCGCAGACGTCCTCCAGCGGCTGTGCGGGGTCGGAGAGCGCCTTGCGGAACTCCTCCAGGCCCTCGTCCAGTCCGTGGTCGCGGGACTCCACGAGACCGTCGGTGTAGAGCGCGAGAAGGGCGCCGTCCGGCAGCTCGACCTCGACCTCCTCGAACGGCTCGCCGCCGACGCCGAGCGGCATCCCCGGCGGCACCTCCAGCAGCAGCGGCGGCTCGCCGGGCTCGACGACGACCGGCGGCAGGTGCCCGGCGTTGGCGAAGGTGCAGCGCCGGGTGACCGCGTCGTAGACGACGTAGGAGCAGGTGGCGAGGTAGACCTCGTCGGAGACGCCGCCGAGGCCGCCGGCGATCTCGTCGAGCGCGGCGAGCACCTCGGCCGGCTCCAGGTCGAGCATGGCGAGGGTGCGTACGGCGCTGCGCAGTTCGCCCATGGCGACGGCGGCGCGCAGGCCGCGGCCCATGACGTCGCCGACGACGAGGGCGGTGCGGTGGCCGGGCAGTTCGATGACGTCGAACCAGTCGCCGCCGACCTCGGTGGCGGTGTTGCCGGGCAGGTAGCGGCAGGCGATGTCGAGGCCCGCGGCCTCGGGGTCGCCGGGCGGGAGCAGGCTGCGCTGGAGGATGAGGGCGCGGGAGTGCTCGCGGCGGTAGAGGCGGGCGTTGTCGATGCACACCGCGGCGCGGGCGGCGAGCTGTTCGGCGAGGGCGGCGTCGCGTTCGCCGAAGTCCTCGCTGCCGCGGGCGCGGGAGAACTGCACGAGCCCGACGACGGTGTCCCCGGCGACCAGCGGCACCGCGAGCGTCGTCTGCACCAGTCCGCTGTCCCCGCCCGGCACCCGGCGCACCTGGGCGGTGCGCAGCGCGGCGGCGTGCGGGGAGTGGAAGGCGAAGCGGTGGGTGGAGCCGACGGCGGTGACGGGGGCGTCGGAGACGGCGCTGGCGAACGCGACGCGCCGCAGCTCGGCGCTCCCGTCGGCGAGGCCGGGGCGGCCTTCGTCGCCGTCGAGGAGGCTCTGGTAGACGTCCACGCAGGCCATGTCGCAGAACTGCGGGACGGTGACGCCGAGCAGCTCGCGGGCGGTGGTCTCCAGGTCGAGCGAGTTGCCGATGCGGGCGCCGGCCTCGTTGAGCAGGGCGAGGTTGCGGCGGGCGCTGGCGGCCTCGCTCTCGGCGCGGCGGCGGCGGGTGACGTCGGAGACGATGGCGGCGACGCCCATGGCCCGGCCCGTGCCGCTGTGCACCCGGTACAGCGATATCGACCACCGCAGGCTGCCCGCCTGCCCCTCGCGCGCGGACGGGGCGGCGGGGCCGCTCAGCGGGTCCTCGGGGGTGGGCCCGAGGATCTGCATGTCGGTGACGGGCTCGCCGGTGTCGAGGACCTGCTTGAGCGCCGCGGTGACGCGCTCGGCCTCGGGCCGCGGGAGGTAGTCGCGGGGCGAGCGGCCGACGTGCGAGGCGGCGGTGCCGCCGAAGGCGGCGGCGACGCGCTCGTTGACGCGTACGAGCCTGAGGTCGGTGCCGAAGAGCAGGAAGCCCATCGGGGCTTGGCCGAAAACGGCCTGTGAGGCGGCGAGATCGGTCTCGATACGGCGCAACGCGTACGCGTCGACGGTGAGGCACAGCGCGCCGCGGGCACCGCCGACGCCCATGGTGGGCATGACGTACAGCTCGGCGATGCCGTCGACGGCGGGGTGGGTGGCGCCGGCGGCATCCGTCACGGCCGGCTTGCGGTACGGCAGCAGGCCCGTCCACTCCCGCCCGTCGAGGATCTCCGCGACCTTCTCCCCGACGTCCGCCCGCAGCTCCTCCGGAACCAGCGCCTCGACGGCGTCACGGCCCAGCACCTCGGCCGCGGAGACGCCGAGGAGCTCCTCGGCGCGGGCACTCCACTGCTCGATGTGGCCCTCCGCGTCCAGCGCGAAGGAGGCCACCTGGATGTGGTCGTAGATGGAGCCCGGCGGACTGCTCTGCCAGAACGGTGCTCCCACGCGACCGCCCCCTTTGCTGATCCTGCTCCGGGTACGCACCGCAGAGTATGCGGGAAGATCCGTATCCGGAACATGGTCGTCGGGTCACGGGTTCGGAACGCCCCACCGCTTCCGGTCCCCGGTATCCGCTGCGTCTGCGAGTGGTGCCCGCACGGCACCCGGCGCTACGCCACCGCGCGGCCCCCTTCCGTACGTCTATGAAGCCTCCCCCGTACGTTCTAACCAGCGGACCCCAGCTCGAACCACACCGTCTTGCCCATTCCGCCGCAGCGGGTCCCCCAGCGCAGTGCGACGCTGGCGACGAGTTGGAGTCCGCGGCCGCCTTCCTCGTCCGGCGCGGCGGCGCGGAGCAGGGGCGGCACCGGCAGCGTGTCGGAGACCTCGACGCGGATGCCGCCGCCCGCGTCGGGCCCGCCGACGGGGCGCAGGCGCAGGCCGACGGGGCCCGAGGCGTAGCGCAGGGAGTTGGTGACCAGCTCGCTGACGAGCAGGACGGCCAGGTCGGTCACGGGGTCGAGGTGCCAGGTGCGCAGGGTTTCGCGGACGACGGCGCGGGCGGTGCGCACGCAGCCGGGGTCGGCGGGGAAGCTCCACTCGGCGGGGCCGGCGGGGTCCGCGCCGGCGCCGGCGGCAGGGGCCGCGGGATCTCGGAGGCCGGGGAGTGCGGAGGGGCCGGTGAGCGGGGGAAACGGCGTCACGGCGGCGTGGCGGAGGAACGGGGGGTTGCTCACACCTACCACATCCCAGCGGAGTTCTGTCGGTTTTGCCCGACTTAAGGGGAGTGGTAGATGCATACCCGCTTTGGGGGGAAAATATCACCTACATGCGTACGTGGAGCTACACGGAGTTGGCGTCGCCGCCGCCGGTGCGCTCCACCCGGTATATCTGCCGTTGCTCCGCGGGCCCGAAACGGGAGACCACGCGCTCCGCCTCGTCACGCGTGGCGTAGCTGCCCACGCGGTAGCGGTTACCGTTGCCGTCCTCGCGGACGATGACCCACGGGCGTGCGGCGCCGCTGTCACCCGCACCCATAAAGCCCACCCCAGGAATGTCTGCCCCGGACGCACCACGGGACGACTGCGGCCCCGGCGTCCTGCTTGCCTTCCGAATATGCCAGAGCTTACGCCCGGCATTCACTCCCCGCATACGGCTTTACACGAGAAGTGCCATTCTCGGCCGAAAGTTCGAATCGAAGCATGGCAGAAAAGGAGAGGGCCCCGGGAGCCGCAATCCCGGGCTACCTGACGGGCAGGTGGTAACTGACGCGGTAGCGGTCGGCCGGCACGATGACGTCCGCGGTCTCGACCGCCCGCCCCGAGGCGTAGAACGTCCGCTGGATGCACAGCACCGGCTGCCCCGGCACGGCCCCCAGCGCCTGCGCCTCGTCGGCCAGCCCGGGGCGGGTGCCGACCTCCTCCGCGACGTTGTCCACGACCACGTCGATCGCCGCCATCCGCTCCACCACCCCGCGGCCGGCGAGCGGCCCCTCCTCGGGCAGCATCACGGGCGTACGGCCGGTCAGGGCCAGCGGCTCCCAGGAGGTGGAGAGCAGGACGGGCTCGCCGGCCGAGCGGAAGACGTAGCGGGTGCGCATCACCGGATCGCCGGCGCCCAGGTGCAGCCGGGCCGCGACGCCCGCCTCGGCGTGCTCCTGTGCGCTGCGCGACTCCCAGGAGCCGGCCACCGACTCGTCGGCCTGCTCCTGGCGGAAGGGCGTGAGGTCGCCGAGGCCGCGGTAGCCGGTACGGACCAGCCGGTGCGGCTCGGGGCGGGGGCGTACGTACGTACCCGACCCGGACCGGCCTTCGACCAGGCCCTCGGCCATCAGGACCTTGCGCGCCTCCAGCGCGACGGTGTCGGAGACCCCGTACAACTGGCGGATGCGGGCCTGGGACGGCAGCCGGGCGTGCGGCGGGAGCTCCCCGCCGACGATCTTCCGGCGAAGGTCCGCGGCGACCCGCAGATAGGCGGGCTGCTCACCTAGAGGCACCGTTTCTTCACACCCCCGTCGCCGCAGTTGCCGTACGGGCCCGCGCCGTCCCCGGCCTGCACCGTTCCGGCCTGAACACGCGCGAAAGCCTGGCAACCCGGAACCGGCGCCGCAACCTCGGGGGAGAGCTTTACGGTGCGCGTTCACCGACCGGTGTGCGCGGGGCCACCGGGACGTACGCCCGCGCACGGGAAGCCCTGCCCGGGCCCGCGGCCAGCCCCGCTCACAGGCCGAGCACCACGCGGGCGATGAGGAAGTAGATCACCAGTCCCGTGGCGTCGACCAGCGTGGTCACCAGCGGGGCCGAGATCACCGCCGGGTCGATCCCCAACTGCTTCGCCAGCAGCGGCATCACGGAGCCGACCACCGCCGCCCACGAGCAGATCAGCACCAGCGACAGCGACACCGTCAGCGCGATTCCGCCGTCGGTCATGATCGTCGCCATCACCATTCCCACGATGCCGAGCCCCACCCCGAGCAGGAACCCCACCCGGCACTCCCGCCACGCCACCCGGGCCACGTCGCCCGGGCGCAGCTCGCCGACCGCGATCGCGCGCACCGCGCCCGTCGCGGCCTGGGCGCCGACGTTGCCGCCGGTGCCGACGAGCAGCGGGATGAACACCGCCAGCGCGGTCACCTCGTCCAGCTCGCCCTCGAACGCCTGGAGCACGCTCGCGGTGAGGGTGGCGGCGAGGATCAGCAGGAAGAGCCAGATGATGCGCGCGCGGGCGAGCCGGAAGACCCCGACCGACAGGTAGTGCCCCTCGACGGGCTCGGCGCCGGCCTGCCGGGCCACGTCCTCGGTGTCCGCCTCCTCGATCAGCTCGATGGCGTCGTCCACCGTGAGGATGCCGACGACCCGCTCCTCGCTGTCCACGACGGGCAGGCCCAGGAGGTTCGCCTCCTGCATGAGGCGGGCGGCGGTCTCGGCGTTGTCCGTGGCGTAGACCCGCGGGAACTCGGTGTCCACCAGCTCGATGAGGGGACGCTCCGGCGGGGCCAGCACCACCTCCCGCAGGGAGGCGACGCCGACCAGGTGCCGGCGGTCGTCCACGACGGGCAGCGTGTAGACGGTCTCGGCGTCCGGGCCCTGGCTGCGCACCCGCTCCAGCGCCTCGGCGACGGTGGACTGCTCCTTCAGCCGGACCAGCTCCGGCGACATGTACCGGCCGACGGCGTCCGGTTCGTAGCCGAGCAGCGGGGCGGTCAGGGCGCGCTCGCGGGGGCTGAGCCCGGCCAGCACGCGCTGGGTGAAGTTGGCGGGCGCCTCGCCGAGGAGCCGGGCGCGGTCGTCGGGGTCCATCTCCTCGACGACGTGCCGGAAGGTCTGGTCGCGCAGCCCTTCGAGGATCTTCTGCTGGTCGCCGGCGCGCAGTTCCTCGAAGACCTCGACCGCGCGGTCCTTCTCCAGCAGCCGGAAGCAGAAGACGGCCGTGACCTCGTCGGCGCGGGCGAGTTCGTCGGCGACGACGTGCGGCGGGTGGTCGGCGAGCCACTGCTGGAGTCCGGCGACGTCGTTGCCGTCGAGGAGGGTGCCGAGGTCGGTGTCCGTGCTCATGCCGTACCGCCCTCCGTTCCGGCCGCTGTCCGGCTTCACCCTAGAACGTGCCGATTACCGGGCTGAGCAGGGGCATGCCGCCGGGTGCGCCGTGCCGTACGAACCCTTGACCCCTATTGGTCTAGGCCAATAGCGTTCGGCGCACCCGAGAGAAGCGCGATCTCCCGAGAAGAGGGCTTTCATGCACCGAAGACTCGTGCGCCGCCTGGCCGTGGCCGGCTGTGCGCTGTCCCTCCTGGTCACCCCCGGCCTCACCACGGCCGGCGCCACCGCCGCGACCCCCGACGACAGCGCCGCCACCGCCGCCACCGCGGCCCCGCAGGCCGGAAAGGGCGGCCACGGCGGGCACGGCGGGCACGGCGGCCGAGAAGAGGCCCGGCGTGTCGGCTACTTCACCCAGTGGGGGGCCAGGGACCGCGACTTCCTCGTCAAGGACCTCGTCACCAGCGGCACCGCCAAGCGGCTGACCCACCTCAACTACGCCTTCGGAAACGTCAGCCCGGACGGCAAGTGCTTCGAGGACAACATCCCGGGCGAGGGCGACGCCTTCACCGACTACCAGCGGACGATGACCGCCGCCGAGTCCGTCGACGGCCGGGGCGACTCCTCGCGGCAGCGGCTCGCGGGCAACTTCAACCAGCTCCGCGAGCTGAAGGCCAGGTACCCGGACCTGAAGGTCATGATGTCGCTCGGCGGCTGGGCCTGGTCCACGTACTTCTCCGACGCGGTCCGTACGCCCGAGTCGCGCAGGGAGTTCGTGTCCTCGTGCATCGACCTGTTCATCAAGGGCAACCTGCCGAAGATCGACGGCCGCGGCGGGCCCGGCAGCGCGGCGGGCGTCTTCGACGGCATCGACCTGGACTGGGAGTGGCCGAACTACCCGGGTGACGTCGACACGATCTACCGCCCCGAGGACAAGGAGAACTTCACCGCGGTCGTCGCCGAGTTCCGCCGGCAGCTCGACCGGGCGGAGCGCTCGCGCGAGGGCCGCGGCCGGCACCTGCTGCTGACCGCGTTCCTGCCGGCGAACGCCAACGCGATGGACGCGGGCTACGAGACCCGCAAGATCTTCCCCAAGCTGGACTACGCCACCCTCCAGGGCTACGACCTGCACGGCGCCTGGGAGAAGAACACCAACCAGCAGTCCGCGATCCACTCCCCCGACGACAGCCTCCAGCAGGTCGTCGACGACTGGCTGCTGCGCGGCGCGCCGCGGGACAAGCTGGTCCTCGGCATCCCGTTCTACGGCCGCGGCTGGAAGGGCGTCGAAGGCGGCGGCGACGGCTACAACCAGCCCGCCGCGGGCGCGGCGCCGGGCACCTGGGAGGCGGGCTTCGAGGACTACAAGGTCCTGAAGGAGTTCGCGGCCTCGGGCGAGTACCAGGTCCACCGCGACAAGGAGAGCGGCCACGCCTGGCTCTTCGACGGCAGCACGTTCTGGACGTACGACGACCCGAAGGTCATCGCGCAGAAGGCCGAGTACATCGACGACCGCAACCTGGGCGGCGCGATGGTCTGGTCCCTGGACGGCGACGACGACGGCGAGCTGTACCGGGTCCTGGACCGCGGTCTGGACTGACCCGTCCCCGACGAGGCGGTGCCGGGTCCGGGCCCGGCACCGCCTCCTTCCGTACCCCCCGCGCCGTACCCCCCGCGCCGCACCCCCGCGGGACGGGCTGGAGCGGGTGGTGACACCGCGTCATGTGACCATGTCGGCATGACCGACAGCGCTCACGCCGAGGCGGCGAACCTCGCTCCCCTCCCCGACGACTGGCAGCGGGCCCTCGCGGTCGTCGCGCACCCCGACGACCTGGAGTACGGCACCGCCGCCGCGGTGGCGAAGTGGACGGACGCCGGCAAGGAGGTGGCGTACGTGCTCGCCACCCGCGGCGAGGCCGGGATCGACGGGCTGGAGCCCGTCGAGTGCGCCCGGGTGCGCGAGGCTGAGCAGCGGGCCGGCTCCGCGGTCGTGGGCGTGAGCGCGCTGGAGTTCCTCGACCACCGCGACGGCGTCATCGAGGAGGGCCTGCCGCTCCGCCGCGACCTGGCCGCCGCCATCCGCCGGCACCGCCCCGAGCTGGTCGTCACCATCAACCACCACGACACCTGGGGCACCGGCCCCGGCGCCCCCCGCAACACCCCCGACCACCGCGCCGTCGGCCGCGCCGTGCTCGACGCCGTCGGGGACGCCGGCAACCGCTGGATCTTCACCGAGCTGCTGGAGCAGGGCCTCGAACCGTGGGGCGGCGTCCGCTGGACCGCGGTCGCCGGCTCCCCGTACCCCACGCACGCCGAGGAGGTCACCGACGCCGCCATGGGCCGCGCCGTGGCGTCGCTGGCGGAGCACCACGCGTACATCGTCGGCCTGGGCGAGGACGACCCGCGCGAGTACGCCCGCGGGCTCATCGAGCAGATGCTCGCCTCCACCGGCAAGCAGCGCGGCGTCGACCTCGCCGTGGGCTTCGAACTGGTGCCCCAAAGTTTCGGGGACTGACGGCTTGACCTTGACGTAACGTCAATTTCTACGGTGGAGGCTCACCGACCGGCCACCGGCCACCCGCCTTCGTACCGAGGAGCGAGCACCGCCATGGAGTGGTCCATCCAGGAGATCGCGCGCACCGCGGGCACCACGAGCCGCACCCTTCGCCACTACGGCGAGCTGGGGCTGCTCCGCCCGAGCCGCGTCGCGGCCAACGGCTACCGCTACTACGACGAGCACGCCCTCGTCCGGCTCCAGCGCATCCTGCTGCTCCGCGAACTCGGCCTCGGCCTCCCGGCCATCGCCGAGGTGCTCGACGGCGGCGACGGTCCCGAGGACGCCGCGGCGGCGCTCGGCACGCACCTGGAGCTGCTGGTGCGGGAGCGGCGGCGCATCGGCCGGCAGATCGCGTCGGTGAAGACCACACTGCGCAAGCTGAGAGAAGGAGAGCCGCTCATGGCGGAAGAGGTGCTCGACGGGTTCGACCACACCCGGTACGAGGAGGAGGTCACACGGCGCTGGGGGAAGACGGCGTACGAGCGGGGCGATCGGTGGTGGCGCTCGCTCAGCGAGGAGCAGCGTCAGGACTTCCAGCGCCGCCAGCGCGACATCGCCCGCGACTTCGCCGCCGCGCACGCCGCCGGCGAGGCGCCGGACGGCGCGGCGGCGCAGGGGATCACGCGGCGCCAGTACGAGTGGATCAGCGCGGGCTGGCAGGGGCAGGGGCCGTCGGCGGAGGCGTTCGCGGGGCTGGGGCAGATGTACGTGGACGACCCGCGGTTCACCGCGAACTACGACGCGCACGGGGAGGGGACGGCGGTGTTCGTACGGGACGCGATGCGGGTGTACGCGGACCGCAACCTGGGCTGACGGGAGGCGCGGGGCGCCGGGGCCGGCGCCCGTACGGCCCGCGTGACCCCGCGCCCGTACCCGCTCGCCCCGCGCCCGCGCACCCCGCGCCGAAGGGCCCGTCGACCTCGTCGACGGGCCCTTCCGTACGCCCCCTCATGCCGCCAGGGCGACCGTCTCGACCGCCGGCGTCCGCAGCACCCGCCGCGCGGTGCCCAGCGCGGTGACCATCGTCGCCGCCGCGGCCACCCCCACGACCGCCGCCCAGATCCCGTACCCCGCCTCGGGCAGCACGTTGTCCGTACGCGCCACCGTGAAGGGCAGGATCCCGGCCGTCGCCGCCAGCGTCCCGAAGAACACCCCGGTCACCGTCAGCAGCAGCCCCTCCATGCCGACCCCCGCCAGCACCTGGCCGGGCGTCGCGCCGGCCAGCCGCTGCTGGCCGAACTCGCGGCTGCGGTACGAGGTCGCCGCGTACAGCGTGTTGATCAGCATCACGCAGGCGAAGACCGCGATGATCCCGACGACCACGAAGTTCAGCGTCTCCACGTTCTTGTCGTCCACCGACTGCGTCAGCCCGGCGGCCTCGATGTGGTCGTTCTCGATGGCCTGCATGTACAGCGTCGCCACCGAGATGCCCACGAAGAGCACCATCGGCATCAGCACCCCGGACAACTGCGCGGCCCGCTGCCGCAGCCCGTGCACCGTCAGGTAGCCGCTACCGCCGCCGAACACCGTCAGCAGCCCGCCGGTGAGCCGCAGCAGCCCGCCGAGCAGCGCCGGCGAGAAGGCCGCGAAGCCGACCGACAGCAGGATCGCCCCGTACGCCGGCGGGGCCATGGCCTCCGGGCCCGCGTCGCCCATGGCGAAGCCGGTCAGGCACAGCGCCGCGCCCAGGCCCAGCGCGGCGAAGCCGCCCCAGGTGCGCAGCCGGCGCCGCGGGGCGCGCTGTTCGCGCGCCTTGTTGGCCCGCCGCACGGCGAGGAACGCGGCGCCCACCGACGCCAGCAGCGTGATGTCGATGCCGGACATCAGCGCGATGGTGCCGAAGACGTGGTCGACGTCGTCCGCGACCTGCCCGCTGTCCTGGAACAGGTCCAGCAGGATCTGGCCGCCGAGCATGCCGGGCACGATCGCCAGCAGTCCGCCGACGAGCGCGACGACCGCCGCCTCCCCGACGACCATCCTGCTGATCTGCGCCGGCGTCGCGCCGGTGGAGCGCAGCAGGTCGATCTCGGTGGTCCGCTGCCGTACGGCGACCGTGAGCGTGGAGGCGACGGCGAAGAACACCAGCAGGGACCCGTAGCCGCCGACGACCATCGCGGCCGTGGTCAGGGACTCGGAGCTGACGTCGTCCACGCCCTTGGCGCCGGCGGTGTCGAGCAGCGAGTTGAACATCATGATGATCGTCGCGCCGAGGAAGGCGGACAGCAGCGTGGCGGCGAAGCGGCCGGGCCGCTGCCGGATCGAGCGCATGGCCAGCGTGAACATCGGTCAGACCCCCATCGGCGCGCCGTGGCGCGGGTCGTGGTGCGGGGCGCCGGCTTCGTACATGTCGCCGAGGTGGGTCATCCGCTCCGCGACGGTCTCGGCGGTCGGGGCGTTGAGCTGGCCCACCAGGCGGCCGTCGGCGAGGAAGAGGACCGAGTCCGCGTACGACGCGGCCACCGGGTCGTGCGTCACCATCACCACGGTGCGGCGGTCGACGCGCACGGTCTCCTGGAGGAGGCTCAGCACGTCGCGGGCGCTGCGGGTGTCGAGGGCGCCGGTCGGCTCGTCGGCGAAGACCACGCTCGGCGCGGCGACGAGCGCCCGGGCGATGGCGACGCGCTGCCGCTGGCCGCCGGAGAGCTGGTCGGGCCGGTGCCGCATCCGGTCGGCGAGGCCGACGCGGGCCAGCACCTCGCGGACCCGGCCGCGGTCGACGCGGCGGCCGGCGAGCTTCAGCGGCAGCACGACGTTCTGCGCGACGTTCAGCGTGGGCAGCAGGTTGTACTGCTGGAAGACGAACCCGATCCGCTCGCGGCGGAACTTCGTCAGCTCCGTCTCGCTGCCCCCGGTCATCTCCGCGCCGTCGACCATCACCACGCCGCTGTCGGGCCGGTCCAGGCCCGCCGCGCACTGGAGCAGCGTCGACTTCCCGGAGCCGGAGGGCCCCATCACGGCGGTGAAGGACCCGGCCGGCAGGCTCAGCGTCACCCCGTCGAGCGCGGTGACGGCCGCCTCCTCGGCGCCGCCGGTGCCGTAGACCTTGGTCACCTTGACCAGTCGCAGCGCCTCGTGCGGCGCGCCGCCGTCCACGGGACCGGCGGACCCGCGGCGCTCGTTGCGTCCGAACATCGTCTTCACCCCTCGTCAGCAAGGCACTCCCTGTGCCTGACTACGAAGCTACGGACGGTGACGGGCGCGGGCACTGGGCGCACGACCCCAATGGGGGGTGGTGTTACGTGCACCCTCCCGGGGGCGCCCAGGTACGGGTTGACCTGAACCGCGGTTGAAGTCGCAGGCTGGGGGCGTGCCACCGACGAAAGGGGAGCGGCCGTGATTCTGGTGACCGGAGCGACGGGCAAGGTGGGCGGACAGGCCGTCGCGCAGTTGCACTGGGCGGGCGCGGACGTACGCGCCCTGGTCCGCGACCCCGCCCGGGCGGACTTCCCCGAGGGGGTGGAGGTCGTACGGGGAGACCTCGCCGACCCCGCCTCGCTGGGCCCGGCCTTCGCCGGCGTCTCGGGGCTCTTCCTCGTCTGGCCGCTGCCCACGGCCGACACCGCGCCCGCCGTCCTGGACGCGGCGCTCGCCGGGGGCGTACGCCGGGTCGCGTACGTCTCCGCCTGGGGCGCCGCCGACGACCCGGACGAGGAGCCCGACGGCATCCTCGGCTTCCACACCGCCATCGAGCGGCTGCTGCGGGCCTCGCCCGTGGAGTGGACCCTGCTGCGCGCCGGCGGCTTCGCCGCCAACACGCTGCACTGGGCGGACGAGATCCGCGCGGGCGACGTCGTCCACGCCCCGTACGCGGACGCGGGCCGCTCCCTCATCCACGAGGCCGACGTGGCGGCGGTCGGCGTCCGCGCGCTGACCCACGAGGGCCACGCCTCGGAGACGTACCACCTGACGGGCCCGGAGACCCTCACCCAGGCCGAGCAGGTCCGCACGATCGGCGAGGCCCTGGGCCGCGACGTCCGCTTCGAGGAGTCCCCGCCGGAGGTGGCACGCAGGGCGTACGTGGCCGCGGGCCTGCCGCCGTCGTTCGCGGACGGGATCCTGGAGGCGCACGCCGAGCTGGTGGCGAACCCGGAGCCGGTGACGGACACGGTGGCCGAGGTCACGGGCCGCAAGGCCCGCACGTTCGCGGAGTGGGCCCGCGACCACGCCGCTGACTTCGGCGGCTGACCCGGTGTACGGGGCGCCCGCCGGCGCGGCGGCCCGGTGGCCGCGGAGTCCACGGTCCGGGACGAGCCGCCCGCCCGGGCCACGGCGTCACCCCCCGGCGCCGGCGGGTGCCCGCTGCCCCTCCTCCGCGGCGGCGGTCAGTGGACCGTCCAGCGGTAGCAGCGGCTCACCGTGCCGCCGGAGGGGGTGGGGAAGGACGCCGTGCCCAGGGCTTCGCCGGTGTGCGTGAGCCAGCTCACCTCGCTCTCCACCGCGCCGTCCGGGAGGCCCAGGTCGACGACGCGGCCGTGGCGCCAGTACACCGCCCGTCGGCCCGCCTCCGTGTAGCAGTGGCCGGCCGCGTCGCCGCGGTCGTTGAGAGCGGTGGCCGTGGTGCCGTAGAGGGCGTCCGGGAGGGTGGGGAGGGGCCTGAGTCCGTCGCCGGGTGACCAGCGGAAGGGGCCGTCGGTGGCCCGGCTGCTGCCGATCAGCTCGCCGCGGGCGCTGAGGAAGCGGCCGTCGAGCGGGACGCTGCTGGTGCCGCCGTCGAAGCGCGCGAAGTCCGTCAGCCGCTCGCCGTCCCAGACGAACGCCCGCCACTCCCCCGTGTCGCCTTCCGCTGAACCGGCCACCAGGCCGCGGGCGTTGACGCCCGCGCCGAACACCGGGCGGTACGCGCCGGTGAGCCGGGTCAGCTCGGTGACGGTGCCGTCGTGCCACAGGAACGGGTCCGGCGACCAGGCCATGAAGCGCACCTGGCCGGCGACGACGTGGCCGCCGTCGCCGAGTGCGCCGGCGGCGGCGTTGACCGCCTCGGGGTCGGGGGGCGTGATGCGTACGGGCGCGGCGGAGGTGGCGGGGCGAAGGACGTACAGGCCGCCGCGGGAGGGGAGTTCGGGGTCGGCCTGGTACTCGGTCTGGGTCCGCACCAGGACCCGGCCGCGGTCGTCGATGTGCGTGCCCCACGCGCGGTAGTCGTCGCCGGCCAGCACGCGCCGGGGCGCGCCGCCGCGGGCCCAGACGACCGCGTGCGTACGGTCCTCGTCCGGCAGGTAGTGGTAACCGACCAGCGCACCGCGCCCGTTGACCCCCTGGAGGGTGTACGCGCCCGCATCGTGCAGCGCACGGGGCCGCCGCACCCGCGCCCCGCGCCACGCGGCCTGCACCTCCTCACCGTCCGGCCCGAGCGCGCGGCCCACGGCCGGGCCGGCGGGGTGGACGTACGACAGGAACGTCATCGGCAGCGAGCCGTCCGGGTTGGCCAGCGGCCGGGCCACCACGCGGGGCGCGGGGCGGCGTCCCGCGGCCGTCGCCGCCGGCTGCGGGGCCAGGGCCGCGATGCCGCCCGCCGCCGCGCCCGCGAGCAGCGCCCGCCTGCCTATGTGCCGGTACTCGGGCACGTCTCTCCTCGGGTCGGGTACGTAGGAGTCCGGGGGTTCCGGGTACCGATCCGTGGGGGACCTGCGCGCCACTGTCGCACGGTGCCCGGCGCGTGCGCTACGGCCTCAGGGGTTCGTCCACGCGTCGGGGTCCTCGGACAGCTCGTGCACGTACCCCGGCAGCCGCGCGGAGGCCACGTCCGCGAGCGTGACCTCCCCCAGGATCTTGCGTACGTTCACGCGCAGCGCGATCCACAGCGGCAGCAGCGACTCCGCGGGCCCCACGTACGACAGCTCCGGCGGCCGGGCGCCGCGCACCGACACCAGCGGGCCTTCCACCACCCGTATGACGTCGGCGATGGTGATCTCGTCGGCGGGCGCGGCGAGCCGGTAGCCGCCCCGGCCGCCTCGCTGGCTGACCACGAGCCGGCCGCGGCGCATGTCGCCGAGGATGCTCTCCAAAAACTTGTGCGGAATGCCCTGCGCGTCCGCGATCGCCTCCGCCTTGACCGGGGCGTCCTCCGTCGCCGCCGCCAGCTCCAGTGCCGCGCGCACCGCGTAGTCTGCTCGTGCCGAGATCCGCATGCCGGTCATTATGTCTGCACGGTGTCCCCGGCTCTGTCAGGGGCATGCGCGTCACCCCGCCTTACCCGTCACGCGTGCGTGCCGGGCGGGCGGTCCGGGAGCGGGATCACGGCGCGTACCCGGTAGCCACCGCGGGGGCGCGGGGCGGCGTGGAGCGTACCGCCGTAGACCGCGAGACGTTCGCGCAGGCCGATGAGTCCGCGCCCGCTGCCGGCCGCGGCGCGGGCGGTGGGCGGGCCGCCGGTGTCGGTGACCTCGACGCGCAGTTCGCCGGGCCCGTGCGCGACGGAGACGGCGACGGAGGCGCCGGCGGCGTGCTTGACGGCGTTGGTCAGCCCCTCCTGCACGACGCGGTACGCGGCGAGGTCGACGCCGGCCGGCAGCGGGGCCTCCGGGGCGCCGGTCACGGACAGCTCGACGGGCACGCCGGTGTCGCGCACCCGCCCGGCGAGGGCGGCCAGTTGGCCGAGGCCGGGCTGGGGGGCGAGGTCGACGGCGAGGGCGGGGTTGGCGGCGCCGGGTGCGGGGCCGGCGGCGGTCCTGCGGGGGGTCCTGCCGTCCGACTTGCGGTCCGACTTGCGGTCCGGCTTCGCGCCCGGCTTGCGGGCCGTCCTGCCGCCCCGCTTGCGGTACGTCCCCCGGACCGGCCCGGGATCGGCCATCGGGTCCGCGATCGGATCCGCGATCGGGTCCGCCATCGGGTCCGCCGTCGGGTCCGCCATCGGATCCGCCATCGGATCCGCCGTCGGGTCCGCGGTCGGGTCCGCCGTCGCGTCCGCGGCCGGGTCCGCCGCCCCCTCCGGCCCCGCCGCCGCCATCGTCAGCAGCCCCATCACGTGCCGCAGCTCCGCCATCGCCGCCCGCCCGCCGGCCTCCACCGCGCGCATCGCCTCCCGCGCCTGCTCCGGCGACGTGTCCAGCACCTTGCGCGCCGCCCCCGCCTGGATCGTCATCATGCTGACGTTGTGCGTGACGACGTCGTGCAGTTCGCGCGCGATCCGCGACCGCTCCTGGTCCACCGCCCGCCGCGTCGCCTCCTCCTGCTGCTCCTGGAGGGCGCGTACGCGCTGCTGCCAGGTGTGGATCGCGTTGGCGGCCAGCCCGACCGGCAGCAGCACCAGCAGCGGTACGAACCCGCGCCCCACCTCCGGCACCACCCCCGCCACCGCGAACAGCGGCACCCCCGCGAGCAGGCTCGCCAGCGCGCTCCTGCGGTACGGGCTGTACATCACCGCGCTGTACGCCGCGACCACCCAGGCCGCGAACGCGAACGCCGTCGCCCCCTGCGCGACCTCGCCGAAGTGGAACGTCACGGCCGCGCCGAGCACCGCCCAGAACGCGGCGAGCGGGTAGCGGCGCCGTACGGCCAGCGGCACGGCGGTCAGCGCCGCGAGGGCCAACTCCCAGCCCCGCACGGGCGGCAGCACGTGCTCGACGACGGGCGGCGGCGGGTACACCTCCTCGCGGGGCGGCTCGTCCGGCCCGCCCCTGCCGCGCTCGGGCACCCCCGGCGAACCCGGCTCCGGGAGCAGCGACGAGCCGGGCTCGGGAAAGAACGGCGAACCGGGCTCCGGGAACAGCGGCGAGCCGGGCTCCACCATCCCCGGCCAGCCCGGCGGCGGCGGGCCGACGTCCTGCGGGGCGTCCCCGCGCGACTCGTAGAAGGAGCGGTCGAGGTCGGCGACGACGGTGCCGACGGACAGCACGAGGGCGAGCGCGATGTCGGCGGTCCAGGCCCACCGCGACAGCCGCGGCGGCACGCGGACGCCGCCGGCCGGGCCCCGGGTCCCGCCGAACCACCCGCGCGCCCGTCCCGCCGCGCGGCCCACCCCGCGCCCGTACCGTCCGATGACCGCACCCGCCCACGTCACCGGTTCAGTGTGCCAACCCGTCCCCGCCGCCGGATCCACCGCGCGGCCCACCCCGCGTCCGCCCCGCGCCTACGCCGCGGGGATGACGCCGCCCGCCGTCGGCCGGATGCGGTACGGACCTTCCGCACCGCGGCCGACGTGCCCGCGCCGCCGCCGCGCCTAGCGTCTGGCCGCACGCCGACCGCCGAACTGGGGAGGAACCCGGGCCATGGCCACACCAACGCACACCGCCCAAGCCGCGAGCGACCACGGCGGTGCCGACGTCCTCATCGACGTGCGCGGGGTCAGCAGGACGTACGACGAAGGCCCGCCCGCGCTGGACGACCTGACGCTGGCGGTACGCACCGGGCAGGCGCTGGCCGTGCTGGGCCCGTCCGGCAGCGGCAAGTCGACGCTGCTCAACCTCATCGCGGGGCTGGACCGCCCGGACGCCGGCACCGTCACCGTGGGCGGCATGCGCGTGGACGAGCTGAGCGAGAGCGCGTCGGCGAAGTACCGCCGCGCGTCGGTCGGGATGGTCTTCCAGTTCTTCAACCTGCTCGACGACCTGACCGTGGCCGACAACGTGCTGCTGCCCGCCCAGTTGGCCGGGATGCCCCGCGCCCGCGCCGCCGCACGGGCCGCCGAACTGCTGGCGTACCTCGGTATCGAGCGGCACGCCCGCGCGTACCCCGGCCGGCTGTCGGGCGGCGAGCGGCAGCGCGTGGCGGTGGCCCGGGCGCTGATGAACCGCCCGCCGCTGCTGCTCGCCGACGAGCCCACGGGCGCGCTGGACACCGCGTCGGGGGCGGAGGTCCGCGAGCTGCTGCGGGACCTGCACGCGGACGGGCAGACGATCGTGCTGGTGACGCACGACCTGACGCTGGCGGAGGCGTGCGCGACGCGGACGGTGGAGCTGGTGGACGGGCGGATCGCGCGGGACAGCGGGGACGGGGGCGGCGGTCCCGCGTACGGCGCGCAGGGCCCGTACGCAGGCGCCGGCACGACCGGCACGACCGGCACCGCCGGCACCGCCGGCACCGCCGGCACCGCCGACCGCCGTCCGGGGGCCGGCCGATGAGCGCCCTGGGCCGGGTGGTGCGCGCCGGGGTCGGCCGGCGACGCGTGCAGACCACCGTGATGGTGCTGACCACGCTGCTCACCGTCGCCGCCGCCGTGCTGGCGACCGGGCTGCTCGTCGCCTCCCGGGCGCCGTTCGACGACGCGTTCGCGAAGCAGCACGGCGCCCATCTCACCGGGCAGTTCGACGCGGCGAAGGCCACGGCGGCGCAGGTACGCGCCACTGCCGACGCCGACGGCGTCGCCGCGGCCTCGGGCCCGTACGCGATCACCTCGCTGCGCATGCGCACCACCACCGCGCCCGAGGGGGCCGATTCGCCGCCCATGGCGGTGGCCGGGCGGGCGTCGGCCGGCGGTCCCGTGGACGACCTCGACGTCACGGAGGGGCGCTGGGCGAAGGCGCCCGGCGAGATCGTGATCGAGGTCGGCGCGCGGGCCCCGGACATGGTGATCGGCGCGCGGATACAGGTCGACGACGCGCCGGGCAGCCCGACCCTGAAGGTCGTCGGGATCGCCGAGTCGGTGGGCGAGAGCGCGGACGCCTGGGTCGTACCGGAACAGCTCGGCGGCCTGACCGCGGCCGGCACCCGCCCCGACCGCCAGATGCTCTACCGCCTCGACGACGCGGGCTCGCGGGCCGACGTCGCGGCCGGGCGGAAGGCGGTGGCCGCCGCCGCGCCCGCGGGGGCGCTGGCGGGCTCGCAGTCGTACCTGGACGTCAAGCAGCTCGCGGACGAGAACACCGCCGCCTTCATCCCGTTCGTGACCGCCTTCGCGCTGCTGGGGCTGGCGATGTCGGTGCTGATCGTGAGCATCGTCGTCAGCGGCGCGGTGGGCGCCGCGACCCGGCGGATCGGCGTGCTGAAGGCGCTGGGCTTCACGCCGCCGCAGGTCGGCCGGGCGTACGTCGCGCAGGCGGCGATCCCGGCGGCGGTGGGCGCGGTGCTGGGCGCGGTCGTGGGCAACGCGCTGTCCGTACCGCTGATGAGCGAGGTCGCGAGCGCGTACGGCACGGGCCGGATCCTCATCCCGCTGTGGGTCGACCTCGCGGTGCCGGCCGCCGTCCTCGCCCTCGTCGGGGTGACGGCACTGGCCCCGGCGCTGCGCGCGGCCCGGCTGCGGACGACGGCGGCGCTCAGCGTCGGCCGCACCCCGCGGGCGGCGCGGGGCCGGCGCGTACGGCACGTGCTGGGGCGGCTGCCGCTGCCGCGGGCGGTGGGACTGGGCCTCGCGGGCCCGTTCGCGCGGCCGGCGCGGTCGGCGACGATGGCTGCGGCGGTGACGTTCGGGGCACTGGCGGTGACGTTCGCGGTGGGGCTGGGGACGTCGCTGATCGCGTTGCAGAAGGAGGGGACGCCGGACGCGACGGGGGATGTGATGGTGCACCGGATGCTGGGGCCGGAGAGCGGGATGGAGCACGGGGCCCCGGGCGCGCCGGGCGCACCGGGCGCACCGGGCGAGAGGGGCGCACCGGGCGAGGGGGGCGAGGGCGCGGGGCCGGCGGAACCCGGCGGCGCACCGGAGACCCCCGCAGCCGCCCCGGCCGCCTCCACCGCCTCCACCGCCTCCACCGCCTCCACCGCCTCCACCAAGGAGATCACCGCGGCGCTCGACGCCCGCCCGGAGACGGAGCACTACTTCGCCACCGCGGAGACCGATGTCGGCGTCGCCGGTCTCAAGGGCGCCGTACCGCTGGTCACGTACCGCGGCGAGGCCCCCGACGACGGCCACCGCCTGGCGAAGGGCCGCTGGTTCGCCGCCCCGGGCGAGGCGGTCGCCCCGGCCCGCTTCCTCCAGGCCACGAACGCAGGCATCGGCGACACCGTTACCCTCAGGGACGGCAAGCGCACCGCCGAACTCCGCATCGTCGGCGAGGTCTTCGACCTGGGCGACGAGGGCATGGCCGTACGCACCGCGAACGCCTCCGTCGCCGGCCTGGTCCCGGACCTGGAGCCGGCCGAGTGGGCGGTGGAGCTGACCCCGGGCACCGACCGGGCCGCCTACCTCAAGGCGCTCAACGCCGAACTCCAGTCGCTGGGCGCCCAGGGGACCTTCTCCGAGAACGACAGGGAGTCCTCCGTGATCGTCGCCATGCAGGCGCTGATCGCCATGCTCACGGCGATGCTGGTGGCGGTGGCCTGCCTGGGCGTCCTCAACACCGTCGTCCTCGACACCCGCGAACGGGTCCACGACCTGGGCGTGTTCAAGGCCCTCGGGATGAGCCCGCGGCAGACGGTCGCCATGGTCCTCACCTCGGTGGCCGGCATCGGCCTGGCCGCCGGCGCGGCCGGCGTCCCCCTCGGCGTGGCCCTGCACCACTACGTGGTCCCGGAGATGGGCCGCTCGGTCGGCACGAACATCCCCGACGCCCTGGTCGACATCTACGCGCCGCTGGACCTGACCCTCCTGGCCCTGGCGGGCATCGCCATAGCCACGGCCGGCGCCCTGCTCCCCGCCACCTGGGCCGCGGCCACCCGCACGGCAACGGCCCTACGCTCGGAGTAGCGGACCGAGGGGTCCAGCACCGGGGAGGGGTCGGGGCGGGTGAGCATCATCGACGAGCTGTGGAGCGGGTTCGAACTACCGATCCGCGACGCGCTCCACATCGGGGGCGGAAAGTCGTACGACGTCACCCTCGCCCCGGCCGCCCCGGCCGGCCTGCGGATCCAGGACCCTTTCGACCTCGCCGCATTCGTGGCCGCCGACCCCGGCTGGACCTCGGCGGTCGACGGACTGACCGAGGTGGAGTGCGGCGGCGGAGACCTGATCTGGGCCGGCGAGGGGTCCTACGGCTCCGAGGGCTTCGCCGCCCGGCTGCATAGGGACCGGACGCTGGTGTGGGCGGTCTTCTTCGCCGACTCCAATCCCTTCACGGAGATTCGGACCTCGGAAAGAAAAGCGACGTTCCTCTCGACCTCGGGGGTCGGGATCACCCTGGACGTCGACGACCCGACCGCCTGACGCGGCGCCGCTCACACCTCGGCCGCCTTCGGGTCCACCGGGTGGACCGCCAGGGCGTGGACCGTGACGTCCATCCAGGGCCAGACCGGGAGCGACGAGATGATCGCGTGCATCTCCGTGGGGTCCGCCGCCCGCCACAGGCCCCAGTTGTCCGTGCGGCCCGGGACTCGCCACATGCGGACCAGGTGGCCCGCCCCGGCGAGTTCCGCCGCGCGGCGGCGTTCGGCCTGGGAGACCGAGTCCTTGTGTTCCGGGTCCATTCCCTCGGGCCAGGTGATGCGTATGTTGATGAGGAATTCCATCGGGGGGTCCTGTCGTCTCGTACGAAATGGGGCGTCAGGCGCCGAACGGGTCGGCGGGTGTGCCGTGTTCGATGACCACGGACTTCGTCTGGAGGAACTCGGCGACCGCCTCGACGCCGTTCTCCCGGCCCAGCCCCGACTGCTTGTAGCCGCCGAAGGGGACGCTCCAGTGCAGCAGCCGGTAGGTGTTCGCCCAGACGACGCCGGCCTGGAGGCGGCGGGCCAGGCGGTGGGCGCGGGGGGCGTCGCGGGTCCAGAAGCCGGCGGCGAGGCCGTAGTCGACGGAGTTGGCGAGCGCGACCGCCTCGTCCTCGGTGCCGAAGGGGTGGACGGTGACGACCGGGCCGAAGACCTCCTCGCGGCAGACCGCCGCGTCGGGGGCGGCGTCGACCAGGACGGTCGGCTCGTACCAGTAACCCTCCCGGAAGTCCGCTCCCACCGCCGCCCGCCGCCCGCCCGTCAGGGCCCGGGCGCCGCCGGACAGCGCGTCGGCCACGTACGTCTCGATGCGCTCCAGTTGCGCCGCTGAGGCCACCGGGCCGACGTGCGTGGCGGGGTCCGCCGGGTCGCCCACGCGCAGGCGGGTGACGGCGGCCGCGTACCGGGTCAGGAACTCGTCGTAGACCTCGCGCTGTACGAGGATCCGGGAGCCCGCCACGCAGGTCTGGCCCGCGGCGGAGAACGCGCCCTGACGGGCGGCGGTGACGGCGGCGTCCAGGTGGGCGTCGGCGAAGACGAGGTGCGCGGACTTGCCGCCGGCCTCGCAGACGTAGCGCTTCATCAGGCCGGCCGCGCGCGCCCCGAGGGTCCGGGCGACCGCGGTGCTGCCGGTGAACGTCACCATCGCCACGTCCGGGTGGTCCAGCAGCCGCCCGCCCTCCTCCGCGCCGCCGATGACGACGCTGACGACGCCGGGCGGCAGCCCCGCGTCGAGGGCGAGTTCCGCCAGCCGTACGGAGGACGCCGGGGCCTGCGGCGGCGGCTTGAGGACGACGGTGTTGCCCGCGGCCAGCGCCGGGGCGAGCTTCCACGAGCCCAGCGACAGCGCCCCGTTGAACGGCGTGAAGGCGGCCACCACGCCCAGCGGCTCCTGCCGGATCAGCGCGTCGGTGGTGGCGCCGAGCGTGCGGTGCCGGTCTTCGAGGGTCTCGGCGGTGGCGGCGAAGTAGCGGTACCAGCGGGCCAGCGCCCGCACCTCGCCGCGGGTGGCGCTCAGCGGCTTGCCGTTCGCCAGGGTCTCCAGCCGCGCCAGTTCGTCGGCGTGCTCCACGATCACGTCGCCGAGCCGGTGGAGGAGGTCGGCGCGGCCGTGCGCGGGCAGCGCGCCCCAGGGGCCGTCGGCGAACGCGGTACGGGCGCCGCGCACCGCGTCGTCCACGGCGTCCGCGTCGAGGCGGGCCCGCGCCCAGACGCGGCCGGTCGCCGGGTCGGTGAGCGGCACGGGGGTGCCCGCGGGCGCGCGCCGGCGGCCGTCCGTGTGGGAGGTGTACTGGGCGATCGAATCGGGAGCGGGGGTCATGGTGCGGGGGTCCTTTCGGCGAGGGCGGCGCGCACGGCCGGGGTGTCGTGGTGGTGGCAGGCCACGGTGTGGCCGGTCGCCGAGACGGCGGCGGGCAGCGGTGAGCCGCCCCGGCGGCACTCGGCGGTGGCGAAGGGGCAGGACCGCTGGTAGCGGCAGCCGGGGGGCGGGGCGGAGGGGTCCGGTGGCTCGGCGCGTAGGACGTCGGCACGCGGGCCGTCGTCGTGCGGCCCGTGGGCGTGCGGCCCTTCGGCGTGCGGGCCCGCGTCCGGCGGGCCGCCCTCCCGCGGGCCGGAGCCGCGCATGCCCGGTGCCCTCGGGTCCGGCACCGGCACCGCTTTCAGCAGCGCCCGCGTGTACGGGTGCCGCGGCGCCGCGAACAGTTCGTCGCACGGCGCGCTCTCCATCACCTTCCCGCCGTACATCACCACGACGTGGTCGGAGAGGTGCCGGACCACCCCCATGTCGTGCGAGATGAACAGGAAGCTGACGTCCCGCTCGCGGCGCAGGTCCTGGATGAGGTTGAGTATCTGGCCCTGGATGCTGACGTCGAGCGCCGAGACGATCTCGTCGCACACGATGAACCGCGGCTCCACCGCCAGCGCCCGCGCGATCGCGGCCCGCTGGCGCTGCCCGCCGGACAGCTCGTGCGGGTAGCGGCCGGCCAACTGCGGGCGCAGGCCCACCTGGTCGAGGAGTTCGGCGACCCTGCCGGAGACGGCGCCGGGGGCGACCGTGCGGTGCACCGTGAGGACTTCGCGGAGCATGGTGCGCAGCGTCATCCGCGGGTTGAGGCTCGCGTACGGGTCCTGGTAGACGATCTGCGCCACCCGCGGCAGCGTCCGGTCCCGGCGCAGCTCGCCCAGCTCCCGGCCGTGCAGCCGCACGCTGCCGGAGGTGACGGGCGACAGGCCGAGCAGGGCGCGGCCCGTGGTGGTCTTGCCGCTGCCGGACTCGCCGACGAGGCTGACGATGCTGCGCGCGGGGACGGTGAAGGAGACGCCGGCCACGGCGCGGGTCGTGCCGGTGACGCGGCGCAGTAGTCCGGTGCGTACGGGGAAGTCCACCCGCAGGTCCGCCACGACGGCGGCGGGCGGCACGGTGCCGGAAGCGGGGTCCGGGGCGGTGTCCGGGGCGGTCATGTGCCGGCTCCTCCAGCGGTGACGGGTACGGGGGCGGTGACCGGGCAGCGCACGAGGTGCCCGGCGCGCGCCGGAGCCGGCGCCGCCGCCTGCGCCCACTCCGCCAGCGGTGGGACACCGTCCCCGCACTCCGGGCGCGCCAGCGTGCAGCGCGGCTGGAACGCGCAGCCGGGCGGCGGCGAGGCGGGGTGCGGCGGCAGGCCGGGGATGGCGGGGAGCCGGTCGCCGGGCTTGCGGTCCATCCGCGGTACGGACTCCATCAGGGCCCGCGTGTACGGATGGCCGGGCGCGTCGAACAGCGCCGCGGTCGACGCCGTTTCGACGACCATCCCCCCGTACATCACGGCGATCCGGTCGGTGACGCCGGCGACGACGCCCAGGTCGTGGGTGATGAGCACCAGCGCCATGTCCAGCTCCCGGCGCAGCCGGTCGATGAGCCGCAGCACCTGGGACTGGATGGAGACGTCGAGCGCGGTGGTCGGCTCGTCGGCGATCAGCAGCTTCGGCTCGCGGCTGATCGCCATGGCGATCAGGACGCGCTGGCGCATGCCGCCGGAGAGCTGGTGCGGGTAGGCGCGCAGCCGGTCGCGGGCGGCGGGAATGCCGACGAGCCGGAGCAGTTCGGTGCAGCGGTCGGCGGCGGACCTGCGGCTGTGGCCGTCGTAGCGGACGAGCGGCTCGGCCATCTGCCTGCCGATGGTCATGGCGGGGTTGAGCGCGGACAGGGCGTCCTGGGAGACGAGCCCGATGCCGGAGCCGCGGACCGCGCGCAGTTGCTTCTGGGTGAGCGCGGTGAGGTCCGTGCCGTCGAACACCACCCTGCCCGAGACCCGGGCGCCGCCCCGGCCCAGCATGCCCAGGACGGCCAGCATCGTCTGGCTCTTGCCGCTCCCGGACTCGCCGACGACGCCCAGCGACTCGCCGGCGGCGACGCGGAAGGAGACGTCGCGGACGGTGGTCAGCGAGGAGTCGTGGTCGTGGCCCGGGTGGGTGACCTCAAGGTGCGCTACGTCCAGCACGTTCACGGTGGTGCCTCCCGCTACGCGAGCTTGATCTTGGGGTTGAAGTACGCCTGCGCCACGTCGACCAGCAGGTTGATCAGCACGAAGGCGACGGCGATGACGAGGATTCCGCCCTGTACGAGGGGGATGTCGCGGGACGAGATGGCCTGTTGGAGCGCGAGCCCGACGCCGGGCCAGGAGAACACCGTCTCGGTGAGTACCGCCCCGCTGAGCAGGAACCCGGCCTGGAGCCCGATGACCGTGACGACCGACGGCATGGCGTTGGGCAGCACGTGCCGTACGACGACGTGGAACTCGCCGATGCCGCGAGAGCGGGCCGTCTGCACGTAGTCGTTGTCGATGACCTCCAGCACCGCCGAGCGGGTCATGCGGGCGATGACGGCCAGCGACCAGGCGGCCAGGGTGACGACGGGCAGCACCATGTGGGCGGCGGTGTCGAGCGCGCCGCCGCCGGCGATCGAGGTCATGCCCGTCGCCGGGAGGATCCGCAGTTGCAGCGAGAAGACGACGATCAGGACCAGGCCGAGCCAGAACGACGGCACCGAGTTGAGGAACAGCACGCCGACGGTCAGCCCCCGGTCGCGTACGGAACCGGGCTTCTGCGCGGCCCACGTGCCGATCGCGACGCCCAGCACCGCGGCGACGACGATGGCCGTGCCGGAGAGCAGCAGGGTGTTGAGCAGCCGCTCCGACAGCACCTCGGAGACCGGGCGGCCGAAGGACAGCGAGCGGCCGAGGTCGCCGCTGAAGAGGTTGCCGAGGTAGGTGAAGTACCGCGAGACGGCGGGCTCGTCGAGGCCGAGGTCGGCGCGCAGGGCGGCGCGGTCCTCCTCGGAGGACGTCGGGCCGAGGAGCGCGGCGGCCTGGTCGCCGGGGATGATCTGGCCGAGGCCGAAGGTGGCGACGGTCACCCCGAGGAGTACCGGGACCATCTGGAGCGCACGGCGCAGGATGAAGGTCAGCATGCCTGCTCTCCCGTCCTGCCGGACCCCGTCTTGCCGGACCCCGTCCTGCCGGACCCCGTCCCGCCGGCCGCGCGGCCGTCCGCCGTCGCGGCGCGGCCGTCCGTCTTCGTGACGCCGTCGTCGCTCTTCGCGCCGAAGTCGTCCGCCTTCGCACCGCCGTCGTCCGCCTTCGCCGCCCGCGAGCGCCGCGAGCGCGGGTCGAGCCGGTCGCGTACGCCGTCGCCGAGGAGGTTGAAGCCCACCGCCAGGACCACGACCGCCAGGCCGGGGAGCGTGGCCACGTGCGGCGAGGTCACCAGCAGCGCCCGGCCGCCGCTGAGCATCTGGCCCCAGTCGGGCGTGGGCGGCTGGGCGCCGAGGCCGAGGAAGGCGAGACTGGCGCTGAGGATGACGTTGC
The DNA here is from genome assembly GCF_045781775.1 of Streptomyces sp. 184. Lineage (NCBI taxonomy): Bacteria > Bacillati > Actinomycetota > Actinomycetes > Kitasatosporales > Streptomycetaceae > Streptomyces > Streptomyces sp. 184. The sequence goes on along the minus strand of NZ_CP123230.1, from coordinate 1,329,711 downwards.
GGCCGGTCTGGAGGGTGGCGAAGACGACGAGGCCGCCGAGCAGGTTCGGGGCGATGTGGCGGAACGCGATCCGCCCGTGCCCGTAGCCGAGGGCCGAGGCCGCCTCGACGTACTGCTCCTGCCGCAGCGAGACGACGTTGCCGCGGACGATCCGGCCGAACTCGGGGATCGTCACGACCACCACCGCGACGATCAGCGACGTGGTGCTCGGCCCCAGCGCGACGCCGATGCCCAGCGCCAGCAGGATGCCGGGGAACGAGAACATCACGTCGAAGACCCGCATCAGCACGCTGTCGACCCAGCCGCCGACGTAGCCGGAGAACAGGCCGATACAGCCGCCGACGGCCAGCGCGAGGAGCGTCGGCAGAATCGCGACGAGCAGCGCCGTCCGGGCCCCGTACATGAGCCTGCTGAGGATGTCGCGGCCCACCTCGTCGGTGCCGAGCAGGTGCCCGTCGCCGAAGAGGCCGAGGCCGATGGCCGCGGGGTCGGTGTCCAGCGGGTCGTGCGGGGCGATGAGGGGCGCCAGGAGCGCGACGAGGACGGTGACGGCGACGATGCCGCCGCCGAGGTACGCGGTGGCGTTGCCGGCGGAGAGCCGGGCGAGCCGGCCGCGCGTCCGCGGACGGGGGCGCGGGCGCGGGCGCGCGGCGGGCGCGCGGCCGGCTCCCGGGGGTGCTGCCGCGGTGGCCTTCATGGCTGTTCTCCCCTCACTTCTCTCCACGCTTGTCTGCGCACCTGTCTCACTTCTCCCGTTCCTCACCGGCGGCGGATGGTCGTGTAGTCGACGTAGACCGAGGCGGCGGGCGCGACGCCGCCGACCTTGTCGCCGAGGAGGCGGGGCAGCCGGTCCTGGTAGAGGAAGACCCAGGGGGCGTCAGCCGCGATCTCGTCGGCGGCCTGCCGGTAGAGCCCCATGCGGCGCGCGGTGGCCGGCTCGCCCCTGGCCCGGTCGAAGAGCGCGTCGACCTCGTCGTTCGCGTACCAGCCCCGGTTGACGCCCGCCGGCGGGTGGGCCTGGCCGCTGAACATCCGCTCCAGGAAGTCGGCGGCGTCGGCGCCCGTGGTCCAGCCGTTGAACGAACCGTGCGTGCGGTCGTCGTAGCCGTTGCCCTCCTCGGCCACCAGGGACGCGAACTCCATGTACCGCACCCTCAGCGACACCCCGACCGCCTTCAGGTCCTGCTCCAGCAGCGCCATGATCTCGGTCGCCTGGGAGAAGCCGGGTCCGCTGTCGGGGGCGAGGAGCGTGATGCGTACGGGCGTCTCGACGCCGCTCTCGCGGATGAGCTGCCTGGCACGCTCCGGGTCGTACGTGTACGGGGAGCTGCCCCGGCCGTCCGTGCGCGCGGCCTGTTCGTCGTACGCCTCGTTGCCGCGCGGCAGCGGCCCCGTGGAGGGTGCGACCTGGCCCTGGGTGAGGGTGGCGATCGCCTTGCGGTCGACGGCGTGGTTGAGCGCCTGCCGGAACGCCGGGTCGTCGGTGGGGGCGATGCGGGCGTTGAGCCGCAGGAAGTACTGGTTCGCCGCGTCCGGGTACTGCACGCTCATCGCGTCGTCGTGGGTGAGCTGGTGCACCTGCTGGGCGCCGGCGCTGAGGATGGCGTCCACCTCGCCCGTCTCGGCGGCGATGGCCAGCGTGGTGGGGTCGGTGACGGACTCGACGACGATGGTCGGCGTGCGCGGCCGACCGCCCCAGTAGCCGGTGTTGCGCTCCAGGGTGATGCGCCGGCCGTGGTCCGCCGAGCGCTGCGTGAACGGGCCGGTGCCGACCGGGTGCAGGCCGATGTCGTCGGGCCTGCCGGCGCGCAGCGACTCGGGGCTGACGATGGACATACGCCGGTCGGAGAGCAGCCGCGGCAGTCCCGCGTACGGCTCGGAGAGCCGCAGGGTCAGCTCGTACGGTCCGGTGGCCTCGACGCGCTCGATCCAGCGGGTCAGGAACGTCATGTTCCCGGCGGCGGTGGCGTCGTGGACCGGGGAGTCCTCGTCCATGATTCGGTCGAAGTTGAGCTTGACGGCGTCGGCGTCCAGGCGGGCGCCGTCGGCGAAGGTGACGCCCCTGCGCAGTGAGAGGGTGTAACTGCGCGCGTCGGGCGCGGACTTCCACGACTCGGCGAGGCCGGGGCGGAGCGCGGGGGCGCGGTCCGTACGGGCGCTCAGGTCCTCGCGGACGAGGGGGTCGTAGAGGGCATCGACGATGCGCAGGCCCACGGTGCCGGACATGCGGTGCGGGTCGAGCGGCGGTATCTCGCCCTCGGCGCCGATGACCAGGGTGTCGGGGTCGCGGCCGAAGGAGGGGTTGGCGCTGCACCCGGCGAGCAGCAGCGCGGCGGCGAGCGCGCAGCCGGCGGCGGCGCGCAGGCCCCCGCGGGGTGCGCGGCGCGGACGGGGCGGACGGGGGCGGTGCGTGAACCTCATGCCGGTCGCCTTTCCTCGTCGTCGTCGGTCGGGTCGTGGGCCGGGGCGCGGGGCGGGTCGTAGGCCGGGTCTTGGGCCGGGTAGCGCAGTCCGGCGCCCGGGGCGGGTCGCGAGCCGGGGCCGGGGCCCGGGGCGGTGTTCCGGTCGCCGGACCCGCCGCCCTCGCGCAGGTCGGTGAGCACCGTGCGGGCCGCGTTGCGGCCGGGGGTGCCGGTGACGTAGCCGCCGGGCCAGGTGCCGGCGCCGGAGACGTAGAAGCCGCGCAGCGGGGTGCGGTAGCCGGCGACGGCGGGGTGGGGGCGGGCGCCGAAGAGGCCGGCGGGGAGCATGTCGCCGTGCGTGATGTTGCTCTCCACCAGGCCGAGTTCGCGCTCGATCGCGTCCGGGCCCAGGAAGCGGTGGTCGACGATCCGGTCGGCGAGGCCCGGCATCAGCTCCTCCAGCACCGCCACGCAGCGGCGGCCGAACGCCTCGACGCGCGCCCCGTCCCAGCCGCCGTCCTCCGGTGCGTACGGCGCGTGCCAGGCGTTGACGCTGACCAGGTGGGTGTTCCCGGGGGTGAGACCGGGCGAGGTGAGGGTGGGGACGAGGCCCCACATCAGCGGGCGTTCGGACATCCGCCCGGCCAGGGCCGCGGTGACGGCCTCCTCGATGTGGCCGAGCGAGTCGCCGAAGCGGAACTGGCAGGCCCGCGCCGCGTCCGGGTCGGCGCCGTCGGGCAGCCCGGCGTACGCGGGCAGCGCGTCGACCTCCAGCACCAGCTTGAACGCCGAGCCGCGCATCCGCTGCCCCGCCACGTCCGCGCGGACGCCGGCGCCCAGCGCGCCGTCGTCGAGGAGGTCGCGGAAGAGGTGGACGGGGTTGACCGCGGCGACGACGCGGTCGGCGGCGAACTCCTCGCCGGACGCGGTCACCACGCCGCGTACGCCGCCGTCGCCCCCCTCGTCGTACAGGATGCGGGTGACGGGCGTGCCGGTGCGGAACTCGACGCCGTGGGCGCGGCAGCTCGCTTCGAGCGCGTCCACGATGGCGCTCATGGAGCCCACCGGCAGCCCGGTGGAGCCGCGCAGCGCCACGCTCTCGGCGTCGCCGGGCCCGCGCAGCCCCGCCGCCGACGCGCGAGCGAAGGGGCGCATCATCAGCCCGACGCCCGTGCCGGGCGCCGACGGCGGGACGAGCTGGGCGTTGAGCGCCAGCATCCCGAGCAGTCCCCCGGCCTGCTCGGAACGCAGCCGCTCTGCCAGCAGCCCGGTGAGGCTGCCGTCGAAGACGGCGGTGAAGAGCCTGAGATCCTCCGGGTCCGACAGGCGTCCGCGCAACTCGCCCAGATCCGGGGGCGGTTCGTCCAGCGACACGCCGAGAGCGGCGCCTAGGCGCTCCAGGCCGGCGATCAGCTCGCGGTAGCGGCGGGCCTCGCCGGCGGCAAGGGCGTCGAGCTGCCGGTCGACGCGGGCCCGGTCGCGCCAGCCGACGAAGCTGCGGTCGGCGAAGCGGTGCACCACGGTGGGATCGGCCCGTACGAACCGCAGACCGTGGTCCGCCAGGCGCAGCTCCCGGACCACCGCGGGGTTGAGGGAGCCGGGCGAGTTGGTGAACGACAGGCTGCGGCCGGGCAGGAACTCGTACGCGCCGCAGGGCCCGCCGAGGCGGTCGCGCGCCTCGACCACCGCGACGCGCAGCCCCGCCCGGCCCAGGTAGGCGGCGGCCACCAGGCCGTTGTGGCCGCCGCCCACGACGACCGCGTCAAGACGCCTCATCGCCGCACCACGTCCTCTCCGGAAGTCCCGTCGTCGTGTGTCGTCGTGTGTCGTCGTGTGTGCTCGGGTGTGCCGTACCGCTGCGGGAACCGGCCGGGGTCAGCCCTGCGCGCCCGGCCGGAAGCCCTCGTCGAAGACCCGCACCCAGTTGCCGCCCGAGATCAGCTCCACCTCGCGCTCGCCGAACCCGCGGCGGCGCAGCTCCGCGAGCACGCCGGCGTAGCCGCTGCCCGCGGCGAACCACTCGGGGAAGTCGACCTGGCCGGAGATCGGCACCAGCGGCTTGCGGCTCCAGCGCCCCTGGCGCCACCAGTGCAGTTCCTCGTCGCCCTGGCCGGCGTAGTAGTCGGAGGCGAGGCCGACGTGCTCGACGCCGATCAGCTCGACGGTGTACGCGACCATGTCGCAGAAGTCGGCGACGGTGCACGCCTGCCCGTTCGGCGCCAGCCGCGGGTACATGCTCAGGCCGACGACGCCGCCCTGCTCGGCCGCCTTCTTCAGCACGGTGTCGGACTTGTTGCGGAAGGCGAGTTCGACGTCCTCGCCGACGAACGCGCGCGGGTTGGCGTGCGTGATCATGACGGGCCGCTCGGAGGTCTCGATCGCCTCCAGCGAGGTCCGCTCGTTGCAGTGGGAGATGTCGACGAGCATCCCGACGCGGTTCATCTCGCGGATGAGGTTCACGCCGTACGTGCGCGAGAGCCCCGCGTTGTCCGCCTCCCAGCAGCCGGCCCCGGCGGAGTTCTGGGTGTTGTACGTGAGCTGGGCGATCCGCACGCCGGCCTGGTGGAACGCGCCGACGAGGTCGAGGTCGTCCTCGAACGGGCTGCTGTTCTGGAAGCCGAGGACGACCGCCGTGCGGCCGTCGCGGTCCGCGGCGCGGATGTCGTCGGCGGTACGGCCCTCGCACAGCAGGTCCGCGTGCTCGGCCAGGTGCCGCTGCCAGCGCCCGACCTCCCGCATCGTCTCGGTGGAGTCCTCCCAGATGGCCACGGTGACGTGCACGGCGGTGATCCCGGCGGCGCGCCACTCCTCGAAGCGTTCGCGTGCGGGCTTGTTGAACTGAAGGGCGTCTACGAGCACGGTCCTGTTTCCTCTGCGGTGCGGTGGGGTGTGGTCCGTCGGGCGGCGGGGCTCAGCCGGGGAGGCCGCCGAGCCTGCCGAGCGCCGGCATCTCGTCCCGTAGACCCAGGTGGCGCAGGGCCCGCCACAGGGATGCCTGGTTGCTCGTCACCACGGGCAGCCCGGTGTCGAGTTCGAGGTACGGCAGCACCTCGAACGTCCGGAACGTGCCGCAGGAGATGAGGAGGGCGTCCGCGTCGGGCGCCGCCTTGTGCAGCCGGCGGCCGAGCCGGTAGGCGCTGTCGGCGTCGTGGACGCTGGCCTCGTACGGGTCGGTGAGCTGGAGGCCCTCCATCGCCACCACCTCGAAGCCGAGGGCGGTGAGGTACGTGCGCAGGGCCTCGTTGACCTCGTCGGTGTAGATGCTGCCGACGGCGACCTTCGTCGCGCCGAGGGCGCGCAGCGCGTCGTTGGTCGCCTGCTGCATGGTGATCGCCGGTACGCCGGTGGCGGCGGTGATCTCGGCGGTGACCTTCTCGTCGGTGCCCGGGCCGGGGATGAAGGTGCCGGGGGCGCCGCACTGCACGATCAGGTCCACCTTCGCGGTGGCCAACTGCCGCGACGCCTCGACGACCTGGCCCATCATCTCCCGCAGCCCGGCGGCGTCTACGCGCGGGACGATGGTCCGGGCGTCGGCGAACGCCACGCCCGTAGGCGCTACTTCACGCCACTCCTCCGCCCCTTCGATCGCCGTCGCCGGGCGGATCTGCCCGATTCGTGCACGCCAGCCGAGCAACATCAGAGCCTCACCTTTGATTCTGGGACACTGTACCAAGACCGATTGGGACACCGTACCTTCAGCTTTTGGGCAGGTCAATGGGGTGGGAGGAGAACGATGCGGGCACGAAAAAGCCGGTCAGACGCCTGATCGGCGCCTCACCGGCCGGAAATCACGGGTGGTGCGGGGGTGGTGCGGGGGTGCTGCGGGCGGGGTGCGCGGGGCGCGGGGGCGCTACGCGGGCTGGCGCCAGCGGAGCGCGATCTCCGCCGCCGCCTTCTGGAGCGCCGGTACGAGTTCCGCCATGCGCTCGTCGGTGAGCCGGGCTTCGGGCCCGTAGATGCTCAGGGAGGCGACGAGGCTGCCCTGCGTGCCGATGGGTACGGCCACACCGCAGCCGCCGGCGATCCACTCGCTGCGGCTGAGCGCGTAACCGTTCGCGCGGACCTCGGCGACCTGTCCCAGAACCCGGTCCGCGGCCGTCTCGTCCGGCCCCTCGGCCCCGTGCTCCCGTACCAGCCGGCGGCGTTCGTCCTCGGGCAGCAGGGACAGCAGGACCCGGCCGGTGGCGCCGGAGAACAGCGAGTAGGGCCGGCCCACGCCGGTGATCAGCCGCAGCGGCTGCGAACTCTCCGCCTCGTGCACGGTCACGCGGCGGCCGTCGACGATGGTGGAGATGCAGGCGGTCTCGCCGGTCACGGCGGCGATGCGTGCGGTCGTGCCGGTGGCGGCACTGACCAGGTCGCTGTTGTCGGCGTGCTTCCACGCGAGCGTGAGCGCGGCGGGCCCGACGACGTACTTGCGGGTGGCCTCGTCCGCGACGGCCAGCCCCACCCGCTCCAGGGAGGCGAGGATGCGCTGCGTGGAACTCTTGCTGATGGCGAGGTCCCGGCTCAGCTCCCGCACGCCGCGCGGTCGGTCGGCCTCGGCGATGGCCTTGAGCACCATGAGCGCGTGATCCACGATCTGCACGGTCCCGGGCCCCTGGGCGCTCTGCGTGCCCCGCCCCGCACCGGCGGCGGCGTCCGCGCCGCCCTGCCCGGCCGGCTCCGACGCCTCTGCGGTCGCCATCGAGCCCGGTCCTCTCCTCGCAGCCGCTCCCTGCACCGCCAGGAGTATCACACAGCCCCCCATGAGCAGTCACTTCGCGCTCACGGCCGCCCCCGGAGAGCGGGGCGGCCGTGGCCGGTTCGGGGTCGGCGCGCGTTCAGAACTGGTCGTCGTCCACGTCGTAGTTCCGCTCCGCCAGGCGCATCGGGCGGGCCGGGGCCGGGGTGCTCGCCACGGTGACGCCCGGGCGGCCCGCCTCGACGACGAACTCCGCCGACGTGGTCGCCGTCGTGCCCTCCGGGCGCCAGACCGTGTCGACGGTGCGCAGCGAGGCGGTCAGCCGCTCGCGGGTCACGTCGCACAGCACGTACGCGCGGCGGTTGTCGATGTACTTCCAGTGCGGGCTTTCGGCCATGATCGGGTCGTACGTCGCGTGGAAGGCCGCCGGGTCGCTGTCGCCGCCCGAGGAGATCGACGAGCCGGTCAGCTCCGCGCCGACCACCGGGCTCGCCGGGTCGTCGAAGTCGGGCTTGAGGTCGCAGACCCAGGTGGCGTGGCGGTCGCCGGTGAGGATCACCGGGTTGTCGGTGCGGCCCGAGCCGAAGAACTCCAGCAGGCGGCGGCGCTGGGCGCGGTAGCCGTCCCAGTTGTCGAAGTCGAAGACCTGCTCGGGGCCGGCCCTGCGGTCGTTCTGGGCCCACATGAGCTGGTTGGCCAGCAGGTTCCAGCGGGCGCCGGAGCGTTCCATGCCGCGGACGAGCCAGCGCTCCTGGGCGGCGCCGGTGAGGGAGCGGGTCGGGTCCTCGGCCTGTTCGAGGGTGGTGATCTGGTCGCTGCGGTACTGGCGGGTGTCCAGGACGTGGACGGTGGCGAGGTTGCCGTAGCGCAGCGAGCGGTAGAGCCGCATGTCCGGCCCGTCGGGCAGCGAGGCGCGGCGCAGCGGCATGTGCTCCCAGTACGCCTGGAGGGCGGCGATGCGGCGGGCGCGGAAGGCTTCGGGGGTCTGCTTGTCGGGGTCCTGGGGGATGTCGTCGGCCCAGTTGTTGTCGATCTCGTGGTCGTCGAGGGTGACGATCCACGGCGCGTGGGCGTGCGCGGCCTGGAGGTGGGCGTCGCTGCGGTACTGGGCGTGGCGGTTGCGGTAGTCGGTGAGGCTGTACGGCTCGTCGGTGCCCTCGTGCTTGCGGACGGTGGTGTCGCGGGGGACGGACTCGTAGATGTAGTCGCCGAGGAAGGCGATGAAGTCGACGTCCTCCTGGGCGGCGTGGTGCCAGGCGGTGAAGTAGCCGTCCTGCCAGTTCTGGCAGCTCGCGAAGAGGAAGCGCAGGTTCCGTACGCGGGCGTGGGCGGCGGGGGCGGTACGGGTGCGGCCGGCCGGCGAGGTCTCGCGGCCGGCGCGGAAGCGGTACCAGTACTCGCGGTCGGGCGCCAGGCCGTGCACCTCGACGTGGACGGAGTGGCCCTGCTCGGGGCGGGCGAGTGCGGCGCCCCGCTTGCGTATCCGCGTGAAGGAAGGGGTGTCGGACACCTGCCACTGCACGGGCACCGGCCGCGCCGGCATGCCGCCGCCGGCGAGCGGGTCGGGCGCCAGCCGGGTCCACAGGACGACCCCGTCGGACTGCGGGTCGCCGGAGGTGACGCCGAGGGTGAACAGCCCGGAGGGCAACCCGTCGGCGGTGCCGCTGCGTTCGGCGGCGGTGGCGGTGGAGGGGGCAAGCAGCGCCGGGGCGCCGGCGGCGGCACCGAGGGTGCCGAGGGCGAGGGCGCCGCCGGTGCCGAGCACGCTGCGCCTATCCGGATTTGAGCGAGAGCTCACGGAATCTTCCTTCTTGTGTGGGAAGTTGCCTGAGAACTCGCATGACCATGACAGCGCAAAGAAAAGTCGCGGGGAAGCGGCAGCTACGCCCGGATGGGCACCGCCTGAAGGCTGGACGACGCCGGGATGCCCGGCGACCTGCGCGAACACCCGCCGGTCAGTGACGCCCCGTCAGCCCGCGGGCGGCGGCGGGGCGGTGGCCGCGGCGACCTCGGCCGCGTACAGCTCGGCGGGGTCGAACCCCATGCCGGCGAAGTGCCCCGCCAGCTCCAGCGACAGCACGCCGTGCAGCCGGGTCCAGACGGTCAGGGCCCGGTGGAGGACGGCGGCCGGGGCGGGGTGGCCGCGGGCCCAGTCGCGGTGGGTCTCCAGGTGCTCGGCGAAGGGCGCGGAGGCGGGGGCCGGGCCGGGCGCGGGGCCGGGCGCGGGGGCGGGTTCGTACGGCAGCGCGGCACAGGCGTCGAGGAGCGTCGCCATGATCTCGGCGGAGACGGCGGTGATGTCGTCGGGCGCGTGGTAGCCGGGGATGGGGGTGCCGTAGATGAGCAGGTAGCGCTGCGGGTCGGCCAGCGCCCACATGCGCAGCGAGCGCGCCAGGGCGTGGACGTCAGGGGCGCCGGTGACGACGCCGGCCTTGGCCGCGGTGGTGTGCATCGTGTCGGCGAGGCTCTGGTAGGCGTCCCTGATCAGGGCGGTGATCAGCTCGTCGCGATTGGCGAAGTAGCGGTAGAGCGCGGGCCCGCTCATCCCCATCTGCTTGGCGATCGCGTTGAGGGAGAGCGCGGAGGCGCCCGCGGTGCCGATCTGGTCCCACGCGTGCTCCTTGATCTCCGCGCGCACCTGGGCGCGGTAGCGCTCGCGGGGAGTCGTCGAGTCCGTCTGTCCGGCCATGGCCTGCCACCCACCCCTTACAGCTTCAAGGTTCCGTTAGAAGGTATCACCCTCGCCATTGACTCCAACCTTTCACGGGAGTTATAACCTCTAACCAAAGGAACAGCCCATACGAATCGGGAGATCGTCATGCCAGCCCTTACCGCCCCACCCACGGCCCCCGCAGCCCGGGGCATCCCGCGGTTTGTGACCCGCACCACCGAGGGGCGGTAGAGCGATGCTGTCGCGCATAGCCGAACTCGCCGTCCGCCGCGCCCGCCCCCTGCTCCTCCTCGCCGCGCTCGCCGTCGCCGTCATGGCCGTCGTCGGCTTCGGCGCCTTCGGCAAGCTCAGCGGCGGCGGGTTCAGCGACCCGGACGCGCCGTCCAGCCGCGCCGAGCAGGTCATCGACGAGGAGTTCGGCGGCGACACGAACCTCGTGCTGCTCGTCGACGCCCAGCAGGGCGGCCCCGACGCACCCGCCACCGCCGAGCGCGGCCGGGAGATCGCCGACGGGCTGCGCGCCGAGGAGACCGTCTCCCACGTCGTGTCGTACTGGGACCGCGACGACGCTGCCCTGAAGTCCCGCGACGGCGACCAGGCGCTCGTCCTCGCCCACGTCGAGGGCGGCGACCGGCACGAGGGCAAGAACGCCGAAGCCCTGATGGAGGAGTACACCGGTGAGCGGAACGGCGTCTCCGTGCGCGCCGGCGGCACCGCCGCCGTGAACAGCGACATGTCCACGCAGGTCGCCGAAGACCTCGCACTCGCCGAGGCCATCGCCGTGCCCGTCACCCTCGTCCTGCTGGTGATCGCCTTCGGCAGCCTGGTCGCGGCGCTGCTGCCGCTCGTCATCGGGCTGATCGCGATCCTCGGCACGCTCGCCGAGCTGTACGTGCTCGGCAGCGTCACCGACGTCTCCGTCCTCTCCGTCAACCTCACCACCGCGCTCGGCCTCGGCCTCGGCATCGACTACGGCCTGCTCCTCGTCTCCCGCTTCCGCGAGCAGTTGGCGGCCGGCGACTCCGTACCCGACGCCGTCCGCCGCACCGTCACCACCGCCGGGCGCACCATCGCGTTCTCCTCCGCGGCCGTCGTGGCCGCCCTGGCCGCGCTGCTGGTCTTCCCGCTGTTCTCGCTGCGCTCGTTCGCGTACGCCGGGATCGGGGTCGTGGCCATCGCCGCCGTCAGCTCGCTGCTCGTCATCCCCGCGCTGCTCGCCCTGCTCGGCCACCGCGTCAACAAGGGCCGCGTCCCCGGCACCCGCGCCGCCCACCGCACCGACTCCCCGCTGTGGGGCCGGATCGCCGGCGCCGTCATGCGCCGCCCCGTGCTGACGTCCCTGCCCGTGCTCGCCGTGCTGCTGCTCGCCGCGAGCCCGCTGCTGGGCGTCGGCTTCGGCACCCCCGACGAGCGGGTGCTGCCCACGAGCGCGCAGAGCCGCCAGGTCACCGCCGAGCTGCGGGCCGGGTTCGCGGCCACGGCCGACGGCGATGCCGCGGTGCAGATCGTCACCACCGGCCCGGTGGCGGCCGACGCGCTCGGTGCGTACGCGGGCGACCTCTCCCGCCTCGACGGCGTCCGCCAGGTCGACGCCGCCACCGGCAGCTACGCCGACGGCCGCCGCGCCGCCCCCGGCCCGGCCGCCGCCGCCCTCGCCGCCCCCGACGCGCAGCGGCTCACCCTCGTCCACGACCTGGCCCCGGCCTCCGGCGCGGCACAGGACCTCGTCCGTGACATCCGCGCCGTCGACCCGCCCGCCGGCGCCGAAGCGCTCGTCGGCGGCGGCGACGCCCGGCTGGTGGACTCCAAGGACGCCATCGCCGGCGGCCTGCCGCTGGCCGTCGCCTGGATCCTGGGCACCACGTTCGTGCTGCTCTTCCTCTTCACGGGCAGCGTGATCCAGCCGCTGCGCGCCCTGGTGCTCAACGCCGTCAGCCTCATGGCCACCATGGGCGCGATGGTCTGGATCTTCCAGGACGGCCACCTCGGCGGGCTGCTCGACTTCACCGCCCAGCCGATGGAGACGGGCACGGTGGTGCTGATGTTCTGCGTCGTCTTCGGCCTGTCCATGGACTACGAGGTCTTCCTCACCAGCCGCATCAAGGAGTTGCACGACGCCGGGGCGACACCGGCCGAGGCGGTCGCGAAGGGGCTGGCGGGCACCGGCCGGATCGTCACGATGGCCGCGGGGCTGCTGGCCGTCAGCTTCTTCGCCTTCGTCACCAGCGGCGTCAGCTTCATCCAGATGTTCGGGCTCGGCAGCGGGCTGGCGATCCTCATCGACGCGGTGGTGGTACGGGGCGTGCTCGTACCGGCGGCGATGCGGCTGCTGGGGCGGTCCGCCTGGTACGCCCCGGCGGCGCTGCGCCGGCTGCACGCCAGGGTCGGGCTGAGCGAGGGACCGGCACCGGGGGCGGCGCGGACAAGGGCCACCGGCGCTCCGGAGTCCACCGGCGCTCCGGCGTCCGTCGAGGTCCCGGAGTCCGCGCAGGTCGGGGACGTACCGGACCGGGAGCGGGCGGGCGCGTAGCTTCCGGAATGTCCGGTCTCCCCCGGCGTGGGCGGGAATTAGCAGCAAGCTGTCAATTCCCGCCCGCGCCCCCGGCGGGCGATGATGAGTACGGCTCCGAAGCGGTGACGCCTGAAGTGGGGTATCCGGAAATGGGCAGTGGTTCCTCGCGTGCACCGAACTCGCCGTCCCCGGGCCCGCCGCCCGGGTCGCCGGTGGCCACGCACTGCCCGTACTGCGCGCTCCAGTGCGGCACCCGCCTCCAGCCCGGCGCCGCCCCCGGCGAGCCGCTGCGCGTCGAGCCCGACGCCGACTTCCCCGTCAACCAGGGCGGCCTGTGCCAGAAGGGCTGGACCGCCCCCGCCGTCCTGCGCGCCCCCGACCGCCTGCGCACCCCGCTCCTGCGCGACCGCGCCCGCAGCCGCGACCGCGCCCCGGAGGGCAACCGCGACCGGGCCCGCCCCGGCCCCCTCGTCCCCGCCGCCTGGGACACCGCGCTGGACACCGTCGCCGCCCGGCTGGCGGAGATACGTGCCGCGCACGGCCCCGACTCCGTCGCCGTCTTCGGGGGCGGCGGGCTGACCAACGAGAAGGCGTACCTGCTGGGCAAGTTCGCGCGCGTGGCGCTCGGCACCCGGATGATCGACTACAACGGCCGGTTCTGCATGTCCTCCGCCGCCGCGGCGGGCGTCGCGGCCTTCGGGCTGGACCGCGGGCTGCCGTTCCCCGTCACCGACCTCGGCGAGGCCGACACCATCCTCCTCGCGGGCGCCAACCCGGCCGAGACCATGCCCCCGTTGATGCGCCACCTCAACAAGGCCAGCGCCCTCGTCGTCATCGACCCGCGCCGCACCGCCACCGCGGAGCGCGCCGCGCTCCACCTCGCCCCCGCCCCCGGCACCGACCTCGCGCTCGCCCTCGGCCTGCTGCACATCGCCGTCACCGAGGGCCTGCACGACGAGGAGTACGTCGGGGCCCGTACCGTCGGCTTCCGCGCCGCCTGGCGGCGGGCCGCGGGCTGGTGGCCGGAGCGCACGGAACTGGTGACCGGGGTGCCGGCGGACGCGCAACGGGAGGCGGTACGGCTGCTGAGCGAGGCCCGGCGCGCGTACGTCCTCACCGGGCGCGGCGCCGAGCAGCACAGCAAGGGCACGGACACGGTCGCGGCGTTCCTCAACTTCGCGCTGACGCTGGGGCTGCCGGGCCGGCCAGGCTCCGGGTACGGCTGCCTGACCGGGCAGGGCAACGGGCAGGGCGGTCGCGAACACGGCCAGAAGGCCGACCAGTTGCCCGGCTACCGGCACATCACCGACCCCGGGGCCCGCGCCCACGTCGCCGGCGTGTGGGGCGTGGACCCGGACAGCCTGCCGGGCCCGGGGCTGAGCGCCGCGGAGCTGCTGAACGCCCTCGGCACCGACGGCGGGCCGCGGGCGCTGCTGGTGTTCGGCTCGAACCCGGTGGTGTCCGCGCCGGACGCCGCGCGCGTCCAGCGCCGGCTGGCGGAGCTGGACCTGCTGGTCGTCGCGGACTTCGTACCGTCGGAGACCGCGGCCATGGCGGACGTCGTCCTGCCGGTCACCCAGTGGGCCGAGGAGGAGGGCACGCTCACCAACCTGGAGGGCCGCGTCCTGCGCCGCCACCGCGCCCTGACGCCCCCGCCCGGCGTACGCACCGACCTGGCCGTGCTCCGCGAACTCGCCGTCCGCCTCGGCCAGCCGGCCGAGCGCTTCCCGGACGACCCGCGCCGCGTCTTCGACGAACTCCGCCGCGCCTCCCGCGGCGGCACCGCCGACTACAGCGGCGTCAGCTACGCACGCCTCGACGCCGGCGAAGCGCTCCACTGGCCCTGCCCCGCCACCCCCGAAGGCGACGCCCCCCACCCCGGCACCCCGCGGCTCTTCCTCGACCGCTTCGCCCACCCGGACGGCAAGGCGCGCTTCCAGGACGTCGAGCACCGCGACCCCGCCGACACCCGCGACGACCGCTTCCCGCTGTGGGCCACGACGGGCCGGCAGCTCGCGCACTACCAGTCGGGCGCGCAGACCCGCCGGGTGCCCGAGCTGGTACGGGCCGCGCCCGAGACGACGGTGGAGATGCACCCCGACACGGCGGCGCGGGCGGGTCTCGCGGAGGGCGAGCTGGCGCGGGTGCGTTCGGCGCGGGGGGCGGTGCTGGCGCGGGTGCGGCTGGTGGCGACGCTGCGGACGGACACGGTGTTCCTGCCGTTCCACTTCCCGGGGCACGGGCGGGCCAACCTGCTGACGGGGACGGCGCTGGACCCGCGCAGCCGGATGCCGGAGTTCAAGGTGAGCGCGGTGAGCGTGGAGCCGGTGGGGACGGACGAGTCGGTGGCGCCGCCGGAGCGGATACGGGAGGCGGCGGTACGGGAGGCCGCGGAGCGGGTACGGGAGGCGGCGGCGGTACGGGGCGGGGCGGGATGAGCGCTACGGGTCCCCGCATCGTGATCGTCGGCGGCGGCCCGGTGGGCCACCGCGTCGCCGAACGCCTGCGCCACCACGGCCACGAAGGCCCCGTCACCCTCCTCGACTCCGAACCCGGCCCCGCCTACCACCGCGTCCTCCTCCCCGCCCTCCTCGACGGCAGCCTCACCGCCACCGACCTCCGCCTGCCCGACCTGCCCGACGTCCACCTCCGCCACGGCGTCTCCGCGGCCGGCATCGACCGCCGCCGGCGGCTGGTGCGTACGACGGAACACGACCGGATCCCGTACGACACCCTCGTGCTGGCCACCGGCGCCCGCCCGCACCTCCCGCCCGTACCCGGCCTGCGCCACGCCTCCGGCTGGCTGGTCGACGGCGTCACCGGGCTGCGTTCGCTGACGGACTGCACCCGCGTGCGCGGCGACGAGATCGTCGTCCTGGGCGGCGGGCCGCTGGGCGTGGAGACCGCGGCGGCGCTGCGGCGCGGCGGCCGGAAGGTCACCCTGGTGCACCCGGGCCCGTACCCCCTGCACGACCGCCTCGACGCGGAGGCCGGCGGCCTGCTGACCCGGCATCTGGCGGGGCTGGGCGTCCGGTTGGAGCTGGGCCGGGTGGCCGCCCAGGTGCTGCCCGGCAAGGTCGCGCTGGACGACGAGTGGCTGCTGGCCTGGGACACCCTGCTGTGCTGCACGGGCGTCCGCCCCCGCACCCGGCTGGCGGAGGCGGCGGGCCTGGCGGTACGGACCGGGGTGCTGACCGACGCCTGGGGACGCACCAGCGACCCGGCGATCCGCGCGGTGGGCGACTGCGCGGAGCCCGCGGGCCGGCCGTCGGGGTCGCTCTTCGCGGGCTGGGAGCAGGCGGAGGCGGTGGCGAGGTCGCTGACGGGCAGGGAGGCCGCGTACGAAGGCGGAGGCAGCCGGCACCGGCCGGTGTTCCGGCTGCGGGTACCGGGCCTGGCCCTGGGGGTGCTGGGCCGCGGCGGGTTCGGCACCGGAGACGAGATCGTCACGTACCGCGACCCGGCCCGCGGCCGGTACGCCCGCCTGTCGGTCAACGCGAAGGGCCGCCTGACGGCCGCAACCCTGGTCGGCCTCCCCCAGGCCCTGGCCACGCTCACCCAGCTCTACGACACGGGCGCCCCCCTCCCGTCGAGCCGCCTCGCCCTGCTCCTGGGCCGCTCCGCCCCCCGCACGGGCCCGCTGCCCGCACTGCCGCCGGAGGCGGTGGTGTGCCGCTGCAACAACGTGACGAAGGGGGCACTGGCGGCGGCCTGGGCCGGGGGCGCGCGGAACCCGGACGCGCTGGCGGGGGCGACGCGGGCGACCACGGGATGCGGGTCGTGCGCGGAGGACGTCCAGGTCCTCTGCCGGGAGTTCGCCGGGAGCACGGCATGAAGCGCCTCCTGGTCATCGGCTACGGAATGACGGCACACCGGCTGGTGGAGGAGCTGCGCTCCCGCGACCGGGAGAACCGCTGGCGGATCGTGGTACTGGGCGAGGAACCCTTCGAGGCGTACAACCGCATCGCGCTGGCGGACAGATTGCGGGGCGTACCGGCAGGCAAGCTGATGCTTCGGGCAACGGGCGATCCGCTGGTGGAGGTCCGTACCTCCACCAGGGCGGCGAGCATCGACAGACGGACGCGCGAGGTGGTGACGGCGGACGGCGAACGGGTGCCGTACGACGCGCTGGTACTGGCCACGGGCGCGACCCCGGCGAGACCGCCCATACCGGGAGCGGAACTGCGGGGTTGCCACGTCTACCGAACGCTGGAAGACGTCAACGCAATCCGGCGAGCGGCGGAAACCGCGTCGGGCGAAAGGGCGGTGATAGTCGGCGGGGGCCTACTGGGCCTCGAAACCGCGGAAGCACTCCGCCGCCACCTGGGTATACGCCCGCACGTGGTGGAGGCGGCCCCGCACCTGATGCCGGCGCAGTTGGACCCCATGGCGGCGGAACTCCTGGCAACGCGCCTGAGCCACAGGGGAATCCGCCTGCACCAGGGAACGGCACTCCTGTCCGTGAACGGCGACCGGACCGGCAGGGCAACCGGCATCACCCTCGCGGACGAAACCCGCATCGACGCCGGCATGGTGGTCTTCACCGCAGGCACGCGCCCACGCGACGACCTGGCACCGGAGGCGGACCTGCCGCGGGGCGAGAGGGGCGGCTACCTGGTGGGCGACGACTGCCGCACGCCGGACCCGGCCATCTGGGCAATAGGCGACTGCGCGGCAGTCCACGGCCGCCGCACGGGCACGGTGGCCCCCGGCTACCACATGGCAGCCCAGGTAGCCGGCCACCTCCTGAACACCCCCACGCCCCAACCGCCCCTCTCCCCCGCGGAACCCTCGACGGTGCTGAAGCTCCCCGGCGTGGACGTGGCCAGCATGGGCAACCTCCACGCCACCACCCCGGGCGCGATCGAACTCACCTACACCAACGCCACCCCGGCCACCCGCTACGCCAAACTCATCCTGGACCCGGAAGCCCGCACCCTCCAGGCCGCCATCCTCCTGGGCCACCCCACCGCCTACCCCCGCCTCCACGCCCTGGTAGGCCAAGAACTCCCCGCCCCCGCCGAACAACTCCTCACCTGACCGCCAGCCACGGCGTCGAATGAGAAGCCACGGCGGAGAAACCGGAGTCTGAATCGACTCGCGCCGGCCCACCGAAGTGACGCACGCCGGCGGCGAGCGGCGCATCGCCCTCCCGCCGAATGTATCGGGCAGAGCCTGTCTGTGATGAGTTACGCACCAAGAAGGCGAGTGAGCTTGATCTCTACAAATCCAGCCCCTTCGAGTCCGTCCTGCGGAAGCAGCCGACACTCACGTGAATCGAGCCGCTCCTCCCGGGAAACCGTGAGCGAATCACCGTTGTAAACGACACGAATATTCCCGTCCCTACAGAAGTCAGGGACATTCCATTCAGCAGGATTCCATGATTCCACCCTCCCCACGACCGGCCACTTCTCTCGAACAAGCCCGAGGTCACCGAAACGGCAGACCTTAATTGCCGAATTCGCGTCAAGCGTACGCGTTTGCGGCAGGTCTTCGAGGGGCTCCACGCGCGGACCGAAGAAATAGCCGAGCACGATGCCCTTGCCATCCATCCGTGCCACCACACCGATCGCGTACCCTCGATCACGAAGAGGCACCGCGAAGATGTCGCCTGACGAATACGGCAACTTTCGAGTCACATCTAACCGCCCTGCCCTGGATACCATTTGGCAAAGAATTGCCCGGCAGCATCCATGTACTCGTTGTATTTCGGATGCCTTGCATCGACTCCCGCCGTCCTTCTCACACCGGGCAATGTGGGACGCCCGTTGAGCATCCAGACAACTTGCTCCAGACCACGCTGTTCCTTGTAGACGTCCGTGCGGTATTCGACTTGGAACCTGTAGTCGGCCGTGCCGTCCGCGCGGGCGTGCTCGCGTTCTCTCCGCTGCAAGTCATTTGTTCGCCCGGTTCTGACCACATTGCCATCCACATCCCGGAGTGTATAGGCCCCACCTCGTGCATGTGGATCTCCTCCACAGTTGTGCACAAGGACGGGAGTCTGCCCCGCGAGCACATAGTACGTGTGGATGTCGTCGATCGTCAGGTCGTGGGTACGCTGGCGCTTGGTGTAGTCGTCGACATCCACAACGACGACGCCGCCGCCCTCTGGCGTGCGCAGCACCATACCGAGAGTGACATCGCCGGCGTCCACCCATCGATCACCGTTGACGACCCAGAATGGGTGGGCCGTGGTAGCGGTCAAAGCGCTTGCTTCACCGTCACGGGTGGCGACCGTCAGTTTGACAAAGTGCTTGTCGTCCTCAGTGCGGATGGTGCGTATGACCTCACGGGTGCCCGTTTTGCCCGTGGCAGGCTCGGTTACCCTGACTTTCTCACCGATCTTGATGTCCTCGATAGCCTTACGACGGCCGTCCGCAAGGAGCACCTTGGTTCTGGGCAAGAAGCTGTGACGTACGCATTTGCCGAGGGCAGCGGCTGCTACGTTGTCACCCTTGCGAACTAGCTTGGCCGCCTTCCCAACGGAGCCGAAGGGCACGAAACCAACGAACGTCCATACGCAAGATCCGCCGTCGCCATCGGCACAGCGTTCGGCATCGCGATATCCGATGAGCTCGAGGAAATCCTTGGTGGGACTGACCCAGCCCAGGGCATGGAGATCCGCGCAAAGCGCCGAACCGGGTTCACTCATGCATTGGCTGTTGGCCCACTGATTGAGCATTTCGGAGTGGGCGACATCTTCACGGGACCAGTTGTACCCCATCCCCTCCAATTGCTTCTGCGAAGGGACCACGATTCCACCGGAAAGGACCGGCCGCTGTTTCGAGGAGTCTCCGCCACCACTACGGCTACTTTGCTTGACAGGCGGATAGATCGGATATTTCGGTGCACTGCCGATAGTCTCGAGCGGGTTTCCGGTGCCCGGGCCGGTGCCCCCGACAGGGCAACCCGCGCCACATGCGTCCGCCCGGGACAGACCGGTGGGGTCCGAGAACGTGAGGGGACTGCTGCCTGCGTAGGTGTAGCCGTTGAGGGATTCCGGGTCGGTCAGGTCCATCAGCGGGTCTACCGAGATGAATCTGCCCGTGGTCGGGTCGTACTCGCGTGCACCGAGGTGCGTCAGGCCGGTGGCCTTGTCGGTGGTTCCCCCGACGAAGCCTTTCGTGCCGGGCCAGTCGGTGGGCTGCTCGCCGCGAGGGGTACCGAACGGCTGCTCCCGGCGGCGTTGCAGGTCAAGGGTCTGGACGTCGAGGGCGAGTTGGCCGGTGCCCTGGTGGTCGGCGATGGTGAACCCGGAACTGCCGTCATCCTCCTGCACGGCCTGGTGACCGCCGCCGAGGTCGAAGTAGCGGGTGGCCTTCGCCTGGCTCGCCCCCTTGGGCAGGACGACTTCGGTGTGGCCCAGGTACAGCGTGGTCTCGGTGGGCGTGCGGCCGATGAGCCGGTTGCCCTCGGCGTCGTAGAGGTACTCGGTGGTCTTCTCGCCGCCGCCTTCGACGGGCGTCGCGACCTTCGCCAGATGGCCTTCCGCGTCCCAGGTGAGGGTCTGCTCGTCTCCCGCCAGAGTACGGGTGGCAGTGTTCCCCGTCGCGTCGTAGGTGTAGGTGTCCGCAGCGGTGCCCGTCGGGCCTTCACTCATGACCGAGGTGAGGGTGTGCGGCTGCGGTTGGCCCGCATCGGGATAGGTGTAGGTGTACCGCGTGTCGCCGGCCGTGTTGCCGGACGTGTCGTGGTCGGTTCGGCTGAGTCGATTGCCGGTCTTGTCGTAGGTGAAGGACTGCCAGTACGCGGCCGGGCCGCCGATCGCACCGGCAGACGGGCCGGCCTGGCACACAGTGTCCGGCTCAGTCCATGCCTCCGTGAGGCGGCGGAGGTGGTCGTACGCGAAGCACTGGTTGTCGGTGCCGGTGCTGTTGACGTCCGCGACGGATGTGATGTTGCCGATGTCGTCGTAAGTGTAGGTGGCGTGCTTGTCCACCCCTGGTACGTCCTGCCGATCCACTCGGCTCGTGGCCAGGCGCTGGGTGCCGCGCTCATATGTGTTGGCGATCGTGGCCTGACGCGTTCCTCCCTCTGCCTTGAGCTCGTACAGCATCGGCTGGCCGGTCTGGCGGTAGGAAGTGATCGTGGAGTTGCCCCAGTTCCCGTACGCCTTGATCGGACGCAGGATCTCGTCGTAGGCGAATTTGACACCACCACCGGGCAGGGAGCCCGCCGCGGAGTACGTCTCGCCGAGCACGAGACCGTTCGCCGCGTAGTCCGTGCCTGCCTGATAGGTACGGCCCAGCGCACCCTCCACGGCCGGGATGGTGACAGCGGTCTTCATCGGCCGGTAGAGCCGGTCGTAAGCGGTCACCCTGGACGTGTAGGCGGCGGTCCCGTCGTAGCGTGTCGCGGATCCGAGATGACCCTTGGCTCCGATGATGGTGTCGTAGACCCATTCGGCGCGCAGTTCTCCGGTAGCCGAGTCCTTACGCACCTGGGTCTTGCGGCCCAGGTTGTCGTAGACGTAGGCGAGTTTGACCCCGCGGGCGTCCGTCGTGGAGGTCAGTTGGCCGCGGTCGTCGTAGGTGCTGGTGGTGATGCCCTTGTCGGGGTCGTTCGCTTCGATCTGGCGCCCGAGCTGGTCGTAGGTGTAAGACCAGGCGTTTCCGGCGGCGTCGGAGACCTTCGCCAGTTCGCCGCGCGGGTTGTGAACATAGCGGGTGGTGTCGTACACCGCTTCGGCAGAGCGTGCATGGTGGTATCGCACTTCGGTCATGCGTCCACGGGCGTCGGTCAGGCTGGTGGTGGCCGTGCCTCCCTGCGGCGGAATCACTGTGGTGCGGTCTCCGCGGTAGCTGGTGGTGGTCACCGCGAGGACGTCACCCCCGCCACCGCTGCCCGCCACCTGCTTCTCCTCGATGACCCGCCCTAGGCCGTCATACTGTAGCCAGGTCTGGGTCTCGACCTGGATCGCGCTCTCGGGCGCGAACACCGCGGCCGCCGGGGCACCGTCGGCGTAGTACGGGGCGTAGGTCCCGGACTTCAGTCCTCGCTCGTCGTAGAACGTGTCGGCGATGAGGCGTCCGCCACCGGGGCCCGGCTGCTGTGTCTGCCGCTCGCGCAGGAAGCCGTCGTACAGCGCATACGAAGTGAGCTGCCCACCGCCGCCGATGGTCAGGGCCCTGGTGGCGACCGCCACCGGCTTGCCCTCGGTGACCTGGTAGTTGAACTGATACGTCGGGAGCTGGCTGGTGTCCCGGTCGGCCTGCCACACCTTGGTGGACCGGCCGAGGGCGTCGTAGGCGAACTCGGTGGACTTGCCGTTGGTGTCGGTCTGTTTGACCGGCAGGTCACGCTGGCGGTCCACCTCGGTGATACTCGTCTGCACCGTGGCGTTGTCGCCGGCCTTTGCCGGGGGTGTGGTCTCTTTGATCTGTGCCACGAACCCCGAGGCGGGGGTGTAGGCGGTTGTCGTCGTTCGTCCGTCGGTACGGGCGGAACGCGAGACGAGTTGTCCGCTGCCGTCGAACGAAAGGTCAGCGGTGAGATCGGTCTCGGTGAGCTTCCGGCCGTAGGCGTCGAAGGTGGCCCTTGATTCCAGGTACGTCGCCTGGGCCGACGTCCGGGCCTTCAGGACGGCAGCGGCGGTTGCATCACCCTTGGTGGGTGAGGTGGGCGTGCCGGTGATGGGGTCGCCGTCGTACGCGGTGCGGGTGTCGGAGATGACGTCCTTCGTACGGTCCACTGGCTCGTCACACGCCTTGCCGACAGTCTCCTCGCGCGCGAGGAGACCGAGAATGTTGGCATCGACGTTGGTGGCATAGGTGGTGCGCGTGCACCGATTGTCCGCTGCGGTGGAGGTGTCGGCGAAGTCGTCCACAAGGGTCACACGGCCGGCCACGGTGTCGTAGCTCTTGTCTATTCGCGTGGTGCGCCAGTTCGCACCGGCCCCGTTGTCCAGGGAGGTCCACGTCTTGCTGCTGGCCGTCCCGGTGAAGTTGGCGGTCACCGTGCCCCAGGAACGCTCCCTTTTCGCCGTCTGGTGGTGCCAGGGCCGGTTGACCACCTTTTCCAGGATCTTGCCGCCCGGGCCCGTGAAGCTGACGGTCTTGTATGCGAAGCCGGTCACCGACTCGTGGTCGGTGATCAGCTCCCCCTCACCTTCTCCGAGGTCGACCCGCACGTCCTTGCTACCTCCCGCACCGTTGGCACGATCGCCGTGCATTCCGCGTAGGAAATACGTGTCGGCCTGCGACATCAGGGCGCTCTCACCGCCTGATCCGCCGGTCTTGACGCGCACGTGCCCGTAGCCGCGCCACTGCGACCAGGTCTTGAACTTCTCCTTGGTCATTCCGTCGTCATCGTCGTAGTGCCAGGCTGCCCCGTCCAGGTACTCGTAGCGGGTGACCATGTCGGACGCGCCACCCGTGCGATCACTCGCCAGCACTCTGGTGGTGACGTACTTGTTGAACCACTGCCTCTCGGGATCCGCGGTATCACTGCCGCCGATGTACTGCGGGAAGCAGCGGGTCGTGTTCGACTGCGGGGTGGGCAGGTCGGCCCAGCCGCAGGCTTCGGCGGAGTAGTCGGCTGAGACCTGTCCGCCGGTCTCGTCGGCAACTGCCGACAGGCGCGCCTTGATGAAGGGGGCGTAGCCGTCTCCGGTCTTGTCCAGCCGGTTGGCGAGTTGTGTGTAGGCGAAGGTGGTCTTCGGTAGTGTGATCGCGGGGTCTGCCGTGTGGCCGGTGTGCTGAATGGAGTCCAGTAGCAGTTGGTAGTCGATGTCCGCCTGCCCCCAGCGGTGCTTGAACTCCCAGGAGTCGACCTTGCCGTAACTGCCATCGCTCTTCAGCACATGGGTAGCGATATCTGTCAAACGATTTCGCGTGAAAAATGTCGGTGAGTAGCGGCCCTGGTCACAGTCGGCAGTCTCACCGCAGTTCAGGTCCCAGGGGGTGTCGTACCAATAGGCTGAGTCTTTGGAGATATCGCTACAGTCCGTCTGGCTGCTGGGGAGGCAGCGCTCGCCGTTGACGAGGTTCACCTTCGCTAGCGGCTTGTCGTAGACCGCCGAGGACTTCAGGCCGTACTCGATGCGGTCGAGAGTCCCGCCACGGGTGTAACGGGTGTTGTTGGCAGCCTTCAGGTTACGGCCGTACGAGTTCTTCTCCTGGTCGTAGTAGTAGGCGACGGCGTTTCCGTGGGTGTCGACCACGTAGTCGAGATTCCATCGCCAACTCTGCTGGCACCAGGAAGAGCCGAAGCCCGCGGCGTCGTGACACGGTTCGTCCGAGTCGTCACCGAAGACCGGCACCGACCAGGTCGAGTCGGTGGTCTCCTTGCCCGACTCCCATCCTGGCAAGCGGTGGTAACCGAAGTAGTAGCGGGTGCCGTTCGGGTCGGTCAGGCGCCAGTACTCGTTGTTGTTGTCTCCGTTGTCACGGTCGGCAGATGTCAACCGCTTGATGCGAGTGCCGTCGTCGTTTCTAAGCTTCCATTCGTCGCCGCCGGCCGGTACAAGTTCTCCGGCCTTGCCGTTGAAGGAGAGGACCGCGTTGTCATAACCCCAACAAAGATCACCCGGCCCGTTGCCATGGGAGTCGGCAGGTACGCCATCGTCGACGCAGGGTTTGTAGCGACGTTCGATGTATCCGGGCCACATCTCGAAGCCGTCGCCGATCCACGACGACTGGTTGTTGGTGTTCCCGGTACGGCCGTCGATGGCTCCGGACGAGTAGGCCAGGCCGACGTTCGGCTTCAGGCCACCGGGCACCTCGGGCACCGGTACGTCGTACGACCAGGTGAAGTCGCCGGTGTTGAGACTGACGTCCCAGGTGGAAGACGGGGGGAGCTGGGTGGCCTTGAAATCTCCCTGGTCGCCGTCCGCGGCGGCGGCTGCGGCCAGCAAGGTGGTCTCACCAGAGCGCACGTTGATGTGTGCACTGGTGAGGGTCTGTTCCTCGGTGTCGTTGTGTGCCTGGACGGGAGTGGTGGTGCGGCAGGCCGGCTTCTCCGGTGTGGTGAGCGCGCAAGCAGGCAGGCTCGTGAGTCCCAGCCGGGAGGCGTAGTTACCGCCGAAAGCCTCGGCGAAGTCGCTGTAATCCACGCTGACGCCCGTCCGCCCGCGACTCCCGACCTCGCCAGTGAGGGAGAAGAGCAACCCCCGCACACCGGCCTTCGAGGACACTGCTCGACTGTACGTCCGCACCCGGGCCTGGCCCGTGGCCGTCTGCTGTGCGTTTTCCGCGCTGCGGTCCGTGGAGGGTAGGAGCCCCACGGGCATCCCGTCAGCAGCCACGGCGCCGTTCGCCAAAGGCAGATCGAGGAGCGTCGTGCTTGGCTTCGGCCACACGGCCTCTGGAGCTCGCTTCGGCGTACGTGGCCCTTTGGACTTTGCTCGCGGCTCGACGGTGGCGTTCGTTCCCGCAACCACCTCGCCGCGGTCAGGCGCGGCAGACAATCCGACTGACTCGGCCCGAGAGGTTGGCGACACCACCGCCTGCAAGAGTGTCGCGCACATTACCGCTGCGACGCCGAGTGCCACCCGCCGGTGCAAAGCTCGGCTTATCCGCGTCTGTGCATTTACTAAACCCATGCTTGCCCCTCCCGGGCGCAGCGCCGCAGTGCGGCCCAGTTGAACAATCGACACGCCGGTACATCGCCGACAGACCCGCACATGCCTCGATCAACCGCCGGGCGGGACCTCGGTCGGGACGTCGAACCAGTTGGATGTGAGCCATCCGATTTGGAATTCACTCAACGCACCCTGGAAGGTCCAGATATCATCCACGGCACCGGGGAAGTACTCGCCGAAGCCACTGCCGGCCTTCGACCTCCCGATTTGGAGCGACTTGCTCGCCTTGAACGAAAGCGCGTCTTGCGCCCACGGCACGATGTCCTCACAACCGGCCTGATCCGGTTCGCCGTCGCCGTCGTCGTCAGCGCAAACGGTCTCCTCCAGCACGCCGTTGACGTAGAACTGGAGCTCTTTCGAGAAACCGTCGTAAACCAGCGCCAGATGGTTCCACTCGCGTACGTCGTGAAAATTAGCGCTATCCACCCGTACCACAGGCGCCGTCGCAGCGTCGGTGCTGGGTAGAGCAACCTGCCAGCGCCCGACTCCACCTGCGTCGGGGACGTACCGGATGGAGAAGGCACTCGTGTTCACGCCTTCCGCACTGGCCATGGCGATCGCATGATCCGGCACGGCGGCAGCCTGTGCCCAGCCGGTCAGGGTAAAGCTGCCGGAGGTGTCAACCGGGACGGTACCGGCGGCGGCATAGGCGTCGACGCCGTCGAGCTCAAGGCCGGAGAAGTCGATCCAGCCCTGGCCCAGGGCTGCCCCGCCACCCAGTGTCAGGTCGTTGCCACCTGCCTCGTCCGGCGTGGTCATGGGTGTGGTCCCGGATGCCTCTTCGAACATCCAGCGGCCTTTGACGAAGGGGCGCTGCTTGTAGAGCTGCTGGACCTCGGCCGGGGAGATGGGTCGGTTGAAGAGGCGTACGTCGTCGATGGTGCCGGGGAAGTGGCTCTTGAGGGTGTTGTTGACGGAAACGGCGCCGACGTACATGGAGCCGGCGGCGTAGAAGGCGTCGACCAGAGTCGTTGAGCCGGCCTTCTTGCCGTTGACGTACAGGGTCAGGGTGTTGGCTGTGGTGTCGTGCACGCCGACCAGATGTGCCCACGTGCCCGCGTAGGCGTCCCCCGGCTGGTCGGCCATCGCCCGGATGATCGGTGCGCCCGCGGTGTCCGACGCGTACTGGTTGAACACCCAGCGGTCGTAGGCGGCGGAGTAGTAGAGCTCGAAGCCCAGGGCGAACTCGCCCGCCTGCGCCACGACGGTCGCCTGACGATCCGGTTTGGCGTCCAGCTTGGCCCAGGCGGAGACGGCGAAGGACCGTTCGCTGTTGATGTGCGGTCCGGAGGTCTGCCCGATACGGGCGTAGCCGTCGGTGCCGTTGAACTTCGTGGCCTTGCCCGCCACGCCGGCCACGCCGGTCGTCACGCCACCGTGGTAGCGCGCGGGGAGCACACCTCCGCGCCCGGCGACCTCGGTGGCGCCTGCCGGCTCGTCGAGTTCGAAGACGGCGGTGGCGGGGCGGCCGGGGTCGCCGATGGTCTGCTTGGCGTAGAGCTTGTCGACCTCGTCCTGGGCGATGCGCTTGTCGAAGATCTGGACCTTGTCGAGGGTGCCGGGGAAGAAGTCCCTGGCAACCCCGGCCGCCGAGCCGGCGCCCAGTTGGAGGCCGCGGCGGGCGTTCCAGGAGCTGACGAAGGGGGTCTCGCCGACGAGGGTGCCGTTGACGAACAACTGGAGCTTGTCATCGACGGAGTCGTACGAGCCGACGAGATGGGTCCAGGTTCCGGTCTGGACGCCGCCGGGGTTGGGTGCCATGGCCCGGTGGACGGTGGCGTCGGGGGTGTCGGCGGAGAAGCCGTTGAAGATCCAGCGGTCATGAGCGGCCGCGTAGTGCAGCGCGAAACCCATCCGCTCGTTGCCCGGCTGGGAGGCGACCACGGCCGCGCCGGTCGTCGGCTTGGCGTCCAGCTTCACCCAGGCCGAGACGGTGAAACCGCCGGTGTTGTTGACCGCCGACAGATCGGTGGCCGCGTAGGCATCGGTGCCGTTCAGCCCGAGCGCGGTGCCCTCGGCCCCGGCGGCGCCCGTGGTCGCCCCGCCCTTGAGAGCCAGGGTGCGTGGCGGCGTGGAGCCCTCCGCCTGCATGGCACCGGCCGGCTCGTCGAGCTGCCACGTCGCGCGATCCGGCTGCCCCGCCTTCACACGGAACTGGTACGTACGGGTCTCGCTGTTGTTGCCGGCCGTATCGAAGGACTGGATGGTGAAGAAGTTCAGGCCCGGCCTCGCCGGGAGGATCTTGATGTCCTTCGCCGCGCCGCCGGAGGTTGACACCTCGTTTGCAGGCAGGGGATCACTGTTGATGCCGTAGCGGTACCGGTTCACATCCGCATCGGGCGAGTCAACGGTGAAAGTGCCGTACTGACCCACCCCGTCCAGCCACGGGTCATTCGGGTCTTCCGGATTGGACTCCGGATACTCGCCCGAGGTCACCGAGGGTGCCTTGGGTTCCTTGGTGTCGTAGACGAAGTAGCAGCCGGTTGGATCACCCGCGTAGGACCAGGGCGAGTACTGCGCCCCGTCGTGGGCACGCGCGTACCAGTGCACCGTGGTATCGGCGGGTATCGCCGGGTCGCGGGTCGGCAGCGAGATGGCGAAGGTCCGGCCCGATGGCTTGCTGCCGGTCCTCGCAGGCTTCCAGCTCCCGCCGTCCCACTTGGCCTGAAACTGTACCGAGACGTTGTCACCATCGGGATCGGTGACATCGTTGGCGTAGATCGTGCTGAGGGTACGCACCCGCGCCTTGTTGTCAGGACGCTTGCAGACACCGCCGAACTTCATCGTCAACTGAGACATCTTGATCTGAGTAGGCGGCCGGTTGTATTTCACTCGCAGGAACGCCTTGCTGGAGAACCTCTTCCACGCGTACTTGTCATCCTCATTGGCCGCTCGCAGCCCGAAGGTCATCGTCGACCACTTGTTGTTGGCCGCCTGCTGCACCGCGGACTTGATACCGAACTCGGCGTCCTTCGCCGCACAGCCGTCGTAGCCGTATGCGAAGGAGCGGGCGTCCAACTGGTCGAGCCAGAACCCGGATCCGGCATCCTGACTGTTCCAGGTGGTGGAGGACGAAATGTCCTTGGTCCGCCAAAGCTCGACCGAACGGTCCGCGCAGGAAGCCGACCACACGTTTCGTACGACGAACTCCGCCGACAGGATCGACTTGCCCGCGAAGCGGGAGGTCGGGATGCGGTAGAAGACGCGCTTGGTGTCGTGCGGCGCGCAATAGTCCCAGCCGCAGTAGCCCATCCCGGCGTTGTCCTCGCCGTTGAACTTCCACTGCGGCGACGACGCCCAGTACTTCGACGCGAAAGTCCACGCCGACGCCCGCGGCGAATACCACTGCGGATCGATGAACACCGGATACACCGTGTCCGCACCCTTCAGCACCTGCGCGTCCGGAGTGAGCACCAACTGGTCAGGCTCCTGGGCGACCTCGACGCCGACCGGGGCCAGCTTGCCCGACTCCCCCGCCACCGGCTCACCACCCGGATCACTGCCGCTCCGGGCGCCGGGGGTAGTGCCGCCGCTGGAGTCCCACATCACCGGCTGCGGCGCCTCGAACACCGCCCCGCCGGCACCGGCATCGACCGCCTCCAAGCCGCCGGCCACGGTCTCACGTACGTCCATCCCCGTCGCGCCCAGGTGCAGCCGAAGCTGCGTCAACTCCGGATTCTGCGCCGCCTCGGCGGTCTTGACCACCAGCAGTTGGGCGAAGCCGTCAGCCTGCACCCCCATCCGCAGGTCGACCCCCGGCAACACCTCCGGGTAGACGGCCGCATCACCCTCCAGCCGCGGCTGCGGCAACTCACCCGGCCACGACAGCGACAACTCCCGCCCGGCCCGGGCCATCCGCACCAACGGCGCCGCCCCACCACCGGAGAACTCCAGCCCCACGGTCGTCGCCCCCGGCGCCACCATCCCGTCCGCGGCCGGAGCGAGCCGGGTGTCGATCGCCTTCCACTCGCCACCCACACGGGTCCACACGGGCCGCAGATACTCGCGCGCCTCCAGGTTCCCGTCAGGAGTGGCGAACACCTCACTGGACTCGCCACGCAACGACGCGATCTCCACCGGCTCACCGGTACGCTCCGCCCGCGCCGCCGCCTGTTCCTCGGTGTCCGTGATCGCCGCGGTCTCTGCACCGGCAGCGGTGTCCGACGCCGCCGAAGGTGCGGGCGTGCTACCCGGGACCGCGCTCGCTTCCACGAAGGGCGCCGTGCCCAGCAACAGCGCCGTGCCCAACCCCGCCGTCAACCATGTCCGATATCCCCGCCCACGCGCACGCCACACCACAGAGCCCCACCCCTGAGACAACCCAACGTAACGTCGCGCTAACGTAACGGCATTGATGCGTCTGGACTAGACCTTCTTTGCGGGGCAATCCCGGTAATTCACCCGTGACACTCGTGACTTACAACACATCGTTTACCCCTTCGGGTACAGCAACTTCGATAAAGCACGGTCGATATGGGCTAAAGAACAGTCAAGTCCCATCACCTCGGGCGAAGTGCTCCCAGGTGCGTGCGGCCATGGGTGTGCCCCGCGCCGCCCGGCGGGGTCGGGGTCGTGGGCGGCGCGGGGCACGGGTGGGGGGCTGGTGGGGGTCAGCCCGTGGTGGTGGCGGAGGAGCGGGGCGGGACCGTCAGGGTCTGGCCGTCGGAGAAGGTCACCGTCTGTTCGCTCGCCCCGTAGTTGTGGGCCGCGTACGTCTTCGTGCCGCCGGTGCCGAAGACCGCCGCCGTGGGGCTGTCCGCCGTCACCGTGGTGTCCGGGGCGCCCGTTGCGGCGAGGGTGTGGATCCAGTGGTAGACGTGGGCCCACGACTCGCCGGCTTCCGGCCCGTACGTGCCGCCGCCGCCCGCCGCGTACGCCTGGCGTGCCGCGGCCGCGTCGCTGAGGGCCTGGAACTCCCAGAGCAGTTCGCGCCACTCGACCGCCGGGCCGCCGTTCTCGCGTTCCATCTCGGCGAGGTTGCGGTCGATGGCCGCCTTGTCGCGGGCGAGGTGCAGTGAGGCGCCGGTGACCGGGAGGACGTTGATGCCGTGGATCTCCTCCGGGTTGCCGGTCCACCAGGTGGCGTGGGCGCCGCCGGCGCTCCAGACCATGCCCAGCGTGTTGTGCTGGAAGTCGGCCGGGAAGGCGTCCTCGTCGCCGTCGAACCAGTAGTTGCGTACGGCCTCGGACTCCGTCGTCAGCAGGTACACGCCGAGGTCGCGGAGTTCGGTGTCGCCCGTGGCGGAGCCGAACATGATCAGGCCGGCGCTCAGGTTGATCGACTCGGAGGACGCTTCCTGGTTGTTGCCCGCCGCGAAGCCGGCGTGGCCGGCGGCCCAACTGTGGCCGGCGTAGACGTCGAAGCCGCGCAGGAACGGGTAGCGGTCGCCGTCGCGGGCGGGGTTGGCGGCGTCGCCGATCAGCTCGCGGACCATGCCGCCCCAGGCGGAGTCCGCGGCCCAGGCGGCGTCGTACTGGGCGACGACCGCGGCGGCCATCACGTAGTAGCCGTAGTGGAAGTGGTGGTCGTTCAGTTCCATGTCGCTGCCGTACGAGGCCGGGTAGCCGGTGAGCGTCTTCCAGTCGGAGTCGTACGAGAACTCCGTCTCGCCGCCCGCCGTGAACCACTCCTCCAGCCGCGACTTCATCACGCCGAGGATCTTGTCCCGCGCCGCCGTCGCCCCGACCTGGTCGGCGATCGGCACGACCTGGGCCAGGCGGCCGAGGGCCTTGCCGGTCCAGTACGTGTCGGCGCGGCCGATGGCCGCGGTGTCGGCGACCTCGTTGACGAAGGCGGTCAACTGACCCTGGTCCGGGCCGCTCGACTTCGGCAGCGCGGGCAGCACGCCGGTGACGTCCTGGGAGGTGGTGAAGGAGGCGCCTTCGCGGACCTTCATGGTGCCCCGCGGCGAGATGTACTCGTGCGCCGTGAGCTGGTCGGAGGTGTGCTTCCACTGGTGCGGGTAGAGCGCCTGGAGGGTGCCGGTCTCGGTGCCTTCGCGGGCCTCGGTCTCCAGGGTGTACGTCGCGTTCATACGGCCCTCGCCCGGGGCGTAGTCCCAGTCGACGCGGGAGCCGGTGACGAAGCTGAAGGCGTACTGGCTGTACGTCTCGAAGGCGTCGGCGCTCGGGAGGACGGCGACGGAGTAGTACTCCTTGCCGCCGAGGTCGGCGCTGAGGGTGCTGCCGGAGACGTTCCAGTCGCTGCCGGTGGGGGCGAACAGCGCGTAGTGCTTGCCGCCGACGGTGATGCCGAGGGCGTTGCCGTCGTCGGCGAAGACCTCGGGCGCGGCGGAGGCGTTGATCTGCGCTGCGCCGCCGGTGGCCTCGGCGTAGACGTAGGGGCTGCCGTGGCCGATGGTGGCGCGCAGGGTGCTGCCGCCGCCGGACCAGTAGGGGCTGACGGTCCAGTCGGACCAGCCGTCGGCCTTGGCGTCGGGCGAGTTGAGGCCGGCGACGCCGAGGGTGAGGTCGGCCTTGTGCTGGAACTCGTACTGCGCGCCGCCTCCGACGACGACGTGCTCGGTGGCGTATCCGACCTCCAGCCCGCTCGCCACCGCGCGGTAGCTGAGCGGGTGGCCGAACATGGGCAGGGAGTACGGGTTGTCGGCGGCCCGCTGGTACGCGAGCGACGACCACCAGTCGTTGGTCGGTACGGGCCGGTCGGCGACCCGGTCGGTCACCTTCGGCGACACCGGCTGCCCGGCGTTGTCGACGGGCCCGGATGTGCCGGGCGGCCGGGTGTCGGAGTAACTGCCGCTGCCGACCGGTATCTCGGCGGCGTTCGCCGTGCCGGCGGGCAGGGCCGCCCCGGCGACGACGGTCGCGGCGGCGGTGAGGGTCAGCAGGATGCGTCTGCGCTTCTGATGTGGTCCCACGAGCTGCGTACCTCGCAATGAGTGGGGGGCAGAGGAGGGTGAGAGCGCTCTCAAGGGGCGTCGCAGAACCTAGAGCCGCCCGAAACCGCTGTCAACACCTCTCGTCAAGACTCAACTCGGTATCCCCGCCCCAGCATTCAGTTCCTGAAGGCACCTGAAGGCACTTGAAGGCTTCTGAAGGCGCCGCAAGGCGCGGAAGCGGGTCCGGGTGACAGGAGCGGGACGTGGGGGTGCGCGGTGCGCGCTGCGGGGTGCGAGGCGAGGGGCGAGGTACGCCCCTGTCGGCGGGCGCGCAGCCGGAGCCGCCGGGGCTCGGCCGGACGGCGGCGGTATCCGCGCGCCGCCGGGGAACTGCCCGGCCACGGCACCCGCCATGGCCGGGACGTGGACGACGGAGAACCCGGAACCCTCCGGGATCCGTGTCAGGGCTTGCGGAGCAGGCCGCCGTAGTCGTACAGCCGGTTGCTCTTCTTCGTGGTGCCGACGTACTTCTGGAGCTCCGGCGGGACCGGCGGCAGCGGCGGCTGGTCCGGGTCCGGCCGCCAGTCCGCGATGTTCCCCATCCCCGGAGACACCGGCTCCAGCCCGTCGGTGAACGCGTCGACCTGCCGGGGGGTGCGGGTCTGCCAGGGGACGTGGTTGCTGTTCATGTACTCGGACGAGACCTTGGCGTGCTCCTCGTCGTCCGTGACGGCCTGGGTCAGCGCCATGTAGCTGCCCGGCACGGCACGGTCGATGACCGTACGCAGGATGGTCCGCGGGTCGTCGGCGTCCCTGAGGTGGTGGACCACCGAGAGGAAGAGCACGGCGAGCGGCTCGTCGAAGTTGATGAGCCGCTGAAGCTCCGGGTGGCCGAGGACGACCTCCTGGTCGCGCATGTCGGCCGTGATGACCACGGTGGAGTCGTCGTCGGAGAGCAGCGCCCGGCCGTGGGCGAGGACGATGGGGTCGATGTCGACGTAGACGACGCGGGTGTCCTTGTCGAACTGCTGGGCGACATTGTGGACGTTGTTGTCCGTGGGCAGGCCGCACCCCATGTCGAGGAACTGGCGGATCCCGGCCTCCTGCGCGAGGTAGCGCACGGCGCGGTAGAGGAAGAGCCGGTTCTGCCGGGTGATGTCCAGACCTTCGGGGAACCGCGGCAGCCCGGCCCGGATCATGTTGCGGTCGACCTCGTAGTTGTCCTTGCCGCCGAGCATCCAGTCGTAGGCGCGGGCGGAGGTGGGACGGTCGGTCGGGATACCGGGGATCGCGGGTCCTTCGTCAGGCGTCACTGCCCACACTCCTCGTCTGGGAACGGCCGAACATACCTACGTACGACGGAAGTTGAGACTATCCACTCCCGTCCGGCCCGACCACCGGGGTCCGGCTTACGTACCGGAGGCGGAAGCGGAGCAGGGGGTACGGGGCTCTGACGGCCGGTTTTGCGGTGTGGGGCAACAGCGTCGCCGGGGCACCCCCCGCCGGGCGACCGTAGTGCCCGCACCACGGGGGACCGGACGTACCGTCCGGCAATGCCCTTCGTACCGCTCCGCGCCTAGCCGTGCGGGGCGTGAAGGAATGGGGGATTCACCATGCGTATGGCATTCAGGGCTTCGGCCGTTGCCGCCGCCGGCGTCACGGCGGTCCTGGGCCTGTCCGGCCCGGCGGCCGGTTCGGTGTCCGGCACGGCGTCCGGCGCGGCGCAGCTCGACGCCACGATCGCCGCCGAGGCGAAGCGTGCCGGGCTGAGTACGGGGGAGGTCGCCGGGCTTCAGAAGAAGGTCGACGCCCAGCTCGCGAAGACGCCGGGGGGCGAGCGGACCGGGGTCAACGAGATCTCCTGGCGCGACGGGCAGACGGTGCTGACGCTGCCGCTGCCGGGCGAGCGGCAGGCCCGTTCGGTCGACCAGGCCGTGGGCACCCTCGGCACGGCGAATTGCAGCAAGTACTACACCTGCCTCTACGAGCACGCGACCTTCGGCGGGCGGCGGCTGTCGTGGCAGGACTGCGCCTTCCACGACCTGTCCGACTTCGGCTTCAACGACAAGACGTCGTCGTGGCACAACAACCAGTCGACGAATACCAAGACCCACGTCTACAACTGGACGGGCGGCACGTGGTCCCGCATCTGGTCGTCCGTGGCACCGTCGTCTGACACCTACGTCGGCGCAGGCGACAACGACAAGGCCGACGGCATCACCGTCTGCTGACACACGGCGGCTCGGCGGTGTGATCACCGGCGGTCGCCCGCCCCCGCCGACGGGGCACGCAGCAGCCCGGCGCCGGCGGGGGTGAGGGTGTGCAGCACCGAGTTGCCGTCGCGGACCGTGGTGATCAGCCCCGCGTCGCGCAGCGTGCCCGCGTGGCGGCTGGCCGCGGAGGCGGAGACACCGGTGGCGCGGGCGAGTTCGCCCGTCGTCGCGCCGTGCGCGGCGGCGTGCAGGACGGCCGCCCGGGCCCGGCCGAGGAGCGCGGCGAGCCGCTGCTCCGGGGGGAGGCCGGGGTCCGGGGGGACGGGGGCCGGCCGGTGGTGGACCGGGTACCAGAGGACAGGCGGGAGTTCGGGGTCCGCGAGGCTCACGGGGGCGTCGGCCGCGAAGTACGACGGCACGAGCGTCAGGCCCCGCCCGTCCAGCCGAAGGTCCCGGTCCACCCCGGCGGGGTAGCGCACCTCCAGGACCGGCGCGCGCCAGTGCATCGCCGGGCCGAGGCCCGCGAGCATGCCGTCGGAGCCCCCGTCGAGCAGCCCGCGCAGCCGGACGGTCCGCTCGGCTTCGAGCCGGGCCTGCATGTGGTCCGACCAGGGTTCGACGACGGCCTCGTAGTACGCCCGCAGGAGTCGTACGAACTCGCCGCGCTCCGCCGACTCCGCCAGCCGGGGCGCCCAGGAGGGGGCGCCGACCGTACGGGCGAGGCGGCCCACTTCGGCGCGTACCCGGCTCGGCGGGGCGGCGAGCAGCAGCTCCGCGCCGTCGCGGAACGACATCCCGGCGCGGCCGGCAGACCGGCCCGACGCCCGGCCGGAGGCCCGACCGGACGTCTGTCCAGGTGCCTGACCAGGCGCCTGACCGGGCGTCAGGAAGTCCGGGAAGTACCGCGCCCGCGGGTACGTCGGGATCAGGGTCTCGCGCACCGCGCGTTCCAGACCCTTCTCCCGCAGCACCCGGCGGGCGGTCCGGTACCACGCCGCGTGCGCGTAGCGGCCCTTGCGCGTCTGGAGCCGGTGCAGGCTGACCGCGATCTCCCAGAGCGGATCCGGCACGTCGGCGACCCGCGTTCTGACCAGGTCGGCGTCGCTGAAGTGAATGCGGAGCATGATCGTCCCCCGATCGATGAACCCCGGCCCCGCGCGAGCTTCCTCGATCGCGCGGCCGTCCCCCCGTGTGACGACCCCGCGGCCGGTGACGTCATCCACCATGCGGAACGGACCTGGGAGGAACCTTGCAGGCACCTAGAATCCGCTGGTAGCGCCGCCGGGCGGGCGGGCTGGCCGACGGGGGAACGCGCATGGAGTTTCAACTGCTGGGCGGGATCGAGGCCGTGGCGGACGACGGCCGTCCGGTGGACCTCGGCCCCGCGCGGCAGCGGAGCGTACTCGCCGCGCTGCTCGTCGACGCGGGCCGCGCGGTGCCCACGGAGCAGTTGATCCACCGGGTGTGGGGGTTCGCCGCCCCGCAACGGGCCAGGGAGACGCTGTACAGCTACCTCTCCCGGCTACGCCGTACCCTCGCGGGCTCGCCGGCAACCCTCGCCCGCGGCTCCGACGGCTACGAACTCGCCGTCGCCGCCGGGGCGGTGGACTTACACCGCTTCCGCCTGCTGCTCACCCGCGGGCGCGCGGCGAAGGACGACACCGGGGCCGCGGACCTCTTCCGCGAGGCGCTGGCGCTGTGGCGCGGCGTGCCGTTTCCCGGCATCGACACCCCGTGGTTCAACGGCCTGCGCGACGGCCTCGGCAAGGAGCTGCTGGCCGCGGAGCTGGACTGCGCCGACGTACGGCTTCGCCTCGGCGACCATGCCGCGCTGCTGACCGCGCTCGCGGAGCGCATCGCCGCGCACCCGCTGGACGAGCGGCTGGCCGCGCAGTACATGACCGCCCTCTACCGCTGCGGCCGGCCGGCCGACGCGCTGGCCCACTACCGGCGCGTCCGCGGCCTGCTCGCCGAGGAGCTGGGCATCGACCCGGGGCAGCGGCTCCAGCAGTTGCACCAGGCGGTGCTGGGCGGCGACCCGGAGCTGAGCCTGCCGGAGTCGAGCGGTCCGGAGTCGAGCGGTCCGGAGTCGAGCGGTCCGAAGTCGGCCCGCGCGGCGGCCGTACGAAGACCGTCGCCCGCCCGGCCCGCCCCGCCCGCCTGGTCCGTGCAGTGCCAGCTCCCGCCCGCCGTACGGGGCTTCGCCGGCCGCACCGATCTCGTCGACCGCCTCGCCGAGCTGCTGGTGTCCCCCGACGCCGCCCCCGTCGTCGTCTCCGGCTCGCCCGGCGTCGGCAAGACCGCGCTGGCCGTCCACCTCGGCCACCGGCTGCGGCAGGCGTTCCCCGACGGCCAGTGGTACGTACGGCTCCAGGGCACCCGCGAACGCCCGCGCAGGCCCGCCGACGTCCTGGCCGGCCTGCTGCGCGTCTCCGGCGAGGACGCCGCCGCCATCCCCGAGTCGCCGGAGGACCGCGCCGGGGCGTTCCGCGGCCGGGTGGCCGACCGCCGCGTCCTGCTGGTGCTCGACGACGCCGCGGACGCCGAGCAGATACGCCCCCTGCTGCCCGGCACCGCGGGTGTCGCGGTGCTGGTCACCAGCCGCTCCGACCTGCGGGGCCTGACCGCCAGCCACGCGGCGCACCCCGTACCGCTGGACGTCCTGCGCCCCGGCGAGGCCAACGACCTGCTCGCCGGGATCCTCGGCGAGCGGCGGGTCGCCGCGGAGCCCGCGGCGGCGGCGCGGCTGGCGGAGCTGTGCGCCCGGCTGCCGCTGGCGCTGCGGATCGGCGCGGCCAACCTCGCGGCGCGGCCGGGGCGTTCGCTCGGGGCGTACGCGGACGAGCTGGCGGACGACGGGCGGCTGGCGAAGCTGTCCATATCCGGCGACCGCGAGGCCGCGGTCCGTACCGCCTTCGACCACTCCTACGCGGCCCTGGAGCCGGCCGCCGCCCGGCTGTTCGGCCTGCTGGGGCTGCACCCGGGGCCGGACTTCACGGCGGCGTCGGCCGCGGCGCTGCTCGGCTGCGCGCCCGCCGACGCCGAGGAGCCGCTGGACCGGCTGGCCACCGCGGGCCTCGTGCAGCACACGGGCGCCGACCGGTTCCTCTTCCACGACCTGCTGCGGCTGTACGCCGCCGAGCGGGCCGCCGCCGACCCGGACGGCCCGGCGGCGTGGCGGCGGCTGTGCGACTGGTACCTGGCCTCGGCGGACGCCGCCACCGCCTTCAGTTACTCCGGCCTGGCCCAGCTTCCCCGCCCCCGGCACACGTCCGGCCGGTTCCGCGACGGGCCGCAGGCGCTCACCTGGCTCGACGCCGAGCGGGCCAACCTCGTCGCCGTCGTCATCCGCGCCGCCGCGGCCGGCCCGTACGAGATCGCCTGGCAACTGGTCGACCAGTTGCGGATGTTCTTCTTCTACCGCCGCCACCAGCCCGAGTGGCAGGCGACCGCGACGGCCGCGCTGCGAGCGGCGGAGGAGCACGGCGAGGTGCACGCGCGGGCGGCGATGTACCACAGCCTGGGGCTGCTGCGGCAGAGCACCGGCGACTCCGACGCCGCGCTCGAAGCCCTGCACCGCGCGCTGGACGCCTACCGCGAGGCCGGCGAGCAGCGCGGCGAGGCGGCGATCCTCAGCAACCTGGCGGTACACGCGGGCCAGCGCGGCGAGATGCACCGGGCCCGGCACTGCCAGGAGCTGGGCCTGGAGGTGCTGCGCTCCCTGGACATGCCGGTGCAACTGGCCAACTCGCTCAACACCCTGGGACTGATCCACTTCTACCTCGGACAGCTCAGCCGCGGGCTTGCGTGCACCACCGAGTCGATCGAGGTCAGCCTGCACCAGGGGCAGCCCTCGCGCGCCATCAGCCCGCTGATCAACCGCTCCCTCGTCCACCACCACCTGGGACGCCACGAAGAGGCCCTGGCGGACGCCACGGAGGCGCTGCGCCTGTGCAGGGAGCACCGCGAACGCCACAACGAGGCCGACGCCCACGAGGCCGCCGCCCGCGCCCACCTCGGCAGCGGAAGCACCGACCTCGCCGAGCCCCACGCCGAACAGGCCCTCAGGACCGCCCGCGAGGTCGGCGACCCCACGGAGGAGACGGACGCCCTGATCACCCTCGCGAGCCTGCACCGCATGCGCGGCCACACCGTCCCGGCCACGGACCACCTCACGGCGGCCCTGGCCATCACCCGCCGCTACGGCTTCCGCCACCAGCGGGCCGAAGCCCACGCGGCCCTGGCCCCCCTCCGCCTGGCCGCAGGCGAGGTGGCCGCGGCCACGGACCACGCGGAACTCGCCCTGGCCACGGCCCGCGAACTGGACCTGCCCCTGACGGAACACCGGGCCCAGACGGCCCTGGCGGCGATAGCCCGCGCAGCGAACGCCCCCGACAAGGCCGCCGGCCACACGGCCGAAGCCCGCCGCATCGAACGGGAAACGGGCTACCGCCCGGGCCCGAACGCCTGACCCGGCCAGGACCGTCCGGCGGTACCGGTGCGGGGCGGCGGTGATTACCCGTGATTAGCCTGTGGGTTCCCTTGACGGCCTTCGGCGGGCGGCGGCACAGTCCTGCTCATCCGCATCAGCTCCCGCCCTGCCGGTGCACGCTCCCCTGCTAATGCGTATTAGCAGTACGCGTCGCGCGCCGCCGCCCCAGCCCCGCAGCCGACAAGGAGCCCTCATGACACTCGACCGCCGCCGCTTCCTGCGCACCGCCTCCGCCGCGTCCGCCGTCACCGCCGGCGGCACGCTGTTCGCCCTCGGCGAGCCCGGCGCCGCTCCCGCGGTGGCCGCGCCCGGCGGGTTTCCCGACTACCGCTACGTGCGCACCCTGCTGGTCCCGGGCGACCTCGACTACAACCTCACCGGCGAGATCATCTTCCCCTGCATCCGCGGCGTCTACGACCGCCTGCCCGCCCCGCTCGGCCGCTACTACCTCTACTACGCGCCACACGAGAACCCCGGCGGCATCTGCCTCGCCTACGGCGACTCCCTGGAGGGCCCGTTCACCGAGTACCCGCACAACCCGATCGTCGCCAACGTCTGGTCCCCGCACTACAGCGTCAGCCACGTCTCCTCCCCCCACGTGATGTGGCACGCCGGGCGCCGCGAGCTGTGGCTCTACTTCCACGGCGAGAACAACACCACCCGGCTCGCCCGCTCCACGGACGGCATCCGCTTCACCTACGACAAGGCCGTCCTCACCACCGCGATGCTCCCCGCCGGCACCACCGAGACGTCCTACGCCCGCGTCTTCCCGTACGACCTGCCGGGCCGCGGCGCGCACTACGTCATGCTGTTCATGCGCAACGACAGCACCGACCACCGCGACATCGGCTGGGGCTGGTCGGCCGACGGCCGCACCTGGACGTTCGACCCCGCGCCGCTCATCGACCACGCCGCCGTCGGCGCCTCCGACGTCTCCGGCGCGCACCTGCTGGAGCGGGGCGGCAGCGCGTACGTCGTCTACCACACCGACAAGGGCAGCGGCGGGAACATCCTCATCACCGAGGTCGGCGCCGACTTCTCCCGCCGCAACCACCTCGGCGTCTTCTACGACTCCCGCTCCACCGGCCCGGAGAACGGCCGCGCCGCGGCCCCGTCGTTCGGCACCGACCGCGGCGTGCCGTACATGATCTACGAGGCCGGCGAACGCCTCTCCGGCGTCATCGCCATGGCCCGCGGCTGACCCCGGAGCCCCGGCAGCCGGAGGTCCGGAACCAGGACGGTCCGCCACCCTCCCCGGCGGGCCGTCCTACCGCAGCACCCGGACCGGGTCCCCGTCGCCGTC
Organism: Streptomyces sp. 184; assembly: GCF_045781775.1. Classification (NCBI taxonomy): domain Bacteria; kingdom Bacillati; phylum Actinomycetota; class Actinomycetes; order Kitasatosporales; family Streptomycetaceae; genus Streptomyces; species Streptomyces sp. 184. Next base: position 1,290,015 of record NZ_CP123230.1, on the reverse strand, counting down.
CACCGCCGTCACCTCGTACGACGCCGTGCCGCCGTCGATCCCGTACTTCTCCAGATCCACCGCCAGACACGCGCGGCGTCGAGTTCCCGCTCCCCGGGCGCGGCCGGTCCCCGGGCGGTCGCCGCCCCGCGGCGTCCAGCGGCCGTACGTCGCCGCGCAGCAGCGACCCCACGGGGCTGCGCCCGGAGCGTACGACGTGGAAGACGCCGTCCTCGCCGACGACGTCGCGGTCGCCGGCGCGGCCGGCGTGGACGACGGCGATCCCGCCGCGCGGCACCGGCCGCCGCCCGCTGTCCCCCGCGCGAGCTACGCGCAGGTGTCCTCCCCGCGGTGACGCCTCCGGGGCCGCCCGGACCCTAGCGTTCTGGGCAACCGGAGTACGGCCGAGCGGCCGACCGGGCCCGGATTCCCGCTTTTTGGAGGACATCGTGTTCCGCAGCATCCGCAGCAACGCCACCGCGACGGCACTGGTCTGGCTGTGCTGCACGGCGGCCGGCGCAGGGCTCGCCGGCTGCGCGGACTCCTCGGACTCCTCGGACGCGGCGGATCCGGGCGCCTCCGACGACGGGACCGCCGCCGCCCGGGAACGCGGCTCCGACGAGGACCTGCTCACCGGTACGAAGAAGGTCGAGATCGACGGGCAGTCGGTGAACGTGTCCTGCTCCGGCGCTCCCGCAGACGGCCGGCCGGTGGTCGTCCTGCTCTCCGGGGGCAGCGACGACCTGACGAAGCTCGCCGGCATCCAGCAGACGCTGAGCGCGAAGGACCGCGTCTGCTCGTACGACCGCCTGGGCCAGGGCGCCAGCGACAAGCCCGCCGGGCCGCAGACGATCGAGAGCACCGGGAAGGTGCTGACCGGGGTGCTCGACCGGGTCGCCGGGGAGGGTCCCGTCGTGCTGGCCGGACACTCGCTGGGCGGCCTGATCTCCGCGCGGTACGCGCCCGACCACCGGGACCGGGTCGGCGGGCTGGTGCTGATGGATGCCACCTCGCCGACCCAGAACGCCGACCTCGCCCGCGGGATCCCCGACTCCGCCACCGGCCCGGCGGTCGAACTGCGCGAGCAGACACTGGCGGTCCTCGGCGGCCAGGGCCCGGAGAAGCTGACCGTCACGGACGGGGAGGTGCGTTCCGCGGGGGACATCCCGGTCGAGGTGATCCGGCACGGGAAGGAGTACCTGGCGGCGGTGCCGGAGTACGGGCCGGGGCTGGAGCGGGCGTGGCTCGGCGGGCAGCGCAAGTGGCTGGCGCTGTCGGAGCGCAGCAGGCTGAGCACGGCGGAGAACAGCGAGCACTACATCTACGCGGACGAGCCGGAGGTCGCGGTGGAGGCGATCCGGCGCGTCACGTCCCAGGCGGCAAAGGGTGCCGCGGCGCAGGGTGCGGAGGCGGAGGGTTAGGCCCCGGTACGGCGGCGGCCGGAGCCGGCCGTGTCCCTCTCACCCGGCCCGGCGCCGCCCCGCGGCGCCCGCCCCCGCCGCGGCTACACTCCCCCGGCGACGAGTCCCCGGCAACTTTCCGAGCTGTGGCGCCGGTTCGACGTCACGGTCCGGGACCTCCCGCTCGGGCTCCTCATCCTCGTCGCCGCGCTCCTCCCGGCGTCGCACACCCACGGCACGCAGCTCGGCGGCCTCCCCGGCCGGGACTTCGACGCCCTCGCCGTCGCCGCGGTCGCCCTCCAGTGCCTGCCGCTGGCGATCCGCCGCCGGTGGCCGCTGGTCTGCCTCGCCCTGGTGACGGCCGGCTTCGCCGTCGACCAGCTCCGCGGCTACCACTCGCTCGCCGGCACCGCCCAGGCCATCGCCCTGATGAGCGCGGGCGCCCATCTGGAGCGCCACCGCCGCCCCCCTCGCGCTGCTGCTCTCCGTCGCGTACGCGGCGCTGGCGGTCGCGCTCGTCGGGGCCGGCGGGACGGAGGGACCGAGCGAGTTCGTCATGTACTACCTGGCGATGGCCCTGGTGTGGGGCATGGGGTCGTGGCTGCGCTCCACCCGGGCGGCGGAGGCCGCGCACCGGCGCCGGGTCGCCGAGGACACCCGTACCGCGGAACGTACGCGCATCGCCCGGGAGTTGCACGACGTCGTGACCCACCACGTGACGGCGATGGTCGTGCAGGCCGAGGCGGCGCGGTATCTGACCGCCGCGCCCGACCGCCTCGACACCACCCTGACCGCGGTCACCGACACGGGCCGCCGCGCCATCACCGACCTGCGGCACCTGCTCGACCTGCTGGACCCCGGCTACGGCGACGACACCGGCATCCCGTCGGTCGGCAGGCTGCTGACGCTGGTGGAGCAGACGCGGCAGGCGGGGCAGCCGGTGGAGTTCACGGAGCGGGGCGCGGCGCCGGAGTCGACGGGCAGCGCCGACCTGGTGGCGTACCGGGTCGTGCAGGAGGCGCTGACGAACGCGCTGAAGCACGCGCACGGCAGCCGCACCTCGGTGGCGGTGCACCACGGCGCGGGCGAGATCACCGTGGAGGTGAGCACGGCCGCCGCCGCCTCGCCCGCCCGCTCCCCCGGCGGCAGCGGCCGGGGGCTGGCGGGCCTGCGCGAGCGGGTCGACGTGCTGGGCGGCGAGTTCAGCGCGGACCGGCAGTCGGGCGGCCTGTCCAACGGCGAGATAGCCGCGGACCTCCAGCTCAGCCACGAGACGGTCAAGACCTTCGTGTCGCGCATCCTCACCAAGCTCGACCTGCGGGACCGCGTCCAGGCCGTCGTCTACGCCTACCGTCAGGGCCTGGTGACCTGACGCACCGCGGGACGGAGCCGGGGCCGGGGCCAGGTCCGGGTCCGGGTCCGGGTCCGGGTCCGGGCCGACGTTTCCGGCGGCACGGCACGGGCCGCGAACGGGCGTTGGATTTCTGATCGAGTCCTTACGGATTTCGATCGACTGCGCCCGGAAAAGGCGGAGTCGATCGCCGAGCCGAATGGCCCGCCGACAACAGGCGGTGCGAAAAGGGGACTTTCGTCATTAGGCACTGCGACGTTAGCGGCACACCCCGCACGGCGGTACTGTCCGTGGGTGATGAGATGGATACCTTCGGACACGAAGAGGGCCCCGGAGACGGCCACCCAAGCAGCTCCGGGAACCCTTCACTTCACGACCGGCAGGGAAAGGGTCTTCGATGCGCGATCCATTTGTTCGAGGCAGCGAGGTGCCGATGTCGAACGTTTGTGAAAGTAGCACGCTGCGGTTTTCTCCGGCTGCCCGCGGCGGGGCAATTGCCTGGAGTGTCATGCACCTCAGCGGGATGTTCGCGCTGGGCGCGATGCCGGTGCTGCTGGCCTCGGACGCGTGGCGTACGCCGACGGGTGCCGGCGTCATGGTCGCGATGACGCTCACGGCCTCCCGATCCCACTTCGGCTACCTGCGACTTCGGGCTCGCTGAGCCCGGTGCACCGGGACGCCGCCGCCCTCGCGGCCACGTACCGGCGCGCCTTCCGGCTCTTCCGTCCGGCCCTCTCGGCGGCGCGCGTTCCGTGCCGTACGTATGCGAGATGTTCAGCAGGGCGGAAGAGAAACAGGAGCAGGTATCCACGAGGAGAAAGGGCAGGTTTCAGGTGAGTGCGCCACAGAAGAGTTCGTGCTCGTACTGCGAGCGGGGGTTCGTCCAGCGCGAAGGCCCCGGACGAAAACGCGACTACTGCTCGGCGGCGTGCCGGCGGCGTGCGCAGCGCCGGCGGTCGGGGCAGTCCGGCGCGGTCGCGCCCACGCCGAAGCGGCTGGGGCTGGCCATCGCCGAGGAGTTGCCCGAGCGGGCCGCGGCGGTGCTGGCGGGCGAGCACGGCGGGGCGCCGCTGGCGACGCTGCTGGAACGGGCGGAGCAGTTGCGCCGCGAACTCGACCACTACATCGCGGCGGCGGTCGTCGACGCGCGGCGCTCGGACACCACCTGGGAGCAGGTGGCCGCGGCGGCACGGGTGAGTCCGGCGACCGCCCGGGAGCGGTGGGCCGAGGCGGAGGTCGAGCGCCGGCTGCGCAGGCGCCAGAGCGACCGCGCCGCGGAGTTCGCCCGCGCCGGGCGGCTGCCGGCGCCGCGCCGCGAGCCGGAGTCCCTGGCGGCGGACATGGCGGCGAGAGCCGACACGGGCCGCGCGACCCGGGCCCTGGCGGCGGCGCTGCGCTCCCTGCGGGAGCGGGCCCGGCTGTCGAAGCTGGACATAGCCGAGGCCATGGGCCACTCGTCCTCGTACGTCTCGCGCATCCTCAGCGGCGACCGCAGCGCCCCGTGGCCGGTGGTACGGGCGCTGGTGACCGCCTGCGACGCCGACCCGGCGGTGGTGCGCCTGCTGTGGGAGCGCGCGCACGGCTTCGTGCCGCCGTCCCGTACCTCGGTCGGCGAGGCGGCCGGGCGGGTGCACGCCGCGGTGCACGGGCTGTATCTGGCCGCGGGCTGCCCCCGGGCCGAGGAGGTCGCCCGCGCCTGCGGCGCCGTCACGGCCGACGAGGTCGCGCACGCGCTGCACGGCACCCAGATCCTCGACTGGCCGCAGCTCAGCGCGCTGGCCTCCGCCCTGGGCGCGTACCCGGCCGACATCCGGCCGGTGTGGGAGGCGTTCCACTACGCCTCCCTGGCCACGCTCGACGCCCCGCCGGGCGCCGTCGCCGACGGCCCGGCGGCGCCCGGCCGCCCGGGGGCCTGAGCCGGCCGGGCCGGCGACCGACTTCGAAGCCGTGTCAGGGGGGTGCAGCCATGAAACCCGACTCCTACGGGCGGACGCTGACGATCGCGCTGCCGCTGGAGTACACCGCGTTCTGCCTGCTGCACGAGGAGCACTACGTCCACTACAGCCGTGCGCGCGTCGGGGAGGCGACGACCGGCCGGGTGGCGGTGGCGCGTGCCCTGGGCGATCTGGCGCTCGCATGGGACCGGGCGCTGCGCAGCGCGTCCGTGGCCGCCGCGGCGTGGGAGCTTCTGCGGATACGGGTACGGGCGGCGGCCCGCGCCGCCGGTCCCGCACCCGGCTGGGACCTGCACCGCACGCTGCCCGACCTCCAGGCCGACGCGATGATCCTCCGCTACCGGCTGGCGCTGACCGACGCCCAGTCAGCCCAGCTCATGGGCGTGGAGGAACCGGTGGTCGCCAGCCAGCTCCGCCTCGCCTGGCGGCAGTTGCCGCGCGCGACGGACCTCGCCTTCCCCTCCCGCGACACCGCGCACGACGCCTCCCGCGAAGACCCCCGAGGCGGCTCCCGCAACGACTCCCGAGACGGACCCCGCGACGGATCCCGCGACGACGCCGGCCGCGCAGGCGCGTTCCGCGGCGCGCGCGAACGCCGGCACCGAAGGGGGTGGCCGAAGTGCCCTGAAGCGCCCACCACTTGAGTGAGCGCGGCCTCGCCCCCGCCGACCCGGCTCCCTACCATGGACACGTCGGGCCGGAGCGTAGCTGGACGGGGGTCTGCCGCCGCATGGAACACGACGAAGAGGGACGTCCCCGCCTCCCCCGCGGTATCGACACACGGCTGCCCAGCGTCGCCCGCATGTACGACTTCTACCTGGGCGGCAGCAACAACTTCGCCGCCGACCGGGCGGCCTGCGCGGCGCTGTCCGCCCGGGCGCCCAGCACCGAGGTGCTCGCGCAGAACAACCGGCGGTTCCTGCGGCGCGCCGTGCAGGTGCTGGCCCGCGACTTCGGCGTGCGGTCCTTCCTCGACCACGGCTCCGGACTGCCGACCCAGGACAACGTCCACGAGGTCGCCCAGCGCGTGGACCCCGGCGCCCGCGTCGTCTACATCGACAACGACCCCATCGTGCTGGCGCACGGCCGGGCCCTGCTGGAGGAGAACGAGAACACCGCGGTCATCCAGGCGGACATGCGCGACACCGCGGGCATCATGGCCGACCCGCACGTCAGACGGCTGGTGGAGTCCGGCGAACCCGTTGCCGCGCTGTTCGTCTCCGTACTGCACTGCATCCCCGACGCGGACGACCCCGGAGGGCTGGTCCGTACGGTCATGGCCGGCCTGCCGCCGGGCAGCTTCCTGGCCGTCAGCCACCTGGTGAGCGACGACCCGGAGGTCCGGCGGTCCACCACGGACTTCATGCTGGAGAGCACCGGGGGGAACTGGGGGCGCGTGCGCGAGACCCACGACGTCGAGGGCTACTTCGGCGGCCTGGAGATCCTGCCGCCCGGCCTCGTCGAGGTCTCCACCTGGCGGCCGGACACGGACCTGGTGCCCAGGCAGCCGGGCACGGAGTGGATCGAGTACGGCGGCGTCGCGCGCCGAAGTCACCGGTAGAAGCGGATGGCCTCCTCCAGTCGATCCTGCGTCTGCCGGCGCGTCAGCGCGTAGCCGACGAGCGTGTCCAGCATCTCCAGGTGGTTGTTCACGTCCTCGGGGCCGTCGAGGTACTTCGCGCCCTTCAGGTACTCGACGTAGACGGTGTTCGGCAGCTCGGGCTCGGTGAACCGCAGGTAGGTGAAGGGGATGTACGGCTCCAGGTACACCCGGTCGAACGGCACGACCTGGAGCGTGACCCGCGGGTGCTCGCTCAGGTGCCGGAGGCGCTGCATCTGGGCCCGCATGACCTCGGCCCCGAACGCGCCGCGGACCAGCGCGGTCTCCTCGATGACCGCCCACAGCCTCGGCCCCTCGGCACCGCCGAGGATCCTGTCCTGCCGCTCCAGGCGCAACGCCACCCGCTGGTCGGCGAAGGCGTCCTCCAGCCTGCTGAGGGTGGCCATGCCCCGCGCGTACTCCTCGGTCTGCATGAGGCCGGGCACCACCTGCGCCTCGCAGGTGCGGATCATCTCGGCGGCGGTCTCCAGGCCGACCAGCGGCTCGAACCACTTCGGCAGCACCTTCGCGTACGGGCGCCACCACCCCGGCTGGACCGAGCCCTCGACCAGCTCCAGCACCAGGGCGATATCCGGCTCCCCCACCCCGTACCTGCGCAGCAACTCCGCGACGTCCGACGCCTTGCACGCACGCTTGCCCGTCTCCATCCTGCTGACCTTGGAGATGGACATGAGGTGGTCCTCGGACAACTGCTCCATCTGGATACCGGCGTCCTCGCGCAGTTTGCGCAGGTGGTAACCGAGCGCGATACGCAACGCCGTCGGGCTCTTTTTCGGCCGCTGGAGATGGTGCGTTATGGATGTCGCAAGATCCGGTTCCGGACGCATGAACGCTCCTGGGTACGTATGGAGGCGCCCAGTATCGCACCCAGGACCGCGCACTCGTGTGCTAACAAACAGACGGACAATCCGAATCAGCCCGCCAGGAAGTCGAACTCGCCGTTCTTCGCGCCGTCGAGAAAGGCGATCACTTCGTCCCTGGTGTATACCAGCGCCGGCCCCTTCGGATCACGGGAATTGCGGAACGCCGCCCCGCCGCCGGGAAGTCGGGCAACCTCCACACAGTTGCCTTCCACCCCGCTTCGCGCGCTCCTGATCCACCGAACGCCCGGAATCGAGCCGGCCATCACCCCGTTGTCGAACTGCTGCACGCACCCCAACTCCTCTTTGCCATCAGGGAACTCACCCGTCGCGGACCCGGGCGATTGCCGTGGCAATTGCCCGGATCAGCCGAACAGTGATACTACTCAGCGAGTTGAGATCATCTCTATGCCCGCCTCGGGTTATCGCTCGAAGGGATGAGGTATGACGGCGCACCACCACACCGCCGACCGGCGCCCCGAATACCGCTGTCCCGGAGGAGAAACACCCGATGCCCGCACTTCGGCACCCGGCCTCCTGCCGGGCGCCGGCTGCCACGACTGGGCCGTCGCACTGGGGCTGACGGCCGGCAGCCTCACCGCCATGCGCATCGACCCCGCCCCGGGATGCGCCCGCGCGGCCCGCCACTTCCTGCGTACCGCGTTGCGCCGCTGGCGGCTGACCCGGTACGCGGACGACGCCGCCGCCATCACGGCGGAACTCGTCACCAACGCCCTGCTGCACGCACTCCCCCGCGCCCCCCGGCGCACCACCCTGCACAGCGCCTGGCTCACCCTCACCCGCAAGGAACACGCGCTTCTGTGCGCCGTGACCGACCCGAGCCCGGACCCGCCCGTGCTCGGGAGCGCCGACCCCCTGGCCGAGGGCGGGCGGGGGCTGCACGTCGTCTCCGCGCTCAGCGCCGACTGGGGCTGGTCGCACGCCACCGGCCCGGGAAAGACCGTCTGGGCCCGCATCCCCACCGCCGCCGGCGAGGGCCGCGGACGTCGTTGACGGCGAGTCCGCCCGACATGGGGGCCCAACTGTCCGACGCCGTCCCCGGCCGGGACGACGTACAGTACCCCTAGGGGTATTTTGCGGAGGAGTGAGCGTGGAGCTGGAGCTGGAGGGCCCGGACCTCAAGGCCGTGCTGAACCGCCTGCGCCGGGCCCAGGGCCAGATCTCCGGGGTGATCCGGATGATCGAGGAGGGGCGCGACTGCGAGGACGTCGTCACGCAACTCGCCGCCGCCTCGCGGGTGCTGGACCGGGCCGGGTTCGCGATCATCGCGACCGGCCTCCAGCAGTGCGTGACCGACATGGAGTCCGGCCGCGCGAACGGCGAGGACCCCGAGGCGGTGCGCGCGCGCCTGGAGAAGCTGTTCCTGTCGCTGGCGTGATCACCCGGTCCGTACGGTGAGTCCCGCGTCCGCGGCGGAGTCGAAGGCGTCGTCCACGGCGACGACGTCCCGGCCCGCGGCGGCCAGCAGGGAGGCGGCGATGGCGGCGCGCATGCCGCTCGCGCAGTGCACCCACACCTGCCCCTCGGGGACCTCGGCGAGGCGGTGGTACAGGGTGTGGACGGGCAGGTGGACCGACCCCCCGACGTACCCGGCGGTGCGGCGCTCCGCCTCCCGGCGTACGTCCAGGACGACGGCGCCCGCGGACCTCCCGGCGAGCTGCGCGAAGGTGCCCCGGGGGAAGGAGGCCGGGACCTCGCCGTCGCGCACCCAGCCGGCCGGGGCGCCGGTGGCGGCGGCGGCCGGGCGGTCGATGCCCACCCGTACCAGCTCGCGCTGGGCGTCGGCGAGCTGCCCGGCCGACTCGGCGAGCAGGGTGACGGGCCTGCCCCACGGGATCAGCCAGGCGAGATAGGTGGCGAGCTGCCCGTCGGCCTCGAAGTTGAACGAGCCGGGGACGTGCCCGTCGGCGAAGGCGACGCGGTTGCGCAGGTCGACGACCCACTCCCCCGCGGCCAGCCGGTCGGCGATCTCGTCGGCACCGGCGAGCGCGGGCGGGGTCAGGTCGACGGGGGCCGGTCCCGCGGCGTTGGCGGGGCTCATGTGGACGTAGTACGCGGGGGTGTCGTCGAGGCCGGCGAGCAGGTCGGCGACGAAGCTGTCCACGTCCCGGGTGAGGGCGTCGTTGACGGCCTTCTCCCGGCCGATCGTGGTGTCGTCGCCGGTGGCCTGGGCGGAGGAGCAGAAGCTGCCGAACCCGTGGGTGGGCAGCACGGCCGTCTCCTCGGGCAGTTCGGCCGCGAGCCGGCGCGCGGAGGCGTGCTGCGCGCGGGCCAGTGACTCGGTGAGCCGGGGCTCCACGAGGTCGGGCCGGCCGACGGTGCCGATCAGCAGCGACCCGCCGCTGAACACCGCCTGGGCGGCGCCGTCCTCCTCCAGGACGTACGAGAGGTGGTGCGGGGTGTGCCCGGGGGTCGCCAGCGCGCGCAGCACGAGGCGGGCGGCGGGGTCGATCTCCGTACGGTCGCCGTCGTGCACGGGTAGGCGGGCGAAGGAGACCCGGGCGCCGGCGGGCACGAGGTACGCGGCGCCGGTGAGCCGGGCCAGCTCGGGGCCGCCGGTGACGTAGTCGTTGTGCACGTGCGTCTCGGCGACGTGCGAGATCCGCACCCCGCGGCGGGCGGCGGCGGCGAGCACGCGGTCGACGTCGCGCGGCGGGTCGACGGCGACGGCCGTGTGCCCGCCGCCGGCGAGATAGCCGCGGTTGCCGAGGCCCGGCACCTCGATCGTGTCGACGAAGAACACGCCGTACTCCTTTCCGGTGACTCATTACCCCAGGGGGTATACGAGGGCATGATTACCCCGGGGGTATCCGGCGATACGGGCCGCCCGCCCGCTCACCGCGGCCGGGGGGACGGGCCGGGGTCCGCCCGCCGGGCGGCGGCCCGGGCGATGTTGCGGGCCATGCCGCCGAAGACGACGCTGTGGAAGGGGAACACCGACCACCAGTAGGCGTGGCCGGACAGGCCGCGGGGGTGGAACAGGGCGCGCTGCCGGTAGCGGGTACGGCCCTCGGCGTCCGTCTCTGCGTACATCTCCAGCCACGCCAGCCCCGGCATCCGCATCTCCGCCCGGAGCCGCAGCAGGTGGCCGCGCTCGATCTCCTCGACGCGCCAGAAGTCCAGCGAGTCGCCGACCCGCAGCCGCTCGGCGTCGCGCCGGCCGCGGCGCAGGCCGACGCCGCCGGCGAACCGGTCGAGCCAGCCCCGTACCGCCCAGGCATGCCGGAAGGAGTACCAGCCGTTGTCGCCGCCGATGCCCTCGATCACCTTCCACAGGAGGTCACGGGGGACGTCCACCGAGACCTCGCGGTCGTCCTCGTAGAGGCTGCCGCCCGCCCAGTCCGGGTCGGTGGGCAGCGGGTCGCTGGGCGCACCGGGCACGGCGGCCGACGACCAGCGGGTGGCGACCTGCGCCTCGCCCACCCGGCGCAGCGCCAGGGCCAGCGCCTCGTCGAACGGCAGCGGGCGCCCCGGCAGGTCGGGCACGTAGCGGGCGATGTCGTGCTCGCGGCAGACGACCTCGTGTCGCAGCGACTCGGTCAGCGGCCGGGCGAGGGCGGCGGGCACGGGGGTGACGAGCCCGATCCAGTGGCTGGACAGCCACGGGGTGAGGACCGGCACCGGCACGATGACGCGCTTGCGCAGGTTCGCCGCCTCGGCGTAGCCGCGCATCATCTCCCGGTACGTCAGGACGTCGGGACCGCCGATGTCGAAGCCCCGGTCCACGTGCTGCGGCATCGTGGCGGAGCCGACCAGGTAGCGCAGCACGTCGCGGACGCCGATGGGCTGGGTGCGCGTGTGCACCCAACTGGGGGTGACCATGATCGGCAACCGCTCGGTCAGATAGCGCAGCATCTCGAACGAAGCCGAGCCCGAACCGATCACGACCGCCGCGCGCAGCACCGTGGCGGGCACCGGCCCGTCGAGGAAGATCCGCCCGACCTCGGCGCGGGACCGCAGATGCGGCGACAGGTCCGCCTCCGGTACGCCGCGGGGGGTGAGCCCGCCCAGGTAGACGATCCGCCGCACGCCCGCGACGTGCGCCTGCCGGGCGAAGGTGTCCGCCGCGCGCCGGTCGGTCTCCTCGAACCCGGCACCGGAGCCGAGGGCGTGCACCAGGTAGTACGCGACGTCGATCCCGCGCATCGCGGCCGCCACGGAGTCCGCTTCCGCGACGTCACCGCGGACGACCTCGGCCTGTCCGGCCCAGGGGTGGTCGCGGAGCTTGGCGGGCGAACGGGCCAGGCACCGCACCCGGTGACCGGCCGCCAGCAGCTCCGGCACCAGGCGCCCGCCGATGTACCCGGACGCGCCGGTGACCAGGCAGTTCAGCGGGCTCCCGGCGAGTTGCCCAACGGTGTCCATGATCGGTTCCTTCCTCCACGACTCCATGGTCACCGCGGCGGGCCCACGGCGCGACGGCAGCGGCCCCCGGTACGCCGCCCGGGCGCGCGCGGCCAGGCGCGGGGTGCCCGCCGGAGCCGGGGCTACCCGGCGATCCAGAGGTCGGGGCCGAACACCTCGTAGTGGACCGCCTCGGCCGGCAGGCCGCGCCGCAGCAGGTCGCCGCGGACGGTGCGCATGAAGGGCAGCGGCCCGCAGAGGTACGCCGTGGCGTCCGCGGGGACGTCGAGTGCGCCGATGTCTGCCCGGCCGGCGGAGATCCCGGGGGACGGCGGGGCGTCGGGGTGCTCGTACCAGAGGTGGAGCGTGGCGTTCGGGAGCGCCGCCACCAGCGCCCGCAGCTCCTCGCGGTGGGCGTGGTCGGCCGGGCTGCGGTCGGCGTGGACGACGGTGACCGGGCGGGTGGGGTCGGTGAGGGCGATGTCCTTGAGGATGGCCAGCATGGGGGTGGTGCCGATGCCGGCGGAGGCGAGCAGCAGGGGGTCGTCGCCGGGGCCGGGGACGAGGTCGCCGAAGGGGGCGGAGACGGCGAGGGTGTCGCCGACCCGCGCGTGGTCGTGGAGCAGGCAGGAGACCTCGCCGTCGGGCAGGGCCCCGTCGCGTACGCGCTTGACGGTGATCCGCCACTCGGCCTCCTCGGGCGCGGAGGTGAGGCTGTACTGCCGTATCTGCCGCGCGCCGTCGGGGAGTTCGACCCGCACGCTGACGTACTGGCCCGCCCGCGGCACGTCGGCGGGCCGGCCGTCGCAGGGGCGGAGGACGAGGGAGACGACGTCGGGGGTCTCCGCGCGCCGCTCGGCGATCGTCATCTCCCGCCAGACCTCGCCGTCCGCGGCACCGGCCTGCTGGTAGAGCCGGGATTCGACGGCGATGAGCGCGTTCGCCATCAGCCAGTAGACCTCGTCCCAGGCGGCGGCGACCGCCGGTGTCACGGCGTCCCCGAGGACGTCGGCGATCGCGGCGAACAGATGGGTGTGGACGACCTTGTACTGGTCCGCGGTGACACCGAGGGAGGCGTGCTTGTGCGCGATGCGCGCCAGCATCACGTCGGGCCGGGTGCCGGGGTGGTCCACGAGTACGCCCGCGAACGCCGCGATCGAGCCCGCGAGCGCCTTCTTCTGCTCGCCGTTGGACTGGTTGCCGCGGTTGAACAGGTCGCGCAGCAGCCCGGGGTGGGCGGCGAAGAGCTTCCCGTAGAAAAGCTCGGTGATCTCTTCGATGGCGCCGCCTACGGCGGGCAGGGTCTCGCGGACGACGGGGGTGGCCTGCTCGGAGAGCACCGGACCTCCAAATTGTCTTTTCACATACCAATTTTGGACCGTGCGAACCCCCGGCGCGGGGGCGGAGTCGATCAGCCCGGACGGGACCCGGTCAGGCCGACGAGGACCGGACCGGTGGGAGACGCGACCAGTTCGGCGACGGTGAGGGGGTCGAGGGAGGCGTGGAAAGCCTCCTGCGCGTCACGCAGCGCCCGCCGCAACCGGCAGGCCGCCCGCAGCGGACAGGGCGCGTCCCCCTCGCAGGAGACGATCTCCCCCACTCCCTCCAGCGCACGAACCAGCCACCCGACCGAGGCGTGCCGCCCCAGCGGGGTGAGGCCGAGGCCGCCGCTGCGCCCGCGCCGGGCCTCGACGACGTCGAGATGCTGGAGGCGGCTGATCACCTTCGCCATATGGCTGTAGCTGATCCCCATGGCCTCCGCGACCTCCCGGGTGGCCGGGGACGCGCCTTCGTCGGCGACCGCCAGGTACATCACGGCCCGCAGGCCGGCGTCAGTGAACTTCGTCAACCGCACGCCGCCACGCTAGCAAATACGCATGCTGGGTTCGCATTTGGGGTCCGGGGCCGACGCAGCAGACGAGCTGCCGCCGGTCCCGGTCAGTTGAACGCGCGGGCCACCAGCCGCACGACTCCCGTGACCCCGCGGCCGATCCACCCGAGAAGCCCCCGGCCCACGCCCACGTCGGCCGCGCCCGCGGCCACGTCCGCCCGGCCCTCCCCGGCCCGGCACCCGGGGCACGGGCGGGGCCAACGCCGCTTCCGCACCCCGCACTTCCCGCACACCGCCACGAACCCGTCCTCCCCACCGCGGAGCCCCGCCCGGCCCGGGCCGCACGGGAGTCTGTGGGACCAAACCCCATCTCTGCCCGAGATGCCACGATTGAGTGAGAGATCCGCAGCGGCGCGCTTACGGCCGGGTCCGGTCGCTAACGTGTGTCCGCAGCCCGGATATTCGTGATGACAGCGTTAGTGGGGGGAAATGCGTCGCTTGGGACAGGTTCCTTGGCCGGACGCAGTCGCAGCCGAGTACGAACGCCAGGGATATTGGCGCCATCTCCTGCTCGGTGAAATGCCGTTCCAGTGGGCACGGCATTTCGGCGACCGAGTCGCCCTGGTCGACGGCGACATCTCACTCACGTACGACGAACTGGCCGAAGCGGTCCGGAGGGTCGCGGCGCGGCTGGCGCGGCTGGGGCTGCGCGACGGGGACAACGTCGTGCTGCAACTCCCCAACTGCTGGGAGTTCGTGCCCCTTCTGCTGGGGTGCTTCCGCGTGGGCGTCGCCCCGGTCATGGCCCTGCCGCAGTACCGCGAGCACGAACTGCTCCACCTGCTGCGGAGCGCGGAGGCCGCCGCGCTGGTGGTGGGCGGGACCGGCCGCGGGTACGACCACGAGGCACTGGCGCACCGGGTCGTCGCGTCGAGCGGGCGGGACGGGCGCGTACTCGTCGTGGGCGAGGCGGCGAAGCCGGCGTCGGTGTCCCTCCGCGCCGCACTGACGGGCCCCGGCGACACGGACGCGGATCCGGCGCCCGACCCGGCGCCCGGTGCCACGTCTCCGGCCCCCGGCGACCTGGCCCTCGTCCTGCTGTCCGGGGGGACGAGCGGCGGCGCGCCGAAGCTGATCGGCCGCACCCACGACGACTACGAGTACAACGTCCGCCGCATGGCCGAGCTGTGCGGGTTCGACGAACGTACCGTGTACCTCGCGGTCCTGCCGGCCGCGCACAACTTCGCCCTCGGCTGCCCGGGCGTGCTCGGCGCGCTGGCCTGCGGCGGCAAGGTGGTCATGCTGTCCTCGGCGGCGCCCGAGGCGGCCTTCGCGGCCGTCGAGCGGCACGGGGTGACCGCCACGGCGCTGGTGCCCTCGCTCGCCCAGCGGTGGCTCGACCACGCCGCGGCACCCGGACGTCCCGCCGTCGCCCTGCCGCTGATCCAGGTCGGCGGAGCGCGGTGCCCGGAGTCGGTGGTCACCGGGCTGGAGGCGGCTTTCGGGGGCGTCGTCCAGCAGGTCTTCGGCATGGCGGAGGGCCTGCTGAACTGCACCCGGCTGGACGACCCGCCCGAGGTCGTCCGCCGCACCCAGGGGCGGCCCATCAGCCCGGCCGACGAGATCCGCATCGTCGATGCCGAGGGCAGGCCCGCCGTACGGGGCGAACTGCTGACCCGGGGGCCCTACACGCCGCGCGGCTACTTCCGCGGGGGCGCGCACGCCGCCCGCAGCTTCACGGCCGAGGGCTGGTACCGGACCGGTGACATCGTGCGCCTGGACCCGACCGGAAACCTGGTGGTCGAGGGGCGTACCAAGGACCTGATCAACCGGAACGGGGAGAAGATCTCGGCCGCCGAGATCGAGGACCTGACCTGTCTCATCCCCGCCGTCCGCGCGGCGGTCGCCGTGTCGCTGCCGGACCCCGCCACCGGAGAACGCCTCGGGCTGGGGGTGGTGCTGCGGTCCGGGGCCACGCTCGACCTGGGCGACGTGCAGAAGTTCCTCACCGGAAAGGGCATCGCCCGCTTCAAGATGCCGGAGCGCCTGCGCGTCCTTCCCGACATTCCGCTGACTCCCATCGGAAAGCCGGACAAGAACAAGGTGCGCACTCTCTTCACTGCCGCCGATCACGCATAAGTTGCCCGAACACATCACGCCGCGCACATTCCCGACGAATCAGAACGCAGAAAAGGAAAGAGAGTTCAACTTGGCTGCGAGGTCTCGCTACCAGGAATTCAGTGCCGAGCTTTCAGCGGACCCGCTGTCGGCCTCCGTGGGACTGGTCAGGTCGAAACTCTTCGACCGCTACGTGCTGTACGAGAAAGACGGTGTGTACGCGGTGGCCGGGGGAATCGCCGGCGAGGTGATCGTCAACCACGCGCGCGTCCGGCTCCGCTGGCAGGGTACGGAGACCTCGCTGCCCTGGGACGGCCGCGACCTGCGGCCGGTGGCCACCCTGCTCGACACGCTCCCCGTGGCCGACTGGCGTGTCTACGGCTGGGCCGCCTTCGAGTTCCTCCACGCACGCGCCGGACTGCCCGTACCGCCGACCGCCGATCCGCTGCTGCACCTCGTGGTGCCCCGGGTCGAGGTCTTCTTCCGGGAGGGACGCGCGCGGGGCCGCGCGCTGGACTCCGGCGAGCGGGAGAAGGTGTCGGAGTGGCTGCTCGACCCCGACGGCGGCCGGGCCGCCGCGGACGGCGGCGCCCCCTTCGGCACGGCGGAGCCGGCGCTCCACCGGCGCGTGGACGCCGCGGGACAGGACGCCGCCGCGTACCAGAAGTCCGTACGCGAAGTGGTGGAGCACATCAAGGCGGGCCACCTGCAAAAGGTCATCCTCTCCCGCGTCCTGCCCGTCGACTTCGACGTCGACCTGGCCGGCACGTACGCCGTCGGGCGGCGCCACAACACGCCGGTACGGTCCTTCCTCTTCGACCTCGGGCATTTACGGGGTGCGGGGTTCAGTCCCGAGACGGTCGCCGAGGTCTCCGCCGACGGCAGGGCGACCACCCAGCCGCTGGCGGGGACGCGGGCGCGCTCGGACGTACCGGAGGTCAACGACCGCCTGCGGACGGACCTGCTGCGCGACGCCAAGGAGATCTACGAGCACGCGATCTCGGTCAGGGCGTCCTTCGAGGAGCTTCAGCAGGTGTGCGACCCGCAGAGCGTCCGGGTCAGCGACTTCATGTCCGTCAAGCAGCGCGGAAGCGTGCAGCACCTCGGCTCCCGGGTCGCCGGTGACCTGGCGGCCGGGCGCACCGCGTGGGACGCGTTCGCCGCGCTGTTCCCCGGCATCACCGCATCCGGTATCCCCAAGCACGCCGCGTACTCGGAGATCCGCCGGCACGAACCCGTACACCGCGGGCCCTACGCGGGCGCGGTGCTGACCGCGGGCGCGGACGGCAGCCTCGACGCCGCCCTCGTCCTGCGCAGCATCTACCAGCAGGGCGGGCGCACCTGGCTGCGGGCCGGCGCCGGGATCGTGGAGAAGTCGGACCCGGCCCGGGAGTACGAGGAGACCTGCGAGAAGTTGCGCAGCGTCGCGGACTTCCTCGTGCCGCACCCTTCCGCGGTCCTCCTCAACTGACGCCGCGCCGCCCCGCGGGCGAGCCGAGTGCGACGCCCGGGCAGAGCGACCTTCGAGGCCGAAAGAGCTGACAAGCATGTCTGGAACCATCTCGTACGAGCTGACGGCCGGTCAGCGAGGCATCTGGCACGCCGAGCAGATCAGGGCGGAGGGCGAGGCGGCCTACTACACCGGGGAGTACCTGGAGATCCTCGGCCCGCTGGACACGGACCTCTTCGAGACGGCTCTGCGCCGGGCCGTCGGTGAGGCCCAGACCCTGCATCTGCGCATCACCACGACCGGCGACGGCACCGCACACCAGCACCTGGCGGTCTCCGACGACTGGCCGCTGCGGCGCATCGACGTCAGCGCGGAACCCGATCCGCGCGGCGCCGCCGAGGCGTGGATGCGTACCGAGCTGCGACGCCCCCTCGACCTGGCGACGGGGCCGCTCTTCGACCAGGCGCTGTTCACCCTCGGGCCGGACCGGTTCCTGTGGTTCAACGCCTTCCACCACCTGCTGCTGGACGCGTTCGGTTCCTTCCTCCTCGCGGAGCGGGCCGCACACGTCTATACGCGGTTGTCGCACGGCGGCGCCGTCGACGGCCCTCCGCTGGAACCGGTCTCCGTCCTCTTCGACGCCGACGCCGCCTACCGGGCGGCACCCGAACGCGAGGAGGACCGCCGGTTCTGGCTCGACACCCTCCACGACGTGCCACGTCCGGTCGCGCTGAGCGGCCGGACGGCGTCCCCGGGGGCGCAGGCACCACCCCTCAGGCACACCCACGGCCTGCGTCCGGCGGATCTCGCGGCCCTGAAGGCGGCGGCGGAACGCCTGGACACCAGGTTCTCCACCCTTCTCGTCGCCGCGGCGGCCGTCCTGCTGCACCGTGTCACCGGCGCACAGGACGTCCTCGTCGGGCTGCCGGTGCTCAACCGCGAGCGGGGCAGGGAGCGCCGCGCGCCCGGTACGGCGGCGAACGTCCTTCCGCTGCGCCTCCGCCCGCGCCCCGGCATGCCGGTGGGCGAACTGCTGGAGCAGACCGCCGCAAGCATCCGGGAGGCGCTGCGGCACCGGCGCTACCGGTACGAGGACATCGTGCGCGACCTGCGGCGCGTGGGCGACGCCGGCGGCCTCGTCTCGCTCTCCGTCAACGTCCAGTCCTTCGGCTCGGTCGCGTTCGGCGCCTGCGTGACCCGCGCGCACCTCGTCTCCTTCGGCCCGTGCCACGACCTGGCCGTCACCCTCTACGACCGCGCCTTCGACGGCAGCGCGGAACTCACCTTCGACGCGGGCGAGGAGCTGTACACCGCCGGGGAACTCCGCGACAGCGCCCGGCGCTTCCTGCGCGTCCTCGACTGGCTCGCCGACGTCTCCCCCCGGGACACCCTCGGAAGCGCCCCGCTGCTGGGCGCGGCCGAGCACCGACGCGTCCTGGAGGAGTGGAACGCGACCGGCAGCGCCACGACCGCGACGCTCCCCGGACTCTTCCGGGCTGCCGTCCGCTCCGGTCCCGGCGAGGTCGCCGTGGTGGCCGGTGACGAGCGGCTGACGTACGCGGAGCTGGAGACGCGGACCAACCGGCTCGCGCACGCGCTGATCAGCCGGGGCATCGGGCCCGAGGACGTGGTCGCCCTGGCCCTGCCGCGGTCGGCGGAGCTGATCGTCGCGATCATCGCCGTGCTCAAGGCCGGAGCCGCCTACCTGCCGCTGGACGTGACCCACCCCGCCGCCCGGCTCGGCGCCATGGTCGACGACGCCCGGCCGGCGCTCCTGCTGGCGGTCGCCGCCACCGCGGGCGCCGTCGGTCCCGGCGTACCGCGTCTGCTGCTCGACACGTCGGGCGCGGCCGGGGAGCTGACGGCCGCGGAACCGGCGGCCCTGCCGGACACCGATCCGCACCGGGAGCCGGCGCCGGACCAGGCGGCCTACGTGATGTACACCTCGGGAACCACCGGGGCTCCCAAGGGAGTCGTGGCGCGGCAGGCCGCCGTGGCCAACGTGGTCACGCAGTACCGGGACGAGGTCTTCGCGCCGGGGGCCGCGCGGGCCGGCGGGCGGCGGCTGCGGGTGGCGCTGGGGACCTCGCCGAGCTTCGACGCCTCGTGGAGCCAGCTCGCCGCTCTCCTGTCCGGTCACGAACTGCACGTGACCGACCCGGAGGTCTGGGCGGACGCGGACCGCTGCGTGGCCTGGCTGGCGGAGCACCGCATCGACTTCGTCGATGTCACCTCCTCGTACATGCGGGTGCTGGTCGACCGCGGGCTCTTCGCGGACGAGCGCCGGCGGCCGGGCGTGGTCGTGGTCGGCACGGAGGCGGTGCCGGAGGGGCTGTGGCGCGAACTGCGGGCCCTGGAAGGCGTGACGGCGTTCAACCTGTACGGGCCGACCGAGTGCACCGTGGACGCCGTACGGGCGCCGCTCGACGCGGCCGAGACCCCCGTCCTGGGCAGGCCGATCGCCGGGGCGCGCGTGTACGTGCTGGACGCCGGGCTGCGGCCCGTACCACCGGGGGCGGCCGGTGAGCTGTACGCGGCCGGCGCCGGTCTGGCGCGCGGCTACCTGAACAGGCCGGACCTGACCGCCCAGCGGTTCGTGGCCGACCCCTTCGGCCCGGCCGGGACACGCATGTACCGCACCGGGGATCTCGCCCGCTGGCGGGACGACGGACAACTGGAGTACCTCGGCCGCGCGGACCGGCAGGTGAAGGTACGCGGCCACCGCATCGAACCGGGCGAGATCGAATCCGCCCTGACCGCCCACGGCACCGTGTCCCAGGCGGTGGTGACCGTGCGGGCGGCGGGCTCGGGTGCCGAGCGGCTGGTCGCGTACACCGTGCCCGCCCCCGGGACCGCGACGGATCCGGGACGGCTGCGCGCCCACCTCGGCCGGTGCCTCCCCGCCCACATGGTGCCGTCGGCCTACGTGGAGTTGCCGGAGCTGCCGCTGACACCGAACGGCAAGCTCGACCGGGCCGCGCTGCCCGCGCCGGCCGCCGTGGCGGGAGAGGTGGGCAGGCGCCCCCGTACGGCGCACGAGGGCATCCTCTGCGGGCTGTTCGCCGAGGTGCTGGGGGTGCCGGCCGTGGGTGCCGACGACGACTTCTTCCTCCTGGGCGGTCACTCCCTGCTCGCCGCCCGGCTGATCGGCCGGGTCCGGGAGCTGCTGGGGGTTCCGCTCGGGATGCGGGCGCTCTTCGACGCCCCCACTCCGGCGCGGCTGGTGGCCCACCTCGGCTCGGCCGGCTCGGACGCGTTCGACGTGGTCCTGCCGCTGCGGGCGGCGGGCGGCCGGCCGCCGCTGTGGTGCATCCACCCCGGCATCGGGATCGGCTGGTCCTTCGGCGGACTGCTCCGCCACGTCCCCGCCGACGTGCCGCTCTACGCCCTCCAGGCGCAGACCCTGACCCGGCCCGAGCAACAGGCCGCCACGCTGGCGGAGATGGCGGCCGGATACGTCCGGCACCTGCGCACGGTGCAGCCGGAGGGTCCGTACCGCCTGCTCGGCTGGTCGACCGGAGGTCTCCTCGCACACGCCGCCGCCGAGGAGCTGGCCCGGCAGGGACAGCGGACCGGCCTCCTCGCCGTGCTGGACACGTACCCCCCGCGGGAAGCACCCGGCGCCTGGTCGGGCAAGTCGGTGCGCGACCTCGTCATCGAGACCTACGGCCCGTACGCGGACGCCCTGCCCGCCGACCCCGGCCCCGCCGACTTCGCGGCCGTCCTGCGCAGGCTGGACCATCCGCTGGCCGGTGCGGACACGCACCGGCTGGACGCCGCCCTGGTCACGTTGCGCCATCTGTACGAGGTGACCTCCGCGCACACGCCCGGGGTCGTCGACGGCGATCTGCTGCTGTTCACGGCCGCCCGCGAAGCCGTCGCGTTCTCTCCCGGGTCGTGGAGCGATCATGTACGGGGGCGGATCAGAACCCTGCCGGTTCCCGCGACGCACCTGACGATGACCAAACCGGACGCACTGGCCCGTATCGGCCCCGCCCTCACGGCGGAACTCGACCGGATGGACGCCCCGCCCCCGCACGTGTGACCGCCCGGCCAGCCCGGTCCACGCCTTGGAAGGAAAGTCACGTGGATGACGCAGGTCTCCAGAAGCTCGCGCTGCTCGGGTACGGCCACTTCACCTCGATGCGGGTCGACAACGGCTTCGTCCGCGGGCTGGGGCTGCATCTCGACCGACTGGTACGCGACTGCGCGACCGTCTTCGGCATGCCCCTGGACCGGGGGCGCGTCCTGGAACGCGTACGGGAGGCGGCAGACGGCCGGCCGGGCTCCTGGATCGCGCGTGTCACCGTCTTCGACCCGCACCTGGACGTGGGCCGCCCCGCCGACAACGGCCACCCCGCCATCGCCGTGACCGGCCGCAAGGCCCCGGCCCTGCCGGTGGCGCCGATCCGCGTCGCACCCGTGCGGTACGTCAGGGACTTCCCCGCGGTGAAGCACGTCGGCCTCTTCGGCGCGCTGCACGTCCGCCGGCAGGCCCAGCTCGCCGGCGCCGGCGACGCCCTCCTGCACGACGGCGACGGCGTGGTCTCCGAGGGCCCCACCTGGAACGTCGGCTTCATCCGCGACGACCGCGTGTGGTGGCCCGACGCGGCGGTGCTGCCGGGCGTCACCATGTCCCTGCTGCAAGGCGGCGGCCCCGACCAGGTCACGACCCGGATCACGCTCCGGGACGTCCGTCGGGCCGAGGCCGCCTTCGCCACCAACGCCGCCGTGGGGGTCCGGTCCATCTCGGCCGTCGGGGACACCGAGCTGCCGACCGGACACCCCGTGCTCGACATGCTGCGGAAGAGTTACCTGGCCGATGTGGGAGAGGAACTGTAGGCGGGGCCCGCCGACCCGCGTGAGCCGCTGTACCGCACCTCCTGCGGGTCGGGGAGCGCCTGGAGGGTCGCCGCGGCCTTGAGCAGCATCTCGGCGTACTCGTCGGCGGGATCGGAGTCGAGCACGATCGCGCCGCCCGCCCCCACCGTCAGGGCGTCGTCACGCACCACCGCGGTGCGGATGACGATGCTGAGGTCGGTGGCTCCCGTGGTGGAGAAGTAGCCGAGGGCGCCGGAGTAGATGCCGCGGGGCTGTCCCTCCAGCCGGTCGAGGATCTCCATGGACCGCTGTTTCGGAGCGCCGGTCATCGAACCGCCGGGGAAGCACGCGCGTACGGCGGCCACCGCGGTCACGTCCGGACGGAGCCTGCCGCGGATCGTGGAGACGAGTTGGTGCACGGTGGCGTAGCTCGCGGTCGCCAGGAACGCGGGGACCTCGACCGATCCGACGGCGCAGACCCGGCCCAGATCGTTGCGGAGGAGGTCGACGATCATCAGGTTCTCTGCCCGTGTCTTCGCGTCCGTCTGTAAGGCCCGGCGGAGCTTCTCGTCCAGGACCGGGTCGTCGCTTCGCGGCGCGGTGCCCTTGATCGGCCTGCTCTCCGCCATCCGGTGCCGGTCGACCTTCAGGAAGCGCTCGGGAGAGGAGCTGAGCACCCAGGTCTCCCCGAAGCGCAGCAGCGCGGCGTAGGGCGCGGGGTTGAGGGTGCGCAGGCGCCGGTAGAAGGCGGCGGGGTCGCGGGGTGCGGGCAGAGTGGCGGTGTTCGTCAGACACAGCTCGTAGCTCTCCCCCTCGCGCAGCAGCCGTTGGCACTCGGCGATGTCCCGGAGGTAGGCGGCTTCCGGGCGGGCGAACGCCCCGGGCGGAAGCCCCGGTACCAAACGGCCGCCCCGCGGTTCGGTACGCGGCAGAGGTACCGCGGCGCGAGGTCGGGGGCCGGGCAGTTCGGCGAGGATCCGGGCGACCGTCCGGAGCCATTCGTCCGCCTCCGCCTGCTTGTCGGCGGGGCACAGCGCCACCGCGTAGGTACGGCCCTCCTGGTGGTCGACGGCCACGAAGCGGTCGCAGAAGAGCCACTGGGCGTCCGGGGCGGTGCCGCGGTGAGCGTGCGGGGAACCGCAGTCCTGCCTGACCTCGTAGCCGAGGTAGCCCACGTATCCGCCGGTGAAGTCGAACGGCAGGTCGTGACCGGCGGTCACCGTCGTGGCGCGGAGCCGGGATTCGAGGACGTCGAAGAGGGAACCGGCGTACGCGGTCCGGCCCTGCCGCCCGCCGCGGATCTCGACGGAACCCTGGCCGGCCCGGTAGTCGATGACCTCTCCCAGCGGACCCTCGGCGTTGCCGAGGAAGGAGAAGCGGGAGTTGTTCCCCTCCACGCGCGCGCTGTCCAGCCAGAAGGCCGGGTCGCTGTCCCGGAAGAGCCTGTCGAAGACGGCCTCGGCGTCGACTTCACGGCCCACGCTGACGTGCCGCACGCGCAACGCGGGTGCGGGCAGGACGGGGGCCGCCGGCCGGGCGGCGGGGATCGGGCGGTGCCCGTTCGCGGTGGAGTGGGGGCGTCGCCGGCAGAGGCGCTGGAAGTTCCGGATCAGCAGCGCTCCGTACTCGGAGGAGACCGACTCCGGATGGAACTGCACGCCCCACCACGGGCGGGTGGCGTGCCGGACGGCCATGACCACACCGTCCTCGGCACGGGCGAGGGGCAGCAGCCCGTCCGGCAGGGGCTCGGCCAGGCACAGCGAGTGGTAGCGCACCGCGGTGAACGTCCGCGGGATGTCGCGGAAGAGGTCGTCCCCGGTGTGGGTGAGGGTGGTGAGGTGACCGTGCCGCGGCTGCGGCGCGGACACGACGCGCGCCCCCGCCGCCTCCCCGATGCCCTGGTGCCCGAGGCACACGCCCAGCACGGGAATCCGGCCGTGCCGGAGCGCCGCCCTGCACTGGCCGAAGTCGGCGTCCCGGCCGGGACGTCCGGGGCCGGGCGAGAGCACCACGGCGTCGTAGCGGTCGAGGTCGAGGGTCGCCCAGGCGGGATCGTCGTTGGAGATGACCTCCGGCTCGATTCCCAATTCGACGGCGATGAGCTGAAAGAGGTTATAGGTGTAGGAGTCGTAGTTGTCGACGAGCAGCAATTTGATGGCGGGCTCCGGGGTCGGGTCGATATACCGTCCCGAGACTTCAAGAACCGGTGTTCCGGAAAAGAAGGCACGGCAGACGGGACCAAGCTCCTCAGGTGATCAGGATAGCCCGGATATCCCACGCAATCGCCGTCCGGCCGGTAGATCGCCCGAAAGGGCGGCGCCGCCTGCTTGTTGCCCCTCGTCAAGCTCCCCAGAAGAGTGAACTGCCCTGCCGCGGGCTGCCGTTGCCCTGCACCGTCGCCTAGGGTGGCCCGGCGAAGAAACGAAACGCGGAGGAAATAAGCGTGAAAGTTCGTCCGCCCGACTCACCGCCGGCCGGCGGACCCGGTCTCGACAGCGCACTCCGGGAGCGCCTGGTCGCACCACCGTCGGCCGACGGGCCCGACCTCTACGCCGAAGACCCGGCGCGGGACGGGACACCAGGTCACAGCCGTCGTCCGCTCCCCCACCGCCATCGCCCAGGCCGCGCACCGCGCTTCCGCCCGGCGCGCACCTCGAATTCCGCGTCGCGGACGCCACCCGCCTGGACGACCTCGACGGCGGCTATGACACCGTCCTCAGCAGCGCCCTCTACCACGCGCTACCGAGGAACGCCCGCTCCGCGTACGCCGCGGCGGTCCACCGTGTGAGCAATCCAGGCGCACGCCTGCACCTTCTGTCTTTCGCAGACGACCTCCCGGAGAGCTACCCCCTGGATTCGGGAATCACCCGGGACGAGTTGCGTGCGGCATTCGGCGTGGCATTGGCGTATCGACGGTATCGAATGGGTCTACTACGACACGTCGTTCACGCCCGAGACGCTTGGTTCCGTGGGTTCCGCGCTGACGTCACGCGGCGGGTCCGGGGCCGGTCCGGAACGCGGAATTCATTGGCGGCGCGGCGAAGAAGGACACCTCCGGCTGAAGATGTGGTATCTCCTCGCCACCCGGAAATAGGGAACGTCCACGGCAACGCGGTCCCCTGCCGAATCGCCGGATCCGGCGACGTGATCCGGCAGGGGTGCGGGCGGGCAGCGTTCCCCGGCTCAGCCCGCCCCGCCCGGCCGCGTCTCGGGGCCGGCGCATCGTTTACACCTCGGAGGAGGAGCGCTACGCTCCGGCGGGAGCGCTCCCAAACGTATGACGTATACCAGCGGCGGCGGATGGCGGACCTGGACGTCGGGAGAGATGTGGACGCCGCCCCGGGACACCCGGGGCGGCAAGGACGTGCGCGCGATCAGGGCTGCCGAGAACGGAGGAACGATGAAGAAAGTGCTTGTGCTCGTCGGCGACGCAACCGAGGAACTTGACGCGATGTACCCGATCTTCCGCATGCGCGAGGCGGGCTTCCAGGCGGACGTCGCGGCGTTGACGCGCCGGGACGTGCAGTTGGTGATCCACGACTTCGAGCCGGAGTCGGACGCCTACACGGAGAAGAACGGGCGCAGGCTTCCGGTCGACCTGGCCTTCTCGGAGGTCGATCCGGCGGCGTACGCGGGCTTGATCATCCCCGGTGGCCGCGCACCCGAGTACATCCGCCTCGACGCCGACGTCCGTCGCATCACGGAGTACTTCTTCGCCCACGACCTGCCCGTGGGCACGGTCTGCCACGGGCCCCAGGTGCCGGCGGTCTACGGCCTCCTGAAGGGGCGCAGGACGGCCGCGTTCGGCCCGTTGGCCGGTGACATGGAGAACGCCGGCGCGACGGTCGTCGACGCGCCCGACGTCGTGGACGGGAACATGGTCTCCTGCCGGGGCTGGCCGGACATGCCGGAGTGGTCGCGGGCGTTCGTGTCGGTCCTTGAGCGCTCCAGCGCTCCTGACTGACCGCCGCCGCGTGGACTTTCCCGCGGGTGGCGCGCGCCCGGACGACGCGAGGACGACGCGCACCGGCATCGAGGGACGGACGGTCCGGGCCGCCGGGCGGGAGACCTATGTGCGCGAGGCGGGTTCCGGCCCGGCCGTCGTCCTGCTGCACGGCTCCGGCCCGGGCACCACGGGCGCGGCCTGGGAGCCTCTCATGGCCGCGATGGCGCCGGACTTCCGCGTCATCGCGCCCGACTTCGCCGGCTTCGGCCGGAGCGGGCCGCTCCCGGGTCCGGAGTGCGACGGGGAGCACCCCTACGGCCGCCGCGCGTGGACGGCGCAGGTCCTCTCGCTCCTGGACGAGCTGGCGCTGGACCGCTGCGCCGTCGTCGGCAACTCCCTGGGCGGCGCCGTCGCACTGTCGGTGGCCCACGCCCGGCCGCGTACGGTCACCCGGCTGGTGGGGATCGGCACCCTCGGGCTCGACATGCCGTTACCGCCGGGCCTCGACCAGCTCTGGGCGTACCGCCCCGGGCACGCGGCGGCCCGCGGGCTCCTCGAACTGCTCCACGTCGACGAGGCGTTCCGCACCGACGACGCCGTCGAGGCGCGGCTGACCGCCACGCTCGAACCGGGTCCGCGCGAGGCGTTCGCCGTCATGTTCCCGCCGCCGCGCGAGCGGTGGGTACGTGACCTCGCGCTGACCGCCGGCGAACTGGCGCAGATCCGGGCGCCCACGCTCCTGGTGCACGGCGTGGAGGACCGCGTCGTACCGCCGGAGTCCAGCACGCTGCGACTTCTGCACCTGCTGCCCGACGTGCGGGCCCACCTGTTCGGGGCGTGCGGGCACGCCTCGCCGGCCGAACGACCGACGGAGCTGCACCGGCTCCTGACGACCTTCCTGGAGGAGCCATAGACGACTTCGCGATCCTGCGCACACCCGCCCAGGTGATCTTCGGAACGGGGATGGCCTCGGCGGCAGGCCCTCTCGCCGCCGGGTACGGCGACCGGGCGCTGGTGGTCACCGATCCGAACATCGTCGGATCGCCCGGGTTCGAGTCGGTGCGCACCTCGCTGCACGAGGCGGGTGTCGACGTGGGCGTCTTCTCCGAAGCCGTCGTGGACGTACCGGAGAGCACCATCGCGCAGGCGGTCGAGTACGCCGCACCGTACCGCCCGGACGTGGTGGTCGCCGTCGGGGGCGGGAGCACCATCGACCTCGCGAAGGTCACGGCGCTGCTGGCGCGCCATCCGGGCCCGCTGAGCAGCTACTACCCCGTGGAGTCGGTGCCGGGTCCCGTACTGCCGCTGATCGCGGTGCCCACCACGGCCGGTACGGGCTCGGAGGTGACGCCGGTCTCGGTGATCACCGACGCGACGACGCGGATGAAGGTCGGCATCGCCAGCCGGCACCTCATCCCGCGGCACGCGCTGTGCGACCCGCTGCTGACCGTGGGTGCGCCGCGTACGGTGACCGCCCACTCGGGGATGGATGCGCTGGCCCACGCCGTGGAGTCCTTCATGGCAATACGCCGGCCCCCGACCGCGTCCACGGTGCTCGCCCGGCCGCAGGTCGGCAAGAACCCGCTCTCCGACACCCTCGCGCTGACCGCGGCCGGCGACATCTGCGCGAACCTGGCCCGCGCCGTCGAGGACGGGGACGATCTGGACGCCCGGTCGGCGATGCTCTACGGCAGCCTGCTCGCCGGCATCGCCTTCGGCAACGCCGGCGTCACCGCCGCGCACGCCCTCCAGTTCGCGGTCGGGGCGGCGACCCACACGTCGCACGGCCTCGGGACCGGGCTCCTGCTCCCGTACGTCATGGAGTTCAACCGACCGGCGCGCTCCGCCGAGATGGCCGCTCTGGCCGGGGTGATGGGCTGCACCGACCCCGTGGCGGCGGTCCACGCGCTGGGGCTGCGGGTCGGGCTGCCCGCATCGCTGGCCGAGATCGGGGTCGAGGCCGGTCAGGTCCGCCGACTGGCCGAGGACTCGGTCGGCATCAGGAGACTCGTCGACAACAACCCCGTGCCGCTCGACGTGGACGCGCTCGAACAGATCCTGACGGCGGCCTGGCACGGCGAGCCGCATCGGCTCAGCACGGCGCGCGTGTGAGATCACTTGTGGTGGCCGAGCAGGGTCGGTCGCTCACGACCAGGGGGTGATGCGGAAGCTATTGACGGTCCCCTGAACCGTCATCATCATACGTATCAACATTCAATCAGTCGACCAATGGTCGAAGTATCGAACGTCTGCCGCCCCAGGCACCGTTGGGGCCTCCCGCGGACCACCCGGCCGAACGCGGGCACGGGCACGGCGGGAGCGCGCGCTCTTCGCCACGGTTTTTTCCGTTCGGCCCCCGCACGTTGCTCGCCGTGCCGGCACCGCCGCGGCCGGTGGTCCACAGCCGGGGGCCGGCACCGCACGGGTGGCAGGCGTGCAGGGCGACACCCCGCACCGGCCGTCGGTCGACCGACACCCACCGGCTCCCGAACGGGGCCCGGACGCGAAGTCCGGCTCTCCGACCGGCGGTACGGGAGCCGCATTCCACCCGAGAGGAACCCCCCACATGAAGGAACACCACCGCAAACGCCCCCGCGCCCTCGTGGCGCTCGCCATGGCGCCGCTGCTCGCGACCGGCGGCTTATTGGCGACCGCGTCCCACGCGGAGGCCGCCGAGGCCCGGGTCCTGCTGTTCACCAGGGCCGTCGGCTACGTCCACGACTCCATACCGGCCGGCATCCGGATGTTCCAGGAGGAGGCGGCCGAGCAGGACATCGAGCTGGTCCAGACCGACGACCCGGCCGTCTTCGACGACGCGGAGCTGTCCGGCTTCGACGCCGTCGTCATGCTCCAGAACTCCGGCATGGTCTGGGACACCGACGAACAGCGCCAGGCCATGCAGGACTACGTTTCCGGCGGCGGGGGCGTGGTGGCCGTCCACAACAGCCTCGACGCGGGCATCGAGGGCGAGTTCCCCTGGTGGGACGAGACCGTCAACGGCGGCGCCCACATGCCCGGCCACGCCGCCGGCATCCAGGACGGCACCGTCCGGATCGAGGACCCGGACCACCCCTCGACCCAGGATCTCCCCGGGTCCTGGACGCGGCCCGAGGAGTGGTACAACTTCGCCCCCAACCCGAGGCCGAACGTCCATGTGCTCGCCACCGTGGACGAATCGACCTACGACCCGGGCCAGTTCGCGATGGGCGAGGACCATCCCATCTCCTGGTGCAGCGTCGCCTCCGGCGGAAAGGTCTGGGCCACCGCCATGGGTCACGACGCCGCCTCCTACGCGGAGGAGGATTTCCGCAACCACGTGATGGGCGGCGTGCAGTGGGCGTCGGGCAACCTGCCGGGAGAGTGCGGGCAGGACGCACCCGACCAGGACGCCTTCGAGAAGGTGACGCTCGACGACGACACCGCCGACCCCATGGAACTGGACGTCGCACCGGACGGCCGCGTGATCTACATCCAGCGCGGCGGCGCGGTGCGCGTCTTCGACCCGGCAACCGGATCCACCACGACCGCCGGAACCCTCAAGGTGTACACGGGCGGTGAGGACGGGCTCATCGGGCTGGCCCTCGACCCGGACTTCGCCGCCAACGGCAGGATCTATCTCAACTACTCCCCCGCCGACAGCGCGGAAGACGTCAACAGAGTGTCCGCCTTCACCCTTGAGGGAAACACCCTGGACCTGGCCGGCGAGCAGCGGGTACTCGACGTCCCCGCCTACCGGGACCGGACGTTCCCGGAGCCCGGCCACACCGGTGGCGGCATCGAGTTCGGCCCGGACGGCAGCCTGTACATCGGTACGGGCGACGACACGGCACCCAACCTCGACCCGGCCTGGCAGGGCTACGCCCCGCTGGACTGGCGCGCGGGCCGTGAGATGCAGGACGCGGCGCGCACCGCCGGCAACACCGACGACCTGCGCGGCAAGATCCTGCGTGTCCAGCCCACGGACGGCGGCGGATACAGCATCCCTGACGGCAACCTCTTCCCCGCGGGGACGGCGAACACCCGCCCCGAGATCTACGCCATGGGCTTCCGCAACCCCTTCCGCTTCTCCGTGGACCCCGCCACCGGCGCCGTGCACATGGCCGACTACGGACCTGACCGCCGCGGTTCGACCGACGGCCGCGGCCCCGCGGGCATGGGCGAGTACAACGTCATCACCGAGCCCGGCAACTACGGCTGGCCCTTCTGCCACGGCGACAACCAGCCCTACGCCCCCTACAACCCCGACAACGGCCAGGTCGGCCAGAAGTTCAACTGCGCCGACCCCGTCAACGAGTCGCCGAACAACTCCGGACTGAGGGAGCTGCCGCCCGTCCAGATGCCCCAGATGTGGTACGGCTACGACTCCTCACCGCAGTTCCCCGAGCTGGGCGCGGGCGGCATCGCCCCGATGGCCGGACCCGTCTACCGCTTCGACGCCGACAACCCCTCCACCACCAGGTTCCCGCAGTCGTTCGACGGCTCGGCGTTCTTCTACGAGTGGGATCGCAACTTCATCAAGGAGATGCGCTTCGACGGGAGCGGCGACCTGGGGTCCGTCAACGACTTCATGTCCGGCACCAGGCTCACCAGGCCGATGGACATGACCTTCGGCCCGGACGGCTCGCTCTACCTCCTGGAGTGGGGCAGTTCCTTCGGCGGCGGCAACGACGACTCCGGCCTCTACCGCATCGACCACGTGGGCGGCGGCTGAGAGTTCGCCGGCACGCCGCGGGCGGACGGCGACGGAGTGGAGCCAGGTTCGTCCTGGCTCCACTCCGCGGTGGGGCGTGTCACTGGAACTGTGCGAAGAACCTCCAGATCTCTGCCTTGGTCCAGGTGGTGACGCCGCTTTCGTTGGTGGAGCCGTCGACCGGACCGGGGATGTGGCCGCCGTCGAACGCGGCCCACTGCACCGGGTATCCGGCGCGGCAGCCCGCGTAGGTGGTGGTGACGTGCGTTCGGCTGCCCGCTGCGGGCTCGCGCGGGCTTTGTGGGGTGCAGCCGTTGTTGCTGACGAACTTGTCGCGCAGGGACCGTCCTTGGGAGATGTTGAGGACGGAGTCGCTGATGCCGTGGATGCCGAAGTAGGCGATGGGCTGGGTGCCGCCGCTGCATCCGCTGATCTGGGCGCCGGAGATGACCGCGACGGCCCTGAAGACGTTCGCCCGGCTGCATGCGAGTGCGTAGCTCATGCCGCCGCCCCAACTGAATCCGGTGGCGAACCGCTGTGCCGGGTCGACACAGAGGTCGCCCTCGATTCGCCGGATCATGTCGTCGACGAAGGTGACGTCCTCACCGTTCGCATTGGCCCAGCCATTCCCGAAGCCCTGGGGGGCGACGAGGATCGCGCTGTTGTTCGACTGTTCTTGCTGGCCGTAGTAGGACCAGGCGGTCCCGCTCGTTCCGCCCGAGGCGACGTCGCCGGCGGTTCCGCCCCGCCAGTGGAACGCGAAGATCAGCCGGTAGGGGTGGCTGTTGTCGTAGTTGGCGGGGACCCTGAGGATGAAGCTGCGGTTCTGACCGCCGCTTTGGATCGTGTGCGTACCGCTGGTCAGGGTCGGCGCGCTGCCGCATCCGCCGCCGCCGCCGTCGGACGACAGCTTGATCATCTGCCATTGCTGGCTGGCGCCGCCCCCGTCGGTGTACTGGACGACGCCGGCGCCGTCGGCGGTGGAGCCGCCCTGCACCTGCACCGCCTTGCCGCTGTTGCGGTTGATCAGCCGGACGTGGCCCGCGTCGGAGTCGGCCAGGCGGAACTGCTGGTTGGCCCCGTTGTGGTCGGTCCACTGCTGGATCGCGGCACCGTCGGCGGTGGAGACGCCGGCCACGTCGAGGACCTTGCCCGAATGCCGGGCCTTGAGCCGGTAGAAGCCGTCGCCGGAGTCCACGAACTGCCACTGCTGGTTCTCTCCGTCGTGGCGCGTCCACTGGCTGACCCGCGCGCCGTCGGCGGTGGACACTTCGGCGACGTCGAGCGCCTTGCCGCTGTTGCGGTTGACCAGGACGTACCAGGCACTGGTGTCCACCGTCGCCGCCTCGGCGGGCGCCGGGTTCACCACGGCGAGCATGCCGAGCGCGAGGGTCGCGGCCACCAGGGCGGCGATCCGGGACCACAGGCGTTGTCTTCGTGGCGGGGCGGAGGAGGCCGCACCGTAGGTCTTCATCGATTCACCCTTTCGTTCGACAGGTCCCCTCAGGTGCGGGTCCAGCGTTGGTTGCTGCTGTTCGAGCAGGTGTAGAGCTGGACCGGGTTGCCGTTGGCGCTTCCGGAGGCGTCGAGGCAGAGGCCGGACTGGACGCCGACGATGGATCCGTCGGAGTTGACGCGCCACTTCTGGTTGTCGCCGCCCCAGCAGCTATAGATCTGGACTCTGGTGCCGTTGCCGGTGCCGGCGGCGTCCAGGCACTTGTTGCCGTAGACCCGCAACTCGCCGGCGGTGGTGGAGGTCCACTGCTGATTGGTGCCGCCGTGGCAGTCCCACAGCTGGAGCTGGGTGCCGTCGGCGGTGCTGGCGTTCGGCACGTCCAGGCAGCGGCCCGAACCGACGCCCTTGAGCGGTCCGGAACCGTCAGGCGGCGTGGTGGAGTCGCCGTTGAGCGCGTTGAGGACGGCGGTGTACGCGGGCTTCTTGCTGCCGTCGCCGTTGAACAGCAGCGGCGTGTCCTGCGCCCGCCAGGAGTCGGTGTCGCGCACACCCCAGACGGTGATGCCGAGGCAGCGCGGGACGGCCAGGCAGTCGTTGGTCACGTTGGCGTACGTCGTGGGCGAGGCGCCCTGGATGTCGAGTTCGGTGATGGCCACGTCGACGCCGAGGGCGGCGAAGCTCTCCAGGGTGGTGCGGAAGTTGCTGTTGTAGGGGCTGCCGCTGTTGAAGTGCGACTGGAAGCCGACGCAGTCGATCGGTACGCCGCGCTGCTTGAAGTCCCTGACCATCGCGTACACGGCCTGGGTCTTGGCCCAGGTCCAGTTCTCGATGTTGTAGTCGTTGTAGCAGAGCTTGGCGGCGGGGTCGGCGGCGCGCGCGGTGCGGAAGGCGACCTCGATCCAGTCGTTGCCGGTGCGCTGGAGGTTGGAGTCGCGCCGCGCTCCCGAGTTGCCGTCGGCGAAAGCCTCGTTCACGACGTCCCACTGGACGATCTTGCCCTTGTAGTGGCCCATCACGCCGTTGATGTGGCCGATCATCGCCTGGCGCAGCGTGCCGCCGCTGAGGCTCTGCATCCAGCCGGGCTGCTGGGCGTGCCAGGCCAGGGTGTGGCCGCGCACCTCTTTTCCGTTCTGCACCGCCCAGTTGTAGACGCGGTCACCGGCGGTGAAGTTGAACTGGCCGCGCTGCGGCTCGGTGGCGTCGATCTTCATCTCGTTCTCGGCCGTCACCGAGTCGAACTCGCGGCTCGCGATCGACGTGTACGCCGAGTCGCCCAGCCTGCCCGAGGCGATGGCGGTGCCGAAGTAGCGGCCGCTCTGCGCCGCCGCGGCGCCGAGCGTGCTCTCGGCGGCCTGCGCGGGCGGGGGCGCGGCCAGCGTGGCGACCGCACCGAGGACACCGACGACCAGCGTCAGCAGCAGGCCGCGGAGCTTCCGGCGGATAGCGGCTCTGGGAAGGGCATAAGAGCCCATGACTGTGCCTCCAAAGTAGAGATCACGGAAGGACTGAAGCGCGGGGGAATGCGTCGTCCGCTCCCACTCGGCGCTCGGACGGGGCGGGCCGGATCGACACGGGCACGGGGGTGCTCCCTAGCGGCTCTGCCGGGGGACCGCCACGCGGCGTCGCGTACCTCTCCAACTGCGCGAAGAGCCAGGACGCACTGGTGCGAACCTCACCGGGGACGAAACGGGTGGCGCAGGTGCTTTGGTGCGCGGATCTGTCGTGCAGCAGTGCGTGGGGGACTGCCGTGCGGTGCGGACTGCTCAGGGCCGAAGTTCGAGATATCGAACTGTGGTCAGCCCCTCAGACATGGATGATTGAGGGACCGGCCAAGGATCGTCAACACTTCCCGCAGAAAAAGTTTCCGCGTGCCTCTCGAAAATTTCGGAACCGGGCACGGGGCCCAGGGCCAAGGGGGCCGGGACCGGGGTGGCGGGCAGACGCCGGGTGTCGTGCGGACAGATCGACGACAGGTCCTGTCCAGGGAGACCTACACACCTGGCTTGCGTCGTCGGAACATGCGGGAACGCCTCGAAACACTTTCGAGGCGTTCCCTGCCCCCGGCCGGACCGCAGCCGCCCGACGACAGCCTGAGTGTCGTCGGGCGGCGGTCGACCACGGCTCGCGCCGGTAGCCGGACGGCTCCGGTGCGGCGGAGCCGTGCGGATGCTTACGGAAGTTCTCGGATGGCTATCGCGTCGTAGACCATCCAGGAGCCTGCGGTGCTGGTGAGGGTGACGGTGTTCCGGCCGGTGCGGAGCCGGTCGGCGGGGAGGGTGACGTCGAGGGTGCTGGGGCGGATGGCGGCGTCGCTGCCGCCCTCCCACTGGAAGCCCTGGCCGCCGCCCTTGGGCAGGGCGACGGTGGTCGACGGCCCGTCGTTGAGGGAGAGTTCCACGGTCGGCGGGCCGGATTCCTGGGTGTCGATGAGCCAGGCGGTGAGGGCCAGGTCGCCGGTGGGTGCCTGGTCGAGGTCGAAGCGGAGGGTGAAGGTGTGGGGCTTGGCGCCGGCCCAGGCGTCGTTGGGGCCGGGGTGGATGTAGCTCCATGCGGTGGCGGGGTCGCTGGTGCCGATGGTGAAGTCGACGTCGTCGGGGAAGGCCGTGGGGTAGTCGCCGAAGCGGGCCGGGGACAGGGCGAACTCCCCCGTGGCCAGGTCGACGGCACCGACCAGGGCGACCTTCCGGCTCACGGTCGCTGTCAGCTCACGGCTGAAGTCGCCCTCCCCCCATTGACCGGTGAGCGTCAGCGACTCCTCGCCCGACCTCTCCGCCGGCGGGGTGAGGGTGAACGTGGTCCCGGTCTTGCCGCCGGCGGGCACGTCGAGCGACCGGTTTGCGGGCTCGACGGTCCAGCCATCCGGCGCCTTCAGGCTGACATCGACGGAGTGTGCCCGGTCCAGGTCATTGCTGTTCACCTGCACCCGGACGGTCGACGGAGTGCCTTGCAGCAGGATCAGCCGCTCCGGGACGGTCTCGATGGAGAGGGCGGGTGCGACGTGGATGTAGGTGATGGCGTCGGGTAGTTCGGTGCCGTCGCCTGCCTGTCCGCTGATCACGACGCGGTGCAGTCCGGAGGGGGTGTCGGCGGCGACGCGCAGGGTGAGGTCCCGCTCGGCGGTGTCACCGGCAGGTGCGGTGAGTCTTCCGCGGTCGGGCTCGATCGTGATGCCGGCGGGCGCGTGGGCGTGCCAGGTGGCCTTGACCGGTCGGCCGGTGAGGTTGCGGGCGGCCAGGGTGAGGGTGCCGGCCTCGCCGGAGTCGACCCGTACGGTGTCGCGGGTGGTGTGGAGGACCGCGGGCGCCTCCGGGGACTTCGAGGGCGGGAGTTCGGCGACGCCCCAGTCCTTGTTGGGCTCGGGGCCCATCCAGAGTTCCAGGGTGCCGCCGGCGGTGAGCCGGTCGTGGTGGAACCAGGCGTTGTCCTGCCGCCGCCCGTCGAGCGTGGCCCGCTGGATGTACATGTGCTCGGCAGAGTTGTCGTGGGTGACGATCCGGAACGTACGGCCGCGGTAGTACTCCGGGTGCAGTCGGACGGTGACCGCGTCGAACACCGGCGAGGTGATGTCGTACACCGGCCGCGACAGACTCGCGCCCGTCACCTCGAACAACCCCATCGCCATCAGGGCGCTCATCGACCCCATCTGGCCCTGATCCTCGTCGAAGTGGCCGTAGCCGTCGGTCGTCGAGGTCGCGCCGTAGGTCTTCTCCTTCACCTGCCGTACCCAGTACTGGGTCAACCACGGATGTCCCACGTAGTTGAAGAGGTGCGCCACCTGCAACCCGGGCTGGTTGCCGTAGCTGACGTGGCCCTTCCCGTACTCGGCGATGAAGTTCGCGTCGGCGGACTGCTCGAAGGCGTAGTTCAGCTTGTCGGCGTACGCCTTCCGCCCGCCGAGCCTGTTGGCCAGGGCGATGACGTCGTGAGAGGTGAACCAGGTCGCCTGCCATGCGTTCGCCTCGACGAAGTCGTCGTGCGACAGCGGGTCGAACGGGTCCTGCCAGTGGCCGTTCATGCCGCGGGGCCGGATGAATCCGGTGGACCGGTCGAAGAGATTCCGCCAGTTCCCCGACCTCTCGATCAGGAAGGCACCCATATCGGTGTCGTCCCACACCTCGATCTCGTTGAGCCCCACGTTCTCACCGGTGCCACCCGTGGCCTCGAACCTCACCCAGCTCACCCGCCTGGGCCGGAAAGCCACCGCCTTGCCCCGGCCATCGGCCGGGATACCACTCACCTTCACCGACGACCCGTCGCTGAACACCAGCACACCGGAATTCACCCGCGAATCACCCGCAGACCGGTCGCTGACCACCACCTTGTGAACCCGCTTACGCTCCGCCCAGCTCAGCTTGATCCACGGCTTACGCTCCCTCGACGCCCACCCCACGTTCACCGGCTCGGTCACACTCGAACGCGCCGGCCGCCCATCCACCGCACGCACACCCGCCAACGTCGAATCATTCACCTCCGACGACACCGACACCTCGGCGAACTGCGCCACATTCAGACCCGACTTCCCCAACCGCCGAGCCAACTGACCCAGCGTCCAATCCTGGAACGAGTACTCCAGCGTCTGTCCCGCGCCGCCCTCAAGCGGCCCGCCGCACACCTCGTTCGGCACGTATCCGAGGTCGAAGTAGTGGCGGGCGCCGCCGCAGCTTCCCCAGCGCCCGTACTCGAACGCACCGGCCTCGAAGAGGCCGCCGAGCGAGTGGGCGTCGAGCATGGCCTCGTACGCGAGGTCGATGTCGAAATCCCGGATGCCCTTGTTCCAGGCACCGCTGATGAACGAGGTCACCGGCGATCCGGTCATCACCCACGAGTAGTCGCCGGCGACGGGGCCCCGCGGCAGCAGCCCGCCGTCCTCGTACATCCGCAACTGCGACTGCACGATGCTGGAATAGATCTCCGGATAGGCCAGCCCCAGCACCGTGTTGAGATTCCACTGCGTCAACCACAGCGCGTCGTAGTTGTACATCGCGAACCGCGGCACACCGCGGGCGTCCGACGGGATCTTGTTGACCTTGCGGTGCTGCCAGGTGTTGTCGAGGTACGTACCGTCGGTGTCGCTGATCACGCTGCGCCCGCACAGGACGTGGAACATGTCCGTGTAGAACTTCACCTGCTGCTGCTCGCTGCCACCCTCGACATCGATCCGGCCCAGCAACCGGTTCCAATGCTCCTGCGACGCCGCCTTCACCGCGTCGAAATCCCAACCCGGCAGCTCCGCCGCCAGATTCCGCCGCGCCCCCGCCACCCCGGTGAACGACAGGGCCACCTTCACCTGCACCTGCGCACCCGCATCAAGGCGGTCGTAACGGACGTAGAACCCCGCGTTGTCGCCCTCGACCTCCTCGACCGCGGCCCCGCCCTCGACAAGCTCGCCGCCCGCCCAGCCGCGCATGGAGTCGAAGGCCCGGTCGAACCGGATGCTGAAGAAGAGCTGGTTACTGTGTGCGGGATATCCGGTGCCGTGCTGGAAGACATAGCCTTCCACCTCGCGATTGCTGCGCCTGGTGATCCGGGCGTTCTTCATGACCGCCTCGCCCAGCGTTCCGCCGAGGTTGACGAGGATCTCGCTGGGGCCGGCGTCGTCGTACGTGTAACGGTGCAGCCCGACCCGATCCGTGCAGGTCAACTCGGCGGTGATGCCGTACCGGTCCAGATGCAGCCTGTGGTAACCGGGCTCCGCCACCTCACCCACATCGTGGTTCACAAACGACTGCCACCCGGTATCACCCTCCAGCTTCGGCACCTCCGCACCCGACGTCGGCATCACCTGCACACCGGCGATCTGCCAGCAGTGCAGATGGCTGAAGCCCTTGACCTCGTTCTCCTTGTGCAGATAGCCCGTTCCCCATGCCGTGTGGGTGCTGGTGTCCGGACGCAGCTTGACCATGCCGAAGGGATTGCTCGCCGACTGGAAGAAGAAGAACCGGCCCCGGTCGGCCTCCACCCAGGGATTCACGAGCTTCACGTAGTCCCGGCCCGCCTGCCCGCCGGCGCCGTCCTCCGACGTTGCCGCCCAGGCGCTACCGGGTCCGTAGGCACCGACCACGCCGGCGCCCAGCATTCCGCCGGTGGACAGGAGGAGACGGCGACGAGACATTCCACCGATGGCTTTCCTTGCGGGCATGACAATCCCCTGTCGATCGTTTGGGCACGGTTGACGAGCTGGACGCGCGGTCTTACGCGGTGGACTGCGGCTACGGCGTTTCGCGGATGGCGAGGGCGTCGTAGACGAACCAGGAGCCGGCGGTGTTGGTGAGGGTGACGGTGTTCCGGCCGGCCTGGAGCCGGTCGGCGGGGAGGACGACGTCGAGGATGCCGGGGCGGATGACTCCGCCGGCTCCGTCGCCCCAGTGGAAGCCGTCACCGCCACCGCCGGGCAGGTTGACGGTGGTGGCAGGCCCGTCGTTGAGGGAGAGCTGTACGGTCGGGCCGGACTGCTGGGTGTCGATGAGCCAGGCGGTGAGGGCAAGATCGGTGGTGGGTGCCTGGTCGAGGTCGAAGCGGAGGGTGAAGGTGTGGGGCTTGGCGCCGGCCCAGGCGTCGCTGGGGCCGGGGTGGATGTAGCTCCATGCGGTGGCGGGGTCGCTGGTGCCGATGGTGAAGTCGACGTCGTCGGGGAAGGCCGTGGGGTAGTCGCCGAAGCGGGCCGGGGACAGCGCGAACTCCCCCGTCGCCAGATCGACGTCGCCGAGGCGGGCGACGGCCCGGTGGACGGTGGCGGCGGGCTGGTGCTCGGCGCTGCCCCACTCGCCCTGCGCGAGCACCGTGAGGGTCTGCGGTCCGACGACCCCCTGCGGCGGGGTGACGGTGAAGGTGGTGGCGGCGCTCGCCCCGGCGGGGACCTGCACGGTGCGGGTGACCGGCTCGACCTGCCAGCCCTCGGGGGTACGCAGGGAGACGTCGGCGCCGAGGTCCTGGTCGTCGTTGCCGGTCAGCCGCACCTGGAAGGTGACGGGGGCGGATTCCAGCAGGTGCAGCTCCGCCGGCTCGGTCTTGATCGAGAGCGCGGGTGCGACGTGGACGTAGGCGATGGCGTCGGGTAGTTCGGTGCCGTCGTCGGCGTGTCCGCTGATCACGACGCGGTGCAGTCCGGAGGGGGTGTCGGCGGCGACGCGCAGGGCGAGGTCGTGCTCGGTGGTGTCGCCGGCGGGTGCGGTGAGCCTGCCGCGGTCGGGCTGGATCGTGATTCCGGCGGGCGCGTGGGCGTGCCAGGTGGCCTTGACGGGTCGGCCGGTGAGGTTGCGGGCGGCCAGGGTGAGGGTGCCGGTTTCACCGGAGTCGACGCGCACGGTGTCGCGGGTCGTGTGGAGGACCGCGGGTGCTTCCGGGGACTTCGACGGCGGGAGTTCTGCGACGCCCCAGTCCTTGTTGGGCTCGGGGCCCATCCACAGTTCCAGGGTGCCGCCTGCGGTGAGCCGGTCGTGGTGGAACCAGGCGTTGTCCTGCCGCCGCCCGTTGAGGGTGGCCCGCTGGATGTACATGTGCTCGGCAGAGTTGTCGTGGGTGACGATCCGGAACGTACGGCCGCGGTAGTAGTCCGGGTGGAGCCGAACGGTGACGGCGTCGAACACCGGTGAGGTGATGTCGTACACCGGCCGCGACAAACTCGCGCCCGTCACCTCGAACAATCCCATCGCCATCAGGGCACTTATCGACCCCATCTGACCCTGATCCTCGTCGTGCCCTCCGTATCCCTTCGTCGTGGAGGTGCCGCCGTACGTGATCTCCTTGACCTTGCGCACCCAGTACTGGCTCAGCCATGGATGTCCCACGTAGTTGAAGAGGTGCGCCATCTGAAGGCCGGGCTGGTTGCCGTAGTTGACGTACGCGTCCTCGTCGCCGTTCTGTCCGGCCCCCGTGAACTCGGCCTCCTCGGACCGCTCGAAGGCGCCGTTGAGCTTGTCGGCGTACGCCGTCCGTCCGCCCAGCCTGTTGGCCAGCCCGAGGGTGTCGTACGAGGCGTACCAGGTGGCCTGCCACGAGCTGGCCTCGACGAAGTCGTCGGGGGACAGCGGGTCGAAGGGGTCTTTCCAGCGGCCGTTGGAGTCCCTGGGCCGGATGAATCCGGTGGACCGGTCGAAGAGGTTGCGCCAGTTCCCCGACCTCTCGATCAGGAAGGCACCCGCGTCGGTGTCGTCCCACACCTCGATCTCGCCGAGCCCGACGTTCGCACCGGTGCCGCCGGTTGCCTCGAACCTCACCCAGCTCACCCGCCTGGGCCGGAAAGCCACCGCCTTGCCCCGGCCATCAGCGGGAATACCACTCACCTTCACCGACGACCCGTCGCTGAACACCAGCACACCGGAATTGACCCGCGAGTCACCCTCGGACCGGTCGCTGACCACCACCTTGTGGACCCGCTTACGCTCCGCCCAGCTCAGCTTGATCCACGGCTTCCGCTCCTTCGACGCCCACCCCACGTTCACCGGCTCGGTCACACTCGAACGCGCCGGCCGCCCGTCCACCGCACGCACACCCGCCAACGTCGAATCGTTCACCTCCGACGACACCGACACCTCGGCGAACTGCGCCACATTCAGACCCGACTTCCCCAGCCGCCGCGCCAACTGACCCAGCGTCCAATCCTGGAACGCGTACTCGACGGTTTCACCGGCGCCGCGGCTCCGCCATTCGGCGTGCAGGTCGTGGGGTACGTACCCGATGTCGAGATAGGCGCGGCCCCCGGCGTGGTTCTCGCCCCAGGTGGCGTATTCGTACGGCGCCTTGTCGAAGAGGCCGCCGAGCGAGTGGGCGTCGAGCATGGCCTCGTAGGCGAGGTCGATGTCGAAGTCCCGGATGCCCTTGTTCCACGCGCCGCAGATGAACGATGTGGCCGGGGAACTGGTCATGACGAAGGAGTAGTTGCCGGCCACGGGGCCCCGCGGCAGCAGCCCGCCGTCCTCGTACATCCGGAGCTGAGACTGCACGATGCTGGAATAGATCTCCGGATAGGCCAGCCCCAGCACCGTGTTGAGATTCCACTGCGTCAACCAGATTGCGTCGTAGTTGTACATCGCGAACCGCGGCTGCCCCGACCTGTCGAGCGGGAGCCGACCGATCCGCTGGCGGCTCCACGTGTCGTCGAGGTACGTGCCGTCGACGTCGCTGATCACGCTGCGCCCGCACAGGACGTGGAACATGTCCGTGTAGAACTTCACCTGCTGCTGCTCGCTGCCGCCCTCGACATCGATCCGGCCCAGCAACCGGTTCCAATGCTCCTGCGACGCCGCCTTCACCGCATCGAAATCCCAACCCGGCAGCTCCGCCTCCAGGTTCCTCCGCGCACCCGCCACACCGGTGAACGACAATGCCACCTTCACCTGCACCTGCGCACCCGCATCGAGACGGTCGTAACGGACGTAGAAGCCCGCATCGTCGCCCTCGACCTCATCGACCGCGGCCCCGCCCTCGACAAGCTCACCGCCCGCCCAGCCGCGCATGGAGTCGAAGGCCCGGTCGAACCGAATGCTGAAGAAGAGCTTCGTGTGCTTGTTGTCGCTCTTGCCGTAGTAGTAGCCGTTGGCGAGCGTGCCGGCCTGTGCCACATATCCCTCGATCACCCGGTCGCTCACCTTGGTGACGTGGGCGTCCTGCATCTCGGCCTCACCGAGCACACCGCCGAGGTTGACGACGATCTCGCTCGGACCGGCGTCGTCGTACATGTAACGGTGCAACCCGACCCGATCCGTGCAGGTCAACTCGGCGGTGATGCCGTACCGGTCCAGATGCAGCCTGTGGTAACCGGGCTCCGCCACCTCACCCACATCGTGGTTCACATGCGACTGCCACCCGGTATCACCCTCCAGCTTCGGCACCTCCGCACCCGACGTCGGCATCACCTGCACACCGGCGATCTGCCAGTCGTGGAGGTGGCTGAAGCCCTTCACGTGGGACTCGCTCCTGCGGTAGCCGGTGCCCCAGACCGAGTGGGTGCTGGTGTCCGGACGCAGCTTGACCATGCCGAAGGGATTGCTCGCCGACTGGAAGAAGAAGAACCGGCCGACGTCCGCCTCCACCCACGGGTCGACGAGGCGCACGTAGTCGCGGGAGGGACCGGCCGAGGGCGCGCCCTCAGGCACGGCCGCGGAAGCCGTACCTCCGCGGGCGGCTGCTCCCAGGGTGCTCACGGCGAGCAGTCCGCTGGTGGAGGCGAGGAAGCGCCGGCGGGACGGGTCCGGAGCGGGCGGATCGGTCTGCGACATGTCTCTGCCTTGTCTATGCGGCGGCTCACGGGACCTGTTGGTCAGCACCCCTGGCGGTCGGCCGACCGGCTCGGGTGGTGGAGGCTCGGGGAGAGTTATCGTTACCATGCTCCAGTGCGGTTGGAACGTAAGGGCCCGATCCGCCAGCGTCAAGAGGGTGCGCGCACCTCGGTCGAGACACACTCCCCTGACCTGGCACGAAGAAGATCGACCGTACCGGCCCGGCGAACTCCTCCTCGCCAAGCGGGCTTTGCGTTGCCCAGGCATACCGCTCTACGTGAAGATAGCGTTACCATCGCAGCGGAACGCAGGTCGGCGACGCCCTCGCGGCCGGTGGCGACACTGCCGCCACCGTCGTGCCTCCTCGGCCCGTTCCGTACCCCGGCGTCGCTCTCCGACCTCGGGTGATGGGCTTCGGTGCTAGCGTGGTGCTGCTCGGCAGGTCGATGGCAGGATCGCGGGATCTCCCCGCGCCACCGTCGCGCAGCGGCCTCGACGTGACACAGCGGGGGAGACGACGGTGACCGGGGATTCTCCTTCTCGCCGCCCTCCGACGATGCGGGACGTCGCCGACCATGCGTCGGTCAGCCCCATGACGGTGTCCCGCGTGCTGCACGGCGACCCCGGGGTGAGCAAGGCGACCCGGGAGCGGGTGCTCGCCGCGGTCGACTCCCTCGGCTACCGGCGCAACGAGGTCGCCCGCAACCTCCGGTTGGGGCGAACCAGCGGACTGATCGGCCTCGTTGTCACCAACCTCGCGAATCCCTTCTACTCACAGTTCGCCCTGGGCGTGGAGTCGGGCGTCAGCCGAGTCGGCCTGAAGGTCCTCCTCGCGAACACCGACGAAGACGTCGAACGCGAGCGGCGGCTCGTGGAAGAACTCACCGCCCGCCGGGTCGACGGCATGATCGTCGTCCCGGCCGGCAACGACCACTCCCACCTCGCCGCGCAGCCGGGCTCGGTCCCCATCGTCCTGGGCGCCCGCCCCCCGTCCGGCGTGCCGCTGGACTGCGTACTGGTGGACGACTTCGGCGGCGCACGCGAGGCAACGGCCGGCCTCCTGGCAGCAGGCCACACCCGGCTCGGGTTCCTCGGCCTGCCACCGTCCGTCTGGACCAGCTCCGAACGGTTCCGCGGCTTCTCCGTCGCGCTCGAAGACGCCGGAGTCGCGCTGGACGAACGATACGTACGGCTACGGCAACGCACCATCCCGGCCGCCGAGGCCGCCGCCCGCGAACTGCTCGAACTCCCCCAGCCTCCGACGGCACTCTTCTGCGCCAACAGCCGCAACACACTGGGCGCCTTCCGCGCCACGAGCCGCCTCCGGCACCCCGTCAGCCTGGCGGGCTTCGACGACTTCGAACTGGCCGACGTGCTCGGCGTGCCGCTGATCGTGGCGTACGACCCAAGAGAACTCGGCCGACGAGCCGCGGAACTGCTGCTGCGCCGCCTCAACGAGCCGAATGCCACGCCGGACAACGCCGCGCCGCTACGCATCGTGATCCCCACGCAGGTCGTCCGCTACGGCGACCCCGGCTCAGGTCACAACTGACGGGGCAACGAACCCATCGGTCCTGTGCCCTGCCGGGATTGCGAATCTGCGACCAACGGACGCCGTGTCCGTCGCACAGGTGTGCGAGTGACGTGCTCCGAGTTTCCCGGATCCAGCAGCAATCCAGCACAGGAAAACCGGACCGGATTCAACCATCCGATCGCCCCCCCACCCGGACGAATTCGGATTGCCGGCAGCCCTGTAACCCCACCGACACCGGGAGGGCCGAACAGGTGCGCAATTGCGCGCTGTTCACCGAAGTAACAGCTCTGTCCGCCCGGGTGCGTTTGCGGTGCAGGACCATCAGGCCGGTGTTGATGTAGGCGCCGTCTCCGAGCAAGCTCACGCCTCGCAGTGTGCGGCCAGGCCGGAGTCCCGCCAGGCTCCAAGGATCCCAGAACGGTTCACTTTCGTTCAAGCTCTGGGCCTTGGCAGGACCAACTTCGCGGCAAGCACTGCTTTTCATTCCCACCGAAACGACAGTCGGTGAGGCGGCGCAGTGCGTCTGTGGCGTAGTACTGACGGTCGGTGGTCTGCTCCGCGTCCTGGCCGCTGGTGGTGGTCTGGGAGGTGATATTGCCGGCGTCGTCGCGGGTGTAGCGTACGTCGTCCAGGCGCTGAGGGCCCGTGGTGCGATCGGTGACCTGGCGGGTGAGGTCGCCGGTGTGCTCCATATTCGTGCGTGCGGTACAGCTTGCGGTCGTCGGAGCCGTACTCGGTGCGGACGGGGCGGGCGAAGCTGTCGTAGGAGACGTGGGAGACCAGGGCGACGCCGCGGTCATCACCTCACGAACCGCCCTTTGAGAGCCCCCGTACATCCCCGCTCGGCAGCAATGAAACCAATGGGCTCCGGCCTCCACAGCCACCGTCACGCAAATGCACAGGTCACCGCTGTGTGCAGACCAGCCATGTTCTCTCGTACCCAGCTCCGGCTCGCCCGGCCCCTCGCCGTCGACCTGCGATGGCCCTGGGAGCGAAGGACCGAGCCGAACAAGCTCACCCCTGCACGCGTCCGCCGCGGGTTCCGGAACCTCCACGCGAAAGTGGCCTCGCCGGCGCGTGCACCGCAACCTCCCGACCTGGCCCCCCAACACCGGCACAAGCTGGCACGACTTCAGGATTCCGGGCGACGAAGAACTGGTGCTTTAATTACTCCATCCCCTTTTCGAAATACCTTTCTGCTTGAACCTTGATGGATTCACCGCTGTACACCTCATCT
Source organism: Streptomyces sp. 184 (assembly GCF_045781775.1). Taxonomy (NCBI): domain Bacteria; kingdom Bacillati; phylum Actinomycetota; class Actinomycetes; order Kitasatosporales; family Streptomycetaceae; genus Streptomyces; species Streptomyces sp. 184. The sequence goes on along the minus strand of NZ_CP123230.1, from coordinate 1,245,184 downwards.
GGATCGATGTAGCGCCCGGTCGACATGAGGACAGATTCGGGGAGCATGGTCGTTTCATCCCCGATGAGGACAGCGTAGGTCGTCTCCCCGGCTCCTTGACTCTTGCCCAAAATCGCCCCTGTGGCGCCAGCAGCTCCGAGTTCTACGGTGTGGCTGGTTACGAGAACGGTGACGATTTCATCGAAATCGAACTCCCTCATCTATGAGTCACCTCTCCAAAGGGATCTACGTTGACGTGCCGATTATCGCGAGAAAGCCAACCGATCTTCGCTCGCCCTTGGCGCGACAACTGAACATCCCACTCGAAAGGATGCCCCTCGGTACGTGATGGGCCCACTGTCCACTCGTTTCCGAATCGATCAACATATCCATCGTTACGACCTCGCGGCAAGGGGTTCGCGGGATTATAGTCCCTCGGAGGAACATATCGAATGCGACCTTGGCTCGGCAGACCGAAATCGTCCCCCGGACCGGCTGCACGCATTCTCGCTTTGACGCTCCAACAGTTGTGAACGAGGACCGGAGTCTCGCCCGCCGGAGAGCTCCAGGCCGACCGTCGTCGCCTTGGTCGCCACCATGCCGTCAGCCGAAGGAGCCAAGTCCGTGTCGACAGGCAACCACTCGCCGCCGACCCGAGCGTGCACCGGCCTTACGTACTCGCGCGCTTCAAGGTTTCCGTCCGGAGTGGCGAACACCTCGCTGCTCTCCCCGCGCAGCGAGGTGACTTCCACCGGCTCGCCTGAGCGCCTCGCCCGGGCCAGAGCCTGTTCCTCCGTGGCGGCCTGCTCCTCGGCCGCTCGCTCTGTCGACGCCTGCGCAGACGATTCCGTGCGTACGTCGTTGGCGGCTGCGGTTGCCTGCACCTGAGGAGCTAGAGCGTGTCTCTTTGATGGGTTGATCCGTTGATCGGATGTGTCTGTCCGGTTAGTGATCACTGATGCGATGTGGGACCGGATCGAGCCGCTGATGCCGGCCGATCCGGTCCGTGGACGACGGTGGGCCCACCACCGCAGGACCCTGGAAGCCATCGCGTGGAAGTACCGCACCTGCTCACCCTGGCGCGACCTGCCAGAAGAGCTTGGATCCTTTCAAACCGCGCACAACCGCTTGATCAGATGGGCCAGGGACGGCACTTGGGTACGGGTCCTGGCGGCGGTCCTTGCCGCGGCGGACGCCGATGATGACCTGGGCTGGACAGTCTCGGTGGACTCCACCGTCTGCCGCGCTCACCAGCATGCGGCCGGAGCCAGGAAAAAGGGGTGCCCGGCCGATCCGAGCCCGAGGACCACGCCCTCGGACGCTCCCGCGGTGGCTTGAGCACAAAGGTCCACCTGGCCAGTGACAGCCGGGCACGGCCTCTGTCCATCCACGTCACCGCGGGCCAGGCCGGTGAGGCGCCGGCTTTCGAGGCGGTCATGGCCGGGATCCGGATCCCGCGGAGCGGACTTGGCAGGCCAAGAACCCGCCCCACGGCCGTCCTTGCGGATCGCGCCTACTCTTCCCGCGCGATCCGTGGGCACCTCCGTCGACGTGGCATCCGTGCGGTCATCCCGCAGCCCGCCGACCAGATCGGCCATCGCCTGCGGCGAGGCCGCGCCGGAGGCCGCCCGCCCGGCTTCGACGCCGAGACATACAAGAAGCGCAATACCGTCGAGCGGTGCATCGCCCGACTCAAGCAGTGGCGCGGCCTCGCCATGCGGACGGACAAGCTCGCCATCACTTACCAGGCCGCACTCCACCTTGCCGCCATCCTCATCTGGACCCGGCGCTGAGCCAAGCGTCCCAAGGGTTCGTCAGGCCAGCTCGTGGACGATAAGTCGGTTCTGTTCTCCGTCAAAGATGCCGGCCAGGACATCGGACTCCTGCCGGTGCCCGTCGAAGAGACCCTGCCGGTCGACGTGCACGATCAGGATGTCGTGGCTGTCGATGACCTCAGAGATGCCCCGGGTCTGGATCGTGTCTGACCACGCGTCCAGGTTCCGGCCGAACCACTCCGGCAGGCCGCACGGCTCGCTCACCGCGTCCCAGAAGTCGTTGAGCGTCTCGATCAGCCGACCGCGCAGGTCAACGATCAGCTCGCTGTCCGTCATCGCAGCAGACTAACCAGCCACACCAGGAGTCACCCACCGGTCAAAGAGACAGGCTCTAGGCCCAGCAGCATGATCACACCGAGGCCGATGGCAGATCCCGCCCGAAATCTTCGCCCACGCGTAGCCAACTTCACGAGCCCCCACCCCTAGAGACACCGAAAGTAACAGCGCTGAAACCTAACGCAACCAACATGCCCGAACTAGAAGGCCATATCTGGCAATTAACATAAGTGTCCTATCAAAAATAAGATCCACATCACGGTTGCCTATGAATCGAGCACAAGTTGCTTACGAGGGAAACGTGTTCAGGCGTCCCGGCTGAGGAACCTCCGCCGCTACCGACCGAGGCGCCACCTGCAACCTGCGCCCTCAGCAGCCCGCCGCCCGCGATCGTCTTCGACACGATGCTGTGGCGCGCGAACATTTCCGAAGGGCCGTCCTCCCATGGCGCCCGGGGATGGGACGCCCCCTGCGCTTTGCCTGACCTTCCCGTCGATCTCCGAACCGGAGTCGTCAGCTATGGAGCGTTCGCCCGCACTACGCGCAGGCGTCCGGCCGCAGTGCGTTCTGCGTGATCATTCGGCGTGGGTTCCAGGAGGCGGGAACGAGATGGCCGTACACGTCGACGGTGGTCTTGGTCGAATTGGGTCGTGTCCCGCGGCCTGGTGTTGGCGATGCCCACCCGGGTTGGCGTCCAGGAACGTGGGCGTGACTCGGCTGTGGCTGGAAAACGGCAGGTAGCCATCCGGATCTTCGCAGGCGCGGACAAACCAGAGACGGCCCTTGCAGCGAGGACCGCAGGCTCAATCCGGTTCTGACTCAGGCAGTCCGAGCCCGTCGCGGTGAGCCCTCGCAAGGGCACTCTCTTCAATTCCGATCTTCCCTTCACTGACAATACGAAGGAGAGCAGTTCTCATGGATGCGTAATCAACATGCGGCGGCACGTCGACTGCCCACAAAGATCCGGTTGCATCAATCTCCCAGGAACAGTCAAAGGCGCGGAGCATGGTGTCGACTTCCCCTCCCATGCCGTCACCTTTGATGATGACGCGGACCGCCGAATGACCGGACTCAGAAACGAACTCCTCGAACACCAACTCCCTGCGCTCATGGTCAGCCCTGACCCGCACGATGTCCCCGAAGGCAACACCCTTCACGTAGAAGGGGGTGTTCCGAACCTGAACCTCCATCCTTACGGAAGTCTTCCCGGCCCAGAGCCGCTCCGCAGACGCACGCGCCCAATGGGCTGTCTTTTCAGGGAGGTCGAAGGCCACCTTGTACAGCCTCTCACGCTTATCGTCCGGAGTGGACATTCCGGCACTAATCATCGAGGAATCCTCTGAGCTCATCGTCCCGATCCTCCAGAGGCTTCGTGGACTTATCCCTGTTACATCGACGGCAGGCCACAGCACCATTATGGTCGCCGCCATGACCGCCACTTGCCTTCGGCTCTACGTGGTCGACCGCGACAAGAAGGACAGCAAGCTCTACGTGCTTTCCGATGCTCAGTGCTTACCCCTCGCCCTCGGCGTCTCCGGTGCGAACGTCCACGACAGCCAGGCACTGCTTCCGCTGGTCCTCGGCATACCGGGCTTCCGATCCCGGTGCTGTCCTCGCAGACGCCGCCCTGGCAGGCTCCGCGCCGACAAGGCGTACCACTGCGCTGAGAGGCTGAAGTGGCTGCGCGAGCGGGGCATCGTTCCGCGCATCGCCCGGCCCGGCGTCGAGTCCAGCGAGCGTCTCGGCCGACACCGATGGAAGATCGAACGGTCGATCGCCTGGCTCTTCGGCTACCGCCGGCTCCCGCATGGGTTGCAGGTACCTCCAGGACGCGGCACTATCCGGGTCGAGCGATAGACGGTAGGTCGCCGGCATGCGCCTGCCTGCTGCCCAGGAACTGGAGTTCCGCTACGCGCAGTACGCCACGGATGAACGACAAGATGCGCGCCTGGGCGAACTCGATGTGCGCCGGCCACGATACGGAGAACTTGGTCAAGGGCTTCTGCTCGGCGGCTCCTCCAGGGCACTCGGGTACGGCTGGCTTACGGTAGCTTCAAGATCATCGAGGATCTCAAGATCGGCGACAAGATCGTCGTCACCGATCCTCAGACGGGCAAGACCACGATTCGCGAGATTGTGGCCACGATCACCACGGAAGACGACAAGGAATTCGTCGACCTCACCATCAAAGCCGACGGCAGCACCACCACCCGGACGTCCACCACCACACACCCGTTCTGGGTACGGGAGAAGAACGACTGGGTTAACGCCGGCGAGCTTACTCCCGGCCAGAACCTCCGCACACCCGACGGCACCACCGCCACCATTCAGGACGTCCGCCACTACACCAAGCGCCACCGCACCCACGACCTCACTATCAACGACATCCACACGTATTATGTGCAGGCGAGTGAGGCGCCGGTTCTGGTCCGTAACTGCAACAGGGCTGGTTTGGATTTCACCGGTGCTGAGAGGGAGAAGGTCTACGACACCAACGCGGCGAGGAAGGGCGGAGAGTATAAGAGCTTGTCTCATGTGGCGAGTTTCGTGAGCTTCTTAGACAATGTCTCACGTGGTGAGTTTCGCGAGCTTCTTGTAGCAGGTCAGGGTTGCCGCGAGCCCGAGGAAGGCCAGGAAGTGGCTGCCTTCGCGCTCGTACCGGACGGTCAGGCGGCGGTAGCCGAAGAGCCAGGAGATTGACCGTTCGATCTTCCAGCGGTGTCGGCCAAGGCGCTCGCCGGACTCGACGCCGGGCCGGGCGATACGCGGAACGATGCCCCGCTCACGCAGCCACTTCAGCCTCTCAGCGGAGTAGTACGCCTTGTCGGCACGGAGTATGCCGGGGCGGCGTCTGCGGGGACCGCGCCGGGACCGGATGGCGGGTATGCCGGCGACCAGCGGCAGCAGCGCCTGGCTGTCGTGGACATTGGCGCCGGAGACGCCGAGGGCCATGGGTAAGCCCTGTGCGTCGGACAGGACGTGGAGTTTGCTGCCTTTCTTACCGCGGTCGACCGGATTGCGCCCGGTCAGCGATCCCCCCTTTTCGCGCGGACGGAGGCCGCATCCACAATCGCCGAGGACCAGTCCACCTCACCACGGGCGCCGAGTTCGTCCAGAACGGTCTGATGCAGGCGACGCCAGAGGCCGGCCTCAGTCCATGCGGCGAACCGGCGGTGTGCAGTCGCCGGCGAGACACCGAACGTCTCCGGCAGATGCCGCCAGGCGCATCCGCTGGTCAGCACGTACACGACGGCAGTGAACACCGCTCGCTCATCAACCGGGGCCGTGCCTCCGCCCTGCGGACGCGACGCAAACGGCGGCAGCAACGGAGCAACGAGGGACCACAGTTCGTCAGGAACCAGCCTCTGCGACAGACCAACACGCATGGCACGGCATCATGCCGCATCAACCCGACACCACATGAGACAACCTCTTATAGCAGGTTAGGGCTGCCGCGAGCCCGAGGAAGGCCAGGAAGTGGCTGACTTTGCGCTCGTATCGGACAGGTCCGCGTCGCTGCTGGGCTGGTTCACCGTGTACCCCCGGGCCTGGATAGCTGGCAGAGACACAAGGACCATAGACGCTGATCTCAAAGCAATTCACCCCTGATTTCACGATGAATGAACACCTGATCGCTTACGCTCGTGCGCAGCAGCGATTTCAGACCCTGAATACTCTCGACCGGATTAACCGCACACGCTACTGGAGTTGCAATCTTCTCGACGAGATCCGCTCGAAGGAAATTCTCCCCACTCGCCTCCACCACTTCACCAGATAGTAGGTCAAGATCTCCACGAGGAATAGAGATGATTGCGTCCGCCCTGAACCTAACGAGACACTTCGACTCCGGGAGCCACCCCGCCTTGACATTGACCGCTGGAGCGAATCCGACATTCACATGGCACGACTCGTCCCAGCGTGACTCCTGGACTCCGACTACGCAGTAGAGATCGCCAGACACTCTGTACCAGTTCGCCGACCTCTTTCGAAACCCTAGCGGCTTGAAGACCTCATCGAGAGCCTCCAGGAGAATCGAGTTAACCATTAGTCAAACCTCTTATACGTATCGAGATGGCCAGTCCAGCTCTGACCGGTCATATCCTCCAGCTCGGCGACGTAAGTTTGCAGCTGTCGCCGCCCCGTCGCCTGGCTGCTCTTCGCGTCCGACTTCAACTCACGCACGACTCGGTTCTTCCAATCGACCGCATCAGGTTGGAGCCCGCTCGGAAGCCTGACTTCGAAGTCGTATCCAGCACCAAGAGCATTTCTGTAGTTCAAGTGTGTCTGGCGCCCACGGGCCGCGTCCGCATTCTCTCCAGATATAAACTGCCCCTTCTCGTTACGGGCGACACCGCATCCGTTGCTGTTGTGAACGAATACCGGCGTAGCCCCCGCCATTACATAGTACGTGTGGATGTCGTTGATGGTGAGGTCGTGGGTGCGTTGACGCTTGGTGTAGTGGCGGACGTCCTGGATGGTGGCAGTTGTGCTGTCCGGGGTGCGGAGGTTCTGGCCGGGGGTGAGGTCGCCGGCGTTCACCCAGTCGTTCTTCTCCTGTACCCAGAACGGGTGTGTGGTGGTGGACGTCAGGGTGGTGGTGTTGCCGTCTGCTGTGATGGTGAGGTCGACGAATTCCTTGTCGTCTTCGGTGGTGATCGTGGCGACGATCTCGCGGATCGTGGTCTTGCCTGTATCAGGGTCGGTGACGACGACCTTGTCGCCGATTTCGAGTTTCTCGATCGGCTTGGAGCTGCCGTCGGTCAGTAGCACTCGGGTGCCCGGGACGAAGCTGTGGCACTTCTTCGCCGCTTTGAGGAACTTGATCGGCTTGAGTGCCTTGGCCCAGGGCAGGTCGAGGGCGGCGGAGCCGCAGGCGCTGGTGAGGCCCGGGTTCTTCAGGCATTCCTTCCAGGCGCCGACGTCAGGTGCGACGATCGAAAGCACCAGCTGGTCGAAGAGAGTCGGTTCCCGATCCAGCCAGCCGAGGTCGCCTGCGGCGGCGCAGAAGTCCGCCGCGCTTGAAGCAATCTCTCCCGGTCGGCAGGTGGCTTGGATGTGGTGGTCCAGCCGGTCATCCTCATTGCTGAGCGTCGGGTACATCCGCTCGAGTTCGAGAGCCGAGGGCAGCCGGAAGCCCTCCATCCAGACCACGTTGTCCTTCTGGACGATGTCGATCGTCTGAGCGGGGGTCTGCGACGAGCAGTTGCTGTTGCATGGATGGCTCACGGACGGTCGGCCCATGACCCCGCCGCCCGTCTGGTTCATGCCGTTGCCGCGGCTGCCGTCCGCGCGGGTCTGGCCGCTTCCGCAGCTCACGCCGCTCGGTGATCCTCTGCCGCAGTCGAGGCCCAGGCCGGTGGGGTCCTTGAAGGTGAGGGGGTTCTGGGCGGCGTAGGTGTAGCCGTTCAGGGTTTGGGGTTTGTCGAGTTCGAGGAGTGGGTCGACGCTGATGAAGCGGCCCAGTTTCGGGTCGTATTCGCGGGCGCCCAGGTGTTGCAGGCCCGTGCTGGCGGTGTCGTCGGTGCCGCCGACGAAGCCGCGGGTGCCCGGCCAGGAGGGGGGTTCCGGGCCTCGGGGGGCGCCGAAGGGGAGGCTGCGGCGCTGGTCGAGGGTTTGGGTGGCGGCGTCGATGGCCAGTTGGCCGGTGCCGTTGTGGTCGGCGAGGGTGAACGAGACGCTGCCGTCGTCCTCCTGGACCGCCTGGTGGCCGCCGCCGAGTTCGTAGTAGCGGGTGGCCTTGGCGGCGGCGGCGCCCTTGGGGAGGGTGATCTCGGTGGTGCCGAGATAGAGGGTGGTCTCCGTGGGGGTACGGGCAATGAGGCGGTTGCCGCTCGCGTCGTAGACGTAGTCCGTGACCTTGTCGGCGCTGCCCTCGACCGGCTCCGTGACCTTGGCGAGGTGGCCTTCGGCGTCCCAGGTCAGCGTCTGGGTGTCGCCGCTCAGGTTGCGGGTGGCGGTGTTGCCGGACTCGTCGTAGGTGTAGCTGTCCTGGGCGGTGCCGGTCGGGCCGGTGCTGGTGACGGACGTGAGGGTGTGCGGCCGCGGGCTGCCCGGGGCCGGGTAGGCGTAGGTGCGCTCGGTGTCCTTGGTCGCGTCGCCGCCGATGTCGTGCTGGGTCTCGGTCAGGCGGCTACCCGCCTTGTCGTAGGTGTACGAGTGCCGGTACGGCGCCAGGCCGCCCACTGCCCCGCCCGAGGGCTGGGCGGAGCATTCGGTGTCGCCTTCGGTCCAGGCCGTGGTCAGCCGGCGCGCGAAGTCGTAGTCGAAGCACTGGGTGTCCGTGCCCGACCGGGAGACGTCGGCGACCGACAGCACGTTGCCGGCCGCGTCGTACGTGAACGTGTTGTGCTGGTCGACCCCCGGCACGTCCTGACGTTCGACCCGCGAGGTGGCAAGGCGCTGCGTCCCCCGCTCGAAGGTGTTCGCGACCTCGACGCTCTTGCCGCCGCTGTTCGAGAACTCGTACCACTGCGGCTTGCCGTCGTTGGTGTAGCTGGTCTTCGCCTTCAGCCCCTGGTCACCGCCGAGTTCGATCGGGCGGAGGGTCTCGTCCTCGTACGTGTACCGCACGCTTGAGGACGGCAGCGCCCCGGCCTTCGGGAAGCCGACGGCCTGCACGGTGCCGGAGACGTTGTACGTGGTCCCGGAGAGATACGTCCCGGCCAGCGCCCCCTCCGACGCCGGAATGGTCACGGAGGAGCGCAGCACCCGGTACTGACGGTCGTACGCGACGACCTTGTTCGTGTACGCCTCGCCGTCCACGTAGCGGGTCGACGTGGCCAGATGCCCCTTGGCGCCGCTGACGGTGTCGTATGTCCAGTCGGCACGCAGTGTTCCGGTGGGCGAGGACTCACGCAGCTCGGTACGGCGCCCGATGCCGTCGTAGACGCTGACGAGCTTGGTCCCGCGGGCATCCGTGGTGGACGTGACCTGCCCGCGGTCGTCGTACACGGATGTGGTGGTGCCCTTGTCGGGGTCGTTGGATTCGACCTGGCGTCCGAGTTGGTCGTAGCGGTACGTCCAGGAGTTCCCGGCGGGGTCGGTCACCTTTTCCAGCACGCCGCGCGGCGTGTAGCGGTAGCCGGTCTCGTCGTAGGTCGACTCCGCGCTCCGCGCGTGGTGCTGGCGCACGGCCGTGGTCTGACCCCGTGCGTCGACGAGCGATGTCGTGGTTGTTCCGCCGTCCGGCGGGATCACCGTCGTGCGATCGCCGCGGTACTGGGTGGTGGTGGTCGCCAGGACAGTGCGGCCGGCTCCGCTGCCTGCCACCTGCTCGGTCTGGACATTGCGTCCGAGGCCGTCGTAGGAGTGGTGGTACTGGGTCTCCACAGTGATTGCGTCGTCCGGGGCGAACAGTTCGGGGGACGGCAGCTTGTCCGTGTAGTACGGCTCGAAGGTCTCGGCGACAAGGCCCCGCTCGTCGTAGAAGACGTCGCTCAGAAGCCTGCCCCCGCGAGGGCCAGGCACCTGGGTCTGGCGTTCGCGCAGAAACCCGTCGAAGAAGGTGTACGAGGTGCGCTGGGCGCCCGAGTTGCCGAGGGTCTTGGTGCCGACTGCGACCGGCTTGCCCTCGGTCACCTGGTACGTGAATTCGTAGCTCGGCGTCAGGCCGGTTTGCCGGTCGGCCAGCCACACCTTGGTGGTACGGCCCAGAGCGTCGTACGCCGACGTGGTCGTCTTGCCGTTCACGTCCGCCTGAGTGAGCGGGAGGCCACGCGTCGGGTCGTAGGTGGTGGTGGAGGTCAGTGCCGTGGCGGCGTTGCCGGGGGTTGACGGTGGCGTGGTCTCCTTGACCTGCGTGGCAAACCCGGTTGCCGGGGTGTAGGAGGTAGTGGAACTCCGGCCGTCCGTGCGCGGGTTCCGCGACTGGAGTTGTCCGCTGCCGTTGAAGGTCAGATTCGCGGTGAGATCGGTGCTGGCGAGCTCACGCCCGTAGGTGTCGTATTCGGCGGTGGACTCAAGATAGACGGCCTCGTCGGCGGTACGGGACTTCAGCACGGCCGTGGCGGTGGCATCTCCCTTGCTCGGGACGGACGGCGTGCCGCTGATGGCACTACCGTCGTAGGCGGTGCGGACATCCGTGATGACGTCCTTGGTGCGGTCGACGGGGTCGCCGCACGCCTTGGCGACCGTCTCCACCCTCGAAGGCAGGACGAGGATGTTCTTTTCCTCGTTGGTGGAGTACGTGCTGCGGGTGCACCGGTTGTCGGACGCGGTGGAGTTGTCCGCGAAGTCGTCCACCTCGGTAAGCCGGCCGGCGACCGTATCGTAGGTGTTGGCGGTGGACGTCACGCGCCAGTCGTTACCTGCGCCGTTGTCCAGGGAGGTCCAGGTCTTGGTGTGCGCGGTGCCGGTGAGATTCGCCGTCACCGTGCCCCACGAGCGTTCCTTCTTCGCCGTCTGATGGTGCCAAGGCCGGTTGACGGTCTTGCTCAGCACCTTGCCGCCGGGTCCGGAGAAATCGACAGTCTTGTACGCGAAACCGGCGGCCGACTCATGGTCGGTGAGCGGGTCGCCCTCGCCGCTGCCGAGGCCGACGGACACGCTCTTGCTGCCACCCGCGGGGCTCTCGCGGCCGCCGTGCATTCCGCGCAGGAAGTAGGTGTCGGACTGCGACTTCATCGCCGCGTCACCGCCCTCCCCGCCGGTCTTGACGCGCACCTGGCCGTAGCCTCGCCACTGGGACCAGGTCTTGAACTTCTCCTTCGTCAGCCCGTCGTCATCGTCGTAGTGCCAGGCAGCGCCGCCCAGGTATTCGTAGCGCGTGGCCTTGTCCGAGGCGCCGCCGGTTCGGTCGTGCTCCGTCATCAAGGTGACGACGTACTTGTTGAACCACTGCCGTTCCGGATCGGCGCTGTCACTGCCGCCGATGTACTGCGGGAAGCACCGGGTGGTGTTCGTCTGTGGCGTGGGCAGCGCGTTCCAGTCGCAGGCCGCGCCGGAGTAGTTGGCTGCGATCTGGCCGCCGTACTCGTCGGCGACGCTCGACAGGCGGGCCTTGATGAACGGCGCGTAGCCGTCACCTGTCTTGTCCAGGCGGTTTTCCAACTGGGTGTAGGCGAAGGTGGTTTTCGGCAGGGTGATCGCCGGGGTAGCGGTGTGGCCGGTGCGCTGGATCGAGTCGAGCAGGAGTTGGTAGTCGATGTCGGCCTGGCCCCAGCGGTGTGCCAGCTTCCAGGAGTCGACCGGGCCGTACGTCCCGTCGCTCTTGAGCACCTCGGTGGTCACACCGGTCAGGCGCTTGCGGGTCCAGAAGCTGGGCGAGTACCGGCCCTGGTCGCAGTCGGCTGTCTCCGCGCAGTTGAGGTCCCAGGGGGTGTCGTACCAGTACGCCGAGTCGGTGCCGATCGACTCGCAGGTCGTCTGCGCGTTGGGCAGGCATCGCTCGCCGCTGCTGAAGTCGACTCTGGCCAGGGGCTTCGTGTCGTACACCGAGGAGTGCTTCAGCCCGTACTCGATACGGTCCAGGCTTCCGCCGCGGGTGTAACGGGTGTTGTTCTCCGCCTTCAGGTTGCGGCCGTAGGAGTTCTCCTCCTGGTGGTAGTAGTAGGAGACGGCGTTGCCGTGCGGATCGACGACGTAGTCGAGGTTCCAGCGCCACGCCTGCTGGCACCAGGACGAACCGAACCCGGCGGCGTCGTGGCACGGCTCACCGGAGTCGTCGCCGAACACCGGGACCTTCCAGGCCGAACCCGTGGTCTCCTTGCCGTCCGCCCAACCCGGCAGCCGGTTGTAGCCGAAGTAGTAGCGCACGCCTTGGGGGTCCGTGAGGCGCCAGTACTCGCCGTTGTTGTCCCCGTTGCCACGGTCCGCCGAGGCCAGGCGGGTGACCCGGGTGCCGTCGTCGTCGCGCAGTTTCCACTCGTCGTTGCCGACCGGGACGAGTTCGCCGCCCTTGCCGTTGAAGGAGATGAACGCGTTGTCGTAGCCCCAGCACAGGTCGCCCGGCTTGCTGCCGTCGGAATGCTCGACGCCGTCGTCCGAGCACGGCTTGTACTGGCGCTCGATGTAGCCGGGCCAGAGGTCGAAGCCGTCGCCCAGCCACGAGGACTGGTTGTTGGTCCCGCCGGTACGGCCGTCCACCGAACCCGAGGAGTACGACATCCCCACGCTCGGCTGGAGCCCTCCGGGCACCTCGGGGACCGGAATGCCGTACGACCAGGAGAAGTCCCCGGAGCTGAGGTTCACGTCCCAGGACGACGACGGCGCCAGCGACGTGGCCTTGAAGTCGCCGTTCTCGCTCGCCGCGGCGGCGACGGCGGCCAGCACCGTCGGCTCCTGCGTGTCGAGCCGGACCGATTCGGCGGTGAGCGTCTGCTTCTCCGCATCGTTCACCGTCGGCAGCGGCTCGCCCTCGCGGCACTCGCCCTTCGCGGGGGTGTCCAGCGCGCAGGCCGGCATCTCGACGAGGGTGAGCCGAGAGGCGTAGCTGCCGCCGAATGCCTCGGAGAAGGCGGCGTAGTCCACCGTTGCCCGCACCTCACCCGCCGCCTGCCGCGGTCCGGGTACGGACTCCAGCGCGAACAGCACCCCGTCGACGTCGGCCTTCCGTGCCGCATCACGACCGAGAACCCGTGCGGTCACCTCCCCCCGGGCACCCTTGGCCGCCTCCGCCGCAGCCGCAGGATGCCCGCTGTCCGGGGAAGCCACGTCGAGGGTGAGGGGGAGCGTCGTCGCGCCCGGCGAATCCTCGGTGACGTCTCTGACGCCCGCCGACGTCAGCTCGACGTGAGCCGTCGACGGTTCCGGCCACGCCGTGTCCGGCCTCCGGCGCGGTGTCGTCGGGCCATCCTGCGAGGCGCGCGGCTCGACCTCGGTCATCGACCGGCCCGCGACCGGCTGCTCGGCCCGGGGCACGTCCGGCCCGCCCCTGCCCTCGTCCGCGAAGGCGGTGGTCGCGGTCGTCGCGTCCTGTAGGAGGGTGGCGACCATCAGGGCGGCGGCTCCCCAGGCAACCCGACGGCTCGCCCATCTCGCGCGCTTGCTGACCGTACGATTCATCCCGTCGTCCTCGTCTCCGCTGCCGCGCCACCATCGCCCGCGAACAGGCCCCGGTGGAAGCTGGGTGCTGGTGAAAGGGGTTTCGAGCCCCAGCGCCGTTGGGGGGCAGCGCCGGGCGGAGTGCGATCTCAGGTGTCGTCGGGGACGTCGGTGACGACGTCCGGCCAACCGAGCGCAAGGTGGGCGATCTGGCCAGCGGTCAGGTCTCCCTGGAAGACCCACACGTCGTCGACCGCCCCGGGCCAGTACTCGCCCCACGTGCCGGCCGTCTTGCTGCGGCCGATCTGCATGGACTCGCCGGCCCGGAAGGTCAACACGTCCTGCGCCCAGGACAGGCGGTCGGTGCAAGCGGGGTCGTCGGCTTCGCCGTTCCCGTCGTCGTCGGCGCAGGCCACTTCTTCCAGTTCACCGTTGACGTACAGCCGGGCCTCCTTGGAGAGCCCGTCGTAGACCAAAGCGAGATGGTTCCAGTCCCGTACATCCCAGAACTGCTCGTTCTTCACACGCACCACGCCTGCTGCGTCACTGTCGGCCCCGGGAAGTGCTATCTCCCAGCTCCCGGTGCCGGTTGCGGGATCTGCCGCGGGTACGTAGCGGACCGCGAAGGCGCCCTGTCTGCTTCCGGTCGCGCTGACCACGGCCGCGGCATCGTCCGGCACGGCAGCGGCCTGCGCCCAGGCCGTGACCGTGTAACTCCCGCTCGTGTCCACCGGCACACCCGAGGTCGCCGCGTAGGCGTCGACTCCGTCCAACTCCATCGCGCCTGAGTCGACCCAGCCGGAGCCGATTGCGGCGCCGCCGTGGAGGGTCATGTCGTTGCCCCCGGGTGAGTCGTCCGCAGTAGCCGGAGGTGTCGCGCCGTTGCTGCCTTCCAGCTTCCAGCGGCTCTTGACCAGTGGCCGCTGCTTGTAGAGCTGCTGGACTTCGGCCGGGGAGATGGGGCGGTCGAAGAGGCGGATGTCGTCGATGGTGCCGGGGAAGTGGCTCTTGAGGGTGTTGTTGACGGAGACCGCGCCGACGTACATGGAGCCGGCGGCGTAGAAGGCGTCGACGAGGGTGGTGGATCCTGCTTTCTTGCCGTTGATGTAGAGGGTGAGGGTGTTGGCGGTGGTGTCGTGTACTCCGACGAGGTGTGCCCAGGTGCCCGCGTATGCGTCTCCTGGCTGGTCGGCCATGGCCCGGATGATGGGTGCGCCGGGGGTGTCGGAGGCGTACTGGTTGAAGACCCAGCGGTCGTAGGCGGCGGAGTAGTAGAGCTCGAAGCCCAGGGCGAACTCGCCTGTCTGCGCGACGACGGTCGCCTGGCGGTCGGGTTTGGCGTCGAGCTTGGCCCAGGCGGAGACGGCGAAGGACCGTTCGCTGTTGATGTGCGGTCCGGAGGTCTGGCCGATACGGGCGTAGCCGTCGGTGCCGTTGAACTTCGTGGCCTTGCCCGCCACGCCGGGCACGCCGGTGGTCACGCCGCCCTGGTAGCGGGCGGGGAGAACACCGCCGCGGCCGGCAACCTCGGTGGCGCCGGCGGGCTCGTCGAGTTCGAAGACGGCGGTGGCGGGGCGGCCGGGGTCGCCGATGGTCTGCTTGGCGTAGAGCTTGTCGACCTCGTCCTGGGCGATGCGCTTGTCGAAGATCTGGACCTTGTCGAGGATGCCGGGGAAGAAGTCCCTGGCAACCCCGCTCGCCGAGCCGGCGCCCAGTTGCAGACCGCGGCGGGCGTTCCAGGAGCTGACGAAGGGGGTCTCGCCGACGAGGGTGCCGTTGACGAACAACTGGAGCTTGTCATCGACGGAGTCGTACGAGCCGACGAGGTGGGTCCAGGTTCCGGTCTGGACGCCGCCGGGGTTGGGTGCCATGGCCCGGTGGACTGCTGCGTCGGGGGTGTCGGCGGAGAAGCCGTTGAAGATCCAGCGGTCATGGGCAGCGGCGTAGTGCAGCGCGAAA
This sequence comes from Streptomyces sp. 184, assembly GCF_045781775.1. Lineage (NCBI taxonomy): Bacteria > Bacillati > Actinomycetota > Actinomycetes > Kitasatosporales > Streptomycetaceae > Streptomyces > Streptomyces sp. 184. The sequence goes on along the minus strand of NZ_CP123230.1, from coordinate 1,230,155 downwards.
CCCATCCGCTCGTTGCCCGGCTGCGAAGCAACCACGGCCGCGCCGGTCGTCGGCTTGGCATCCAGCTTCACCCACGCCGAGACGGTGAAACCGCCGGTGTTGTTGACCGCCGACAGATCGGTGGCCGCGTAGGCATCGGTGCCGTTCAGCCCGAGCGCGGTGCCCTCGGCCCCGGCGGCGCCCGTGGTCGCCCCGCCCTTAAGAGCCAAAGTCCGCGCCGGCGTTGAGCCTTCGGCCTGGGTGGCGCCAGCCGGCTCGTCGAGCTGCCACGTCGCGCGATCCGGCTGACCGGCCTTCACCCGGAACTGGTAGGTGCGGATCTCGCTGTTGTTACCAGCGGTATCGAAGGACTGGACGGTGAAGAAGTTCAGGCCCGGCCGCGTCGGGAGGATCTTGATGTCCTTGGCCGCGCCGCCGGAGGTGGAAACCTGGTTCGTGGGCAAGGGATCACTGTTGATGCCGTAGCGGTAGCGGTTCACGTCCGCATCGGGCGAGTCAACGGTGAAGGTGCCGTACTGGCCCACCCCGTCCAGCCACGGGTCGTTCGGATCTTCCGGATTCGACTCCGGATACTCGCCCGAGGTCACCGAGGGCGCCTCGGGCTCCTTGGTGTCGTAGACGAAGTAGCAGGCGGTCTTCGTATCGCCCGAGTACGACCACGGCGACCACTGCGCCCCGTCGTACGCGCGCGCGTACCAGTGCACCGTCTTGTCGGCCGGAATCCCTGTGGGCAACGCGATGCTGAAGGTGGAGTTCGAAGGCCGGCTGCCGGTCCTGGCCGGCGTCCAACTGCCACCGTCCCACTTGGCCTGGAACTGCACGGAGACGTTGTCGCCGTCGGGATCGGTCACGTCGTTGGCGTAGATCGTGCTGAGCTTACGGACGCGCGCCTTCTCGTCAGGTCGCTTGCACACCCCGCCGAACTTCATCGTCAGTTGCGCCATCTTGATCTGCGGCGGCGGACGGTTGTACTTCACCCGCAGGAACGCCTTGTCCGAGAACCGCTTCCACGCATACTTGTCGTCCTCGTTGGCCGCACGCAGCCCGAAGGTCATCGTCGTCAACTTCTTGTTCGCGGCTTCCTGCACTCCCGCGCGGATACCGAACTCCGCGTCCTTTGCGGCGCAGCCGTCGTGGCCGTACGCGAAGGATCTCGTGTCCAGTTTGTCGAGCCAGAACCCGGAGCCCGCGTCCTGGCTGTTCCACGTGGTGGACGAGCTGATGTCCTTGGTCCGCCACAGCTCGACGCTCCGCTCGGAGCAGGAGGCGGACCAGATGTTGCGTGTGACGAACTCCGCCGACAGGATCGACTTGCCCGCGAAGCGGGAGGTCGGGATGCGGTAGAAGACGCGCTTGGTGTCGTGCGGGGCGCAATAGTCCCAGCCGCAGTAGCCCATCCCGGCGTTGTCCTCGCCGTTGAACTTCCACTGCGGCGACGACGCCCAGTACTTCGACGCGAAAGTCCACGCCGACGCCCGCGGCGAATACCACTGCGGATCGATGAACACCGGATAGACGGTGTCCGCACCCTTCAGCACCTGCGTGTCCGGAGTGAGCACCAGTCCGTCCGGCTCCTGGGTCACCTCGACATCGACCGGGGCCAGCTTGCCCGTCTCCCCCGCCACCGGCTCGCCACCCGGATCGCTGCCGGCGCTGCGGGCGCCGGGGGTGGTGCCGCCGCTGGAGTCCCACATCACGGGCTGGGGTGCCTCGAACACCGCCCCGCCGGCACCGGCATCGACCGCCTCCAGGCCGCCGGCCGCGGTCTCACGTACGTCCATCCCCGTCGCGCCCAGGTGCAGCCGAAGCTGCGTCAACTCCGGATTCTGCGCCGCCTCGGCGGTCTTGACCACCAGCAGTTGGGCGAAGCCGTCAGCCTGCACCCCCATCCGCAGGTCGACCCCCGGCAACACCTCCGGGTAGACGGCCGCATCACCCTCCAGCCGCGGCTGCGGCAACTCACCCGGCCACGACAGCGACAACTCCCGCCCGGCCCGGGCCATCCGCACCAACGGCGCCGCCCCACCACCGGAGAACTCCAGCCCCACGGTCGTCGCCCCCGGCGCCACCATCCCGTCCGCGGCCGGAGCGAGCCGGGTGTCGATCGCCTTCCACTCGCCACCCACACGGGTCCGCACGGGCCGCAGATACTCGCGCGCCTCCAGGCTCCCGTCAGGAGTGGCGAACACCTCACTGGACTCGCCACGCAACGACGCGATCTCCACCGGCTCACCGGTACGCTCCGCCCGCGCCGCCGCCTGATCCTCCGTAGCCGCGACCGCGGTATCCGACGCCGCTGCATTCCCCTTGGCGTCCGGCGCCGCCGAGGGCGCGCGCGTGCTACCGGGAACCGCACCCGCTTCCACAACCGGAGCTGCACCCAAGAGCAGGGCCGTGCCCAGGCCCGCCGTCAACCACGCCCGACATCGCTGCCATCGCCCACGCATCACCACAGAGCCCCACCCCTGAGACAACGGAACGTAACGTCGCGTCAACGTAACGGGATCAAGGCTGCTGGACTAGACCTCCTTGGCGGGCAAACCTGGCAATTGTCCCACACCTCTCGTGACTTACATCACACCACTTGCCTTATCAGGCATACGTTCTTCAGAAAAGAACAACAGATACCAGCCAAACAGCGATCAAGTCTGAACACTTCAGCTGAAATACGGTCACACACGCCCCCTCAGCCGCCCCCTGTACCGAGCGCCGCGAGCCTGTTCGCGTACGGGACGCTCCAGTTCGACGCTGTCCTCGAAGCCCTGATACGTCGGATACCGCAGCAGGTTCCAGCCCGTGCCCTGGCTGGCGCGCTGCGTCCCTGGAGCGGCGTGTGTACCCAGGTCTCGTAGCGGCGCCCGGCCGCACCGCCCCCGGAGTGCAAAGCTGACCGGTGACACGGGGCGTGTTCGAGGAGGTCGGACCCCTCGGACGCTGGCAACCACGGCATCCGGTGATCCGAGCAGCGGGATGCCCTCCAGCCGGGGCGGAGGAGAACCTGCCGGATGATGCCAGCCGCTCGTCGGCCCCGGACTCGAATTTGCGGCTGACGCTGGGGCTTCAGAGGGGCAAAGTGGACTCGATGGTGATCCGTGAGTCCGCTGACCAGGGCCTATGGCCGTTCCCATCTGTCTGGTGCCCCGCTGAGGATTCGAGGGGGAACGGGGTGGCAGAGCGGCCCCGCTCAGCAGCCCACGGGGGCAGCGGCGGTGCCGTTCACGCACGCCGGGCCACGGGGGTGCGATCCGCGAAGCACTCGGCCGACGCAGGCGTACACGCCGTCTGCGCGTACCCACTTGCGCTGACTCGCCGTTGAGCGCTCTCCAGCCAAAATCCGGCCAGCGTGCGGAGAACGACAGGTGACGAGCCGTCAGGGCATCCAGCGAGAATCCAGCCACGGTACGCGAACGGGGGCGACCCGAATCCGGGCCGCCCCCGGATGACCTGGTGGTTTGCTAATTCGCCAGAGTTACAGTACCGCGTGGCCTATACATTGAACCTGAACTCGACCACGTCGCCGTCGCGCATGATGTAGTCCTTGCCCTCCATGCGGGCCTTGCCCGCCGCGCGGGCTTCGGGGACCGAGCCGGTGGTGACCAGGTCGTCGAAGGAGATGACCTCCGCCTTGATGAAGCCCTTCTGGAAGTCCGTGTGGATCACGCCTGCCGCCTCCGGGGCCGTGGCGCCCTTTTTGATGGTCCAGGCGCGGGCTTCCTTCGGGCCTGCGGTGAGGTAGGTCTGGAGGCCCAGGGTGGCGAAGCCGACGCGGGCCAGGGTGACCAGGCCCGGTTCTTCCTGGCCTACGGACTGGAGGAGTTCGAGGGCGTCGGCCTCGTCGAGTTCGGCGAGTTCGGATTCGAGTTTGGCGTTGAGGAAGATGGCCTCGGCGGGGGCGACCAGGGCGCGCTGTTCGTCCTTGAAGGTCTCGTCGGCCAGTTCGTCCTCGTCGACGTTGAAGACGTAGAGGAAGGGCTTGGCCGTCAGGAGGTGGAGGTCGTGGAGGAGTTCGGCGCGGGGGGTGCCCTGGGCGATGCCGGCGGCGAAGAGGGTCTGGCCGGCGTCGAGGATGCCCTTGGCCTCTTCGATGGCGGCGAGTTTGGGGGCCAGGTCCTTTTTGATGCGGGATTCCTTCTGGAGCCGCGGGAGGACCTTTTCGATGGTCTGGAGGTCGGCGAGGATCAGCTCGGTGTTGATGGTCTCGATGTCGTCCTTGGGTGAGACCTTGCCGTCCACGTGGACCACGTTCTCGTCCCGGAAGGCGCGGATGACCTGGCAGATCGCGTCGGACTCGCGGATGTTGGCCAGGAACTTGTTGCCCAGGCCCTCGCCCTCGCTCGCGCCGCGCACGATGCCGGCGATGTCGACGAAGTCGACCGTGGCCGGGAGGATGCGCTGGGAGTTGAAGATGCCGGACAGGGTGGCGAGGCGGGAGTCCGGGACGCCGACGACGCCGACGTTGGGCTCGATGGTGGCGAACGGGTAGTTGGCCGCCAGCACCTCGTTCTTGGTCAGGGCGTTGAAGAGGGTGGACTTGCCGACGTTCGGCAGGCCGACGATTCCGATCGTGAGGGACACGTGAGCGACTTCCGGTACGGGGTACGGGGACGGGGTCGCGACGCGGCGGGACCCGGTTGACGATTCTACGGGTGGCCCCGTGCACCCGGTGTGTGCGTCCCGTGGGACTCCGGCACTCCGAATGAGCGCATTCTGTGCCCCTCGCGGGGTTTCACCTGCCGCGGGGCCTAACGTGGAGCGATGCAGCATCACCGTACGAACACGGATCCTGACGGAGAGCGACGGCGGGCTCACGTCCCGCGACCGGCCCGTGAGCCCGACCCCTCCGCGGCGGGCGCCCGGCCCGAGGAGAGCGCCGGGGTGTACCGGGCCGCGGTGCGGCGGCCCGTGCCGCCGGTGCTGCGGGCGCTGCTGCGGCCGCCCGGGCCGCGGCTGACGGCGGCCGGCGGGGGGCTGCTGGCGGTGTCGGTGATGCTGGGTACGGGGGCGTTCGTGCAGGTGGTGATGGGGACCGCGCCGGTGTTCTTCGGGGTGGTGTTCCTGGTGCTCTCGGTGTGCTGCGCGCTGTGGATCCGGCCCGCGGACGCCGTCGCCGCGCCGATCGCCATGCCGATCGCGTTCGCCGCCGGGACCCTGGCCGTCGGCGAGGGCTCGGACGGGATCTCCTCGCACGTGATGGCCGCCGGTACGACCCTCGCCCTGGAGGCGCCGTGGCTCTACGGGGGCACGCTGCTGGCCGCCGCCGTCGCCCTGCTGCGGCACTTCGTCATGCTCGCCGTGCGGCGCGGCCCCGGCGGGGGCGGGTCCGGCGGCGCCCCCGTGCGGTCGTCGTCGGGGGCGCCGCCCGCGTCGCGGTCGCGGCGGCGGGCGCCCGGCCAGCCGGCTCCCGGCCAGCCGGCTCCGGTCAGTCCTGCCCGGCGGCGCCCAGCGCAGCAGCCTCGGCGCGCAGGTCGCGGCGGAGCTCCTTCGGCAGGGAGAAGGTGATCCGCTCGTCCACCGGCTGCACCAGGTCCACGTCTCCGTAGCCCCGCTCCGCCAGCCACTCCAGCACGCCGTCGACCAGCACCTCCGGCACCGACGCCCCCGACGTGACGCCCACCGTCGCCACGCCGTCCAGCCACGCCTCGTCGATCTCCTCGGCCCCGTCGATCAGGTACGACGCCTTGGCGCCCGCGTCGAGGGCGACCTCGACCAGCCGCACCGAGTTCGACGAGTTCTGCGAGCCGACGACGAGCACGAGGTCCGACTCCGCGCCCACCTGCTTGATCGCGACCTGCCGGTTCTGCGTCGCGTAGCAGATGTCGTCGCTCGGCGGGTCCAGCAGGTTGGGGAAGCGGCCCTTGAGCCGGCCGACGGTCTCCATCGTCTCGTCCACGGACAGCGTGGTCTGCGACAGCCAGACGACCTTGTCGGGGTCGCGCACGGTGACCTGCTCGGCGCCCTCCGGGCCGTCGACGAGCTGGATGTGCTCCGGCGCCTCGCCCGAGGTGCCGACGACCTCCTCGTGGCCCTCGTGGCCGATGAGGAGGATGTCGAAGTCGTCCTTGGCGAACCGGACGGCCTCCTTGTGCACCTTGGTCACCAGCGGGCAGGTCGCGTCGATGGTGGCGAGCCGGCCTTCCTTCGCCTCCCCGTGGACGGCGGGGGCGACGCCGTGCGCGGAGAAGATCACGATGTTGCCGGGGGGCACCTCGGCCGTCTCCTCGACGAAGATCGCGCCCTTGCGCTCCAGCGTCTTGACGACGTATTTGTTGTGCACGATCTCGTGCCGTACGTACACGGGTGCGCCGTACTGCTCAAGTGCCTGCTCCACGGCGATCACCGCCCGGTCCACGCCGGCGCAGTAGCCCCGGGGAGCGGCGAGAAGGACGCGGCGGGCGGGCTGCGGCATGCTCGAAGCAGTCATACCGCCATGGTACGGAACGCCCGGTGCGCGGTTGGAGGGCGCGGGCGCCCGCACGCCCCCCGCCGGAGCCGCCCGGGTGTCGTACCCCGCCGTTAGGCTCGGGGCCATGGCGGTGAACACGGCAGAGACACCCATGCCCGTCGGGGTCGTCTCGCGGAAGATCGGCGGCTGGATCGACCGGCTCGGCGCGCTGTGGGTGGAGGGGCAGATCACCCAGTTGTCGCGGCGGCCGGGCGCCGGCGTGGTCTTCATGACCCTGCGCGATCCGGCGCAGGAGGTCTCCCTGACCGTGACGTGCTTCCGCGACGTGTTCGACAAGGTGGCGGATGTCATACAGGAAGGCGCCCGCGTCGTCGTCTTCGCCAAGCCGGTCTGGTACGCGCCGAGCGGCCAGCTCTCGCTGCGCGCCGCCGAGATCCGCCCGGTGGGCGTCGGCGAACTGCTGGTGCGGCTGGAGCGGTTGAAGAAGGCGCTGGCCGCCGAGGGGCTGTTCGCGCCGGAGCGCAAGAAGCCGCTGCCGTTCCTGCCGCGCCGCATCGGGCTGGTGACGGGGCGGGCGTCGGCGGCGGAGCGGGACGTGCTGGAGACGGCGCGGCACCGGTGGCCGGCGGTGCGGTTCGAGGTGCGGCCGGTGGCGGTGCAGGGGGTGCACGCGGTGCCGCAGATCGTCGCGGCGGTGCGGGAGTTGGACGGCCACCCCGAGGTCGACGTCATCATCGTGGCGCGCGGCGGCGGCAGCGTGGAGGACCTGCTGCCGTTCTCGGACGAGCAGCTCGTACGGGCCGTGGCCGCCTGCCGTACGCCGGTGGTCTCCGCCATCGGCCACGAGCCGGACAACCCCCTGCTGGACCACGTGGCGGATCTCCGTTCCCGTACGCCCACGCACGCCGCCAAGGACGCGGTGCCGGACGTCGGCGAGGAGCACGTGCGGATAGAGCAGCTCCGGCAGCGCGCGCTGCGGGTGCTGACGGGGGTGCTGGACCGCGAGGAGCGCGGGCTCGCGGCGTGGCTGAGCCGGCCGGCGATGGCCGAGCCGTACCGGATCGTCGACGAGCGCGCAGAGGTCGTGGACGCGGTGCTCGCGCGCGGCCGGCGCACGCTGGCGCATCTGCTGGACCGCGCGGACTCCGAGCTGGCGCACACCCGCGCCCGGGTCGTCGCCCTCTCCCCCGCCTCGACGCTGAAGCGCGGCTACGCGGTGCTCCAGCGGGAGGACGGCTCGGCGGTGCGGGCGGCGGACGAGGTGAGCGCGGGCGAGGAGTTGCGCGCCCGCGTCGCCGACGGGGAGTTCGGTGTCACGGTCGGCCCGGTGTCGTAGGCGGGTCCTAAGGTGGGGGCCATGGCAGAGACGAAGGACCGGGGGACTCTCGGCTACGAGCAGGCGCGGGACGAGCTGATGGAGGTCGTGCGGCGGCTGGAGTCCGGCGGTTCGACCCTGGAGGAGTCCCTGGCGCTGTGGGAGCGCGGGGAGGAGCTGGCGCGGATCTGCCGGCAGTGGCTGGACGGCGCCCGCGAGCGGCTCGACGCGGCGCTGGCGGAGTCGGGGGACGCGGATGATGCGGAGGATGCGGAGGAAGAAGAGGGTGACGGCGCGGAGTTGGACGGCTCGGAGCGGGCGGGGTGACGCACCCCGCTCACCGCTCGTCCGGTACGGGCCGCAGGGTCCGCCGGAGTGTCCCGCCGACCGGCAGTCCGCTCACTTGGCCTTCAGCGCCGCCGCCACCCGCTCCATCTGCTTCAGGCTTCCCGTGCCGGTGACCACGGTCGTCACGCCGTCGCCCTTGTGCACCAGGGCGTCGTACTGCCTGCCCTCGTAGCGCGCCCACTCCTCGCCGGCCACCTGCCGGGTCTCGCCCGTCGGCCGCGCCTCGTGGGTGACCTTGCGGACGAAGCTGTCGGGGCGCTCGCTCCCCTGCTCCACCGCCACGTACTCCTCGTCGGGCGTGACGAAGCCCAGGTGCCAGGTCGTGCCGTGGTCGCCGGTCCCGCGGTACGTCACGGAGTTGGCCCGCCAGTCGTCCGGCAGGCCCACCGGCGCGACGACCGGGTACGGTGCGGCGCGGCGGGCCTGGCCCAGCTCCTGGCTGTAGGAGACGGCCGCCATCTCGTTGCCGTCGCCCTCGCGCGGGATGACGCCCCAGTAGACGACCAGCGACACCCCGCAGGTGACCGCCAGCGCACCCACCAGATTGCGCACCGTCCGCATGCTGTTCCTGTCTGCCACGCCTCCTATCGTCCCTCATCCCGGAGCGGCCCCTTCCCCGGGGGCGGGGAGTCCGGCGGGAGACACGGCGACCGACCCGCTCATCCGAGGGGCGGTGTGCTCAAAATGGCGATAAACGGATAGGCTTTGAGGGCCCCCTATGTCGCCCCCTACCGCCCCCCTTCCGGCCGTCGACCGAGCGGAAAGGTCCTCACGGATGCCACAGCCCCATGAGACGCCCCACCACCTCCCCGAGCAACTGGAGGTGGCCCCCGAGGCCCCCGACCGCAACCTCGCCCTGGAGCTGGTCCGGGTCACCGAGGCCGGCGCGATGGCCTCCGGCCGCTGGGTCGGCCGCGGCGACAAGAACGGCGCCGACGGCGCGGCCGTACGCGCCATGCGCACCCTGGTCAGCACCGTCTCGATGAACGGCGTCGTCGTGATCGGCGAGGGCGAGAAGGACGACGCCCCGATGCTCTTCAACGGCGAGCACGTCGGCGACGGCACCGGACCCGAGTGCGACGTGGCCGTAGACCCGGTCGACGGCACGACGCTGACCGCCAAGGGCATGGGCAACGCGGTCTCGGTGCTCGCCGTCGCCGAGCGGGGCGGCATGTTCGACCCGTCCGCGGTCTTCTACATGGACAAGCTCGCCACCGGCCCCGAGGCCGCCGAGTACGTCGACATCAACGCGCCGGTCGCCGCCAACATCCGCCGCGTCGCCAAGGCCAAGGGCGGCACCGCGCAGGACGTCACGGTCTGCGTGCTGGACCGGCCGCGCCACGACGGGCTGGTGCAGGAGGTCCGCGAGGCGGGGGCGCGGATCAAGTTCATCTCCGACGGCGATGTCGCCGGCGCCATCATGACCGCCCGCGACGGCACCGGCGTCGACCTGCTGCTCGGCGTCGGCGGCACCCCGGAGGCCGTCATCGCGGCCTGCGCGATGAAGTGCCTGGGCGGTACGTTCCAGGGCCGGCTGTGGCCGCGGGACGACGCGGAGCGGCAGCGGGCGCTGGACGCCGGCCACGACCTGGACCGCACGCTGCTCATCGACGACCTGGTCAGCGGCGAGAACGTGTTCTTCGTCGCCACCGGGATCACGGACGGGGAGCTGCTGCGCGGCGTGCGCTACCGGGCGGACCGGGCGTACACGCAGTCGCTGGTGATGCGGTCCAAGAGCGGCACGATCCGGCAGATCGAGTCGGAGCACCGGCTGTCGAAGCTGCGTGCGTACAGCTCGATCGACTTCGACCGGCCGCTGTAGCGGCGGCGCGCGCGGGAGGGCTGGTGCGTACGGTCGGCGCCCCCGGCAGAACCGTTTGTCCAGGCCCCGCGGGCAGTCTCAGCCGGCCTGCGCTATCCCCCGCGGGGCGGTCAGCTTCTCGGCCGTCTCACGCCGCCTGCGCCGCGCCTGGACGACCCGGCGCTCCGCGGCCGTGAGCCCGCCCCACACGCCGTACGGCTCGGGCAGCAGCAGCGCGTGCTCCCGGCACTCGATCATCACGGGGCAGCGCGCGCAGACCCGCTTCGCGGCGGCCTCGCGGGAGAGCCGGTCGGCCGTCGGTTCCTTCGACGGTGCAAAGAACAGCGCGGCCTCGTCCCGCCGGCACACCGCCTCCGTGTGCCACGGATCCCCCTCTTCCCGCCGGCCGGAGCGCTGGGTCGGCACCCGGGCTTCGTGCAGGGACTGCTGGTGGGACTGGAGCACGGTCCACTCCTGACGACGGCGTTGGCGGATCAGGGACAAAGCTGTCTCGGGGGCGTACGACGTTCGCACCTGCGGCCGTACGGAGGAGACGATGCACGTGCTCTACCCGCTGTGCGCGCGCTTATGCGCCGAGTTGCCACCCGGGATGGAGGTGCTCCTTCCGTGGCTGCGGGGGCGGTTGGGGCGGCGGGAAAGCGGCGGGAAAAGGGCCGGAAAAGGGCCGAAAAGGGGTCAGTGGCCGAGCCCGTGCTTGCGCATCCGGTCCGTCAGGTTCTTCAGGAACTTGCCCGTTTTGCCCTTTGCGTCCACCCCGCCGAAGAGCGCGAAACCGGTGACGACGACCACCGGCGCACGCGGATCGTCCGCCTCCTGCGCGTGCACGTCGAAGCCGCCGAAGATGGCCGTGCCGGAGCCGCGCAGCGACACGTTCTCGGGGACCCTGATCTCGACGCCGCCGAAGATCGCGGTGGCGTTGATGACGATCTCCTGCTGGTGGAAGACCGCCTCGGTCAGGTCGATGTCCACGCCCCCGAAGAGCGCGAACGCCGACGTCCTGCGCCCCACGCTCCAGCGCCCCTTGCGCCCGGAGCCGCTGAAGATCGCGACGAGGGTCTGCGGCTGCGGCGGCGGGTACGACTCCGGGGGCGCCCCCGCCGCGGGCCCGGCCCCGCGCCGGCCCACCGGGAGGTCGCGTACGAGCGGCTCCAGCTCCCCCACGGTCTTGGCGTTGTAGACGCCGTCGATCCGCTCGGCGTGCTCCTCCGGGTCCAACCGCCCCTCGGCGAGCGCCTCGCGGAGGATGTCGGCCACCCGGTCACGGTCCGCGTCGGAGGCGCGCAGCTCTCCCTCGGCGACCGGCTTCTTCGACAGCGACGGCTGGGCGGCGGGCACGGGGGCGTTGTCGCGCGGGGTCTCGTCCACGGCACCAGCCTAACCAAACGCGATACATCGTGACTAGGGCCCGTCCGCCCGCCGGACCGTCCGGTTCGGGCGGGGGGAGGGCGGGAGGGGCACCTCACGCCGAGGCGCCCGCGGGGCCGTCCTAATCTGGAGGGCGCCGCCGCCGGCCGACGACGAAGGAACGCGATGACCGCCACCGCCCGCCCCGCCAGCCCCGCGTTCTCGTACACGGACATCCTCCCGCTCGGCGCGGACACCACGACGTACCGCCTGCTGACAAAAGAGGGCGTGCGCACGGTCGAGGCCGGCGGCCGTACGTTCCTCGAAGTGCGGCCCGAGGCGCTGCGGCTGCTCGCCGCGGAGGCGATGCACGACATCTCGCACTACCTGCGCCCCGCCCACCTCGCGCAGCTCCGCGCCATCTGCGACGACCCCGAGGCGTCGGCCAACGACAAGTTCGTCGCGCTCGACCTGCTGAAGAACGCCAACATCTCGGCGGCGGGCGTGCTCCCCATGTGCCAGGACACGGGCACGGCGATCGTCATGGGCAAGCGCGGTCAGCACGTGCTGACCGAGGGGCGGGACGAGGAGGCGCTGTCGGGCGGGGTGTACGACGCGTACACCAAGCTCAACCTGCGCTACTCCCAGATGGCCCCGCTGACCATGTGGGACGAGAAGAACACCGGCAACAACCTGCCGGCGCAGGTGGAGCTGTACGCCACCGACGGGGACGCGTACAAGTTCCTGTTCATGGCCAAGGGCGGCGGCAGCGCCAACAAGTCGTTCCTCTACCAGGAGACGAAGGCCGTACTCAACGAGGCGTCGATGCTCCGCTTCCTGGAGGAGAAGATCCGCTCGCTGGGCACGGCCGCCTGCCCGCCGTACCACCTCGCGATCGTCGTCGGCGGCACCTCCGCCGAGTACGCGCTGAAGACCGCCAAGTACGCCTCCGCGCACTATCTCGACTCGCTGCCCACCGAGGGCTCCCCCGCCGGCCACGGCTTCCGCGACACGGAGCTGGAGGCGAAGGTCTTCGAGCTGACCCAGACGCTCGGCATCGGCGCGCAGTTCGGCGGCAAGTACTTCTGCCACGACGTGCGCGTCGTGCGGCTGCCGCGGCACGGCGCGTCCTGCCCGGTGGCCATCGCGGTCTCCTGCTCGGCCGACCGGCAGGCGCTGGCGAAGATCACGGCGGAGGGCGTCTTCCTGGAGCAACTGGAGCACGACCCGGCGCGCTTCCTGCCGGACACCACCGCGGCGGAGCTGACCGCGGGGGCCAGGGGGGCCGCGGGAGCCGCGGACACCGCGAACCCCATGGACGAGGCCGTACGGATCGATCTCGCCCGGCCGCTGGCCGAGGTGCGGGCGGAGCTGACGAAGTACCCGGTCAAGACGCGGCTGTCGCTGACCGGCCCGCTCGTCGTGGCGCGCGACATCGCGCACGCGAAGATCAAGGAGCGGCTGGACGCGGGCGAGGAGATGCCGCAGTACCTGAAGGACCATCCGGTGTACTACGCCGGCCCCGCCAAGACCCCCGAGGGCTACGCCTCCGGCTCCTTCGGGCCGACGACGGCGGGGCGGATGGACGCGTACGTGGAGCAGTTCCAGGCGGCCGGCGGGTCGACGGTGATGCTCGCCAAGGGCAACCGCTCGAAGCAGGTCACCGACGCCTGCGCCGCGCACGGCGGCTTCTACCTGGGCTCGATCGGCGGGCCCGCGGCGCGGCTGGCGCAGGACTGCATCAAGAAGGTCGAGGTCCTGGAGTACGAGGAGCTGGGCATGGAGGCGGTCTGGAAGATCGAGGTGGAGGACTTCCCCGCGTTCATCGTCGTCGACGACAAGGGGAACGACTTCTTCACCGACCCCGGGCCGGTGAAGCCGTTCGTGACGAGCATCCCGGTGCGGGGCGCGGCGAAGCCGTAGCGGGGCGCGGACGGGAGGGCAGGGGCGGCCGGGGCGTGCCGGGCGCCCCCTGCGGGCGTACGAGCCGGGCGGTACGCCGGCGCCTCAGCCGCGGCGCGCCGCCACCGCCCGGCGGCGTAGCGCGAACGCCACGGCCCCGCCGCCCAGCAGCAGCACGCCCGCGCCCAGCCCGTACGCCGCGGCGCTCCCGAAGTCGCCGGCGGCCTGCGGCTCGGCGTCGCGCCCGCCGCCGCGGCCGTCGTCGGCGGTGCGCGCCGGCGCGGCGGTCAGCCTGTCGATGTCCGGTGCGCACACCACCGGGGTCCTGGCGCCCTTCTCGTACGCGCATGCCGTCGCCGCCAGCTCGCCCGCCGTCGGCGCCTCCTTCGCCAGGCGCGTCCGCGCGGTGAACTCGGCGTGCTTGTGCCCCTTCAGGTCCGCCGTCCAGCGCACCTCGCGCCCCCGCACCGCGCCGCCCGCGCCCGGCTCGACCAGCTCCATGCCCTTCGCCAGCGTGTGCCGGATCTCGATGCCCTCGATCGGCCTGTCCTGGAGGCTGGAGACGCGGATGGTGTACGTGGCCTCCTGACCGGGGCCCGTGGTCTTGCGCGCGTTGTCGATGGCGATCTTCATCGCGGGCCCGGTCACCCCCTGCACGTCCTTCCCCTTGTCGTCGTCCTGCGGCCGGACGGCGCCCGCCGGCTGCGCCGCGGCGGCGAGCAGGGCGCAGGCGAGCGCGGCGGCGCACGCCCCGCCCCGGCGGCGAGGGAGGGGAAGGCGAGGGCTGGGGAGGCGAGGGATGCGGATGCGGGGGCTGGTCGTCACGTCACTCCTCGGGCCGTACCTGTTCGATGCCGGCTGATCTCTTCTGGTTTTTGGTTTCTTCTGATTTCTTTTCGCTTCCGGTCGATTCCACCGCGCCACCGCCCGCGCCCGCGGCAGCCGCCGCGGCAAGTCCGCGGCGGCCCCCGCCGAATCCACCGTTCGGCGCACGGGCGGTGTCGGCGCGCGGTCGTATCCTCGGCAGCATGAGCCAGCCCGCCACCACTCCCCCCGCAGAACGCCCCGACTCCGACGGCTTCCGCACCGAGCACGACTCGATGGGCGAGGTCCGCGTCCCCGCCCGCGCCAAGTGGCGCGCCCAGACGCAGCGCGCCGTGGAGAACTTCCCGGTCTCCGGGCTGCGCCTGGAGTCCGCGCACATCGCGGCGCTGGCCCGGATCAAGGCCGCCGCGGCGAAGGTCAACGCCGAGCTGGGCGTGCTCGACGAGGACGTCGCCGCGGCCGTGCAGGCGGCGGCGGAGGAGGTCGCGGAGGGCCGGTGGGACGAGGAGTTCCCGGTCGACGTCTTCCAGACCGGCTCCGGCACCTCGTCGAACATGAACATGAACGAGGTGCTGGCCACCCTCGCGCAGGAGAAGCTGGGCGCCGGGGGCCCGGTGGTCCACCCCAACGACCACGTCAACGCCAGCCAGTCGTCGAACGACACGTTCCCCTCCTCCATCCACATCGCCGCCACCGGCGCGGTCGTGCAGGACCTGATCCCCGCGCTGACCCACCTCCGGGCGGCGCTCACGGGCAAGGCGGAGGAGTTCGCGGAGGTGGTGAAGTCGGGGCGTACGCACCTGATGGACGCCACGCCCGTCACCCTCGGCCAGGAGTTCGCGGGCTACGCCGCCCAGGTCGCCTTCGGCGTCGAGCGGCTGCACGCCTCGCTGCCGCGGCTGGCCGAGCTGCCCCTCGGCGGCACCGCGGTCGGCACGGGCATCAACACCCCGCCCGGCTTCGCCGCCGCCGTCATCGCCGAGGTGGCGCGGACCACCGGGCTGCCGCTGACCGAGGCCCGCGACCACTTCGAGGCGCAGGGCGCCCGCGACGGCCTGGTGGAGATCTCTGGCCAGTTGCGCACGATCGCGGTCGGGCTCACCAAGATCTGCAACGACCTGCGCTGGATGGGCTCGGGACCGCGCACCGGCCTCGCCGAGATCGCCCTGCCCGACCTCCAGCCCGGCTCGTCGATCATGCCGGGCAAGGTCAACCCGGTGATTCCCGAGGCGGTGCTGATGGTCTGCGCCCAGGTCGTCGGGAACGACGTCACGGTCACCACCGCCGGCGCCTCCGGCAACTTCGAGTTGAACGTGATGCTGCCCGTCCTCGCCCGCAACGTCCTGGAGTCCGTCCGGCTGCTCGCCAACGCCGCACGCCTGCTCGCCGATCGCACGGTCGACGGCATCACGGCGCACGCCGGGCGCGCCCGGGAGTACGCGGAGTCCTCGCCGTCCGTCGTCACGCCGCTCAACCGCTACCTCGGCTACGAGGAGGCGGCCAAGGTGGCGAAGAAGTCGCTGGCGGAGCGCAAGACGATCCGCGAGGTGGTGGTGGAGGGCGGCTACGTGGAGCGCGGGCTGCTCACGGAGGAGCAGTTGGACAGTGCGCTCGACGTTCTGCGAATGACCCGTCCGTAAGGCGCCGCTGGATACCATCGTCGGATGCACGGGCCAGACGCGACGCTTGACGGCGGCAGGAACGGCAGGAACGGCAGGAGCAGCGGCAACGGGGGGAACGGCGGGAACGGCAGAGCCGAAGGGGCCGAAGGGGCCGGTGAAGCCGGCCGGACCGGCCGGGACGTCACGGACGGCCGGTGGACACCGGGGGACCACATCCTCTGGCGCTACCGCGCCAACGCCCCCGGCGCCGGCAGCACCGCCGAAGACGGCGCCCCGGCCCGTACCGTCGCCGTCTGCCGCCCGGTCACCGTCGTCCGCGACGACGCCGAGACCCTCGCCGTCTGGGTCGCGCCGGACACCGAATGCGTACGCCCCGTGCTCGCCGACGGCACCGAGCTGCACCGGGAGCCCCTGGTCACCCGCTACACCAAGCCGCACCGGCCGCTGCGCACCCGCTGGTTCGGCGCCGGCGTGCTGAAGCTGGCCCGGCCCGGCGAGCCGTGGTCCGTCTGGCTGTTCTGGGAAAACGACTGGACCTTCAGGTCCTTCTACGTCAACCTCGAAGCGCCCCGGGTGCGGTGGGCCGGGGGCGTCGACTCCGAGGACCACTACCTGGATCTCGTCGTCCACCCGGACCGCTCGTGGGAGTGGCGGGACGAGGACGAGTTCGCCGCGGCGCAGCGGGCGGGGCTGATGTCCGCCGCCAGGGCCGCGGCCGTACGGGACGCCGGCCGGCAGGCGGTCGACGCCATCGGTGCGTGGGGGCCGCCGTTCTCCGCGGGGTGGGAGCGCTGGCGCCCGGACCCGAAGTGGACAGTTCCGCTTCTTCCGGCGGATTGGGATCGCACGCCGGCGCGCTTGTCTTCATGAGCCTCTTGCTGCGCCCCGGTAGGTCAAACGTAGGATCGACGTCCACAGCACCGCAGTGCCCACAACTCAACCCGCCCTGTGGAGACTTGGGTGGATACGGCCGGATGGACGGTACCGACACGTGACGGAGCGCGACAGGCGGCGGGCAGCCGCCGAGCGGACGGAGTCCGGCAACACCCTTGCCGCCTCCGGCACGGACGAGGCGGTGTCGCCGGCCGCGAACTCGCCCGACGCCATCCCCGACCCCCGTGACGCCCTGCACCGCGCGAAGCCGGCGCAGCCCGCGAAGCCGCCCTCGGCGGACGGCACGGGCGGCGTACCGGCGCACCAGGGCGCCGACGACACCCCCAGCGGCGGCAGGCCGCGCCCCCAGCCGGGCGCGGGCGCCGACGCGGACCCGGGCCGGCCCGCGGGCCGGCAGCCCGAGGAGGACGCCGCGTCCGCGCGGCTGCGGTTCCTCGGCGCGGCCACCCGCCGGATCGCCCGCGGCATCGACCTGGACGAGATCGTCCTCGGCCTGTGCCGCTCGGTCGTCCCCTCCTTCGCCGACGCGATCCTCGTCTACCTCCGCGACCCGCTGCCCGTCGGCGACGAGCAGCCGACGGAACCGTTCCGGCTGCGCCTGCGGCGTACGGACCGGATCACCGACGGCGTCGAGGACGTCGACAGCATGGGCGGCAGCCGGCTGCTGCCCGCCGCGGCGGAGCCGGACGCCCCGGGCCTGGGCGCGGCCGAGCAGGTCGACGTCGTACGGGCCGGGGCGCTGCTCGAAGTCCTGCGCGGGGTGCGCCCGGTGTTCGGCGAGACGCTGGCCGCCCGCGCCGCGCTCACCGAGCTGCTGGGCCGCGAGAGCCCGCTGGCGAACGCGCCGGCCGACAAGCGCACGATCGTCGCCCCGCTGCGCGGCCGGCGCCGGGTGATCGGGGTCGCGGTGCTCGTACGGGGACCGGCGCGGCCCGCGTACGGGCAGGACGACCTGCTGATCGCCGCCCAACTGGCCACGCACACCGCACTCGGCGTCGACAAGGCGGTGATCTACGACCGCGAGGCGTACATCGCCGACCAGTTGCAGCGCACCATGCTGCCCGAGTACCTGCCGGAGCCCACCGGCGTCCGCCTCGCCAGCCGCTACCGGCCCGCGGCCGAGACCGCGCGGGTCGGCGGCGACTGGTACGACGCGATCCCGCTGCCCGGCAGCCGGGTCGCGCTGGTCGTCGGCGACGTCATGGGGCACTCCGTCACCTCCGCGGCGATCATGGGCCAGTTGCGTACCGCGGCGCAGACCCTGGCCCAGCTCGACCTGCCGCCGCAGGAGGTGCTGCACCACCTCGACGAGCAGGCGCAGCGCCTCGGCGACGACCGCATGGCCACGTGCCTGTACGCGGTCTACGACCCCATCGCCCACACCCTGACCGCCTCCAACGCCGGCCACCCGCCGCCGGTCCTGCTCCGCCGCGACGGCACCAGCGAGGTGCTGGACGTGCCGCCGGGCGCGCCGATCGGGGTGGGCGGTGTCGGCTTCGAGGCGGTGGAACTCCAGGCGCCGCAGGGCTCCACGCTGCTGCTGTACACGGACGGCCTGGTCGAGTCCCGGCTGATGGACGTCTCCACCGGCATCGAGCAGTTGTGCGCCCGCCTCAGCCGCACCGCGGCGCTCACCGGACCGGGCAACCCGCCGCCGCTGGAACCGCTGTGCGACGAGGTGCTGGACGTCCTCGGGCCCGGCGACCGCGACGACGACATCGCCCTGCTGGCGGCGCGGCTCGACGGCATAGCACCCAGCGCGGCGGCGCAGTGGTCCCTGGACCCCCGCGCGCAGGCGCCGCGCGAGGCGCGTTCGCTGGCGCGCGGAGCGCTGGCGGGCTGGGGCCTGGAGGAGCTGACGGACATCGTGGAGCTGCTGGTGAGCGAGGTGGTGACCAACGCGGTCCGCTACGCCCAGCGGCCGGTGACGCTCCGCCTGGTGCACACAGACCGGCTGCGGTGCGAGGTCGTGGACGACGTCCCTCAGTTGCCGCGGATGCGGCGGGCGGGTCCGGCGGACGAGGGCGGGCGGGGGATGTTCCTGGTGAACAAGCTGGCCCGGCACTGGGGCGCGGAGCGCCTGAGTGTGGGCAAGGTGGTGTGGTTCGAGATCTGAGCGGGGCCGGAGGGAACGGCGGAGGGCGCGGGGCAGGCCGCAGCGGTACGGGCCTGAGCCCCGGTCCTCGCCGGTCGGCTGTGGGAGGGGGCTGTTCCCCGACCACGTCCCTTCCCGAAACTCGGGGGCTCCGCCCCTGAGACCCCCGGGTCCCGAGCGCCTACGGCGCCGCGCCCGCGCCCTCCCGCCGAGCCGCGGCTGTGGCGCGGGGCCGACGCCGTCACCCCGTACGCTCCCGCCCGTTCCGGCGACGCCGGATCCGCGGGCCGGGCATGCCGCGGGCCGGCCGCGGGGCGCGCCCGTCTCCGTACCGTCCCGCCCTCATCCGGCAGCGCCGGATCCGCGTGCGGGCCTGCCGCGGGGGCGGCCCTCAGTCGCACTCCGGTAGCGGCGGCAGCGTCGAGGCGCGGGTGAGCTGGATGACGTTCGTCGCGCCCGGGTCCTTCGCCTCTCCCTCCGGGTACGCCACCCCCAGCCCCCCGTCCCGCGCCAGCGCGTACCCGTACCGCGGTGTGATCCGCGTGTACGACCGCGACCGCAGGTCCAGCGCCCACGCCGCCTCCGTCGTACGCCACGTGACCACCTCCCCGCTCACCTGCACCTGGTCGATGCCTCCCAGTTCCGGCTCCGGCTCCGGCACCGCCCCGGCGCCCGCGCCCTCGCCCCGTACCAGCGCCAGCGGTTTCCGCCAGCCCTCCCGCCACACGTACAGCCGCTGCCGCTCCGCGTCGCCGCCCGCCCAGGCCCACGTCCGACCGTCGGAGGCCACGTACCGGACGTTGCGCAGCGCCGCGATCGGGCCCGGCAGTTCCGCCTGCCGCAGCGTGTCCATCGAGACCGCCGCGAGCCGGGTCTCCGGGCGCCCCGACGACTCCCCCTGCCGCAGCCACACCAGCAGTCCGCCCGCCGCGAACGGCGTGTCGACGACGCCTTCGTACACCGTGCGCCGCTCGCCCCCGCCCAGGTCCCGCGCGTACACCGCCGACTTGCCGCCGCCCGTGCCCTGCGCCCAGAACAGCCGCCCGGAGCGCACCACCGCCTGCACGAACGGGCCCGGCACCGCGCTCTGTCCGTCGCCCGCCGACTCCGCCTCGGCGACCGCCTGGCGCCGGCCGCTGGTCGCGTCCCAGGCGTAGAGCGTCCAGGGGCTCTCCAACTGCCGGCCCTCGACAACGTCGAAAACAAGCCACCGCCCGTCGAAGTCCGCGCTGCCCACCTGGTGTTCCACCGGGTCCGCCAGCCGCATCACCGGCCGGGGTTCGCCGCCCTCGCGCAGCACGACCGACCGCCCGTCGCCGCCGTCGCCCGTGCCCGACGACTGGAGCACCGCCCAGCCCGCTCCCGGGCCGACCTCGGTGAGCACCGCCTGCTCGCCCTCGGGCACCGGGACCTGCCCGTCGGCCAGCGCGTCGGACCACCCGCCCGGCAGCTCCACCTCGCACGCCCGGTCGCGTACGGGCGCGCCGGACGGCGCCCCCGTGGGGGGCGCCGCCGTTCGCGTACGCGACCCGCCTTCGTCGTCCGCGCCGTCGCCGCCCCCCGACGAGCACGCGGGCGTGCCCGCCAGGAGGACGGCCGCACCGAGCGCGGCGACTACGCCGCGGGCGCGGGACACGACGGGCCGGGCCTCACCAGACGTACCCACGACCGCCCATGATGGTGGTGATGGTGTCCGACGAGATGGTCGCCGTCCGCGGCACGCTGCCCGCCCACGAGATGACGCTCGTCGGCACCCCGCCCACCGGGTCGCGGTACTGCACGGTACGCGCGCCGTCGTCGCTGTGGCCGTCGATCGACACCCAGTGGAATATCTCCCGGTTCGGGTGCCCGACGAGGTGCGGGCCGCCGACGACCTCCCAGGCGTTGCCCGCGATCGCGAAGTCGCCGGAGGTGTTGTGGACGATGTGGTCGCGGAAGTTGGCCTTGTCCGTGGCGCTCGGCGTGTACGGCAGTGCCTTCGGCACGTAGCCGGCGCCGGGCAGGCGGTGGTTGAGCACGTCGGGGATGGGATAGCCGGTCGGGTTGGGCACGTTCGCGTTGATGCCGTACCAGGCCGTCCCGGAGGAGTTCGTACGCAGGTCGCTGCCGGCCTGCGTCTGGGACCGGTTGCCGACCTCGTCGCGCGCGGACTGCGTGATCACGAGGGTGGCGGGGCCGCAGTAGTACGAGTTGATCTGGGACTGCTGTACGGCGCCGGAGGAGACGATCGCCGCCGCCCCGGCGTCGCCGCTCGCGGCGAACCGCTGGGCCGACTGCCGCGCCGCGCCCTCGGCCGCCGCCGACTTCTCGGCGAGCAGCCGCTGCTGCTCGGGCGTCAGCCGCTCGGGCGGCAGGGTGTCGGTGCGCTGCTTGTACGCCCCGGCCGCCGCGGCACCCGCGGACGGGCCCGGCTCGGCCGCCTGCGCGGGGCCGGCGGTGAGCGTGAGGGCGGCGACCAGGATGCCGCCCGCTCCGGCTGCGGACACGGCTCGAATAGTGGACATCGCTGTCTCCTGTCGTTCGTGGGGGTGACACGGGGACGGTGATGCCGGCGTCTGCTCCCGCAGGCGGCTCCATTCTGACCGGAGTAGACCACTTCCCGGAAGGGGGCATGACAACCCGTCTCGCTAAAGTGATAGCACTTTGCTAGGCTCCCACCCCACCGGCACGGACCGAGAAACGGGGATTTCACATGACCGACCAACCACGCGACGAGCACACGCCCGCGGCGGACCCGCCCCCCAGCGCCGACCCCGGCACCCCGCCCACGATGCCCGCGCCGCCCGTCGGCGAGCGGCAGGCGAACAGCATCGGCGGCGCCCTCGCCCTGGTCCTCGGCCTCGTCGGCGCCCTGGTCGGCGCCGGCCTGCTGGCCCTCGGCATCGCCCTGTCGGGCAACGGCGTCCCGGCGGCCGGCATCCCCCTCCTCGTCCTCGGCGCCCTGCTCTTCCTCGCCGCGATCTTCGCGATGGCCGGGCTGAACATGGTCGAGCCCGGCGAGGCCCGCGTCGTGCAGCTCTTCGGCCGCTACACCGGCACCATCCGCGACGACGGCCTGCGCTGGGTCAACCCGCTCACCACCCGCCGCAAGATCTCCACCCGGGTACGCAACCACGAGACCGCCGTCCTCAAGGTCAACGACGCCCGCGGCAACCCCATCGAGCTGGCCGCCGTCGTCGTCTGGCAGGTCGAGGACACCGCGCAGGCGGTCTTCGCCGTCGACGACTTCACCGAGTTCGTCGCCACCCAGACGGAGACCGCGGTGCGGCACATCGCCATCGAGTACCCGTACGACGCCTACGAGGACGAGGAGTTGTCGCTGCGCGCCGACGCCGAGGAGATCACCGAGAAGCTGGCCGAGGAGCTGACCGCGCGGGTGCAGGCGGCGGGCGTGCGCATCATCGAGTCGCGCTTCACGCATCTCGCGTACGCACCGGAGATCGCCTCCGCGATGCTCCAGCGCCAGCAGGCCGGCGCCGTGGTCGCCGCGCGGCGGCAGATCGTGGACGGCGCGGTGGGCATGGTCGAGGACGCGCTCGCCCGGCTCACCCAGCAGGACATCGTCGAGCTGGACGAGGAGCGCAAGGCGGCGATGGTCGGCAACCTCATGGTCGTACTCTGCGGCGACCGCGCCCCCCAGCCCGTCCTCAACACCGGCTCCCTCTACCAGTGACGGGCGACCAGTGACGGACGACGACCCCGGCCGCCCCCGCCGGGCCGCGCGCAAGCAGGTGCTGCTGCGGCTGGACCCGGCCGTGCACGACGCGCTGGCCCGGTGGGCGGCGGACGAACTGCGCAGCACCAACGCGCAGATCGACTACCTGCTCCGCCGGGCCCTCGCGGAGGCCGGCCGGCTGCCGAAGGAAGCCCGCCCGCACCCGCGCCGCGGCCGTCCGCCGCGCGAGCCGGACTAGCCCATCCGCCCCCGGCACCGCTCCCACCAGGCGTGACCCACTACACACCCCGTCTATACACAGCACGTATACACACCGTGTAGAGTCACCCGCATGACGATCGGCCACACCCTCCTCGGACTCCTGGAGTCGGGACCCCGCCACGGTTACGACCTGAAGCGCGCCTTCGACGAACGCTTCGGGCACGACCGCCCGCTGCACTACGGGCAGGTCTACTCCACGATGTCCCGGCTGCTGAAGAACGGCCTCGTCGAGGTCGACGGCATCGAGCCCGGCGGCGGCCCGGAGCGCAAGCGCTACGCCATCACCGACGCCGGCGTCACCGACGTCGCCGACTGGCTCGCCGCCCCCGAGAAGCCGGAGCCGTACCTCCAGTCGACCCTGTACACCAAGGTCGTCCTCGCGCTGCTCACCGGCCGCGACGCCGCGGAACTGCTCGACGTACAGCGCGCGGAACACCTGCGGCTGATGCGCGAGCTGACCCGTCGCAAGAAGCACGGCGACCTCGCCGACCAGCTCATCTGCGACCACGCCCTGTTCCATCTGGAAGCCGACCTGCGGTGGCTGGAGCTGACCGCCGCGCGCCTCGGCAAACTCGCCGCGGAGGTACGCGCATGAGCACCGCCCCCACCCCCGACCCCCTCGCCGCGCCCGACGAGCCGGCGCCCGTCCTCACCGCCACCGCCCTGCGCAAGGTCTACGCCGGCACCCCCGCGCTCGACGGCGCCGACTTCGCCATCGCCCCCGGCGAGACCGTCGCCGTCATGGGCCCCTCCGGCTCCGGCAAGTCCACGCTGCTGCACTGCCTCGCCGGCATCGTCCCCGCCGACGCGGGCACCGTGACGTACGCCGGCCGCGACCTCGCCGCGCTCTCCGACGCCGAGCGCAGCGCCCTGCGCCGCCGGGAATTCGGCTTCGTCTTCCAGTTCGGCCAGCTCGTACCGGAGCTGACCTGCGTGGAGAACGTCGCGCTGCCGCTGCGCCTGACCGGCCTCGGCCGCCGCGACGCCGAACGCGCCGCCCGCCCGTGGCTGGAGCGCCTGGAGGTGGACGACGTGGCGCACCAGCGGCCGGGCGAGATCTCCGGCGGCCAGGGCCAGCGCGTCGCGGTCGCCCGCGCGCTGGCGACCACGCCGCGGGTGGTCTTCGCCGACGAGCCCACCGGCGCGCTGGACTCCCTCAACGGCGAGCGCGTGATGGAACTCCTCACCGCAGCCGCGCAGGACAGCGGCGCCGCCGTCGTCCTGGTCACCCACGAGGCGCGCGTCGCGGCGTACGCGGACCGCGAGATCGTCGTACGCGACGGGCGGACCCGCAGCCTGGAGCCGGCCGGCCGATGAGCGACCTGAGCTACGCCGAGAAGACGAGCGGCACCGGCCGTACGGCACCAGCCGCCGGCCCGCCGCCGCCCGACCCCCGCGGCACGCTGCGGACCTGGGCCGACGACCTGCGCATGGGCCTGGCGTTCGCGCTCCGCGGCGGGCGCGAGGGCTGGGTGCGTACCGTGCTCACCGCGGTCGGCGTCGGCCTGGGGGTGGCGCTGCTGCTGCTCACCACCGCCGTCCCCGGCGCCCTGGCCGACCGCGACGGGCGCGAGCTGGCCCGCGCCGAAGTCCCCGCCTCGGACGCCGAGTACGCGGACGGCACCGTGCTGGTGGGCACCGTCGACACCGAGTACACCGGCACCGGGATCCGCGGCCGGCTGCTACGCCCCGAGGGCCCCGGCGCGCCGCTGCCCCCGGGCGTCGAGAGCTTCCCGAAGCCCGGCGAGATGGTGGTCTCCCCCGCGCTCGCCGACCGCCTCGACGACGGCGACGCGGGCCTGCTGCGCGAACGCCTGGACTACGGCATCGCCGGCACCATCGCCGACTCCGGCCTGATCGACCCCGGCGACCTGACGTTCTACGCGGGCAGCGACAGCATCGAAGCCGCGGACGTCAACGTCAGCCGGGTCGCCGCCTTCGGCACCGAAGGGGCCGACGAGGGCATGGACCCGGTGCTGCTGCTGCTCGCGATGATCGTGTTCGTCGCGCTGCTGATGCCCGTCGCGGTCTTCCTCATCGCGGCCGTACGCTTCGGCGGCGAGCGCCGCGACCGCCGCCTCGCCGCGCTCCGCCTCGTCGGCGCCGACGGCCGCGCGGTGCGCCGGATCGCCGCGGGCGAGGCGCTGGCCGGGGCGCTGCTCGGACTCGCCGTCGGCGCGGGCCTGTTCCTCGTCGGCCGGCAGCTCGCGGGCAGCGTGCGGATCTCCGACATGAGCATCTTCCCCGCCGACCTGAACCCCGCGCCGACGCTCGCCCTGCTGGTCGCCGTGGCCGTGCCCGCCGCGGCCGTCGGCGTCACCCTGCTCGCGCTGCGCGGCGTCGTCATCGAGCCGCTCGGCGTCGTACGGTCGGCGCGGCCCGCCCGGCGGCGCATCTGGTGGCGGCTGCTGCTGCCCGCCGCCGGACTCGGCCTGCTCGCGCCGATGATGGGCCGCGGCGACGGCGCCGGCTCGTTCCCCGAGTGGCAGGTCATCGGCGGCACCGTACTGCTGCTGACCGGCATCACCGCGCTGCTGCCCTGGCTCGTCGAGGCCGTGGTCGCCCGCCTGGGCCGCGGGCCGACGTCCTGGCAACTGGCCGTGCGCCGGCTCCAACTGAGCAGCGGCACCGCCGCCCGGCTGGTCAACGGCATCGCCGTCGCCGTCGCCGGGGCCATCGCGCTCCAGATGGTCTTCGCCGGCGTCGAGGACGACTACACCGAGCCGACCGGCAACGACACCGCCAGGGCCCAGCTCGCGATCTACGCGGCGGCCGGGCAGGACGTCGGCGTGGGCGAACGGATCGCCGGGACGAAGGGCGTCCGCAAGGCCACCTCCCGGGTCAGCACCGTGCTCGCCACCGCGAAGCACAACCCCCGCAAGTCCGTCACGCTGACCGTCGGCACCTGCGCGAAGCTGCGCCGGTTGGCGCAGCTTCCCGACTGCCGCGACGGCGACGCCTTCGCCCTCACCCACACGTACGGCACCGCCGACACCAGGCGCATGGTCTCCGGCGGCGACCGGCTGTACCTCGACCCGTCGTACGACGACCTGGCGGGCAAGGCGCTCCCCTGGAAGCCGCCGCCCGGCACCCGCCCCGCCAGGGCCCTCCCCGACCCCGAGGGCGTCAAGCACGACGGCATCCTCGCCACCCCCTCCGCCGCCCCCGACGTCCACGACTCCGGCGCGTTCACCGCCTGGGTCGACGTACAGCTCGACCCGGCCGTGCCGGACGCGGCCGAGCGCGTACGCAACGAGGTCGACGCCCTCGACCCGCTGCTGGCCGTCCACACGCTGGACTACGAGGTCGTCTCGGAGGACTTCGCCGGCATCCGCACCGGTCTCGCGGTGGGCGCCACGTGCGTGCTGGTGCTGATCGGCAGCAGTCTGCTCGTCGGCCAGCTCGAACAACTGCGGGACCGGCGCAAGCTGCTGTCGTCGCTGGTCGCGTTCGGCACCCGGCGCTCCACGCTCAGCCTGTCCGTGCTCTGGCAGACGGCGATCCCGGTGGCGCTGGGGATGGCCCTGTCGACGGCGTTCGGGCTCGTCCTGGGCGCGGTGCTGATGCGGATGACGGCCACGCCCGTCGCGGTCGACTGGGGGTCGGTGCTGGCGATGTCGGCGGCGGGCGCCGGGGTCGTCGCCGCGGTCACGGCGCTGAGCATGCCGCTGCTGGTCCGGCTGATGCGGCCGGACGGGCTGCGCACCGAGTAGGGAACCGAGCAGGGAGCAGGGGAGGGGCCCGGCGCGCGTCGGAGGGGGGCGCGCCGGGCCCCTCCCGTACGCGCGCAGGGGCGCAGGCCGTGCGGTTCTGTAGGGTCGGGCCCGTGGCACTCGACGCGCTCAGGTCGGCCCTCCCCGACTACGCCGGGGACCTGCGCCGCAACCTCGCCTCCGTCGTCGACGGCGGCCGGCTGCCGGAGCGGCAGTTGTGGGGCGCCCTGCTCGCCTGCGCCATCGCCGTACGCTCCCCCGCCGTGCTGCGCGCGGTGGCGCCGGAGGCGCGCGAGCGGCTGGGGCCCGAGGCGTACGACGCCGCCAGGTCGGCCGCCGCGGCGATGGCGGCGAACAACGTCTTCTTCCGCGCCCGGCACCTGCTCTCCGACCCCGGGTACGGCCATCTGCGTACCGGGCTGCGGACGAACGTGCTCGGCGCCCGGGGCGTACCGAAGGCGGACTACGAACTGTGGTGCGTCGCCGTCTCCGCCGTGGGCGGCTGCGGGGCCTGCCTGGACGAGCACGAGCGGGCGCTGCGGCGGGCAGGCGCGGACCGCGAGACGGTCCAGGAGGCGCTGAAGGTCGCCGCCGTCGTGCACGCCGCCGGCACGGTCCTCGACGCGGAAGCCGCATTCGGCGACGGCTGAGAGCCCGCGCTAGCCCTTCGCGTCGCCGCCCCCGGCCTCCGGGCCGTCGGCCGTCCCCGCGGCCACCTCCGCCGCGTCCGCGCCCGGCACGGGGGCGTCGGTCGGCGCGGCGGGCGAGACTTCGAGCACCGTCGACCCGTGCGGCCCGGGTCCCGGATCCTCCAGGCGCTCCCGGTGGTACGCCTTGAGGTACCCGACCGCCGTGTTGAGCACCGCGATCAGCGGCACCGCCACCACCGCGCCCGGGATGCCCGCGACCAGCGTGCCGATGGCCACCGAGAGGACCACCGCCAGCGGGTGCACCCGCACCATGCGGCCGAGGATGAACGGCTGGAGGATGTGCCCCTCGATCTGCTGCACCAGCAGCACCACGCCGAGCACCAGCAGCGCCGTGACGAGTCCGTTCGTCACGAACGCCACCACCACCGCGAGCGCGCCGGAGACCAGCGCGCCGACGAGCGGCACGAACGCGAAGAGGAAGATCAGCACGGCCAGCGGCACGGCCATGGGCACGTCGAGGATGAAGATGCCGACGCCGATGAACACGGCGTCGATGAGCGCCACCAGCACCGTGCCGCGCACGTAACCGGTGAGCGTGGCCCACACCTTCGGACCCGCGCCCGCCACCGCGTCCCGGGCGTCGGAGGGGACGAAGTTCAGGCACCACTTCCAGATGCGCTCGCCGTCGTAGAGCAGGAAGAGGGTGACGAAGGCGGCGATGGCGGCACCGGAGAAGAACTCCAGCACGTACGAGACGCCTTCGAGGCCGGCGGAGGTGACCTCGCTGGAGTTCTCGCCCAGCCAGTCGCTTATCTCGTTGCCGATGTTGTTGATCTGCTTTTCCTGCACGTGGAACGGCCCGTCGATGAGCCATTTCTGCGCGTCGTCAATGCCCTGCTGGATGCGGCCGGTCAGATCGTCGATGTTCTCCATGATCTGCCAGACCACGAACCAGCCGATGAGGCCGATCGTGACGAAGCCGCCGATGAACGTGGTGGCGGTGGCGAGCCCCTGGCTGAAGCCCCAGCGGCGCAGCCGCGCGACCGTCGGCTGGAGCAGCGCGGTGACCAGCAGGCCGACCGCGAAGGCGATGACGACCAGGCTGACGACGCTGATGATCTGCATCAGCACGTAGACGAGGCCGGCGAGGACCAGCAGCCGCCAGCCGACCTCGGCCGCGACCCGCACCCCCCACGGCACGACGCTGGACGGCACCGGCCGCGCCGGCTCCGCGTCCTTGGGAGGGCCCGCGACGGCGGCCTTCTCGGACGCGGCCCTCTCCGCGGCGGCGGCAGCGGCAGTGGCGGCGGCGGTCCGGCGCCGCTCCGCCATCCGGCTGGCCCGCTCGCCCACCCCGCCGAGCCAGTCCGTCATCTTCGACATAGAAGTCCTCACGCCGCCTACGGTCCCGCCGCAGTACCGTCCGTCACCCGCACGACCGTACACGGCCCGTGCGTGCGGGAGGGGTCTGCTCCGACCATCTGGGACGTGCCGGTCGCGGGCGGCGGTTCCGCGCGCAGACGAAACGCCCCCGGCGGCGGGGCCGGGGGCGTTTCACAAAAAAGGTCGCGCGGGGTGCCGCGCCGGGGTTCAGTACCAGCCGTTCGCCTGCCAGAACTCCCAGCCGCCGCAGGCGCTGCCGTAGCGGTCGTTCATGTAGTTGAGGCCCCACTCGATCTGCGTGGCGGGGTTGGTCTGCCAGTCGGCGCCGGCCGAGGCCATCTTCTCGCCGGGCAGGGCCTGCATCAGGCCGTACGCACCGGAACTCGGGTTGGTGGCGGTGTAGTCCCAGCCCGACTCGTGGTCGACGATGTTGCTGAAGCACTGGTACTGGTCGGCCGGCACCATCTGCCGGGCCATGGCCTGCACATCGGCGACGGAGTAGGACGACTGCGGGGCGAAGTCGCCGGCGTCGGCGGAAGCGGAGGACGCGGCTGCCGAGCGGCTGGCGGCCTCTTCGGCCTCCCGCTCCTTCTCGGCTGCCTCCTCGGCCGCCTTGCGCTCGGCGGCCTCCTTCTTGTCCTCCGCGGCCTGGGCGGCGGACTTGCGCGCCGCCTCCTCGGCCGCCTTGCGGGCGTCCGTGTGTGCGGCGTCGGCCTGGGCGTCCGCCTGCTCCGTGAGGGAGGCGGTCTGCACCTGGGCCGTGGCGCCAGCGGGTACGTCGGCGAGGAGCGTCGCGTCGGCGGCGGTCGCCTCGACGTTGGCCGTCGAGTCGTCGCCCTTCTCCGCGCCCGTGGCCACGCCGACGACAGCGCCGACAGAGGTGACCGCGGTGGCGGAAGCCACAGCGAAACCCCGGACCGAAATCCGGCTCACACAAAGTCCTTCCAGCGTCGCCCGCTTCGGTGACCTCGCGGACGCGTCCCTGCCCCTGACACTGGCCTCCCTTTGTTCCGGACCGCCGACTGTGGCGGACCGACTGGTCACGGGAGGCGCGGGCCCGGCAGCCCCCGCGTCCGCGGGGGCCGGTACTGCTCTCGGGCGGCGTACGGCGGCTCTGTTCAGTTGAGTCGTGCTGCACCGGGTCGGTGCCGGGCCGTACGCAGGGCCTGACGAGTCCCAGACTCTGCCGGAGACGGACACCCGGACGCAATTCCCCGTCCAGTGGGAAAGCTCACACCGCGTTTGCCCCTCGCCGTTGACGGAAACCCGTGCGCAGCACTGGGCGCAACAGCTAAGCTGCTGCGCCCAGTTCACATGTTCGGGAAGAAGCACGGGGAGCAGTATCCCGTTATACCCGCCCGTCCTCCAGCATTTCGGTCACCAGCGCGGCGATCGGCGACCGCTCGGAGCGGTTGAGCGTCACATGCGCGAAGAGCGGATGCCCCTTCAGCTTCTCGACGACGGCCACCACGCCGTCGTAGCGACCGACGCGCAGGTTGTCCCGCTGCGCCACGTCATGCGTGAGTACGACACGGGAGTTCGTCCCGATCCGGGAGAGCACGGTCAGCAGCACGTTCCGCTCCAGCGACTGCGCCTCGTCGACGATCACGAAGGCGTCGTGCAGCGAGCGGCCCCGGATGTGGGTCAGCGGCAGCACTTCGAGCATGCCGCGCGCGATGACCTCCTCGATCACCTCGCGCGAGGTGACCGCGGACAGCGTGTCGAAGACCGCCTGCGCCCACGGGCTCATCTTCTCGGCCTCGGTGCCCGGCAGATAGCCGAGTTCCTGACCGCCGACCGCGTACAGCGGGCGGAAGACCATCACCTTCTGGTGCTGGCGGCGCTCCAGCACCGACTCCAGGCCCGCGCAGAGCGCCAGCGCGGACTTGCCCGTACCGGCCCGCCCGCCCATCGAGACGATGCCGACGTCCTCGTCCACCAGCAGGTCCAGCGCGATGCGCTGCTCGGCGCTGCGGCCGTGGATGCCGAAGACCTCCCGGTCGCCGCGGACCAGCCGGACCCGCCCGTCGGGGGTGACCCGGCCGAGCGCCCGGCCGCGCTCGGACTGGAGCACGAGCCCGGTGTGCACCGGCAGCTCGTCCGCCTCCGGCACCGAGACGACCTCCGCCGAGAACAGCTCGTCGACCTGCTCGCCGGCGAGCATCAGCTCGGCCATCCCGGTCCAGCCGGAGTCCGTGATGGCCAGCTCCGCCCGGTACTCCTCGGCGGCCAGTCCCACCGACGACGCCTTGATGCGCAGCGGCAGGTCCTTGGACACGACGGTGACGTCCTGCCCCTCGGCCTGGAGGTTGCGCGCGACGGCCAGGATGCGGGAGTCGTTGTCCCCGAGGCGGAAACCGGCCGGGAGGACCCCGGTGTCGGTGTGGTTCAGCTCCACCCGCAGGGTGCCGCCGAGATCGCCCAGCGGGATCGGCGCGTCGAGCCGGCCGTGCTTGACCCGGTACTCGTCGAGCTGGCGGAGCGCCTGGCGGGCGAAGTAGCCCAGCTCCGGATGGTGCCGCTTGGCCTCGAGCTCGGTGACCACCACGACGGGCAGCACCACCTCGTGTTCGTCGAAGCGCGCCATGGCCCTGGGGTCGGCCAGCAGGACGCTCGTGTCGAGGACATAGGTGCGCCGGTCAGGCTTCTTGCTGTTCACCACGGATGGACGAACCCCCTCGGATGAGGTCGGCACGCGACGGAGTCGCGGGGATCGGGCCGGGCGTCCGGCCCCGTACGGCCACGCGGACGCGCAGGACCGGGCCCCGGCCCTCCGCGTCGTCCGTACGTGCGACGGTGCGCTGCGCACGGACCTCGTGATGCGGCACGTGGTGCAAAGGGCCCTCCCGGGCGGGCGGTGCGGTGGACCGCCTGCTAGCACGGATATTCCCTCGTGAGCCCCGGGGCATGCAATGCCTGTGACAGACGGGCCGTAACGGTGAATACGTGCTAAAGGGTGCGCAGAAGAAGTTTCAGCCGCCGAAGCGGCGGTGGCGGGCCGCGTAGTCGCGCAGGGCGCGCAGGAAGTCGACGCGGCGGAACGCCGGCCAGAAGACCTCGCAGAAGTAGTACTCGGAGTGGGCCGACTGCCACAGCATGAACCCGGACAGCCGTTGTTCGCCGCTGGTGCGGATCACCAGGTCGGGGTCGGGCTGGCCGCGGGTGTAGAGGTGCTGCGCGATGTGCTCCACCTCGACCGTCTCGGCCACGTCGGTGAGCGTACGGCCCTGGTCGGCGGCGTCGCCGAGCATCGAGCGGACGGCGTCGGCGATCTCCTGCCGGCCGCCGTAGGCGACGGCGACGTTGACCAGGACGGCGCCGCTGCCGGCCCCGGTGGCCACGTCGAGGGTCGCCTCCTCCGCCTCCTTGAGGATCCGCTGGGTCCGCATGGGCAGCAGGTCGAGGTTGCCGACGTGGTGCACCCGAGCGCCGCCGGCCGCGGCGACGCCGGAGACGGCCTCCTCGATGATGGCGAGCAGCGGGTTCAGCTCGCGCTCGGGCCGGTCGAGGTTGTCGGTGGACAGCAGCCAGAGGGTGAGCACCTCGACGTCGGTCTCGCGGCACCAGCGGATCAGCTCGTGGATCTTCTCCGCGCCCGCCTGGTGGCCCTGCGCCGCCGTGCCCCCCGCGGCCCGGGCCCAGCGGCGGTTGCCGTCCAGGATGACACCGATGTGCTTGGGCACCCGGGCCGGGTCGAGACGGCGCTCAAGACGCTTCTCGTACACGCGATACACGATGCCGCGCCAGGTCATCCCGCGTTCAGCCCTTCCGTCGCACGTTCGAAGTACCCCCCGGAAGGCGCCACAGTACTGCCCGTTGTGCCACAGTCCTGTCACAGGAGCGCACCGGGTTCGTGATAGGCAGGTTTTGTGAACAGTCTCTTGCCTTACCTGCCAGCAGACACCCGTTACGACGCGATGACCTACCGCCGGACGGGTCGCAGCGGCCTGAAGCTGCCGGAGATCTCCCTCGGTCTCTGGCACAATTTCGGCGACGACCGCTCGCTGGAGTCGCAGCGCGCGATCCTGCGGCGCGCGTTCGACCTCGGCGTGACCCACTTCGACCTGGCGAACAACTACGGCCCGCCGCCCGGCTCCGCGGAGGAGAACTTCGGCCGGCTCTTCGCCGCCGACTTCCGCCCGTACCGCGACGAGCTGGTGCTGTCGACCAAGGCGGGCTACCTGATGCAGCCGGGGCCGTACGGCGAGTGGGGCTCGCGCAAGTACCTGCTGTCGTCGCTCGACGCCTCGCTGGGCCGCATGGGCGTCGACTACGTCGACATCTTCTACTCCCACCGCTACGACCCGGACACCCCGCTGGAGGAGACGATGGGCGCGCTGGCGTCCGCCGTGCAGCAGGGCAAGGCGCTGTACGTCGGCGTCTCCTCGTACACCGCGGAGCAGACGCGCGAAGCCGCCCGGATCCTGCGGGAGATGGGCGTACGGCCGCTGATCCACCAGCCCTCGTACTCGATGATCAACCGCTGGACCGAGGACGACGAACTGCTCGACACCCTGGAGGCGGAGGGTATGGGCTGCATCTCCTTCGCGCCGCTCGCGCAGGGGATGCTGACCGACAAGTACCTGAACGGCATCCCGGAGGGGTCGCGGGCCGCGCAGAACAAGTCGCTGGACCCCAAGCTGCTGACGGACGAGGTCGTGCGGCGGCTGCGCGGGCTGAACGAGCTGGCGCGCGGGCGCGGGCAGTCGCTGGCGCAGCTCGCGCTGGGCTGGGTGCTGCGGGACCCGCGGATGACGTCGGCGCTCATCGGCGCGTCGAGCGTGGCGCAGTTGGAGGCGAACGTCGCGGCGCTGGGCGGTCCCGAGCTGACGGCGGCGGAGCTGGCGGAGATCGACGGCTTCGCGAAGACGACGAGCGGCGTGAACATCTGGGCCGGACGCGGCTGAGACCCGGTCCCGCAAGGCGCCCGCCCGGCCGCCCGGGCGGGCGCCTCGGCGCGGGTTGGGAGGGGCCAGGGGGAAAAGGGAACGGGCCGGTCCGTGGGGGGGATACGGACCGGCCCGAGGGGGGGAGTTCCACCATAACCCAGGGTGAGGGGTGCTCAGTACCGGAACGGACGGGACACCTCGAAAAGTGCTCGCTCGGTGACAGTCCGTATACGAACTCCGCTGCGATCAGGTCACTCGCACGAGGCGGTTCGCGGCCCACGGGAGGGGTTCGGGGGGCGTGCGGGGCGTACGTGCCGTCCCGTCCCGCGCCGCTCAGCCGGCGGCCAGCCCGCCGACGACGAGCCCCGCGAAGGCGCCGACGATCATGAACGGGCCGAACGCGATGCCCGTCTTCCGCCCCACCCTGCGGGCCGCCAGCATGGTGATCGCGTACCCCGCGCCCAGCAGCAGACCGGCGAACGAGCCGGTGAACAGGACGTCCCAGCCGTACCAGCCGAGCGCGACGCCCAGCACGAGCGCCAGCTTCACGTCCCCGAAACCCATGCCGGCCGGGTTGATGAAGAAGAGCAGAAAGTAGATGGCCCCCAGCGCAATGCCGCCCAAGAGGGCGCGCGTCCATGATCCCGCTCCCCCTACGAGCGCCGCACCCCCCAGCAGCACTACGGCCGCCCCCGCGAGCGGCAGCGTCAGGACGTCCGGAAGTCGCCGCACCGCCCGGTCGACGGCGAAGAGCAGCACCCCGAACGGCGCCAGCAGCAGCCAGACGGCCAGCTCGGGCTCGGCGCCGGTGGCGGCGGCGAGCGCGGCGCAGGCGGCGGCGGTCGCGGTGGCCGGGAGCCAGAGGCGCAGGCCGTACGGGCTCCCCCCGCACTCCCCGCACGTCGCCGGGCCGGCCCAGCCGGGGAGCGGGTGGTCCTGCGGACAGCGGTCGCGCCACGGCTCGTCGGCGGCCACGGAGAGCCGGTAGGCGGCCCGGGGCAGCAGGGCCCCGGCGCCGGCGCCGTAGCCGGCGGCGAGGACGACGAGGAGGACGGCGAGCACGGGGTGAGCCTAACGGCGGGCCGGCGGACGGGGCAGGGGCGGGTCGGCGGCGGCATCGCGGCGATACGGTGGCGGCTCGGCGGCGGCTCAAAGCCGCCGCGACGCAACCGGGAGACGCCCGCCATGCCCACCTGGCCCGACGGACCGGCCACACTCACGGTCGGCCCCGGCGCGGCTCCGCTGCCGCTGGAGGTGGCGTCCTCCTTCGCCCGCCGCAGCCGCGGCCTCCTCGGCCGCGACGGCCTGGCCGGCGCCCTCCTCCTCACCCCCGCCCAGGGCGTCCACACCCTCGGCATGCGCTTCGCCATCGACGTCGCGTACCTCGACCGCCGGCTGACGGTCCTGGCCGTACGCACCATGCCCCCCGGCCGCCTCGGCCGCCCCCGGCTGCGGGCCCGGCACGTGCTGGAGGCAGAGGCGGGCGCCTTCGCCCGCTGGGGCGTACGCCCCGGGGTGCGCCTCGGCGTCGGCGCCGCCCCGCCGGCGGGGCCGGGCTGACCGGGCAGCGCAGCAGGCTGCCCTGGCCGACCGGGCGGCGGGAGCGTCAGAGGCGATCGCTACGATCGAAAACGACCGTGATCGCGGCCCGAACGCACGGCCGCCACGCGGACGACGTACGGACGTACAGGGGGCACCACCGTGGGGATATTCGGTCGCAAGCCGCGCCGCGACGGGCGGGACACCACGCGCGACGCCTCGTTCGAGTTCTTCTCCGAGGACGAGGGCGCCCGCTTCCGCGCCGGCGTCCACGAGGCGTTCGCCGAGCAGGGGTTGGAGGTCACCGTCGGCGCGGACGCCGTGACCGACAGCTCGGGCCGGCAGTTCGGCCTGGGCAACCTGGCGGCGGTCTGCCACAACGACACCCGCGGACCGCGCGTCTGGCCCGAGCTGACCCGTCGCCACATCGGCATCATGCTGCGGGCCATGGACGGCCCTTCGGTGCTGGACACCATGCCGGCGGACACGTTCCGCGCCCAGCTCTACCCGCGGCTGCTGCCCGACGAGATGACCGGGTCCGACGGCTTCGACTACGCGCGCCCGCTCGCCGAAGGGCTGCGCGAGGTGCTGGCGCTGGACCTCCCCGAGAGCGTCATGGTCCTGCCCCGCTCCTCGCTGGAGCCCTTCGGCGACATCGCCGCCCTGCGCGCGCAGGCGCTGGACAACCTCCGCGGGCTGCCGGTCGAGGCGCACGAGACCATCGAGCAGGAGGAGGGCGCCCGCGTCGACGTGGTGATGGGCGAGTCGATGTTCACGGCGAGCCTGGTGCTGACGCTGGACGAGCTGGTGCCCCGGGTCACGGGCCGCGGGCTGAGCACGGACGGCGCGCTCGTCGCGGTGCCGTTCCGGCACCAGCTCGCGTTCCACGCGATCCGCGACCGGCACGTGATCGCCGGCCTCAACACCCTCGCGCAGTTCGCCGCGGCCGGCTTCGAGGAGGGCGTCGGGCGGATCACGCCGGACGTCTACTGGTGGCGGGCCGGCTCGCTCACCCGGCTCAGCGCCATGGACGAGGACGGCATCAAGATCATGGTGGACGGGGAGTTCCAGGCGGTGCTGGAGCGGCTCATCGAGGGCTGAGCCCGACGCCCCTGGGGCGCCCGCGAGTTGCCCGGCGGTGGACCGGCAGCGGCCCGGCGGCCAACTCCCCGCGACGCACCCCGAGCGCCCCTGGTACGCGCGCACGCACCCGGCCTACGGTGGGGTGCCGAAGAGCCGGCGGAAGAACAGCGGCAGGAAGCCGGAGGAAGCAACCATGGGCGACTGGTGGTCCATCGAGGTGTCCGACGCCCACTCCTCCGCACTGCGGTGGAAGGACGCGTACGAGTACGCCCTCGTCGAGTCGGCGCTCGGCCACCGGGCGACGACCTGGGAGTGGCACGTCCACTCCCGCGGGATCGTCTTCGAGATCGCCTTCCGGGAGAAGAGCGACGGGGAGGCGTGGCGGCAACTGCCGGGCGTACGGGCGGCCCTCGACGCCGTACCCGACCCGGCGGCCGGACTCCTCGTACGCCGCGGCCCCGACGGCAACGGCTGCTGCCGCGGAGCTCGGCGGCCGCGCCCCGCTCCCGCCGCGGCAGCGGTGGAGTCGCCGGATGGCCGGGAGGCCGCCGGCGGTGTGGCGAACACCGCCGCACAGGGCTCCGGCGCCCGGGGCACGGCCCCGAAGCCCCCGCCCCGTGCAGGCTGAGGACGGGAGCACGGGCCGGCAGGGCCTCGGGGGGCACCGGCCGACCCGCCCACAGACTCGGTGGGGCGGGGTGGTCGCGCCAAGGTGTTTCAGGCAGAGCCGAAACACCGGGGCCGGGGGAACGACGGGAACGTCGGGCACGGGGGGCACGGGGGGCACGGGGGGCACGGCGGGAACTAAGTGCCGTTCCGTCTCGTCAATCGTTTCGAGGTCTTGTGCCCGCAATGGGCGGCCTTGGGCGCGTCGTGGTCCGGCGCGCGGTACGTGACCATACGGCGGGAGACCGATGAGCACCGAGCACGGCCCTGATGGCCTGGAATGGCGGAGGAGCAGCTACAGCCGCGGGGCCGGGGCCAAGTGCGTCGAGGTCGCCGCCGGGGCCGGGGCGGTGCACGTACGGGACTCCAAGACGCCGGACGGGCCGGTGCTGACGTTCACGCCGGAGGCGTGGGCGGCGTTCACGGCCTACGCGACCCGTACACCGGGGACGGTCCGCAGGTTCTGAACGGGCGGGCCGGCGAGCGCGGTTGGCGGGCCGGGCCGGCGGGCGGGGCCGGTGGGCGGGGCCGGTGGGATGGGTCAGGAGGTTTGGTGCCTGTCGCCGGGGCAGCCGCCCTGCCGCCGGGTGAAGCCGAGGACGTCGCCGGACCGGATCTCGTCACCGTCGCGGTCGTTGACGACGACCTCGGGGAGCTTCTCGACGCAGTCGGCGAGGAGT
Organism: Streptomyces sp. 184; assembly: GCF_045781775.1. Taxonomy (NCBI): domain Bacteria; kingdom Bacillati; phylum Actinomycetota; class Actinomycetes; order Kitasatosporales; family Streptomycetaceae; genus Streptomyces; species Streptomyces sp. 184. The sequence continues at coordinate 1,193,045 of NZ_CP123230.1, read as the reverse complement.
TGCTGAAGGTGCGCGCGCTTGATGCCGGCGGCGACACGGCGGCCGGGGGCGTCGTCGGCGAGGTCGGTGAAGATGACCGTACGCACCGCGGCACCGCCCTCCCACTCGGTCTCGACGCTGGTGACGTGCTCGGCGAACTCGGCGGGGGCGTAGGTCGAGGCGCCGGCGGACCGCCCGGCGGCGGGATGCCGGAGCGCGACGGAGTCGTCGGGCACACCCCGTAACACGTCGTCGGCGAGCCACAGCACGCCGCCCAGCACGGCCACCACACCCGCCACGACGGCAACCACCCGCAGCACCCGCCCCACGAAGGCCACGCAGTCCTCGCCCCCTCCCGGCACGCAGGCGCGCCGAGGTGAGCATACCGGGCACGACGGACATCCGGGTCACTGCCCCCGGGGGAAGCTCACCTCGACCCGCCGGTTCTGCTTCCGGCCTTCCTCGGTGGCGTTGTCGGCGATGGGGTAGTCCTCGCTGTAGCCCCGGACGACGTAGGTGACGTCGGCGGCCTGGAGGGTGTTGGTCAGCTCCTGGTGCACGGCGTTGGCGCGGTTCTTGGAGAGGGTGACGCCGTGCTCGTACGACCCGAGGTCGTCGGTGAAGCCGAAGACGCGCACGGTGTCGGGGTCGTTCTGCTCGATCTCGTCGGCGATGGCGGCGATCCGGGACCGCGCCTGGCCGGTGAGCTGGGCGCTGTCCTTGGGGAAGAGCACCTCGGCCTGGAGCGCGATGGTGATGGTCGAGTTGGAGTCGGACCGCCGCTCCTCGCCGCCCTGGGTCTCGACGACGGAGACGATGTCGAGCACCTTGGGGTCGTCGAGGGTGGCGCCGTCCTCCAACTGGAGATCGGGGTCGTTGGCGTCGGTCTCGACGGGCGGGGGCGCGGAGGTGCTGGTCCCGGGCGGGGAGGACGGGACGGGCACGTCGTCCTGCGCGGGCAGCGCCTGCGCGACGCCGGGGGTGGCGACGAGGAACGAGGCGAGGGCGAGCGCTACGGCTGTGCGGGAGGGCATCGCGGTGCTCACCTCATTCGGAGATCTCTAGGTTGGTGGGCGGGAACGTGGGGAGTTGGAACTCGACCTCGGTGGTGTCGTCCGGCGGGGCGGGGAACTGGATGTAGACGGTCAGGCTCTCCCCGGCGTCGAGGCTGGCGATGCCGGAGGTGCACAGGCAGCGCATCTCGGTGTCCCGCAGGGCGTAGTAGCGCTTCTTGCCGTCCAGGTCCACGAACGTCGCGCCCATGAGGGACGACTTGTCCGCTCCCTGCTCCCGGCCGGACCAGTCCTGGATGTGCAGGAAGTCCTCGGCGCCGGTGTTCTCCAGCTCGCCGTTGAGGGTGACGAACCCGCCCGCGTCCCGCTTCAGCTCCAGCACGCGAAGGACGATGTCCTCCTTGTTCTTCACCTCGGCGATGGGCTCCGACGGCACCTCCTCGTCGCCGCCGCCCTGCCGGCCGTCGCCCTTGCCGTCGGAGTCCCCGCCGCCGGACGTCTCGGCGGTCTCGGACGACTTCTCGTCGCCGCCTCCGTCGCCGTCATCGCCACCGCCGCAGCCTGCGGCGGTGAGCGCCAGAGCCGCGGCCAGCGCCACGGTGGCGGCTCCTCTGCGCGCCCTGCTCGTGCCCCACATGCTCATTGCCAGCTTCCTTCGCAGTTCAGTCGACGAGACGTACGGAGAAGAGGTCGTCGGGGTCGGGAAGGAGGTGGATGTCGTCGGGATCGAGGGACCAGTCGCGGCCGTCGCAGTCGAGTTCGAGCGGCGGCTTGTCCCGGTCCTCGTCGTCGCCGGAATCGCCGTCACCACCGCCGTCACCGTCACCGCCGCCGTCGTCCTCGCCCCGGCCGTCGTCCCCTCCCCCGCCGTCGTCGGGCTCCCGCACGTCGCAGCGGGACTCCAGGACCGCCGTGGCGGTGGCCTCGGAGCGTTTGCTCTCCGTGCCCGGTACGAGCGTGTCGCCGACGGCCTCACGGTTGCGTACCGTCACGGTGAACCCGTCGTCCGGGTCGTACACGCGGTCGCACGCGGTCGTGTCGGCGTCGTTCTTGGCGGCGAAGTCCTGCGCAGCGGCGCAGGCCGACCCGTACTCGAACCCCTCGCCCCCGATGATGTCGTCCCACGAGCCCGGGTCGACCAGTTTGTCGAGCAGACCCTCCGACAACTGCTCGCGCGCGTCGTGCGCGGCGGCAAGCGCGGCGGCGTCGGCAGCGCCCTGGGCGTCGTTGCGGTTCGCCGCGGCCTGGCCGACGGCGAAGTACGCGACGGCGAGGAACAGCAGACCCGCGATCGCGGCGATGTAGAGCGGGAACGCCTGACCGGAGTCACCGCTCAGCCGATCTTTCCGATCTGGTCCTGGATCTTGCCGAGGATCAACTCCCCCAGCCCCGACTGGATCAGCACCAGCACGATCACCACGGCCACCGCGATGATCCCCAGGTACTCCACCGCTGTCTGCCCCCGATCGCGCTCGCGTCCGCGGCGCAGCCGCTGGGTGGCGGCCAGGGACCTCAGCAGCACGTCGTTGGGTTTCCACATGCGGTCTACCTCCGGAGTCGGACAACGCGGCCGTTGCCGTCGGTCCGTCAAGCCAATTGTGTGCTGTAACAGCGGACTTGGCGTCAGGAACGGCCATTTTCCGTCCTCCCCCTCGCCGCCCGCCTTACACCTGCGGCGGCCCGCGCCGCGGCGCGTCCACGTGCGCAGCGTAACCGGCCGCTTGCCGACTGTCCCACAGACCCCTTGCGCATGCGAAGAGGGCGGAGCGGAATACCCCGGGATGTCCGCCTGCCCGGTGGTGTCGGCCGGGGCGGGTACCGTCGCCGCATGACGAGACTTGCCACCGTGTTCGTTCCGCAGTTCCCGCCCGAGCAGCTTCGCGCCGTGGCGCGGGCCGCGGACGAGGCCGGGATCGACGAGTTGTGGGTGTGGGAGGACTGCTTCTACGAGAGCGGGGTCGCCACCGCCGCCGCCGTGCTCGCCTGGACCGAGCGGGTGCACGTCGCCATCGGGATCCTGCCCGTGCCGCTGCGGAACGTCGCGCTGGTAGCCATGGAGGCGGCCACCCTGCACCGGCTGTTTCCCGGGCGGGTGACGCTCGGGGTGGGGCACGGGGTGCAGTCGTGGATGGGGCAGGTCGGGGCGCGGGCCGCGTCGCCGCTGACGTTGCTGCGCGAGCATCTGACCGCGCTGCGCGCGCTGCTCGCCGGGGAGAACGTCACCGTCGACGGGCGGTACGTCGAGCTCGACGGCGTCGAGCTGGCCTGGCCGCCGGCGGAGGCGCCGCCGGTGCTCTCCGGGGGTACGGGGCCGAAGACGCTGCGGCTCACCGGGGAGGCGGCCGACGGGACGATCCTCGCCGGGGGTGCCTCGCCCGAGGTGGTGCAGGAGGCCGCCGAGGCGGTACGGGCCGGGCGGGAGGCCGCCGGGCGCGGCGGGGAGCATCCGCTCGTCGCCTCGATCCTCGTCGCCACCGGCCCGGGCGCCGAGCGGCGGCTGGCCGACGACGCCCGCCGGATGGGCTGGGACCCGGCCGCGGAGGCGCACGTCGCCGGGGACGCGGCGGCGGTCGCGGCGGCGGTGGACCGGTGGGCGGCGGCCGGGGCGACGACGGTGGTGCTCCAGCCGACCGCCGACGAGCCGGATCCGGTGGGCTTCGTACGGTGGGTGGCGGAGGAGGTGCGTCCGCTGGTGTCGTAGCGCGGGCGTGCCCGCGCCCGCGGCTAGCTCCTTCGCCGCCTGCTCCCTATCGCCTGCGCGCGCTGCTGGAGTCGCGATCGCAGGCGGATGTTGACGACGATGCCCACGAGCAGGATGACGACCGCGAGGCTCAGCCCCTGGAGCACGAGGCTCTCCAGCACCGTCACCACACCGATGAAGGCGAGCCCGAGCAGGAACACCAGCTCGCGCAGCTCCTTCTTGAGCTGGTACGAGCGGCTGCACCGGATCCGTACCGTGCCCATCCACTGCCCGGCCATCCCCAGCCCCGCCCACAGGCGTCGGTCGAGGAAGACCCAGGGCAGGTCGGGGAAGACCCCCAGGGCGTCGAGGGAGCTGGGGTAGCGGCTGTTCATCGTGCCGCCGTGCAGTTCCTTGCGCCGCTCGGTGACCTCGTCGCTCGTCTCGATGGCCTTGAGCCGCAGGGTGGGCACGACGCCGTCGGGGCCCGGGAAGCCTTCCAGCACGACGGCGTCGCCGCTGGCGACGCCCAGCAGTTCCAGCGTCAGGTGGTCGAGGAGGCACACCTCGTGCTCGGCGCTCGCGCGGTCGCCGTCCTGCACCCGGCAGAGCACGTAGTTGTGCCGGCCGAAGAGGAGCTTCTGCCACCAGGACTGACGGAGCGGCAGTTCGGCGGGGAGCAGCGTGACCGTGTCGCCGGGGTCGACGCCGATGCCGACGCGCAGCGAGTTGTCGACCTGGACCAGGCTGACGTCGTCCGCGGCGATGTCGTCGGCGACGACGACGCCGGCGAGCGCGCCGAGGCGGTCGTGGTGGGGGCGCGGGAGCCGGGCGTTCTGCACCACGAGGAGGCGCGGATCGCCGAGTCGGCGGGAGAGCGCGGCGGAGATCCGGACGACGCCCGCCTCGCGCTGGTCGAAGGCGTCGGGCGTACGGCCGACGCGGTACGTGCCGTCCTCGGGGTCGCCGTGGGGGTGGAGGTCGTCGTAGACGGCGGTGGCGGGGCGGTCGGGGACGTAACGTTCGAGGCCGGAGGGCGTGGTGCGGTTCTCGTCGGCGAAGAGGCGGGTGCCCTTGCCGCAGAGCGTCGGGTTGCCGCGGGCGCGGGAGCTGAACTCCTCCGGCGTCTCGCCGAACCACTCGCGCAGCCGGCGCGACTCGGCCAGCACGTCGGCCAGGAGCTGTCGCTCGCCCAGGTGCCGCCGGGGCCGGCGTTCTGAGTCGCAGAGGACGCCGTAGCGGTGGACGTAGGCGTACACCTCGCCCAGCACCTCGCCGGAGGCGAGTTCCACGCGGATGTCGGGCGCCGGGAGCAGCACGCGGTCGTACTCGCCCTCCGGGTCGAAGATGCCCTCGCTGCGGTCGACGATCTCCAACTGGCTGGCGTCGAACCAGGTCACGAAGAGTGTGCGGGTGTGGCCGGGGGCGGCGACGGGCGAGGAGGAGATGTATCCCAGGGGGCTGATGTACGCGGACACGCCGACGTCGACCCCGGTGACGGTGGCCTTCGCCATGGGGATGGTGGAGGAGACGCCCGCGCCCTCCATCTTGTGCACGAGCTGCGCCGGGCAGGCGTTGGAGCCGACGGCCAGCACCGGGTAGCGGTCGCCGACGAGCGTTTCGTTGGCGCGCATCAGCGCGTGGTTGACCGGTACGGGGTCCTGGAGGCCGGGTTCGCCGCGGAAGCCGCCGGGCGGCGGGTGGACGAGCCACTTCGCCAGCCTTCTGTTCGGGGTCGCGTCGAGGCGCAACAGCCGGTTCTTGTACAGCAGTCCGGAGTCCTCGGGCCACGCACCCGGGTAGATCAGCGGGTTCTCACGTGGCGCCTCGTGCAGTCCGAGCGCCTCCAGCGTGCGTTCTTCCACCGTGCGGCCAGCCCTTTCGACGGTCAGCGGAGCACCTCCGCGGCGTGGTGCGTCATCCTAAGGTCAGCCGGGCGGTCCGCCGTGCGCCGGGACGGCCGTGTCCCGTAGGGCCGGTGCGTCACTCCGTCAGGACGCCGAACTCCGAGCCCGAGCCGAGATAGACCGCCGTCACCAGCAGGATGATCGTGGCCGGCACCATCAGGCTGGTGATGAGCAGGGTGGCCTTCGGGATGGCGCGGGAGGCGCGGCGGCGGGCGTTCTGGGCGTCCGTGCGGCGCTGGTCCGTGGCGATCTGTATCAGCGTCTCGACGATCGGCGCGCCGAGGTCCTCGCCCTGCTGGAGGGCGGTAACGAACTGGGCGACCTGCTCGGAGTCGTTGCGGCGGCGCAGTTCCTCGAACGCCTGGCGGCGGGAGACGCCCATGTCCATCTGGCGCAGGGTGATGCGCAGTTCGTCGGCCCAGGGGCCCGAGTAGCGTTCGCTGACGCGGTCGAGGGCCTGGCGGAAGCCGAGCCCGGCGCTGACGACCACGGCCAGGACGTCGAGGAAGTCGGGCAGGGTGCGTTCGATGACGTCGCGCCGCTTGCGTACGGCCGCCCAGATGCCGACCTCCGCCCAGCCGTAGCCGAAGGCCGCGAGCACCAGCGCGCCGACCCACTGGCCGGAGTTGAGCAGGGTCAGCGCGCCGCCGAAGCCGATGGCGGCGTAGACGGCGCGGCGGGCGGCGTAGCGGTCGATGGTCAGGCCGCCGGGGTTGCCCGCGCGGTCGATCTTGCGGCGTTTGTTCTCCACCGCCCGCCGGCCCATCAGCTTCAGCACCAGCGGCGCGAAGCGCATCCCGAGGCGGTCGACGAGCGAGCCGACGGCGCCGGTGCGGGTGGCGCCGACCTCCAGGGCGACCTGGAGGTCGCTGGGGAGCTTGACCTCGGCGCGGTAGACGCGGATGCCGCTGAGGACGCCGAAGACGGCGAGGCCGACGGCGGCGGCGAGGAGCAGGCCGAGGGTTCCGTATTCCATCTGCGTCCGGCCCCCTCAGACGTCGATCTTCGCGAGCCGGCGGATGAGCAGGATGGCCAGTGCGTACAGCCCGACGGCCGTCAGCACCGCGCCCTGGCCGAGCGGCGAGGAGCCCATGTGCTCGATGGAGCCGGGCATCACCTGGTCGGTGAGGAGCAGGGTGCCGATGCCCATGACGGGCACGGTGTACGCGGTGAGGGTGACCTGCGAGAGCTGGGTACGCACCTCGCGGCGGGTCTCCTTGCGGTCGTTGAGGGTGCCGGTGAGGTTCCGCAGGGAGGCGACGACCTGGCCGCCGGCCTTGTTGGAGAGCACCAGCGTGGAGACGAGTACGGACAGCTCGCGCGACGGCAGCCGCTCGGCGAGGTCGCCGAGGGCGTCGTCGAGGGGTACGCCCACGGCGAGCTGGTCGGTGACCTTGGTCAGCTCCTCGCCGGCCGGCGCCTCCAGCTCCTCGGCGGCGAGGCCGAGCGCGGTGCGCAGGGCGAGGCCGGCCTGGGTGGCGTTGGCGAGGATGCGGGAGAGGTCGGGCAGTTGGTTGATGAACGCCTCGATGCGCTTCTGGCGCTGCCAGTTGAGGTAGGCGTGCGCGCACCACAGTCCGATGAGCCCGGCGATGGGACCGAAGAAGGCGGCGAACAGCGCGTCGGCGAGCAGCCACAGTACGGCGACGCCGGCCAGCGCGTAGACCGTGAACTCGCCCGGTGTGACGTCCAGCCCCGTCGTCGCGATGCGCCGCTCCAGGTACCGGCCGATCCGCGTCGGCCGCACCCGCCGGTCGACCTCCGCGAAGCGGCGCCGGGGCCGGCGGTCGCCGGCGTCGGAGAGCCGGTCGAGCAGCTCGGCGCGGCGGGCGCGGCCCGCGGCGTAGACGGCGACGCCGCAGACGGCGAGCGCGCCGGCGAGCAGCGACAGGCCGACGACGAGCGCGAACAGCTCCTGGCGGTCCATCACCTCGCCTCCCGCGTCTGGAGGTGCCGCTCGGAGGGCGCCACCCCGAACGCCGGCGGGACGGGCTCGCCGGCGTAGAAGAGGCGGTCTCCCGTGCGGCGGGGCAGCGGGGAGAACTCGAACTGGCCCCGTACGATCCGGTCCGAGCTGATCGGCAGGGCGTGGAAGCGGCAGACGGACACCAGTTGGTAGACCTCCCGGCCGCGGGACGACAGCATCACGATCTCGTCGATCTTGCGGGTGCCGTCGGTGTGCCGCGCGAGCTGCACGATCACGTCGACGGCGGAGTTGATCTGGTCGCGCAGCGCCTCGAACGGCACCTCGACGTCCGACATCGACGCCAGCGTCTGGAGCCGCATCAGCGCGTCCTCGGCGGAGTTGGCGTGCACGGTGGCCAGCGACCCGTCGTGGCCGGTGGACATGGCCTGGAGCATGTCGAGGGTCTCGCCGCCGCGCACCTCGCCGACGATGATGCGGTCCGGGCGCATGCGCAGCGAGTTGCGTACGAGGTCGCGGATGGTGATCCGGCCCTTGCCCTCGACGTTCGGCGGGCGCGACTCCAGCCGGATGACGTGCGACTGCTGGAGTTGCAGCTCGGCGGCGTCCTCGACGGTGATGATCCGCTCGTGCTCGGGGATGAGCCCGGAGAGCGAGTTCAGCAGGGTCGTCTTCCCGGCGCCCGTCGCGCCGGAGACGATGATGTTGAACTTCGCCCGGACGAGGCCGGAGAGCAGCAGCAGCATGTGCTCGTCGAGGGTGCCGAGGCCGATGAGTTCGGCCAGGGTGTACGAGCGCGGGAAGCGGCGGATCGTCAGCGTGGGCCCGCTCAGGGACAGCGGCGGGATGATGACGTTGACGCGCTCGCCGGTGGGCAGCCGGGCGTCGACCATCGGGGTCGACTCGTCCACGCGGCGGTTGACGGTGGAGACGATGCGTTCGATGGTCTGCATCAGTTGTTCGTCGGAGGCGAAGCGCAGCGGCAGTTGCTCGACCCGGCCGGAGCGCTCGACGTAGATCCGGTCGGGACCGTTGACCATGATCTCGGTGACGCTCGGGTCCTCCAGCAGCGGCTCCAGGATGCCGAGTCCCAGCGCCTCGTCCACGACGCGGCGGATGAGCTGGCCGCGCTCGGCGGTGGAGAGCACGGGGCCCTCGCGGCTGAGGATGTGGCCGAGCACCCGCTCCAGCCGGGCGCGCCGCTCGGCGGGCGACAGCGCCGACATCTCGGCGAGGTCGATCTCCTCCAGGAGCTTGGCGCGGTAGGTGGGGACGAGGGTCTCGCTGTGGCCTTCGGCGCTGTGGTCGGGGGTGGTGATACGGGCCCTGAGGCTCATCGTCAGTCCTCCCCCCGCGGCATGGTCGAGCTGCGCTCCACCGAGCCGAAGTTGTCGACGCCGGGGATGATCGAGGGGATCTCGACGCTGGCGGTGACGGTCACCTCGCCGTCGCCGGAGGAGACCTCGAAGCCGGCCTCCAGCCAGTCGCTGATCGACGCGGCCCCGGCGGCGCCGGCGGACGACGGCGGGTCGTCCAGGGACTCCATCCGGGCGGCGGCGCGGGCGGCGGTGCCGGCCTGGGAGGCGGTGTAGGCGGCGACGCCCAACTGCACGGCGGCGAGGGCGATGAAGATCAGCACGGGCAGGAAGCCGATGTACTCGACGGCGACGGACCCGCGGTCGCGGCGCCGCGGCGGCACGACCGGCCCCGGCACGACCGGCCCCGGCGCGGCCCGCTCGGCGCGGAGCGTTCTCGTACGCGATCCGCTGCGCACCCTCAGCCTCCCTCGTCCGTCGCGCCCGCGGTGCCGCTGACCGTGAACGGGAAGTTCAGGCCGCCCGGGAAGAGGACCGGCACCTTGAGGTCGACGGTGGCGGTGGTGACGCCGTCCGACGAGCCGACCGAGACGGAGGCGTCCCAGGCGTCGGGCAGGTCCTCCTCCGCCGCGGCTACGGGGTCGTCGCCGACGGCGGCGGCGCGGGCGGCCATGTCGGCGGCGTTGCCGGCCAGCGAGTAGGTGTAGCCGACGAGGACGAACTGCCAGACGACGACGAGGACGAGCGCGATCAGCGGCAGCATGCCGGCGAACTCCACCGACACCTGCCCCCGGTCACCGCGGTCACCGCGGTCGCCCCGGCGCCGCCCGCCGCGTCCGGGTGCGGGCCCCGGCGCCGCGCCGGGTCCCGGCGCCGGACCGCCGGGCCCGCCCGGGGTCCCGGGCGGCAGCGCCGGCTGGGCGCCGGGCGGGGCGACCTGCGGCGCGGGCGCGCCGCGGCCGCCGGCGCCCACGGCGCCGGGGCCGGCGCCCGCGCCCAGCGCCCGCTGCGCTCCGCCGCCGTGCGCGGGGGGCCCGCCGGGGGCGCCCTGGTCCGGCACCACCGTCAGCCCCAGCTCCCCCGCCACCGCCCACAGCGCCTGCCGTACCGTCGAGCGCTGCTCCAAGTCCTGGAGCCGCCCGGCGTCCACGAGCGGCTGGAGTTCCTTGAACGCCGCCGGCACCGCCGTGCGCGCCACCGTGGTCCCGGTGGCGCGCGCGATGATGGACGGCTGGATCTCGGTGTTCTTGGTGAGCCGGTTGACCAGCACGACGGTGTCCTCCGCCTTGCGGATCTGGAGCCGGTCCCACAGCCGCAGCATGCGCTTCGCGCCGCGTACGGAGATCACGTCGGGCGTCGTCACGAGCAGCGCGATGTCGGCGAGTTCGACGGCGGCGGCGTTCGGCGTGGTCACCTGGCTGCCGCAGTCGAGGACCACCACGTCGTACCGCGACCGCAGCGCGCTCAGCGTCTGCCGCGCCGCCCGGTCGTCGACGTCCTCGCCGCGCTCGCCCTCGGAGGGGGCGAGCAGCAGGCCGAGGCCGGTGTGGTGGGTGAAGACGGCGTCCTGGAGCACGCGCGGCGAGATGTCCTTGATGCCCGCCAGGTCGGCGACCGAGCGGCGGAACTGCACGTCGAGGTACGAGGCGATGTCGCCGGACTGGAGGTCCAGGTCGGCCAGCGCGACGTGCCGGCCGGCGGCCCGCGCGGCGAGCGCGAGCTGCACCGCCGCGACGGTGGTGCCGACGCCGCCCTTCGCGCCGCTGACGGTGACGAGCGTGCCGCCGGGGCCGCCGAACGCCTCCGGCCCGGCCGCGGCGCCGAGGTGCCGCCGGACGCCGCCGGACCACTGCGCGGCGGCCTGCACCCGGGCGGCCAGCTCCTCGTACGCCAGCGGCAGCCCGACGACGCCGCGGGCGCCGGCGTCCATGGCGGCGGAGTAGCCGGCGGGCGAGGTGTCGGCGGTGACGAGGACGGTGCCGACGGCGGGGAAGCGCAGCGCGACGTCGCGGATCAGCTCCAGCGCGGGCACCGGCCCGATCCGCTCGTGGACGAGGAGCACCTCGGGCAGTTCGGCCACGCCGGCCCCGGCGAGCGTCGCGAGGTGGTCGAGGAGCGCGACGGAGTCGCCGATCGGCGCGGCGGCCTCGGCGTCGGGCAGTTGGTGGAGCAGCGAGACGGTGGCGCGCGCGGCGTCGGGGTCGGCGATGACGGGCTGGATGCGTACGGTCATGGGCGCCGGCCCCTCTCCGGCGCGCACGCGCGCGCGGGCGCGGCCCGCGTCCCGTACGCCCGCGTCCCGTACGCCCGCGGGGCGGCTGCCCTTCGCTGGATGCGGCTGGTCATGTGCGGCCCCTCACCGGTCCTCGTCGAGGGTGTACGTGCGGTCCTCGGGGGCGATGTCCGCGTCCTCCTCGCCGGGGGCGACGAGGGCGAGGCGCACGTGCGTCGCGAAGGACTCCGCGTACGCCACGCGCTGCGCGTCGGAGGTGCCGAGGGCGAAGGTGATCGGCACGGCCTCGCCCTCGTCGGCCCGGGGGTCGTCGTCGCCGGTGCGCTCGATCGGGGTCAGCTCGCCGACGTCGATGACGCGGGCGCCCGCGACGATCACCTGGGAGACGGGCTTGTCGCCGTCGCCCTGGGCGTCGAAGGTGGCGAAGATGTTGACCCGCGCGCCCGGCGTGATCTTTCCGGCGACGCCGGTGGAGGCGTCGATCATGATGGCGATCTCCTGCTGTCCGGGCTCCAGGTCCGGACGGCCGCTGACCATGTCGCTCTGGAGCAGCGAGCCCTGCCGCAGCGGCGTGAGCGCGACCTTGCCGTCCAGCTCGTCCGGGTCGGTGACCGCGGTGTCGGGCAGCCAGCGCTTCGGCATGGTCGTCTTCTCGTACTGGTCCGGCTCCAGCGGCTCGTACGCCTCGACGTCGGTGGTGAGCCGGTACGCGGTGGCCTCGTCGCCGACCTTGGACTCCACGTCGCTGACGAACGCCAGCACACCGGCGAAGGCGCCGAGTGCGACGAGGACCGACAGCAGGACGAGGATGATGCCGCGACGCTGGCGTGAGTTCATCGACGGGACCTCAACGGTTGATCTCGGGGGGTGACGGTATGGCCGCGCCGACGGCGGGCTGGTGCGGCGGCTGCGGTACGGAATGCTGCGGCGGCGGCTGCGCGAGGGGCGGGGGCGCGCCCTGCTGCGGTACGGCATGCGGCGGTACGGCGTACGGCGGCGGCGTGGCGTGCGCGGGTACGGCCTGCGGCGGGGCGGGCGACGGGGCGGCCGGCCCCGGCGGCACCGGGGTGGCGCACAGCAGGCACCGGTCCCCGATGATCTCCAGCCCGCACCACGAGCAGCGCGCCCGCTGCACCGAGGCCACCAGCCGGCTCAGCACCAGCGGGTCGGTGATCCCGGCGGCGAACTCGCACACCTTCTCCGTCGCCCACCACGGCGCGGACGCCGCCGGCAGCGGCGTCATCTCCAGCGCCTGCACCCGCCAGCCGGCGGCCAGTTCGCCGGTGACCCAGGCCGCGTCCACCCGCCCGGAGGCGTGCACGAGCCCGGTGGCGAAGTCCGGCCCCTGCGGCACGGGGTCGCGGCCGATCCGTACGAGCTGGGGCCGTGGCGCGGCGATGACGGCGAAGTGCGCGCCGGGCACCCAGGAGCGGGCGTGCGCGCCGAGGGTCACCGGCACCCGGTCGAGCTTGGCGACGCTGCCGAGCACGGCGCCCGCGTGGATGTAGTGGGTGAGCAGCCGGGCGGCGGTGGCGAGCACGCCGGCGCCGAGGTCGGCGGTGGACAACTGGAGCAACTGGCGGGCGATGACGGCGACGGCCAGCGGCGGTAACGGCAGCGGGATCAGCGCCATCCGGTCGCTCTCCAGCACGGACCGTACGGTGTGCAGCCGGCGGACCACGGCGGCGGGGGCGGCGGCGGGGTGGAGCACGACGAGGAAGCCGTGCTGCTCCAGCACGGCCGACACCTCCGCCAGCGCCTCCTCCAGGGGCTGCTCCCGCGGGTGGCGCAGCGCCATGACCGTGGGTCCCGGGAGGCCGGGCGGGCCCTGCCGGCCGAGCGGGCCGTGCCGGCCGGGGGCGGGGAGCACGAGGTCGGGGCTGGTGACTGCGATGGCTGTTGGCACGTCGGGCGTCCCCCCACCGGTCTCAGACACGCTCTGAGCACCATAACCGGGACGTGGACTGCGGAAACACCTTTTGTGCAAAGAGGGTTGGGGTGCGCGGCGGGCGGCCGGGGGGCGGGGCGGACGGACCCGTTCCCGTTTGCGGCGCTCGTACGGGAAGACTTGACACCCGCATTGGTCTGGACCAAGTTGTGCGGCGCGGCCCGCACCGACCCGCACCACACCTGACACGTACGTCCCCGGCCACCCACTACCCCGCACGGTCCCGCTCCTCACGCGCTCCCGTTACGGAGGCCCCCGTGTTCCGAGCACACAGACCCCGCACGCCCCGGACCCCCAGATCCGCCCCAACCGCCAGATCCGCCCGATCCGCCAGAACCTCCTTCCGCCGGCTCGCCGTCGCCGCGGCCGGCGGCCTCCTCGCCACTCTCCTCGGCACCCCGCTGGCCGCGGGCGCCGAGCCCAACCTCGTCCAGAACCCCGGCTTCGAGTCCGGCCTCAGCGGCTGGACCTGCTCCGGCACCGCCGGCACCACCGTCGCCAGCCCGGTGCACTCCGGTACGGGCGCGCTGCGCGCCACCCCCGCCGGCCAGGACTACGCCCGCTGTACCCAGGCCGTCGCCGTCAAGCCCAACTCCGCGTACGAGCTGAGCGCCTGGGTGCAGGGCTCGTACGTCTACCTGGGCGCGAGCGGCACCGGCACCACCGACGTCTCGACCTGGACCTCCGGCGCGTCCTCGTACAGCCAGCTCAAGACGAACTTCACCACCGGGCCGAACACCACCTCGGTGACGGTCTACACCCACGGCTGGTACGGCCAGCCCGCCTACCACGCCGACGACATCAGCCTCACCGGCCCCGGCGGCGACCCGGGCACCATCCCGGCCGCACCCACCGGCGTCGCCGTGACCGGCACCGCCGCCCGCTCCGTCTCGCTGGGCTGGTCCCCCGTCACCGGCGCGACCGGCTACAACGTCTACCGCGACGGTACGAAGGTGCTCAGCACCGGCGGCGCCTCCGCGACCGTCACGGGGCTCACGCCCTCGACCGCGTACCAGTTCCAGGTGACCGCGACCAACGCCGCCGGCGAGTCGCCGAAGTCCCCGGCCGTCACCGGCACCACGACCCCCGACGGCGGGGGCGGCAACAAGGTGCCGAAGCACGCGGTCACGGGCTACTGGCAGAACTTCAACAACGGCGCGACCGTCCAGCGGATCCGCGACGTGAGCAGCCAGTACGACATCATCGCGGTCGCCTTCGCGGACGCGACCCCCACCCCCGGCCAGGTGACCTTCAACCTCGCCTCGGCCGCCCTCGGCGGCTACACCGTCGCGGAGTTCAAGCAGGACATCGCCGCCAAGCAGCAGGCCGGCAAGTCCGTCATCATCTCCGTGGGCGGCGAACTCGGCACGGTCTCGGTGAACTCCCCGCAGGCGGCCACGAACTTCGCGAACAGCCTGCACGCGCTGATGCTGGAGTACGGCTTCGACGGGGTCGACATCGACCTGGAGAACGGGGTCAACTCCACCTACATGACGCAGGCCCTGCGCCAGTTGTCGCAGAAGGCGGGCCCGGACCTCGTCATCACGATGGCGCCGCAGACCATCGACATGCAGTCGACCGCGGGCGAGTACTTCAAGACGGCGCTGAACATCAAGGACATCCTCACCGTCGTCAACATGCAGTACTACAACAGCGGCACGATGCTCGGCTGCGACGGCGGCGTGTACGCGCAGGGCACGATCAACTTCCTCACCGCCCTGGCCTGCATCCAGCTCGAAGGCGGCCTCGCGCCCTCGCAGGTGGGCCTCGGCCTGCCGGCGTCCACCCGGGCCGCGGGCGGCGGCTACACCGCGCCGTCCGTCGTCAACGCCGCGCTCGACTGCCTCACCCGCGGGACGAACTGCGGCTCGTTCAAGCCGCCGCGGACGTACCCCGACCTGCGCGGCGCCATGACCTGGTCGACCAACTGGGACGCCACGGCCGGCAACGCCTGGTCCGGCGCGGTGGGGCCGCACGTGCACGCCCTGCCCTGACCGGCCGTCCGCGGCCGGCCGCCTCCCGCACTGCCGGCCGCGCCGACGGCCTCGGCCCGCCCGCCCATGCAACCTGGGCGGGCGGGCCCCCTTTTCCCCTGATCCGCTGATCCGCCTCGGGTGATCACGCCAGGGCGACTACCAGGGCAGGTCCCTGATCTGCTGCACGCACAGCACGATGAAGAGCAGCCCGGAGGCCGTCAGCAGGCCGTTGCTGAGTCCGCCGTTGCGCCACTGCCGCGGGGTGCGGTCGGTGTTGAGCAGCCACAGCAGCGTCAGCGCGAGGAACGGCATGAAGAACGCGCCGAGCACGCCGTACGTGATGACGATGGCGAACGGCTCGTCCAGCCACAGCAGCGTCATCGGCGGGAACGTCAGCCACAGCAGGTAGGCGCGGAACGGCAGCGACCGCTCGCGGCTGCCCGCGGCGACCTCCCGCGCGTTGCCGTCGCCGGCGCCGTGCCCGTCGTGCCCGCCGCGCACGTTCGCCACGAAGTCCGCGAAGAGCAGGCTGACGCCGTGCCAGACGCCGATGAGCGAGGTGAACGAGGTGGCGAAGAAGCCGACGAGGAAGAGGTTCGCGGTGGCCGCGCCGTAGCGCTCCTCCAGGATGTCGCCGAGGTCGACCAGGCCCTTGTCGCCCGACTCCAGCGTGAGTTGCGTGGCGTGCAGCAGCTCGGCGCCGACGAGCAGCATCGCGACGACGAAGATGCCGGTGGTGATGTACGCGACCCGGTTGTCCAGCCGCATCACCTTCAGCCAGCCGACGTCCGTCCAGCCCTTGGCGTTGACCCAGTAGCCGTACGCGGCCATGGTGATCGTGCCGCCGACGCCGCCGATCAGGCCGAGGGTGTAGAGCAGCGAGCCGTCGGGCAGCGTGGGCCACAGTCCCGCGAAGGCGTCTCCGAAGTTCGGCGAGACGCGGATCGCGACGTAGACGACGACCACGAACATGACGCCGACCAGGACGGTCATGACCTTCTCGAAGACCGCGTAGCGGTTGAACCACACGAAGACCAGCCCGGTCAGGCCGGTGAGGATGCCCCAGGTCTTCAGGTTCGGCCCGTCCGGGAAGAGCGCGACCAGCGGTAGCGCGGAGGACGACATGGCGGTCGCGCCGTAGACGAAACCCCAGATGACGACGTAGATCGCGAAGTAGACCGAGGTCCAGGTGCCGAGGGTGCGCCAGCCCTCGAACAGGGTGCGGCCGGTGGCCAGGTGCCAGCGGCCGACGGCCTCGGCGAGGGCGACCTTGACGACGCAGCCTATGACGGCGGCCCACAGCAGGGTGTAGCCGAACTTGCTGCCGGCGAGCAGCGTGGCCACCAGGTCGCCGGCGCCGACGCCGGTGGCGGCGACGACGATCCCCGGCCCGATGTAGCGCCACTTGGCCTTTCTCATCTCGGGCGGTGCGGACGCGGGCTCGGTGCGGTCAGCCATGAGCGGCTCCTTCGCAGCTCGTCCCCTCTGCGATCTCCGGCATTGAAAGGGATCGGCGGACGGCCGCACAAGGGGGCGTACGTGGCCGAACACACGCGCGCAACACCCCGGGGCCTCTTGACCTGATCACGCCAGGTTCAGAACCATTGACGCGCACCACCGCCCCACACGACACGACGTCGCCATGCACCACCCCACACACTCCACATCCAGGAGACGGCATGCGACTACCCCTACGGTCGGTGACCCTGACCGCGGTGCTCTCCCTCGCCGCCGCCGGCACCCTCAGTGCCGCGGGCGCGGAACCCGCCGCCGAGACGGCGGAGAGGACCGGGACGAGCGCGGCCCAGGCACAACGCGGCGAGGAGATCCGGCAGTACGAGGTCCTGGGCCAGACGGGCCGCGAGGCCCGTACCCGCCTCGCGGCCACCGGCGTCTCCGTCGACGAGGCACGCGACCACTCCGTGGTCGTCTCCGCCGACGGCGCCCAGGCCCGCAAGCTCCGCGACCTCGGCTACCGGCTCGACAAGCTCCCCGCGCCGCCCGCCCGGCTCGCGGACCAGCCCCCCACGACGCTCGACTTCCCGCCGGCCGACTCGCGGTACCACAACTACGCGGAGATGACCGCGGAGATCGACCAGCGGATCGCCCAGCGCCCGGACCTCATCAGCAAGCGGGTCATCGGCACCTCGTACCAGGGCCGCGACATCGTCGCCCTCAAGATCAGCGACAACGTGAGCGCCGACGAGGACGAGCCCGAGGTCCTCTTCACCCACCACCAGCACGCGCGCGAGCACCTCACCGTCGAGATGGCGCTGTACCTGCTGGGCGAGTTCGCGGACGACTACGGCACGGACCAGCGGATCACCGACGTCGTCGACGGCCGCGAGATCTGGATCGTGCCGGACCTCAACCCGGACGGCGGCGAGTACGACATCGCCTCCGGCTCGTACCGGAGCTGGCGCAAGAACCGCCAGCCCAACTCCGGCTCCAGCGCGGTCGGCACGGACCTGAACCGCAACTGGAAATACCGCTGGGGCTGCTGCGGCGGCTCCTCCGGCAGCCCGTCGAGCGATACCTACCGCGGCACCGCGGGCGAGTCGGCCAAGGAGGTCAAGGTCGTCGCCGACTTCGCGCGCAGCCGGGTCGTGGGCGGCGAGCAGCAGATCACCGCGGGGATCGACTTCCACACGTACAGCGAGCTGGTGCTGTGGCCGTACGGCTACACGTACAACGACACCGGCCCCGGGCTGACACAGGACGACCGCGACGCGTTCGCCGCGGTCGGGGAGAAGATGGCCGCGAGCAACGGCTACACGCCGCAGCAGTCGAGCGACCTGTACATCACGGACGGGTCGGTCAACGACTACCTCTGGGGCGAGCAGAAGATCTTCAGCTACACGTTCGAGATGTACCCGCGCTCGGCGGGCGGCGGCGGTTTCTACCCGCCCGACGAGGTCATCGGGCGGGAGACGAGCCGCAACCGGGACGCGGTGCTGCAACTGCTGGAGAACGCCGACTGCATGTACCGCTCGATCGGCAAGGAGGGCGAGTACTGCACCGGCTGACGCCGGGGCGCGCCCCCGCGGTGCGGGGGCGCGCCATGGCGCGCGGGGTGTGCGGTCAGGCGGCGCGGCCGTAGCCGGCGAGCGCGTCCCGGGCGGAGACGCCCTCGGCGGACGCGCCCTCGGCGGGTACGTTCCGTCCGGGCGCCGTGCTCCCGCCGCGCTCGGCGGCCTTGAGCCGGCGGTGGGCGGTGCGCTCGCGGCGGTCGAAGTACAGTGCCGGGCCGACCAGGATCGCGGCCATCAGGATCAGGACCAGGGTTCCGACGACGTTTTCGAGGATCGCGTTCATGTCCTCTACGGTCGCCGATCCTTGCACACACAAACAGTGGCAGCTCTGCCATAGGCCTTCGAATTACTGCCAGGCCGGTGGCATACTGGCCGCATGCTCTCCAAAGTGGTGTGTCTGCTCAACGACGATGTCAACGCCTTCGAGCTGGGCGTCATCTGCGAGGTCTTCGGCATGGACCGACGCGACGAGGGCCTGCCGGTCTACGACTTCTCGTACGCCGCGCCGAAGCCCGGCCGCGTCACCATCCACCCCGGCCTGCCCGTCGAGGTCCCGCACGGCCTGGAGAGCTTCGCCGGCGCCGACCTGATCGCCGTCCCGGCGGGGCAGAAGTTCGCGTACCGCGACTTCCCGCCCGAGCTGCTGCACGCGCTGCGCGAGGCGGTCGCGCGCGGCACGAAGGTGCTGAGCGTGTGCACCGGCGGGTTCCTGCTCGCCCAGGCCGGGCTGCTGGACGGCCGCCGGTGCACGACGCACTGGATGTTCGCCGACCAGATGAAGCGCGAGTACCCGCGGGCGCTGATCGAGCCCGACGTGCTCTACGTCGCCGACGGCCCGGTGATCACCTCGGCCGGCACCGCCTCCGGCATCGACGCCTGCCTCGCCCTCGTCCGCGAGGAGCAGGGCAGCAAGGTGGCCAACGCGATCGCCCGCCGCATGGTCGTACCGCCGCACCGGGACGGTGGCCAGGCGCAGTACATCGACCGGCCGGTGCGCGGCACGTGCGACGACGACGCCATCGCCCGGGTGCTGACCTGGCTCCAGGAGCACCTGGACGAGGACGCCACGGTGGAGCAGTTGGCGGCGCGGGCGCATCTGGCGCCGCGGACGTTCGCCCGCCGCTTCCAGCAGGAGACGGGGACGACGCCGTACCAGTGGCTGCTGGGCCAGCGGCTGCTGCTGGCGCAGCAGTTGCTGGAGGAGACCGACGCCACGGTGGACACCATCGCCTCGCGCGCGGGCTTCGGCAACGCGGCGACGCTGCGCCACCACTTCCTGCGCCGGCTGGACACCACCCCGCACGCCTACCGGCGCACGTTCCGCGGCCCGGCCGTCGGCGCGGGGCGCTGACGGCCGGGCCGCGGGCAGGCGCCTCAGCCGAGCACGGCCAGGCAGTCGATCTCCACGAGCAGCCCCGCGGGCAGCCCGACGTACACGGTCGTACGCGCCGCCGGCGGCTGCTCCAGCTCCGCGAAGTAGGCGTCGTAGATCTGGTTGAACTCGGCGAAGTGGGCGGTGTCGGTGAGGTACACGCGGATCATCACCGCGTCCTCCCAGGACGCGCCGCCCTCCTCCAGCACCGCCTTGACGTTGGAGAGCGTCTGCTCGGTCTGCGCGCGCAGCGTCGGACCGGCGGGGGCCGGCGCCTTGCCCTCCTCGGCGGGCAGGAAGCCGACCTGGCCGGCGACCTGGAGGATGTTGCCCTTGCGCACGCCCGCGGAGAAGCGCGCCGGCGGCGGGACGTGGTTGGCGGGGGTGACGGCGGTCTTCTGGGCCTTGTCGCTCATACGGGCACTCTTCCGGAGTAGTCGTCACTGATCGCTGCCGCCGTGCGGCGGAGCTGCGGGAGGAGGGTCATCAGCTCGTCCGCGGTGACGACGACGTTCGGCGCCGACAGGGAACAGGCGGCGGCGGTACGGCCGTCGGCGCCGCGGATGGGGGCGCCGATGCAGTTGATGGACTCCTCGTGGCCGCCGAAGTCGGTGGCCCACCCCTGCTCGCGCACCGCGGCCAGCTCGGCGAGCAGGGCCTGGGCGTCGGGCGTCGAGCGGGGGGTGTACATGGGGTATTCGAGCCGTTCGGCGACGGCGCGCCGCTCCGGCTCCGGCAGGTCGGCCAGCAGCAGCTTCGCCACGGCCGCGACGGTGATCGCCACGGGCCGGCCGATGCGCGAGTACATGCGCACCGGGTAGCGGCTGTCGACCTTGTCGATGTACATCACCTCGCGGTCCTCGTAGACGGCGAGGTGCACGGTGTGCCCGGTGACCTCGCCGAGCTTCACCAGGTGCGGGTGGGCGATCTCGCGTACGTCCAGGCTCTCGGCCGCCGCCTGGGCGAGGGCGAAGAGCCGGGCACCGAGGCGGTAGCGCTGGTCGTCCTGGCGGTAGACCAGGCCGTGTTCGTGGAGGGTGCGCAGCAGCCGCATGGCGGTGGTCTTGTGCACGCCGAGCCTCGTGGCGACCTGCTCCAGGCCGGCGGGGCCGTCGGCGAGCATGGGCAGGATGGCGAGCGCGCGGCCGACCGACTGGCTCATCGCGTCCTCCCACCGTTCGTCGTGCCGTCGTGCCCGAGCTGTCGTGCTGTCGTGCTGGCGCTGCTGTCGTACCCCGTACGGCGCGCTCGGGCCGGCGTGCCGATGTGCTCTCGGGCCCGTCCCGGCGTACCGGCCACCGTTGACCAGCCGTTCGCCCGGATGTTAGACAGCGGTGTCGATATACGCAATGCACGTTGCGTGGTGCGCAACCAACCTGCTGGAGGGCTTCATGGCGTCGCTCGCCGAGCTGGCGGAAGAACGTATCGACCACCGCTTCAAGGGCCTGCCGCCCGATGCCGCCGGCCTGACCGCCGGCGCGCTGGCCGCCGAGCGCCGGTCGCTGTTCACGGGCGGCTTCACCACCCCCGTGCTCGCGCTCTCCGCCCCCGCGCTGGAGCACAACCTCGGCGCTCTCGCCCGCTTCGCCGCCGGCCACGGCCTGGCCTTCGCGCCGCACGGCAAGACGACGATGGCCCCGCAGCTCTTCGCCCGCCAGCTCGACCACGGCGCCTGGGGCATCACCGTCGCCGTCCCCCACCAGGCGCGGGTGGCGCGGGCGTACGGCGCGGGGCGGATCTTCCTCGCCAACGAGCTGGTCGACGCCGCCGCGCTGCGCTGGCTCGCCGCCGAGCTGGCCGCCGACCCGGACTTCCGGCTCGTCTGCTACGTCGACTCCGTACGCGGCGTCGAGCTGATGGACGCGGCGCTGCACGCGGCCGGGGCGACGCGGCCGGTCGAGGTCACCGTCGAGCTGGGCGCGGGGCCGGACGCGCGCACCGGGGCCCGTACGGAGGCCGACTGCCGCGCGGTCGCCGAGGCGGCGGCGCGGGCGGGGACGCTGCGGCTGGCCGGGGTCGCCGGGTACGAGGCGGAGGCGCCGGGCGCGGACGGCGAGGTGGTACGGGGCTGGATGCGCCGGCTGCTGGGGCTGGCCGCGGAGCTGGATGCCGCGGGGCTCTTCGCGGACGCCGACGAGATCGTGGTCAGCGCCGGGGGCAGCGCGTGGTTCGACGCCGTCGCCGACGGCTTCGCGGCGGCGCCCGAGCTGTCTCGGCCGGTGCTCAGGCTGCTGCGCTCGGGGGCGTACATCAGCCACGACGACGGGCACTACAGCCGGGTGACGCCGTTCAACCGGACGCCCGATCAGGGCTCGCTGGTGCCGGCGTTCCGGCTGTGGACGCAGGTGGTCTCGCGGCCGGAGCCGGGGCAGGCGTTCGTCAACGCCGGCAAGCGGGACGCCGCGTACGACCTGGACCTGCCGGTGCCGGTGGCGGTGCGCGGCTACGACGCGGCCGGCGGGCTGGGCGCGGAGCGGGCGGCGACGGGGATCACGGTGCGCAAGCTCTCGGACCAGCACGCCTGGCTGGACGTGGCCGACACCCCCGGGGCCGCCGCGCTGGAGGTCGGGGACTGGGTGGCGCTGGCGCTGTCGCACCCGTGCACGATCTTCGACAAGTGGCAGCTCATCCCGCTGGTCGAGCAGGACGGTACGGTCACGGAGTACGTACGGACCTTCTTCTGAGCGGCACGGGGGAGCGGCACGCATGGAGCTGGTGATCCGCGGCGCCCTCGTCGTCGACGGCTCGGGGGCGCCCGGCTACCGCGCCGACGTCGGCCTGGCCGGCGGCCGGATCGCGGCCATCGCCCCGCGGCTCACCGGCCGGACCGTACTCGACGCCGGCGGCCTCGTCCTCGCCCCCGGCTTCGTCGACATGCACGCCCACTCCGACCTCGCCCTGCTGCGCGACCCCGAGCACACCGCCAAGGCCGCGCAGGGCGTGACGCTGGAGGTCATCGGCCAGGACGGGCTGTCGTACGCGCCCGTGGACGACCGCACCCTCGGCGAGCTGCGCCGCCAGATCGCCGGCTGGAACGGCGGCGGGCCGGGCGACGACCGGGTGGCGTTCGACTGGCGCACGGTCGGCGAGTACCTCGACCGCCTCGACCGCGGCCCCGACGGCGACGGGCTGGCGGTCAACGCCGCGTACCTCGTGCCGCAGGGCACGGTGCGGATGCTGGCGCTGGGCTGGGAGGACCGGCCGGCGAAGGACGACGAGCTGGCGCACATGAAGCGGCTGGTCGCCGAGGGCCTGGAGCAGGGCGCGGTGGGGATGTCGTCGGGGCTGACGTACCCGCCGGGGATGTACGCGCCGACCGCCGAGCTGACGGAGCTGTGCCGGGTCGTCGCGGCGTACGGCGGCTACTACTGCCCGCACCACCGCTCGTACGGCGCCGGCGCCGTCGGCGCGTACGCCGAGATGCTCGGCCTCGCCCGGGACGCCGGCTGCGCGCTGCACCTCGCGCACGCCACCCTGAATTTCGACGTCAACGCCGGCCGCGCCGCCGAGCTGACCGCGCTGCTGGACCGGGCGCTCGCCGAGGGCGTGGACGTCTCGCTGGACACGTACCCCTACCTGGCCGGCTGCACCACGCTGGCCGCGCTGCTGCCGAGCTGGGCCGCGGTCGGCGGCCCGGAGGCGACGCTCGCGCGGCTGCGGGAGGCGGACACGGCGGCGCGGATCCGGCACGCGCTGGAGGTCGAGGGCTCCGACGGGTCGCACGGGGTGCCGATGGACTGGTCCACGATCGAGGTCTCGGGCGTGGGCGACCCGGCGCTCGCCGGCTGGGTGGGGCGGCGGCTGCCGGACTTCGGCGCGGCCCGCCGGCTGCTGCTGGACGACCGGCTGGCGACGACGATCCTCCAGCACGTAGGGCACGAGGAGAACGTCCGGGCGATCATGGCCCACCCCGCGCACACGGGCGGCAGCGACGGCATCCTGCACGGCGCGAAGCCGCACCCGCGGGCGTACGGCACCTTCCCGCACTACCTCGGCCACTACGTGCGCGAGCTGGGCGTGCTGGCCCTGGAGGAGTGCGTCCGCCACCTCACCGCCCGCCCGGCGGCCCGCCTGCGGCTGGCGGACCGGGGGCTGGTGCGGGAGGGCTACCTGGCGGACCTGGTGCTGTTCGACCCGGCGACGGTGGCGTCGGGGGCGACGTACGAGGAGCCGCGGCGGGGGCCTGTGGGGGTGCCGTACGTGCTGGTGGGCGGGGAGTTCGTCATGCGGGAGGGCCGTCGGACGACCGCGGTGCCGGGCCGTACGGTCCGGGGGCGCGGGCGGCCCTGAGGGACGCGGCCACGAGCGTGGCGTACGCGAGCAACGCGTCCGCGCTGTTGAAGATCGACGCATCCAGCTCGCCGGCCGTTTCCACCCGCTCGGGGGTGACCCGGCCGGAGAGGAACGCGGCGGGGCCGTCGTACGTCCCGGAGTCGCGCCACTGCCGCAGGACGTCCAGGCCGGCGGACCGGGCGGGGCCGCGGGTGATGTCGGAGATCAGCAGATCGAACCGGTTGGCGGCCAGCTCCCGCTCGGCTTCCGCGCGGTCGCGCACGAGGGTGACCCCGGCGCCCCCGCCGCGCAGGCGGCGGACGTGGTCCGTGCCGCCGTCGGTATCGTCGTCGACCCACAGGATCCGCAGGCCCTCCAGCGCGGGCACGGCCGGCCGGGCGCGGCCGTCCGCGGCCTCGCCCGCCGCGTACCCGCCGGGGGGCGGGTAGGGGGACTGGTAGGGCGGCGGCGAGGAGTACGCGGGCTGGGCCGTGGACGGCGTGAACGAGGTGTACGGCGTGTACGGCTGCTGGGCCTGGGACGGGAAGGAAGGCTGCGCGGACGGGGTCTGGCGCCCGTAGGAGGACGGGCTGCCCCACGACGCCTGGCTCCCCCAGGCGGTCTGGCTCCCGGCCGGGTCCTGGCTCCCGTACGGCGCGGAGGCCGTGGGCACCGCCCAGGGTGTGTACGTGGGGAAGACCTGGTCCCCGTAGGGGACCGCCGCCGCCGGCTCGTAGCTCGTCCCCTCCACCGGCGCCGGTGCGCCCTCGCGCAGCAGCACCAGCAGCCGCTCCGCGTCCGGCAGCCGCAGCAGGTCCGCCAGCAGGGACGTGAACCCCGGGTCGTCCGCGTGCTCGGGGAAGCCGACCGGCAGCCGCCGCTCCAGTTGCTCCAGCGCCTGCGCCGGATCCTGCTCCGGCACCGGCGCGGACAGCTCGTACTGCTCGCAGAACGCGCCGACCTCCGCGTGCGAGGCGAACTCCGGCAGGGGCGCCTGCGCGGCCGGCGACGCCGGCGACAGCAGCGCGCGGCGTACGCGGCGGTACGTCGTGAACTCCTGCACCACGTCCCCGCCGGGGGCGACGTCCACGCCGGTCATCATCCGGTAGAACTCCGGATAGAAGTACTGGAGCAGCAGCGTCCTGATGACCGCCTCGGAGCGGAAGCCGGACCACACCGGGTTCAAGGTGGCCTCCAGGACGAAGCCGTTCACCAGCCGCTTGATCCGCCGCGGATTCCGGCCCGACCGCTCGACCAGCAGCTTCTTCAGCCCGTCGTCGAGCATCCGCTCGATGCCCGCGGTGCGCGCGCACCACTCGACGTACGCGCCGACGCCCTCGTTGTCCGCGACGGGGATGCGGTAGCTGGTCTGGAAGATCTTCTCCATGAAGGCCGACGCCGCCGGCGACAGGTCGCGCAGCAGCCCGCTGGGGCCGAGCGCGGAGCGGTCGCAGCCGACGACGAAGACGAGTCCGGGGACGTCCAGGTAGACCTTCAGGGCCTCGCAGACGGCGAGGACGGTCTCCTCGGGGCAGCGGTCGAGGTCGTCGATGAAGACGACCAGCAGCCGGTGCGGCGCGTTCTCGGCCCACTCGCGGGCCATGCGCGCGATCTCCTCGCGCATGCCGTTGCGCGCCTCGGGGCCCGCGTCCCAGCTCGTCCACAGCTCGTCGACCAGCCCGGCCGCGCCGAGCGTGCCGCCGAGCGCAGTGGTGAGGGCGCGTACGCCGCGCACCAGCGTGCGCCCCCGGGAGATCCGGGCCAGCGCGCGCCTGAGCGTGCGCCGCTCGAAGCGCACGAGCACCGACTTCACGAGCCCTTCGAGGGCGTCGGCGCCGGTGGAGGTCCAGGCGTTGTACCAGACCGTCTCCACGTCGGCCTCGACCCGCAGCTTGGCGTCCACCAGCCGCATCAGAGTGGACTTGCCCATCCCCCAGCCGGCGTCCACGGCGAGGGTGAACGGCGTCGAGGCGCGGGAGGCGTGCAGCAGCCGGGCGAGCTGCGCCGCGGCCCGGCCGGTGCCGAGCATGTCGTCGCCGACGGCGGCCACGGGTTCGTCGTTGACCAGGGCGAGCGCGGCACCGGGACCGAGGGGGGCGAACGTCGCCGGACCGGTGGGTGGTTGGGCCGCCATCCGGGCATTGTGGCAGGTACGGGCGGGGTCCGGAGGGGCATCGGGCATGTGACCGGGCTCGCACGGAAGGCGCCGGTTATCCGGAGGCGGTGCCCGGGACCGGCCCGTACAGTGGCCGCATGCAGGTGATCCAGTCAACGAAGCTCGCCAACGTCTGCTACGACATCCGGGGCCCCGTGCTCGAGGAAGCGATGCGGCGCGAGGCGGCAGGTCACCAGATCCTCAAGCTGAACATCGGCAACCCGGCCCCGTTCGGCTTCGAGTGCCCCCCGGAGATCCTGGAGGACCTGCTCCGCACCGCCGGCAGCGCCCACGGGTACGGCGACTCCAAGGGCATCCTGCCCGCCCGCCGCGCCGTGATGCAGCACTACCAGACCAAGGGCATCGACCTGGACGTCGAGGACGTCTTCCTCGGCAACGGCGTCTCCGAGCTGATCCAGATGTCCATGCAGGCCCTCCTCAACGACGGCGACGAGGTCCTGATCCCGGCCCCGGACTACCCGCTGTGGACGGCGTCGGTCTCCCTGGCCGGCGGCACCCCGGTGCACTACCGCTGCGACGAGCAGGCCGACTGGATGCCCGACCTCGACGACATCGAGCGCCGCATCACGGACCGCACCCGCGCGCTGGTCGTCATCAACCCGAACAACCCCACCGGCGCCGTCTACGACGCGGAGCTGATGCGCGGCCTGACCGACATCGCCCGCCGCCACGGCCTGGTGCTCTGCTCCGACGAGATCTACGACAAGATCCTCTACGACGACGCCACCCACGCCCCCACCGCCAGCTACGCCCCCGACCTGCTGGTCCTCACCTTCAACGGGCTCTCCAAGGCATACCGCGTGGCCGGCTACCGCAGCGGCTGGCTGGCCGTGTGCGGCCCGAAGCAGGACGCGCGCAGCTACCTGGAGGGCCTGACGATCCTGGCGAACATGCGTCTGTGCGCCAACGTCCCCGCCCAGCACATCGTCGCCACCGCCCTCGGGGGCCGCCAGTCGATCAAGGACCTGATCCTCCCGGGCGGCCGCCTCCTCGTCCAGCGCGACACCGCCTACGACCTGCTCACCCAGATCCCGGGCGTCACCTGCGTCAAACCCAAGGGCGCCCTGTACGCCTTCCCCCGCCTGGACCCGAAGGTCCACAAGATCAAGGACGACGCCCGATTCGTCCTCGACCTGCTGCGCGCGGAGAACATCCTCCTGGTCCAGGGCACCGGCTTCAACTGGCCCCGCCCCGACCACTTCCGCATCGTCACCCTCCTGGAAAAGGACGGCCTGACGGACGCCATCACCCGCATCGGCACCTTCCTCGACGGCTACCGCCAGCGCTGAGCCGTGCCCCGCCCCGCGAGTGGGCACTGCCGTACGGAACACGCCGGGTGCGCCACGCAAGTCGCCCCCTCCTGCCCCGAGAATGCCCAGGTCCGGCAGGACGCCCGCCTGCGGCCCGCTGTCAGGTCAGACCGATCCCAGGTCCACGGTGAGGGGGAAGGGCACGGCAGCCTTGATCGCGCCGGTGAACATCTCGCCGTCCCGGTAGGTCTGGGTGGCAGGGTCGAGAACGTAGGTATAGACGATCGGGACACCGGTGGCGGCCTGTTCGACACGCCAGTAGACCGTCCACGATCTCAATGCCGGCGCACTGCTCCTCGAACCAGGAGTCGTACTGCTCCGCACTGATCTGGGTGTGCATCCAGGCGGGCGCCACCATCTCGGCGGTCACGGTGTACCTCTCTCAGGAGCTTCCGCAGCTTTCGCCCCGCTGGGCTCAGCCTGTGTCCTGTGCTCCTGAGGCGCCCGGTTCCCGGGAAGAAACGATCTTCGATGAGGCGTGGTTCTGCGAGCGAGCGAGGCCGTGCGGGTTCGTTGGCCGGGACGGGCGCTGTGAGAGGCTGAATCGCATGAATCGCCTGGCCGACTCCCCGTCGCCGTATCTGCTCCAGCACGCCGACAACCCCGTCGACTGGTGGCCCTGGTCGCCGGAGGCGTTCGCCGAGGCGCGGCGCCGTGACGTACCCGTGCTGCTGTCGGTCGGGTACGCCTCCTGTCACTGGTGCCATGTGATGGCGCGTGAGTCCTTCGCCGACGAGGCCACCGCCGCGGAGCTGAACGCGGGGTTCGTCAGCATCAAGGTCGACCGCGAGGAGCGGCCCGACGTCGACGCCGTGTACATGGAGGCGGTCCAGGCCGCCACCGGGCAGGGCGGGTGGCCGATGACGGTGTTCCTCACGCCCGACGCGGAGCCGTTCTACTTCGGTACGTACTTCCCGCCCCGGCCGCGGGGCGGGATGCCGTCGTTCCGGCAGGTGCTCCAGGGCGTCGCGGCGGCCTGGGCGGACCGGCGGGGCGAGGTCACCGAGGTCGCGGCGCGGGTGGCGGCGGACCTGGCGGGGCGGACGCTGAGCGGGGCCGTGGGCGGGCCCGGGGGCGGGCCGCCCGGGGATGCGGAGGTGCATGCGGCGCTGCTGGAGCTGACGAAGGAGTTCGACGCGGTACGGGGCGGGTTCGGCGGTGCGCCGAAGTTCCCGCAGCCGATGGTGCTGGAGTTCCTGCTGCGCCACCACGCCCGCACCGGCTCGGCGGCGGCGCTGGAGATGGTGCAGGCCACCTGCGAGGCGATGGCCCGCGGCGGCATCTACGACCAGCTCGGCGGCGGCTTCGCGCGCTACTCGGTGGACGCGGAGTGGGTCGTCCCGCACTTCGAGAAGATGCTCTACGACAACGCCCTGCTGGCCCGCGTCTACGCCCACCTGTGGCGCGCGACAGGAAGCGAGCAGGCCCGGCGCGTGGCGCTGGAGACCGCGGACTTCCTGGTGCGCGAACTGCGCACCGAGGAGGGCGGCTTCGCCTCCGCGCTCGACGCCGACAGCGACCGGCCGGACGGCGGCGGGCACGCGGAGGGCACGTACTACGTGTGGACGCCCGACGAGCTGCACGACGTCCTCGGCGCGGAGGACGCGGCGCTGGCCGGGGCGTACTACGGCGTGCCCGAGGCACCCGCGGCGGCCACCTTCGAGGAGGGCGCCTCGGTGCTGCAACTCCCCGACACCGGGGTGCCGTCCGACGCCGGGCGGATCGCTTCCGTACGGGAGCGGCTGACGGCGGCGCGGGCGGGGCGGCCGCGGCCGTTCCGCGACGACAAGGTCGTCACGGCGTGGAACGGGCTGGCCATCGCCGCCCTCGCCGAGATCGGCGCGTACTTCGACCGGCCGGACCTCGTGGACGCCGCCGTGGCGGCGGCCGACCTGCTGGTACGGGTGCACATGACGGACGGCACCGGCGGGCCCGGCACGGTGGGGCGGCTGGTGCGCACCTCGCGGGGCGGAGCGGCCGGCGACAGCGCCGGTGTGCTGGAGGACTACGCCGACGTGGCGGAGGGGTTCCTCACGCTCACCGCCGTCACGGGCGAGGGCGCGTGGCTCCAGCTCGCCGGGCTGCTCCTGGACACCGTGCTCGAACGGTTCCGGGGCGAGGGCGGCGCGCTGTACGACACCGCCGACGACGCCGAGCAGCTCATCCGGCGCCCCCAGGACCCCACGGACAACCCGACGCCGTCGGGCTGGACGGCATCGGCCGCCGCGCTGCTGTCCTACGCCGCGTACACCGGCAGCGAACGGCACCGCGAGGCGGCTGAACAGGCCCTCGGCATCGTGGCCAAGCTGGGCCCGCGGGCGCCCCGCTTCGTCGGCTGGGGCCTCGCGGCGGCGGAAGCGGCCCTGGACGGCCCCCGCGAGGTCGCCGTCGTCGGTCCCCCGGACGACCCCCGCCGCACGGAACTGCACCGCACGGCCCTCCTCTCCCCCGCCCCCGGCGCGGTCATCGCCACGGGCCCCCCGCCCGGCACAGGCGAGGCGCCGGGCACGGGCGCGGGTGCGACTACGGGTGCGGGCACGGAGTCCGGCGCGGCGGCCGTATCCGGCGCGGCGCCCACCGTCGATGCCGACGCCGTCCCCCTCCTCGCCGACCGCCCCCTCGTCGACGGCGCCCCCGCCGCCTACGTCTGCCGTCACTTCGTCTGCGCCGCCCCGGTGACCCGGCCCGAAGAGCTACGCGCCCAGTTGACCCCCGCCGCACCCCCGCAGGGCTGACGCGCGGCCCCGCCTCACAGCGTCAGGCCGCGCTCCAGCACCGCCAGCGCCCGGTCGACCGTCTCCACCAGGTCGCAGTCCGGCTCCCGGTCCACCCACTCGAACAGCACCTGGGTCAGCGCCCCGAAGATCGCCCCCACGACCACCCGCAGCTCGAAGTCGTCCCGCGGCCGGCCGGTCCGCTCGGAGAGTACCCCGCACAGCAGCTCGACGTTCTGGTCCATGCTCTCGTGCATCTGCGCCCGCAGCGCCGGCACCTCGCGCACGAGCTGCATCCGCAGCACGAACTCCGGCCGGAACTCCTCGTAGAGCAGCCGCAGCGAGGTGACGACCGCCTCCCGCACCGCGACGAGCGGCGGCTCGTCCGCCGGCCGGTCGAGGATGGCCTGCTCCAGCACCGGGTCGTACTCGTCGGTCAGGATGATGTCCTCCTTGGTCGCGAAGTACCGGAAGACGGTGCTCGGCGAGACCTCCGCGGCCTCGGCGATCTGCTCGACGGTGGTCTGCTCGTACCCCTGCTCCCCGATCAGCCGGTACGCCGCCTGCCGGATGGCCTGGCGGGTGCGCAGCTTCTTGCGCTCGCGCAGACCGAGCCCTGCCTCGGTGACCGCGGCCACGGGGGAGGCGGCTACGGGCGTGACGGCAGAGGTACGGGAGGAGGCCATATTCCTCATTGTCCTGCACCGCGCCTGGCGGCGGCTATTCCGCCGACGTGGTCCGTCTTCCCTCCTCTCCGCTTCCGCCGCGGCTTCTCCTGTCCGGACCCGTCCTTCTCCCCTCGTCTGTCGTCGGGCAGCCGCACGGCGGTGACGACCGCCGTAAGCAGCGCGGCGATCCCGCAGACCAGCAGCGCCAGGCCCATGCCGTGCACGTACGCCGAGTCCGCCGACTCCGCGAGCCGCGGCGCGCCCAGTCGCTCGGCGACCGTGTGCGCCGCGACCACGGACTCCCGCGCCTTCTCCGCCGCGGCCCCCGGCACCCCGCCGGTCTCCAACCGGTCCGTGAACACCCCGTTCAGCAGGCTGCCCAGCAGGGCGACCCCGATGGCGCCGCCGACCTGCCGCAACGTGGTCAGCAGCCCCGTGCCGCTGCCCGCCCGGCTCGCTGGCAGCGCGCCGAGGGCGGCGTCCATGGTCGGCACCAGCGCGAACCCGAGGCCGAAGCCGGTGACGGTCAGCCACACCGCCGTGTAGCCGTACCCGTCGGCGACGTCCGTACGGCTGCCGAGCAGCATGGCGAACGCGAAGACCGCCATCCCGGCGCTGACCACGACCCGCGAGCCGAACCGCGCCATCAGCGCCGGCGCCGCCCGCGCCGTCACCAGCAGCCCCGCCATCAGCGGCATCAGCCGCAGCCCGGTGCCGAACGGGTCGTTGCCCAGCACCGTCTGGAGGTACTGCGGCAGCACGAACAGCAGCCCCGCCATCACGAACGTCGCGAGCACGGCCACCACGGCGTTCCACCGGAAGGCGCGGTTGGCCAGCAGCTCCAGGTCCAGCATCGGCCGGGCCGCACGCCGCTCCCGCAGCACCAGCCAGCAGAGCAGCACCGCCGAGCCGGCCAGCGCCCCCACCACCAGCGGATCGCCCCACCCCCGCGTCGGCCCCTCGATGACGCCGAGGACCAGGCCGCCGAGCCCGAGGACGCTGAGCACCGTGCTGACCGGGTCGACGCGCGGCACCGCGGGGTCCCGGGTCTCGGGTATCAGCAGCAGCGCCGCCGCGATGCCGATGGCCACCAGCGGGATGTTCAGCACGAAGATGGAGCCCCACCAGAAGTGGTCGAGCAGCCAGCCGCCCAGCAGCGGCCCCGCCGGCATGCCGGCCGCCATCGCGGCGGTCACGGCGCCCACGGCCTTCGTCCGCTCCTCGTCGCCGAAGAGCGTGGGGATGACCGAGAGCGCCAGCGGCATGATCAGCGCGCCGCCCAGGCCCATCACCGCGCGCGCGACGATCACCGCCTCCGGGCTGGAGACGAACGGGCCTATGAGGCTGCCGGCCAGGAAGATCCCCAACCCCGCCACCAGCATCCGGCGCCGCCCGAACCGGTCCCCCAGCAGCCCCGCGGGCAGCATGAAGGCGGCGAACACCACCGCGTACGCGTCCACGATCCACTGCAACTCGCCGGTGTCGGCCCCGATGTCCGCCGCCATCGTGGGCAGCGCGACGTTCAGGATCGTCAGGTCGAACCCGAGCACGAGCACGGACATGACGAGCCCGCCGAGAGCCCACCAGCGTCTTTTGGAAGTCACTCCCAAAAAATAGCAACTCCCAGAATCCTGCGCCAGAGCTGTGGACAACCACCTGTGGACAACCGGCCGCGCCCGCCTGACGGCCGTGCCGGCCCGCACCGCCACCCCCGATCCGCACCGCCCCCACCGGAAACAGCAGAAGTCCGGCCCGCACGCCATGACACATGGCGTGCGGGCCGGACCCCGGGAATCCGTGGAGAGTGCCTCCGCGTGGTGCCGCGAGCGCCCTGCCGCGGCGGTCCGGGCTTAGCGCCCGATGACGATCGCCTCACGGTCGTAGCTCTGGAGCGGGCCGAAGTGAATCGACGTGGAGGGGCTGATCTCGGTGTACTGGTTGCCCGAGACGCGGTTGTTGATGTTGTTCTCGACCTCGACCTCGACCTCGACCTCGGTGTTGTTCCAGGTCTTCTGGATCTCGTTGTTGATCTTCTTGCTGATCTCCTGGTTGTACCACTTGGAGCAGCACTGCTTGTCGTGCTTCGGGTGCCCGGTGGCCTGGGCCGAAGCCGCGCCGACACCGGCGAGACCGATCACGAGGGCACCGGTGGCGAGGGAGCGGGCGAGCGTACGGATGCGCATCTTCTGCCTCCACGAGGAGCGGGGGATGGTAGTACGCACCGATAACATCATCCCTGCGGCTTCTGCCCGGGGAAGTACAGGAGCCGACACGTACGGATCACCCGGACAGTCGGACACCCGGATGCCGCACGCGCCCCGTAGGGCTTACGCGTGGCGGTACGCCACGAGCGAGATCCCCACGTAGTGGACGGCGAACGCCGCCAGCGTGAACGAGTGGAAGACCTCGTGGAAGCCGAACCAACGCGGCGACGGGTTCGGCCGCTTGATCCCGTAGACCACACCGCCCGCGCTGTACAGCACGCCGCCGACGACCACCAGCACGAGCACCGCGATGCCGCCCGCGCGCATGAAGTCCGGCAGGAAGAACACCGCCGCCCAGCCCATCGCGATGTAGCACGGCGTGTACAGCCACCGCGGCGCACCGACCCAGACCACGCGGAACGCGATCCCGGCGAGCGCCGCCGCCCAGATGAACCAGAGCAGCGCCTGCTGCCTTCCGCCCTCCAGCAGCAGGATCGTGAACGGCGTGTACGTGCCGGCGATGATCAGGAAGATGTTGGCGTGGTCGAGCCGGCGCAGCACGGCCGTGCCCCGCGGGCCCCAGTCGCCCCGGTGGTACAGCGCGCTGACGCCGAAGAGGAGGCAGGCCGTCAACGTGTAGACCGCGCAGGCCAGCCGGCCGCGCGGGCTCTCCGCCAGCGCCGTCAGCAGCACGCCCGCGAACAGCGCCGCCGGGAACATCACCGCATGCAACCAGCCGCGCAGCCGCGGCTTGAGGACGGCGGCCGCGGCACTGGCGACCCGCTGCAACTCTCCCTCACCCGTCGCACTCATGCGCCCATGCTACCTACGCCTCCGTAGGTCCGCCGCGGAGTGGCGCTGTTCACGCGGGAGCCGGCTGGACATGACGTCTGAGCTACCTCATCATCAAACGAGCGCACACCCGACACCGGACGGGCTCATATGAGCGGCCACCGGGTCGGCGCCCCCAAGGGGTAACGGTCTTGAAAACCAGATAGATGTGACATCACAGAAGAAACGCCCAAACCCTCGACATCTGGAGCATGCGGTACTCATGACCACCCCGACCAAGCACGAAGGGCTCCTCTCCTGGGTCCAGGAGATCGCCGACCTCACCCAGCCCGACGAGATCGTGTGGTGTGACGGCTCCCAGGCGGAGTACGACCGCCTGTGCGCCGAGCTCGTCGCCAAGGGCACCTTCACGAAGCTGGACCCCGTCAAGCGCCCCGGCTCGTACTACGCCGCGTCCGACCCGACCGACGTCGCGCGGGTCGAGGACCGTACGTTCATCTGCTCCGAGCAGGAGCAGGACGCCGGGCCGACGAACCACTGGATGGACCCCGCCGAGATGCGCGAGGTCTTCACCGGCACCTCCGGCAAGGGCGGCCTCTTCCGCGGCGCCATGCGCGGTCGCACCATGTACGTCGTCCCCTTCTGCATGGGCCCGCTGGGCTCCCCGCTCTCCGCCCTCGGCGTCGAGATCACCGACTCCGCGTACGTCGCCACCGCCATGCGCACCATGACCCGCATGGGCCGCCCGGTCCTCGACGAGCTGGGCGACGACGGCTTCTTCGTCAAGGCCGTCCACACCGTCGGCGCGCCCCTGGAGCCCGGAGCGCAGGATGTGCCGTGGCCGTGCAGCTCGACGAAGTACATCTCCCACTTCCCCGAGACCCGCGAGATCTGGTCGTACGGATCCGGCTACGGCGGCAACGCCCTGCTGGGCAAGAAGTGCTACGCCCTGCGCATCGCCTCCGTCATGGCGCGCGACGAGGGCTGGCTCGCCGAGCACATGCTCGTGCTCAAGCTCACGCCGCCGCGCGGTGAGTCCAAGTACGTCGCCGCCGCGTTCCCGTCCGCCTGCGGCAAGACCAACCTCGCCATGCTGGAGCCGACCACCCGCGGCTGGACCGTGGAGACCATCGGCGACGACATCGCCTGGATGCGCTTCGGCGAGGACGGCCGGCTGTACGCGATCAACCCCGAGGCCGGCTTCTTCGGCGTCGCGCCCGGCACCGGCGAGCACACCAACGCCAACGCGATGAAGACCCTGTGGGGCAACTCCGTCTTCACCAACGTCGCCCTCACCGACGACGGCGACGTGTGGTGGGAGGGCATGACCGCGGAGCCCCCGGCGCACGTCACCGACTGGCTCGGCAACGACTGGACCCCGCAGTCCGGCACGCCCGCCGCGCACCCGAACGCCCGCTTCACCGTGCCGGCCGCGCAGTGCCCGACGATCGCGCCGGAGTGGGAGGACCCCAGGGGCGTGCCCATCTCGGCCATCCTCTTCGGCGGTCGCCGCGCCACCGCCGTGCCGCTGGTGACGGAGTCGTTCGACTGGCAGCACGGCGTCTTCCTCGGCGCCAACGTCGCCTCCGAGAAGACCGCCGCCGCCGAGGGCAAGGTCGGCGAGCTGCGCCGCGACCCCTTCGCGATGCTGCCTTTCTGCGGCTACAACATGGGCGACTACTTCGGCCACTGGCTGAAGGTCGGCGCCTCCGCGGACGCCGCGAAGCTCCCGAAGATCTACTACGTCAACTGGTTCCGCAAGGACGCCGACGGGTCGTTCGTCTGGCCCGGGTTCGGTGAGAACAGCCGCGTGCTGAAGTGGATCGTCCAACGGCTCAACGGCGAGGCCGAGGGCGTCGAGAGCCCGATCGGGGTGCTGCCCGCAAAGGGCGCACTGGACATCGACGGGCTCGAACTCACCGACGACCAGCTCGACTTCCTGCTCTCCGTGGACCCCGAGGTATGGCGCGAGGAGGCCGCGCTGATCCCCGCGCACCTCGACACCTTCGGCGACCACACTCCCAAGGAGCTGTGGGAGGAGTACCACGCCCTGGTCAACCGCCTGGGCTGACTCGGTACGCCTCCGGCAGGAACCGGCGGGTACGACAACGGCGTCGTACCCGCCGGACGCGTTTTTCCCGGCACCGAAATTCTGCTCAAGGACCGGATGCCCGGTGTTATCAGCTCTTCATTCACCGCGTCATCCGGCCGAGTTATCCACAGGGGGATGCCGAATACCCGGGAAACGCGGAAGACTTGGCGGTGCAACTGCACCAGCGGGCGACGGGTATGGGAGGGGAGCACATGCCGGGCACAGCGTCCCGACTGCGCGACAAGCATCGGGGGGAGGCGGAGCTTCTTCTCACCCGCGCGGTCGAAGAGGAAGTGCGCCGCTCCGGTGGCCGGACCGACGGCGTGGTGCTGCTCGGCCGGGCGCGGGCGGCGCTGGACGACATGGCCGCACGCGCCGCCGAGGAGTACGGGGCGTACGTGCGCGCGCTGGACGAGTCCGCCGCGGGCCGGCATTCGTTCGCCGAGCGCTTCTCCCCGCAGTCGGTCGGGCCCGCGGTGACCGCGACCCTCACCGCCGCCGCCGTCGCCCTGCTCGTCTCCGCCGAGGAGGGCCTGGGCTCCACGGCCGCGTTCTGGACCGGGCTGGCCACCTGCCTCGCCGGGCTCGTCGCGGGCCTGGTGCAGATCGGCCTGGCCCACTGGCTCTCGGGCAACACGCGCTCGGGCGCCGCCCGGCAGCCCGGCGGCCCCGAGCAGCTCCGGCTCCAGTGGCTGACGGCGCTGGAACTGCGCGGCGTGCGGCCCTTCTTCGACGAGCAGCGGATGATCTCGGCCCGCGTCCGCCCGCCCGCCCGCTCCGAGTCGGCCGGCGACCGCCAGGGGCAGAGCACGGCCGCCGGCGGGGGTACGGACCGCGAGCCCCAGTTGCGCCGGAACCGCAGCCAGGAGGCGCGGCAGCGGGCCACGCTGGAGCAGTCCTACCGCCAACTGCCCGCGGCCTCCCGGGTGTACGTGGGCCGCAAGGCCCAGCTCGCCCGGATCGCCGGATGGGTGCAGCAGGGCCGCGCCAGTACGGAGACCAAGCCGACCGTCGTCGTGCTGCACGGCCCGCCGGGCGCCGGGCGCACCACCCTCGCGGTCCGCGCCGCCCACCAACTGCGCGAGCAGTTCCGCGCCGCCGTGGTGGTGGACCTGCGCGGCGAGAGCCTGGACGAGGCCCCGCTGCCCACCCGGGACGCGCTGCTGCACCTGCTCAACCGCCTCGGCGCCCCGCGCGACCAGCTCATGTTCCGCGAGCGCCCGGCGCACGACGCACAGCTCCGCCGCCTCGTCGAGCTGTACCACCAGCATCTGACGTCGCTGCCGGTGTCCATAGTGCTGGACGACGCGGTCGACGCCGAGCAGGTCCGGCTGCTGGTGCCGGAGCGCTCCGAGAGCCTGGTGCTGGTGACCTCGCGGCAGCGGCTGGAGCTGCCCGACGACCTCGACGCCTGGGTGCACCACATGCCGGTCGAGGGCCTGGAGGCGACCGCGGCCGAGGAGCTGCTGCGCGCCATGGTCCAGGGGACGGACACCGCCGAGCGCTCCGCCGAGCCGTACGACGCGCAGTCCACCGACCGCATCGGGGTGCTATGCGGCGGGCTGCCGCTGGCGCTGCGCATCGCCGGGTCGGCGCTCGACGTGCGCAGCCTGGCCGGACTCGCCGAGGCGCTGGACGCCTACGGGCCGGTGGAGCCGGTGGAGCGCGCACTGTGGCTGCGCTACGGCGACCTGACGGAGCCGACCCGGGCGCTGCTGCGCCGGCTGTCGCTGGTCGGCCGCGCGAGCCTGGGCACGGCGGCCTGCGCCGCGCTGCTCGACGTCGGCGAGGAGGAGGCCGGCAAGCGGCTGACGGCCCTGGCCCGCGCCGGGCTGGTGGAGCACGTCCGCAGCTCCCGCTACCGGGTGCACGACCTGGTACGCCGCTTCGCGTACGCCCGGCTGCTCGACGAGGAGAACCCCGAGGTGCGCGCCGCCGCGCACGAGCGGCTGATCCGCAGCTACGCGGAGCTGGCCGACTCGGTGATCCGGCTGGTCGACGGGCGTACGTCTACGCGCGCCGACCGGTTCGGCTCGCACGGCTTCACGTCACTGGACTCCGCGCTGCGCTGGCTCGACGACGAGCAGAGCTTCATCACCGCCGCCCTCCGGCACGCCGAGGGCGTGGAACAGGCCGCGGTGCTGCACCTGCTGGGCGCCCTCGCGGACTACTGCCTGCTCCGCGGCGACCTGTACCGCCTCGGCGAGCTGAACGAGTTGACCAAGGCCGCCGACCAGGGGCTGCTGATGCGGTCGGTCCAGTGGCGTACGGGCGTCGCGGCCCGGCAGCTCGGCGAGCTGGACAAGGCCCGCTCGACGCTGTCCTCCGTGGTCGACCTCTACCGCGAGGCGCAGCACTCCGCCGGCGCCGCCCGCGCCCTGCGCGACCTGGGCATCACGCTCCAGCAGCAGGGCAGCCTGCGGGAGGCGGAGGCGAAGCTGCGCGAGGCCCTCCAGATGCAGCAGGGCGAGAACATGCGCGGCGACCGCGCCTGGACGCTGCACGCGCTGGCGGCCGTGCTGCGCGACCGCGCACAGTTGGGCGACGCGCTGGCGCTGCTGGACCAGGCGCTCACGCTGCACCAGGAGAGCGAGAGCGTGCACGGCCAGGCGTGGGCGCACTTCCAGCTCGGGCAGGTGCGGCTGCGGATCGGAGACGTACCGGGAGCCGAGGAGCAGTTGGAAGAGGCTCTGGAGCAGTACTCGCGCACCCGCGACGGCCGCGGCGAAGCCTGGGCGATGACGCAGCTCGCCCGCGCCCGGCTGGTCGCCGCCGACCCGGCGACGGCGGTGACGCAGCTCAAGGCGGCCCTCGCCCGGCACCGGGAGAACGACGACGCGCGCGGCGAGGCGTGGACGCTGTACTACCTGGGCCAGGCCCAGGAGGGGGCCGGCAAGCGCGAGTCCGCGGTCCGGGCGCTGGAGCGGTCCCGCTCGATGTTCAGCCGCATGCGGGACGTGTACGGGCTGGCCTGCGCGCGGCACCACTCCGCGCGGGTCACCCGCGATCTGCGCGCCGAGCAGACCGGCACCCTGCGCAACAGCGGCTTCGCCCGGCAGTTGCTCCAGGACGCGCGGCAGGACTTCCGCCGGGTGGGCGTGGCCCACGGCGAGGGCTGGTCGTGCATCGAGCTGGCCGTGATCGACGCGGGCAACGGGCGCGCGGGGCAGGCGCTGGAGCTGGTCGACACGGCGATAGACCTGTTCGCCGGCATCGGCGACCGGCGCGGGGCCACCTGGGCCCGGTTCCTGCGCTGCACGCTGCTGCCGTTCGCCTCGCCGGGCGGCTCGGTGGTGGGCGCCGCGGTGGCGCAGCAGGAGCT
The DNA here is from genome assembly GCF_045781775.1 of Streptomyces sp. 184. Classification (NCBI taxonomy): domain Bacteria; kingdom Bacillati; phylum Actinomycetota; class Actinomycetes; order Kitasatosporales; family Streptomycetaceae; genus Streptomyces; species Streptomyces sp. 184. The sequence goes on along the minus strand of NZ_CP123230.1, from coordinate 1,154,115 downwards.
GTCGGAGCTGCTGGACGAGTTGCGTACGGCGACCGCGACCCGGCGCGGGGTGGTCGACCCGGCGCTGGAGGACTACGCGGAGACGTTCCAGCTCGTGCTGGAGCGGGGCGTGGAGCCGGAGACGGGCTGGCAGGCGTGGCGCCTGGGCATGGTCCCGAGCCGGCACGCCCGCGAGGTCATGGGCGTCCCCCTGAACGGCGCGGCCCCCGCGGGCGACGGCGCCCTGGCGGGCTAGCCGGCGCCGGGGGCGGACCAGGTCCGTACCGGCCGCCGGGCTCGACCGCCCCGCCGGCCCCGCCCGCCGCTACGGGCGGCGGCCGACGGGCTGCCTGTCGCCCTTCGGGCTCTTTGCCGGCGCCGGGGTCCCGGGCGACTCGTCGCGCGGGCTGTCGTCGCGCGGGGTGCCGTCCCGGGGCGCGTCACCGCGCGGGGCGGACCCGCGCGGTGCGTCGCCGCGAGGCGCGTCCGCACGCGGGTCGCCCCCGTCTCCCGGGCCCTCGCCGTCCGGGCGCGTACCGCCCGGACCGGCGTCGCCGCGGTCGGTCTTCTCCTTGAAGTCGACCTGGTTCAGATGCCGGTTCATGCTCTTGAGCAGGAACCACACCGCGACGCCGAGTAGCGCGAAGACGATGAAGCCGAGGACGCCCGGCGTGACCTTGTTCTTGTCGAGCTCGTCGGCGAGCGGGACGAGGTCGGCAGCCAATGTGGTGTTCACACGGTCAATTGTCGCGGATGCCGGCGAAGAGGTCGTCCTCGGGGAGGGATGTATCCACGAGCGACTTCGCCAGCTCGTACTCCTCGGTGGGCCAGACCTCCTGCTGGATCTCCATCGGGACCTTGAACCACGGCCCGTCGGGGTCGATCTGCGTGGCGTGCGCGATCAGCGCCTTGTCGCGGACCGGGAAGAACTCGTCGCACGGCACGTACGTCGTGATCGTGCGCTCCTTGCGCTCGAACTCCTTCCACCGCTCCAGCCACTCCCCGTACGGCGACTCCAGACCGCGCGTGAGCATCGCCTCGTGCAGCGCGACGGTGCGCGGCCGGTTGAAGCCCTGGTTGTAGTAGACCTTCAGCGGCTGCCAGGGCTCGCCCGCGTCCGGATAGCGCGCGGGGTCGCCGGCGGCGTCGAAGGCGGCCATCGTGATCTTGTGGGTCATGATGTGGTCGGGGTGGGGATAGCCGCCGTTCTCGTCGTAGGTCGTGATGACCTGCGGCTTGAACTCGCGGATCAGGCGGACGAGCGCCTCCGCCGCCTCGTCGACCTCCTTCAGGGCGAAGCAGCCGTCGGGCAGCGGCGGCAGCGGGTCCCCCTCCGGCAGCCCGGAGTCGACGAACCCCAGCCACGCCTGCTTCACGCCGAGGATCTCCCGCGCCTCGGCCATCTCCTTGCGCCGCACTTCGTGCATGTTCTTCTCGATGAAGGCGTCGCCCTGAAGCTTCGGGTTCAGGATCGACCCCCGCTCGCCCCCCGTACAGGTGGCGACCAGGACCTCGACGCCCTCCGAGACGTACTTCGCCATGGTGGCCGCACCCTTGCTCGACTCGTCGTCGGGGTGCGCGTGGACGGCCATCAGCCGCAGGTCATCGCTCACAGATTCAATCCTCGGTAACAGGTCGTCTAGGCCGGCTTCTATAGTGACTGAGCGGACTGACATTTCATTCCGCCGTCAGCTGCTGCCAGCCGATCTGCCGGGAGGGACCATCATGGCCGGTGCGCCCCAGACGCTGCCCGAGGGCCGCTACGGCCGCTCGGCGGACGCCCGTGCCGACCGGCGGCTGAAGGTCGTCGGCGCCGTCCTCGGCGCGGCCCTCCTCGGCTTCGTGGCCTGGGGCGCTGTCGACGCGACGGCCGGTTCGCAGGCGTCCGGTGAGCTGATCCGCTTCAAGGTCGTGTCCGACACAGAGGTGCAGGCGCACATCGAGGTCCGCAAGAAGACCGACGTCGACGCCGTGTGCACGCTGCGTTCGCTGGCAGCGGACAAGTCGGAGGCCGGCGTCCGCGACGTGCGCATCGACGAGCCGAAGTCACGCATCGACACCGTGGTGTCGATCCGGACCACCACGCGCGGCGCCAACGCCGAGCTGGTCGGCTGCAAGGCGGCCGACGAGCGATAACAGTCGCCGTCCCGCTGCCGGAATTGTTACGATCGTGGTTTCGCCCCACCCATGAAGGCGCAATTCTTCTGGGTAGGGCGATTGCTGCATCACAGACGCATGAGAAGTTCCCCCAGCACCAGAACCACCACCGACGAGGAGCACCTGTGACCCAGACCAGCGACAACGTCACCTGGCTGACCCAGGCGGCGTATGACCAGCTCAAGGCCGAGCTGGAGCACCTGTCGGGTCCCGCACGCACCGAGATCGCCAAGAAGATCGAGGCGGCTCGCGAGGAGGGTGACCTGCGGGAGAACGGCGGGTATCACGCGGCCAAGGAGGAGCAGGGCAAGCAGGAGCTGCGGGTACGCCAGCTCCAGCAGCTCCTGGAGAACGCGAAGGTCGGCCAGGCGCCGCCGGACGACGGCGTGGTCGAGCCCGGGATGGTCGTCACGATCGCCTTCGACGGCGACGAGAGCGACACCCTCACTTTCCTGATGGCCTCGCGGGAGTACGCGAGCGGGGACGTCGAGACGTACTCGCCGCAGTCGCCGCTGGGCATGGGAGTCAACGGCAAGAAGATCGGCGAGGAAGCGAGCTACGAGTTGCCGAACGGCAACACGGCGATGGTGACGATCCTCGACGCCAAGCCGTACGCTGCCTGATCGCGCGTCTGACGCAGCAGCCCACCGCGAAGCCCCCGGCGGGAACCCAGGTTCCCGGGCCGGGGGCTTCGACGTGCGCCACCGGGCGCGCTAGCCGGCGGAGTTGCGGTACTTGCGCACCGCCAGCGTGCGGAAGATCACGACGATGACGATCGAGTAGATCAGCGAGGCCAGCACCGGGTGCTGCATCGGCCAGGCGTCGGACTGGACGACGCCGGGGTTGCCGAACAGCTCGCGGCACGCCTGCACGGTCGCGCTGAAGGGGTTCCAGTCGGCGATGTGCCGCAGCCAGGGCGTCATGTTGCCCGAGTCCACGAAGGCGTTCGACACGAACGTCACCGGGAACAGCCAGACCAGCCCGCCGGACGTGGCCGCCTCGGGCGTACGCACCGACAGCCCGATGAGTGCGCCGACCCAGGTGAAGGCGTACCCCAGCAGGAGCAGCAGGCCGAACGCCGCCAGCGCCTTCAGTACGCCCTCGTGGAAGCGCCAACTGACCAGCGCGGCGACGATGGCGAGCACCACCAGCGTCAGCGCGGTCTGCACCAGGTCGGCGAGGGTACGGCCGGTGAGCACCGCGCCGCGGGCCATCGGCAGCGACCGGAAGCGGTCGATGAGCCCCTTGTGCATGTCCTCGGCTATGCCGGCACCGGCGCCGGCGGTGGCGAAGGTGACGGTCTGGGCGAAGATGCCGGCCATCAGGAACTCGCGGTAGACCTCGGCGTTCGTGCTGCCGCCGACGTTCATGGAGCCGCCGAACACGTATGAGAAGAGCACCACGAACATGATCGGCTGGATCAGGCCGAAGATCACGACTTCGGGGATCCGGGACATGCGGAGCAGGTTGCGCTTGGCGACGACCAGCGAGTCGCGGACGGACTGGCCGACACCCCCCAGGCCGGGCGGCGCCGCGGGGGCGGGCGTGCGCGCCGGGGCGGTCGAGGCGGTCACTTGGCGGTCTCCTTCACGGCGTCGTCGGCGGCCTTTCCGTCGCCGTCCTTTGCCTTCGCGTTCCCGTCCTCGGTCTCGGCGGCGTGGCCGGTGAGCGAGATGAACACGTCGTCCAGCGTGGGGCGGCGCAGCCCGATGTCGTCGATGGCGATGCCGCGCTCGTCCAGGTCCCGGATGACGTCGGCGAGCAGCCGGGCACCGCCGCTGACGGGCACGGTGAGCTTGCGGGTGTGGTCCGCGACGGTGACCTCGCCCTGGCCGAGGGCGCCGAGGACCTCGCTGGCGGCGAAGATCTCGTCGCGCTGGTGCACGACGACCTCGACGCGCTCGCCGCCGGTCCGGGCCTTCAGCTCGTCGGAGGTGCCGCGCGCGATGACGCGGCCGTGGTCGATGACGCAGATGTCGTGCGCCAGGTGGTCGGCCTCTTCCAGGTACTGCGTGGTGAGCAGCAGCGTCGTGCCGCCCTTGACCAGTTCCTGGATGACGTCCCAGAGCTGCTGCCGGTTGCGCGGGTCGAGGCCGGTGGTCGGCTCGTCCATGAACATCACGGGCGGCTCGACGACGAGCGCGGCGGCCAGGTCGAGCCGCCGGCGCATGCCGCCGGAGTATGTCTTGGCGGTGCGGTCGGCGGCGTCGGCGAGGTTGAACCGCTCCAGCAGCACGCCGGCGCGGGCCTTCGCGTCGCGGGAGCTCAACTGGTAGAGCTGGCCGACCATCTGGAGGTTCTCCCGGCCGGTCAGATACTCGTCGACCGCGGCGAACTGGCCGGACAGGCCGATGGATCTGCGCACCTCGTTGGGTTGCTTGAGCACGTCGAGCCCGGCGACCTCGGCGCGGCCGGAGTCGGGCCGCAGCAGCGTGGTCAGCACGCGCACGGCGGTGGTCTTCCCGGCCCCGTTGGGGCCGAGCAGGCCGAGAACGGAGCCTTCGGGGACGTCGAGATCGACGCCGTCCAGTGCCCGCACATCGCCGAAGTGCTTGACCAGCCCTTCGGCGTGGATGGCGCCTGGCATAGAGATCTCCCCAGGTTGGATGGAAGTCGGTGGTGGGATGGACGTCTGACGGCACTTCTCAACAAATGTCAGACATGAGCGCATGATCGGGCAACAGCAGGAGAATAGAACACGCGATATATCGCGTCAAGTCGCGAGTGGCCGAGCTGGGCGTGACCGAGTCGCGTGCGGTGGGCGAATGGCTGGACCGTGGGAGGGGCGTGCGTGTCAGGAAGACACCGTGTACCCGGCTTTCCGGAGCGCCGCGAGCACTCGTTCACAGTGCTCCCGCCCCTTCGTCTCTAGCTGTAGCTCGACTTCCGCTTCCGTGAGCCCGAGGCGCGGATCGGTCCGCACGTGACTCACGTCGAGGACGTTAGCGTCCGCCTCTGACAACACCCCCAGCAGCGTCGCCAGCACCCCCGGCCGGTCCGTCACGCGCAACCGCAGCGACAGGTACCTCCCCGCCGCCGCCATGCCGTGCCGCAGAATGCGCTGGACGAGCAGCGGATCGACGTTCCCGCCGGAGAGCACCGCCACCACCGGGCCGCCCCCGAAGGCGTCCGGCTCGGACAGCAGCGCTGCGACCGGAGCCGCCCCGGCCGGCTCGACGACCAGCTTCGCCCGCTCAAGGCACAGCAGTACCGCGGCGGACAGCGCGTCCTCGGAGACCGTACGCACTTCGTCCACGTACTCGCCAATGATTTTGAACGGGACGTCGCCCGGCTTGCCCACCTGGATGCCGTCCGCCATCGTCCCGAACGACTCCAGCGCCACCGGCCGCCCCGCCGCGAGCGACGGCGGATACGCCGCCGCGTCCGCCGCCTGCACCCCGATGATCCGCACGTCGGGCCGGACCGCCTTCACCGCCACCGCGATCCCGGCCGCGAGCCCGCCGCCGCCGATGCCCACCACGATCGTCGACACCTCCGGGCACTGCTCCAGCACCTCAAGGCCGACGGTGCCCTGCCCCGCCACCACGTCGGGGTGGTCGAAGGGGTGGATGAGGACGGCGCCGGTCGCCTCGGCGTACGCCTCCGCCGCCTCCAGCGTCTCGTCGACGACCTGCCCGTGCAGCCGCACGTCCGCGCCGTAGTCCAGCGTCGCGGCCACCTTCGGCAGCGGGGCACCGACCGGCATGAAGACCGTCGAGCGCACTCCCAGCAGCGACGCGGCGAGGGCCACGCCCTGCGCGTGGTTGCCGGCGCTGGCGGCGACCACGCCGCGGGCGCGCTGCCCTTCGCCGAGCCCGGCGATGCGCACGTACGCGCCGCGGAGTTTGAAAGAACCGGTGCGCTGAAGGTTCTCGCACTTCAGGTGGACCGGTGCGCCGACCTGCCGGGAGAGGAACCTGCTGCCCTCCAGCGCGGTGACCCGCGCGATGCCGCCGAGGATGGTCTGTGCGTCGCGTACGTCGTCCAGACTGACGGCCCCGGCCGCGGCTGCGCTCATGGCGACAGTCTCGCACGCTGAGACGACGGCAGGTTTTCCACAGGCCGTACGGCACACGGCCGGGCCGCGTAATCTGTGGCCCAGTTCGAATGCGAATGTCCATCCCCTGTCCTACGCACCGATCGCACCCGTATCCGCACCCGTATCCGCAGCTATCCACCCCCAGCTCCCGCAGCCGGGTTCGTGCCGGCCGCCAGATCCGCAGTCAGTGAACGTCCTCACGAAGTGAGCACCGTCCATGCCCTCGCCCCCTTCCCCGACCGACACCCCCGCGGTTCCCGACCTGCTGAACGACCTCCAGCATCAGTTGGCCGTCTTCGCCCGCCGCGCCGAGCAGACGCGCCTCGCCGGCCTCGGGCAGGTGCGCAATTCGATGGACCGCGCCGCCTATCTGCTGCTCAACCGCCTTGAGCAGCACGGCCCCACGGGCGTCAAGGCCCTCGCCGCCGGCATGGGCATCGACTCCTCGACCGTCACCCGGCAAGTTGCGCCGCTCGTCGACGCCGGGCTCGTCAAGCGCGCCACGCACCCCGAGGACGGCCGCGCCGTCGTACTGGAGCTGACGCCGATCGGCAGGGCGCGGCTGCACGAGGTGCAGGGGTCGCGGCGCGAGCTGGTCGCGCAACTGACCTCCGACTGGACGCAGGCGGAGCGGGCCACGTTCTGCACGCTGCTCACGCGGTTCAACACCTCGGTCTCGCAGGCCAACGCCGGGCAGCAGGAGGGCCGGCCGCCCGGCCGGCCGGACAGGGGACAGGACGGCCTGGACGGCCCGGGGGACGGCGGCGACTAGCGACGCCGGTGGTTCCGGAGTATTGACCCCGGCGCCCGCCTGCCGTCCTATTAGACCGAGGGCGGTGAAGGGAGCAGCGCTGTGCGTCAGCGGCGCTCGGCACAACGGCGCCGCCGTGCCCTGGAGTTCGAGACCTTCTGTGCGGGCGCGGCCGGCCGGCTGCTGCATGTCGCCCAACTGCTCACCGCCGAACCGCCGGACGCCGCCCCGCAGGCCGAACGGCTGCTGACCCGGGCCCTGGCCCGTACCTACGCCCGCTGGGACCGGCTGCGCGGCGAGGATCCGTACGAGGCGGCCCGGCAGCAGCTCGTCTCCCGCTTCGCCCAGACCGCCTGGCGCTACCGACGCACCTCCGGCGGCCTGCTCGACCGGCTCTCGCCGCAGGAGCGGCTGGTGCTCGTGCTGCGGATGGCCGAGGGCGTCGCCGAGGAGCAGACCGCCGCCGCACTCGGGCTGCCGCCGGAGCGGGTCCACCAGATCCTCATGCGGGCCAGCGCCGCCATGCTCAGCCGGCGCACGCCGGCCCCGGGACGTACCCGACGGGCGGTGGCGACGCCGTGATCTCCATCACCGCCCGCAAGGAGCAGGCCGTACGCGACCTCCTCGACGGCCCGCACCCCGCCGTGCCGCCGCAGCTCGCCGCCGTGGCCGCCGCGCGCGGCCGGCGGCTGCTGCGCCGCCGGACGCTGCTGCGGTCGGGGGTATGGCTGCTGCTCGTCGCGGCGCTGGTGGCGCTGACGGTGTGGGCGGCGGTGAGCGGCGCGTGGGTGGACCACCCGGCGCGTACGACACCGGACTTCGAAGGCTGGTGAGGAGGCCGCCCAGCGGGGCAGCCTCCTCAAGCGGCGCGTCGGGGGGTCGGGTCGGGTCAGGCGTCTTCGGGGGCGTAGCGGATCACCGGCACGCATCCGCGCCGCCGGCGCGCCCCGCGCCCAACGCAACGCGCCCCCCGGGTGCGCCCTGCGTGCGTCCCGCGTCTCAGGCGCCGAGCGCCTGCGTGAGGTCCGCCAGCAGGTCGTCCACCGACTCGATCCCGACCGACAGCCGCACCAGGTCGTCCGGCACCTCCAGCGGCGACCCCGCCGCCGAGGCGTGCGTCATCCGCCCCGGGTGCTCGATCAGCGACTCGACGCCGCCCAGCGACTCCCCGAGGATGAACAGCCGCGCCCGGTTGCAGACCTCGACCGCCGCCTCCTCGCCGCCCTCGACGCGGAACGACACCATGCCGCCGAAGTCGCGCATCTGCTTCGCGGCCGTCTCGTGCCCGGGGTGATCTTCGAGGCCCGGGTAGTACACGTGCGTCACGCGCGGGTGCCGGTCCAGCATGTGGGCGACGCGCGCCGCGTTGGCGCTGTGCCTGTCCATCCGTACGGCCAGCGTCTTGATGCCGCGCAGCACCAGCCAGGCGTCGAACGGGCCGGCCACCGCGCCCATCGCGTTCTGGTGGAACGCCAGCCGCTCGCCCAGCTCCCGGTCGGCCACGACGAGCGCGCCGCCGATGACGTCCGAGTGCCCGCCCATGTACTTCGTCGTGGAGTGGACGACGACGTCGGCGCCGAGCGCCAGGGGCTGCTGGAGGTAGGGGCTGGCGAAGGTGTTGTCCACGACGAGCAGCGCGCCGGCCTCGTGCGCGACGGCGGCTGAGGCGGCGATGTCGGTGATGCCCAGCAGCGGGTTGCTGGGCGACTCCACCCACACCACCTTCGTACGGTCGGTCAGCGCAGCCCGCACCGCCGCCGGGTCCGAGGTGTGCGCGACCGAGAACTCGACTCCCCAGCGCGCGGCGACCTGCGCGAACAGCCGGAAGGAGCCGCCGTAGGCGTCATCCGGGATGACCACGTGGTCGCCGGGGCCGAGCACGGTGCGCAGCAGGCAGTCCTCGGCGGCCAGGCCGGAGGCGAACGCGAGGCCGCGGGCCCCGCCCTCCAGCGCGGCGAGGTTCTGCTCCAGGGCGGTGCGGGTGGGGTTGGCGGAACGGCTGTACTCGTAGCCTCCGCGCAGGCCCCCCACCCCGTCCTGCTTGTACGTGGACACCTGGTGGATCGGCGGTACGACCGCGCCCGTCGCCGGGTCGGGCTCCTGGCCCGCGTGGATGGCGACGGTCTCGAAGCTGGGCTGGCTCATGCGGCCCGAGGATAAGCCCTGGAGGGGGGCACTTGCGCGCGGCGGTCTGGTTTGCTGGAGGGGAGGACCCGTACGTGTACCGGCCCGCACCGCACCCTCTTTGAGAAGCCAGGACATATTAATGGAACTGTTGTTCGCACTCCTCGCCATCGCGTTGATCGCGTGGGTCGCCGTGCCCATGCTGCGCCGCGCCCGCGGCGGCAGGGAGGTGGTGCAGTCGAACGCCAGGGCCGTGGACCCGGCCGGCGGCTACGGCTTCGTACCCGTGGACGAACTGGACGTGCGCCTCCCCGGCCCCGACCCGCAGCTCGCCGAGGTCCTCCGCGACCTCCAGCAGGACCAGGACTGGCAGGCCGCCTCCCGGCTGCTCGCGCTCACCGACGACGAGTGGGAGCTGCGCTGGCAGCGGGTGCAGACGCTGGCGGGCGCGGCGGCCTTCGAGCTGGCGCAGGCCCCGGGCGAGGGCGGCGCGTGGCTGCGCACGTGGCGGGCGGAGAAGCCCAAGGACGTGGGCGGGGCCGAGGTGCACGCGGAGTTCCTGGTACGGCAGGCGTGGATGGCCGGGTCGGGGGCGGAGGAGTTCCCCGTGATCCTGGAGGAGGCGAAGAAGGTCTGCGCGGAGGCGGCGATGCTGGCGCCGGGCAGCCCCATGCCGTACGTCATCGAGCTGGCCATCGCCCGCGGCGCGCACTACCGCGAGGCGGACTTCGAGGAGCTGTGGCACACGGTCGAGCAGCGCGCGGGCGACCACATGGGCGCGCATCTCGCGGCACTTCAGTACGCGTGCGAGAAGTGGCACGGCTCCCGGGAGGCGGCGTACGACTTCGCGCAGCGCTCGGCCGCCTCGGCGGGGCCGGGGACGCTGCTGCCCGCGCTGCCGCTCTTCGCGGTCTGGGAGCACCTGCCGGAGGCGAACCTGGTGCGCGGGCTGTACGAGGGCGAGGTCGTCCGGCATGCGATCGAGGGCACGCAGTACGCGGTGCACCACGCCCCGGCGGACCACCCGATGCTGCCGCACGTACGGCACCTGCTGGCGTGCTTCCTGGTACGGGCGGAGCGGTACGAGGAGGCGCTGGAGCAGATGCGGCACGTGGACGGGTACGTGGGCGCGCTCCCGTGGTCGCTGAGCGAGCAGCCGGCGGCGGAGTACGCGGCGTACCGGGCGCTGGCGGTGGCGGGCTACGAGGGCGGCAGGGGTGCGGCGTTGAAGTGACGGCGGGAAGCGACAGCGGGAATGTCGGAGCGGCGCGGTACGTTCCTTGAGAGGAGCACCAGCACCGCCAGCGGAGGAGGCCGGAGATGTTCCTGAACCGCCATAAGAACCAGCTCGTCACCAAGGACGAGGCGCTGCCCGGCCGCCCCGCACCCGCGTTCACCGTGCCGGAGCGGCACACGGTGCTGGGCAACCCGCTGGAGGGTCCGTACCCGGAGGGCCTGGAGGTCGCGGACTTCGGGATGGGCTGTTTCTGGGGCGCCGAGCGCATCTTCTGGCAGGCGCCGGGCGTGTGGACCACCCTGGTCGGCTACCAGGGCGGGCACACGGAGCACCCGACGTACGAGGAGGTCTGCTCGGGCCGGACGGGCCACACCGAGGCCGTCCGCGTGGTGTACGACCCGGCGGTCGTGTCGTACGAGGACCTGCTCAAGCTCTTCTGGGAGTCTCACGACCCCACCCAGGGCTTCCGCCAGGGCAACGACATCGGCACGCAGTACCGCTCGGCGATCTACACCCACACCCCCGCCCAGAGCACGGCGGCCGACGCCTCCCGCGCGGCGTACCAGCAGGTCCTGGCCTCGTCCGGCTACGGCGACATCACCACGGAGATCCTCCCGGCGGCCAACCGCCCCTTCCACCCGGCGGAGGGCTACCACCAGCAGTACCTGGACAAGAACCCGGGCGGCTACTGCGGCATCGGCGGCACGGGCGTCAAGCTAAGTGACCAGTCCGACGGCGCCTTCTGCCCCACCGGCATCGCTCCGACGGAGAGCTGAATCGCTTCTCCCTCACTCGTTCGAGCGGCGGGAACGGACTTGCACCCGGTACGCTGCCGCGAGGGATCAGACTCGGGCCCCATGGGAGCAGCAATGACGATCTCAACCGCCGGGCAGCCGCTCATCCCTCAGCCGGCCGCGACGGTGACCACCCTGCGGCAGGCCGTCAGTCAGATTGCGCCTGCCGCGCTGCCGGCCTTCACTCGCGAGCTTGACCAGGCGGCTGACCAGACCCGACAGGGCTCCGAGATGGGTCCGCTCCAGCGGTTCATCGCCCAGTGGGCCGTCTACGTCCACATCCAGCGCCACCCCGACATGGCCGCACAGTTGCGCTACTGGGAGGACACCGCCCAAGGGGACGACAGCGCCCAAGCGCGGCGAGCAGTCTCCGAGATCGGCAAGATCCTGGACGCAGCACACACCGCCCTCGGTATCCCGATCCAGTGAGCGCGGGGTGGCGTTGGGAGTACGACCCGGATCGTGTTCATGTGGCCGATGGCCTCCCCGAGCATGTGGTTGCAGAGGTGGAGCGTTTGGCCGGGGACCTGGTCGAGCTGGCAGGTACAGGAATCGACATCACCGACCTTGGCCATGGTCCCCGGCCCGGCAGCCTGCGCCGGATGGACGCTGCGGGCGAGTGGTTCTACTTCCTGCCGGTGCCGCGCGACCGTTTGATCGCCATTGTTCGTATCGTGCCTCCGTTCGACGCCTTGTAGCTGGAGTTCTGCGACGTTCCCCGTGGTGACACTCCCGAACTCCGGGCCCCGCTCGCATCACCGGCCCCAACGGGTCACATGGCACGGCAGGCTCGGCGGCACGGGCGTGAGCTGCCCGGTCGGCGTCGCCGGCGCGGGGTGATCCCGCCGGGGTGTGCGACGGGTCTGGCGTGGCTCGGTCCCGACGGGCCGGCAGACCGCTGAAACGCTCCTCCCCCCTCGACGAGGCACACGCCGCTCTGGGCCACCCGCCCCGGTGAGGCTCGACTGACGCTGGGAGTACGACCCGGACCACGAGCATGTCGCAGGAGGTATCCCCACCCCCATGGTGGCGGAGATCGACGGGACGCGGTCCCAAGGGGTCACTGGGCACGTCGGGCTTGCGGGGTGGGCTCTGGTTCAGTCCCAGCGGTCTTCGTTGATGAAGCGGCTGAAGCCCCGCCAGGAGTTGGGGCCCATCACGCCGTCGATCGGTCCCGTGTAGCCGTAGGACGCGGCCAGGCGCTGGACCGCGGCCCAGGTGTGGGGGCCGGGGGCGCCGTCGACGGGTCCGGTGTAGCCCCAGCCCCGCATGTTCCTCTGGAGCGCGGCGTAGGTGTGGGTCCCGGGGACACCGTCGATGGGGCCCGTGTAACCGGACTCGATCCGCAGCCAGTTCTGCGTACGCATCCACATGGTGGGGCCGGGGACACCGTCATTCTCCGTCGTCGTCTTCGGCAGCCCACCGCCGCCGCCCACGTAGTCCAGCGGGTTGACCCGGGCGCCGGCCGGGGTGATCAGGTGCCAGTGGACGTGGGGGCCGGTGGAGTTTCCGGAGCCTGGGGCTCCGGCCGCACCGCCGGAGAGTCCGACGACGCCTCCTTTGCCGACCGAGGTGCCGTTGGCGACGCGGAACTGCGACAGGTGCATGTACTGCGTCCGGTACCCGTCACTGTGGGTGATGGTCACGGTGTGCCCGCCGGTGCCGTTGTTCGGAGTGTTCGTGACGACGCCGGCGCCTGCGGCCGGGAGCTGGGTGCCGACGCTCATGGCGTAGTCGATTCCGCCCAGGGAACCCCGGTCGATGTGGTCCTGCCAACCGCCGGTCATCGGGTAGCCGGTGAACGGGTTATAGGTGTCCAGCGCCTGGGCAGGGTTGCCCGAGAGCAGGACACCGCCCGCCGCCAGGCCGAACGTGACGGCTGACCCGCGCAGCAGGGTGCGCCGGTCCAGTCCGGTACGTGACCGGTCCTTCCGGACGCCATCGGGCTCATGGTTTCCGTGCACGTCAACTCCCCTGCCTGCAAGGCGACTTGGTCTCGCGATATCGACGTGGAGCCACGTTACCCTACGCGCGTAGATTTTGATATGTGCATGACATCCATTTCATGAGCACACCCTGGCCTCGGCCCGTCACGACCCCGCCGTGCCACGCATGCCGCGCCGGGCACCGTCACGGTGGTACAAATAGTATAAAAGGGGGGATAACGCGCAGGAGGCTATGGGCGCAGGAGCGGAGCGCGCAGGAGGTGGTGGCCGATGCCGGAGGACGAAGGCGGCACGGGCACGTGGAGCCACACCTCAGCGGAGCTGGGCACCCTGCTGGATCTCGTCGACGAAGCCGTCGTCACCTGCGACCCCGCCGACGGGACGATCCGGGGGTTCAACCGCGCCGCCGCCCGCCTCTTTCCCCGGCTGCGCCCGGGGCAGCCGCTCGCCGCGTCGGCGGCGGCGCCCCTTGCCCGTGCCGCCGCCCGTGGGGCCGGGCGCTTCCGTGCCGCCCACGAGGGCCGCAGGCTCCGCGGGCGTCTGCACACCGTCGGCGGACTCGCGGTGTGGCTGGTCAGCGAGGTCGGCAGCGCGCAAGCGGCCGAGGCGGCGCTCTTCGACGAACGCGACAGGTCGGCCTTCCTGGAGGAGGCCGCCCAGCGCCTGGGCGCCTCGCTCCACCACGGCCGCACCGCCCGTACGCTCGTCGAGATCGTCATCCCGAGGCTGGCGGACGCCTCCGTGGTCGTCCTGCCCGCGAACGGGCGGCGTACGGACTGGCACCGGGCGGGTCCGGGCGACGCCCGCTCCTACGGAGACGTGGTGGTCGAGCGGCTCGAAGGGGTGCCCGAGGTCGCGAACGCGCTGTACGGACTCCAGCCGCGCCCCACCGTCGTCGGCGCCCGGGAGCTGGACGCGCTCGGCAGCCTCATGCCCGAAGAGTTCGTCAAGGGCGGAGATCCGCTCGTGGCCCAGCTCGCCGCAGGCGGCGTGCCGGCAGGTGCGCTGATCATGTGGCGCGGCCCGGAACGTACGCGCTTCGACGACGCGGACATCGAGCTGACGCATCGGTTCGCCGTACGGGCCGGACTCGCGCTGGAGACGGCGGCACTCTATTCGCAGCAGGCCCACACCATCGCAGTCCTCCAGGCCAGCATGGCCCCCGAACCACTGCCCGCCGCCGACGGACTCAGGCTCGGCGCCGCCTACCGGCCGGCCGCCGAGGCGCTGCACATCAGCGGCGACTTCTACCACGTGGCCCCCGCCGCCGGGGGCGGGGTCACGTTCTTCTTCGGCGACGTGTCCGGCAAGGGTGCCGAGGCCGCGGTGCTGGCGGGGCACCTACGGCAGAGCATGCGGACCCTGGCCATGGCCGCGAAGGAGAACGAACCCCTGCGCGACCTGCATCTGCTCAACGACATCGTCCTCAGCGACGGCCACCGCTTCACGACCCTGATCACCGGCTCCGCCTGCCCCCGCGACGACGGCTCGGTGAAGGTGGAGATCGCCGGCGGCGGCCACCTCTCCCCGCTCGCGCTGCGGGGTGACGGAAGGGTGGAGGAGATCCCCTGCGAGGGCACGCTCGTCGGAGCGGTGCCCGATCCCAGTTTCAGCCGTACGGAGTTCCTTCTCGAACCCGGCGAGCTGATCCTTTTCTACAGCGACGGGGTCACCGAAGCGCGCGGTGGCGCGAGCGGGCGGGAGATATACGGCGAGGAACGCCTCGTCGACGCGCTGGCCACCTGCATCGACATGCAGGCGGCGTCGGTCGCCGAGCGGCTGGAGCTGCTCACGACCGAATGGCTTGCCGGCCGCCCGCACGACGACATCTCCATCCTGACGCTTCAGGCACCTCCCCGCCGTGACTCCCCGCCGTGGCTCCTCGCCGCACCGTCGGCCCGGGCGCCGGGCGAGTCCCCGACGGGCGGGGGGGTCGAGAGCCCATGAGCGATTCCGGGATCACCGACGCCGCCCGGGCGGGCTTCGACGCCTGCCTGGCGGATGCGGACGAGGAGGCGGCGGTCGAGCTGGCCACCGGTCTGGTGGCGAGCGGGGTGAGCGCGGAGGACGTGCTGCTCCAACTGGTGGCACCCGCGCAGGTGAGGGTCGGCAAGCGGTGGGAGTCCGGCGAGTGGTCGGTGGCGCAGGAGCACGCGGCCACGCATGTCAGCAGGCGGACCGTGGACGGGATCGCGTCCGCCGCCCGCGAGATCGCCCGCTCGCGCGCCGGGGCCGGTTCGCGGGGCCAGGTGCTGGTGGCGTGCAGCGACGGTGAGTGGCACATTCTCCCCGCCGACATCCTCACCGAGGTGCTGCGGCTGCGCGGCTTCGACGTGCGCTCGCTCGGCGGGTCGGTGTCCCCGCACGGGATCCTCTCGGACGTCCACCAGAACGGCCCCGACGTGGTCGCCGTCTCGTGCACGCTGCCCTGGAACCTTCCGCTCGCGTACCGGCAGATCGAGATCTGCCGGTGGGCCGGCGTTCCCGTCATCACGGGCGGGACGGGGTTCGGCCCCGGGGGCACGTGGGCGTACACGCTGGGGGCGGACATGTACGCGGCCGACGCCCGCGGCGCCGCGGAGACCCTGCTTCGCGGCTGGCCGCCGGTACTGCGCGGGGAGTCGTCGGTCCAGGCGGATGCCGTGGAGGCGTACGCGATGCTCGTCAGGCAACGCCCCGGGCTGCTGGAGCACTTGACCTCCGCGCTGCGTGACGTGTGCCCGAACCTGGGCGGACGCCCGGGGCCGGAACACGGCTCGGGTACGGGCACGGGGGGCACGGGGCACGAGGAGGGCACCGGGTTTCTCGGCCGGTTGCTGGACTCCCTGGCGGCGGCCGTGTTCGTGGACGACGAGCGCGTGTTCACCGGGCACCTCGCTTTCGTACGGACCTACTTCTCCGCCCGCTCGGCGGACTCGCGCTGGCTCCTCGTGATGGTGGACGCGCTGGCGGACCGGCTGAGCGAGTCGCCCCGGGCCCTCGACAAACTCTCGGCGGCGCGGCGGTTCCTCGTGGAGGGGGACGGCTCCCACCGTCCGGGATGAACGAGTCCGCGACCCCGGGGCGCGTCACGCCCCTTCACGGCGCCCGGACGCCGAAAGCTCCGCCGGCCAGGTGAGTCTGGCCGGCGGAGCCCGGTCTGCCCGGTGCCGGGCTCAGGGCACGGGGCTGTGGTGTGCCGTGGCGCTGCGGCTCACCCGAAGTTCACGTCGCTGCACATCAGGTAAGCCTGGTCGAGGTGCGAGGCCTGCCAGATCGTGAAGACGATGTGGTGTCCGGAGTAGCCGGAGGTCTGGACGGGGAACGTGATGTCGGACGCCGGGGGGTAGCTGCCGGTCTCGGTGATGAAGTCGAGGTCGTCCCAGCCGAGGGCCTGGGTCTTGGGGTCGAAGCCCTGCTTGCTCACGTAGACCCGGAAGAAGTCGGCGCCGTGGGACGCCTGGTCGTACAGGTGGATCGAGAAGTTGTCGCTGACGTCGGTGGTCGTCCAGGCGCCGGGGTTGTTGAGGCTCTCGAAGTTCTGGAGGTTGTTGCTACAGAGCTTCCCGTTGGGGATCCGCGCCTCGAACTGACCGCCGAGGCCGTCCTGGAGCATGCTCATCCAGTTCCACATGGTGTTGGGGTTGGCCTGGTAGGCGCGCCAGCACATGGGGTCTTCCTGCTCCATGGCCGGGTTGAGGTGGTCGTCTCCCCACTCTTCCCAGCAGTGGTAGGCGCGGGTTGCCGGGTCGACGACGGTGCCGTGGGCCTGGGCGGTGCCGGTCCAGCCCAGTGCGCTGACGACGACGGCGAGCAGCAGGGTGAGCGCCTGGAGAGGCCGGCGGACAGCGCGCCGGGGGCGGCTGGCGGAGGGGCTTGGCTTGTGCATGGGGGGTCTCCGTTCCGGTTGATGAACACAGATGGGAGCGCTCCCACTCTACACCGCGCCGGTGAAGTGTCCATGCAGAAAGCCGAGTTCCTCGGCGCCCGGCCGACGGGCCCGGTGCGCAGCCGCCCGGGCGGTCGCGTACGCCGAGGTCTGCGCCGGTTCCTGGCGCTCCCGCCGCCGGCGATCGGCGAGCAGCGTCGCCCCCACGCCGATCGCCGCACCGAGCGCCGTGCCTACGGGCGATGTCCACTCCACGACCGACGACCACAGGACCCCCGGCTCCCCGGCCCGGGGCGTCCGCCCCTCACAGGCCCCGCTCCCGGGGGGCGGGGCGGGTGCCGGCTCCGACCGCCTGCTGGATCGTCCGGGCAAGTTCGGCCGCGTCCTCCGTGAAGCCCGTGAGGAGGAGGCGTTTGCCGTCGCGGACCTTGATCCGGCAGTGGACGTCCCAGCCCATCGCGGCGCTGATCGCGTTGTTCTGGCCGCTGTCGGAGACCTTGCGGATGTTCTCCCACGGGATCACCCGGGTTTCGCCGGTCCTGCGGTAGACGAGGCCGCCCTCGCGCACGGTGTAGATCTCGCCGTGCCGGCTGGTGTAGCGCAGGCCGTTGGTGATGCCCGACCACAGGCACAGCAGCGCCACTCCCACCACGAGCCCGGCGAACGTGCCGCTGGTGGATTCCTCGAAGGTCTGGATGACGATCGGGATGGCCACGGCTCCCGCCGCCACCCCGATCACTAACGAGATGACCCCGGTCCGCCCATGGCGGCTCACGTCGGTCTGGTACCGCCGTACGAAACCACCGAGTTCCTGCTCACCCGGCACGATCATGCGCCTCTCCCCCCTTGTGGTGCGCAGCATTGTCACGAGATGCGCGGCGCCCGGCAAGAGCTTCACCGGCCGTCCGCCCCCCACCCGGGACAGACGTCCCGGGACGGGTGGCGGTTGCCGTCCGGGGCGCCGGGTCGGCGGCGTTGTCGGTGGGGCCGCTTATCGTGAGCGGCATGGCGTTGGGTGACGTGGGAAGAGCGGAGATCCTGCGGGCCGTCGGGGAGTTCGACCGGCTCGGGCGCGCGGCGTTTCTGCGGCGGTACGGGTTCCAGGAGTCCCGTAGGTACGTGCTCGTGGTCGACGGGCGGCGGTACGACTCGAAGGCCGTCGTCGGGGCAGCCCACGGGTTCCTGCCCGGGCGGGAGCCGCTCGCCGCTTCGGAGTTCTCCGGTGGGCGGGGGCACGCCGTGAAGCTGCTCGCCGATCTGGGGTTTCAGGTGGTCGAGCAGGGTGCGGTCACCGAGGTGACCGCGGACGGCCTGGTCGAGCGGATCGGCGCGCTGCGTGTTGCTCATGCGCCGACAGGGCCGCTTCTCTATCAGCCGATCACCCTTCTGTGGGCGTTCGGCCGGGCGCTGCGCGGGGAGCCGCGCCTGCTGGCCTGGGACGAGACGAGTGCGGCCCTGGGCGGGTTGCTGGAGCGGCACGGCCGGCGGGGTGAGCGGAGCAGGCCCGACTATCCGGTGCTCGCGCTCTTCCACGCCGGGCTGTGGGCGCTCCACGGCTACGAGGGCACGGTGCCGCCGGCGCACGGGGACGCCGTGCCCCGGCGGTGGTTCGAGGAGCAGCGGCCCGCCGGTGGGCTCGCCGAGCCCGTGCACGAACTCATGCGGACCTCCGGTCCGGCGCGCGTGGCGGCGATACAGGCGATCACGGAGCGGTTCTTCGACGGATTCGACGAGGTACCGCTGCTGACGGACGTCGGCCTCTACGACGAGTCCGTGGCGGCCTCCGCGGGCTCCCCCGTGACCGATCCGGTGTTGCTGGCCGCCCAGTACGAGCGGCTGTGCCACCTGGTGGAGAGCCGGGAGGAATCCCGGCGCGGGCAGCGCCGGGAGACCGTCTCCCGGGACCCCATCCGGTCGGGATCGGCCCGGGAAGCGGTGATCGCCCGGAGCCGGAGGCGGTGTGAGAACCCGGGCTGCGGCGGGCAGCCCGACGACGTGACGGACAGCGGCGCGCCGATCCTCGAGGTCGACCACGTCGTGGGGCTTGCCGACGACGGCCCCGACCATCCACGTCAGATGATCGCCCTGTGCCCCAACTGCCACGCCGTCAAGACCCGTGGCCGGACCAGACATGAGCTGCGCGACATCCTCATCGAGGTGGCGGCCGAGCGGCACGAGCGGATGGGCGGGCCGCCGCCGTAGTCAGGTGGTGGTGAGGAGTTCCAGGGTGTCGATCACTCGGTGGGAGAAGCCCCACTCGTTGTCGTACCAGGCGACCACCTTGATGTGGCGGCCGTCGACGCGGGTGAGGGCCGAGTCGAAGATGGCCGAGGCCGGGTTGCCGGTGATGTCGGCGGAGACGAGGGGGTCCTCGGAGTATTCGAGGACGCCGGCGAGGCGGCCTTCGGCCGCCGTGCGGTAGGCGTCGAGGACGGCTTCGCGGGTCACGTCGCGGGCGACCGTGGTGTTGAGTTCGACGATCGAGCCGACCGGGACCGGGACGCGGATCGAGTCGCCGGACAGCTTGCCGTCCAGGCCCGGGAGTACGAGGCCGATGGCCTTGGCCGCGCCCGTCGTGGTGGGGACGATGTTGACGGCGGCGGCGCGGGCGCGGCGGGCGTCGCGGTGCGGGCCGTCCTGGAGGTTCTGCTCCTGGGTGTAGGCGTGCACCGTGGTCATGAAGCCGTGCTCAATGCCGGCGAGTTCGTCCAGTACGGCGGCCAGCGGCGCGAGCGCGTTGGTGGTGCAGGAGGCGTTCGAGACGATGGTGTGGGCCTGCGGGTCGTACGCCTCGGTGTTCACCCCGGGCGCGAGGGTGACGTCCGCGCCGGCGGAGGGGGCGCTGACGAGGACCTTGCGCGCGCCCGCGTCGAGGTGCGCGCGGGCGGCGGTCGCCGCGGTGAAGCGGCCGGTGGCTTCGAGGACGACGTCGACGCCGAGTTCCGCCCACGGCAGCTTCGCCGGCTCCCGCTCGGCGAGCACCTTGATGCGGCGGCCGTCCACGACGAGGGTGTCGCCGTCGGCGGTGACCGGGCGGCCGAGGCGGCCGGCGGTGGTGTCGTAGGCGAGGAGCCGCGCGAGGGTGGCGGGCTCGGCGAGGTCGTTGACGGCGACGACGTCGAGGCTGCTGTCGCGTTCCAGCAGCGCGCGCAGCACGTTGCGGCCGATGCGGCCGAATCCGTTGATGGCGATGCGGGTCATGGGGCGTCCTGCCTTCCGGTTTCGACGGCTCTCCAGCGCTCTTCCCACGCTTCACCAGTAGGTTCGCCCGCCCTGCCCGGTCGTGACAGCGGCGTGGGTGCCATCCTCCGCAAGGATCTCGCCAGGGCCCTGCTCGCCAGGTCGCCTACTCGCCCCGCGCGAACGTGCGCCGGTACTCGCTCGGCGTCGTGCCCAGGATCCGCTGGAAGTGCAGCCGCAGGTTCGCCCCCGTGCCGAGGCCGACGCCGTCGGCGATCTGCTCGACGCTCTGCTCCGAGCGCTCCAGCAGCTCGCGCGCCACGTCGATACGGGCCCTCATGATCCACTGCATCGGCGTGTACCCCGTGTCGTCCACGAACCGCCGCGAGAACGTACGCGCCGACACCCCCGCGTGCCGGGCCAGCGCCTCCAGCGTCAGCGGCTCGCCGAGCCGGTGCAGCGCCCACTCCCGGGTCGCGGCGAACCGCTCGCCGAGCGGTTCCGGCACGCTGCGCGGCACGTACTGCGCCTGGCCACCGCTGCGGTACGGGGCCGCCACCAGGCGCCGGGCGGCGTGGTTGGACGCGGCCACGCCGAGGTCGCCGCGCAGGATGTGCAGGCACAGGTCGATGCCGGAGGCGGCGCCGGCGGAGGTCAGGACGCTGCCCTCGTCGACGAAGAGCACGTTCTCGTCGACCCGTACCTCCGGGTGCTTCGCGGCGAGCGCCCGCGTGTAGTGCCAGTGGGTGGTGGCGCGGCGGCCGTCGAGGAGTCCGGTGGCGGCGAGGGCGAAGGCGCCGGTCGAGATGGCGGCGAGGCGGGCGCCGCGGCGGTGGGCGTCGATCAGCGCGTCGGTGACGGCGGGCGGCGGGTCGTCGCGGTCGGGGAAGCGGTAGCCGGGTACGAAGACGATGTCGGCCCAGGTGAGCGCGTCGAGGCCGTGCGCGACGTGGTACGAGAGGCCGTCGCCGCCCGCCACCAGCCCCGGTGCGGCGCCGCACATGCGGACCTCGTACGGCATGCTCCGGCGGGTGCTGAACACCTGCGCGGGGATGCCGGCGTCGAGGGGCTTGGCCCCTTCGAGGACGAGGACGGCGGCGCGGCGGAGGCGGGAGGCTGGCACGGGGACACGGTACGCAGGTCGGGGGTGGGGTGGCGGCAAAGGTGGTTGCGGGGGTGGCGCGGGTGTCCGTGGCGCGCGTTCGGTGCCTTCTCTACGGGTCCTCAGTCCCGCGGGAAGTACGTGCCCGGCGGTGCCCCCACCGTCCGGTGGAACGCCGCCACGAACGCGCTCGGCGACGCGTAGCCGACGTGCCGGGCCGCCGTGGCCACCGTCGCACCCGAGGCCAGCAGCGGCAGGGACTCCTGGAGGCGCAGGTGCGTACGCCAGCGGCCGAAGGGCATGCCCGTCTCGGCGACGAAGAGGCGCGCCAGCGTGCGGGGCGCCGCGCCGGCGTACGGGGACCACTCCGCGAGCGTGCGGGCGTCGGCGGGGGTGTCGCGCAGGGCCTCGGCGACGGCGCGGGAGCGGGGGTCGCGGGGCATGGGCGCCAGGACGGACGTCGGGGCGACGGGGGCGAGTTGGTCGAGGAGCACGGCCTCGGCGCGGGCGCGGGCGGGCGGGGCGGGGGCGTCGTCGGCGAGGTGGTCGAACAGGGCCCGCAGCAGCGGGGTGACCGCCACGACGGTCGGCTCCGTCCACCCCACGGCTACCGGGGCGGGGGCAGAGGTCAGAGCAGGGGCAGGGGCCGGGTCGGTCGCCTCCGGGGGCCGGGTGGGCGGGTGCGGGACGGGCGCGGGGTCCGCCGCCGGCTCCCGGGCACGTAGCCCGCGTTCGGCGGCCGGGGCGGGATTCGCCGCCCCGGCCCGCGCGGGGTTCGCCGCCGTCCCGTCCGCGGCCCGCGTGACCCGCCCGGTGGCGGGGGCGTGGCCCGCCGCCGGCTCCGGAGCCGCCCGGGCCGCGCGCTCGGCGACCGGCGCGTAGTCCCACGCCATCGGCTGAGGGGCCCAGGCCGTACGCTCGGTGGCCGGGGCCGCATCCGTGCCCACCGGCTCCCGGACCCGGCCCCCGCGTGGGCGGCGGGGTGCGGGCGGGCGGGTGCGGGACGGGCGCGGGGCGGCGGGGGGTGCGGGGCGGGCCTGCGGGACGTACAGGGCGCGGGCTTCCGTCGTGCCCGCCGTGCCGGTGGCGTGCCGTACCCCCGGCGGGATCCACAGCGCCGTCGTCGCCGGCAGCACCCACGTCCGCCCCAGCGC
Source organism: Streptomyces sp. 184 (assembly GCF_045781775.1). Lineage (NCBI taxonomy): Bacteria > Bacillati > Actinomycetota > Actinomycetes > Kitasatosporales > Streptomycetaceae > Streptomyces > Streptomyces sp. 184. The sequence goes on along the minus strand of NZ_CP123230.1, from coordinate 1,131,784 downwards.
GCGCACCATCAGCACCCCGCTCCTGGCCCAGGCCAGTTGCGGCACCGGGTGCCGGTGCCGGCCGACCCAGCCGCCGGCGCCCGCCATCGCGAAGTCCCCCACGAGCACCGCACCGCTCCCCGGACCGGACGCGGCAGCAGAAGCGGAAGCAGAAACGGAAGGCGGTGCTTGGCCGTTCAGCGACATGGCTGGCCAGACTAGCGCGTGGCAGCCACATTCCTTCCCGCGCGTCGGCCGGGCGAAGCGGAAGCGCACGAACGGACCGCCCCCGGGTAGGCATCGGGCATGCGCCCCGTGGACTACGACGACCGCCTCCACCGCACCTACGCCGCCGGCCGCGCCCTCACCGACGCCCAACGCACCGCCTGGGCCCGCGGCTTCGCCGCCCGCCTGCCCGCCGCCCGCCCGCTGCGCGGGCTCGACCTCGGCTCCGGCACCGGGCGGTTCACGCCGCTGCTGGCCGCGGAGTTCGGCGGTCCGGTCACCGGCGTCGAGCCGTCGGCGCGGATGCGCGAGCAGGCGGTGGCGCACGCCGCGCACCCGCGGGTCGCCTACGTCCCGGGGCGGGCGGAGGCGCTGCCGCTGCCGGACGGGTCGGCCGACTTCGCGCTGAGCTTCCTCGTCTGGCACCACGTACGGGACAAGCCCGCGGGCGCGCGCGAGTTGCACCGCGTCGTACGGCCCGGGGGCACCCTGCTGCTGCGTACCGAACTCACCGACCGGCTGCCCGCCCTGTGGTACATCGACGCCTTCCCCGGCGGGCGCGACGTCCTCGCCGCGCTCTACGAGCCGCTGTCGGTGCTGCGCGGTACGTTCGAGGCAGCGGGGTGGGAGCTGGTGTCGGTGGGGGAGGTCGGGCTGCCGGCGCCCGGCACCTGGGCGGGGGCGCTGGCCCGGCTGCGCACCCGGGCGTTCTCCATCTTCGAGCACATGCGGGAGGCCGACATCGACACCGGCTTCGCCGAGTTGGAGCGCCGCGTGGCCGCGGCGCCGCACGCGCCTGCGCCGGTGGCGCCCGGGACGGTGGTCACCTTCCGCCGCGCGTGACGGCCCGGACCCGCGCCGCGTCGGCGGCACGCACCCGGCAGGCGCCCGCGGCGCGTACCCGCAAGGCGCCCGCGGCACCTGCCCGCGTGACGGCCCTCACCACACCCCCACCTGGCTGTTCGGCTTGATCTGCGCCACCACCGGCACGGCCTCCCCCACCGCCTCGACCGCCTCCACCGTCCACGGCCCGTCCGCGACGTACACCACGTGCTCGATCCCGTACTCCGCGAACGACTCGCACCGCTCCGCCACCGACTCCGCGGACTCCCCCAACTCCATCCGGGCGGTGACCGTCTTCTCGACCTCCCAGTACGGCCGCCCCGCAGCCGCGCAGTGGTCGGCGAGCACGTCCAGCTCGCGGCGCAGCGTCAGGCCGCCGTCCGGTACGTCGAAGAAGTTGCACGCGTCCGCGTACTGCGCCGCGAGCCGCAGCATCGGCCCGTCGCCCACGCCGCCGACGAGCACCGCGGGGCGGGGCCGCTGCACCGGCTGCGGGCTGCACACGGGGTAGTCCAGCGTGAAGTGCCGCCCGTCGAACGCGCCGGTGTCGCCCGCCCACATCTGCTGAGCCAGCCGCAGCGTCTCCTCCAGCCGCTCGATCCGCTCGACCGCGGGCGGCAGGGACAGGCCCATGGCGTACGCCTCGTCCTCGCGGTAGCCGGCGCCGAGGCCGAGCCAGGCGCGACCGCCGGAGAGCACGTCGAGGGTGGTGACGGCCTTGACGAGCAGGGCGGGCGGCCGGTACGTGACGCCGGTGACCATGGTGCCGATGCGGACGTGCTCGGTGCGCGCGGCCAGGTAGCCCAGCGTGGTGTACGCCTCCAGCACCGGCTCGTCCGGCGTGCACGTGGGGTCGGCCTGGAGCAGGTGGTCACCGACCCAGACGGTGTCCACGCCCGCCGCGTCCGCCGCGCCGACGACGTCTGCCAGCGCGGGCGCGAGGGCCGTGGGGCCGCCGGGCCAGGAGAAGTCGGTGACGTTGATGCTGATGCGCATGGTGGGCGGCCTCCTCGTCGCTTACCAGGCAGTCTGCCTGCGACGGCGTCAGCGGGTCGTCCGTCCACGGGAGTCAACTTTCCTACTCCCAGGGGAGTAACGGGATGTCAAGGGCCTTCCCGGGGCGTCAGGGGCCCGTCGCCGGGGCGCCGGGCGGTGCGCGGGAGGGGTTCGCGGCGACTGCGTACCGTGGTGCCATGAGCACCGCCAAGTTGACGCCCGCCCGGCGCCGGGCCGTGGCCGGGGCCGACGCCGCGACCGGGCTGGTGCACGCGAGCGAGCGCGTGCTGGAAGGGCTGGTGGACGCGGGTTTCGCGGTACGGCACACGCGCCCGCCGCACCGGCACTACCTCACCCCCGCCGGGCGGGAGCTACGCGACCGGCTGCTCGCCGCCGAAGCGGCGGCCGAGACCGCGGAGGACCCGGCGGACGGCGGCCGGGGCCCGGCGGAACCGGGGGTGTTCGCGACCCGTACCGGCGGGGAGCCCGCCCCGGACGATGCCGTCGCGCGCGCCCGCGAGGTGCGCAGCGCCTGGGAGGGGCTGGCCGAGCTGCGCCGGCTCACCAACGCCGACGGCGCCACCGCTGTGCCGTGCGCCTGGGAGCGTACGCACCTGGCGTCCGCCGTCGCCCTTGCGCTGGAAGCCGCCGGGCTGCCCCCGGCCACCCCCGCGACCGGCGGCTACGCCGTCACCCCCGCCGAGCACCAGCCGGAGGCGGTACGGGTCGACTGGCGGCCCGGGCCGGCGCTGCGGGAACTGGTGCGGGCCGCGGGGGTGCTGGAGTCGGCGGGGTGGCAGGTCTCCGAACACCCGGAGCGCGACGGCGGGATGTACCTGCTGGCCTCACCGCGCCGCCGCTGACGGGCCGTCCGCCCAGCCCCCGGTCCGCACAGCGCCCCGCCCCTCACGGCGCCCCGCCCGTACGGCAGCCCCGTCCCTGCGGCACACCCACGCCGTACGTCCCAGCCCGCACCCGTCCCCGCACCGCTTCTGCGCGCCCCCGCCCGTACACCCGCCGCACACGGCGCGCAGGGGCGCGTACAGGCACCGCCACGCCCGTACGCGCCCCTCCCACGGCACCCCCGTGCCCCCGCCGTGCGGCGGCGGCGCCGCTACGCCGCCGCCTCCCGCTCCGTGACCTTCAGCCGGCCCTTCTTGATCACCGCCAGCCGCGGCGCCCGCCGGGCGATCGAGCTGTCGTGCGTGACCAGCACGTACGTCAGCCCCAGCTCCTTCCACAGCCCTTCCAGCAGCGCCACGATGTCGTCCCGGGTGTCCTCGTCGAGGTTGCCGGTCGGCTCGTCGGCCAGCAGCACCTTCGGCTGCTTCACCAGCGCCCGCGCGATGGCCACGCGCTGCTGCTGGCCGCCGGACAGCTCGCCCGGCAGGTGCGTGAGCCGCTCGGCGAGGCCCACGGACTCCAGCGCGTCCGCCGCCCGCTTGGCGCGCTCGGTCGCCTTCACGCCGAGCGGTACGAGCGCGGTCTCGACGTTCTCCTGGGCGCTGAGGGTGGGGATGAGGTTGAAGCTCTGGAAGACGAAGCCGATGGTCGCGGCCCGTACCCGCGTCAGGGCGGCCTCGCTGAGCCCGCCGAGGTCGGTGCCGTCGAGGCTGAGGGTGCCGGAGGTCGCCCGGTCGAGGCCGCCGAGCAGTTGCAGCAGCGTCGACTTGCCGCCGCCGGTGGGGCCGCGGACGACGAGCTGGTCGCCGTCCGCGATGGTGAGGTCGACGCCGGCGAGGGCGTCGATGGCCTCCTTGCCGCGCTGGTAGCGCTTGGTGACGCCGGTGAGCTGGTACATCGTGTCAACTCCTGGGTGCCGCGGGGGGTGGGGTGGTCGGGGGAAGGGAGGGCGAGGGGCTACTCGACGCGCCGCAGCGCGTCCGCCGGCCGCAGCCGCGCCGCCCGCCAGCCGCCGAAGCAGCCGGCGATCAGCCCGCCGGCGACCGCGAGTGCGACGGCCAGCGCGATCACGGAGAGCGTCACGGGCGCCTGGAGCGAGACCTCCACGCTGGAGCTGGCCGCGTCCAGCATCTGCTGCGGCCCGCGCAGCGTGGCGCCCTCGGGTGCGTCGGCGCCGGGGCCCATCGAGGCGTTCAGCGTCGGGGCGATGGTCGTGACGACGTACGCACCGGCGACCCCGAGCGCGATGCCGAGTGCACCGCCGAGGATCCCGTTGACGAACGCCTCGCCCATCACCTGCCGGACGACGCGACCGCTGCGCCAGCCGAGCGCCTTCAGCGTGCCGAACTCGCGCACCCGCCGGCCGACGGCGGACATCGTGAGCAGCCCGGCGAGCAGGAAGGCGGCGATCAGCACGGCGATGGAGAGCCACCTGCCGATGTTGGTGGCCAGGTTGGAGGCGGTGGAGAGGTTGCCGGAGACCTGCTCGGCGAGGTCGGAGGCGGAGGTGACGCTGGCACCGGACACGTTCTCGTCGATGGCGTCCTTGACCGCGGGGATGTCCTCGGAGCTGTCGGCCTTGACGTAGATGGTGCTGACCTTGTTCTCCAGGTCGGCGTCGGACAGCTCCTGGGCGCGCTTCAGCGGGATGTAGACGTTCGCGGTGGAGGCGCCGGTGTCGGCGGTGGCGATGCCGACGACCTCGAACTTCTTGCCTTTGATGGTGACCTCGTCACCGACCTCAAGGTTCTCGTCCTTGGCGTACGCGCTGTCCACGACGGCCTTGAGCGCGTTGGTGTCGTCCGCGCCGAAGGTCTCGCCGTCGCTGATCTTCGACGAGGAGAGCGGGCCGACGTCCTGCTGGGAGACGTCGAGGCCGGTGACGGTGAAGGAGTCGACGTCGATGTCCGCGCCGCCGCCCTCGATCCGCGGGCCGCCACCGCCACCGCCGCCTGGGCCGCCCTGGCCCGGGGCCGCCTGGCCGTCGGTGCCGCCCTCGATCTTCCCCTGCTGGAAGTCGCCCTTGAACTCGATGTCGTTGAGCGCCAGCGCACCCACCGCGGTGTCGACGCCGTCCTGGCCCGCGACCTCGCCGACGACCGAGTCGTCGAGGTGCTGGAAGCCGCCGAGCGGCATCAGCCGGTCGTCGGTCTTGGTGGCGTCCTCACCGTCGGCGCCGGGCCCGATGCGGAAGCTCTGCGGGCCGCCGTCGCTCTCGTCCGCCTCCTTGCTGACGGTGAGGTCGGTGCCCACGCCGTAGAGGGAGTGCAGGACTTCGTCCTGGGCGTCGCGCATGCCGGCGGCCACGGACGAGACGGTGATGACGAGGCCGATGCCGAGGGCGAGGCCCGTGGCGACGACCAGTGCGGCCTTTCTGCGCCGGCGCAACTCGCGCCGCAGGTAGGTGAGGAACATGCGGCGAAGCTATGGCGCCATGTTGGGGAAAGGCTGAGGCCACCGTGAGAGTGCCATGAGAAAGGGCCGGGCCCTGCCGTACGTACGTCGTACGGCCCAGGTCCCGGCCCTGCGGTGGCTCTGAGGCGGCTCTGCGGCGTCCGCCCGCGGCGCCCGCCGGCGGGCGGCGGTCCGCGCCCTCGCGTGCTGCGGTACGCCGGGGCGTACGGGGCTTCGACCCCGCACGCCGGTCCGGCGCGCCGCGCCTCAGCTCAGAGCGCGCTGCCCTGCTGCCATGCGGCCCAGTCCATGTTCCAGCCGTTGAGGCCGTTGTCCGGGGCGATGGTCTCGTCGGGCGAGTTCTTGACGATCACGACGTCGCCGAGCAGCGACTGGTCGTAGAACCACGCGCCGTCCGTGCCCGGGTCGTTCGCGCCCTGCTTGTCGAACAGGCCGACGCAGCCGTGGCTGGTGTTGGCGCTGCCGAAGACGCCCTGGCCGCCCCAGTAGTTGCCGTGGATGAACGTGCCCGAGGTGGACAGCCGCATGGCGTGCGGCACGTCCGGGATGTCGTACTCGCTCTCGCCCTCCTTGTCGGTGAAACCGACCGTCGAGCCGTCCATCCGGGTCTCCTTGTGCTTCTCGGAGATCACCATCTGGCCGTTGTACGTGGGGTTCTCGGGCGCGCCCGCGGAGATCGGGATCGTCTTGACCTTCTTGCCGTCGCGCACGACCGTCATCGTCATGGCCTTGACGTCGACGGTGGTGACCTGCGAGCGGCCCACGGTGAAGCTCATCTCGCGGTCCTGCACGCCGTAGACGCCGGGCGACGCCTCGACGCCGTCGAGGTTCATGTCCATCGTGACGGTGGAGCCCGCCTGCCAGTAGTCCTCGGGGCGGAAGTCGATCCGGGTGTCGTTGAACCAGTGGCCGACGACGTCCTGGCCGCTGCTCGTCTCGACGTCGATCTTCGACTCGACGGCGGCCTTGTCCTCGACCGGCTTGTCGAAGTTGAGCGACACCGGCATGCCGACGCCGACCTCGGTGCCGTCCTCGGGGGTGAAGTAGCCGATGACGCTGTTCTCGGCGGAGACGGTGGAGAAGCCCGAGTTGGACGTGGACACCTGGCCGTCGCCGTCCTCGGCCTTGGCGGTGATCCGGTACTCCGTGCCGCGCTCCAGCGCCGCGTCCGGCTTCCAGGACTTGCCGTCGTCCGCGATGGTCCCGGCGACCTCGTCGGTGCTGCCGGCCGCGGTGAGCACGACCTCGGTGAGCTTGCCGCCCTTGACGGTGACCTCGGTGTCGGAGTTGATCCCGACGTTCTCCGTACCGTCCTTGGGCGCTATGGATATTCGGGCGTCCGGCACGTTCTTCTTCTGCTCCGAGGCCGACTCCTTCTGGTCCCCGGAGTCGTCCGCCTTGCTGTCGCCGCTACACGCGGTCAGACCCAGCACGGCGCTCATCGCCAGTGCGGACAGCGCCACCCCGCGCCGCCCCTTGCCGTACACCCTCACGTCTTAACTCCCCTTCACCGCGAAAGGCACGATTGCCCTACCTCACGGGATAGGACGCCCGATCCCCACTGGTCCGTTCCGTCCTGCTACCCACTGTGGCACACGCCACCGACGCCCCAGACCCGCGGCCGGGCGCGCCACCCCGTCACCGGTCGATTCGAGTCAGATCGGTGCAGGTCAGTGCGGGTTCGATCAGATCTTGACAGATCAGGAAAGAGGCCCTGTGACGGACTCCACTGCCGCGACCAGCCGCCCGGAGCGTACGAACCCCTCCGCTGCCGCCAGGTCCGGCGACAGGAAGCGGTCGGCCCCGGGCCCCGCCACCCCCGCGTCGCGCACGGCGCGCAGCACGGCCTGGGTGGCGGGCGCCGGTGTGAGCCCGGCGCGCAGCTCGACCGCGCGGGTGGCCGCGTACATCTCGACGGCCAGCACCTTCGTCAGATGGTCGAGCGCGGTTCGCAGCTTGCGCGCCGCGGACCAGCCCATCGAGACGTGGTCCTCCTGCATCGCCGACGACGGGATGGAGTCGGCCGACGCCGGCACGGCCAGCCGCTTCAGCTCGCTGACCAGCGCGGCCTGGGTGTACTGGGCGATCATCAGGCCCGAGTCCACGCCGGGGTCGCCGGCCAGGAAGGCGGGCAGGCCGTGGCTGCGGTTCTTGTCCAGCAGCCGGTCGGTGCGGCGCTCGGCGATGGAGCCGAGGTCGGCGGCGGCGATGGCGAGGAAGTCCAGGACGTACGCGACGGGGGCGCCGTGGAAGTTGCCGTTGGACTCGACCCTGCCCCCCTCGTAGCCGCCGGCGTCGGCGGTACCTCCGGGGAGGACAACGGGGTTGTCGACGGCGGCGGCCAGTTCGCGTTCCGCGACGGTACGGGCGTGGGCGAGGGTGTCCCGGCCGGCGCCGGCGACCTGCGGCGCGCAGCGCACGGAGTACGCGTCCTGCACCCGGGGCGCGGCGGGCAGGCCGTCGTGGCCGGTCTGGTGGTGGCCGGTGAGGCCGGAGCCGTCGAGCACCCTGAGCATGTTGGCGGCGCTGGCGGCCTGGCCGGGGTGGGGGCGTACGGCGTGCAGCTCGGGCGCGAGCACCCGGTCGGTGCCGAGCAGGGCCTCCAGCGTCAGCGCGGCGGTGACGTCGGCGGCGGTGAGCAGCGCGGCGAGGTCGGCGCAGGCCATGAGCAGCATGCCGAGCATCCCGTCGGTGCCGTTGAGCAGCGCCAGGCCCTCCTTCTCGCGCAGCGTGACGGGCGCGAGGCCGTGCGCCGCGAGGAGGTCGGCGGCGGGGTGCACGGCGCCGTCGGGCCCTTCGGCGTCGCCCTCGCCCATGAGCGCCAGCGCGCAGTGCGAGAGCGGGGCGAGGTCGCCGGAGCAGCCGAGCGAGCCGTACTCGTGCACGACGGGGGTGATGCCGGCGTTGAGCATCCCGGCCATCGCCCGGGCCACCTCGGGCCGCACGCCGGTGTGGCCGGAGGCCAGCGTCTTCAGGCGCAGGAACATCAGCGCGCGGACGACCTCCCGCTCCACCCGCGGGCCCATGCCGGCCGCGTGCGAGCGGACGATGTTGCGCTGGAGCTGGACGCGCAGGTCGGGGCTGATGTGCCGGACGGCGAGCGCGCCGAAGCCGGTGGAGATGCCGTAGACGGGTTCGGGCTTGGCGGCGAGGTCGTCCACGACGCGGCGGGCGGCGGCGAGGGCGTCGAGGGCGCTCGCCGACAGCTCGACGGGTGCGCCGCGGCGGGCGACGGCCAGGACGTCGTCCGCGGTGGTGCCGGCGGGCCCGAGGACGACCGGGGCGGGACGGGGGTGCATATTCATATTCAAGAACCTTACGAAGTGAATCCGGAGCTGTCACGAGCGCTGCACGGACCCCGGACGGGCCGTCCAACCGATCAGGAAACGCGTCCGGCCGGCCCTGGCGCGTCGCGCGTCCACGCACTACGTTAGCGACCGTTAACGCCACCACCCGCCGGAGGCCGATTCGCATGGGCGAGGGCATCGCCGTCCACACGCACGAGTACGTCGCCGAGCTGGTCCTCGACCGGCCGGAGGCCATGAACGCCGTCTCCACCGACCTGGCCCGCGCGCTCACCGAGACCACCGCGCGCCTGGCCGCGGACGCCTCCGTACGGGCCGTGGTCCTCACCTCCAGCCACGAGCGGGCCTTCTGCGTCGGCGCGGACCTCAAGGAGCGCAACGACTTCACCGACGCCGACATGCACCGCCACCGCCCCACCTCGCGCGCCGCGTACACGGGAGTGCTGGAGCTGCCGGTGCCGGCCATCGCGGCCGTGCACGGCTTCGCCCTCGGCGGGGGGTACGAGCTGGCGCTGTCCTGCGACTTCATCGTCGCCGACGAGACGGCGGTCGTCGGGCTGCCGGAGGTGTCGGTCGGCGTCGTGCCGGGCGGCGGCGGGACGCAGTTGCTGCCGCGCCGGGTGGGCGCCGCCCGCGCGGCGGAGCTGATCTTCACCGCGCGCCGGGTGGAGGCGGCGGAGGCGCATGCGCTGGGGCTGCTCGACCGGCTGGTGCCGGCGGGCGAGGCGCGCACGACGGCGCTGGAGCTGGCGCGGCGGATCGCGGGCAACTCGCCGGTGGGCGTACGGGCCGCGAAGCGGGCGCTGCGGCTGGGCTTCGGGCGGGAGCTGCGGGCGGGGCTGGAGATCGAGGACGCGGCGTGGCACCGGACGGCGCTGTCGGCGGACCGCAAGGAGGGCGTGGCGGCGTTCAACGAGAAACGCAAGCCGGAGTGGCCGGGAGCGTAGGAAGGGCGCAACAGGGCGCAACGGAGCGCCTTACGCAGAGTGGACAATCAGCCTAAATCTCGTAAATCGTGATCGATTGCCTACCCTGGACCCGTGACGGGCAACGACCGGCCCCCGGACGAATCGCTGCACGCCGTGGTCGAGCTGGCCCGGGCGCTGGCGGACGCGGTGACGCCCCGCGACACCGTACGCGCGGCGGCCGCGGGGGCCAGGCGCGCGCTGGACGGGTCCTTCGCGGCGGTGTCCGTGTGGGAGCGCGAGCGCGGCCGGCTGCGGGTGCTCGTCAACGACGGCGAGCGGGCGGCCGGCGAGGAGGAGTTCCCGCCGGACGAGTCGTACCCCGTGCGCGACTTCCCCGAGCTGGCCTCCTCCCCCGGCGGCCCCTGGACGGCGACCGAGGACTCCGCGGGACGGCGGGGGGACGGGCTGCGGCGACGCGGGCGGGGGAGCTGCCTGGTGGCGCCGGTCGTGGTGCACGGCCGCGCCTGGGGCGAGCTGTACGTCGCCCGCCCGCGCGGCGCCGCCGGCTTCACGCCGTACGACGCGGCCTTCGCGGCGGCGGTGAGCGCGGTGGTCGCGGCGGGGATCGCGCAGACCGAGCGGCTGGAGGAGGCGCGGCGGCTGGCGTTCACGGACCCGCTGACGGGGCTGGCCAACCGCCGGGCGCTGGACCTGCGGCTGGACGAGGCGGTGGAGCAGCACCGGGCGGAGGGCACGGTGGTCAGCCTGGTCGTCTGCGACGTCAACGGCCTGAAGGAGGTCAACGACTCGCTCGGCCACGCGGGCGGCGACCGTCTGCTGGAACGATTCGGCTCGCTGCTGTCGCTGCATGGCGCGGCGCTGCCGGACACCTTGGCCGCCCGGCTGGGCGGCGACGAGTTCTGCCTGCTGTCGGTGGGCCCGCCGCCGGACGACGTGGTGCGCACGGCGACGGAACTGTGCGCGCGAGCGGCGGACCTGGAGCCGGGCCGGGGGGTCGCGTGCGGGGTGGCATCGACGGGGGACCCGATCGGGCCGGTGCTGTCGGGCCGCCGCCTGCTGCGGCTGGCGGACGCGGCCCAGTACGCGGCGAAGGCGGCGGGGGAGGAGGGCCCGGTGGTGGCGGGCAGGGACAGCGAGGTGACGCGACTGGCGGACCACCCGCCGCGGGGCCGGAGCCGCAGGGCGTTCCGGGGACGGCAGGCGGGGAGGAGGGGGTAGAGGGCCGGCCCCGCGTGGGCGGGGAGTGCCCCCAGTCGATGGTCACGGGCCCGAATCCGTGCGGATCATCCCCGCGGGGGCGGGGAGCGCGTGTCCCGGTACATGAGTGCGCCGGGGGGCGGGGGACCATCCCCGCGAGGGCGGGGCGTGCTGCTTCGTCCAGAACGAGTAGATGCCGAATTCGGGACCATCCCGCGTGGGCGGTGCGTGCCCTTCCGGCCTGGAGTGTTGCCGACGCGGCCCCTCCGGTTCAACCACTTCCGCCGAACCGGCCATCGGCCTTCGCCCCCGGCAGCTCCCGCCCCAGCCGCGACAGCGGCGACAGCGCCATCACCACCGGCGACAGCAGCATCCCCGCCGCCGTCGCCAGCAGGCTCGGCCGCAGTCCCCACTCCCCCGCCAGCCACCCGCCCAGCAGCGAGCCCAGCGGTGTCAGCCCCATCCCCGCGAACGTGATCGTCGCCGCCACCCGGCCCTGCATCCCGTCCGGCGTGGCCGCCTGCCGGACCGCCATCACCGTGACGTTCACCAACTGCCCGCCCGCTCCGAACACGAAGCCCACCGCGACCAGCACCGCCACCGTCACCGCCGACGACCCCCGCAGCGCCGGTACGCACAGGAACACCCCGTCGCCCACCACCGCGCCCGCCACCAGCACCGTCCCGTACCCCGCCCGCCGCGGCAGCCAGGCGGCCAGCAGCGCCCCTGCCAGCGCGCCCGGGCCCGTCGCCGCGAGCGTCAGCCCCACCACCGCGCCCGGCAGGCCCAACTCCCGCGGCAGGTAGAGCAGATAGACGGTCATCATCGCCGCCAGCGCGATCTGGAACGCGACCGACGCCAGGCACACCGCCCGGAGCACCGCGTTGCCCGCCACGAAGCGCAGTCCCTCCCGGATGCGCCGCCAGACCCGGGCGGTACGTTCCGGCCCCTGCGGAAGCCGTTCGGTGCCGCGTATGCGCCGGATCGACAGGAACGACAGCGCGAAGCACCCCGCGCTGGACGCCACCGCGACCGGCGCCGACAGCAGCGACACCAGCGCACCGCCGAGCGCCGGACCGCCGATCTGCGCCGCGGACCGGCTGCTCTCCAGCGCGCTGTTGCCCCGCACCAACTGGTCGCGCTCCACGAGTCGTACGAGAGACGCCTGGTACGCCACGTCGAAGAACACGGACAGCGCCCCGACGGCGAACACGACCGCGAACAGCGCCGGCAGCCCGAACCAGCCCACCGCGCCGGCCCCGGCCGCGGCGCCCAGCACCGCCGCCCGGCCGACGTCCGTCCACACCATCACCGTGCGCGTACGCCATCTGTCGACCCACGCCCCGACGAAGAGCGCGAGCAGCAGGATCGGCACCTGCCCCGCCGCCCGCAGGGCGCCCAGTTCGCCGGCGCCGACGTCGAGCGTCAGGACGGCGATCAGGGGGAGAACGACGAGGCCGGTGTGTTCACCGAGCTGAGAGGCCGTCTGTCCGGCCCAGAGCCGGCGGAAGTCGGCTTCCCGCCACAGACTCGACACGAGGGGATCCCTTGGCTTGCGGGCATGCGGAAAAGGGCTCGCTGTGCCGCAACACCAAGGGCAGCACGCGATGACGGGCCACTACGGCCTACGGCGTCAACGCGCGCTCGGAACACCGGGCATGTCGGGAAACTCCTCGTGGATCACGTGCCGGACTCCGAGCCTAGCCCCGCCCGGCCCGCCGCAGAAGACGCCCGGAAGGCACCCCGAAGCCTCCCCGCACCCCGCCCGCCGTCAGCCGCGACGGCTCAGCAGCCACGGCTCCACCACGCCCAGCCCCCGCACCGGCCGCTGCCACATCGGCTGGAGCGCGAACCGGTACGACGGCACGGCCTCCGCGCCGCCCTCCGCCGCGGCCTTCTCCGCCGCCGTGGCCTCCGCCTCCGACTCGGGGGCGTCGCCGTCCCTTATGAGTTCCTCGGCGAAGTCGCTGTCCACCAGCACCGTGTCCTTCGGCGCGATGGACGTCAGCCGGGACGCCAGGTTCACCGTCGTGCCGAACACGTCGCCCATCCGCGTCGTCACCGTGCCGAAAGCGATGCCCACCCGCAGCTCCGGCATCGTCTCGTCGTGGGCCAGCGTCTCGATCATCCGGACGCCGATCTCCGCCGCCGTGCCCGAGTCGTCCGCGGAGAAGAGCACCTCGTCGCCGAGGGTCTTGATGAGCCGGCCGCCGTGGGCGGCGACCAGGTCGGCGGCGGTGGTCTCGAACGCCTCGACCAGCTCGCCCAGCTCCTCTTCCTCCAGCCGCCGGGTCAGCCGCGTGAACCCGACGAGGTCGGCGAAGCCCACCGCGAGGCGGCGGTCGACCATCTCGGCGTCGTCCTGCGCCTGGACGACCCGGCCGGTGGCCGCGGCGAGCTGGCGGCGCCACACGTAGACGAGGAACTCCTCCAGCTCCGGCAGCAGCAGCTCGACCAGCGGGTACGCGATCTCCGTACGGGACATGCCCTCCTGCGGCTCGGTGAGCCCTTCGAGGAAGGAGTCGATCTGCCAGTCCGCCAGCCGGGCTGTGGTCTGCCCGGTGGAGCGCGCCACCTGCACCGCCATGCCCTCGCTCAGCAGCCCGGCCTCCACCAGGCCCGCGAGCCGGCGCAGGGCGAGCACGTCGGCCTCGGTGAGCGCCTTGGCCTGGCCGATGTCGGCGAAGCCCATGGCGCGCCAGAAGCGGGCCGCCAGCTCCATCGGCACGCCCGCCGCCCGCGCGGCCTGGAAGGGCGTGTAGCGGCGGTCGGAGCCCAGGATGAGCTGCTCGATGCGCAGTGCGATGGGGTTCTCGTCGTCCTCCGGGCTCTCCTGGCCTTCGGACGCATCCGGACCTGCCGGGACTTCCCGTGCTTCGGGTTCCTCCGGGCCTTCGGATTCCGCCGGGCCGTCCTCCGGGCCCGCGACGCCTTCCCGGCCCTCCGGGGCCCCGGGTCCTCCCGGACCCGTCGGCTCCGCCGCACCGGAGGAGCCCGCAACCTCACTCACCGGCTGCCCCCTCCCCCCGTCCGTTCCCTGGCCACCGCCCTTGCGGTCCCAACGATACGGGAATTGTGGCCCAGCTCACTCCGCTTCGGCCGCGGTCCGCAGGTGCACCACGTCCCCCGCGCCCACCGGCTCCTCCATGCCCGCCGCGGTGGCCAGCACCAGCCGGCCGTCGCCGTCCACGGCGACGGCCTCGCCGGTCAGCGTCGCCCCGCCCGGCAGCTCCGCGCGAACCTGCCGGCCGAGCGTCGCGCAGCCTGCCGCGTACGTCTCCTGGAGCCGGGCGCCGGCCGGGTCGCCGGCGGCGGTGCGCCAGCTTCCGTACCAGCGTTCCAGCGAGCGCAGCACGGCGCGCAGCAGCGGGTCCCGGTCGGTGACCTTCGCGCCGGCCAGGGCCAGCGAGCCGGCCTGCGGGACGGGCAGTTCGTCGGCGCGCAGCGTGACGTTGATGCCGATGCCGAGGACCACCGCCTCCGCGTCGGCGTCGACGCGCTCCACGAGGATGCCGCCCGTCTTGCGCTCCTCGCCGGCGACGGTGACGAGGACGTCGTTCGGCCACTTCAGCGCCGTGTCGACGCCCGCGGCCCGCGGCAGCGCGGTCGCCACGGCGACGCCGGCGAGCAGGGGCAGCCAGCCCCACCGGCTCGCAGGCACACCCTCGGGGCGCAGCAGTACGGAGAAGAAAAGTCCGGATCTGGCCGGTGCCGACCAGCGGCGGTCCAGCCGGCCGCGCCCGGCGGTCTGCTCCTCCGCGACCAGCACGGCGCCCTCGGGCGCCCCCTCGCGGGCGCGGGCGGCGAGGTCGGCGTTGGTGGAGCCGGTGGCCTCGACGACGTCGAGCGACGTCCACAGCCCTCCGGTCCGTACGAGAGCCTGGCGCAGCGCGTGGGCGTTCAGGGGCGGGCGTTCGAGGTCGGACCAGCGGCTTCCCCGATCTGCACTCATATGGCCACCCTACGGCCAGACATCCGGCCGACCGCCGCCGACGCCACGCCGCCGGTGTGGCCAACGCCGCATCCGTACGGGGGCTCCGCGCCGATAACCTACGTAGCGGTAAGTCCCGCACTCCTCCGGGTACCCCGCCCGGAGGCGCCCCCGACGAGCAGGAGCTGCACCGCGATGGCCAAGGCGTACGAGCCCCCCGCCGAGACGGCGGACAGCCACACGACGGCCGGCCGGCTCGCCGATCTCGGCCGGCGGATCGAGGAGGCCACGCACGCCGGGTCGGCGCGCGCGGTGGAGAAGCAGCACGCGAAGGGCAAGCTGACCGCACGCGAGCGGGTCGACCTGCTGCTGGACGACGGGTCGTTCACCGAGCTGGACGAGTTCGCCCGGCACCGTTCGACGAACTTCGGTATCGACGCCAACCGCCCGTACGGCGACGGCGTGGTCACCGGCTACGGGACCGTCGACGGCCGCCCGGTCGTGGTGTATTCGCAGGACTTCACGGTCTTCGGCGGCTCCCTCGGCGAGGTCTACGGCGAGAAGATCGTCAAGGCGATGGACTTCGCCATGAAGACCGGCTGTCCGATCATCGGCATCAACGACGGCGGCGGCGCGCGCATCCAGGAGGGCGTCGTCGCGCTCGGGCTCTTCGCGGAGATCTTCCGCCGCAACGTCCACAGCTCGGGCGTCGTCCCGCAGATCAGCGTCATCGTCGGCCCGTGCGCGGGCGGGGCGGTGTACTCCCCGGCGATCACGGACTTCACCGTCATGGTGGACGGCACGTCGCACATGTTCATCACGGGCCCCGACGTCATCAAGACCGTCACCGGTGAGGACGTCGGCTTCGAGGAGCTGGGCGGAGCCCGTACCCACAACACCACCTCGGGTGTCGCACACCACATGGCGGGCGACGAGAAGGACGCCTTCGACTACGTCAAGGCGCTGCTGTCGTACCTGCCGTCGAACAACCTCAGCGACCCGCCCGCCTTCCCCGAGGAGGGCGAGGCGGCGGTCACCGACGAGGACCGCGAGCTGGACACGCTCATCCCGGACTCGGCGAGCCAGCCGTACGACATGCACACCGCCATCGAACACGTGCTGGACGACCGCGAGTTCCTGGAGACCCAGTCGCTGTACGCGCCGAACATCATCACCGGCTTCGGCCGCGTGGAGGGCCACCCGGTCGGGGTCGTCGCCAACCAGCCGATGCAGTTCGCCGGCTGCCTGGACATCAAGGCCAGCGAGAAGGCCGCCCGCTTCGTGCGCACCTGCGACGCGTTCAACGTCCCCGTGCTCACCTTCGTCGACGTCCCCGGCTTCCTGCCGGGCACGGACCAGGAGTACGACGGCATCATCCGCCGCGGCGCCAAGCTGATCTACGCCTACGCCGAGGCCACCGTGCCGCTGATCACGGTGATCACCCGCAAGGCGTTCGGCGGCGCGTACGACGTCATGGGCTCCAAGCACCTCGGCGCGGACCTGAACCTGGCCTGGCCCACCGCGCGGATCGCCGTCATGGGCGCGCAGGGCGCGGTCAACATCCTCTACCGCCGCACGCTCGCCGCCATCGGGGACGAGGCGGAGCGGGAGGCGCGCCGCGCCGAGTTGATCCAGGAGTACGAGGACGCGCTGCTGAACCCGTATGCGGCGGCCGAACGCGGGTATGTGGACGCCGTGATCATGCCGTCGGAGACGCGGCGGCAGGTGGCGAAGGGGCTGCGGGTGCTGCGTACCAAGCGGGAGTCGCTGCCGCCCAAGAAGCACGGGAACATCCCGCTGTAAGGCGGCGGTGTCGAGGAGGGCCGATGTCCGACGAGATCAAGGTCGTCCGGGGCAACCCGACGGCGGAGGAGCTGGCGGCGGCGCTGGCGGTGGTCCAGGCGCGGGCGGCCTCGGCCGCGAACGGCTCGCGGAGCGGCCGGGGCGGCGAGTGGGCGGACCCCGAGCGGCGGGTGCTGACCCGGCGGACGCCGCGGCCGGGGCCGAAGGCGTGGCGTACGACGTACTGGCCTGCTTAGGACGGGTGCGCGCCCCCGCGCCCCCCTATCTGAGTACCCGTACTCAGGCGCGCGGGGCGGCGGGCCGGGACCATCGAAGGATGCTCTGGTCCGACCCTCCAGACGAACCCGACGCGGAGTTGCGTGCGGCGGAACGGCGGCTGCGCCGCGCCGGCTGGCTGCTTGCCGTGGCGGCGGTGGTCACGATGGCCCTGGGGGCGGCGGGACCCGGCATGCTGCCGACCTGATGCGCGGGCGGGACGCCCGGCGGATCGCGGTGCGGATCGGCCGTCCGCTGCCGACGAGTGCGCGCCGGTACGGGTACGGGCGTACCCGCGCGGCGCTGTCGTCCCCGCCGCCTACGATGACCCGCATGGCCCACCACCCCGCCCGCACGCTCGTGCTCGCGTCGCAGTCCCCCGCCCGGCTCGCCCTGCTCCGGCAGGCGGGGCTCGCGCCCGAGGTGCTCGTCAGCGGCGTCGACGAGGACGCCGTCACCGCCGCGACGCCCGCGGAGCTGGCCCTGGTGCTCGCCGAGGCGAAGGCCGGCGCCGTCGCGGCGCGGCCGGAGGCGGCAGGGGCGCTGGTCGTCGGCTGCGACTCGGTGCTGGAGCTGGACGGCAGGGCGCTGGGCAAGCCCGTGGACGCCGAGGACGCCACGGCGCGGTGGAAGGCGATGCGGGGCCGCTCCGGGGTGCTCCAGACCGGGCACTGCCTGATCGACACGGCGTCGGGGCGGCGGACGAGCGCGACGGCCGGGACGGTGGTGCGGTTCGGGGAGCCGAGCGACGCCGAGATCGCCGCCTACGTCGCGACCGGCGAACCGCTCCACGTGGCCGGGGCGTTCACCATCGACGGCCGGTCGGCGGCGTTCATCGACGGCATCGAAGGCGACCACGGCAACGTCGTGGGGCTCTCGCTGCCGCTGCTGCGGCGGCAGCTCGCGGAGCTGGGCGTGCAGATCACCGACCTGTGGGCGTAGCGCCGGCCGGCCTTCCGGGCCGTACGCGATCCTTCCGGCCCGTACGCGATGCAGCGCCCGGCCGCCGAGGTGACCGGGGAGGTGACGGGGCTCAGGCCGCCGGCGCCGGCTCCGCGCCGCCCTCGGCCGGTCGTACGGCGGCGTCTTCGGCGGTCAGCGTCAGCACGATGAGCCCGAACACCACCATCAGCCCCGCGAACGCCGCCCAGCCCACCAGCCCGACGGCCACCGTCGCCAGCACCGCGTGCAGCACCGCGCAGCTCACCAGCAGGATCCGCCCGGCGCGGCCGGGGGCCCGGTCCCGTACCGCGAGGAGCAGCGAGAGCGCACCGCAGCACAGTAGGTAGAGCCCGATCGCCATGCCCGCCACGCGCGTGGAGCCGGACATGACGCCGGAGTCGAGGCCGGCGAGGGACATGTCCTGGCGGTCGACGACCGAGCCCAGGATGAAGTGCACGACGGCCAGTCCGACCGCCTCGACGAGCAGCGCGGCACCCGCGACCGCCGCGGCCGTTCTGCGCATGACGGCACCCCCTCACCGGGTCCTTTCGGCACATTTACGCTACTGACGGGTAGTTGAGCACGGCAAGGGTCCGCGCACGATGGACACTCGACGGACACACGACGGGCACGCGACAGGCTTGCGCCATGGACCCGGCCGGATGGGCGACCCGAAAAGATTCCGCCTCGCCTTCGTATGGTTCCCACAAAAAGATGCGCCGTCCATCTGCTCAACAGGCGCGAGACCTTGGCCACACGCCGGTTTCGCGCGCACGGCCCCGGATGCGGCGTACCTTGGGAACTCAGGGCTTCGCGCCCGAGTGCGGCGGCGCGGATCGCCTTCTGTGTGGGCAAGCTCACCTCCGGGATCCCGCAGCGCAGAGGTGTCGCCATTACCTAAAATCTCGGTGTTCCGAGAAGGGAGCCAACGTGCGCAAGGTGCTCATCGCCAACCGCGGCGAAATCGCCGTCCGGGTCGCCCGCGCCTGCCGGGACGCCGGGATCGCGAGCGTGGCCGTCTACGCCGCGCCGGACCGGGACGCACTGCACGTCCGCGTGGCCGACGAGGCTTTCGCGCTCGGCGGTGACACCCCGGCCACGAGCTACCTCGACATCGGCAAGGTGCTTCAGGCGGCCAAGGACTCGGGCGCGGACGCGGTCCACCCCGGGTACGGCTTCCTGTCGGAGAACGCCGAGTTCGCCCAGGCGGTCCTCGACGCGGACCTGACGTGGATCGGCCCGCCGCCGCAGGCGATCCGCGACCTCGGCGACAAGGTGTCCGCCAGGCACATCGCCCAGCGCGCCGGCGCACCGCTGGTGGCGGGCACGAAGGACCCGGTCGCGGGCGCCGCGGAGGTCACCGCGTTCGCGGAGGAGCACGGGCTGCCGATCGCCATCAAGGCCGCCTTCGGCGGCGGCGGTCGCGGGCTGAAGGTCGCCCGTACGCTCGAAGAGGTCCCGGAGCTGTACGAGTCGGCGGTGCGCGAGGCCATCGCCGCGTTCGGCCGCGGCGAGTGCTTCGTCGAGCGCTATCTCGACCGGCCGCGGCACGTGGAGACGCAGTGCCTCGCGGACAAGCACGGGAACGTGGTCGTGGTCTCCACCCGGGACTGCTCGCTCCAGCGCCGCCACCAGAAGCTGGTGGAGGAGGCGCCGGCGCCGTTCCTGTCCCCGGAGCAGAACGCCGAGCTGTACCGCGCGTCGAAGGCCATCCTCCGGGAGGCGGGCTACGAGGGCGCGGGCACCTGCGAGTTCCTCGTCGGCCAGGACGGCACGATCTCCTTCCTGGAGGTCAACACCCGGCTCCAGGTGGAGCACCCGGTGACCGAGGAGGTCACGGGCATCGACCTGGTGCGGGAGATGTTCCGTATCGCCGACGGCGAGGAGCTGGGGTATGACGACCCGCCGGTGCGGGGTCACTCCTTCGAGTTCCGTATCAACGGCGAGGACCCGGGGCGCAACTTCCTGCCCGCGCCCGGCACGGTGACGGCCTTCGAGCCGCCGGCCGGGCCCGGGGTGCGGCTGGACGCGGGCGTGGAGTCGGGCAGCGTGATCGGCCCGGCGTGGGACTCGCTGCTGGCCAAGCTGGTCATCACCGGCGCCACCCGGCAGCAGGCGCTCCAGCGCGCGGCGCGCGCGCTGGAGGAGTTCACGGTCTCCGGGATGGCGACGGCGCTGCCGTTCCACCGCGCGGTGGTGCGGGACCCGGCGTTCGCGCCGGCTTCGGCGGTCGAGCCGTTCGCCGTCCACACCCGGTGGATCGAGACGGAGTTCGCGGGCGGCATCGCCCCGTTCGCCGGCGGCGCCGACGCCGAGGCGGAGGAGGAGAGCCGCGAGACGCTGGTCGTCGAGGTCGGCGGCAAGCGTCTGGAGGTCTCGCTGCCGTCGTCGCTCGGCGCGGTCGCCTCGGCGGCGGCCGGGCGGGCGAAGCCGAAGCGGCGGGCGGCGAAGAAGTCCGGCTCCGCGGTCTCGGGCGACGCGCTGGCCTCGCCCATGCAGGGCACGATCGTGAAGGTGGGCGTCGAGGAGGGCCAGCAGGTCGCGGAGGGCGATCTGGTGATCGTGCTGGAGGCGATGAAGATGGAGCAGCCCATCAACGCCCATCGCGCCGGGACGGTCAAGGACCTCGCGGCGGAGATCGGCGCGACCGTCACCTCCGGCGCGGTGATCTGCGAGATCAAGGACTGAGTCACAGACGGAAGCGGTCGGGGGCGGGCCCGCGGGCCCGCCCCCGACCTGTGTGTCACGGCTTGCGCGGTACGCCCTTGGCCACCGCCATCAGCAGCACGGCCGCCGCCGAGAACGCCGCCGCGGCGGTGAACGCGGCGCCCGTACCGTCGAAGAACGTGTGCCCCGCGGAGTGCCGCAGGCCCGCGTCGAAGACGGAGACCAGCACGGACAGCCCCAGGCTGCCGCCGACGTACTGCATCGTCTGGAGCAGCCCGGAGGCCGACCCGGCGTCCTCGGGCTCGACGCCGCTGAGTATCAGGGTGGTGAGCTGCATCGTGGTCAGCCCCACCCCGGTGCCCATGAGCACCAGCGGGCCCAGCAGCCCGTCGACGTAGCCGGAGGAGGCGTCGAGCCGGACGAGCCACAGCGTGCCCGCGGCGTTGAGCGCCAGCCCGACGAGCGCGGTGCGCTTCGGGCCGAACCGGGCCTGGGCGCGCGGCGCGTAGCGCGAGGCGGCGAAGAGCGGCAGCGTGAGGGCCAGGAAGGCCAGGCCCGCGCGGAAGGGGCTGTAGTCGAGGAACCGCTGAAGGTACTGCGTGGTGAAGTAGAAGACGCCGAACATCCCGGCGGGGATCATCAGCATCGTCGCGTACGCGACCGACCGGTTGCGGTCGGCGAAGAGCCGCAGCACCACCAGCGGCCGGCGGACGCGGAGTTCGACGGCGAGGAACGTGCCGAGCAGCGCCGTCGCGGCGGCGAAGGCGGCGAGGGCGAGTCCGTCGCTCCAGCCGTTCTCGGCGGTGCGGATGAAGCCGTAGACGAGCGAGGTCATGCCCCCGGTGCCGAGCAGCGCGCCGAGGACGTCGAACGGGCCGCGCTGGCGCGGGGTCTCGTCGAGGTGGCGCGGCGCGAGCCAGGCGATGGCCAGGCCCACGGGCAGGTTGATCAGGAAGACCCAGTGCCAGGACGCGAGGTCGGTGAGCGCCCCGCCGAGGACCAGGCCGAGCGCGGAGCCGGCGCCGCTGATCGAGGCGAAGACGCTGAGCGCGCGGGCGCGTTGGCGGCCCTCGGGGAAGGTGGTGGCCAGCAGCGCGAGGGTGCTGGGCGCGGCGAGGGCGGCGGCGGCGCCCTGGGCGGTACGGGCGAAGAGCAGCCAGCCGCCGCTTGGGGCGAGGCCGGCGAGGAGGGAGGCGGCGGTGAAGGCGAGCACGCCGGTGACGAGCGCGCGGCGGCGGCCGATGCGGTCGCCTATGCGGCTGCCGAGGAGCAGCAGGCCGCCGAAGGCGAGCGTGTAGAGGTTGAGGATCCAGGACATCCGGGTCGAGGAGAAGCCGAGGTCGAGCGCGACGTCGGGAAGTGCGACGTTCACCACGGTGGCGTCGACCAGGAACATCAACTGGGTGGCGACGATCGCGGTGAGCGCGAGCCCCGGGCGGGCGCCGCGGGCCGGGCGGGTGCGGCCGCCGGCGTCGTGGCCCGTGGGCGTGCGCAGGGATGTGGACACAGAGGTGCCTCCGGCAGAGAATGAAGTGGAGGGTAGCTCCGCTTGACTATACGGAGGCTACCTCCGTTTCTGCAATGGCATTCTGGGCTGCAAGCGGGGACGACGAAGGGTGGTGCCCATGGCGACGGTGCAGGGCCGGCCGATGCGCGCGGACGCGCGCCGCAACTACGAACGCCTGCTCAACGAGGCCGCGGCGGCCTTCGGCGAGCACGGCGCGGACGCCTCGCTGGAGGAGATCGCGCGCCGCGCGGGCGTCGGCATCGGCACGCTGTACCGGCACTTCCCGGACCGCTTCGCGCTCATGGGCGAGGTCTTCCAGACCCAGGTCGACGAGTTGGACGCCACGGCGCGGACGCTGGCGACGGACGACGGCAGGACGCCGATCGGCGCGCTGGCGGCGTGGATGCGGCGGTACGTGGACGTGTCCTCCACGATCCGCGGGGTCGCCGCGACGCTGATGGACGAGGGGCTGATGGTCAACTGCAAGACGCAGTTGCGGGAGACCGTCGAGCTGCTGGCGGTCCGGGCGCGGGAGTCCGGCGAACTGCGCGCGGACGTCGCGCCCGAGGACGTACTGCGGCTGACGAGCGCCATCGCGTACGCGGCGGAGAAGGCGTCGGCGAAGAACCCGGAGGACACCGAGGTCGCCGACCGCCTGCTGGGCCTGGCCCTCGACGGATTGCGCACACGCACCGCCTGACGGCGGACGCGCGGCCGCGGAGTTCGGGGGTGGAGTTCGGGGGTGGAGTTCGGGGCGGAGCCCGGGGGCGGTGGAGATCACCGCCCCCGCCGGCCCGCTACCGCCGCCGTGGTGCCAGGTCCGCCACGCGGCCCTGCTCCGGCAGCGCCGCCGCGGCGCGCATCGCCGACGCCGCGGCCTGCGGCGTCCGCCGCTGACCCGGCAGCGGCACGCTCTCGTCGCCGCGCCGCCGCTCTCCTCCGTGCCGGGGGTGCCGGCCCCGCGCCGCAGCCGGCGGGCCGTTCTCACCGCCCACCGGCTGCTCCGGGCCCGCCACCGCGATCTGCACCCCCTGGTCGGCCAGGGCCTGGAGTTCGGTGGCGGCGCGCTCGTCGTTCGGCGGCGGCTCGTCCGTGACGAGCCGCGTGATGACGTCGGTGGGCACCGTCTGGAACATCGTGTCGGTGCCCAGCTTGGAGTGGTCCGCGAGCACCACGACCTCGGCCGCGGCCTGCACCAGCGCCCGGTCGACGCTCGCCGACAGCATGTTGGACGTGGACAGCCCGCGCTCTGCGGTCAGTCCACTGCCGGAGAGGAACGCGCGGGAGACGCGCAATCCCTGAAGCGACTGCTCGGCACCGCTGCCCACCAGCGCGTAGTTGCTGCCGCGCAGCGTGCCGCCGGTCATGACGACCTCCACCCGGTTGGCGTGCGCGAGCGCCTGGGCGACGAGCAGGGAGTTGGTCACGACGGTGAGGCCGGGGATGCGCGCGAGCCGGCGGGCCAGCTCCTGCGTCGTCGTACCGGCACCGACGACGACGGCTTCGCCCTCCTCGACGAATCCGGCGGCCAGATCGGCGATCGCGGTCTTCTCCGCGGTCGCGAGATGTGATTTCTGCGGGAAGCCTGACTCACGGGTGAAACCGCCCGGGAGGACGGCACCTCCGTGCCTACGGTCCAGCAGCCCTTCCGCCTCCAGGGCGCGTACGTCTCGGCGTACGGTCACCTCGGAGGTCTGTACGACTCGAGCGAGCTCTCGGAGCGATACGGCCCCGTTGGCCCGCACCATTTCCAGGATCAACTGACGACGTTCTGCAGCGAACACGAAACCGACAGTAACGCCAAAGACCGTGTTCTTTCAGCCGCTTGCGTCGATGAGAAGAAAGTGCTCCTTCGCGACCTCCGAAGGTGGTATAAGCGCTCGGTTGCCGTCACGACGGTGCTGGTCGGACTACTCGTCGCCGCCGGGTTTGCTGCCCTGGAGCTGCCGCGCGACCTCCGCGATCGAACCCGAGAGTGACGGATAAACGGTGAACGCCTTCGCGATCTGTTCGACGGTCAGATTGTTGTCGACGGCGATCGAGATGGGGTGGATCAGCTCGCTGGCCCGCGGCGCGACCACCACACCGCCCACCACGATCCCGGTGCCGGGGCGGCAGACCAGCTTCACGAATCCGTCCCGTACCCCCTGCATCTTGGCCCGCGGGTTGCGCAGCAGCGGCAGTTTCATCACCCGTGCATCAATGCGCCCCTCGTCCACATCCGACTGCTGGTATCCCACCGTCGCAATCTCCGGATCCGTGAACACATTTGCGGAGACGGTCTTCAGACGCAGCGGCGCGACCGTCTCGCCGAGGAAGTGGTACATCGCGATCCGGCCCTGCATCGCCGCCACCGAGGCGAGCGCGAAGACGCCCGTGCAGTCGCCCGCGGCGTAGATGCCCGGCGCGCTCGTACGCGACACCTTGTCGGTCCAGATGTGCCCGGAGTCCGTCAGCCGGACCCCCGCCTCCTCCAGGCCGATGCCCCGGGTGTTGGGGATCGCGCCGACCGCCATCAGGCAGTGCGAACCGGTGATCACCCGGCCGTCGTTGAGCGTCACCTCGACCCGGTCGCCGACGCGCTTGGCGCTCTGCGCGCGCGAGCGGCTCATCACGTTCATGCCGCGGCGCCGGAAGACGTCCTCCAGCACCGCCGCCGCGTCCGGATCCTCGCCCGGCAGCACCCGGTCCCGGCTGGAGACCAGCGTGACCCGCGAGCCCAGCGCCTGGTACGCGCCCGCGAACTCCGCGCCGGTGACGCCGGAGCCGACGACGATCAGCTCCTCGGGCAGCTCGTCGAGGTCGTAGACCTGCTTCCAGTTCAGGATCCGCTCGCCGTCGGGCTGCGCGTCGGGCAGCTCGCGCGGGCTGCCGCCGGTGGCGACCAGCACGGCGTCCGCGACCAGCTCCTCCTCGGCGGCCCCGGTCACGCGCACGGTGCGCGAGCCGTCCGGGGCCTGCTGCGCCGCGACGCTCGCCCGGCCGCGTACGACCCGGCCGCCGGCGCGCGTGACGCTCGTGGTGATGTCCTCGGACTGGGCCAGCGCCAGCCGCTTCACCCGGCTGTTGACCTTGCCCAGGTCCACGCCGACGACGCGGGCCGCCTGCTTCTCCGGGGGCGTGTCGTCCGCGACGATGATGCCCAGCTCCTCGTACGAGGAGTCGAAGGTGGTCATCACCTCCGCGGTGGCGATCAGCGTCTTCGACGGCACGCAGTCGGTGAGCACCGACGCACCGCCCAGGCCGTCGCAGTCGACGACCGTCACCTCCGCGCCGAGCTGCGCGGCGACGAGCGCCGCCTCGTACCCGCCTGGGCCACCACCGATGATCACGATCCGAGTCACGTACCCCATTGTCCATCGCCGGCGCCGACAGCTCCCGTGCGGGGCGGCGGGTCCCCTGTGGGGGGCCGCTTCTACGCGCGTAGGGGGTGACGGGCTACGCTCGTCGCGTGAACGCATCCTCTCCGCACGCCGCCCCCGACGCGGCGGCCGCAGCCGACCGCCTCCGCGAGCTCACCGGGGCCGAATCCCACGACGTCGCCCTCGTGATGGGCTCCGGCTGGGTGCCCGCGGCGGAAGCGCTGGGCGCGCCCGAGCACGAGCTGCGCGTCACCGACCTGCCCGGCTTCCCGCCCCCGACGGTGGAGGGCCACTCCGGGCGGATCCGCTCGTACCGGCTGGGAGACAAACGCGCGCTGGTCTTCCTCGGCCGTACGCACGTCTACGAGGGCCTCGGCGTCGCCGCCGTGGCGCACGGCGTACGCACGGCCGCGGCGGCGGGCTGCAAGACGGTGGTGCTCACCAACGGCTGCGGCGGACTGCGCGAGGGCATGCGGCCGGGCCAGCCGGTGCTGATCGGCGACCACATCAACCTCACCGCCGCCTCCCCCATCGAGGGCGCCCGCTTCGTCGACCTGACGGATCTGTACTCGCCGCGGCTGCGGGCGCTGTGCAAGCAGGTGGACCCCAGCCTGGAGGAGGGCGTCTACGCCCAGTTGCCCGGCCCGCACTACGAGACGCCGGCCGAGATCGAGATGCTCCGCCGCATCGGCGCCGACCTGGTCGGCATGTCGACGGTCCTGGAGGCCATCGCGGCCCGCGAGGCCGGCGCCGAGGTGCTGGGGATCTCGCTGGTCACGAACCTGGCGGCGGGCATGACGGGCGAGCCGCTGAGCCACGAGGAGGTCCTCCAGGCGGGCCGCGACTCGGCGGCGCGGATGGGCGGGCTGCTCGCCGAGGTGCTGCGCCGGGTGTGAGGACTGCCGGGTGGGAGGACTGCCGGGTGGGAAGGCCGCCGGGTGTGAAGACTGAAGCGGTACGCCCCGGCCGTACGCCCCGGGCGGGGCGGACCGAAGGAGAGGACGACCAGTGACCGAGGACGACCGGTGACCGCGGACCCGACCCCGGACGCCGCCGGGAACCCCGACACCGACCCCGACGCCGCCGCGCTCGCCGCCCGGGCCCGGGCCTGGCTGGCGGAGGACCCCGACCCCGACACCAGGGCAGAGCTGGACGCCCTGCTGCGGGCACAGGACACGGCGGCCCTCGCGGACCGCTTCGCCGGCACGCTCCAGTTCGGCACCGCCGGGCTGCGCGGCGAGCTGGGCGCGGGGCCGATGCGGATGAACCGGGCCGTCGTCATCCGCGCCGCCGCGGGGCTGGCCGCGTACCTGACCGAGCAGGGCGCGGGCGGCGGCCTGGTGGTCGTCGGCTACGACGCCCGGCACAAGAGCCACGCCTTCGCCGAGGACACCGCCGCCGTCATGACCGGCGCAGGCTTCCGGGCCGCCGTCCTGCCGCGCCCGCTGCCGACGCCGGTGCTGGCCTTCGCGATCCGCCACCTCGGCGCGGCCGCCGGGGTCACCGTCACCGCCAGCCACAACCCGCCGCGCGACAACGGCTACAAGGTCTACCTCGGCGGCGGCTCGCAGATCGTCCCGCCCGCCGACGCCGCGATCGCCGCGGCCATCGAGGCGGTGGGCGCGCTCGCGGACGTGCCCCGCCCGGAGGGCGGCTGGGAGGTGCTGGGCGAGGAGGTCGTGGAGGCGTACCTCGACCGGGCCGCCGCGGTCGTCGCCGCGGGCGGCCCCCGCGGCGTACGTACGGTGCACACCGCCCTGCACGGCGTCGGCGGCGCCACCCTCGCCGCCGCCTTCACCCGCGCCGGCTTCCCGGCCCCGGTGCCGGTCGCCGAGCAGGCGGAGCCGGACCCGGACTTCCCGACCGTGGCGTTCCCCAACCCGGAGGAGCCGGGGGCGATGGACCTGGCGTTCGCCACGGCCCGCAAGGCGGCCGGCGGCGACGTCGACGTGATCATCGCCAACGACCCCGACGCGGACCGCTGCGCGGTGGCCGTACCGGACGCGGGGGCGGAGGCGGGCTGGCGGATGCTGCGCGGCGACGAGGTCGGCGCCCTGCTGGCCACGTACCTCGTGCAGAAGCGGGCCGCGGGCACCTTCGCCGCCTCCATCGTCTCCTCCTCGCTCATGGGCCGGATCGCACGGGCCGCGGGCCTGCCGTACGAGGAGACGCTGACCGGCTTCAAGTGGCTGGCCCGGGTCGACGGCCTGCGCTACGCCTACGAGGAAGCCCTCGGCTACTGCGTCGACCCCGACGGCGTCCGCGACAAGGACGGCATCACCGCCGCCCTGCTCGTCGCCGAACTGACCGCGGAACTGAAGGCGGCCGGACGTACGCTCCAGGACCTCCTGGACGACATCGCGGTGGAGCACGGCCTGCACGCCACCGACCAGCTCTCCGTCCGCGTAGACGACCTGGACGTGATCGCGGCGGCCATGCGGCGCCTGCGCACGTCCCCGCCGCGGTCGGCGGCCGGCCTGCGGGTGACGCTGGCGGAGGACCTGGCCAAGGGCACCGCGGACCTGCCGCCGACGGACGGCCTGCGCTACACCCTGGCGGGCAGCGACGACCGGGGCGTGGCGGCGGCCCGGGTGATCGTCCGCCCGAGCGGCACGGAGCCGAAGCTGAAGTGCTACCTGGAGGCGGTGGTCCCGGTGCCGACCGGCCACCCCGGCCTGCCGGCGGCGCGGGCGACGGCGGCGGAGATCCTGGCGGACCTGAAGTCGGCCCTGTCGACGGCCGCGGGGCTCTGACGCGGGCGCGAAGGCGCACGGCGGCCCGGCAGCACGCGGGCCGGGCCCGTTCGCGCCGCTCCGGGCCCGGGCCCGTCAGCCCACGGCGATGGCGATGATCAGGGCCACGGTTCCCGCGATCGCCGGGGCCACGATCTCGTACGCCCACCGCACCGACACCGGCCCCTGCGCGCCCTCTCGGTCGGCGTACGTGTGAGCCAGCTCGCGCAGTTCGCGGATCGACTTGTCGGCGGTCGGCGTCAGGTCGTCCGACGTGAGGTCGAGGCTGCTCGCGCCCGTGCCGCCGGGGCGGCGCATCGCCGGGTCCGACAGCTCGGTGCGGCTGGACGGGCTGAACAGCCCGCCGCCGCCCGCCGCGCGGTCCCGGCGGCGGTTGGCCTTCTTGCGGGCGCGCAGCGAGACGGGGATGGCCCACATCTGGTACGTGGCGTCCTCGGTGACGACCTCGCTGGAGTAGCCCGCCCGGATCTCCTCGACCCTCGCCCACGGGACCACGATCGTGCGGAACGGGTTGCGCACCCGCAGCCGCTCCTCGCCCGCGTACACCACCGGCCGCAGCGTCAGCGCCACCGCGAGCGGTACCCCCGCGACCAGCGCGGCCACCGCGATCGCCCGCGCCTGGCCGCTGCCGCGGACCAGGGCGTCGGCGCCGAGCCAGCCGCCGAGGGCGAGCAGCAGGACGCCGGCGGCGATGCCGGCGACGGAGCGGTAGGCGCGGTCGGCGTATTTCGGCTTGGCGGCCTGGGAGTCCTTGCTCATGCCGCCGATTCTGCCGGACGGTCCGGATTCCGGACATCGCACCGGTATTGCGGAACCGCATCGATCCGGCGGGTCCGTACGCCCTCTCCCCGGGACGCTACGCGGGTAGATATGCTCGTCTGGTGACCATGCCCCGCATACCCACCGCAGCCGCGGACCCGCCCGCGTCCCTCGCGGACGTCACGGCCTCCGACGGCGCGCTCCGCCGCTTCCTGCACGGTCTGCCCGGCGTCGACCCGGTCGGTCTGGAGGCCCGCGCCGCCGCCCTGGGCACCCGCTCCATCAAGACCACGGCCAAGGCGTACGCCCTGGACCTGGCGGTCTCGATGATCGACCTGACGACGCTGGAGGGCTCCGACACCCCCGGCAAGGTGCGCTCGCTGTGCGCCAAGGCCCGCACCCCCGACCCGACGGACCGGACGACGCCCGAGGTCGCGGCCGTCTGCGTCTACCCGGACCTGGCCGCCGTCGCCGCCGAGGCGCTGGCGGGCTCCGGCGTGAAGGTCGCCTCGGTGGCCACCGCCTTCCCCTCCGGGCGGTCGTCGCTGGAGGTGAAGCTCGCCGACACCCGCGCGGCGCTGGCCGCGGGCGCGGACGAGATCGACATGGTCATCGACCGCGGCGCGTTCCTCGCGGGCCGCTATCTGGAGGTGTACGAGCAGATCCGCGCGGTGCGGCAGGCCGCGACCGGCGCCCGGCTGAAGGTGATCTTCGAGACCGGCGAGCTGTCCACGTACGACAACATCCGGCGGGCGAGCTGGCTCGGCATGCTGGCCGGCGCCGACTTCATCAAGACCTCGACCGGCAAGGTCGGCGTGAACGCCACCCCCGCCAACACCCTGGTGCTGCTCGAAGCCGTCCGGGACTACCGCGCGGCCACCGGCGTGCAGGTCGGCGTGAAGCCGGCGGGCGGCATCCGCACGGCCAAGGACGCGGTGAAGTTCCTGGTGCTGGTGAACGAGACGGCCGGCGACGACTGGCTGGACAACCGCTGGTTCCGCTTCGGCGCCTCCAGCCTGCTCAACGACCTGCTCATGCAGCGGCAGAAGCTGCGCACCGGCCGCTACTCCGGCCCCGACTACGTGACCGTGGACTAGAGGGGGACCGAGAACGAATGACCGCTGATCACAAGCTCTTCGCCTACGCGCCCGCGCCCGAGTCCCGCTCGGTCGTCGACATCGCGCCCAGCTACGGCCTGTTCATCGACGGCGAGTTCACCGAGGCCGCCGACGGCAAGGTCTTCAAGTCCGTCGCCCCGGCGACCGAGGAGGTGCTCTCCGAGGTCGCGCGGGCCGGCGAGGCGGACGTCGAGCGGGCGGTCGCCGCCGCCCGCCGGGCGTTCACCTCCTGGTCGGCGCTGCCCGGCGCGGAGCGCGGCAAGTACCTGTTCCGTATCGCACGCATCCTCCAGGAGCGCTCGCGCGAGCTGGCCGTGCTGGAGACGCTGGACAACGGCAAGCCGATCCGCGAGACGCGGGACGCCGACCTGCCGCTGGTCGCCGCGCACTTCTTCTACTACGCCGGCTGGGCCGACAAGCTCGGCTACGCCGGCTTCGGCCAGGACCCCAAGCCGGTGGGCGTCGCCGGCCAGGTCATCCCGTGGAACTTCCCGCTGCTGATGCTGGCCTGGAAGATCGCCCCGGCGCTGGCCTGCGGCAACACGGTGGTGCTCAAGCCCGCCGAGACCACCCCGCTGTCCGCGCTGTTCTTCGCCGACATCTGCCGCCAGGCCGGGCTGCCCAAGGGCGTGGTCAACATCCTCCCCGGCTACGGGGACGCGGGCGCGGCGCTCGTCGCGCACCCGGACGTCGACAAGGTCGCGTTCACCGGCTCCACCGCCGTCGGCAAGGAGATCGCCCGCGCCGTCGCCGGCACGGACAAGCGGCTCACGCTGGAGCTGGGCGGCAAGGGCGCCAACATCGTCTTCGACGACGCGGCGATCGACCAGGCCGTCGAGGGCATCGTCGGCGGCATCTTCTTCAACCAGGGCCAGGTGTGCTGCGCCGGCTCCCGGCTCCTCGTCCAGGAGTCGGTGGCCGACGAGCTGCTGGAGTCGCTGAAGCGGCGGCTCGGCACGCTGCGGCTGGGCGACCCGCTGGACAAGAACACCGACATCGGCGCCATCAACTCCGCCGAGCAGCTCGCCCGGATCACGGAGCTGGCGGACGCCGGCGACGCGGAGGGCGCGCAGCGCTGGACGGCGCCGTGCGAACTGCCCGGCAGCGGCTACTGGTTCGCGCCGACGCTCTTCACCGGCGTCACGCAGGCGCACCGGATCGCGCGCGAGGAGGTCTTCGGCCCGGTGCTGTCGGTGCTGACGTTCCGTACCCCCGCCGAGGCGGTCGCGAAGGCCAACAACACCCCCTACGGGCTGTCCGCCGGGGTGTGGACCGAGAAGGGCTCGCGGATCCTGGCGGTGGCCGACCGGCTGCGCGCGGGCGTCGTGTGGGCGAACACGTTCAACAAGTTCGATCCGACCTCGCCGTTCGGCGGCTACAAGGAGTCGGGCTTCGGCCGCGAGGGCGGTCGCCACGGGCTGGAGGCGTACCTGCGATGACACAGGCGGATGCGAGGCTGTCGGTCCTCAAGACCTACAAGCTGTACGTGGGCGGGAAGTTCCCCCGCTCGGAGAGCGGGCGGGTGTACGAGGTGTCCGACGCCAAGGGACGCTGGCTGGCCAACGCGCCCCGGTCCTCCCGCAAGGACGCCCGCGACGCGGTGGTCGCCGCCCGCAAGGCCGTCGCCGGCTGGTCCGGCGCCACGGCGTACAACCGCGGCCAGGTGCTCTACCGGGTGGCGGAGATGCTCCAGGGGCGGCGCGAGCAGTACGTCGCGGAGGTCGCCGAGGCCGAAGGGCTGTCGAAGGCCAAGTCGGCGGCGCAGGTGGACGCGGCGATCGACCGCTGGGTCTGGTACGCGGGGTGGACCGACAAGGTGGCCCAGGTCACCGGCGGCGGAAACCCGGTCGCCGGGCCGTACTTCAACCTCTCCGCGCCGGAGCCCACGGGCGTCGTCGCGGTCGTCGCACCGCAGGAGTCGGCGCTGCTGGGCCTGGTGTCGGTGCTCGCCCCGGTGATCGCCACGGGCAACGCGGCGGTGGTCGTCGCCGCCGAGGAGCGGCCCCTGCCGGCGCTGTCGCTGGGGGAGGTGCTGGCCACGTCGGACGTGCCGGGCGGCGTCGTCAACGTGCTCTCGGGCCGTACCGCCGAGATCGCCCCGACGCTGGCCGCGCACCAGGACGTCAACGCCATCGACCTGACGGGCGCGGACGCGGAGCTGGCGCGGGAGCTGGAGGTCGCGGCGGCGGACAACCTGAAGCGGGTGCTGCGCCCGGCGCCGCCGTACGACTGGACGGCGGACCCGGGGACGGGGCGGCTGACGGCGTTCCTGGAGACGAAGACGGTCTGGCACCCGACGGGCAGCCTGGGCGTCAGCGGCTCGGCGTACTGACGGCCTCCCGGCCGGGGCGGCGGGGCGTACGGGACGAGGGCGCGGACGGCCCCGACCACGCGGCTGCGCGCCTGCCGTCCTGGCGGGTTTACGGGCAGGGGCGGGCACCACGGGGCGCGGCCACGCTCGCGCGGCCCGTCGCCGCGCCCGGCCCGGCCGCCGGTGCTCGGCTCGCCGGCCCGGGGTGCGCGGAAGACCGCGCACCCCGTACACGAACCGGGGCCGGACGCACCCCCCGCGCGTCCGGCCCCGACTCGTCCCCCGATCCCCCCGAGTCCTGACGGGCACCCCCCGGCCCCGTACGGTCTCGCGGTCTTTCCCCCCGTTCCCCCGTTATCCCCCGGATTCCCCCGATCCCCCGATCCCCCGTTTTTCCCCTCCCGTGGCCCCAGGTCCCCCCGTCCCTGGTCATCGGCCCCTCAGGCCACGAGCTCCTCGAACGACTCGTCCCGGTCCCGCCCGAAGCTCAGCGCCTCGTCGTCGCGCAGCCGGCGCAGCGAGCGCCAGATGCTGCTCTTGACGGTCCCCACGCTGATCCCCAGCACGTCGGCGATCTCCGGGTCGGTCCTGCCCTCGTAGTAGCGCAGCACGAGCATCGTGCGCTGCATCTCGGGCAGCCGCGCCAGCGCCTGCCAGAGCACCGTGCGCAGCTCCGTGCCGCGCATGGCGTCCGACTCCCCCGGCGCCTCGGGGAGTTCCTCGGTCGGGTACTCCGCGAGCTTGCGCCGGCGCCAGGCGCTGATGTGCAGGTTCGTCATCGTACGGCGGAGGTAGCCCCCCACCGCCGCCTTGTCGCTGATCCGGTCCCAGGCCCGGTAGGTGGAGAACAGCGCGCTCTGGAGCAGGTCCTCCGCCTCGAACCGGTCGCCGGTCAGGTGGTAGGCGGTGGCGTACAGAGAGGCGCGCCGCTCGGCGACGTAGGCGGTGAACGCCGCGGTGCTGTCTGCCTCCGCGGCGGCCCCGGCCTGCGCGCCGGTCGGTTCCCCCGACACCTCTCCGTACGCTGTCCTGCCCCCGCCATCCCTCCCGGCCTTCCCCCCGGTGTTCCCCCCCGGGTCCGCGGTCGGCCCGGTCTCCGCCGGCTGTACGCCGGTCCCCCCGGTTCCCGTGCTGCCCGCGATCGCGACCATGTAAGAAGGACGACGCCCGGCGCCGCGACCGCACCCCCGCGCGTTCGCGGCACCGGACTCCCCCGTCCCACGCGAGGCGCGGGCGGGAGCCATCCCCTCAGCACTTCCCCCCTTGGCGTGCAGGCGTGTGTGAACCGCTGCGCTGGTGGTGTCGTGCAGTGCGTTCATCTCACGCCCCCCGTCGGTGGAGTCTGCCTCGGTCGGCTTTTCCGTGCCGGGCTTGCCCGACGTCCAGAATCCTGGTGCCCCGACTTCATGGCGCTGTCCGCCGACTGTCACAGGCGTGCAACAGGGGATCGGTGCCCCTTACAGCGGCCCTTCCCACAGGCCGTGATGACGGCGAACTCGCCCCTTCCGGCCCGCCCTGCCAGAATGACCCGCGTGCCTTCTCTGTTGCTGATCGAGGACGACGACGCCATCCGCACGGCGCTGGAGATGTCCCTCTCCCGCCAGGGCCACCGCGTGACCACCGCGGCGACCGGTGAGGACGGGCTGAAGCTGCTGCGCGAGCAGCGGCCCGACCTGATCGTGCTGGACGTCATGCTGCCGGGCATCGACGGCTTCGAGGTGTGCCGCCGCATCCGGCGCGCCGACCAACTGCCGATCATCCTGCTGACCGCACGCAGCGACGACATCGACGTGGTGGTCGGGCTGGAGTCGGGCGCCGACGACTACGTCGTCAAGCCCGTGCAGGGACGCGTGCTGGACGCCCGTATCCGCGCGGTGCTGCGCCGCGGCGAGCGGGAGACGACCGACTCGGCCACCTATGGAAACGTCGTCATCGACCGCTCGGCGATGACGGTCACCAAGGACGGCGAGCATCTGCAACTGACGCCGACGGAGTTGCGGTTGCTGCTGGAGCTGAGCCGCCGGCCCGGCCAGGCGCTCTCCCGTCAGCAGTTGCTGCAACTCGTCTGGGAGCACGACTACCTCGGCGATTCCCGGCTGGTCGACGCCTGTGTGCAGCGGCTGCGCGCGAAGGTCGAGGACGTGCCGTCGGCGCCGACCCTCATCAAGACCGTCCGCGGTGTGGGCTACCGGCTGGATCCGCCCTCGTGAGTCCGGGCCCCTCCGACACGCAGGGGCGGCGGGGGCTCGTACGCGGCTGGGCGGCGGGGCTGCTGCGCTGGATCAGCCTGCGACTGCGTCTGGTCATCGTGTTCGCGCTGGTGGCCCTGGTGTCGGCGGTGTCGGTGGCCGGCATCGCGTACTGGCTGAACCGGGACTCGGTGCTCACCCGCACCCAGGACGCGTCGCTGAAGGACTTCCGGGAGTCGCTGGAGGACGAGAGCGGCGAGCTGGACCTGCGCGCCGGCTGTACGGATCTCGGCAAGGCCGCGCGGCGGCTGTCGAGCACCACGCAGAACTTCGACGTGATACTGATCGCCGCCGGCAGCGCCGACAAGCCCGGCTGCGTGGAGCGCTCCGACTCGTCGTTCAGCCTGCACGACGTGCCCGAGCCGCTGAAGTCCGCGGTCGACCAGCGGCGCGACGACGGCAAGTGGCCGTACCACCTGTACTGGCAGCGGGTGACGATGGACGGCACGCCGTACCTCGTCGGCGGCGCCCGGGTGATCGGCACCGACTGGACCGGCTACATGTTCAAGTCCCTGGACCCCGAGCGCCGGGACCTCAACTCGCTGGCCTGGTCGCTGGGCATCGCCACGGGCCTGTCGCTGATCGGCTCCGCGCTGCTGGCGCAGGGCGCCGCGTCCACGGTGCTGCGTCCCGTGCAGCGGCTCGGCGAGGCGGCTCGGCGGCTCGGCGAGGGCAAGCTCGACACCCGGCTGCGGGTGACCGGCACCGACGAGCTGGCCGACCTGTCGCGGACGTTCAACCAGACCGCGGAGCGGCTCCAGCAGCGGGTGGAGGAGCTGAGCGAGCGGGAGAAGTCCAGCCGGCGCTTCGTGGCGGACATGTCGCACGAGCTGCGTACGCCGCTGACCGCGATGACCGCGGTGTCCGAGGTGCTGGAGGAGGAGCAGGAGAACCTGGACCCGATGATCGCGCCCGCGGTGCAGCTCGTGGTGCAGGAGACCCGGCGGCTGAACGACCTGGTGGAGAACCTGATGGAGGTGACCCGCTTCGACGCCGGCACCGCCCGGCTCGTCCTCGACGACGTGGACGTCTCCGACCTGGTCACCGCCTGCATCGACGCCCGCGCCTGGCTGGACGCGGTGGAGCTGGACGCCGACCGCGGCATCGTCGCGCGCCTGGACCCGCGGCGCCTCGACGTGATCCTCGCCAACCTCATCGGAAACGCACTCAAGCACGGCGGCTCCCCCGTGCGGGTGTCAGTGCACACCACGGCGGACGCGCCCGGCTCCGGCGATCTGGTCATCGAGGTCAAGGACAACGGCCCCGGCATCCCCGCCGAAGTGCTGCCGCACGTCTTCGACCGGTTCTACAAGGCCGACACCGCACGGCCGCGCTCCGACGGCAGCGGCCTCGGGCTGTCCATCGCGGTGGAGAGCGCCCGCATCCACGGCGGTACGATCACCGCGGCCAACGACCCGGCGGGCGGGGCGGTGTTCACGCTGCGGCTGCCGCGGGACTCGTCGGCGGCGGCGGAGGCCCTGGAGCAGGAGGACGAGTGAGGGCGGCAGCCTCGAACCGGCGGGTCTTCGCGGCGCTGGCGGTGGTCGCGGTGGTCGCCGTCGCGGCGCTGGCCACCGGGTGCGGGATCCGGCCCACCTCCGTGCCGGTGGACGCCGGCAGCGCGCCGTCGCGGGCCGAGTGCGCGCCGGGCGGCCCGTCGCCGGCGGCGAGCCCGGCGGACGGCGAGACGCTGCGGGCGGTGTACCTGGTGTGCGGTGCGCAGTTGGCGCCGGTGCCCCGCCGCGTCCCCGACGAGCTGTCAGGGGCGGCGCTGGCGGCGCGGCTGCTGGCGGAGCTGGAGCGGGAGCCCAGCGAGGACGAGGAGCAGGCCGGCTACTCCACCGCCGTCTCCGGGCTGCGGGTGGCGGACGGGCGGTCCGGGGATCCGGCGGGCACGGTGCGGCTGAGCCGGGATCCGCAGGGGCTGGGGTCGCCGATGCTGGCGCAGTTGGTGTGTACGTACGCGGTGGGCGAGGACCGCGAGGCGGTGCTGGCGGGGCCGGGCGCGGGGGACGACCCGTACACGTACCGCTGCACCGACGACGCGCTGCGGACGCCGGAGAACACCGTCGGCGAGCCTGTGACCTGAGCGTTTCCGATCCGCGCGGGCCGGTGTCAGAGGCGTGTGCCAGAGTCTTGCGCATGTTGGGGATCGTGGTGAAGACGGAGAACGGCGAGCGGCATGTGCGCGTGTCCGCGGCGGAGTTGGCGGGGCTGGTCCGGCGGCTGGGCGGTGCCGACGACCACTTCCTGGTGCTCCAGCGGATTCCCGACCTGCCCGACTTCTTCGCCCAGGTCTGGCACGACGCCGGCGGCGACTACGCGGTGGAGTACCGCGACGGCGGCGCCCACCGGCACTTCCGGGCGTCGGCCGGCGATCCCGAGGCGGCGATCGCGGCGCTGACCGGCTGGGCCCGCCAGGAGGACGGCTGGCGGGCCGGGCTGGCGTGGTCGCCCGCGGACCTCGGCCCGGCGCCCGCGGTGCCGCCGCTCGATCTGGCCGAGGAGGATCGCAGGAAGCTGGAGAAGCGCGTCCGGGAGGTGCTGGCCGCGGGGTACGCGACCCGTGACGAGGTGGCCGAGTGCGCCGAGGAGTA
Organism: Streptomyces sp. 184; assembly: GCF_045781775.1. NCBI lineage: Bacteria > Bacillati > Actinomycetota > Actinomycetes > Kitasatosporales > Streptomycetaceae > Streptomyces > Streptomyces sp. 184. Next base: position 1,094,738 of record NZ_CP123230.1, on the reverse strand, counting down.
TCTCGTGACCGAGGACCGCCGGCCCGTCTCGGCCCCGCAGGCGCGGGCGCTGGCCGACCGGCTGTGGCTGGAGCGGGTCGCCGAGCAGGCCGGCTGGCGGGGCGAGACCGACCCGGAGCGGCTGACCGGCGCGTTCACCGCCCTGCAAGAGGCCGGTATCACCGCCCGTGAGCACTTCGCCTGCTGCCGCAGTTGCGGCAACGCCGAGATAGGCGGGGCGGGCGGGCCGGACGCGCGCGGCTTCGTCTACTTCATCTACCAGTCCTCGGAGTCCGCGGCGGCGGAGGGCGGGCTGATGCTCTACTACGGCGGCTTCGACGGCTCGTCCGAGACCACCGCGGCCGTCGGGCACGAGGTCGTGGCCGCCCTCGCGGGAGCCGGGCTGCGGACCGAGTGGGACGGCGATCCGGGCCAGGCGATATACGTGGCCGGCCTGGACTGGCGCCGCCGCCTGGTCGGCTAGGCCCGCTCCGCACCGAAGATCACACTCCGGCGGCGGCCGGCGGGAACCGTACGGGTCGGTAGCCGCGTCCTTGCCTGCGTGCAGCGCCATGCGAAGGGCGGAACGGCCGCCCTGAGATTCCGGGTGGCCGGCGTTGTCCTCCTAGTCCTGCATCTGATCGCAGTCTGGTGGTTTACGCTCCGCCCCAACGCCGTGCCGTGGGTTGACGCGGCGAACCTGCGACCCTTCACGACGATCCGGGCCGAGTTCGACGAGGACCCCTGGTCGGCGCTGCGGAACTTCACCGAGTCGCTGCTCGCGCTGGCGCCGGCGGGGGTGCTGCTGCCGCTGGCCCGCGGCCGGCTGCGGGCGTCGGCGGCGGGGTCGTTCGCCCGTACCGTCTTCGCGGGGGCGATGCTGGCGCTGGTCGTCGAACTGCTGAAGACGACGGTACCGGGACAGGTCGCGAACGTGGACACGATGCTGCTCTCCATCCTGGGGATAGCGCTGGCGCACCTGGTGGTGGTCCCGGCCACGCGGGCGAGGCTGCGCCGGCGGCACCCCGCGGGCCGCGCGGCGGGCGCGGCGCACGCCGAGCAGGCGGCCGGGGTGGGGGAAGCGGAGCCCGCGGGGGACGGGGCGGCTCAGGGCCCGACCCCGAGAATCCCCAGGGTCGAGATCGCCCCGTAGGGCGACGTTTCGTCCGGCTTGTGCGCCTACGGTGGAATTACCGGCCCACACGATCCGGGCCGCGACCGCCGACCCGAGGAGTGACGCAGCCATGGCCATGCCGACGAGACCACGCGACGGCAGGATGATCGCCGGAGTGTGCGCGGGCCTGGCCCGGCGCTTCGGCACGACGCCCACGACGGTGCGGGTCGTCTTCGTGGTGTCCTGCCTGCTGCCGGGCCCGCAGTTCCTGCTCTACCTGGCGCTCTGGGTGATGATGCCGAGCGAGGAGAAGGCGCACAGCCCGGCCTGGTGAGGCCGGACTCCCAAAACGCAGAGCCGGGGCCGGCATCCGCGATGGATGCCGGCCCCGGCTTCGGTGCGTACAGGCGTCAGATCGGCAGGACGCCCGCGGGGAGCACGCCGGTCAGGGCGCCGAGCTGACCGAGCTGGCCGAGGCCCGGGGGCTGGACGTTGGCGGCGCCGTTGGGGGCCCCGGCCGGGGTGCCGTTGTTGCTGGCCAGTTGGGAGCCGGTGACCGACTCCAGCGGGGAGGTCAGTTGACCGACCGGGTCGGGCAGGCCGGGGACGGGTACGGCGGAGGCGGTGCCCGCCCCGGCGACGGCGAAGGCGGCGCCGAGCAGTGCGGTACCGACGAACTTGCGGGTCTTCATGGAATTCAGGTCCTCGTCCTTGCGGATATCGAGCGGCAATGAGAAACGTAACCGGCCGGATATCGCCGCGGCAAAGACCGCCCCGCCGGTGCCGAAATTGGCCCGTACGGCCCCTTCTGCCGATCGTAGGACCATCGCCACACCGCCCGGTCGGCCTGAACCCGCAGGTCAGCGGGTCAGTGAAAAAGCCACTCGGACTTCAGTCCGGCATATCCGGGCTTGATGACCTCGTTGATCATCGCCAGCCTTTCATCGAAAGGAATGAAAGCCGACTTCATCGCATTGACGGTGAACCACTGCATGTCGTCCAGCGTGTAGTGGAACGTGCGCACCAGTTCCTCGAACTCGCGGCTCATGCTCGTGCCGCTCATCAGCCGGTTGTCGGTGTTGACCGTGGCCCGGAAGTACAGCCGGCGCAGCAGCCCGATGGGGTGCTCGGCGTACGAGGCGGCGGCGCCGGTCTGGAGGTTGGACGTGGGGCACAGCTCCAGCGGGATCCGCTTGTCGCGCACGTACGCCGCGAGCCTGCCGAGCTTGACCGTGCCGTCCTCGGCGACGTGGATGTCGTCGATGATCCGTACGCCGTGGCCGAGCCGGTCGGCGCCGCACCACTGGAGCGCCTGCCAGATCGACGGCAGGCCGAACGCCTCGCCGGCGTGGATGGTGAAGTGGTTGTTCTCGCGCTTCAGGTACTCGAAGGCGTCGAGGTGGCGGGTGGGCGGGAAGCCGGCCTCGGCGCCGGCGATGTCGAAGCCGACGACGCCGAGGTCGCGGTAGCGGTTGGCCAGTTCGGCGATCTCCAGCGACCGGGCGGCGTGCCGCATGGCGGTGAGCAGCGCGCCGACGCGGATGCGGCGCCCGGCGGCGTGCGCGCGCCGCTCGCCCTCGCGGAAGCCCTCGTTGACCGCCTCCACCACCTGCTCCAGGCTCAGCCCGCCCTGGAGGTGCTGCTCGGGGGCGTAGCGCACCTCGGCGTACACGACGCCGTCGGCGGCCAGGTCCTCCGCGCACTCGGCGGCGACCCGCACCAGCGCGTCGCGGGTCTGCATCACGGCGCAGGTGTGGGCGAAGGTCTCCAGATAGCGCTCCAGCGACCCGGAGTCGGCGGCGTCCCGGAACCAGGTGCCCAGCCGCTCGGGGTCGCTCTCCGGCAGGCCGGAATAGCCGGTCTCGCGGGCGATGTCGACGATGGTGCCGGGGCGGAGCCCGCCGTCGAGGTGGTCGTGGAGCAGCACCTTGGGCGCCCGCCGGATCCGCTCGGCGTCCGGCACCGCCGTCCGCCCCGCACCGGCCGCCGCGCCCCCGCCTCTGCCGTTGTCGTCCGTCATGCGGCACACCCCTTTCTCGTGACGATTTGCGCCATCCTACGCGCGTAGAGCGGTGCCCGGCGGCGGGCGCCGTGCGCGAGGGCCGAAGGGCTGTTGAGTGGGCGGTGAGGGCAGCGGGAGCGGATCGGCCCGAGGGCGGGTGGAGTCGGCGGCGAGGGTGGGGCCCCGAGGCCGGGGGGCCGGAGCCGGCTGCCGGTCGGATCGGTGGCAACTCCCCTGCGTGCGGGGCGGAGTCGGGGTGGACGGGGGCCGTGCAGACGGGTGGGCAGAGGGCCCGGCATCTGCCATCGTGCTGCCATGGCACAGGAGACCAGCGTGACCCGCCCCGCCCGGCTAGGACGCGCCACCGGGGCGCCCTCCGCGCAGGCGGTGGCGCTGCTGCTGCCCGCGGGCGAGGAGGAGAGCAGCCGGCGGCCGTCGCGCCTCGCCGCCGCCTCCGTCTGGTCGCTGGCCCGCCGCCTCGGGCGCGCCGGGCGGGCCGAAGGGCTCGTCGCGCACACCGTGCACTACCGCTGCCGCGGCTGGAACGGCGCGGCGGCCGACGCCGCGCACGACGCGGAGTGGGCGCTGGAGGAGGTCGTACGGCGGTACGGGGACGTGCCCGTGGCGCTGGTCGGCACCGACGTCGGCGGGCGCGCCGCGCTGCGCGCCGCCGGGCACGAGGCGGTCGTCTCGGTGCTGGCGCTCGCGCCGTGGCTGCCGGACGCGCAGGCGGCGGACGCCGAGCCCGTACGGCAGTTGAGCGGGCGCACCGTGCTGCTCGTGCACGGCACGGACGACGCGCGCACGGACCCGGACCTGTCGTACCGGCTGGCCGTACGGGCGAAGAAGGCCAACCGCGACGTGTGCCGCTTCGAGGTGCACTCCGACGGGCACGGGATGCACCAGCACCGGTCCGAGATCCTCGCCCTGGCCGCCGACTTCGTCATGGGTTCGCTCTTCGGCCGGCCGTACAGCCGGCCCGTCGCCGACGCGCTGGCGGCGCCGCCGCCGATCGGCCTGCGGATGCCGCTGGCCGCGGGCTTCGCGCCGGCCTCGGGGGCGTGACGACGAGCGGGAGCCCCGCCCCCGTACCCCCGGCTACCCCGCCAGCAACTGCCCCCTCCGCCCCAGCAGGAACCGCCTGAACGCCGCCACCGGCGCCGTCTCCTGCTGCCCCGCCACCCACGCCACCCCGATCTCCCGCACCGCCCGCGGCGCCGTGACGTCCAGCTCCACCACCCCCGGCCGCGGCACCGCCGGCGGCGGCAGCAGCGCCACCCCGAGCCCCGCCGCCACCAGCCCGCGGATCGTCTCCGCCTCCTCCCCCTCGAACGCGATCCGCGGCACGAACCCCGCCGCCGCGCACAGCTCCTCCATCATCCGCCGCATCCCGTAGCCCGGCTCCAGCGTCACGAACGGGTCCTCCGCCACCTCCGCGAGCCGGATCCTGCGCCGCCCGGCGAGCCGGTGGTCGTCGGGTACGACGAGCCGGAGGCGCTGCTCGTCCAGCCGCCGCGCGGCCAGGTCCGGCGCGTCCGGCACCGGCGAGGTCAGGCAGAGGTCCAACTCGCCCGCCCGCAGCCGCTGGAGCATCCACTCGCCGTAGTTCTGCACCAGCGCGAAGCGCACCCGCGGGTGGTCCTTGCGAAACTCCCGCAGCAGCCCCGGCACGGTCTCGGAGCCGAGGGTGTGCAGGAAGCCGAAGGCGACCTTGCCCGTCTCGGGGTGGGCGTCGGCGCGTACGGCCTCGGCGCCGCGGCCCACCTCGGCCAGCGCGCGTTCCGCGTAGCCGAGGAAGTCGCGGCCCGCGGTGGTCAGGGACAGGGTGCGGCCGCGGCGGGCGAAGAGCGCGACGCCCAGGTCGGCTTCGAGCCGCACCATCGCCCGGCTCAGCGTCGGCTGCGGGACGCCGAGCGCGCGGGCGGCGCGGGTGACGTGCTCCTCGCGGGCGACGGCGGCGAACTGCGCGAGCCGCGGCGCGAGCACCGCGCCCCACTCCCCCGCCGCCGGCGCAGCGGCGGGTGCCGGGGTGTCTTCCGGATGACGGGGCCGTGACATCGGCCCCTGTGACCTCGATTCATTCACCACAGCATCGATTATCGCTGTTTTCCGCATTGGACGCATGAGTGGGCGGGTCGTAGCTTCGATGGCATGGCCTCCAAGCACGCCCCCGGCGAGCCCGGCTACCGCCGGGTGCTCCTCGCGCTCTTCGCCGCCGGCGTCGCCACCTTCACGCTGCTCTTCTCCACCCAGGCCCTGCTGCCCGCGATCTCCGCCGACCTCGGCGTCAGCCCGGGCGCGGCCAGTTGGACCGTTTCCGCCACCACCGCGGCCCTCGCGCTCGCGGTGCTGCCGCTGAGCGCGGTCTCCGAGCGGTTCGGCCGGCAGCGGACGATGGCGTGGTCGCTGACGGCGGCCGTGCTGCTGGGTCTGGCGATGCCGTTCGCGCCGGACCTGGGTGCGCTGATCGCGCTGCGTACGCTCCAGGGCGCCGCGATCGCGGGCATCCCGGCGTCGGCCATCGCGTTCATCGGCGAGGAGGTACGGGCCCGGGCGGTGATCGGCGCCGTCGGGCTCTTCGTCGCGGGCAACAGCGTCGGCGGCATGGCGGGCCGCATCCTCACCGGCTGGACGGCCGAAGCCTGGGGCTGGCGCGCGGCGCTGGCCACGGTGGCCGTGCTCTCGCTGCTCTGCGCGGTCGCGTTCCGCGTACTCCTGCCGCGCGCCCGGCACTTCAGCGCCGCGCCGCTGGCGCCACGGGCGCTCGCGCGGACCGTACGCGGCCATCTCGCCGACGGGCTGATGCGCCGGCTGTACGGGATCGGGCTGCTGTTCATGACCGTCTTCGGCGCGGTCTACACGATGATCGGCTACCGGCTGGCCGGCGAGCCCTTCGGCCTGTCAGCGGGCCTGATCGGCTCGGTCTTCGTCATCTACCTCGTCGGCACCGGCTCCTCCGCCGCGGCCGGCCGGCTCGTCGCCCGCCTCGGCCGCCGCGGCACGCTGTACGGCGCCGCCGGCACCACCGCCGCCGGTCTGCTGCTGACGATCGGCGACTCCCTGGCCGCCGTGCTGGCCGGGCTGGTGCTGCTCACCGCGGGCTTCTTCGCCGGGCACGCGGTCGCCTCCGCCTCCGTCAGCCACGCGGCGCGTACCGGCAAGGCGCAGGCGTCGGCGCTGTACCAGGTCGCGTACTACGTCGGGAACAGCGCGGGCGCCACCGCCGGCGCGATCGCCTTCCACGCGGTCGGCTGGAACGGGGTCGTCGTGCTCGGGCTCGCGGCCCTCACGGGTGTCACGGGCATCACTATTCACGCCACCCTCCTGGCTACCGCGGCGACCCGCACGGCAGCACGCGCCGGGGCGCTTTCGGGGCGCCGCGCGACCGCCCGCGCCCAGGCCCCCGCAAGCCACCCCGTATCCCGCGAACCGACAGGTCAGCCGGTACCTGCCGGCCTCGCCGGCGCCGTCGAAAACACCGGGGCGGAGACGATCCGGTAACGGACTCGTTGCCGGAGGTTCAGCTCGGTCTACGCGCGTTACGATGCCCCGGAAGCAGCGCCGGAAAGAGGCGCTTCGCAAGACGAAGGGGTAGTCCTCTTGCGCCGGGTAACCAAGATCGCCGCCGCGGGTGTGGCAACCGCGGCCCTCGCTTTCACCAGTGCTGCGTGCAGCAGCGACAGCGGCAGCAGCGACAAGGGCGTCGGCCTCGCCTTCGACGTCGGTGGCCGCAGTGACGCCTCCTTCAACGAGTCGGCCGCCCGCGGCTACGACAAGGCGAAGAAGGAGTTCGACCTCGGCGGCAAGGAGCTGACCGCCCGGGACGGCGAGACCGAGGCCGACCGCGAGCAGCGCCTCACCTCCCTCGCCGAGGCTGGCTACAACCCGGTGATCGGGGTCGGCTTCGCGTACGGCAAGTCGGTCAACAAGGTCGCCAAGGACTTCCCCGACACCACCTTCGCCGTCATCGACGAGGCGTCCCAGGGGAAGAACGTCGCCGGCGTCACCTTCGCCGAGCACGAGGGCTCGTACCTCGCCGGCGTGGCCGCCGCGACGAAGAGCAAGACCGGCAAGGTCGGCTTCATCGGCGGCGTGCACAACAACCTGATCAAGAAGTTCGAGGCCGGCTTCGTCCAGGGCGTCAAGGACACCAAGCCGGACGTCGAGGTCGACGTGAAGTACCTCTACGAGAGTGACCTCAAGGGCTTCCAGGACCCGCTGCGCGCCAAGGGCATCGCCGAGGGCATGCTCGACTCCGACGCGGACATCATCTACAGCGCCGCGGGCCTGTCCGGCACGGGCTCGATCGAGGCCGTGGCCGCGCAGGAAGGCGCGTGGGCGATCGGCGTCGACTCCGACCAGTACCGCGACAAGGCCCTGGCCGACTACAAGGACGCGATCCTGACCTCGGTGGTCAAGAACGTCGACGTGGCCGTCTACGACGTGATCAAGAGCGTCGAGGACGACAAGCCGCTCACCGGCGACCAGACCTTCGCGCTCAAGGACGACGGCGTGAGCCTGGCCACCTCCGGCGGGTTCATCGAGGACATCCAGGGCGACATCGACGCGGCCAAGCAGAAGATCGCCGACGGCGAGATCAAGGTCAGCGACACTCCCTGAGCACGGTACGTGTCCCGGGGTCCGGCGGACGGTGCGGTCGACCGTCCGCCGGACCCCGCGCATCTGCCTCCGGACTACGCGCGTAGCGTGATATGCCGTAACACGCGTCACGTAACTTGCGCCGTGCGTACGGCGTTTCGGTACGTCCGCCGCCCCGCATCCACCGCCCTCGACGAGGAGTGTGCGCCATCGCAGCCCCCAGCAGCAGCTCCACGGCAGCGGACCCGCCCGCCGGCGCCGCCGCCGTCGAGCTACACGGCATCACGAAACGCTTCCCCGGCGTCGTCGCCAACCACGACATCGACATCACCGTGCGCCGCGGCACCGTGCACGCCCTCGTCGGCGAGAACGGCGCGGGCAAGTCCACCCTGATGAAGATCCTCTACGGCATGCAGAAGCCGGACGAGGGCACGATCACGCTCGACGGCACGCAGGTCACGTTCGCCAGCCCGGCCGACGCCATCGCGCGCGGCATCGGCATGGTGCACCAGCACTTCATGCTCGCCGACAACCTCACCGTGCTGGAGAACACCGTCCTCGGCAGCGAGAAGCTGCACGGCATCGGCGACCGGGCGCGCGCGGAGATCATGAAGCTGTCGGAGGCGTACGGCCTCGGCATCCGCCCCGACGTGCTGGTCGAGGACCTCGGCGTCGCCGACCGGCAGCGGGTGGAGATCCTCAAGGTCCTCTACCGGGGCGCCCGTACGCTCATCCTCGACGAGCCCACCGCCGTCCTCGTCCCGCAGGAGGTCGACGCGCTCTTCGACAACCTGCGCGGGCTGAAGGCCGAGGGCCTGACCGTGCTGTTCATCTCGCACAAGCTCGGCGAAGTGCTCGCCGTCGCCGACGACATCACCGTCATCAGGCGCGGCACCACCGTCGCCGCCGTCAAGCCCGCGGACGTCACGTCCAAGCAGCTCGCGGAGCTGATGGTGGGCAGCGAACTGCCGACCCCCGAGACCCGCGAGTCCACGGTCACCGACGTACCGATGCTGCGCGTCGGCGAGCTGCACCTGACGGCCGTCGACGCCGACGGCGTACCGCGCGAGGTGCTGGACCGCATCTCCTTCACCATCCACAAGGGCGAGGTGCTGGGCATCGCCGGCGTGGAGGGCAACGGCCAGTCCGAGCTGGTCGAGGCCATCATGGGGCTGCGCGACCCGGACGACGGCAGCATCGTGCTGGACGGCGCGGACATCAGCCACGCCGCCACCCGCAAGCGGCGCGAGGGCGGCATCGGCTACATCCCCGAGGACCGCCAGCGGCACGGCCTGCTGCTGGAGGCCCCGCTGTGGGAGAACCGCATCCTCGGCCACACCACAGAACGCCCCAACAGCCGCGGCGTGCTCATCGACGCCGCCGCGGCCCGCAAGGACACCAAGCGGATCGTCGAGGAGTACGACGTCCGCACCCCCGGCATCGACGTGACCGCCGCCTCGCTCTCCGGCGGCAACCAGCAGAAGCTGATCGTCGGCCGGGAGATGAGCCACCGGCCGAAGCTGCTCATCGCCGCCCACCCCACGCGCGGCGTGGACGTGGGCGCGCAGGCGGAGATCTGGGAGCAGATCCGCGAGGCCCGCCGCGAGGGCCTCGCGGTGCTGCTGATCTCCGCGGACCTGGACGAGCTGATCGGGCTTTCCGACACGCTGCGCGTGATGTACCGCGGGCAGTTGGTCGCCGACGCCGATCCGGCGGCGATCACGCCGGAGGAGCTGGGCAGCGCCATGACGGGCGCGGCGACCGGCCACCTGGAGGACGATCCGGCGGCGGCGCAGGGCACGGACAGCTCGACGGGCAGCTCGACCGACAGCTCCACGGGCAGCTCCACCGACAGCGACGACGGGCAGGGCGGGGGCCGTACGCGATGAAACGCCTCGACAGGGACAAGCTGATCACGGCGGTCGGCGCCCCGGTGCTCGCGGTCTTCGCCGCGCTGGTGCTGACCTCGCTGATCATCCTGATCTCCGGGAAGGACCCGTTCCGGGCCTACCAGGTCATGATCGAGTTCGGGACGACCGACCGCAGCGCCATCTACATCGTCAACAAGTCGACGATGTTCTTCCTCTCCGCGCTGGCCGTGGCCATCGGCTTCCGGATGAACCTCTTCAACATCGGCGTCGACGGCCAGTACCGCATCGCGGCCTTCTTCGCCGCGGCCGTCGGCGGCGCGCTGTCGCTGCCCGGCATCATCCAGATCCCGCTGATCATCCTGGTCGCCATGGGCGTCGGCGCCATCTGGGCGGGCATCGCGGGGGTGCTGCGCACCACCCGCGGGGTCAGCGAGGTCATCACCACGATCATGCTCAACTCGATCGCCGGCGCCGTCATCGGCTACTACCTCACCGCGGGCCGCCTCGGCGAGAAGGACGGGAACCTCACCCACACCCCCGACATCCCGTCCTCCAGCCACATCTTCATGTTCGGGACCTCGGTCGGCGACATCAACGGCTTCGTCGTCTTCGCCGTGCTCGCCGGCGTCCTGTACTGGTTCGTGCTCAACCGCACCCGCTTCGGCTTCGACCTGCGCAGCGTCGGCCAGTCCGAGACCGCCGCCGCCGCGAGCGGCGTGGACGTCAAGCGCATGGTCGTCACCAGCATGGTGCTCTCCGGCGCCGTCGCCGGCCTGGTCGGGATGCCGACGCTGCTGGGCGAGTCGTACAACTACGGCACGGACTTCCCGCTCGGCGTCGGCTTCACCGGCATCGCCATCGCCCTCCTCGGCCGCAACCACCCCGTCGGCATCGCGCTCGGCGCGCTGCTGTGGGCCTTCCTGGAGCGCACCGGCACACAGCTCGAATTCGAGGGCTACGACCAGAAGATCGTCGAGGTCATCAAGGGCATCATCGTGCTCTGCGTCGTCATCGCCTACGAGGTGGTCCGCCGCTGGGCGCTGCGGGACCAGCAGCGCCGCGTCGGCGAGGAGCTGGCCCAGGCACGTAAGACGGAGAAGGCGGAGGTGGGCGCGTGAGTACGGTGACCAAGACGGGCGCCGTCGCGCCCGCCAACCGACCGCCGGCCGACGGCCGCAAGCGGCGCCTCGGCCTGCCGCAGGTGCTCCTGCTCGTCGCCGGCGGCCTGCTGCTGCTCTCCGCGGTGCGCGCGATCACCGACACCACCAACCTCACCGCCTCCGCGCAGATCGGCGGCGCGCTCGCGCTCGCCGTGCCGATCGGCCTGGCCGGTCTCGGCGGGCTGTGGGCGGAGCGCTCCGGCGTGATCAACATCGGCCTCGAAGGCATGATGATCCTCGGTACGTTCTTCGCCGGCTGGATCGGCTGGCAGCACGGGCCGTGGGCGGGTGCGCTCGCCGGGGTGATCGGCGGGGCGCTGGGCGGGCTGGTGCACGCGATGGCCACGGTCACGTTCGGCGTCGACCACATCGTCTCCGGTGTGGCGATCAACATCCTCGCGCTGGGCACCACCCAGTACATGGCGAAGATCTTCTTCGCGGACGGGGACGCGCTGGAGGCGGGCGGCACCGACAAGCAGTCGCCGCAAGTCGACGACATGCACACCTTTTCGGTCCCCGGACTCACCGACTGGCTCGGGGACCTGGAGGACAAACACTGGTTCTTCCTCTCCGACACCGCGGGCATCCTGCGCGGCTTCACCCACGACGTGTCGTACCTGATCCTGGTCGCGGCCGTGCTGTTCGTGCTCACGTACTACGTGCTGTGGCGCTCGGCGTTCGGGCTGCGGCTGCGGTCCTGCGGCGAGAACCCGGTGGCCGCCGAGTCGCTGGGCGTCAACGTCTACCTGTACAAGTACGCGGCGCTGGCCGTCTCCGGCGCGCTCGCCGGGCTCGGCGGGGCGTTCCTCGTCACGTTCACCCACATCTACCTGGAGGGCCAGACCGGCGGCCGGGGCTACATCGGCCTGGCGTCGATGATCTTCGGCAACTGGCGGCCGGGCGGCACGGCGCTGGCGGCCGGGCTCTTCGGCTTCACCGACAGCCTCCAGTTGCGCGGTGGCGGCGAGGCGGTGCACGCGCTGTTCCTGCTGCTGGCCGTGCTGCTCGCGGCGTACGCGGTGTGGAAGTACGTGCGCGGCGGCGCCCGGGCGGCGATCGCGGCGGGCGTCGCGGCGGTGCTCCTCGGGGTGCTGTACGCGACCACCGACACGGTGCCGCGCGAGGTCGTGGAGGCCACGCCGTACGTGACCACACTGGTGGTGCTGGCGGTGTTCGCACAGCGGCTGCGGGTCCCGAAGTGGATCGGCAAGCGCTACCGAAGGGGAGAGAGCACGTGACGGACACGGCGCAGGAGTCCGAGCGCTGGGAGGCGCTGCGGCGGGCGGCCCGGGACGCGATGTCCCGGGCGTACGCCCCGTACTCGCACTACCCCGTCGGCGCCGCGGCGCTCGTGGACGACGGCCGTACGGTCGTCGGCTGCAACGTCGAGAACGCCTCGTACGGCGTCGGGCTGTGCGCCGAATGCGGCCTCGTCTCCGCCCTGCACGCCGGCGGCGGCGGCCGGCTCACCCACTTCACCTGCGTCAACGGCGACGGGCAGCTCATCCTGCCGTGCGGACGCTGCCGCCAGTTGCTCAGCGAGCACGGCGGCCCCGAGCTGCTGCTCGACACCCCGTCCGGCATCCGGCCGCTGGCCGAGCTGCTGCCGGACGCCTTCGGCCCGTTCGAGTTGAGCAGGTCCCAGAGCGGAGGATCGCAGAACTGATGGACGCCATCTCCGTCATCCGCGCCAAGCGCGACCGGCAGCGGCTCTCCGACGAGCAGATCGACTGGGTCGTGGACGCGTACACCCGCGGCGAGGTCGCCGACGAGCAGATGTCCGCGCTGGCCATGGCGATACTGCTCAACGGCATGGACCGCGACGAGATCGCCCGGTGGACCGCGGCGATGATCGCCTCCGGCGAGCGGATGGACTTCGGCGCGCTGCCGCGCCCGACCGCCGACAAGCACTCGACGGGCGGCATCGGAGACAAGATCACGCTGCCGCTGGCACCGCTGGTCGCCGCCTGCGGGGCGGCGGTGCCGCAGTTGTCGGGGCGCGGCCTCGGCCACACCGGCGGGACGCTCGACAAGCTGGAGTCCGTGCCGGGGTGGCGGCCCTCGCTGTCGAACGACGAGATGATGGCGATCCTGCGCGACGTCGGCGCCGTGATCTGCGCCCCGGGCACGGGTCTCGCGCCGGCCGACCGCAAGCTCTACGCGCTGCGGGACGTGACCGGGACGGTGGAGTCCATCCCGCTCATCGCGTCCTCGATCATGTCGAAGAAGATCGCCGAGGGTACGGGCGCGCTGGTGCTGGACGTGAAGGTCGGCTCGGGCGCGTTCATGAAGGACCTCGACCGGGCGCGGGAGCTGGCGTCGACCATGGTGGGCCTCGGCAACGACCACGGGCTGCGCACCGTGGCGCTGCTGACCGACATGTCCACGCCGCTGGGGCTGACGGCGGGCAACGCGCTGGAGGTCCGCGAGTCGCTGGAGGTTCTGGCGGGCGGCGGCCCGGCGGACGTCGTGGAACTGACCCTCGCGCTGGCCAGGGAGATGCTGACGGCGGCCGGCCTGCCGGACGCGGACCCCGCGGCGGCGCTGGCGGACGGCTCGGCGATGGACGTGTGGCGCCGCATGATCACCGCCCAGGGCGGCGACCCGTCGGCCCCGCTCCCCACGGCCCGCGAAACCCACACGCTGGCGTCCCCGGCGACGGGCGTCCTCAGCCGCCTCGACGCCTACGCGGTGGGCCTGGCGGCCTGGCGCCTGGGCGCGGGCCGCGCCCGCAAGGAGGACCCGGTCCAGGCGGCGGCAGGCGTGGAACTCCACGCCAAACCGGGCACCGCGGTCACGGCGGGCCAGCCCCTGCTGACGCTCCACACGGACACCCCGGACCGCATCCCGGAGGCGCTGGAGGCGCTGAAGTCGTCGTACGACATCGCCCCGCCGGGGGCGACGGTGGAACGGGGCCCGCTGATCCTGGACCGCCTGGACTGACCGCACCCGTCAACACGCACGACAGTCGCTCGCCCGTGCGGGTGAGGTGTGCCGATTAACGGACAGTATTTCCCCCCTCACCCGCTAGCGTCCGGATCATGGTCAACTCCCCCCATGAAACGCATCACCGGGCCTTTCAGCAGATTCCGGAGTTATTCACGAGCGCCTTCCGGCTGCTCGATCTCCCGGTCCCGGGCGAGGCGGTGGTCACGGCCATCGACAGCGACCTCACGGAAGTACGGCCGGTGGAACGCCACGTGGACACGCTCCTACGGCTGGATTTCCCCGAAGGCGATCCGTACCTGTGCTGGTCGAAGCCCAGACGAAGAGGGACCCCGACAAGCCCGACAGTTGGGCGTACTACCTCAGCTACCTCCGCAACAGATACGGCCACCAGCCGATCCTGCTCGTCGTCTGCCGCGACCGCGCGACCGCCCTCTGGGCGTCCCGCCCCTTCCGCATCGGCCACCCGGCCCACCCGAACCTCACACTCACCCCGCTGGTCCTGGGCCCGCACAACGTCCCCAAAATCACCGACTACGAACGCGCCGCGGCGGACGTGCCGTTCGCGGTCTTCTCCGCCATTACGCACAGCAACGACCCGGATGCGGGTGCCATACTGGAAGTGCTGGCGGAAGCCCTGAAGAAGACCGACGACGAGACCCGTACGACCTGCGCCGAACTGGCTGCCAGCGGTCTGGAGAAGACGCCGGCCGCAAAGATTGGGAGGAATCTCATGGACGCCGGTTTGTTTTCGTTCCGTGGCTTCGTCGCCGAAGGACTCCGCGAAGAAGGCCGGGTACAGGAGCGGGTGGCCGGCGTGCTCCGGGTGCTGGGGGCCCGCGGCATCCCCGTGGATGACACGGCACGCGAACGCATCGCCGACTGCACCGATATGGCCATGCTCGACACCTGGTTCGAAAAGGCCATCGCCGCCACAAGCGTCGACGAACTCTTCACCGACCCGCCGCAGGACTGACAGCCACCCCGGGGGAGGTCGCAGTGGCCTCCCCCGGGGTGGTCAGAAGCGGCGGGTGATCAGGGCTCGTTTGACCTCCTGGATGGCCTTCGTCACCTCGATGCCCCGCGGGCACGCGTCCGTGCAGTTGAACGTCGTGCGGCAGCGCCAGACCCCGTCCCTGTCGTTCAGGATCTCCAGGCGCTGCTCCCCCGCCTCGTCCCTGCTGTCGAAGATGAAGCGGTGGGCGTTGACGATCGCCGCCGGGCCGAAGTACTGGCCGTCGTTCCAGAAGACCGGGCACGAGCTGGTGCACGCCGCGCACAGGATGCACTTCGTGGTGTCGTCGAAGCGCTCGCGGTCCGCCGCCGACTGGAGGCGTTCGCGGGTGGGTTCGTTGCCGCGGGAGACCAGGAACGGCATCACGTCGCGGTATGCCTGGAAGAACGGCTCCATGTCGACGATCAGGTCCTTCTGCACTGTCAGACCCTTTATCGGCTCCACCGTGATCGGCTTTTCCGGGGAGATGTCCTTGATCAGGGTCTTGCACGCCAGCCTGTTGCGGCCGTTGATGCGCATCGCGTCGGAGCCGCAGATGCCGTGGGCGCAGGAGCGGCGGAAGGTGAGGGTCCCGTCCATGTCCCATTTGATCTTGTGCAGGGCGTCGAGGACCCGCTCCTTGGGGTCGATCTCCACCCGGAAGTCCTCCCAGTACGACTCCGCCGCCGCCTCCGGGTTGAACCTGCGGATGCGGAACGTCGCGGTGATGTACGGGGAGTCCGCCGGCTCGGGGGACTCGGACTCGACCTTGTCCATGACGGGTGTTGCCATCAGTACTTACGCTCCATCGGCTGGTAGCGGGTCTGCACGACCGGCTTGTAGTCGAGCCGGACGGTCTCCGTGCCGTCGTCGCCGACCTCGCGGTACGCCATGGTGTGGCGCATGAAGTTGATGTCGTCGCGGTTCGGGTAGTCCTCGCGGTAGTGGCCGCCCCGGGACTCCTTGCGGGCGAGCGCGGAGATCGCCATGACCTCGGCCAGGTCGAGCATGTTGCCCAGCTCGATGGCCTCCAGCAGGTCGGTGTTGAACCGCCGGCCCTTGTCCTGGATGCCCACGTTCCGGTACCGCGCGCGCAGCTCCGCGAGCTTTTCGACCGCCTCCTTGATGGTCTGCTCGGTGCGGAAGACCATCACGTTCTTGTCCATCGTCTCCTGCAACTCGCGCCGCAGCTCCGCCACCCGCTCCTTGCCCACCGAGTCGCGCAGCCGCTCCACCTCGCCGACGACGAAGCCCGCCGGGTCCTCCGGCAGCTCGGCGTGGTCGGCCGTCGCCGCGTACTCCGCCGCGGCGATGCCCGCGCGGCGGCCGAAGACGTTGATGTCGAGGAGGGAGTTGGTGCCCAGCCGGTTGGCGCCGTGTACGGAGACGCAGGCGACCTCGCCGGCCGCGTACAGCCCGGTGACGACGGTGGTGTTGTCGGCGAGCACCTCGCCGCGGACGTTGGTGGGGATGCCGCCCATCGCGTAGTGAGCGGTCGGCTGGATCGGGATCGGGTCGGTGTACGGCTCGATCCCCAGGTACGTGCGCGCGAACTCCGTGATGTCCGGCAGCTTCGCGTCCAGTTGCTCCGGCGGCAGGTGCGTGAGGTCCAGGTAGACGTGGTCGCCCTCGGGGCCGCAGCCGCGGCCCTCGCGGATCTCGGTGTAGATCGCGCGGGAGACGACGTCGCGCGAGGCGAGGTCCTTCATGACGGGCGCGTACTTCTCCATGAAGCGCTCGCCGTCGTTGTTGCGCAGGATGCCGCCCTCGCCGCGGGCGCCCTCGGTGAGCAGGATGCCCATCCGCCAGATGCCCGTCGGGTGGAACTGGAAGAACTCCATGTCCTCCAGCGGCAGCCCGCGCCGGAACACCGACGCCTGCCCGTCGCCGGTCAGGGTGTGTGCGTTGGAGGTGACCTTGAAGAACTTGCCGTTGCCGCCCGAGGCGTAGACGACGGCCTTGGCCTGGAAGACGTGGATCTCGCCGGTCGCCAGCTCGTACGCGACCACGCCCGCCGACCGCTTGACGCCGTCGACCTCGGTGATGAGCTGGTCGAGGACGTAGAACTCGTTGAAGAACTCCACGCCCTCCTTCACACAGTTCTGGTAGAGCGTCTGGAGGATCATGTGGCCGGTGCGGTCCGCCGCGTAGCACGCGCGCCGCACCGGGGCCTCACCGTGGTTGCGCGAGTGGCCGCCGAAGCGGCGCTGGTCGATGCGGCCCTCCGGGGTGCGGTTGAACGGCAGGCCCATCTTCTCCAGGTCGAGGACCGCGTCGATGGCCTCCTTCGCCAGGATCTCGGCGGCGTCCTGGTCGACCAGGTAGTCGCCGCCCTTGATGGTGTCGAAGGTGTGCCACTCCCAGTTGTCCTCCTCGACGTTCGCGAGGGCGGCGGCCATGCCGCCCTGCGCGGCGCCGGTGTGGGAGCGCGTCGGGTACAGCTTGGTCAGCACGGCGGTGCGGCTGCGCTTCGTCGCCTCGATGGCGGCGCGCATGCCGGCGCCGCCCGCGCCGACGATCACGGTGTCGTACTTGTGGATCTGCATGAGGGGAACCTCTTCGCCGCGTCAGCGGATGTTCGGGTCGAAGGTGAAGATCACCAACGTGCCCAGGAGGACGGTGAAGACCGTGGCGGCGTACAGCAGCATCTTCAGCCAGAAGCGGGTGCCGTCGCGCTCGGCGTAGTCGTTGATGACCGTGCGCAGCCCGTTGGCGCCGTGCAGCATCGCGAGCCAGAGCATGAGCAGGTCCCAGCCCTGCCAGAACGGGGACGCCCAGCGGCCGGCGACGAAGGCGAAGCTGACCTTGCTGACGCCTCCGTCCAGCACGAGCTGGATCAGCAGGTGGCCGACGACGAGGACCGCGAGGACGATCCCCGACAGCCGCATGAACACCCAGCCGTACAGCTCGAAGTTGGTGCGGGTACGGGAGGTGGACCGGGCGGTGCGCGGGGTGCGGGCGCGGGGGGCCTCGATGAGCGGGGCGGGGTGGTCGGCGGAGTACGCGGCGGTGGAGCCGGTCAGCTCGACGTCGGAGGTGGCCATGGTCATCAGCTCCCGAACAGCTCGCGCGCGGCGTGGCCGAGCACCGGATAGATCGCGCCGACCATCAGCACCGCCCAGATCCCGACCACGGTCCACAGCATCGGCTTCTGGAGCCGGACTCCCTTCGACCAGAAGTCGACGGCGACGACGCGCAGGCCGTTGAGCGCGTGGAAGAGGACGGCGGCGACGAGCCCGTACTCCAGCAGCGACACGATCGGCGTCTTGTACGTGGCCACCACGTCGTCGTACGCCTCGGGCGACACCCGCACCAGGGCGGTGTCGAGGACGTGGACGAACAGGAAGAAGAAGATGAGGACGCCGGTGACGCGGTGCGCCACCCAGGACCACATGCCTTCCCGGCCGCGGTAGAGCGTTCCAGCCGGCACGGAAAAAACCCTCCGGAAACTGATCGGGGGCCGGCCGTCAGGGCTCGGGTAGTGCGCTGTCGGTCATGACCCGGCCGGGTACGGTCCTCCGGCCTTCGCCATCGTAGCGACGGTGCGTCGGCACACCGGTCATGGGGGTGCAGGTGTGATCAATCAGGCACGCGCGTGGCCTAACGGTGCAGACAGGCCGGGGGATCAGGGCGGTTGCGTCCCCTTTTGCGCCCGCGCGGGCGGCGGGGTACGCGGTGGGTGTGCGACCGGGTGCCCGGGTCAGGTGCGGGACGTCTCGGCGGCCGGTGCGAGGAGGCGGGTGAGCCTGCCGCGGGCCAGCCGGCGGAGTTCGTCGGCGGCGACGAGGCGTTCCTCGTCGGGCTCGTGGCCCAGGCGCGCGCGGATCGCGGCCAGCGTGCGGTCGAGCCGTTCGTCCTCGGGGCAGCCGTCGAGGCAGAGGACGAAGGAGTGGCCGAAGCGGCTCTCGTACGCGGCGTGCGCGGCCCGCAGCGCGGTCCGCTCGGCGATGCCCGCGGCCGGGGGCAGGCCGGTCGCCTCGTCGCTCAGCGCGCCCGCGACGGAGGCGGGGGCGAGGTCGTAGCTGGCCTCGTCGGCGGCGGCGAGGAGGGCGCCGAGGTCGGGGTACGGGCGGTGGGCGGTGAGGCGGCGGGCCCAGTGGCGGTCGTCGAGGCAGCCGAGGAGGGCGCGCTCGGCGTCGGCGGGAGGGGCGGCGTTGAAGGCGGCCAGGCCGGACCGGTCGGCGGGGCGGGTGGCGCGCGGTGCGGATGCGGGCAGGGCGGGCTCCCTGGTGCGTGGTTGGCGTGCCGGGCGCGCGGGCGCGTACCCAAGGCGGCTACGGTCGAACAGCGCGGCGCCACGCTAGCGGCCGGAGCGGAACCGCCCGGTCCCGCAGGCCGGGGTTTCACCCGTACGAGGAGGTTTGTCGGACTGGATCGATAGAAGTCGTACATCGCCCCCACGCTCCGACGTGGCCCGTCCGGGAGGTCCCCCACCATGCGATTCCCGCCGCGTACGCCCCGGCCCCCGCGCCGGTCCCCCGCCCGGCACGCCCGCCGCGCGGCCGGCCCGCTCCGCGCCCTCCGGGGGCCGCGGCAAGCGCTGTACTGGACGCTGGCCACCGCCCTGGCCACCACCGCCGTGCTCCTCGCCCTGCTCCCCGTGTTCGGCGGCGACGGCGGCGCGGACGGCGACGGCACCTCCGGCCGCGCCACCGGCGCCGCCCACCGCACCGCGGGGAGCGACCCGCCGCCCACGCCCACCGCCGGCGGCGGGGACCGCGCCGCCCCGCCCCGGGCGCAGCGCGGCAAGCCGCTCCCCGACCCCCGTACCGTCCCCGCCGTCCGCTCCTACGAGCGCGCCGAGGGCACCGGCTGGCGGCCGGTGGAGCGCGCCCGCGTCGTCGCCGAGGACGGAGAGCTGACCGACGAGGCCATGCGCCTCGCCGGCGAACTGGGCATGCGGTACGCGGACGACGACGGCGGCAGCGGAGGGGAAGGCAGCGGCGAGGCGGACGACTCCGCGGCGCTCGGCCGGCGCACCGGCGACGTCCGCCTGCGGCTCGAACCCCGCAGCGCCGGCGGCCCCGAGGCGTACCGGGTCGACGTCGCCGACGGCCGCGCCACCGTCACCGCCGCCACCGACACCGGCGTCTTCTACGGCACCCGCACCCTCCGCCAGGCCGTACGCGCCGGCGGCGGCGTACCGCCCGGCCGCATCGCCGACCGCCCGGACCGCCCGCAGCGCGGGTTCATGGTCGACATCGCCCGCAAGCACTTCAGCGCCGCGTGGCTGGCCGACCGCGTCCGGGAGATGGCCGACCTCAAGCTCAACCAGCTCCACCTGCACCTCTCCGACGACCAGGCGTTCCGCGTCGAGAGCGACAGCCACCCCGAGGTGGTCTCGGAACCGCACCTGACCAAGGCCGAGATCGAGCGCATCGTCGAACTCGCCGCGGACCTCCACATCACCGTCATCCCCGAGATCGACTCCCCCGGCCACCTCGGCGCCGTCCTCGACGCCCACCCCGGCATGCAGCTCAAGACCGCCGAAGGCAGCCCGGTGGAGGGGGCGATCGACATCTCCCAGCCCCGCGCGGGCCGGCTCGTGGACGACCTGCTGGCGGAGTACGCGCCGCTCTTCCCCGGCCCGTACTGGCACATCGGCGGCGACGAGTACGTGGCGCTGATGGCGAGCGACCCCGAGGCCCGCTACCCGCGCCTGGCCGCCGCCGCCCGCAAACGCCACGGCGACGGCGCCGCGGTCGCCGACCTCACCGCGGCCTGGCTCAACGACCGCGCGGACACGGTCAAGAAGCTCGGCAAGAAGGTCAAGGCGTGGAACGACGGCTTCATCCCGGGCGCGAAGGTCCGTCCGGACCGTGACCGGGAGGTCGAGTACTGGACGGGCAAGGAGGCGTTCGCGCGCGACCCGCAGGCGTTCCTGGAGGACGGCCGCCGGCTGGTCAACCTCAACGACGAGTACCTGTACTACGTCCTGGGCGAGCCCAACGACTTCACGTACCCCACGGGCAGGCGGATCTACGAGGAGTGGACGCCGGCGGTGCTGCGCGGCACCCGGCCGGTGCCGAAGCGGCTGGCGGGCCCGGAGAAGGTGCTCGGCGCCCGCTTCGCGGTGTGGTGCGACCGGGCGGGGGCGCAGACGCCGCGGCAGGTGGCGGAGGGCGTCAGGCTGCCGCTGGCGGCGCTGGCGCAGAAGGTGTGGGACCCGCGGAAGCCGGAGCTGGAATGGCGGCAGTTCGCGGATCTGGCGGGGCGGGTGTCGGGCGGCGGGGGCTGAGGACCGTACGGGACGGGCGGCCCGGTTCGCGTACGCGGGCGGGCCGGGGCGCGTACGACAGGAGCCGCCGCCGGGCGCCGCGCCCCGGGTGGGTACGCCGAAGGGGCCGCCCCGGTGGGACGGCCCCTCGCGGGCGGTGTCAGCGCCTCACGGCGCCAGCTCCACCCCCAGCCGGCCCGCGGCGGGGGTGCCCAGCGCGGACTTGCCGTAGTACACGGCGCCCGACGCCGACACCCCTTCGCTGCCGCTGTCGAGCTGGAGCAGGGTGCCGTCGTAGGCGTCCTCGCCGATCACGCCGATGACGAGATCCGCCCGCCCGTACCCGGACAGGTCCGCCAGCAGCACCGACGAGCCGAGCCGGTCGCCCTTCTCGCTGACCCCGCTGATCCCCGCGGTGTCCTGGTGGTACGCCTTCGGTGAACCGGACGCCGTCGACAGCCCCGAGGAGCCGCCGCGCAGCAGCAGGGACGTGCCGGCGTCGGCGCGGTTGGCGCCGTCGCGGGTCATGTCCTCGCGGTAGACGCCGGCGAGCACGTCGGCGTGGCCGTTGGCGTCCACGTCGCCGACCGCGACCGAGAAGCCCATCGCGTCGCCGGCCTCGGAGGCTCCCGGCACCGAGCCGGTGTCCTGGTGGACGATCTGCCGGCCGGTCGTCGTCAGCCCGTTCGCGGAACCCTTGACCAGGGTGACCTGGCCGCCGGTGTTCGCGGCCGACTCGCTGGCGAAGGGCTGGCCGACGACGAGGTCGGCGAAGCCGTCGCCGGTGACGTCCCCGGTGGCCACGGACCGGCCGCCCGGGACGGCGAGGTCAGCGGTGACGTCCAGCCCGACCGAGGTGCCGCGCAGGATGTCGAGGCGCGCCTTGCCGCCCGGGTCGCGGTAGGTGATCGCCGCGTCGTCGTAGCCGTCGCGGTTGAAGTCGCCGACGGCGGCGTCCTGGTAGCTCACCGTCTCGTACGGGAACGAGCCCTCGCGGCCGTTGCCGTTCAGGTCGTGCGTGGCCCACGCCTCGGCGCCGACGCCGAGGACCTCGTCGCGGCCGTCGCCGTCGAAGTCGCCGGCGGCGACCGCGGAGCCGTACTTCGCGCCGGTCGGCGAGAAGCCGTCGCCGAGGACGAGGTTGCGGCCGGAGTCGAGGCCCGGGCCGTACAGGACGGTGATCACGCCGGCGTCGGCGTGGCCGGTCGAGTCGTCCTTGCCGGGGGCGCCGACGAGGAGGTCGGCGATGCCGTCGTTGTTGACGTCGCCCCACTCGGTGTCGGTGCCCCAGGCGTCGCCGGCGGCGGCCGTGCCGGGCACGCCGGTGCTGTTCTGGGTGAGGCTGCGCTTGGCGCTCGCCACCGGGCCGTTCTCGCCGCCGGGGACGACGAACACCGCGCCGGAGCCGGTCTGCCCACCGCCGTTGGCGCGCGGGGTGCCGGCGACGAGGTCGCCGCGGCCGTCGCCGTTGTAGTCCCGGGTGGGCAGGGCGTGCGAGGCGCCGGGGGCGGCGGCCAGGGCGCGGATCTGTGCCAGCTTGGGGTACAGCCGGTCGCCGGGGCAGGCGGTGACGTTGACGTCCTCGGCCGCGCCGAAGGGGCGGAACCGGCCGTCCTTGTGGCCGGAGATGTTCTTGATGGTCTTCGGGTCGCCGGCGGGGACGAACGCGTTGTCCGCGTCGAGCTTCTGCGGCGTCAGCGTCGTGCTGCCGGCGGGGTTCACGCCGTACTGGCCGAGCTTCCAGGCGGCGATGCGCGAGACGGCTTCCAGCGCGGCCTGGGAGGGGTGGCTGTGGGTGTGGTAGTCGCCGAGGACGGCGATGCCCGTGGAGTGGCTGTTGAAGTTGGCGGTGTGCGCGCCCAGCACCGGCTGGTCCATGCCGCCGGCGCGGCCCTCGAAGATCCGGCCGCACTTGTCGACGAGGAAGTTGTAGCCGATGTCGTTCCAGCGGTTCTCGTTCACGTGGAAGAGGAAGACGGAGCGGACCATGGCGGCGGACTGGGCGCAGGTGTAGTTGACGGCCTCGGCGGTGTGGTGCACGAAGGCGGCCTTGATGCCGTCGGGGTTGTACGTCGGCGGGTCCTCGACCAGCGACTCGTCGGCGCCCCAGCCGGCGCGGCGGGTCACCGGCGGCGGGGTGACGGGCGAGTCGGGCGCCGGGCCGGGTTCGGCCTGGGTGACGGCGGCGGCGGGGGCCATGTCGGTGGTGCCCGCGGACGCGGCGTCCTGGCCGGACGCCGGGGGCGCGGCCTGCGCGGCCGGCGCCGTCTCCGTACCCGCCTGCGTGCCGACGCCGGCGGACTCGGCCTCCTCGGCCTCCTCCTGCGTCACGCCGGGGTCGACGAGCGCGACCTCCAGGCCGGCGGGCAGCGGAGTGCTCGTACCGTCCGCGCGTACGACCCGCGCCTCCACGCCGTCCGAAGGGCCGACCCACAGCGGCTCGGTGCTGCCGCGCATGTCCGCCGCCAGGTCGTCGGTGGCCGGGCCCGCATCGGTGCCCAGGGCGCGCCAGCCGCTCCACGCGCCGGTCGCGGCCGAGCGGGTGCGCACCTCGGCGGCGCCGCCGAGGTCGCGGCGTTCGTTGCTCCAGGAGATCCCGACCATCGAGAACTGCTCGGTCCCGGTACGGTCCACTTCCTGCCGGGCGCCATCCCCGGTCAAGTCCACGCCGTGGACCGCCGGCTCCCGCGGCTCGGTGCCGGCCGCCGCCGGGTCGCCCGGGCCGGAGCCGGGGTCGGCCACGGCGACGGTGATCGCGCCGACGCCGCCGAGCACGACCGCGCCCAGGGTCAGCCAGGCACGTCTGCGCAGGCTCAACGGCCGGTACGCATGGGATCTACGCGGACTCACATCCCGCCCCTTCGTTCGCTCACGTCTGGCGTGCGCTCACGCTCGACACACGTACAGCGCCACCGGTGTCGAAAACGTGTCAGTACCGCCCTGACCGGCACAAAGAAGACGGCCGGAGCCGCTACCCCCCACAGGAGCTGCTCCGGCCGTCGGCCTCAGGTGCGGGTGCCCGTTCGGGCCCGCTGTATTACTCAGCGCCAGAGGGCCCGGAAATGTCACAGCACCTCTTCCGCGGGTGCCGACCGGTCCGTACGCGCCCCTCGTCCGGGGTCCTTGCGGGACCCCGCCGGACCACTCTCCAGCCCCCGTCCGGGCCACGGCCAGCCCCCATCCGGCCCCTGTACAGGGGCCGACCGGCCCTCGACCGGCGCGCGTCGAGGTGCCAGCGGGCCCGCCGACATCGTAGGCGGTGGTGCGGAGAGGCTCCGGGTGTGTTGCGAAGGGACCGCAGCCGCCGTAGCGTGCACATCGCGTCGACTAGACGCACAGACATTCGTTCGACTACAGGCTCGACGGTCCGCCCAGATCCGGGGGTGCTCCGCAGATGTGTCCGCGTGTACTGCGTCTCCTGGCGCCACGGACCGACTGACCACCGTGCAGGGGGAATACGCGGAAGACGCCGCGCTGTCCGGCGCGGTGCACGCTGCCCAGCTCGGCGACGAGGCAGCGTTCCGCATCGTGTTCCGGACGGTGCACCCTCGCCTGCTCGGATACGTGCGCAGCCTGGTCGGCGACGGCGACGCCGAGGACGTGACCTCCGAGGCGTGGCTTCAGATCGCGCGCGACCTCGGCTCGTTCAGCGGGGACGCCGACCGCTTCCGCGGCTGGGCGGCGCGCATAGCGCGCAACCGCGCGCTCGATCACGTGCGAATGCGTTCCCGCAGGCCCGTCTCCGGCGGCGACGAGACCCAGCTCGCCGACCGGCCCGCGGACTCGGACACCGCCGAGGAGGCGATCGAGGCGCTCGGTACGGGCCGCACGATGGCCTTCATCGCGCGGCTGCCCCGCGACTACGCCGAAGTCGTGGTGCTGCGCGTGATCATGGGACTGGACGCCAAGCGCACCGCCGAAGTTCTGGGCAAGAGCCCGGGCGCGGTGCGTACGGCGGCACACCGCGGCCTCAAGCAGTTGACCGCGCTGATCGAGAGGCCGCAGGAGGAGGGGGATGTTCCGCCCGGGGAAGGGCAGCAGCCTGGCGGTGTGACGCAATCAGCCGCGCGGACGCTTAAGGAAATGTGATGGTGGACGACCGGTACGGCTGGCTCGACGAGGACGTCGCGGAGCGACTGCTTCGCGGTGAGCCGCTCGACTTCGCGGATGGCGGCGGTCGCCGTGGGCGGCGCAGGCGCTGGTCGCCGGAGGACCGGGCCGCGGCCGAGCGGCTGGCCGCCGTGCTGGCGCGGGTGGCCGAGTCGGGCCGCCCGGGTGCGAACGGCCGGGTGCCCGGGGAGCAGGCCGCGCTGGCGGCGTTCCGGGCGGCGCAGGAGAGCACGAGCCGGGCGTCGTCCGCGGAGTTCGCCGCCGAGTCGCCGTTCGACGGGCGCCGGGAGCGGATCCGGTCGGGCGTCGTGGGGCGGCTGCGGTCGCTGCGGCTGAGCGTCGTGGGCGCGATGGCGGCGTGTGCGCTGGGCGGGGTCGCGGTGGCCTCCACCGCGGGCGTGCTGCCGGCGCCGTCGTTCATCCAGGACACCGGTGGCAACCGGTCGCCGAGCGTGGGCGCCACGTCGTCGGCGCAGACCCCCGGCGACGAGGCGGAGGACGGCTCGGCCGAGGAGGGCGGCAAGGGGTCGGACGGCCACGGCAAGGACGACGGGTCCGGCAAGGACGGCAAGGACACCAAGGGCAAGGACGACGGCGCCGGTACGGACCCGGACCTGCCCGGCCGCGGCGTGATCGGCGACGTGCGGGGCAACGAGCCGCCGAACATGGCGGACGCGGACTCCGTGCTCGACGAGCTGTGCCGCGACTACCTCGCCGCGCAGGCCGGTACGGGCCCGACGCCGGGCCAGGGGCGGCTGCGCGTCCTGGAGCAGGCGGCCGGTTCCGCGGAGGCGATGACGGCGTACTGCTCGAACCGGCTGGGCACCAGCGTGGGCACCCCGGGCGGAGCGACCGGCGGCGGCACCGGCGGTTCCCCGGGCGGCAGCACGGGCGGCGACACGGAGGAGCCGACGAGCCCGAGCCCGTCTGTCCCGTCCTCTCCGGGTACGGACACGGGCGGTTCGAGCGGCTCCGGCGGGGACACCGGCGGTGGCGACACCGACGGCGGCACCGAGAGCGGCGGCGGCGACGGCTCGCCGCCGCAGAACGGCCCCTCGCCGAACCCGAGCGTCAACATCTCGGAGTCCCCGGCTCCGGAGCTCTCGGCGACCGCGACCGCTCCGGAGCCGGACGGGTCCGCCACCGGCTGACCCGGCGGCACCCCGCTCCCCCGCAACTCCCCCCCCAGGCACACTTTTGTCCCGTTTCACCCGGAACGGACGGAGAACGTCGCGGTGTTCATCTGCCCGTACGGGATAAATGTGGGGGTGCTCACGTCAAACGTCCATGATGTCTGGCATTGTTGCACTGTTCTGTTCGATTCCGGGTGTGGCTGGGGCAGCGGCCTGACGGAGAGCGCGCGGGGGCGCGGGCACGGTGCACAGTGCCGCAGGCCGATCACGAGGCGCACAAGGTGGGGGAAGACAACGGACCGGCGGCCGCACGGGCGGCGCCGGTGAACAAGGCTGCGGACGAGGACCTCCAGCCACTGGTCCGCAGGGCGCAGAGCGGTGACGAGGCGGCGTTCACCGCGCTCTACCGGCGGCTCCAGCCGGTGCTGCTCGCCTATCTGCGCGGCGTTGTCGGCGACGACGCCGAGGACGTGGCCGCCGACGCCTGGCTGGTGATCGCCCGCGACCTGGGCCAGTTCCGCGGCGACGGCCCGTCGTTCCGCGGCTGGACGGTCACGGTCGCCCGGCGCCGCGCGCTGGACCTGCTGCGCCGCGAGCGGCGCCGCCCGCAGGGCGTGCTGCTCGACGAGCGCGTCCACGACCTGCCCGCGGAGCGCGCCGCCGAGGAACACGCGCTGGAGTCGCTGGGCACCCGGCAGGTGCTGACGCTCATCTCCGCGCTGCCCCGCGACCAGGCGGAGGCGGTGCTGCTGCGCACGGTGGCCGGGATGCGCGCCACCGACGCCGGCGAGGTGCTGGGCAAGCGGCCGGGCGCGGTGCGTACCGCCGCCCACCGCGGGCTGCGGCAGCTCGCCGAGCTGGTGTCGTCCGCGGCCTGGCGCGAACGGAGCCTGGAGCGCGCGGCCCTGGCGGCGGCCGAGAGCCGCGGACGGGAGGCGGAGGCGGGCTCGGAGGAGCAGTTGCGGCTGGGCCTGGGCGCCTGAGAGGTCGCGTACGCCCGTTGCGGTACGCGTCCTGGCGTACGGGATCCGGAAGGCGACCGCACGGGGGAGGAGTGGCGCGGGCGGTGCTGGGGGAACGCAACCCGCCCGCGCCAAATGCGCTGAGCCGCAGGTACGGGGGGAACCCCGGCCGAGCGCTGGGCCGATGACCAGTCGGCACATCACTTACAGCGTCGTCGGCGGAGAAAGTGTCACAGCCACAGCTCAGCCCGTGCGTACGGCGCGTACGGCACCGCGGGTGCCGTACCGCCGCGCGCGGTCAGTCGTAGACGACCACCTTGTCGCCGACCCGGACGTCCCCGAAGAGCTTCGCGATCTTCGCCTCGTCGCGCACGTTCACGCAGCCGTGCGAGGCTCCGGCGTAGCCGGTCGCGGCGAAGTCCGCTGAGTAGTGCACGGCCTGGCCGCCGCTGAAGAACATCGCGTACGGCATGGGGGTGTCGTAGAGCGTCGAGACGTGGTGCCGGCTCTTGAGAAAGACCTCGAACACGCCCTCGCGGGTCGGCGTGTACTGCGACCCGAAGCGCACGTCCATGGCCGCCAGCACCTCGCCGTCCTTCATCCACCGCAGGGTGTCGCTGCGCTTGCTCACGCACAGCACCCGCCCCTCGGTGCAGCGCGGGTCGGGCTTCTCCATGGCCTGCGACGTCGGCGGGTACAGCTCGTCGCGCGTGGGCTCGTCGGTACGGGCCAGCAGGCGCTCCCACGTGACGACGTCCGTCTCGCCGGTGCGCGGCAGGCCGCGGTCCTCCTGGAACGCCGAGACGGCGTCGGCGGTGACCGGCCCGTAGTACGCGGTGGGGCCCTGGCCGAAGACGCCCTCCGCGCGCAGCCGGGCCTGAAGCTCCCGCACCTGCTCGCTCTCGTCGCCCACGGCCATCAGCACCTCGGGCCCCTCGGGCGTGGGCTCGGCGGTCGGGGTCCTGGACGCGGACGCCTCGGCCTTCGGCTTCTTCTTCGGCTTCGCCGGCTTCGTCTCGGACGGCGTGGCCGAGGGCTCGGCGGGCTTCTCGGACGTCGCCGGTGCCGAGGACGACGGCGGCGCGGAACCGCCCCCGCTGCCCGCCGCGTCCGCCGAGGCCGAACATCCCGCCGCCGCCGCGAGCGCCGCCCCCGCCGCCGCGAGCGCGACGGCCACGCGCACCGAATGGAGTTTCCTGTAAACGCTCACATGTGCTGGACGCAATTCGCCCACCCCCCCGGTTCCCTCCTGCAAGGCGTCGAACGATTCTCTCCCCCGACACGGGCGCTCCGGAACCCCGTAGCGCACCGTTGCCTCCCGGACACCTTGCGTTTGCCCCCGTCCCCTGGAATGGCCCGTCCGCCCGGCACACGCCGCTGGGCGGACCGTGATCGCCACTAGGAGGGTTGGTGTGCGCATGAACGCCGTCGGCAGAGGTCTCAAGCGGCGCGGCAGGCTGATGGCGCAGGCGCTCGGCCCACCCCGGCGCGCCCCCCGGTCCACCGCCGCGCCCGCGCGCACCTCCGGGAGCGGCGCGGGGGGAGGCGCCGGGAGCGGCGCCAGGGGCGGCGCCGGGGGTGGCGCGCCGGACCCGTACGCCGCGCCCCGCGCCCCGCGCCTCGTCGACTCCCCCGTCTTCGTGCTGTCCTCGGTACGCTCCGGCTCCACCCTCCTGCGCGTACTCCTCAACAGCCACCCCGACATCCGCGCCCCGCACGAGATGCACCTGCGCACGCTGCGCGTCGAACTCACCCGCCCGTACAGCGCGAAGGCCATGGAGGGCCTGGAGCTGGACCGCCGCGAGCTGGAGCACCTGCTGTGGGACCGCGTGCTGCACCTGGAGCTGGAGCGCAGCGGCAAGCGGGTCATCGTCGACAAGACCCCCGCCAACGCCCTGATCCGCGACCGCCTCGGCGAGTGCTGGCCGGACGCCCGCTTCCTCGTCCTGCTGCGCCACCCGGGCGCCGTCGTCTCCTCCCTCGTCAACCGCCGCAAGGAGCCGGACCTCGACGCCATCCATGCCGAAGTCCTCGACTACGGCGAGGCGCTGGAGGCCGCCCGCACCGGCCTGGGCCCGGCGGGGCACGTGCTGCGCTACGAGGAGCTGACCGCCGAGCCGGCCGCGACCACCCGCGGCATCTGCGCGTTCCTGGGCGTCGAGTGGACCGCCGGGATGCTCGACTACGGCGCCCACGACCACGGCGCGTTCCGCCCGCACCTGGGCGACTGGAGCAGCAACATCAGGTCGGGCCGCATCCAGCCCGCCCGCGCCGGCGACCACGCCGCCGGGCTGCCCGGCCGGCTCGCGGAGCTGGCCGAGCTGTGGGGGTACGGCCGGGACGGGTAGCCGGGCGCGGGTCCAGGGTCGTTGTCACCGGCGGAGCGTACGCTCGTGACTACAGTCCGTACAGGGCCGGGAAGGCCGGAAGTCGGAAGCCGGGGAAACCGCGGAAGCCGGGGAAACCGGGGAAACCGGGAAACCGGGAAAGGCTGGGAGCACAATGGCGCGCCGATCGGAGTCCGGTCTGCCCATCGAGCCGGTCTACGGGCCCGAGGCCCTGGCCGGCTGGCACCCCGACGTACGGCTCGGCGAGCCCGGGGCGTACCCGTACACCCGCGGCGTCCACCCGACGATGTACACCGGCCGGCCGTGGACGATGCGCCAGTACGCGGGCTTCGGCACCGCCGCCGAGTCCAACGCCCGCTACCGCGACCTGATCGCCCACGGCACCACGGGCCTGTCCGTCGCCTTCGACCTGCCGACGCAGATGGGCCACGACTCCGACGCCCCCCTCGCGCACGGCGAGGTCGGCAGGGTCGGCGTCGCCGTCGACTCGATCGACGACATGCGCGTGCTCTTCGACGGCATCCCGCTGGACCGGGTGTCCACGTCGATGACGATCAACGCCCCGGCCGCGCTGCTCCTGCTGCTCTACCAGCTCGTCGCCGAGGAGCAGGGCGTCCCTGCGGAGCGGCTCACCGGCACCGTCCAGAACGACGTGCTGAAGGAGTACATCGCCCGCGGCACGTACATCTTCCCGCCGAAGCCGTCGCTGCGGCTGATCGCCGACATCTTCCGGTACTGCCGCGCCGAGCTGCCGAGGTGGAACACCATCTCGATCTCCGGCTACCACATGGCCGAGGCGGGCGCCTCGCCCGCGCAGGAGGTCGCGTTCACCCTCGCCGACGGCGTCGAGTACGTACGCACCGCCGTCGCCGCCGGCATGGACGTGGACGACTTCGCGCCCCGGCTGTCGTTCTTCTTCGTCTCCCGCACCACGCTCCTGGAGGAGGTCGCCAAGTTCCGCGCCGCGCGCCGCATCTGGGCGCGGCTGATGCGCGAGGAGTTCGGCGCCCGCAACCCCAGGTCGCTGATGCTGCGCTTCCACACCCAGACCGCCGGCGTCCAGCTCACCGCGCAGCAGCCCGAGGTGAACCTCGCCCGCGTCACCGTCCAGGCGCTGGCCGCGGTCCTCGGCGGCACGCAGTCGCTGCACACCAACTCCTTCGACGAGGCCATCGCGCTGCCCACCGACAGGTCGGCGCGGCTCGCGCTGCGCACCCAGCAGGTGCTGGCGTACGAGACGGACGTGACCGCGACCGTCGACCCCTTCGCCGGGTCGTACGTGGTGGAGACGATGACCGACGAGTTGGAGGCGGCGGCGGTCGGGCTGATGCAGCGGGTCGAGGACCGGGGCGGCGCGGTCAGCGCGATCGAACAGGGCTTCCAGAAGGGCGAGATCGAACGGAACGCGTACCGGATCACGCAGGAGACGGAGGCAGGCGAACGGGTCGTGGTGGGCGTCAACCGCTACCGGCTGGCCGAGGAGGAGCCGTACGAACCGCTGCGCGTCGACCCGGCGATCGAGTCCCGGCAGGTGGCACGCCTGGCCCGGCTCCGCGCGGAGCGCGACGGGGCGGCGGTGGACGCGGCGCTGGCGGAGCTGACGACGGCGGCGGCGGGCACGGCGAACGTGCTGTACCCGATGAAGCGGGCGCTGGCGGCGCGGGCGACGGTCGGCGAGGTGTGCGACGCGCTGCGGGGGGTGTGGGGGGCGTATGTACCGGTGGACGTGTTCTAGCGGGGGTGCGCGGCGCGGCCGTTGCGGCCGGAGGCCGCGCGGCGCGGGGTTCGGAGGCGACGCAGCGCGGGGTTCGGAGGCGACGCAGCGCGGGGCCGGGGGCGACGCGGGGCCGGGGCGGCGCGACGCAGGGCCGGGGGAGCCCGCGCGGCGCGGGCGGGCTCAGCGCACGGGGTCCTCGGCGGCGGGCAGGAGGTTCTCGATGAGGTCGGCCGCGCGCCGGGTGCCGCCCTCGGCGCGGGCGGCGGCCTGCAACTGCCGGGAGCGCTCGGCCCGCTGCGGATCCTCGACCAGGTCGATCAGCGACGCGCGGAGGGTCTCGGCGGTGGCGTCGGCGGTGTCCACGCGGCGGGCGACGCCCAGTTCCACGAGCCGGTCGGCGTTCATGAACTGCTCGGCCCCCTGCGGCACGGCGATCATGGGCACGCCCGCCAGCAGCCCTTCGCCGCAGCCGCCCATCCCGGCGTGGGTGACGAAGGCGTCGGCCTGGTCGAGGATCGCGCGCTGCGGGACCCAGGAGTGCAGCTCGACGTGGGGCGGGACGGCGCCGAGTTCGCCGGGGTCGGTGTACTTGCCGATCTGGAGGACCACGTGCCAGCCGGGCAGGTCGCCGAAGGCGGCGATGCACTGCCGGTAGAACTCGGCCTGACGGGTGTACGCGGAGCCGAGCGAGACCAGCAGCACCCGCTCGGCACCGGGCGGCCGGCTCCAGCCGTCCGCGCCGGTGTCCGCGCCGTCCGCGCCCGTGTTCGTACGCAGGTCGAAGCAGGGGCCGACGAAGGTCACCGTGCCGGTGTCGACACGGTCGGCGTTCGGCTGCATCGCCCGCGTGATCAGGGCGAGGGCGCGCCCGGGCCGCCCGGAGAAGGAGTCCACGTCCGTGGTCGTCGCCCCGCACCGCGCCAGCCACCGCGCGAACTTCTCCTGGTACGCGTCGGCGCCCGGCAACTTCCGCAGCCCGGCGGCCACTTCCTCCTCGTACCCGTCCCAGGCGACGAACGTCGGGGAGAGCTGGAGGAGGGGCCGGCCCTGCGCCTCGGCGAGGGCGCGGCCCGCCCAGGCGCCGATGTCGTAGAGGTACAGGTCGGCCGGATCGTCGCCGTAGGCGGCGTGCAGTTGTGGGAGGGCCTGGATCGCGTCGTCGAGGAAGAGGTCGGCCGCGCCGATGGGGTCGTCGGGCCAGTCGTTGTCGACGACGGGCAGCGTGGAGGTGCAGGGGACGAGTTCGGCGCCGGTGGGCTCGATGCGGTCGGCGACGAGCGGGTCGTTGGCGTACGTGACCCGGTGCCCGCGGGCGACCAGCTCACGGATGACCGCGAGGCTGGGCAGGATGTGGCTGACGGCGGGGATGCCGACCATGGCGATGTGGGAGCGGCGAGGGGACATGGACGATCACTCGTTTCGGGCGGCGGGGCGTGGTGCGCGGAGAGGGCTCGGCGTGCCTACGGGGCAGCGTCCTCCAGCTCCGCGACCGTACCGGACATGATCGTCCGTACGTGCTCGGTGATGCGCTGCACGGGCCAGTCCCACCACGCCACGGCGAGGAGCCGGGCGACCTCCGCGGCGTCGTAGCGCGTACGGATGAGGCGGGCCGGGTTGCCGCCGACGATGCCGTAGTCGGGGACGTCGGAGGTGACGACGGCCCCGGCGGCGACGATCGCGCCGTGGCCGATCCGTACGCCGGGCATGACGGTGGCGCCGTGCCCGAACCAGACGTCGTTGCCGACGACGGTGTCGCCCCGGCCCGGCAGGCCGGTGATCAGGTCGAAGTGCTCGGCCCAGGAGCCGCCCATGGTGGGGAAGGGGAACGTGGAGGGGCCGTCCATGCGGTGGTTGGCGCCGTTCATGAGGAACCGGATGCCGGTGCCCAGCGCGCAGTACTTGCCGATGACCAGCCGCTCGGGCCCGTAGTGGTAGAGGACGTTGCGCGTCTCGAACGCGGTCGGGTCGTCGGGATCGTCGTAGTACGAGAAGTCGCCGGCCTCGATCAGCGGCGACGTCAGCAAGGGCTTGAGCAGGACGACGCGCGGCTGGTCGGGCATCGGGTGGAGCACGGTGGGATCGGCGGGGAGGGGTGGCATCGGGAAGGCGGTTTCCCTTCACGGGGCAGGTGGTCGGCAGTGCGCGAACACTAATGCGACAACTGTAGCGGTAGTGCGCTCGCGGCCGGCGGCCGGAGCGGTACCGCTGCCGGGTTCACGTGTCTGCCGGCGCCGGTGCCGACGCCGACTTTCCGGCTACGCGATGCCCGGGACGGGATCCTCGGGGCGCTGCGCCGTAACCGTGAAGTAGTCGAGGATTCCGTCCTCGAAGGCGCGCAGGAAGTTGCGGGGCCAGGTGCCCGGCTCCCACATGCCCGCCAGCCAGCGGTCCCAGCCGGGCCACACCGACGCTCCGATGGAGTCGGCACGCACGTGGGCAAGACCGGCCCGTTCGAGGCTGCCGACGAGTGCGGGGACGGTGTGCGCGACGTCCAGTCCGTCGGCGAAGGTGTGGAGCATGCCGGCCAGGCGCCCGGCAGCGGCCGGATCGGCGCCGGGTACGAAGAAGCTTGCGACGACGACGCGGCCACCGGGCCGCAGGACGCGGGCGGTCTGCTGAGCGAACGCGCCGAGGTCGCGGAAGTGCTGGGCCGCTTCGACGCTGTACAGGCAGTCGAACCCGCCGTCGTCGAACGGCATGTCCTCGGCCGCGCCCCGCACGAAGCGCAGCCGCTCGGGGCGTAGGGCCAGCAAGCCGGCGTTGGCCTGCCCGGCGCGTTCAAGCTGCTGCGGATGGATGTCCATGCCGGTGACGTGAGCGAAGCCGTGCTCTTCGAGCGCCACCGCGGCGCCGGCCCCCAGCCCGCAGCCGACTTCCAGGGCCCGCAGCCCGGCGGTGGGCGCCAGGGTGCCGAGTACGCGGCGGTACATGGCCTGCTGACTGCTGATCCGGTCGTGTTCGCTCAGGGGCTGGTCGAGGTCGATGCCCTGCCAGTGGCCGAAGTTGATGAACCCCCCGCCGAACAGGGGCATCGAGCCGAGATCGGTCGGACCGTAGGTCTCCCGGACCTGGGGCGGGATCGGATGCTGTGCCGCCCTCGAACGTCGCGTCATCTGTGCAACCACCTTGGCGATGAGGAGCGTTCCGCGGTCCGGTGGACCGCACTTCGAGTATCGGCACCCTCGGCCCCCGGCGCGAGGCCCGCCGCGGGTGACGTCTGGGCCGTCGCGGCTGTCCTCGGCGGTCTTCGGCTGTCCCGGGCCGTCTCGGCCGTCTCGGCCGTCCGGGCACAGCGATCAACCCGATACTGGGTCCCTGATGACAGACGCCACTGCCACGCCGCCGGACCGCCGCCCCGGCGGTCGCACCGCCCGCATCCGCGCCCAGGTCCTCGACGCGGTGCGCGCGGAACTCGCCGAGAACGGCCACGAAGGACTCACGGTGGAAGGTGTCGCGACCCGCGCGGGCGTACACCGCGCCACGGTCTACCGCCGCTGGCGCGACGTGGGCGGCCTGCTGGTCGACGTCATCGAGGCCGCAGGCGAGATGGACTGGCAGCCACCGGACACGGGTTCCCTGCGCGGGGACCTGACGGCGCTCAACGAGGAGATCCAGGAGTCCCTGGTCGTACAGCCGTCCTTCGCGGTCGCCCTGATGGCGGCGTCGTTCCACTCCGCGCAGGCCGCGGAAGCCCAGACGCGGCTGTGGGAGGACCGGTACGCGCAGTGCGAGATCCTTGTCGAGCGGGCGGCGGAACGGGGTGAACTCCCGGCGGGGCGAACGGACGCACGGGCAGTGCTGATGGCCGCAACGGCACCGGTGTACCACCACGCGGTACTCCTACGCGCGGCCCCCGACCCACAGTTGCCGGCGCGGAGTGCCGCGGCGGCGGTACTGGCGGCGACGGGGGGCGCGTTCGGGGTGGGGGGTGGTGGGGAGGGTCCCTCACACATCCCCTCACACCCGCCCAAGGGTATGCGGCTCCTCTGACATCGCCTTGTGTGCGGCGTCGGGGTGGCGTGGGTGGGCCGGCTCCGGGGGGACGGTGTCGGGGCTGGGCGGCGTTCGCTGGGCGGCCCGGGTGCGGGGAGGGGATCGGCGCCGGGGATGCCATGATCCGCGAGGTGGGCCGGTGGTCGGGGGGCCTGCGAGGGGAGTGGCGGTGTCGTTGTGGCTCCCCCCGGGCCACCCCACTCCTTGAGTGTGCGGGCCTGCGTCCGCCGTCAAGGGCGTCCCCTCCGCTTCGCTGCGGGGACGTCGCTTCGCGATGGGGCTTCGCCCCACCCTTGACGGCGGACTCCGGCCCGAAAAGATCGGCGGCTATGGGTGGCCCGGAGGGAGCGGGCGCCCTAACGCGGGGCTACGGATGCAGATCCCGGCGGACGGGGGGCACGGAGCGCCGGAGGCGGGCCTGCCCCGATCGCGGATGCAGCCGGATGGACGGGGGCCGGTTCACCGGAGATGGGCCGTCCCGATCGCGGACATCCCGGGCGGACGGGGGTCGGATTACCGGAGACGGGTCGGGTCCGGTCGCGGGGTGTCCCGGATGGCGGGGGCCGGACCGCTGGAGGTGGGTCTGCCCCAATCGCGGGCGGGCTCCGGACTGCGGGGGCGGCAGCCCTGCGTGGCGCGGCTCGGTCTCCGGGCGTAGCGCGGTGTCGGGGGGCGGGCGTCGGAGGGCCGGTGCGTCGTCGGGTGGGTGTCGCGAGGCGCCGAGGGCCGGGTGGGTGCGTACGGAGGGGAAAGAGCCGGCCCCTGGGTCCCGAATCGGTTCGGATTGACGGGTGTTACCGCGAGTTACGACCCAATTTCTCCGCTCGGGCCCCGCGGGCGGCGGTACCGGGCCGGGGCACCGGCCGGGTGCGTGTGGGTGGGCGAAAGTCGGTCCGCCTGGGCGTTTTGGGATACTTTCGGGGGTGGGTTACCGCGAGTTTGTCTCGGCGGCGTGCACTCGGGTCACCTTGGGACGCGGATGCGCCATCTGGGGGTGGGTCCGTGCGCGTCGCGTAGCAAAACTCGGCCCCCGAGGGGGATTTGGGCCGGTTTGGCGGGCTGGTTACCGGGACTTCGCGCCGGTAGCGCTCATTCCGGGCCGCTTGGGCAGCGGCCGGCGAGGGCTGGGGCGGTCCGTGCGTCTGGATGCGCGAAAGACAGCCCCGGAAGCCCTAATCGGGCCCAATCGGGGAGTGTTACCGCGAGTTACGACCCAATTCCTCCGCACCGGAGGCGTGGCGCGCGG
Source organism: Streptomyces sp. 184 (assembly GCF_045781775.1). Lineage (NCBI taxonomy): Bacteria > Bacillati > Actinomycetota > Actinomycetes > Kitasatosporales > Streptomycetaceae > Streptomyces > Streptomyces sp. 184. The sequence continues at coordinate 1,058,347 of NZ_CP123230.1, read as the reverse complement.
AGCCGCCGCCCCCGCGCCAACTCGCTCGCAGGAAGGCGCCCCTTCCCCAAGACCCTCGGCAATGCACGCGTTCCGGGTTTCGGGGAATGTCGAAGGGCGCGGCTAAGGGCGGTAGGAGCGGACCAGGCGGGCCAGGTGTGTTCCGGCGAGGTCCAGAGGGGTCGTGCTCCGGGTGATCTGGGCGGTCATCTCGGCGCCTTCCAAGGTGCTGACCACGGTGTGGGCAAGGTCGCTCGCGATGTCGTCGTCCATGCCGGCGGCCGTGAGCTTGTCGCGGACGATGCCGTGCCAGTTCGCGAAGGCGCGCTCGGCGGCGTCGCGGACCTGCGGAAGGCGGCGCGCGCTCTCCAGTGCGGCGGTGGTGACGGGGCAGCCGTCCATCCACTCGGAGTCGCGCATGCCGGTGGCGAGTTCGCGGGCGCAGGCGACCATCGCGTCCGCCGGGTCGTCCTCGCGTTCCATGACGGTGCGCAGCAGGTCCGCGAACTCGCGGTCGCCGTGGCCGATCGCCTGGACGGCCAGTTCGACCTTGCCGCCCGGGAAGAAGTGGTACACCGAGCCCAGCGTGGCCTCGGCCTCCCGCGAGATGTCCTTGAGGCCCGTCCCCGCGTAGCCCTTCCGCTGCATCAGCCTCGACGTAGCGCGGACGATGCGGTCCCTCGTGCCGACCTCGTGCTTGGTTCGCATACGGCCCAGACTACTAGATAGAGCGTTCGTTCTAGTGGTCTGCTACGGTGCCGCAGACTAGATAGAACGTTCATTTTAGTAGGGAGTCCTCATGCCCGAAGCTTCCGTCACCGTCATCGGCCTCGGTCCCATGGGCCATGCGATGGCCTCCACCTACCTCGACCGCGGATACGAGGTGACCCTGTGGAACCGCACGGCCGCCCGTGCGGACGGACTGGTCGCGCGCGGCGCCCGGTTGGCCGGCAGCGTCGAGGAGGCTTTGCGCGCCAACGAACTGGTGGTGCTCAGCCTCACGGACTACGACGCCGTGTACGCGATCCTCGAACAGGCGCCGCAGGCGCTGAGCGGGCGTACCGTCGCCAACCTCACCTCGGACACCCCGGCCAAAGCGCGCGAGACCGCCCTATGGCTCGCCGAACGCGGCGCCGTACAGATCACCGGAGGCGTCCAGACCCCGCCGTCGGGAATCGGCAGCGCGGATGCGGCAACGTACTACAGCGGCCCGGCCGACGCGGTCGCCAGGCAGCGGACGGCCCTTGAGGTGCTGACCGGCATCGAATACCTCGGCGAGGACCCGGGCCTCGCGGCCCTGTACTACCAGATCGGGATCAACATGTTCTGGACCGGCCTCGTCGGCTACCTGCACGGCCAGTCGGTGGCCGCGGCCAACGGCATCTCCGCCGAACAATTCCTCGAACATGCGGTGAAAACCATGGACTTCAAGTACTTCCTGGAGTTCTACGCACCACGCATCGACGCCGGGAACCACGAAGGCGAGGTCGACAACGTGGGCATGGCCGTGGCCAGCCTGACGCATGTCGTGCACACAGCCGAGGATTCGGGCGTCGACGCATCCGTCCCGTCCGCGGTCCTCGACCTGTTCCGCCGCGGAGTCGCCGAAGGCCACGCACACCGCAGCCTGACCAGTCTCGTGGAGGTGCTCAAGCGGTAGTTCGTTAAGCCGCAATCCCCATGCCACGACGCAGTGGGCGTACGGGGACATCCCCGCCCGCGAACCGGACAAGCCCGCTCCGGCCCTCGGCCCCCGGTCGGCCAGGGCATCCACGATCGGGTTTCGCCCGGCCGCCCTGGCCCAGGCGCGGCGCCCGCCCGCGACCAGGGGAAGCCCGTCTCGGGTGGTCCGCCCCCCGGCGTCCAGGACCATCGGCGATCGGGGCGGATCCGTCTCCGGCGCTCCGGTCCCCCGTCGTCGGGGCTCTGCATCCGTAGCGCCGCGTTAGGGTGCCCGCTCCCTCCGGGCCACCCATAGCCGCCGATCTTTTCGGGCCGGAGTCCGCCGTCAAGGGTGGGGCGAAGCCCCATCGCGAAGCGACGTCCCCGCAGCGAAGCGGAGGGGACGCCCTTGACGGCGGACGCAGGCCCGCACACTCAAGGAGTGGGGTGGCCCGGGGGGAGCCCACACGTCACGGCCACTCCCCTCGCAGGCCCCCCGACCACCGGCCCACCCCACGCACCACCACCCATTCCGGTACCGATCCCCCGGACCCGGCCCCCACCCCCCGCCACCCCGGCGCCGGGCACAAGGCGTTGTCAGAGCAGGCGCATACCCTTGGGTGGGTGTGAGGGGATGTGTGGGGCGGGGGGAAAGCGGTGCCGGGCGGGCGGAAAGCGGTGTCGCGGAGTTGCCGGGGCGTCCTACGGTTCGGGCCATGGACGACGCCACCTCCCCGCCGCGGCTGACCCGGCTCACGTTTCACGGCCCCCTCTCCGAGGACCGGGCGGCCAGGATGATCCGCCGGCTGTCCGCGCAGGCCACCCCGACCGCCCCGATGTCCGTGCTGGACATCGGCTGCGGCTGGGGAGAGTTCATGCTTCGGTTCCTTGAGGCGACACCCGGCTCGACCGGCGTCGGCATCGACCTCAACGAAGAGGACCTCGCCCGCGGGCGGGCCAACGCCGAAGCCCGCGGGCTGGCCGACCGCGTCCACTTCCTCCAGGAGTCCGCCGCCGACACCGCCCACGGTCCCGCCGACCTCGTCCTGTGCTTCGGCGCCAGCCACGCCCTCAGCGATGCCCCGCCTCCCGACCACACCCCCGCCGCCCTGCACGCCCTCCGCCGCCTGGTCACCCCGGGGGGCCGTGTCGTTCTCGGCGAAGGAATCTGGCAACGCACGCCCACCCCGGACGAGTTGTCGGCCATGTGGCCGGACGCCTCCCCCGGCGAGCACCACGACCTCGCCGACCTGGTCGACCTCGCGATCGCCGCGGGCTTCCGGCCCGCCTGGATCGAGACCGTGAACAACGACGAATGGGAGGACTTCGAGTCCGCCTACCAGTCCGACGTCGAGGAATGGCTCGCCGCCCACCCCGGCCACCCCCTGGCGGCAGAGACCCACGACCGCGTCGACCGCCACCGCGCCATGTGGCTGCGGGGCTACCGCGGCCCGCTCGGCCTGGCCTACCTGACGCTGATCCCCACAACGACGCCGCCCGCGTAGTCGCGGGCGTCGTCGGTTGCGTGGTCAGGCGGTGAGGAACTCCTGGTGCTTTACGGCCGCGAGGAACGCCGTCCAGGCGGCGGGGGTGAAGGCGAGCTGGGGACCCTCGGGGTCTTTGGAGTCACGCACCGGGATCGCCGTCGGGGTTGTCTTTACCTCGACGCAGTCGCCGCCGTTGGCTTCGCTGTAACTGCTCGTGCGCCATTCCGCGGCCACTTCGATGCAGTTGCCGCCGTTGGACTCGCTGTAGCTGCTCTTGCGCCACGCGATGGCCATGATGCCGGTATCCCTTCATGAACTCGCCGATCAGAGCGGCGGATTCGTCGGCTGACAGAGCGTCGGCCCTGAGCACATCATAAGTCTGCGCGTGGCGCACGTAGACCGTTGGAGCGTCGGTCAGATGTCCGCGGTCCAGCGACTCCCAATAGATCCAGTCATGCGTGTCAGGCATGGTGATGAGGGACAGCGGCGTCGTGGGGCGGAAGATTCCCGGCCGCGCTGCCGGAACAATCTGGATGCGGACGTTGTCCCGCTCCCCTGCCGTGAGCAGGTGCGCGCACTGCTCACGCATGACCTCCGCCCCACCGATCACCGTGCGCAGGCAACTTTCCTCCAGCAGCCCCACGTACAACGGCGGCTCGCCGGGAGAGAAGAAACGCTGCTGACGGCTGAGCCTGGCCCGTACTCGGTCTTCGATCTCGTCCTTGTTCGGCTCAGTGGCGAACAATGCGCGCGCGTAATTCTCCGTCTGAAGTAGACCGGGAATCACATGCCGCTGGTACTCGCGCATCGCCACGCACTCCGCGTCCATCTGCGCCCTGTGCTCGAACCAGTTCGGATGCCCCACATCCGGATACCAGTCCACCTTCCCCCACAGCGCGATCAACAGATCGCCCGTGTCCAGGATCTCGTCGCACTTCGTCACGAGGACATCCGGCGGCACACTCCGCCCCGTCTCCACCCTCGCCACATGCGACCTGTCGCACGGAATCTGCCGCGCCAACTCCACCTGCTTCAGGCCCGCCCGCTCGCGGAAGTGTCTCAGCACGTCCCCGAACATCATGGCGGTCGTGACCCCGCCGCCGTCTCCCGTCGCGTTGCGTCGAGTCATCCGTCAAACCCCCTACGCTACGAACTCGATCCGCTACATAGCGTAGCCAATCAGTCGGACAATAGAGACGCAAGTGTCCAACTGATCACTCGCGTGAGAAGGGTGACGCTAGCCGACCGGCCCCGCGTCCAGCAGCGCTGCCGCTGTGAAGAGTTCAACTCCCACACGGATCGCGCCCTCGTCCACGTCGAAGTCGCCCTGGTGCAGATCCCGCGGCAGGCCGGTGTCACCCACCGCCCGTACGCCCAACCGCGCCAGCGCGCCCGGGACATGCTCCAGGTACCAGGAGAAGTCCTCCCCGCCGAGGCTCTGTTCCGTCGTCTCCACCGACTCCGCGCCCCGCCGCGACGCCATGCCCTTCGCCAGCAGCGCCGTCATCACCGGCTCGTTGACGACCGGCGGGACCCCGCGGACGTAGGTGATCGCGGACTTCGCGCGGTGCATGGCCGCGACCTCGTCGACCGCCGCGTGGACCATGTCCGGGGCGCGGCGCCACGTGTCGAGGTCGAGGCAGCGGACCGTGCCGGAGAGTTCCGCGTGCTGGGGGACGACGTTGCAGGCGTGGCCTGCCTGGAGGCGGCCGAACGTGACCGCGAGGCCCGCGCGGGCGTCGACGCGGCGCGCCAGCAGCGACGGTACGTCGGTGGCGACGCGGGCCGCGGCCGTGACCAGGTCGGTGGTGAGGTGGGGGCGGGCGGTGTGGCCGCCGGGGCCGTCGAGGGAGATTTCGAGGCGGTCGCAGGCGGACGTGATGGCGCCCTGGCGCAGGCCGATGCGGCCGACCTCGACGCGCGGATCGCAGTGGACGCCGATGATCCGCCCCACGCCGTCGAGCACGCCGACCTCGATCGCGTCGGTGGCGCCGCCGGGCAGCACTTCCTCCGCGGGCTGGAAGATCAGCCGTACGGGATGGGGCAGCAGCCCCTCGCGGGCCAGGCCGGCGAGCAGGATGCCCGCTCCGAGGACGACGACCGTGTGCACGTCGTGGCCGCAGGCGTGGGCGCGGTCGGGGACGACGGACCGGTACGGCACGGTCTTGGTGTCCGGGATCGGCAGCGCGTCGATGTCCGCACGCAGTGCCAGCATGGGGCCGGGCGGCGGGCCTTCCGGGTCCACGCCGATGTCGCAGACGAGCCCGGTGCCCGCGGGGAGCACGCGCGGGGCGAGGCCCTCCTGCTCCAGCCGCTCCTTGATCGCCGCGGTGGTACGGAACTCCTGATTGCCCAGCTCCGGATGCATGTGCAAGTCCCGGCGGAGCGCGATGAGTTCGGCGTTCAGCGCGTCCGGAAGCGCCCCGGGCAGCGGCGCGTCGGGGCCGGACTCGGGCTCGGCGTCACGGGACATCAGTTGGTTCACACTGTGCAGCGTACGGGGATCACCCTTGCCGCCGAGAAGGGATCAACAAAATTTCAGTCCCGCGGGTGCATGACCGGCGCGCGTGATGGGTACACTCCGGCGCTCACGCGGCCATCCCGCGCGTAAGGGAGCAAACCTCCGGGTCTACGTCCCCCACGCCCCCGCTCCAGACCGCGCCGTCCCCGCCTCACACCGACGCCGCCGGCGCCCCCGACCACCCCGTCGCCGTCGCCGGGCCCACCGGCAGCCCGTCGACCCCGCGCCGTTCCCGGGCCGCCCCCGCCACCGACGACAGGAAGCCCTGCGCCCGCGGCGACGCCGTCGCCGTCAGCCAGCTCGGGTCGACCTCGCAGACCGCGACCTTCACGCCCGTACCCGCCAGGGCCAGCGGCAGCGTGTGCACCACCGTCGACGGGAAGCTGACGATCGTGCGGCCGATGGGGCCGCGGCGGGCGACGATCTCCAGCGGCAGGTCGGGGCGGACGATCTCCAGGCCGGTGTGCTGGTGGAGCTGGTGGAGCTTGTCCGCCCGCTCCCTGCGGTGCGCGAAGTAGCGCGTGGCGCCGTACGCCTTGGTGAGCGACGCCACCGCCTCCAGGTACCGGTCGTGGTCCACGACGCCGGTCTCCACCAGGGACGTACCGACCAGGTCGGTGGCCGTGCCGACGCTCGGCGGGCCGAAGCGGGAGCGGGTCCAGGCGAACTCGTTGGCCGTCACCTTCAGGCCCGGCGGCGGGTCCACCACCGGCATCGAGGTGAAGACCTCCACCCGCGTACCCGGGCCCGGCTCGACCCGCGTGCCCGCGCCCGGCTCCACCTGCGTACCCGTAGCCGACGAGCCCGCCCCCGACGGGCCACCCCCCGCGCCACCCCCCGCCGACGGCGTCAGCCGCCTGCGTGCCGCGCTCGCGACCGGCGCGAAGAGCATCCCCCGCGCCCCGCCCCCTCGCCCGCTGCGGTGCCAGCGTACGAACCGCTCGCCGCGCGCCAACTGCGCCGTGAACTCCATCGTCGCCGTGCCGTCGTCCACGACGACGACCTCCCGCGCCCTGACGATCGTCAGCAGCGTCTGGACGTACCGCGAGAACGGGTCGCCCAGCACCACCCGGCGGGCCCGCCGCAGCGGGCGGGCCAGGCTCGTCAACGTGCGCAGCGGACCGGCGCCGCCGCGCGCCTCCTGCCAGCGGACCTCCAGGCCGTCGTCCATCGCCAGCTCCGCCATGCGGCGGAGCTGGCCGCGCGACAGCGGCTCGGTGGGGGGCAGCACGACCACCGTCAGGGGGATGACGGTGCCGCCCTGGTACGCCCACTCCAGCACGTTCAGCAACTGGACCGGGCTCTCGACCAGGGCGACGGTCGCTTCGGCGGTGCCGTCTTCGGTCATACGCCGACCGGCTCCTTCTCTGCTCCCGCCGACTCGGACGCCTCGGTGGCCTCCGCGACGACTCCCTTGACCCGGCGCAGCTTCTTCATCGGCGCCAGCTCGCTGTCGTAGACCTTCTTCACGCCGTCGCCCAGCGACTCCTCGACCACGCGGATGTCGCGCACCAGCCGGGCCAGGCCCTGCGGCTCGACCGAGGCGGCCTGGTCGGAGCCCCACATCGCGCGGTCCAGCGTGATGTGCCGCTCGACGAAGACGGCGCCGAGGGCGACGGCGGCGAGGGAGGTCTGAAGGCCGGTCTCGTGGCCGGAGTAGCCGATCGGCACGTTCGGGAACTCGGCCTGGAGCGTGTGGATCATGCGCAGGTTCAGCTCTTCGGCCTTCGCCGGGTACGTGCTGGTGGCGTGGCAGAGCAGGATGTTGTCACTGCCCAGCACCTCCACCGCGTGCCGGATCTGCTTCGGGGTCGACATGCCGGTGGACAGGACCACCGTGCGGCCGGTGGCGCGCATGGCGCGCAGCAGCTCGTCGTCGGTCAGCGAGGCGGAGGCGACCTTGTGGGCCGGGACGTCGAACTTCTCCAGGAAGGCGACGGCCTCGGGGTCCCAGGGGGAGGCGAACCACTGGATGCCGCGCTCCTTGCAGTGCGCGTCGATCACCCGGTACTCCTCCTCGCCGAACTCCACGCGGTGCCGGTAGTCGATGTACGTCATCCGGCCCCAGGGCGTGTCGCGCTCGATGTCCCACTGATCGCGCGGCGTGCAGACCTCGGGCGTGCGCTTCTGGAACTTCACCGCGTCGCAGCCCGCCTCGACGGCGGCGTCGACCAGCGCGAGGGCGTTGTCGAGGTCGCCGTTGTGGTTGATGCCGATCTCACCCGTGACGTACACCGGCCGGCCGGGGCCGACGACGCGCTCGCCAAAGGTGCGGAAACGCTGGGTGGAGCTCATGCAGATCTGTTCCTTACTCTCCAGGGGAGACCCTCTTCTGGGAGGGATCGGGCTACAGGGAGGGACCGAGGATCCAGGAGGCGATCTCGCGGATCGCTCCGTCGCCTCCGGGGGTGGACGTCACCGCACGCGCCGCGTCCCGCACGATCGCGTGGGCGCCGGCCACCGCTACGGGCCAGCCGACGAGGCCGAAGCACGGCAGGTCGTTCACGTCGTTGCCGACGTAGAGCACGCGCTCCGGCGCGACGCCCTCCTCCTCGCACCACTGCTTCAGTGCGATGTCCTTACGGTCGACCCCGTGCAGAACGGGGAGGTGAAGTTTGCGTGCCCGGGCGGCGACGACCGGGTTCTGTTCCGTGGAAAGGATGAGCAGCTTCAGCTCGGCGCGGCGCAGCGCGGCGATGCCGAGGCCGTCGCCGCGGTGGACGGCGACCAGTTCGCGGCCGTCGGCGTCGATGTAGACGCGGTCGTCGGTCTGGGTGCCGTCGAAGTCCAGGACGACGGCGTCCACGTCGCGGCGGGTGGGCAGCGAGCCGGGGCCCGGTACGTCGAGCAGGGGCGCCAGGGCGCGGGCACGGGTCAGGTCGTCGGGCTCGTCGACCTCCAGGACCCGGGCGGCGTCGGTACGTACCGGGGCGGTGCGGCCGAAGAAGCGGTGGCGGTGCTCGCGGAACCCGGGGGTGCGCATGGCGTACGCGGCGCCGGTCTCCAGCAGGTCCTGCGGGCGGTCCTGGCGGCGGGGGCGGTACGACCGGTCGTGGTTGACGCCGTACCCCTGGGCGGGGGCGGCTTCGACGGCCGGGGCCACCTTCGTGGGCGCGGCACCGGTCGCGGGGGCAGCCGTCGCCGCGGCACCGGTCGCCGCGGCCTTGGCCACGGCGGTGGCTTCGGCGACGGCCGTGGTCTTCGCCCCCGCGGGGGTCTTCGCCACCGCGGGGACCGCCGGGGCCTTCGCCACCGCGGAGGGCTCCGCGACGGCACCGGTCTCCGCCTCGTCCGCCTCGTCCCGCCAGATGAACCCGTGGAACGGTGCCACCGTCAGCGCGCTGTCCGCGCCCTCGTCGAGCACCGCCGCCGTCACGCCGTCGATGTCGGCGCCGGTCAGGAACGGGCTCGTGCACTGCACCAGCAGCACCGCGGCCATCGTCTCGCCGCAGCGCTCCTCGTGGGTGTCCAGCGCGTGCAGCACCGCCGCCTCGCTGGAGGCGGTGTCGCCGGCGATCTCTGCGGGGCGGCGGACGACCTCGGCGCCGGCCTCGCGGGCGACGGAGGCGATGGTGTCGTCGTCGGTGGAGACCACGACGTCGGTCACCCGCTCCGCCGCGAGGCACTGCCGTACCGCACGGGCCACCAGCGGCACGCCGCCGACGCGGGCGAGGTTCTTGCCGGGGACGCCCTTGGACCCCCCGCGGGCGGGGATGACCGCGAGCACGCGGGCTGCGGACTCGGGCTGGGACATGGAGGCTCCTTGCTGAAGCGGGGCGGGGCGGGAGGTCACGGGGCCCCCGTGCGGCGGAGGGCGGGGCGGGACGTCGCAGCGTCGTGCGGCTCGCTTCTCCGGCCGCGCGGCGCTGATCGCAGCGCTGATCGCGGCGACGGTCTCGGCGCTGGTCTCGGTGAAAGTCGCGGTGAAAGTCGCGGCGGGGGTGCGGTTGCTCTGCCGGTGTGCGGCGGCGTGGCCGCGTATACGTCGCTCACAGCGCCCCCATGCGGCGGATGAAGGGCGCGATGCGCTGGACGCCGCCCCGGTACGCGGCGCGCGCGGCCTTGCGCAGCAGCGTGCGCGCCCACCGGCGCAGCGGTCCCGCCTCGGCGGTGGCCGCGGCCTGCGGCAGCGGCTCGCCGGTGAGGGCCAGGCCGTGCCGGGCGAGGATCCGCGGCAGGTAGCCGCCCGCGGTCTGCGGGGTGTAGTACGGCGCCAGCGGCGGGAGCTGCGAGTCGGCGACCAGGGTGGTCAGCCGGGCCCGGGCGCGGTCGAAGGCGGCGTCGTACGGCTCGGCGGAGGCCGCGCCGGGGACGCCCTGGCGGGAGAGCCACACGGGGTCGGGCTTCGGCAGGTGGCCGGCGTCCAGCTCGTCCCAGGAGGCGAGGCAGCCGGAGGCGAGGAAGTGGTGGTTGCCCAGCGGCTCGCGCACGCCCAGGTCGGTCAGGACGGCGGTGGGGATGCCGCGGTGCAGGGACTCCAGCGCGGCGGTGGAACTGACCGTGACGAGCAGGTCGGTGCGGTCGAGGACTTCGCCCATGTTCCCGTAGACCAGACGGCAGTTGGGGGGCAGTCCGCCGGGCAGCTTCTGGGCGAGCTTCTGGTACGGGGCCTCTTCGATGTGCGTCGTGTGCTCGCCCGGCCGGCTGCGCAGCTTGACCAGCACCTCCCGCTCCGGGTGCCGCTCGGCGTGCCGGGCGGCGCGGCGCAGCAGGTACAGGCGGTCCTCGCGGCTGTCCGGCACGGAGGGCTGGACGGCGAAGACGACGGTGTACGGGCGGTCGGCGCCGGGCGCGGCGGGCTCGTACGGCTCGCCGTCGAGGAAGGGCAGCGCGCACTCCACGACGCTGTTCGGCGAGGTGCCGACGCCCTCGTAGACGGCCCGGAAGCGCTCGGCGTCCTGCCGGCTGTTGGCCAGCACGATGTCGGCGCCGTTGCGCAGGAGGAGGCCGTCGGAGAGCTTCTCGTACACCACGCCGACGTAGCCGGTGACGACCGCGGGGCGGCGCGCGGCGCCCTGCCAGGCGCGGGCCAGGCCGTGGAGCATGGCCTGCACGGTGCCGCCGACGCAGGACAGGAGCACGACGTCGTAGCGGTCGGGGTCGGCGGCGGCCAGGAACTCCACTGCCGTGACCTCCCGCATCGCGTCGGCGGGGACGCCCACCTCGGCGAGCTGGCGGGCCGTGGGCGTGGCCCGGCCGTGCAGCAGATACCCGTCGAGCACCGCCTCCGGGGCCATGCGGCGAGCGGTGAGCGCGCCCCATTTCCAGCGGGTGTCCGAGTCGGCGAGAACAGCGGTGCGAAGCTGCGACGGGGGGTCGTTGAGCACGCCGCCGACGGTAGGGAGGCATTCCGCTCGGTGGCCCAACACCGGTCGTACAGATGGTTAACAACACGCCGCCGGACGGCTAACCCGACCGGGGAAGAACGGCGTTCACCGTTCCGCCGCCCGGCGTTCACGCGCACGTCGGGGCAGGGCAAGCCCCGGGCGTGGGGCGGCCTCTAGCATCGCCTGGATGCTTCAGCTCTCCGTGATCGTCCCCTTCTACAACGTGCAGGAATACGCGCCCGAAACGCTGGCCGGCCTGCGCGCCAACGCGGCACCGGACACCGAGTTCATCCTGGTGGACGACTGCTCGACGGACCGCACCGGCGAGTTGCTGGAGCAGGCCGCGCGCGACCTGCCGGGCGCCGTGCACGTACGCCACGCGCAGAACGGCGGCCTGGCCACCGCCCGCAACACCGGGCTCGACCGGGTCCGCGGCCGGTACGTGACCTTCCTCGACGGCGACGACTGGCTCGCCCCCGGCCACTACCGCCGGCTGCTGGCGGCCATCACCGAGCTGGACTGCGACTTCGTCCGCACCGACCACGTGCAGTGCGGCGCCCGCGCCCGCACCGTCCACCGCGTTCCGCACGGCCGCCGCGGCGTCGTCCAGGACCCGCGGTCGGCGATCCTGCCGGCGACGCACACCACGTCGGTGGACTACGCCTACGCCTGGGCCGGCATCTACCACCGCCGGCTGCTGGACGAGGGCCTGCTGCACTTCCCGGACGGGCTGCGGACGGCCGAGGACCGGCCGTGGATCTGGCGGCTGCACCGCGAGGCCCGTACGTTCGCGGTCGTCGGGCTGCTCGGCGTCTTCTATCGCCGCGGCGTTTCAAACTCCCTCACGCAGATCGGCGACGTACGCCAGCTCGACTTCCTGCGCGCCTTCGACCAGGTGGTCGAGGAGACGGCGGCGGACCGGGACGCGGAGCTGCTGCTGCCGAAGGCGGTACGGAACTTCTGCGCGATCATCGCGCACCATCTGAGGAACAGCGAACGGTTCGAGAAGCCCGTCGCGCGCAGACTGCGCGAGATGAGCGCGGAGGCGCTGCGGCGCATGCCGCAGCACGTACTGGCGGAGGCGCTGGAGGCCATGGACACGGAGCGCGCGGAACTGCTGCGCCGGCTGCACCGCAAGGGCGTACCGGCGGAGGTGGCGGCCCGATGACGTCGCCCGCGGCCGGGTCGCCCACGCCCGGGCCGGTCACGCCCGGGCCGGTCACGCCCGGGTCGGTCACGCCCGGGTCGGCCGCCACTTCTGCGTCGGCCGCCACGTCCGCGTACGAGCCGCTCCAGGTCCGCTACGCCCCCGGCCGGCACACGCAGGTCTTCGTGGCCTCCACCCTCTACGGCACCGCGACCCTCGCAGCCGCGCTGGACGCCGGCCTCTTCCCCGCCGCCGACCGCCGCATCCTGCTGCTCACCAACAACGCCGCCAACCCCGAGACCACCCCGGCCGTCGACGCCATGGCCGGCTTCGCGCAACTGCGCACCCGCTTCGACGACGTACGCGACTGGAACCACGCCATCCGCCCGCTGCACCCCGCCGCGTGGGAGCCGCGCACCGAGGACGTACCGCTGTGGGAGCGGCACCTGCGGCTGCTGTGGGGCCTGGGCGACGACCGCCTCACGCTCGTCGTGGAGTCGATCCAGGTCAGCCCCGCGCGGGCGCTCGTCCAGCTCTTCCCCGACGCGGCGCTGCACGTCTACGCCGACGGCCTGATGAGCTACGGCCCCACCCGCAACAAGCTCTCCTACGTCGGCGCGCGCGTCGAGCGGCTGCTGCACCCCGACCTGCTGCCGGGGGTGCGGCCGATGCTGCTCACGGAGTTCGGGGTGCCGCCGGAGATCGTGCCGGCGGAGGAGCTGAAGAAGGTGCTGGCCGAACTGTCGGCGGCGGCCGACCTCGACCTGCCGGGGGAACCGGGCCTGCCCGGTGAACGCGGCCCCGGGGAGTCCGGCCCGCCCGCCGAAGGGTCCTCGCCCGCACTCCTCCTGGGCCAGTACCTCTCCGCGCTGAAGATCCTCACGGCCGCGGAGGAAGAGGAACTCCACGTACGGATGCTGCGCGGCGTGGCCCGGCTGGGCCACCGCGACGTGGTGTTCAAGCCGCACCCCATGGCGCCCGCGCGGGTCTCGCGGCTGCTGGAGGACGAGGCGGACGGCCTCGGCGTGACGCTGACGGTGCTCGACACCCCGGTGCTCGCGGAGGTGCTGTACGAGCGGCTGCGCCCGGCGCTGGTGGCCGGCGCGTTCTCCACGGCGCTGATGACCGCGTCGACGCTGTACGGGCTGCCGGTGGCGAGCATCGGCACGGACACCCTGCTGGAGCGGCTGACCCCGTACGAGAACAGCAACCGCATCCCGGTCACCATCGCCGACGCCCTGCTGCCGTCCCTGGACGACCCGGAGGCCGTACGCGGCTGGCGGGCCCCGACGGCGGTGGAGGCGCAGGCGACGCTGGGCGGGCTGCTGACGGCGGTCGGTTTCACCATGCAGCCGCGGATCTACGCGCGGCGGCGGCCGGAGGTCGAGCAGTGGCTGGCGGCGGAGCTGGACGCCGACACGTGGCGGTACTTCAAGCGGCGGCGGCTGACGGTGGAGGGGCTGCCGGGCGGGGTGCCGAAGCGGCTGGCGTTCGTCCCGCGCAGCCCGGCGGTGCGCAGGGTCGCGCGCCGGGCGCGGGCGCTGCGCCGCAGGCTGAAGTAAGGCACCCGCCCCCTCACGCCTCACCGCTACCCCTCCCCCGCCCCGTCCGTCCCGCCCGCCCGGCCCGTGCCACCCATCCCGCCCGTCCCGTCCGTCCCGTCGGCGGCGCGCGAGGCGCGGCCCGCGAGGTCGCGTAGGTACTCGGCCAGCTCCTGCGGCTCGTGCACCTCGAACTCGCAGCCCAGCGCGGTCAGTCGCAGCGCCAGCCAGTCCAGCGCGTCCGCCTCCGTGGCGAACTCGCACCTCCCCTCGTCCAGCCGCGTCAGCCCCTCCGCCCCGCCGAGGCGGCGCGCCAGTTCCTTGTACGGCGCGTGCAGCGTCGCGCGGGCGCGGTAGCGGGGCCGGTCGCCGCCCATCCGGGCCTCGACGAACGCCGCCGCGTCCGCCGCCGGCAGCTCGCGGCTCGGCGGGCGGACGCCGGTGGCGAAGGGGCGGGTGATGCGGTCGACGCGGAACAGCCGCCAGTCGTCACGGTCGTTGTCGTACGCGACGAAGTACCAGCGCCGGCCCGCCGACACCAGCCCGGCCGGTTCGACGAGCCGCTTGGTCTCGGTGCCGTCCGCCGCGCGGTAGCCGAAGCGCAGCCGCTCGCCGCCCGTCGCGCCGGCGGCCAGCACCGTCAGCACCTCGGCGTCGATCTGCGGGCCCTGCCAGCGGGTCAGCGGGGTGGTGGCGCTGCCGAGCGACGTGACGCGGCGGCGCAGCCGCGACGGCAGCACCTGCTCCAGCTTCGCCAGCGCCCGTACGGACGCCTCGGCCAGCCCCGCGACCGTATGGCCCGCGGAGCTGCGCAGGCCGACGGCGATCGCGACGGCCTCGTCGTCTTCGAGGAGCAGCGGCGGCATGGCCTTGCCCGCCACCAGCCGGTAGCCGCCGACGGCGCCGCGGGTGGCCTCGACCGGGTAGCCGAGGTCGCGCAGGCGCTCGATGTCGCGGCGGATGGTGCGGTCGGTGACGCCGAGGCGGTCGGCCAGCTCGCTGCCGGGCCATTCGCGGGGCGTCTGGAGGAGGGAGAGCAGGTGCAGGAGCCGCTTGGGAGTGTCCGTCGTCATGTTTTCCAGACTGCCTTCCCTATAGGACACGACCTGTCCTATACGGATCCTAGATTACCGCTATGACCTTCCAGAACGCTTCTGTGGCAGGACCGGACCGCCGCCGGTGGATCGCGCTCGCGGTCGTGCTGACGGCCTCCTTCATGGACCTCGTCGACGCGACGATCGTCAACATCGCCATCCCGAGCATCCGGGAGGACACCGGCGCCTCCTTCGGCGCGATCCAGTGGATCACCGCGGGCTACGCGCTGGCCTTCGCCATCGGCCTCATCACCGGCGGCAGGCTCGGTGACATCTACGGCCGCAGGCGCGTCTTCCTGCTCGGCATGGGCGGCTTCACCGTCGCCTCGCTGCTGTGCGGCGTCGCCGCCGACCCGGCGATGCTCGTCGGCTCGCGGGTGCTCCAGGGCGCCATGGCCGCGCTGATGGTGCCGCAGGTGCTCAGCATCATCCACGTCACGTTCCCCGCGGAGGAACGCGGCAAGGTCTTCGGGATGTTCGGCGCGGTCGCCGGCCTCGGCGCGGTGTCCGGGCCGATGATCGGCGCGCTGCTCACCGAGTGGGACCTGTTCGGGCTGGCCTGGCGGCCCATCTTCCTCATCAACCTGCCCGTGGGCATCGCCGGCCTGATCCTGGGCCGCCGCTTCATCAGCGAGTCCACCGCGCCCGACGCGCTGCGCCTGGACCTGCGCGGCGTGCTGCTGGCCACCGCGGGACTGCTGATGCTGCTCTACCCGATCACCATGGGCCACGAGAACGACTGGCCGGCGTGGGGCTTCGTCTCGATGGCCGCGAGCCTGCCGGTGTTCGCCGCCTTCGTCGCGTACCAGAAGCGCAAGCAGCGCGCGGACGGCTCGCCGCTGGTCGAGCTGACGCTGTTCAAGGTCAGGAGCTTCGCCGCGGGCATCGGGGTCCAACTGGCCTTCAGCACCGCGCTGGGCATCTTCTTCCTGGTGTGGACGCTGTACATGCAGCTCGGCCTCGGCTGGAGCGCGCTGCACGCGGGCCTGACGGGACTGCCGTTCTCGCTCGCCTGCTCGGTGGCCGCGGGCATGTCGGTGCAGAAGCTGACGCCGCGGTTCGGGCGGAAGGTCCTGCACGGG
Source organism: Streptomyces sp. 184 (assembly GCF_045781775.1). Classification (NCBI taxonomy): domain Bacteria; kingdom Bacillati; phylum Actinomycetota; class Actinomycetes; order Kitasatosporales; family Streptomycetaceae; genus Streptomyces; species Streptomyces sp. 184. The sequence continues at coordinate 1,042,507 of NZ_CP123230.1, read as the reverse complement.
GGCGCGGTGCTGATGGCGTCGGGCGCACTGCTGTACCTGACGGCCTCCGACCGCTACGGCGCGGAGATCTCGACCTGGCAGATGGCGCTGCCGCTGATGCTCCTCGGCGCGGGCATGGGCCTGATCTTCGCCCCGCTGACGAACGCGGTTCTCTCGGGCGTCCCCCGCCGCCACGCGGGCTCGGCGTCGGGTCTGATCAACACGACGAACCAGCTCGGCATGGCGCTGGGTCTGGGGCTGGTGTCGGTGGTGTTCTTCGGCGCGATGGACGAGCCGACCGCAGCACGGGAGGTGGGCCCGGCGTTCGCGGGGGCGTTCGAGAACGCGATGTGGTGGGTGATCGTGATCCTGGCCGTGGTCTACGCGCTGATGTACGCCCTCCCGAAACGAGCCGCGGAGGAACCGGCGGAGACCGAAGCGGGGCCGGCGGAGGACGCGGAGCCGAAGGCGGAACTGGTCGGCGTCTGAGCGGAGCCGGCGCGACGGAGCGGGGTGCGGCCTGAAAAGGCCGCACCCCGCTCCGTTGCCTGAATCGGGATCGGGATCGGTTACGCCGGGCCGCTGGCTGTCTTGGTCAACTCCTGGGGGTGGGGGGTGTCTTCCGGCTCGGTGGGGTTGTCGCGGGGTTCCACGGCCAGGTGGGGGAGGTGGCGGTCCAGCCAGGTGGGGAGCCACCAGTTGGTGGGGCCGATCAGGTGCATCAGGGCCGGGACCAGCATCGTGCGGATCACGAAGGCGTCCAGGGCCACCGCGCCCGCCAGGCCGATGCCCGCCATCACGCCCTCCAGGTCGCCGCTCAGGACGAACGCGCTGAAGACGCAGATCATGATGAGTGCCGCCGCGTTGATGACCCGGCTGGACTCCGCCAGGCCCACCCGGACCGCGCGGGCGTTGTCGCGGTGGTGGACCCACTCCTCGTGCATGCGGCTGACCAGGAAGACCTGGTAGTCCATCGAGAGGCCGAAGAGCATCGCCAGCATGATCACCGGGAGGAACGCGGTGATCGGCACCTCGCGGCCCAGGCCGAAGAGGTCGCTGCCCCAGCCCCACTGGAAGATCGCGACCAGCGCGCCGAACGCCGCCGCGGCGGCCAGCAGGTTCATCGCCGCCGCCGTCAGCGGCACCACCACCGAGCGGAACGCGACCAGCAGCAGGACGAAGCCCAGCGCCACGATGATGCCGACGAACAGCGGCAGCTTGCCGGTGATGACGGAGGCGAAGTCCTTGTTGATCGCCGTGACCCCGCCGACGTGGACGTCGAGCGAACTGCCCTCCTCCGCCGCCGGGATGACGTCGTCCCGTAGCCGGTCGATGAGCTGGTCGGTCGCCTCGTCCTGCGGGGCGCTGTCCGGGATGACCTGCACCACCGTCACCCGGCCGTCCGGTGCGGGGGCGGGGGTGCCGACGCCTGCGACGCCTTCGGTTCGTTCGATCCGGGTGACGAGGCGGTCCAGGGCCTGGGGGCCCGTCGCTTCCGGGGTTTCCGCGACCAGTTGGAGCGGGCCGTTGAAGCCCGGGCCGAAGCCGTCGGCGAGTAGGTCGTACGCCTTGCGCGTGGTCTTGGACTCCTGGTGGTTGCCCTGGTCCGTGGTGCCCAGGCGGAGCGAGAGCAGCGGGAGCGAGACGACGACGATGACCCCGAGCGCGATGCCCGCCATCAGGCGCGGCCTGCGCTGCACCAGCAGCGACCAGCGCGCGGCCCGGCCGGGGGACTCGTCCGGCCCCGGCTCGCGCTCCGGGCCCCGCTCCGTCAGCCGGCGGCGCTGGCGGCGGCTGAGTACGCGGATCCCGAGGATGCCCAGCAGCGCCGGGAGCAGCGTCACCGACGCCGCGACGCCGAGGAGCACCGTGAGCGACGCCGCGATCGCCACCCCGTTCAGGAAGCCGATGCCCAGCGCGATCATGCCGAGCAGCGCCACGCACACCGTGCCCCCGGCGAACAGCACCGCGCGCCCGGCGGTGTCGAGGGCCCGTACCGCCGAGTCCTCCACGGGCATGCCGCGGCGCAGCCCGGTGCGGTGCCGGGTGACGATGAACAGCGCGTAGTCGATGGAGACGCCGAGGCCGATGAGGCTGCCGAGGAGGGTGGTGGCGTCGGCGAAGTCCATGGTGTGGCTGAGCAGGGTGACGGTCATCAGGCCCGTACCGATGCCGAAGACGGCGCAGACGATGGGCAGCAGCATCGCGAACAGCGAACCGAAGGCGATCGAGAGGATGACCGCCGCGGCGATGATTCCCGTCGCCTCCGCCAGCCCGCCCGGTACGCCCTCCGCCGCCTGGATCGCCTCGCCGCCCAGCTCGACCTGGAGTCCTTCGACATCGTCGGCCGCGGCCCGCGCGGTGTCGATGACCTCCTCGATGTTCTCCTTCTCCAGGTTCCTGGCCTGCTCGGTGAACGTCACCTGCGCGTACGCGATCCGGCCGTCCCCGCTGATCTGCCGCCCGCCTTCCGGCGCGTACGGGCCGGCGACCTGCCCGACCTGCGGTACGTCGGCGATACCGGCCAGTGCCTCCGTCATCCGCTCGCGGATCTGCGGGTCCCGTACCGAGGCGCCCTCGGGCGCCCGCCAGACCACACTGTCGGTGTCTCCGGAGGTTTCGGGGAACGATGCGCGCAGTAGATCGACCGCTTCCGCGGACTCGGTGCCGGGCAGCTCGAAGTCGTTGGCCCAGCGGCTGCCCGCCGTCTGTGCGGCGACGGCGGTGCCGACGAGGGCGCACACCCACAGCAGCAGGACGACGAAGCGGTGGCGGAAACAGAATCGGGCCAGTGCGGCCACGGCGGGGCTCCTCGACTCGGCGACGGCGGTGAGGCGGTGGCCTCGCGTCCTCACAGCGTCGCCGGGGTGGCCGGGGCGTACCCAGGGCCCTCAGGGATCCCGCAGGGGGCTCACAGCGAACTCTCAAGGGGGGGTTCGGGGCGGCTCTCGGGCTGGGTCTTGGGGCGGGGCTCGGGGTGGGGCTCGGGCTGGGACTTGGGGTGGGTCCCTGGGCGGGTCTCGTTCCGGCTCTCCAGGCGCGGGGCTGCCCGCGGCAGGCGGATGGTGACCGCCATGCCCGCGCCCGGCGCGGTGTCGAGCGCCACCTCACCGTCGTGCGCCTCGACCACCGCCCGCACGATGGACATGCCCAGCCCACTCCCGCCCGCGATCCGCGCGCGGCCGGGGTCGGCGCGGAAGAACCGGTCGAAGATGCGCGCCGCGTCCTCCGGCCGCATCCCGGGCCCGGTGTCCGCGATCCGCAGCACGGCGGCGCCGTCCGCGGCGGTGGCGGACAGGGTGCAGGCGGCATCCTCGGGGGTGTGGGTGCGTACGTTGGCGAGGAGGTTGCCGAGGACCTGGCGCAACTGGGCCTCGTCGCCGACCACGACCGCGGGCGCCGCGGCGTCGGCCGTCACCGGGCGGTGCGGCTGCTGCGCCCGCAGGTCGGCGGCGGCGTCGCGGACGAGGGCGGCCAGGTCGACGGGGGCGCGGTCGCGGGCGGGGTGCTGGTCGAGGCGGGCGAGGGCGAGGAGTTCGTCGACGAGGCGGCTCATCCGCTCGGCCTCGGCGCCGACGCGGGTCAGCGCGCGTTCGGCCTCGTCGTCGTCGAGGATGCCCTTGTCGTAGAGCTGGAGGTAGCCGAGTACGGTCGCCAGCGGGGTGCGCAGCTCGTGCGAGGCGTCGGCGAGGAACTGCCGCTGCCGCGCCGCCGCTTCCTCCCGGCTGGCCATGGCCTCCTCGACCTGCTGGAGCATGGCGTTGAGCGCGTCGCGCAACTTCTCGACCTCGCTCCCCCCGGGCGGCGAGGTGTCGACCCGGCGCGACAGGTCCCCCTCGGAGATCGCCGACGCGGTCTCGACCATGTCCTCCAGCGGACGCAGCCGGCGCCGGGCGGCGTGCGAGGAGACGACGGCCAGCAGCAGCAGGAGCAGCGCGCCGAAGAGGGCTTCCACGACGAACAGCTTGCGGACGGCGTTGCGCACACCGTCGAAGCGGGTGGTGCTGATGGCGTACGAACCGTCGTCGAGACGGGCGACACCGGCACGGTAGTGGTGGCCGCCGGCCGTGATGCTGGTGATGTCGCCGGAGTCCGCGAGAGCGCCGGGGTCGCCGACGGAGGCGGCGATCTCGCGGGAGAGCGCCGGGTTGTTGCCGCCGAAGAGCACGCAGGTGGGTTGGAGTTCACCGGCGGCGTCGAGGAGCACGAACGGCTCGTCCTTGCCGGAACCGGCGATGCCCTCGTCGTCGGGATCGCCGAACGCCTCGGCGATCTGGCACACCCGCTCCAGGGCGGCGGAGCTGAGCGGCCCGGCGACGAGGGTGTCGCGGTCCTGGCGCACGGTGGCGTCGACTTCGCCGACGAGGAGGGTGTACGTACCGAAGAGGCTGGCGCAGGCGGCGGCGACGAGGCCGACGGCGAGGATGACGACGTTGGTGATTGACAGCCGGTTGCTGAGCGACCGGGGGAACCGCTTCACGGCGGCGGCCCGGCAGGTTCCGCGGGTTCTTCAGGGGCTACGGGGCGCAGGCCGTAGCCGACGCCGCGGCGGGTCTCGATCAGCGGCGGACCCAGCGGGTCCAGCTTGCGCCGCAGATAGCTGATGTACGTCTCGACCACCGTCGACTCCACGGCGGTGTCGAACTGCCAGACGTTGCGCAGCAACTGCTCCTTGGTGAGGATGCGCCCGGCGTTGCGCATCAGATGGAGCAGCAGGTTGTACTCCGTCGGCGTCAGCTCCACCGGCGCACCCCCGCGCCGTACCGTGAACGTCGCCTCGTCCAGCTCCACGTCCCCGTGCCGCAGCACCCCGCCGGCGGGCGCCCGCCCCCGGGTCCGGCGCAGCACGGCACGTACGCGGGCGACGACCTCGTCCACGTTGAACGGCTTGGTGATGTAGTCGTCCCCGCCGAGCGCGAGCCCGGCGAGCACGTCGGAGGGCGCGTCGCGGGCGGTCAGGAAGATCACGGCGGGCTCGTCCCCGTACGCCCGCAGCTCCCGGCAGACCTGCCAGCCGCTGCCGTCGGGGAGCATGACGTCGAGGAGGACGAGGTCGGGGGCGTGCGCGCGGGCGAGTTCGAGGGCGCGGCGGGCGGTGGGCGCGGCGTGCACGGCGAAGCCGTGGAAGCGCAGGGTGATCTGAAGGATGTCGGCGATCCCGGGATCGTCCTCGACCACGAGAACGGACTCCGCCGCCGAACCCCGGTCGGTCGCGCTGCTCATGGCCCCAGTATCGGGGCGGCGGCCTGGTTCACGGCCGGGCGCGATTTTGCGAGTTCCCTGTGAGAAGCGGCGCCGCATACAGAAAGTAATCGTACATACGCAGAAGGTAGACAGTACTCGTCACCTTCCGTGACGATGGTCACCTGCAACGGGAGGTGGCAGAGATGGTCGCGGGTACGGGTGGTGCGGGAGAGCCGGAGCCGTCGGACAGCATGCGGACGTTCGGCGCGATGGTCCAAGCGCTGCGAGAACACACGGGGTTGAGCCGGGAGCAGCTCGGAGAGCATGTCCGGTACTCGAAGCACATGGTGGCGGCGATCGAGGTCGGGCGGCGGTTGCCGCCGCAGGGCTTCGTGGAGCGGGCGGATCCGGTGCTGGGGAACACGGGTGTGCTGCGACGGTCGGCGCCGCACGTGGTGCGGAAGCCGGGGCTGGCGCGGTGGTTCCGGGAGTGGGCGCGGTTGGAGAGGGAGGCGATCAGCCTCTATACGTACGAGTGTCGGCTGATCCCGGGGCTGTTGCAGACGGAGGCGTATGCGCGGGCGTTGTTCGTGAATCAGCTACCGCCCCTGAGTGAGGAGCAGATCGAAGCCCAGTGGGAGGCTCGGGCGGATCGTCAGCGACTGTTGCGAGAGCGCCCGAACACGGCGTTCAGCTTCGTCCTGGAGGAGCATGTGTTCTTGCGGCAGATGGGCGGGACGGAGGTCACCCGCGAGCAGATCGACCACGTGCTGGAGATTGCGCAACTGCCCAACGTCGCGATCCAGATCATGCCGCAACTGCGGGAAAGCCATGCCGGGTTGGCGGGCCCCATCCAACTGCTGGAGACCCCGGAGAACAACTGGTTCGCGTACAACGAGGCGCAGCGCGGAGCCCTGTTCATCTCCGACCAGAAAGAGATCAGCGTGCTCCAGCAGCGGTATGCCAGGATGTGCGCACAGGCTCTCAGCCCCGAGGACTCCGTGAGCCTGCTCCAGCGGATGCGAGGAGCGCTATGAACACCTCTGACCTGGCATGGTCCAAGTCCAGCCACAGCAGCGGCGGCGATGGCGACTGCGTCGAATTCGCCATCTCCTGGCACAAGTCCAGCTACAGCAGCAGTGGCGACGGCGACTGCGTCGAGGTCGCCGCCTGCCCCGAGGCCGTCCACGTCCGCGACTCCAAGGACAAGACCGGCCCCCACCTCACCTTCACCCCGGACGCCTGGGCCGCCTTCGTCGCCTACGCCCGCAGCGCCACCGCCTGACGCGGCGCGCCGTCAGCCGACCGGGCACCGGCACTCCGGGCGGAAGCGGTGTGGGGAGCAGCCGATGAGGCAGACGGAGAGGAACCGTCCACCGGCGAGCCACCACCCGCCCGCGACATCTTCCCCGCCCGCGACCGCCCGCGCCGCGGCCTCGGTGCGGGCGGACACCTGCTGCCTGTCGTACGGAAGCAGTGCGTCGGCGTGTGCCCGTACCTGACCGCCCCACCAGGCGGCTGCCGCGTCCGGGTCGCGCCAGGTGCCCGCCACGAAGTTCGCGGGCTTTCGCAGCCAGTGGGCCAGTTCCAGCGGCGGTACGCGGGTGACGGCGAACTCCGCGTGCGCGGGACGTCGGGGGCCGTCCTTGGCCAACTCGCGCCCGCTGCCGAGCCAGACGTAGCCGTGGTGGTGGTCGCTCACCGGGGTACCTCGTCGCCGTACCGGGGGTGAGGGGCGGCACGGCCGCCCCTCACCCGTCTTGCGTTACTGACGGCCGCAGCCGTCTCCGTCACCGCAGCCGCCGGCGGACTCGCCGTCGTCGTCTTCCGGCTCCGCCTTGACCGGGTCGGGAAGGTGCCGCATGGTGACCCCCTGTCGGGTGTCCGGCACGAGGCGTCTCCTCGCGCCGTGTTGCCCGCAGAACCCCGTTGCCCCGGGGTTCTGGCCCGCCCCGAGCCGCCCGCCGTCCAAGCCCGGCGGCCGGGGCGGGAGCCGTCGTTCCTCACCAGCCCCGGCCCCTGCCCTCGCGACACCGCGGGCAGCCGCAGGGCGGCCACTCCGCGGTGAGCAGCGGAGCGCAGTCCCGCGCGAAGTACCGCCGTATCGGGCCCCAGGTGCGGCCACTGGTACGGGAGACGCGAAGCGTCAGCAGCGGTCGGGCCAAAGGGGCGCAGTCCCCGGAGATGGCTTCCATGGCTCGACGTTAGGCGCCAGTTCGTCATCGACTCTAGGAATGTTCACAGATGTACAGCCTGACTGAATCTAGCTGTCTAGCTCCCGAGACAGCTTGACGAGATTCCTTGGTGCAGCGAAAGTTGTGCACATTCGTGAACGAACGAGTGAGGAGCACGTCATGCCCTTACGGTTCATCGGGATCGATCCCAGTTCCGACCACGGCGACAGCCCCACGGTCTGGGTCGACGAGGACACGCAGGAGATGGTCCTGCAAGGTTGGAAGCCCGGCGCGGAGTTGGTGGCGCAGTGCGCCGCCACCGAGGTCCCCGGACACGCGACCGGCATCCCAGACCACGAAGCAGTGATCCGAATCCCCGCGCGTATGGTGGAGCAGATCAGGGAGGCATGCGATGTCCTCGAACATCCCGACGTTCGATGAACTGCTCGACAGCGCAGGGCAGTCGGCTGTGCATCTGGAGATGCGCGACGTCTACGCGGTGGCGTACGAGTCAGACGTTCTCAGGCGTTGGAAGGCAACGGGCGACCGTGACCTGGACCCCGGCTCTGCGCACTGGGCGCCCTGGGTAAACCTGATCCGTCGCACCGTGGACCGGGGCGTCGTGGTGAGGCGCGCCCGAATCGTGTCTGAGCCGGTCACCGACTACATCCGGTACGAACACAGCGGAACCGAAGTGAACGTCGGGGCGGGCGAACAGGTGCGCTGGCTGCCGCGGCGGCGCGCCTCGGACATCGCCCTGCCCGGCAACGACTTCTGGCTCATCGACGGCCGCTTGGTCCGCTGGAACCACTTCACAGGGGACGGTGCCTCGGGCGGTGGGGAGATGAGCGACGATCCGGCCGTGGCGAAGCTCTGCGCCCAGGCGTTCGAGGCCGTGTGGGAGCGGGCGGTACCGCACGCGGAGTACGAGGTCGGCTGAAGAACACATCGGACAGGCCAGCTCATGCCCGCATCTCCGTCGTCCTCCGCGCAGGCCGCGCGCGAAATCGTCGCGACCCGCCTACGGGAGTTGCGGCAGGACGCCGGGATCACCGGGACTGAGCTGGCCGTACGCTGCGGATGGACACATCCGAAGACGTCACGCATCGAGAACGCCCGGACCTCGCCATCGGCCTCGGACATCCGCCTGTGGTGCCGTGCCTGCGGGGCGGACGACCAAGCAGCGGACATCATCGCCCAGTCCCGCAACGCCGAGTCGCTGTACGTCGAATGGCGCCGCAAGGTGCGTGCCGGGCTGAAGCAGCTTCAGGAGTCGTACGTCCCGCTGTTCAAGGCCACGGAACTCTTCCGCGTGTACTCAGCCAGTCTGGTGCCCGGCTTCCTGCAAACGGAGGGCTACGCCACCGGAGTTCTGTCCTCCGTCGCCAGACTCCAGGACATCCCGGACGACGTGTCGGACGCCGTTGCAGCCCGGCTCGAACGGTCGCGAATCATCCAAGAACCCGGCCACCGATTCGTACTGCTCATTGAGGAGGCGGTGCTGCGATACAAGGTCGGCGACTCCGAGGCCATGGCGGCACAGCTCGGCCATCTCCTCACGGTCGGCGCGCTGCCGGCCGTGTCGCTGGGCGTCATTCCCTTCTCATCTCCTGCGCGTCCGGTCTCGCCGCGGGAGACCTTTCATGTTTACGACGACACCATGGTGGCGGTGGAGCTGCTGACCGCTCGTGTGACGGTCACCCAGCCTTCCGAGATCGACCTTTATCTCAAAGCGTTCGGGCAGTTGCGCCGACTCGCCGTCTACGGCGCCGAAGCGCGGGCTCTGATACTCAACGCCATCGAGACCCTGGATTGAGCCCGCCGGGCAACACAACCGAGAATCGCCGCACCATACCGGAGGCACCCATGCCAACGTTCAATGAGCTGATTGCCAGCGCAACAAAGTCGGCCGTGCACCTGGAGATGCGGGACGTCTACGGGATCGACCAGGAGAAGGAGACGTTCGCCGCCTGGAAGAACGGCTTCCGGCTCGACCCGGCGGACCGGGAATCGTGGTGGCGGCCGTGGCGTCGTCGTACGCCGCGCCCGTATCGTCAGCGAACCGGTCACGGACTACATCCGGTACGAGCACTCGGGCACCTTCACCAACGTCGCCGCCGGAGAGCAGGTGCGCTGGCTGCCGCGCCGACAGGCGTCGGACCTGGCCCTTCCGGGCAGCGACTTCTGGCTCTTTGACGGGCAGTTGATCCGCTGGAACCACTTCACCGGCGACGGCGGATCGGGCGCCCACGAGTTAAGCGACGACCCGGCCGCTGCGAATCTGTGCGCCACAGCGTTCGAAGCCGTGTGGCAGCGGGCCATCCCGCACGACGCATACGAGATCCGCTGAGGCGAACAGCATCGGACAGGCCCGTAGGAGTCGGAGGATCTGATGGCAGAGGCACACACCGAGACGACGTACAACGAGTGGCAGCATCAGCAGCGCGGCGGTCTCAAGGCACTGCAAGAAGACTTGGTGCAGTTCTTCCACGACACGCGCCTGTTCCGCGTCTACTCCTCGACGCTGGTACCCGGCCTGCTCCAAACGGAGGGGTACGCCGCGGCGCTGCTCTCCGGCATCGCGGACTTACACGGGATCCCGAACGACGGCCCCGAAGCGGCAGCCGCCCGTGTGCGGCGTTCGCAGGTGATTCACGAGCCAGGCCACGAGGTCATCCTGCTGGTAGAAGAGGGCGTGCTCCGCCACCAGATCGGGGACACCGGCGCCATGGCCGGTCAACTGGAGCACCTGCTGGCCGCCGGCGCACTACCGGCCGTATCGCTGGGCGTGATCCCGTTTTCCACACCGGCCCGCCCGATTTCCCCAACCGAAACCTTCCACGTCTACGACGACACACTGGTGTCCGTTGAGTTGGTATCGGCAGAGGTCAACATCGTCCAACCTTCCGAAATTGCTCTCTACCTCAAAAAATTCAACAAACTCCAGCAACTCGCCGTCTACGGCCCCGAAGCGCGGGCTCTGATCCTGAAGGCCATCGAAGCCCTCGACTGAGCCCGCGCCCCGCGGTCAACGACGGCGCGGTCAGCCCGCCAGGGCTTCGCGCAGTTGCGTCAGGCCCCAGTCCAGGTCTTCCTTCGTGATCACCAGGGGCGGCGCGATGCGGATTGTCGAGCCGTGGGTGTCCTTGACCAGGACGCCCCGTGCCATCAGCTTCTCCGAGATCTCCCGCCCCGTGCCGTGGGCCGGGTCGATGTCGATGCCCGCCCACAGGCCGCGGCCGCGTACCTCCTGGACCACGCCCGTGCCCGCCAGCAGGCCCAGCTCGCGGTGCAGGTGGTCGCCCAGTTCCGTGGCGCGCTGCTGGTACTCGCCCGTGCGGAGCATCGCGATGACCTCCAGGCCCACCGCGCACGCCAGCGGGTTGCCGCCGAAGGTGGAGCCGTGTTCGCCGGGGTGGAAGACGCCGAGGACGTCGCGGTCGGCGATGACCGCGGAGACCGGGACGACGCCGCCGCCGAGGGCCTTGCCGAGGATGTAGACGTCCGGCACCACGTCCTCGTGTTCGCAGGCGAACGTGCGGCCCGTACGGCCCAGGCCGGACTGGATCTCGTCGGCCATGAAGAGGACGTTGCGGGCGGCGGTCAGCTCCCGTACGCCCGCCAGGTAGCCCGGCGGGGGCACCAGCACGCCCGCCTCGCCCTGGATCGGCTCCAGCAGCACGGCGACGGTGTCGTCGTCGACGGCCGCGTCCAGGGCGGCCAGGTCGCCGTACGGGACGATCTCGAAGCCGGGCGTGTACGGACCGTAGTCGGCGCGGGCCTCGGGGTCGGTGGAGAAGCTGACGATGGTGGTCGTACGGCCGTGGAAGTTGTTCTCCGCCACGACGATCTTCGCGCGCCCCTCGGGGACGCCCTTGACGCGGTAGCCCCACTTCCTGGCGGTCTTCACCGCGGTCTCGACGGCTTCCGCGCCCGTGTTCATGGGCAGCACCATCTCCTTGCCGCACAGCTCGGCGAGCTGCGTGCAGAACTCCGCGAAGCGGTCGTGGTGGAACGCGCGCGACGTGAGGGTGACCCGGTCGAGCTGGGCGCGGGCGGCGTCGAGGAGGCGGGGGTTGCCGTGGCCGAAGTTGAGGGCCGAGTAGCCGGCCAGCATGTCCAGGTAGCGGTTGCCTTCGACGTCGGTCATCCACGCGCCCTGGGCGGTGGCGACGACCACCGGCAGGGGGTGGTAGTTGTGCGCGCTGTGGGCGTCGGCGGCGGCGATGGCTGCGTCGGTTCGCGTCACGGGTTCTCCGTTCCGTTGCGCCGTGAGGGGCGGTGCGGGTGGGGCAGGGGTGGTGCCCCTGTTTCCATTTTCGCTCGGTTGATGGTCGAAGGATCCATCACGGGCGGGCGTGCCCGCTAGGGTGGGATCACGTGCGGCGACTGGCGAACGTGGAACGGACCACGGGGGAGCCGCGCGCCGCAGCAGCCGAGTGGTGCCGCCCGCCTGGGTGCCCCGGGTCCGACGCAGACTCGACCCGGAGGGACACGCCATGACTCCCGCCCATCCCGCTCCCGCCCATCCCGCTCTCGCGCAGACCGACCCCGAGCTGGCCGCGCTCGTCGCCGCCGAGGAGCAGCTCCAGGCGGACACGCTGCGGCTCATCCCCAGCGAGAACTACGTCTCGGCCGCCGTGCTCGAAGCCACCGGGACCGTGCTGACCAACAAGTACAGCGAGGGCTACCCCGGCAAGCGCTACTACGAGGGCCAGCAGAACATCGACCCCATCGAGACCCTGGCCGCCAATCGGGCGAACGCCCTCTTCGGCACCGAGCACGCCAACGTGCAGCCGTACTCCGGCTCCCCCGCGAACCTCGCCGCCTACCTCGCCTTCGCCGAGCCCGGCGACACCGTGATGGGCATGTCCCTGCCGCACGGCGGGCACCTCACCCACGGGTGGAGCGTGTCGGTGACCGGCAAGTGGTTCCGCGGCGTGCAGTACACGGTGCGGCGCGAGGACGGGCGCATCGACTTCGACGAGGTACGTGACCTGGCGCGCGCCGAGCGCCCGAAGATCATCCTGTGCGGTGGCACCGCCATCCCGCGGACCATCGACTTCGCCGCCTTCGGCGAGATCGCCCGCGAGGTCGGCGCGGTGCTGGTCGCGGACGTGGCGCACATCGCCGGGCTGATCGTCGGCGGCGCGCACCCCTCGCCCGTACCGCACGCGGACGTGATCACGACGACCACGCACAAGACGCTGCGCGGGCCGCGCGGGGCGATGATCCTGACCCGCGCGGAGCACGCGCGGGCCATCGACCGCGCGGTCTTCCCCGGCCTCCAGGGCGGGCCGCACAACCACACCACCGCGGCCATCGCGGTCGCGCTGCACGAGGCGGCCCTGCCGTCGTTCCGGGAGTACGCGGCGGCGGTCGTCGCCAACGCGAAGGCGCTCGCGGCGCAGTTGGCGGAGCGGGGCTTCGAGCTGGTCTCGGGCGGCACGGACAACCACCTGATCCTCATCGACCTCACGGGCAAGGAGGTCCCGGGGAAGGCGGCGGCGAAGGCGCTGGACCGGGCGGGACTGGTGGTCAACTACAACACCGTGCCGTACGACCCGCGCAAGCCCTTCGACCCCTCGGGCATCCGCATCGGCACGCCGTCGCTGACGTCGCGCGGGCTGGGGACGGAGCAGATGGCGCAGGTCGCGGAGTGGATCGACCGCGGGGTCGCGGCGGCGAAGGCGGGCGGCGAGGAGGAGGACGTGGCGCTGAAGGGGATCAGGGGCGAGGTGGCGGAGCTGATGGCGTCGTACCCGGCCCCGGGGCTGCCGGTGGGCTGAGCCCCCGGGGGGCGTCCCCCGGAGGGCTGGGGTGTGCGGGATTGCCGTCCGTACGGGCGGGCCCCCGGGGTCGCGTCGCTGGTGCTCGGGCGTGTGGGATGTCTGCCCGTCGTACGGGCCCCGGGGCCCCGGCGTCCTCAGTCGTCGAGGTCCAGGAGCGCGGTGCGGGTGGCCGGTGCCGGGCGGCGGCGGTGGTAGAGGCGGGGGGCGGCGGTGGCCAGGAGGGCGCCGGCCGCCAGGCCCGGCAGGGTCCACCACCAGTTCGTACCGGGGCCGGGATCGGGGGCGGCGGTCGCCTGTCGGCCGCTGGCCGCGTCCTTGTCCGACCCCGCCGCGGCGGCGGGGTCCGCGTCCGGGTTCGGGCCCTCGGCGGATTCCGGCGCCGGTTCTTCGCCCCCGGCCCCGGGGGCCGCGGCCTCGGTGCCGAACTGCGACGGCATGTACCACCCGCTCTGCTCCTCCGGCACCTCCGCGACGCCCAGCCTGTCGAGCAGCGACCCCAGCCGCTCCGGGTGCTCCACCCGCCGCCACGTCGGCGACGTCGCCGCGTCCGCGCCGGTCCCCCGGCTCACCACCGCGCCGCCCCGCGCGTCGGGGTAGAGGGTGTCGACGCGCCACACGTGTACGTCGTGCTGGAGCCACGTCACCGTGACCTGCCGCGCGTCCGCGCCGCCGAAGTCGGCCTGGGTGAGGAGCGCGTCGATCTGTTCGCCGGCGTCGCCGATGGCCTTGTCGAGCGCGGCGTAGTCGGGGTTCGTGGCGTGCAGGGCGGCGGCGTCGCCGCTGCCGCCGTTGACGAGCAGGGCGCTCGTCGGGCCGCCCGCGGCGGCGGGCCCGGCGAGGCCCACGGCGAGCGCGAGCGCGGCGGCGGTCGCGGCCAGGGCGGCGGTGAGCCTGTGGGTACGGCGCTGGGTGCGGCTCTGGGTACGGCGGCGGGTCAGTCTCATGGTGTCGCTCCGTTGTCCGGTCGGTGTCCGGCCGATGCCGGCGGCGATACGAACCGGGCCCCGTTCCCCGTACGAACCGGGCTCCGCCCTCCGTACACCGCGGCCGGGCCCCGGGTTCCGCCCGGGGCCCGGCTCAGGAGGCGGACTCCGCGATGCGCAGGGCCCGCGGCTTGCCGGGTACGCCTTCGAGCCGGAGGGTCAGCCCGTCGGGGCCCTGCCAGAGGAGGGTCGGACCCGCGGTGCGGACGGGGTGCGCGTACGTGCCGCCGCCCGGCTCGTGCAGGAGCAGCTCCAGGCGGTGCGGCTCGGGGAACCACAGGGCGGTGCCGGTGTCGACCTGCTCCCACTCCGGCGGTACGGAGGACGTCTTGCCGACGAGGGGGTCGAGGGTCCCCCGGAACGCGTCCAGCCGTACGGCTCCGCGACCGCCCCCCGGCCCCGCGCCGTCCGCCGCCCAGCACAGCGACACCATCCGTCCGTCCGCGGAGACGCCCGCCGCGTCCGGCGCCCCCAGCTCGCGCGGCACCGGCGGCCGGAAACCGGCGCGGCGGGCGGCGGCATCGAGGCTCAGCGCACCGCAGCCGGGGACGGCACCGGGGGTGCCTGCGCCGGGGGCCGCGGCGCCGGGGCCGGACGGCGTCGCCGACGGCGTGACCCGTACCGCGACGCCACCGAAGTCGAACAGCGACGCCACACCGGCCCGTACCGGGGGAGCCAGAACGAGCCCGGCCAGCACCGCGGCGAGCGCGGCGAGCAGCACCCCCCGCCGTGCCCGCACCCAGCGCCGTACCCGGACCCGGCGCCCCGCCGCGGGCACGGCCTCCAGGGCGACCCGCGCCATCACCCCCGCCACCACCCGCTCCACCTCCACCGGGCCCCGGGCCCTCACCCCCGTACCGCCCGGCTCGCTCGCACCACCCGACTCACCCGCGACCCGGCCCCCACCCGACTCACCCGCGAGCCCACCCGCAGCGCTCGACTCACCCGCGACCCCGCCCGCGCCACCCGCATCCGCGAGCCCGCCCGCCCCGGCAACACCGCCCCCGCTGCCCCCGCCCCACGACCGCCCCAGCGCCCGCAGCTCCCCCTCCAGCCCGCCCAGCCCGGCCGGCCCGGCCGGCCCTTCCAGCCCTTCCCGCTCACGCCCCACCGGACCCACCTCCCTCCCGCTCCCCAGCCGCCGCAGCCCCGCCACCCGAACCGCCACCCGCACCACGGCCCGCGCCCCGCCCCGAACCACCGCCCAGACCACCGGCACCCCGGCCCGAGCCGCGGCCTGTGCCACGCCCCGAACCACCGCCCAGACCACCGGTCCCCCCGCCGCCCCGGCTCGAACCACGTCCCGCACCGCGGCCCGCACCCCTCCCCACACCACCGGACGCCCCACCACCCGACCCGCCGCCCGGCGCCCCGCCCCGCTCCCCCAGCAGTCGTTCCAGCTCTCGCAGCGCCCGGCTCAGCCGCGACTTCACCGTCCCCCGTGGCACCCCCAGCGCCGCCGCCGTCTCCGCCTCGTCCAGGTCCAGCAGGTACCGGTGGATCACCACCTCCCGGTGCCGCTCCCGCAGCGCCCGCAGCGCCGTCACCAGCTCCTCCCGCCGCTCCGCCGCCAGCGCCACCCCCACCGGGTCGCCGCCCGGGGCCGCACCTGCGGCCGCACCCCCCGCCGCGCCGCCGGTCACCGCCCCGCCGACGTCCACCGCGCCGCCCGCCAGGGCGCCCGCGCGCTCGTTGGCCGCCCGCCGCCGCGCCGCCGCGCGCACTGTGTTCTTGGTCTCATTGGCAACGATCCGCAGCAGCCACGGCCGGAACGCCGCCCCGTCCCGGAAGCCGCCGAGCGCCCGGTATGCCTTGATGAAGGCGTTCTGCACCGCGTCCTCGGCCTCCGCACCCGCCCCCAGCAGCAGCGCGAGCCGGTGCGCGGTCTCCGCGTGCGCGCGCACCAGTTCCGCGTACGCCTCGGTCTCCCCGTTCCGTACGCGCGCCACCAGACGTGCCTCACCCGCACCGTCCGCGCTGATCGCCGCCCTCCCCCAGCACCCTCCGACACCCGGCCCGCAGACCGCCCGCAGACCGCCCGCAGACCGTCCGCGGCCCGCCGAGACCCGAGACCCGGCCCGAGGACGATCCGCAGAGCGTCCGCGGCCCCGGGCCGCCTCCCCGTCCCGGGCCCCGGCACCCTCCCTACACCGTCGGCCCGAAGCGCGTTCCACACCTGAGAGAATGAGCGACATGGCAGCCCCGACCCATCGCCCCCGCGTGCTCTCCGGCATCCAGCCCACCGCCGGCTCGTTCCACCTCGGCAACTACCTCGGCGCCGTCCGTCAGTGGGTGGACCTTCAGGACACGCACGACGCGTTCTACATGGTGGTGGACCTGCACGCGATCACCGTGCCGCAGGACCCCAAGGAACTGCGCAACAGCACGCGCCTGGCCGCCGCGCAGCTCCTCGCCGCCGGTCTCGACCCGGACCGCTGCACGCTGTTCGTCCAGAGCCACGTGCCCGAGCACGCGCAGCTCGGCTGGGTGATGAACTGCCTCACCGGCTTCGGCGAGGCGTCCCGAATGACGCAGTTCAAGGACAAGGCCGCCAAGCAGGGCACGGCCAACACCACCGTCGGCCTCTTCACGTACCCGGTCCTCCAGATCGCCGACATCCTGCTCTACCAGGCGGACGCCGTCCCCGTGGGCGAGGACCAGCGCCAGCACATCGAGCTGACCCGCGACCTCGCCGAGCGCTTCAACGCGCGCTACGGCCGGACGTTCACGGTCCCCGCGCCGTACATCCTCAAGGAGACGGCCCGGATCTACGACCTCCAGGACCCGACCGTGAAGATGAGCAAGTCCGCGTCCTCGCCGAAGGGCCTGCTCAACCTCCTCGACGAGCCGAAGTCCTCCGCGAAGAAGATCAAGAGCGCGGTGACGGACACGGACACCGAGATCCGCTACGACCCGGAGGCCAAGCCCGGCGTCAGCAACCTCCTGACCATCTACTCGACGCTCACCGGCGCCACCGTCTCCGAACTTGAGCAGAAGTACACCGGCAAGGGCTACGGTGCGCTGAAGACCGACCTCGCGGAGGTGGTGACCGAGTGGGTGACGCCGTTCCGCACCCGTACGCAGGAGTACCTGGACGACCCGGAGTCGCTGGACTCGCTGCTGGCCAAGGGCGCGGAGAAGGCGCGTGCGGTCGCGGCGGAGACACTGGCCGAGGCATATGACAAGGTGGGCTTCCTGCCCGCCAAGCACTGAGTGCCCGTGAAGGAGACGCTTGTGGGGACCGTGACGGTCGGTGTTTCGATCGCCGTCCCGGAGCCGTACGGCAGCCTGCTACAGGAACGCCGGATCGGCTTCGGCGACACCGCGGCCCACGGCATTCCCACGCACATCACGCTGCTGCCGCCGACCGCGGCCGACGCCGGGGAGCTGCCGCGGATCGAGCGGCACCTGGCGCAGATCGCCGACTGCGGGGTGCCCTTCCCGATGCGGCTGAGCGGTACGGACACGTTCCGGCCGCTGACGCCGGTGGTCTTCGTGCAGGTGGTGGAGGGCGCGGCGGCCTGCTCCTGGCTCCAGAAGATGGTCCGGGACGGCTCCGGGCCGCTGGCCAGGGAGCTTCAGTTCCCGTACCACCCGCATGTGACGATCGCCCACGACATAGACGAGGCGGCGATGGACCGGGCGGCGGCGGAGCTGGCGGACTTCGAGGCGGCGTGGTCGGTGGGCGGGTTCTCGCTGTACGAGCAGGACGCGGAGGGCGTGTGGCGGCTGGAGCGGGAGTTCCGCTTCGGCGGCGACTCGGCGCTGGAGCTGCCGGCGCAGACCCGCTCGGAACCGGCCCCGTCCCCGGGCTGACCCGGCCGACACCCGGCTGACCCCGGCGGCACCTGGCGCCGACCCGGCGGGCGCAGGCGTACGACACCCACCACACCCCCGCAGCACACCACAACCCCCACCCCCCGCACGCCACGCCCCCCGCGTGCCGCGCCGCCTCCCCCACGCACCCCACAGATAACCTGGCGTTTCCGGGGCATACGCCAGGTTCGTACGGCCGCCGTGCATCCGGTGGCGCTCGGGGGACGCGACGGCAGGAGTCAACGTGGAGTGGCTGACCAGGTTGCCCGGCGTCGGCCCGTACATCGCCCGGCTGCTGCGCACCCGCCCCTACCGGGCGTTCGAGTACGTCCAGGACCGGCACTGGAGCCGGCTCGCGGGGGCCGTGACGTTCAGCAGCTTCGTCGCCCTCTTCCCGCTGATCACCACCGCCGCCGCGCTCTCCGCGGCGCTGCTCAGCGACAGCCGGAAGAAGGACTTCGAGCGGTGGATCACCGAGCAGGTGCCCGGCATCTCCGACCGGCTCGACCTCGGCGGTCTCTTCGCGAACGCCGGCACGGTCGGGCTGATCTCGCTCGCCCTGCTGATGTTCACCGGCGTCAACTGGATCAGCACACTGCGCGACGCGCTGCGCGCCGTGTGGGACCGGGCGGACATCCCCGAGAACCCGTTCGTCGGCAAGGGCAAGGACGCGCTCATCCTGCTCGGCCTCGGCGGCACGGTGGTCGTCTCGCTGATCGTCTCGGTCACGACCACGACCGCGGCCGACGCCGTGCTCGGCCGGCTCGGTGTCGAGGAGGGCGGCTGGGGCGGCGCGCTGCTGGAGGTGGCGGCGTTCGCGGCGGCGGTGACCGCGGGGTTCCTGCTGCTGGTCTACGTCCTGACCCGGCTGCCCGGCGTGCACCCGCCGCGGCGGCGGGTGGTGGAGGCCGCGCTCGCGGGGGCGGTGGGCTTCGAGCTACTCAAGCTTCTTCTCAGCGGATACCTCAGCGGCGTCGCCGGACGGAGCGTCTACGGCGCTTTCGGCGTCCCCGTCGCGCTCGTTCTCTGGATCAACTTCATGGCCCGCCTGCTGCTCTATTGCGCCGCCTGGACGGCCACGCCCGACGAGGTCGGGGAGCGGCCAGCGGCGGTGGATGACGTACGCGACGATCGCGAGCAGCGCGACTGATCCGACGGTGATGGCGAGCGCGGTGCCGACGCCGCCCTCCTCCTCGCCGTCCGCGGCGGTGGGCCCGGCGCCGTCGGACGCGGACGGCTGGTCGCCGGAGCCCGCGGTGCCCTGGCTGTTGTCGGCGTTCTTGCCGGAGTCCTGGCCGGCGTCCGCGCCGTCCTGCGGGCCCATGCCCTCCGGCGGGACGAGTTCGCCGACCGGCTGCACGGCGGGCGCGGCCTTGAAGCCCCAGTCCAGCAGCTTGCCGGCCTCCTTGTAGACGGCGTTGGACTCGTCCTCGTCGGGGTGCATGACGGTGACGAGCAGCACCCGGCCGTCGCGCTCGGCGACGCCGGTGAAAGTCGCGCCGGCGTTGGTGGTGTTGCCGTTCTTGATGCCGGCGATGCCCTTGTAGACGTCCACGTCGACGTCGCCGGTCAGCAGCCGGTTGGTGTTCTGGATCTCGAAGTACTCGCGCTTGCCCTTCTTGCCGGTCTTCCCGCCGGGGAACTTCGCCCGGGGGGTGGCGGCGTACGCGCGGAAGTCGGGGTTCTGCATGCCGGCGCGGGCGAAGAGCGTGAGGTCGTACGCGCTGGAGGTCTGCCCCTTCGCGTCGTACCCGTCGGGGCTGACCACGTGGGTGTCCTCGGCGCCCAGCTCGCGCGCCCGCTCGTTCATGGCCGCGACCGTGGCGTCGACGCCGCCGTTCATGGCCGACAGCACGTGCACGGCGTCGTTGCCGGACCGGAGGAAGACCCCGAGCCACAGCTCGCGCACGGTGTAGGTGAGGTTCTCCTTGATGCCGACGAGGCTGCTGCCCTCGCCCATGCCCTCCAGCTCCTCGGCGGCGACCTCGTGCTTCTCCTCCTTGTTGAAGAGGGGCAGCAGGGTCTCCGCGAAGAGCATTTTCAGCGTGCTGGCCGGGGGCAGCTTCCAGTGCGCGTTGTGCGCGGCGAGCACCGCACCGCTCTCGGCGTCGGCGACGACCCAGGACCGGCCGGTGAGCTTCTTCGGCAGTTCGGGGGCGCCGGTGCCGAGATCGACGTGGGTGCCGGGCTGGCCGAGCAGCGTGCCCCCGACGTTCGACATCTGGTCGGGCGGCCGCGGCTTGTCGTCCTGGGCCGCGGCGGGCGCGACGCCCCCGAGCGACAGGAGCGTGGCGGCGGCGGCGAGCGCGGCGCCGCGGATAGTCACATGAGATGTCGACACGTCGCGAACCTACCTGGAGTCGCCTTCGATGTGGACACCGAGGTGCGCTAGTTGGCCGAGAGCGCCCCCGGATGGAGCCGATGGGACGTTACGACCCGGCCTGCACCTCGCGGGCCTGCCGGGTGCAGACCCCCATCAGGACCTCGGCGAGCGCCATGTGGTCGTCCAGTTCGTCCACCGGGTCGAGCTTCATCCAGCAGACGACCGTCCCCACGCGGGCGATCACATTGAGGGTGGTCTCGTCGAGGTCGGTGTTGACGTGCTGGAGCGCGGTGGCCTCGTCCGCCTGGCCGGGGAAGGACACCGCGGTCGCCTCGTTGCTCGTCCGGTACGTCTCGACCTCCTCCCGGAAGCCGCCGGCGGCCACCTCGACGCTCCTGCACGCCGCGACCTCGAACTCGGCCGTGACCATCATCGCGCCCTCGTACGGTCTCATCTCGTACCGGGATAAGCCCTGGTGGCAGGGGGAGGCCGAGCCGGCGGCCGGTTCGGCGCGCTCCTGCCAGCCGGGCGGCATGGTCCCCAGGCCCGGCAGGACCTGCTTCGTCTCGGCGACCGACAGCGCGCGGGGAGCGTAGCCGCCGCCCGGGCCGCCGTCCGAGTCGCCGTCGGTGATGACCGTCACGCCGGTCCGGGCGTTCGGATGGCGTTTGCGGCGCTGGTGGTGCGGGTGGTGGTTCGGGGTGGGCCGGTCAGGTAAGTGTCGTGCGGCGGAACGCGTCGAGTCCCGCCGGGGAGGCGATCGGCTGGGCACCCTCGTCGGGCAGGCCGGCTCCGAGGACGTGCACCGGCACGTGGGTCACCGCGTCGAGTCCGAAACTCTCCGCCAGAGCGCCGTCGTTGCAGGCGGAGAGCTGCATCGAGCCGAGACCGAGGGCCGTGGCGGTCAGGACGAACGTCTGGCCGAGGTGTCCGGCGTTCAGGAGGCCGACCCGGTACGAGCGCGCGGTGGCGCGATGGTCGTTCAGGCGGCCGATGACGGCGGTCAGGACGAGGAGGAACGCGGCTTTGCCGGCATGCTGCTGGCCGGCGCGCAGGGCGGAGACCTCGGCGCCGGTGCAGCCCTGGGCGAGGAGTTCGAGGGAGTGCTCGACGGCGTTGTAGTGGTACCACCCCGGGGCGAGTCCGTGCACGTGGGGGGCGGCGAGATATGCCTCCAGTTCCTGGCAGGCGCCCGCGCTCGGGCTGGTGCGGCGGTACCGGGCACCGCGCGGGCCCGTGTCGATGAAGTCGACGGGTGCGAAGACGGTGTGCACTCCCGCGGGCCTCCCGGAACCCCGGCCACCGGTCGGGGCGCGGGGGTGCGAGGCTAGGCGTATGCACCTCTCACGCCGCGCTTCCTGGTTTCTGCTCGCCTTCGGCGGGTGGTCCTGGTTCGTCTGGATCACGTTCGTCCGCAATCTCTGGAAGGACTCCAGCGGGCTGGCCTTCGAGGACGGGGACCCCACGGGGTACTTCTGGGTGCACCTCACGCTGGCCGTGGCGTCCTTCGCGCTGGGGACGACGATCGGGTGGCTGGGGCTGCGGGGCGTGCGGGCGGCGCGGCGGGGTGACGGCGAAGCCGGGGCCGCTGCCGCTGCCGGGGCCGCTGCCGCTGCCGGGGCCGGGGAGGCTGCCGGGGGCGGCGCGGGCGGGGACGTGCGCGAGGCGACGGCCGGGGCCGGGAGGTAGGCCGTGGTGTTCGTGCCGATTCTGATCGGAATGCTGCTGCTCGTCACCGGGGCGCACTGGTACGTGTGGCGGCGGCTGGTCCGCGACACCATGCGGCGCGGCGGCTGGCCGCGGCGGCTGGGTACGTCGGCGGTCGTGCTGCTGCCGCTGATGGCGTTCGCGACGATGGCCTCCGAGCGGGCCGGGGCGCCGATGCCGGTCCAGCAGGCGCTGGGGTGGCCGGGGCTGATGTGGCTGGCGCTGCTGCTGTATCTGCTGCTGGCGCTGGCGGTGGGCGAGTTGGTGCGGCCGGTGCTGCTACGGGTGCTGGAGCGGCGGGCGGCGCGGCGCGGGGCGGGTGCCGTCGGCGGTGTGGCCGTTGCCGGCGCTGCCGGTGGTTCCGGTGGTGCGGGCGCAGCGGGTGCTGTGGGTGTTGCCGGGGCGGTGGACGAGGCGGAGCGCGAGGCGGCCGTGGCGGCGCTCGCGCAGCAGGTCGCGGCCACGGAGGCCGCGGAAGAAGAGTCGGCCGGCGACGGCGTCGGCGGAGGCGGCATCGGCGGAGGCGGCGGCGTCGGTACGGAGACGAAGGCGCCGCTGCGGCTGGGGCCGGTCACCGGGGTCGCGGACGGCGGGGACGCGGCGGGCGGGGGTGCCGGTGGTTCGGCTGACTCTCGTGGTTCCGCTGGTTCCGTTGATTCCGCTGGGTCCGCTGGGTCGGGCGGCTCCGGCAGTTCCGCCGGGTCCGCTACCGGGTCCGGTAGGGCCGCGGTCGGCGGCGCCGGGGGCTCCGCGGGGGACCGTGCCGACGTGTCGCGGCGGCTCTTCGTCGCCCGTACCGTCGCGATCGGCGCCACCGCCGTCGCCGCCGGGACCGTCACGTACGGCGCGTACGGCGTGCTCGGCCGCGCGCCCCGGGTGAAGAACGTCACCGTCCCGCTGGCCAAGCTGCCCGCGTCCGCCGACGGCTACCGCATCGCCGTCGTCAGCGACATCCACCTCGGGCCCGTCCTCGGCCGCCGCCACACCCGGCGGATCGTCGACACCATCAACGCCCAGCGCCCCGACCTCGTCGCCATCGTCGGCGACCTCGTCGACGGCTCCGTCGACCACCTCGGCACGGCCGCGGAGCCGCTGGGGCAGTTGGAGGCGCGCGACGGCTCGTACTTCGTCACCGGCAACCACGAGTACTTCACCGGCGCCTCCGGCGCCGCCGAATGGCTCGACCACCTCCGCGAACTCGGCCTGCACCCGCTGGAGAACGCCCGTGCCGAGCTGGCCGGCTTCGACCTCGCCGGCGTCAACGACGTCTCCGGCGAGGACGTCGGTGAGGGCCCCGACTTCGCGCGCGCCCTCGGCGACCGCGACACCTCCCGCGCCTCGGTGCTCATGGCCCACCAGCCGGTCGTCATCCACGACGCGGTGGACCACGGCGTCGACCTCCAGTTGTCCGGCCACACGCACGGCGGCCAGATGTGGCCGGCCACGTACGTCGCCGAGGCGGCGAACCCCACGCTGGCCGGGCTGGAGCGGTACGGGGACACGCAGTTGTACGTCACCCGCGGCGCGGGGGCGTGGGGGCCGCCGGTCCGGGTGGGTGCGCCGTCGGACATCACGGTGGTGCGGCTGGCGTCGCCCGCGGCGTGAGGCCCCGTGGCCGCAGGGCCGGATCCCCGCGGGCGCCGGACACCTCCTATGTCTCCTACGTCTCCGCCTCCAGCACCCGGCACAGCGCCGCCAGCGCCCCCGGGTACAGGTGGTCCGGCGGCGCGCCGTACCCCACGACCAGCGCCTCCCCCTGCGGCCCCGGCTCCTCCCCCGCGGGCGCCGGCGCCGTGAAGTCGCCGCCCTCCTCCCACGCCGCGTTGCCGTACTGGTACGCCCCCATCCTGGCCACCGCCAGCCCTTCCCGCGCCGCCCGCGCCAGCACCCGCCGCTCGGTGCCCGGCGGCAGCCGTACGACGGCGTGCAGCCCCGCCGCGATCCCGGTCACCGTCACCCGCGGCGCCCGCCGCGCCAGCTCGGCGACGAGGCGGTCGCGGCGGCGCCGGTAGCGCTGGCGTGCCGCGCGTACGTGCCGGTCGTAGCCGCCGGACTCGACGAACTCGGCGAGGGTGAGCTGGTCCACCACCCCCGGCGGCGTGCGGCTCAGCGCCTGCACCTCGTGCACCGCGCGCAGCAGCCGCTCCGGCAGCACCATCCAGCCCAGCCGCAGCGCGGGCGACAGGCTCTTGCTGACCGTGCCCAGGTGCGCCACGTGCTCCGGGTCGAGCGACTGGAGCGCCCCCACCGGCTGCCGGTCGTAGCGGAACTCGCCGTCGTAGTCGTCGTCCAGCACCACCCCGCCCGTCGCCCGCGCCCAGTCGACGGCCGCCGCCCGCCGCTCCGGGGCGAGCGGCACGCCGGTGGGGAACTGGTGCGCCGGGGTGAGGAGGACGGCGCCCGCGCCGGTCGCGGGCAGCGCGGCGGTGGCGATGCCCTCGTCGTCGTACGGCAGCGGCACCGTCCGCAGCCCGGTGTCGGCGAGCAGCCGGCGGTGCAGCCCCAGCCCGTACGGCTCGACCGCGACCCGCCGCGCCCCCTCCGCCCGCAGCACCTCCGCCAGCAGCCGCAGCCCGCTGGTGAACCCGGAGCAGACCACGATCCGCTCCGGCTCCGCGTACACCCCGCGCGCCCGCGCCAGATACCCGGCCAGCGCCCGCCGCAGCTCCACCCGCCCGCCGGGCCCCTGGTGCCCGAACGCCGCCGAGGGCGCCGCCGTCAGCGCCCGCCGCGTGGCCGCGGCCCACGCGGCGCGCGGGAAGCGGGCGGCGTCGGGGGCGCCGGGCAGCAGGTTGTACGTCGCCCGCCGGTCCAGCGCGTGCCGCGGCGGCGGCTGCACCTGCGCCGCGGCGCCCGCCCGGCGCGGCTCGCTGCGGGCGGCGACGCGGGTGCCGGAGCCCTGCCGGGCGGTCAGCCAGCCCTCGGCGACCAGCTCGGCGTACGCGTCGGCCACCGTGTTCCGCGCCACGCCCAGGTCGGCGGCGAGCGCCCGGGACGACGGCAGCCGGGCGCCGGGCGCGAGCCGGCCCGTACGCACCGCGTCGCGCAGCGACCTGATCAGCGCGGCACCCGCCCCGCGACTGCCCGCGCGCACGTCGACGTGCAGGTCCAGGGAGCGCTGGAAGTCTCGTAGCTCCGCTGAAGTGGCCCAGGAATCCGCCATGGAAATGGACCATACATCTGGGATATGAAGATCTAGCGTGGGAGGCATGACACAGCGCATCAACCTCTTCGAACTCGCACCCGATGTCCACCGCGCCCTGGTCAGGGTGGAACAGGCGGCCAAGAAGGGCCTCGACCCGGTCGTCTTCGAGCTGGTGAAGCTCCGCGCCTCCCAGATCAACCACTGCGCGTTCTGCATCGACATGCACTCGAAGGACGCGCGCGCCGCCGGCGAGACCGAGCAGCGCCTGTACCTCCTGAACGCCTGGGAGGAGGTGCCGCACCTGTACACGGAGAAGGAGCAGGCGGCGCTGGCCCTCACCGAGGCGGTGACGGTGCTGACGGACGGGTTCGTACCGGACGCGGTGTACGAGCGGGCGGCGAAGCACTTCGACGACCAGGAGCTGGCGCGGCTGATCGGGGTGCTGACCGTGATCAACGCGTGGAACCGGTGGTGCGTGACGAGCCGGGCCGAGGCGGGGCACTACCAGCCCGGCCAGTACGAGCAGCAGGCGTGAACGGCGGCGCGGGCGTGACCGGGGACGGAAGCGTGGCGGAGTTCCGGGCCCTGCACCACGGCAGGGCGGCGGCGGACCCGCTGGTCCTGCCCGGCCCGTGGGACGCCGCGAGCGCCCGTGCCTTCGCCGACGCGGGCTTCCCGGCCCTGGCCACCCCGAGCGCCGGCATCGCCGCGGTCCTCGGCTACGGCGACGGCGAGGCGACGCCCGCCGCCGAGATGTTCGCGGCGATCGCCCGGATCACCCGGGCCGTGGACGTGCCGGTCACGGCGGACGTCGAGGCGGGGTACGGCCTGCCGCCGCGCGAGCTGGTCGAACGGCTGCTGGCGGCGGGGGCGGTGGGCTGCAACCTGGAGGACACGGTCCACCCCGGCAAGACCCTGCGGGACGCGGCCGAGCAGGCGGACTTCCTCGCGGCGGTACGGGCCGAGGCGGGCGACCGGCTCTTCGTCAACGCCCGCGTCGACACCTTCGCACGCGGCGTGCCCGACCCGGCGGCGGCGGTCGAACGCGGCCGGCTGTACGCGGCGGCGGGCGCGGACGGCGTCTACCCGATCGGGGCGCCGCCGCGGCACCTGCGCCTGCTCGCGGACGAGATCGGCCTGCCGGTCAACGCCCTGGCCGTACCGGACGGCCCGGGGCTCGCGGAGCTGGGCAGGCTGGGGGCGAGCAGGATCACGTTCGGGGGCGGGTTGCTCGACAGGACGCTGGCGGCGGTACGGGAGCTGGCGGCGGAACTGCGTGGGGACGCGGCGGGCTGAGGGGCGGGGGCCACCGTCAGCGGCCCTCACGCCTCGAACCCGGCCCCCGCGTCTCAAGCCACTCCCGCGCGTCATGCTGCGCCGCGCGGCAAGCTCCGTCCCCCCTCAGGCCCCGCCCGGCTCCGCGCACTCCGCGTCCGTGCAGAACGACTCCGCCATCGCGTCGACGACCTCCCGCTGCCGCGGCCACTCCGCCTCCGGGCCCGAGACGAGGAGCGCGTACATCTTTCCGTCCGCGGTCAGCCGGTCGTGCAGCAGGACGCGCCGCTGGCCGAGCAGTTCGTCGGTGTACGAGTAGTCGTACTCCGCGGCGTTGCCCAGATCCGCCATGTCGTTGCGCTGGTAGCCCTCGACATCCCGCTTGGTGTCCTCGATTATCTGCACGGCCTCGAACGGGGTGACCTGCTCGGACACCTCGTAGACCTGGATGAACGCGCCGTTCGTGACGGGCTCTTCGTAGAAGACGGACACGCCGTCGGTGCGTCGCTCCCAGCCCTCGGGCACGGCGTGGGAGTAGCCGTCCTCGATGGCGACGAGGAAGCCGGGCGGTACGCCGGACTCCGAGGGGGACGGCGACGGCAGCTCGGGCGACGGGGAGGGGTCCTCCGAGGGCGCCTTCGGCTCCACCGCGGCGCTGCGCTGCGGCTTCGCCTCCTTCTCGCCGTCGTCGCCCCCGCCGAGGAGCAGCCAGCCGCCGGCGACGAGCCCGCTGGCGACGATCACGACGAGCCCCACCACCGCCGCGACGGCCCCGCGGCGGCGCGGGCGCTCGGGCCCGGCACCGATCTCGTAGCCGGGGTACGGGGCGTAGCCGGCGGCGTAGTGGTCGTACGAGACGTCGGGCCCGTGCCCATGCCCGTGTACGTCGCCGGGTGCCGGTGCGTACGCCCCCGGGTACCCGGGTCC
The DNA here is from genome assembly GCF_045781775.1 of Streptomyces sp. 184. Taxonomy (NCBI): domain Bacteria; kingdom Bacillati; phylum Actinomycetota; class Actinomycetes; order Kitasatosporales; family Streptomycetaceae; genus Streptomyces; species Streptomyces sp. 184. The sequence goes on along the minus strand of NZ_CP123230.1, from coordinate 1,015,202 downwards.
GGGCGGCGGGGTGGCCGCCTGCGTCGGCAGGTCGGGCGGCGGCGGGGGCAGGACCCCGGGCCCGTCGTCGGGGCCCCAGCCGGGTGCGGTGGGGGGCGGCGGGTGGGCGGACTGCGTCGGCAGGTCGGGCGCCGGGGTGGGCCCGGGGCCGCCCGACCAGTCGGGTGCGGTGGGCGGCGGCGCCGCGACACCGGCCCCCGCCGACCAGTCGGGCGCGGTCGCGGGCGGCTGTGGGGGCGGCGGTGCGTCGGGCCCGGCTTCCGCGGCCCCTTCGGGCCCGGGCGACGGCGGCTCCGCGTACAGGTCCTCCCACCACTCCCGAACGCGCGCCGGCGGGGAGTCCGAAGGCCCCTCGCCCGCGTCGGCGGCGGTCGCGCCGACGGCGGCGTCCGGCGCGGCGTCGGCGGCGGTCGCGCCCCCGGCCGCCGCGGCGGCGGCGGGGGCGTCCGGAGGTGCGTCCGCCGGGTCGGGGACCCTGTCCTCCGGGGCCGGATCCGTGGCCGGGTCCGGGGGCGGCGGGGTTGCCGCGGCGGAGCCGGGGCCCTGGCTCCCGTCCTCCGTACGGGCCGCGGACTCGGCCGGTCCGTCGGCCGGGTCACCGGCGTCCGCCGCGGGGGCGGCGCCTGCGGTGGGCCGGTCCGGACCCGGCCCGGCGGGTGCGTCGGCCGGGGCATTCGGGGCGTCGGAGCCGGTGTCGGGCGTGCCACCCGCCGCGGGCCGGTCACCGGCGGCGTCCGCCCGGTCGTTGTCGGGGTCGGCGTGCCCGTCTTCCCCGGGCCGGTCGACGCCTGCGTCCGCCGGGTCGCGACCGGGGTCGGCGACCTCGCCCTCCGCGGGCCGGTCGGCGGCGGCGTGCGCCCGGTCGTGACCGTGGGCGGCATCCTCGCCCTCCGCGGGCCCGTCAGCGGCGTCCGCCCGGTCGTGATCGCGGCCGGCGTCCTCGCCCTCCCCGGTCGGGGCCGCCGCCTCCGGGTCTGTACCCCCGGCGGGCCCGCCCGCCGCGGCCGGGACCGCGTCCCGTACCTCGTCCTCCACCGCAGCGTCCGGCGACGGCAACGACGGCGGTCGCGCGGGGGGTTCGGGCGGCGGCGGGGGCAGCGTCGGGGGCGGGGGGACCGCGGGTCCCTGGAGCCACTGCTGCGCATCCTCGTCCCAGTACGACCCGCCGCTGCTCATGTCCCTCTCCCCTGTCCCCCGCCCGGCTGTCAGCCGAGCAACCGGCCGATCGACTCCACCGCAGCCGCCGCGGCGGCACCGCCGGTGGCGGCGAACTGGCCCAACTCCAGCCGGTCCCGAAGCCGTTCCAGCCGGGTACGGTCTCCCCGGCCGGCCCGCGCCTCGGTCTCCAACTCGATCAGCTCCTGCTCGTCGGCGACGGCCGTCGCCGAAGGCGGCTGCGCGAGCAACTCGGCGCGCAGCGCGCGGAGACTCGTCGCCAGCGCCTCGGCGTCCGCCGCCACCCCGAACCGTATCGAGGAGTCCACGGCCTGCGCCTGCGGCCCCTGGGCCACGGCACCGCCCGACATCGTGCCGATATTGATCCCTCCGGGCAAGGGCGGCGGCACGCTCGGCGGAGGCGGAACCGGCGCCGAAGGCACCCCCGGTGCTCCCGGTGCCCCCGGCACTGCCGGCACGCCCGCGCCGGGCGGCACGGCCGGGCGCCGGCCGCGGTCCTCCGCCCGGGCGCCCTGCCCCGCGGCCACCGCGCCCCCGCTCAGGTTCCCGATCTGCACCCCGCCCCCCGCGGCGCCGCCGTCCCCGCCCCGTACCGCCTCGTCTTCCTGCCCGCTCATGCCCTGCCCCGCCTCTCCCCCGCCGTTCTCCGCCGTACCGCTCACGACCCCGCGCCTCCTCCGTCGCCCCGCTGCGTCGCCGTCGCCCCCTGGCCCGACGCCACCGCGCCGCCGCTCATCGCGCCGATGTACACGCCGCCCTCGTTCACGTTGACGATGTACTGCTCGAACTCCCCGGTCTCGTATCCGCTCGCCCGCAGCGCCTCCGTCACCCCGCTCGCGATGCGGTCGCGGACCGTCTTCACGTACCGGCTCACGTCCATCTTCTGGAACAGCGAGACATCCGGCGTCACGCCCAGCTCCCGCACCGACGCCGCCGGGCCCTCGCCCGGCAGCCGGGCCCCGTCCGCGAGCCAGGTGCGGAACACCGACGCCATGGTGCTGCCCATGGCGATGACCGACGCGATCGACGACGTCGGCGCGGCCAGCAGCGCCCGCGCGAAGGTCCGCGCGCCGCCGCCGCGGGCGGCGAGGCGGTCGATCTCGCGGAAGTCCGGCCGCACCGGCGGCAGGACGTGCGGCACGACCTCCAGCACGAGCATCCCGCCCTGCGTGTGCACCCGCACCAGGATCGTCACCACGACCTGCTCCGACCACGCGCCGACGCGGACGCGCAGGAAGTAGCGGCGGGCCTCGCCGCCCTCGTCCACGGAGCCGCCGACGTGCTGGTCGACGCTGGCCTCGTCGCGGCGGACGTCGCCGCGCTGCGGGGGCGGGGGGAGGTAGACGAGGTGGGCGACCTCCAGGTCCTTCAGCCGGTCCCGGCTGCCCGCGGCGGTCGCGTCGCGCAGCGCGGCGAGCCGCGGCAGGATGAGCTCGATGACCTTGCGGCTGGTCAGCGTCTCGCCGCCGGGCCCGCCCGGGCGCCGCTTCAGCTCCACGGCCAGCGACCAGGGTTCGTACGGGACGCCGTAGCCGACGAACGGGCGGTCGAAGTCGTAGACGGTGAGCCGCGAGTACTGCTCGTGGGCGATGGCCGCGGCGACCCCGTGGTACGGGTCCGCAAGGCCGGGCGGCACGGCGGCGGGGAACCCCGCGGGGGACAGCTCGTCGCGCGCGATCCTCTCCATCCAGACCCGGTGCGCCCACACCGGCCACACCAGCAGCAGCGGGAAGACCGTCGCCGGCCAGGCGCCCTCCGGGAGCGCGTAGAGGGCGATGATCCAGTAGAAGACCATCTGGATGTACGCCAGGACACGCAACACCCGCCCGAAGCGGGCCCGCCGGAACGACGGCCGCCCGGCGGCGTGCACCCCGGCGGCGTAGACGTCGAACCCGCCGCGCCCGCCGACCGCGGTGGCGATCCACAGGATCGCGCTCGACACCGCGTACGCGATGGCCCACACGCCCGCGTACGGGACATTGTCGATCAGCACCACGTCGCACAGGACGAACGCGGCCCAGACCGCGAGCACCCACAGCGCCGTCATCGCCTCCCGGCCGCGGGCGCGCAGCGCGTGCCCGAGCACGGTGACGACGTCGATGCCGAGCGACGGCGCGACCGCGCGTTCCCGGTGCTCCACCAGCTCCTGAAGGACCCGGCGCCGGAAGTCCGGGTCGAGATAGGTCCCGGCGCACAGCAGCCGGGTGGCCTCGCTGTACCGGGCCACCGGGCTGCCGGCGGCCACCGGCGCGGCGGGCCGCGGCACGGCCGCCGCCGCCGTCGAAACGTCCTCACTCTGCGACAACTCGTCCCCCAAGTCCGCTTTTTGAGTGGACCGAGCGTAACGTGTCGCTAGCCGAGAGTCACTTTGCGAGTCAAGGATGTGCCCGTTTCGGTACCCCGACGGGGGCCGGACGGCCCTGCCCGGAGTACGCGGGGCGCTGCGGGCGAGGGACCTGACGGCCCTTGTACGGCCCTTGTACGGCCCTTGTACTGCCCGCAGTTCGGGCAGGCGGCATGCGACGGCCTGGGCTCACCGCAGCCGAACAGTGCCCGCACGCGCGACCGCGGCGAGCCCTCCCGGGGGAGGACTCGCCGCGGCCGGTCGACGGGCGGGGGCGTCGTCGCTTGGTGTCGTGCGGTCGTCGGGCGGACGCCCGGTGATCAGACGAGGCCGAGGCCGCTGACCGCCTCGCGCTCCTCCGCCAGCTCCTTCACGGAGGCGTCGATACGGGTCCGCGAGAACTCGTTGATCTCCAGCCCCTGCACGATCTCGTACGCGCCGTCCGCGCAGGTCACCGGGTACGAGGAGATCAGGCCCTCGGGCACGCCGTACGAACCGTCGGACGGGATGCCCATGGACACCCAGTCGCCCTGCGGGGTGCCGTTGACCCACGAGTACACGTGGTCCACCGCGGCGTTGGCCGCCGACGCCGCCGACGAGGCGCCGCGCGCCTCGATGATGGCCGCGCCGCGCTTGGCGACGGTCGGGATGAACTCGTCGGCCAGCCACTTCTCGTCGTTGACGACCTCGGCGGCGTTCTTGCCGGCGATCTCGGCGTGGAAGACGTCCGGGTACTGGGTCGCGGAGTGGTTGCCCCAGATCGTCAGCTTCTTGATGTCGCCGACCGCGGCGCCCGTCTTCTTCGCGAGCTGCGACAGCGCGCGGTTGTGGTCGAGGCGGGTCATCGCGGTGAACCGCTCGGCCGGTACGTCCGGCGCGGCGGCGCGGGCGATGAGCGCGTTGGTGTTGGCGGGGTTGCCGACGACCAGGACCTTGATGTCGTCCGCGGCGTGGTCGTTGATGGCCTTGCCCTGCGGCTTGAAGATGCCGCCGTTGGCCTCCAGCAGGTCGCCGCGCTCCATGCCCTTGGTGCGCGGGCGGGCGCCGACGAGCAGCGCGACGTTGGCGCCGTCGAAGGCGACGTTCGGGTCGTCGGTGATGTCGATGCCGCGCAGCAGCGGGAACGCGCAGTCGTCCAGCTCCATCGCGGTGCCCTCGGCGGCACCGAGGGCCGGGGTGATCTCCAGCAGCCGCAGCTTGACCGGCACGTCCGGGCCGAGGAGCTGGCCGGAGGCGATACGGAAGAGCAGCGCGTAGCCGATCTGCCCGGCCGCTCCGGTGACGGTGACGGTGACGGGGCTGTCGGGAGTGCGGGTCATGGTGATCTCTCCGATGAGGGGGCGCGACGTACGGGCTGGCGGGGCCCGGGCGGCCAAGGGCAGCCGTGCCCCCGGGGTCAATCTATCCGACTGGCACGGAGTGCCGGGGGGCGGCCGGTGTGGGCCCGATCACGGCGGCACCGCGCGTACGGGGCGGGAGGGGCGGTCGTACGGGGGCCCGTTCACGGCGGCGGGGTGCCCTCCGTGCAGCCCTCGGTGCCGTCGGGGAGCGCGGCGCAGGCCCGTACCGAGTCCGGCTTCGCCGCGTCGACCATCGCCGTGTAGCCCTCGGTGTTGCCGGCCGACGCGTCCTCGCGGACCGGCTCCTCGCCGGGCACCTCGGTGAGGGCGGTGACGGTCGAGCCGGGCTCGGCGGCGGTGATCCGGGCCCAGGCCGCCTTGCAGGGCTCGCTGTAGCGGATCTCCAGGAGCATTTCGCCGACGTACGTCTGCGTGGTCGTACGGGCGAAGTCGCCGCCGCAGCCCATCTCGTCGGGGTCCTTGCCGGTGCAGTCGTCGCCCTGGCACTCCACGCCCTCGGGCAGCGACTCGGACTCGGACGGCGACCCGGATGCGGAGCCGGCGGGGCTGGAGTCGGGCGGGCCGCCGCGGGGTTCCTTCTGCTCCTCGACGCCGGGGTCGGCGATCAGGCCGTGGCCGACGTAGACGACGCCGGCGCCGCTGCCGGTGAGGAGCAGCGTGACGAGGCCGGCGAGGAGCACGCGGCGCAGCGGCCAGCTCTTCCGCGCGCGGGGTGCGGAGGAGGTGAGGGGGGTGGAGGCCGCGGGGATACGGGACGTCGCGGCGGTGCCGCCGGCCGGCTCCGGGTCCGGGGCGGAGGCGGCGGAGGCGGCGGCCGGGGTGGGGCGGGTCAGGGCGCGGAGTTTGGTGGTCTCGTCGGCGTCCCGGGCGGGGTCGGCGGGGTCGGCATCGGTGCCGGCGTCGCGCCCTTTCCCCGCCGCGGCTCCGGCAGCGGTCCCGGCTCCGGCTCCGGCGGCGGTTCCGGCAGCCGCCCCGGCTCCGGTCCCGGTTCTCCTGCCTGCTCCGGTGCCGCGTTCGGCCTTCGTGCCGGCGCCGGTCTCGCCGCCGGTCCCCGTTCCGGCGCCCGCCGCCGTCGGCCGGCCACCCGGCGACTCCTCCGCCCGCACCCGCCGCTCCGGCGGCGGCGGGGGCCCGGGGCGTACCGCCGAGCGCTCGGTGGCGTCGGGGCGTACGGGGCGCTCGGGCCCCTCCGTCGTTCTCCCGGTCCGCGCGGGACCGGGTATCTCCTCCGGCCGGGGTGCCGCGCCCGCGCCGGACACGTCCTCGCCGCGTCCCCTGCCCCGGCCCAGGACCCCCCGCAGCCCCCGCCCCTGCCGGCCGCCCGGCGGCGGCAGGTCGTCCAAGTCGGGGCCCGGCTCCGCCGCCCGCAGGGCCCGTAGCGCCGACTCGTTGCGCAGCTCCGCCCGGCTCCAGGCGCGGTCCGCCGCGCCCCACTCGGCCATGAGCTGCTCGTCCCGCGCCGCCGTCACCTCCGCGAACGCGACCACCGACTCCCGCGACGGCATCAGCCGCCCGTTGAGGTAGCGCTCCCACGACGACCTGCTGTACCCGGTGCGGTCCGCGACCTCCGAGACGGTCAGCCCGCTGCGGTCGACCAGCCGGCGCATGTGCTCGGCGAACTCCCGTATCTGCGGGTCCAGCTCGTCCGGCAGCTCCTTCCAGCGAGGCATCGCTACTCCCTTGTTCCCCCTCGGTCCCCGTGTCGCGCTCCCGCTCCAGCATCGCATCTGCCAGGGCCGACGTGGAGATACCGGGTACGCACCGGGCTGTTCTCGATACGCCGCCGGGCAGCCGGCCCGTCAGCGTACGGAGAAGTGGACCGCGTCCTCCACGAACGGCAGGTCGAGCCACGGGTCCGGCATCGCGACCAGCGCCAGCAGCACGATCGCCAGGCCCAGCACCCCGAACGTCACGATGTCGGTGAACCGGGACCGCACCGCCAGCATGCCCACCTCCGGCACCAGCCAGCGCAGCACGCCGCCGACGAGCAGCGCCCCGCCGACGACCAGCGTGCCCTCGCGGAACGGGCCCGCGGCCACGGTGACGAACCCGGCCGCCGCTATCGCCAGCACCAGGAGTACGGGCCACTGCCGCGCCGGCGGCGGCGCGTGGCGGGACGCCGCCCGGCCGCCGCCCTCGGGGCGTACCGTGCCGCGGGTCGGGAACGCCGTGCGACGGGCCATCACGGAGCGGCCGTGCCCGGCCCGGAGAGCCCGGACCCACCGGTCGCGGCCTCGGCCGCCTCCACGACGTTGACCAGGAGCATCGCGCGCGTCATCGGCCCGACCCCGCCGGGGTTCGGCGACAGCCAGCCCGCGACGTCCGCGACGCCCGGGTGCACGTCGCCGACGATCTTGCCGTGCTCGTCGCGGCTGACGCCGACGTCGAGGACGGCCGCGCCCGGCCGGATGTCCGCGGGCTTGATCAGGTGCGGCGAGCCGGCCGCGGCCACGACGATGTCGGCCTGCCGCAGGTGCCCGGCGAGGTCGCGGGTGCCGGTGTGGCACTGGGTGACCGTGGAGTTCTCGGACTTGCGGGTCAGCAGCAGCGGCAGCGACCGCCCGATGGTCACGCCGCGCCCGACCACCACGACGTGCGCCCCGTTCAGCTCCACCCCGAACTGGCGCAGCAGCCGGATGCAGCCGTTGGGCGTGCAGGGCAGCGGCGCGGGGTCGTTGAGCACCAGCCGGCCGAGGTTGGTGGGGTGCAGCCCGTCGGCGTCCTTGGCCGGGTCGATCAGCTCCAGCACCCGGTTCTCGTCGATGTCGCGCGGCAGCGGGAGCTGGACGATGTAGCCGGTGCAGTCCGGGTCCTCGTTCAGCTCGCGGACGACCGCCTCGATCTGCTGCTGCGAGGCCGTCGCGGGCAGCTCGCGCTGGATCGACGCGATGCCGATCTCGGAGCAGTCGCGGTGCTTGCCCGCGACGTACTTCTGGCTGCCCGGGTCGTCGCCGACCAGGAGGGTTCCGAGGCCGGGCGTGACACCCCGGCCCTTGAGCGCCTGCACGCGCGTGGCAAGCTCGGACTTGATCGCGGCCGCGGTGGCCCTGCCGTCGAGAATCTGGGCGGTCATGGGCCCATCCTCCCCGATGCTGCGGGTAACAGACCAATCAGCCGGTCTGGACAGCCGTCCTCGGGCCAGGTCAGTGTGTCAGTACGTCCAAACCGCGGAAGAAGGGCACCGTGAGCCTCCCCGACCAGAACAACCCCTACGGCGGACCCCAGGGCCAGCAGCAACCGCAGGCGCAGCAGGCTGGGCAGCCTGCCCAGCAGCCCGCCCAGCAGCAGCAACAGCCCTACGGCTACCCGCAGCACCCCGCCGCCGGCCAGCCGTACCCGATGTACCCGGGCGGCCCCGGCCCGTACGGCGCCGTCGAGTACCCGACGAGCATCCCGGGCAAGGCGACGGCCGCCCGCATCATGATGTTCATCTCGGCCGGGCTACAGTCCCTGCTCTCCCTCCTGCTGCTCATCGGCATCGCGGTGGCGAAGGACGACTTCGAGGAGGGCTTCCAGGACGGCTCGGGCGTCGACGTCCCGGCCGAGGCGGTGGCGGTCGTCGCCGGCATCTACCTCGTGCACGCGATCCTGGGCATCGTCCTGGCCTCGATGTTCGGCAAGGGCGCCGGCGGCGTCCGCGTCGGCAGCATCGTGTGGCTGAGCTTCCTCATCCTCTTCGGTGTGCTGGCGCTCCCGCTCGGCATCATCTGGGTGACGCTCGGCATCATCTCGATCGTGATGGTCGCGAACCGCAACACCGGGCGGTGGTTCGCACGCCCCCGGCAGTGACGTGACCTCCGTGACACGACCTTCGTGACCTACGACAGGAGCCCCGCCGGCGAAGGCGGGGCTCCTGTCGTACGTACCGGCGGACCTCCGTGGACCTCAGTGGTAGAAGTGCCGCGCGCCCGTGAGGTACATGGTCACGCCGGCCTTCTTCGCGGCCTCGACCACCTGCTCGTCGCGGATCGAGCCGCCCGGCTGCACCACGGCCCGTACGCCCGCGGCGAGCAGCACCTCCAGCCCGTCGGGGAACGGGAAGAAGGCGTCCGAGGCGGCGTACGCCCCGGCCGTGCGCTCCGCGCCCGCGCGCTGCACGGCGAGCCGCGCCGAGTCGACGCGGTTGACCTGCCCCATGCCGACACCCACGGTGGCGCCGTCCTTCGCCAGCAGGATCGCGTTGGACTTCACCGCGCGGCACGCCCGCCAGGCGAACGCCAGGTCCGCCAGGCCCGCCGCGTCCAGCGCCTCGCCCGCGGCCAGCGTCCAGTTGGCCGGGTCGTCGCCCGCGGCCTGGAAGACGTCCCGGTCCTGCGCCAGCAGCCCGCCGTCGACCGGCCGGAACTCCCGCGCCCGCCGCGGCACTCCGGGGCTGCGCAGGATGCGGATGTTCTTCTTGCGCGTCAGCGCCTCCAGCGCCCCGTCCTCGTACGCCGGCGCCACGATGACCTCGGTGAAGATCTCCGCGACCTGCTCCGCCAGCTCCCTGGACACGGGCCGGTTGACGGCGATGACGCCGCCGTACGCGGACACGGGGTCGCAGGCGTGCGCCTTGCGGTGCGCCTCGGCGACGTCGTCGCCGACTGCGATGCCGCAGGGGTTGGCGTGCTTGATGATGGCGACGCAGGGGCGCTCGTGGTCGTGCGCGGCGCGGCGGGCGGCCTCGGTGTCGACGTAGTTGTTGTACGACATCTCCTTGCCGTGCACCTGCTCGGCGCCGGGCAGGCCGGTGCCGGAGCCGTCGGTGTAGAGGGCCGCGGCCTGGTGCGGGTTCTCGCCGTAGCGCAGGGGGTTCAGGCGGGTGTACGCGGCGCCGACGAAGTCCTGCGGGCCGTCGTCGGCGGGAGCGTAGTCGCCGGCGAACCAGTTGGCCACGGCCACGTCGTACGCCGCCGTGTGCTGGAACGCCTCCGCCGCGAGCCGCTTGCGCTGCGCCAGGTCGAAGCCGCCGTCGGCGACGGCCTTGAGCACCTCGTCGTAGCGCGCCGGGTTCACGACGACGGCGACCGACGGGTGGTTCTTCGCCGCGCCGCGGACCATCGAGGGGCCGCCGATGTCGATCTGCTCCACGCACTCGTCGGGCGAGGCGCCGGAGGCGACGGTCTCCGCGAACGGGTAGAGGTTGCTCACCAGCAGCTCGAACGGCTCGACGCCCAGCTCAGCGAGCTGGCGCCGGTGGTCGTCGAGGCGCAGGTCGGCGAGGAGGCCGGCGTGCACCCGCGGGTGCAGCGTCTTCACCCGGCCGTCCAGGCACTCGGGGAAGCCGGTCAGCTCCTCGACCTTCGTCACCGGCACCCCGGCCGCCGCGATGCGCGCGGCGGTCGAGCCGGTGGAGACGAGCGCGACCCCGGTCTCGTGCAGCCCGCGGGCCAGCTCCTCCAGGCCGGTCTTGTCGTAGACGCTGACCAGCGCGCGGCGCACCGGCCGCCGGGTGCCAGCGGCGGACGCGGACTCCTGGGACGCTGAACCCTGGGACGCGGACTCCTCGGACGCGGAACCCGCCTTGCTCGCGGACCCTGTATCACTCACCGAACCGAACCTTCCGATCTTCGACGCGGTAGCCGTCCCGGGCCAGCCGGCCCACGACGTCCACGAGCAGCCGGCGTTCGACTGCCTTGATGCGCTCGTGCAGCGCTTCGCCCCCGTCCCGGTGGTCCGCCTCGCGGACCTCGACCGCGCCCTGCGCGATGATCGGGCCGGTGTCGACGCCTTCGTCGACGAAGTGGACGGTGCACCCGGTGACCTTGACGCCGTACGCGAGCGCGTCGCGTACGGCGTGGGCGCCGGGAAAGCTGGGGAGCAGCGCGGGGTGGGTGTTGACGAACCGGCCGCCGAAGCGGGCCAGGAACTCCTTCCCCACGATCTTCATGAACCCGGCCGAGACCACGAGGTCGGGCTCGTACGCGGCGGTGGCCTCGGTCAGCGCCCGGTCCCACTCGGCGCGGGTGGCGAAGTCCGGGACCCGGCAGACGAACGCCGGCAGCCCGGCGCGCTCCGCGCGCAGCAGCCCGGCGGCGCCGGCCTCGGCGGTGCGGTCGGCGCCGACCGCGACGACCTCGGCGCCGTAGGCGTCCGCCCCCCGCTCGGCGACGGCGTCGAGCAGGGCCTGAAGGTTCGTACCGGAGCCGGAGACGAGCACGACGAGGCGGGCGGGCGCATGCGGAACCACGAGGGATCTCTCTTCGGCGGGCGATTGTGTGTCCGTACGGGCCGCGGGAACCTGGGGTGCCAGGGGTCCCGGGGAGGGGCGGCGGACGTCTGCCACCATACCGGGCGTCCCCTGGCGGGGCCTCGGCAGGCCGGGCGGGGTAGCGTCTCCGGTAGCAGTTACGCGCGCCCGCGTACGCGCCCCGGCCGAGCGGGCAGACGACCTGAGGAGACGACGCCGTCCAGATGCAGCCGGACCGACGCCGCAGCGCGGCCCTCCGACGCCCCGTCCCCGCATCGGCCGGGGCCCCCTCGCCGTCCCGTGGGCGGTTCGGCGCGCCCCGGGACGTGCTTGTGCCCGGACAGGGCGGCGTCGCGTACCGCGACGCCCGGCCGCCGTCGGACGCCGAGGCGGCGCCGCCGCCGGAGGGCGGCGGGCCGGAGGCGCCGGGCGGAGCGGGGCCGGCGCCGGGCGCGCCGCCGCAGCCGCAGGACGCGCCGCCCGCGTACGGGCCGGGGCCCTACGGCGCTCCGCCGCAGGGCATGCCGCGCCACGGGCCGGGGCCGCAAGGTGCGCCGCCGCAGGGGCCTCCGCCGCAGGGTCCGCAGGGGCCGCCCGGTGACGGCGGCCAGCAGGGCGGGCAGCAGGACGGCGGCCCGGGCAACGGGCAGCAGGGCGATCAGGGCAACGGCCAGCAGGGCGGGCAGGGCAACGGGCAGAACGGTGGGCAGGACCAGCCGCCGCCCCCGTGGGGCAACCAGTGGAGCAGCCACCAGCCGCCCCCCGGGCACGGCAGTTGGGGCGGCGGCGACCAGGGCCAGCCGGGCCCCGGCGGGCCGGGCGGCCCGCAGGACCCGGGGCCCGGGCAGGGCCCCGGCGGCTCCGGCGACGGGCAGGGCCCGGACCGGAAGAACGGCAAGGGCGACGGGCCGGGCGGCAATCTGCGCTGGGACCCGACCGACCCGGTGCAGCGGCGCTCGCGGTACGCGCTGCTCGCCGGCATGTGGGGCTTCTTCTTCGCCCTGTTCAACTGGTGGCCGCTGGCGCTGCTCCTCGGCGCGCTCGCGCTCTACTGGGGCATCGACGCGCTGCGCGGCAAGTCCCGGGCGCAGCCGGGCAACGCGGCCGGCGGCAACGGCCGCAACGGCAACGCCGGCGGCACCGACGCCTTCGGCCAGCCCGTCCAGCGCCAGGCGAAGGGCGGCCGGCCGCACACCACGGCGGCGATCACCGGCATCGTGGCGGCGGGCATCACGCTGTCCATCGTGCTCATCGGGTTCTCGGTGCAGATCGCGTACCGGGACTACTTCAACTGCCGCAGCGACGCGCTGACGGAGGCGTCGAAGGACCATTGCAGCAACGAACTGCCCAAGCCGCTGCGGACGTTCTTCGAGCGCGACTGAGGCCACCGGCCGCGAAGCGGTCGTGTACGTGCCCGGGCGCCCGCGGCGGCGCGCCCGGGCACGGTGCGTACGGGCCGGGCCCACGGGCCGAGGGCTCACGGGCCGAGGGTGTGCGGGCGGAGTTTGCGCGGGCGGAGTTTGTGCGGCGTCAGTCGCCGCCCGGGTCCTCCTGCCACTCCTCCGCCAGCCGCGAGCGCGGCTCCCACAGCGGCCAGCCCTGCCGGCCCCACCGCCGACGCGCCCGCATGGGCCGGCCCGGCGCCGCCACCGGCAGCGGTGCCGCGCCGCGCAGCCGGACGGCCCGTACCGTGAGCGCCACCGGTGCCCCGGCCACCGCCGTCCACACCACCGCCGCACCGCCGGCCTGCCACCACACCGGGCCGAAGTCCGCCAGCGTCTCCGTACCGAGCGGACCGCCGGCGAGCCACGCCAGCGCCGCCGTGCCCGCGCCGCAGACCAGCGCCGCCAGCGCCGTCACCTCCACCGTGGGCCACCACCGCCAGCTCTGCCCCCGCTCCCCCACCGTCGGTGCGGCGGCCCGCCCCGCGAAGCTCCCGACGACGATCCCCGCCACCACCGGCACCGCTGCGACAGCCCAGGTCAGCGGCCCGCCAGGGCCCTCCCCCGGCACCGCGGCGAGCAGCGGGAAGGCGGGCTGCACGGGGTAGCCGGCGGCGCCCAGCGGCGCCACGGTGCTCCCCGCCCCGACGGCGAACCCGGGCCCCAGGCCATACGCCGCCGCCCACATCGCGGCGTTCGGCAGCAGCGCGACGGCGAGGAGGAAGACGCCGAACCGGCCGGAGACCGTCGTGGAGAGCGACAGGAAGTGCTCCTGCGCCACGGCCGCGTGCATGACCAGGGCGACCCCGCACAGCAGCGCGCCGCCGCCCAGCAGCGCGACGACCCCCGCCGCGCCGGCCCGCGCCGCGGCCTCCGCGCGCGGCGCCGCCCCGGCCCGGGCGTCGGCTGCCTCGGGGTGCCAGCGGCGGGGCAGCAGCACGGCGGGCGTCCCGGCCGCGGACCACACCCCGGCGGCGGTGGCCGCCGCCACCGTCAGCGGCACCACGAGCGCGACGCTGAGCGGCGCCGCTTGCAGCGGCCCGGCCAGCGCGTACCCGGTCACGCCACCGGCGACCGCGAGATAGCCGCAGGCCACCCACGCGCCGGTGGCCAGCGGCGTGAGCTGCGGCCGGCTGTCCTGCGGGGTGAGCGCGTCGCGCGCGGCGCGGTGCAGGAGGAACACGGGCAGCACCGTGAGCAGCAGCGGCGTGAGCCCGACGGGGGCGGAGGCGCCGGTGCGGGTCTCGGTGCGTACGAGATCGGCGCCGTGGGCGAGAAGCCACAGGTCGGCGACGATGCGCAGGGCGGCGCCCGGGCCGCTGTCGGGGTACGGGGACGTGATCCACAGCAGCAGCACGAACACGGCGAGAAAGCCCAGGCCGAGGCCGGCGGCGAGGAACCCGCTCGCCAGCGCGGCGGCGACGGCGGCGCCGCGGGCGCCCCGGGCGCCACGGGCCCGGTGCCGGGAAGAGAACGACGGGGCGAGGTCGGTCAATTGGCTCACGGCCGCCATGCTGCCAAATACACCCGTTTCGCCCTGGTAACGAGCGTTTGCCCGTCGTGTTGGCCACGATGACGATATGGACCCTGACATATCGCCGCTCGCGCCGCTCGGGCCACGCGAGAGGCGCCGGAGACGGCGCGGACAGGGGCGCGTACGGGAGCATGGGCGGGGGCGGTCGGCGGAGCTGGACGACACGCAGGAGATCCCGGTCGCGGGCGGCGTGGCGGGGACCGGGACTGGTGGCGGGACCGGTGGCGGGGCCGGGGTGTACGGGCTCGGGCTGTCCGGCGGGACGCCCAGGAACCGGGCGGCCGGCGGCCGGGCGCACCGGGTCGGAGCGTACGGGAACAGGGCGTACCGCGCCGGCCGGCGGGCCGCCGCCGCGCGCGCCTACGCGGCGGCCGCCGACGCCACCGCCGACGCCGCGGCGGCCGCGTACGACGCGCTCTACCAGCGCAGCGCCGCCGACGTCACCCGGCACACCTACCTCCTGACCGGCGATCACGCCCTGACCCGCGAAGCCGTCGAGCACGCCTTCCACCTGGCGTGGGAGCGGTGGCCCGAGGTGGCCTCCGACCGGGATCCGCCGGGCTGGGTGCGGGCCGCGGCCTTCGCGTACGCGCAGGCGCCCTGGGAGTGGCTCCGCGCCCGGCGGCGCAGGCGCCTGGCGACGGGCCGGCGGCGGCGCGCCAAGGAGCCGTACGAGGACGAGGCGTACGGGGAGGCGGCGGACCGGCGGCTCTTCGCGGCGCTGCGCGCGCTGCCCGAGTCGTACCGCAGCGCCGTCGTGGTCTACGACGTCGTCGGGCTCGACCTGCCCGAGGCCGCCGCCGAACTGGAGGCCAGCACCCTGGCCGCGGCCGGGCGGCTGACCCACGCGCACGAGGCGCTGGCCGACGCCGTACCCGAGCTGCGGGACCTCCCGCCGCGCGAACGGGCCGAGGCGCTGCGCGCCCGGCTGCGGCGGTTCGCCGCCGCGCAGCCGATACGCACCCTGCCCCCGGGCGCCGCCCGCCACCGCAGCGAGCGCCGCACGGACCGCCAGTTGCGCCGCTACGCCCTGCTCGCCGCCGCCATCTTCCTCACCGCCGCGGTCGTCAGCGCCGTGGAGGAGATCCAGACCCGCGACAGGGCCGCGCCCCCGGTGCCGTCCTGGATGACCAGCCGCACCGTCTGGCCGCCGGCACCGGGCCCCGGCCCGCCGCCCGCGCCGGGGTCCCTCGCACCGAACGCACCCGGACACGGCACGGTCGCCGTACCGGACCGGGGCCCGCCCGCCGCGCCCCGCCCGGTCCGGCCGTCCGGCGCGCCGCCGCCGGCCGCGTCACCGGCCGCGCCGCCGTCCGGCGCCGGGGTCACCCGTCCGGGCCACCCGCCCGCGGCGCACCGCGTTGACGGCCGCTGACCCCGGACACGCCGGAGCGGGCCCGCCCCCTCAGGGGCGGGCCCGCTCCCGTTCCGTACCGCAAACCGTGGTGCGGGGGCGTCAGCCCGCCAGCACCTCGCGGGCCAGCCGCGCCGTCTCCGACGGCGTCTTGCCGACCTTCACGCCCGCGGCCTCCAGGGCTTCCTTCTTGGCCTGGGCGGTGCCGGAGGAGCCGGAGACGATGGCGCCGGCGTGGCCCATCGTCTTGCCCTCGGGGGCGGTGAAGCCGGCGACGTAGCCGACGACGGGCTTGGTGACGTTGGCCTTGATGTAGTCCGCGGCCCGCTCCTCGGCGTCGCCGCCGATCTCGCCGATCATCACGATCAGGTCGGTGTCGGGGTCGGCCTCGAAGGCTTCGAGCGCGTCGATGTGCGTGGTGCCGATCACCGGGTCGCCGCCGATGCCGACGCAGGTGGAGAAGCCGATGTCGCGCAGCTCGTACATCATCTGGTACGTCAGCGTGCCGGACTTCGACACCAGGCCGATCCGGCCGGGCTTGGTGATGTCCGCGGGGATGATGCCGGCGTTGGACTGACCGGGGGTGATCAGACCCGGGCAGTTGGGGCCGATGATGCGCGTCTTGTTGCCCTTCGCGCCCGCGTACGCCCAGAAGGCGGCCGTGTCGTGGACCGCGATGCCCTCGGTGATGACCACAGCAAGCGGGATCTCGGCGTCGATGGCCTCGATCACGGCGGACTTGGTGAACTTCTCCGGAACGAAGATGACGGTGACGTCCGCGCCGGTGGTGTCGATGGCCTCCTGGACCGACCCGAACACCGGGATCTCGGTGCCGTCGAAGTCGACCTTCTGGCCCGCCTTGCGGGGGTTGACCCCGCCGACGACGTTGGCGCCGGACGCGAGCATCCGCCGCGTGTGCTTCTGGCCCTCCGAGCCGGTCATGCCCTGGACGATGACCTTGGAGTCCTTGGTGAGGAAGATAGCCATGGTTTTCTTCTGTCCTCTGTCCTGTCTGCGTTCTGCGTTCGGCTGTCGTCCCGGGGTTACTTGGCGGCCAGTTCGGCGGCGCGGTCGGCGGCGCCGTCCATCGTGTCCACCTGCTCGACGAGCGGGTGGTTCGCGTCGCTGAGGATCTTGCGGCCCAGCTCGGCGTTGTTGCCGTCGAGCCGTACGACCAGCGGCTTCGAGACGTCCTCGCCCTTGCCCTTGAGCAGTTCGAGGGCCTGCACGATGCCGTTGGCGACCGCGTCGCACGCGGTGATGCCGCCGAAGACGTTGACGAAGACGGACCGGACGTCCGGGTCGCCGAGGATGATCTCCAGGCCGTTGGCCATCACGTCGGCGGAGGCGCCGCCGCCGATGTCGAGGAAGTTGGCGGGCTTGACGCCGCTGTGCTTCTCGCCCGCGTACGCGACGACGTCGAGGGTGGACATCACCAGACCCGCGCCGTTGCCGATGATGCCGACCTGGCCGTCGAGCTTCACGTAGTTGAGGCCCTTGGCCTTGGCCGCGGCCTCCAGCGGGTTCGCGGCGGCCTTGTCCTCGAAAGCGGCGTGGTCGGGCTGGCGGAACTCGGCGTTCTCGTCCAGCGACACCTTGCCGTCCAGCGCCAGGACCGTGCCGTCGGCGGTCTTGACCAGCGGGTTGACCTCGACCAGGAGGGCGTCTTCCTTGACGAAGACCGTCCACAGCGTCTTCAGGACCTCGACGACCTGGTCGGTGATCTCGGCGGGGAAGCGCGCGGCCGTGACGATCTCGCGGGCCTTGGCGTCGGTCACGCCCTCGTTCGCGTCCACGGGGATCTTGGCCAGCGCCTCGGGCTTGGTGGCCGCGACCTCCTCGATGTCCATGCCGCCCTCGACGGAGGCCATGGCGAGGAAGGTGCGGTTGGCGCGGTCGAGGAGATACGACACGTAGTACTCGTCGGCGATGTCCGCGGTCTGGGCGAGCATCACCTTGTGGACCGTGTGCCCCTTGATGTCCATGCCCAGAATCTGGCCGGCCTTCACGACGGCGTCCTCGGGGTCCGACGCGAGCTTCACGCCGCCCGCCTTGCCCCGGCCGCCGACCTTGACCTGAGCCTTGACGACGGCGCGACCGCCGAGCTCCGTGGTCACCTGGCGCGCCGCCTCGGGCGTGTCGATGACTTCGCCGGCCAGCACCGGTACACCATGCTTGGCGAAGAGATCCCTCGCCTGGTACTCGAACAGATCCACGCGCGTCCGTCCCTTGTGATTCAGTCGTGTCGCGTTGTAATGGCAGGGTCGTCTTGCAGATTAGCCCTGCCTGACAGCGCGGCATAAATTCGGGGTCACCCCGGCGCGGTGAGAACGGTCACAGGTGCGGGTTCCCGTGTGAGCGGGTACGGATGGGGCACGGGGGACTGCTCACGTCCCCGCTCACGCCGCTTCTCACGCTGCTTCTCAGGTCGCCGCGGGCACGGGCAGCGGGCGGCCCTCCAGAGCCGCCGCCATCACCTCGGGGAACAGCTCGGGCGTACAGGCGAACGCGGGTGCGCCGAGGGCGGCGAGCGCGGCGGCATGATCACGGTCGTACGCGGGCGCACCCTCGTCGGAGAGCGCCAGGAGCGCGACGAACTGCACACCCGACGCCTTCATCGCGGCGACCCGCTTCAGCATCTCCTGGCGTATGCCGCCCTCGTACAGGTCGCTGATGAGCACGACCACCGTGTCGGCGGGGCGGGTGATGCGCTGCTGGCAGTACGCCAGCGCCCTGTTGATGTCCGTACCGCCGCCGAGCTGGGTGCCGAAGAGCACGTCCACGGGGTCGCTGAGCTGGTCGGTGAGGTCGACGACCGCGGTGTCGAAGGCGACGAGGCGGGTGGCGAGGGAGCGCATCGACGCGAGGACGGCGCCGAAGACGGAGGCGTAGACGACGGAGGCGGCCATGGAGCCGGACTGGTCGATGGCGAGGACGACTTCCTTGCGCACGGAGCGGGCGGCGCGCGCGTAGCCCACGAGGCGCTCGGGGACGACCGTGCGGTGCTCGGGGACGTAGTGCTTGAGGTTGGCGCGGATGGTGCGGTCCCAGTCGATGTCGCGGTGGCGGGGCCGCTGCACGCGGGCGGCGCGGTCGAGGGCGCCGGTGAGGGTGGCGCGGGTGCGGGCGGCGAGCTTGCGCTCCAGGTCGTCGGTGACCTGGCGGACGACGGTGCGGGCGGTCTCGCGGGCCTCGTCGGGCATGGCCTTGGCGAGGGTGAGCAGCGTGCCGACGAGGTGCACGTCGGGCTCGACGGCGGCCAGCATCTCGGGCTCCAGGAGGAGCGAGGCGATGCCGAGGCGGTCGATGGCGTCGCGCTGCATGACCTGGACGACGGGGGTGGGGAAGTACGTCCGCACGTCCCCGAGCCACCGCGCGACCTGCGGCGCGGACCCCCCGAGCCCGGCCCGCCGCCGACCGCCGCCGCCCCCGTCGGGGGCGCCGTAGAGCGCGGCGAGCGTACGGTCCATGCCGGCGTCGTCCCCGCCCAACGCCTGCCCGGTCCCGTCCCCGCCCCCCTCGGCCCCGAGCACGAGCCGCCACCGCCGCAGCCGCTCGGAGGCGGGGGCGGCGGGAGCGGCCGGGTGGGGGCGGGGGCTGGGTGCGGGCATCGGGGTCTCCTCGTCTGGAGAGCGGGGGTGCGGTGAAGTCGTCGCGGACCTGCGTCCGTTGGCATCGGGCAGCGGGGTCACGGGCGTCCCTCCCCGCCGCCCAGCAGCGTGCGGAGCGTGGGCAGGACGGCGGCGGCGCGGTCGGCGTCGACCTCGTCGGCGAAGCCGGGCAGGCCCTCCGGCTCCGCCGGGCCCGCGGCGGAGGCGCCGCGGCGTACCAGCTCGCCGAGGGCGCGCCGCGCTCCCGGCTCGTACTCGGCGAACGTCCGCCGCAGCAGCGGCAGTACGTCCGTGAAGGCGTCGCCGGCCAGTCCGGTCAGCCAGCCGTCGACCAGCGCGAGCAGCCGCTCGTCGTGCACGAGGAGCATGCCGCCGTCGCCGCCGAGGAAGCCCTCGACCCACGCGGCGGCGTCGGCGGGCGGCACGGCGTGCGACAGGGCGAGGCCCATGACCCGCTCCGCCTCGCGGGCCGGCATCCGGCCGCCGTCGAGGAGCAGCCGCACGGCCCGGCCGCGGATGAGCCCGGGCACGGTGTCCCGGCTGCCCAGCGCCCGCAGCGCGGCGGCCCACCGCCCCCGCAGCGAACCCGTCTCCCCGGAGCCGGCCGCCGCGGGGGCCGCGTCCTGGGCACCCGCCGACGTGCCCGCGTCCTCGGGCCGCTGCGGCGGCGGGGCCGTGTCCAGCAGGGCCACCGCGCCGTGCACCGCGTCGACGTGCGTGCGCATCTCCTGTGCCCCGTCCGCGTCGAGCCCCACGCAGGCACCGGGGAGGCCGACGAAGATCCGGTCGGCCAGGCCCGTCGCGACCTCCGCCAGCGCCGCGGTCTCCGTGCCGCGGACGTCGCCGTAGCGGACGGACCGGGCCAGCGCCGGGAGCGCCTGCGCGAGGTGGCCGACGTCCGTGTCGAGTGCGGCGCGGTCCGCGAGCGCCTGCATGGCGACCGGCAGGGCCTCGGTCAGCTCGGCGAGCAGGCACTGCTCGGCCAGCGCCGTCACCTGCGCCAGCGAACCGGCCTGCGCCGCCTCGTACTCGGCCTTCGCGGTGGCCGCCGCGAGGACCGTCGTGCCCCAGAGCGCCGCCTCCACCACCCGTACGGCCAGATCCGGCTCCCACCGCAGGCTCCACGTCTCGCGGAACGTGCCGGTGCTCGCCCGGGAGACCGCGGGCACGCCCCAGTCGACGCCGAGCAGCCGCAGCCGGTGCAGCAGCCGGCTGCGCCCCGCGTCGGTCTCCTTGCGCAGGTCGAGCTGGAGTTCGCGCTCCTCGGCCGCGGGCTTGAGCCGCAACGCCTTCTGCGTACGGGCCAGATCGCGCTGGAGCGGCACGGCGGGGGCCGAGTCCGGCACCTCGCCGAGCGCGTCGCCGACGACGAGCCGGTCGGCTACGAGCGCCAGCGGCACCTCGGAGCCGTCGCACATCACGGCCCGTACGGCGTCCAGCGTCTCGGCGAGCCCGGCGAGCGGGCGGCCCCGCATCGTCGCCAGCGCGGTGGCGAGCCGCACGGCCTCGATGACGTGCGCCGACGAGATGGTCCGGCCCTCGGCGCGCAGCAGGCCGGCGACCTTGATCAACCAGCGCTCGATGGGCCGGTCCGGGACTTCGAAGAGATGCGCGTACCAGCCGGGGGATTCGATGCCCGCGCCGTAGCCGCTCCGGCGGGCGAGCCGCCGGTGGGTCCACGGCACCCAGGCCACCTCGGTCCTGACCTTGGGCAGGCCCTTGAGGAGCCGGCGGTCGGCGGTGACGGTGGTACGGGCCCGCAGCGCGGGCACGTGCCACGCGCCGCAGACCACGGCGACCTGCACGCCGAACTCGCGCCGCGCCTCGCGCAGCCGCAGCCGCATGTGCGCCTCGCGCACGAGGTCGCGGTCGTGCCCCCCGTCTCCGTACCGCTCCCGCAGCGCACCCATCGCCTCGCCCAACGCGGCGAAGGGCTCGGCCACCTCGCCGCCACCGGCGCCGGAGAGGTCCGGGCCGGGGGGACCGCCCGGCTCCGCGGCGGGCGCGGCGCCGTGCGGCATGCGGTGCTCGATCGCGTCCTCCCACCACCTCTCCGGGTCGTCGTAGCCGGCGGCCTCCGCGAGGACCGCGAGCGGATCGATGCGCAGCGCCTCGGCGTCGAGCGCCCGTTCCCCTCCCCCCGCTTCGTCCGCGTCGCTCGGCGTCCCCTCGTCCGGCGCGCCTGCTTCTTCCGGCGCACCCGGGGCCAGTTGCCCGGGGCCGGCCATCGCGAGGGTGTGGGTGGCGGGGAGGTCGATGAAGCGGACCGGGACGTCGTGGCGCAGCGCCCAGCGGATCGCGACCCACTCCGGCGAGAAGTGCGCCAGCGGCCAGAACGCCGCCCGCGCAGGCTCGTCCACGGCGTGGGCGAGCAACGCCACGGGCGGTCGCATGTCCTCGTCTCCGGCCAGCCCGACGATCGCGTCCGCCTCCGGGGGGCCCTCGATGAGCACGGCCCGCGGGCGGTACGCGTCCAGCGCCGCCGCCACCCCGCGCGCCGAGCCCGGACCGTGGTGCCGCACGCCGAGCAGCAGCGGCTCGACGGTCGCCGCGCCCGCGGCGCCGCGCGGCCGACGCACCTCCTCCGCACCGACCACGGCCCGCTCCCCCTCCATGCCCCCGGCACTCCCGGCCCCGTACTCCGCGGCTCCCCCGGCCGCGCGCTCCGCACCTCTTCCCGCTGCATCCCCCGCGACTCCCCCGGCCACGTACTCCGCACGGCCCGCCACGCGCCCCGCGGCTCCCCCGGCCGCGGCTCCCCCGCCCGCGTACTCCGAGCCAGTGAACTCCGCGCCGGCGAACTCCCCGCCCGCATAGGCCGCGTCCGCTACCCGCACCCCCGCGCCGCCCCCGCCCTTCTCGCCGACTCCTTCACTCTCTCCTCCCCCTGCTCCCCCTCCTCTTTCTTTTACTCCTCTTTCTTTTACGTCCCGCACCTCCACGCCCCCTCCGCCCTCCCGTTCCGCCGTCCGCACCCGGCCGCGGCGCACCGCACCGGGCATCGTCACGCCGTGACCTCGCGGCACGCGCGGTAGAAGTCCTTCCAGCCCGCGCGCTCGCGCACGACCGTCTCCAGGTAC
Organism: Streptomyces sp. 184; assembly: GCF_045781775.1. Classification (NCBI taxonomy): domain Bacteria; kingdom Bacillati; phylum Actinomycetota; class Actinomycetes; order Kitasatosporales; family Streptomycetaceae; genus Streptomyces; species Streptomyces sp. 184. The sequence continues at coordinate 993,131 of NZ_CP123230.1, read as the reverse complement.
TCCTGCCAGACCACACCGTCGGCCGCCGGGTCGCGGACCACGGCGCTCTGGACGCCCGCCGCCACGTCGCTCGCGCGCAGCACCCCGTCCCCGAAGTGCGCGGCCAGCGCGAGGCCGCCGGTGACCACGGATATCGCCTCGGCCGTCGACAGCGTCCCGGACGGGGACTTCACCTTCGTCCGGCCGTCGGCCGTCTGCCCGTCGCGCAGCTCGCGGAAGACCGTGACGACCCGGCGGATCTCCTCGACCGCCTCCGGGACCGGCGGGAGCTGGAGCGAGGCGCCGATCTGCGCGACGCGCTGCGTGACGATGCCGACCTCGTCCTCGGGGGACGCCGGCAGCGGCAGCACCACCGTGTTGAAGCGGCGGCGCAGCGCGCTCGACAGCTCGTTGATCCCGCGGTCGCGGTCGTTGGCGGTCGCGATGACGTTGAACCCCCGGACCGCCTGGACCTCTTCGCCCAGCTCCGCGATCGGCAGCGTCTTCTCCGACAGGATCGTGATGAGCGAGTCCTGCACGTCGGCCGGGATCCGGGTCAGCTCCTCGACCCGCGCCGTCATCCCCTCCGCCATCGCCCGCATGACCGGGCTGGGCACCAGCGCCTCCCGGCTCGGGCCGTTGGCGAGCAACTGCGCGTAGTTCCACCCGTACCGGATCGCCTCCTCCGGTGTGCCCGCCGTGCCCTGCACGAGCAGCGTGGAGTCGCCGCTGACGGCGGCGGCCAGGTGCTCAGAGACCCAGGTCTTCGCGGTGCCGGGCACGCCGAGGAGCAGCAGCGCCCGGTCCGTCGCCAGCGTGGCGACAGCGACCTCCACGATCCGGCGCGGGCCGACGTACTTGGGTGTGATGGCCGTGCCGTCCGGGAGCGTGCCGCCCAGCAGATACGTGGACACCGCCCACGGCGACAGCCGCCAGCGCTGCGGCCGGGGCCGGTCGTCCGCGGCGGCGAGGGCCGCCAGCTCATGCGCGAAGGCGTCTTCGGCGTGTGGCCGAAGAGCGACGTCCTCGGACGCCTCGGCGCCCCCCGCACCCGCGGTCGCCGCGCCGCCCCCGGGCTCCGCGGACCGCCCCGCCTCAGCGGTGCCCCCGATGGCCGCGCCTGCCCCTGTCGTGGTCGTCATCGTCCCCTCCTCGCCGACTCGGTCGCAGCCGCCGTCGCTACCGCCGCGGTGACTGCGGAAACCACCTTGCCGCACGGCACTGACACCGCCCCCTCGCCTGTGGATACCGCAGGTCAGAGCCGTTGTCAGTGGCGGGCCGTAGCGTCGTGGGCATGGAGGGGCTGAGCGAACGGTGGAGCGCGGACCAGGTGTTGGGGCTGGCGCCCGACGCCTCGTCACGTACGGCGGGGAGCAAGCTCGCCGCGGCCGGGCCGTGGGCGGAGTCCGGGGCCGTGGGCGAGGTCGTGTGGGGGCTGTGCCGCGGCAGCGGGAGCAGGCCGTATCAGACGGTGGTGGATCTCCAGGGCCCGGCGTACAGGTGCAGTTGCCCGAGCCGGAAGTTCCCGTGCAAGCACGCGCTGGGGCTGCTGCTGCGCTGGGCGGCGGGCGAGGTGCCCGGGCCGGCGCGGGAGAGCGGGGACGCAGAGAAAGGGGAGAAGGGAGAGAGGGGAGAGAAGGGGGGCACGGACGGGGTTCCGGATTGGGCGGCCGAGTGGCTGGCGAGCCGCCGGGAGAAAGCGGAGCGGAAGGCCGCCGAGCCCGCGGCGGACCGGGCGCCGGATCCGGCGGCGGCGGCCGAGGCGAAGCGCCGGGCGGAGCAGCGGCTTCAGCGGATCGCCGCGGGGGCCACGGAGCTGGAGCAGCGGCTGACGGACCTGCTGCGCGACGGGCTCGCGACGGCGCCGCGGGGCGCGGTGTGGGAGGAGACGGCGGCGCGCATGGTCGACGCGCAGGCGCCCGGGCTCGCCGCGCGAGTGCGCGAGTTGGGGACGCTGCCGGCCTCGGGCCCCGGCTGGCCGGCCCGGCTGCTCGCGGAGTGCGGCTTGATACATCTGCTGGACCGGGGCTTCCTGCGGCTGGACGAGCTGCCGGAGCCGCTGGCGGCGACGGTCCGCGCGCGGGTGGGCCTCACGGTCGACGCCGCGGGGCTGCTGCGCGGCGGCACGCTGCGGGATACCTGGCTGGTGCTGGCCCAGGAGGACGCCGACGACGGCAAGTTGGTGACGCGCCGCATCTGGCTGCACGGCGCGGCTTCGGAGCGGATGGCGCTGCTGCTGGCGTACGGGGCGGCGGGCCGGGCACCGGAGCAGTCGCTGCCGACGGGGCTGGTGCTGGACGCGGAGCTGGCGTACTACCCGGGCGCGTATCCGCTGCGCGCGGCGCTGGGCACGGTCCACGCGGGACCGCGGACCCCGGCCGGGAGCGGCCGGGGAGAGCGGGAGGAGCGGGCCGTGCCGCCGGGTGCCGGGGTCGCGGAGGCGGTCGCGGCGTACGGGGCGGCGCTGACGGCGGACCCGTGGCTGGAGGGGATACCGGTGGTGCTCACGGACGTGATCCCGGTGCCGGAAGAAGGGGACGAGGGCTGGCAGTTGGCCGAGCGCGTGGGCGACCGCGCGCTGCCGCTGCACCCGGCCGCGGCGCGCGGCCCGAGCGTGTGGCAGCTCCTCGCGGTGTCGGGCGGCGGCCCGGTGACGGTCTTCGGCGAGTTCGGCCACGCGGGCTTCCGCCCGCTGACGACGTGGTCCGCGGGCACGGCGGTCCCCCTGACGGGCGCCGCCGCGGCGATGGCGGGGGCGGGCGCGCCGATCGCGGCGCCGAAGGGAGGAGGCGCGTGGCGGTGACGACGAGCCCGGCGCGCGGGCGCCGGGACGACGCGGGCGGAGGGGGCGGGATGACGGTGGGTGTGCAGGACTTCGCGGTGGACCCGGCCGGGGGCTGGGGAGAGTTGGTGGCCGCGGCCGTCGTCGGGGCCGGGCGGCGCGGAATCGACGAGGCGGCGCTGCTCGACGCCGCCGCCGCGGCGACCGTACGGCGGCGGGCCGGGACCGTGCCCGCCCCGGCGCGGGCGCTGCCCGAGCCCGCCGCGCACGATCCGCGGCCCCGGCTGCCCGCCGCCGCCCGGCGGCGGCTCGCCGCGCTGCTCGCGGACCGCTCCGTCACCGGCGGCGGCCGCCGCGGGCCCACGCCCGACCTCGCCGAGCTGATACCGGAGTGGCTGAGGCACGCCGTCGAGTGCGGCTACCAGGCGCCGCCCGAATTGCTCCCCGCGCTGCTCGACGCCGCCCGCGCCCGTATCGACCTGCGCCCCCACGCGCTGGCCCTCGCCGGGCCGCGCGGGCTGTGGCTGGCCGAGCGCGCGCCGCAGTGGGCGCCGCTGCTGCGCGACGGCGCGGCCGGGCCCGCGCTGCCCGACCCGCGCGACGCGGACGCCGTGCGCGCGCTGTGGGAAGAGGGGCCGCGGACCGGCGGGCCGGGGACCAGCCAGGTGCGCGGCGCGCTCTTCGCCGAGGTGCGCCGGGCCGACCCCGCGGGCGCCGTCGGGCTGCTCGCCTCGACGTGGTCCGCGGAGAAGGCCGAGGACCGGCTCGGGTTCGTGGAGTTGCTGCGCACCCGGCTGTCCCTCGCCGACGAGCCGTTCCTCGATGACGCTCTGGCCGATCGCAGCCGCAGCGTACGGGCCGCGGCGGCCGACCTCCTCGCCGGGCTCACCGGCTCCGCGCTGGCCGGGCGGATGGCCGCGCGGGTGCGGTCGCTGGTGGTGCTCGACCGCAGCGAGGAGCCGCCGGTGATCGCGGTGGAGGCGCCGTACGAGTGCGACGCGGCGATGGAGCGGGACGGCGTGGTGGCCAAGCCGCCGGCGGGGATGGGCGAGCGGTCGTGGTGGTTCGGGCAGTTGGTCGCCGCCGCGCCGCTGGCCGTGTGGACGGAGGTCTTCGACGGCCGTACGCCGGAAGAGGTCATCGCGCTGCCCGTCGCCGACGGCTGGCGGCCCGACCTGCTCGCCGCCTGGAGCCGCGCCGCCGCCCGGCAGCACGACTCGGCCTGGGCCCGCGCCCTCCTCGGCACCGCCCCGACCTCACCGCCGAACGAGCCGCCCGCCTTCACCGCGGGCCCGCCCGGCACCGCGCCCCCGGCAAGCACCCCCGGCGGCGCCTCCGGCGGCGGCGAGAACGTACCCGGGCGGGACCCCGCGCGGCTGCTCACCGCGCTGCCCGAGGCGGAACGGGCCGCGTGGGTCGCGGAGTTCATCTCGGCGCACGGGCTGTCGGAGGCGTTCCGCCTCCTCGGCTCCTGCGCCGTGCCGTGGCCCGAGGAGCTGGGCCGGGCCGTGGTCGACGCCCTGGAGATCGCGCGGGACGGCGGCAGTTACCCGTGGAGCTTCAGCGGCGTGATGGGCCTCGCGGAGCGCTGCCTCGACCCCTCGTACGCCGTCCGCCTCGAACCGCTCGCCGCGATGCACGAGGAGGCGGAGGAGAGTTCGCCGGGCGCCGCCGGCTACTGGTCGGAGGCGTTCCAGCGGCTCGTGGCCACGCTGCGGATACGCGCCGCGATGCGCGACGAACTCACCACGCCCGCCGCCCTGCGGCCCTGACCGTCCGGCCTCCCCGGACTGCCCGGACTGCCCTGGCCGTCCGGACCGACCGGACCGGTGCGACGAACGTGCCGCTCCCGGTGGCGCCCGCCTGAACCCCGGCAGGCGCCACCGGCGTCAGGTCCGCCGGCGTACGCGCCCGTCGCGCGTACGCGCCGCGCTCACGCGCCCGCCGGCTCGCGGACGTTGGTCCGCACCCACTCCACCACCTCGGTGGTCGCCGCGCCCGGCGTGAAGATCTCCGCGACACCCAGCCCCTTGAGCTGCGGGATGTCGTCGTCCGGGATGATCCCGCCGCCGAACAGCTTGATGTCCAGCGCGTCCCGCTCCCGCAGCAGCTCCACGACCTTGCCGAAGAGCGTCATGTGCGCCCCGGAGAGGATGGACAGGCCGATCGCCTCGGCGTCCTCCTGGATCGCGGTGTCGACGATCTGCTCCGGCGTCTGGTGCAGGCCCGTGTAGATGACCTCCATGCCGGCGTCGCGCAGCGCCCGCGCGATGACCTTGGCCCCGCGGTCGTGGCCGTCGAGTCCCGGCTTGGCCACCACCACGCGGATCGGACCGGTGCCACTCATCGCTGCCTCCATCGCGCGGTGCCGCGCGTTCGTGAGTCCTTCGAGGGTGTGAACGAACGTTATCCCCAGCATCGCGCACCCCGGCCGACCGCAACATGCGGGGAGGGGGAAATCACACGTGCGGCGACCGGCAAATCGGACAGCCGTGGCCCCTGTCTTACCCTCGGGTACTCGAAAAATCGGGCAAGTGCCCCGAACGCGCACCGGTGAAACCAACGAAAGATTGTCGAGCCGTGGGACGCCCGGTACAGTCGCGGCAGTCTCCTGCTCCCGAGGCGAAAGAGAAGTGGTGAACGACCGTCCCCCGCCGGGCTTCCCCACCCCGGCCTCTCCCGCTGACGATGCCTCCTTCGGAAGCCTCGACGGCTACGGGTACGGCTACGACACCTCCGGCCACGGCGGCGGTTCCGGTGAAGAGCCTCTCCATCACGGCTATCAGAGCTACGACGGCTACGACACGGGCCATCCGGGCGCGTACGCCACCACGGGCTACGAGGCCACCGGCCACGAGACCGGCGGCTACGAAGCCGGCGGTTACCTGACGCCCGACCTCGCCCCGTCCTGGGACACCGGCACGCAGTCCGTCGACTTCGGCGCGTACAGCGCGAACGGCCTGTACGGCACGGCCGATCCCCACGCCGGAGACTCCTACGCCGCCGACCCGCACGCCTCCGGCGGCTACGACGTCTCCGCGCTCTGGTCCGAAGGCGCCGGCGACACCCCGGCCGGCGGCATCCCGCGGCAGGCGGGCCCGGCCGACGACTACGACTACGGCTATCCCTCGGCGAGCGCCCCGACCGCGCAGTGGAACACCACCGGCGAGTGGTCCGGCTGGGACACCGGCACGCAGCACGAAGTTGCGCAGCACGAGACAGCGCAGCACGGCGCCACCGCGTACGAGGCCGCCCAGTACGACACGGCGCACTACGACCCGGCGCAAACGGCGCAGTACGACACCGCACAGCACGAGGTCCCGCAGCACACCGGCGCGCAGTACGACTCCGCCGCCGCCTGGGGCACCGGCCACTACGACACCGCGGCCTACGCGGACGCGGCCACCGACGCGACGGGCTACCCGGACACCACGGGGTACGCCGAAGCCACCGCGTACCCCGAGTCGTTCACGGACACGGCCGCCGCGTACGACGAGCACGGCGCCTACGCCCCCGCCGCCGTGAACGCCGGGCACCCCGACCCCGACGCGACCGCCGCCTGGGACTTCGCCGCCGTCGCCGAGCACGAGGGCCACCAGACGCACGACGGCTACGCCGGGCACGACGGGCACGCCGGGCACGACCACCCCGACAAGCCCGACGCGCCCGAGACCCCCGCGGCGCTCGACGCCGACCCCGCCCCTGCCCCTGCTCCGGACACCGCGCGCAGGCCGGTCGGCGCCCCCGTGGGCCGCGCCGCCCGCACGAGCCGCCGCCGCTGCCCCAAGCGCTCCGCGCTGCTCACCGTGGCCGTGCCGTCCCTCGCCGTCGTCGGCGTGGCCGGTGTCGCCGCCGCGAGCGTCACCGGCAGCGGAGCCGGCTCCGAGGACGACGGCAAGACGACGCAGGCGGCCCCGGACACGGTGTCCGCCAAGTCCTCGAAGGCCAACGCCGCCCTCGACACGCAGCTCCGCGGCGTCACCGAGGACGCCGACGACTTCGCCGACCGCGCCAGCCGCACCCAGGAGCGCATCGACCTCAAGGAGAAGCAGGAGGCCGAGCGGAAGAAGGAGGCGAAGGAGGCCGCGCGCAAGGAGGCGCAGCGCCCGAAGTTCGCGGTCCCCGTCGACAGCCCCGGCCTCAGCGCGTACTACGGCCAGGCCGGCGTCAACTGGATGTCCGTGCACACCGGCATCGACTTCCCCGTCTCGTACGGCAGCGAGGTCATGGCCGCCACCGACGGCACGGTCACCACCCGCTACGACTACTCGTACGGGAACATGCTCGTCCTCACCGCGTCCGACGGCACCGAGACGTGGTACGCCCACCTCGACAGCTACGCCATCACCACCGGCCCCGTACAGGCCGGCGACGTCGTCGCCTACTCGGGCAACTCGGGCAACTCCACCGGCCCGCACCTGCACTTCGAGGTGCACCCCTACGGCGGCTCCGCCATCGACCCGCTCGCCTGGCTCCAGGAGAAGGGCCTCGACCCGCAGTAGGCCCGCCTGCCCGCGGAAAGCCCGCCCACCGGCAGGGGCCCCGCGGTGAACCGGCCCGCCCGCGGCGGGCCGGCGGTCCTACAGCTTCTCCACCGGCGCGTACCGCAGCAGCAGCTTCTTCGTCCGCCCGCCGTCGCCGAAGTCGATCGTCGCCTGCGCGTTCGCCCCCGAGCCGGACACCTCCACCACCGTCCCCATCCCGAACTGGTCGTGCGTCACCCGGTCCCCCGGCGACAGCGCGACCACCGGCCGCTCCGTCGCCCGCCCGGTGGCGAAGCCCGAAGGGCCCTGCCGCGTACGGGCCGAGGAGGTGGACGACGACGCCAGCGCCGCCGCCGCGGACTCCATCGGCGACCGGCCCCCGCCGCCGCCCCGGGTGGCCGAGGCGCCCGTGCGCCGCCACTCCAGATAGGCCGGCGGGATCTCGTCCAGGAAGCGCGACGGCGGGTTGTACGACGGCTGGCCCCAGGAGCTGCGCATCACCGAGCGCGTCAGATACAGCCGCTCCTGCGCGCGCGTGATGCCGACGTACGCGAGCCGGCGCTCCTCCTCCAGCTCCTTGACGTCGCCGAGGGCCCGCATGTGCGGGAAGACGCCGTCCTCCATGCCGCTGAGGAACACCACCGGGAACTCCAGGCCCTTGGCGGTGTGCAGGGTCATCAGCGTTATGACACCGGAGCCGTCCGTCTCCTCCTCCGGGATCTCGTCGCTGTCGGCGACCAGCGCGACGCGCTCCAGGAAGCCGGCGAGCGTGCCCGGGTCGTCCTCGCCGCGCTCCTGCTCGAACTCCAGCGCCACGGCGGCCAGTTCCTGGAGGTTCTCGATGCGGGTCTCGTCCTGCGGGTCGGTCGACGCCTGCAACTCGGCGAGGTAGCCGGTCCGCTCCAGCACCGCTTCGAGCACCGTGGCCGGCCCGGCGCCGGACTCCACGACCGTGCGCAGCTCCTCCATCAGCGTGTTGAACCGCTTGACGGCGTTCACCGAGCGGGACGCCATCCCGTACGCCTCGTCCACACGCACCAGCGCCTGCGGGAAGGAGATCCGCTCGCGCTGCGCCAGCGCCTCGATCATCGCCTCGGCGCGGTCGCCGATGCCGCGCTTGGGCACGTTCATGATGCGGCGCAGCGGTACGGAGTCCTCGGGGTTGGCGAGCACGCGCAGGTACGCGAGGACGTCGCGGACCTCCCGGCGCTCGTAGAAGCGGACGCCGCCGACGACCTTGTACGGCAGGCCGACGCGGATGAAGACTTCCTCGAAGACACGGGACTGGGCGTTGGTGCGGTAGAAGACGGCGACGTCGCCGGCGCGGGCCTCGCCCGCGTCGGACAGCCGGTCGATCTCGTCGGCGACGAACTGCGCCTCGTCGTGCTCGGTGTCGGCCACGTAGCCGACGATGCGGGCGCCGGCGCCGGCGTCGGTCCACAGGTTCTTGGGGCGGCGGGAGGCGTTGCGCTCGATGACGGCGTTGGCGGCGTTGAGGATGGTCTGCGTGGAGCGGTAGTTCTGCTCCAGCAGGATCGTGCGCGCCTCGGGGTAGTCCTCCTCGAACTGGAGGATGTTGCGGATGGTGGCGCCGCGGAAGGCGTAGATCGACTGGTCGGCGTCGCCGACGACGCACAGCTCGGCGGGCCCGTCCGGGCCCTTCGCACGCTCCGCACCGCCGTCACTTCCGCCACCGTCGGCTGCGCCGCCGTCCTCCGCGTCGCCGTCGGCCGCGCCCTCGCCCGCTGCCGCCTCCGGCTCGGCCGGCGGGCCCACCAGCTCGCGCACCAGCATGTACTGCGCGCGGTTCGTGTCCTGGTACTCGTCGACCAGGACGTGCCGGAACCGGCGGCGGTAGTGCTCCGCGACGTCCGGGAACGCCTGGAGCAGGTTCACGGTCGTCATGATCAGGTCGTCGAAGTCCAGCGCGTTGGCCTCGCGCAGCCGCGACTGGTAGAGCCCGTACGCCTCGGCAAGCGTCTTCTCGTAGCCGTCGACGGCCTGGGCGGCCCAGCTCTCCTCGTCGATCAGCTCGTTCTTCAGGCTGGAGACCTTGGCGCTGAACGCCTTCGGCGGATAGCGCTTGGGGTCGAGGTCCAGGTCCCGGCAGACCAGGGACATCAGCCGGCGCGAGTCGGCGGCGTCGTAGATCGAGAACGAGGACGTGAAGCCCAGCTTCTTCGACTCGCGGCGCAGGATGCGCACGCAGGCGCTGTGGAAGGTGGAGACCCACATGGCGTTGGCGCGCGCGCCGACCAGCTCCTCGACGCGCTCCTTCATCTCGCCGGCCGCCTTGTTCGTGAACGTGATGGCGAGGATCTGGCCGGGGTGGGCCCGCCGCTTGGCCAGCAGGTACGCGATCCGGTGGGTCAGCACCCGGGTCTTGCCGGAGCCGGCGCCGGCGACGATCAGCAGGGGCGTTCCGTGGTGCTCCACGGCGGCGCGCTGCTGCTCGTTCAGCCCGGTGAGCAGCGCTTCCGGGTCGGTGACGGGGCGGGGCGCGCCATCCCGGTAGTACGGCTCGGGAACGCTCGCGGCGAAGGCGAGATGACTGTCGTCGAAGAGGCTGCTCATCGTTCACAGAGTCTAGGACGCCCCACCGACAACCCACGCCCGCAGCTCCCTTTCCGCCCCGGCCCGCGGACGCGCCCGGAGCCCCGCCGGGCCACCCGGCCGGCCGCCCCGCTCCCGCCCGGCCGGCCGGGATGTCCGAGATGGACTAAACACCGCCTCGGATCACGAAATGGTTTCGGGCATATCGAACATCAGACTTCACAGCAGTCCCACGGAGTGGCTACCGTGCTCGGCACTGCTCGGACGGAAGGAGTGGCCTGACTTGGCTTCCCACCGAAAGCCGCGGACCCGGATATTCGAGTCGCCGGCCGGGCGCCGTACCGCGGTCGGCGTCGGCTCCGCGGCTCTGGCGTCGGCGACGCTTCTCTCCCAGGAAGCCGGCGCGACCCCGGCCGAGCGGTCGATCGAGGACGTCCAGAAGCAGGTCGACCACCTCTACCACGAGGCGGAGCGGGCCACCGAGCGCTACAACGGCGCCAAGGAGCGCACCGCGCAGCAGCGCACCCGCGTCGAGCAGCAGCTCGACGAGGTGGCCAAGGAGACCGCGCGGCTCAACGAGTCGCGGCGCGAGCTGGGCCAGCTCGCCGCCGCCCAGTACCGCACCGGCGGCATCACGCCCACCGCGACGTTCATGCTCGCGCCCGACCCGCAGACCTACTTCGACCAGGCGCACCTGATGGAGCGGCTGACGAACCGCGAGAAGGCCGCGGTCGACCAGTTCCAGGTGCGCCAGGCCAAGGCCACCAAGAAGCGCACGGAGGCGCAGGAGAGCCTGCGCGGCCTCACCGAGTCGCAGGAGCAGCTCCAGGACTCCAAGAAGGAGGTCCAGAGCAAGCTGTCCGACGCGCGCAAGGTGCTGGACCGGCTCACCGAGGAGGAGAAGCAGCGCCTCGCCGAGCTGGAGCGCAAGCGCGAGGAGGAGGCGCGGCGCAAGGCGCAGGAGGCCGCGCGCCAGGCGGAGTCGGAGCGGCAGCGGCAGGCGGAGCAGGAGCGCCGCGAGCAGGAGCAGCGCGAGCAGGAGCAGAAGGAAGAGGAGAAGGAGGAGCCGCCGCCCCCGGACACCGGCGCCTCGAAGTCGGACACGGTGCTGGCGTTCGCCGAGGCCCAGTTGGGCAAGCCGTACGTGTGGGGCGCCACCGGCCCGGACTCGTACGACTGCTCCGGCCTGACCCAGGCCGCCTGGCGGGAGGCCGGCATCTCACTGCCGCGTACGACCTACGACCAGGTCAACGCCGGCACGCAGGTGGCCAAGGCGGATCTTCAGCCGGGCGACCTGGTCTTCTTCTACGACGACATCAGCCACGTCGGGATCTACGTGGGCAACGGACAGATGATCCACGCTTCCAAGCCGGGCGACGACGTCAAGTACGAGTCGATCGACTACATGCCGTTCCACAGCGGCGTGCGCCCGGCCTGAAAGGCGTGCGTAGCAGGGGTCGGAGTGACGGGGCCGATCTCAGGTCCAGGTGGTGGCGATGACGACGTTGGCCATGGTGAGAAGGCCGATCGCGGCGAAGTAGCCCTTCGGGATGCGCTCTTCCTTCCGCTTGAGGAAGACCAGGACGAGGATCACTATCAGGATCACGGCCTTGACGCCGAGTTTCGTCTGGTTCAGCTCCACGTCGTCGGCCTCGTTGAGGCCGTTGAGCGCGACGCCGGTGACCAGCATGACCAGTGAGCCGTGCACCATCGAGGGCACGATGCGCACCTCGCCCGAGCTCAACGACTTGAGCTGGGTCAGCCAGCCGCCGAGCAGCGCGGCGATGCCGATGACGTGCATGGCGACGAAGAGGTTGATGAGAACATCCATGGCACGCGAGCGTAGCGGTCCGTAACAGGTCGCGCCCATGGGGGTGACCGCTTCAGAAACATCGGTCACGGATACGAACCCACGGCTCAGTTCGCCGTGTTCGGCCGATCACAATCCGTCATCGGCGGACGGTGCCGTTAAGTCTCGTGCATCCCCTCCTCCCCCGCCGCGCCCTCGGCCTAGCGTCTCCGCTCAGGTGGTCGGCTCCTCATCACCGGCGCCCGCGTCACCGGCGCGGCAGTCGGCCACCCCCGCCGAGAGCCGGCGGCGGCCCGCTCCCCCGTGCGGGCCGCCGCCGGACCGCAAGGAAGGGGTGAACGCCCGCGTGGCGTCCCACAGTTTGACCCCGGCCCGTACCGCCGGCGTGCTCGCGCTCGTCGGCGCCACCGCCGTCTCCGCCCTCGGCGGCTTCGCGCACGCCGACCCGCAGCCGACGCCGGCGGAGGTCAGGGCCCGGGTCGACCGGCTGCACCACGAGGCCGAGCAGACCGTCGAGAAGTACAACGGCGTGGCGGAGAAGGCCGACCGTGCGGAACGGGCCGTGGACGACCTCCAGGACGAGGCCGCCCGCAAGACGGCGCGGCTCAACGACGCCCGCAACGCCCTCGGCTCCTTCGCCACCGCCCAGTACCGCAACGGCACCGCCGACCCCACCGTGCAGCTCGCCCTCTCCGCCGAACCGGAGGACTACCTGCGCAAGGCCGCGCTGCTGGAACGGGTCGGCAACCGGCAGGCGGCGGCACTCGAAGGCGTCGGACGGCAACTGCGGGAGGTGCAGCAGGTGCGTACGAAGGCAGGCGACCGGCTGGCGGAGCTGAAGGACGCGCGGGCGGAGCTGAAGCGGCACAAGAGCACGATCGAGGACAAGCTCGCCGAGGCCCGCAGACTGCTCGGCACCCTCACCGCCGACCAGCGCGAGGCCGTCCTCGGCGCCGACGGGCACGGCGGTACGGGCGCGGGGGGCGACCGGGCGGCGCGCGACGCCGCGCGCGGGCCGGTGCAGGCGCCGAACGCCCGCGCCGCGCGCGCCGTGTCGTACGCCCGGGGCGCGGTCGGCAGCCCGTACGTCTGGGGTGCCACCGGCCCCTCCGCCTTCGACTGCTCGGGCCTGACCCAGGCCGCCTGGGGCGCAGCGGGCGTCTCCCTGCCCCGTACGACCTACACCCAGGCCGCGTCGGGCAGCACCGTGTCGCGCTCCGCGCTGGCGCCCGGGGACCTGGTCTTCTACTACTCCGGCCTCAGCCACGTCGGCATCTACGCGGGCGGCGGCCAGATCATCCACGCGCCGCGCCCGGGCGCGACCGTGCGCTACGCGCCGGTGGACTCGATGCCGTTCGTGACGGCGGTACGTCCCGCCTGAGCCGCGGGCGCGCGGGGCGCTGGGGCGCTGGGGCGCAGAAGGGTGGGAAGGCGGTCCGTCAGACGAGCCGGCGGGCCGTCGCCCAGCGCGTCAGCTCGTGGCGGTTCGACAACTGAAGCTTGCGCAGCACCGCCGAGACATGCGATTCGACGGTCTTGACGGAGATGTAGAGCTGCTTGGCGACCTCCTTGTACGCGTACCCCCGCGCGATCAGCCGCAGCACCTCCCGCTCCCGCTGCGTCAGCCGGTCCAGGTCCTCGTCCACCGGCGGTGCGTCCGTCGAGGCGAAGGCGTCGAGGACGAAGCCGGCGAGCCGCGGCGAGAACACCGCGTCGCCCTCCGAGACCCGGAAGATCGCGTCCACGAGGTCGGCGCCGGTGATGGTCTTCGTCACGTACCCGCGGGCGCCGCCGCGGATGACGCCGATGACGTCCTCGGCCGCGTCCGACACCGACAGCGCGAGGAACCGCACCGGCGCCTCGCCGCTAGGCGACTCCCCCATCATCCCCGAGCAGCGGCGCAGCACCTCGACGCCGCCGCCGCCCGGCAGGTGCACATCGAGCAGCACGACCTCGGGGCGGGTGGCGGTGATGACCGTCACCGCCTGCTCGACGTCCGCCGCCTCGCCGACGACCTCGACGCCGGTCTCGTCGGTCACCCCGATCTCGGCCTGCACCCCGGCCCGGAACATGCGGTGGTCGTCCACGAGCACGACCCGTACCCGACGGCCTTCCCCCTGGCCCGCACCGCCCGCCGGGGTCCCGCTCGCCGGGGTCCCCGCCGCCGGGGTCCCGCCCGCTGCGTCGTCCGTCATCGTCCGCTCCTCACTGCGCCCACCACGTCCGCGTACGTCTCACTCGGCGCGCTCCATCTCCAGCTCCACCTCGGTGCCCCCGCCCGCCGGCGTGCGCAGCCGGGCGGTGCCGCCGTTGCGCTCCATCCTGCCGATGATGGACTCGCGTACGCCCATTCTGTCGGCCGGGACCGCGTCCGGGTCGAAGCCGGGACCGCGGTCCTTCACCGAGATGAAGACCTGCCGCCCCTCGACCTCCGCGAAGACCTGCACCGGCCCCGCCTCGCCACCGTACTTGGCCGCGTTGACCATCGCCTCCCGCGCCGCCTGGAGCTGCGCGCCCAGCTTGTCGTCCAGCGGGCAGTCGCCGACGCACACCACCTCCACCGGCACCCCGTGGTAGTCCTCCACCTCCGCCGCCGCCTTGCGCACCCCCTCGGCGAGCGTCCCGGGCCCCGACCCGTCCTCCTCGTCCTTGCCGGTCCCCTCCGGCTTGTACAGCCAGGTGCGCAGCTCCCGCTCCTGCGCGCGGGCCAGCTTGCGCACCTCGCCGGCGTTGTCGGCGTTGCGCTGGATGAGCGTGAGGGTGTGCAGCACGGAGTCGTGTACGTGGGCGGCGACCTCGGCGCGCTCCTGCGCGCGGATGCGCATCAGCCGCTCCTCGGACAGGTCCTGCACCATCCGTACGAGCCAGGGGCCCGCCAGCAGCGCCACCCCCACGAGAACCGCGAGCGACGCCTGCACGACGGCGCCGATGTGCCGCGTGGAGCCCTGGATGACGAATATCGCGCTGACCCCGGCCCCGACCAGCAGTACCCCGGCGGCGCCGCGCGCGAACGGGATGAACTTCGTCCGCCGCGTGACCGCCGCCCACTTCGCCCGCCGGGCGTTGTCCGCCTGCCGCCACACCAGCGCCACACCGGCGCCGATGAGCAGCAGCGGCCACACGAAGGCGTTGGAGCGGCCCAGTTCGAGGCTGCCGGCGAAGATGGCGGCGCTGATGAGCAGGGCGAGCAGCGCGAGCAACTGCCCCTTGTCGGGTTTGCGGAGCCGCTTGCGCCCGTCGGCGTCGACCTCCACGAGCGGCTTCTCCGCCGTGCCGCCCTGGCCGAGCGGGACGACGAACCAGAAGACCGCGTACAGCAGCACGCCCAGGCCGTTGGCCATGAGCAGGCCGAGGAAGACGATCCGCACCCACGACACCGGCAGCCCCAGGTGCCCGGCGAGACCGCGCGCGACGCCGCCGAGCCAGCGCCCGTCGGCGCTGCGGTACAGCCGCCGGACAGGCCGCTCGTACGGGTCGTACGGGCCGCCGGGCGGGGCGGCGCCCTCGGGGGCGGGCGCGGCGGTGGCTGCGGTCATGCCATGCATCGTCACACGGGCGGGGCGGGCCTGGCATCAGGGTTGGCCCCCCATCGGTCCCCGGAGGATTTCAGGGTGGGCTCGGGGTAGTCCCGCCTCCCGCCCCGCGGCGGCGTCCGCCACCATGGACCCATGACGGACACGAGCCCGGGCGCGGGCCCCGACGCGCGGGACGGGGCTCCCGGCGACCGCGCGGCGGCGGAGGCCCGTATGCGCGCGGCACGCGCCGGGGTACGGGACGGGGGCGGCGACGCCGCCGCGGACCCGGCACCGGACGCGGCCCAGGGGCCGGCCCCGGACCCGCCGTCCGAGCCCGGCGGCCCCGCGCCCGCCCGGCCGCGGCTGCGGCGCAGCCGCCGCTACAAGATCGTCGGCGGTGTCTGCGGCGGCCTCGGCCAGTACTTCGGCATGGACCCCGTCATCTTCCGCGTCGTCCTGGGCGTACTCACCGCCACCGGCGGCCTCGGCCTCGTCGCGTACGGCTTCGCCTGGCTGCTGATGCCGCTCGACGGCGAGGACGACAGCGAGGGCCGCAGGCTGCTGTCCGGCCGCGTCGAGGGCTCGGCGCTGACGGCACTGCTGTTCGCCGTCGTCGGCTGCGGCCTGTTCCTGTCCGTGCTGAACACCACGGACACCCACTTCTTCGCCGCCCTGCTGATCCTCTGTCTCGGCGGCGCCGCCTACTGGTCGCACCACCGCCGCGAGGCCGAGGAGATGGCCGCGGACGGCGTCCCCGTGGACGACGCCACCGCCCACGCCGTGGCCGACGCCCCGCCGGAGACCGCGCCGCCCCCCGTGCCGTACTCCCCGTCCTGGTGGCGCGACCCGCTCAGCAAGGACGGCGACTTCCCGCCCTACCTCTGGGGCCCCGACGACGGCGCCCACGAGACGGACGCGGACGCCGACCCGCCCGGGCCCGGCGGCCCGGCGAAGAAGGCGTCGGCCGGCGGCCGCGGCCGGGCCGTGCACGAGGCGGCCGGCATCGGCGGCTGGACGTTCCTCGCCGCCGCCGGGACCTGCGCCGTCGTCATCGGCGCCACCTGGGGCACGGAGCCGCTGGGCACCACCCTGGCGCTCGGCCTCGGCGGCGCGCTCGCCGTCTTCGGCGCCGGCTTCACGCTCAGCGCGTGGATCGGCCGCACCGGCGGCGGCACCGCCTTCTGGGCGCTGCTGACGACCGTCCTGCTGGTCGTCGCGCTCTGGCTGCCGGACACCATCACCGCCGACTGGGGCGAGCGGAACTGGCGCCCGGCCGCGGTCACGGACGTACGCGACCGGTACGAGCTGGGCAGCGGCGAGGCCCGGCTCGACCTGACCCGGCTGGAGCTGGAGAAGGGCCGGCGGATCGAGACCGCGGCCCAGGTGGGCCTGGGCCGGTTGGAGGTACGGGTCCCCGACGACGTACGCGTGGAGGTACGCACCAAGGTCGACATCGGCGACATGCAACTGCCGCCCACCACCCGCACCGAGAAGCCGGGCGGCGGCGACATCGACGTCTCGCCGCGGCAGGAGCGCACCACCGTGCTGGAGCCCACCGCCGGCGGGTCCGGCGGGCCCAGGGGGACGATGGTGCTGGACCTGACGGTCTCGATCGGCCAGTTGGAGGTCCGGCGTGCGACGCCATAGGTTCGAGCCCGCGAAGCTCGTCGCCGGCCTGGTGCTGCTCTGCGGCGCGACCCTCGGCGTGCTGGACGCGGCCGACGCGCTGCGGCAGCCGAACTGGGTGCCGCTGGCCGTGGTGCCGCCGGGGCTGGCGCTGGCCGCCCTGGTCGCCGCCGTCGGCTACGCCGCCCGCCGCGCCCGCCGCCGCGCGCGGGAGGCGCGCGCGGCGACGCCGCCGGAGCCGGACGTGGACCCGGGGGCGGACCTGGGGGCGCTGCCGATGGACGAGCTGCGCGGAACGTACGACAGCCGCTTCGGCTCGCGGAACCCGGGCGGCGGTGACGATGCGGACGCGGACGCCGCCGGGGTCGGTCCGGGGGCCGGGGATTCGGGGGCCGGAGGTTCGGGGGCCGGCGGGGCTGCGGGGAACGGCGGGGCTGCGGGGAACGGTCCGGCGGCGCGGGGCGGCCCCGGCTCGATCGGCTCCCAGGCGCCGTAGAGCCCGCCCGGCCGGCCGGTCCGTCGACGGCGGGTGCTAGGTGAAGAGCTGCTGGCCTTTGCGGCGGCGGCGGACGGCGAGCACCGAGTCCAGCGACCAGTACGGCGCACCGGCCAGGATCAGGGCCGTCCACGCCATCATGTACGGCAGGTCCTGGCCGTAGTAGTACGGCTCCGCCGACCAGCTCATGGTGAACCACAGCGTCATCGAGAGCAGCGCCCCGCCGGTCGCGGCCAGCCGCGCCCACAGCCCGGCGAGCGTGCCGAGCCCCACCGCGATCTCGCCGAGCGAGATGGCGATCCCGAACTCCGTCGGCGCCTTCTGCGCCAGGTCCACCAGGGCGGGGATGGCGACGTCGGGCAGGGTGTCGAGGATGTCGTGGAGGGAGCCGGGGCCGCTGGCGTCGAGGAACGCGTCGTCGGTGAGCTTGTCGAAGCCGGCGTAGACGAAGGTGATGCCCAGGAAGATCCGCAGGGGCAGCAGCGCGAACCGGGCGGCGACGGCCCGGAGGCCGCCGGGCGGCTCTCCGTGGGGCACCCTCCCGAGAACGCCGGTGCCGGACGCTTGGTCCTGTGCCATGTGTAGTCCGCCTCTCCTGCCGTAGACCGTGCCGGTGATCGCCCCGGCCGATACTTCATGTGTGGGAGGGGATACGTAAAGCGATTCGTGAACGCTCAACCGGATCGGGTCGTTCGTGCCCGCTCAGTCGACGATGTCGAGCAGGTACGGGGCGGACTCCGCACCCCCGGCGGTGACGACCCGCAACTCCGTGCGGCCCGGTTCCACGTCCACGGGCACCGGGACCGTCAGCCGGGTGGCGGCGGGGTTGGTGAAGCCGCCGGGCACGGGGACCAGCGGCACATGCACGTGGACGGCGCCGATCCGCACGACGACGCGCGCCAGCAGCTCCGGCGATTCGGCGCCCGGCGGCACGAAGCCGGTGCCGCGCACCTCGATGTCGTCGCCGGTACGGATCGCGGTGTGCAGGTCGCCGGGCTCGCGGACCCGGACGACGGACAGCACGGCGGGGCGCCCCCCGTCGACGAGCCGGGCGGCCAGGTGCACCGCCGCGCTCACCGCGACCAGCGCGGTGACGCCCCAGGGCAGCCCCGGCAACTCCTCGGGCCGCCGGCCGAGTTGCACCAGGGCGAAGAGCAGGGCGGCGGCGGAGACGACGGCGTACTGGACGTCGACGGCGGCGGCACGGCCGGCGTCGTCGGTGAGCAGGTCGGCGGCGCGGGGGCGGGCGGCGCGGGTCTTGGTCAGGCCGCCGCTGCGCAGCCGGTACGCGACGACGGCGCGGGCGCCGAGGGCGGCGGCCCAGGCGGCGGCGACGGTGACGACGAGCCCGGCGGCGCCGCCGGCCCCGGCGCCCGTCCCCGACCAGCCGAGTCCGTCGAGAAGCCGGTCGCGGGCGGCGGATCCGTCGGCGAGGGCCAGGGCGAGGGCGAGGTGCAGCAGGGCGTAGCCGGCGAGCAGCGTCCAGGCGCCGGCCACCGCGCGGCCGGTGGACAGCCGGCCGTCCTCGCCGACGACCGGGGCGAGGAGCCCGCCGCGGGCGCGGTTCAGCCAGGCGGCACCGGCCAGCAGGCCGGCGGTCACCACGGCGGCGAGCAGCGCGGCGGTACGGGCCCGGGTCCAGCCGGGTCCGAGGGCGGTGAGCCCGACGACGAGGAGGAGGACGAGCAGCCCGGCGCCGATGACGTACAGGCTGCGCCGCCACAGCGACGCCAGCCACGTCCCGCCCGCGGCGGCGCCGCGCTCGGCGAGGCCGTCGGCGGAGCGGGTCAGCTCGTCGGAGACCCACTGGCGGGAGGCGCCCGGCGAGTGGGCGACACCGGCGGGCACGCCTTCGCCGGCGGCGAAGCCGTCACGCCGCCGGGCGAACTCGACGGCGGGGTCGGGGGTCGCGGGGGCCGGGGGCCCAGAGGTGGGGGCGGAGCCGGAGCGGGGCCCGGGGACGACGGGGCCGGAGGACCCACCGCCGGAGCGGAAGCCGCCGGCAGCGGCACCGGACCCGGGGGCCGTGCCACCGGACGCGGGGGTCGTGGCACCGGACCCGGCAGGCGTGCCACCGGACCCGGGGGCCGTGGC
This sequence comes from Streptomyces sp. 184, assembly GCF_045781775.1. NCBI lineage: Bacteria > Bacillati > Actinomycetota > Actinomycetes > Kitasatosporales > Streptomycetaceae > Streptomyces > Streptomyces sp. 184. Next base: position 973,792 of record NZ_CP123230.1, on the reverse strand, counting down.
ACCGGAGTCGGCCGCTCCGTCGGCGGGGCCGTGCGGGGCGCCGGAGCCGGTCGGCACGCCCGCGGCGCCGCCGGGCCGCGCCCCACCGCCCGTACCGCCCTCGACGCCCGGCCACGCACCGCCGGAGTCCTCCGGTCCGCCAACGGCGGCGCCGGCCGCCGGGCCGCCGGCCGATCCGCTCCCGGGCCGGATGTCCGCGGCGCCGGTCTCCGTACCGCCCGCGGCGCCCGCCGCAGGCGCGGGCGCGGGGACCTGTGCGGCTCCCGTAGCCGTGTCGTCGTCCCCCGCTTCCACCGCCACCTCGTGCCCCCTTGACCGCAAGCCGTCCCTGTGATGAGAGCGAATTCTGCCCTACCGGCCGCCCGCCGGGGCCGCCGGGCCGCTCACTCCCACTCGATCGTCCCCGGCGGCTTCGACGTGACGTCGAGAACCACGCGGTTGACCTCCGCCACCTCGTTCGTGATCCGCGTCGAGATCCGCGCCAGCGTGTCGTACGGCAGCCGCGACCAGTCCGCCGTCATCGCGTCCTCCGACGACACCGGCCGCAGCACCACCGGGTGCCCGTACGTCCGGCCGTCGCCCTGCACGCCCACCGACCGTACGTCGGCGAGCAGCACCACCGGGCACTGCCAGATGTCGCGGTCCAGCCCGGCGGCGGTCAGCTCCTCGCGGGCGATGGCGTCGGCCTCGCGCAGCAGGTCGAGCCGGTCCTTCGTGACCTCGCCGACGATGCGGATGCCGAGCCCCGGGCCGGGGAACGGCTGGCGCTGCACCATCGCCTCGGGCAGCCCCAGCTCCTTGCCGGCCATCCGGACCTCGTCCTTGAAGAGCCGCCGCAGCGGCTCGACCAGCTCGAAGTCCAGGTCCTCCGGCAGCCCGCCGACGTTGTGGTGGGACTTGATGTTCGCGGTGCCGGTGCCGCCGCCGGACTCCACGACGTCCGGGTAGAGCGTGCCCTGCACCAGGAAGCGCACCGGCGCCCCGGTCTCCCCCGCCGCCGCCACGATCTCGGCCTGCGCCTGCTCGAAGACCCGGATGAACTCCCGCCCGATGATCTTCCGCTTCTGCTCCGGGTCCGACACCCCGGCCAGCGCCGCGAGGAACCGCTCCGCCGCGTCCACGACCTTGAGCTGCACGCCGGTCGCGGCCACGAAGTCCTTCTCGACCTGCTCCGACTCGCCCTTGCGCATCAGCCCGTGGTCGACGTACACGCAGGTGAGCCGGTCCCCGATGGCCCGCTGGACGAGCGCCGCCGCCACCGCCGAGTCCACGCCGCCGGACAGCGCGCAGATCGCCTGCGCCTCGCCGACCTGCGCGCGGACGGCGGCGACCGACTCCTCCACGACACTCGCGGTCGTCCACGTGGGGGCGAGCCCGGCGCCGCGGTAGAGGAAGTGCTCCAGGACGAGCTGGCCGTGGGTGGAGTGCATGACCTCCGGGTGGTGCTGCACGCCGTACAGCTTGCGCGCGTCGTCCTCGAAGGCGGCGACCGGCACGCCCTCGGTGGCCGCGGTGACCGTGAAGCCCTCGGGGGCGGCCGAGCAGGCGTCGCCGTGGGACATCCAGACGTCCTGCCGCTCGGGGGTGCCCTCGAAGAGGGTCGAGTCGGGGCGGGAGACGGTCAGTTGCGTACGCCCGTACTCGCGCCGGCCGGTGTTGTCGACCGTGCCGCCGAGCGCCTGGGCCATGAGCTGGAAGCCGTAGCACATCCCGAAGACGGGCACGCCGGCGGTGAAGATCGCCGGGTCGATGCCGGGGGCGTTCTCCGCGTACACCGAGGAAGGGCCGCCGGAGAGGATGATCGCCGCGGGGTTCTTCGCCAGGATCTCCGGCACCGGCATCGTGGAGGGCACGATCTCGCTGTAGATCCGGGCCTCGCGCACGCGGCGCGCGATGAGCTGGGCGTACTGGGCACCGAAGTCCACGACGAGAACGGTGTCGGGGGTCGCTGAGGTCACTGCTGCGGCCTTCCGGCGGTGGGAGGGGAGATGCCGCCGAGTCTATCGGCTGCGGCGTCTCACCATGCGGGCAGTCTTTGTCCACCGCGGGGCCGGGGTGAATACTGGCGGCCATGCGCACGCGGAGCTTCCTGTTTACCTACGGCAACCGGCCCGTCCGGCTGCCGTGGTCGTGCGCTTGAGCTGACAAGCGACTTCCCAGGCGCCCCGGGCCGGCAAGGCCCGGGGCGCGCTGTGTTTCGCCGCCGGGCGGCGGCTCCGGGGCCTTACCCCAGGACCCCAGGAGTGACGAGATGAACGCAACCCAGGCGAGCGAGCGGACGAGCGGGCAGACCGCCGACCGGACCGGCGCACGGACCGACGAGGCGGCGACGGAGATCACCGGCGCCCGCGAGCGGATCGACGACCTCGACGACCGGATCATCGCGCTGGTGGAGGAGCGGATGGCGGTCTCGGCCCGAATCCAGCAGGCCCGCATCGCCTCGGGCGGCCGGCGCGTGAACCTCTCCCGGGAGATGGAGATCCTCGCCCGCTACCGCGACCGCCTGGACCGCCCGGGCACGACCCTGGCGATGACGCTCCTGGAACTGTGCCGCGGCCGGGTGTGACCGCGGCCGGGGCGGCGCGGCCGGTCTCGGTGCTCGGACCGCGGGGGCGGGGTCGGAGCACCGGGGCCCCGTTTCGGGGCGGATCAGGTGGTGAGCGAGTGTCGGCGCCCGGTCGCGTTCAGCGGTGGGCGGCAAGTACGGCCGCCAGGCCCTCTTGCAGGTCTTTGACGAAGTACTCGGGGACCTCCAGCGACGGGAAGTGTCCTCCCTTTTCCGGCAGGTTCCATCGGACGATCCGGCGGTACCGCTCCTGCGCCCAGGGGCGCGGGCACTTCTCGACGTCGCGGGGGTACCCGGTGATGGCCGACGGGACGTCGACCCGGAGTTCGGGGTCCAGTGAGTTGTGGCTTTCGTAGTAGATGCGGGCCGCCGATGCGCCGGTGCGGGTCAGCCAGTACAGGGTGACGTCGTCGAGGATGCGGTCTCGGGAGATGGTCTCGAACGGGCTGTCCTCGGTGTCCGACCACTCGGCGAACTTGTCGAGGATCCAGGCGAGCAGCCCGACCGGTGAGTCGACCAGCGAGTAGCCGATGGTCTGCGGCCGGGTCGCCTGCTGCTTCGCGTACGCCGCGCGGTGGCGCCAGAAATCGCGGGTGTCCTCGGCCCACCCGCGTTCTTCCGCCGTCAGCCCGGCCGTTGTCAGGCCGGGCGGGCCCTCCGCGAACGTCGTGTGGATGCCGAGTACGTGCGCCGGGAACCTGCCGCCGAGAACCGTGGTGATGTTCCCTCCCCAGTCGCCGCCGTGGGCGACGAACTTGCCGTAGCCGAGCCTTCCCATCAGCTCCACCCAGGCGCCCGCGATCTTCTCGGTCCCCCACCCGGTGCTGGCCGGCCTGTCGCTGTAGCCGAAGCCCGGCAGCGACGGGACCACGACGTGGAACGCCGGCGTGGCAGCGTCCTTCGGATCTGCCAGCTCGTCCACCACGTCGGTGAACCGGACGATGCTGTCCGGCCAGCCGTGGGTCAGGATCAGGGGAACGGCGTCCGCGCGCGCGGATCGGCGGTGCAGGAAGTGGATTCCCAGACCGTCGATGGTCGTACGGAACTGGCCGATCTGGTCGAGGCGCGCCTCGAACGACCGCCAGTCGTACCCGGTGCGCCAGTAGTTCACGACGTCGACCAGGTCGGCGAGCGGAACGCCCTGTTCCCATCGGCGCGGGCCGGGCGCGGCCCGGTGGACCGTCTCGGCCTCCGGCAGCCTCGCCGCGGCCAGTCGCGCCCGCAGATCGTCCAGGTCGGCGTCGGTCGCGCGGGCTTCGAATGCCTGCACGTCGTGAGTGGGACGAGGCATGAGACCTCCTGACCACAGCGGAACCGTCTTAGACGGTTCTAGCATGCCGTCATGCCGGAGGGCAACCGGCTAAGGTGGTTCCATGCGTGTCGAGTTTCCTGAATTCCGCCTCGGTAGCGTGCTGGCGACCAGCTTCACGGCGACCCTGACGGAGCGTCGCGGCAACGCCGTGGAGCGCATCCCCACACCCCACCGGCTCGCCGACTGGCTGGCGGTGAACGGCCTCGCCGTGGACTCCTGCACCACCGCAGACCTCGAACTCGCCCGGGAACTGCGGGAGTCGATCCACGCCGCCGCGACGGCGGCCGCGATCCAGGACCCCCTCCCCGCATCCGCCGTCCACGTCATCAACGACCGCAGCGCTCGGGGCCGGGCCGCGGCGGTCCTGACGCCCGGGGGGAAGCGGCAGTGGCGGCTCGGCTCGGCTTCCCGCGTGGAAGACGCCCTCAGCGTGATCGCCGCCGACGCGATCGGCATCCTCGCGGGCGAACGCGACGGGAGGCTGGCCCTGTGTGCCTCACCGACCTGCCGAGCCGCCTTCTTCGACACCAGCCAAAGCCGCACCCGCAAATGGTGCGAGATGAACACGTGCGGGAATCGGCAGAAGAAGGCGCGGTTCCATGCCAAGCAGGGGAAGAAGTCCGGGTCAGCGGAGTGATCCCCCGACGCGGGCGTCAGCCGGGGCGGCGGTCTTCCGGCTGGACCACGATGCCGCCGAAGCGGGCCTCGTCGGCCCAGTAGCGAACGCCGTCGATGAGCACCAGGCCGTCGGCCGCGACCTGCTCACAGTCCGTGCCGTCGTCCTGGTGGACCGCCCCGAAGCCGCCGCCCAGGCCGGTGTTGTACATCTTGATCGGGCGGCCCGCCAGATCCGTTGCCCGGCGCGGGCATTCGTTGCACAACGCCTTCGGGTACCGGGCGCTCCACGGCCTGGGGGTGCCGTCGTGGGGGCACAGGCTCATGGGTCGGTCGGCAGACACGTGCATCCCCTCCGGCGGGCGGCTCCGAGGCTCCTGTCTATTCGTACGCGCCCGGCCTGTCCAGGCCGGTCCCCTTGCCGTCAGACATCGGCTCGGGGCAGCCGGGGAAAGTCATCGGTCAGCCGCGCTCCAGCAGGTCGGCGATCTCCGTGAAGCCGCGGTTGCGGGCGTGCCGGAGCGGGGTCACGCCGTCCTTGTCGGCGATGTCCGGGTCCGCGTCGGCGGCCAGGAGGAGGGCGACGATCTCCCGGTGGTCCCTGCCGCCGTCGCCGAGGATCACCGCTTCGAGGAGCGCGGTCCAGCCGAGGTCGTTGACGTGGTCGACGTCGATGTCGGTGTGCCGGGTGACCCAGCGGACGTAGCCGACGTGGCCGCGTTCCGAGGCGGGGATCACCGACGTGCCGCCGAAGCGGTTCGTGAGGGTCAGGTCGGGGGTGCGGTCGCCGGACATGAGGAGGCGGCCCATCTCCGCGCTGCCGGTGACGCCGGTGACGAGCCAGGCGCTGTCGCTGCGGTCGTCCTGGGCGTCGGGGTCGGCGCCGGCGGCGACGAGGGGGCGGGCGGCGGCGACGTGGTCGCCGAGGGCGGCGAGGAGGAGCGGGGTGCGGCGGTGGGCGTCGCGGGCCTCCGGGCGGGCGCCGACGGCCAGGGCGGCGCGTACGGCGTCGGCGTCGCCGCGCTCGGCGGCGTCGAGCAGGTCGCGGTCCCGGGCCGGGTCGCGGGGGGCGTCGCGGGGGGCGTCGCGGGGGGCGTCGCGGGAGGCGTCGCGGGAGGCGGGGCTGTCGGGCACGGGGCCTCCTGGGGTGGCGGGGTCGGCCGGGGTGGAGCGGGTCGGGGACGGGGTGGCTGCGGACGGCGTTCCCGGGTCCGGTTCGCCGTTCCCCGCGCAGCCGGCCAGCGTGACGAGCGCCGCGAGCACGGCGCCGGCCGCCGCCCCGCCGCCGCGGAGGCCGCGGCGGCGGGTGGCGGGCGCGTAGCGCGGGCGCGGGCGCATCAGCGGGCCAGGGCGGCGGCGCCGGTCAGGACACGGGCGCGGATCGAGAGCTTCTTCATGGTGGGCGTTCCTCCGGTTCGTACGGTACGTGGCCTGCGGTCGAGCCGGCGGCCCGCGCCTTCCGGCCCGTACCGCCCGCTCCGTCCCTCCACCCTCGCCCCGCCCCGCGCCCCCGCGGGTCGGCGGTGCCGATGCCGTCGGGCGGCGGGCCGGGGGACACCGGGGTCAGCCGAACGGCTTACGCGGCGGGGTGCCCCTCCGGGATACGAAGCGAGGATGAACGTGCCCACCGACCCCCTCGGCCCGCACGAGGCCGACCCCGACGCGGGGCGGCTGCGCGCGGTGCTGCACACCGCCTTCTTCCTGCTCCTCGCCGCCTCCCTCGCCCGCTACCTGCTGCGCCACCCCGGCAGCGCCCTCACCCCGTGGGTCGTGGGGCTGACGGCGGCACTGCCGCGGGTGCGGGTGTACGCGCCCCGCCCCTCAGAACAGCGTGTCCGGCCCCGGCCGCGGGGTCGTCGGCCTGCTGGGCGGGGGCGTGTCCGGGTCCGCCGAGGTGGTGTCGAAGACCGCGGCCAGCTCCGCCAGCCCCAGGGCCCTCAGCGCCTCCGCCAGCGTGCTCCGGGGCCGTCGCGTGCCCGCCGTGCGCAGCACGCCGGTCAGCGGCCTGGCGTCCGCGACCGCCAGCGCCGCGGCGATCGCCTCCGCCGCGTCCCGTACCTCCGCGAACTGCGCCACCCGCCCCGTGCCGGCCCGCGGCGCGCGCTCCGGGCCGCCCGCCGCCGCACCGCCGCCCCCCGGCGACGCGCTCGGCGCCACGCCGCGCACCGTCGCCGTCACCGACGCCGCGCCCGACGCCCGCCACGTGAACTCCGCCGTCCGCTCCCCGCCCCGGTAGACCGCGATCCCCGCCGCGCCGTCCGCCGCGTAGAGCGCCACCGCAGGCCAGCCCTCGCCCCGCGTCATCGCCGCCGCCGCGGCGAGCAGCAGGTCGGGCGACGGCGGTTCCCCCGGCGCCGTACGGACCCGCGGCCACCGGCCCGGCGCCCGCCCCGGCACGCGGACCGGCGTCAGGCCCGGCTCGGGGCGCTGCCGCGGGCGCAGTTGGACGGAGGTGCGGGCGCTGCCGGTGGCGGTCAGGCGCAGCCGCAGGCCGGCCGCGTGCGCCGCCTTGGCGACGGCGGGCGGCGGCGCCGTGCAGACGACGATCCCGGCGTACGGGACCGGTTCGGGGCCCGCACCCGTCCCGGGGGGACCGAAAACGGCCCCGGGGCCGGGGGCGTTGTTCGGCCGGGGGCCGAAGAGCGGGACGCGCCGGGCGAGTTGGGCTCGTACCTCCTGGCGGGCGAGGAGGAAGCGGCGCCGGATGGCCTCGGCGTCGTCGCCGAGCCGCCCCCAGGGCGCGCCGCGGGCGTCCGAGCCGACGGCGCGGAAGACCTCCAGGGCCTCGTCCCAGCGCCGGGCGCGGACGAGGGCGGCGGCGAGGCAGTTGCGGAAGCCGGCGGCCTCGGGGTCGCCGGGTTCGTAGTGCGCGGACAGCTCCAGGGCGCGTTCGACGGCCCAGGTGGTGGACGAACCGGGCGCGTCACCGGCGTCCGTACCGCCGGGCAGGCCGGTACGCGACCGGCAGACTCCGAGCACCGCGGCCTCCAGTGGCAGCGCGTGCAGCAGCGAGCCCGGCAGCGCCTCCTCGGCCGACTCCTCCGCGAACACCATCAGTTCCTCGACGTCCGCCTCGCCGACGATCGCGAGGTAGCGCAGCGCGGCGACGTGCGCGCCGTGGTGGCCGGGCGCGCGGATCACCGCCTCGGCGAACCGGGAGACGAACGCCTCGCGCGGCGCCCGTACGGCGGTGGCGTGGTCGAGGGCGATGCGCCACGGTACGGGGTCGCCGGGCGCCTGCGCCGCGGCCAGCCGGACGAGGGGCAGGACGTCGCGCAGCACCGCCCGGGGGTCCGTCGCGGGGAGCCCTCCGATCCCGTACGCGCCCCGCCGCCGCCCCCCGCCCGCGCCGCCGCCGGAACCTCCTGCTCCGCTGCGGGAGTCACGGGAGTCACGGGGGTCGCGGGGGTCGCGGCCGTCCGGCGCCGGGCCCGGCGATCCGGCGGCGGAGTCCCCCTCCGCCTCCGCCGCGTCCGCGCCCGGCCGCCCGGCGCCGCCTCCCGGCACCGGCCCCCGCGCCGGCCCGGCCCCCGGCCCCGTGCCCGTGTTCGTGCCGTGCCGCCCGTACTCCGGCCCCGCCCCCGGCACCCCGTACCCCAGCCACGACTCCGCGTCCGCCACCCCGCCCGCCCCGGCCGCTCCGCCCACCCCGTCGCCGGTGCCGCCGTCCGCCCCCGGGTCCCGCGCCGGCCCCCACGGCCCGCCCCGCCGCCGTACGCCCCAGCCCTCGAACCGCCGCCGCCGCGGCCCGTACTCCTCCACCCGCCGGGCCAGCAGCAGCCGCTCCGCCTCGACCACCGCCGCGTCCCCGCTCTCCGGGTCCCACTCGCGCCACCGCCGCAGCCACCGGTCGTCGTCGAGGGCGGCGGTCGCCAACTCCGCGACGTAGGTGTCCCGTCGCTCCCACTCCGCGGCCCGGCCGGCACCGGCGAGGAGTTCGCGGGCCGGGCGGAAGTCGCCCGCGCCGGCGGCCGGGAGGACCGCGCGGACGCGGTACCCGGGGGCGTCCAGCAGGACGTCCTCGTCCAGGGGCAAGTCGGCGCCGACCCAGGAGTAGTGGCGCACCACGCGCGGGAACGTCACAAGGGGCCGGAGGAAGTGCATGGCACTGCATTCAAGGCCATACGAACCCCCGCGTTCCAGACCCCCTACGGTGACGATCCGATATCCGAAGCGGAGTCCGGTCCATCCGGTCACAGAACGGTTTCACCGGGAGGGGCAGTCGGGGGCAAATCCGTTCTCACCGGTCACCCGGTCGGCGTCCGGGTTCCGTGACCGCCGCCGCACCCGGTTCGTTGGACCCGGTGCGGTGACCGGACGGCAGGGGACAGCAGCCCGGTCAGCGACAGGGATGCGGCCGGCCCCGGGGACGCCCGGGCCGGCCGTCCCCGCACGGGCACGCGGCGCCGCCGCGCGGCCCCGCGCAACCCTGCACCCCGCGCCCCGCACCCGGCCCCGCGGCTCAGCGGAAGCGCAGCGCCTTCAGCGCCTTCAGCCCGCGGCTCATGAACGCCGCGTACCCCTTGTCGTCGTCGTACCGCAGCGGCCCCAGCGCGAACGGCGCCAGCGGCACCACCCGCTGCTGCGCCACCGTCTGCGACTCCGTGTACTTCAGGATCCCCTCCGAGCCGTGCCGCCTGCCGACTCCGGAGTCCTTCATTCCGCCCATGGGCGCCTGCACGCTGCCGTACGCGGCCCCGTAGCCCTCGTTGATGTTCACCGTGCCGGTCTGGAGCCGGGCGGCGATCCGGGCGCCCCGGCGGCCGTCCTTCGTCCACACGCTGGCGTTCAGCCCGTACGGCGTCGCGTTGGCGCGGGCGACGGCGTCGTCCTCGTCGCGGAAGCGGTAGACGGAGACGACGGGCCCGAAGGTCTCCTCGTCGCAGACGGTCATGCCGGGCTCGACGCCGTCGAGGATCGTCGGCTCGTAGAAGTACGGGCCCACATCGGGCCGCGCCCGCCCGCCGGCCAGCACCTCGGCGCCCTTGCCGACCGCCTCGTCCACGTGCCGGGTGACGGTCTGCAACTGCTGGTCGCTGACGAGCGAGCCCATGTCGGCGCCGTAGCCGAGGGTGTTGCCCAGGCGCATGGCCTTCGTCCTGGCGACGAAGCGGGCGAGGAAGGCGTCGGCGACCGACTCGTGCACGTACAGCCGCTCGACGGAGATGCACAACTGCCCCGCCGACGCGAACGCCGCGCGCACCGCGCCCTCGGCCGCCTTCTCCACGTCGGCGTCGGCGAGCACCAGCATCGCGTTCTTGCCGCCCAGCTCCAGCGACGCGCCGACGAGCCGGGCCGCCGCGCCCTGGGCGACCTCGCGGCCGGTGCGGGTGGAGCCGGTGAAGGAGACGTAGTCGGCGTGCCGGACGATCTCGGGGCCGACGACGGGGCCGGGGCCGATCACGACCTGCCACACGTCCTCCGGCAGCCCGGCCTCGACCAGCTTCCGGCGCGCCCACAGGGCGGTCAGCGGGGTCTTGGAGTCGGGCTTCATGACGAGCGCGTTGCCCGCGACGAAGGCGGGCAGGGCGTCGCCGACGGAGAGTTCGAGCGGGTAGTTCCACGGCGCGATCTGGCCGACGACGCCGCGCGGATGGCGCAGCTCGGTGACCTTCGTCAGCGTCGGCAGGGCGCCGGTGTGGCGCTTGGGGCCGAGGTAGGCGGCGGCCCGGCGGCCGTAGTGGCGGGCGGCCAGCGCGACGGCCTGCACCTCCTCGTGCGCGTGCAGCCGCGCCTTGCCGGTCTCCAGTTGTACGAGGTCCAGCACCTCGTCCTGGTCGCGCAGCAGTGCGTCGTGGAAGCGGAGCAGCACGGCGGCCCGATGCCGTACGGGCCTGGCCGCCCAGCTCCGCTGCGCGGCGCGGGCGCGCTCGAACGCGGCCTCCACGTCCGCGGGCACCGCCTCCGGCACCTCGGCCAGCACCTCGCCGGTCAGCGGGGACCGGACGGCGACGGTGCCGGCGCCGGTGACGCCGCGGGTCAGGCGCTCGACGAGCGCGGGCGTGACGAACTCGGCGGCGACGGCGCCGGCGGTGCGGGCGCCGTCGGAAGCGGGAGCGGTGGGGTTGCCTACGGCGGTCTCCGTCATACGGCCGAGGGTAGGACTCCGGCGGGCCCTTTGGATACCTGCCGGTAACCGAATTCCGCCAGCGATCGCTGGCTCATACGTTCGGCGCCCCGCGGGGCACGGCCGCGCCCGGGCCCGTACCGGCGTCGGCGCCCCGGCCCGTACCCCGCGTCACATGTCCTGGATCTCCAGCGAGTCGACGACCTCCTTGAAGACCCGCTCGCCGTCCCGCTTGCCCTCGCCGGCCGCCGGCATCTGCACGGTCAGGTGCCAGCCGATGCTGTCGTCGTTGACGTAGAAGAACTCCCGGCTGCGCATCTTGGCCTCGGTGTCGTAGCCCTCGTCGCGGGTCCACGTCACGGCCATCACGGCGGCGTCCTTGCCCCGGTACTCGTACTCCTCGACCGTGCCCTCGACGTCGGAGCTCAGCTCGGTGCACTCCAGGTCGTCGCCCTTGTCGCAGTCGAGCGAATTGTTGGCCTCGCTCAGCGCGCTCTCCTCGCGGCCCGACGAGCGGGTGAGCCACAGGCTGGGCGTCCCGCCCGGGTCGGTGTACGTGACCGTGCCCTCGTCGACGCTGCGCTTGTAGTCCTCCGGCACCGCCAGCGACGCCTTGAGCTGCTCCGTCTCGTCGTACGTCCGCCAGCCCTCCGGCGCGTCGTCGCCGCCGAACGGGTTCACGAGCGCCAGCACCAGCGCCGCCACCACGGCGATCGCCCCGCCCAGCACGCCCAGCCGGCCGCCGCGCCCCTTCGGCAGCGCCGCCGCCAGCTTCCCGCCGCGCCCGCCGCCCGCACCGGCCGCGCCGCCCGCCACCGTGGTGAGCATCCCCTGCGCCGGCACCGGCCGGGCCACCGCCTCCAACTGCCGGCGCACCTCGTCCGGCGCCGGCCGGGCCGCCGGGTCCTTGCGCAGCAACTGCATGACGACCGTGCCCAGCGCACCCGACCCGCGGGCCGGCGCCGCCGGCTCGGCGGAGAGCACGGCCTGGAGCGTCGCCGGCGCGGTCTGCCGGCGGTACGGGGACATGCCCTCGACCGCCGCGTACATCACCACGCCCAGCGACCACAGGTCCGACTCGGGCCCCGGCCGCTGGCCGAGCACCCGCTCCGGCGCGATGTACTCCGGCGACCCGACGAACGCGCCGGTCTCCGTCAGCCCCTGCTCCCCCTCGATCTGCGCGATGCCGAAGTCGGTGAGCACGACGCGGTCGTACCGGCCGAGCAGCACGTTGTCCGGCTTGACGTCGCGGTGCAGGATCCCCGCCTCGTGCGCGGCGGTCAGCGCGCCGAGCACGGCGCCGCCGATGCGCGCCACCTCGCGCGGGTCGAGGGTGCCCTCGGTGAGCTGGTCGCCGAGGGAACGCCCGCGGACCAGCTCCATCACGATCCAGGGCCTGCCGTCCTCCATCACCACGTCGTGCACGGTGACGACGGAGGGGTGGTCGATACGGGCGGCGGCGCGGGCTTCGCGCTGCATCCGCTCGTACGCCGTCCGCCGCGTCCGCTCGTCGAGGTCGGCGGGCAGCCGGGGCTCCTTCACGGCGACGTCGCGGTCGACGACCTCGTCGCGCGCCCGCCACACCGTGCCCATGCCGCCGACACCGAGCCGGGCGGCGAGGCGGTAGCGCCCGCCGATCAGCCGGCCGGATGCGGGATCGGCGACGACCTGCGTGGCCGCGACCTCCTGCGCCGCGCCCCCGGCGTTCTCGTGCGGTGGCCGCAGGCCGTAACTCGTGGGCTCGTCCCCCACCTTGTCCCCCTCGTACGTCATGGCACCATCAATAGCGCACTACCGCGCGGTCGCTCCCCCGGATATCAGCTCTGTAGAAAACGTGCGACATCGGCGGCCTCCGCCGTGACATCCGCCGCGACCCGGTCGGGGACCTCGGCGAACATGCGGACCTGCACGTTTCCCCGCCGCGGGCGCGTCCATGTACCGGCTGCGCGGCCATTCACGGTAACAGCGGCCCGGATCTGCCCGCCGCCGGGGCGGACGGCGCGGACGAAGTCCCGCGGCACGGCGGCGTCGCGGTCGCGCCAGCCGAGCCAGTAGTTGTCGTAGGCGGGGAGGAGCCGGACGTCGGACACGTCCGGTGGGCGTGAGGCGTACGAGCCGTCGGCGCCGGCCCCGGGAGGGGCGCCCGGCACCTGCGGAGCGCCCGGCTCCTGTGCGGTGTTCGGCTCCTGAGGTGTGTTCGGCTCCTGAGGTGTGTCCGGCTCCTGAGGTGTGTCCGGCTCCTGAGGTGTGTCCGGCGGCGGCGCCTCTGCCGGGCCGTCCGCCGCCTCCGGCCACACCCGGCGGGCCGCGCCCGCCGGGAGGCCGGACCAGGCCGCGAAGTCGTCCGGCCCGGCGGGACCGTAGCCGCGCAGATAGCGGCGTACCAGCTCGCGCACCGCCGCGTCCCCGGCCGGCTGCGGGCCGGCCGGCGGCGGCAGCCAGTCGCGCAGCGCGACGTACGTGGGCTCACCGGCGCGCAGCGGCCCGTGGCAGACCAGCCCGGCGAGCGCCGTCCTGCGGATGACGTGGATCGGCGCCTGCCCGTCAGGCTCGACGCCGACGCGCGCCAGGCGCTCCGCGAACTCGGCGCGGGTCAGCGGCCCGTGCGCGGCGACCGCGTCGACGACGACCCGCTCCGCGCGCTCGCACAGCTCCTCGTCCAGGCCGAGGTCGCGGTAGCGCCGCGTGGTACGGGAGACGAGGCGGGGGCCGTAGAGCGCGAGCAGCCAGTGCACGTCGGCCGCGGGCACGAGCTGGAGCGTGCCGCGCATGAACCACCCGCGGAACAGGGTCCGCCGCTCCTCCAGCGCCTCGCACACGGCGGTGCGGGTGAGCCCGTACGAGCGCGCCCGCAGCCCGAGCGCCGCGGCCTCCAGGTCCTGCGCCTGCACGGCGACGACACGCTCCACCACCTCCTCGGCGCCGGAGCACCGCACGCCCCCGGCCACGCACTGCGCCCGCGCCCGCGCGAGCACGACGCCGCCCACCGTCACCGCTCCGCCCTCCGTCCCCGTACCGCATACGCAAGCGCGCCCGCCGCCAGCACCCCCGCGCCCGCCGCCACCGACGCCGGCGGCAGCGAGAACGCCAGCACCACGCACCCCGCGAGCCCCACCGCCGGCACCGCGCGCGGCGGCCGGCCCTCCTCCGGACCCAGCGTCCACGCCGAGGCGTTGGCGACGGCGTAGTACAGCAGCACCCCGAACGACGAGAACCCGATCGCCCCGCGCACGTCCACTGTCGCAGCCACCACCGACACCACCGCGCCGACCGCCAGCTCCGCCCGGTGCGGCACCCGGAACCGCTCGTGCACCGCCGCCAGCCCGTGCGGCAGATGACGGTCCCGGGCCATCGCCAGCGTCGTCCGCGAAATGCCGAGGATCAGCGCCAGCAGCGCCCCCAGCGCCGCCACCGCCGCCCCCGCCCGCACCACCGGCTCCAGCCACCCCGCGCCCGCCGCCGACGCCGCGTCCGACAGCGGCGCGGTCGCCTCCGCGAGACCGCCGGGGCCGAGGACGGCGAGGACGGCCACCGACACCGCCGCGTACGTGACGAGCGCGATGCCCAGCGCCACGGGCACCGCGCGCGGAATGGTGCGCTCCGGGTCGCGTACCTCCTCGCCGAGCGTGGCGATGCGCGCATAGCCGGCGAAGGCGAAGAACAGCAGCCCGGCCGCCTCCAGCACCCCCGGGACGGAGGCGTCCGCGCCCGGCCGCAACCGGTCCGCCTCCGCGGCGCCGCCGGCCAGCGCCGCCACGACGACAGCGGCCAGCACCGCGAGCACGGCGGCGACGATGACCCGGGTGAGGAGGGCGGACTTCTGCACCCCGCGGTAGTTGACGGCCGTCAGCGCGACGACGGCGGCCACCGCGACGGCGTGCTTCTGCTCCGGCCAGGCGTACGCGCCGACCGTCAGCGCCATCGCCGCGCAGGACGCGGTCTTGCCGACGACGAACGCCCACCCGGCGAGGTAACCCCAGAACGGGCCGAGGCGCTCGCGGCCGTAGACGTAGGTGCCGCCGGAGGCGGGATAGCGGGCGGCGAGCCGGGCGGAGGAGGTGGCGTTGCAGTACGCGACGAGGGCGGCGGCGGCGAGACCGATCAGCAGCCCGGAGCCGGCGGCGCGGGCGGCGGGGGCGAGAGCGGCGAAGATCCCGGCGCCGAGCATCGCACCGAGGCCGACGAGCACGGCGTCGCCGACGCCGAGACGGCGGGCGAGAGGGGTGGCGGCCGGGTCGGACATGGGCGGGAGGGTAGCGGAGGGAGGTGACGGGAAGGGGACGCGCGGGGCGGGTGCGTGGCACGTACGGGCCGGGGCGGCCTACCGAAAGCCGGGCCCGCGGGGCAGCCGACAGCCGCACCCGGGGACCACAGGCACGCGGCACGCGGCTCCCGCTACGGGACCCGCGGCCTCACCCCGTCGGCCGGTAGCTCTCCGCCGCTATGCGGTGGAACCGCTCCACCTCCGCGCCCTCGCCCGACGGCCCGATCAGCAGCACCACGTGGTAACTGTCGTCCCAGATCATCGCCAGGTTGCGCGCGTGCACCTGCCGTCCGCTGCCGTCCGTCCAGTCGAACTCGCCCTCCGCCATCACCCGCTGCCCGACCTCGATCCGCCGCAGCCCGTCGGCCTGCGCCCACGCGGAGTCGCGGTACTCGTCCAGCTCCGGCTGGCCCTGCTGCTGGTACGCCATCGGGTCGCTGCCGAAGTCGCCGACGCCGTCGCGGCCGGGGACGACGACGAGTTCGTAGTCCCCGCCGTCGTAGCGGACCTGACCGTTCTCGTTCTCACCGACGCGCTGCCAGTCCTCGCGGACGGCGACCTCGAAGCCCGCCGGGTCCTCGCGGAGCACGAAGCCGTCGGGGAGTTCGGAGCCGGCGCCGCCGCCCCGGTCCCCGTCCTCCGGCTTGTCGGGGTCGTCGGACTCCTTCTGCTGCCGGCGTTCCTCCGGTTCGTTCGGATCGCCGGAGTCCGCGGGCGGTGCCCCCGACTCCCGCGGCTCGTCGCCGCGGCCGGCGCCGATGACGCTTTGCTGGTCGCGCCCGGACTCGTCGGCCTCCGGCATGAACATCGCCGCGTACGCGATGGCGCCGGCCATGGCGACGAAGATCAGCGCGATCAGCGTACGGCCCAGGCTGCGCGGCCCGCGCGGGCCGCGGCGCGCACGGCGTTTGTGCCGCGCGTGCACCGGCACCGGCGCCTTGTTGGTGCGCCGCCTGCGCATCAGCTCGCCGCGCCGGCGCAGTATCGGCAGGCGCCGCGGATCGCCGCCGCGGCCGGTGCCCTGCTGCGGCACGGTGACCGTACGGCTGCCGATGCCCGGCTCGGGCGCGGTCCGGATCAGGGACCGCAGCCAGCCGCGCAACTCCTCGAAGTCCGGCCGCTCCGTGGGGTCCTGGCGCAGCAGCGACTCCACCACCGGGCGCAGGGCCCCGCACTCCTCGGCGTGCGCGGGGGGCTCCGAGCAGACGAGCTGCACCAGCTCGCCGACGTCCTCTTCGGGGTACGCGGAGTGCCCCTGGACGGCGCGGAAGAGCAGCGCGCCGAGCGCCCACAGGTCGGCGGCGGGGCCGACGGGGGGCGCGAGCTGCCAGTGCTCGTGGATGGGCCCGGCCTGCTCGGGCGCCCAGCGCTCGGTGACGGCGCCGACGACCTGCATCCGCGTCTGCCGCGCGCGTTCGGCGGCGAGCCGGGTGCTGGGGCCGGGGTAGCGGGGGGCGCCGCCGGTCTCGGGGCCGGGCAGTTCGCCGCGGGCGGCGGGCACGGGCTCCGCGCCCACCGGTACGGCGATGGAGGCACCGGGCCGCACGCCGG
Source organism: Streptomyces sp. 184 (assembly GCF_045781775.1). Taxonomy (NCBI): domain Bacteria; kingdom Bacillati; phylum Actinomycetota; class Actinomycetes; order Kitasatosporales; family Streptomycetaceae; genus Streptomyces; species Streptomyces sp. 184. The sequence goes on along the minus strand of NZ_CP123230.1, from coordinate 957,417 downwards.
GCAGGCTGCCGCCGTAGGAGGCGCCGCCGGGCAACGAGTCGGGCAGGGACCGGGGTTCGGGCTCGGCCACGTCGGCGGGCCGTGCCCGCCCGTACGAACCGGGCCCACCGGGCGCGCCGTAGGCCCCGGGCCCACGCGACGGCGCGGGAGCGGGACCGCGGGGACCACCGGGACCACCGGGACCTCCGTACGCCCCGGGGGCGCCACCGGGCCCGCGGGAACCGCCGGGCGGGTGTCCGGCGGCGGGACCGTGGGATGCACCGGGCCCGCCGGGACCGCCGTAGGGCCCGGGCCCGGGCGGACCGGAGCCACCGTGCGGGGCACCGCCCTGGTACGAACCGGGCCCACCGCCCGGCCTGCCCCCGCCGTACGAGCCGTGGCCGCCGGCCACGGGGCCACCGCCGCCGGGTCCGCCCGGCCCGCCGGGTGTGCCCGGCGGAACGGAGCCGGGTGCGTGCGGGGTCGGGCCGGCGGGAGGCGCGCCCGGGGCCCGGTACGGGCCGGGCGCGGCCTGCCCACCGGGACCGCCCCGCGCAGAGGCACCGCCGGCGCCGGGGGAGGCCGGCGCCGGGGTGCCGTAGGCGTCTGCCGTGCCGTACTCGTCGTAGCCGTCCTCGCCCGCGTCGTTCGGCAGGTCGTCCCAGGGGGCGCCGACGTCGGGTGAACCGGCCGCCTGCGGGGCCGGGTTGGCGGGGCCGCCCTGCGCGGGGCGGTCGCCGCCGATGTCGATGCGGTCGCTGTACCTCGGCCCCGCCGCACCGGCGGCCGGCACCGCGCCGCCCGGCCGCGCGACCTGACCGGCTTCGGGCGTACGGGCCGACTGACCCGGCACCGTGGGCCGCCCGGGCGCCTGTACCCCCGGCCCTCCGGCGCCTCCCGCGCCGCCCGCACCGGCGGCGAGCCGCGCCTCGGCGGCCCGCGTACCGGCCTGGTACGCGGCCATCACCCCGGCTCGCGCGGCGGGCGTCTGGTCCCCGGCCTGCTGACCCCCGGCCTGCTGACCCCCGCCTCCGGCGGGGGCGGCTCCACCGCGCAACTGCCCGGCGGGCCAGGACGGGTCGGCACCGCGGGGCGGCTGCCCCGGGGCCCCGTTCCCCGCACCCGGCGCCGCGGGACGATGCCCGTATCCGGGGCCGCCGGGCGCCTGTCCGGCAGGGGGCCTGCTCTGACCCGCACCACCGTGCTGCCCTCCGGGATGCCCACCTGGATGACCACCCGGCTGACCACCGGAATGACCACCGGCCGGCCCGCCGGGACGACCGCCCTGCGGCCCACTCCCGTACGGCTGTTGAGCCTGACCCCCGCCCGGCCCGCCGGGTCCGTGCCCGCGGCCGCCGGGGGCCGGACCGCCCTGCTGCCAGGCGCCAAACGGCCAGCGGTCCGAGCCGTCGTCCCGCGCTCCGTGGCCGTCGTCGTCGTCCGAACCGCCCTGCGCGCCCCGCGCGCCCGGGTCACCGGCCGAGCCGCCGCTCCCCGCCCCGTACGGGGCGGAGCGCCACACCTCGTCGTCCTCGTCGTACGGCGGGGTGCCGTACGGGCCCGCGCCGCCCCGCGCGTTCGCGCCGGGGTCCGAGCCGTCGTCGTACCGGCCGTACGGTCCCGGTCCTTCGCTCCACCCCGGCGGTAAGACGCCGTCGTCGGGCTGTCCCGCCGAGCCCGAAGAACCCGCGGAACCCGCCGCCGGCAGGAACCCCGTTGCCGGGTCGGGGAGTTGCGGCAGGCGGCCGTCCGACGGGTCGGCGAGACCGGGGGCGGACGCGTCAGGGCCCAGCGGCGTCTCGCCGGGGCGCGGGCCCGGGCTGCCCGTGGGGCGCGGCGGTTCGCCGCGGCCGGGCGGCGGGGGCAGCGGGTCGTACCCGCACAGCGCCTCTTCCGCCGCGCCCGACGCCAGCCCGGTGAGGACCACCCGGCCGTCGTCGCAGACGAGCACCGTGCGCGTCGTGATGTTCCGGTGGGTCCAGCCGTGCGCGTGCAGCGCGCGCAGCGCCGTGAGGATGTCCGCCGCGACCTCCGCGCCGCGGTACGGGCTCAACGGCCGCTCCTCCAGCAGCCCTTCGAGCGTCCGCGCGGGCACCAGCTCGCTGACGATCCAGAGGCTGCCGCCCTCTTCGAAGACGTCGAAGACCTGCGCCAGCCGGGGGTGGTCGGGTATCGCCGCCGCGGCGCGGGCCGCGTCCATCGCCCGCTGCACCACCACACTGGCCGCGCTCCGGCCCGCCCCGTCGCCGTATCCGGACGGGTCGGCGCCGCCGCCGTCCTCTATCAGCTCGGCCTCGACGATCTCCGGCAGCGGCACCTGTCCGATGAGGACGTCCTGCCCGCTGTACGTGTCGAAGGCGCGCGTGTGGATGGGTTCGGCGTCGACGGCAGCCGGTAGCCGGTAACGGTCGGCGAGCACTCGGCCCGCGTAGTCGTCCACGAACGCCTCCCCACAACCGCGCAATGAGCCTGAGACCGGGCCAAATGCGGTCGGTATTCAGCCTGGTCCGGATGCGTACGGTCCGCGAGACATCACGATACGTGCTCGAAGGGTGGTCTGTGCACTGCTCGCGCGGGTTAGTCCAGCGGCTTGAAGGAATCGAACGCCGCTTCGCGCAGCGCGCGGCACTCCGCGCCGTCCCACTCGCTCTCCGGACAACTGATCATTATCGCGTAGCCGTGGGTGTCGTCCACGACGAATCCGCGGTCCAGCACCCTGATCCGCCGGCCGTCCTGTATGCGGCTGAACTGCCAGTCCGCGACGGTGGGATAGCCGCGCCACTCGACCTCCTTCATCGAGATCTTGCGGTAGCCGGAGCTGGACGAGCTGACGGCGCCCTCTATGTCGCGCCAGTTCGCCAGCGCACCGCCCTCGGTGTTGTTGGGCTGGGACGTGAAGTCGACCTGCACGCGCGGGAAGGAGGAGGACCCGCTGAAGATCGCGCCGCCGCCGCCCGGCGAGGTACGGGTGCGCTGCCAGCCCTCGGGGAGGGCCACGGAGAAGCTGAACTCCGGCTCGGTGAGCGTCACGTACCCCTTCGGGACGCCGGCGGAGTCCTTGCCGCCGCCCTCGCCCTTGCCCTCGCCCTGGTCGTCGCCGGACCCCGAGCCGGAGCCGGAGGAGTCGTCGTCCTCGTCGCCGGCGCCGCCCCCGTCGTCCTGCTGCCCCTTGTCGTCCCGGGCGTCGTCCTTGCCCGAGCCGGCCCCGTCCTCGTCCTTCTTCCCGTTCTGGGCGCCCTTGCCGTCCTGCTCGCCCGCGCCCGCGCTCTGCCCGCCGTCCTTGCCGGACGTGCCCGAGTCGGAGTCGTCGCCGCCCAGGGCGACGGCGAGCACCGTGCCGAGGATCGCCAGCGCCACCACGGCGGCGATGACCGCCAGTGTGCGCCGCGGCAGCGCCGCCACCCGCGCCGAGAGCGCACCGGCACCCGCGCGCGCCCGGGCGGCGGGGGCCCCGGCCGGCGGCGCCGTTGCGGCGGACGTCGTACGGGCAGCAGCACCCTCGTCGGCGTACGCCCCGGGCCCACCGGCCCCGGCGGCACCCGAACCGGCCGCCCCCGCACCGGAACCAGAACCGGAACCCGTACCCGAACCCGCCGTCCCGGCGGCAGCCGCCCGCGCCGTGTCCGCGCCGGACTGCCGCCGCAGCGTCTCCGACCTGCCGGGCGTACGGGGCTCGGCCCCGGGCCGCGGCGGCGTCTGGGGCGGCGTCGGCGGCAGGGCCGGCACGCCGGCCGGAGCCGCCGCCTTGGCCGGACCCGAACCGGCAGCCGCGGCACCGGCGCCCGCGGCACCCGCGCCCGCGGCCCGCCCGGCCGTTCCCGAACGGTCGCGCGGCTCCGCCTTCTTCCGCGCCGTCTTCTTCCGCCGCACCGGCGCGGCGGAACCCGCAGCCTGCCGCGCGTCCGACCCCGCCGCCGGGTCCGGCACCACCGGCAGCGGCACCATCGTCGTCGGCGCCGTCGCCGCCGAGGGCTCGCCCGGCACGTCCTCCGGCGCGTCGATGACCGCACGCAGCAGCGCCCGCGCGCCCGCGTCGTCGAGCCGCTCGTCGGGGTCCTTGCGCAGCAGCCCGTAGATGCAGTCCTCCAGCGGACCGGCGTTCTTGGGCGGGTCGACGGGCTTGGTCATCACCGCGGTCAGGGTGGCGATGGCCGACCCCAGGTCGTACGGAGGGTGCCCCTCCACCGCGGCGTACAGCAGCCCGCCGAGGGACCACAGGTCGGACGCCGGGCCCGGCTTCTGCCCGCGGGCGCGCTCGGGCGAGATGTACGAGGGGGCGCCGACGAGCATGCCCGTCGTCGTGATCGACGGGTCGCCCTCGACCTGCGCGATGCCGAAGTCGGTGAGCACGACGCGGCCGTCGTCCGAGATCAGCACGTTCGACGGCTTCACGTCGCGGTGCAGGATGCCCTCGCGGTGCGCCGAGCGCAGCACGTCGAGCACGGCGAGGCCGACCTCGGCGGCGCGCCGCGGCGTCAGCGGGCCGTCCTCGCGGGTGGCGTCGGACAGGGAGCGGCCCTCGATCAGCTCCATGACGATCCACGGGCGGTCGTCCTCGTCCACCACGTCGTAGACCGTGACGGCGCCGGTGTTCCTGATCCGGGCGATCGCCTTGGCCTCGCGGAGCGTTCGCGTGATCAGGCGGCGCTTCTCGTCCTCGTCCACGCTGGTGGGAAAGCGCAACTCCTTGACGGCCACCGCACGGCCCAGCACCTCGTCCGTGGCACGCCAGACGGTGCCCATGCCGCCGCGGCCGAGCACCTCCCCGATCCGATAGCGGCCGGCCAGCAGCCGACCCGTCGCGCCGTCCCCTTCGCGCCCCATCGATCCCCTCAGCGATTCACCCCGGCAGGACCTCCATTGTGTCTTATCGCACGGACACCCCTGTGCGGCGGGCGAGGTTAGCCGTGATCGATCTTCCGCCGCCCGCGGCCCGATCTGCGGCGTTCACGTCGCCCAAGGCCCCTGACCCGCATGCTTACATGCACCTACAACGGTCCGATCACAGCGGCACGATCTCCGGCGCCCCGAGCCGCGCCGCGTCCGCCGTCTGGTCGTCGGGCTGCCGCTGCGACTCGCGCTCCGCCTCGACCCGCTTCTCGTAGTGCGCGACCTCGCGCTCGACCTGGTCCCGGTCCCAGCCCAGCACCGGCGCCATCAGCGCGGCGACCTCGGCGGCGCACTGCGTACCGCGGTCGAAGGTCTCGATGGAGATGCGGGTACGCCGCGTCAGCACGTCGTCGAGGTGGCGCGCGCTCTCGTGGGAGGCCGCGTACACGACCTCCGCGCGCAGGTAGTCGTCCGCGCCGGTGAGCGGCAGGCCGAGCGACGGGTCCCGCTCGATCATCTCCAGCACCTCTTCGGCCAGCGACCCGTACCGGTTCAGCAGGTGCTCCACCCGGACGACGTGCACCCCCGTGCGCACCGCCGTCCGCGCCCGTGCGTTCCACAGCGCCTGGTACCCCTCGGCGCCCAGCAGCCGCACCTCCTCGGTGACGCACGGCCCGACGCGCTGGTCGAGCCCGTGCACGGCCTCGTCGACGGCGTCCTTGGCCATGACGCGGTACGTCGTGTACTTGCCGCCCGCGACGACGACGAGCCCGGGCACCGGGTGCGCCACGGTGTGCTCGCGCGACAGTTTGCTGGTCGCGTCTGACTCGCCGGCGAGCAGGGGCCGCAGGCCCGCGTACACGCCTTCGACGTCATCCCTCGTCAGCGGCACGGCGAGGACGGAGTTGACGTGCTCCAGGAGGTAGTCGATGTCGGCGGAGGACGCCGCGGGGTGGGCCTTGTCGAGGTCCCAGTCGGTGTCCGTGGTGCCGATGATCCAGTGCCGGCCCCAGGGGATGACGAACAGCACGCTCTTCTCGGTGCGCAGGATGAGGCCGGTGGTGGAGTGGATGCGGTCCTTGGGTACGACGAGGTGGATGCCCTTGGACGCCCGTACGTGGAACTGCCCGCGCTCGCCGACCATCGCCTGCGTCTCGTCCGTCCACACGCCGGTGGCGTTGACGACCTGCCGCGCCCGTACCTCGAACTCGCCGCCCTGCTCCAGGTCGTGCACCCGGGCGCCGACGACGCGCTCGCCCTCGCGCAGGAAGCCCACGACCCGCGCGCGGTTGGCGACGTGCGCCCCGTACTGCGCGGCGGTGCGCACGAGCATGGTGACGTAGCGCGCGTCGTCGACCTGCGCGTCGTAGTACTGCAACGCGCCCACGAGCGCGTCCTTGCGCAGGCACGGCGCGACGCGCAGCGCGTGCGAGCGGGAGAGGTGACGGTGCGCGGGCATGCCGCGGCCGTGTTCGCGGGAGACGGACATGGCGTCGTACAGCAGCACGCCGGAGCCCGCGTACGCCCGCTCCCAGGCGCGGTGCTTGAGGGGGTAGAGGAACGCGACCGGCTTGACGAGGTGCGGCGCGAGGCGCTCGGTGAGCAGCCCGCGCTCCTTCAGCGCCTCGCGGACGAGCGCGAAGTCCAGCATCTCCAGATAGCGCAGCCCGCCGTGGATGAGCTTGCTGGAGCGGCTCGACGTGCCCGACGCCCAGTCCCGCGCCTCGACCAGCCCGGTGGCCAGCCCGCGGGTCGACGCGTCCAGCGCGGTGCCCGCGCCGACCACGCCGGCGCCGACGACCAGCACGTCCAGTTCGCGCTCCGCCATCTGTGCGAGGGCCCCGCCGCGCTCGGCCGGCCCCAGTACCGCTGTCTTCACGGATGCCTCCTGTCCTGTCGCCCCGTTGCGGCAGTCCACGTGCCCACGTCGATTCTGTCCGCCCCGGCGGCGTACAGCCACCGTGCGTGTACCCCTGTCGCGCAACGCCACAGGCGCCGCAAAGCGCCCAATACTGAATAACAGTCATATATGCCCGTAGCCTGACAAGAGCCTCCACCGACCTCACACCGGGCCGCTCGGGCCCGGCCGCTCAGGTCCGGGGCCGCCAGGCCCGGGGACCGACGGGAAGGAACGCCCCGCAGACATGCCCGCAGACGTCGCCGTCATCGGACTCGGCCACCACGGCCTGCCGCTCGCCCAGGCCGCGGCGGCGGCCGGCTTCTCCGTCGTCGGATACGACCCCGACCCGCGCGCCGTCGACTCCCTCACCGCCGGCCGCCCGCCGGTCGGCGGGTCGCTGACGGCCGCCGAGGTACGCCGGCTGCTCACCACCGGCTTCCGCGCCTCCGCGGACCCCGCCGACCTCGGCGGCGCCCGTACCGCCGTGATCTGCGTGCCCACCCCGCTCGCCGAGGACGGCGCGCTCGACCTCGGCCCGGTCGCGGACGCGGCACGCGAACTGGCCCGGCAGCTCAAGCCGCGCACCACCGTGCTGCTGGAGTCCGCCGCGTACCCCGGGAGCACCGAGGACCTCCTGCGCCCCCTCCTGCAACAGGGCTCCGGGCTGCGCGCCGGGCGCGACTTCCATCTGGCGTACTCCCCCGGCCCCCTCGACCCGGCCGACACCGCCCCCGCGCCGAAGGTCGTCGGCGGGCTGACCCCGGGCTGCACAGAGGCGGCGGTGGCGTTCTACGGGCGGTTCGCGGAGCGCGTCGTGCGGGCCCGGGGGCCGCGCGAGGCGGAGACGGTACGGCTGCTGGAGGGCAACGCACGGCACGTGAACTTCGCCCTCGTCAACGAGCTGGCCTGGTTCTGCCACGACCGGGGCATCGACCTGTGGGACGTGATCCGCTGCGCCGAGACCCGGCCGTTCGGCACCGCCCACAGCTTCCGCCCCGGCCCGGGCGTCGGCGGCCACGGGGTGCCCGTCGACCCGGGCCGCGTCCCCGTCCCCGTACCGCACCCGGGCGGCAGGACCGCGCCCGGCTTCGACCACCCGCTGCGGATGGTGGACCTCGCCCGCGAGGTCAACGGCCGGATGCCGCGGTACGTCGTCCAGCGCTGCGCCCAGCTCCTCAACGAGCACGGCAAGTCCGCCCGGGGCGCCCGCGTGCTGCTCCTCGGCGTCACGTACGACCCGGACGTCGCGGACCTGGAGCGCACCCCGGCGAGCGACGTCGCGGCCCGGCTGACGGAGCTGGGGGCGCGGGTCGGGTTCCACGACCCGTACGTCATGGCGTGGCAGGTGCTCGGCCGGCCGGTGCCGCGGGTGGGGGCGCCGTACGAGGCGGCGGCGGACGCGGACCTGACGGTGCTGCTCCAGCCGCACCGCACGTACGACCTCCAGGCCCTGTCGGTCAAGGCGCAGCTCCTCCTGGACACCCGGGGCGCGGTGCCGGCGGGCGCGGGGCACCGGCTGTGAGCACGGCGGACCCGACGTGCCCCCGGACCGGCAGGCAGGGCCGGCGGAGGGCGTAGCGCAAGCCCGCGGATCACCCGCCTCCCGGGGCGCCGCAACCGGAGGTCCGCCGCCGGAACTGCTACCGTTCGGCCGTATGGGTGATGCGGTGATGACGACGGCCGAAGGCCGTCCCCGACCGGTGCAGGCACTCGCCGTCGGAGCCGCCGCCACCGTGGCGGGAGCGCTGCTCCTGGGGGTGACGCAGGGCCTCGTGGGCGAGCGCGGTCTGGAGCTGGGCTACTGGGCGCTGGCCCTCGGCCTCCTCGTCGGCGCCGCCGTGGGCTGGGCGGGCGAGCAGAGCCGCACCCTGGCGCTCGGGGCGGTGCCCGTGGCGCTCGTCGGCGTCGTCCTCACGCAGATCGCGGCAACGGCCGTGTACCTCGGCTCGGCCGACGTGGGCGCGGCGTACGACTTCTGGCGCAGCGAGGTTCTGGGGAAGAACGACATGACGTTCTTCTTGGTGGCGGGGGCGGAAGCGTTCCTGGTCAGCCAGCGAGTGTCCGAGGTTCGAAACGGGATGTCGCAGTCGCGTCACGACTCCCCTTGAGGGCTTGTTGTCGGGCCCCGATCAACTGCTAGCGTGCCGCGCGTTGTCCCACTGACCGCGCCCACCACACCAACTGTCCCCGGGCACGGCAGACCCATAACTCCGGGGGAGATTACTCATGTCCCAGCCGTATCAGCAGCAACCAGGTCCCGGCGCCCCGGGCCAGCAGCCGTTCGGTGCCCCGCCGCCCTACGCGCAGCAGCCGCCGGCCAGCACCGGCAACCCGGCCCTCGCCATCGGCGTCGCCTTCGTCGCCGCGATCGTGGCCACCGCGATCTACGCCTTCATCCTCAAGTCGCTCTTCGACGAGCAGACCGGCGAGGTCACGAAGATCAGCTACGCCTCGATCCTGGTCGGCGCGCTCATCGGCGCGGCGATCGGCAAGCTCGGCGGCCGGAACGTCGGCCTCTGGATCGTCGGCGCCGTCCTGGCCATCGGCTCGGTCTTCATGGGCGAGATGTACGGCTACGCCATGATCTTCAGCGAGCTGGGCGACGGTCAGCTCGGCTCGGCGACCGAGATCCTCACCGACCACTTCGGTGACATGTTCAAGGGCTGGCGCGAGGACATGGGCGCCATGGCCTGGATCTTCATGGCCCTGGCCCCCATCGCGGCCTTCGGCACGGCGTCGCGCCTCGGCAACCGCTGACCCGGTCGCCGACGGTGCGCGCGGCAGCGCAGCACGACGAGAAAAGCCGGGCCCCGCGCGGGAAGCGCGGGGCCCGGCTCCTTTCACGGCCGCCACGAAGCGAACAGCACGCACGCGGACTCCGCGCGGATCACCGCCGCGGAGAGAGCCGGCCCACCCGCCCGTGCAGCAGCAGGTAGAAGACGTACAGCGACTCGCGGCCGCCCTTGCCGCGGTCGTAGCGCCGCATCGCGCGCCCGAGCGGGTTCCACACCCGCCCGTCCGGCATCCGTACGCCGACGGGCTGCTCGAAGTAGTCGCGCTGCCGGTCGTCGAGGTCGATCCAACTCCCGCCCCCGGCGCGGACCATGACCTCCCCGACGTACGCCCCCACCCCCCGCAGCGCCTGCGCCACGGCCCGCTCGTCGGCCGCCCCGCCTGCGCGGATCCCGGCCACGATCCGGTCCGCGACGCGCAGGCTCTCCACGGAGTAGTCCAGCGGCAGCCGCCGCGGCCCCCGCAACCACTCGGCCACCACCCCCTCCACGTACCGGCTCATCCCGGCAGCATCGGGTAACACATCGCTCGCACGCCCCATGGGAATCCCCTCCACGCTCCTCGACTGCGACCTTCACATGAACAGAGTCGAGAACCCTCCCGAACGTCACAGCTCCGGGGCGTGACACTTCCCACGCCCCGCCTCGGCGCGAAGGTCTGGACAAATCCCCGACATGCCAGGGCTGGCAACTTCACAGCGAGACAAGGCGGATGAGTCGGACTTGGTGTGAATGTCCGCTCACTTGCGGCCGTCCGCCACCGGAGGTTACCCAGTGCGGGCACCCGGATCGTACGAGGACCGGGAGACCGGGACGGCCGGGCGGTCCGGGTGCGCGCCCCCCGGCCCCGCGGGACTGCCTTCCCGCCCGGGGCCGGGGTGGTCGCCCCGCCGCGCGGCCCGTCAGCGGGAGCGGGCCACCGTCACCTCGACGCGCTGGAACTCCTTCAGCTCCGAGTAGCCCGTCGTCGCCATCGCCCGGCGCAGCGCGCCGAAGAAGTTCATCGACCCGTCCGGCGTGCGCGAGGGGCCCAGCAGGACTTCCTCCGTCGTCCCCACCGCGCCCAGGTTCATCACCTTCCCGCGCGGCACGTCCTCGTGGACGGCCTCCATCCCCCAGTGGTGCCCGCGCCCCGGCGCGTCCGTCGCGCGGGCCAGCGGGGAGCCCATCATCACCGCGTCCGCCCCGCACGCCACCGCCTTCGGCAGGTCGCCGGACCAGCCGACGCCGCCGTCCGCGATCACGTGCACGTAGCGGCCGCCGGACTCGTCCATGTAGTCCCGGCGGGCCGCGGCGACATCGGCCACCGCCGTGGCCATCGGCACCTGGATGCCCAGCACGTTGCGCGTGGTGTGCGCCGCGCCGCCGCCGAAGCCGACGAGCACGCCGGCCGCGCCCGTACGCATCAGGTGCAGCGCCGCCGTGTACGTCGCGCAGCCGCCGACGATGACCGGCACGTCCAGCTCGTAGATGAACTGCTTGAGGTTCAGCGGCTCGGCCGCCGACGAGACGTGCTCCGCGGAGACCGTGGTGCCGCGGATGACGAAGATGTCCACCCCCGCGTCCACGACCACCTTGGAGAACTGCGCCGTACGCTGCGGCGACAGCGCCGCCGCCGTGACCACGCCCGCCTCGCGGACCTCCGCGAGCCGGCGGCCGATCAGCTCCTCCTTGATCGGCTCGTCGTAGATCTCCTGCATCCGCCGCGTCGCGTCGTGCTCGTCGAGGTCCGCGATCTCGGCGAGCAGCGGCTCCGGGTCCTCGTAACGGGTCCACAGCCCTTCGAGGTTGAGCACCCCGAGCCCGCCGAAGCGCCCGATCCTTATGGCCGCCTCCGGGGAGACGACGGAGTCCATCGGGGCGGCGAGGAAGGGCAGTTCGAAGCGGTAGGCGTCGATCTGCCAGGCGATCGAGACCTCCTTCGGGTCCCGGGTGCGCCGGCTCGGCACGATGGCGATGTCGTCGAACGCGTAAGCCTTGCGCCCGCGCTTGCCACGGCCGATCTCGATCTCAGTCACGGATGCTGCCTTTCCAGACGGTTGCCGCCCCAGTATCCCCCGGTCGGCCCGGTCAGCCCTTGCGGGAGTAGTTCGGGGCCTCGGTCGTCATCTGGATGTCGTGCGGGTGGCTCTCCTTCAGACCCGCCGAGGTGATGCGGACGAAGCGGCCCCGGTCCTTCATCTCCGGGACGGTGCGCCCGCCGACGTAGAACATCGACTGCTTGAGCCCGCCGATGAGCTGGTGCACGACGGAGGCGAGGGGGCCGCGGTACGGGACCTGGCCCTCGATGCCCTCGGCGATGAGCTGGTCGTCGCTCTTGACCTCTTCCTGGAAGTAGCGGTCCTTGGAGTACGACTTGTTGCCCCCACGCGACTGCATCGCGCCCAGCGAGCCCATCCCGCGGTACGACTTGAACTGCTTGCCGTTGATGAACAGCAGCTCGCCCGGCGACTCCTCGCAGCCCGCCAGCAGGCTGCCGAGCATCACGGTGTCCGCGCCGGCGACCAGCGCCTTGGCGATGTCGCCGCTGTACTGGAGGCCGCCGTCCCCGATCACCGGTACGCCCGCGTCCCGGGCCGCGAGGGCGGCCTCGTAGATCGCGGTGACCTGCGGGACGCCGACGCCGGCGACCACGCGGGTCGTACAGATGGAACCCGGGCCGACGCCGACCTTGATGCCGTCGACGCCCGCGTCCACGAGCGCCTGGGCGGCGTCGCGGGTGGCGACGTTGCCGGCGACGACGTCGACCGCCGCGTTCGACTTGATCTTCGCCGCCATGTCGGCGACGAGCCGCGAGTGGCCGTGCGCGGTGTCCACGACGATGAAGTCGACGCCCGCCTCGACGAGCGCCTGGGCGCGGTCGTACGCGTCGCCCGCGACACCGACGGCCGCACCGACGATCAGCCGGCCCTCGCCGTCCTTGGCCGCGTTCGGGTACTTCTCGGCCTTCACGAAGTCCTTGACCGTGATGAGGCCCTTGAGCACGTCCCGGTCGTCGACCAGCGGCAGCTTCTCGATCTTGTGCCGGCGCAGCAGGTCCATGGCCTCCGCACCGGAGATCCCGACGCTGCCGGTGACCAGCGGCATCGGCGTCATGATCGAGCGCACCTCGACGCTGCGGTCGGGCTCGAAGGCCATGTCGCGGTTGGTGACGATGCCGACGAGCTTGCCGCCCTCGTCGGTCACCGGTACGCCGCTGATCCGGAACCGGCCGCACAGCGCGTCCGCCTCGGCGAGCGTGGCGTCGGGGCGGATCGTGATCGGGTCGGCGACCATGCCGGACTCGGAGCGCTTGACCTGGTCGACCTTCTTGGCCTGGTCCTCGATGGAGAGGTTGCGGTGCAGCACGCCGACGCCGCCCTGACGGGCCATCGCGATGGCCATCCGGGACTCGGTGACCCGGTCCATGGCGGCGGAGAGCAGCGGGATGTTCACCTTGACGTTCCGCGACACGTGGCTGGCGGTGTCGATCTCGCCCGGGGCCATGTCGGCGGCGCCGGGCAGTAGCAGCACGTCGTCGAAGGTGAGTCCGATGGTGGCGAACTTGTCAGGGACGTCGGCGGCGCGCTCTGTCATGACACCCTTCCGGTGGGTCTTGCCCGATGGGACTGACCATGGTAACGGCGCGCCGGACAGTCCTGTAACGGGGCTGGTGACCGGTGCACGAAGGTACGAAGTCCGAGGCCGGAAGGACCTTCGGGCCGTACGACCCGCGCCGCCCCTCCTCCGCGCGCCCTACTGCCGAGCCAGCGCCCGCAGCCTGCTCAGCGCCCTGTGCTGCGCCACCCGCACCGCGCCCGGCGTCATCCCGAGCATCTGGCCCGTCTCCTCCGCGCTGAAGCCCGCCGCCACCCGCAGGAGCAGCAGCTCCCGCTGGTTCGCCGGCAGGTTCGCGAGGAGTTGCTTCGCCCACTCCGCGTCGCTGCTCAGCAGCGCCTGCTCCTCGGGCCCCAGCGAGTCGTCCGGCCGCTCCGGCATCTCGTCGGAGGGCACGGCGGTGGAGCCGGGGCCGCGCATCGCGGCGCGCTGGAGGTCCGCGACCTTGTGCGCGGCGATGGCGAAGACGAACGCCTCGAAGGGGCGGCCGGTGTCGCGGTAGCGCGGGAGCGCGCAGAGCACCGCGATGCAGACCTCCTGTGCGAGATCGTCGACGAAGTGCCGTGCGTCGCCCGGCAGCCGGTGCAGCCGCGTGCGAACATAGCGGAGCGCCAGGGGATGCACGTGGGCCAGCAGGTCGTGCGTCGCGCGCTCGTCCCCTTCGGCCGCGAGCTGTACGAGTCCCCTGATCTCAGCCGGCCTCTCGGCCGTCTGGGAAACAGAGGTCTCGTTGCCGCGCATCCGTCCATGGTGCCTCGCCCCCGAACGTTCCGCGGTGTCGCGGCCGTCGTTGTAGGCCGAAGCGTTATGCGCAACCGCGCGGACAGTCACCACACCCGCCCTCCCTTCGCTCCCCCCGTGCGGGATTCCGCTGTGCCCGATGCGCTCGTTCCGGAGAACCCATGCCTCAAGGATGCGCCTTCACGAGCGAAACCGGGCCGCCCCGTGGCCCGCGGCCCCCGTCCGCGGGCCCGCCGCCGCGTACGGGGCGGGTGTGCCGGCGCGGGGCGCGGGGCCCCGGCGCGGCAGCCTCTCGGCAGGTCAGCGGACGAGACCCCAGCGGAAACCGAGCGCCACGGCGTGCGCCCGGTCGGAGGCGCCGAGCTTTTTGAAAAGCCTGCGCGCGTGCGTCTTCACGGTGTCCTCGGAGAGGAACAGCTCGCGGCCGATCTCGGCGTTGGACCGCCCGTGGCTCATGCCTTCGAGCACCTGGATCTCGCGCGCCGTGAGCGTCGGCGCGGCCCCCATCTCGGTGGAGCGCAGCCGCCGCGGCGCGAGCCGCCACGTCGGGTCGGCGAGGGCCTGCGTGACGGTGGCCCGCAGCTCGGCGCGGGAGGCGTCCTTGTGCAGATAGCCGCGGGCGCCGGCGGCGACCGCGAGCGCGACGCCGTCGAGGTCCTCGGCCACGGTCAGCATGATGATCCGCGCCCCCGGGTCGGCCGAGAGCAGCCGGCGCACGGTCTCGACGCCGCCGAGGCCGGGCATCCGTACGTCCATCAGAATCAGGTCCGAACGATCGGCACCCCAGCGGCGAAGCACTTCCTCGCCGTTAGCCGCCGTCGTCACGCGCTCGACGCCGGGTACGGTCGCAACCGCACGGCGCAGCGCCTCTCGGGCGAGTGGGGAGTCGTCGCAAACGAGGACGGAAGTCATGGCCGCCCTCCGGAGCTGATGCGCGTCACCTTGAGCCTCCAGGGCTGGTACGTATCGTCACCTTCGGCGGTCGACCGCGCATCGGGCCCGCCCGGGACGAACACGCTCGCAGTCAACCGCTTCCGCACTCTCAACGACGGTCACCCGAAAGAGTTACGGGGGCTCCTGGCACCTGTTGCAACGGCTGTCGCCACGGGGACCGGGGCCACACACATCGCCACTCTACGTGAGGAATCGGTCACCGAGAAGGAGTCGCCGCGCCGCGCCGCGTCGTGACCCGAATGCAGTAATTCGCTCCGCTCTGATCAGCTATTTTCTATTTTCCCTATGAGTACTATTTACATCCGGTAAGCCCGGAGATGTAGTGTCACGACCGTTAAGGGTCTTCCGTGGCGCTTCCAAGGTGATACAAAATGGCTGATTTCTCCCGTCTGCCGGGCCCGAACGCCGATCTGTGGGACTGGCAGCTCATCGCAGCGTGCCGCGGTGTCGACAGTTCGCTGTTCTTTCACCCGGAAGGGGAGCGGGGAGCCGCCCGGAGCGCACGGGAAGCATCCGCCAAAGAGGTGTGCATGCGCTGCCCCGTGCGCGCGGAGTGCGCGGCGCACGCGCTGGCGGTCCGTGAGCCGTACGGCGTGTGGGGCGGGCTGACCGAAGACGAGCGCGAGGAGCTGCTGGGCCGCGCCCGGCACCGGACGCCGACCCCGGCGGCCCCACCGCCCCCGGCCCCCGCGCCGACACACCGCCACTGACCCGGGGCGGCGGCGTTGGCCCCGCCCTAGCCGTCCGCGGCGCCCCGGCCGGCCGCCGTGTCCTGGCCGTCCGCCGTGTCCGCGGCGGACGCCGCCAGGCGGTCGAGCATCGCCGCCACCGCCGGCACCCGGGCCAGGTCCGGCAGCGCCAGCGCGACCACCTCCCGGCGCGCCTGCGGCGCCAGCGGCACGGTGACCACGCCCCGCGGCGGCACCGCGCGCACCGCGAGCCCCGGCAGCACCGCCACCCCCAGCCCGGCACGCACCAGGCCGACGACGGCGGGGTAGTCGTCCGTCGCGAAGTCGATACGGGGCGCGAAGCCGGCCCGTTCGCACAGCTCCACCAGATGCCGGCGGCACCGCGGGCAGCCCGCGATCACCGGCTCCCCGGCCAGCTCCGCCAGCTCCACCCGGCCCGCCGCCGCGGCGCGGTGGCCCTCCGGCACCAGGCACAGCAGCCGGTCCGCGAGCAGCGGCCGGACGACGAGGCCGTCCCAGCCGTCCGCCGGATCGCCGGCCGCCCCGGCTCCGTACGCGCCGCCGTCCGTGCCGCCCGCGCCGGCAGCGCCGTCCGGGGGGTAGCGGAACGCGAGCGCGATCTCGCACTCCCCCTCCCGCAGCATCTCCACCGACCGCGGCGGCTCCGCGTCCACCAGCGAGATCCGCGTCCCCGGGTGTGCCGCCCGCATCGCCGCCAGCGCGCCCGGCACGATCGTGGAGCTGCCGCTCGGGAACGACACCAGCCGCACCCGCCCCGCCCGCAGCCCCGCCAGCGCCGCGACCTCGTCCTCCGCCGCGGCCAGCCCGGCGAGGATGCCGCCCGCGTGCCGGACGAGCGCTTCGCCCGCCTCCGTCAGCCGCAGTTCGCGGCCCGCGCGGACGAGCAGCGGCGTGGCCGCCGTCTGTTCCAGCGCCTTCATCTGCTGGCTGACGGCGGGCTGGGTCAGGCCGAGTTCGCGGGCGGCGGCGGAGAACGAGCCGGTCGCGGCGACGGCCCGGAGAACGCGCAGGTGGCGGGCGTCGAACATAGCTCCACCCTAGGGGAGTTCCGCGCTCCGCCCGCGAAGATCGGAAAGTCCCTTGGGCTTGTCGGAGGCGGCGGTTACCGTCGTGGGATGCAGGTGCTCTCCGTGAACCTCGCCCGGCCGCAGACGGCCCCCGACATCACCGACGCCCCCGGCTTCGTCACCGGGATCGACAAGCGCCCGGCCGACGGCCCGGTGCGCGTCGAGGAGCCCGGCCCCGAGGGCGTCGGCGGCAGCGCCCTCGCCGGCGACGTCATCGGCGACCTGCGCCACCACGGGGGCACGTACCAGGCGGTGTACGCGTTCGCGCGCGAGGACCTCGACATCTGGGCGGCCGAGCTGGGCCGCGAGCTGTCGAACGGCGTCTTCGGCGAGAACCTGACCACGTCCGGCGTCGATGTCTGCGGCGCGCTCATAGGCGAGCGCTGGCGGATCGGCCCCGACCTGCTGCTGGAGGTCACCAGCTCGCGCATCCCCTGCCGCACGTTCGCCGGCTGGCTCGGCGAGCAGGGCTGGGTCAAGCGCTTCACGCAGGCGGCCCGGCCGGGCGCGTACCTGCGGGTGATCGAGCCCGGCGAGATACGCGGCGGGGACGAGGTCCGCGTCGTGCACCGCCCGGACCACGAGGTGACGGCCGCCTTCTGGTTCCGCGCGCACACCCTGGAGCGGCAGTTGCTGCCCCGGCTGCTCGCCGCCGCCGACGCGCTGCACCCGGAGTCCCTGGAGAAGGCCCGCAACGCGGCGGCCCGCGCGTCCTGATCCCGCGGCCTGATCCCCGCGGGTTGATCCGCGGCTCTCCGGGCCGACCCGGAGAGCGGGCTCAGGGTCGTCTCCGGGGCGTACCCGTGCGATTCCCGATGCCCGCAGGACCCAGGTGTCAGAAAACTCTGACACATGACGAAAACGAGTGGACGGAGACCGCGGCTCAAGCGGGTACTCCTCGCGCTGACCGCGGTGGCCGGCACGATCGTGAGCGTGGCCGTCGGCGCCGGAGCATGGCTCTACGCCACCGCGGACGTCTCCACGGTCGGCGAGGTCGACTTCGCCAACGAGCTGCGGATACCCCCGCTGGAGGAAGGCGAGGTGGCGGCGGACGGCACCCGGGTCTTCCGGCTCGGGATGCGCGCGGGCGAGACGGAGTTCAGGCCCGGCCGGGCCACGCCGACCTGGGGGTTCACCAGCCCCGGGACGGCCGCCGACGCGGACTGGCCCGGTACGTACCTCGGGCCGACGCTGCGCGCCGAGCGCGGCGAGAAGGTCCGCGTCGAGGTCGACAACGGACTCGGCGAGCCGTCCACCGTCCACTGGCACGGCATGCACCTGCCCGCCGCCATGGACGGCGGCCCGCACCAGATGGTCGCGGCCGGCGGCGAGTGGCGGCCCCGCTGGAAGGTCGACCAGCCCGCCGCCACCCTCTGGTACCACCCGCACCCGCACGGGCAGACCGAGCGGCACGTGCAGCGCGGGCTCGCCGGGATGTTCCTCGTGGACGACGCGAAGGCGCGCGGGCTCAGGCTCCCCGACGAGTACGGCGTGAACGACGTGCCCGTCGTCGTCCAGGACGTGCGCTTCGACGGCGACCGCTTCGACCACGGCCACCGGATGATGCGGAACACCGGCTTCCTGGGCGACGAGACGATGGTCAACGGCACCCTCGCCCCGTACCAGCGGGTACGCGACGAGGTCGTCCGGCTGCGGCTGCTCAACGCCTCCACCGCGCGCGTCTACGACTTCGGCTTCGCCGACGACCGCGACTTCGACCTCGTCGGCACCGACGGCGGCCTGCTCGGCGCCCCGCACCGCACCGACCGCGTGCTGCTCTCCCCCGGCGAACGCGCCGAGATCCTGGTCCGGGTGCGGCCCGGCGAGCGGACCGTGCTGCGCAGCAGCCCGCCGGGCGGCGGCGACTTCTGGCAGTCCCGCTTCGCCGGCGGCGACGACTCCTTCGACGTGCTGGAGCTGCGCGCCGCCGACACCCTGCGCCCGGCGCCCGCCACGCCGGCGCGGCTCGGCGACGTCGAGCTGCCCGACCCGGCCGACGCCTCCCGCGAACGCCATTTCGACCTGCGCACGAGCGGCATCAACGGCGCGCCGATGGCGATGGACCGCATCGACGCCACCGTCGAGCGCGGCGCGACGGAGGTCTGGACCGTACGCAACCGCGACGGCGTCACGCACAACTTCCACGTCCACGACGTGCAGTTCCGCGTGCTGGAGGTGGACGGCGAACCGCCGCCGCCGGAGCTGCGCGGGCGGAAGGACACCGTGTACGTGCCGAACGGGCGGGAGGTGAAGCTCGTCCTGCGGTTCGACGGGCCGCCCGACCCCGACGTGCCGTACATGTACCACTGCCATCTGCTGGCGCACGAGGACGGCGGGATGATGGGCCAGTTCGCCGTCGTGAACCCCGGCGAGTCCGCCGGACGGCCCGCGGGCGGGGGCGACGGACATGCCGGGCACTGAGCGCGACCGCTAGCGTGCGGACATGACGACTGCACTGATTACGGGATCGACGGCCGGCCTCGGCGCCGCCTTCGCGCGCCGCCTGGCCGCCTCCGGGTACGACCTGGTGCTCGTCGCCAGAACCGCGGAACGGCTGCGCGAACAGGCCGCCGAGCTGCACGAGCGGCACGGCATCGAGGCGTCGGCGCTCCCCGCGGACCTGGCCACGGAGGAGGGCATCACGGCGGTGGAAAAGCGCCTCGGCGACGCGGGCCGGCCGGTGGACCTGCTGGTCAACAACGCGGGCTTCGGGCTCAAGGGGCGCTTTTTGGAGGTGACGCTCGCCGACGAGCTGACGATGCTGAAGGTGCACTGCGAGGCGGTGCTGCGGCTGACGACGGCCGGGGCGGCGGCGATGCGGGAGCGGTCGCGGGGGGCGGTGGTCAACGTCGCGTCGGTGGCGGCGTTCGTACCGCGCGGGACGTACGGGGCGAGCAAGTCGTGGGTCGTGCAGTTCACGCAGGGCGTGGCGCGGGACCTGGCGGGCAGCGGGGTGCGGCTGATGGTGCTGTGCCCGGGGTTCATCCGGACGGAGTTCCACGAGCGGGCGGGGATGGGGACGGACAACATCCCGGGGTGGATGTGGCTGGACGCGGACCGGGTGGTGGCGGAGGGGCTGCGGGACCTGGGGAGGGGCCGTACGGTGTCGATCCCGGACCCGCGGTACAAGGCGCTGATGGGCGCGACGAAGCTGGTCCCCCGCGGCCTGCTGGGCCGCTTCTCCTCCGGCGCGGGCCGCAAGTACGGCCCCCGGTAGACGGGTGGCACACGCCGCAGGGCCCCGCCCCCGAAGGAGGCGAGGCCCTGCGGCGTCAGGTCCGGATCCGGGACCGCGGTCCCGGTCGGAGGTCAGTGCGAGTGGCCGTGGCCGTGGCTGTGGCCGTGGTCCTCTTCCGGCTCCGGCTTCTCCACGACCGCGCTCTCCGTGGTCAGGAGCAGCGAGGCGATCGACGCCGCGTTCTCCAGCGCCGAGCGGGTCACCTTCACCGGGTCGATGACGCCGGCCTTCACCAGGTCGCCGTACTCGCCGGTGGCGGCGTTGAAGCCCTGGCCCGCCGTCAGCTCCGCGACCTTGGAGGTGATGACGTAGCCCTCCAGGCCCGCGTTCTCCGCGATCCACCGGAGCGGCTCGACCACCGCGCGGCGGACGACCGCGACGCCGGTGGCCTCGTCACCGGTGAGGTCGAGGCCGCCCTCCAGCACCTTCGCGGCGTGCACGAGCGCCGAGCCGCCGCCGGAGACGATGCCCTCCTCGACCGCCGCGCGGGTGGCGGAGATCGCGTCCTCCAGGCGGTGCTTCTTCTCCTTCAGCTCGACCTCGGTGGCCGCGCCGACGCGGATGACGCACACGCCGCCGGCCAGCTTCGCCAGCCGCTCCTGGAGCTTCTCGCGGTCCCAGTCGGAGTCCGTGGCGTCGATCTCGGCCTTGATCTGCGCGATCCGGCCGGCGACCTCGTCGGACTTGCCGGCGCCGTCGACGATCGTCGTGTCGTCCTTGGTGACGACCACGCGGCGCGCGGTGCCCAGCACCTCAAGACCGACCTGGTCGAGCTTGAGGCCGACCTCCTCGGAGACGACGGTGCCGCCGGTGAGGGTGGCCATGTCGCCGAGCATCGCCTTGCGGCGGTCGCCGAAGCCGGGGGCCTTGACCGCGACGGAGTTGAAGGTGCCGCGGATCTTGTTGACGACGAGGGTGGACAGCGCCTCGCCCTCCACGTCCTCGGCGACGATCAGCAGCGGCTTGGCCGAGCCGGCCTGCATGACCTTCTCCAGCAGCGGCAGCAGGTCCTGGATGGAGGAGATCTTGCCCTGGTGGATGAGGATGTACGGGTCCTCCAGCACCGCCTCCATGCGGTCCTGGTCGGACACCATGTAGTGCGACAGGTAGCCCTTGTCGAAGGCCATGCCCTCGGTGAAGTCCAGCTCCAGGCCGAAGGTGTTGGACTCCTCGACGGTGATGACGCCGTCCTTGCCGACCTTGTCCATGGCCTCGCCGATGAGCTGGCCCACCTGCTCGTCCTGCGCGGAGAGCCCGGCGACCGCGGCGATGTCGGACTTGGAGTCGATCGGGCTGGCGACCTTCAGCAGCTCGTCGGAGATGGCCGCGACGGCGGCGTCGATGCCGCGCTTGAGCGCGGAGGGGGAGGCGCCGGCGGCAACGTTGCGCAGGCCCTCGCGGACCAGCGCCTGGGCCAGCACGGTGGCGGTGGTGGTGCCGTCGCCCGCGATGTCGTTGGTCTTGGTCGCCACCTCCTTCACAAGCTGCACGCCCAGGTTCTCGTACGGGTCCTCGACCTCGATCTCACGGGCGATCGTCACGCCGTCGTTGGTGATGGTCGGGGCACCGAACTTCTTGTCGATGACGACGTTGCGGCCCTTGGGACCGATCGTCACCTTCACGGTGTCGGCAAGCTTGTCCACGCCGCGCTCAAGAGCGCGGCGGGCGTCCTCGTCGAACTTCAGAGTCTTCGCCATGGAACGTGGTTCCTCTCAAGGGGGCGCCGTCGGGAGCGCCGACGCCCCGGCCCGTTTCGATATGTCCTGCTCGATGAACGGATCCGGGGCGCGGCCTGGTGTGGGAAGAAGCGGGAAGCGCCCCGTTACTTCTCGATGATCGCGAGCACGTCGCGGGCAGAGAGGACGAGGTAGTCCTCGTTGTTGTACTTCACCTCGGTGCCGCCGTACTTGCTGTAGAGAACGACGTCGCCGACGGAGACGTCGAGCGGCAGCCGGTTGCCGTCCTCGAAACGGCCCGGGCCGACGGCCAGGACGACGCCCTCCTGGGGCTTCTCCTTGGCGGTGTCCGGGATGACCAGGCCCGAGGCCGTGGTCTCCTCGGCGTCGAGCGGCTGGACCACAATGCGGTCCTCAAGCGGCTTGATGGCAACCTTGGTGCTGGCGGTCGTCACGATCCGACCTCCCCCTTCGGAGATCTCGCGGGGTTGAATGTCTGGGGTGGCGACCCTGGTGGATCCGTCGTCGCGGGTGCCGGATCCGCCTCGTCGCTGTGTTGGCACTCTCCCTCGGGGAGTGCCAGACCCGAGGTTATGCCGCCCTTTAGCACTCGGTCAAGCCGAGTGCCAGATTGCCACCCGCGTCGCCCGCCGTCCGGCCGTACGGTCGTACGAATCCCCTGACTCCCGCGTCACATGTAGTCCTCCAGCCGGGCCACCGTGAACCCCTGCCGCTGGACCTCCCGCACCAGCTCCGCCAGCACGTCCGTCATCGTCCGCCCGCCCTGCTGCGCCGGCCCCCGGAAGTGCGCCAGCACGATGTCGCCGGGGCGCAGCCGGTCGCCGCTGCGGTACTCCAGGCCGGTCGCCTTCAGGTCCGCCCGCCACAGCGGCATCGCGCGTACGCCGCAGGAGGCGGCGGCCCTGAGCGTCGCCGCGTCGTACTTGCCGTAGGGCGGCCGGAAGAGCGTCGGACGGACGCCGAAGCGCTCCGCGACGCGCTCCTGCTGGCGGCAGATCTGGCGGCGCTGCGCGGCGTAGGGCAGGGCGGTGAGGTCGGGGTGGGTGAGGGTGTGGCCGTGTACGGAGTTGCCGAGGCGCCGCAGTTCCTCGAAGTAGTTGTAGTCGCCGCGGGCCGCGGAGTCCGAGAGGAACATGCTGAACGGCAGCCGCAGGTCCGCCGCCATGTCGATCAGCCGGGGATCCCGCACCCAGCCGTCGTCGATGGTGAGGAAGACGACCTTGTCGCGCGTCGGCACCCGGCCCGTCACGGCCGGCAGCCCGGAGTCGTCGGGCCGCACGGGGCGGCTCGCGGGGGGCGCGGGCGGCGGGTCGAGGGGGCGGTCGAGGCCCCAGCGCTGGTACGCCGCGGGGCCGGCGGCGCGGTCGACGCCGTCGTCCTTGCGCTCCCCGTCGCCCCCGCCGGGCAGCCCCCGGGGCGTACGCCCCGCGTGCCGCGCGCCCGGCTTGCCGTCCGTGCCGCCGTCCCCGGCCACCTCGTCCCGTACGCCCCGGTCCGCGGACTCCGCGTCCTTCGGGAACCACTCCCCGGTCGGCCGGGCCGCGTCCGCGCACGCGGTCAGTGCCAGCAGGCAGACGGCGGCTATCGCGGCGGCGGACGAACGCCGCCCGGAGCGGCGGGTGCGCCTCATACGTAGTCCTCCAAGCGAGCAACGGCGAAGCCCTCGTCGCTCGCCTTACGGAGCACCGTACGGAGGACGTCGGCCATCGTGCCGCCGAATTCGGAAGGTCCTTCGAAGTGGGTGAGCACGATGTCGCCGGGATGGAACGCGGTGTCGCCGCGGGAGTACGTCCAGCGACCGGGGAACGCCTCCTGCTGCCACAGCGGTACGAGGTCGATGCCGCAGTCCTTCGCGGCGCGCAGGGTGTCGCCGTTGTAGTTGCCGTACGGCGGGCGGAAGATCCGCGGTGCGGCGCCCATCTCGCGCTTGAGCACGCGCTGTTGGCCGCAGATCTCCTCGCGCTGCGCCGCGTAGGGCAGTTCGCGCAGGTTGGGGTGGTGGAGGGTGTGGTTGCTTACGGTGGTGCCGAGGTCGCGCAGGGCGCGGAAGTAGGCGTAGTCGTCGCGCGCGACCTCGTCGGCGAGGAAGGCGCTGACGGGCACGTCGAGTTCGCGCAGCATCCGCAGCAGCTCGGGGTCCTTGCGGTAGCCGTCGTCGATGGTGAGGAAGATCACCCGGTCGTCGGTCGGGACCCGGGTGATGACGGGCGGCAGACCGGGGCCGCCGCCGTCGGTCTCGAAGCCGGGTTCGGTGGCGAGCGCGGGCTTGGTACGCGGCGGGGCGGGCGGCAGCAGCGGGGTCGCGTCCAGTCCCCAGGTGCGGGCGGCAGCGAGCCGCCGGGCGTGCACGCGCTGCTGGTGCTGCGCGGTGCGGGCGAGCGCGCGGGCGGGGGCGGCGGCGAGGGCGCCGGCGGCGGCGGGCTTGGCGTCCTCGTAGGGGTGCGTGAGGGGGCGGGGGTGGTCGGTCGGGTCGGGGGTGTCGTAGGAGCAGGCGGGGGCGAGGAGGGCGGCGGTGACGGCCACGGCGAGGAGGCCGGTGCGGAGTCCGGGGCGTGGGGTCATTTTATCCTTTTGTCGTATTAATTAGATTCGCTCGCATCCTCCCAGCGCGGAACGCGGTGTCACGGCGCCACGCCGTACGCTCCGCCGCCTGGCGGACAATGGGCGCATGCACGGCCCCGACGCCACCGACGACCCCCTCGCCGCCCTCCTCACCCCCGAGGGGCAGGCCCTTCTCGCCGAGCTGCGCGAGCACGACCCCGCCGACGAACTGGCCCTCGCCACCCGGCTGCGCCGCACCCACCCCGCCCCGCTGGTCTCCGCCGCGCTCGGGCAGGCCCGGCTGCGGCAGCGGGCGGCGGCGAAGTTCGGGGCGGACGCGGCGCGGATGTACTTCACCCCCGACGGCGTCGAGCAGGCGACCCGTACGGCGGTGGCGGCGCACCGGGCGGCCCGGTTCGCGGCGCTCGGCGTCACCCGGGTCGCCGACCTGTGCTGCGGCATCGGCGGCGACGCGGTGGCGCTGGCGCGGGCCGGGATCGCGGTGCTCGCCGTCGACCGGGACCCGGCGACGGCCGCCGCCGCCCGGGCCAACGCGGCGGCGCTGGGGGTCGCGGAGCTGGTCGACGTGCGCTGCGCGGAGGTCGGGGACGTGGACATCTCCGGATACGACGCCGTGTTCGTCGATCCGGCTCGCCGGGTCGGCCGGGGCGGCGGGTCCGGGCGGGTCTTCGACCCCGAGGCGTACTCGCCGCCGCTCTCCTGGGCCGTCGAGGTCGCCGGCCGCGTCTCGCACGCCGCGCTGAAGGTCGCCCCCGGCATCCCGCACGAGGCGGTGCCGGACGCCGCCGAGGCGGAGTGGGTCTCCTACGGCGGCGACGTGAAGGAGGCCGTGCTCTGGTTCGGCGCCGCCCCCGGCGCCCGCCGCGCGACCCTGCTGCCCGCCGGCGCCACCCTCACCGGCCGCGGCCTGCCCGACCCGGCGCCCGGCCCGGTGGGGCGCTATCTGTACGAGCCGGACGGCGCCGTCATCCGCGCCCACCTCGTCGCCGAGGTGGCGGCGCAGGTCGGCGGGCGGCTGCTGGACCCGACCATCGCCTACGTCACGGCCGACGGCACGGCGGCGGGCCCGGCCCCGACTCCGTACGCCACCGCGTACGAGATCACCGACGTGCTCCCGTTCAACGTCAAGAAGCTCCGCGCCCTGCTGCGCGAACGCGGCGTCGGCAGCGTGACCGTCAAGAAGCGCGGCTCCGCCGTGGAGCCCGAGGAGCTGCGGCGGAAGCTGAAGCTCGACGGCCCGACCACGGTGTCCTGCACCGTCTTCCTGACCCGGGTCGCCGGCGCGCCTACGGTGCTCCTGGGCCGTCCGGTCCCAGCGACGTGAACCGCCAGCGGTGCGCGGGGCGCGCCAGCAGCCCGGCGTCGTCGGGGGCGGGCAGCTCGGGCAGCTCCGCCTCGTAGGGCGCGTCCCACCACGTGATGACGAGCACCCGCTCGCCCGGCGCCGTGAACGTCTCGCGGCGCAGCGGCGCCCCGGCGCCAGCGCCGGCGAGGTGCTGCGCGCGGGCCCAGGCCAGCAGGTCGGCCGCCCGGCCGGGCGCCGCCTTGGCCTCCCACATCAACGCGACGGTCACGAGTACAGGTTGTCCTTCGCCAGCTCGTGCACGTGGTCGTGGCCGTGGCCGTGCCCGTGATCATGACCATCGCCCTGTACGTGGTCGTGCCCCGGCACGTGCGTCTCCGTCACCGGCAGCGACGAGTCCGCCGACAGCTCCCAGTCCGACGCCGCCCGCCCCCGCGCCACCATCTCCGCGCCCAGCGCCGCGACCATCGCCCCGTTGTCCGTGCACAGCTTCGGCCGCGGCACCCGCAGCACGATCCCCGCGTCCTCGCAGCGCCGCTCCGCCATCGCCCGCAGCCGCGAGTTGGCCGCCACGCCGCCGCCGATCATCAGGTGGCCGACGCCGCTGTCCCGGCAGGCCCGTACCGCCTTGCGCGTCAGCACGTCCGCCACCGACTCCTGGAACGACGCCGCCACATCCGCCACCGGCACCTCCTCCCCCGCCGCGCGCCTGGCCTCCACCCAGCGGGCGACGGAGGTCTTCAGACCGGAGAAGGAGAAGTCGTACAGCGGGTCGCGCGGCCCCGTCAGGCCGCGCGGGAAGCGGATCGCGGCCGGGTCGCCCTCGCGCGCGGCCCGGTCGATGAACGGGCCGCCGGGGAAGCCGAGCCCGAGCACCCGGGCGACCTTGTCGAACGCCTCGCCCGCCGCGTCGTCGATGGTCGCGCCGAGGGGGCGGACGTCGGAGGTGATGTCGGCGGACATCAGCAGCGAGGAGTGCCCGCCGGAGACCAGCAGGGCCATCGTCGGCTCGGGCAGCGCGCCGTGTTCGAGCTGGTCGACGGCGATGTGGGAGGCGAGGTGGTTGACGCCGTAGAGCGGCTTGCCCAGCGCGTACGCGTACGCCTTGGCCGCCGACACCCCGACCAGCAGCGCGCCGGAGAGCCCCGGCCCCGCCGTCACCGCGACCGCGTCCAGGTCCCGGGCGGTCACCCCGGCGTCGCGCAGCGCCCGCTCGATGGTCGGCACCATCGCCTCCAGGTGCGCCCGGCTCGCCACCTCGGGCACCACGCCGCCGAAGCGGGCGTGCGCGTCGACGCTGGAGGCGATGGCGTCGGCGAGCAGCGTGTGCCCGCGGACGATCCCGACGCCGGTCTCGTCGCAGGACGTCTCGATGCCGAGCACCAGGGGTTCGTCAGCCATGGGGGGCGTCACTCTTTCTCGGTACGGCGCATGACGAGCGCGTCGATGTTTCCGGGCTGGTAGTAGCCGCGCCGGACGCCGATCACGGCGAAGCCGTGGCGCTCGTAGAGGCGCTGGGCGCGGTCGTTGTCGACGCGCACCTCCAGCAGCACCTCGCGGCAGCCGAAGCGGCGGGCGGCGTCGAGCAGCGCCTCCAGCAGGCGCGGGCCGAGGCCGGTGCCCCAGTGGTCGCGGGCGGCGGCGATGGTCTGGACGTCGCCGGTGCCGTCGAGGGCGGCGAGGCCGCCGTAGCCGACGACGCGGCCGTCGGCATCCTCGGCGACGACGTACGAGCGGGTGGCGCCGGGGCCGCGGGCGTGGGCCAGCTCGGACCAGAACATGGCCGGGGACCAGGCGTCGTCGGGGAAGGTGTCCCGTTCGAGGGCGAGCACGGGGTCGATGTCCCACCACCGCATCTCGCGCAGGGCGACGGCGGTCATGGGCGGGGGACGCTCTCGTCCGGGGTCGCGCACCGCGTCTCGTACGGGGCGGTTCTCGCGGTCATCGCGGGGTGACCGACTTGTACGCGGCCGGGACCTGCGCGTCCGGCCGGCGCAGGTACAGCGGGCGGGGCGGCAGCAGCCCGGCGCCGCCCGCGGCGAGCCGCTCGGCGGCCAGCGCGGCGAGGGCGGCGGCGTGCGGGTGCGCCGGCGGGCGGGCGTCGGGGAACACCTCGGGGTACAGCTCCGCGCCCGCCCCGGCGGCGGGCAGGCCCGCGACCTGCTCGGCGACGTCGGCGGGCCGGTCGACGGCCGGCTCGGTGACGCGGGCGCGGGCGTCCTCGTAGCGCGCCCAGTACACCTCTTTGCGGCGGGCGTCGGTGGCCACGGCGAACGGGCCCTCGATGCCGCCGGCGCCGCCGAGGCCGGTGCGCCCGGCGGCGTAGGCGATGCCGTCGAGGGTGCAGACCCCGTACACGGGGATGCCGAGCGTCATGCCGAGGACCTCCGCGGTCACCAGCCCCACCCGCAGCCCGGTGTACGGACCGGGCCCGACGCCGACGACGACGCCGGTCAGCTCCCCCAGCTCCCGGCCCGCCCCGGCGAGCACGCGGTCGACGGCGGGCAGCAGCAGCTCGCCGTGGCGCCGGGCGTCGACCTGGTGCGACGCGGCGAGCGCGGGCGCGGCGGGGTCTCCGTCGTGGAGTGCGACGGTCACGGCGGGGGAGGCGGTATCCATGGCGAGAAGCACGCCCTTCAGGGTAGTCGCGCGGGAGGGGTGCCCGGAGCGCGTCCGCCGGGCCGGTGACTCCGGCTGCGGCGGGCCGGGACGGCGCGGGGGCGGGTGCTACCGTCGGGCGGAGCAGACGGGGGCGACGAAGGCAAGCGGGATCAGGGCAAGCTGATCCGGGCAAGCTGATCAGGACAGGCTGGGGACAGGCGTCGGCGGAGCGGCCGTCCGGCCGCCGTACCGGAAGGGGCGTACCGCGTGGCAGGCAGCGGGAAATTCGTGGCCGGGCTGACGGCCGCCGCCCTGGGCGTGGTCGCCTTCCTCGCCTACCAGGCCAACGCCAACGCCCCCGACTCCCTCGCCCGCAACCGGCCGGGGGTCGCGAGCCCCGAGCCGTCCAAGGCGAAGGAGAAGAAGCTCGAACTGCCCGCCCGCTCGGGCACCGGGCTGCGGGTGGTGTACGCGCTGAAGGACCACCGCGTGTGGCTCGTCGGCGAGGACAACTCGGTGCTGCGGACGTACAAGGTGACGCCGAGCACCGTCGACCCGCCGCCGGGCACGTACGCCGTCACCTCGCGGTCCAGGCAGATCACCGGCTCGGACGGGGTGCTGGTGGAGCACGTGGTGCGCTTCGCGGAGTTCGAGGGCACCGTCATAGGGTTCAGCGCCGCGCTCGACGGCTCGCGGCCGGACCCGGACGCGACGGAGAAGACGGGCGGTGTGCGCTCGTCGCGGGCGGACGGCAAGGCGCTGTGGCGCTTCGCGACGGTGGGCGTCGAGGTCGCGGTGGTGAAGTAGCGGGGGCCCGCTGCCGGACCCCCGCCGAAACCCCACTTCCCGCGTTCCCGCGCTGCCGCGTTCCCGCTTCCTGCGTTCCTGCGTCTGTCCGCCGCTACGTTCCTACAGCCCGGCGGCCTCCGCGATCAGCGAGACCTGCCCCACGTCCGGGTTGCAGGGGAACAGCACCAGCTCGTCGCAGCCCGCGTCCGCGAACGCGGCCTTCGCGGCGGCGACCGCCTTCGGCGAGGTCAGCGCCCCCTCGACGATCTTCTCGGCGAAGTCGCCGAGGAAGCCGTAGTAGTCCAGCAGGTAGCGGCGGGCGTGCTCCTCGGCGTCGGCGCCGAGGCTCGCGTACGCCAGGGCCGCCACCCGCGGCTCGCCCTCCCGGCCCGCCTCGCGCCAGGCCGTCCTGGCCTTCTCTGCGCCCGCGGCCAACTGCTCCGGCCGGCCGCCGCCGAGGATCCAGCCGGCGCCGTACTCCGCGACCCGCCGGAACGTGGCGGGTGCGTCGCCGCCGAAGAGGATCGGCGGCCCGCCGGCCTGCACCGGCACCGGGCCGACGGGGTGGGCCCGGCCGCGGGCGTCCTGGTTCCACACCGCGCGCATCTCGGCGAGCTGGCCGTCGAAGATCCGGCCGCGCTCGGTGAACGGCACGCCCGCCGCCTCGAAGTCGTCCTGGCGCCCGCCGACGGCGGCGCCGACGGTGAGCCGGCCGCCGGAGAGCACATCGACGGAGGCGAGCTGCTTGGCGAGCAGGGCGCCGTTGCCGCGGTACGGGGCGATGAGGATGGTCGTCGTCAGGCCGATCCGCTCGGTGACGGCGGCAGCGGCGGCGAGGGTGGGGATCGTTTCGAGGTTGCCGTAGACGACGCGGTCGATGGTGCCCAGGGTCGAGAAGCCGGCCTGCTCGGCCGCGACGGCCCACTCGGGGATCAGCTTGCCGGGGATGCCGGTGATGGTGGAGGGAAGTCCGATGCCGATGTCCATGCTGCGCAGCCTAGATGTCCCCGGGGCGGGCGGGGCGGGGCGGTCCTACGCGGCGTGCTGCTCCGGCGCGGCGGCCGGATCCCCGGCCGTGTTCCCCGCCGTGTCCCCCGCCTTCTCGCGGGTCGTCTGCGCCGCATCGGTCGCTGCGGGCTCGGGGGCGGGCGGCGTCGAGACCGCCTCCGCCGCCGCGCAGGCGGCGAGCAGCTCGGCCACTCCCACCACGGGGCGCTGCTCGTGTTGCTCAGGTGCCATACGCCCATGGGACCACGCCCGCCGACCCGGGGCAACGATATGCCGACAGCACGTCGGCATCTTTGTCGGAACGTACAGCACTGCTGTTCAGGCGCGGGCGAGCGCGGCCAGCGCGCCGTGCGCCCAGCGCGCGCCGACGCCGGTGAGGGTGACGTGCCGTACATCCGCCGCATCAGGCTCGTGGGCGTCGTCGGCCCCGTCGTCTGCGTCGGTCGCTGCCTGCCCGGCCGCGTCGCCGGTGCTGCGCTCGATGACGACGTGCAGCCGGTCCTCGGCCAGCTCCTCGACCTTGCCCTCGCCCCACTCCACCACCACGACCGACTCGGGCAGCGACACGTCGAGGTCCAGGTCCTCCATCTCCTCAAGCCCGCCGCCCAGCCGGTACGCGTCGACGTGGACCAGCGGCGGCCCGCCCGAGACGGACGGGTGCACGCGCGCGATGACGAACGTCGGCGACGTCACCGCCCCCCGCACCCCGAGCCCGGCTCCGAGTCCCCGCGCGAGCGTCGTCTTGCCCGCGCCCAGCGCCCCGGTGAGGAGCACGAGGTCCCCGGCGCGCAGCACGGCGGCCAGCCGGCGGCCCAGGTCCTGCATCTGCTCGGACGACTCGACGGTCATCTGGACGGCGGTGGTGGTCGCGGCGGCGCTCATGGCACTGGATGTTAGAGGGTCCGGCGCGACGAGCCGCGCGTACGCCGTACGGGCCCGGCCCCCGGTTCCCTCCCCGGCCCCGGCCCCGGCCGGGGCCGCACGCCCGCGCGAGCGAGCAGCGCGGCCAGCGCGTCGTTCACGCGGTCGGGGCGTTCCAGCATGACGAGGTGCCCCGCGTGCCCGACGACCTCGAACGGGGCATCGGGCAGCCGGGCGGCGATCCGCTCGCTGTGCGCCGGAGGCGTGACCATGTCGCGGTCACCGACGAGGACGAGCCCTGGGCGGTCGCGGAAGACCGCCAGCGCCTCGTCCTTCTCGTGCGCGGCGAACGCCGGGTAGAACTCGGCGACCACGTCTATCGGCGTGCTCTCCAGCAGCCGTTCGGCGAAGCGCGCGACGGTCGGATCGACGCCCTCGGTGCCGAACGAGTAGTGCTTGATGATCCCGTCGAAGAGGTCGGCGGTCGCCTGCCGGCCGCGCTCGGCCAGCTCGGCGCGGCTGCCGAGCGCCTTGAGGACGCCGGGCACGAAGTGCCGTACGGCCCAGGCGCCGGCCGCGGGCAGCCCGAACGTCACCCGGCCGAGGTCGCCCGCGGAGGTGCCGAGGAACGCGACGCCGGCCACCCGGTCCCGTACGAGGTCGGGGAACTGGTCGGCGAAGGCCATGACGGTCATGCCGCCCATCGAGTGGCCGACGAGCAGCAGCGGGCCCTCGGGGGCGGCGGCCTCGACGACGGCCCTGAGGTCGCGGCCGAGCTGCTCGATGGTGACCGGCTCGTCGCCTTCGAGCTGGCTGACGCCGCGGGCGGAGCGGCCGTGGCTGCGCTGGTCCCAGTACACGGCGCGGACCCGGCCGCGGAGGGCGGCGCGCTGGAAGTGCCAGACGTCCTGGTTGAGGCAGTAGCCGTGGCTGAAGACGACGGTCAGCGGCGCGGCGGCGCGGCGGCCGGCGAAGCGGCGGCGCCGGCGGCGGGGGGTGGCCGCCGCAGTGTCGGGGGCGGCGCCGTCGGGGGGCGTGACCGGGAAGTCGTCGGCCTCCTCGACCTCGTAGTGCAGCCTCGTGCCGTCGTCGGCGACGGCCGTGCCGGGGGTGCCGCGGAGGGTGCCGTACGGGCCCGCCGCGTCGAGGGCCTGCCGGGCCCGGCGGCGGACGCCGCGGCCCATCGCCAGCCGCTCCACCGCCACGCTCGCCGCGGCCCCGGCGGCGAGCACGCCGATGGCGGCGCCCGCGATCCCGGCCCGCCGCCGGCCGGCCCGGGACCAGCCGCCGGGCGGCGGGACGGGGAGGGGGGCGGGGCCGGGGCCGGGGTCAGTCATGGCGGGCCCCGGGCCGGTGCGGGTCGGCGGCGTACGCGGCGTCGGTGCCTGTGCCTGTGTCCGTGCCTGTGCCTGTGCCTGTGTCCGTGGCCGTGGCCGTGGCCGTGGCCGTGTCCGTGCCTGTGGCCGTGTCCATGTGCGTGTCCATGTGGGGGGCATCCCCCGCCCCGCCCACGTACACGCGCGGAACGCGGGGTCCGATCCGGGTGACGATCTCGTACCCGATCGTGCCCGCCGCCCGCGCCCAGTCCTCCGCCGTGGGCTCGCCGTGGTCCCCGGGCCCGAAGAGCACCGCCTCGTCGCCCACCGCCGCCGCGTCCCCGCCCAGGTCCACGACGAACTGGTCCATCGCGACCCGCCCCGCGACCGTCCGCAGCTTCCCGGCGACGAGCACCGGCCCCGTCCCCGAGGCGTGCCGCGGGATGCCGTCCGCGTAGCCGACGGGCACGAGGGCCAGGGTGGTGCGGCCCGGGGTGACGTAGTGGTGCCCGTACGAGATGCCCAGGCCGGCCGGCGCCTCCTTGACCTGCGCGAGCGACGCCTTGAGCGCCATGACGGGCCGCAGCCCGAAGTCCGCCGGGCTCCCGACCTCGGGGCTCGGCGACAGTCCGTACGACGCGACCCCGGGCCGGACGAGGTCGAAGTGGGCGTCGGGGAGGGTGAGCGTGGCCGGCGAGTTCGCCATGTGCCGCACCTCGGGGCGCAGTCCGGCGCGCTCGGCGACGGCCAGGGCCTCCTGGAAGGCGTCGAGCTGGCGGCGGACGGAGGGATGGCCGGGCTCGTCGGCGCAGGCGAAGTGCGACCAGACGCCGGTCACGGCGATGACGCCCTCGGCCTCGGCGGCGCGGGCGGCGGCGACGAGGTCGGGCCAGTCGTCGGCCAGGCAGCCGTTGCGGCCGAGGCCGGTGTCGGCCTTGAGCTGGACGCGCGCGGTGCGCCCGGCGGCGCGGGCGGCGGGCAGCAGCTCCCGCAGCGCCCACAGGCCGCTGACGGTGACGTCGAGATCCGCCTCGACGGCCTGCCGCCACGGCCCGCCGGGCGTCCACAGCCAGCACAGGATCCGCCCCCGGTCGCCGGCGGCCCGCAGGTCCAGGGCCTCCTGGGGCGTGGCGGTCCCCACCCACTCGGCGCCCGCGGCGCGCGCGGCGCGGGCGCAGGGCAGCATGCCGTGGCCGTAGGCGTCGCCCTTGACGACGGCCAGGAACTGCGCGCGCGGGGCGATGCCGCGCAGGGCGCGGATGTTCGCGCCGTACGCGGTGAGGTCGATCTCCGCGCGGGCGCGGAGAGGGGAGTCGCTCATCGGTGCCAGTGTCGCATTGCGCCCCGGCACCTGCGGGTCGGCGGAAGATCTGGGGAGGTCAGGCGTCGCGGACGTCGCGCCAGACGACGGGGAGCGCGTCGGGCAGTTCGTGGGCGGTGACCGGGGCGCCGTCGGCGAGGGTGCGGGCCGCGAGGCCGTGGAGGTACGCGCCGACGGAGGCGGCGTCGCGGGCGGCGAGACCGGCGGCGAGGAGGGCGCCGGTGAGCCCGGAGAGGACGTCGCCGCTGCCGGCGGTGGCGAGCCAGGGGGTGCCGGTGGGGTTGACGCGTACGGGAACGGGGTCCTCGCCCGGCCCGGCGACCAGGGTCGTGGAGCCCTTGAGCAGGGTCGACGCGCCGTACGCCGCCGCCAGCGACCGTACCGCCGCCAGCCGGCCCGACTCCACCTCCGCCCGGTCCACGCCGAGGAGCGCGGCGGCCTCCCCCGCGTGCGGGGTGAGCAGCGTCGGGGCGGACCGGCGCCGTACCCGTACCCGGTCCAGCAGCCGCAGGCCGTCGGCGTCGACCAGCACCGGCACGTCGGCGGCGAGCACCTGGTCCAGCACCTCCTCCGCGCCCGGCCCGTCCCCCAGCCCCGGCCCGACGACCCACGCCTGGACCCGGCCCGCCTTCCCCGGCGGCCCGGGGTGGACCAGCGTCTCCGGATACCGCGCGATGACCGCCGGCGCCGCGGGCCCCACGTACCGCACGGCCCCCGCCCCGCCCCGCAGCGCCCCGCCGACGGCGAGCACGGCGGCGCCGGGGTAGCGCTCGGAACCGGCGACGACGCCGACGACACCGCGCCGGTACTTGTCGCTCTCGGCGGCCGGATGCGGCAGCAGCGCCGCCACGTCGGCGTGCTGAAGCGCCTCCAGCTCGGGCACCTCGGGCAGGTAGGGCCCGAGCCCGATGTCCACGAGCCGCAGCGCCCCGGCGCGCTCGGCGGCGGGGTCGACGAGCAGCCCGGGCTTGTACGCACCGAAGGTCACCGTGGCGTCGGCGGTCACGGCCTCGCCCCGTACCTCGCCGGTGTCGGCCTCGACGCCGCTGGGGAGGTCGACGGCGAGCACGGGGGCGCGGGTGCCGTGGACCAGGCGCACCAGCGCGGCGGCGGGGGGCCGCAGGCCGCCGGAGCCGCCGATGCCGACGATGCCGTCGAGGACGAGGTCGACACGGTCGAACGCCCGGTGCAGGAACGCCTCCGCACCCTCGTCGACGGCCAGCACCCGGCCCCCGCCGGCCCACAGGGCGGAGAGCCCGCCCTGGTGCGTACGCTCCGGGCTCAGCAGCACGGCCGTCACCCGCGCCCCGCGCCGCGCCAGCCGCGCACCGGCGTACAGCGCGTCCCCGCCGTTGTCCCCGCTCCCCACGAGCAGCGCCACCCGCCGCCCGTACACCCGCCCCAGCAACCCGGCCGCCGCGGCGGCCAGCCCGGCGGCGGCCCGCTGCATGAGCGCCCCCTCGGGCAACTCCGCCATCAGCGCCGCCTCGGCACTCCGCACCGTCTCCACCCCAAAAGCGGTCCTCATCCCCCCATCCTCCCCCGCCGGCGGAAGGCCCGCAGCCGGGGACTCTGCCGACTCGCGCCGGCCTTCGGGGCGGACAGGAGCGGGTCGGCGACGTCGCTTCGGCCCGGAGCACGCGTCTGCCGACGCACGCGAACACCCCGGTGATCAGGACTCACCGCTGCCGGGGCCGGTCCGCCTGACCCACTACCAGCCAACTCCCGTGCGGGGCACACTCGTTGCATGTCGAGTCTTCAGGGGATGGCGGGGCCGGCCGCCACCGCGGCGGGGCCGGTGGTGAGGGTGAACACCGACGACATCGGGGTGCCGGACCGCTTCGGCTGGTGGCACGACATGGTCGACCGCGAGGTCATGCCGGTGTCGATCCGGAGTGCGCACACGGACCGGTTCCAGGGCCGGGTGGAGTCCGTCGGGCTCCCGCACTGCCAGGTCGCGACCTTCGCCTTCCCCCCGATGGCCGCCGGGCGCTCCCCGGCGCTCATCCGCCGCCACGACCCCGAGGAGGTCTTCCTGTTACTGGTCCGCGGGGGCGCGGTCCGGCTGGAGCAGAAGCGAAGCGTCGCCTGCCTGGGCCGCGGCGGCATGGCACTGTTCTCCACCTCGCATCCGCTGACCTGCGACTTCCTGGACAGGGGCGGTCCTCTCCGGCTGACCCTCCTCCGACTCCCCCGCGCTGTGCTCCCGCTGCCCGCCGCCCGCGCCGACCGCGTGCTGGCCGAACCGCTCCCCGGCGATGCCGGCTCCGGCGCCCTGCTGGGCCCGTATCTGACCTCCCTGCCGGCCGCCGCCCGTTCGTCGGGCCCCGCCGAGCTGGCCCGGCTCGGCACCATCGGCGTGGACCTGGCCGGATCCCTCCTCGCAGCGCGGTACGGCGACCAGGACTCGCTGCCCTCCGCGACCCGCAGGACGATGCTCCGCGCCCGGATCAACGCCTACATCGACCGCCACCTCACCGACCCGGCTCTGGACCCGAAGGCCGTCGCCGCCCACCACCACATCTCCGTACGCACCCTCCACCAGCTCTTCCAGGGCGAGCCGCAGTCCCTCGCCGCGACCATTCGGCACCGCCGCCTGGAGCGCTGCCACGCCGATCTGACCGACCCCCGCCTGCGTCACCGCACGATCGGCGAGATCGCCCTGTGCTGGGGATTCCAGCACCCCGCGGACTTCAGCCGGGCCTTCCGCAGGGCGTACGGGGTCTCGCCGAGCGAGGTCAGGGCCGGCCTGCGCTGAATGCCAAAAATCTCTGCACTCACGGCTGATGACCGATCCGCTCGGTACGGAGGACAGTGGGGCGGCGGCACGGTGTGACTTCCAGTGGGGGGACTGAGAACTCCGCGGTGCCGCCAACCCGTCTTCCTGCCCGTACGGAGAACCGGTGGCGAAATCGCGACGCTTATGGCTCAGGAAGCTGGCTGTCGATGTCGGCTGCGCGGCTATGGGCTTGACTCTGCTCCTGGGTTGCACGGCGACCGACAAGGACACCGAGAGCAGCCGTAAGAACCCCACTTCTCGGAAGCCGACGGGTACGACTCCCTCGGCCCCGCCGCGCGCGTACGACCCGGTGACGAAATTCAGCGGAGAGGAACTGGTTCTCCCGGGAGACCTGAGCCGGGCGACGCTGGACGGCACCACCGCGTGGATCACCGGGCCCAACGAACTCACAGCCCTGGACCTGACGACCGAGAAAAGCACGGTCATCCGGCCAAAGGGCCGGCCTCCCGCCATATCGCCGCACTTCGGCCGCCCTGTCCTCACCGAAATGCAGGGCAAGCAGGTCGCGGTGGCGCTCCTGCCGGTTTCCACACCCGGCAGCGGAACCCACACCGACAAGGACGCGGTCGAGATGCTCGTGGTGGACGCCCGCACCCACAAGACCATATGGAGTGCCGAGATCGCCGGCGCGGAACCCGGATTCTCCGAGTCCGACGACGGGTCGGTCATCGGCGCCGACGACGGTATCGCGATCGTCGACGCCGGCTTGGACATACGGGCGGTGGACCTCACCACACGCAAAACCATCTGGAGGACGGACGGAGACGCGCAGGACGTCGTCGCCGTCGGGGAGGGAATCGTCGCCCTGACCAGGAGCGAAGATGGGGGAGCGCAACAGTTGCACGGCCTTCGTATGAGCGACGGCAAGCGTGAGTGGACCTCCGGCGAGCCGGAGGAGAATCTGCATGCATCCCGGATCGGACCACGCCGCCTTCTGATCACGCGGGGTGTAGACACGACTTACGACGGGGGCGGCAGGGTCGTAGATCTCGCGGACGGCGGGCAAGTGGCCTCCCCCGAGTTCTTCGCGGTGCCGGACCGCTGCGTCTACGACGACGAGTCGACAGCCGTCTGCTTCAAGCAGGAGTACGGCCAACCCGCTTCGTTCGCCCTGGACACGACGTCCGGCAAGGTGCTCTGGCAACTCCCCACACAAGACCGCTTCGCGCCCCCCATCTCCACCGCCTGGCACGGCATCGTCTACGCCGGAACCGAAGACGACCCCCTGATGCTGGACGCGCACACAGGCGAGGACAGAACCGGGCACCTGCCCGATGTCCCGGACGTGGTCAACGCCTACGTGGGTCTCTTTCAGGGGGACGACGAGGTCCTCGGGAGCGAACCCCCGACGTCCATACGCCGAACAACAGGCTGAACCCGGCGTCGCACGGCGTCCGGCACGGAATCTCCCGGGACGACCGTGACTGCGATGACAAGGAAGCGAGACCCGCCCGCCCGTTCAAAGCCTTGCCACCGCCAGCAGGTGCGACGCGGCGGTCAGCAGCTCCGGGTACCCGTCGGCCAGCCGCGCCGCCCGCAACGCGGCCTCGAACACCGGATGTCCCTCGGCCAACACCCGCCCGCCTGCTGCTCGACGGCCTTGACCTGCCCCCAGCCCGGCCCCTCGACGCCGTACACGGTCACCTCGCCCAGCCCCGCGTCACGCAGTTCGCCCGCCAGGCCCGCCGCCGTGTGGAAGTAGGCGGCCGTGAAGCCCTTGCGGCCGGGGTCGTGGCGGCCGGTGGCCAGGATGTCGCGCACGGCGTCGTGGACGCGGTCCCCGGCGAG
The DNA here is from genome assembly GCF_045781775.1 of Streptomyces sp. 184. Classification (NCBI taxonomy): domain Bacteria; kingdom Bacillati; phylum Actinomycetota; class Actinomycetes; order Kitasatosporales; family Streptomycetaceae; genus Streptomyces; species Streptomyces sp. 184. The sequence continues at coordinate 919,563 of NZ_CP123230.1, read as the reverse complement.
CAGCGCGGTGGCGGTGTGCTCGAAGACCGAGGCGTACCGGCCGATCGCCGCGGCCGCGACGAGACCGCCCGGGCGGGTGACGCGGCGGGCCTCGGCGAGGGCCCGGTCGCGCTCGTCGCGCTCCAGCAGGTGGTACAGCGGCCCGAGGACGAGGGTGACGTCGTACGAACCGTCGCCCACCGGCAGCGCACGGGCATCGCCCTGCTCGGCCCTGACCCCGGCCGCGGCGGCGGCCTCGACGTGCCGCGGCACGGGGTCGACAAGGTGCACCCGGTACCCGTCCCCGACCAGCCACGCCGCGTGCACCCCGGGCCCGCCGCCCACGTCGAGCACGTCGGCGGGCGCCGGCGGCAGATGCCGCCGCAGCAGCTCCCGCGTGCGCACCAACTCCAACCGCCCGTCGCCGGTACCGGTCAGCCGCGTGGCCTCGTCGAAGTCGGTGCCGTAGAAGTGCAGGATCTCGGGAGCGACTTGGGGCGCAGCACTCATGTCGGCAATGCTCTTAGACCGGTGGACCAGTCCAGTTCGCGGGACGGTATCTGGAGGGCCCATGGCCACGCTGAAGTACGAGCAGATCGCGGACTGGATCCGGGCGCGGATCACCGACGGCGAGTTGGCGCCGGGCGCGTTGGTGCCTTCGCAACGGGAGTTGTGCGAGCGCTGGGGCGTGTCGCGCGCCACCGCCATCAAGGCCATGGACGTGCTGCGACTGGACGGGGTGATCGACCGGGAGCGGCAGGGCCAGGGCTTCCGGGTCGTGGACACGCCGCTGGCCCGGCCCGCCGGGCACCGGGCCTCGGGAAACAGCCGGCTGGCGGGCGGCCACCCGTTCCGCCGCGTGGGGCGTCCCGGCCACGAGGAGCCTCCGCCGCAGGTGGCGCAGGCGCTGGGGCTGGGGCCGGGGCAGCGGGCGCTGCGCCGGGACCGGCTGGTGGTACTGGAGGACAACACGCCGCTGACGTACGTGAGCGCATGGTTTCCCCCGGACGTGGCCGAGCAGTGCCCCCGGCTCGCCCAGTCGGGCCCGCTCGCGGAGGGCACCACGCACTACGTCACCCGCCGGACCGGCCGCGCCCCGGCCCGCGGCGTCGACCTCGTCACCGTACGGCTGGCCACGGCGGCGGAGGCGGAGCGGTTGGAGCGCCCGCTGCCGCTGGCGGTCGCGGTGGACCTGCACACGGCGTACGACGCCGGCGGAAGGCCGCTGGTGTGCGAAGAGGGCGTCACGCCCGGGGAGTTGTGGGAACGGAGCGACGAGTACCCGATAGGCGGAACTGGCTGAGGTCCGCTTGGCTGGGCCGTACGCCACGGCCGTGTGCCCGGCCGGCGCTTCCTCGTGCGGGTCACCCGCGGCGGCGGCCGGCTGCAAGTGGACGTCGATGGCGCCGCCCCACGTCATCCGTCCGCACGGGCCGTCGTTCCGTACGGGGCCGCCCCGGCGGAAACGGGGCCGGAGGTGGGGGTTCGCCGTGACCGCGGTGTTCGGTGGAGCGGGAGCGGTTAGTCTGCCGCGCATGAGCGGAATCGTCGGGGTCGGCATCGATGTCGCCGAGGTGGCGCGGTTCGGGGCCGCGTTGGAGCGGACGCCGGAGTTGCTCGACCGGTTGTTCCTGCCCGCCGAGCAGGTGTTGCCCGACGGGGCGCGGCGGGGGGTGGCTTCGCTGGCGGTGCGGTTTGCGGCGAAGGAGGCGCTGGCCAAGGCGCTGGGGGCGCCGCCCGGGCTGCACTGGCACGACGCCGAGGTGTGCGTCCACGACAACGGCCGGCCGCATCTGCGCGTGCGCGGGACCGTCGCCGCGCGGGCCGCCGAGCTGGGGGTGCGCACGTGGCACGTGTCGCTGAGTCACGACGCCGGGGTCGCCTCCGCCGTCGTCATCGCCGAGGGGTGAGGGGTGAGCGCGGGCTATCTGCCCCACGCCATCCGTTCCACCGCCTCGTTCAGCAGGTTCAGGTACTCCACTTCCTCGCACCGCGGCTTGCTGCCCATGCGGTAGAGGTCCAGCGACTCGACCAGGTCCTCCCCCAGGTCCTCGTCCGGCAGGTCCGCCGCGAGGTCGCCGCGGACGCGGCCCGCGAACTCCTCCCGGGTGCTCCGGGCCCGCCGCCGCCGGGCGCCCGCCGCCGCGAGGCGGCCCGATCTCCGGTGCCATACGGCCACTAGTACCGACATCTCGTCCCCCAAGAATCGAATACGTATCCGGACCCTAGCCCTCCGCCCCGGCGCCGCCTAGGGCTACGGCACGACCCGCCCGCGCACCCCGCCCCGCCCCCGCGCACAATGGCCCCGTGGCCTCGCCGATGAGCACGCACAGCCCCTCCCCCTACGTCGACCTCTCCCGCGCCGAGTGGAGCGCCCTGCGGGACCGGACGCCGCTGCCGCTGTCCGCCGCCGAGGTCGAGCGGCTGCGCGGCCTCGGCGACGTGATCGACCTGGACGAGGTACGGGACGTCTACCTGCCGCTCTCCCGGCTGCTCAACCTCTATGTCGGCGCCACCCACGGCCTCCGGCACGCCGTCAACACCTTCCTCGGCGGCCCCGGCGAAACCGCGGGCCCGCAGTCCGGCACGCCGTTCGTCATCGGGATCGCCGGCAGCGTGGCCGTCGGCAAGTCGACCGTCGCGCGGCTGCTCCAGGCGCTGCTCGCGCGCTGGCCCGAGCACCCGCGTGTGGAACTCGTCACCACCGACGGCTTCCTGCTGCCCAACGCCGAGCTGGAGGCCCGCGGGCTGATGGCGCGCAAGGGGTTCCCCGAGTCGTACGACCGGCGCGCGCTGACCCGCTTCGTCGCCGACGTGAAGTCCGGCAAGGACGAGGTCACCGCGCCCGTCTACTCCCACCTCACGTACGACATCGTCCCCGGCGAGCGGCTGAAGGTGCAGAGCCCGGACATACTGATCGTCGAGGGCCTGAACGTGCTCCAGCCCGCGCTCCCCGGCCACGACGGCCGCACCCGCGTCGCCCTCGCCGACTTCTTCGACTTCAGCGTGTACGTCGACGCCCGCATCGAGGACATCGAGCGCTGGTACACCGAGCGGTTCCGCAAGCTGCGCGAGACCGCCTTCCAGAACCCCCTGTCGTACTTCAGCCGCTACGCCGAGGTGCCGGAGGCCGAGGCGATGGCGTACGGAACACGCAACTGGCGCACGATCAACGAGCCCAACCTGCGCCAGAACATCGCCCCGACCCGTGGCCGCGCCACCCTCGTCCTGCGCAAGGGCCCGGACCACAAGGTCCGGCGGCTGTCCCTCCGCAAGCTGTAGCGAGGCCCGCAGCCGTCGCGCCCACTCCGCCGCTGTCCGCACCACGACCTGCGGCCAGGTCACCTCGGCCGTACGGCAGTTGTACGGAACCGCCTCCACCGGCACCCGCTAACCTCGGCCCATGCTGCACCTGCGGATCCAGTGCCCCGCCGCCCGTACCGAAGAGGTCGTCGGGCTCCTGCACAAGACCGTCGGCACCGCCCACCTCGCCGTCCTCCGCGGCGCCTCCCTCGACCCCGAGGGCGACGTCGTGCTGTGCGACGTCGCCCGCGAGGCCGCCGACAAGCTGCTTCAGGAACTGCGCCGGCGCGGGCTGTACGACGACGGGGCGGTCTGCGTCGACCAGGTCGACCTGACGCTCTCGCGCCGCGCCGACGTGGCCGAGGAGGCCGCGCCGGGCGAGGCGGCGGACGCCGTGGTGTGGGAGTCGCTGGTCGAGGAGACGCAGGAGGAGTCGACGCTGTCGATCACGTACCTCGCCATGCTCGGCGTCGCCACGCTGCTCGCCGCCTGCGGGGTGATGATCGACAGCGCGATCCTCATCGTGGGGGCGATGGCCGTGGGGCCGGAGTTCGGGCCGGTGGCGGGGCTGTGCGTGGCACTGGTGCAGTGGCGGTCGCGGCTGGCGGTGCGGTCGCTGGGGGCGCTGCTCGCCGGGTTCGCGGTGGCGATGGCGCTGACGGTGGGGTTCAGCCTGGTGATGGACGCCTTCGGGCTGTTCGCGGAGACGGATCTGGACGCGGACCGCCCGCAGACGGGCTTCATCTTCGCGCCGGACGCGTACTCGTTCATCGTGGCCGTGCTGGCGGGCACCGCGGGCACGCTGTCGCTGACGTCGTCGAAGTCGGGGGCGCTGGTGGGCGTCGCCATCTCGGTGACGACGGTGCCGGCGGCGGCGAACGCCGCGATCGCGCTCAGCTACGGCGAGTGGGACCAGGCCCGCGGCTCGTCCGAGCAGTTGCTGCTCAACCTGCTGGGCATCGTCGTCGCGGGCACGCTGACCCTGCTGGTGCAGAAGGCGTACTGGGCCCGGCACACGCAGCAGACGCTCGGTCAGCACCTCCAGCAGACGCGGGCGGCCCACCACACGCACCGGCGGTTCTGACCGCCCGTACGCGTACGGGGCCGGAGGCGCACCCCCGGCCCCGTAGAAGCGGCAACTGCCCTCAGCCCAGCGCCGACTTCACCACGTCGGCCAGCCGCCCCGCCACCGACCGCGCCTGGTCGATGTCGGCGGCCTCCACCATGACCCGCACCACCGGCTCCGTACCGGAGGACCGCAGCAGCACGCGCCCCGTGGCGCCCAGCTCGCGCTCCGCCTCCAGGACCGCCTGGCGCAGCTCGGGCGAGCTGGCGACCCGGGCCTTGTCCACGTCCCGTACGTTGATCAGCACCTGCGGCAGCCGCTCCATCACCGCCGCCAGCTCCGCCAGCGGCCGGCCGCTGGCGGCCACCCGGGAGGCGAGCAGCAGCCCGGTCAGGGTGCCGTCGCCGGTGGTGGCGTGGTCGAGGACGATGACGTGGCCGGACTGCTCGCCGCCGAGCGCGTAGCCGCCGCGCTTCATCTCCTCCAGGACGTAGCGGTCGCCGACCGCGGTCTGGATCAGCTCCACGCCCTCGCGCTCCAGGGCGAGCTTGAAGCCGAGGTTGGACATGACGGTGGCGACGACGGTGTTCTTGCGCAGCCGGCCGTCCTCGCGCAGGCCGAGGGCGAGTACGGCGAGGATCTGGTCGCCGTCGATCTCCTGGCCGGCGGCGTCGACCGCGAGGCAGCGGTCGGCGTCGCCGTCGTGGGCGATGCCCAGGTCGGCGCCGTGTTCGAGGACGGTGGCGCTGAGCTGGTCGAGGTGGGTGGAGCCGTAGCCGTCGTTGATGTTGAGGCCGGTGGGGTCGGTGCCGATGGGGATCACCTCGGCGCCGGCCCGCTGGAACGCCTCCGGGGAGACGCGGGCGGCGGCGCCGTGGGCGCCGTCGACGACGACCTTGAGCCCGTCGAGGCGGTGCGGCAGGACGCCGAGCAGATGGGCGACGTAGCGGTCGAAGCCCTGCTCGTAGCGCTGGACGCGGCCGACTCCGGCGCCGGTCGGGCGCTCCCAGGGCTCGCCCCGCTCGTGCTTGTGGAAGAGCGCCTCGATGTCGTCTTCCAGCTCGTCGGAGAGCTTGTGGCCGCCGCGGGCGATGAACTTCACGCCGTTGTCGGGCATGGGGTTGTGGCTGGCGGAGAGCATCACGCCGAGGTCGGCGCCGAGTGCGCCGGTGAGGTACGCGACCGCGGGGGTCGGCAGCACGCCGACGCGCAGCACGTCGACGCCCGCGCTGGCCAGACCGGCGACGACGGCCGCCTCCAGGAACTCTCCGGACGCCCGTGGATCGCGTCCGACCACCGCCTTCGGGCGCTGGCCGGGCGGCTGGGCCGAGTCGGCGATGGCGAGCACGTGTGCCGCCGCCACCGACAACCCGAGGGCCATCTCCGCGGTGAGGTCCGCGTTGGCCACGCCGCGCACGCCATCGGTGCCGAAGAGTCGTCCCACTGATCTCCTCCGAGTGCTCCCGAATGCTCAAACCTGAGCGGATACGATCGGCTACGGACCGTTAAAAGTCCTCACGTGACCATACCCGCCGACCGTATGCCGACCATACAAGCGCGCCCCGGCGCCCACCCGGATCTCTCCGGGGGCCGCCGGGGCTGAGCACAGTAGCAGTACGATGATCAGCGCTTGCTGTACTGCGTTCCCTTACGGGCCTTCTTCAGACCGGCCTTCTTCCGCTCGACCGCACGGTCGTCACGGGTCAGGAAGCCGGCCTTCTTCAGGGCACCGCGGTTGTTGTCCGCGTCCGCCTCGTTCAGCGCCCGGGCCACGCCCAGGCGCAGCGCGCCGGCCTGGCCGGAGATGCCGCCGCCGGCGATGCGGGCGACGACGTCGTAACGGTCGTCCAGCTCCAGCACCTTGAAGGGCTCGTTGACTTCCTGCTGGTGCACCTTGTTCGGGAAGTAGCCCTCAAGGGTGCGGCCGTTGATCTTCCACTTGCCGGAGCCCGGGACGATGCGCACCCGGGCGATGGCGTTCTTGCGGCGGCCGGTGCCCGCGGCCGGCTGCGGGTCGCCGAAGCGGGCCGCGGCGGACTCGGTGGTGTAGTCCTCGGCGGGCGTCTCGGTGGTGTACTCCTCGACGTCCTCGACGGGCGCCTCAGCGGTGGTCTCAGCCACGATTCTCCTCAGCTTCTCTGTCTCTAGGGGGTGTGGCCGGGACTTACTGCGCGACCTGGGTGATCTCGAACGGGACCGGCTGCTGAGCGGCGTGCGGGTGCTCGGCACCGCGGTACACCTTCAGCTTGCTGAGCATCTGGCGGCCCAGGGTGTTCTTCGGCAGCATGCCGCGGACGGCCTTCTCGACGGCCTTCTCCGGGTTCTTGTCCATCAGTTCGTCGTAGCGGACGGAACGGAGACCGCCGGGGTAGCCGGAGTGGCGGTAGGCCAGCTTCTGGGTCCGCTTGTTGCCGGAGAGGTGCACCTTGTCGGCGTTGATGATGATGACGAAGTCACCAGCGTCGACGTGAGGCGCGTACACCGGCTTGTGCTTGCCTCGCAGCAACTGGGCGACCTGGGAGGCCAGGCGGCCGAGCACCACGTCGGTGGCGTCGATGACGTGCCACTGACGCTGGACGTCGCCGGGCTTGGGGCTGTACGTACGCACGGTCGTAGCCTTCGCTTCTTCAGTGGGTGTTCTCTGACAAGGTCACCCGGAGATCACGGCAGCAGTAGACCGCGCCGGCGACGCAAACCGACGGCTGATCGCTGATAAATCGTCCTGGTGGACCAGGCGTAACGGCCTCACGCGTGAGAACGAGCAGCCAATACGCACAACAATCCAGCAGAATACCGGGGCGCGAGCCACCAGGTCAAAACACCCCCTGCCGCACACCCCGCCCCCAGCCGCGCCCCGACCCGGCCGCAAAGATCAACGCCGCCGGGCCACCCGGCCCTCGTCCCAGACCGCCTCCGGCGTCTCGCGGACCCGGCCGTCCGCGCCGAAGAGCAGGAACCGGTCGAAGCTGCGGGCGAACCAGCGGTCGTGCGTCACCGCCAGCACCGTCCCCTCGTACGCCTCCAGACCCTCCTGGAGCGCCTCGGCGCTCTCCAGGTCCAGGTTGTCCGTCGGCTCGTCCAGCAGCAGCGCCGTCGACCCCTCCAGCTCCAGCAGCAGGATCTGGAACCGCGCCTGCTGCCCGCCGGAGAGCCGGTCGAAGGGCTGCTCCGCCGCCCGGTCCAGCTCGTAGCGGCGCAGGGCCGACATCGCCGCGCCCTTGTCCTTCGCGTACTCCTTCCACAGGATGTCCAGCAGCGTGCGCCCGTGCAGCTCCGGGTGCGCGTGCGTCTGCGCGAAGTGCCCCGGGACCACGCGCGCGCCCAGCTTCCACGCCCCGGCGTGACCCACCTCACCGCCGGCCAGCAGCCGCAGGAAGTGCGACTTCCCCGAGCCGTTCGAGCCGAGCACCGCGACCCGCTCGCCGTAGAAGACCTCCAGCGAGAACGGCTGCATCAGCCCGGTCAGCTCCAGCTCCTCGCACGTGATCGCCCGCACCCCGGTCCGGCCGCCGCGCAGCCGCATCCGGATGTCCTGCTCCCGCGGCGGCGCCAGCGGCGGGCCCGCGTCCTCGAACTTCCGCAGCCGCGTCTGCGCGGCCCGGTAGCGCGAGGCCATGTCGGAGTTGAACGCGGCCTTCTGCTTGTACATGATGACCAGCCGCTTGAGCTTCGCGTGCTCCTCGTCCCAGCGCCGACGCAGCTCCTCGAACCGCTCGAAGCGATCCTTGCGCGCCTGGTGGTACGTCCCGAAGCCGCCCCCGTGCACCCACACGTCGCTGCCCGCGGGGCTCGGCTCCACGCTGACGATCTTCTCCGCGCTGCGCGCCAGCAGCTCCCGGTCGTGGCTGACGAACAGCACGGTCTTCGGCGTCTCGCGGAGCTGCTGCTCCAGCCACAACTTGCCGGGTACGTCCAGGTAGTTGTCCGGCTCGTCGAGCAGCAGCACCTCGTCCGTACCGCGCAGCAGCGCCTCCAGCACGAGCCGCTTCTGCTCACCGCCCGACAGCGTGCGCACCTCGCGCCACTGGGCCCGCTCGTACGGCACGCCCAGGGCGGCCGTCGTGCACTTGTCCCACAGCGTCTCGGCCTCGTAGCCGCGGGCCTCCGCCCAGTCGCTCAGCGCCTGCGCGTAGGCGAGCTGGGCGCGCTCGTCGTCGCGTTCCATGATCGCCAGCTCGGCCTCGTCGACGGCGGCGGCGGCCGTACGGATCCGCGGCTGCGCGACGGAGACCAGCAGGTCCCGCACCGTACGCTCGTCGCGCACCGAGCCGACGAACTGTGGCATCACGCCCAGCCCGCCGCCGGTCGACACACTGCCGCCGTGCGGCTCCAGCTCGCCGGCGAGCAGCCGCAGCAGCGTCGTCTTCCCCGCCCCGTTCGCCCCCACCAGCGCCACGGCGGCGCCCTCGCCGACGCGGAACGAGACGTCGCCGAGCAGCGGCCGCCCGTCCGGCAGGTAGTACTCCAGGTGCGCGGCCTCCAGGTGTCCCATGCCCCCATCCTCGCGGCCCGCGGCAAAACGGCGAAACAGGTTTTCCGTACGGCGCCGGCCACCGCCGTCCCCGTACGACCCGCGCCCCCAACGCCCCCACACCGCCGTCCGGGTGACGGCGGGCCCGGTTAAGATGCCCGCCATGAGCTTCGGGCAGGGGGGCGGCTACGGCGGCCCCGGGGGGCAGGGGCAGGGATCGGGCTTCGGTCCGCCGGGATCCGGCGGGCCCGCGCCCGACTGGAGCGCGCTCGCCGACTCCGCGGCGGCCGAGCGGCGCCGCAAGCGGCGGCTGCTGACGATCGTCGGCGGGGCGCTGGCCACGGTGGTGATCGCGGGCGCCGTCGCCGCGGCGGTCGTCACCACCTCCGGCGGCGACGACGATCCGTCCAGCGGCGCCTCCGACAACCGGATATCCGGCGCGGGGAGCGAGAGCGGCAAGGGCGAGCCGTCGTTCTCGTCGGTGGCCCCGCCGCCGAACCCCAGGGACTTCATCGCCTCCGCCGACAAGGACACGGCCCCGCTGACCGTCGACAGCTTCTACCCCAACGCGAAGATCACCGTCGACGGCCACACGTACGAGCGCAGGGCCACCCACAGCACCGACGAGTGCGCCTCCGGCGCCTCCACCAAGCTCGGCAAGGTCCTCACCGCCAACGACTGCGAACGGCTCCTGCGCGCCACGTTCACCCGCGACGGCACCGCCGTCACCGTCGGCGTCGCCGTCTTCGCCGCCGAGGGCCCGGCCGGCCGCGCCGCCGAGCAGGCGTCCGGCAACCTGGAGTCGCTGCCCGGCGCCGGCGTGCCCGAGTTCTGCCGCGCCACCGCCTGCCGGCTGACGAGCAACACCCTCGGCCGCTACGCCTACTTCACCATCGCCGGCTACTCCGACGGCAAGGCCGTCACCACCGACGACCGCCTGACCAAAGAGGCCGTGCAGGACACCGGCTGGTACGTCTACCGCCGCATCATGGACCGCGGCCGGGAGCAGGCCCTGAAGTCCACCGAGCAGTAGAAGCCCGCCCCGGCAGCCGGCGGCAGCCGGGGCGGCCCCCGGACGGCCCCCGAACGGCTCCAAAAGGCGCGGTCCGCGTGGTGCGCCCGGGCACGCGGTGGTCGGCTGGGGACATGAAGATCCTGGTCACCGGCGCCACCGGCGCCCTCGGCAGCCGGCTGCTCCCGCTCCTCACCGCGGCCGGGCACACCGTCGCCGGCACCACGACGACCGAGGCGAAGACGAAGCGGCTGCGCGCGGCGGGCGTGGAGCCGGTCGTGCTCGACGCGCTCGACGCGGCGGCCGTACGGGAGGCGGTGGCGCGCACCGCCCCCGAGGTGATCGTCCACGAGGCCACCGCCCTGTCCCGCGGCATCGACGTACGCGCCCGTGACCTCCGCCGCCTCGACGCCGGCTTCGCCGCCACCAACCGGCTGCGCACCGAGGGCACCGACAACCTGCTGACGGCCGCCGCCGACGCCGGCACCCGGCGCTTCGTCGCGCAGAGCTTCGCCGGCTGGCCGTACGCGCGCGAGGGCAGCAGGATCAAGACCGAGGAGGACCCGCTCGACACGTCCCCTCCCCCCGGCACCGAGCAGACCCTCGCCGCCATCAAGCACCTGGAGGACGCGGTCACCTCCACCCCCGGCATCGAGGGCGTCGTCCTGCGCTACGGCGGCTTCTACGGCCCCGGCACGTCCGTCTGCCCCGGCGGCGAACAGGCGGAGATGGTGCGCAAACGGCGCTTCCCGGTGGTGGGCGACGGCGACGGCGTGATGTCGCTCGTCCACATCGACGACGCCGCACAGGCGACGGCCGCGGCGGTGGAACGGGGCGAGCCGGGCCTCTACAACATCACCGACGACGACCCGGCGGCGCAGAAGGAGTGGGTGCCGCGGCTGGCGGCGGCGATGGGCGCACCGCCGCCGCGACGGGTGCCGGTGTGGCTGGCGCGGTACGCGGCGGGGCAGTTCGTGGCGACGGTGATGACCGAGGGCAGGGGGGCGGCGAACGAGAAGGCGAAGATCGAGCTGGGCTGGCGGCCGGCGTACCCGACGTGGCGGGACGGGTTCAGGGAACTGTTCGCGGCGGCGTAGGGGGCGGGGGCCCGTACGGAACGGGCACACGGGTCCCGTACGGCCCGCACGCCGATCCCGTACGGACCCCGCACCCGGAACCGCGCCACCCGGCCACCACCCCACGCACCCCGCCCCCCTCAGTACGGCCGGAGCCCGTACCCGTACCGGAACAGCGGGTCCGCGCCCGGCGCCCGGGACGTCGCCGCGTCCGCCGCCCGGCGCGGCCAGGTGACCGGCAGCCGCCCGCCGAACCCGGCCCCGAACAGGGCGTCCGTGATCCCCCGCGCCTCCGTCCCCGGCAGCCACGCCGCCACGAAGGCGTCCGTCCGCTCCAGCGCGTCCCCCAGCACCACCGGCCGCCCGGAGTACAGCACGCCCACGCACGTCTTCGCGCGCCCGCACACGTCCGCCAGATCCGCCTCGTTCCGCTCCCCCAGCGCCAGCGTCTCGGAGTCCCCGAACCACTCCGCGTACGGATCCTCGCCGCCCACCCAGATCGCGACGTCGCCCCGGCCCTTCGTCGCCACCTCGATGCCCGTCCCGGCCGTCGCCCGCCGCAGCGCCTTCAGGAACGTCGTCCCCGTCGTCGTCCGCCCCGTGCCGCCCTGCCACCCGACGGACCAGCCGCCGAGCTGGCGGCCCAGGTCGTCGGCGCCGTTGCCGCCGACGACGATGCGGTACGGGCCGCGCCGCGGCAGCGGCAGCGCGCCGCGCTCGTTGCGGAGCAGCACCTGCGAGTCCCGTACCGCCCGCCGCGCGACCGCCCGGTGCGCGGGCGAGCCGACCTCGGCGGTCAGGGCGGGGTCGGTGAACGGTTCGTCGAAGAGCCCGAGGCGGACCTTGGCGTCCAGGATGCGCCGTACGGCATCGTCCACCCGCCGCCGCGGGATGTCCCCGCGCTCGACGCCGCGGACGACGGCGTCGTGCACGCCGCGGTGGTCCCGGGAGACCATGACCATGTCGATCCCCGCGTTGACCGCGCGCGCGACCTGCGCGGCGAGATCCTTGCCGGGAAGCTGCTGTACGGCGTCGTAGTCGCTGACGACGAAGCCGCCGAAGCCCAGCTCGCCCTTGAGCACGCCGGTGAGCAGCCGCCGGTCGCCGTGCGTCTTCGTGCCGTGGACGCTGCTGTAGCCGGCCATGACGGAGCCGACGCCGGCGGCGACGGCGTCGCGGTACGGGGCGAGGTGCACCCGGCGCAGCTCGGCGGCGCCGACCCGCACGTCGCCCTGGTCCAGCAGCCGCCCCTCGCCGGTGGCGCTGCCGTAGGCGGTGCCGCCGTCGCCGACGAAGTGCTTGGCGGTGGCGAGCACGGAGCGGGGCCCCAGCGCGGGGCCCTGGAACCCGCGTACGGAGGCGGCGCCGAGCCGGCCCACGACGCCGGGATCCTCGGCGTACCCCTCGTACGTACGCCCCCACCGCACGTCCTGCGGCACGCACACGCACGGCGTGAACGCCCACCGCACCCCGGCGCCGAGCGTCTCGTCCCGCGCGACCCGCTCGGCGCGCTCGACGAGCGCGGGGTCGCGGGTGGCGCCCATGCCGATGTGGTGCGGGAAGATCACGGACCCGGTGATGCCGCTCATGCCGTGCACGGCGTCGGCACCGTAGAGCAGCGGAATCCCGAGCCGGCTGCGCATGGCGGCGCGCTGGTACCCCTCGACCATCCCGGCCCACGCGGCGGCGTCGTTGCCGCCGCCGCGGGGACCGCCGTCGTCGCCGGCGCTGAGCATGGCGCCGATGCCGAGGCGGGCGAGGTCGCGGGGGTCGTCGAGGAAGGCGTTCTGCAACTGGATCATCTGCCCGGCCTTCTCGGCGAGGGTCATGCGCGCGAGACAGTCGCGGACGCCGTCACAGCGGGGCGAGGGGGCACCGGGGCGGGCGTCGGGGGCGCGGGAGGAGGGGGCGGCGCAGCCGGCGAGGAGAACGAGCAGGAGAGCACAGAAGGCGGACACGAGACGCATGGCCCCACCCAACCCAGGCGGGGGCCACCGGGGCCCGAGCCACACGGCACCGAGGGGACACGTCACCCGGCAGGGGGCGCAACGGGCAGGAGGTCCACAGGCCGGGGGCGGCGGCCGGAGGGCGGAGGGCGGAGCCCTACGGGCAGGAGGGCCGCAGGCCCGGGGCCGGGGGTGGCAGCGCTCGGTTTCGGGAAGGGGCGGACCGGGGCCCCACCCGCGCCAGCGTCCGTGCCGCCGGAGGCCGGGGGTCCAGGGGGCGGAGCACCCAAGCCCCGCGCGCAGCCGCGCGGCGGGGGGCCGGGGGCGCAGCCCTCGGGTTCGGGAAAGGCCGGGACCGGGACAACCCCCCAGGCCCAGCGTCCCTACCCGCCGCAGGCACGGGGGCCGGGGGGCGGAGCCCCCGCGATGCGCGCGCGGCCGCGCGGCGGGGGCCGGGGGCGGCAGCCCCCGGGTTCGGGAAGGGGCGGGGCCGGGGGCTACCCCCCGCCCGCGCCCAGTGTGCGGAGCCGGCGCGCCGCGCGGTTGCGGTCCGCCAGGTCCTCCGCCGCCGGGTACCCGACCTCCTCCAGCGTCAGCCCGTGCGGACGCACGACCTGCACCGCCGAGTCCCGTACCGCCGCCCCCAGCACCCGCCCCACCCACGACGGCTCCCGGTGCCCGTCGCCGACGAACAGCATCGCGCCGACCAGCGCCCGCACCATGTTGTGGCAGAAGGCGTCCGCCTTGACCGTCGCCTCCAGCACCCCGTCCGCCCGCCGCTCCCAGCGCAGCTCCAGCAGCCGCCGGATCGTCGTCGCCCCCTCCCGGCGCTTGCAGAAGGCCGCGAAGTCGTGTTCTCCGAGGAGCCGCTCCGCGGCCGCGTTCATCGCGGCGGCGTCGAGCGGCCGGTTGTGCCACAGCACGTGGCCGCGCAGCAGCGGGTCGACGCCGGCGGGGTCGTCGCCGACGCGGTAGGCGTAGCGGCGCCAGATCGCCGAGAAGCGGGCGTTGAAGTGCGGCGGCGCCTCGGTGACCCGCCACACCCGGATGTCGTGCGGGAGCCGCCCGGCGAGCCGCCGCAGGAGGTGTTCCCCCTGCCCTGTCCACAGCTCCGCCGGCAGGTCGACGTGCGCGACCTGCCCCCGCGCGTGCACTCCCGCGTCCGTTCGTCCGGCCACGGTCAGCTCGTACGGCGCGGGCTGGCGCAGCACGACGCGCAGCGCCGTTTCCAGCTCCTCCTGCACGGTCCGCTGTCCCTCGCGCTGCCGGGCCCAGCCGGAGAAGCCGGTCCCGTCGTACGACAGGTCCAGCCGCACCCGTACGAAGCCGGGCGCCACCTCGTCACTCACTGCCCAGTTCCTCCCAAGGCCAAGGCGACGGGCCCGCTCCCCAGGGGAACGGGCCCGTCGTGATGCACGAATCGCGCGTCAGGCGTTCTTGGCGTCCTTGCCCTCGGCAGACTCCTCGGACCCGGCGTCGGCCTCGGCCGCCGGCTTGGCGTCCTCGGCCTCGGCGGTGTCGGCGGCCTCGGCCGTCTCCTCCGCGGAGTCCTTCTTCAGGCCGGCCGCCGCCTCGTCGCCCGCCGCGTCCTTCGCGGTGCGCTTCGTCGCCGCCTCGGCCTCGCCGACCGCTTCCTGCTGCACGGTCAGCGCCTCGACCAGCTCGATGACGGCCATCTTGGCGTTGTCGCCGCGACGGTTGCCGATCTTGGTGATCCGGGTGTAGCCGCCCGGGCGGTTCTCGTACCGCGGGCCGATCTCGGTGAACAGCGTGTGCACGACGCTCTTGTCCGAGATGAGCTGCATGACCTGCCGACGGTTGTGAAGGTCGCCCTTCTTCGCCTTGGTCACCAGCCGCTCGGCGTACGGACGCAGCCTGCGGGCCTTGGCCTCGGTCGTGGTGATGCGACCGTGCTCGAAGAGAGCGGTGGCCAGGTTCCGCAGCATGGCGCGCTGGTGCGCCGCGCCGCCGCCCATTCGGGCGCCCTTGGTGGGCTTCGGCATGGTGTTTCTCCTTTACCGCACCGGCCGTGTCAGGTACCGGTGATCGGGGTTCGGGGGGCGAGGGCCCCCCGAGACATCAGTACTGCTCGGTCTCGACGAAGCCGGCGTCGGCGTCGTCGTCGGCGCCGAAGGTGTCGGCGGCCGAGGTCGGGTCGAATCCGGGCGGGCTGTCCTTCAGGGCCAGGCCCATGCCGGCCAGCTTCGCCTTGACCTCGTCGATCGACTTGGCGCCGAAGTTGCGGATGTCGAGGAGGTCCGCCTCGGAGCGGGCCACGAGCTCGCCCACCGAGTGGATGCCCTCGCGCTTGAGGCAGTTGTACGAGCGGACCGTGAGCTCCAGCTCCTCGATCGGCAGGGCCAGGTCCGCGGCCAGGGCGGCGTCCGTGGGGGACGGGCCCATGTCGATGCCTTCGGCGTCGATGTTCAGCTCGCGGGCGAGGCCGAACAGCTCGACCAGGGTCTTGCCGGCGGAGGCCACCGCGTCGCGCGGGCGCATGCACGGCTTGGTCTCGATGTCGACGATCAGCTTGTCGAAGTCCGTGCGCTGCTCGACACGGGTGGCCTCGACCTTGTAGCTGACCTTGAGTACCGGCGAGTAGATGGAGTCGACCGGGATCCGGCCGATCTCCTGGCCGACCTGCTTGTTCTGCACGGCGGAGACGTAGCCGCGACCGCGCTCGACGGTCAGCTCCATCTCCAGCTTGCCCTTGCCGTTGAGCGTGGCCAGGACCAGGTCCGGGTTGTGCACCTCGACGCCGGCCGGCGGGGCGATGTCGGCGGCGGTCACCACGCCCGGGCCCTGCTTGCGCAGGTACATCACGACGGGCTCGTCGTGCTCGGAGGAGATGACGAGCTGCTTGATGTTGAGGATGAGGTCGGTGACGTCCTCCTTGACGCCCGGCACGGTGGTGAACTCGTGCAGAACGCCGTCGATCCGGATGTTGGTGACTGCCGCACCGGGGATCGAGGAGAGGAGCGTACGGCGGAGGGAGTTGCCGAGGGTGTAGCCGAAGCCGGGCTCCAGCGGCTCGATGACGAACCGGGAGCGGAACTCCTCGACGACCTCTTCGGTGAGAGAGGGGCGCTGAGCGATCAGCATGTGTGTGTTCCTTCAGTCGTGGACGCCCGCTATTTGACGTCCGCTGTACTGACCAGGGTACGGGCGGCACGGCGCAAAGGCGCCATACCGCCCGTACCGGCGAGCACTGCCCGAAGACCTACTTC
The DNA here is from genome assembly GCF_045781775.1 of Streptomyces sp. 184. Classification (NCBI taxonomy): domain Bacteria; kingdom Bacillati; phylum Actinomycetota; class Actinomycetes; order Kitasatosporales; family Streptomycetaceae; genus Streptomyces; species Streptomyces sp. 184. The sequence continues at coordinate 903,483 of NZ_CP123230.1, read as the reverse complement.
GAGTAGAGCTCGACGATGAGCTGCTCCTGCACCTGGGTGTCGATCACCTGGCGCTCGGGCAGGCTGTGCACGAGGATCCGCAGGTTGGACGGGATCGCCTCCAGCCAGGCCGGGACGGTCCTGTCGCCGGCCTCCGCCTGCGCCACCGCGAACGGGGTCAGGTTCCTGGAGGACTCGCGGACCTCGATGATGTCGTTCGGCACGACGCGGGCCGACGGAATGTCGGTCTTGCGCCCGTTGACCGTGATGTGGCCGTGCCGGACGAGCTGCCGGGCGTGGTCGCGGGACTTGGCGAAGCCGGCCCGGTAGACCACGTTGTCCAGCCGCGTTTCGAGGATGCGCAGCAGGTTCTCACCGGTCTTGCCGGTCTGCCGGTTGGCCTCGTTGTAGTAACCGCGGAACTGCTTTTCCAGCACCCCGTAGATGCGCGCGCACTTCTGCTTCTCGCGCTTCTGGAGCAGGTACTCGCTGTCCTTGGTGCGCCCGCGCCCGTGCTCACCCGGGGGGTAAGGACGGATCTCGATCGGGCACTTAGCGCTCTCGCACTTGGCTCCCTTGAGGAAGAGCTTCTGCTTCTCCCGACGGCAACGCTTGCAGTCGGCCCCGGTGTAACGCGCCATGTCTTGTCGTCTCCTACTTCGCTTTTCTCAGACCCGGCGGCGCTTCGGCGGGCGGCAGCCGTTGTGCGGGGTGGGGGTGACGTCCTGGATGGACCCGACCTCAAGACCGGTGGCCTGGAGGGAGCGGATCGCGGTCTCACGGCCGGAGCCGGGACCCTTCACGAAGACGTCGACCTTGCGCATGCCGTGCTCCTGGGCACGGCGGGCGGCGGACTCGGCGGCCATCTGGGCGGCGAAGGGCGTCGACTTGCGCGAGCCCTTGAAGCCGACATGGCCGGCGGAGGCCCACGAGATCACGTTCCCGGACGGGTCGGTGATCGAGATGATCGTGTTGTTGAACGTGCTCTTGATGTGGGCGTGGCCGTGGGCCACGTTCTTCTTCTCCTTGCGGCGGACCTTCTTGGCCCCGGCCGCTCGGCTCTTCGGAGGCATTCGGTGTTATCTCCCGTGGAGGTGGTCGGTCCTCAGCGATGCGCGCGCACGGAGCGGACCGCTGCGGACTACTTCTTGCCCGGCTTCTTCTTGCCGGCGATGGCGCGACGCGGACCCTTGCGGGTGCGGGCGTTGGTGGAGGTGCGCTGCCCGTGGACGGGCAGGCCGCGGCGGTGCCGCAGGCCCTGGTAGCAGCCGATCTCGACCTTGCGCCGGATGTCCGCCTGGATCTCGCGGCGGAGGTCACCCTCGGTCCTGAGGTTGTTGTCCACGAACTCGCGGATCTTGACGAGCTCTTCCTCGGTCAGATCGCGGACGCGGGTGTCGGGGTTCACCCCGGTCGCGGCCAGCGCCTGCTGGGAGAGCGTCCGGCCGATGCCGAACACGTAGGTGAGGGCGACCTCCACGCGCTTCTCGCGCGGAATGTCGACACCTGCAACGCGTGCCATTCAAGGCTCCTGTGTCTTGTCGGAGGTCTTCCGCAGCACCGTTCCCGTATTTCGCTACGAGCCGGGTCCCCGGCCTCCGAGCCGGGGGTGTCGTCCCACACACGTTCGTGGGGGTCGGGTGGCTGCTTCTTTACTTGTCGCTTGTTGCGTCGCGCGAGGATGCTGCGAGCGGTGCGAGCAAAGGGTCGGCGTACGTCAGCCCTGGCGCTGCTTGTGGCGCAGGTTTTCGCAGATGACCATGACCCGGCCGTGACGGCGGATCACCTTGCACTTGTCGCAGATCTTCTTGACGCTCGGCTTGACCTTCATGTGTCTGGAGGTTCTCCGGGTCGGTGCCCCGCCCCACGGGAGCGGGACGAAGCAAGATCTACTTGTAGCGGTAGACGATCCGTCCGCGCGTCAGGTCGTAGGGAGACAGCTCCACCACGACCCTGTCGTCGGGAAGGATACGGATGTAGTGCATCCGCATCTTGCCGCTGATGTGCGCGAGGACCTGGTGCCCGTTCTGGAGCTCCACCTTGAACATCGCGTTCGGCAGAGACTCGACGACGGTGCCCTCGATCTCGATGGCCCCTTGTTTTTTGGCCATGCTTGAGCGCTTCACCTTCCGGATTCGGCTACCTGGATGGTCCGGGGCACACGGGTGCACGGGACCGACGAGTCAGTCTACGCGACCCGCACCAGAAAGGGGAAATCGGGAGTGTGCCCGCTCCGCAAGATCGTTAAGCGCGCGGCCCGCCGGGAGCCCCCGCGCGGGCCGGGGCGTCAGGCGAGCGGGTCCGGGGCCGCCGTGACCCCGTAGGCCGCGAGCTTCTCCCGGCCGCCGTCGGGGGCGGTCAGCACCAGCGGACCGGCCTCGGTGAGGGCCACGGAGTGCTCCCAGTGGCTCGACCAGGTGCCGTCGTCCGTCTTGACCGTCCACTCGTCGGCCAGCACGTGGGTGAGCGGGGTGCCGAGGCTGACCATCGGCTCGATGGCGATGCAGAAGCCCGGGACGAGCTTGGGGCCGCGGCCGCGGCGCTTGTCGACGTAGTTCAGCAGGTGCGGGTCCATGTGCATCTGCGAGCCGATGCCGTGGCCCCCGTACTCCTCGACGATGCCGTACTTGCCGGAGGCGGGCCGCGGCTGGCGGCGGATGTAGCCCTCGATGGCCGCGGAGATGTCCACCAGCCGGTTGCCCTTGCGGACGGCCGCGATGCCGGCCCACATGGACTCCTCGGTCACCCGGCTCAGCTCGTGCAGCTCCGCGGCGTGCCCGGAGCCCACGAAGGCAGTGATGGCGGCGTCGGCGTGCCAGCCGTCGACGATGGCGCCGGCGTCGATGGAGATCAGGTCGCCCTCGCGCAGCACGGTGGCGCGGTCGGGGATGCCGTGGACGACGACGTCGTTGACCGAGGTGCAGATGTTGCCGGGGAAGCCCCCGTACCCCAGGAAGTTCGGCTTGGCGCCGTGGTCGGCGAGGACCTTGGCGGCGATCTCGTCGAGGTCCTTCGTGGTGGCCCCGGGCACGGCGGCGGCGGCGCACGCCTGGTGCATGGCCGCGACGACGAGGCCGGCGGCCCGCATCTTGGCGATCTGTTCCGGGGTCTTGATCTCCACCATGACGGCTGCTGCCTCCTGGGCCGGCGAGGGACGCTCCCCCGTCCACGATACGTGCCCGCCGCGGCCCGCCGGCCGGGGGCCGGTGCCGGGGGGCGGCACGGCGGGCGTACAAGGGTCGTACACGGGCGTACGAGGGCGGTGCGGGCCCCGTACGCCCGGCGGGGGCGTACGGGCCGTACAACGGCGACAGCCGGCCCCCGCGCGGGCGGGGACCGGCTGGGCGCCTGAGAGCCGCGACGGCGGCTCAGGACCGGTCTGCGGAGACCTCTCCGGGCAGGGCCTGCATGGCCCGCCGGGTGACCTCGGCCACGGAGCCGAGCGCCGAGATCGTGGTCACCAGGCCCTGGGCCTTGAAGTAGTCGATGATCGGCTCGGTCTCCTGGTGGTAGACCTCCAGCCGGCGACGGACGGTGTCCTCGTTGTCGTCGTCGCGCTGGTACAGCTCGCCGCCGCAGACGTCGCACACGCCCTCGCGCTCCGGCGGGGAGTACGTGACGTGGAAGACGTGGCTGCTGTCGTTGCGGCAGATCCGCCGCCCGGCGATGCGCTTGACGACCTCGTCCTCCGGCACCTCCAGGTCGAGCACGGCGTCCAGCTCCAGCCCGGCCTCCTTCAGCAGCCCGTCGAGCGCGACCGCCTGCGCCACGTTCCGCGGGAAGCCGTCCAGCAGGAAGCCGCCCTGTGCGTCGGGCTGCTCCATCCTGTCCCAGGCCATCCCCACGGTCACCTCGTCCGGCACCAGGTCGCCCGCCTCCATGAACGCCTTCGCCTGACGGCCCAGGTCCGTGCCTTTGCTGATGTTGGCACGGAAGAGGTCGCCGGTGGAGACGTGCGGGATCGACAGGTTCTTGGCGAGCAGGGCGGCCTGCGTGCCCTTGCCCGCGCCGGGGGGCCCGACGAGGACGATTCGCATCAGCGGAGGAACCCTTCGTAGTGATGCTGCTGCAACTTGCTCTCGATCTGCTTCACCGTCTCAAGCCCGACACCCACGATGATGAGGATGCTCGTGCCGCCGAAGGGGAAGTTCTGGTTCGCGTTGAACAGCACCAACGCCACTGTCGGTACCAGCGCGATCAGACCCAGATAGAGCGAGCCCGGCCAGGTGATCCGGTTGAGTACGTAACTCAGGTACTCCGCGGTGGGACGGCCGGCCCGGATGCCCGGGATGAAACCACCGTACTTCTTCATGTTGTCGGCGACTTCTTCGGGGTTGAACGTGATGGCCACGTAGAAGAAGGCGAAGAAGACGATCATGAGGAAGTAGGTGAGGATGTACACCGGGTGATCGCCGGTGACGAAGTTCTCCTCGATCCACTGCGCCCAGCCCGACGTGGAGCCGGTGAACTGGACGATCAGTGCGGGGATGTAGAGCAGCGAGGACGCGAAGATGACCGGGATGACGCCCGCCTGGTTGACCTTCAGCGGGATGTACGTCGAGGTGCCGCCGTAGGAGCGGCGCCCGATCATGCGCTTCGCGTACTGCACGGGGACGCGACGCTGCGCCTGCTCGACGAAGACCACCAGGCCGACCATCGCCAGGCCGAGCGCGATGACGACGACGAACTCGCCCCAGCCGTCGATGATCTTGCCGGACTGCTTGATGTTCCACAGGGCGCCGGGGAAACCGGCGGCGATCGAGATGAACATCAGCATCGACATGCCGTTGCCGATGCCGCGGTCGGTGATCAGCTCACCGAGCCACATGACGGCGGCGGTGCCCGCGGTCATGCAGATCACCATCGTGATGATGATGAAGATCGAGTCGTCGGGAATGATCTGGTCGTTGACCTGACACTGCGGGAAGAGCGAGCCGCTGCGCGCCGTGGCGACCAGACCGGTGCCCTGGAGCACCGCGAGGGCGACGGTCAGATAGCGCGTGTACTGTGTGATCTTCGCCGTGCCGGACTGGCCCTCCTTCTTCAGGGCCTCCAGCCGCGGGATCACCACCGTCAGCAACTGAAGGATGATGCTGGCCGTGATGTACGGCATGATCCCCAGGGCGAAGATGGTGATCTGAAGGAGGGCCCCACCGCTGAACATGTTGACCAGGCCGAACAGGCCCTGGTTGGCGTTGGCCTCGTCCATGCATTGCTGCACGGCCTGGTAATCGGTTCCGGGGACAGGAACCTGCGCACCGAGCCGGTAGATCACAATGATGCCGAGCACGAACAGCAGCTTCTTGCGCAGGTCGGGTGTCTTGAACGCCCGGGCGAACGCGGTGAGCACGGTGCCTCCTGCGGCCCCCATGCTTCATCACGAGGGCTGACGGGTCATTTGTTCAGCGGATGGTCGGTAGACGTCCCACGCAGGCGTACGCCCGCATGGGTAGGGACAGTGCACGCCACCTTACCGGGGGGTGCGGCTGCCGTGGAACGACCAACCGGGGATGCCCATGCGGGACATCCCCGGTTGCTCGTCACACTCAGACGCGCTCGGTGACCGAGCCGCCGGCGGACGTGATCTTCTCGCGGGCGGAACCGGAGACCTTGTCGACGGTCACCTGAAGCGCCACGGAGACGTCCCCGTTGCCCAGCACCTTCACGAGCTCGTTCTTGCGCACCGCGCCCTTGGCGACCAGATCGGTCACCGTGACCTCGCCGCCCTCGGGGTACAGCTCGGCCAGTTTGTCCAGGTTCACCACCTGGTACACCTTGCGGGCGGGGTTCTTGAAGCCCTTGAGCTTCGGCAGCCGCATGTGCAGCGGCATCTGCCCGCCCTCGAAGCGCTCCGGCACCTGGTAGCGGGCCTTGGTGCCCTTGGTGCCGCGGCCCGCGGTCTTGCCCTTGGAGCCCTCGCCTCGACCCACGCGGGTCTTCGGCTTCTTGGCGCCCGGGGCCGGCCGCAGGTTGTGGATCTTCAGCGGCTTCTGCTCCGCCGCGTCCTGGACGGCCATGTCAGTCGACCTCCTCGACCGTCACCAGGTGGCGGACGGTGTGCACCATGCCGCGCACCTGGGGACTGTCATCGCGGACGACGCTGTCGTTGATCCGGCGCAGGCCGAGCGTACGCAGCGTGTCCCGGTGGTTCTGCTTGCTCCCGATGTAGGACTTGCTCTGGGTGATCTTGAGCTGTGCCATCAGCCGTTCACCCCAGCGCGGGCGCGCAGCATTGCGGCGGGCGCCACGTCCTCCAGCGGCAGGCCACGGCGGGCGGCGATCTCCTCGGGGCGCTGAAGGCCCTTCAGTGCGGCCACCGTGGCGTGCACGATGTTGATCGGGTTGGACGAGCCGAGCGACTTGCTCAGCACGTCGTGGATGCCCGCGCACTCCAGCACGGCACGCACCGGGCCACCGGCGATCACACCGGTACCGGGCGACGCCGGCTTCAGCAGCACGACACCCGCGGCTTCCTCACCCTGGATCGGGTGCGGGATGGTGCCCTGGATCCGGGGGACCTTGAAGAAGTGCTTCTTGGCCTCCTCCACACCCTTGGCGATGGCGGCCGGCACCTCCTTGGCCTTCCCGTACCCGACACCTACGGTGCCGTCGCCGTCGCCCACCACGACCAGCGCGGTAAAGCTGAAGCGACGACCACCCTTCACAACCTTGGCGACTCGGTTGATCGCGACAACGCGCTCAACATACGCGGTCTTGTCGGCAGCATTGCCGCCGTCCCGGCCCTTCCGGTCCCGCCGCTCGCCGCCGCCGGCGCCGCCACCGCGGCGCTGGGGTCCAGCCATTGGTCTTCCTCTCTCAGAACTTCAGCCCGGCATCGCGGGCGGCGTCGGCCAGAGCGGCGATGCGCCCGGCGTACTGGTTGCCACCGCGGTCGAACACCACGGCCTCGACTCCGGCGGCCTTCGCACGCTCGGCGACAAGCGCGCCGACCTGCCTGGCCTGCGCGGTCTTGTCGCCCTCGGCACCGCGGATGGACGTGTCCATCGAGGAGGCCGAGGCCACCGTGTGGCCGGCGATGTCGTCGACGACCTGGGCGACCATGTGGCGGTTCGAGCGCGTGACGACCAGGCGCGGGCGGTCCGGCGTACCGGAGATCTTCTTCCGCACGCGGATGTGCCGGCGCTTGACGGCGACCGCCTTGCGGGCACTGCCCTTGGCGATCTTCACACCGTATGCCATGGCTTACTTACCCGCCTTTCCGACCTTGCGCTGGATGTACTCGCCCTCGTACTTGACGCCCTTGGCCTTGTACGGGTCGGGCTTGCGCAGCTTGCGGATCTTCGCGGCGACCTCGCCGACCTTCTGCTTGTCGATGCCCTCGACGCTGAAGTGCGTCGGGTTCTCGACCTTGAAGGTGATGCCCTCGGGGGCCTCGATGAGGATCGGGTGGCTGTAGCCCAGCGAGAACTCCAGGTTGGAGCCCTTGGCCTGGACGCGGTAGCCGACCCCGCTGATCTCCAGCTTCTTGACGTAGCCCTGGGTCACACCGGTGACCATGTTCGCCACCAGCGTGCGGGACAGGCCGTGCAGCGCCCTGCTCTTGCGCTCGTCGTTCGGACGGCTGACGACGATGGTGCCGTCGTCGCCGCGCGCGACGTCGATGGGCGCGACGACGGTGTGCGCGAGGGAGCCCTTGGGGCCCTTCACGTTGACCGTACGGCCATCGATGGTGACGTCCACGCCGGCGGGAACCTGGATGGGCAGCTTGCCAATACGCGACATGGCTTTACCTCCGTTCCCTTCCGTTACCAGACGTAGGCGAGGACTTCCCCGCCCACGCCCTTCTTGCCTGCCTGCTTGTCGGTGAGCAGCCCGTGGGACGTGGAGATGATCGCCACGCCCAGGCCGCCGAGCACCTTCGGCAGGTTGGTGGACTTCGCGTAGACCCGCAGACCCGGCTTCGAGATCCGCTTGATGCCTGCGATCGAGCGCTCGCGGTTCGGGCCGTACTTCAGCTCCAGGACGAGGCTCTGGCCCACGCGGGCCTCCTCGGTCTTCCAGCCGCTGATGTAGCCCTCCTGCTGGAGGATTTCCGCGATGTGCGTCTTGATCTTGCTGTGCGGCATCGTCACGGTGTCGTGGTACGCCGAGTTCGCGTTCCGCAGACGGGTCAGCATGTCTGCGATCGGATCGGTCATGGTCATGTGATGGCCTTCGGCCTCTCTCGCCGCGGTTTCCTGTCTGCACCGTCCCTCTCCCTCGGTACGAGGACGGGTGTGGTGCGGGGACCTACGGCGTAGTAGTCGGTCAAAGCGTCCCGGTGATCCGGCGGATCACCAGGAGCTCTTGGTCACGCCCGGCAGCTCGCCCCGGTGCGCCATCTCACGGAGGCACACGCGGCACAGGCCGAACTTGCGGTAGACGGAGTGGGGTCGGCCGCAGCGCTGGCAGCGCGTGTAACCGCGCACCTTGAACTTCGGCTTACGGCCGGCCTTAGCGATCAGGGCCTTCTTTGCCACGGCTCATGCCTCCTTGAACGGGAAGCCGAGGAGACGAAGCAGGGCGCGGCCCTCGTCGTCGTTGCTCGCCGTGGTGACCACGGTGATGTCCATGCCCCGGACCCGGTCGATCTTGTCAGGGTCGATCTCGTGGAACATGACCTGCTCCGTGAGACCGAAGGTGTAGTTGCCCCGGCCGTCGAACTGCTTCGGCGACAGGCCGCGGAAGTCGCGGATGCGCGGCAGCGCGAGCGACAGCAGCCGGTCGAGGAACTCCCACATCCGGTCGCCGCGAAGCGTGACGTGGGCGCCGATCGGCATGCCCTCGCGCAGCTTGAACTGCGCGATGGACTTCCGGGCCTTGGTCACGGACGGCTTCTGGCCGGTGATCGTGGCGAGGTCCTTGATGGCGCCCTCGATCAGCTTGGAGTCGCGGGCGGCGTCGCCCACGCCCATGTTGACCACGATCTTGGTCAGGCCGGGGATCTGCATGACGTTCTCGTACGAGAACTCGTCCTTCAGCTTGGCCTGGATCTCGTCCCGGTAGCGCTGCTTGAGGCGCGGGGGCGTGCCTGCGGCGGTCGCAGTGGTGGCAGTCATCAGATGTCCTCACCCGTCCGCTTGGCAACGCGGACCTTGTTGCCCTCGTCGTCGAAGCGGTAGCCGACCCGGGTCACGACCTTCTGGCCGTCCTTCTCCACCACCAACTGAACGTTGCTGACGTGAATCGGGGCCTCGGTCGTGATGATCCCGCCGGTCTTGGACCCGCGGGCCGTCTGGCCGGCCTTGGTGTGCTTCTTGACCCGGTTGACACCCTCGACCAGGACGCGGTCCTCGCGCGGGAAGGCCGCGATGACCTTGCCCTGCTTGCCCCTGTCCTTGCCGGTGATGACCTGAACCAGGTCGCCCTTCTTGATCTTCATGTGCTACAGCACCTCCGGCGCGAGCGAGATGATCTTCATGAACCTCTTCTCGCGCAGCTCACGGCCGACCGGGCCGAAGATACGGGTGCCGCGGGGGTCACCGTCCGCCTTGAGGATGACGGCGGCGTTCTCGTCGAAGCGGATGTACGAACCGTCCGGCCGGCGGCGCTCCTTGATGGTGCGCACGACGACCGCCTTGACGACATCGCCCTTCTTGACGTTGCCACCCGGGATCGCATCCTTGACGGTGGCGACGACCACGTCACCGATACCCGCGTAGCGGCGGCCCGATCCGCCGAGCACACGGATGCAAAGAATCTCCTTTGCACCCGTGTTGTCGGCGACCTTGAGTCGCGACTCCTGCTGGATCACGTCTATCTCCTGATCGTCTGCCGGTTCCCGGCGGGGCGTGACGCCCCGCCGAGCCTGGCGGAACCGTCCTGGGGGCTCCCCCCAGGAATACTTACTTGGCCTTCTCGAGGATCTCGACGACGCGCCAGCGCTTGGTCGCCGACAGCGGCCGGGTCTCCATGAGGAGGACGCGGTCGCCGACGCCGCAGGCGTTCTGCTCGTCGTGCGCCTTGAGCTTGTTCGTACGGCGGATGACCTTGCCGTACAGGGCGTGCTTCACGCGGTCCTCGACGGCGACGACGACGGTCTTGTCCATCTTGTCGCTGACGACGAGCCCCTCGCGGGTCTTGCGGAATCCGCGCGAGCCCGCGGCATCGCCGCTCGTGGTTGCAGTGGTCTCTTCTGTCACATTCGTCTCGCTCATCAGGCGCTCTCCACCGTGTCGATGCCGAGCTCGCGCTCCCGCATGAGGGTGTAGATCCGGGCGATGTCCTTGCGGACGGCCTTCAGCCGGCCGTGGTTCTCAAGCTGTCCGGTCGCCGCCTGGAAGCGGAGGTTGAACAGCTCTTCCTTGGCCTCGCGCAGCTTCTCCACGAGGTCATCGTTGGACAGCCCGCGCAGCTCGGTCGCCTTGGTACCGGCGGCCATCACGATTCACCACCCTCGCGCCGGACGATCCGGCACTTCATCGGAAGCTTGTGAGCCGCACGGGTCAGCGCCTCACGAGCGATCTTCTCGTTCGGGTACGACAGCTCGAACATCACGCGCCCCGGCTTGACGTTCGCCACCCACCACTCCGGCGAGCCCTTGCCGGAACCCATGCGGGTCTCGGCGGGCTTCTTGGTCAGCGGGCGGTCCGGGTAGATGTTGATCCACACCTTGCCACCACGCTTGATGTGCCGCGTCATGGCGATACGCGCGGCCTCGATCTGCCGGTTGGTGACGTACGCGGCCGTGGCCGCCTGGATGCCGTAGTCGCCGAACGCCAGCTCGGTACCGCCCTTGGCGAGACCGCGCCGCTTCGGGTGGTGCTGCTTGCGGTGCTTGACCCTACGAGGGATGAGCATGGGTCAGCCCTCCGTTCCGGTGCTGTCGCTGGCCGGGGCCGGGGCACTGGCGGCGGCCTCGGCCCGGGGGGCCTCGGCAGCCGGAGCCTGCTGCTGGTCGCGCTGCGGACGACGACCGCGGCCACCGCGCTCACCGCCGCGGCGCGGACGGTCGCCACCGCCGCCGCCACCGCCACCGCGGGACGGCCGGTTACCGGCACGGGCCGCGGCGTTCTCGGCACGGACCTCGGCGATGTTCTTCACGTCGCCCTTGTAGATCCAGACCTTCACACCGATGCGGCCGAAGGTCGTACGGGCCTCGAAGAAGCCGTAGTCGACGTTGGCGCGCAGGGTGTGCAGGGGCACCCGGCCCTCGCGGTAGAACTCCGAGCGGGACATCTCGGCGCCGCCGAGCCGCCCGCCGCACTGGATCTTGATGCCCTTGGCGCCCGCCTTCATCGCGGACTGCATGCTCTTGCGCATGGCCCGGCGGAAGGAGACACGCGAGGAGAGCTGCTCGGCGACGGCCTGGGCCACGAGCTGCGCGTCGGTCTCGGGGTTCTTGACCTCAAGGATGTTGAGCTGCACCTGCTTGCCGGTGAGCTTCTCCAGGTCGCCGCGGATACGGTCGGCCTCCGCGCCGCGGCGGCCGATGACGATACCCGGCCGGGCGGTGTGGATGTCGACGCGGACGCGGTCACGGGTGCGCTCGATCTCCACCTTGGAGATGCCCGCGCGCTCCATGCCCTGCGTCATCATCCGGCGGATGGCGACGTCTTCCTTGATGTAGTCCTTGTACAGCTTGTCCGCATACCAGCGCGACTTGAAGTCGGTGGTGATGCCAAGCCGGAACCCGTGCGGGTTTACCTTCTGGCCCATTACCGGGTCCCTTCCTTGCTGCCGACGACCAGCGTGATGTGGCTGGTGCGCTTGCGGATCCGGTACGCCCGGCCCTGCGCGCGGGGCCGGAACCTCTTCCAGGTCGGGCCCTCGTCGACGTACGCCTCCTTCACGATGAGGCTGTCGGCGTCGGTGTGGTCGTAGTTGTGCGCCGCGTTGGCGATGGCGCTGTCCAGCACCTTGCCGACGGGCACGCTCGCGGCCTGCGGGGCGAAACGCAGGACCGCCTGAGCCTCCGTGGCACTCATGCCACGGATGAGGTCCACCACACGGCGGGCCTTCATGGGCGTGACGCGCACATAGCGCGCGGAGGCCCTGGCTTCCATGGTTGTCCCTTCGGTGTAAGTCATGGTCTTCGCACTCCGCCGGTCAGCGACGACGCGCTTTGCGGTCGTCCTTGACATGGCCCTTGAAGGTGCGGGTCGGCGCGAACTCGCCGAGCTTGTGGCCGACCATCGACTCGGTGACGAACACCGGGACGTGCTTGCGGCCGTCGTGCACCGCGATGGTGTGCCCCAGCATGGCCGGGACGATCATCGAGCGGCGGGACCAGGTCTTGATGACGTTCTTGGTGCCTGCTTCGTTCTGCGTGTCCACCTTCTTGATCAGGTGGTCGTCGACGAAGGGCCCCTTCTTCAGACTGCGCGGCATCTCTACTCCACCCGCTCCTAGCGCTTCTTGTTCGTCTTGCGGCGGCGGACGATGTACTTGCTGCTCGCCTTCTTCGGCGAGCGCGTACGGCCTTCCTTCTGGCCCCAGGGCGAGACCGGGTGGCGACCACCGGAGGTCCTGCCCTCGCCACCGCCGTGCGGGTGGTCGATCGGGTTCATCACGACACCGCGGACGGTCGGGCGCACGCCCTTCCAGCGCATGCGGCCGGCCTTGCCCCAGTTGATGTTCGACTGCTCGGCGTTGCCGACCTCGCCGATGGTGGCGCGGCAGCGGATGTCGACCAGCCGGATCTCGCCGGACGGCATCCTCAGGTGGGCCATGCGGCCCTCCTTCGCCAGGAGCTGCACGTGCGCACCGGCGGAGCGGGCGAACTTCGCGCCGCCGCCGGGCTTCAGCTCGATGGCGTGGATGACGGTACCGACCGGGATGTTGCGCAGCGACATCGCGTTGCCCGGCTTGATGTCCGCGCCCGGGCCGTTCTCGACCCGGTCGCCCTGCTTCAGGCCGGCCGGCGCGAGGATGTAACGCTTCTCGCCGTCGGCGTAGTGCAGCAGCGCGATGCGCGCGGTGCGGTTCGGGTCGTACTCGATGTGCGCGACCCGGGCGGGGACGCCGTCCTTGTCGTGCCGACGGAAGTCGATCACGCGGAAGGCGCGCTTGTGGCCACCGCCCTGGTGGCGGACGGTCACACGACCGGAATTGTTTCGGCCGCCCTTGCTGTGCAGCGGGCGGACCAGCGACTTCTCCGGCGTGGACCGCGTTACCTCGACGAAGTCGGCGACGCTGGCGCCACGACGGCCAGGAGTCGTCGGCTTGTACTTGCGGATACCCATTTCTTCAGTCCTCGTCCGTTACGGACAGCCCTGTCGGTCCCCGTCAGGAGACCGGGCCGCCGAAGATGTCGATGCGCTCGCCCTCGGCGACGGTCACGATGGCGCGCTTGGTGTCGGCGCGCTTGCCGTAGCCGGTGCGGGTGCGCTTGCGCTTGCCCTGGCGGTTGATCGTGTTGACCCCGATGACCTTGACCTGGAAGACCTTCTCGACGGCCTGCCGGATCTGCGTCTTGTTGGCCCGCGGGTCCACGATGAACGTGTACTTGTTCTCGTCGAGCAGCGCGTAGCTCTTCTCCGAGACGACGGGCTTGAGCAGCACGTCGCGCGGGTCGTCGTAGGTCTTGCTGGTGACGGTGAACCCGGTCGCCGTCTCGTCCGCGGCCTCGGCCTCGGTCTCGGTCTTGTCCATGTCGACCATCAGGCGTCGCTCCCTTCAGCCTTCTGGAGCTCGACCTCACCGGCTACGGCCTTGCCGCCCTTGACGGGGCCGGCCACGAACCGCTCGAAGGCGGCCTGCGTGAAGACCACGTCGTCGGAGACGAGCACGTCGTACGTGTTGAGCTGACCGGCGTCCAGGATGTGCACGTCGGGCAGGTTCCGGGCGGACAGCAGCGACAGGTCGTCGTCCCGCTCGATGACCAGCAGCACGTTCTTGCGCTCGCTGACCTTGCCGAGGAGGGTCTTGGCGGCCTTGGTCGAGATCTCGCCGTCGACCACGCCGGTGACGACGTGGATGCGGCCGAGACGGGCCCGGTCGGAGAGGGCGCCGCGCAGCGCGGCGGCCTTCATCTTCTTCGGGGTCCGCTGCGAGTAGTCGCGCGGCACGGGGCCGTGCACGACGCCGCCGCCCGCGAACTGCGGGGCGCGGATCGAGCCCTGCCGGGCGCGACCGGTGCCCTTCTGGCGGTACGGCTTCTTGCCGCCGCCGCGGACCTCGCCGCGGGTCTTCACTTTGTGCGTGCCCTGTCGGGCAGCGGCCAGCTGGGCGGTGACGACCTGGTGGATCAGCGGAATGCTGACCTGCGCGTCGAAGATCTCCGAGGGGAGTTCGACGGTCCCGGCCTTCTCGCCCGCCGGCGAAAGGATGTCAACGGTGCTCATTACCTCAGGCCCCCTTGGCCGCGCTACGGACCAGGACGAGGCCGCCGTTCGGACCGGGGACGGCGCCCTTGATGAGCAGCAGCCCCTTCTCCGCGTCAACGGCGTGGACGGTCAGGTTCTGGGTGGTGACCCGCTGGTTGCCCATCCGGCCGGCCATCCGCATGCCCTTGAACACGCGGCCCGGGGTGGCGCAGCCACCGATGGAGCCCGGCTTGCGGTGCACGCGGTGGGCGCCGTGGCTGGCCTTGCCGCCGGCGAAGCCGTGGCGCTTCATGACACCGGCGAAGCCCTTGCCCTTGCTCTTGCCGGTCACGTCGACCTTCACGCCGGCCTCGAAGGTCTCGGCGGTCACCTCCTGGCCGAGGGTGTACTCGGAGGCATCCGCGGTGCGGATCTCCACCAGGTGGCGGCGGGGAGTGACGTCGGCCTTGGCGAAGTGGCCCTTGAGGGGCTTGTTCACCTTGCGCGGGTCGATCTCGCCGAAGGCGATCTGGACGGCGTCGTAGCCGTCGGAGTCTGCGGTGTGTACCTGGGTGACGACACAGGGGCCGGCCTTGACCACGGTCACGGGGACGACACGGTTGTTCTCGTCCCAGACCTGGGTCATGCCGAGCTTCTCGCCCAGGACACCCTTGATCTGCTTAGCCATCTCTCAGCGACCTCTCAGAGCTTGATCTCGATGTCGACGCCGGCCGGAAGGTCCAGGCGCATCAGCGAGTCAACGGTCTTGGGGGTCGGGTCGAGGATGTCGATCAGACGCTTGTGGGTGCGCATCTCGAAGTGCTCGCGCGAGTCCTTGTACTTGTGCGGCGACTTGATGACGCAGTACACGTTCTTCTCAGTGGGCAGCGGCACCGGGCCCGCGACCGACGCACCAGTGCGGGTCACCGTCTCGACGATCTTCTTCGCCGAGGAGTCGATGACCTCGTGGTCGTAGGCCTTGAGCCGGATGCGGATCTTCTGTCCCGCCATGGCTTCTCAGCAGTCCTGTTCTTCGTAGCGCTCCGGCACCCGGTGACTTCGCTGCGTACCCGTTCTCCGACCCACGCGGTCGGGCGTGTCGCAACCCTCCCCGTATTTCTCCCCGCGAAAGCGTCGCTCCTACGGACATCCACGGAGGTCCGCAGGAGTTTTCCTTGCAGGAAGAGGGGGGAGGATCCCACCGAGTGCCCTGGCCTGCACCCCGCTACGCTTCCCGGAAGATTCCCGTACTTCCGCCCCTGATAAGGGGCGACGAATACGTGGGACTCGCTTCCGGTCCTCCCGGCGGGAGGCACGCAGCATCGACGCTCAGCCGAGCAACCTGGATAGTGTGCCATACGGCGCTCGGCTCGCGCCAATCGGCGCAAATACCACGACGGGGACCGCCGCGCGGGCTCAGGGGCCGCCACGGCCCCGTACCGGGGCGTGGTAGCACTCGACCTCCCAGTGCGCGTCGCGCGGCGACCGCCCGCGCGGCAGGATGCGGAGGCCGGACGCGAAGGTCACGTTGCGGTCGGCGGACAGCACGAAGAGCACCGAGAGCCGGCGGTGCGTGAACTCGGTCACCTCCTGGTAGTCCCAGTCGGCGACGACACCGCGGCTGTCCCCGTGCAGGAACGGCCGCTGGAGGAAGTCCTGTACGTCGGCGGGCAAGTTCCCGAGGACGTCCCTCGTCTCGGCGTTCAGCCCCAGGTCGACGGTCGGCAGCGGACCCCGCGGCGGGCCCCCGCCGCCCGGCGCGCGGGACGCGGCGGGCGCCCCCGGTGGCGTACGGGAACTGTCGAACGACCGGCGCCGCATGGCTCCGGGCTCCAGTTGCAGCCGCTCGATGAGGTGGGCCCGCTTGCCGTGCCGGTCGACGGGGTTCGCCTTGCACAGCCCGCCCGGCCCGAGGACGACGGCGCGGGGCCGGCCGGTGTGGTCGAGGCGGGCCCACCACTCCAGGATCGTCCCGGCCTTGGCCTGGAGCCGGGCCCGCACGTCGGGCCCGAGCATGTCCCAGCACTCCTCGCGGGTCGGTATCTCCTCCAGGGGGAGTTCGCCGGCCCGGTGGATCTGCGCGGCGACCTCCTCGCCGCGGCGGCGGGCGGGGAGGGGAAGGCCGTCGCGGGCCGGTAACTCCCGCGGCGTCCGCCGGGGCACCTCCCGGGCCCGCTCACGGTGCCGCTCCCGCTCGGGATTCCCCGGGATCTCCGCACGCGCCATGTGTTCCCCCCTCGGCTGGACACCCACGTTCAGTATCCACCGGAGCCCCGTCCGTAGTCACCGGTCGTCGGGCGGAGGCCCGGCGGCCCGCGGCAATTAGTGCGCGACTTCGTGGTGCAAGATCGGGCGTCCACCAACTTCCGCTCCCAGGAGGGGTTATGCCTGCCTTCATCAGCGAAATACGTCGAACCCGCCACAGAACCACCGGTTGCTTCCTCGCAGCCTCCTTAGCCCTCGCCCTGGCCGCCTGCGGGAGCCGCAGCACCTCCGACGAGATGCTGCTGGAGGACGCCCTGGACACGACCTTCGACGACGTGGACAGCGTGACGTCCACGCTCCGGACGCTGACGGACGGGACGACCGTGACGCGCCGCGCCCTCGTGGACGGCGACCCCGAATGCCACATGCACATCAGCAAGGGCCAACTCACCATGGATCTCCTGGTGAGCGACGCAGGTCACTATTCACGCGGCAGCGAGGAAGCCTTCCGGTGGGCCGCGAGCGAAGGAATAGCCGTCACACCGGAGCAGATCGAGACGGTGGCCGACCGCTGGGTGCAGCGCGGCGGCCAGGTCGAGGCCGACCTGATGCGCGAGGCCGTGTGCGATCCGAAGGTTGCGCGGTCCGCCCTGGAAGAGCAGCTCCTCGCCCCGGAGAACCTCGGCCAGGTGGAGAAAGAGTCCGGGACGGTGAACGGACGTGAGACCGCCAAGCTCACCTTCACGGGCGGACCGAGCACGGTCGAGGCGCACATCGCGGCCGAGGGCCGGCCGTACCTCCTGAAGGTCGTCGAACGCGGCGGCGACGTCTGGACGTTCGGCGACTTCGACAAGCCGTTCCGGGCGAAGACGCCCGCGGAGTCGATCGACGAGGACGAGATCCCGGGCGAGATCGTCGACCCCCTCGTCTGACGCCGGCACGGCGCCCGTCCCGTACGCGCCCGCGCGGGGACGGCGCCCGTCAGTCGACCACCGGCGGACCCGCCTCCACGCGACGCAGCACCGGGGCCAGGCGGTCCAGGCCGGGGCCGGTCTGGAGCTGCCGCTCGTCCCACCACGTGGCGCCCGCGTCGCGCAGGGGGCCGACGATGTCCCGGGCCCCGGCCGCGTCCGGGGGCGTGGCGCCGCCGAGGACGAACTCGAAGGGCCCTTCGGCCCCGGCCGCCGCCCGGTGTTCGCGCACGTACGCGAAGAGATCCCGTACCTCCGCCAGCTCCGGTACGTACCCGTGCCGGGCGGACTCGAACAGCGGCACCGCGCCGTCCCACCGTGCCGCCCGCCGCATGGGCGGGCGGCGCGGCCAGAACCCGCCGATCCACACCGGCGGACGGGGCTGCTGCACGGTGGCGGGCAGGAGGGTCACGTCCCGGGCCTCGTAGTGCGGACCTCGGTGGTCGACCGGCTCGCCGGACCAGAAGCGCTGGAGCAGTTCCAGCCCCTCGTCCAGCCGCTCGCCGAGCACCCGCGGCTCTGCGGTGTCGCCGAAGCTGCGGTACTCGTCCTCGATGGGGCCTCCCAGGCCCGCGCCGAAGGTCACGCGCCCGCCGCTGAGCCGGTCGAGGGTGGCGACCTGGCGGGCGAGCTGCTGCGGCAGGTAGCGCGGGACGGGCGTCAGCAGGGTCCCCAGCCGGATCCGGGAGGTCGCCAGGGCGGCGGCGGTGAGCAGCATCCAGGGGTCGCCGAAGGGGCGCCCCGGGTGCTGCCGGTGCAGGATGTGGTCCCAGACGAAGAACCCGTCCCAGCCGGCCTCCTCGGCGGCAGCCGCCAGGGCGGCGACGTTGCGGGCGTCGGCGAAGTCGCCGAAGTTGGGGATGTTGACGGAGAAGCGCATACCCGCAGGATGCGCGGCGGGCGCCGGAGGAGCAATCACATTCGGCGCGGGGCGGGCGGGTGGGGCGGGGCGCGATCGCCGCGTCTCAGGCCCGGCGAGCGGGCCCGGGGCGGGCTTCGACCGCCTGTGGGCCGGCGCGGTCACGGGGTCCGGCCCTCCACCGGGTACGGCACGTACGTACGCCGGTCCGGGTCGATCGCCAGCCGCCCCCCGGCCGGGGGGCGGGCGCGCTGGGCGCAGTCGCGGCGCTCGCAGATGCGGCAGCCCAGGCCGATCGCGGTGGCGGCGCGGGGGTCGTCCAGGGCCACGCCCTCGGCGTAGACGAGCCGGTGCGCGTGGCGCAGCTCGCAGCCGAGGGCGACGGCGAACTCCGCCCGCGGCGCATGGTGCCCGAAGCCGCCCCGGGTGACCGTGCGGGCGATCCAGAAGTACCGCTTGCCGTCGGGCATCTCGGCCACCTGGGGCAGGATGCGCCCGGGTGCGGAGAACGCCTCGTACACCGTCCACAGCGGGCAGGTGCCGCCCAGCCGGGAGAAGTGGAAGTCGGTCGCGGACTGCCGCTTGGAGATGTTGCCGGCCCGGTCGACCCGCAGGAAGGAGAACGGCACGCCCCGGCGGCCGGTGCGCTGGAGGGTGCTCAGCCGGTGGCAGACGGTCTCGAAGCCGACGCCGAAGCGGGCGGAGAGCAGCTCGATGTCGTAGCGCCCCTCCTCGGCGGCGGCGTGGAAGGCGGCGTACGGCATGAGCAGCGCGCCGGCGAAGTAGTTCGCCAGGCCGATACGGGCCAGGGCCACCGACTCGGGGGAGGTCAGCTCCGGGGCGCCGGCGGCGAGGGCGTCGAGCAGCGGGCCGTGCTCCAGCAGGGCGAGCTGCGTGGCGAGCTGGAAGGCGCGCTGGCCCTCGCTCAGCCACGGGGACAGGAACAGCAGTCCGCTCGCGGCGTCGAAGCGGCGGGCGTCCGCGGCCCGGCCGCGGGCCGCGTGGACGACCCGGACGCCGTGGCGTTCGGCGAGCCGGGCGGCGAGCGGCCCCGCCGCCCGGCCGGGGCCGGACCCCGTGGCGGCGGCGGTGTGTTCGGCCTCGGTGTCCAGGGCCTCGAAGTGGTTGTGGTGGGCGTAGAAGAAGTCGCGGACCTCGTCGTGCGGCTCGCCGGGCGGGAGGGGGGCGCCGCCGTGCGGGAGGGGGGTGCCGTACGGGAGGGGGGTGCCGTGCGGGCCCGGTGCGGCGAGGGCGGCGGCCTGCTCCGCGGCGTCGCGGTAGCGGCGGTGCAGGGTGACCAGCGCGCGGGCCACCTCCGGGTGGTCACGGGCGGCCTCGGTGATCTCCTCGGTCGCGGGCAGCGGCACCCCGCACGCCTCGTCGGCGAGGGCGGCCCGGAGGTCGGTGGCGAGGCGGTCCTCGTCGGCCTCGGAGAAGAACTCCGCGTCCACGCCGAAGACCTCGGCGATGCGCAGGAGCACCGGTACGGTCAGCGGGCGCCGGCCCTGCTCGATCTGGTTGGCGTAGCTGGTGGAGATCCCGAGCGCGCGGGCCATGTCGACCTGGTTCATCGCGCGTTCGCGGCGCAGGCGGCGCAACTTGGCGTGCGCGTAGACCTTTCTGGCGGCAGGGCGACCGGGCATGCCCGTATCTCCTCGTCCGACACCGCGGCCCGCCCGCGGCCCTCCTTTGCGAATTTAGCATCCGCACCATTCGCAGGATTCGCAGCTTCAGCCCGCCGGACGGTACGGATTCCACAGCTTCCCCCGGTGTCCGAAGCGACCCCGGCCGGGCAGGATCGAGCGTGCCAGCACTGTTCGCCGGGCCAGCGAGGAGTCCCGTGACCGAGCACCGCGTCCGTGTCCGTGTCCGTATCCGTGACCGCGTCCGCGTGGGCGTCTGCGTCTTCGTCCGGCCCTCGCCGCCGTGACGACCGGCCGGCTCGACGCGCAGGCGACCGGCACGGAAACCCGGCCGCGACCACGCGCGGTCCTCCCCGCCCTGTGCGCCACCCAGATCACGAGTTGGGGCATCGTCTACTACGCCTTCCCCGTCCTCAACCCGGCCATCACCGCCGACACCGGCTGGTCGCCGACCGCCACCACCGCGGCCTTCTCCGCCGCACTCCTGGTCTCCGCGCTCGCCGGCATCCCCCTCGGCCGCGTCCTCGACCGCCGCGGCCCGCGAGCCGTCATGACCACCGGCTCCGCACTGGGCGTCGTCGCCCTCCTCGCCGTGGCCGCCGCACCCAACCGGGCGGCCTTCACCGCCGCCTGGCTCCTCGCCGGCACCGCCATGGCCGCGACCTTCTACCAGCCCGCCTTCGCCGCCGTCACCCGCTGGTGGGGCGAGGACCGCGTCCGCGCACTGACCGTCGTCACCCTCGCCGGCGGACTCTCCTCCACCGCCTTCGCCCCGCTCACCGCCGCCCTCGCCGGGCACCTCTCCTGGCGCGCCACGTACGGCGTCCTGGCCGCGGTCCTGGCCCTGGTCACCGTGCCCGCGCACGCCCTGGCGCTACGGGCCCCCTGGCCGCCCGCGCCCCCGCCGCCCGTACACCGCACCGAGGGCAGCCGGTCGCTGGCCCGCACCCGCCCCTTCCTCACCCTCGCCGCCGCCCTGATGCTGAACAGCTTCGCCATGTTCGCCGTCGTCATCGCCCTGGTGGCGCTCCTCACCGCACGCGGGGCCGACCCCACGGCCGCGGCCTGGGCCCTCGGCCTCGGCGGCGCCGGCCAGACCCTCGGCCGCACCCTGTACGCCGTGCTCGCCCGCCACACCGGCGTCACCGCCCGCACGTTCCTCCTCATGGCCACGGGCGGCGCCACCACGGCCGCGCTCGGGCTGGTCCCCGGCCCGTACCCCCTGCTGGTGGCGCTCGCCGTCGCCGCCGGCATGGTCCGCGGCAACGTCACCCTCCTCCAGGCCACCGCGGTCACCGAGCGCTGGGGCACCACCCACTACGGCCGCCTCACCGCCCTGCTCGCCGCCCCCGCCACCACGGCCTCCGCCCTGGCCCCCTTCGCCGTCACCGCACTGGCGACCCCCCTCGGCGGCTACCCCCACGTCTTCCTGCTCCTCGCCGCCTGCTCCGCAGCCGCCGCGCTCCTGACCCTCACCGCCCGAACGCCGAGCTGACGCCGCGGGGACCACGCCCTCAACCGGCACCGGCGGAAGGCAGCGCATCGGCCAGGGCACTGCGACACAGCCTGTCCGCGACCCGCGTCGTCTCGGGCAGCCGAAACCGCGCGGCCAGCCTGAGCGTCAACGCGCACGCGTCGTAGGCACCGATCAGATGGCCGGGGGACACATACACGGGCTTCACCCCGGCCTGCGTACGCAGCGCGCGCCCGACCTCCTCCGCTCCGTCCAGCAGCGGGCTCGACGAACCACGCTCGACCCCCGGCACGTCACACGCGAAATACAGCGGGTTCTTCGCCACCCCGAACGAGGGAATCCCGGTCAGCACCCCCAGGTGGCTCGCCAGGCCGACGCGGCGGGGATGGGCTATCCCGTATCCGTCGCAGACGAACACATCGGGCTCACGCTCCAGCCTGCGCAGAGCGGCCGCGACGGCGGGAAGCTCGCGAAAGGCCAGCAGACCGGAGACGTACGGAAACTCCACCCGGGAGACGGCGGTAACCGACGCAACGACATCGAGGCTCGACACCTCCACCACGGCAACCGCCGCCGCACACACCCCGGACTCGTCGTCGTACGCCACATCGACCCCGGCCGCGGTCCGCCACTCCGCTACGTCACCCGCCGTCCCGACGCGAACAAGCCCCCGCAGCCGCTGCTGCTCGGCCACCGCATCCTCAACACTTTGCGGATGACGCAGTTCCCCAGCCAGTTCCACTCCACCCACCTCAAGGAATCGCCCCACACGGTACCGGGCAGCCCTGACGCGCAGCCTCCTGCGTCCAGGTCCCTAGCGGACGACGGACTGGATCTCGTCGACTTCCAACTCGGTGGTAGTGCCGAACGACCCGTCGGGCAGATCACCGCCGGTGTCGCCGGAACCTTCCCACTCGATGGACCAGTTGATCGTCGCCCGCAGCGGATAGGTCTCACCGTCAGGCGTGGCCCGCAGGTAGGTCAGCCCGCAGGGCGGGGTCTCCTCCGCCGATCCCGGGGTGTAGGGGGTGCCGATGGAGCCGTCGTTGATGGGACAGGTACCGGAGGGGGGGTGCAACTCGGCGTCGTCGGTGCCGGGTTCGAGGGTGAGGGAGACCGGCGTGGCGGTAGTCGTGGCCCACATGTCGAGGACCGGCACCCGGGCGGTGACCGAGACGGGCTCGAAGGTGGCATCGTCCAGCCAGGCCCAGGTCGGCAGGTTCACCTTCTGCTCGTTCTGCGCGTCGGGCTTGAGGCTGATCTCCGTATCCGGCACCCGAATGCGGTCGTACGCGAGCCCCGCGAGGATCTCGGGCGTGACGGCATTCTCGTACTGAGCCGGCGGCGAATCCCCGGTGTCCACCCAGAAGGGCCCGTCATCGCAGTCCATCGCCCCGGGGGCACTCTCGCCACCGTCCGGCACGTAGCCGTCCCACCAGTAGCCTTTGCCGGACTTGGCCATGTTGAAGTCCTCGTACGTTCCCGGCTCGTCCCCACCCGTCACGTACTTGGCCCGCTCCATGTTGTCGAACTCATGCCCCGTGGAGTCCAACGACCAGGTGTGCTCCCGCTCCTTCTTCAGTTGCTCGGGCGTGTACATCGGCGTGTACCAGCACGGCGGCGGCGACCAGTCCCCCACCGGATCCAACGAGCCGGACCCGCCGTGACCACCGCCGGCCCCCGACCCGTTGTCCGCGTCGTCGATCACGACCCCGCCGGCCTCGGCGTACAGATTCTGCCCCGCGGCGCCACCGTCCGCGCCGGGCGGTGGCGCATCGGAGTCGCCCTCGGAACCACCCTCGCCGGGCGTGATGTCAGCTCTGGCAGCGGGTGCGACAAGGACGAGCAGGCATAAGCCGGCCAACATCCCCCTCAGGGCCGGCTTCACGGCTGACACTCTGCTGCTCCCCTTTCCGAAATGATGCCGGTGGTCCGCCAGACGCCCTCGTCGCTCTTCTGCAATTTGGTGTTGTAGATGACGTAGCTGTCCTTCGTGACCGGGGTAACGTTCACCTTCCCCGTCTCCAGGCTCTTGCTGTAGCCCTTGCTCTCGTCAGCGCAGAAGGTGAGCGTGGCGGTGTCGTCCTCGTTCAGGGTCACCTGCCGGTCGACATAGCGGACCGCTCCGGTCACGGTCAGCTTCTCGTCTTTGAACTGCTCAACCCACTCGGACGTCTCGCCGAGAGCCTGATCGGTGTTGTAATAGTTGAGGGCCTCATATTTCGGATCCAAGCCCGCGATGGCGGACTGGACGGCCTTCATGCGTTCGGCGTTGTCGCGCAGAACGGCATCCTCGACGGGGTCGCCCGTCTCCTCCGGGCTGAAGGTGATCTCCAGGTCCTCCGGCAGCTTGATCTCCGGTCTCCCCGCCGCCTCCTCCGATGGGCTCGGGGACGGCGGCTCCTCCCCCTTGTCGGCGCCCTGGATCTTGTCGTCCTGCGGGGTGTCGCCGTCCTCGTCGCCGCCGCAGGCGGTCAGCAGCAGGCTCAGGGTGGCGGCAGCCGCAAGCGCGGCGGCGGAAAGGGCGCGGGGGGACACGATCAACTCCCAGTCACGGTGACGGTACGTCAGGAAGCCGACGCTATAGGAGCCGCACCAGCGTTCACTACCCCCACTTTCGGGCCTGTGGACAACCCACCGCGAAGGCGCATTCCGCTTCCGCTCCCACCAGGCATTTGGAATTCCATCCACATGACGAAAGAGGCGACCTGCCTGAACAGGCATAGCCGCCCCCGCCCACGCCAAGGGCCCCGGTCCGCCGTGAGGCGGGCCGGGGCCCGGGACGTCGTGCCGTCAGGTCACTTGAGGATCTTGGTGACCTGGCCGGCGCCCACCGTCCGGCCACCCTCACGGATGGCGAACTTCAGGCCCTCCT
Source organism: Streptomyces sp. 184 (assembly GCF_045781775.1). Classification (NCBI taxonomy): domain Bacteria; kingdom Bacillati; phylum Actinomycetota; class Actinomycetes; order Kitasatosporales; family Streptomycetaceae; genus Streptomyces; species Streptomyces sp. 184. The sequence goes on along the minus strand of NZ_CP123230.1, from coordinate 879,231 downwards.
CCATGGCGATGGGCTGGATCAGCTCCACCTTCATGTCGGTGTTGTCGCCCGGCATGACCATCTCCGTGCCCTCGGGGAGGTGCACGACGCCGGTCACGTCGGTGGTGCGGAAGTAGAACTGCGGGCGGTAGTTGTTGAAGAACGGGGTGTGCCGACCGCCCTCGTCCTTCGACAGGATGTACGCCGTCGCCTCGAACTCGGTGTGCGGGGTGACGGTGCCCGGCTTGATGATGACCTGGCCGCGCTCGACGTCCTCGCGCTTGATGCCGCGGAGGAGGAGGCCGACGTTCTCACCGGCCTGGCCCTCGTCCAGCAGCTTGCGGAACATCTCGATGCCCGTGACCGTGGTCTTGGTCGTCTCTTCCTTGATGCCGATGATCGCGACTTCCTCGTTCACCTTGAGGATGCCACGCTCGATACGGCCGGTGACGACGGTGCCACGACCGGTGATCGTGAAAACGTCCTCGATCGGCATCAGGAACGGCTTGTCGATCTCGCGGACCGGCTCCGGGATGGACTCGTCGACGGCCTTCATCAGGTCGAGGACGGTCTTGCCCCACTCGGCGTCGCCCTCCAGCGCCTTCAGCGCGGAGACCTTGACGACCGGGACGTCGTCGCCCGGGAACTCGTACTCGGAGAGCAGCTCGCGAACCTCAAGCTCGACGAGCTCCATGATCTCCTCGTCGTCCACCATGTCGGCCTTGTTCAGCGCGACAACGATGTACGGCACGCCGACCTGGCGGGCGAGCAGCACGTGCTCCTTGGTCTGCGGCATCGGACCATCGGTGGCGGCGACCACGAGGATCGCACCGTCCATCTGGGCGGCACCGGTGATCATGTTCTTGATGTAGTCCGCGTGACCGGGGCAGTCGACGTGCGCATAGTGCCGCGACTCGGTCTGGTACTCGACGTGCGCGATGGAGATGGTGATACCGCGCTGCTTCTCCTCCGGAGCCTTGTCGATCTGATCGAAGGCCGAAGCCTCGTTCAGGTCCGGGTAGGCGTCGTGCAGCACCTTGGTGATCGCCGCGGTAAGAGTGGTCTTGCCGTGGTCGATGTGACCGATGGTGCCGATGTTGACGTGCGGCTTAGTCCGCTCGAACTTCGCCTTCGCCACTGGGGTCCTCCTGTGGACTGGTGCTGTACGCCCCCCGCCTTCTACGGAGGGGTTCAGGTGGTCGTTCCGAACCGGTCAGGACCCCTAGGGGGATGCCCTTGACCAGTCCGCCTGTGTTCGGCGGCCGGGGTCCCCGCCGCAGATCCCGGGGGATCTGCGGCGGTATACCCCGAATGCCTTGTGCTACAGCCTACGGCTTCACTCGCCCTTGGCCTTCGCGATGATCTCCTCGGCGACGTTCTTGGGAACCTCGGCGTAGGAGTCGAACTGCATGGAGTAGCTCGCCCGGCCGGACGTCTTGCTGCGCAGGTCGCCGACATAGCCGAACATCTCCGACAGCGGGACCAGACCGGTGACCAGCTTGGCACCGCTCCGGTCCTCCATGGACTGGATCTGTCCACGGCGCGAGTTGATGTCGCCGATCACGTCGCCCATGTAGTCCTCGGGCGTCGTGACCTCGACCTTCATCATCGGCTCCAGCAGGACCGGTGCGGCCTTGCGGGCGGCCTCCTTGAAGGCCATCGAGCCGGCGATCTTGAAGGCCATCTCGGACGAGTCCACCTCGTGGTAGGCACCGTCCAGCAGGCGCACACGCACGCCCGTCAGCGGGTATCCGGCGAGGATGCCGAATTCCATGGCCTCCTGGCTGCCCGCGTCCACCGAGGGGATGTACTCCTTGGGGATACGGCCGCCGGTGACCTCGTTGACGAACTCGTAGCCGTCGCCCTCCAGCGGTTCGAGCGCGATGATGACGCGCGCGAACTGGCCGGAGCCGCCGGTCTGCTTCTTGTGCGTGTACTCGTGCTTCGCCACCGGCCGGCGCACCGTCTCGCGGTACGCCACCTGCGGCTTACCGACGTTCGCCTCGACCTTGAACTCGCGCTTCATACGGTCGACCAGCACGTCGAGGTGCAGTTCGCCCATGCCCGAGATGATGGTCTGGCCGGTTTCCTCATCCGTCTTGACCCGGAACGAAGGGTCTTCCTCGGCGAGGCGCTGGATGGCGACGCCCAGCTTCTCCTGGTCGCCCTTGGACTTCGGCTCGATGGCGACCTCGATCACCGGGGCCGGGAAGTCCATGGACTCCAGGATCACCGGCTTCGCCGGGTCGCTCAGGGTCTCGCCGGTGGTGGTCTGCTTCAGACCCATGACGGCGACGATGTCGCCGGCACCCACCGAGTCGATTTCCTCGCGCTTGTTGGCGTGCATCCGGTAGATCTTGCCGATGCGCTCCTTGCGGCCCTTGACCGAGTTCTGCACCTGCGAGCCGGAGTTCAGCCGGCCCGAGTAGACCCGGATGAACGTCAGCTTGCCCAGGTGCGGGTCGCTGGCGATCTTGAAGGCGAGCGCGGAGAGCGGCTCCTCCTCCGACGGCCGGCGGACGATGACCTCGTCCGGGTTGCCGACGGCGTGGCCCTCGATGGCCTCGACGTCCAGCGGCGACGGCAGGTAGCGCACGATCGCGTCCAGCAGGGGCTGTACGCCCTTGTTCTTGAACGCGGTGCCGCAGAACACCGGGGTGACGGTGGTGCCGTCGCCCTTGCCGGAGTTGATGGTGATACGGCGCACGGCCGCGTGGAGCTGCTCCTCGGTGGGCTCCTCGCCCTCCAGGTACAGCTCCATCATCTCCTCGTCGTTCTCGGCGACGGCTTCGAGCAGCGTGCCCCGCCACTCGTCGGCCGCCTCCAGGTGCGTCTCCGGGATGTCGACGACGTCGTACGCCTCGCCGAGCTTCGCCTCGGGCGACCAGACGAACGCCTTCATCCGGACCAGGTCGACGACGCCCTTGAAGTCGGCCTCGGTGCCGATCGGGAGCTGCATGACCAGCGGGGTCGCGCCCAGCCGGTCGGTGATCATGTCGACGCAGCGGTGGAACTCGGCACCCGTGCGGTCCAGCTTGTTGACGAAGCAGATACGCGGGACGCCGTACCGGTCGGCCTGACGCCACACGGTCTCGGACTGCGGCTCGACGCCGGCCACTCCGTCGAACACCGTCACCGCACCGTCGAGCACGCGCAGCGAGCGCTCCACCTCGACGGTGAAGTCGACGTGGCCCGGGGTGTCGATGATGTTGATGGTGTGGTCGACGTCGTCGAGCGGCCAGTGACAGGTCGTCGCGGCGGACGTGATGGTGATGCCGCGCTCCTGCTCCTGCGCCATCCAGTCCATCGTGGCCGCGCCGTCGTGGACCTCACCGATCTTGTACGAGACACCGGTGTAGTACAGGATCCGCTCGGTGGTGGTCGTCTTGCCCGCGTCGATGTGGGCCATGATCCCAATGTTGCGGACCTTGGCCAGGTCAAGTGAAGTGGTGGCCATTTTGGCTCAGTCTTCTCTCTCGTAAGACGGGGTTCTCGACTACCAGCGGTAGTGCGCGAAGGCCTTGTTGGCGTCGGCCATCTTGTGGGTGTCCTCGCGTCGCTTGACGGAGGCACCGAGGCCGTTGCTCGCGTCCAGCAGCTCGTTCATGAGCCGCTCGGTCATCGTCTTCTCACGGCGGGCGCGGGAGTAACCCACGATCCAGCGCAGCGCGAGCGTGGCGGACCGGCCGGGCTTGACCTCGACCGGGACCTGGTAGGTCGCGCCGCCGACGCGGCGGGACTTGACCTCGATGGCCGGCTTGACGTTCTCCAGGGCGCGCTTCAGCGTGATGACCGGGTCGTTGCCGGTCTTGTCGCGCAGGCCCTCCATGGCGCCGTACACGATGCGCTCGGCGGTGGAGCGCTTGCCGTGCAGCAGCACCTTGTTGATCAGCGAGGTCACCAGAGGAGAGTTGTAGACCGGGTCGATGTGCACCGGTCGCTTCGGGGCGGGGCCCTTACGAGGCATGCTTACTTCTCCTTCTTGGCGCCGTAGCGGCTGCGGGCCTGCTTGCGGTTCTTGACACCCTGGGTGTCGAGCGAACCGCGGATGATCTTGTAGCGAACGCCCGGCAGGTCCTTCACACGGCCACCGCGCACGAGCACGATCGAGTGCTCCTGCAGGTTGTGCCCCTCCCCCGGGATGTAAGCCGTGACCTCGATACCGCTGGTCAGACGCACACGCGCGACCTTACGCAGGGCCGAGTTCGGCTTCTTCGGGGTGGTGGTGAACACACGCGTGCAAACGCCGCGGCGCTGGGGCGAACCCTCGAGCGCGGGCGTCTTGTTCTTCTCGACCTTGTCCTGCCGGCCCTTGCGGACCAGCTGCTGGATCGTAGGCACCGTTTCTCCAGTTTCTGTGTGCCGATCTCGATACTTCTAACCTGGGGTTTTGTCCGTGAAGACCCGCCGGCCCCCGACCCACGCGGTCGGGTGTGTCGCAAGCCCCGTACGTCCCCGCAAAATCTCACGGGGAAGTGCAGCTCTTCGGTGTCACAGCCTCGGCGCCTTCGCGGGAGTGCCCCCGCGCACGCGAAGACCCGGGGACACCCCAGGCACAAGGTCAGAGGGTACCTACAGCCACCCGCTCCGGTCAAAACAAAAAGACATAAGGGACGACGGGCCTGGGTATGGTTATGCTCCGCTGCTGGCCACGGCGGCCACGATGAGCGCGATGAAGGCCACGAAACCGAGCGCCAGATAGCCGATGACCAGGCCCGCAAGCGCCATGCCGTCACCCTGCTCGCCGGTTCTGCGGATCTCGCCGCGCGCCTTGTGCCCCAGGATGATCGCCGGGATGAACGTCACCCCGACCACCGGCACCAGCGCCCCGCACACCAGGGCGCCGACCGCCGAGCTGTTCGTGCTCCGCGGCGGCGGCAGCACGGGCACGGGCTGGAACGTACGCGGTACGACCGCCGGCATCGTCGGGATGCCGATGGGGCCCTGCGGCAGGTCCGAGATGAGCAGGTGCAGCTCGCCGTAGGTCTGCGCCTCGTACGCCTGCGACATGCGCTGCTCGTACTCCGGCTGGGTGAGTCTGCCCTCGGCGAACCCGGCCTTGATCACATCGACGGTCCGCTCCCGGTCGGCGTGCGAGGCACGCATGGACGGAGGCCGGCTTTGGTCCCACGGCTGCATGGACACTCAGGAACCTCCCCACCCGCGGTCTCCGCGGACCGCGTGCTTTCTATTGTGCTCGACGCACGGGGAAACGAGGGAGTTCCAGTAGGACGCCGGGAAGTTCGCGTCATCGCCGTGCGCCCCCTGTACACCACGTTGTCCGGTTCGCGCGCTGTCTCATCGTAGCCCCGTGCAGTACGTTCATCCGCCTTGAGACACCGGGTGACTGGGAGAACAGGTGGGAATGGCGACCGAGAGGCCCCGTTGGGAGTTCGAAGGGCTTGAGGACCGCGTCCCGTTCCTGGCCCGGCTCGAAGAAGAGGACCGCACCACACTCCTGTCCACGGGACGGGCCTTGCAGTTCTCCACTCGCACCGCCGTGCTGCGCCAGGACGAGCCGTCCACCCACGTGCTGCTGATCCTGCGCGGCTGGACGAAGGTCACCGCGTCCGCGGCCGGCAACGGATACGAGGCGCTGCTCGCGCTGCGCGGCCCGGGCGACATCGTCGGCGAGGCGGCGGCGGTGAGCAGCCGTCCGCGTTCGGCCACGGTGACGACGCTGGAGCCGGTCGAGGCGGTGGCCATCGAGCAGGATCGCTTCGCCTCCTTCCTTCGCGACTGCCCCGGCGCGGCCATGCAGTTGCTCAGCCTGACGAGCGACCGCCTGCGCTCCGGAGACCGCCACCGCCTCCAGGCCGCCGCCCTGCCCGTACGCGAACGCCTCGCCGTCCTCCTGCTCGACCTGATCCGCGCCCACGGGCACCGGACCGACGCCGGCATCGAGGTGCGCGTGCCGCTGAGCAAACAGGAGCTGGCAGGCTCCATCGGCGCGTCCCGGGAGATGGTGCAGCGCCTGTTGCGGGAGCTGCGCGACCGCGGCGTCGTGACGACCGGGCGCCGGACGCTCGTGGTGCTCAGGCCGGACGTGCTGCGCCGCATGGCCCGCATCTGAGGTCGAGCACACCCCACCACAGTTACACAGAGTAGTTGTGTCAGTCCTCAGGGCTACCTTGTGTACGTGTTCACACTTCGACTGCGTCTATACGACCTCACTGCCCGGCGCCGACCCGCGCCACCCTGCTGTGCTCCGGGACGGCACCAGCAGAGAGGCGCTCATGACCGACCCAGTCAGCCGCACGATCCTCCTTCTCGACATCGAGAACTACAGCCGCCGCGACGATGTGGAACAGACGTACCTGCGGCGCATGCTCTACGACATCGCCGACCGCATCCTCGACACCGCGGGTACGGATCCGACGATGCGGCGGCGCGCGGACCGCGGCGACGGGGTCATCGAGCTGATCGACGCCAACGCCTCGGTGCCCGCCATCCTGCGCGCTCTGATCTCCGATGCCCCGGTAGAACTGCACGCGGTCAACCGGATGGCTTCCAGAAGCGCACAGATCCGGCTGCGCGCCGTGCTGGCCACGGGATTCGTGGGGATCGACGAGCACGGCGGCTGGGTCGGCTCCGACCTCAACCACGCCTGCCGGCTGCTCGACGCGGACCTCCTCAGGCGCGCGCTGCGTGAACGGCCCGACGGCCTCGCACTGCTCGTCTCGCCGGAGATCCGTAACGGGATCGTGCGGCACGGCCGCCCGGGCATCCGGGCCGAGGACTTTCACAGCGTCGGCGTGGACAGCAAGAACGGCCGGCTGACAGCCTGGCTGTACGGGCCGCTGCCCGCCGGGACCGCCGCGGACCCGGCAGCGGCGGACGGCGAGGCGGACGACAGAAGGGCCAGTGCAACCGGCGGAGCAGCCGGTGGCGGAACCGACGGCGCCGCACCCCCGGCCGGTGAGCCGGCCACCCCCGACCACGGTACGCCGCCGCCCGCCCCGCCCTCCGGCCCGTCCATCCGTATCGACGGCTCCCCCACCTTCGGCGGCAGCTTCGTCGCCGGCAACCAGACCGGCGTCAGCGGCGGCCGGGCCCGCGACGTCCACCTCGGCGGCACCGAGCGCCGGGAGCCCCGGTGAGTGCCGCCGAAGCCGGGGGCGGTGAGCCCGCCGGCGACGGCCCGCCCAAGCCGGGGAAGGGGGCGAAGCCGGCAAAGGACGAGCAGCGCGCCGCCGCAGAGACCGAGGAGGCCGACGACCGGCCCGAGGAGGAGCAGGAACGGCCGCAGGACGCCTGGAGCGCCCGGCGTGACCTCCTACAGCACGGGCCGCCCGCCATCGGCCACTCCGCGCGCTTCGGCGGCAGCTTCGTCGTCGGCGACCAGATCGGGATGAGCGGCGGCCGGGCCCGCGACATCTACATGGGCGGCAAGACGGAGATCTACCACGTCGGCGTTTCCACCGCGGGGCACGCTTCCGGCAAGGTCTCGGCGCCGGTGCTGGAGCGGATGGCCGAGCGGTTCGTGACCGACGAGGACCACTTCGCGCTGCTGGAGAAGCAGTTGCGCGGCGAGCGGGTGCTCATCCTCTCCGGTCCCCCGTTCACCGGCCGCCGCACGGCCGCCGTGATGCTGCTGCAGCGGCTCGGCCTGACCTCGGTGCGCCTCCTCGACAAGGACACCGCGCCCGCGAGGCTCGCCGAGCAGTTGAAGCGCCCGGACGGTCACGCCGCGGACGAGCCGTGCGGCTACGTCTGGTGCGACGCCGTCACCAGCCGGGACCAGCCGCTGCGCGAGTCCCACCTGCTCGCCGCACAGGAGCGGCTCGGCGACGGGTATCTCGTCGCCACCGTGGCCCCCAGCGCCGTGCTTGAGGACGTGCCCGCCGTGCCGTGGCAGCCGCCCGCGGGCGCCGAGGTGCTCGCCAAGCACCTGTGCCTGCGCGTCGGGGAAGACGAAGCGCACCGGATGATGAGCCTGCCGCACGTGGTCGACTTCCTCGGCCGGGACCACCAGTTGCGCGAGGTCGCCGCCTTCGCCGTGGCGCTGGACCGCCACTCCCGCGGCCGGGCCGGCGAGGCCGACGTGACCGGGTTCTCCCTCTCCGCGATCGAGTCACAGGTGCGGGAGTGGTTCGAGGCGCCCTCCATTTCGCTGCACGACAAAGCGTTCCTGGTCGCGCTCGCCGCCTTCGACGCGGGCCCGTACGCCCTGACCGCCGAGCTGGCCGACGTGCTCTACCAGCAGCTCCAGGCCGTCGAGGATTCCCACCGGCCGGTGCGGATCCCGGTGTTCAGCCCGCCGGCGGCCGAGCGTCTGGGCGTCCTGCGGGCCGAGCCGTACGAGGCGGAGGACGAGACCGAGTGGGGCCCGGTCGTCCTCACCAAGGGCCGCTACCGGGACGACCGCACCGCCCCCGTGGTGCTCCGCCAGGTCTGGACCGCCCACCCCTCGGCCCGACCCGCGCTCGTCGGCTGGCTCTCCCGCCTCGCCCGGGACGGCCGCCCCTTCGTCCGCAGCCGCGCCGCGGCGGTCACGGCGGTCTTCGCGGCCCGTGACTTCCCCTCGGCCATGGCCCTGATCGTCGAGCCGTGGACACTCGCCGACGACTTCCGCCGCAAGCTCGCCGCCGCCGGCGCGCTCCTGTACGCGTACGGCATCGGCGTGCCCAACGTGGTCCGTGTGCTGGATGCCTGGTGCGAGGACGACAGCGAGGACAAGAGATGGGTGGCCATCAGGACACACGCCCTCATCGGCCCCGCCCGCCCCCGCGAGACCCTTCGCTCCCTGCGCAAGGCCGCCCGCCGGCTGCACCGGGAGCTGGTGGAGCTGGGCGAGCGGCAAGACCCCGCCGACCCGGAGGTCTTCGACGAGCCGCCGCCCTTCGCCCTCCTACGCGACGAGTTGGCTGACGCCGTGGAGCTGCTGCTCACCTCCGACGCCCGCGGCGTCGTGCTGGCGGAGCTGCGGCAGACGCCGGAAAGCGAGCGGGCGGTACGGGACATGGGCGTGGGCGGCTTCGTCGGGGCCTGCCGCCGTGTCGGCGACGAGTCCGACGGCGCCGCGTCCGATGCCCAGCCGCAGGTGCTGGCGTGGTACGCCGACGCCATGGCGACCGGCAGCGAGGACGCCGCCGGCATCGCCGACCTATGGCGCTGCGCACTGAACTCACGCTCGTACGGCCGGGAAGCACTCGACGTCTTCCGCGACTGGGTGCTGGCCGCCGACCGCGCCGAGCCCACCGAGTGGGCCCTCGCCGCCCTCCTGCCCGCCCTGGTGACGACCGGGCGGGAGCACGACCGCCTCAGCCACCTGCTGCGCACCATGCCAGGCGACGACGGGACACTGCCGCCGCCCGTGGCCGCCAGGCTGCTGAGCGTACTGAGCCGGCACTGGTGACAAACCGCACGAACCCGCGGCACGCGCTGCCGCCACACCGAAAGGCATCCATGCACGAGTTTCGCCGTCCACCCGACTGGGACCAGCAGGCCGACAGGCACACGGCCCTCATCGATCCCGTCCTGACCGTACGACAGCTTTCCCGCCTGGAGTTCGTCACCCGCAAGCCGCCGACCCGCATCGACCACGCCCTCGTGTTCGCCACCGCGGACGGCGGATACGAGGTGTTCGTCCCGCCGCATCGGCCGAGCCGCACGGAGGCGGCGGCGCGCCGCTACACGGCCGTGTACGAGGTGGACATGGGGCGGCACCCGGTCAACGCCGAGCTGAACCTGCCGAGCGACAACGACGCGTTCGAGTTCGGTGTCCAGGCCGAGCTGTTCTGGCAGGTGACCGACCCGGCACGCTTCATCACCAGCGGCCACCGGGACGTCCCCGCTCTCGTCCTCGGCCGCCTGCGCGAGGCGGCCCGACCGGTGGCGCGTGGCTTCGCCATCGACCGCAGCGCCGACGCCGAACGGGCCCTGCTGCGGGCGCTCTACGACCGCGGGCCGCTCGGCGAGGATGCGGGGCTGCGCGTCGACTGGACCGTCCGCGTGCGGCGCGACGGCGCCAACATCGCCCACCAGCAGCGGCTCCAGTCCATCGACCACGACGCCGCGGAGAACGTGCGCCGGTCCCGGCGCGGCGCGGAGACCGACCGGGCGGAGAACATCCGGCTCCAGGCGCGGGACTCCCTGGAGCTGGAGCGGGCCATGTCCTACGGCGAGCAGCACCACGAGCTCGCGTCCAAGCAGCTCGGCTGGCAGCACGAGCAGAACGTCCAGGCCCAGCGGCAGGCCGTGGAGCTACAGCGGCTGGAGGCCGAGAAGATCGAGTTCTACCGGTGGCATCTGGAGAGGGGCGGTGCCACCGCGATGGCCATGCACCTGTCGCACCACCCCGAGGACTCGCGCCTGGTAATGGAGAACCTGCGCCAGGACGAGCTGGCACTCATCGAGACGCAGAAGGATCTGGTCGTACAACTGCTCGGCGGGAAGGGGGACGTCGAGGAATACGAGCTGGAGGGGCCCAAGAAGCTCGCGCTGGAAACGGTCAAGCAGATCCTCGCCCAACGGCGTCCCGGGGTGCACGGGGAGCCGGACGCCGACGCGCCGAAGGCGGCCGAACGGACCGGCCCCGACCCCGTACCGGTGTCCGACTGGAAGCCGCCCGCCGGCTACGGAACACTGCCGCAGATGCCGAGCGCCCCGCCGCCGGCCCCCACCCCGCCCACCCCACCCGCCGCGCCGCCGCTCGGCCCGTGGCCGCCGGAGCGGTTCCCCGGGCCGGCCGACGCCGTGCCGGAGGTGCCGGAGGTGCCGGAGGACGACGACGCGGAGGGAGGCACCGCCCGATGAACGAGCCCACCGACCCGGCCGGGCAGCAGCCGCCCCCGTACCCCGGCGAGCAGCCGCCTGTCTACCCCGGCGAGGAACCGCCCGCCTACCCCGGCAAGGCACCGGACCCCGGACGACCCGAACCGGCGCCATCCCCCGCGGCACACCCCAACGGCGCCAAGCCCTCGCCCGGCACCGAGCCGCCCGGCCCCGAGCCCGGGCCGACCGCCCTGCCCGACGACGAGTTGTTCGCCCGGCGCCGCATCCATATCGCCCAGCGCCAGCGCGGCGCGGACGCCGCAGCCCTCGGCAACCTCGCCCTCCACGTCCCCAACTTCATCGCCAGCCTCATCGTCGTCAGCCTCGTCTCGCTCTTCTTCGGCGGCATGGCCTGGCTGCTGGTCGTCGCCTGGCTCGCCAGCGGCCTGCTCGTCTTCCACCGCCCCACCGAGGACCTGCTCGCCCGCCGGCTGCTCGGGCTGCGCTACCCCACCTCAGCCGAGGACGCGAAGCTGGCGCCGATCTGGCGGGAGGTGACGGCGCGAGGCGGTGTGGAGGGCAGGAGCTACCGGCTGTGGATCGAGGACTCCCAGGGCCTGAACGCCGTCGCCGCAGCCGGCCACATCGTCGGCGTCACGGGCTACGCCGTGCACCATTTGCCTCCCCGCCATCTCGCGGCCGTCCTCGCCCACGAGTTGGGGCACCATGTGGGCGGCCACAGTTGGTCCTCGCTGCTCGGCTACTGGTACGCCCTGCCCGGCAGGCTGGCCTGGCGGCTGCTCCGCGGCGTCGTCGGCGCCGTGTTCGCCGTGGCGCCCGGCTGCGGCTGCGTCGTGGCGGGGCTGGCCGTGCTCTTCTTCGGCGGGATGGCGCTCGTGACGATCGACCAGTTCTACGGGCTGCCGCTGCTGGTCGTCGCCATACCCTGGCTGATCGCGGCGGTCAGCCGGCGCGCCGAGCTGCGCGCCGACCGGCACGCGGCGGCGCTCGGCTTCGGGCCCATGCTGGCCGACGTCCTCACGCACACGCACGAGGCGGAGACCGCCGCGCGGCGGCAGGCACACCCGGCTGCCGGCACCCGGCCGTGGATGCCCCCGGCCACAGGGCCGACGCCCCCGTACGGCACGCCCGGAGCACCCCCGCCGCCACCCGGCCACCCGCACCCGCAGCCCACAGCCGCGCCGCACGGCCCGCACATGGCGCCCCGGGAGGGTCTCCTGCGCCGTCTGCTCGACTCTCACCCCGACCACCACACCCGCATCCACCACCTGCGGATGTACACCGAAGGCCACCGCCGCTAGCGCCGCACCGAGAACGCCGCAGGGCGGCTCTCCCGGGGGAGAGCCGCCCTGCGGTCCGTGCGGTGACGGGCCCGTCCTACTGGTTGTACGGGCCGTAGTCGTAGTCCTCCAGCGGGACCGCCTGGCCGGAGCCGGTGCCGAAGGGCGAGTAGTCGATGTCGTCGTAGCCGACGGTCGAGTACATCGCGGCCTTGGCCTCCTCGGTGGGCTCCACCCGGATGTTGCGGTAGCGGGACAGGCCCGTACCGGCCGGGATCAGCTTGCCGATGATCACGTTCTCCTTGAGGCCGATCAGGGAGTCCGACTTGGCGTTGATCGCCGCGTCGGTGAGCACCCGGGTCGTCTCCTGGAACGACGCCGCCGACAGCCACGACTCGGTGGCCAGCGACGCCTTGGTGATACCCATGAGCTGCGGCCGGCCGGAGGCCGGCTGGCCGCCCTCGGCCACCACGCGGCGGTTCTCCTGCTCGAACTTCGAGCGCTCGACCAGCTCGCCCGGCAGCAGCTCCGCGTCGCCGGACTCGATGATCGTCACCCGGCGCAGCATCTGCCGGATGATGATCTCGATGTGCTTGTCGTGGATGGACACGCCCTGGCTGTTGTAGACCTTCTGCACCTCGCCGACCAGGTGGACCTGCACGGCCCGCTGGCCGAGGATGCGCAGCACGTCGTGCGGGTTCTCCGTACCCACGGTCAGCTTCTGGCCGACCTCGACGTGGTCGCCCTCGCCGGCGGTGAGACGGGCGCGCTTGGACACGCCGTACGCGACCTCGTCGGAACCGTCGTCGGGAGTGACGACGACCTTCTTGGTCTTCTCCGTCTCCTCGATCCGCACCCGGCCCGCGGCCTCCGAGATCGGCGCCACGCCCTTGGGCGTACGGGCCTCGAACAGCTCGACGACACGCGGCAGACCCTGGGTGATGTCCTCACCCGCCACACCGCCGGTGTGGAAGGTGCGCATCGTGAGCTGGGTGCCGGGCTCGCCGATGGACTGGGCGGCGATGATGCCCACGGCCTCGCCGATGTCCACCAGCTTGCCGGTGGCCAGCGAACGGCCGTAGCACATGGCGCAGGTGCCGACGGCGGACTCGCAGGTGAGCACCGAGCGGGTCTTGACCGTCGCCACGCCGTGGCGGATCAGCTCGTCGATGAGCACGTCGCCCAGGTCGGTGCCGGCCGGGGCCAGCACCTTGCCGTCGACGACGATGTCCTCGGCGAGGCAGCGCGCGTACACCGAGGTCTCGGCGTCCTCCGCCTTGCGCAGCACGCCCTCGGCGCCGACCGACGCGATCTCCAGCTTCAGGCCGCGGTCGGTGCCGCAGTCCTCCTCGCGGATGATCACGTCCTGCGAGACGTCCACCAGACGACGGGTCAGGTAACCCGAGTCGGCGGTGCGCAGCGCGGTGTCGGCGAGACCCTTGCGGGCGCCGTGCGTGGAGATGAAGTACTCCAGCACGGACAGGCCCTCACGGAACGAGGACTTGATCGGCCGCGGGATGGTCTCGTTCTTGGCGTTGGACACCAGACCGCGCATGCCCGCGATCTGGCGCATCTGCATCATGTTTCCGCGCGCACCCGAGTTGACCATCATGAAGATCGGGTTGGTCTTCGGGAAGTTCTCGTTCATGGCCTCGGCGACCTCGTTGGTCGCCTTGGTCCAGATCGCGATGAGTTCCTGGGTGCGCTCGTCCTTGGTGATCAGGCCGCGCTCGTACTGCTTCTGGACCTTCTCGTCCTGGGCCTCGTACCCGGCGATGATCTCCTTCTTCGCCTCCGGCACGACCACGTCCGAGATGGCGATGGTGACGCCGGAGTGGGTGGCCCAGTAGAAGCCCGAGGACTTCAGGTTGTCCAGGGTCTGCGCGACGAGGACCTTCGGGTAGCGCTCGGCGAGGTCGTTGACGATCTCGGAGAGCTGCTTCTTGCCCACCGTGTAGTGGATGAAGGGGTAGTCCTCGGGCAGCAGCTCGTTGAAGAGCGCCCGGCCCAGCGTGGTACGCAGCCGGAACGGGTCGCCCGGCTGCCAGTCCGAGTCGGCCGCGCCCTCGCCCTCCGGCACCGGCGGCGTCCAGCCGCGCGGCGGCACGGAGCCGACGGGGAAGCGGATGTCGACGTTCGCCTGGAGCGACAGCTCGCCGGCGTCGAAGGCCATGATCGCCTCGGCGACCGAGGCGAACGAGCGGTCCTCGCCCTTCTTCTCGCCCTCGATCTCGTCGGTGGTGAGGAAGAACAGCCCGAGCACCATGTCCTGGGTGGGCATGGTCACCGGCCGGCCGTCGGCGGGCTTGAGGATGTTGTTCGAGGACAGCATGAGGATGCGGGCCTCGGCCTGCGCCTCCGCGGACAGCGGCAGGTGCACGGCCATCTGGTCGCCGTCGAAGTCCGCGTTGAACGCGGTGCAGACGAGCGGGTGGATCTGGATGGCCTTGCCCTCGACGAGCTGCGGCTCGAACGCCTGGATGCCGAGGCGGTGCAGCGTCGGCGCCCGGTTCAGCAGCACCGGGTGCTCGGCGATGACCTCTTCCAGCACGTCGTACACGACCGTGCGGCCGCGCTCGACCATGCGCTTGGCGCTCTTGATGTTCTGCGCGTGGTTCAGGTCCACCAGGCGCTTCATCACGAACGGCTTGAACAGCTCCAGCGCCATCGCCTTGGGCAGGCCGCACTGGTGCAGCTTGAGCTGCGGGCCGACGACGATGACGGAACGGGCCGAGTAGTCGACGCGCTTGCCGAGCAGGTTCTGCCGGAAGCGGCCCTGCTTGCCCTTGAGCATGTCGGACAGCGACTTCAGCGGGCGGTTGCCCGGGCCGGTCACCGGCCGGCCGCGGCGGCCGTTGTCGAACAGCGCGTCGACGGCCTCCTGAAGCATGCGCTTCTCGTTGTTGACGATGATCTCGGGGGCGCCGAGGTCGAGCAGCCGCTTCAGCCGGTTGTTGCGGTTGATGACGCGGCGGTACAGGTCGTTCAGGTCGGAGGTCGCGAAGCGGCCACCGTCGAGCTGCACCATCGGACGCAGGTCCGGCGGGATCACCGGGACGCAGTCCAGCACCATGCCGTTGGGGCTGTTGCGGGTGTGCTGGAACGCGGAGACGACCTTCAGCCGCTTCAGGGCACGGGTCTTCTTCTGGCCCTTGCCGGTGCGGATGATCTCGCGGAGCTTCTCCGCCTCCTCGTCCAGGTCGAAGGACTCCAGGCGCTTCTGGAGCGCCGCGGCGCCCATGCCGCCCTGGAAGTACGTGCCGAAGCGGTCGCGCAGCTCGCGGTAGAGCAGCTCGTCGCCCTCCAGGTCCTGGACCTTGAGGTTCTTGAAGCGGTTCCACACCTCGTCCAGGCGGTCCAGCTCGCGCTGGGCCCGGTCGCGGAGCTGCTTCATCTCGCGCTCGCCGCCCTCGCGCACCTTGCGGCGCACGTCGGCCTTGGCGCCCTCGGCCTCCAGCTCGGCCAGGTCGGCTTCCTGCTTCTTGGCCCGGGCCTCCAGGTCGCCGTCGCGGCGCTGCTCGATCTGCTGGCGCTCGACGGAGATCTGGGCCTCCAGCGACGACAGGTCGCGCTGGCGGCGCTCGTCGTCCACCCACGTGATCATGTAGGCGGCGAAGTAGATGACCTTCTCCAGGTCCTTCGGAGCCAGGTCGAGCAGGTAGCCCAGGCGCGACGGTACGCCCTTGAAGTACCAGATGTGCGTGACGGGCGCGGCCAGCTCGATGTGGCCCATCCGCTCACGGCGCACCTTGGCGCGGGTCACCTCGACGCCGCAGCGCTCACAGATGATGCCCTTGAAGCGGACGCGCTTGTACTTGCCGCAGTAGCACTCCCAGTCCCGGGTGGGGCCGAAGATCTTCTCGCAGAAGAGGCCGTCCTTCTCGGGCTTGAGGGTGCGGTAGTTGATGGTCTCGGGCTTCTTGACCTCGCCGTGCGACCAGGTCCGGATGTCGTCCGCGGTCGCCAGGCCGATCCGCAGCTCGTCGAAGAAGTTGACGTCGAGCACTCTCGTCAATCCCTCTCAGGGTCGTGTGTCAATGGGTCTGATCGCGGGTCGCGGTGGGGGTGCCCACCCGGGCCCGCCAGGGCCGAGGGGGAGGGAGCGGCTTCGACGGAAGCCGCTCCCCGACCCGTCAGACCTCTTCGACGCTGCTCGGCTCCCGCCGGGACAGGTCGATGCCAAGCTCTTCCGCGGCACGGAAGACGTCCTCGTCCGTGTCGCGCATCTCGATGGACATGCCGTCGGAGGAGAGCACCTCCACGTTCAGGCACAGGGACTGCATCTCCTTGATGAGCACCTTGAAGGACTCGGGGATGCCCGGCTCGGGGATGTTCTCGCCCTTGACGATGGCCTCGTAGACCTTCACGCGGCCGGTCACGTCGTCCGACTTGATGGTGAGCAGTTCCTGAAGCGCGTAGGCGGCGCCGTACGCCTCCAGGGCCCACACCTCCATCTCGCCGAACCGCTGGCCGCCGAACTGCGCCTTACCGCCCAGCGGCTGCTGGGTGATCATCGAGTACGGGCCGGTGGACCGGGCGTGGAGCTTGTCGTCCACGAGGTGGTGCAGCTTGAGGATGTACATGTAGCCGACGGAGATCGGCTCCGGGAACGGCTCGCCGGAGCGGCCGTCGAAGAGGTTCGCCTTGCCGGACGGCTGCACCATGCGGTTGCCGTCGCGGTTGGGCAGGGTGTTCTGGATCAGGCCGGCCAGCTCGTCCTCGCGGGCGCCGTCGAAGACGGGCGTCGCGACGTTCGTACCGGAGGCGACCTGGTCGGCGCCGATGCCCTGAAGGCGCTCGGCCCACTCCTCCTTGATGCCGGCGACGTCCCAGCCCTGGGCGGCGAGCCAGCCCAGGTGGATTTCCAGCACCTGGCCCGGGTTCATCCGGGAGGGCACGCCGAGCGGGTTGAGGATGATGTCGACCGGGTGGCCGTCCTCCATGAACGGCATGTCCTCGATCGGCAGGATCTTGGCGATGACGCCCTTGTTGCCGTGCCGGCCGGCGAGCTTGTCGCCGTCGGTGATCTTGCGCTTCTGGGCCACGTAGACGCGGACGAGCTGGTTCACGCCGGGCGGCAGCTCGTCGCCCTCCTCGCGGTCGAAGACGCGGACGCCGATGACGCGGCCGGTCTCGCCGTGCGGGACCTTCAGGGACGTGTCGCGGACCTCGCGGGCCTTCTCGCCGAAGATCGCGCGCAGCAGCCGCTCCTCCGGGGTCAGCTCGGTCTCGCCCTTGGGCGTGACCTTGCCGACCAGGATGTCGCCGGCGACGACCTCGGCGCCGATGCGGATGATGCCGCGCTCGTCGAGGTCGGCGAGGACCTCCTCGGAGACGTTCGGGATGTCCCGGGTGATCTCCTCGGGGCCCAGCTTGGTGTCGCGGGCGTCGACCTCGTGCTCCTCGATGTGGATCGAGGACAGGACGTCGTCCTGCACGAGGCGCTGGCTGAGGATGATGGCGTCCTCGTAGTTGTGGCCCTCCCACGGCATGAACGCCACCAGGAGGTTCTTGCCGAGCGCCATCTCGCCCTCGTCGGTCGAGGGGCCGTCGGCGAGCACCTGGCCCTCGATGACGCGGGAGCCCTCGTCCACGAGCACCTTCTGGTTGAAGGAGGTGCCCTGGTTGGAGCGGTGGAACTTGTTGACGCGGTACGTGGTGTAGGTGCCGTCGTCGTTGGCGACGGTGACGTAGTCCGCGGAGACCTCCTGGACCACGCCGTCCTTGTCGGCCTTGATGACGTCGCCGGCGTCGACCGCGCAGCGGTACTCCATGCCGGTGCCGACGAGCGGGGCCTCGGCCCGGATCAGCGGCACGGCCTGGCGCATCATGTTCGAGCCCATGAGCGCGCGGTTGGCGTCGTCGTGCTCCAGGAAGGGGATCATCGCGGTCGCGACCGACACCATCTGGCGCGGCGAGACGTCCATGTAGTCGACGTCGTCGCCGGGGATGTAGTCGACCTCGCCGCCGCGGCGGCGGACCAGGACGCGGTTCTCGGCGAAGTGCAGGTCGTTCGTCAGCGGCGCGTTCGCCTGCGCGATGACGAAGCGGTCTTCCTCGTCGGCCGTCAGGTAGTCCACGTCGTCGGTGACGACGCCGTCGACGACCTTGCGGTACGGGGTCTCGATGAAGCCGAACGCGTTGACCCGGCCGTACGAGGCGAGCGAGCCGATCAGGCCGATGTTCGGGCCTTCCGGCGTCTCGATCGGACACATGCGGCCGTAGTGCGACGGGTGCACGTCGCGGACCTCGAAGCCGGCCCGCTCACGGGACAGACCGCCGGGGCCCAGCGCGTTGAGTCGGCGCTTGTGGGTCAGACCGGACAGCGGGTTCGTCTGGTCCATGAACTGCGAGAGCTGGCTGGTGCCGAAGAACTCCTTGATGGAGGCGACGACCGGCCGGATGTTGATCAGGGTCTGCGGCGTGATCGCCTCGACGTCCTGGGTCGTCATGCGCTCGCGCACGACGCGCTCCATGCGGGCGAGGCCCGTACGCACCTGGTTCTGGATCAGCTCGCCGACGTTGCGGATGCGGCGGTTGCCGAAGTGGTCGATGTCGTCGGTCTCGACGACCACGGACTGGCCGTTGTCCCCGACGGTCTCGACCTCGCCGGCGTGCAGCTTCACCAGGTACTTGATCGAGGCGATGACGTCCTCGACCGTCAGCGTGCCGGCGTCCAGCGGCGCGGCGGCGCCCAGCTTCTTGTTGATCTTGTAGCGGCCGACCTTGGCGAGGTCGTAGCGCTTGGGGTTGAAGTACAGGTTCTCCAGCAGCGTCTGCGCGGCCTCCTTGGTCGGCGGCTCGCCCGGACGCAGCTTGCGGTAGATGTCGAGCAGCGCGTCGTCCTGGCCCTGGGTGTGGTCCTTCTCCAGGGTGGCGCGCATGGACTCGTACTCGCCGAACTCCTCCAGGATCTGCTCGTTCGTCCAGCCGAGCGCCTTGAGCAGCACGGTGATCGACTGCTTGCGCTTGCGGTCGATGCGGACACCGACCATGTCGCGCTTGTCGATCTCCATCTCCAGCCAGGCGCCCCGGGAGGGGATGACCTTGACGGAGAAGATGTCCTTGTCGGAGGTCTTGTCGATGGAGGAGTCGAAGTAGACGCCCGGGGACCGGACGAGCTGCGAGACCACGACACGCTCGGTGCCGTTGATCACGAAGGTGCCCTTGTCGGTCATGAGCGGGAAGTCGCCCATGAAGACGGTCTGGGACTTGATCTCGCCGGTCTCGTTGTTGGTGAACTCGGCGGTGACGAAGAGCGGGGCGGCGTACGTGAAGTCGCGCTCCTTGCACTCGTCGATGGAGTTCTTCGGGGGCTCGAAGCGGTGGTCGCGGAAGGTCAGCGACATCGACCCGGAGAAGTCCTCGATCGGGGAGATCTCCTCGAAGATCTCCTCCAGGCCGGACTTGGTGGGGACGTCCTGTCCATGATCCAGGGCCTCCTCGACACGAGCCTTCCAGGCGTCGTTGCCGAGCAGCCAGTCAAAGCTCTCGGTCTGGAGCGCAAGAAGGTTCGGAACCTCGAGGGGCTCCTTGATCTTCGCGAAAGAGATGCGCAGCGGGGCGGTGCTGGCGCCGTTGTTCGTACTAGCGGTCGAGGCGGTGCGCGAGGCGGCCAAGAGGGGTCCTTCCGAGGGCTCGGACTCACTACGCGCGTACCGGTCCCAAAACCCACACGGGGAGGAGAACGCCCAGGTCAAAGCGTGTCTCTCAAGATCGTACGAGCTCTGGACAGACCCCTGGTGACGGGCAGGGGGCAGTTAACAGGCAGCGCAAAGGGTCAGTGTAGCGACTCGCCACACTGATGTCCAGCGGAGGCTGGAGACCAGCAAATCGTCGATCTCTCCTGCCTGGGGAGCGCCCGCCCTCGCGTGGGGCCTCCCCTGAAGTTATGCCGAGTACCGGATGCCTTCGCGCTTGAAGCCATTCCCACTCCGTCACCGATCCATGCCTCGGAGTACGGACCGATGTGACGACCTGAGAATCGCGCGCCGCTGGCCGTTCGTCAAGGCCCCCCTGCCCCAGGGAGATCATGTCGGCGCGCCCCGGCCGGTGAAGATCACCATACCCGCCGGTGTCCGCGGGGCAAGCGCTCCGGCCGAGGGGCCCGGCAACGCAGCGAGGGCGACCACCCGGATGGGTGATCGCCCTCGGTGGCGGCGCTGGGGCCGTCAGACCCGGCGGGCCGGGCTCACAGCGCCCCGACCGGCCGGGACGAGGTCACTTGACCTCGACGGAGGCGCCGGCGCTCTCGAGGGAGTCCTTGGCCTTCTCCGCGGCCTCCTTGTTGACCTTCTCCAGAACCGGCTTCGGCGTGCCGTCGACCAGCTCCTTGGCCTCCTTCAGGCCGAGCGAGGTCAGCTCGCGCACGACCTTGATGACCTGGATCTTCTTCTCGCCGGCGCCGAGCAGGACGACGTCGAACTCGTCCTTCTCCTCGGCGGCCTCGGGGGCGGCGCCGCCGCCGCCCGGAGCGGTGACGACGGCGGCCGGCGCGGCGGCCTCGACGTCGAACTTCTCCTCGAACTTCTTCACGAAGTCGGCGAGCTCGAGAAGGGTCATCTCCTCGAACTGCGCGAGCAGGTCGTCCTGGCTGAGCTTCGCCATGTTGGCGGTCCTTCCACTAAGTCGGCTGGTGCCGGTTGTACTGATGCATCAGTGCGGCGGGCGTTCGCGGTGCCCGCTGAGCTGCGGAGAGAGCGGGGTCGCTACTCCGCGGCGTCGGCGGGAGCCGGCGTACCGGCACCGCCCTGCTCGGCCTTGTCGCGCTTGTCGCGCAGCGCGTCCGCGGTGCGGACGAACTTCGTGAGCGGGGCCTGGAAGGTCGCCGCGGCCTTCGCCATGGACGCCTTCATGCCACCGGCCAGCTTGGCGAGCAGCACCTCGCGGGACTCGAGGTCCGCAAGCTTGTTGATCTCCGCGGCGGTCAGGGCCCTGCCGTCGAGGACACCGCCCTTGATGACCAGCGCGGGGTTGTCCTTGGCGAAGTTACGCAGCCCCTTGGCCGCCTCGACCGGGTCACCGGTCACGAAGGCGACAGCGGTCGAGCCCTGGAGGTGCTCGTCGAGCTGGTCGAGCCCGGCCTCCTTCGCCGCGATCTTGGTCAGCGTGTTCTTCACCACTCGGTACTGCGCGTTCTCGCCGAGAGAACGGCGCAGATCCTTGAGCTGCGCCACGCTCAGTCCGGTGTACGCGGTCACGACGGCCGCGTTGGAACCGCGGAGCTTGTCCGCGATCTCCTTGACGGCCTCGACCTTGTCCGGCGTCGCCATGAGCCTCAGCCTCCTTCCGGGTGATGGACCGCCCTTCGGATGCCGAGGCCCGGCACACACGACAAACGCCCCGGCGCAGGCGCACGGGGCGGGACTCGACCGTACGGGCACGGGGCCCGGCGGGAGGGTCTTCCTCGTTCACCTGCGCGGGCCGTCCGCGGTGTACGCGGAACCTTCGGCCACCGCACTCCCCTGCGGGCGTACGGCGGCGGCCAGCGGTCTTTGGCTACGAACGGGAAGGTTACGGCAGCGGCCGTCCCGCGGGCAAATCGCCCCCGGGACGGCCGGCCGTACGCGACGTCGGGTCCGGCGCTACGCGCCGCCCTCCGTCTCCTGCATCGCGCCGCTCATGTCCGCCGTCTCGGACGCCGGCGGGGCCTTCACCGTGACGGGCTCGTTGTAGCTCAGGAAGGTCATGGTGGTGTCCAGGGGACCCTCTTTCGTCTCGGCCTGCATGCGGAACTGCTTGGTGTGGTCCTTCGCGTCGATCCACATGTCCATCGTGAACTCGTCGACGCCCAGCTCCGCCATCTCGTCGATCGACTTCTGGCGCTTCTTCCTGGTCTCCGCGTCCTCGTTCTTCAGCTCCGCGCGGAGGTCGGCGACGCTGACCGTGCCGGAGTAGTGGGTGGTCTGCACCCCTTCGACCTTCTCCTCGCCGACCTTCTCCAGGTCCTCGGCCGCGTTCATCATCTGGGCCTCGTCGGCGGGGTTGTCCTCGGCCCCCTCCAGCTCCAGCAGCGGGTTCTCGCCCCCGCCCGCCTCGTCGTCGGACATGCCGATCTTGAGCCAGGTCTTGCCGTCCATCTCGGCGGCGGCCTCTTCGCCGGCGTTCATGTACATGGCGTCGTCGACGAGACGTATCTCCACCTCGCCGCTCTCGTCGGCGGTCGCCCCGTCCACCGCCATCTTCATCTGCATGGCGGGCGGGTCCATGCTGATCGCCCCGGTGCCCTCCATCGTGCCCTCACCGGGCACCTCGCCGGCCATCCGGTATTCGAGGGAGGTGAGCTTCTCCGCCTTCTCCGTGGCCTTGCGGACGGCGGCGGCGGGCGAGACGTCCACCGGCTGACCGGCGTTCCCGCCCTCCCTGCCGCCCGCCTTGCCGTCTCCCCCGTCGTCGTCACCGCAGGCGGTGAAGGCGGTCACGGCGAGGGCGGCCGCGCCGAGCGCGGCCCCGCCCCGTACGAACGTCGAGCGCATGGTGGTCCTTTCCCTCCGGGTACACGTGTCCCGGACCATGGAAGGGAACACGCTAGCGGATCGTGCGCGTCCGCCGACCGCTACTGGATTTCGGTGAAGTCGATGCTCTCCGCCGCCGAGGGCTCCTCGACGTTCACGTCGATGCCGTAGTCCGAGTAGTAGACGGTGGTGCTGAACTCGCCGCCCGTCATCTTCCCGGACTCCTCGCGCTTGATCATCAGGTCCTTGTCGTCGACCCAGATGTCGACGGTCTGCGTGGTGACGCCGGACGCCTCAAGCTGGTCCTCCAGGTCCGAAAGCTGCTCCTCGCTCAGCGTCTTGGACGACGCGCGCGCCAGGTCGGAGACGTCCACGGTGCCGGAGTAGTGCGTGGTCTGCACGCCGCGCACCTCCTCCTGGCCGACCTCCTCGACGTCCTCGGAGGCCAGCAGCAGCTTCACGGCCTGCCCCGGGGTGCTGTTCTGCATCTGGTCCTTCATGTAGTCCCCGGACGGGCCCATGACCTCGGCCATGTCGTCGTAGTCGTAGCGGATCCACTTCTTGTCCGGGTACTGCGTCTGGAACGCGCCCTCGACGCCGGCGTAGTAGGCGTCCGGCAGGTAGCGGGCGTCCAGCGTGGCGTCGTCGTCCATCATCTGGATCGAGGAGGCCATCTGGCCGTCGGTGTACTTCACGGTGGCGGTGCCGATCGCGCCGTCGGACCAGTCGAGTTCGCCCTCGTTCTCGGTGGTCATCGCGTCGCCCATGACCATGGTGCTCTCGAACTTCGACGACTCCGCGCCGGTGGTCTTCTCGTCGATCGCCTGGAGCGCGGCCTGGGCGCCCCGTACGGTCCCGCTGCCCCCGTTGCCGCCGTCGCTGCCCCCGTTGCCGGAACCGCCGTCACCGCCGTCGGAGTCGGACCCGCAGGCCGCCGCGAACGCGAGCAGCAGCGCCGCCCCCAGCGAGACACTTGCGCGCTTCACGGTCGTGTGCATGGGAATCCCCGCCCCCTCGTGTGGTCGTACGTTCTCTCGGGCAGGCGTTCTGCCCGTACGGCCAGTGAACACCAGAAACGGGCCGGACCCGGTCCGCCATAGGCGTTCCGGATCCGACCCGTTGCATGGCCGTGACAGTCGATGCAGGTTTGTCGAACGGGCGTTGCCCGTCAGACCACCGAGTCCTCCGTCAGGAGGTTGCGCACCCGCGCGGGGTCCACCGGGATGCCGGGGCCCATCGTCGTGCTGATCGTGGCCTTCTTGATGTAACGGCCCTTGGCGGCCGACGGCTTGAGCCGCAGCACCTCCTCCAGCGCCGCACTGTAGTTCTCCACCAGCTTCTGCTCGTCGAACGAGGTCTTGCCGATGATGAAGTGCAGGTTGGAGTGCTTGTCGGTGCGGAACTCGATCTTGCCGCCCTTGATCTCGGTGACGGCCTTCGCCACGTCGGGCGTGACCGTGCCGGTCTTCGGGTTCGGCATCAGACCGCGCGGGCCGAGGACCCGGCCGAGGCGGCCGACCTTGCCCATGAGGTCCGGGGTGGCGACGACCGCGTCGAAGTCGAGACGGCCCTTCTGCACCTCGTCGATCAGCTCGTCGGCGCCGACGATGTCGGCGCCCGCGGCCTCCGCGGCCGCTGCACGGTCACCGGTCGCGAAGACCAGGACCCGGGCGGTCTTGCCGGTGCCGTGCGGGAGGTTCACGGTGCCGCGGACCATCTGGTCGGCCTTGCGCGGGTCGATGCCCAGCCGCATGGCGACCTCGACGGTGCCGTCGAACTTCGACGTGGACGTCTCCTTGGCGAGGCGGACGGCCTCGAGAGGTGCGTACTGCCGCGTGCGGTCGACCTTGGCGTCGCCGGCGCGGAGTGCCTTGCTGCGCTTCACTGCTGCTCCTGATGTGTCGGTACGGAGTCGTGGTGCGGGCCGGCGCACGGCCCTGCCACAGGGTGCTGCGGGTGTCGCGGGCCGCTCAGCCCTCGACCGTGACGCCCATGGAGCGGGCGGTGCCGGCGATGATCTTCTCGGCGGCGTCCAGGTCGTTGGCGTTGAGGTCGGCCATCTTGGTGGTGGCGATCTCGCGGACCTGGTCGCGGGTGATCTTCGCGACCTTGGTCTTGTGCGGCTCGCCGGAGCCCTTCTCCACACCCGCGGCCTTGAGGATCATCTTCGCGGCCGGCGGCGTCTTGGTGATGAAGGTGAACGAACGGTCCTCGTAGACCGTGATCTCCACCGGGATGACCCAGCCGCGCTGCGACTCGGTGGCGGCGTTGTACGCCTTGCAGAACTCCATGATGTTCACGCCGTGCTGGCCCAGCGCGGGGCCGACCGGCGGGGCCGGGTTCGCGGCACCGGCCTGGATCTGGAGCTTGATCAGCCCCGTGACCTTCTTCTTCTTCTTGGGAGGCATGTCTCTCCGGGTCCTTGAATGAGAGTTTGCGCCTCGATCCGGTGATTGCCAGATCGTCCGGATGGAGGCATACCGCACCACGATAGCCGTCTCGGGTACGGGTCCTGAAACCGAGCAGGTCAGAGCGGCTGCGAAGCCGTCTGACCTGGTCGGAAGCGTGGGGACGGGCGGTGGGCCCTCAGTCGTTCTTCTGGATCTGGTCGAAGCTCAGCTCGACCGGGGTCTCCCGGCCGAAGATCTCCACCAGGCCCTTGACCTTCTTCGAGTCGGCGTTGATCTCGTTGATCGTCGCCTGGAGCGTCGCGAACGGGCCGTCGGTGACGGTGACCGAGTCGCCCACGGCGAAGTCGAGCACCTGCACCTCGACCTTGCGGGACGGCGCCGGCTTGCCCTCGGCCTCCGCGGCCTCGCGGGCGGCCTTCTCCTCGGCCTCCGGGGCGAGCATGCGGACGATCTCGTCGAGCGTCAGCGGGTACGGGTCGTAGGCGTTGCCGACGAAGCCGGTGACGCCGGGGGTGTTGCGCACGACGCCCCACGACTCGTTCGTCAGGTCCATCCGCACCAGGACGTAGCCCGGGAGCTTGTTCTGCCGGACGTTCCTGCGCTCGCCGTTCTTGATCTGGACGACTTCTTCCTCGGGCACCTCGGCCTGGTAGATGAAGTCCTCGACGTTCAGGGAGACGGCGCGCTGTTCGAGGTTGGCCTTGACCCGCTTCTCGTAGCCCGCGTAGGTGTGGATCACGTACCACTCGCCGGGCAGGCCGCGCAGTTCCTGGCGCAGCGCCTCGACCGGGTCGACGGCCTCCTCGGCCGACTCCACGGACTCGTCGGGCTTCTCGTCCTCGTCCTCGTCGGCGTCCTGCTCGCCCTCGGCCGTCTCGTCGGCCGTTTCGTCGTCGGCCGTCTCGTCGTCAGCCGTCTCGTCGTCAGCCGTCTCGTCGTCAGCCGTCTCGGCCTCGGCCTCGGCGGACTCCTGTGCGTCGTCAGCCTCGCCGGCGGCGTCGGCCGCGCTCTCGGCGTCGTCCTCGGTGACCGCGTCGTCCTCGGCCGCTTCGGCCGTGGCTTCCTCGGCGTCCTCGGATCCGGCCTCCGCCGCCGCCGTCTCGGGCTCCTCCACCTGCTCGGCAGGCTCCGCCTGCGCAGCGCCGGCGACCTCGTCGGTCGCGACTGCGTCGTTCAGGTTCGGGTCAGACACGGTAGCTGCTTCTTCCTGGCTCAAAAGGGGATGTGCACATGCAGTCGCCCACCTTACGTACCTTACGGGGCAAGGCGTACGCGAATCGGTCAGCCGAAGACGTACTGCATGAGTTCGGTGAACCCGAAGTCGATCACCGTCACGATGCCGATCATGACCACCACGAAGATGATCACGACGGTCGTGTACGTCGTGAGCTGGTTGCGCGTCGGCCAGACGACCTTGCGCAGCTCCGCGACGATCTGCCGGTAGAAGAGCGCCAGCCGGGCGAACGGGCCCTTCCGGCCGCGCTTGCCGCCGCGGCGAGCGGGTCGCGCGTCGCCTTCGGGGCGGTCAGGCGTCGCGGTGGAGGCTTCCGTCACTCGTCCTCACCTGGATCCCGGTTCGTTGGCCTGCCGCGCCCGGTGGAGCAACACGGAGGGGCTGCTGTGAACTGCGTACGCATCTCCTGAGGAGATGCGCGTAGCAGGGCCGGAGGGACTTGAACCCCCAACCGCTGGTTTTGGAGACCAGTGCTCTACCAATTGAGCTACGACCCTTTGTGTCATCCCAACCTAACGCATTCCTACAGAGGCTTCACGAGCGCGTGCAAGATCTGCACCGGGGCTGGCACGGTGCATGAGTGTACGGGTTTCACGCCCCGCCGTCGAACGAGTACGCCGCGCGCCCCGCGTACGAGCCGTGCAACCCATGTGCCGTGCCCCCCGCCCGTCTGAAACGATGGGCGCCATGACCGCTGCAAACACCGCGTCCCAGTCCCCGACCGAACGACGGGTGTCGGCCCGCGTCGGCGCCATCTCCGAGTCCGCGACGCTCGCCGTGGATGCCAAGGCCAAGGCACTCAAGGCGGCCGGCCGGCCGGTGATCGGCTTCGGCGCCGGCGAGCCCGACTTCCCGACGCCCGACTACATCGTCGAGGCCGCGATCGCAGCGTGCACCAACCCGACGTACCACCGCTACACGCCCGCCGGCGGGCTCCCCGAGCTGAAGGCCGCCATCGCCGCGAAGACCGCGCGCGACTCGGGCTACGAGGTGGAGCCGGCCCAGGTGCTCGTCACCAACGGCGGCAAGCAGGCGATCTACGAGTCCTTCGCCGCCCTGCTCGACCCGGGCGACGAGGTCATCGTCCCGACGCCGTACTGGACCACGTACCCCGAGTCGATCCGGCTGGCCGGCGGCGTGCCCGTCGACGTGGTCGCCGACGAGACCACCGGCTACCTGGTGTCCGTCGAGCAACTGGAGGCCGCGCGCACCCCGCGCACGAAGGTGCTGCTCTTCGTCTCCCCGTCCAACCCGACCGGCGCGGTCTACCCCCGCGAGCAGGTCGAGGCGATCGGCCGCTGGGCCGCCGAGCACGGGCTGTGGGTGCTGACCGACGAGATCTACGAGCACCTGGTGTACGGGACCGCCGAGTTCCACTCGCTGCCGGTGGTCGTGCCGGAGCTGCGCGACAGGTGCGTCGTCGTCAACGGCGTGGCCAAGACGTACGCGATGACCGGCTGGCGGGTCGGCTGGGTCGTCGGCCCGAAGGACGTGATCAAGGCCGCGACGAACCTCCAGTCGCACGCCACGTCCAACGTCTCCAACGTCGCGCAGGCCGCCGCGCTCGCGGCCGTCTCCGGCGACCTGGACGCGGTGGCGAAGATGCGCGAGGCGTTCGACCGGCGGCGCAGGACGATCGTGCGGATGCTGAACGAGATCGACGGCGTGGAGTGCCCCGAGCCGGAGGGCGCGTTCTACGCGTACCCGTCGGTGAAGGGCCTGCTCGGCAAGGAGATCCGCGGCCGGCGGCCGGCGAACTCGGTGGAGCTGGCCGAGATCATCCTGGAGGAGGCCGAGGTGGCCGTGGTGCCGGGCGAGGCGTTCGGGACGCCGGGGTACCTGCGGCTGTCGTACGCGCTGGGCGACGAGGACCTGGTCGAGGGCGTCTCACGGTTGCAGAAGCTGCTGGCCGAGGCGGAGTAGGGCTTTCGGGGTCGTCGTGCGACGGCCCGGGGGCTTGTCCGGACAACCGTCCGGGCAAGCCCTCGTTCGTAGGTGCCGGTGGAGCCCGCCCCCGCCGATACGGCAAGATCTCTCCATGGAGCACGAGCACCCCCCCGCCGCGCGAGACGTCCGCCGCCTGCCGAAGGCGCACCTGCACCTGCACTTCACCGGCTCCATGCGCTCCGCCACCCTGATCGAGCTGGCCGCCAAGTACGGCGTGCACCTGCCCGAGGCGCTGAGCAGCGGCGAGCCGCCGAAGCTGCGCGCGACCGACGAGCGCGGCTGGTTCCGCTTCCAGCGGCTGTACGACCTGGCCCGGTCCTGTCTGCGCACGCCCGAGGACATCCAGCGGCTGGTGCGCGAGGCCGCCGAGGAGGACCTGGCGGACGGCTCGGGGTGGCTGGAGATCCAGGTCGACCCCACCTCGTACGCGCCGCGCCTCGGCGGGCTGATCCCGGCGCTGGAGATCATCCTGGACGCCGTCGAGACGACGGCCCGGGACACCGGCGTCGGGATGCGGGTGCTGGTCGCCGCGAACCGGATGAAGCACCCGCTCGACGCCCGTACGCTCGCCCGGCTCGCCGTGCGCTACGCCGAGCGCGGCGTCGTCGGCTTCGGGCTCTCCAACGACGAGCGCCGCGGCTTCGCCCGCGACTTCGACCGCGCCTTCGCCATCGCCCGCGAGGGCGGCCTGCTGGCCGCCCCGCACGGCGGCGAGCTGGCCGGGCCGACGAGCGTGCGCGACTGCCTGGACGACCTGGACGCGCGCCGCATCGGGCACGGCATCCGCGCCGCCGAGGACCCGCGGCTGCTGTCGCGGCTGGCGGCGGCGGGCGTGACCTGCGAGGTGTGCCCGTCCTCGAACGTCGCCCTGGGGGTCTACGAGCGGCCGGAGGACGTGCCGCTGCGGGCGCTGTGGGACGCGGGGGTGCCGATGGCGCTGGGGGCGGACGACCCGCTGCTTTTCGGGTCGCGGCTGGCGGCGCAGTACGAGCTGGCGCGTACGTACCACGGGTTCACGGACGAGGAGTTGGCGGAGCTGGCGCGGCAGTCGGTACGGGCCTCGGTGGCGCCGGAGGACGTACGGCGGCGGCTGCTGGCGGGGGTGGACGACTGGCTGGCGGGAGAGCCGGCGGACGGCCGTCAGGGCGCGGCCGGGGGCGGCACGGCCGGCACAGCCGGAGGAGGCGCGGCGGTCGGCGGGCAGAGCGCGGCCCAGACCGTACGGGACACGGCCGCGGCGAAGTCGTCCGCCGGCTGAACCGCCGTCTGACCGCCGAAGGCCAGGAAGAACGCCCGCTGGAAGCACGCGCCGAGCAGCAGCGCCGCCGCGGCGGCCGGGTCGGCGTCGCTCCTGATGCGCCCGCGTTCACGCTCCCGTAGCAGGTAGTCCGCGAGCGCGTCGCGCGCCTCGTGCGGGCCCTTGCGCCCGATCGCGGCGAGCCCGCCGGCGAACCGCGTGAGCAGCCCCGGCTCGACCAGCAGCGCGCCCGCCATCGGCAGCATCTCGTCGTAGAACTCGACGGCCCGCAGGGCGACGGCCCGCAGGCACTCCTCGACGCCGCGCCCGTCCGGGTCGGCGGCCAACTCGGCGAGCAGCGCGCCCAGTCGGGGCAGGCGCTCGAAGAGGACGCGGAGGAAGATGTCCTCCTTGTTGACGAAGTGCTTGTAGAGCAGCGCCTCCGAGCAGCCCGCCTCGCGCGCGATCTCCTTGGTGGTCGCGTGCACGAATCCGGCGGTGCGCATGAGGCGCTCGGCGGCGTCGACGATGCGCTCCGGAGCCGGCCTTGACGGGGAGGTGGGCATTCACTCACCCTAACAGGGGGTGGGTGATCACCCACTTACGGGAGGGACGATGAAGCTCACGGTCTTCGGGGCGTCCGGCGGCACCGGCCGGGAGGTGGTCCGGCAGGCGCTGGCCGCCGGGCACGAGGTGACGGCGGTGGTGCGCAAGGGGGCGCGGGTGCCGGGCGGGCGGGTGCCGGGCGGGCGGGGCGCAACCGCCGGGTCGGCGGGGCGGGGCGAGGGCTCGGGGGCTGTGTCGGCGTCGGGTTCGGGGTCTGCGTCGGGTTCGGCGTCGGGTTCGGCGTCGGGTTCGGGCTTCAGGGCCGGGGCCGGGGCCGGGGCGGCTGCGGGGCCCGGGGGCGGTTCCGCGCGGGGTGGAGAGGGACGTAGCGGCAGGGCGGCGCGCGGCGGAGGCGAGCGCTGGGGCGGATACGGCGGCGGGCGCGGGCGGTTGGCGGTGACGACCGTCGAGGACGTGACCGACCCCGCGGCGCTCGCCCCCGTCGTGCGGGGCCGCGACGCCCTGCTGTTCTGCCCCGGCCTGTCGAGCAGCGGCCGGCCCCCGGGCCGCCTCGGCGCCGCCGCGCACGCGCTCGTACGGGCCGCGCGGGCGGCCGGCGTACGGCGGCTGCTCGTCGTGAGCACGGCGCCGGTCGGGCCGCTGCCGCCGGACGAGGGGGTGCTGGGGCGGGCGGTGTCGCCGGTGCTGCGGACGGTGTTCAAGGACGTGTACGCGGAGGCCGCCGCCATGGAGTCGGAGCTGGCGCACAGCGGTCTGGACTGGACGGTGCTGCGGCCGGGCAAGCTGACGAACCGGCGCGGCAAGGGGCGCTACCGGCGCCGGGTCGGCGGCAATGTCCCCGGCACGGGCACGCTGGCGCGCGCGGACCTGGCCCGGGCGGTGCTCGACCTGGTGGACGACCCGGCGGTGCGGGGGCGGACGGTGGGGCTGGGGTCGGCGCGGGGGTGAGGCACGCGGGGGTGGGGCGCGCGGCGCCGGGGGGCGCGGCTCGTACCGTACGGGCCGCCGCCGGAGGCTTCCGCGACCGGCGCGCGGCTAGAGGGTCACGCCGACCGTCACCGGCTCGTTGACCAGCGTGACGCCGAAGGCGTCCCGCACGCCGTCGCGCACCTCGCGGGCGAGCGCGAGCAGGTCTTCCGTCGTCGCGGAGCCGCGGTTGGTCAGCGCCAGGGTGTGCTTGGTGGAGATGCGGGCCGGGCCCGTGCCGTAGCCGCGGGTGAAGCCGGCGCGGTCGATGAGCCAGGCCGCCGACGTCTTCGTCAGCCCCTCCCCCGCCGGGAACGCCGGCGGGCGCACGTCCGGTCCGAGGCGCGCGGTGACGCGGTCGAGGAAGGCGGCGTAGGCAGGCTCGTCGAGGATCGGGTTGGTGAAGAAGGAGCCGGCCGACCACGTGTCGTGGTCCTCCGGGTCGAGCACCATGCCCTTGCCGGCGCGCAGCTTCAGCACGACGTCGCGCGCCTGGGCGGCCGGGACCCGCTCGCCGGGCGCGACGCCGAGCATCCGCGCCGTCTCCCCGTACCGGATGGGCGCGGAGAGGCCGCCCTCGTCGGCGAGCCGGAAACGGACGCGCAGGACGACGAAGCGGGCGGGGTCGGCCTTGAAGCGGCTGTGCCGGTACGAGAAGCCGCAGTCGGCGCCGGGGACGGTGACGGTCTCGCCGGTGGTGCGGTCGTACGCGACGACCTCGGTGATCGTCTCCGCGACCTCCTGGCCGTACGCGCCGACGTTCTGGATCGGCGTCGCCCCGGCCGAGCCGGGGATGCCGGCCAGGCACTCGACGCCGGCGAGGCCGGCGTCGACGGTACGGGTGACGGCGTCGGACCAGTTCTCGCCCGCGGCCAGTTCGAGCGCGGTGCCGTCGAGGGTGTAGCCGGTGGTGGCGATGCGCAGGGCGGTGCCGGGGAAGCCGGCGTCGGAGACGACGAGGTTGCTGCCGCCGCCGACGACGAGCAGCGGGGTCCCGGCGGCGTCGGCCGCACGCACGGCCTCGACCACCTCGGCGTCGGTGGTGGCGGTGACGAGCCGGGCGGCGGGGCCGCCGAGGCGGAAGGTGGTCAGCGGGGCGAGCGGGGCGTCGTTGCGTACCTGCACGGGGCCAAGGTTACGGGCCGGGGGCGGCGGGGCGCGCAGGCGGTGCCGGGACGCCGAGGGCGGGGAGCAGGGTGCGCTCCTCGTAGGCGAAGTGGGCGTCGAGGCGGGCGGCGAGGGCGCGTAGCTCGGCGCGGACAGGGCCGCCCGGGGCGGGGTGGGCTGCCGGGGCGGGGCGGGCGGCTGCCGGCGCGGGGGGCGGGGTGGCGGCCAGGTCGCGTACGCGCGCCAGCATCGCGGTGACGGCGCGGTGCTCGTCGCGGATGCGGGTGACGGCGGGGGCGAGGTCGGGGAACTGCCGCTCCATGGCGCCGAGGGCGCCGTCCTCGGCGCGGTGGTGGTCTTCGAGGGAGGCGCAGTAGGCGAGGCAGTGGCGGTTGAGGTCGCGTAGGGCGGGGGCCGACACGGGGGCGGCCGACACGGGGGCGGCCGACGCAGGAGTGGCCGCGGGGCGGCCGTCGGCGGCGGCCAGCACCCCGGCCAGCTCGCGGCGCAGCTCGTCGTGCGCCCGGAGAAGCTGCTCTCCGGCGGCCCTGCGGCGCTCCGGGTCGGCGAAGGGGCCGGACTGCGGGCCCGGGGGCTGCTGCTCGTTCGGCACGGGGACCGCCTCTCGCGCTCGCGGGTAGCATCGCGCTCACGCCGCAAAAGGTTTTGCTCTGAAAGCAAAGCAGCTTTGCATGCAAAGCTAAAGAGAGGAGCGCCGCGGTGTCAACCGCCGGGCCCGGCGTCGACGACGCCATCCGTACGCTGCTGCTGCTCATGCCGCGCATGGTGGGGCGGGCGAAACGGCTGCCGGTCCCCGAGGAGCTGCGCTCCCTCGCGCTCGCCCCGCGGCACCTCTCGCTCCTCGCCTACCTGCTCTTCGACGGCGAGTCGGGCGTCAACGAGCTGGCCGAGCGGCTGGAGGTGGCCCCGACGACCGTGAGCCTCATGGTCGGCGAGCTGAGCCGCAAGGGCGTCCTGGAGCGGCGCGAGGACCCGGCGGACCGGCGGCGCAAGCTGGTCGGGATCGCGGCGGAGCGCCGCCCGGCGATCGACGCCTGGCTGGGGCAGAGCGCGCAGGCGTGGCGCAGGGCGCTGGAGCCGCTGACGGCGGGAGAGCGGCGGACGTTCCTGGAGACACTGGCGGCGTACGAACGGCACCTGGGCGGCGACCCGTCGTAGGGCCGGACGCCGGAGCCGTACGGGCTACTCGCCCCGCCGCGGCGCGCGGTGCCGACCGCGGCCGGCGGACACGGCGCGGATGACCAGGAACACCACCAACGCCAGGGCCACGACCCCCAGCACGACCTTGGAGTACACGCCGACGATGTCGCTGATCTCGTGCCAGCGCGAACCCAGCCAGTACCCCGCGAGCACGAAAACGCTGTTCCACAGGGCGCTGCCCGCGGCCGTGAGCCCGAGGAAGACCGGTACCGGCATCCGTTCGACGCCCGCCGGCACGGATATGAGGCTGCGGAAGATCGGGATCATGCGGCCGAAGAACACCGCCTTCGTGCCGTGCCGGTTGAACCACGCCTCCGTACGCTCGATGTCGCGCACCTTGAGCAGCGGCAGCTTCGCCGCCAGCGCGACGGTCCGCTCCCGGCCGAGGAGCGCGCCGACCCAGTACAGCGCGAGGGCGCCGACGACCGAGCCGACGGTGGTCCAGATGAGCACCGCCACCAGGTTCAGCCCGCCCTGGCTGGCCGTGAAACCCGCGAGCGGGAGGATGACCTCGCTGGGCAGCGGTGGGAAAAGGTTCTCCAGCGCGATGGCCAACCCGGCCCCGGGCGCCCCGAGATCCTCCATGAGCCCGGCGGCCCAGCCCGCGACGCCACCGCTGGGCGCTTCTCCGGCAGCGATTCCGATCATGCCGATGACGGTACGGGGCGGGTACGACAACCGGAATCCGGGGTCCCACCCAAGTCCGTACGGAATACCGCACCCCGGCGGCTGCGCCGCGCCGCAGGACCGCGAACGCGGTGCTCAGCCCCGGTGTCCGGACCCCACCCCGGCCCTGCGGAAAGCCGCAGTGCGCCGCCGCCCCGCCCGCGGTTAGCGTGAGCGCATCATGCGTCCCGTCCTGCTCCGTCGCCTGCGTACCGCGGCAGGGGTGCTCATCGGCGGCCTCACCGCCCTGATCGAGCTGCCCCTCGCCGTCCTGTGCGGCCTGTGGCTCCTGGCCACCTGGCCGTGGCAGGCCGCGGCCGGCGGCGCCCCGCGGGCCACCCGCTTCCCGTACGGGACCGCCGCCCGCCTCGCGACGGCCGAGCGCACGCGCATGACGTACTTCTACGGCAGCGACCTCGCCCCGCCCCGCGCCACCCCCCGCGCACTCCAGTACCTCGCGCTCCGCTGGGGCGTCGGTGTGCTCGGCGGCGCGGTGCTCTGCACCGCCCTCATCGGCGCGGCGTACGCCTCGACGCTGCTGTGGATCTGGCCCGTGGCCAGCGACGCCAACCCGTTCGTGATCGTCGGCTCCGCCCTCGCCGGCCTCTTCCTCCTCTTCCTCTCCCTCCAGAGCGTCGACGGGGTCGCCGCCCTCGACAACCACCTCGCCCACCGCTTCCTCGGCCCCAGCCCCGCCGACCTACTCCAGCGCCGCATCGGCGAACTCGCCGCCACCCGCGCCGGCATCGTGGCCGCCGTCCACGACGAGCGCCGCCGCATCGAACGCGACCTCCACGACGGCGTACAGCAGCGCCTCGTCGTCCTCGGCCTGCTCCTCGGCCGCGCCCGCCGCACCGCGGCGGCCGACCCGGACAAGTCGCGGGAACTGCTCCGCCAGGCCCACGAACAGTCCCAACTGGCGCTCACCGACCTGCGCGAGGTCGCCTGGCACGTCTACCCGGCGGCGCTGGACGACGAGGGGCTGCGCGAGGCGCTGGAGGCGCTGGCGGAGCGCTCCGAGCTGCCCGTACGCATCGACTACGCGCTCCCCGAGGCGCTGCCCGAAGCGGTCCGTACGGTCGCGTACTTCACGGTCTCCGAGGCCGTCACGAACGCGATCAAGCACTCGTCCGCCACGCTCGTGACCGTCACGCTGACGCGGGATGCGACGATGACGCGCGTGAGCATCGAGGACGACGGCACCGGCGGCGCGAACCCGTCGGGCGGCGGCCTGCTGGGCCTCGCCCGCCGCGTCGCCGCCCTCGACGGACACCTCACCGTCTCCAGCCCGCCGGGCGGGCCCACCACCGTCACCGCGGAGCTGCCGTGCGCGTAGTGCTGGCCGACGACTCGACGCTGCTCCGCGAGGGCCTCGCCCGCCTCCTCGCCGACGAGGGCCACGACGTCACCGCCGCCGTGGG
The DNA here is from genome assembly GCF_045781775.1 of Streptomyces sp. 184. NCBI lineage: Bacteria > Bacillati > Actinomycetota > Actinomycetes > Kitasatosporales > Streptomycetaceae > Streptomyces > Streptomyces sp. 184. Next base: position 844,004 of record NZ_CP123230.1, on the reverse strand, counting down.
CGACGCCCCGGCCCTCGTCGCCGCGGTCGCCGCCGACCCCCCGGACGTCGCGGTCGTCGACGTCCGCATGCCCCCGGGCCACTCCGACGACGGCCTGCGCGCGGCGCTGGAGATCCGCGAACGGTGGCCGGAGACGGGGGTGCTGGTGCTCTCGCAGTACGTCGAGCGGCGCTACGCCACGGAGTTGGTCACCGGCAGCACCGGCTGCGTCGGGTACCTGCTGAAGGACCGCGTGGTCCAGGTCGACGAGTTCCTCGACGCCCTGGACCGCGTGGCCGCCGGCGGCACGGCCCTCGACCCCGAGGTCGTACGCCGCCTCCTCACCCACAGCACCCGCACGGACCCGCTGGACCGCCTGACACCCCGCGAACGCGAGGTCCTGGACCGCATGGCCCAGGGCCACACCAACGCGGCCATCGCCACCCGGCTGCACGTCTCGCAGAGCGCGGTGGAGAAGCACGTCAACGCGATCTTCGACAAGCTCGACCTGGGCCACACGGAGGGCTACAGCCGCAGGGTCCTGGCCATCCTGCGCTACCTGGAGCCCTGAGCGCTGGCCCTGAGCGCTGGCCCTGAGCCCTGTGCCCTGACCGCACGCCGGCGGCCCGGCGGGCGGGCGCTCAGCGGTTGCCGCGGACCTCCCGGTGCGTCCGTGGCTGTTCGTTCCCGGCGGTCATCGCCATGTGTCTTTCTCCGTTCGCCGAAGGCTAGGCGCAGGGGTCGCAGCAGGAGGGGGCGCGCTCGACGCAGACGGTGACGGAGTCGGCGTTGTCGGCGGGGTCGGGGTCCTTCTCGTCGGCCCGCACGGTGGCGGTGTTGGTGACGGAGCCGGTCGCGGTGGCCTTGGCGTACAGGGTGAGCGCGGCGGTGGCGCCGCGGGCGAGGTCCCCGACGGTCCACAGGCCGGACCCGGGGTCGTAGGCGCCCGACGAGGCGGTGGCGGCCAGGAAGACGAGGCCGTCGGGAAGCCGGTCGGCGACGGTGACGCCGGTGGCGTCGTTCGGACCGCTGTTGCCGACGGTGAGGCGGTACGCCACGGTCTGCCCGACGGTGACGGTGGTGGCGTCGGCCGACTTCACCACGTGCAGATCGGCGGCCGGCAGGACGTCGGTGACGACCTCGTCGGAGGTGGCTGTCAGCGGCTCGGGGGTCTCGCCGAGACGGTTCTCGTACGTGGCGGTGGCGACGTTGGCGACCTGCCCGCCGGCGCTGCTCTCGTCGATGGTGACCCGGTATTCCACCGTGGTCCCGTCCGGCAGGGTCTCGGTGTTGGGCAGGCTGCCGGGCTGCACGCCGGAAGCGCCGTCGCCGACATGGAAGACGACCCGGTCCTCCAGGGCGTCGTAGGACCCCTGGTCGTCCCCTTCGTCATCGCTCTTGGGACCGGTGTTGGGGCCGCCGACGATCCGCAGCGAGCCGGGCAGGTAGGTCACTCCCGGCGGGATGTCGTCGGTGATCGTCAGCGCTTCGGCCGCGCCGCCGCCCACGTTCCTGGCGGTGATGCGGTACGTGATGACGTCACCGATCTCCAGCGGCCCCTGGGGGATCGCGGACTTGGTGAGCACCACCACGGGGGCGGTGCCGAAGAACACCCCGTCCAGGAAGTTCCCGATGGCCTTGTTGCCGCCGGCGGCGGCGACCGAGCGGAAGGCGAAGCGGGTGGTGGTCTGGCCGTCCGGCACGGTGTACGTGCCGGTGTAGTAGCCCCAGGCGGTGTTGCCGTCGGTGAACTGGCGCTGCTCGGCCGCCGCGCCCGGGGCGCCGATGTCCAGCGCCATGGTGTCCTCGCCCTGGCGGCCGCGGTGGTACAGGCGCCAGTACAGCTTCGTGCCGGGAGTGGTCGGCAGGTCCTGGTAGAGCGTGGAGACCTCGTTGGCGTTCAGTTCGGCGAACTGCGCGCCCTCGGCCGACGGCACGCTCAGGAAGCCCGAGTGCCACAGCTCGATCGCGTGGTCGCTCGCCGTGGTGAGCCAGCCCGGCACCGACTTCGGCGCCTGTGGCTGCGAGGCGTCCGGCAGGATCTCGTAATCGGTGACGACGGGCTCCTCGAAGCTGCCGTTGACCAGCGCCACGCGGAGTGGAGTGGGTGTGCTCAATGCGTTCCCCTATCGTTCGCCGCCGCCCGGCCGCCGGCACCGACTCGGACCGCGATCCGCGGGCCGGGCGGTCGCTGATGCCGCAGGAATCACAGGGCATCGGCGGCACCTGCCGAAAGGGTCCGGGCTCCCGTCCCGGCCAATCCCGTACGGCAGGTTTTGCACCCACCCCGCTGGAGACCCCGCACCGGTTCCCCGCCCGCGTGCGCCGCGCCGGGCGCCGTACCGCCGGCGCACACGGCCTCCCGGCGCCCTCCGCGCAACACCGAATGGCCGAAACGACCATCACAAAAGCGCCCCCGCGCCACCCGGCAGGGTGAGCCGAAGATGCACGGAGTTGACGCGCGCGGGCCCGATCGAGGCACCGCGCGAGCGCAGGACGCCCGCGCGGAACGCCCGCGCAGGACGCCCGCCCGCCGCGACCCGGCCGGCCCGGGGTCTCCGTCCGCGATCCCCTGCGGTGATGGGCCCTTCTCAAGTTGCCGGTTTCCGCCCGGATGGCGACGGCGTTGACTGAGGGCGATCGGCCGGGCCCTGCCCGGTGACTCCGATGCATTGGCGGCTGTCCATGGCCTTCGGGCAACGCATCCTTCAGGTGGCGACCGCGGTGAGCCCGAACGGCTCGGCGCCGCGCTGCGACCATCTCGACGGGATCTCGCCGGTCCCAGCCCTGTCGGACGGCTGCCGCGGCTGCCAGGAGCTGGGAGCCGGCTGGGTGGCCCTGCTGGTCTGCGTGTCATGCGGCTGGGTGGCCTGCTCCGACGACTCACCGAACCGGCACGCCAAGGCGCACTACGAAGAGACCGACCACCCCGTCGTCCGCGCCCTCGAACAGGGGACCAGACCGCGCTGGTGCTACGTCCACCGGCGTCCGGTCTGAACGGCCACCGGTGCCCGAACCGTGCCCGAACAGGCACCGGCCACAGCGTTTGCAGAAAGGGAGTGCCCGGATGGCTGAGACACGAGTGGTCCCGTACCGCGCGGTGCGGTGGCCGGGGAAGACGAGGAGCGGCAGCAGCGGAGCGCCGCGGTCCCCCTCGCGGACCTGCCGGAGGTGCGTATGCCGCGGCTGAACCTCGTCCGGCGCGACCTGGCGGACCGGACGGTGATCTCCCTCGCGGGCGAGATCGATCTGGAATCGGTGCCGCTCCTGCGTGAGGCGTTCGCGCAATGTACGCGCGAGGGTGTACGAACCGTCGACGTCGACCTGATCGCCGTCACCTTCTGCGACTTCAGCGGCCTGCGCGCCTTCCTGGAGATGTCGCGCCGGGCCGCCAAGGCCGGAGGCACCCTGCGCCTGCACCACCCGTCCACGGCGCTCGCCCGCATCCTCGACCTGACCGGCACCGCTTCCCTCCTGCTCGGCCCGCCGGCCGTGCCGGCACCCGACGCCTCGCTCCAGCCGACGGCCGGCCCGCTCCCCCCGTTACCCCGGCCGCCCATGACCTCACGACGCAGTCCGTACCGGCGCTGCCCGCGGTGCCGCGGGGTGCGCGGCGGCACCCCGGCTCGGCACGCCCCGCGACAGCGGCCGTGCTCGCGCCACCTGCCGGTCTCGCGCACAGCGGACAACAGGCGGTCACGATGTACATGTTGCTCATCCCGGTCCTGACGCCCTTCTTCCTGCTCGGCATGGTCATCGGCCTGTCCTGGCTGGAGGACCGCCTTCTGCCGCCCCCGGGCGCGGCTCGGGCTCGGGGCCGGCCGGGCCGGGCTCCCCCCGCCGAGCCGGCAGCACCCCGCCCCGGCGACGAGGCCCGGCGTACGGCGAACCGCGCCGCGCCCGGCGAACTCGCCCGACTCCGCCCGCAACGTGCCCCGGAGCAGGCCACTGCCCCGGCCGCAGTCGATCCGGGTCCGGCCCGGTGAGCGACCACCCCGATCGAAGGGACATCCCGCATGCCGGCCGTACGCACCGAAAGCAACCGGCGCAAGCACCCCCACGACGACGCCCCGGACACCGCGGCCCTCTTCCGCCGCATCGCCGCCTTGCCGGACGGCCCGGAGAAGACCGCGCTGCGGCAGGACGCGGTGTGCGCCTGGATGCCCATGGCCACCCGGCTCGCCCGCCGGTTCCGCAACCGCGGCGAGTCCTTCGCGGACCTCGAACAGGTCGCCCGGCTCGGCCTGGTCAGGGCGGTCTCGCGCTACGACCCGGAGGCCGGCACCGCGTTCGCCAGCTACGCCGTACCGACCATCGTCGGCGAGGTGAAACGGCACTTCCGCGACCACACGTGGGCCGTCCACGTGCCCAGGCGCGCCAAGGAGTTGCGCCAGCAGGTCCACACCGCCGGCCGCGAACTCGGCGACTCCGACGACAGCCGGGGCCCCGCCGTGTCGGAGATCGCCGCGCACACCGGACTGAGCGAGCAGGAGGTGCGGCTGGGGCAGGGCGCGCTGGAGTGCTTCACCGCCCAGTCGCTCGACGCCCCCCTCGACCGCGCCGAGGACGACTTCCCGCTGGCCGCGACGCTGGGCGACGACGACCCCGGCTTCGACCGGGTCATCGACCGAGCGGTGCTGCGCCCCCTGTTGCAGGCACTGCCCGAGCGGGAGCGCCGCCTGCTGTACCTGCGGTTCTTCTGCGAGATGACGCAGAGCCGGATCGGCGAAGAACTCGGCGTCTCCCAGATGCGCATCTCCCGGCTGCTCAGCGCCACCTGCGCACGCCTGCGTGATCAGGCGCTGGCAGACCCCCGCCCGACAGCACCACGGAAGGGACCGGCGGAGGCGGCGTCCACATGGTGATCGGTGTGCGAGATGAGCCCATCCCCGATCGCCTGTTTCCGACGGACGGCGGTTGGGCTTTGCTCATGGTGAACGACTCTCTCCACCGCGTCGGCGCCCGTGCCCCCACGCAGGCGTCCGACCCTGCTGCGTCGTCCGCTCCGGACGACCGGCCCTTCGCAGAGTTCCCACCACTCCCGCTCAGGAGCCAGCCATGGGCATCATCGCCTGGATCATCCTCGGCCTGCTGGCCGGCATGATCGCCAAACTACTGATCCCCGGCAGGGACGGGCACGGACTGATCGTCACCACCCTGATCGGAATCGCCGGCGCCCTGCTGGGCGGCTTCCTCGCCGCCGAGTTGTTCGACATCGACGGCACCCAGGGGTTCTTCGACCTCACCACCTGGATCACGGCCATCGTCGGCGCGGGCCTCTTGCTGCTCGCCTTCAGCATGGTGCCGGGGCGCGGCGGCGGTCGACGTACCGGAAGGCGCTCCGGCCGCAACGTACACAGGTAAAACGTGCACGAGCCGTCCCCTCATGAACGCCACCGTCCGGCCCTGGCGGACCTCGCCTGTGCGCCCCGCAGACGCGGATTCGTCGCGCGGCCACGCCGTGCCGACGCCGGCCGGTGGCCCGGGCGCCGCGGCAACACGTTCTGCACTCTCTGGCGGCCTCCCCCGCAGGGCAGAACGGCCGCGGCGCCCGGCTCCCCGAACGTCAGCCCGCGGCCTGATCGCTGCGGGCCAGCCAGCCCAGCCGGGCTGACATGGTGCGCGCGCAGGCGACGATGGCGCGGACATGGTCGGAGTCGTCGTTCGCCCGCCACAGCACCGACCACGGGTAGTACGAGACGGGTTCGGTGAGCGGGCGCCAGAGGGTGCCGGGAAAGGCGGAGATGCAGGAGGCCGGCACGCAGTACAGGCAGCGGCCGTGGGCGACGAGGTCGGCCGCCGCCCGTATGCTCTCGACCGTGCCCTCGTACACGGTCGGCGTGAAACCGGCCGCCCGGCACATCTCGACCGTGAACTGGTTGAACTCCGGGGCCTGGACGTCCTCCGCAAGCAGCAAGGGCTCCTGGGCCAGCACCGGGACCGGCACCTCGGCCAGTGCGGCGAACCGGTGGTCACGGGGGATCATGACCCCCAGCGCGTCGTGGCGGAACAACTGCGAGGCGACCTCGGGCGGAGCGAGCGCCGCCCGCCCGATACCCACGTCCAGCCGCCCGTCGACGAGCAGTTGGTACTGCTCGGGCACCCCCGCCTCGACCTGGTGGATCACCAGATCCGGGAACAGGGCCTGAACCTCGTGCAGGATCTGCGGCATCGAGTCGTAACCGGCATCGATGATCCCCACCCGCAGCGCGGAAGACGCGCTGCCCGCGCTCCGCGCGACCGCGGCGGCCCGCTCCACATGAGCCAGTATCTGCCGCGCCTCGACCAGGAACGCCGCCCCGGCGTCGGTCAGCGCGACATGGTGCGTGCTCCGCTCCACCAGCCGCACTCCCACGGCGCGTTCCAGCCGCTGCACCTGCTGGCTGAGCGCCGACTGCACGATGTGCTCACGTGCGGCGGCCCGGCCGAAGTGCAACTCCTCGGACAGCGTCACGAAATAGCGAAGCTGGCGCAGATCCACGGCCCGCCACCCCTCTACCCCCGACCACTGCGAGCCTACTTGCAGCCCCCGCTCCACGGAACACACGAGCGGCCGGGCCGGAACCCGCCCGGCGGCGGGCGCCGGAGGACGCGACGCAGCACGACCTCCGGCACGTCAGGAACGGCACACCACCGACCACGCACGCGGGCCGCGACAAGCGAGGTGCTCCAGGCCAGGCGGCTGGCCCTAGCGGTAGTTGACGAACTGGACCGCGAAGTCGAGGTCCCTGCCCTTGATGAGGTTGATGACCTCCTGAAGCGAGTCCCGGCTCTTCGAGGTCACCCGCAACTCGTCCCCCTGCACCTGCGCCTTGACGCCCTTGGGCCCCTCGTCGCGGATGATCTTCGCGAGCTTCTTCGCGTCGTCCTGGGAGATGCCCTCCTTGACGGTGGAGTACAGCTTGTACTCCTTCCCGGACGCCTGCGGCTCCCCCGACTCCAGAGCCTTCAGCGAGATCCCCCGCTTGACCAGCTTGGACTGGAAGATGTCCAGCACGGCCTTGGCCCGCTCCTCGGCGTTGGCCCGGATCTCGATCCGCTCCCCGGACCAGGCGATGGCGGCGCCGACGCCCTTGAAGTCGTAGCGCTGCGAGATCTCCTTCGCAGCCTGGTTGAGAGCGTTGTCGACCTCCTGCCGATCGACCTTCGAGACGATGTCGAAACTGGAGTCGGCCATCTTCGGTGCGCTCCTCGTGCACTGGTTCCCTGGTACCGCACCCCGGTCCCCGGGGCCAAGGCCAGCCTAGCCACCCCACCCGACCCACGAGCCCCACAACCGAGTGGCGAACCACCCCCGGCCATCGGGTATGGTTTACGACGTTGCCAGACAGCCCCAGCGGCCGGACCAGGCAACATCCCTTGGCGGTGTGCCCGAGTGGCCAAAGGGAGCAGACTGTAAATCTGCCGGCTCAGCCTTCCCAGGTTCGAATCCTGGCGCCGCCACCATCCTTGACGAACGGCCTCTGACCTGCGCAAAGCAGGTCAGGGGCCGTTCGTGTTCCCTGCGCACAGTCATCGCGGAGTGGGCTCAGCGGGGGTGCGAGGGCGGGGAGGTTCGCTTAGGTTTCGTCTGGTATGCGGTGTATTGGGGGTACCGGAGCGGAGGTCTGGGATGGCGGCGTGGACGGTTGAGGAGTTGGAGCGGATTGGTGGTGCGGAGGAGTTGGATCTTCAGTCGTTGCGTCGCGACGGCAGTCTGCGTGATCCCGTCACCATGTGGGTCGTACGCGACGGGGACGACGTCTACGTCCGGTCCGTGAAGGGGACTCAGGGGCCGTGGTTTCGGGGGACTCGGGCGCGGTTGGAGGGGCGTATTCGGGCGGGGGGTGTCGACAAGGATGTCGCCTTTGTCGATGTCGGTGACGGGTCCGAGACCACTCCGCGGCTGGATGCCGCGTACCGGGCCAAGTACGGGCGCTATCCGGCGGACATCTTCGGGAGCATCGTGACGCCGCAGGCTCAGGCCGCCACGATTCGGCTCGTGCCGCGCTGAGCGGTCCGGCGTCGGTGTCGCCGGCGGCGGTGGTTTCGGGGCGGTGGGGCGTCTGCCCCCGCTATAGGCTGCTCGCACATCCGTGCCTCGTTGAGGGAGCCGCCGCGTGATCGACACCGCCGTTTCGCGCATCGCCCGCACGGGCGTGGCGGTTCCGGGTGCCGGGTGTGGCGGAGTCGGTCGGACGTCGTGAGTGGCCGGGTCGAGCTGACCTTTCTTTCTCGGGTCGCGTTTCGGGGGCGGGAGATCACCGCGCCTCGGGTGCGCGGGCTGCTTGCGTTGCTGGCCGGGGAGCTGCGGGGTGGTTGCAGCGTGGCGCGGCTGGTGGACGGGCTGTGGGGCGACGGGTTGCCGGCGGATCCGGGCAATGCGCTGCGGATTCTGGTGTCGCGGGCGCGGGCCCAGGTCGGCGCCGAGGTCGTCGTGAGTACGCCGACCGGGTACCGGCTGGCGCTGGCGGCGGACGAGGTCGACGTTGCGGTCGTGGTGCGGTGTGCCGAGGTCTGTGCGCGGGCCGCGCGGGGCGGGGATCATGCCGCCGCGCTGGCCGCCGCGGAGGAGGGGCTCGGGTTCTGGGACGCGGCGCCCGGGGCGGAGGGCGTGACCGGGGATCCGGTGGCGGAGCTGCGGGCCGCGCGGGCGGCGGTGTACGGCGATCTCGTACGGGCCCGGGCGCTCGCCCTCGCGCGGGTGGGCCGGCGGGCTGAGGCCGCCGCGCCGCTGGCGCAGGCCCACACCGGAGCGCCCCTGGACGAGGAGGTGCTCGCCGAGTTGCTGCGCGCCGAGGCGGCGGCGGCCGGGCCCTCTGCGGCGCTCGCCCGCTACGACACGTACCGGCGCGAGCTGCGCGACGATCTCGGCACCGACCCGGGCGCCGCGCTCCGGGCCGTCCACCAGGAGCTGCTACGCGCCGACGCCCCCGCCGTCCGCCACGGGGTGCCGCACGACCCGAACCCGCTGCTCGGGCGGGACGACGACCTCGCCGCGGTGGACGCCCTGCTGCGCTCCTCGCGGCTGACCTCGATCGTCGGGCCCGGCGGCCTCGGCAAGACGCGGCTCGCGCACGCCGTGAGCCGGCGGGCGGAGCAGCAGCTCGTGCACTTCGTGTCGCTGGCCGGCGTCCGTGCCGACGAGGACGTGGCCGGGGAGGTGGCCTCCGCCCTGGGCGGCGGTCACGGCGGCCCCGGCGGGGGCGGTCCCAGCGGTGGCGCCCCCGGCGCCGATGCGCATGCCCTCATCGTCGCCGCCCTCGGCGGGCAGCCCGCGCTCCTCGTCCTCGACAACTGCGAGCAGGTCGTCCACGGCGCCGCCGACCTCGTCCGCGAGCTGGTGGCCCTCGCCGCCGACCTCCGCGTCCTGGTCACCAGCCGCGCGCCCCTCGGGCTCAGCTCCGAGGCCGTCTACCACCTCCCGCAGCTCAGCGCCGCGACCTCCGCCGACCTCTTCACCCAGCGCGCCCGCGCCGCCCGCCCCGACGTCGAACTCCCGCCCGCCGCCGTGGCGGAGCTGTGCCGGCACCTGGACGGGCTGCCGCTCGCCGTGGAGCTGGCGGCGGCGCGGGTGCGGGTGCTGTCCGTACCGGAGATCGCGCGGCGCCTCGGCGACCGGTTCGCGCTGCTGCGCGGCGGGGCGCGGGACGCGCCGGAGCGGCACCGTACGCTGCACGCGGTCGTCGACTGGAGCTGGAACCTGCTGGAGGAGGACGCCCGCGCCGCCCTGCGGGCGCTGTCCTTCTTCCCCGGCGGCTTCACGGCGGAGGCGGCGGATCAGTTGCTGGGCAGCGGCGACGCGCTGGAGCTGCTGGAGCAGCTCGTGGACCAGTCGCTGCTGAAAGCCGCCGACACCGCCGCCGGGATCCGCTTCCACATGCTGGAGACGGTACGGGAGTTCAGCGCCGCCCGGCGTGCGGCGGCCGGCGAGGAGGAGGCGGTCACCGCCCGCTTCCTGGGCTGGGCCCGGGACTTCGGCGTCGCCCACCACGACGCGCTGTTCGGCCGCGAGCCGCTGCGGCACTGGGCCCGCCTGCGCGCGGAGCAGGACAACCTCGTACTCGCCCTGCGCTACGGCCTCGCCCGCGCCGACCACGCCACCACCGCCGCGGCCGGCGCCGTCCTCGCCGGCGTCTGGACCACCGACTCGGCGAGCTTCCACCGCACCTTCACCCTCGCCGCCGGCACCGCCCGCCCGATGTCGCACTACCGCCCCGACCCCCGCCACACCGAGGTCACCCGCACCCTGTGCGCCCTGTGCACCGCCGCCCCCTTCATGGGCTACGGGCCACTCCACCCGCGCCACCTCGCCACCCTGCGCCGCCTGCCCCCCGCCGAGCCGGACACCGTGCTGCGGGCGCTCGCCGTCGTGCTGTGCGCCGTACCGGACATGCACGCGCCCCGCTACGGCGCGCTCGACGAACTCCGCGCGAGCGACGCCCCGTTGCTGGCCGGCATCGCCGAGTGCGTCGCCAGCTACCTCCTGGAACACGCGCACGAGCGGGAGAGCGCGCTGGCCTCCGCGCGCCGGATGCTCGCCGCGGTCGACGCCGTGCCCAATCCGTCCCTCCAGCTCCTCGGCCACTCCCGGTGCAGCGAGCTGTGCATGGAGGCCGGGCTGGGCGAGGAGGCGTACGGGCATCTGCTGGCGGCCCTCGACGCGATGGCGCACCTGAGCGACCAGTCGCCGACGACGGGGCTGCGGCGCGGGCTGGTGCTGGCGTGCCTCCAGCGCGGCGAGCCGGACGAGGCGGAGGAGTGGCTGCGGCGGGTGGAGGAGGCGCGGTCGCCGGCGGAGCAGCCGCAGTTGCTGGCGGCTGACATGGCGGCGTGGGGGGAGATCGCGCTGTCGCGGGGGCTGACGGAGCTGGGGCTGAAGCGGTGGCGGACGGCGGTGGAGAAGGTACGTTCCGGGGGCCCGTCGGAGGCGCCGAACCCGCCGGTCGCGGCACCCGCGGGGCCCGCGGCGCCCCCGCTCACGGCACCCCCCGCGACGCTGTCCCCGGCCCCGGCCGTACCGGCGGCAGACCCACCGCCCGCCGCGCCGAACGACGTCCTCGACGACTCCTGGGGCCTGCACATCGCCGCCGCCGCCGTGGCCGCCCACGCCTACGCCGGCCGGCTCGAACCCGTCGCCGGTCTCGTCGCGGAGCTGGAGCGGCGGATACGTACGCTCCTGACCGGCGCCTCCGGCCACGAGGGCCAGGTCCCCGCGGAAGCCGCCGTCGACGGCACCGCCGTGCTCTGCCTCGGTCTCGTCCGCCTCGCCTCGGGCGACACCTCCGCGGTGCGGCTGCTGGCGCTCGCCGAGCGGCTGTACATCCCGCAGGCGTTCCACCCCACGCTCTCCGTCGACCGCGCCCGCCGTACCGCGGAAGACGCCGACGGGGCGGCGTACGCCGACGCGGTGTCGGAGTACGCCGCCCTGGGGCGGGACGAGCTGCGCGAGGTGGCCCGCGGGCTCATCTCGGTCACTTCGCGTCGCGGTTGAACGACGCCTTGGACCAGAAGTAGCCGAGCACGATCAGCCCCAGGCACCAGGCGACGGCCAGCCAGCCGTTGTGCCCGATCTCCGTGCCGAGCAGCAGCCCCCGCAGGGTCTCGATGGCCGGCGTGAACGGCTGGTACTCGGCGATCGGCCGGAACCACCCCGGCATCGCTTCGAGCGGCACGAACGCGCTGGACAGCAGCGGCAGCAGGATCAGCGGGGTGGCGTTGTTGCTGGCTCCCTCGGCGTTCGGGCTGACGAGCCCCATGCCGACGGCGATCCAGGTCAGCGCCATCGCGAAGAGCACCAGCAGCCCGAGGGCGGCGAGCCACTCCAGCACGGTCGCGTCGGTGGAGCGGAAGCCTATGGCCACGGCGATGGCGCCGACGAAGACCACGCTGGCCAGGCACTGGAGCACGCTGCCGAGGACGTGCCCGATGATCACGGAGCCGCGGTGGATCGCCATCGTACGGAAGCGGGCGACGATGCCCTCGGTCATGTCGGTGGCGACGGAGACGGCGGTGCCGATGGTGGTGCTGCCGATGGTCATGAGCAGCAGGCCGGGCACGACGTAGGCGATGTAGACGTCGCGGTCGGGGGCGCCGCCGGCGAGGCCGGCGCTCATGGTGTCGCCGAAGACGTAGACGAAGAGCAGGAGCAGCATGACCGGGGTGAGGAGCAGGTTCAGGGTCATGGAGGGGTAGCGCCGGGCGTGCAGGAGGTTGCGGCGCAGCATCGTGGACGAGTCGCGTACGGCGAGGGCGAAGGTGCTCATCGGACGTTCTCCTTGGACTGGGCGGCCGGCTGGTCGGGCGTGGCGGTGAGGGCGAAGAAGACGTCGTCCAGGTCCGGGGTGTGGACGGTGAGGGTGTCGGCGTGCACGTCGGCGGCGTCCAGCCAGTCGAGGATCGCGCGCAGCTCCCGCTGCGTGCCGTCGCTGGGGATCTGGAGCGTCAGCGCCTGGTCGTCGCGTACGGTCTCGCGCAGCGCGCCGGCGGCCCTCTCGTACGCCCCGGGGTCCTCGAACCGCAGCCGCACGTGCCCGCCGGGGACGAGCCGCTTCAGCTCCGCGGCGGTGCCCTGGGCGACGATCCTGCCGCCGTTCAGGACGGCGATGCGGTCGGCGAGTTCGTCGGCCTCGTCGAGGTACTGGGTGGTGAGGAAGACGGTGACGCCGTCGGTGAGCAACTCGCGGATGATCTGCCACATGTTGTGGCGGGAGCGCGGGTCGAGGCCGGTGGTCGGTTCGTCGAGAAAGATGATCCGCGGGCTGCCGACGAGGGTCATGGCGATGTCGAGGCGGCGGCGCATGCCGCCGGAGTAGGTGGCGGCGGGGCGGGCAGCGGCGTCGGTGAGGTCGAAGCGTTGCAGCAGTTCGGCGGTGACGCGGCGGCCCTCGCCGCGCGGCAGGTGGTGCAGGTCCGCCATGAGGTGCATGTTCTCCTCGCCGGTGATGAGGTTGTCGACGGCGGAGAACTGGCCGGTGACGCCGATGGCGGCGCGTACGGCGTCGGGGTGGGTGGCCGGGTCGTGGCCGGCGATGCGGACGGCGCCGGCGTCGGCGGAGATGAGGGTGGACAGGATCTTCACGGCGGTGGTCTTGCCGGCGCCGTTCGGGCCGAGGAGGGAGAAGACGGTGCCCTCCGGCACGTGGAGGTCGATGCCGTCGAGGACGGTCTTGTCGCCGTACGACTTGCGCAGCCCGGTGGCGGCGATGGCGGGTGTGTCGGTGGTCGTCGTCATGCCCAGCAGCCTGCGGGGCGCGGCGCTCAACGACCTTTCAGCGGGGTTTCAGCGTCCGCCGGCCACCGGAAATCCGATGAAACGCGCTGGTCAGGGCGGGGGCGGCGGGCCTTTGTGATGTCACCGTGACGGCCGTTCGGACAACCGTGACGTGAATCACGCGCCTGTCCGATCCCGCGGCCCAAATGCCCCGTTCTCAGGTCTGGTCCAGACATGCGGCCCCCGCTAGATTCCCTCGCCTGTCGCCGTGCGTCGACCGGGGAGGGTCTTGTGGGCCTGTGCTTCCTGCCGTTCAGAAAGTACGCGGACTTCACCGGCCGGGCGCGCCGGCGGGAGTTCTGGTCGTTCATGCTGCTGACCCTGGTTCCGGCCGCCGCCCTCGTGGCCGCGGCGCTGTCGTCCGGGTCGGATGCCGTCTGGTTCGCCTTCACCAGCTACCTGCTGGTGACCTTCCTGCCCTCGCTCGCGGTGAGCGTCCGGCGGCTGCACGACGCGGGCAGGTCGGGCTGGTGGTGGCTCCTGGTGGGCTTCTTCCCGTTCGGCGGAGTCGTGCTCCTCGTCTTCCTGCTGCTGGACAGCGAGGCGCGGGACAACGACCACGGGCCCTGCCCGAAGCCCGCCCCGCTCCCGCCGCACCGGGTTGCCGTGCCCCCGGCGAGCAGCGTGCCGCGCGCCGAGGGGGCGTGAGTCCCGTACGCCCGGGGTGTGGCGGCGGGCCCGCGGCCGGTCCGTCGGGTTGAATCCCCTTCGTCGGTGATGTGGTGGACGAGGGAGTGGTGACGGTGGACGGTGGCGACGAGCGGTTCCTGCGGCGGGCCTTCGAGCTGGCGGTGGAGGCGCGGGCCGGGGGGAACGGGCCGTTCGGGTCGCTGCTGGTGGGGCCAGGCGGGGACGTACTGGCGGAGGACCGCAACACCACCGCCGTGGACGCCGACATCAGCGCGCACCCCGAGCTGAAGCTGGCGGTGTGGGCGGCGCGGGAGCTGGACGCGGCGACCGCGGCGGGGACGACGATGTACACGAGCTGCGAGCCGTGCGGGATGTGCGCGGGGGCGCTGACGCGGTCGGGGATCGGGCGGGTGGTGTACGCGCTGTCGGCGGGGCAGTTGCGGGAGTTGCAGCCCTCGCCGGGCGCGGCGGCGGTGCCGGCGGAGGGGCCGTATCTGTACGAGGAGGCCAGGCGCGTGGTCGAGGGGTACGTCTCGTAGGCGGTGGCCGCCGGCCGGCGCGGGGGCGGCGGCCTGATGGGAACAGGGACATGTAGCATCCCCTTTATGAACATGGGCGAAGGCGTCGAGTGGGGTCTGCACAGTTGCCTGACCCTGGCCTGGCTGCGGGACGCGGGGCCCGTACCCATCCGCAAGCTGGCCGTCTGGTTCGACCTGCCGCAGGAGTATCTGAAGAAGCGGCTCCAGGCCCTCGCCCGCGCCGGGATCCTCCGCTCCACGCCCGGGGCGCGCGGCGGGTTCGCGCTCGCGCGGGAGCCCGAGCGGATCACGCTCATGGACGTCGTGACCGCCCTGGAGGGCCCCCTCGAACCGTTCGTCTGCACCGAGATCCGGCAGCAGGGGCACGGGGGGCGGGGCGCGGAGCGGGAGTTCGCGCGGCCGTGCGGGGTGGCCACCGCCATGCGCCGCGCCGAACTGGCCTGGCGGCGCGAGCTGGCCGGGCAGACCGTCGCCGACCTGATGGCCGCCGCCCCGAGGGCGAGCGCGGAGCGCACGCGGCGGCAGTACGCCCGGCTGGGCGGCTGAGCGGGGCGGTGGCCCCCGTAGACCTATCCCGAGCAGGAAAGGAACAGGGATGTCCGATATCCCGGTCAGGCGGGCCGCAGGGACGCCCCCCAAGGGCACGGCCCCCGCGGGGACGGCCCCCGCGGGCACGACCGGCGCGGGCACGACCGGCGCGGGGACGGCCGGCGCGGGGACGGCCGCCGCCCCCGGAGCCGGCCCGCGCGGGCTTTCCGCCACCCTCGTCCTCGCCCTCGGCACCTTCGCCGTCGGCACCGACGCCTTCGTCGTCGCCGGCTTCCTCCCCGCCATGGCCGGCTCGCTCGGGGTCTCCGAGTCCGCCGCAGGGCAGTCCGTCACCGTCTTCGCCGCCGCGTACGCCGTCCTCTCCCCCGTGCTCGCCACCGCCTGTGCCCGCGTCCCGCGCCGGGCGCTGCTCGTCGGCGCCCTGCTCGTGCTCGCCGCCGCCAACCTCGGCTCCGCGCTCGCGCCGAACTACGCCCTGCTCATGGCCAGCCGGGTCCTCGCCGCGGCCGGGGCCGCGGCGTTCACGCCCGGCGCCGGTGCGGTCGCCGCCGCGCTCGCGCCGCCGGAGCGGCGGGCGCGGGCGCTGGCGGTCGTCATCGGCGGGCTGACCATGGCCACCGCGCTGGGCGTGCCGCTGGGCACGCTCGCCGAGCGGGCGATGGACTGGCGTACGGCGCTGGCGCTCGTCGCCGCGCTCTGCGCGGCGTGCGCGATCGGGGTCTACGCCGTCATGCCCCCGCTGCCCGGCGGGGCGCCGGTGCCGCTGCGGGCGCGGCTGCACGCGCTGCGCCGGCCCGGAGTGCTCGCCGTGCTGCCGCTCACCGCGCTCGGCATGGGCGGGGGCTACACCGTCTACGCCTACACCATGCCCGTGCTGGCGGACGTCGGCGTCGGCGCCCCGGCGGTGACGTGGATGCTGTGCCTGTACGGCGTCGGGGCGGTCGCCGGCAACTTCGCCGCCGGCCTGGCCACTGACCGCTGGGGCGCGGTGCGCGTGCTGGCCGTCGGGTACGTGCTGATGGCGGCGGGCCTCGGCGCCATCGCCCTGTCGGCCGCGGCGGGCCTGCGCTTCCTGCCGCTGACGGCGGCGGCGGTGGTGGCGTGGGGCGCGAGCAGTTGGTGCCAGACCCCGCCGCAGCAGCACCGGCTCATCTCCGCGGCACCGCAGGAGACGGCGCTCGTGGTGGGGCTGAACGCATCGGCGATCTACACGGGGATCGGGTTCGGGACGCTGCTCGGCGGGGTGCTGCTGCCGCTCGGCACGGCGGAGGCCGCGGGGGCGGGGGCGGTGCTGGCGGTGGCGGCGGGGGCATGGCTGGCGGCGACGCGGAGGTATCGGTGAGCGGGGGGCGGGGGCGGGGCCCGCGGGCGGGGGGCGCTGCGGCGTTGGCGGGAGCCGACGAGCGGGGGCGCCGAGGACTGTGGCCCCGACTCAGTTCCGTAGCGCGGCCGTTGTGCTGCAATCGACTATGGCCACGACCACCGGCGGCAGCACGCCGTCCGTACCGGAGGAGCCCGTACACCGGCTGCGTACCGAGGTCGAGCGGTTACGGGACGAGGCGACGCGGCAGAAGAAACTCGCCCACCGCAGGGCCGAGTTCTGGGCCAGGGCCGACATCGCGCTCGGCTTCCCCGCCGCCCTGCTCGCCGCCGTCTCCGGCGCCGCCGCGCTGGCGTCCGCGGACGCGCGGGTGCCGGCGGCGCTGGGCACGCTGGCCTCGGCGGGGTTCGCGGCGGGGGCGGCGTTCCTGCGGAGCGAGCGGCGGCGGCTGGCGAACAAGTGGTCGCGGCAGGCGTGGGCCGCGATGGAGGCGAAGGCGACCGTGCTGCTGGCGCGGGAGTGGATCGGCGCGGTGGATCTGGCCGAGTTGTTCGAGCTGCGGCAGGCGGCGCTCGCGGCGTACGAGGGGGACGAGAACCCCCGGCCGCCCGGCCCGCCGCCGCCCGCGGTGCCGGGCCCGACTTGATACGTAGGAAATTTCCTACGTATCATCGGCCGCATGAACATCACCCATGCGCAGTTCGTGACCCTGCCCGTCGCCGACCAGGACCGGGCCAAGACCTTCTACACCGACGCCCTCGGCTTCGACGTCGTCGCCGACCGGCAGATGGGCCCGGTCCGCTGGCTCGCCGTCGCGCCCAAGGGCGCGCAGACGCACTTCGTGCTCGCCGCCGCGGAGCAGGGCTTCACGCCGGGCAGCGTCCACGGCACGGCGCTCGTCAGCGCCGACCTCGACGGCGACTGCGCTGCTCTGCGCGCCGCGGGCGCTAAGGTCGAGGGCCCGGACGACCAGCCGTGGGGCCGTCAGGCGACGCTGGAGGACCCCGACGGCAACCGGTTCATGCTCTCCGCGGAGGGCTGACGCCCCGGGAGGAACACGCCCCGGGAGGAAGGAGACCGCCGACGTGCCTGCCACCCCGGCGCGCCCCGCACCCCCGGCGCCCCCGGCGCCCTCCTCGAAGCCGGCGACCTCCGCGACAGGCGCCGTCCGCGGCGAGGACCGCGTCTTCGGCGCGCTGTCCAGCGCCGTACGGCGCGAGGTGCTGCGGCTGCTGCGCGACGGGGGCCCCCAGCCCGTACAGCAGTTGGCGGCGCACTTCGACATGCGGCGGCCCAGCCTCTCGGAGCACCTGAAGGTGCTGCGGGAGGCCGGGCTCGTCAGCGAGGAGCGGGCGGGGCGGCAGCGGATCTACCGGCTGGAGGCGGAGCCGCTGACGGAGGTACGGGACTGGCTGGGGCCGTACGAGCGGTTCTGGCGGGCGAAGCTGGCGGGGCTCGCGGAGCTGCTGGACGACCTGCCGGAGGAGGACGGCGCGGGCGGCGCCGGGGGTGGGGACACCGAGCCCGGCGGCGCGGAGGCGGGCGGTCCCGCGGGCGGCGCCCGCGGCGCGGCCCCGGACGGGGACGAGGGCAGCCCTGGCGGCGAGGACCCCGGCGCGAGCGGCGCCGGCGGCGCGAGGTCATGAGCGGCACCCCCGGCTTCCCCGAGCCCGCCGACCCCACCGAGATCCGCCTCGACACCTTCCTCCCCCACCCGCCCCGCAAGGTGTGGCGGGCCCTCACCGACCCCGCGTTGCGCGCCCGCTGGCTCATGCCCGGCGACTTCCGCCTCGAAGTCGGCCACCGCACCACCATGCGCGCCCTCCCCCGCCCCGGCACCGGCTTCTCCGGCACGGTGGCGGAGGAGGTCCTGGCGTACGAACCGGAGCGCATGCTCCGCGTCCGCTGGGCCGACGCCGGCACCGCCCCCGCCCACGGCACCGGCACCGGCACCGGCACCGATGCGGACGCGGACGCCGGGGGCGGCGCGGCCGACTGGACGATCACCTGGACCCTCGAACCCGAGGGCCGCGGCACCCGCCTCTTCCTCGTCCACGCCGGCTTCGACCCCGACGACCCCCTCCAGCGCCGCGCCCACCGGATCATGGGCGGCGGATGGTCCTCGCAGGTGCTCCCGGCGCTGGCCGAGCTGCTACGGGAGCGGTGAGGCCGGAGCCGCGGCCCCGGCCCCCGTGCCCGTACTCAGTCCGCGTCACCCACCGTCGGCAGGTACCGCGGCGCCCGCCAGGCGTCCAGCCGCCCTTCCACCGCCGCACCCAGCGTCAGCAGCTCGGCGTCCTGCCGGTCGCCGGCCATCAGCAGCAGCCCGACCGGCAGTTCGCCGACGGAGCCCGCCGGCACCGACAGCGACGGGTACCCGGACACCGCGGCCGGGGTGGAGGACGGGATCACGTCGTTGTCGCCGCGCGCGCAGTCCGTCGTCCAGGCGGGCGGGTTGGTCGGCGCGGCGATGGCGTCCAGGCGGTACGCGGCCATCGTCTCGTCGATGGAGCGCTTCGACAGGTCGTCAAGCTCCGCGCGCATCGCCTGGTACGCGGGGTCGGTGGGCGGCGGGGCGGCGAGCGCCTCCTCGAACAGCTCCTGGCCGGCGAAGCAGGTCTGCTCCGCCGGGTGGGTGCGGTTGAACTCGATCAGCCCGGCGAGGTCGGCCGGGCCTTCGCGGGTGGCGAGGTAGGCGTCGATGTCCCGGTGGAACTCGGTCAGCAGCGCGGGGAACTCCAGCTCCCCGAGCCGGTCCTGGTACGGCGGCGTCACCTCCACGACCTCCGCGCCCGCGCGGCGCAGCTTCCCGGCCGTACGGGTCATCAGCGCGTCCACCTCGGGGCCCAGGGTGGGCAGCCGCCACAGCCCGATGCGCTTGCCGCGCAGGGCCCCGGGGCGGGTCAGGCCGGCGGCGGACGGGAGGGAGGCGCGTACCGACTCGTCCTCCGCGAGGGCGGCGAGGGTGAGCGCGGTGTCGGTGACGCTGCGGGCCATCGGGCCCGCGGTGTCCTGCTCGGCGGAGATGGGGACCACGCCGTCCTGGCTGACGACGCCGAGGCTCGGCTTGTGGCCGACCACGCCGGTCATCCCGGCCGGGCAGACGATGGAGCCGTCTGTCTCGGTGCCGATCGCGACCTGCGACAGGGAGGCGGCCAGCGCGGCGGCGGAGCCGGAGGAGGAGCCGCAGGGATTGCGGTCGAGGACGTACGGGTTGTGGGTCTGGCCGCCGACTGCCGACCAGCCGGAGGTCGGCTTCGCGGCGCGGAAGTTCGCCCACTCGGAGAGGTTGGCCTTGCCGAGGATCACGGCGCCGGCGGAGCGCAGCCGGGTCACGAGCGCGGCGTCGTCCGCGGGCGGTTCGCCGGCGAGGGCGAGGGAGCCGGCGGTGGTCGGCAGGTCGCGGGTGTCGATGTTGTCCTTGAGCAGGACGGGGATGCCGTCGAGCGGGCCGCGGGTGTGGCCGCGGCGGTGCCGGGCGTCGCTGGCGGCGGCCTGGCGGAGGGCGGTGGGGTCGGTGCGCAGCACGGAGTTGAGCTTGGGGTCGACGGCGTCGATGCGGCGGAGGTAGGCGCGGGTCAGGGCGGTGGAGGTGAGCGAGCCGCGGTGCATGTGGCGTTGCAGCTCGGGGATGGTGACGGTGTCGAGGTCGACGCCGAGGGCGGCGGGGGTGGCGGCTTGGTGGGCGGGTTGCGCGGCGTGGGCGGACGGGCCGGGCAGACCGGCGGGGCCGGCGAGAAGGGCCCCGGCCGCGAGGGCGGCGACGAGTGTGGCGGTGCTCCTGTTCCCCATGGGGCTCAGCGCACTACAGCACTCCGGGGAGCACAAGGGCGCGTGGCGGTATGGGGAGGAGGCGATGGGGAGCGGGTGAGGGGTGGGACGTGGTGGTCGGGACCGTAACAGGCGGGACCGGCGATGGGCGGGGCCGCGGTGGGCGGGGCCGCGACGCCCGGACCGTGGTCGGCAGGATCGCGATGGCCGGACCGCGATCGGCAGATCGTGACCAGCGGACCGCGATGGCCGGACCGCGATGGGGGCGAGTTCTACGCCGTTCCCGTGCCCGCCACCGCCGCGACCGCCTCCAGCACCGGCGTGCCGCCGCCGACCAGTTCCAGCGTCAGCTTCGCCGTCCGCGGCTCGTCCAGCAGAGCGACCAGCACCGCCGCGACGTCGTCGCGGGCGACCTCCGAGCGGCCCGTCTGCTCGGCGAGGTTGACCAGGCCGGTGCCCGCGTCGTTCACCAGCCGGCCGGGGCGCAGGATCGTCCAGTCCAGGCCGGGCCTGGCCCGTACGTCGTCGTCCGCCGCGGTCTTCGCCCGCAGGTACGCGGCGAAGACCGGGTCCGTGCCGGGCGGCGGCTCGCGGTCGGCGCCCATGGAGGAGACGACGAGAAAACGCCGCACGCCGGCCGCCTCGGCGGCGTCCGCGAAGAGCACGGCGGCGCCGTGGTCGACGGTCTGCTTGCGCGACTCGCCGCTGCCGGGTCCCGCGCCGGCGGCGAACACCGCGGCGTCGGCGCCTTCGAGGTGCCGGGCGACCTCGTCGACGGCGGCGGACTCCAGGTCGCAGACGGCCGGTTCGGCGCCTACGGCCCGCAGGTCGTCGGCTTGGTCGGGGCGGCGGATGAGGCCCGTGACCGCATCACCCCGGGCGGAGAGCAGCCGCTCCAGCCGCAGGGCGATCTGACCGTGTCCTCCAGCGATGACGATGCGCATGGGTCCGACGTTAACGCCTGACCGCCGTCAACGCGCGGCGTGCGGCAGCCGGACGGACCGGGACCCCACATCCCCTCACACCCGCCCAAGGGTATGCGGCTCCTCTGACAACGCCGGCGATGGTTGGGCCCCGGGCCGCGGATCGCCACGCGAAGCCGCCCCCTCAACGCGAAGCCGTCCCCCTCAACCCGAAGCCGCCCCTTCAGCACGAAGCCGTCCCCTCAGCGCCAAGTCGCCCACCCAGCGCGCAGCCGCCCCTCACCCCGCCCCACGCCGCAGGTCAACCGGCCGTACGCCGCAGGCCCTGGCGCGGGAGGTCCAGGTCCGCGGCGCCGGAGTCGCAGTACTCCCGTACCGCGCTCGTACGGGCCACGACCCGGCCGCGGTGGATCACGATCCGGCTGTACCCGAGCGACAGCGCCCCCGCGACCGAGTCGCCCCGTACCGCCAGCAGCTCCGCGGGGAAGCCCGCCTCCACCCGCACCTCCGGCAGCCCCAGCACCGCCCGCGCCTGTCCGGCCACCGCCTCGTACGCCGCCGCCGGGTCGGCCTCGCCGGCGGCGGCGAGGAGGTACGCGGACTGGAGCGGATCCCCGCTGCCCACGGGGTTCGCGGCGTCGCGTACGGCGCCGCCCCCCGCCGCGACGCGCACGCCGGCGGCGCGCAGCAGCCCCACGGGGGCGTACGCAAACGGCTGCGCCCCCGCACCGCGCACCGCACCGCGCGCCGCACCACCCCCGCTCCTCGCCCCCCGCACCGCGCCGCAGTCCCCCTGCGGCAGACACACCACCGCCACCCCCGCACCGGCCAGCCGCTCCGCCACCCCCGCCGCCGTCTCGTACGGCACCCGCGCCAGCCCGCCGCACGGCCCGACGGCGACCCCCGCCCCGCACCGCATTTCCCCCGCCACCGCCGCCACCCGGTCGAGCCGTGCGGGGTCCGCACCGTCGCAGTGCAGATCGACCGCGCACCCGTGCTCCGCGGCGACGCGCAGCACGGTCTCCGCAAACCCGCCCGGGTCCGGGTCAAGGTCCGGGCAGCCGCCGAGCGCGGTGGCGCCCATGGCGACGGCCTCGCGCAGCAGCGCCCGGCCACCGGCCCCGGCGACGCCGGTCAGCACCGGGGGCGCGGCCACCACCGCGACGTCGGCGAGCCCGCGCAGCGCGGCCCGGGCGGCGAGCACGGCGCGGAGGCCGTCGAGGCCGGCGCCGCCGCCGATACGTACATGCGTGCGCAGCGCGGTCGCGCCGTGCCCGAGTTGCAGGAGGGCGGCCTCGACGGCCCGCCGCTGCACGTCGACACCGGAACCCGGGAAGGACGGGGAGGCCGGGGAGGCGGGGAAAGCCCCGGAATCTCCCGGAGCCCGGGAACCCGGGGAGCCTGGGGAAGAGCCCGGGGCCTCCAGGAGGCCCGAGGAGTCCAGAGAGCCCGAGGAATCCGTCGAAGCCCCCGCGGAGGGAGAAGAGCCCGAAGCCGCCCCCGAAGCACCCGAAGCCCTCGATGCCCCCGGCGCACCGGCCGCCCCCGCCACCCCCGTCAACGCCGTGTCCAGGTGCGCATGCGCCTCCACCGGCGCCGGCAGCAGCAGATACCCGCCGAGGTCCACCCGCGCCCCGCACCCGCCCGCCGGTCCCGCCAGGCTGCCCGCCGTCCCCACCGCCAGGATCCGGCCGCCCCCGAGGCGTACGTCCACCGTCCTGCCGTCGGCGAGCCGCGCGCCGCACAGCACCGGTGTGCCGTCGCCGCCCGGTGCGGAACCGTGCCGGGGCTGCTGCGGAGGACTGCTGGCGGGCATGTGACTCCTGCGGGCAGGTCAGGGTAAACATCCCCGATGTGAGCAAAGTCGCACAATCAAGATCGGAAAGGATCAGACTGCACCAGACGGCGCGAACGAGCCTAGGTGGGGCGATCGCGCGCGGCGCGGAGGAGGGCAGAGGAGGGCATAAGTCGTACCGGCGCGGCAACCGGCAGGTCGGCCCACCGGCGGCGTTCGACACGTACGACCGGGCGCGGTCAGGGGCGGGTTACTGATTTCACCTTCGGCCGCTCAGCGTGTAGTGTCTTCATCGCTCGCCCCAATAGCTCAGTCGGCAGAGCGTCTCCATGGTAAGGAGAAGGTCAACGGTTCGATTCCGTTTTGGGGCTCTGATGCGGTTCGCACCTCGCTATCCTGGGGGTGCAGAGCATCGCAGCGGTGTAGCTCAGTCGGTAGAGCAAGCGGCTCATAATCGCTGTGTCACCGGTTCAAGTCCGGTCACCGCTACTCACCTCAAGTAGCCGATTGCAGGCTCGGACCTTCGATCGGCTACGCTTTCTGCGTTGAAGCCTGTCCGTTCGTCAAGGAGCACTCACGTGGCTGCCACAGACGTCCGCCCGAAGATCACGCTGGCCTGCGTGGAGTGCAAGGAGCGGAACTACATCACCAAGAAGAACCGGCGTAACAACCCGGACCGTATTGAGATGAAGAAGCACTGTCCTCGCTGCAACGCCCACACGGCGCACCGCGAGACCCGCTGATCGCAGGCCATCGAACCCCTCGTCCCACCCGGGACGAGGGGTTCGCCGCGCTTCGCTCCGTACGCTCCACTCCCCCGCTCCGTACGCCCCCACGCCCGGCACGCTCCCGCCCCGCATCCGCCGGGCGCTCCGCGCGCCGCGGCCGGGGCGGTGCCCCGCCCGCGCGACAGGAGGGTTCATGCCGCTCGATCAGTCCTTCGTGGGCCGGAGTTATCCGCCCACCGCCCCCTACGAGGTGGGCCGGGAGAAGATCCGCGAGTTCGCGGAGGCGGTGGGCGACGCGAACCCCGCGTACACCGACCCCGAGGCCGCGAAGGCCCAGGGCCACCCCGACGTGATCGCGCCGCCGACGTTCGTGTTCGCGATCGCGTTCCGGGCGGCGGGCAAGGTGATCGAGGACCCGCAGCTCGGGCTGGACTACAGCCGCGTGGTGCACGGGGACCAGAAGTTCGCGTACAGCCGTCCGGTACGGGCCGGGGACCGGCTCTCGGTGACGTCGACGATCGAGTCGATCAGGTCGATGGCCGGGAACGACATCATGGACGTGCGCGGCGAGGTGCACGATGAGGCGGGCGAGCATGTGGTCACGACGATCATCAAGCTGGTGGCCCGCGCCGCCGAGGAGGGCTGAGAGCCGATGGTGGCGAAGGTGGCGTACGACGCCGTCGAGGCCGGCACGGAGCTGCCGGCGCAGTCGTTCCCGGTGACCCGCGAGACGCTGGTGCGCTACGCGGGCGCGTCCGGGGACTTCAACCCGATCCACTGGAACGAGCGGTTCGCCAAGGAGGTCGGGCTGCCGGACGTGATCGCGCACGGCATGTTCACGATGGCCGAGGCGATCCGGGTGGTCACCGACTGGGTGGGCGACCCGGGCGCGGTGGTGGACTACGGGGTGCGGTTCACCAAGCCGGTGGTGGTGCCGGACGACGGCGTCGGCGCGGTGATCGAGGTGTCGGGGAAGGTCGCGCAGAAGCTGGACGACGAGGCGCGTACGGTGCGGGTGGACCTGACGGCGACCAGCGGCGGGCAGAAGGTGCTGGGGATGTCGCGGGCCGTGGTCAGGCTGGCGTAGGCGGGTCCGCGGGTCCGCGGGCGCGTACGGGGCGGCCAGGCGGGGCACTGCCGTCCGGCCGCACGGGGGACGTACAGGGAACGCACGGGAACCCACGGGCGCGTGCCGCCCGGGGGACACGGCACGTCCGTACGACCCCCACGCCCCCCGCTTGACAAGTTAGTGATTGGCCAATAACTTTCTTCCCATGGTCAGGATGAGCGCAGAAGAGCGACGCGAGAGCGTCATCCGCGCGGCGATCACGGAGTTCGGCCGCGGCGGCTACCACGGCACGTCCACCGAGTCGATCGCCAAGCGGGTCGGCGTCTCGCAGCCGTACCTCTTCCGCCTGTTCCCCAACAAGCGCGCGATCTTCCTCGCCGCCTCCATCCGCTGCATCGAGGACACGGCGGCCGTGCTGCGCGCCGCGGCACAGGACGTGCCGGCGGACAAGGCGGAGAAGGCGATGGCCGTGGCGTACCAGCGGCTGATCGAGGACCGCGACCGACTGCTGATGCAGATGCAGATGTACGTCGCGGTGGCCTCGGCGGAGTCGGCGGGCGACCACGAGTTCGGCAAGCCGATCCGGGCCGCCTGGTCCGAGCAGCTCTACGACTTCGCGCTGCTGACGCTCGACGGGGACGCCGAGACGACCGCCACCTTCCTGGCGTACGGAATGCTGATCAACACCCTCGTCGCCCTCGGCTACTCGCCGAAGGACCGGGTGTGGGACGGCTTCTGGCCCGAGACCCTGCCCCGTACGTAAACAGGTGACTCCGGAGCCCCGGCGTCGCGGGCCCCGGCATGCCCGCAGAAGTTATTGATCAATAACTTACCTGGAGAGAACGATGCCCGACACCACCCACCCCACCGACGGCCGCCGCCGCCTCGGCGCCACCTTCTGGGCGCTGCTGCTGACCAGCGTCGCCAGCTTCATGGGCGCCCTCGACAACCTCGTCGTCACCACCGCCCTCCCCGCCCTCCGCGAGGACCTCGGCGGCGGCATGGAGGACCTGGAGTGGACGGTCAGCGCGTACACGCTCACCTTCGCCGTCCTCCTCATGCTCGGCGCCTCGCTCGGCGACCGCTTCGGCCGCCGCCGGATGTTCGGCGTCGGCATCGCCATCTTCACCGCCTCCTCCGCCGCCGCCGCGCTCGCCACCGGCATCGACGGCCTGGTCGCCGCCCGCGCCGCCCAGGGCGTCGGCGCCGCGCTGCTGATGCCGCTGTCGCTGACCCTGCTCTCCGCCGCCGTACCGGCCGCGCGCCGCGGGATGGCGCTGGGCATCTGGGGCGCGGTGCAGGGCCTGGCCGTCGCGTCCGGGCCGCTGGTCGGCGGGGCGCTGACCGAGCACATCTCGTGGCACTGGATCTTCTGGCTCAACGTGCCCATCGGCATCGCCCTCCTCCCGCTGGTCCGGCTGCGGCTGGCCGAGAGCCACGGCCCCAACAACCGCCTCGACATCCCCGGCACCGTCCTCGCCAGCACCGCCCTCTTCGGCCTCGTCTACGCCCTCGTGCGCGGCAACGCCGACGGCTGGACCGCCGGCCCCGTCCTCGCCGGGCTGATCGCGGCGCCGGTGCTGCTGACCGCCTTCGTCGCGTACGAGCTGCGCACCGCGAACCCCATGCTGCCCATGCGCCTCTTCCGCAACCGCAGCTTCGCCGCCGTCAACGCGGCGAGCCTGCTGATGTTCGTCGGGATGTTCGGCTCGATCTTCCTGCTCAGCCAGTTCCTCCAGAACGTCGGCGGCTACTCGCCGCTGGAGGCCGGCCTGCGCATGCTGCCCTGGACCGCGATGCCGCTGATCGTCACCCCGATCGCCGGCGCGCTCTCCGACCGCATCGGCGGCCGGCCCATCATCGCCGCCGGGCTCGCGCTCCAGGCCCTGGGCCTCGTGCTGTGGGCGGTGGCGGTCGAGGTCGGCTTCTCGTACGGCTCGATCCTGCCGGCGCTGACGGTCAGCGGCGTGGGCATGGGGATGTACTTCGCCCCGTCCGCAAACGTCGTCCTGTCCAGCGTCGCCCCCGAGGAGCAGGGCATCGCCTCCGGCGCCAACAACGCGCTGCGCGAACTGGGCGGCGCGCTGGGCATCGCGCTGCTGGCCGCGGTCTTCTCCGCCCAGGGCGGCTACGAGACGGGGCAGAGCTACGTCGACGGCCTGACGCCGGCGCTGTGGGTCGGCGCGGTGGCAGTGGCGGTGGGCACGGCGATCGCGCTGCTGATCCACGGCCGCCGCGGCGGCCGGGCGGCGGAGCCGGGGGCGCCGGCCGCGGGGCCGGGGGTGGCCTCGTCGGTGGACAAGGACCGCGCCCCGGCGGGCGTCTGACCTCGGCCTCGGGGCCGGACCCGGGGGACTGCCCCCGGGCCTGATCCGGGGCCTGCCCCGCGCCGGGCCGGCGCGGGGCAGGGCCGTCCCCGGGGGGCGCTGCGTTTCCCCCCGGGCGATCGCACGCCGATACTTGTCCTGACGGACCGCATCGATGCAGAGCCCGGGAGAGGTGCCGATCATGAAGCCCTTGAACCTCCTCTTGAACGTCCTGTGGCTGATCTTCTGCGGAATCTGGATGGCCATCGCGTACACGATCGCCGCGCTGGTGTGCTTCGTCCTGATCATCACGATCCCGTTCGGCGTCGCGTCGCTGCGTATCGCCGGCTACGTACTGTGGCCGTTCGGCCGCACGACGGTGGAGAGGCCGGGCGCGGGGGCGCCGTCGTTCGTCGGCAACGTGATCTGGGTGGTCTTCGCGGGCTGGTGGCTGGCCCTGGGGCACCTGATCACGAGCATCCCGCTGTTCCTGTCGATCATCGGCATCCCCTTCGGCTGGGCGAACCTGAAGCTGATCCCGATCTCCCTGATGCCCCTGGGCCGCGAAGTGGTCCCGACGGACGAGAGCTTCGGCTACGCTCGGCCGCCCGCCCCGCGGTGACAGAGGGCTCCGGGCGCCGGCGGCGCTTATCCGCTCGGTATCCGCTCGGTATCCGCTCGGGTATCTGCTCGTGTATCTGCTTTGTATGCGCGCCCCCTTGAATCGGCGGTGACACCGACGACAGGGGAGAAGCGTGCGCACCCGTACCCGCCGACTGCTCGCCGCGATGAGCACGGCCACCGCCCTGGCCGTCGCGGCGCCGATCGCCGACGCGGCCCCGCCGGCAGCACCGGCTCCCGCCACCGGCGGCAGCTTCTCGCCCACGGCGAACCCGTCGTCCTTCCCCCTGGCCGACCCGGACACCGTGCGGGCGAAGGACGGCCGGTACGTCACCTACGGCACCACGGTGCCCGCCGGCCGCGGGAAGCGGTGCGGCGGCGCCACCGGGCGGCTCTACGTCCCGGTACTCGTACACGGCTCCGGCAACACGGTCGGCATGACCGACTGCGCCTCGGGCGACGCGCTGCCCGGCGGACCGGGCGCCTGGGCCGAGCCGGGCGGCGCCATCTGGGCCCCCGGAGTGGCCCGTTACGGCGACCGCTACTTCATGTTCTACACCGCCTCGCGCAAGGGCTCCGGGCAGAAGTGCATCGGCCGGGCCGTCGCGACGTCCGCCAGGGGCCCGTTCCGTAGCGCGGGCGAGTGGTCCTGCCCGCCGGGCGGGCGATGGGCGATCGACGCGAATCCGCTCGTCCACGGCAGCACCATGTACGTCACCTACCGGGACGACGCGATCGCGGCCGGCGCCGAGACCGGCATCTCGACCGTACGCACCGACGGCGAGGGCCGGGCCGTCTGGAGCACCCGCCGGGACGTGCTCAAGAGCACCGACATCACCTGGGACACCCGCGGGACCAGCGGCGGCACCCACGTCGTCGAGAACCCGGCCATGTGGCGGCGGGCCAACGGCACCTGGTACCTGATGTACTCCGCCAACAACTGGGACAGCGCCCGCTACGCCACGGGCATCGCCGAGTGCGGCACCACGCCGCTCCCCTCGTCCCGCTGCACACCCCTTCGCCGCGGCGCGGAACGCCCGTACTTCGGCTACACCGGCTCCGGCGGCCTCGGCCCGTACCGCGGCCTGCCCGGCAACCACCGGGGGCCGGGTGGCATGGACGTCTTCGCCGTCCCCGACGGCAGCCTCCGGGTGGTGTGGCACTGGTGGGACGGCGGCCCCCGCTACCCGGTGAACGGCGCGCTGCGCCTGGACGCCGGCGGTTACCACGTCCAGTAGCGACCGGGCCCGGCCGAGGGAACGCATACGGCACTCGAAGCTCGCAGAGGGAGAAGTCGTGCAAGCGATCACCAGGAGGCGCGCCCTCGGACTCGGCGGCGCGGCCGTCGTCGGCACCGCCGGTGCACTGGCCGCCGCCGACAGCGCCGACGCGGCCGACGGCTGGCAGCGGCTCGTCGTCGTCACCGCCAACATCGGGCGCGAGAACATGGGACAGCGGGAACGCGCCATCCGGGACGTCCGGCACGCCGTGACGATCGACGGCCGGCTGACCACACCGCTGGTCGGCTGGCAGGAGATCGGCGAGGGAGACGGGAGCGACAACCGGGAACCGGGGTGGATCAACCAGTACTTCGGCACCGCCTACCGGAACATCTTCGAGTACGACGGCAGCGCCCACCGAGTGCCGATGTCGATCCCCAAGGCGTACGACATCATCGACCGCAGGGTCACCTTCGTCCACGGCGGCAAGGCGGGCGTCTCGCCGCACCGGGTCATCACCGAGGCCGTGCTGGCGCGGGCGGACGATCCCCGGACGAGATTCGTCTTCGCCAACACCCATTACGTGGCGGGGGCGTTCAACGGCACCGAGGACCCGCACGAGGCGTGGCGGGCCGACATGTGGCGGCAGCACTTCCGCAAGCACCGCGACGAGGTGCTGGGGTACTGGCGCGCCCGCGGCTTCCCGGCGATCTGGACAGGCGACGTGAACCGCAACCCGATGCCGCTGCTCCTGCCCGCCCACGAGAAGCGCGCCTTCGCCCGCGGGATCGACCAGATCGGCTGGGTCCCGGGCACGAACGGCACCCAACTACGGCTGCGCTGGACGAAGGTGGTGCCCATGTACGTGGACGGGCATGACGCCCGGGTGGCGGTGATGCAGATACGCCGCGTCTGAGGACGCGGCATGAGGCAGGCCCGGAACCTCCCGACCCGGGCCGCAGGCTCCGGTGTTCTCACCGTTGCGGCGGAGGTCGGGGGCCAACGAGAGTGCCTGAAACCCAGGCAGAAGCAGAGCAAAACCGCAGTTCAGAAAGGGTGCTCCCCGCACGTGCAGGCCGGTCGAACGGCTACGAGTCGCTAGCCTTTGGGCATGAAGGACTTCGTGCAGGTCTACACCGCGACCGAGACCCGCGCGGCAGCCGTGGCACTGGGTCGGGGTGCGACGAAGGCACGGCTGGCGGCCGGGGTGCAGGTGGTCGGTCCGGTGGTGTCGTTCTTCTGGCACCAGGGGAAGTTCGGGGAGGGCGAGGAGTGGCAGGTCGTGTTCAAGACCACCGCGGGCCGCTACCCGGAGCTGGAAGCGCACCTGCTGGAGCACCACCCGTGGACCAACCCGGAGATCACGGCCATCCCGATGGCCACCGGCTCCCAGCCCTACCTGGACTGGATCCGCCGCACCGTCGAGGCCCCGGGCGAAAGCCCGGCCTGACCTACGCCGCTCGGCGCAGCACCTCGGCCACCGGCTCCAGCGATGGGCCTACGGCAGGGTGTTGAGGGCTGTCTGCCATGGGTAGGCGTCGAGATTTCCGTGCTTCGGCTCGTGCGGGACGCAGCCTTCGTCTCCGAGGGGCACGGTGCCTCCGTTGTCCCGTAGAAAGCGGACGCTCTGATCCAGGGCAGGGTGGGCGGCCTGGGCGCGGTTGAGGTACGGGAGGGCCACCAGCGGGAGTTCGAGTCCGATGGCCTCGGTGACCAGGCCGAGGGCAAGGGTGTCGGAGATCCCGGGTACCCACTTGTTGAGGGCGTTGAAGGTGGCCGGGGCGACGAGAATGGCGTCCGGTGCGGGCAGCACGTCTGGTTCGTCGGGGTGCTTGTAGGCGTGGCGCACCGGGTGGCCGGTCAGATCGCGCAGGTCCTCAATGGCATCCGCGTTCCAACGGTGGGCGGACGGTGTGAGGACGAGACACACGTCCCAACCAGCCTTCTGCGCGGCGCGGATGCCGATGGGGAGTCGGCGGGCAGGCGGAGCGGCGCAAGCGACGAAGTACAGCGTCCGAGTCACCCGGGCAGTCCACAGCGATTCGCGAGTGAGATCAAGCGTCCGTCGGCGTTGCCGACGCCAAGTGGGCTCAAGTTCTCGACGAGTTGCTTGGTACGCGCCCGACAGGTCGACCCTTCCCGCTCGACGACCAGCAGCGTGTCGGCCGCCTGCGGCGGTTCGTGACGTGCGCTCTCCGCACACGCGGGGATGGTCCCGGTGTCATAGCGACCCGGTACCCCTACGTCCCGTGCTTCCCCCTCCCCGGGTGAGCAGTGCCAGGTGCGTGGCGGCGGATTGCGCGAGGCTGTCCAGGAGGGCTTTGCCCTTGGGGGCCGTTGCCAACGATGGGTGGCCGATGGTGCCCGTGGTGGTGTAGCCGCGTATGCCCAGGGTGAGGAGGTGCGGGCGCGTGGCGGCCGTGTGGTCGTCGGTTTCGATTCCCTCGCGTACGAGGTGCGGGGCGCCGTGGAGCAGGAGCGACACCTCGAACTCGCCCCCGTGCATGTCCTCGGCGCTGCTGCTCTCCAGACCCGCGTCGGACCGGGCCTTCGCACGGTCCTCGTGGACGGGGAAGAGGGCCACCCGGGGTGCGACGACGTTGATCTCCTGGACGGCGTTGGACAGGACGTAGTTGCCGCCGTGGCCGTTGACGATCAGCAGGCCCGGGACTCCGGCGGCGTCCAGTGAGGTCCAGATGTCCTTGATCATGGCGTACAGCGTGGTCGCGCTGAGGCTCACCGTGCCTGCCATGGCGGCATGTTCGTGTGAACACGCGATCGTGATCGGCGGCAGCAGGAAGAGATCGTGATCGTCGGCGATCCGCTTCGCGATCAGGCAGGCGATCGCGGTGTCGGTCGTCAACGGCAGGTGTTCGCCGTGCTGCTCGAAGCTGCCCACGGGCAGAACCGCGATGACAGGGCCCCTCTCCCGCTCGTCGGCGGAGGTGGCCCGCGTGATCAGCTCGTCCATGGCTTCAGCATCTCCCGTCGCCACCTGCGCTCACCAGTCGGCGAGTTGCTCGCGAACGAGGTCGTAGCGCTCCGTGAAGGTCGCCACCGCGGGCAGGTCCCGCTGCGGTTCCATCGTGTCCGCGACGGATGCCAGTTCGGTGAGTGTCCTTGCGGAACCAGTCTGCGTGACGATGGCCAGGGCCTTCGTCGCCGTCTCGGAGCCGCGTTCGGGGTCGCCGGCTTTGGCGTAGGCGCGGGCGAGGCGGGCGAAGTAGACGCTGCGGTCGTTCCGGTAGACCTGGGGCAGCGCGGCGATCTCGTCCTCGAAGAGCTGGATAGCGCGGCGCGGTTGGCCGAGGTCGATCCAGCAGTTGGCGCGCTGGATCTCGACGTAGGCGGGTGTGCAGTAGGAGGTGTCGGGTGTGCCGGTGGGCTTGTGCGCGATCGGCCGCGCGGCCAGTTCGTGAGCCTCGTCGAACTTGGCGAGGGCGGCCCTGGGGTTGCTTTGCAGCGCGTACCCCACGGCCTCCTGCTGCGCTGCCAGCGCCACGAGATCCGGTGTGAGCCCCGGGATCCGCTGTGCCGCCCGGGCCAGACCGATGGCGCGCTCGGGGCTTTGCTGCGAGGCGGCCTGGTTGCTCTTGCGGAAGAGTACGTACGACTGCATCGGGTCGTCGGCGGCTTCCTGGGCCCACTCCATCGACCGGTCCGACCAGTACGCCGCCGCGCGGATACTTCCGATGTCCTGGTAGAGCCAGCCCAGGAACTCGGCTGTTCGGCTGCCCACGGTCAGGAGTTGCCGGTGCGTCGAGCCGTTGGTGGCCTCCAGCAGGCGCAAGACGGTGCGTACGTGGTGGAGGACCGTGGCCAGAGGCTGCCGCGCGCCGAAGTAGTTGGCGCTCGTGAAGTGCTGAGGGAGTTGGCTCCCGATCAGAGCACAGACGAATTCCGGGTCTGTGAAGTCTTCCCCCTGGGGCACGACCCGGAGGTCACCGTCCGAGGGCTGCGGTGCCGGCGGAGTTGCCGACTCGTCCTCCCACCCCCGCCGCGCAAGTCCCAGCATGTGACCGGGGATGCGCAGGCCGTCGGCGATGCGCTCGATGACGTTCATATCCCTGATGACGCGCTGTCCTTGGGCGATCTCTCCGACGCGGCTGGGTGTCAGCTCGCAGCGGCGGGCGATCAACGCGGGATAGATCCCGGCACGCTTCACCAGCCGGAAGACTCGCGAGAAATCCCGCTCCCGGCACGCCCTGATCATCTCCGCGTCGTTCAGCAGACGCGGCGGTAACTGCTGCTGCGGCTCGGACCTGGACATGGCGACGCTCCAGTTGAGACAGCACCACGTGACCGCGGTGGCGCTACCTCAGTGATGTTACCCACTGTGAGTAACCGTGCTGGGATCGTCAGCGAATCTCCGGGCAGCGAGGCTGCTGGCCATGAGGACGACAACGGCGTCGGAAAACGAACACGTGGTGGTGTGGCAGTGGCGGCGGAATCGGAGGTGTGTGGGGCTGGCTCGGGCGCAGTTGCGGAAGGCGTTGGGGGCGTGGGGCCTGGGGGCGGTGGAGTTTGCGGCGGTGGCCGTCCTGTCGGAGTTGGTGGCGAATGCCGTGGTGCATGCGCGGGTGCCGGCGGGGCGGGAGATTCGTACGCGGTTTCTGGCGGTGGAGGGTGGGGTGCGGATCGAGGTGCATGACGCTTGCGACGCGTGGCCTTTGCCTCGGGTGCCTGACGAGAGCGGCGGCTATGGGCTGTTGCTCGTGGCGGAGTTGGCGGACGGGTGGGGGGTGGAGAAGCGGCGTGGGGTGGGCAAGTGCGTGTGGGCCGTGGTGACCAGCTCGGGCGCGGGCGGGCGGTGAGCCGGTGGTTGGGCGGGGAGGTGCCTCTATGTTTTTCGTCAAGCGAGGCGTGGGGTTCGGGGTTCGTAGAAGGTGCCGTCGCGGAGGATCGCGAACAGCACGTTGATCCGTTGTCGGGCCAGGCGGAGGAGGGCCTGGGTGTGGGTCTTCCCCCGTGCCCGGCATCGGTCGTAGTAGGTGCGGGAGGCGGGGTCGTGCAGGGCGGCGAACGCGGACAGGAACATCGCGCGTTTGAGCTGCCGGTTGCCGCCTCTGGGCGCGTGTTCGCCGTGGATCGAGGTCCCCGACGACTTGGTTGTGGGGGCGAGGCCGGCGTAAGAGGCCAGGTGGGCGGCGGTGGGGAAGCTGGTGCCGTCGCCGACGGTGACCAGCAGCGTGGCGGCGGTCCTGACCGCGACCCCCGGAATCGAGGTCAGGACCGCGGAAAGAGGGTGAGCCTCCAGCAGCTGCCCGATCTGTGCTTCCAGGGCTCGTCGCTGTCCGTGGACGGCGGCGAGCGAGCGGGCCAGGGACGGGATGACGACGTCGAGGGTGCCGGTGCCCGGGACGACGACGGTCTGCTCGTCGAGCGCGTCGAAGACCTCGTCGATCAGCCGCTGGGCCATGCGCGGGGCCTTGGGCCGGATCACCTCGACCAGCCTGCGACGACCGGCTTTCCGCAGGGTGGCCGGGGATCCGTAGCGTTCCAGCAGCCAGGTCACGGCAGGGTGGTCCAGGCGGGGGCCCAGGACGCGTTCCAGGCTGGGGTGGAACTGGGTGAGCAGGCCGCGTATCCGGTTGGAAGTGCGCGTGGCCTCGGCCGCAAGGTCCTGGTCGAAGCCCACCAGCACGGTCAACTCGGCGGTGATCTCGTCGGTGAGCTCCAGCGAGCGCAGGGTGTGTGGCATGGTCCGTGCGGCGTCCGTGATCACCGCGGCGTCCTTCGCGTCGGTCTTCGCTTCGCCCGGATAGAGATCGGCGATCCGGCGCATGGACAGGCCGGGCAGGTAGGCGACCTTGCAGCCGGCGTCCCGGGCGACCGTCAGAGGGAGGGCTCCGATGGAGGCGGGCTGGTCCACGATCACCAGCACGGTGCCGAACTTCGTGGCCAGTTTGTCGAAGACGGCCCGCAGCTTCGGCTCGCTGTTGGGCAGCTGCTTGTCGAAGACCTTCTTGCCGGCCGGTGTGAGTCCGTGCCCGTGATGGGCACTCTTGCCGACGTCCAGGCCGAGGAAAACGCCCACGTCGTCGATGTCGTCCAACCCATCCTCCCGAACAGGGTTCGTGCGGTGCTGGCCAGGGCGTTGGCGTCGTATGCGCGCATCCACGTTATGCAGACCTGCCGCCCGCAAGGCGGCCGGGCATTGCACCAGGCCAGGCGGTAGTCGGACCTCTCATCAGCGTCTCCAACGGCGCCTCTCGGGCCCGGTGACACCACCCCCCAGGTCATCCGTTCGACAGGGGGGAACAGTCATGCCGGACCCGGAGGCCAGCGGCCCTCTTGCAGGACCGCGAAGAAGATAACGGGGGTGGGTGCCGGGCCGGGGCCAGGGCCGGGAGGTTCCGGCTTCGGGCCTGGGTTCTGATGGGTCCCTCGGGGTCTTCTCCTCTCGTCGTCCCCGCCCCCGCGTCGCCGACGCTGAGTTCCCCCACCAGCGCGGTGGTTCAGGCTCCCCGCCCCCGTCCCCGCCCCGTCCTACGGCACCGCGGCCGTGCCCCTCATGCGCCAGGCGACCAGCGCCGCCGCCGTGAGGCCCGTCAGGGCCAGGGCGCTGCTGGTGACGAACGGGTTCGTGCCGCTCAGGGCTGGGGCGAAGCCGATGCCGACGTAGAGGGTGACGCCCGTGGCCCCGCCGAGTTGGTCGGCGGCTCGCTGGACGCCCGAGGCGATGCCCGCGTCGCTGTCGGTCACGCCGCTCACCGCGGCGTACTGGAGGCCGATGATCCCGAATCCCAGTCCGGCGGCGATGAGCAGCATCGCCGGGACCATCGCCAGCGGGCCCGCGTCGAGGTGGGTCGCGTACGCGAGCGCCGCCATGGCCAGCGCCGTGAAGCCGATTCCGGTCAGCGCGCACGCCCTGGCGCCCCAGCGGCCGAGGAGCCGGGGTACGAGGACGGACGCCGCGATCAGCGTGCAGGCCAGGGGCAGCATCGTGAGGCCCGCCGCCAGCGGGCTGAGGCCCTGGCGGTCCTGGAGGTAGTACGTGAACAGCAGAAACGACGTGGACAGCGCCGCGCTCAGCAGGGCCGTCGCCAGGTTGGCCCGCACCCGGGGGCCGTTGCGGAAGAACCCGAGGGGTACGAGGGGGTTCGCCGAGCGGCGCTCCACCGCGGCGAACGCGATCGCCGCGAGCGCCGCGCCGGCCAGTGCGAGGGGCGGCAGCCACGGTCGCGTACCGCCCTCCTCGCCCGCCTCGACGACGCCGAGGGCGAACAGCAGCGGTGCCGCGGTCAGCAGCAGCGATCCGGGTAGGTCGGTCGAGGTGCGGCGGGTCGGCGGATCGGCCGGTACGAGCAGCAGCGTCGCGGCGAGGACGGCCGCGACGAACGGCACGGACACGAGGAAGATCCACCGCCAGCCGAGCAGCTCCGTGATCACCCCGGAGAGCGCGAAGCCGAGGACCAGTCCGCAACTGGCCACCGCCGCCCAGA
This sequence comes from Streptomyces sp. 184, assembly GCF_045781775.1. NCBI lineage: Bacteria > Bacillati > Actinomycetota > Actinomycetes > Kitasatosporales > Streptomycetaceae > Streptomyces > Streptomyces sp. 184. The sequence goes on along the minus strand of NZ_CP123230.1, from coordinate 807,856 downwards.
CGCTCAGGGCCCGGGACCGGCGCGGCCCCTCCGGGAACATGAGCACGACCACCGCCATCGCCGCCGGCAGCGCGACGGCCTCGCCGGCGCCCTGGAGCAGCCGGGCCGCCACGAGCCAGGCGAACGACGGCGCCAGGCCGGCCAGCAGCGACGCGAGGCCGAAGACCGCTGTGCCGGACAGCAGCACGCGGCGCCGGCCCAGGACGTCGCCGAGCCGGCCGCCGAGCATGAGCAGCCCGCCGCCGGTGATGGTGTATCCGACGACGACCCAGGTCAGTTGGCGGTCGTCGGCGCCGAAGTGGGCGCCGATCGACGGCAGTGCGACGTTGACGACGGTCACGTCGAGCGCGATGAGGAACTGAAGCATGGCCATGCAGCACAGCACCGGCCATGCCCGCGCCGGGGACGCGGCGTCCGCGCGCGCGGGAGGAATGCCAGAGGACACGTGAAAGCTCCGTTGCTCGGAAAGCGAGTTCCGGGCAGCACAAAGGGCCGCTCCGGTCGGATCACGGAGCGACGGAACGTACGGAAGAGGAGTGGAGTCGCACGCCCGCCGCTAGCGGGGCGTCCTCGTCACTCCGGCGCAGCCTGCTGCGGAAGAAGCACCTGACATGGGGGCCACGCTACCGCGGCGGGCCGACACGGGGCGAGGCGAGGCCAGGCGATCCGGTACGGGCCCGCGTGTCCCGGTCAGTTGCCCGGGGTGCGGCCGGCCATGCGCTCCAGGCGGGCGATGCGCTCCGCCATCGGCGGGTGCGTCGAGAACAGGCGCGACATGTTGCCCGACCCCCGCTGGAACGGGTTGGCGATCATCATGTGGCTCGCCGTCTCGATACGGGGCTCGGGGGGCAGCGGGAGCTGCTTCGTACCGGCTTCGAGCTTCCGCAGGGCGCTGGCCAGGGCGAGCGGGTCGCCGGTGAGCTGGGAGCCGGTCTGGTCCGCCTCGTACTCGCGCGAGCGGCTGACCGCGAGTCTGATGATGCTCGCCGCCACCGGGCCGAGGAAGAGGACCAGGAGCATGCCGAACGGGCCGGGGCCGTTGCCGTTGCGGTCGCCGCTCGGGATGAGCCAGGCGAAGTTCACCAGGAACATCACCACCGACGCGAGCGCGCCCGCGATCGAGGAGATGAGGATGTCGCGGTTGTAGACGTGCATCAGCTCGTGGCCCAGGACGCCGCGCAGCTCGCGCTCGTCGAGGATCTGGAGGATGCCCTCGGTGACGCAGACCGCCGCGTTGCGCGGGTCGCGGCCGGTGGCGAAGGCGTTCGGGGCCTGGGTGGGCGAGATGTACAGCCGGGGCATGGGCTGGCGGGCCTGGTTGGACAGCTCGCGCACGATGCGGTACAGGTTCGGCGCCTCGATCTCGCTGACCGGGCGGGCGCGCATCGCGCGCAGCGCCAGCTTGTCGCTGTTCCAGTACGCGTACGCGTTGGTGCCGACGGCTACGACGAGCGCGATGATCAGGCCCGTACGGCCGAAAATGCTGCCGATGAGCAGGATCAGCGCCGACATGCCGCCGAGGAGCGCGGCTGTCTTCAGCCCGTTGTTCGACCGGTGCACGGTGTGCCCTCCAAAGCCTGCCGCCGCAAGTGTCGGCCGTCTCCTTCCAGTGGACCCCTCCCACGCATAGAACGCGCGGCCTGCCCGGTAAGTTCCCTGGTCAGCGCAAGACGCGGATTGCGCCGGGCGGGTGAGGCGGCGCTAGAGGAGGGCTTCGCCCGCGAAGCGGAATACGAGCTGCGGGGCGCCCGAAAGCGCGATGCCGAGGGCCGCGGTCAGCCCGATCGCGCCACGCAGCGGGGCGGTGAGGGGGGTGGTCGGCGGGGCGGCCACCGCGGTACGTACCGGGGTGGCCTCGGCCGACGCCTCGGCCGACCCGGCGGCGGGCCGGAACAGCAGCGCCGTCCACTTCAGGTAGTAGTACAGGCCCACCACCACGTTCACGGCCATCACCACCGCCAGCCACCCCAGCCCCGCGTCCACCGCGGAGCCGAGGACCGCCACCTTCGCGAAGAGGCCGATGATCCCCGGCGGCAGCCCGGCGAGGTTGATCAGGAAGAACGCCAGCGCCAGCGCGACCGGCAGCCGCGTCGCCGCCAGGCCCCGGTAGTCGGTGACCCGGCCGCCGCGACCGCCCTTGGCCGCCACGGCGGCGACGACCGCGAACGCGCCGAGGTTCACCACCCCGTACATCAGCGCGTACGAGAGCGTGGAGCCCACGGCGCGCTCCGGCTCGTCGGCGTAGGCCGCGGCGGCGATCGGGACCAGCAGGTAGCCGGCCTGCGCCACGGAGGACCAGGCCAGCAGCCGGACCGCGCTGTGCGGGGCGTCGAGGCGCTGGCGCAGCGCGGCGACGTTGCCCGCGGTCATCGTCAGCGCCGCCAGCACCGCGACCGCCGGGCCCCACACGTGGTCGTACGCCGGGAAGGCCAGCACTGTGACGAGGATCAGCCCGCTGAAGCCCACCGCCTTGCCGACGACCGACAGATAGGCGGCGACCGGGATCGGCGCGCCGACGTACGTGTCCGGCACCCAGAAGTGGAACGGCACCGCCGCCGTCTTGAACGCGAACCCGACCAGCGTCAGCACCACGCCCGCCGCCGCCAGCGTTTCCAGTTGCTCCGGCGCGTCCGCGAGCCCGTCGGCCAGCCGCGCCAGGTGCAGGCTGCCCCCGGCGGCGTAGACGAAGCTGATGCCCAGGAGCATGACGGCGGTCGCGGTGACGGAGGAGAGGAAGAACTTCAGCGCCGCCTCGGACGACAGCCGGTCCCCGCGGCGCAGCCCGACCAGCGCGAACGCGGGCAGCGAGGCGACCTCCAGGGCGATCACGAGGGTGGCCAGGTCGCGGGCCGCGGGCAGCAGCGCCGCGCCGGCGGCCGAGGCGAGCAGCAGGAACCAGAACTCGCCCGCGGGCAGCTTCGTCGCGCGTACGTCGTGCACGGACAGCAGCGCGGCGAGCAGCGCGCCCGCGAGCACCAGCAACTGCACGACCAGCGCGAAGCGGTCGGCGGTGTAGCTACAGACGTTTGGATCGCCGGTGAGGCAGAAGGTGCTGCGGTCGCCGTCGAGGAGCGGCAGGAGCGCGAGGAGGGACAGGGCGAGGGCGGCGACCGCGCCCCAGCCGAGGAGGTGTTTGGCGCGCTCGGGCACGAAGAGGTCGGCGACGAGCAGCGCGACGGCGGCCACGGCGACGATCGTGGGCGGTGCGACGGCGAGCCAGTCGACGGACTGGACGACGGACTCGGCGAGGACCGTGTCCGCGGGCCCGCCCGCCCGGGGTGCGGCGAGGTGTGCGTACGTCATCAGCTTCCTCCCGCGAGGAGCTTCTGCACGGCCGGGTCGGTCAGGCCGAGGAGGGCGGCGGGCCAGAGGCCGGCGAGGACGGTGAGGGTGACGAGCGGGCTCCAGGCGGCGATCTCGTAGCGGCGTACGTCCCCGAGGGCGGGCAGGTCGCCCGTGGCCGCCGCCGCCTGCTGGTCCGACGCCTGCTGGTCCGCCGTCCGGTTGTCCGCGGTCCGGGTGTCCGCCGCCCTGTCTCCCATGCAGACGCGGCGCACGACGATCAGGAGGTACGCGGCCGTGAGCAGGGTGCCGAAGCCGGCGGCGGCCATGAAGACCAGGTACGCCGGCCGCGACAGCCCGGCGGCCGGGTCGTACGCGGCGAACATCGCCAGCATCTCGCCCCAGAACCCCGCGAGCCCCGGCAGCCCCAGCGACGCGACGGCGGCGAAGGCGAGCAGCGCGCCCAGGCGCGGGGCGCTGCCGTAGAGGGCGGCGCCGGTGCGGCCGGCGAGGGCGTCGAGGTCGGTGGTGCCGGTGCGTTCCTTCAGGGCGCCGACGAGGAAGAAGAGCAGGCCGGTGATGAGGCCGTGGGCGATGTTGGCGAAGAGCGCGCCGTTGACGCCTGTCGGGGTGAGCGTGGAGATGCCGAGGAGCACGAAGCCCATGTGGCCGACGGAGGAGTACGCGATGAGCCGCTTGAGGTCGCCGCGCGCGCCGGTACGGGCGAGGGCGAGGCAGGCGAGGGAGCCGTAGATGATGCCGGTGACGCCGAAGGCGGCGAGGTAGGGCGCGTACGTCTCCATGCCCTCGGGGGCGATGGGCAGCAGGACGCGTACGAAACCGTACGTGCCCATCTTCAGCAGCACGCCGGCCAGGAGGACGGAGCCGACGGTGGGGGCGGCGGTGTGGGCGTCGGGGAGCCAACTGTGCAGCGGCCACATCGGCGTCTTGACGGCGAGGCCGGCGCCGATGGCGAGGACCGCGACGAGCTGGGTGGTGCGGCTGAGGTTGGCGCCGTTGTCAGTGGCGAGTGCCACCATGTCGAACGTGCCGCCCTGGAACCCGACGAGGAGGAGGCCGAGGAGCATCACGACCGAGCCGAGCAGCGTGTAGAGGATGAACTTCCAGGCGGCGGGCCCGCGTCCGTCGCCGCCCCAGCGGGCGATGAGGAAGTACATCGGGATGAGCACCATCTCGAACGCCAGGAAGAACAGCAGCAGGTTGAGGACGGCGAAGGTGGCGAGCATGCCGCCTTCGAGGACGAGCAGCAGCGCGACGAACGCCCGGGGTGACGGCCCGGCCGGCATGACGAAGTAGCCGTAGAGCGCGCAGAGGAAGGTCAGCAGGGCGGTGAGGACGAGGAGGGGGAGCGAGACGCCGTCGACGCCGAGGTGCAGCCGGATCCCGAGGGCGGGGATCCAGCCGACATCGGAATCGGCCTGCATGGTGCCGGCATCGTCGTAGTCGAAGCCGGCGGCCAGGACGACGGACAGGACGAGGACGGCGCCCGTGACGGTGACGCCGTGGCGCAGCACGGCCTGGTCGGGGCTCTTGCCCTTCAGGCCGGGGGGCGCGGGGAACAGTGCGGCCAGGGCGCCGAGAAGGGGGAGTACGACGATGGCGGCGAGCACGAGCTGCATCGCGGTCTGGTTCATATGCGGCGTCAGCCTCCCGTGACCGACGTGGTGGCGACGACGACGGCGACTGCCAGGACGAGCGCGCCGCCGAGCAGCGCGCTGAGGTAGCTCTGCACGTTGCCGGTCTGCGCGCGGCGGACCGCGGCGCCGAGCAGCCGGGGTGTGGTGCCCGCGCCGCGTACGTACGTCTCGACGACCTCCCGGTCCAGGAAGCGGACCAGGCGGGCCGCGGCCCGTACCGGGCGGACGAACAGCGCGGCGTACAGGGCGTCGACGTGGAAGCCGCTGCCGGCGTGCCGGTAGAGGGCGGGGCCGAGCAGGATCCGGCCGGGGTCGGTGGCGGTGCCGTCTGGGGCGGCGCCCGACGCGGCGGCGCCCTCGTCCGAGGGGCGGCCGTACACCTCCTCGTGCGTGGCCGCCGCCTCGGCCTCGGTGAGGGCCGGCTCGGCGCCGGGGTGCGCGGCGACCGCGCCGACGGGGACGCGCGCGGCGAGCCCGGCGGTCTGCTTCCACGCCGCGTACGTCGCCATCATGCCGACGAGCGCCAGCCCGGTGCCGAGGACGGCGGTGGCGAGCGTCGGCGTGAGCGAGTGGTCGCCGAGCCAGTCGGGCAGCCGCCACACGGTCAGCCCGAACGCCGCGGTGGGCACGAGCAGCACCCACAGCACGGCGTTCATGACCACCGGCTGCCGGCCGTGGTCGGGGGCGGGTTCGCCGCGGCCGTGGAAGGCGAGCAGCCACAGCCGGGCGGCGTACGCGGCGGTGAGCAGCGCGGCGGCCAGCCCGGCGACCAGCACGGTCCAGGCCGCGGCGGCGGGGATGCCCTCGGTGTCGCCCGTCACGGCGTGCTCGGCGCCGCCGAGGACGGCTTCTTTGGAGAAGAAGCCGGCGAAGGGCGGGATGGCGGCGAGGGCGAGGAGGGCGACGCTCATCGTCCAGTAGGCGTCCGGCACGCGCGTGCGCAGGCCGCCCATCCGGGCCATCGCCGCCAGCGAGTTGGTGCCGGCGGCGTGGATGACGACGCCGGCGGCGAGGAACAGCAGCGCCTTGAAGGCGCCGTGCGAGAGGAGGTGGAAGACGGCGGCGTCCCGGGCGCCGACGGCCAGCGCGCCGGTCATGTACCCGAGTTGGCCGACCGTCGAGTACGCGAGCACCCGTTTGATGTCGTCCTGCGCGAGCGCGGCCAGCGCCGAGCCGACCATCGTGACGGCGGCCAGCACCGCCAGCACCACGAGCGCAGCGGCCGAGGCGGCGAAGACGGGCAGCAGCCGGGCGACGACGTACACGCCGGCCGCGACCATCGTCGCCGCGTGGATCAGCGCGGAGACGGGCGTGGGACCCGCCATCGCGTCGGGCAGCCAGGTGTGCAGCGGGAACTGCGCGGACTTGCCCGCGACCCCGGCGAGCAGCAGCAGCGCGATGAGCGTGGGGTGGGCGAGGCCGTCGCCGGAGACGGCGGCGTTCAGGATGCCGTCGATCCGGAACGTACCGGCCTCGGCGGCGAGCGCGAAGATGCCGAAGAGGAAGGGGACGTCGCCGAGCTTGGTGACCAGGAACGCCTTGAGCGACGCGGCCCGCGCGACTTCCGTGTCCCAGTAGTGGCCGACGAGGAAGTACGAGCAGATGCCCATGATCTCCCAGCCGACCAGCAGCACCATCAGGTCGCCGGAGTAGACGACGAGGAACATCGCGGCGGTGAAGAGGGAGACGAGCGCGGCGTACGAGGAGTAGCGCCGGTCGTTGCGCAGATAGCCGGTGGAGTAGATCTGCACGCACGAGGCGACGACGCCGACGAGCACGGCGACGAGCACCGCCATGCCGTCGAGGTGCAGCGCCAGGTCGATGGGCACCGAGCCGGTCGGGGTCAGCTCGGTGGCGGCGGTCACCGGCTCGTCGCCGCCCTGCCGGGCCGCGACGACGGCCGCGAGCACGGCGGCGGTCACGGTCGGCAGCACGGCCAGCGGCTGCACCATGCCCGGCGAGCGGCGGCCGAAGAGCAGGCCGGCGACGGCGCCGAGGAAGGGCAGGAGGGGGACGAGGACGGCGAGGGTGGTGGTGGTCACGCGGTGGCCTCGGCCTTCTTCGACGCGGTCCCCGGCTCGTCGCCGGCGGACGCGGCGCCTTCTGCTGCGTCGTCTTCCGTTACGTCACCGGTGCCGCCGGCGTCCGTGTCCGCCAGGTCGCGCAGCCGGTCGACGGCGGAGGTGCCGCGGTTGCGGTACACCATCAGCACGATGGCGAGGCCGATGCCGATCTCCGCGGCGGCCAGCGCGATGATGAACAGCGTGAACGACTGCCCGGAGCGCAGGACGTCGCGGAACGCGACGTCGAAGGCGACGAGGTTGAGGTTGACGGCGTTGAGCATCAGCTCGACGGACATCAGCACCAGGATGGCGTTGCGCCGCGCCAGCACGCCGTAGAGGCCGACGCAGAACAGCAGCACCGCCAGCACCGCCGGATACGCGAGATGCATCAGCCCTCCCCGCCCTCGTCGGCGGTGTCCTTCTCCGGCTTCCCGGGCTCCCCCGGCGACCCGGTGTCCTTCCGGGACAGCACGATCGCGCCCACCAGCGCCGCCAGCAGCAGCACCGACAGCGCCTCGAACGGCAGCACCCAGTGCCGGAAGACGCTCGCCCCCAGCAGGTCGGTGGTGCCCTTGGGCTCGTCCAGGTCGATCCACGTCGTACGGAACGCGTCCACGACCAGCGTCACCAGCAGCACCGCCGCCGCGCCCGCCACACCCAGGCCCACCCACCGGTTGCCCGAGTCGGCGTCCGGCGAGGGGCCTATCGGCGCACGGGTCAGCATCAGCCCGAAGAGCAGCAGCACGACCACGGAGCCGACGTAGATCAGCACCTGCACCCAGGCCACGAACTCGGCCGTCAGCAGCAGGTATTCGACCGCCAGCCCGCCGAGCGCGACCACCAGCCACAGCGCGGCGTGCACCAACTGCCGCGTGGTCACGGTGATCACGGCGGCCCCGAGGGTCACCAGGCCGGTGAGCAGGAAGACGATCTCGACGCCGGTGGGCGACAGGAAGCCGTGGGTCTCGGCGGCGAGGGTCATGCGTCGCCCTCCCCCGCCCGCGGATCCCCCGCGTCACGTACCGGCGCGGCCTCCGCGGCCTCCGCGGCCCGCGCCGCCTCCGCCTTCTCTACGGCCTTGCGCGCCGCGCCCAGCTCCTTCGGCTCCTCCCCCGCCGGGTCCGGCGCCGGCGGGGCCGGGACCGTCCACATCCAGTCCCGCAGCCGCTCCCGCTCGTGGGTCAGCTCGTGGATGTCGGTCTCCGCGTACTCGAACTCCGGCGACCAGAAGAGCGCGTCGAACGGGCAGACCTCGATGCAGATCCCGCAGTACATGCACAGCGCGAAGTCGATCGCGAAGCGGTCGAGCACGTTGCGGCTGCGCTCCCGGCCGCCGGGGGCGGCGGGCGGCACGGTCTCCTTGTGCGAGTCGATGTAGATGCACCAGTCCGGGCACTCGCGGGCGCACAGCATGCAGACCGTGCAGTTCTCCTCGAACAGCGCGATCACGCCGCGGCTGCGCGGCGGCAGCGCGGGCGGGGTGTCGGGGTAGTGCGCGGTGTGCGAACGCCGCGTCATCGTGCGCAGCGTGACCGCGAGCCCCTTGGCAAGCCCCTTCACCGGTCAGATCACCACCTTCACGATGCCGGTCAGCGCGATCTGCGCGAGCGCGAGCGGGATGAGGGTCGTCCAGGCGAAGCGCTGGATCTGGTCCTCACGCAGCCGCGGGTACGTGACGCGCAGCCAGATCACGGCGAACGCCAGGATCCCGGTCTTCAGCAGCGTCCACAGCCAGCCGAGCCCGTCGGCGTACGGGCCGTGCCAGCCGCCGAGGAAGAGCACAGCGGTCAGCGCGCTGAGGACGACGATGCCGGCGTACTCGGCGAGCAGGAACAGCGCGAAGCGCAGGCCGGAGTACTCGGTGTACGCACCGAAGATGATCTCCGAGTCGGCGACGGGGGCGTCGAACGGGGGGCGTTGCAGCTCGGCGAGACCGGCGGTGAAGAACACCACCCCGCCGACGAGCTGCCACGGCAGCCACCACCACTCGAATCCGTCGACGATCCCGACGAGCGACACCGTCCCGGCGGCCATCGCGACCGAGGCGGCGGCGAGCAGCATGGGCAGCTCGTAGGCGAGAAGCTGCGCGGCGGTACGGAGGCCGCCGAGGAGCGAGTACTTGTTGGCGGACGCCCAGCCGCCCATGAGCGAGCCGAGCACGCCGACGCCCATGACGGCGAGCACGAAGAAGATGCCCGCGTCGAGTGCCTCGCCGACGCCGCCGTCGGGGGCGAAGGGGATGGCGACGAGGACCACGAGGTACGGCAGGAGGGCGACGGCGGGGGCGAGCTGGAAGACCCGCCGGTCGGCACCGGCGGGGACGACGTCTTCCTTCTGCACGAACTTGACGCCGTCGGCGACGAGTTGGGCCCAGCCGTGGAAGCCGCCCGCGTACATGGGGCCTACGCGGCCCTGCATGTGGGCCATGACCTTGTGCTCGGTCTGCCCGACGAGGAGCGGGAAGACCAGAAAGACGACGAGTACGGCGAGCAGGGTGAGCAGGACTTCGAGGACGTCGTTCACGGCGCGTCACCGCCCTCGCGGGGCTCGCCGGAGGGTTCGCCTGCGGGTTCGCCTGCGGCGGGCTCGGCGGGCGGAGTGCCGTCGCCGGCGACGGGCTTGGCGGGCGGATCGGACTCGCCTGCGGCGGGCCGGGGAGGGGCGGAGTCGCCTGCGGCGGGTTTGTCCGACGGATCAGGTTCGCCTGCGGCGGGCCGCGAGGACGGACCGGGATCGTCGTCGGGCGGCCCGCCCGGAGACGGGCCGCCTCCGGCGGAGTCGGTGGTCGAGTCGGGGTCGCCCGCGGCGGGCTCGGGTGGCTCGGTTGCCGCCGGGGCACCGGCGGGCGGAGTGCCGTCGCCGGTGGCGGGGCTGTCGGGCGGGGGTGGCTCGGCGTCGGGGCGCGGGCGTTGCCAGGGGGCTTCGGGGGTGCGGGTACGGGGCCCCGGCTGCTCGTCCGCCCGGGCGGGCCCGCCGCCCGCGGCTCGCTGCGACGCCGAACCCTCGCCCGCAGAACGCGCCCGGCGCGCCCCCCGCGCTGGGCGGCGCCCCGCGGCTTCGCCGCCGGAGGCGGGCGGTCCCGCCGACTCGTCGCTCTCTTCCGGCCCGCCTCCGGCGGCCCGCTGCGACGCCGAGCCCTCGCCCGCCGTACGCGCCCGGCGCGCGCCGCCCGTGCGGCGGCTCGGGCCGGCTTCGGCGCCCGGCGGCGGGCCTGCCGGGGCGGTGGGCTCCGCGGCGGTGCCCGCGGGGGGGTTCTGCGTGGCCGAGTCGGTACCTGCCGAGCGGGTGCGGCGGGAGGGCGCACCCGCGCGGCGGGGGGTGCGGGCCGGGGCCGGGGGCAGGGTGCCCTTCTGGGGGCCCCAGTCGTTGGGGTCCGGGACGCCCGGGGGCTGCATCTGGCGGCGTTTCGGGCCGCCCGCGTGGGACTCCCCCGGTTCCTTCGCGCCCGGCCACGCCTTCGCCACCCGCGCGGCCAGGACGAAGTCCTTCCGCAGCGGGTGCCCCTCGAACTCCTCCGGCAGCAGCAGCCGCGCCAGGTGCGGGTGGCCGGCGAAGTCGACGCCGAACATCTCGTGCGTCTCCCGCTCGTGCCATGCCGCCCCCGCGTACACCCCCGTCGCCGTCGCCAGCGCGGGCGCACCGTGCGGGACCGTCGTGCGGAGCAGCAGCCGGCGCGGCGGGGTGCCGAGCGCGACGACGTGGGCGGCGATGCGGAAGCCCTCGGCCGGTTCGTCGACGGCGCTGAGCCAGTCGAAGAACGTGCAGCCCAGTTCGTCGCGGGCGGTGCGCAGCGCCGTGGTCCAGGCGGCGGCAGGTACGTCCACGGTCAGGACGTCGTACGCCTCGCTCGCCGTCGCTTCCGGACCGAACAGGTCCTCCGCCCGCCCCGGCAGCCAGCCGACGGCGTCGTCCCCCTGCTCTGTCATCTGCTGCCCTCCGGCGGCTTCACCAGCCCGCTCGTCAGCGCCGCCGCCGACGGCCCCGCCGCCCCGCTCCCGTACCGCTCGGCCAGCGACTCCCGCGCGATCTTCTCCTGGAGCTTGAGGATCCCCTGGAGCAGCGCCTCCGGCCGCGGCGGGCAGCCCGGCACGTACACGTCCACCGGAATGATCTGGTCCACGCCCTTCGTCACCGCGTACGAGTCCCAGTACGGCCCGCCGCAGTTGGAGCACGCGCCGAAGGAGATCACGTACTTCGGCTCCGGCATCTGCTCGTACAGCCGCTTCACCGACGGCGCCATCTTGTCCGTCACCGTGCCGGACACCACCATCAGGTCCGCCTGCCGCGGGCCCGGCGCGAACGGGATGACGCCGAGGCGGATGAAGTCGTGCCGGGCCATGGACGCGGCGATGAACTCGATCGCGCAGCAGGCGAGGCCGAAGTTGAAGACCCACAGGCTGTAGCGGCGGCCCCAGTTGAGCACGACCTTCATCGGCTGGGGTGCGAGCCGCTGGAGTACGCCGACGCTCTGCACGGGCCGCGGGGGGTTCACGTCCATTCCAGGACGCCCTTCTTCCAGGCGTAGAGCAGACCCACGGCGAGGAAGCCGAGGAAGATGAACATCTCCACGAGCGTCACCGCCCCGTACCCCGGCGCCGCGAAGACCGTCGCCCAGGGGAAGAGGAAGATGACGTCGACCGCGAAGATCACGTACAGGAAGGCGTAGACGTAGTAGCGGACCTGCGTGTGCGCCCAGCCCTCCCCGACCGGGTCCACCCCGCACTCGTACGTGAGCAGCTTCTCCGGTGTCGGCACCGCGGGCCGCAGCAGCCGGGCGCCGCCGAAGGCGACCACGACGAAGAGCAGACCCAGCACGGCGACGAGGCCGACCACCCCGTAGCCGTCGAAGTACCCGGCGGCAACGGCGTCGGCGGCGAGCATGTGCGGCACGTCGGCTTCGCTCCCTGACTGCTGTGGCTGGATGACCCGTGCGCATTCGGTCAGGACATCGACCTGTACGGGCAAGGAGTGTAGGCCCTGCCCCGCGCGCTGTGCCCCTCCTGTGTACGCCACTTCGGGCGAGCCGCACCCGTCGCATCCGCCCCGCCCGCCGCACCGGCGCCCGGCCCGCGCCCGCGCCCGCACCCCGGCCGCGCCCCCGTCGCGCCCCGGCCCGCCCCCCGTCGCGCCCCGGAAGCGGAGACTTCTCCGCAAAGGGTGGGGTTAACCCCCGTACGTTCCCCCTACACCCCCCATGGCGCCCCGGTGCCCCGGCGCGGCACCCTGGGAGGATGACGCACAGCCGCCCTGGCGCGGAGCCGCTGCCCAAGCCGCGCGGCGACCAGCCGCTGCCGCCGCCGCGCCCGCCGCTCAGCGGCACGACCTGGCTTGAGGTCGTGCACCTGCTGGTGAACCTCCCCATGGCGCTCTTCGCCTTCACCTACGTCTCGCTCTGGCTGTACGCCGGCGCGCTGCTGTCGATCACCGTCATCGGCCTGCCGCTGCTGGCCGCGGGCCTGGCCGGGGCCCGGGTGCTCGGCTCGTGGGAGCGCGCGCGGGCGCGGGCGCTGCTCGGCGTGCACGTCGAGGCGCCGACGCCGATCCGGCGCAGCACGTACGGCGGCTTCCTGCCGTGGCTGTGGGCGACGCTGAAGGACCCGGTGGGCTGGCGGACGACGCTGTACAGCGTGATGCGGCTGCCGTGGGGGATCCTCACGTTCGCCCTGACGATCAGCTCGCTGTTCGTCCTGTGGCCGCTGCTGCCGTGGCTGGCGCGCGGGCTGACGGAGGTGGACCGGGCGATGGTGCGCGGGCTGCTGGCGCCGTCGGACCCGCTGGAGCGGCGGATCAAGGAGCTGGAGGAGGACCGCGGGGTCGTGGTGGACACGGCCGCGGCGGACCTGCGGCGCATCGAGCGCGACCTGCACGACGGCGCGCAGGCCCGGCTGGTGGCCCTGGCCATGGGCCTGGGGCTGGCGAAGGAGAAGCTGCTGGAGGACCCGGAGGCGGCGGCCGAGATGGTCGGCGAGGCCCACGGCGAGGTGAAGCTCGCCCTGGAGGAGCTGCGGGACCTCGCCCGCGGCATCCACCCGGCGATCCTCACCGACCGCGGCCTCAGCCCGGCGCTGTCGGCCGTCGCGGCCCGCTGCACGGTGCCCGTCGCGGTGACCGTCGACCTGAAGGACCGCCCGGCGCAGGCCATCGAGGGCATCGCGTACTACACGGTCTCCGAGCTGCTCCAGAACATCAGCAAGCACAGCGGCGCGAAGTCCGCGAGCGCCGACGTCTGGCGGGCCGAGGGGCGGATCATGCTCCAGGTCACCGACGACGGCAAGGGCGGCGCCCGGCTGGACGGCGGCACGGGCCTGTCCGGGCTGGCGGAGCGGCTGGGGTCGGTGGACGGGCTGCTGGTCGTGGAGTCGCCGGAGGGCGGCCCCACGGTCGTCACGGCCGAACTGCCCTGGCGCAACCGCGAGTCGCAGGCGCGGGCGCGGGCCCAGGCGCGCGTGTAGACCCACCGGCCGGGGTGGGGTTTTCCCCCGTACCGACAGACCGACCTGCTCCATGGCCCGCGGCGCCCCCGCCGGGGAGGCTGGACACACAAGCTCGACAGACCCGTCACCAGCGCTCCGGCAGAAGGAAACCCGACGATGGACAGCACCGCGTACGCTCCCGAGGCCCGCCGCCCGCGGCTTCCCCTCGCCCTGCGCGCCCCCTTCGAGGCACGCACCTGGCGCGAGTTCCTCTACCACCTGCTCAGCCTGCCGGTGTCGATCGTGTTCTTCGTCTACACGATCACGATGCTGTCGCTGGGCGTCGGCCTGCTGATCACGTTCCTCGGCGTCCCCGTGCTCGCCGCGATGCTGGCGGGCTGCCGCGGCATGGGCTACTTCGAGCGGACCCGCGCGCGGCTGCTGCTCGACCTGCACGTCGACGACCCGGAGCCGCTGCACCGGCGGGCCTCCGGGTTCATGGGCTGGGTCGGGTCGCTGTTCCGCAGCGGCGAGTCGTGGCGGACCATGCTCTACGGGCTGCTGCACATGGTCTGGGCGGTGTGCTCGTTCTCCATCTCCCTGGCGGTGATGTTCTGGAGCTGGTCGATGGTCACGTACCCGCTGTGGCAGTGGGTCTTCCCGGCGCACTGGGGCCAGGACGGGCTCCAGGTGTACGGGAACGCCGACGGCGAGGGCTGGTACCTGGACTCGCCGCTGGAGCAGCTCTTCGCGGTCGGCGTCGGCGCGGTGTTCCTGCTCGCCTCGCCGTGGGTGGTGCGCAGCCTGTCGTACGTGGACCGGGCGATGGTCATCGGGCTGCTGGGCCCGTCGAAGCTGGCGACCCGGGTGCAGGAGCTGGAGACGGACCGCGGGGTCGTGGTGGACACGGCCGCGGCCGACCTGCGGCGCATCGAGCGCGACCTGCACGACGGCGCACAGGCCAGGCTGGTGGCCCTGGCGATGGACCTCGGGCTGGCGAAGGAGAAGCTGCTGGAGGACCCGGAGGCGGCGGCCGAGATGGTCGACGAGGCGCACGGCGAGGTGAAGCTCGCGCTCCAGGAGCTGCGCGACCTGGCCCGCGGCATCCACCCGGCGATCCTCACCGACCGCGGCCTGGGCCCGGCGCTGTCGGCGGTCGCCGCGCGCTGCACGGTGCCGGTGTCGGTGACGGTCGACCTGTTCGAGCGGCCGGCGCAGTCGATCGAGGGCATCGCGTACTACACGACCTCCGAGCTGCTCCAGAACATCAGCAAGCACAGCGGCGCGAGCCGGGCGGTGGTGGACCTGTGGCGGGCGGAGGGCCGGCTGATGATCCAGGTCACGGACGACGGCAACGGCGGCGCCCGGCTGGACGCCGGCTCGGGCCTGTCGGGGCTGACGGAGCGGCTCGGGTCGGTGGACGGGCTGCTGGTCGTCGACTCGCCCCCCGGCGGCCCGACGGTGGTCACGGCGGAGCTGCCCTGGCGCGCGTGAGCGCGACCCCGTTCTCGACCCGCTCTCGACCCGTTCTCCACCCTTTGCCCGGCGTTATCCGCCTCCGGCGGCTCCCCCGCCTCCGAATCCTGGGATGCTGGAGGTCTACACATCTTCGTATGGGGGGCAGGCAACGGTGGAGGACAGCGTGCGGGTGGTCATCGCCGAGGACTCGGTGCTGCTCCGGGAGGGGCTCACCCGGCTGCTCACCGACCGGGGGCACGAGGTCGTCGCCGGCGTCGGCGACGGGGAGGCGCTGGTCAAGACGGTCGGTGAGCTGGCCGCCGAGGGCAGCGCGCCGGACGTCGTCGTCGCGGACGTACGGATGCCGCCGACGCACACCGACGAGGGGGTCCGCGCCGCCGTCCAACTGCGGCGGGACCATCCGGACGTCGGCGTGCTGGTGCTCTCGCAGTACGTCGAGGAGCAGTACGCCACCGAGCTGATCGCCGGCTCCAGCCGCGGGGTCGGGTATCTGCTCAAGGACCGGGTCGCGGAGGTCCGCGAGTTCGTGGACGCCGTCGTCCGCGTCGCGGAGGGCGGCACGGCGCTCGACCCGGAGGTCGTCGCCCAGTTGCTGGGCCGCAGCCGCAAGCAGGACGTCCTCGCCGGGCTGACCCCGCGCGAGCGCGAGGTGCTGGGCCTGATGGCCGAGGGCAGGACGAACTCGGCGATCGCCGGCCAGCTCGTCGTGAGCGACGGCGCGGTCGAGAAGCACGTGAGCAACATCTTCATGAAGCTGGGGCTGGCGCCGAGTGAGGGAGATCACCGCCGGGTGCTCGCGGTCCTCACCTACCTCAACTCCTGACCGGCTCCTGCCCCGCATCCGGCCTCCTCCCGGCCCTTCGTAACAAGGGATTGTCACCCTGGGGGGAGGGGGCAGACCGGACGATAGGTAGTGACAAAAGCGGATATAACCTGATGTCTCGCCACGGTCCAGTTTGCGGACAGACTCAGGAAGGCATGCCTAACCGACGTACGATGTTCACTGGGTCAGGCGGCCGGATTCCCGTTCCCGAGCGGCCGCCGCGAGGGAGGTCCACGAAGGTGACCAGCGAGGTCAACAGCAAAGAGGTCAGGCGCCTGGACCGGGTGATCATCCGGTTCGCGGGTGACTCCGGAGACGGGATGCAGCTGACCGGGGACCGCTTCACCTCGGAGACGGCGACGTTCGGCAACGACCTGTCGACGCTCCCGAACTTCCCAGCCGAGATCCGCGCCCCCGCAGGCACCCTGCCGGGGGTTTCGAGTTTTCAGGTGCACTTCGCCGACCACGACATCCTCACCCCGGGCGATGCGCCCAACGTGCTGGTGGCGATGAACCCGGCCGCCCTGAAGGCGAACATCGGCGACGTCCCGCGCGGCGCCGAGGTGATCGTCAACACCGACGAGTTCAACAAGCGCGCGATGGCCAAGGTCGGTTACGAGGTGAGCCCCCTGGAGGACGGCTCCCTCGACGGGTTCAGCGTGCACGAGGTGCCGCTGACCACGCTGACGGTCGAGGCGCTGAAGGAGTTCGGGCTCTCCCGCAAGGACGCCGGCCGCTCCAAGAACATGTTCGCCCTCGGGCTGCTGAGCTGGATGTACCACCGGCCCACCGAGGGCACCCTGGAGTTCCTGCGGACGAAGTTCGCCAAGAAGCCGGACATCGCCGAGGCCAACATCGCGGCCTTCCGGGCGGGGTGGAACTTCGGCGAGACCACCGAGGACTTCGCCGTCTCCTACGAGGTCGAACCGGCGCACTCCGCGTTCGCCGCCGGCACGTACCGCTCGATCTCCGGCAACCTGGCGCTGTCGTACGGGCTGATCGCCGCCGGGCAGCAGGCTGACCTGCCGCTCTTCCTCGGCTCTTACCCGATCACGCCGGCCTCGGACATCCTCCACGAGCTGAGCCGCCACAAGAACTTCGGCGTCAGCACCTTCCAGGCCGAGGACGAGATCGCCGGCATCGGCGCCGCGCTCGGCGCGGCCTTCGGCGGCGCGCTCGGCGTGACCACCACCTCCGGCCCCGGCGTCGCGCTGAAGGCCGAGACCGTGGGCCTGGCCGTGTCGCTGGAGCTGCCGCTGCTGATCATCGACATCCAGCGCGGCGGCCCCTCCACCGGGCTGCCCACCAAGACCGAGCAGGCCGACCTGCTCCAGGCGATGTACGGGCGCAACGGCGAGGCGCCGGTGCCGATCGTCGCGCCGTCCACGCCGTCCGACTGCTTCACCGCGGCCCTGGACGCGGCTCGTATCGCCCTGACGTACCGCACGCCGGTGATGCTGCTCTCCGACGGCTACCTCGCCAACGGCACCGAGCCCTGGCGCATCCCCGAGGTGGACGAGCTGCCGGACCTGCGGGTGCAGTTCGCCACCAAGACGAACCACACGCTGGACGACGGCACCGAGGTCTTCTGGCCGTACAAGCGCGACCCGCAGACCCTCGCCCGCCCCTGGGCGATCCCCGGCACCCCGGGCCTGGAGCACCGCATCGGCGGCATCGAGAAGGAGAACGGGTCGGGCAACATCTCGTACTCGCCGTCCAACCACGACCTGATGGTGCGCACCCGCCAGGCCAAGATCGACGGCATCGAGGTCCCCGACGTCCTGGTCGACGACCCGCAGGGCAAGGCCCGCACCCTGGTGCTCGGCTGGGGCTCGACGTACGGGCCGATCACCGCCGCCGTCCGCCGCGTGCGCCGCGCCGGCGACCACATCGCGCAGGCCCATCTGCGCAACCTCAACCCGTTCCCGCGAAACCTCGGCGAGGTCCTGGCCGCGTACGACAAGGTCGTCGTCCCCGAGATGAACCTCGGCCAGCTCGCGACCCTGGTCCGTGCCAGGTATCTCGTGGACGCCTTCTCCTACAACCAGGTCAACGGCATGCCCTTCAAGGCCGAGCAGCTCGCCACCGCTCTCAAGGAGGCCATCGACAATGGCTGAGACGACCGCTGAGGGACCGGCGATCGACACCCTTTCGCTGATCCCCAAGGCCGAAGCCAAGCAGTCCATGAAGGACTTCAAGACGGACCAGGAGGTGCGCTGGTGCCCCGGCTGCGGTGACTACGCCGTCCTCGCCGCCGTCCAGGGGTTCATGCCGGAGCTTGGTCTCGCCAAGGAGAACATCGTCTTCATCTCCGGCATCGGCTGCTCCTCCCGCTTCCCGTACTACATGAACACGTACGGGATGCACTCCATCCACGGCCGCGCCCCGGCCATCGCCACCGGCCTGGCCAGCACCCGCCGCGACCTGTCCGTCTGGGTCGTCACCGGCGACGGCGACGCGCTGTCCATCGGCGGCAACCACCTGATCCACGCCCTCCGCCGCAATGTCAACCTGAAGATCCTGCTCTTCAACAACCGGATCTACGGCCTGACCAAGGGGCAGTACTCGCCGACCTCCGAGGTCGGCAAGGTCACCAAGTCCACGCCCATGGGCTCGCTCGACGCGCCGTTCAACCCCGTCTCGCTCGCGCTGGGCGCGGAGGCGTCGTTCGTCGCCCGTACCGTCGACTCGGACCGCAAGCACCTCACCGAGACCCTGCGCGCAGCCGCCGCCCACCCGGGCACGGCGCTGATCGAGATCTACCAGAACTGCAACATCTTCAACGACAACGCCTTCGAGGTGCTGAAGGACCGCGAGCAGGCCCAGGAGGCGGTGATCCGGCTCCAGCACGGGCAGCCGATCCGCTTCGGCGCCGACGACCACAAGGGCGTCGTGCGCAACGCGGCCACCGGCGACCTGGAGATCGTCGAGGTGACGCCGGAAAACGAGGCGGACGTCCTCGTCCACGACGCCCACGCCGCGACCCCGACCACCGCCTTCGCGCTCTCCCGGCTCGCCGACCCCAACACGCTGCACCACACGCCGATCGGCATCCTGCGGGACGTGAACCGGCAGGTGTACGACACGGAGATGGCGGAGCAGCTCGACGACGCGGTGCAGCAGAAGGGCAAGGGCGACCTGGCGGGGCTGCTCGCCGGCGGCGACACCTGGACGGTCCTCGGCTGACGCCGCGGCCGGCGGCCGGCGCCACCGGCCGCCGCTGCGACCGGGCACCGCTGCCGGCTTCCGGCTTGCGCCGTCCCGGCTGATACGACCAGGGGGTAACGCGACCCCGGCCCGGGCCTGTCCGTTCAGGCCCGGGCTTCGTCGTACCCGGCGCGCGCCGCGGTCACCGCGGGCACGCTGTCGTTGGCCCAGACCGCCAGCGGCTGCACCCGCAGGGCCGCCTGCTCACCGAGTGGCGTCAGGGAGTACTCCACGTGCGGCGGGATCACGGGCTTCGCCTCGCGCAGCACCAGGCCGTCGCGCTCCAGCGTCTGAAGGGTCTGCGCGAGCATCTTCTCGCTCACCCCGCCGATCCGCCGCCGCAGCGCGCTGAACCGCATCGTCCCCTCCAGCAGCGCGAGCAGCACCAGCACGCCCCAGCGGCTGACGACGTGCTCCAGGATGTTCCGGGCGGGGCAGTCGGCCGTGATCACGTCCGGAAAGCCCGGCAGCCTGCCCGCCGCCGAGTCCGCTCCCACGTCTGCCTGCATGCTTACCTCCACACCAGTACCTTACGTGGAAGTGGGTACTTTCTGACCGTAAGCATGCAGCTTACGGTGGCTGTCATGAAGATCACCGTCACCGGAGCCACCGGACATCTCGGCCGCCACGTCGTCGCAGGACTGCTGGAGCAGGTGCCGGCGGAGCAGGTCGCCGCCGTCGTACGCACCAGGGACAGGGCCGCGGACCTCGCGGCGCGCGGGGTGGAGGTGCGGGTCGCCGACTACGACGAGCCGGCCGCGCTGGCGGGCGCCTTCCGCGCGGGCGAGCGGGTGCTGTTCGTCTCGGGCAGCGAGGTCGGCCGGCGGGTGCGGCAGCACGGGGCGGTCGTCGACGCCGCCGCGGCGGCGGGCGTGGGGCTCCTCGCGTACACCGGCATCCTGGGCGGGCCGAAGGCCGACTTCCGGCTGGCGGACGAGCACAAGGCCACCGAGCAGTCGATCCTCGACTCCGGCCTGCCGTACGTCTTCCTGCGCAACGGCTGGTACCACGAGAACTACACCGAGCGCCTCGCCCCCGTGCTCGACCACGGCGCCGTCGTCGGCAGCGCGGGCACCGGCCGCATCGCCTCCGCCGCCCGCGCCGACTACGCCGCCGCCGCGGTCGCGGTGCTCACCGGCGACGGCCACGAGGGCCGCGCGTACGAGCTGAGCGGCGACACGGCCTGGAGCCTCCCGGAGTACGCCGCCGAGGTCGCCCGGCAGTCCGGCGCACCCGTCGGCTACCGCGACCTGCCGCCCGCGGAGCACCTGCGGGTCCTGTGCGGCGCCGGGATGCCGGAGCCGATGGCCGAGTTGATGGTCGACGTTGACGCGGCGATCTCCCGCGGGTTGCTGGCCGGTCCTGCGGGCGAGCTGTCGCGGCTCATCGGCCGGCCGACGGCGCCGCTGGCGGAGGCGGTCGCGGCGGGGCTGGCGGGGGCGGCGGCGCGGCGCCCGTAAGGACCCAAATGCTGATACAGATATGACAATAGGCTCTCCCGCCCGCTACCGTCGTCACGGCGCAAGCCGTGTGGGCGGCGCGACGGGAGGGCGGCCGTGGGGTCATCAGGGGACGCGCCGGCGAAGTCGGCGAGCGAGGCGCGGCTCGGGCTCCTCTACGGCTTCGCCGCGTACGGCAGTTGGGGCGTCATCCCGCTCTTCTGGCCGCTGCTGGAGCCCGCGAGCCCCGCGGAGATACTGGCCAACCGGATGGTGTGGTCGCTCGTCGCGTGCGTGCTGCTCCTGCTGGTGCTGCGCCGCTGGTCCTGGATCCGGCCGCTGCTGCGCGAGCCGCGGCGGCTGGCGCTGGTCACGGGGGCGGCGGCGACGATCACGGTCAACTGGTTCGTCTACATCTGGTCGGTCAACTCCGGCCACGTCGTCGAGGCGGCCCTCGGCTACTTCATCAACCCCCTCGTCAGCATCGCCTTCGGCGTGCTGCTGCTGCGCGAACGGCTGCGCGCGCTCCAGTGGGTCGCGGTCGCGGTCGGCACGGCGGCGGTCGTCGTGCTCACGGTGGGCTACGGCCGGCTGCCGTGGATCGCACTGGTGCTGGCCTTCTCCTTCGGCACGTACGGGCTGATCAAGAAGCGGATCGGGCTGGAGGGCATCGAGTCCTTCGCGGCCGAGACGACGGTGCAGTTCCTGCCGGCGCTGGGGTTCATGCTGCTGCTCGGCGCCCGGGGCGACGCGACGTTCCACACGGAGAGCCTGGGCCACGCGCTGCTGCTCGCGAGCTGCGGCGTGGTCACGGCGTTCCCGCTGATCTGCTTCGGCGCGGCGGCGGTGCGGCTGCCGCTGTCGACGATCGGGCTGATGCAGTACCTGGCGCCGACGCTCCAGTTCCTGCTGGGCGTGCTGTACTTCCGCGAGTCGATGCCGGCGGAGCGCTGGGCTGGCTTCCTGCTGGTGTGGCTGGCGCTGGCGCTGCTCACGTACGACGCGCTGCACACCGCGCGCCGGGGCCGGCTGGCGCTGCGCCGCGCGGCGGCGGAGGCAAAGGCGCGGGCGGCGGCGGAGGCGCTGGTGGCGGAGCCGGTGGTGACGGCGGCCGACACGGCGGACACGGCGGACCCGCCCCGCGCGGCACCCGGGACGAACACGGCCCCGGACCCGGCCCGGCCCGCCTGAGACCACGGCGGCCGCCGGTCTGCACGGGACCGTACCGGCCCCGAAGGCGACGCGTAGGCTGCGGGGATGGGGCGTGAGCGGGTGGACGGGGCGCAGTTGCGGGCGCAGGTGGGGACCGCGGGGGTCATGGGCGCGCTCGCGGGGGCGGCGCTCGCCGGTGGGCGGGGCGCCCGGTCGGCGGTCGGCGGCGCGGTGGCCGGGGCGGTCGGGCTCGGCGCGGCCGAGGCGGTCGCCCGGGTACGGCAGCGGCCGGGCGAGATCCCGGCGCTGTGGCAGCGCATCGCCACGAGCGGCGCACTGGCCGCCGCGGCGGGCTGGGCGGGCGCCCGGCTGACAGGCGCGGGGCCGGTCGCGGTGGGCACGGTGTCCGGTGCGGCGGCGGGGGCGATGGGCGTACGGCCGCACAAGGTGGCGCTGGGGCCGGTGGTCGGCGCGGCGGTGGGCGGGGCGTTCGCGCTGCGGCGTCGCGGCCGGACGGCTCCCGGGCGGCCCGGGGTCGTCGCCGCGCGGGGTGCTGCCGCGCGGGGTGCCGCCGTGGCGGGGAGCGCCGTCGTGGCGTTCCGGGTGGTCTCCGCGCTCGTGTTCCGGGAGGCGCAGGTCAGCCTGGTCGCCGAGGGCGCCACCACCGACGACCTGCCGTTCGTCGTGCCGCTCGAAGCGCGGTCGGCGTACGTCGGCACCTCGTACGTACGCGACCTCGCGGACGTCCTCGGGGGCACGTACACCGCCGACGCCCCCGACGTCGGCATCGTCGACTCCCTCGACGCGCTCGCCGGACCCGGCTTCGACCCCGCCGAAGTCGACCCGCGGGTGCGGGAGTTCTACGAGCACACCTCCCGCTTCACCCTCGACATCGAACCCCGCTGGCGCCTCTGGGTCCGCCCCGGCTACCTCCTCTACCGCGCCCTCGTCGCCCAGCCCCTCGGCCAGGCCAACGTGCCGATGAACCAGCGCGAGGTGCAGCGCGGCATGCGCAGCCGCATCGACACGATTACCCCGGCACCGGTCCCGTCCGCCGCCGACGCACCCCCCGACACCACGGCCGTCCGCGGCTGGATCCGGTCCTTCGCGGACACCGACGACCCCATCTACGTCGGCATCTACACCACGTACCGGCACGGCGACCGCGGCTACGTCAGCGTCGGGTTCCCGCTCCCCCACGCCAGCTTCACCGCCACCCTCCTCCCCCGCGCCCGCCCCGGCGGCGGCCTCACGCTCACCAGCCACGCGGCGGACCAGGGCGACACCGACCACCCCGGCCACTACCTGACGTACATCGACGCCGAGACCCGCGAGCTGACCACCCTCGGCGTGCACGGCTTCGCCGAGCGGCTCGACGTCCGCGTCACGGACGACGGCCGGCTCCGCGCCGAACACGCCTTCTCCGTCTTCGGCATCCCGTTCCTCGTCCTGCACTACCGAATGGACCGCAAGCCATGACACACGACGACGACTGGACGCCGGTCACCACGGGCGAGTCGGGAGCCGCCGTCTTCCGCAGCGCGGACGGCAGCCGGTACGCCAAGCACGTACCGGCGACGGACCCCGCGGGCGCCGCCGAACTCGCCGCCGAGCGCGACCGCACAGCGTGGCTCGCCGGCCAGGGCGTGCCGGGACCCCGCGTGCTCGACTGGCACGCCGACGACACCGGCGCCCGCCTGGTCACCACCGCCGTCCCCGGCGTCTCCGCCGACGAGTTGCCGCCCGACGACCTGCGGGCCTGCTGGAGCCGCATCGCGGAGGCCGTACGCACCCTCCACGCGCTGCCCACCGCCGGCTGCCCGTACCGCAGGGACCTGGACGACGTGATCGCCACCGCCCGCGACGTCGTCGCCCGCAACGCCGTGAACCCCGACTTCCTCCCCGAGGAGCAGCAGCACACCCCCGCCGCGGAGTTGCTGGCCCGCCTCGAACCGCAGCTCGCCGAGCGCCGGAAGCAGGCGGCGGACGACACGGTCGTCTGCCACGGCGACCTGACCCTGCCGAACATCGTCCTCGACCCCCGCACCCTGAACGTGGCGGGCTTCATCGACCTCGGCCGCCTCGGCCTGGCGGACCGGCACACGGACCTGGCCGTGCTCCTGACCAACGCCCGCGAAACGTGGCCGACGGAAGCCGAAGCCCGCACCCGGGACGCGGCGTTCGCCCAGCACTACGGCACCACCCCCGACCCCACCCGCCTCCGCTTCTACCTCCACCTCGACCCCCTCACCTGGGGCTGAGCCGTCAGCTCTGCGCGCCCGTCCTGATGAGCCGGGCGTGGGCCTCCTGGAGTCCCTCCGGGAGCGCGTCCGGGCTGAACCACTCCGCCGCCAGAATCTCGAAGGCGTCGAGCTTCAGCGTCCCGCCCACACAGAGCGCCTCGTAGGCGATCTCCGCGCGGAGCCGGTAGCCGCTGGTCACCTGGACCAGCCGCCCGGGCACGACCTCAAGACCGGTCTCCTCCCGCACCTCGCGGACGACGGTCTGCGGGAACTCCTCGCCCTTGACCGCGAACCCGGTCGGCAGCCCCCAGGGCCGGGCGTCGGGCCACAGGCGGTGCTTGAGCAGCAGGACCTGCCCCTGCTCGTTCCTCACCACGCCCGTCACGCCGATCATGAACTTGGCCTGCGTGAACCACAGGACGCGCCATTGCAGGGAGCCGCGCATGAGCTTCCACGCCCTGGCCACGATTCGCTTCATGCACGTCCTTTCGACGAGGCGGGGCGCGGGCCCGCCGTCAGGGGTGGTCGGCTTCGCGGCGGGCTCTGAGGGTGCGGGCCTTGTGGCGGTTGCCGCAGCGGTCCATGGAGCACCAGCGGCGGCGGCCCGGGCGGGAGGTGTCCGCGAAGAGGAGGTAGCAGCGGTCGCCGGCGCATTCGCGGATGCGGTGGGCGTACGGGCCCGAGAAGAGGTCCACCGCGTCGCGGGCGACCGTGGAGAGGAGCCGGGCCGTCGTTGCGGGGTGCGGGGACCAGGCCGGGGTGCCGTCGGGGGTGAGGCGGGGGGCCAGCGGGGGTTCGGCCGCGGCGGCGTTGAGGGTGGCCAGGTCGGCGGTGGGGAGGGGGGCGGCGTGGGCGCGGGCCCGGGTGAGGCGGAAGAGGGCGTCGCGCAGGTGGCGCACGGCCGCCACGTCGGCGTCCGCGACCGTCAGCTCCGGTGCCGGGCGCAGCCTGCTGGCCGTGGCCCAGGCCGCTACGTCCGCGGGGGTGTGCAGCACCTCGTACCGCGCGAAGGCGCCCGGGCCGCCCGTCGTCAGCAACTCCAGGCTGAGCGCGCCCGGGTCGAAGCGGAAGACCTGGCCGTCCGGGGGGCGCATGTCGATGCCCGGGGCGCGGTTGCTTGCCTCGTCCACCATGTAACCAGTATAACCGGTACATGGTTCCCACGCACTGGAAAGTCGTCATCGACGCCACCGACCCGCACGCCCAGGCCGACTTCTGGGCCGCCGCCCTCGGCTACGAGGTCGAGGACAACAGCCCGCTCATCGAGCAGCTCCTCACCGCCGGCGCCATCCCCGAGGACGTGCTGACCCGGCACCACGACCGCCACGCCTGGCGCACCGCCGCCGCCGTCCGGCACCCCGACGACCCGTTCGACCCCGCCTCCGGCGCCGGCCTGGGCCGGCGGCTGCTCTTCAACCAGGTCCCCGAGCCCAAGCCCGCGGCCAAGAACCGCCTGCACCTGGACCTCCACCCCGAGGCCGGGCGGCGCGGGGAGGAGACGGTCCGGCTGGCGGAGCTGGGCGCCGAGATCGTACGGCACGTCAGGGAGCAGGGCGGCGAGTGGACCGTGATGACCGACCCGGAGGGGAACGAGTTCTGTGTGCACTGACGGGAACGCGCGAAGGCCGCCGCGGGCGGAGGCGCGCGGCGGCCTTGAGCGGCCCCGAGGGGCGGGCGGGCGTCAGTCCGCGGCGGCCTGGAGGGCCTCCGGGGTGACGGCGCCGACGTAGACCCTGTCGTCCGTGATCAGCACGTTGACCAGCCGGCTCTCGAAGACCCGGCCGGCGTCCGTCTTGTCGGTGAAGAAGTCGAGGGCGGCCCCGACCCCGTCCTCGCCCAGCGCGTCGCCGGGCAGCGGGATCTCGGCGATCGAGCCCCAGCCCTCGCCGTGGACCTTGACGTCCTCCAGGCCGGAGAGCGCGTCGCCGTTGTGGCGCTTGTCGCCGTTGTGGCCCTTGTCGCCCTTGTCCCAGTCGCCGCCCCAGCCGCCGGCGTCCTTGCCGAAGCCGCCGCCGAAGCCCTCACCGAAGCCGCCGAGGCCCTCGCCGAGGTCCCTCTCCGTCACCTCGGCGCCCGCCGGCGGCGCGAACAGGTCCGCGTCCGGCTTGTTGAAGTCGACCTTCGTGAAGCCGACGTCCACCACGGCCTTGCCGTCGTCCGCGGTCAGCGCCACCCGCAGCGGCACGCCGTTGTCGGCGTCCACCGCGACCGTGACGTCCCTGACCGTCGACTCGTCCTGCTTCGGCGTGAGCCTCAGCTCGTACGCGTCCTGCCCGGCCACCTGCGCCGTGCCGGCGACCTCCACGTCCGTGGTGTCGTCCGCGGCCTTCAGCAGCCGCTCCGCCAGCTCCTGCGGGGTGGCGTCCTCCAGGTCCTTCGGGAGGGCGAAGCCGTCGTGCTTCGCGTCCTTCGAAGCGTCCTTGCCGCCGTCCTTCGGCACGGTCGAGTGGTAGACCTCGTCCGTGTCGCCGCCGAACGTCCACACGTCCTTGCCGTTGTGCACGACCGTGTGGTCGCCGTCAGACCCGGCGAGCGTGACCCGCTGCTTCTCCGGGCCGTCGGCCGCGACGTGCAGCTTGGTGTCGCCGGCGAGCAGCCGCGAGAGGTCCGCGCCCTCGCCGCCGCCGCCGAAGGGCAGCGACGGCAGGCCCAGGTCGGTGCTGACCTTCACCGTGCCGTCGACCGACTCGACCTCCGAGGCCAGCGCCTTGGCTATCAGCTCCTCGGCCGTCACGTCGGCCGTGCTCGGGCCGTCGTCCTGGGCGAGCGCGGGCACCAGGCCGATGGTGGCGGCGGCAAGTCCCGCGATGCCCAGAGGCACCCCGTATCGCACCGCCTTTCTGCGCCGGGCCGCGGTGAGTTCCGCTGCGCGGTCCTCGGCCTCGTCGGCGGGTCGCTCCGGTGGGATCAGTGCCATGGGAAGTACCTCCGTATCCGCGGTGTTTCGCGGAAAATCATTCGCTGCGTCGCACTCGTCCGCCCCTTCGGGCCATTGTCACCCGATGTGCCGTACGGGGCTTCCCATCCATGACAACAAACCCGGCGGCCCGGGGCGTCAGCCCATGGGCGCAGCTTGGCTTACTCCTGTCGTATGACGGCATCGGCCCCGAGAGGGGGGTTCACCCTGATCGGTGTACGGGCCATCCGGTTGCCGGCCACGGGAGGAACGCCCCGACCGGCCCGCACCGCTACCCCGCGCGGTCCACCACCGCGTCGCACAGCCCCTCCAGCGCCGCCCGCGCCGGGCAGGCCGGCAGCGACGTCAGGATCGCCCGCGCCTCCGCCGCGTACCGCACGGTGTCCCGCCTGGCCTGCTCCACCGCCGGGTGGATCCGCAGCCGGGCCAGGGCCTCCGCGTGCCGCGAGTCGTCCGTCAGGTCGTCGGCGAGCAGCGCGGCCAGCTCCAGGTCCGCCGGCCGCCGGTACCGCTGGGCGGCGGCGCGCAGG
Organism: Streptomyces sp. 184; assembly: GCF_045781775.1. NCBI lineage: Bacteria > Bacillati > Actinomycetota > Actinomycetes > Kitasatosporales > Streptomycetaceae > Streptomyces > Streptomyces sp. 184. The sequence continues at coordinate 780,650 of NZ_CP123230.1, read as the reverse complement.
TGCAGCACCGGCAGCGTCGCCACCCCCTCGCGCAGATCCGTGCCCGGGGTCTTCCCGGACTCCTCGCCGTCGCTGGTGATGTCGAGCAGGTCGTCCGCGAGCTGGAAGGCGATGCCGATGCGCTCGCCGTACTGCGTCAGCACCTCCACCACCGACTCGTCCGCGCCCGCCGTCAGCGCGCCGAAGCGGCCGGAGACGGCGATCAGCGAGCCGGTCTTGCCGGCGAGGACGTCCAGGTAGTGGTCGACGGGGTCGCGGCCCTCGGTGGGGCCCGCGGTCTCCAGGATCTGGCCGGTGACCAGCCGCTCGAACGCCTGGGCCTGGATCCGGACCATCTCGGGGCCGAGGTCGGCGAGGAGCCGCGAGGCGCGGGCGAAGAGGAAGTCGCCGGTGAGCACGGCGACGGAGTTGGCCCAGCGGCTGTTGGCGCTGGGGACGCCCCGGCGTACGGCCGCCTCGTCCATCACGTCGTCGTGGTAGAGCGTGGCCAGGTGGGTCAGCTCGACGACGACGCCCGAGGGTGCGACGCCCGGCGCGTGCGGGTCTCCGAACTGCGCGGCGAGCATGACCAGCAGGGGGCGGAATCTCTTGCCGCCGGCGCGGACGAGATGCCGCGCGGCCTCGGTGATGAACGGCACATCGCTCTTCGTGGCCTCAAGGAGGCCCTCTTCGACGGCCGCGAGGCCGGCCTCGACATCGGCTTCCAAGGCTCGGTCCTGAACGCTGAGCCCCAAGGGCGCGACCACGGTCACGAGGGCTCCTCCTGTCTGAAGACGTTCACGTGGAACAGATTGTCGATGTGTCGTTAGCAACCACCATGCACCACGTTCGCAGCGTAGCCGGTCACGCGACGATCACGTCGGGCGGCTTCCCCTAGGCCGACCTGGGGGTCGTAACCTGAGGTCCCCAGCCCGCCGACCACGATGAGGCAGGACTCCGCGATGCCCGAGCACAGCCCGCTCGACGTGCCAGAAGGCGATCCCTTCGGGCCGCACAACCTTCCGTACGGTCTCTTCTCCACGCACGCCGACACAAACCCCCGCGTCGGTGTGCGCTACGGCGAAGCCGTCCTGGACACCGCCGCCGTGGCGGCGGCACTCGGCTCCCCGCACGCCGCGCTGCTCGCCGCCCCGACGCTGGCGCCGCTGATGGCCGCGGGCCGGCCGGTGTGGCAGTCGGTACGGGCCGAGGTGACCGCCTGGCTGACCGACCCCGCGCACCGCGCCGCCGTCGAGCCGCACCTGCACGCGCTGGACCGGGTCGCGATGCACATGCCGTTCGAGGTCGGCGACTACGTCGACTTCTACTCCAGCGAGCACCACGCCGCCAACGTCGGCCGCATCTTCCGCCCCGGCGAGGAGCCGCTGACGCCCAACTGGAAGCACCTGCCCATCGGCTACCACGGCCGGTCCGGCACCGTCGTCCCGGCGGGCACGCCCGTCGTACGCCCCGCGGGCCAGCGCAAGCGCGCCGCCGACGACCCCGCGGCGGAGGTGCCTTCTCCCGCCCGGCCCGGCCCTGCTTCTCCCGCCCTGCCCGGCCCTGCATTCGGGCCGAGCATCCGCCTCGACATCGAGGCCGAGGTGGGCTTCGTCGTCGGGGTGCCGTCGCGGATGGGAACGCCCGTGCCCCGTACCGCGTTCCGCGACCACGTCTTCGGGGTCTGCCTGGTCAACGACTGGTCCGCGCGCGACGTCCAGCCCTGGGAGCAGCGCCCCCTCGGCCCGCACCAGGCCAAGTCCTTCGCCACGTCCATCGGCACCTGGATCACGCCCCTCGACGCCCTGGAGGCCGCCCGCACCGCGCCGCCGGAGCGTACGCACCCGCTGCTGCCGTACCTCGACGACACCGGCGCGGACGCGCAGCCCGACGGCTACGACCTGCGCCTTGAGGTACGGATCAACGGGGAGACCGTCTCCCGGCCGCCGTTCGCCGCGATGTACTGGACCGCGGCGCAGCAGTTGGCCCACATGACCGTCAACGGCGCCTCCGTACGCACCGGTGACCTCTACGCCTCCGGCACCGTCAGCGGGCCCGAGCAGGACCAGGTGGGCTCGCTGCTGGAGCTGACGAAGGGCAAGGGCCCGTGGCTGGCGGACGGGGACGTCGTCGAGATCGACGGTTGGGCGCCCGGCCCGGACGGCGTGCGCATCGGCCTCGGCGGGGTCCACGGCCAGGTGCAGCCCACCGGCTGGACCCCGCAACAGGCCTAGGCGGCTCCGGGTCCGGGGGCGCGGCCCCCGGACCCGCGCTCAGCGGACGAACACTCCCGCGCTCCCGGCCAGATCCAGGAAGTACTGCGGCGCCACGCCCAGCACCAGGGTCGCGGCCAGGCCGACGGCGATGGTGGTGACGGTGAAGGCGCTCGGCACCGTCACCGCCGGGCCGTCCGCCCGCGGCTCGCTGAAGAACATCAGCACGATGACCCGGACGTAGAAGAACGCGGCGATGGCCGAGGCGATGACGCCGACGACGACCAGCGGCGTCGCGCCGCCCTCCGCCGCCGCCTTGAACACCGCGAACTTCCCGGCGAAGCCGCTGGTCAGCGGGATGCCCGCGAACGCCAGCAGGAACACCGCGAAGACCGTCGCGACCAGCGGCGAACGCCGGCCGAGCCCCGCCCACTTGGACAGGTGCGTGGCCTCGCCGCCCGCGTCACGCACCAGCGTGACGACGGCGAACGCGCCGAGCGTCACGAAGGCGTACGCGGCCAGGTAGAAGAGCACCGAGGAGATGCCCTCCTCGTTGGCCGCGGTGACACCCGCGAGGATGAACCCGGCGTGCGCGATCGAGGAGTACGCCAGCAGCCGCTTCACGTCGGTCTGGGTGATCGCGAGGATCGCGCCGATGACCATCGTGATGATCGCGACGCCCCACATCACCGGCCGCCAGTCCCACTTCATGCCCGGCAGCACGACGTACAGCAGCCGCAGCAGCGCGCCGAACGCGGCGACCTTCGTGGCCGCGGCCATGTAGCCGGTGACGGGCGTCGGGGCGCCCTGGTAGACGTCCGGGGTCCACATGTGGAACGGGACGGCGCCGACCTTGAACAGCAGTCCGAGCAGCACCATCGCACCGCCGATGAGCAGCAGCGCGTCGTTGCCCATGGTGTCGGCGAGCGCCGGCGTCATGTTCTGCGGGTTGCCCGCGACGACGTCGGCGATCTCGGCGTACTTCACGCTGCCCGAGTAGCCGTACAGCAGCGCGATACCGAAGAGCAGGAACGCCGACGAGAAGGCGCCGAGCAGGAAGTACTTGACCGCCGCCTCCTGCGACATCAGCCGCTTGCGGCGGGCGACGGCGCAGAGCAGGTACAGCGGCAGGGAGAAGACCTCCAGCGCGATGAAGAGCGTCAGCAGGTCGTTCGCGGCGGGGAAGATGAGCATGCCGCCGGTCGCGAACATCAGCAGCGGGAACACCTCGGTGGTGGTGAACCCCGCCTTGACCGCGTCCTGCTCCCCCTTGCCGCCGGGCACGGCCGCGGCCTCCGCGGCGAAGGAGTCGACCTGCTTGCCGTGCGCGACCGGGTCCAGCCGGCGCTCGGCGAAGGTGAACGCCGCGAGCACGCCCACCAGCAGGATGACGCCCTGGAGGAAGAGCGCCGGGCCGTCGACGGCCAGCGCCCCCATCGCCGCGGTCTGCGACTCGTCGGTGCCGTGGCCGGTCGCGGCCAGGGCGATGACCGCGCCGAACGCGGCGGCCATGGCGAGCACGGCGAGCCCGACCTGCACGACGTACCGGTGCCGCCGGGGGACGAACGCCTCGACGGCGACGCCCAGCACGGCCGCGCCGATCACGATCAGCGTGGGCGCCAGCAGGTCGTACTCGATGTGCGGCGCTTTGATCTTGTCGACGTTCTCCTGCGCCATCCACAGGCTGTGGACACCCCTACTCATGCGTGGCCTCCACAGGGTTCACATCGGGCTCCGGGTCGGACTTCTGCACGTCGGACATGGTGTGCTCGACCGCCGGGTTGACGATCTCGGTGAGCGGCTTCGGGTACACGCCCAGGCCGATGAGCAGCGCGATCAGCGGCGCCACCACCAGCACCTCGCGCACCCGCAGGTCGGGCAGCTTGGCCACCTTCTCGGCGACCGGCCCCGTCATCGTCCGCTGGTACAGCACGAGGACGTAGATCGCGGCCAGCACGATGCCCACCGTGGCGATGATGCCGATCACCGGGTAGCGGGTGAACGTGCCCACCAGCACCAGGAACTCGCTCACGAACGGCGCCAGACCCGGCAGCGACAGCGTGGCAAGACCGCCGATCAGGAACGTGCCGGCCAGCACCGGCGCCACCTTCTGCACGCCGCCGTAGTCGGCGATGAGCCGCGAGCCGCGCCGGGAGATGAGGAACCCGGCCACCAGCATCAGCAGGGCGGTGGAGATGCCGTGGTTGACCATGTACAGCGTCGCGCCGGTGTGGCCCTGGCTGGTCATCGCGAAGATCCCCAGCACGATGAAGCCGAAGTGGGAGATCGAGGCGTACGCGATCAGCCGCTTCATGTCCCGCTGCCCGATCGCGAGCAGCGCGCCGTACAGGATGCTCACCAGCGCGAGCACCAGCACCACCGGCGTCGCCCAGTCGCTCGCCTCGGGGAAGAGCCCGAGGCAGAAGCGGAGCATGGCGAACGTGCCGACCTTGTCGACCACCGCGGTGATGAGCACGGCGACCGGCGGGGTGGACTCGCCCATGGCGTTGGGCAGCCAGGTGTGCAGCGGCCACAGCGGCGCCTTGACGGCGAAGGCGAAGAAGAAGCCGAGGAAGAGCAGCCGCTCGGTGTTCGTCGACATCTCCAGCTCGCCGTTGCCGCGCGCCTGGAGGATCTCCTGGAGCGAGAACGTGCCCGCGCCCAGTTGGTCGTTGGTGACGACGAAGAGACCGATGACCGCGGCCAGCATGATCAGGCCGCCGGCCAGGTTGTACAGCAGGAACTTCACGGCGGCGTACGAGCGCTGCCGTGCCGCCTCCTCCTCGCCGTGCTGGTGCGCCTTGTCCCCGAAGCCGCCGATGAGGAAGTACATCGGGATGAGCATGGCTTCGAAGAAGATGTAGAAGAGGAAGATGTCCGTGGCCAGGAAGCTGATGATCACCATCGCTTCGACGGCCAGGATCAGCGCGAAGAAGCCCTGGGTGGGGCGCCAGCGCGAGGACTTCGTCTCCACCGGGTCCGCGTCGCGCCAGCCGGCGAGGATCACGAACGGGATGAGCAGCGCCGTCAGCGCCACCAGCACGACGGCGATGCCGTCGACCCCCAGCTCGTAGCGCACCCCGAAGTCGGCGATCCACGCCCGCGACTCGGTGAGCTGGAAGCGGTCGCCGTTCGGGTCGAACCGGACCGCGATCACCGCGGCCAGCACCAGCGTCACCAGCGACACGCCCAGGGCGAGCCACTTGGACAGCTCGCGCTTGGCCGCGGGCACGGCGGCGGTGGCGATCGCGCCCACGGCCGGGACCGCCGCGGTGAGCGTCAGCAGCGGGAAGGAAGAATCAGCCATGGGTTCAGACCGCCCTCATCAGCAGGGTGGCGGCAATGAGGACCACCGCGCCCCCGAACATCGAGACCGCGTAACTGCGGGCGTAGCCGTTCTGGATCCGCCGCATCCGGGCGGAGAGCCCGCCGAACGCCGCCGCGGTTCCGTTGACGATGCCGTCGACCAGCTTGTGGTCCAGGTAGACCAGGCCGCGGGTCAGGTACTCGCCGGGCTTGACCAGTGCCACGTGGTTGAAGTCGTCCTGTAGCAGGTCGCGCCGGGCGGCGCGGGTGAGCAGGGAGCCGCGGGGTGCCGCGGCGGGAACCGGGCGGCGGCCGTACTGGAGCCAGGCGGCGCCGACGCCGATCACCATGCAGGTGACGGTGGCGCCGGTGACCATGGCGACGCTCAGGCCGTCCGGCAGGTGCCCGTGCTCGAAGCCGGTGACCGGCTCCAGCCAGTGCACGAACCGCTCGCCGATGTCGAAGAACGCGCCCGCGCCGACCGAGCCGACGGCCAGCACGATCATCGGGATCGTCATCGACTTCGGCGACTCGTGCGGGTGCGGCTCGTTGCCGTTGGCGTCCGGCTCCCAGCGCTTCTCACCGAAGAACGTCATGAGCATCACGCGCGTCATGTAGTACGCGGTGATCGCCGCGCCCAGCAGCGCCACGCCGCCCAGGATCCAGCCCTGCGTACCGCCCTTGGCGAACGCGGCCTCGATGATGGCGTCCTTGGAGAAGAAGCCGGAGAGCCCCGGGAAGCCGATGATCGCCAGATAGCCGAGGCCGAACGTGACGAACGTGACCGGCATGTACTTCCTGAGGCCCCCGTACTTGCGCATGTCGACCTCGTCGTTCATGCCGTGCATGACGGAGCCCGCGCCGAGGAACAGCCCGGCCTTGAAGAAGCCGTGCGTCACCAGGTGCATGATCGCGAAGGCGTAGCCGATCGGGCCGAGCCCGGCGGCCAGGATCATGTAGCCGATCTGCGACATCGTCGAGCCGGCCAGCGCCTTCTTGATGTCGTCCTTGGCGCAACCGACGATCGCACCGAACAGCAGCGTGACCGCGCCGACGACCGTGACGACGAGCTGCGCGTCCGGCGCCGCGTCGAAGATCGCGCCGGAGCGGACGATCAGGTAGACGCCGGCGGTCACCATCGTCGCCGCGTGGATCAGCGCGGAGACCGGTGTGGGGCCCTCCATCGCGTCGCCCAGCCAGGACTGGAGCGGCACCTGCGCCGACTTGCCGCACGCCGCCAGCAGCAGCATCAGCCCGATCGCCGTCAGCTTGCCCTCGCCGGTCTCGCCGACCGAGTTCATCACCGGCTCGAAGGCGAAGGTGCCGAAGGTGACGAACAGCAGCATGATCGCGATGGACAGGCCGACGTCGCCGACGCGGTTGACGATGAACGCCTTCTTCGCCGCCGTCGCCGCGCTCGGCTTGTGCTGCCAGAAGCCGATCAGCAGGTACGAGGCGAGGCCGACGCCCTCCCAGCCGACGTACAGCAGCAGGAAGTTGTCCGCGAGGACCAGCAGCAGCATCGCCGCGAGGAAGAGGTTCAGATAGCCGAAGAACCGGCGGCGGCGCTCGTCGTGCTCCATGTAGCCCACGGAGTACAGGTGGATGAGCGAGCCGACGCCGGTGATCAGCAGCACGAACGTCATCGAGAGCTGGTCGAGCTGGAACGCCGCGTCCGCCTGGAACCCCTCGACCGGAATCCAGGTGAAGAGGTGGCTGTGCAGTGCCCGCTCCTCGCCGTCCTTGCCGAGCATGTCGGCGAAGAGGACCAGGCCGAGGACGAAGGAGGTGAAGGCCAGCGCCGTACCGAGCCAGTGGCCCGTACGATCCAGCCTCCGCCCGCCGCAGAGCAGCACCGCCGCGCCGAGAAGCGGCGCCGCGACGAGCAATCCGATGAGTGACTCCACTGGTGCGTCCCCTTACAGCTTCATCAAAGCGGCGTCGTCGACCGAGGCCGAGTGGCGGGAGCGGTAGAACGACACGATGATCGCCAGGCCGACCACGACCTCCGCGGCGGCGACGACCATGGTGAAGAAGGCGACGATCTGGCCGTCGAGGTTCCCGTGCATCCGGGAGAACGTGATCAGCGCCAGGTTGCAGGCGTTCAGCATCAGCTCGATGCACATGAACACCACGATGGCGTTCCGCCTGATGAGCACCCCGGCCGCGCCGATGGTGAACAGCAGCGCGGAGAGATACAGGTAGTTGACCGGGTTCACTCGCCTTCTCCCTTTCCGGCCTTGCCGCCGGCGTTCGCGCTGACGGCACCTTCCCCGCCGACGGCGTCCCGGCCGCCGTCGCCGCCGGTGTCCGGCTCCAGGGCCTTGCCCTGGTAGTCGGCGGTGCGCTGCTCGATCGCGGCGAGATCCGCCAGCGCCTGCGCGGAGACGTCCCGGATCTGGTTGCGGTCGCGCAGCGTGCGGTTGACGGTCAGCTCGGACGGCGTGCCGTCGGGCAGCAGGCCCGGGATGTCCACCGCGTTGTGGCGGGCGTAGACGCCGGGCGCGGGCATCGGCGGCACCTGGACGCCGTCGCGTACGCGCTGCGCGGCCTGCTCGCGCTGGGTCGGGGTGGGCTCGGTCTTCTCGCGGTGGGTGAGGACCATGCCCGCCACCGCGGCGGTGATCAGCAGCGCGCCGGTCAGCTCGAAGGCGAAGACGTAGTCGCGGAAGATCAGCGCCGCGAGGCCGTGGACGTTGCCGCCGGAGTTGGCGTCCTCAAGCCCCTCGAAGCTGTTGAGGCTCGCGTTGCCGATGCCGGCCATCAGCAGCACGCCGAAGCCGATGCCGCAGAGCATCGCCAGCCAGCGCTGGCCCTTGATGGTCTCCTTCAGCGAGTCCGCCGCGCTGATGCCGACGAGCATCAGCACGAAGAGGAAGAGCATCATGACCGCGCCGGTGTAGACGACGATCTGGACGACGCCGAGGAAGTACGCGCCGTTGGCGAGGTAGAAGACCGCCAGGATCACCATCGTCCCGGCGAGGCAGAGCGCCGAGTGCACCGACTTGCGCATCATCACGGTGCCCAGCGCACCGGCGACGGCGAAGATGGCCAGCACCCAGAACTGGGTGGCCTCCCCGGTGGACGTGGTGTAGCCGGCCTGGGCGAGGGCGTTCATGCCTGGGCTCCTTCGGAGTGCGGCTCCGGGTCCGGCGCCGGCTCGCCCTTGCTGACGGCCACCTGGCGCTCCGTACCCGGGGCGGCTTCGGAGACGAGGCCGCTGTAGTAGTCCTTCTCCGTCATCCCCGGGTAGATGGCGTGCGGCGAGTCGACCATGCCCTCCTGGAGGCCGGCGAGCAGCTCGTCCTTGGTGAAGATGAGGGACTCGCGGCTGCGGTCGGCCAGTTCGTACTCGTTGGTCATGGTCAGCGCCCGCGTGGGGCACGCCTCGACGCACAGCCCGCACAGGATGCAGCGCAGGTAGTTGATCTGGTAGACGCGGCCGTAGCGCTCACCCGGCGAGTAGCGCTCCTCCTCGGTGTTGTCCGCGCCCTCGACGTAGATCGCGTCCGCCGGACAGGCCCACGCGCACAGCTCGCAGCCGATGCACTTCTCCAGCCCGTCCGGGTGCCGGTTGAGCTGGTGGCGGCCGTGGAAGCGGGGCGCCGTCGGCTTCTTGTACTCGGGGTACTGCTCGGTCAGCCGCTTCTTGAACATGGCCTTGAAGGTCACGCCGAAGCCGGCCACCGGGTTGACGAACCCCTGCTTGTCCTTCTTCTCGTCAGCCATTGTCGGCCTCCTCAGTGTCGCCTCCGGGACCGTTCGTGCCCACCAGCTCGCGCTCACGGCGCGAGGGGCGGCGGGGCACGGGCGGGAGGGTCTGACCGGGCAGCGGCGGCACGGGGTAGCCGCCCTCCGTCGGGTCGAACTCCGGCTTGGGCCGGGCCGCCTCGCGGGCCGCCTCCTCCTTGTCCTTGCGGTCGCGGAAGATGTCCACGACGAAGGACAGCAGCAGGATCACCAGCAGCCCGCCGGCGATGTAGAGCACGATCTCGGTGAAGTCCACGTCCTCGTTGCGCAGCGCCCGGACGGTGGCGACCAGCATCAGCCACACCATGGAGACCGGGATGAGGACCTTCCAGCCCAGCTTCATGAACTGGTCGTAGCGCACCCGTGGGAGCGTGCCGCGCAGCCACACGAAGAGGAACAGGCAGACGACGACCTTGCCGGTGAACCACAGCATCGGCCACCAGCCGTGGTTGGCGCCCTCCCACACGGTGCTGAGCGGCGCGGGCGCGCGCCAGCCGCCGAGGAAGAGCGTGACGGCCACGGCCGACAGCGTCACCATGTGCACGTACTCGGAGAGCATGAACATCGCGAACTTGATCGACGAGTACTCGGTCGAGTACCCGGCGACCAGGTCGCCCTCGGACTCCGGCATGTCGAAGGGCAGCCGGTGCGACTCGCCGACCATCGCGATGAGGAAGACGAGGAACGACACCGGCAGCAGGACGGCGAACCAGCGGTCGTCCTGCGCCGCGACGATCTCCGAGGTCGACAGCGACCCGGAGTAGAGGAACACCGCCGCGAAGGACAGGCCCATGGCGACCTCGTACGAGATCACCTGGGCCGTCGCGCGGACGCCGCCGAGCAGCGGGTACGTCGAGTTGGACGCCCAGCCGGCGAGGACGACGCCGTACGCCGCGATGGACGCGGTGGCCAGCACGTACAGCATGGCGACCGGGAGGTCGGTGAGCTGGAGCGCGGTGCGCTCGCCGAAGATCGACACCTGGTTGTCGGCCGGCCCGAACGGGATGACCGCGATGGCCATGAACGCCGGGATCGCGGCCAGCAGCGGCGCCAGGATGTAGACGAACTTGTCGGCGCCCTTGACGATGATGTCCTCTTTGAGCATCAGCTTCACGCCGTCGGCGAGCGACTGGAGCAGGCCCCAGGGGCCGTGCCGGTTCGGGCCGATGCGCAACTGCATCCAGCCCAGGACCTTGCGCTCGAAGACGATCGAGATGAGGACCGTCAGCATCAGGAACGCGAAGCAGAAGACCGCCTTGAGCAGGATCAGCCACCAGGGGTCGCCCCCGAAGAAGCTGAGGTCCTCAGCGGCGAGGTGCGTGGTCACGCCTGAACCTCCTTGGAGACAGCCGAGACCTGGACCAGGTCGCCGGGGTTCGCGCCCGTCGCCGCCGCCACGCCGGGGGTCGTCGACTGGAGCGGCAGCCAGACGACCTGGTCGGGCAGCTCCGCGGTGACCCGCAGCGGGAGCGTCACCGTGCCGGCCGGGCCGGTGACGGCGAGCGCGTCGCCGTCGGCGACGCCGGTGGCCTCCGCGGTGGCGGGCGAGAGCCGGGCCGCCGCCTCGTGGCGGGTGCCGGCCAGGGCGGCGTCGCCCTCCTGGAGCCGGCCCTCGTCCAGCAGCAGCCGGTGGCCCGCGAGCACCGCCTCGCCGGCGCCGGGCTGCGGCAGCGGCGCGGCGCGGTCGTCCGGCGGCGTGGGGCGCAGGCCGCCGGTGCGGATGCCGAGGCGGGCCAGCTCGGCCCGTGCCGTACGGGCGTCGGGCAGGCCGAGGTGGACGTCGAGGGCGTCGGCGAGCATGTGCAGCACCCGCTGGTCCGCGGGCGCGAGCCGGCGGGTCATCTGGTCCGGCTTCAGCGCGGCCTCGAACGGCCGGGCGCGGCCCTCCCAGTTGACGTACGTGCCCTGCTTCTCGGCGACCGCGGCGACCGGGAAGACCACGTCGGCCCGCTCGGTGACCTCGCTGGGCCGCTGCTCCAGGCTGACCACGAACCCGGCCCGGTCCAGCGCCTCGCGGGCCTTCGCCGGGTCCGGCAGGTCGGAGAGCTGGACGCCGCCGACGAGCAGCGCGCCGAGGTCGCCGGCCGCCGCGGCGTCGAGGATCTCGCCGGTGTCGCGGCCGGCCCGGGGCGGCAGTTCGGCCAGGCCCCACACGGCGGCGGTCTCGCGGCGGGCCTCGGTGTCGGTGCCGGACCGGCCGCCGGGCAGCATCCCGGGCAGCGCGCCGGCCTCGATCGCACCGCGCTCACCGGCGCGGCGCGGGATCCAGGCGAGGGTGGCGCCGGTGGCCTCCGCGGTACGTACCACGGCGGACAGCGCGCCGCGCACGCCCGCCAGCCGCTCGCCGACGAGGATCACCGCGCCCTCCTGGCGCAGCGCGCCGGACGCGGCCTTGCCGTCCTCGCCGAGCCCGGCGCCGGAGCCGAGGGCGTCGAGCCAGCTCGGCTCGGTGCCGGGGGCGGCCGGCAGCAGCGTGCCGCCGGCCTTCGTCAGGCCGCGGGTGGCGAAGGGGGCGAGCGCGTAGACCTTCAGGCCGCTCTTCCGCCACGCCTTGCGCAGCCGGAGGAAGACGCCGGGCGCCTCCTCCTCGGCCTCCAGGCCGGCGAGCAGCACCGCGGGCGCCTTCTCCAGCGCGCCGTACGTGACGCCGCGTCCGCTGCCCGCGACCCGCGCGGCCAGGAACTCGGTCTCCTCGGTGCTGTGCACCCGGGCACGGAAGTCGATGTCGTTGGTGCCGAGCGCGGCGCGCGCGAACTTCGCGTAGGCGTACGAGTCCTCCAGCGTCAGCCGCCCGCCGGTGAGCACCCCGGCGCGCCCGCGGGCCGCCGCCAGGCCGGCGGCCGCGGCGCGCAGCGCCTCGGGCCAGCTCGCCGGCTGGAGTTCACCGTTCTCGTCGCGGACCAGCGGCTGGGTGAGCCGGTCGGGGAGCTGTGCGTAGCGGAAGCCGAAGCGGCCCTTGTCGCACATCCACTCCTCGTTGACCTCGGGGTCGTTGGCGGCGAGCCGGCGCATGACCTTGCCGCGGCGGTGGTCGGTGCGGGTGGCGCAGCCGCCGGCGCAGTGCTCGCAGACCGTCGGCGAGGACACCAGGTCGAAGGGGCGCGAGCGGAAGCGGTACATCTTCGAGGTGAGCGCGCCGACCGGGCAGATCTGGATGGTGTTGCCGGAGAAGTACGACTCGAAGGGCACGCCCTCGCCCGTACCGACCTGCTGGAGGGCGCCGCGCTCCAGCAGCTCGATCATCGGGTCGCCCGCGACCTGGTTGGAGAACCGGGTGCAGCGGGCGCAGAGCACGCAGCGCTCGCGGTCGAGCAGCACCTGCGCCGAGATCGGCACGGGCTTTTCGAAGGTGCGCTTCTGGCCGTCGAAGCGGCTCTCGGCCTGCCCGTTGGACATCGCCTGGTTCTGGAGGGGGCACTCGCCGCCCTTGTCGCAGACCGGGCAGTCCAGCGGGTGGTTGATGAGCAGCAGCTCCATCACGCCGCGCTGCGACTTCTCGGCGACGTCGGAGGTGAGCTGGGTCTTGACCACCATCCCGTCGGTACAGGTGATGGTGCAGGACGCCGACGGCTTGCGCTGGCCCTCGATCTCGACGATGCACTGCCGGCAGGCGCCGACCGGGTCGAGCAGCGGGTGGTCGCAGAACCGGGGGACCTCGATGCCGAGCTGCTCGGCGGCCCGGATGACCAGGGTGCCCTTGGGCACGCTGACCTCGACGCCGTCGATCGTCAGCGTGACCATGTTCTCCGGTGCGGCAGCCTTCTCCGGTGCCTTCTCGGGCTCCGTGACGGTCACGCGGTCACCTCCCGGTGGGTCGTGGAGCCGGGGGTGTCGGCCCAGGCGGTGGACTTGGCAGGGTCGAAAGGGCAGCCGCCGCCGGTGACGTGCTGCTCGTACTCCTCGCGGAAGTACTTCAGCGAGGAGAAGATCGGGGCGGCGGCGCCGTCGCCGAGGGCGCAGAACGACTTGCCGTTTATGTTGTCGGCGATGTCGTTGAGCTTGTCGAGGTCCGAGAGGGAGCCCTTGCCGGCCTCGATGTCGCGGAGCAGTTGGACCAGCCAGTACGTGCCCTCGCGGCAGGGCGTGCACTTGCCGCAGGACTCGTGCTCGTAGAACTCGGTCCAGCGGGTGACGGCCCGCACCACGCAGGTCGTCTCGTCGAAGCACTGGAGCGCCTTGGTGCCGAGCATGGAGCCGGCGCCGCCGACGCCCTCGTAGTCGAGGGGGACGTCCAGGTGCTCGTCGGTGAGCATCGGGGTGGACGAGCCGCCGGGGGTCCAGAACTTCAGCCGGTGGCCGGGGCGCATGCCGCCGCCCATGTCGAGGAGCTGGCGCAGCGTGATGCCGAGCGGCGCCTCGTACTGGCCGGGGCGGGAGACGTGGCCGGAGAGCGAGTACAGCGTGAAGCCCGGGGACTTCTCGCTGCCCATCGTGCGGAACCACTCCTTGCCCTTGTTCATGATCGCGGGAACGGAGGCGATGGACTCGACGTTGTTCACCACAGTGGGGCAGGCGTACAGGCCCTCGACGGCGGGGAAGGGGGGACGCAGCCGGGGCTGGCCGCGGCGGCCCTCCAGCGAGTCGAGCAGCGCGGTCTCCTCGCCGCAGATGTACGCGCCGGCGCCGGCGTGCACCGTGATGTCCAGGTCCAGCCCGGAGCCGAGGACGTCCTTGCCGAGGAAGCCCGCGGCGTACGCCTCGCGCACCGCCTCGTGCAGCCTGCGCAGCACCGGCACGACCTCGCCGCGCAGGTAGATGAACGCGTGGTTCGACCGGAACGCGTGGCAGGCGATGACGATGCCCTCGATGAGGGAGTGCGGGTTGGCGAAGAGCAGCGGGATGTCCTTGCAGGTGCCCGGCTCCGACTCGTCGGCGTTGACGACGAGGTAGTGCGGCTTCCCGTCTCCCTGCGGGATGAACTGCCACTTCATGCCGGTCGGGAAGCCCGCGCCGCCACGGCCGCGCAGGCCGGAGTCCTTGACGTAGGCGATGACGTCGTCGGGCGTCATCGCGAGCGCCTTGCGCAGGCCCTCGTAGCCCTCGTTGCGCTGGTACGTCTCCAGGGTCCAGGACTCGGGGTGGTCCCAGAAGGCGGAGAGCACCGGGGTCAGCAGCTTCTCCGGCGAGTCGACGGTCATCACGCGCCCTCCTCCTCGGTGGGCTCATCCGCGGACGCGGAGGACGGGTGCGCCGGGTCGGACGCGGAGGTCTCCTGCGGCGCGTCGTGCGAGCTGGGGTGGCCGGCGGGCGGCTGGTCCTCCAGCGCGTCCGGCGGCGGGCTGTGCGGGTGCGACTGGGCGCGCTGGCTGACCACGCGGGCGGCCGGCTCCTCGCCCTTGGCCAGGCGCAGGCCGATGAGCGAGGCGGGGCCCGCGCCGCCGGACTCCGCGACGGCGCCGGGGCGCTCGTCGGGGAAGCCGGCCAGGATGCGCGCGGTCTCCTTGAACGTGCAGAGCTTCGCGCCGCGGGTGGGGTGCACCTCGGCGCCGGCGCGCAGGTCGTCCACGAGCCGCTTGGCGGACTCGGGCGTCTGGTTGTCGAAGAACTCCCAGTTGACCATCACCACGGGGGCGAAGTCGCAGGCGGCGTTGCACTCGATGTGTTCGAGGGTGACCTTGCCGTCCTCGGTGGTCTCCTGGTTGCCGACGCCCAGGTGCTCCTTCAGCTCGTCGAAGATGGCGTCGCCGCCCATGACCGCGCAGAGCGTGTTGGTGCAGACCCCGACCTGGTAGTCGCCGGAGGGCTTGCGCCGGTACATGGTGTAGAAGGTGGCGACCGCGGTCACCTCGGCGGCGGTCAGGTCCAGCAGCTCGGCGCAGAACTGCATGCCGGTGCGGGTGACGTGCCCCTCCTCCGACTGCACCAGGTGCAGCATCGGCAGCAGCGCCGACCGGCTGTCCGGGTAGCGGGCGATGATCTCCCGCGCGTCCGCGGTCAGCCGCTCGCGCACCTCGGCCGGGTAGTCGGGGGCGGGCAACTGGGGCATGCCCAGCGCGACGGCCGCCTGGACCCCCGGCTCGCGTTCTGCTGTCGTCATCGGTCGACGCCTCCCAGCACGGGGTCCAGGGACGCGATCGCCACGATCACGTCGGCCACCTGGCCGCCCTCGGTCATGGCCGCGATGGCCTGAAGGTTCACGAACGACGGCTCGCGGAAGTGCACCCGGAACGGGCGGGTGCCGCCGTCGCTGACGGCGTGCACGCCGAGTTCGCCCTTGGGCGACTCCACCGCCACGTACGCCTGCCCGGGCGGCACCCGGAAGCCCTCCGTGACCAGCTTGAAGTGGTGGATCAGGGCCTCCATCGAGGTGCCCATGATGTTCTTGATGTGGTCCAGCGAGTTACCGAGGCCGTCGGGGCCCAGCGCGAGCTGCGCGGGCCAGGCGATCTTCTTGTCGCCGACCATCACCGGGCCCGGCTCCAGCCGGTCCACGCACTGCTCGACGATCCGCAGCGACTGGCGCATCTCCTCCAGCCGGATGAGGAACCGGCCGTAGGCGTCGCAGGTGTCGGCGGTGGGGATGTCGAAGTCGTACGTCTCGTAGCCGCAGTACGGGTCCGTCTTGCGCAGGTCGTGCGGCAGCCCGGTGGCGCGCAGCACCGGCCCCGTGACGCCCAGGGACATGCAGCCGGCCAGGTCCAGATGCGCGATCTCCTGCATCCGGCCCTTGAACACCGGGTTGTTGGTGGCCAGCTTGTCGTACTCGGGGAAGTTCTTGCGGAGCGTCTTGATCGTCTCGCGGATGGAGTCGACCGCGCCGGGGGGCAGGTCCTGGGCGAGGCCGCCGGGGCGGATGAACGCGTGGTTCATGCGCAGGCCGGTGATCAGCTCGAAGAGGTCGAGGATCATCTCGCGGTCGCGGAAGCCGTAGATCATGACCGTGGTGGCGCCCAGCTCCATGCCGCCGGTGGCGATGGCCACCAGGTGGGAGGAGATCCGGTTCAGCTCCATCAGCAGCACCCGGATGACCGTGGCCCGGTCCGGCACCTCGTCGGTGATGCCGAGCAGCTTCTCGACCGCCATGCAGTACCCGGCCTCGTTGAAGAACGAGGTCAGGTAGTCCATGCGGGTCACGAAGGTGGAGCCCTGGGTCCAGTTGCGGTATTCGAGGTTCTTCTCGATGCCGGTGTGCAGGTAGCCGATTCCGCAGCGGGTCTCCGTCACGGTCTCGCCGTCGATCTCCAGGATGAGCCGCAGCACGCCGTGGGTGGAGGGGTGCTGCGGGCCCATGTTGACGACGATCCGCTCGTCGTCGGCCCGGTGCACGGACTGGGCCAGCTCGTCCCAGTCGCCGCCGGTGACGGTGTAGACGGTGCCCTCGGTGGTCTCCCGGGCCGAGGCTGCGCCGGTCGCGTGGGTGGTACTCATCAGCTGTACGACCTCCGCTGGTCGGGAGCCGGGATCTGGGCGCCCTTGTACTCGACGGGGATGCCGCCGAGGGGGTAGTCCTTGCGCTGCGGATGGCCCTGCCAGTCGTCCGGCATGAAGATCCGGGTCAGCGCCGGGTGGCCGTCGAAGACGATGCCGAAGAAGTCGTAGACCTCGCGCTCGTGCCAGTCGTTCGTCGGGTAGACGTCCACGACGGACGGGATGTGCGGGTCGTCGTCGGGCGCGCTGACCTCGACGCGGAGCAGCCGGGTGTGGGTGAGCGAGCGCAGGTGGTACACGGCGTGCAGCTCGCGGCCCTTGTCGCCGGGGTAGTGCACCCCGGAGACGCCGGTACACAGCTCGAAGCGGAGCGCCGGGTCGTCGCGCAGGGTCCGCATCACGCGCGGCAGGTGCGCGCGGTCGACGTGGAAGGTCAGCTCACCGCGGTCGACGACGGTCTTCTCGATGGCGTTGCCGGGGACGATCCCCTGCTCTTCGAGGGCGCCCTCCAGCTCGTCGGCGGCCTCGTCGAACCAGCCGCCGTACGGGCGTACGGACTCGCCGGGCAGCCGGACGCTGCGCACCAGACCGCCGTAGCCGGAGGTGTCGCCGCCGTTCTCGGCGCCGAACATGCCGCGCTGGACGCGGATGGTCTCGCCGTGATCGCCGCGCCGGCCCGGCAGGTTCTCGGCGTTCAAGTCCTGGTCGGGGTTCACCCCGTCCGCGTTCTCCCCACTCACCGGAGAAGACCCTTCATCTCGATCGTCGGCAGCGCCTTCAACGCGGCCTCCTCGGCCTCCCGGGCCGCCTCCTCGCGGTTCACGCCGAGCTTCTCTTCGCGGATCTTCTCGTGCAGCTTGAGGATCGCGTCCATGAGCATCTCGGGGCGCGGCGGGCAGCCGGGCAGGTAGATGTCGACCGGCACGACGTGGTCGACGCCCTGCACGATCGCGTAGTTGTTGAACATGCCGCCGGACGAAGCGCAGACGCCCATGGAGATGACCCACTTGGGGTTCGGCATCTGGTCGTAGACCTGGCGCAGCACCGGCGCCATCTTCTGGCTCACCCGGCCCGCGACGATCATCAGGTCGGCCTGGCGGGGCGAGCCGCGGAAGACCTCCATACCGAAGCGCGCCAGGTCGTAGCGGCCGGCGCCGGCGGTCATCATCTCGAACGCGCAGCAGGCCAGGCCGAACGTCGCCGGGAAGACGGACGACTTCCGTGCCAGCCCGGCGGCCTGCTCGACCGTGCTCAGGATGAAGCCGCTCGGGAGCTTTTCCTCAAGTCCCATTGGTGGTGCCCCCTAGTCCCATTCCAGTCCGCCGCGGCGCCACACGTAGGCGTACGCGACGAAGACGGTGAGCACGAAGAGCAGCATCTCCACGAGCCCGAAGATCCCCAGGGCGTCGAAGGAGACGGCCCAGGGGTAGAGGAAGACGATCTCGATGTCGAAGACGATGAACAGCATCGCCGTCAGGTAGTACTTGACCGGGAAGCGACCGCCGCCGGCCGGCACGGGGGTCGGCTCGATACCGCACTCGTAGGCGTCGAGCTTGGCCCGGTTGTAGCGCTTCGGACCCACGAGCGCCGCCGCGACCACGGAGAACACCGCGAAGGCCGCCGCAATGGCTCCGAGCACGAGGATCGGCGTGTATACGTTCACCGCTGCCCCGCTCCTCTCCAGTCGACGATGACTGCCTGCCAGTCCACACCGGACTCGCGTTCCTGCCCCACCAAGATCGCTCACATGTGAGGCAGTTCACAAGCCCTACTGATGGGCATCTTATGCCCACTGCTCTGTGATCTGTGACACGGGGGTCCCCTACGGCTTTGTGATCTTAACCACCCGGTGATCGATCAGACCGTCGAATGATCGCGGAGGCCCTCACGCGGTGCGAAGGGACGATCACCGGATCCCCGCCGCCGACGGGCAGCCGCAGGTCAGCGAGGCGGGCGCGGCAGGGGTCGGCGCGGCGGGCGATTTCGGCGCCGGGCCGCCGGAAGCGAATTCGAGCGCCCGCGCGCTCAATTGTTATTCGGCCGTTTCGACGCTTGCGCATGCACTCTCAAGCACCTCCGCGGGGACCTCGGGCGCGGAAACGGATCCGAGTGATTTGGACCACAGCACGGGATCCGGAGCGACGGGCCTTGCTTGGTTTGCGGCGGGAGAAGTGATAACCGTCCGGCAACGTTCGCCGGGTAGGCCAAATGCCGTGCGTATCGCGCGGGTAACGACGCGGGCGGCGTCGAACACCCGGACGGTTCGCACGGAACACACCGCCCAAATGCCTCATTTCACTGGACGGGCCGCCAAGTGTGGCGCATCCCACGACTGTTGAAAGACGGACCATCCCCCTGATAGCGCTGGACCTCATGTCCCGTAAACCGCACATACCCAGCCACCGGAAGCCCCGGCGCCGGCAGGCCCCCGCGTGGGTCGTCCGTACCGGAGTCGCCGGTGGCGCCCTCGGCACGATGGTCGCGACGGCGGCGGCCGCTCCCGCCCTCGCAGACACCGGCAGGACGACCGGCCCGGCGGCCGCCGAAACGACCGCGGAACTCCCCGCCGTGGACGTGAGCACCGCACTGACCAACGGCGTCGAGCAGAGCGCCGACGCCACCCAGACCGCGGCCCTGCGCCTCGAACTGCGCACGCAGGCGCAGGAGGCCGCCGAGGACGCCCGTAAGGACGCCGCGAAGGCCAAGAAGGAGGCGGAGGCGCGCGCCGCCGCCGAGGAGCGCGCCCGGGAGCGGGCAGCGGCCCGCGCCGCGGAGCGCGAGGAACTGTCCACGGCGTCGTCCTCGTCCGACGCCGCCCCGGCCGCCGAGACCCCCGCGGCGGCCCCGGCCGCGTCGGGCAGCGTCGGCACGGTGCTGGACTTCCTCAACGCCCAGGTCGGCAAGGCGTACGTCATGGGGGCCACCGGCCCGTCCTCGTACGACTGCTCGGGCCTGACCCAGGCGGCGTTCCGCACCGTCGGCGTGGAACTCCCCCGCACCGCGGCGGAGCAGTCCACGGCCGGCACCCCGGTGTCGGTCTCCGACGTCCAGCCCGGCGACCTGGTCTTCTGGGGCGGCACCGGCTCGGCGTACCACGTGGCCGTCTACATCGGCGACGGCAAGTACCTGGACGCGGCGAACCCGTCGAAGGGCGTCGTGATCCAGGAGATGTCGTACTACATGCCCACCTCGGCAGTCCGCGTCCTCTGACCCCCACACCGCAACGCACGAGCCCCCGCCGGCAGCCCGGCGGGGGCTCTGGCGTGCGGCCTCAAGCGCGTGTGCGCGAATTCTCAAGCCCGGGCCGTGACCTCGGCCAAGGGCGCGGGCGCGGTGCCGCTGTGTAGCACGCGGTGGCACCAGGACGTACGATGGGCGCATGACGGTCCAGCCGGAAATCACGCAGCGCGACCTGCGCAGCAGATCCAAAGAGATCATGGACGCAGTCCAGCGGGGTCAGTCGTTCACGGTCACCCGGGACGGCCACCGGATCGGTGAACTCATCCCGCTCCGGCGGCGGCGCCGGTTCGTGCCGCGCGGCGAGTTCGCCGCTATGTCCCGCACCGCCCCCGGCATCTCCCCCGAAGCGTTCCGGGCCGATCAGGACGCGACGGCGGACAGGGGGACGGACGACCCGTATGACCGGTGATCAGACGCAGGGCCTGCTCGACACCAACATCATGATCCTCCGCAGATGGGTGGATCCTGCGGAGCTGCCGGACGAGATGGCCATCAGCGCTGTCACTCTCGCCGAACTGTCGGCGGGCCCGCACGAAGTGCGCAGGAACGACGAGCAGTCCGACTACGACGAACACGCCGAACGCGCCCGTCGCCTGGATGTGGTGCAGCGAGCCGAGAACGAGTTCGATCCCATCCCGTTCGATGCCGAAGCTGCGCGGATCTACGGCAGGGTGTGCGCCGCCGTGGTCGGCGCCGGGAGGAAACCCCGGCGCCGCGTCGCCGACTTGATGATCGCGTCGATCGCGATTGCCGTGGATCTGCCGCTCTACACCACGAATCCCGACGACTTCAGGGGCCTCGACGACATACTGACGATCATGCCCGTCAGCCGCCCCGAGGTCCCGCACCCGGCGCGCTGACCGCGCTCGCCGACGCGGCCCGACCGCGGGCGCCCGGCCGACCGGGCGGTTACGCGCGGGGGGTGACCTTTGCCAGGCCGTTGATGATGCGGTCCATGGCGTCGCCGCCCTGGGGGTCCGTGAGGTTGGCCAGCAGCTTGAGGGTGAAGCGCATCAGGACCGGGTGGGTGAGGCCGCGTTCGGTGGCGAGCTTCATCACCTTCGGGTTGCCGATGAGGCGGACGAAGGCGCGGCCGAGCTGGTAGTAGCCGCCGTAGGTGTCCTTGAGGACCTTCGGGTAGCGCTTCAGGGCCAGCTCGCGCTGGGCGTACGTCGAGCGGCCGTGGGCCTGGACGACGACGTCCGCGACGATCTGGCCGGACTCCATCGCGTACGCGATGCCCTCGCCGTTGAACGGGTTGACCATCCCGCCGGCGTCGCCGACGAGGAGCAGGCCGCGGTCGTAGTGCGGCTGGCGGTTGAAGGCCATGGGGAGGGCGGCGCCGCGGATGGGGCCCGTCATGTTGTCCGGGGTGTAGCCCCACTCCTCCGGCATCGAGGCGCACCACGCCTTGAGCACGTCCCGCCAGTCCAGCTCCTTGAAGGCGGACGAGGAGTTGAGGATGCCCAGGCCCACGTTGGACGTGCCGTCGCCCATGCCGAAGACCCAGCCGTACCCGGGCAGCAGCCGGTCCTCCGGGCCGCGCTTGTCCCACAGCTCCAGCCAGGACTCCAGATAGTCGTCCTCGTGCCGCGGGGAGGTGAAGTACGTCCGCACGGCCACGCCCATCGGGCGCTTCTCGTTGCGGTGCAGGCCCATGGCCAGGGAGAGCCGCGAGGAGTTGCCGTCGGCGGCGATGACCAGCGGGGCGTGGAAGGTGACGGGCGTCTTCTCCTCGCCGAGCTTGGCGTGGACGCCCGTGATCCGCCCGGACCGCTCGTCGATGATCGGCTGGCCGACGTTGCACCGCTCGTACAGCCGCGCGCCCGCCTTCTGCGCCTGCTGCGCGAGCTGCTGGTCGAAGTCGTCGCGCTTGCGCACCAGCCCGTAGTCGGGGTACGCGGCCAGCTCCGGCCAGTCGAGCTGGAGCCGGTTGCCTCCGGCGATGATGCGCAGGCCCTTGTTCCGCAGCCAGCCGGCCTCTTCGGAGACGTCGATGCCCATGGCGATGAGCTGCTTGGTGGCCCGCGGGGTGAGCCCGTCCCCGCAGACCTTCTCGCGGGGGAACGCCGTCTTCTCCAGGAGCAGGACGTCGAGCCCGGCCTTGGCGAGGTAGTACGCGGTCGTCGAGCCGGCCGGCCCGGCCCCGACGACGATCACATCGGCACTGCGGGTGGACTCAGAGGCGTCCGTCACGGCGGCTCCCAGATAACGCGGGTCGTTCCCCGCAGTCTAAGTGCCGCCTCCGACACCGCCGCGCGCGCCCCGGGCACGCCGGCGGCGGGCGGGCCCCCGGATCCCCGGTTCAGCTCGGGGCGTAGCCGCGGTGGAGGGCCACGATGCCGCCGCTGAGGTTGCGCCACGCGGGGCGCGTCCAGCCGGCGGCGGCAAGCCGGGCCGCCAGCGCGGGCTGGTCCGGCCAGGCGCGGATGGACTCCGCGAGGTAGACGTACGCGTCCGGGCTGCTGCTGACCCGCTCCGCGATCGGCGGCAGCGCGCGCATCAGGTACTCCGTGTAGACCGTCCGGAACGGCGTCCACGTCGGGTGCGAAAACTCACAGATCACCAGCCGGCCGCCCGGCCGCGTCACGCGCCGCATCTCGCGCAGCGCCGCGTCCGTCTCCTGGACGTTGCGCAGCCCGAAGGAGATCGTCACCGCGTCGAACACCCCGTCGGCGAACGGCAGCCGCGTCGCGTCCCCCGCGGTCAGCGGCAGCCGCGGGTGGCGCCGCTTGCCCTCGCGCAGCATCCCCAGCGAGAAGTCGCACGGCACCACGTACGCCCCCGCCGCCGTGAACGGCAGCGACGACGTGCCCGTGCCCGCCGCCAGGTCCAGCACCCGCTGCCCCTGCCGCGCGTCGACCGCGCGGGCGACCGCCCTGCGCCACAGCCGTGCCTGGCCGAGGGAGAGGACGTCGTTGGTGAGGTCGTAGTTCGCGGCGACGTCGTCGAACATCGCCGCCACCTCGTGCGGCTGCTTCTCCAGGGTCGCGCGCGTCACCGGTCGGCCTCCACCAGCGTCAGTTCCGGGTGCGCCGTGCCGCCCTCGATGGCGGTGGACGACAGGTGCGAGACGACGCGGTCGTCCACGGGGTCGTGCGCCGGGTCGTCGTGCACCACAAGATGCTCGTACGTGGTCGAACGCTGCGCCGGCGTCCGGTCGGCGCCGCGGATCATCTCGATGATCTCCCGCAGGTTCGAGCGGTGCCGCGCCCCCGCGGAGGACACCACGTTCTCCTCCAGCATCACCGAGCCGAGGTCGTCCGCGCCGTAGTGCAGCGTCAACTGGCCGACGTCCTTGCCGGTGGTCAGCCAGGAGCCCTGGATGTGCGCGACGTTGTCGAGGAAGATCCGCGCGATGGCGATCATCCGCAGGTACTCCAGCGTGGTGGCCTGGGTGCGGCCCTTCAGCTTGTTGTTCTCCGGCTGGTACGTGTACGGGATGAAGGCCCGGAACCCGCCGGTGCGGTCCTGCACGTCGCGGATCATCCGCAGGTGTTCGATCCGCTCCGCGTTCGTCTCGCCCGTGCCCATCAGCATCGTGGACGTCGACTCCACGCCCAGGCCGTGCGCGGTCTCCATGATCTCCAGCCACCGCTCGCCGCTCTCCTTCAGCGGCGCGATGGCCTGCCGCGGCCGGGCCGGCAGCAGTTCGGCGCCGGCGCCGGCGAAGGAGTCCAGGCCGGCCGCGTGGATGCGGCGGATGGCGTCCTCGGCGGTGGTGCCGGAGATGCGCGCCATGTGCTCGACCTCGGAGGCGCCGAGGGAGTGGATGACGAGCTGCGGGTACGCCTTCTTGATCGCGGAGAAGTGCTCTTCGTAGTACTCCACGCCGAAGTCGGGGTGGTGGCCGCCCTGGAACATGATCTGCGTGCCGCCGAGCTGCACGGTCTCCTCGCAGCGGCGCAGGATGTCGTCCAGGCCGCGGGTCCAGCCCTTGTCCTTGGCGGTGGGCGGGGCGTAGAAGGCACAGAACTTGCAGGCGGTGACGCAGACGTTGGTGTAGTTGATGTTCCGCTCGATGATGTACGTCGCGATGTGCTCGGTCGCGGCGTAGCGCCGGCGGCGTACGGCGTCGGCGGCGGCGCCCAGCGCGTGCAGCGGGGCGGAGCGGTACAGGTCGAGGGCCTCGCCGGGGGTGATGCGACCGCCCGCGGCGGCGCGGTCCAGGACTGCCTGAGGATCGGTGGTCACGGTGACCGGCCCCTTCCGCGAGTGGTGCGTACGAGCGAACCCCAGCCTACGCGGAGCAGGGCACCGGTTCCGGTGCAGGGGGAGGACGGGGCCGGGGCGGTGGGCCGGGGTGCGGGGGCGCGCTCAGCCGGAGCGCTTCTTCAGCGTCGCGCGCGGGTTGCCCGACGCCTCCGCGTCGGAGCGGTACTCGACGGTCGTGCCGCCCTTGTGGGTGAGCGTGACCGTCGACTCGCCGGGGGCGCAGACGCCCTCGGTGTTCTCCCGCGCCGGGTCGTCCTCCTCGCCGAGGACGAGGGTGGTCTCGGTGGCGGAGGTGAGCTTGGCGCGGCTGTAGCAGTGCGCGACGTCGTAGACGGAGTAGTCGAAGTACGCGACGTACTCGCCCTTCCCGCCCCGCTTGATCTCCACGCTGACGTCGCCGTTCGGCACGCCGTCCTCCTGGATGATCTCGCCCTGCCAGTCGCCGGCGAACTTCGCCGGTACGCCGTCCACCGCCGCGGCCGGCGGCTCCGGCGTCTCCGACGACTGCGTCGGCTCCCGGGAGGGGCCGTCGGTGGCCGCGCCGGAGTCGCCGCCGCCGTCCTCGTCGCCGCTGTCGTTGCCGCTGTCGTTGCCGTTGCCCGCGGTGGCACCGGCCGTGCTGTCCCCGGCCTGCGAGCTGTCGCCGCCGTCGCCGTCCAGCAGTCCGGGTACGAAGAACAGGCCCAGCATGAGCGCCGCGAGGGCGCCGGCCACGGAGAGCACCAGGGTGCAACTGAACCGGCGCGAGCGCAGACCGACTTCCGCACGCCGCTCGGGCGCCGCCGTCGCCCCGACGGCGCCGAAGGCGGCGGCGCCACCGGCGGCCCCGGTGCCCGGCCCGCCCGGCGGCGTCGACCCGGGCGGCGCCGCGTCCGCGGCGGGCGCCCCCGCACCCGGCAGCGTCCCGTCCAGCACCGGCGGCGGCCCGAACACCCCCGGCCCGTACTCCGCCGCCTGAAGCGGCACCGGCCCCGAAGGCAGCCCGTCGTCCCGCCGTTCCGGCGCCGCCGCCGGCTGCGCCTCCACCGCCAGCAGCTCCACCGCCCGCCGGCTGATCTGCTCCGTCACCGGCGGCGGCAGCCATCCGGGCCGTACGAGATGCGCCGCCTCGCCGCCCGCCGCCAGCCCGCGCACCAGCTCCGCCGGCTCCGGCCGCGCCTCCGGGTCCTTCGCCAGGCACGCCGCCGCCAGCTCGCGCAGCTCGCCGCCGAGGCCGTGCAACTGGGGCTGCTCGTGCACCACCAGGTACAGCAGCGTCGGCGCGCTGTCGCCCGGGAACGGCGACCGCCCGGTGGCGGCGAAGACGAGGACGGCGCCGAGGCTGAAGACGTCGCCGGCGCCGGTGACGGGCCGGCCGAGGATCTGCTCGGGCGACATGTAGCCGGGCGAGCCGACCGAGGCGCCGGAGGCGGTCAGCGAGGCGGTGCCGTCGGTGGCGCGGGCGATACCGAAGTCGATGAGCCGGGGGCCGTCGAGGGTCAGCAGGACGTTGGAGGGCTTGACGTCGCGGTGGACGAGCCCGAGCCCGTGCACCGCCGCCAGCGCCTCCGCGAGCCCCGCGCCCATGGGGCGCAGGGTCTCCTCGGGCAGCGGCCCGTGCTCGGCGACGGCGTCGCTGAGGCTGGGCCCGGCGACGTACCCGGTGGCGACCCACGGCACGTCGTCGTCCGGCCCGGCGTCGAGCACGGGCGCGGTCCACGCCCCGCCGACGCGGCGCGCGGCCTCGACCTCGCGGCGGAAGCGGGCGCGGAACTCGTCGTTCTGCGCGAAGTGCGGGTGGACGACCTTGACGGCCACGGTGGCGCCGCCCGGGCTGCGGCCGAGGAAGACCCGGCCCATGCCGCCGGAGCCGAGCCGGCCCAGCACCCGGTACGGGCCGACGACCTCGGGATCACCGCTCTGTACTGGCTGCATGGACTCCCCCGGACCCGCCTCTCCTACGGTCCCCCGTACGCCCCGCCTCTCGCCGACCCAGCTTAGGACGCCCCGGCCGCCGGCAGCAGCCGCACGCGCGCCTCGTCCGGGAAGCCCGCCCGGCGGGCGAACTCGTCGATGCCCTCCAACTGCGCGGCGCCCAGCCGGAAGTCCAGCGTGCGGAAGTACCGTTCGAGCAGCGGCGGGTCGAACGCCTCCCACCGCGCCGCCTGCTCCGCGACCTTGCCGACCTCCGCCAGCGACAGGTCGCGGGAGTCGAGGAACGCCCGGTGCACGTTCGCCACCATCTCGGGCTCGCGGGCCAGGAAGTCGCGGCGTACGGCCCACACGGCGAAGACGAACGGCAGCCCGGTCCACTCCTTCCACATCTGCCCGAGGTCGTGGACGTGCAACCCGAGCCGCGGGGCGTCGTGCAGCGAGGCGCGCAGGGCGGCGTCCCCGATGAGCACGCCGGCCTGCGCCTCGCGCATCATCAGCGAGAGGTCGGGCGGGCACGAGTAGTAGTCGGGCGCGACGCCGTACTGCTCGCCGATCAGCAGCTCGGCCAGGCGCACGGAGGTGCGGGAGGTGGAACCGAGCGCCACGCGCTCCCGGTCCAGGTCGGCCAGGGGTCGCTGCGAGACGATCACGCAGGACATCACGGGACCGTCGCAGCCGACCGCGATGTCGGACAGGGCGACGAGGTCGTCGGCGTGGCGCAGGTACTCCACGAGGGTCACGGGGGCGATGTCCAGCTCCCCGTCGACGAGCTGCTCGCTGAGCCGTTCCGGGGTGTCCTTCGAAAGCTCCAGGTCGAGCAGGCTGCCCGTACGGGCAAGGCCCCAGTAGAGGGGGACGCAGTTCAGGAACTGGATGTGGCCGACTCGTGGCCGGCGCCTAGCTCCTGCGTCAAGCGGTGGTGCTGTCACGGCTCCGAGGCTAACCGCCGTTCGACCGCACGCGGGTACGGGGGCTCACCGGAGCGTGATCCTTTCTCTACCGGGACGGGCTCGCGCGTGCTAGGCTCAACCGCAAGTTGCAGTTTGGTTTCCTTGCAGTACCGTGCCTGCGGAGATTGTGACGCCGCGGGCATGTGTCGTTTTCAGGCTTCTTCGAGGCTCTGGGGCAGGGCGACCCTTTGGCCCAAGGAGGGCTCATGGCTACCGGAACCGTCAAGTGGTTCAACGCTGAAAAGGGCTTCGGCTTCATCGCCCAGGACGGCGGCGGTCCCGATGTCTTCGTCCACTACACCGCTATCAACGCCCAAGGCTTCCGCTCGCTCGAAGAGAACCAGCAGGTGACCTTCGACGTGCAGCAGGGCCCGAAGGGTCCGCAGGCGGCGAACGTCTCCCCGTCGTGACGCACGCTCCACGCTGACCTGAGGAAACCCCCGCCAACCGGCGGGGGTTTTCTCATGCCCGGACGCGGCCCGGAGGCGGGCGGGTCGGGTGGATACGGTGACGTCGTATGAGCAACAGCGAGACGGGCAGCGGGCCCGGGCACGACACAGGCACAGCAGCAGTGGCCGCGGCCGGCTCCGGGGCCGAGGCCGACACCGGGGCCGGCGGCGAGCACGAGATCACCGCGGAGCTGATCCGCGACCTGCTGCGCGACCAGCACCCCGACCTCGCCGACCGCCCCCTGCGCCTCGGCGCCCGCGGCTGGGACAACCAGCTCTGGCGGCTCGGCGACGACCTCGCCGTACGGCTCCCGTGGGCGACGGAGTCCGCGGACGAGCTGCTGCGCAAGGAGCACGCCTGGCTCCCCGAACTGGCCCCGCTCCTCCCGCTGCCCGTGCCCGTACCGCAGCGCCTCGGCGAGCCCTCCGAGCGCTTCCCGCGCCCCTGGATCGTCACCACCTGGGTGCCCGGCACCCCCGCCGACCGCGCCCCCGTCACCCGCGGCCCGGCCGCCGCCGACACCCTGGCCGCGTTCCTCACCGCACTGCACCGCCCCGCCCCCGGCGGCGCGCCCCGCGGGCGGGGCCGCGGGGGCCGCTGACCGAGGCGGCGGAGTGGTTCGACAAGCAGCTCGCCGAGGCGCTCGATCTGGGCGTCGTCACCGACGCGGATGCCGTACGGGCCGTCTGGGACGACGCCGTCGCCGCACCGCAGTGGACCGGGCCCGCGCTGTGGCAACACGGCGACCTGCACCCCGCGAACGTCCTCACCGACGGCGGCGCGCTCTGCGGCGTCATCGACTTCGGCGACCTGTGCTGCGGCGATCCCGCGCTCGACCTCGCCGCCGCCTGGATCCTCCTCCCCGACGAGGCCGCCGCCGACCGCTTCCACGCCGCGTACGAGCCGGGCGCCGACGCGGCGACGCTGCGCCGCGCCCGCGGCGTCGCGGTGGTGCGGGCGCTGGCCGGGCTGCTCATCGGCGAGGCGGGGATACGGGGTCGGCCCGGCGGCAAGGAGACGTGGGGCCCGCCGGCGGCGGCGTCGCTGCGACGGCTGCTGGCGGACGCCGGGCGGGGGTGAGGGCGGGGGGTTGTCGGCCGGGTTTGTGAGCCGGGTTTGTGAGCCGGGTTTGCGGGCCGGGTTTGTGAGCCGGGGGCGCGGGTCCGGAACGGGCCGGAGCCTGCCCGGAGCGCTCCGGCCCCGCTCGCGCGGCCGGCGGCACCCGCGTACCGGAGCCGACCGCGCGCGGCGCACCCGCTCGCGCGCCCAGGCGCCCCGGCGCACGGTCGCCCGCGGCCGGCGCCCCCGCGCCTCCGCGCCCCGGGGGCGCGGCGGGCCACGCCCCGCTCCCCCGCGCCCGGTCAGCGTTCGGCCGCGTACAACTCGTCGATGACCTGCCCGAAGTCGCGCACGATCGCCTGCCGCTTCAGCTTCAGCGACGGCGTCAGATACCCGCCCTCCTCCGTGAAGTCCGCCGGCAGCACCGTGAAACGGCGGATCGACTCCGCGCGCGAGACCAGCTCGTTCGCCCCGTCCACCGCCCGCTGGAGGTCGGCGCGGAGCAGCGGGTCGCGGATGAGGTCGGGGAGCGGCACGTACTCGCGCTTGCGCATCATCCGCCAGTGCCGCAGCCCCTCGGGGTCGAGGGTGAGGAGCGCCGCGACGTACGGGCGGTCGTCGCCGACGACGAGGCACTGGCTGACCAGCGGGTGCGCCCGCAGCCGGTCCTCCAGGGGCGCGGGCGCGAGGTTCTTGCCGGAGGCGGTGACGATGAGGTCCTTCTTGCGGCCGGTGATCGTCAGGTAGCCGTCGGCGTCCAGCTCGCCGATGTCGCCGGTGGCGAACCAGCCGTCGTCGGTGTCGAGCCGGGTGACGCCGGCCTCGGCGTCCCAGTAGCCGGAGAACAGGTGCCCGCCGCGGACCAGCACCTCGCCGTCGTACGCGATACGTATCCCGGTGCCCGGCAGCGGCCAGCCGACGGTGCCGAAGCGGGGCTTCAGCGGCGGGGTGACGGTGGCGGCGGCGGTGGTCTCGGTGAGCCCGTACCCCTCGAAGACCATGACGTCGGCGCCCGCGTAGAAGGCGGCGAGGCGGCGGCCGAGCGGGGAGCCGCCGCAGATCGCGTACTTGACCCGGCCGCCGAGCGCGGCCCTGATGCGGCGGTAGACCAGCGCGTCGTACAGCTTGCGCAGCGTCCGCAGGCCGGGCCCGGGCCCCGGGCCCTCGCCGTGCAGCTCGGCCTCGACGGCCTCGGCGTAGCGGACGGCGACCTTCGCGGCGCGGTCGAAGGAGGCGAGGCGGCCGATGCCTTCCGCGGTGGCGCGGCCGGTGTTGTAGACCTTTTCGAGTACGTACGGGATGCCGACGAAGAACGTCGGGCGGAAGCCGGCGAGGTCGCGGAGCAGGTCGTCGGTCTGGATGCTGGGCGCGTGGCCGAGCTTGACGCGGGCGCGGAGGCAGCCGACGGCGGTCATGCGGCCGAGGACGTGCGAGAGGGGCAGGAAGAGGAGGGTGGCCGGGGGGTCTTCGCTGACGGCGGTGAAGAGGGGGTAGAGCAGCTCGATGGCGTTGTCGACCTCGGCGAAGAAGTTGCCGTGGGTCAGGACGCAGCCCTTGGGCAGGCCGGTGGTGCCGGAGGTGTAGATGACGGTGGCGACGCTGTCGGGGCCGAGGCCGGCGCGGCGCTGGCGGACGAGGGTGTCGGGGACGTCGCGGCCGGCGGCGGCGAGCTGGCCGAGGATGCCGGTGTCGAGCTGCCAGAGGTGGGCGAGGTGCGGCAGGCTCTGGCGCTCGCCGCTGACCAGCCGGGCCTGGTCGACGCTCTCCACGGCGCAGGCGACGGACCCGGAGTCGTGCAGGATGTGGCGGGCCTGGATGGCGGAGGACGTCGGGTAGACGGGCACGGTGATGAGGCCGGCGGCCCAGGCGGCGAAGTCCAGCAGGGTCCACTCGTACGTCGTACGCGACATGATCGCGAGCCGGTCGCCGGGGCGCAGCCCGTAGACGATGAGGCCCTTGGCGACGGCGAGCACGTGGTCGGCGAACTCGGCGGCGGTGACGTCGGCCCAGGTCCCGTCGGCGCGGGGGCGGGCGAGGGCGGGCTCGTCGGGGGCGTGGGCGGCGTTGTCGAAGGGGATGTCGGCGAGGGAGCCCTGCCGGGGGTGCGGGGCGGCGGGCGGTACGACCGCCTCGCGGACGCCGCGGGCGTCGGCGTGGACGGCGGGGGGCAGCAGATCGGGGACGGCGGTGCCGGGGAGGAGTCTGGAGTTGATCTCCTTCAGGTACTGCGACTCGGGTGCGGGCGCCGCGTGTTGCTGCTGTGGTGCGGACTGCGTCATCAGTGGCTCCCCTGACGTTCGCGTCGGCCGTGTTTCAACTCGCCGGGCGGCAACAGACGCGCCGCATTCTCGCGAACGCCAGGCCACCCCGCCAGAGGACGCCGCACCCGGTACTCCCGGTTCCGTTTGCGCCGTCAGCGTACGGCGGTGGAGGCCCGCTCCTCCGCTGCGGCCTCCCCGCGCAGGGCGCCGACGGCGACGGCGACGAGGGCGGAGCCGACGAACGTCCCCATCAGGATCAGCGCGACCCCGACGGCGAAGAGCCCGCTGTTGTCGTCCGACCAGTCGTAGAACGAGGCGAAGGTCAGCCCCACGGTGGAACCGAGCACGGCGGGCACGAAGTGCCGCAGGTACGCGACGAGGACCACGGCGACGAGCAGGGTGAGCACCAGCCCGCCGACCTGCCACGCCTCGTACGGGCCGGCGTCCTCGTAGCCGGTCTCGTCGCGCTTCTGGTCCCACCCCAGCCACGCGGCCCAGGCTCCGGCGGCGGCGCCGGTCAGAAGAACGAACGAGAGCAGTTGGAACAGAAGAATCCGCAGCACACGACGCATGCCCCCAGCGTCGCGACCGGCGGGGGCACCGACCAGAGCGCAGGTACTCACCCCCGTCTGAGTACCACCCCCGGGCTCACTCCCCCGGCCCGCCCTGTTCGCCCGGCCCGCCCTGTTCGCCCCGTTCCCCCGGGCCCCCCGGTTCCCCCACCGCCCGACGGAACACCTGCCGCGAACCGCCCTCGGGCCCGGGCGGGGCGGCCTCGGCGGGCGTGAACCCCAGCCGCTCGTAGAAGACCCGCGCCCCGCCGGCGACGGCCCCGGGATGGTCGGCCCCGAACGTCACCACCTCGACGCACCCGGCCCCCCGTCCCCGTACGAACCGCTCCTCCGCCTCCGCCATCAACGCCTGCCCCACGCCCTGTCCCCGCGCGGCCTCCGAAACGACCAGCCAGTGCACCCGGAAAACCGGTGCCCCGCCCCCGAACAACAACCCCCCGACAACGCCCGCCCCGGAAACGGCCACGAGCGCGGCGCCCCGGCGAATGTGCTCCCGTACCGCCCCGTGGAACCCGGGCTCCTCCACCATGGCCCCGAACCACTGCTCCACCTCGGCCGCAAGCCCGATAAACCCGGAAAAGTCCCGCTCCTCTGCAAGTCTGAAGATCACCACCGAAGTCTGGCACGCGCGACACCCGACGCCGGGAGAAGAGGAGACCAGGAATGGACTGGACGCTCGACGAGGAATTCGAGACGCCTCAAGGAGTGATGCGGTGGGGGGTACTCGGCAGCGGCGACCCGATCGTCCTGGTGCACGGCACGCCGTACTCCTCCTTCCTCTGGCGGGACATCGCTCCGGCGCTCGCCCGTACCCGCACGGTCTTCTTCTTCGACCACCTCGGCTTCGGCCGGTCGGACCAGCGCGAGGGCCAGGATCTCGGCCTGGCCGCCCACGCGAGGAACTTCGCCGGGCTCCTCGCCCACTGGGAACTGCCCCGCCCCAGCGTGGTCGCCCACGACATCGGCGGGGCCGTGGCGCTGCGGACCCTGCTGGTGGAGGAGCGGAACTACCGGGACCTGACCCTCTTCGACGCGGTGAGCGGCGGCGCGTGGGAGCGGGGACTCTTCCGGCTCTTCCTGGAGCACACGGAGGTCTTCCAGCAGCTTCCGGCCTACGCGCACGAAGCCCTGGTCGCCAGCCACCTGCGGCACGCCACGCAGGTCGGCTTCCGGCCGGGAGTCCTCGACGCATTCCTCGCACCGTGGCGGGGGGCCGCGGGGCAGGCCGCGTTCTACCGCCAGTACAGCCAGATCAGACAGGCGGACACCGCCGCGTACGAGCACCTGCTGGGCGGGGTGTCCATTCCGGTACGGCTCATCTGGGGCCGCGAGGACCGCATCCTCCCTACGAAGTACGCCGAGTGGCTGCACGAGCGCATCCCGCACGCCGAGTTGCACTGGATCGAGGAAGCCGGCCACCTCCTCCAGGAGGACGCACCGAGCCAGTTGTCGGCCTACCTCACCGACGGATTCCCCTCCGACCTTGAGGACGGAAACTGACCTCAAGCGGGACTAGCGTCCTCACCAACGTCGGAGGCATGCGCACCCCAGGAGGCAGCCAGATGTCCGTCCAGCCTGTTCCGCAGGGCTACCACACCGTGACCCCGTGGATCATCTCCCGCGACACGGTGCGGCTCATCGACTTCATGAAGAGGGCCTTCAACGCACAGGAGTTGGAGTGCCTGGCGGGCGAGACCGGCAGGATCGAGCACGCGGAGGTACGGATCGGCGACTCGGTGGTGATGATGTTCGACGCACTGCCGGACTGGCCGCCGACCCCCGGCTTCCTCCGCCTCTACGTGCAGGACGCCGACGCCGCCTTCCGGCAGGCCGTCGCGGCCGGCGCCACCCCGGTCACCGAGGTCACCCACCTCTTCTTCGGCGACCGGGTCGGACGGGTGCGCGACCCGCTGGGCAACCTGTACTGGATCCAGACACGCGTGGAGGACGTGAGCCCGCAGGAGATGGAACGGCGCCTCGGCGACCCGGAGTTCACGAAGGCGATGAAGTACGTCCAGAGCGCCCGGTTCTTCGCCCCGCGGGGATGACTCACATGCCGACGCCCGCCCCCGGTGGCCGGGGACGGGCGTCGGCACGGTGCACAGCGGGGATTAGGCCGCGGCGGTTACCGGGGTTTTGGGGTGGGGGGACTCCGCCGGGTCCGGGTCGTTGATGTCGAAGCTGGTGGCGTTGTCGTACGCCTCGCGGTCCAGGATCTTCTCCTGCGACGCGACCAGCACCGGGACCACCGCCTGGCCCGCGACGTTCGTCGCGGTGCGGGCCATGTCCAGGATCGGGTCTATCGCCAGGAGCAGGCCCACGCCCTCCAGGGGGAGGCCCAGGGTGGAGAGGGTGAGGGTGGTCATGATGGTGGCGCCGGTGAGGCCGGCGGTGGCGGCGGAGCCGATGACCGAGACGAAGGCGATCAGGATGTAGTCCTGGATGCCCAGGGTCACGTCGAAGATCTCGGCGATGAAGATGGCCGCCAGGGCCGGGTAGATCGCGGCGCAGCCGTCCATCTTCGTCGTCGCGCCGAAGGGGACCGCGAAGGAGGTGTACTCCTGCGGGACGCCGAGGCGTTCGGTGACCTTCTTGGTGACCGGCATCGTGCCGACGGAGGAGCGGGAGACGAAGGCCAGTTGGATCGCGGGCCAGGCGCCGCGGAAGAACTGGAGGGGGTTGACCTTGGCGACCGTGGCCAGCAGGAGCGGGTAGACGCCGAAGAGGACCAGGGCGCAGCCGATGTAGACGTCGGCGGTGAAGGTCGCGTACTTGCTGATCAGGTTCCAGCCGTAGTCGGCGATCGCGAAGCCGATGAGGCCCACGGTGCCGAGGGGGGCGAGGCGGATGACCCACCACAGCGCCTTCTGGAGGAGTTCCAGGATGGTCTCGCTGAGCGCGATGATCGGCTGGGCCTTCTCGCCGAGCTTCAGGGCGGCGACGCCGAGGGCCGCGGCCATGAAGACGATCTGGAGGACCTGGAGTTCGGTGAAGGGCGTGATGATGTCGGTCGGGACGATTCCGGTGAGGAAGTCGATCCACGAGCCGCTGCTCTCGGGCTCCGCGCCGTCCTTCGGGGTCAGGCCGGTGTCGGCGCCCGGGTTGGTGAGGAGGCCGATGGCCAGGCCGATGGCGACCGCGATCAGCGAGGTGGCGAAGAACCACAGGAGGGTACGGGTCGCGAGGCGGGCGGCGTTGTTGACGTTCCGCAGGTTGGTGATCGACACCAGGATGGCGAAGAACACCAGCGGGGCGACGGCCAGCTTCAGCAGTTGGACGAAGATGGTGCCGATCTGTTCCAGGGTGTCCTTCAGCCAGGCGACGTCGCCGGTGCGGGCGGCCCAGCCGAGGAGCACGCCGAGGACGAGGCCGGCGAGGATCTGGGCCCAGAAGGGCACCTTGGGTATCCGGAAGCCGCTGCGCGGCTGCGCGGTGGGGGCGGGGGTGGATGTGGACACGGGCGTCTCCGTGACTGGGCGCGCCGGGTCTCGTCCGGCCTTGTCCGCGTACGGGGGCGGGCCTGGGGAAGCGGGCGCGCGGCTGCTACTTGGGGAATGTGGTGCGTGAACCGGTCAGAGCGGGGGGACTAGCTGCTCTGACATGCCGCGGACAGACAACGGCACAGATCGACGTGCAGGCGCGCCACGAGCAGAGGGCTCGTGGGCATGCGAAGCGCAGCTACCGTCGTCGTCATGACGAGAAGACTAACACTCCCGCTTTGACATTCCCATAGTGCGGCTTTGGGGGTGACGACCCTCACGCCCCGCTTACGACGCCGCCCCGCCGCGCGTCTCTCCGCGCGCCTCGCCGCGCGCCGCGTCGTCCGCCTCGTCCTCGCGGCTGCGGTTCGCCGCCAGCCGCTCCTTCGACTTCTCCACCCGGCCCACGATCTGCTCCGACATCTGCTCCCGCTGCCTGCGCAGCAGGATGAAGCTCAGCGGCGCGGAGACGACGATCGCCAGCAGCATGACCCACAGGTAGTTCGAGTCGCCCAGACCCGCCGGGAGGGCGCCGACCCGGACCAGGACGGCCAGGATCACGAACGACGCGGCGAAGACGCCGAGGCGCATGGCGGTGTAGCGGACGGCGGGGTTCGGCTTGGGGGTCACGGCTGACAACTTCTCTCTGCTCTCTCTGCTCCGTCGGTCAGGGGTGGTGCGGGTGTACGGGTGCGCGGTGTGCGGCGCCTATCAAGTATGCAGCGGCAGCCACATGGTGATGTCGTCGCGGTAGTCGTCGTCCGCGACGCGTATCGCGTCCGGTACGCGGCCGACCTCCTTGTAGCCGCAGGACGCGTAGAACGTGTCGACCCCCGTCCCGCCCCGGCACGTCAGCCGGATCCCCCGCATCCCCGGCAGCCCGCGCGCCGCGTCCGCCGCGGCGGCCATGAGGCGGCGGCCCTCGCCCGTGCCCTGGCGGTCGGGGTGGACCATCACCGTGTAGAGCCAGCACCAGTGCCGCATCAGGCGGTGGGTGTTGAGCGTCAGAAAGGCGGTGGCGGCCGGGCGGCCCGCCGCGTCGAGCGCGACGATCAGGTGCGTGCGGCCCTCCGCCATGGCCGCGAGGTGCTTGACCAGCTCCGGGCGGATGTCCGCGGATGTCACCGGCGGTACGAAGCCCACCGCGCCGCCCGCGTTGCTGACGTCGGCCCAGAGCGCGCATATGCCGTCCCGCAGGGCAGGGGTGAGCGGGGGGTCCAGCTCGTAGTGCAGGGTCACGGCGGCCTCAGAAGCGCATCGGCTGCGGCGCCTCGCGCCGCTCCGGGTCCGGGGCCTCGTGCTCGCGGACCACGGCGTAGCGCGCGTCGCGCTCCACCGGGCGCAGCCCCGCGTCCTGGATCAGCTCGACGAGTTCGTCCGCGGGGAGGGTGTCCGCGGCGCCCGGTGCCGGGGCGAAGTCGTCAGCGCCGTGCTGGAGGGCGAGCTGCGCGGTCTGCGTGCCGTACGCCGTCCAGGCGGCCCGTACGTGCGGCACGTTGTCCAGCAGCAGCCGCGCCACCGCGAACGCCTTCAGCGCCTCCGCGCCCGTGACCCGCCCGTCCGCCAGCGGCGCGACGGCCAGCAGGCCGGCCCCGGCGTCCTGCCGGTCGCGCACCTCCAGGAGCGCGTCGATGACCTGCTCCGCGGCGCCCTCGCCGTACGAGACCGTCTCCACCGAATCCGCGTCCGCAGCCGCGGCGAAGTACCCGCGGTCCCCGTGCCGCCGCGTCCGCGCCTCGTGCGCGAGTCCGCCCAGCCACGCCAGGTCCCCGCTCCCGTACAGCGCGGCACCGTCCTCCCGGCTCAGCCGCGCGCCCCCGCGCGCCTTCTCCGCCAGCTCGCGCCTGAGCCCTGCGTCCACGGGCCGCCTCCCAGCAGTAAGTCACGTTCCTGCGCATCTGCGCGCATCCGAGCCTACGCGGCCTACTCCTCCGCGATCTCGCCCACCCTGCTCTCCCACATCGTGGACAGCACCACCGTCGTGTCCGTACGCGAGACGCCCTTGATGCGCGACAGCCGCCGGACGGTCTTCCCCAGCCCGTCCACGTCCGGCGCCCGCACCTTGAGCATGAAGGAGTCCTCCCCGGCGATGAAGAAGCAGTCCTCGATCTCCGGCAGGTCCCGCAGCCGCGCCGCGATCTCGTCGTGGTCCACCGCCTCGGAAAGCCCGATCCCGATGAGCGCCGTGACGCCCTGGCCCAGCAGGGCGGCGTCGACGGTGGCGCGGTAGCCGGTGATCACCCCGGCGGACTCCAGGCGGTTGATCCGGTCCGTGACGCTGGGCCCGGAGAGCCCCACGAGCCGGCCCAGCTCGGCGTACGAGGCGCGGCCGTTCTCCCGCAGGGCCTGGATGAGCTGCCTGTCGACGGCGTCCATGTGCGATCTCAAGCCTTCCGTGCTGCCGTGTCGGCTGTGGCTCTCGGCTGTGCGGCCCTGTCGGCCGCGTCAGCGGGAGCGCCCCAGCTCCCCTTCCCATCTGCGATAGAGCTTGTGTGTCACGCCCGCGGAGTCGAGCGCGCGGCCGGCGACGAAGTCCACGAGGTCCTGGATGCCGGTGGCCCCCGCGTAGAAGGCGGGGGACGCCGGGAGCACCACGGCGCCCGCCTCGTCCAGGGCGACCATCTGCCGCAGCGTCGGCCCGGGCAGCGGCGTTTCGCGTACGACGACGACCAGCGGGCGGCCCTCCTTCAGCGTCACGCTCGCGGCACGCTGGAGCAGGTCCTTGGAGAGCCCGAGCGCGATGCCGGCCACCGCGGCCGTGGACGCCGGCACGACGATCATGCCCTTCGCGGCGTACGAACCGGAGGACGGCCCGGCCGCCAGGTCCCCGGCCGCCCAGTGCCGTACGTCCGACAGGTCCGGCTCCGCGCCGAGGGCGCCGGGGCGGCCGTCGGCGCCGGTGTCGAGCCAGCGCCGCAGGTCCTCGCGCCAGTGCGCGTCGCGGAACGGGCCGCCCGTCTCGTCCAGCACCGTCAGCCGCGCCGCCCGGCTCACGACCAGGTCGACGGCCTCCCCGGCGAGCAGCAGCGCGCGCAGCACGGCGGCGGCGTACGGGGTGCCGGAGGCGCCGGAGACGCCGACGACCCAGGGCCGGCGCCGGCCCCGGCCGGGCGGGGCGGCGTACGGCTCCTCGTACGGCTGCCCGTACGGCTCCTCGTACGGTGTCTGACGCGGCGGCTCCACGCGGCGAGCCTATCCGGCGACGGGAACCGCGGCGCAGGCCGCCTGCGTTTCACCACCGAGGACACACTGGTCCGAAGGGGGCTCTGGTGATGTACGAACCTTATGGGCGCGGCACCCCCGCCGCACGGCCCGGACGGGCGGCACGGCCGCCGCGCGGGCGAATATACGTGAAGCGGGCAGCCGTGGTGATGCTCGCGTGGGTCGCGCTGCTGTGGGTGCTGGAGGCGGTCGACCAGGCGGGCGACAACAAGCTGGACACGTACGCGATCACGCCGCGCGACTTCGGCGAGCTGCGGGACGTGATCCCGGCGTCGTTCATGCACTTCGGCTGGGACCACCTGTCGGCGAACACGGCGCCGCTGCTGGTCCTGGGCTTCATCGCGGCGGCGCGCGGGATCGGGCGGTTCGTGGGCGTGGTCGCGGTGATCACGGTGGTGAGCGGGCTCGGGGTGTGGCTGATCGCACCGGCGAACACGGCCACCGCGGGGGCGTCGGGCGTCGTCTTCGGGCTCTTCGGGTACGTGGCGGTGCGCGGCTTCGTCGACCGGCGGATGTCGGACGTGCTGATCGGCATCGTGGTCGCGCTGGTGTACGGGTCGATGCTGTGGGGCGTGCTGCCGACGGACGAGGTGGTGGAACAGTCGATCTCCTGGCAGGGCCACCTCTTCGGGCTGCTGGGGGGCGTGCTGGCGGCGTTCTACTTCAGCGACCGCAGGCGGGGTGCCCGCGGGTCGGGCTAGGGTCTGCGTCCGTAGCGGGGCGGACGACCACCCGGGGGGATGGGCACATGAGCGAGCGGAACCCGAACGACGAGGGCGCGGCCGAGGCGCGGCCGGAGGAGGCGGGGCAGGGACAGCCGGTGCAGGGGCCGGGAGACGAACAGCCGGAGCGGGGACAGCAGGGGCCGGAACCGTCCGGGCAGGGAGAGCAGGGACAGCCGCAGCCCCCGCACGCGCCGCCGGGTCCCCCCGGCCCGTACGCCCCGCAGGCCGGCCCGGCTCCGCACGCCCCGCAGGGCGCCCCCGGCCCGTACCCGCCGCAGCTCCAGCCGCAGCCGGCCCCCGGCGCCCCGTACCCGCCGCGGCTCTACCCCCAGGGCCCGCCCGGCAAGCCGCCGCCCGACTCCGCGATGTGGGCGCACCTGTCCGCGCTGATCATCTTCGTCGCCGGCACCGGCGCGTGCTGCATCGGCTTCCTGGTCGCCTGGATCGGCCCGCTGAACATCCGCAACAAGGCCAAGGACCCGTTCGTCCGCCACCACGGCACCGAGGGCCTGAACTGGGGCATCACCCAGATCGCCGCCGTCGTCGTCTTCGGCGCGCTGATGGGCGGGAGCATCTACATGGCGGAGGAGCAGGGCTGGCCGGAGTGGGTGCCGGCGCTGCCGATGACCGCGTGGGGGCTGTACCTCGTCACGTCGTTCGCCTTCGCGATCGTCGGCTGCAAGCGCGCCAAGAACGGCGTCCTATGGTCCTACCCGCGCCTGGTCGCTCTCCCGTTCGCCAAGCCCTGAGCGGGAGACAGAAGTGGCATCTTCTGTACAGTTGGTGCATGAGTGAGACGCTGCCCATCGCGCAGGCCCGCAGCCGGTTCGGCGCGCTCGTCCGCCGTGCCGCTCTCGGCCGGGAGCGCACCATCGTCACCGACCACGGCGAACCGGCCGCCATGATCGTCGGCATAGGGGACATCGAGGACCTCGAAGACGCCCTTGCCGTCGCGCAGTACGAGGCCCGCCAGGCCCGCGGCGAGGACACGTACGTGCCGCACGACGAGGTGCGCAAGCGGCTGGGACTCGACGGGTGAGCCACCGGGTCGTCTGGGAGGCCGGGGCCGTGAACGCGGCAGCGGGCCTTCGTGAGGAGGACCCGGCCGGGTTGCGGGCGCTCGTGGACGGCATCGACACGCTCGCCACGGAGCAGCGTCCGAAGAACTCGGCCCCCTGGGGCAGCGACCACCGCCGGCTGCGGGTCGGCCGCTACCGGGCGGTCTACCGGATCGACGACGGCAGGGTCACCGTGCTGGTCCTCCGCGTCGGCCGGACGGCGGGGTGACCGTGGCGGCCTGGGTCACAGGCTCAGGTCGCGTACGAAGAGATCCGCCGCCGCGCAGCAGAAGAGCACGATGCCGATCAGCCCGTTCAGCGTGAAGAACGCCCGGTTCAGGCGGCTCAGGTCGCCGGGGCGGACGATGCTGTGCTCGTACGCGAACACCCCCG
This sequence comes from Streptomyces sp. 184, assembly GCF_045781775.1. Taxonomy (NCBI): domain Bacteria; kingdom Bacillati; phylum Actinomycetota; class Actinomycetes; order Kitasatosporales; family Streptomycetaceae; genus Streptomyces; species Streptomyces sp. 184. Next base: position 740,496 of record NZ_CP123230.1, on the reverse strand, counting down.
CCACCACCGCGAGGCCGACCCAGAACAGCGCGCCCGCATCCGTCGCCAGGGCGTACCAGACGAAGAGCCCCATCGTGACGACGTGCGCCCCCCGCGCCCCGTACAGCGCCCCGGCGATGCCGAAGCGGGCCGGGACCGAGCGGATGCCCTGGGCGCGGTCGGTGTCCACGTCCTGGCAGGCGTAGATCAGGTCGAAGCCGCCGATCCACACCCCCACCGCGAGGCCCAGCAGCACGGCGTCCCACGACCACTCCCCCGTGACCGCCAGCCACGCGCCGATCGGGCCCATCGCCTGGGCCAGCCCGAGGATCGCGTGCGGGTACGTCGTGAACCGCTTGCCGTACGGATAGACCACCATCGGCACCGTCGCGACCGGCGCCAGCATCAGGCACAGCGGGTTCAGCAGCGCGGCGGCGCCGAGGAAGACCGCGAGCGCGATCAGCGCGCCCGTCCACGCCGAGCGTACGGAGACGGCGCCGGTGACGAGTTCGCGGTGGGCGGTGCGCGGGTTGCGGCCGTCGATCTCGCGGTCGATGATCCGGTTCGCCGCCATCGCGAAGGTCCGCAGCGCGACCATCGCGACGGTCACGAGCAGCAGCGTCCCCCACTCGATGCCGCCGTCGCCGTCGAGCAGCATGGCGGTCAGCGCCGCGATGTACGCGAAGGGCAGCGCGAAGACCGAGTGCTCGATCATCACCAGCCGCAAGAACGCCCGGACCCCGCTGCCCGACCGGGCCGGCCCGGGGCCGACGACGCTCCCCGCGGCCGTCACGCGGAGCCTTCGAGGATGCCCCGGCCTTCAGGCCGGGGAGGAATCGGACTCCTGCGGAGGAAGGCGGGAGGAGTCGTTTCGCCTTCGGGGCGACAGACCGTCCACACCATGGCGAGGTGAAGCAGCCCGCGATGATCAAGAGTTCTCAACTGTCAGTCCTCCCGGGTAGGTTCAGGGTCATGACGACGGACATCGCGACGCACGCCCGGTACACGTACCGGCTGCGCGTGTCCGTCGGCGCGATCGGCGCTCTCGAAGGCGAGTGGGCGCGCTGCCGCTGGGTGTGGAATGAGTCGGTGGCCCGCTCGCGGAAGGCCGGCGCGTGGACAGGCCGCTTCCAAGGGCTACCGCGAGGCGAAGCGGCAGGCGGCGAAGCTGCACGCCAAGGTGGCGCGGCAGCGGCAGGACACGGCCCGCAAACGGGCCAAGCGCGTCGTGACCGACCACGACGTTCTGGCTGTCGAGGACTTCCGCCCCCGCTTCCTGGCGAAGTCGGGCATGGCCCGCAAGGCGGCGGACGCCGGTATCCGGGTCACGAAACAAGCTCTGGTGGAGATGGCCCGCAAACACGGCCGCATCGTCCACCTGGTCCGCCCCGCGCACACCACCATGGACTGCGCTCAGTGCGGAGCGAGAACCAAGCACGCACTTCCCCTCTCGGAACGTACCTACGCCTGCACCTCGTGCCGAGCCGTGTCCCCCAGGGACAAGGACTCGGCGCGCGTGATGCTGGTCCGGGCTGGTCTCAACCCGGCTGGTGCTGATCGTGCAGGACCTCGCGACCCGCCGGGCCGCAGGCAACGTGAGCCAGGAATCCCCGCCTCCGGGCGTGGGAGAAGTCAAAGGCCGTACTCCCGCCACCTGGCGTCGACTTTCGCCGCCGTGTCCGGATCGGAGACGACCATGTCCGGCCAGCCGCGCGTGTAGCCCTCCTCGGGCAGCTTCGCGGTGGCGTCGATGCCCGCCTTGCCGCCCCAGAACTGCTGGTACGAGGCGTGGTCGAGGTGGTCCACCGGGCCCTCGACGACCGAGAGGTCGCGGGTGTAGTCGGTGTTGCCCAGCGCCCGCCAGGCGACTTCCTGGAGGTCGTGCACGTCGCAGTCCGCGTCGACCACGATGATCAGCTTGGTCAGCGACATCATGTGCGCGCCCCAGATCGCGGACATCACCTTCTGCGCGTGCTTCGGGTACTTCTTGTCGATCGAGACGATCGCGCAGTTGTGGAAGCCGCCCGCCTCCGGCAGGTGGTAGTCCACGATGTCCGGCACGATCACCTTCAGCAGCGGCAGGAAGAACCGCTCGGTGGCCCGCCCCAGCGGCCCGTCCTCGGTCGGCGGCCGGCCGACGACGATGGACTGGAGCAGCGGGCGGCGGCGCATCGTGACGGCGTCGACGGTCAGGGCGGGGAACGGCTCCTGCGGGGTGTAGAAGCCGGTGTGGTCGCCGAACGGGCCCTCGGGCAGCTCCCTGCCGGGCTCCAGCCAGCCTTCGAGCACCACCTCGGCGTGCGCGGGGACCTGGAGCGGCACGGTCTTGCAGTCGACCATCTCGACGCGCTTGCCGCCGATGAAGCCGGCGAGCATGTACTCGTCCATGTCGCCGGGCAGCGGCGCGGTCGCCGCGTACGTCACGGCCGGCGGACAGCCGAAGGCGATGGCGACCGGCAGCTTCTCGCCGCGGCGGGCCGCGACCTGGTAGTGGTTGCGGCTGTCCTTGTGGATCTGCCAGTGCATGCCGATGGTGCGGCGGTCGTGGCGCTGGAGCCGGTAGAGGCCGAGGTTGCGGACGCCGGTCTCGGGGTCCTTGGTGTGGGTGAGGCCGAGGTTGTAGAAGGACCCGCCGTCCTGCGGCCAGGTGAAGAGCGCGGGGATCGTGTCGAGGTCGACGTCGTCGCCGGTGAGCACGACCTCCTGTACGGGCCCGTCCTTCGCCTTGCGCGGCGGCACGTGCGCCATCGAGCCGAGCTTGCCGAACGCCTCGCGTACGCCCGTGAAGCCCTGCGGCAGCTCGGGCTTGAGGAGTCCGCCGATGCGCTCGCCGATCTCCGCGTACGAGCCGAGGCCGAGGGCTTTGAGGAGCCGGCGGTCGGTGCCGTAGACGTTCATCGCCAGCGGCATGGCGGAGCCCTTGACGTTCTCGAAGAGCAGCGCGGGGCCGCCGGCCTTGTTGACCCGGTCGGTGATCTCGCCGACTTCGAGGTACGGGTCGACCTCGGCCGTGATGCGCTTGAGGTCGCCGTCGCGCTCCAGGGCCCGCAGCAGCGAGCGGAGATCGTCGTAAGCCATGCGCCCCAGTATCCGCCAGGCGCCGGGCGCGATTCGCGAAGGGGTACGGGGGCGGGCGCGGCCGGTGCCGCGGGGGTGTCCGTGCCACGGACTACCCTGGACGGACCGCGGGGTCCGTACGGGAGCCGCACCGAACCCGGCGCGCAGCACCGCAGCACCGCCGCACCACCGCACGTCGAAGGGCCGCACATGCTCAGGTATCTGCCGTTTCTGCTGGTCCTGGCGGTGTGGATCTATGCGTTCATCGACTGCCTGAACACCCCGGAGAAGGAAGTACGGAACCTGCCCAAGCTGGTCTGGGTGGCGATCATCGTGCTCTTCGGCTCGGTGCTCTTCGGCCCGCTGGCGTGGTTCGTCGGCGGCCGGCCGCGCGGGCGGCCGGTGATCGCCGGCGGCGAGGCGGGCGCGGGCGGCGGCGGGCGGCGGCCGGGGCGGGGCCGGTGGGTGGCGCCGGACGACAACCCGGACTTCCTGCGCTCACTGGAGGAGGGCCGGCGGAAGGAAGAGCGGCAGCAGCGGCGGGAGCAGTCGGAGGAGCGGGAGCAGCCGGAGGAGTCGCGCGAAGAGCCCCGCAAAGAGTCCCGCGAGCAGCGGCACGAGGAGCGGCTGAAGGACGAGCGCGGCCGGGAGCGGGACGAGGAAGGCCCGGAAGGGCGCCAGGGGCCCGACGAGGACCGGCGCTGAGACGTTAACCTGACGCGGAGACGCAGTGGGGGGCCATGGCGTAGGCCCGCGACATTCAGGGGGTTTGCCGCGTGCTCCGCTACCTGCCGTTCATGATCTTCCTCGGCCTGGTGATCTACGCGCTGATCGACTGCGCGACCACGAAGAAGGAGGACGCCAAGCACCTCCCCAAGTTCGTGTGGATCCTGCTCATCGTGTTGTTCCCGCTGCTGGGTTCGATCGGCTGGCTGCTCGCGGGCAGGAACCGCCGCAGGTCCGCAGCGGGCGGGAGCGGGGGCAGGGGCCTGGGCTTGGGCGGGGGCACCGGCCGGGAGCGGCGCTCGACGTGGGTGGCACCGGACGACAACCCGGAGTTCCTGAAGAAGCTGGGCGACGAGAACGCGAAGGACCCCGGGGACGAGAGCGGCGGGGACGGGAAAGCCGACGGGAACGGCAAGGTCGACGGGGACGAAGGCGGCGACGGCAAGCGGGACGGCGAGGGGGACGGCGACCCGCGCAAGTGATGCCCCACCGCCTCGGCACCCGCCTCCGGTGATGCCGGAAGGCGCCTGCGTACGACCCGTACGGATGCCCGCGTACGACCCCCGTACCGTGCCCGCGTACGGCCGCCGCGTGCGACCCGCCTGAGAGCACCCCGCCGCCCGCCCGAGCCGCGTGACGCGGCTCACATCCGCCGCTGTCACGTACCGCCCCGGTCGCCTGTCCCATGGTCGCTCCCGCACCCCGCGGGAGCCGCAGACCACCGGAGGCAGCCATGCACACCCACCCCCGCGGCCACCGCATCGTCGTCGTAGGCGCCGGCTACACCGGCATGTTCGCCGCCGTGCGCACCGCACGCCGCACCCGCCGCCTCGGCGCCCGGATCACGCTCGTGAACCCCTCGCCGCGGTTCACCGAGCGGCTGCGCATGCACCAGGTCGCCGCCGGCCAGCGGCTCGCCGACCACCGCATCGCGGATCTGCTCGCCGGCACCGGCGTCGAGTTCGTGCAGGGCCGCGCCGTCGCGATCGACCCGCGGGCGCGGCGGGTGACCGTCGAACGGACCGCCCCCGGCGGGCGCGACGACGGGCCGGCGGAGCGGCCGGGCGCCACCGAGATTCCGTACGACACCCTCGTCTACGCCCTCGGCAGCCGCACCGACACCACCCGCGTCCCAGGCGTGGACGAGCACGCGGTGACCCTCGACGACCCGCGCGCCGTCCACGAGTTCGGCACCCGCCTCGCCGCACTGGCCGCCGCCGGGGGCCGGGTCACCGTCAGCGGCGGCGGTCTGACCGGCGTCGAGGCCGCGGCCGAACTCGCGGAGAGCCACTCGGGTCTTGAGGTCACGCTCCTCAGCCGCGGCGTGCCCGGCTCGATGATGGGCGACCGGGCGCGCGCGTATCTGGACCGCACGCTGGCGCGCCTGGGCGTGACCGTACGCTCCGGGGTCGACGTCGCGAAGGTGCTGCCCGGCGCCGTCGAGCTGGCCGGCGGCGAGCGGGTCCCGTCCGACCTGACGCTGTGGACCGCGGGCGTTCGGGTGTCCGGCCTCGCGGCCCGCGCCGGGATCGAGACGGACGCGCGCGGGCTGGTCGTGGTGGACGACCGGCTGCGGTCGGTGTCGCACCCGGAGGTGTACGCGGTCGGGGACGCGGCGGCCGTACGGCAGGCGTGGGGGCAGGTGCACGGCACGTGCCAGAGCGGGCTGCCGACGGCGCAGCACGTCGCGGACGCGGTCGCGCGGACGCTGCGGGGGCGGGCGGTGAAGCGGTTCCGGTTCGGCTACTTCCACCAGCCGGTGAGCCTGGGGCGGCGGGACGCGGTGATCCAGTTCACGTACGCGGACGACGCGCCGCGGCGGGTGTGGCTGCGGGGGCGGTGGGCGGTGCGTTACAAGGAGTTGGTGAGCGCCAGCCCGGTGGTGATGTACCGGCTGAGCAGGCGGATGAACGTGAGCTCGGTGCTGTCGCGGGGCGGGCGGGCCACGCGGCGGGCGGGGGCGGTCTCGGTGGCTGGGCCGGTGCCGGTGCCGGTGTCGGGATCCGTGGCGGGCGGTGCGTCGCGGGGCGCGTACGGCGGCGGGCGGGGGGCGGCGGTGGGAGAGCGGTGAGGGGCGTTGCCGCGCGGCCGGGGCGTTGGGAGCATGGGGCGATGATCGAGAAGGAGCGGCCGGCGGGGGACGTACCCCCGCCGGAGACCACACCTCCACCGGAAGCCACAATCGCGCCGGAAGCCACAGCTCCCCCGGCCGGCATCCCCTCCCCCGACGACACACCCCCGCCGGCCGGCGCCCCCTCCCCCGGCGAACCGCCCCCCGGCGACCCCTTCGCCGACCACCGCCGCCTCCTCTTCGGCACCGCCTACCGCCTCCTCGGCAGCGTCGCCGACACCGAGGACGTGCTCCAGGACGCCTGGCTCGCCTGGCACCGGACCGACCGCGCCGCCGTCCGCAACCCCCGCGCGTACCTCGTCCGCACCGTCACCAACCTCTCCCTCAACCGCCTCACCTCCGCCCGCGCCACCCGCGAGCGCTACGTCGGCCCCTGGCTCCCCGAGCCGCTGCTCACCTCGCCCGACGTCGCCGAGGACGCCGAGCTGGCGGACACCGTCTCGACCGCGATGCTCGTGGTGCTGGAGACGCTGTCGCCCGTCGAACGCGCGGTGTTCGTGCTCCGCGAGGCGTTCGGCTTCTCGCACGCCGAGATCGCCGGGTTCCTCGACCGCCCCGAGCCGACCGTCCGCCAGATCGCCCGCCGCGCCCGCGCGCACGTGGACGCCCGCCGCCCCCGCTTCGACGCCGACGCCGACCGCCGTACGGAGGTCACCACCCGCTTCCTGGCCGCCGCCGCGGGCGGCGACCTCAACGCCGTCATGGAGCTGCTCGCCCCCGACGTCACCGCCTGGACCGACGGCGGCGGCGTGGTCAGCGCGGCCCGCCGCCCGCTGCACGGCCCGGACCACGTGGCCCGCTGGGTGCTGGGCGTGCTGCGCAAGCCCATCTCCGCGGGCGTACGGCTGCGCCCCGCGACGGTCAACGGCGAGCCGGGGATCCTCATCGACCAGGGCGGCACGGTCATCGGTTCGCTGTCGTACGACCTGACCGCCGGCCTCGTACGCCACCTGCACATCCAGCTCAACCCCGCCAAGCTCCGCGGGCTGCAAGCCCCTACGCCCGAAGGATGAGCGAAGTGCCCCGCGGGCGGCGGGAGTAGCAGGCGGGGGGCGTTGGGCGTCGCCCCGGGGCGTACGGAAACGGCATCTCGCCGGCGGACGCGCGGGGGCCGTTAGTCCGCGGATCATCGAGTCAGTCGAGACCCGCGAGACGGACGGAAGAACCATGCTGACCACCGCAGAGCCCGCCGCCACCGCCGCCAGCACCGCGACCACCGGCACCACCGCGACCACCCACGGCTGCCCGCCGAAGCTGACCGCCGCCGAACTGCACGCCGCCCAGCGCGAGACGCTGGCGGCGCCGCGGCTGCGCTACGGGCTGCCGGCCCGGGTGCTCTTCAAGCAGATGGACCTCGTCTACGGGCGCGAGCGCACCCTGGTGAAGTTCGCGATGCTGGAGTTCATCGCCCGCGTCCCGTACCAGGCGTGGGAGCGCATGGGCTACCACGCGCTGTCGCGCGTCCGGCACCGCTCCACGCTCGCGAAGCGCGTACACGGGCGCATCGAGGAGACCCGCGCCGAGCAGGACAACGAGCAGTGGCACCTGCTGATCCTCCAGGACCTGATCCAGCGCGCCGGGCAGCGGCAGACGTTCGTGCTGCACCGGCTGGCTCCGTGGCTCGTGGCGTTCGTCTACTACCACGTGTCCTGGGTGCTGTTCCTCGTGAAACCGGAGTGGAGCTACCGCCTCAACGCGGACTTCGAGGACCACGCCGAGCACGAGTACATGTCCTACGTCGCCGACCACCCCGAGCTGGAGCACGAGCCGGACCCCGGGACGTACGCGGCGGAGTACGGCCGCCACGCCACGGTCGCGGACCTGCTCCGCCAGATCGGCCACGACGAGCGCATCCACAAACTCGACAGCCTGATCCACATGCGGGCCCCCCGCTTCCAGGACCCGCCGGCCGACGTCAGAACTGCTGGGCGTTGATCATCCAGAGGTGGCCGTCCGGGTCCGCGAACGTACCGACGTAGCCCCAGGGCTGCGCGCCGGGCTCCGCGACGACCTCCGCACCCGCCGCGCGGGCCCGGGCCACCAGGTCGTCCACCGCGGCCTCGGTCTCCACGACGACGCTGAGGACGCACTCGCTGTGGCCGCGGGGGGCGACCTCGTGGTCGCCGGTGATCCAGCCGAAGCCGCCGGTGGGGACCAGCATGATCCGCAGCCCGTCGTCGACGGCGAACTGGAGCGGCTCCGGCACGCCGTCCTCGGCGGGCTCGCCGATCGCCTCCAGGCCCAGGCCGTCGCCGTAGAAGCGGTAGGCCGTGGGGCGGTCCGCGGTCGGCAGGGCGACGGTGACGGGGGCGGCGAGCTTCATGGGGTCCTCCTCGGATCGGTTCCCGTGCCCTCTGTAGACCCGGGCGGCACCGCGGACTCATCGGTCGGGCGTCCGGAGGGCTTGCAACCGGTACCCGGGTACAGGTTTACCGTCGAGGGTGTCCCCGCCCGCGGGGACGCGACGAGAGAGTGAGCGCGATGGGTGACCTTGCGTGGGTGCCGCGGTCCTGCACGCTGCCGACCGCGGAGCGGCCGCTGCGGGTCGCCGAGTGGGACGCGCTGTTCGCGGACGGGCCGGTGACGCTGTCCCGGCCGGAGCCGCTGCGGCTGCGGCTGCTGTTGGGTCCGGCGGAGGGGCCGGGGCCGGGGCCGGGGGCAGGTCCGGGGCCGGGGTCGGGGCCGGCGGAGCGGGTGCGGGAGCTGGCGGAGCGGGAGAGCGCCTGCTGCTCCTTCTTCACCTTCACCACGGGCGTCACGACCGGCCGCGACGGGGCCGGGGACGGGGACGGGGGCCGCACAGCCGACGACCTCTGGCTGGAGATCACCGTGGACCAGCCGCACGAAGCGGTCCTGGACGCCCTCGCCGCGCGGATCGCCGCCGCGGCGGAGCGGTGAGCGGGGCCCTGCGCAGCGGCCAGGTCGCGGCGGCGGCCGGCGTGAACGTACCGACGCTGCGCTACTACGAACGCCGCGGCCTGCTGCCACCGCCCGGCCGCAGCAACGGCGGGCACCGGCTGTACGACGAGGACGCGGTCACCGCCCTCCGCGTGATCAAGGCCGCCCAGCGGCTCGGGTTCACCCTGGAGGAGGTCGCCGAGCTGCTGGAGGCCGGCCGCCACCGGCACGGCCGGCCGGTCGCGGGGCTCGGGGACCGCGCGGCGGCGAAGCTCGCGGAGGTCGACGCGAAGATCGCGGACCTCACCACGATACGTACGACGCTCGCCGCCGCGGTGGAAGCGGGCTGCGACGACCTCACCACCTGCGCCACCCACCCCCGCTGCCCCCTCCCCTTCACCCCCTGACAAACCCGTGCGGCGACGCTCACGCGCTCCGGACGCAGGTGGCAACCGCCCCCGGCAGGCCGGCGAAGTCGGCTTTCCGCGGGCCGAGGTTCAGGAGGCTGGACAGCCTGATGGTCTTCTGGACCCGGCACCGCTCGTCCAGCACCCGGGTGGGCCGGCCGTCGGCCCGTATCGGCTCGTCGCCGCCGCGGCGGGCGGTCTCCCCCGGACCGAGGTCACCGCTCATCGGCACTCACCTCGCCTCCCGCCCGGCGGCCGGTTGCTCCATGGCCCTGTCCAGATGGGCGATGACCGCCGGTACGTCGTCGCTCTCGGTGCTGCGGATCAGTTGCAGCGCCGGCTGGACGAGGCCGCCCGGGCGGGCGATGAGGCGGGCGAGTACGGCGGCGCGGACGTCGAGCCGTTCGATCGTGGCCGCGCGCTGCTCCTCGTTCTGGCCGGCGAGCAGGACGGCGTTGTGCCACGCCTCCGCCCGGGACTGGCGGACCGAGAAGTCGAGGATCTGCTCGTCCGTACGGGCCCCGATCCGGTCCAGCAGCGACAGCAGTGGCGACAGTTCGCCGACCGAGTCCTCCACCGCCAGCACCACCCGCGCGAGGATGTCGTTGATCAGGAGGAAGTCGCCGCGGAGCGACCGGATGTCCTCGCCCGGGGAGGTCCGCGCGGCGGCGATGGCCAGGTCGAGGTTGATGTGCGCGTTCACCCCGAGGATCAGGTGCTGCACGATGACGGTGTCGTCGTCGTCCAGCAGCCCGAACGTCTCGCGCCAGCAGCGGGGCCCGCCGCGGTCGCGGCGCCAGGCGTCGTACGCGTCGAAGTAGCGGTTGCCGAAGAGCGTGTCGAAGCGGTCCATCCGGGCCCCGTCCTCGAACTGCCCGCCGTGGATGGCCCTTCGGACCTCGACGGTCACCTGCCGGTACAGCGCCGCGAAGTACCCGACCCGGTCCCCGTCCCGCCCGGCCTGCCGCACGATCGCGGCCAGCCCGTCCACCACCTCGTCGATGTTCTCGGCCACACCCGACTCCCTCACCCGGTCCGCTGGTTCACCCGCACCGTCCTACCACCGCCCTCCGGGGAGGGGGCCCGAGCCGGCCCCGGCCGTCAGCGGAGCGACCGGAGCAGGTCCTCGGTGTACGCGGCCAGCCGCTCGGCGTCGTCCGGGCGGAGGGTCTTGAGGGACGGGTCGAGTCGCTTGCCCCGGTCGACGGCCGTGTGCGGATCAGGCGGCGGGTGGTCGATCCAGTCCACGACCGGACGGACGGACTCGGCCACAGGGCGCGCGAAGAACCGGGCGAGGAGCTTGAGGGCGCCGCGGACCAGGGGGATGTCGTGGCTGTCGGTGCCGCTGCGGGTGAAGCCGGGGTGGTAGGCGACGTAGCGCGCCTTGGTCGCGGCGCCGCCCGCGAAGGCGACGCCGAGCAGGTCGTTGGCCCGGCCGGCCTGGAGCTGGGCGCGCACGGGACCGTAGCGCCGGGTCAACTGGGGGTCGTCCCAGTGGATGCTGCCCGCGGTGGTGCCGACGCCGGCGACGTTGACGACGACGGGCGCGGGGGCGGCGTCGAGGAGCGGGCGGAGGCGGTGGCTGAGCAGGTAGCGGCTGAGGTAGTAGAGGGCGAAGGTGAACTCCAGGCCCTCGGCCGTCTCCTTCCGCCGTCGGCTGACGCGGTTGGCGAAGAGCGCCAGCGCGTCGACCGCCTCGTACTCCGCGGCGACGTCGGCGACGACCCGTTCCACCTCGGCGATCGAGGACAGGTCGGCTCGTACGAACCGCAGGCGCGGATCGGCGGCCTGACCGAGCAGGGCGCGCCCCTTCTCCTCGCTGCTGCCGATGACGGTGACGCGGTCGCCGCGCGCGAACCGTTCCAGGGCGACCGCACGGCCCATGCCGTCGGTACCACCGCTGATGACCACGGTCTTCTGTTCTGGGCCCGGCACGGCGTCCTCCGTAGGATCGGCATCGACCGCCCCATCGTGAACCGCAGCTCCCCAGGCCGAAAGAAGGCAGTTTGATGTCCGGTACGCACACGGATGTGCCCTCGGTACTCGCCTACGAACTGCCCTGCCCAGTGCCGGCCGACGAGTTCGCCGCGTGCCCGGTCGGGGAGATGTTCCGGCGCGTGGGCGACAAGTGGAGCCTGCTGCTGGTGATCCTGCTCGGCGCCCGGCCACACCGGTACAACGAACTGCACCGCGCCGTCGAAGGCATCAGCCAGCGCATGCTGACGCGCACGCTACGGTCCCTGGAATCCGACGGCCTGGTACACCGCGAGGTACACCCCACGGTGCCGCCCAGCGTGGAATACAGCCTGACCCCGCTGGGCCGAAGCCTGCTGCACCCGGTATCGGCCCTGGCCGACTGGGCAGTACAACACGAGGCGGAGATCACCAGGGCCCGAACCCACCACACACCGGCGACCGACACCACGCCCTGAGCCGCCCACAAACGATGGAGTCAGGGCCACACCAGGCAGTACGGCTGGTGTCCGGCCTCGTGGAGGCGGTCGGCGAACTCCTGCCATTCGTGGAGCCAGTGATTACAGCGTGTCGCTGACCTGCAGCAACACCCCCGTCCAGGCGGTGACCAGCCAAGATAACCTTCAGTGGCTGAGGCTGATCATCGACACTTCGGCCCTCATGTGGCCTGGTAAGGCGCAGAGCCGGGCGAACCACCTTGCCGCAGACGCCGGTCTCTCGAGCAGGGTGAACTCAACGCAGCCTGCGACGCCTGGTCTCCGGCGACGGCGCCAACGGTGAAGTGAACCTGCTGGGCAAAGATCAGCGCCGGATGCCCCTAAGACACCTACGGAGGGATTGCACTCGTGATCCGTCTCAAGCTGTCAACCGGGCCTCGTCGGTGCCCTCTCATATGATGTTCCGATGAGCATGGATCAATGGTCGTTTCTTGTAGCGATCTTGGCTCTCTTGGTTGCAGCCTGGGCTATCAAGTACGCCCGGTCCCAAGCGAAGTCAGCCGAGGCGCAGCTTGAGGTTGCTCGCCGGGTACACCGGGAGCAAAACGAGCCGTACGTGATCGTGGACATCCGGCCAGATGAGCCGGGATCCTTCGCACTGGCTCTCGTCATCGAGAATGTAGGCCCCACCATGGCCCGTAATGTGAAGATCAACACGACTCCCAGCCTGACATCCTCACTGGGAGAGGACGTAAGCCTTGCACTGCAGCGCGTACTTTCCCAGACCATCCCCATGATTCCCCCCGGGCGTAGGTTGGTATACCTCTTCGACATTGGCAAGCGGTTCGATTCAGGATTGCCAATGGCGTTCGAATTCATTGTCCGCAGTGAAGGCCCAATGGGACCGGTAGAGGAGTTGCGGTACACGGTTGACCTCGGCGTGCTCAGCGAGGCACTGATTGGGCGACGCCCAACGAAGGGTATGGAGAAACACCTTGACAAGATTGGAAAGAGCCTCAAAGAGTTCACCCGTCATTTTATGGAGGCCAACGACCAGGCCATCGCGGCAACGCACACGCGAAGGTTCGAGGCGTACCAGCGGCGACTCTCTGAAGCCCAGCCACAGGGCTCAGACGAGGAGGCTGGCAGCACCGCTTCGTCGTGGGATTGAATGCACAAGGGGCTATGATCGAACGCCGCGACCCTGGGAAGCACGCTCACTGACCTCAAGCGCGGGTGCAGGCTGTTCCGCCTAGCGATCTCAGGGCTGCGGTCGCCCCACAACCCCGCCTATCATGCTACTTGGCTCGGCTCGCCCGCCGATGCGGCCCGCATCCTGGAACCTGCCTGCTCACACGCCGTGCTCACACGCGCTCTCCGGATATCGTCCTCGTCGGCGCCCGCGCTGGTGAGGACGAGCTTCGCGGCTGTGGGCAAGTTGTCGCACGATGGTCCCGAGTGTCTTCCCCGGCGGTCGCCTGCAAGCCTCCCGTCCGCGCAGCGCAGGTTTTCCATGCCCGGCAAATCACCACGCGGGCCTCTCGTTCACCTGACAGCGTCCGCTTGGTTTGCGATGCTTGAGTCGTGGAGGACGGATCAACCGAGGAGACTAAGAGCGTGCGGCACGAGTCAGCACGTCAAGTCGACCGCGCCGACAGTGCCACCGGCGAGAGTCGCGTGTTTCAGGCCAGTCGTGATGTCTTGCTGCACATTGGTGTTGCGATGACGGCGGCTCCGTTCCTGCAAGCCGTGGCCGCCCACTTCGGCAATAAGCTCGCCGGTTCGATCGATGAGTCGACGCGCCGTGCGGCGCGTCGCTTTCTGCGACGTGAACACCGCCGGCTGGAAGACGTGGCACCAACCAGCCGACGCGCTATCGACCTCACCACGGAAGACGGCTGGGCCTTGACAATCGATGTTTGCATCCCAGCGGAAGCGCTGGGACAACTGCTCGCACTTCAGGACGTCCCATCGCCCGTTTTCGATCCGATCCCGCCCCCTCGGCTGGTCTGGAGAGAGTCCGTGTAGCAGGTGACGGGCGCGCGAGACGGGGCCATCATTGATCACGTCTGGGACGCAGAAGCGAGACGCTGGAACTAGCCTCCGAGCGCTGTCCGCGCTTTGAATCTTGGGGACCCTGCCGGCGACGCGGTCCTAGCTGTGGGGAGCAGCCGGTCGCTGATCTGCTGGACGGTACCGGCGGGTGCCGCGATGACTACGTCGACTTGGCTGTTCACCTGGTGTGCTTCGGACAGACTTGGACAAACGAATGCAACCAGAACTGTAACGTAGCGGGGCGCCGGTTAGCTGGCTGGGCACGGTGCATCTGGAAGGCCCCATCCGATGATGAGAGCAGGTCGGGCCGGACGGTGACGCTGTCGCAGTAGGGTTTCAGCGGAACGGTGGACACACCAGCGAAACCTCGGAGGGGGGCAGTGCCACCAGCGCCATGGCTGGCACCTCGCCATCACCCGCGCCAGGCCCGTCGTCATCCACCTGTCCTCCCGCTTCCTGGGCACAGCACTCGGTCAATTTCGCTACAGTCTTCGAGCAGGCTCAGGACTCGGAGTAGTGGGGCGGTCGGGTGGGGCGGCGTTTCTTCATTGCGCTGGGGAGCAATCGGTACTGTCATCTACCGGAGGACGAACAGCTGCGTTCTGTCCCGTCCGACATCCGGACGACGACCGATCTGTTCGATTCGTTCGGGTACCAGACGGTGCTGCAGGGCCTCGGGGAGTACGACGGGGCCGAGCAGATACGCCAAAAGTTGCGGTTCTGGTCGATAGACGCGCGCCTCACCAGTGACGATGTTGTGGTCGTGTACTTCGCTGGCCACGGTTCCGTGGAGGAGCGTGACCGGCACTACCTGCTCTGCTGGGATTCAGATGCCGAGGATCTCGCGACCACGGCCCTGGCCACAGAGGACCTAGTGCGCATCCTGTGCCGCGGCACCCTGCGGCACCTGCTGCTGATCCTCGACACCTGTGCCGGCAGCGCAGGAAGCGCCGAAGCCGCTTCGGTCGCTCTCCAGTCGATCGCACATCACAACGCGGGTACCGCCAGCTCCACAGGTCTGTGGTTCCTGGCGTCTGCCCGCCGCAAGGACGTCGCCGAGGACGGCGCGTTCGCGGATGCATTGAACAAGGCTGTTGCGACGACAACGGGGCGCACTGGACAGCGGCAGCAGTACCTTGACCTCACCGAACTGGTGAAGGCGGTCAATGAATGCTTCGAAGCGGACGGGCGGAGTCAGCGTGCCGAGCTGACCAGCAGTCTGGTCACCGGGCTGGCTCCCTTCCTGCCCAACTCCGGGTACCGGGAAGAGCTTCCACCCATCGGCACCGATCTTGAGGTGCAGCGCCGGGTGGCCGAACGGGATCTTACTGAACACTTCGGACCACGCTCGCGTGGTGTTGAGTTCGAATCGGAACAGGGCCTGTACTTCAGCGGACGAGTGCGCGTGCTTTCCGAGTTGGTGGCATGGCTGACGGCGAAAGACGGCGATGGCAGGGGACGGGTCGTCACAGGAAGCCCGGGTTGCGGAAAGTCGGCGGTTCTAGGCCGAATTGTCGCCCTGTCGAACAGTTGGTATCGCGCACGGCTTGACCTGATAGGTGTCAATGCTGCGACCGTGGTGCCCGAAGGCTGTGTATCAGTGGCCGTACACGCGCGTCACAAGCGGCTTGAGGAGGTAGTAGAGCGTATCGCCACGGCCATCGGCATTCAGGCAGATGGTTCGGCTGCCCTGCTCCAAGAGCTGACCAGGCGAGGGCAGCAAGGGCCGCCCTTGGTCATCGTCGTGGACGCCGTGGACGAGGCCGGGTCGGACACTGCGGCGGACGCGGGCGGCCACGGTGAACCGCGCCGCATCACCCGGGAATTGCTGCGCCCGATGTCGGAGATCCAGGGCGTTCGGTTGCTCGTGGGGACTCGGCACGAGCTAGTGGCGTCCCTCGGCCCAACCTTCTCCTGCATGGACCTGGACCGACCCGGGTACCGAGCGGACGAGGATGACGTCGCCGAGTACGTCAGCCGGGTGCTGCTCGCCGTCGAGGAGCCGAATGTCCGCACTCCATATCGCAGCCAGCCCAACCTCGCCGGGGCGGTCGCGCGGGGGGTCGCCGAGAAGGCCGCGGGCGTCTATCTGTACGCCAGGACCACGGCCCGCACCCTGCGGTCAGACCGAGTCGCTGTGGATGTATGCCGTCCGGGTTGGGCTGAGGTGCTGCCGAGCGAAGTGGGTGAGGCGTTCGACGACTACCTGGCACGATTTGGCCCTGACGAACCACGGGTGCGCCGCATGCTGCTCGCCCTGGCATTCTCAGAGGGAAAAGGACTGCCACGAGGCCGTGTCTGGACAGCTCTGAGCTCGACGATCTCCGGTCTTGCCTGCACCGAAGAGGACGTTGCCTGGGCTCTGGACATCGCCGAGGCATATATCGCTGAAGTCATCGACGACGACCGACGTTCGGCATACCGGCTTTATCATAAAGCCCTGGCCGAGCATTTGCGTGCAACCGCCGATAGCACGCCCGAAGAGATCCAGCAGTCGGTCGTGGAAGCACTTGAGTCTTTGGTTCCCACCTCCCCGGACGGTCAGTCCGACTGGTTCGCGGCTGTCCCGTACGTACGACAACATTTGCCAACACACGCCGCCGCAGCCGGCCAGCTCTCCCGACTCGTCGAGGACCCGGGGTTCCTATTGGCGAGCGAACCGCTCTCCCTCCTGAGGGCATTCGCGTCGATCGAGGGCGAGGACCCAAGACGCATCCGCGGCTCGTACGAGCAGGTGGCGCATCGGCTGACGCCCGATCGCCCACTGGGGGATCGGGCCGCAGACCTCCAGCTCTCGGCTCGGCGTTGCGAGGCAGACCGATTGGCAGACCGAATCGGGAAGCTCGGTGTCTCGCTTCCTTGGTCGGCAAGTTGGGCATGGTGGTCGATGAGCGGAGTGCACCGGTTACTGAGCGGCCACACCAAAGGTATCGGCTGCGTGGCCGTCGGAGACCTCGACGGACGTCCCATCGCGGTGACCGGGAGCGTAGACGGAACGGCCCGAGTGTGGGATCTGGCGTCGCAGCGGCAGATCGGTGACCCGCTCCCGGTGGGAATCGCAGTGAGCGCCGTTGCCATCGGCGAGCTGGGGGATTACACGGTGGCGCTCACAGGTGTTGTGGACGGCACGGTCCGGATCTGGGATCTCTCGGCAGGCCAGGAGTACGGCGAACCGCTGACCGGGCACACCAATCGGGTTGGGAGAATTGTGGTCGGTGCCGTCGGTGGTCACCCCGTGGTATTGACGGCGAGCGCGGACGGTACAGCCCGTATCTGGGACCTCGTCGCAAGAAAACAGCTCGGCAGCGATCTTAGCGCGCACAAGCGCACCGTTCGGGACGTCGATTTGGGCTATCTGGACGGACGCCCAATCGCACTAACGGGGGGCGACGACAAAGCCGTCTACGTCTGGGACTTGGAAGAATTACTTGACGGCGGCGACGCGCACCTCGCGGGCAGTCCGCTCATCGGCCCGGCGGACGCGATCGCCACAGTATGCGTGGCCCAACTGGATGGCCGCACTGTGGCGCTGGTCGGAGACGACGCGGGCATGCTCAGCCGGTGGGACCTCGAAGACCGCCGCCAAATTGGCGAACAGGTCTCCGCACACGTCCACTTTGGGAGAAAGGGAGTTGCGTCCGCGGTCGTAGGAGAATTCAACGGCCGTCCCGTGGCACTCACCTGCGGTCGTCTCGAAGCGCGGTTATGGGATCTACGCACGCTCCAACAATTGGGGCACGCCCTACGTGGCCACGTAGGGGATATCTCGGCGGCTGCTCTAACCGATCGCGGTGACGCCTCCCTGGCCGTAACGGTCAGCGCGGACCGAACGGCCCGCATCTGGGACTTGGCCACGGATCAACCGGAAGAAGGACACAGCCGGCCTGTTTGTGCCGCGGCATTCGACGAGATTCAAGGTCGTCCCCTGATGGTCACGGGCGGAGAGGAGGGCACAGCCCGACTGTGGGACCTGCGAACCCATGAGCAGGTCGGCGCTCCCATGGAGGGACACGCCGGTCACTTGCCTGCCGTTGCCCTCGGCATCGTCCGCGGGCAGGCGGTGGTAGCCACGGGGGGATCCGACACCACGGTGCGGCTGTGGGATCCGTTCCGTGGAGCGGCGCTGGGGCCTGCCCTTGTTGGGCACACTAACGCGGTGCGCTGCGTGGCGTTCGGCGAACTGGACGGCGACCCAATCGTGATCAGTGGTAGCGAGGACGGCACGGTCCGGATCTGGGACTGCCTTTCATCAGAGCCCATCGGCCCACCGATAGTGGGTCACATCGGCGGCGTCCATCACCTCGCAGCACGGCGAGCGGGACAGGGAATGGACATTGTCCTTGCGACATCGCTGGATCACGCATATCTGTGGCGGTTGAGCGGTCGGGGAGAACCGCGGCCGGATCGGCCGCAAGCACATTTCAACGTCGAAGACTTGACGCGTTCCGCCCGGGCTGTCGGAGTGGCGTTCCACGAAACACGTCCGGTGGTCCTGTCCACATTTGAGGGTAACAACGTATATGTGCACGATGTGGTGAGCCGGTCCGCAGTGGCCGGGCCCTTCCTCGGTCACACCGGGTACGTCATGGTGGGGGCTGTCGGCCCGGCTGGTCGAAGAGTGGTCGTTGCAACCATGAGCTACGACGACACCGTGCGGCTGTGGGATCTGCAGACATCTGCACCGTTCGGGCCGCCGGTGGAGGTGTACACCAGGCAAGGCCCGATCCTCCCGCGTGCCGCCCCAGTGTTTGGGCAAGTCGACGGCGTGCCGGTCATGTCGATCGTCGGTTCACGGGATGTGCGCATCTGGGATCTGACCACCATGCGGCCCCTTGGCGAGCCGCTCTCCGGAGTGGATCACAACCTCCTGTCGGCCAGCATTCTCCGGACTACGGAGGGCAAGGAAGTCGTCGTCACGGGGAGCACCGACGGCGTCCTTCGCACGCATGATTTGGGTGACGGGCGCCAGGTGGCGGCCCACATCACCTCCGGCGAACCATTGACCGCCGATATGGCAACTGCCCGTCTGGACAACGACACGGTCGTAGTACGCAGCACCTGGCAGGGGTCGGCTGTCCTCAGTTTGGAGTCTCGGCGGCATCTCGGCAAGCGGGCGGGTAGGTCATCGCGATCTTGTTTGCACGTCATGGACGGCATCGCAGTCGTGGTCTCGGTCGGGGGTGATTTCGCACTCCACGCCTGGGACCTAAACACACAGGCGCCTGTTTGCCCGCCGATGACCGGTCACACTGCCGAAGTGATGACAGTTCGGGCAGGGATGTTCGGCAATCGTCACCTCGCAGCGAGTGCTTCTGCTGACGGGACGGTCCGGCGCTGGGACTTGGGCACGGGGGAGCCGCTCGGCGAGCCTCTAGGTGGCCACGAGATGGGCGCGTTCGGCCTGGAGGTAGCGCGCCTGGACCATGACGTGCTGATTTCCGGCGCAGGCGACGGACGCCTCCGTATCTGGGGCCTGGCGGATGGATACGACAGCGGTGTGGAACTAGATCCCTTCTCCGCCGCTGTCCATGCGATCTGCTTCGCGGAGGTTGGCGGCAACTCCACCCTGATCGCAGGGGATCGTTACGGCCTGCTGCGCGTTTGGGATACGAACTCGCCAGACTGGACAACCGAACTCGACATTGGCAGCGCAATCAACAGCATCGCAGCGGATAGTGATGGACGGGTGTGCGTGGCTACAGGCATGGGAATGGTCACCCTGCAACTCCACCTGGCCAGCCGCGCCAAGCTGCAGGATTTCTCGTGACACGGATCGTTCTTGTCCACGGCATCGCGCAGGAGTTCAAAGGGCCAGAGACTCTGCTCGCCGACTGGTATCCGGCGCTGAGTGACGGCCTTGCTTTGGCGGGCTCCCGTGTGGCACGCCACGAGGTCTCCATGGCCTTCTACGGCGATGTCTTTCGCCCCTCCGGGCATCGCGGTGTGGGCGTCCCGGAGTGGGACGCCTCCGATATCCATGATGGCTTGGAACATGAACTGCTGCTGCAGTGGTGGGAGTCGGCCGCCAACGCGGAGGCTGGGGTTGCCAGCCCTAATGCTCGGGCGCGAGTACGAAGCCCACGCCTCGTCAAGCAGGCGCTTAACGCGCTCAGTCAATCCTCGTTCTTCGCCGGGCTCAGCGAACGACTGATGATCTCCAGTACACGGCAGGTGCGTCGTTACTTCACGGAGCCTGAAATCCGAAAGGCGGTTCAGAGCCGAGTCACTCGGCAAGTGTCAGAAGACACCCAGGTGGTCGTCGCCCATTCGCTGGGCAGTGTCGTTGCGTACGAGGCGCTGTGCGCCGGTCCTGATTTGCCAAACATGACGCTGGTGACGCTGGGCTCACCATTGGCCGTTCGCAATCTGGTCTTCGAACGCCTTCTTCCCCGGCCCAGAGAAGGTTACGGCCGCTGGCCGGCGCCAGTGAAAAGCTGGACCAACATCGCCGATCGAGGCGACATCGTCGCCCTGGTAAGAGAACTAGCGCCTTTGTTTGGGGAGCGCATTCGTGATATTTCAATTCATAATGGCGCCAAGGCCCATGACGTGGGCCCCTACCTCACAGCTCAAGAGACAGGCCAGGCGATTGCCACGGCATTGAGAGGGGGCGGAGCAGATGGCTGACCGGCCCGCTCTCCTGGTCAGTAAAAGCTTGTGGTGCAGCGCGCACATGCACAGCCCGTTCTCGATCTCGTCAAGTCCGCCGAACGACCACCAACGCAGGTGAGCGGCCTCCAGCCCAACCAGGACCGCGCCGATCCTGCCGTCGTATCCGCAGAAGGCACACCGATACTCGTAGACGGTCAACACCAGTTCACGCATCCGCAGGTCACGCGGCTTGCGTACCACCGGGGATTGCTCCGTCTCCGCCGGCTTCAGCCCCAGGCCGACGGCCTACTACAGTTCCCTGTACAGGAAGGGCGGGAAGGGCAGGTTAAGCAGCAAACGCACTACTTGCCGAGCAAGCCCGGTTCACGTGACCCGCCGGCGCCGCCGGGGCGCCAAATCAAAGATTCGCCTCATGCCCCGGCGCCTGGGAGAGTCACGCCTTCAGGGCTGCGACCTGGTCGGCTGCGTGGGTGAGTTGCCGGACGGCTCGTACGGTCGCGTGGGGGCGGAGCTTGCGGCGCATTGCGGCGAAGTGCTCGTCGCCGCGGGCGGTCGACAACTGCTCGTAGTGCTCCAGGAAGTGGGTCCAGCTCTCGCATGCGGCTTCGAGGTGTCCGTACGCCAACTGCCTCTCGGCGAGCAGGGCGTAGGAGTGCACGCGGCCCTGTCGTTCCTGGGGGTGCTGGATGCGGATGGAGTGTTGCAGCGCTCGGATGCTTCCGGGGTAGTCCTTGATCTCCCACAGCACGTGCGCTTGGTGGAAGAGCCATGCGGTCCGGTCGTACCCGCCGATCGACTCCCGGCGCTCGTCGGCCTGGGACAGTGCGGAGTCTGCCTCGTCGAGTCGTCGTGTCGCCTGTGCGCGGTCGCCGGTCATGGACGCGGCGTGGGCCTGCATGCCGCGTAGGAAGGCCCGCAGCCTCGGGCCACCCCCGCGGGCGGCGGCCTCGGCCGCGGAGTCGGCCAGTTGCAGGGCCTTCGGGCCGTAGCCGAGGTGGGCGGCTTGCAGGGACATCCCGCGCAGCGTGCGGCAGTACGTGACGTAGTCCTCGGCCTCGCCCGCCAGGTGCAGGGCCTTGACGTAGTACCGCTGCCCGAGGGCCTGCTGGCGTTCGTACATCGCCATCCACCCGGTCAGGTACACCAGGTCCGAGGCGGCAGCGAGCAGGTCCTTCTTCACCGCGGGGGTGGCGTCCGCGCGCAGCCAGGGCCCAACGGTGTTGACCAGGAACGCGGCTGCCATGGGGCGAGCGTGTCCGCCGCCCAGCTCGTCGAGGATGTCGGCGATGCGGTTGGTCATCGTGCGTATGGTCGTGACCTCTCCCGCACCGATCCGCCCTGTCGGGCGGGTTGCCGGCCGCTCGGCGCGCTCCTTCTCGGGCACCAGATCGGCGAAAAGGGGTACGGCCAGCGCGGCCGAGTAGACCCCGGAGGCCAGCATGCGACGCCGGGACGGGTCCATGTCGGCACGCGAGGTGTCCATCAGGTCCTCGATCATGTCGCCGTCCTGATCCGGCGGTCGTGCGAAACCGGTCTCGGCGTAGGTCACCGGGCGCCCGAGGCGCCGCGCGAACGCCTCCACGACGAGCGGGCGGACCTGCTCCACGGGCTGCGTGCCGGCCACCCAATGGGACACCGCGGAGTGGTCGTACTTGAGCGTCAAACCTGCTTCCGCACCCAGCCGGTTGACCCGGTTGGCAAGCTGCGATCTGGACCACTTGGCCTCGTCGAGTAAGGCGGCCAGACCGTCATTGGGGATGCGCTTCGTCGCCATCTCAGCCTCCCGACAGAGTGGTGGCGTTCACAGCTTTCACGGTTCCCCGGCCGTTCCACGGTACCGCCGCAGCGTGATCGGCGGTTGTCTCTGCGTCAGACCCGATTCCCCGAAGGAGGTCCCGTGTCGGCACAGCCAGTGGGCCCGGACCAGCGCGCTACGACGCAGGACACCCGCGACGCCGGGGTCCTCCAGGCCCCCCGAACGAGCGACACCGAGACGGCGACCGTGACCGCCTACCTCTACGACCGCACCGCGACCCGCGCCGCCGGCCCGCTCGACGAACGTCTCGCCCGCTGCCGTGCCTTCGCCGAGGCGCGCGGCTGGCTCGTGGCCGGGGCGTGGGTGGACCGGGGTGATGACGCACTGACCGTCGACCACCGGCCCGCGTGGGACGCGCTGGTGGCCGCCATGCGCCAGGACGCCGCTGCCCGGGTGGTGTGCCTGGTGGAGGAGTGGGACCGGATCGCCCGCCCGTGGAGCGCGAGCGCGTCGCTGCGTAACCGCGTCCGCAGGGCGGGCGGCGTCACGTGCACCACCCGGGGCGAGTGCGATCAGGACGAGCGCCGTGGTCGGCTGACCGTGCCGCCGTGGCTGGAGACGCCGGCCCCGCACAGCGTGTGAACTCCCTCTCCCGGCCACGACCGGGCATCGGCCGGCGCGTACATCGCGCTTGCTCGCGCCGGCCGTACGACCCATCCCTCGGCCCGCTCCCGCGGGCCCCGCACTCGCATCATCGACATGAAAGAGGTACCCACCATGGCCGACGACGGAGGACACGGCGGCAACCCCGCCCCGATCCAGCCCCCGGCGCCGCCGCCACCGCCGTCCCCGGACAGTGGTCCGTCACCTGGCAACGGAGGACACCGCAAGTGACCGACAAGAACCGGGAGGTACGGCCGGGCGGGGAGGAGTTGGGCCACGCCCTGACCGACTCACGGGAGATGACGTCCGACTGGGCCCCATCATGGCTCGCCGTCGACCGCGCACGCTTCCTGCCTGACCATATCTGGCCGCACGACCACGTCACCGGCACGATCCGCGACGCCATTTCGCGCTCCACCGACCCGAGGCTGTGGAGTCACTACGCCGACAGCAACGCGGCGATCGTCACCCAGTGGGACGACGGCGCGCACACCGGCCGCGACGCCGGTGCCGTACCGACCAGCTCGGCGTCGCAGCCATCGCTGGTGATGGCGATGCTCCGCGATCTCGAAGTCGAACCGGGCATGCGGGTGCTGGAGATCGGCACCGGCACCGGCTGGACCGCCGGCCTGCTCACGCACCGGCTGGGCAACAACAACGTCGTGACCGTCGACGTCGATGCGGACGTGGCCGACGCAGCCAGGCGACGGTTGTACGGGGCCGGACTGCGGCCCACCGTCATCGCCCGCGACGGGCTGGAAGGCGATCCGCCCGGTGCGCCGTACGACCGGATCATCGCCACCTGCGGGCTGCGCTCCATCCCCACCGCGTGGATCGAACAGGTCAAGCCGGGCGGGATCATCCTCGCCCCCTACGGCACCCACTACAGCAGCCAGGACGCCCTGGCGAAGCTGACCGTGGCCGCCGACGGCAAGTCCGCGTCCGGTGAGTTCCGGCGACCGGTGCAGTTCATGAAGGCCCGCGCTCAGCGGGACCGCTGGCCCGAGCATGCGGACTACGTGTCCGATCCGTGGCCGGCCACCGTGCGCGAGGCGAGTACCGACCTGAGTCCCGACGCCCTCGGCGGCACCGACGCCGCCTTCGTGCTCGGGCTGCTCGTGCCGGCTGCGACGCACACGGTGACCCGCCGGTCCGACGGCCGCGTAGACGCTTGGTTCTACAGCCTGGCCGAGGACGACCGCTCCTGGGCCGCGGCCTCCTGGAACAGCGAGGGCGAGCCGGGCAGGGTCTGCCAGGACGGCCGGCGCGCGCTGTGGACGGAAGTCGAGAACGGTCTCGACTGGTGGGCCGGCCAGGATCAGCCGCCCACCGACTGCTTCGGCCTGACCGTCGATGCGACCGGCGAGCACCTGGCGTGGCTGGATCGCCCGGACAACCTCGTACCCCTCATGGGGTGACCTGAGCCCTCCGTCTGCCGTCCGGCACGGGCGGACTCCTCGATCCCGGGCGCGCTCTCCCCGTCTGTGCACGGCCGGGATCGATGCCCCAGACCACCCGCCGCTGGGTCGGGGACAGCTTCGGTCCCTCGGCGGGCGACGCGCGCGTACCTCGGGCACTCCGATCCCAGCTACATGCTGCGGACGTGCACCCACCCGATGCCGCAGAGCGAGGGCCGTGCGCGTCGGCGGGCGGGGCCGTCGGGGGTGCTGGTGCGGACCTGCGCGGGGCGGGTGGGAGAGGGCACCGCCGTTGGGGGTTGCTTCGGCGGGTGCCCTCGGTGTGCCCTGGCGGGCTGGTTACCGTCTCAGCTTATGAAATCGCAGGTCAGGGCCACACCAGGCAGTACGGCTGGTGGCCCGCCTCGTGGAGGCGGTCGGCGAACTCCTGCCATTCGTGGAGCATGCGGTAGACGTCGAAGGCGTCGCGGGGGCCGCCGCGGTCGGGGACCGTGGACCAGATGAAGGCGGCGGCGCCGACTTCTTCCTCGCCGATGCCGCGGAGGGGGTCGACGACCGTCATGGGGAGGCGGACCACCGCGTAGTCGGGGTGGAGGACGACGAGTTCCAGGGGCGGGACCTTGTGGAGCGGTATGCCCTCGATGCCGGTGAGGACCATCGCGGACATCGTCTCGGGCTTCACCTTGGCGAAGAGGCCGCCCTGGCCGAGTTCGTCGCCGCCGAGTTCCTCCGGGCGCATGGAGATGGGGACGCGGGCTGCCGTCGCGCCGTCGGGCGCGCCGAAGTACTTGTACGTCACGCCGCCGGACCGGCTGTCGTTCTTGCTCACGCCCTCGCCGCCGTGGTTCACCCGGCGATGGCGTCCCGACCTGGCGCGCCGGGGCCCTCGGTCATCGGTCCCCTCGCCCAGTTCGCCACCGCGATGCATATCTCCACCCGACTGCTTTCAGATGTGCACTGCCCCCGCCGCGCAACCCGATCATCGTCTCAGCTACATCCCCAGCAGCGGGCCCGCGAAACACCCCGACGCGGGTCGCCTTGCGACTCTGAGACCATGGCTTGCGTGACTTATCCGTACCAGGCTCCAGTCTCGCAGAAGCTCTTCGACCGTGCGGCCGCCGTGACGCCCGGCGGCGTGAACTCTCCGGTGCGTGCGTTCCGCGCCGTGGGCGGTACGCCCCGGTTCATGGTGTCGGGGAAGGGTCCGTACCTGACGGATGCCGATGGTCGCGAGTACGTCGACCTCGTGTGTTCGTGGGGACCGATGATCCTCGGCCACGCGCATCCCGAGGTGACCGCGGCGGTGCAGGAGGCCGTCGCGCGCGGTACGTCGTTCGGCACCCCCGGGGTCGGCGAGGTGGCGCTCGCGGAGGAGATCGTGACCCGGGTCACCCCTGCTGAGCAGGTACGACTCGTTTCCTCGGGCACCGAGGCGACGATGTCGGCGATCCGGCTGGCGCGCGGGTTCACCGGGCGGGCGAAGGTCGTGAAGTTCGCCGGGTGCTACCACGGGCACGTGGACGCGCTGCTCGCCGCGGCCGGTTCCGGGGTCGCCACCCTCGGGCTGCCGGACACCCCGGGGGTCACCGGCGCGCAGGCCGGGGAGACGCTGGTACTGCCGTATAACGATTTGGCAGCCGTCCGCGCGGCGTTCGAAGAGCACCCCGGCGACATCGCCTGTGTGATCACCGAGGCGTCGCCCGGGAACATGGGCGCGGTGCCCCCGCTGCCCGGTTTCAACCAGGGGCTGAAGGACCTGTGCGCCGAGTACGGCGCGCTGTACGTGTCGGACGAGGTGATGACCGGCTTCCGTACCTCGAAGGCCGGCTGGTACGGCGTCGACGGCGTCACGCCGGACCTGATGACCTTCGGCAAGGTCATGGGCGGCGGCTTCCCCGCCGCCGCGTTCGGCGGCCGGGCGGACGTCATGGCGCGGCTCGCGCCCGCCGGGCCGGTGTACCAGGCGGGCACGCTCTCCGGGAACCCCGTCGCCACCGCCGCCGGCCTCGCGCAGCTCCGGCTGCTCGACGACGCGGCGTACGCGACCCTCGACGCCGTGTCGCGGCAGCTCCGGCAGCTCGTCTCGGAGGCGCTGGCCAAGGAGGGCGTGGCGCACCGGGTGCAGACGGCGAGCAACATGTTCTCCGTCTTCTTCACCGACCCCGACTCGCCCGTCACCGACTACGAGGGCGCGAAGGCGCAGCGTACGGAGCAGTTCACGGCCTTCTTCCAGGCGATGCTCGCCGAGGGCGTGTACCTGCCGCCGTCCGCCTTCGAGTGCTGGTTCGTCTCCACGGCCCTGGACGGGGACGCGGTGGAGCGGATCGCCCGCGCGCTGCCGGTCGCGGCCCGCGCCGCGGCCGAAGCCGGGGCCGAAGCCGGGGGCGGGTCGCGCGGTGGAGAGTAGGACGTTCCAAAATGGGTGACATGCGCGGTAAAGATGAAGAGAATCTCACCGTCGTGCACGTGGTACGCCACGGTGAGGTCCACAACCCCGACGGCGTTCTCTACGGCCGTAACCCCGGCTACCACCTCTCCGACCTGGGCCGGCAGATGGCCGAGCGCGTGGCCGACCACCTCGCCACGCGCGACGTCCGGCACGTCGTCGCCTCCCCGCTGGAGCGTGCGCAGGAGACCGCCGCGCCCGTCGCGAAGGCGCACGGCCTGGACGTCGGCACCGACGTCCGGCTCATCGAGGCGGCCAACGTCTTCGAGGGCAAGGCGTTCGGCGTCGGCGACGGCGCGCTGCGCCGGCCGGCGAACTGGAAGTACTTCACCAACCCCTTCCGACCGTCCTGGGGCGAGCCGTACATCGAGCAGGTCGTACGGATGATGGGTGCCGTCCAGTCCGCCCGCGAGGCCGCCCGCGGCCACGAGGCCGTCTGCGTCAGCCACCAACTGCCCATCTGGATCCTGCGCAGCTTCGCCGAGGGGCGGCGGCTGTGGCACGACCCGCGGTCGCGGCAGTGCACGCTGGCGTCGCTGACGACGTTCACGTTCGACGGCGACGACATCGTCTCCGTCGGCTACAGCGAACCCGCCCGCGACCTCGTGCCGCCGCATCTGCTCGCGGGGGTGCAGCGCAAGTTCGGCCGCGGTGCCATCCGCGGGCCCGCCGCCAACGCCCCTCGGGCGTAAGCGGCCGGGGGGCGTCCGCGGCCGGTCCTCCTGCCGTAGGCAGCACCGCCGGTCCCCTGCCGTAGGCCCGCCGGTCCCCTGCCCCTCCGCGCGGCCCCCTGAGGAGGCCCTCCCCGTCACCGCGCGGCGCTACAGGGGGGTGGAGAAGATCCCCCTCGGGCCCATGCGAAACTTTTCACATGATTTCTGCGAGGAGGCTCCACCGCCGGACCCTCGCGGCCGCCGCCGCGGTCGCCGCCGGCACACTGGCGCTGACCGCGTGCAGCGGCGATGACGCGACGTCGTCCGGCGGCAACACCCAGTTCGTCAGCGGCACCGGCCGGCTCAACGTGGTCAAGGCGAGCGAGCGCATGGCCGCCCCGGACATCTCCGGCGAGACCACCGACGGCGACGAGCTGGCGCTCGCCGACTACCGCGGCAAGGTCGTCGTCCTCAACGTGTGGGGCTCCTGGTGTGCCCCCTGCCGCGCCGAGGCGCCGAACCTGCGCAAGGTGGCCGAGGACACCGCCGACCGCGACGTGCAGTTCGTCGGCATCAACACCCGCGACCTCGACGTGGCCAACGCCCAGGCGTTCGACCGCTCCTTCGACATCGAGTACCCGAGCCTGTACGACCCGTCCGGCAAGCTGATCCTGAAGTTCCCGAAGAACAGCCTGTCGCCTCAGGCCATCCCCTCCACGCTCATCCTCGACCGGGAGGGGAAGATCGCCGTACGGGCCCTCAAGCCGCTCTCCGAGAAGGAGCTGCGCAAGGCGCTCGAACCGGTCATCGAGGAGAAGTGACGTAACGCCATGGAGCCGAACCAGACCGTGATGACCGGGGCCCTGCTGCTGGCCCTGCCGGTCGCGGTGCTCGGCGGCCTGGTGTCCTTCTTCTCCCCGTGCGTGCTGCCGCTCGTCCCCGGCTATCTCAGCTACGTCACCGGGGTCAGCGGCACCGACCTGGAGAACGCCCGCCGCGGCCGGATGGCCGCCGGTGCCGGGCTCTTCGTCCTCGGCTTCACCGCGGTCTTCGTCTCGACGGGCGCGTTCTTCGGGAGCGTCGGCAACAACCTGCTGGAGCACCGGGAGACGATCTCCAAGGTCGTCGGGGCGCTGACGATACTGCTCGGGCTGACGTTCATGGGCGTGCTGGGCCGCACGCTCGGCGGGCTCACGCAGCGGGAGTTCCGGATCCACAAGCGGCCCGCGGTGGGGCTTGCCGGGGCGCCGATGCTCGGCATGGTCTTCGGCATCGGCTGGACGCCGTGCATCGGGCCGACGCTGATGTCGGTGCTCGCACTCTCCACCCAGGAGGCCAGCGCCGGCCGCGGCGCGCTGCTGACGGTGGCGTACTGCCTGGGCCTGGGGCTGCCGTTCATCGTCGCCGCCGTCGCGTTCCGGCGCGCGCTCGGGGCGTTCACCTGGGTCAAGCGGCACTATGTGTGGGTCATGCGAATCGGCGGCGGGATGCTCGTCGTGACCGGCATCCTGCTGCTCACGGGTGCCTGGGACCGCATCATCAACGAGATGCAGGTCTGGTCGTCAAACTTCACCGTGGGGGTCTGAGCCATGACCACGACCGACGAGCGCGAGCTGACGGCCGCCGCGTCCCAGTTGTCCACGGCGCCGCTCGACGACTCGCCGCAGAGCCCGGGGCCGCAGGGCGGCTCGTTCGGGCGCGAGCTGATGGCGTGGGCGCGCTGGTTCTGGCGGCAGCTCACCTCGATGCGGGTGGCGCTGCTACTGCTCTTCCTGCTGTCGCTGGGCGCCGTGCCCGGCTCGCTCATCCCGCAGAACTCCGTCGACGAGATCGCCGTCAACCAGTTCCGTGAGCGGCACGAGACGCTGGCGCCGATCTACGACAGGCTGGAACTGTTCGACGTCTACACCTCGGTGTGGTTCTCGGCGATCTACATCCTGCTCTTCGTCTCGCTCGCCGGCTGCATCATCCCGCGCTCCTGGCAGTTCGTCGGGCAGCTCCGCGCCCGCCCGCCGCACGCTCCGCGCAACCTGACGCGGCTGCCCGCGTACACCACCTGGGAGACCGAGGCCGACGGGGCCGAGGTGCGCGAGGCCGCGGAACGGATCTTCCGGCGGCGCCGGTTCCGCTACGCCGTGGCCCCGGCCGGCGACGGCGGCGGCGCGATCTCCGCCGAGAAGGGCTACCTGCGCGAGGCCGGCAACCTGCTGTTCCACATCGCGCTCTTCGTCCTCCTCGTCGCCTTCGCGACCGGGAACCTCTTCCGCGTCGAGGGCGGCAAGCTGATCGTCGAGGGCGACGGCTTCGCCAACACCCTCACGCAGTACGACGACTTCAAGGACTCCACGTTCGGCGCCGACCTGGACTCGTTCGGCTTCACGATGGACGACTTCACGGCGACGTTCGAGAAGGACGGGCCGCAGCGCGGCACGGCGCGCGAGTTCTACGCCGATCTGACCTGGTGGAAGGGCGCGGCGGGCGAGCAGCACCGGTCGCGGGTCGAGGTCAACCACCCGCTCCAGATCGACGACACCAAGATCTTCCTGATCGGCCACGGGTACGCCCCCGTCGTCACGGTCCGCGACGGCCAGGGCGACGTGGCGTTCAGCGGCCCGGTCGCGTTCCTGCCGCAGGACGGCAACCACACCTCCACCGGCGCGATCAAGGTCCCGGACTACCGGGACGAGAACGGCAAGAAGACGCAGATCGCCTTCCAGGGCTTCTTCACGCCGACGTTCGGCGGGTACAGCAAGGAGGGCATGGTCTCGCAGTTCCCGGGGCCCGAGTACCCGGCCCTGTTCCTCAACGCCTACCGCGGCGACCTCGGCGTGGACTCCGGCGTGCCGCAGAACGTCTACCAGCTCGACACCGAGCGGCTGAAGCAGTTCAAGGACAAGAACGGCGAGCCGCTGAAGAAGGCGCTGCGGCCCGGCGACACGTTCACGCTGCCGAACGGGGCGGGGTCGCTGGAGTTCGAGCGCCTGGAGCGGTGGGCCAGCTTCCAGATCTCCCAGCAGCCCGGCAACTACTGGGCGCTGGGCGGGTCCATCCTCGCCGTCATCGGCCTCGCCGGGTCGCTGTTCATCCAGCGCCGGCGCGTATGGCTGCGTACGTCGGCGGGGGCGGACGGCCGTACGGTCGTGGAGCTGGCCGGGCTGGGGCGCAGCGAGAGCGCGCGGCTGCCGGAGGAGCTGGCGGACCTGGCGGTGGCGCTCCAGACGGACGCGGCGCCGGCGGCGGACACGGCGGCGGACGCGGCTGAGGGCAAGGACAAGCCCGGGGGCGCGGGGGACAAGTCCGGCGCGGCCGGGGGTGGGTCCGCGGCGGCCGGTGCGACGTCCGTAGAGTCCGAAGGCACGTCCGTAGCGTCCGAAGAGTCCCGGTCCGACGAGTCCGAGCCCGAGTCCGGGTCCGGTACGTCCCAGTCAGAAGAACCCGACGAGCCCGAAGGGCCCGAAGCCAAGCCCGATGAAGGAGCGCGCGCGTGAACATCGCTGCCGCGACCAACCAGAACCTGGCGGACATCAGCAACGTCCTCATCTACTCCGCGATGGCCGTCTACGCCCTCGCCTTCTTCGCGCATGTCGGGGAGTGGGTCTTCGGCAGCCGTAGCCGGGTGGCCACGACCGCCGCCGCGCTCACCCCGCGGCAGGCGGCCGGCGGCGACGCGCCCGCCGTCTCCGTCACGGTCAAGCAGCGCGGCGGCGGCACCACCGTGCTGGAGCGCCCGAAGGTCGTCACCCGCGCCCCCTCCGGCGGCCGGGACGTACCCGACGGGCCGGGCGCCGCGGCCGGCGACGAGAAGGGCGACCTGTACGGCCGCGTCGCCGTCTCGCTCACGGTGCTGGCCTTCGCGCTGCACGCCTCCGGGGTGCTGCTGCGC
Organism: Streptomyces sp. 184; assembly: GCF_045781775.1. Taxonomy (NCBI): domain Bacteria; kingdom Bacillati; phylum Actinomycetota; class Actinomycetes; order Kitasatosporales; family Streptomycetaceae; genus Streptomyces; species Streptomyces sp. 184. The sequence continues at coordinate 709,401 of NZ_CP123230.1, read as the reverse complement.
GCCCTGTCGGTGCAGCGGGCGCCGTGGGGCAACATGTACGAGTTCTCCACGACGTTCTCCATGGTGGCGGTCGCCGCGTACCTCGGCTTCATGGCGGCCCGCAAGAACGTCCGCTGGATGGGCCTGCCGCTGGTCACCACGGTCCTGCTCGACCTGGGCCTGGCGGTGTCAGTGCTGTACACCGACAGCGACCAGTTGGTGCCCGCGCTCGACTCGTACTGGCTGTGGATCCACGTCTCGCTCGCCATCGCCTGCGGGGCGCTGTTCTACCTGGGCGCGGTCGCGACGGTCCTCTACCTCTTCCGCGACCGCTACGAGGCGAAGCTCGCGGACGCCAAGGGGCCGCAGCCCGGCTCGTTCGCGCGCTCGGTGCTGAGCCGGCTGCCGGCGGCGTCGTCGCTGGACAAGTTCGCGTACCGGGTGAACGCGGCGGTCTTCCCCTTCTGGACCTTCACCATCGTGGCGGGCGCGATCTGGGCGGAGAGCGCCTGGGGCCGCTACTGGGGCTGGGACCCCAAGGAGGTCTGGTCGTTCATCACCTGGGTCGCGTACGCCTGCTACCTGCACGCCCGCGCCACGGCCGGGTGGAAGGGCCGCAAGGCGGCGTACCTGGCGATCGTCGCGTTCCTCTGCTTCCTCTTCAATTACTACGGCGTCAACATCTTCGTCGACGGCCTGCACTCGTACTCCGGCGTGTAGGGCCGTTACCGCGACTCCCTTCTGTTTGCCGCTCTGTTTGCCGCGCCAGGCTCGTGAAGCGCACACTGGAATGGCGACAGAAGGGAGGTATCGCGATGCTGGAAGTAAAGACGATCGAGAAGCCCGATGAACGGCGTGACTTCCCGCGCGGTCACCTCGAAGCGGTGCACATGACCGGCCTGGATTTCGCGGTCGCCACGTTCGAGCCGGGCTGGCGCTGGTCGGAGTCGGTGAAACCCCTGGCGGGTACCGAGACCTGCATGGTGCACCACAACGGATACGTCGTCCAGGGCCGTATGCACATCCTCATGGACGGCGGCCAGGAGTCCGAGGTGCAGGCCGGCGACGTCTTCGTCTGCCCGCCCGGACACGATGCGTGGGTCGTGGGTGACGAGCAGGTCATCCTCTACGACTTCGCCGGCGGCATGGCGTCGGAGTACGCGAAGGGAAGCTGAGAACGATGACGTTCGTGCAGCTCATCGAGTACGAGACCGACCGCGGCAAAGAGGTGGACCGCATCATGAAGGAATGGATGCGGGCGACCGAGGGAAAGCGCACGATGTCCCGGGAGATCCACACGAAGGACCGGGGAGACAAGCGGCATTTCGTCGACATCGTCGAATTCCCGTCGTATGAGCAGGCGATGGTCAACAACGACCTGCCGGAAACCCGGGCCACCGCGGAGCGGTTCCGGGAACTGTGCAGCTCCGAGCCCCGGTTCGTCGACCTGGAGGTCGTGGATGAACGCTCCTGACGACGCGCCTCTGGCCCCGGGCGGCCCGGCGCGGTCATCCTGGGGCCATGGTCACCTCCAACGGATACGTGCTGGACGAGTCCTCCGGCCGCCTCGGTGAACTGCGCCCCGTGCCCGACGCCGAGCGGGAGGACCGGGCGGCGCTGTGGGGGCGGCTGCGGCGGGAGGGGTACCTGTGGCTGCGGGGGGCGCTGGACCCCGAGGCCGTACGGGAGTTCCGCCGCTACTACTTCGCGCACGTCGACCCCGAGGTGTCGCGCGGCGAGCAGCGCGAGGCGCTGTTCGGGCGGGTGGTGCCGGGGCCGGAGTACGCGGCGTTCTGTACGCAGCCGGCGGTGCGGGACTGGTACGCGTGGTTCCTCGGCGGCGAGACGTTCCTGCACCGGCGCAAGATCCTGCGCCACATCCGGCCCGGCGAGGCGGGCGTCGGCACGGCCACGCAGGCGCACTACGACCTCGTGTACCTCCGCGAGGGTACGGACCGGGTGCTCAGCTCGTGGATCCCGCTCGGCGACTGCCCGGTGGAGCTGGGCGGCCTGGTGTACCTGGAGCGCAGCCACGTGCGGGTGCTCGCGGACGAGGCGGCGGACACGCTGAAGCGCCCGGCCGCCTCGATCACGGCCGACCTGCCGGCGCTCGCGGAGGAGTACGACGCGCGCTGGCTCCTCGCGGACTACGCGGCCGGCGACATGGTCGTCCACTCGGCGCACATGGTGCACGCCTCGCTGGACAACACCGCGGCCACGTACCGGCTGTCGACCGACATCCGCTACCAGCGCACCGACCAGCCCATCGACTGGCGCTGGCAGGAGCACTGGCACGACCTCGACGGGCTCTGACTCAGCGGTCCGCGACTGCTTCGCGCCCCGGCTCCGCCTGCGCCCCCGCCTCCGACCCCGCGGCCGGCCACCCGTCCGGCCCCGGCTCCCCCTCCGGCCACAGCTCCGGGCGCCGCGCCGCCACCGCCGCCGCCATCCGCGCCACCGCCTGTGCCGCCGGCATCGGCGCCGGCCGCCGGCCGTCGCGCAGCCGCAGCGCCGCCGCCCCGGCGGCAGCCTCCCGCGGCCCGACCACCACCTGGTACGGCGCCAGCCGCGCGGCCCGTACCCGTGCGCCCAGGGTGCCCCGCTCCGGCCCGGCCGCCTCCGCGCGCAGCCCCGCCTCGACGCACCGCCGCAGCAGCGCCTGGGCCGGTGCCGCCTCCGCCTCGCCCACCGGCAGCACCACCGCCTGCACCGGCGCCAGCCACGGCGGGAACGCCCCCTGGTGCACCTCCACGAGCTGCGCCACCGCCCGCTCCGCGCTGCCGACGACCGAGCGGTGCACCATCACCGGCCGGTGCCGCGCGCCGTCCGGGCCCACGTACGCGAGGCCGAAGCGCTCCGGCTGGTGGAAGTCGACCTGCACGGTGGACAGGGTCGCCTCGCGGCCGGCCGCGTCGAGCACCTGTACGTCGATCTTCGGCCCGTAGAACGCCGCCTCGCCCTCCTCCGCGTCGTAGGCGATCCCCGCCGCCGCGAGCGCCTTCTCCAGCAGCGCCCCGGCCCGCCGCCACAGCTCGGGGTCGCGCACGTACTTGGCGCCGGGGCCGGGCAGCGAGAGCCGGTAGCGGGCGGCGTCCAGGCCCATCGCCGCGTACGCCTCCCGGATCAGCCGCAGCGCCGCCAGCGCCTCGTCGGCGACCTGCTCCAGGGTGCAGAAGACGTGCGCGTCGTTGAGCTGGATGGCGCGTACGCGGGTGAGGCCGCCGAGGACGCCGGACAACTCGGCGCGGTACATGCCGCCCAGCTCGGCAAGGCGCAGCGGGAGTTCGCGGTAGCTGCGCTCGCGGGCGCGGTAGATGAGGGCGTGGTGGGGGCAGAGGCTGGGGCGGAGTACGACCTCCTCGCCGGCCGATCCGCCGTCCGGGCCGCCGCCGAGGTTCATGGGCGGGAACATGTCGTCGCGGTAGTGCTCCCAGTGGCCGGACAGCTCGTACAGCTCGCGCTTGCCGAGGACGGGCGAGTAGACGCGCTGGTAGCCGGCGCGGCGCTCGACGTCGGAGACGTACTCCTCCAGCGCCTCCCGGACGGCGGCCCCGGCGGGCAGCCAGTACGGGAGGCCGGCGCCGAGGAGGGGGTCGGTGTCGAAGAGGTCGAGTTCGCGCCCGAGGCGGCGGTGGTCTTTCACGGTGGAGGGCTCCTCGCGGGTCGGTCGGGGCGGTGGCCGCCCCGCGGGAGCACGCATGCCGAAGCCCCGGGGCGGTTCGCCCCGGGGCTTGGCTGGGTCGTGGGTCAGCGCGCCGGGACGGTGTCCGGCGTCGTCGTCTGCAAGGCGCGCTTCATGGGGAGGAGGTTAGCAGGGGCGGGGCACGGATCCCGACCGGTTTTCGGGTACGGGGCCGGGGGGCCCGGGCCGTACGGGCAGGGTCTCCGGGGGTACGGGCCCGGGGGCAGCGGGGTTACGCGCCCGGGTGCCGCGGGTCGCGGCCCGTCGCGGCCAGCGCGCGGTCGAAGGGCGGGGCGTCCCGCGGTACGGGCACGGGGTCGGCGAAGCCGTCGTACTGCCGGTACATCTCGCCGTGGTCCTCCGCGACCCGCAGCACCAGCTCCGCCACCCCCGCCGAGGCCCGGAACTCCTGCCCGGTCGCCCGCGCCACGTCCCAGCCGTGCACCGCCATCTCCTTGACGATCACCGCCGCCACCTCCGGCGCGGGCATCGCCAGGAAGCCGAGGTCGATGTCGCCCTCCCAGGCCGCCGGCGCCGCCCAGGCGGCGAGCGCGCGGTCGAGCTGCGCAGCGTACGCCTCCGCCCAGCCGGGGTCGGCGGTGAAGTCGCGCTTGGGCAGCTCCTCGGGGAGCGGGGTGCGGTGGGCGCGGTGCTCCAGGCCGTGGGAGGTGAAGCAGACCCAGTGGTTGACGAGGGCGCGGACGTCCCAGTCGGCGCAGGGCGTGGGCCCGGCGAGCTGTTCCGCCCGTACGCCGCGGGCGATACGGGCGGCCTCGGCGGCGCACTCCTCCATCAGTCGGTACACGTCTGGCCGGTGGCTGTTCTCGCTGCTCATGCGGCCGAACGTACGGCGGGCGCCGCGGCCGGTCTTGAACAAACGCGACAGCTACGCTGCGCGTATGCACGGCTCCGGATTCGACGACGCGCACGGTGTCCTGCACCCCGGCGAGCACGCCCGGCTCGCCTCGCTCGACCGCCGCTGCCCCGGCCCGGCGGTGGCGCCGTTCGTCGACTGGTACTGGCACGTGCGCTGGCAACTGCCGGGCGCGGACACGTACGACACGAAGGTGCTCACGCACCCGACCCTGCACCTGGTCTTCGAGGCGCCCGAGCCGCTGGTGTACGGGGTGCAGCGCGACCTGTTCGTGCGCCGGCTGGCGGGCGGGGGGCAGGTGCTCGGGGTGCGGTTCCGGCCCGGCGGCTTCCGGCCGCTGGCGCCCGGGCCGGTGGCGGAGCTGGCGGACCGGCGGGTGCCGGCGGCGGAGCTGTTCGGGCCGGAGGTCGCGGAGGTCGGCCGGGCGGTGCTGGCGGCGGACCGGGGGGCGGAGATGTGCGCCCTGGCGGAGGACTTCCTCCGGCCGCTGCTGCCGGACGCGCCGGAGCCCGCCGCCGAGGAGGCGGCGGGCGTCGTGGCGCGGATCGCGGCGGAGCCGGGGCTGCTGCGGGTGGACCAGGTCGCGGCGGGGGCCGGGATGTCGGTGCGGCGGCTTCAGCGGCTGTTCGCGGAGTACGTCGGGGCGAGCCCGAAGTGGGTGCTGCGGCGGGCCCGGCTCCAGGAGGCGGCGGCGCGGGCGGACGCGGGCGCGGCGCTGGACCTCGCGGCGCTGGCGGCGGACCTGGGCTACGCGGACCAGGCCCACCTGACGCGGGACTTCACGGCGACGGTGGGGGCGCCGCCGTCACGGTACGCCGAGGGCACCCCGGGCTGAGCCCTGCCGCCGGCCGCCGCCGTACGCGGCCGGGCCGCGCCCCCCGTACGCCCCACTCACCCCGTCCAGTCCGGCCTTCTCCCCAGGTACGCCACCAGCCGCTCCCCCGGCTCCGCCCCCTCCCGCACCCACTGCATCTGCCCGAACCGCACCGGCCGGTCCTCCGCGAGCACGAACAGCGGCGCCAGCTCCAGCAGTTCCTCCGCCAGCGCCGCCGGCACCTGCTCCCGCTGCCCGCTGGCGCGGGCCAGGTCCCAGCCGTGCACCGCCAGCTCCAGCGCGCCCGTGCAGGTCACGACCGCCGCCGCCAGCGGCAGCCTGCCGACCGTGACCAGCTCCCGGCGCCGCACCGCCGCCCACGCGCCGAGCAGCCGCCGGGCCCGGTCCCGTACCGCCTTGACCGGGTCGGCGAGGCTGTACGCGGCCTGCGGCTTGAGGGCGATGTGGCCGGTGTCCGCGGCCTCGTTGAGCGCGGCCATGGAGTCGCCGACGTGCGCGAGGAGCTGCCCGAGGTCCCACTGCGCGCACGGTGTGGGCCGCCGCAGGTCGCCGGGGCCGACCCGGTGCAGCACGCCCAGGGCGTACGTCACCGACCGCTCCAGCAGCGCCACACCGCCGAGCAGCGCCGTGGGCGCGCTCCCATCGGGCCTCATCGGTGCCCCTCGCCGGTCAGGACCGCCGGCAGGCCGGCGGTGGCGAACAGGGACGTGTCGAAGAAGCAGCCGACGTGCGAGATCCGGCGCCCGTCGGGCGCGACGGTCAGCACGTGCAGCGCGAAGGGACGGTAGGCGTCGCGGTCGGCATCGGCGTCGGCGTCGCGGGTGTAGAGCGCGAAGCCCGGCTGCCCGTTGAGGCCCACCGGCAGCAGCCGGGCCTCCCCGGGCGCGTACGGGCACTGCACGGTGGCGAGCGTCGCGACCTGCTCCGGTCCGCGGAACCACTCGGGGAACGGCGGCATCTCCCAGACCACGTCCTCCGTGAACAGCCGCACGATCTCCCCCACGTCCTTGGCCACGAACGCCTCGACGTAGCGGTCCAGCAGCTCGCGCTGCGCCGCGTCGGCGGGCTCCGTGACCGACTCCTCGCTCGGCGCCGCCTTGTCCAACTGCGCCCGGGCGCGCTGCAACGCGCTGTTGACGGACGCCGTCGACGTACCCATCAGCTCGGCGACCTCCGCGGCCTTCCACCGCAGCACGTCGCGCAGCAGCAGCACCGCGCGCTGCCGCGGCGGCAGGTGCTGGAGCGCGGCGACGAACGCCAGCCGCACGGACTCCCGCGAGCCCACCACCGCCGCCGGGTCGGCCTCCCCCGGCTCCACCAGCGCGTCCGGCACCGGCTCCAGCCACGGCACCTCGGGCCGCTCGGTGAGCTGCCCGGCCGGGTCGTCGCCGGGGCCGCCGAGGCCGGTGGGCAGGGGGCGGCGCTGCCGCCGCTCCAGGGCGGTGAGGCAGGCGCGGGTGGCGATGGTGTGCAGCCAGGTGCGCAGCGAGGAGCGGCCCTCGAAGTTCTCGTACGACCGCCAGGCGCGCAGGTACGTCTCCTGCACCAGATCCTCTGCGTCGTGTACCGAGCCGAGCATCCGGTAACAGTGCGCAAGCAGCTCGCGCCGGTAGGGGTCGGACAACCGGAGGAAGTCCTCCCCGGCCGCCGTGTTCGCCGTAGCCATCGCCGATCCGCCCTCTCTGGTCGCTTTCGCTGCACCCGCTACGAGTACTGACTGCGTGATGCACGAAAACTCATCGCGGTCCGCACACGGGAGGTCACGCGAACACGTGCGGGCAGGTGGGGATGCGGATCCGAGGGCTCGGGCGGCGGCGGACTCAGGCCGCGAAGGCGTCGGCGTGGGTCTGCGCCCACTGCTCGAACGTACGGGGCTCGCGCCCCGTGATGTCGTACACCGTCGGCAGCACCGGCGACTCGTCCAGCGCGCCGCCGCGGTAGAAGTCGAAGAAGGCGTCCACGTACTCCCGCGGCATCGCCGCCGCCATCTCCGCGCGGGCGGTCACGTCGTCCAGCCCTTCGAAGCGCAGCGGCCGGTCCAGCACGTCGCCGAGGAGGGTCACCTGCTCGGCGGGCAGCAGCGGCTCGGGGCCCGACAGCTCGTAGACCTGGCCCTCGTGGCCGTCGCCGAGGAGCGTGTCGGCGACGACCTCGCCCACGTCGTACGGGTCGATGCAGGCGACCGGCACGTCCGCGAAGGGGCCGCGCACCACGTCGCCGGCGCGCAACTGCGGCAGCCAGCGCAGGGCGTTGGCGGCGAAGGCGCTGGGGCGCACGACGGTCCAGGGGATGCCGGCGGCGCGGACGGCCTCCTCGGAGCGGACCATGTACGCGGTGACCGCGTTGCCCATGTCGCCGCTGGCGGCGGAGCGGCCGGAGAGCAGCGCGACGCGGGTCACGCCGGCGCGGACGGCCTGGGCGAGGAGTCCCGGCATGTCGCGGTAGCCGGGCAGCAGGAAGACGCCGTCGACGCCGTCGAGGGGGCCGGCGAGCGACGCGGGGTCGTCGAGGTCGCCGGCCACGGCGGTGGCGCGCCGGGGCAGCCCGGGCAGTTCGCCGCCGCGGCTGAGCGCACGGACCTCGGCGCCCTGTTCTGCCAGCGCCCTGACCACCTCGGACCCGACGTTGCCCCCCGCACCCGCCACGAGATACATCCGGCGCCCCTTCCGGCCGCTGTTCGCAAGCCCACAGGGTGACACGCCGGAACCGCCGCTGTGCAGCCTGTCCTACGCCATGGACGGGTGCACGTCCGGGGCGCGCGGCGGCAGCGGCCGGGCGCACCGGACTCAGTCCGCCGCGGCCTTCTCCGGCGTGTCGGGCACGGGGGCGCCGGGCTCCGCGGTGTCGGCCGTGGCGCCGGGTTCGGGGGCGTCGGGCGCCGGGAGGGTCCTGACGTGGCGCAGCCCGGACGGGAGGACCCACAGCACGCTCAGCACGGCGCCCACCGTGCCGATCCACATCGTCGGCCGCAGCCCGACGGCCGCGCCCAGGGTGCCGGCGAGCACCGCGCCGACGGGTCGTACGCCGAAGTTGGACGTCTGGACCACACCCATCACCCGCGAGCGCAGCGTGGCCGGGATGACGGCGATCAGGTAGCTGTTGGCCGCGATGTCCATCACGGCGACCCCGCAGCCCGAGCCGAACTGCGCCACCGCCAGCACCGTGACCACCAGCGGCTTCGGGCCCTCCGCGAGCGGCACGAGCGTCAGGGGCAGGCTGAACCCGACGAACCCGGCGACGATCGCGGGCCCCTGCCCGATCCGCCGCACCACGCGCGGCGCGAGGTACGCGCCGGCCAGCCCGCCGAGCCCGACCATGGCGAAGACCAGCCCCAGCAGTCCGGGAGACAGGCCCAGCTCGTCGGTCGCGTACAGCACGAACAGCGTCGCCAGGAAGGTGGCGAAGAGACTCAGCATCGCGACCCCGGAGATCAGCAGCCTCGGGGTGCGGTTCGCCGCCACCCAGCGCAGCCCGGCGGCCGGCCCGCCGCGCTCGCGCCGCGCGGGCGGCGCCTCCGTCGCCTCGATACGTCCCAGGCACACGGCCGACACCAGATACGTCACGGCGTCGAGCACCAGCGCGAACGGGGCCGTCAGCGCCTGGACCAGCCCGCCCCCCGCGCCGGGACCGGCGATCGCCGCCGCGGATCTGCTGCCGGAGAGCAGCGCGCTGCCGTCCACGTATCGGTCCGCGGCGAGCACGGACGCGTAGACGTGGTGGTTGCAGACGCGGAAGAGCACGGTGAAGGCGCCGACGACGAACTCGGTCACGTACAGGTGCGTCATCGTCAGCGCGTCGAAGGCGTACGCCAGCGGTACGGAGGCGACGGCCGCGAACCGGCCGATGTCCGAGACGATCATCGCCCGGCGGCGGGACGCCTGCCGGTCGGCCCAGGCGCCGCCGGGGATCGACAGCAGCAGCGAGGGCAGCAGGGCGACTGCGGTGAGCCAGCCCATCTCGGCGGCGCCGGCGTCGAGCAGCAGCACGGCGGCGAGCGGGATCGCCAGGATTGTGATCTCGTCGCCGACCAGCGAGATGCTGTGCGCGGACCAGTAGAGGCGGAACCCCCGCTCCCGCAGCAGCCCGGTCCGGGGCGGGCGGTCGCGGGGGTCCGCGGCGTTCACAGGTCCAGCAGCATGATGTCGGAGACGGGCTTGTCGTCGGCCGGCTGCCACCGGCCGATCCGGCGGTATCCCCACGCGGCGTAGGCGGCGTGCGCGGGTGCCGCCTCCGCTTCGGTCCGCACCGCCAGCGTGACGCGCTCGACGCCCAGGCCCTCGCGGAGTTCGCCGTGCAGCCGGGCCGCGACGCCCCGGCGGCGGTGGCCGGCGCGTACGGCGAGTTCGACGATGCCGAGCGTGCGGTGGCCGGTCTCGGCCGCGAACTCCGGGGTCGTCTCCTCGTCCATGGCCTTCCACCAGCCGGTGTCGGCCGGGAGCGGGTAGCCGAAGGCGTAGCCGATCGGCAGTCCTTCGGCGCGGGCGACGACGAGGCGGGCGCGAGGGAGGAAGACCTCCTGCGCGAAGCGGTCGACGAACTCGGCGATTTCCCTGGGGCCTTCGCGGTACGGCGGTTCGACCCAGATCTCCTTGTACATCGGCAGCACGATGTCGAGCTGCGCGGCGCACTCCAGCCCTTCCCACCGCTGCACGGTGATGGACGGCTGTCCCATCCGTCTTCTCCTGTCCCCCGATACCGACCGGATCCGGCGGGTGTCTAGTGGCCGCCCGCCCCGACGAGAACGGACCGACGCCGCCCGCCGACGCCGGAACCACCCTTCAGCACGGCGGGGAGACGGACGGGGCGGCGGCTGCCGATACCACCGCCGCCGGTCTTCGCCGTGACGGCCGGTCTCGCGGTACGGCGACCGCCGATGCCGCTGCCGCCCTTCGCGGTGACCGGGACGCGCACGGTCCGGCGCGTACCCATACCGGGGCCGCCCTTCATCGTGGCCCGGCGGCGTGAGCCGACACCCGGGCCGCCCTTCGCCTCGGCGAGGGTGCTCATCTCGGGCTCAAGAAGCGTGATCATCTGTACGGTCCTTTCGACGTCGGACACGAGACGCCCACACCCTCCACCGCCGACCTGGCAGGAACCTTGTGCTCACCTGGAATCCCCAGCCCACACCCCGCACCCCGCCCCGCCCGCACCCCCGCCCACCTGCTTATCCTGGGCCGTATGCCTACCGCAGTCGTCACCGGAGCGAGCAGCGGCATCGGCGCGGCCACGGCCCGCCAGCTCGCCGCCGCCGGCCACCACGTCGTCCTCACCGCGCGCCGCAAGGACCGTATCGACGCGCTCGCCGCCGAGCTGACCGCCGCCGGGCACTCGGCCACCCCGTACGCCCTGGACGTCACCGACCGCGCCGCCGTGGACGCCTTCGCCGCAACCCTCGACGCCTTCCCCTCCGTCGACGTCCTCGTCAACAACGCCGGCGGCGCGCTGGGCACCGAGCAGGTCGAGGCCGGCGACCCGGCCGACTGGCGGGCGATGTACGACGTGAACGTCATCGGCACGCTCAACCTCACCCAGGCGCTGCTGCCCGCCCTCGTCGCCTCCGGCGACGGCACGGTGGTCATCGTCACCTCCACCGCGGGCCACGCGGTGTACGAGGGCGGCGGGGGCTACGTCGCCGCGAAGTTCGCGGAGCACAGCGTCGCCGCGACCCTGCGGCTGGAGCTGAACGGCCGGCCGGTGCGGGTCATCGAGATCGCGCCGGGGATGACGCGCACCGAGGGCTTCGCGGTGACCCGGATGCGCGGCGACGAGGAGAAGGCCGCCGCCGTGTACGCGGGCGTGAAGGCGCCGCTGACGTCGGAGGACGTGGCGGACACGATCACCTGGGCGGTGACCCGCCCGCCGCACGTGAACGTCGACCTGCTGGTCGTACGCCCCCGCGCGCAGGCCGCGAACCACAAGGTGCACCGAGAGTCGTAAAAACCCCTCCCCCGGGCACCCGAATGGCCGCGCCGCGAAGGCCGCAAGGCGTCCGCGGCGGGAGAGTCGTCGTAGCGCCGCCGGAGGGGAAGGAAGTGCCGTCGTGACCCCGGGCCCGTACCCGCCGATCGCAGACCACGGCATCATCGGAGACCTCCAGACCGTCGCGCTGGTCTCCACCGAGGGCGTGGTCGACTGGCTGTGCGCCCCGCGCTTCGACTCCCCCAGCGTCTTCGGCGCGCTCCTCGACCACGAGCACGGCGGGCGCTTCGCGCTCACCGCGACCGCCCCCGACGCCGTCCCCCGGCAGATCTACCTGCCCGGCACCGCCGTCCTCGTCACCCGCTTCCTGTCCACCGAGGGCATCGGCGAGGTGCTGGACTTCATGCCGGTGGACCGCCCGGAGGTGCCCACGGACACCCACCGGGTGATCCGGCTCGTACGGGCCCTGCGCGGCCGGATGCGCTTCGCGCTGGAATGCAGCCCCCGCTTCGACTACGGCCGCGACCCGCACCGGCTCGAACTCGACGGCCGCACCGCCCGCTTCCGCTCCGCCACCGCCGACGGCCACCTCCAGCTCCTCGGCCCGGTCGACGGGCTGACCCGCGACGGCGAGGACGTGCGCGCCGTGCTGGACCTGGCGCCGGGCCGCTCCGCCGCCGCGGTGTTCACCGTGTGCGCCCCCGGCGCCGAGCCGCCGCCGGCCGCGTACGAGCAGGGCGTGCACCGGGAGCTGAACACGGTACGGACCTACTGGCACCGCTGGGTCGCCCGCTGCACGTACCGGGGCCGCTGGCGCGACACGGTCAACCGCTCCGCGATCACGCTGAAGCTGCTGACGTACGCCCCGACCGGCGCCCCCGTGGCCGCCGCCACCATGGGGCTGCCGGAGCAGGTCGGCGGCGAGCGGAACTGGGACTACCGCTACACCTGGATCCGCGACGCCTCCCTGTCCGTACGCGCCCTGCTCGACCTCGGCTACGCGGCCGAGGCGGACGCCTTCCGCCGCTGGCTCGGCGACCGCCTCGCCGCCGGCCACGACGCCCGCGCGGCCCCCGGCACCGAGGACACCGCAGGCAGCGCCGGCAGCGCCGGCAGCGCCGGCAGCGCCGGCAGCGCCGACGAGAACGCCCCCGATGCCTCCCCCGACACCGTCACCGGCGAGCCGCTCCAGATCCTGTACCGGGTCGACGGCGACCCCCACCTGCCCGAGCAGACCCTGCCGCACTGGGAGGGCTACCGCCGCTCCGCCCCCGTCCGCGCCGGCAACGCCGCCGCCGACCAGCTCCAGCTCGACATATACGGCGAGGCCGTCTACGCCCTCGCCCAGGCCAGCGACACCGCGGGCCACGCCGGCTACGACGCCTGGCGCCACCTCACCGCGCTCCTCGACTGGCTCACCCAGCACTGGGACCGCCCCGACGAGGGCATCTGGGAGACCCGCGGCGGGCGCGAGGAGTTCACGTACAGCCGGCTGATGTGCTGGGTCGCCTTCGAGCGCGGCATCCGCATGGCCGCCGACCTCGCCCGCCCCGGCGACACCGCCCGCTGGACCGCCGCGCGCGACGCGATCTTCGAGCAGGTGATGGAGCGCGGCTTCAGCGCGCGGCGGCAGGCGTTCGTCCAGCACTACGGCAGCGACGTGCTCGACGCCTCGCTGCTGCTGATGCCGCTCGTGGGCTTCGTCGCGCCGCGCGAGCCGCGCTGGCTGTCGACGCTGCGGGCGATGGAGGCGGAGCTGGTCACCGACAGCCTCGTGCACCGCTACGACCCGTCCGCCTCCCCCGACGGGCTGCGCGGCAGCGAGGGCACGTTCTCGCTGTGCAGCTTCCTGTACGTGTCCGCCCTCGCGGGCGCCGGGCACGTCGACCGGGCCCGCTACGCGTTCGACAAGATGCTCACGTACGCCAACCATGTGGGCCTGTTCGCCGAGGAGATCGGCCCGACCGGCGAACAACTCGGCAACTTCCCGCAGGCGTTCACGCACCTCGCGCTCATCACGGCCGCGCTGGCCCTGGACGAGGCGCTGGACGCGGCGGAGACGGAAGGAGGACCGGCCGCCCATGGGTGACCTGCTGCTCGTGAGGCACGGCGAGACCGAGTGGAGCCGCGACGGCCGGCACACCGGCCGTACGGACCTGCCGCTGACGGACGTCGGCGAGGACCAGGCCCGCGCGCTGGTCCCGGTGCTGGCCGGGCGCCGCATCGCGACCGTGCTGTGCAGCCCGCTGGGGCGCGCGGTGCGCACGGCGGAGCTGGCGCTGCCCGGCCGCCGCGGCACGGTCCTGGAGCCGCGGCTCCAGGAGTGGGACTACGGCGGCTACGAGGGCCTGACCACCCCGGAGATCCGCGCGGACCGCCCCGGCTGGGACCTGTGGCACGACGGCGTCCCGACGGGCGCCCCCGGCCACCCCGGCGAGACGCTGGCGGCCGTCGGGCACCGCTGCGACGAGGTGCTGGCCGTCGCCGACGCGGCGCTGCACGAGACGGACGGCGACGTGCTGCTCGTCGCCCACGGGCACGTCCTGCGCGTCCTCACCGCCCGCCGGCTGGGCCAGCACCCGGCCGCCGGCGCGCTGTACCGGATGGAGACGGCCACGCTGTCCGTCCTCGGCACGGAGCACGACCGGCCCGTCCTGCTGGGCTGGAACATCCCCGGCAGCAGCGCGCGATGAGACCGCGAGAGGACCGCGATGGGACCGCGATGGGACACGGCATGCGCGCCTGCCGCACTCATGCGAGAAGATAAGCGGGTCAACCGCCTTACGGCGGACACCCGACCGAACGAACCGGTAGGGCGTGCGATAAACATGGTGGTCGTCGGCCCGACCCGGGCGGCACCATGTTCTGGAGTCGGAAGGAGCCTTCTCCCGTGCAGCGAAGGGCACTCGCGCAGGCCGCCGCGACGGCGGCCGTGCTCGCGGTCGCGCTGGCCGGCTGCACCGGCTCCGACGAAGGCAGCGGCGCGGTTGACAGCCAGTCGGGCGGGGCGGGCGCCAGCTCGGCCACGGTGCCCTCCGGGAAGTACAGCTCGCTGCCGGAGCCGTGTACCGCGCTGAGCGCCGGGACGCTGGAGGAGCTGCTGCCGGGCGCGGCGGAGGAGACCGCGGAGACCGGGGAGGACGGCGAGGAGGCCCTCGCGGGCGAGCCGGACCTCACGTACGACGCCGACCGGCAGGTGGGCTGCCGCTGGGAGCGGGAGACCACCGAGGGCGGCCACAAGCTGGAGCTTCAGTTCGAGCGGATCGTGTCGTACGACGGCGAGGTCGGCGACGACCAGCAGGCCGCCCAGATCTACGCGGAGCGGGCCGAGGAGCACGACGTCGACGTGAGCAGCGGCCGGCCGGAGCTGCCCGACAAGACCGGGGCGGGTGACGCCTCCGGCGGCACCCCCGCCGCGGGCGAGAGCGGCCCGTCGGCGGACGGCGGGGCCGACGAGCCCGGGTCCGGCGAGAGCAGCGCCGAGGCGGGCGGCGAGACGGGCGCGGAGCCGGGCGACGAAAGCCCGGACGGCTCAGACGGCTCGGAAGGCTCAGACGGCTCGGACGGCTCGGACACGGCCACGGACGACAGCACGGACGACGGTACCGACTCCCCCGACGACCCCGCCGCGACCATCGCCCCCCGCATGCTCGACGGCATCGGCGACGAGTCGTTCCTCGACGACGTCACCGCCGACGCCGGCTCCGGTGTGCAGCGCGAGGTGACAGTGGTGTTCCGCACGTCGAACGTCGTGGTGAGCGTCACGTACGACCAGTGGCACACCGCCGGCGGCGAGCCGCCGGACAGCGCTGAGCTGCAACAGCGCGCCCAGCAGGTGGCCGACCAGCTCGCGGACCAGCTCGCCGACTGACGGCCCGGCCTCCCCCGACCGCCCGTACGCCGTCCGCGGCGGCGGGTACGCTCGCTAGCCGGTGCCCGCGAGGCGCCAGGCCCGGGGCGTCGTGCCCCCACCGCGCGCCGCCCGACGACCGAGTGATGAAGGACCCATGCACCGCTCTACGACCCGCATCCCCCGAGTCCTGGCCGCCGCGGCCGTGCCCGTGATACTCGTCACCGCCGGCTGCTCCTCCGGTGACGACGGCGGCGACAGCGGCAAGGCGAGCAGTTCCTCGCCGTCCGAGGAGAACAGCGAGCCGCAGATCGAGCCGGCGAAGTTCGCGAAGCTCCCCGACCCCTGCGACGCGCTCGCGAAGGACAGCGTCAAGGACCTCGTGCCGGGCGCGAAGAACACCGCCGGCACCGCCGGGAAGTCCGCCGACACCGCCCAGCGCAGCAGTTGCTCCTGGACCGGGCTCAAGGGCTACCAGTGGCGCTGGCTCGACGTCTCCTACCAGCGCTACGACTCCGACCCGGCCGTCGGCAGCGGCGCCGACCGCGCCGCGGAGTACTACGCCAAGCAGGTCGCCGCCGCCGAGGCCACCGAGGGCGCCAAGGGCATGAAGTCCTCCGCGCCGACCGGACTGGGCCAGAAGGCCACGGAGTTCACGTACGAGACGACCGAGGACAAGCAGGACTACCGCAAGCAGACGGTCGTCTCCCTCCACGAAAACGTCGTCGTCACCGTCAACTACCACGGCGCCGGCTTCCAGGGCTCGGACCAGCCCAAGGCCGCCGACCTGCTGAAGGACGCCGAGAAGGCGACCAAGGAGGCCCTGGCCGCGGTCAAGTGACCGAACCTGCATACGCAAGCCCGCACAGCCGTGCGAGGCTAGCGTGGCTCCGGGCCGGGCCCGGGGCGGCCGGTGACCGCCAGCGGAGAGGGAACGGCGCGTGGACAGGGCTCCTGCGATACGCATGAACCGGACGCACCGCATACTCATCACCGTCGTCGTCCTCGGCGCGGTGCTGATCGCGGCGATCGGCTTCGCCGGCTCCTACGCGGCCGTGCGCGACCTCGCCGAGAAGAAGGGCTTCGGCGACTTCGCGGTCTTCTTCCCCATCGGCATCGACGCCGGCATCGTGGTGCTGCTCGCCCTCGACCTGCTGCTGACCTGGATCCGCATCCCCTTCCCGCTGCTGCGGCAGGCGGCGTGGCTGCTGACGGCGGCGACGATCGCGTTCAACGGCGCGGCGGCGTGGCCCGACCCGCTGGGCGTCGGGATGCACGCGATCATCCCGGTGCTGTTCGTGGTGGCCGTGGAGGCCGCGCGGCACGCGATCGGGCGGATCGCGGACATCACCGCGGACAAGTACATGGAGGGCGTGCGCATCTCGCGCTGGCTGCTCGCCTTCCACGTTCCGGCTCTGGCGCCGGATGAAGCTGTGGGAGCTGCGGTCGTACGAGGAGGTCATCCGCCTCGAACAGGACCGCATGGTCTACCGCGCCCGGCTGCGCGCCCGCTACGGCCGCGCGTGGCGGCGGCGGGCGCCGGTGGAGGCGGTGATGCCGCTGAAGCTGGCGAAGTACGGGGTGCCGCTGGCCGAGACGGCACAGGCGGGGCTTGCGGCGGCGGGCATCGACGCACCGCTGCGACCGCAGGCGCCGCAGCCGCAGCCGGAGTTGGAGCTGGAACCGCGGCGGGCGGCGGTGCGGGAGTACGCGGACGGGGCGGCGGGGCACCGGGGCGGGCCGGAGGGGGCACCCGGTCCCGTACGGACCATGCGGCCCGCGCGGACGGCACAGGAAGCACAGCCCGCGCGGGCCGGGCAGGCCGCGCAGGTCGCACAGCCCGCGCAGACGGCACCGGCCGCACCGGTCGCGTACGAGGCGACCGCACCCGCGCCCGCAGCCGCGCCCCGGGCCGAGCCGGCGCCGCCCGCGCCCGTGCCGGAACCCGAGCCGCTGCCCGCCCCCGAGCCCGTCGCTACGATCCCCGGTCCCGCGCCCCGCCGCGACCTGCGCGCCCCCGAGCCCGTCGCCGTCAACGGCCGCTCGCGCTCCGCGCCGCAGCCGCCGTCCTTCGTCGCCCCGCCGCCGGCCCCGGAGCCCGAGCCCGAGCCCGAGCCGGCGCCGCTGCCCGAGCCGGTCGCCGACGACCTCGCCGACATCGTCGGCCTGCCGGACGGGATCCCGTACGACGACGCGCTCTTCGGCTTCTACCGCCAGTTCATGCTGCGCGAGGGCATCTTCCCCTCCGCGCGCCCGTTCGCCCGCTACCTGCGCGACGTCCACGGCGTCACGTACGCCGACGGTCGCCTCCTCAACGAGCGCTACCTGCGCACGTACCTCCACGAGCTGAAGGCGCGCTACAACCAGGACATGGGCACCGCCTGACCCCCGGCGGCACCCCGCCCCGCCCCGCACACCGCCGCGGCTCAGCCGCCCAGCAGCTCCCGCACCCGCTCCTGCCCCACCGCCAGCAGCAGCGTCGGCAGCCGCGGCCCCGTGTCGCGGCCCACCAGCAGCCGGTACAGCAGCGCGAAGAACGCGCGCTGCTCCGCCTTCAGCTCCGGCGTCGGCTTCGCGTCCGCCGGCAGCCCGGCGCGCAGCTTCGGCACCCCGTACAGCAGCGTCGTCAGCCCGTCCAGCGACCAGTGCTCGTCCAGCCCCGCGAGCAGCAGCCGCAGCAGCTCGCGCTCGTCCGCGCCGAGCGAGGCCAGCAGCTCCGCGTCCGCGTCCTTGCGCACCTGCGTGCGCTGGTCCGCCGGGACCTGCGTGGTGATCCAGCGCTCCGCCTTGTCCAGCCGCGGCCGCGCCTCGGCCAGGGACGTCAGCGGGTTCTCCGGGTCGACCTCGGCGAGGATCCGCAGGGTCTGCTCGTCGTCGCCTGCGGTCACGTCGGTCACCGAGGCGAGCGTGCGGTACGGCAGCGGGCGCGGCGTCGCGGGCAGCGGCCCGGCCGCCGTGCCGGCGGCGCGCTCGTACGCCGCGACGTCGCCCGGCTGCGCCGTGCCGGCGTCGACCTTGCGGACGAGGGCGTCCCACTCGTCGTACGTCCGCTGGATCTCCTGGTCGAAGGCGACCTTGAACGACTGGTTCGGCCGCCGCCGCGCGTACAGCCAGCGCAGCAGCATCGGCTCCATGATCTCCAGCGCCTCGGCGGGCGTCGGCACGCCGCCCTTCGAGGACGACATCTTCGCCATGCCGCTGATGCCGACGAAGGCGTACATCGGGCCGATGGGCCGCTCCCAGCCGAAGATGCCGACGAGCTTGCCGCCGACGTTCCAGGACGAGCCTGGCGAGTGGTGGTCGACGCCGGAGGGCTCGAAGACCACGGCCTCGTACGCCCAGCGCATCGGCCAGTCGACCTTCCACACGAGCTTGCCGTGGTCGAACTCCGCGAGCCGCACGGTCTCGCCGTGGCCGCAGGCGCAGGTGTACGTCAGCTCGGTGGTCTCGTCGTCGTACGCGGTGACCGTCGTCAGGTCGCGCTCGCAGACCGTGCAGTACGGCTTGTACGGGTAGTACGCGCCGCCGGCCGTCAGGCCGTCGTCCTCGTCGGCGGCGCCGGAGCCCTCGGCCGCGGCCAGCTCAGCCTCGTCCACCGCCTTCTGCTGCTGCTTCTTCTGCGGCTTCGGCTTCGTGCGGAACTCGGCGAGGACCGCGTCGATGTCGCCGCGGTGCCGCATCGCGAAGAGGATCTGCTCGCGGTACGTGCCCGCCGTGTACATCTCCGTCTGGCTGATCCCGCGGTACGTCACGCCCATCTCGGCGAGCGCGCCCTCCATGGCCGCCTTGAAGTGCGCGGCCCAACTGGCGTGCGGGCTGCCCGCGGGCGCGGGCACGGAGGTCAGCGGCTTGCCGATGTGCTCCGCCCAGGACTCGTCGACGCCCTCGACGCCGACGGGGACCTTGCGGAAGCGGTCGTAGTCGTCCCAGGAGATCAGGTGCTCGCAGTGGACGCCGCGGCGGCGGATCTCGTCGGCGACCAGGTGCGGGGTCATCACCTCGCGCAGGTTGCCCAGGTGGATCGGTCCGGACGGGGAGAGGCCGGAGGCGCAGACCACCGGTTTGCCGGGGGCGCGACGCTCCGCCTCGGCGATGACCTCGTCGGCGAAACGGGAGACCCAGTCGGCGGCCTCGGCGGTGGCACCCACAGTGCTGACTTCCTCTCTCTGCTGAGCTTGCGCGGCCATTCTCCCAAACAAAATCGCTTCCCCCTGCATGGGATACTGAGGGCTCATCCGACCCCTCCCGAAGGAAGCGGCGATCACGACCATGGCCTCAGTCCCGTCCCTCGCCACCCAGGTCCGGCAGCGCGTCGCGGACGCCCTTGCGGCAGCGCTGCCGCAGGAGGCTGCCGCGGATCCCCTGCTGCGACGCAGCGACCGGGCGGACTTCCAGGCCAACGGGATGCTGGCGCTGGCGAAGCGGCTGAAGACCAACCCGCGGGAGCTGGCCGGCCAGGTCGCCGCGCAGGTCGACGCGGGCGACGTGCTCGCGGACGTCGAGGTCTCCGGGCCCGGCTTCCTCAACATCGCGGTGACGGACGCGGCGATCACGTCGAACCTCGCCGCCCGCGCCGCGGACGACCGCCTCGGCGTCCCGTACGCGGACGCCCCCGGCACCACCGTCGTCGACTACGCCCAGCCGAACGTCGCGAAGGAGATGCACGTCGGGCACCTGCGCTCGGCGGTCATCGGCGACTCCCTCGTGCGGGTGCTGGAGTTCACCGGCGAGACGGTGGTCAGGCGGCACCACATCGGCGACTGGGGCACGCAGTTCGGCATGCTCATCCAGTACCTGGACGAGCACCCGCACGAGCTGGACCACGGGGGCGCGGACAGCGCCGCCACCGGCGAGGAGGCCGCCTCCAACCTCAACAGGCTGTACAAGGCGGCGCGGGCCGTCTTCGACGCCGACGACGCCTTCAAGGAGCGGTCCCGGCGCCGGGTCGTCGCGCTCCAGTCGGGCGACCCGCAGACGCGGGCGCTGTGGCAGCGGTTCGTGGACGAGTCGAAGCTGTACTTCTTCTCCGTCTTCGACAAGCTCGACATGGAGGTCAGGGACGCAGACATCGTCGGCGAGTCCGGCTACAACGACATGCTGGACGAGACCTGCGAGCTGCTGGCGGAGGCCGGTGTCGCGGTCGACTCCGAGGGCGCGCTGTGCGTGTTCTTCGACGACATCAAGGGCCAGGACGGCGAGCCGGTCCCGCTGATCGTGCGCAAGTCCGACGGCGGCTACGGCTACGCGGCCACCGACCTGTCCGCGATCCGCGACCGGGTGTTCAACCTCAAGGCGCAGACCCTGCTGTACGTCGTGGACCACCGCCAGTCGCTGCACTTCCGGATGGTCTTCGAGACCGCCCGCCGGATGGGCTGGCTCGACGGCGGCGCGACGGCGACGCAGCTCGCGTTCGGCACGGTGCTGGGCAAGGACGGCAAGCCGTTCAAGACCCGGGCGGGCACGACGGTGCGGCTGGAGGACCTGCTCGACGAGGCGGTCGACCGGGCGTCGGCGGTCGTACGGGAGAAGGCCGACAAGGCGGTGCCGCCGCTGACGGAGGACGAGATCGCGGAGCGCGGGGCGCAGGTGGGCATCGGCGCGGTGAAGTACGCGGACCTGTCCACGTCCGCGGCCCGGGACTACAAGTTCGACCTGGACCAGATGGTGTCCCTGCACGGCGACACGTCGGTCTACCTCCAGTACGCGTACGCCCGCATCCGCTCCATCCTCCGCCGCGCCGGCGACACCGCCCGCCCGGCGGCCCGTCCGGAGCTGCCCCTCGAAGCGGCGGAGCGGGCGCTCGGGCTGCACGTGGACGGCTTCGCGGCGGTGGTCGCGGAGGCGGCCGAGGAGTACGCACCGCACAAGATCGCGGCGTACCTCTACCAGCTCGCGTCCCACTTCACGACCTTCTACGAGCACTGCCCGGTCCTGAAGGCGGACACCCCCGCCCAGGTGGAGAACCGCCTCTTCCTCTGCGCCCTCACCGCCCAGACCCTCCACAAGGGCATGTCCCTGCTGGGCATCCGCACCCCGGAACGCCTCTGAGGACCTGCTGAAAGCAGCAGGTCAGTGTACACTTTTCGCATGTCAGTGACGCATACGGTGACAGAGGGGCGCAACCGCTTCGGGCAGCTCGTCCGCCGGGCCTCCCACAGTCGGGAGCGCATCACCATCACCGACCACGGGCAGCCCGCCGCGGTGCTGATCAACGCCGATGAGCTGGCGGATCTGGAGGAAGCCAACGCGGTCCTGGAGTACAAGCTGCGCCGGGCGCTGGGGCAGACCGGAGACACGGTGCCCGCCGCCGAAGCCCGCCGCCGCGTCTTCGACGAGTGAACGTCGCCTGGGAACCCGAGGCTCTGGCCGCCGCGCAGCTCTACGCGAAGGAAGACCGTGAGGGCGTACTGGCCGTCTTCGACGCCACCGACGCCCTCGCCTCGGATCCCCGCCCGCCCGGGTCACTCTCGTACGGCGAGAACCTGCACCGGCTCCGGGTAGGCCGTTACCGCGTCTGGTACGAGATCAAGGACGAGGTGGTGGAGATCGCCGTCTTCCACCTCGGCCAGGCCGGCGCCTGAGGGAGCACGGGGAACCGCTCCCGTACGCTGATCTTCATGAGCGACTGGGAGTTGACGCGGAGCTTCTCCAGTTCCGCCGGCGAGGTGCGGTGGGACCGGCTCGGGCCGGGCGGTGGTGCCTCCGCGGGGCGGCCCGTGGTGCTGCTGCACGGGACGCCCTGGTCGTCGTACGTCTGGCGGAGCGTCGCCCGCGCGCTGGCGCGTGGGCGGGAGGTCTACGTCTGGGACATGCCCGGCTACGGGCGGTCGGAGAAGCGCGCGGGGCAGGACGTCTCGCTCGACGCGCAGGGGCGGATCTTCGTCCAACTGCTCGCCCACTGGCGGTTGGACGAGCCGCTGGTCGTCGCGCACGACTTCGGCGGCGCCGTCGCGCTGCGCGCGCACCTGCTGCACGACGCCGCGTACCGGGCGCTGGCCCTCGTCGACCCCGTCGCGCTCGCCCCCTGGGGCTCGCCGTTCTTCCGGCTCGTACGGGACAACGCGCCCGTCTTCGAGCAGCTCCCGGCGGCGCTGCACACCGCGCTGGTCCGCGAGTACATCGGCACCACCGGCGGCCCCGGCCTGCACCCCGCCGTCCTCGACGCGCTCGTCGCGCCCTGGACCGACGACGCCGGCCGCCCGGCGTTCTACCGGCAGATCGCCCAGGCCGACCAGCGCTACACCGACGAGATCCAGGGCCGCTACGGCGAGATCGACCTGCCCGTGCTCGTCTGCTGGGGCACCGACGACACCTGGATCCCGGTCGCCAGGGCCCACGAACTGGCCGGCCTCGTCCCCGGCGCCCGGCTGGAGCTGTTCGAGGGCGCGGGCCACCTCGTACAGGAAGACGCCCCGGCCGAACTGACCGCCGTCCTCCAGACGTTCCTCGCCGAACAGGAGTGAGCACGATGCGCGCCGTAGTGGTGGAGAAGCCCGGACCCGCCGGGTCGCTGAGCGTCACGGAGACCCCGGCGCCGTCGCCGGGCCCGGGCGAGGTGTCGGTCGACGTCGCGTACGCGGGCGTGGGCTTCGTGGACACGCTGTTCCGGGCCGGCGCCTTCGAGCTGCCGCTGCCGTTCGTGCCGGGGATCGAGGCCACCGGGTACGTGCGGGAGGCGGGGCCGGGGGTCACCGGGTTCGAGCCGGGCGCGCCGGTCGGGGTGCTGCTCAACGACTTCGGCCGCGGCCCGCGGGCCGGCGGCTACGCCGAGGTGGCCGTCGCGCACGCCTCGATGGCCGCCGTGCTGCCGGCGGACGCCGACCTGGCCCGGATGTGCGCCCTGCTGATCAACGGCGTCACCGGGTGGCTCGCGCTGCACGACCTGGCCCGGGTCACCGAGCGGGACAGCGTGCTGGTGCTGGGCGCCGGCGGCGGGCTCGGCAGCATCACCGGGCGGCTGGCCGCCGCGCACGGGGTGCGCCGGGTCGTCGGCGTCTTCGGCAGCGAGGCCAGGAAGCCGGCGGACGGCGGCGCGTGGACGGACCTGGTGCTCGCCGCCGAGCTGGAGGCGGCCGTCGCGGAGAGCGCCGGGGCGGACGGCGTCGACGTCGTCGTCGACCCGGTCGGCGGCGATCTCCGTACCCGCGCCTTCGGCCTGCTGGCGCCCTTCGGCCGGCAGGTGGTCGTCGGCAACGCCAGCGGGCAGGACCCGGCGCTCTCCGGCGACGCCGTGTGGCTGAACAGCCGGCAGCTCCTCGGCCTGAACCTCGGCGGTCTCGCCCACGTCATCCCGGAGCGGGTCCGCGCCGCCCTGGCGGCGGTCGTCGGCCTCGTCCACAGCGGCACCGTACGGGAGCCGGCGCCCGCCGTCCTCCCGCTGGACCGCGCGGGCGAGGTGCACGCGGCGCTGGAGAACAGGACGGCCCCGGCGAAGACGGTGCTCGCCGTCCGCTGAGCCGCCCCTCCCGCACGAGCCCGCGACGAGCCCGCGACGGGCCGGTCAGGAGGCCGGCTTCGGGCGGGCGCGCAGGTGGGCGCGCTCGCCCTGGCCGCCGAAGAGGCTGAGGAACTCCACCGCCTCGTCGTCCGCGGCGCCGAACCAGTGCGGCACGCGGGTGTCGAACTCGGCCGCCTCGCCGGGTTCGAG
Source organism: Streptomyces sp. 184 (assembly GCF_045781775.1). Classification (NCBI taxonomy): domain Bacteria; kingdom Bacillati; phylum Actinomycetota; class Actinomycetes; order Kitasatosporales; family Streptomycetaceae; genus Streptomyces; species Streptomyces sp. 184. The sequence goes on along the minus strand of NZ_CP123230.1, from coordinate 685,615 downwards.
GATCAGGTCGTGCTCGCCGAGCACGACGCGCAGCCGGCCGCTCATCACGTACAGCCAGTCGTAGCCCTCGTGCGTCCGCAGCTCCGGCTCCCGGCGCCCGCTGCCCGCCGGGAGGATCAGCTTGAACGCCTGGATGCCGCCGGCCCGGCCGCGGGACAGCGGGAGCAACGTCATGCCGTTGCGGGTGACCGGGCGCAGGTGGATGCGCGGGTCGCCGGTGGGCGGGGCGCCGACGAGTTCGTCCAGCGTGACGCCGTGGGCCCGGGCCAGGGGCAGCAGCAGCTCCAGCGTCGGGCGGCGGCTGCCGGACTCCAGCCGGGACAGGGTGCTCACGGAGATGCCGGTGGCCGCGGACAGCTCGGCGAGCGTCGACTCGCGCTGCCTGCGCAGCTCGCGCAGCCGGGGGCCGACGGCGGTCAGGGCGGTGTCGAGTTCGGCGTCCGGGTCGGGGGCGCCGTCGGTGTCGGCCATGAGGAACAGTTTGCCATAACGGCAACATTGTTTGCGGATTCGGCGGACCGGCCGCATGGTCGTCGGCATGGAGGTGGTCGACGTGACCGAGAGGGCCGAAAGAGCCGTGACGACCGACGATGCAGCGGACGACTACGAGGTGGCGGTGGTCGGCGGCGGCGCCGCGGGGCTCAGCGGGGCGCTGATGCTGGCGCGCTCCCGCCGCTCCGTGCTGGTGATCGACGCGGGCGAGCCGCGCAACGCCCCGGCGGACGGCGTGCACGGGCTGCTGGCCCGCGAGGGCACGCCGCCGGGCGAGCTGCTGGAACGCGGGCGGGCGGAGGTCCGCTCGTACGGGGGCCACGTGGTTTCCGGCGAGGTCACCGCGGCGGTCCCGGACCCGGAGGACGGCGGGAGCGGGATCGGGGACGGCGGGACCGGGGACGGGGAGAGCCCTCGCGGGTTCGCCGTCACCCTCGCCGGCGGCCGGTCCGTACGCGCCCGCCGGCTGCTCGTCACCACCGGGCTCGTCGACGAGCTGCCCGCGGTGACCGGCCTGCGCGAGCGCTGGGGCCGGGACGTTCTGCACTGCCCGTACTGCCACGGCTGGGAGGTCCGCGACCAGGCGATCGGCGTGCTGGCGACCGGGCCCATGGCCCTGCACCAGGCGCTGCTCTTCCGGCAGTTGAGCGACGACGTCACGTACTTCGCGCACACCACCGGGCCCCCGGCCGGCGAGGACGCCGAGCAGTTGGACGCCCTCGGCGTGCGCGTTGTCACCGGCGAGGTCACGGCCCTGGAGGTCGCCGGCGACCGGCTCGCGGGCCTGCGGCTCGCGGACGGCACGGTGGTGCCCCGCCAGGCGCTGGCGGTGGCCCCGCGCATGGTGGCCCGCGCCGGGATCCTGGCCGGCCTGGGGCTGCGCCCCGTGGCGCACCCGTCCGCCATGGGCGAGCACGTCCCCGCCGAACCCACCGGCCGTACCGACGTGCCCGGGGTGTGGGTCGCGGGCAACGTCACCGACATGACCGCCCAGGTGGGCGCCGCCATGGCGGCCGGTGCCATGGCGGGCGCGCAGATCAACGCCGACCTCGCCGCCGAGGACGCCCGCCGGGCGGTCGCCGCCCGCCGGGTCGGCGTGTGACGTACGGACCGGCCGGGACGACGACGGAGAGGGATCCGAGGATGACGAACGCGACGGAAGAGTTCGGCGAGGCGTACTGGGAGGACAGGTACCGCGCCCGGGACGCGGTCTGGAGCGGCCGTCCCAACCCGCAGCTCGTCGCCGAGCTGGCGGACCTGCCGCCCGGCACCGCCCTGGAGGCCGGCTGCGGCGAGGGCGCCGACGCCATCTGGCTCGCCGAGCGCGGCTGGCGGGTGACGGCGGTGGACATCTCCGCCACCGCGCTGCACCGCGCCCGCGCACACGCCGAGGCCCGCGGTCCGGCGGTCGCCGGGCGCCTGACGTGGGTACGGGCCGACCTGACCGGCGCCATGCCGGACGGCGGGCCCTTCGACCTGGTCACCACGCACTACGTGCACACCACGGCGTCCCGCGAGGCGCTGTTCCGCCGTCTGGCGGCGGCGGTGGCGCCGGGCGGCACGCTGCTCGTCGTCGGCCACCACGAGACGGACCCGCGCGCGGCGGAGATCGCCGCGGCGCACCCGGAGGTGCACTTCACCGCGGAGGACGTGGCGGCGGGCCTGGCGCCGGAGGACTGGGACGTCGCCGTGGCGGAGGTACGGACCCGGCGGGCGCCCGCGGGCCACGAGCCGCACGAACACGGCGACAGCGGCGGCGGGCACGGCGGGCACGGCGAGGCGGTCGAGCACCACGACGCCGTGCTGCGCGCGCGGAGGCGCTGACGCCGTTTCGTACGGCAAGAGGCAGGACGCCACGGGGGCGCCGCCCGGCCGCGGCCCGCAGCCGCGGCCGGCGCCGGCGCCCCGCAGTCCCGCCGAACGTCAGCCGCGGAGCGTCAGCCGCTGGGCCGCGTCGATCGCCCAGTACGTGAGGATGAGCTGCGCCCCGGCCCGCCTGATCCCCGTCAGCGTCTCCATCATCGCCGTGTCCCGGTCGACCCAGCCGCGCTCCGCCGCCGCCTCGACCATCGCGAACTCGCCCGAGATCTGGTAGGCCGCCACCGGCACGTCCGCCTCGTCGGCGACCCGGCGCAGCACGTCGAGATACGGCCCCGCCGGCTTGACCATCACCATGTCGGCGCCCTCGTCGAGGTCGAGGGACAGCTCCCGCAGCGCCTCGCGGGCGTTCGGCGGGTCCTGCTGGTACGTCTTCCGGTCGCCCTTCAGCGAGGAGTTGATCGCCTCGCGGAACGGGCCGTAGAAGGCGGACGAGTACTTCGCGGTGTACGCGAGGACAGCCGTGTCCTCGTGCCCCGCCCGGTCCAGGGCCTCGCGGATCACCGCGACCTGGCCGTCCATCATGCCGCTGGGCCCCAGCACGTGCGCCCCGGCGTCCGCCTGCACCACGGCCATCTCCGCGTACCGCGCGAGCGTCGCGTCGTTGTCGACCCGGCCCTCGGCGTCCAGCACCCCGCAGTGGCCGTGGTCGGTGGTCTCGTCCAGACACACGTCGGACATGATCACCAGGTCGTCCCCGACCTCCGCGCGCACGTCGCGCAGCGCGACCTGGAGGATGCCGTCGGGGTCCGTGCCGGCCGACCCGACCGCGTCCTTCTTGGCCTCCTCCGGCACGCCGTAGAGCATGATCCCGCCGAGGCCCGCGGCGACGGCCTCGGCGGCGGCCTTCTTCAGGGTGTCGCGGGTGTGCTGCACGACGCCCGGCATGGCGGAGATCGGCGCCGGCTCGTCGATGCCCTCGCGTACGAAGGCGGGCAGGATCAGCTCCGCCGGGTGCAGCCGGGTCTCGGCGACCATGCGCCGCAGGGCGGGCGTGGTGCGCAGCCGCCGCGGGCGGACGACGGGACCGGCGACAGAGCCGTGCGGGGCGTCGGTGCTGGACACGTGTGCTTACCTCCGTGATGCTCCGGGGGGCCGGTGGCCCGCCGGGCGAGAGAGGGCACCAACGAAAGGCGCCCCCCATCGGGCGGCGGGGGGCCGGTTGCCTTCCACCGTACGCCCCCGCCGGACCGCCCCGCGGCGGCCCCCGTCAGCTCGTCGTCGTCCGCGCCCGCCGCCGCGGCCTGCGCTCGCTGGGCCGGGTGACGTGCTCCCCGGCCTCGACCGCCGCCGCCCTGCGCCGCCCGCCGAACTCCGCCAGCGCCTCCGCCAGCCGGTGCACGGACGGCTCCGGCGCCATGACGTCGACGCGCAGGCCGTGCTCCTCCGCGGTCTTCGCCGTGGCCGGGCCGATACAGGCGATGATCGTGACGTTGTGCGGCTTGCCGGCGATGCCGACGAGGTTCCGCACCGTCGAGGACGAGGTGAACAGCACGGCGTCGAACCCGCCGCCCTTGATCGCCTCGCGGGTCTCGGCCGGCGGCGGCGACGCGCGCACCGTGCGGTACGCGGTGATGTCGTCGACCTCCCAGCCCAGCTCCTTCAGCCCCGCGACCAGCGTCTCGGTGGCGATGTCGGCGCGCGGCAGGAACACCCGGTCGATCGGGTCGAAGACCGGGTCGTACGGCGGCCAGTCCTCCAGCAGCCCGTGCGACGACTGCTCGCCGCTGGGCTGGAGGTCGGGCCGTACGCCGAACTCCACCAGCGCCGCCGCCGTCTGCTCGCCGACCGCGGCGACCTTGATCCCGGCGAAGGCGCGGGCGTCCAGCCCGTACTCCTCGAACTTCTCCCGCACCGCCTTGACCGCGTTGACGGAGGTGAAGGCGATCCACTCGTACCGCCCGGTGACCAGGCCCTTGACCGCGCGCTCCATCTGCTGCGGCGTGCGCGGCGGCTCGACGGCGATGGTCGGCACCTCGTGCGGCACGGCGCCGTACGAGCGCAGTTGCTCGGACAGCGACGCGGCCTGCTCCTTCGTCCGCGGCACGAGCACGTGCCAGCCGAAGAGCGGCTTGGACTCGAACCAGGCGAGCTGCTCGCGGCGGGCCGGCGCGCTCTGCTCGCCGACGACGGCTATGACGGCCTGCCCGGCGTCCGGCGACGGCAGCACCTTCGCGGCCTTCAGCACCTGCGCGACGCTGCCGAGCGTGGCGCTGAACGTCCGCTGCCGCGTCGTCGTACCGGCGAGCGTGACCGTCATCGGGGTGTCCGGCTTGCGGCCGGCGGCGACCAGCTCGCGCGCCGTCGCCGCGGTGGCCTCCAGGGACGTCTGCACCACCAACGTGCAGTCGCTGGCGCCCGCTTCGCCCCAGATCTGGTCCGAGGCGGTCGCGGCGTCCACGACGCGCACGTCCGTACCCTGCGGGTCGCGCAGCGGCACACCGGCGTACGCGGGCACGCCGACGGCGGTCGCGACACCGGGCACCACCTCGAAGGAGATGCCCTCGGTGGCGCATTCGAGCATCGCCTGCGCGGCGCCGCCGTCGAGGCCCGGATCGCCCGCCACGGCATGCACGACCCGCCTGCCGGCGCGCGCGGCCTCCATGACAAGATGGCCTGCGTCAGCGGCCGTTGGCGGTTCGTCGTCCCCCGCGGCCGCCGACGTATGCGCCGCCGACGTGTGCGGTGTGGCCGCGCCGGCGCGCGCGTGGGCGCGTACGACGGCGAGGACCTTCGGGTCGGCGACCAGGACGTCCGCGGCAGACAGCGCTTCCACGGCGCGTAGCGTCAGCAGGCCCGGATCCCCGGGTCCTGCGCCCAGGAACGTGACGTGCCCGCGGGCGGCGGGACCGGGCGGGCGGGCCGCGCCGGTCGCTGCGGTACGCGCCGACGCGCTGGCCTTACGGGTCGAAGGCGTGGGGCTCAAAGTGCTCGCTCCCCCATCAGACCGGCCGCGCCCTTGGCGAGCATCTCTTCTGCGAGCTCGCTGCCGAGCGCCACGGCGTCGTCGTACGACGCCGGCACGGGGCCGGTGGTGGACATCTGCACCAGCGCGGAGCCGTCGGGGGTGCCGACGACGCCGCGCAGGCGCATCTCGGTGACAGTCGACGCTGTGCCCTTGTCGGCCCCGGAGGGACCCTCCGCGTGCAGGTCGGCGAGCGCACCCACGGGTGCGCTACAGCCGGCCTCCAGGGCGGCGAGCAGCGTCCGCTCGGCGGTGACGGCGACCCGCGTGGGCGGGTCGTCCAGCTCCGCGAGCTGGGCGGTCAGGTGCGCGCTCGACGAGGCGCACTCGACCGCCAGGGCCCCCTGGCCGGGGGCGGGCAAGACTGTGTCGAGGGGGATCAGCTCGGTGGCCTCGGCCAGCCGGCCGAGGCGGCTGAGCCCCGCGGCGGCGAGCGCGACGGCGTCCAGCTCCCCCTGGTGTACGTACCCGATGCGGGTGTCGACGTTCCCGCGGACCGGGACGGTCTCGACGGCGCCGCCGAGGGAGCGGGCCCAGGCGTGCAACTGGCAGGCGCGGCGCGCCGACCCGGTGCCTATCCGGGGCCGGCCGCCGGCGGCGACCAGGTCCTCGAAGCCGAGGCCGTCGCGGGCGACCAGCACGTCGCGCGGGTCCTCGCGGGGCGGCACGGCGGCGATCACCAGCCCCTCGGGCTGCGCGGTCGGCAGGTCCTTCAGCGAGTGCACCGCGAGGTCCACCTCGCCGAGAGCCACGGCCTCGCGCAGCGCGGCGACGAAGACGCCCTGGCCGCCGATCTCGGACAGGTGCTGCCGGGACACGTCCCCGTACGTGGTGATCTCGACCAGCTCGACGGGGCGTCCGGTGACGCGGCGTACCGATTCGGCAACCTGCTCGGACTGGGCGAGCGCGAGCTTGCTGCGCCGCGTGCCGAGGCGCAACGGGCGCCGGAAGCGCGGGGCTTCACGCGCCTGCGCCCCCTCTGCCGGCGTCGGCTTGGCTGCGGTCATGACGGCTCCCGTTCACTGCGTGCGCTGGCCGCCGCGCGGCCGGAGTCCGCGCGACTGACGGCGTCGACGGTGGCCGGGTCGAGGTCGAAAAGCTCCCGCAGGGCGTCCGCGTACCCCGCTCCACCGGGGGTGGCGGCCAGCTCCTTGACCCGTACGGTCGGCGCGTGCAGCAGCTTGTCCACGACGCGGCGCACGGTCTGCGCCACCTCGGCCCGCTGACGTTCGTCGAGCCCGGGCAGCCTACCCTCCAAACGGGCGATCTCGCCCGCGACGACGTCCTGGGCCATGGTCCGCAGCGCGACCACGGTCGGCGTGATGCTCGCGGCCCGCTGCGCGGCGCCGAAGACGTCGACCTCCTCGGACACGATCGCCCGCACCTGGTCGACGTCGGCGGCCATGGGGGCGTCGGCGGAGGCGCCGGCGAGTGTCTCGATGTCGACGAGCCGGACGCCGGGGGTCTCGTGCAGCGCGTGATCGATGTCACGCGGCATGGCGAGGTCGAGCAGGGCGAGCGGGCCGGTGGAGCGGCGGCCCAGCGCGCCGCGTACCTCGTCGGCGGTCAGCACCAGGCCCGTGGCGCCCGTGCAGGAGACGACCACGTCCGCCGTCTCCAGTTCCGCCGCGATCTCCTCCACGCGCACCGCGCGGGCCGTCGCCGGGGTGCCCGGCCGGCCGGTCTGCGCCGGGATCGGGCCCGCCGCGCCCGCGGCGGGCGAGCCCGCGCTCCAGCCGCCCGCGACCGCCGAGCCCGCGTTCAGGCTCCCGGCCAGGCGCTCCGCGCGCTCGTACGTACGGTTGGCGATCACCAGCTCCGCCGCCCCGGCCCGCGCCAGCGTCGCCGCCGCCAGCGACGACATCGACCCCGCGCCGATCACCAGCGCACGGCGGCCCGCCACCCACTCGGCGACGGGGGCGCCGGCCGCGAGCTGCGCCAGCCCGAACGACACGAGCGACTGCCCGGCCTTGTCGATCCCCGTCTCGCTGTGCGCCCGCTTGCCGACGCGCAGCGCCTGCTGGAAGAGGTCGTTCAGTGTCCGGCCGGCGGTGTGCAGCCGCTGCCCGAGCGCCAGCGACTCCTTGATCTGGCCGAGGATCTGCCCCTCGCCGACGACCATGGAGTCCAGCCCGCAGCCCACCGAGAACAGGTGGTGCACGGCGCGGTCCTCGTAGTGCACGTACAGGTGCGGCGTCAGCTCCTCCAGGCTCGCGCCCGCGTGCTGCGCCAGCAGCGTCGACAGCTCGGCGACGCCCGCGTGGAACTTGTCCACCGCGGCGTACAGCTCGATCCGGTTGCACGTGGCCAGCACCGCGGCCTCCGTGACGGGAGCCGCGGCCACCGCGTCCGTGAGCAGCTTCGCGCGCGCGTCCGGCGCGAGCGAGGCCCGCTCCAGCGCGCTCACCGGCGCGCTGCGGTGGCTGAGGCCGACGACGAGGACACTCATGCGGGCATCACGGCGGGCACGTCCCCGTCGGGCCCCTGCCCGGTGCGCTTCTTCGCGACGGGGGCGGGGCGCTCCGCCGCGTCCGCCCGGGGCGTACCGCCCTGCGCCGCTGCCGCCGCCTCGGCCTCGCGCAGCTCGGCCTCCTCGCCGGCCTTGCGCTGCTCGTGGAAGGCGAGGATCTGGAGTTCTATCGAGAGGTCGACCTTGCGGACGTCGACGCCGTCGGGGACGTTCAGCACGGTGGGGGCGAAGTTGAGGATCGAGGTGACGCCGGCCTCCACCAGCCGGTTGCAGACCGCCTGCGCGGCGCCCGCCGGGGTGGCGATGACGCCGATGGAGACGCCGCTCTCGTTGATCAGCGGCTCCAGCTCGTCGGTGTGCCGCACGGTCAGGCCCGCGACCTGCTTGCCGGTCATGGCCCGGTCGGCGTCGATGAGCCCGGCGACGCGGAAGCCGCGGGAGGCGAAGCCGCCGTAGCCGGCGAGGGCGGCGCCGAGGTTGCCGATGCCGACGATGACCACGGGCCAGTCCTGGGTCAGGCCCAGCTCGCGTGAAATCTGGTAGACGAGGTACTCGACGTCGTAGCCGACCCCGCGGGTGCCGTACGAACCGAGGTAGGAGAAGTCCTTGCGCAGCTTCGCGGAGTTGACGCCGGCGGCGGCGGCCAGTTCCTCGGAGGAGACCGTGGGCACGGAGCGCTCCGAGAGCGCCGTGAGGGCCCGCAGATACAGCGGAAGCCGGGCGACGGTGGCCTCGGGGATCCCCCGGCTTCGGGTCGCCGTTCGGTGAGTTCGGCCAGTTGCCACAGTGCTCCTGACGCTAGCGCGGTGCCGCGTACGGCCCGCCGGGGCGAAACCGCACTGATGAGAGAAGGCTATGCCTTTGTGAACGCGTGCACAAAGATGGTGTCCGCTTTGTCCGGGCAAAGTGACGGGCGTCACCCCGCGGCTCACGACCGCAGCGCCCGCCGCAGCCTCTCCGGGTCGACCCGCCAGAAGTCGTGCTGCTCGCCGTCCACGAGGACCACCGGGATCTGCTCCCAGTAGCGCCGGTACAGCTCCTCGTCCCGGGTGATGTCCTTCTCCTCCCAGCCGGCGCCCAGCTCCGCGCAGACGGCGACGACGACCTCGCGCGCCTCGTCGCACAGATGGCAGCCGGGCTTGCCGATCAGCGTCACGGTGCGGTCGGCGGCGGGCGCGGAGGCAGGCGCGGAGGCGGCGGTCTTACGTCGCAGCAGGCTCATGTCATCGATTGTGCCGCCCTTCACGGGCGTACGGAGCCGCCCCGAAGGGAACAGACTCGGACAGATCGCAGGCAGAGAAAAGCGAAGAACGAACGCGGCCGAGCAGGAGCCGTAAAGAGTCGGGCAGGAACCAACCGGGAGTTCACGCGGGCGCCCCCGGGGCCCCTCCCCCTCGACTCCGGTTGGCCCGCCTGGCACCGTTATGCTCATCGGCATGGCCGCATTCGCATGGCTCACCCGCAGACGCCGCGCGACCGCGCGCAGCGTGGTGGCCGGCGAGGCCGCGGCGGAGGTGGCGCGCAAGACGTCGCAGGAGCTGGAGCACGCCACCCTGGCGGAGGCGGAAGCCGCCCTCGCCGAAGGCGTCACGACGGGCGTCGGGGCGGCAAAAGAAGAAGACGAGCCGGACTTCCCCGTCCACGGCGACGTGCACGCGGCGGCCTTCTTCGACCTCGACAACACGATCATGCAGGGCGCCGCGCTCTACCACTTCGGCCGCGGGCTCTACAAGCGCAAGTTCTTCCGCACCCGTGACCTCGCCCGGTTCGCCTGGCAGCAGGCGTACTTCCGCCTCGCCGGCGCCGAGAACTCCGGGCACATGGAGGACGCGCAGTCCAGCGCGCTGTCCATCGTGCAGGGCCATCGCGTCGCCGATCTCATGGAGATGGGCGAGGAGATCTACGACGAGTACATGGCCGAACGCATCTGGCCCGGCACCCGCGCGCTCGCCCAGGCGCACCTCGACGCCGGCCAGAAGGTGTGGCTCGTCACCGCCGCCCCCGTCGAGACCGCGACCATCATCGCCCGCCGGCTCGGCCTGACCGGCGCGCTGGGCACGGTCGCGGAGTCCGCCGGCGGCGTCTACACCGGCCGGCTCGTCGGCGAGGTGCTGCACGGCCCCGCCAAGGCCGAGGCGGTACGGGCCCTGGCCGCCGCCGAGACGCTGGAGCTGGCGCGCTGCGCCGCGTACAGCGACTCGGCCAACGACATCCCGATGCTCTCGCTCGTCGGCCACCCGTACGCGATCAACCCCGACGGGCGGCTGCGCAAGCACGCACGCGAGCACGGATGGCGGCTGCGCGACTACCGCACCGGCCGCAAGGCGGCGAAGGTCGGCATCCCGGCCGCGGCGGGCGTCGGGGCGGTGGCGGGCGGCGCGGCCGCGGCCGCCGCCCTCCAGCGCCGCCGCCGCTGAATCGGGCGCACCGATGGCACCCCCCGGGCAGCACCGCCGGCCCCGCCGTCAACGGGGCGCCGACAGCGTACCCGTGACCGATTACTCCGGGAAACCCACAACACGCCCGTGAACCAGGCAGTTCGTGTCACTTACCGATCAAACTCAATCCGACGGCCGATACTTGAGGAGTCGTCAATAGGCTACAGATCGGACGGAAACGGTGATTTGAGCAACTGGAGGTAGCGCGCCCGACACGAAGCGTTATTCTCCTCAGACGCAATCCGGTGCCCGCACATACCTACGTCGGTCAACGGTCCCGCACTGAACGTGATGGAAGCACTGCCTCTGGGAGTCCCGTGTACCCATACGTCGGGGTTGACGCCTCAGGACTGGCTACGCTGCGCGCGCAGGTAATCGAGCAACTGCGCCTCTTGTCGCCCGCCCTGGCCGTCGCCGGCCCCGCCGCGAGTCCCGCCGCCGGCCAGGCCGCAGGCCCCGCCTACGCCCTCACCGACGGCAGCGCCGCCGTCGGCAGCAGACGCCGGCAGGCCGGCGGAGCGGGCACCCGGGAGCGCAGCGGCAGGCAGACGAGGCAGAGCCAGCCCTCCACCGGCGACAGCCGCCGCATGATGGACCTGGTCGAGCGCGCCCAGTCCGGCGAGACCGAGGCGTTCGGCCGGCTCTACGACCAGTACGCCGACACCGTCTACCGCTACATCTACTACCGCGTCGGCGGCCGGGCGACGGCCGAGGACCTCACCTCGGAGACCTTCCTGCGCGCCCTGCGCCGCATCGGCACGTTCACCTGGCAGGGCCGCGACTTCGGCGCCTGGCTGGTGACGATCGCGCGCAACCTCGTGGCCGACCACTTCAAGTCCAGCCGGTTCCGCCTGGAGGTCACCACCGGCGAGATGCTGGACCCCAGCGAGACCGAGCGCAGCCCCGAGGACTCCGTGCTGGAGTCGCTCTCCAACACCGCGCTGCTGGAGACCGTGCGCAAGCTCAACCCGCAGCAGCAGGAGTGCGTGACCCTCCGCTTCCTCCAGGGCCTGTCGGTGGCCGAGACCGCCAAGGTGATGGGCAAGAACGAAGGCGCGATCAAGACGCTCCAGTACCGGGCGGTGCGCACTCTGGCGCGGCTGCTGCCGGACGACGCCCGCTGACGGGAAGCGATCACCGTTGATTCCCGCGATACCCGGGCCCCCTCCGCCGGCCGAAGTACTATCAACGCCACCGCGTAACCCGACTGCCCTGCCCGTCGTTGAGGGGGTAGCAGGGCTTCTTCCGTCGCGAGTTGTCCACCCCGTCTCACCCCTTCAGGTGAAACGGGTCAAGGAGTACAACTATGCGGGCGGGATGGGGAGTCCCACACAGAGACCCCGAGTCGACAGGAGGTGCCGCCCGTGATCGGTTCCGTATCGGCACACCGGCGGGCCAACGCCTTCGCCCAGGCCCTTGATGAGGAGTCTCGGGCGCAGCAGGCGGAAGCACTGGCGGCAGACCCCGAGCAGGCGCGGCTGCTGGGCCTCGCGGGACAGCTCGCCTCGGTGCCCGGTCCGACCCTCGACCCCGAGGTCAAGACCGTTCAGCGGACCCAGCTCATCGCCGCCATGGAGGCGATGCTCGCCGAGGACACCGCGGAGAGCACCGAAGCGCCCCTCATCCCGGCACCCCGCAAGCGCGGGGCCCACCGCGCGGCCGGCCCGCTGTCCCGGCTGCGCCCGCGCTCCCGCCTCTCGCGCGGCGTCGCCATCGGCGGCGTCGGCGTCGGCGTCGCGGCCGGCGCGTTCAGCGCCGCCGCCGCGGTCAGCTCCGACGCCCTCCCCGGCGACACCCTCTACGGCCTCAAGCGCGGCATGGAGGACCTGCGCCGCGGCTGGGCCGACGGTGACACCGAGCGCGGTCGCGTCTACCTCGACCAGGCGTCCACCCGGCTGAACGAGGCGCGGCGCCTCATGGAGCGCGGCCGGGCCGGCGACCTCGACGCGGAGTCGATGAACGAGGTCCGCGAAGCCCTCGACAACGTACGGCACGACGCCGGCGAAGGCCGCAAGCTGCTGCGCGACGCGTACGACGAGGACGGCTCGCTCGGCCCCATGCAGACCCTCTCCGCGTTCTCGCAGAAGCACGAGCGAAGCTGGCAGCAGTTGCGCGAGCAGCTCCCCGCGGAGCTGGGCGAGCTGGGCGACGAGGTCAGCTCGGTCTTCGACGCCATAAAGCAGGACGTCGCCCCGCTGTCCTCGCTGCTGCCCGGCCCGGAGGAGGACTCCACCCCCGGCGGCACCGCACCGGGCACCGCGGGCACCGGGGGCTCGCGCACCGACACCGACCCGGCCGAGCCCGCCCCGTCGTCCACCGCCACGGCCGACGGCGAGGTCGGCGACGACGGCGAGCCGAAGCCCAGCGCCACCCAGGAGGGCGGGCTCGTCGGCGAGGACGGCCTGATCGGCGGCGTTCTGCCTGACGACGACGATTCGGGCGACCGGGAGAGCGGCGGCAGCAGTACGTCGCCCGCGGAGCAGGACCCCGGCAAGAAGAAGCCGGAGATCACGCTCCCGCCGCTGCTGCCCCTGCCCGACCTGGGCCTCGACTTCGGCGAGGACGAGTAGCCGGGGCGCGGCCCGGCGCGGTACGGGGCAGCGCTCCGGTCAGAAGAAGACCGAGCGCCGCTCGACGAGCAGCTTGTACAGCGTGTGCTGGATCGTCTCGCGCACCTGGTCCGTCAGGTTGAACATCAGCATGGGGTCGTCCGCCGCCTCCGGCGGATAGCCGTCCGTGAGGATCGGCTCGCCGAACTCGATCGTCCACTTCGTCGGCAGCGGCAGGGCCCCCAGCGGGCCCAGCCACGGGAACGTCGGCGTCAGCGGGAAGTACGGCAGCCCCAGCAGCCGCGCCACCGTCCTGGCGTTGCCGATCATCGGATAGATCTCCTCGGCCCCGACGATCGAGCACGGCACGATCGGCGCCCCCGCCCGCAGCGCCGTCGAGACGAAGCCGCCGCGGCCGAAGCGCTGGAGCTTGTACCGATCGGCGAACGGCTTGCCGATGCCCTTGAAGCCCTCCGGCATCACGCCGACGACCTCGCCCCGCGCGAGCAGCCGCGCCGCGTCGTCGGCGCAGGCCAGCGTGTGCCCGCCCTTGCGCGCCAGTTGGTTGACGAACGGCATCATGAACACCAGGTCGGCCGCGAGCAGCCGCAGATGGCGGTCGGCGGGGTGGTGGTCGCGTACGGCGATCTGGGCCATCAGCCCGTCCCAGGGCAGGGTGCCGGAGTGGTTGCAGACGACGAGCGCGCCGCCGGTGTCGGGAATGTTCTCGACGCCCTTGACCGTCACCCGGAAGTACTTCTCGAAGACCGGGCGGAAGAGCGGCACGAGCACCTGGTCGGTGAGGTCCGCGTCGAAGCCGAACTCGTCGACCTCGTAGTCGCCCGTCAGCCGCCGCCGCAGGAAGCCCAGCGCGTCGGCGGCCCTGCGCTCCCAGCCGCCGCCCAGGAGCCGCGGCAACGCGGCCGTGAGAGCGCTCTGTAGCGCCGCGGCGACCGCGTCGGCGGCCTCGGCTCCCGGCGGTGCCGTACGGCCCGCTGACGCGGCCCGGGCCTCGCCTGCGGTGTCGTCCCGCGCTTCTCCCGCGTCCGTACGCTCCGCACCCTCGTCGTCCGCGGCCCCCTGCGCGCCGGGCAGCGCCGAGAGCGCCGCCTCCCCGCCCGTTCCGCCGCCGTCACCGCGCCGCGGCCGGCCGGCGTTCGGCCGGCGACGCGGCCTGCCGCCGCCGCGGGAGCGGTCGTCGTCGAACGGGATCACCTTCGCGTCAGCCATCGTGCACCGGCTCCTTCGCAGCGCCGTCCGCCTTCGCCGGGGTCCGTACGCCCGGCAGCCCCAGCAGCTCGCCGACCGCGTCGACGGCCCGCCGCACCTCACGCGGCGGCACCAGCCCGGCTCCCCGCCCGGCGGCGAAATCGGCGAACGCCGCCACCGTCGAGTACTCCGGGGTGAAGCCCAGCAACTCGCGCATCTGCGTGGTCTCCACGACCCGGCCGTGGGTCAGCAGCCGGATCTGCTCCGGCGAGAAGTCCGTCATCCCCGCCGACCGCAGCGCCGAGCCCACCCACGTCACCGCGGGCAGCGGCACCGGGACCGTGGGCCGCCCGAGCCGCCGGGCGGCCTGGGACAGCAGCAGCACGCCCTCGCCGGCGATGTTGAAGGTGCCGCTGTTGATCGTGCCGCGCCGCGGCTCGCCGGCGGCGAGCAGCAGCACGTCGATGACGTCGTCCTCGTGGACGAACTGGAGCCGCGGGTCGTAGCCGAGGACGGTGGGCAGCGCCGGCAGCGCCAGGTACTCGGCGAGCGGGGTGTCCACGCGCGGGCCCAGGATGTTGGCGAACCGCAGCACGCACACCGCGACGTCCGGGCGGCGCCGGGCGAACCCGCGCACGTACCCCTCGACCTCCACCGCGTCCTTCGCGAAGCCGCCGCTGGGCAGCGCCTTGGGCGGCGTGCTCTCGGTGAACACGGCGGGGTCGCGGGGCGCCGATCCGTACACGCTGGTGGTGGACTTCACGACGAGCCGGCGCACGCGCGGCGCCTGCTGGCAGGCACCGAGCAGTTGCATGGACCCGATGACGTTGTTCTCCTTGATCGCCGCCCGGCCGCCGCGGGCGAGCGGGGTGCCGGTGACGTCCATGTGCATCACGGTGTCGATGCCGTGCTCGACGAGGATCCGGGCGAGCACGGGATGGCGGATGTCCGCGGGTACGAAATCGGCGCCGCCGAGCCCGTGCTCGGGAGGCCGCGCGTCCACGCCGACGACGTGGTCGACGTCCGGCTCGCGCAGCAGCCGGCGGACCAGGCGCCCGACGAGGGGGCGGGCGACACCGGTGACGAGCACGGTCCTGCCCACTGGCGTTCGCCTTCCTCTCCCTGCCCGTACGCACGCTCGACCCACCGTACCCGCAGTACAACGCACAACCGCCGTCCACCCGCCGGGTAGGCGGATGAACGGCGGGACGGGTGCGGGCTACCGCTACTTCTTGTTGCGGCGCTGCACTCGCGTGCGCTTCAGCAGCTTGCGGTGCTTCTTCTTAGCCATCCGCTTACGCCGCTTCTTGATCACAGAGCCCACGGGTACCCTCGCTCACTTCTCTCCGTCGGGGTGGGCGGGCAAGGGCCCACACGTCTTACAGGGGCCCAAGCCTACCCGGGCGAACTGGATTGACGTAATCGAGGGTGCAACCAGTCGGATCCGTCAGGCGGACTCCACCCCCACATACGACTCGCGGAGGTATTCGTGCACGGCCTGCTCCGGCACCCGGAAGGACCTCCCCACCCGGATCGCCGGAAGATGGCCGCTGTGCACCAACCGGTACACGGTCATCTTGGACACTCGCATCACCGCGGCTACTTCAGCCACGGTCAGGAACACAACCTCGTTGAGAGGCTTATCGCTTGCAGCCATGACACACCTGAACCTTCCGCACATGACGGACACCGGCTTCCCCTCCGGTGCCTCCTCCTCGCATGCGCGCTCCTCCCCAGATTAGGGGCGGGTGATGCAAGTGGGGAAGAGGAGTAGCGATCGCAGGACTACAGTGACAGACAGGCGTGATTGAGCACATAGTCCGCCACCGGCCCGTAGCTGTCCGGTTGCACAGCGTCATCAAGAGGCACCACAACGGACACCCGGCCCTCCGCTTGGGCGACGAAGAGTGCCGGGTCGTCGGCGTCCGCCAGACCGATGGCCTCGATGCCCAACTGACCAGCCCCGCAGGCCCATCCGTGGTCCCCCACCACCAGCCCGGGCAGCGGCCCGCCCGCGGCCGCGGCGGCACCGAGTGCCGCACGCAGGGGAAGCGGAGAGTGAGTATGGACCCCCCTGGTGGCAGGCCCGGCAGAGGGGTCCGGGTCGCCCAGAACGGCAACACTCCCGGGGTAGTTGAGGCGGTATGTACGTACGCCGAATCGGGTCGTTATGTCGACATCTCTGCCCTCACCAGGGGTGAGAACAACGCACCCAGCCGCCGAGAGCGCCGCAGCCAAGGGGGCGTAGAAGCCGAGGAGGCGGTCGGGATGACCGGTCCCGAACAGCACCGCCTCACCGTCTCGCGCCGCGCCGCCCAGCCGCTCCGCGAAGGCGTGCAGGGCGGCGATGGTGCGGTCCGGATCGATGACCTCGGTGCCCGAGATCCGGCCCGGATCCCCGCTCGTACCGCAGCGTTCGGCCATGAGCCGCAGCAACTCGGCCACCGACCAGTCGCGTTCCGGTTCGAGGCCGAGCAGCACCCGGGGGTCGCGGGCCGCGAACTGCTGGTACCTGCGGAGGCTCTTGTCGCGGCTCGTCGCCACCGGCCCGGCGATTCCCGTTGCCAGCAGATGCGTACGCAACAAGGGCGCTTCGGTCAACACCCGCCCCACTCTGGCCCCACTTACGGGCGGAACGGGCGGCTTCGCGAATATTTCGCCCACAAGGAAGCAGCGGGTGCGGTCAGGGCCGGCTCCTCAGGGCAGCAGCCCGTGCGCCGGGAAGACCGTCCGCCGCGCGGCACGCACCGCGCGGTCCACCGGCGAGGCCGGGTCGTACCCCGCCTCCCAGTCCGCCCACGAGGCGTCGCGCCCGTCGGTCATCCGGTATGGGGCCTGCTGCCCGGTCCGCCGCAGCGCCTCGGCCCGCCAGCTCTCCGGCACCTCGGTCGTCGGGGAAACGGGGCGGCCGGCGGCGACGGCGCACAGATGCGCCCAGGAGCGCGGCACGACGTCCACGACGGCGTACCCGCCCCCGCCGAGGGCCAGCCAACGCCCGTCCGCCTGCTCGTGCGCCAGGGCGTGGCAGGTCTCCATCACCGCACGCTGCGCGTCCAGACTGACCGCGAGATGCGCCAACGGGTCCTCGGCATGCGTGTCCGCCCCGTGCTGCGACACGAGCACCTGGGGCCGCCACGCCCCCAACAGCTCCGGCACGACGGCATGGAACGCCCGCAGCCACCCCGCGTCCCCGGTCCCGGCCGGCAGGGCCACGTTCACCGCCTGCCCCTCGGCCCCGGGCCCACCGGTCTCCTCGGGCCAACCGGTCTGGGGGAAGAGCGTGCTGGGGTGCTCGTGGACGGACACGGTCAGCACCCGCGGGTCGTCCCAGAACGCCGCCTGGACGCCGTCCCCGTGGTGCACGTCCACATCCACGTACGCCACCCGCTCTACGCCCAGCTCCAGCAGCCGCGCGATGGCCAACGCCGCATCGTTGTAGACGCAGAACCCCGAAGCGGCACCGGGCATCGCATGATGCAGCCCGCCGGCGAAGTTCACGGCATGCGTAGCCCGCCCCTCCCACACGGCCTCCGCCGCCGCCACGGACTGCCCCGCGATCAACGCGGACGCCTCGTGCATCCCCGCGAACGCCGGATCGTCCACGGTCCCGAGTCCGTACGACGGATCCGCCGCCTCCGGCGCCGCGGACGCCTGGCGCACGGCGTCGATGTAGTCCTGCCGGTGCACAAGCCGCAGCGTCGAGTCGCCGGCCGCGGGCGCCGCGACGACGTCGGCGGCCTTGTCGAGCCCCAACTCCTCGACGAGGCGCATCGTCAGCGCCAACCGAACGGGATCCATGGGGTGTTCGGGACCGAAGTCGTAGCCGGTGACTGCCTGGTCCCACATCAGGTGCGCACGGCCGCTCATATCGGCCACCGTAACGCACGAAAGCCGCCCCGAAGCGTTCGGGACGGCTCTCATGAACGAATTGTTCGGCGGTGACCTACTCTCCCACACGGTCCCCCATGCAGTACCATCGGCGCGGTCGGGCTTAGCTTCCGGGTTCGGAATGAGACCGGGCGTTTCCCCAACGCTATGACCACCGAAACACTATGAAACACACCCCCACACCACCCCACACCACACATGCGGTGGTGGCGGATGGAATGTGGGCGGGTTGTTGTTTCAGAACCCACACAGTGGACGCAAGCAGCTATGGACAAGCCCTCGGCCTATTAGTACCGGTCACCTCCACCCCTCACAGGGCTTCCAGATCCGGCCTATCAACCCCGTCGTCTACAGGGGGCCTTAACCCCACTAGGGGGTGGGAGTCCTCATCTCGAAGCAGGCTTCCCGCTTAGATGCTTTCAGCGGTTATCCCTCCCGAACGTAGCCAACCAGCCATGCCCTTGGCAGAACAACTGGCACACCAGAGGTCCGTCCGTCCCGGTCCTCTCGTACTAGGGACAGCCCTTCTCAAGACTCCTACGCGCGCAGCGGATAGGGACCGAACTGTCTCACGACGTTCTAAACCCAGCTCGCGTGCCGCTTTAATGGGCGAACAGCCCAACCCTTGGGACCGACTCCAGCCCCAGGATGCGACGAGCCGACATCGAGGTGCCAAACCATCCCGTCGATATGGACTCTTGGGGAAGATCAGCCTGTTATCCCCGGGGTACCTTTTATCCGTTGAGCGACGGCGCTCCCACAAGCCACCGCCGGATCACTAGTCCCTGCTTTCGCACCTGCTCGACCCGTCAGTCTCGCAGTCAAGCTCCCTTGTGCACTTACACTCACCACCTGATGACCAACCAGGCTGAGGGAACCTTTGGGCGCCTCCGTTACATTTTAGGAGGCAACCGCCCCAGTTAAACTACCCACCAGACACTGTCCCCGATCCGGATCACGGACCCAGGTTAGACATCCAACACGACCAGAGTGGTATTTCAACGACGACTCCACAACCACTGGCGTGGCCGCTTCACAGTCTCCCACCTATCCTACACAAGCCGAACCGAACACCAATATCAAGCTATAGTAAAGGTCCCGGGTCTTTCCGTCCTGCTGCGCGAAACGAGCATCTTTACTCGTAATGCAATTTCACCGGGCCTATGGTTGAGACAGTCGAGAAGTCGTTACGCCATTCGTGCAGGTCGGAACTTACCCGACAAGGAATTTCGCTACCTTAGGATGGTTATAGTTACCACCGCCGTTTACTGGCGCTTAAGTTCTCAGCTTCGCCACCCCGAAGAGTGACTAACCGGTCCCCTTAACGTTCCAGCACCGGGCAGGCGTCAGTCCGTATACATCGCCTTACAGCTTCGCACGGACCTGTGTTTTTAGTAAACAGTCGCTTCTCGCTGGTCTCTGCGGCCACCCCCAGCTCAGACCGTAAAGGCCATCACCGGAAGCGGCCCCCCTTCTCCCGAAGTTACGGGGGCATTTTGCCGAGTTCCTTAACCATAGTTCACCCGAACGCCTCGGTATACTCTACCTGACCACCTGAGTCGGTTTAGGGTACGGGCCGCCATGAAACATCGCTAGAGGCTTTTCTCGACAGCATAGGATCATCCACTTCACCACAATCGGCTCGGCATCAGGTCTCACCCATAATGTTGCGCGGATTTACCTGCACAACGGGCCACACCCTTACCCCGGGACAACCACCGCCCGGGCTGGACTACCTTCCTGCGTCACCCCATCACTCACCTACTACAAGCTCGGATCACCGGCTCCACCACACCCCGCATCACCCGAAGGATCAACAAGGGGGCTTCACGGGCTTAGCATCACCTGATTCGATGTTTGGCGCTTCACAGCGGGTACCGGAATATCAACCGGTTATCCATCGACTACGCCTGTCGGCCTCGCCTTAGGCCCCGACTTACCCTGGGCAGATCAACTTGACCCAGGAACCCTTAGTCAATCGGCGCACACGTTTCCCACGTGTGTATCGCTACTCATGCCTGCATTCTCACTCGCGAACCGTCCACCACTACCTTACAGTGCGGCTTCACCCGGCACACGACGCTCCCCTACCCAACAACACACCCGTTAGAGCTATTGTGCTGCTGACACGACTTCGGCGGTACGCTTGAGCCCCGCTACATTGTCGGCGCGGAATCACTTGACCAGTGAGCTATTACGCACTCTTTCAAGGATGGCTGCTTCTAAGCCAACCTCCTGGTTGTCTCTGCGACTCCACATCCTTTCCCACTTAGCATACGCTTAGGGGCCTTAGTCGATGCTCTGGGCTGTTTCCCTCTCGACCACGGAGCTTATCCCCCGCAGTCTCACTGCCGCGCTCAACTTACCGGCATTCGGAGTTTGGCTAAGGTCAGTAACCCGGTAAGGCCCATCGCCTATCCAGTAGCTCTACCTCCGGCAAGCAACACACGACGCTGCACCTAAATGCATTTCGGGGAGAACCAGCTATCACGGAGTTTGATTGGCCTTTCACCCCTAACCACAGGTCATCCCCCAGGTTTTCAACCCTGGTGGGTTCGGGCCTCCACGACCTCTTACAGCCGCTTCACCCTGCCCATGGCTAGATCACCCCGCTTCGGGTCTAGAGCGTGCAACTCACTCGCCCAGCTAGGACTCGCTTTCGCTACGGCTACCCCACACGGGTTAACCTCGCTACACACCGCTAACTCGCAGGCTCATTCTTCAAA
>NZ_CP123230.1:425000-662500 GCF_045781775.1 Streptomyces sp. 184 | reverse complement strand
TCTCAAAGAACGGACACTTCCTTCAAAACCCTTCCGGGCCTCTCCGGGCGTTTCCCTTCGGTGTGCCATAACCGTAGCGGATTGTCCCGGCGGCGCAAAATCCGGCCGCCCGCCGAATAGAACCGGGCATGCCGATTCAACCCCGACGAAAGGGAGTCGATCACGATACGAGAGATGGCAGGAGCCGCCCACCAAGGACGGCCACCGTCGCGCTCCAGGACCTGAACGGCCCCGTGGCAACCCGAAGAACCTTACGGAGCGGCCTGCCCCGTGTCAAGCGGGTCAAGGGCTAGTCCAGATCGGACAGTCGGCCGCTCGCGTCGGGCTGGGCGTCCTCCACACGGCGGAGGAGGCGGGTCAGCAGCTCGCCGAGGAGTGTGCGCTCGGTGGGGGTGAGGTCCTGGAGCAGGTCCTCCTCCCAGTCCGTGCCCATGCGCATGACCGCGAGCCACTTCTCGCGGCCGAGCGGGGTGATGCCGACGATGACGCGGACGCGGTTGGTCTCGTCGCGTTCGCGAGTGACCAGGTCTTCGGCGACCATGCGGTCGATGCGGTGGGTCATCGCGGCGGGGGTGAGACCGAGGCGCTTGGCGAGTTCGCCGGGGCCGAGCTGGTACGGGGCGCCGGCGAGGACGAGGGCCTTGAGCACCTCCCACTCGGCGCCGTTGACGCCGATGTCGGAGAGGTGGCGGCCGTAGGCGACGGTCATGCGGCGGTTGAGGCGGCTGAGGGCCGAGACGATCTGCTCGACCTGGGGGTCCAGCTCCTGGAACTCCCGCTGGTAGAGGGCGATCTGCTCGGCGAGCGGGCGCATCTCCTGCGTGGGCGGCCGGTCGGCGTTGGCGGCCGGGGCGTCGCTGTCGGACATGGCGCGCAGTATTCCACCTCTCCCGTTCGCGTCGAAGTTCTCAGTCATGTACTCTTTAGCTCTGAACTTTAGTATCGAAGTCTTCGACCCGGTAGCTCGCGGGCACCGGGTCGCACGTGTGCAGGGGTGGTGAGTAGTGACACGCGAGACCGGCACCGCGGCCCTCCGCCGGGTCCAGGTGGGCAACGCGCTGAGTGCCTTCGGCAACGGCTTCACGGTGCCGTACACGTTCTTGTACGTCTCGCAGGTGCGGGATCTCGGGTCGACCACGGCGGGTGTCGCACTCGCCGGGTTCGCCATGGCCGCGCTGCTGGTGCTGCCCTTCACCGGGCGGGTCATCGACCAGCGCGGGCCGCTGCCGGTGGCGCTGGCCGGTGCGGTCGCCGCGGCGGCCGGGGCCCTGTCGCTGGGGCTGGCCTCGACGGCTCCGATGGTGCTCGCGTCGACGCTGGTCATGGGTGCCGGGATAGCGGTCATCCAACCGGCGCTGGCCACGATGATCGTGTGGTGCTCGACGGCGGCGACACGGTCGCGGGCGTTCGCGACGCAGTTCTTCCTGAACAACCTCGGGCTCGGCGTCGGCGGTCTGCTGGGCGGGCTGCTCGTGGACGAGGAGCACGCGGGCTCGTTCGTGCGGCTCTTCGCCATCGAGGCGGTCATGTTCCTGGTGCTCGGCGCCGTGGTCGCCACGGCGCGGATGCCGCGCGGGCCGCGGACCGCGGACGCCGTGCCGGCGGGCGAGGGTGCCCCGGGGCGGTGGCGGGTGCTGCTCGCGGACCGGGCGATGGTGTCGCTCTGCGTGCTCGGCTTCGTGATGTTCTTCGCCTGCTACGGGCAGTTCGAGTCGGGGCTGTCGGCGTTCGCGGTCGAGGTCTCGGGGATATCCCCGTCGACGCTCGGCGTGGCGCTGGCGGCGAACACCGCGGTGATCGTCGTGGCGCAGTTCGCCGTGCTGCGGCTCGTGGAGCGGCGCCGGCGCAGCCGGGTCATCGCCGCGGTCGGGCTGATCTGGACGCTCGCCTGGCTGGTGGCCGGTGCCTCCGGGTGGGTCGCCGGCGGGCAGGCGATGGCGACGGCGGCGATCATCTCCACGTACGCGCTGTTCGGGCTCGGCGAGGCGATGCTGTCGCCGACCGTGGCGCCGCTGGTGGCCGATCTGGCGCCCAGTTCGCTCATCGGGCAGTACAACTCGGTGTTTGCGCTGGTCAAGCAGTTGGCGCTGGCCATCGGGCCGGCGGTCGGCGGGCTGCTCGCGGGGGCCGGGGCGTACGGGGCCTACATCTCGACGCTCGTCGTGTGCTCGCTGGGCATCACGGTGATGGGGCTGCGGCTGGGCCGGCGGCTGACGCCGGTGCAGGACTGCCCGCGGCTCGCGGGCACCGTGCAGGTGGCGTCCCACAAGCCGGCGGCCGGGGCGGAGACGGCGCCCGTACGGGCGGCCTAGCGGGCGCGCGTGCGCGGGGCGGCTCCCGGCCGCCCCGCGCGGGGGCGCGTCGTCGTCCTCAGTTTCTGCCGCTAGTTACTGCCGCTGCCCGGCAGGGCGAACTCGCACCACACCGCCTTGCCGCCGCCGGGCGTGCGGCGTGAGCCCCAGCCGGAGGCGATCGTGGCGACGATGGAGATGCCGCGGCCGTTCTCGTCGCCCGGCTCCGCCCGGCGGCGGCGCGGCAGCCGGTCGTCGCCGTCGGTGACCTCGACGATCAGCCTCCGGTCCGTACGCCGCAGGCGCAGCCGCATGGGCGGGGAGCCGTGCTGGAGGGAGTTGGCGACCAGTTCGCTGGCCGCCAGCACGCCCAGCTCGCGCAGCTCCGCCGGGAAGCGCCAGCTCGCCAGGACGCCGTCCGCGAAGGCGCGGGCACGCGGGGCCGCCTCGACGCCGCCGAGGAGGTCCAGGGCCGCGCCGCGGAACAGCTCGGCCTCGCCGTCGTCGCGCAGCGGGTGCTCCAGCACCAGCACGGCCACGTCGTCGTCGTGCTCCGCGGTGACGCCGAGGGAGCGGATGAGGCGGTCGCAGACGACGCCGGGTGCGCCGGTGGCGCCGGCGAACGCGCTCGCGAGTGCGTTGACGCCCTCTTCGATGTCCTGTCCGCGGCGTTCGATGAGGCCGTCGGTGTAGAGGACGGCGGTCGAGCCGGGCGGGAAGGGCAGCTCGGCGGAGCTGTGCACCCAGCCGCCGGTGCCGAGCGGCGGGCCGGTGGGCTCGTCGACGCGGCGTACGGTGCCGTCCGCGTCGCGGATGAGGATCGGCAGGTGCCCGGCGGAGGCGTGCACCAGGCGGCCTTCGTGCGGGTCGTGGACGGCGTACGCGCACGTGGCGATCTGGTTGGGGTCGATCTCCGCGGCGAGGCCGTCGAGGAGCTGGAGCACCTCGTGCGGCGGCAGGTCCAGGCGCGCGTACGCCCGGACGGCGGTGCGCAACTGGCCCATGACGGCGGCGGCGCGGACGCCGCGGCCCATGACGTCGCCGATGACCATCGCGGTGCGGCCGGCGCCGAGGGTGATGACGTCGTACCAGTCGCCGCCGACGGCGGCGTCGATGCCGCCGGGCTGGTACTTGGCCGCGACCCGCAGGTCGTCCGGGTGCTCCAGCTTCTCCGGCAGCAGGCTGCGCTGGAGCGCCACCGCGGCCTCGCGCTGCATGCGCTCGCCGGCGCGCAGCCGCTCCGCGGCCTCCACCTGGTCGGTGACGTCGGCGGCGGAGACGAGCACGCCACCGCTCTCGCCGACGTCGATGGGGCTGCACGTGAAGGTGTACGAGCGGGCGTCGGGGGCGCGGCGGGCCTTGACGGTGCGCGGGGTGCCGCTGCGGAGCACCTGGTCCATCAGCGGCAGCAGCCCCAGCTCGGCGAGTTCGGGGAGGGCGTCGCGGGCGGGCCCGCCCGGGGAGCGGGCGCCGAAGACGGCGGCGTAGGCGTCGTTGACGTACGCGATGCGGTGCTCGGGGCCGTGGACGACCGCGACGGGCGCCGGCAGCCGGCCGAGGGTGGCGCTGACAGGCAGCTCGACCCCGGGGTCGACGCCCGGGTCGGCGTCGCGTTCCTTGTCGGGTTCCGGGCCCGTGTCGTCGCCGCCCGCCGGGCCGCTCACCGGTCCGCCCGGGTCGGCGTCCGGCTCGACGCCGGGTGGCGGTTCCGCCGCGGCGCGGCGGCCCTGCCGCCCGGCGCGGGCGGAGGGGACGGCACCGCGGAACCCCCGCGCGGCGGCGGTGCGGCGCGGGGATCCGGGGAGCCGGGGGCTCCAGCGCGTGAAGTTCAAGCGTGCCAGTCCCAGGTCCACTCGTTGGTCGTTCGTTTCGCTCCGTGCCGTTTCGTGCCCGTCCATGGTCACATGCCCCGGCTCAGTCGCCGTCAGGGCCGCGACCCGACCGGGTGGCGAGTTCGAATTCCGCCCGGGGGTGTTCCAGCGAGCCGAGGGCGACGATCTCCCGCTTGAACAGTCCGGCGAGCGTCCACTCGGCGAGCACATGGGCCTTGCGGCCCACGGTGGGGAGCTTGCCAAGGTGGTACGCACGGTGCATGAGCCAGGCAGGGTAGCCCTTCAGCCGGTGGCCGTACACATAGGCAATGCCTTTGTGGAGGCCGAGGGAGGCGACGGAGCCGGCGTAGCGGTGCCGGTAGTCGCGCAGGGGTGCGCCGCGCAGGGCGGCGGCCAGGTTGTCGGCGAGGACGCGGGCCTGGCGCACCGCGTGCTGGGCGTTGGGGGCGCAGACGGCGCCGGGCTCGTCGGAGGTGAGGTCCGGTACGGCGGCGGCGTCGCCGGCGGACCAGACGGCGTCCTCGCCCTCGACGCGCAGGGTGGCGGTGCACAGCAGGCGCCCGCGTTCGTTGCGGGGCAGGCCGGTGTCGGCAAGGACGGGGTTGGGGCGGACGCCGGCGGTCCACACGAGGGTGCGGGTGGGGAAGCGGGCGCCGTCGTCGAGTTCGGCGACACGCTCCGTACAGCTCGACAGGCGGGTCTCCAGCCGGACGTCGATGCCGCGTTCACGCAGGCTGCGTACGGCGTACTCGCCGAGCCGGCCGCCGACCTCCGGCAGGATGCGGTCGGTGGCTTCGACGAGGATCCAGCGCATGTCCGCGGGGCGTACGCCGGTGTAGTAGCGGGTGGCGTAACGCGCCATGTCTTCGAGCTCGGCGAGTGCTTCCACGCCGGCGTAGCCGCCCCCTACGAAGACGAACGTCAGAGCGGCCTCGCGGAGGGCGGCGTCGCGGGTGGAGGACGCGATGTCCAGTTGCTCCAGGACGTGGTTGCGCAGCCCGATGGCCTCCTCGACGGAGGTGAAGCCGATGCCGTACTCGGCGAGCCCGGGCACCGGCAGAACCCGGGTGACGGAGCCGGGCACCAGCACGAGCTGGTCGTACGCCAGCTCCAGCGGCGGTTCGCCGGTCTCCGCGGTGGCGAGCGTCGCGACGCAGGCGGTGCGCGCGGGGTGGTCGACCGAGGTCACGCGGCCTGCGAGCACCCGGCAGCGGGGCAGCATGCGGCGCAGCGGCACCACGACGTGGCGCGGCTGGACGGAGCCGGCGGCGGCCTCGGCGAGGAAGGGCTGGTAGGTCATGTACGGGTCGGGGGCGACCACGGTGATCTGCACCGCACCGCGTCTGAGCTGCTTGTCGAGGTGTTTCTGAAGCCGCAGTGCCACGGCCATCCCGACGTTGCCACCGCCGACGACGAGCACGCGCGTCGGATCCGTCATGGGCAACCTCCTGCCTGGTGTCCCGCACGGGACCCGGCCTCGCCGCACGCCGGCGGCGGTGCGAGCCCGGGGGGAGGCCGCCGTCGGCGACCTCGGAACACCCATGACGCACCGCGTTCGGACTTTTGTCCACAGGCGGGGGAAGGATTTCCGGCGCCCGAGGTGTCGGCCCCGCGGCCGATCCTCATCCACAGCCCCTTCTCTCTTGACTTCTGCTGAACTATGTTCGTACGAGCCGGAGTGGCCCGACCAGATGCACTCCGGTAAGCAGGGTGGGGAGTCTCCGGGGGGAGACTGTCATAACCGGGGGAAATAGAGATGCAGGTTCAGAGCAGTCGTCTGTCAGCAAACGCGACGGGATCGGACAGTTCGGGCGAACTGTCCGCGAATGGCCGGTCGGCACTGCGGGTCGACGCGCAGCGCAATCTTGAGCACGTCCTGCGTGCCGCGCGCGAGGTCTTCGGCGAGCTGGGCTACGGCGCCCCGATGGAGGACGTCGCCCGCCGCGCCAGGGTCGGCGTAGGCACCGTGTACCGCCGCTTCCCGAGTAAAGAGGTGCTGGTCAAGCGCATCGCCGAGGCGGAGACCGCCCGGCTGACCGAGCAGGCGCGCGCCGCGCTCCAGCAGGAGGACGAGCCGTGGGCCGCGCTGGCCCGCTTCCTCCGCGCCTCCGTCGACTCCGGCGCCGGGCGGCTGCTGCCGCCGCAGGTGCTCGGCGTGACGGCGAAGGCGCCGGAGGACGAGCCGCGGGTGCCGCAGCAGCGGCCCTCGCCGGACGGCACTGCGGCGCAGGTCAGCGGGCACGGCGGGCCGGGCACGGGGGCGCCGGAGGGCGCGGGCGCGGAGAGCGCGAGCGTCGGCGGTACGGACGCCGCGGCGCTGCTCGACGTGGTCGGGCAGTTGGTCGCGCGCGCCCGGGACGCGGGGTCGCTGCGCGCGGACGTGTCGGTGTCGGACGTGCTGCTGGTGATAGCCACCGCGGCGCCGTCCCTGCCGGACCCGGAGCAGCAGGCGGTCGCGTCGGCGCGACTGCTGGACATCCTGCTGGACGGGCTGCGGCCGCACGCGGAGAGCTGAGCCGGCCGGTCGCCTTACGGGCCGGACGCCATACGGGCCGGACGCCATACGGGCCGGTCTCACGGGCCGGTCGCCTTACGGGGTGTGCCGCGGCGTGCCGCGGTGCCCCTCCGGGTGCCCTGGCGGGCCCGGCGGTGATTCCCCTTGACGGGTGGCCTCGCCGGCAGTGCTTCGTGTTGACGGGGTCCCTCGTCAGGGTGCGTCCCGGCTCCTTACCGGCACCCGGCCCGGCCGTCGGCGGCGTCGTCAAGCGATGCGGACGCGTACCCCGAAAGCGGGGTCCCTAGTGCGTCGAGCCGGGGAAAACCCCCCAACGGGTGGTTGGCCGTCAACGCGGACGGCAGGCAGGGCCCGCTGTGGCACGCTCACCCGATGACGGGCGGGACGAGCGTCTACGGGAGCTTGCGGCATGGCAGTTGACGATCGGGACGATCGCGGGCGGGCCATGGACAGCGGGGCCTCCGGCGCTTCGCCGTCGCCCTCGGGCGGGTCGCCCGGCGGTGGCGCCGACGAGGCCGTGGGCGCCATCCCGAAGCAGCGCGAGCGGCGGGACGAGGGTGTCACCAGCTCCCTGCCCTCCGACACGGAGCTGGTCGCCCGGATGCGTACGGGCGACGACAGCGCGTACGAGGAGCTGTACCAGCGGCACGCCCCGGCGGTCCGCAGGTACGCGCGTACCTGCTGCCGCGACTCGCACACCGCAGACGACCTCACCGCCGAGGTCTTCGCGCGCACGCTCCAGGCGGTCCGCGGCGGGGCGGGGCCGGAGACCGCGGTCCGGGCGTATCTGCTGACGACCGTGCGGCGGGTCGCCGCCGCCTGGACGAAGACCGCCAAGCGCGAGCAACTCGTCGACGACTTCGCCGTCTTCGCCACCCGGGCCGCGCGGCCGGGCTCCGACGACGACACCCTCGACCTCGGCGCCGACGTACAGGCCATGCACGAGGCCGAGCAGTCGATGGCGGTGCAGGCGTTCCGCAGCCTGCCCGAGCGCTGGCAGACCGTGCTGTGGCACACGACGGTGGAGGAAGAGTCGCCCAGCGAGGTCGCGCCGCTGCTCGGGCTCACCGCAAACGCCACCGCCGTGCTCGCGCACCGCGCCCGCGAGGGGCTCAAGCAGGCGTACCTCCAGGCGCACGTCTCCACCGCGCTCACCGCGGGCGGCGACTGCGCCCGCTACGCGGACCGGCTCGGCGCGTACGCCCGCGGCGGGCTGCGGATGCGCGCCGAGCGGGGGCTGCGCAAGCACCTGGACGACTGCGTGCGGTGCCGCATGGCGGCGCTGGAGGTCGCCGACGTCAACTCCCGGCTCAGCGCGCTGCTTCCGGTCGCGGTGGTCGGCTGGTTCGCCTCGGCCGCGGTGGCGAAGGCCGCGGGGTTCGCGGGCGTCGGCGCGGGTGCGGGGGCGGCGGGTGGCGCCGGTGCGGGGGCCGCGGCGGCGGGCGGGGTCGGCGTCGGGGGCGGTGCGGGCTCGGGGGCTGCCGGTGGTGCGGCCGGCGGGGCGGCGGCGGGCGAGGGGATCGGTGCGCCGGTCAAGGTCGCGGCGGCGGCCGGCATCGTCGTAGCCGCGGCGGCAGCGGCGCTGGCGCTGATGCTGTCCGGCGACGACCCCGAGAAGGAGCCGGTCGCCAACCCGCCCGCCACGTCGGCCCCGGCGCCGCCCCCCGCGCCCCCGCCCGCGACGGAGCCGGAGCCCGCTCCCCCGCCGCCCTCCCCGGAGCCGGCGGAGCCCACGCCGACGCCGACCCCCACCCCGGCGCCGCGGGAGCCCTCCCCCCGCCCCACCCCGACGCCCGAGCCCACGCCGACACCGACCCCGACGCCCACCCCGCCGCCCCGTACGCCGCCCCCGGCGCCACCACCGCCCCCCGCCGAGCCGTACCGCGTGGCCGGCCTGGCGACCGACGCCTTCGGCGACGGCACGGAGCCGGAGATCGTGGCCGACCGCAGCGGCTGGTGGTGGCAGCGCGAGGACCTGGACATCGGCGGCCGGACGTACGCCCATGGCGTGACGGTCCACGCGAAGTCGTCGCTGGAGATCGAGCTGAACCGCGCCTGCACGCGCTACCGGGCGGCGGCCGGGATCGACGACATGATGTACCGCCTGGGCGCGGCCAGGTTCAGCGTCTACGGGGACGGCGCCCGGCTGTGGCGCTCGGACTGGGTCCGGGCGGGCGAGCAGGCGGCCGAGGTCGACGTGGGACTGCCGGAAGGCACGGAGTCGATCCGGCTGGAGGCGGAGCCGCAGCACCCCATCCACACCGCGCTGCTGACGGACTGGGCGGCCTCGGTCATCGACTGCCGCTGAGCGGCTTCGCGTCGGCCGGCTTCGCTGCGAGGGGTTTCACGGTGGCGGGCTTCCCTGTGGCGGCTCTCCGGTGGCCGGTGCGACCCGTGCCACGCCCGGCGCGCAGCCCACGTGCAGCACGCGGCGCCCACGCCCGGCGCGTAGCGGCCTACGCCCCGCGCGTACCGCCTACGCCGGCGCGACCAGCAGCGGGCGCGCCCGCTCCCGCAACTCCGCGACCATCGGCTCGTCTCCGTACGGCTCCAGCCGCGCCAGCAGGTCCTTCACGTACTCCGTCGTCCGCGCCGACGAGATCCGCCCCGCGACCTCCACCGCCCGCGTCCCCTGCGCGCACGCCGCGTCCAGGTTCCCCGACTCCAGCTCCGCGACCGCCGCCACGATCAGCCGCAGCCCGTGCGAGCGTACGAACGCCTCCGTCGGCCGCGCCAGCGCCTGTTCCGTGAACCGCCGCACCTGGCGCGGCACCCGCAGGTCGCGGTAGCACTCGGCGGCGTCGGCGGCCAGCCGGTCGTAGGCGTAGAAGTCGAGCCAGGCCGGGTCAGGGTCGCCCTCGCGGGCCCGCTCCAGCCAGCTCTCCGCCGCCGCCAGGGCCGTCCCGCACGACGGCTCGTCCTGTGCGCGGGCGTGCGCCCGCGCCTCGACGAGGTGGAAGAAGCTCATGGCACGCGCGGTCGCCAACCCCCTGTTGCGCTCGATCGCGGCCTGGGCGAGGTCCACGCCCTCGTCGGCGAAGCCGCGGTACGTCGCCTGAAGCGACATCGACGCCAGGACGTACCCCCCGAGCGGCACATCCGCCGCCGCCCGCGCGAGCCGCAGCGCCTGGATGTAGTACCGCTGCGCCGCCTCCTGCTGCCCCGTGTCGAAGGCCATCCACCCGGCGAGCCGCGTCAGTTCCGCGGTCGCGCCGAAGAGCGAGCGCCCGACCTCGTCGGTGTACGCGCCGAGCAGCAGCGGCGTCGCGTCCACCCGCAGGCACTCCGGCACCATCGACGCCCGCCAGTCGCCGCCCCCGTACTTGGAGTCCCAGCGCCGCGCCTCGTCCGCCGCGTCGCGCAGCTTGGCGACGTCGCTGTGCCCCACGCGCCGCGGCCCGGAGCCTTCGCCGGCGGCGGGCGCGTGCTGCGCGTCGACGCCGTCGAG
This sequence comes from Streptomyces sp. 184, assembly GCF_045781775.1. Lineage (NCBI taxonomy): Bacteria > Bacillati > Actinomycetota > Actinomycetes > Kitasatosporales > Streptomycetaceae > Streptomyces > Streptomyces sp. 184. Next base: position 652,414 of record NZ_CP123230.1, on the reverse strand, counting down.
GCCGCGGGCGACCGAGCCGTCGGCCGGCGTGATCAGCCAGCGGGAGGCGGGCGTCGCGTACGCGCTGACGGCGAAGGAGCCGGCGAGGCTCTGCCATATGCCGCCGCTGCCGGCGCGCCGCCCGGCGAGGTCGAGCCGGTACAGCTCGGTGGCCGAGCGCACCGCCTCGCCGACGTCGCGCGGGAAGGCGAGGCCGACTTCGGGGGCGGGGTCGGTGTCGGCCAGCCCTATCTCGTGCAGCGGCACGGGGCGGCCGAGCTTGCCGGCGATCGCCGTGGCGATCAGGTGGGGCGCGGCGCCCTGCGGCACCATCCCCTTCGTCACCCACCGGGCGACTGACGTCTTGTCGTACCGCAGCGTCATGCCGCGCTGCGCGCCGAGGTCATTGACCCGGCGGGCGAGTCCGGCGTTGCTGATCCCGGCGAGCGCGAGCATGTGGCCCAGCTTCTCGTTCGGCCCGCGTGGCGTCCTGGACATGCACACCCCTCGACCACCGACGGCTCCCGTCCGGCAGGTGGGGATCCGGCCGGGTCGCATATGCACCCAGCGTAGTTCGCCGGATCCCGACCGTTAAGAGGAATGTTTCCGGATGGCGGGATTGCAGCGCGCGTGCTCCGGGGTCATGTGGCGGTGCGCCGTACGTGCGCTCTGGCTGCAAAGGGCCGCGCACGCTTGGCTGGTTGCCCGTGGGTCGGCTCGCCGCGCCTGGGAAAGCGGCGGGCCTGGGGAACTCCGCCGTCATTCATCCCCGCGGGCGGCGGCTCACGGTCCGGGGAGCGCGGGACGCTTCCCGGACCGCACAAGCATGCGTGCGGGCCCGTGGTTGGATGGAATTGCGCCGCGTGCAGAATGGCTGAATGACGCCCCTCGCGGCGGGTGTAGATCGGGCGTACGGGACGGCCGTACCGGAGTCCGGGCGCCGTCCGGGCACCCGTACCGCGTTCCGGACGCGCCCCGGCGGCCCCTTCTTCAGGGCCCGTTGATCCTTTTCCCGGTGGATTGCCGGTGGATTGCCGACGGGTGCCCGGCGCGTTCCCGGCGGACTGATCCTTTTCCCGGCGGGACCGCGGGTTCGGCCCGTAGCGCGCCCCCCGAGGGCGCTTCCGGCCGGGACCGGCAGACTCCCGCGCGACGGCATCCACTCACATGCGCCCCTCTCGTGGCAGCATTGGTCCTGACGAAGCGGCAGTACGCCCTGAGGGCGGCGGAGTTGATGCCGATCGCCCGGCTCGCCTGGCTTGCTTGGCATATGCCGATACGTCCCCGGTTGCCCACGAGGAGGCGCGCATGCGGTGGTTGGTGGGGTGGAGCAGTTCCGCCGCCGCGCCCTCGTTCCTCGACGGCGCGCAGACCGCCGAGGACTACGACCTCCACCCCGTCGGCGCCCAACTCGTCTGGGGCGGCCCCGATCCGCTCTGGGCGGTCGGCGACTGGCGGCCCGACGAGATCCGGGTCGTCGACGTCGCGCCGCTGATCCGGCTCGCGATCTTCGGCACCTGCGGGGCGACCGACGACCAGTTGCGGGTGGGCCTGCTGTCCGCCCGCGGCGGCGCCGTACGGCACCTGACCGCCTGGCCCGGCGGGTACACCGCCGTCGCGCAGGTCGGCCGCCGCACCACCGTGCTCGGCGACCTCGCCGGCGCCCGCCCCGTCTTCCACACCGCCTGGGACGGCGGCACCGCGTACGCGACCGCGGCCCTGCCGCTCGCCGACCTCATCGAAGCCGAGCTGGACGTCTCCCACCTCGCCGCCCAACTCGCCTGCCCCGACGTGCCGGAGGCCCTCGGCGACGGCACCCCGTACTCCGGCGTGCACCGCGTGCCGCCCGGCCACGCGCTCATCCTCCGCGAGGGCGCCAAGGAGATCACCGGCTACGAGCCGCGCGCCTCCCTCGCCGTCGCCGCGCCGTCGCTGGACACCGAACCGGCGGTCGCGGGCGTACGCGACGCGCTGGTGGAGTCCGTACGCGCCCGCCTGGCCGCCCCGCGCCACGCGCCCGAACCCGGCTACGGCGGCCTCGACCCCGGCCCCGTACCCGGCATGGGCCCCGCCGACCGCCGCGCCGCCCGCGGCCCCGCGCCGGGCATCGGCGCCGACCTCTCCGGAGGCATCGCCTCCGGCACTCTCGCGCTGCTGGCCGCCGGGCTGCCGGGAGCACCCGGCACACCGCCCGGGCTGGGCCCCGGACAGGGCGAGCGGCTGGTGGCCGTGACGTTCAACGACCTGACGGCGCGCGCCGACGAAGCCGAGCTGGAGCGGGCCCGCACCATCGCCGCCAACCCGCGGCTGCACCACGTCGTGGTGGCCGCCGGCGAGGCGGCGCTGCCGTACGCGGACCTGGAGAGCATGCCGCTGACGGACGAGCCCGGCCCCTCGCTCGTCGCCGCCGCCCGGCACCGCCGCCGGCTGACCGCGGGCAGCGCCGACCACCTCGTGGGCGTCGGCGCCCGCGAAGTCCTCGACGCCCACCCGGCGCGGCTCGCGGACCTGCTGCTGGACCGCCGGCGGCGCTCCCTCTTCCGGCCCGTCACGGCGCTGGCGCGCGCGGAGGGGTCGGTGCTGGCGCCGCTGACCGTCTACCGCGCGGCCCGCAGGCTGGCCCGTACGCCGTACTGGCAGGGCATCTCCGAAGGCGCAGAAGCGCTCCTCGACGACCCCGCTGGCGTGCTCGGCGCGGCGCCCGGGCGCGACCGGGGCGCGGTCGACGCGTCGCTCGCCGCGCTGAGCTGGTGCCGGCCGGGACCGGCGGCGCGGTGGCTGACCGGAGAGGCCCTGGCCGAGGTGTCGGTGCGGCTCCGGGGCTCCGCGGGCACGGCGAACGGCGACGGCACCGGCCGCCCCGGCGAGCGCCGCGCCGCCGCCGCGCTGACGCAGGCCGGCGCCGACTACCGCGTCTTCGAGCAGGCCGCGGAGGTCCGCTTCCAGCGGCTGCACGCCCCCTTCCTCGACAACCAGGTCGTACGGGCCTGCCGCGCCCTGCCCGAGGCGCTGCGCGTCCAGCCCGGGGCCCGGGCGGCGGTGCTCGGCGCCGTGCTCGACGGCGCGGGCATCCGCGGCCTGCCGCCGGGCTGGGGCGAGACCACCGGCCCCGCGGCGGCAGCCGCCTCGGCGGAGCGCATCGGCCTGCGCCGCGCCGCGACGGAGCTGGCCGACCTCTTCCACCGGCCGCTGCTGGCGGACGCGGGTCTGGTGGAGGGCCGGGTCGTACGCAAGGCGCTGCGCGCGGCGGCGGACGGCGAGGCGCTGCCGCTGGGCGGGCTGGCGGAGCTGGTCTCCACCGAGCTGTGGCTCCAGCGGCTGCTGTTGCGGCGTGGGTCGTGCTGGACGGGAGATGCGGCGCCGCGGCAGCGCGCGGTGGCGGGCGGGGTGCCGCCGAGGCTGCCGCTGTAGGAGGCTGGGGGTCTGCACGGCCCCGGGTTTGGCGGCGACCCGCCCGGCCGGGGGATGATGGGGCCGACCCCTGCCGGAGGTGCCATGGCCGACGACTGCGACGTACTCGTGATCGGAGCCGGCATCGTCGGCCTCTCCACGGCGTACGCGCTCACACGTGCCGCCCCCGGCATCCGCGTCCTCGTCCTGGAGAAGGAGCCGGGCCCGGCCCAGCACCAGACCGGGCGCAACAGCGGTGTGCTGCACAGCGGGCTGTACTACCGGCCGGGCTCGCTCAAGGCGCGGTACGCGGTGCAGGGCGCCGCCGAGTTGGTCGAGTTCTGCGCCGAGCACGGGCTGCCGCACGCGGTGACCGGCAAGATCGTCGTCGCCACGGAGCGGGACGAGCTGCCGCGCCTGCACGCGCTCGCGCAGCGCGGGCGCGAGAACGGCATCCCGGTGCGCGAGCTGGGTCCTGCGCAGATCACGGAGTACGAGCCGCATGTGCGGGGGCTGGCGGCGCTGCACGTGGCGACGACGGGGGTGTGCGACTTCCGGGCGGTGGCGCGGACGCTGGCGGAGCTGGCGCGGGAGGCGGGGGCGGAGGTGCGGTACGGGGCGGAGGTACGGACGATCGCGCGACGGCCGGAGGGGGGCAGGTCCCGTACGGCGGACGCCGCGAAGGCCGCGGACGCCACGGGCCCGGTGGGCGCCGCGGGCCTCGTGGGCGCCGCAGACCCGGGAGACGCGGTAACCGCCGCGGACACCGCAGGCACCACCCGCACGGACAACCCCACCGAGACCCCCACCGAGACCCCCATCGAGACCCCCACCGACGCCCCCGCCCGCCTCGGTGTCGCCGCGCGCGCCGGTGTCGCCGTCCGCACCGCCGCCGGGCAGGTCGTCCGCGCCCGCGCCCTGGTCAACTGCGCCGGCCTGCACTCCGACCGCGTCGCCCGCCTCGCCGGCGACCGCCCCGGGCTGCGCATCGTCCCGTTCCGCGGCGAGTACTACGAGCTGGCCCCGCACGCCGCCGACCTCGTCCGCGGCCTCGTCTACCCCGTGCCCGACCCCGCGTTCCCGTTCCTCGGCGTCCACCTCACCCGCGGCATCGACGGCGCCGTCCACCTCGGCCCCAACGCCGTCCCCGCGCTGGCCCGGGAGGGCTACTCCCGTACGAGCCTCAGCCCCCGCGACGCCGCGGCCACGCTCGCGTACCCCGGAAGCTGGCGCATAGCCCGCCGCCACTGGCGCTACGGCGCCGGCGAGCTGCACCGCTCCGTCTCCCGCCGGGCCTTCACGGCGGCGGTACGGCGGCTGCTGCCGGCGGTCGACGAGGGGGACCTGCGCCCGGCGCAGGCGGGCGTGCGGGCGCAGGCGGTGCTGCCGGACGGGGAACTGGTGGACGACTTCCGGTTCGCGGAGGGCCCGCGGACGATCCACGTACTGAACGCCCCGTCCCCCGCGGCGACGGCGTCCCTGCCGATCGGCAGGGAGATCGCCCGCAGAGTGCTCGCCTTACTGTGACCAGCGGGGACCACCGCGCAGCCGCCCCGGGTCCCCTCCGTAAAATGTGGGCACTGTGTCCGAGAATTCCGATCAGCACGATCGTCCCCAGCCCAGGTTCCCCGACGGCCCCGCGCCCGCGCCGGCCGGGCCGCAGTACAACGAGCGCCGCATCCGCTCCTTCGTCCCGCGCCGCAGCCGCGTGACCCTCGCGCAGGGCGAGGCCCTGACGCGGCTCTGGCCGAAGTGGGGCTTCGACATCGACGGCGCGTACGTCCTCGACCTGGACGACCTCTTCGACGGCCGCCCGGTCGTCCTGGAGATCGGCTTCGGCATGGGCGAGGCGACCGCCGAGATGGCCGCCGCCGACCCCGCCACCGGCATCCTCGCCGTCGACGTCCACACCCCCGGCCAGGGCAACCTGCTGCGGCTCATCGAGCAGCGGAGCCTGACGAACGTACGCATCGGCAACGGCGACGCCGTCATCCTGCTCCGCGAGATGCTGCCCCCGGCCGCGCTCGCGGGGATGCGGATCTACTTCCCGGACCCGTGGCCCAAGAAGCGGCACAACAAGCGCCGGCTCATCCAGCCGGAGTTCCTGGCGCTGGCGGCTTCGCGGCTGGCGCCGGGCGCGGTGCTGCACTGCGCGACGGACTGGGAGCCGTACGCGGAGTGGATGCTGGAGACGCTGGAGGCGTCGCGGTACTTCGAGAACGCCCACCCCGGCGGCGGCTACGCGCCCCGCCCGGACTTCCGCCCGCGGACCCGCTTCGAGGGACACGGGCTCGGAAAGGGGCACATCGTGAACGATCTGCTCTTCCGCCGCATCGACGATGAATAGCCCGTCGCGCGCGACGGCAGGGACTGGCTAGGGTCGAGGGGTGCGGTACGGAGGCGCTCAGCTCATGGCCCGGCCGCGGGAGCCCGAGGAATTCGGCCCGCGCCCGGAGTACGGGGACGCGTGCCCGAAATCCGCGGAGCCCGCCGGACCCGCCGGACCCGCGGAACCCGCGGAGCCCGCCGCGCCCCCACCCGCCCGCCGACGGTTCTGGCGCAGGCGCGGCGTACGAATAGCCGCGGTCTCGACCGTGCTGACGCTGGCGGGCCTGGCCATCCTGGTGCTGGTGTGGCTGGAGACCGGCACGCGCGGAATGCTGGTGGGCAGCGGGCTGGCACTGCTGCCGGTGCCGCTGCTGATCGCGGGCTTCCTGTGGCTGGACCGGGTGGCGCCCGGCGCCTGGCGCTACCGCATCTTCGCGTTCGCCTGGGGCGCCTTCGCGGCGACCCTCGTCGCGATGCTGGCGAACACCTTCGCCGCCCGCTGGATCGCCACCGGCCTGCCCACGGCGTCCTCGCGGGAGGAGGACCTGTGGGGGATGGCGGTCGTGGCGCCGGTGGTGGAGGAGACGGCGAAGGCGGCGGCGATCCTGCTGCTGTTCCTGTGGCGCCGGTACTACTTCTCCAGCCTGGTCGACGGCCTGGTGCTGGCGGGGATCATCGGCACGGGCTTCGCTTTCACCGAGAACATCCTGTACCTGGGCAGGGCGTACGACGAGGACCAGACCTTCGGCGACTCCGGCCCCCTGGCCACGGTCACCGTGACGTTCATCGCCCGCATCGTCTTCTCCCCGTTCGCGCACCCGCTGTTCACGGCGATGGCGGGCATAGGCTTCGGCCTGGCGGCACTGACGCACACCCGCCGGCGACTACGCCGCATCCTGCTCCCGGTGGCCGGCCTGCTCCTGGCGATCGCGATGCACGCGCTGTGGAACGGCTCGGCGGTGATGAACGGCTACGCCTTCCTCGGCGCGTACGCCTTCGTGATGGCACCGGTGTTCGGCCTGCTGGTGTGGCTGGCGATCTGGTCCCGCGGCGGCAAGCTCCGCACGATACGGGACCAACTCCCCGCCTACGCCCACGCCGGCTGGCTGGTCCCCGCGGAACCGGTGGCCCTCTCGTCCCTACGCGCCCGCAAGATAGCCCGCTCCCTCGCCCGCCACGCCCACGGCGACGAGGCCCGCCGCGCGGTGACCGACTACGAACGCGCGGCCACCACCCTGGCCATCCTCCGCGCCCAGGCCACCCAAGGCCGCCCGCCCCCGAACTACGCGGACCGCGAACGAGCGCTGCTGGCCACGATGTGGACCAACAAGTCGATAGCCCAACCCGCCCTGACCAGAGCCGCCTACACCACCAACCCCCCACCCCGACCCCTCTGGCCCCCACCCCCAGGCCCGCCCCACCCAGACAACACCCCCCGCGGCTGACCGCCTCCGCAACCACCCACGGCGCCGCCGGGGTCGAAGTCTCCGGCATGTCTGTGCCTGCCATTAGCATCAGCGTCAGCACTTCGCGTACCGCTAGTGCATCGAACGATGCCTTGGCAGGAGAAAGCATGTCTCGACCCTCGAAGCGACCGCAGTTCGGCCACCCCCAAGGAGTTCGAGAGAATGATCATTTCGATGGTCATCGCGAGCTCTACGACCACAACGTGCATCGAAGCTACGGTCAGGGGATCTCGGGCACCGAGGCATCAGGTGCGGACTCCATAGTCCTGTCCGGCGGTTACGAGGACGACACCTTTGATGGTCGGGAGATCATCTATACGGGCAAGGGTGGGCGCAACGAGGCAACTGGCAAGGAGGTTGCCGATCAGTCCATGAGCACCTCTGCGAATGCCGCGCTCGTCACCTCACAGGAGACCGGTCTCCCGGTGCGTGTGATCGAAGGGCTGGACATCAGAGGCGGGAAGGCGCGCGGGGGCTACGCCTATCGAGGGCTCTGGCGTGTGGTGGAAAGCTGGACAGAACCCGGCAAGGAGAATTACCTTATATGCCGGTTCAAGCTGGTCAAATTCACCGAAGAGGAGAGTGCCACCGCCGGGGTCGTTGACGCGGCCAGCGACGAGGAGCAGCCGATGCAGCCTTTGCAGTGGGAAGAGGAGCCACAGGAGGACGAGCTTCGGGAGTCGACGAAGAAGTACCTTCCTGACACGGTCGTATGGACCACCGACTGGACCACGGGCGCCCTCAAGGAGCAGTTGGAGCGCGGCGTCTTCGACGTCGAGCCTCCCTTTCAACGCAGGGCCGTCTGGGACAACCGGAAGGCGTCGCTGTACATCGAGTCCCTCCTGCTTGGCTGCCCCGTCCCTCCTATCACCTTGGCCGAGGTTCCGCGCAACCAGAAGAACAACTTCCAGTACATCGTGATCGATGGGAAGCAGCGCCTCAGCACACTCAAGCGCTTCGCCGTTGACCACGACTTGAAGCTGACCGGCTTGCAGATCTTGCAGGAACTCAACGGGAAATCCTACCCGGAAGTGGCCGACTCCCCGGAGTTCGAGCGCTTCGAGAACCTCCCGATCCGCACGGTCGTCATGCGCAACTGGAAGAGGGATGAGGTACTACAGTTCGTCTTCCATCGCCTCAACAGCCAGGTGACCCCCCTCTCCACCCATGAACTCCGTCGGTCGCTCATGGCGGGCCACTTCACCCGGTACCTGGACGAGCGCTCCGCTAACTCCCGGCAGATCCGCCTGATTCTCGGGATCAACAAACCAGACTATCGGCTTCGTGACGCCGAGCTGCTGCTGCGCAGTATCTCTTTCTGCGCCTACCTCCCGCGCTACAAGGGAAACCTCAAGAAGTTCCTGGACTCCACGACACGCACACTGAACACGTCATGGAATCCCCATCTGGCGCAGGAGTTGGACAAGATCGTGGACGGTATCGAGTCTGCGATAACGACCACGTACGCCGTATTCGGCAATGACTCGTTTCAGAGGTTTGACGAAGGCTTCGCCACCCGCCGATTCAACCGCGCGGTCTACGACGTGATGGTCACTACCCTTCGCTTCCCTGACGTCAGCGAACGGGTGTTGGAGCTTCGTGAAGATGCCCGCGAGGCGTTCGTCCAACTCTTCAAACACGATCGAGAGTTCGACAGGTGGACCGAAGCGACGACCAAGGGCCGCGAGGCGGTGCTGGGCCGCATTCACCGGTGGGGTAGCACACTCCAGGAGGTCACCGGGATCACCGACCTCACATCCCGAGTGGAAGCCGGGGCACTCCAACGCATCACTGACTGACGCGGGCGGGGGCTAACGTGAAGTCTCGTGTGCTGATCCGTCGCGGAGATTCGCTTCTCTTTCGCGAGAGTTGCTTGAAGGACAGATTTCTCACCCCGGTGCTCGGGGCAACCGGATGGGATCCCCATACCCTCGACGCGGTATGCGCGTACGTGGGCTTGCTCCACGCTGAATCAGAAGCAGCCTTGGAGTTCGTCGTCAAGAACACCCTGGACCACTCTGTTGATGTGTCCAAGAGGTACGAGACGCACAGAGTTTTGACGAACGCTCTTATCTACTACAAGCGCCATCTCCAGTCGCGAATACCCGAGTTGGATCTGATACCTAGGCGTAGATTCCTTCAGGAAAATCCTGAGGTGGCAGTGACACTCTGGAAAGATCACGCGGGTGGTCACTACGATCGGCTCATCAAGAACAACCACGGCGCGGGAATCAAGTACGTGGAGAAGCTTCTGCACCCTCTCGGCGTAGTCGTTGATCGAGAACGCTTCACGACGCTTGAACGCAACTGTGGACTAGTCGAGATAGCCGATGTCGCGACCATCGGGTCCACTACCCTCCAGGAGTTCGTGGGGCTCCGCGGCGTGGCCATGCACGCGGACCTAGCCGCTGTCGCGACGCGGCTCGCAGCGTCAAACCCTGTAGAGATCGGCAGACGCGGCAGAGCGGCGGCGGAATTCACCGCAAGGCTAGCTGCGACGATCGCAAGATCGGCCTGGTGAGGTGAACCGCGGCAGCGGCAGTAGCGCTAGCGGCGTGGTCCTGCGTGATTCGGATCCCGAGGCCACCTCCCCACACGTTCCGATACCGCCTCTGGCGGCGGGAATGCCAATCAGGAGCTCGGCCCGGGCCCGCAGCCGCGAGGGTCCAGCCAGCGGAGGATGTCGGTGATCCGTGGCTTTCCAGGGTCGTCGAGCGTGGCGACGCTGAGGGAAGCGTCGGCACGGAGGGTGCGGTCAGGGTGTTGGCGGTACATGACCACGAGGGCTTCGGCGGCGCCACCGGCGTAGGCGATTGGAGAGTCGAGGCCCGTGGGCAGATCCACCCAGGCATCGTGGAGATCCACGCCCCAGTCTGCCGCCGTGGCGGCGACGACGAGACCGCGACCGGTTTCGTTGTCGGGGGTGGGCTTGGCCGGGTTCGGGACCGAGTCCGTGCCGGGGTCGTGGAGTTCGAGGCGAAGGTGGGTGTCTCGCATCGAGGTCGTGAGCGCGGCTGGGACGCTGATGCCCACGTGGCAGATGATGTTGGTCACGAGCTAGGTCGCGCAGAGGTGGGCAGCGTGAGCCGCAGGTGGCGTTGGAGAACGCGGCGTAGTCCGGCGACCTCCTCGGGGTTGGCGGGGAAGTCCAGTTCCCAGCGCTTGCGCACCAGGCACTTGCCCCACACCGTTTGATCGAGGTGGTCGGTGTTGTACATCTCCGGTCACGGTCCTTCGTTTGTCGCTCTCCGTGTCTCCACTGTCGCCCAACGTGCGTACGATCTGAAGGGGACGGGTGTCCCAGGACCACCGTTGAGAGATGAGAACCTCCCATGCCGCAGCGACCACGCGAGTTGACCCCCGACCGTTCGGCGCGGCACCTCTTCGGTGCCGAGGTCCGCCGCTACCGAGAACAGGCCGGCATGAGCCTCGAAGGACTCGCCGACGTGGTGAAGTACAGCCGAAGCCACTTAGCGCGGATCGAACTTGCGGAGTGTGTGCCGCCCCCCGACCTTGCTGCGGCGCTTGACGCGGCCTTCGGGACGGATGGGATCTTCCAACGGCTTTACGCGCTGGCCAGGCACGAGGTGCACCCGGACAAGTACCGGCGAAGGATGGAGCTTGAAGCTCAGGCACGCGCCATCGGGGAGTATGCGGGAGTCCTCGTGCCCGGGATCGTGCAGACCGAGGAGTATGCGCGCGCTGTTTTCCGGGCACAGAGGCCCCGGGCCACCAAGGACCAGGTCGAAGAGATGGTCACCGCCCGCATGGGACGGCAGGCGTTGTTGGCATCCGATCGGCCTCCCGAGTTCTCGGCCGTCCTGGACGAAGCGGTGCTGTGTCGTCCCGTTGGTGGCCCCGGAGTGATGGGCGCACAACTGGACCGGCTGCGCGAGTTGACGCACACGGAGAACACGGTGATTCAGGTGCTTCCCTCGGCGCACGGCGAACACGCCTTGTTGGGTGGGTCGTTGGCACTCTTCACGTTGGAACGTGGGACCTACGTCGCGTATGAGGAGAGCATCGGGACGGGGCAACTGCTGGAGGATCCGGAACTGGTCGACACGCGACGGCGCGCCTACGATCTGCTCAGGGCGTACGCGCTGTCACCCAAGGACTCCGCGGCGCTCATCCAGTCGATAAGGGAGGCGCTCCCCACATGAGCACGATCCACTGGGTCAAATCCAGCTACAGCAATGGTGATGGCGGCGGCTGCGTCGAGTGGGCGCCTGCCGTTGCCGCCTCCGGCGTGGTTCCCGTGCGGGACAGCAAGGATCCCGGTGGTCCTGCGCTCGCGTTTTCTGCCGCGGGGTGGCGGGCCTTTGTTGCGGGTGTTCGGGCCGGGGAGTTCTCCGACCGCTTCTGAGCTGCGGGAAGTCCGCGGGGGCGGGAGTTATCCACAGGGGGAAGCGGAGGGTGGGGATCCGGGGGAGGGTAGGGGCATGACGGGGGAACGACGGGCGCTGGGGGAACTGGCGGCGGCTCATGGTGGCGTGTTGGTTTGTGCTGAGGCTTTGGCGGCCGGGTGGTCGGCCGGGGTGTTGGTGCGGAGGTTGCGGCGGGAGGGGTGGCGGAGGGTTCGGGCCGGGGTGTGGGTGGAGCCCGGGCGGGGGGAGGATCTGCGGCTGCGGTTGCGGGTGGCGCAGGCCGGGCGGGCGGACTTGGTCGTCAGTCACAGTGCGGCTGCCCATCTGCTCGGGATCGAAGTGCTGGCCGTGCGGGCCGAGTTCACTCACGTGCGGGGGCGGGGGCGGGCGCCTGCGGGGTGTCTTCTGCATCGGTCCGTGGTGAGGGCGGAGGAGATCAGCGCCGTTGCCGGGTTGCGGGTGACCGGGGCCGTGCGGACTCTGGTCGACCTGCTACGTACGGCGGAGCGGGACGCGGCGCTGGTGGCCGTGGAGTCGGCGTTGACCCGGCGGCCCATGGGGCCCGGCGGGGCGTGGCCGCGGCGGTGGCGGGAGCGGGTGACGGATCTGCATGCGGTTTCCGAGGCCGTCGCCGGGGCCGGGCGGCGGCGGGGGGTGGTCGCCGCGCGGGAGCGGCTGGCGCTGGTCGATCCGCGGTCCGGGTCGCCCGCGGAGACGGTGGCGCGGCTGCGGATGCACGACGCCGGGTTGCGGCCGCTCAGCCAGGTGCCGTTCACCGCGCCCAACGGCCGGCGGATACGTGTCGACTTCTTCTTCCCCGCGGCGGGGCTCGTCGTGGAGATCGAGGGGTACGGCTACCACGGCGGCCGGGCGGCTCATCTCGCCGACGTCGAGCGCTTCAACGACCTGGGGCGCTGTCGCGAGGTCCGGCGCATGCTGCGGTTCACCGCCAACGACGTCTTCGAGCGGCCCCAGCGGATGCTCCACACGATCCGCGCCGCCCTGGGGGAGATCGCCGTCGAGGACTGCCCTGCCGCCGCTGGTGCTGCCGGCGCGGTTGCCTGAGCGGCGTCTCGCCGCTCGCTGCGTGGCAGGGTGGTCCGATGGACGCCTATGTCAGGAACATCGTGCTCGACTGTGCCGACGCCCGCGAGCTTGCCGACTTCTATACGCGGTTGCTCGGCATGCGGGTCATCCGTGAGGACTGGATGGTGATCGCCAAGGACGAAGACAGCTTTCCGCGGCTGGCCTTCGAGGTAGTGGCCGGCTACCGGCCGCCGCTCTGGCCCGACTTCGATCGCACCTACCCCCAGCAGATGCACATCTGCTTCGGCGTAGACGATTCCGTCGCCGCGGGCGAGCTGGCCCTGCGGCTGGGGGCCACGCGGCTTTCCGATGCGGGCGGGACCTGTCCGGTGTTCGCGGATCCGGCCGGGCATCCGTTCTGTCTCTGCGGGCCCGGGGAGTAGGTCCCGGGAAAAGGCCGACGGCCCTGGTGTCGGGGGGTCGGCCACCAGGGCCGCCGGCGGTCTCGGTGCGCGCCCGGACGCCACGGGGGAAGGTGCGTACGGGCACGCCGGAGACGTGGGAGAAGGGTTTATGGGGGCGTGTGCGGTCGTCGGGCGGGCGGGGGCGGTGTGTCTTCGAGGTCCCGGCCCGGGCAGAGCCGGGGCCCGGGCCCCGCCGCGTCGGTCAGACCGGTGCGCCCATGTTGCGCAGCCAGGCGAGGGGGTCCACTGCGTCCCCGCCGCCGGGTCGTACTTCCAGGTGCAGGTGCGGGCCGGTGACGTTGCCCGTGGCGCCTACGCGCCCGATGACGTCGGCGGTGGTGACCTCACCGGAGGACTGGATGATGGAGGACAGGTGGCAGTACCAGATCTCGGTGCCGTCATCGAGCGTGAGGACGATGCGGTAGCCGTACGAGCCGGCCCAGCCGGCCTCGGTGATCGTGCCGCCGTGTACGGCCTTGACCGGGGTGCCGGTGGAGGCGGCGAAGTCCTGGCCGGTGTGGCCGGCGGCCCACATGTCGCCGGACTCGCCGAACGTCGAGGTGAGCGTGTAGTTGGCGACCGGGGCGACGTAGCTGGCGGCGAGCTTGGCGAGGCGCTCGGCCTCCGCCTTCCGGCGGGCCTCCTCCTCGGCCTTGCGCTTGCGCTCCTCCTCCAGGCGGCGCTGGCGCTCCTCTTCCTCCGCCTTCGCGTCGGCGGCCTCCTCGGCCGCCTGCTTGGCGGCTTCGGCCTCGGCCTCGGCGCGCGCGGAGGCGTCGGCCTCCGCCTGCTGCTGCTCGGCCTGCTCAAGGATGCGCGCCCGCAGGGCCTCGCCGGAGTCGGCGGTCGGGGTCGCGGTGCCGGAGCCGGCGTCGCTCGCGTAGCTGACCTGGGTGAGCGGGGCCGTGGTGACGACGGTGTCGGAGGCGGGCTCCTCGTCCGTCGGTATCAGCTCGCCGACGCCCGGAAGGCTCTCCGCGTCCGGGAGTTGGGCGCTGATCTGGCTGGTGACGGAGTCGACCTGGTCGGGCATGGATATCGCGACCGGGGGCTTTTCCTGCGCCGTGGCCATGCTGCCGGCGCCGACGGCGGCGAAGACGCCGACGCCGAGTACGGCGCCGCTGCGGGCCATGCTGCCACCGCGCTGCTTCGGGAGGCGCCGGCGGCCGCGGGAGGGAAAGTCGTCCTCGGGGAGGACTTCGTCGACCGGCTCTTCGACGGCGTAACCGGTCTGCGCATACCCCTCGGGGGCGGTGCCGCCGGACGCATAGCCGTCGCAGCCGTAATCGTCATAGCCATGGCCGTAGCCAGGCCCAGGCCTGTAGGACGCCACGAAGGCGTACTCCTTTCCTTCCTTCTCGCCTACCGGGTTAGCTGACGGGTTCGGAGCAGGAAGGTCTCCTACGGGCCGCCTCCTGGCGGAGGTTGGCCCGATTCACCCCAAGGTGGTGGTTCCCCGGTTCCCTAGGTGGTGCGTTACTGAAGTTGTGATGCGTGCGGGATTCGGCGACGGCGCACGGTGCCGCCTCTTGCGGCGGCGGTGACGACCGCGCTGCGTTACCGCACGCTAGCGGACGACGGCGTTCGATTCCAAGTCGTTCCCGTTATTCAGTTGTGCTTTACCGCGGACGATCCGGGCATGTACCAGCGGAAACGGACAAGTTGGCGCGTCGGCTACCCGGGGTGAGGTCCGGTCGTTAGCTGATCGTGCATCAGTTGTTATGCGGAGGGGCGCTATTCCACTACGGAGCGTGTGCACGCGAGGGCTCGGCCGGCGGCTGTCCGGAGGGCTTACGGGAGCGGGAGAGCGCGAACAGCGCCATGTCGTCCGCGACCCGTCCGCCCGTGTAGCGGGTGACATCGTCCAGGAGGGTGTCCAGCAGCTCGTGCGGACCGTCGAAGACGCGGCCGTCCAGGTGCTCCAGCGGGTCGTAGAAGACGCCCTCCTGGTTCCGCGCCTCCGTCACGCCGTCGGTGAACAGGACGAGCGACGCCCCCGGCGGGAACGCCACCTCGGTCAGCTCGTCCGGCCACGTGCCCAGGTCGCCCATGCCCAGCGGCAGCGCGTGCTCGTACGGCTGGAGCATCCGCGCCGCGCCGTCCGACCCCAGCAGCACGGGCGCCGGATGGCCGCGGTTGAGCAGCCGCAGCGCGCCGCCGTCGCGGTCGACCTCCGCCAGCACCGCCGTGGTGAACCCCTCCACCCGGTCGAGGCCGCTGCGCCCCGTCTCCTCGCGCTGGAGCGCGCGTTCCAGTCGCCGCGCCACCCCGTCGAGCCCCGGCTCCTCCTCGGCCGCCTCCCGGAAGGCGCCGATGACGACGGCCACGGACTCCACCGCCTCCAGCCCTTTGCCGCGTACGTCGCCGACGATGCAGCGCACGCCATACGGGCCCTCCTGCACGGCGTAGAGGTCGCCGCCGATCCGGGCGTCGGCGTCGGCGGCCTGGTAGCGCGCGGCGACCCGCAGGGCGCCGAAGCCGGCCGGCGGGTTCGGCAGCACCGCGCGCTGCGCGGCGACGGCGACGTGGCGGACGGAGGCCAGCCTGCGGTAGTTGCGCCGGATGAGGACGTTCATGCCGATCGCCAGCGCGCCGATCACGCACTGCGAGATCATCTCGATGATGGATTCGCTGTAGTCGGCGGTGCCGTTGAAGACCTCCAGCAGTACGTCGACGACGACCGCGGCGACCGCGGTGACGACCGTCGCGCGCAGCGACAGCAGCCCGGCCGCGACCAGCGGCGCGGACTCGAAGAACGGGGACGAGGTGACGCCCTGCGGCGTGGCCCAGTAGAACACCGCCCCGACGAGGATCAGCGTCGCCGGCAGCCACCGCAGCGCCCACCCGACGCGCCGCTCGCCGGCGCTGGCCACGTCGGAGCGCCGGGAGCGGGTCGCCGGGTCCAGCGCGCCGCTGCCCGCGCGGTAGGCGCGGCCGTTGCCGTACGGGCCGCGCCGGTACCGATAGGGGCCGGGGCCGTCCCCGTTCCCGTATGGGCCGCCGCCGTCCTGTCCCGCGCCCTGTCCCGCGTGCCGCCCTGCGCCCTGCCCTTCGCCCTGCTCGCCGTCCTCCCGCACCGGCTGCACCTGCCCTCTCCTGCGCTGCCCTCCGTGCGCTGCCCTTCCTGTGCGGCCGACATGCGGGCCCCTGCCGTCGTCCCCCAGGTTTCCCCGTCCCGGGCAGGACGGCGAGCGGGCCGGGCCAGGCGGGTTACCCAGGCACTTCACCCAGGCGGGCGCCCGGGCCGGAAGGTCGCCGGCGGGCGGACCGCGGGCAGGGGGTCGCCCAAGGACAGGGCGCGCGAGAGGCAGGCGGGCTCCGGCGTCAGGTGAGGCGTACCGGGAAGGACTCCAGGTCGTTCTGCGTCAGCACCGGCAGGTTGCGGATCTCCGCCACCGGCACCGCCGCCCGCAGGTCCGGGAACCGGGCGAAGAGCGCCGGCAGCGCCACCGCCGCCTCCAGCCGCGACAGCGCCGCGCCGGGGCAGATGTGCGGCCCGTGCCCGAAGGTCATGTGCCGGATCGGCGTCGGCCGCGCCACGTCGAAGGCGTCCACGTCCGCCCCGTGGTGCCCGGCGTCGCGCCCGATCGCGCGGTACGAGATGACGACGCCCTCGCCCTTCTCGATCACCGTGCCGGCGATCTCGATGTCCTCCGTCGCGAACCGCATCAGCAGGTGGGTGACGGGCGGGTCGTAGCGCAGCGCCTCCTCGATCGCCGTCTCCCACGGCACCTTGCCCTCGCGGACCATGCCGAGCTGCTCGGGGTGGGCCAGCAGTCCGCGCACGGTGGTGAGCAGGAGCGTGATCGTGGTCTCGTGCCCGGCCGCGATCATCGACTTCAGGTTGCCGACGACCTCTTCCTCGGTCAGCGGCTCACCGCCCTCGTCGGCGAGGATCAGCGCGCTGGTGAGGTCGTCGCCCGGCTCCGCGGTCTTCTGCCGCACCATGTCCGTAAACACCCGGTCCAGCTCCGCCATCACGGCAAGCCGCTCGTCCTGCGGGGTGAGCATGGAGAAGAAGGCTTTCCACAGCCGCATCTGCCGGGGGATCTCCGACTCCGCGACGCCCATCAGCGCACACACCACCCGCATCGGCAGCGGCTGCGCGAAGACCTCCTTGAGGTCGACGACCCCGTCGCCGCCGGCCGCCGCGGACTCCAGCGCGTCCAGCAGCTCGGCCGTCACCCGCTCGACCACCGGCCGCAGCGCGTCGAGCCGCCGCGGCGTGATGGCCTGCGCGGTCTTGGTACGCAGCCGCCGGTGCTCGGCGCCGTCGACGGTGAACATCGACCGGCCCGGGTTGACCATCCCGATCAGCGGCCACTCCGCCGTGACCTCGCCCGTCTGCCACAGCCGCCAGGCGCCGATGTCCTTGACCAGCCGCGCGTCGGTGAGCAGTTGCCGCGCCTCCGCGTGCCGTGTGACGGTCCACGCGGGCGCGCCCAGCAGCTCGATCCGGGTGAGCGGGTCGGCGGCGCACAGGTGCGCGGTCTCGCCCGCGAGGTCGCGTACGAGGGGGTCGATGGCCAGCGGCTCGGGGAGGGCTCCGGAGCCGGTCGGGGCGGCGGCGGGGCCGGCGGCGTGCGGGCAGTTCACGGATGACCTCCGGCAGCGCGTACGGGGGTGAAGGTGACCGGCAGCGCGGTCATCCCGCGCAGGAACGCGGACGGCCGCCGCACCAGCGTCCGGGCCGGCACGGACAGGTCGAGGTCGGGCAGCCGGTCGAGGAGCACCTCGATGCCCGTCCGGGCGATGATCTCAGCGATCTCCTGGGCCGGGAAGGGGCAGCGGAAGTCGCCGTAACTGAAGGCGAAGTGGGCGCTGTTGCCCGCCTGCGCGGGTACGCCCCCGTACCCCCCGCCCCCGTACCCGCCGCCGTACCCGCTGCCGTACCCGCCGCCCGTGCCGCCCAGCGCCTGCTGGATCTGCGGGTCGTCGTTGGCGGCGGCGAGGCCGAGGAGCAGCATGTCGCCCGCGCCGACGGGGCGTCCGCCGAGCTGGGTGTCGCGGGCGGCCCAGCGGCCGACGAGGATCTGCGTCGGGGTGTCCTCCCACAGCACCTCGTTCATCGCCTGGCCGACGCTGTGCCGCCCGCCGCCGAGGGCGGCGGCGAAGCGGTCGTCGGTGAGCATGAGCCGGATGGAGTTGCCGATCCAGTCGGCGGTGGGCAGGAAGCCGGCGGCGGTGGTGTCCTTGAGGTCGAGCATGACCTCTTCGTCGGTGAAGTGCATGGGGTCGGCCAGCATCCGGGAGGCGACGTCCTGGCCGGGCGCGAGCCGCTTGTCGGCGACCAGCCGCGTCATGTGCTCGATGAACGTCTCGTACGCCTTGAGCGCCCCGGGCCCGCCGTCCGCCAGCTCGTTGAGCACCTGCGCGAGCTGCCGCCCCTGGGCGTCGGGGAAGCCGATGAGCCGGGCGAGTACGAGCACGGGCAGCGGCACGGCGTAGTCGCCGACGAGTTCGGCGTTGCCGCGGGAGCAGAAGGAGTCGATGAGCCGGTCGGCGAGCTGCTCGCAGTGCCGCCGCAGGTCGAACGGGTCGACGCTCTCCAGCGCGGCGCCGACCATGACGGCGTGCCGGCGGTGGTCGGCGGCGGTGGCGGTGAAGTGGATGGACGGCATGACCTGGCCGACCATCGGCAGCAGCGGCCAGTCGGGCGGGATCTTCTCCCACTGGTTCCACAGCCCGCGATCCCGTGGGAACAGGTCGGGGTCGGAGGTGACCTGGTGCAGCTCGCGGTAGCCGATGACGAGCCAGGCGGGGATGTCGCCGGGCAGCTCGACGGGGACGACGGGGCCGTGGTCGCGGCGCATCTCGCGGTAGAGGTCGCGCGGGTCGGTGTGGAAGCGGGAGCCGCCGAGGGGTACGGCGCCGGCGGCGCCGGAGTGCGCGGGGCAGCCGGCGGGAGGGTCCGAGCCGGGCCCGGGGGCGTCGGCGTACCCGGCGGGCTCGACGCGCCCAGCGGGCTCGACGCGCCCAGCGGGCTCGGCCCGCCCGGCGGAATCGACCCGCCCGGCGGGCGCGTCCCCGTCGGTGGGATCCGCCGGATCGGCGGGCTCGGGCGCGCCCGGCAGTGCGGGCGCGCCCGGCAGGTCCGGCGGGCCCGGCAGGTCTGGCGGAGCGGGCACGTCCGGCGGAGCAGGTACGTCCGGCGGAGCGGGCACGTCCGGCGGGGCCGGCACGTCCGGTGCGTCGGGCGCGTCCGGCGTCTTCGGCGCGTGCGGTATCGCCGCCGCGCCGCTCCCCTCATGTACGGCCTGGTCCTCGGGAGTCGGGCTCATGTCGCGGTCTCCGGTGCGGTGGGGACGGTGGCTGCGGCGAGGCGCTGGAGGTGCTCGACCAGGGCGATCAGCACGCCCTTGCTGGACTCGCGGGAACGCGCGTCGCAGTCGACCAGGGGGACGTGCGGGTCGAGGTCGAGCGCGTCGCGCACCTCGGCGCCGGTGTACGGCGGGCCGCCGAAGTCGTTGCGGGCGACGATGAACGGCGTGCCGTGGTGCTCCAGCCGGTCGATGGCGTACCAGGAGTCGGCGAGCCTGCGGTGGTCGACCAGGACGATGGCGCCGAGCGTCCCGGAGAACAGCCGGTCCCACAGGAACCAGAAGCGCTCCTGGCCCGGCGCCCCGAAGAGGTACAGCACGGTGCGCTCGTCCAGGCTGATGCGCCCGAAGTCGAAGGCGACGGTCGTGGCGGTCTTGCCGGGCACGGCGCTGCGGTCGTCGATGCCGCGGCCGGCCAGGGTCATCGTCTCCTCGGTGTTCAGCGGCCTGATGTCGCTGACGGAGCGGACCATGGTGGTCTTGCCGACGCCGAAGCCGCCGACGACGACGATCTTCAGCCCGTTGTCCGTCGTACGGGCCAGCGGGACGCGCTCGGTCGCGCCGCCCGGCGCGGACGGTCCGGCCGACCCGGCCGTCCCGCCCGTGGCGGACGTCGCGCGGGTGTCAGA
The DNA here is from genome assembly GCF_045781775.1 of Streptomyces sp. 184. NCBI lineage: Bacteria > Bacillati > Actinomycetota > Actinomycetes > Kitasatosporales > Streptomycetaceae > Streptomyces > Streptomyces sp. 184. Next base: position 632,448 of record NZ_CP123230.1, on the reverse strand, counting down.
GGTGGCGGAGTCCAACGAGCACCTTCTCCAGGGTTTCGGGATCGGCGAACCGGACGCCGCCCGGTGTGCGCGGCGGCGCGTACCGCGGGTGGCGCGCGGTGATCCGGCCGGCGGCCAGCAGGTCGGACAGCAGGATCTTGGTGATGCCGACGGGCAGTCCGAGGTCGGCGGACAGCTCCACCACGGCGGTCGGGGTGCGGCAGATACGCAGGATGGCCGCGTGCTCCGACTGCATGCCCGGCGTCGGCTCGTACTCGGCGACCACCAGGGTGACGAGGTCGAACTCGTCGCTGGCGGGCCGGCTGCGCCCCCCTGTCAGGGTGTACAGCCGGTCCGGATCGTCGTCCCGGCCGGCGCGGGTCATTCCGCCGCGACCCCCTCGGCCGCGGGCACGGGCCCGCGGGGCGGCGCGCTCAGGTGCTCGCCGAGCTGCTCGACCAGCTCCAGCATGTTGTGCCCGACGAGCCCGGGGTCGGCGGCCTCCGCGGCGACGACCGCGACGTGGCTGCCGGAGCCGGCCTCGGCGATGAAGAGGATGCCGCCGTAGAACTCGGTCATCGACTGCCGTACGCCGCCGCTGCCGTCGCCGAACTCGACGGAGGCGCCGTGCGACAGGCTCTGGATGCCGGCCGAGATGGCGGCGAGCTGGTCGGCGCGGTCCTCGGACAGCTCGGGCGTGTGGCAGAGCTTCAGCCCGTCGCGGGAGAGGACCAGGGCGTGCCTGGTGCCGGGCGTGCGCTCCAGCAACCCCTCCAGCAGCCAGGTCAGCCCGGTGGCCTCGGCGGGAGATTGGGTCATCGGTCGTCCTCCGAAGGTGAAGCGGCGTTGCGTGCGGGGGGTGCGGCGGAGGAGTCGGGGCCGTCGTCGGGCGGTGCGGATTCCTCGCGTTCCTCGGGTTCCTCTTCTGGTACGGATGCACCGGGCGCTACGGATACGCCGGGCTCCTCGCGTACGCCGTCTGCGTCGCGTACGTCGCCTGCCCGGCCGGCGTCGCGCTTGCGGCCGTTGACGGCGGCCACCGTGGCGCCCGCCGCACCAGCCGCACCCGCGCCGTCCGCACCGCGCTCCTGCCCGGTCACCGCGCGCCGGAAGGCGCCGAACCGGGCGGCGGAGCCGGCGGGTTCGCGCCGGCGGTGCGCCCCGGTGTCGCCGGCCGCGCCCTCGCCTTCGCCCGGGTCCGTACCGGAAGCCGCGCCGGTAGCGCCGTCGCCGGCGCCCTCCGGCACCCCGCCCGGGTGGGCGCCCGCCAGGGTGCGCCCGCGGCGCCGGCGCGGCAGTGCGGCGAGCCCGAACGGGTCGTGCCCGCCGTCCCCGGCCCCTGCGCCCCCGGCTTTCGCGTCCGCGGTCTCGCCGTCCGCCACGTCCCGCTGCCGCGGCAGCGGGAGCGGCGTGCTGCCGGTGTCCTCCTCGGGCATGGGCAGGGCCGGCGTACGCACCGGCTGGCCGGGCCGGGCCCGGGAGATCAGCTCCTGCGGGATCATCAGCACCACGCCCGTACCGCCGATGGCGGAGGGCCGGAACGAGACCGTCAGCCCGTGCTTCTGCGCCAGGTGCCCGACGACGGGCAGGCCGAGCCGGGTGCCGGTGAGCGTGGACAGGTCGGTGGCGGTGCCCGAGACGGCGCGCTCCGCGCGCCGCTGCGCGGCCTCGCTCATCATCAGCCCGCTGTCCTCGATGGTGACGACGGCGCCGGCCGGCACCTCCGAGACGTAGACGTGCACCTCGGTGGTGGGCGGCGAGAAGTTGCAGGCGTTGTCGAGGAGTTCGGCGAGGGCGTGCATGACGCCCTCGGCGGCGTGTCCGGCGACGGCCACCTCGGAGACGGCCCGCAGCCGCACCCGCTGGTAGCCGGCGATGCGGCCCATGGCGCCGCGCAGGATGGACTCCATCGCGATCGGCTTCGCCCAGCGGCGGCCGGAACGGGCGCCGCTCAGCACCGCGATGCTGTCGGCGACGCGGCCGGCCTGCGCGGTGCGGTGGTCGAGGTGGAGGAGGTCGCCGAGGACGTCGGCGTCGCCGTGCCGGTGCTCCATCTCGCGCAGGTCGGCGAGCATGCTCGTGGTGATCGCCTGCATCCGGCCCGCGGCGTTGGCGCAGGAGGCCATGGCGGCGGCCCGGCGGTTCTCGCTGCGCCGCGCCTCCTCGGCGACCTGCTGCATGGCCCGCCGGTACGCCTGGTTGTCGAGCCGGGGGGCGGCGCTGAGCGCTTCGTCCACGGGCGCCCCGGCGGCGATCTTCCGCAGCACCTCGGGTACGACGCGGTCGGCGAAGACGGCGGCGGCGCCGGCCGCGGCGGCGGCGCGCTCGTCGGCGCGGGCGGCCTTGGCCCGGTAGCCGGCCGCGGCGGCGACGGCTATGCAGAGCAGGAGGGCGGCGGCGCCACCGGCGTAGACGATCTGCTTGGTGTGGTCGTCGGGTCCCGCGACCGCCGCCGCCAGCACCGCGACGGCGGTCGCGGGCGCGGTGACGAAGAGGGCCGACAGGGGGGCGGGCAGTCGGGAACGCGAGGCCCGGGGTGGGGCTGCATCCTGGTGCGCGGTCATCGACGGGCTCCTCCGGGCAGGTGGCCTGTCCCAGGTCGGGTATGTGCGCCGGGTTGAGCGACGTGCTCCCGGGTTGAGCAACATGCTCTCGGGTGCTCAAGTCGCCGACACTATAGGGAGTTTCCTCACCACACCAGCACACCCAGAAGACCGTTTGCAGCACACCTGTGACAAGAGTCGGCCGCCCGGATCAGGGCGATTCCGAAGGCCAGCCGCGTCGATCGTGACGGCCCTGTCACCGCCCGTCGGATAGAACGAAGGACGCGCCCAAGATCGTCCGTACGCCCTCGCGGCAACGGCGTCCAACTGCTCAACGGCCCTGGTCAGCAAGCCCTTCCGGCGTCACCACGCTGTAACCGCGCGCTTGTTACAACGTTTGAGCAAGATCGCTGATCAAGCAGCCCCACGGCCCACGACGTTGCCGTACGACGGCCGCCCAGCGCTCAGGACCCTCCACCGACGGGAGACCTCCGGATGACCCGTTTACCGCTACCGCAACCGCGTACGTACGCCGCCCTCGTGCTCTGCGGAGTCACGGCGGCCACGCTCACGGCGGCACCCCCGGCCACCGCCGGCCAGACCGCCGCCATTCCAGGCACCACGGCCGACCGGGCCGCCGCCGTCGACGGCGAGGCACCGCCCGGGCTCGACGTGCTCAAGCGCAGCCGCGGCATGGCCCCCGGCCTGCTCTTCCTCACCCCCCAGGGCCGCCACGAGACGCCCCGCGGCCCGCAGATCGTCGACGACCACGGCCGCCCGGTCTGGTACCACCGGATCCCCCGGGGTTTCGTCGCCGCCGACTTCCAGGTCCAGGAGTACCGCGGCGAGAAGGTGCTCACCTGGTGGGAGGGCGAAAGCTCCCCCACGGGCACCGGCTCCGGCACGGGCTACATCGCCGACGAGAACTACAACGTCATCGCCACCGTCAGAACGCCCGACGCCGGCGAGCGCACCGACTTCCACGAGTTCCGCCTCACCGACGACGGCACGGCCCTGATCCTCAGCTACCGCGACGAGCCGTACGACCTCACCCCCGTCGGCGGCCCCAAGGACGGCCAGGTCCTCGACTACGTCGTGCAGGAGATCGACATCGCCACCGGCGAGAAGGTCATGGACTGGCACAGCCTCGACCACATCCCGATCACCGACTCCGACCGCCGGTCCGAGCCCGGCGCCACCACCCCGTTCCCCTACATGCACCTCAACGCCGTCAGCGTCGACCACGACGGCGACCTCCTCTTCTCCGGCCGCGAGACCAGCACCATCTACAAGGTCGACCGCGAGACCGGCGAGGTGATCTGGCGGCTCGGCGGCAAGCGCAGCGACTTCCGGCTCGGCGCCGGGGCCCGCACCATCGGGCAGCACAGCATCGAGCCGGCCGGCGAGAACACGTACCGCGTCTTCGACAACCAGAACATGGGCAGCCCCGGTTACGAGTCCCGGGTCGCGTGGCTGCGTATCGACGAGAAGCGGAAGACCGCCGAGCTGGTGCGCCAGCAGGTCCACCCGGACCGCCTCACCACCGGCCTGGAGGGCAACAGCCAGGCCCTGCCCAACGGCAACACCTTCGTGAGCTGGGGCTCGCCCTCCGGCCGCATCTCGGAGTTCGCCCCCTCCGGCCGGCTCGTCTTCGACGCCACGCTGCCGCAGGGCATCAGCAGTTACCGCGGCTACCGCTCCCCCTGGAAGAGCACGCCGGACACCGCGCCCGACGTGGAGGTGAACGACGCCGTCACCGCGGTGGAGGCCGTCTGGAACGGCGCCACCGAGGTCGAGGACTGGCGCGTGCTCGGCGGCGAGACGCGGTCGGGTCTGCGGCCCGTCGCGCGCGCCGGGTGGAACGGGCTCGACACCGAGGTGCAACTGCCGCCCGAGGCCCGGGACATCGACTACGTCAGGGTCCAGGCGCTCGACGCCCGCGGCCGGGTCATCGGCTCCTCCCCGGTCGAAGCCGTCCGGGCCGAGGGGGCCGACGAGGCCGGCGGCACCGAAGAGCCCGCCCGGCGCTGACGCCGCAGGTCTGCCGACACCGCAGAGTCAGGAGAACACCATGTCCGATGCGCGGATCGTGGCCGTCACGTTCCGGTCCCCACCGCTCGTCAAGATGGAAGAGTTCGCCAACCTCGTCGCCGCCGACCCCGGAGGCGACACCGTCGCCCAGGTCATCCGGAACTCGGCGATCACCACCAAGGGCATGGCCGTCAACGCCCTGCTGGAAGACCCCCGCCGCTGGACCACGCGCCGGCGGATGGACCGCAGCCTCGCCGAGGCCCGCCGCCTCGGCCGCGACGCCGTCACCGCGGCGCTCGCCGAGGCCGGCCTGCGCCCCGCGGACGTGGGGCTCTTCGCCACCGTCACCACCACCACCCACTCCGCCCCCGGCCTCGACGCCCTCGCCCCCGGGCTGGGGCTGCGCCCCGACGTCGAGATGCTGTCGCTCGGCCCGATGGGCTGCTACGCCGCCGTGCCGGCGGTCTCCGCCTGCGCGAACTGGGTCGCGGTCAAGCGGCGCCCGGCGGTGCTGCTCGCCGTCGACCTCTTCTCGCCGCACGTGCAGCCGCCGCCGTACGACATGGAACAGGCCGTCGTGCTCACGCTCTTCGGCGACGGCGCCGCGGCGGTGGTGCTGCTGCCGGGCGAGGCGGACGTACCGGGCGTCCCGGGCGTCCCGGGCGTCGAGGTGGTCGACGCCGAACAGCTCACGGCGCCGGCGCACGTGGACGACCTCCAGGTCCACATGGGCGACAGCGGGCTGCGCATCCGGCTCAAGCCGTCCATGCCGGACGTCGTCGCCTCGTCCATCGCGATCCCCGCGCGGGCGCTGCTCGCCCGGCACCGGGTGCGCTGGGCGGATGTCGCCTGGTGGGCCGTTCACCCGGGCGGGCGGCGCATTCTCGACCGGGTGGACGAGGCGCTGGGGCTGCCGGAGCAGTCCATGGCCGCGGCGCGGGAAGTGATGCGGGAGTACGGCAACACCGCGGCCCCGGCGGTGCTGGGCGTGCTGCGGCGGCTGTGGGCGGAGCGTCCGCTGGCGGCCGGGGAGCACGGGGTGGTGCTGGCGTGCGGCCCGGGCGCGACGGTCTGGGCGCTGCTGTTGCGCGGTACGTAGCGGGAGGGAGAGGGACACGGAGAAGAAGGACGAGGAAGCAGATGAATCAGAGGAAGGGGAGGAACGGAAAGAAGAGGGGCAAGGCAGAAGAAGCGGAGCGGAAGGAGAAGGCAATGCTGGAGGTCATCGGCGCGGGAGTCGGCCGCACCGGAACGCTGTCGCTCAAGACGGCGCTGGAACGGCTCGGCTTCGGCCCGTGCCACCACATGCTGGGCCTTTTCGAGGACCCCGGGCAGATCCCGGTGTGGCAGGCGGCGTCCCGCGGCGAGCCCGTGGACTGGACGCAGGTGTACGCGAAGTACCGCTCGACGGTGGACTGGCCGGGCGCCCGCTTCTGGCGGGAGATCGCCGGGGCGTTCCCCGAGGCGAAGGTGGTGCTGACGGTACGGGACCCGGAGAGCTGGTACGCGAGCGCGGCGAGCAGCATCCACGCCGCCGCGGTGGCCCCGCCCCCGCCGGACGCCGACGAGGGGTTCCTGCGGCTGCGCGACATGTCGCTGGAGGTCGTCTGGGACGGCGTCTTCGACGGCCGGTTCACCGAGAAGGAGCACGCGCTGAAGGTCGTCGCCGAGCACGACGCGGCGGTGCGGGAGGGGATCGACCCGGACCGGCTGCTGGTGTTCCGGGTGAGCGAGGGCTGGGAGCCGCTGTGCGGGTTCCTGGGCGTCCCGGTCCCGGACGAGCCGTTCCCGCGGAGCAACGAGCGGGGCAGGTTCATGGACGAGGTCAAGGAGCGCAGCGCCGCGGCGGGAGACGCCGCGGGGTGAGGACGGAGCTGCGGGCGCGGCGGGGGTGATACTCCTCCGGTCATCGGCGCCGGCCCGCAGCCGTACGGGGTCCGGGGGCTCATCGGCCTCCGGGCCCCGAACGCGTCGCCGGCGCCGGGCCCGTACCACTCGTCGCCGGCGCGGGGCTCGTCTCACCCGTCGCTAGCGCAGGGCCCGTATCAGCAGCAGCGCGATGTCGTCGTGCCGCGTGCTCATCTTCTCCGCCCGCCCCACCAGCGTGTCCGCCAGGTCGTTCATCGACACCTCCCCCGCCTGCGCGAGCTTCTCCGCGAGCCGCACGGTCGCGGCGCCGATGTCCTCGCCCGGCGTCTCGACGAGCCCGTCGGTGTACAGCACCAGGACGGCGCCGGGCCGGAAGGGCACCTCGGTGGTGGGGTAGTCGCCGTCCGGGTCGATGCCCAGGAGCAGGCCGGGGGGCAGCGGAAGCGCTTCGGCGCGGCCGTCGGGGTGGCGCAGCAGCGGCGGCGGGTGGCCGGCGGTGGCGAGGCGGGCGCAGTGCCGGCGCAGGTCGAGGTGGGCGTAGAGGCAGCTCGTGAAGAGGCCGGGGTCGAGGTCGGCGAGGAGCCGGTTGGTGCGGGTGAGCACGTCGCCGGGCGGGGTACCGACCGCGGCGTGGGCGTGGACGGCGGTACGGACCTGGCCCATGAGCGCGGCGGCGCTCACGTTGTGGCCCTGTACGTCGCCGATCGCCGCGGCGGCCGTCGTCTCGTCGTAGCGGATGAGGTCGTAGAAGTCGCCGCCGACGTCCATGCCGCGGCCCGCGGGCAGGTAGCGGGCGGCGACCTCCAGTCCGTCGATGGGCGGCAGGCTGCGCGGCAGCAGCCCGGCCTGGAGGCTGCGGACCATCTCCAGCTTCGTGTCGTACAGCCGCGCCCGGTCCAGCGCCTGCGCGATGAGCCCGGACAGCGAGGTCAGCACGGCGCGCTCGGTGGGCGGGAAGGCGCGCGGGCGGCGGTACGACAGGGCGAGGGTGCCGACCATCCGGCCGGAGGCGATCAGCGGCAGAAAGGCGCAGGCGTCCATGTCCCCCTGGCAGGGAACGGCGGGGTAGGCGTGGTGCAGTTCGTCCACAGTGCCGAAGAAGCGGGGCAGGCCGGTGGCCAGGGCGTGCGCCGCGGGGTCGTCGGCACCCAGGTCGAGGGTGTCGGCTCCGGTGAGGAACCCGGGGCTGTGGCCGCGGTGGCCGATGGTCCGCAGCCTGCCCTCCTCCGCGGCCATCAGCAGCATCGCCTGCGGCCCGAACGCGGGCACGACGAGGTCGGTGACCAGGTCCACCACCTCCCGCATGCCGAGCGCCTCGGTCAGCGCCGCCGCCACGTCCATCAGGTGGTAGAGCGCGGACGCGCCGACGGGCTCGGGGTCGGCGGCCCCCGGCCGCCCGGGGGCGGCGGAGGTGGTCGGGCCGGTGGGGACGGGGGTGATGTGGACGCTGATGCCGCCGGCGTCGGGGTACAGCTCGAAGTACAGGCGGCGGTCCGGTGGTCGCACGACGGTGAAGGACGTGGGCCGCCGGGAGATCACCGCCGCCCGGTAGCGCTCCTCGCAGACCGGGTCGCGCAGCCACAGGGCCGTCTCCCAGGGGCGGGCGCCGAGCAGGTCCGCGGTCTCGACGCCGAGCAGTTCGGAGCCGGCCGCGTTGCAGAACGTGATCCGCCCTTCCAGGTCCAGCCCGCAGCACCCGATCGGCAGCCGCTCCACGAACTCCACCACCGCCAGCGCCTCGGCGCGCTGCGGCGACCGCGGCCGTACGGGCGGCATGATCCGCGGCTCGTCCGCGGGCCGCACGGGTGTGCCGCGCTCGGCGGCGCGCTGGAGCCACAGCCCGCAGCGGCGGCTGAAGGTGGCGAGGGCGGCGCGCTCGGGCGTGCTCAGGCGGTCGGGGTGCCAGATGGGCCAGAGCATGACAAGGCCGCCCCAGACGGCGGGGGCGATGTCGGGGTCGGCGGTGTCGGGGTGGGGGGCGTCGGGGCGCGGGGCGTCGGGGTGCCCGTTGGTGCCCGGGGCGTCGGAGGCGGGCATGGCGCGGAGGGAGTTCGTGGTGCCCGGGGCGTTGGTGACGATGGGGCGGGCGGCGAGGGTGAAGTCGTACGGCAGGACGTACCCGACGCGCGGAAAGCGGCGGGCCATCTCCTCCTGCCCGACGAGCCACACGAGCCGCCGCTCGCGCACGGCGTGCGCGACGGGGATGGGGGCGTCGAGGGGGATCCGCGTCCAGGGCGCGACGAGCGTCCGCGACGCCCCGGAGACCAGCGCAAGCCGCAGCACCCGCTCACCCTGCGGCAGCACGTACACCAACCCGAGCGACGCGCCGGTGGACCGCATGAGCCGCCCGAAGGCGGCCTCCAGCCATCCGAGACCGCCCACGTCGTCGGGGTTGCCGGGGTCGTCAGGGTCCTCGGAGGACCGCGGACCGTCGGCAGGACGCGGGGGGTGGCCCATACAGGGACGATACGCCCGTACGGGGCAGGCGGCAGCCGGGGCGGATTCCGGTTTGATCACTTGGAGACCCTGTTGGACACCCCCGGACGCTCACTACTCTCCGTGTCGTATCGACTACAGAAGCGACAAGGGGCATGCATGCCACCACGACGAGCCGTCTCCGGACGCAGTCAGCAAGCACGGGAGCGATTCGCGGAGGAACTGCGGTTACTACTTCAGGACACGGAGGTGGACCAGCGGGTGGAAACCCGCATGAACCGTCGCGCACCGCTGGAAGGCGTAGGTGCGCCCCGCTTCCGCAGCATCGCCTCCGAAACGTTGGAGGACGTACCTTGCGACGCATCGACCTGAGTACGGCGAACTGGCGCAAGTCCAGCTACAGCAACGGCGACGGCGGCATGTGCATCGAGGTCTCCGACGACCACCCCGCCCTCGTGCCCGTACGCGACAGCAAGGACCCCGACGGCCCGGCCCTCGTCTTCGAGGCCGCCGCCTGGACCGCCTTCGTCGCCGCCGTCAAGACGGGCGAACTCTCCGCCTGACCGCACCGGACGCATGGCCGCACCCCGCTTCCGCTCTGTACGCGGGAGCGGGGTCGCCCGCCTCAGGCCGGTTGCGGCCGGTTGCGGGCGTACACCGTGACCGGGTTCCCCGCGAACGTGTCCTCGCGCAGCGGCGCGAAGCCCAGCCGTTCCGCCACCCGCACCGAGGCGGTGTTCCCGTGGCGGATGAGGGCGATGAAGTACTCCTCGGCCAGGGTCGCGAAGCCCCAGTCCAGACAGGCGCGGGCGGCTTCGGTCGCGTAGCCGTGGCCCCAGGCTTCGGCCTTCAGGGTCCAGCCGAGTTCCACCTCGTCCAGGTCGGACCAGTAGTTCAGCCCGACCCGGCCGACGAACTCGCCCGTGGACTTCAACTCGACTGCGCACAGCCCGTGGCCGCGTTCCGCCCACTGCCGCTCGATGGCGGCCAGCCGCTCCCGCGCCTGTTCGTGCGAGTACGTGCCGACGAACCGGTTCACCCGCTCGTCGGCGTGGAGCGCGACGAACGCGTCCGCGTCCGTGACCCGCAGGGGGCGCAGCAACAGCCGTTCGGTTTCGATCACTCGGCCCAGCCTAGCCGCGCCGCCTCAGCGCCGCGGTGACCGCCAGCGCCGTGTACCCCATCCTGAGCTGCCCGCCCAGCCCGTCGACCGCCGCCGCGGTGGCGTCGATCAGGGCCGTCCGCTGGGCGGGGGTGAGGACCGCCATGCCGCCGCCGGTGGGGAGTTGGTCCAGCCACTCGTCCCGCGTGTACGTGCACTCCCAGCCGTACCGCCACTCCTCCGGCTCGCCGAAGGCCCCCGCGCCGCGGATGCCGTCCGCCGTCTTGTCGACGATCGCCGAGTAGCCGTCGAGGGCCGTGCGGCTCCAGGGGTTGAGGGGTGCGCCGGGCAGGGCGTCGCGGTAGGCGGCGGCGAGGGCTTCGGCGACGTCGGGGGCGGGTTGCGAGACGTTCCAGAACACGGCGAGCCGGCCGCCGGGGCGTAGCACCTCGGCCGCCTTGGCGGGGCCCGCGACCGGGTCGATCCAGTGCCACGTCTGGCCCGCGACCACGATGTGGAAGCGGCGGCCGGCCGCGTCCCACTCCTCGAACGGGGCCACTTCGACGTCGAGGCCGCCCTCGCGCGCGTACGCGGCCATGCGGGCATCGACGTCCAGGCCGAGCACGCGGCAGCCGGCGGCGCGGAGTTGGCGGGCGACGATGCCGGTGCCGGTGCCGACGTCGAGGACCGTACGGCCCCCGTCCCCCGCGATGCGGACGATCAGCTCGTCCGGGTAGCGGGGGCGGGTGCGGTCGTAGCGGGCGGGGTCGGCGCCGAAGGACTCCGCCATGGTGCGGGCCCGGTGCGGCTCCGGCCCGGGGTCGGGGCCGGGGCCGGGGTCCGGCGCGGCGTTCGGCTCCTGCTCCTGCTGCGGCGTCGCGGGCTGCGGTACGGGCCGCTGGCCCCGCGCGCCTTCGCCGTCGCGGGTCCGGTCGTCGTCCGACGGTAGAGTGGGCATGCGCCCACCTTAGTGGGCACCCGCCCACTCCACCACCCCCGCCCACCGAAGGAACGCCCCATGCCCACAGGCGTCGCCCTCCGCGACCCCCGCCGGCAGCTCTTCGCCGCCGCCGAGCGCGTCCTCCTGCGCGCCGGGCCCAACGCGCTGACCAGCCGCGCCGTCACCGACGAGGCCGGCTGCGCCAAGGGCGTCCTGCACCGGCACTTCGCCGACTTCGACGACTTCCTCGCCGCGCTCGTCCTCGACCGCGTAGCCCGCCTCGACGGCCAGGCCACCGCCCTGCGCGCCGCCGCCGACACGGGCCGCGGCACCGTCGTCGGCAACCTCGCCGACGCGCTGACCGACCTCTTCGAGTCCGTCGCCGTCGCCGTCGTCGGCCTCGTCGTCTCCCGCGACGGCCTGCGCGCCCGCCTGCGCCGCACCCGCCCGACCGGGGTGCCGCTGCTCACCGACGCCGCCGACATGCTCGCCGCGTACCTCACCGCGGAACGCGACCGCGGCCGGCTCGGCCCGGACGCCGACATCCCCACCCTGGCCCCCACCCTCGTCGGCGCCGCCCATCTCCTCTTCGCCGACCGCGAGTCGGCCCCGCCGGCGCCCGCGGAGGTACGGAAGGTCATCGCGGCGGTCGTCGCGCCCGTCCTGACCCCCGTCGCCAGGGACGACTTCCCCGTGTAAGGTGGCGCTCGCCGTGTTCGAACGGGAGAGATGAGAGAGGGAGGTGAGGTTGATGACCGCGCTCAAGGCCACCGTGCGCAGCGTCCGGGTCTCCCTCACGCCCCGGGCCGTGGCCTGACCTCTCCCCGTCTCCGCCCACGCCGGGAGCGTGACCCGCGGGGCATCCACGAACACGACCATCGAAACGGATCCATATCCATCATGGGCAACACCTGGATCACGCGCGCCGAGACGCGCGCCGACATCCCCGTCATCCGCGACATCACCCTCGCCGCCTTCGGCAGGGACCGGGAAGCCGACATCGTCGACGAGCTGCGCGCCGACGCGACCGCGTGGATCGAGGGCCTGTCCCTCGTCGTCGCGGACGCCGACGCCGCGGACGCCGAAGACGGCACGGCCGGCGGCGGTCGGGTCCTCGGGCACATCCTGCTGACCCGCGGCCACATCGGCGACACCCCGGCCCTCTGCCTGGGCCCCGTCTCCGTACGGCCGGAGCGGCAGCGCGACGGGGTGGGTTCCGCGGCGGTACGGGCCGCGCTCGCGGTCGCCGCAGAGCAGGGCGAGCGGTACGTCGTCCTGGTCGGGCACCCGGAGTACTACCCGCGGTTCGGCTTCACCCGGGCGTCCGCGTACGGCATCAGCCTCAGCGTCGAGGCGCCGGACGACGCGGTGATGGCCCTCGCGCTGGACGAGGACCACCCGCTGCCCGGCGGCATGATCCGCTGGCCGGCGGCGTTCGGGATCTGATCCCCGCCGGAATTCGGGTCAAGGGGTACGGGGTACGGGGCACGCGGTGCCCCGTACCCCCACCGGAACTCCCCCGTGCTCAGGCCGGCTTGCGCGCCTCGACGAGCGTGCGCGAGCTGTGCGCGACGAACGGGCCCTTCGCCGCGATCAGTTCGTGCAGCTCGCGCAGCCGCGGCCGGTACGCCGCCACCGTGAAGCCCGGCACCATCCAGATCACCTTCCGCAGGAAGTACGCGACCGCGCCCACGTCGTGGAACTCCATCCGCAGCCGCTCCGTCCGCAGCTCCACGACCTCCAGCCCGGCCGCCTCCGCCGCGGCCCGCTCCCGCTCGGGGTGGCGGTTGTCGCGGGTCTCCTCGGGCTGCGGCCCGAGGAAGTACTCGACCAGCTCGAAGACGCTCGCCGGGCCGACGTGCTGCGCGAAGTACGTCCCGCCGGGCGTCAGGACGCGGGCGATCTCCGCGAAGTGCGGCGTCACCGGGTGCCGGCTGACCACCAGGTCGAACGCCCCGTCCGCGAACGGCAGCGGCGGGTCCTCCGGAGCGGCGACCACGACGGTGCCGAGGGGGTGCAGCAGGGCCGTCGCCTTGGCGACGTTCGGCGGCCACGCCTCGGTGGCGACGGACAGCGCCGGCCGCACCGGCACCCCGGCGAGGACTTCGCCGCCGCCGGTCTGGATGTCCAGCGACGCGACGGCGTCGGCCATCCGCGCACCCATGGCCCGCTGGTAGCCCCAGGAGGGCCGCGCCTCGGTGGCGCGGCCGTCGAACCAGGAGAAGTCCCAGCCGTCGGTGGGGGTGGCGGCGGCTTCGTCGAGAAGGCGGTCGAAGGCGGCGGCGGAGGAGGCGTCGGAGTGGGCGTCGGAGGTCATGCGGGTGATCGTCGCAAAGGGGCGGGGCGGAGGGCGACCGGTTAAGGGCGGCGGCGGGCCGGGGTCTCTGCATGCGCATCGGGCGTCCGCCCGTGAAACCACCGCGCAACCAACTGCCAACTTTCCCGCTACCGAAGGCGGTTCGGGAGCGGGCGGAACCCCCTGGCTTTCCACGGTTTGCCTGGGGTATGCATCCCGGAGCGCACTCCGGCGTGACAAATTGTCGTTACGCCGAAGTTCACCCTGCCGTGGCGACGGCGCGGAACCATGGGGCCAGCGACCGAGGCCCCTCGTGGCACATCCGCTCAAAGCAGGAGGCTCGCCGTGCACACCAATGAGATGGGCGTTTTCGGGGTCTCCCCTGCGGAAGAGCAGCTTTACCGGCATTTCCTCCGGCACCCCGATTCCTCTTCCGAAGGCGTCCACGTAACGCTCGGCATCGCCCGGCACGAAATGGAACAGGCCATGACCCGACTGGTCCGGCTGCGGCTGCTCAGACCCGGGGATCGGCCGGGGTGGTTTCTTCCCGTCGATCCGGAGCAAGTGGTGGCGCGGCTGACCGAGTTGCGGCTCCGCGAGATGTACCAGGAGATCCAGCGGCTCACCCAGAGCCGGCACGTACTGACGACGCTGCGCGCGGAGGGTACGGCGGCCTCGGCGGACGGCGCCCCGGCGGGCGGCGCCTACGTCGGGGAGCACGGGGTGGAGGAGATAGACGACCGCAAGGACCTGAGCAACCGGATGGAGGAGCTGGTCTTCTTCGCACGGGAGGAGATCGCCTCGGTCGAGCCGGGCTTCCACCTGATGAGCGAAGCCGTGCTGAAGCGGCGCACGGTGGAGTGGCGGGCGCTGAAGCGCGGGGTGCGGCGGCGGCTCGTGCTGCCCGCGGACACGCTGCGGCATCCGCGGGTCGCCGGGCACGTACGGGAGTTGCTCGCCCGCGGCGGCGAGGTGCGCGTGGTGGACGAGATATCGGACCAGCTCGCCGTCTACGACGGGCGGGTGGCCCTGATGCCGAAGGACCCGAAGAACCTCGACGAGGGCGCGCTGCTGGTACGGGGCCGGGGGCTGGTCAGCACGCTGTCCGGGCTCTTCGAGAAGGTCTGGGAGCAGGCCGAGGACGTCTCGGTCGAGCTGCGCGAGCCCGAGGAGCCGGAGCCGGAGCTGTCCGAGGCGGAGCTGCGGGTGCTGCGGATGATGTGCGAGGTGGGCAAGGACGAGACCGGCGCCCGGGACCTGGGTGTCTCCGTACGTACGTACCGCCGGCACATCGCCGACGTGCTGCGCCTCCTCGGCGCCTCCACCCGGGCGCAGGCCGCGCTGCTCGCCCGGGAGCGCGGGTGGGTCTGACGCGCCTCACGCCGGCGGGCCGCCGTCCACCGACCAGCCCGCGCACGCCCCGTGGGCCAGCGCATCCCCCGCCACGGTCGTCGCCCCGACCTCCGGCACCGCCAGCCGCAGCCTGATCCGCTCCGACTCCACCCGCAGCCCGTGCGGCAGATGGGCCCGCAGCAGCCACAGCAGGCGCACGGCGGTCGTCTCGGCCGGCGGGGCGTCGAAGTCCTGACGTACGAACGCCACCTCGACCGACCCGCCCGCGCTCATCGGCCCGCCCCGCCGCCGGCGACCCCGTCGGCACCGACCCGCTCGGCTCCGGCCCGGTCCGCATCGGGCCTGTCCGCATCGGGCCTCCGAGCACCGGCCCGGTCCGCATCGGGCCCGTCCGCACCGGCCCGTTCGCCGCCGGCTCCCCCGGGCCTGCCCGCCCCGCCGGCCCCGTCGTCGTCCGGTTCTCGCGCCCCCAGCGCCCGCCTCGCCGCCGCCGTCAGCGCCTCGATGCCCGTCACCACCGCCGCCCGCAGGTCCGGCGCGAACCGCGGCGAGTGGTTGCCCGGCACCGGCCGCCCCGTGCGCGCCGCTTCGCGGCGGGCCGCCGCCGAGACGGTGCCCAGCATCCAGTAGCCGAGGCGGACGCCGGGGGCCCCGTGCACCTCCGCGCCGGCGGGGCCGTACCAGGCGAAGTCCTCCGCCGCGGTGGCCGGCTGCCAGCGCAGCACCCGGCCCGGGGACAGCGCGGCGACGTGGGCCGCCCGCAGCTCCGCCGTCAGCGCGGCGTCGGGCAGCAGGGTCCGCGACCGGGCCCGTACCGCCACCTCCGGCGCCCGCGGCGCCCCCGCCGCCTCCGCCTCGCCGGCCAGCACCCGGCGTACGCCCGCGAGCAGCCGGTCGAGGGTGCCCTCGTCGAACGCCCGCAGGCTGATGCCCAGTTCCGCACGGTCCGGGATGACGTTCGCCTCGGTGCCCGCCGCGAGCCGGCCCACGGTCAGCACGGCCTGCTCCGCGGGGGCCCGTTCGCGGGCGACGAGCGCCTGGAGCCGCAGCACCGCCGCCGCCGCGGAGACCACCGGGTCCACCGTCAGGTGCGGCGCCCCGGCGTGGCCGCCGGTGCCGTGCAGCACCGCGTCGACGGCGACCGTGCCGGCCAGCAGCGGGGCGCCGTCGGAGTGCGCGACGGTGCCGGCGGGCAGCGGCGCGGTGTGCTGGGCGAGGACCGCGTCGGGCGGTCCGGTGAGGTCGTAGAGCCCGGCGCGCAGCATCGCCAGCGCGCCGTCGAGCGTCTCCTCGGCCGGCTGTCCGACGACGGCCACGGTGCCGCGCCAGCCGCCGGTGTCGCGCGCGAGGAGCCGGGCGGTGCCGGCGAGCGCGGCGAGGTGGACGTCGTGGCCGCAGGCGTGGGAGACGCCGGGGACGGTGCTGGCGTAGCGCAGTCCGGTGTCCTCCGGCACGGGCAGCGCGTCGAGTTCGGCGCGCAGCAGCACGGTCGGGCCCGCCCCGCGGCGCAGCACGCCGACGACGCCGTGGCCGCCGACGCCCCGGGTGACGGCGTAGCCGTCGGCGTCGAGCAGGCCGGCCAGCACGCCGGCGGTGCGCTCCTCGGCGCCGGACGGCTCGGGGTTGAGATGGACGTCGAGACAGCATTCGACGGCGGAACGCAGGACGTCCGCGGGTACGGGCATGCGCGCCACGCTCCTCTCCCGGGCGGCTCCAGCCTGCCCGATGCGGTGATCAGTACGGACTCAGCCCCCTGTCGCCCGGTGACAGCGAAGTGACAGCGAAACGCGGGCGGGGGTGGCAGCGGGCGTCGTTTCAATGGCCGGGACAAGCATCGGACCCACCGGCCGTTCGGACGGCGGGCCCGCCCTCCGGATACGGAAGAAGGAGTTCCCATGGCTGACAAGGCGCTCTCCACCCTCGCTGACGAGATCCTGGAGCTGGAGTCGGAGACCTTCGAGATCTCGGACTACTCGGACCAGGCCGAGGTCGTCCTCGCCGGTTCGACCTCCTGCTCCTCCACGTCGACCTGTTCCAGCACCACCAGCACCACCTCGTGCAGCGCCTGACGTTCCGTCGGTAACGCCGCGCCCAAGGCAGCCCTCACGGGACGGAGTCGGTCCTCCCGTGAGGGCTGCGGTGTGCGCCGCGCGGACTGGGGTGCGCGGGCCGCCCGGCATCCGCTACGGGAACGGGTGCGGCACCGTGCGCAGCCCGCCCCCGTCCCCGCGCCCTGTCCCACGTCCGTCCCCGCGGCCGCCCGCCGCGAGCAGCCGCGGCATCCGCAGCGCCCGCTGCCGGTGCCAGCCGAAGTCCAGCGGCAGCAGCCCCGGCGCCAGCGTCGCGACGGTCCGCAGCCCCAGCACCCGCTGCTCGGGCGTCGTCTGGTCGACGGCCACGGCGTCGTACCCGTGCACCGCGAGCGCGTCGACGAGCAGCCGCAGGTCGTCCCGCAGGTCCAGCGTCGCCGGCCGCACCAGGGTCCAGTCGGCGAAGGCGTCGGCCAGCGGCAGCGCCGGGTCGTCCGCCAGGAAGTCCTGAGCGTGCGCGGCCATCCGCGGCAGCCCGTAGAGCTGCGCGTGGTCCTTCAGTTGGCGTACGCGCCCGAAGTCCTCGGCCATCGCCTCCAGTTCGGTGCGGCGCTCGGCCACCTGGTACGGCAGGTGCGGGATGTACGTGAGCACCTCGCTCAGCGCGCCGGTCAGCGCGCCCGCCGGGTCCAGCGCCGCCGCGGCGCCGAAGGACAGCAGCCCGGGGCCGCCGTCCTCGCGCACGGCCACCGCGGTGATCACCGGGATGCCCAGGTCGCTGCGGGTGTCGAAGGCCCGTACCTCGTAGCCGAGGAGCGCTGCGCGGTCCAGCATGCCGCGCACCCGCGGGTCCCCGGTCGAGCGGGGGTCGACGCGGGTGAGGGGGCCGCGCCCGTACCAGGTGAGGAGGAAGGCGTCGCGCTCGATCAGCTCCAGCAGCCCGTACAGCGCGGCCTCGGCCAGCGAACCGCCGGTGGCGCAGCCGTTGGAGCACTCGAAGACGAAGTTGTCGGACGGCAGCCCGGCGCTGTAGTGCACCAGCCGCGCCGGTACGAGCACGGGGTGGTCGTCGCGCAGGCAGTGGCCCCAGATCCAGGGGATCGGGCGGGCCGGGTCGAAGGGGGCGACCATCGGGTCGTCGCGGTACGTCTCCGGGGCGTACAGCCCGGTGCGCCGCGGGTCGACGACGGTGTTCTCGCCCCACTCGGCGGCCAGTTCGTCCAGGGAGGCGGTCACCGGGCGCAGACCGCGGCGGGCGTGGGTGCCGGCGTAGCGCTCCAGGCCCTCCAGGTAGGCGAGGGTGCGGCTGGTGGCGTACGCGTCCGCCTGGCCGGAGAACGTGACGTCGTTGAGGCCGGCGTAGCCGCGGACGAAGGCGCTGCCGGAGATCGGCGCGGTGGTGGTGGAGGCGGGGTTGAGGTGGGTGGTGGAGCCGAGGGCGCCGCAGACGGGGTTGGCGAGCGCCGCCTCGGGCAGGTCGAGCGCGGCGAGCGGCATGACGCGGTACACGTCGGTCGCCGGCTTCGGGGTGGGCGCGAGATACATCCGGCCGTGCTCGGGCGCGTCGTCGGCGGGCGTCACGCAGGCGGGGCACAGCGGCTCGGGGAGCAGCGGGAACGTGGCCAGCGCCAGCGTGCCGAGGTCGACGCGCGTGACGCGGGCGAGGCCGTCGGGCGAGCGGCGGCCGGCGACCGCGCGGCACACGGCCCACACGGCGTCGGCGACGTGGTCCGTCAGCACCGGCCACGCCGCGCCCCCGGCGGGCGCGAACCCGCCCTCCAGCGCCTCCCGTTCGGAGCGCGTACGCAGCCGCTGCCAGCGCATCGCCAGGCACCGGCCGCAGGCGGGCCGCGGTGCGGGCGGTCCGCCTGCGGCCGGATTCCCTCCGGCGCCCCAGGGTCCGACGAGCACCGCGCGCGAGCTGAGGTGCACGGTGGCGCCGGGGCGCTCGTCCGGCCACGGGTCGCGGCCGGGGTGCAGGGTGTCGGCGGCGCCAAGGGGCACGACGACGGGGAGTGGGGGGTTTGGATCACGGGTGGCACAGAAGCCGCCCGCGCCCGCGGCGGCGCGCACGCCGCCTGAGCCGCCCGCGCCGCCGAAGCCGCCTGAGCCGCCGTCGTCGTCGTCGTGGCCGCCGCCGTCGTCGTCGTGGCCGCCGCCGGTCGTCCAGCGGCTCCGCAGCGCCTCCGCCAGCCAGGCGCGGGCCGCCTCCAGCGGCGCCGGCGCCCCGTCCCGTACCGCCCGGGTCTGCTCTTCCTCCGTCGTCGCCGTCATGTGCGGTCGCTCCAGCGGAAGACGCGGAAGGCCACGGCCCCGAACACCACCGCGAACGCGGCCAGACCACCGCACGCCACCGCGATGTCCGAGCCCCCGCCCGCGTCGGTGAGAGCCGCCGACACCCCGTCGTTGAGGTGCCGCAGCGGCAGTACCCAGCTCATCGCCTGCATCCACGACGGCATGGCGTCCAGCGGGTAGAACGAGCCGGACAGGAACGCCATCGGCACCATCATGAAGTTGGCGACGGCGGCCACCGCCTCGGGCGTCCGGGCGAAGGAGCCGACGATCGCGCCCAGCGCCAGGAACGCCGTGATCCCCAGCACCAGCACCGGTATCGCCAGCGGCCAGCCCGCCGCGAGTTCGAGTCCCATCACCGGCAGCAGCGCCACCGCCACGAACAGCACCGCCTGCACCAGCCCGATGCCCACGGCCAGCACGTACCGCGAGCCCAGCACGGAGGCCAGCGGCGTCGGCGTCATCCGGATCACCCGCAGGATGTCGTCCCGGCGCCACTGCATCAGCACGAAGCCGACGCCGAAGACGGCCGCGTTGCCCACGCCCCAGGACAGCACCCCGGGGGCGATGTACGCGATGTAGGGCCGGCCGCTCTCCTCCACCTCCTGGCCGTGGAAGATCAGCCCGAAGACGACGAGGAAGAGCAGCGGGAAGGCGAAGGTGAAGAAGAGCGTGGTCTTGTCCCGGGTGTACGCCCGGTAGCCGGCCTCCGCCAGCGCGGAATAGGCACTCATGGCATGTCTCTCCGATGGCTGCGAGGGCTCCGAGGGCTGCGAGAACGGCAGGGGAGGGCGGCGGCGGTCATCTGTCAGTCCTGGCCGGTGAGCTGGAGGTAGACGTCCTCCAGGCTGGCGGTGCGGGTACGTACCCCGTGGAGCCCGGCGGCCTTCTCCACGGCGGCCAGCACCGGCCCGGCGTCCTCGGTGCGCAGCACCAGGGCGTCGGACTCGCGGGTGACCTCGGTGACGCCGGGCAGCACCCGGGCGTCCTCCTCGCTCAGCCGCTCCGCGGGCACCAGCAGCCACACCGACGTACCGCCGCGGGCGACCAGCTTGCCGGGGGTGTCCAGGGCGGTGACCCGGCCGCGGTTGACGATCGCGACGCGGTCGCACAACGCCTCGGCCTCGTCCAGGTGGTGGGTGGTGTAGACGATGGTGCGGCCCGCCCGCTTGAGGTCGCGGAGCAGCTCCCACAGCGCGCGCCGGGCCTGCGGGTCGAGCGCGGCGGTCGGCTCGTCGAGGAAGATCAGCTCGGGCGCGTGCACGAGCGCGGAGGCGATCGCGAGGCGCTGGCGCTGCCCGCCGGACAGGTTCTCCACCCGCACGTCCGCCTGCTCGGTGAGGCCGACGAGGGCCAGCGTGCGGTCGGCGGCGGCGCGTTCGGTCCCGTAGAGCGCGGCCATCGTCTTCAGGTGCTCGTACGCGGTGAGCCGGACGAAGAACGCCGACGCCTGCGTCTGCACGCCCAGCCGCGGCAGCAGCGCGGTGTCCCGGGGCCAGGGCCGCCGGCCCAGCACCTCGACCGTGCCGCCGTCGGCCTCCCGCAGGCCCTCCATGATCTCGATCAGCGTGGTCTTGCCGGCGCCGTTGGGGCCGAGGAGGCCGAAGAACTCGCCGCGGCGGACCGTGAACGACACCTCGTCCACCGCCCGCACGTCGCCGTAGCTCTTGCGCACCGCCTCCAGGCGGACGGCCGGGGGCTGCCCGGCGGGGTCGTCGGTGTCGGTCGTCACAGGGTTCTCCTTCGGAGGTTCTGCGCGGGCTGCGGGGGGTTTCGGGGTCATCGGCCTACGCCGCCAGCACCACGGCGCGCACCAGCAGCACCAGCACCGCCGCCAGCGCCGCGACCGTCGCCGCCGTGCCGGCGGCGTAGCCGGTGTAGACGGCGCGGGCGCGGCGCGGGTAGGCGGCGGCGTCCGGGGAGCGGCGCAGCGCCAGGGAGAGGTACGTACGGCTGGACTCGGCGAGCCGCAGCCCGCCCAGGAGCTGGCCGGCGATGGTGTAGCCGTCGAGCGGCGGGAGCGGCACGAGCATCGCCGCGGCCTGGAGCACGCCGAGGAAGAGCAGCCCCGCCAGGCCGTCGCGGGTCGCGCCGTCGGGGGCGAGCACCCACCAGCAGAAGAACGGCAGCAGGAACAGCAGGTTGGCCACGGCCCCGGCGCCCGCGACGACGATGCGGGCCCGGCGGCCGGCGAGGTACAGGTAGTCGTCGACCGTGCAGTACATGATCACCACGGGCAGCCGCCAGCGCAGCCCGATCTCCCCGACCCGGCCGCCGTAGTGGCGCGCGGCGACGCCGTGCGCCAGCTCGTGCAGCGCGGTGGACAGCCACAGCGCGGTGGCGACGGCCACGAGCAGCACGGGTTCGGTGAACACGGCGGCGGCGCCGTCGACCAGCTCGCCCGGGTGCAGGGCGAGCACCAGCAGCATCGCGCCGAGCGCCGCCAGCAGCACGGTGCCCCAGACGCGGCCGAGGAGGAAGCCGGTGGCGCGGTGCAGCCGTCCCGCGGTGGTGTGGGCGTCGGCGACGAGCCGTACGCTGCCGGCCAGCAGGCCGCGGGCGGACGGCTGTTCGGGCTCGGCCGCGCGCTCGGGGCGCGGGGCGCCGTCGAGCAGGCCGCGCCCGCCGAGGAGCTGGAAGAGCCGGCTCCAGTGGGCGTCGCCGAGCCGCTTGCCGAAGGCCGCCGCGTACGCGCCGCCCAGCTCCGCGACCGTACGGGAGCCGTCCATCCGTACCATCAGGAACCGTTCGCGCGGCCCGACCTCGAAGGACTGCCCGGTGGCGGTGTCCTTGACCAGGTGCACGGTACGGGGCCCGTGCAGCAGCGCGTCGCTGACCAGCACCTCCGGGCGCAGCCGGGGCTGGTGGGCGGCGAGCGACTCCCGGGTGCTGCTCACCGCGCGCTCCCGGTGACCGGCCGCCGCTCCGCCGCCCGCGCGTGCAGCGCGCGGGCCAGGACGTGGGAGAGGTACGCCTCGTCCTGGATGGTCACGTGCAGCCGGTTGTTGGTCATGTGCATGTACGGGGACAGCAGTCGCTCCAGCGCCTCGTCCGGGTCGTCGACCGGCTCGTCCTTCGTGCCGTCCCAGGACCGGAAGACCAGCTCGCCCCGCTCGGCCAGCGCCACCACCCGGGCCCGCAGCTCGCGGCAGTGCTCCGCCCAGCGGCCCAGCAGCGCGGGCAGCGTGCCCTCGCCCGCGGCGGCGGCGCGGATCCGGCCGTGCCAGGTGAGCAGCCCGGGGGCGACCTCGTCCGCCTTGCGCTCGTACTCGGCGCTGCCGATGAAGCCGGTGTCGGGGAACGCGCGGTGCCAGAAGGTGTAGTAGCGGTCGAGGAAGTCCGCGAGCCGGTCGTCCGCGGGCAGGAACGCGGTGGACATGATCAGCATGAGCTGCGCGGACGTGCCGAGCAGCACGGTGCGCAGGTGCAGGTTCTTGCCGCGCAGCGCGTCGCACACCAGCTCGCTGGAGCGGGCGAAGTGCCACTCGGCGAGCGCCACCCCGGCCGGGCCGCCGTACTTGCCGTACTCGGGCTCGTACGGCAGCCAGGCGCGGGAGTTGTTGGGCCGCAGGTTCATGCGGCCCTCGGCGTCGGTGTAGCCGGCGCGGTCCTCGGGGCGGAACTCGATGTCGAAGAGCTGGTTGTAGAACTCGTTGAGGAAGCCGGAGTCGACCTGGTAGAGCGCGGGGCGCTCGGTGAGGAAGGCGTCCACGGCGCGCTCGGCGCGGGCCCGTACCTCCGCCTCGCGCCCCGGGGAGGAGGGGCGCAGGCGGAGGCGGACATGGGGGCCTTCGAGCCAGTAGTTGATGAAGAACCAGCCGTCGAGGAGGCCGTCGTCGTGCAGCTCGCGGACGAGCGGGCGGACGCACTGGAGCAGCAGCGGGACGGGGTTGGCGGCGTAGTAGACGTGCAGGGCCTGCCAGTCGCCGGGGGGTGTCCCGGGCGCGGCGGCGGGCGCGGTCTTGTCGGTCACGGGGTCTCCCCTTCCGAAGCGGCCGGCGCGGGGGCCGTCTCCACGGCCAGCTCCACGACGTGGCCGCCGTGCTCTGTCGTCAGGTACGGGCCGTCCTCGTCGGGCAGCGCCTCGCGGAACGTCACACGCGCGGCGTCGCTGCGCAGCAGGCCCTCGAAGGCCAGCAGCGACAGCGGGCTCTCGAAGTCGACGTACTGCGGCTTGGCGCCGGTCGCGCCGCGCGCCGCGTCGTCACGGACCATCGCGTACGCCCGCGGGGGCAGCCCGTGCCGGCGGCGCCAGCGGTGCCAGGCCAGCAGCCACCCGCCGTCCCCGGTGCCGGCGGCGCGCGGCGGGAGCGCGGTCGCGGGGGCGCGCCAGGAGCGGCGGGCGAGGACGAGGCGGCCGTGGCGTACGCGGGGGCGGTGGGTGACGCCGTCGTCCGGCTCGCCCTCGGGGACGCCGGCCCAGACGTCGACCGGGGACATGGAGGTCGGGGAGAGCAGGAGCAGGGTGCGCGGGATCTCGGGGAGCGCCAGCGGTACGAGGTAGCCGAGGTAGACCGGCACCACCTCGCGGCCCAGCCGCGCCGAGCGCAGCACCAGCCGGTCCGTCGCGGGGTCGTGCTCCAGGCTCAGGTCGTCCAGGGCGATGCGCTGCTCCGGCGGCACGGAGCTGGTCTCGCCGGGGCAGACGATCTCGTAGTCGGTGAGGCGGCCGTGCAGGTTGAGGTTGCTGGTCACGGGGCCGCCGGTGACCTCGGCGAAGACGGCGCCGGGCGGCTGGAGTTCGCGGGCCCGGGTGCGCAGCTCCGCGGAGAGGTCGCCGGGCGTGCCGGGGGCGCCGTCGAAGCAGTGGGTGAAGCGGCTGAACGGGAAGTGCAGCCCGCCGTAGCTGCGGTTGAGCACCACCAGCGGCTCGGGCCCGGCGAGCTGGACGTGGTGGCTGTGCAGCGCCGGCTCCGCGGGCAGCGCGGCCAGCTCGGCGGCGACGGCGTCGAACAGGTCGTCGCCGAGGACGAGTTCGGCGCCGGCGTCCGCGCCCGCGTGGGCCGCCCAGCGGTCCCGTACCCCGGTGTGGAACGCGCGGCGGGCGGCGTCCAGCGCCCGGAGCTGCGGCAGCCCGAGCCAGTTCTCCTCGGGTACGTACTCACCCTTCGCGTCGAACGGCGTGCGGCGCGAGGTGAACGACAGGTACTGGTCGAAGAAGTCCTCGTGGAAGTCGTGGATCAGCTTCAGCAGGTCCGTGCAGCGCCCGCCGGTGCCGTAGCGGGCGAGGAAGAACCCGCGCAGCGTCAGCCGCTGCGGCAGCGTCAGGTCGAACGCGGGCAGCACCCGCTCCACCGCCGCCAGCGGCCCGGCGAGCGCGTCCGCGAGCCCGGGGGCGGCGTCCGGCCCGCCGTCGGCGCCCGGCGCGGTGCGGCGGGCCGTCACCTCCGGCGCCGTCGTGTCCTCGTACAGCACGGTGCGCGGCACGCGGGGCTGCGCCACGCCCAGCTCCCGCTGCACGTCGGCCAGCCGCCGCCGCAGCTCGCCCAGCAGCTCGCGCCGCTCGGCGGGCGGGGCGGCGGGGTAGCGGGCCAGCAGGTCCGCGGGGCCCTCCAGCGCGGCGGCGACGTCGTCGGCCCAGGGCCGCGCGAGGGCGCGAAGCGCCCGCTGGAAGGCGCCCAGCGGGTCGGTGTCGTGGGCGCGCAGGTCGAGGCAGGGCACGCGGATCATGCCGACGTCGAGGAGCGCGGCCAGGTACTTCTCGACCGCCTCGCGGTCGGCGTCCAAGTCGGCGCCGAGCCAGTCGGCCAACTCCCCGTAGCGGACGGTCTCCCGCTTCTCCAGCAGCCCGAGCATGCGCTCCAGCACGCCGCTGCGGCGCAGGAAGAAGAGCTGGTCCTTGACGGTGTCGAAGGTGACGGCAGTGTCGTCGTCGCCGGCGGTCACCCAGCGGCGCACGTAGCGCACGCGGTCCTCGTCGCGGCCCCAGCCGGGCGCGGGCGCGACGGGGAGGTCGGCGCGGCGGCGGGGGTCGGCGAGGACGGCGGCGGCGAGGCGGCCGACGGCGAGGACGTTGAGGCGGGGGTGGCTGCGGGGGGTGTACGGGCCGGAGAGGCGCAGGGCGGCGGGGGTGCCGGCGTCATCGGTGGCGGTGCCGTCGGTGGCGGTGCCGGTGAGCCGGCCCAGGGCGACGGACGTGAAGGCCGCGAACGGGCTCGTCTTGCACGCCGTGCGGTAGAGGTAGGCGAGCAGCGAACGCTCCACCTTCCGTGTCCGCTTGTCCGCGCGCGCCGGGTCGGAGGCGGCGAAGGCGTCGAGCTGCGCGTCGAGTACGGGCGAGGCCAGCAGCACGCCGCCGCGCAGCCGGTCCTCGCCCAGGGTGGCGCGCAACGCGCCGCGGGCGCGCAGGAGTTCGCCGGCCAGCAGCTCCTCGCCGGCCGCCAGGTCGGCGTCCAGCCCGGCCCGCAGCTCCAGCCAGCCGCGCAGCGGCTCGGCGACCTGCGGCGCGAGTTCCGCGACGAGCGCGAGCGCCGCGGCGGGGTCGGCGGGGCGGCGCCCGTTGAACACCTCGCGGCGCAGCCGCAGCAGGTCGCGCCGCACCCGCTCGTCGTCGCGGCCGGCGACGAGGTCGTGCAGCCGGTCGCCCAGCGGCCCGGCGTTCTTCGCGAGCCGGGCCTCGGCGGCGAGCACGCCGTCGGCCCAGTCGCGGACGGCGGGCGAGCGCAGGGCCCGTACGGCGTCGGCGGGCAGGCCGGCGATCCGGGCGAGGAAGCGCGGCCCGAGGCCGGGCGCCGCCGCGGGCGCGTCGTCCTGCCCGGCCTCGCGGGGCCGGGCGCCGTCCGCGCGTACGCCTGCGTCGGCAGGAGCGGTTTCCGTGGTCATCCCCGCCCCCTCAGGCGATCTCGAAGCGGAAGTCGGAGGCGCCGCGCCGCTCGTGGCCCAGCATCATGATCAGCAGCGGCATCTCGTCGGTCTCCAGCAGTTCGAACCGCTCGCGGTAGGCGATGTTGTCGAAGCCCAGCGCCACCCCGCAGCCGACGCCGAGCGCCGCCGCGGCGGTGTACGTGGCCTGGGCGACGCCGCCGATCAGCGCGTTGACCAGGCGGTAGCCGCGGTCGCCGACCGCGTCGAGCACGCTGTGCGTGCGGACGGTGGGCACGAGGACGGCGCCGGCCTGCTCCAGGTTGTAGTTGGCGAGGAAGTAGTTCTCCTGGAGGAACGCGCCCGGCGGCTCGTCCGAGACGCACCGCAGCGCGCCCGGCTCGTCCCCCGGCACGTACTCGTACGTGCCGGGCGCCACCCCGGACACGTGGTTGACCAGCGCGTACAGCTTCACCAGCCCGTCCGCGCCGGCCGCCGCCGCGTCCCCGCCGAGCCGCGAGCCGCCCGCGGCGGCGGCCAGACAGGCCGTCAGATGGCCGCCGTCCAGCGGCCGTTCGGCCGCGAACCGGCCGAAGCTGCTCCGCCGCGCGCGCAGCGCCGCGCGTACGTCCCGGGCCAGCGGCGCCCGCCCGGGCAGCGGCGTCTCGGGCCGCCGCGGGGCGGGGGCGGCGGCCTCGGCGGCGGCGAGCGCGCCGGGGGCAGGGCGGGCGGCGGCGTCGGCTGCGGTGGCCCGGTGCATGGAGGTGAGGGAGTCGAAGGTGAGGACGGTGCGGGAGCGTTCGACGTCGCGGTGGCGGACGGAGACCTCGGGCGGCACGACGGGCACGGGGACCGCGGGTGCCGCGGGTGCCGCGGGTGCCGCGGGTGCCGCGGCGGGGGCGCCGGCCGCGACCCCGTTCCCGGTACCGGTCTGCCCGGACCCCGTCCCACCCCCGTCCCCGGGCCCCGCTGCGGCCCCGTACCCCGCCCAGGGCAGCGGGACGACGGCGAAGATGCCCTCCGCCCCGCCCGCGACCCCCAGCAGCCGCGCCAGCCGCTCCTCGTCGAACCACAGCGCCGGCTCCAGCGCGGTCCCCCGCGCCCCGGCCCACGTCCGCCACGTGCCGAGCAGCGCGCCCACGTCCATGCTCACCGCGTGGAAGGAGAAGCTGTTGTACTTGAAGGAGTTCTGCCAGTACTTCACGCCCAGCACCAGGTACTGGTCCGTCTCCGCCCCCGGCGCCCCCTCCCCCAGCGCCTCCCGTACGACACCCGTGACATCGCCGGTGAGCAGCCGGCGCAGGGCGTGGTGGCGGGCGGAGTAGTAGTGCACGCCGGGCGGTACGGGCGCGGAGGCGCCGCTGACCCAGTAGACGGAGACGGGGTAGAGGCCGCCGCCGGAGGCGGTGCCGCGCGACCAGTTGGCCAGCGGGTAGAACGGCAGGGCGTTCAGGTCCGTGTTGGCCTGCACGCCGAGGCGCCGGCCCACCAGCCCGTACGAGTCCCGCAGCAGCCCGCCGAGCAGCCCGAGGTCGAACGCGGGCCCGCCGCCGCCCGCCGGGGACAGCAGCCCCCGCTCGACGGTGGCCGACGCCGGGTAAGCGGGGCCGTCGGTCAGCGGCAGCCGGTCCGTGCCCGGGTAGTGCTTGGTCTTGCGGGGACCGTCCGCCCAGTCGGGCACGAAGTCCACCGGCTCCATGGGCACCCGGCCGCGATGCATGATCGCGGTCGCGTATCCGTGGGCGTATCCCATCGTCTGCTCCTTCTGCGGGTGGTGGCCTCGTCAGCGGACTCGTGTGTCGTCGTCAGGGAAAGGGGTGCGGCGCGGGGTTCAGCTCGGCGTCGGTGAGGTCGTGGTCGCGCAGCCCGGCCTCGCGCAGTCCGGTGCGCAGCCGGGGCATCCCCAGCGCCCGCTGCCGGGTCCAGCCGAAGTCGATGGGCAGCAGCCCCGGTACGAGCACGCTGACCGTCCACAGCCCCAGCTCCCGCTGCTCGGGCAGGGTCTGGTCGACGACGACGACCTCGAACCCGGCCTCGGCGACCGCCGCCACGCACGTCGCGGCGTCCTCGGCGAGGTCGTCGGAGACGGGCAGGGTGCGCCCGGCGCCGTACCGCTCCCGCAGGGGCACCGGGCGCCGACGCGGCTTGAGCAGGAAGTCGGCGTACCGCGCCATCTCCGGCAGGCCGTAGACGAGCGGGTGGTCGTGGAGGGCGGCGACCTTGTCGAAGTCGGCGGCCATCGCCCGCAGCCGGGTCTCCTCGCGCTCCGTACGGCCGGCGAGGTTGACGGCGTCGGTGGCGATCTCGTCCAGCGCGGAGGCGAGCGCCGCCTC
The DNA here is from genome assembly GCF_045781775.1 of Streptomyces sp. 184. NCBI lineage: Bacteria > Bacillati > Actinomycetota > Actinomycetes > Kitasatosporales > Streptomycetaceae > Streptomyces > Streptomyces sp. 184. Next base: position 604,443 of record NZ_CP123230.1, on the reverse strand, counting down.
GGGGTCGAGCCCGGCGCCGGCGCCGAAGCACATCCGGCCGGGCCCGCCGTCGTGGCGCTCGGCGACGCCGGTGACGACGGGGATGGGGAAGGTCAGCGCGGCGTCGAAGAACCGGGCGCGGTAGCCGTACATCTCCAGCCGCGCGACCATCTGCCGGGTGGCGGGGCGGGTCGCGGAGGCCGGGTCCAGCTCGGTGAGCGGCTGCTGCCCGTACCAGGCGAGGAGGAAGGCGTCGCGCTCGACGACCTCCATGAGGCCGTAGTAGACGGCCTCGGCGGCGGAGCCGCCGGAGGCGCAGCCGTTGCTGCTCTCCTGGACGAACCGGTCGGCGAGGCCGGGGGTGTGGTAGTACGTCAGCACCTCGGGCACGAGCAGCGGGCGGCTCTCGGTGAGGGAGTGGCCCCAGACCCAGGAGATCTCGCGCTCGGGCGTGAACGGGGCGATGCCCGTGGCCCGGTGGAACCCGGGGGCGTAGAGCCCGCAGCGGCGCGGGTCGAGGGCGGGGCGGCCGTCGGCGGTGAGCTGGTCGAGGCTGGCGCGCACGGTGGTCGCGCGGGCGCGGGGGCGCATGCCGGCGTAGCGCTCCAGGCCCTCCAGGACGCCGATGCGCAGGCTGTCGCGGAAGGTGTCGGCGTGGCCGCCCCAGAAGGTCTCGCGGAGGTAGTCGCCGGAGCGGAGCGAGAAGCAGCCGATGGTGGCGGAGGTGGAGGTGGAGGAGACGTCGAGGACGACGGTGGGGCCGAGGGCACCGCAGACGGGGTTGGCGAACGCCTCGGTCGGCAGGTCGTAGTCCGCGAGCGACCGGGTGCGGAACGCGCCGGGGCGGTACTTGGGCGACGGGTCGAGGGCGAGGACGGCGGCGTCGGCGGAGTCGCGCTCGCGGGGGCCGCAGTCGGGGCACTCGGGGTCGGGGACGAGGGGGTAGCGGCGGACGGTGAGGTCGGCGAGGTCGAGCTGGTGGACGTCGCGGAAGCCGCCGGCCCGCCGGGCACCGACCGCACCGGTGCCGGTGCCGGTGCCGGAGTCCGCACCGGCGACCGCGGCGGCGACGACACCGGCGAGCGCCGCGACCGCGAACGGCGTCCACTGCGGCGGCACCCCCGCGGCGGCGGTCCCCGACCCCAGCTCGACCGCCTCCCGCAACTGCCGCGACCGCGCGGCCTGCCACCGCCGCTCCAGGCACCGCGCGCAACCGCGCGCACCGGTCCCGCGCCCGGTCCCGGGGAGCGGTCCGACGACGGCGTGGCGTCCGTAGATCCGTACGGGCACGGCTGAGCGGTCCGTACGACCCGGCTGACCCGGCTGACCCGGCTGACCTGGCTGACCTGACTGCCCGGCGAAGGCGTTCGACAGGCCCAGCGGCGCCACGTCCACCGGCGGCGGCGCCGCGAGCAGCGTCGCCAGGTGGGCCCGCAGCTCCGCCGCCAGCGCGGCGCTCGCCGTGTGCCACGGGCTTGTGGCCGGTGGCGCCTCGGGGGCTGCGGTCGCTGCGGGCGCCTCGGGGGCCTCGGGGTCAGCGGTCGGCACCGGGGCCCTCCGTGGTGAGCAGGACCCGGGCGGTGTGCAGGCCGGCCGACCGGAGGTCGACCGGCGTGGTGTCGCGCCACAGCACGTCGCGGCCCGCCGCGCGCAGCCGCTCCAGCACCACCGGGAACGTCACCGCCGCGCCGCCCGCGGCGTCCGGCGACTCCGAGAGCCGTATCGCGCCCGGCGCCAGGTCCGGCAGCAACTCGCCGCCCGTGTCCGGCGCCTCCCCCGTCTCCGCGCACGACTGCACCTGCCCCAGCAGGTCCCGCAGCGCCGCCACCGCGGCCCCCGTCGGCGTCAGCGCCGCCCCCGCCGCCCACCGGGCGGCCACGCCCGGCTCCCGGGCCAGCGCCACCGACACCCCGCTGCGTTCGGACTCCCCCAGGTCCAGCAGCTCCACCGCCACGCCCAGCGTCTCCGCCGAGCGCTCCAGGAAGACCCACTCCGGGTCATCGGCCGTTGTCTGCGCGCGGACCGGGGTAGCCCCGTGACCATCCCGAACCGCGCGCAGCAACGCCTCGTGCGCCAGCGCCGACAGCAGGGCGTGCCCCGCCGCCTCGCCCGCGCACTCCCCCGCCCCCGTACCCCAGGCCCCCCGCAACACAAGCCCGTCGCGGTTGGCCGCCCCCGTGGGGCACAACGCCGCCGCAGGCACGGCGACCTCGTCCTTCGTCAGCAGCGACGTCACCCGGGCCCAGGACGTCACCCCGTCCGCCGTGACCCCCGTACCGCCGTCGGCGACCAGCGCCTCGGGGCCCAGCCGCCGCATCCGCGCCGGGAGTCCGGGCAGCGGCCGTACGGGCGCGGCGTGCTCCGCGTACAGCGTGGCCGCCGTGCGCAGCCCGCGCAGCCGGGCGCCCGCCAGGTGGTGCACGTCGTACGCCGCCACCAGCCGCGGGCCCGCGGCGAGCGGCACCTCGACGCGGGAGACCTTCAGCGGGGTCTGGGTCAGCTCCTCGTCGCGGTAGCGGGTGAAGACGCCGACGTGCGGGCGGATCAGCGCGTCGCCGAGCCGGTTGAGGCCGGCGACCAGTTCCTCCGCGTCGCGGGCCGTCTCCACCGTCACCGTCGGCGCGACCGTCAGCTCCTCCGGCCGCAGCCCCGAGGCGCCAGCCCCGGCCCCCGCGGCCGGGCCGGCGCAGCGCGGGCAGCGCGGGTGCGGTCGCAGCGGCTCGGCGACGACGTCGAGGGAGTCCAGGTCCTGGATGAGCACCTGGCCCTCGGTCTCGGCGGGCAGCGCGCCGGTGGCGGTGCGGAAGACCTCGTACGCGAGCAGGTTGCCGATCATCGCCGCGACCGGCCCGGCCAGCGCCCCGCCCGCGGGCGCGGCGGCCGGCTCCGCCACCCCGGCCAGCTCCGCGAGCAGCGCGGCGGCGCCCGCCGGGTCGGTGGTGTCGCCGAGCCGCAGCAGGGCGCAGCCGAGGCAGCCGGCGGTCAGCCCGCCGGAGCGGGGGCCGACGACGACGCGGTCCCCGAACGTCCAGGCGGGGATGAGGAGCTGGCCTTCGGCGAGGCCGTCGCGCAGCAGGGCGTGGGTGCGGGCGGCGGCGTCGGCGCCGGTCACGACGAGCACCTGGTACGAGGAGAGCGCCCCGGCGTCCACCGGGCTGAGCGCGGCCGGGGAACCGGCGGCGGTCAGCTCGTCGGCCTCGGCGAGCGCCGCCTTCGTCCGCTCCTCCGCGGCGACTTCGGCGAGCCCGTTGCGGAGCAGGCCCAGCACGCACCAGCGGGCCGCCTCGCCCGTACCCAGCACCGCCACCCGCGTCTGCCGGAAGCGCACGAAGCGGGCCGCGGCCTCGTCCACGTAGTGGTCGACGTAAGCGATCTGCGCGGCGAACCGCTCCGCGACCGCGGCCGGCGGGCCCGGCTCCACGGCGGGCGCGGCGTCGCGGGCGAAGTCCCGCTCGACCAGCGAGCCGACCAGCTCCGCGACCATCGCCCGCTGCGGGGCGCCGAGTCCGGCGCAGATGTCGGTGAGCGGGCGGCTGCCGTCGAGGTGCGGCACGATCAGGGACGCGAAGCGGTACGCCGTGCGGCCGGCCAGGTGGAAGCCGCCGTCCGCGTTGTGGAAGAGCACGCCTCCGGGGGTCTGGGTGAACAGCACGTCCCGGCGCAGCCTGGGCCGCATCCCGGCGAGGTCGTCGAACGCTCGTGGCATCCCTCTCACACCTTCTGTCTCGGCTGACTGGTCCGGTTCGACTGGGTCGACCGACTGGGCTGAGCGGCGGGGCCGGTCTGGCCGGCGGGGCCGGCAAGGCTGGTCGTGGCGGCCGGGCCCGCCATGGCGGCGGGGCCGGCCCGGGCGGACCGGTCCGGCCGAGCGGCCCGCCCCGGCCCGGCGCCGCCGCCCGGCCCGGCGCCCTCGTCCGGCCCGCCGCCGCGGCCCGCCACCAGCCGCGTGTGCAGCCGCAGCAGCGGATGCGGGTGGTACGGGCCCGGCGGTCCGTCCTCCAGCAGGCCCGCGTCCGCGAGCCGTTCGAGGACCGCCTCGCACTCCGCGGCCGGCCGCCCGAGCACGGCGGCGCAGTCCGCCGCGTCCCAGCCGGGCTCCTCGATCGCGCCGAGCGCGACGTACGCCCCGGCGAGTTCGGGGCCGAGCCGGTCCAGAGCGGCGTCGAACAGGTCGACCACCGACATCCGCGGGTGGCCGCTGAGCGACAGCCGGCCCAGCGGGTCGTCGGCCAGCCAGCGGGCGCAGTCGCCGAGCCGCAGCGCCGGCCGGGTGCCGAGCCGGGCGGCGGCGATCACCAGGGCCAGCGGGTGGTGGCCGCACACCTCGGCCAGCTCCTCCGCGCCGCCCGGCTCCTCGGCCACCCGCTCCGCGCCCAGCACCTCCGTCAGCAACTCCCGCGCCTCCGCGGCGGGGAGCGCGCCGAGGCGGTGGACCCGTACGCCGTGGGTGGCGACCAGCCCGGCGAGGCCCAGCCGGCTGGTGATCAGCACCCCGTGCCCGGGCACGGCGGCCAGTACGTCGCGCGCCTGCGCGGCGTCGACCACGTCGTCCAGGACCAGCAGCGCCCGTTCCCCCGCGCCGGCGTCCGCCGTCCCCAGCCGCCCGGCGAGTTCGCCGACGACCTCCGCGGCGCCGCGCGGCGAGCCGTCCGGCGCCGCCATGGGGACCAGGGTCTGCCCGCCGGGGAAGTGGTCGCGTACGAGGTGCGCCATCTGCTGGGCGAGGGCGGTCTTGCCGATCCCGGGCCCGCCGCAGACCAGTTCCGCCGCCGGCGCGCCCGAGCCGTCGGGCTCCGCGGTCAGCCGCCGCCGCAGCGTCGCCACCGCCTCGGCCCGCCCGGTGAACCACGGCACCGGCGGCAGCGCGGGCGGGGCGGGAGCCGGTGCGGGCGCGGCCGGTGCGGCGGCCGGGAGGGCCGTACGGGCGGGCGGCTCGGCCGCCGGGCCCAGGTCCTCGCCGCGCAGGATCGACAGCTCCAGCCGCTGGAGCGCGGCCGAGGGCCCGACGCCGAGGCCGTCCGCGAGGTACGCCTTGAACCTGCGGTACTCCGCCAGCGCCTCCGTCTGCCGCCCCGTGCGGTACAGCGCCTCGATCAACTGCTCCCGGAACCGGCCGTGGTCGGGGTGCGCGCGGGTGACGCTCCACAGGTCCACCAGCGCCTGCCCGCACTGCCCCAGCTCCAGCCGCAGGTCGCACAGCCGCTCCACGACCCGCAGCCGCTCCTCCAGCAGCCGCGGCACCTCGTCGCGGTGGATGACCTCCGACCGCACGTTGGCCAGCACCCCGGTCTGCCACAGCGCCAGCGCCCCCTGCAACGCCCCGAGCGCCGCCTCCGCGGACAGCCCCGGCTCCTGCGTGCCCCGTACCCGCTCGCGGAACTCGACGAGGTCGAGGGAGCGCGCGTCCGCGGTGATCCGGTAGCCGCCGGGCACCGCCTCGATGGGGGTGTCCACCACCTCGTGCTTGGCGAAGAGCCGCCGCAGCCGCAGCACGCACGTCTGGAGCGCGGCCCGCGCGGTGGCCGGCTGCTCGTCGCCCCAGACCATGCGCTGGAGGTAGTCGACGGAGACGATGGCGCCCGCGTTGAGCAGCAGGGCGGCGAGCAGGTTGGCGGGCTTGGAGGGGTGCAGGACGACGGTCTCGCCGCCGTCGGTGATGCTCAGCGGCCCGAGCAACTGGAAGCGCACGGCGCTCACCGGCGCCCCCGGAGGGGCCGGCGGGCGGGGCGGTGGCCGCGGCCGTCGGCAGGGCGGTGAGCGGGGCCGTGAACGCGGAGTGCCGGAGCGGGTGGGGGCGTGGTCCGGGTCGTCATGCGAGCCACCTGTGTCCTGTCGGGGGGTCGGACGGACGCGGGCGACGCTACCCGCGTAAACCGACCCCGGGCAGGCCCGAAGCTGTCATGAACCTGCACCGCCGGGCGCAGCAAGCGGCCAGATCCCCCCGAAGCGGGACCGCCGCCAACCACCCGCCAACTGACGGCCCAGCGCACGCCTACCGGACGCCCGCCGGGACGCCCGCTGCCCATCGGATCCCGGCCCGCCGCCGGGCCCGCCGCCGCGTGCGGGAGGGGTCCCGGGGCCCTCGCGATACAACGATTCCGATGGGCCGCCGGGCATCGGCCGTACGTCCACCCGGGGGCTCCGCTACCGAAGGCCGGAAGCGGGCAGGGGGGCGAGCGCACCGATGGCGGCATACCGGATGACCGGCGGCCCGACCGGCGCGCGCGAACCCCTGCTGGCCCGCGGGCAGCGGGTCCACGACGGCCTGGTGGTCGACCGCCGCCTGGGCGAGGGCGCGTTCGCCGAGGTGTACCGCGTACGCCACCACGTCCTCGGCTGGCAGGCGCTCAAGCTCTTCAAGCACGGCGCGTCCCTCGGCGCCAACTTCAGCAGGCTCGACGAGGCGCGCATCCTGTCCACCCTCGGACACCCCAGCATCATCCGGGTGTTCGACGCGGGCACGGTGGACACGACCGAGGGCCTGCGCGGCTACTTCACCATGGAGTACGTCGCCGGGGGCAGCCTGGAGCGGCTGGTCGAGAGCCACGCCGGCATCGTCCCCGTGCCCCGCGTCACCGCCGTGCTGCGGCAGGCCGCCGACGGCCTCTCCGTCGCCCACGAGCGCCGGCAGCCGGTGGTGCACCGCGACCTGACGCTGGCCAACGTGCTCGTCACGTACGACGAGTCGGGGCTGCGGGTGAAGGTGAGCGACTTCGGCCTGGCGCGCGAGACCGACCCGGTGACGCGGGCGGCCAGCGCCCAGGGCACGGTCGCGTACATGCCGCCCGAGGTGCTCATCCGCGGTCGCGGCTACTCCGCCGCCGGGGACGTGTGGGCGCTGGGCACGATCGTGTACTACCTGCTCACCAACTGCTTCCCGTACGACGCCGGCGACCCGGTGCGGGCGTTCTCGCCGGAGCGGTTCGAGCACCCGCTGCGGCCGCCGGGCGACTTCAACGACGACGCCGGGCGGGAGCTGGACGGCCTGGTCGCGGACATGCTGCGCGTCGACCCGGCCGGCCGGCCGCCGATGCGCGAGGTCGCCGAACGCGCCCTGGCGCCGGAGCAGCCGGCGGAGCCGCGGACCACGGCGCCCCGGGCCGCGGAGCCGTCCGCGGACGAACTCGTACGCGCCGCCCTCGCGCTCTCCCGCGTCCCCGGCCGCCTCGCCGACGCGGCCGACCAACTCGAAGAAGCCGTCGACCGCCACCCCCGCCTGCGGGAGCGGCATCTGAACCGGCTCACCACCTGGCGTAGAGGAGTGGTCCTGTGAAGGAGTCCCCGGCCCGCTTCGCGGACCTGGCGGGTCTGCGGCTGTACCGCAGGAACATCTTCGCCGTCACCGGACTACCCGTGGACGCGCAGGGCCGTGCGGTACGGCGGCAGCGGCAGCGCGTGGACGCCCGGCTGGCGATCGAGGAGACCTGGCCGGGCGACGCCGACTCGCCCGTGCGGGGCGGCTACCGCAAGGACGAGGTGCGGCTCGCCTTCGAGGAGTTCCAGGACCCGCGGCGCCGGCTCGTGGACGAGCTGACGTGGTACTGGCGGGACGCCGACCTGGGCTGCGGCTGCGCCCCCGAGACGCACGAGTGGCACGACCAGGCCGTACGCGTGCACAGCAGGGCGATCGAGGGCGAGACCGGCGGCCTCGACCTGCCGGCGGCAGAACGGGCCCTGTTCTGGTGCGACGCGGCAGCCTGCTGGGCGCGGCTGCTGGCCTCCGCCGACCTCCGCGGCCACATCGCCGACCGGATGGCCGCCCTGGCCGACCCGCGGCTCGACGACCACTCCCCGGACGACTTCCTGGACGGGGTTCCCCTGCTGCTGGTCTCCCCGCTGGCCGAACTCGCCGGCGACCGCGCACGCCGGCAGCGGCTGACGCCGATCAGCACCGACTGGGCGAAGCACGCGGTCTTCGCGAGCCGGCTCCCCGACGTCTTCGAGGCGGCCGTCGAGGAGGCGGTCGACCGGCTGAACGACGCGCTGCGGACCGCCGGTGAGCGGCACGAGGCGGGGCAGCACGCGGACGCCCTGGCGGCCCTGGAGGAGCGGGTGCTGCCCGCGTACGCGGAGTTGGAGCCGCTGGAGCGGTACGTCTCGCAGTCGCGGTACGAGGAGCTGGCGCACACCGTCGCCGTGGCCCTCAACAACGTCACTCTCGGGACCTGCGAGGCGGGCCTGCAAAAGCCGTACCGAAGCAGGCTGATCGAGGTGATGGAGGCCGCGAGCAAGATCGCCCCGCAGCGCGACCGGGCCCAGATCGACCAGAACCTGACGGCCGTCCGGTACGGCCTCGCGCGCCCGGGGGCGACCTCGAAGCTCAAGCCCAGCGAGTGCTTCTCGTGCGTCTGGCTGCTGCTGACGATCGGCGGCGGGGTCGTCGGAGGGCTCACGGCGGGACCGGCCTGGGCGATCGGCATCATCGTCGGCGGGTTCGTCCTCGCCGGCATGTTCGCGTCATGAACTCGTACGCCGACGGAGGAAGGGCTCCGATGACACAGCACGCCGGCCACCGGGCGAGGAGGCGGCTGCGCGCCGCGCTCGGACAGTGGCGCCAGCCGCCGGAGTTCCGCGTCCCGCCGCCGCAGCTCGACCCGGCCGGGCGGGCGTGGGTCGCGGACGTCCTGGCGGAGGTCGAGGCAGCGGAAGCCGCGGCGAGAGCCGCCGCCGGGGCCGGCGAGGCGGGGGCCGAAGCCGCCGACGACCCCGCCGGCACCGGCGCCGGTGCCAACGCCCTGGTGGGCGCGGCCACCGGCATCTGGCGGGCGCTGCGCAAGCTCGACCGGGACGCCGGCTCGCTGTCGGCGGCCGACCTGCGGCAGGTCCGTATCCAGGTCCGCGCCAGCCGCAGCGCGCTCGCCGACGACGGGCTGGAGATCCAGGAACACGACGGCGAGCCGTTCGACTCCGGCCTCTCCCTGGAGGCGCTGGTCTTCCAGGACGACCCGGACCTGACCCGCGAGGTCGTGCTGGAGACCGTACGGCCAACCGTCTACTTCCGCGGCCGGCGCATCCAGATGGGCCAGGTCATCGTCGGCCGGCCCGTACCCCCGCAGACACCCGGTGCCCAGACGACCAAGGAGAACCCGGCGTGAGCGAGACCATCGACTACGGCATCGACCTCGGCACCACCAACAGCGCGATCGCGGTGGCGGTGGACGGCGGCGTGCGCGTCGTCAAGAACAACGAAGGCTGGGACTACTCCCCCTCCGCCGTCTGGATCCCCAAGGCGGACGTCGTCCACGTCGGCCGGCGCGCCAAGGAGCGCATCGAGGCCGACCCGGTCAACGCCCACGCGGAGTTCAAGCTCGAAATGGGGGTGGCGGGGACGTCGCGCCGGTTCGAGCGCGCCGGGCTGTCGCTCACCCCGGAGCAGTTGTCCGCCGAGGTGCTGAAGTCGCTGCGGCAGGACGCCGCGGCCGAGACCGGGCACGCGCCGGACGCCGCGGTGATCACCGTGCCCGCGTCCTTCGCCCTCAACCAGAACACCGCCACCTCCGAGGCCGCCGCCCTGGCCGGGCTCAGCGAGCACTGCCCGCTGGTGCAGGAGCCGACCGCCGCCGCCATCGCGTACGGCGTGCAGGACACCTCGGACTCGGCCCACTGGATGGTCTTCGACCTCGGCGGCGGCACGTTCGACGCCGCGGTGATGAGCAAGCGCGACGGCGAGCTGCAACTGATCCAGCACGCCGGCGACCCGTACCTCGGCGGGAAGCTCATCGACTGGGCGGTCGTGGTCGACCTGATGGTGCCCGCGGTCCGGCGGGACCTCGGGCTGCCGGACTTCACCCGGGGCAACCCCCGGTGGCAGCAGAACTTCGCCAAGCTCAAGGCGGAGGCGGAGAACGCGAAGATCGCGCTGTCCCGCATGGAGAAGGTCCTCATGGCCTTCGATCTGGCGGACGGCAGCGGCGGGGAGGAGAACTTCGAGTTCACCCTGACCCGGGGAGCGCTCGACGATGTCGCGCTGCCCTTCTACACCCGTGCGATCAAGCTCTGCCGGGACGCGCTGGCCGACAGCGCGCTGCGTCCCGACCACATCGACCGGCTGCTGCTGGCCGGCGGCTCCACGCTGAGCCCCGGGCTGCGCGCCCTGCTCGCCGACCCGGACACCGGACCCGGCATCGCCGTCGACCACAGCCAGGACCCCACCACGGTGGTGGCCCGCGGCGCCGCGGCGTTCGCCCGTACCGTACGGCGGCCGAGGAAGGCGCGGGCCGCGGCCCCGGGCGAGTTCGCGGTCGAGCTGACCTACCCCACGCAGACCGTCGACACCATCGACATCCCGGTGTCCGGCACGGTGACCAGCGGCAGCACGGTGGACTGGACCCGCTACGCCGTCGTGCTCGACAACCCGGAAGGCCAGCCGCCGTTCCGCGGGCCGCGTACCGCGCTCAGCAAGGACGGCACCTTCTACACCGAGGTCGCCGTCACGGCCGGCGCCACGTCCCGCTTCACCGTAGAACTGACCGACGCCTCCGGCGTCCGGCAGAAGCTCACCGGCGACACGCTGGCGATCACGCACGCGAAGGTCGTCCCCGGCGAGGCGGTGCTGACGGGCACCCTCGGGATCGGCCGGGCCGACGGCTCGTTCGACCCGCTGCTCCGCAAGGGCACGACGCTGCCGGCCATGGTGACGAAGATCTACCGGACCACGATCCCGCTGCACCGCTCGGAGCCGGACGCGGTGATCCGTATCCCGCTGCTGGAGGGCGAACGGGCGCGCGCCGAGCGCAACACCCGGGTGGGGCTGATGGAAATCCGGCCGCGCGACGTCCGAATCGACCTGCCGGCCCAGAGCGAGGTCGAGGTGACGTTCGAGATGGCGGCGAGCAGCCGGGAGGCCCTGGTCACCGCCCATATCCCGCTGCTCCAGCAGCAGTTCGAGGCGAGGATCAACCGCACGGAACTGCTCGCACCCGGGCAGCGCGAGCTGGCCGACCGGCTGCGGCGCCTGGAGCAGCGCGTACGCAGCCTCAAGGACGACGCGGAGGCCGAGCACGCGGAGCAGGCCAGGGCCCGGCTGGAGAAGCTGGAGGAACACCGGCCCCTCGCACAGCTCGGCAGGGAGGTGGACGCCGCGGGCGTCGACACGGGGGCGGCGGTGACCAGCGAACGCCGGATGCGCGACCTGGACGCCGAACTGGACGACATCGAGGCGGCCATCGAGATCCCCGCCCTCGAACGGCGGCTGTGGGACGTGCTCGGGTCGTGCGAGGAGATCATCACGCAGGTCGGCGGCACCCCGTCCGACCGGCAGGAGCTGGAGAGCCTGCGCGCCCGCGCGAGCGCCCTCGGCGAGAACGCCACGCCGGCCGACCTGCGGCGGCTGCTGAAGCGGGCCGAGGAGTTCCAGGTGGAGCTGCTGCGGCGCACGGACGAGTGGGACTTCGTGGTCTTCAACGCGCTGACCGAGATGCGCGACCAGATGCATCCGCGCAGCCAGGCGGACGCCGCGATCCGCGACGGCAAGCAGGCCATGGCCGCGGGGGACCGCGCGGCGCTCCCGGGGGTCAACCAGCGGCTGCGGCGGCTGCTGCCGCCGGAGGCCATGGGCGAGATCGGCAAGGAGGGCGGGGTCAGGTGAGCACGGACACGACGGGGGCACGGGGTGGTACGGGAGCGGATTCGGGGCCGGGTTCGGGGCCGGGGGACGGTACGGCGGCGGCGGGTTCGGGACTGCCGGTGGCCGCGGCGGGGACGGCGTCGGGACCGGGGGGCGGGGCGGGGACGACTTCGGCGCCTGACCCCGGGAACGGGCCCGGGCACGGGGCGGCGGGGACGCTGCGGGCGGCGCTGCTGGTGGCGCGCGTGCGCACCGCGGCGCGGGCCGGCGACCTGGACGACGCACTGCGGCTGCTGCGCGCCGCGGAGACCCGCGACGCCCGCTCGGTGGCCGAACGCCCGGACGTGCTGGACCTGTTCGCCCGCGTCCACGCCCAGCGCGGCGAACTCGACGCGGCGGCCACCTACTGGCGCCGCGTCCGGACCCGCCACCCCGACGACCCGTCCGCCGCGGCCGGCCTCGCCCGCATCGCCCGCCTCGACGGCACCGGCCCACGGGCGTCCCTGGCCCGCCACCGGACCCGTACGGCGGTGGTGGCGGCGGTGTGCGCGGTGGCGGTGGTGGCGACGGGCGCGGTGGCGCTGGTCGACGACGAGCCGTCGGGGCCGTCGCGTACACAGCCGGTGGCGGCCTCGGAGCAGCAGATCGAGCAGCGCGTACGGGAAGAACTGGCGGCGGCGGAGCAGTCGGCCCGCGCCCGGGAGGACTCCCGCCGCGAAGCCGCGGCCCGGGACCTGGCCCGGACGCTCGGCTCCCCGGGCCTGCGACCCCAAGTGCGCGGCGGGTCCGTGGAGGTGGCCTTCACCGAGGGCGTCTTCTCCGAAGGCGCCGAACTGACCCCGGAAGGCGCCGCCAGCCTCACCGCCCTCGGCGAGCGCCTGACCGCGCTGGACGCCCGCGTCGCCATCCACGGCCACGCCGCCACGGTCCCCGACGCCCCCCGCAGCGGCGGCTCGGTGCTCGCCCTCTGGCGCGCCCTGATCGCGGCCCGCGAACTCAGCGCGTCGAGCGGCAGACCGCTGACGGACTTCACGACGTCGAGCGCGGACCAGCGGGAGGCCCCGTACGCACAGGACGCGAAGAACCGCACGGTGACGGTGGTGGTCACCCCGCGGTGACGCCGGGCGGGCGCCGGGGCACGGCGCCGCGGCGACGGCCCGCCCGATGGACGTGCCCACGGGGTGCGAACTACCGGGGGACGAGAGCTACGTGCAGATCGAGATGTCGCCCAGTTTCGAATCGGAGACGGCGATCTTCGCTGGGGAGGTCGGGTAGTCGGAAGGGTGCGGCTCGACCCGTGCTTCCATCACGCAGTTCTGGGACGCGGTGTACTCCATCTTCGGCGCCGCGTGGTTCACCGACCCGGTCAAGCTGCTCCCGCTCGTCGCCAGCCGCCTCAACCCCGGCGGCGTCTTCGCCTTCTCCCAGCCGCCGCCCATCCCCGGCGCCTACGGCCCGCAGGGTACGTACAAGGGCGGCTTCGCCGGGAAGGCCGTGTTCACCTACCGCTACAGCTACACCCCGCGGAAGTGGCGGGTCCTCCTGGAGCGCGCCGGCTTCACCGACGTCAGCGTCGACACCCTCGGCGCCCCGAAGCGGGACCACATCGGCACCCTCATCGCCCGCGCCACCCTGACACCCTGATCGGCCCCGGTCGCGCTGCCCCTGCGCGCGGCCGGGGCGCCCAAGTAGCCCCGGCCACCCGGTCGGATAGCGGCACGCGAGCGGAGCCCGGCGACCGCGTCGCGCCCGCCGCGGCTACGCGGCGGGCGTCGGCGGTTCCGGGGTGTCCGGGTCCGGGCGCGGGGGCCAGGGGCGGCAGACTTCGGGTTCGGGGGGTCGCCACGGGCGGCGGCGCCAGGCGGCGCGCACGGGGAAGGCGAGCGGTAGGCAGCACAGGGCCGCCTGAACGGTCACGGTGATCCAGAAGCCGTGCGTGATCCCGAACCAGATGACCAGCGGGGGCGTCGCAAGCAGCGCCGCGGCGCCGACAGCCAGCCCCGCCCGCCAGGCGAGGAGCTTCCGCCAGCTCGGAGGAGTGCGCTGCTTGTACCGCCAGCCGATGCTGAGCAGGCAGTAGAAGGAGACCATCGCGCAGAGCTGTGTCCACAGCAGCAGCGCCTTGCCCAGTGCGATGTCAAGGAGCCAGTGCAGCAGCAGTCCCATGCGGGGAGTGTCCTCCCCGCAGCTTCCGCCGGCATGAGTACCCGTACTCACGAAACGGCACGTCGCCCGCTCCCCGACACCGCCGCCCCGCGCCCCGGGTCAGGTTGGGTATCGGCTCCTCCGCGCGCCCTCGAAGCGCGGGCGAGGACGGCCCCCTGGAGCGTGCGCATCCGCTCCCGGGGCCGTTCCGTGCGCGTTGGGTGACGTCGGGGCGGGGCTAGATCAGCTTTCCTTCGGGCCAGCAGCGGGCCAGCTATCGATCTCCACGGGCCCCAGGGAGGCGTCAAGGCCAGGTCCGATGCCGCCTGACCTGGCCTTGAGAAGTAGGCCGCGTGGGACTCGAACCCACAACCAACGGATTAAAAGTCCGGTGCTCTGCCAATTGAGCTAGCGGCCCGCCCGGCCAGCATAGCCCGGACCTCCGGGTGCCCCCGAGCGGATATCGGCTGGCGGGCGGGGCGCGGCCCCCTCCCCAGGTGGGAGGGGGCCGCTCGGGCGAGTGGGGTCAGAGGTCCGGGTTCGTCCAGGGGCTGCTGATCAGGGCCAGGTGCTCCTCGGAGAGCGCTCCGGTGTAGGTGCGGACTTCGTCGATCGCGGCGGTCATGGGGTCGGTCCAGCCGGTGGCTGTGCGGGCGCGGCCGAGTTGGAGGCCGGTGGTGGCGGGCCAGGTGGCGGAGTCGGGGAGGGGGAGGTCGGCGGCGAAGGCGCCGTCGGTGTAGAGGCGGATGCGGTCGGCGGGGTCGTCGTGGACGACGGCGACGTGCTGGCCCCAGGGGTTCGCGTACATCTCCGTCACGGTGTGCGTCGCGGTCGGGGTGTCGGCGTCGGCGACGACGAGTTCCCACGCTCCGGTGTCCGCCTCGTAGCGGACCTCGACGGCGTTGGTGTGGTCGCCGGGGAGGGAGAACAGGGTCATGTCCCGGGTGGGCGGGTCGTCGCCGAAGCGCACGTACGCGGCGAGCGAGTAGCCGGCGGTGGTGTCGACGGGCGGGGTGGCCGTGGCGGCGTAGCCGCCGTTGCCGGTGAGTTCGAGGTGGCCGGCGCCGGAGATCGGGTCGGCGTCGGTGACGGCCGCGCCGTCGGACAGGGTGAGCGGCAAGCCGCCGGTGTATTCGGGGCTGGTGCCGCCGGAGGCTTCGTCGAGCATCCAGTAGCCGGTGCGCTGCGCCTTGCGGGTCGCCAGCGTCGCGGCCTCGTCCGCGACCACGACGCGGTCCCAGACGCGGACGTCCGCCAGCCGGCCGTGCCAGTTGCCCGTGTGGCCTGCGGCGGTACGCATCCGGCCCAGTTGGAGGTCGCCGGCGTCGGGGGCGGCAGTGGCGCCTTCCGCCGTCGCCGCGAGGCGGCCGTCGACGTAGAGGCGGGCGGTCCTGGCGGGGGCGTCGTACACGGCCGTGAGGTGGGCCCACTTGCCGGGCGCCGCCGGGCCGCCCGTCGCCCGGGCCGGGTCGGCGGTCCCGTCCGCGACCGCCAGGGACCAGCGGCCGTCGTGTACGCCGAGCGCGAACGACGCCGGGAGGGCGCCGCCGTCCTGGCTCACCACGGTCATGTCGTCCCCGGCCGCCGGCTCCGGCCGCGCCCACGCGGCGACGGCGAAGGACTCCGAGGTGTCCGCGACCGGGGTCTGCGGGGTGAGGTAGGCGTCGGGGGTGCCGTCGAGGGCGGCGGCCGTCCCGTACGCGGTGCCTTCCGGGCCCGCGGCGCCGAAGGTGACGCCCGCGCCCGCGGTGGCCGGTGTGGCGCCGGCGGCGGGGGCCGCCTCACCCGCGCCCGCGGCGTCGCCGAGCGCCCAACTCGCCACCGGGGTACGGCCCGAGCTGACCCGGATGGTGTATCGCGCGGGCTCCGACGTGCTGCCCGCCCTGCTCACGGACTGGGTCTCCACGACGTGCACACCCGAACGCTCCGGCGTCCACGTGATGGTCACGGGCTCGCCCGGGGCGGGGGCGTCGACCAGGCGGGTCTGCGAGCCGTAGATGGTGTAGAGGTACTTGACCGCCTCCTCGGTCGGCGCGTCGAAGGTGAAGCGGCCGGGGACGCCGACGCCGTCGGTCCAGCCCTCGGGGTCCGCCGGGTAGTCGGGCGAGGAGATCACGGGCGGCGCGGGCACGGTGGTGTCGTAGACGAACTCGCAGTAGCCGGCGCCCCCTTCCGAGCTCCACGGCCCCCACGCCTTGCCGTCCGAGGCCCGTATCCGCCACTGCACGGGCGTGTCCTCGGGGATGTCCTGCTGCTCCAGAGAGCATGACGGGCCAAGGTTTCCCTCCTGGGTGAGAACCGACGGGATTTCTCCTGGCGGAGGGTGTGGGGCCCCTCAAGGCGTTGCGCCCGCGCAGCCTAACAACCCGCTGTGACATCGCGCCTACCCTTTGTTCCCAGGCGAGAGGGCGCGGACGCGTGTGGGCCCCCTCCCTGGGGAGGGGGCCCGTGCGGTGGTGGGTGTCAGCCCTTGCGGTTGTTGCGGTCCTGGCGCTTCCAGCGGGGCTTGTCCGTGCGGCGGTCGTCCGGGGTGCGGCGCTCGTGGCCGTACGGGCGGCTGTCGTGGCGGTCGCGGCCGGCCGGGCGGTCGCCGCCGAAGCGGGTGCGGTCGGCGGTGTCGCGGCGCTCGTACGGGCGGCGGTTGTCGCGGTCGTACGGGCGGGCGGCGCCGCGGTCGTCGCGGCGGGGGTAGGAGCGGGTGCCGCGGTCGTAGGGGCGGGTGCCCGTACCCCGGTCGTCGCGGCGGGTGTCGCGGCGGTCGTACGAGCGGGGCTCCCGGGTGCCGTACGACCGGTCGTCGCGGGTGCCGTACGAGCGGTCGTCGCGGCGGTCGGTTCGGTAGTCGCGGCGTTCCCGGTTGTCGCGGCTGTCCCGGCTGTCGCGGCGCTGGTAGTCGCCGTTCTCGCGGCGGGTGTCGCCCGACCTGTCGAAGGAGCGGAAGCGCTGCTCCCTGCGGTCCTGGCGGTCCGCGCGGTCCGTGCGTGCGACGTACGGGCGGTCCTCGGAGCGGGTCTCCTGCGGGGCCGGCTCCTGGTTCTCCGGCTCCGCCTGCTCGGTCGCCGGCGCCGGCGCCGGCGTCACGCCGGCGCGCGTCGCCAGTCGGGTGGCCTCCGCGCGCAGCTCCACCGCGTGCTTGCGGGCCCGTTCGAGCTGGGCCTCCAACTGCGTCACGTCCCGCTCCGCCGCCGTCGCCGCCTGGGCGGCCGAGTCGGCCTGCACCTCGTCGATCGACCGCGCGCCCGTGATCCGGGCCACGTCCGGGTCGAACGCGCCACGGCCGCTGATGATGTGCCGCGAGGCGTCCACCGCCGCGTCCTCCAGCAGGCGGAAGACCGTGCGGCGCTGGTGCGGCAGGGCGAGGGAGACGACGGTGCCGGACTCGCCGGCGCGCGCCGTGCGGCCCGCGCGGTGCAGGTAGTCCTTGTGGTCGCCGGCCGGGTCGACGTTGAGCACCAGGTCGATGCCGTCGACGTGGATGCCGCGCGCGGCGACGTCCGTCGCCACCAGCGCGTGCACCCGGCCGTCCTTGAAGTCCGCCAGCGTGTGCGTCCGCGCGCCCTGCGTCATGCCGCCGTGCAGCGCGGCGGCGCGCACGCCGGTGTCGCGGAGCTGGTCGGCGACGCGGTCGGCGCCGAGCTGGGTGCGTACGAAGACGATGGTGCGGCCCTTGCGCGCCGCGATGGCGGCGGTGACCGGCGCCTTGTCGCGCGGCTTCACGACGAGCACGTGGTGGCTCATCGTCGTCACCGCGCCCGCCGACGGGTCCACCTCGTGGCTGACCGGGTCGACGAGGTAGCGCTCGACGAGCGTGCCGACGCCCCTGTCCAGCGTCGCGGAGAACAGCATCCGCTGCCCGCCCGGCGGCACCTGGTCGAGCAGCTCGGTGACCTCGGGCAGGAAGCCCAGGTCGGCCATCTGGTCGGCCTCGTCGAGCACGGTGATCTGCACCCGGTCCAGGGAGCAGGCCCCGCGGTCGATGACGTCGCGCAGCCGGCCGGGGGTGGCGACGAGCACGTCGACGCCGCGCTCCAGCGCGCCGATCTGGCGGCCCATGGACGTACCGCCGCAGACGACCTTCATCGACAGCCGCAGCAGGTCGCCGTACGGCTGGAGCGCGTCGGCGACCTGCATGGCCAGCTCGCGCGTCGGGGTGAGGATCAGACCGCGGGGGCGCTTGGCGTCGGTGTGGCCGCCGGCGAGGGTCGCGAGCAGCGGCAGGCCGAAGGAGAGGGTCTTGCCGGAGCCGGTACGGCCGCGGCCGAGGACGTCGCGGCCGGCGAGGGCGTCCGGGATGGTGGCGGCCTGGATCGGGAACGGGGTGGTGACGCCGTAGTCCGCGAGCTTGGCCACGACCCCGCGGGGCAGGCCGAGGTCGCCGAACGTCGGCACGGCGGGGGTGGCGTCGGCGTCGGTGCCGGGGGTCGTCTCGGCGGTGTTCTCGGCGGTGTTCTCGGCCGTCGTCTCGGCGGTGACCTCGGCGTTTTCGGGCGTCTCCGCCTCGTTGAGGGCAGGGTCGAGCACAGGAATTTCAGACATGAACGAGCTAAAGCCTTCCGCAGTCGTCGGCACGCGCCACGACTCCGCGGCTTCACACGGACCGCCTCTTGCGGTCTGCCACGGCAGGGAAGGGAACGCGCCACACACGGCGCGCTTCGGTGGGGCGCCGGGCAAATGGGATCAAACGATCTACCAGAGTACGCACCCGGTGGGCCGGCTGGCAAATCAGTTCCGCGGGCACGGCTCCGGGAGCGGTGTCCGAGGGCGCGCGCACCGGGTACGCGCCCGTCGGTGCGCCCCGCGACGCGCCCCGTGTCCTCCGCGGGCGCTGGGGAGTTGAGCCGTACGACGCGTCCTGAAAGGGGCTCCCCATGCCTGAGCCGACAGCCCGTGCCGCCCTGCGGATCTCAGCCGCCACGATGGCGGTGCTGGCGCTCGGCGGGTGCATGACCGTCTCCGGCACCGGCCGGCCCGGCGCCCCCGACCCCGGCTCCGGCCGCAGCGGCACCGAGCCCGACGGCGGCGTACGGGTCAACGACGCACCGTCCACCGCGGGCGGCGGCACCGGCACCGGCGAGGCGGGCGGCGCGTCGGGCGCCGCCGGCGAGCGGGACGGCGACGGAAAGGACTCCTCGGCTACGGGCCGGAAGAGCGGCGGCGCGGGCGACCCGGCGTCGGCGTCCCCCGGCACCGGCGAACCCTCCGACGCGGCCGGCACCGGCGGCACCCCGGACGCCCCGGCGCCGACCACCCCGCGCCCCCACCCGCGCCCGACGACCCCGACGCCGACCCCCTCCGTGCCCTCCCCCACCCCGACGCCCACGCCGAGCCCGACGCCGACGCCCACCGACGACGGCGGCACCGGCGGCGGCACGGCCGGCGCCGGCGGCTCCTCCCCCCAACTCCCCTCCGCCTGACCCCGGTCACCCGCCCGAGCGACCCGCGCCGCACGACCCGCGCCGCACCTCCACGCCGCACGGCCCCGTCCGCACGGCCCCCGCCCCCGCGGTCCCTCAGCCGTAGCCCAGGGCGTGCAGTCTTTCGTCGTCGATCCCGAAGTGGTGGGCGATCTCGTGCACCACCGTGATCTCCGTCTCCGCCACCACGTCCTCCCGCGACTCGCACATCCGCAGCGTCGGCCCGCGGTAGATCGTGATCCGGTCCGGCAGCACCCCCGCGTACCACTCGCCGCGCTCGGTCAGCGGCGTGCCCTCGTAGAGGCCGAGCAGCCCGGGGTCGTCCGGCGGGGGTTCGGGTTCGACGAAGACCGCGACGTTGTCCATCAGCCGGGTCAGCTCCGCCGGGATCCGGTCGAGCGCCTGCGCGACCAGTCCCTCGAACTCTTCGTTCGACATGTCCAGCACATGGCCCATTCTGCGTCAGGCCACTGAATACCGGCGGGTCACACCGGGCATACGATGCGAATGGCCCGCGAAGTGCCTTTTGCGGTCTCCCCCGTCCGCGCCCTGTTCGAGCGGCTACGCCGCGCCCCCGCCCGTGTCCGCCGGCTTCCCGCCGCCCTCCGCCGGCTGTCGGAAGCAGCACGGCGGGCACGCGGGCGACGGGCGCGCCGGCCGCGGGTCGAGTCGTCGCTCGTCCACCGCCCCCACCCCTACGCCCGCGCGCTCGGGCTCGTCGCCGTCACCGTCGTCGGGGCCGGGCTGGGGCTGCTGGTCGTCGGCGGGGTGGAGACGTCGGTCGGGCCGATGGACACGCGGATGGCGCTCACGCCGTCCGCGACCGGGGACACCCGGATCAGCGTCTCGCCGCTCGGTGCCGTCGAGATGGACAGCCATGACGCGCCGCTGCGCCTCGACGTCGAGGTCGAGCGGCTGGATCCCGACCGCTCCCGGGCGCTCGTCGCGCATCCCGAGGAGTTCTCCGGGCTGGAGGAGGAGGTGGCCGCCGACATCCGGCGCGGCACCTTCGACCTGGGCGTACGCTCCGGCGGTGCCGCTCTCGTCGGCGCCGCCGCGCTCGGGCTCGCCGTGTACCGCACGCCGCGCCGGGCGCTGGCCGCCGGCGGGCTGGCGCTCGCGCTGCTGGCCGCCTCCGGCGCCACCGCGTTCGCGACGTGGAACCCCAAGTCGGTGCTGGAGCCGAAGTACGACGGGCTGCTGACCAGCGCGCCCAGCGTGATCGGCGACGCGCGCAGCATCGTCGCGGAGTTCGACGTGTACCAGCAGGAGCTGGCCCGCCTGGTCACCAACGTCAGCAAGCTGTACGACGCGGCCTCCACCCTTCCCGCGTACCGGCCCGACCCCTCCACCGTCCGCTTCCTGCACGTCTCCGACATGCACCTCAACCCGGCCGCCTGGGGCATCATCCGCTCGCTGGTCGACCAGTACGAGCTGGACGCGGTCATCGACACCGGCGACACGATGGACCACGGCTCGGCCGCCGAGAACGTCTACCTCGACCCGATCGCCACCCTCGGCGTCCCGTACGTGTGGGTGCGCGGCAACCACGACTCACTGACGACCCAGGCCGCCGTCGCCGCCCAGAAGAACGCGCGGGTCGTGGACGACGGCGAGTCGGTGGTGGTGGCGGGCGTACGGATCGCGGGCATCGGCGATCCGCAGTTCACCCCGGACCGTTCCGTCGCCGCGGCCGGCGACCCGGCGGAGATCGCGGCGGGTGAGCGGCTGGCCGCGGCGCTCACCGGGCTGCGGGACCGGGGCCGGCCGGCGGATCTGGCCGTCGCGCACAACCCCGTGGCGCTGGAGCAGGTCGACGGCCTCGTGCCGCTGGCGCTGGCCGGCCACCGCCACCACCGCAAGCAGCACGACCTGCCGGACGGTACGCGGCTGATGGTCGAGGGCTCGGCGGG
Organism: Streptomyces sp. 184; assembly: GCF_045781775.1. NCBI lineage: Bacteria > Bacillati > Actinomycetota > Actinomycetes > Kitasatosporales > Streptomycetaceae > Streptomyces > Streptomyces sp. 184. The sequence continues at coordinate 583,426 of NZ_CP123230.1, read as the reverse complement.
CGGCGGCGGGCTGCGGGCGGTGGAGGAGGACGTGCCGGAGAAGGTGTCGGCGTCTGTGCTCTATCTCGACCGGAGCACGCGCAGGCTCCAGGCGTGGGACGAGATCACGCTGGGCGGGCTGGGGCTGACGTCGGCGGAGGTCAGCCGCCATCTCGTGGAGGAGAACCGGCCCGGTGGCGCCGAAGGGACGGACCCGTCGGGCGCGCCCGGCGAGGACTCTTGACAGCCCTTCCTCACAAGAATTAACTCAACCAGACGCGAACCAACAGAGTGCAACAAGTCAGTTCATCGGTTCCTCCTGCTCATCCGATGTGTAAGGAGCACCTGTGCCCATTCTCGGCCCGCTGGGACGGCGGCCGGCCGGCACCATGCTGACCGCGTTCACTGTCCTGGCCACCGCCTGGCTGTCGCCCGCCGCGGCGACGCCCCTCCCCGACTCCCCGACCCCTGCGGCCGCGACCTCCGACGTCTGGACCGTGGCCGGTCCACAAGCCGACAAGGACCAACTCGCCGCCGACGTCGTACGCGACGACTCCACCGGCGCCCTGGCCCTGACCGTCCGCCGCGGCGCGGACCCCGTGCTGCCCGACTCCCCGCTCGGGCTGCGCACCGAGGGCGCCGACCTGACCCGCGGGCTCGAACTCCTCGGCCGCGACGACCGCCGCGTCCACGAGCGCTACGCGATGACCACCGGCAAGCAGCGCCGCGTGGACTCCCCCATGACGGAGTCCCGCTTCGCGCTGCGCGGCGACGGCGGCGTCCGCATGGACCTCGTCGTCCGCGTCGCGCGCGACGGCGTCGCGTTCCGCTACGAACTGCCCGACTCCGCGGGCACCGTCGTCACCGGCGAGGCCAGCGGCTACCGCCTGCCCGCCGACGCGCCCGCCTGGCTGCTTCCACACACTTCCTGGTACGAGGAGGTACGGAGCGAGACCACCGCCGGCGGCGCCCCGGCCGGCGACTACGGCTACCCCGCGCTCTTCGAGCTCGCCGCCGCCTCCGCCGACTCCAACGACGCCGCCGCCTCCACCGACGCCGACGCCGACGCCGAATACGTGCTGCTCACCGAGTCCGGCATGGACTCCACGTACCCCGGCAGCAAGCTCGCGCACGCGGCGGGCGGCGGCGCGTACGACGTCGCGCTCGCCGAGGCCGAGGTCGTCTCGCCCGGCGAGCTGGCGACCCCGTGGCGTACCGCGATCGTCGGCGACCTGGCGACGGTCACGGAGTCGACGCTCGTCAGCGACCTCGCGCCGGACGCGGAGTTCTCCGACACCTCCTGGATCCGCCCCGGCACCGTCTCCTGGTCCTGGCTGGTCGAGCACGACAGCCCGCGGGACTTCGAGCGGCAGAAGGACTACGTCGACTACGCCGCCGCGCACGGCTGGGAGTACACGCTGGTCGACGAGGGCTGGAGCCGCGAGTGGGTGCCGGAGCTGGTGCGGTACGCGCGCGGCAAGGGCGTCGACATCCTGCTGTGGTTCCGCTGGTGGGAGGTCGACACCCCGGAGGAGATGGACACCGTCTTCGGCGAGCTGAACGACTGGGGCGTCAAGGGCGTCAAGGTCGACTTCATGAACTCCGGCGAGGGCGAGCCCGAGGGCGTCGGCAGGCACGCCTGGTACGAGGACGTGCTCGCCGCCACCGCCGAGCACCGGCTGCTCGTCAACTTCCACGGCGCGACGCTGCCCAAGGGCCTCCAGCGCACCTGGCCGCACCTGATGACGTACGAGGCGGTGCGCGGGCACGAGTACTACTCCTTCGACCAGCCGCTCACGCCCACGTACAACACCATGCTGCCGTTCACCCGGAACGTCGTCGGCTCCGCCGACGTCACGCCGGGCACGTTCTCCATGACCAACAGGACGCACAGCGACGCGCACGAGCTGGCGCTGCCCGTCGTGTACGAGTCCGGGCTCCAGCACCCCGCGGACAGCCCGGAGACGTACGCCACGCTGCCCGTCGCGGAGCGCGTGCTCGACCAACTGCCCACGGTGTGGGACGAGACCCGCTACCTCGGCGGGCGGCCCGGCGACGACGCGGTGCTGGCGCGGCGCGCCGGCGACCGGTGGTTCGTCGGCGGCATCCACGCGGGCGCGGCCGGGGACGCCGAGGTGGACCTCGGCCGGCTCGGCGCGGACGACGACGACCGGCTGCTGGTGGAGCTGGTGACGGACGGCGCGGACGGGCTGGCCCGCGAGACCCGCAGGGTCGACGGCGACGCGCGGCTGACGGTGCCGGTGGCGGAGAACGGCGGGTTCGTGGCGCTGGTCTGCGCCGCCGAGCGCGGGCGGACGACGTGCGATCAGCCGGTACGTACGACGCCGGCGACCGCGCTCGCGCTCACCCCGAGGACGGCCACCGCGCAGCCCGGCGACGAGATCGAGGTCACCGGCCGCTTCGCCGCCGCCGGCGGGGAGTCCGCGACGCTGCGGCAGGTCTCCCTCGGCGCCCGGCCGCGGGCCGGCTGGACGGCGGCGGGCGACGACGTGGCGCGGCCGGCGCTGCGGCCGGGGCAGGCGCTGTCGGGCAGGTGGACGGTGCGGGTGCCGGAGTCGGCGGAGCCGGGGTACGTGGACGTGCCCGTCGTCGCGGAGTACCGCGCGCCGGGGGCCCGTGCGTCGGCGCCGCCGGTGCACGTCGAGCAGGCCGTGCGGGTGCTGGTCGCCCCGCCGGTGCCGAGCGGCGAGGCGCACGTCGGCGACCTGCACCTGCTCACCGCGACGAACGGCTGGGGCCCGGTCGAGGTCGACACCAGCGTCGGTGACGACGGCGCCGGCGACGGCGCGCCGCTGACCATCGGCGGCACGACGTACGCCAAGGGCCTCGGCGCGCACGCGCCGTCCCGCGTGACGGTCTACCTCGGCGGCGCGTGCACGTCCTTCGCCGCGCAGGCCGGCGTGGACGACGAGGTCGGCGACCGCGGCTCGGTGAGCTTCCGGGTCCTGGGCGACGACACGGAGCTGGCGGCCACCGGCACCCTGCGCGGCACGGACGGCGCGCAACCGGTGACGGCGGACGTGACCGGGGTCGACGTCCTCACCCTGGAGGTGGCGGACGGCGGCGACGGCATCAGCTACGACCACGGTGACTGGGCGGACGCGAAGGTCACCTGCGACTGACCCGCGCGGCACGGGTCGCCCCTGGGTGACCCGCGCCGCACGGCTCGCCCGCGGCTGACCCGCGCGCACCCTCGCGGCCCGGCGGATGCGTCCGCCGGGCCGCGCCGTGCGCGGGGCCCCTCTCACAAAGCCCTTTCCTTTCCCGGGAGTCGGGAGCTCTCCACTTCTTACGGAAGAATTCCTCACTCACCCGTACAACACGGGCGCAGAGGTCGGAGGGTTTCGGCCGGAGGGCTTCAGGAGGCGAAGACCGCGCTGGCGAGCACGACATGCACGGCCGTGCCGCCGAGTATCGACAGCAGGACATTGCGCCGCCACAGGTGTACGGCCACGGTGGCGGCCAGCGCGAGCAGCGTCGGCCACGCCGCCCCGGGGTCGCGCGGCGTGAGGTGGCGCAGGGTGTAGGCGGCGAGGATCACCATCACGCCCACCGGCATCGCCGCGCCGAGGTACGCCACGAGCGGGCTGGAGCGCAGCGGCGCCAGCGCGGCGAACGGCAGGGCGCGCAGCGCCCAGGTGACGGCGACGGCGACCGCGACGGCGGCGAGCAGGTAGCCGGCGGCGGGGGTGTCAGGCACGCGCGCCCGCCTCCCGGCGCCGTACGAGGGCGTGGCGGGCCAGCAGAGCCGCGGCGAACAGCAGGAACGCGGCGAAGAGCTGCCCGCCCGGCACCGCGAGGCGGCCGGCGAGCGCGCAGCCGAGCGCCAGCGCGGGCACGGCGGGCCCGGGCCGGTCGCGCAGCGCGTCGAGGGCCAGCACGGTGAACAGCGCGGTGACGGCGAAGTCCAGGCCCCGCACCCCGGCGGGGACGGCGGCGCCGAGGAGCGCGCCGGCGGTGGCGCCGCCGGCCCAGTACAGGTGGATGAAGACCTGGAGCCAGAGCACGCGGCGTGACGGGTAGGACTGCGCGGCACCGTTCGCGGTCACGGCGTACGCCTCGTCGGAGAGCGCGAAGGTGCTGTACGCCTTGGCCGCGCGGCCCCGGACGCGGTGCAGCGGGAAGGACAGGGCGTAGAAGACGTGCCGGAAGTTGACGGTGAACGCGGTCAGCGCGATCTGTCCCAGGGGCGCCGCGGCCAGCACCAGGCCGAGGAAGAGGAACTCCAGCGAACCGGCGTAGATCAGGGCCGAGAAGACGCTCGCCCACCACCAGTCCAGGCCCGAGTGGACGACGAGGACGCCGAACGCCACGCCCATGGGGAAGGCGCCGAGTCCGACCGAACCGGAGTCGGCGAGCGCCCGGGAGAGGTCGGAGCGCAGCCCGTGCCCGGCGCGCCCCGTGTGCTCCGTCACCATGGGTCAATTCTAGAAAGATCCGCGGCTCATATGGTTACGGATTGTGGCGCTAAGGTGGCCAGATGCGCAATGAAGTGAAAGTAGACGAGCTTGATCGTGAAATTTTGCGTCAGCTCCAGCGGGACGGCCGGCTGACGAACGTCGAGCTGGCCCGCCGCGTCGGTCTGACGCCGCCGCCGTGCCTGCGGCGGGTGAAGCGGCTGGAGGAGGCCGGGATCATCACCGGCTACCGGGCGCGGGTGGACGAGGAGGCGGCCGGGCGGGGGCTTGAGGTGATCGTCTCGATCGAGGTGTCGGTGAGCGACCTCGAAACCCTCGCCGGACTGGAGGCGACGATCGGCGCGTACGACGAGGTGGTGGAGTTCCGGCGGGTCTTCGGCACGCCGGACTACTTCCTGCGGGTGCTGGTCGCGGACTACGCGGCGTACGAGAAGTTCCAGACCGGAAAGATCATCGGCATCCCGGGGGTCGCGCGGGTGATCTCGCAGCCGACCATGAAGAAGATCAAGGTCGTGGACTGAGCCGGCCCGGGCGCCGGCGGCACCCAATTCCGGCGCATTCCGGAAGGCCCGCTTTCGTAAAATAAACTGCCTGACACGTAAAGGAGTTGAGAAATCGAATTCAATTGGTCGGACCTATTGCTACGGCGCCGGAGGCCCGACTACGTTACGGCTCGCGTCCCTTGGCGCGGCACCTTTCGCCGCCGCCGGGAATTCCCCCACCGCAGGCCCGACCGTGAGGAAAGCCCTCGTGACGATCTCCAGACGAAAACTCATCATCTCCGGCGCCGCCGCCTCCGCCGCGGCCGGCGGCGTGTTCTCCACCCGGTTCGCCGGCGCCGCCGAGGAGCCCGCGCTCGGAGCGCAGCCCGGCGCGAAGCCGGCCGCGAGCCCCGTCGGCGACGTGGTCGGCAAGGTCACCGTCGGCTACCAGGGCTGGTTCGCCTGCCCCGGCGACGGCGCGCCCATCAACGGGTGGTGGCACTGGAGCCGCGACATGAGCCGGCCGCCGTCCCCGGACAACACGACCATCGCGTCGTGGCCGGACATGCGGGAGTACGACGCCACGTACCCCACCGCCTACCAGGATCTCAACGGCGGCGGCCAGGCCACCCTGTTCTCCTCCTGGGACGACCAGACGGTCGACACGCACTTCCGCTGGATGGCCGAGAACAACTGCGACACCGCCGCCCTCCAGCGCTTCAACCCCTTCGGCGGCGAGGGCGCGACCCGCGACGGCATGGCCGAGAAGGTGCGCGCGGCGGCCGAGAAGCACGGCCGCAAGTTCTACATCATGTACGACGTCACCTCCTGGACGCAGATGCAGTCCCAGATCAAGGAGGACTGGACGACGAAGATGAGCGCGTACACGTCGTCCGGCGCGTACGCCGTGCAGAACGGCAAGCCCGTCGTGTGCATCTGGGGCTTCGGCTTCAACGACGACGGCCGCCCCTTCGAGCCCGCGCCCTGCCTCGACGTCGTCAACTGGTTCAAGGACCAGGGCTGCTACGTCATCGGCGGCGTGCCCACGCACTGGCGCACCGGGCAGTCCGACTCCCGCCCGGGGTTCCTCGACGTCTACCACGCCTTCCACATGATCTCGCCGTGGATGGTCGGCCGGATCTCCGACGTCGGCGGCGCCGACCACTTCTACGCCAACGTCAACGGCCCCGACAAGGCCGACTGCGACGCGCACGGCATCGACTACCAGCCCTGCGTCATCCCCGGCGACCTCCAGAGCGGGCACCGCGCGCACGGCGACCTGATGTGGCGGCAGTTCTACAACCTGACCCGGCTGGACGTCGCGGGCTTCTACATCTCCATGTTCGACGAGTACAACGAGGCCAACCAGATCGCCAAGACCGCGGAGACCGCGGCCCAGGTGCCGGCCGGCTCGGGCATCCGCGCGCTGGACGAGGACGGCACGTCGTGCTCCTCGGACTACTACCTGCGGCTGACCGCCGACGGTGGCCGGATGCTCAAGGGCGAACTCGCCCTCACCCCGGACCGTCCCACGTCGCCGCAGCCCTGAGAGCGCCCCGCCGGACCCGCCCGTTCCGCCGCTCCGCGGGCGGGCCCGGCGGGCGCCCCTGCCCGCGCGCCCGTGCCCCGACGCCGCGGCCCGGCGCCCGCACCACCCGAGTCCTTCCGTCGTACGGACGACGACGACCTCCGAGGTGAGGGAACATGACCGGAGACATCACCCGCAGAGCCACCGTGAAGACCGCGCTCGCCGCCGCGGGCGCGCTGACGCTGGGCACCCCCGCCCTGGCGTACGCCGCCCGCCGCGCGGCGGCCGACCCGGGCGACGCCTGGCGCCTGTGGTACGACAAGCCCGCCGCCGACTGGGAGCGCGAGTCGCTGCCGCTGGGCAACGGGGCCCTGGGCGTCGGCGTGTTCGGCACGCTCGGCTCCGAGAAGCTGACGCTCAACGAGAAGACGCTGTGGACCGGCGGCCCCGGCGCCGGCGGCTACGACTTCGGCAACTGGCGCGAGCCGCGGCCGGGCGCGCTGGAGGCCGTGCAGGACCGGCTCGACGCCGAGGGGCAGCTCAGCCCCGAGACCGTCGCGCAGCAGCTCGGCCAGGGCAAGCAGGGCTTCGGCGCGTACCAGATCCTCGGCGAGCTGCTGCTCGACCACCCGTCGGCGCCCGGCGGCCCCGACGGTTCGTACTGGCGCGACCTCGACATCGCCGAGGGCGTGGCCGCCGTGGCGTACGCGCACGAGGGGGCTGACCACCGCCGCGAGTACTTCGTCTCGTACCCGGACTCGGTGGTCGTCGGCCGGCTGACGGCGAGCCAGCCGGGGCGGGTCTCGTTCACCCTGCGCTACACCTCGCCGCGCAACGACTTCCAGGCGAGCGCGAGCGGCGACCGGCTGACGATCCGCGGCACGCTCCAGGACAACGGCCTGGTCTTCGAGGCGCAGATACGGCTGCTGTCCGACGGCGGCAGCGTGTCCGCCGGGAACGGCAGCCTGACGGTGAACGGCGCGAACAGCGCCTGGTTCGTGCTCTCGGCGGGCACCGACTACGCCGACACGTACCCCGACTACCGCGGCGCCGACCCGCACGACCGCGTCACCGGCGCCGTCGACCAGGCCGTGCAGGCGGGCCACGGCACGCTGCGGGAGCGGCATGTCGCGGACCACCGCGGGCTGTTCGACCGCGTCGCGCTCGACATCGGCCAGCAACAGCCGGCGCAGACCACGGACCGGCAGCTCGCCGGCTACGGGTCCGGCTCGGGGGCCGACCGGGCGCTGGAGGCGCTGTTCTTCCAGTACGGGCGTTACCTGCTGATCGCCTCCTCCCGCGCCGGGTCGACGCCGGCGAACCTCCAGGGCGTGTGGAACAACGTCACCAACCCGCCGTGGAGCGCCGACTACCACGTCAACATCAACCTCCAGATGAACTACTGGCCGGCCGAGGTCACCAACCTCGCCGAGACCACCGGCCCGTACGACGACTTCGTGGACGCCCTGCGCGCCCCCGGCCGGGTCTCGGCGCAGGAGATCTACGAGTCCGGCGGCTGGGTCGTCCACAACGAGACCAACCCGTACGGCTTCACGGGCGTGCACAACTGGGCGTCGTCCTTCTGGTTCCCGGAGGCCGCCGCCTGGCTGACGCAGCAGATGTACGAGCACTACCTCTTCGACGGCTCGACGGACTACCTGCGCAACACCGCGTACCCGGTGATGAAGGAGGCCAGCGAGTTCTGGCTCGCCAACCTGCGCACCGACCCGCGCGACGGCAAGCTCGTCGTCACCCCCAGCTACTCGCCCGAGCAGGGCAACTTCACGGCGGGCTGCTCCATGTCCCAGCAGATCGTGTACGACCTGCTGACCAACACGCTGGAGGCCGCGCAGACCCTCGGCGACAGCCCCGACTTCCGTACGCGCCTTCAGGACACCCTCGCCGACCTGGACCCCGGTCTGCGGATCGGCTCGTGGGGGCAGTTGCAGGAGTGGAAGGCGGACCTGGACGACCAGAACAACGACCACCGGCACGTCTCCCACCTCTTCGGCCTCCACCCCGGTCGGCAGATCGAGGTCGGCAGCCAGTGGGCGGAGGCGGCGAAGGTGTCGCTGACGGCGCGCGGTGACGGCGGGACGGGCTGGAGCAAAGCCTGGAAGATCAACTTCTGGGCGCGGCTGACCGACGGCAACCACGCGCACAAGATGCTCAGCGAACAGCTCAAGTCCTCCACGCTGCCCAACCTGTGGGACACCCACCCGCCGTTCCAGATCGACGGCAACTTCGGCGCCACCTCCGGCATCGCGGAAATGCTCCTCCAGAGCCAGCACGGGCCCATCGAGGTCCTGCCCGCCCTGCCGGGCGCCTGGCCCGCCGGCTCGGTGACCGGGCTGCGCGCCCGCGGCGGCGCGACCCTCGACGTCACCTGGTCCGGCGGCCGTGCCACCCGCATCGCCCTGCACGCGAGCCGCACCCGCCAACTCACCCTGCGCAGCAGCCTCCTCCCCGGCGGCGAGCAGGTCATCGACGCGGTGGCGGGCCAGACGTACACCTTCGGCGACTGACCGGCCGTACGCCGCCCGGGCCCGCGATGTGCGCCGCGGGCCCGGGTCCCCGAGGGCCGGGCGGCTGCCCGGGTAGCCGGCCCGCGGCCTTGCGCGCCGCCCGTTCGGGCATTCCCGGACGGGCGGCATCCATTGTCAGGCAGTTATTTTCCAGCATTGCGCTCGGCGTCTTTTATTTCGCCTGACAATTCACCAGCACCCTTTTCGGACCAGCAACTAAAAGGAGATACCGGGGCGTTGACTTAATAACACACGTGGTTTTACATGTGCGACACGAGCTGGACAGGAAGGCCACGCCATGCACCCCCACCAGCAGGCGACCGCCACCGCTGCCGCATTGCCCGCCGCACTGCCCGTCTCCCGGCCCTCCGCCGAGGACACCGGGCTGCTGCGCCAGTGGGCGGCGGAGGGCGGGGCGCTCGAACTGCGGGCCCGGATCGTGCTGTTGGCGGGGCAGGGCATGCGGGACACCGACATCGCCCGGCGGCTGGGCGTCTCGCGGCAGACCGTCGGCACCTGGCGGCACAAGTGGGCGGACGAGGGGATCGCCGGGCTGCGGCACCGCGGCCGGCCCGGCCGGCCGGCCACCGTCGACGAGGCGGAGGTCATCGCCCGTACGCTCCTCGCCAGCGACGGCGCCGCCGCCTCCCGGACCGTGGGCCGCGAACTGGGCCTGTCCCACGCCACCGTGGCCGCCATCCGGCGCCGCTGGTCCGACCACCCGCCCGCCGACCCGCCGCTGCCCGGCTCCGACATCTGGGTCGTCGGGCTCTACGCCGACGCCCACGGTGCCGTGCTCCTCACCGGCGCCCGTACCGGCTCCGCCGCGCAGCCGCGGCCCGCCGGCAGCGCCGTCGGCGCCGACGTGCTCGCCGGGCTCGACCGGGCCTGCGACGCCCTGCCCGGCGCCGTCGTCGGCAGCCGCCCGCCGGCGCCGCACCGCGCGCTCGCCGCGTTCCTCACCAAGGCCCGCAGGCGGCATCCGCGTATCGAGCTGTACGCGCTGACGCTCTGGACGGCGGACGACACCCGGGACCACCCGCACGCGGCCCCCGCACCCACGGCACCGACCAGCCGCCCCACCGCGCCGGCCGGCCGCCCCGCCGACCGCCCGACCGCCCGGCCGGCCTCCCCCGCCGGCGGTCCCCAGCCCCTCCCACCGGCCTCCCGCCCGACCCGGCAGCCGACCCCGCAGCCGGCCCTGCGGCCGGCCTCCCGGCCCACCGCCCGGCCGTCCGGCCGGCCCGCCTCCCCCGCGGCCCGGCCCCAGCCGCAGCCCCCCGCCATCCGCCCCGAAGCCTCTCCCCCCGCCACCCTCCACCGCATCCCCGCCACCTGCACCTGGCGCAGCTACCTCCGCGCCCTCGTCGCCCTCGACAGCTCCCGCCACCCCGAGTCCTCCCGCCGCGTCTACCTCGACCTCGCCGGCGCCGTCGAGGCGTACGCCCAGCGCCCGTCGGGCGAACCGCTCCAGTGGCTCCGCGAGTCGATAGCCAGCCACGCCGCCCCGCCCCGCCCCCGCGTCCGCCGCGACGGCGCGGGCGGGGGCGCGGCGGGGCGGCGGGAGTCCGCCGGCGGCGCGAACCACATCGACCTCGGCTCGTTCAACGAGTGCGTCGTCATCGAGGCCGTACGCCTCGCCGGCACCGTCACCCGCGGCGAGATCGCCCACCGCACCGGCCTGACCCAGCAGTCCGTGTCCCGGATCGCCCGCTCGCTGCTGGCCCGCGGCATCCTCGTCGAGGAGAACCGCCGCCAGGCGACCTCCGGCAAGCCGCGCACGCCCGTGCGGCTGCGCGGCGAGGCGGCGCACGCCGTCGGCATCCACGTCGACCCGGAGGTCTTCACCGCCGTCGTCATCGACCTGGACGGCACGATCGTCGCCGAGCGCACCCGGCCCGCCCACCCCACCGCCGACCCCGACGTGCTGGTCAAGCAGGTGGCCCAGCTCGGCCGCGGCGTGCTGGCCGACGCCCGCGGCGCGGTACGCCCCGGGGGGTTCCTCGGCATCGGCGTGGCCGTCCCCGGGCCCGTGGACACCGACTCCGGCACGGTGCTCGACCCGCCGCTGATGTCGGGGTGGACGGACCTGCCGCTGCTGTACCTCCTCAAGGACCACTTCCAGTGCCCGCTGATCATGGAGAAGGACGCGACCGCGGCGGCGGCGGGCGAACGGTGGATCGGCCGCGACCGGCGCGCCCGCGACTTCGCGTACGTCTACCTCGGTACGGGCGTGGGCTCCGGCCTCTACCTCAACGGCGACCTGCACCGCGGCACCAGCGCCAACGCCGGCGAGTTCGGGCAGTTGTGCGCCGTCGCGCTCGGCCGCACCGAGCCCGGCGGGCGGCCCGAGGTGCTGCCCGAGTGCAACCCGCCGCTGGGGCTGGCCCGGCTCGCCGCCCGGCACGGCTTCCCGCTGGACGCCGCCCTGGCCGGCAGCACCGCCGGCTACCGCGCCGTCACCGAGGCCGCCGCGGCCGGCGACCCGGCCGCCACCGCCGCCGTACGGCACCTGGCGCGGGCCGTCGGGCAGGGCACCACGAGCCTGGTGGACCTGCTCGACATCGACCTCGTCGTCCTCGGCGGTCCGTTCTTCACCGACCCGGCGGCCCCGCTGTACCTGTCCCACATCGGCGAGATGGTCAACGACTTCCCCACCGCGCGCCGCCTGCGGCACGTCGACGTCGAGCGGTCGGTGCTCGGCCCCGAGGCCGCCGCGGTGGGCGCCGCCTCCACGATCTTCCATGCCGCGTTCACCCCGAGGCTGCGCGGCGGGACGGCCCTTCGGGCCCTGTAACCCGTACGAACCGTCACCCCTCACGACGTACCAGGAAGGAACCCCCATGAGACGCACCCCCCACCGCCGGTCACGGCCGAGAACGGTGCACAGACCCGGCCGCTCCCTGCGGCTGCTGGCCGTCCTCGCGCTCGTGCTCGGCGGCGGCGCGGTCGCCACCGGCAGCCCCGCCGCGGGCGACGCGGCCGACATACCCCCCGGCGACTACCAGCACGTCCAACTGGCCTCCGGCGGGGCCGAGATGGGCGAGGCCATGTCGCTCGCCGTGCTCCCGGACCGCTCGGTCGTGCACACGGCGCGCGACGGCACGGTCCGGTACACCGACGCCGCCGGCAACACCAAGACCGCCGGGAAGCTCAACGTCTACAGCCACGACGAAGAGGGCCTCCAGGGCGTCGCCGCAGACCCCGGTTTCGCCACCAACCGGCAGATCTACCTGTACTACTCGCCCACCCTCAACACCCCGCCCGGCGACGCGCCCGCCACCGGCAGCCCCGCCGACTTCGAGCCCTGGAAGGGCCACCTGAACCTCTCCCGGTTCACGCTCAAGGCGGACAACACGCTGGACATGGGCAGCGAGCAGGTCATCCTCGAAGTGCCCAACGACCGCGGCCAGTGCTGCCACGTCGGCGGCGACATCGACTTCGACGCCCAGGGCAACCTGTACCTGACGACGGGCGACGACACCAACCCCTTCGCCTCCAGCGGCTACTCCCCGATCGACGAGCGGGCCGACACCAACCCGCAGTTCGACGCCCAGCGCTCCTCCGGCAACACCAACGACCTGCGCGGCAAGGTGCTGCGGATCAAGCCCACCGCCGACGGCTACACCGTCCCCTCCGGGAACCTCTTCGCCCCCGGCACCCCGCAGACCCGCCCCGAGATCTACGCGATGGGCTTCCGCAACCCGTTCCGGATGTCCGTCGACCGCGAGACCGGCGCCGTCTACCTCGGCGACTACGGCCCGGACGCCGGCGGCAGCGACCCGAACCGCGGGCCCAGCGGCCAGGTCGAGTTCAACCGCATCACCAGCCCCGGCAACTACGGCTGGCCGTACTGCACGGGCACGAACACCTCGGCGGAGACGTACAACGAGTACACGTTCCCCAACGGCCCCTCGGGCGCGAAGTACGACTGCGCCGGCGGCCCCGTGAACAACTCCCCGCACAACACCGGCCAGGACAAGCTCCCCGCGGCCAAGCCCGCCTGGATCCGCTACGGCGGCGACGCCGGCAGCCCGCCGGAGTTCGGCGGCGGCTCGGAGTCCCCGATGGGCGGCGAGGTCTACCGCTACGACCCGAACCTGGACTCGGACGTGAAGTTCCCCGAGTCCCTGGACGGCCGCTACTTCGCGGCCGAGCTGGGCCGGCAGTGGATCAAGGCCATCGAGGTCGGCCAGGACGGCTCCCCCGGGCTGATCGAGGACTTCCCCTGGGACGGCACGCAGATCATCGACACCGACTTCGGCCCGGACGGCGCGCTGTACGTCCTCGACTACGGCTCCGGCGGCGGCAACCAGGCGCTGTACCGCATCGAGTACCTCGCCGGCTCCAACCGCAACCCGGTCGCCCAGGCGTCCGCGGACGTCACGTCCGGCGGCACGCCGCTGACGGTGGAGTTCAGCTCGGCGGGCAGCACCGACCCGGAGGGCGGGGCGCTCACCTACCACTGGGACTTCGGCGACGGCGGCACCTCGGACCAGGCGAACCCCTCGCACACGTACACCGGCGCGGGCACCTTCACCCCGACGCTGACCGTCACCGACCCCGAGGGCCTGACGGGCACCGCCAGCCTGGTCGTGACGGCCGGCAACACCGCGCCGAACGTGACGCTCCAGACGCCGGGCGACGGGCGGCTGTTCTCCTTCGGCGACAACGTGCCGTTCACCGTGACCGCCAGCGACCCGGAGGACGGTGACATCGACTGCTCGAAGGTCGAGGTCACGTACTCGCTGGGCCACGACAGCCACACGCACGAGATCACCTCGGCGACCGGGTGCAGCGGCACGCTCAACGTGCCGGAGGACGGCGAGCACGACGCCGGCGCCAACCTGTACGGGGTCTTCACCGCCGAGTACACCGACTCCGGCGGCCTGACCGGCACCAGCACCCGCACCCTCCAGCCGCGGCACCGGCAGGCCGAGCACTTCGACGAGATGTCCGGCATCCAGATCGCCGGGCACGGCGGTGCGGAGGGCGGCTCCACGGTCGGGTTCACGGACAACGGCGACTGGGTGTCGTTCGAGCCGTACGCGCTGGACAACGTGACCGGCATCAGCGCGCGGGTCGCCTCCGGCGGTCCCGGCGGCACGATCGAGGTCCGTACGGGCTCGCCGACCGGCAGCGTCCTGGGCACCCTGACCGTCCCGCCGACCGGCGGCTGGGAGAACTACCAGAACGTCACCGCCTCGCTGAACGCGGCGCCGGCGGGCTCGACGACGCTCTACCTGCGGTTCGCGGGTCCGACGGGGCAGGGGAACCTGCTCGACATCGACGCCTTCACGTTCACGACGTCGTAGGACCGCGTGAGCGTACGGCAGAGATGACCCGAACCGGCTGAAGGGACCGGTCCGTCGAGAAGGGACCGGCCGAAGGACGGCCGGCACGGTGCGCCCGGCTGGGCGGAGCGCACCGTGCCGGTCTTTCGCTGTCCCCAGCTCTTCGCGCGCCACGCCACTTCGCGCTGCGTCACTTCTTGGGCCGCGTCACTCCGCCGCCGCCAGCGCCGCCAGCAGCTCGCGCTCCCGCTCCGGGCTCAGCCCCGCGCGCCGCGGCCGGTCGAGGCCCTGCTCCCGCTCCCACGCCAGGGTGTCCGCCAGCAGCTCGGTCCGCGGCCGGTGCGTCAGCCCCGCCGCCACCGCGGCGGCGCCGCTGCGGGACGTGAAGCCCTCCCAGCCCGGCTCGTCCAGCCACATCGCCAGCGACTCGGCCCCCATGAACTGCTCCACGCCCTGCCCGCGCAGCCACGCGGACCCGGCTTCCGCCACCGGCCCGGTGTGCCCGCCGACCTCGCGGGAGAGCCGGATCCACTCCGCCAGCGGGAGGGTGGGGCCCACCGTGTCGTACGTGCCGGTGGCGCCGGACTCGGCGTTGTCGAGCATCCAGGCGGTGAGGTCCCGTACGTCCACGACCTGCGTCGACAACCGCGGTCCCGTGGGGACGAGCATGGTGCCCTCGGGGTCGCGGGCGGCGCGGGCGACCCAGTAGCCGGTACGGCCCGTGTGGTCGCCGGGGCCGCCGATGAGGCCGGCGCGGGCGATGACGAGCCGGTCGCCGACCGCCTCCCGGGTGGCCTGCTCGCAGGCGGACTTGGCCTCGCCGTACAGGTCGCGGTCGACCTCGTCGCGCTCGGTGGGCTCCATCAGCGGCGCGGACTCGTCGGCGCCGGGCTCGTGGTGGTCGGCGTAGACGTTGCCGGAGGAGACGTAGGTCCAGTGCCGTGCGCGGTCGGCGAGCGCGGCGAGCCCGCCGCGGACGAAGCCGGGCTGCCACGACACCTCGACCACGGCGTCCCAGGGGCGGTCGGGGGTACGGGCGGGCAGCGCGTCGTACGCATCCGGATCCCGGCGGTCGGCCACCACCAGCTCCGCGCCCTCCGCCGCCCCGCCGCTCTCACCGCGCGCGAGGCACGTCACCCGGTGCCCCCGCGCGAGCGCCAGCCGCGCCACTTCCCGGCCCACCCAGGCCGTACCGCCCAGCACGAGAATGTCCATCCCCGCAGCCAAGCACCGATTCCGCGGTGGCACAGCATCGCTACGCCGACAGCAGACCCCGCAGCCCCGGTCGTCGCTCAGCGGTGGGACGTGACGTACGCGAGCACCTGGCGGCCGCGTGGGGAGAGGCGGTAGCCGGTCTCCAGACTCTCGGTGAGGCCGAGGTCCTTCAGCCGGCGTACGTCGGCCTTGAAGCGGGCCGTTTCGCGGCCGGCGCTCGCGGCGAGGTCGGCGGCGCGGACGCCGGGGCGCTCGGCGAGCAGCGCGAGCGCGTCGGCGGTCCAGGGGCCGCGGCGGCTGCGGGCGTCGATGCGGGCGAGCCGGTCGGCGGCCTCGGCCAGCTCCCCGTCCGGCAGGTCACCGGCGGCGCGCAGGCCGGCCCGGGGGTCGGCGCCGGCGTAGCGCAGGGTGAGGCGGTAGGTGCGCCGGCCGGCGCCGGGGCGCAGGCTCGCCAGCAGCTCCGGGCGGCCGGCGAAGCCGGCGCGGCGGGCGTCGGCGTCGGTGATGTCCTCGGGGGCGACGGGCTCGACCGCGTCGAACGCCACCACGCCCGCGTCCGTACGCAGCGAGCCGCCGGAAGCGGCCTGCGGGCGCAGCCAGTTGCGGAACGCGAGGTCCACCTCCCCGGCGACCACGCGGTCCAGCACCTCCCGCTTGAACAGCACCGCGAACCCCTACGCGCGGCTCTCGGCCGCGGCCCGCGCGAGCCGGGCCGCCAGGCCGTCGAGGATGAAGCCGAGTCCCGCCGCGAAGGTGCCGTTCCAGTCGTCGTCGCGGAGGTAGTCGCTGGCGGCGAGCGTCGGGTAGCGGTCGCCGTCCGCGCGCACCCGCTCCTGCGCGAGGTCGCGCTCCGCGGCGGTGACGTCCAGCGCCACCTGGGTCGAGGCGGAGCCGAGGACGTGGTTGTGCAGCGCCCAGGTGGCGGCGAGGAGGTCGCGGCCGGTGAAGCCGGCCCGTACGAGCGTGGCCTGGAGCATCTCCATGCGGGCGAGGAAGTGGGGGCCGATGCTCGGCCGGCGGCGGGCCGGGACGGCGGCGGCCCAGGGGTGGCGCAGCAGCACGGCGCGCCAGGTGCCGAGCACCGCGGCGACGTCGTCGCGCCAGTCCCCCGCCCCGGCCGGCGTCCCGCCGGGCGGGACACCCGCCGCCGGCTCGGCCTCGCCGAAGATCGCGTCGACCGCGAGGTCGATGACGTCGTCCTTGGTGTCGACGTGCCAGTACAGGGAGGGCGCGACGACCGCGAGCCGGTCGGCGAGGCGGCGCATGGTGAGCCGGTCGATGCCGTCCTCGTCCAGCAGCGCGACGGCGGCCGTCCCGATCCGCGCACGCGTCAGCGGCGGCTCGCCGCGCGACGAGGTCCGCCTGGGCCGCACCCAGATGCTCCGCACCTCGCCCTGCCGGTCTTTTCGCTGGTCACGCGGCTTTCTCTCGCTGCCCACGCGGCTCAGTGTAGTACGGTACCCGACGTTCCCTAACACTGTTAGGGATCCCCATACGTCGTTAGAGAAGGATGATCCCGTGCCGGATGAGACGCACGCACGCGCCGGGGGCCGGCGCCGCTGGTGGACCCTGCTGGCCGTCAGCACGGCCCAGTTGCTCGTCGTGCTGGACAGCACGATCGTGAACATCGCCCTGCCGTCCGCGCAGCAGGCGCTCGGCATGACCGACGCGAACCGCCAGTGGGCGATCACCGCGTACGCGCTCGCCTTCGGCGGGCTGCTGCTCATCGGCGGCCGGGCCAGCGGGCTCCTCGGCCACCGCCGCGCCTTCGCCGTCGGCCTCGTCGGCTTCGCCGCCGCCTCCGCCCTCGGCGGGGCCGCGACCGGGCCGGAGATGCTCTTCGGCGCCCGCGCGCTCCAGGGCGTGTTCGCCGCGCTCCTCGCGCCCGCCGGGCTGTCGCTGCTGACGACGACGTACACCGAGACGCGCGAACGCGGGCGCGCCTTCGGGGTGTTCGCCGCGGTCGGCGCGGCGGGCGCGGCGGTCGGGCTGATCGCGGGCGGGCTGCTGACGCAGTACGCGGGCTGGCGCTGGTGCCTGTACGTCAACGTGCCCGTCGCGCTCCTCGCCGCCCTCGGCACCGCGTTCGTGCCGCACGCCCCGCCGCTGCGCACCGCGGGCCGGCTCGACGTGCCCGGCGCGCTGCTCAGCACCGCCGGCTTCGCCGCCGTCGTCTACGCCTTCAGCGAGGCCGAGCCGCACGGCTGGGGCGACCCGAAGGTGCTCGCGCTGCTCGGCGGCGGCGCGGTGCTGCTGGCGGCGTTCGTCGCCGTGGAGCTGCGGGCGCCGCACCCGCTGCTGCCGATGCGGGTGCTGCTGCACCGGGCGCGGGGCGGGGCGTTCGCGGCGATCACGCTGATGTTCGTCGCGATGTTCGGCTTCTACCTGTTCATGAGCTACTACACGCAGACGGTCCTCGGCTACTCACCCGTGGAGTCCGGGCTGGCGCTCGTCGTCAACGCCGCCGCCGCGCTCGTCGGCTCCATGCTCATCGCCGGGCGGCTGCACGGGCGGGTCGCGCCGGCGGCGCTGATCGTGCCGGGGCTGGTCGCCGCGGCGGCCGGGATGCTGATCCTGACCCGGCTGACGGCGGACAGCTCGGCCGTGCTGGGGGCGTACCTCGTACCGGCGCTGGTGCTCACCGGGCTGGGCCTGGGCTGCGTCATGCCGCCGACGGCGGCGCTGGCCACCGCGCAGATGCGCCCGCACGAGATCGGCGCGGCCTCGGCGGCGTACAACGCCTCGCAGCAGTTGGGCGCCGCGCTGGGCACGGCGCTGCTCAACACCCTCGCCGCGAGCGCCGCCGCCGCCCACCTCGCCTCCGCGCGCGGCACCACGGCGACGGCGGCCACGGTGCACGGGTACACCGCGGCGCTGACGGTGGGGGCGGCGGTGCTGCTGGCCGCTGCGTGCGTGACGTCGCTGCTCAGCACGCCCCGGCCGGAGCCGGAGCCGGCGGGCGGGCGCGCGGAGAAGGCGCCGGAGCCGGCCGTCGCTCAGCAGGTCTCGCGGACGTAGTCCGCCGCGCCCTCGGGGGCGACCATGCGGTCGCGGCGCACGACGCTGAGGCGGTCGGCCCACTCGCCGCAGGCCGCCGCGAGGCCGCCGGGCGTGTACTCGACGACCAGCACCCGGTCGTCGAACGCCGCGGCGTAGGCGCCGCACTCGTCGTACTCGCCGCACTCCTCCGCGACCGCGAAGTCCAGCCCGGTACGGGCCCGGTCGGGGGCCAGCTCCACGGTGTTCTTCTGCGCGACGGCCAGCCCCCGGCCGTGCGCGCGGTCGGCGAGGAGTGCGGCGTAGGACCGGGCGTGGGCGGCGGTGAGCAGGCGGGGGAAGCGGGTGTACGTGTCCAGGTTGTCGGGCTCGACGGCCTGGTAGCCCTTCGCGGCGCAGCCGTCGATCCAGCGGCCGACCTTCGCCGCGATGCGCTCGCGCTTGCCGGCGGTGCGCAGGTCGAGCACGGCCTCGCCCCAGTCCTCGTCGTAGACGACCTCGCCGGCCGCGTCGCGCAGCAGCAGGTCGGGGTCCCACTCGTCCTCGGCGCCGGGCTGGACCTGGAAGGCGTTGACGTAGCAGACGTTGTACGCGCCGGGGGCGGGGTCGTCGCCGCGGTCGCGGACGACGACGCCGACGCCGGGGGGCGGGTCGTACGCGCCGCCGATCTGGTAGTCGAGCCCGGCGCCCACCGGGGGCGGTTCCGGAGCCCGCGCCCCGCTTCTGCCCCCGCCTCCGCCTCCTCCGTCCCCGCCCCCGCCCCCGTCCCGCCACGGGGCGAGGAACAGGACCGCGGCCACGGCGGCGGCACCGGCGAGGAGCGCGAGGGCCCGGCGTGCTCGTACGCGATTCACCCCCTCACTATCGCCTCCGCAGGAAGGCGCTCGTCGAGGCCACCCCCACCAGCTCGAACGCGGTGTCCCCGGCGAGGTACGCGTCCGCCGCCTCCTTGACCCCCGGCCACGTGCGGTCCCCGTAGTCGTCCACGACCACCAGACCGCCCGGCGCGACGATCTCCTCGACCCACTCCAGGTCCGCGCGCACCCCCTCCGCGGAGTGGTCGCCGTCCACGATCACCGTCCCGTACGGGCGGTCGGACACGGCGCGGCGGATGCCGGGGTCGCCGGAGAACCCGCGGTGCAGCCGGATCCGTTCGGCCGGCACGCCGGCCAGCTCCAGGTTCGCCCGCACCACGGCCTCGCTGACGGGCGTGCCCGAGGGGTCCGCGGTATTGGCCGTGCCCGGCTGGAGCTGCACGTCGGCCAGCGGGTCCACGATCGTCAGCGAACACCGCCGCCCGGCGCGCGCGAACTGCCGGGTGAGCGCGGAGGAGAACATGCCGAAGAGCGTGCCGATCTCCAGCACGTCGTCGTTCGGCGGGCCGAGCAGCAGCGGGACGGTGAGCTTGCCGAGGATGTTCGGCGTGCCGCCCGCGATCCGGCCGACGCCGCGCAGCTCCACCTCGACCAGCGTGCGGAACGCGGCCACGACGTGCGCGCGGGCGTCCCGCTCCCCCGTCGCGGCCTCGACCTGCTCGACCAGGGTGTCGATCGACCCCTTCGTCGGCATCCGCAGCTTGCGCCCGTCCTGCTCGCCGAAGAGCAGCTCCAGTGTGTAGCGGGCGACGCGGGCCTCCCGGAGTTCCTTCTCCATCGCGTCGACGCGCGCGCCGAGCGCGTCGATGCCGCCGGCGTGGCGGTTCTTGCCGTTGGCGGTACCGGACTTGCGGACTGCGCGCTCGAAGCGGCGTCCCAGGCGTTCGATGGGGCGGATATTCGACATGCACTGCACCCCATCAGAGGCGGGGTGTGCGGGACGAGGGAAAAACAGCATCAAAGGGACCCGACATGAAGTGTTCACCTCCCGCTCACCCGATCGGACGGCGTGTCCCGGCCGACCGTGCGGTGTCCGTACCCGCCGGGACCGAACCTAGAATTGGCCGCATTCGCGGCTCCCAGGGCCCGCGCACCCGGACGCCGGGGTGGAGGAGCGGGGCGGAGGGAGCGAGGGGGCATGTCCCAGCAGCGACCGGGCGACGCCGGGGCGCCGACGATGCGCGATGTCGCCAACCGTGCCGGGGTGAGCACCATGACCGTCTCGCGCGTGCTGAAGGACGACACCCGCGTCAGCGACACCACCCGTCGGCGCGTCCTGGACGCCGTCGACGCCCTCGGCTACCGGCTCAACGCGACCGCGCGCAGCCTGCGCCTCGGCGGCAGCGGCATGATCGGGCTGATCGTCACCAACCTCGCCAACCCCTTCTACTCGCGGCTCGCGCTCGGCGTCCAGGAAGTCGCCTCGCAGCACGGGCTGAGCATGCTGCTCAGCAACACCGGCGAGCAACTGGACCGCGAGCGCGGGCTGGTGGAGGACCTGGCGTCGCGGCAGGTCGCGGGCATGATCGTGGTACCGGCGGGCGGCAGCCACAGCCACCTCACACCGGCGGCGCTGCGCGACATGCCGGTGGTGCTGGCCTCCCGGCCGCCGTCGGGTATGGAGGCGGACTGCGTCCTCGTCGACGACTTCGGCGGCGCCCGCGACGCCACCGCGCGGCTCCTCGCCGCCGGCCACCGCCGGATCGGCTTCCTCGGCAACCCGCCGTCCATCCACACCGGCGCCGAGCGCTACCGCGGCTACCGCGCCGCCCACGAGGCGGCCGGTCTGGAGCCCGACGACCGGCTCGTGCGGCGCGGGCTGACGGACGTGGCGACGGCGGAGCGGGCGGCACGGGGCCTGCTGGCGCCGGGCGGCTCCGGCGGGCCGGGCCCCGACACCGCCCGTGCCCCGGCCGCCCCCACGGCGCTGTTCTGCACCAACAACCGCCTCACCCAGGGCGCCATCCGCGCCGTCCGCGCCCTCGACCTGTCCGTCGCGCTCGCCGGGTTCGACGACTTCGACCTCGCCGACGTCCTCGGCATGCCGCTGACCATCGTGTCGTACGACGCCGACGAGATGGGCCGGCAGGCCGCGCGGCTCCTCATCGAGCGGATCAACGGCGGCCCCGCCGCCACCTGGCCCCCGCGGCGCACCGTCCTGCCCACGCACGTCATCCGCTACGGGCCGAAGTGAGCCGGCGGCGCGGTCAGACCTCCACGTTGTGCGCCATGGCGAGGTCGGCGTTCCCCGTGACCCGCAGCGGCACGCGCACCGCCGGGTTCAGGCTGCCGTTGACCGCCAGCAGGCTCGCCCGCAGGTCGGCCGGGGCCGGCTGCGTGTAGAGGTCGAAGCCCTCGTCGAGCACCGCGCGGAGCCCGGGGGCCGCGCAGGTGTAGTTCAGCAGCCGGTCGTGGGTGGTGTGCTGGATGTGCAGCTCGACGGTCTCGGTCGCGTACGCGGAGGCCAGGAACTCCTGGACGTTGCCCTCCCGGAGCAGCAGCCCGACGTCCAGCTCGACCGCCATCTCCGGCAGCACGAGCGAGATGCGCAGGAACCCCTCGTGCGCGTCGACGTACAGCACCGCGCCGTCGACGGCGATCGCCTCGCCCAGGTCGTACAGGTCGGCGCGGAGTTGGGGCGTCATCCGTACGACGATCCCGGGCCGGCCGGCGAAGCCCATGAAGACCACGCCGTCCTCCTCGGCGAACGTGCGGTGCTGCATGATCACGCTCACCGGGCCGGTGCCGGGCGGATGGAGCGTACGGGCGTGGGCGGTCAGCCGGTCGGTGAAGCTGGAGACCGTGATCCGCGGCAGCCGCCGCTCACCGAGCAGCAGCCCGGGCCGGTCCACCGGCCCCGGCGTGCGGGGGTCGAACACGTTGACCGAGATGCTCCCGGTGCCGCCGCTCGGTGTCTTCCGCTTACGGTCACGCCGCCAGAACGCCATGCGGTGACGCTAGCGCGACCGCGCCGGGACGGGTCCCCGGCGCGGCGGATCCGCGCGTACGGACGTCAGCAGGACATCCCGTTGGGCTTGTTGATCTCCACGGAGCTGAAGAAGTCCCGGAAGGAGGAGAAGAAGTTGCCCTTGCCGCCGGGGCTGGTGACGGCCATGCAGCCGGCGTAGTCGGCGTCCGACCACAGGTTGATGCGGTAACCCGTGCGGTTCCAGTCCGACTTGGCGCGGTCGTCCATGCCGATGGCGGCCAGGTTCGGGGTGTCGCTCTGGATCGCGGCCATCTCCCCGGTGCCGTCCAGGCCGGAGAAGAGGCAGTAGTGGTCGGCCGGACAGCGGTCGTAGCCGTCCGCCTGCGCCTGGGCGGACGCGCCCGGGGCGGCCAGCAGGGCGGCGGCCGCGGCGGCGGTGACGAGGGCGGCGTGGAACTTCTTGGTCATCTCTCTCCTCGGTGGGTGGCAGAACCCGAACACCCCGCCGCCCACGGTCTTCCCGGGGCGGCGGGGGATGGCGAGAGCAGAGGTTACCGGTCGGTCCTTATGTCTCAGTCCAGGGCTTCGAACGCCTTGACCAGCTTCCGCTGGTAGTCCGTGATCTGGTAGTACGACCCGAGCTTGTAGTACTCCTCCTTGGGCGTCAGCGTGACGCCGTAGACGAGGGTGCGGCTCTCACCGGCGTACGCGTACGGGGCGGAGGTGGCGTACCGGGAGAGCTGCGAGACCTCCGGCTCCGACTTCGTCGGGGCCAGCGTCGGGTCGGCGCTGATGACGGCGTAGGTGATGCGGTCGATGACGTCGGAGTCGTAGCCCAGCGTCGGGTAGACCGCGAACGAGCCGGCGGCGAAGTCCAGCCCCATCTCGGTCGGCTCCAGCAGCCCCATCTCGCGGGCCATCGACTTGACCCGCTCCGGCTGGAGGTGGTCGGCGTCCAGCTCGCTGAAGTACAGGTTCACCTGCCGCTTCGGGTAGTCCACCGAGACCATCTGGACCTTGTCCAGGCCGTAGGAGGCGAAGAGTTCGGCGTTCGCCCGCGCGCTCGCCGGCATCGAGGGGACGTCGAGCAGGGAGGTCAGCGGCTGCGGCTCGTTGGTCGGGAAGGACGCGTACGTCTTCTTGAACCCCGTGGTGACCATGCCGTCGATGGCGTACATACCGAGCGGGAATCCGTCGCGCAGCTCGGCGAGGAGATTGTCGACGGGGTGACCCGTCTTCTCGGTGAGGCCGCGCTCCAGCGCCGTCGTGAACGGGTCGCCGTGGTCCGTGGGCACCGAGATGCTGAAGTCGAGTTCCGTCGCACGGCGGCCGCCCGCCATGGAGAAGACGACGACGGCGTCCGCGAGCGCGTCCTGGTACGCGCTCAGCACCGGCCAGATCTTGTCGCGTGCGACGGGCACGTCCAGCAACCCGGCCGCTTCCTCCATGGCGGAATAGACACGTTCGACGTCGTTAGCCCCGGACATGGAATCCTCCGCTTGTCGATCACGAGCGACTATGTGGGGGCCAGGTCAGAATCATCGGTGGTCATCGAGGAGTGTCACCGACCGTGGCCACTGCCTGTTGCTCCACTCATCCGAGTATTGGCGAGCCGACTTGCGCGGGACTGTACAGTCGCTTGGCGCCGACTTGGCGGCAGGCGTAAGCGGCGGGGCCCACCTGCGAATTCCGCGGCGACCTGCCGGTTCGATGGCTGGCATTATGTACCCGCCGCGCGCCCGGACGGGAGACCCAAGTCGGCGCCAATTCAATCCTCAGTGCCGCACAAGTCGTCTGACAGATGCTGTCCGCTTAGCCGGAACACGGGAAATTCCCGGCGGCGGACGGGACCGATCCGCGTCGACCTCGAAGATGCACGAAGGATATTGAGAGGCGAACATGCCAACTCCCCGAGGCAGGGTCCTCCTGGCCGAACCGCGTGGCTTCTGCGCCGGTGTGGACAGGGCTATCGAGATCGTGGAGCGTGCGCTGGAGATTCACGGCGCGCCGGTGTACGTGCGCAAACAGATCGTGCACAACGAGCACGTGGTGCGTGAGCTGGAGGAGCGTGGTGCGGTCTTCGTGGACTCCGAGTCGGAGGTCCCGGAGGGCGCGGTGTGCATCTTCTCGGCGCACGGGGTGTCACCGCAGGTGCGCACCAACGCGGCGAGCCGGCAGTTGAACGTGATCGACGCGACGTGCCCGCTGGTGTCGAAGGTGCACCAGGAGGCGCGGCGGTTCGCGCGGGACGAGCGGACGCTGCTGCTGATCGGGCACGCGGACCACGAGGAGATCGAGGGCACGTACGGCGAGGCGCCGGACCGTACCCTGATCGTCGAGGACGCCGACGAGGCCCGCCGGATCGAACTCCCGGAAGGCACCAACGCCGCGTTCCTCACCCAGACGACGCTGTCGGTCGACGACACGTCGGAGATCGTGGACATCCTGCGCGAACGCTTCCCCGGCATCGTCGGCGCGGGCAGCGAGGACATCTGCTACGCCAGCCAGAACCGCCAGAACGCCATCAAGGCCATCGCGGTGGAGAGCGACTTCGTCCTGGTCATCGGCTCGGCCAACTCCAGCAATTCGGTGCGGATGGTGGAAGTGGCCGAAGCCCTCGGTACGCCCGGCAAGCTGCTGCCGTCGGTCGAACTGCTCGACCCGGCCTGGCTGGAGGGCGTGCAGACGGTGGGGGTCAGCTCCGGCGCCAGCGCGCCGGAGGTGCTGGTGGAGCAGGTCGTGGCACGTCTGGCGGAACTCGGGTACGGGGAGGTCGATTCGGTCGTGACCGCGAAGGAAAACGTGGTGTTCCGCCCGCCGGCGGGTCTGGAGCGCTCGAAGACCGACGAGGACGGAACCCCCGGGGACACGGTCGCCGGCGACGCGCACGTCGCCGACGCGGCCGCGGGGGAAGAAGCCGCCGGAGACGCCGCGCCGGCGGCCGGCCTGGGTGAGGCGACGAGCAGACTCCTCACCCGGGCCACGGCCCGAATAGAGGACCTGCTCGCGGCCGAGCGCAAGAAGTGGGGCGACGTCGACGACCGGATGACGCAGCCGATCGACGCGATCGCGCATCTGGTCGCGGCGGGCGGCAAGCGGCTGCGCCCCACGTTCTGCATCAGCGGCTACCTCGCCGCCGGCGGCGAACTCGACGGCTCGGACGCGGAGGAGGCGGTCGCCTCGGCGGGCGCCGCGCTGGAACTGCTGCACGCCTTCGCCCTCATCCACGACGACGTGATGGACAACTCCCCCACCCGCCGCGGCCGGCCGACCGCCCACATGAAGCACGCCGGCATCCACACCGAGCAGGGCTGGGCCGGCGAGCCCCGCCGCTACGGCGAGGGCGTGGCGATCATCGCCGGCGACCTGGCGTTCGGCTACGCCCACACCGTCACGGAGACCCTGTCGGGTCCGGCGCGGAAGGTGTGGAACCACCTCGGCACCGAAATGATCGTCGGCCAGCAGCTCGACATGGCCCTGGCCGCGGAACTCGCCCCGGACCCGGCCCTCGCCCGCTACGTCGCCGTCTGCAAGTCGGGCCAGTACACGATCCACCGCCCCCTGGCCCTGGGCGCGACGATCGCGGGCCGCGACGACCTGCACGCGGCGTTCGAGACGTACGGCGTGGCGGCGGGCGAGGCGTTCCAGCTCCGCGACGACCTCCTCGACGCCTTCGGCGACCCCGAGGTCACGGGCAAGCCGGCGGGCCTCGACATCAGCGAGCACAAGATGAACCTGCTGCTGGCCCTCGCCGCGACGAAGGACGCGGAGGTGGCGCGCCTGGTCGCGGACGGCCAGAACTGGAACGCGGCCGCCCTCCACGAGGCGCTGCTGGCGTCGGGGATGCGCGAGGAGGTCGAGAAGCGGATCGACGAGCTGGTGGAGACCGCGCACAAGTCCCTGGAGAAGGCCCCGCTGGCACCGGGCTGGCGGGAGCGGCTGGGCGAGATGGCCGTCCAGGTCGCCTACCGCGACCGCTGACACGGACCGCCCCGCTCCCGGGTGCGGTCGGGGGCGGGGCAGCGCGGCGCTAGGTTGGCGGGATGCTGACGCGTCCATGGATGAAGCTGCTGGCGGGCGGGCTGCTCATCGTCGGCCTGGTCCTGGTGGTCAACAACGCCGCGGCGATGACGAACGGCGACGTGGTCGACTGCGGCGGCCAGACGATGAGACCGGGCCAGGAGTGCACGCGGATCATCGGCGGCGATTCCAGCGAAGCGCTGGACTACGAGGAGATGAGGTCCCGCGAGAACCGGGACCGGATCATCGCGTACACGGGAATCGGCGTGGGCGCAGTGGGCATCGCGCTGTTCGGCGCGCATCTGGCCGCGAGGCGCCGCAGGTACGGGTAACACCGCGGACCTGACCGGGCCTGCGTGGTCGGAAGGTGGCCCGTGAAAGCCGTCCGGAATAACGCCTTCTGCCCTTGCGGAACTCCTCCGCGGGCCACCGAATGCGGCACCCCGAAATCCGCGCCGCGGGGGGCCTGAGTAATAGCCTTTCGTGCCGTCGACCAGTTCGCGTACCGCCCCCGCCTCAGGCGGTCGGTTTGCGCGCCATGACCACCACGCCCGGTGCCGTCTGGCCGTCGGCAGGCAGGCGCAGTTCGGCGACCGGGCAAAGGCCCGCTCCTTCGATCAGGGTCACGAGCTGCTCCGGGCGCCACTTGTGCGTCGTCCAGCGCACGCCCGTGCGTCCGTACGCCTCCGTCCGTACCACGTCCTCGTCCCCCACGTGCGTCCCGAGGAGGAAGTGTCCGCCCGGCTTCAGCGCGCGGGCGAACAGGGCCAGCACCTGGGGCAGGACGTCGCGCGGGAGGTTGAACAGCGACCACCAGCCGAGCACGCCGGCCAGGGAGGCGTCGTCGAGTTCGAGGTCGGTCGCCGAGGAGACGCGGTAGCGGCACTGCGGGTGCAGGCGGCGGGCGTTGTCGATCATGGCGGGTGAGAGGTCCACGCCGGAGACGTCGAGGCCGCGTTCTGCGAGGTACGCCGTCACCTGGCCCGGTCCGCAGCCGACGTCGAGGACGGGGCCGGAGTCGCCCACGGTGTCGGCGAAGGCGTCCATCGACGCCTTGAGCCAGGGGTAGCGGCGGATGTCGCCCATGCCTGTGGTCTGGAGCAGGTGGACGTAGTTGTCGGCCACTTGGTCGTAGGACTCCCGGACGGCGTCGAGATCCGCCGGCCGGTCGATACGGGGTGCGGGTGCGTGCATCCGGCCACCGTAGGGCAGGGCTCTGACATTGCCGCGGGACCGGCCGGCGGTCGGCCGGGCGCGTGCTCCTCAGGGCTTGCGGCCCACGCCCGCGTAGATGCCGATCTCGCCGTACCGCGCCGGCGGCGGCGTGTCCGGGCGCCAGAACGGGACCTGCACCAGCCCGGGTTCGGCCAGGTCGAAGCCGTCGAAGAACGGCTCGATCTCCGCGTACGGGCGCAGGTTCAGGCCCGCGGTGGCCTTGCGGTAGACGGCCTGGGCGTCCGTACGGTCGGCGAAGTCGCCGGTGGCGTGCGAGAGCACCAGGTAGCTGCCGGACGGGAACGCGTCGCGCAGGGTGGCGACGACCCGTCCGGGCTCGTCCGCGTCGGTGAGGAAGTGCAGTACGGCCACGAGGAACACGGCGACCGGCTCGTCGAAGTCGAGGACCCGGCGGACGTCGGGGTGGTCCAGGATCGTCTGCACGTCGCGCACGTCGGCGAGCACGATGCTGGTCGAGCCGGAGCCGCTGAGCAGCGCGTCGGCGTGGGCGCGGACGATCGGGTCGTTGTCGACGTAGACGACGCGCGTGTCGGGTGCGGTCTCGTGGGCCGTCTCGTGCACGTTCGGGGAGGTGGGCAGGCCCGTACCGATGTCGAGAAGCTGGCGGACGCCGGCGCCGACGACGTGGCGGACGGCGCGCTGGAGGAAGGCGCGGTTCGCGCGCAGGCCGATCCGCGCTTCGGGGGCGGCGGCGACGAGTTGCTCGCCGGCCACGCGGTCGACCTCGTAGTTGTCCTTGCCGCCCAGCAGGTAGTCGTAGATCCGCGCGGGATGCGGTCTGGTGACGTCTATCTCCTCGAAGCGGAACCCGTCCGGTGTCACGCTGCGCTCCTCTCGACCTTCGCCACAGTAGTCGGCCGCGCGGGCGGCCCCCAGTCCCGTCAGTCCGTCTTGCGGCCGACGCCCGCGTAGATCCACTGCCGTTCGGCGCCGGGCGGGGCGGCCGTACCCGGCCCGGAGCGCCACACCGAGCCGGTGGTCGGCTCCGGGCGCCACAGCGACAGGGTGGTCAGGCCCGGGTCGAGCAGGTCGAAGCCGTCGAAGAGCGACAGGATCCCCGCGCGGTCGCGCAGGGTGAGGGGGGAGCTGGCCTTGCGGTAGACGTCGGCGGCCTTCTGGACCCGGCCGTCGGTGTCGAACTCGGAGGTCGAGTGCGAGATGACCACGTGGCTGCCGGGCGCCATGGCGGCGCGTAACCGGGCCACGATCCCCTGCGGGTCGTCCTCGTCGCCGATGAAGTGCAGCATGGCCAGCATGATCACGGCGACCGGCTCGTCCAGGTCGATGACGCCGCGCAGTTCGGGGTCGGCCAGGATGTCCTCGGGGTACCGGGCGTCGCCCTGGATGACGGCCACCCCGGGCGACTTGCCGAGCAGCGCCCGCCCGTGGCTGGCCACGACCGGGTCGATGTCCACGTACGCCACGCGCGCGTCGGGGGCGGTGTGCTGGGCGATCTCGTGCACGTTCTGGTGGGCGCCGGCCTCGACCGGCATGCCGGCGCCGATGTCCACGAACTGCCGGATGCCGGATGCGGCCAGGTCCCGTACGGCGCGCCGCAGGAACGCGCGGTTCTCCCGCGCCATCAGGGGCGCGTCCGGGACGTGCCGCCGGACCTCCTCCATGACCTCCCGGTCGTGGGCGAAGTTGTCCTTGCCGCCGAGGAAGTAGTCGTAGATCCGCGGGACTTTCGGTTTCCAGAGGTCGAGTGAATCCACCGTCGCGTGTTCTCTCCCCTGCCCTGACGGCTTCGTCATCGAAGCCTCCTGCCGTGTTACCGAATACGTGGAAGCATGCGAGCCTACCGACCGGCCGACCGAGCCGCCCGGCCCTGGCCGGGATCAGTGGCGGGCGCTGCCGGAACGTGACTCGACGGACGCACGGAAGGAGTGCCATGCCGGACGACGGCATCGACCGGATTCCCGGCCCGCCCGCGGAGGGCGACGGCGTCAAGGCGATCGTGGCGGCGGGAGGGCTGCACAACTACCAACTGAAGCTG
The DNA here is from genome assembly GCF_045781775.1 of Streptomyces sp. 184. NCBI lineage: Bacteria > Bacillati > Actinomycetota > Actinomycetes > Kitasatosporales > Streptomycetaceae > Streptomyces > Streptomyces sp. 184. The sequence goes on along the minus strand of NZ_CP123230.1, from coordinate 553,911 downwards.
CACACCGAGTACGGCCCGCTGGTGCGGTTCCCGCTGCCGGGCGCGGACGTGGCCGTGTCGGTCGCCGACCCGGTGCTGCTGGAGGCCACCGCGGAGATCAACAAGCGGCCGGAGAAGCTGTTCGCGTTCCTGGAGCCCCTCCAGGAGTCGGGCAACGTGCAGACGCTCCCGGTCGGCGAACACGTGCCGTGGCGCCGCGTGATGCTGTCGGTGCTGGCCGGACGGCCCGCGCACGAGGCGCACTTCGCGGAGTTCACGGCGCTGACGGCCGCGATGGCGGACAGGTGGGCGGAGCACGCGGGGGACGGCCCCGTCCAGCTCCAGAAGGACCTGAGCAAGCTGTCGCTCCAGATGATCTGCGAGTTCGCGTTGGGCAGCGGGCTGGAGTCCGAGGAGTCCGCCGAGCGGGTCGTGTCGGCGTTCGAGGACCTGCTCACGGACTATCTGGCGCAGCTCTACCAGGTCGACGTCGGGGTGCCGGAGGCGGAGCGCCGCGCCCGCTCCGAGGAGGCCCTGACCTACCTGCGCGGCACCGTCGACCGGGTGCTCGCCGAGCACCGGGAGCGCGGCACCGCCGAGCGGGCCGACCAGAGCGACATGATCGCCGCCCTGGTCACGGCGGGCGAGGAGCCGGCGCGGATACGCGACACGGTGCTGATGACCATGATGGCCGGCCACCACACCACCGGAGTCGCCATCTCCTGGGCGCTCTACCTGCTGTCCCGGCACCCGGAGGCGGCCGACCGCGCCGCCGCGGAGCTGGACCGGGTGCTCGGCGACCGCGCCGCGCCCGACTACGGCGACCTCAGGCAGCTCACGTACCTGGACATGGTGCTGCGGGAGGCGATGCGGCTGTACCCGCCGGGCCCGTACGGCGCCCGCGAGGCCACCGAGGAACTGCGACTCGGCGACGTCACCGTGCCCGCGGGCACGGTGATCTTCTATCCGTTCTGGGCCGTGCACATGAACCCGGAGCACTGGCCGGACCCGGAGACGTTCGACCCGGAGCGGTTCACGCCGGAGGCCGCCGCCGGGCGGCACCGGCTCGCCTACATCCCGTTCGGCATCGGCCCACGGAGCTGCGAGGGCGCCACGCTCGCGATGGTCGAGGCGAAGCTCGTCCTGGCGGTGCTGCTCAAGCGGTTCCGCTTCGGGCTGGCGCCCGGTCAGACGGTCACGCCCATCGAACGCTTCGTCCTCTGGGCCGCCGAGGACATCCGCATGGACCTCACGCCGCGGTGACCCGCCGGCCGCGCCCGGGTCCTCCCGGGCGCGGCGGCACGCGGCCGGAACCCGGCGGACCACAGGCAGCACGCAGCAAAAGACCCTCCCGACTGCGTTACGCAGGTCAAGAGGGTCGTGCGCGTGCCCCCAACGGGACTCGAACCCGAAATAGTTACCTCGCTGAGCTGCGGATATGTGCGGGAGCCCGGACATTGCACCCTTCTGCATCCCCCTGAGCCCAGCTCGATCCTGCTCGACCTTGCCCCTTTGCTGACATGTCAGCAAAGGGCGGCGTGACGTTATGACTGCAAATCGCAGGTCGCCGCGGTGCCCTCCGGCGCCTCTGATTCTCGCCCCTGTCGACCGTGATCCTCTTGCCGGAGCCATGCGCTACGACCGGGCGGCAGCCGACGCTGCCCGCGATGAGCGGCTCGGCCGGGCTATTGAGCGACCTGACAGTCGAGATCGTCTGAGCCCGAGGGCTCTCGGTACGCGTCGTGGAGGAGGCGCAGGACGATCAAGAAGGCCACGGCGAGTCGTGAGAACTACTCATCCTTCTGGGCAGAGACACTTCCCGCCATGGCACGGAGTTCCTGGAAGGGATCGGACAGTTCTCCTGGGTGGCACGGATCGACGTCGACAGCCGTTGGCGCTGGTGGCACCGGCCCCAGGGCTGATCCCGCTGCTCCAGAGGGGACAACTGGAGCGCTGAGCTACGGTCCGCATACCTGCTGTCCACTTCCCACCCCGAGGACTGGGGCGAGGCGCAGGCGGAGTCCAGGCGGGGCGACTGCTTCAAGGGTGCAGAGACCTGAGCGGTACCGGACGCACGTCCCCAGAAGGGAGGCCACTCAGGAGTCGGCCTGCGGGGCTGCCAGCCACTCGCGCGCAGCCCGTGACGTCGCCCTCAGCTCTGGGTGTTCCTGCACGATCTGTCGCTGCCGCTCGGCCGGCAGCCTGAGCTCGTGCAGCACATTGAGGATCACGACCGCCGTGGTCACCCTGACGACGGCGATCAGTTCCGCGAACGAGTGGTTCGGCGTCCTGCCCTCGTGCGCGAGGTCGTTGCGCGCCCGCGTCGTTCTCGTAGCCCAATGGCCAATGTCCGGCATGAGGAGCGCCATCGCTTCGTGATCAGGGCGCTCGGCGAGCGCGTGGAGCCGGTCCCGGAGCGTCGGATCGTTACGGATCGCACCCCGGAACCGGTCGCGATGCTCTTCTGGCACCTGCGCTAGCATCGCCTCGCGCATTTCCTTGAATTCCGCTTTAAGAAACGGCTTCTCATCGATGCGCAGGCCGCGGTGCAGCACCTCGGCAGCGCCCACCGCCGTCAGGAGTTTGTTCTCGACGAAGCTGGCCGGCGCGTAGCGCAGGCCCAGGATCATGTTGGTCGCCGCCTTCAGCCGGCCGTGCGCCTCGCACCAGCGGGGCACGACCTCCTCGAACGGGAGCGACGCACAGGTGAAGAACGCGGTTGGGGTCGGCGGCCTTGTCATCATGTTGGCCGAGTGCGGCGGGTGAGTAGAGCACGTCCGCGTGGTGACGCGGCGCGAGGCGACCGTTCGTCCCGGTCACTTGCAGCCGCAGCCAGATCACGCCGGCTGCACGGTTCGTCGCGAGGGCGATCAAGTCCTGTACGAGGCTCGCCGTCGCCCACGCTGCACGCACGGAGAACGGAGCTGCCGAGACAGCTCGCACGAACGTCGCGTCTCGCGTACGCCCCACGGTCCCGCCCTTGCGCTCGTCGAAGAACGGCAGAGTATGGCGGTGCTCAAGGCGGAACTCGGTCTCATCAACGACGACCGACTGCGCCTCGACCGGCTCCACGGAGATGCTCCCGGTCCCGTCGATCTTGCCGTCTGGAGCGCCGAGGAAGCCTCTGAAAACGAACGACGACGCCCAGAGCCCGAGGTCCTCGACCGAGACCTCGGCCGCGGAGAATGCAGCGTCCTCCTCGCCGCTGACATGCGCGCCGATGATCGCGGTCATCGCCGCCACGATCTGCTTGTCCGGGCTCTTCACTCGCGCGAACAGGGTCCGCTTCCCGCCCTTGGGGACGCAGCCAATGAGGGTGATCTCGCGCTGCTCGGCAGCGCCATGGATGACATCCCACATCCTGGTGCCCTCGTGGTACGCGGTCACCCCAAGAGCAGGGTTCGAGGTGATGCGATCTGCGAAAGCGCCGATCAACGAGAGCGAGAGGCCCCCCTCGGGGGCGTACCGGAGCACTCCCGGGACCTGCTCGTCAGGGGCATCGGGCAGCCACCACCGGTCGGCCCACTCACCGGCCTCGTCGAGGTTCAGAGGATCGTTTGTCATCGTTCTCTCCCGCGGGGACGACTTTTTACCCGAGCTAGTCGCCCCTCCATGCCGGAATTCCACCATGTCGCCGTTACTTGTGCCGTGGGTCGCTCGCGTAGTCCATAAGCACTGTGGCCCTGTGATCGACGGGACAACGGGGGCTCAGTGTCGTTAGAAGATGCCTGAAGACGCGACCTCCGCCTAGGCGTACGGTCCGAGGAAGCGCTCGCCGTTGAGGTGGATCATGTGCGTTGGGTCCGACGCGCACCACGCTTCGGTCTCCCACGCAAGATCGGCGAGGAACTTGCGCATCGTCGGCCGATCAGGGAAACAGGACACGTAGACCAGGCCGGCCGTCGATCCGGCGAACAGCGCCTGGAGTTCACCACGACGCTTGGCATCGACAGGTCCATGCGTCGAGGCGGCCTCCATCAGGAAAAGCCAGTTCTCATCCTCCTGGTAGACAACGAGGTCAGGCAACTTGCCATGCGTGTCGACCGAGACTCCAAGCGAAGCGAGCTTCTGCTCGTCGAAGTGCATGAGCTTCTCGTCGGCGTCACCGATGTAGAGCACTTCGCCGCCGGGCACGAAATACCCGCAGAAGTCGTCGATCATCTGCTTGATCAGAACGTTCTGCCCACCGCCTCCGAGCGAGAGTTCCATTCCGCCGGGGAGCGTCACGGGGATGCGGGTCAGGGTCCGTGCGGCCTGATACTTCGACAGCAGACCGGGAGCCGCGGCGAGATACTCCTGGAGCGCGTCGGCGAACGCAGGCGTGCCGTGGAGCCTGATGACCTCGAGCGCCTTGGGGTTGAGGCGGTAGTTGTTGGCGCTTGAGTTCGTCGGCCGGCCGGGGGCGTCATCGTTGTAGATGACAAACCCGGCGTCACGGAACTGGTGCAGCGTCTGTCGCCGGTAGGCCTCCCGCGTGTTCTCGGCGATCTCGTGCCCGAGCTGGTCACGAATCCAGTCGAGAATCGCGCGGACACCGAGCATCTCGTTCGTTGCATCGGCCCACGAGGAGTCTTCCTTCAGCTGAGCAAGGGCCAGCAGTGTGCGTCCGCTGCGGTCGTTTGAGCGTCCCATGTCAAAGCCGAAGGCCTTGAGGATCTTCTTGGCCTCGTCGAGCCGTGTCATGCCTTTACCTCCGTCGGCGCGAGGACAGCTTCCACCGCAGCGTCGATCTCCAGCTGGTCGCGCGAGGTTACCGCCGACAGCTGCCGCAGCTGGTCGAGCGAGGGGAAACGCATCTGCCGCAGATCGGTCGCATTCACCTGCGTGTGGCCGGAGAAAACGCGGAAGTAGCTGTCGAGTTGAGTCGAGTTCAGGAAGACCGACAGACCATCGGCGACTTCAGCTTCCAGGCCGTGGCCGTCTTGGTGGACGTAGTTGAGCTTGTTGTCGAAGGCGACCTCGCCCTCCGACCGCCAGACGGCGCTAACGACGCGCCGGCGCTCTTCCTTGGCAGAGAAGCGCTTGATCAGCACATAGTCGCCGCCAGGCACTAGCAGCTTGGCCGCGTCTGCTGGCTCGGCGTGGAACCACTCCGGCTTCTTCGCACCGACGGGGTGCTGCGTGACCCCACCACGGATGTGCGTGGCATTGACCATGGGCACTGCACCGCGGATGTGCTCGTGGCGCAGCATCTCGCGGGAGCGGAAGTCGACGACCCGGCCGGTCGAGACCGTCAGCCCGAGATCGGCCAACGTGTGGCGGGCGTGGGTGTTCATCCACGCGACGGCCTGCGCGTCGCCCTCGGTCGCAGGAACATGAATGAAGTCGGGGGTCACGACGTCCCCGTAGGCGACCATACGAGAGGACGGCGTGCTGTTGTGATCGTGCGAGGTATGGACGACGACGTTGTCCGGGGTGCGGCCGCGTGTCGCCGAGACCACGATGGACTCCTGGAGCACGCCGGTATCCCCGAAGACCTTTGAACGGCTCTCGAAGCTATGGATCGCGTCGATGCCTGCCGCGCCCACGAAGCTCCGGCGGAACGCCGCGTAGTAGGGGCCGTTCATCCAGGAGCGCGGGGTGATGGCGACTTGCTGGCCACCATCGACGAGCAGCCGCAAGCCGAGGCCAAGGAATGCCGCGTAGATGTTCGGCACGATGATCTTCGCGCTGCGCAGAAGGTTCTGGGACTCGCTCCCGGTGCGGAGCTTCGCGTAGGGCGGGTTCTGGATGACCAGGTCGAAGCGCTGGTTGGTCGTTAGCGCCCAGGCCAGGAAGTCTGCATCGACGAGCTCCGTGGTGACGCCTTGGACCGTCTCGAGGTCGCCCAGAGTCTCCACCAGTGCAGCGTGGAGGACGGCGTCGTTCTCTACAGCGACGATGTGGGCGGACAGGCCAGGGCGCTCAACGCGGAGCCGGTCGACAAGAGCTGCTGACAAGATCCCGCTGCCGGCCCCGGGGTCGAGCACTCTGATGCTCTCGAGCTCGACGACACGCGGCAGCCCGGCAATGATCTGAGCCGCGAAGTGCGGCGTGAAGTACTGGCCGCGCTGCGCCTGTTCCTCAACATCGAGTCCAACCAAGGCAGCCCTGCGGCGCGCTTCGGCCCGCTCGAGGAGCTCCACGCTCATACGACGACGTCCTGTCTCTCGGATGTGTCAATCATGCCGGAACGACGTGTTTCGTTGCGGATCCCAGTGGTCATCCAGCGGCCCCCCTGTGCCTTCCCGAGGCTTCCGGGGCTCCTGCTGCACGGAAGCTTCTGTGCGGGCTTGGCGGACCTCCGAAATGTAATCGCAGCCCGGGGCGAAGGTGACCAGCGAGGTGCCGACCTTCCCTGGCCAGGTCGGCCCTCCCCGCCTGAGTGCCGGCTGCTCGGCGTGAGTGAGCCCGCTCCCTGCGGCGCGCCGCTGGTAGGACAGGTAGATGCCGACCGTGTCGGTCTCCGCGATCTGTCTGTCCAGGCATGCGAGGCTCGCGCGGAGGTGCTTTGCGCGCTGACAAGACCTTGCCCAGCAGGCCACAGCCATCCTCGTCTTCGGCACCAGTCCGGAGGCCGCCGCCGGGCGGCACCGGCTCGCCTACATCCCGTTCGGCATCGGCCCACGGAGCTGCGAGGGCGCCACGCTCGCGATGGTCGAGGCGAAGCTCGTCCTGGCGGTGCTGCTCAAGCGGTTCCGCTTCGGGCTGGCGCCCGGTCAGACGGTCACGCCCATCGAACGCTTCGTCCTCTGGGCCGCCGAGGACATCCGCATGGACCTCACGCCGCGGTGACCCGCCGGCCGCGCCCGGGTCCTCCCGGGCGCGGCGGCACGCGGCCGGAACCCGGCGGACCACAGGCAGCACGCAGCAAAAGACCCTCCCGACTGCGTTACGCAGGTCAAGAGGGTCGTGCGCGTGCCCCCAACGGGATTCGAACCCGTGCTACCGCCTTGAAAGGGCGGCGTCCTGGGCCACTAGACGATGAGGGCCGACGGCCCGCCGGGGCGCTGGCTGAGCTGCGCTCGGGGGCTCCAGCAGGATATGGGATGGCGGGGGAGATCGCCAAAACGATTCCGTCCGGAGCCCTGCGCGCACCCGGCGGGCCGTGAAGCCCGCAGGTGGGACGGGGTCAGGCGATGACGAAGAGGAGTGAGGCGAGGCCGAAGGCCGAGAGGCCGATCGTCGTTTCCATCACGGTCCACGTCTTCAGCGTCGTCTTCACGTCCATGTTGAAGAACCGGCCCACGAGCCAGAACCCGGAGTCGTTCACATGGCTGGCCGTGACCGACCCCGCCGCCGTGGCCAGGACGATCGCGGCGAGCTGCACCGCGTTGTAGTCCGCGTCGAGGACGACCGGCTGGATCAGCCCCGCGGCCGTCGTCAGCGCGACGGTGGCGGAGCCCTGGGCGATGCGCAGGGCGGTGGCGACGACGTACGCGACGACGATGACCGGCAGGCCGAGGTCGCTCATCGCGTCGGCGAGGGCGTCGCCGATGCCGCTGGCGCGCAGCACGCCGCCGAACATGCCGCCGGCGCCGGTGATGAGGATGATCGCGCAGACCGGGCCGAGCGCGGAGTCGACGAGCTTCTCGATCGTCTCCAGGCCCTTCCCGCGGCGGGTGCCCAGGACGTACGAGGCGACGAAGACGGTCAGCAGCAGCGCCACGGGCGTGGAGCCGAGGGCGCGGGCGACGTTGTACCAGGACTCCGTGCCCTCCACCCAGCCCGCCGCGCGGGCGGTGTCGAGGCCGGTGTTGGCGAAGATCAGCACCAGCGGGAGCAGGAGCAGCGCGATGACGGTGCCCGCGCTCGGCGGGGCCTCCTGCTTCTCCTCCTCCGGACCGCCGGTGAGGATGTCCGGGACTTCGAGGACGATCTTCTCGCCGATCCACAGGCCGTAGAGGTAGCTGGTGACGTACCAGATCGGGACGGCCATGACCACGCCGATCAGCACGACGAGGCCGACGTCCGCGCCCAGCAGTTCGGTTGCGGCGACGGGGCCGGGGTGCGGCGGCACGAAGACGTGCATGACGGAGAACGCGCCGGCGGCCGGCAGCCCGTAGCGCAGCACGCCGCCGCCGAGGCGGCGGGCGACGGTGAAGACGATCGGCAGCATCACGACGAGGCCGGCGTCGAAGAAGATCGGGAAGCCGAAGATCAGCGACGCGACGCCGAGCGCGAAGGGGGCGCGGTCCTCGCCGAACTTCTGGATCATCGTGTCCGCGAGGCTCTGCGCGCCGCCGCTGACCTCCACCAGCCGGCCCAGCATCGCGCCGAGACCGACGAGCAGCGCGACGCTGCCGAGCGTCGTGCCGAAGCCCTCCGTCGCCACGGGGATCACCTGGGCGGCCGGGATGCCGGCGGCGAAGGCGGTGAGGATGCTGATGGTGACCAGCGCGAGGAAGGCGTGGACGCGCAGGTAGATCACCATGAACAGGAGCACGGCCACCGCCGCGCCGGCTATCGCGAGCAGCGGGCCCGCGTCCATCGTCTGGGTCCAGTCTTCGACCTCTTGGGCCAGATGCACCGTCGTCATCGGAAAAGCTCCATCGCTTCTCGGGTACGGGGACGGGGTCGGGGTCGGGGGTCCTCGGGGGTTCGGGGGGCCACGGTCCGTACGGGGGGCCACGGTCCGTACGGGGGCATGGGGGTGCCGTCGTCGTACGTCCCGTGCCGCCGCTCTACGCGCCGGACCGCCCCAGCCGGCGCAGCGCCTCCTCCGCCACCTCCTCCGGCGTCGCCCCGATGTCCACCACCACTCCGTCCTCCTCCGGCCCCAGCGGCTCCAGGTCCGCCAACTGCGAGTCGAGCAGCGCCGGCGGCATGAAGTGGCCGGACCTGCCGCCGATTCGGCGGGCCAGGGTGTCGTGGTCGCCGTGGAGGTGGACGAAGCGGACGCGGGGGCCGGCGTCGCGGAGGACGTCGCGGTAGGCGCGTTTGAGTGCGGAGCAGGTGACGATCGCGTTCTCGCCGGCGTCCGCGCGTGCGGCCAGCCATGCGGCGATGGCCCGCAGCCAGGGGCCGCGGTCGGCGTCGGTGAGGGGGGTGCCGGCGCGCATCTTCTCGATGTTCGTACGGGGGTGGAAGTCGTCGGCCTCCGCGAAGGCCCAGCCGAGGCGGTCGGAGAGGAGCCGGGCGACGGTCGTCTTGCCGGCTCCCGACACACCCATGACCACGAGTCCGGTGGGGACGCCCGGTGGGGTCGGCGGGCGCTGGGGGGTCGGGGACATCAGAGCCTCACTAGAATGGTGTTACCAATCGCCGGGAAAGGTAGCACCAATGCCCGACAGAGGGGAAGAGTCCCGCCCGGGATACTCTTCAGCGGTGGAACTACGGGGCGTTGACCGTGGCGTGAGCGTCCTGCACAGCTCCGTCCTCGACACCATCGGCGAGGAGATCACCGGCGGCGCCCTGCCCGAGGGGCACGTGCTCACGCTGGAGCGGATCCGCGAGCGCTTCGGCGTCTCCCGCACCGTCGCCCGCGAGACCATGCGGATCCTGGAGTCGATGGGCCTGGTCCGCTCCCGCCGCCGCGTCGGCATCACCGTCCAGCCCCGCGCCTCCTGGAACGTCTACGACCCCCGCGTCATCTGGTGGCGCCTCTCCGGCCCCGGCCGCAACGCCCAGCTCCGCTCGCTGACCGAGCTGCGCATCGCCGTCGAGCCGCTCGCCGCCGCGGCCGCCGCCCGCAGCGCCTCCGCCGCCGAACGCGAGCGGGCCACCGAGCTGGCCGCCACCCTCCGCGCCCTCGGCGAGGCCGGCGACCTCGACCGCTTCCTGGAGGCGGACATCGCCTTCCACACCCTGCTGCTCCAGGCCGGCGGCAACGAGATGTTCGGCGCGCTCGCGGACGTCGTCGCCGTCGTGCTCCAGGGCCGTACCCAGCTCGGCCTGATGCCGCACCACCCCGAGCCGCAGGCCCTGGACCTGCACGAGGCCGTTGCCGACGCGGTCGCGGACGGGCGCCCGCGGGACGCGGAGACCGCGATGCGCGAGCTGCTGGCCGAGGTACGGCACGCGATGCTGCCGCTCTGGGAGCCGCGTACGCGCGGGTGACGGGCGCACGGTTCGGGCGTACGTGCCCTGCCCCCGTCCAGCGGCCCGCCGAGACGCCCCGTAAAAGCAAAGAGCCCCGCCGGTCGTCCTTCGACGACCGAACGGGGCCCCTCGGCTATCCGGCTCCCACGAGCCGTGGACCGCTCAGTGCTTCTCCAGCTCCACCTTCGGCAGGATCTTCGCCAGCGGCGCGGGCATCCACCACGCGCGCCGCCCCATCAGCTCCATCGCCGCTGGTACGACCACGCATCGGATGATGACCGCATCGACGAAGATCGCCACCGCGAACGCGAATCCCGTCTGCTGCAACAGCCGCTGCGGGCTGAGGACGAAGGCCGCGAAGATCACGATCATGATCGAGCCGGCCGCCGTGATCACCGAGCCGGTGTGGGCCAGGCCCTCCCGGACGGCGCGCGAGGGATCGCCGTCCTTGGAGGTGACCCATTCCTCGTGCATCCGGGAGATCAGGAAGATCTCGTAGTCCATCGAGAGGCCGAAGACGATGGCGAAGATCATCACCGGCACGTACGCCTCGATGGGACCGCCCTCGAAGCCGAGCATCCCGTCCTGGAAGACCAGCTTCATCGCGCCGAGCGCGGCACCGATGCTGAGCAGGTTCAGGATCGCGGCCTTCAGTGGGATGAGGACCGATCGGAACACCGCCATCAGCAGGACGATCGAGAGTCCCACCACGATGATCATGAAGAGTGGCATCCGGTCGCCGAGTTTGCCGGCGTAGTCCTCGGACGCGGCCGTGGACCCGCCGACGAGGTACTCCGCGCCGTTGTCGGCCGTCACCCCCGGCAGCACGTCGTCGCGCAGCGTCCCGACCAGCTTCTGGGTCTCCTCGTCCTGCGGCGAGGACTCGGGGAAGACGAGGACCGTGGCGGCCTCGCCGTCAGGGGTGGGCATCGGGGGCGCGGTGGCGGCGACGCCCTCGGTCTGGCCCAGCGTGGTCGCCGCCGCGGCGGCGGCCTCCTCGGCGCCGCCGTCGCCGCCCTCGGTCACGACCAGCAGCGGGCCGTTGAACCCGGGGCCGAAGCCGTCGGAGAGCAGGTCGTACGCCTGCCGGCTGGTGGAGTCGCTGGGGTCGTTGCCCGCGTCGTTGAAGCCGAGGCGGATACCCAGCGCCGGGAAGGCGAGGGCGCCGAAGAGCACCGCCGCACCCAGCAGGGCGGCCAGCGGGCGCTTCTGCACCGCGGTCGCGAGCTTCCGCCAGCCCTCGCCGTCCGCGCTCTTGCCCGCGGCCTTGCGCTTCTCGGCCCGCTTGGTGAACTGGCGGGCGAAGCGGTTGCCGAAGATGCCGAGCAGCGCGGGCAGCAGGGTCAGCGAGGCGAGCATCGTCATCAGCACGGTCAGCGCCACGGACAGCGACATGCCCTGGATCGAGCCGAGGCCGAGGGCGGTGAGGCCGAGCAGCGCCAGGATGACCGTGCAGCCGGCGAAGAACACCGAGCGGCCCGCGGCGTCCATCGCCGTGATCGTGGCCCGTTCTGGATTCTCGCCGCGCACCAGCTCGGCCCGGAAGCGGGCGAAGATCAGCAGCGCGTAGTCGATGCCGACGCCGAGGCCGACGAGGAACATGATCGGTGGCGTCCAGGACGCGATGGTGAAGATGTGCGACGCCAGGACGATGATGCCGACCGTCGAACCGACCGCGAACAGGGCGATCATGATGGGCAGGCCGGCGGCGATGAAGGTGCCGAACATCAGCACCAGGATCACCATGGCGGCCACCAGGCCCACCATCTCGCCGACGCCGGTGCCGCCCTCGGCCAGCAGCCGGACGGCTTCACCGCCCAGCTCGACCTGGAGCCCGTCGCCCTCGATCTTCTGGGCGGCGTCCTGGATACGTTCCGTGTCCTCCAGCGGCATGTCGTCCGACGCCACTTCAAGCTGCACGGTGGCGTAGCCGATCGTGCCGTCCTCGGCGATGGCCGTCGGGTTGTCGTAGAGGCTCTGGACGTCGCCGACCTTGGGCAGGCCCGCGACCTCCTTGAGCATCGGGTCGACGCGTTCCCGTACGCCGTCCAGCCCGCCCTTGTCGTGCAGGACGATGTCGATGGTGTCCCCGGCGCGCTCGGCACCGTGTTCCTTCAGCACATCGGCTGCCGCCTGCGCCTCGGTGCCGGGGAGGGAGGTGTCGTTCTTGTAGGCGTCGCCCGCGGCGGTGGCAATGCCCCACACGCCGATGAGGACCGCCACCCACAGCACCAGGGCGAGCCATTTACGGCGGTGGGCGAAGCCCCCGACCCGGACGAACACCCCTTTCTGAAGGGGCGGTTCCCCGGTGTGTTCTCGGTTATCGGTAATCGTCATGATCTCTTCCCCGGAGGGTCGTCAAGCGTCCCCGGGGTGGGCCCCGGGCTTCCGTAGCCTGTTGACGACGTAGCCCTTCGAGGTGTGACATGGACACTCGTCGGAACCGGGCGGTGCCACCACGTGACCGGCCCGTCGACTGAACGGGACAGGGATGACGAAGCGGGACGCACGGGACGACGGACCGAACACCGGACCGAACACCGGGCGGGACACCAGACGGGAGACCGGGCGGGGCGCCACGCGGGACCGGGAAGAGCGGCTCGCGCGTTCCTTCGAGGCCAACCGGCCCCGGCTGCTGCGCGTGGCGTACACGATGACCGGCTCCCTGGTGGAGGCCGAGGACTGCGTGCAGGAGGCGTGGCTGCGGCTGCGCCGGCTCGACAACCCCGGCACCGTACGCGACCTGAGCGCCTGGCTGACGACGACGGTGAGCCGGCTGGCCCTGGACGCCCTGAGCAGCGCGCGGGCGCGGCGCGAGCAGTACGTGGGCACGTGGCTGCCGGAGCCGCTGGTCGCGGACAGCTCGCACGACCCGGTCGACCGGGTGACACTGGACGAGTCGGTGAGCATGGCGCTGCTGGTGGTGCTGGAGCGGCTGTCGCCGGCCGAGCGCACCGCGTTCGTGCTGCACGACGTCTTCAGCGTCCCGTTCCCCGAGATCGCCGAGGTCGTCGGCCGCTCGGCGGCGGCCGTACGGCAGCTCGCGTCGCGGGCGCGGCGGCAGGTGGAGGACGGCCGGCCGCGGACCCCCGCGACGGAGGCGGAGCAGCGGGAGCTGGTGGACGCGTTCACCGCCGCGTGCCAGGACGGCGACCTGCCGGGCCTGATCGCGCTGCTCGACCCGGACGTGGTGCTGCGCGGCGACGGCGGCGGCAAGGTCGCGACGCTCCAGCGCATGGAGCGCGAGGCGGCGCGGGTGGCGCAGATGATCGTCGCGTACGCGGGCACGGTGGGGCCGCTGGCCATCCGCCCGATCGAGGTCAACGGCGCGGCGGGGCTGGCGATCCGGGGTGTGGACGGGCAGCTCTCGGTGCTGTCGTTCACGGTGGACGCGGGGCGGATCTCAGCGATCGACATCGTGCGCAACCCGGACAAGCTCGCGATGGTCCCGGACCTGGACTGAGCCGGGGCCGGGCCGCCGCCGGGATCGGGCCGCCCCCGGGGGCGGGCCGCCCCCGGGTTCCGGCCGCCGCGGCGCTCAGCTTCGCGGGACCGGGAAGGCCACCGGGCTGCGGTGCCCCGCCCGGTTCACCGCGCGGATGCCGAAGAACAGGTTGTCCTTCGACTCCCGCACGGTGTGCCGGGTCACGTCGCCCACCGGCTCCACGTGCGTCCACTCCGGCGCCGTCGTCTCCCGCCACACCACCTCGTAGCCGGCGAGGTCCGGCTCGGTGCCGCGGTCCCACACCAGCTCGGTGTCGTTGGTCAGCGCCGAGGTGACGATCCCCACTCCCGTCGGCGTGCCCGGGGCCTGGGCGAGGGTCCAGACGGCGGCGAGGTTGACCCGCGCGACGCGCGCGATGTAGCCGAAGTCGCAGAACTCGGGCAGGTCGCCGTACTGCTTGCCGTCCTCCACCCGGACGTCCTGGTGCTGGTGGGCGTAGTCCTCGGCGGGCTCGGTGAAGCGGGCGGCGGGGAAGCGGCGTTCGAGGAAGGGGATGTGGTCGCCGCCGCGCAGGTAGCGGTCGCGGCGGTAGATCACGCGGACGTCCATGCCGGTGGCGTCGTTGTCCGCGACGTCGCGTACGAAACGGGCGAGCTGGCGCGCCGGGGAGTCGTTCTCGCCGCCTACGGAGCGGCGGGTGGCGGCCTCGTCGGGGGTCTCGGCGGTGGGGACGCCCTCGGCGAAGAGCCGTACGGTACGCGGGTCGCGGGTGCCGTCGTCGGCCGTCGAGCTGCCCACGATGTCGTTGGTGAACATGCCCTGGACGCGGGTGCCCCTGACCCGGAACTGCTCCGCCATGTGCGCGGCCCCGTACAGCCCCTGCTCCTCCCCCGCGACCGCGGCCAGCACGATCGTCGCGGCGGTGCGGCGGGTGGCCAGGACGCGGGCCAGCTCCATGGCGACGGCCACGCCGGAGGCGTCGTCGTCGGCGCCGGGGGCGTCGGAGGTGGCGTCCATGACGTCACTGGCGCGGGAGTCGTAGTGGCCGGAGACGACGTAGACGCGGTCGGGGTCGGTGTCGCCGCGGAGGGTGGCGAGGACGTTGGTGATGCGGGTCGGGACGGGGATGCGGTTGGCGGGCTGCTGGACGTACGACTGGAGTTCGACGGTCATCCGGCCGCCGGAGGCGGCGGCGTGGTGGCGCAGGCGGCGGTGGATCCAGTCGCGGGCGGCGCCGATGCCGCGGTCGGGGTCGTCCTGGGTGGAGAGGGTGTGCCGGGTGCCGAAGGCGGCGAGGCGGCGGACGTCGGCCTCGATGCGGTCGGGGTCGACCTCGGCGAGCAGGGCGCGCAGCTCGCGGCCGGGGCGCTGGGCGGTGGCGGGCGGCCGGCCGGCGGCGCCGGGGGCGCGGTCCGCGGAGGGCCCGGCGCCGGGTGCGGCCGGGGCGGCGGCGGGGGCGGCTGCGGTGGCCGGGGCGGCCGTCACTCCGGCGGCTGCGGTGGCGGCGGCGCCGGCCGCCAGGACGGTTCGCCGGTTCGTACCTCGCGGTTGCGGTGACACGGGGGTCTCCCCTCCACGGCGCTGGCAGTGGTCATGTCAACTACGGCGCTGCCATGCTCGTCGACTCCGAAGGACCTGACAACCCCGCCTCCCGGCACCGCGCCGCACCCCGGGGGACGCGTACGGTACCGCGGCGCGGCAGCGCGGAGCCGGGGCGCGGCAGCGCGGAGCCGGGGCGGAGGCCGGGCGCGGGGCGCCGGTACCTCCGCAGGAGACCGCACGCCACCGCGGGCTACCCCGTGGACGAGGACGCCACCCCGCCCCTCCGGACTCCGCTCGCCCTCCACCCCGTACGGCCGCGGCCCGCAACCGCGGCCCCGCCGGCCGGGCCGCCCGCGCAAGACGCCCCCACGCCGGTGGTGGGCCGGGTGGGGGCGTCGGGCCCGGACGCGGGGTCCGGGGTCGGCGGGCGGGGGAGGGTCCGCCCGCCCGTCAGGGGGCGGTGCCCCAGGTGAGCGTGCCGGAGGTGTAGACGCCGACACGCGGGTTGTCCGCGTAGGCGGTGTTCGTCGCGCGGCTGTAGTCGTCCGACTCGTCGAAGCTCGACCAGTCGCTCTTCGCCAGCCGCACCTGGATCTCGCCCGTGGCGGCGCCCGGCGCCAGCGTGCCGGAGGCGAAGCCGACCTCCAGGTACCGGTCCGCGCCCGGCGAGCCGGAGCCGGACGCGCTCACGCCGTGCGTGACGGTGCCGCAGCCGACGACGGCCCAGTCGCACCAGGTGGCGAAGGACGTCGCGCCGGAGTCACCGCTGAACCAGTAGCGGACCTTGACCGTCGACAGGTTCACCGGCGTGCTGCCGGTGTTGACGATCTGGAGGCCCATCCGGATCTGGTTGTCCGTCGCGGCCGAGTCGGTGTTCTTGTACTGCACCTTCACCGCCCCGCCCCCGCCGCCGTCGCTGCCGGTGGTGGCGGTCACCGCTGCCGTACGCGCCGAGGCGTTGCCCGCCGCGTCGCGGGCGCGGACGGTGTAGGCGTACGACGTGGCCGCCGTGAGCCCGCTGTTCGTGAAGGTGGTGCCGGTCGTGGAGCCGACCTGCGTGCCGTCGCGGAAGACGTCGTACGCCGTGACGCCGACGTTGTCGCTCGACGCGGTCCACGACAGCGAGACGCTGGCGCCCGTCGTCCCGGTCACCCGGAGCCCGGTGGGCACGGTCGGGGCCTGGGTGTCGTCACCGGGGCCGGGGCCGCCGCCGTCGACCGGCGGGTAGGCGTTGGCGACCAGCTCGCGGAACTGCGCGGAGAACCAGTGGCCGGCCAGCGGCGAGTCGGCCAGGGCGCCGGGCGGGTTGTTGCCGTTGCGATCGTTGCCCTCGTAGGTGGGATCGCACATCCGGTCGAAGCCCTTGCCCTCGTCGTTGTCGATCTCCTCGCTGGCGCCGTCCGACTCGCCGGGCGGCTTGGCCCACACGTAGGCGTCGATGCCCGACTCGGGTGCGGCGACGGGCCGTTCGCCGAGGCCGGCGCCGGACTGGTTGCACCAGTTGCCGGGGTGGATACGCCGGTCGACGCGGCCGCCGTTGACGAAGTCGTCGACGGAGGTGGTGGGCCCGGGGCCGGTGGGCCGGTCGGCGCCGCCCCAGCCGTTGCGGGAGGTGTCGACCAGCATGCCGAGGCCGGAGTCGAAGCCGCCGCGGGAGACGAGGAGGCCGCGCAGCGCCTGCGCGTAGGACAGCTCGTCCACGTACTGGTTCCAGTCGACCCACTTCGCCTGCCGCACGGGCGTGCCGCCCACGCTGCCGCCGACCTCGAAGTACGGCTCCTTCAGGGCGGAGTAGTTGGCGGTGTTGACGATGAAGCCGTGGACGTCGCCGACGGTGGCGCCCTCGGAGGTGGCGGCCTTCTTGAACTCGTCGACGGAGGGGTTGAGGTTGGAGTCCCAGCCGAGCCAGCCGTGGTGGGCGGCATCGACGTAGTTGTAGACGTTGGGGATGTCGGCCAGCGTGTTCAGCGCGTAGCCGACGCCCTTCTCGTAGTTGCCGAGCTGCTTCATCTCTACGCAGGCGTCGGTGGAGCCGGCGGTGCCGCCCGCGTTGGTGACCATGTTGGGCAGCGAGTCGGGCTCGATGAGCGTGACGATGCGCAGGCTCGCGTACTTGGGGTCGGCGAGGATGTCGGCGATCGGGTCGATGTACTGGGACTTGTAGACGTCGAGTTCCTCGGGCTCCAGCTCGCCGTTGGAGGCGAGCGCGGCGCAGTCGCGGCCCGGGAGGTTGTAGACGACGACCTGGAAGAGGTCGGCGCCCTGGTCCAGCGCCTCGTCGAGGTGCCGCTCCAGGCCCCAGGCGTCGCCGACGCCGTCGATGGCGGCGCGGCGGTCCATCCAGACGAAGGTGGGCTGGTCGGCGATGGCGGCGCCGCCGTCGGCGGTCGCCTTGGCGGACCACTGCGGGTTCACGTACGGGGTGGCGCCGGCGTACGGGTTGTCCACGCGGGCTGCCGCACCGGCGGTGGGCGCCGCGGTGCCGGTGAGCGCCAGGGCGGCGCCGACGGCGAGCGCGGCGAGCATCGCCGCGGGGCGCCAGGGTCCGCGTCGCCTGCGGGCCCGGGTGCGGGTGCTTGTGCTGCTGCCGCCGTCACTGCTGCTGTGTCCCCCGGTGCTGCTGCGACCGGTGCTTCTTCGAGCTGTCATCGCGGCCTACGGCTCCTCTCGGGATAGCGGGACCGGTGGCGGGATGCAGCGGGAAGGCGTCCCGCCACCGGGGCTTTGCGTGCTGCGCGGCACGTGGGGGAGTGCCCTCGGATCGACGTGCGAATTGACGTGCGTCGGTGTGCAACGTGCGTGCTGCGTGCAAGGCTTGAAGCTATGGGAGCGCTCCCACAGTCGGGCAAGCCCGCGGGACTGTCAACCCCCCGCGCGTGAACCCGTGCCCGCTCCCCCCGCCCCACCGGCGCCGTTCCCCTCGTACGGAGATCTGAAGAATCCGCCGGAGCGCAACCCATTGCCCGCCGCCTCGTTTTCCGGGCCGGAAAGACCTCTCGCATGGACGGGTGGACAATGCTGCGGCAACTGAACAAAGCACTCGGCCGGCTGACCGGCCTCCAGATCCGGCGCGCGCCCCGGCCGCACCGGAAGAAGACCAAGGCCGCAGCTCCCGCCGTACGCCCCGGCCGCCGGCCCGACTACCGCCCGCCCCCGAACCCGCTGGTCGACCGGCTGCTGCGGCAGCCCGTCTTCCTCATCACGCCGGTACGCTCCGGCGCCACCCTGCTGCGCATGCTGCTCGGCGGCCACTCCCGCGTACACGCGCCGCACGAGTTGCACGTACGCCGGCTGGAGGTCACCGCAGGCACGGACCTGGCCGTCGAGGCGATGAGCGAACTCGACCTGCACCGCACCGACCTGGAGCACCTGCTCTGGGACCGCGTCCTCCACCGCGAACTCGTCCGGTCCGGCAAGGACGTCCTGGTCGAGAAGACGCCGAACAACGCCTTCGCGTACCAGCGCATCGCCGCCTGCTGGCCCGACGCCCGGTTCGTCTTCCTGCTGCGCCACCCCGCCTCCATCGCGCAGTCCTGGTACGAGGCCGACCCCTCCAAGCGCACCCCGGAGGAGGCCGCGCTCCAGGCCCTGCACTACACCCGCGCCACCGAGCGCGCCCGCCGGGAGCTGCCCGGCCACCTCGTGCGCTACGAGGACCTGACCACCGACCCCGAGAGCGTGCTGCGGAGTATCTGCGACTTCCTCGACCTGGCGTACGAGCCGGGGATGCTCGACTACGGCGCCCGCGAGGAGGGCGAGCTGCCCAAGGGCCTGGGCGACTGGAAGGAGAAGATCCGCAGCGGGCGCGTGCAGGAGGCGCGCGCGCTGCCCGAGCCCGAGGAGGTGCCCGAGGCGCTGCGCGAGATCAGCGCCGCGTGGGGCTACCTGGAGTCGCCCGCCGCCCCGGCCGCGGACGCGACCGGCGGGGAGACCCGCGCCGAGGTCACCGAGGTCTGGCCGCGCGACGGCCTCATCCGCATCGTCGGCCGCCTCCACGGCGTCCCCGCGGCCCCGGACCCAGCACCCCAGCACCCAGCGACCACGGACCCAGCGACCACGGATTCAGCGGCACCGGACCCAGCGACCACGGACCCAGCGACCACGGACCCAGCGGCACCGGCCCTCGCGGCACCGGCCCGCGCGCCGCTCTGGCGGCTGGCCGTCACGCTGACCGGCTCGCCCGAGCACCGCCTCGACTACCCCGCGACCCTGCACGGCGAGACGTTCGAGGTCAGCGTGCCCGTCGCCGACCTGGCGCCGTCCGGCGTCGCGCTGCCCGCGAAGTGGGACCTCCACCTGACCGCGGGCACAAACGCGGACACCCGGCACGTACGGCTCCAGGCCACCCGGATCCTCGACGACATCGAGCAGAAGAAGAACATCGTGGTCTACCCCGCGCAGTCCGTGCCGTCCGACGCCGACACGATCCAGGTGAAGCCCTACTACACCGTCCGGAACAACCTCTCCATCGCGTGCCAGCTCCGCGACGACCTGTCCCGGACGATCTCGTGAAGATCCGCTATCTGCTCCTCAACGCCTACGGCAAGGGCGGCACCATCCGCACCGTGTTCAACCAGGCCGGCTCCATGGCCGCGGCCGGACACGACGTCGAGGTGGTCAGCGTCCTGCGCCGCCGCGAGTCGCCGTGGTTCCCGCTGGACCGGCGGGTGCGCGTGACCGCGATCGTCGACTCCTACGGCGCCCCGCCCGCCCCCGAACCGCCCGCGTGGAGCACCCGGTTCGGCAACCGCGGCCGGCCCTCCCGGTTCGTACCGAACGGCGAGGTCTCGCGTGAGCACTTCACCCGGGACGTGGAGACCCGCGTCCTCCGCTGGATGGCGCGGCTGCGCGGCGGGGCGCTCGTCACCACCCGCCCCTCGCTCAACATCCTGGCGGCGCAGCACGCCGGCACCGACGTGCTCAGGGTCGCCCAGGAGCACATGAACCTCACCACCCACCACCCCGACGTGCGCGCCGCCATCCTCCGCGTCTACGCCCGCTTCGACGCGGTCGCCGTGCTCACCGAACGCGACCGCGAGGAGTACGCGCGGCTGCTGCCCGGCACCCGGGTGGTGTGCATCCCCAACGCCGTCCACACGGGCAGGAAGCGGCAGTCGTCGTACGCGAACCGCATCGTGGTCGCGGCCGGCAGGTTGAAGGGCCAGAAGGGCTTCGACCTGCTCATCCCGGCATTCGCGCAGGCCGTCGCCACCCGCCAGGACTGGCAGTTGCGGATCTTCGGCACCGGCGACAAGGAAGCGCAGTTGCGCGCGCTCATCGACGAGCACCACGTGTACAACCACGCCTTCCTCATGGGCTTCACGCCGCGGCTCGACGACGAGCTGGCCAAGGCGTCGATGTTCGTGCTCAGTTCGCGCTTCGAGGGCCTGCCGATGGTGATGATCGAGTCGATGACGCACGGGCTGCCGGTGGTCAGCTACGACTGCCCGACGGGACCCGCGGACGTCCTCACCGACGGCCGCGAGGGGCTGCTCGTGCCGCCGAAGGACGTCGGCGCGCTCGCCGTGGCCATGGGCCAGATGATGGACGACGAGGGCATGCGCGCGGACATGGGCACGGCGGCGCTCGCCAAGTCGCGGAAGTACGCGCCGGAGGCGGTGCATCCGCGGTGGGAGGAGCTGTTCGCGTCGCTGGCGGCGGAGCGGGCGGCGCCGCGGCGCAAGCTCGTACGGACGGCGGCCTGAGGGCTCGTACGGGAAACGGCCCCTGGTCCGTCTCCGGACCAGGGGCCGTCCCCGTCTTTCCCTACGGGCGGGTCAGCGCCCGTTCACGTACGGTGCGAACCGTCCGCCCGCGCGCTCACCGCGCCCGGTAGGCGTCGAAGATCCGCATCTGGACGCTGTTGCCCTGCTTGTCCACGGCCTTCGCCTTGAACGACACGGTCTTGCCCGCGGCCGGGTTGACCACGGTCACCTTGCCGTCCCGCACCGGCAGTTCCTTCCAGGTCGCGCCCTGGTCGGTGGAGGCCCACACGGTCAGCGACTTCAGGTTGCTGCCCGCCGCCGAGCCCAGCACCTTGACCGGCACCTTCTTCGACGCCCCCGCGTTGGAGCTGCTCGCGGCCGACAGGGTCGGCGAGAAGCGCACCACCGAGATCGGCAGCTTCTTCAGGCTGTCGGTCCTGGCGGAGGTGAAGGCCCAGGTGGCGGTCACCCTCGTGGACGTCCGCGCGACCGTCGCCGGGCGCGTGGAGGTGGTGGTGAGCTTGTAGTCGGCGCTGCCCGCCGGCACCGTGAACTGGGCGCCGATCGGGATGTCGTCGACCGACGCCAGCTCTGTCCCGTTGCGGTACAGGGTGGTGTTGGCGTTCTCGTACAGCGAGTAGCCGAAGTGCGCCGGGTCGTCGAGGTAGATCGGCACCAGGGCGTCGATCGTGTTCCCGTCGCGGGTGACGCCGAGGTCGCTGGTGAGGATCGGGCCGACCACGGCGGCGTTGAACGACTCCTTGTACGTGGTGCCGCCGGCGTACGTGCGCGCCTGCGTGCTGTACGCGATGTCCTCCCACTCGTCGCCGAGCTGCCAGTACTCCAGCTCCCAGTTGATGCGGCTGCCGCCGCGCACGAAGAGGTCGCCCTCGTACGGCAGGTCCCGCGTGCTCGCCGTGGCGCCCGTGCTGCCGCCGATGAACGGCACCGCCCACACGAAGCCCTGCCGGTCGGCGGCCGAGGAGCCCAGCGTGAGGTCGAGCTTGGCCAGCTCGCTCAGCGGGGTGCTCCGCGTGATGCCGGTCCATGCGGTGGTGCGGTTGGCGTCGCTGTAGACGGTCTGGTACTCGGTGTCCGCGTCGGCCGTGAGGTTCGCCTGCACCTGCTGGTACAGCCCGCCGGCCTCGGTCGCCGGGCCGAGGTGCGCGCTGCGCACGTCGGCGTCGCCTTCGACGGAGGTGCCCATTCCGGCACCCATGTCGCCCACGGTGACGTCCAGGGAGATGTCGAGGTTCGTCCGTACGGCGGCCTCGTCCTGCACCGTGATGTCGACCGGCTTCGCGGTCCTGGCGTCCAGGGTGACGGTCGTGTTCCCGGTGACCTCCAGGCGCGGCTGGTTGATCCAGTCGTACTCGGTCAGCTCCTCGCCGGCGTACTTCGCGACGTCACCGCTGACCAGGTAGCGGCCCTTCGGCACGCGCAAGGTGGCGGAGGTCTGGCCCTCCGTCCCCTCCCAGATCTCCCAGTTGCTCTCCTCCATGCCGGTCAGCAGGGCGGAGCCCTCCGTGGTCGGCTGCCCGTCGCGGCCGAGGAACTCCAGGGTGACGTCGTACGCCTCGCCCTCGCGCTCCACACCGCCCGGGGTGACGACCCGCTGGCCGTCGCCGGCCGCCGTGACGAACACCGAGTACACGCCGTCGACGTCCCCGCCGCGGCGGGTGTCGACCGTCACCGGCACCTGGGCGGTGCCGCCGGCCGGGACCGTGACCACGTCGGTGCCCATGCTGAACATCCCCGAGGGCGCGGCGTCGCCGCCGGGCTGCACGGTGGTCGCGGTCAGCGACAGCGTGACGTCCTCTGTGCCCAGGTTCCGGTACGTGATGGTCTTCGAGACCGGCTCGTCGTCCTGGTGCGGCCACTCCTGCTTGCCGAAGCTCAGCGACGCCGGCTCGCTCACCACCGACTGCCCCACCGCCTGGTCCGAGGCGATGAGCCCGGCGCCCTGGCCGAACGCGCCGCGCTTGGCGGCGGGCTTGGCGGACGCCGACAGCGCGGCCTTGAGCTGCTGGCCGGTCCAGTCGGGGTGCTGCTGCGCGAGCAGCGCGGCGGCGCCCGCGACGTGCGGCGTCGCCATGGACGTACCGTCGATCGTCAGATACCCCTCGGGGTTCTGGCCGACCTCCTGGTCGATGACGCTGCCGGGCGCGGCGGCCGCCGTGATCGCCACGCCGGGGGCGGTGACGTCCGGCTTGACCGCGCTGTCGCCGATCCGCGGGCCGCGGGACGAGAAGCCCGCCAGCCCGCCGTTCGCGCCGACCGCGCCCACGGTCAGGGCGGCGTCGGCGGAGCCGGGCGAGGAGATGGTGTGGCTGCCCGAGCCCTCGTTGCCGGCGGCCACCGCGAAGAGCACGCCCTCGTCGGCGGAGATCCGGTTGACTGCCTCCTCCAGCGGGTCGACCTCCGGGGTGTCGCCGCCGCCGAGGCTGAGGTTGACGATGTCGGCGTCCTGGCTGACGGCCCACTCGAAGCCGGCGAGGATGCCGGAGTCGTCGCCGTAGCCGTCGTCGTCGAGCACCTTGCCCGCGAGCAGCTCCGCGTTCGGCGCGACGCCGCTGAACTTGCCGCCCGACTTCGCGCCCGTACCCGCCGCGATGGAGGCGACGTGGGTGCCGTGGCCGTAGCGGTCCTCGGCGTCGGCGGCCGGGGTGAAGTTCTCGCTGGCGACGACCTGGCCTTCGAGGTCCGGGTGCGTCTCGTCGACTCCGGTGTCGAGCACGGCGATCTTCACGCCGTCGCCCTTGTAGCCGGCGTCCCAGGCGGCCGGGGCACCGATCTGCGGCACGCTGACGTCCAGGCTGGCGCGGCGCACGCCGTCCAGCCAGACGCGCTTGACGCCGGACTCGGCGACCAGCGGCTCGGCGGCGCTGTCGTTGCGCTCGGCGCGGGTCAGCGCCTTCCAGGCCGCCGCGGCTTCGCCCTTGGCGGTGGTGACGGCCTCGGCGTTGAGCCGCGGGAAGCGGTGCTCGACGTCGGTGCCGTCGGCCGCGTGCAGCCGGTCCTGCGCCGCGGGGCTCTCGCCGCGGTAGTCGACGATGAGCTTCAGGCCCTCGCGCTGCTGGCGTACGTACTCGGGGCGGGCCTGGAGCGTCACGTCGAACAGGCGGCGGTCCAGCGTGCCGTCGGCGACGAGCGCGGTGGCGTCGCGCGGTACGACGTACGTGTGGCCCTTCGACTCGAAGGTCTGCACGGGTATCTCCGAGCGGCCCGGCCCGCGGTCGATCGCCACGGCCCGGCCGTCGGCGTCGACCCGTACCCGGTCACCGGTGATCAGCGTCACCCAGGTGCCGCCCTGCTTCGCGTACTTCGCCTGGCCGTTCCCCCCGGCCGACCCGGCTGCCGGCGAGGCGGACGCCGCCGGCGCGGCCGTCAGGCCCGCCGTCAGCGCCGTCGCCGCGGCGGCCGCTAAGGCGGCGGAACCCGCCTTCTTGAAATGTCTGCGCACTGAACCCCTCCCTGTTCCTCAAGGGGTCAGGAGTCACTGGCGCCCCCACCCCTCCTACGCCAATGATCCGTCAAACGGCGCGGAGTGGTTCCCTCCGTTTGACGGCTTTGCGCAGCGGTTGACTGACGGAGCAGGTCAGGGCGATGGCAGGGAAGTTGTTCAGACCACCGTTTTGTTCAGCGACAGCAGTACTTCTGTTCACGATGCCGTACGACCCGGCGCAACGCGGTGTTCCGTACCCGGCGTTCACCGCTCGGCGTTCACCGCTCGGCGTTCACCTGCTCCTCGTGCTCGCGGAACTCGGCCCAGATCGCCTTGCCGTCCCCGCGGGGCTCCACGCCCCAGCCGTCGCACAGCTCCTGGAGCAGCAGCACCCCGCGGCCCGACGACGCCATCTCGCCCGGGTGCCGGCGGTGCGGAAGGTTGCCGTCCGCGTCGGCGATCGTCATGCGCAGGACGCGCCGGCCGGGCGGACCCGTCAGGTCCGCCATGACGTTGGCGGTGCTGTCCGTGTGCATCATGACGTTCGCGATCATCTCGGAGAGCGCCAGCTCCGCCGCGTCGATCTGGTCCGCCGTCGCCCAGTCGTAGAGCAGGCCGCGCAGTTGGTGCCGGGCGTCGGAGATGCGCTGCTGCTCCGACTGCGGCACGGCCAGGTACATGTGCCGCTCCGACTCCGGGTGCGCCAGCCGCGTCGCGCCCGCGGTGCGGAGCAGGACGAAGGCGATGTCGTCCTGGCTGCGCCCGGAGTGCGGCCCGCGGGTCGCGTACGAACCGGGGCCGGTGACCGCGTCCACGATCGCGTCCGCCACCGCCTCCAGCCCCGCGCCGAGCGTCGCCGAGAACGCGGCGCCGAGCCGGGCCTGCCCGCTGTACAGGTCGTGGCCGCCGGTCTCGACCAGCCCGTCGGTGCACAGGAGCATGGTCTCGTCCGGGTCGATCTTGTGCTCGGAGACCGGGTAGGCGGGGTCGGCCTCGATGCCGAGCGGCAGACCGCCCTCGCTCGGGTGGATGATCATCGTGCCGTCGGGCAGCGCCACCGCCGGGTCGAGGTGGCCGGCGCGGGCCACGGTCAGCGTGCCGGTCGCCGGGTCCGCCTGGAGGTACAGGCAGGTGGCGAAGCGGGCGTCGGCGGGGTCGCCGGCCTGCCGCTCGTTGAGCCGGGTGAGGAAGCCGGAGGCGCGGGCCAGCACGGCGTCCGGACGGTGGCCCTCGGAGGCGTACGCGCGGATCGCGATGCGCAACTGGCTCATCAGCCCCGCGGCCCGTACGTCGTGCCCCTGCACGTCCCCGATGACCAGGGCCGTCTGCCCGGAGGGCAGCGCGAACACGTCGTACCAGTCGCCGCCGATCTGGAGCCCGCCGCCGGAGGGGACGTACCGCGCGGCGACGTCGAAGCCGGGGACGCGCGCGACCGCCGGCATCATGCTGCGCTGGAGCCCGTCCGCCAGCTCCCGCTCCGACTCGTGCACGTGCGCGTCCGACAGCGCCTGCGCCAGCATCCGCGCCACCGTCGTCAGCACCGACCGCTCGTCCGGCGTGAACGGCACGGCGTCCTCGAACGCCGCCATCCACGCCCCGACCGTCCGCCCGTCCGCCACCAGCGGCAGGAACGCCCACGACCCGCGCGGCACGGTACGGGCGTGCCGCCACGCCTCGGGGAAGCGGCGCGCGTACTCCTCGCGCCCGGCGATGTACACGGCGCGGCCGGTGCGCGCCGCCTCCGAGGCGGGGAACGCGGCGTCCAGCGAGACGGCACGGAACGGCTCGGCTTCCTCGGCGCGCTGCCTCTGGTGCCCGATGAGCAGCAGGTCGTCGCCCTCGACCGCGAACACCGCCATGCCGTCCGGCGAGAACCCGGGCATCGACAGCGACGCCGCCACCCGCAGCACCTGGTCGGTGGAGCGCGCCTCGGCCAGCGCGCGGCCGGCGGAGAGCAGGAACGCCTCCCGGGACAGCCGCCAGTCACTGGTCCCCAGCGGACCGTCGCCGCTCCCGGCCCGCTCGGGCGTGTCGATGACCTCCTGGACGGTGCCGACGATCTCCGTCTGCTCCACCGGCACCGACTCCAGCGCCCGCATCCGGCAGCGCACCACCCGTACGACGTCGCCCTGCGCGTCGACCACGCGCAGCCGGCCCTCGGCGAGGGTGCCCTCGGCGAGGGCGAGGTCGAGGATGCCGTTCAGCTCGATGAAGTCGACGCCGTGCAGCCGGGCGCGTACCGCGGAGGCATGGATGCTGACCTGCACGGGCGGCAGCCCGAGCAGCCGGGCGGTCTGCGCATCCAGCGCCACCCGGTCGGTGTGCGCCGCCCAGCGCCAGACGCCCGTACCCAGCCCGGATAGGACCTCTTCGGTACGCATTGTCTACATTTTATGCGTCAGGACGACGAGTGTGACGCCAGACGGCCGCGCGCACACCCAGGTGGGGGCCGGGGGAACGGGCCGGCCCCTTCTGAAGCGCCTCCCGCCTATTGCAGGATCAACGCAGACACATTCTTGACACCACCCTGCCCGAAACCGGAAGAGGAACCCTGTGACCAGCACTGACGCCGAGCAGTACCGGGTGGCGGCGTTCCGCCGCGCGCTGGGGCTGGAGCACCTGATCGACGTGCACACCCACTTCATGCCGCGGCAGGTGCTGGCGAAGGTGTGGGCGTACTTCGACGCGGCCGGGCCGCTGGTCGGCCGCCCGTGGCCGATCACGTACCGGCTGGAGGAGGCCGAGCGGGTGGAACTGCTGCGCGGCTTCGGGGTGCGCGCGTTCACGTCGATGCTCTACCCGCACAAGCCGGGCATGGCGCGGTGGCTCAACGACTGGTCCGCCGACTTCGCCGCCCGCACGCCGGACTGCCTGCACACGGCGACGTTCTTCGCGGAGCCGGGCGCGGCGGACGACGTACGGCGGGCGGTGGAGCAGGGGGCGCGGGTCTTCAAGTGCCACGTCCAGGTCGGCGCGTACGACCCGAACGACCCCGCGCTCGACGAGGTGTGGACCCTGCTCGCCGACGCCGCCCTCCCGGTCGTCACCCACTGCGGCTCCGGCCCGGTCCCGGGCCCGTACACCGGACCGGGCCCGATAGCGGCGCTGCTGAAGCGCCACCCGCGGCTGCGGCTGGTCGTGGCGCACCTGGGGATGCCGGAGTACGAGGACTTCCTGACGCTGGCGGAACGCCACGAGCACGTCATGCTGGACACCACGATGGCGTTCACCGCCTTCGCCGAGGCCGCGGCCCCGTTCCCGCCCCACGCCCGCCCCCGCCTGTCGGCCCTCCGCGACCGCATCCTCCTGGGCACGGACTTCCCGAACACCCCGTACACGTACGCGGACGCCCTGGACGCCCTGACGACGCAGAACCTCGGCGACGACTGGCTCCGCGCGGTCTGCCACGACAACGCGGCCCGCCTCTTCGCCCTCTAGGCACCCCCTCCGCGCCGTTTAGGGGACCCGGCGGGGGTTCTGCTACGCTGATCCAGCGACGTCACGGCCCGTAGCCGACGACGGAGAATCCCAGTAGGGAACACGCATCACCTGTGCGAGACTAGGGCTCGCGCAAGCCTGGTCCTGTGGAGCAGTTTGGAGTGCTCGCCACCCTGTCAAGGTGGAGGCCGCGGGTTCAAATCCCGTCAGGACCGCCACCCTCAGGCACGCCTGAGGGCCACCCGACTGGGGACTCCGGTCCCCAGCCATCGGGCTGGGTAGCTCAGTTGGTACGAGCGTCCGCCTGAAAAGCGGAAGGTCGCCGGTTCGACCCCGGCCCCAGCCACACAGCGTGAGCAGCAAAAGCGCCCCCTCCGAGATCACGGAGGGGGCATTCTCGTGCCCGCAGCCGCTAGTGCTCTGACCACATTGGTTCGCCGGGTTGGTGGTCGGGGCGGTTGGATGTTGTGTGATCGTCCGATCCGAGTGCTGGGGGTGTGGTGGCTGAGCCTGTCCGCGTGCGCAGGTTGACCGACCAGGAGGGGCAGAAGCTGCAGCAGATCGTGCGTCGGGGCAGCACCAGTTCGGTCCGCTTCCGACGCGCGATGATCCTGTTGGCGTCGGCCGGCGGGAACCGGGTCCCGGTGATCGCCCGGCTGGTGCAGGCCGACGAGGACACCGTCCGGGATGTGATCCACCGGTTCAACGAGATCGGCCTGGCCTGTCTGGACCCTCGGTGGGCGGGAGGCCGTCCCCGCCTGCTCAGTCCTGACGACGAGGACTTCGTCATCCAGACGGCCACCACCCGCCCGACCAAGCTCGGCCAGCCCTTCACTCGCTGGTCCATCCGCAAACTGCTGGCCCACCTGCGGAAAGTCCATGGGCGGGTCATCCACATCGGCCGCGAGGCGTTACGCCGTCTGCTCGCCCGCCGCGGCGTCACCTTCCAGCGCACCAAGACCTGGAAGGAGTCCCCGGACCCGGAGCGGGAGGCGAAGCTGGACCGGATCGAGGAGGTCCTGGACTGCTTCCCGGACCGGGTCTTCGCGTTCGACGAGTTCGGCCCGCTCGGCATCCGCCCCACCGGCGGTGCGGGCTGGGCCCCGGCCAGTCACCCCGAGCGGCACCCGGCGACCTACCACCGCACGCATGGCGTCAGGTACTTCCACGGCTGCTATTCGGTCGGTGACGACACGCTCTGGGGCGTCAACCGCCGGAAGAAGGGCGCCGCGAACACGCTGGCCGCGCTCAGATCGGTCCGAGCCGCCCGACCGGACGGCGCCCCCATCTACGTCATCCTGGACAATTTGTCCGCCCACAAGGGCGAGACGATCCGCCGCTGGGCGAAGAAGAACCGCGTCGAGCTGTGCTTCACCCCGACCTACGCCTCCTGGGCGAACCCGATCGAGGCGCACTTCGGGCCGTTGCGGCAGTTCACCATCGCCAACTCCCACCATCCCAACCACACGGTGCAGACCCGGGCCCTGCACGCCTACCTGCGCTGGCGCAACGCCAACGCCCGCCACCGCGACGTCCTGGCCGCCGAACGCAAGGAACGCGCCCGCATCCGCAGCGAGAAAGGCATTCGCTGGGGTGGGCGCCCCCTCAAGACAGCAGCCTGAACCAATCAGGCGAACCAATGCGGCGGTCACGGCCCTAGGTTGGCGGTATGAGCCTCGACATTCCTGACCAGGTCCGCAAGACGGTCATAGCCGACGGGAACGAATCCTGGCTGGACGAGTTGCCAGGCGTGCTCGACTCGCTGGCCCAGGAGTGGTCTCTGATGATCGGGTCCAGCTTCGCGGGCGGTCACGCCGCCCTGGTCGTCGAGGTGACGCTTGTTGACGGGACTCCGGCGGTCCTCAAGATCGGTGTGCCAGGTCGGGACGTCGGGCAGGAGGCCATGGTGTTGCGTCTGGCGAACGGAGGGGGATGCGCCAAGCTGTTGGGCGAAGACGTGGGTCGACAAGCCCTTCTGCTGGAGCGCCTTGGGGCTCCGATGTACGACATCGTCGCCGACCCTGCAAGCCGCCACAACTTGCTGTGCGAAGTGGCGGTTCGCCTGTGGCGTCCGATCGGTCCCGACATTGACCTTCCAACCGGCGCGAAGTTGGCTGAGCAGTACGCCGATCGGCTGCCGAAACTATGGGAGCAGGCGGGGCGACCGTGTTCGCCAGCCACTGTGGCGGACGCGCTGAATTGCATGAATCGTCGTCGCCTTGCCCACGACGATCGGTCCGCGGTTCTGGTCCACGGTGATATCCACGAGATGAACGCCCTGCAGGCGAGCGACGGCAGCTACAAGCTCATCGATCCAGCCGGGCTGCGGGCCGAACCGGCGTGCGATCTCGGCACCATCGTGCGTTGCAACCCGGACCTCGGCGACGACCTCTGGGCACGGACTGAGCAACTGGCTTCTCGCACGGGCGTGGATGCCACCGCCATCTGGGAATGGGGAACTATCCACCGAGTCTTCAGCGGCGTCTACGCCTGCAGCATTGACTTTCAGCCCTTTGGCGATCTGCTGCTGGCCGAAGCAGACCGCCTCACGGCGTAGTCACCACACATCCATCCGTCACGACGACCAACCCGGCGAACCTATGCAGTCACAGCACTAGGCGCCGCGTCGCGGGCTTGCGGCGCGTTCGGCCAGCCAGCCCGCCATTGCCCGTACGCCGGTGCCGATGGCGCGTTCGTCCGGGGTGAAGTCGGGGTAGTGCGGGTAGCCCGCGGTGATGGGGGTGCCCGGGGTGTGGACGCCGAGGAAGGTGTACGTGCCCGGGACCCGGTCCAGGAAGAGGGCGAAGTCCTCGCCGTTGAAGGGGAAGACGGCGTGCAGCCGGGTGACCGCGTTTCGGCCGAGGGTGCGGTGGAGGTGGCGGGCCAGCCGGTGGGCGTCGGGCTCCGGGCAGACCATGGCGGGGAACGGGCCGGGCTCGAAGCTCACCTCGGCCCCCGGGTACGACGCGGCCAGCCGGCGGATGTCCGCCCGTACCTCCACGTACCGCTCCTCCGGCCAGCAGCGCGACGCGAAGCCCACCGCGGCTCCCTCGACCCGGGCCCGGGCGGCGACGAACCGGGCCAGCGGACCGTTCGGCGTCTGGACGTCGACGACCTGCCGCGCCACGTCCGCCGTCGTCTGCGGCGGCGTCACGGTGGCGAGCGCGCCGATCTCCGCGGCCAGCCGCTGCGCGGCGCCGGCGGCGTCCGGCCCCGACAGCGTCACCCGGCCGCGGTCCTGCCCCGGCAGCCCGTACCCCGGTGTCACCGCCAACGTGCCCACCGGGAACGGGCCGCAGTGCAGGGCGTGGATCTCCTCGACCCGGGGGCTGTCCAGCACGCCCGCCTCGATCATCGCGCTCGCCCCCGCCAGCCTCTCTTCGGCGGGCTGGAAGACGAAGACCACCGTGCCGCGCAGGTGCCGCCGCAGCCGGGCCAGTACCTGTGCGGCACCGATGCCCACCGTGGTGTGCAGGTCGTGCCCGCACAGGTGGGCCGTCGCCGTGCCGCCGCCGACGATGTCGCCGGGCGGCACCGCGTCCATGTCCGCGCGGTACGCCACGGTCCGCCCCGGGCGCGAGCCGCGCAGCACCCCGACCACGCCGTGGCCGCCGACCCCGGTCGCCACCGCAAGCCCGGCCGACCGCAGCTCCCGCGCCACCACGCCGGCGGTGCGCTCCTCCTCGCCCGGGCCCTCGGGATGCCGGTGGATGTCCCGCCGCAGTGCGATCAGCTCCCGCTCCAGCCGCCCCACCTCGGCGTCCACCGCCCGCCGCGACACCGGCCGCGCCCTCCCGTCCGCGGCGGCGCTCCCCGCGGCCCCCCACGCCAGCCCCGCACCGGCCGCCGTCGCACCGGCCAGCACCGTACGGCGCGTCAGCACGCGCCTCTCCTCAGGTCGACACACAATTCTTCCCTCCGCGATTCCGTCACGGAATGGTCGCCGCTCCGGTAGGTGGCGGCCCATCCGGCGAACCACCGGTTGCGGGGTGTCGCTGACTACACCCCCTCGCCGGCGCCGCACGGCTGGATGCGCTTCCCGCGCCCATTTCCGCGACAACCCCTGTCCGGCCGGGACTAGCGGGGGCTTCACGTCGGCGGCGAGGATCTACGAGTGAGTCACCCCTCGTGGAGGGTCCATAGCCAGCCCAGGGGGGTGAGGTTCAGGGTGCGGGCTACGGCTTGGGAGGGGTGGTTGTCCGATGTGGTGCTGTAGAAGAGCGCCTCGTTGCGGGGGCGTTGGAGGGCTGCCCAGGCCGTGACCGTGTGGGGGGCCAGGCGGCGGCCGCGGTGGGTGGGGTGGGTCCAGGCGCCGGCTTCCGCGGAGGTCTCGGTCGACGCCGGGGTGTGGCAGATCGAGACCGGGGTGTCGTCCTCGATCGCCATCGCCCACGGGCCCAGCGTGCCCGCCGTCAGGTCGGCCCACTCCCCCGGCGCCCAGTTCGCCGGCCGGCGCAGGCCGGCCGCGCGGCGGCGGCCCGGGGCGTCGGAGACCAGGAGCGGGAGCGGTGCCGGGGGCAGCGGCGGGAGGGTCGGGGGGATGACGTAGCTGGGGCCGCCCGTGAGGGTTCCGCCCAGGGTTCGGGCCAGGGCCCTCATCGGCGGCGGGGCCGTCTCCGCCCCGTAGTCGACGGCACGCAGGTCCGTCGCCAGGCGGCGCGCGTGCTCCGTACCCGCCAGGTCCTCCGCCACCGCCGCCAGCCGTGCCCCCGGCGACCACGCCCACACCGCCCGTACGCCCGGGGCAGTGACCGTCGGCAGCCCTCCGTCCCCGCCCCCCGCCAGGCCGTAGGTGCCCTCCACCTCCAGCGCCAGCAGACGCGCCTCGTCCCACTCCATCCCGCGTACGTTACGGCTCCCGGCCTCCGGCGCGCCGCGGCGCGGGTACGGCTGCGGCCGGCGTGAGCGGAAGGGCTCCCGCGGCCCCGCCGAAATAGTTCGCCGACGCCCCCGCCCGGGTGAGATCCTTGACTCCGTATGTCCACTTCCGCCACCCCCAGCTTCGCCGACCTCGGCGCCCGCCTGTCCGCCCTCACGCTCCGCGACGAGCAGCGGCTCGGCCGTCGCCTCGACGGCGCCCGCCGCGTCCGCAAGCCGGAGGCGCGGGCCGCCGTGCTCGCCGAGATCGCCACCGCGGTCGACGCCGCGGAGCTGACCGCCGAGCGCCGCCGCGCCGCGGTGCCCCCCGTGTCGTATCCGCAAGAGCTGCCGGTCAGCCAGAAGAAGGACGACATCCTCGCGGCCATACGCGACCACCAGGTCGTGATCGTCGCGGGCGAGACCGGGTCCGGCAAGACGACCCAGATCCCCAAGATCTGCCTGGAGCTGGGCCGCGGTGTACGGGGCCTCATCGGCCACACGCAGCCCCGCCGCATCGCCGCCCGCACGGTGGCCGAGCGCGTGGCCGAGGAGCTGCGCACCCCGCTCGGCGAGGCGGTCGGGTGGAAGGTCCGGTTCACCGACCAGGTCGGCGGTGACACGCTCGTCAAGCTGATGACGGACGGCATCCTGCTCGCCGAGATCCAGACGGACCGCGAGCTGCGCCAGTACGACACGATCATCATCGACGAGGCGCACGAGCGCAGCCTGAACATCGACTTCCTGCTCGGCTACCTCGCCAGGCTCCTCCCCCGCCGCCCCGACCTCAAGGTCGTCATCACCTCCGCGACCATCGACCCGGAGCGCTTCTCCCGGCACTTCGGCGACGCCCCGATCGTCGAGGTCAGCGGGCGTACGTACCCGGTCGAGGTGCGGTACCGCCCGCTGCTCGAAGAGGGTGCGGAGGACAGCGACCGGGACCAGATCTCCGCCATCTGCGACGCCGTCGACGAGCTTCAGGCCGAGGGCGACGGCTCCGGCGACATCCTCGTCTTCCTCTCCGGCGAGCGCGAGATCCGCGACACCGCGGACGCGCTCGCCAAGCAGCGGCTCCGCGACACCGAGGTCCTCCCCCTCTACGCCCGCCTGTCGCACGCCGAGCAGCACCGCGTCTTCCAGCGCCACGGCGGCCGGCGCGTCGTGCTGGCCACGAACGTCGCGGAGACGTCGCTGACCGTCCCCGGCATCCGGTACGTCATCGACACCGGCTTCGCCCGCATCTCCCGCTACAGCCACCGCACCAAGGTCCAGCGCCTGCCCATCGAGCCCATCTCGCAGGCCAGCGCCAACCAGCGCAAGGGCCGCTGCGGCCGGCTCGCCGACGGCATCTGCGTCCGGCTGTACGCGGAGGAGGACTTCCTCGCCCGCCCCGAGTTCACCGACGCCGAGATCCTGCGGACGAACCTGGCGTCCGTCATCCTCCAGATGACCGCCGCCGGCCTCGGCGACATCGAGAAGTTCCCCTTCATCGACCCGCCGGACAGCCGCAACATCAAGGCCGGCGTCCAGCTCCTCGAAGAGCTGCACGCGCTGGACACGGCGCAGAAAGACCCGAAAAAGCGCCTCACCGACACCGGCCGCAAGCTCGCCCAGTTGCCCGTCGACCCGCGGCTGGCCCGCATGGTGCTGGAGGCCGAGCGCAACGGCTGCGTACGCGAGGTCATGGTCATCGCCTCCGCCCTGTCCATCCAGGACCCGCGCGAGCGCCCCGCCGACAAGCAGCAGCAGGCCGACCAGCACCACGCCCGCTTCCGCGACGAGTCCAGCGACTTCGCGACGTTCCTCAACCTGTGGACGTACGTACGCGAGCAGCAGAAGGCGCTGTCCTCGTCCGCGTTCCGCCGCATGTGCAAGCGCGAGTTCCTCAACTACCTGCGCATACGCGAGTGGCAGGACATCTACTCGCAACTGCGCACGATCGCCCGCGGCATGGACATCCACCCCGCGGACCAGGACGCGGCGCCCGACCTCGTCCACCAGTCGCTGCTCGCGGGGCTCCTCAGCCACATCGGGCTCAAGGACACCGACGCCAAGAACGAGTACCTGGGCGCGCGCGGCGCGAAGTTCGCCGTGTTCCCCGGCTCCGCGCTCTTCAAGAAGCCGCCGCGCTGGATCATGTCCGCCGAGCTGGTCGAGACCTCCCGCCTGTGGGCGCGGGTCAACGCGAAGGTCGAGCCCGACTGGGTCGAGCCGCTGGCGCAGCACCTGGTCAAGCGCACGTACAGCGAGCCGCACTGGGAGAAGGACCAGGCCGCGGTCATGGCGTACGAGCGCGTCACGCTCTACGGCGTGCCGCTGGTGGCCCGGCGCTCGGTCAACTACGGCCGGATCGACCCCGAGACCTGCCGCGACCTGTTCATCCGGCACGCGCTGGTCGAGGGCGACTGGCGTACGCACCACAAGTTCTTCGCCGCCAACCGCCGCCTGCTCACCGAGGTCGAGGAGCTGGAGCACCGGGCCCGCCGCCGCGACATCCTCGTGGACGACGAGACCCTCTTCGACTTCTACGACCAGCGCGTCCCCGAAGACGTCGTGTCCGGCGCGCACTTCGACTCCTGGTGGAAGAAGAAGCAGCGCGACGAGCCGGAGCTGCTGAACTTCGAGAAGTCGATGCTCATCAACGAGCGGGCGGAGGGCGTCACCAAGGACGACTACCCCGACTCCTGGTGGCAGGGGAAGCTGAAGCTGCGGGTGACGTACCAGTTCGAGCCGGGCACGGACGCGGACGGCGTCACCGTGCACGTACCGCTCCAGATCCTCAACCAGGTGGTCCCGGACGGCTTCGACTGGCAGATCCCGGGGCTGCGCGAGGACGTGGTCACCGAGCTGATCCGCTCGCTGCCCAAGCCGATCCGGCGCAACTACGTGCCGGCGCCGAACTACGCCAAGGCGTTCCTGGAGCGGGCGTCGTCCCCGGAGGGGCGCGATCGGACGCAGCCCGTGCAGGAGCCGCTGACGACGGTGCTGGCGCGCGAGCTCCAGCGGATGGTGGGGGTGCCGGTCACGGCCGAGGACTTCGACTGGGGCAAGGTGCCGGAGCACCTGAAGGTCACGTTCCGCGTCACCGACGAACGGCGGCGGCGGCTGGCGGAGTCGAAGGACCTGGAGGAGCTGCGGCTGCGGCTCAAGCCCAAGACGCAGGCGGCGATCACGCGGGCGTTCGACGAGGTGTCGGCCGGCGGCCGGGGCGCCGGCAAGGGGGGCCGCGGAACGCCCGGGACTCCCGGAACTCCCGCGGACGGCGACGACGGCGGGTCCGCGCTCGGCCGGCGCACCGGGCTCACCTCCTGGACCGTCGGCGCCCTCCCCCGCACCTTCGAGACCCGCCGCGGCGGCCACACCGTCAAGGCGTACCCGGCGCTGGTGGACGAGGGCGAGACCGTCGCCGTGCGGCTGTACGACACGGAGGCGGAGCAGACGGCCGCCATGTGGGCCGGCACCCGCCGCCTGATCCTGCTCCAACTGCCCTCCAACCCCGCCAAGTTCGCCAACAGCACGCTGCCCAACCAGGCGAAGCTGGCGCTCTCCCGCACGCCCCACGGCGGCGTACAGGCCCTCTTCGAGGACTGCGTCACCGCCTCCGCGGACCGGCTCATCGCGGCCCGCGGCGGGCCCGCGTGGGACGAGGAGGGCTTCCGCAAGCTCTTCGACGCCGTACGGGCCGACATCGTGGACGCCACGATGCGGACCATCCGGCAGGTGCAGGAGGTCCTGGCGGCCTGGCACGCCTGCGAGGGTCGGCTACGCGCCGTCAAGAGCCCTGTGCTGGCCGAGTCGGCGGCGGACGTACGCGAGCAGTTGGCGTGGCTGGTGAAGCCGGGCTTCGTCACCGAGCACGGCGTGGGCCGGCTGCCGGACCTGCTGCGCTACCTCGTCGCGGCGGACCGCCGGCTCCAGCAACTCCCGACGAACGCGGAGCGGGACCGGGCGCGGATGGCGAAGGTCAAGGAGATGCAGGACGAGTACGCGTGGCTGCTGGAGCAGCAGCCGCGCGGGCGGCCGGTGCCGCGGGCGGTGCGGGACGTGCGGTGGATGATCGAGGAGCTGCGGGTCAGCTACTTCGCGCACGCGCTGGGGACGGCGTATCCGATCTCCGACAAGCGGATCGTGAAGGCGGTCGACGCGCTGGTGCCGCCGGCGCGGTGAGCCCGCCGGAACCGGTTCGACCGGGGGCCTGAGCTGCTGTAGAGTCGGGCACGCGCGTTCGCGCACGCAAGGTCCTGTGGAGCAGTTTGGAGTGCTCGCCACCCTGTCAAGGTGGAGGCCGCGGGTTCAAATCCCGTCAGGACCGCACCATCTTCTACTGCCGCATCGTCTGGCGCCGCCCTGTCTGAGGCCGCGCCCGCGGCGAAGCCGCAGACAAACGCAGCAAATCCCGTCAGGACCGCACCATCTTCCGCCGCCCTGTCCAGGGCCGCGCGCATCGCCCCCCGATCGCCTCGACCGGCCCCGGCCCTTTTCGGCCGGGGCCGGTCGCGTGTGCGCCCCTCTCGTCACACCAATCTCCTTCCGCCCCACCCGTCCTCGTACGCGGTCTAGACCGCCTGCTCGTTTCCTTGACGGGCGCCCGGGCACTGGGTACATCAAGGGCTATGACGACGACCGTGCGGCACGAGACGAAGGCTCTTCTGCGCGCCCATCTGTCCGCCGCGTCGTCGTACGGGCACCTCACCCCCCACTGCGCCGTCTGTAGCCGACTGCTGCGGCTGGCGATGGAGTCGGCACCGCCGGAGATCGCGGACGCGAACGAGGCGACGGAGCGGGACGAGGCAAAGCTGCCTGGGTAGGGCAGGAGTTGACGGGGGGTCAATATCGCAGCGGCGACAAGGGCCGCAAGCCGACGAGGCTGTGACGGGGATCACTGATTCAATTTCGAAAGAAGGGGATTTACGCCCCCCTTAGGTCAGGTCAATTTTGTATATGCCATTGCACCCGTGCCCGGACGGGCATCCGGCCCACCCGTCGTCACGTACGCGAACGGCCCCCGGTGGCCGCCCTGGGGAGGGCGGCCACCGAGGGCCGTGCGGCAAATCGCGCTGGACCCGGCGGAGTCCAGCGCGATCGACGTTGCTGCGTCGCGTGTGGTGCGTGGGGCGTGAGCCGGGCTTCAGGGGGTCCCGGCCGGCCCCGGCGACGCGGGTAGGTCAAGCCTCGCTGCGCTGCTGCGGAATGCCCGCCAGCAGTGCGCGGACCTCCGCCTCGCGGTAGCGGCGATGCCCGCCGAGCGTGCGGATCGACGTGAGCTTGCCGGCCTTCGCCCAGCGCGTGACCGTCTTCGGGTCAACGCGGAACATCGTGGCTACCTCGGCGGGGGTCAGCAGCGGCTCGGCGTCAGGGGTGCGAGCGGTCATGAGCGGCCTCCTCGGGAGAACCGAACCTTCTCGGTTCTTTCCTCTAAATTCTGCACCTTGACCCTCGTTGACCGATATGGCCAACGGGGGTCGAGTCGGTAATAGGACGAACGGCTTGTCCTCGGCACTACAACTACACCATCTGTCCAGCGGCGTCGGCCAAACCGATGGAATTGCCCTCTGAGGTGTTCAACCTCGACGGATCCCGCTGGACCGTGCCATAGCGGACAGTCACACCTTCGTGACGATCAGTCACAGCACCACCAGGGGCCACAAGGTCTCCCACGAGAGGATCAATGCTCGGCATTCCACCCTAAGTTGGACGGAACATACCCCATCTGGACTCCTTGCCCTATATCGTCACCCAGGCTATGCGGTGACGG
Source organism: Streptomyces sp. 184 (assembly GCF_045781775.1). Classification (NCBI taxonomy): domain Bacteria; kingdom Bacillati; phylum Actinomycetota; class Actinomycetes; order Kitasatosporales; family Streptomycetaceae; genus Streptomyces; species Streptomyces sp. 184. The sequence goes on along the minus strand of NZ_CP123230.1, from coordinate 515,725 downwards.
CAAGACCCAGGTACGTGCTTTCCATCACGCTTGACCAAATAGCCTGGTTCGGGACCTTCGTCCGGGACCAAGGTCCCCGGGGGTGGGGGCCGAACGGCCCCTTCCGTACCGGGGCATGGCGGGACACTAGTCCGGATTTGGTCGTCGCACTAGTGAGCGCTTGTCCAGCCCCTTGCCCCGGCCGCGCCACGGCCCGCCCGAGGCCGACCCGAGGCCCCGGCGGGGGCCCACGAGGGCCCACGGTGTCCTCACGGGGCCCGAAGGGCTTCGACCGCCCGACGACGCCCGCCGCCCCGCCCGGACGCGCTAGCTGGCGAACTGCCGCTCGCGCACCGCACCCCAGCGGTCCGTCAGCCGCTGGTACGCCCGCCCGGCCCGCTCCTCGTCCCCCGCCGCCAGCGCCGCGATGCCCTCGGCGACCTCCGCCGCCGACCGGTCCTCCGCCAGGTGCTCCTTCGGCAGTACGTGCACGAGACCGCCGTAGTCCAGCTCCACCAGCGACCGCGGATGGAACTCTTCCAGCCACTTTCCGACGTCCACCAGTCCCTCGACCAGCGGCGCCTGCCCCACCGCGTCGCGCAGCGCCTTCAGCCCGCGCGCCACCCGGCGCCTGGCCTGCACCATCGGCGTGCGGTAGCGCATCAGGGTGCGCGCGCCCGTCTCGTACTCCCTCTCCTCGTCGGAGAAGAGCACGAACCAGCGCATCGGCACCGTCCACACCGCGGACCTGATCCACGGCCGGGCGTCCGGGTTGTCCACCCGCCAGCGTGCGTGGTCGGCGAGCGCCTGCTCCCGTACGACCTCGGGCAGCGCCGCCTCCAGCACCGGCCGGGGCAGCTCGTCGACCAGCTCGTCCAGCGCCAGCCAGCTCCGCAGCCGGGTGCGCCAGGGGCAGACGCACGTCACGCCGTCGACCTCGGTGACGAAGGCGTCGCCGCTCTCGTGCGCCGGCGCCGCCGTCGGCGGGGTGCCGGCCAGCCCGGCCAGCGCCCGCAGCAGCTCGTCCTGGCTGGTCGGGGCGGCCTTGCGGGCGGCGTAGCGATACCAGTGGGTGCGTTCGGGTTCGGGGAAGGCGGCCAGTGGTTCGTACACGCGCAGGTACGTCGCGTACGGGATCACCAGTGACGACACCACGGCCACGCCCTCTCCCCTCTCCCACGTACGTATCCGAGTCTCCCGCAGACTATGGTGCTGAGTCCTCCCGGGGGACGCCTCCGGGACCCAAGACCCCGCCGGGGGGTCCCGGGAAGCGGGTGCCGCTCTACGCTTGAGCCACTACCTGCCCTCCCCACCCCTGGAGGGCAGCAGCCCGCGACCAAACCGGAGTCACCACCGTGACCGACGTTCTCTCCACACTCTTCCGCTCAGACCAGGGCGGACATGAACAGGTAGTCCTGTGCCAGGACCGCGAGACCGGCCTGAAGGCGGTCGTCGCCATCCACTCCACCGCCCTGGGTCCGGCCCTCGGCGGCACCCGCTTCCACTCCTACGCCTCCTCGGACGACCCCGAGCAGGCCGCGGTGCTGGACGCGCTGAACCTCTCCCGCGGCATGTCGTACAAGAACGCGATGGCGGGCCTCGACCACGGCGGCGGCAAGGCCGTGATCATCGGGGACCCCGACAAGGCGAAGACCGAGGACCTGCTGCTGGCCTACGGCCGCGCCGTCGCCTCGCTCGGCGGGCGCTACGTCACGGCGTGTGACGTCGGCACGTACGTCCACGACATGGACGTGGTCTCCCGTACGAACCGGTGGACCACCGGCCGCTCGCCCGAGAACGGCGGCTGCGGCGACTCCTCGGTGCTCACGTCGTTCGGCGTCTTCCAGGGCATGCGCGCGGTGGCCGAGCACCTGTGGGGCACGCCGTCGCTGCGCGGGCGGCGGGTCGGCATCGCCGGGGTCGGCAAGGTGGGGCACATCCTCGTGGACCACCTGGTCGAGGACGGCGCGGAGGTGGTGATCACCGACGTCCGGGAGGCGTCGGTGGCGCGGGTGCGGGCGACGCACCCCGGGGTGACGGTCGTGGCGGACACGGATGCGCTGATCCGCGAGCCGCTGGACGTGTACGCGCCCTGCGCGCTGGGCGGTGCGCTCAGCGACGACTCGGTGCCGGTGCTGGCCGCGAAGGCCGTCTGCGGTGCGGCGAACAACCAGCTCGCCCACCCGGGCGTGGAGAAGGACCTGGCCGACCGGGGGATCCTCTACGCCCCGGACTACGTGGTGAACGCGGGCGGGGTCATCCAGGTCGCCGACGAGCTGCACGGCTTCGACATGGACCGGGCGCGGGCGAAGGCCGCGCGGATCTTCGACACGACGGTGGAGATATTCCACCGGGCGGAGTCCGACGGCGTGCCTCCGGCGGTGGCGGCGGACCGGATCGCGGAGCAGCGCATGGCGGAGGCCAGGCGCCGCGGCTGAGCGCCGTACGCCCCCTGCCGGGCCCCGCGCCGGGCCCCGCGCCGGGCCTCGCACGCACTCGCACGCAACTCGCACGCGCTCGCCCGCCTCGGGGCACACCGGGGCGGGCACCGGGCGGGCGCGAGGGCCGCACGGGAGCCTTCACCAAGGCAAAGAGGCGACGTCACGTAACGCATGTCACCACCATGCGGCGGGTCGCTCCTCGTCAGACGATAGAATCGGGTCTTGACCAGCGGGGACGCGGGCTCCACCGGGATCGGCGGCGGGGCCCGTGCTGCCAGCGACGTACCGTCAGGGTGCAGAAACAGGTACCGTTGAACCCCGATGGACGGTCTCTCTTAACGAGAGTCCGCTTCCGATCATGAACGCGTGTCAGACTCTGGGGCCATCGAGCCCCGTCGTTTGAGGGGGTCGACCCATGGGGCGCGGCCGGGCCAAGGCCAAGCAGACGAAGGTCGCCCGCCAGCTGAAGTACAGCAGCGGTGGGACTGACCTCTCACGCCTTGCCGAAGAGCTGGGCGCTTCGACGGCGAATCCGCCGTCGAACGGTCAACAGCAACAGCAGCAGCAACAACAACCGCAGCAAGTCGAGGAAGAGTCGCCCGACGACGACCTGTACGCACGCTACGCGGAGCTGTACGAGGACGAGGACGACGAAGACGGCGAGGACTCGGCCGGCTCGTCGGAGCAGCGTCGCGGGGCCTGACCGGCAGGCAGCAAATAGGAGCTCGGCTCGGGGACATCCCCGGACGGGCCCTTTTTGCTGCCGAAAACCGGCGGCGGGCGGCGGGCCGGCGGCGTACGGGCCCGTAGGCGCGCCCGCACGTCACGCGGGCGCCGCACGCGCTGCACACGCTGCACACGCTGCACGCGCCGCGCACGCCTTGGACGACGGCCTCAGCGGGCATAGCCCCCCGTAAGCTCCACACCGCCGCTCCCCGTCTCCTCCTGCGCGCGCACCTCGCCGGCGACCCAGGCGTCGACCCCGCGGTCCGCGAGCAGCGAGAGCGTGACGTCGACGGACTCCTGCGGCACGACGGCGACCATGCCGACGCCCATGTTCAGCGTCCGCTCCAGCTCCGCCCGCTCGACCCCGCCCACCTCGCCGACCACGTCGAAGACCGCGCCCGGCGCCCACGTCCCGCGGTCGATGACGACCCGCAGCCCGTCGGGCACGACGCGGGCCAGGTTGCTGGCGAGGCCGCCGCCCGTGACGTGCGAGAAGGCGTGCACCTCGGTGGCGCGCAGCAGCGAGAGGCAGTCCAGCGAGTAGATCTTCGTCGGCTCCAGCAGCTCCTCGCCGAGCGTGCGGCCGAACTCCGGCACCGCCCGGTCCAGCGCCCAGCCGGCGCGGTCCAGCAGGACGTGCCGTACGAGCGAGTACCCGTTGGAGTGAAGGCCCGAGGAGGCCATCGCGACGACCGCGTCCCCCGTACGGATGCGATCGGCGCCCAGCACCTCCGCCGCCTCGACCACGCCGGTGCCGGCGCCGGCCACGTCGTACTCGTCGGGGCCGAGCAGCCCGGGGTGCTCCGCCGTCTCGCCGCCGACCAGCGCACAGCCGGCCAGCACGCAGCCCTCGGCGATGCCCTTGACGATCGCCGCGACCCGCTCCGGGACCACCTTGCCGACGCAGATGTAGTCCGTCATGAACAGCGGCTCCGCGCCCGTGACCACCAGGTCGTCCACGACCATGGCGACCAGGTCGTGCCCGATCGTGTCGTGCACGTCCATCCGCTGCGCGACCGCGACCTTCGTACCCACGCCGTCGGTCGCGGAGGCGAGCAGGGGGCGCTCGAAGCGCTTGAGGACGGAGGCGTCGAAGAGGCCGGCGAAGCCGCCGAGCGCGCCGACCGACTCCGGCCGGCGGGTCTTCTTCACCCACTCCTTCATCAGCTCGACGGCGCGGTCACCGGCCTCGATGTCGACGCCCGCCGCCGCGTAGGAGGCCGCGGCGGGAGCGGGGGGCTGGCTGGCACCAGACATGGCGTTGGGATCCTCCGGGTCGTTCACCTGGGGTTTGTGTGGCCGCTTACGGGTCCATGGCGGCGGTGCTACGGACGGCGCAGGGCGTCGGCGGCGTCGCGCCCGCCGGCGACCTCGGTCTCCAGCAGGTGCTTGCCCAGCAGCTCCGGGTCGGGCAGGTCCATCGGGTACTCGCCGTCGAAGCAGGCGCGGCAGAGGTTGTCCTTGGGGATGCCGGTGGCCTCGATCATGCGGTCGGTGGAGATGTACGCGAGCGAGTCCGCGCCCAGCGACTGGCCGATCTCCTCGACCGACAGGCCGTTGGCGATCAGCTCGGCGCGGGTGGCGAAGTCGATGCCGAAGAAGCACGGCCACTTGATCGGCGGCGACGAGATGCGCACGTGCACCTCGGCGGCGCCGGCCTCGCGGAGCATGCGGACCAGGGCGCGCTGCGTGTTGCCGCGGACGATGGAGTCGTCCACGACCACGAGGCGCTTGCCGCCGATGACCTCCTTGAGAGGGTTCAGCTTCAACCGGATGCCGAGCTGCCGGATGGTCTGGGAGGGCTGGATGAAGGTCCGGCCCACATAGCTGTTCTTGACCAGCCCGGCACCGTACGGAATGCCGCTGGCCTCGGCGTATCCGATGGCCGCGGGGGTGCCGGACTCGGGCGTGGGTATCACGAGATCGGCGTCGGCGGGGGCTTCCGCGGCGAGCCGGCGGCCCATCTCGACGCGGGAGAGGTAGACGTTCCGGCCGGCGATCTCGGTGTCGGGCCGGGCGAGGTACACGTACTCGAAGACACACCCCTTGGGCTTTGCCTCCGCAAATCTGCTGGCGCGCAGCCCGTTCTCGTCGATCGCGATCAGCTCGCCGGGCTCCACCTCGCGGATGAAGCTCGCCCCGACGATGTCGAGACCGGCGCTCTCGGACGCCACCACCCAGCCGCGGTCCAGCCGGCCGAGCACGAGCGGCCGGATGCCCTGGGGGTCGCGGGCGGCGTAGAGCGTCTGCTCGTCCATGAAGACGAGGCTGAACGCGCCCTTGGCCCGCGGCAGCACCAGCGGCGCGGCCTCCTCCACGGTCAGCGGCTTGCCGTCCGCGTCGACCTGCCCGGCGAGCAGCGCGGTCACCAGGTCGGTGTCGTTGGTCGCCGCCGCCCGCCCGCTGCGCGAGGCACCGTCCGGGGGCAGCGCGGCGACCATCTCGGACAGCTCGGCGGTGTTGACGAGATTGCCGTTGTGGCCGAGCGCGAGCGACCCGTGCGGGGTGGCCCGGAAGGTGGGCTGCGCGTTCTCCCACACGGAGGCACCGGTGGTCGAGTAGCGGGCGTGGCCCACGGCGATATGGCCCTGGAGGGAGCCGAGAGAGGTTTCGTCGAAGACCTGGGAGACCAGGCCCATGTCCTTGAAAACGAGGATCTGCGAGCCGTTGCTCACCGCGATACCCGCGGACTCCTGTCCCCGGTGCTGTAGCGCGTACAGTCCGAAGTAGGTGAGCTTGGCGACCTCCTCGCCGGGGGCCCAGACGCCGAAGACGCCGCAGGCGTCCTGGGGGCCCTTCTCTCCGGGAAGCAGATCGTGACTGAGTCGTCCGTCACCACGTGGCACGTATTCGAGTCTAAGGCAGATCCGCCCAACCCCCCGAACGGTGCAGACGTGGCGGGAATCACGTCCCCGCCTCCGGCCGGGGGCGGCGGGCGGCACGGCGGGCGGGAAAACCCGCTGCGGCTGCGCGCACCGGCCACTGCGGCCGGCCGTTGCCGGGGCTGTCGAGTGCGGACCGCGCCCGACCTGAGCCCGCGGCCGGACCACGCCGCCGGCTACGCCGTCATCCCTTCGTACGCCTCGCGCAAGTCGGACGCTCCCGGCAGCTTTCGCGATTCCGCCGCGTTCACGACCTCCCGTGCCCGCCAGTGGTTCGAGGGCACGATCCGCCCGCTGAACATGGCCAGGCGGGCCGCGTCGCACGCTTCGTCGAGCCGGCCGCCGGCGAGCAGCACCAACGCGAGATCGATGTTGGCGGAGGCCACCCGGCGCGGCCACTTCTGCACGTCGTCCGACGGGCTCAGGCGAGCGATCACCTCGCGCGCATACGGCTCCGCACCGCGGTCGCCCAGCCAGGCCAGCGTCGTCGCCGTGTAGGCGAGTGCCTTCGCCGGGTCGTACTGATAGTGGTGTTCCTTCGGGCGTTCGGAAAGGCCCATCGCCGCAGCCATCTGCTGGACACGGTCGACAGCCGCGTACGTTTCCCGGGCCTCGCCCAGCCTCGCCAGCGCGCGCCCCTCCTGTGCCGCCGCCTGGACCAGCGCGGAAGACCCTGCCGGGGCGAGGGACTGTGCCGCGCGGGAGAGATCGAGGGCGCCGGTGTAGTCGCCCGCGGTGAGTACGCGCCAGGCGTCCGTCTCGTAGCACCACGCCTCTATCTCGCGGTGCCCGGCTTCGCGGGCCAGGGTCGCGGCCGTACGCAGACGCGCGGTCGCGGCGTCCTGCTGGTCGAGGTCGACGTGCACCGTCGCGCCCAGGAGCGAAAGCCACCCGCCCACGGTGACGAGCCGGCGACGCTCCGCAAGGGTCGCCCGCTTGTCGAGGAGTTGCGCGACGTACGCGGTGTGCTTCCGGACTCTCCGTAACAGGACCTGGGGAGGTGTGACCGGGTAGGCGGTGGCCAGTTCGTCGAACGCCCGCTCAAGGTGCGTAAGCGTCTCGCCGCCGACGTCGCTGGCGTTGACGCGCCGCGCCAGTTCCCACGCCGCGGTCTCGTCGTCCACGGTTTCCGTGCCGGACTCGGTCCAGCACGCCGGAGAAGGGCCCAGGAGCGCCGAGAGCTGCGTGGCGGTGACGTCCAGCGCGCGGGCGAGCTTCGGGCGTTGCCACGGCTGGGGGTTGCTCTCACCGCTTTCCCAGCGCTGCACGGTCGACAGTGCGACCCCGACCCGCTCAGCCAGGTGTTCCTGCGAATACCCCAGGGATCGCCTGCGCTCGGACATACGTACACGCCTGGTAGCCATCGCCTCACCGCTTCGTGTCGCACATCTCTCCTGGTCAGCCTACCCGTTGGGGTGGGCGTGGGGCCGAGATGCGGTGCAGTTGCTCTGGTTCTGCAACGCGCCGGTGAGTTGTCTGGTTACCGGCAGGTGCACGCCCATTCCATCGCCAGGGAGGCGAACATGGCGAACGGTTCGCAGCAGACCGCCACGCCCACGCCCCGGGGGATCCGGGGCGCCGGCCTCGGCCCGTACAAGCGGCAGTTCGCGCGGCGGGCGCAGGCCGTGGCCCGCGCGCGGGACTTCGTCGTGGACCTGCTCGCTCCCGGGACGGACGCCGGGCTCGCCGACGACATCCGCGTCTGCGTCTCCGAACTCGCCACCAACGCCCTGCGCCACACACCGCCCGGCCGCGACTTCCTCGTACGGGTCCTCCCCCGCGACGGCGCCCTCCGTATCGAGGTCCACGACGCCGGCTCCGGCACCCCGCACCTCTGCACCCCCGCGAAGACCGACGACCGCGGGCGCGGGCTGCGGCTGGTCGACGCGCTCGCCGACGACTGGGGGGTCAGCGGCCGTTCCGGTCCCGGGAAGGCCGTCTGGGCCGAGTTCAAGGTCGTACACCCGGCGGCTGCTGACGAGGATGAGCCGCTTTGATCGACCCTCCGGCCGGACGATGTCAGCGCGGCGGCCCGGGCAGGGCCGTTTCGGTGCGGAGGGCCTGCAAGGTGTCGAGTTCGCGGTCGATGTCGCGGCGCTTGGCCCGCAGACGCTCGACTTCCTGGGCCAGAAGCTGCTCCATGACGCCCGTACGCTCCTCGGGCGGGGCCTCCAGGCACGGCAGCAGTTCGTTGATGGTGGCGCTGGTGAGGCCGGCCGCGAAGAGGTGCTGGATGAGGACGACCCGCTCGACCATGGAGCTGTCGAAGTCGCGCCACCCGCCGGGGGTGCGGCGGGAGCGGATGAGTCCCTGCTCCTCGTAGTACCGCAGGGACCGGGTGCTGACGCCGCTCTCGTTTCCCAGCTCACCAATGCGCATGGGGTCCAGTCTTGCACTTGACACCGGTGTGAGGGTTCACGATCCAGGCGCCCGCACTTCCTGGACGAAGGACACCCGCCATGCACTGGCTCTTCCTCGGACTCGCCGTCGTCTTCGAGATCTCCGTGGCCCTGTCCGCCGGCAAGGCCCGGGGCTTCACCCACCCCGGCTGGACGACCGCCACGCTCGTCAGCGGCGGCATCGCCACCTACCTCCTCAGCCTGGCGCTGCGCACCTTCGACGTCGGCGTCGGCTACGCGATCTGGACCTCCGTCGCCGGCGTCGGGATCGTCGTCCTCGGCGTCTCCCTCTTCGGGCAGCGCCTCGACTGGCGCAAGCTCCTCGGCATCGCCGCGGTCATCGTCGGCGTCGTCGGCCTCCAGCTCAGCGGTGCGGCGTGACCTCCCCACCCGCCGGACCCCGTACCACCCACCGGAAAGGAACCGACGTGTCCAACCACACCGCCCCCCGGAGCGACCGCGCGCGAGCCTGGTTCGTCCTCCTTCTCGCCGGGGTCTTCGAGATCGGCTACGCCCTCGCGGTCGGAGGCAGCGACGGGTTCACCGTGCTCTCCTGGTCGCTCGTCGCGGTCGTCTTCTTCCTGCTGACGCTCTACGCCCTGAGCGTCGCCCTGCGCGCCATCGACGTGGGCATCGGCTACGCCGTGTGGGCGGGCATCGGCGCCGTGGGAGCCGCGCTGCTCAGCCCGGTGTTCTTCGACGAGGCCCTCACCCCCGCGAAGGCCCTCTGGCTCACGGTGATCATCGCGGGCGTCGTCTGGCTCAAGCTCTCCGACCGCCCGGGCCGGACCGAGCAGGCCGAGCACGCCGAGCGCGGCGAGCAGGCCGAGCAGGCCGAGCAGGCCGGTCGGACCCAGCGGGCCGTCCACCCGTGACGGGGGTGCAGTCGGCGGCCGGTCACCGCCCCGGGTCACGTCGACCGGCCGCCGAAATGCCAGTTGTGCACTTCGACGTCCGCGTACGCGCCCGCCGTGAGCACCGCCCGCGCCGCGTCCGCGTCCGGGGCCCGTACCAGCGCCGCCGTGCCCAGCCAGGTGGCCGCGTCGTCGGAGAGCAGTGGGCCGTACGCGATCAGCTCGTCCTTCTGCGGCGGCAGGGCCAGGTCGACGGCCCGGCCTTCGCCGAGGCCCAGGACGAGGTAGCGGTTGCCGTCGTCGGGGCCGCCGGGGAAGTCCCACATCGTGCGGCCCAGCGTGTTGCGCCAGCGGCGCAGCAGCACGTCGCGGTACGCGCCCGCCTGGTAGCCGGGTTCGTCGAAGGCGAACGCGCGGGCGGTGGCGGCGTCCGGCAGGTCGAGGACGTGCACGCTGCCGGTGGGTACTTCGCCGTCGTCGGCCATGGTCGGGCCGCGGGCGATCATCTCCGCGGCGTACCCGTCCATGTAGGACCAGTGCTCTTCCAGCAGTTCGTAGCGCAGGGTGAGAGATCCGGGCCGGTCGCGGTGGTAACAGAAGAACTCCATGCCCTCAGTCTGCTCGCTTCCGAACCCGTGGCCTCGGGCAGGTCGTGGTCCAGGCGCTCTTGCCGTCCGGGTACCGCGGTGCACAAAATGTGAGCCGGACGATACGCAACGTACGCACCGGCACCGGGATCCGGAGATGCTCCGAGGGGGGCGTGCCCGGCGGGCCGCCCGTGCTGGACCTGGACTTCCTGTACCGGGAGCTCCACGCCGCGCTCCGGGCGAGTTCCCGTCCGTTGCCGCACAAGCGGGACCGGAACACCGCCGGGCAGCTCGCCCTCGCCCGTAACCGCGCCGTCCATCCGGTCCCTGCGACCCGTCGGAAACGTCGTTCCGGCAGACTGCGCCGGGCTCTGCCGGTCAGGGGAAGGCCGAGAAGGAGACGCACGACGCCACGGGCGGTGGCCCTGGGGCTGGCAGCGATGACGTTCGTGGCGACCGCCGTGGTCTTCGCCCTCGCCCTCGCACAGGACGAGGCCCCGGACGACGACTCCGCGCAACCGCAGTGCTCGGACTGGTCCCCTCGCAACGTGGACACGGCACGGGGGGACATCACCGGGGCCGGTCGCATGAAAGGCGGTCCGTACACCGCCTGCGAAAGCGTCGTGTGGGTGTCGGAGGGCATGGAGTTCGACTACTCCTGCCACGTCATCAACGGCTACGGCACCAGGTGGACCTACGGCCGTGTCGCGGAATCGGACCACTGGGGGTGGATCTCGGCGGCCCACCTCCACGACCAGGGCTCACGCATCCCGTGCGCCGACGCCACCGCCACGGCTCCGGGCACCGGGCAGCGGGCCCCGTGAGCGCCCGCGCGGAGTGCCGGGTCAGGCCAGCACCGGGAGCACCCCGCTCAGGTCCGCCCGCTCGCCGCTCGCCGTGACCGTGCCCTCGTCCCGCGCCGCCTCCCAGGTCGTACGGCCCGTGGCCAGCCGGATCCACGTCAGCGGGTCCGTCTCCACCACGTTCGGCGGCGTCCCGCGGGTGTGGCGGGGGCCTTCTATGCACTGGATCGCCGCGTACGGAGGGATGCGTACCTCCACCGCCGCGCCCGGGGCCTTCGCGGCCAGCGCGTCCGCCAGGACGCGGACCGCGGCGGCCACCGCGCCCCGGTCCAGGGGGACGGCGGCGCCGGTGGCGCGGGTCAGGTCGTCGCTGTGCACGACGAGTTCGACAAGGCGGGTGACGGTCATGTCGAGTGCGGTCATCGGGCCGAAGCGGTGCGGCAGCAGGCGGTCGGTCCGTACGGCCTCGGGCCCGGCCGCCGCCAGCCGCTCCGCCGCCGCGTCCACCGCCGAGGCGAGCGCCGCGGGCCCGTCCCCGTACGCTGCGGCGATGCGGTCGGCCTCGCGGCGGGTGCGCTCGTCCAGCCGGTCGGCGACGCCCGCCGTCGACACGGCCCACGCCGACAGGCCCACGGCGCCTCGGCCGGCGGCGACCGCCGCCGGCGGGCTCTCGGCGAGCAGCCGCGGCGTCGCCTCGATCTGGTCCACGACATGCGCCAGCAGCAGCCGTACGTCCCAGCCCGGCAGCCCCGACGGCAGCGCGAGGCCGCGCTCGTCGAGCGCGTGCGCCGCGGCGCTCACCGCGCGCACCTGCGCCGTGAGCGCCGCCCACGTCTTCTCCGGGTCGTACGTCCGCGCCCTGCGGGCGCCGCTGCGCTTGGCGGTCGGCATGACAGGAGCGTACGGCCGATGTCTGACAACGCGGACCTGTGCCACCATGCGCGCATGCCTATCGCCGACCGCTACCTCGCAGAAGACGAGTCGCTGGTGTACGTGACCCGCCAGCACTGGACCACGCTGGTCAACGAGTTCCTCGCGCTCTGCGTCATCGCGGTGGCCGCCGGCGCGCTCGTGTGGTGGCTGCCGCGGGACGAGGACTGGGGGACGTACACCACCTTCGGGGTGCTGGCGGTGGCGGCGATCTTCGCCTGCTACTTCTGGCTGATCCCGCTGCTCCAGTGGCGCAGCACGCTGTACATCCTCACCACCAAGCGGCTGCACAAGCGCAGCGGCTTCCTGTCCAAGTCGGGCCGCAGCATCCCCCTGACGCGCGTCAACGACGTGTCGTTCCGCGCCAACCTGTGGGAGCGGGTCATGCGCTACGGGACCCTCAACGTGCAGTCCGCGTCCGAGCAGGGCGTGATGACGCTGCGGCACGTACCCGACCCGGAGGGGCTGAAGGCCGAGATCTACCGCGCCGTGGACTCGCTGGGAGGGGGAGCGGCCCAGGCGCCCGGCCGCTGACCCCGTCCCCCGTACGCGAAGTACCCCCTACGCGAAGCGACGCTCAGGCGAACAGCTCCGGGATCGTCCGCTCCCACGTCTCGCGCAGCTCCGTCAGCGGCAGCGTGAACTGCCCCTGAAGCTCCACCGTGTCCCCGTCGACCACGCCGATCCGGGTCGCCGGCAGGCCCCGCGCACCGCACATGTCGGTGAACCGCATCTCCTCGCTGCGCGGCACCGCCACCACCGCGCGGCCCTGCGACTCCGAGAACAGGAACACCGCGGCCTCCAGCCCTTCGGGCACCACCAGCCGGGCGCCGTGGCCGCCCTTCAGGCAGGACTCGACCACCGCCTGGACCAGCCCGCCGTCCGACAGGTCGTGCGCCGCGTCGATCATGCCGTCGCGCGAGGCGGAGATCAGGATCTCGGCGAGCAGCCGCTCCCGCTCCAGGTCGACCGCCGGCGGCAGCCCGCCCAGGTGCTCGTGCACCACCTGCGACCAGGCGGAACCGCCCAGCTCCTCCTTCGTGTCACCGAGGAGGTAGAGCAGTTGGCCCTCCTTCGCGAACGCCATCGGGGTGCGCCGCGCCACGTCGTCGATCACGCCGAGCACGCCGACCACCGGCGTCGGGTGGATCGGCTGGTCGCCGGTCTGGTTGTAGAGGGAGACGTTGCCGCCGGTGACGGGGGTGCCAAGGGTGCGGCAGGCGTCGGCCAGGCCGCGGCACGCCTCGGCGAACTGCCACATGCCCGCCGGATCCTCCGGCGAGGGGAAGTTGAGGCAGTCGGTGACCGCGAGCGGGCGGGCGCCGGTGGCCGCGACGTTGCGGTACGACTCCGCCAGCGCGAGCTGCGCGCCCGCGTACGGGTCGAGCTTGGCGTAGCGGCCGTTGCCGTCGGTGGCCAGCGCGACGCCGAGGCCGGTCTCCTCGTCGATGCGGATCATGCCGGAGTCCTCGGGCTGCGCCAGCACGGTGTTGCCGAGGACGAAGCGGTCGTACTGCGAGGTGATCCACGACTTGTCCGCCTGGTTCGGCGAGCCGACGAGTTGCAGCACCTGCGCGCGCAGCGCGTCGCCGTCCGCCGCACCGGGCCGCGGGAGCTTCGCGGCGTCGTCGGCCCGGAGGGCGTCGAGCCAGCCGGGGCGGGCCATCGGCCGCTCGTAGACCGGGCCGTCGTGCGCGACGGTGCGCGGCGGCACGTCCACGATCTGCTCGCCGTGCCAGAAGATCTCCAGCCGGTCGCCGTCGGTGACCTCGCCGATGACGGTGGCGGTGACGTCCCACTTCTCGCAGATGGCCAGGAAGCGGTCGACCTTCGCGGGCTCGACCACCGCGCACATCCGCTCCTGCGACTCGCTCATGAGGATCTCCTCGGGCGAGAGCGTCGCGTCGCGCAGCGGTACGACGTCGAGTTCGACGCGCATGCCGCCGGTGCCGTTGGAGGCCAGCTCGGACGTGGCGCAGGACAGCCCGGCCGCGCCGAGGTCCTGGATGCCGACGACGAGGTCCGCGCGGAACGCCTCCAGGGTGCACTCGATGAGCAGCTTCTCCTGGAACGGGTCGCCGACCTGGACGCTGGGGCGCTTGCTGGGCCCCTTGGTGCCGTGGGCATCGTCGAAGGTCTCGGAGGCGAGGATGGAGGCGCCCCCGATGCCGTCGCCGCCGGTGCGGGCGCCGTAGAGGATCACCTTGTTGCCGACGCCGGCGGCCTTGGCGAGGTGGATGTCCTCGTGCCGCATGACGCCGACGCAGAGGGCGTTGACCAGCGGGTTGCCCTGGTAGCAGGAGTCGAAGACGACCTCGCCGCCGATGTTGGGCAGGCCCAGGCAGTTGCCGTAGCCGCCGATGCCGGCGACGACGCCGGGCAGCACGCGCTTGGTGTCGGGGTGGTCGGCGGCGCCGAAGCGCAGCGGGTCCATCACGGCGACGGGGCGGGCGCCCATGGCGATGATGTCGCGGACGATGCCGCCGATGCCGGTCGCCGCGCCCTGGTAGGGCTCCACGTACGAGGGGTGGTTGTGCGACTCGACCTTGAACGTGACGGCGTAGCCCTGGCCGACGTCCACGACGCCCGCCTGCTCGCCGATGCCGACGAGCAGGGCGTCGGAGGGCGGTGCCTTGTCGCCGAACTGCTTCAGGTGCACCTTGCTCGATTTGTATGAGCAGTGTTCGGACCACATGACGGAGTACATGGCCAGTTCGGCGCCGGTCGGGCGGCGGCCGAGGATCTCGCGGACCTGCTCGTACTCGTTCTGCTTCAGGCCGAGTTCGGCCCAGGGCTGTTCGGCGTCGGGGGTGCCGGAGGCGTGCTTGACGGTGTCGAGGGTCACGCTCGCTCGCTCCTTCGCGCGTGGGGGTCCAGACGGTCGTGGCTCCGGGCGCGAACTCGCTCCCTCGCCGTTCCGGTGTCCAGCGGGGTGCGCGTCATGCGTGGACCAGCCTCTTGAGGATCGAGGTGAAGAAGCCGAGGCCGTCGGTGCGGCCGGTGCCGACGAGGGCCTCGACGGCGTGCTCGGGGTGGGGCATGAGGCCGACGACGTTGCCCGCCTCGTTGGCGATGCCGGCGATGTCGCGCAGCGAGCCGTTGGGGTTGCCGTCCAGGTAGCGGAAGACGACGCGGCCGGTGGCCTCCAGCTCGTCGAGGGTCCGCTCGTCGGCGGTGTAGCGGCCGTCGATGTTCTTGAGCGGGATGTGGATGTCCTGGCCCGCGGCGTAGTCGGCGGTCCAGGCCGTGCCGGCGTTCTCCACCCGCAGCTTCTGGTCACGGCAGATGAAGTGGAGGTGGTTGTTGCGCAACATCGCGCCGGGCAGCAGATGAGTTTCCGTGAGCACCTGGAAGCCGTTGCAGATGCCGAGGACCGGCATACCGGACCGGGCCTGCTCGATGACCGTATCCATCACGGGTGCAAAGCGCGAAATGGCTCCGGCCCGCAGATAGTCGCCGTAACTGAAACCGCCGGGGAGCACGACCGCGTCGACCTGCTGGAGGTTCTTGTCCCGGTGCCAGAGCGAGACCGGCTCGGCGCCCGCCAGCCGAACGGCCCGCAGCGCGTCGCGGTCGTCAAGAGATCCCGGAAAGGTGACGACGCCGATACGAGCGGTCACTTCGCCTCTCCCCGGTGCGCGACTTCCTCGACACGTACGGTGAAGTCCTCGATCACGGTGTTGGCAAGGAACGTCTCGGCCATCGTGTTGATCTGCGCGAGGGCGGCGTCGTCGACCGGGCCCTCCACCTCCAGCTCGAAGCGCTTGCCCTGGCGGACGTCGGCGATCCCGGCGAAGCCGAGGCGCGGCAGCGCGCGCTGGACCGCCTGTCCCTGCGGGTCGAGGATCTCCGGCTTGAGCATGACGTCGACTACGACGCGGGCCACTGGCTACTCCCGGTAAGGGTTGTGAAGAAGCGGTGACGACAGCGTACCTTGCGGGCAAATCTACCCGGGTAGATATGCGTCGGGCCGGTTACGGTTCCGCATCGCCCGTGATATCCACTTGGGTAAAGGGCCCAATAAAAGTAGGGTCCGCATTGCGACGTGACACGCGGGCCCAATTGCCCGGCTTCCGCATCAAAAGCCGTCGCGATACAAAGGTTAAAGCACTGATCAAATGAGCCGGCGCTCCCGCGGCCCCGGTCTTCCGCGCAGGTCGCGCGGCGGACGGGAAAGCGGCAGGCGCGACCGACGGAAGGACCGGTTTCGTGGCGCAGCGCGTAGTGGTCAGCCTCTTCGACGACATCGACGGCGGAGAAGCGACCGAGACGGTCAACTTCGGACTCGACGGGAAGTCGTACGAGATCGATCTCAATGCCTCGAACGCCAAGAAACTGCGCAGCACGCTGGCGCCCTTCCTGCGGGCCGGGCGGAAGCAGGCCGCGACGGGGCGGGCGTTCACCCGCACCGACATCGCGCCCAACCCCGCCACCGTGCGCGCCTGGGCCGGGTCGCAGGGCATGGAGGTGCCGGCCAGGGGGCGTATCCCGAAGAAGGTCTACGAGGCGTTCGAAGCCGCACACTGACGCCGGTCCGGCCTGCCCGACTGCCCCCATCCGGCCGTCCTCCGGGCCGCCTTGGGGGCGTTCACCGGCCCGGCTTGCCATCTGCCCCCCGGGATCCGATAGAGTCGGGGCACGCGCCAAGGGGTGACCCCCCGAGGCCACGCGGGTGTAGCTCAGTAGTAGAGCGCCCTCTTTCCAAGAGGGAGGCGCAGTGTGCGATTCCTGTCACCCGCTCCGCCACAGAAGCCCCATTAGTAGTGGGGTAGAGTGGAGCACGCGCCGGACGGTGAGAGCCGTTCGGATGCATGCGGACGTGGCTCAGTTGGTAGAGCATCACCTTGCCAAGGTGAGGGTCGCGAGTTCGAATCTCGTCGTCCGCTCGGTGAGAGCCCCGGCTTCGGCCGGGGCTCTTTTCGTGTGTCCGGAAGTCTTCCGCGACGGCGCGCGCGATGCCGCCCGCGATGCCCGCCCGCGACGGCACCCGCCATGACATCTGTCATCGCGTCCGATGACAGCGTGCACTGCACCGGCGCCCGCGGCGGCGGAAGTCTGAAGACATGGTCAGTACAGAGGAGAACGTCATCAGCGCCGCGGGGCTGCGGCGCGCGTACGGAGATTTCGAGGCGGTGCGCGGCGTCGACTTCGCCGTCAACCGGGGCGAGTTGTTCGCCCTGCTGGGTACCAACGGCGCCGGCAAGACCTCCACCGTCGAGCTGCTGGAGGGCCTGGCGCCGCCCAGCGGCGGCGAGGTGCGGGTGCTCGGGTACGACCCGTACCGCGAGCGCGGGCGGGTGCGCCCGTACACCGGGGTGATGCTCCAGGAGGGCGGGATGCCCTCGCAGCTCACCGTCGCCGAGACGGTACGGATGTGGGCCGGCTGCACGGCACGGCCGCGGCCGGCGGCCGAGGCGCTGGAGCTGGTCGGGCTCGCCGACCGCCGGGACGTGCGGGTGGCGCAGCTCTCCGGCGGCGAGCGGCGGCGGCTCGACCTGGCACTCGCGCTGCTCGGCCGGCCCGAGGTGCTCTTCCTCGACGAGCCGACCACCGGCCTCGACGCCGAGGGGCGGCACGCGACGTGGGAGCTGGTGCGCGAACTGCGCGCCGACGGGACGACGGTGCTGCTCACCACGCACTACCTGGAGGAGGCCGAGGAGCTGGCGGACCGGCTCGCGATCATGGCCGGCGGCCGGATCGCCGCCGCCGGCACCGTCGAGGAGATCGTCGGCGACCACCCGGCGACCATCTCGTTCCGGCTGCCCGTCGGCTGGCTGCCGGGCGACCTGCCGCCGCTGCCGGCGCTGGGCGTGACCGGGCACGAGCTGGCGGGGACGAGCGTGCGGCTGCGTACGGGCACGCTCCAGCGGACGCTGACGGGCCTGCTGCTGTGGGCCCAGGACAACGGCGTGGAGCTGGCCGGTCTCGACGCCAGGTCGGCGTCGCTGGAGGAGGCGTTCCTGAAGATCGCGGGCGCCGCGGGGGACGACCGCACGGCGGCGCCGGGGGCGGGCAAGCGGCGCGGCAAGGGCGCCGGGTCCGGCCCGCGCACCGCCGGCGTGGTCCGTATCGACGAGAGGAACGGCCGATGAGCACCACCACCGCCACCGCCACCGCGCGTCCGCGCGCCGACGACCGCGCCGCCGACATCCCCGGCCCGCTCGCCCGGCTGGCCGCGATCGGCCGCGCCGAACTGACGCTGATGTGGCGCAGCAAGCTCGTGCTCTTCGGCGCGCTGGTCACGCCGGCGGGCTTCGCGCTGGCCACCCGGTCCGCCGTCGAGGAGCTGGACCTGTCCGACACCGGCCTCACCGCGGCCACCGTGGTGCTGCCGAGCGCCGTCGTCTTCGCCCTGATCTTCGTCGTCTACGCGAACCTCGTCATCGTCTACGTCGCCCGCCGCGAGGAACTCGTCCTCAAGCGGCTGCGCACCGGCCTGCTCGCCGACCGCGAACTGCTCGTCGGCGCCGCCCTGCCCGCCCTGTGCGTGGCGCTGGCGCAGTGCCTCGTGCTGGCCGTCACCGTCAGCCTGGCGATGGACTCCCCCGCGCCCGAGGCGCCGCATCTGGCGGTGATCGGGGTGCTGTTGGGGATGGCGATGCTGACGGTGCTGGCCGCGGCGACCGCGGCGGTGACGAAGTCCGCGGAGAGCGCGCAGTTGACGAGCATGCCGCTGCTGCTCGTGTCGATGTTCGGCTCGGGGCTGTTCGTGCCGTTCGAGGTGCTGCCTGACTCGGTCGCCGAGGTGGCGCAGCGGCTGCCGCTGTCGCCGGTGGTGGAGCTGGTGCGCGGCGGCTGGACCGGGGAGCTGACCGGCGGCGGGACCGTCGAGGCGCTCGCGGTGGCCGTGGCGTGGACGGCCGCCGGGGCGTGGGCCGTGCGGCGGTGGTTCCGGTGGGAGCCGCGCGCGTGAGCGGACTGCGGCCGGCCGTGCGGCCACCGGGAGGTGGTGGGCGTACGGTACGGCCGTACGGGGCGACGGGGACGACCGGGACGGAGGGCACGTACGAGATGGCCGAGCCGGACGGGCCGGACGGGCCGGACGCCGACGGGGCAACCGGCCCCGGCCCGGGACCGCAGAGACCGGGCGGCGCGATCCGCTGGCTCCGGCGCGCCCGGAACATGAGCGGGCCCGAGCGGTGGCGCAGCTACACGATCGCCACCATGTACTTCCTCGCGGTCCTGGAGACCCTGCTGGTCGGCGGGCTGCTCGTCTGGAATCGTGCGGACCTCGGCGCCGCTCCGTCCGCCCTCCTGGCCGTCCTGCTCGTCGTCCACCTCGCGCTCCAGGTGCGCCTCTCCCTCACCGCGCCCTTCCTGGGGGCCTCCGGCCCCACCGCCGGACTGGTCGCGCTGCACACCGCCGTCGCTGCGGCGCTGGTGGCGACCGGCCTCGCGCTGCATGCCGCGGACCGGCTGGACCTGACGGCGCTCGGGGCGTACCTGATCTGGATCCTCGTGTTCTCCGCGGGTCCCCTCTACCTCGCCCTGCCGCCCCGCCGCGGCGGGGCGATCGCCCTCGGCCTCTGGGCAGCCACCCTCCTCGCGGCCCTCGTGATCGGGCCGCGCGGCACCTGGCTCACGACCACCGCGGTCACGACGCTGCTCGGCGTCCCCTTCATGGGGATCACCTACCGCGCCTCCGCGTGGGGCGTGAAGCTCGTCGACGAACTGGACGCCGCCCGCGCCGTGCAGGCGCGGCTGGCCGTCGCCGAGGAGCGGCTGCGCTTCGGGCGCGACCTGCACGACGTACTCGGGCGCAACCTCGCCGTCATGGCGCTCAAGAGCGAGCTGGCGGTCCAACTGGCCCAGCGGGGGCGGCCCGAGGCCGCGGACCAGATGGCCGAGGTGCAGCGCGTGGCGCAGGAGTCGCAGCGCGAGATCCGCGCCGTCGTACGGGGCTACCGCGCCGCCGACCTGCACGCCGAGCTGGCCGGCGCCCGCGCGGTGCTGCTCGCGGCCGGCGTCGACTGCGCGGTGGACGAGGGGGACGTGACGGCCCCGCGGGCACGGGTGGAGGTGCCCGAGCCGGTGCAGTCGGCGCTCGCGTGGGTGGTCCGCGAGGGGACGACGAACGTGCTGCGGCACGCGGACGCCCGCATGTGCACGGTGTCGCTGCGGGCCGCCGGCGGCGTGGTCGAACTCGTCATGGACAACGACGGCGCCCCCGAGGCCGAACCCGGCACCCCCGACGACGGCGCCGGGCTCACCGGGCTGCGGGAGCGGCTGGCGGCCGTCGGGGGCACGCTGAGCGCGCAGCGCAGGACCGGCGGGCGGTTCCGGCTGGCGGCGCGTATCGACCTGGAGGCACGGATCGACCTGGAGGCGTCGTGATCCGAGTACTGCTCGCCGACGACGAGCACCTGATCCGCGGCGCGCTGGCCGCGCTGCTGGCGCTGGAGGACGACCTCACGGTCGTCGCCGAGGCGGCGGGCGGCGACGAGGCGCTGGCCATGGCCCGCGCCCACCGGCCGGACGTCGCCGTGCTGGACCTCCAGATGCCGGGGCTCGACGGCGTCGCCGTCGCGGCCTCGCTGCGTACCGCGGCACCCGGCTGCGCGGCGATGATCGTCACCAGCCACGGGCGCCCGGGCGCGCTCAAGCAGGCGCTGTCCGCGGGGGTACGGGGCTTCGTGCCCAAGACGGTCTCGGCGCAACGGCTGGCGGAGGTGATCCGCACGGTGCACGGGGGCGGCCGGTACGTCGACCCGGAGCTGGCGGCGGACGCCATCGCGGCGGGCGACTCGCCGCTGACGCCGCGGGAGGCGGAGGTGCTGGAGCTGGCGGCGGACGGGGCGCCGGTGTCGGACATCGCCCGGCGGGCGTCACTGACGCCCGGGACGGTGCGGAACTACCTGTCGTCGGCGATGACGAAGCTGAACGCCGAGAACCGCCACGCGGCGGCCCGCGTGGCGCGGGAGCGCGGCTGGCTGTGAGGGGGCGCGCGGGGGGCGCCGCCCGCGCCGGGACCTGCGCCCCGTTCCCGTACGCGACGGGCTCGGGGCCGCGGTACCGCGGTATAGTGGGCAGCCGCCTCATGGCCCCGCGGACGTAGCTCAGTTGGTAGAGCACCACCTTGCCAAGGTGGGGGTCGCGAGTTCGAATCTCGTCGTCCGCTCCACGCTCCCGTACGCCGCCCGCTCTGCGCCTTCCGGCGTCACAACACGCAAGGCCCCCGGCGCTGCCCGGGGCCCCGCCCCTTTCTGTGCCAGGATCAGGGGTGCCATGACTGCGACCACAGCTAGTACCGCATCCGCGCCCGCCCCCGCCGGCGGCGCGCCCGCGTCCGCGCCCGAGCCCGCGGCGCTGCACGGGCCAGTCCTCCAGTGGTTCCACGAGCACGCCCGCGACCTGCCGTGGCGCCGGCCAGAAGCCGGCCCCTGGGGCGTCATGGTCAGCGAGTTCATGCTCCAGCAGACGCCGGTGAGCCGCGTGCTCCCCGTCTACACCCAGTGGCTGAAGCGCTGGCCCCGCCCCGCCGACCTGGCCGCCGAGGCGCCCGGCGAGGCCGTGCGCGCCTGGGGCCGGCTCGGCTACCCGCGCCGCGCCCTGCGGCTGCACGCCGCCGCCACCGCGATAAAGGAACGGCACAACGGCGACGTGCCCAAGCGGCACGCACAGCTCCTCGCGCTGCCCGGCATCGGCGAGTACACCGCCGCCGCCGTGGCCTCCTTCGCGTACGGGCAGCGGCACGCCGTGCTCGACACCAACGTCCGCCGGGTCTACGCCCGGCTGGTCGGCGGCACCGAGTTCCCGCCCGGCGCGACGACCGCCGTGGAGCGCCGCGTCGCGCGCGAGCTGCTGCCGGACGAGGACGCCGAGGCGGCCCGCTGGGGCGCCGCGACGATGGAGCTGGGCGCGCTGGTCTGTACGGCCCGCAAGCCCGACTGCGGCGACTGCCCGGTGGCGACGCTGTGCGCCTGGCGGCTCGCCGGGCACCCGGCGCACGCGGGCCCGCCGCGCCGCACGCAGACGTACGCCGGCACGGACCGCCAGGTGCGCGGCCGGCTGCTGGCCGTACTGCGGGACGCGGACGGGCCGGTGCCGCAGCAGCGGCTGGACGCGGTGTGGCACGAGCCGGTGCAGCGGGCGCGGGCGCTGGACAGCCTGGTGTCGGACGGGCTGGTGGAGCCGCTGGCGGACGGCCTCTACCGGCTGCCGCAGGGCTGACCCCCGCCGCCTGCCGCCCACGGGCAGCGGGGCAGCGACCCGGCGCCCGGCGCCGCACGACCGACCGGTCCCCCGCGGCGTCAGGCCCAGGGCTTGCTGTGGTCCAGCCCGCCCTCCCGCCGCTGCGTCAGCGAATACCAGTTGCCGCTGTCGTCGCGGAAGATCGCCTCGGTCCCGTACGGGCGCTCCTGCGGCTCCTGGACGAAGTCCACGCCCCGCTTCCGCAGCGTCTCGTACGTCGCCCGGCAGTCGTCGGTCTGGAACGCGCCGGCGCCCAGCACGCCCTTGCTGACGAGCGTGGTCAGCGCCTCGGCCGACTCCGGGTCGAGGCCGGGCCCCGTGGTCCGCATGAGCGCCAGCATGACGTCCGGCTGGCCGGGGACCCCGACCGTGATCCAGCGCATGCCCTCGCCCATCTCGATGTCGTCGCGGATCTCGAAGCCGAGCTTGTCTCTGAAGAAGTCCCGGCTGCGCTCCTGGTCCGTGGTCCAGACGGTGGTGATGGCCAGGTTGGTGATCATGGCGTTCTCCCTGGTGGGTGGGGCTTCGGTACGGCGGCCACGGTAGGCGGGCGCGGCTTCAGCCCGCTTCCTCGGAGTTGCGCTCCTTGATGCGCGGGTCGAACCCGCCGGCCCACAGCAGCGCGAAGCAGCCGGGTATGAGCGCGGTCCCGCGGCCCACGTGCGCGTCGCGGTACGCGCTCGGGGACAGCCCGGTGCGCCGCTTGAAGCTGGCGGAGAACGTGCCGAGGGCGGAGAAGCCGACCAGGTGGCAGACCTCGGTGACGGAGAGGTTGCACGTACGCAGCAGGTGCTCGGCGCGCTCCAGGCGGCGGCGCGTCAGGTACTGGCCGGGGGTCTCGCCGTAGGCGGCCTTGAAGGCGCGGATGAAGTGGTACCGCGAGTAGCCGGCGTGCGTCGCCACCACGGCCAGGTCGACGGTCGGGTCGGCCCAGTCGCGGTCCATGGCGTCCTTGGCGCTGCGAAGTGCGCGCAGATCGGGGCGAAGCACTCTCCGAGGATGGCACGCACCACTGACACCGGCCCTGTGCAGCCGGCCCGGCGGCACGAGGCCGCGGCCCCCGCGCCCGTACGACCCGCGGCCCCGCGCCCGTACGGCCCGCGCCCGTACGCGCAGACGGGCCGCGCACCCCACGCCCGCTACTGCGGGAGGTGCGCGGCCCGCCATCGGAGGCCCGGCCCGCTCTCAGACCTTCGCCGGGGCCTCCGCCTCCGCTTGCGCGGAGTCCGGACCGGCGTCCCCGGCCGGTCCGGAGTCCTTCTTCGCCGGGGCGGCCCCGCGCAGCGGGACCTCCTTGACGAACCACGAGGCGGCGAACGCCAGTGCCGCGATCACCGCGCCCCAGAGAAACACCTGGTGGGTGCCGTTCGAGACGGCGTTCAGGTACGCGTCCTTGATCTGCGTCGGCAGTTGCTCGATCCGATCCGGGGTGAGCTGCCCGCCGCCGCCGGCCGCCTTCTCGCCGGCGGGCCCGGCCTCCTCGGCCATGGTGTCGGCGACCCGGCTGCTGAAGATGGCGCCCATCAGGGCGACGCCGAAGGAGCCGCCGATGGTGCGGGTCAGGGTGATCGTCGAGCTGCCGGCGCCCATGTCGCGCATCTCCAGGCTGTTCTGTCCGACGAGCATCGACATCTGGATCATGAAGCCCAGGCCGGCCCCCATCACCGCCATGTAGAGCCCGGAGGTCAGACGGGAGGTGCCGGTGTCCATCGTGGACAGCAGGTACATCCCGACGATCAGGGCGGCGCCGCCGACGATCGGGTAGATCTTGTAGCGCCCGGTCTTGGTCGTGGCCCGGCCGACGAAGAGCGAGACGACCATGACGGGCAGCATCATCGGCAGGAGCAGCAGCCCGGAGTTGGTGGCCGAGGCGCCCTGGACGCTCTGCTGGAAGAGCGGCAGGAAGGTCACCCCGCCGAACATCACGAAGCCGACGATGAAGCCGATCACGTTCATCAGCGTGAAGTTGCTGTTGCGGAAGATACGCAGCGGGATGATCGGTTCCGCAGCGCGGGTCTCGGCCCAGCCGAAGGCGGCCAGCGAGGCGACGCCGAGCACGGACAGGCCGATGATCTGCACCGACGCCCAGTCGTACTCCGTACCGCCCCAGGAGGTCACCAGCACCAGTGCCGTCAGCCCGACGGAGAGGAGGGCGGCGCCCGTGTAGTCCACGCGCGCCTTGACGCGCTTCTTCGGCAGGTGCAGCACGGCGGAGATGACGAAGAGCGAGACGGCGCCGAGCGGCAGGTTGATGTAGAAGGCCCAGCGCCAGCCGAGGTGGTCGGTGATCGTCCCGCCGACCAGCGGGCCGCCGATGGTGGCGATGCCCATGACGGCGGCCATCATGCCCTGGTACCGGCCGCGCTCGCGGGGCGGCACGAGGTCGCCGATGATCGCCATGACGCCGACGATGAGACCGCCGCCGCCCAGGCCCTGGACCGCGCGGAAGGCGATGAGCTGGCCCATGTCCTGGGCCATGCCGGAGAGTGCGGAGCCGATCAGGAAGAGGACTATGGAGGACATGAATATGCCCTTGCGGCCATAGAGGTCGCCGAACTTGCCCCACAGGGGCGTGGAGACGGCGATGGCCAGGGTGTACGCGGTGACCACCCAGGCGAGGTGGTTCAGGCCGCCCAGCTCGCCCACGATCGTGGGCATCGCGGTGCCGACGATCAGGTTGTCGAGCATCGCCAGCATCATCGTGATCATCAGGCCGAGCATGATCACCCTGATGTTGCGCGGCGGCGCTGGTACCGCCTCCTGATCCTTGTCCGCCATGGACCCTCTCCCTACTTACTTGCCGCCCGGCTAGTGGGTACCATGAGAACGTACGCCGCTACTTGCCGGGCGTCAAGTAAGTATCTGACGGAAGCAGGGATCATGGGGACGACCAGGGGCGACACCCGCCAGCGCATTCAGGACGTGGCGCTGGAGCTCTTC
This sequence comes from Streptomyces sp. 184, assembly GCF_045781775.1. Taxonomy (NCBI): domain Bacteria; kingdom Bacillati; phylum Actinomycetota; class Actinomycetes; order Kitasatosporales; family Streptomycetaceae; genus Streptomyces; species Streptomyces sp. 184. Next base: position 490,993 of record NZ_CP123230.1, on the reverse strand, counting down.
GCCGACAAGGGCTACGACAAGACGTCCCTGCGCGAGATCGCCGAACGCCTCGACGTCACGAAGGCCGCGCTGTACTACCACTTCAAGACAAAGGAAGACATCCTCGTCAGCCTGGTCGAGGACCACTTCGCGCGGGTCGACGAGCTGATCGCCTGGGGCCGCGCCCAGCCCGTCACGCTGGAGACCCGGCTGGAGCTGCTGACGCGGTACAGCGCGCTGCTCGCCGGCGGCAGCACCCTCTTCCGGTTCATGCAGGAGAACCAGGCGAGCATCCGCGACCTGAGCCTCGGCGAGACCTTCAAGGCCCGCATGGGCGACATCATCGGGATGCTGCGCGACAAGGACGCCGACCTGAGGGACCAGGCGCGCTGCATCTCCGCGATCTTCGCCATGCACGCCGGCATGTTCGCCCTGGCCGACGCCAAAGGCGACGCCGAGGAGAAGCGGCTCGCCTGCCTGGAGGTCGCGCAGGAGCTGGTCACCGCGGCGTACAAGGGCTGACCCGCCCGCGGCCCTTCCCGTACGGCGCCTTCCCGTACGCGCCTTCCGCTACGCGCCCGGGTGCACCCGGTACGTACACGCAGAGCCGCCCCGGACCGTGTGGTCCGGGGCGGCTCTGTGTCGTGCGTCGGGAGCCGAGCAGCTACCGGCTCACGCCTCCTTGCTCAGGTTCGGGCCCGCGCCGCCGGCGGCGGCGTCGACCGGCGGGGCGTCGGGCAGCGCCGACTTCTCCTCGCCGCGGAAGGTGAACGTAGCCTCGTCACCCTCGCCCTCGGTGTCGACCACCACGATGTGGCCCGGGCGCAGCTCGCCGAAGAGGATCTTCTCCGAGAGCACGTCCTCGATCTCCCGCTGGATCGCGCGGCGCAGCGGCCGGGCGCCCAGCACCGGGTCGAAGCCCCGCCTGGACAGCAGGTCCTTGGCCTCGGTGGACAGCTCGATCGCCATGTCGCGGTCCTTGAGCCGGTTGTCCAGCTCGGCCAGCCGCAGGTCGACGATCTCGATGATGTCGTCGCGGGTGAGCTGGTGGAAGACCACGATGTCGTCCACACGGTTGAGGAACTCGGGCCGGAAGTGCTGCTTCAGCTCCTCGCTGACCTTCGACTTCATCCGCTCGTAGCCGGTCTTGACGTCGCCCCCGGCGGCGAACCCCAGGCCGAAGCCCTTGGAGATGTCCTTGGTGCCGAGGTTGGTCGTCATGATGATGATCGTGTTCTTGAAGTCCACGACCCGGCCCTGGGAGTCGGTCAGGCGACCGTCCTCCAGGATCTGGAGCAGCGAGTTGAAGATGTCCGGGTGGGCCTTCTCGACCTCGTCGAAGAGGACGACCGAGAACGGCTTCCGGCGCACCTTCTCCGTGAGCTGACCGCCCTCCTCGTACCCGACGTAGCCGGGCGGGGAGCCGAACAGCCGCGAGACGGTGTGCTTCTCGCTGAACTCCGACATGTCGAGCTGGATGAGCGCGTCCTCGTCGCCGAAGAGGAACTCCGCCAGCGTCTTCGACAGCTCCGTCTTACCGACGCCGGACGGGCCGGCGAAGATGAACGAGCCACCGGGGCGCTTCGGGTCCTTCAGACCGGCCCGCGTACGGCGGATGGCCTGGGAGAGCGCCTTGATGGCGTCCTCCTGCCCGATGACGCGCTTGTGCAGCTCGTCCTCCATGCGCAGCAGCCGCGAGGACTCCTCCTCGGTCAGCTTGAAGACCGGGATGCCGGTGGCGGTGGCCAGGACCTCGGCGATCAGCTCCTCGTCCACCTCGGCCACGACGTCCATGTCGCCGGCCTTCCACTCCTTCTCCCGCTGCGCCTTCTGCGCCAGGAGCTGCTTCTCCTTGTCGCGCAGGCCGGCGGCCAGCTCGAAGTCCTGCGAGTCGATCGCGGACTCCTTCTCGCGCCGCACGTCGGCGATCTTCTCGTCGAACTCCCGCAGGTCCGGCGGCGCGGTCATCCGGCGGATGCGCATCCGCGAGCCCGCCTCGTCGATCAGGTCGATCGCCTTGTCGGGCAGGAAGCGGTCCGAGATGTACCGGTCGGCGAGCTGGGCCGCGGCGACCAGCGCGGCGTCCGTGATGGACACCCGGTGGTGCGCCTCGTACCGGTCGCGCAGACCCTTGAGGATCTCGATGGTGTGCTGGAGCGACGGCTCCGCGACCTGGATCGGCTGGAAGCGGCGCTCCAGGGCCGCGTCCTTCTCCAGGTGCTTGCGGTACTCGTCGAGCGTGGTGGCACCGATGGTCTGGAGCTCGCCGCGGGCCAGCATCGGCTTGAGGATGCTCGCCGCGTCGATCGCGCCCTCGGCGGCCCCCGCGCCCACCAGGGTGTGCAGCTCGTCGATGAACAGGATGATGTCGCCGCGGGTGCGGATCTCCTTGAGCACCTTCTTCAGGCGCTCCTCGAAGTCACCGCGGTAGCGGGAGCCCGCGACCAGCGCGCCGAGGTCCAGGGTGTAGAGGTGCTTGTCCTTCAGGGTCTCGGGCACCTCGCCCTTGACGATGGCCTGGGCCAGGCCCTCGACCACGGCGGTCTTGCCGACGCCGGGCTCGCCGATGAGCACCGGGTTGTTCTTCGTCCGGCGGGACAGCACCTGCATGACCCGCTCGATCTCCTTCTCGCGCCCGATGACCGGGTCGAGCTTGGACTCGCGGGCCGCCTGCGTGAGGTTCCGGCCGAACTGGTCGAGCACCAGGGACGTGGACGGCGTGCCCTCGGCGGGGCCGCCGGCGGTGGCGGTCTCCTTGCCCCCCTGGTAGCCGGAGAGCAACTGGATCACCTGCTGCCGCACCCGGTTCAGATCGGCGCCCAGCTTCACGAGGACCTGGGCGGCGACGCCCTCGCCCTCGCGGATGAGGCCGAGCAGAATGTGCTCCGTACCGATGTAGTTGTGCCCGAGCTGAAGGGCCTCGCGGAGCGACAGCTCCAGGACCTTCTTCGCCCGGGGGGTGAAGGGGATGTGGCCGGACGGGGCCTGCTGGCCCTGGCCGATGATCTCCTCCACCTGCTGGCGGACCGCCTCGAGCGAGATCCCGAGGCTCTCCAGGGCCTTTGCGGCGACACCCTCACCCTCGTGGATCAGGCCCAGGAGGATGTGCTCGGTGCCGATGTAGTTGTGGTTGAGCATCCGGGCTTCTTCCTGAGCCAGGACGACAACCCGCCGCGCGCGGTCGGTGAACCTCTCGAACATCGTTAATCGCTCCTCAGAGCGGTCAGGCAGATCGGGGACGTTCCCCTCCCTGTCCTTCCGCAGCTTAGTCCCGCAAGCGGGGACCGCTCATTCCAACTGCCGACACCCGGACGCTGACTCCATCAGTCTCCTGCACCGAACAACCGGCTACTGCTCCAACCCGATGGTGCGAGACGATGTTCCCGCAGGCCAGGCGAATACTCTCAATGCCGCTACGCCCATGGCGAACGCCGCCGCCACACACCGCCGAAGCCCGCCGAAGCCACCGCTCTCACCAGCGCCACTAGCCAAGTCTTACCCGCGCCGTGGGCAGTGCCATCAGATTTTCCGGCCTCTTCACTGCGCTGACGGCGAACACGGTGGAACGCCTGTGAGTGCTGATGCGGGGAAGAAGAAGCGCGCTATGCGACCGGGGTGACACATGTCGTAACCAACGCGGGCGCGACCCGTTGCTCAGGGTGTGACCGGCACCGTGATCCCGCGCCAGACCGGCCCGCAGGGCAGGCCCGCCCCGGCGGGCGGAAGCGCCGTGTACGGCCGGAACGGATCGGCGGCTGGGGCGGCCGCGGCGCCTGCCGCGGGGGCGCCGCCCTCAGGGGGCGTGCCGTTGCCCGGGGCGCTGCGCTGCGACGTGCTGGAGATGCCCGCGGAGGCCGGCTGGGCGGTGCTGCGCAGGCGGCCGGCGACGGGGCCCGTGGCGCTGACCGGCGGCCGGATGCGCTTCCTGATCGCCGAGGGCGGCGCGGCGGAGCTGCCGGGGCTGCTGGACTGGCTGGAGTGGAGCGGCATCCCGCTGGACCTGACCGCGGCGCCGGCGGCGGTACGGAGCTGGCCGCCGACGCTGTGGCTGCGGCCGCCCGGCAGGGCGGCGCTGGCGCGCCTCCCCGCGGTGCGGCTGCCCGTGGGCACGGGCGCCGGCCGCGGGGGCGGAGTCGTGGACGGGGATGTCGTAGGAGAGGACGCGGATGGCGTCGAAGACGTCGTCCGGGATGCTGTCGAAATGGATGGGGACAGGAGTTACGCGGACGGTGCTGCCGTTCCGGCGCGGAACCGGGTTGCGGACCGGCCGGATCTCGTACGGTTGGTGAGCGCGGCGGCGACTGCCTGCCACCGCCTCGCCCTGAACGTCAGCCGTTCGCCTTTTCGTATGCCTCGCGGATGTTCGCCGGAACACGGCCACGCTCGCTGACCTCGTAACCCTGCTCCTTCGCCCACGCGCGGATCTTCGCCGTGTCCTGGCTGCCGGACGCCCCGCCGCGAGAACGCTTCGTGGCGCGGCCACCGGTCCTGCGGCCGCTCTTCACGTACTGCTCCAGAGCGGTGCGCAGCTTTTCCGCGTTGGCAGTCGTGAGGTCGATCTCGTAGGACTTGCCGTCGAGAGCGAACGTCACGGTCTCGTCTGCCTCACCGCCATCGAGATCATCGACGAGAAGGACCTGTACCTTCTGAGCCACCGGCTTCCCTTTCATCAGAACAATGTGTGCTGGCGAAAGCAAACCGCTTTTCAGCGAAAAACTCAAACCCTGCCGGAGAACTCGCTCAACAATATCTGCGCGATTCGGACATAGCGACGTCAGAGATGCAGCAGCATCCTGCTGTTGCCGAGGGTGTTGGGCTTCACCCGCTCCAGGTCCAGGAACTCGGCAACGCCCTCGTCAAACGAGCGCAGCAGCTCGCTGTAGACGTCCTGGTCCACCGGAGTCTCACCGATCTCGACGAAGCCGTGCTTGGCGAAGAAGTCCACTTCGAACGTGAGGCAGAAAATTCGGCCGACACCGAGCCAGCGCGCGGTGTGGAGCAACTTGTCGAGGAGTTGGTGGCCGATGCCGGTGCCCTTGCGGGCCGGATCCACGGCGAGCGTACGCACCTCCGCGAGGTCCTCCCACATGACGTGCAGCGCCCCGCAGCCGACCACGGCGGCGTCCCCGTCGTGCTCGGCGACCCAGAACTCCTGGATGTCCTCGTAAAGCGTCACGGTGGCTTTGTCGAGAAGGATGTCACGGTGCACGTAGGGGTCGAGCAGCCGCCGGATGGCGGGGACATCCGTGGTACGGGCGCGCCGGATGGTGACCCCGTAAGAATCGCTGGGCATGACATGACGCTATCGTCACGCGCTCGCTTCGCCGTCACCGGCTTCGGTGTCACCGGGTGAGTCCAGGGACACAACGCGTAGCGCGTCGCGCAGGGCGTCGACCTGGGCCGGCGACATCATGCCGAAGAACGCGACAAGGGCGGCCGCGGGATTGTCGCTGGCGGCCCACGCCTCGTTCATGAGTGCGGCCGAGTACGCGGCCCGGGTGGAGACCGCTTCATATCGATAGGCGCGGCCTTCGGGCGCACGCCGCAGCCAGCCCTTCTGGTGGAGGTTGTCCATTACGGTCATGACGGTGGTGTACGCGAGAGAGCGTTCCTGCTGGAGGTCTTCCAGCACTTCCCGGACGGTGACCGGCCGGTTCCACTCCCACACCCGGGTCATGACCGTGTCTTCGAGCTCTCCCAATGGCCGGACCACGCCAGCACAATACCCGTAGGAGCGTGAACAATGGGGCGATTGGGACGGGGAACGGTGCGGCGGGCGTGGCGATTCGGGCGACGGGGCCGCGCCCGTTTGGGGTTACAGGGTTACCCGACGTTACCCGACGTTACTCGGCGGACTTCTGCTTCGGCGCTTCGGCCTGCGCGAATGCGGCGTCGACGGCGGCGTCTTCCTTGGTCTTGTTGGGGCCGCCCTGGTTCTTGACGATCGTCACGATCATCACGGTGAAGGCGACGGCCATGACGGTCGACGGCAGCAGCGCGGAGAGGTAATCCATGAGAGCCATCCATCGTTGCGGGCTACTGGGCGCGGGCGCCGCGGAGGTGCCGCGGCCTCCAGCGTAGCCCGCCCCCTTTGGCGCGATGTCGGTGGGTTGGCGGGAGGGGCGCTCAGGCCGTACGGGCCGCGTGGGGGCGTAGCAGGTGCTCCGGGGGCGGGGCCGGGCGGCGGCGGGGCGGGAAGACCTCGGCGGGGGTGGGCACCGGCCGGTTCGGGGACGCGGGCTGCCGGTCCGGGGGGTTCTCGCGGGGCGGGCGCTGCTGCGGCTGCTCGCCGGGCTTGCGCGGCTGCCGCCCCGGTGCGGGCTGGGACTCCTCGGACCCCTGCGCCCCCCACGCCTCCCTGCCGCCGGGCAGGGCCCGCAGCGCGGGCCGCGGGAGCAGCGCCTGCGGCAGCGGCGGCATCGCCGGCCAGGACGGCGCCGGACGGCGGCGCGGCGGTACCTGGGCGGCCGCCAGCGCCTCGCAGCGCCGCAGCAGCAGCCGGCGGCGCTCGGCCACGTCCGAGTCCGCCGGCTCGGCGCACAGGGCGCGCAGCGCGGCGACGTCGGCCTGCCGGGGCACGTCGCCGGCGGCCAGCGCGTCGTGCAGCAGCTCCGCGTACCCGGCCGCGCTGCCGGGGAGCGCGGCGCGGTAGCGGGCGAGGTCGGCGTTACGGAACAGGCGCATCCGGTCCGCCTCGGCCGCCGCCTCGTCCAGCCCCGCGGCCAGCTCCGTGCAGTCCCGTACGACCGCACCGCGCCGGACCGCCGACGCGGCCGCCGGCTCCGTTCCGTCACCCCTGGCGGGCCTGGGCAGGCCCCAACTCGACTCGATGGCGATGGCCAGCGCGTCACGCACGACGCGGAGCTCGTCGGCGCTGAGCGCCACACCACCTCGGGAACCGTATGGCGTAGGCATAATCCGACTTTAGGCCCTGAACGGGGCTCATGCCGCGAAGGCGCGCGGAACGGGCACTCGCCGCGGGGGCGCCGCCGCGCAGGCGTCAGGTGGTCGAGACGTTCCGCTCGTAGACCAGGCGGAGGCCGACCAGCGTCAGCCACGGCTCGTGCTCGTCGATCACCGAGGAGTCGGCCAGCATCATCGGCGCCAGCCCGCCCGTCGCGATGACGGTGACCTCGTCCGGGTCGTCGGCCAGCTCCGCAGCCATGCGGTTGACGACGCCGTCGACCTGCCCCGCGAACCCGTACAGAATGCCGGACTGCATCGCCTCGACGGTGTTCTTGCCGATCACCGCGCGCGGCCGGGCCAGCTCGATCTTGCGCAACTGCGCGCCGCGTACGCCCAGCGCCTCCGTGGAGATCTCGATGCCCGGCGCGATGACCCCGCCGACGTACTCGCCGCGCTCGCTGACCGCGTCGAACGTCGTCGCCGTGCCGAAGTCGACGACGATGGCCGGTCCGCCGTACAGCTCGGCCGCCGCCAGGGCGTTGATGATCCGGTCGGCGCCGACCTCCTTGGGGTTGTCCATCAGTACGGGCACGCCGGTCTTCACGCCGGGCTCGACGAGCACGGAGGGGACGTCGCCGTAGTAGCGGCGGGTGACCTCGCGCAGTTCGTGCAGCACCGAGGGGACGGTGGAGCAGATGGCGATGCCGTGGATGCCGTCGCCCAGCTCCTCGCCGAGCAGCGGGTGCATGCCCATGAGGCCCTGGAGCAGCACCGCGAGCTCGTCGGCGGTGCGGCGCGCGTCGGTGGAGATGCGCCAGTGCTCGACGATCTCCTCGCCGTCGAAGAGGCCGAGGACGGTGTGGGTGTTCCCGACGTCGATGGTGAGGAGCATCTAGCCGTCGCCCTCCTCGCGCAGGTCGAGGCCGATGTCGAGGATCGGGGTGGAGTGGGTGAGCGCCCCTACGGCGAGGTAGTCGACACCCGTCTCCGCGTACGCGCGCGCGTTGTCGAGCGTCAGCCGCCCGGAGGACTCCAGCCGGGCGCGGCCGGCGACCAGCGCCACGGCCTCCGCGGTCTCCACGGGCGTGAAGTTGTCCAGCAGGATGAGGTCCGCCCCCGCGTCGACCGCCTCGCGCACCTGGTGCAGGGTGTCCGCCTCCACCTCCACGTCCAGGTCCGGGAACTCGGCCCGTACGAGCCGGAACGCCTCCGCCAGGCCGCCCGCCGCGACCACGTGGTTGTCCTTGACCAGGGCCGCGTCCGACAGCGACATGCGGTGGTTGACGCCGCCGCCGCAGCGCACCGCGTACTTCTCCAGCGCGCGCAGCCCCGGGGTCGTCTTGCGGGTGTCGCGGACCCTGGCGGCGGTGCCGTCGAGGGTGTCGGCCCAGGCGCGGGTGGCGGTGGCGATACCCGACATGCGGCAAAGGAGGTTGAGCGCGCTGCGTTCGGCGGTGAGGAGGTCGCGGGTGCGGGTACGGACCGTCAGCAGCGGCTGTCCCGCCGCCACCACGTCGCCGTCCTCGGCGTGCCGCTCGACCTCCATGTCGTCGGTGCAGACGACGGACAGCACCGCCTCGGTGACGCGCAGGCCGGCGACGACGCCGGCTTCGCGGGCGGTGAAGTCGCCGGTGGCGACGGCGTCTTCGGGGACGGTGGCGACGGTCGTCACGTCCACGCCGTGGTCGAGGTCCTCCTCGACGGCGAGGTGGGCGACGTCCTCGACGTAGACGGGGTCGAGGCCGGCGTCGGCGAGGAGCTGCGCGAGGCCGGGGTCGAGGCCGCACTCCAGGGGGTCGTACGCGCCGTCGCCACCGTCGCCCGCGCCGCAGCCGCAGGCGTCGCCGCAGCCGCCGGCACCGGCGTCGGTGCCCGGTGCGCCGAGGGGCAGGAGCGTCAGCTCCACGGGCTGGGGTCGGTGGGGCTCTGGGGTGCTGCTCACGGGGTCTCCCGGTGGAAGGCGGTGCCGGCCGTGGTCCGGACGGCGGGTGCGGGGTCTGCGGGGCGGGCGGGGGCTGAAGCGTCTCCGGGGTCCGCGCGGTCCTCGGGGTCCGCGGGGTCTGCGCGGTCCGCGGGGTCTGCTGCGGGGCGGGCGGCCTCGGGGCGTACCGGGTCGGGGCGTACCGGGTCGGGGGTGAGGGTGACGAGGAAGTGGCGGGCCCAGCGGGCGTCGTCGCGGTCGGCGTGGTCCTCGCGCCAGTGCGAGCCGCGGGTCTCGACGCGGCGGCGGGCGCACTCGACGAGGACCTCGGCGACGAGCAGGAGGTTGGTGGCCTCCCAGGTCTCCACGCAGGGCGCCGCGGCGGCGGGCCGCGCGGTGTCGCGTATCGCGCGCAGTTCGGCGGCGGCCCCGGCGAGGCTGGCGGCGGAGCGCAGGACGCCGGCGCCGGCGGTCATGACGCGCTGGACGTCGGCGCGGGCGTCCGGCGGGAGGAGCGGGATCTCGCGGGGCGCGGCCTTCTGCGCGGGCCTCTCCTGAGGCGGAGTCGGGTCCTCCGTTACGGGCCCGGCGGCGACGTCCGCCGCGATGCGCTCGGCGAAGACCAGGCCCTCCAGCAGGGAGTTGGACGCGAGCCGGTTCGCGCCGTGCACCCCCGTGCAGGCCACCTCACCGCAGGCGTACAGCCCCGGGACGCTCGTCCGCCCGCGCAGGTCCGTGACGACGCCGCCGGAGGCGTAGTGGGCGGCGGGGGCGATCGGGACGAGGTCGTGGACCGGGTCGAAACCGTGCGCGCGGCAGGCCGCGAAGATCGTCGGGAAGCGCTGCTTCCACATCTCCGCGCCGAAGTGCCGCCCGTCGAGGTACATGTGGTCGGCGCCCTGCTCCCGCATGCGCCGCGTGATGCCCTTCGCCACGATGTCGCGCGGCGCCAGCTCCGCCAGTTCGTGCTGCCCCACCATGAACCGCACGCCGTCCGCGTCGACGAGATGGGCGCCCTCACCCCGTACCGCCTCGGAGACCAGCGGCTGCTGGCCCTGGGCGTCCGGGCCCAGGAACATCACCGTCGGGTGGAACTGCACGAACTCCAGGTCCGACACCTCCGCCCCGGCGCGCAGCGCGAGCGCGACGCCGTCGCCGGTGGAGACCGCCGGGTTGGTGGTCGCCGAGAAGACCTGGCCCATGCCGCCGGTGGCGAGCACCACGGCGGGGGCGTGCACGGCGCCCACGCCGTCGCGCGCGCCCTCGCCCATGACGTGCAACGTGACGCCGGCGGCACGCCCTTCCGCGTCCTTGATCAGATCGAGTACGAGTGCGTGCTCGACGGTCTCGATACCCGCCTCGCGCACCGCCTCGACCAGCGCGCGGGAGACCTCCGCGCCGGTCGCGTCGCCGCCCGCGTGGGCGATGCGGCGGCGGTGGTGGCCGCCCTCGCGGGTCAGCTCGATGGCGCCGGTGGCGGGGTCGGTGTCGAAGGCGGCGCCGGTGGCGATGAGGCGGCGTACGGCGGCGGGGCCCTCGGTGACGAGGGTGCGTACGGCGTCCTCGTCGCACAGCCCGGCGCCGGCGACGAGGGTGTCGGCGAGGTGCTGCTCGGGGGTGTCGCCCTCGCCGAGGGCGGCGGCGATGCCGCCCTGGGCCCAGCGGGTGGAGCCGTCGTCGAGGTTGGCCTTGGTGACGACGGCGACCCGGCGGCTCGCCTCGGCGCAGCGCAGCGCGGCGGTGAGGCCGGCGACGCCGGAGCCGACCACGACGACGTCGGTGTTCAGCACCCAGCCGGGGGCGGGGGCCCCGAGCCGTATCGCGGTCACCGGTTACCTCCGAAGGTGAGGCGGATGTTGTCGATGAGGCGGGTGGTGCCGACCCTGGCGGCGACGGCGAGGACGGCCTCGTACGCGACGCCGTCCTTCCGCGCCGTGCCGTCCGCGACCGGCGTGAAGTCCGCCGGGTCGACCAGCGCCGCGTAGTCAGGCTCCAGCGGGGGTGTCCGTCCCTCCGCGTCGTGCAGTACTTCCTGTGCCGCTTTCAGCGCTTCCTCGGGCCCGCCGCTCGCGGCGCGCGCCGCGAACAGCGCGCGGGAGAGCGCGAGCGCGGTGCCGCGCTCCGGCGCGGAGAGGTAGACGTTGCGGCTGGACAGTGCGAGGCCGTCCGGCTCGCGTACGGTCGGCACGCCGAGGATCCGTACCGGGAAGTCCAGGTCCCGCACCATCCGCGTGATCAGCGCGAGCTGCTGCGCGTCCTTCTGGCCGTACAGCGCCGCGTCCGGCCGCGTGAGGTGCAGCAGCTTGGCGACGACGGTCAGCACGCCGTCGAAGTGCCCCGGCCGGTACGCGCCCTCCAGCCGCTCCCCCATCGGCCCGGCGCTGATGCGCACCTGCGGCTCGCCGCCCGGGTAGACCTCGCCGGCGGACGGCGCGAAGACGACGTCCGCGCCCTCCTTGCCCGCGAGCAGGACGTCCGCGTCGAGAGTGCGCGGGTAGCGGTCCAGATCCTCGCCGGGGCCGAACTGGAGCGGGTTGACGAAGACCGTGACCACGACCTGCCCCCGCGGGCCGACCTCGGCGCGGGCGGCGCGGACGAGCGCGGCGTGGCCCTCGTGCAGGGCGCCCATGGTCATCACCACGGCGCGCGACGGGCGCCCGGGCGCCGCGCCGGGCTCACCCGGCGGACCGTGCGCCCCCGGCGGCTCCGGCAGATCCGGCAGGGCCGGCAGGGCCGGCAGATCGGCGGCTTCGTGTACGAGCAGAGCGGTCATCCTCGCCGTCCCTCAACGTCCTCCGTCGGCGAGGACCCCGAGCAGGTCCTCGGCCAGCTCCGGCTTGAGCAGCCCGCCCGACAGCGCGCGGTCCGCCGTCGCCCGCGCCATCGCGACGTACGCCGGCACGGCCTGCGGCGCGTGCACGCGCAGCTCCGCGATGTGCGCCGCCACGGTGCCCGCGTCGCCGCGCGCGACCGGGCCGGTGAGCGCGGCGTCGCCGCTGCGCAGCGCGTTGTCGAGGGCCGCGCCGAGCAGCGGGCCCAGCATCCGGTCGGGGGCGCCGACGCCGGCCTTGACCAGCAGCTCCATCGACTGCGCGACCAGCGTGACGAGATGGTTGGCCCCGATGGCGAGCGCCGCGTGGTACAGCGGCCGGGCCTCCTCCTCCACCCACTCCGGCTCGCCGCCCATCTCCACGACCAGCGCTTCCGCGGCCGTACGCAGCTCGCCCGGCGCGGTGACGCCGAACGAGCAGCCGGCGAGCCGCTGGACGTCGACGGCGGTGCCGGTGAACGTCATCGCGGGGTGCAGCGCGAGCGGCAGCCCGCCGACGCGGGTGGCGGGATCCAGCACCCCGGCCCCGTACCGGCCGGAGGTGTGCACGAGGAGCTGGCCGGGGCGTACGGCGCCGGTGCCCGCCAGGCCCTCGACGAGGCCGGGCAGCACGTCGTCCGGCACGGTGAGGAGCACGAGGTCGGCGCGGGCCAGCACCTGGGCGGGCTCGGTGACGGGCACGTCGGGCAGCAGTTCCTCGGCCCGCCGGCGGGCGCCGTCGGAGACGGCGTGCACGGCGACGGGGCGGTGTCCCGCGAGCGCGAGCGCGGCGGCGAGCGGCGGGCCGACCCGGCCGGCGCCGACCACGCCGACGGCGAGCCGGGCGGGCTTCTCCTGCGGCTCGGGGGTGGGGCTGGGGTTCACGTCGCCTTCCGTTCCAGTCCGCTTCGGGTACCGGACGTACGGGTTCATGGTACTTGCGGCGCGGCCAGGTGCCGGTGTGTGCCTGAGCACGCCGGGCCCGCCGTACGGGCACAGGGTGCGGCAGGCGCGCGTACGCGCGCGTGCCGGTGCGCGGCGGACGCCGGATGGCCCTGCCGGGTGCCCCCGGGGCGTAAACCCGCTGTGCCGGAGGTGCGGCGGCGGGCATGATCGGGGCCCATGACGGACGCGGACGACCTCATGACCCGTAGGCGCGCGACCTGGGCGGCGGCCGAGCACACCCTCTCGGCCTCCCTGCCCACCATCTCCGCACGCCTGGCCCGCCTCGCCACCACCCGCCCCGGCGGCGTCGACCTCGACCAGCAGGTGGACATCTACGCCGGCGGGATCGTCGGCGAACTGGAGGAGCGCACCGCGGAACTCCTCGGCTGCGAGGACGCGGCGTTCTTCCCCACCGGCACCATGGCGCAGCAGGTCGCGCTGCGCTGCTGGGCGGAGCGCACCGGCAGCCCCGTCGTCGCCTCGCACCCGCTCGCCCACCTGGAGGTGCACGAGCGGGCGGCGTACGCGGTCCTCACCGGGCTGCGCACCGTCCACCCCACGCGCGCGCCGCGGGTCGCGACGGCGGCGGAGGTACGGGCGCTGGGCGAGCCCTTCGGCACGCTGATGCTGGAGCTGCCGATGCGCGAGCCGGGGTTCGTGCTGCCGGGGTGGGCGGAGCTGGAGGAGCTCGTCGCGGCGGCGCGGGAGCGGGAGGCGGTCGTCCACTTCGACGGCGCCCGGCTGTGGGAGTGCACGACGCACCTCGGGCGCGGGCTGGCGCAGATCGCGGGGCTCGCGGACAGCGTGTACGTCTCGTTCTACAAGTCGCTGGGCGGGCTGTCCGGCGCGGCGCTGGCCGGTCCCGCGGGGTTCGTCGAGGAGGCGCGGGCGTGGCGGCACCGGTACGGCGGCGCGTTGTTCCAGCAGTGGCCGGCGGCGCTGGCCGCGTTGGAGGGGCTCCAGCGGGAGCTGCCGCGGCTGCCGTCGTACGTGGCGCACGCGCGGGTCGTCGCGGGGGCGCTGCGGGAGGGGTTCGCGGGGGCGGGGGTGCCGTTCTTCCGGGTGCATCCGGAGGTGCCGCACACGCACCAGTTCCAGGTCTGGCTGCCGTACGGGGCGGAGGCGCTGATGGACGCCGGGACGGCGCTGGCGCGGGAGACGGGGACGTGCCTGTTCCGGATGTGGACGGAGCCGGGCGACCCGCCGGGGCTGTCGGTGACGGAGGTCACGGTGACGGAGCCGGGGCTGGCGTGGACGGCGGAGGACGTGGCGCGGGAGGCGGCTCGGGTGGTGGAGCGGGTGGCGGCGGGCGCCGGGTCGAGGTCCGGCGGGTCGGGGTCCGGCGGGTCGGCGGGCGGCTGAGGCGCCGCTGCCCAACGACGCTGTCCAACTGCTCGAAAGTGAATCCGAGCCCGTCGTTTCGGGCTTTGTCCAACTGCGCAGCCGCGGAAACGGGCTCGCGGGCCCCGGCGGCGTCAGTGCCGTACCCGACCATGGATTCATGAGCGTCACCCTCGACATCACCGGCCTGGCCGCCGAGCGCATCGGCTTCACGCCCTCCCCGCTCGCCGAGCTGGGCGCCGCGCTGCACACGCTCACCGCGCCCGCGCACCACCCCGGGGCGGCCGGCTGGGCGACCGCGACCGCCGCCGCGCTCGACCCCGGGCTCGCGGACCGGCTGAGCGAGGCGGAGTTCCTGTGGAGCGCCGGGCGGGCGGACATCCTGCTGCCCGCCGCGCCGGGAGCGACCCTCGCCGAGGATCTGGACGCGCTCGACCGGATCCCGGACGACGCCTTCGTCACCGCCGCGTTCGAGATCGTCTGCAACCCGGCGTACCAGCACGGCGGCCCCTCCCCGCTCGCCGACCCGGTCACCCGCCGCGCCGCCGTCGAGCGCGCGGCCGCCCGCGGCCCGCGGCAGGCGGGCTTCGTGGAGCGGATGCTCGCCGACCCCGACGGGCTGCGGGTGTGGCTGCGGCGGCTGTTCGAGGACTGCGCGCAGGCGTTCTTCGACGAGACGTGGGAGCGGGTCCGCCACCCGCTGGCCGCGGACGCCCGGCACAAGACGGACCTGCTGCGGCGCAAGGGCCTGGCGGTGACGCTGGCGGACGTGTCGGGGGCGCTGCGGCTGGACGAGGGCGAGGACGGCTCGGTCCGGATCGTCGCGGACAAGCTGAGCAACGGCGGCGCCGTCGCGCGGGAGAGCGTGACGTTCATACCGACGGCGTTCGGCTGGCCGCACGTGCTGGTGGTGTACGCGCCGGGCTGGCGGCCGGTGATCCAGTACCCCATACCCTCGCCGGACCTGCCCCGGACGCCGACGCTGGAGACGCTGCAACTGCGGCTGGAGGCGCTGGCGCACCCGGTGCGGCTGCGGCTGTGCCGCACGATCTCGCGGACGCCGACGACGACGGGCGAACTGGCCGCCGTGCACCAGCTCACGGCGCCGGAGGTCTCGCGGCACCTGGCGGTGCTGAAGAAGGCGGGGCTGGTCGTCACGCGGCGCCGCGGGCGGTACGTGCAGTACGAGTTGTCGCTGCCGGCGGTCGCCCACCTGGGCGGGTCACTGCTGGAGGGCCTGCTGCGCTGAGACGGGCCGCAGCCCGCCCTCGCCCTCGCCGCCTGCCCCGCGCCGGCCTGCCCTGCGTCAGCCGTCAGCCTCCGGCCCGTACGAGACCCGTCTCGTACGCCAGGACCACCGCCTGCACCCTGTCCCGCAGCTCCAACTTCGTGAGGATCCGCCCCACATGCGTCTTCACCGTCGCCTCGGACAGCACCAGTTGCGCCGCGATCTCCCCGTTCGACAGCCCCTGCGCGATCAGCAGCAGCACCTCGCGCTCCCGGTCCGTCAGCCGCTTCAGCTCCGGGTGCGCCCGCTCGCCCGCCGGGGCGGGCATCACGGCGGTGAACCGGTCGATGAGCCGCCGCGTCGTGCTCGGCGCGACGACCGCGTCGCCGCTGTGCACGGCCCGGATGGCGCTCAGCAGGTCGGCGGGCGGCACGTCCTTGAGCATGAAGCCCGACGCCCCGGCCTGGAGGGCGGAGAAGGCGTACTCGTCGAGGTCGAAGGTGGTCAGGATCAGCACCTTCGGCGGCGCCTCCGCAGGCTTGTCCGCGCAGATGCGCCGCGTCGCCTCGACGCCGTCGAGGCGCGGCATGCGCACGTCCATCAGGACGACGTCCACCTTGGTGACGTCGAGGAGCTGCACAGCCTCGTCGCCGTCCCCGGCCTCCGCGACGACGTCCATGTCGGGCTGGGCCGCCAGCACCATCCGAAAGCCGGTGCGCAGCAGCGCCTGGTCGTCCACGAGCATGACCCGGATCGTCACGTGAGTCCCTTCTCTTTCAGCGGGGCAGCCTGGGCCGCCCCGGGTATTCGTTTCTTCCCGCGTTTTTCCCCGCGTCTCTTCCCGCGTCCGACGGTAAACCGTCGGGGCCGCCCGTCAGGCGGCCGTCTTCAGCGGCAGCACGGCCCGTACGCGGAAGCCGCCGCCGGGCCGCGGCCCCGCGTCCAGCTCGCCGCCGGTCATGCCCACGCGCTCGCGCATGCCGATGAGCCCGTGGCCCTGGCCGTCGGCGCCGCCCTCCTCGTACAGCTCGGGCAGCGACCCGCGGCCGTCGTCCTCGACCAGCACCTCCAGCTCGCCGTCCGCGTACGTCAGCCGCACCGCCGCGCCCGCCTCGGGACCGCCGTGCTTGCGGGTGTTGGTCAGCGCCTCCTGCACGATGCGGTACGCCGCAAGCTCGATGCTGCTCGGCAGCTCCCGCGGCGAGCCGGCCACCTCGAACGAGACCGCGAGCCCCGCGCCGCGCACCTGCTCGACCAGCTCCGCCAGTTGCTCCACGCCGGGCTGCGGCACGTACTCGCCGCCCGCGCCGTGGTCGCCGGTGCGCAGCACGCCGAGCAGCCGGCGCATCTCCGCCAGCGCCTGCCGGCCGGTGCCGGAGATGGTGGTCAGCGCCTCCTTGGCCTGCTGCGGGGCGCTGTCCAGCACGTACGCGGCGCCGTCGGCCTGCACGACCATCACGGACACGTTGTGCGCCACGACGTCGTGCAGCTCGCGGGCTATCCGCGCCCGCTCGGCCGCGACCGCGATCCGCGACTGCGTCTCCCGCTCCCGCTCCAGGCGGGCGGCCCGTTCCTCAAGCTGCGCGTAGTAGGCGCGGCGGGTGCGCAGCGAGTCGCCGAGCACCCAGGCGAGGAGGAACGGGACGGTCAGGAAGGCGAGGCCGACGACCTGCTCGACGACGGTCTCGCTGGAGATCTGCCAGCGGAGCTGGTTGACCGCGGGCGCGATGGCGGCGCCGACCAGCGCCAGCCGCGACGCCCAGGGCACGTCGCCGGCGGCGACGGTGAAGATGACGACGAGCATGGCGAAGTTCGCCGGGCCCGGGGACGAGTCCAGCACGACCTGCGCGACGCCGAGCGCGCCGGCGAAGAGCAGCATGCGCTCGGGGTAGCGGCGGCGCAGCGCGACGACGAGGGCGTATCCGATGCCGATGAGCAGCGCGATCGTCTTCTCGACGTCGGTGACGGGGGCGTGCGGGTTGTCGTCGGGGGTGGTCGTGTCCACGGCGATCAGCCAGGCACCGGTCATCAGGACGAGGCAGACAGCCCAGAAGCTGTCCACCAGCGTCGGATGACGGCGGAGGAAATCGTAGACACGTTGCACGTCACCCAGCGTAGGCACGCGCGCGTAGGCGGGAGTCAGTCCGCGGGGCGATCCCTGGCCGATGCATCTACTCCGCAGGGTGGAGGATGCGCCTGTGGAGAACGGTGGGACCGGTCGACTGGACGCGGGGGCGGAGGGCAGCCACTCGGGCGCTGCCCCGGGGGCGGACGGCGGGCTGCGCTGGCGGGAGGCCATGCGGCGGGCGCTGTACGGGCCGGAGGGCTTCTACCGCCGCGGCGGGCCCGGCGCCGGGGCGGCGGCGCACTTCCGCACCTCGGTGCACGCGTCGCCGCTGTTCGCGGCGGCGGTGGCGGAGCTGGCGGGGCGGGTGGCGGTCGCGCTGGGGCGGCCGGCGGAGCTGGACGTGGTGGACGTCGGCGCGGGGCGGGGGGAGCTGCTGACCGGGGTGCTGGCGGCGTACGGCGGACCGGGGCGGCTGCGGGCGTACGCGGTGGAGGTCGGCCCGCGGCCGGAAGGGCTGGACGAGCGGATCGCGTGGTCGGCGGCGCCGCCGGAGGGCGTACGGGGGCTGCTGTTCGCCAACGAGTGGCTGGACAACGTGCCGGTGGAGGTCGCGGAGACGGACGAGGAGGGTGTGCCGCGGTACGTGGAGGTCGCGCCGGACGGCACCGAGCGGCTGGGGGCGGAGGTCGGCGACGCCGACGCGGAATGGCTGCGCTGCTGGTGGCCGCTGGCGGGCGCCCCGCCGGGCAGCCGCGCGGAGATCGGCGCGCCGCGGGACGCGGCGTGGGCGGCGGCGGTCACGACGCTGACCGCCGGCCTGGCGCTGACCGCGGACTACGCGCACACCCGCGCCACCCGGCCCCCGTACGGCACGCTGACGGGCTTCCGCGGCGGGCAGGAGGTGAGTCCGGTCCCGGACGGGAGCTGCGACGTGACGGCGCACGTGGCGCTGGACGCGGTGGCCGCCGCCCTGACCGGGGACACCGGTACGGGGCGGGCGGAGGCCGGCGGTGACACGCCCGGGGGGCGGGGCGCCGGGCGGGCGGCAGGTACGGACGGCGGCGTGTCTCCGGACCCGCCGTCCTCTGCCGGAACCGGTGCCGGGCGGCCGGAGGGCACGGACGGCAGTCCGCCTGCGGGCCCGCCGTTCGGCGCCGGGAGCGGGCGGCCGGTGCTTTTGTCGCAGCGGGAGGCGTTGCGGGGGCTCGGGGTCGACGGCAGCCGGCCGCCGCTGGCGCTGGCGTCGTCCGACCCGGCCGGCTACCTGCGCCGGCTCGCCGCCGCGGGGCAGGCCGCCGAACTCCTCGACCCCGCGGGCCTCGGCGGCTTCACCTGGCTCGCCCACCACGTGTGCATCGCCCCGGTCCTCCCCTGACCCCGCGGGGGCACGTACGCGCCGACACCCGGCACCCGCCGCCGGCCGGTGCGGCTCCGCGGCGCCCGTAGCCATGCCCGTGCCGTACGCGCACGCACCGCGACCCCGGGCCCGCCCGGCCCGTACCGGCACACCCGCTCCGCCCCCTCACACCTGCGGCAGCGAGTCCAGCTCCACTTCCTCCCGCGCCACCGCCCGCGCGTCCGCGTCGATCGACCGCCGCAGCGCCTCGTGCAGGCTCGCCGGTGTCAGGACGCCGGCGAACCGACCCGTCTCCTCGGCGTCCACCACGGCGATCCACCCGGCGTCGTACTGGAGCATCGTCGCGAACGCCTTCTTCAGGCTCGCCCCCAGCGGCAGCCAGGCGTCCATCCGCCGCGCGTAGTCCGACACCGCGCCGCCCTGGGCGATCTCGTCCGCGCCGACCCACCCGTGCAGGTCGCCGTCGCCGTCCAGCACGACCGCCCACCGCGCGCCCTCGTTCCGCAGCGTCGCCGCGGCACTGCGCGCGTCGTCGTCGAGGCGGACCACCGGCGGCTGCTCCAGGTCGCTGCGCTCGATCTCCGTCACCGACAACCGCTTAAGCCCCCGGTCGGCGCCGACGAAGTCGGCCACGTACGGGGTCGCGGGCGCGCCCAGGACCGCCGCCGGCGAGTCGAGCTGTTCGATCTTCCCCTTCCCGAAGACCGCGATGCGGTCGCCGAGGCGTACCGCCTCCTCGATGTCGTGCGTGACGAAGAGCACGGTCTTGCGCATCCGCGCCTGGAGCTTCAGGAACTCGTTCTGAAGGTGCTCCCGCACCACCGGGTCCACCGCCCCGAACGGCTCGTCCATCAGCAGCACCGGCGGGTCCGCCGCCAGCGCCCGCGCCACGCCGACGCGCTGGCGCTGGCCGCCGGAGAGCTGGTCGGGGTAGCGGCGGCCGTGTTCTTCCGGGTCGAGGCCGACCATGTCCAGCAGCTCGGCCGCCCGCTTCAGCCGCTTCTCGCGCGGCCAGCCCAGCAGGTGGGGCACGGTCGCGGTGTTGTCGAGGACGTTCTTGTGCGGGAAGAGGCCGACGTTCTGGATGCAGTAGCCGATGTGGCGGCGCAGCTCGACGGGGTCGGTGGCCATGACGTCCCGGCCGTCGACCTCGATGCGGCCGGCGGTGGGCTCGATGAGCCGGTTGACCATCTTCAGGGTGGTGGTCTTGCCGCAGCCGGAGGGACCGACAAGTGTCACCAGCTCGCCCTCGGCGACGTCGAACGACAAGTCGTTCACCGCGGTAGTCCCGTCGGGGTACCGCTTGGTCACGTGCTCGAATCGGATCATGCTTCCTCATTCTGCCCCGCCCTCCCGCTGGGATGTCGGTGGCGGAGGGTCTAATGGAGCTGCCTACGGGAAGGAGCGGTGGCGTGAAAGCGTCAAGCTGCCTGGCAGCGAACGAGTGGATCTGCGGCGAATACGTCCGCAGCCGCAGCGATGAGCTGGTCGACGCCACGGTCCAGCACGTCTGGATCACCCTGGCGTCCGTGGCCATCGGCCTGCTGGTCTCCTTCCCCCTGGCGCTCGTCGCCCGCCGCTGGCGGGTGCTGACGGGACCGGTGCTCGGCCTGACGACGGTGCTGTACACGATCCCGTCGCTCGCCATGTTCTCGCTGCTGGTCCCCCTCCTGGGCATCTCGGCGTCCGTCGTCGTCACCGGCCTCGTGCTCTATTCGCTCACGATCCTCATCCGCAACCTGCTGGCGGGCCTCGACTCCGTGCCGGCAGAGGCCCGGGAGGCGGCGCTCGGGATGGGGTACGGGCAGACGCGGCTGCTGTTCGCCGTCGAGCTGCCGCTCGCGCTGCCCGCCGTCATGGCCGGGCTGCGGATGGCGACGGTGTCGACGATCGCGATGACGACGGTCGGCGGAATCATGGGCTATGGCGGCCTGGGCAACCTGATCGTCGAGGGCATGCGCAGCCTGTTCAAGGCGCAGGTGCTGACGGCGTCGGTGCTGTGCGTGCTGCTCGCCGTGCTCGCCGACCTGCTCCTCCTGGGCCTCCAGCGGCTGCTGACGCCGTGGGCGCGGGCGCAGCGCAAGAGCGGTGGCGGTGGCGGTGCGGGGTCGCGGACGCCTCTGGGCAGGTTCCGCGCGAAGGCCGCCGGGCGGCAGAAGGAGACGGCCTGATGGGCACCATCGCGGACGCGTGGACGTGGCTGACCACGGGGTCCAACTGGTCGGGGCAGAGCGGCATCGGCGTGCGGCTGGGCGAGCATCTGTATCTGACCGGCATGTCGCTGGCCATCGCCTGCGCCATCGCGCTGCCGATCGCGTTCTGGCTGGGCCACATCGGCAAGGGCGGCGCGCTGGCGATCAACATCTCGAACGTCGGGCGGGCCGTGCCCACCCTCGCGGTGCTCGGCCTGCTCCTGCTGACGCCGCTGCGGATGCACGGCGACTGGCCGACGGTCATCGCGCTGGTGCTGTTCGCGGTGCCGCCGCTGCTGACGAACGCGTACGTGGGCATCCGCGAGGCCGACCGGGACGTGGTGGAGGCGGCGCGGGGCATGGGCATGTCCGGGCCGCAGTTGCTGGGCCGGGTGGAGCTGCCGCTGGGCTATCCGCTGGTGATGACCGGCCTGCGGTCGGCGACGGTGCAGGTGGTCGCCACGGCCACGCTGGCGGCCATCGCGGGCGGCGGCGGGCTGGGCCGGATCATCACCGCGGGTTTCCGGACGTACAACACCCCGATGGTGGTGGCCGGCGCCTTCCTGGTGGCGGTGCTGGCCCTGGTGCTGGAGGGCGTTCTCGTCGTCGCCCAGCGGCTGCTCGACCCGATGCGCGGGCGCCACGACGGCCGCCGCGGGCGCGGGCACGGGACGCCGGCGGACCACCTGGCCGGGCCGGGAGCGGAAGGGGCGGACGTACCGCCGGGGGAACAGAAGCACGCGCCGGCGTCGCTGTAGGGTTCTGCGTCACATCGCGCGCGGCGCAGCGCAGCGCCGTGCCACGTGGCGTCGGCATGTTCGTATAACGTCGGCATTCTCCTCCGGAAGAACTCAATCAAACCGCACGTAATCCCACACCCCTTTCGCAGCGCATTGCCACGAATACCAACTCCCTACGGATGGAGAATCCCTTGATCACCAACCGCGTTCGAGCCCGCGCCGCCGCCTCGGTGCTGGCCGCCGCCGCCCTGACCGCGGGGCTCGCGGCCTGCGGCGGCGACAGCCTGGAGGAGAAGAGCGGCTCGGACTCCACGGACGACGACAAGTCGTCTCTGGTGGTGGGCCAGGCCGGGTTCACGGTCTCCACGGTCACCGCCGAGCTGTACTCGGCGATGCTGAAGGACGCCGGCTACGACGTCACGATAAAGAAGCTGGAGAACCGCGAGCTGTACGAGCCGGAGCTGGAGAAGGGCAGCATCGACGTCTTCCCGGAGTACGCCGCGACCTTCGCCGAGTTCCTGAACGCTAAGGAGAACGGCGCGGAGGCGCCCGAGAAGAACCCCGTCGCGTCGAACGACGCGGACGAGACGGTGACGGCCCTGCGCGAGCTCGCCGAGCCCCGCGGCCTGAAGGTGCTCGACGCCGGCGACGCGGTCGACCAGAACGCCTTCGCCGTCTCCAAGGACTTCGCCGCCGAGAACGACCTCAAGACGCTCAGCGACCTCGGCAAGACCGGCGACCCGATCCGCCTCGCGGCCGGCGACGAGTGCCCCGAGCGCCCGTTCTGCGAACCGGGCCTGGAGAACACGTACGACATCGACATCACGAAGATAGACCCCCTCGGCGTGGGCACCCCGGCGGCCAAGCAGTCGGTCCAGGACGGCACGAACCAGCTCGTCCTGACGACGACCACGGACGCCACGCTGGACGACTTCGACCTGGTGCTCCTGGAGGACGACAAGGGCCTCCAGAACGCGGACAACATCCTCCCTGTCGTCAACGCCAAGGAGGCCGGGACGAAGGAGATCGCGGCCACCCTGGACAAGCTGACGCGGGTGCTGACGACGGAGGACCTGATCGAGCTGAACCGCAAGGTGGACGCGGAGCGGATGAAGCCGGAGGACGCGGCGAAGGAGTACCTGGAGGAGAAGAGCCTGATCGGCTCGTAGAGCCGACTCGCCGAGGCGACCCACCAAGGCGACTCGTCAGGCCGACTCGTCAGGCGAGCGGCCCCGCCGGTCCGGACCGGGCCGAAGTTCGGTCCGGCCGGCGGGACCCGCAGACGTCCCGGATGAACGGCAACCGATCCGGCCCGGGCGGCGACCAACTCACGCGCGCAGCGCGCACCCCCCACCATCCGGGAGTTGGTCGACCATGGCACCAGGCAAGCCCGACAGCAGCCCCAGTCCCGCGAGCCGGAGCGCCGGACGCGACAGCCGCACCGGACGCCGTCGGCGTACCGCCGCGCTCACCGCCGCCTGCCTGACGGCACTGGCAGCCGCAGCCGCCACGCTGACGGCCCAGAGCAGCGCCCACGGCGAGGAGGCCCCGGCCGCGCCTCTGGCCTGCGGCGACGGTTCGTACCACGCGGAAGCGGTGAAGAGCGGCAGCACCTGGACCGCCCGCCGCGGCAGTTCGGTCGTCTACAGCGGCAACGACATGCTGTCGGCCATGAGCGCCGCCGTCGGCAGCCTCACCCCGGGCCGTACGGCGAAGGAGCGCGTCGTCGTCCGCGGCTCCGGCACGATGAGCGCCAACGCGCGCCTCTCCCTCCCCAGCCACACCGCCCTCGACGTCTGCGGCACCATCGACGTCACCGGCTCCGGCTCCGGCGACCGGGCCCCCGTCTACGCCCGCGGCGCCACGAACATCGAGGTCCAGCACCTCAACGTCACCGGCAACCCGCTCTACGGCATCTTCATGCGCAACGTCACCGACGTCACCCTCGGCCAGATCGACATGCGCCTCTCCGCCGGCCTCGGCATCCGCATCGACAACCACGGCGACACCAGCGTCCCCACCCGCAACGTCGACATCGGCAACGTCTACGTCTCCGGCGCGAGTGCCCACGCGGTCGAGACGTACGGCGTCGACGACCTCACCATCGGCACGGTCACCGCCCGCGACGTCGGCGAGTCCGGCCTGCTCCTCAACGACACGACCAACGCCACCATCGGCACGGTCGACGCCGTCGACGCGGGCACCGGCACCGGCTACGCCGCCTTCCGCATGGCCAACCGCAACGGCCGCATCGGCGACAGCTACTCCACCAACATCCGCGTCGGCCAGGTCATCGCCCGCGGCGGCGGCCGGGGGGTCTTCTGCGTCTCCGAAAGCGGCGGCGCGGTCATCGACCGCGTCGACATCGCCAACACCGGCAGCAACGCGATCCTGCTGGAGAACTGCTACAACGTCACCATCGCCGGCCAGAGCGGCTCGGTGGCCGGTCCCGGCGACATCCGCATCGCGGCCCGGTCGGAGTTCGCGAACTCCCGGGACATCACGCTACAGAACCTGACGGTGACGAACTCCGCCCTCAACGAGAGCCCGTGCGCCGACAACCTCACCGTACGCAACGTCCAGTTGGTCAACTCCAGCCGGAACACCTGCTGAAACGCTACTCCTGGGGCGGGGCGAAACTCACGGTACGGAGGACGGCGGCGACCATGTCGCAGAACTCGCCCCAGTAGTCGGTGGCCACGGTGTCGAGGGTGAAGACGGCGATGTACGGTCCGGTGGGAAACGGCACGTGGACCTGGATCTGCCCGGTGTGGAGCCTGGTGTCCTGCCCGTCGGCCGATAACTCCGCGGGCACGGTGAACTCCCGTAAGGAGACACAGGACACGGCGGGCCCGCACGGCAGGTCCAGCCACCGCACATCGTTCGTCTCATCCCGTACGAGCACCTCCTTGATCCCCGTGGCGGCGACCTCGGCGGAGGAATGCTCGCTCTCCAGCGCACCCACGTTGAACGCACAGTGCGCCACACCACCCTCGTCCCGCGCAAACAGCCCCAACGCCGAGTACTCAAGCCCACAACTCCCCATCACCTCCCCCATCCCGGCGTAATACGGGGAGGTGGAGGCCCAGAGGGCGTCGTCGCCGTTGGGGAAGAGTTCGCGTACGAACTCGTCGGCCAGGGCGGCGCGTTCTTCGGTGGTGGCGGCGATGGGCAGGGAGTGGAACCCTTCGGGGACCGTGAACCAGAGGGGCGGGATGCTGTCGGAGTCCAGGGGAGCCATCAATTCATCCCACCGATCCAATCCGTGTCGCCGGGCTTCAATTTGCCAGGTTCGCCGTCCGGGCCGAACCAACTACCTGGGCCGGCGGAGATGCCTTTGACCGGATCGACAATTTCGGACCAGGTCTCGAAGTAGAGGTTTCCGCTCGGCATCCGCGTGACGGTGCGATAGGGGTACGCAGAACCTGCGACACCGGAGTCGCCCTCGGCGGGTGCAACCTTGGCCAGAAAATCATCGACGGCTTGACGTTCACCGGGGGTGAGTCGATCCATCGGAACGAATTCACTCGGCACGCCGGTGTGCAGGATCAGGCGATTGACGCAGTCCGAATCGTACGAGTGGAGCCGACACCACGAGCCGTCGGTGAACGTGATCGTGAAGTCCCGTTTGCCTTCACTGAACTTCTTCCGCGCCACCTGTGCGACGACCGAGCGGTCCGCTTCCCAGAGAAGTTCGTCCCGGGACGGGTCGTCGTCGGGAAATCCGACCACGACCAGGCGCACGTCGGTGACGATGATGTGGGTCCGGAGGTTCGCGGGACGGCGAGCGGGGTCGAGTTGCCAGGGAAGGTCTCTGGCAATCCCGCCTGGCTGCCCCCACATGGCAGGGAAGTCATCGACCTCGTTCTTCGGGTCCTCGCTTTTACCGCGCACATTCGGTGAGCCGAACGGGCTCCCCACGGCCCCCAGGACACCGGCGGCCAAGACGACCAGCGAATGGGTCACTACGCCCACCCCCCTGGCCGCACGCCGGGTCGTCTGGTCCGCCCGGCTGCGTACGACGTATGTCGGCCCCTCCGGCCATCCGGGCAACTCCTGCTGGATATCGCGGCGCTCGGTGTCACGGAACCAGCGCATTCCGGAGACCGGCGCCGCCATCCCCGTGGCGAACTCCACCGCCCCGCGGCTGAGTAAGGTCTCTCCCTGACGTGGCTGCCAGGCTGCCATGATCCGTCCTCTCCTCAACGGCCGAATGCCGCCTCGAAACGATCACCGATATTCACGTCACCGCCGAGGTGTTGCGGAAGGGTCACCAGCTTCGGCGCCATCTTCAGCCCGGAGTCCAGCATCCGGGCGCCCGCGGAGAACGGGTCGATGGCCACGTTCCCTCCGCTGACCAGGCTGAGCCCTCGGGTGCCGAGCCACTGGCCTTGCCCGTAGCCTGCCTGGGCCACACCGGCCATGCGGCTTCGCAGACCGCTCCCCGCGAATTCCACGATGCCGACACTTTTCTGCCCCCAGAGGGCCACGTCCTTGCCGAACACGGTCTTTTGGAGACCACCCCTGACCTCGCCTGCCCTCCGGCCGAGCGAGACGTAGTTGCGCGCGTCCTTCACGTCCGCGACGTATTTCGTCCCCAGCTCGAAAGCTCGAGTCTGCGCCGACCCGAGGTCGGCCAGCTTCGCGCCCTTCGTGAACGCCCCGAGACCGGGCAGCACTCCGAGGACGTCCAGGCCGATCGTTGCCCAACTGATCTCCGCGCCCGCCGCCTTGGCGATCCCGTGCGCGGCCAGCGTCAGCCCGCCCGTCACCAGCGCGGCCGTCGCGAAGGCCGCCCCGATCCCGAAGGGGGCGGTGACGATGGCGAGCACCGCCAGCGCGGCGGTGACGTAGCTGAGCACGTCGCCTATCGCCTTGATGAGGTCCGCGTGGTCCTTGACCCAGTCGAGGGTGGCGCCCAGCACGTCCGACACTC
The DNA here is from genome assembly GCF_045781775.1 of Streptomyces sp. 184. Lineage (NCBI taxonomy): Bacteria > Bacillati > Actinomycetota > Actinomycetes > Kitasatosporales > Streptomycetaceae > Streptomyces > Streptomyces sp. 184. Next base: position 464,571 of record NZ_CP123230.1, on the reverse strand, counting down.
CGCTGGCGATCCGGTCGAACAGCCCGGGCTCGTTCGGTGCGATACCCGCCGCGGTGTCCAACTGCCGGCAGATCGCTCCGGCCGCCGCGAAGTAGCGCGTGCGCAGTTCCTCCGCCCGCTTCCGTACCTCCTCCAGCGCGTCACCCGCATCCTCGGCGGCGGCCTTCCGCTTCTCGTGCTGCTTCTTCTCCCGCTCCGCCTCACGGTCGTCCGAGCCACCGCCCGCCGACGGGGTGTCGAGGTACGGCTTCGCCACCACGGCGGCCACGAGGCCCTGCGCCGTGTCGAGAGCCTCCCGCTTACGCCGCGCCTCGCGCTCCAGCCCCTGGGCCTCGTCCTGGAAGCGCTCCAGGTCCACGGACCAGCGCCGCAGGGCGGTCGCGGCCTTCTCGAACGACGTGTGCGCCCGCTTCATGTCGGGCGCCACGTCCTCCGCCACATGATCGGTGAAAGCGGTCGCCGCCTTGCCCTTCCACTGGCCGCCTTCGAGGCGCTCCAACTCCCGCACGGTGGTGCCCAGCTCATCGGCGAGCTTGCCGATGGCGCGAGACAACTGGCGCGTGCCGTGTACGTCCCCGGGCGCCGGATCGAAGCCGAGGTTGGGGAAGTCCTTGTCGCCCACCTCAGCTCCCCTTGGGCTGGAGAGCCGCCTCGAGTTCGCGTTCCAGCCCGTCGAAGTCCTTGGCGATCTTCCGCAGCATCTGCGCCGCCCCGTCGGCGTGCTTCCCCAACTGCTCGATGCCGTAATCCCACTCGTCGGCGAAGTCCTTCACCTGACGTACTAACATCCAGGCCCCGACGGTCTCGCTGTCCGCACCTTTCATGGACCTGCCGGCGCGGTCCATTCGCTTGGCTATGGTCGTGAAGGTGTGATGCAGTTCATCGAGAACTTCGCCGTTGATTTTCAGGTCGGCCATGGTGTTCCTTCCCGTCGGGGGCGGGCGCATCCGGCAGCGGAAAGCCGTTGCCGAGGCGGGTGGGGGTGCGGGTCTGGAGAGCGTGGGCACGCGGCCGGTCAGCGGACGACTGACTGGACTTCCCTGACGGTGACGTCCTGGGCGGTGCCGAATGTCCCGGAGGGGAGGTCGGTGGGTTCGGGATTGCTGCTCCCGGTCCAACTGACCTTCCATGTGACGGTGCCCTCGAACGCGTACGGCCCTGTTGCCTCGGTGGACCGGAGGTACTGCACACCGCACGGCGGCGGCCCCTCGGCTCCGGCCGGCCGCTTCTGGCCGACACTGCCGTCGTCGTTGAGGGGGCATTCGCCGGACTCGGGGAAGGTGAGGGCGTCATCGGTGCCGGGTTCGATGCGCAGGCTGCCGGGTGTGGCGGTGGTGGTGGCCGAGATGCCCAGCGCCTCCACGGACGCGGTGACCGACACGGGCTGGAAGGCGGCGTCGTCCAGGGACACCCAGGTGTGCAGGTTCACGACCTGCTTGTCGCCCTCGGGTTGGAGCGTCGGAGTGGCCTCCGGGATACGGATCTGCTCGTAGGCGAGCTGGGCGAGGATCTCGGGGCTGATGGTGTTCGCGATCTCAGTCGGCGGCTCATCCCCGGTAGCCACCCAGAAGGGCATCTCTGTGCACTCCATGGCGGCCGCATCACCCATGCGATCAGGATTCTTGTACACGCCCCACCAATAGCCTTCATCGCCCTTCTTGGTATTGAAGGGGCCGTGCTTGCCATCGATGTACTTTTCTCGCATCGAATCCGCGTTATCCGCGTCGTGCTGCGGACTCAGGTCGATCAACCCGTCGAACCGGCTTTGTGCGGCCTCGTCAGCGGTCCATTTCGGTGCGTACCAACACGCGGGAGGCGTCCAATTCCCCACCGGCATCATCTGGCCCGAGCCGCCTCTGCTGGACCCTCCGGTCTGATCGTATGTGATCTTTGCACCAGCGGTCGCCGTCGCAGTCCCGTCCGTCAACGACCCCTTCTCGGTGATGTCGCCGCGCGCCCCCTTGTCGCCCCAATCCTTGGCGTAAGCCAATCCAGGCGACAGAACGACACCTAACGCGACCACCACGGTCAGCCCTCGGGCGCAGCTACTCACGGCAGGCACTCCGCTGCCCCCCTCTTCGCCTCTACCTCAACGGTCTGCCATACACCTTTATCGTTTTCAACAAGCCGCGTGCTCGTCAAGGCATAGGCGTCGTTCGACGAGGATGACTTGTCAACTTTCCCCGTCCTCCCATCCTTGATGAACGCGTTGCTCTGGTCGATGCAGTAGATGACGACCGCGGATCCGTCGTCATTGAAGCTGACCTTCTGATCACGATAGCGAGCAGTTCCAACCCACGTGTCTTTGTCGTCGACCCAACGCTCGATGTAGTCGACTGAGTCCGCGAGGGCCGTGCCGCTGTTGTAGAAACTCAGAGCATCCGATTCCTTCACACCACGAAAGATGGCGTCGTCGACCGCGTTGACAGACTCGGCGCTGTCCGCCAGAACCGCGTCCTTCTTCGGATCGCCGGTCTCCCAGTCCTCGAAGACGTTCTTCGCGTCGTCCGGCAGTTCGATCTCCGGTCTTTCCGCGGCCGATTCGCTCGGCGACGGGGACGGCTTTGCCGAGTCGGCGCCGTTGATCTTGTCTTCCGACTTCGTGTCGTCGTCGCTGCCGCCGCAGGCGGTGAGGAGCAGGCTCAGGGCGGCAACGGCCGCCGCGGCGGCGGGGAGAGGGCGGCGCTTCACGTTCAACTCCGGGGGGATCGGGGGGCTCTGTCGTGGTGTGACGCTATCGAAGGTTGATCCAGTTGCACCAGCGTCGGCTTTTCGTCAGACATTGCCTCTTCCGGCAATGATGGAATTCCACGCACCGCAGGATTCGAGCCAATCGGCTCCGACTCCTGCTAAACCGATTCCCCTTATCGGTCTCCCCGCCCGCCAGCGCATCCCCGGTGGTCCTGATCGCCGGCGCAGCGCACCTCCGCGAGGCGGTCGGGGCGGCGGGGACGGGTGGGTGGGACGTAACTGGCGGGAAACGATCGGTTCGGGGCTGCTCCATTTGGGACATCTCCACGGTAAGTTGCGGCCTATGCCACGTGGACGCCATCGCTTCTCCTCGCCGATGCGCGGGCTGCTGCCGCCCGTGTCGTTCGCCGCGGTCGCGCTGGGTTGCGCGGCCGGGGCTTGGCTGGTTTCCGGTGACGGGGCCGCCGTGCGCTGGTTGGCCATGGGGGCTGCCGGGGCCGCCGTGGGGGCTTCGGCGCTGCTGCGGTTGCGGGATCGGACGGCCGCCCTGCACGTCACCGAGGCATCCGGGGCGCAGGCGCGGGCCGAGCGGCGGCACGAGGAGCAGTTGGCCGAGTTGAAGGGCGACCTGGAGGAGGCGCGCCGGATACGCGGGGAGTTGGAGAAGCGGCTCGGGTCGCGGCACGGGGACCTCGCCCGGTTGCGTACGGATCACGCCGCGTTGCTCGCGCGGTACGCCACCGCCGAGTCCGAGCGCGCCGCCGCGCTCGAAGGGCGGCGGCAGTTGGCCATCGAGGCCGCGACGCCCGTCAAGCAGTTGCCGGCCGCCGGTTCCGGGCCGCAGACGCGGCCGCCCTCCCTCAGCGCGTACCTGCGCGCCTCGCACGCCCTCGACAGCCTGGCCGGAAACGCCGCCCGTCAGGGCCACGGGCAGAGCCACGAGCAGGCGCCGTCCGGCGACGCCGGCGGCTTCAGCTACTTCGCGCGGGCGAAGCAGCCGCATTCCCCCGCGCAGCCTCCCGCCCGCGGCCCCCAGGAGGGCCGGCGGCAGGCTCCCCCCGCGTCCGGTCGTCCGCGTCGGACCGGCGCGGGCCACCGTTCCGCCCCCGAGGAGCCCGGTGCCGCCGGTACCGATCTCGCCGACGTCGTCGGGCCCGAGGTCCTTGCCGAGGCGGAGGCGGAGGCCGAAGCGGAGGCGGGGACCGGCTCCGGCGCCCCTCCCGCTTCCTCCGGCGAGGCCGACGACCCCGACGACGACCCGCACGGGCCCGTCGGGCGCGTTATCAACCTGGAGCAGGCGAGCTGATCGGGGATTCGCCCCCGTTCGTCCTCACTTGTCGATGTCCCCGACCACGAAGAACATCGACCCCAGGATCGCCACCATGTCCGCCACCAGCGTCCCCGGCAGCAGCTCGGTCAGCACCTGGATGTTGTTGTACGACGCGGAGCGCAGCTTGAGCCGGTACGGCGTCTTCTCGCCCTTCGACACCAGGTAGTAGCCGTTCAGCCCGAGCGGGTTCTCCGTCCAGGCGTACGTCTCCCCCTCCGGCGCCTTCAGCACCTTCGGCAGCCGCTGGTTCACCGGCCCCGGCGGCAGCTCCGCCAGCCGGTCCAGGCATGCCTCGGCCAGGTCGAGGGAGTTGTGCGTCTGCGCCAGCAGCACCTCGAAGCGGGCCAGGCAGTCGCCCTCCTCGCGGGTCACGACGCGCAGCGTGCCGCCCAACTCCCCGTACGCGAGATACGGCTCGTCGCGCCGCAGATCGAAGTCGACGCCCGAGGCGCGGCCGATGGGCCCGCTCACGCCGTACGCGTGCACCGTCCGCGGCGGCAGGACGCCCACGCCGCGCGTACGGCCGCGGAAGATCTCGTTCCCGAGCACCAGGCGGTCGAAGACGTCCATCCGCGCCCGCGTCGCGCGTACGGCCGCGCGCGCCCGGTCCGTCCAGCCTGCCGGCAGCTCCTCCTTCAGGCCGCCGACGCGGTTGAACATGTAGTGCATCCGCCCGCCGGAGACCTCCTCCATGACGGCCTGGAGATCCTCGCGTTCGCGGAAGGCGTAGAAGATCGGCGTGATGCCGCCGAGTTCGAGGGGGTACGAGCCGAGGAACATCAGATGGTTGAGCATCCGGTTCAGCTCGGCGAGCAGCGTACGCAGCCACACCGCCCGCTCCGGCACCTCCATGCCGAGCATGCGCTCGACCGCCAGGACCACGCCCAGCTCGTTCGAGAAGGCCGACAGCCAGTCGTGGCGGTTGGCCAGGACGATGATCTGGCGGTAGTCGCGCGCTTCGAAGAGCTTCTCCGCGCCGCGGTGCATGTAGCCGATGACCGGCTCCGCGGTGACGATGCGCTCGCCGTCGAGGACCAGGCGCAGGCGCAGCACGCCGTGGGTGGACGGGTGCTGCGGGCCGATGTTGAGCACCATGTCGGTCTGCTCGGCCGCGCCTCCGATGCCGACCGTCAGCGGTGCCGTACGTGCGGCGGGGGCGGCGTCTCCGGTGGGCGCGGCAGTCATGCCGCCGAGCCTAGCGGCCGTACGAACCGGGCCCTAGGCCCGCGGCGGGGACCCGTCGCCGTCGTCATCGTCGTCCGGCAGCTTGCACACCCGCTCCAGGAACAGCGCCGCCGCGACCACCAGCGCCGCCGCGACCACCGCCAGCGCCGCGTACACCACCTGCGAGCGGCGCGTGCCGTAGTCCAGCCCGTCCAGGATCAGGAACAGCCCGAGCCCCGCATACGCCCCCGCCACCAGCGCCGAGACCAGCGCGCTCGCCTGGCCCAGCACCACCGCCCGGGCCGCCATCAGCGGGTCGACGCCCTTGGCCCGCGGGTCGCGCTCGCGCTGCGCGCCGAGGCGGGAGCGGATGGACAGCGCCGTCGCCGTGAGGATCGTGGCGATCAGGGCGAGGACCACCGGGGCGGCGACGGGGACGCTCGGCAGCGTACCCACCGCGTTCCACAGCCGGGATCCCGCCCAGGCCAGCACCCCCGCCACCACGAAGATGCCGGCCAACATCCCGACGTGCAGTTGCCTCACCGAACGCGCTCCTCCCAGAACTCCCAGAGATCGTAGCCCCGCAGGGCCGGCAGGACGCGCTCAGTCGGGCAGCCGCAGTTCGAGGTCCGCGCGCTCCTGCACGCCCTGCCTGCCGACCTGCGCCAGCAGCTCGGACACCGGCCCGCGCCCCGGCAGCTCGGCCGCAGGCTCCACGTCGTACCACGGGACGAGGACGAAGGCGCGCTCATGCGCGCGGGGGTGCGGAAGTGTCAGCGCGGGGTCGTCGGAGACGATGCCCTGGTACGCCACGATGTCGACGTCCAGCGTGCGCGGGCCCCACTCCTCGTCCCGCACGCGCGCGAACGCCTCCTCGACGGCGTGTGCACGCTCCATCAGCGACCTGGGCGGGAGGGTGGTCCGTAGGAGCAGGACGGCGTTGAAGTACGTCGGCTGGCTGCCCGTCTCGACGCCCCAGGGGTCGGTCTCGTACACCGGCGAGACCGCTTTGACGCGCAGGCCGGGGGTGTCCTCCAGGGCATCGACGGCGCCCTGGAGGGTCTCCAGGCGGTTACCGAGGTTGCTGCCGATGGAGAGCACGGCGCGTTTGGGGTTTTGCAGGGTCGAGTCGGCCGCGTCGACCTGCTCGACCACGGAACGCGGCACTGGCTGCACGGTCGGGTCGCTGCGATTCAATGATCAACCTCTGCTTCGGGTGATGGTGATGGTCACGTCGTCGAACGGGACGGTGATCGGCGCGTCCGGCTTGTGCACCGTCACCTCCACCTGCCGTACGGGCGCGTGCGTCAAACACTGCGCGGCGATCCGCTCGGCGAGCGTCTCGATCAGGTCCACCGGCTCCCCCTCGACGATGGCGACGGTCTCCTCGGCCACGACGCCGTAGTGCACGGTCCGCGCCAGGTCGTCGGCGGCGGCGGCCGGGCGGGTGTCGAGGTGGAGGACGAGGTCGACGACGAACTGCTGGCCTTCGGCGCGCTCGTGAGCGAAGACGCCGTGGTGCCCGCGGGCCCTGAGGCCGTGCAGAGCAACCCGGTCCGCTCCGGTCATGGTCGCCTCGCCTTCTGCGTCCTCGCGTCGTCCTGCGCCTCGCGCTTGTGTCTTGCGCTGGTGCCTTGCGCTTGCGCCTGCGCCTTGCGTCGGTTGCTTGTCTGCTGCCCTTGTCTGCTGCCCTGTCTGCGTCTGTGTGTGCTGTCTCTTCCGCTGTTCTTTTCGGTCGATGTCCGGCGCCGGCGAGGGCTCGCGAACGCCGAGGGCGCGGCGCCCCGGCGGTCGGCCCCGCCCCCGGACCCTCGATCGAATGTACCTGCGGCTGCTGACAGGCCGGACGACCGGGGCCGCCCGGCGCCTGCTCGCGGGCCGTCCGGTGGGCCGTCGTGGGCTGCGGCGGCGCCTACGGGGAGGGTCGACGGGGCAGCGGTATGGGGCGTGACGTCGACTCGAACGGGCTATGAACGCGAACCAGGTCTTGTGCGACGGGCTGAGGGGTCGGGCGGATTGCGCGGCGGGGGCGGGTGCGAGGGGCGGAGGGGGGCGGGTCGGCTCGCGGCACCGGCCGGGTCGCGGCACCAGCCGGGTCGCGTAGGGCACGTCTCCCGCACGTCCCACGTCCCCCGCACACCCGCCCAAGGGTAGGCCGCTCCTACGACAACGATCGCCGGCCGACGATCAGTCCTCCAGCGCCGCCGCCACCCGTACCGCGTCCGCCGTCGGCCGCACCTCGTGGACCCGTACCGCCCACGCGCCCTCGCGCGCCACTATCGCCGACACCGCCGCGGTCGCGGCGTCCCGCTCGCGCGCCGGCGGCGGCGCGCCGTCGGGGCCGGCCAGCACCCGCCCGAGGAACCGCTTCCGCGACGCCGCCACCAGCAGCGGCCGGCCCAGGTCCGCCCGCAGCCGGGCGAGGCTGTTCAGGAGCACGAGGTCGTGCGGCGCCGCCTTGGCGAAGCCCAGGCCCGGGTCGGCGATGATCCGGTCGAAGTCGACGCCGCCGGCCACGGCCCGGTCCAGGCTGCGGCGCAGCTCGTCGACGACCTCGGTGACGGTGTCCGCGTAGACCGCGCGGTTGTTCATGTCGATCGACTGCCCGCGCCAGTGCATGACGACGAACGGCACCCCGGTCGCGGCCACCGCCGGCACCATCGCGGGGTCCGCTTGGCCGCCGCTGACGTCGTTGACGAGCCGGGCGCCGGCGGCGACGGCCCGTTCGGCGACGGTGGCGCGCATGGTGTCGACGGAGACCAGCACGCCTTCGGCCGCGAGGCCCCGTACGACGGGCAGCACGCGCCGCAGTTCCTCGTCCTCGTCCACGCGGGGCGCGCCGGGGCGGGTGGACTCACCGCCCACGTCGACGATGTCGGCGCCGGTGGCGACGAGGTCGATGCCGTGCTTGATGGCGGCGGCGGAGTCGAACCACAGGCCGCCGTCGGAGAAGGAGTCGGGGGTGACGTTGACGACGCCCATCACGGCGCAGCGGCCGAAGTCCGGCAGCCCCGCCACCTGCCCCCTGCGCGCATCGGTCATACGTCCAGCGTAGGCGCCTCCGGTACGAGCCGACCCCGCAGGGCGCCGGGGGCCGCGGGCCGGGGTGGGGGCGGGGGGCTGCGCGGCGGGGGAGGCGGGGCGTAGAACGGGCCGAGGTGGCGCGCGGGCGACGGGGGCGCGCGGGCACGCCCGGGGCGATGTCAGAGGGCGCACCTACCCTTGGGCGGGTGTGCGGGGCAGGTGGGTGGCCGTGCCGGGAAGTGCAGGCTGCTCCAGGCTCCGGGGGCGTGAGGGGGGGTCGGGCTTCCGTCGGGCCGGAGCGGGCGTCGATGCGGGCCTCGGGCGATGTCACAGGACGCGCCTACCCTTGGGCGGGTGTGCGGGGTCTTGGGGTCTTGGGGTCTTGGGTCCTTGAGACTTCGGCCTGCGGGTACGTGCGGCAGGGCCTCAAGCCGCGCGGATCGTCCTGAAGCCCGTGTTGCCGCTGGAGCTGTCCGGGGTGTTCCCCATCCTCGCCGACGTCCGGTACCGCAGGCAGTACGACTCGTGGCACATGTGCGACCCGCCCTTCAGCACCCGCGTCTGCCCCAGCCGCGGCCCCCGCGGGTTGTCGCGCGGCGCCTTACGGTGGTGCCGGGCGTGGAACCAGTCCGCGCACCACTCCCACACGTTCCCCGTGGCGTTGTACAGCCCGTAGGCGTTCGGCTCGAAGGCGTCCACCGGGCAGGTGCCGCGGTAGCCGTCGGCGGCAGTGTTGCGGTCGGGGAAGGTGCCGCGCCAGATGTTCATCCGGTACGCGCCCTCCGGCTCCCGCTCCGCGCCCCACGGGTACGGCTCGCCCGTCAGCCCGCCGCGCGCCGCGTACTCCCACTCCGCCTCCGTCGGCAGCCGCCCGCCCGCCCAGTCGCAGAAGGCGAGCGCGTCGGTGTGCGAGACGTGCACCACCGGGTGGTCCCACCGGCCGCGCAGGCCCGAACCGGGGCCTTCGGGGTGCCGCCAGTCGGCCTGGTGCACCTGCCGCCACCAGGGTGTCTGCGGCGGTGAGGCGGTGGGCGGGAAGTTCTTGGGCAGGAAGCCCGTGAAGACGAAGGACCAGCCGTAGCGCTCGGCGTCCGTGACGTACGACGTGGCGTCGGCGAAGGCCGCGAACTCCTCGTTCGTCACCGTCGTCGCCGCGACGGCGAAGCCGTCGACCGTCACCTCACGCGCCGGGCCCTCGCCGTCCGCGGGGTACGGGCCGTCGTCGTAGCCCATGAGGAACGCCCCGCCGGGCAGCTTCCGCCACCCTCCGCGCGGCTCGTACGCCCCCGTGGCCGCCCCCGCGTCCGTACGCGCCTTCGCGACCGGCGCCTCCAGGACAGGCCCCGCAACGCCAGGCCCCGCGACGACAAGCCCCTCCGCGACGCCCTCGCGCCCCGGCGCGCAGCACGCGCGCGGCTCCACTCCCCCGGTCTCCGCCCCCGCTCCCGCCCTCGCCTCCATCAGCGGGCCCTGATCAGGCTCATCGCCTCGGCGCGCGTCGCCGGGTCGCGCAGTTGCCCGCGTACCGCCGACGTCAGCGTCTTCGCGCCCGGCTTCCGTACGCCCCGCATCGTCATGCACATGTGCTCGCACTCGATGACCACGATCACTCCCCGTGGCTCCAGTATCTCCATCAGCGAGTCCGCGATCTGCGTGGTCAACCGTTCCTGCACCTGCGGCCGGCGCGCGTACACGTCCACCAGCCGCGCCAGCTTCGACAGCCCCGTGATCTTCCCGTCGTGCGACGGGATGTACCCCACGTGCGCGGAGCCCACGAACGGCACCAGGTGGTGCTCGCACGTGCTCTGCACCTCGATGTCCTTGACCAGCACCATCTCGTCGTGGCCCAGGTCGAAAGTCGTCGTGAGCACGTCCTCGGGGCGCTGCCACAGCCCCGCGAATATCTCCCGGTACGCGCGCGCCACGCGGGCCGGCGTCTCCAGCAGGCCCTCGCGGTCGGGGTCCTCGCCGACGGCGATGAGCAGTTCCCGCACGGCGTCCTCGGCGCGCTTCTCGTCGAAGTCGCCGTACGCCGCATCGCCCTGTTCCGGGCCGTGGGCCGGCCGGACTGCCGCATTCGTCATCGTCGTACCTCTCGTACCTGCGCGAATGGCCGCGCCCCCAAGGCTAGAACCTCGGGGGCGCTGCACACATTCCAGGAGTACCCGCTACGGCTGGCCGCCCTCGGTCGGCGACGGCTGGTGCTGCGGGCCCTCGCCCGGCAGCGTGCCGCCCTGGAGGCCGCCCGGCAGCCCGCCGCCCACCGGCGGGGTGTCGGCCTTGCCGAGCATCCGCGGGCCCGAGCCGTTCGTCTCCCGCGGGGAGGCGACCGGGGGCCGGGTGGAGGGGGTACGCCGCGAGGAGCCGGTCCACGCCGGCCGCAGCGGGCGCTTGACCAGCGGGCGGAAGATCTCGGCGATCTCCTCCTTGCCCAGGGTCTCCTTCTCCAGCAGCTCCAGCACCAGGTTGTCGAGCACGTCGCGGTTCTCGACGAGCATCTCCCACGCCTCGTTGTGCGCGGTCTCGATCAGCTTCTTGACCTCTTCGTCGACCAGCGCGGCGACCTCCTCGGAGTAGTCGCGCTGGTGGGACAGCTCCCGGCCCAGGAAGGGCTCGGACTGGTCGGAGCCGAACTTGATCGCGCCGAGCCGCTCGGTCATGCCGTACTGCGTGACCATCTTGCGGGCGAGGCCGGTGGCCTTCTCGATGTCGTTGGCGGCGCCGGTCGTCGGGTCGTGGAAGACGAGTTCCTCGGCCGCGCGGCCGCCCATCATGTACGCGAGCTGGTCGAGCATCTCGTTGCGCGTGGTGGAGTACTTGTCCTCGTCGGGCAGCACCATCGTGTAGCCGAGGGCGCGGCCGCGGGAGAGGATCGTCACCTTGTGCACCGGGTCGCCGCTGGGAGAGGCCGCCGCGACCAGGGCGTGCCCGCCCTCGTGGTACGCGGTGATCTTCTTCTCCTTCTCCGACATGATCCGGGAGCGCTTCTGCGGGCCGGCGACCACGCGGTCGATGGCCTCGTCCAGCATCTCGTTGTCGATGAGCTTGCGGTTGCTGCGGGCGGTGAGCAGCGCGGCCTCGTTCAGCACGTTGCTGAGGTCGGCGCCGGTGAAGCCGGGGGTGCGGCGGGCCACGGCGGACAGGTCGACGTCCGGGGCGACCGGCTTGCCCTTCTGGTGGACCTTGAGGATCTCCAGCCGGCCCTGCATGTCCGGGCTCTCCACGCCGATCTGCCGGTCGAAGCGGCCGGGGCGCAGCAGCGCGGGGTCGAGGATGTCGGGCCGGTTGGTGGCCGCGATGAGGATGACGCCGCCCTTGACGTCGAAGCCGTCCATCTCGACGAGGAGCTGGTTCAGCGTCTGCTCGCGCTCGTCGTGGCCGCCGCCCATGCCGGCGCCGCGGTGGCGGCCGACGGCGTCGATCTCGTCGACGAACACGATCGCCGGCGCGTTCGCCTTGGCCTGCTCGAACAGGTCGCGGACGCGGGAGGCGCCGACGCCGACGAACATCTCGACGAAGTCGGAGCCGGAGATGGAGTAGAACGGCACGCCGGCCTCGCCGGCGACGGCGCGGGCCAGCAGCGTCTTGCCGGTGCCGGGCGGGCCGTAGAGCAGCACGCCCTTGGGGATCTTGGCGCCGACGGCCTGGAACTTCGCGGGCTCCTGGAGGAACTCCTTGATCTCGTGGAGCTCCTCGACGGCCTCGTCGGCCCCGGCCACGTCGGCGAAGGTCGTCTTCGGGGTGTCCTTGGTGATGAGCTTGGCCTTGGACTTCCCGAAGTTCATGACCCGGGAGCCGCCGCCCTGCATCTGGTTCATCAGGAACAGGAAGACGAGCACGATCAGGACGAACGGCAGCAGGGAGAGCAGGATGCTGACGAACGGGTTGTCCTTGGTCGGCTTGACCGAGTAGCCGTCGGGGATGTTCCCGTCGTCGAACTCCTTCTGGAGCAGGTCGGCGAGCTTGGCGCCCTGGTTGTCGATGTAGTTCGCCTGGACCTTGTCGCTGCCGTCGATCTTCCGGTCGCCCTTGAGCTGGACCTTGACGGTCTCGCTGTTGCCGGTGGTCAGCTCGGCCGAGCTGACCTGCCCCTTGTCGATCGCGGCAACGACTTTTGCGGTGTCAACGGACTTGTAGCCCTCGGAGGAGCCGACCAGTTGCATCAACAGGACCACGGCGAGGACGGCCAGCACGATCCACATGACCGGCCCACGGAAGTAGCGCTTCACGTCCATCCACACGGGGCGGTGTACGCCCCGTCCCTCCTGCCCAGTGAGGCACGGCTGGCTCCTGACCGAGCCCGTGGCCGTGCGTATGCCTGTATGGGTCCAAACTGAAACGACTGACGTTCGGACGGTACCCCAGAATTGTCACCCGCCCCCGGCGGGGACGGCTAACAAACCGGCTTTCCCATGCTCCAACGGCGGGAAACCCGCCGGTGTTCCCCGGACGGGACCCGCCGGCCCGCGTCCGGCCACCCGGGGGGCGGCGGCGGGCGGTCCCCCCGGTCCGCGCGCACGTCTTCGCGGACTGCGTCAGCCACCGTACACGTGCGGTGCGAGGGTGCCGACAAAGGGCAGGTTGCGGTACTTCTCCGCGTAGTCGAGGCCGTAGCCGACGACGAACTCGTTGGGGATGTCGAAGCCGACCCAGTCCACGTCGATGGGGACCTTCGCCGCCTCCGGCTTGCGCAGCAGCGTGAAGACCCGCAGCGACGCCGGCTGCCGCGAACCGAGGTTGGACAGCAGCCAGGAGAGCGTGAGGCCGGAGTCGATGATGTCCTCGACGATCAGGACGTGCCGGTCCTGGATGTCGGTGTCGAGGTCCTTCAGGATCCGTACGACGCCGGAGGACTGGGTGCCCGCGCCGTAGGAGGACACCGCCATCCAGTCCATCGTCACCGGCGTGGAGAGCGTGCGGGCCAGGTCCGCCATGACCATCACGGCGCCCTTGAGCACCCCGACGATCAGGAGGTCCTTGTCCGCGTACTCCGCGTCCACCTTCGCGGCAATCTCGGCGAGCTTGGCGTCGATCTCTTCCTTGGTGATGAGCACTTTCTCTAGGTCCGCGCCCATGTCCTTCACATCCACCCGGGGTCACTCTCGTTCGTTCGACGACCTCTGCCGAACGAACAGTCTGCCATCCGTCCTCCGGCCGGTCAGGAGCGCGTCGGACACGTGTTCCGAACATCCGGCCGCCCGGCCCCCCGGCCGGCGCCGGTACGGGCCCGGCGGCCGGCCGGAGAACCCGCGGATCGCGGGCGGACGGGCCCTCAGCCCTCCCGCCGGACGACCAGCCGGCCCTGTTCGCGACGGGCGGACACCCGGCCCGGGAGGTTGATGGCGCCCTGCCCGCGCCACCCGGTGATGAGCTTGTCCATCTCCTCGACGTGCCGGCTGAAGAGCGAGCCGGCCGGGGAGCCGGCGTCGAGGGCGGCGCGGCGCAGGATGCGGCGGCGGACGGCGGGCGGCAGCGCGTACAGCCCGCGGACGTCGAGGCGGCCCTCGGCGTCGCGTACGCCGCACGCGGCGTCGGCGGCCCAGGCGTCGAGGGCGTCGGCGTCGTCCCGGGAGAGCCGCGCGGTACGGGCCAGGGAGGCGACGACGCCGCGGCCGAGGGCCTTCTCCAGCACGGGCAGCGCCTCGTGGCGGACACGGGAGCGGGTGTAGGCGGGGTCGACGTTGTGCGGGTCGTCCCAGACGGGCAGCGACTGGACCATGCACGCCTTGCGGGCGACCTGGCGGTCGATCTGGAGGAAGGGGCGGCGGTAGCGGCCGCCGGGCCCGGAGGCGGCGGCCATGCCGGACAGGGAGCGCACGCCGGAGCCGCGGGCGAGCGCCAGCAGCACCGTTTCGGCTTGGTCGTCCCGGGTGTGGCCGAGGAGTACGGCGGCGGCGCCGAGGCGCTGCGCGGCGTCGTCCAGCGCCGCGTAGCGGGCGTCGCGGGCGGCGGCTTCGGGGCCGCCGCCGCGGCCTACGTCGACGCGCACGGACTCGACGGGGTCCAGGCCGAGGGCGCGCAGCCGGCCGACGACTTCCTGCGCGCGCAGGTCGGAGCCGTTCTGGAGGCCGTGGTCGATGGTGATGCCGCCGGCGCGGGCGCCCTGGCGGGGGGCTTCGAAGGAGAGGGCGGAGGCCAGCGCCATGGAGTCGGCGCCGCCGGAGCAGGCGACGAGGACGAGCGGGGCGGCGGCGGGTGCGGGGGGGATGCCGTGGCCGGGGGTGTCCGCGGCGGAGCGGGGGCGGGCGGCGGGTGCGGGGACCGCGGCCGTGGAGGCCGCGGGGGCGGCCGGAGACGCGGGGGCGGGGAGGGGTGCCGTGGCGGGGGGAGGGGCCGCGGCGGTGGGGGAAACGTGCGCTGTCGCGTACTCGGTCAGTACGTCGTGCAGGACGTGGCGTACTGCCAGACGTATCGCGGCGACCGCTGGATGGGGACCCATGGCTTTCACTTCACTTTCGCTGGCGGCGGAAGAGCGCGCTCGGGCTCACCTCCACCGACCGTCACTGTAAGTGTGTCGATGGTGACAGAGGAGAGCGGCCAACCGAGCATTGCACGCGGGCAACGCCGGGTTCGCTCCCTCGGACGGGTGAAAGTCGCGCGAATACCGCCGCCATGGGAACCGCCGGGAGCAGACGTCAGCTCTCCGCGCGGCTGTGCACCCGCGCGATCCAGTCCGCCGGTTTGGCGATCTCCGACTTGGTCGGCAGCGTGTTGGGCGAGGTCCACACCCGGTTGAAGCCGTCCATGCCGACCTGGTCGACGACGTGCCGTACGAAGCGCTCGCCGTCGCGGTACTGGCGGAGTTTGGCGTCCAGGCCCAGCAGCTTGCGCAGCGCCTGGTCAAGCCTGCCCGCGCCGGCCTGGCGGCGCTTGGTGAACTTCTCCCGGATCTCCGCGACCGACGGCACGACCTGCGGGCCGACGCCGTCCATCACGTAGTCCGCGTGCCCCTCCAGCAGGGACATCACCGCGGTCAGCCGGCCCAGGATCTCCCGCTGCGCCGGGGTCTGGACGACCTCGACGATGCTGCGCTCCTCGGCGCCCTCCTCCCGGCCGCCGCCGAGGCTCTGAAGCGCCTCGCGTACGCGGTCCAGCAGGGTGGCCGGGTCGATCTCGGTCTCGCCCAGGAACGACTGGATCTCGCCCTGGAGGTGGTCGCGCAGCCACGGCACGGCGGTGAACTGCGTGCGGTGGGTCTCCTCGTGGATGCAGACCCACAGCCGGAAGTCGTGCGGGGCGACCTCCAGCTCGCGTTCGACGTGGACGATGTTCGGCGCGACGAGCAGCAGCCGGCCCTGGCCGGCGCCGCCGCCGGAGGAACCGGCGTGGGCGGCGGGGCCGCCGGGCAGGTCGCGGGTGGCGGGGGCGAAGGTCTCGTACTGCCCGAGGACGCGGGAGGACAGGAACGACAGGAGCATCCCCAGCTCGACGCCGGTGACCTTGCCGCCGACGGCGCCCAGGACGGCCCCGCCGGGCATGCCGGAGCGGCGCTTGTCCATCTTCTCCAGCAGCGGGGCGAGGACGGCGCGGAAGCCCGCGACGTTGGCCCTGACCCAGCCGGGCCGGTCGACCACGAGGATCGGGGTGTCGTGCCGCGGGTCGCTGCCGTCGGGATACATCCGGGAGAACTCGCGTACGTGCTCCTCGGCCGACCGGGCGTGCGCCCGCAGCTCGCCGACGATGGCGCGCGCCTCGTCCCGGCTCACGTCGGGCCCCGGCCGCACGAGCCGCGTCGCGGTCGCAACCGCGAGATTCCAGTCGACCATCTCCGCACCACCGATGCTCGTCATCTCTTCACCGTACGTGCCCACGCGGCCGAGCGGGAGCGCGCGGCCCCCGGAACCGGCTACGGGAGGCCCCGTAGGGGGCCCGGGCGGCTCGGTGCGGAGCGCGGCGGGGGCCGGGCCGCCGGGGAGGTCGCCCGAACGAGGGACGAGGTTCACTTCTCGTTCACTTCAGGCGACGAATCGATTCACCTGTTTTGCCTAACTTCGGCAACGAAAGGTGAATCAGGGCAGGCGGGACGGATGCGAACGCGCATACCTGAGGAAGAGGTCTCGCCCCAGTACCGCAAGAACCGCAAAGGACCCCCACCGTGAAGCTTCCCCGCACCACCCGGCTGCGCACCGCCGCCGCCGGTTCGCTCGCCCTCGCCGGCGCCCTCGTCCTGGGCGCCTGCGGGTCGGACGACAACACCGGCGGCTCCCCCGACACCGCCGGCGGCGCCCAGGCCGCCGCCGGCGACGTGCAGTGCGCCGGTTCCGGCGAGCTGCTGGCGTCGGGCTCCTCCGCGCAGAAGAACGCCGTGGACCAGTGGGTCAGCGACTTCCAGAGCTCCTGCCCGGACATCACCGTCAACTACAAGGCCACCGGCTCCGGCGCCGGCATCCAGGAGTTCCTCCAGGGCAAGACCGGTTTCGCCGGCTCCGACTCGGTGCTCAAGCCCGAGGAGGTGCAGGCGTCGAAGAAGGTCTGCAAGGACGGCGAGGCCATCAACATCCCGATGCTCGGCGGCCCCATCGCCGTGGGCTACAACGTCGAGGGCGTGGACGACCTCGTCCTGGACGCGGACGTCCTCGGCCGGATCTTCGCGGGTTCGATCACCGCCTGGAACGACCCGGCCATCGCCGACCTCAACCCCGACGCGGACCTGCCGGACACCAAGATCCAGCCCGTGCACCGCTCGGACGAGTCCGGCACGACCGACAACTTCACCCAGTACCTCTCCGCCGCCGCCCAGGACGCCTGGCCGCACGAGCCCGGCAAGAAGTGGCCCGTACAGGGCGGCCAGGCCGCGGACGGCTCCTCGGGGGTCTCCTCGCAGGTGACCCAGACCGACGGCGCCATCTCCTACTTCGAGCTGTCCTACGCCACCGCGAACGACATCGACACCGTCGAACTCGACACCGGCGCCGCCGAGCCCGTCGAGGCCACCAGCGAGAACGCCTCCAAGGCCATCGCCGCCGCCAAGGTCACCGGCACCGGCAGCGACCTGGCGATGAAGCTCGACTACACCACCGACGCCGACGGCGCCTACCCGCTGACCCTCCTCACCTACGAGATCGCCTGCGACACCGGCAACAACAAGGACAATCTGGACAAGGTGAAGTCCTTCCTCGGGTACACCGCGAGCGAGGCCGGGCAGTCCAAGCTGAACCAGCTCGGCTACGCCCCCCTGCCCACCGAGATCGCCGGGAAGGTCCGTACGACCGTGGAGTCCCTCTCCTGACCTCCGACCCGCGCCCCCGCAGCCCCCGCGCCGACCGGCGCGGGGGCCGGGAGGGCCCGGGTCCCGTATCCGGTGCACCGCCGCCGGGACGACAGGCGCCCACCCCCGCGCCGCCGCCCCACCCAGACCGGAGACCGCACGTGAGTACCGACACCGACATACGCACCCCGGCCCCGCCGCCGAAGGCGCCGCCCCCGCGGCGCCGCCGCAGGACCGCCACCCGCCTCGGCGACCGCGTCTTCGCCGGTCTGTCGAAGGGCTCCGGCATCACCCTGCTGGTGATCATGGGCGCGATCGCGGTCTTCCTCGCGTACCGCGCCGCGCTCGCCCTCGCCAAGAACGAGGGCAACTTCCTCACGACCTTCGAGTGGAACGCCAACGCCCAGCCGCCGGTCTTCGGCATCGCCGTGCTGGCCTTCGGCACGGTCGTCTCGTCGGTCATCGCCATGGTCATCGCGGTGCCGGTCGCGGTGGGCATCGCGCTGTTCGTCAGCCACTACGCGCCCCGCAGGCTGGCCGCCCCCCTCGCGTATCTCATCGACCTGCTGGCCGCCGTGCCGTCCATCGTCTACGGCCTGTGGGGCGCCCTCTTCCTCGTGCCGCACCTGGTCGGCCCGTACGAGTGGCTGGACGACCTCCTCGGCTGGACCGTCGTCTTCTCCTACGACGGCGGCGCCCCGCGCTCCCTGATGACCGCCGGCATCCTGCTGGCGATCATGATCCTGCCGATCATCACCAACGTCAGCCGCGAGGTCTTCCGGCAGGCGCCGCAGACGCACCAGGAGGCGGCGCAGGCGCTGGGCGCCACGCGCTGGGAGGTCATCCGGATGTCGGTGCTGCCCTTCGGCCGCTCCGGCGTCATCTCGGCCTCCATGCTGGGCCTGGGGCGGGCGCTGGGCGAGACGATGGCGGTGGCCACGGTGCTGTCGCCGTCGGCGGTCCTGTCGGCGAAGGTCCTGGAGCCCGGGGGCGGGACGTTCGCGCAGAACATCGCCTCGGCCTTCAAGGAGGCCGGCGAGTTCGGGCGGGACGCGCTGATCGCCTCGGGCCTGGTCCTGTTCGTCATCACCCTGGTGGTCAACGGCGCCGCCCGGCTGATCATCGCGCGCCGCAAGGAGTACTCGGGGGCCAACGCATGAGCGCGCCCCGGGCCGCCGACCGCGCCGACGCCCTCGGCATCCACCAGCCGCGCCTGCCCCGCTGGGCGCCCGCCGGGGTCGCCCTCGCCGCGGCGGCCGCGGCGGTGGCCGTGGGGATGGGCGCGGGGCTGACCAGCCGGGTGCAGTGGGGGCTGATCGCCGCGCTGCTCTTCGTGGCCGGGCTGTACGCGGTCTCGACGCGCGCGGAGGGCGCCCGCAAGGCGAAGGACCGGCTGGCGACGTCGCTCGTGTGGGGCGCCTTCCTGCTGGCCGTCATCCCGCTGGCGTCGCTGATCTGGGAGACCGTACGGCAGGGCGTCAAGGTCCTCGACGGCTACTTCCTGACCCACTCCATGAACGGCGTCGTCGCCATCGCCCCCGGCGGCGGCATCTACCACGCCCTCCTCGGCACCATCGAACAAGTACTGATCGCCATGCTCATCGCCACCCCGATCGGGCTGCTGACGGCTGTGTACCTGGTCGAGTACGGCCGCGGGCGGCTGGCGAAGGCCGTGACGTTCTTCGTGGACGTCATGACGGGCATCCCGTCGATCGTCGCGGGCCTGTTCGTCCTCAGCGTCTGGATCATGGGCCTGGGCTTCGGCTACTCCGGCTTCGCCGGGGCGCTGGCCCTGGCGATCCTGATGATGCCGATCGTCGTGCGCTCCACGGAGGAGATGCTCAAGCTCGTCCCGAACGAGCTGCGCGAGGCGTCGTACGCCCTGGGCGTACCGAAGTGGAAGACGATCCTGAAGGTCGTGCTCCCCACCTCCCTGGGCGGCATCACCACCGGCGTCATGCTCGCCGTGGCCCGTATCACCGGCGAGACGGCACCTCTTCTGCTGCTCGTCTTCGGTAACCCCGCCATCAACGACAACCCCTTCGAAGGCGCCCAGGCGTCCCTGCCGCTCTACATCTACGAGCAGTGGGCCAACGGCAACGCCGCGTCCTACGACCGCGCGTGGGCCGCCGCCCTGGTGCTCATCGTGTTCGTGATGCTCCTCAACCTGTTCGCCCGCCTCATCGCCCGTTTCAAGGCCCCGAAGACCGGCCGCTGACGGCACGTACGAGAAAGATCGCAGCCCCATGGCCAAACGCATCGACATCGGCGACCTGAGCGCCTACTACGGCGACTTCAAGGCGATCGACGGCATTTCGATGTCCGTCGAGCCCAAGTCCGTGACGGCCTTCATCGGCCCGTCCGGCTGCGGCAAGTCCACCTTCCTGCGCACCATCAACCGCATGCACGAGGTCACCCCCGGCGCGCGCGTCGAGGGCGAGGTCAGCCTCGACGGCGAGAACCTGTACGGGCCGGGCGTCGACCCGGTCGGGGTGCGCCGGGTGGTCGGCATGGTCTTCCAGCGGCCCAACCCGTTCCCGACGATGAGCGTCTACGACAACGTGGCCGCCGGGCTCCGGCTCAACGGCTCGTACAAGAAGCGCGACCTCGACGACGTGGTGGAGAAGTCGCTGCGCGGCGCGAACTTGTGGAACGAGGTCAAGGACCGCCTCAACCGCCCCGGTTCGGGCCTGTCAGGCGGCCAGCAGCAGCGCCTGTGCATCGCCCGCGCCATCGCCGTCGAGCCCCAGGTGCTCCTCATGGACGAGCCCTGCTCCGCCCTCGACCCGATCTCCACCCTCGCCATCGAGGACCTGATGGCCGACCTCAAGGAGCGGTTCACGATCGTGATCGTGACGCACAACATGCAGCAGGCCGCGCGGGTCTCGGACCGCACCGCGTTCTTCAACCTGTCGGAGGTCGGCGAGCCGGGGCGGCTGGTGGAGGTCGGGGACACCGACAAGATCTTCTCCAACCCCGACGAGAAGGCCACGGAGGACTACATCTCGGGCCGCTTCGGCTGAGGCGAAACGCTTTTGCGCACTACTCGAAGGCGAGGTGCGCCAGCCAGTACACCGCCGCAGCCACGCTCGCCGCGGCCGGCATCGTGATGAACCAGCCCATCACGATGTTCTTGGCCACCCCCCACCGCACGGCCTTGACCCGCTTCGTCGCGCCGACGCCCATGATCGCCGAAGTGATCACGTGCGTGGTCGAGATCGGCGCGTGGAACATGAACGACGCCGAGTACATGATCCCCGCGGCCGTCGTCTCCGCCGCGAAGCCCTGCGGCGGCTGGAGGTCGATGATCCGCCGCCCCAGCGTCCGCATGATGCGCCAGCCGCCCGCGTACGTACCGAGCGACAGCATCAGCGCGCACACGATCTTCACCCACCACGGGATGGCGTCGCCCTCGTCCTCCACGTCCGCGATGACCAGCGCCATCATCACGATGCCCATGGTCTTCTGCGCGTCCTGGAGCCCGTGGCCCAGCGCCATCGCCGCCGCCGACACCGTCTGCGCCACCCGGAAGCCGCGCTGCGCGCGGCGCGGGGTGGAGCGGCGGAACGCCCACAGGATCGCGCACATCACCAGGTAGCCGACGCACAGGCCGATGACCGGCGAGACGAACATCGGGATGACGACCTTCTCCAGCACCCCGGACCAGTAGACCGTCGAGGTCGCCGCCAGCGCCGCGCCGACCATGCCGCCGAAGAGCGCGTGCGAGGACGACGACGGCAGCCCGAAGTACCACGTGACCATGTTCCACGTGATCGCCCCGACCAGGGCGGCGAACAGGATCCACATCCCGTGCGTGCCGTGCGGGGTCTCGATCAGCCCTTCGCTCACCGTCTTGGCGACGCCGCTGCCGAGGAAGGCGCCGGCGAAGTTCATCACCGCGGCCATCAGCAGCGCGGCGCGCGGCGTCAGGGCGCGGGTGGAGACGGAGGTCGCGATCGCGTTGGCGGAGTCGTGGAAGCCGTTGGTGTACGTGAAGAAGAGCGCAACCCCGATCGTGACGACAAGCGCGAAGGTGTCCACCGGGCTCAGGACTCCTTGACCGCGATCGTTTCCACGGTGTTCGCGACCTTCTCGAAGGCGTCTGCGGCCTCTTCGAGGACATCGACGATCTGCTTGAGTTTGAGCACCTCGATGGCGTCGTACTTGCCGTTGAAGAGGTGCGCGAGAAGCTTGCGGTGGATCTGGTCGGCCTGGTTCTCCAGCCGGTTGACCTCGATCCAGAACTCCGGCAGGTGGTTGAGCGTACGGAGGTTGGGCATCGCCTCCGCGGTCAGCACCGCGGCCCGCGCCAGCACCTCGACCTGCTGCTCCACACCCCGCGGCAGCTCCTCGATCTGGTAGAGGACGACGAGGTCGACGGCCTCCTCCATGAAGTCCATGACGTCGTCGAGCGAGCTGGCGAGGCGGTAGATGTCCTCGCGGTCGAAGGGCGTGATGAACGAGGCGTTGAGCTGGTGGAGGATCGCGTGGGTGGCGTCGTCGCCGGCGTGCTCCGCGGCCCGCATCCGCTCGGCGATCTCGGCCCGGGCGGAGGAATCCGCTCCGAGCAGTTCCATCAGGAGCTTCGAGCCCGTCACGAGGTTGTCGGCCGAGGCGGCGAACATATCGTAGAAGCTCGTCTCCCTGGGAGTCAGACGAAATCGCACGTGGTGATCCTCAGTGCTGCGAATATCGGCGAATAGGTCGTGATGATGCTAGGCGAGCCGAACCGGCGGAGCGAACCGGCTCTGCGGAACAGCCGCAGGACAGAATGCCACGAACGCGGTACCATATACCCCCTGAGGGTATTTTGAGCACGGTTCGCATACGGTAGTACGCACACAGCGATACGCGCACCGGGCGGATCGAGGGATGGGAACGGAAGGACGGGCACGTGACCGACACCACGGCAACGACGACCCCCGCCGGGCCGGCGCCGGGCGCCGGGCCGCACGGGTACAGCAAGGACAAAGAGGCCCACCTCAAGCGACTGCGCCGGATCGAGGGCCAGGTCCGCGGTCTCCAGCGGATGGTCGAAGAGGACGTCTACTGCATCGACATACTCACGCAGGTCTCCGCGGGCACGAAGGCGCTCCAGTCCTTCGCGCTGCAACTGCTGGAGGAGCACCTGCGGCACTGCGTCGCCGACGCCGCCGCCCGGGGCGGTGACGAGATCGACGCGAAGGTCGAGGAGGCCACCGCCGCGATCGCCCGGATGCTGCGCGCGTAACGCCGGACGCCGGGCCGCTGCCGCGCGCGTCACCCCGCGCGGGTGCCCGCGGCCCGTACCGCCGTGGCGGCACGTGCCCTCCGCTACGGCGTGACCTCCTGCCGGCCGCGCCTGCGGTCCCGCTCGGAACCGCGCCGCGCGGCCTCCACCCTCAGCACTTCGTCGATACGGTCGTCGCTCAGGCGCTCTTCCGGCGCGCTCGTCGCCGCGATGATCAATTCACCGCACAACTCGATTTCGGCGAGAGCCACATGGTCCTGGACGGCCGACCCCCGACCCACGTGCAATCACCCCACTTCCCCATGCACACCCGCCGGCAGCCGGGCTCACCGCTCAGAGTAGGTAGGGCGGCACAGTCCGCGCATGACACGTCTGGACCATTTACGGCCCCGGCTTTCCCGGGCGAATCCCGACGCGCCCGCGCAAACGCCCGGAATCAACTCCTGCTAGGAAGCAGGCTGTTGGCCGCTCTGGCGAACCGTTCCGGCATAGATGTCGCCCTCCGCCGGCAGCGTCACCTCGGCGGGCGCCCCGAAGTCGTAGGTTTCGACGGTCGACGCCACCCGCACCGGCGAGTCGCCGGACAGCGCGAACTCGTGCCGCACCCGGCGCGGCCGGCCGTCCTCGTCGAGATAGGCGTCGAAGACCACCGCGTCCTCGACGAACCCGTCGGCCGCGGCGGCCAGCGCCCCGCGCGCGTACGGGGACGCCGCGCGGGCGGCGCGGCCGAGGTCGGCGGTGCCCTCGTAGTGCCGTACGAGGCTGTCGCCGACCCGCTCCTGGCCCACGTACCGCACCTCCCGGGCGCCGCGCAGCAGTTCGGCGGCGGTCAGCGGGTCGGTGGCGCCGTTGGTGAGGAGGTTGCCGTCGGACAGCCGGGTGGTGTCGAGCCGGAGCCACTTGTCGGCGGGGACGCCGGCGCCGCGGTTCTTCATGTACAGCTCGCCGCCCGCGTACAGCTCCGTGATCGGCTCGTCCTCCGCCTGCGGCAGCACCACGCGCAGCAGGCCGCGCCGCCCCGTGTAGTCGAAGGCGCCGTCCCCGCTGACCGTGACCCGGGTGCCGCCGCTGGTCATCTCCATCGCCGTACGCGCCCGGGAGCTGCCCGCGTCGGCCAGCGCGTCCGCGGCGCGCTGCACCGCGCTCAGCGGGTCGCCGCCGGGGTGCTCGTCGGCCACCGCGCCGCGCTCCGAGCAGCCGGCGGTGCCGGCCAGGGCCGCCGCGGCGAGGGCCCCGACGAGCGCGCGCACGGTCCCGGAGCGGGCCGCGGGGGCGGCGCCGGGCCGTGCGGGCGCAGTTCCGGTACGTACGGTCCGCCGCTGCTCCGCCGCCATCTCTCGCTACCCCCGGCCGGTGTTTTCTCGGTTCGCTTAACGATGTGGAGGGGGCGCCGTCACGGTCTGGCCCACCGCGGTACCGTGACCGCGTGCCCAGCGACGGACCCGGCGACGGGCCGGGTGACCTCCGCGACCCGGGCGGCTCGCGCCGCCGCGGGGCGCACCGCACGTCGACCGCCGAGCAGGGCTCCTTCTCGTTCGCCCGCTGCACGTGCGGCTGGACCGGCCCGGCGCGCCGCGCCCGCTCGCGCGCCCGCGCGGACGCCGCCGCCCACCCACCGGACGGGATCGGCTGAGCACCGCGCGCGCCCACGCTTTGCTACTTGGGGGTAGCGAAGGGGGGACACCATGCGCTGTGCTGTGCGGATGGACAGGCGCACAGTGCTCCGTACCGCCCTCGCCACCGCCGCCGGCGTGGGCGCCGCCGCCGGGGTCGCCGGCTGCTCGGGCGACGACGACGGCGGCAAGACCGACGGCGGGAAGCCCGACCCCAAGCCCACCGGCTCCAACGGCGGCACGGCCACCGGCCCGCCGGACTGGCCCGCGCTCGCCCAGTCCCTCGCGGGCCGCCTCGTCCTGCCCGGGCACGACGACTACCGGGTCGCCGCCCAGCAGTACAACACCCGCTTCGACGACCTGCGCCCCGCCGCCGTCGCGTACGTCGACCACGCCGACGACGCCGCCGAGTGCCTGCGCTTCGCCCGCGGCGCCGGCGTCCCCGTCTCCGTACGCAGCGGAGGCCACTCCTACGCCGGCTTCTCCAGCGGCAACGGCCGCCTCGTCGTCGACGTCTCCGCCCTCGCCGGCATCGACGCCGACTCCGACACCGCCACCGTCGGCGCCGGGGCGCGCACCATCGACGTCTACGAGGCCCTCGCCGTCCGCGGCCGGACCATACCCGCCGGCTCCTGCGCGACCGTCGGCATGGCGGGACTCACCCTCGGCGGCGGCCACGGGGTCGTCTCGCGCGCGTACGGGCTCACCTGCGACCACCTCCGCGGCGCCACCGTCGTCACCGCCGACGGCAAGACCGTCGAGTGCTCGGCGGAGGAGAACGAGGACCTGTTCTGGGCGCTGCGCGGCGCCGGCGGCGGCAACTTCGGGGTCGTCACCGAGCTGCGCTACGACACCCGCGAGGCCGGGGACGTCGTCGCCGCGAACATGGTGTGGCCGTGGTCGAAGGCCGAGGCGCTGCTGACCACCTGGCAGCGGTGGGGGCCCGACCAGCCGGACGAGCTGTGGTCCGCGGTCCACTTCGGCAACACCCGCGGCGGCGAGCCGACGATCTCCGTGGCCGCGCTGTCGCTGGGCTCCGAGGACGACGTGCACGACGCCGTCGACCTCCTCGCCGACCAGGCCGGCGGGCCGGGCCCCGCCGAGGACGTCTCCATCGGCCCGCAGACGTACATCCACGCCATGCGCACCTACGCGGGCTGCGCGCAGGCCACCCGCGAGCAGTGCCGGCTGCCGGGCAGCGTCCCGGGCCGCAACGCGCGGGGCATCCTCCAGCGCGACACGTTCGCGGCCCGCTCCGACTTCTACGACGAGGAGTTGAGCGCCGGCGGCATCGGCACGCTGCTGGACCGGGCGGAGAAGGCGTCGCGGTCGGCGGACGCGCTGTTCATCCTCACGGCGCTGGGCGGTGCGGTGAACAGGGTGCCGGTGAGGGACACGGCGTTCGTGCACCGCGACTCGCGGGTGCTCGCGCAGTACATCTCGTCGTGGGACGAGGGCGAGGACGGCGGGCCGGGCGAGCGGTGGCTGGCGGACACGCACGCGGCGATGCGGGAGCACGCCTCGGGGGCGGCGTACCAGAACTACACGGACGCGGGCCTGCGGAAGTGGCGCGGCGCGTACTACGGGCCGGCGGCGGAGCGGCTGGCGAAGGTGAAGGAGCGGTACGACCCGGAGCGGCTGTTCGACTTCGACCAGGCGGTGTAGCGGCGGGGCTTGCGGGCGCGGAGCCTCGGGGGGCGCACGGGCGCACACGCCCTGCCGGGAGTGCTTCCGTACGCCCCGGGCCCCGGCCTCCGCAGCCTCCGCAGCCTCCGCCGGACGGGCCCGGCGCCCTCCGCCGTACCCGCCCGACGACCGCCGCCGTACCCGCTACGCCGCCAACTCGTCGCCGTCCCGGCCGCCTCCGCCGCGCTCCAGCGGCTCCGTCCGCGGCGCCGGAACCGCGCCGTGGCCGGTCGCCGGTGCCGCGTCCGGCTCCTCCGGGTCGCCGACGAGCCACTCCGGCGCCCGCCGCACCAGCGGCACCAGCGCGGCCGTCGCCGCCGGCGCCAGCAGCAGCGCCACCGACGTGCCCAGCGCGATGCCGCCGACGACGTCCGAGGGGTAGTGCACGCCCAGGTAGACCCTGCTCAGCGCCTCCAGCAGCGCCAGCGCCAGCGCGGCGAGCCCGTACCGCTTGCTCGCCATGAAGATGCCGACCGCCAGCGCCATGGCGAACGACGTGTGGTCGCTGACGAACGAGTACCCGGTGGTGCCCGGCAGCAGGACCTCCAGGCCCTCGTGCTCCCGGAACGGCCGCGGGCGCTCCACGATCGCGCGGATCGGCATGTTCGCCACCCACGCGAGCGCCGCCGCCAGCGGCCCCCACAGCAGCGCCGCCACGGCGGGCGCCGCGCCCGGCCGCCGGCGCACGCGCCACCAGCAGACGGCCAGCAGCAGGCCGAGCAGTCCGATCAGCCCGTACTCGCCCAGGAACGCCGCCCCGCGGTCGAACCAGGGCGGTGTGGAGTCCGCGACGCCGTTGATGTCGTACAGCACGGAAACGTCGGCGTTCGACCCGCTCGGGGGTGCCCCCGCCAGGTGCAGCGAACGCATGTCCACTCGGCTCCTCTCCCCACCCGTTTCCCGCTGACCGGCGGCTGCCGTCTTTCCTATTGCAACGGTGCCGCTCGCCCTTTGCAACGGCGCATCGTGGGTCGGCGTTCCGCCCGCGACCGAAAGATCACCGGGAGGTTATCGAAGAGTGACCGCCCTCGCGGCCGTACGACACCCGCCTCCGGCGCCGCCGCGGCGGGCCGCCGCACGTCAGGGCTTCGGCAGCCGCCCGGCAGCGCGCCCTCAGCCCTTCGGCAGCGCCTCGGCGCCGGCCTCCGTGACCCGGGTCGCGCCGAAGTAGTCCGGCGAGTCGATCGGATCGAAGCGGATCACGGCACCGGTGTAAGGGGCGTCGATCATGTACCCGCCCCCTACATACAGCCCGACGTGGTGGATGGAGCGCGAGTCGTTCATGTCGTACGCGAAGAACACCAGATCGCCCGGCAGCAGTTCGTCCCTGCTCGGGTGCGGCCCGGCGTTCCACTGGTCGTTCGCCACCCGCGGCAGCTCGATGTCCACCGAGGCGTACGCCGCCTTCGTCAGCCCCGAGCAGTCGAACCGGCCGCCCTCCTCGGGCGTGCCGTCACCGCCCCACAGATAGGGCGTGCCGAGCTTGTCCTGCGCGTAGTGGATGGCGCCCGCGGCCTGCTTCGACGGCGACAGCCGGGAGGTGGGCGCGGCGAAGCTCTGCTCCAGCGCCTGGATGATCTGCACGTAGTTCTGCGTCTCGCGGTAGGGGGGCACGCCGTTGTACTTGATCACGGCGTACGGGCCCGCGTTGTACGCGGCGAGCATGTTCTCGGTGGGGTCGCCGGGCACGTCCTCGACGTAGCCGGCGAGCTTGCAGTCGTACGTGGCCGCCGACGGGATGGCGTCCTCGGGGTCGTTGATGTTGCGCTCGCCGTCGCCGTTGGCGTCGAGGCCGTGGGTGGCCCAGGTGCCGGGCATGAACTGCGCGATGCCGCGGGCGTCGGCGGGACTGACGGCGTTGGGGTCCCAGCCGCTCTCCTGGTACAACTGCGCGGCGAGCAGGGCGGGGTTGAGGGCCGGGCAGAGGTTGCCCCACTTCTGCACCAGCGGCTGGTACGTGGCGGGCACGGCGCCCTTCGCCAGGCCGACGCCGCGGCCGGCGATGCCGGACGCGGCGGTGTACGTACCGACGACGAGCAGGGCCAGGAACGACAGGACCATCCCCGACCCCAGCGCCACGATCAGCCAGAGCTTGCGCACCCCTCAACCATCCCTCATCGGGCCCCGGCTGTCTGCCCGTTCCCTGCCCGCCGCGCGCCTCAACGCCCGTTGCCCGTACGGCCCTTCGCGCACAGCGCCGCGTCCACCGCCCCCTGGAGGTCCGCCAGCCGGTCGCCCTCCGCGGCCCACGTGGTGGTGTAGACGGTGACCGTCCCCCGCCCGCGGTCGGCGCGCCCGCCGGCGACGGAGTCGCCGGGCAGGTCGCCGCCGTGGCCCCAGTACCCGCCGCCGCAGCTCAGCGGGAAGGACGCGACGCCGTAGCCGTAGCGGCTGCCCTTCGGGTACGTGTCGAGGCCGCCGACGTCGGTGGTGTCGTGGGTCATCGCCCGCAGCGCCCAGCCGGGCAGCAGCCTGCCGCCGAAGAGGGCGTTCCAGAAGGCGTTCTGGTCCTTCGGAGTGGTGACGAGGCCGCCGGAGGCGCCGAACTCGTGGCCGGGCAGCTCGGTCACGTCGGTGACGCCCCCTTCGGGGTCGGTGGGGTGGATCCCGTAGTTGCGGGCGTGCGGGCCGCGGATCGTGTACTCGTCCTTCTCCGGCCAGTACGTGTCCTTCAGGTGCAGCGGCCGGATGAGAGTGCGTTCGATGTGCGTGCGGTAGTCCTCGCCGGTGACGTGATCGATCAGCAGGCCGAGCGCGAGGTAGTTGGTGTTGGAGTAGCCCCAGTCGGCGCCTGGTTCGAAGTCGGCGGGGCGGTCGAGGGCGAGCGCCAGGTACTCCTCCTCCGTGTAGGCCCGGCTCCAGTCGATGAACCGGAGGTACTCCGGCAGCCCGCTGGTCTGCTTGAGCAGGTGCCGCACGGTGATGCCGGTGCCGGCGAGCCGCGGCACGTACCGCGCGGCGGGTGCGTCGAGCCGCACCTCGCCCCGGGCGACCAGCCGCATCACGGCGGTGGCGGTGAACGCCTTGGTGTTGCTGGCCATCCGGTAGCGCCCCTCGGCGCCGACCATGGGCCGGCCGGTCCCGGTGTCGGCGACGCCCGCGGTACGGGTGGTGCGGCCGTCGTACGCGAGGGCGCCGGGGACGCCGTCGCGCTCGACGAGGGCGTCGAGGCGGCGCTGTACGGGGTCGGGGTCGCCGGAGGCGCCGCGGGCGGCGGCGACGGGCGCGGCGGCACCGGCGACGACGGCGGCGAGCAGCGCGGCGGCACCGGCGCGGCGGGCGTTGCGGCGGGCGTTGCGGCGGAGGGCGTGAGGGCGGGCGGGGGCGGGGCGGTTGCGGTTCATGGCGGTCTCCCTGGGGCGTGGTCCGGGTGTCGCGGACCGGCGTCGTGCTCCGTCGGGCTCCACCCTCGTCCCCGTACGACCTGTGATCACTGGTGCCGGCCGCCGGGCAGATGGTGGCGCCAGCACCACCGCCGCGGGGCACCGTACAGCCACCCCCACCTGCCCCCACCTGGGGTGTTGACATAGAGAGCACTCCAAGTGGTGCACTCGCCGCATCCCACCAGACCGGCACCCGGAGGCCCGTACCCCATGACCGACGACTCGCCCGTCACGCTGATCACCGGCGGCGGCAGCGGCATCGGCGCCGCCGCGGCCCGCCAGCTCCTCGCCCGCGGCGGCCGCGTCGCCGTCACCGGCCGCGGCGCCGAGCGGCTGCGCAGCTTCGCCGAGGACGCCGGCGACCCCCCGGAGCTGCTGACCCTGCCCGGCGACGCCTCCGACCACGAGGCCGTGGACGAGGCGGTACAGGCGACGCTCAAGGCGTTCGGACGGCTCGACGCCGTCGTCGCCAACGCCGGCTTCGCCACCCACGACGACCTCGGCACCGGCGACCCGGCCGGCTGGCGGGACATGGTCCTCACCAACGTCCTCGGGCCCGCGCTGCTGATCCGCAGCTCGCTGGAGGCGCTGCGCGAGACGCGCGGGCGGATCGTCATCGTCGGCAGCGTCGCGGGCTTCGTCTTCGGCGCGGGCAACATCTACGGCATCACCAAGTGGGCCATGACGGGCCTGGCCGAGAACACCCGCCGCATGGTGACCGACGACGGCATCGGCGTCACCCTCGTCGCCCCGGGACGTACCGACAGCCTCTTCTGGGACGGCAGGGGCGGGGCCCCGGAGGGCATGGAGATGATGACGTCCGACCAGGTCGCCGCGTCGATCGTGTGGGCGCTCGGGCAGCCCGCGGGGGTCGACGTGAACACCGTCGTCATGCGCCCGATCGGCCAGCCCGTCTAGCCGCCGCCCGCACCCGGCGCGACGGGCACGCACCGGAGGCTAGCGGGCCGACGCGGCGGCCACGAAGGCGGAGTTCGCGACCCCCGCGGACTCCGCCTCGGCGTCCCCGGAACCGCCCCACCGCACCACCTCGGCCGCACCCGCCGCCGGCCCGCCGGCCTCGTGCAGGGACGACGCGACGCCGCTCACCGCACCGACGAGCACCACGACCCCCGAGACGACCGTCATCCCTTCGAACACATCCGCCGCCTCTCCTAGGGCCTGTTTGAGTCAAATCCACCAACGAGACCCGCCCGGCGCCCGTCACCGCAACGCCCACTCTTCACATACTCCGATTCGTCGCAGGTCGGACAACCCGACCGCCTCCCGGACCCCGCAGGCACGCAGCGTTGCCAATAGTCACCTAACGTGATACACACAGGAAAGTCAGTAGAGAGCGCCGAACACCCTTGTGAAATCCGCGCGGTTGACGCCAAATCGACTCTCACGAGGGCATCATCAGAGAGGATGGACGATGACTCCTGCCGTCCATCCCGGACGGCAACACAGCGCATGGGGCGGTGAGTTACGACATGTTCCTGGCAGCCGACAAGGGCGACATCAATACCATCATCGGCGGTATCGCCCCTGACTGGGGCCCCTTCGGGAGCCTGGGCCAGGAAGCGCGCGTGATGATCGAAGTGGTCATGGCGGTCGCGATCCTGCTGTGCCTGGGCATCGCGATCTGGGGCGCTGCCAAGCAGCGCATCGGCGCGACCGCGCTGCGCGACACGTTCAGCGCGGAACAGGGCAAGGGGCTGATCGTGGCAGGTCTGACGGGAGTGTTCATCATCGGCTCCCTCGGCACCGTGTTCACGATCGTGTACGGAATGGCGGTGTAGGCCGGGCCGTGACTTCAGGGCCAGGCGTACGGCGAACGGCGGTGCGGCACACGGCGGCGGGACGTCGACCGAGCCCGCGACCCGGGAGGCAACCACCCCCCGGCCGCGGCCCGGGGACCCCCGTGAGACGTCAGACGGCGCACCGCTACCTTCTTGTGCCTACGGCAAGCCGGCGCGACGCAGCACCGGCGCGCGGAGGGGGGTACCCGGCATGAGCCACGACGACGACTACGTCGACTACGCCACCCCCGAACCCGGCACCCGCACCCGCTTCGCCGAAGGCGACAACGACGCCCGCTACGACGGCCCCCGCCGCGGCGGCCGCGTCTCGCCCTCCCGCGCGATGATCACGGTCGTGGGCGTCGTGGTCCTGCTGATCGCCGCCATCGCCTTCGCCAACCGCGGCGGCGACTCCCAGGACGACGGCAAAACCACCGCCGACCCCGACACGAACACCCAGCCCACCTCCCCCACGGGCGACACCCCGGCCAAGACCACCACCAACGGCATCCCCTCGGGCTTCCCCCAGTCAGCAGCGGGCGCCCAGTCGGCGGCGGCGAACTTCGCCGTCGCGCTCGGCGGGGACCAGATGTTCACGCCCGAGGGCCGCCACAAGCTCGTGGACGCCCTGTACACACCGGACCTGGCGGAGAAGACCAAGACCGGCATGGACGCGGCGTACTCCGAAGAGCTGCTCGCCAACCTCGGCCTCGACGCCGAGGGCGAGCCCCCCTCCGGCATGACCTTCATCTCCCGGACCGTCCCGATCGGCACGACCGTCAAGGAGTACGAGGACGGAGCGGCCACCGTCGCCGTCTGGTACACCGGCCTGATCGGCCTGGCGGGCCCCGACTCGGACGTGCCCGTACGCACCACCTGGCACACCTGGACCTTCGAACTCCAGTGGTCGGGCGGCGACTGGAAGATCGCCGCCGACTCCCAGAAGCGGGGCCCCGCCCCCGTCCCCGGTGACGTACCGGCGGCGACCGACGAGCAGATCGAGGACGCCGTCGAGCAGTTCGGAGGCTTCACCTATGCCCGGTAGCCCGCGGCGCCGCGTCGCCTCAGCCCTGACCCTGCTCGCCGGCGCGCAGGCCGCTCTCCTGCTCGCCGCCCCCCGCGCCCTCGGCGCCGTACCCGCACAGGACGACGACGGCGCCTGCGACAGCCTCATCGGCCCGGCCCGGGACTACTGCGAGAAGGAAGACGACGGCGGGCGCTCCGCGCCCAACTCGCCGGGCGACGTCACCGAGTCCGTCGATCCGTTGTCCTCGCTGGCCAAGGGGTGCGCCGAAGCCGCCGCCTGGACCATCGACAAGCTCTCCGACGCCGTCACCTCCACCACCACCGTCGACTTCACCAACGCCACCTTCCTGCGCCAGTACGCCGTCGTCTTCGCCGCCTCCACCATCCTCACCCTCACCCTCTGGCTCCTCGCCGTCGCCAAGCGCGCCATCCGCGGCGTCCCCCTCGGTGAAGCCCTCGGCGAGGCCATCGGCTTCCTCTGGCTCACCGTCCTGGCCTCCGCCTTCACCCCCCTCGTCCTCTACACCCTCGTCACCGCCACCGACTCCGTCACCGAGGCCATCGCCTCCGGTACGTCGTCCAACACCGACACCTTCTTCGGCGGCTTCTCCGAGGCGCTCAAGAAGGGCGAGGACATCGGCGGCGGGCCGATCATGCTCATCGTCGTGTCCCTCGTCTCCGTGCTCGCCGCCGGCGTGCTCTGGCTGGAGCTGGTCATCCGCGCCGCGCTCCTCTACGTCGGCGCCCTCCTCGGCACCGCCGTCTACGCCGGGCTCGTCGACAAGAACATGTGGCACCACGTACGCCGCTGGGCCGGGATCATGATCGCCGTGATCCTCGTCAAACCGGTCATCGTCATCGTCCTCGGTCTCGCCGGCGCGCTCTCCGCCGAGGAGGGGCCCGACGCTTTCTCGGCCGTCGTCTCGGGCCTCGCGATCATCCTGCTCGCCATCTTCGCCAGCGCGATGATCTACCGCTTCGTGCCCGGCTTCGGCGACGAGATCATGACCGCCAAGCAGGGCCGCCGCGCCACCTCCGCCAACCCGGCCTCCGCCGTCATGGCCACCCCCGCCGCCCTCGTCACCGCCGGCATGAAGACCCACGGCTCCCGCACCTCGTCCTCCGGCCCCGCCGGCGGCGCCACCGGCGAGTCCCGCTCCGCCGCGAAGCCCGCCAACCCCGTGGCCGGCGGCGTCTCCGCGCACAGCACCCGCCCGCAGCAGTCCGCCCCGCCCAAGCCCAGCACCGCCAACCACAGCTCCGGCTCCGGTTCCGGCGGGCAGGGCGGCCGGGGCGTACCCTCGCAGTCCCAGCAGCCCGGAAACAGGAGGTGACCTGCGGTGACCACGCACGACACACCACCGATCACCCCCCGTCGCACGTACCTCATCGGCAAGGCCCGCCCCAACGCCATCGTCGGCCGCAACCGCGAGACCGGCGAGATCGGCATGATCATCAGCGGCGCCTTCGTCGGCATGATGTGCGGCCTCCTCGTCCCCGTGCTGACGCTGCGCATCGTGCTGCTCATGGGCTGCCCGATGCTCGCTCTCGCCGCCGTCTACGTCCCGTACCGCGGCCGCACCTTCTACCGCTGGTTCGAGATCAGCCGCAGCCACCGCCGCCTCCTGCGCAGCGGCGCCGCGGTCTACCGCTCCGGCGCCCAGGAAGCCGGCACCCGCATGAACGGCGAGGAGGTCGCCGTCGGCACCCCGCCGGGCATCGGCCGCATCAACTGGCAGGTCGCCCCCTTCGGCCCCGACGAGATCGCCGTCCTGCTGCACGCGGACCGCCGCACCGTCACCGCCGTCATAGAGATCGAGGGCCCGGGCGTCGGCCTGCGCGACAGCGAGGACCAGGAGGCCCTCGTCGACCGCTTCGGCACGCTGCTCAAGCACGCCGCCAACGGCGACGGCTTCGTACGCCGCCTCCAGATGCTCGCCCGCACCCTGCCCGCCGACCCCGACGCGCACGCCAAGGACGTCACGCAGCGCGGCGACCCGCGCGCGCCGCAGTGGATAAAAGGCTCGTACGACCAGCTCCAGTCCATGGTCTCCACCTCCTCCGAGCAGCACCGCGCCTACCTCGTCGCCTGCATGCCCTACACCCGCGACCTCGGCCAGGAGGCCACGGTGATGGGCCGCGCCACCAAGCAGAGCCGCGACGAGTGCATCGCCGTGATCATGGCCCGCGAGCTGGGCGACATCTGCGCGCGCCTCGCCGAGGCCGACATCCGCGTACGGCAGCCGCTGGGCATCGCGCGCCTCTCGGCCCTCGTGCACTCCATGTACGACCCGGACCACCCGATCGACCACATCCAGGCCATGACCCAGCGCAACGCCTGGCCGGCCGAACTGGACGCCGTGGACCCGCAGTACCTGCGCGCCAAGACCCGCGAGTCGGCGACCCGCGACCCCTGGTGCCACTCCACCGCGTGGGTGAAGGAATGGCCGATGACCCCGGTCGGCGTCAACTTCCTCGCCCCGCTCCTCGTCCACACCCCGGACGTCATCCGCACGGTCGCCGTATGCATGGACCTGGAGCCCACAGAAGTGGCCATCGAGCGGATGCTGACGGAGAAGACGAACGACGACGCCGAGGCGTCCCGGCAGGCGAAGATGAACCGCGTCGTCGACCCCCGGGACATCGCCCACCACGAGCGCATCGACCAGCGCGGCGAAGACCTCGCCTCCGGCGCCGCCGGCATCAACCTCGTCGGCTACATCACGGTCTCCGCCCGCTCCCCCGAAGCACTCGCCCGCGACAAGCGCACGATCCGCGCCTCCGCCGGGAAGTCATATCTGAAACTGGAATGGTGCGACAGAGAGCACCACCGCGCGTTCGTGAACACGCTGCCCTTCGCGACCGGGATCAGGTGACCCATGGCTGAGCGGTTGTTGCTCCCCCGGGAGACGGCACGCGCGGTGCGCCGCAGCCTGTCGCCCCACCTTCAGGTCCCCGCCCGCACGGGCGCACCGCGCGGCAGAGAGCACCGCCGCGTCTTCGTGAACATCCTGCCCTTCGCGACCGGGATCAGGTGACCCCCACATGGCCGACCTCCTCGATCTGGCGACGCGCGCCTTCGCGGGCTTCGTCTTCGGCAAGACGGAGTCCCAGCGGCTGCCCGTGCGCACCTCCACCGCACAGGCGCAGGCCGTCTACCTCCCCACCGCCGCGCCCGGCCTGGGCGACTCCGGCGTCATCATCGGCCGCGAGGTCTACAGCGGCAAGGGCTACATCTACGACCCCTTCCAGCTCTACGGCCAGCAGCTCCCCGCGCCGCACTGGCTGGTGCTCGGCGAGTCCGGAAACGGCAAGTCCGCGCTGGAGAAGACCTACGTCCTACGCCAACTGCGCTTCCGCGACCGCCAGGTCGTCGTGCTCGACGCGCAGGGTGAGGACGGCGAGGGCGAATGGGCGCTCATCGCGCAGGAGCTGGGCATCACGCCCATCCGCCTCGACCCCCTCGCCGCACTCGACATCGGCATCCGCCTCAACCCCCTCGACCCGGCGATCACCTCCACCGGCCAGCTCGCCCTGCTCCGTACGATCATCGAAGTCGCCACCGGCAGCGGCCTGGACGAGCGCTCCGGCTTCGCGCTCAAGGTCGCCCACGCGTACGTCAACGAGACGGTGACCGACCGCCAGCCGGTGCTCACCGACATCGTCGAACAGCTTCGCCACCCCGCACCGACGGCCGCCGAGGCGATGAACGTCGACGTCGAGGACGTCCGCAACTGGGGCCTGGACGTCGCGCTCGTCCTCGACCGCCTCGTCGACGGCGACCTGCGCGGCATGTTCGACGGCCCGACGACCGTCGGCATCGACCTCGACTCGCCGCTCATCATCTTCGACCTCTCCCACATCGACCGGAACTCGATCGCCATGCCGATCCTCATGGCGATCGTCGGCGTGTGGCTGGAACACACCTGGATCCGGCCCGACCGCAAGAAGCGCATCTTCCTCGTGGAGGAGGCGTGGCACATCATCAACTCCCCTTTCGTCGCCCAGCTCTTCCAGCGGCTGCTGAAGTTCGGCCGCCGGCTCGGCCTGTCCTTCGTCGCCGTCGTGCACCACCTGTCGGACGTCGTGGACGGAGCGGCGGCGCGGGAGGCGGCGGCGATCCTGAAGATGGCGTCGACACGTACGATCTACGCCCAGAAAGCGGACGAGGCACGCGCGACGGGAAAAGTGCTCGGGCTGCCGCGCTGGGCCGTGGAGATCATCCCGACGCTCACCCCGGGCATTGCCGTATGGGACGTCAACGGCAACGTCCAGGTCGTCAAACACCTGGTGACCGAGGCCGAACGGCCGCTGGTCTTCACCGACCGGGCGATGACGGAGTCCGCCGCGCTACCGGCCCTGGAGGCGGCGGACGACACCGGTCCGGTGGTGATGGAGAAGGAAACGACGGTGGCCTGAGATGGCGCAGGGTCGCGGTGGACGAAGCCGGGGCGGAGCGGAGCGGGGCGAGCAGGAGCGAGGCATCCCCGACGCCCTGCTCCTCGGCATACTGGCGTTTCTGCTCGGTCTGACGATCCTGGCGTGGACGGCCACGGGCCTGTCCGGGGTGCTGGCGCACGGCGCGTGGCCGGACGGCGTGACGTTCACGCGGACGCCGCTCGCGATGCGCGAGCTGGTCTCCGAGCCGCACGACCTGCCGGCCGCCTGGCCGGACACGCCGCCGGAGTCCCTGTCGGGCTGGGGCCTGTTCTGGGGCGTGTTCATCAGCCAGTTGATGGTGCTCGGGACGTTCGCGCTCGTGGGAATGACGACGATGGCAACCTGGCGGGCGCGCCGGCAGAGCGCACGCAAGGCCGCGGCGGGCGACGAGGCGCTGGCGGACGGCCTGGAGGACCCGTACGAGGACACCGAGCCCCCGGCACCCACGCGCCAGACCCCGCCGCCGGCCCGACGCCGGCCCGACGCGACGAACATGACGAAGGACCCGCACCCGCGGGCCGCACAGCACACACAGCCCACGCAGCCCCTCCCGAGGGTCCCGCAGCAGAGCCCGCCACCGACCCCGGCGGGCACGCCGCCGGCGCACGGGGGCCCGCTGGTCTTCCGCAAGGGCAGCCCGACGGCCCTCGCCCTCACCCGCGAAACGCTCCTGGGCGCAGAGGGCCCGGCCCTCGTCATCACGTCCGACGCCGCCCTGTGGGCGGACACCAAGGACGCCCGTGCCAAGCTCGGCCCGATCCTCGTCTACGACCCGGGCCAGCTCTGCGACACCCCGGACCGCCTCCGCTGGTCCCCGGCCGCCGGCTGCAAGGACCGCGCCACGGCAGCGATCCGAGCGGAGGCTCTTCTCCTCCCGGTACGCCCCCAGCACCGTACGGACACCACGGTGGCCGACACCGCGGAGACGATGCTGGCGTGCTGGCTCCATGCCGCGGCCGTAGCGGCCCGCCCCTTCGCCCAGGTACACCGCTGGGCCCAGGGCACGGGCGCCCACGAACCGGTGGGCATCCTCCGCTCCGCCCCCGAAGCGGCGTCCGGCGCGGCCGGCGAGCTGGAGTCCGCGCTCACGGGCCACCCGGACCGGCGCGACGCGGCGTCGGAGTTGGTGGCGACGGCGCTGGAGGGCATGTCGTCGATCCACATCCGCAACGCATGCAAACCCACCCGATCAGATTCGCTCGTCCGGGAGTCATTCATCGACGAAGGGGGAACGCTCTACTTGGTGGGTGAAGCCATCGAGAGCCCTCGGTCCCGACCGGGAGCGATGCCACTACTCACCGCTCTCGCCGCAGACGTGGTCGAGCACGGCCGCCGCATGGCCGAAGGGTCATCCACCGGCCGGCTCGACCCACCACTTACCCTCGTCCTCGACGACATCGCCGCAGTCGCCCCCCTCGCCCAGCTCCCCGCCCTCCTCACCGAGGGCGACCGCGAGGGACTCCCCACACTGGCGACGATGCGCTCCCCGGAGCAGGCGCGCAGCCGCTGGCCGGGACTGTCGCTCGGGGTGTGAGGGGTGTGGAAATGACTCAACCCCCGGACGATGTCCGGGGGTTGAGTACTAAAAATCGTTCGGCGGTGACCTACTCTCCCACACGGTCCCCCATGCAGTACCATCGGCGCGGTCGGGCTTAGCTTCCGGGTTCGGAATGAGACCGGGCGTTTCCCCAACGCTATGACCACCGAAACACTATGAAACACACCCCCACACCACCCCACACCACACATGCGGTGGTGGCGGATGGAATGTGGGCGGGTTGTTGTTTCAGAACCCACACAGTGGACGCAAGCAGCTATGGACAAGCCCTCGGCCTATTAGTACCGGTCACCTCCACCCCTCACAGGGCTTCCAGATCCGGCCTATCAACCCCGTCGTCTACAGGGGGCCTTAACCCCACTAGGGGGTGGGAGTCCTCATCTCGAAGCAGGCTTCCCGCTTAGATGCTTTCAGCGGTTATCCCTCCCGAACGTAGCCAACCAGCCATGCCCTTGGCAGAACAACTGGCACACCAGAGGTCCGTCCGTCCCGGTCCTCTCGTACTAGGGACAGCCCTTCTCAAGACTCCTACGCGCGCAGCGGATAGGGACCGAACTGTCTCACGACGTTCTAAACCCAGCTCGCGTGCCGCTTTAATGGGCGAACAGCCCAACCCTTGGGACCGACTCCAGCCCCAGGATGCGACGAGCCGACATCGAGGTGCCAAACCATCCCGTCGATATGGACTCTTGGGGAAGATCAGCCTGTTATCCCCGGGGTACCTTTTATCCGTTGAGCGACGGCGCTCCCACAAGCCACCGCCGGATCACTAGTCCCTGCTTTCGCACCTGCTCGACCCGTCAGTCTCGCAGTCAAGCTCCCTTGTGCACTTACACTCACCACCTGATGACCAACCAGGCTGAGGGAACCTTTGGGCGCCTCCGTTACATTTTAGGAGGCAACCGCCCCAGTTAAACTACCCACCAGACACTGTCCCCGATCCGGATCACGGACCCAGGTTAGACATCCAACACGACCAGAGTGGTATTTCAACGACGACTCCACAACCACTGGCGTGGCCGCTTCACAGTCTCCCACCTATCCTACACAAGCCGAACCGAACACCAATATCAAGCTATAGTAAAGGTCCCGGGTCTTTCCGTCCTGCTGCGCGAAACGAGCATCTTTACTCGTAATGCAATTTCACCGGGCCTATGGTTGAGACAGTCGAGAAGTCGTTACGCCATTCGTGCAGGTCGGAACTTACCCGACAAGGAATTTCGCTACCTTAGGATGGTTATAGTTACCACCGCCGTTTACTGGCGCTTAAGTTCTCAGCTTCGCCACCCCGAAGAGTGACTAACCGGTCCCCTTAACGTTCCAGCACCGGGCAGGCGTCAGTCCGTATACATCGCCTTACAGCTTCGCACGGACCTGTGTTTTTAGTAAACAGTCGCTTCTCGCTGGTCTCTGCGGCCA
>NZ_CP123230.1:0-420000 GCF_045781775.1 Streptomyces sp. 184 | reverse complement strand
CCCGACACCGTGCGGCGGAAGGTGATGCGGGCCGTGACGGACAGCGGGGGTGAGGTGACGTACGACCGGGAGGCGCAGCCGGGGGTGACGAACCTGCTGGAGATTCTGGCCGGGTGCACCGGGCGGAAGCCGGCGGAGCTGGCGGGTGAGTACACGTCGTACGGGCAGCTCAAGCGCGACACCGCCGAGGCGGTGGTGGAGGTGCTGCGGCCGGTGCGGGAGCGGCATGCGGAGCTGAGTGCCGATCCGGGGTACGTCGAGGGGGTGCTGCGCCGCGGGGCGGAGCGGGCGCGGGGGCGGGCGCGGCCCCGGGTCGATGCGGCGTACGACGCGGCGGGGCTGCTGCCGGCGTTCGGCGGTTAGCGCGGGTCAGCCCGTCGGGCGGATGGTGACGCTGCCGTCGCCGGTGGTGGCGTCGATGCGGTGCGGGCTGGCGGGGTCGCGCGGGACGGTGACGTCGGTGCTGCCGTCGCGTACGTCGGTGGTGACCCGGTACGGGGCCTTCGGCACCTCCACCGTCAGGCCGCCGTCGCGGGTTTCGGCGGTGACCTGGTCCGGGGTTTCGGTGAAGCCGAGGTGGAGGCTGCCGTCGCCGAGCGAGGCGGCGACGCGGGCGGCGGTGAGGCCGGTGGCGCGGACGGAGCCGTCGCGCGCGTGGAGGTCGACGGGGCCTGCCGCGCCGTCGATGCGTACGGAGCCGTCGTGGGCCTCGATGGTCAGCGGGCCGCCGGCGTCCGCGACCTCCACCGCGCCGTCGCCGCTGGTGATGTCGAGGGAGGTGTCGAAGCCGTTCGCCTCGATGCGGCCGTCGCTGCCGTCGATCTTCACGGCGAGGTGGCGCGGGACCTCGACGCGGTAGCGGGAGTCGCAGCTCACGACGACGCCGCTGCACTTGGTGCGGAAGTGCAGGGTGTCGCCGTCGGCGGACCACTCGGTGCCGACCTTGCCGTTCCACTTCTCCGCCTTGAACCAGCGGGTGACGTCGATCTCGCCGCCCTCGCGGTCGACGGGCACCAGTTCCACCGCGGTGTCGTCGGCGTCGATCGTGAGGGTGGTGGCGTCGTCGCCGATGCTGAAGGTGCGGTGTTCGGCCTTGCCGTCGCCGACCGCCTGCGTGCAGGCCGTCGCGACGGCGGCGAGGGCCAGGGCGAGCGCGGGGGCGGCGAGGGCCGCGGGCTTCGGCTTCATGTCGTACGACGCTACGGAGGCGGGCGCCGGCGCCCCATCCGGCGGGCCACCGGGCCGCGGGTGGGGGTAACCCCCGGGCCGGGCCTGGGGGTACGGGCTACGGGTCGGCGTTGACCTTGTCCTTGTGGGAGAGCCGGTCGTCGGTGAAGCAGAGGCGGTAGGACGGGTCGAGGGTGAAGGGGGTGGTGCGGTAGATGAGGCAGTCGTCGGTGCCGGGCGGGTCGGCGGGGGCGGCGGCGGGGCGGGTGTTGACGTCGGCCTCGTAGGCGGGGAGGCGGCGTTCGACTTCGTCGCGGGGCTGGCCGATGCGCAGGGTGTCGTACGTGTCGGCGTCGAGGACGGCGCGGTAGGAGGTGTAGAGGTCGGCGCCGAAGAGCAGCACGCCGAGGACGGCGGTGCCGACGACCGGGACCCAGATCGCGTCGAGGATGCCGCGGCGTACGCGGCGGCGCGCGGCGGCCAGTTCGCGCCGGGCGGCGTATTCGCGCGGCGGGGCGGGGGCGGCGCCGGGGGTGAGGGGGAGGCGGGCGGTGACGGCGAAGCCGTCGTCCACAGGCTGTGCACGGAGCGTGCCGCCGGCGAGGCGGACGCGCTCGTCGAGACCGACGAGGCCGTAGCCGCCGGTCGGTGACGCCTTCGCCGCGCCGGGCGGCGGCGGGCCGTTGACCACGGTGGCCTCGGCGTGGTCGGCGTCGCGGCGCAGGCGCACGGTCACGGGGGCACTGGGGGCGTGTTTGGCGGCGTTGGTCAGGGCCTCCTGGACGACGCGGTGGATCGCCCGGTCGGCCACCGCGGGGAGCGGGGCGTTCCCCTCTTCGTCCCGTACCAGCTCCACCCGCATCCCCGACGCCGTCGCCCGCCGGACCAGCTCCTCCACCTTGTCGTCCGCCGGGTGCACCGGCGCGCCCTCGTCGTCCTCGCGGAGCAGGCCGATGACCTCGCGCAGGCGCTCGGTGGCCGTCGCCGCGGCCTCGCGCAGTTCGGCGGCCTCCCGGCGGGCGGTGTCGTCGAGGCCCGGGGAGACCTGGAGGGCCGCGGCGCGTACGGCGATGAGGGTCAGCTCGTGGCCGAGGGAGTCGTGCATGTCGCCGGCGATACGGGAGCGCTCGCGCATCCGGGTGCGGTCGGCGGTCAGCTCCTGCTCGTGCTCCAGCCGCTCGGCCAGCTCCCAGCCGGTGCTGACGAGCGCGGCGTGCTGGCGCGCGTACCGGCCGAGCAGCCACGGGAGCACCATCGCGAAGATCACGGTGAGGACGAGGGTCGCCCAGCCCGAGAACGTCGCGTCGGGCACGGTGCGGGCGAGCACGAGGCCGGCCGCGGCGACCGCGCCGAAGAGCAGGAGTGCGCTGCGCGGGCGGTCCGTGCGGCGGCCGAGGAGGAAGGAGAGGGCGACCTGGGCGAGGACGAACTGGTTGGTGAACAGCTCGGGCGTCGTGGCCAGCGCCAGCGCGGCGGGGATCGCGGCGGCGAGCAGGGGCCGGCGGCGGCCGACGGCGACGGCGAGCGCGAGGAGGGGGACGGCGGCGGCGCGGATCCAGCCGAGGTCGAGGCCGGCGGCCTGCTCGGCGCCGGGCAGGCCGCCGGCGGTGACGGCGGGGAGGCTGAGGACCAGCCAGAGGAGCAGGTCGGCGGCGCGTTCGCTGCGCAGGACGCGGCGGAGGGCGTGGGGCAGGGCGGGGCGGCGCCGCCGGGGGCGGTCGGGCTGGCCGTGACGGTCGGGCTGGTCGAGCTGCCGGGGGTGGTCGCCTGCGGGGCGGTCGCCTGCTGTGCGGCGGAGGCGGTCGGGCAGCGTGCGTCGCAGGGTGCCGGGCAGCCGGTCGGTGCCGGTCATGCGGCCACGGTACGGCGGGCGGGGGCCGCCGGGCACCTGACGAAAGTCATGGATGGGTCCTGACTTCGGTGCGCGGCGGCGCACCGGCCGCGTACCTAGCGTGAACTGCATGAATGACGCGATCATCCACGCCGTCGAGGGCGTGGTCAGCACCCCGTGGGTGTACCTGGCGCTCTTCGGCATCGCCGCGCTGGACGGCTTCTTCCCGGTGGTGCCGAGCGAGACGCTGGTGATCACGCTGGGGGTGTTCGCCGCGGCCGACGGGCAGCCGGACGCGGTGCTCGTGGCGGCGGTGGCGGCCGTGGGGGCGCTGACGGGCGACCACATCTCGTACGCCATCGGGCGTCGCGCCGGGCCGCGGGTCTTCGACCGGCTGCGGCCGGGGAGCCGGGCGCAGCGGGCGTACGAGCGGGTGGGCCGGATGCTGGCGGAGCGGGGCGGGCTGGTGCTGGTCGTGGCCCGCTACATCCCGGGCGGGCGGACGGCGGCCACGCTCACGACGGGGGCGACGGGCTTTCCGCGCCGGACGTTCACGCGGTACGCGGTCGTCGCGGCGGTGACCTGGGCGGCGTACGGGACGACGCTCGGCTACGTCGGCGGCGCGGCCTTCGAGGACGAGCCGCTGCGGGGGGTGGCTTTGGGTCTGGGGCTGGCGTTCGGCATCACGCTGCTGCACGAGGGCGTACGGACCCTCCGGCTCCGGCGCGCGGGGGCCGGGGCGGGCGCGGATGCGGCTGCGGCTGCGGCTGCGGATGCGGATGCCGCCGGTGCCGGTGTCGCCGGTGCGGCGCATCCGGTGGGCGGCGCGGCGGTCGGCCGGGGGGAGGCCGCCGGGCGGCCGGCGTCGGACGCCGGTCGCGGCGGCGATGTCGCCGGCTACCGCGGGCCCTGCCCCGGGGACTCCTCCTCGGCGCCGGCCAGGCCGGCTTCGTAGGCGAGGATGGCGGCCTGGACCCGGTTCTTCACCTCCAGGCGCGCCAGCACCTGGCTGACGTACGCCTTCACCGTGCCCTCCACCAGGTGCAACCGCCCGGCTATCTCCGCGTTCGACAGTCCGGCGCCGACGAGCGCCAGCACCTCGCGCTCCCGCGGCGAGAGCGCCGTGGCGCGCTCGCGGGCCTCCTTCTCGCGGGTCAGCCGGCCGCCGCTGACCCGCTGGATGACGCGGCGGGCGACGTGCGGCGAGAGGTACGAGGCGCCGCCGGCGGCGGCGCGGACGGCGGCCATCAGCTCGTACGGATCACCGGACTTGAGCAGGAAGCCGGCGGCGCCGCTGTCGAGGGCACCGGCGATGTACTCGTCCTCGGAGAACGTCGTCAGCATCACCACCGCCGTCCCCGGCGCGGCCCGGCGCAGCTCCTCGGCGGCGCCCAGGCCGTCGAGCACCGGCATGCGGATGTCGAGCAGGGCGACGTCGGGGCGGTGCCGCCGGGTCAGCTCGACGGCCTCGCGGCCGTCGCCCGCCTCGGCGACGACCTCGATGTCGTCCGCGGCGGCGAGGATGGCCCGCACCCCGCCGCGGACCA
The DNA here is from genome assembly GCF_045781775.1 of Streptomyces sp. 184. NCBI lineage: Bacteria > Bacillati > Actinomycetota > Actinomycetes > Kitasatosporales > Streptomycetaceae > Streptomyces > Streptomyces sp. 184. The sequence continues at coordinate 415,455 of NZ_CP123230.1, read as the reverse complement.
TGGCCTCGTCGTCGGCGAGCAGCACGCGGATGGGCTCCCGCCCGGAGGCGGCCGGCGCGTCGGGGGGCGGCTGCGGTGTCATCGGCGGTTCCCCTACGCGCGCTTGCCGTCGGGGGCCGGGCCCGCGCCCAGTTCCCTGCTGCGGTCGCGGGCCGCTTCGATCGCCGCGATCAGGGCCGCCCGCACGCCGTGGTTCTCCAGTTCGCGGATGGCGTTGATCGTCGTCCCCGCCGGGGACGTGACCGCCTCGCGGAGCTTGACCGGGTGCTCGCCGCTGTCGCGCAGCATGACCGCGGCGCCGATGGCGGCCTGCACGATGAGGTCGTGCGCCTTCTCGCGGGGCAGGCCCAGGAGGATTCCGGCGTCGGTCATGGCCTCCACGAGGAAGTAGAAGTACGCCGGGCCGGAGCCGGAGAGCGCGGTGGCGGCGTCCTGCTGCGCCTCGGGGACGCGCAGCGTCTTGCCGACGGGCTTGAAGATCTCCTCGGTCCGCGCCATGTGCTGCTCGACGGCGTGCTTGCCCGCGGAGATGACGCACATCCCCTCGTCCACGAGCACCGGCGTGTTCGGCATGACGCGGACCACCGGCGCGCCTTCCGGCAGCCGCTCCTCGAAGAAGCCCGTGGGGATGCCGGCCGCGGCGGAGACGACCAGCCGGTCCGCCGGCATGTGCGGCGCGAGGTCGTCCAGCAGCGTGCCCATGTCCTGCGGCTTGACGGTGAGGATGAGGGTGTCGGCGCGCTTGGCGGCGTCGCCGTTCGAGACGGGCTCGACACCGTAGCGATTGCGCAGCTCTTCCGCGCGGTCGGGGCGGCGGGCGGTCACGAGCAGGTCGTCGGGCGACCAGCCGGCGCGGATCATGCCGGAGAGCAGCGCCTCGCCGATCTTGCCGGCGCCGAGTACGGCGACTTTCTGGGTCATGCCGTCCATCCTCGCACCGCTCCCCGACACCCCGCGAAGTTATCCACAGGCCGGACAGGGCCGCAGGTCACGCCGTACGCCGCCGGAGCGTCACGGCGCCGAGGGCGAGCACCAGCGCCGCGCTGCCGCCGACCACCGCGATGTCGCGGAGGAAGGCGCCGGTGACCTGGTCGCTGGCGAGCACCTCGTTCATCGCGTCCACGGCGTACGACATCGGCAACACGTCGGAGATCGCCTCCAGCACCGGCTGCATCGAGTCCCGCGGCGCGAACAGCCCGCACAGCAGCAGTTGCGGGAAGATCACCGCGGGCAGGAACTGCACCGCCTGGAACTCGCTCGCCGCGAACGCGGACACGAACAGCCCGAGCGCCGTGCCCAGCAGGGCGTCCAGCAGCGCGACGACGAGCAGCAGCCACGGCGACCCGGCGAAGCCGAGGTCCAGGAACCACACCGCGAGCCCGGTGGCCAGCGCCGCCTGGACGACGGCCAGGGCGCCGAAGGCGAGGGCGTAGCCGAGGATCAGGTCGCCCTTGCCGAGCGGCATGGCGAGCAGCCGCTCCAGGGTGCCGGAAGTGCGTTCGCGCAGGGTGGCGATGGAGGTCACCAGGAACATGGTGATGAGCGGGAAGATGCCGAGCAGCGAGGCGCCGATGGAGTCGAAGGTGCGCTTGTCGCCGTCGAAGACCCAGTAGAGCAGCATGATCATGACCAGCGGCACGCCCAGGATCAGGGCGACGGTGCGGCGGTCGTGGCCGAGCTGCCGCAGGACGCGGCGGGTGGTGGCGAGGGTGCGGGTGGCGTTCACGGGGTGGCCTCCTCGGGGTGCCCGTTGTCGTCCGCGGGCCGTTCCTTCGCGCGTTCCGCGTCGACGAGCCGCAGGAACGCCTCCTCGACCGTCTCGCTGCCGACCCGCGCGCGCAGCCCGTCCGGGGTGTCGTCGGCGAGGATCCGCCCGGCGCGCATGAGCATCAGCCGGTCGCAGCGCTCCGCCTCGTCCATCACGTGTGACGAGACGAGCAGCGTCGTGCCGCGGTCCTCGGCGAGCTTGTGGAAGAGCGCCCACAGGTCGCGTCGCAGGACGGGGTCGAGACCGACGGTCGGCTCGTCGAGCACGAGCAGTTCGGGGGTGCCGAGGAGTGCGACGGCCAGCGAGACGCGGGAGAGCTGGCCGCCGGAGAGGCGGCCGGTGAGCTTGTCGCCCTCGTCGGTGAGGTCGACGTCGGCGAGGGCGCGTCGGGCCCGCGCGTGGCGTTCGGCGCGGGAGGTGCGGGGTTCGAGGACGGCGGCGAAGTAGTCGAGGTTCTGGCGGGCGGTCAGGTCGCGGTAGACGGACGGCACCTGGGTGACGTAGCCGATGCGGTGGCGCAGGGTGGCGGTGCCTGCGGGTTCGCCGAGGACGTCGAGGGTGCCGGTGACCCGGGCCTGGGTGCCGGCGATGGCCCGCATGAGGGTGCTCTTGCCGCAGCCGGAAGGGCCGAGCAGGCCGGTGACCTGGCCGCGCGGGACGTCGAAGTCGAGTTCGTGGAGCACGGTGGCGCCGCCGCGGACCACGGTCAGCCCGCGGGCGTGGACGGCACCCTCCCCGATATTCATCATGTGTTGAATATCGGGGAGGGTGCGGAGCGCTGTCAAGGAGGGCGGGGGCACCCGGTGAGCCGGGTGCCCCCTCTTCTCGTACGAATGCGGCCCGTAGGGATGCGGCGCGTAGGGATGCGGCGCGCAGGAATGCGGCCCGTACGGACCGGGGCCCTCAGGCCCGTACGCGATCCGCCTCCGGCAGCGCGCCCTTCGCCTCCGCGGAAGCCGCCGCCCGCGCGGCCTCGCGGCGGAACAGCACGCCCGGCCACCACGTCCACCGCCCCAGGTCGAGCGCCAGCGCGGGGACCATGACCGTACGGACCAGGAACGTGTCCAGCAGCACGCCCACGCCGACCAGCACGCCCATCTGCGCCATCGTCACCAGCGGCAGCCCCGCGAAGACCGAGAACGTCGCGGCGAGCACGATGCCCGCGGACGTGATCACCCCGCCGGTCGACGTCAGGCCGGTGAGGACGCCCTTCGCGTGGCCGTGGACCGCGACCTCCTCCCTGACCCGCGTCATGAGGAAGATGTTGTAGTCGATGCCGAGCGCGGTCAGGAACACGAAGCCCATCAGGGGGATGGACCAGTCGACCGCGGCGAAGTCGAAGACGTGGTCGAAGAGCAGGTACGAGGCGCCCAGCGCGGCGATGTTCGACAGGACTGCGGTGGCGAGCAGCACCAGCGGGGCCACCAGCGCGCGCAGCAGTCCGATCAGCACCAGGAAGACCACCAGCAGCACGATCGGCACCACCACCCGCAGGTCGCGGTCCGCCGCCCGCTGGGTGTCCAGCGCCTCCGCCGTCGTGCCGCCGACCAGCGCGTCCGCGCCGTCGACCGCGCCCACGGCGGTGCGCAGGGCCTCGACGGTGTCCTTGGCCGCGTCGCTGTCGGGTTCGTCGTCGAGGGTGACGCGCAGGGCGGCCAGTTCGCCGTCGGGGGTCGTCTCGCCGTCCGCGACCGCCGCGACGCCGTCGACCCGCTCGACCGCCGCCCGTACGGCGTCCTTCGCGCCGGCGTTCGTCACGATGTCGGCCGGGTCGGAGGCACCGGAGGGGTAGTGCGCGGAGATGCGCTCCTGCGCGACGACCGACTCGGGCTCGTCCTGGAACAGCTCCGACTGCTTCAGCCCGAAGTCCATGCCGACGACGCCGAACGCGAGCACGGCGGTCACGCCCAGCGACATCAGCCACGACCGGCGCGGCCGGCGCGCCACCGCGGCGCCGATCCGGGACCACACCGTGCGGTGCCCGTGCGCGGGGGTGCCGTGGCGGGGCACGAACGGCCAGAAGACCCAGCGGCCGACGATCACCAGCAGCGCCGGCAGCACCGTGACCAGCGCGAGGAACGCGCACACCGCGCCGACCGCGCCGACCAGGCCGAGGGAGCGGGAGGAGCTGATGTCGGCGAAGTACAGGCAGGACAGGCCGACCGCGATGGTGGCGGCGGAGGCGAGGATCGCGGGGAAGCAGCGGCGCAGCGCCAGTTGCATGGCCTCGTGCCGGTCCTCGTGGCGGTGCAGCTCCTCGCGGTAGCGGGCGATGAGCAGCAGCGCGTAGTCCGTACCGACGCCGAAGACGAGGACCATCAGGATCCCGGCGGCCTGCGGGTCGACGGGCAGGGAGGCGTGCTTGGCGAGGAGGTACGTGGCCGCCTGGGTGAGGACGGCGGCGAAGCCGACGGCGAGCACGGGGAAGAGCCACAGGACCGGGCTGCGGTACGTGACGAGCAGCAGGACGGTGACGACGGCCAGGGTGGCGAGCATCAGCGTCGCGTCGAGCGAGTCGAAGACGGCGACGGAGTCGGCGAGGGAGGCCGCCGGGCCGCCCACCTCGACGTCCACGCCGGACGGGGCGCCGGCGGCGGCCACGTCGCGTACGGCCTCGATGGTGTCGCCGAGGTCGTCCTCGTCGGCGATGGGCACGACGGTCATCAGCGCGCCGCCGTCGTCGGAGGGCACGGGCGGGGCCACGCGCTCGCCCTCGGCGGCGTACGGCGCGAACTCCCGCACGTCGGCCGCCGCCTTCTGCCGGCCGGCCGCCGTCATCGCGCCGTCCGGCACGCTGTAGACGGCGACGGCGGGCATGATCTCGTCGTCGGGGTCGCCGCGGAACTTCTCCAGCTCCGTGTTCAGCTCGGCGGACTCGGCGCTGCGCGGCAGAAAGGCGTTGGGGCCGGTGTCCTCGACGTCGCCGAGCTTGCCGGCCAGCGGGCCGAGCGCGACGAGGAGGAGTATCCAGGCGGCCAGTACCAGCCATTTCGTTCGGCGCCCTCCGGGGGCAGCCACGAGCTGCTTGATCCGAGCGGACATGGGATGGTCTCCTTCAAGAGAAGTGGATCGGGCGCACGACTGGCCCGCACCGCGGCCGCTGTGGTTTGCCGACCAGGCCGTGGCGCGGAAGTGTGCCGGGGATTGCTTCGTCCTCGTACGGGCCGGAAGTTGCCGCTTCCGGCCCGTGCGCATGCTGCGTGTTCTGCTGGTGCCGCTCGAACTGCCCGTGCCGCTCGTGTTGCCCGTGCTGCTCGGGGAGCGGCGGCGGGAGCTATTCGATCTCGCGCATCATCCGCTCCATCGAGGTGATGGAGCGCCGCGCCTCGGTCAGCTCGTCGATGCTGCGGCGGTGCAGTTCGAGGTTGTCCTCAAGCAACTGCTGGTACTTGATGGTCAGCGCCCGGTACTGCTCCTCGCGGGCCGCGAGCATCTTCGCCCGCCAGGTGGCGGCGATCTGCCAGACCACCACGATCAGCAGCGCGAAGAACCCGGCGGCACCGACCGCGCCGACCACGGCACCGACCGTGTCGGCGCTGTCGGCGAGGTGCACCGTCTGCTCGTTCATGTGGCTTCCTCTTTCACCGTCTCGGGCTTCCCGGTGCCGGTCTGGTCCTTCCCGGGCGGCGCGCCTTCCGGCTCGCCGTCACCGTCGCCGATGGTGCGGGCGATCCCCCCGATCAGCTCGGGGGTCAGCTCGTACCGGAACGAGACCACCTCGTAGAACTTCATCGCCTTGCCGTCCTCGGACAGCTCCAGCGAGCCGGTGATCAGGCCCGCGGCCTCCAGCCGCTGCAAGTGCATGTGCAGCAGCGGGCGGCTCATGCCGATCTCGCGGGCCAGCCGGCTGACGTAGTTCCGGCCCTCGTGGAGCGCGGCGACGATCCGCAGGCGGTGCGGATTGCCGAGCGCGGCGAGAACCTTCAGCAGTTCGTCCCCGTTCGGGGCCGGAGCGGGCGTCCGTGCCATCTGCGGCCCCATTCGTGCGTCGGTGTGTAAGCCAAAGCTGACAGGTGTCACGAGCACCTGTCAAAGAGTACTGACACATGTCCGGGTCGCCTGGGGGTGACCCCGGGCAGGGCTCAGGGTTTCCCCTGAGAAGCCTGGCGGGAGGCCAGGGCGAACAGGGCGAGCGCCACACACTGCGCCGCCGCCGCGCCCGCCGGGAGCGCGCCGCTGCCGAGGGCGTCGAGCAGGACGCCGCCCACCGCGCCGCCGGCGGCGACGCCGAGGTAGACGGCGCTGCTGTTGAGCGCGAGGGCCTGGGCGCCGGCCGGGCCGGCGAGGCGCAGCAGCCGGGCGCTGGCGGCCGGCGGGATCCACCAGGCCGCCGCCGACCAGAGGAGGAGCAGCGGCACCACGAGCACCAGCGGCGCGGGCCGCAGCGGCCAGCACGCGACGAGCCCGAGCATCACGAACGCGAACGCACCGCAGCCCATCAGCAGCGCGCGCTCCGCGCCCCACCGGTCGGCGGCGGGGCCGCCGAGCTGGCTGCCCGCGATGCCGGCGAGGCCGGCCAGCACGAAGATCACGCCGAGGCCGGTGGGCCCGATGCCGGCGAGGTCGCGGAGGTAGACGGCCAGGTACGTGAGCAGCATCAGGTTGCCGAGTACGGCGACGGCGGTGGCGGCGAGGCCGACGAGCAGCGCGGGGCGGGCCAGCGGGGTCAGCCGGTCGGCCAGCCGCAGGGCCTCGCCGCGGGGCGGCTCGGGCAGGGTCGCGTACAGGGCGGCGAGGGAGGCGACGCCGAGGAGGCCGCCGAGGACGAACGCGCCCTGCCAGCCGGCGACCGCGCCCACCCACGTGCCCAGCGGCACGCCGAGCAGCAGCGACGTGGTCAGCCCGGCGAAGACCGTGCCCATGTAGCGGCCCTGCCGCTCCGGCGGGGCGAGGGCCGCGGCGGCGCCGAGCGCGCCGGGCACGACGACGGCGGCGGCGAGCGCGGCGACCACGCGCAGCGCCATGAGGAGCGGGAACGAGGAGACGAGCGGCATGGCGAAGTTCGCGGCAGCGAACATCGCAAGGGCGGCGGTGAACAGGGGGCGGCGGGGCCAGGTCGCGGTGACCACGGAGGCGACGGGGGCGGCGAGCGCGAGCACCAGGGAGAAGACGGTGACGAGCTGGCCGACCGCGGCTTCGGAGACGTCGAGGTCGTCGGCGATGCCGGGGAGCACTCCCGCGACGAGGTAGTCGTCGGTGGAGAATGTGAACGTCGTCAGCGTGAGCGCGATCAGCCAGCCCGGCAGGGAGCGGCGGAGGGGGGACGCGGTTGTCTGCGGGGCGGGATTCTCGTCCATGCCGTTAAGGTAACAGTCGTTACCCTAACGGCGTCCACCGGTTTCCGGTCGCCCGTACGCGGCCGTGCGCGCCCCTGTGCGTACGGCCGCGGGTGGCCGGGTGAGACGTGCCAGGAGTGCCATGCCCAGAACCGCCGACCCGGCCCGCAAGACCGCCCTGCTCGACTCGGTCGTCGACTACCTCGTGGACCACGGTCTCGCCACCCTGTCGATGCGGCCGCTGGCCAAGGAGCTGGGGCAGAGCACGCGCGTGCTCACGCACCACTTCGCCGACAAGGCCGACCTGCTGGCGGCCACGCTCACGCGGCTGGACGAGCGGCAGCGCGAGTGGCTGGCCCGGCTGCCGGGCGCGGACGGCGAGATGGGCATGGGCGAGGTCGTACGGGCCACGTGGGAGTACCACCTGACGCCCGAGCACCTGCCGCTCACCCGGCTCGTCCACGAGATCGAAGGGCTCGCCGCCGGCGACCGGCTCGGCGGCGCGACGTCGCGGCTGCTGGCGGACCGGGTGGAGTTCGTCGCGGGCTGGTTCCGCGACCGGGGCGTGCCGGCGGGGGCGGCGACGGACTACGCGACGCTGCTGAACGCGGCCTTCGCCGGGCTCCAGATCGACATGCTCAACACCGGCGACCGCGAGCGCACCACGGCGGCGGCGCACCGGCTGGCGGACCTGGCGGACGGCTGGGTCGCCGCGCACGCGGGGGCGCGGGAAGGGGCGTAGGAGGCGACGGGCGGCGACCGCGCACGCCTACGCGACCCGGCGGCCCGAAGTGCGCGGGCAGCGCGTCAGCGGCGCTTCTTACGCTTGCGCTTGGCCGGGTTGCCCGTACGGGACGAGCGCCGCCGCGCGTACCGCTCCAGCCGGTGCTCGTAGTCCTTGCGCAGCATGCCCTCGCCCGGCGCCTCGACGAAGCTGCGCACCGCATACGCCAGCAGCACCCCGACGAAGCCGATGACCCGGATCGGCCGCCACGAGCTGTCCGCGGGCCCGGCCTCGTGCGGGCGGCTGAAGCCGCCCAGGGTGCGGGTGAAGGCGAGCGAGGTGCACACCGCGAACGCGGCGATCATCAGCAGTTGGATGATGCCGCCGCCGTCGGCGAGCTGGAGGCCGTCGTACGAGACCTTCAGCAGGAACCCGCCGCCCACGGCCAGCGCGAGCGCCAGCACGGCGAGACCGGCGCGGCGCGCCCAGTAGCCGCCCGAGCGGTCGACCCAGGTGGTGCCGAAGAAGCGCAGGGGCTCGGGCAACGGCGCGTCGTCGGGGCTCTCGTGCCGGTTGTCGTCGCTCACGCACCGATTATCGCGGAGCCCTCCGCGGCGCTGCGCGGAGGGTTCCGGGCCGTACGGAACGGGCCCCGCGCAGCGCGGGGCCGGCCATGCTCGGCCCGCCGGCTAGCCCTTCGGCCCTCGGCCCTCGGCCCTCGGCCCTCTGCCGAGCCCGCCGGCTCAGCCCTCCAGCTTGGTGACGTCCCGCACCGCGCCCTTGTCGGCGCTGGTCGCCATCGCCGCGTAGGCCCGCAGGGCCGTGGACACCTTGCGCTCGCGGTTCTTCGGCGCGTACTTCCCGCCGAGGGCCGCGCGGCGCTCGGCGAGCGTCTGCTCGTCGACCCGCAGCTCGATGGTGCGGTTCGGGATGTCGATGCGGATCAGGTCGCCGTCCTCGACCAGCGCGATCGTGCCGCCCGCCGCCGCCTCCGGGGAGGCGTGGCCGATGGACAGGCCCGACGTGCCGCCGGAGAAGCGGCCGTCGGTGACCAGCGCGCACGCCTTGCCCAGCCCGCGGCCCTTCAGGAACGACGTCGGATACAGCATCTCCTGCATGCCGGGGCCGCCCTTGGGGCCCTCGTAGCGGATGACGACGACGTCGCCCTCCTTGATCTGCTTGCCGAGGATCTTGTCGCACGCCTCCTCCTGCGACTCGCAGACGACGGCGGGGCCCTCGAAGGTGAGGATGGAGGCATCCACGCCCGCGGTCTTCACCACGGCGCCGTTCTCGGCGATGTTGCCCTTCAGCACCGCCAGGCCGCCGTCCTTGGAGTACGCGTGCTCCAGGGAGCGGATGCAGCCGCCCTCGGCGTCGGTGTCCAGGGACTCCCAGCGCTCGGACTGCGAGAACGCCGTCGCCGACCGCACGCAGCCGGGCGCCGCGTGCCACAGCTCGACGGCCTCGGGCGACGGGGAGCCGCCGCGGACGTCCCACCGCTTGAGCCAGTCCGCGAGCGAGTCGGCGTGCACGGCGTGCACGTCCTCGTTGAGCAGGCCGGCGCGGTACAGCTCGCCGAGGATGGCGGGGATGCCGCCCGCGCGGTGCACGTCCTCCATGTAGTACGTCCCGCCGGGGGCGACGTTGGGCGCCACCTTGGCCAGGCACGGCACCCGGCGGGAGACGGCGTCGATGTCCGTCAGGCCGTAGTCGAGGCCGGCTTCCTGGGCGGCGGCCAGCAGGTGCAGGATCGTGTTGGTCGAGCCGCCCATGGCGATGTCGAGGGCCATGGCGTTCTCGAAGGCGCTGCGGCTCGCCACGTTGCGCGGGAGGACGGTCTCGTCGTCCTGCTCGTAGTAGCGCGTGGTCAGCTCGACGACCGTGCGGCCCGCGGCCTCGTACAGCGCCTTGCGGGCGGTGTGGGTGGCGAGCACCGAGCCGTTGCCCGGCAGGGAGAGGCCCATGGCCTCCGTCAGGCAGTTCATCGAGTTGGCGGTGAACATGCCGGAACAGGAGCCGCAGGTGGGACAGGCGTTCTCCTCGATGCGCAGCACGTCGGCGTCGGAGATGCCGTCGTTCGCCGCGTCCACCATGGCGTCGATCAGGTCGAGCTTGCGGACCGTGCCGTCCACGAGGGTGGCGCGGCCGGCCTCCATGGGGCCGCCGGAGACGAAGACCGTCGGGATGTTCAGCCGCAGGGCGGCCATCAGCATCCCGGGGGTGATCTTGTCGCAATTGGAGATGCAGACCAGGGCGTCGGCGCAGTGCGCCTCCACCATGTACTCCACGGAGTCGGCGATCAGGTCGCGCGAGGGCAGGCTGTAGAGCATCCCGCCGTGGCCCATGGCGATGCCGTCGTCAACGGCGATCGTGTCGAACTCGCGCGGCACCGCGCCGGCGGCCTTGACCGCCTCCGAGACGATGCGGCCGACGGGCGCCAGGTGCGTGTGGCCGGGGACGAACTCGGTGAAGCTGTTGGCGACCGCGACGACCGGCTTGCCGATGTCCTCGTTCGCTACGCCCGAGGCGCGCATGAGGGCGCGGGCACCCGCCATGTTGCGGCCGTGGGTGACGGTACGGGACCTCAGCGCGGGCATTTTTCCCTCCCGGGGAGCGGCACATCTGAGCTTCCGAGCCTACGCCCCCTGCCCACGGTCCGGACCGGTTGTCCACAGTCCGGACGGGCGCGCACCCCGCGCTCCACCCCGCCTGTGGACAACTCCCGGCGCTGTCAGCGCATCCCGCTACGTTAGGCGCATGGCAACCCGTAAGAGCGGCGGCAGGGACCGCCCCGCGTACCGCTGCTCCGAGTGCGGCTGGTCCACCGTGAAGTGGCTCGGCCGCTGCCCCGAGTGCCAGGCGTGGGGCACGGTCGAGGAGGTCGGCGCGCCCGCGGTCAAGACCACGGCCGCCGGCCGGGTCACGACGGCCGCGCTGCCCATCGCGCAGGTCGACGCCCGCCACGCGGAGGCCCGCACCACCGGCGTGCCGGAGCTGGACCGGGTGCTCGGCGGCGGGCTCGTGCCCGGCGCCGTGGTGCTGATGGCCGGCGAGCCCGGCGTGGGGAAGTCGACGCTGCTGCTCGACGTGGCCGCGAAGGCCGCGGTCGGCACGGACCGCACGCTGTACGTGACGGGAGAGGAGTCCGCCGGCCAGGTCCGGCTGCGCGCCGACCGCATCGGGGCGCTCAGCGACGGGCTGTACCTGGCCGCCGAGACCGACCTCGCGTCCGTCCTCGCCCACCTCGACGAGGTCAAGCCCGCCCTGCTCGTGCTCGACTCCGTGCAGACCGTCGCCTCCGGCGAGATCGACGGCGCCCCCGGCGGCATGGCACAGGTGCGGGAGGTGGCCGGCGCGCTGATCCGGGCCTCCAAGGAGCGCGGGATGGCCACGATCCTCGTGGGGCACGTGACGAAGGACGGCGCCATCGCCGGCCCCCGCCTGCTGGAGCACCTGGTGGACGTCGTGCTGCACATCGAGGGCGACCGGCACGCCCGGCTGCGGCTGGTCCGCGGCATGAAGAACAGGTACGGCGCGACCGACGAGGTCGGCTGCTTCGAGCTGCACGACGAGGGCATCATCGGGCTGGCCGACCCCAGCGGCCTGTTCCTGACCCGGCGGGACGAGCCCGTGCCCGGCACCTGTCTGACGGTGACCCTGGAGGGCCGCCGGCCCCTGGTCGCGGAGGTGCAGGCGCTGACGGTCGACTCGCAGATCCCCTCCCCCCGGCGCACCACGTCCGGTCTGGAGACCTCCCGGGTCTCGATGATGCTGGCCGTGCTGGAGCAGCGCGGCGACATCCGCGCGCTGTCCAAGCGGGACATCTACAGCGCCACCGTCGGCGGCGTGAAGCTCTCCGAGCCGGCCGCCGACCTGGCCGTCGCACTGGCTCTGGCCAGCGCCGCGACCGACACCCCGCTGCCGCAGAACCTGGTCGCGATCGGCGAAGTGGGCCTGGCCGGAGAGGTGCGGCGGGTGACGGGGGTCGCCCGGCGGCTGGCGGAGGCGGCCCGGCTGGGCTTTACTCAGGCCCTCGTGCCCGCGGACCCGGGCAAGGTCCCCTCAGGCATGAAAGTACGGGAAGTGGCGGACATAGGGGACGCGTTGCGCGCGCTGCCCGCCGGTCGGCGGCGCGCGGGCGGAGGACCCCGTGAGCCGGGTGGGGAGAGGGAGCGAAGGGAGTCCCGGCAGCCCGAGGAGGCGCGCCGGTAGACTTTGCCCCGGTCTCTTCCGTGCGGGGGAGCGCAGGGGGCTCGTGCGTGCGCCGCCGGCGCACGCGTAGAGCGCCGAAACGACGACCGGAGGATTCCGGAGGATTCCAGTGGCAGCAGGCGACCGGGCGGGCGCCCCGGGCAGAGCCGGCGGCAGTTCCGGTTCCGATGCCGCGGTGAGGGCCGCGCTGAGCGCGGTCGCGCCCGGCACGGGGCTGCGCGACGGCCTGGAACGGGTGCTGCGCGGCAACACGGGCGGGCTCATCGTGCTGGGCACGGACAAGATCATCGAGTCCATCTGCACCGGCGGCTTCGTGCTGGACGTCGAGTTCACGGCGACCCGGCTGCGGGAGCTGTGCAAGCTCGACGGCGCCGTGGTCCTCGACCGGGACATCACCCGGATCGAGCGCGCGGGCGTGCAGTTGCTCCCCGACGCCTCGATCCCCACCGAGGAGACCGGCACCCGCCACCGCACCGCGCAGCGGGTGTCCATCCAGAGCGGCTTCCCCGTCGTCTCCGTCAGCCAGTCGATGCGGCTCATCGCGCTGTACGTCGACGGCCAGCGGCGCGTGCTGGAGGACTCCGCCGCGATCCTCTCCCGGGCGAACCAGGCGCTGGCCACCCTGGAGCGGTACAAGCTCCGGCTGGACGAGGTCGCCGGCACGCTCTCCGCGCTGGAGATCGAGGACCTGGTGACGGTGCGGGACGTCTCCGCCGTCGCGCAGCGGCTGGAGATGGTGCGCCGGATCGCCACCGAGATCGCGGAGTACGTGGTCGAGCTGGGCACCGACGGCCGGCTGCTGTCCCTCCAGCTCGACGAGCTGATCGCGGGCGTCGAGCCGGAGCGCCAGCTCGTCGTGCGGGACTACGTCCCCGAGCGCACCGGCCGCCGCCCGCACACCGTGGACCGTGCGCTCACCGAGCTGGACCGGCTCGCCCACGGCGAGCTGCTCGAACTGCCCATCGTGGCCCGCGCGCTGGGCTACCCCGGCGTGCCCGAGACCCTGGACTCCGCGGTCTCTCCGCGCGGATACCGGCTGCTGGCCAAGGTGCCGCGCATCCCCAGCGCCGTCATCGACCGGCTCGTGGAGCACTTCGGCGGCCTCCAGAAGCTCCTCGCGGCCAGCGTGGACGACCTCCAGACGGTCGACGGCGTGGGCGAGGCGCGGGCCCGGTCGGTGCGCGAGGGGCTGTCGCGGCTGGCGGAGTCGTCGATCCTGGAGCGCTACGTCTGACGCGGTCGGCGCGGCGCCGGGAGGCGGGGCGCCGCGGGTCGGGCGCGCCGCGCGGGGCGTCAACGCCCCGTAGCCGGGTGCCTTTTGGGGACGTACGGCGTCAACGCCCCGCGCCCGCCTGCCGCGTGCCGGCGTACGGCGTCAACGTCCCGGTCGCGGGCACCGCACGGGACGTACGTCCGACAGCGTCCCGTGCGCGGGCGTCGGTTACGCCTTCTCCAGCACGAACGGCGCCGTGGCCGTCGCGAAGCCGTCCGCGGTGACCTCGGCCTCGTAGCTCCCGGCCCCCGCGGTGTCCGCCTTCGGCGTGGCGCAGCCCGGCCGGCTCGCCCGCGTGTCCCACTCGTACGTCCGCGAGACCTCGCTGCCCGCCGGCACAGCCAGCAGGATCGGGTCGTTCGTCCACGGGCAGTCGTCCGACGCCCACCAGCGGCTCTCCGAGCCGGTCGCCGTCGAGATCGTCAGCACCGTCGAGGTCGGCGAGAAGTCCAGCTTGCAGTCCTTGCCACCGGAGTTGACCGCGGTCAGCTCGAACACCGGCCGCTTGCCGGGCGCGTACGAGCGCTCCTCGCTGCGCAGCGTCAGCTCGACGTCGTCCGCGTCGCACGCGGCCATCGAGGAGCCGGCCGGCACGCCGTCCGAGCCCACCCCGAAGCCGCCGCCCGCGGAGCCCGAACCGCCCCCGGAGCCGGTCGTGTCGGCGCCGCCGGCGGAGCCGCCGTCCTCGCCGCCGCCGGAGCCGTCGCCCCCGTCGGTGCCGCCGGAGCCGTCCGAGCCCTCGGAGCCGCCCGAGCCGCCGCCGTCCTCGCCGGAGTCGTTCGAGCCGCCGGAGCCGCCGCCCGTCTCGTCACGTCCGCCGGGTCGCTCGTCGATCACCGTCGAATCGTCCGTCGGCCCCGGCGTGATCGACTCCGCCGGGTTCTTGCCCTCGTTGGCGGTCTTCTCGCCGTCGCCGCCGAGGTTGACGACCAGGATGGCGAAGATCGCGAGGACGGCGAGCAGGCCGAGCAGGACTGCGCGGCGCCGCCAGTAGATGGAGGACGGCAACGGACCGACAGGACGGCGGAAAGATCCCACGCGGAAACCTTACGAGACTTGGGGCTGCAAGGCGGTCCCGTACCCGCCGCGCAGTCTGACTTTCGTCAGGGGAGCGTACTGACTTTCGCCGGAAGTGGTGAACCGAACACGCTTCGTACCGTCCCGGCATGAACGACGAGCTGTACCGGGACGTCACCTCCCTCGCCCGCCGCACTCCCGACTGGCTGCACGCCCTCGCCGAGTACGGCACGGACGCCGGCCTGCTGTTGCTGGCCGCGCTCTTCGCCGCCGCGTGGTGGGCGGCGCCGCGCCGCGCGCCGGTGGTCGCGGGCGCGGCGGGCACCGTGGCGGCGTACGGGCTGAGCGAGTTGCTGAAGGTGTGGGTGGAGCGGGAGCGGCCCTGCCGGGCGGTGCGCGGGGCGGCGGAGCCGCTGGCCGAGTGCCCGCCGCCGGGCGACTGGTCGTTCCCCAGCAACCACGCGACGATCGCCGGCGCCGCGGCCGTCGCGCTGGCGGTGGCGTGGCCGCGGATCACGGCGTGGGTGCTGCCGTTCGGCGTGCTGCTGGCGGTGTCGCGGGTCTTCGTCGGCGTGCACTACCCGCTCGACGCGGCGGCGGGCCTCGCGCTGGGCGCGGCGGTCGCGGCGCCCTGCGCGGCCTTCGCGCGCATACGGGCCGGGGGTACCGGACGACGCCGCCGGCGGGCTGCGGGCACTCCTGGGGGGACAACGTCCCCCATTGAGTGACAACGTCACCCGTGGGGGTGAGAAGCGCCCAACCACCCCGGTCCGTACGCGACTATGCGCCTAGGTTCGCGGGGTGACGAGCAGCCCCGACCCCGAACCCGCCCGGCAGCCGCCGCCACAGCGCCCGCCCGAGCAGTACGAGCCCTATCTGGACGGCCTGTTCACGTACTGCATGTCGGTGCTGTGCGACCACGACGACGCCGTCGCCGCCCTCGGCGACGTGCTCGCGATCGCCGAACGCCAGCCGCGGCGGCGGCCCGCGACACCCGCCGAGTGGCGGCCCTGGCTGTACTCGCTGGCCCGCTGGGCCTGTGTGCGCCGCATGGACCGGAAGCCGGCGCAGCGGTCCGCGCACCGGCCGGGGCAGCGGCCGGCGCACCGGCCCACGCAGAAGCGGCCCGCCGAGGAGAGGCGATCCGGCACCGCCGCGGAGCAGGCGCCGGGGCAGGTGCCGGAGCCGATGCCCGCATCGGAGCCGGAGCCCGAGCCGGTGTCGGAGGCCGCCGCCCACCGGCGCCGCCGCGAACTGGCCGCGCTCGCCTGGCCGGAGGCCGCCGGCACGACCCCCGAGCAGCGCGAGGCGCTGGAGCTGGCCGTACGGCACCGGCTGCCCGCCGAGGAGGTCGCCACCGTGCTCGGCCAGCACCCGGACGCCGCCCGCGTGCTGCTGTCCACCGCCGCCGCCGAGGTCGAGCGGACCCGCGCCGCGCTCGCCGTCGTCGACCAGCACGGCTGTCCCGCCATCGCCCGGCTCGCCGGCGACAGCCGGCTGTTCCTCAGCGCCGCCCTCAGCCGCGAGCTGGTCCGGCACGTGGACGACTGCGCCGACTGCCGCCGCGCCGCCGAGCGCGCCGGCGCCGGCTGGGCCTGGCCCGGCACGCTGCGCGCCGCGCGCCCCGAGGGACCGCTGCCGGTGCTGCGGGCGCCCCGCGCATCGGCGTACACGGCGATGCTGCGCGCCCAGCGCACCCGCTTCGCGCACCCGCCGCGCTTCGACCGCCGCGGCTACCCCCGCGACCCCCGGCACCGCGCCGCCCGCCGCGGCCGGCTGCGCTCCCGGGCGGTGACGTCGACCGTCGTGGCGACCGTCATCGCGGCGCCGGTGCTGGCGCTGTGGGCCGCGAACCGCGGCGGGCCGGGGGCCGGCGAGGCGCAGCCCGGCTGGCCGCCGCCGAGCGCGGGCGCGGACGAGCCGGAGGAGCTGGACGGGCGGCCGGTGGAGAAGGCCGGCAGCGCGCACGACGACCCCTCGCCGCGGTCGTCCGACCACGGCGGCAACCGGCCGGACGTCTCGGTCGAGGTCGTCGACCGCGGCGGGGCGACCCCGGGCCGGCCGGGGGTGGGGCCGGGGCGGCTGACGGTGGAGGCGTGGCCGAGCGGCGAGACCACGTACCTGCGGCTGCGGGCGTCCGGCGGCGCGCCGGTCGACTGGCGGCTCGGGACGGACGCGCCGTGGCTGCGGTTCAGCGCCACGTACGGGACGCTGCGGCCCGGCGAGGCGACGACGGTCGCGGTGGTGGTCGCGGAGGCGAGCGAGCCGCGGGGCGGCTGGCAGGCGCGGGTGTACGTGACGCCGGGCGGGGCGGCGGTCCTGATCAGCGGCGCGGGCAGTGGAACGGACAGCGGCACCGGCAGCGGTACGGGCACGGGCCGTACGGCGCCGGGCCCGGCGCGCCCTCCGACGCCGAACCCGCCGAAATCGCCCTCCCCGCCGCCCTCGCCGTCACCTTCCGGCCCGGCCCCGTCGCCGTCGGATCCGGATCCGGATCCGGACCCGTCACCGTCCGACCCCGGCCCCGGCCCGTCGGACCCCGACCCGTCGCCCCCGGAGCCGCCGCCGAGCACGCCCGCCCCGCCCGCGAGTCCGGCCTCGTCGTCCCCGCCCCCGGCGGGGGTACCGTCCCCCGCGGGCTGACGGCCCCGGCGGGCCGCCGTGGGGCGGCGGACGCCACGGGGCCCGCCGCCCGCCCGCTCAGTCCGCCGGGTGGGGGGCCGGGAGGGCTCCGTGCGGGGCGGCCCGGAGGCGTTGCTCGCACAGCTCCGACAGGCGTGCGTACGCCTTCTCGCCCATCAGCTCCACCAGCTCCGGCCGGTACGACACGTACACCGGCCGGCCGCCGCCGTGTGCGGACGGCGCCGACGTGCACCACCAGTGCAGGTCGTGGCCGCCGGGGCCCCAGCCGCGGCGGTCGTACTCGCCGATGGAGACCACCAGCACCTTCGTGTCGTCCGGCCGTGTGACCCACTCGTAGGACCGGCGCAGCGGCAGTTGCCAGCAGACGTCCGGCTTGGTCTCCAGCGGCTCGCGGCCCTCGCCCAGCGCCAGCAGGTGCAGCGCGCAGCCCGTGCCGCCGGCGAAGCCGGCGCGGTTGTGGAAGACGCAGGCGCCGTCCACGCGGCGCGTCTTGCGTTCGCCGTCCTCGTCGGTCTCGATCCAGCCGTCCCGGCCGCGGCCCTCCGCGTGGTACTGCCACAGCTCGGGCGTGAGCCGCCGGACGTGCCGGGCGACCCGCTTCTCGTCGTCCTTGTCGGAGAAGTGCGCGCCCAGCGTGCAGCAGCCGTCGTCGGGGCCCGCGGCGTCGATGCCCTGGCAGCCGCGGCCGAAGATGCACGACCAGCGTGACGTCAGCCACGTCAGGTCGCAGCGGAAGACCTGTTCGTCGTCGGCGGGGTCCGGAAACTCCACCCAGGCGCGCGCGAAGTCGAGCCCGACCTCCTCCGCCCGAGCGGGGGCCGGCGCCGCGTCCTCGCGTACGGCGCCGTCCCGCACGGCGCCCTCGCGCACGGCCTTCTCGCGTACGACGCCCGAACCGGCTTGCGTTTTGCCCTGTTTCTTCCTCTTGCTCACGGGACCCAGCGTACGGCCGTGCGGCAAGGCGCTAGCGTTTCCCGTTATGCGACTCGGCGTTCTGGATGTGGGTTCGAACACGGTGCACCTGCTGGTGGTGGACGCGCACCCCGGTGCCCGGCCGCTGCCCGCGTACTCGCACAAGGCTGAGCTGCGGCTCGCCGAACTCCTCGACGAGGAGGGTGCGATCGCCGACGACGGGGTGGAGCGGCTGATCGCCACGATTCACGAGGCGGTGCAGGTTTCGGAGGACAAGGGCGCAGAAGACGTGCTCCCGTTCGCCACCTCCGCGGTCCGCGAGGCGGCCAACGCCGAGGCCGTGCTCGCGCGCGTCGCCGACGAGACCGGGGTCAAGCTGACCGTCCTGACCGGCGAGGAGGAGGCGCGGCTGACGTTCCTGGCCGCGCGCCGCTGGTTCGGCTGGTCGGCCGGGAAACTGCTGGTCCTGGACATCGGCGGCGGGTCGCTGGAGATCGCGTACGGGATCGATGAGGACCCCGACAAGGCGGTCTCGCTGCCGCTGGGGGCCGGCCGGCTGACGACGTCCTGGCTGCCGGGCGACCCGCCCGACCCCGACGACGTACGGGCGCTGCGGCGGTACGTGCGCGCGCAGATCGCCCGGGTCGTCAGCGAGTTCAGCCGGCTCGGTGAGCCGGATCACGTGGTGGCGACGTCCAAGACGTACCGGCAGCTCGCGCGGATCGCGGGCGCGGCGCGCTCGGCGGAGGGGCTGTACACGCACCGGTCGCTGTCGGCGAAGGCGCTGGAGGAGTGGGTGCCGCGGCTGGCCACGATGGCGTCGGCGGAGCGGGCGGAGCTGCCGGGGGTGTCGGAGGGCAGGGCGCGGCAGTTGCTCGCGGGGGCACTGGTGGCGGAGGGGGCGATGGACCTGTTCGGGGTGGACACGGTGGAGATCTGCCCGTGGGCGCTGCGCGAAGGGGTCATCCTGAAGCGGCTGGACCAGTTGCCGTGACGAGGCCGGACGCGCGGGAGGCCGCGTACGCTGTCTCCGTGGCAGGAGCATCCCGTTACCGGACCGACGAGCATGATGAAACCGGCAAGACCGGCAAAACGGACGGGCGCGGCACGGCCGGTGAGACCGGGGCCGGGACCGGGTCCGGGACGGAGACCAGGACCGGGGCCCGTACCGGAACCGGCACCATGACCGACGCCGAGAGCGGCGCCGGCGGCGACGCCGAGCCCCGCGGCGACGCCCGCGGGGTCCGGGTGCCGGACGCGCGGGTCACCCTGTCCACCGCGTCCGTCTACCCCGAGCCGACCGCGACCGCCTTCGAGACCGCCGCCCGCCTCGGCTACGACGGCGTGGAGGTCATGGTCTGGACCGACCCCGTCAGCCAGGACATCGAGGCGCTGCGCCGGCTCTCCGACCACCACGGCGTGCCGGTGCTCGCCATCCACGCGCCGTGCCTGCTGATCACGCAGCGCGTGTGGTCGCGGGACCCGTGGGAGAAGCTGCGGCGGGCGCGGTCGGCCGCCGAGCGACTGGGCGCCGAGACCGTGGTCGTGCACCCGCCGTTCCGCTGGCAGCGCAACTACGCGCGCGACTTCGTCCGCGGCATCTGGCGCATGGCCGACGAGACCGCGGTGCAGTTCGCGGTGGAGAACATGTACCCCTGGCGCTACCGCGAGAAGGAGATGCTCGCGTACGCGCCCGACTGGGACGTCACCAACGAGGACTACCGCCACCACACCCTGGACCTCTCGCACACCGCCACCGCCCGCAACGACGCGCTGGAGATGGCCGACCGCATGGGCGACCGGCTGTGCCACGTGCACCTGGCCGACGGCTCCGGCTCCGGCAAGGACGAGCACCTGGTGCCCGGGCGCGGCAACCAGCCGTGCGCCGGGATGCTGGAGCGGCTGGCGGCGCGCGGGTTCGGCGGGCAGGTCGTGGTGGAGATCAACACCCGGCGGGCGATGTCCGCCGCGGAGCGCGAGTCGGACCTCGCGGAGTCGCTGGCGTTCACCCGGCTCAACCTCGCGGCGCCGGTCCCGCGCGGCGCGTCGTGATGAGGCCGAAGAGGGCGGGGGACGACCCTCCGAAACGGGGCCGGGGCCGGCCCCGGCGCGGCGCCGTCGAGGACGGGCCCGGCACCCGGGACCGGATCCTGGCGACGGCCCGCTCCGAGTTCGCCGAGCACGGCTACGACAAGACCTCCATCCGCGGCATCGCCAAGTCCGCGGGCGTCGACCCGGCGCTCGTCCACCACTACTTCGGCACCAAGGAGCAGGTCTTCGAGGCGGCGCTCGAAGTCACCTTCGCGCCCGCGATGGCGGTGCCGGACCTCGTCCTCGCCGGCCCGATGGACGGCGCGGGCGAGCGCATGACCCGTTTCTTCTTCGGCGTCTGGGAGAACCGGCTCTCCCGCGAGCCTTTACTCGCCGTCATCCGCTCCGCGGTCAGCAACGAGACGGCCGCCGCGATCTTCCGCCGCATCGTCACGCGCAACCTGCTGCACCGGATCACGCCGTCGCTGCCCGGTCCCGACGGCGAGATGCGGGCGGAGCTGGCGGTGGCGCAGCTCGTGGGGACGGCGATGCTGCGCTACATCGTCAAGCTCGAACCGATGGCCTCGGCGGACCCGGAGGAGCTGATCGGCAAGCTGGCGCCGATCGTGCAGTACCACCTGACGGGCGCGCCGCCCTCGCCGCAGCCCGCGGCGGGCTGAGCGCCCTCCGGGCTCAGTCCTCCCAGCGCTCCCCCGTCAGCCGCTCGTACGCCTCCACGTACTTGGCGCGCGTACGTGCCACGACCTCCGCCGGCAGCTCCGGCGGCGGCGCGTCGCCGTGCCGGTCCCAGCCGGACTCGCCGGACGTCAGCCAGTCGCGTACGTACTGCTTGTCGAACGCCGGCTGCGGCCGGCCCGGCAGCCAGTCGTCGATGGCCCAGAAGCGCGACGAGTCCGGCGTCAGCACCTCGTCGGCGAGGACCATCTCGCCCTCGCCGACCGCGTCGCCGGTGTAGCCGAACTCGAACTTGGTGTCCGCCAGGATCAGCCCCCGCTTGCGGGCGATGTCCCGCCCGCGCCCGTACACCTTCAGCGTCACCCGGCGCAGCTCCGCCGCGACGAGCGGGCCGACCCGGCGGACGACCTCCTCGTACGTGACGTTCTCGTCGTGCTCCCCCACCTCCGCCTTCGTCGCCGGCGTGAACACGGGCGCGGGCAGCGCGGAGGCGTCGGCCAGCCCCGGCGGCAGGTCGACGCCGCAGACCGAGCCGGACTCGGCATACTCCGCGAGCCCCGAGCCGGCCAGGTAGCCGCGCGCCACGCACTCCACCGGCACCATCCGCAGCGGGCGGCACACCAGGACGCGCCCCGCCCAGGCGGCGGGGGCGCCCTCGGGCACCTCCGAGGAGAGCACGTGGTGCGGCACGATGTCGGCGATCCGGTCGAACCACCACAGCGACAGCCGGGTCAGGATCCGGCCCTTGTCGGGGATCTCGGTGGGGAGGACCCAGTCGTACGCGGAGATCCGGTCGCTGGCCACCATCACCAGCCGGCCCTCGGCGTCCTCGTACAGGTCGCGGACCTTGCCCGTGTGCAGATGCACGAGGCCGGGCACTTGGACGGGCTGGGGCTTCTCCACGAAACCGGTCACGAAATCCTCCGGGGTTTGCCGATGCGACAGTCGAATTGTCTCGCATCGCCGCCCCGGCGCCCCGACCAGGCGGTCGGCTCAGCCGGCGGCGGTGGCCGCCGGCGGCGCGACCGCTGCCTCCCGCGGCGCAAGCGCTGCCTCCTGCGGCGCAAGCGCCGGGTAATCGGTGTATCCGCGGTGGTCGCCGCCGTAGTACGTCGCCTCCTCGGCCTCGTTGTACGGACCGCCGGCCCGTGCCCGCGCGAGCAGGTCGGGGTTGGCCAGCCAGCGTGCGCCCAGCGCCACGACGTCCGCCGTGCCCGCGGCGACCAGGCGCGCCGCATCCTCGACCGGGTCGCCGCCGCCGTGGTGCGCGGAGTTCAGCATCAGCGGGCCCGCCCAGCCGCGGCGCACCTGCTCGGTCACGTCGCGCAGCCCCGGGTGGGCCTCCAGGGTGTGCAGGTAGGCCAGCGGATACGGGGCGAGCGCCGCGAGCAGCGCCGCGTACAGCTCGGCCGTGTCGGTCTCGGCGACGCCGTTGGCGTCGTTGCCGGGCGAGATGCGCAGCGCGGTGCGCTCCGCACCGATCGCCTCGCTGACCGCCCGTACCGTCTCGACGGCGAAGCGGACCCGGTTCTCCGCCGGGCCGCCGTAGTCGTCGGTGCGGCGGTTGGAGTTGCCGGAGAGGAACTGGTGGATGAGGTAGCCGTTGGCGCCGTGCAGTTCGACGCCGTCGAAGCCCGCCTCCACCGCGTTGCGCGCGCCGGCCGCGAAGTCCCGGACGATACCGCCGATGTCGTCGGCGGTCAGCTCGCGGGGCACCGGGTGCGGCAGCAGCCCCTGGTCGTCGGTGAACAGCGACTCGCCGGACGCGACGGCCGACGGCGCCTCCGGAAGCCCGCCGTCCGGATACAGGTAGGGGTGCCCGACACGGCCGGTGTGCAGCAGTTGCAGGAAGATCCGGCCCCCCGCCGCGTGTACCCGGTCGGTCACCTTCCGCCAGGCGGCGACCTGCTCCGCGGTGTGGATGCCGGGCGTCTGGATGTAGCCCTGGCCGCGCACGCGGGGCTGGGTGCCCTCGGTGACGATCAGCGCGGCGGTGGCCCGCTGCTCGTAGTACTCGGCGGTCAGCTCCGACACCAGCCCGCTGCCGGCGGTGGCGCGGGAGCGGGTCATCGGGGCCATCGCCAGCCGGTGCGGGAGGTCGAGGCGGCCGATCCGTACGGGTTCGAAGAGGGTGTTCGTCATGCGTCGAACGTACGAAGCGGGGAATGCCCGCCGGATCCGTAGCGCTTCGGTAGTCGCATACGTAAACCGCCGTCCGCGGCGCCGCCGACCCACCCACGTAGGTGCTGACTGGTGAATCTGTACGGGCGTCAGAAAGAGCTGGCCGGACTCGACGCGCTGATCGGCGCCGCCGCGGACGGCCGCGGGCAGAGCCTCGTGCTGCGCGGCGAGGCGGGCATCGGCAAGTCGTCGCTGCTCGCGTACGCCGAGGACGCGGCGCGGCGGCGCGGGTTCACCGTGCTGCGCGCCGTCGGCTGGGAGGCCGAGCGGGCGCTCGCGTTCGCCGCGCTGCACCAGTTGCTGCGGCCCGTGCTCGACCGCGTCGGCAAGCTGCCGCAGCCGCAGGCGGACGCGCTGGGCGCCGCGGTCGGCACCGGTGCCGCCGAGGGGCACGACCGGTTCCGCGTCGGGCTGGCGGTGCTGTCGCTGCTCGCCGAGGTGGCCGAGGACGCGCCGGTGCTCTGCCTGGTGGACGACGCGCAGTGGATCGACGCACCGTCCGCCGACGCGCTGCTGTTCGCCGCCCGCCGCCTCGGCGTCGAGCGCGTCGCGCTGCTCTTCGCCGCGCGCACCGCGCAGCCGGACGGCGACGCCGGCTTCCCCGCCGCCGGGCTGCCGCAGTTGCCGCTCTCCCGGCTCGGCCGCGACGACGCGCTGGCCCTGCTCGCGGGCCTCGACGTGCCCGCGGCGGTACGCAACCGGGTGCTGGAGGAGTCCCTCGGAAACCCGCTCGCGCTGCGCGAGTTCGGCGCCGCGGGACCCGCCGCCGACGGCCGGCAGCCGAGCCCCGGGCACCCGCTGCCGGCCGCCGAGCGGGTGCTCGCCGCGTACCGCGGCCGGGTGCTGGAGCTGCCGGAGCGGACCCGGCTGATGCTGCTCATCGCCGCCTCCGACGCGCGCAGCACCCTGCGGTACGTGCTGGCCGCCGCGGCGCGGCTGGACGTCGGGCTCGCGGACCTGGCGGCGGCGGAGCAGCGGGGGCTGGTGGCCGTGGTCGGGGAGTTCGTCGAGTTCCGCCACCCCCTGATCCGTACCGCCGCCTACACCGCCGCCCCGCTCGCCACCCGCATCGCCGTGCACGAGGCGCTGGCCGCCAGCTCCGGCGACCCCGACTGCCGCACCCGGCACCTGGCGTCGGCCGCCACGGGGCCGGACGAGGCGGTCGCCGCCGGACTGGAGGCCGGCGCGCGGCGCGCCATGACCCGCGGCGGCCCGGCCGCGGCGGCGGAGACGTACGCCGAGGCCGCCCGGCTCACCCCGGAGACGGAGCCGCGGGTGCGCCGGCTGACGGCGGCGGCGTGGGCCGCGCAGCAGGCCGGGCACGCGGAGCAGGCGGCGGAGCTGGCGGAGGAGGCGTACGGGCAGACGGCAGACGCGAACCTGCGGGCCGAGCTGGCGTACATCCGCTCCTTCTGGCTCTTCGAGAAGGACGCCGCCGCCGAGGCCGCGGCCTTGCTCCTCGCGCACGCGCCCGACTCCCTCGCCCACGGCCCGACCATGACGCGCACGGCGGCCACCTACGCCTGGCTCGGCGGCGACGTCGCGGCCGTGCACCGGGCCGCGACGCTGCTCGGCCGGCGCGGGGGCGGCGACGGCCGGGACCGGTCCGTGCGCGGCCTGGCACACCTCGCGGAAGACGACTTCGCCCGCGGCCTGCCGCTGCTCACGGAGCTGCTGACGGACGCGCCGACCGGCTCCCCGGCCCGGCTCCAGGCCATCTCCGCCGGCTCGCACCTCGCCGACGCCACGCAACTCCCGCTGGTCGCCGAGGAGATCGACCTCGCCCGCCGGGAAGGTCTCATCGGCCGGCTGCCGTACCTGCTGCACGTGCTCGCCCGGCACCAGATCTACGCCGGGAACCACCGCGAGGCCGAGGCCACCGTCGCCGAAGCCGCCACCATCGCCCGCGACACGGGCCTCCAGGCGCGCGTCGGCCGCCTGAACAACCTCCTCGCCCGCATACCCGCGATCGAGGGCGACGAAGACCGTGTACGGTCCCTGGCCACGCCGGCGATGACCGCGGGCGGGGCGTACGGCGCCACCGCCCTGGCCCTCCTCGACCTCGGCCTCGGCCGGCACGAGGACGTGCTGAACCGGCTGGCGGAGGCCCGCGTCGGGGTGGCCCGTTACAGCGCGGCGCTGCTGTTCGCGACGGCGGACGAGGTGGAGGCGGCGGTGCGGCTGGGGACGCCGGAGCGCGCCGCGGCGCCGGCCCGCCGCTTCGCGGCGTGGGCGGCGGCGAGCGGGCAGCCGTGGGCACGGGCGGTGGCGCTGCGCAACGCGGCGCTGCTGGCGGAGGCGCCGGGCGGACAGGCGCCGGGCGGACAGGCGGGCGGCCAGGCGGACCGGGAGGCGGGCGGCGGGTCTCCCGGTGCGGCGACGGCGGGCCGCGTGGAGGGGGCGTACGCCGAGGCGGTACGGCTCCACGCGGAACCGGCCGGCCGCCCCTTCGAACAGGCCCGCACCGAGCTGCTGTTCGGCGAACACCTCCGCCGCGCACGCCGCCGTACGGAGGCCCGCACCCACCTCCGTACCGCACTCGCGCTCTTCGACTCCCTGGCCGCCGCCCCCTGGTCGGACCGCACCCGCGCGGAACTCCGCGCGGCCGGCGAAGTCCAGGCGACGGCCCGCGCCACGGCCCCGGACCCGGCGGACCGGCTGACGCCCCAGGAACTCCAGGTCGTCCGCCTGGCGGCGGACGGCACCAGCAGCCGCGACATCGCGGCCCGGCTGTTCCTCTCCCCCCGCACGGTGGAGTACCACCTGTACAAGGCGTACCCGAAGCTGGGCGTCACCTCCCGCCGCGAACTCCCCGCGGCGCTGGCGTCGATGAAGCCGAGGAAACCCGTGGAGTAGCGCGGAGCGCCGACGTCACCGGCGGCGGCCGCGTAACGCGCCCGAAAAACGCGCGGGCTACCGTGGCCCGCCGGACTCCGGGCCTGGACGGCGCCCGGGGGGACCGGAGCCGGAAGGGCAGGTGGGACGCGTGCGACTGACTCCCCGGGAACAGGAACGGCTGCTCATCCACGTGGCCGCGGACGTCGCCGAGAAGCGCCGGGCGCGCGGGCTGCGGCTCAACCACCCGGAGGCGGTCGCGCTCATCACCTCCCACGTGCTCGAAGGCGCCCGCGACGGCCGCAGCGTCGCCGACCTGATGGCCTCCGGCCGCAAGGTGCTCACCCGCGACGACGTCATGGACGGCATCCCCGAGATGCTGCGCGACGTGCAGGTGGAGGCGACCTTCCCGGACGGCACCAAGCTCGTCACCGTCCACGACCCCATAGCCTGAGGGAGGACCGGCCGTGATCCCAGGAGAGATCCGCTACGGAGCCGGGGCCGTCCGCCTGAACGAGGGCGCGGACGTCATCCGGCTCACCGTGCTCAACGCCGCCGACCGGCCCGTCCAGGTCGGCTCCCACTACCACTTCGCCGAGGCCAACCCGGGCCTGGAGTTCGACCGCGCCGCCGCCCGCGGCAGGCGCCTCGGCGTCGCCGCGGGCACCGCCGTGCGCTTCGAGCCCGGCGTGCCGGTGGAGGTCGAGCTGATCCCGCTCGCCGGCCGGCGGGTGGTGCCGGGGCTGCGCGGCGAGACGGGCGGGGCGCTCGATGACGGGGCACTTGAGGGCGGGGCGCTGGACGGCGGGGCGCTGGACGGCGGGGCGCTGGACGGCGGGGCGCTCGATGGCTGAGCTGTCCCGAGCCGCGTACGCCGACCTCTTCGGGCCCACCACCGGCGACCGCATCCGGCTCGCCGACACCGACCTGCTGATCGAGATCGAGGAGGACCGCGCCGGCGGCCCCGGGCGCGCGGGCGACGAGGCGGTCTTCGGCGGCGGCAAGGTCATCCGCGAGTCCATGGGCGTCTCCCGCGCCACCCGCGCCGACGGCACGCCCGACACCGTCATCACCGGCGCCGTCGTCCTCGACCACTGGGGCGTCGTCAAGGCCGACGTCGGCATCCGCGACGGGCGCGTCACCGCGCTCGGCAAGGCCGGCAACCCCGACACCATGGACGGCGTCCACCCCGAGCTGGTCATCGGCCCGGACACCGAGATCGTCGCGGGCAACGGCAGGATCCTCACGGCGGGCGCCGTCGACGCCCACGTCCACTTCATCTGCCCCCAGCTCGCCGACGAGGCGCTCGCCGCCGGCATCACCACCCTCATCGGCGGCGGTACGGGCCCCGCCGAGGGCAGCAAGGCCACCACCGTCACCCCCGGGCCGTGGCACCTCGCCCGGATGCTGGAGGCCATGGACGGCGTCCCCGTCAACGTCGGCCTGCTCGGCAAGGGCAGCACCGTCTCCCGCGAGGCGCTGCTCGGCCAACTGCGCGGCGGCGCCCTCGGCTTCAAGATCCACGAGGACTGGGGCGCCACCCCCGCCGTCATCGACGCCTGCCTTACCGTCTGCGAGGAGACCGGCGCGCAGCTCGCGCTCCACAGCGACACGCTCAACGAGGCCGGCTTCGTCGGCGACACCCTCGCCGCCCTCGCCGACCGTACCGTCCACGCCTACCACGCCGAAGGCGCCGGCGGCGGCCACGCCCCCGACATCATCACCGTCGTCTCCGCCCCCCACGTCCTGCCCAGCTCCACCAACCCGACCCGCCCGCACACCGTCAACACCGTCGAGGAGCACCTCGACATGCTGATGGTCTGCCACCACCTCAACCCCGCGGTGCCCGAGGACCTCGCCTTCGCCGAGTCCCGCATCCGGCCCTCGACCATCGCCGCGGAGGACGTCCTGCACGACCTCGGCGCCATCTCCGTCATCTCCTCCGACTCCCAGGCCATGGGCCGCATCGGCGAGGTCGTGCTGCGCACCTGGCAGACCGCGCACGTGATGAAGAAGCGGCGCGGCGCGCTGCCCGGCGACGGCCGCGCCGACAACCTGCGGGCGCGCAGGTACGTCGCCAAGTACACGGTCAACCCCGCCGTCGCCAACGGCGTCGACCACGAGATCGGCTCCGTCGAGCCCGGCAAGCTCGCCGACCTCGTCCTGTGGGACCCGGCGTTCTTCGGCGTCAAGCCGCAACTGGTCATCAAGGGCGGCCAGATCGCGTACGCGCAGATGGGCGACGCCAACGCCTCCATCCCCACCCCGCAGCCGGTCCTGCCGCGCCCCATGTTCGGCGCCACCGGCCGCGCCCCGCACGCCAACTCCGTCTCCTTCGTCTCCCCCCTCGCGCTCGACGCCGGCCTCGGCGACCGCCTCAGGCTGGGCAAGGCGCTGGTCGCGGCCCGCTCCACGCGGTCGCTGACCAAGGCGGACATGCGGCTGAACGACGCGACCCCGGACGTACGGGTCGACGCCGACAGCTTCACCGTGACCATCGACGGCGACGCGGTCGAGCCCGCCCCGGCGACGGAACTGCCCATGGCCCAGCGCTACTTCCTCTTCTGAGCCGTGCCGCCGCCGCCCGCCGCCCGCGCCGCGCTGCTCGTCCTCGCCGACGGCCGCTTCCCCGCCGGCGGCCACGCCCACTCCGGCGGCGCCGAACAGGCCGTCGCCGCCGGGCGGATCACGGACGCCGCCGACCTGGCGGCGTACTGCCGCGGCCGGCTGCACACGGCCGGGCTCACCGCCGCCGCGCTGGCCGCCGCCGCCTGCGCCGGAGCCGACCCGCTCCGCCTCGACGAGGCCGCCGACGCCCGCACCCCGTCCCCCGCCCTGCGCGCCACCGGCCGCCGGCTGGGCCGCCAACTGCTGCGGGCCGCCCGCGCCGCCTGGCCGTCCGCGGAGCTGGACGCCCTCGCCGAGGCCCGCCCGCGCGGCGTCCACCAGCCCGTCGTCCTGGGCCTCGCCGCCCGCGCCGCGGGCCTCGGCCCCGGCGACGCCGCGCACGCCGCCGCGTACGAGGCGGTCTCCGGGCCGGCGACCGCGACCGTACGGCTCCTCGGCCTCGACCCCTTCGAGGCCACCGCCGTCCTCGCCCGCCTCGCCCCCGAGCTGGACGACGTCGCCGCGCGGGCCCTGGAGGCGGGCGTCCAGGCCGCCACCGAAGACCGCACCGGCGGCGACCCCGGCGACGTGCTGCCCGCGGCGGGCGCCCCTCTCCTCGACATCGCCGCCGAGGAGCACGCCGTGCGGGCGGCGCGGCTCTTCGCCTCGTAGCCAGACCTCAGCGTCCTCGTACGAACCCCAGGGAGACGGCATGCACCTCGACCACCCCGAGACCCCGCCGCAGCGCTTCACCTACGGCACCGCCGCACCCCGCACCGGCGCACCCCCGGCGGCGGCCGGGAGCGCCACCCGCCGCGCCCTGCGCGTCGGGCTCGGCGGCCCGGTGGGCTCCGGCAAGACCGCCACCGTCGCCGCGCTGTGCCGGCTGCTGCGCGAGGAGCTGTCGCTGGCCGTCGTCACCAACGACATCTACACCCGGGAGGACGCCGAGTTCCTGCTCCGCGAGGCCGTGCTGCCGCCCGAGCGGATCACCGCCGTGCAGACCGGCGCCTGCCCGCACACCGCCATCCGCGACGACATCTCCGCCAACGTCGAGGCCGCCGAGGAGCTGGAGGCGGCGGTGGGGCCGCTCGACGTGATCCTGGTGGAGTCAGGCGGCGACAACCTCACGGCCACCTTCTCCCGCGGCCTGGCCGACGCGCAGGTCTTCGTCATCGACGTCGCGGGCGGCGACGACATCCCCCGCAAGGGCGGGCCGGGCGTCACCATGGCCGACCTGCTCGTCGTCAACAAGACCGACCTCGCCCCGTACGTCGGCTCCGACCTCGCACGCATGGCGCGCGACGCGCGGGCCCAGCGCGGGGAGAAGCCGGTCGTGTTCACCTCGCTGGCGCGGGAGGGCGGGGTGCGGCCGGTCGCGGACTGGCTGCGTACGCGCGTCGCCGCGTGGCGCGCGGCGTGACGGAGGGCATGGCGCACGGCGCTACGGAGGGCACGGCACACGGCACGGCGCACGGCGCGGGGCGCGGCGTGACGGACCGCGCGGCACACGGCGCCACGGACCGCGCGGAGCGCGGCATGGCTCGCGGCCCGGCGGGCGCGGCACACGGCGCTACCGACGACGCGGCGCACGACGCGGTACGCGGCCTGGCGGGCGGCAGCCCCGCGTCCGCCGCCCGCGCGCCCGGCGGCGGAGTCCGCGCCCACGCCCGTATCACCGCCGCCCCCGACGCCCGCGGCGGCACCGCGCTGCCGGAGCTGGCCGGGGACGGGCCGCTCGCGCTGCGCCGGGTGCGGGCCGGCGCCGGGGAGGTGCGGGTGTGCCTGGTGGGGGCCATGGCCGGGCCGCTCGGCGGCGACCGGCTGCGGCTCGACGTACGCGTCGAGGCCGGCGCCGCGCTCTGCGTCACCAGCGCCGCCGCGACCCTGGCCCTGCCGGGCACCGGCGGCGCACCCGCCCGCTACGACGTGTGCCTGACCGTCGGCGACGGCGCCGAACTGCGCTGGCTGCCCGAGCCGCTGGTCTCCGTGCGCGGCAGCAGCCTCCACGTCACGTACCGCGTCGACCTCGCCCCCACCGCCCGCCTGGTGTTCCGCGAGGAGCAGGTGCTCGGCCGCGCCGGCGAGCCGCCCGGCCGGCTCGCGTCGCGCCTGACGGTACGCAGCGGCGGCCGGCCGCTCCTCGACCAGGCCACCGACTACGGGCCCGGCGCCCCCGCGTGGGACGGCCCCGCCGTACTCGCGGGCAACCGCGCCACCGGACAACTGCTCGTCGCCGCCCCCGAGTTCGCCGACGCCCCCGCCGAGCCGTACGTCCTCGCCCCCGGCCGCGCCGCGATCACCCCCCTGCCGGGCCCCGCCGCCCTCACCACCGCCGTAGCCCCGGACGCCCTGCTCCTGCGCACCCTGCTGGACGACGCCCGCACCCGCACCGCCGCCCCGCCGCCACCGCGAGATCCCGAGGCCGAAGGCGGCGGCGCCGCCTAGGCTCCCGATCATGACGACGGACGACACCATCAGGCCGTTCCGGGTCTCGATCCCGGACGGCGACCTGGACGATCTGCGGAACCGCCTCGACCGTACGCGCTGGCCGGACGAACTGCCCGGTGTCGGCTGGGCCTACGGCGTTCCGCGTGACTACCTGCGGGAACTCGCGCACTACTGGCGGCACGAGTACGACTGGCGGGCGGCGGAGGCCCGGCTGAACCGGTGGCCGCAGTTCATGACCACCATCGACGGCGCGGACGTTCACTTCGCGCACATCCGCTCCCCGGAGCCGGACGCCACTCCGCTGGTCATCACGCACGGCTGGCCGGGGTCCATCGTCGAGTTCGAGCGGATCGCCGGCCCGCTCACCGATCCCCGGGCGCACGGCGGCGACCCCGCGGACGCCTTCCACCTGGTCCTGCCGAGCATCCCCGGCTTCGGGTTCTCCGGCCCCACCCGCGATACGGGCTGGGAGTACCGCCGGGTCGCGGGCGCGTTCGCCGAGCTGATGCGGCGCCTGGGCTACGAGCGTTACGGGGCGCAGGGCGGCGATTGGGGGGCCGCCGTCTCCCGCGAGTTGGGGCGCACCCGTCCCGAACATGTCATCGGCGTCCATCTGAACATGATCCCCGGTGCCCAGGCAACGGCCGAGCCGACCGAGGCGGAACTCGCCGCCCTCGGACCCGCGGAACGTACCCGCACCCTGGCCTCCTGGGCGCGCATGCAGGCATGGAGCCGTGACCGGCAGGGCTACGCCGACATCCAGTCCACGCGACCGCAGACCCTCGCCTACGCGCTCACCGACTCGCCGGTCGGCCAGCTCGCCTGGATCGCCGAGAAGTTCAAGGAGTGGACGGACTCCGTCGACCGGCCGGAGGACGCCGTCGACCGCGACCATCTCCTGACCAACGTGATGCTCTACTGGCTGACCGGCACCGCCGGTTCCGCCGCGCGCCTCTACTACGAGCGCGCCCACGCCGCCTACCGGGGGGAGCCGGCGGAGCGCTCGACCGCCCCCACCGCGTTCGCGTCCTTCCCGCAGGAGAACTACATCGTCCTGCGGCACGTCGCCGAGCGCACCGACGACATCGTCCGCTGGACGGAGTTCGACCGGGGCGGCCACTTCGCCGCGATGGAGCAGCCGGAGCTGCTCGTCGGCGACATCCGCGCCTTCTTCCGCAGCCTGTGACGCCGCGGCGCCGGCGTCAGTCCCGCTTGCAGATCCGGTCCAGCAGGTTCGCCGTCGCCCGCTGGATCACGGTGTTCACGTGGTCCGGCCGGTCCAGGGCCGGCGACCACGCGAACGTGCCCGCCGCGAAGACCAGGCCGCCCGCCGGCGTCTCGTACAGCGACGTCTCCTGGTAGCGCCGGACCCCGCGGCCGTCCGGGTACGGCGAGTGGGCCAGCAGCTTGCGCTTCGTGTGCTTCGGCAGCGGTGCGCGCGGGAAGTAACGGTCCGCCTCGCCCGCGACCAGGCCGGGCAGTTCGTCGCCCTCAAGGGCGCCGGTCGCCTCCCACAGCCAGTGGTCCGCGTTCCGTACGACCAGCGGGCTCGGCTCCGGCACCCGGCCCACGTACTGCACGCCCAGCAACTCCTGCTCCGGCGCGCCCTGGTCGCGCCAGAGCGCGGGGCGTCCGGGGCCCTGGCGCTTGGTGCAGTGCAGCAGCCGGTCCGGCTCGCCGGACGCGGAGGGTGCCAGGACGACGCGCCAGTACATGGTGTTGGCGGAGAGGAACACCAGCGACGTGCCGGCGTCCCGGGCCCGCTCGGCGGCCCGGCGCATCCGCACCGACCAGTACTCGTCGTGGCCGGGGAAGACGATGCCGCGGTAGCGCGTCGGGTCGATGCGGCCGGCGTGCAGGTCGCGGGCGTCGCCGTAGGCGAGGTCGTAGCCGTAGCGCTCCGCCCAGCGGATGAAGTCGTAGGCGTGGCCGGCGTGCAGCGGCAGGCCCGCGCCCGCGTAGGGGCGGTCGAAGGAGACCGTCGTGGCCGCCTCCGGCTCGCCGAGGAGGCAGCCCTCGTCGTCCCAGGCGTGGTAGAGGCTGGCGCCGGTGCGGCCGTCCTCGGGGTAGAGGTTGTACGCCTGCCACGTGACGTCCGGGAGCAGCAGCAGCAGGTCGGCGGGCTCGGTGGAGCGGACGGTGAACGGCGCGTGGGAGCGGTGGCCGTCGGCGGTGGTGAGCACGGCGACGTACGCGCCCGGGGAGAAGTACGTCGGGATCTGGAGCCGCCAGGAGAGCCACCAGTGGTGGCAGGAGACCGTACGCCCGGCGGCCAGCGGCACCGGCTGCACGATGCCGGCGAGCCGCGGACTGCCGGTGATCTTCGCGGCGCCGTCGCCGGCGTAGTGGCCGATGCGGTAGATGTCGACGCCGAACTCCTGCGGCGGGTCGACGGAGACGCGGAAGTCGA
This sequence comes from Streptomyces sp. 184, assembly GCF_045781775.1. Lineage (NCBI taxonomy): Bacteria > Bacillati > Actinomycetota > Actinomycetes > Kitasatosporales > Streptomycetaceae > Streptomyces > Streptomyces sp. 184. The sequence goes on along the minus strand of NZ_CP123230.1, from coordinate 382,419 downwards.
CGGACTCGCCGGGCGCGACGCACGAGGGCGCGGCGAAGCCCTTGATCTGCTGGAGTACGTCGTTGGCGAGGTGGACGCCGCCGTCGCCGGTGGTGGCGCTGTCGACGTACCAGGGGACGAGGCGGCCGTCCTCGAAGGACTCCTCTCCGGCGTGCAGCCACGGCAGCGGGCCCGCCGCGAACGGATCGGAGACGGCGTGCGCGAGCGCCCCGGACTCCCATCGCCGGATGCTGTCGTGAACCACGGGCCGAATCCCTCCCTCGCCCCCGCGTGGGTCGGCGAGTCCAGGACATCACATAACGCGAACGGCCCCTCACGGAACGCCGACATTCGTTCGACATGACGCCCGTACGAGGGCGGCGGTTCCGGAACCGTCAGGTCAGACCAGGAGGACCGGCTTCTCGGGGCGTACGCCGGCGGTTGTCAGCCAGGAGCGAAGCTGGGTGTCGTCGCGGGTCTCGACCAAGGTGCGGACCGCCGCCGCCGGGTTTCCGCCCCGGCGGGTGCGCAGCACGGGGCCGTCCAGCCAGTCGAGCCCGGGGGCGGCGCCCGCGGTGTCGACGGCCGCGCAGCAGACCATCGCCAGGACGTGGTCCACGAGCAGTTCCCGGCCGGTACGGGGCGGCTGGAGGGGCGCCGCGGGCCCCGGTGGGGCCTGCCGCTGGGCGCGGGCGAGTGCGGCGCCGATCCGGTCGGTCTCCTCCGGGCCCGCGGTGAGCCGCTCCACGACGCGGGCGAGGGTGCCGCGGTCGGGGCGGCCGGCGGGCTCCGGGCAGTCTTCGAGGCGGTCGAGCACGGCGTGCAGCCGGGCGGCCTCCAGCCGCCACTTGCGGTCCACGACCTCGTCGGGGTACTGGTCCCAGCTCACCCCCGCGAACCCCGCCGCCGGCTCCCCGCCGACCACGGCGCCCACGGCCGCGCCGCCCGGGCCGCTGAACAGCTCGGCGGCCAGCAGCGACGCCGCCTCGTCGACCATGCCGGGCTCCTCCAGCAGATCGCAGGCGGGGCGCTCGCCGAGCCGGGTGGCGAAGCCCTCGGCGAGGCGGTCGCGGCGGGAGAGTTCGGTGAGGGCGGAGACGACCCCGGCGTTGAGCCGGGAGGGCCAGCGGCCCATGCGCCAGGCGGGCAGCGCGACGCGGGTCAGCAGCCGGTCCCAGCCGGCGTACGCGAGGCCCACCTGCTCCTGCGCGACGATCCGCAGGCCGTAGTCCACGGCCTGGGCGCGCTCGGCCGCCGCGGTGGCGACGGCGCGCTCCATCTCGACGGGGTGCTCGCCGCAGGCGCGCAGCAGCAGCCGCGCGACGCCGCCGGTGAACCGCTGCCAGAGCCGCGCCAGGCCGGCCGGGGGCCCGGGCGGCGGTCGGGCGGCGGCTGGGTCGCGTACGGGTCGGGGACGCCGAGCGTCGCCCCGGGGCCGGCCTCGTACGGTCCCGTCTCGTACTGGCGCGTCTCGTACGGCCCGGGGCCCCCCTCGTACGCCCCCGGGCCCGCCTCGTCCGGCCCCGGGGTCTCGCCGCCGCCCGGCGCCGCGCGCGCCGGCAGCGCCGCCGCCGCGTCCAGGGCACGTACGAAGCGCCGCGCCGCGGCGATGTCGGGCTGGGCCGAGGCCGCCGTACCGGCGACGACGGGGGCGAGGACCGCGCGCAGTTCGCCGACGCGCATCCACCACAGGAACGGCGAGCCGATGACGAGCACGGGCCCGTCCGGGTCGGCGGTGGCGCGCTCGACGACCTCGCGCCAGTTCGGCGCGTACGACGCCTCGGCGGACGCCTGCCGCCGGGCCGCCGCCGCGGCGGCGTGGCTCTCCGCGGCCGGCGCGCGCGGCGCGACGATCCCGTCGCCGGCGCCGAACGTCCCGTCGCCGCCGGTGCCGTACGCACCCGGAGCCCCCGGTCCCGTACCGGAACCGGAAGCGGAGCCGCCGGGTGCACGGGACCGCAGCGCGCGTCCCGCCCGGCCCGCCAGCCGTCGCAGCCAGCTCCGCACCCCCGTGGGCACGGGTCCCGGGTCCTCCAGCCAACTGTCGCAGTCGGGCGTGAGCGCCACCGCCGCCGGCACCGGCACGCCGAGCCGCTCGGCGAGGTCGCCGACGAGGCGGTACAGGTCGGGGGCGGCCCGGCGCGGCACGGGGACGGTCAGCGTGGCCGCGGGCTCCGCGCGGGAGATCGACCGCGCGACGGCGGCGGCCAGCACGGGCACCAGGACGGCGAGCGCGACGGCGGGCCAGCGCAGCGCGGCGAACACCCCGTCCAGCCGTCCCATCGCCGAGCCGGCCAGCAGCACGACGGCCACCGCCCCCGGCAGCAGCACGACGGCAAGGGCCGTCCCCCGCACGCGCAGGACGGCGAGAGCGCGGGAGCGGGCGGCCCCCGCACCCGCCTCAGAACCGGTCGCTGTGGACACGTCCGTACCTCACCCCCTCAACCGCCGACGGGTAGCGCATCGGCCGTAACGAGGCGAAACGGCCGTACTCCACCACTGTCGCACCGGCCACGGCCAGTGCAATGCCGGTAGGCCAGTTGGCCTGATCAGGCCCCCACCGCCGGGACGTGGCCGACCGGACGGCCGGTACGTCAGGCAGGTGCACCATAGTTGGGGGGCGCGGCCCCGTCAGCAGGACCGCGTCCCGGTCACCCGATGGTATGGCCTTGGGCAAAGGTCTGGGTGAGGTGCAAATTCAGTCGGCGGCGGCCTCCGCGGCGCGCGCGGCGATGTCCCCGCGGTAGTGCGAACCGTCCAGCCCGATCCGCCGAATCGCCTCGTAGGCGCGGTGGCGGGCGACGGTGAGGTCCGCGCCCACGGCGGTGACGCACAGCACCCGGCCGCCGGCGCTGACGACCTTGCCGGAGTCATCGAGCTTGGTACCGGCGTGGAGCACGTAGGCGTCGGGTGCGTCCGCGGCCTCGACCGCGTCCAGGCCCGTGATGGCGTCCCCGGTACGCGGCTTCGCGGGGTAGTCCCGGGCGGCGAGGACGACGGTGACGGCCGCGTCGTCGCTCCACACCAGCGGCGGGAACGCGGCGAGCCGGCCCTGCGCGGCGGCCCGCAGCAGCCCGGCGAGCGGGGTGCGCAGCCGGGCGAGGACGGCCTGGGTCTCGGGGTCGCCGAAGCGGGCGTTGAACTCCACGACCCGTACCCCGCGCGAGGTCAGCGCGAGCCCCGCGTACAGCAGGCCGGCGAAGGGCGTACGGCGGCGGCGCATTTCGTCGACCGTCGGCTGGAGCACGGTCTCGACGACCTCGTCGACCAGCTTGGGGTCGGCCCACGGCAGCGGCGTGTACGCGCCCATGCCGCCGGTGTTCGGGCCGGCGTCACCGTCGTACGCGCGTTTGAAGTCCTGGGCGGGCGACAGCGGTACGACGCTCTGGCCGTCCGTGACCGCGAAGAGGGACACCTCGGGCCCGTCGAGGAACTCCTCGATCACCACCTGGCCCGCGGCGGTGCAGGCGCGCGCGTGCGCGCGGGCCGCCGCCAGGTCCTCGGTGACCACGACGCCCTTGCCGGCCGCGAGCCCGTCGTCCTTGACGACGTACGGCGGGCCGAAGGCGTCGAGCGCGCTGTCGGCCTCCTCGGGGGTGGTGCAGACGTAGGAGCGGGCGGTGGGGACGTCGGCCTCGGCCATCACGTCCTTCGCGAACGCCTTCGACCCCTCCAGCCGGGCCGCCTCGGCGCCCGGTCCGAAGCAGTCGATGCCGCGCGCCCGTACGGCGTCGGCGACGCCGGCGACGAGGGGCGCCTCCGGGCCGACGACGACGAGGTCCGCGCCGAGGCCGGCGGCGAGCGCGGCGACGGCGTCGCCGTCGAGCGCGTCGACGGCGTGCAGCCGGGCGACGGCGGCGATGCCGGCGTTGCCGGGCGCGCAGTGCACTTCGCGGACGTCGGGGTCGAGGGAGAGGGCGCGGCACAGGGCATGTTCGCGGGCGCCGCCGCCGATGACGAGGACCTTCACGGGGTCAGCCTAGCGGTCGGCCCGGGGGCCACCGGTCCGGGTGACGGCGGTTCGCCCCCATACCCGATCAACCACTCCTTACGAGGGTAAATAACGCCATTTTCGGCTCGTGTCCCCTCATTCGGCGGTAGGAAGGCCGCCGCGGGCGCACCATCCGATTGCCCAGTCATCACACGGCACATGCGCCACACGGAACACAGAGAGCACGGCCGGCACAGAGAACGCGGCGAAGCAGAAGTCGGAAACCAGCAGGAACAGGCGAGTTCGAGCGACGAGCGAGGAGTCCCGTATGAACCACTCGGAGGAGACCCGGACGACCGGCCCGGCGACCGGCGGCACCGAAGGCCGCGGTGGCCGCGGTCGCTTCGGCCGCAGGAGCCGGGCCGGGCGCAAAGGCCGCGCGGCCGGCCCCGGCGGCACCGGCGGTCCCGGACGCACGGGGCAGCCGGGCGAGCTGCTCTCGCGGCCGTTCCCGCTCGGCGACTGGGGCGACCCGGCCAAGCGGCTGGACGAGCTGTACCTGTGGGCGGAGGAGGGCGCCCTGCACACCGCCCGGTCGTACCTCGCCGCCCGCCGCGTCAAGCGCCGCGCGGCACGGGCGCTGCGGGCCGGGGCGGCGGTGTGCGCGGCGGCGGGCGCGGCGCTGCCGGTGCTCGACCTGACGGAGACGGTGCCGGACCGCTTCGCCGGCTGGGCGTTCGTGGCGCTCTTCGCGGCGCTGGCGTGCCTGGCCGCGGACCGGTTCTTCGGGCTGACGGCGGGCTGGATGCGCGACGTGGCGACGGCGCAGGCGGTGCAGCGGCGGCTGGAGGCGCTCCAGTTCGACTGGGCGTCGGAGTCCGTACGTGAGGTGCTGGGCCCGACGGAGGGCACGGCGAGCGACGCGGCGGAGCGGTGCCTGGTGGTGCTGCGGCGCTTCACGGAGGACGTGACCGAGCTGGTACGGGCCGAGACGGCGGACTGGATGGTGGCGTTCGGCGGCGGGCGCGCGGCGCTGGCGACGCAGTCGCTGGCCTGGGCCCGCTGCCCCGAGACCCAACCCCAGGCCCGCGCGCCCCTCCCGCCGGCGGGGCTGCGCCCCACGATGCCGCGCCAACGCCCCCCGGAATCCCCGGGCCGCTAGGGGGCCGCGGGGTCCCCTCGCCGTTCAGGCACAGTGGTACGGGGTACGCGACAGGGGACGAACGGGGGTTGGGTGTGAACGGGGCACGGATCGTCGCGGTGGTGCGCGGCGCGCAGGCGCTGGCCACGGTGGTGCTGCTGGGCAAGGCGGTGACGGGCGTCGAGGCCGGTGCCGCCGGCGAGGTGGTGCTGTGGGTCGCCGTCGGCGTCTGGGCCACGATGATGGCGGAGATGGTCGTACGGGCTTCCCTCGGTGCCGTACGGGCCCTGCGGCGGCGCGGCGCACACGGCGGAGCCGCGGCGGGCGAGGACGGGTCGCTTCCCGGCGCCGTCGCCCTGCACTCCCCCGTCGCCGGCCGGTGGCGCGCGTACAACAGCCCCGCCGACAAGGTGCCCAGCCACGGCACCCGCTACCTCGCGCAGACCTACTCCATCGACATCGTCCGCACCCCCGAGGAGCCCTCCGGCCGTACGCTCCGCTGGTGGCCGCCGTTCCCGCCGAACCGGGACTTCCCCGCCTTCGGCGCCCCCGTCCTCGCCCCCGCCGCCGGCCGCGTCGTCACCGTCGCCGGCTCCGCGCACCGCGACCACCGCGCCCGCAACACCGTCCCGGGGCTGGCGTACCTCGTGGTCTTCGAGCAGTTGGTCCGCTCCGTCGGCGCCGGCTCCGGCATCGGCACGATCGTCGGCAACCACCTGGTGCTGGAGCTGGAGGACGGCTCGTACGCCCTCTTCGCGCATCTGCGCCGCGGCTCGACGACCGTGCGCGAGGGCGACGTCGTACGGGCCGGGCAGCAGCTCGCCGAGTGCGGCAACTCGGGCAACTCCACCGAGCCGCACCTGCACTTCCAGCTCATGGACGGCCCCGATCCGCGGCGGGCCGAGGGCGTGCCGTTCACCTGGCGGGGCATCGGGGTGCCGCGCAACGGCACGGACTTCACGGCCACCCCGGCCGGTACCGGCGAAGACGACGGCCGCCCGGCCGACGACTCCGCGGCCGACCGGTCCGTCAGCGGAAGACGCCCGCCCGCCGGCTGAAGACGCCCGGCCGCTAGCTGAAGACGATCATCGACCCCTGCGCCAGGCTCCGCGTCGCCGCGGCGTGCAGCCCCAGCCACACGTGCCGCTCCTGCGCGAACTCCCCGCCCTCCGACGGCGCCGTCGCCGCCGGCTCCGACAGCTCGGTCGGCCCCGGCGGCGGGGCCGGGGCGGGCGGCGGGTTGTCCGGGTCGATGCCGATCGCCGGGGCGACCGCGACGAGTTCGCGTACGAGGCCCTGCGCCGAGCCCAGCGGCCCGCCGCCCGCCAGCAGTTCCTCCGTGACGAGCGGGTGCGGGAAGTCGACGGGGACGTACGCGCCGGCGTGGTCGTAGTGCCAGACCAGGTGCGACTGCTGCGCCGTGGACTCGAACATCTCCAGCAACTGCTCGTAGTCCCCGCCCAGCTCGCCGACCGGCGTGACCTCAAGCCCGCACAGTTGCAGCAGGTAGGCGCGGCGCAGGAAGTGCAGCGCGTCGTAGTCGAAGCCGGCCACCGGGGCGACGTCCCCGGAGAGCCCCGGCATGTAGCTCTGCACGGGCACCGGCGGCAGCCCCGCCTGCCCCAGCGCGGCGTCGTAGGCGGCGATCTCCTCGGCGAAGGGGTTGTCGGGGCTGTGGCACAGCACGTCGACGAGGGGCACCAGCCACAGGTCGCAGGCCAAGCGGAACGCTCCTTAACTGCGCGGTTCGGCTCAGCGTAGCCGCTGACGGCGGCCCGGCAGCACCCCCCGGCCGGGTACCGCGCCCGCCTCCGCCGGGTCTCGGCCAACGTGCCGCGCGGGATCGGGCGGTCAGCCGCCCGCGAGCCGTTCGATCAGCTCCAGCGAGTGCCGGTTGTACGTGCGGACGACCTCCTCGGCGGCGGCCACGTCGCGCCGCTCGATGGCCTCGACGAGCTGCATGTGCCCCTGCCAGAACGTGCCGGGCACGCAGCCCTCGCTCTCGCCGCGCAGGTACGGCACGGCGAAGACCCAGCAGTGGATCCGTACCCGCTCCAGGAACTCGGTGATGTAGTCGTTGCCTATGAGGCTGGTGATCTCGCGCCAGAAGCGCAGGTCGTAGTGGACGAGCACGTCGAGGTCGCCGGCCTTCGCCGCCCGCTCGGCCTCCTCGCCGCGGCGCCGCATCGCGGTCAGCGCGCCCGGCGCGGGGTCGACCGTGTGCGGGGGGCTGGCGCGGAAGACGCCCATCTGGACGACGGTGCGGGCGTCGGCCATGGCGCGGAAGTCGTCGAGGGTGAAGGCGTGCACGCGGTAGCCGCGGTGCTGCTCGACGTCGAGGAGTCCCTGTGCGGAGAGGTCGACCAGGGCTTCGCGTACGGGGGTTGCCGAGACCCCGTACTGCGCCGCTATCTCGCCGACCGTGATGTGCTGCCCGGCCGCGAGCCGGCCGGCCAGGATCTCGTCGCGCAGGGCGTCGGCGATCTGTGCACGCAGCGTGTCGCGCCGGACCACGGCGCCTGCGGGGGTCATGCGGTGGCCCTTCTGATGGGGGATGCCCCACACGATAAGCGCAGCGACGACTTCGATTGACAGCATGCTGTCTTTTTGACAGCATGCTGTCGTACGTCGAAGGAGGCACCATGGCCCGCAGAAACGTTCATCTGGCCGTCTACGACACGCTCGCCGACTGGGAGACAGGGCACGCGGTCGCTCACATCCGCGACACGTCGCTTCACCGCCCGCCCCGCGACACGTACGAGATCGTCACCGTCGGCCCCGCGGCCGACCGCCCGGTGACCACCACCGGCGGCGTGCGCATCCTGCCCGACCTGGCGCTTGACGACCTGCGCCCCGAGGACAGCGCGCTGCTGATCCTGCCGGGCGCCACCCTCTGGGACACCGGCGACGAACTGGCGCCGTACGCCCGCGCGGCGGGCAGGTTCCTGGCCGCGGGCGTGCCGGTGGCGGCGATCTGCGGCGCGGTCGCGGGGCTCGCGCGGGAGGGGCTGCTGGACGACCGTAGCCACACGAGCGCGGTGGCCGAGTACGTCGGCGCCCAGCCCGGCTACGGCGGGCAGGCGCGCTACGTCGAGGCGGACGCGGTCACCGGCGACGGGCTGGTGACGGCGGGGCCGACGGAGCCGGTGGCGTTCGCGCGCGAGGTGTTCCGGGTGCTGGGCCTGCACGAACCCGAGGTGCTGGACGCGTGGGTGCGACTGTTCGGCGCGTCGGACGCGAGCGCGTTTCCGGTGCTGAGCGAGGCGCAGGCGCGGTGACGGGGCAGCCGGGGCGGGCAGGGCGGGTCACGCGAGGCGGCGGCACGGCGCGTAACCGGCCGAAAAGCGACGCACCGGCGGGCAGCGCGGAGCGTACGGCACGCGCGGGGGCGACAGGCGCGGAGGCGGGGGGCGAGAGGCTACCCGGCGGCGTGCCGGACGAACAGGACCTGACGGCCCTCGGCGCCGCGGCACTCCTCGACGGCGTCGCCACCGCCTCCTTCCGACTGAACGGCCAGTTCCTCGCCCGCGGCGACCAGCTCGCCCGCCCCGCCGGGCTGACCGCGTCCCGCTGGCAGGTGCTGTACGCCGTGGACCGCGAGCCGCTGCCCGTCGCCGGCGTCGCCCGCGCCATGGGCGTCGCCCGGCAAAGCGTGCAGCGCATCGCCGACGTGCTGGTGGACCAGGGCCTCGCGGCGTACGAACCGAACCCGGCGCACCGCCGCGCCAAGCTGCTCCGCCCCACCCGCGCGGGCCGCCGGGCGCTGGCGCGGCTGGATCCGGGGCACGGGGAGTTCGCCGTGCGGCTCGGGCACCGGCTCGGCGGTGAGGAGAGGTTCCGCGAGACGCTGGCGGCGCTGCGGCGGCTGTCGGCGGCGATGGAGGCGCTCCAGGCGGAGGATGTGGAGGCGGCAGAGGAGACGGCTTCGGACGAGATCGCGACGGGACACCCCGCAGGGGCGGCGGGCGTCGACGCGGCCGGGAGGCATGCGGCCGGGAACGCAACCGGGGAACCGGCCGGTGACACCGACCCGGGCGCCCCCGGGCCGGGGCACCGGAGGGCCCGTACCCGCCGCTGATCCGCACCGCGCCCAGGTCACCGCCCCACGACGATGGGGTGACAGCACCGCAACGAGAAGCCCGGCCCCCCTCAACCGCACCCCCCTCCACCGCCTACGCTCTCGGGGTAGACCACGGGGGTGGGGTAGGGGAATGGAGAGCGTGGAACCGCTGGCGCCGCAGGATCCGCAGCAGATCGGCGCGTACCGGCTGCTCGGCAGGCTCGGCAGCGGCGGCATGGGCCGGGTCTACCTCGGCCGCACCGCGGGCGGGCGGACGGTGGCCGTCAAGCTGGTCAAGCCGGAGCTGGCCGTCGAGGAGGAGTTCCGCGCCCGCTTCCGCACGGAGGTGCGCGCCGCGGCGCGCGTCGGCGGCCGGTGGACGGCGCCCGTGCTCGACGCCGACACCGAGGCGCCGGTGCCGTGGGTGGCCACCGGGTACGTCGCGGGGCCGACGCTCCAGGAGGTCGTCGAGCGGTACGGGCCGCTGCCGCCGGAGTCGCTGTTCACGCTCGCGTACGGGCTGGCCTCCGCGCTGCGCGACGTGCACGCCGCCGGGCTCGTGCACCGCGACCTCAAGCCGTCCAACGTGCTGGTCACCATCGAGGGCCCGCGCGTCATCGACTTCGGCATCGCCCGCGCGCTGGACTCGCTCTCCGACGGCACGGTCACCCGCACCGGGATCGTCGTCGGCTCGCCGAGCTTCATGTCCCCGGAGCAGATCATCGGCGAGGACGTCTCGGCGGCGAGCGACGTGTTCTGCGTGGGCGGGCTGCTGGCGTACGCGGCCACCGGGCGGGCGCCGTTCGGGTCGAGTTCGTCCGGGATGCACGCCGTGATGTTCCGCGTCGTCCAGGAGGAACCGGATCTGGCGGGGGTGACGGACCCGGCGCTGCACGGGCTCATATCCGGCTGCCTGGCCAAGCTCCCGGCCGAGCGGCACGACCCGGACCGGATCGCCGGGCTGGCGGGCCCGCCGGCCCCGGAGGCGGCCTGGCTCCCGGCCCCGCTGATCGCCGACCTGGGCCGCCAGGCGGTGCGGCTGCTGGACACGGACACGCCGCCGGCCGGCGACCGCGACACCAGCCCCCTGCGCACGGTGCCTCCGGCGGACCCGACGCCGACACCGACCCCCACGCCGACAGCCACGCGGACCCCGACACCGACACCGACGCCGCATCGGCCGGCGACCGGCGCGGAGCCCCGGGTTTTGGACATCGCGGCGACGAACGGATCGGGCCACCGCACCGCAACCGCCGCGGGCGCCGGCTCCGAGGCCGTCACCGCCCGGCACAGCGCGCGGCCCCCCGCCGCGGAGCGGGACCCCGCAGCCACCGGCGACGACTCCGACCCCCGCCTTCCCGCCACCCGCACCCGCCCGTACGAGGCCCCGCCCGCCTCCTACGCCCCCGCCACCGAGCCCCCCGCCGGATCCGCCCCCGCCCCGCCCCGGCGCCGTCCGCGCCGCGCCCGGCTCCTCGCCGGGCTCGCGCTGCTCGTCGCGATCGGCGTCGCCGTACCGGTCGCGCTGGCCACCCAGCGCGACGGCGGCGGCACCGCGGCCCCCGGCTCCGACGTCCCCACCCGCTTCGTCGGCACCTGGCTCGGCACCCAGACCCGCGACGGCGAACCCACCGGCACCTACCGGCAGTTCACGATCCGCCCCGGCCAGAAGGGCGAGGTCGTGGCCACCAGCATCGTGCTCAGCGGCGAGTCGCAGTGCACCAGCGAAGCCAGGCTCCGCTCCGCCGACCGGGGGCTGCGCCTGGACACCGAGGTCGTCGAGGCCGCCCCCGCCGGGGAGTGCACCGCGGTCGGCGGCCACACGCTCACGTACGCGGACGGCGCGCTGCGCTGGCGCGCGGCCGACGGCCGTACCGCCGAGCTGACCAAGGTCGAGTCCCGCGACCGCCGGATGCCGCGCGAGCTGCTGGGCAGTTGGCAGCGGCCCGCCGGCTCCGGCACCCAGGTGATGCGGGTGGTGCAGGCCGCGCCGGGGCAGGTCGCCGTGCACTTCACGACCCGTACCGGCGACGGCAACACCTGCCGGGCCAGGGCCGACTTCGTCGGCGTGGACGAGCGCGACGACCGGGTGCTGCTCGGCCCGTCCGAGATCACGTCGGTCTCGGGGCCGGAGAGCGAGGGGGACCCGGCCGCCGACGACCTCGGGGACGACTCCGCCGCCGGTGCCGGCCGGCTCGGCGGCCCGTGCGTGCCCGGGTTCCCGTCCGCGATGCAGGCGACGGCCGACGGCTCCGTGCTGGACCGCCAGTTCCTCGGCGGCGAGCAGCGCACCCGGCATTACACAAGGGCGGACGGCTCACCGGCCGACCCGACACAATAGGCTCGCTCGACGAGGGGGAAGGGGGGGCAGCATGGACAGCCTGGGACCGGACGATCCGCGTCGCGTCGGCTCGTACCAACTGCTCGGACGGCTCGGCGAAGGCGGCATGGGACGGGTCTATCTCGCCCGCTCGGAGCGCGGCAGGACCGCCGCGGTGAAGCTGGTCAAGGCGGAGTTGGCGCGCGAGCCGGAGTTTCGGCGCCGGTTCACGCAGGAGATCACCGCCGCGCGGCGGGTGGGCGGCGAGTGGACCGCGCCCGTGCTCGACGCCGACACCCACGCCGCGACCCCCTGGGTCGCCACGGGCTACGTCGCCGGCCCCTCGCTGCACGAGGTCGTCGCCAAGGACCACGGCCCGCTGCCCGACGCCTCGGTGCGGGCGCTCGCGGGCGGGCTGGCGCGCGCGTTGCAGGCGATCCACGCCGCCGGGCTCGTCCACCGCGACCTCAAGCCGTCCAACATCCTCGTCACCATCGACGGGCCCCGCGTCATCGACTTCGGCATCGCCCGCGCGCTGGACTCGGTCACCGCCGCCGGCGACGGGCTCACCCGCACCGGCGCGGTCATCGGCTCCCCCGGCTTCATGTCGCCCGAGCAGGTCCGCGGCGAGCGGGTCACGGCGGCGAGCGACGTGTTCTGCCTGGGTACGGTGCTGGCGTTCGCGGCGACCGGCCGGATGCCGTTCGGCACGGACGACAGCGGCGCGCACGCGCTGATGTTCCGCATAGCCGCCGAGGAACCCGAACTGTCGGGCATCGAAGGCGAGTTGCGCGCGCTGATCGAGCGCTGTCTCGCCAAGGAGCCGACCGCCCGGCCGCAGGTGGCGGAGCTGGTGGCGCTGACCGAGCAGGCGGCGCAGCTCAAGCCGTGGCTGCCGGGGGCGCTGCTGGAGCTGCTGGCGCGACGCGCGGTGGAGCTGCTGGACGCCGAGACGCCGCAGGCCGCGGGCGGCCCGGTCACCGGAGCCGGCCCGGCCGGCGGGGCCGCCCCGGCGTACGGGCCGCCGCTCACCGGCGCCGGCCCCGGTCCGTACGGGCAGACGGGCCTCCAGCCGCAGCACCACCGGCCCTTCGGCACCCCGCCCCACGCGCCGCAGCACACGCCGCCGCAGCAGCAGCACCGCCCCGCGTACGGCACCGCACCCACCGCGCACCCGCAGCCCTACCGCACCCCGCCGCCGTACGGCCAGACCGGGTGGCAGACCCCGCACCCGCCGCTGCCGATCCGGCCGCGCCCTGTGCGGCCCATCGCCACGGCGCTCCAGGTGCTGCTGGGCGTGTACGCGGCGTTCGTCTGCCTCCAGATCATCCAGGAGCTGAACCTCCTGGTCCTGCTGAGCGAGGACGGCGCCGACACCTGGTACATGGCCGAGGACCTCGACCGGATGGAGAACTTCACCGCCGTCAACTTCCTCCTCTTCGCGGTGTGCGCCGTGCTGTGGTGCGTCTGGTTCTACCGGCTGCGGACGAACTCCGAGGTGTTCGCGCCCGGCCAGGTGCGCTACTCGCAGGGGCTGGCCATCGGCTGCTGGTTCATCCCGGTCGCCCAGTTCTGGTTCCCGCTCCAGATCGCCAACGACTTCTTCCGGATCAGCAGCCCCTTCCCGCACCACGCGCGCCCGCCGGTCGGCTACGGCCCGCGGCCCGTGTCGTACGGGAAGGGGGTGCTGCACTCGTGGTGGACCGCCTGGGTCGCCTCGATGGTGCTCGCCGTGGCCACGGCGGAGGACTGGGAGGTCGGCGGTTCGATCGACTCGGCTGTGCAGATCGTGCTGTTCGACCTACTGTTCTCGTTCGTGCTGATCGTGACGAGCGTGCTGGCGATGCTCGCGGTGCAGCAACTGACGACGTTGCAGGAGCAGCGCCTCAAGGGAACGGGCTGACGGCTGACGGACTTAGGGGCAGGCTCAGGGGCGGGCTCGGGATCGGGTCCGGGTTCGGGATCGGGTTCGGGATCAGAGGAACGAGTTGATCTGGATCGTCTCGTCCCGCCCGGGGCCGACGCCGATCGCCGAGACGGGGGCGCCCGACATCTCCTCCAGCGCCTTGACGTACCCCTGCGCGTTCTTCGGCAGCTCCTCGAAGGTCGTGGCCTTCGAGATGTCCTCGGACCAGCCCGGCAGCATCTCGTAGACCGGCGTGGCGTGGTGGAAGTCGGTCTGGCTGTACGGCAGTTCGGTGACGCGGCGGCCGTCGATGTCGTACGCGACGCAGACCGGGATCCGCTCCCAGCCGGTGAGCACGTCGAGCTTGGTGAGGAAGAAGTCCGTCAGGCCGTTGACGCGGGTCGCGTAGCGGGCGATCACCGCGTCGAACCAGCCGCAGCGCCGGTCCCGGCCGGTGGTCACGCCGCGCTCGCCGCCGATGGTGCGCAGCCGGTCGCCGTCCTCGTCGAGCAGCTCGGTCGGGAACGGTCCGGCACCCACGCGCGTTGTGTACGCCTTGAGGATGCCGATGACCCGGCTGATCCGTGTGGGGCCGACGCCGGCTCCCGTGCAGGCGCCCCCCGCGGTCGGGTTGGACGAGGTGACGAAGGGGTACGTGCCGTGGTCGACGTCGAGGAGCGTGCCCTGCCCGCCCTCGAAGAGCACGACCTTCCCGCCGTCGATCGCCTCGTTGAGCACGAGGGTGGTGTCGGCGACGTACGGGCGCAACTGCTCGGCGTAGCCGAGGAGCTGCTCGACGACGGCGTCGGGGCGGATGGCGCGGCGGTTGTAGAGCTTGGCGAGGACCTGGTTCTTCTGGTCCAGCGCGGCGTCGACCTTCTGCCGCAGGATCGACTCGTCGAAGAGGTCCTGCACCCGGATCCCGACGCGGTTGATCTTGTCGGCGTACGCCGGGCCGATACCGCGGCCGGTGGTGCCGATCTTCCGCTTGCCGAGGAACCGTTCCGTCACCTTGTCGAGGTCGGTGTGGTACGGCGTGATGAGGTGGGCGTTGCCGCTGAGCAGCAGCTTGGACGTGTCCACGCCGCGCTGCTGGAGCGCGCTCAGCTCGCTGAGCAGCACCTCGGGGTCGACCACGACGCCGTTGCCGATCACCGGCGTACAGCTCGGCGACAGGATGCCCGACGGCAGCAGGTGCAGCGCGTACTTCTGATCGCCGACCACCACCGTGTGCCCGGCGTTGTTCCCGCCCTGGAAGCGCACCACGTAGTCCACCGAGCCGCCGAGCAGATCGGTGGCCTTCCCCTTGCCTTCGTCACCCCACTGAGCACCGAGCAGCACAAGTGCGGGCACAGGCGTACACCCCTTCCGGGCGGGGCATGTCCAACGTGCGGTGCGCCGTGCACCGGGGATCGGACCGGGCCCCGGATAGACGAAGCCCCTGGCACAAGTGCGACAGGGGCTCTTGCACCGAGAGATTACCTGAGGAAGGACCGTGGTGTCGGCTCCAGACCCCACCGGGCGCTCACTGCTCGTGCTCATCGACCCCGCTGCACGGCGGGCGGACGGGGAAGCCGTACGGATCGCGAGGGACGTGCTCTCCGCGGCGGCGGACACGAAGATCTGCCTGCCGGAGAGCGCGGCGGAGCTGGCCCGCGCCCTGGCCCGCCGGGGCGGGCGGCGCCCGGTGGTCATCGGTGACGACCTGGCGTTCATGCGGGTGGTGAGCGAGCTGCGCCGCCAGGAGACGCTGGGGGACGCGCCGCTGGCGCTGGTCCCGGTGGGCCCGGCGCGGACGCTGGCGGCGACGCTCGGGGTGCCGACGGGGACGGTGGACGCCGCCCGGACGGTGCTGGACGGCGAGGAGCGCCGGCTGGGGCTGCTGGTGGACGACGGGGGCGGGGTGGTGCTGGACGCGCTCCGCCTGCCGGCGCAGGGAGCGGGGCCGGACGGCTCGGGGGCGGTGGACGGGCGATCGCCGGACGGGCGGACGTCGGACGGCCGGTCGCGGGACGGGCGGTCGCCGGGCGGCCGGTCGCCGGGCGGCGCGGGGACGGTGGCCGGCTCCGGGCCGGGAGACCTCACGACGCCGGACGGCCGGGCAGCGGCGGACGGCCGGATGCCGGACGTCGGCCCGACGCCGGGCGGCCCGTCGCCGCACGGCGCGCAGGCGGTGGCCGGCGGTGCCCGGACGGAGTCCGGTCCCCCCGGTGGCGCGCCGAGCGGCGGGCCCGCCGGCGGGCTGGGCGGCGGACTGAGCGGCGGGCTGGCGGGGCTGACGCAGCGGGTCGGCGCCGGCGCGGGCGGCGGCCCCGGACGGCGGTGGACCCCGGCGGCGGGCCTGCGGGCGCTGGCGGCACGGGCGGTGGAACGGCGGAACGGGACGGCCCGCGAGCCGGGCCCGCCGCCGGTGGTGACGAAGTGGGGCGCGGAGGACGCGACGGGGGGCTGGGAGTCGGGCGGCGCGGACGGAGCGGGGCGGACGCCGGGGGACTGGACGCCGCCGGCCGCCGACGACCCGGTGCCCGTGGACGTGGCCGCCCCGGAGGACGGCTTCCGGCTGCGCGTCGAGGCGGACGGCGTGCTGCTGGCGGATCTGGACGGCCCGGCGTCGCAGGTGAGGGTCGTCACGGACCCGGCGAGCGGGCTGGCCCAGGTGATCATCCGCCCCCGCGGCGCCGGCGACCCGCTGCACGCCCAGGCCCGTAGCGTACGAGTCTGGGGCAGCGACTTCCGCTACCGCGCCGACGCCCTCCTGAGCCCCCCGGTCAGCCAGCGCACCTGGACCGCCCACCCCAACGCCTGGCGCCTCATCACCGCCCCGCCCCACTGACCCGCCACACCCGCATTCCCGGCCCGCCGCCGGACCCGTGGCGAACCCGGCAGCTACCCCACCCGCCGTTAGCGCGGTTCGCGCGGGTGGCGGGTCGAGGTCGTCACCGGGGTGGTCCTCGTCGCGACGCTCTTCGGGGGCGGCGCCGCCTTCGGGGACTGGCTGGCCGTACGGGAGGACGCCGGTGCGGCGCCCGGGGAAGCGCTCGATCGGTGTACCGCCGACGACTGACCGGTCAGTCCCCGGTCGCCCTCGCCTCGTCACGGCGCTTGACGTAGTCCCACCAGCGCTGTTCCAGGCGGCCGTTCTCCTCCCGCAGGAACGCGAAGAACTCCGTCGTCTCCTCGATCCGCCGGCCCGCCGGGGTGTCCGCCCCCAGGACGCCGATGCCCGTGTCCAGGGTCTGTTCGAAGCGCCTGATCATCTGCTCGCGCTGCGCGAAGATCTGGTACCAGCGGTCGCTCTCCATCCGGTACCGCTCCCGCCGCGAGCCCGGCTCGCGTTCGCGGGTGATGAGGCCGACCTGCCCGAGGAAGCGCACCGCGCCCGAGACCGCCGCCGGACTCACGTGCAGGCGCTCGCCGACCTCCGCGGCGGTCAGGGCGCCCGCGTCGTCCGCCAGGATGCAGGCGAAGACCCGGGACGCCATCCGCTGCAAGCCCATCTCGGTCAGCTCGGCGGCCACCCGTTCGACGTATCTCGCCACGGCCCGTTCGTCGCGCCCCGCGCGTACGTCGCGCCCCGCGCGTTCTGTGCGCTCCGCGCCGTCGCCGCGCTCTTCGCGCCCACCGCGCTCGTCACGCTGCTGATCTGCCACTTTTCTACGTTCTCCCCGTCCGACCCCGTTCGGATCGATACTAACGCTTCCTTAACTTCACACATTTGTGAATGTTCGTGTAGCTTACATGCTATGACCAAGGCAATCACCGTCTCCGGCCTGACCAAGACGTTCGGCCGGACCCGTGCGCTCGACGGCCTCGATCTCGACGTGGAGACGGGCGAGGTGCACGGCTTCCTCGGCCCCAACGGCGCGGGCAAGTCCACCACCATCCGCGTGCTGCTCGGCCTGCTGCGCGCCGACACGGGCACCGCCCAGGTGCTCGGCGGCGACCCGTGGGCCGACGCCGTCACGCTTCACCGCCGACTGGCCTACGTGCCGGGGGACGTCGAGCTGTGGCCGAACCTCACCGGTGGTGAGGCCATCGACCTGCTGGCCCGGCTGCGCGGCGGCATCGACAAGCAGCGCCGCGACGACCTCATCGAGCGCTTCGACCTCGACCCGACCAAGAAGGGCCGGAGCTACTCCAAGGGCAACCGGCAGAAGGTGGCCATCGTCGCCGCCCTCGCCTCCGACGCCGAGCTGCTCCTGCTAGACGAACCCACCGCGGGTCTCGACCCGCTCATGGAGGTCGTCTTCCAGGACGTCATCATCCAGGCGAAGGCCGAGGGCAAGACCGTCCTGCTCTCCAGCCACATCCTCGCCCAGGTGGAGAAGCTGGCGGACCGCGTGAGCATCATCCGGCTGGGGAAGATCGTGCAGTCCGGCACGCTCAGCGAGATGCGCCATCTGACCCGTACGACCATCGAGGCCGAGACCGAGCGCCCCGCCACCGGCATCGACGAGCTGCCGGGCATCCACCAGCTCCGTACCGACGACAGCCGGGTGCACTTCGCCGTGGACGGCGAGCACCTGGACGCCGCGGTGCGGCGGCTCGGCGAGTTCGGCATCCGCAGCCTCGTAAGCCATCCCCCCACCCTGGAGGAGCTGATGCTCCGCCACTACGGCGACGAGCTGGAGCACAACGGCCACCACTCGGAGGCGGGAGCGGCCTGATGTCTGCCACCCCCTCCGCCACGAACGACACGAACGGGACCGGCGCCGCGGGCGCCACCAAGACCCGACCCGACGCATCCCCGCGCGCCCAGGAGGGCGCGAACACACTGGCCGGCGCCGGGACGCTGTTCCGGTTCGCGCTGCGCCGGGACCGCGTACGGCTGCCCGTCTGGGTGCTCGCGCTGTTCCTCGGGACGTTCACCAGCCCCGGCAGCTTCGACTCGTCGTACCCCACGGCGAAGGACCGGGCGGACGTCGCCGAGACCATGAACAGCCCGGCCGGCCTGGCGATGACCGGCCCGGAGCGCTACCTGGACGACTACAACGTCGGCTCGATCATGGGCCACCAGCTCCTCGGCTTCTTCGCCGTGCTGGTCGGCATCATGAGCGTGCTCATCGTCTCCCGGCACACCAGGACCGAGGAGGAGACGAACCGCGCCGAGCTGGTGCGCTCCGGCGTCGTCGGCCGGCACGCCTACCTGGCCTCCGCGCTCGCCGTCGCCGTCGTCGCCAACGTGGTGCTCGGGCTGCTGATCGCCGGCGGCCTGGCCAGCGCGGGCATCGACGGCATGGACGGCAAGGGCTCCCTGCTCTACGGGCTCGCGCACACGGCCATCGGCATCTTCTTCGCCGCAGTCGCCGCGATCACCGTGCAGATCACCCCGTACGCGCGCGGTGCGTCCGGGCTGGCGATGGCCGTCATCGGTGCGGCGTACGCGCTTCGCGCCGTCGGCGACGTCGGCAACGACTGGGTGTCGTGGCTCTCGCCGATCGGCTGGATCCAGCGCACGTACGTCTTCGTGGACGACCGCTGGTGGCCGCTGCTGCTCGTGCTCGCCGCGGCCGTGGTCTCCGCGGCGGCCGGGTTCGTCCTCAGCACCCGCCGCGACGTCGGCGCGGGCCTGAAGGCCGCCCGGGTCGGCAGCCCCGTCGGCTCCGAAAGCCTCACCACCCCGCTGGGCTTCGCGCTGCGGCTGCACCGCGGGCTGCTCGTCGGCTTCGGCGCCGGCGCGCTGCTGCTCGGCGTGATGTACGGCTCGGTCCTCGGCGACGCCGAGGAGATGATCGAAGGCATCGACGAGCTGGAGGAGCAGCTCGCCGAGATCGGCGGCGCCAACGTGGCGGAGTCCTTCGCCTCGGTGGTGATGATCGTCCTGGCGGTCGTCTGCTCGATCTACGTCGTGATGGCCGCCCTGCGCCCGCGCGCGGAGGAGTCCGCGGGCCGCGCCGAGCCGCTGCTCGCGACCGCGCTGTCCCGCGACCGCTGGGTGCTCAGCCACGCGGCCATCGGCGCGGCCGGCGGCACGGTGCTGCTGCTGCTCGCCGGCATCGGCTTCGGCGTTTCGGGTGCCGCCTCCACCGGGGACGGCGGCCTGTTCCTCAAGCTGGTCGGCGCGTCCCTGGCGTACGCCCCCTCGCTGTGGGTCACCATCGGCCTGGCGGTCGCGCTCTTCGGCTGGGCCCCGCGGGCGGTGGCGGTCGCCTGGGTGGTCCCGGTGTACGGGTTCGTCGTCGGCTACCTCGGCGAGATCCTGAAGTTCCCGGACGCGCTGAACGACCTGTCCCCCTTCGGGCACGTACCGCAGCTCCCGGCCAAGGACATGTCGTGGACGCCGCTGCTGGCGCTGACGGCGATCGCCGTGGGGCTGGTCTGGCTGGGCCTCGTGGGCTTCCGCCGGCGGGATCTGGAGACGAAGTAGCGGGAGTGACCATCCGCGCCAGGGGGGCGGTCGTGCCGCCGGCAGGCGGTACGACCGCCCCCCTCACGTACGCCCCGGTCCACCGCCCCCGGACGCCCCGCGGGCCACCATCCCGTACGCCCCGCGGGCCACCGACCGGGTACGTGGCCACGCCTCCGTGCGAAAAGTGTGATCAGGCTCAGGCGGAGCCGGCGGGCGGGAGCAGGAAGTTCTCGCCCGTACGGCCCCGAAGGTGATCGCGGACGTTGCGGAGCGTCGCGTCCACGATCTGGCCCACCGCGTCGGCGGTGAAGTACGCCTGGTGGGAGGTGACCAGGACGTTGCCGAAGGTCATCAGGCGGGCCAGCCGGTCGTCCGTCATCACCTCCATCGACCGGTCGTGGTGGAACAGCCCGGCCTCCTCCTCGTACACGTCCAGGCCCACGCCGCCCAGGCGGCCGGCGCGCAGCGTCTCGACCAGGGCGTCGGTGTCGACGAGGCCGCCGCGGCTGGAGTTGATGAGGATCGCGTCGTCCTTCATGGCCGCCAGCGCCGCCGCGTCCACGGTGTGGTGCGTCTCGGGCAGCAGCGGCGCGTGCAGGCTGATCAGGTCGGACTCGGCGAAGAGGCGGTCGGTGCCGACGTACTCCATGCCCAGCGCCAGGCAGTCGGGGTTCTCCACGACGTCGTGGCCGAGCAGCCGCATGCCGAAGCCGTGGGCGATGCGGGCGAAGACCTCGCCGATCTTCCCGGTGCCGAGCACGCCCGCCGTACGGCCGTGGAAGTCGCGGCCCATCAGCCCGTCGAGGCGGAAGTCGAACTCGCGGGAGCGGGTGGCGGCGCGGAAGAGGCGGCGGTTCACGGCCAGCGCCAGGCCCCAGGCGAACTCCGCGACGGAGTACGGCGAGTAGTGCGAGACGCGGGCCACGGACAGGCCGGCGGCGCGGGCGGCGTCGAGGTCGATGTTGTTGTAGCCGGTGGAGCGCTGGGCGACGAACCGGGTGCCGCCGTCCGCGAGGCGGCGCAGGACGTCGCCGTCCAGCTCGTCGTTGACGCCGGTGAGGACGATCTCGTAGCCGGCGGCGGTGGGCACGGTGTCGCGGTTGAGGAACAGGTCGAGGCAGCGCAGGGAGTGCTCGTCGCCGAACGCCCCGGTGAAGGCCGCCTCGATCACGGGCAGCTCGTCGGCCAGCACTCCGTACGCGACGATCTCCATGCCCGTGCCTCCCTCGCGCGTCCTGCCCGCCATGCTTCCGGGCCCCCGGGCCGGCGGCCTCCCGGCTTACGCCGAACGGCCCTCCTTCAGCCGCCGCACCGCCTCCGCCAGCACCTCGTCCTTCTTGCAGAACGCGAACCGCACGATGCTGCGCCCGGCGTCCGGGTCGTCGTAGAACACCTGCGTCGGCACGGCGACGACCCCGCAGCGCTCGGGCAGCGACATGCAGTACGCGACGCCGTCCTTCTCGCCGAGGGGGGTGATGTCGGCGGTGATGAAGTACGTGCCGGCCGGGCGGAAGACGCGCAGGCCCGCCTCCGCCAGACCGGCGGCGAGGAGGTCGCGCTTGCGCAGCAGGTCGGCGCGGAGGCCGGTGAGGTAGGAGTCCGGCAGCGCCAGCGCCTCGGCGACGGCGTACTGGAAGGGGCCGGAGCTGACGTACGTCAGGTACTGCTTGGCGGTGCGCACGGCGGCGACCAGCGGGGCGGGGGCGGTGACCCAGCCGACCTTCCAGCCGGTGAAGGAGAAGCTCTTGCCGGCCGACGAGATCGACACGGTGCGCTCGCGCATGCCGGGGAGGGTGGCGATGGGCAGGTGCTCGCCGTCGAAGACGAGGTGTTCGTAGACCTCGTCGGTGACGACGAGCAGGTCGTGCTCGCGGGCGAGCGCGGCGACGGCCTCCAGCTCGGCGCGGTCGAGGACGGTGCCGGTGGGGTTGTGGGGGGAGTTGAGCAGGATCAGGCGGGTGGCGGGGGTGACGGCGGCACGCAGCTCGTCGAGGTCGAGGCGGTACGAGGCGGCTCCGGCGCCCGCGTCGGGGCGCAGGGTGACCGGGACGCGGCGGGCGCCGGCCATCGCGATGCCGGCGGCGTACGAGTCGTAGTACGGCTCCAGGGCGATCACCTCGTCGCCCGGCTCCAGCAGCGCGAGCAGCGCCGCCGCGATCGCCTCGGTGGCCCCGGCGGTGACGAGCACCTCCGAGTCCGGGTCCCACTCCAGCCCGTACCACCGCCGCTGGTGCGCGGCGACCGCCTGGCGCAGCTCGGGGATCCCGGGGCCCGGCGGGTACTGGTTGCCGCGGCCCTCCCGCACGGCCCGTACGGCCGCCTCGGCGACCTCCGCGGGCCCGTCGGTGTCGGGGAAGCCCTGGCCCAGGTTGATGGCCCCGGTGCGCACGGCGAGGGCGGACATCTCCGCGAAGATCGTGGTCACGAAGGGGGTCAGGCGGCTGCTCAGCGGTGGGCGTCCCATGGGGACATGCTTGCACGGCGGAGGGTTGAGGAGCCCTCGCGCCGGGCACATCCGGTGGTACACCGGACCTCCGCGGGGGCGGGGGAGATTGGGAGGTTCCGATGGGATTCCTCATTTTTGGCGTGGCCTCGATCGGGTTGCTCGTGGCCCTGTCCGCCGCCGTCTCCAGGCGCAGCACGCACCGCGGCGGGCTGTCCGGAAAGGGCCGCTGGGGCGGCGTGGGCGGCGCGGCCGCCGGCACGGACGCGTTCGGCTGGGTCGGGGACACCGGCGGCGGCAGCGGCGGCGGGGACTGCGGCGCGGGTGGCGGCGGTGACGGAGGCGGCGGCGGGTGCTAGTTGTCAGAAAGTGAACACCTGACCAGTCGCGCGCCCGCGCGATGGAAACCCGGTGAAGAAGGGTAAAAACGCTGTCGGCGGGCCGCACTTCATGATTCCGTATTTCCCGGGCGCATTCCCCTTCTGCCGGGGCGTGCCCACGTGCATCTCGGCCTGCGCCCGCACCCGCGGTCCCGCCATCAAGCGGGCGGCCCGATGTCTCTCCACCCTGCCTGCGGAGCCGACCCATGCTCACCACTCTCAAGACCTCGTACACGGACACCCGGGCCCAGGACCTCGCATGGCGGCTCGGGATGGACCCCATGCCGGCCCTCGCGGTGCTCGATCTGCGCCTCGGCTCGGCCGACGTGCAGCTCAGGCTGCTCGGGGCCTCACATCAAGTGCTGCTCAGAGAGGGCGACTCGGCCTGTTCCGAGACCGTCGCCTGCCTGCCGGGCAGCAGCACACCGCTCCCACTCGGCGTGGCCAAGCAGGTCGCCGGTTGGGAGTACGAGTTCGCCGCCCGGGTCGAAACGCTGAACCGCAGCGCCTTCGAGTCCCGCGCACAGGAACTGCTGGCGCTGGTCGCCGACCACCCGCGCGGGCTCGCCGGCACGTTCCCCGGCAGCCCGCACGCGTTCACCGCGCTGCTGGTGCACCGTCAGGGTGACGTCGTCGGATGGCGCACGTGGCACTCGTATCCGCAGGAAGGACGCCTGGTGGCGACGCGGACGACGATGGCCGCGCGGGTCGCGGAGCCGGTCTAGGACGGGTCGCCGGACGCCGCCGGTGCCGTGGACCGGGCAATTCGCCTATGTCCAGGGCATATTGCACACGTGTGGGTGACAAGGGGCGGCACCGGCGCAAACGTATCGTTCCTTCGTGATCGAACCGTACGAGCAGACGACGCGCGCTCCCGGCCGCGCCCCCGCGCTGCCGGGCGCGCCGCCGCCCGCCCTCCCGGTGCGGCCCGCCACCGGGCGGTTCCTCGTGCTCGCCACGGTCTTCGTCTGCGCCGCCTGCGGGTTGGTGTACGAGCTGGAGCTGGTCGCCCTCGGTTCGTACCTGATCGGTGACTCCGTCACCCAGGCGTCCGTCGTGCTGTCCGTCATGGTCTTCGCGATGGGCGTCGGATCGCTGCTGGCCAAGCGGCTGCGGATCCGCGCCGCCGTCGCCTTCGGCGCGGTCGAGGCGGTGCTCGCGCTCCTCGGCGGGCTCTCGGCGATGGTGCTGCACGCGTGCTTCGCGTGGTTCGGCCAGCCGCGGTTCGTCCTCGTGGCGTACGCGCTGGCGCTCGGCGTGCTGATCGGCGCCGAGGTGCCGCTGCTGATGACCCTGATCCAGCGCGTCCGGCGGCAGGACCCCGGCGGCGCCGTCGCCGACCTCTTCGCCGCCGACTACGTGGGGGCGCTGGCCGGCGGTCTGGCCTTCCCGTTCGTGCTGCTGCCCTGGCTCGGGCAGCTCTCCAGCGCACTCGTCACGGGGGCGGTCAACGCAACGGCGGGGTGTGCGCTCGTGCTCTACCTCTTCCGGCACGACCTGAGCCGGCGTGCACGCTGGGCGCTGTTCGCCGGGAACGCGACCGTCCTGGCGCTGCTCGCGCTGACCGCACTTCTGTCCGCCCCCTTCGAACGCGCGGCCAGGAACGCGCTCTACGGCTCGGAGGTGCGTGTCGCGCAGCGGACCGGCGTCCAGGACATCGTGCTCACGGCGGGCAAGGACGGGTCCGTGGCGCTGTACCTCGACGGGCAGTTGCGCGTCGACTCCAGGGACGAGCGCCGCTACCACGAGGCGCTGACCCATCCGGCGCTGGCCGCGCCGGACTCGCGGCAGCGGGTCCTCGTCCTCGGCGGCGGCGACGGGCTGGCGGCCCGCGAGGCGCTGCGGCACGCGGACGTCGCGGAGGTGACGGTCGTCGAGGTGGACCCGGTGCTGAGCCGGCTGGCCGCCGAGGACCCCCGGCTGACCCGGCTCAACGAGCACGCGTACGGCGACCCGCGGCTGCGGGTGGTGCACGCGGAGGCGTTCGACTGGCTGCGCCGCGCGGCGCCGCACGGGCGGTACGACGTGATCGTCTCGGATCTGCCGGGGCCGCGGAACACGCAGAGCACGAAGCTGTATTCGCAGGAGTTCTACGGGCTGGCGGGGCGGGCGCTGGCGGGCGGCGGGCGGCTGGTGGTGCACGCGGCGTCCTGGGACGCGGAACCGGGCGCCGGGACGGGGCCGGGCGCCGGGACGGGGCCGGGCGCCGGGACGGGGCCGGGCGCCGGGGCGGGGCCGGGCGCGGACCCGGGTGCGGGGCCGGGATCCGGGGACGCGGCGCACAGCCTGTGGACGGTCGCGGCGACGCTGCGGGCGGCGGGGCTCACCCCGTCGGCGTACCAGGCGGGCGACGGCGACGACCGCTGGGGATTCGTGCTCGCCGCCCGCCGGCCCCTGGCCCCGCCGCTGCCCCCGGGCGCCGGGCCGCTGGCGGCGCCGCCGGAGGCGGCGGACCTGACGCCGTCGACGCTGCTGCATCCGCGGTATCAGGAGTGAGTCCGTGACCGGTTCACGGCCCGTGCGGGGCCATATCGCCCGCTCACGCGGACCTTTTTGCTGGTCGGGGCGGGTGCGAGGGGGTGCGGGGTCGGTGGAGTGACCTGTTCCCCCACCCGCCGCAGAACCCTGTGCTGGGCAGGTTCCCCGTGGGTAGGCTCCGGTTCATGGAGCGAGAGGTGCACGTACCGCAGCCCGCAAAAACCGTTCGCCGCGCCCTGTCCGACGCCGAGCGGGTCGCCCGCAGCGTCCCCGGCCTGACGCTCGACGATGACGAGGCGGTGGCCGAGGGCGCGCTGCGCGGCCGGCTCCGGCTCCGCGTCGCCGGCTCCAGCATCACGTACCGCGGCACGCTGCGGCTGACGCCGCGGGGCGACTCCGTGACCGTGGCGGCGGAGGGCGAGGAGTCGCGCGGCAGCGGCACGGTGACGGCGTCGCTGACCCTCACGCCGCGGGACGACGCGGACGCGCCGGGGACCACGGCGCTGCGGTGCACGGGCAAGGTGTCGAGCACGGGGCGGCTGGCCGCCGTCGAGGCGGCGCAGGCGGAGGCGGCGGGTGTACGGCTGCTGGAGCGCTTCGCGGAGAGCCTGGCAGCGGACCTGACGGCCGAGCCGCTCGCGGAGGCGGCTGGGAAGCCGGCCGAGAAGCCGGTGCAGGAGGCGGCCGAGGAGCCGGCTCGGGAGGCCCCTCAGGAGCCGGCCGAGGCTGAGCACCCGGACGACGCCGCGCAGCCGTCCGGGGACGGCCCCGACGTCGGCCTCGGCGACGGCAACGAGCGCGCCATCCCCGGCATCCCGTCCCCCGAGCAGTCCGGCGAGACCCCGCCGGGCACCGGCAAGGTCTTCGACGCCGAGGTCCCGCCGCCGTCGCTGGACCCGCTGGCCGACGAGGTGATCGACGCCCTCGCCGAGGAGGAGGACGCGGACGAGCGGGTCGACGGCCTGCTGGAGGAGCCGGAGGCCGCGCACGCCCGGCGCACGATGATCGGGCGCAGCGCAGAGGAGGTCGACCACGCCCCGCCGCGCGGCCGGTACGCCCCGGCCCCCGCCGCCGACGCCCCGCTGCCCACGGCGGGGCTGCGCTGGATGGCACCGGCCGCGGCCCTGGCGGTGGCCACGGCGGTCATCGTCGGCCGAGCCCTCCGCCGCCGCCGCTGACGGCCACCGCGGGGGACGGCAGAAGCCCCCGAACCGCACCCCACCCGCCGGACGGCGCGTTGCCGCCGTAACAGCGGCGCCGGGCGACGCCCCGAAGCTCCGCCCGCCGGCGGCCCGCCGCGGAACACCCCGCGCCCGTACGACCACCCGCTCCCCCACGCCACCTCCCACAACCACCCGCTCCCCCGCCCCCACCGCCCTCGGCCTCCCCGCCCGCGACCGCGCACCCCGCGCACCCGCCGCCCGCCGCCAGGCGCCCCGCCGAGGCCGGTCCTGCCTGCTGCCCCGTCCCCGCGCTCGTCTAGGCTCGGGGCGTGCCCACACGTCTCACCGCCGGTGACGCCGAGTTGACCATGGATCCCCGCAACGGCTGCCGGGTCGCGAGCCTCCGCGTGGCCGGCGCCGAGCTGCTGCGGGCCGGCGACCGCTACGGCTCCTTCCCCATGGTCCCGTTCTGCGGCCGGCTGGAGCTGGGCGAGTTCCGCAACGGCGGCGCCAAGCACCGGCTCCCCGCCGACGCCCCGCCGCACGCCATTCACGGCACCGGCCGCGACTCCGCCTGGCGCACCCTGCGCGCCGACGACGCCGCCGCCGCGTTCTCGTACGACCTCGCCGACCCGTGGCCGTACCCGGGCCGCGTGACCCAACTGGTCGAGCTGGAGCCGGACAAGGTGACGCTCACGCTCGCCGTGGAGACCGCCGGCGACTCCTTCCCCGCGCAGGCCGGCTGGCACCCCTGGTTCGTACGCCACCTCGCCGGAAGCGGCGACGGCGGCGCGCGCGACGACAGCGGCGTGCGTATCGACTTCGCCGCCGCCTGGCAGGAGCAGCGCGGCGAGGACCACCTCCCCACCGGCAAGCGCGTCGACCCGCAGCCCGGCCCGTGGGACGACTGCTTCGGCATGCCCGACGGCGTCGAGGTGACGCTCACCTGGCCCGGCAGGCTGGAGCTGACGGTCACCAGCCGCGCGGAGTGGGTCGTCGTCTACGACGAGCAGCCCGAGGCCGTCTGCGTCGAGCCGCAGTCCGGCCCGCCCAACGGGCTCAACACCCACCCGCGCCTCGTCACCCCCATCGAGCCGCTGGAAGTATCGACCACTTGGGCGTGGCGCACGCTCGGTTAGGCTCACGGCCATGAGCGACGCACATGCCGACCTGCTGGGTCAGATCAAGGACAAGGCCGTGGTGCACGGCAAGGTGACCCTCTCTTCCGGCATCGAGGCCGACTACTACCTCGACCTGCGCCGGATCACCCTGGACGGCACCGCCGCGCCGCTCGTCGGGCGGGTCATGCTCGATCTCGCCGCGGACTTCGAGTACGACGCCGTCGGCGGTCTCACCCTCGGCGCCGACCCCATCGCGGACGCGATGCTGCACGCCTCCGCCGCCGCGGGCGACCGCGCGCGCCCGCTCGACGCCTTCGTCGTACGCAAGACGAGCAAGACGCACGGCATGCAACGCCGCATCGAGGGCCCGGACATCGCGGGCCGCCGGGTGCTGGTCGTCGAGGACACCTCGACGACGGGCGGTTCCGCGCTGACGGCCGTGGAGGCGGTGCGCGAGGCGGGCGCGGAGGTGGTCGCCGTCGCCACGATCGTGGACCGCGACACGGGGGCCGCGGAGCGGGTGCGCGACACGGCGGGCGTGCCGTACGTGTACGCCTACGGGCTCGCCGACCTGGGCCTCGGCTGAGCCGTACGGCAAGGTTCTGCCGGTCGGCGCAAGGTTATCCACAGGGCGGGGAAGCGGGGACGCGGATCTGGGAGGATGGGGGCACTCCAGGGGCGCCACGGCAACGGAGCCGGCCGCACTCGTACACCCATGCAGACACCCGCACGTCTCCAAGGAGCGGACAGATGCCCATCGCAACCCCCGAGGTCTACAACGAGATGCTGGACCGGGCGAAGGCAGGCAAGTTCGCCTACCCGGCCATCAACGTCACCTCGTCGCAGACCTTGCACGCCGCGCTGCGCGGCTTCGCCGAGGCCGAGAGCGACGGCATCGTCCAGATCTCCACAGGCGGCGCCGAGTTCCTGGGCGGGCAGTTCAGCAAGGACATGGTCACGGGCGCGGTCGCCCTCGCCGAGTACGCGGCGATCGTCGCCAAGAAGTACCCGGTGAACGTCGCCCTGCACACCGACCACTGCCCCAAGGACAAGCTCGACGGGTACGTACGCCCGCTGCTCGCCGCCTCCGAGGAGCGCGTCGCCCGCGGGGAGAACCCGCTGTTCCAGTCGCACATGTGGGACGGCTCCGCCGAGACCCTCGCGGACAACCTGGCGATCGCGGCGGAGCTGCTGCCCCGCGCCGCCGCCGCGAAGATCATCCTGGAGGTCGAGATCACCCCGACCGGTGGCGAGGAGGACGGCGTCACCCACGAGATCAACGACGAGCTGTACACCACGGTGGACGACGCGCTGCGCACGGCCGAGGCGCTGGGCCTGGGCGAGCAGGGCCGCTACCTGCTGGCCGCCTCCTTCGGCAACGTGCACGGGGTCTACAAGCCGGGGAACGTCGTGCTCCGTCCCGAGCTGCTGAAGGACCTCCAGGAGGGCGTCGGCGCGAAGTACGGCAAGCAGAGCCCGTTCGACTTCGTCTTCCACGGCGGCTCCGGCTCCTCCGAGGAGGAGATCGCCACCGCCCTGGACAACGGCGTGGTCAAGATGAACATCGACACGGACACGCAGTACGCCTTCACCCGCCCCGTGGCGGCGCACATGTTCCAGAACTACGACGGCGTGCTGAAGGTCGACGGCGAGGTGGGCAACAAGAAGGCGTACGACCCGCGCGCCTGGGGCAAGGTCGCCGAGGCGTCGATGGCCGAGCGCGTCCGGACCGCGTGCGAGCACCTGCGCTCCACGGGCACCAAGCTGAAGTGACACCCGCGCGGACACCGTCCCGGCCGGGCTGGGGCCCGGTCACGGGCCCCGGCTGCGGGGCCTCGGCCGGGGGTGTCCGTGAGGTGATGGGCGCGTGAGGTTTCGCTGAGAAGTACCGCCGGGACCGCCCGCGCCGGTCACCGCCGCGGGCGGCCATGGCAGGGTGGAACCCATGGCGATTCACGAGAACCTCCTCGGCGGACCACCCCCCACCTACCTGCCCGAGGACCCCGGACCGCGCGACCTGCTCGCGAACGGCGCAGCCCCGTCCGAGGTGGCGGCGCAGTACCCGGCGTCCTCGCTGGCTTGGGCGCAGCTCGCGGACGAGGCGTTCGAGGCCGGCCGCGCGGTCGAGTCGTACGCGTACGCGCGCACCGGCTACCACCGCGGCCTGGACTCCCTGCGCCGCAACGGCTGGAAGGGCCAGGGCCCGGTCCCGTGGGAGCACGAGCCGAACCGCGGTTTCCTGCGCGCCCTCGCCGCTCTCGCCCGCGCCGCGAAGGCCATCGGGGAGACCGAGGAGTACGAGCGGTGCAGCACGTTCCTGCGCGACAGCTCCCCGACCGCGGCGGAAACGCTCTCCTGAGGAGCCGGCCGAGTAGCTGACCCGGCCGGGTCGGCTGCTCTTGCCTCCCGCCGCCTCGCCGCGGATGATGCGAAGTGGGTACGGCGCACCGGATGCCGCCGTACCCGAGGGGACCGGGGCCCTGTTGCCGGCAGGAAGGGGCGGACCGCTACCCGGTGGCTCATGTGTGGGAGACAGCTCATGGACAGCCGTGCTCACGACCCCCTGCCCGCGGAGACCGGCGGGCACCAGCCCCCGGCTCACCAGCCCGACGGGCACCAGCCCCCGAACCTCGACTTCCGGGGCACCACTCCGTACGAGGACTACGTCCAGGCGGACGTCCTCACCCATCTACAGCACCCGCTGTCGGACGACCCCGGCGAGCTGGTCTTCCTGGTGACCACGCAGGTCATGGAGCTGTGGTTCACCGTCGTCGTCCACGAGTGGGAGACCGCCGCCGAGGCGCTGCGCGGCGACGACCTGCCGGTCGCGCTGGCGGCGCTGCGGCGCAGCACGTACGAGCTGCGCTCGCTGAACGCCTCCTGGGAGCCGCTGGCGCGGCTCACGCCGCGGCAGTTCAACTCCTACCGGGCCGCGCTCGGCGAGGGCTCCGGCTTCCAGTCGGCGATGTACCGGCGGATGGAGTTCCTGCTCGGCGAGAAGTCCGCGTCGATGCTCGTGCCGCACCGCGGCGCCCCGCGGGTGCACGACGAGCTGGAGAAGCAGCTCGGCGAGCCGAGCCTGTACGACGAGGTGCTGAAGTATCTGGACGCCAAGGGCCACCGGCTCTCGGCCGCCGTCCTGGACCGCGACCCGACGCGGCGGTACGAGCCGCACGACGAGGTGGAGGCCGCGTGGGCGGCGGTCTACGCGGGGCCGCAGGACTCCGGGCTGATCAAGCTCGGCGAGGTGCTGACCGACATCGCCGAGCTGGTGTGGCGCTGGCGCAACGACCACCTGGTGGCCACCCGGCGCGCGATGGGCGGGAAGGTCGGCACGGGCGGCTCGGCGGGGGTGTCGTGGCTGGAGAAGCGCGCGGCGAAGCAGGTGTTTCCCGAGCTGTGGACGGCGCGGAGCCATGTCTGAGGCGTACGGGCCCGCGGCGGAGTTCGCGGGGCTGGCGAAGCGGGCGGCGGAGCTGGACCTGACGGACCCGCTGCGGTCGAAGCGGACGGAGTTCGTCCTCGACGACACGGACCCGACCGCTGCGAACCCGACCGCTGCGAACCCGACCGCTGCGAACCCGTCCGACGCGGACCCGACCGGCGCGGTGTCCCCCGGCCCGCCCGTCGTCTACCTCGACGGCAACTCCCTCGGCGCCCTGCCCGCCGCCGTCCCCTCCCGGGTCGCGGACGTCGTGGCGCACGAGTGGGGGCGGCTGGGGATCCGGTCGTGGACGGAGTCCGGCTGGTGGACCGCGCCGGAGCGGATCGGCGACCGGATCGCGCCGCTGCTGGGCGCCGCGCCCGGCCAGGTCGTCGTCGGCGACTCCACCAGCGTCAACGTCCTCAAGGCCGTCGTCGCCGCGGTGCGCATCGCGCAGTCGGGCGCCGGGGCGGCCCGGGACGAGGTGCTGGTCGACGCGACGACGTTCCCCACCGACGGCTACGTCGCCGAGTCCGCCGCCCGGCTGACCGGCTGCGCGCTGCGGGCCGTGGAGCCGCACGAGATCGCCGCCACCGCCGGGCCGCGGACCGCCGCCGCGCTGGTCAACCACGTCGACTACCGCACCGGCCGGCTCCACGACCTGCCCGGCACCACCGCCGCGCTGCACGCGGTGGGCGCGCTCGCCGTGTGGGACCTGTGCCACAGCGCCGGAGCCCTGCCGGTCGGGCTCGACGTGCACGGGGTGGACCTGGCGCTGGGGTGCACGTACAAGTTCCTCAACGGCGGCCCGGGCGCGCCCGCGTTCCTCTACGTACGCCGCGGCCTCCAGCCCCGCTTCGACTCCCCGCTGCCCGGCTGGAACTCGCACGCCGACCCCTTCGCCATGTCCGCCGGCTACCACCCGGCGGACGGCGCCGCGCGCGGGCGCGTCGGGACGCCGGACATCCTGTCGATGCTGGCGCTGGAGGCGGCGCTGGAGGTGTGGGACGGCGTGGCGATCGAGGCGGTGCGCGTGAAGAGCCTGGCGCTGTCGGACTTCTTCCTGGAGTGCGTCGCGGCCCTGCCGGGCGGGGCGGCGCTCACCCCGCTGACCCCGCTGCCGCACGCCGAGCGCGGCAGCCAGGTCGCGCTGCGGTGCGCGGACGCGGAGGCGGTGATGGGCGAGCTGATCGCGCGCGGCGTGGTCGGTGACTTCCGGCCGCCGGATGTGCTCCGCTTCGGCGTGACGCCGCTGTATACCTCGTTCTCGGACATGTACCGCGCCGCCGGAGTGCTGGGAGAGGTGCTGGATGACCGCCGTTGACGAGGTGGACGACGAGGCCAGGACGTTCTTCGCCCTCAGGAGCGCGGCCCCCGCCCGCACGCTGTCGTACGGGGACCACCCCGCGCAGGTCATCGACCTGTACGGGGACGAGTCGGCGGCGCCGGTCGTGGCCCTGCTCCACGGCGGCTTCTGGCGGGAGCGCTACGACCGCACCCACCTGGCACCGCTGGCGGCGGCGCTCGCGGCGGACCTGCACCGGTGCGTGGCACTTGTCGAGTACCGCCGCGTGGGCGGCGGGGGCGGGTTCCCCGCGACATTCGACGACCTGGCGCCGGCGCTCGCCGCGCTGCCCGGCGCCGGGCCCGTGGTGCTCGCCGGCCACTCCGCGGGCGGCCACCTCGCGCTGTGGGCCGCCTCGCGGTGCCCCACCGCCGTCTCCCGCGTCGTCGGCATCGCCCCGGTCGCGGACCTGGCCCGCGCCCACGAACTGGGCCTCAGCGACGGCGCCGTCGCCGGGCTCCTCGGCGGCGCCGCGCGCGTGGCGGAGCGGCTCGACGAGACGGACCCGATGCGGATGCCTGCCCCGGCGGCGCCGGTCGTGCTGCTCCACGGCGAGGCCGACACCGACGTACCGGTGGAGCTGTCCCGCCGCTACGCCCGCGCCGTGGGGGCACGGCTGCGGGAACTGCCCGGCGCCGGCCACTACGCGCCCGTCACGCCGGGCACGCGGGCGTACGAGGCGCTGCGCACCGCCCTGACGGAAGCCTGACCGCCGGACGGAGCCAGACCGCCCAGGCGGACACCTCACCGCCCAGGCGGACGCCTGGCCCGCCCACGCGCCCGCACACGGCACCCGGGGCCCGGGACCCCACCGGAGGCCCCGCGGTGCCGGCCGGCCCCCGCAGCCGCCGTCCCCCGCGCCCGCCGCCCCCGCCCGGCGCCGCCGGCCGCCGCGCGCTCAGCTCTCCTTCGGCCCGTCGCCGCCCGCGGCGTCCGGACCGTCCGAGCCGTCCGCACCCTCCGGGCCGCCCTCGCCCCCGCCCTCACCGTCGTCCGGCTTCTCGCCGTCCACCTCCTGCTGGAGCCCGAGCGTCTCCACGAGCCACTTGTCGAACTCGATCGACGCCCGCACCCAGCTCACCGTGCTCGACACGAAGTGCTCCAGCGCCACGCCCGTGCCGATCAGCATCTGCGCCTCGCCGATCAGCCGGACGGTGCCGTCGTCGTGCGTGTGCGTGTAGACCTTCGGCCACAGCGTGCGGCGGTTCCAGTCGTCGATGGCCTCCAGCAGCTCCGGCTTGTCGTCCAGCACGTGCTGCCGGTCGTAGAAGGTGCGCACGGAGTAGAGCTGCTGCTCGCCCTCGCCGCGGAACATGAAGTACGTGCGGAACTGCTCCCACGGCGCCGCGAGGTCCCCCTCCTCGTCGACGACGTACTTCAGCTCCATCTGGTCCAGGAGCTGCTTGACCAGATCCTGGTCGGGCACGATGGGGCCCTGCGGGGGCCCCTGCGGGCCGCCGCTGCCGGGGGATTCGGGCTTCTGGCCCCCGAAGTTCGGAATCGAGGACGGGTCGATGCTCACGTGGGGTTCCCTTCGAACGGTTCCCGCCCATCCTCCCCCACCTAGGGCCCGTGCCCGCAACCCGGCGGCGACACCCTGTGGATAACCCGCTACGGCGGACACCGCCGCCGCAGCGGACCGTCCCCGTACCGCTTACGCGCTGGCCCCCTGCCGCGCGCCGTACCCCTACCGCGCCGGGCCGACGAGCAACTGGTCGCCGAAGACCTCCACCCGCACCGTGTCGCCGTCCCGCACCTCGCCCGCCAGGATCTCCTTCGCGAGCTGGTCGCCGATCGCCGTCTGCACCAGCCGCCGCAGCGGCCGGGCCCCGTAGCTGAGGTCCGCCGCCGGCTCGTCCTCCGGGACGCCGAGGCGCGCGAGCCAGTCCAGCGCCGCGTCGCTGACCTCCAGCGTGAGCCGGCGCTCGGCGAGCCGGTCCTGGAGGTGGGCGAGCTGGATGGCGGCGATGCGCTTGAGCTGGTCGCCGCCGAGGGCGTTGAAGACGACGAGGTCGTCGAGGCGGTTGAGGAACTCGGGCCGGAAGACCTTCCGTACCGTGTCCAGCACCCCTTCCCGCTTCTGCTCCTCCTTGATCATCGGGTCGACGAGGAAGGTGGAGCCGAGGTTGGAGGTGAGGATGAGGATGGTGTTGCGGAAGTCGACGGTACGGCCCTGGCCGTCCGTCAGCCGCCCGTCGTCCAGCACCTGGAGCAGGATGTCGAAGACCTCGTTGTGCGCCTTCTCCATCTCGTCCAGCAGGATCACCGAGTACGGGCGCCGCCGTACGGCCTCCGTGAGCTGGCCGCCCTCCTCGTACCCGACGTACCCCGGGGGCGCGCCGACCAGGCGGGAGACGGAGTGCTTCTCGCCGTACTCGCTCATGTCGATGCGGACCATCGCCCGCTCGTCGTCGAAGAGGAAGTCGGCCAGCGCCTTGGCCAGCTCGGTCTTGCCGACGCCGGTGGGGCCGAGGAAGAGGAACGAGCCCGTCGGCCGGTTGGGGTCGGCGATGCCGGCGCGGGAGCGGCGTACGGCGTCGGAGACGGCCCGTACGGCGGTGTCCTGGCCGATGAGCCGCCGGCCCAGCTCCTCCTCCATGCGCAGCAGCTTCTGCGTCTCGCCCTCCAGCAGCCGGCCGGCGGGGATGCCGGTCCAGGAGGAGATGACGTCGGCGATGTCGTCGGAGCCGACCTCCTCCTTGACCATGGTGTCCCGCTTGACCTCCTCCTCGGCGGCGGACGCCTCCTCCAGCTCGCGCTCCAGGGCGGGCAGTTCGCCGTAGAGGAGCTTGGAGGCGGTGTCGAAGTCGCCGTCGCGCTGCGCGCGCTCGGCGGTGCCGCGCAGCTCGTCCAGCCGCTCCTTCAGCTCGCCGACCCGGTTGAGCCCCTGCTTCTCCTTCTCCCAGCGGGCGGTGAGGCCGCGCAGTTCCTCCTCCTTGTCCGCGAGGTCGCGCTGAAGCCGCTCCAGGCGCTCGCGGGAGGCGACGTCGGACTCGTTCTTCAGCGCCAGCTCCTCCATGCGGAGGCGGTCGACGGCGCGCTGGAGCTCGTCGATCTCGGTCGGCGAGGAGTCGATCTCCATCCGGAGCCGGGAGGCGGCCTCGTCCACGAGGTCGATGGCCTTGTCCGGGAGGAAGCGGGAGGTGATGTAGCGGTCGGAGAGGGTGGCGGCGGCGACGAGCGCCGAGTCGGCGATGACGACCTTGTGGTGCGCCTCGTAGCGCCCCTTGAGGCCGCGGAGGATGGCGATGGTGTCCTCGACGGTGGGCTCGGCCACGAGCACCTGCTGGAACCGGCGCTCCAGGGCCGCGTCCTTCTCGATCCGCTCGCGGTACTCGTCCAGGGTCGTCGCGCCGACCATCCGCAGCTCGCCGCGGGCGAGCATGGGCTTGAGCATGTTGCCGGCGTCCATGGCGGACTCGCCGCCCGCGCCCGCGCCGACGACGGTGTGCAGCTCGTCGATGAACGTGATGACCTGGCCGTCGCTCTCCCGGATCTCGGCGAGCACGGTCTTCAGCCGCTCCTCGAACTCGCCGCGGTACTTCGCCCCGGCGACCATGGCGCCGAGGTCGAGCGCGACGAGCCGCTTGTTCTTCAGGCTCTCCGGTACGTCACCCTTCACGATCCGCTGCGCGAGCCCCTCGACCACGGCGGTCTTGCCGACGCCGGGCTCGCCGATGAGGACGGGGTTGTTCTTCGTACGCCGCGAAAGCACCTGCACGACGCGGCGGATCTCCTGGTCCCGCCCGATGACCGGGTCGAGCTTGCCGTCGCGGGCGGCGGCGGTGAGGTCGGTGCCGAACTTGCCGAGCGCCTGGTACGTGCTCTCGGGGTTCTTCGTGGTGACCCGCCGGTCGCCGCGGATGTCCTCGAACGCCTGCACGAGCGCCTTGGCGCTCGCCCCCTGCTTCTTCAACAGCTCCTTGGCCGACCCGCCCTCGGCGGCGATCCCGATCAGCAGATGCTCGGTCGACACGTACTGGTCACCGAGCTTCCGCGCCCGCGCGGCGGCATCGGCCACGGCGGCCAGCAGCTCCCGGTCCGCCTGCGGCGGCGACACGGTCGCCCCCTGCACACTGGGCAGCCCCCCGAGCAGCGCCTCGGCCCCGGACCGCACGGCGGCCTGGTCGGCGTCGACGGCGGCCAGCAGGTCCTGGAGGCTCTCGTTGTCCGCCACCTCCAGCAGCGAGAGCAGCAGGTGTACGGGGGTGATGTCCGGGTGCCCGCCGGACACCGCGCGGCTGTTGGCGCCGGCGATCGCTTCCTGGCTCTTGTTGGTCAGCTCCGCGTCCACTGCTGTGTGCTCCTCCTTGCCGGGGTGCCGGTCACGGGATACACCTCGGCCCGCACGGGGGCGTGCCTGAGGCGACGTAAGCTAAGTTGAGTCTACTCCACTCAACCTCAACCCAGCACCGGCCACCGGCGACCACGACACGGCCGCCACCCCCTAAGCATGCGCGTCCGCGCACGCAAAAGCGGTGCCATCGCGGGGTTGCGTCCGCGATGGCACCGCTGGTGTGCCTTCGGGCGATCTGGACACGGGGGATACCGCCCGGTCAGGCACAGTGGGGGGTGATGCTCTCGCTATCCGGTACGCCGTCGGCTGCCACGGGAACGTGATCCTCTTCGCCAAGATTGACGAAGATCACGCCGCAGCGAACCACGCAGCGTACATAACGCCCTGGCCTCCGGCGGAAGGCCCGGACGCTCCCACCCCGGTCACGGAGGATGGTGATCGGCTCACCCAGCAGGGCTACCGTCATCCTGTCCCCGGGATGGGGAACCGCCGTAGCGAGATCGATGGAGTGCCAATGGTTCTCCATCTTTCGGCGGTCGTCTGTGTTCATCCCTTCACCTATGTCTGAGTCATCTACGTCCAGACAGGGTCCTGTTGGACGTAGATCGCTGCCGCCTCACTGGTTTTGCCATCCCAATGAGGATCACTGTCTTCGACGCCCTGCTGAAGGCCAGCCGCCCCGCCGATCGCAATCACTGCGACCAAGGCAACGGCCCACGTCATCAGCTTCTTTCCCATGGGGAGTCCCGGCCTCGCTCTCTGCTTCCCTCTGAAGAAGGTGCCCTACCAACAGGTCAGACACCACCTCCGCACTGCATCATGTTCCTGAATCACATCTTCCTGTGGGACGGATAAATGGTTATAAAAAATGACCAACCCAGGCATTCGCATGGATACGCAGACCTGTGCGAGGCGGGCGCGGAGCTGTACGCCAGAGCCCTGCGGGTAGGTCGTGTCTCCCGGGCCGAGGTGGACGACGTGCCGTGTCTGATCGATCTGACGCTCCTCCACGCCGATCTGGACGATCCCCAGTGGCTGCGCCCCGTCCCGCCTTCAACGGTGCTGGCACAGCTCGAGCACCCCATCGAGCGGGAGATCCTCGAGCGCCGAGAGCAGACCCTGGCGCTTTCGGAGGCATTCGCTCCGTTCCTTGCGATCAGTGAGCAACGCCCTCCGGCCTCCGGCGCGATGACCGAACTACACGGCGTGAGCAACATCGACGCGACGATCGTCCAGGCAACAGCGGAGTGCGAGAAGGAGTTGCTCACGGTGCAGCCCGGCGGCGGCCGGACCCCGGAGGTGCTGAGCACGGCGATAGCCCGGGTCCGTCCCCTGGTGGAGCGCGGCGTGCGCGTACGCAGCCTGTATCAGCACACAGCTCGGCACAGCTACGGGCTCCTCGCGTACCAGGAACGCATAGGCGAGGAACACATGGAGCTGCGCACACTCGAAGAACTCGTCGACCGGCTGATCATCATCGACAGGAAGGTGGCGTTCATCCCCGCGCAGCGAGAGCGCCCCGTGATGTACAACCGGCACGTCGCCCTGGAAGTCCGTATCCCCGGCCTTGTCGAGTATCTCGCGGGCGTCTTCGACCACCTGTGGCAGAGCGCCACTCCGCTGGACGAGGAAGTGCACTACACACCCCCGGAGCAGGACGGAATCACCGGCGTGCAGCGCAGCATCGCCAAGCTCCTCGTCGAGGGCCACGTGGACGAAGTCATCGCCGACCGCCTCGGCATGAACGTACGCACCTGCCGCGCCCACATCGCCAAGCTCGCCACCGTCCTCGGCAGCAACGGCCGCGCACAACTCGGCTACCTCATCGCCCGCTCGGACATCCTCGACCGGGACTGATCTCCCATGGCGACTAGCGGACATCCGCACGAGTTGGTCGAGCCGTGCCCGGCCGGCCGGGATCTCTATGCCACGGCCGTACGCGACGGCGGCATCTCCCGAGCGGCCGTGGCCGCCGCCCCGTGCCTCGTCGACCTGGCCCTGCTGGAGCCCGACCACGACGACGGTGACTGGCTGCTCCCCGTACCCGCACAACACGCCATGGCCGGTCTGCTCCAGTCCCTTGAGCAGAACATCCGTGACCGACAACGCCAGGCTGTCAAACTCGCGCTGGCCTTCAGCCGATTCACCGACATCAGTGCCGAACCTCCCCTCGGCGCCCCGGCCACCGTCCTGGAGGGCCTTGGCACGATCAACGCAGCACTGGACCGGGCG
This sequence comes from Streptomyces sp. 184, assembly GCF_045781775.1. NCBI lineage: Bacteria > Bacillati > Actinomycetota > Actinomycetes > Kitasatosporales > Streptomycetaceae > Streptomyces > Streptomyces sp. 184. The sequence continues at coordinate 343,850 of NZ_CP123230.1, read as the reverse complement.
GTGACCGACTGCGCCGAAGAACTGCTGACCGTGCAGCCGGAGGCGGCCCGCGGCTCACGCGCCCTGGGGGAGGCGCTGCGCCGGGTACGCCCCCTCATCGACCGGGGCGTCAGCATGCGCACGCTCTACCAGCACGCCGCAAGGGAAGCACCGCTCACCCGGGCGTACCTGCGGTTCGTCGGACCACACCGGGTAAAGGTACGGACGCTTGAGGAGATCATCGAGCGGTTGATCATCGTCGACCGGAAGGTGGCCTACATCCCCGCACGACCGGACCGGCAGGTCGCCCTGGAAGTCCGTCATCCGGGCCTGGTCGGTTACCTCGCGGGCGCCTTCGACCAGTTCTGGCAGATCGCCACCCCCATCGAGCAGGCGGCCTACGCCGAACCCACCCCGGAAGGCGTCAGCGGTATCCAGCGCAGCATCGCCCGGCTCCTCGTCGAAGGCCACCTCGACGAGGCCATCGCCCGCCGCCTCGGCATCAGCGTCCGCACCTGCCGCGCACACACTGCCCGGCTGGCCACCCTGCTCGGCAGCAGCAGTCGCACCCAACTCGGTTACCTCATCGCCCGCTCGGGGATTCTCGAGGAGGCGTGACGGATGGCGCGTGACCTCGCCCGTAGCCCGCGGGTGTCACAAAGGCCACCGCGTCCGGTGTCCGGTTCCGAGAGTTCATGGCCACTCGCCGACCGCTCGGGCACATCCAAGGAGACCTGGCAGCATGGAGCACCCCCCCCACCCGGACACCGCCCTCTGTGACGTGGGCCGAAAGCTCTACACCTCTGCGTTACGCACCGGCCTGCTGTCCCACGAGGCCACCGGCTCCGCGCCGTGCCTGATCGACACCGGCCTCCTGCGCCGCGACCCCGGCGATGCGCAGTGGCTCGTACCCGCACCGCCGTCCGAGGCCGTCGCCGACCTCGTCCGTCCGCTGGAGCGGGAGCTGTCCGAGTACCGGCGGTTCGCCACCGCGCTCGCGGGTACGGTCGAGCAGCTCACCACGCACACCCCGGAGGAGACGGCTCCGTCCCTGCTCACCGTCTGGAGGGGAAAGGAGCAGATCGAAGCCGCGCTGCTACGCGCTCTCGACGACGGCACCGAGGAGTTCCTCGCGATCCAGCCCGCCAGCGGGCGGACCAACCGGACCGCAGAGAAGATCCGCGCGACCGCGCAACGGGTCCGGGAGCTGCACGAACGCGGCATCACCCAGCGGACGTTGTACAACCACACCTACCGGCACCACCCCGCCACGCTCGCGTATCTGGACGCGCTCAGGGACACCGGCCTTGAGGTGCGCACCATGGAGGAAACCGCCGAGCGACTCCTCATCATCGACCGCGCCGTGGCGTTCGTGCCCACGCAGCCCGACCGCGAGACGGCGCTGGAGATCCGCCACCCGGGCCTGGTCTGGTATCTGGTCAGCGTCTTCGAACGGTTCTGGCAGTTCGCCGTCCCCTGGGAACACCAGGTCCCGTACCGGGAGACGCCCTCGGGCATCACGGGCGTTCAGCAGAAGATCGCGCAGCTCCTGGTCGAGGGCCACCTCGACCAGGCCATCGCCCGCCGACTCGGTATGAACGTCCGCACCTGCCGCGCGCACGTCGCCCGGCTCTCCGCCGCCCTCGGCAGCACCAACCGCGCCCAACTCGGCTACCTCATCGCCCGCTCCGGCATGCTTGAGGAGGTCTGACCCGTGGGCCACTCCCCCCACCCCGCCTCGCGCATCTGCACGACAGGCCGGAAGCTCTACGCCCAGGCCCTCCGGGCCGGCAGCATCGCGGCGACGGGGAGCGAAGCCGCGCCCTGCCTCGTCGAGTCCGGTCTCCTGCGGCGCGACGGCGACCGGCTGGTCCCCGCGCCGCCGACGGAAGCCATGGGGCAGCTCTTCGCACTCGTGACGAAGGAGATCGGCGGCTACCGCGATCTCGCGCTCACCCTCGCCGGCAGCGTCGGGCAGTCCGCACCGTCCGGTGGCGGTACGGCGGCGGAGCCCTCGGTCATGCTCTGGGAGGGGAAGGAACAGATAGACGCCGAGCTCGTACGGGCCCTCCAGGGGTGCGCCGACGAACTGCTCACCGCCCAGCCCATGGGGAACCGGCCCGCGTGGGTGTACGAGGCGGCCGTGCAGCGCGTGCTGCCACTGGCGGAGCGGGGTGTCCGCATCCGCAGCCTCTACAGCCACACCGCCCGGCACACCACGCAGACGCTGGACTACCTGGCACGGGTGGGGCACACGGGCCTGGAAGTCCGCACGCTCGCGGAGAACATCGAGCGGACCATCATCATCGACCGCGAGGTCGCCTTCATCCCCGCGCAGGCCGACAACGCGGTGGCCATCGAGGTCCACCACCGTGGCGTGGCCTGGTATCTGGCCGCCACGTTCGACCACTTCTGGCACCTCGCCACGCCCTGGGGCGAGGACATCGCCGCCCAGGTGACGCCGGAGGGGATCACGGGCGTCCAGCTCAAGATCGCCCGGCTTCTCGTCGAGGGTCATCTCGACGAGGCCATCGCCCGCCGGCTCGGCATGAACGTACGTACCTGCCGCGCCCACATCGCCAGGCTCGGCGCGGCACTCGGCAGTGACAGCCGCGTCCAGCTCGGCTTCCTGCTCGCCCGCTCCGGGATCGTCGACGAGGCGTGACGAAACGCGGGACGTGGGGGAAGTGAACGGAGGCACTGGTGCGCATGAGGCCGGGAAGCGAGCGCACCAGCGCTCCGTCCGAGGGGTGCCGCAGGCGCCCGCGGACGACGATGGCAGGTCGCGTCCGCATCAGCCGTGAGGCACTTCCCCACATCATTCACGAATGTCCCGGCGCGAGCCATTGCCTCTTCCGGCAACCCGGTCCGCGCCCGCGACGGCCGGCAGCAGTGCCCGCCGGTTGCGGTCGGCGACCAGGGCGGCCTGGACCCGCGACTCCACGTTCAGCTTGCGGCAGATGTTCGTCAGGTGGGCTCGGACCGTACGCTCCGCCACCCCGAGCTGAACCGCCAGGCGGCGGTTGGTCGGGCCGTCGGCGAGCAGGAGCAGCACCTGGCGTTCCCGGTCTGAGAGCAGCGCGAGACCGACCGGTGGAGACTCTCGCGCCGTGTTGCCCGAACCGTGAGACCTCACTGTATGAACTCCCGGACCAACTGGGCCGTACGTGCACCACGTCCGGCGGCTTCTCCCCGTTCCTAAAAAGAACATTGGCTTACTGTCCGTATCAACTCCACCCGAACCCAGCATCATCTTCCTGAAATTCAGGATGATGAGGGTGTGCAAACTCCGACGAACCGGACCTTCGGCGAACACCGCCGGTGACCTGTCGCCACCCGCTATATCGTCGGCCGCATGGAACCCGCAGCCGCCGGCGTCAGGCTCGCGTCCGCCGTCGTAGCGCCCCTCGTCAAGCGGCTGTTCCGCACCGAGGGGCCCGGCGCCGGGCTCGCGGAGCGGCCGGTGCGGATGGCGGCGCTGGTGTCGTTCCGCGGCGAGCAGCGGGAGTTGGACGAGGGCGGCCTGCGCAAGCTCGCGGACACCCTCGTACGGCGTGCCCGCCGCGACGCCGGCCGGGCAGGCGACCGCGAGGCGCCCGTCCCCGCCGACGAGGCCGGGGCCGTCGCCGGCGCGCTCGCCCGCAGCCTCACCGCCCTCGGCGACCTCGACCTCGACGACGTACAGGCCGTCCAGCTCGGCCCCGAAGCCCTCGCCCGCCGGCTCCGCCAGGCCGCCGCGCGGAGCGGCGGCAGCGGCGGTCCCGTACGCGAACTGTCCGCCGACGCCGCCTACTTCCACGACGCCCTCCTCGACACCGCCTGCCTGCACATCCTGCACTTCTTCAGCCAGCGCTCCACCTTCGTCGCGCGCACCCTCGTCGAGCAGTCCCGCCGCCAGGCCGAGCAGATCGCCCGCCTCGACGCCCTCATCGCCCGCACCCCCCTGCCCGCCGCCCGCGACGCGGCCTTCGAGCGCGAGTACTTCGCCTACGTCGCCAGGAAGCACGGCAAGCTCACCATCTACGGCGTCGACCTCGCCGACTCACCCGCGAAGTGGCCGCTGGACGTGGCCTACCTGCGGCTGGAGGCTTCCGCCGAGCACCACACCGGCGCGACGTCGCACGACCCGCTCCCCTTCGACGCGTTCGCCGAGGGCGACCCCCTCCCCGACCCCGTACTCCCCGCCGACCAGGTCCTCGCCACCTACGAGCGCGTCCTCCTCCGCGGCGCCGCCGGCTCCGGCAAGACCACCCTCGTGCAGTGGCTCGCCCTCTCCGCCACCCGCGCCGACGCTCGAACAGCGGACGCCATGGACTACCTCGCCGGCCGCGTTCCGTTCGTCCTGCCGCTCCGCACCCTCACCCGCCACGGCCAACGCCTCCCCTCCCCCAGCGACTTCCTCTCCGCCACCGGCAGCCCCCTCGCCGGGGCCCAGCCCGACGGCTGGGAACACCGCGTGCTCGCCGCCCGCCGCGGGCTGCTCCTCGTCGACGGCATCGACGAGGTCCCCCGCGCCGAACGCGACCGCACCCGCCGCTGGCTCTCCGACCTGATCGACGCCTTCCCCGGCAACCGATGGCTCGTCACCTCCCGCCCCTCCGCCGTCGGCGAGGACTGGCTGGCCGCCGAGGGCTTCACCGAGCTGACCCTCGCCCCCATGCGCCCCGCCGACCTCGCCCGCTTCATCGCCCGCTGGCACGCCGCCGTACGCACCGGCGCCGGCGCCCCCGCGGCGGACGACGCGCAGTTGGCCACGTACGAGCAGCAGCTCACCGCCGCCGTACGGCACACCTCCGACCTCGGCCGGCTGGCCACCAACCCGCTCATGTGCGGCCTGATGTGCGCCCTCAACCGCGCCCGCCGCGGCTACCTCCCGCGCGGGCGCAAGGAGCTGTACGAGGCCGCCCTGTCGATGCTGCTCACCCGCCGCGACCGCGAACGCGACATGGCCGTGCCAGACCTGCGCGAGGAACCCCAGCTCCAGGTCCTCCAGCGCCTCGCGTACTGGCTGATCCGCAACGGCCGCACGGAGCTGGACCGCGCCCGCGCGGAAAGCCTCGTCGCCGCCGCCCTCCCGGCCGTCCCGGAGGTCGCCGCCCTCGGCGACGCAGCGGTGGTGCTGGAGCACTTCCGCGACCGCAGCGGCCTCCTCCGCGAACCCGCCCCCGGCGCCGTGGACTTCGTCCACCGCACCTTCCAGGACTACCTGGGCGCCCGCGCGGCGGTGGAGGAGGGCGACATCGGCGTGCTGGCCGCACACGCCGCGGACGACCAGTGGGAGGACGTCATCCGCATGGCGGTGGCGCAGGCCCGCCCGCGGGAGCGCGAGGAGATCCTGCGGGAGCTGCTGGCGGCGGCGAAGGCGAGGGAGGGCGTCGAGGGCGTACGCATCCGCCTGCTCGCCACCGCCTGCCTGGAGCACGCGGTGGAGCTGGCCCCGGCGGTACGGGAGGCGGTCGAGCGGGAGACGAAGGCGCTGATCCCGCCGCGGACGGTGGTGGAGGCACGGGCACTGGGCGCGGCCGGCCCGCTGGTGCTGGACCTGCTGCCGGGCCCGGAGGAGGCGGACGACGACGTGGCGCGCCTGGTTGCCGTCGCCGCGACTTACGTGGAGTCGAACCGCGCCATCGCCTTCCTCGCCCGCTTCGCCGCCCACCCCTCGCTCGACGTCCGCCGGCAACTGGCCTGGGCCTGGCACCGCTTCGACACCGAGGAGTACGCCGACGAGGTCATCGCCCGGCTCGATCCCGAGCTGCTGTTCTTCACCGTCACCTCCGACGCCGAACTGCGGGCACTGCGCCGCCTCGGCGGCCGTCCCATGGTCGAGGTCCGCGGCCCGCTGCACCCCGCCGAACTGCGCGCCGCGCTCGCGGAGTCCCGGCTCACCGAACTGATCGTCCGCGGCCAGCCCGGACTTGCGGACCTGGCCTGCCTGCGCGGGCAAGGCGAGCTGCGCTACCTGCGGCTGACCGAGTGCGTCGACCTCCGTGACGCCTCGGCGCTGGCCGGGCTGCCCCTGCACACCCTGGTACTCGACACGGTGCCGGGGCTGGCGGACGGGGTCCCCGAACTGCTCGCCACCGTCCCGTCGTTGCGCCACCTCTCGCTCTCGCCGGAGCGCCGGCACCCGCTGGACCTCGGCGCGCTGCCGGAGCTGCCGGAGCTGACGACGCTCAACCTGCTGACCGGCCACACCTCCGACCTGCGGCCCCTGGCCAGGTACGCCAAGCTCCTGTACCTCTACCTGGGCTGGCGGCACGAGCGTTCCGCGGACGACTGGCCGGCGATGGCCGCGCTCCCCCTGCTCAAGGGCCTGCGGTGCCGGCCGGACCTGCTGGCCGTCGCGCCCGCCGGCGCGGAGCTGCCCGGCATCGGGTTCCTCGGCCTGGTCGACGACCGGCCCGCCGACGAACTCGACCTCGGCCGTGTCCGGCAGCTCTTCCCGGGGCTCGACCAGCTCGTGCTCGATCTGCCGCCGGGCAGCCGCCCGCTGGACCTCTCCCCGCTCGCCGGGCTCGACTCGCTGGACCAGGTCTCCCTGCGGCCACAGATGAGAAACCTCCACGCCGGGCTTCCGCCCCACGTGGAGGTCACGTACCTCACCGACTGAGCCGCGAGGCTAGTCGCGCTTCTTCTTCGGCTTCCACACCACCAGCGCGCTCGTCTGCTGCACCTGCTGGTACGGCACCAGGTCCCGCCGGTACGACGCGTGCACCTGCGCCTCCCGCTGTGCCATCGCCGACGCCGCGCCGTCCAGCGCGTCCGTCAGCTCCGCCACCTTCTCCTGCAACGCCGCGACCTGCGTCTCCAGCTCGATGATCCGCTTGATCCCGGCCAGGTTGACGCCCTCGTCCTGGCTCAGCGCCTGGACCTGCCGCAGCAGCGCGATGTCCCGCGCCGAGTACCGCCGGCCGCGCCCGGCCGTGCGGTCCGGGGAGACCAGGCCGAGGCGGTCGTACTGGCGGAGGGTCTGCGGGTGCAGGCCCGAGAGTTCGGCGGCCACGGAGATGACGTAGACCGGCGTCTCCTCGGTCAGCTCGTACGGGTTGCGGCCGCGGGCGCCGCGTCCGCCGTTTCTGCCGTTCATCGTCGTCAAGCTCCCTTCGCGGCCTTGAACAGCTCCGCGCGCGGGTCCTCGCCCGCCGTCGCCTTCCGGTACGACTCCAGCGACTCGCGCGCCGTGCCGTCCGTCTCCTTGGGCACCGTCACCTCGACGGTGACGAGCAGGTCCCCGCGCGTGCCGTCCTTGCGGACGGCGCCCTTGCCGCGGGCGCGCATCGTACGTCCGTTGGGGGTGCCCGGCGGCAGCTTGAGGGTGACGGGCGGGCCGCCGAGCGTGGGCACCTTGATGTCCGCGCCGAGGGCCGCCTCCGGGAAGGAGACGGGGACCGTGACCAGCAGGTTGTCGCCCTTGCGGCCGAAGACCGGGTGGCCGTCGACGTGGACGACGACGTACAGGTCGCCGCCCGGTCCGCCGCGCTCGCCCGGGCCGCCCTTGCCGCGCAGCCGTATCCGCTGCCCGTCCTGCACCCCCGCGGGGATGCGGACCTGCATCGTGCGGGACGACTTGGCCCGGCCGCTGCCCTTGCAGATGTCGCAGGGGTCCTGGGCGATGAGCCCGCGGCCCTTGCAGTCCACGCACGGGTCGGTCAGCGAGAAGCCGCCACCGCCGCCGCGGGAGACCTGGCCGGTGCCCACGCAGGTCGGGCAGACCCGCGGGGAGCCGTTCTTGTCGCCCGTGCCGGCGCACGTCTTGCAGGGGGCCGACGACGACATCCGCAGCGGCACCGTGGCGCCCTCGATGGCCTCCGTGAAGCTGAGCGTGACCTCCGACTCGATGTCCTGGCCGCGGCGCGGCTGCGTACGCCCGCCGCCGCGGTTGAACAGCCCGCCGAAGACGTCGCCGAGACCGCCGCCGAAGCCGCCGGGGGTCGTCTGGCCGCCGGCGCCGCCCGGGCCGGGGCCCGAGCCGCCGAAGAGGTCGCCGAGGTCGAAGTTGAACGAGCCGCCGCCCGCGCCGGGGCCCGGGCGGAAGCCGCCGTTGCCGAAGAGGCTGCGCGCCTCGTCGTACTCCTTGCGCCGCTGGGGGTCGCCGAGCACGTCGTTGGCCTCGGAGACCTCCTTGAAGCGCTCCTCGGCCGCCGCGTCGCCCTTGTTGGCGTCCGGGTGGAACTGCCGGGCGAGCTTGCGGTACGCCTTCTTGATCTCGGCCTCGGTCGCGTCCTTCGGGACGCCGAGGACCTTGTAGTAGTCCTTCTCGATGAAGTCCTTGGTGCTCATCCCCGGCGTCCCTCCTCTCGTCCCTCGGCGGCTGCTACGGCGTCACCCCTCGTCCGGGCCACCGCTGTCCGTCTCTCCCCCGGCCGCCCCGCCGGACCCGGCGGGGCCCGGCTTCGCGGAGCCGGAGGCGTCCGAGCCGCCGGCGTCCGCGGAGCCGGCGGACGAAGGTCCGCCGTCGTCCCCGTCGGCCTGCTTCTCGTCCGACTTCTCGCCCTCCTTGCCCTGTGCCGCCGACGCACCCGGCTGCGGCTCCGCGACGGCGACCCGCGCGGGGCGGATCGTACGCTCGCCGATGCGATACCCAGGCTGGAGAATCTGCACGCACGTGGTCTCGGTGACATCCGGCGAGTAGCTGTGCATCAGCGCCTCGTGGATCAGCGGGTCGAAGGGCTCGCCCTCCTTGCCGAACTGCATGAGACCCATCTTGGCCACGACGGTCTCCAGCGACTCGGCGACCGACTTGAACCCGCCGACCAGCTCGTCGTGGTCCCGGGCGCGGCCGACGTCGTCGAGCACCGGCAGCAGCTCGGTGAGCAGGTTCGCGATCGCGACCTCCTTGACCGCGACCCGGTCCCGCTCCACCCGCCGGCGGTAGTTCTGGTACTCCGCCTGTAGCCGCTGGAGGTCCTTCGTGCGCTCCTCCAGCGCCTTGCGGGTCTCGTCCAGACGACCCGAGAGAGGGCTGTTCGCGTCCCCGTTCCCGGCGGCCCCCGGCCCGGCTCCCTCGGCGCGCCGTGCGCCGGGCGAGGTGGCCGAACCGTCGGTGCCGCCGGGCTGTGCCTCCGCTGTCTCTGCGTCGGTGGGGACGTCGGGCTTCTCCTCGAAGCCCGGGGTCTCCTCCGTCACGCGGCACCGTCCTTGGGCTTGTCGTCGTCCACGATCTCGGCGTCCACGACGTCGTCGTCGGCGCCGGCGGCGGCACCGGGGGCGTCGTTCGGCGCCTGCTGCGCGCCCTCGCCGCCGGCGGTGGCGGCGCCGGACGCCTGGGCGTCGGCGTAGAGCGCCTGGCCGAGCTTCTGGCTGGTGGCGGCGGCCTTCTCGGTCGCCTCGCGGATCACCGCGGTGTCCTCGCCCTTCAGCGCTTCCTTGAGGTCGCCGACCGCGGCCTCGACCTCGGACTTCACATCGCCGGGCACCTTGTCCTCGTTGTCCTGGAGGAACTTCTCGGTGGTGTAGACGACCTGCTCCGCCTGGTTGCGGGTCTCGGCCGCCTCGCGGCGCTTGTGGTCCTCCTCGGCGTACTGCTCGGCGTCGCGCATCATGCGCTCGATGTCGTCCTTCGGCAGCGCGGAGCCGCCGGTGACGGTCATCTTCTGCTCCTTGCCGGTGCCGAGGTCCTTCGCGGCGACGTGCATGATGCCGTTGGCGTCGATGTCGAACGTGACCTCGATCTGCGGCACGTTCCGCGGGGCCGGCGGCAGGCCGGTCAGCTCGAACATGCCGAGCTTCTTGTTGTACGCCGCGATCTCGCGCTCGCCCTGGAAGACCTGGATCTGCACCGACGGCTGGTTGTCCTCGGCCGTGGTGAAGGTCTCCGAGCGCTTCGTCGGGATCGTGGTGTTGCGCTCGATGAGCTTGGTCATGATGCCGCCCTTGGTCTCGATACCGAGGGACAGCGGGGTGACGTCGAGCAGCAGGACGTCCTTGACCTCGCCCTTGAGGACGCCGGCCTGGAGGACGGCGCCGACGGCGACGACCTCGTCCGGGTTGACGCCCTTGTTGGCCTCCTTGCCGCTGGTCAGCTCCTTGACCAGTTCGGCGACGGCGGGCATGCGGGTCGAGCCGCCGACGAGGACCACGTGGTCGATCTCGGCCAGGTCGATGCGGGCGTCCTTGATGACGTTGTGGAACGGCGTCTTGCAGCGCTCCAGCAGGTCCTGCGTGAGCTGCTGGAACTGCGCGCGGCTCAGCTTCTCGTCCAGGTGCAGCGGGCCCTCGGCGGACGCGGTGATGTACGGCAGGTTGATCGTCGTCTCGGAGGACGACGACAGCTCGATCTTCGCCTTCTCCGCGGCCTCGCGGAGCCGCTGGAGGGCCATCTTGTCCTTGGCGAGGTCGACGCCGTGGCCGTTCTGGAACTGCTTGACCAGGTAGTCGACGACGCGCTGGTCCCAGTCGTCGCCGCCGAGGTGGTTGTCGCCGTTGGTGGCCCTGACCTCCACCACGCCTTCGCCGATCTCCAGCAGCGAGACGTCGAAGGTGCCGCCGCCGAGGTCGAAGACCAGGATGGTCTGGTCTTCCTTCTCCATGCCGTAGGCGAGGGCCGCGGCGGTGGGCTCGTTGACGATGCGCAGGACGTTCAGGCCGGCGATCTCGCCGGCTTCCTTGGTCGCCTGCCGCTCGGAGTCGTTGAAGTACGCCGGGACGGTGATGACCGCGTCGGTCACCTTCTCGCCCAGGTACGCCTCCGCGTCGCGCTTCAGCTTCTGGAGGATGAACGCGGAGATCTGCTGGGGGGTGAACTCCTTCTCGTCGATCGGCTGCTTCCAGTCGGTGCCCATGTGGCGCTTGACCGACCGGATCGTCCGCTCGACGTTGGTGACCGCCTGGCGCTTCGCCACCTCGCCGACGAGCACCTCGCCGTTCTTGGCGAAGGCGACGACGGACGGCGTGGTCCTGGCGCCCTCGGCGTTGGTGATGACGCTGGGTTCACCGCCCTCGAGAACACTGACGACAGAGTTCGTCGTGCCCAGGTCGATGCCGACCGCACGTGCCATGTTGTCTATCCTCCGGATCAGATGCTCTGCCTTGAGCTGGTCAGGCTCAAGAGTGCCATGCCCACCACCCCAGGCGCAATTCACCTGAGTCACAGCCACTCAAGTTTTGTGCGTCAGTGCAGGTGGGAACGGGTTTTCGGGGTACGGGCCGGGGGCCGCGGCGGCGCCGGGGGCGCGACGCACATCACCGGCCGGGCGGCTTCAGAGGCCCGGGGACACCCGGGTACCCTCAGGCGGAGAAGAGATAAGTTACCGCTTAGTAGTAGCTGGGTAAGCCGAGTCAGTAGCACGTACCAGAGCACGTACCAGCACACCGCAGCACGCAGAGCAGTCAGGCCGAGGAGCCCTCCATGCAGCTCGCCGCCATCGTCGTATCGCTGGTGATCACCGCGGTCGGCGTCGCGCTCTTCGCTCGCGCCGTCGGGCAGATCATCAGCTTCGTCCGGCTCGGCACACCGGTCCCCGCCGGCAGCCGCACGGACGACCCGGTCGCCCGCAGCACCACCCTGGCCAGGGAGTTCCTGGGGCATACCCGGATGAACCGCTGGGGCGTCATCGGCTTCGCCCACTGGTTCGTCGCCATCGGCTTCCTCACCCTGGTGCTGACCCTCGTCAACGCCTTCGGGCAGTTGTTCAAGGCCGACTGGCTGCTGCCGGTGCTCGGCGGCTGGCTCCCGTACGAGCTGTACGTGGAGTTCATCGGGCTGATGACCGTGCTCGGCATCCTCACGCTGATCGGCGTCCGGCTGCTGAGCCTGCCGTCGCGGCCCGGCCGCAAGTCGCGCTTCACGGGCTCGACGATGTGGCAGGCGTACTTCGTCGAGTACGTCATCCTCGTCATCGGCGTCTGCATCCTCGTGCTGCGCGGGCTGGAGGGCGCACTGCACCACGTCGAGGGCTACGAGGCCGCCTACTTCGTGTCGTACCCCGTCACCGCCGCGGTCGACGGGATGGGCACCGGCACCGTACAGAACCTCGTCTACCTCGTCGCGATGATCAAGATCTCGGTCTCCTTCATCTGGGCGACCGTCCTCGGCCTCAACACCACCATGGGCGTGGCCTGGCACCGCTTCCTCGCCTTCCCCAACATCTGGTTCAAGCGCAACGCCGACGGCGCGGTCGCCCTCGGCGCGCTCCAGCCGATGGTCTCCGGCGGCAAGCCCATCGACTTCGAGACCGTCTTCGACGACGAGGACGGCGAGGAGGCGGTCTTCGGCGTCAGCCAGGTCGAGCACTTCTCCTGGAAGGGCATCCTCGACTTCTCCACCTGCACGGAGTGCGGGCGCTGCCAGTCGCAGTGCCCGGCCTGGAACACCGGCAAGCCGCTGTCGCCCAAGCTGCTCGTCATGTCGCTGCGCGAGCACGCCGCCGCCAAGGCCCCGTACCTGCTCGCCGGCGGCGGCAAGTCGGCCGAGGGCGAGGAGAAGGCGACCGCCGAGCAGCTCGCCGACGTGCCCGCGGACGCGCTCGCCGAGGCGGAGCGCACGCTGATCGGCACCGCGGCGCAGCAGGGCGTCATCGACCCCGACGTGCTGTGGTCCTGCACCACCTGCGGGGCGTGCGTCGAGCAGTGCCCCGTCGACATCGAGCACGTCGACCACATCGTCGACATGCGCCGCTACCAGGTGATGATCGAGAGCGCGTTCCCGTCCGAGGCGGGCACGATGCTGAAGAACCTGGAGAAGAAGGGCAACCCCTGGGGGCTCGCCAAGAAGCAGCGGCTGGAGTGGACCAAGGAGCTGGCGGCGGAGACGGGCATCGAGATCCCGGTCGTCGGCAAGGACATCGAGGACCTGGCCGGGGTCGACTACCTGTACTGGGTCGGCTGCGCGGGCGCGCTGGAGGACCGGGCGAAGAAGACCACCAAGGCGTTCGCGGAGCTGCTGCACATCGCCGGCGTGAAGTTCGCGATCATGGGCGGCAACGAGAAGTGCACCGGCGACTCGCCGCGGCGCCTGGGCAACGAGTTCCTCTTCCGGCAACTGGGCGAGGAGAACGTCGCGATGCTCAACACGGCCTTCGGTGCTGCGTCTGACAGCGGCTCCGCCGCGGGCGCGGACGAAGGGGTGACGGTCGAGAAGGCGAAGAAGAAGATCGTCGCCACCTGCCCGCACTGCTTCAACACCATCGCCAACGAGTACCCGCAGCTCGGCGGCCACTACGAGGTCATCCACCACACGCAGTTGCTCCAGCACCTCGTGGACGAGGGCCGGCTCGTCCCGGTGACGCCGGTCGAGGGGATCATCACGTACCACGACCCCTGCTACCTGGGCCGGCACAACAAGGTCTACACGCCGCCGCGCGAGATCATCGCCAAGGTCCCGGGCTTGCGGAACGAGGAGATGCACCGGCACAAGGAGCGCGGCTTCTGCTGCGGCGCCGGCGGCGCGCGCATGTGGATGGAGGAGCGCATCGGCAAGCGGATCAACGACGAGCGCGTGGACGAGGCGCTGTCGCTGAATCCGGACATTCTGTCCACAGCATGCCCTTTCTGTCTCGTGATGCTTACGGACTCCGTAAATGGCAAGAAGAACGCGGGAACGGCAAAGGAGTCGCTGACGGTCGTGGACGTGGCGCAGCTTCTGCTCGACTCGGTGAAGACGCCGGCGGAGGACCCGCCGGCGGACGGCGCCGCGGCGGCGGAGAGCGAGCCGGAGCCGCAGCCGGCGACGTAGGGGCGGCGAGCAGAACGGCGAGGCAGGGCCGCGGGCCGGGTCGTACGGCACGCGGCACTGACGGCGACACGGCTGCACAGCGCACAGCGGCACAGCGGCACCGCAGCACAGCGACACAGCGCAGGACGCCACAGGCAACCCCCCACGGCGGCCGGCCCCGTGACCCATACGGGGTCGGCCGTGGGCGTGTTGGCGCAAGCGTTGGTACAACCTTCGCGGGGCGAGGCGTGTCGTATGACGCGGGAGTGAACGCAACCCGCTGCTCGTCAGACCGTCACCGGAAGGACCCCCCATGCGCATCCGCACCCTCGCCGCCTTAACCGCCTGCCTCGCCACCGCCGGCACGGCGGCCGTCACCGCCCAGGCGACGGGAGCGGAGGACCCGGGCGGCGCGGCGCGTACGGTGTCGGCCTCCGGTGCCTCTTTCGCAGCCTCCGGTGCCTCCTCCGCGGCCTCCGGCGCCGCCGACGCCCGTGCCGTACGGGCCGACTTCGACGGCGACGGCTACGCCGACCTCGCCACCGGCGCCCCCGGCGGCACCGTCGCCGGCCACGCCGAGGCCGGCTACGTCCTCGTCAGCTACGGCTCCGCGGACGGCGTCGGCGCCCCCGCGTCCGTCGTCCTCAGCCAGCGCACCGCCGGCGTCCCCGGCGCCCCCGCCGAGGGGGACCGCTTCGGCGACCGGCTCGCCGCCCGCGACCTCGACGGCGACGGCCTGACCGACCTCGCCGTCACCGCCCGCTCCGACGAGGGCGACGCGGCCGGCTCCGTCACCGTCCTGTGGGGCCGCGAGGGCGGCCTGACCGGCGCCGGCGCCGCCCGCGCCCAGGTGCCCGGCGGCGGCGGCCTCGCCCGCGACCTGCACGGCGGCGACTTCGACGGCGACGGCGAGGGCGACCTGCTGGTGCCCAGCACCCGCAGCGACAGCGCCGAGGCGTACACCGTCCTGTACGGCCCGTTCACCCGCGCCGGCGTCCCCGCGCGCGAGGGCGGCCTCATCGAGATGAAGCCCGAGGACAGCCTCGACGGCGTGGCCGTCGGCGACGTCACCGGCGACGGCGCCGACGACCTCGTGGCGTTCTTCAGCTACCAGGGCAACGCCGAGGGCGGCTGGTTCTGGAAGGGCGGCCCCGACGGGCTGACGCGGACCGACGCCGCGCTGCCCAACGGTGGTTCGCCGACGATCGGCGACTTCGACGGCGACGGCCGGGGCGACCTCGCGTACCGCTCGATCGGCGCGAGCGTCGAGGACTTCCCGTACGACAAGGGCACGGTCAAGGTCGTCTACGGCACCGCGAACGGCCCCGACGGGACCCGGCGCCAGACCTTCACCCAGGACACCGCCGACGTGCCCGGCACGGGCGAGCGCGGCGACCAGTTCGGCGCCCGGCTCGCGGCGGGCGACGCGAACGGCGACGGCCGCGACGACCTCGCCGTGGGCGTGCCGTACGAGGCCATCGGCAGCAAGCGGGCGGCCGGTTCCGTGGTGCTGCTCAAGGGTGGCTCCGGCGGGCTGAAGGCCGCCGGCGCGCAGGCGTTCCACCAGGACACGGCCGGGGTGAAGGGCGTGGCGGAGGCCGGGGACCGGTTCGGCGCGGCGCTGGCGTTCGGGGACGTCACGGGCGACGGCCGGGCGGAGCTGGCGGTGGGCGCCCCGGACGAGAACGGGATGGGCGCGATCTGGTCGCTGCGCGGCGCCGCGAACGGGCTGACGGCGACGGGGTCGGTGGCGTTCAGCCCGGACAACTTCGAGGGGCCGGGTGCCACGGATGCGGGTGCGCGGTTCGGCGCGGGCTTCGCCGGAGAGGACGCGGGTCACTACCTGTGGAGCGGGGAGTGACGGGCAGAATCCGAATCCCGTAAACCAGGTGTATTCCACAACAAGTTCGCTGAAAGCCGGATGAAATACGGCTGTTCATCGATCGTTTGTACAACCTCGGGTGAACGTCGGGTGTCTCACAGGGTGAGAGGCCCACTGAGTATCCGCACCCCGCCGCACCGACGTTCAGGAGCCCGACATGCCGCACCACCGCCGTAACTCCACGACTGCCGCCGCCTTAGCGGCCTCTCTGGCCGTCGTCGCCGGCGCCGCCCTCGCGGGCGGCGCCGCACCGGCCGCGGCAGCGCCTGCCGCACCCGCAGCGCCCGCCGAAGCCGCCGCGGCGCCCGCGAAGTTCCACGACGACTTCAACGGCGACGGCTACCGCGACCTCGTCACCGCCGCCCCCTCCGGGACCGTCGACGGCGTCAAGCGCGCCGGGTACGTCGCCGTGCTCTACGGCTCGGCCGGCGGGCTCGACACCGCCAAGCGCAAGGTCGTCAGCCAGGCCACCGCCGGCGTCCCCGGCTCCCCCGAGGCCGGCGACGCCTTCGGCGCCACCCTCACCTCCGCCGACTTCGACCGCGACGGCTACGCCGACCTCGCCGTCGGCATCACCGGCGAAGACCTCGGCGGCGTCGCGGACACCGGCTACGCCGCCATCCTGTACGGCTCCTCCGGCGGCCTGTCCGGCACCGGCGCGGCGGGCATGCGGCCCGCCTCCCTGATCGAGGGCAACGCCTACGCGACGGGGCTGGCGGCGGGCGACTGGTTCCGCGACGGGTCGACCGCGCTGGCGATCCTGTCGAAGGACCACGTCGAGCTGTACGGGGGCTGGGGCGCTGGCCCCTCCGCACGGGTCCGGGAGGGCAACCCGCTCGGCGACTTCCCGCAGGACTTCACGCCCACCGGCCTGGTCGCCGGCGACTTCGAGGGCGACGGCGCGGACGACCTCGTCGTCACCGGCACGAAGTGGTACCTGGAGAACCTGGAGGGCCACTCCCTGTACCTCAAGGGCGGTGGCCCGGAGGGCTTCACGCGCACGGAGTTCGGCGGCGGGCCGGTCGGCGTCGCCGGGGACATCGACAAGGACGGCGCGGACGACCTCGCGATCGGCGACCCCACGGTGCTGGAGCACGGCGAGTGGGACCTGTCGGGCGGCGTCGTCGAGGTCTGGTACGGGTCCGCGGGCGGGCCCGGCGCGGGGCAGCCCGAGGTGTGGCAGCAGGGCAGCGGCGGCGTCCCCGGGTCGTACGAACTGGAGGACCGCTTCGGCAGCGACGTCTCGCTGGGCGACGTCAACGGCGACGGCTACCCCGACCTGGCGGCCGGCGCCGAGGGCGAGGCGATCGGCAC
The DNA here is from genome assembly GCF_045781775.1 of Streptomyces sp. 184. Lineage (NCBI taxonomy): Bacteria > Bacillati > Actinomycetota > Actinomycetes > Kitasatosporales > Streptomycetaceae > Streptomyces > Streptomyces sp. 184. The sequence goes on along the minus strand of NZ_CP123230.1, from coordinate 327,024 downwards.
CGACGACGACGCGGGCGCGGTCTGGCTGCTGCGCGGGGCGGCCGGCGGGCTGACCACGAGCGGGGTGCAGCACTTCAACCAGGACACCGCGGGCATCCCGGGCGCCGCGGAGCCCGGCGACCTCTTCGGCTCCGACGTCCGGCTGCACGACGCCAACCGCGACGGCCGGGCAGGCCTGATCGCGGGCGCGCCGGGCGAGAACGCGGGGCAGGGGTACGCGTGGGTGCTCCAGGCCCGTGGCGGAGGGCTGACGGCGGACGGGTCGTGGACGTTCAACGGGGCGTCGGTGGGCGCGAACGGGGCGAACGCGAGGTTCCCGGAGACGCTCGCGGAGTAGGGCGGGACGGGGTGTGGACGGGGTGTGGACGGGGCGATGAAGGCGGCGTGGAAACCGCCACCCATTCCCGTCCCACCCCACCGTTCTCCGTCCCCGTACACGGAATGACACCTTCTGTCACCATACGAACCAACTAGCCGCATTCATACAACCTTTGACCGCGGTCGGCGGTCTTCTGATCACCTTCTCCGAACGCCTGTCCGGGAGCTGCCGCATGCACCACAGAATCCGTATCGCCCTGGCCGCCGCGACCGCCGCCGCGGTCTCCGGCGGACTGCTCGCGGTCGCCTCGGGCCCCGCGTCCGCCGCCGAACCCTCAGGCGCGGTGGTCGACTTCAACGGCGACGGGGTACGCGACGTCGCGGTCTCCGCACCGGGCGCGTACGTCGCCGGGGTAAGGGACGCCGGCCAGATCGTCGCCCATTACGGCACGAAGAACGACGGCACCGCCGCCGGCATCTCCGGCAGCCGCGCCAAACGGCTCAGCCAGCACAGCGCCGGCGTCCCCGGCACCGCCGAGGACGGCGACGGCTGGGGCGGCTGGACCGCCGCCGCGGACTTCGACGGCGACGGGTACACCGACCTCGCCGTCGCCGCCCCCGGGGAGGCGGTCGGCGGCGACGTCTACGGCGGCACGGTCCAGCTCCTGTGGGGCGGGCCGGACGGCCTCTCCGGCGGTACGACGCTGCCCGACCCGCGCCCGTACGAGCACGACCTCTTCGGCCGCGGGCTGGCGGCCGGGGACTTCGACGGCGACGGCACGACGGACCTCGCCGTCGCCTCCACGAGTGCGTACATCGACGTCTTCGAGGGCGGCTTCGGCCGCACGAAGGGCGACCACGGCGAGTGGTACATGTTCGACTCGCAACTCCAGAACGGGCAGATCTGGGGCCCCGAGGGCCTGGCCGCCGGCGACGTCGACGGAGACGGCACGGACGACCTCGTCGTGGACGGCTACCGGGACGAGGCCAACGCCGCCTCCTACGTCCCGGGCACCGACAACGGCCTGGCCCTCCCCGAGACGCTGCTGCCCGGCGGCGGCTCGACCGTCCTCGGGGACATCGACGGCGACGGCCACGACGACGTCGTCACCGGCCAGGCCGACGAGAGCGGGCCCGCCACCGACCCCCTGCCGGGCGGCAAGGTCAGCATCACCCGCGGCTCGGCCGACGGCCCCGCGGGCACCACCGTCCTCAGCCAGGCCAGCCCCGGCGTGCCCGGGACGCCCGAGCAGGGCGACTCCTTCGGCGGCGAGGTGGCCCTGGGCGACGTGGACGGCGACGGCCACCCGGAGCTGGCCGTCTCCGCGGCGAACGAGGACATCGGCGCGGCGGAGGACACCGGCACCGTCACGGTCCTCCGCGGCGCGGCGGACGGCTCGGGCTTCGGCACCGCGGGCGGCACGCAGCTCCACCAGGACGCCCCGGGCGTACCCAACGCCAACGAAACCCGCGACCGCTTCGGCACCTCCCTCCTCCTCACCGACCTCAACGGGGACGGCTTCGCCGACCTGACCACCGGCACGGTCGGCGAGAACGCCAGCAACGGCGCGGTCTACGCCCTGCGCTCCACCGCCTCCGGCGTGGCGCCGGACGGGGCGGTGGCGATCTACCCGTCGTCGGTGGGGATGCCGACGACGGGCAGGCCGGGGTACGGGGCGGAGTCGGCGGGCTGAGGACGTAGGGCCGCCGCACAGACGGCCAGGGCCCGGACCTCCCCCGGCCGGGCCCTGGCTCACCCCAGGAAGGACAACCACACCCGCAAGCGCCCGCACCACCGCCGCACCACAACCCCCACCCCGCCCCCTCCCCCCTAAGGCGGATCCCCTACGGGAAGTACCGTCTTGGCCACAAAGGTCCCCCGTATTCCCGGGCTCCGGTGCACTCGGCGGGCGAGACCAGGTACGTTCGATTGCGTGGCAGGATTCAGGATGGGCCGAGGACGCCAGCCCCACGGCAGCAGGCAGCAGGGCCGGCCGCAAGGCCCGCCGCAGGGCGGCCCGCCGCCCCACGGCGGCCCGCAGTACGGCGGTCCCCCGCCGCCCCACGGACAGGGGCCGGGGCAGCCCCCGTACGGCGGTCAGTGGCAGCAGCCCCGGGGCAGCCACGGCCCGGGTCCCGAGTACTACGGCGGCGGCCACGACCCGTACGCCGCGGACCGGCCGGGCAACACCCAGCCGTACGGCGTGGGCGTCGGCCCCGACGACTACGGCCCGTACCAGGACGGCCAGGTCTACCGCGCGGGCGAGACGGCGGCCCCGCCCGTAGGCCCGCGGCTGCACTGGAAGGACCTGCTCCGCGGGATCGTCTTCCACCCGAACCGCACGTTCTGGCAGATGCGGGACCACAGCATGTGGGGCCCGGCGCTGACGGTCAGCTTCCTCTACGGCATGCTCGCGGTCTTCGGCCTGGAGCAGGCGCGCGACGAGGTGCTCAACTCCACGATCTCCGCGAGCATCCCGTGGATCATCTCCACGGGCGTCGCCGTGACGCTCAGCGGCCTGGTGATGGGTACGGTCACGCACACCCTGGCCCGCCAGATGGGCGGGGCGGGCGCGCTGGCGCCGACGGTGGGGCTGGCGATGCTGGTGGTGGCGATCACGGACGCGCCGCGGCTGCTGGTCGCGATGTTCATGGGCGGCGAGGACACGTTCGCGCAGGGCGTGGGCTGGCTGACGTGGCTGGCCGCGGGGGTGCTGCTGACGTCGATGGTGAGCAAGTCGCACGACCTGCCGTGGCCGCGGGCGCTGGGCGCGTGCTCGATCCAGTTGGTGGCGCTGCTGGCGCTGATCAAGCTGGGCACGCTCTGAGGCGTACGGCCCGGATCAGACGACCGTACGGTGGAAGTTGAGGAATGACCGGGACGGCGTGGGCCCCCGCTGTCCCTGATAACGGGAGCCGTACTTGGCGGACCCGTAGGGATGCTCGGCGGGCGAGCTGAGCCGGAACATGCAGAGCTGGCCGATCTTCATGCCGGGCCAGAGCTTTATGGGCAGCGTGGCGACGTTGGACAGTTCGAGCGTGACGTGACCGCTGAACCCGGGGTCGATGAAGCCGGCGGTGGAGTGCGTGAGCAGCCCGAGCCGCCCGAGGCTGGACTTGCCTTCGAGCCGGGAGGCGATGTCGTCGGGCAGGGAGATGACCTCGTACGTGGAGGCCAGCACGAACTCCCCGGGGTGCAGGATGAAGCACTCGTCGCCCTCGGGCTCCACGAGCCGCGTGAGGTCGCCCTGTTCGACGGCGGGGTCGATGTGGGGATAGCGGTGGTTCTCGAAGACCCGGAAGTAGCGGTCGAGGCGTACGTCCACGCTGGACGGCTGGATCATCACGTCGTCGAAGGGCTCGATCCGTACCCGCCCGGCATCGACTTCGGTCCGGATGTCCTTGTCAGAGAGCAGCACGCCCCGACCCTACCGGCTGCCCCGGCGCGCTACCGCGCCCCGTCCTTCCCCACCGGCACGACGTTCCGCAACCGCGCACAGCGCGGACACCGTACGAGTCCGCCGGACCCGATCCGCCGGGCGGCGCCGACGCTCTGCATCGGGAGCGAGTTGGTGCTGAAGACGTGCCCTTCGGCACATCGGACGACGGTGGACTCCATCAGGCTCCTTCCCCGTAAAGCAACAAAAGCCACACTACGGGACCAACCACCCCACCCCAACGCCACCCCCACCCACCGTAACCCCAACTCCCACCCCCACCTGGCCCCTCCACGCCGCAACACCAAGCAGCCCCCCGACGACCTCGCCGGGGGGCACACATACGGTAGAGTGACACCGGTGAGGCGCCCCACGGGGGCGCCCACGCGGGCGTAGTTTAATGGTAGAACATGAGCTTCCCAAGCTCAGAGCGCGGGTTCGATTCCCGTCGCCCGCTCCACGACGAATCCCCAGGTCAGCGACCTGGGGATTGTGCATCGTCTAGACCTGCATTGGGCCTTGCACCAGATCCGCACCAGTAGCTTCGGTCCCGGCCCGGGCTTGCGCCCCTCCGGCGCCCCCGGTCATCCACTGAAGCGGCGACTCACTCTGATGCCCCTAACCCGAACGTTCCCGTCCCTGCGACTAGCACCAGCCTGACCGCTACCGGGGAACCCGGCGCCCGCCCGACGGGACAGTCCTGCCATCAGCCTGGCCGCCACCATCCTGAACAACTGACACGGCCCACCGAAGGATCCGAGACTGTCACGAAAGTCAAAGAATCCAAGCTAGCTCGGGCCGGCCGGTGCCAGCGGGCGAACCCCCTCCAAGGGCTCGCCGACCCGTACGAGCACCTCGCGGGACAGCGTCTGGAACTCCTTAAAGCAGGTCTTCACGTACTGCTGGGTGCTGCCCAGTGCGCCGTCCGCCGGCTTCAGATCGAACATCGGCTTCCTTGCGTCGTGTGCCAGAGGCATCAGACTCCGGTAGTTCCGCATGGTCGCGATGCGGTGCTGGTCGTCGTCACGGGTGGGCTGCGACTCGGCGAGAACCGCTGAGGAGTAGACCCAGGGAATCCGCTTGAGCCACCGCTCGTACGCCCTGACCGGCCGGTCGAGTCGCATCTCCGGCTGCATGATCACGTACCCGAGGGGCCGCATCCCGGCTTCGGGCGCGGAGATGCTTGGCGGCACCCTGGGAAGGACGAGCTGCTGCCAGTCGGCGCGCCACTGGCGCAGTGTAGGCCCCAGGTTGCTGAGGCCCTTAAGCGAGAACAGGTCCGCGGCCAATGGCATCAGTACCGAGTCGGCGGAAATCAATGCGGCCCGGTTGATGGCTCCTAGGTTGGGGCCGACGTCGATCAGCACGATGTCGGCGGCCACAGCACTCGCCGCCTGCTCCATGATCCGGTGGAATGCTGTCGATGTACGGATGGCCGCGATGTCACCCGCGTAGGCACGTGACCATTCGTTGGACAACTTGTCCTCGAAGCGGCTGAGGTCAAGGCTGCCGGGCAGCAACCAGAGGTCGGGCTGGAGCCTGGCAGGCTCGATAGCCGCGATGTCGCCCGTCCCTTCGAGGATGGGGCGGACGGCATCGGCGATGGTCTGTCCGCTGCGAACCCGTCCGACCCCCGGCAGGCCCGCCGGAACCGCGCCCTGGTTGATGAGCTCGGAGGGGTTCTCCCAGAGCTCCTCGATCTCCGTCTCGTCCAGGCACATGGAGGTCAGGTTCGCCTGGGGATCCAGGTCGACGGCGAGAACGCTCAGACCAAGGCGCCGGATCATGTGGGCCAGGTGGTAGGTAAGGGTGGTCTTTCCCACGCCTCCCTTGTTGTTGAACAGGGCGATCGATGTCATGCAGCTCTCCTGATCACGACGACCCACGACGAATCGTCCACCTGGAACTCGGGGGGCGGATTTCTGTTGTCCTCTAGCGCCCTTCTCGCTCGCCCGATTCCCCGTCCGAACCGGTTCACATATCCAAGCCCTTTCATCGCGGCGGCCAGGGACGGATTGCGGTAGTCAGTAACACGGTCGAAGTTGTCGTCCCGGACTTGCCCGAACGGTCCGCCGGGATTGGTGATCTCGATTCGGTCGTCGAACCAGACGATCCGGGTCGGTGCGTAGGAGGTCTCGTAGTTCCGGTGCATGAGCGCGTTCATGCAAAGCTCGCGCAGTGCCTCCAGTGGATAGTCCGGGCGGGGCGTCTCCCGGAACCCGTCCTCCACGAGCCTCGTGCGCAGATTGCTGCGCAGGAGAGGTTCCAGACGTGCCGAGAGCCCTACCAGGTTCTGCCGGAGTTCCTGCTCATCGACGATCGGGGCATCGAGGTCAACGCCCTGGTAGCGGACGAACTGGACGTAGGCCCCGGGCACATGATTAGTGGGGTCGAGTCCAACGGCCAGCACTCCGAGCGTGGTCGGCGTGCCGCCGGGGGTCATCAGGTGGAGTGAGGAGAGCTGCCGGTCGATGGGGCGGCCGTTCTCCTCGATGACGTCCGGGGCGACCATGGAAGGCAGATACGACTGCCGGAACACATCCAGATCCAGGTCATCGACGCGGACCAGCTCCATTGCACGCGTGTCGAAGGGACGGTCTATGGCTCGTCGGCGCTCGGTGAGAACCCGCTCGTCCTCCCGGCTGGCCTTACGCGTGGTCGGGCCCGGACGGACCCAGATGACACCGTCGAACCGCACCGGCGGGGTCGCGGATGCGGCCACGTGGAGCCGGACGACGGGTTTGCCTCGGTAGACGGCCCGCTCGACCGTGAGGGACGGGCGGTCGAGGATGAGGCCGGAGTCTCGGATCTCGGTGAGCTGGAGGAGCGCACGATCGCTCAGATCGACATCGTCGACGGGCATCCCCTTGTCGTCCACTCCTACGAGGATGTCACCCCCGCCACGACCACTCAGGTCGTTGGCCATGGCGCATACTGCGTTGCCGATGGCGTCTCCTCGCCTGCCCTCGCGCTTGGGAGTGCGCTTGAACTCAAGGCAGGCGGATTCCTGAGTTCCCAGCAGGTCGGCCAGATCCACGTCTTCGTCGCTCACGATCTCATTCTGCCGTGCCGACCCGCGCTGCGGCCGGTAGGCCGGACGATGGCTTCCGGGCTCGCGGGGCCCACCGTCGGCATGCCCAGACCTCGTCGAGGGCTGCCGACCAGGCCGCGCGGGGGGCCGTCGAGCCGGTATCCGCCGCTACTGAACGAAAGGCTTCACCTGATCGAGCGTGAGCTGGCGACCGGCGCCACGCACGCGTACCCCATCCATTCCCGTTCTTGAACTTGTCGGCGTGATGTCGTCCGAGGCTCGCAGGTGGTGGGCTGCGCGGTACGCCCGGTCTATGAGACCGGGCCCGCGATCTCCTCCACCGCGTCGAACCCCTGCTCCAACCGAGTGATCGCGCCGACGCGCTGTAGCTCGTCCATCTCCGGAGCACCATCCGCGATCCGGTCGTCTACCGTCACGACGTACGTCACACCGTCAGCTTTGCAGGACTCATGCGGCTCACGGGAGCAAACGCCGGGAATGCGGCGCACTGGATCACCACGCCCGTCAAGATTCTGCCCATCGCCAGTGCAGCAACTGGCTGTCGCCTCGGCCTCCGTGCCACTCACGTGCCATACACCGCGGGGAAGACGAGACAACGACGGACAGAGAGTGCGCGCTCCTGCGAGCCACTTCAGGTGCGTCGCCGCAGGTCGGAATCGCATCGGCGGCTCAAGGCTGTGGGATTCCCAAGCTCAGAGCGCGGGTTCGAATCCCGTCGCCCGCTCCAGAAGAAAGTCCCAGGTCAACAACCTGGGCTTCTATGTTGTCTAGACCACTTCAACCCCCGCGTCGAGTGCGTCTGCAATCTCCCGCTGGCGTTGCAGGTTCGAGTGCTGGTAGATCAGCGCGGCCCGTCGGTGGACTGGCCGGCACGCACCATGCTGTCCTTCAGCGTCGCGCCGTCCCGCGTTCATCGCCCATACCCGCTCATACTTCATCGACAAGCCTGAACCACCGATCACCGGACAGACCACGGTTCTGTCCGCCGAGCGGCCAGCGGAGCACGTCGCCCAGGAGATACGGGTACTGGCCGACGACGGAGGTGGGCGAGCCTGTGCCGAGCGTCCTGTTCGTCTGGCGCCGTACCCCGCCATCGCTGTTGATCGGAGGCGCGGAGGTCTCCCCACAGCTGCTTGCCGAAGAGTTCGCTGCCGCCGGCCGGCAGGTGACGTACCTCGGATCGCACGAGGCTCGCGCCCTGGAACCGGGAACTCAACTGCCCACGGTGCGTCGCCATCTTGCAGCACACAACATGCCGTTACGAAGCTCGACAGCAGGTGATCCGCTACACCCCGGAACGACGTGCACTGCTGCGCCGTCACCCAGCCGTCTCAGGCGCTGTCCCCTCGGAGTCCGTCTCACGTTGGTGTCACTCGTCCGCCGGGATGGGGATCGGAAGTGGCGTTCGGCAGTCCGATCTCCTGCTCTGCCTGGTGCACGCCGCTCTGCAAGAGTGGTGGGCGTGGAGAATTTGAGAAGCCAGGATCCCAAGCGTCTGGGCGAGTTCAGGCTGCTGGCCAGGCTGGGTAGTGGCGGCATGGGACGGGTGTATCTGGGGCAGTCGCCGGGTGGGATGCAGGTGGCGATCAAGGTGATCCGCGAGGATTTCGCGGAGGATGCCGATGTCCTGATCCGGTTCCGGCGTGAGGTGGCGACGGTGCGGGTGGTGCGCAGCCCGTACACCGCTCGTCTCGTCGGCGCTTCCCTGGACGTGCCGCCGTATTGGCTGGCGACGGAGTTCGTACCGGGCCCGACGCTGCTGAAGGCATCACGCGGCACGCCACTCGAACCCACCCTGTGCATGGGGCTGTTCGCGGCGCTGGCGGAGGCGCTGGCGGCGGTGCACGGGCACGGGGTGGTCCATCGGGACGTGAAGCCGCACAACGTCATCCTGGCCCCGGGAGGGCCGCAGTTGATCGACTTCGGTATCGCCCGGGCGGCGGAACACACGCAGCTCACCCGCACGGGGCAAATGCCGGGTACCCCCGGTTATACCGCGCCCGAGGTGCTGCTGGGCGGCGAGGCGGGCCCGGCGGCGGATGTGTTCGCGCTTGGCGCGACGATGGCCGCCGGCGCGACCGGCCGGTCACCGTACGGCGGCGGGGAGTGGCCGGCCGTGAGCTACCGTGTGGTACACGGCGAGATCGATGTCGACGGCGTGGAATCCGGGCTGGCCGAGCTCATCCGGCAGTGCGTCGCCCGGGACCCGGCGCGGCGGCCTGACCCGCTGGAAATCGTCCGGCGGTGCGGCGTGACGCGCGCGCTGGCGGAGTTACCGGCGTACCGGCGGCTGACCGGAGTGGCGCCGCCGACGCTCCCGGCACCGCCGCGACGCCGGGGCTCGTTGATGGCCACGGCCGCCCTGGCCGTTGGAGCGCTCGCGGTGGCGACGACGGTATGGCTGCTGCCGTCGGGCGGTGACGGCGCGACAGCAGGCGACTCGCCAACCGAGTGCGCCACTGACTCCTCGGCCGAGTCCGGCTCCGGTGACGGTAGAGGGCGTAAGAGCCTGACGATCGGCATCATGCCCGACCAGTCGAACATGAGCTACTGCGACCGGGACGGAGAATACGTTGGGTTCGAGGTCGACGTCGCCAGGTACATTGCCGGCGAACTCGGCGTCGAGGCCGAGGACATCACGTGGCGGGAATTGTCCGCCACCGAGCGTACGAGCCTCCTTGTACGCGGCAAGGTCGACTTCGTCGTCGCGAGCTATGAGATCACCGACGCGCGGAAAGAACAGGTCAACTTCGCCGGCCCCTATCTCTCCGCCCGCCAGGACCTGCTGATGCGCGCCGACGACCGGGCACCGGATGCGACGGACCTCAACGACATGAGGCTGTGCGCGGTCGCCGGCTCCACCTCTGCGCAGGTCGTGAAGGAGGGAGGGGCACCGGGCGCGGACCTCACGGAGCGCGCCTCCTCTACGGAATGCCTCACCGCCCTGGACAAAGGCGAGGTCGACGCCCTGACCACCGACGACTCCCTCCTCGTCGGATACGCCACCCACGGTGGGAACGCCAGTGACTACCGGCTGGCCGGACTGGAACTCAGCGCCGAGCACTTCTACGGCGTCGGGGTACCCAAGGGCGAGACGGAGCTGCGCGACGACATCGACAAGGCGGTCGAACAGATGATCGCGGACGGCTCCTGGGCGGTGTTCGCCGAAAGGTACCTCGGGGGCGTGGCCAACTACGATGCCCAGCCGCCCGAGCAGGCCGCGACGACCGGCTGACGTGGCACGAAGTGGCCCCATGACAGGCGTTCAGCTCATTCTCCTGTCGCACATGGCCGGGCAAAGACCATCGTCCGCGAGAAAGGGACAACGGAAATGCGTGCCCAGGGCTGGAAGGCTCCCTGGGCGAAGCCGTTGTAGATGTAGCAGGAAGAGGAAGAGGACCAGCGTCGGGGCGATCACCAGGATCGCGCCGACTCGACCGTCGTGCGGTTCATCGCCCCCAACACCCCCAAGCAGGACCGCCTGCGGGTCGGCTTCTTCGGTACGGACAAGCTCGGCTTCGCCGTCAGCCGCGCCGACACCGCCGCGTTCACCGCCGCCCAGGTCGACGAGACCACCTACGTCGGACGCGCCCCCGCCATCAGCAACTGACCCCGCCCCCACGAAGGAAGAGAACCCCGATGACCCTCGCGATCATCGGCGCGACCGGCAAGCTCGGCGCCCTCACCATCGACGACCTCCTCGACCACAGCGTCCCCGCCGACGACATCCTGGCACTCGGCCGCAACACCGACCGCCTCGCCGAACCCGCCGACCGCGGTCTGCGCACCGCCACCGTCGACCTGGACGACATCGTCGGCACCGCCAAGACCGTTGATGGCGTCGCGGAACTGCTCCTCATCACTTTCGGTCCCGGCGAACGGGTGACCCAGCACGGCCACGCCATCGACGCCGCACGCCAGGCCGGCGCCGCACCTCGTCTACACCTCGGGTATTCAGGCGCCGACGACGATCCTGGAGCCGTGCACCGTCACCCGCGAACGCACGCCCTGAGTAACGCACCGCCGGGCCGACCGCCACGACGTACGCCGCAGCGCCCACCTGACAGGATCGGTAAGGCTCGCGGGAGCAAAGCCCACGACATACGACGGACGAGGGAAGCACCCGTGAGTCCGTCCGTCACCAAGACACCGATGTCCAACCGGCGTTCGACCCGCCGTGCCATACGCGTGCCATACGCCGTGGACAAGACGGGTCTGCCACGGACACGATGCGTGCCATGCCGCACCCCGATCGACCTACGTCAGTGCAGGTCAGAGGATCGCCAGCGCACCGAGGCGGTGGGATTCCCAAGCTCAGAGCGCGGGTTCGATTCCCGTCGCCCGCTCCAGACGAAAGGCCCGGGTCATCGACCCGGGCCTTTCGTGTTTTCCCGAGGCGCGCGGTCACGCTGCGCCTCCAGGACCTATCAAGCTCTGGATTACGCGCAAGGCCGTGGTGCTCAGGCCGTGAGGAACTTTAGTGCCGCGCGGACGGCTCTTTCCAGGTCCTTGGGGCCGCATGCGATCCGCAGGATGCTGCCGTCCGCAGAACTGTGCAGCCACGATCCGTCGGTTTCCTCCGCCAATTCTGGGGCGAGGGTGACGCCTTCCTTGCTCGTTCCGGGCAGATCGACCTGAATGAGCCATCCGGGGTTGTCCAAGGTCTCGATCTTCACCCCGAACTCGTGCTCCCGGTCGCCGTCGCACTGCTCTGCATACCAAGTTCCCAGCGCGCAGAGCAGCTCACGGGTTTCCAGCGGGGTTTTCTCCCAGGGTTCGGCCGGCCGGGCGGAGCTGCCGCCGACGGCCAGGGGAACGGGTCGTTCTAGCTCACCGGATACTTGCTGGCGCGGGAGATTGAGCACTCGAAGGTGGTGGTCTCCTGTAGCGGGCGGAAGGACTCGGACGGCACGGTCTGGCTCTGCCCGGGGGCGAGGCTGTCCAGCGACACCGTGTCGCTGCTCAGCAGCTTGTCGCCGGTGACTCCGCCTTCCTGCTCGTTCACTGCGATGAGGATGCGGTAGCGGTATGTCTGCGTGGAGGAGGAGTTGGTGATCGTCACGTCGGACGTGAACTCCTGGCTGGTCTCGTCGTAGTCGCAATTGGCTATGCGGACGTCGGCGAGGGCGTTCGAGTCGGTCGGCGTGGTGTCGGCGCCGGGCACACTTGTGCCGGGTATGTCGGTGTTTTCTTCGATGTCTATGTCGTCCTCTATGTCGTCGTCCCCGCCACCCGACGAGTAACCGCCCCCGGTGGTGGATGTGCTTGAACTGTCGTCGTCGTCACAGCCGCCGTCGCCGGATCGGCGGGCCCCGGTCAGGGTGATGAAGACGATGGCAAAGACGGCTATAGCACGCACGTGACGGCGCGTCATGAACTACCCCCCGTGAAAATTCCTGTAACTACTTCGTGTACCGCGACGTTTGGTCAGTGGCGGCTCGGCAGACCCAACGGTGCCCCGGTCCCGGCACTACCGAATTCTGCTGGGCGCCACGGTAGGGCAAGCCCTTCCTCCGCGCACCCGAGTCCCCCAGACTCACGCAACACCGTTGCGTTCGGGCACGCGGCTGTCGCCGCCGCCTCGGACATCGGGCCCAACCCGTAGTAAGACCGGTCCAGCCTGCGCCCGTTGGAGTTCGCCTTCGGACTCTTCTTCGCGCTGCGACCGCGGGCGCGCGCGGCCCGTTCGCGGGCGTCAGGTTGCTCAAGCACGCGGTACGGACGAGCCGGCCGGGTCCGGCTACACCTTGTTGTGGTGGACGATCTGGATGAGGTTGCCGCAGGTGTCGTCGAAGACCGCCGTGGTGACCGCGCCCATGTCCGCCGGTTCCTGCGTGAACACCACGCCCCGTTCGCGCAGCCGGGCGGTTTCCGCGTGCACGTCTTCGACCTCGAAGGAGGTGGCCGGGATGCCGTCGTTGACCAGTGCCTCCTTGTACGGCGGGACCGCGGGGTGGCCGGACGGTTCCAGTAGCAGCTCGGCGCCCTCGGGGTTCTCCGGCGAGACCACGGTCAGCCACCGGGCGCCGCCGCCGAGGGGGATGTCGTTCTTCTTCACGAAGTCCAGTACCTGCGTGTAGAAGCGTTCTGCCTTGGCCTGGTCGTCGACGAACACGTGGGCTACGTAGATCTTCACTTCTCCGGCTCCGATGCGTTGGGCTTGAGCCACCGGTCGACGATCTGCTCAAGCGGTTGCGTGATGAGGTCGTGGAATTTGTAGCGGCCTTCGCGCCGCGTCTTGATCAGTCCCGCGGCTTCCAGGACGGCAAGGTGCTGGCTGATCGCCTGTCGGGACAGGCCGAGACCGTGCTTCGTGGAGAGCCGCGCACAGATTTCGAAGAGGGTCTGGCCGTCCCGTTCCGTCAGCTCGTCGAGGATCGTTCTGCGGTTCGGGTCGGCCAGCGCCTTGAACACGTCGTCTGGCACACCCACACCATAGGCAAGTAGCCACTTGCATATCAAGAGGGGTGGCGGACCGGTGTGGGTGAAGGGCGGGACCCGCCGAGGGCGGTTTGCCCCTCCCTCCTGCCGGGCTTGGGCAGCACCTACTGAATGCGTACCGGTGATCAAGCCCTGCGGTCCTGCCCTGGGAGGTAGGGGGCGAAGTGATCTGCGACGGTCTCCGCGATCGCGGCGGCGTCGCGGGAGCCGTCCACGGCGATCACCCGGATGCCGAGCTGGTCAGCGCGGCGGACGGCGTCCTCGGCGACGAGTCGGTCGCGGGCCAGGCGATTGGCCTGCGCCCGGACGGGGTCACTGACGCGGTGTCCGAGAGAGGTGGCCCGCGGCAGCTCGCAAGACTGCCGGGCCCGGAACTCGGGCGTGGGCACCATCACGACCATCCGGCGCGGTGAGTCGAGGAGGGGTGCCACGAGTTCGGGTCGAAGCCCTCAGCCCTCGGCGATGATCGGGTGGCCGGACACGAGTGCGCGCAGGTCGTCCAGAGCTCATCGGGACCGGTCCGGGAAGCCGGCCAGGGTCTCGGCGGCCATCTCTTCCGGGGCGGTGCGGACCCAGGTCCTCTCCGGGTCAGGCTGAGTGACGGGCTCGCCGAGAGCGACGCTGCGGGCGATCCTGCGGTCGTTGTGGCCGCGGGCGGGGTGGGTCGGCTCTCCAGCCCCTGGCACCCGGTCCACCCCTCGTCACCCGGCGGCGGCCTTCGGCGGCGGCGGCCTCTTCACCAACGCGGGGACCGTCACCCTCTCCACGAGCCGGGTCGTCACGAACCGGGCGACCGGCGGCGTCGGCGGCGGGATCCTCAACAACGGCAGCCTCAGCGCGCTCCACCTCCACGACACCCCCGTCACCGGCAACCGGGCGGCCGAGACCGCCGGCGGCATCCTCAACGGGGGCCGCGTCACCGCCACCCGCTCCCCCGTCACCGGCAACCTGCCCAACAACTGCGCCGGCTCCCCCTCCCCCGTCCCCGGCTGCGCCGGCTGAGCGGGCGGACCGCCGATTCCGGCTGGCCGCCGACCACCTGCTGACGCATTTCGCCCGGTGGCCCGGGGACGAGGCGGCCGGGCTGATGCTCGACGTCTTCCACACCTGCGGCGACGCCGCGTACCGCGCGCGGGGCGACGCCCTGGTCGAGCAGCAGTGCGCCGCCGCCGGGCCGGACGACTGGGCCTGGACGAGCTGGCTGGCCTGGGTACGGGTCGAGCAGGGCCGTACCCAGGAGGCCCACGAGCTGGCGGACCGGGCCCTGGCCCGCAACCCCCGGTCCGGGGTGGCGGTGCACGCCCGTGCGCACGCGCAGCAGGAGGAGGGCGCGGGCCCGGCCGCGACGGCCTTCCTCGACCGGTGGCTCGCGGCCGACCCGCAGGCGATGCACTTCCGCCATATCAACTGGCACGCCGCACTCCAGTCCCTCGCCTGCGGCGACTTCGCGGACGCGCGCCGGCGGGCGGACGAGGTGCTGGCCCGCTCCGACGTGGGGATGCGGGCGGCGACCGACTGGCGGCTGCTGCTCATCCGGCAGACCCCCGCCGGGCGCTGCGAACCGGGCCACGTACGGGAGTTGCTGGCCGCTCCCGGCGGGATGGCGGAGGTCTTCCACACCTTCAACCTCGCGCTGGCCCTGGCCGTGGAAGCCGCCACGGACGATCTGCACGCCCTCGCCCGCCGGGCCGCCGCCGACCCGCGCCACGACTACCGCGAGGTCCTCGCCCCGGTCGTCGAGGCGCTCGCGGCACGTCACCGCGGGCCGGCCGCGGTCGGCGGTGGAGCTGCTGACCGGGCTGGGCGCGGAGGTGGCGCGGCTCGGCGGCGTACGGGTGGAACGGGAGATCGTCCAGGACACCCTGGCGCGTGCCCTCGCCGACGTCGGCGAGCACGCCCGCGCGGCCGAGCTGCCGCACGACCGCGTCAGCAGCCGCGACCACCACGTCTACGAGGACCTGCTCCTCGCCTGAAGCCGGGCGGTACCCCGGTAGGAAAGCGCGGCGCTCTGAGTAGCCGTACTCATGCCGTGGCGCGGTGGGCCCCCGGATACTCGGGCTACCCCCCGACCCGCTTTACGGAGGCCCGTCGTGGTGAGTACGCCGTCCTGGCACGACCTCGATCCGATTCCGCCGGAGCGTCCGACCGCGGGGCGGGGCGAGCCGTCCACCGCGGAGACCGTGCTCATGGTGGTCACCGCGTTGTTCCTGGACGCGGTCCTTGTTGCCTGGATGCTGTTCTCCATCAGCTGGTCCGAGGGCTGGATGGCGGGGTCCACCGACATGTCGGAGTCGGCGCGGGTCGAGGTCGCCCAGGTCGGCGTCGGCGTCATCGCGCTCTGGGTGCTGGTCCTCGGCATCGGCCGGCGCTGGCGCCTGCTCGCGTTCCAGGTGCTGGCGCTGGGGACGGCGACGCTGGTGCTCTGGCGCAGCGACTTCCCCTGATCGCGGCGGGCTCGTTCCGTTCCGGGCTCAGGTGGCGCAGAGCGGCATGGTGCGTACGTAGCCGCCGAGGTTTTCGTCGTCCGTGCCCAGGAAGGCGTCGGCGGATCCGGGGAGGCACTCCACGGCCTCGATCTTGTAGCCGGGGAACTTTCCGAGCACGTTCGGGGAGGCGGCGAGCGTGACGCGGACGCGGCCGTTCGCCGCTACGGTCACGCGGCCGGCGTCGCTCACCGCGGAGTCGAAGGGGCCGTCGTCGCCGGCGTCTGCCGCCGAACTCGCGAGGATACGACCGGAATCGGTGACCGTGATGTCGGAGATGTGGCGCGTGCCGTCGTCTGTCGGGTACGGCGCCAGGTAGGCGCGGCGCGTCACGGTGCCCCACTGCGGCTGGCCCCACGGGGCGAAGGTCAGGGCGGCGGCGTACAGGGTGGCGGAGCGGTCCGCGCCGGCTCCCCGGTCCGCCCAGGTGGCCGCGAGCTGGCCGTTCTGGGCGACGATCGCGAAGCTCTCGTAGTCGTCGCCCTCGCCGATGGCCGGCAGCGGGGAGTAGTCGGTGACCGTCGCCGTGGTGCCGGCGACCTTGAGGCGGTAGACGATGCCGCGGGCGGCGAGCGCCAGGTACTCGCCCGGCAGCCCGGGGACGGCCTCGATGGCCTCCAGGTCGACGGGTTCCGGTCCGTCCCAGGTGATCGGGGCGACGACGTCGGAGCCCTCCCCGTGCGTGATCCGGGACAGCCGCCGCTGCCCGGACCGCTTGTTGTCGTGTACGACGAGCAGGTCCGCCCCGGCCGCGGTGCCGCCCTCGTACGCGGCGCCGCTGACGCCGCTGCGGACGTCGCCGCCGACCTTCCGCCATGCGTCGTCCGCACCGGCAGGGGCGGTACCGACCGCCGTGAGCAGCGCGGCCGCCGCCGCGGTGAGCCAGGTCGTCAACCGCAGGGGGAGTTTCACCGGGGGCCCGCTTTCTCCGTCCGACAGGCGCGAGGGCTCGCGCCGGACGTCAGGCTATGGATCACGGTGCCTGCGCCCGGCGCCCGTTACGCCATCTGCCGGAGCGCGAAACCCGGCTCACGGAAGCACGCCCCGCGGCAGCGGCCCCCCGGCCCGTAGCACGGGTTCGCGTCCCGTCGGCCGCGGGCCGCCCTCGTCGGCGGCTGCTGCCGGCGGTGGGCGCCGGCCCGGCAGCAGCACGGCCGGGCGAGCGGAAAGCAGCGTCCACCCAGGAGGCGGCGGCCCGGGCGCACGCTGCCTCCCGTCACTTGCCCGCGGCGAAGCGCATGAGCGAGTGCTCGTTGCCCTGCTTGATCTTCCCCGTCTCGTTGATCACCTGAAGCTTCCAGGTCGCGCCGTTGCGGGTGGCCTTGGCCACGGCGCAGCCGTTGTCCGCGGAGAGCAGGCTCGGCCAGATGTCGGCGACCTGCTGCGTGCTGCCGCCCGTGGCGTCGTACACCTTGAAGCTGATGTTCCGCGCCTTCTGGAAGCTGCTGCCCTTCTTGTAGGCGGCGGCGACGAACACGATGCCGGTGATCTGGGCCGGAATCTTGGAGAACTCGACGGTCACCGTCTCGTCGTCCCCGTCGCCCTTCCCCGTCTGGTTGTCGCCGCTGTGCAGCAGCGCGCCGTTGCCCATCGGGTCAAGCGAGTCGAGGCCGGCCAGGCGGACCGGGTCGGCTCCCGCCATGGCGATGGCGATCAGGTCGAGGTCGGTGCCCTTGGTCTGGCGCAGCTTGCCGATCAGGCCACCGCTGCTTCCGACCGTGGGGTCCCAGGAGACCCCTATCGACAGGTGGGTAACCCCGGCCAGGTCCGCCGGGTCGTCTTCCTTGGTAAGAGTGATCATTCCCGATCCCTTGGTGGTGAGACGGTGCCATCCGAAGTGACTCCGGCGCGCATCGACCGCCGGTTTTAGCCACTCCGTACGGGAACATACCGTGCCGGGCCGGACGCCAGGGAGGGACGGCGGGCCTGGAGCGCCCCCGATGTCGACCTTCAGGTCCTCGGCGGGGTGTCTCGCGGTGCAGGTCAGCGGCGGGGGCAGGGGTGAGGGCAGGGGGCCGGGGGCCGTCCGGGGCCGCGGCCGCGGCGCCCGGGCCGGGAAGTGACCCGCCGCCGCGCACGGCTGCCGGCCGGCGCCGAACTCCCCTCTGCGGCCCCCCGGTTGTGCGCCCACCGCCGCGACACTCGCCGTAGGCGCCCCGCCGCCCCCCGCGCGGGCCGACGCCGCCGCCGATCTCGCCGCCGCCCGCTCCGCCTCCCGCTGGCTGGAGACCCAGCTCGCCGACGACGGCACGATCCGCAACCCGCTGGGCGGCGCCCTCCCCGACCACGGCCTGATGATCGACGTCCTCTACGCCCTGCACGCCTCCGGCGACGGCCGGCTCGCCGAGCCCATCGCGGCGTACCCGGACGAGGGCAAGCACGCCAGCGACTACTTCACCTGGGACGGGCTCGTGCCCGACGAGGGCTACGACGCCGTCGTCACCGGCGGCGCCGCGGCCAAGACCCTCGTCGCCGCCGAGGTCTCCGGCCGCGACCCGCGGGACTTCGGCGGCTACGACATGGTCGCCGAGACCCGGGCCGCCATCCCGCGCTCGGGCCCCGACAAGGGCCGGATCAGCGACTACTCCAAGGACCCCGACCTCGCGGACTTCGTCGGCAACAACTCCAACATGTTCGGCCAGGCCCTCGCCGTCATCGGCCTCGCCGGCGCGGACGCCAACGACCGGCCCGCCATCGACATGCTCCTCGGCCAGCAGTGCGCGGAGGGCTACTTCCGGATCTTCTTCGGGTACGTCCCCACCGACGAGACCGGCGACCACGTCACTCCGGACGGCCGCAAGCTGTCGACCTGCGACGAGGGCAAGGCGCACGGACAGTCCGCGCCCGACGGCGACGCCACGGGCCTGGCCCTGTCCGCCCTGCTCGCGGCGCGCGAGGCGGGGGCGACGGGACTCGACGGCGCCATCGACCGCACGGTGGCGTGGCTGCGCGACCGGCAGGACCCGGGCGGCGGTTGGGGCGGGGGCGTGAGCACGGAGGCGCCGAACACCAACAGCACGGGGCTGATCGTGCAGGCCCTGGCGGAGGCGGGGGGCGCGGGAGGCGGTCGCGAAGGGGCCGGCGTACCTGGCGTCCGCGCAGGCCACGGAGGCGGACGCGGGCGGGGCGCTGGGCGGGCACGTCGGCGCGATCGCGTACACGCCCGCGGAGTACGAGGCGGCGCGTACGGGCGGCATCGTCCCCACAGCCCGCCGCCGCCCGGAAGTAGCGCGTGCCGGGCGGGGACCGGGCGGGGACCTCAGGCGAGGCAGCCCGCGCGGTCCCGGGCCCCGCAAGTGCCCAGCGAGCACCAGCGCCGGCGGCCCGGGGCGTCGAGGAACAGCCAGCCGCAGTCCGGCGACGGGCACACCGTCACCGTGAAGCGCTGCGGGTCGGCCAGCAGGTCGGCGGCGCTGCGGGCCACCGCAAGCACCGGCAGCCGCAGGCCCGTCGAGGCAGGCAGCCGCCAGCGGCCGAGCCCGTCCTCGTCGCAGACGAACTCCGCCACCCGCGCGGCGGCTTCGGCGGCGCGCGCGACCTGCCTGAACGCGCGCCGGTCGGTCGGCGTGACGAAGCAGTCGTGCACCGCGGTACGCAGCTCGCGGGCCTCCGCCAGCGCCGCCAGGGCCGCGGCGGGCTGCTGTTCTGCCTGCTTGAGGAGCTGGGTGACCAGCCAGTCCTCCAGCAGGCCCAGGTGCCCGGCCCACACCGCCAGCGCCCGGTAGCCGGTCAGCCACTCCGCGCCGGTGGCGCGGGCGCCGTCCCAGCCGGCCCAGGTGTTGCAGAACTCCAGGGCGGGCTGGCCGCTGGTGTGCAGCGGCAGCCGTACGTCCCGGACCTGCACGGCGTACGCGGGCAGCGGCGGTTCGTCGAGCGACGGGTCGGCGCCGAGCACCTTCTCGTAGACGTCGCGCAGCGCCGGGCCGGGGGCGACACCCAACTCGGCGTCCAGGGCGAGGCGGGTGGTGCGGTAGACGTCGAGGGCCTCGGCCTGCCGGCCGGCGCGGTACAGCACCGTCATCAGCGCCGCCACCAGCCGCTCCCGCAGCGGGTACCGCTCGACCAGGGGCCGCAGTTCGGCGGCGAGCGGGCCGCCGTCGGCGCGTACGTCGCCGGGGGTGCGCGGGTGGCCGTCGAGGCCGACGCGCAGCCGGTCCTCGGCGCGCTGCTCCAGCGCGCCGAGCCGCAGTTCGGCCAGCTCGCCGCCGAGCCGGGCGCGCAGTTCGCCGTCCGCGAGGCCGTCGAGGAGTTCGCCGCGCCACAGGGTCAGTGCCTCCTCGGTACGGCGCAGCCGCTCGGCCGGGTCGCGGGTGGCGGCGGCAGCGCGGGCGCGGGCGCCGAACTCGGCGGCGTCCGTACGCCAGCCGCCCGGCTCGGCGGCATAGCCGTCGCCGCGGGTGGCGATGCGTACCCCGTACGGCTTGAGCACGGCCCGCAGCCGGCTGACGTAGGTGTGCAGAGTGCCGCGACCCCGCTCACCGTCCCCTTCCCACAGCAGGTCGGCGAGCCGGTCCGCCGCCACCACCCGCCCCGGGGCGAGCAGCAGCACCGCCAGCAGCAGCCGCTCCTGACGGCGCCGCGTCAACGGAACCGGGCGGCCCTCGTGAACCGCCTCGAAGGGCCCGAGCAGGCGGAACTCCAACACTCGCGGCAGCCTACGCCGGTGTGGTGAGCCGATGGTCAGTCAGCCGGGCCAGGCTCGGGGGGCGAACGCACCACCCGAGCCGAAGGAGTCACCAGCCATGCGCCGTTACGCAGCAGCCTCCGCCGCAGCGCTCTGCCTGACCGCCGCCCTCGCCGCCCCCGCGGCGGCCTCCGGAGACGAGGGCGACGGCGACGGGGGCTGGCGCCCGGTCACGTACGAGCCGGTCGACTACCCGGCCGGCGAGCGCTGCGACTTCGCCTTCCGCACGGAACCCGTGCACAACGAGGTCGTGGTCAAGACCGTCGCCACGTACCCCGACGGCTCCCCGAAGACGGAGCTGTTCAAGGGCGCCCTGACCGTCCGCGTCACCAACCTCGAAACGGGCGCCACCTACGACGAGGACGCGAGCGGCCGGGGCCTGGCGCGGTACGCCCCGGACGGCGGGTACACCTACTACGCCGTCGGGCCGTTCCTCGTCGGCTTCGAGGAGGGCCAGGGGAACCTGCCGCGCGGCGAGTACGTGATCGACGGCGTGTACACCTTCGCGTTCACCGCCGACGACCAGCGGACGGTGGAGTGGGTGGGCGAGAAGAAACTGATCGACGTCTGCGCCCAGATCGACTGACCGGGCGGTGCTGAAGGCCCGGGCCGCCGGTGGGGCACCGCGAACGGCGGCACCGACGAGGCCCCGGGCTACAGAGCGCGGTACACGTCGCGGCGGTCACCGACGGCGACGACCCAGATGAGGAGTTCGCCGTTGTCGACCGTGTAAACGACCCGGCAACCACCGACGCGCAGCCGGGACAGGCCCTCCTGGCCGGTCAGGGGCCTGATGTCGAAGGCCGAGGTGTCGCCCTTGTCCATGGCCCGCTGAAACTCCCCGAGGCGTATCAGGATCTTGCGCGCCTCGGGGAGCGGCACGGCCCGCATCTGGCGCTGCGCGGCGGGGGTGAACTTCGTGAGATGGACGCCGTCGGTCATGCCTGAGCGGCCTCGCCGAGGATCTCGGCGGCGAGGTCTTCCAGGGTGACGGCGGGCTCGCGGCCTTCGGCCAGGGAGGCTGCGGCAAGCTGGGAGAGCCAGGCGTCCTCGACACGCTCTTCGAGTTTCTTGAGGCGCTGGTACTCGTCCAGGTCGATGATCACGGCCTCGGCCTTGCCGCGCCGGGTGATGATGGTGGGTGTGGCTTCGCGGCGGGCACGGTCGATGGTGTCGGCCAGGTGGGCTCGCACCTCAGCCATGGGTTCGACGACCGGCTCATTCATGCAACCAACGTACCAGATGTACATCTGGTACGCCACGGCCATCACCCCGACCGGTCACCCGCCTCAACGCTCCGTCCGGCTGCGGTGCCGGGCCAGCGCCAGCAGTTCGCGCAGCCGGTCGCTGAGCGGGTCGGCGGCCGTGAGGTCGGTCAGGGCCTCGACGGCCTCGTCGTGGTGGCCCGTGGCGAGGTCGAGTTCGAGGCGTCGCTCCAGCAGGGCCCGCCGCCACCGGGACAGCCGCTCGCGGTGCCGTTCGGCGTACGGGCCGGGCAGGCCGGCGAGCGGTTCGCCGGTGAACGACTGGAGGGCAGCCGCATACCGGTCGCGGCCGCCTTCGGCGTCGCCCTCGGCGACGGCGGTCTCGGCGGAGGACGCCAGCTTCGCCGCGAGGGCGAGGTCCAACTCGCTGTCCTGGATCCGAAGCCGGTACCTTCCGGGCTCGCGGACGAGCGTGTCGTGACCGAGGCACTTGCGCAGCCGGTAGGCATACGTGGCCACGACGGTCCGCGCCGAAGCCGGTGGGTCGTCGTCTTGGAGCGCGGGGGTGAAGTCGCCGAGGTTGTAGTGGCAGAGGGCGGCCTGACCGGTCAGCTCCGCGGGTCCGCAGAAGGCCAGCCACGGCGGCGGTTGCGGCGAGGCGCGGTCGAGTTCCTGCTCCGCGCGGTGGAGCGATTGCCCGCAACGGCCGCGCTGGCCGGTGATGGAGTGTCCCAGGGCGACGCGGGTGCGGAGCAGGGCGGACAACCGCGGCTCGCGGCGGCCTCTGGTCGCGTCCAGCGCCACGCGGGCGATGGCCACGGCCTCGGAGCCGGAGCGGCGGGTGCCCGATGTGTGCGGCGGCTACGGACTGCTCTTGTCGGGGACTGGCAGCACGGTGGGGAAGTCGCCGAACGCGACGGGATCGGGAAGAAAGCCCGGGCGGTGGTGGTCGACGCGAGCACCGCCCCAACGCGGTGAAGCCATCGCGAAGTGACCTCGCGTCCGGCGGCCGTCAGGGTGCCGTCGCCGCCTCCTCGCCCGCGAAGTGGCATGCCGCCGGGTGGTTGCCCCCGGGCCGTACCCGCAGCTCCGGTACCTCCGTCGTGCAGACGTCCGCCGCCAGGGGGCAGCGGGTGCGGAAGCGGCAGCCGGTGGGCGGGGAGGAGGGGGACGGGACCTCGCCGGTGAGGGGGACGTCGGTGGCGGTGCCGGGGCGGTCGTGGACCGAGGGGGCCGAGGCGAGGAGGGCCCGGGTGTAGGGGTGTTGGGGGGATCCGAAGACCTCGGCCGCCGTGCCGCGTTCCACGATCGTGCCGAGGTACATGACCGCCACCTCGTCCGCGATGTGCCGGACCACGTCGAGGTCGTGGGAGATGAAGAGGTACGCGATCCCCAGCTCGCCCTGGAGGTCGGCGAGCAGGTTGAGGATCTGGGCGCGTACGGACACGTCGAGGGCCGAGACCGCCTCGTCACAGACGATGAGCTTCGGCCGCAGCGCCAGCGCCCGCGCGATGCTGACGCGCTGGCACTGCCCGCCCGACAGTTCGTGCAGGCGGCGGCTCGCGTACGAGGCGTCCAGGCCCACCTGGTCCAGCAGGCGGGTCACCTCCACCGCGTGGTCCGCGGGCGGGACCAGGTCGCGGTGGATGTGCCAGCCCTCCGCGACGATGTCCGCGACCCGCATCCGCGGGTTGAGGGACGTGTACGGGTCCTGGAACACCATCTGGAGGTCGTGCGCCACCCGCCGCCGCTCCCGGCGGCCCGCCGTCGCCAGGTCCAGGCCGGCGAAGGAGACCGAGCCGGCGAAGGGTTCCAGCAGGCCGACGACCGAGCGGGCGAGCGTCGACTTGCCGCAGCCCGACTCGCCCACGATGCAGACCGTCCGGCCGGCGTGGACCGTGAGGTCGAGGCCGGCGACCGCGTCTACGCGGCGGCGGCCGAGGCCGGCGCGGCCGGGGACCGTGTAGCCGGCGTGCAGGCCGCGGATGTGCAGCAGGGGCTCATCGGTCTGCCGCGGGCGCTGCTGCGGGGTCTTCTGCGCGGTGCTCATGACGCGGCCTCCACGCCGGTTGCCTGGGCTCGTACCTTGTCGCTGTGGTGGCAGGCCGCCGCGTGGCCGGCTCCCACGGCCGTCAGCGCGGGGTCCTCGGTGCCGCACACCTTCGTCGCGTACGGGCAGCGCGGGGCGAACGCGCAGCCTTCCGGCTGCCGGCCGGGCGCCGGCGGCTGGCCCTCGATGGGGATCAGCCGGCCCGGGCGGGCCGGGTCCGGGACCGCGTCGAGCAGGCCGCGCGTGTACGGGTGCGCCGGGGCGGTGTAGACGTCGTCCAGTGCGCCCGTCTCCACGATCCGGCCCGCGTACATCACCGCCACGTCCTGCGCGACGCGGGCCACCACGCCCAGGTCGTGCGAGACGAGCAGCATCGCCATCCCGGCGTCCGTCTGCCGCCCGGCGAGCAGCCGCAGGATCTGCGCCTGCACGGTGACGTCGAGCGCCGTGGTGGGCTCGTCGGCGAGCAGGACCGCCGGGTCCAGCGTGAGCGCCATGGCGATGACCGCCCGCTGCCGCATGCCGCCGGAGAACTCGTGCGGGTACGCGCCGTACTTCTGCTCCGCGTCGGGGATGCCGACGGTCCGCATCAGCGCGACCGCCTGCTCCCGGGCCGCGCGGCGGCCGGTGCCGCGGCGGCGCAGCGTCTCGGCGATCTGCCAGCCCACGGTGAACGACGGGTTCAGGGCGGCCATCGGGTCCTGGAAGACCATGGCGACCTTGGCGCCGCGCAGCTTGCGCCACTGCGCGTCGGTGAATCCGGCCGTGTCGCGGCCCTCGATCTCGACCGTTCCCGCGCTCACCCGCGCGCCCGCCGGCAGCAGGCCCATCAGGGCCAGCGACGTCAGCGACTTGCCGCTGCCCGACTCCCCGACCAGGGCGGTGACCCGTCCGGGTACGAGGTCGAGGTCGACCCCGCGGACGACGGGGCGGGTGCCCCCGCGGCCGTCGCCGAAGCCGATGTGGACGTCGCGCAGACGTGCGGCGGGTGCGGGTGCGGGTGCGGGTGCCGGTTCGCCGGCTGCCGTTTCGCCGACCGTGGAAGGCATCGCTCTCTCCTCTCTGCTCATATCTGGGACCGCGGATCCGACACGTCGCGGAAGCCGTCGCCGATCACGCCGACCGCCGTGACGACCAGCGCCAGCGCCGCCGCCGGCATCGTGGAGATCCACCACGCGGAGCCCAGGTAGTCGCGCCCCACGGAGACCGTGGCGCCCCACGAGGCCGTGTCGACCGGTACGCCGAGGCCGAGGAAGCTCAGCGATGCCTCCGCGACCATCACCAGGCCCACCTGCACCGTCGCCGCGACCAGCAGCGGCTGCCAGCAGGACGGCAGCACGTGGCGGACCATGATGCGTACGTGTCCCGCCCCCAGCACCCGCGCCGAGTCGACGAAGCCGAGCCGGCGCGTCGCCATCGCCGACGCGCGGGCGACGCGGGCGAAGATGACCCACCGCGTGATCGCCAGCGTGATGACGATGTTGGTGACGCTCGGGCCGAGCACCCCGGCGAGCAGGATCGCCAGCAGGATGGAGGGGAAGGCGAGCTGGATGTCGCCGATGCGCGAGGCGATGGTGTCCGGCCAGCCGCCGAAGTAGCCCGAGACCAGCCCGACGACGAGGCCGACCGCGCCGCCGACCAGGATGGTCGCGCCGGCGACGAGCAGCGAGATGCGGGAGCCGGCCAGCAGGTTGGCGAGCAGGTCGCGGCCCATCTGGTCGGTGCCCAGCCAGGCGATGTCGCCGCCGTCGGTGCGCTCCCCCGGTGAGAGCAGCCGGTTCGGCAGATCGGTGGCCACCGGGTCGTACGGGTGCAGCAGCGGCCCGAGGAGGGCGGCGAGGACGAAGAGCGCCAGCACCCCGCCGCCGATCCACACGCGCACCGGCACCCGCCGTGCGGCGTCGCGGGGGGCCTTGTCCGTACGGGGTTCTGCGGCCGGGGCGGGGGCGGCCGTGGTCGTGCTGCTCATGCGTCCTCCGGGGTGAGGCGCGGGTCGATGAGGAAGTAGACGACGTCCACGAGCAGGTTGAGGACGATGTAGGAGAGCGTGATCGTGAGGATCGCGGCCTCGACGACCGCGTAGTCGCGGTTGGTGATCGCGTCGACCATCAGCGAGCCGATGCCGGGCCAGGAGAAGACGACCTCGATGATGACGGCGTTCGCGATGAAGTTGCCCATCAGCAGGCCGAGTACGGTCACGACCGGGATGGCGATGTTGCGGCCGACGTGCACGTACTGGATCGTCCCCTCGGCCACGCCCTTCGCGCGGGCCGTGCGGGCGTAGTCCTTGCCGCCCTCCTCCAGCGCGCTGCTGCGCACCAGCCGGGCGAGCCAGCCGATGAACGGCAGCGACAGCGTGAAGGCCGGCAGCAGCACCGCGGCGGGTGAGCCGTCCACGGTCGCGGGCAGCCAGTCGAGATGGCGGGCGAAGAGCAGGATCAGGACGATGCCGAGCCAGAACGACGGGATGGCCTGGCCGGCGAGCGAGCCGGTGGAGACCACGAGGTCGAGCAGCTTGCCGGGGCGGCGGGCGCAGAGCATGCCCAGCGGGATCCCGACGGCGACGGTCAGCACGAGCGCCGCGAGCGACAGGGTCAGGGTGGCGGGGAAGCGGTCGAGGGTGTTGCTGAGGGCCGAGCCGCCGAGGCGCCAGGAGTCGCCGAGGTCGCCGCGTACGACGCCGCCGAGGTGGTCGACGTACTGCCGCCACAGCGGGTCGTCGAGCCCGAAGTCGGCGCGTACGCTCTCCAGTTGCTCGGGGGAGGCGTCGGGGCCGACGATCAGCTTGGCGGGGTCGCCCGGGACGACGCGGACGATGAGGAAGACCAGCGTCAGCGCGCCGAAGGCGACCACCACGGCCTGCGCAAGGCGTTTGGCGAGGAACGCACCCATCATTGCCCACCTCCTGGGAGTGGTCTGGCGGAGGCGCGGACGACGAGTTCGGGGGCGAGGAGCGTACGGATCGGGTCGCTCTCCTCCGATCCGGCCGTGACGCGCTCCAGCAGCCGGTCGACGCCGGCGCGGCCCACGTCGGGCGCGGGCAGCCGGACGGTGGTCAGCGCCGGGTCGAGGTACGCGGAGAACGGGTGGTCGCCGTGGCCGACGACGCCTATGTCGGTGCCGACCCGCAGCCCCCGCTCGCTGAACGCCCGGTACAGGCCGAGCGCGTGGTAGTCGTTGCCCGCCAGGACCACGGCGCCGGGCCCCGCCCGGCGGGCCAGCTCGGCCCCGACGGCGTACGCGGCCCCCGGGTCGAAGGGCCCCGAGACGGGCACTCCCTCCGGCTCCGGCGCGGCCCCCGGGTCCACGCGCACCACCGCGTCGTCGGGGGCGGCGATCCCGCGGGCCGCGAGGGTCTCGCGGAAGCCGCGGATACGTTCCGAGACCGGCGAGATGTCGAGGTCCTCCTCGACCAGGTACAGCTCGGTCGCCCCGCCGTCCAGCGCGTGTTCGGTCGCCGCGCGGGCACCGGCGTAGTAGTCGACGCCCACGACGTCCGCGTCCAGCTCCGGCAGGTGCCGGTTGAGCAGCACGACGGGCGTACCGGACTTGCGCAGCCGGCTCCAGTGCTCGGCGCCGTGCTGCACGGGTATCGCCAGCACGCCGTCCACGCCCCAGCGCATCAGCTCCTCGGCGGCGCGGCGCTCGTTCTCGGCGGAGTCCTCGGTGACCATCAGCATCAGCGAGTAGCCGCGCTCGCGCCCGCGTTCCTCGATCGCGGAGATGAGGCGGGCGTAGAAGGGGTTGGAGGGGTTGGTGATGACGAGCCCGAGGGTCATGGCGTTCCGCAGCACGAGGGAGCGGGCCATGGTGTTGGGCACGTAACCGAGGCGCTCGGCCTCCTCCTTGACGCGCTCGCGGGTCTCGGGGCTGACGGCGTCCTTGTCGGCGAGCGCCCGGGAGACGGTGTTGACCGACAGGTCGAGCGACAGGGCGATGTCGCGCAGCGTGGGTCGGCGGCGTGGGCTCATGGGATCCTCCGGCGCGGGGTCATCGGCGCCCCACCACGGCGAGGTCGGGCTGGTTGTTCGGGGCGGGGGTGAAGCCGGTCAGGTCCTTCGCCCGCCCGTACCCGCTGACGAGGGTGACGGGGAAGAGGCCGACGGCGTCCGACCATATGGTCCCGCAGGCGTCGCCGTAGAGGGCGTCGCGCTCGGCGCCCTCGGGCGCCGCGGCGGCCTGGGCGAGGACGGCGTCGAGTTCCTTGTTCGCGTAGCCGAGGCGGGCCGCCTCCGAGGTGTAGAGGCGGCCGATGGTGAAAGCGGCGTCGCCGGTGGTCACGGTGTTCGTCTGGAGGTTCATGTCCCAGTCGAGGCCGTTCAGCCGCTCCAGCCACATCGCCTTCTCGATGCTCTGCGGCTCGACGTCCACGCCGATGTCGGCCCACGCCGAGATCATCGCCTGCGCCAGCTCGCGGGAGAGGGGCCCGGTGGCGTCGAACCACATCATCGACGTGCTGAACCCCCGCCCGAGCCCGGCGCGCTCCAGCAGGCGGCGCGCTTCGTCCGGGTCGTACGGCCAGGGCTCCTGCGGCGCGAACCCGGCCACGGTCTCGGGTATCGGTGCGCGCATCTGCTTGCCGCCGCGGCCGAAGAGGGACTCCACGATCTGCGGCACGTTCACGGCCTGGCACAGCGCGCGGCGCACGTCGGGGTCGGTGAACGGCTCGCGCGCGCAGTTGAACCAGTTGAAGTAGTACGTCCAGGAGGGCACGGACTCGACGGTGACGCCGGACACGCCGGTGACCTCGGGCAGTTGGTCCGGCGGGACCGGCCAGAGCAGGTCGACATCGCCGTTGCGCAGGGCGGTGATCGCCGTGGAGGTCTCCGCGAGGTACGGCATGGAGACCGCGGGCAGCTCCGCCCGGCCGCCCCAGTAGTCGTCGAAGCGCGCCAGCTCGACGGAGGTCGACGGGGTGAAGTCGGTGACCCGGAACGGACCGGAGCCCACGGGGCTCCGCTTCTGCTCCGGGTCGGCGACCAGCCGCGCCGGGACGATGAACAGGAGGGTGAGGTTGACCGGGAGCGAGCCGAGCGGCCCGTCGGTGGTGAAGACCACCGTGTGGTCGTCGGGCGCCTCGACGCCGGTGACCGTCGCCCACAGCGGGGTCTGCGCGGAGGCGACCTGCTGCGTGTGCTTCAGGCACGCGACCACGTCGCGGGCGGTGACCTTGCCGCCGTCGTGGAAGACGACGCCGCGGCGGAGCGTGAAGACCCACCGGGTGTCGCCCTCGCGCCGCCAGTCGGTCGCGAGCCCCGGCGCCAGCTTCTCGCCCTCGCGCCGTACGAGGGTGTCGAAGACGAGCCGCTTGACGATCAGCGACGCCTCGTCCACGGCGGTCGCGGCGTTGTACGGGTCCAGGTCGGTCACCGGCTGCCCGAACGCCGCGCGCAGGGCGCCGCGGGGCGCGGCGCTGCCGATGCCGCAGCCGGACAGCAGCACCGCCGTGGCGCCCAGGCCGGCCATGGCGAGGAAGTCCCGCCGCCCCGGGCGGCTCCCGCCGCCCGCTCTGCTCGCCCCGGTCATCTCACCACCTCCAGGTCAGGACTTGAGTGCCAGGTAGATCAGGACCTTGACGGACGCGGGCGCGCCGTCAGGGCCGTCAGTGCCGCCGGGGCCGTTGGGGCCGTCGGGGCCGTCAGGGCCGCCGGGTGCGGTCGGCGCCGGGCCGTCGACGACGGTGCCGCGCAGCCGCAGCCAGCCGCCGAACTCCGCCGCGGGCCAACTGTGCAGCGGCCCCTCGGCGGGGGCGACGGACTGCTCCGTACCGGCGTCGAGGTCGCACCAGTGCAGGCCGTCCGGCGATATCTGGGTGCGTACGAGCATCCTCGGGGCGCGCCCCGAGGAGTCCAGGACGCGGACGAACCAGCGGGCCTCGCGGGCCCAGGCGGCCTCGTACGGCTCGGTGGTGAACTCTCCCGTCAGCCGCGCGTTGCGCTCGATGACGGCGGTGAAGGACTGTCGCATGGTCATGGGGCACTCACCAGTCCACCGAGATCAGCACGGAGTCGAGAAACAGGAAGTTCCGCACGTCGGTGTGGGTGCGGACGGAGACGTAGAAGTTGAGGAGGTTCTGGAGCGACCCGTACTCCTCGTCGTACGGCGGGACCTCGACGCCGGTCATGTCGTGGACGACGTCGTTGACCTGCAACTCGACGTTGCTCCGGGTGCTGGTGTCGATGACCCAGCGCAGGTAGTGCCAGTTGACCTTGGTGGGGACCTCGTTGAAGCAGAGGTCCTGCGGCTCGCCGAACTGCTGCCAGTCGGCGGGGTCGGGGGCGGTGAAGTCCGCGGTACGCGGGAGCTTGACCTTGCCCTCGAAGTGCTCGCGGGGCGTCGGCTCGGGGACGGTGGGCGCCATCCAGCGGTGCTGCACGCGGTGGTCCAGATCGGTGTTCTGGTACCGCACGACGTTGTGGTAGCGCACGCCGTCGCAGATGTCGGTGGCGACGGTGAGCGCCCCGAACTGCTGCTCGGACGGGTGGTTGTTGGCGTCCCACTTGCCTCCGCCGGCGGCGGTCGCGGCGCCGTTCTCCGCCGAGGCGGCCTCCGCCTTGTACGCGAAGTACGTCTCGAACTGCACCCGGCCGCGGCCGGACATCGTCAGCCGCCGGATGGCCACGCCGGTGTGGCCGGTGACCGGCCGGGTGGCGACCTTCAGGGCGTACGTACCGGACATGGCGCCGTGCGTGCCCACGTCGAAGAAGTTGCACGAGCTGAGCTGCGGCGGCCGGAAGTCCGACATGTGGGCGTCGACGGTGTCGAGGTCACCGTGCTGGTCGTGGTTGCCGATCAGCTCGATCCACCCGTGTGTGCCGGTGTTGAAGTCGTCGTGGACGAGGATGCGGCGCAGCGGGTTGAACTTCGCCAGCTTCGGGTCGAGCAGGCGCGGATCGGGGTGTGGTGCGGTCGTCACCGGTTTCCTTTCGTGAGACGGACGGTGGCGTAGGAGAGGTTGTGGTCGGAGCGCAGGAGGTCGGCCTGCGGTCCTTCGGTCGCGGTGGTCTGCGGGATCTGCACCCACTCGCTCACCTCGGTCCCCTCCCGTACGAAGAGGTGGTCGATCTTCTCGCCGAGGGGCAGCGGGATCTTGCCGCCGTTGTACGAGGCGTAGGCGTCGCCGGTGACGCGGTCGGCGACCGCGAGGCTGTCGACGAAGCCGACGTCGGCGAAGGCGTCGATGGCGCTGGCGCCTTCGGCGCTGGAGCCGGAGTTCATGTCGCCGGCGAAGACGATGGGCAGGTGGCGGGTGTGCCGGTTACGGAGGGTCAGTTCCTCGGCGGTGCGGCGGGCGTCGGCGTAGCGGACCTCGTCCCAGTTCTTGGTCCAGCCGTTGGGGTCGGTGGCGCCGTTCTTGCGGTACTCCAGGTGCATGTCCACGACGACGAACCGGGCGCCGGACCGCTTCTCGCGCAGCACGTTCCAGGTCATGGTCTTGCCGTAGATCTCGGTGGAGTCCGGCAGCCAGAGCAGGTCGTGGGGCAGCTCGCGTCCGCGCCTGTCGAGGTGGGAGTAGCGCGAGGCGTCGTAGTACGTGAAGCGCCCGGCGCCGGACTTGAGCGGGTAGCCCTGCTCGGGGTGCCGGGTCCCGGCGTAGTCGGCGGGCGCCTCGGCGTACCCGTGCTCCTTGAGCGCGGCGGTCAGGGGCGCGCGGAACGACTCGACGTCGACCGCGGGCTGGGTGGGCGTGGCGTTGTTGCCGATTTCCTGCGTGGCGACGACGCCGAGCCCGGCCTCGTCTATGTCCTCGGCGACGTCCGCGGCCCGCCCCTCGGCCCACGGCCGCAGCTTGGTGGCGCAGTCGCGGCCGATGACCCGCTCGCACTCCTCCTTGGTCGGCAGGCACCCGTGCCCGCACACGTTGTACGTCCCGACCCGGACCTCCACGGCCCGGGGGGACGCCGCGTGCCGGCTGTCGTGGCCCTGCCCGGCGGCCACGGCACCGGGCCCGCCGAGCAGCACGAGCGCCATCGCGACACCGGAGACCACGACGGGGGATATTGCACGCAATCTTGGACGCATCTCGGCTCCAGCCTCGACATGAACGTTAACGTGATCGTTGCGACACGCACGCTACGTGTGCCGTCGGCGGATGTAAACGGTCCTGACACGACTACTTGTTCGAGGGGCGCGCACGACGGCGCCCCCGGCCTCGGGTGCCGCGGAGGCACGGGGGCGCGGGGGCGGGAGGCGGGCCGCTCGGCCCGCGCGAGCAACTACGCCAGTTCTGCGAGGAGTTCGGGGGAGAAGTTGCTGCCGGTGACGATCGTCGCCAGGGTCCCGCCCGCGAACCGGTGGTGCAGCGCGGCGGCGACGCCGAGCGCCGCGGAGGGTTCCAGGATCAGGCCCACGGTGTCCCGTACGACCCGCAGCGCCTCGCGGATCTGCGCGTCGTCCACGAGCACGACGTCGTCCACCAGCCCGCGCATCCGCTCCACCGCGGCGGGCACGGGCACCCGGACCGCGACCCCGTCGGCGATGGTCCGCGCCGCGGTCGAGACGACCGGCTCGCCCCGGCGCCAGCTCTCGGCCATCGAGGGGGCGCCGGCCGCGCAGACCCCCACGACGCGGGTGCGGGGCGCGCGGGCCCTGGTCCAGCAGCCCACCCCGCCGATCAGGGCGCCGTTGCCGAGCGGCACGAGGAGCGTGTCCGGCTTGAGCGGCGCCAGTTCCACGGCGATGGTGCCGGCGCCCTCGGAAATGCGGGTCTCGTGGCCGTCCTCGACGAAGCGGCGGTCCGGGCGGGCGTCCGCGTACGTCCGCGCGGCGTCCTTCGCGGCGTCGAAGTCGTCGCCGTCCAGAATCACTTCGGCGCCGAGTTCGCGCATCCGGGCGACCTTGACGGGGTTGGCGGTCCGGGCGCAGAAGACCGTGACCGCGATGCCGCGCGCCCGGCCCGCGTAGGCGATGGCCTGGCCGAAGTTGCCGGCGGAGGCGCAGACCACCCGCTGCCGGTCGCCCGCTTCGCGCATGAAGTAGTCGGCGCCGCGGCCCTTGAAGGAGCGGATCGGGTTGAACGTCTCCAGCTTGAGCGCCAGGTCCCGGCCCACCCGGCGGGCCAGGGCGGTGTCCTCGACGTGCGGGGTGTCGCGGAAGACGGGGTCGATGAGGTGAGCTGCTTCCTCGATGTTCTGCACCTGTAGTGGCTTCACCATCTGCGTATCGTATACGATACGCAGATGGCCGTACGATCGACTCTCCAACTCGGCGACCCCGCACTGCGCATGCCCGCCGCCGACGTCCCGGAGCCGGGATCGCCGCGGACCGCCGCCACCGCCGCCGACCTCGCGGACACCCTCGCCGACTGGGTGGCGCGCACCGGGTACGGCCGCGGCATCGCCGCCCCGCAGATCGGCGTGCCCAGCCGCCTCGTCCACCTCCACCTCGACCGCCCCTGGACGCTGGTCAACCCGGTGATCACGGCCCGGTCCGAGACGACCTGGGAGGTGTGGGACGCCTGTCTCAGCTTCTCCGTCCAGTTCTTCTGCAAGGTCCGCAGGCCGACCTGGGTGGACGTGACCTACCTGTCCCCGGACGGCACACGGCACGACCTGCGCGCGGACGGCGACCTCGGCGAGCTGCTCCAGCACGAGATCGACCACCTCGACGGCATCATGGCCGTCGACCGTATGACCTCCGCGACCACCCTGTGCATGCGCTCGGAGTTCGAGCACCGCCACCGCGACGAAAGCCCCTATCACCCATGACCTCGCACCCCGCCGCCACCCACGAGCCCATCGCCCGGGCCGAACCGCTGCGCGAAGCCGTCTACCTGCGCATCGTCGCCCTCGTCTCCTCCGGCGCGTACGCCCCGGGCGCCCCGCTCACCGAGGCCGGCCTCAGCCGTACGCTCCAGGTGTCCCGCACCCCGGTGCGCGAAGCGCTCCTGCGCCTCCAGGCCGAGGGCGTCCTCCAGTCCGCCCTGGCCCGCGGCTTCACCGTCCGCCCCCTCGTCCGCCGCGACGCCGCCGAGCTGTACCCCGTCCTGGCGGCCCTCGAAGGGCTCGCCACCCGCACGATCACCTCCATGGGCACCGCCACGACGAAGCGGCTGCACACCACCCTCGACGCACTCGCCAAGTGCACCGACCCGGTACGCCGCTGGCAGCTCGACACCGAGTGGCACACGACGATCGCCGCCGCGGCGGACAACCGCCACCTGCTCGGGATGATCACCCAGCTACGGACCAACCTGTCGCGCTACGAACTCACCTACATGCGCGAGGTGAAGCAGCGCGCCGAGGTCGACCGGCAGCACCGGGAGGTCCTGGCGGCCCTCGTCCGGGGCGAGTTCGCCCACGCCGCGGACCTGCTGGAGGCCCACTGGCACGACGGCATGCGCACCATCCTCGACTGGCTCGACGGCACGGAGTGAACCGCCGGGCCGCTGCCCCCGCCCGGCCCGCGCCCGCCGGCCCGGGGGCGCGGGGTGCTTTTGGCCGCCCGGCGGTGCGCGGGTAACGTGTGCGCCTTCTCCGGGCGGGTCGGCAAGGTCAACTCGCCCCGGACGCACCACAGTCGAGAGTGAGCGAAGGTCGACATGAAGCACGTCATACGTGGGCACCGGAGCGCCGTCGCAGCAGCCGGGACGGTGGCCGGGGCGGTGGTGCTGCTCGCGCTCACCGGCTGCGGCAGCGACGACGACGGCGGGAGCGGGGCCGGCGACGGGCCCGCTCAGGCGGACGCCGTCAAGGCGATGCGCACGGCCGAGTCCGTGCACGCGGTCGGCGAGATGCTGTGGGTCGCCGACCCCGCCGAGATCGACGTGCGGGTGGACAAGAAGGGCAACTGCGTCGGCAGCGCCGGCAACGAGCAGCAGGGCTCCGTCGAGTTCGTCATGCGCGACGGCACCATGTGGCTCAAGCCGGACGCCGCCTACCTGAAGTCGGCGTACGCCTACGACGCCGAGGTGATCGCCGAGGTCGAGGGCTCGTACCTGGAGGAGACTGAGGCCGACGCCCCGACCGACCTCGTGGACCTGTGCACGCTCGACACGTACGTCGAGGAGACGGACAGCGTCGTGTCGTTCAGCCCCGGCATGACGCAGAAGGAGAAGACGAGGCACGAGGGCGTGGCGGTCGTCCCGTACGTGAACGAGGACCCGTCGACCAGCGACGGCGCCAGCATGAAGATCGCCGCCGAGGGCAAGCCGTACCCGGTGACGATCACGGACCCCGAGGGCGCCGAAGTCGACCTGGCCTTCTCTGCGTTCGGCGAGCCGATCAAGGCGGAGGCGCCGGCCGCGGAGAAGGTGCTCACCAAGGACCAGCTCTCGGACATCCGGCTGGAGCTGATGTAGCGGCCGGGCAGACCCGGAGGTCACGGCCTCAATCCCTGCATACGATGGGGACATGGCTGGGGCGAGCGGTCTGCTGATCGCGGGCCGGTACCGGTTGGACCGGCCGGTGGGGCAGGGTGGCATGGGCCGGGTCTGGAGCGCTCGTGACGAACTGCTGGACCGCCGGGTCGCGGTCAAGGAGATCCTCTTCGCCGCCGACGTCGGGGACAGGCAGCGGGAGAAGCTGCTCCGGCGCATGATCGGCGAGGCCCGCGCGGCGGCCCGGCTCAACCACCCCGGCATCACCACGGTGTACGACGTCGTCGAGCACGACGGCGCCCCGGTGATCGTCATGGAGTTCGTCGCCGGCAGCTCCCTGGCCGCCGTGCTGCGCGAGCAGACCCGGCTGCCGGTGAAGCGGGTGGCGGAGCTGGGCGTCCAGGTCCTCGACGCGCTGGCCGAGGCGCACGCCGCGGGCGTGGTGCACCGCGATCTGAAGCCGGACAACATCCTGGTGACCGAACGCCGCGCGGTCATCACCGACTTCGGCATCGCCGCCATGGCCGACGCCGCCATCGGCCCCGAGGGGTCGGCGGGGCTGACGACCACGGGCGGCATGCTGGGCACGCCCGCGTACGCCTCGCCCGAGCAGTTGAACGGCGAGCCGGCGACCGCCGCCTCCGACCTGTGGTCCTTCGGCGCCACCCTGTACGCGGCCGTCGAGGGCCGCCTGCCCTTCCGCGGCTCGAACCTGTGGACGCTGCGCCAGGCCATCTGCGAGTCCGACCCCGCCCCCTTCCGGTACGCCGGGTCGCTGGCGCGGCTCCTCACCGCGCTGCTGGCCAAGGAGCCCGCCCAGCGCGCCACGCTCGCCTCGGCCGCCGCCGAGCTGCACCGCCACACGGGCCGTACGGCCGCACCGGAGCCCTCCGGCCACCCCCCGGCGCTGCCCGGCCGCAGACCACGCCGCGGCTGGAAGCTCCTCCCCGGCCGCCGCTCCCCGGCCGCCCCCGCGGCCCCGGCCGCCCCCGCCACGTACGCCCCGCAGGAGCCCCCGACGCAGGCCTTGCGCACCGACCCCGTGGAGGAGCTGGAGCGCGCGGCGCGCGAACGGCTGCACGGCCAGGTGGAGGTGCACCTCGGTCTCCTCGACGTCATCGCCGAGGCACCGCCCTCGGACGCGGACCTGCTCACCGGCCTGAAGAACCTCAAGGACACGCACACCCACCGGGTGGGCCGCATCCTGGAGGACGAGGCGGGCAAGCTGCTGCGGTTACGCAACCTTCAGAACGAGGAGACGTGGCAGGCCATGGAGCCGTACGCCGCGCACCACGGGGAATGGCTCGCCACCCGCCGCCGCGCGCTCGCCGCGCTCGCCGAGTCGCTGCCGCTCTCGGCGAGCATGCTGACGGAGGACAGCCCGCGGGAGGCGCTGCTCGCGGCGGTCGCCGTCTTCAGAAGGCACATGCTGGAGCTGTGAGGGCCGGGGCGCGGGCTCAGGACTCCACGCACTCCACGTGGCCCCAGCCCGTCCCGTTCTTCGCGATCGTCGTGCCCGCGTCGTAGGACCGGCCGCAGCGGCAGCGGCCCGGGTACCTGGCCTTCAGCGTCGCCCCGCCCGCCTTGCCGGAACGCCGCTTCGCGGCGGCGCCCTTGGCTGCGGTGGCCCGCGCCGGGGTGTCCTCCCCCATCGGGAGCGGGGAGCCGTGGGCCGTGCCCGCGGGGTTCTGGGTACGGGCCGCCTGGGCCGCCGCCGCGTCGGCGGCGGCGTTGTAGGGGTCGCCGTCGACCTGGTGGGCGCGGACGTGCACCAGGCGTACGTCGCGGCCCGTGAGCCGGTCGTCGATGCCGCGTACCAGCTCCTGGTTGGCCACCGGCTTGCCCGACGACGTCTTCCAACCGCGCCGCCGCCAGCCCGGCAGCCAGTCGGTGACCGCCTGCATCGCGTACGTCGAGTCCATCCGCACCTCCAGCGGCACGGCAGGATCCGTGGACTCCAGCAGCCGCAGCAGGGCGGTCAGCTCGGCGATGTTGTTGGTCGCCTTGCCCAGCGGCCCGGCCTCCCAGCGTGCCACCCCGCCGTCCGGGCCCGCCACGACCCACGCCCACGCGGCCGGCCCCGGGTTCGGACTCGCGGCGCCGTCGCACGCGGCAATGATCACGTCAGCCATGCGGCCGATTCTTCCATCCGGCCCGCTCGCGGCCGTCAGCGAGTGGTGGCCGCGGGCGCCGGGGGGAGCACCGGGCGGGGCGCCGGGCGGGGAGACCTGCCGCAGGCGGCGCGCGAAGTCGGTCCCGCGGCCCGCCGATGCCGTGCACGAACGCCAACCGGACCTGGTCGGCACCGCTCATCGAGTCCCCCTGCGCCGGGTGGGAACTGCCGCAGAATACCGCTGTGTCGGTGCCGTGCTTCGTGAGGAGGGTGACGGTCGCGGCGGTGCCGTCCTGCGTGGCGTCGAGCGCCACCCCTCGCCGGAGCCCCGGGCTTTCACCCGCGCGTCAACCGGAGTACTGCGACGTCCACGCGCGCCCCGCGCGGGCCAACGAGCCCCCCGGTGGGGTGATCCGCAGTGCCCTGCGCTTTCGCGCCGTCGTTACCAGTGGGCGCCTACGCACTCTGCCCCCGGGAAGGCGGCTTCTCCTCATGCAGCGCACCGACGCCGGCCCGGCGGGCTTCCCGCTCGCCGAACTGCGTCACGCCGTCGACTCCGGCATCACCGCCTGGCTGGAGCGCGGCGGTTCCGGTGCCGCCGCGTCCGACGCCCTTGCCGCCGCGCACCGGTGGGCGCTCAGCCCGCCCGGCAAGCTGCTGCGGCCGATCACCCTCCTCGCGTCCGCCGGTGCCGTCGGCGGGTCGTACGACGCCGTGATGCCCGCGGCCGTGGGCATCGAACTCGCCCACGTCGCCACCCTCGTGCACGACGACATCATCGACGGCGACGAGCTGCGCCGCGGCAAGGTCGCGGCGCACCGGGAGTTCGGGCTCGCCCACGGGGTGCTGGCCGCCGACTCGTTGTTCTTCGCGCTCTTCCAGCAGCTCGGCGGCTGCCGGCGCACCGGCGTGCCCGACCGGTGCGTCCTCGACGCCGTGGAGGCCCTCGGCGCCGCCGGGCAGCAGACCGCGCGCGGCGTCGCGCAGGAGATCGCGCTCAGCGGCAGCCTGCGCGAGGTGACCGCGCCGCCGGACGGTGGGATCGCCGCGTACGTGGAGATGGCGCGGCTGAAGAGCGCGTCGCTGTTCCGCGCCGCGTGCCACGTGGGCGCGCTGCTCGGCGGCGGCAGCCCGGAGCGGGCGCGGGTGCTCGCGGCGTACGGGGAGGCGATGGGGATCGCGTTCCAGATCCGGGACGACCTGCTGCCGTACGTGTCCGACGGCGAAGGCGCCGGGAAGCCCGTCTGTAGCGACCTGCGCAACCGCCGCCCGGCCCTGCCCGTACTCCTCGCCCACCGCCTCGGCGGCCGTGCCGAACGGGCCGCGCTCGCCGAGCTGGTGGACGGCACGACGGACGAACGCGCCCGCCGGCGGCGGCTGACGCGGCTCGCCGTCGACACCGGCGCGCTGCGCGCGGCGCAGAGCATGGCGCGCGCGTACGTCGACCGCTGCCACCGCGCGCTCGCCCCCGTGCCCGCGGGCGCGGACCGTGACCGGCTGGCGTGGCTGGCGGACGAGGTGGCGGGGACGGCGTACGACCGGGACGACGGGCACGGCTACGGGCGCGACGAGGTGCGGGGCGGCGGGGACGTCGTCGGACACGGCCACGGGGACGACCGCGGACACGGCCACGGGGACGGCCCGGACGACGGCCGGGACCGGGGCCGGGGCCGGGGGCCCGAACCGGACCGGGGCCGGCGCGTCGACCCCGAACGGGACCACGCCCCCGACCGCGGCCACTCCCCCGACCGCGGCCACTCCCCCGATCCCGCCCCCGACCCCGTCGCCGAGGCCGCCACCGGTGGCCTCCGTACCGCGCGCCCCGGCGGTGACCGGCCGTGAACACCGCGCCCCCGCACCGGATCTCCCCCGCCGGCATGCCCCGCGGCGGCCCCGGCGCCTCCCGGTGGGACCGGCTCTTCGAGACCGACCGGGACGAGTACATCGACCGCCCCGACGCCCCCGCCCGGTGCCGCCGCGTCCTGCGCGGCCTCGACCGGTTCCAGCGCCTCACCCTCGGCTACCGCACCTGCGGCCGGCTCACCGCCGCGGAGTTCGGTCCGGCGGCGCACCCGCGGGTCCTCGAACTCGGCGCCGGCTGCGGGCGCCTGGCGTACGGCATCCTCCGCCGCCACCCCACCGCCCGGGTCACCGCGAGCGACGTCAACCCGGCCGTGGTCGAGGCGCTGCGCGCCGGGCCGCTGGGGCGTCATCCGCGGGCCGACTGCGCGGTGTTCGACGCCACCGCGATCGACGCCCCGGAGGGCGCGTACGACGTGGCGGTGATGGCGATGTCGCTGCACCACCTGCCGCCCGACGGGGTGGCGGCGCTGCTGCGCGAGGGCACGCGGGTGGCGCGGACGCTGCTGCTCGTGGACGGGTGGCGGCATCCGCTGAGTCTCGGCGCGGTGCCGCTGATGTTCCTGACCGGAGGCCCCGCGCAGGCGCACGACGGCGTGATCAGCCTGCGCAAGGTGTACAGCGCGGACGCCGTACGGGCGTTGGCGGGGATGTGCGGAGCGCCACTGCGGGTGCACACTCGGTTCGCACTGCCGGGGTATCTCGTCGCCACCGCCACGCGGTCGTCGTACGCCCCGGCGGCTGCCCTCCCGTCCCGTCTCCGTACCCGAAAGTGAGCCGCAACGGTATGCCCATGAGGACCCAGCTCCTTCCCGCAGCCCACGACGACAGCTTCGACACCCCCGGCACCGACACCGCCCGCTCGGCGATCGCCCTGTTCCGCAGCCCGCTGACGCGGATGCTGCTCAGCAGCGACGGCCTGACGACCACGCTCCTGGAGTCGTGGGCGGGAGCGGCCCTGCACGTCGGCGACGTGACCCTCCGGTTCGTCCGCCCCGAGCGCGCGCCGCGCGGCGCCGCCGCCCTGCTGGGCACCGACGACGACGTGCTCGTGCGGCACTCGACGCTCACCGACACCCGGGGCCGGATGTGGTCGTGGAACCAGGTCGTCGCGGGACCGGCCGGCGACCCCGCGCTGCGGCGCTGCCTGACGGACGCCTCGGCGCCGCTGGGCCCCGCGCTGCGGGCGGCGGGCGCCGCCGGCATGGGGCGCACCGTCGTACGCGCCGGGCTCACGCCGTGGCCGCCGGAGCCGCGGGAGGCGGCGGCGTTCCGGACGTACCGGCTGTGGTGCGGGGACGACGTGCTGGCCGCCGTCCACGAGGTGTTCAACCCCGCGCACGTACCGGCGGATGTGCGGGAGGCGGCGTGACAGGCATGCCGGGACCGACACCGACAGGACCGACAGGATCGGCAGCGCCGACAGGACCGGCAGGGGCGGCAGGGGCGACAGGGGAATCGGGGCCGCGGCGGCGGGTGCGTACGCAGGTCGCCATCGTCGGCGCCGGACCGGCCGGCCTGGTGCTGGCGAACGTCCTCTTACGAGCCGGTGTCGACATCGCCGTCGTGGAGCGCCGCTCCCGCGCCGAGGTCGAACGCCGCGCGCGGGCGGGCCTGGTGGAGCACCGGGTCGTCGAGTACCTGCGCGCGCACGGCCTGGCCGACCGGCTGCTCGCGGAGGCCACCCGGCACGGCTGGTGCGACTTCCTGTGCACGGGCCGGGTGCTGCGCTTCGACTACGGCGCGCAGTCCGGGGGCGTACGGCACTGGGTGTACCCGCAGCAGCTCCTCGTCCGCGACCTCGTCGCCGACCTCCGCAAGGCCGGGCACGACCCGCAGTTCTCCCTGCCCGCCACCCGCGTGCACGTGGCCGCCGACGGCTCCGGGCCCGCGCGCGTGGAGTGCCCCGGGCTCGACATCGAGTGCGACTACGTGCTCGGCTGCGACGGCCCGCACGGCATCACCCCGCTCGCGCTGCCCCCGCAGGCCGCGCCGCAGGGCGAGCTGGACGAGCGCTACCCGTACGACTGGCTCACGCTCCTCGCCGAGGTCGACCGCGGCGTGCCGGGCGTGGTGTACGCCGTGCACGAGGACGGCTTCGCCGGCGTCATGCCGCGTACGTCCCGGATCGCCCGGCTCTACCTGGAGATCCCCGCCGGGGACGCCACCGCCCGCTGGACCGCCGCCCGCGTGCACGAGCGGCTGCGCACCCGGCTGGCCGGCGCGGGCGCGGCGGTACCGCGGCTGGGGCGCATCAGGGAGACCGGCGTGCTGCGGATGCGCAGCAGCGTGCGGCAGACGTTCCAGCACGGGCGCCTTTTCCTGGCCGGGGACGCGGCGCACGTGCTGACGCCCTCGGGCGCCAAGGGCATGAACCTCGCCGTCGCGGACGCCGCCGACCTGGCCGACGCGCTCATCCGGCGCTACCGGTACGGCGACGAGGCGTACCTCGCGGGCTACACGTCCCGCAGGCTCCCCGAGGTGCTGCGCACGCGGGACCTCGCCGCCGGGTTCCTGGACCTCCTGCACCCGCAGGGGCAGCACCCCGCCGACCGGCGGGCGGAGCTGGCGCGGCGGCTGGAGCGGTTGAGCGAGCTGGCAGAACCGGGGGCCGCGGGCGCGGCGTTCGCGCACTGGTACGTGGGTGCGGGCCCGGATCTCCCTGCCCCCCACACGGCGGCACCCCGGGAGTCCACTCCATGAGTCTTGCGGTCCAGGCGCGGGCCCTGTACGGCTTCTCGCGCGGCAACCAGGCGCTGCTGAGCATCGCCCAGCCCCTGGTCGGCGCGCTGCTGGCCACAGACCACCCCGCGCCGGGCCGCCTGACCGCCGCCGTACTGGCCACCGCGGCTGCCTTCTTCG
Source organism: Streptomyces sp. 184 (assembly GCF_045781775.1). Lineage (NCBI taxonomy): Bacteria > Bacillati > Actinomycetota > Actinomycetes > Kitasatosporales > Streptomycetaceae > Streptomyces > Streptomyces sp. 184. The sequence goes on along the minus strand of NZ_CP123230.1, from coordinate 285,202 downwards.
CCGTCTTCGCGGCGAACGACCTGTTCGACGCCCGGCTCGACCGGCGCAGCGCGGCGATGGCCCACACCCGCGCGGCCCCGGACATCGACAGCGCGGGCGGCCGGCACCCGCTGGCGCAGGGGCGGCTGCGCTTCGTACCGGGGCTGGTGTGGGTACTGCTGCTGGGCACGGTCTCGCTGGCGGTGGCGGTCGCGCTGAGCTGGGTGTGCGCGGTGCTGTTCGTGCTCGCGGCGCTGCTGGAGGGCGTGTACTGCCGGCTGGCCACGGTCACGGCGTACAAGTTCCTGCTCAGCGGCGCGATGGTCGCGATCGGCGCGTGCGCGGGCTGGTTCGCCTTCTCCGACAGCGTCGACCCGCTGCGCCTCGGGCTGCTGGCGCTGTGGATGGCGGCGTGGGAGATCGGCGGCCGGAACATCCCCAACGACCTCGCCGACGTCGACGAGGACACCCCGCTCGGCATCAAGACCGTCCCGATCGTCTACGGCCCCCGGGCCGCCGCCCGCCTCGCGGCGGCCCTGCTCCTGCTCGCCGCGGCGGCGGCCTGCGCGCTGGCCGTCGCGGCGTGGCCGTCGTACGGCGCGGTGGGCCTCGCGGCAACGGCCCTCACCGCGATCCCCACCCTCGTCACCCCCGCCGCCCGCCTCCTCCGCCACCCCGACGGCCCCACCGCCCTCACGGTCTTCAACCGCGCCTCGTTCCACCCCCTGGGCGTCCTGGCGGCGTTCGTGGCGGGAGCGGTGGTGACCTGAGGCCTTCTCGGTTCACACTTTCCTGAATCCAAGGGATTCTGTATCGTCCTTGATGTGCTGACCACCGCCACGGACATCGACGTGCTGGCCCGCTTCGGCCGCGCGCTCGCCGACCCCATCCGCTGCCGCGTGCTGCTCGCCCTGCGCGAGGCCCCCGGCTACCCCGCCGAGTTGGCCGACGCGCTCGGGATCTCCCGGACGCGGCTGTCCAACCATCTGGCGTGCCTGCGCGACTGCGGGCTCGTCGTCGTCTCGCCCGACGGCCGGCGGATGCGGTACGAACTGGCCGACCCGCGGCTCGGGCACGCGCTGGACGACCTGCGGGCCGCCGTCATCGCCGTGGCCGCCGACCGGACCTGCCCGGACGCCGACGCCGACGGGTGCTGCTGACGATGGCGGCGAGCACCGGCATCGGCCCCGGACCGGGCCGCGCGGCGCTGCTCACCCGCCGGATACGGCTGCTGGTCGCGGCGACGATCGCGTACAACGTCGTCGAGGCCGCCGTCGCGCTGACCGCCGGGGCCCTCGCCTCCTCCGCCGCGCTCGTCGGCTTCGGGCTGGACTCCGTCGTCGAGGTCTCCTCCGCCGCCGCCCTCGCCTGGCAGTTCTCCGCCGCCGACCCCGCCACCCGGCAGGCCCGCGAGGGGCGGACGCTGCGGATCATCGCGGTGTCGTTCTTCGCCCTCGCCGCCTACGTCGCCGCCGATGCCGTACGCGCCCTGCTCGGCGGGTCCGAGGCGGAGCCGTCCGTGCCGGGCATCGTGCTGGCCGCGCTGTCGCTGGCGGTCATGCCGTTCCTGTCCGCCGCGCAGCGCCGCGCGGGCCGCGAACTCGGCGCCGCGAGCGCCGTGGCCGACTCCAAGCAGACCCTGCTGTGCACGTACCTGTCGGCCGTCGTGCTGCTGGGGCTCGTCCTCAACGCGACCGCCGGCTGGGCCTTCGCCGACCCGGTCGCCGCGCTCGTCATCGCCGCCATCGCCGTCCGCGAGGGCCGCAACGCCTGGCAGGGCAAACCCTGTTGCCCCGTCCCGGCCCCGGCCGCGGCCCGGGAGCCGGCCGCGGCGTGCGACTGCTGCGCCGGGGGCTGAGGTACCCCAGCTTCTCCCCCTGCGCGACCTTCGTGCAGTCGTCCAGGCCGAAGCGCTCGGCGGGAGCCTTCGTCGCCAGCGCCGAGTCCTCCACGATGCCCACGCGCATGGCGAGCGCCAGGTCCGAGCCCATCTCGGCGTTGCCGAACTCGTCGTACCCACCCACCGCGAGCCGATACCGCATCGTGCCCCACCCCTCAGCCGTGACGTAGGGACAGGCTGGCGGACGACGGCCGGGACCGGTTCCGGAGCTGCGGCGGGGCAGTCACCCGCGGGGCACCGGGGGTGGGCGTCGGAGCAGACGTCGGGGCGGGGGGTGCCGGCGGGGAGGCCGGCGGCCGGGGGGGGGAGCGTTGGCGGGACGGCCGCCCGCCCGTGCCGCCCACCCCGTTTACCGTCGAGGCAGCACCGCACGCTGGTCACCCACCCCCGAGAGGAGCACCCGTGGCGCAGTCGGCCGGCCCCGTCGCCGCCATGGAGCGGCATCAGGTCGCCGTCTACCTCGGCGCCCTGGCCGCCGGCGGGCTCGTCGGCTGGGTCGCGCCCGCTGCCGGGCCCGGGCTGGAGCACGCCATCAACCCCGTGCTCGCCGCGCTGCTGTACGTGACCTTCCTCCAGGTGCCGGCCGCCCACCTGCTGCGCTCCCTGCGCGCCGGCCGGTTCCTCGCCGCCGCGCTCGTCGTCAACTTCGTCGTCGTGCCGCTCGTCGTCGCGGCGATGTTCGCCTTCCTGCCGGACGACCAGGCCGTCCGCATGGGCGTCCTGCTCGTCCTGCTCACGCCCTGCATCGACTACGTGATCGTCTTCAGCGGCCTCGCCGGCGGCAGCAGCCGCCGGCTCCTCGCCGCCACCCCCGTGCTGCTGATCGCGCAGATGGTCCTGCTGCCCGGCTACCTCTACCTCTTCATGGGCTCCGACCTCGCCGACATCGTGGCGGCCGGGCCGTTCGTCGAGGCGTTCGTCGTCCTGATCGCCATCCCGCTGACCCTGGCCTGGCTCACCCAGGCGTGGGCGGCCCGGCGCCCGGCCGGGCAGCGGACCGCCGACGCCCTGGGCACCGCGATGGTGCCGCTGATGGCCGCGACCCTGGCGACGGTCGTCGCCTCCCAGGTGCCCAAGCTGGACGACGGCGGCGGCCTCGGCGACGTCGCCCGCGTCGTGCCGTTCTACGTCCTCTTCCTCGCCGCGATGGCCTTCGCCGGCCTCGCCGTCGCGCGGCTCTTCCGCCTCGACGCGCCCGCCGGCCGCGCGATCGTCTTCACCGGCGCGACCCGCAACTCCCTTGTCGTCCTCCCCCTGGCCCTCGCGCTGCCCGACCGGCTGGCCGCCGCCGCGGTGGTCGTGGTCGCCCAGACCCTGGTCGAGGTCGTCGGCATGGTGGTCTACGTACGCCTCGTCCCCCGCCTGCTGCCCGCCACCGCCCCGGCCGGGGCGTGACGCGCCCCTGGTGCGTGATGCGCCGGCCGGCCTCGTATCGACCACGGAATCCGGACCTGCCTGCACTCGCCTGTTCTGCCCGGCATGTCGGGAGGGTAGGTTGGAGGGCAAGTCCGCCGAGGGAGGCTGACGCGATGCCGTGGATCGTCTGGCTGCTCGCCGCGGCGGCGCTCGGTGCCGCGGAGTTCTTCACGATGACGCTGGTCTTCGGGCTGCTGGCGGGCGCCGCGATGGTGGCCGCCGTGGTGGCCGGGCTGGGCGTCGGTGCGCTGGGACAGTTCGTCGCCCTGGGGGCGGCGGCGGCAGCGGGTTTCGTCGTCGTACGTCCCGTCGCGCTGAAGCACATGGCCCAGACGCCGCTGACCCGCGAGGGCAGCGACGCGCTGCTCGGCAAGCGGGCCGAGGTCGTGCAGGAGGTGACCGGGACCCGGGGGCTGATCAAGCTCTCCGGCGAGGAGTGGTCGGCGCGCGCCCTCGACGAGACCGCGGTGATCCCGGTGGGTGCGATGGTGGAGGTCATGGAGATCGAAGGCGCGACCGCCGTCGTCTACCCCCGCGAGCTCCTCCCCTGAACCGCCGCACCGCCGCACCGCCGAAACCGCCCGAACCCATGAACCGCTGAACCGCCGCAAGCACAGCCAACGGAGGAAGTGTGGACCCGGTTGTCATCCCGATTCTCCTGGCGGCGCTGGTCGTCGTCTTTCTCGTGTCGTCCAGCGTGCGGGTCGTCCCGCAGGCGCGGCGCTACAACATCGAGCGCTTCGGCCGGTACCGCCGGACGCTCCAGCCGGGTCTGAACTTCGTCCTGCCGGTGGCGGACCGCATCAACACCAAGCTGGACGTGCGCGAGCAGGTGTACTCGTCCGACCCCCGGCCGGTGATCACCGAGGACAACCTCGTCGTCAACATCGACACGGTGCTCTACTACCAGATCACCGACCCGCGGGCCGCGGCGTACGAGGTCTCCGACTACCTCCAGGCGATCGACCAGCTCACCGTCACCACCCTGCGCAACGTCATCGGCGGCATGGACCTGGAGGAGACCCTCACCTCGCGCGAGGAGATCAACGCCCGGCTCCGTACCGTCCTGGACGACGCCACCGGCAAGTGGGGCATCCGCGTCAACCGCGTCGAGATCAAGGCCATCGACCCGCCGCACAGCATCAAAGAAGCGATGGAGAAGCAGATGCGGGCCGAGCGCGACAAGCGCGCGGCCATCCTGCACGCCGAGGGCGAGCGGCAGGCGAAGATCCTCACCGCGGAGGGGACGAAGCAGAAGGACATCCTGGAGGCGCAGGGTACCCAGCAGGCCATGATCCTGCGGGCGGACGGCGAGGCGCAGGCCGTGGAGCGCGTCTTCCAGGCCGTCCACCGCAACAACGCCGACCCGAAGATCCTCGCGTACAAGTACCTGGAGACGCTGCCGCACCTGGCGAAGAGCGACAACAACACGTTCTGGGTGATCCCGGGCGAGCTGACCGAGGCGGTACGCACCGTCACCACCGCCTTCGGCGACAAGTCGGCGCCGGGCCTGCCCCAGGCCGCCGCACCGGCTCAGGAAGCGGCTGCCGACGGCGCCGCGGACGGCGCGAAGGCGGAGGCGTCCGACGCGGACGGGGCCGGGACGCCGGAGCTGGAGGCGCCGCCGGCGCCCGCGCTCGACGCGGTGACGGCGGCCGTCGAGGCCGCGAAGCAGGCCGACGCGGCGGTGCACGAGGCCAAGGCGGAGGCGGAGGCGGCGAGTTCGACGCAGCCGCCGAAGGCGAAGGGGAAGAAGCCGACCGAGGAGTGAGCGGGTCGGGGGCGGGAGACGCGGGCCGGCCGGACCGCGCGGGCCGAGGCCCAGAGCTGCGACCCGAGCCGAGCCCTCGTACTGAGACCCCGGGCTGGGGCCCCGAGCCGAGGCCCTCGCTCAGGCCGGGTAGGCGCGGATCTGGGTCGCCTTGACCGCCGCCCAGACCGTGGCGCCCGGGTGCAGGTCGAGTTCGGCGGCGGCGGTCGTGGTCAGGTCGGCGGCAAGCGCGAGTTCGCCGGTGAGTTCGGCGCGGATCTGGTCGGCGTGGGTTTCGAGCCCGGCGACCGCGCAGCACCACAGGTTGCGGGCGCTGGAGCCGGTCGGGCGGTCCCGGTGCAGCGTGACGGCGCTGGGCGGGAAGGCGGCGAAGGCGGGCCCGGTGAGGTCGTCGGCGGTGGTGAGCGCGGGTCCGCCGGCGAGGTCGACGGTGTGTCCGCGGGCCTGCCCCCGGTAGAGGTTGAGGCCCACGAGGTGGGCGATGTAGTCGGTACGCGGGTGGCGGGCGATGTCCGTGGGGGCGCCCTGCTGGACGATGTGCCCGTCCTCGATGACCACGAGGTGGTCGGCCAGCACCATGGCGTCCAGGGGGTCGTGGGTGACGAGCACGGCGACCGCCTCGAAGTCGGCGAGATGGCGGCGGAGCTGGGCGCGGACGTCGAGGCGGGTACGGGCGTCGAGGGCGGCCAGCGGCTCGTCGAGGAGCAGCAGCCGGGGGCGGGTGGCCAGCGCGCGGGCGAGGGCGACGCGCTGGGCCTGGCCGCCGGAGAGCCGCCGGGGCTTGGCGGCGGCGTGCGCGGCGAGGTCCATCCGCTCCAGCCATGCGGCGGCCTCGGCGCGGGCCTCGGCCCTGCTGGCGCCGTGGCAGCGCGGCCCGAAGGCGACGTTGTCGAGGGCGCTGAGGTGGGGGAAGAGCAGGTAGTCCTGGAAGACGACCCCGACCGGGCGGTGCTCGGGGGGCGTACGGTCCAGCTCGGCGGCGTCGAGCCGCAGATGCCCGCCGGTGAGCGGGATGAGCCCGGCGAGGACGCGCAGGGCGGTGGTCTTGCCGGCGCCGTTGGGGCCGAGGAGCGCGACGACGTCGCCGGGGCGGGCGGTGAGTGTCACGTCGAGCCGGAAGGTGCCGCGCTCGACCACGAGCCGGGCGTCGAGCCCTTCGCCTCCGTCCAGGGTGGGGTCGCTCATGCCGGGTCCGTCCGTGGCCGGGTCGCTCATGCCGGGACTGTCCATGGTCGGGTCGCTCATGCCGAGGTCATCCAGCGGTCCCGTAGCCCCGCCAGCACCGCCACCGACACCGCCAGCAGCACCAGGCTCAGTGCGATCGCCGCCTCCGGATCACTCTGGAGCGCGAGGTAGACGGACAGCGGCATGGTCTGCGTACGGCCCGGGAAGTTGCCCGCGAACGTGATCGTGGCGCCGAACTCGCCCAGCGCACGCGCCCACGCCAGCACCGCCCCGGCCGCGATGCCCGGCGCGACGAGCGGCAGGGTGACGCGGCGGAAGGCGGTGAAGCGGGAGGCGCCGAGGGTGGTGGCGGCCTCCTCGTAGCGGGGGTCCGCGGCCCGTAGCGTGCCCTCGACGGCGATGACCAGGAACGGCATCGCCACGAACGCCTCGGCGACCACCACCCCCGCGGTCGTGAACGGCAGCGTGACCCCGAACCAGTCGTCCAGCCACCGCCCCACGACCCCGTTGCGCCCCAGCGCCATCAGCAGCGCCACACCGCCGACCACCGGCGGCAGCACCAGCGGCAGCGTCACCAGCGCCCGGACCAGCCCGCGCCCCGGGAACTCGACCCGCGCCAGCAGCCACGCCAGCGGCACCCCGACGACGAGGCTCAGCGCGGTCGCCGCCGTCGCGCACACCAGCGACAGGCGCAGCGCCTGCCACACCTCGGCGCTGGTCAGCAGCTCCGGCATGCTGCTCCACGGGGCGCGGAGCAGCAGGGCGACGAGCGGCAGGACCAGGAACGCGAGCCCGATCAGCGCAGGGACGAGCAGCGGCAGCGGCGCGCCCGCGCGCACGGGGGTACGGGGCCCGCGCTTGGGCCCGCGCTTGGGCTTGGGCTTGGTGGGCCGGGCGGGGCCGCCGGTCAGGGTGTCCCCCGCCCCGCCCCCGCCCGCGGCGGAAGGAGGCGTCACGGCGTGAGGAACCCGGCCCCGGTCAGCACCTTCTGCCCCTCGGCGGACTGCACCAGCTCGACGAACGCCTCGGCGGCGTCGGCGTTCGGCGCGTCCTTGAGCAGCGTGATCGGGTAGTCGTTGATCGCGTCGGCGGACTCGGGGAAGTCCACGCCCTCGACCTTGTCGCCCGCGGCCTGCACGTCGGTCTCGTAGACGACCGCGGCGTCCGCTTCCTTCAGCACCACCTTGTTGAGGGCGGACTTGACGTCCTCCTCGTACGACACGGGCGTGAGCTTCAGCGAAGCGGCGTCCAGTGCCTTCTGCGCGGCGGCGCCGCAGGGCACCGCCTCGTCGCAGAGGACGACCTTCAGGCCGGAGCCGGTGAGGTCCTTCAGAGAGGTGATCCCGTCCGGGTTGCCGGGGAGGGTGGCGATCTCCAGTTGGTTGCGGACGAAGGTGGCGGGGGTGCCGGCGGCGACGCCGGCGTCCGTGACGAGGTCCATCGTCGTCGGGCTGGCGGAGGCGAAGACGTCCGCGGGGGCGCCGCCGGTGATGCTCGCGGCCAGGGCGTCGCTGCCGCCGAAGCTGAACGTCACCTTCGTGCCGGGGTGCTTCTTCTCGAACTGCGCGCCCAGCTTCTCGAAGCTCTCGGTGAGCGAGGCGGCGGCGAAGACGGTGACCTCGCCGGACAGCTCTCCGGAGCCGCCGGACCCGGCCCCGGAGCCGTCGTCGGAAGCCGAGCCCGAGTCGGAGTCGGAGCAGGCGCTCAGGGCCAGCAGGGCGGCAGCGCCCGCGCCGGCCACCCGGAGCGTACGGCGGGTGCGGGGCGTACGGCGAGGGCGGCGGGGCCGGCGCGCGGAACGGGTCATCACAGGTCCACTCCCTGACGTCTACGGTCGCTCGACGACCACGTTGGTCGACTTGATCACTGCCACCGCCGGCACGCCCGGCTCCAGCTTCAGCTCCTCGGCCGACTCCCGGCTGATCATGGACACCACCCGGAACGGCCCCGCCTGGATCTCCACCAGCGCCGAGACGTCCCCGATGCGCACGTCGGTGACGATGCCGGCGAAGCGGTTGCGCGCGGACGAGCCCGTGGCCTCCCGCTCCGCCCGGTGCATCTCCCGCGCGTACGCCGCGAGCGCCGCCCCGGGGATGATCCGCCGCCCCGCCTCGTCGCGCTCGGCGGTCAGCTTCCCGGCGTCGACCAGCCGCCTGACGGTGTCGGCGCTGACCCCGAGAAGGGCGGCGGCGTCCCCTATCCGGTACGTGTGCATGAGCCGATGATAGCGCCGCAGATGCCAGGCGATAGCGTCCGGACATTCTGCACATGCCTAGCCCTGGCGAGAAATGGCCTCGCAGATGCGTGACGGTCACACCGGGCGGCACTCGCCCGTGTTCCGGGCCTCGGAGCAGAGGCCGTGGCCCTGGTCGCGGAGGATGTCGCGACCGCTCTGCTGGGTGAGGAAGTTCAGGAAGGCCGCGGCGATCGAGCCGGCCGGGGGCTCGCCGTAGGTGTACGCGAACTCGGTCTGCCAGTACGGGTAGTCGGCATCCTCGACGCCCTCCGCGGTCGGCTCCCTGCCGTCGATCTTGAGTTTGACGAGCTTGCCGGCCGCCCGGTGGCCGTCCACGCCGGCGGCCTCGCTGTAGCCGACGGCGCCGGCCCCGGCGGCGGTCGTGTCCAGCATCGTGTCCGTGCTGCTGACCTCGCAGCGGCCGTACCGCCTGGCGTTCAGGGCGGCGCAGTCGGTCTCCGTGAACTGCGGCGGCTCCTCACCCTTCAGCACCTTCTCGACCAGGGTGCCGCGGGTGCCCGAGCCGGGCTCGCGGTTGACCAGATGGACGGGCACGTCGTTGCCGCCCAGCTCGGACCAGTTGCGTACCCGCCCGGCGAAGACGTCCCGTATCTGATCCAGCGTCAGGTTCTCCACGCCCGCGCCCTTGTTGACGACGAGGGTGAACACGGAGAAGGCGACGGGCCTGGGTATCAGCCGGGGGTGGCCGGCCGAGGCGAGGCCGTCGGTGAAGGCGAGGTGGCCGCCGAGCCCGTCGCCGACCGGGATCCTCGCCTGCGCGCCGGCCTCGTCCAGGTCGGTGACGCCGTCGGTGCTGCCGCGGAACGTGTCCTCCCCCAGCGGGATCGACGCGCCCGCCCCCTCGCACCGGTCGAGGTAGTCGTCGGCCGCGGCCCGTACGGCGGGCGCGAAGGCGGTGGAGCCGTGCAGGTGCAGGGTGCCGCCGACGCAGCCCAGCGGAGGGCGCCGCTCGTCGCGGAGGAAGAGGGTGAAGCTCGCCTGGACGACGACGGCGGCGATCAGGATCCAGATGGCCCACCAGGCGGGCCGCGAGGCGAAGACGTGGCTCTCGGTCCTGGTCGCGCGCAGCCGCAGGAACCGCGCCAGCGGGTCGTACCACCTGTCCATCCCGTCGGTGCCCTGGACGGCCGGGGGCGGGAAGCGGTCGGTGCCGGTGTCGTCGGGCCAGCGCTCCAGCACGACGAGCACCTTGTACTCGGACCCGCGCGGCAGGGTCACCTTCGGCAACTGGATGGTGCCCGTACGGTCCGCCTCGTTGTTGTGGCGGCGGAAGCCCGGCTTGGCGACGACCTCGCGGACGGTGTCGCCCTCGGCCCGTACCTCGAAGAAGAAGTCGCGCAGCACCTCGTCCGTCGGGTCGGTGAGGACCACGGCCGTGACCCGGCGGTTCCGGAAGGTGACCTTGATGCCGTGGTGGTCGACGGGGTCGGCGAGGTAGTCGTCCGAGACGATCCTGGTCGAGCCGGCGTTCTCGATGCGCAGCAGGACGAACGAGGGGTCCTTGAGGTGGTGGCCGTCGTGCTGCATGTCGCCGAGCACGCCCGCGTACGGCTTGTTGGCGGCGTCGGCGGCCAGGGTGTCCATCTGCACGCGGTAGCCCAGCCGCTTGCGGCCGATGACCATGAACTCCCACAGGAACGCCACGACGGGAAACGCGAGGCTGAGAATCGCGATCCACTGCTCGACCCGGTCGCTCACCGCCTGGCCCCCTGAATCCTCTGCGTGGAGAAGGAGTTGAAGGAGACCAGGGTGGTGAGTGGGTACGGGGAGCCGCCGGAGATGCCGGAACCGTCCGGCCAACGTTCATCCGGGATCCATTTACGACATGTTCTGTTCGCTCATCCGCTCCGCAGCGGTGCAAGTGTCAGCAGCCCGCAGCCGTACGCCTTGGCCGGGCCGACCCCGGTGAGGAGGGTCGCGGTGAACGTGTCGGCGTCGGTGACGCGCAGATGGCCCTCGAAGGTGGCGCTGTAGAAGGTGACCCGGCGGCTGCCCTTCTTGGCGAAGGAGTGGCGATGGCGGGCGGTGATACGCACCTCCCGCGGGGTGTCGCGGGGCTGGGCGGGCTCGGGACCGGGCGAGGGCTCGGCGAGGCCGGGGGCGGCGGGGTCCGTACGGGAGGCGGAGACGGAGAAGCCCCACTGCTCGGTGCGGTCGAGGAACCACGCGAGCTGGGTGTGCGCGGTGCGCAGCGCGATGCGGAAGCCCCGGGGGGAGGAGCCCTCCACCGGCGCGGCGAGCTTCCTGGCCTGGTTGGGCGTGGGATGCGGCGGCTGCTTGGTCCGCTGCACCGGGTTGGCGGTGAGCCGGAAGGCGTACTCCTGGCCCGCGGCGAGGCCCTTGAGCAGCGGCTCGTAGCTGCGCACCGCGACGTGCTCGCCGTCCGCGTCCGGCCAGCCGGCGCTCTCGACCAGGTGCGTCCAGTCGGGGCGGGAGCGGCTGAGGACGTAGAGGTGGGGGCGGTGGGGGTTGTCGGCGTCGAGGCGCCACAGGAGCCGTTCGCCGCCCTGCGGGCCGGGGACGCCGCCCTGCACGGCGCCGTGGGCGGCGTGCGGGCTGGCCAGGAGCTTCTGGCTCTGGGCGCGGAGGGGGTTGATGCGGATGCGCGACAGGTACGGCACTGGTCACTCCGGCCGGAGGAGGGAGAAGGGGTCGTGGGCGTCGGCGGCCGGGTCGGGCGGCGCGGCGGCGGGCGGTTCGGCCGGCGCTTCGTCGGGCTGGGATGCGTCCGGCGCGGCCGGGGGCGGGTCGGCCGGTACGTCGACGAGGCAGCGGTGGACGGAGCGGCTGGTGAAGGCGCGGGCCAGCGGGTCGAAGGAGACCGGTACGTCGTGGAGGCGGTCGTCGCCGCCGGGGACCTCCAGCGTGACGGAGCAGGTGACGGTACGGGCCGTACTGCCGACGGTCCCGTTCTCGCCCGTGCCGTTGCTGCTGCTGCCCGCGCCGGTGCCGGTGCCGCCGGAGCTGCGGTGGAAGCGGTCGTGGCGTCGGCGGGCGGCGTAGGACGGCTGCCAGGGGTAGGTCCGTAGCACGTGGGCCATGCCGCCCGTCTGCATGCCGAGGACGAGCGGCTGCGCGGGCGGGCACGAGCGGCGGCCGAGGGCGAGCGGGAACGCGGGGGCCAGCAACTCCCGCTCGACCGCGGCGAGGGTGTCCTCCGGACCGGCCAGCGCCACGACGAACACGGCGTCCTGGAGGTAGTGCCGCTCGGTGACGTGCGTGTACTTGGCGGGTGCGGTCGGCCGCTGCCTCCCCTTGGCGTTGACGCCGCTCTGCGGCAGCGGCAGCCCGCGGTGGTCGCTGACGGTGTGGTAGTCGCGCAGCGGGATGCCCGGGGTGTCGACGCGGACGCCGAGGCGGAGCCGTACAAGGTCGTCCAGCGGGTCCGTACGCTCCAGTCCGCGGGCTGCGGCGAGCAGGCCGACGACGCCGGACTTGGTGGGCTCGGGGCGGCTGCCGCGGCGGTTGAAGCTGCTGCCGAAGCCCCACGACTGGAGCGGCCCGGCGAACCGGAGCAGGAGGACGGGACCGGCGTCCCGCTGCGGTGAGTCCGGTGGCGTGTCCTCCGGTGGGTGGGCCGCGTCACGGGTCATGCGGCCACCGCCCGGTGCGCGCCGTCGAGGTGTTCCTCCAGCCCGTCGAGGAGTGCGCCGAAGTTCCGTGCGGGGCCGAACGCGTCCGCCACCCCGTCCGCCACCGACTTGACGTCGAAAGCGTGAACGACCGCCTGGAAAGCGGGCGGATCGCCCCACAGCTCGCACACCTTGGTGTGCTCGGACGCCAGGCGGGTCGCGGACGCGGCGGCGATGCCGTGCGTCTTGTCGGTCACCGGGGCCTCGAAGGCGGAGACGAGGTTGACCGGCTGGTCGGTGCGGACCGTGACGGCGACGAGGCTGGGCAGCGTGCGGTGCGCGAAGGAGTTCTTGTAACCGGCGGGCACGGAGCGCGCGAAGGACGTGACGAAGTCCCGTACGCCCGCGACCGTCGCGGGCCACGCCGCGTCCGCCGGGCGGCCCGCGGACAGGTTCCGGTGCAGTTGGTGGAGGCCGACGGTCGCGTAGCGGTAGAGGGTCGCGGAGTTGAAGCCGATGTTGCCGATCATGCCGGCGCCGGTCTCGTTCCGCTTGTGGGTCTCGTCGTCCACGGCCGTGAAGTAGTCGAACTCCAGGTCCACGGCGTGGGTGGAGAGCGCGTGCGCGACCTGCGTGGCGGCGTCGACGCGCAGGGCGGCGAGATCGGCGACCATGCGGCCGAAAAGCGCCACGTCGAGGGGGTGCTCGATGCCGAACACGTCCGGTACGCCCAGCGTGCCCACCTCCGCGGCCAGCGCCTTGTCGTCCAGCGCCAGGAACTCGGCGGCGTGGTCGGCGACAAGCGCGGCGAGGGCGTCGAGCTGGCGGTCCCCGTAGAAGAACAGGTAGGCCGTCTCGCCCTCCTTCTTGCCCGCCTTGATGCCGAGCGGCGCGAGCAGCGCCCCCGCGAGCCGCTCCGCCGCCTGCGCGTCGGTCTCCGCGTCGGGCACCGCGGGCAGCCGGCGCAGCCGCTCGGCGAGGTCGGCGGCGACGGTCCTGGTGCGGATGCCGTGGTCCTCGGCGGGTCGGTGCTCGGCGAAGTGCATGCGGGTGGCCCGCTTCCACGCCTGCGAGGAGACCCGGGAGCGGCGCACGCCGCCGTAGACCGCCGCCTTGGGGTTGCCCTGGTCGTCGCGGTTGAGGTTGGCGGGCGGGACGGTCTGGAGGATGTGCACGTCCACGTACGCGCGTGGCGGCTGCTGGTCGACGGACATGAAAGGCGGTCTCCTGATGGGTCGGTGGGCGAAGGGCGCGGCTCGTACGGGGGGTGGCGGGCGGCGCCGGGGGTGCTGCGCGGGGCTCGGCGGCTGCGGGGCGGGGCGCGCCGGGCGGTGCTGGCAGTGCTGGCGGCTCGGCGCCGCGCCGGGCGGCGCGCCGCCGCGGAGCGCCGCTAGGCGTCCGGCTCGGACTTCTCCCGGCTCCGGGCCTTGTGGGGCTCCCACACGTAGTACTGAAGTCCCCAGCGGCGCCGGACCTTCTGCCGTCCTTCGCGGTCCCGCCACTCGCACAGGTCCCACATCAGCCGGTCGTAGTCGAGCGGCACGGCGGCGGCGCGGAGGTTGGGCACGAGCATGCGCAGCCGGAAGAGGAGGTCGCCCACCCGCTCGGACTCGACGGTCGCGGCAACCCGCCGGTCCAGCGCCTCCGGGCTGAACCGGTCCTTCGCGCGCAGGGCGTGGAGCGCCTGGCCGACGCCGACCTGCTGCTTGTGCATGGGGGTCGACTGGCTCTGCTGGTGCAGCCCGAACAGCGCGAGCGCGCCGTGCTCCGCCTCCAGGGCGGGCGTCACCGCGCCGTCGCCGTTGCACGTGTAGTACGGCCACATCGCGGGGACGGCCATGGCGGTCTCACCGAGTCCGGCGCGCAGGGCGGCAAGTTCCTCGCCGGGCGGGCCGCTCGCCATGTCCGCCCGCCAGCGGCCGTCCTTGAGGTAGCGATTCCAGTAACGGCGCCAGCGAGCGTCGCCACCGGCCGGTTCACCGGGCTCCGGCGACGACTGCGCGCCGTTTTCCGTGTCGGTCACGTCCATCCTTCCGTGAACAGGGGGCGTAAGCGGGAGGGCCGGGGCGGCCGGGGGTCGGAACGGCCGGGGCCGCGGCGGACCGCCCAGGCCGCGGGCGGCCGCTCAGCCACCGGACCCGGCCCTTGGGCCGGCCCCGGACCCTGGCCCTGCGCCGGGCCCGGATCCTGCACCGGCACCGGCACCGGCACCGGTCCCGGCCGGCACGGGCAGGCGGCGCAGGATGCCGCGTACGGCCCGCTGGAAGCCCGCCTCCGCGTGGCTGAGCGAGAACACCCGCTCGGAGCCGTCGCGCATCACCACGCGGCGACCGGCGACGACGCCGGGCGTGGTGAGCATGAGCAGTTGTTCTGAGACCTGCCAGGCCGCGCGCAGCGCCTCGCGCTCCCAGCCGGCGAGCCGGTCGTCGCACCCCGCCTCGTCGTCGTCGCCGACCCGCCGCAGGTCGTGCAGCAGGCCGAGGACCAGCGGTTCGAGCAGGGCCAGCAGCCGTTCGCCGGGCTGCTGCCAGGCGCCGTAGGGCAACGGGTCCGCGCCGGAGGCGCGGCGCAGGTGGGACTCCAGCCGGTTGACCGCGTCGGCCAGGTCCTCGGCGTGCAGCACCGCCTCCAGCAGCGCTCTGCGCACGGGGCCGTCGTGGCGGAGGGCGGCCAGGGGCAGGGGCACCTCGTCGTGGAACGAGTCCTCGACGTGGGTGAGCTTCTTGCCGTACGTCGTGCCCGTGAGGTGGAGCCGCAGCGGGTACTCCGGGTCGATGTCGTCGCGCGCCTCGGCGAGCGTCGCGAGGAGCTGGGTCGTCTCGGGCCGGTCCCCCTGGGGTGTCCGGGCGACGTCAGGAGCGTGCGCGAAGGCGAGGAGCGCGTCGAGCCCGCGCCAGCCGGACTTGCCCTCGGGGTGCTTCCGGGGCTTTTTGAACTCGTCGGCACCCTGGCCGTCTTCGACCGCCGGAAGGGGCGAGGGCGGCTTCTTCTTCTGCTGCTCCTTGTGCTGTGCCGCCGCGCCGCGCCCGCCGTGGGCGGTGGTGCGGGACGAGACGAGCCACGCCGTGTGCGGTTCGTCGTCCGGCGTCAGCTCCAGCCGGTCGCCGCCGGCGACGACGACGCGCGTCACGCACGGCCCGGAGCCGGAGCCGCCGTGGCCGTCGCCGTCGCCGTCGGGCAGGAGCAGCACGCGGCGCGCCTGCCACGTCCACAGGTCGAGCAGGCCGAGCGGCGGGCGCTGCGTCCAGGAGGCGACGGCGCAGGGGTGGTCCGTGGCGTCACCGCGGCGCCACTGGGGCGCGTCCTGGCTCAGCACCCGCTTCTTGAACGGGATGTTGAGCATCAGGGTCTCGAAGACCGTGCGGCCCAGGGGCATGACGACGCCGAGGCGACCGAGCGGCCCCACCGGGTTCCCCGTCGTCTTCCCCTGCTTGACCCGGTCGTCGCCGAGGACGCCGGTCTTGATGGCGCCGGTGTCCCAGCAGTGCGTGTGCAGCAGCCAGCGCAGCGCCGCCCCGGGCTCCAGGCGCAGTTCGTCGCCGTCGGTGCGGGAGGAGAACAACGGCACGTTGTTGCCCTGGGCGGCCGTCGCCACCAGCGCGCTGGCGGACCGGGTCTCGCCCTTCGCGGTGCTCAGGCCCGGCACCTGGGCGAAGGGGCGGTCGGGGTCGAAGAGGCCGAATCGGTGCCGGTGTTCGTCCCCGTACGCCAGCAGTGCTTCGGCCTGCCGGTCGGTGAACCGGCCGCCGCGGAAGAGCGCCGCCCAGCCGTCCGGGTCGTGCGGCAGCAGGCCGTCCAGCGCGTCCACGACGAACGGCAGCAGCAACTGCCGGTAGAGCGCGGGGAGCTGCGTGGGCACGTCGGTGAGCAGGTCGGCGTAGCTGTGCGATGCGGTCAGCAGGCGGAGCAGGCCGACCCGCTCGATGCGGCCGTCGGCCGCGCCGAGCGCGGGCTGCCACTCCTCGTCCAACAGGTCGTACAACCGGTCCCCCCGGGTCGTGCCCGTACGCTTGGTGACGAGAATGGCACAGTACGCAGTCGACCCGCAGCCCGCTTCCACAAAGCTGTGGATAACCGGGCGGGCTAGGGCACAGGCCCCTCGTCCACGAGACCCAGCTCGTCGTCGTAGCGGAGCAGTCGGCCGCCCACCCGGACCCGCAGCTCCTCGTCCAGGACCAGGGCCCGGCTCGTACGCAACCGCTGATCGCCGCCCTCCTTGTACGGGATCCGCCACTCCGGCAGCGGCTTCACCTCCTGCTCGCCCGCCTCCCGGCAGGTCGCCGGCAGCCGTACGTTGCCGCAGCGGACCGCCTCGACGGCCGCGTCCGGCAGGCCCTTGACCGTGCCCTCGGGGCCGAGCCGGGGGCCGAGCAGCGACCGGTAGCCGTGCGCGTCGCGGACGAGGGCGAGCGTCTCGACGGGGAACCCGTCCCCGCGCACCAGCGCGGGCAGGTCCGGCTCCTTGTGGGCGGTGGCCAGGTACGACAGGCCGGCGAGGGTGGCCGAGCCGTGCTCCCCGCGCCGGGTGAGCGCGTGCTGCGCGGCGCGCGCCTCCGCCGACTCCTCCCGCAGCCGCCCCTCCCGCCGGGCCCGCGCCACCCAGGGCCGCCAGCGCGCCGGGAAGCCCTCCACCGGACCGTGGACGGCGGCGACCAGCGCCGCGGTGTCGCCGGGCAGGTGCCACCCGGGCCCGGCGGCGGCCTGCTCGACGAGCGCGGCGGCGGCGGTCAACTCCTCCGCCCCGTACAGCCGCACCGACTCCTCGGGGAACACCGGGGGGCACTCCTCCCCCGCCGGGTCGCCGGGCGCGTACCCGGTGACCTGGAGGCCGGACCCGGCGGGCCGCAGGGTGCCGAGGCGGCCGAGCAGGGACACCAGGGGCGCCATGTCGCTGACGAGGAGGTCGACGCGGACCGGGAAGGCCCGTTCCACGAGCGGGTCGGCGATCACCACGTAGCGCCCGCGGGCGGGGGGCGGCGCGCCGGGTCCGAGGCGGGCGAGGACGGCACGCGCACGTACCGCCTGCGGCCCGGCGGCGAGTTGGGTGTGGAGGAGGACGACGGTGTCGTCGGGGCCCAGTGCCGCGCGCAGGCGGGGCAGCAGGGCCTGGGCGCGGGCGGCGCTGCTGCGGACGACCAGGGCGGTCCGGCCGGGGGCGAGCAGGTCGGCGACCTGCCGGGCGGTCCGGCCCTCGGCGCACGGGCCGTCCGGCAGCGTACGCACGCGCACCCGCCTCCCGGCGCCGCCGGGCACGGCCCGGGCCTCGACGCGGGCCTCGACGCGGGCCTCGGCGTGGGCCTGGACGCGGGTCTCGACGCGGGGTCCATCGCGGGGCCCGTCGTCCGCGACCCAGGCGGCCGTCACCCGCGGATGGACCTGCGCCTCGACCGCGGGCTGCCGGTGGTTCTCGTCCTCCAGCGCGCCTCCGAGCCAGGCGTCGAGCAGCCGGGCCCGTACGCCATCGGGGAGGGCCGCGGCGAGCAGCACCACCGGCACCCGGGCCCGGCCCAGCCAGCGCAGCGCCTCCAGCAGGTGGACGCGGGTGCGGGCGTCGAGGAAGTCGGCGATGTCGAGGACGAGGACCTTGCCGAGGAGTCCGGCCGTGCGGACCATCACGAGGTTGGTGCGGACGAAGGCGGCCAGCGCCTGGTACGTGGGCGCGACGACGAAGGGCGCGAGCAGCCCCTTGGCGTGGCCGTGGAACCAGTCGGTGGGCAGCGTGTGCGCCGTCTCCTCCGCGAACTGACCGGCCGGGGCGGCGGTTTCGCCGGGGCACTCCGCGACCAGGATCTCCGCGAGGGCGCTGTCCGGGTACCTGGCCGCGCTCAGCTCCGGCTCCAGCGCCCGCAGTTGGTGCAGCAGGACCGCCCGCTCCGGGTACACGGGGTCGAGCGCCGCGAGCCACGCCCGTACCCGCCTGAACACGTCGTGGTGCGACGACCACTCCGGTACGCCCACGAACAGGCCGAGCACCCCGCTGCGGGCGGCCATGATCTCCGCCGCCGCGAGCCCCGCCTCCAGCACGTCGTCCGCCGACTCCACGACCAGCAGCCCCCCGCCGGGCATGCCGCGCGCGGCGTCGACCGCCGCCCCGGCGACGCCCTCGCCGGGGCGCGGCGCGGTGGGGCGGCGGCGGAGCGCCGCGTCGTCGGGCTCGGGAAGCCCGGCCGTCCAGCCCGGGACGGGCGCGATCTCGGCGCATGCCTTCTGCGCCCGTTCCCGGGACTTCTCGTACGAGACCTCCGACGGGTCGTCGATCCCCGGCAGCCCGCTGCTCAGCCAGTCGGCCAGCTTCAGCAGCCCGCACGCGGCGAGCTGCGCCGTCCGCCCCGGGACCCGTACCGGCGGGCACTCCCGCCAGTCCGCGAACCCGACCTCCGCGCTGACCCGCTCCAGCAGGACCGCACGCACCATGTGCCACCGCTCGCCGCCGAGCAGCCGGTGGCGGGCGCGCGCGGGCACGAGGGCCGAGGCGGGCGGGATGTCACCGTGGTGCCCGGCGACCAGCGGCCACACCCAGGCCGCCTGTTCTCCCGGCCACCCGGCATCCTTCAGCAGCGCGCGAAGCAGATACGCGCCCGCACGTTCGTGCCGGTAGCCCAAGTCCTCGTCGGCGAAGCGCCGGTCGTACTCCAGCCCGACCTGGAGCACCTTCTGTGTATCCCCGGGGAACCGCGCCTGGTACCCGGGCGTCGCCTTCCCGAAATCGTGATGAGCGCAGATCCAGCGGAACAGCACGATCCCGCGGCCCTCTTCACCGGCCGCCGCGTCGAACTCCCGCCGCAGGAACAGCGGGGCCAGCAGCCGCCACAGCACCTCGGCGACCGCGGCGGTGTCCAGGGAGTGGGTGGTGAGCAGGCTTGCCGAGCCGTGTCCGTGCGAGGGCGTCTTGGCAAGGAGTGTGTCGACGGCCGCCCCGGGGTCGAAACTCCCCTGCGCCCGCCCTGCGTTGTCGGGCATGACGCCACTCTAAGGACACGCACTGTCACCCACTGCCATCATGGCGGGATGCCCCGGCCCTGGCCCGACGACGTCCGCGCCTGCATGCCGTCGTTCGCGGCCGGTCTGCGTACGGCGTGGCTGCCGGACGCGTTCGGCGCCGCCGACCTCCTCGCGGGGCTCGCCGACGGTACGGCGTTCGCCTCGGCCGACGCCGCCGCCGCGCTGGTCGCCGAGGCGCCCCTTAACCACCTCACCGTGCCGGTCGGCCGCGGGACACGTACCGTGCCGCTGCTCACCCCCGAGGCCAACGCCGCCCTCCACGTCCTCACCGAGAACGCCCTGCGGGACCACCGTCCGCACCCCTGCGTGGCCGGTGCCACCGGCGCCGACTGGGACTACCGCCGGGCCTACCGCGCCCGCGCCGCCAAGCTCGCGGCCCTCGCCGCGGACCGCCGCCGCCCGCTCCTCCAGCACCTCGACGTCGAGGACTTCGCCCGCAGCGTACGACCCGAACCCCTGCTCGCCGCGCCCTGGCCGACCCGCCCGCTCGCGACCGCCCTGGCCACCCTGCACCGCCGCACCGGGCAGTGCCTCACGCACGGCACCGCCTGGTCGACGCGCCTGGGCACCGCCCTGCTCGCGCCCGTGGACGAGGTGGTGGCTGCGCGCTCCGGGGACAACTGGACGCGCTGGAGCGACGGTTGGCACGTCGCCGTACGCGACGCGCGGGAGGCCGCGGAGGTGCGGGCCGCGGTCGGCGATGCGCTGGCGGCACTGGGGCTGCGGCTGTCGGAGCGCAAGTCGGTGCTGCTGGAGCGGACCGCCGCCCGTCAGGTGTTCGCCGACGTCGCGGACACCCCGCACGCCGTATGGTCCCTGGCCGCCCGGCTGGACGACGTACGCCGCTTCCGCTACGCGCTCGTACGCGCCGCGCCGGCGGCGGAGGTCTCGGACGCCTTGCCGGACGTGGTCCGGCGGCACCCGGCGCTGCTGCCGCGGGCCGCGCAGTACCTCGACGGGGCGGCGGGAACGCCGCAGGCCGCGACCGCTTTCGCCGCGCTGGCGGACTGGGCGGACGGGGCCGACTGGGCGGACGGGGCCGACTGGGCGGCGGGTGAACCGGGCGACGTGCATGCGGCGTTCCGGTACGGGCGCCTGCTGGCGGTCGCCGCCCGGCACCCCGCGTACGCGCGGCTGCTCCCGGTGGACGCGGTGCGGCGCTGGGGGCAGTCGCCGCCGGACCCGCTGCGGGAGCTGGCGGAGCGCGCGGCGGTGACGGGGCACGGCGCCGGGGCGGTGCCCGATCCGTCGCCGCGGGTGGGCGCGTGGCTGCGGCGCGGGGCGCGGGTCGGGGACCGGCAGCCGATGGTCGTGACGTACCTGTGAGCGGGTGCGTGAGCGGGTGCGTGGACACCCCGGGCTCCGCGGGCCGGGGATGCAGATGACGCACCCCTTCCGTGCCTGGCGCCCCGCCGACGAGCCGCGCCTGCCGACGCCGGACCGCCACACCCTGCGGGGCACGGGCATCCTGCTCGACGCCGTGAACTCCGTTCTGGCGGACGCGGACTGGCACTTGAAGGGTTCGGCGGCGCTGCTCGCGTGGGCGGGGCCGGGGGCGCGGATGCCCGAGGACGTGGACCTCGCGGTGGCGGCGGGGCGGGTGGGGGCGGTGCTCCCGGGCGGTTCGCTCTCGCGTCATGCGGCGGTGCGGGTCGTACGGGCCGAGCGGATAATGTTCCGCAGCGGCGACCGGGCGCCGGTGCACCGGGCGCTGGCGCGGGTTTCCGGCGCCGGGCTGTCGGTGGAGATCCTCCTCAACGTGGCCGAGGTGCCCGACGAGGCCGCGTACGCGGACGCCCGGCGGAGCCCGCTGGTCTTCCCGGGCGGCCCGGCGCCGGCCGTGCCCGCCGCGACGTTCGGGCGCTGTCTGGCACAGAAGTTGCTTCGCTACACGCTGCGCAGGACGGGCGGCCGAATCGCCACGCGGTGGTCGGACCTGCTGGACTTTCTGCTGTGCGTCTCGTCCACCCGGTCACCGGGTTTGGCACTCGCCGCGCTCAGAAGAGACGTGGCGGCGGAGCTGACGGTGGTGGGGCGGGACTGGCCGCCGCTGCCCGTACCGCCCGCGGAGTGGCTGGACTTCTGGGACACGGCGGTGTTCCGGCGCGGGCTCGACGTCGGCCGGCTGCCGGAGGCGGTGGAGCGGGCGCACGCGTTCTGGGGCCCGGTGCTGGCGGAGAACCCTCCGGACGGTCGGTGGGATCCAGGGCGTTGGGCGTGGGTGTGAGGCTCAGGGGTCGCCGCGGTCGAGGAGTTCGGTGGCTCTGGGGCGGTGGGGCGGGGGGAGGTGGGTGAGCCAGTGCGCGCGGTGGCGGCGGGCGTGGTCGAGGTGGTGGCCGCCGGGGGCACCTGTGCCCGCCGTCTTCAGCTTTTCGAGGAAGGCCAGCGCGGCGTCGGCGGCGGGGGCGGCCAGTGGCCGCCCGAACTCCTGGACCCCGTCCGGCGGCAGCCCGGTCCCCTTGAGGGTCTTCGTGACGTGCAGGGCGAAGGCGCACCGACGCCGGACGGCGGCCACGTCGCCGTCGCCGTACGGTACGTAGACGATGCCCGCGCCGCTGGCCAGCCGCCCGGCGGCGGCCCGGTTGGCGCGGGCGACGGCGCCGCGCAGGGCGTCCGGGCTGTCGACGTACCCGCAGAGGCCGTCGCCGAAGGTGCCGTAGAGGGTGCCGTGGCCGCGTACGCCGTGGGCGAGATCGCGGAGATGGTCGACCAGCTCACGTTCGCGACGGCACCGCAGGCGGTAGGCGGCGGGCAGCACCTCCTTGGCGTCGCGACCCTGGTGCCACTGCTCCGCGAGACCGGTCACCTCCTGGGCGTTGCCCGCGGTGAGCCGGTGCCCGCCGGCGTCGGGCCGTACGGTGCCCCACTCGATGTCGTGCACGTCGGTCATCACCAGCCACCGCCCAGCGGCACCCGGGCGCGCTGACCAGCCGTCCGCGGACGGCACCCCGGGCATGCGCGGGTCGTCCCCCTCGTCACCGGCCTTCGCGCCGTACGGCCGGACCAGGACCCCGGCGAGCAGCGAGGCGGTCGCCCGCGCGGTGAGCAGCCCGGGGACGGCGGCCAGCGCCTCCGGGGCCCGCGCGGGCAGCCCGCCGTGGTCCCGGCGAAGCCGGGCAGCCATGGACACGACGTAGCAGGCGAGCAGCAACTCCTCGAACGCCGTGTCCCTTGCGCCCGGCACGACGACACGCCCCCAAGCCCACCCGTGCCGCACCCGCCCGCCCGCGGCAAGCCCCGGCGACGGAGG
This sequence comes from Streptomyces sp. 184, assembly GCF_045781775.1. Taxonomy (NCBI): domain Bacteria; kingdom Bacillati; phylum Actinomycetota; class Actinomycetes; order Kitasatosporales; family Streptomycetaceae; genus Streptomyces; species Streptomyces sp. 184. Next base: position 262,870 of record NZ_CP123230.1, on the reverse strand, counting down.
ATCGCACCACCCGGGACGTACGAGCACAAGCTCCTTGCCGTAGTACGACGCCACCCACCCGTCCCCGCCCCGCGCCCCGATCCGAGCCAGACTCGCCCTGACCCGCGCGAGCCCGTGCTCGTGATCCCCGGCATGCTCCACCTCCGCGCGCAGCGCGGAGGTCACGACGACGAGAGTGACGACGCCGGGGCGGGCCGTGGCGGCGAGCCGGTGCAGCACGTCGCCGGTGTCGGGGCAGCCGGGCGGGAAGCCGGGGGCGTGGCGGGGCGCGTTCAGCTCCGCCGTCCCTTGCGCTTGACGGCGTCGAAGACGAGGCGGCGCAGGCCGGGGAAGGCGGTGACGAGGACCAGGATGACGACGCCCACGGGCAGCAGCGTCCGCCAGAGGGAGTCGGCCCCGGCGCTCGGCAGCCCGGACCAGATGGCGAGCCCGGTGCCGAGGGGGAGGCCGACGGCGGCGATGAGGCCGAGGATGGCGTTGGTCTTCTCGGATTCGGAGGTCTGGACCTGGCGGGAGAGTTCGCCGAGGTCTTCCCTGAGCGTCTGGACACGGCCGGCGAGACCGGCCTCCTCGTACTGGCGCCGGAGCATCGCGTGGGCATCCCTGTTGTCCCCGAACCCGGCGGCCAGATAGACCCTCTGGAGAACCAGCACCGTACGTTCCAGCCGGGCGACATCCACCCGGCGCGGCTCCGACCGCGCGAGACGGAGGAGTTCCGCCTCGGCGGCGGAGACCGCGATGTCCTGGAGCTTGGCCAGCGCGAAGGCGTCGGCGTAGCCGGTCCGGTGCCGGAAGGACGAACCGGCGTAGTAGGACTCCTGGCGTCCCGGGTCGATCACCTCGGGCCGGGTGGCCACGGTGACCAGGCCGCGCGGGCCGAACAGGACGCGGATGCCGCCGATGACGTGGTACTCGCGGGTCAGGAGGGCGGCAACGGCGGCCTCGTCGGGTACGGACTGGGTCGCCAGGTACATGTGGTACAGCCACCGCCCGTGCACGTCCGCCTCCGCCGGCTGGCCGGGGTCGAGTTGTGGCAGCTCCGCCGCGGACGTCACCAGGGCCAGGTGAACGGCCTTCCGCTCACCCTCGGCGATCCGGACGCCCGCCGGGAGCACGCCGTTCATCCACAGCCTGCGGGCGCCGCCCTTGTGCTGGGGATTCAGCTCCGCCGCGAGCCGCAATGCTTTGGGCAGTTCGACGGGCGGCAGTTGGGCGGAGAGGCGGCCGTGCACGATCGCCACGCCGTTCGCCTGCGTGCCGTGTGCCATGGCCGCGAGAGACGCACGACTCCGCCGGTCCAGCCGGAGCAGTTCCACGGCGTCGACGGTGAGACCGTCCGAGGAGACGGGCGACTCCCCCTCCGCGGGCGCCCGGTGCAGACGCACCGCGGGATCCCAGAGCAGGGGCACCAGCCCGGACTGGGAGTACAGGTCCCGGGTGGCGGCGTCGGACGTCACCTCGTTCTCCTGCCCCTTCCGCCAGGGCAGGAGAACGGGACCGCCCTCGAACCCCGCCGGCGGCCACGTACCCCGGATGTCGACCGCGAAGACGAGCACGACCTCGCGCCGCAGCACGGCCGCCGGATCGTCCGCCGGCCGGCTCACCCGAGGGCCCTCAGGGCCGCCCGCAGCCACCGCTCCCGCTCGTCCGCCGCGACGGCCCGCATCCGCTGCCGGCCGTCCTCGGCCGACCGGTCGAGCAGCACCTCCGACGTGCCCCGGAACGGCTGCCCCCGCGCCACCAGCGTCATCGTCCCGCTCTCGGCCCGGACCCGGTGGAGGGTACGGGCCTGCATGACGTACTCGGTGCCCGCGGGCAGGACCTGGGTGCGTTCGCCCGAGATCCGTAACCCCTCACCCCGCACGCCGACGAGGGTGAAGCCGTCGGCGACGGGCCGGTGCAGCGCGATCCGGCAGCCGGGACCTTCGCCGTTCAGGCTGACGTCCACGGTGGTGTGGTGGAGCGTCCCGGTGAGGACCGTAGAGGCGAAGTTCCAGCGGTGGTTGTGGATGTGGGAGTCCTCGGCGTCACGGAACCAGGCGTGGAGGAACAGCCGCTGCCCGGGGGCGGGGACGAGGGCGACGGGGATCTTGGCGAACCCGTTGGGGTGCATGACGGCGGCGCCCTCCGGCGCCGCGAAGGGGTCCTCGTACACGCCGTTCAGCGCACACTGCAAGGCAGCCCGGATCACGTCCCCCGGCACCGGCTCCACAGCCTCGCCACGCGGCACCTCGTCCGGCTCCCACGCCCACGGCCCGAACCCGATCGTCCCCTGCCCCATCCCGCCCCCACACCCCGCCGCCCACGCCGCGAGCCACCCACCCGCGCGTCACGACATTCTTACCCTCCGTAACGACCCCCCGTAAACCACCCTCCCGGGGACGCCCGCCGCCGCCGTCAGATCAGTAGGCCGCCCGTGGCGCGGATGTTCTGGCCTGTGATCCATGCCGCGTCCGGGCCCGTCAGGTACGCGACCACCGACGCGATGTCCTCCGGGCGGCCCAGGCGTTGGAGTGCGGTGACGGCTGCCGTCTGGGTGAGGGCTTCCGGGGGGTTCGTGGCGTGGAGGAGGTCGGTTTGGGTGGCGCCGGGGGAGACCGTGTTGACGGTGATGGCCCGGGGGCCCAGTTCCCGGGCCGCGACCTGCGTGAACTGTTCCAGTACCGCCTTGCTCGCGCAGTAGAGCGCGTGGCCCGGTGCCGGGACCGCCGTGTTGAGCGTCGAGATGTTGACGATCCGGCCGCCGTCCGGCATCAGGGCCGCCGCCTCGCGCATCGCCAGCGCGCCGAACCTCGCGTTCACCGTCATCACCCGGTCGAACTCCGCCGCCGTCAGCTCCGCCAGCGGCATCCGCGGGTTGACCGCCGCGTTGTTGACCAGGATGTCGAGCCCGCCGCCGACCGGGGCGAACGCCGCGGCGAGGGCGTCGGGTTGTTCCTGGTCCGCGCGGACGGCCTGCGTGCCGGGGACTTCGCGTACGACCTCGGCCGCCGCCGTCTCGTTCTCCTTGTACGTGAAGACCACCCGCGCGCCGTCGCGCGCCAGCCGGGTCACGATCGCCCGGCCGATGCCCCGCGAACCGCCCGTCACCAGCGCCGTCTTACCGTTGAGCAGCATGCGCGGGACGCTATCCGGCGCTCGGCTCCCGGTATTGAAGGTTTGCGCACAGCGCGGTGGGCGTCAGGCCCGTCAGCTCCCGTACGTCCCGGGTGAAGTGCGGCTGGTCGGCGTAGCCGCAGATGGCGGCGATGGCGGCGAGGTCGTACGACGGGTCGGCCAGCCGGCCGACCGCGTGCTGGAGGCGTGCGATACGGGCCACGCGGCCCGGCGGCATGCCGATCTCGCGCGCGAAGCCCAACTCCAGGTAGCGGCGGCTGACGCCCAGGCGGGCCGCCAGCGTGGGGATGGGGATGCGGGGGCCGGGGCGCTGGAGCCCTCGCCAGGCGGCTACGGCCACGGTGTCGCCGCCGCCGCCCGGGCCCCGGCGCGAACCCAGCCGCTTCTCCACCCGCCGCTCCACCCACGCCTCCACCACCCCCAGCCGCGCCTCCGCGTCCGCCTCCCCCGCCAGCCGCTCCGCCAACTCCGCCTCCCGCCCGCGCCCCAGCACGTCCGCCAGCTCCACCGTCGCGCCGACGAACTCCCGCGCCGGTACGCCCAGCAGCGCCGCCGTCCCCGCCGGGGTGAGGCCGACCGTGACGCCCTCGCGCCACCGCTGGGTGGCGTGGATCCCGTAGTCGCCGCGCGCGCCGGTGACGAGGCGGTCGGCGCCGGTGACGTCGACGATCAGCACCGTGGCGTTGACCGGCAGCAGCCGGTGCCGTACCGCGGTCCCGCCGCCCGCGCGGAACGCCGAGCAGCCGACGACGTACGGCGCCAACCGGGGCGGGGGCGTACGCGCCACCGACTCGCACTGCGCGGACTGCTCCCGCGCCGGGATGGAGTGCACGTTCACACCACGATGATTCCGCAGAGACACGCTCACCGGGTCAGATGGAAAAGACCCACCCGCGGGGGGAGCCGTGAGGGTGCTTCCTTGCGGAGCAGGGTTCATACCCAAGGAGAAGGCCGGGCCGCGCAGCGCGAGCTGCTCGTGCGCAATTGCAGCCGTGCGTATCGAAGCGGGGCACGAGCGTCGATGCACCTCAGCGGACGAGTTGGAGGGCCTGCTTCATCAGCTCGCCGTCATCGAGGGTGAGGGTGCCGGTGTGGAGTGCGTCGTGGCCGTACATCTGCTTGGGCAGTGTGATGTGGCGGTCTGGGCGCAGGCTCCAGGTGGTGTGCTTGATGTCGAGGCGGGGGCCGGAGCCGCCGATGCGGGCGGACCAGCCGGTGCAGATGACCCAGGCGGCGCAGGCGTTGTGGTGTCCGGTGCGGGAGCCGTAGAGGCCCTGGGGGTGGTGGTCGGCGGCGACCGTGAGCAGGTCGGGGTGTTCCAGTTCCGGGACTGGGAGGACGCCGACCACCGCGGTGGTGCCGAAGTTGCCGGTGGTGGTGTAGGCGAGGAGGCAGCGGCGGTCGGGCCAGTGGTGGGTGAGCGGGAAGACGGTGACGCGGCCGGTGCCGGTCTGCACGCTGCCCATCGTGCTCCTGTCGATCCGGGCCGGCCCCGGCGGCCCGGTAGCCGCGGGGGCCGGCATGGCGGGGCCTCTCAGCGATGACCGGGCGACGGGTTGCCGCCGCCTGCGTCGCCGTCCTCGATATCGGTGTTGTCGTCCTCGTCGCCCGGGTCGCCCCACGCGGCCGGGTTGATCGTCTCGACCCGGAGCAGTTCGCTCGCCTCTTCGAGAACTTCCGGCACTCCGCGTGGCACCTGGAGATGCGCCGGCGCTACGCGGTGGACGAACAAGGCGACGACTGGAAGCAGTTCGTCGCGGGCCGGACGCCGACGTGGGACCTCGACACCCCGTGGTGCCGCACCATCCGCGCCAAGACCCGGGACGGCGCGTACGTCGGCCGGGTGCGGATCCTCGACGACCCGCCCACCACCGGGCAGCGGTTCCTGCTGGCGTACTCCGAGAAGAACGCCGCGCTCGGCGAAGACGTCCGCAACATGTGGCGGACGGACGCCGAGCGCGTGAACCTGCCGCCCGAAGACTTCTGGATCTTCGACTCGCATATCGTCGCCTTGTGCCTCTTCGACACCGACGACCAGCTCACCGGCGCCGAGCTGATTTCCGAGCCGGCGCGCGTCAACCAGTACAACCGGCTCCGTGACATCGCGCTGCACTACGCCACGCCGTACGAGGAGTTCGCCGCGCGCCTGGCCGGCCAGGAGGCGTAAAGCGGGTGGGCGCCGGTGAGCACGGATTACCAGCAGGCCCGAGAAGCGCTTGGCGCCCGGCTCCGGGAGCTGCGCTACTCGACGCCCGTCGGCCGGCTCACCGGCACCGCCCTGGCCCGCGCACTCGGCTGGCCCAACTCGAAAGTCTCGAAGCTGGAGCTGGGCAAGCAGACCGCCACCCCAGAAGATCTACGCGCCTGGGCAGATGCGTGCGGCCAGCCGGAGACCTACCCGGAGCTGCGCTCCCGGCTCGCTGGGTTCGAATCCCACATCCGGTCCTGGCGCCGCCAACTCGTCGCCGGCCACGCGCCCGTGCAGAACACGCACAACCAGGCCCAGGCCCAGGCCCAGGCCTCCGTCCTCCGCGCGTGGGAGTCGTCGCGGATCGTCGGCGTGCTCCAGACCCCCGACTACGCCCGCGCCGTCCTCACGCGCGCTGTCGAACTGCACCGCTCGCCCCGCGACGTCGAAGAGGCCGTGCGGACGCGAATACGGCGACAGGAACTCCTCTACCAGCCTGGACGCCGGTACCACATCCTGCTGTGGGAAGGCGTGCTGCGCACGCTGGTCTGCCCGCCGGCAGTACTCGCCGCCCAACTGGACCGGCTCACCGGCGTCATCGGCCTGGACACCGTCGAGCTGGGCATCGTGCCCTTCACCGCCACTCTCAAGCAGCCACCCGCCGTGGGCTTCTGGATCTACGACAACCGGCAAGTGATCGTGGAGACCTGGCACGCCGAGCTGTGGCTCGATGACGCCGGCACCGTGGCCATGCACCTCAGAGCGTGGGAAGCCCTACGCGACTCCGCCCTCTACGGCGCCGACGCACACCGCCTCATCGTCCGCGCACGGAACACGCTCACCCCGCCCTGAGGGCAGAAGGCAGGGGCGGCCTCCGCCACGTGGCGGGGGCCGTTGTCAGGTCGGCCGGGCCCCTGCCGGATCTCTGTGTGGCCAGCCCTGCGGCGATCTACTGCCCCCGCCCGCCAGGGGTTACAGTCGGGGGCCGGTCCGTGGCGACGGGAGGCTTTCCTCATGGCGACCCCGACTCCCCTGCCCCGTAGGCGGTTTCTTCTTGCGAGCGGTGCCACCGCCGCCGGGTTCGCGCTCGGCTCGCCGGGGGTCGGTGCTGCCGCGTCCGCCGCGGAGAGTCCCGAGGCGCTGCTCTATCACCGGCTTCTGCTGCGTCACACCCGCTGGGTCGAGACGCAGTGGGACGACGGCGCCGGGCGGTATCCCCTCGCCGACTTCCGGTTCGTCAGCGTCCTCGGCAACGCCGTGCTGCTCACCCACGGCACGTACGACGACGGCCTCGCCGGGGTCGACCGGGACACGCTCGCCGACCACACCGTACGGACCGTCCGGCACTTCGCCGCCACGAACTTCTGGGCCACCGGCGCGACCTGGGGCGGTGGCGGGTACGAGTGGGGTGGGCGGGTGTTCTGGGACGGGACGTTCGAGTCGTACTTCGTGGCCGCCGCGCGGCTGCTCTGGGGCGAACTCGACGCCGCGACCCGCGCGCACGTCGACGCCATCGCCGTGCGCGGCGCGCAGTACGTCGCGGGGCTCGGCGAAGGTGAGGATCCGCGCAGCGGTGGGTGGGCGTCCAACGGGCTTGCCGGCGGGTACCGCGGCGACTCGAAGATCGAGGAGATGGGCGCCAAGTCGATGCCGCTGGCGACCGGGCTCGCGTACCACCCGGGCCATGCCCAGGCCGGTGTCTGGCGCGAGTGGCTGACCCGGTGGCTGTCGAACATGACCGGTCTGCCCTCCGCGGACCGCGACAACGACACCGAAATCGACGGCCGTCCGGTGTTTGAGTGGAACACCGCGCAGAACATGTACGAGGGCCACGTCGTGGAGAACCACGGCACCTACGCGCCCATGTACCAGCAGTCCACCGGCGCGTACCCCGGACGCAACGCCCTCCACTTCCTCATCGCCGGCACCCCGCTGCCCGAAGTGCTCGCCAAGCAGCCCAACGCCGACGGCCTCTGGCGCACGATGACCCACCTCGGCACCGCCGCCGGGCTGTCCTCGCACCCCATGGTCAACGACCGCTACCACCTCTACGGCCGCGACGTACTCCCCCTGACCTGGCGCCGGATGGGCCAGGCGGACCCGTACGTCGCCCGTTCGGAGCGGATGCTCGCCGCGCACCTGGAGCCGTATCTCGCGTACCCGCCCGCGAACAGACTGACGAAGTTCAGCGGCGAGCCGAAGTACGAGCCGGAGGCGCGCGCGGAGGTGGCGATCGCCTATCTGCTGCACGCCTGGCGCGACCGGCTGCACGGCGACGTCGCACCGGTCGGCAAGGCCCGGTACTGGGCGAGCGTGGCGGGGGCGGCGGACTACGGCGCCGAAGTCGGCCTGGTCGCGCACCAGTCGGCGAGCGCGCTGGCGATGGCGGTCAGCAAGGCGGGGCACGTGAAGTTCGCGTTCCTGCCCGAGCACGACGACTGGCTCTTCGACGTCACCGGTACGGCGCCCGCGTTCCTGCCGGGCACCGGACTCGCGGTCACCGGCCGGAAGGTCTCCCGCTACACCCAGGCCCGCGACGGCTTCGACGGCTCCGCCACCGTGCTGAGCTTTGCCCACGGCCGCGCCGGCTACGCGACGCTGCCCACCGGCGCCGTCGTGTACGCCACGTCCGGGCTGGGCGCCGACGAAGGGCGGCTGCGGCTGCACGCGCTGGCCATGCCCGGCGTACGGGGCCTCGACGGCGACCGTACGTTCCACGGCACCGGCGGCGCGGTCACCCTGGCGCCGGGCGGCGGCGACGGCGGCGTGGACGAGGTGCGCTTCCCCGCCGTCGCGGCACGGCACGTACGGATCCTCGGCGTCCGGCCCGCGACGCAGTACGGCTACTCCCTCTGGCACATCGAGGCGTACGCCCCCGGCACCGACCCCGGCACCGACCCCGGCGCCGGCACCGACCTCGCCCGCGGCCGTCCCGTCACCGCCTCCTCCGCCGACCCCGCGTACCCGGCGCGGCACGCCACGGACGGCGACCCCGCCACCCGCTGGGCGGTCGCCAGGGCGGAGCGCCCGCGGGCGGACAGTTGGCTGGCGGTGGACCTGGGTGCGGAGCACCGGGTGGACCGGGTGCGGCTGGGGTGGGAGGCGGCGTACGGCGCGGAGTACCGCGTGCAGGTGTCCGCCGACGGCGCCGCCTGGCACGACGCGGCGGCGGTGCCCGCGACGCACGGCTTCACCGGGAACTGGGTCAACGTCGACGACCGGGCCGGTTTCGTCGTACGCGGCGGAGGCCACCCGATCCGCGTGACTGCCACCTCCGTCACCCTCTCCGCCGGCCCCTCCGCCCCGCTGACCGCCGTGGGCTACCCGGCCCAGCGCGCCTCCCGCACCCGCGCCCTCGCCGCCGCCCCGCCCCCGGCCACCGACACCCCGGGCGTGGCCGCCGCCCTCGCGGACGGCCACCTCGCCGTCTTCAACCTCACGGACACCGCGGTACGGGCCGAAGTCCGCGCCCCCGGCCGCACGGTCCACGCCGACCTGCCCGCCGCCTCTGCGATGATCTTTCCTCCTCTGCCCGAAAGGTGACGCCCGCTACAGCGGCACGTGCGCCGTTAGGCCAGACTCGTCCGGGGCCGAAGCCAGGGGGGCGGCGGCGGGGATGGGGGAGTCCGGGATGCGGAGAAGTGCGGTCGCCGCGGTCGCGGTGTGTCTGGGCGCGGTCGTGATGACGGGGTGCGGCGAGGAGAGCGGTTCGGAAGCCGGTACGGACACGCCGTCCGGCAGCGGCTCCCCGTCGACCTCGGAGGACTACGCCGCAGCCGCGCGGAAGGAGCACGACCGCGCGTGGCCGGACATCGGGAAGAAGTGCCGCGACGTGCCACCGGAGCCCGCGGCCGGGGCGAGCGAGAGCGCGGGCGACGGCGCGGGCGACGGCGCGCAGCCCGAGAACCCCAAGTACGCCGAGAACCACGCCTTCAAGAAGACCACCGACGTCTCCGCCGACCAGCGGTGCCGCGGCGAGGAGCACGCCGCCGCCATCGCCGCCGCGCTCAAGGCCGCCGCGCCCGCCGACCTCAAGGACGAGCGGCGCACCCTGCGCGTACTCGAAGACCTCGGCTACGCCGAGGACGGCCTCAGCGCGCAGCAGGCCGGCCCGGGCACCGTCGGGTGGGACGTGTTCGTGCCGGGGGCCGGCCCGTGCATCAGCGGCAGCACCGACCCGTCCGCGGAGATCGAGGTGCACGGCGTCTACATGGAAGGCGGCTGCACCGAGCCCGTCGGCGGCCACTGACCACCCACCCGTATCGCAGTTGACGCGCGGCCCGTCCGCGGGGTTGGCTGCCGGGGTGTCCGATCTACGTTTCACGCAGCCGGTCGGCGACGCCGCGCTCTGGGACTGGCACTACGTCCACAACGTGACCATCCCCACGCACCAGTTGTCCCTGGACGACGTACGGGACCGCGCGCGCCGCCACCACCTGGAGGTCGCCCACCTCGGCGACGTCCTCGTCGGCTCCAGCACCGTGCGCCCGCCGGAGGACGACACGCGCACCGCCACCGTCATCGCCCGCGTCCTCGCCGACCACCGCCGCAAGGGCATCGGGGACGAGCTGTACGCGCGCGGGCTTTTCAAGGCGTGGGAGCTGGGCGCGGAGCAGATCGAGACGGTGGTGCTGTCGTCCAACGAGAGCGGGCTGCGGTTCGCGCGCAAGCAAGGTTTCGTGGAAGTCGAGCGCTACGTGCTGCCGGGCGAGACCGTCCCCTGGATCGACATGAAGCTGGCGCCCTAGTCCGGCGGACGAACCGGGCAGTCCACAGTGCTGTCAACCGGGCCGTGCACGGGGCCGGCCGCGGCACTGTCCACAGGGCTGTCCACGGCGCTCTCCACGAGCCGGTCCACCGGGCCGTCCGCCATCCGCCGCGACCGGCCCACCGCCCCGACCGCCACCGCGCACCCCAGCACCGACAGCGTCCACACCCCCGTGCCGAGAGTCACGATCCCCGCGCTCACGCCCATCGTGTCGTTGCCGGGCTCCAGCTCCTCCGCCGGGGCGACGCCCCAGGAGCCCCAGGCGGCCGACGGGTCGTATCGCACGTCGACCCGGTCGCCCACCTCCCAGTCCCGGTTCTCGGCGGTCATCCCGCCGGGTGCGGCGGGGTCCTCGCACGCCGTCTCGTAGTCGTAGGCGGTGACCTGGCGGGCCCGGGAGTCGGGCGTGTCGGCGGTCGAGAGGATCCACTCCTGCCGCTCCTCGACGCCGCGCACGGTGCAGGTGGTCCCGGTGCCCTGCCAGCGCAGCATCCAGTCCTCGGCGCCCATGTAGGCGAAGAGGTACGCGAACATCAGCCCGCCGAGCGCCGTCGCGAGGGCGCCGTCGTGGCCGTCGTCGCCGTCGAGCAGGAACCACAGGCCGAAGAGGGTGCAGGCGAGGAGGACGAGGGTGAGGAGGAACGGGACGATGAGCAGCAGGCGGACGGCGTTGCCGGTGTGGTGGTAGAGCCAGACGGTGACGCACGCGTGGGCGAGGCACACGAGGGGCAGGAGCAGCAGCCCGACGAGGCCCACCGTCCGGCGCGCCCGCCACCCCCGCCTGCCGGTCCGCTGCGGCTCGTCCACCGCGACCGCCTCCCTCCCACCGCACGACGTGGCATGTCCGCACCACTGAACGTACCCACGCACGCCCGGTAGGGGTCCCGGGCCGCCCGCCCGCCGTCTCCGCCCGCCCGCCGTCTCCGCCGCCCGCCGTCCCGTTGTCAGTGGCGGCGGGCAGACTCGGCCGCATGCGCACCGTGTACAGCGGCGAACTACACGTGAGTTACATGCAGTTCTACGTGGACAGCCGACGCGAGTTCGAGGACGAGCCGTGGGACCCGCGCGCCGGGCAGCGCAACGGGCTGTGCGGGGCCGCCGTGCCCGGGCATCTGTTCCTCACCACCGGGCTGCACACCGGCAGGGTCGGGCTGACCGTCGAGGTGCACGAGGAGGCGCCGCCCGTCGCGGAGTGCTGGGAGGAGGTCGTGGAGGTCTCCTTCCGGCCCGCCTCGCCGAGGACGTCGGTGGTCCCGTGGGGCGACGGGGAGCTGTGCGCCGCGGAGCTGGCGGAGACCGACCACCGGGTGCGGTACTGCGCGCGCGGCATGGACGTCGAGTGGGACGCCGAGTCGGCCGTCCTCGACGGCGGCCCGCCCGTGGACCACTACCTGCTCCAGTTCTGGCCCGCCCCGCCCGCCCCGGAGCGGATCGTCCGCCAGACCTCCCGGAAGGCGGCGTACTGGCACGACCACGCCCGCAGCCTCCCCCCGCCGCCCACCGCCGAGGAGCTGGCCGAGGCCGCGCGCCGCGAGCGGGAGGCGCGGGAGCGCGAGCGCGCGGAGGCCCGCGAGCGGGCCGAGCGGCAGCGGTGGGGCGGGCGGATACCGAGCGAGCGGGTGCTCGCCGCCGGGGGCAACGTGACGATGGTCCGGCTGGACCGCGACCTGATCGACGAGGTCGATGCCGCGGGCCCGCGGGCGCAGCGGGACCTCGCCCGCTGGGCCGCGCGCCGGGCGCTGACGGCGGCCGGGCTGGACCGCATCGGGTGGATAGCCGCCGGTCTCGACGCCGTGGACCGCGGGGAGGACCCGCCCGAGCCGTGCGACGACATGGGGCGGGCCTTCGGACGGCTCTTCGCCGACCCCGAGGTCCCGGAGACCCTCGTGGACTCCCCGGACGGCCGCTTCGACAACGTCCTCCAGCAGGCCATGGCGCTGCCCGCGCTCTTCGGCGCCGCGGAGCCCGACCCGCTCCGGGCCGCCCTGGACGCGCTCTCGCACGCCGCCGCGACCTGGGGCAGCGCGTACCCGGAGCTGTTCGCGGAGGCCCGCACCCGGCTGTCGCTGTGACGCCCGTACGGCGCCCCTGAGCCGCCCGCCGCCACCGCCCTCCCGGGGGCCCGTACCCGCGTACCCGTACCCCCGTACCTCCTTACCGGCAGGTGGCCACCGCGGACCGGTTCCCCGGTCGCGTCCGTCCCCTGAGACACACCTGTCCCACCCCCGGCCCCGCCTCTGCTCCCGCGTACACCCGCCCTGACCCGCCGCCCCGCGCGCGCCCGCGTGGTCGCACCGCGCTGACCACGGCTTCTCATCCGCAATCAGGCCCTGCACACCCGTTGACCCTCATGTGGACCCCGTGTATACCTGCCACATGCACGGTGGATCCACCGCCGGTACGGCTCGTCCCCTGGCCCCGATGTGTGGAGATGTCAATGGCACCAATCAGCAGGCGGCACCTGCTCGCGGCAGGCGGCGGCGCGCTGGGCAGTGCGGCGCTGGCCGCGTGCGGCAGCCCGGTCAACCTGCCGTCGTCCATGGAGGAAGTGACGCCCCGGCCCGGCCGCCCCAGCCGGGGCGGGGTGCTGCACTTCGGGCTCTCCACGGATCCGGCCAACCTCGACCCGCACGTCACCACCGGCGCCGCGTCGGACCTGCTGCGGCAGCTCACGTACAACGCCCTGCTCCAGTACGACGGCGACGGCGAGATCGTCGGTGACCTCGCCGCCGAGTTCGGCTGGGCCGACGACAGGACGTACGAGGTCAAGCTGCGCCCCGGGGTCCGCTTCCACGACGGCTCGCGGCTGACCGCCAAGGACGTCGCGTTCTCCTTCCGCCGCATGATGGACGAGAAGACCGCGGCGACCACCGGCCCGCTCCTCGACCTGGTCGAGGAGGTCGAGGCCGCCGACGCCACCACGGTCCTCTTCCACCTCAAGCAGGCGGACTCCACGATCCCGTTCGCCCTCGCCAACCCCACCGCGAACGTCGTCTCGCAGCGCTGGATCGAGTCCGGCGCCGATCCCAAGACGCAGGTCATGGGCACGGGCCCGTTCCGGTTCGTCGAGCGCATCCCCGGGGTGAGCACCACCTTCGAGCGCTTCGACGAGTACTTCGAGCCCGAGCTGCCGTATCTCAACGCCCTGGTCTTCCAGCCGATGAGCGACGACTACGCGCGCGTGACGGCCCTGCGCACCGCGACCGTCGACATGATCGACTACGTCCCCGCCACCCACGTCGACGTCATCAGCGAGAACCCGCGGCTGCGCTTCGCCTCGGACCGCAGCTTCGGCTTCGGCTTCGTCGGCTTCGTCACCAGCAAGCCGCCGTTCGACGACGTCCGCGTCCGCAAGGCCGTCGCGCTGGCGATCAACCGCCCCTCCGTGCTGGAGACCGCGCTCCTCGGCCACGGCCGGCCCATCGACGGGGCGCTGATGCCGCCGGCCTTCGCCCGCTACTCGCAGAGCCTCGACGGCACCCTCCCCTACGACCCCGAGCAGGCCCGCTTCCTGCTCAAGAAGGCCGGCCAGGAGGGGCTGACGCTGCCGGTGGTCACCACCAGCACGTACTCGGTCATCGCCCGCCCCGCCCAGGCCATGCTGCCCGGCATCCGGGAGGCCGGGGTGGACGTGCGGCTCACCCAGCAGGAGTGGCTGACGTTCCGGGCCAGCGTGGAGGCGAGGTCGTACCCCGTGCACTCCTGGGGTACGGCGCCGAAGTTCGGCGACCCCGCCTCGCTCAGCGACTTCGTCGGCAGCACGGGCACGTTCACCGCGAACACCGACTTCAAGGACGAGCGCATCGACCGACTGCTCGCCGAGGGCCGCCGCACCCGCGACCGCGCGCTGCGCGACGAGATCTACCGGGACGTCGAGCGGCGGGCCCTGGAGCTGGTGCCGATGACCTGGACCGTACGCCGTCAGCAGGGCGAGGCGCACTACGACTACGTCAAGGGCTACGAGCATCCGCCCAAGGGCTCGTGGACCGGAGTGACGCTGCGCCGCATATGGATGGACAAGAAATGAGACGGTTCCTCCTCACCCGATTCGCGCAGGCGGCGCTCCAGCTCTTCGCCGTCGGCAGCATCGTGTTCCTCCTCGTCCGCCTCATCCCCGGCGACCCGGCGCGCGCCGCGCTCGGCGAGGGCGCCACCGAGGAGCAGGTCGCGCAGACCCGCGAGACGATGCATCTGAACGACTCGTTCGTCAGCCAGTACTTCGGCTTCTGGGGCCGGCTCTTCCAGGGTGATCTCGGCACCTCGCTGATGAGCAGCCGGCCGGTGATGCAGGACCTGCCGAACCGGCTGGGCAACTCCCTGGAGCTGGTGCTGCTCTCGCTGGTCATCGCGGTCACGCTGGGCGTGCTGCTCGGCCGGGTCGCGGCCACCCGCGCGGACAAGCCCGCCGACCACGCGCTCGTCGCCGGTTCGATCTTCGGGATCTCGCTGCCGGTGTTCGTCATCGGCACGCTGCTGCTGATGGTCTTCGCGTTCCTCGTGCCGGTCCTGCCGCCGCAGCGCTTCACCACCCCCTGGCAGGACCCGGTGACCCATCTCCAGATCCTCGTCCTGCCGGTGGTCACGCTCACCGCCGCCTCGTGCGCGGTCATCACGCGCATGACGCGCGCGGCGATGCTGGAGACGCTCTCCGCGGACTACGTACGCACCGCCCGCTCCAAGGGTCTCGCCGAGCAGCGGGTGATCAAGGACCACGCGCTGCGCACCGCGCTGCTGCCGGTGGCGTCGGCGACGACCGTCGAGCTGACCACGCTGATCGGCAGCACTGTCCTGGTGGAGACGATCTTCGGCTGGCCCGGGGTGAGTTCGCTGCTGATGAGCGCGGTCGGGCAGCGCGACTACCCCGTCATCCAGGCCGTCGTCCTCGCCGTCGCGGCCGTCGTCATCCTCGTCAACCTCGTCGGCGACCTGGTCGTACGAGCCCTCGACCCGCGGGCGGAGGAAGCCTGACATGCCGACCGTCGAACTCACCGCTCGGGAAGAGTCACCCGCCGCCACCGCGCCCCGGCGCGGCGCCCGTCACCTGCTGCGCGGGCTGGCGAGCAACCGGCGTACGTCCGTCGCCGGCGGCTTCCTGCTGCTGGTCTGCGCCGCCGCGCTGTTCGCCCCGCTGATCGCGCCGCACGACTACCGCGACATCGCCGGCACCCCGCTCACCCAGGGCGGCGTGCTGGGCATCGACGACTACGGGCGCGATGTCCTCTCGCGGCTGCTCATCGGGCTGCGTACGTCCCTGGCCGTCGCGCTCTCCGCGGTGCTCATCGCCGGCGCCATCGGCACGACGCTCGGCCTGGTCGCCGGCTACGGCGGGCGCTGGGTGTCCAGCGTCATCATGCGCGGCATCGACATCCTGCTCAGCTTCCCGCCCATCGTGCTGGCGATCGCCGTGGTGGCCGCGATGGGTCCCGAGCTGGTCAACGTCGTGATGGTCATCGGGGTGCTGTACATCCCGCGGTTCACCAGGATCGTCTACAGCCAGGTGCTCGCGATCCGCAGCGTGGAGTACGTCGAGGCCGCCGAGATCATGGGCACCGGGCGCGGCAGAATCCTGACGCGCACGATCCTGCCGAACGTCGCCGCGCCGGTGATCGTGCAGCTCAGCCTGTCGGTGAGCTTCGCGATCCAGATGGAGGCGGGCCTGAGCTTCCTCGGCCTCGGCGCCCAGCCGCCGCTGCCTTCGCTCGGCACGATGGTCGGCGCGGGCCGCGACTTCCTGGAGGTCCAGCCCAGCCTGCTCGTCTACCCGTCGGTGCTGATCATCCTCATCGTGCTGGCGCTGAACGTCTTCGGCGACGGCCTGCGCGACCTCCTCGACCCGCGCCGCAGCGGCACCGACTCATGACGCCTCCCCCGCGCACCACGGCACCGGCTCGTCACCGCACCACGGCACCAACAGCACAGCAGCGAAAGGAACCGCATCCCATGGCCGTCTCCCTGCCCGACACCCACCGTCTCGGCGAGCTGTCCTGGACGCAGGTCAAGCACCTGGCGGAGCAGGACCCGGTCGTCCTGCTGCCCATCGGCGCCATCGAGCAGCACGGGCCGCACCTGCCGGTCCACGAGGACTCGATCGTCGCCGAGTGGGTCGCCGACCGGCTGGCCCGCGAGCACGGCCACTGGGTCGCGCCCGCCCTCAACTACGGCCACTCCGGCGTCTTCCGCGGCTTCGCCGGGAACCTCTCGCTCAGCCAGGAGACGCTGCGCAACGTCACGTACGAGATCGTCGAGGCGCTGGTGGCCTCCGGCTTCCGGCGCATCGTCATCGTCGACAACAACGGCGGCAACGTCGGCCCCGTGACCGGCGCCGCCCTCGACGCCCGGCGCGACTTCGGCGTGCTCATCGGCCACCTCTACCCCTGGCAGCTCGGCTACGCCCTGATGCGCGACGTGTACGAGGACCCGGCCACCGCCTACGGGCACGGCGCCGAGCCGGAGCACTCGGCGATGCTGGCGATGTTCCCCGAGCAGGTGCAGAGCGAGCTGGCCGAGCCCGGCGGGCTCTCCTCCCCCGCCGGCTGGACGCCGACCAGCTACACCGAGGCCGCCATCCCCGGCCAGCCCGTACCCGGCACGGTGCTCTGGGACTTCTCCGAGATCAGCGCCACCGGCTGCACCGGCGACGTGAGCCTGGGCAGCGCCGAGACCGGCAAGGTGTGGATCGAGCGGGTCCTCGGCTTCTGCGCCGCGTACCTGGCGGAGTACGACCGCAACACCCGTACGCCCGAAACCGCGGCGGGCCCGAAGTGACCGGCGCGAAGAAGGAGGCGGCGGAAGGGGGCACGGCGCCCGGGCCCGTGCTGAGCGTCGAGCGGCTGTCGGTGGACTTCCGCGTCGCCGGCGAGTGGACCCCGGCCGTACGGGACGTCAGCTTCACCGTCGGCCGCGGCGAAGTCGTCGCGCTGGTCGGCGAGTCCGGCTCCGGCAAGTCGGTCAGCTCGATGTCCGTGCTCGGCCTGGTCGCCGGCAGCGCCCGGCACCGCGGCAGCATCCGCTTCCACGACACCGAGCTGCTCGGCCTCGGCCACGAGGCGCTGCGCACCGTCCGCGGCAAGCGGATCGCGATGATCTTCCAGGAGCCGATGACGGCGCTCAACCCCGTCTACACCGTCGGCCGGCAGATCGCCGAGGCCATCCGCTGCCACGAGAAGGTCACGGCGGCCGACGCCCGGACCCGGGCCGTCGAGCTGCTGACGAAGGTCGGCATCCCCGATCCCGAACGCCGCGTCGACAGCTATCCGCACCAGCTCTCCGGCGGTCAGCGGCAGCGCGCGATGATCGCCATGGCGATCTCCGGCTCCCCCGAGGTGATCATCGCCGACGAGCCGACGACCGCGCTCGACGTCACCGTGCAGGCCGAGATCCTGGAACTGCTGCGCGGCCTGCGGCGCGACCTCGGCTCCGCGGTGCTGATCATCACCCACGACATGGGTGTGGTCGCCGACATCGCGGACCGCGTGGTGGTGATGAAGGAGGGCGAGGTCGTCGAGGAGGCGCCCGCGGGGCAGTTGTTCGCCGCGCCCCGGCACGAGTACACGCGCCGGCTGCTGGCCGCCGTGCCCAAGCCGCCTCCCCCGCCGGCTACGCCCTCTCCCCCGCCGGCTACGCCCTCACTGGCGGGGGTGCCCCCACCGGCGGGGGTGCCCCCACTGGCGGGGGTGCCCCCACTCCCGGGTGAGGCGGAGCCGGCCGCGGCGACCAGGCCGGAGGCAGCGAAGGACACGACGCTGCGGGTACGGGACCTGGAGGTCGAGTACCCCGGGCGGCTGGGCCGCAAGGGGTTCAAGGCCGTGCACGGCGTGAGCCTGACGATCGGCAAGGGCGAAGTCCTCGGCCTGGTCGGCGAGTCCGGCTCCGGCAAGTCGACCATCGGCCGGGCCGTCGTCGGGCTGGCCCGCGCGACCGCCGGGTCCGTCGAGGTCTGCGGCACCGACGTCACCGGCCTGTCCGGACGCCGGCTGCGCGCGTTCCGGCCGACGTACTCGATGGTCTTCCAGGACCCCGGCGCCTCGCTCAACCCCCGCTGGTCGATCGGCGACTCGATCGCCGCGCCGCTGCTGGTCAACCGGCGCGCCGACCGCGCCGCCGCGCACGCCCGGGTGGCCGAGCTGCTGGAGCAGGTCGAGCTGCCGGCGGCGTGGGCGAGCCGGTTCCCGCACGAGCTGTCCGGCGGCCAGCGCCAGCGCGTCGGGATCGCCCGCGCGCTGGCGCTGGAGCCGGAGCTGCTGATCGCCGACGAGCCGACGTCCGCGCTGGACGTGTCCGTGCAGGCCACCGTGCTGCGGCTGTTCCGCGAGCTTCAGGACCGGCTCGGCTTCGCGTGCCTGTTCATCAGCCACGACCTGGGCGTGGTCGAACTCCTCGCGCACGAGGTCGCGGTGCTCCAGAACGGCCGGCTGGTGGAGCACGGCCCGGCGCGCGAGGTGCTGACCCACCCGCGGACGGAGTACACCAGGCGGCTCGTCGCCGCCGCGCCGGTGCCGGACCCGGCCCAGCAGGCGGAGCGCCGCCGGCTGTGGCGCGAGATGGCGGCGGCGTGAGGACGGTGCACGCGCCCGGCCGCCGTCCGTCACCGCAGGTGGGCGACCACCGTGTCGTCGGGGTTCAGGTGCGTGCGGATCGTACGGGCCGCGGTCTCGAACTCGTGCCCGGCGAGGGCGTCGAGCAGCGCGGTGTGCTCGCGCATGATGAGCGGCAGCCGGCCGGGGCGGATCGTTATCGCCGAGACGCCGATGCGCTGGTGGCGCGGCTGGAGGCTGCGGAACAGGTCGGTCAGCACGGTGTTGCCGGTGGCCCGGACGAAGCCGAAGTGGAACTGGAAGTCGAGCTTTCCGTGTTCGGCGATGGCCTCCCGGTCGCCGGTGCGGCAGCGCGCCAGCAGCTCCGCGTCCCCCATCTGGTCGAGCAGTTCGGCCTGCCGGGCGGGGATCTCCAGCCGCTTGTCGCACAGGGTGCGGAAGCCGTGTATCTCCAGGACCTGGCGCATCTCGTACGTCTCGATCATCTCGGCCACGGTGACGCGGCGGACCTGCGCGCCGCGCCGCGGCAGCAGGTCGAGGTACCCCTCGGCGGCCAGCCGGTGCAGCGCCTCGCGCACGGGTGTCCGGGACACCCCGGCGGCCTCGGAGAGGACCTTCTCCTCCAGGAACGAGCCCTCCGGGTACCGCCCGAGCAGGACGGCCTCCCTGACCCACTTGTACGCCCGCGCCCGCGCCGTCACCGCACCGCCGCTCTCGTCGACTGACACGCTCCCCGCCCTCTGTCGCTGCATGTGTATACGCAGTGTATACCTACTATCGAGGAGGCTCATGCCCCCGCGCACGACCGACCGCCGGCGCGCCTACGCCGCCTGGCTGTCCGACCCGGGATTCGCCACCGCCGAGATCGTCGCGGCCACCGGGTACGGCGCCGTGGTGCTCGACATCGAGCACGGCGCCTTCGACCTCGCCGACCTGGAACGCTTCATCCCGTTCCTGCGCCGGCTCGAACTCGACGTGCTGGCCAAGGTGCTCGGCCCGGAACGCGGCCCGATCCAGCAGGCGCTGGACTTCGGCGCCACCGCCGTCGTCGTCCCGCACGTGGAGAGCGCGGCGCACGCCGCCGAGGTCTGCTCGTACGGCAAGTTCCCGCCGCTGGGCGACCGCAGCTTCGCGGGCGGCCGGACCGCGGGCTACGGCGGGTTCGACGACGACTGGATCGCGCGGCAGGACCGCGAGACCCGGGTCTACCCGATGATCGAGGACGCCGGGGCCATCGAGGAGATCGAGAAGATCCTCGACCTGCCGGTGGTCGACGGGGTGTTCGTCGGCCCCAGCGACCTGTCGATGCGCCGCGCGCGCGGCGCGTACACGCGCGGCGAGGCGGACTTCGCGGACCTCGCCGCGGTCGCGGACGCCGCCCGGGCGGCCGGCAAGCCGTGGGTGCTGCCGGCCTGGTCCGCGGCCGAGAAGGCGTTCGCGCTGGCCCACGGCGCCGACCAACTGGTCCTGACCATGCAGCACGGCGCGCTGCTGGCCGGCTTCGGCGCCGCGGTCGCCGAGACCGACGCACTGGCCGGCCGCATCTGATCCAGAGCCCCGGCCGGCACCCGTTCCACGACACGAAAGGCACCACCACTCATGCTCGCCACCGTCGCCCAGTTCGCCGCCACCACCGACAAGGCCGCCAACCTCGGCACCGCCGCCGGCCTCGTCGCCACCGCCGCCGCGCGCGGCTCCGACCTCGTCGTCCTCCCCGAGAACGCCATGTACGCCAACCCCGACCCGCAGGCCGAGACCGCCGCCGCGGCCGAGGCGGTCGACGGGCCGTTCGCCACCGCGATCGCCGCGCTGGCCAAGGAGCACGGCATCGCCGTCGTCGCCGGGATGACGGAGGCCGCGCCCGGCGGCGCCGGCAAGCCCAGCAACACCGTGCTCGCCGTGGACCGTACCGGCGAGCAGTTCGGCGTCTACCGCAAGGTGCACCTCTACGACGCCTTCGGCTACCGCGAGTCCGACCGCATCCAGCCGCAGCCCGCCAAGGCGCTGACCTTCACCCTCGACGGCCTCACCGTCGGTGTGATGACCTGCTACGACCTCCGCTTCCCGGAGATGGCGCGGTTCCTGGTCGACGCCGGGGCCGAGGCCATCGCCGTGCCCGCCGCCTGGGTCGCCGGGCCGGCCAAGGAGGACCACTGGACCACCCTGCTGCGGGCCCGCGCGATCGAGAACACCGTCTACGTCCTCGGCTGCGGCCAGACGGGACCCACTTGGTGCGGGCAGAGCGCGATCGTCGACCCCATGGGCCAGCTCGCCGCCTCCGCCGGCGAGATGCCGGGGGTGGCGTCCGCGGTCCTCGACACCGCGCGGGTGGCGGAGGTGCGGGCGAAGAACCCGAGCCTGGCCAACCGCCGCTTCTCCGTCGCCTTCGGCTGACGCACCGCCATATCCGCCCGGCCGGTCGCTGCCGGCCGGGCGAGGGCCGTTCCGGGGGCGTTCGGCCGCGGCGGGGCGGCGAGCAAAAGGCCCGTAACAGGCATACGAGGCGGGCGCGGAGCGCGACGACGTGCGTACAGGGAGGTGAACGACCCGGAAGCGAGCGTTTCGGGGTGCTGCGGCGAAGGCGATAAATCATCACCGTGGGTGGAGGCCCGATCCGGCCTCTGTCACCACAGGCCCACGCCGACCTGCTCACCCCACCTGCACCCCAGAAGGCGAGACTCAGATGGACGGTTACTTCCTCACGGAGCGTCATATACGTCTCAGGGAGGAGGTCCGCGCCTACGCGGAGCGCGAGGTCCGCCCCCGTGTCGCAGGGATGGAGGAGTCGCGGAGCGTGCAGTACGAGCTGTCCCGCGACATCGCCCGGCAGGGCTGGCTCGGCGTCACCGTCGAGGCCGAGTACGGCGGGATGGAGA
The DNA here is from genome assembly GCF_045781775.1 of Streptomyces sp. 184. Taxonomy (NCBI): domain Bacteria; kingdom Bacillati; phylum Actinomycetota; class Actinomycetes; order Kitasatosporales; family Streptomycetaceae; genus Streptomyces; species Streptomyces sp. 184. The sequence continues at coordinate 241,387 of NZ_CP123230.1, read as the reverse complement.
TGGGGCACCTCGCCAAAACGATCGTGATCGAGGAGCTTTCGCGCGTGAGCGCCGCGATGGGCGCGATGGTGCAGGCGTCGCAGCTCGGCGTGGCGAAGATCGTGCACTTCGGCAGCGCGGTGCAGAAGAAGACGTGGCTGCCGCTGATCTGCGCCGGCGTCTGCATGCCGACGATCGCCGTCACGGAACCCACGTCCGGCAGCCATGTGCTGGGGATGTCGGCGAACGCGGAGCGCGTCGGCGACGAGTACGTGGTCAACGGCCGCAAGGTGTTCGTCGGCAACAGCCACGTCGGCGATCTCCACGGCGTCGTCGTACGCACCGGGGCCGGCTCCAAGGGCCTGTCGGCGCTGCTCGTGGAGGCCGACCGCCCCGGCTGCATGCTGGGCCCGCACCGGCCCTCCATGGGCCTGCACGGCTTCAGCTTCGGCGAGGTGATCTTCGACAACTGCCGGGTGCCGGCGTCGAACCTGCTGGGGCAGGAGGGCGACGGGCTCTCGGTCGCGTACTCCTCCAGCATCCTGTACGGCAGGCCGAACCTCACCGCCGTCGCCCTCGGCATCCATCAGGCGCTCGTGGAGGAGACCACCGCCTTCGCCGCGCGGCAGATCCGCTACGGCAGGCCGCTGGCGGAGCTGGGCACCGTCAAGCAGCGGCTGGGAGAGATGCAGTCGCGGCTGATGACGGCCAGGCTGGCCGCGTACCACGCGACGTACCTGCTGGACCGCGGGCTGCCGTGCGACGCCGAACTCCAGAACGCCAAGCTGGTCAACGTCGAGTCCGCGCTGGACTCGACGCGTACGGCGATGGAGGTGCACGGCGCCTGCGGGCTCTACCCGGAGATGGCCGTGGAGCGGTATCTGCGCGACGCGTACCACGTGTTACCGCCGGCCGGGACCTCCGACGTCCAGCGGCTGCGGCTGGCGGAGGTCGCGCTCGGCGCGGACCACGAGCCGTGGTCGGCGCGCCTCGCGCCGCACGCGATGGCGTCCCGCCAGGTGGTGTGAGGCAACAGGTCTCCGGGATGCACCGCTAGGCAGTCCTGCCGCCGCCACCGGAGATCGCCACGGGCCCGTACCGGAACGGGACGGCCCGTGCGCCCGCAGGGTGCGGAGCCGCGGGCGCAGGGGCCCGGGGGGCGCGCCGAAACCTCCGCACGCCCCCGCGGCCCGGCCGCCGGAGCGGTCAGCCGACCCGGCCCCGGCTGCGCTCTTCGAGGATCTCCATCAGCGAACGGGCCTGGGTCTTGATGAACTCCAGCCCCTCCTGCGCCTGCCGCCCCCACGGGCGCGGCTCGGTGTCCACCACGCACACGGTGCCCAGGGTCACGTCCGTCACCGGGTCGATGAGCGGCGCGCCCATGTAGGTGCGGATGCCGATCTGGTCCACGACCGGGTTGCCCGCGAAGCGGGGGTACGCGCACACGTCGGGCAGCACCAGCGCGGTGCGCCGGCCGACGACGTGCGGGCAGTAGCCGTGGTCGCGGTCCATGATCCGGCTGACCTCCGGCTTGCCGGGCTGCTCCGCGAGGCTGGGGTCGGCCCAGTCGGCGGGCGGCGCGTACAGGCCGGTGAAGTACTGGTGGTCGGTGATGAGGTTGACCATCGCGTACGGGGTCCCGCCCAACTGCGCCAGCGACGCGGCGCCCTCAGCGAGCCGGGCGGCGAAGGCGTCGAACTCCGCGTCCGGCCGGTCGCCCAGGCCGAGTTCGTGCAGCCGCTGCTTGCGCCGCTCCAGCTCCTGGTCCTGCTCCCCGTCGGTCATCAGATGGCGGGCGGTGTGGTGGTCGTAGGTCGTCATGCGGGGCTCCTCGGTGGGGAGGTGGGCACGGGCTGTGCGGACTCGGGCGCTGCCGCCGGCTCGGGTGCGGCCGAGCCCTCGGCCCTGGCCGCCACGGACCGGGCGTGCGCGTGCTCGACCAGCCTGATCAGCAGGTTTCGCGCCGAACTGGTGGCGCGGGCGTCGCAGCACAGCACCGGGGTGTCGCTGCGCAGATGGAGCGCGGCCTTCACCTCGTCCGGGGTGTAGTGGTAGGCGTCGTCGAACTCGTTGACGCCCACGACGAAGGGCAGGCCGCGCCGCTCGAAGTACTCGACGGCCGCGAAGCAGTCCGCGAGCCGCCGGGTGTCGGCGAGGACGACGGCGCCGATGGCGCCGCTCGCGAGGTGGTCCCACATGAACCAGAAACGCTTCTGGCCCGGCGTGCCGAACAGCAGCAGCATCATGTGGTGCGCGCTGAGGGTGATGCGGCCGAAGTCCATGGCGACGGTGGTCGCGTCCTTCTCCGGCACACCGTCCAGGCTGTCGTGGTCGACGCTCGCGGCGGTCAGGGTCTCCTCGGTCGTCAGCGGCGGGATCTCGCTCACCGCACCGACCATCGTGGTCTTGCCGACCCCGAACCCGCCGGCTATCACGATCTTCAGCGGGACGAAGGAGTCGTCAGAGATTGCGTAGTCCGACAAGGACCTTCTCCAGTAGGTATGGGTCGGTGGGGTCGGGCGGGCCCGCGGGCGCCGTCAGGATGAGCGCGCAGGTGTCGAGCAGGTCGCAGAGCAGGATCTTGGTGACCGCCACCGGCAGCCCCAGCCGGCCGGCCACCTCCGCCACCGAGCGGGGGCCCGCCCGGCACTCCCGCAGCGTCTCGTCGTGCTCCGGCGTCAACGGGACGCGGGGCAGCGTCCGGGCGGCCATGACCAGGGTCTCCAGGGCCAGCCGGCGGGTCGGCGCGGTCCGCCCGCCGGTCACCGCGTACGGGCGTAACCGGGGGGCTCCGTCGGTCACCCAGGGGGCGTCGTCGTACGACGTCATGTCACCGGGCGGGGCCCGGGGCCGCGGCGGCGGCCGTCCGCGCGGGGGAGGTGAGGTGCGTCGGTACGCGCTTGACCAACTGGCCCATCTCGTAGCCGATCACCCCCAGGTCCGCGTCCGGTTCTGCGAGCACCGCGAGGATCGCGCCGGGGCCCGCGGCCATCACGCACAGCACCACGTCCTCGTGCTCCACGAGTACCTGGCGCACGCCGCGCACGGTGTCGGTGCCGATGCCCGCGCCGAGCGAGAACAGCCCGGTGGACACCGCGGCGAGCCGGTCGGCGGAGGCGGTGTCGAGGTCGTGGGCGTGCATCCGCACGCCGTCCGTCGAGGCGACGACGGCACTACGGGCGCTGGCGACCTGCTGGACGAAGTTGGCCAGAAGCCAGTCGAGGCTTTCGCTCACGAAGACGGGCCTTCCGTGGATCGGTGCTGGTGCGTGGGGGCGGGGCCGAACCGTTCGTCGGCGTGGTCGGCGGCGCGCTGGTCGCCGTCCTCGGCGGCGCGGGAGCCGGCGGTGAAGCTGGCCATGAGGCCGGTGTTGAGTGGGCTGGCGGGGGCTGCCGCGTGGCCGGGTACGGCGCCGGGAGTGGGGGTACCCCCGCCAGTGAGGGCGTAGCCGGCGGGGGAGCCGGGTTCGCGGCGCAGCTCGGGCACCAGGTGGCTGCCGGAGCGCTCGGGCAGCGGGGGGCGCTGCCCGGCGGCCGGAGGCCCGGGGGCCGGAGCCGGAGCCGGGGCGGCGTGGCGGGGGGTGTAGCCGGCCGCGGGGGTGTGCGGGGTGGCGTCGGGGTGCCCGGTGCCGGGCGCCGGGTGGGCGGCGGTGCGCTCGTGGGCGGCGGTGCCTTCGTACGCGGTGGTGCTCTCGTAGTCGGTGCCGTCGTACGCGGGGGTGTGGTCGTACGCGCCGAGGACGTCGTGGCCGCCGGTGCCCTCGTGCGCACCGGTGACCCGGTGGGCGCCCGCGGTCCCGGGGGCGCCGTTGATCCGCTGCGCGCCGGTGGCCTCGGGCCCGGCGGTGATCTGGTGGGCGCCCGCGGTCTCGGGGGCGCCGGGCTGCCGTTGCCGTGCCACGCCGTTGGCGGTCCCGGCGGGCAGCGGGGCGGGGGCGGCGCTCGCGACGGCGGCCGGGCGGTGCGCGGCGGCGTCGGCGGCGACAGCCGCGGGCTGCGACTGCGGCGTCGGCTGCGACTGCGACTGCTGGGGCGCCTGCTGCTGGGGCGCGGGGGCCGCGGCGTGCTGCTGCTCGCGGGCAGCCGCGGCGCCGGCCCGGTCGCTCTTCTCCTCCGGGTCCATCAGCAGCGCGTTGGGCAGCAGCACGGTCGCGCGGCAGCCGCCGTAGACGTTGCGCTGGAGCTGTACGGGGATCCGGTGCCGGCGCGCGAGGTGGGCGACGACGAGGAGGCCGATGCGGCCGTCCTTGATCTGCTCGTCCACGGCGGTCGGGGTGGCCCGGCTCAGCAGGGTGTTCATCCGCTCCTGGGTGTCGCCCTGGAGTCCGAGGCCCCGGTCGTCGATCTCCACGACCAGCCCGGCCGCGGCCGGCTCGACGCGCAGCTCGACCTTGGTCTCGGGCGGGGAGAACCCGGCGGCGTTCTCGACGAGTTCGGCGATCAGGTGGATGACGTCGGGGGCGACGCCACCCTGGAGCACGCCGGTCATCGGCGGCACCAGCTTGACGCGCCCGTAGTCCTCGACCTCGGAGACCGCCGAGCGCAGCACGGCGTTCACCGGCATCGGCCGGCTGATGCGGCGCGGCACGGCGCCGCCGAGTATCGCCAGGCTCTCCACCTGGCGGCGCAGCCGGGTGACGAGGTGGTCGAGCTGGAAGAGGCCGTGCAGCAGGTCCGGGTCCTCGACCTGCTTCTCCAGCCCGTCCAGCTCGTCCAGGGAACGGATGACCAGGTTCTGGAGCCGGCGGGCGAGGTTGACGAAGACCTCGATGCGGCCGCGGGACGAGACGTCCACGACGGCCTTGAGGGCGGCGTGCACGGTGGCGTGCACCAGCCGCTCCACCGACTCGGGGGTGACGTCGGCGGCCCGGGCGGCGGGGGTACCCCCGCCGGCGGGGGCGTAGCCGGTGGGGGAGGTGAGCGCCAGCGCGTCGGGTTCGGGGCGTTCGCCGCGCTGCGCCTGGTCGACCAGGCGCAGCAGCTCGCCCTGGGCGGCTTCGAGGAGCGCGGTCAGCTCCAGGTTGCGTTCGGTACGGGCGTCTTCCTCGGCGTCGAGGGCGTCGGCGAGCGCGCCGATGCGGAGTATGGCCAGGACCGTGATGCCCACCACGGCCAGCACTCCGGCACCGATGATCATGCGGGTCTCGGCGCTCGTCGACCCGCCTATGAGCGCGCCGTACGTCGTGGCGCCGCCCACCAGCAGCGCGGCGGTCACCGGCAGCAGCGTGACCCGCCAGAGCCGGGCGCGCAGGGCGCGGCCCGCGCGGCGCCGCCGGGAGGCGAACCGGCCCTGGCGGGGGTCGGCGTTCCCGGCGGGAGCGGGGTGGTCGGACATGGGCTTCCTCGCTGGATGGGCCGTACGAGGACAGCATCTGGCTGCGCTGTCGTACGGCGTCGTGCGGGTTCTTCCGGCCGTCTGCCGGGCAGTGCGCGCGCGGCGCACAGATCTGATGGTCACCGTGGTCTCAACGGCACCGTGAGCCACACCTACATTGCTCAGCTACGGGTGTCGTTGCCACCGCTCCCCGGGGTCGTTTGGGGGTCGCTTCCCGGGGGTTCGAACGTGTGCGTTATCTTCGCCCGCCGCGGGGGCGGTCGGGCCGGAACTGCGTTCGGTTTCCGCCGGTCACGGCCCCGGCGAGGGCGCCGAAGTCACCGTGGTCCAGGTCACTCGCGGGCCTGCCGCCCGGCCCGAGACCGCCGACGAAGCGCAGCACCTCGTCGAGTTCTTCCAGGCCGATCAGCCGGCTGCGCGGCCGGAGCATACCGGCGCTGCCGTAGCGGCCCAGCTCGGCGCACCGGCCCGTCAGCCAGGCCCAGTCGAGATCCAGGTGGTCCGCCAGCCGGCGCAGCCGCTCCGCGGCCGTGGCGCCGTCGGTGACGCTGCGCGTCTGCGCGTGCCGTACGGCGTCCGCGTAGGCCCGCAGCCGGGCCCAGTGGCTGGTGGTGTCGACCTGCCAGATGCCGTCCGTGCGCAGCCAGTTGGCTATGATCGCGCGCTCCCCCGGCAGCAGCGCGAAGCCGTCCACCTGCGCGTACTCCGGCTCCGTGCACACCCACGTGGTCAGCCCGTGCTGCTCCATCAGCGCCAGCGTCAGGAACAGCAGCGTGCGCTCGTAGCGCTCGCTGGTCTTGACCGCGTTGTGCGGCAGGCAGAAGACGTGTCCGTACGGGCCGTCCGCGTCCGCGAGCGCGTCGCGCAGCGACCGCAGATACGTGTGCTTGTGGCGGAAGAACAGCCAGGCGGCGGCCTCTTCGCCGTACTGCTCGCGGGCCCAGAACACCGGCGGCTCGCCCGGCTCCGCGCGCAGCTTGCGCAGGATGTGCTGGTCGCAGACGTGGCTGCCGAGCCAGGCGGTGCCGACGTCGGACAGGTCGGGCATCGCCGAGCGGGCCACGGCGGACCGCTCGCGGCCCAGGAAGTCGTCCAGGCCGCTGCGCTCCGCCTCCAGCAGGGCGTCGTCGGCGAGGAGGCCGTCGTCCAGGTTGAGTACGGCCCACAGGATGCCGTACGTCAGGTCGTCCAGCCGGTACGCGCGCGGGATCGGCAGCACGTCCACCGGGTCCGCGGCGACGGGCTGCCGGGCACGTACGGCGTCGAGCACGAACAGGCCCTCGCCGCGGCGCGCGCCGAGCGCGGCGAGCAGCAGCGCCCGGCGCGCGGGGCGGATGAAGTCGCGCAGGTGCGGGTGGTCGTCGGGCCCGATGACGACGCTGTCCGGGCCGGCCTCGGCCTCGTACAACTGCACGGCCACGGAGGTGCCGTCGAAGACGCGGTGGCCGTCGAGCTGCCAGACCCCGCCGCCGCCGGGGGCCGGCGCGGTGGGCGACAGGAAGGACGTCGACCAGGTCACGTCGAGCGCGCGGGCGGTGGCCAGGGAGGCGTCGTCGGGGAGGCGGGGCGTGGTGAACGTGCGCGTGGGCGCCGGGCCGAGGAGCGCGTCGACGTCGATGCCGAGCATGTGCTCCAGGACGGTGCCGGCGTTGCCGCGCGGGATCTGCTCCCCGGCGAGCCACCGCTTGAAGGTGGTGCTGGAGATGGTGAGTCTGGCGAGCCGCGGGTCGCCGTACTCGGCGGCGGCCTTGCGTGCGGCGTGCGTGTAGTGGACTTCGAACGTCGAGAATCTGGCCCAGCCGCGCTTGGCCAACTCGACGCGCAGCAGCGTCGGCGGCGGCGGTACGGGGCCGGGTTCCGGCTCCCGTAGGGCGTCGTCGGCATCGCCCGGCGCGTCGCGCGGGGCGGCGCCCGATGCGTCGCCCCGGGTGGTGTCGACCGCGGGCTGCGGGGTGTGGCCGTCGGCGGGTGGGCCCGTCGTGGTCATGTAAGCGCTACCTCGATCTGCCGGCTCAGACCGGAACTTTGCGCTCCGTAGCCTGCCGTCTGGCATGTGCCGTTCGTAAGTTCCGGGGGTGTGCAGAGCGTTCACCTTTACAGCGCGCATTAAATCGGGTGATCTTGCAGGTCGTTCGGGGGTCGTCCGGCGGAGAGCGACCTGCGGGACGCGCCGTGCGGGCAATAATGCGCGTCCATGACGCGAGGCAGGCCCACGACTCGGTTGACATTGACGGACCGGGAACTCCACTTCCTCGAACACCTGGTCGCACACAGCGCCACCCCGGCCGCCAGACGGCTCCACTGCCGCATCGTGCTCGCGTGCGCGGCGGGGGAGTCCAACGGGGAAGTGGCGGCCCGGTTCGGGATCACCCCGACGACGGTGTGCCGGTGGCGCAACCGCTTCGCGCGGGAGCGGCTGGCGGCGGTGCGGGGAGCCGGCCCCGACGGGTGGGCGCCGGGCGCGGAACGGGAGCCGGGCGGACGGGGACGGGGAACGGCGGCCGGACGGGAGCCGGGCGGACGGGAGCCGGAGCTACGCGGGCCGGGTACGCGGCAACGGCAGGCGGCCCGGCGGGAGTCGGGCGGGCCGGCGGCCGAGGGGGCCGCCCCCGCCGGTGAGGGCGGGGCCGGCGCAGGAGGGCGTGCGAGCACCGGTCCCGCGGGGGCAGGGCACGCGGTCGGCCATGCGGTCGGCCACGCGGTTGGCCACGCCCTGTCCCGGCGGCCGGGCACGAGCGCCCCCGCGTCGGCCGCGTCCGGAGCCGGGTACGGGCCCGGGGCCGGGGGCGACTACGTGCGGGTCAACGTCCGGCTCGCCGCCCTCATGCGCGAGTCCGGCCTCACCCCCACCTCCCTCGCCGGCCAGGTACGCGAGCTGGGCCGCCGCCGCGGCCTCGAACTGCGCTGCACGCACACGTACGTCAAGCGCTGGCTGCGCGGCAGCTTCGGCTCGTCCGTACCGCCGGAGCTGATCGCCGCCGTGTTCTCCCGCCGGCTCGGCCGGGACATCACCCCCGGCGACATCGCCGCCCCCTCCGGCCGCCGGCTCCTCCCCGACAACCTCGGCCTGCGCGGCCCGTCCACGCCCCTCGGCGCCGTCCGCACCGCCGCCCAGCTCTGGGACGCCGACCCGCGCTACGCGCTGCCGCCGGTGTCGGCCGCCGCGCTGCGCAACTCCGTCCGCCGGTGGCGCGGCGCCACGCCGCCCGCGCCGCCGCAGCGCGCCGTGGGCACGTACCGCGTCGGACAGCCGGACATCGCGCGGATCCACGCCCTGACCGAGCACCTGGCGATGCTCGACAACCGCTACGGCGGCGGCGCCGCCCGGTCGATCGCGATGACCCACCTGCGCACCGACGTGCTGCCGATGCTCGAAAGCAGCTACACGGGCGCCGTCGGCCGCAACCTCTTCCGCGCCGCCGCCCTCGTCACCCACCACACCGCGCACCTGCTGTACGACACCGGGCGGCACAGCGCGGCCCGGCGCTATCTGCGGCTCGCCCTGGACATGGCGTACCACGGGCACGACCGCGCCTTCGCCGCCAAGATCCTCGGCACCCTCGCCCACCAGGCCGTTCACCTCGGCGACTACCGCGAGGCCGTCGAACTCTCCGAAGCCGGGCTGGCCGAGCCCGGGCTGACCCCGGCCGGCAAGGCCGTGCTGCACGCCATGGCCGCCCGCGCGCACGCCCGGCTGCGCGACTCGCGGGCGACCGCGATCTCCCTCTCCCACGCCGAGAGTTCCCTGTCCGCGGGCGCCCCCGCGCAGGAGCCGGTCTGGCTGCGCTACTTCAGCGGCGCGGAGCTGCACGACGAGATCGCGCACTGCCTCGTCGACCTGCGGCAGGCGCGCGCGGCCCGGCCGCACGCGGAGCACGGGATCGCCGCGCGCACGGACCGGTACGCGCGCAGCATCGCGTTCACGCGCGTCGTGCTGGCCACGGCGTGGCTCCAGGAGCGGGAGGTCGAGCACGCCTGCCAGGTGGCGATGGGCGCGCTGCGGGCCACGGAGGACATCCAGTCGGAGCGGGTACGGGGCTATCTCGCCGGGTTCCGGGAGCGGCTGCGGCCGTTCCGGAACGTGCCGGCGGCCCGGGAGTTCTCGTACCGGGCGGCACGGATGCTGAGTTGAGCCGCGGGCCCGGTGAGCCGGCGGCCGGTCCGTGCGGCGACCCGCCGGCTCACCGTACGAACCGGTCGGGCCGGTACGGCGCCAGCTCCGGCGTCTCCCGGCCGGTGAGCAGTTCGCGCGCCACCAGCTTCCCCAGCCGCAGGGACAGGGTCATGCCGCTGTGCGTCACCACCGTGTACAGCCCCTCCACCTCGGCGTGCGGGCCCACGATCGAGTTGTCGTCCGGCGGCAGCGGGCGCGTGCACACCCGGCCGCCGACGAGCTGCGCCGACGACGCCACGGCGGGCAGCATGTCGTGGGCGCGGGCGTGCAGTTCGCGGGCGAGCGCGGCGACGCGGTCGGCGGGCGTGTGCCGGTCCACCTCGTCGTTGAGGTCCAGCGCCTCCAGGTAGACGCGCCCGCCGGCGAGCGGGCGGGCGTGCAGGCGCGGGGTGAGCACCATGCGGGTCAGCGGCGGGCCGCCCCCGGCGTCCGGACGCAGGTGCGCCAGCAGCGTCGGCGCCTCGGACCCCGGCGCGTCGCCGGGCACCAGCGGCACGTACGCGCCGGCCAGCGCGGCGACCGCCGGCGTGCGCCAGCCGGCGCAGCACACCGCGACGTCCGCCGGCACCGTCTCGCCCCCGGCGCACCGCACGCCGCGCACCCGGCCGCCGGCGGTGTCGATGCCCACGACGCGCGCCTCCGCGCCGGTACGGACGTGGACGCCGCCGGCGCGGGCGGCGGCGAGGAGGTGGGCGACGAACGGCTCCGGGTCGACGGCCGCCTCGTCGCGGAAGTACGCGACCCGGGCGCCGGCGTCGATGCGCAGCGCGGGCTCCAGCTCCCGGGCGCGGGGCACGGGGATCCACTCCGCGGCGTACCCCCACTCCCGCAGGCGCGCGACGGTCTGCCGGAGCTGGTCGAGCCCGGGGCCGCCGGAGGCCCACCGCAGAGCGCCGCCGGGGCGGTACCACCCGCGGCCGCTGCCGCGCACGCCGGCGCCCGCGTAGGCGGCCGGGCCGGTGTTCCGCGCCAGGGCGGCGTGGGCGCGCATGCCCGAGACGGCCAGCTCGTGGTAGTGGCGCGGGGTCTTGGAGTGGGCGTTGATCCAGGCCATGGAGTTGGCGGTGGTCCCCGCCCCCGGTGCGCCGCGGTCCAGCAGCCACACCTCCACCCTTCTGCCCGTGCCCCCGCCCCCGTCCGCGCCCCCGCCGCGGCCCCCGCCGCCGAGTTGCGCCGCCAGCGCCGCACCGATCACGCCTGCACCGATCACCACAATGCGCACGATGGATTCGCCCCCGTTTCGCTCGTGCACCTCGTCCTTTCCAGGCTGCCACCGAGCGGTCCGCGGCGCGGGCATGGAACATGACGTGTCCGGATATCACCCGTAGCGGTAAGGAAAGCAAGATTCGCGCGGAAGGTAGTTTCGGAATGCCGACATCTGATCGACGAGCGGAGTACGCGCATGCAGCAGCACATCGTCCGGCCCGAGGGATCCCCGCCGGTCAACGGCTACAGCCACGCGGTGGCGTTCACCGGCACGGTGGTCGCCGTCTCCGGCCAGGTGCCGCTGGACGCCGACGGCCGGCTGGTGGGCAAGGACGACGCGGAGACGCAGGTGCGCCAGGTCTTCGCGAACCTCACCACCGCGCTGGAGGCGGCGGGATCCGGCCTGGAGCACGTGGTGAAGCTGACCGTCTACCTCACCGACCTCGGCGACCTGCCGGCGTTCCGCCGCGTACGCGACGAACTCCAGAACCCGTCACACCCGCCGGCGAGTTCGCTGGTGCAGGTGGCGGGGCTGGTGAGCCCGGAGTTCCGGGTGGAGGTGGACGCGCTGGCGGTGCTGCCGGGCTGACCTCCGGGCCGTACGGCCGAACGTTCCGGACCCGTACTCCGTCATAGACGGGACGTGCCGCGGCAAGGGAGGGGATGCGATGGCAGTCCGCCGCAGACCGGCGCACGACGCGGACCCCGCGCTGTCCGCCGCCGACGCGAGCCGGGTACGTGCCGTACTCGCGCTCGGCGGCGTGCCGTTCGGCGAACTCGACGACGGGGTGCAGCAGGTCCAGCTCAAGCTGCTGGAGCAGCAGACGCGGCCGGACCGCGCCCCCGTGCGCAACCCGGCCGCCTGGGCGGCGGCCGTCGCCTCCCGCGTCGCCGCCGACTGGCACCGCGGCCGCACCCGCGACGCGGGCCTGCGCGAACGCCTCGCCGCCCGCTGGACCCGCTCCACCGCGGCCGACCACCCCGAGGACGCCCGGCTGCTGGCCCTGGCGGTGGCGGAGGGCCTGGAGGAACTGCCCGACGGACAGCGGCAGGTGGTGGTGCTGCGCTACTACGCGGACCTGCCGGTGAAGGACATCGCGGAGGCGCTGGGCATCCCGGAGGGCACGGTCAAGAGCCGCCTGCACGGGGCGGCGGCGGTGCTGCGCACGCGACTGCGGGAGAGGGAGGTGGGGTGAGGTGCCGGAGCTGACGGAGGCGGAGGAGGAGCGGCTGCGGAGGGCGCTGGGTCTGATCGCGGCGGAGGCGGTGGTACGGGAGGAGGAGGAACCGGATACGGCGGGGGGACGGGTGGGCCGGGACGTAGGGCGGCGCGGAAGGGTCGTACCGCTGGGGAGGGACGCACCGCACGGGGACGCACCGCACGGGGACGTACCGCACGGGGACGCACGGCGCGGGGACGTACCGCGCGGGGAGGACGCAGCGCGCGGGGAGGACGCGCCGCGCGAGGGCCGTGGCTGGGGCGAGCCGTTGCCGTCGCCTTCTGCGGCGGGGCGCCGCCTGCGCCGCGGGGTGGCGGTGGTGGTGAGCGCGGCGGCGGTGGCGGCGTTCGGGCTCCTGGCCCACACGGCGATCACCGGCGCGGGCACGGACGGCATCGCCCAGGACGGGGCGGGGAACAGCGACGCGGACGGCCAGGGGCTGACGCTCCTGGAGAACGCCGCGTGCACGAAGCGCCTGCTGGAGGGGACGGTGGCCGACGTGAAGCAGGTCCCCCGCCCCCCGGACGCGTTCCCGTGGGTGGAGGTCACGCTGACCGACGTCCGCTGGCACGTGCCCCCGTCCAGCGAGACCCGCACGACGGTCCGCATCCCGGATCCGGTGGAGTGGAACGACGAGAAGCCCTTCGTCCGTGGTGAGCCCCTGCTGGTGGAGGACCTGGGCGGCGACGACATCGCGTACTACCGCGGCGCTCGCGGCAACCCGTACAAGGGCATGGGGACGGTCCGCGAGGAGCGGCTTCGGGCGCTGGAGAAGGCGCAGGAGAAGGGCATCACGTGCCCGTCGTTCTGGGTGAACCGCTAGGACCCGTCGTCCAGGTGCGCGTTGACGCGGCCGAGCAGGGCGAACAACTGCGTGCGCTCGTCGGGGCCGAGCGGGGCCATGATGTGCTCGTTGACGCCGTCGAGTACGTGGTCGAGTTCGTCCAGGCGGCGCCGGCCGTCCTCGGTGACGGTGATGACGTTGCGGCGCCTGTCGGCCGGGTCCGGGGAGCGGCGGACCCAGCCGGCGTCCGCGAGGTCGTTGAGGACCGAGACGAGATCGCTCTTGTAGATGCGGGTGCGGCCGGACAGGGCCGCCTGGCTGGCCGGGCCCGCCTCGGCGAGGGTGGCGAGCACCACGAAGTGGTCCTTGTGGGCGCCCACCGCCCGTAGCGCCTCGCCCGCCACCCGCCGCGTCTGGGTGGCCGTCATCCCGACGAGTCGCGAGAACTGGCGCTTGAGCCGCTCCGGGGTCTCCTCGCCGCGGTCGAACCGCGTCTCGTCGGTGGTCTCCATGCCGGGCATCCTACCCGTTTGCGTTAGTGCCACTAACGATATACATTCGCTCACGAGTCAACCGTTAGTGACACTAACGTTTTGAAGGAGAGCGCCATGCCCGGCACCGAAACCCAGATCCGCGACCTCGCCGCCCTCACCGACCGCGCCGAACTCGCCGACCTGGTCGCCCGCCACAGCCTGTGGATAGACGAGGGCCGCTTCGACGAGACCGACCGGCTCTTCACCCCGGACGTCGCCGTCAGGTCCCCGCGGGGGGAGGCCCACGGCATCGAGGCGCTGGTCGCACTCGTCCGCAGGGGCCACGACAGATACGTCCGCACCCTGCACAACAAGTCCAACCTGGTCATCGAGATCGACGGGGACACCGCCACCGTGCGCGCCCACGACATCGCCGTCTTCGTCATCGACGACAAGACGGAGGCGATCGCCGGCGGGGTCCACCACTACGGAGCCCGCCGCACCGAGGACGGCTGGCGCTTCGACCGCCTCGACATCACCCCGGTCGCCCTGACCGAGGCCCTCGGCCGGGCCCTGTAGAACTCCTCACGAACCGGTCTCCGGGGCGTGCGGCCCGCCCGCGGGGCGGGGCAGCGCGGCGAGGCGGCTGCGCAGCCACGTCAGCCGCTCGATCTCCGCGTCGAGGACCGCGATCCGGCGGTCCACGACCGCGCTGACACCGCAGGAGCCGCAGGACAGCGGGTATTTCTCGACCGCGTGAAGCTGCTCGGTACGGCCGCGCAGGTCCTCGACGGTCAGGCCGAGGGCGAGGAGTTCGCGTACGGCCCGGATCCGGGCGATGTCCTGCGGCCCGCACCGTCATCGCACCGGAGCGCAGCCAGTCGCCGAAGCGCGCGCTGCCGCCCGCCCGCTCGGGCGACAACTGCCCCGACAGGGCGCCGACCAGCGCGAGGCGGGCGCCGGGGCGTGCGGAGGCGACGGCGCCCGCCAACTGCTCGCCGCCGACCATGTCCAGCACCACGTCGACCCCCTCGGGCACGGCCGCCGCCAGCCGGTCCGCGAACGGGCCGTCCCCGGCGACCACCACGTCGTCGTAACCGGACTCGGCCAGCAGCCGCCCGGCCTTCCCCGCCGAGCGGGTCGTGCCGATCACCCGCCCGGCGCCGAGCAGCCGGGCGATCTGCCCGGCCAGCGTGCCGACCGCACCCGCGGCGCCGGTGACGAGCACGGTGTCGTCGGCGCGTACCTCGGCCACGCGGGTCAGCGAGCCGTACGCGGCGGCCCCCTGGTTGAGGTGCGCCACCGGGTCGGGCAGCGTGCCGTCCGCGGGCGCGCACTCGGCGGCCGGGAGCACCGCGTACTCGCGCCGGCCGCGCAGGTGGACGACGGTGTCGCCGGGGTGCACGGACGCCGCGTCCGGATGGGCGGCGACGACCTCGCCGACGGCCGGGCCGTAGACGGTGTCCCCGCCGCGTATCGGCGGCAGCGGCATGCCCTCGGCCTCCGCGCCCATCACCGTGCGCAGGCCGGGGAAGACGAGGAAGTACCGGTTGCGCACCACCACCTCCCCCGGCCCGGGCAGGCCGTCCGGGGCGGCGGCGAGCCTGACTTCACGCGCGGTACGCGGCAGAGCAGCGGTCATGGCGGTCCTCCCGAGAGCGTCGGAGCCGGGCGTCCCGGCCGCGGGACCGCGACCGTAAACCCTGACGTACACGTCAGAGGCAAGAGTCGAGACCCGCGCGGGAACGCCTGCCGCCCGGATGGCAGACCCGTGGCGCAGGATGGAGCACATGAGGGAGATCGACGTGGAACTGGAGGGCGGGCGCCGGCTGCACGTGTACGACACGGGGGGCGGGGGCCGCGACGACCGGCTCGCCGTCTTCTGGCACCACGGCACGCCGAACGTCGGCACGCCGCCCGGCCCGCTGCTGGCGGACGCCGAGCGGCTGGGGCTGCGCTGGGTGTCGTACGACCGGCCGGGGTACGGGGGGTCGAGCCCGTGGCCCGGGCGGGACATGGCGTCGGCGGCGGCGCTCACCACGCGGGTCGCCGACGAACTGGGCATCGGGCGCTTCGCTGCCCTGGGCCACTCCAGCGGCGGCGCGCACGCCCTGGCGTGCGGGGCACTGGCGCCGGACCGGGTCGCGGCGGTGGTGAGCGTGGCGGGACCGGCACCGTACGGGGCCAGGGGGCTGGACTGGTTCGCCGGGATGGCGCCGTCCGTCGCGGGGTCGCTCCGGGCGGCCGTCGCGGGGCGCGCGGAAAAGGAGAAGTACGAGGCGGAGGCCGCGTACGACCCGGAGGTGTTCACGGCGGCCGACCACGCGGCGCTGGCCGGCGCGTGGTCCTGGTTCGACGAGGTCGTCGGACCCGCCGTCGCGGACGGCCCGGGCGGGCTGATCGACGACGACCTCGCCAACGTCGGCCCCTGGGGCTTCGACCCGGCCGCGGTGACCGCGCCGGTGCTGCTGCTGCACGGCGGCCGGGACCGGGTGATCCCCTGCGCCCACGGCGAGTGGCTGGCGCACCGCTGCCCGGCGGCGGAGCTGTGGATACGGCCCGACGACGGCCACATCTCGGTACTCGGCTCCGGCGCGACGGCGCTGGAATGGCTCCGCGAGCAGCCCGCCCCCTGACGGGCCCCGCGCCCGTCTTCAGCTCGTCGGCAAGGACCCGCCGCAGGCGTCGGCGACCGCCTGTGTGTCCCAGTAGAACGGCCGGACCTCGGTGATCCGCCCGCCCTCGACCGTGATGGTTTGCAGGATGGGGAAGGCAAGTTCACGGCCGGTCGCACGGGCGCGCGCCCGGACCTGCGTCAAAACGACCGCGGTCCCACCGGTAGCGAGGAACTCCTGCTCCACCATGTCGAACCGCTCCCAGACCCGGCCCATCGCGAGAAAGAACCGCGTCATGCCGTCGTGCCCGCGCCACGTGCCTCCGTACGGCAGCGCATCCGCCTGATGCAGCACGACGTTCGGCGCGAAGAAGGGCGCGAGCAGGTCGAACGAAGCCTCGCCGGGACCGCCGGCGGCCAGGTACTCCGCCTCCGCGGCGTACATGCCGGTGAGGACGGTCACGGAGTCTGTGGTGGGTGAGATCGTCATGCCGCCAGCATGATCGGCGAAGGCGCGGATGGCTGGCGGGAAACGGACATCACGTTCGGAACGCCGCCCGAGCCGGCGGCGGGGATAACCTCTGGCCATGGCGAGCTTCGAGATCACACCGATCGGCACGGTGCACAACGACCGGACGGACGTCCAGCACACGGACAACTGGGGTGCCGTCCGCAGCACGATCACCGTGGACGAGCGCTTCGGCGAGGCATGCCTCCAGGGCCTGGACGGCTTCTCCCACGTGGAGGTCGTCTTCGTCTTCGACCGGCTCCCCGAAGCCGACGACTACCGGGAACCCCGCCCCTACCGAGGCCGCCCCGACCTCCCGCCCATGGGCATCTTCGCGGGCCGCGGCCCGCGCAGACCGAACCGCATCGGGGTGACCTCGTGCGCGATCGAGTCGGTCGAGGGACGCGAACTGACGGTGGTGGGCCTGGACGCGGTCTCGGGCACGCCGGTGATCGACCTGAAGCCGGTGATGGAGGAGTTCCGCCCGGAGGGGGTCAGGCAGCCGGAGTGGGTGAGCGGAATGATGTCGGAGTACTTCAAGCCGTAGGCGGTGGCCCGCGGGGCGGAGCACGCCACGCCCAGGCGGACAAATCTCGTCATAACTTGCGGTAACACCCTCCGCGAAACGGGACAAATGACCCACCCAAGCCGGGTTTTGCCCATCGATACGCACCCGGGCGACGCGCTCGCCCTACCCCGGAGGTAATCGCCTCGGGCGGCCCACGTGGGCAAGCTTGCTGATCTCCCCGCGTTGCCCGGACGCGGACCAAGACGTAGGGGCAAGCCGTGTCAGAAGCCGCGCCCACGAACACGCGCACGGTGGTTGAGGAACTGCTGCGCAGGATCGGCGAGGGCGATCCCGAGCGCATCGCCGAGTTGTACGCCGAGCAGAGCGACTGGAAGCTGGACTGGCCGGAGGCCGAACACGGCCGCCCGGCCACGCCCTGGATCCGCCACCGGGCCACCCGGGCCGACGCGGCGGCCCACTTCCGCGAGATCGCCGAGCACCACGTGCCGGAAGAGGTGGGAACCGAGGTCGAGCGCATCCTCGTCGACGGAAACGACGCGGTCGTGCTCGGCGAGATCCGTCAGACCGCCCGGTCCACGGGACGCGCGTACCGCGCGCGGTTCGCCCTGCACCTCACCGTCGAAGACGGCCTCGTCACCCGGCACCACGTCTACGAGGACAGCCTCGCCGTAGCCCAAGCCTTCGACACGAAGCACCGGTAACGCAACCGGGGCGCCCCACCGGAGGCGCGTCCGCGAACGACACGGGCCGGCCGCTGCCCCGGGGGCGGCGCCGGCCCGCGACCGAAGCAGCCCGGTCGCCGACGCCTCGGCCCGTCTCCGCGGGGGGCATCCGCGACCGGAGCGGGCCCAACTCCCGGTGGCCGGACCCCCGCCCGCGGGAGCATCCATGAGCCGGGGGGCCCGGCTCCGGTGCTCCGTGCCCCCGTCCGCCGGGCTCTGCATCCGTAGCCCTGGTGGAGGGCGCCCGCTCCCTCCGGGCCACCCATAGCCGCCGATCTTCTCGGGCCGGAGTCCGCCGTCAAGGGTGGGGCGAAGCCCCATCGCGAAGCGACGTCCCCGCAGCGAAGCGGAGGGGACGCCCTTGACGGCGGACGCAGGCCCGCACACTCAGGAGTGGGGTGGCCCGGGGGGAGCCACAACGACACCGCTTCCCCCCTCGCCGCTCCCCCGAACACCGGCCCACCCAACGACGCAGAGCCGCCGGGTGCCCCGTAGGCCCGGCGCTGTCAGACCAGGCGCATACCCTTGGGCGGGCGTGAGGGGACGTAGCAGGGGCGGTGGCCCTCACGAGGGCAGCAGGGTCAGGCGTCACGTGCCGTCACGGGTTTCGCCTGGGGGACCTTGAACGTTGCCCAGACGGATTTGCCCGGCCCGCTGCGGTCGGATGTACCCCAGTCGTCGGCCAGGGCCTCGACCAGGAGCAACCCCCGGCCGTGGTCGTCGGTGTCCGCCGGTGAGCACACATGCGGCTCGCCGCCCCCGGCGTCGTGCACCTCCACCTCAACGACGTCCGGCTCCACGGCAACCCGTACGAGGAAGCGGCGGCCCACGGGGGTGTGCCGTAGCGCGTTGGTCGCCAACTCCGAGACACACACCCGGATGTCGTCCGCCCGGTCCCCGGCGTCCACCACCACACCGGCGACGAACTCGCGTGCCCTGCCTACCGACCGGGCACTCCTGGCGAACATCCGCGCCTGCGTGGTCATGGTCCGTACCTCGTTCCTTGCCTGCCAATTTGTCAGTTCGTCCGATGCCCCGACCGGGGATCTACTACTTTGCGTAAAGACAGGGTTGCTCTCCGTATCGGCGAGCAACAGGTCTAGATGTCCCCCGTAACCGCTGGAGATGGGAGTCGCACAGTGCCCGCACGTCCCCGCGAACTCACCCCCGACAGAAGCGCCCGTCACCTCTTCGGCGCGAAGATGCGCACCCACCGCATGCGCGCGGGCATGAGCCTCGAAGCGCTGAACGACGTGGTGAACATCAGCCGCAGCCACCTGGCCCGCATCGAGACCGCGCAGGCCATGCCGCCGCCGGATCTGCCGCCGCGGCTGGACGCGGCATTCGGCACGGACGGGATCTTCCAGGAGCTGTACCGGCTCGCGGCGAAGGAGATCCACCCGGACCAGTTCAAGCGCCGTATGGAACTTGAGGCGCGGGCCCAGGTGATCGGGGAGTACAGCAGTCAGATCGTGCCCGGGCTCCTACAGACGGAGGACTACGCACGCGCCCTATTCATCCAAGCCAATCCCTGGGCGCCGGAAGAGAAGATCGAGGAACTGGTCACGGCTCGAATGAGTCGGCAGTTGGTGCTTTCCTCCGGTGCATTGTTGGATTATTCAGCGGTGCTGGACGAGGCCATGCTCCGCCGGGGCTTCGGTGGGCCGGAGGTGATGCGAGCGCAGCTCGCGCACCTGACCAAGCTGATGCTGACTCAGACGACGATGGTCCAGGTCGTCCCGTTCGACCTCGGGGGACATGCGTTGATTGGTGGCTCAATCATGCTGATGACCATGGAGAGTGGTGCACGGGTCGCCTACGAGGAAAGCATCACTACCGGCACGTTGATGGAGGATCTGGCAAGCGTCATCGAACGGCAGCGGGTATACGATCTGTTAAGGGCATCCGCCCTGTCGCCAGATGAATCGGCGGCCTTTATCCGGTCCGTGATGGAGGTACTTCCGACATGAGCACCACGCCCGACCTCTCCCGTGCGGAATGGGTCAAGTCGAGCTACAGCGGAAACGGCGGGGGCAACTGTGTCGAGTGGGCCCCGGCCTACGTCACCTCAGGCATCATCCCCGTCCGCGACAGCAAGGACCCCCACGGCCCCGCGCTCACCTTCGAACCGTCCGCCTGGACCTCGTTCATCGCCGCCGTCCAGCACAACGAGTTCGGCACCGTCTGACGCAGACCCGCCTCCGCATGACTGCCCGGGCCGGGCTCGCGTCAGCCGAGCGCGTGCCGCGCCCGGGCGATCACGCGGTGCGCCTCCGCGCCGTACACCGCGGACTCGCGCAGGGCCTCCCACACCCGCAGGTACGTACAGATGCTGTCGGTGTCATCGAGCCACAGTTCGGCGTGCCAGTCCTCCGTGATGACGAGCCGGTCGTCGAAAACCCAGAAGCCGTTCGCGGGCGGCAACTTCAGCGGTGCTCCGAGGGGCACGACGCCGAGTTCAACGGTGTCCATTCCGATGACGCCGGCGAGCCTGTCGAGTTGGGCGGCGAGGACCGCAGGCGGGCAGACCAGCGCGTGCAGCGCCGCCTCCCAGGTGAGGGCACACAGCTTGCGGCCCGGCTCGTACAGCCACTCGTGCCGCCGCATCCGGGCACGCACCGCGTCGTCGGCATCAGGAGTGGAGTGCTGGAATGCCGCTTACCGCATGAAGATGTGACGGGCGTAGTCGGCGGTTTGCAGCATGCCCGGCACAACGGCTTCCTCCCAGACGTGCAGGACCGTCGTGCGGGCGGCTTCGGTATTCCAGGTGTCCTGTACTTGGCGGTGGCCGGCCGGGTCACCGTCTACCGGCTCACCCACCGCTGGCCCGACCGCCGCTGCCTGGTCGCGTACACCACCACCGGCGCCTTCGGCTCCACCGCGGTCGTCGGCGTCCTGCCGGTACCGGAACTGGAGCACCCGAAACTGCTGGAGGTCGCCGCGGCACATCATGCCCCGGGCCTCTACGGCTCCCGGGGCGGGCACGAACACGCCTGTGCCTGCTGGGTGATCTGCACCGGCTGGTCCGCCCGCATCGGCGGCTCCGGCCGCCGCCTCGACCTGCGGCGTGCCGACTGGAGCCTGCGCCTGGGGCGCCGCGTCGAGTTGGCCAGGCCCATGTACGGGCACGATGTGCTGCACACCGGGACCTCACCCTCCACGACGGCGAGCTGATGGAGCAGGCACTCCGGCTCGCCCGTTGAAGCGTCCGCCCGGCCCGGGGACGTGCGAGGGGAGCGGGATCGGGGGCGGGGGCGGAGACTGGTGGGGGCGGGCGTCGGCGGTCGGGGGCGGGTGTGGGCGAGAACGTGGTGGGGCGGGAGTTGCGGCAGGCTGAGCGGTGGTTGCGGCGGGCCGGGGGGCCGCATCGGACCGGGGGGCGGGCCCGGCGCGCCTGGCGGCGGTTGGAGGAGGGCGCGCTGCACGGCGAGCCCGCCGCGCTGGCCGTACTGATCCGCACCGCCCGCGACCCCCGGCATCCCCGCACCCACCAGGCCCGGTCCCTCATCGCCGACCGGTGGGCCGTCAGCGACGACCCCGCCCTGCGGCAGATCGTGCTGGAGACACACGCCACGGCCACGGCGTCCCTGCCCCGCCTGCTGCGTTCCGCCGCGCTGCAAGGCCCCGAGCACCTGCGTGCCGCCGGGCGGGTGCACTGGACCGCGCACGCACCGACGCTGCTCCAGGACCCCGACGACGACGTGCGGAACGCCGTCACCGAGCTGTGCCGCACCGCCGACGTCTGGGCGGCGAACAGGCTGTGGCCCGCGGTGCTGCGCCCCAGCGGCCCCTACAGCGTCTCCTTCCCCGCGGTGGCGGACTGGTGGCTGTTCGACACCCTGCTGGCGCACTCCTCCCCGCCGCCCGCGGCCCAACTGGAGCTGCTGTGGGACTTGTTCCTCCGCCCCTTGCCCGCCGCCCAGGGGTGGCGGTCGCGTGGGCCGGGCGGCGGGCTGCTGCCCGCCCTGACCCGGTGGGGCGTCCCGGCCGCCGCCGAGGAGCGGCGGGAGCTGAGCCGGGTGGTGGTGGAGCCCGACACCGGGCGGCTGCTGGCCCGCCCGGCGACGCGGCGGGCGCTCATCGAGGCGGCGGGGTACGCGGAGCATCCGCTGGCGGAGGCCGCGCGTGAACGGATCCTCGCGGTACGGGAACGACCCGCGGGGCCGGGCGGGTTCGGGGAGGACTCCGGCACCGCGGACGGCGCCTCCGACGAACGGCCCGCCCGCGGCGCCCTCTCCCTCCTCGCCGACTTCGCCGACTTCGCCGATGAACTCTGCGCGCACGCCCTCGACCACGACGAACTCCTCCACTGGTGCGTCACCCACCGCTTCACCCCCTCCCCCCGCGACCCCGCCCGCCGCGCCGCCTTCCTCCTCCGTACGGGCCGGGCGCACGACGACTCGCCGCCCGAGGACGCGCCGCCCGGCGCGCGGCAGCGCGCGGCGCGGTGGGGCGACGGGCCCGGGCTGGCGGAGATCGTGCTCGGGGCGGCCGGGGGCGAGGAGCGGGCGCGGCGGGTCGAGGGGCTGACCGACGCGGAGTTGGCGCACCTCACCGGGTGGCTCGACGACGAGGGGCGGCTGCCGGACCTCTGGCAGCTCGTACGCGACCTCCCCCTCGCCCGCGGCCACCGGCTGCTGCCCCTCCTCGCCGCCCGGCACGCCGGTGACGGCCACGGCGATTCCA
Source organism: Streptomyces sp. 184 (assembly GCF_045781775.1). Taxonomy (NCBI): domain Bacteria; kingdom Bacillati; phylum Actinomycetota; class Actinomycetes; order Kitasatosporales; family Streptomycetaceae; genus Streptomyces; species Streptomyces sp. 184. Next base: position 219,158 of record NZ_CP123230.1, on the reverse strand, counting down.
CCGAGCCGCGCGACGCCTGGCGGCCCGCCGACGAGGCCGGTCGGCGGCTGCTCGCCCTGCTGCGCGCCGTCGACCCGGGGACGCTTGCCGCCGGCCTCGCCGCGCTCGCACGCGACTGGCCCGCGGGCTACCACCTGGCCCGTATCCGCTTCCGTGGCCGGGTCAACGACCTGTCCTTCGCCCCCGACGTACCGCTCCTCGCCGTCGCGACCAGCAACCGCGCGGTGGGCGTGATCGACCTGCACCGGGGGGAGTTGGCGGAGCGGTACGACGGGTTCTGGTCGTCGGTGGGGCACCTGGTGCACCTCGGCGGCGGGGCGTTCGTCGCCGCGGAGCGGACGAGCACCGTGGACCAGCCGTCCCGGTTGCTGCACTGCGCGGGCGGGCGGAGCCGGGTGCTGCGTGAGTGGCCGGGGGCGGTGACGTCGCTGGCGGGGTTGGGGGCGGGGCGGTTCGTCGCCGGTACGCGGTCGGGGCACCTGCTGTTCGGCGGCCCGGCGGGGGCTGGGGCGAGTCCGGACGTGGTCGCCGGTGCGGGCGCCGGTGCCGGGGTCGTGGATGCGGTTCCCGTGCCGGAGTTGGCGGCCGTGTCCGTCGCCGCGTTCGGCCTCGACCCCCGCACGGACTGGCCCCGCGCCCTGGCGTCAGACCCCTACGCGGGGCGGCTGGCGGTCTGCGGACGGCGGCTGCTGCTCACGGCGTGGGACACCGAGGAGTACGGGAACGGCCCGGGCCCCGGGCCGTTCCCGTACCCGGACGCATCCACCTCCCCCGGCACCGCCACCGTCGTCGTCGCCGAAGGCCGCCGTCCCCGCGTCACCGCCCGGGCCGTCCTCGCCGGGCCCACCGCCCTCGCCGTGTACGAGCAGCACCGCGGCCTCGTCGAGGTGTTCCGGCCCGTGAGCGGGGCGCTGCGGTCGACCGGTTCCGTCGGGGGCGTCACGGCGATGACCGCGCTGCCGGGCCGCGGGCAGCTCGCGACCGTGGACCCGCAGGGCGGGCTGCACCTGCTCGACGCCGTCACCCTCGCGCCCCGCCCCGGCGCGATGCCGCAGCCCCCGGACGCGCCGGGCCGGTCCGGCCGCGGCCCCGTGACGAGCCTGCACGCCTCGCCGGACGGCGGGTTGCTCGCCGCGGGGTACGCGGGCGGCGTCACCGACCTGTACGACGTACGGCACGCGGAGATCCCCTCCCTCGCCACCCGCCCGCTCGCGTACGCGCAACCGGCCCATGCCGACGCGCTGCTGGCCGCGCTCGACGTGCCGGGGACGGCGCGGCCGACGCGGGAGGTGCTGCGGCTGCTCCTGGCGCTGCTGTCGTACCGCTTCCCGCGGGACGGCGACGCGGCGACGCTGAGCGCGGGCGGCTACGACATCGAACTGTGAAGCCCCACGGCGAAACGGCGAAACACGGCGAACCACGGCGAAAGGAGCCGCGCATGCGAGCGGACGAGGTCGTGCCCCTGGGGCGTACCGGCGTGTCCGTCACCCGCCTCGGCCTGGGACTGGCCTCCATCGGCGGACTGTTCGCGCCCGTGTCCGACGAAGACGCCGCCCGCACCGTCGACCGCGCCTGGGAGGCGGGCATCCGGCTCTTCGACACCGCGCCCGTCTACGGGTACGGGCGCTCCGAACGCCGCACCGGCGCCGCGCTCGCCGGGCGCCCGCGCGGGACGTACGCCCTGTGCACGAAGGTCGGCCGGCTCATCGTGCCCGGCGGCACCGACACGCAGCCGATCTGGGCCGACCCGCCGCCCCGCGTCGGGCCGCGGCGGGACTACTCGTACGCCGGTGTCATGCGCTCGGTCGAGGACAGCCTGGAGCGGCTCGGGCTCGACCGGATCGACGTGCTGCACGTCCACGACCCGGACGAGGACTTCCCCGTCGCCGTCACGGACGCCTACCGGGCGCTGGCCGAACTCCGCGCCCGCGGCACGGTCGGCGCGGTGTCGATCGGCGTCAACCACGCGCCGGTGGCGGCCCGTTACCTGCGCGAGGCGGCGGCGCCGGGGCCCGACTGCGTGATGCTCGCGGGCCGGTACAACCTGCTGGACCACACCGGGCTCGACGAACTGCTGCCGCTGTGCGCGGCGCGCGGCGTCGCGGTGCTGGCGGCGGGCGTCTACCAGTCCGGCCTGCTCACCGACCCCCGCCCCGGCGCGCCCCACGGCTACGCCACGGTCCCCACGGCCCTCGCCCGCCGCGTCACCGCCTGGCACGCGCTCTGCCGCCGCTACGGCGTCGCCCCGACGACGGCGGCGCTCGCGTTCCCCTTCGGCCACCCGGCGGTGACGAGCGTGGTGGTCGGCGCCCGCACGGCGGCGGAAGTGGCCGACACGGCGGGCGCCTTCGCGCGGGAGGTCCCTCAGGAGTTCTGGACCACGGCCAAGTCCACGGGCCTGCTCCCCCCGGAAGCCACGACCCCGCCGCCCTGAACGCCCGGGAGCGAGCTGCCGGGTCAGGTCTCGTCGTGGATGTTGATGATGCGGCAGCGAGGGCCGGGGGCGTGGGCGAGCTTGGCGTCGGAGGTCAGCAGAGGTGCGTCGAGACCTTCGGCGAGGGCGACGTAGAAGGCGTCGTACGAGCGCACGCTCCCGAGCCGGCGCACGCGCTCCAGCAGCGGCAGGTGCTCGTGCCTGCGGATGGGCAGGCTGCGGTAGTCGGTCACGGCCCGCGTGGTCTTGTCCCCGGCGAGCATCCCGGCGCGCTCCAGGCGCATCAGTACGGAGGCGACCTCGGTGTCGATCAGGTACGGGGCCGAGAGCAGGCTCTCGCCCGCCAGGTGGCGTGCGGCGGCCTTGCCCCTCGGCCCCGAGTCGACCAGCAGGTCGATAACGGCGGAGGAGTCGACGACGATCAACGGTGCTCCTCGTCCGCGAATGCGGCGGTGTCCACGTCCGTGAGATCCACCGAGGCGTGCTCGCGGATGCGCGTGACGATCTCGTCCATGGTGGGGATCGCTGCTTCACGTTCGACCAACTCGTGCAGGAAGCCCTGGAGGGACTTCCCTTCCTGGGCGGCACGAACCTTGATCGCTCTCAGGGTGTCCTCGGAAACGTCACGAATCGTCACGGTGGTCATGCATGCAGAATACCTGCAATCGCGGCAGAATGCCTGCACCGAAAACTCGGACCAATCCGCTGGGCGGGCGGCTTCGAATGTGAGGTGTGAGTAGCCCACAGCGAACCGACACCGGCACTGCCGCCCGCGTCAGCGCCGCCCGTACCGTCGCGGTGCTTGCCGCGGCCGGGGTGGGCGGGCTGGTGGCCGCGGGGGCGGCGTTGGGGGTTGCGGAGCTGGCGGCGGTCGGGGTGCGGCCCGAGGCCGCGCCGTTGAACGCCGTGGGCGCCGCCGTCGTCGACGCGACGCCGGCGGCCGTCAAGGACTGGGCGATCCGGAACTTCGGCGAGGACGACAAGCTGGTCCTGAAGTCGGGCGTGCTGGTGCTGCTGGCGCTCTTCGCCGTGGCGCTCGGCATGCTGACGCTACGGCTGCGGCGTACCGGGTCGGCCGGGGTGCTCGCGTTCGGCGTGCTGGGCGCCGCCGCCGCGCTGAGCCGGCCGGGGCTGGGCGACGGGCCCGCGGACGCGCTGCCGTCGGTGGCCGGGGCGGTGGTGGGAGCGGGGGTCCTCTACGGGCTGTCCGGACTCCTCCGCCCGCCCGCCGCCGAGCGCCCTGTGCCGGTCGCCGACGACGGCGAGTCGGGTGAGTTGGGCGAGTTGGGCGAGCCGCGTGGGCATGACGTGCCCGGTCGGCCCGCCGCACCGGATGCGGCGGCTGCGGCGGCTGTCGCCGATACCTCCCGTGCCGCCGATGCGGCCGATGCGCCCGCTTCCCCTCCCCCCTTCGACCGGCGGCGGTTCGCCCTCGTCGCCTCCACCGCCGCCGCGGCCTCCGGCGGGGCGTGGGTGCTCGGGCGGGAGCTGCGGGCCGGGCAGGCGGCGGACGCGGTGGCTTCGCGGGACCGGCTCCGGCTGCCCGCGCCCGCGTCCGCCGCGCCGCCCGTGCCGCGCGGCGCCGACCTCGGCGTCGACGGCGTGCCCCCGTTCGTCACCCCGAACGGCGACTTCTACCGCGTCGACACCGCGCTCGTCGTCCCCCGGGTCGACGCCACGGCCTGGCGCCTGCGCATCCACGGCGACGGCGTCCCCCGCGAACTCTCCCTCACCTTCACCGACCTGCTGCGCCGCGAGCTGATCGAGCGCCACGTCACCCTCACCTGCGTCTCCAACGAGGTCGGCGGCTCGTACGTCGGCAACGCCCGCTGGATCGGCGTGCCCCTGGCCCCGCTCCTGCGCGAGGCCGGTGTCCGGCCGCCGTCGCGCGGCGGCCCCGCGGACCAGCTCGTCGCCCGCTCCGTGGAGGGCATGACCATCGGCACCCCGGTCGAGACCGTCATGGACGGCCGGGACGCCATGCTCGCGGTGGGCATGAACGGCGAACCGCTGCCCTTCGACCACGGCTTCCCCGTACGGATGCTGGTGCCCGGCCTCTACGGCTACGTGTCCGCCTGCAAGTGGCTGACCGAGCTGGAGCTGACGACCTTCGACGCCTACGACCCGTACTGGGTCCGGCGCGACTGGGCCGCCCGGGCGCCGATCAAGACCCAGTCCCGTATCGACACCCCCCGCCCCCTGGCCACCGTCAAGGCCGGCCGGGTGCCGGTCGCCGGTGTCGCCTGGGCGCAGCACCGCGGCGTCGAGCGCGTCGAGGTCCGGGTCGACGGCGGCCCGTGGCAGCGGGCCCGGCTCGCGGCGGAGGACAGCGTCGACACGTGGCGGCAGTGGGTGTGGACGTGGGACGCGGAGCCCGGCTCCCACACCCTCCAGGTACGCGCCACCGACCGCCGCGGCGACGTCCAGACCGCCGCCCGCGCCCCGGTACTGCCGGACGGCGCCACCGGCCGGCACTCGGTGGTGGTCGACGTGACCTGACCCGGCCGTTTCCCTCAACACCCACCCACACCTGCACCACACCAACCCTCAAGGAGAGAACGTCACCATGCGCGCCTTCACCCGTACCGCCCGCGTCACCCGCACCCGCCGCGCCGCCGTCGCCCTCACCGCCGCCGCCGTACTCCCGCTGTCCCTCGCCGCCTGCGGCGACGACGGCGACGACAAGGCCGCCAGCGACAGCGCGTCGCAGTCCGAGGAGAAGGAGCAGAGCGAGCCGAGCCAGGACATGGAGGACGACGCCGCGCAGAGCGCGTCCGGGCCCTTCGGGGACGCCTGCGCGGCCGTGCCCGAGGACGGCGCCGGCAGCTTCGACGGCATGGCGCAGGACCCGGTGGCCACCGCCGCGTCGAACAACCCGGAGCTGTCGACCCTCGTCAGCGCGGTCAAGAAGGCCGGGCTCGTGGACACCCTGAACAGCGCGCAGGACAGCACCGTCTTCGCGCCCACGAACGACGCCTTCGCCGCGATCCCGAAGAAGGACCTGGACGCCGTGATGGCCGACAAGGCGAAGCTCACGGACATCCTCACGTACCACGTGGTGGGCCAGAAGCTCACGCCCGAGCAGCTCCAGGACGGTACGTACCCCACCCTTCAGAAGAGCGACCTGAGGACCGCCGGGTCCGGCGAGGACTTCACCGTCAACGACTCCTCGAAGGTCGTCTGCGGCAACGTGCCCACCGCCAACGCCACCGTCTACATCGTCGACACCGTACTGATGCCGAAGTGAGCACATGCGCACCGCGTACGTGAGCAGGTGAGCAGGTGAGCACGCCGCTGGCCGAAGGAGACCCGTGCGATCCACCGACGTAGCCGGGATGCCGTCGCCCGGCCCGGGCGAGCCCTCCGCGGAGGAGCTGCTGACCCGGGTCGCGCGGGGCGACGGCGAGGCGTTCAGCGAGGTGTACGACGCGCTGAGCGGGCCCGTGCTGGGGCTGGTGCGCTCCGTGGTCCGCGATCCGGCGCAGTCGGAGGAGGTGATGCAGGACGTGATGGTCGAGGTGTGGCGCACCGCTGCGCGCTTCCGGCCGGAGCGGGGCAGCGCGCGGAGCTGGGTGCTCATGCTCGCGCACCGGCGCGCGGTGGACCGGGTGCGGTCGGCGCAGGCCGCGGCGGAACGGGAGGGGAAGGCGGCGCTGCTGGCGCGGACCCCGGCGTTCGACGAGGTCAGCGAGCAGGTGGAGAGCCGTCTTGAGCGGGTGCAGGTACGGCGGTGCCTGCGGATGCTCACGGAGTTGCAGCGGGAGGCGGTGACGCTGGCGTACTACCGTGGGCTGACGTACCGGGAGGTCGCCGGGCTGCTGTCGCTGCCGCTGGGGACGGTCAAGACGCGGCTGCGGGACGGGCTGATCCGGATGCGGGACTGCCTGGGGGTGGGAACGTGACCGGGGCCGGGGCCGCCGGGTCCGGAGCAGGAGCCGGGTCCGGGTTCGGGGCCGGGGGCGCGGACTCCGGTGCGGCTGCGCACGCCACGCACACCGCCACCGGGGCGTACGTCCTGCACGCGCTGCCCCCCGCCGAGCGGGCCCGCTTCGAGGAGCACATGGCGCTCTGCGAGGCGTGCGGGACGGAGGTGCGGGAGCTGGCGGAGACCGCGGCCCGGCTGGGCATGGCGGTCGCCGCGCGGCCGGCGCCGGAGCTGAAGGCGGAGGTGCTGCGGCGGATCGACACCGTACGGCAGGAGCCGCCGCGGGTCGACGAGGACCGGGCGGCGGAGATACGCGACGCCGCGACGCCGGTACGGCGCCGCGCGGGCGGCGCCTTCCGGGGCGCGGGGCGCTGGGCGCTGGCGGCGTGCCTGGCGGCGGCGGCCGGGCTTGGCGGAGTCGCCGTGTGGCAGCAGCAGGAGGCCGAGGACGCGCGGTCGGCGGCGCAGCGTGCGCAGGAGAGCGTCGCCGAGGTGACCGCGGTGCTGGCGGCCCCGGACGCGAAGGCCGCCTCCGGGCGGCTGGGCGGTGACGCCACGGGCACGGTGGTCGTGTCCCGGGAGCGGGACCGGGCGGTGTTCGTCGCCGCGGGTCTGCCGGAGCTGCCGGAGGGCCGGGTGTACCAACTCTGGTTCGCGGACCCGGACCCGGACCCGGACGGGGGCGGCGCGGGCGGCGACGAGATGCGGCCTGCCGGGCTGCTGACCGGCGACGGCGGCGCGGTGCTCATGGACGGCCGGGTCGCGGACGCCTCGGGCATGGGCGTCACCGTGGAACCGGCCGGCGGCTCCGAACGCCCCACCACGGAGCCGATCGCGGCCATGGACCTGCCGGTGTAGGCGAAGCCACCGCGGGCCGCCGTATCGTCGGCGGCCCGCGGTGGCGTTCCGGTCCCGCCTCAGTCCTCGCCTCAGCCCGCCCCGTGGTCCCCCGCCGCCTCCGGCTCCCGTCGCCCGGGTGCGGTCCCCCGTCCCTGGGCGGCCACCGCCGCGGGTCTCAGCCGGTGGACCACCGCCACCAGAGCCAGCGTCAGCGCCAGCAGCCCCGCCCAGATCACCCACTGCTCCGGCCACAGCCCCGGCGACGCGCCGTCCGGGGTGCGCCCGCCGTCCACGCCCGTGGCGACGACCGCCGCCAGGCCCGCCACCGTCGCCACCACCGCGAGGCGGCCCGCGAATCGTGCCGTCAGGGGCAGCGGGCGGGAGCCGCGCACGCGGAGGCGTTCGCTGGGGCGGGCGGGGGCCAGCAGGCGCAGGAGGAGCATGGCGGCGATGGGCATCTGGAGGGCCCAGACAAGGGTGCGGAACGTGCCGTCGTACCAGACGTTCGTGCCGTACAGCAGCGTGTGCCAGACGCTGAGGACGTAGACGACGATGATGAAGCGGTGCAGGGCGCGCCACATGCGCGAGCCGGTGCGCTGGCGCAGGTAGTAGGCCAGGCCCAGGGGGATCGCGAGGTAGAACGCGAGGAGGCCGACGAGGATGGCGATGCGGCCGGTGCCCGTGGCGTAGCCGCCGGGTATGAAGACCTTGACGAAGGCGTCCCACACCCGGCCGGCCCAGGTCGCGCCGCCCTCGTTGCCGCGGACTTCCTCCAGGAAGAACATCACGGCGTGCATGAACATCAGGGCGATCGTCGTCAGGCTCGTCGTGCGGTGCAGCTTCTCCAGACCGGCGGGCGGCATCCAGCGGACCCGGGGGCGGGGGCCCGTACGCAGGAGGCTGAAGACGATGGTGATCCACGCCCAGAGCAGGCCGGACCAGCCGAACGCCTGGCAGAGCCAGTACATCCAGTAGCGGTCGGCGTCGGCGAGCATCGGCATGACCTGGAGGGTCGCGGAGGAGCCGTTGTCGATGCGGACGTAGAGCCAGACGAATATCGCGCCGGTGACGACGAGCGCGATGCCCGCGTCCGCCCCGGCGCCGCGGATGTCGGCGCCCAGTCCCGGCCAGTCGAACCAGCCGTCGGAGCGTCCCCCGGTACGGGCCTTGCCGCTCCGGTCCCCGGCGCTCCGGCCGCCGCCGTGCCGTTGGGCCGCCGCACCGGCCGCGCCGCCTTCTTCCGCCGCCGCGCCTGAACCGCCGCCGGCGTTTTCGGGCAGCCCTGATCGACGTCTCTCCGTCATCTTCCGCCTCCTGAGTCCCGTCGACCCCACGTGATGTGTACCCATCACCTCCGGGAGATCAACACGGATCCACGGGCTCCAGCCGCGTCCACCCCGTCCAACCCCGCTTCCGCAGCAGCTCGATGAGCCGCCGCGCGGGCGGCGCGGCCTCGAACGCCAGCTTGTCCATCAGCTCGGCGAGCGGCGCCGCGAGGTCGACGTCGGCGACGTAGTCCCGCCCCCGTTCCGCCGTGAGGCGGGCGAGGTACGCGGCGAGGTCGTCGGCCAGGGCGGTAAGGCGCGGGTCGTCGGGGGTCCAGTCGAGGGCGCGGCCGAGGGTGCGGTAGAAGTCGAGGAGCTGGGGGTCGGCGAGTTGGGCCCGTTTACGCTCCAGCCACTCCGGTACGCGGTCGGGGGCGTGCGCCGCCAGCGGGATCCAGCCCTCCCGCTCGACCGCGACGATCCGCTCGTCCACGCCCAGCTCCCGCAGCCGGTCGAGGAACGCCACGACCTCCGGCGGCAGCGCCAGGCTGTCGCCCGCCGCGAGCCGGGCGATGCGGCGGCGGTGCTCCTGGCGGGCGCGGATCTCGGCCCGCAGCCGCCGGTCGATGTCGGCGATCGCCGCCGCGAACTCCGCCTCGTCGGCCCGCAGCAGCTCCCGTACCCGGGCCAGCGGAACGCCGGCCTCGGCGAGGGTGCGGATGCGGATCAGCTCGACCACGGCGGCGGCGTCGTAGCGGCGGTAGCCGGAGTGGTCCCGCTCCGGCTCGGGGAGCAGCCCCTTGGCGTGGTAGTGCCGGACCGCGCGGACCGTCACCCCGGCGTATGCGGCCAGTTCGCCGATGGTCAGCATCGGGGCATCCTAGGTCGCCGCGCGGGTCCGGTAGAGGCGGCGCGACCAGAGGTAGCCGACGGCGCCGACGACCGCGCACCAGCCGACCGCCCAGGCCGCGTCCGCGCCGTCCGGCGAGCCGGCGAGCAGCCCCCGGATCAGGTCCATGACCGGCGTGAACGGCTGGTGCGCCGCGAACCACCGCAGCCCCGCGGGCATCGAGTCGACCGGTACGAACCCGCTGCCCACGAACGGCAGCAGCACGAAGACCATCGGCAGGTTGCTCGCCGTCTCCGGGTCCGGGCTGGCCAGCCCCAGCGCCACCGTGAACCACGTCAGCGCGTACGACAGCAGCCCCAGCAGCCCGGCGAGCGCGGCCCACTGCGCCGCCGAGGCGTCCGTGCGCAGCCCGAGCGCGAAGGCCGTCGCGCCGACCGCCGTGAGCGCCAGCGCGGTCTGGATGAGCGCGGCGAGCACGTGGCCGGTGAGCACCGAGGACTTCGCGATGGGCATGGTGCGGAACCGGTCGATGATGCCGTCGGTCATGTCGTTGGCGACGAGCACGGCGGTGCCGATGGACACGCTCGCGACGGTCATCGTAAGGATCCCGGGGGTGAGGTACGTGAGGTAGCCGGCGCGGTCGCCGCCCGCGGCGGGCCCGGGGAGGCCGGCGCTCATGGTGCCGCCGAAGACGTAGGTGAACAGCAGCAGGAACAGCAGCGGCTGGCCGACGAGCATGACGGTCATGGAGGGGTAGCGGGCCATGTGCCGGAGGTTGCGGCGCAGCATGGTCGCGGAGTCGCGCAGGACGTACGGCGCGGTGGTCATGCCCGTGCCCCCTCGGTTCCGGCGGGGGCGTCGGCGGGGGCGTCGGCGGCGTGGCCGGTCAGGGCCAGGAACACGTCGTCCAGGTCCGTGGTGTGCACCGCGAGCCCGGTGACCGACCCGTCGTCCTCGATCCCGGCCAGCAGCCCCCGCAGCGCGCCGAGGCTGCCGTCGTACGGCACGGTGACGGCCGGCGCCGCGGGGTCGGCCACCGCGCCGGGCAGCCGCCGCGCCAGCTCCGCGGCCCGCGCCGCGTCGGCGGCGTGCAGCTCGACGTGGCCGCCGGGGACGCGGCGCTTCAGCTCGGCCGCGGTGCCCTCGGCGACGAGCCGGCCGCCGTCGAGCACGCCGATGCGGTCGGCGAGCCGGTCGGCCTCCTCCAGGTACTGGGTGGTGAGGAAGACGGTGGTGCCGTCGGCGACGAGTTCGCGCACGACGTCCCACAACTCGCGGCGGCTGCGCGGGTCGAGGCCGGTGGTCGGCTCGTCGAGGAAGATCAGCCGCGGCCCGGACACCAGCGTCATCGCCAGGTCGAGGCGCCGCTTCATGCCGCCGGAGTACGTCGCGGCGCGCCGGTCGGCGGCGCCCGCGAGGCCGAAGCGGTCGAGGAGCCGGGCGGTGACGACGGTGGCGCGGGGGCCTTCGAGGTGGCCGAGGTCGGCCATGAGGCGCAGGTTCTCGCGGCCGGTGAGCAGCCCGTCGACGGCGGAGAACTGGCCGGTGACGCCGATCGCGGCGCGCACCCGGGCGGGCTCGCGGCGTACGTCGCGGCCGGCGACCCGCGCGGTGCCGGCGTCGGCGGCGAGGAGGGTGGTCAGGATGCGGACGGTGGTGGTCTTGCCGGCGCCGTTGGGGCCGAGGAGGGCGTAGACGGTGCCGGCGGGCACGGCGAGGTCGACGCCGGCGACGACCTCGCGGCCGCCGTACGACTTGCGCAGCCCGGCGGCCTCGACGGCGGGGGTTCTGGTGGTCATGCCGCCATGCTCGGAGGTTGACCCTGCGTCGGGGTCAAGGCCGGGGGCGAAGCCGGGGACGGGCCGGTGCCGGACGGGCGCCCTACACTGGCCGTGCAGCCGGTTCGCCCCGTCCGCCAGGCGGTGGCGTCGCAAGAGGGAACCCGGTGGGAATCCGGGACTGCCCCGCAGCGGTGAGCGGGAACGACCGCCGTCATACGCACTGGACCCGAAGGGTCCGGGAAGCGACGGCCAGTAGGTGCCCGTGCGCGCAGCTCGTCGCGTACGGACCGCCCGCGAGTCCGAAGACCTGCCCGCTGCCCGTGCGCGGGGCTTCCGTGCGCGGTCATCCCGGTGACCTTCGAGGGCGGGTCGGCGCACGTGACGTACAGGGCAGGCACACGGACACGCACCGCGACGCGGCGGACACCCGCCGCGGCACCGCGGGCGCGCCCCGGGCCGCCCCCTTCGCGTCTCCCTCCCCCTCTCCTTCCGTCCCCGGGACCTCAGGGATCCATCTCGCGAAGGAGATCTCCGTGACAGCGAAGTCCGCGGCCGCGGCGGCACGGGCCACCGTGTACGGCTACCCCCGGCAGGGCCACCACCGGGAGCTGAAGAAGGCGATCGAGGGCTACTGGAAGGGCCGGGTCGACGCCGGTGAACTCCGCGCCACCGCCGCCAAACTGCGCCGGGCCGCCTGGCGGGAGCTGGCCGACGCCGGCGTCCACGAGGTGCCGACCGGCGACTTCTCGTACTACGACCACGTGCTCGACACCACCGTCATGGTCGGCGCGATCCCCGAGCGCCACCGCGTGGCCGTCGCCGCCGACGCCCTCGACGGCTACTTCGCCATGGCCCGCGGCACGCAGGACGCGCCGCCGCTGGAGATGACGAAGTGGTTCGACACCAACTACCACTACCTCGTGCCCGAGCTGGGCCCGGACACCGTCTTCACCGCCGACTCCGCCAAGCAGACCGCCGAGCTGACCGAGGCCCTGGCGCTCGGGGCCCCCGGCCCCCGGCCGGTGCTGGTCGGGCCCGTGACGTACCTGCTGCTCGCCAAGCCCGCGCCGGGCGCGCCCGCCGGCTTCGAGCCGCTGACGCTGCTGGACAAGCTGCTGCCGGTGTACGCGGAGGTGCTGGCCGACCTGCGCGCGGCCGGCGCCGCGTGGGTGCAGCTCGACGAGCCGGCGCTCGTGCAGGACCGTACGCCCGCGGAACTGGCCGCCGCCGAGCGCGCGTACCGCGAACTCGGCGCCCGCGCCGACCGCCCCGCGCTGCTCGTCGCCTCGTACTTCGGCCGCCTCGGCGACGCTCTGCCGGTGCTCGCGAAGGCTCCCGTCGAGGGCCTGGCGCTGGACTTCACCGGCGCCGCCGCCGCGAACCTCGACGCGCTGGCCGCCGCCGGCGGGCTGCCCGGCAAGCGGCTCGTCGCCGGGGTCGTGGACGGCCGCAACGTGTGGGCCTGCGACCTGGAGCGGGCGCTGGCCGCCCTCGGCACCCTCCTCGGGCTCGCCGACCGGGTCGACGTCGCCGCGTCCTGCTCCCTGCTGCACGTACCGCTGGACGCCGCCGCGGAGCGGGACATCGACCCGCAACTGCTGCACTGGCTGGCGTTCGCCCGGCAGAAGAGCGCCGAGGTCGTCACGCTCGCCCGCGGGCTGGGCCGCGGCACCGGCGCCGTCGCCGCCGAACTCGCCGCCAACCGCACCGCCCTGGCCGCCCGCGCCGCCTCCCCGATCACCCGCGACCCCGCTGTCCGCGCCCGCAGCGCCGCCGCCACCGCGGCGGACGCCCGCCGCCACGCGCCGTACGCCGAGCGGGCCGCCGCCCAGCGCGCCCGCCTGAAGCTGCCGCTGCTCCCGACGACGACGATCGGCTCCTTCCCGCAGACCGCCGACCTGCGTGCCGCCCGCGCCGGCCTGCGCGCCGGACGGATCGGCGCGGACGGCTACGAGGAGCGCATCGCCGCGGAGATCCGCGAGGTGGTGACGTACCAGGAGGAGGCCGGGCTCGACGTGCTCGTGCACGGCGAGCCCGAACGCAACGACATGGTGCAGTACTTCGCCGAACAGCTCACCGGCTACCTCGCCACCCGGCACGGCTGGGTGCAGTCCTACGGCACCCGCTACGTCCGGCCGCCGATCCTGGCCGGCGACATCTCCCGGCCGGAGCCGATGACGGTCCGCTGGACGGCGTACGCGCAGTCGCTCACGGACCGCCCGGTCAAGGGCATGCTCACCGGCCCCGTCACGATGCTGGCGTGGTCCTTCGTCCGCGACGACCAGCCGCGCGCCGAGACCGCCCGGCAGGTGGCGCTCGCGCTGCGCGACGAGGTCGCCGACCTGGAGGCGGCGGGCACTGCGGTGATCCAGGTGGACGAGCCGGCGCTGCGCGAGACGCTGCCGCTGCGCGCAGCGGACCGGCCGGCGTACCTGGCGTGGGCGACCGAGGCGTTCCGGCTGACGACGGGCGTCGCGCGGGCGGACACGCAGATCCACACGCACATGTGCTACGCGGAGTTCGGCGACATCGTCGCCGCCATCGACGACCTCGACGCGGACGTCATCAGCCTGGAGGCGGCGCGCTCGCACATGCAGGTCGCGTACGAACTGGCCGCGCACGGCTATCCGCGGGAGGCGGGCCCCGGCGTGTACGACATCCACTCGCCGCGGGTGCCGAGCGCGGCGGAGACGGTGGCGCTGCTGCGCACCGGGCTGCGGGCGATCCCGGCGGAGCGGCTGTGGGTGAATCCGGACTGCGGGCTGAAGACCCGCGGCTGGGCGGAGACGCGGGCGTCGCTGGAGAGCCTGGTGGCGGCGGCCCGGGTGGTACGGGGGGAGCTGCCCCGGTGACGTAGCGGCGCCGCGTCAGGTGCCCTCGTCGTCCTGCTCACCCGCCGGCGGGTTCCGGGTCTCCTGGGCCAGCCGGCGGGTGAGCAGCCGGCGCGGCCCCGGGCCCGTGTCGCCGAGGACGTCGTCGCGGTTGCGCAGCAGGCAGCGGTCCAGCGACAGGCAGCCGCAGCCGATGCAGTCGGTGAGCCGGTCCCGTAGGCGCACCATCTGGTCGATGCGGATGTCGAGTTCGTCACGCCAGGCCGCGGAGAGCCGGGCCCAGTCCTCCTGCGTGGGAGTACGGCCGTCGGGGAGCGTCTCCAGCGCCTCGGCGATCGTGCGCAGCGGGATGCCCACCCGCTGCGCGGTGCGGATGAACGCGACGCGGCGCAGCGTGTCCCGGGTGAAGCGGCGCTGGTTGCCTGCGGTGCGGCGGCTGCGGATCAGGCCCTTGCCCTCGTAGAAGTGCAGGGCCGTCACGGCGACGCCGGAGCGGGCGGCGAGCTGGCCGACCGTGAGTTCCTTCGCGTCGTAGGGGGGTTTGTCCATGGCGTCAGGCTAGCCCTTGACCTCGATTATGGTCGAGGTTTGAGACTGGCCGCCATGACCACTTCCCGCACCTCGGAACAGGGCTCGGAACACGGCTCGGACCAGGGACGGCAGGGACGGCAGGGCCGGCAGGGGAAGGGTGAGCAGCGGCGGCGGTGGCTCGGGCTCGCCGTGCTCGCGCTGCCCGCGCTCCTCGCCTCGCTCGAACTGACCGTCACCAACCTCGCCCTGCCCGCCATCGGCCGCGACCTCTCCGCCGACAGCACCCAACTGCTGTGGACCGTCGACATCTACGCCTTCCTCCTCGCCGGCTCGCTCATCACCATGGGCGTACTCGGCGACCGCATCGGCCGCCGCCGGCTGCTGCTGTACGGGGCCGCCGGCTACGGCGTCGCCTCGCTGGTCGCCGCGTACTCCGTGAACGCCGAGATGCTGATCGCCGCCCGCGCGCTCATGGGCGTCGCCGGGGCCACCCTCATGCCCTCGACGCTGGCGCTGGCGGCGGCGCTGTTCCCCGGGCCGCGGGAGCGGACGACGGCCATCGGCGTCATCGTGGCCAGCGTCTCGGGCGGCACGGCGATCGGGCCGCTGGTGGGCGGCTGGCTGCTGGAGCGGTTCTGGTGGGGCTCGGCGTTCCTGCTGGGCGTGCCGGTGATGGCGCTGCTGCTGGTACTGCTGCCCGTGCTGCTGCCGGAGTCCCGCGGCCCGGCGGGGCGGCGGGTGGACGTGCTCAGCTCGCTGCTGTCGCTGGGCGCGGTGCTGCCGGTGGTCTACGGGCTGAAGCAGATCGCCGCCGAGGGCGCCGGGGCGGTGCCGCTTGCGGCGGTGGCGGCGGGGGTGCTGGTGACGGTGGCGTTCGTCCGCAGGCAGCGGGCGCTCGCCGACCCGTTCGTGGACCTCGGCCTCTTCGCCGACCGTACGCTCGCCACCGCAGCGGCGACGCTGGCCGCCGGGATCTTCGTGCTCTGGGGCTCCAACTACGCGCTCGCGCAGTACCTCCAGCTCGTCGAGGGGCTGTCGCCGCTGGACGCGGGGCTGTGGACGGCGCCGTCCGCGCTCGGCGTGATCGCCGGCTCCACGCTGGCGCCGCGGCTGGCGCGCCGCTACCCGCCCGCGCGGATCATCGGCGTCGGACTGGGGCTCTCGGCCGTCGGGTACGGGGTGCTGACGCAGGCCGGCGGGGCGCACGCGCTGGCGGTCCTGGTCACCGGCGCGGTGATCGTCTCGGCGGGGCTCGGGCCGATGATGGCGCTGGCCACCGACATGGTCGTCGGCGCGGCCCCGCCGGAACGGGCGGGCGCGGCGGCGGCGATCTCCTCCACGGCACCGCAGTTGGGCGGGGCGCTGGGCATCGCGCTGCTGGGCAGCGTGATCACGGCGGTCTACCGGGGCCGTACGGACGGCGCTGCCCCCGAGGGCGTACCGGCGGACGCGGCCGGGGCGTTCGAGGACGACCTCAGCGCGACGGTCACGGCCGCGGAGCGGCTGCCGGGCCCGGCGGCCGACGACCTGCTGGACGCGGCGCGGGGGGCGTTCGAGACGGGGTTCCAGGTGGCGGCGGGCGTGTGCGCGGCGCTCACGGTGGCGACGGCGGTGCTGGTGGCGGTGGTGGGCGCACGGAGGAGGCGGTAAACACGTAACCCATGCGTTACGCTTTCGGGCATGGACGAGGTGGCCGGTGCGCTCGCTGATCCCGTACGACGGGAGATCCTGCTCATGCTGCGCGGCGCCACGCTCACCGCCGGCGAGATAGCCGGCCGCTTCGCCATCAGCCGCCCGGCGGTCAGCCGCCACCTGCGGGTGCTACGGGAGACCGGGCTGGTCCGCGACGAACTCGTGGGCCGGCGCCGGATCTACTCCCTCGACCCCGCGCCGCTGGCCGAACTCGCCGAGTGGATCGCCCTGCTCCGCGCACCGGCCGGCTGGGAGCACCGCCTCGACGCCCTGGAGACCGAGGTCCACCGCACCCGCCGCGAGCGGGAGCGCCGGGTGGAACGCGAGACCAGGGACCAGCCGCGACACCGCACGGAGGACACCGCATGACCAGCGACGAGAACAGCGAGAACTTCGGGGACAGCAGGGACAGCGGGGACATCGGCGACATCCGGAACAGCGGCAACGCCGAGAACAGCGGCGCCGCCCGCCAGGAGAGCGCACCCGGCGGCCCCCGCCTCGCCCCCCGCCCCACCGGAGTGCTCCGGTCCACCGCCGCGGGGCACGACCTCGTGCTCACCCGTACGTTCCGCGCCCCCGCCGCCGACGTCTGGGCCTCCGTCACCGAACCCGGGCGCACCGCCCGCTGGTTCGGCCCGTGGGAGGGCGACGCCGCGCCCGGCCGCACGATCCGGGTGCAGATGGCGTACGAGGACGGTGCGCCCTGGTGCGACGTGCGCATCGACGCCTGCGAACCGCCGTACCGCCTGGCCGTGTCCATGGTCGACGAGGCCGGCGACTGGCACATGGAGCTGCTGCTCGCGGAGGCGGACGGCGGGACGCGGCTGGAGCTGATCCACCACCTCACGTCCGTCGAGGGCGTCGGCGAGGTCGGGCCGGGCTGGGAGTACTACCTCGACCTCCTCGTCGCCGCGCGCGACGGCGCCGCGGCGCCGTCGTTCGACGACTACTACCCCGCGCAGCGGGACTACTTCACCTCGCTGACCTGAGCGCCCGCCGCAGCCGCCGCCGGCTCGTCCTCCCGCGGGAAGAACGGCAGGTCGATGTAGACCCGGTCGGCCGCCGCCAGGATCTCGGCGGCATCGTCCACCGGCGGGTGGATGTACCCGTTGATCTGCTCCTTCACGAACCCGCCGTCCGCCCCCGCCGCCATCACCATGCGGTCCCAGCCGCGCGTGAACACCCCGCCCGCGGCGCCCAGATACAGGCAGGTGACGTACGGCGCGGGGGTGAACGGCCGCGGCGGTACGCCCAGCAGGTCCGCCGCCGCGTTGTACCCGGCGACCTTCCCCAGCGGCGTCGCGTGCTGGCACGCCTGCATCACGGTGTGCTCCGCGTCGAACGGCGCCGCCGCCGTGTCCCCCGCCGCGAACACCTCCGGCAGCGCCCGCAGCCACTCGTCCACCGGCACCCGGCCGAGGTGGTCGAGGTCGTCGGAGAGCTGCCGGGTCAGCTCCTGCGCCCGGATCCCGATCGACCACACCACCGCGTCCGCGTCGACCCGGTCGCCGTCCGAGAGCACCGCGTACCCGTCGCCGACCTCCGTGACGGTCGTCCCGAGCCGCCGCTCGACGCCCAGCTCGTCCAGCGCCGCCTCGATCGCCGCCCGCGGCCCGGGCCCCAGCGGCGCGCCGACCGCCTCCGCCGTGTCCACCAGCAGCACCCGGCCACGCGCCGCCAGCTCCGTCGCCGCCTCCAGGCCGACGAACCCGGCGCCGACGACCACGGCGGCGTAGCCGTCGCGCCCGCGCAGGTGGTCGGTGAGGCGGCGGGCGCCCGCCAGGGTGTCGATGTCGAAGAGCCGCTCGGCGCCGGGCAGGTCCGCGGGCGGCACCAGCCGGCTGCCGGACGCCAGCACCAGCCGGTCGTAGCCGATCTCCGTCCCGTCGGCCACGACGACGCGGCGGTCGGTGTCGACGGCGCTCACCGTCGCCCGTACGCGCTCGACGCCGATGGGGCCCAGGATCCGGTCCAGCGCCACCTTCGCCCGGTCGGGCTCCGGTTCGTACAGCCGGGGCCGCAGCACCAGGTGGTCGTTCGGGGCGACGAGCGTGATCCGCAGGTCCGCGTCCCCGCGGGCCAGCGCGGCACCCGCCGCGGCCCACACGCCCGCGAAACCCCCGCCGATGATCACGACATGGTTCATCGTGTCGTCCTTCCTCAGCTTGCACTCTGCGGACCCCCGAGGGGCGGGGATCCGCAGGGAGACAAGACGGGGGGATCAGATGTGACCGAGGGGGGCGAGGGCGGCGAGCTTGTCGGGGTTGGCGACGCGGCGGATCGCGGTGAGGCGGCCGTCTGCGACCTCCACGGTGTCCAGCCAGACGGGCACGCCGTCGCGGTACGTGGCGAGCGCGGGCTCGCCGTTGACCTCGACGAGCCGCGCGGCGTCGGGCCGGGCGATCCGTACCGAACGGACCGTGAGCAGCGCGATCGTCTCCGCGCCCAGCACCGGCCGGCGCGCGGCGGTCGCCTTGCCGCCGCCGTCGCCGACGTACACCGCGTCGGGGTGCAGCAGCGCGATCAGCGCGGCCATGTCGCCGGCCTCGGCGGCGGCCTTGAACGCCTTGAGCACCCGCTCGGTCTCCGCCCGCGACGCGCGCGGCTCCTGCCGGTCCCGCTGCTCCCGCTGCTCCTGCCCGTCCGTCCGTACCCGTGCGCGCGCCCGGGAGGCGTGCTTGCGGGCGGCGGCGGGGGTGGCGCCGAGCACGTCGGCGATGCGGGCGAAGGGGAAGTCGAAGACGTCGTGCAGCACGAGCGCGACGCGCTCGGCGGGCGACAGCCGCTCCATCAGCACGAGCATCGCCGTGCCGACCGACTCGTCCACGAGCACCTGCGCGGCGGCGTCGGGCCCGGTCGGCAGCGGCTCGGGCAGCCAGGGGCCGACGTAGGTCTCGCGCCGGACGCGGGCGGACTTCAGCACGTTGTACGAGGTCCGGGCGGCCAGCGTCACCAGCCAGGCACGCAGGTCCCGCACGGCCGACAGGTCGGCGGCGGATGCGCGCAGCCACACGTCCTGCACGACGTCCTCGGCCTCGGTGACGGTGCCGAGGATGCGATACGCGGCACCGAAGACGGCGGGCCGATGGACGACCCAGTCCGCCTCGGTCAGCACACGAGCGGGCTCCACGGGACACGGCCTCCTCACACTGCCGACAGGTGTGCAGTGTAGGCAGGGGCCGCGCGAGGGCGCGGGCCCGCGCCGGGGCGAGACCACCGGACCGCGGACGAGCCGAGGCAACGAGCCCGGACCAGGAGACCACCGCCGGCCGGCCGGGAGGCGGGAAGGCCGAGGGCCGGTCAGGCCGGAGGCGGGTCAGGCGGGCCCGGGCCGCCGGCCGGGAGGCCGGCTCGGGCCGCTGGGCCGGGAGGCCGTCAGGTCGGTCACGCAGACTCGGGCCAGGAAGCGGCCGGGCGGAAGCCGCCCGGCCGCCACGCCGTCAGGCCGCCCGGCCGCCACGCCGCTCCGGCGTCAGGCGGGCACGGCGGGGCCGGTCGTCAGGCGGCGCCGGCGGGGCCGGGCCGGTGGGGGGCTTAGTCCTTCGGTTGGCGTTCCGGGAGGGGCTGGTGGCCGGCGGGGCCCGGTTCGCGGCCCTTCGGGGGGTAGTCGCAGTCGAGGCCGGAGACCTCGTAGTCGTCGCCCTCGTTCTGCTCCTGGTCGACGACCACCGCCGCGGTGCACGCGCGGCCGTGCTCGTCGGTGAACGTGACCACCTCGCTGTAGTCCGTCGGCTGGCTGCACCCCGCGAGCACCAGCACCGCCGCCGCGGCGGCCAGCGCCGCGCCTGTCCCCCACCGTCGTCTCATGGCTCCCCCTTCGTCGCTCCCGCGTCGGTCGCTGGGAGTCGACGGTGGAATGCCCGTCCCGTACGCCGTCTAACGCGAAGCGCCGTGCGAAGGCCGGAAGTTGGCCGGCGGGACGCGGTCCGGACGTCCCCCGTTGGCCCGCCCGTCGACCTCGCGCCGCGTCCGGTCCACCCCGGCCCGGCCCGCGCCGCCCCGCGCCGCCCCGCGCCCGCCGTCAACCCCGGACCGCCCCCGGGCCGCCCCCGGGTCAGCCCCGGTTCGCCGCCTCGGCCAGCCGACCCGCGACCAGCTCCGTGACGCGGACGAACCCGTCCGTCCCGTACCCCAGCCCGATGACCCGCTCCGCCTGCCCCGCCGCGGCGCGCATCACCCCGGCGTCGATGCCGTGGCGCTCGGACGCGGCGATGATGTGCTTCATCGACGACGCCGACGACGTGATCGGGTTGGCCGCCCCCGAGAAGTCACCCGCCGCCACCCCCGCGGCCATGTCCTCGATCGCCCCCGGCAGGATCGCGCCGATGCCCATGGCGAACGGGGCCAGCTCGCCCGGGGTGACCCCCTCGGCCCGTGCGACGGCCAGCGCGTGGGCGCAGCCCGCCATCGTGGTCCAGAAGATGTCGAGCAGCGCCACGTCGTACGCCGCGGCCCGGCCGTGGTCCTCGCCGAGGTGGGTGTGGGTGCCGCCGAGCGCGAAGAGCACAGGCAGGTGCTCGTCGTAGAGGTCCTTCGGGCCGCTGTGGATGAACACCCCGTCCGGCGTGCCGATGGTGGTGGTCGGGGTCATGATCGAGCCGTCGAGGTAGCGCACACCGTGGTCCGCCGCCCAGGCCGCGGCGTCGCGGGCCCGCGTGGGGGTGTCGGCGCTCAGGTTCACGAGCGTACGGCCCTTGAGCGCGGCGGCGACGTCCGCGCGGCGCAGCACCGAGTCGGCCGCGTCGTAGTCCACGACGCACACCACGGTCAGCTCGCTCGCGGCCACCGCCTCCGCGGCCGACGCCGCGCGCAGCGCGCCCTGCCCGACGAGTTCGCCGTCCCGGCCCGGCGTCCGGTTCCAGACGGTCGTACGGACCCCGGCGGCGACGAACGCCCCGGCCAGGGCCCGGCCCATCGGGCCCAGGCCGAGGACCGTGACGGCGGAGTTCTCGGACATGACTAACCTCCATGAGTGAAGAGAGTGAATGAGAGAGACGGGTGACCCCGGGGGTGCCATGACGCGCAAGCTCGCTCAGAACACGAACGTCTGCGGGGTGACGGCCGCGATCGCCGTGATCGACGGCAAGTGGAAGACGGCCCTGCTCTGGATGCTGGAGACCCGCCCCCACCGGCCCGGCGAAATGCTCCGCCGGCTGCCGGGCCTCAGCGAGAAGGTGCTGACCCAGGCGCTCCGCGAGATGGAGGGCGACGGCCTGGTGCACCGCGAGGTGCACGAGGGGCTGCCGCTGAAGACGGTCTACTCGCTCACCGACTTCGGCCGCGACCTGTCCGTCGCGCTGGCCCCCCTGTCCGACTGGGGCCACCGCCGCCTGGACAACCTCACCGGAGCCAGCCCGGCTCCCTGACCACCTCCGTGCGCCCGGTGCACCCCGTGTGCTCCGTTGGCCTCCAGCCTCACCCGGCGGGGGCGGCGTGCCAAGTACCCACAAAAAGGTGGGTACGGCGGCGCGGGGACGGACGGAAGCCGGACGGAAGGCGGGACGGAAGGGCGGACGGGAGCCGGTCGGGGGTTCCCGGCGCGGGGGAGAGGAGAGGGGCGCGGTGGCAGGGCTGATGTGGGGGGTCGGGACGGCCGACGTGTTCGTGGACGCGTCGACGGTCGACATCGTCGGGGAGTCGCTGGTCGCGGAGTTCGAGCCGGAGTTCGCCGACACCGGGCTGGTCGAGGCCGATCCCGCGGGCGAGGGGCTGCGGATCCTGTGCGGCCAGGAGATCGGCACGGTCGGGGTCGGCGCCGAACTCTGGGACGGCGCACCGCCGCTGGAGACGGCGGGGTGGCAGGACGTCGCCGAGGTGTCGGTGACCTGGGAGTCGGCGTTCATGGACTACGCCACGAACTGGCAGGAGAGTGACGACGAGGCGTGCCGGCTGCCGCTCGGCGCGGAGGGGGCGGGGACGTATCGCGTACGGGTCCACGGGCGCCACCGCGACGGCGACGACCCGCGCGCGGACGGGGACCCGCGGGAGGAGTACCTCGTCCAGGTGTGGCGGGCGGCCCCGGGCGGGCCGGCGCTGCTCAAGGCGACGAGCGCGACGGGCGCTTACTGGCGCCGGGGCGGGTGAGCGCCGCGGGATGAGCGCCGCGGGCCGGGGCGGGTCTCGGGGCCCGCGGGCCGCGGTCTGCCGCGGGGGCGTCCGCCATCCTGACGCCCCCGCGGGACCGGCGGGTGCGTCAGTCGATCCGGACCGGGCTCCGCTCGGTGCCGTCGCCGGAGAAGTTGCATATCGACGGTGCCATCACGTGCGAGGGGCTGGACCAGCCGGCGCACTGGTAGCTGGAGTGGCCGTACCAGTCGTGGCCGAACTCGTGCGCGGCGAGCAGCGCGTCGTCGTTCACGCCGCCGAGGAACAGCGCGATGCGCTGACCCTGGCCCCAGTTGCAGCCGACGATGTTGCCGCCGCCACCGCAGTCGCTGATGTAGCTGTTGCGGCACTCGACCGGGGTGTCGCTGCCGCTGGTCTGGTTCAGGTTGGCCCAGGCCGCGGCGCCCTGGCCGATGACGCCGGCGGCGCCGCTGCACGACGAGGTGAGGTGGTAGGCCCGGTCGGTCGGAACCGGCCAGGCGGTGACTCCGAAGTCGCGGTCCTTCGGGGCCTTGGCCGCCAGCGCCTCGAACTCCTCGGCCGTGATGCCGTGGCCCTCGCCGAGGTTCTCGTCGGCGTGCTCGGAGTGGTCGTGCGCGGTCGCCTCGACCGCGGCGACGCCGGTGGCCTCGGGCGCCGGCGCCGCCTGCGCGCCGGGGCCGGCGACCGCGGCGGCCAGGGCCGCCACGCCTACGAGTACGGATCTCAGGAGTACCTTGCTCCGCATGGAGTTCTCCTCGGTTGGTGGGGGAGTGAGGGCGGCGCGCCGCCCGTTCACACAGATCGCATGTCTGCGGACCGAGAACAATCCGGGAAACGGTAGGTAGAGACCCCGTATTAATTGCGCGGGTGCTGCCGCCGGGCGGCGTCGGCCACCTCCTTCCGCGACTCGACGTGCAGTTTCCGCATCAGCTTGGCCACGTGCTGCTCGACGGTGCGCGGGGAGAGGTACAGCACGTCGGCGATCTGGCGGTTGGTGTGGCCGAGGGCCACGAGGCGGGCGACCTCGCGTTCGCGCGGGGAGAGCTGGTCGCCGTAGCCGCGCCGGCCGCGGCGGGAGGGGAGGGGGACGTTGTTGCCGCGCAGCACGCGGCGGCAGCGGGCGGCGTCGCGGATGGCGCCGAGGTCGGCGAACTGCTGGGCGAGGGCGGCGAGCTGTTCGGCGGGATCGGCGGGGTCCGGAGGATCGGCAGGATCGGCGGCTGTGGATCCGGCGTCGGCGGGACCGGCACCGGCGGGACCCGCATCCGCGGGACCCGCATCCGCGGTCTCGGCGGCGGCCGCCGTGAGGCGGCAGCGGGCCGCCGCCTCGCCCGCCCGGGCCGCCGAGTACGGCTGCGGCAGGGCCCCGTACGCCCGCTGCGCCGCCGTGAACAGACCCGCCGCCTCCGCCGCCCGCTCGTGCCCCGCCGCCACGATCCCCCGGCACGCCAGCAGCGCCGCCGCCGCCAGCGGCGCGTCCCGGCCCGCGATGCCCGCGGCCAGCTCCGCCGTGGCCTCCTCCGCCTCGCGCAGCCGTCCGGCCCGTACGAGAGCGGTGACCGCCGGCGGCGCCAGGTCGCCCGCCCACGGCCAGATGCCCTTGTGCCGGATCCGCGCGAGGCCCCGCTCCGCCTCCGCGCGCGCCCGCTCCGGTTCGCCGCGGGCCTGGAGCAGGCGGGTCATGGCGCCGGAGGCGGTGGCCAGTATCGGCGCGGGCGCGTTGCGCGGGTCGGCGAGCCCGGCCGCCGCCAGCTCCGCCGCCGCCTCGTCCCACTCCCCCAGCGCCGACGCCAGCAGCCCCAGCACCAGGTGCGCGTCGGCGGCGATGCTGGAGACGCCCTGCACCGTGTCGAGGGTGCGCCGGGCCCGTTCCGCCAGCCCCCGCCAGCGGCCCGCGTACCACTCAAGGCGCAGCGCCGTGCCCTCGACGATGCCTTCGAGGAACGCCGCCCCGCACTCCGCCGCCAGCCGCCGCCCCTCGCCGCGGAAGCGCTGCGCCGCCTGGTAGTGGCCGAGGCTGGCGGCGGCGTCGGCGAAGTTGCCGCAGGCGCGGGCGACCTGGCGGCGGTGGGTGCCGGAGCCCGGGCCGCCGATGAGGCGTTCTGCCTCCTCCCAGACGGCCGGGTCGCCGAGGCTCATGCGCAGGGCCAGGTGGTTGCCGCGTACGGCGGAGCGGACGGCGGGGTCGGACTCGTGCGCCACCAGCTCTTCGGCACGGTCGATCCACCGCTCGTAGACGTGCCGCGGATGGTCGCCCCAACTGGGCATGGCCAGCGCGGCCATGCCGCGGGCGGCGAGCGCGGGCCGGGCGTGCAGCTCGCCCACGGCCACCTCGGTGTTGACGCGGCCCTCCTCGTAGCGGCCGGCCTGGTTGTAGAGCAGCAGGCCGAGGTTGAGCCGGATCTCGCCGCGTACGCCGTCGGGGATGTGGCCGTCGCGGACGATGTCGTGCAGCAGCGCGGTGGCCCGGTGGTGGGTGAGCCCGACGACCGCGTCGCGGCTGAGGTCGACGGCGATCCGGGCGCACTCGGGCCGGCCCAGCCGCCCGTCCGACAGCAGCTCCTCCAGCACCCCCACGGCGAGCGCCAGATCGCCCATCTCGCGCGCGGAGACGGCGGCGGCCTCGGCGTAGCGCTGCCACTGGGCCAGCTCGCCCGCGTGGTGCGCGTGGTACGCGAGCTGGATGAGGGGCTGCGGGTCCTCGGCGGCCAGCGCCAGCATCGCCTGCCGGTGCAGCCGGTGCCGGTCGGGGCCGAGCAGCCCGGCGTAGACGGCCTGTTGGGCGAGCGCGTGCCGGAACCCGTAGCGGCCCTCGCCCCACTCGTACAGCACGCCGGCGAGCAGCGCCTCGCGTACGGCGGCGGAGTCCGCCGGCGCGGCGGGCTGCCCGGGGGCGCCGCGCATGACGGCGGCGATCAGCGCCTCGTCGGCGGGTACGCGGAGCACGGAGGCGGCGCGTACGGCGTCGGCGGCGGGGGGCGAGAGCACGCTCATGCGGTCCGCGACGGCCTCCTGGAGGCGGGTGGGGACGGGCATGCGGGCGAACGCGCCGTGCTCGGGGGCCGGCAGGGCCCGTACGACCTCCTCGACGACGAAGGGGATACCGGCGGTACGCCGGTGCAGCTCGGTGCCGAAGGCGGCGGAAGCACCGGCCGGACTCCCGGTCAGGGCCGCGAACATGCCGCGTACGCCGTGGACGTCCAGAGGGCGCAGGGGGATGACGACCGCGGTGGTGCCGGGCGGCTGGCGGTACGCGCGACCCAGCGGCAGCCCGCTGCCCGGCAGGTCCTCGCGGCGGTAACTGAGCACGACGGACAGCCCGTCGGGCGGGTCGTCGATGAGGAAGCGCAGCAGGTCGCGGGTGCCGTCGTCGGTCCAGTGCAGGTCCTCGACCACCATCACCGTCTCGCCGGCCGCGTCCAGCAGGGCCCGTACGGCACGGAAGAGCCGGTGCCGCCCGGCCCGCAGGTCGCTCAGCAACTCGGGCGCCGGCGGCAGCCGGTCCGCCAGCTCCGGCAGATACGCGCGCAGGGCACCGCACACCGGGCTGAGCACCGGCGGCAGCCCGCCGGCGAGATGCCGCAGCAGATCGAACACCGGCCCGTACGGGAACGGCTCGCGCAGCGGCCGGCACCCGCCGAGCAGCACCCGCCGCCCGCGCACCGCGGGATGGCGCAGCGCCTCGCGGATCAGCCGCGTCTTGCCGATCCCGGCCTCGCCCTCGACCATCGCCACCGACGGCGGGTGCGTGGCGGTGTCCACGAGGGCTTGCAACTCCCGCGCCCGGCCGATCAGTACGGGCGCTTCCGTGGGGCGCAGAACGGTCACGGTCATGAGCGCCTCCGGCCGGTGGGGTCCAGCGGCGCGCCGGGCGGGGGTGTGCGGAGGGCGCGTCGCGGCGGCGACAGCGTGAAGGTAAGCCTCAGCACACACCCGTAGCAAGACCGACCGGCCCGGGCCCCGCGTCCCGGGGCCGGTTACGGGGCCGCGCCGGGGCCTCTCCCGGGCTCGCTCCCAGGCTCCGCCCCCGCCCCGTCCCCGGGTCCGTCCACACCCCCATCCCCACCCCCGTCACATCACCCGGCCCGCGGCTGTCATATGGGAAGGCAGTAGCTTTCACACGCGACCACGAGGGGACGTTGTGCATCATCCCGGACGTTCCCGTACGCGATCCGGCGACGCGGTACCGGGCAGTGACCGGCAACGGCCGCGTCCCGCCGCCCGCCGCCTCCGCGGCGTCCGCGAGACCGTGGGTGGCGTGGGCCCTCCGCCGGGGTTCCACGCCGCCCACTCGCGTGCGGGGCTCCTGCCGGCAGTCCTGAGTCACACTTCCGGACGCCGCGGTGTCAAAGAGGTCGAGCCACCGTCTCGTCCGGCATGACAACGGAATGTACGGACCGTAGACGGATGCGGGATACGGGAGTGACCACATGAGCGGCAACCTCGATCTGTCCATGATGTACGCCATGCACGACGCGCTGCGGCGCGACCTGGAACACATCACCAGAATCAGCGCCCGCGCAGACGACGACCCCCGCAGGCTGCTGGCCTCCGCCCTGGGCTGGGAACTCTTCAAAAAGGCCCTGCACATCCACCACAGCGCCGAGGACGAGGCCCTCTGGCCGGTGATGCGCGATCTCGTCGGAGAGCGGGCCGACGACCTGGCGTTACTCGACGCCATGGAAGCCGAACACGCCCGCATCGACCCCCTCATCGACTCCATCGACGCCGCCCTCGCCGACCCGGAAACCGCCCCGGAGCGCATCGCGGCCGGCACGGACGCGCTGGCCACGGCCCTGACCGCCCACCTCAAGCACGAGGAGAGCGAGGGCCTGCCGCTCGTCGACGCGAAGATGTCGCAGGAGCAGTGGCAGCACTACGGCCTCGTCC
The DNA here is from genome assembly GCF_045781775.1 of Streptomyces sp. 184. Lineage (NCBI taxonomy): Bacteria > Bacillati > Actinomycetota > Actinomycetes > Kitasatosporales > Streptomycetaceae > Streptomyces > Streptomyces sp. 184. The sequence continues at coordinate 192,032 of NZ_CP123230.1, read as the reverse complement.
ACTCCGAGAAGGGCGGCCCGGAAACCCCGCGCCTGATCCCGTGGGTACTGGACGGCGCGGACGAGAAGCTCGCCACGTCGATGCTGAGCCTCATGCCGGAACCCGTACGCGCGCTGTACCTGGGCCAGTGGCAACCGGCCTACGCGGCCCTGACCAAATGGCCCACGACCCCCTGACGGGGGCCCACATACCGAGTGGCGTGGCACCTTCCCCCGGGGTGCCGCGCCACTCTCTTGTCCGGGCCGGGTGCGCGCGCCCGTATCAGCGGGGAAGACGTCCGGCGATCTCCCGCAGCCTGGCCGTGAACACCTCGCCCGCCTCGCCGGGCTCGTCCGCGATCGAGGCGAGCGCGACCATGCTCGTCACGATCACGTCGCTCAGCCCGTTGCAGACGTCGTCGAGCGTGTGACTCCTGCGCGTTCCCGGATCCGAACCGAGAAGGCCGCGCAGCGCCCCGGCGACCTCCCCGTACTCCTCACCGATCTTCAGGATCCGCAGCAGCCGCCCGGTCCTCCCCTGCACGGGGCTCTCGGCGTCCAGCCGGTCGCAAAGCCGCTCGATCGTCTTCCAGGTCTCGTCCATCGCAGTCCTCGGTGGTTTCAGTGGCGGTACGGAACGTCGACCTCGGCCCACACCCGTTTCCCCCACGGCACGGGCTCGACGCCCCACGAAGCGGCGAACCCGGCAACGGTGGCCAGCCCCCGCCCCGACTCGTCGTCCACGCCCGCCTGGACGAGGGTCGGCATCTCGCGGGAACGGTCGACGACCGCCACTCTGACGCGGCGCGGCCCGACCTGGGACACCTTGACGTGCACGACCTCCAGCCGCGCGTGCCGCACCGCGTTCGTCACCAACTCGCTCATGACGAGACTCACCGCATCGTCCCCGGCCTCCAGCGACCACACCCGCAGGGAGGCGGAAACGAGCCTGCGCGCCCGCGCCACGGACGCCGCGGCACGCGGCAGCGTCGCGCTGTAGGCCGCAAGCGCTGCCGTTTCAGGCTTGTCCATGAGGGGTCCCTCCGGGTTCCCTACCCCGGCGGTCGCCCCGCGCGTGGTCCCCCGGGCAGACGAGGAAGGCGCCCAGGGAGGACAGCCAGCGGCGAAACGGCTCCCGGCAGCCGGTGGTGAGGTGGGTCTCCGACGGCGCCACGAGGCCGACGGCGCGGCCGGTCACCAGCAACTCCCGTGCGATGGGCCACTGCCGGCGGCTGTCGAGGGCTTCGCGGTCATCGATGTCGCGGACGGTGCCGAGGACGTTCCAATCCCGGGCCCGCGCAAAGTCGGCCAGGGCCCCCATGACCGGCTCCGCGTCCAACCCTTCGGGCAAGCACGCGTAGAGGACCACGCTCGCCCGATGCGGACTGTACGCCGTGTGCGCGATGGCGCGGCGGCGGGCTGACTCCTGACTGCTCCGTGGCATGCCCCACAGAGTGCCGGTCTGGTTACTCTCCGAGAAGCTCCGAGGTGGAAGAGTGCATCAACTCGTCTCCGCGTGAGCCTTCCACGGCGGAGCAGTCCCGGAATGCCAGTCGAAGCGGGTCTTCCGTGACAGTGGAATCGACGGCGCGTCCAGGCCGGGGTCTTCCGTGGCGGATGACCAACACGCTCGCGATCACAGTGCGGCTTGAGTGTCCACTTCCGCGAAGCCGCCGACCGTTGAGACCGGGACACCGACGAGTTTGGACAGCCGCCGCAGGCGGTCTGTTGACGCTCGGCCGACCCGCTCAAGGATGACGTTCGGCAGGGCTTGGTGCCTGGCCCATTGCGGGGCGTCGGTCAGGACACCTTCCAACGTGTCGAGGGAGGTGTCCCACATCTTGGCATCGGCTTGCGCAAGCGCCACGTCGAGCTTGTACCGGTTACGTGCGGCGTCGGCCAGGCCGGAGAGGTCACCGTCGTGGATATCGGCGCTCAACCGGAGGGCCTTGCCGTGCTCGCCCACCGTCACGTTGACTCCGACCGCCTGAGTCGAGGCGGTCGTGGGCCCGAACCGGGCGCCGTGGAAGTCGTACTCATCGCCGAGGCGGGCGCCGACGGCGTGCACCTGGGACAGGAAGTCACCGGCCCGGTCGGTGTCGTCGAGGCGGGCGGAGGTGACGGCGCAGTGGGTCAGCAGGTTGCCGTAGACCGTCAGCCGTTCATGGGAGGCGTCGCGATAGGAGGGCTCGATTCCCTCGCTGGCGGCCTGGGCGAGTTCGAGGGAGTCGGTGACCCTGCCATCCCGCAGGTACACCCAGGAGCGGGCGGACTCTACGCGCGCGGCGCGCAGTTCGTCACCGGCATGCTCAGCGGCGTGCTTGGCATGCCCCACGGCCGCGTACGCCAGGTCTCTGGCGCCAAGGAGGTTCGCCATGCAGGCGGTGATCTGGTAGGCGTCGGACAGTGCCTGCCATGCCGCCGAAGTGGGCTGCACATGGCACGTCACAGCCGCGTCGGTCAGCAGCGGGACGAGGACGCCGCCGAGGGTGAGGTAGTCGCCTCTCCAGTAGTGCTGCCACGCCAGTTCCGCGGACGAGGCCAGCACGCCGTCCGAGACGGGCTCGGCGCTCTCGGGCAGAAGTCCTGCGGCGGTGTCGTGCGTTGCTTGGGAGACCTGTCGGAGCATGGCGCGGTCCCCTCGCTCCATGGTGCGGCGTGGCGCCTGCTGGCCGAGGATCACAGAAGCGTCCACGGACAGCGCGGCGCTGATCTTCAGCAGTGTCGGCAGGGTGAGGCAGATGTCCTGCTCCGCCTTTTGGACTGTGATTAAAGCCAGCCCGGTCATGTGAGCCAGGTCGGTCTGCGTGACCTCACGGCCCCGGAGGATCTTGATCCGCTCACCGGACGTATACGCGCTCCACTGGGGCATACGGAACTCCGATCTCGTCTGGGACACTGTGAACGGTACCCGGAATCGCCCGGTCGGCCTCAATAAGCAGATTGAGAGCGATCGTGGGAAGGAACAGCGTTTGGCGGCAAGGCAATCGATGGATCTCCGTGCTACGAGCCAGCTCGAATCGGTCCGCAGCGACCTGCTCGACGTCTACGCCGCCGTCCGCGCCCCGCTCCTCCACCTGCCGAACTACGCCGTCACCGCCTTCGGCGAGCGCCTGGACCGCCACGCCTCCGAACCCGGGTTCACCGCCGTCCTCGCGTACAGCGACGGGAAGCCCATCGGCTACGCGTACTGCAACACCATCCAACGCGGTAACCGCTACTGGCAGCGCACCAGTCCGGAGCCGGCGGACACGTACACCGAGCGGCCGGCGGCGGCTCTCAAGGAGATCGGCGTACGGACCGAGTGGCGCGGAACCGGCACTGCCCGGCGCATCCACAACGCGCTCCTCGCCACGCGCGACGAACCGTACGTCACCCTCATGGTGAACCCCGCGGCTGGCGACGGAAAGGTGCACGCCCTCTACCGGACGTGGGGCTACGAGGACATCGGCCGAAGCCAGCCCTCCGCGGCGTCCCCGGTCCTCACCGTGATGATCCGCACGGCCGCGATCGATGAGTTCCGGGGCGTGGGGAGGTCTTAGGGGGAGGGCCGCCGGCGCGGTGATGCGCCTTGTATCCGGAGGAGACCTGTGGCAAAGCTCATCTACTCGATGATCACCTCGCTCGACGGCTACGCCGAGGCGGCCGAGGGCGGGCTCGGGACCGGGGCCGACGACCCCGAGGTGCACACCTTCATCAACGACCTCTTCCGCCCCGTGGGCACGTACCTGTACGGGCGGCGGATGTACGAGACGATGGTCTACTGGGAGACCGCGCTCGCCGAGGCCGGCCACCCGCCGCACATCGTCCAGTACGCCCGTGACTGGCAGGCCGCCGAGAAGGTCGTGTACTCCACGACGCTGGAGTCGGTGTCCAGCGCGAGGACCAGGATCGAGCGGAGCTTCGACCCGGACGCGGTGCGCAGGCTCAAGGCGGAGGCCGAGGCCGATCTCACCGTCGACGGGCCGAACCTCGCGGCGCAGGCGATCGCGGCCGGTCTGGTGGACGAGTACCACCTGTTCGTCACCACCAGCGTGGTCGGCGGCGGCAAGCGGTTCTTCCCCGACGGCGTACGGCTCGATCTCGAATTGGCCGAGGAGCGCGCCTTCGACAGCGGGCTGATCTACGCGCGCTACCGGACCCGCACGGAGTCTCAGTAGACGATGCTGAGGTCGGTGAGGTCGGTTGCCAGTTCGGTGGCGGTGATCTCGCCGTCGTGGACGGTGAAGCGGAAGGCGAGTTGCGGGCGGCCGTTCTGGATCCAGGCCAGGCCCGCGCCGCCGCCGACGAGGGCGGGGACCGGGGACAAGGTGCGAACCGTGCAGACGCGGGTGACCGATTCGGTGCCCTGGACCTCCGTGGTGCCGATGACGGCGTCGCCGCCTCGGCGGTCGGATGGGGTGGCGGCCGGGGCTTTCGGGCCCGGGGGCCTGTCCCTGTCGGCTGTGGGGGGTGCCGTGCGGGGCGGGTGGTGGGGGTCCAGGACCTTCAGCAGTGCCTCGAAGTCGCCCCTGCGCGATGCCGCGAGGAACGCCGCCGCGATGTCCGTACCAGCGGTGTTCGGGGCGGTGGTGTTCGTGTCGGCGGTGTCTGTACCGGCCACGTCCGTGCTCGCGGTGTCCGTGCCCGCCTCGGCGCCGGGCGCGCTCGCGTCGTAGACGCTCTCGCCGTACGCGCCGCCGCCGTGCCCCGCCTCGCCGCCGTCCTTGCCGCCGCCTTCGTACCCGCCCGCCAGGCCCTGCCCCCGCGCGCTGCCCGCCAGCTCGCAGGGCGTCGCCTGCGCACGGGCCGCCACCGCCGCGACCTCCTCGAACGGTGCCGCGAACATGTCCTGGAGCGCGTACGCCAGCCGCTCCGGCGGCGCCAGCGTGTCGAGGACGACGAGCATCGACACGCGCGCGGAGTCCTCGCTACAGGAGGGCAGTTCCGCGATGGTACGAGACCGGAGGAAGTGCAGCGTGACCTGCGCGACGGTGGTGCGCAGGCACCCGTCGAGGGTGTCCGCGCCGACGCGGTCCGCGCGGCTCAGCCTGGTCCAGCCCTGCCGGCCGGCCTCCCCGGACGGGCCGAGCAGCCGGTAGGCGAGGGGGCGCAGGCGGGGGCGGTCGGTCTCGAATCGTTCGGCCAGCCAGTCGTGTTCGTCCATTCTGGTCGAGTCCTCTCGGCGACACCTTCTTTCAGATGACCGTCGAGAGCGATCCGATGTGACCGCCAGAAGAAAATCCCCGAAAGCCGGCCGTACGGGCGGGGGTGCGCGGCTCCCGCCCGTACGGCATCGGAATACGAGGTCAGACGCCCGTGCCCCACCAGTCCTTGGCCACGTACGCGGGCCGCCACTCGTCGTGGTACGCCGCGCGCACCGGCTCCGGCAGGATCGCGAGCGTCGATGCCAGGGTCTTCTCGTCCGCGCCCTCCAGCACCCACGCCGTCAGCACCGGCCCGTCGGCGCCGCCCTTGGCGGCGTGCACGCCGCCGAAGTGCTGCAACTGCGCGGGCGTCAGGGTGCGTTCGATGAGCGGCAGCGTGACGTCCTCCTCGTGCGTGAGGTGCGCGGTGAGCTGCGCGGCCAGTTCGTCGGCCAGCCCGGCGAGCCGCTCCGGGCCCTGCTCGCGGTCGGCGAGGGCGGCGTCTACGGCGTCGAGAAGGGGGTCGATCCGTGCGTGCTCGTCCTCCATCGCGTCCACGACGCCGAGGTCGTCCGGCCGGTCGGCCAGGGCCTCGCGGAGTTGGGGCCACAGGGCCTCGTCCTCGGCGGTGTGGTGGATGTGGAGGACCTTCTTGAACAGCTCCCAGCCGGCCGCGGCGGCGAGGATACGGCGCGGGTCGTCGTCCGTGCGTGCGGTGGCCTTCGCGATGTGTTCGAGGTCGCGGCGGAGCGCGTCGTGCATCGCGTACATCAGGGTGAAGTCGATCTTGTCGCTCATGGTTGTTCTCCCTTGCTCACCCTCCTGACGACGCAGCCCCGCGGAATGTGAGGCGGCGCGAGAGGAACGCGGAGGGAAGGGGCCTGGGTGCACCGTGGGGCAGGGTGCTAGGCCCATGTCCCCGCGTGCGGCGGGTCCTTAGCGTCGAAAGCCCCCGCCAACCGTCGCGAGGAGACCCCGCCGCCATGTCCGCATCCTCCCGCCGCAACGTGCTGCGCGCCGGCGCCGCCGCCGCCATGGCCGCACCCGCGGCCGCGTACGCCGCACCCCCGACGCAGGCCGCACCCGCCGCACCCGCCGCACCGCAGCCCGCCGCCGCGCAAGGCGCCGCCTCAGGCCCCGTGACCGTACGCCCCGACGACCCCCGCTACACCTCCCTCCGCCTCCGCGGCCTCAACCACCGCCACGCCTCCCACCCCTCCCGGATCCGCCTCGTCGGCACCACCGCCGACGTCGTACGCGCCGTGGCCGACGCCGTACGGGCCGGGGGGCGCGTCGCCGTGCGCAGCGGCGGGCACTGCTTCGAGGACTTCGTCGACCGCCCCGACACCGACGTGGTCATCGACATGAGCGGCATGCGCCACGTCGGCTACGACCCCCGCCGCGACGCCTTCGTCATCGAGGCCGGCGCCACGCTCGGCGAGGCGTACCGGCGGCTGTTCCTCGGCTGGGGCGTCACGGTCCCCGGCGGCACCTGCACCACCGTGGGCGCGGGCGGGCACGTCGCGGGCGGCGGGTACGGCGCGCTGTGCCGGCTGTACGGGCTGACGGTGGACCACCTGTACGCCGTCGAGGTCGTCGTGGTCGACCGGTCGGGCCGGGCGCGCAGCGTCGTCGCCACCCGGGAGCGGTCGGACCCGTACCGCGACCTGTGGTGGGCGCACACCGGGGGCGGCGGCGGCAGCTTCGGCGTCGTCACCCGCTACTGGTTCCGCTCCCCGACCGCCTTACGCTCGCCGACCGCCTCAAGCTCCCTGACCCCCGGCCGCTCCACGACCCCCGGACGCTCCCCGGCCGCCGCCCGCGGCGCCGACCCGGGCGCCCTGCTGCCGCGCCCGCCGGCCACCGTCCTGCGCTACTCCCTCGACTGGCGCTGGGCCGACCTCGACGAGAAACCCTTCGTCACCCTGCTGCGCAACTTCGGCCGCTGGTGCGAGCGCAACTCCGCCCCCGGCTCCCCCGCCGCCGCCCTCTACGGCGAGTTCGCCATGTCGAGCCTGCCGAACGAGACCATCGGCCTCGCCGGCCAGATCGCCGCCGACGAGGCCACCGCGCGGCGGCTGCTGGACGAGTTGCAGGACGCGCTCACCCGCGGCGCCGGCGCCGGTTCCGTCGTACCGCCGCCCGCGCGGCAGGCCGTGACGATGCCGTGGCTCGCCGCCGTCCTCCAGGGCGGCGTCGCCGACGAGGTCCCGTTCGGCAGCCGGCTGAAGATCAAGTCGGGCTTCCGGCGCCGCGGCTTCACCGACGCCCAGCTCGCCGCCCTCTACCGGGGCCTCACCGGCCCCGGGTTCGGCAGCCCGTACGGCCACGTGTTCCTCAACACCTACGGCGGTCAGGTCAACGCCGTCGCCCCCGGCGCCACCGCGATGCCGCACCGCGACTCCGTCCTCGTCGCCGGCTTCCTCGCCGGCTGGCCGGACGCGGGGGAGGACGCGCGCCATCTGCGGTGGATCCGGGAGCTGTACGGGAAGGTGTACGCGGACTCCGGCGGCGTACCGGCGGGCGCGTACGACAGCGGGACGTTCGTCAACTACCCGGACAACGACCTCGCCGACCCCGCCCACAACACCTCCGGCACGCCGTGGCACCGGCTGTACTTCGGCGACGACGGCTACGCGCGGCTCCGGCGCGCCAAGGAGCGCTGGGATCCGCGGGACGTCTTCCACCACGCCCTGTCCGTACGGCCCCTGGCATGATCGATGCATGAAGGTACTTGTGATCGGTGCGAGCGGGACGGTCGGCGGTGCCGTCGTCGGCGCGCTGGAGGAGGCCGCCCACCAGGTCGTGAAGGCGTCGCGCAACGGGCCGGTGGCGGTGGACCTGGAAGACCCCTCCTCGCTGGACGGGCTCTTCGACCAGGTGCCGGACCTCGACGCGGTGGTGTGCTGCGCCGCCAGCGGCCCGCTGGTGGACCTGGGGTCGGTGACCGACGACGAGTTCGCGGCGGGGGTGCGGGGCAAGCTCCTGGGTCAGGTCGCCCTGGCCCGGCGGGCGACGCGCCGGCTCCGGGACGGCGGCTCCGTCACGCTGACCGGCGGCACGTTCTCGGCTCCGCTGGCCGGCGGATCGCTGGGGGCGCTCGTCAACTCCGGTCTGGAGGGCTTCGTCCGCAACGCGGCGGCCGAGATGCCGCGGAACCTGCGGATCAACCTGGTCAGCCCGGGGTGGGTCAGCGAGACGCTGGAGAGCCTGGGCATGGACCCGGCCGACGGCACCCCGGCCGCGGAGGTGGCGCGGGCGTACGCGGAGGTCGTGGCGGGGACGGCGCAGGGGCTGACCATCCGCCCGTAGCAGGGGGCGGCGGGGCGCGGGTGCCGTCCGTACGGACGGCGCCGTCACCGGCGCCGGGCTGCGGGGCTGCCGGGCCGCCGTGCTGCCGGGCTCGTAAGATCGAACTCATGCTGACCGCGCCCGACTCCGTGACCGACCGGGACGTGCTGCACGCCGTCGCCGCGCACTGGCTGCCGGGGGCGGACGTCGTGGAGCACCTGCCGTGGGGGTTCGGGGCGCACCACTGGCGGGTGTCGGGGGGCGGGACGGTGCTGTTCGCGACGCTGGACGCGCTGGCGCCGCGGCACACGGCCGAGTCGCTGGAGGCGGCGTACGCGGGGGCGGCGGCGCTGGCGGCGGCGGGGCTGGAGTCGGTGTGCGCGCCGCTGCGGGCGGAGTCGGAGTCGGGTTCGGGGTTCACGGTGCCGTTCGGCGGCGGGGCGTTGAGCGTCACGCCGTGGGTCGAGGGCCGTACCCCGACGGAGGCGGAGGCGGCCGAGCCGGTGCATGCGGCGGAGGTCGTACGAGCCCTGCGTGCCCTGCACGTCACCGCGCCCCCGGCGCGCGGGCTGCCGCCCTGGACGCCCCGGGTCGGCCCCGGGTTCGCCGCCGCCCTGCGGGCCCGTACCGCCGCACCCTGGACGACCGGCCCGCTCGCCGAGGAGGCCCGCGCCGCGCTGGCCGCACACGGCGAAGCCGTCGCCCGCTGGACCGACCGCTACCTGCACCTCGCGGACACCGCCCGCGCGCGCCGCGCCTCGTGGGTCCCCACCCACGGCGAACCGCACCACGCCAACCAGCTCCGCACCCCCGGCGGCCTGCGCTTCATCGACTGGGAGTCGCTGGCCCTGGCCCCGCCCGAGCGCGACTACGCCGACCTCCCGCCGGCGCTGCGCGACGAACTCGGCCCCGATCCGGCGATGCTGGAGCTGTTCGCGCTGGACTGGCGGCTCTCGGAGGTGGACGAGTACGCCCGCTGGTTCAGCGCGCCGCACACGGGCACGGAGGACGACCACACGGCGCTGGCGGGCCTGCACGAGGAGTTGGCGGACGGACTCGCGGCGGATGGGCGCGTAGCGGACCGGCTCGTAACCGACAGGCCCGCGGCGGACGGCGACGCGGCGGGCTGAACGCCCGGCGAACCGGGCACCCGGTACGTCGGCACACCAACGGCGGGCCCGCCGGGGGGCGGGCCCGCCGTCATCGGGGACGGGGTGGGGCGGGGGTCAGCAGCTCAGGCGGTCGCCCGGGGTGACGCCGAGGATCTGCGTGAAGCGCTGGTAGTTGTTGATGCGGCTCTGGACCTGCGCGGGGTTGCGGCCGTCGCACTCCAGGGAGCCGTTGATCGAGCGGATGGACTCACCGAAGCCGGCGCCGGTGGTCATCGCCCGGTGCCCGGACATGGTGCCGGGGCCGCTCTGCGTCATCCAGTACCACAGGCCGGTCTGCCAGGCCACGGCCGATTCCCGCTCCACCCGCCAGGGGTTGTTGAGCAGGTCGAGGCCGAGCGCGTCGCCGGCGGCCTTGTAGTTGAAGTTCCAACTGAGCTGGATGGGCCCGCGGCCGTAGTACGCGGCCTGGCCGGCCGGGCAGCCGTAGGGCTGGCTCGCGTCGCAGTAGTGGGGGTAGTTGGCCTGGTTCTGCTCCACGATGTGGACGAGGCCGCCGGTCTCGTGGCTGACGTTGGCGAGGAAGGCGGCGGCTTCGCGGGCCTTGGTGGTGTTGTCGCCGGTGTTGGCGAAGGCGGGGTAGGACCGCATGGCGGTGGTGAGGCCGCTGTACGTGTAGAAGGAGTTCCGGTTCGGGAACATCTGGTTGAACTGGGCCTCGGTCACGAAGCCCCCGGGGCCGGGACCGGGGTCGCTGCCGCCGCAGGTGCCCTGGTCGGCCCAGACGCCCCACTGCCCGGTGGTGCCGGGGGTCTCGCCCTGCGTCCACCACTTGGCCTGCCAGTTGTGGCCATTGTGGGAGACGACGTTGCCCTGGGTGTAGACGGAGCCGCTGCTCCACGCGGCCGCACAGGCGGCGGCGCTGGCGGTGGTGGCGGTGGCGAGGGGGATGAGCACGGCGAGGACGGCCGCCGCGGCGAGGGCCGCGAGGATACCCCTGATCCGTCTGCCGAGTCTGCGGTGCAGGTGTACGTGCACGTGTTTGGCTGACACGTCATCACATCCTGTCAGTGGGGGTGTGCTTGGCATGGTGGAGCAAAGCCCATTGGTCTGGACCTGTCAAGGTCTAGACCAACAAATACCCCGAGGATCAGCACGCCCACCTACGGCGCCTCACCAGCAAGGGCTTTCTTTCGGCCAAGCGCCAGGCCGGGAGGCACCGTTGACCGCCGGTCGGAGCGGCCGTACCGTCCTTCCGTTTGGTTTCTCAGCCGGTCGGACAGCCGGGTCGCCCGCCGTTCGACGGCGGGCCGCCGGGCCTGGCCCGGCCGCCTCTCCGGGAGGTACGCACGTGCCCGACGAAGCCACCCCGACGCCGGCCCCCGCCGACGCCGACGCCCCCGTCTCCGCCGGCGGCGCCCGCGGCCCCAGCAGACGCAGCATCGGCCGCGCCGCCGTAGCCGTCGCCGCCACCCCCGTCCTCGCCGGTACGTGGCAGGCGCTCACCGCGTCCGCCGCCGCCGCGGCCGACGCCGTCGGCGAACGCGGCCGGGCCTGGACCGGCACGTGGGCCGCCGCCGAGACGACGGTGCCCGCGGCCGACGCCACCGCCTTCGCCGACCAGACCCTGCGCCAGGTCGTCCACACCAGCGCCGGCGGGCGCGCACTCCGTATCCGCCTCACCAACCGGTACGGCACCGAACCCCTCGTCGTCGGCGAGATCCGCGTCGCCCTCTCGGTACCCGGCGACGGCACCGCCGTCGTCCCCGGCACCGACCGCGCGGTGCGCTTCGGCGGCCGTACGTCCGTGACGCTGCCGCCCGGCACCCGGCGGTGGAGCGACCCGGTGTCGCTGGACGTACCGACCGCCGCGGACCTCGCCGTCAGCGTCTACCTGCCGCAGCCGACGCCGGCCGACACGGTGCACCGGTCGGCGTTCCAGCGCAACCACGTCGCGGCGGGCAACGTCGCCGCGAAACCGGCCGTCGACCCCCAACGCACCGTCACGAGCTGGTACTTCCTCGCCGGCGTCGCCGTCACCGGCGCGGCGCCGGGCACGGACGCGGGCGCGGCCACCGGATCCCGCCGGGCGATCGTCGCCTTCGGCGACTCCATCACCGACGGCTCCGCCACCACCGTCGGCGCCAACCGCCGCTGGTCCGACGTCCTCGCCCGCCGCCTCCGCGACGAGGCCGGCCGCACCGGCACCGGCGTCCTCAACACCGGCATCGGCGGCAACCGCCTCCTGCGCGACCCCAACCCGCCCCCCGGCTCCAACGCCGAGAACTACGCCCCGTACTTCGGCGAGGCCGGCATCCGCCGCTTCGCCCGCGACGTCCTGGACCAGCCGGCCGCCCGGCACGTCATCGTGCTCCTCGGCATCAACGACCTCGGCCACCCCGGCCGCGACGCCCCCCGCGACGAGGAGGTCACCGCCGCCGACCTCATCACCGGCCACCGCAGCCTCATCCGCCAGGCACACGCCCGCGGCCTGCGCATCCACGGCGCGACTGTCCTGCCGGTCGAGGGCGACGACCTCGGCTTCCACACCCCGGAACGCGACCGGGTCCGCCAGACGGTCAACGACTGGATCCGCACAGCCGGCGAGTACGACGGCACGATCGACTTCGACGCGGCCACCCGCGACCCGGCCCACCCGACCCGCCTGCTGGCGGCGTACGACAGCGGCGACGGCCTGCACCCGAACGACGCGGGCATGGAGGCCATGGCGGCGGCAATCCCCCTCCGCCTGTTCACCTAGCACCACGCACCCGGCGCCCCGCAACACCAGAGGGACGGCCCGCGCCAACGCGGACCGTCCCTCTCGTTGCGTGTCCGTCGCTCAGTCGCGCTGGGCGTTCTCCGGGAGTTGGCGGAGCTGCATCGTGCTGGCCGTGCGGCTGCCGAAGCCGTAGTCCAGGAGCTTGGCCGCGTCCTTGTAGCGGTCGCTGGCGTTCAGGACCACGCCGATGTACGTCTTGCCGTTGCGCGTCGCGGTGAAGACCAGGCACGGGCCCGAGGGGGTGGTGGTGCCGGTCTTCATGCCGTTGGCGCCGCTGTAGGAGCCGAGGAGCTGGTTGGTGTTGTGCCAGGTGTACGTGCGGCGGTTGCCGTTGCTCGCGGTGGCGTAGCGCACGGCCTTCGTCTTCTTGATGATCTCGCGGAACTTGCCGGAGTAGCCGTACGCGCTCTTCGCCAGCTTCGCCATGTCGCGCGGCGTCGAGTAGTTGTTGCCGGTGGAGGAGATGCCGTCGAAGGAGTCGAACTTCGTGTTCGTCATCCCGAGGAAGTCGGCCTTGGCGTTCATCTTCTTGATGAACGACTTCACCCGCGCCGAGCGCGTGCTGCCCGAGCCGTAGGTGTCGGCGAGCGCGTACGCGGCGTCGCAGCCGGAGGGGAGCATCATCGCGTACAGGAGGGTGCCGACGGCGACCTTGTCGCCGGTCTTCAGGTCGGCGGTGCTGGCGCCCTTGTTGACGACGTAGTCGCGGTACGCCTGCTTGATGGTGACCTTTTTGTCAAGGTTCAGGTTCGGCTGGCTGAGCACCACGCGGGCGGTCATGATCTTCGTGGTGCTGGCGACCTGCCGCTTGGTGTCCGACCCCTTGCCGAAGACCTTCGCGCCCGTCGTCCCGTCCATCAGGAACGCGCCCTTGGCGGAGACCGAGGGCGCGGCGGCGGCCTCGGCCGCGCTCGCCGGGGAGGCCAACGGGGCCACGGCGAGAAGCGCTCCGGCGGCCACCACCCCCGCCGTCGCCCTGCGGAACCGGGTGCCCGCGAGACGGGGGCGAACGCTTTCTTCTGTTGTTGTCAAGGCAGTTGCTCCGATGCTCCGAATGTCTGTGTGCGGCGCGCGTGCGCGCTGCGTGCGCCGCCGGCGTGAGCCTCACGGCGGGCACGGCGCGGCGCGGCGGCTGCGCCGCTCCTTCTCCCGACTCACGAGAGTGCCTGATGGATGTACGACGATAGGTGTGATTTTTGCGGGCCCGGAAGGGTCAAACGGTCACTCCTGCGGTGCCGTTGCGCTTGACGAGGCCCCGCCCGAGGAATAGTTGTGACCTCAATGACTCCTCGTGGCTGGAGGCTTCGATGGATGTTCTGGTGCTGATCGGGCGGATCCTCTTCGTCCCCCTCTTCCTCAGCTCCGCCGTCGGTCATCTGACGCAGACCAAGCAGATGGGGCAGTACGCCGCCGCCAAGGGCGTGCCGGCGGCCGAGCCGGCGACGGCGGCCAGCGGCGTGCTGATGCTCGTGGGCGGGCTGAGCGTGCTGCTGGGGGTGTGGGCCGACCTGGGGGCGCTGCTGCTGCTGGTGTTCCTCGTGCCGACCGCGCTGCTGATGCACACGTTCTGGAAGGAGGAGGACCCGCAGTCGAAGCAGATGGAGATGATCCAGTTCAGCAAGGACATCTCGCTGGCCGGGGCCGCGCTGATGCTGTTCGCGTTCTTCTCGTACGTGGGCGACGACCTCGGGCTCACGATCACCGGGCCGCTGTTCGACATCGGCTGACGGGCGGGGGTGCGGCATCGGCCGTACCCGGAGGGTTGACATGTCCGCGGGGAGCGCCGTTACTTACTGACAAGTCAGTAACTTCTGTTGGCAGAGTCGCCCTCCGAGGAGTTGCCATGCATGGCCGTACCCTCCGGCGTGCCTTCGGCACGCTCGCCGGCACCACCGCGGCGGCAGTAGCCGCCACCGTCGCCCTCCCGCTCACCGCCGCCGCGGCGGAAGAGCGGCCACCGTTCTACGAGCCGCCCGCCACGCTCCCCGCGGACAACGGCGACGTCATCCGCTCCGAGCCCTCCGTCTACTACCTCGACCCGCTCAAGGCACTCAAGGTCGACGCGCACGTCCAGCGCGTCATGTACCGCTCCACCGACGGCCACGGCGCCCCCGTCGCCGTCACCGGCACCGTCATCACGCCCAAGTCCGCCTGGTCGGGCCCCGGCGAGCGCCCCGTCATCGGGTACGCGGCCGGCACCCAGGGCCTCGGCGACCAGTGCGCGCCGTCGCGCCAGCTCGCCAACGGCACCGAGTACGAGGGCCTGTTCGTCAAGGGCCTCCTCGCCCGCGGCTACGGCGTGGCCATGACCGACTACGAGGGCCTGGGCACCCCCGGACTGCACACTTACATGAACCGCGCCGTCCAGGGCCAGGCCGTCCTCGACTCCGTACGCGCCGCGCAGCGCCTGCCCGCCGCGAACCTCCCCGACGACGGCCCCGTCGCCGTCTACGGCTACTCCCAGGGCGGCGGCGCAGCCGCCTCCGCCGCCGAACTCGCCCGCTCCTACGCCCCGGACCTCGACGTCAAGGGCGTCGCCGCGGGTGCGGTCCCCGCGGACCTGGCGGCGGTCGGGCGCAACCTCGACGGCTCGCTCTACGCCGCGTTCCTCGGCTTCGCCGTCGCCGGCCTCGCCGAGGGCTCGGACGTCGACCTCGACCCGTACCTCAACGACCGCGGGCGGCAGGTCATGGCCGAGGCGGCGGAGACGTGCACGGCAGAGGCCGTACTGCGCTACCCCTTCCTCCAGTCGAAGACGCTGACCGCCGACGGCCGGCCGATCACCGACTACATGAACGCGTCGCCGTGGCGCGAGGTCGTGGAGGAGCAGCGCATCGGCGCACGGAAGCCCGAGGTCCCGGTGTTCGTGTCGCACAGCATGCTGGACGACGTGATTCCGTACGCGGTCGGGAAGCGGATGGTCGCCGACTGGTGCGCGAAGGGCGCGACGGTGGACTTCTCCACGAACGTGGCGCCGACGCACGTGGGCGGCGCGGTGGCGTCGTATCCGGCGGCGTACGGGTGGCTGGAAGGCCGGCTGGCAGGCAAGCCGGCACCGTCGGACTGCTGACCCGCGCGGCCCCTCACACCCCCCGTTCCGTACGTACGGAACGGGGGGTTCCGCGTAGCAGTGTGGCGCCGGCGAGCTGGAGCGCGGCGAGGGCGGCGAGGAGCTGGGACGGCGAGAGCGCGGACGCCGCGGCGGCGGTGAGCGCCGCACCGGCGGCGCCGGCGGTGGTCTTGAGCCCGGCGCCGAGGGTGAAGACCTGGGTACGGACGTCGGGCGGCGCGTGGTCGGCGCGGATCCGCAGGGTGGCGGCGAGCAGCGGGCCGTCGCAGAGCCCGGCGACGGCGAAGAGGGCCACGCACAGCGGGTACGGTGCCGCCGCCGCGGCGCCGAACAGCGCGACGCCGGTGCCGACGAGGCAGGCGGCGGCGAGCCGCGCGTCGGAGAAACCCGGCGGACGCCGCGCGGCGGCAAGCGCCCCGAGCAGCGCGCCGGCGGCGGACACGGTGAGCAGCACGCCACCGCCCCCGGGGTAGCCGCGCTCGTCGGCGAGCAGCACGGCGGCGGGGGCGAGCCCGCCGACGCCGACGAAGGCGAGGGACGTAGCGGCGGTGATCCCGCGCAGGGCGGGCACCTGCCACAACACCCGGAGCCCGCCGAGGAGTTCATCCCGCAACCGGGACGGCGCTCGGGGGCGGGGGCGTGGGCATAGGTCTGCGGGTTGAGGGTCGGTGGGCCGGGAGAGGCGGAGCACGGCCACGCCGCGCGGACGCAGGCGCCACCGGCGACCCGCCGGGGCGGAGACACGGGACGTACCTCCGGAATCGACGTCGCCGGGGTCGTCTCCACCGGAGTCCCCGTCGTTGGCGTCCCCGTCGTTGGAGTCCGCGCTGCCCCGTGTCGCCTTCGCCGGTGTGCCGGCCGCTGCCCGAGCCGTCGGGCGCGGTATTCGCAGGGTCGTCGCCAGCGCCGCCGCGACCGCCGCCGCGGCGGCCAGGGCCGCCGTGGCCGGGCCCGCGCCCCACAGGCTTGCGGTGGTCGTCACCGCCGCCGGGGCGGCGATGCCCGCCGCGTTGTACGTGGCCGCGTCCAGGGCGTACGCGCGGGCGCGGGCCCCCGTGTCCGGGACCAGCCCGGCGAGCACGCTCGACAGGCCGCCGGTGACCATCGGGCCGCAGCACCCGCCCAGCGCCGCCACCGCCAGCACCACCGGCACCGGCGCGCGGCCCAGCGTGAGGGCGACGCCCGCGATCGCGGCGGCGAAGACGGCGAGCGCCGCGGCGTGGAACGCCGCGCCCGCGCCCCGTGCCCGCGCGGCCAGCGCCCCCGTCAGCGGGGCGGCGACCGCGTGCGGCGCCATCCACGCCGCGAGCACCGCCGCGCCCTGCGCGGCGCTGCCCGTCCGGTGGAGGGCGAGCAGCGTGACGGCGACGGCCATGCCGTCGTCGGCGAGGCGGGCGCAGGTGGCGGTGGACAGGTACCGACCCAGTCCCCGCCCCAGCCCCTTCTCCTGCCCCATCCCGTGCCGCCTCCCCCCTGTCCCGTTCCCCGGCACCCCGGCCCCGGTCCCCGACGCCCCGTAACGGCTTATCGACACAAGACGTTACCACTATTCTTGACCCACCACCCCCGCCCGCCCCAGGAGGCCCCGATGAGCCCGGCAGCCCGCCCCGCGGCCCACGGATTCCGTCCCGCCCAGCGCCTCCTCGACGTCGCCAACGCCGTCCGCCGCGACCCCGACGTCCCCCGCGCCGCCCTCGCCCGGGTCCTCGCCGCCCACGGCGAGACACCCGCCGACCTCGCGCCCGGCGCGTTCACCGACGCCGACGCCGACGCGCTGCGCACCGCCGCCCGGCGCGTCACCGCCGTGCTCACCGAGGCCGACGCCGACCGCGCCGCCGCCGCGCTCAACGACGTGTTCGCCGAGTGCGGCGCCCGGCCCCGGCTCTCCCGGCACGGCGGCCATCCCTGGCACCTGCACGTGGACCGCGGCGAGGGCGCCGGCTGGGCCGACTGGTTCCTCGCCTCCGGCGCGCTCGCGCTGGCGCAGATCCTCACCGAGTACGGGCAGCCGGCCTGGGGCGAGTGCACAGCCCCCGACTGCGCCGTCCTCTACCTCGGCACCGGCCCCGGCAGCGCCCGGCGCTACTGCTCCACGGCCTGCGCCTCCCGTACGCGCGTCGCCGCCCACCGCCGCCGGAGGCGCGCGGAGCGCACCGGGACCTGATCCCGACACGCCCCGCCCCGGCGCGCACCCCGTGCCGCCCCGCCCTGGTTCGTACCGTTTGCGTGGTTACGCGGCTCTTGTTTCAGTGAGGTGAGGTCCAGGCACCACCCCACCCACCGCCGCGGAGACCCTCATGTCCCTCTCCCCCCTCGGCTCCTACGGGTCCTCCGACCCGTTCTCCGAGCTGCTCAACCGCTTCTTCGGCATGTCCCCCGCCACCTCACCGCCCGCCGTCCAGCGCGTGCCCATCGGCCGCCTCCTCACCGACTCCGCGCGCGAGCTGATCGGCCGCGCCCAGCGCCGCGCCGAGGAGGACGGCAGCAACGACCTCGACACCGAGCACCTGCTCTGGGCCTGCACCCAGGTGGACCCCGCGCGCTCCGTCCTCGCCGACGCCGGGGCCGACCCCGACGAGCTGGCCCGGAACGTCGCCCGGGTGCTGCCGGGGGAGGGGAGCGCCACGTCGTCGGAGCCGGAGCTGACCCCGGCCGCGAAGCGGGTGCTCCGCGGCGCGGTGGCCCGCTCGCAGGCCAACGGCACCTCGTACATCGGCCCCGAGCACATCCTCGGCGCCCTCCTCGGCGACCCGGACGCCGGCGCCGCCCGGCTGCTCGGCGCGTACGGCGCGGACACCGACCGGCTCCGCAGCGCCGCGGAAGCCGCCGCTCACCCCCAGGGCCGGCCCGGCGCACAGGGGCAGCGGCAAGCGCAAGGGCAGAGGCAGGGCGAAGGGCAACCGCGGGGGCAGGCGCAGAGCGAGACCCCGACCCTCGACGAGTACGGCCGCGACATGTCCGCCGAGGCCCGCGCCGGACAGCTCGACCCCGTCGTGGGCCGGGCCGAGGAGATCGAGCAGACCGTCGAGATCCTCTCCCGCCGCACCAAGAACAACCCCGTGCTCATCGGCGAGCCCGGCGTCGGCAAGACGGCGATCGTGGAGGGCCTGGCGCAGCGCATCGAGTCGGGCGACGTACCGCAGACGCTCGCCGGCAAGCGCGTCGTGGCGCTGGACCTGGCCGGGCTGGTCGCGGGCTCGAAGTACCGCGGGGAGTTCGAGGAGCGGCTGAAGAAGGTCATCGAGGAGGTGAAGGACACCGAGAGCAGCACGATCCTCTTCATCGACGAGCTGCACACCGTCGTCGGCGCCGGCTCCGGCGGCGAGGGCGCCATGGACGCGGGCAACATGCTCAAGCCCGCGCTCGCGCGCGGCGAGCTGCACGTCGTCGGCGCGACGACGATCGACGAGTACCGCAGGCACGTGGAGAAGGACGCCGCGCTGGAGCGCCGCTTCCAGCCGGTGCTGGTGCCGGAGCCGACCGTCGCGGAGACCGTGCAGATCCTCGAAGGGCTGCGGGACTCGTACGAGGCACACCACCAGGTCCGCTTCACCGACGCGGCGCTGGTCGCCGCCGCCGAGCTGTCCGACCGCTACGTCTCCGACCGCTTCCTGCCCGACAAGGCCATCGACCTCGTCGACCAGGCGGGCGCGCGCGTCCGGCTGCGCTCGATGGGCCGCAGCACCGAGGTCGTCGACCGCGAGGACCGGCTCGCGAAGCTGCGCCGCGAGAAGGACGAGGCGGTCGCGGCGGAGAGGTACGAGAAGGCGTCGCAGATCAAGGGGCGGATCGCCGAGGCGGAGGCGGAGCTGGCGGGCGTCGAGGAGCGGCGCGAGGGCGTGATGGAGGTGACCGAGGACGACATCGCCGGGGTGCTGTCGCGCTCGACCGGCATCCCCGTCGCGCAGTTGACGGAGAGCGAGAAGGACAAGCTGCTGAAGCTGGAGGACGCGCTGCACGACCGGGTCGTCGGGCAGGACGAGGCGGTGGTGGCGGTCGCCGAGGCGGTACGCCGCGGGCGCGCCGGCATGAGCGACCCGGACCGGCCGACGGGCTCGTTCCTCTTCCTCGGGCCCACGGGGGTCGGCAAGACGGAGCTGGCGAAGGCGCTGGCGGAGCTGCTGTTCGGCGACGAGAGCCGGATGGTCCGCTTCGATATGAGCGAGTTCCAGGAGAAGCACACGGTCTCCCGGCTGCTGGGCGCCCCGCCCGGCTACGTCGGCTACGAGGAGGCCGGGCAGTTGACGGAGAAGGTGCGCAGGCGCCCGTACAGCGTGCTGCTCTTCGACGAGATCGAGAAGGCGCACCCGGACGTCTTCTCGGCGCTGCTCCAGGTGCTGGAGGACGGGCGGCTGACGGACGCGCAGGGCCGGACCGTCGACTTCCGCAACACCGTCGTCATCATGACGTCGAACATCGGCGCGCAGCGGATCCTGGCACACCGGGGCCAGGTGGACGAGATCCGCGACGACCTGATGGAGGACCTGCGGGCGCGCTTCCTGCCGGAGTTCCTCAACCGCATCGACGAGGTCATCATCTTCCACGGCCTGACCGCCGACGACCTCGCCTCGGTGGTGGACCTGCTGCTGGACCGCAGCCGGCGGCGGCTGCGCGCGCAGGAGGTCGACCTGCGGGTGACGGACGCGGCGAAGAAGCGGCTCGTCGCGCTCGGGCACCAACCGGAGTTCGGCGCCCGGCCGCTGCGGCGCACGCTCCAGCGGGAGCTGGACAACCGCATCGCGAACCTGCTGCTGGACGGGTCGGTACGGCCCGGGGACACGGTGCTGGCGGACGTGGACGCGGACAGCGGCGAGCTGGTGTGCACGCTCGTCCGGCCGGAGGACTCGAAGACGGAGGAGGCCGAGGTGGAGCGCGGGGAGCGAGAGGAAGGCGGGGAGAGCGGGCCGAGGGCGCTGCCGGACGCGGCTTAGGGCGCGGCCTCGGACGGGGCCCGGGGCGCGGCCCGGGAGGGTCCGGCGGCGCGGGGCGTTCGTGTCGTACGAACCGGGCGCACACCCGGCTCCGTACGCCCGCGCGCCCCGCCCGACGTCACGCCGGGGTCGTACGCCCCAGGCGCAGCAGGAACTCGGCGTTACCGCCGCTCTCCTTCATCCGCTCCAGCAGCAGCTCCATGCTCTGCACGGTGTCGCGGTCGCCGAGTACCCGGCGCAGCCGGTGCAGCAGGGCGACCTCGCCCGGGGCGGCGAGCAGTTCCTCGCGGCGGGTGCCGGAGGCGTGGACGTCCACGGCGGGGAAGATGCGCCGCTCGGCGAGCGTGCGGCTCAGGCGCAGCTCCATGTTGCCGGTGCCCTTCAGCTCCTCGAAGTAGTAGTCGTCGGCGCGGGAGCCGGTCTCGACGAGCGCGGAGGCGAGGATCGTCAGCGAGCCGCCGTTCTCGATGTTGCGGGCGGCGCCGAAGAGCTTCTTGGGGATCAGCAGCGCGGAGGCGTCGACGCCGCCGCTGAGGGTGCGCCCGCCGGCGCCGGCGCTGTTGTTGGCGGCGCGGCACAGCCGGGTCAGCGAGTCCAGCAGGATCACGACGTCCTGCCCGGCCTCGACCATCCGCTTGGCGCGCTCGATGGCCATCTCGGCGACGGCGACGTGCTCGCGGGCGGGGCGGTCGAAGGTGGAGGAGATCACCTCGGCGCGTACGGAGCGCTGCATGTCGGTGACCTCCTCGGGGCGTTCGTCGAGGAGTACGACCATCAGGTGGCACTCGGGGTGGTTGGCGGCGATGGCGTCGGCGATGTGCTGGATCAGGATCGTCTTGCCGGTCTTGGGCGGGGCGACGATCAGACCGCGCTGGCCCTTGCCCACGGGGGCGAGGAGGTCGACGACGCGGTTGGTGAGCCGGCCGGCGGGGGTCTCCAGACGCAGCCGCTCGGTGGGGTGGAGGGGCACGAGGTCGCCGAAGCGGGGGCGGCGGGCGGCGTCCTCGGGGTCGAGACCGGCGACGCGGTCGACGCGCGCGAGGGCGGGGGCCTTCGACCGCCGGTCGGCGGCTGCGGCGCCGCCGCGGTCACGGCGCCTGCCGTTGCCGCTGGCGCCGGCGTTGGCGGAGCCGGAGTTGGCGGCCTGGCCGGCGGCCGGCAGGACGCCGCCCTCCACGAGGTCGCCCTTGCGGAGGCCGAAGCGGCGCACGAGGTTCGTGGGCACCTGGACGTCGTCTTCACCCGGGTGGAGGGTGCCGACGCGCAGGAAGCCGTGATTGCTCACGGGCTCGAACACACCGGCGACCGCGGCGAGTTCGGACGTGGCCCGGACGGCGGTGGCCGCCGGGGATTCTGCTGTGGTGGGTGTCGTAGTCATGCACGGTCCTTTCACGGACGGTGTCGCGGTTCCAAAGTGTGCGTGGGATGTGCGGCAGAGGCGCGGCTTGGGCACGCGCGCCGCGTAGAGGGTGAGACAACCTCGCTCGGCGTCAGTCGGCGATGCGACGGAGAAACCGGAGCGGGGTGGTGCAGAAGCACGGGCGCCGACTGTGGGCGCAACTCGGTGCTGATGTCAGAGTAACACTCCCCGTCCCCCGGCCATTCCTCTCCGCCGCCACGGGCGCGCTGAGCAGGCCCGTAGCGGGGAACCGCGGAGAAAAGGCTGCCCCGCTGTCACAGGCGCGTGTCACAGTGCTAGGGACATGACTGCTGCACTTATCGGACGAGATCACCCCGCGGGCGTCCTACGGGCCGAGGCAGACCGGGCCGCGGACAGCCACGGGGGCCTCGTGCTGGTCACGGGCGAGCCGGGCATCGGCAAGACGTCGCTGGTCACCGCCGCGGTGGCGGAGGCGAGGCGGCGGGGGACGCTGGTGCTGGGCGGCTCGTGCTGGGCGTCGGAGAGCGCCCCGGGGTACTGGCCGTGGGTCCAGGTCGTACGGGCGCTGCGGCGCGGTGTGCCCGCGGCGGAGTGGGCGGCGGCCCGCGAGGCGGCGGGCAGCGGACTGGAGGTGCTGCTCGGCGAGGAGCCGACCGCGGCGGGCGGCGAGGCCGCGGCCCGGGCGGTGGACCAGGCAGCGGACGGCGCAGGCGGCCCACATCAGCAGCGCGACGCAGCCCAGGCCCCGCCCCCCGGCGGGGCGCACGACCCGCCCCCCGGCGCGGTGCGCGACCACGGTCCGGACGACCCCGGCGCACACCCCCACGCCCCCGACCCCGCCACCCTGGCCGGCCCCCCGACGGGCCCCGGCACCGGCCCCGGCACCGAACCCGCCGCCGGTACCGCCCCCGGCGGGACGTACGCCGACAGCTTCCGCCTCGCCGACGCCGTGACCACCGCCCTGGTCGCCGTCTCGCACACCCGCCCCGTCATCGTCGTCCTCGACGACCTGCACTGGGCCGACCCCGCCTCCCTCCGCCTGCTGGAGTTCGCCGCGCAGCACACGTGGTTCGAGCGGCTGCTGCTCATCGGCACGTACCGGGACGCCGAGGTCGACACCCCCGGCCACCCGCTGCGCGAGCAGATCGCGCCGCTGGTCGCCAAGGCCACCACCCTCACCCTCACCGGCCTCGACCGCGACGGCACGGCCCGGCTCATGGCCCGTACCGCGGGGCGCGACCCGGACAAGGCGCTGGCCGCCGAGGTGCACCGGCGCACGGGCGGGAACCCGTTCTTCATCGAGCAGACCGCCCGTCTCTGGGCCGGCGGGGCCTCCGCGGAGGCCGTGGCCCCCGGCGTGCGCGACGCGCTTCAGCGCCGTCTGCAACTGCTGCCCGCGCCGGTCGCGGAGCTGCTGGTCGCCGCCGCCGTGCTCGGCCGCGAGTTCCACCGCCAGGTGCTCGCCGCGGCTGTCGGCAGGCCGCCCGGGCACGTCGACCGGCTGCTGGAGACGGCCGTCGCCGCCCGGCTCGTCGTCGGCCGGGGCGCGGGCACGTTCGCCTTCGGGCACGACCTCGTACGCGAGACGCTGTACGAGGGGCTGGACCCCGCCGAGGCCCGCCGCCGGCACGCCGCGGTCGTACGGGCGCTGGACGCCGCGCCCGCGCTGAGCGAGAAGGTCTTCCCCGCCGACCTCGCCCGGCACGCCTGGGCCGCGGGCGACGAGCTGCCCGCCGAGCAGGCCGTGGGGCTGCTGCGGGCCGCCGGGCAGGACGCCGGCAGCCGGCTCGCGTTCGACGAGGTCCTCACGCATCTGCGCCGGGCGCACGAGCGGTCCGCCGGCGCGCCCACGCGCTGCCGGGTGCTCGCGGCGCTGGACCTGGGCGGCGCGCTGCTGCACGCGGGCAAGACTGCCGACGCCTGGCCGCTCTTCGAAGACGCGGTGCGCACCGCCCGCGCGCAGGACGACCCCGAGATGCTGGCCCGCGTCGCCCTCGGGGTCTACAGCGCCGAGGGCTACTGCGCGATGGTCCCCCAGGACCAGGCGGCGGCCAACCGCCTGCTGCTGTACGAGGCGCACCGCGCGCTGGCCCGCGGCTCGCACCCGGAGCCGGCCGGGGGCCCGGGCGGTGAGCAGGAGCTGTCGTCCGACCAGATGGCGGCGGAGCTGAGCATCACCCTGTCGGTCAGCGCCCGCCGCGGCCAGGACGACGAGGAGCTGGGATTCGGCCTGTGGACCCGGCACAACGCGATCTGGGGCCTGGGCACGGCCGCAGAGCGGGTGGCGCTGACGGAGGAGCTGATCACGCTCGCCGAGCGCGCGGGCAACGTTCCGGGGCGGCACATCGCGGTGGCGATGCGCTGGGTGGCGCTGCTGGAGCTGGGCGACCCGCGCTTCCCGGCGACGTACCGCGGCTACGTCGAAGTCGCCGAGCAGAGCGACCTGCCGAGCATCCGGCACACCCTGGCCATGGACAAAAGCCTGGTCGAGGCGCTGCGCGGCGACTTCGAGACCGCCGAGCGGCACCTCGCGGACGTCGTGGAGCTGAGCCGGGACAACGAGCAGGAGCAGTGGATCGAGCTGCTCGACCACCACTGGTGGACGATCCGGATGCTCCAGGGACGGTACGCGGAGGCGGCCGAGGCGGCGGCCCGGGTCACCGTCGCCGGACACGGTTTCCCGGCCGTACTCCAGGCGCTCACCGACCTGCGCCGCGGCGACCCGGAGCCCGCGCTGCGGCTGACCGCCGAGGGCCCGCCGACCCACGAGCAGCAGAACCGCGGCTTCTTCCCGCTGTGGCTGCGGCTCCAGGCGGAGACGGCGGCGGCGACGCGGGACCCGGAGATGGCCGCGGCGGTACGGGACGCGCTGTCGCCACACCGCGGGCAGTGGCTCGTGTCGGTCTACGGCTGGGACATGAGCGGGCCCGTGGACTACTGGCTGGCGCTGGTCGACGCGGCGGAGGGCCGCTGGGAGCCGGCCGCGGCCGGCTTCCGCGCGGCCCGCCGCTCGGCGGACCTCATGCAGGCCCGCCCGTGGTCGGTGCTCGCCCGCCACGGGCTGGCGCGGGTGCTACGGGAACGGGGCGACCCGGCGGCGGAGAAGCTGGCGCACGAGACGGCGGAGGACGCACGCCGCCTGGGCATGAAACTCGACCCCGAACCCCCCGGCCCCCAGCCCCAGCCCGCGCCCGCACCCCCGCCCCCGCAGCCCACCACCGACGGGGAGTTCCGCTACGACGGCGGGGTGTGGACCCTGGCGTACGCGGGCCGGACCGTGCACCTCCCCGACGCCAAGGGCCTGCGCGACCTGCACACCCTCCTCGCCACCCCCGGCACCGACGTCACCGCCGTCCGCCTCCTCAGCCCGGAGGGCGGCGAGGAGGTGGTGGCCGCCCACCGCATGGGCGGCGACCCGCTGCTGGACGCCGAGGCGAAGTCCCGCTACCGCCGCCGCCTCGACCTCCTCGACGAGGAGATCGACCACGCCACCGCCGCCGGCGACGACACCCGCGCCGCCGCGTACGACCGCGAACGGGCGGCCCTCCTGGAGGAGCTACGCGCCGCCGCGGGCCTCGCGGGCCGCACCCGCCGCCTCGGCGACGAGGCGGAACGGGCCCGCAAAGCGGTCGGCGCCCGCATCCGCGACGCCCTCCGCAAAATCGCCAAGGGCCACCCGGACCTGGCCGCCCACCTCAAAGAAACCATCTCCACAGGCACCACCTGCACCTACCACCCGCAGAACCCCCCACCCACCTGGCGCCTGTGACCAATCGTTCTCGTTCTACAGTTGCGCGACAGATGTTCCACACCGCGGGTATCCTGATGCCATGGCAGCGACCATCGGATTCCGCCCCACCGACGAGGACGAGCGGATCATAAGAGCCGCCATGCGCGAAGGTGAGCGCACGAGCGACGTCATCCGGCGCGCCCTACGGCTGCTGGAGCGCGAGGTCTGGCTCGCGCAGGCACGCGAGGACGCGGAACGGCTGAAGGACGAGGACCTGTCCGCGGAGGAGGACGCCTGGTGATCCGCGGTGCGATGTACCGCGTAGACCTGGGCGACGCCAAGCGGGGCCACGAACAGCGGGGCCGCCGCTACGGCCTCGTCCTGAGCCCGACCTCCATGCCATGGAGCGTGGCCACGATCGTCCCCACGTCGACGAGCGCACAGCCGGCCGCCTTCCGCCCGGAACTGGAAGTCGCGGGCACCCGCACGCGCCTTCTGGTGGACCAGATCCGCACGATCGACGTCTCGTACGTCCATGGCGACCCGGTCCACTACCTCGACCACGACGAACTGGCAGAAGTAGAACACGCGGTAGCCCGCTACCTCGGACTCCCCTCCTGGCCCGCATGACCCGCGCAGCACCGACACGTTCCCGCCACCGCGCCGAGCCGACTCCGGGTTCCTCGGCCTCCTCTGTGCCGTAGGCCGTGGACAAGGCCAACGCGCTGGTTCGGTGGTGGCATGACCTTGACGTCCCGGATGGTCTGCGGGCGGAGTTGCTCGACGGCGAGCTGGTGGTGCAGGCCAACCCGGGGCACGTTCATGACCTGCCCGGCCGCAGCCTCGTCCGGCATACGCCGGAGCCCTTCGAGGCGTGGTCCGAGCGCGGGCTGCTGGTGGCCGACGACTATCGGCCGCGTGCCGACGCCGTGATCATCCGTAGCGAGGACCGCCCGGCGGACGAGTCGGACGCGGACTGGCCCGCGCAGGTCGTACTGGCCGTGGTCGAGACGGTCTCCAGCACCCGCACGGCCATCAAGCGCGACTGGGAGGACAAGCGGGAGCGCTACGCGACCGTGGGCATCCCGGTCTACCTGATCGTCGACCCCAACGACGCGACGTGGCACGTCCTCGAACTCGAAGGCCGCGTATACGTCGAGACGGGCAAGGGCATCTTCGGTCAGCCGCTCACGTTCCCGGAGCCGATGGGCTTCACCGTGCAGACGCACGGCTGGCACCCGTACCGCCCCGCGCCGTCGGAGCCCGGCCAGGGCTGAGTCCGCCGATGGCGGCCGAACGCTCAGTGCAGGTTGAGCACCATCACGTCGTGCAGATCAGCACCGGCCCAGGGCCGCGCCTCGCCGATCTTCCGGTACCCCCACGCCCGTACGCGGCCGATGCCGCCTTGCTCCCGGGGGGGGGGACGTTGAGCAGCACGCGCTGGGCCCCGATGCCGTCGAGCAGCGTGTCGTGGAGGCGGCGGGCGATGCCTTGTCCCCGCCAGGGCGGGCGCACGGCGAGTTCCATGAGCCCGAAGGTGCGGTGGCCGTCCTCACGCCGCGTGTCCTCGGTTACGGGTGCGGTGAGTTGGTCCCACCGGCCCGTCCGTCCATCCGTTCCAGGACGACCGCCGGTCGTTGTGTCACGTGCTCTCCCCGGGCCGGTTTCATGTGGGGCGGGCCTGTGACGACGGCCCCCGCCGACAGTGGCGAGGGCCGGTGCTCGGGAGCTGCCGGGACTCAGGCGGAGAACTCGCCGCCCTTGACCGCGGACACGAAGTCGGCCCAGCCTTCCGTCGTGAAGGTGAGTGCCGGGCCGTGCGGGTCCTTACTGTCGCGGACCGGGACGACGTACGTGGTCCCGTCCCCGATCTCGATACAGTCGCCCCCGTTGGTGCTGTAGCTGGACTTGCGCCAGCGGACAGACAACTCACTTGCGCTGGTCATCCCTTCTTCACCCCTTCCAGCCGGGCGTCATCAGGTGGTGAGTGCGGGCGGGACAACGCCGCGCGCCCGCTCGTAGAGGGACCGGGCCGTCTGGTTTCGCATGTGGGGACGGATAAGAGACTGCATATTGCGCATGCGCTTGTCGGCTCCGCCGGACTGAACTAGGGGGTACTCGTCCAAGACCCTGTTCCAGGTTGCGCAAGCCTCTTCCAGACGCCCAAGCTCTAGCTGGCGTTCGGCGAGTAGTGCGTTATAGCGGACACTGCTCCGCCGGTAGTGCTTGTCCCGGAGTTTGTCCGACTCGATCAGGGAGGTCACAGCTCCCTTCTTGTCGCCTAGCTCAAATCGCACTTGCGATGTGTGGTACGCCAGCGAAGACGGTGCATAACTCCCGAATGCTTTCGCCTGACTCTCCGCCCGCTCCATGGCTACCTCCGCTTCTCGGAGGTAGCCGAGTGCCGTTTGGCGATTACCGGCTGCGGCATGGCAGTGTGCCTGTTGGCCGGCGAGAAAAGCACGCATACGAGGCCCCGCTTCCGGCGACACTGCGGCGGCGGCGTCTGCAAGCCGGGTCGCATGGGTGACGTGTCCCAAATCGACAGCTTGGAGGCTCATGCCTCGCAGGGTCGTGCAGTACGTCATGTGATCCTCGGCGGACCCAGCCAGCTCCAGGGCCTTGATGTAATATCGCTGGGCCAAACCGTGAAACCCCTCGTCTACGGCCATGAACCCGGTCAGATACAGGAGGTCTGACGTAGCGGATCGCAGACCCTTGCGTACATCCTCCGGGGCATCGGCTCGAAGATGAGGCGCAACTGTGTTGACGAGAAAGGCCGCAGCCATGGGCCGGGCATGGCGACCGCCGAATTGATCGTCCAGTTCAGACAGCTTCTCCGTCATTGCCGCCACGGCATCGACTTCCCGGTATCCGATGCGTCGCACTCGGCCGATCTGCACGGCTTCCATGCGGCCGACCACGTCTGGCCACTCGGGAGTAGTCAGGGCGACGGAGAACAGGCCAGCGGATAGGATGCCCCGGCGTGACGGATCCATGTCCAGCCTGCCGAGATCCATCAATCCCTCTACCGCGCTTGCGGGTTGCGATTCCTGATCATCGGAAAGTGGGAATCCCGCTTCTGTGTGGGTGACGGGTCGTGCGAGTCTGCGGGAGAGGGCTTCGAGGACTGCCGGTCGCGCTGCCTTGCGAGGGCGGGTGCCGCGGAGCCAGTGCGCGACGGACGATTCGTCGTACCGCAGGGGTGTCCCGGTCTCGGCACCGATGCGGTTCACGGCGTGAGCGAACTGGCTGTAGGTCCATCGGGTCTCGGCCACTAAGGACACGAGCTGGGCGTTCGGCTCGCGATGTGCCACTGACACCAACTCCCTGCCGCGCGTGGACTTTCAAGGCTTTCAAGTTTCAGCGCTGACTCAACGGTACCCCCGCGGAGAGCTACACGGTTACGTGTTCAGTGATCGAGTGATCAGACCCCCGCGACCGCTGACACGGCCCGGGGGCATGGCCAACGCTGACTAGGAGCGCCGACATGGGCCACGGTATCGCGAGGTTGTTCGTACGCACGTTCCGCTTACTCGCTCCCCCCTCTGGCCGTCATCACCGTGCCGGGCCGTCTGCGGTGACGTTGCCTTGCCGCGGCGAATCAGGAGGGCGATCCTCGGCCGCTTCGTCCAAGGAACCGCCTGACTCCGCGGCAAGAAGAGTCGAAGGGGACCCGGACAGGGACCACACTCCAGCGCTATCCGGAACGAGGTGAGCACCGTGACCCCTCAGGGGCGCATGTTCGGCCGGAGTGCCCGTTCGGTGGGCAAGGCGCGTGATTTCGTTGCCGCCGCGGTGTGCGCGGGGGACCGGGCGGACGACATCCGCGTGTGCGTTTCCGAGTTGGCGACCAACGCGCTGCGCCACACCCCCGCCGGCCGCCTCTTCTTCGTGCGCGTGGACGCGCAGGAACACCTCGTCCGCGTCGAGGTGCACGACGCCGGGGGCGGTGAGCCCCGCGTGTGCGCACCTGCGGCGACCGACGACCACGGCCGCGGCCTGCTGCTGGTCGCCGCCCTCGCCGACGACTGGGGCACCACCGACCGCAACGGCCCCGGCAAGGCCGTCTGGGCAACCTTCAAACTCCCCGGCACCACGCCCCCGACGCCCGTCGCCCGGCTCCAGCGCGAGTGGCAGCACGCACCGCGGGTGGATCATCGGCAGCTCCGCGCCGAGGCCGACGAGTTCTACGGCGACGAGGACCGCGTCGGCGGCGGCGCGGACGATCCGTGGCGGCGGGGGTGACCGAGCGTCGACGGCCCGCGTGGGCTCCTCGACAGGTGCGTGTTTGTCGAACTCCCCGACATCGACGCAGAGAAGCGCCCGGTCGAAGCCGCCGTGCCTTCGATCGTGCTCGCCGAGGTGGCGCGAGGCGCAAGCCCCGGGCGTGACCTTCCCCGGGGCGCGACCGCGGATGCGGTCGCGCCCGTCGCCGCTACGACTGCTTCGGTTCCTCCAGGCGCGGGAACAGGATCGCGCCCTTCGTGACCCGGGCGCCCGCCGGGAGGCGGCCCCACTGGGCGGTCTCCGCGATTCGCTGGTCCGCCAGCGGGCCCAGGGTGGGTTCCGCGCCCAGGGAGGACCAGAGTTGCTGCGAAGTCTGCGGCATCACCGGGTGCAGGAGGACCGCCACCGCGCGGAGGGCTTCCGCCGCGGTGTAGAGGATCGTCGCCAGGCGGGCCTGGGCTTCGGGCGACGAATCCTTCGCGACCTTCCAGGGCTCCTGTTCCGTCAGGTACAGGTTGACCTTCTTGATGAAGTCGAAGACCGCGGCGATGCCGCCCGCGAAGTCCAGTTCGTCGCCGATACGCCGGTCCGCCTCCGCCGCAGCGTGGGCCAGGCCGTCGACGATCACCTGTTCCGCGGGGCCCGCGGCCGGGGCCGCCGGGAGGTCGCCGTCGAAGTACTTGACGGTCATCGCGCCCACGCGCGAGGCGAGGTTGCCGAAGTCGTTGGCCAGTTCGCTGGTGTAGCGGTGGGTGAAGTCCTCCCAGGAGAAGGAGCCGTCCTGGCCGTACTGGATGGCCCGCAGGAAGTACCAGCGGTAGGCGTCGACGCCGAAGTGGTCCGTGAGGTCCTGGGGCTTGATGCCGGTCAGGTTGGACTTGGACATCTTCTCGCCGCCGACCATCAGCCAGCCGTTGGCGAAGACCTTGCCGGGCAGCGGCAGTCCGTTGGCCATCAGCATCGCGGGCCAGATCACCGCGTGGAAGCGGAGGATGTCCTTGCCGACGAGGTGGACGTTCGCCGGCCAGGTGGTGGAGAACTTCTGCTCGTCCGCGCCGTAGCCGACGGCGGTCGCGTAGTTGAGCAGGGCGTCGATCCACACGTAGATCACGTGCTTGTCGTCCCACGGGACCCGCACGCCCCAGTCGAAGGTGGAGCGGGAGATCGACAGGTCGTTCAGGCCCTGGCGGACGAAGTTGACGACCTCGTTACGGGCCGACTCGGGCTGGACGAAGCCGGGGTTGGCCTCGTAGAAGTCCAGCAGCTTCGGGCCGTACTCGGAGAGCTTGAAGAAGTAGTTCTCCTCCTTGAGCATCTCCACCGGCGTCTTGTGGATCGGGCAGAGCTTCAGGCCCGCGTACTCTCCCTCGCCGTCGAGCAGCTCGCCGGGGGTCTTGTACTCCTCGCAGCCGACGCAGTACGGGCCCTCGTAGCCGCCCTGGTAGATCTCGCCCTTGTCGTACAGGTCCTGGACGAACTCCTGCACCCGGTCCGTGTGCCGCTTCTCCGTGGTGCGGATGAAGTCGTCGTTCGCGATCTCCAGGTGCTCCCAGAGGGGCTTCCACGCCTCCTCCACGAGCTTGTCGCACCACTCCTGCGGGCTGACGCCGTGCGCCTCCGCGGTGCGCATGATCTTCTGACCGTGCTCGTCCGTGCCGGTGAGGTACCACACCTTCTCACCGCGCTGGCGGTGCCAGCGGGTGAGCACGTCGCCTGCGACGGTCGTATAGGCGTGGCCCAGATGCGGAGCGTCGTTCACGTAGTAGATGGGGGTCGAGACGTAGTACGCCTTCGCCCCCTGCTGCTCTTCTCCAGTGGCCGCCATGGTCGAAATCCTAACGGTCCGAGGGTGTCGCACTCATCCGATTACGTACGGTGACGAAGGCTCCCACCGGCGCGGGTTCACCCGGAGTTCAGGTCCACGTCGCCCCCCGGCGGGACTCCGCGCCTAGCGTCCGGCGCGAACTCACAGAATCCGGAGGGGATCGTGCGCAGACTTCTGCCGCTCATCGGCTCGCCGCACCCGGGCGGCCGCTCGGCCATGACCTGTCGCTACCGCTGTGGTGACGCCTGCTTCCACGAGGTTCCGAACACCAGCGACAACGAGTACGCCGGCGACATCGTCGCCCGCGCCGTCTCCCGCCGCGGGGCGCTGCGCGCCGGTGCCGCGGTGACCGTGGTGGCGGCCGGTGCGGGGGTCGTCGGGGCCGCCGCCCCGGCGTCGGCCGCGCCGACCGCGCCGGCCGGCACCTTCGGCCGCGGGCCCGGCCACGGCAACGGGCACGGGCACGGGCACGGCGGCGACGGTGCCCGCGGGCTGCGCTTCGACGCCGTCGCGCCCAACAAGGACGACGCCGTGACCGTCGCCGACGGCTACGACCAGAACGTCGTCATCGCCTGGGGCGACCCCGTCCTGCGCGGCGCCCCCGCCTTCGACCCGGCCCGCCAGTCGGCCGCCGCCCAGGCCGGCCAGTTCGGCTACAACAACGACTTCCTCGCCCTGCTGCCGCTGCGCCACGAGCGCGACCGGCAACTGCTGGTGGCCAATCACGAGTACACCGACGAGCAGCTCATGTTCCCCGGCTACGACCCGGAGAACGTCACCCGCGAGCAGGCCGAGATCGGCTGGGCGGCGCACGGCATGTCCGTCGTGGCGGTCCGGGAGGAGGGCCGCCGGGGCAAGGGCGGCGGCAGCCTGCGGGCCGTACCGCGGCATCCGCTGAACCGCCGGATCACCGCCACCACCGCGTTCGAGCTGCGCGGCCCGGCGGCCGGCAGCGACCTGCTGAAGACCTCCGCGGACGCGACCGGCCGGCGCGTGCTCGGCACGCTCAACAACTGCGCCGGCGGCACCACCCCGTGGGGCACGGTCCTGTCCGGCGAGGAGAACTTCAACCAGTACTTCGCCCACACCGAGGCCGTCACCGACCCCGTCGCCAAGCAGCGCCTGGCGCGCTACGGCTTCACCGGCGGCGCCTCGCAGCGCAGGTGGGAGGAGTTCGACGACCGTTTCGACGTGGTCAAGGAGCCGAACGAGCCGAACCGTTTCGGCTGGGTCGTGGAGATCGACCCGTACGACCCGGACTCCACCCCGGTCAAGCACACCGCGCTCGGCCGCTTCAAGCACGAGGGCGCCAGCATCCGGCTGACGCGCGACGGCCGCGCGGTCGCGTACTCCGGTGACGACGAGCGCTTCGACTACCTGTACAAGTTCGTCTCCGACAAGCGCATGGTGCGCGGCAGCAGCCGCTGGGCGCGAGCCCACAACATGACGCTGCTGGACGAGGGCACGCTCTACGTCGCCCGGCTCACCGGCGACAGCCCGGCCGCCGAGATCGACGGCACCGGCAAGCTGCCGGCGGACGGCGAGTTCGACGGCACCGGCGAGTGGATCAAGCTGGCCAGCGGCGACCGCAGCTTCGTCCCCGGCATGACCGCCGACGAGGTCTACGTCTTCACGCGGCTCGCCGCCGACAAGGCCGGCGCGACGAAGATGGACCGCCCCGAGGACGTGGAGCCCAGCCCGAACAGCGGCAAGGTGTACGTCGCGCTGACGAACAACACCAACCGCGGCACCGGCACCAACGCCAAGGCCGACGAGGCCAACCCGCGCAACGCCAACAAGCACGGCCACATCCTGGAGCTGTCCGAGAAGCGCGACGACCCGGCGTCGACCCGCTTCGGCTGGCGGCTCTTCCTGGTCTGCGGCGACCCGGCCGACCCCTCCACGTACTTCGCGGGCTTCCCGAAGGAGAAGGTCAGCCCCATCTCCTGCCCGGACAACGTGACGTTCGACCCGTACGGCAACCTGTGGATCTCCACCGACGGCAACGCGCTGGGCACCCACGACGGGCTCTTCGGCGTGGCGACGACGGGCCGGTACGAGGGCCAGGTGAAGCAGTTCCTCACGGTGCCTACGGGCGCGGAGACCTGCGGTCCCGTGGTGCAGGAGGACCGCGTGCTGGTCGCGGTGCAGCACCCGGGCGAGGTCGACGGTGCGTCGTACGAGAACCCGGGCTCGGCGTGGCCGGACGGTCCGGGCAGGCCGAACCGCCCGGCGGTCGTCAACGTGTGGCGCAGCGGCGGCGGGCGCATCGGGGCCTAGGGCCTGGCCGTTCCGGTACGGCCCCGATGCACCCTTCGGTCCCGCGACGGGACGTCCGAGGCCCGTAGGACGGCCTCCGAAGTCCCGTGGCAGAACATCCGGTTCCGCGGATCCCGCGGCTCCGCGTGCACGTGTCGGCGTGCCGCGGGGCCGTGGGCCCGGGTTCCCCGGTCGAGCATATTAGGTTAGCCTCACCTAAGTCTCGTCAACCGGAGGGGAACCCGGCCTTGGGCACCACCGCACCGACCACCCCGCTCTCCCGCCGCGGTCTGCTGACCGCCGGCGGCGCGCTCGGCCTCACCGCCCTCCTCGCCGCCTGCGGCAGCGACTCCGCGAACGGCGGCTCCGACGGCGGCGGCTGGTCGTTCACCGACGACCGCGGCAAGAAGGCCGAGACCGACCGCCGCCCGGAGAAGATCGTCGCCTTCGTCAGCTCCGCCGCCGCGCTGTACGACTACGGCGTCACCTGCACCGCGATCTTCGGCCCGAGCGAGCCGATCGACGGCAATCCCAACCCGCAGGCGGGCGACCTGGACCTGGGCGAGCTGGAGAGCCTCGGCGAGGCGTGGGGCGAGTTCAACGTCGAGAAGTACGCCTCGCTCGGCCCGGAGCTGCTGGTCAGCAACATGTTCCCGCCGCCCGACCTGTGGTTCGTACCGGAGGAGAGCCGGAAGAAGATCTTCGCCCTCGCCCCCGCCATCGGCATCAAGGGCGCGCACACCAGCCTGCTGGAGCCCCTGAAGCGGTACGAGGAGCTGGCGAAGGCGCTCGGCGGCGACACGACCAGCGCGCGGGTCGAGGCCGACAGGAAACGCTTCGAGGACGCCGAGGACCGGCTGCGTACGGTGGCGAAGGCCAAGCGCGGCATCAAGGTGCTGGCGATGACCGGCGACCAGGACAACATGTACGTCGCCGTCCCCGGCGCGTACACCGACCTGCACTACTTCCGCGACCTCGGCGTGGACGTCGTGGAGGGGAAGAAGTCCGACGAGTGGGGCTTCTGGGAGTTCCTGAGCTGGGAGAACACCGACAAGTACCACGCCGACCTGATCATGATCGACAACCGCACCCAGGCCATGACGCCCGCGGCGCTCGCCAAGAAGCCCACCTGGAACCGGCTCCCCGCCGTCGAGGCCGGGCAGACCACGCCCTGGGCGATGGAGGAGCGCTACAGCTACCGCGGGTTCGCGCCGGTGCTGGAGCGGCTGGCGGACGCCATCGAGAACGCTGAAAAGCTCGGCTGAGGGAGCGGCATGGCTTTCCCCGACGACGTACGCACGGACAGGACCGCGGGCCCGGACGCGAAGCCCGACGACGAGGCCGCGGACACAGCCGCGGACGCAGCCCCGGAGCCGGCCGCGGGCAGCGCCGCGCCGACGCCGGCGGAGCGGGTGCGCACGATCCTGGCGACCGCGGCATCGCTGACGCTGGAGGCCGACGGATTCCGCTGCGACCTGGTGGGCCTGCACACCGCCGGCCCGGGCACCGACCCGCCGGCCGAACCCGACTGGCTGCTGCGGCTGCGCCCGCCCGCGGACAGCGCGCTCGCTGCCCGGGTGGTCTGCGCCCCGACGGGCGACCTGCCGGTGCGGCTGCACCTGACGGACATCGCGCCCGTGGGCGTACGCGACCGTGTACGGGCCCGGGTGACGCTGATCGGCTGGCTGGCGCCGGAGCGGGTGCAGCCGGAGGCGGACCGGCTGGTGCTGGGCTTCGACCCGGCGGAGGTGCTGGTGGTCACGGCGGCCGACGGCACCGACGCCGACGACACCCCCGACGTGGCCGTCGTGGACCTGGAGGAGCTGGCCGGGGCCCACGCCGACCCGCTGGCCGCCCAGGAGTCCGCGATGCTCCTGCACATGGCGGACTCCCACCGCGACGCGATCGACGCCCTGACCCGCCTGGTCGACCCGGCGACGCTCCACGGCGTGGTCCGCGTCCACCCCCTCGCGCTGGACCGGTACGGCCTCACGCTGCGCCTCGAACACCCCCGCACCCACCGCGACATCCGCCTCCCCTTCCCCGCCCTCCTCGTCGACGTGGCCGAGGCGGGCATGGCCATCCAGACCCTCCTGTACGCCGCCCACCACTGCCCCCGCCGCCGTCCGCGCCGCGGCAGGTGAGGCTCCGGGCGACGTCAGGCGGCGTCGCCCACGCCGAGCCGTTCCGGGCCCCGGGCACGGGCACGGGCACGGGACCGCGCCGGGAGGGCGGCCGTGGCGGCGGCGAGGACGGCCGGGAGGCCGGCCAGCGCGAAGCAGAGAGGGAGGGGGAGGCGGCCGATCAGGAGGCCCGTGACGGCCGTGGCCGAGGCGGAGCCCGCGTTGAGCGCGGTGTTGACCCAGGCGCCCGCCTTCGTACGGGAACGGGGGTCGGCGGACTCGTCGGCGATCAGGTACGCCGTCGTGATGCCCGGCGCCACGAAGACGCCGAAGAGGGCGGCCCAGGCCACGAGGATGTACGGGTGCGGGGAGAGCCCCGTGGCGGCGAGCATCAGGCCCAGGGCCGCCGCGAGCACCGGCAGCCGCCGGGTGCTGGGCGCACGCCAGGCGACGGCCCCGTAGACGAGGCCGCCGACGGCGCTGCCGGCGGACATCGCGGCGAGGATCCAGGGCACGAGCCCGTCGGCGCCGTGCTCGTCGGCGAAGGCGACGACGAGCAGGTGCAGCGCCCCCAGGCACACCCCGACCCCGGCCACCCCGACGACGGCCCGGCGCATCGCCGGATTCCCCCGCAGCACCCCGGGTACGGGCCCCGCCGCGGGTCCGGGCGCGGACCCGGGCGCGGACCCCGGCGCAGATCCGGGCGCGGGCCCCGCCGCGGGGCTGGGCACAGACTCGGACCCGGGCGCGGTCTCCGGCGCCTCGGCCGCCTGCGTACGGGAGCCCTTTCGGGAGCGGGCCGCCGGTGAGGCGACCAGCGCCAGGGTGCCGACGAGGATCAGCACCGCGCCCGCGCCCAGCCCCACCGGCGCCGGCGCGACGCTCACCACCGCGCCGACCAGCAACGGCCCCGTCACGAGCAGCAGTTCCTCGGCGACCGAGTCCAGGCTGTACGCGCGGGGCAGCAGCCGCGGCGGCACCAGGTCGCTCCACAGCACCCGCATCACCGGCCCCAGCGGCGGCGTGCACGCCCCGGCCGCCGCGGCCATGGCGACGAGCACCGCGTCGCCCGCCCCGCCGCCCGCGGTGACCACCGCCAGCGCCGCCAGCAGCAGCGCGTACGCCGCGGCCATCGGCGGCAGCGCGCGCCGCGGCCCGTGCCGGTCGATGAACCCCGCCCGTGCGGGCGAGAGGGACACGCTGGTCGCCCCGAAGCACGCCATGGCGGCACCGGCCGCGGCGTACGAACCGGTGGCGCCCTTGACGGAGAGCAGCAGCGACAGCGGGACCATCCCGTACGACAACCGCCCCAGCAGGGCGGCACCGAAGGTGCGGGAGGCATGGGGGATGCGCAGTACGGCCGCGTAGGACGGCGAAGACATGGTGACGTTCCTCGGTGAAGGGAGCGCGGAGCCACGGCGCTCGGGTGTGCACGGACGGCATACGGCCACACCCCACCGGGGTGCGGCGGCGCCGACTCCTATGCACAGAGGAGGAACATGCGCCCGAACCTAGCAGACGGACGCGACCGGGCCCGCCCCCCGCTGCTCGGGGGAACGGGCCCGGTGGCCGGCCGGAATCGGGCTACTTCCTGGCGTAGAGGCGCATCGTGATCGGGCCGAAGACCGCCACGATCACGCCCGCCCAGCCCAGGGTCCAGGCGATGTCCGAGCCCGGCCAGTCGCCGTGCATCAGCTCGCGGACCGCGGAGGCCAGGTGCGTCACCGGGTTGTTGTTGACGAACGCCTGGAGCCAGCCCGGCATCGTCTTCGGCTCGACGAAGATGTCGCTGAGGAACGTCACCGGGAACAGGACCATCATGCTGACACCCATGACCGACTTCTCGGTGCGGAGCAGCAGGCCGAACATCGTCCAGATCCAGGAGAACGCGAAGGAGAAGACGATCAGCAGCGCCACCCCCGCCAGCACGCCCAGCACGCCGCCGTCCGGTCGGAAGCCCATGATCAGGCCGACACCGACCATGACCACCGACGCTATGAGGTAGCGCAGCATGTCGCCGAGCAGGTAGCCGACCATCACCGCGGGGCGCCAGATCGGCAGCGAGCGGAAGCGGTCGAAGACGCCCTTCTCGATGTCGGTGTTGACGGAGACACCGGTGTACATCGTGATCATGACGATGCTCATCACGAGGATGCCCGGCAGCAGGTACTGAAGGTAGTCCGAGGTGGAGCCCGCCAGCGCACCCCCGAAGAGGTACGTGTACATCAGCACCATCATGATCGGGAAGGCGGTGACGTCGAAGAGCTGCTCGGGCACGTGCTTGATCTTCAGCACGGCCCGCCAGCCGAACGTCAATGAGGCCGACCACGCACTCGGCCGTGGCGGCCGTTCCTTGGAGACCAGCAGCTCCGCCAGGCTCTCGGTGGTGACCGGGGCGAGGTCTTCCGTCTGGGTCTTGGTCTTGGTCTCGGTCGCGGTGCTCATGCTGCTGCCTCCTGGGTCTCGGCACCGGCCTTGTGGTCGGTGAGGGCGAGGAAGACCTCGTCCAGGCTGGGCTGACCCAGCGAGAAGTTGTCGACGGTGATGTCCGCGCGGGCCAGCTCCGCCAGCGCGGTGGCGGCCTGGGCCGCGGCGCCGTGGCCGTTGTCACCGACGCGGGCGGTGAGCGCGACGGGGTCCGGCTCAAGCTGGACCTGGGCGCCGACGAGGGCCGTCTCCAGCAGGGTGACCGCCTCCGCGCGCTGCGCGGCGTCGCGCAGGCGGAGGTGGACGGAGCCGGCGCCGACGGACGCCTTCAGCTCGCCCTTGGTGCCCTCGGCGATGACCTTGCCGTGGTCGATGACCGCGATCCGGGAGGCGAGCTGGTCGGCCTCGTCCAGGTACTGCGTGGTGAGCAGGACGGTGGTGCCCTGCGCGACGACCGCGCGGACGATGTCCCAGACCTGGTTGCGGCTGCGCGGGTCGAGGCCGGTGGTCGGCTCGTCGAGGAAGAGCAGGTCGGGGGTGTTGAGGATGGACGCGGCGATGTCGATGCGGCGCCGCATGCCGCCCGAGTAGTTCTTCACCTGCTTGTCCGCGGCCTCGGCCAGGCCGAACGCCTCCAGCAACTGCGCGGAGCGCACCCGCGCGGAGGCCGGCTTGTGCCCGAGGAGGCGGCCGAGCAGCACGAGGTTCTCGGTGCCGGTCAGGTCCTCGTCCACGGAGGCGTACTGGCCGGTGAGGCTGACCCGGGAACGGACGGCGTTGGCGTCGCGGACGACGTCCTTGCCGAAGATCCGGGCCTCGCCGCCGTCGGGGCGCAGCAGGGTGGCGAGCATCTTCACGGTGGTGGTCTTCCCGGCGCCGTTGGGGCCGAGGACGCCGTAGACCGTGCCGCGGGGGACGGCGAGGTCGACGCCGTCCACCGCGCGGGTCTCGCCGAACACCTTCACAAGTCCCGACGTTTCGATCGCCAGGCCGGACGAGTCGTTAGTCATGTCTTTCTTCTCCAGATTCTCCAACATCAGGTATTGACGAGGCTTTTGCTACGCCACGTACGGCCGCGCCGCGCGGGCCTCCCTCAGCGCGAGGCCCCACCAGGTGAGCTGGTCCAGCAGGGCGCCGGCGGCGCGTACCAGACCGTCCGAGTAGATGGACCCCCCGGCCGGGAATTTCTCATCGGTGAAGCGCAGGTCTATCCCGACCGAGTCCCGCACCGTGACCGTGTGCAGCTCGGTGAAGACCGATCTCAGGTGCTCCACCGCGCGCACGCCGTCGCAGCCGAAGCCGTACGAGACGAAGCCGACGGGCTTGGCGTGCCACTCGTCGTAGCCCAGGTCGATGGCGTGCTTGAGCTGCGCGGGAAAGCTGCGGTTGCACTCGGGCGTGACCACGACGAACCCCTCCGCCCACGCCAGCTCCGCGGTGAACGAGGACATCTGCTCGGTCGGGTGCTCCGGGTAGCGCAGCGGGAGGTCGTAGTCCGCGAGGTCCAGGACGCGCAGCGCCAGGTCGCCGCGCTCGCCGGCCAGCTCGTCGAGCCAGTGCGTGACGCCCGGGGGGCGGCAGTCGGTCTCGGCGGGGCCGCCCAGGAGGCACGCGACGCGCAGCCGCGGGGGCGCGCCGGACGCGCCGGGTCCGCTAGACGTATCGCGTACGCCGGACGTATCGCGTACGCCGGACTCGCCGTTCCGCATCGGACACCTCCCGGTCTCGCCGGCCCCGGGCGGTGCGCCCGGGCCGTCACCCTTCAGGCGCCAGAAACCGGCAGGCGCCCGCTAGATCCGATCTAGCGGGCCGCGCGCGGGGCGGGGCGCGAAGCGACCCACGGGCACGCGCCCGGCTCCTGCCTGCGCGTTCGCCCCGCGATCCGCGTTCTCCGCGCGTACGCACAAGGGCACCATGTCTGGTCGTCCACTGTTCATCCCGCGCTCACCGAAGCCGCCCCGCATGGCCGACTGCCGCCACTTCGATACGGAACCCGAGTGATGTCCGAATCGATCAGCGGAAAGCAGCGAGAGGCAGTGAGAGCACGTGAGCCCGATGCAGACGAAGCGCACCGCCGCCCGCCTGGGCGGCCTCCTCCTGGCACCGGCCGCCGTCGCCGCCCTCGTGTCGTGCGGCGGCGAGAGCGAGGCGAGCGCCGGTGACGACCGTACGGAACGGCTCACCGGGACGGTGCTGATCGACGGCTCCAGCACGGTGGAGCCGCTGACGAAGCTGGCCGGCGAGCGCTTCGGCCGGCAGGAGCCCGGGGTACGGGTCAGGGTCGGGGCGGCCGGCACCGGCGGCGGCTTCGACCGGTTCTGCGCCGGCGAGACGGACATCTCCGACGCCTCCCGGCCGATCAACGACTTCGAGAAGGAGACCTGCGCCAACTGGGACGTGCCGTACCGGGAGCTGACCGTCGCCAACGACGCGCTCACCGTCGTCGTGCCCCGCGCCAACGACTGGATCGACTGCATCACCACCGACCAGCTCAAGCGCATCTGGGAGCCCGGCTCCGCGCTGACGAGCTGGCAGGAGGTCGACCCGGCGTTCCCCGACGAGCCGCTCCAGCTCTACGGGCCCGACACCGACTCGGGCACGTTCGACTACTTCACCGAGGCCATCAACGGCGAGGAGAAGGCGTCCCGCGCCGACTTCACCCCGAGCACGAACGACAACACCCTCGTCGAGGGCGTCGCGGAGCACCCCGGCGGGCTCGGCTACTTCGGCTTCACCTACTTCGACGAGAACCGCGACAAGCTGCGCGCGCTGGAGGTCGACGCCGGTGACGGCTGCGTCGCGCCCAGCACGGCGTCGGTCCAGGACGGCTCGTACAAGCCGCTGGCGAGGCCGCTGTTCATCTATCCCTCGGCGAAGGCGCTGGAGCGCCCCGAGGTGGAGACGTTCGTCGAGTTCTACGTGGACAGCCACACGGACTTCGCCTCGGAGGCCGGCTACATCCCGCTCAGCGAGGTGCAGGAGACCAAGCTCAAGCGCGATCTGGCGCGGCTGAAAGAGCACAGCGGCCGGCAGGGCGGCGCCGGCGACACCGGCGGCGACGCGGGCGGCTCGGGCGGTCTGTGAGGTGAGCCGCGACGCCGTCAGTGGGGCTGGTGAGGCCGTGGACCACGCCGTTCATAACGGGCCGATAACGGCATCACGCATCCCTGTTCCGATGTTCACCTTCAGTTAACCGCCACCACCCGGCCGAGTCCGCCGACACGGAATTGCATGAGACGCGACGAAGGGGGTGGTGACCGACCGATGGACACACCGGCGATACCCGGCCAGCGACACGGGCATGTCCTGCTGCTCGCCGATCCGGACGAACAGGTGGCCCACGATCTGGCCGAACACCTGGCGGGCCATCAGGTGAAGGTCGTCTTCTGCTCGGACGGGGCGGAGGCACTTCTCCAGGTCGGCCTCCAGTCCCCCGACGCCGTGCTGGTCAGCGCCAAGCTGCCGCTCGTGCCCGGCGCCAGAGTGGTGGAGGTGCTACGCCGCCGCAGCGCCACGCCGGTCATCATCGGCGTCGGCCCGGACGACGCGGAGGACGCCGTCGAGGCGCTCACCGCGGGGGCCAGCGCCTGCGTCGCCCGCCCCTACCGGCCGTACGAGGTCCTGAAGATGCTCGGCGTCGCCAGCCCGGCGACGTACGACGTGGACCAGACGGTCGCCTCCGGCCCCTACAGCGTCAACCCCGCCACCTTCGAGGCCCGCGTCGACGGCCG
Source organism: Streptomyces sp. 184 (assembly GCF_045781775.1). Lineage (NCBI taxonomy): Bacteria > Bacillati > Actinomycetota > Actinomycetes > Kitasatosporales > Streptomycetaceae > Streptomyces > Streptomyces sp. 184. Next base: position 150,039 of record NZ_CP123230.1, on the reverse strand, counting down.
GCTGGTGCAGCTTCCGCTCCGCGAGTTCAAGCTGCTGCACCTGCTGGTGGCCAACTCCGAGAAGGTCGTCACCCGCGACCAGATCAGCGCCGAGCTGTGGGGCGGCAGCGCGCCGAAGTCCAACACGATCGCCGTGCACATCCGTCGGCTGCGCGACCGCATCGGGGACAACCCTCACGATCCGCGGATCATCCACACCGTCCGCAACGTCGGCTACCGCTTCGTGCCGCCGGTCGCAGACCTCCCTTAGACCCCACAACTCCGTTTGTCTCGATTTGTTACCCAGCCGCCTCTGGTGTGCGGCCTCAGGAAGGAAAGTCCCCAGTGAAGTCTCAGAGCAAGATCCGGTTCCGCACCGCGGCAGGCATACTCGCCCTCTCCAGCGCCCTCGTCCTCTCGGCGTGCGGCTCGGACGACAATTCGGACTCCGGCGACGACAAGGGCGGCGGCGAGAGCAGCGCCGCCGCCGGCGGCGACATCAAGTGCGGCGGCAGCGGCGAACTCCTCGCCTCGGGCGCCAGCTCCCAGGACAACGCCGTCCAGCAGTGGGTCGCCGACTATCAGGCCGCCTGCCCCGACGTGACGGTCAACTACAAGCCGGTCGGCTCCGGTGCCGGCATCGAGGAGTTCCTCAACGGCCAGACCGCGTTCGCCGGCTCCGACTCCGCGCTGGAGCCGGAGGAGGTGGAGAAGTCCAAGGAGGTCTGCTCCGGCGGGCAGGGCATCAACCTGCCGATGGTCGGCGGCCCCGTCGCCATCGCGTACCACGTCGAGGGCGTGGACGAGCTGGTGCTCGACGCCGAGACCCTGGCGAACGTCTTCAACGGCAAGATCGGCAACTGGAACGACGAGGCCATCGCCAAGCTGAACCCCGACGCCGAACTGCCGGACACCAAGATCCAGCCCGTGCACCGCTCCGACGAGTCGGGCACCACCGAGAACTTCACCGCCTACCTCAACACGGTCGTCAAGGACGCCTGGCCGGACGAGGCGGACAAGAAGTGGCCGATCGAGGGCGGCCAGGCCGCCACCGGCTCGGCCGGGGTGTCCTCGCAGGTGAAGCAGACCGACGGCGCCATCTCCTACATGGAGATCTCGCACGCCGAGTCCAACGACCTGGCCACCGTCAAGCTGGACACGGGTGCCGCCGAGCCGGTCGAGGCGACCGTCGAGAACGCCTCCCAGGCCATCGCCGTCGGCGAGCGGGTCGGCGAGGCCCCCGACATGGCGCTGGAGCTGGACTACGCCACCAAGGAAGACGGCGCGTACCCGATCACCCTCGTGACGTACGAGATCGCGTGCGACAAGGGCAACAAGCCGGAGTCCCTGGACGCGGTGAAGTCCTTCCTCGGCTACACCGCCAGCGAGGCCGGTCAGCAGTCGGTCGTCGAGGTCGGCTACGCCCCGCTGCCCGCCGAGATCGCCGCCGAGGTCGTCAAGACCGTCGACAGCCTGTCCTGAACCGCCCTCCCGCCGGCCGGCGACCACCCCGTCCGGCCGGCGGGAGGCCATCCGGTGCACCGCCGCCGGGACGCGGGCGCAGATCGCGCCGTCGCCCCACACCAGACCGGAGATTCACGTATGACTGCTCCACCCACCGACATGGACACACCCGCCCCACCGCCGTCCCAGGTACTGCTGTCGGACGGCAAGGGCAGCACCCGCCGCGGCGACAAGGTCTTCTCCGGCCTGTCGAAGGGGTCGGGGATCACGCTGCTGCTGATCATGGCCGCGATCGCCGCGTTCCTGGCGTACCGCGCGTCCATCGCCCTCGCGGACAACGAGGGCAACTTCCTCACCACCTTCGAGTGGGACGCCAACTCCATCCCGCCGAAGTTCGGCATCGCCGTCCTGGCCTTCGGCACGGTCGTCTCCTCGATCGTCGCGATGGTCATCGCGGTGCCGATCGCGGTGGGCATCGCGCTGTTCATCACCCACTACGCGCCGCGCAGGCTGGCGGCGCCCATCGCGTACGTCATCGACCTGCTGGCCGCCGTGCCGTCCATCGTCTACGGCCTGTGGGGCGCCCTGTTCCTCGTGCCGCACCTGGTGGGCACGTACGAGTGGCTGGACCGCTACCTCGGCTGGACCGTCGTGCTGTCCTTCGACGGCACCGCGCCGCGCTCGCTGATGACCGCGGGCATCCTGCTGGCCGTGATGATCCTGCCGATCATCACCAACGTCAGCCGCGAGGTCTTCGCCCAGACCCCCCGCCTCCAGGAGGAGGCCGCGCTGGCGCTCGGCGCCACGCGCTGGGAGGTCATCCGCATGACGGTGCTGCCCTTCGGCCGCTCCGGCGTCATCTCCGCCTCGATGCTGGGCCTCGGCCGGGCGCTCGGCGAGACGATGGCGGTGGCCACGGTGCTGTCGCCGTCGGCGCTGCTGTCGGCGGAGATCCTCCAGGCGGGCGGGGGGACGTTCGCGCAGAACATCGCCGCGTCGTTCGGCGAGTCCGGGCAGTTCGGGCGGGACGCGCTGATCGCCTCCGGCCTGGTCCTGTTCGTCATCACGCTGGTGGTCAACGGCGCCGCCCGGCTGATCATCGCGCGCCGCAAGGAGTACTCGGGGGCCAACGCATGAGCGACGCACGCGCGGCTACCATCGCCGACAAGGCCGACCGGGCCGACCGCCTCGGCATCCAGCAGCCGCGGCTGCCGCGCTGGGCGCCGCTGGGCATCGCGGCCGGCGCCGCCCTCCTGGGGGTGCTGACCGGCGTGCTCGCCGACCTCGGCAGCCGGATCCAGTGGGGCCTGATCGCGGCGATCCTCTTCGTCGTCGGCCAGTACGTCATCTCGACGGTGGTCGAGGGCGGCCGGCAGGCGAAGGACCGGCTGGCGACCTCCCTGGTGTGGGTGGCGTTCCTGCTGGCCGTCATCCCGCTGGCGTCGCTGATCTGGGAGACCGTCAGCAAGGGCGTCAAGGTCACCGACGGCTACTTCCTCACCCACTCGATGAGCGGCGTGGTCAACGTCGCGCCCGGCGGCGGCGTCTACCACGCGCTGATGGGCACCATCGAGCAGGTCCTCATCGCCACGCTCATCGCCACCCCGATCGGGCTGCTGACCGCCGTGTACCTGGTGGAGTACGGCCGCGGGGCGCTGGCGAAGGCGGTGACGTTCTTCGTGGACGTCATGACGGGCATCCCGTCCATCGTCGCCGGCCTGTTCGTCCTCAGCCTGTGGATCATGATCCTGGACTTCGGCTACTCCGGCTTCGCCGGGGCGCTGGCGCTGGCGATCCTGATGATGCCCGTGGTGGTGCGCTCCACCGAGGAGATGCTCAAGCTCGTCCCGAACGAGCTGCGCGAGGCGTCGTACGCCCTGGGCGTACCGAAGTGGAAGACGATCCTGAAGGTCGTCCTGCCCACCTCGCTGGGCGGCATCACCACCGGCGTCATGCTGGCGGTCGCCCGTATCACCGGCGAGACCGCCCCCGTGCTGCTGCTCGTCTTCGGCAGCCCCGCGATCAACAACAACCCCTTCGACGGCGGCCAGGCGTCCCTGCCGCTGTACATCTACCAGCAGTGGGGTGCCGGCACCGAGGCGTCGTTCGACCGTGCCTGGGCCGCGGCCCTGGTCCTCATCGTCTTCGTGATGATCCTCAACCTGCTGGCCCGCGGGATAGCCCGCTGGAAGGCCCCGAAAACCGGCCACTGACGGCCATAGGAGAAGTGATCTGACATGGCCAAGCGCATCGACATCAGCGGCCTCACCGCCTACTACGGCGACTTCAAGGCGATCGAGGACATCTCGATGGCCGTCGAGCCGAAGTCCGTGACGGCCTTCATCGGCCCGTCCGGCTGCGGCAAGTCCACCTTCCTGCGCACCATCAACCGCATGCACGAGGTCATCCCGGGCGCGCGGGTGGAGGGGAAGGTGATGCTGGACGACGAGAACCTCTACGGCACCGGCGTCGACCCCGTCTCCGTACGGCGCGTGGTGGGCATGGTCTTCCAGCGCCCCAACCCGTTCCCGACGATGAGCGTGTACGAGAACGTGGCCGCGGGCCTGAAGCTCAACGCCCGCTACAAGAAGGCCGATCTCGACGACGTGGTGGAGAAGTCCCTGCGCGGCGCGAACCTGTGGAACGAGGTCAAGGACCGCCTCAACCGCCCCGGTTCGGGCCTGTCCGGCGGCCAGCAGCAGCGCCTGTGCATCGCCCGCGCCATCGCCGTCGAACCGCAGGTGCTCCTCATGGACGAGCCCTGCTCCGCCCTCGACCCGATCTCCACCCTCGCCATCGAGGACCTGATCGGGGACCTGAAGACCCGCTTCACGATCGTCATCGTGACGCACAACATGCAGCAGGCGGCGCGGGTCTCGGACCGCACCGCGTTCTTCAACCTGGCCGCCGTCGGCGAGCCGGGCCGGCTCATCGAGCTGGACGACACCGACAAGATCTTCTCCAACCCGTCGGTGCAGGCGACCGAGGACTACGTGTCCGGCCGCTTCGGCTGAGCCCGCCATCGCGGCCGGGGCCCCGTGTCGGGACCCCGGCCGGCCGAGCCGTCTTGCGGTGCTGCCTGGCGGTGCCGCCGCAAGACACCAGGGCCCGCCCCGCACCCGGGGCGGGCCCACCCGCTCACTCCTCCGCCAGCGCCGCCTCCGCGGGGCGCTTGCGCAGGGCCGCCCAGCCCGGCACCAGGGTGGCGGTGAGGGCGAGGGCCACGGCACCGGCGACCACCGCGGCGTAGATGGACGGCGGGCCGGAGGGGAGCAGGCTGTCCGCCGCGGCGTGGCTGAACGGCACCAGCGCCGTGGCCGCGGCCGCCGTGCCGAGGCCCACGCCGATCCCGGCGACGATCAGCGCCTCGATCGTCAGCATGCGCATGACCTGCCTGCGGGTCGCGCCGGCCAGCCGCTGGAGCCCGAACTCGCGGCGGCGGCCGGAGACGGAGAGCACCAGGTTGTTGACCACGGAGATCGCGGTGTACGCCACGATCATGCCGACCATCAGGTAGTTGACCCACGCCTGGGTCTCGGTGTCCTTGATGTTCGCCTCGATCAGCTCGTCCCGGTCCACGACGGCGGTGCCGGGGTGGTCCGCGAGGGTCTTCTCCAGGCTCGCCGTCAGCGCCGCGGCGCTGACGCCGTCCTCGGCGCGGACGAGGATCTGCTGCGGCAGCTTGCCGTCGGTGTGCCGGGCGAGGAGGTCCGCGGGCACGAACGCGGTGTCGTAGCCGTCGCGGCCCTCGAAGAGCACCGCGATCCGCAGCTTCGCGGCGGCGCCGTCGCCGAAGCGCACCTCGACGGTGTCGCCGACGCCGCGGCCGTCCGCCGCCCCGGCGGGCAGGGCGATCGTCTCGCCGGTGAGGTCGGCGACTTCCCCGGCGGTCGGCTCCAGGGCGGTGGTGCGGGCGGCGTCGCGGGCGTCGATGCCCTGGAGCGGCACGCCGTCCTCGTCGCCGATGCCGTCGATCCAGCCGGTGCTGGTGACGTACGCGCCGGCCGCGGCGACGCCGTCGGCGGCGCGGACGTCGGCGGTGAGCGCCGGGTCGAGGGTGCCGGAGGCGGAGTCGACGACGGCGTCGGCGCGCAGGGTCTGGGCGTACGCCTCGCGGGAGGCGTCGGTCTGCGTGGTCTGGAGGTACAGGTTCGCGGTGGCCATGGCGACGGCCAGCATCACGGGCGTGACGACGCCCGCCATCCGTACGGCGCGGGCCCGGGCGGTGACGACGGCCAGTTCGCCGCTGGCGCCGGTGACGGCCCTGACCGGTCCGGAGATCAGCACGGTGCACAGCTTCGTCAGACCCGGGCCGAGAAGCGCCAGCGCGATGGCCGCGCACAGCACGGTGGGCCCGGCGGTGCTGGCGGCGATCGGGCCGTCGAAGAGCACCCAGGTGAGGATTGCCAGCGCGCCCGCGCCGGCGAGGAAGAGCAGCGCGGCCACGATCCGCACCGGGGACGCCCAGCGGGTCCGTACCGCCGAATCCGCCATCGCCTCCACGGCCGTGACCTTCACCCCGCGCCGGCCGCCGATGAAGCCGCCGAGCAGCGAGGTCAGCAGCAGCGCGCCGCCCGCGGCGATCGCGGGGATCCAGCCCTGCTCGTACGCGACGGCCCCCGAGACCATGCCGCTGCCGGTGAACTCCTCGAACAGCCGCTCCCCCGCGGGCGGCCCGGTGAACCAGCCCGCCGCACCGGCGAACAGCGCGACCATCAGCGTCTCGGCGAGCAGCAGCCGGCGCAACTGCCGCGGGGTGCCGCCGATGGTGCGCAGCAGCGCGAACTCGCGGCGGCGGCGCTCGACGGACAGCGCGACGGTGCCGGAGACGACGAAGACCGCGACCAGGGTGGCCATACCGCCGAAGGCGCCGGCCAGCGCGATCAGGTCCTCCTTGCGGGTCAGCACCTCGGGGTACTCGACGGCGCCGCGGTCGTCGCCGGAGACGACCTTCGCCGGGGCCTGCGCCTGCGCGGTGCGCTCAGCGACGACGTCGCCGATGCGGTCCTTCAGCTCGCCGTGGTCGGTGCCGGGCGCCGCCGTGACGGCGATGTCGGCGACGGCGGGGGCGAGCGCGCGGGCCCGGTCGTCGGTGAAGAACACGGCGCCGCGGTCGACGGCGTGCGCGGTACGGACCACGCCGGTCAGCCGGTACGCCTCGGCGCCGCCCTGCGCGGCGACGCGCACCTCGTCGCCGGGGCGGACGCCGTACGCGGTGGCCGTCGCCTCGTCCAGCACCACGTCGCCCGGGCCGGCCGGCGCCCGGCCGGCGGTCAGCTCGTACGGGGTGACGGCGGCGGAGGACCAGCCGTGGCCCTGCGTGTCGGGGGCGTCGCCGGTGCCGAGGACGGCGGCTTCGAAGACCCGCTCGGGGACGGCGCGTGCGACGCCGGGGACGTCCCGTACGGCCGCGGTCAGGGCGTCGTCCAGCGCGGGGCGCTCGGGCAGGACGGCGGTCTCGTCGCCGCGGGGCAGCGCACGGTCGCCGGTGACGACGAGGGCGGCCCCCGCGAGCCGCTGCGCCGGCGCGTTGTTGCGTATCCCGGTCTCCAGCAGACCGCCGCACGTCATCACGATGACGGCGCCCAGGAAGAGCGCCAGGAAGGTCGCCGAGAGCGCGGCGGCTCGGTGGCGGAGCGTGCGGATGGCCATGGCCCACATGGGACGGTTCCCCTCTGCGATGTCGTATGACATCAACCTAGGAATCCGCGTCCGCTCGCCCCATGGGATGCCCACCCGACTGCGGGGTGTACCTGGCACCACCACGGGCCGGGGGCCCGTCGGGCACCCCGGCCCGTACGCCGGTGCGAAAGCCGTGTCGCAGGCTCTCCGGGACTACTTCGGCTGCGGCTTGCGCAGCGCGATGTGCAGCTCGCGCAGCCGCGTCTCGTCGACCTCGCTGGGCGCGCCCATCAGCAGGTCCTGCGCGTTGCCGTTGAGGGGGAACGCGATGGTCTCGCGGATGTTCGGCTCGTCGGCCAGCAGCATCACGATGCGGTCGATGCCGGGCGCGATCCCGCCGTGCGGCGGGGCGCCGAAGCGGAACGCGCGCAGCATGCCGCCGAACTCGCGCTCCACGTCGTCCTTGCTGTAGCCCGCGATGCCGAACGCCTTGAACATGACCTCCGGCTCGTGGTTCCGGATCGCGCCGGAGGACAGCTCGACGCCGTTGCAGACGATGTCGTACTGGAACGCGAGGACGTCCAGCGGGTCCTTGCTCTCCAGCGCCTCGATGCCGCCCTGCGGCATCGAGAACGGGTTGTGCGAGAACTCGATCGCGCCCGTGTCGTCGTTCTTCTCGAACATCGGGAAGTCCACGATCCAGCAGAACCGGTAGACGTCCTCGGCGAACCGCCCGGCGCGCTTCGCGGCCTCCACGCGCACCGCGCCCATGATCTTGGAGACCTCGTCGGTCTCGCCGGCGCCGAAGAACACCGCGTGCCCGGCGGCCAGGCCCAGGCGCTCGGTGAGCACGCGCACGTTCTCCTCGGTGAGGAACTTCGCGATCGGCCCGGTCAGCTTGCCCTCCTCGCCGACACGCACCCACGCCAGGCCCTTGGCGCCCTGCTCGACGGCGAAGTCGCCGAGCGCGTCGAAGAACTTGCGCGGCTGGTCCTGCACGGCCGGCACCGGCAGCGCGCGCACGTGCTTGCCCGCGAACGCCTTGAACTCGCTGCCCGCGAAGACGTCCGTGACGTCCGACAGCTCCAGCTCGGCCCGCAGGTCCGGCTTGTCCGAGCCGTACTTCACCATCGCCTCGCGGTACGGGATCCGCGGGAACGGCGACGTGACGTGCCTGCCGTTGCCGAACTCCTCGAACAGCTCCGTCATCACCTTCTCGATGACGCCGAAGACGTCCTCCTGCTCGACGAAGCTCATCTCCATGTCGAGCTGGTAGAACTCGCCGGGCGAGCGGTCGGCGCGGGCGTCCTCGTCGCGGAAGCAGGGCGCGATCTGGAAGTAGCGGTCGAACCCGGCCATCATCAGCAGTTGCTTGAACTGCTGGGGGGCCTGCGGCAGCGCGTAGAACGTGCCGGGGTGCAGCCGGGAGGGGACCAGGAAGTCGCGGGCGCCCTCCGGGGAGGTGGCCGAGAGGATCGGGGTGGTCAGCTCGTTGAAGCCGAGGGCCGTCATCTTCTGCCGGATGGCGGTGACGACCGCGGTGCGCAGCATGATGTTGCGGTGCATGCGCTCGCGGCGCAGGTCGAGGAAGCGGTACTCCAGCCGCCGCTCCTCGCCGACGCCGTCCTCGGCGTTGATCGTGAACGGGATCTGCCCGGCGGCGCCGAGCACCTCGACGTCGGCGACCTCGATCTCGATCTCGCCGGTGGGCAACTCGGGGTTGACGTTGTCGGCGCCGCGGGAGACGACCTGGCCGTCGACGCGGACGACGGTCTCCTTGGTGAGGTGCGCCAGCGCCTCGTTCGCGGGGGTGCCGGGGCGGGCGACGAGCTGGACGATGCCGTAGTGGTCGCGCAGGTCGATGAAGAGGATGCCGCCCAGGTCGCGCCTATTGTGCAGCCAGCCGGACAGGCGGACGTCGCTGCCGACGTCGCTCGCGCGCAGCTCGCCACAGGTGTGGGACCGGTACCGGTGCATCATCCATCCAGTTCGTCGGACTCGTGTCTTCGGCTTGCCCCAGTTGGGCCAGCAGGGTGTTCAGCCCGCCAAGACTACCGTCCCCCGCCTCCCCGGCCGCACGCGGTCAATCACCTTAAAATAGGGCAATGCGCACCGAGGAGGTCCTGGCTGCCGTCGGCACCGGGGTGTGGAGCTGGGACGCCGCCTCCGGCACCGTGACCATGGACGCCGAGGCCGCCCGGCTCATCGGGCTGCCCGCGCGGCAGACTGAGACCACGGCCGCCGGCGTCCGCGCCCGCTGCCACGGCATGGACTACGTCGAGCTGGCCGGGGCGATGGAGCTGGCGCGCACCGAGGGCACCGTGGCGGAGGCGCGGCTGCGGATCGTGGACGAGCGGGGGACGGTGCTGCGGGTCGTACGGACCAGGATGCGGCCGTTCAGCGGCGGGGAGGCGGCGGGCGCGGCCCCCGACCCCGAGGAGGTGCTGATGTCCGGCACCATCCAGGAGGTCGTCGAGCCCCTGCCCGGCGCCAGCGCCGGCACCTCCCCGCCGTCGCCGCTGACCAGCGACTGGCGGCTGTCCCGCGAGGCGTTCCTGCTCGACGCCGGCCGCGCGCTCGCCGAGTCCCGCGGCACCGACCAGGTGCTGCGCGTCGCCGCCTCCCTGTCGATGCCCGGCTTCTCGCCCGACGGCATGGCCGTCTTCGGCGTCAAGGGCGACCACCTCACCCTCATCGGGCAGCACGGCTACCGCCCCGAGGACGAGGAGCCCTTCAACGACATGCCCCTCGACTCCGACTACCCCGGCTCCGTCGCCGTCCGCACCGGCCGCGCCATCTACATCGCGGGCCGCGAGGACTACCGCCGCCGCTTCCCCGAGGCGTGGCGGCTCGCCGGCCGGCTCGGCCGGCGCTCGTGGGCGTACGTCCCGCTGATCGTGGCCGGCCGCGTCATCGGCGTGTGGCTGGCGGCCTTCTCCCACCCCGCGCCCTTCACGCCCGACGAGCGCTCCGTGCTCACCACCGTGGCGCGCATGCTGGCGCAGGCGCTGTCCCGCGCGCACGTGCACGAGTCCGAGCGCGAGCTGTCCGCCGGGCTCCAGCGCAGCCTGATGCCGGAGGAGGTGCCGCCGACGCCGGGCATGACAGTCGCCGCGCGCTACGTGCCCACCGGCGGCGGGCTGGAGATCGGCGGCGACTGGTACGACGTGATCACCCTCGCGTCCGGCAAGACGGCGCTGGTCATCGGCGACGTCCAGGGCCACGACGTACGCGCCGCCGGACTGATGAGCCAGTTGCGCATCGCCATCCGCGCGTACGCCTCCGAAGGCCACCACCCCGACGCCGTCCTCACCCGCGCCTCGCACTTCCTCACCCAGCTCAACCAGCGCGAGGACCTCGCAGACGACGCCACGCCCGAGGAGGCCGACCCCCGCTTCGCCACCTGCCTCTACATCAAGGCCGACCCGGCGACCGGCACCCTGACCATCGCCCGCGCCGGCCACCTCGACCCGGCCATGGGCGTCGGCGACGGCACCCTCCTCGTCCGCCCCACCGAGGGCGGGCTGCCCCTCGGCGTCGTCGAGGACCCCGACTACCCCGTCACCCGGCTGGTCCTGGAGCCCGGCGAGCTGATGCTGCTGTGCAGCGACGGGCTCATCGAGACCGGCGGCCACGACCTGGAGACCGGCCGCGACCGGCTGCGCCGGGTCTTCGCCGGGCACGTGGGAGACGATCTGGAGGCGCTGGCGGACGCGCTCATCGACGCCGTCAGCGGCCCGCACTCACACGCCCACCCCGGGCCGCACGCCGAGCGCCGCGAGGACGACATCGCGCTCGTCCTCGTCCGCCGCGACCAGCCGCCGCACGAGGGCGAAGGCGAGGGCGAGGCGGGCGCCGCCCCCGGCACCGGCCGCCACATGCACCTCACCGTCCCCCAGGCGGAGCAGCAGCGCACCGCGGACGCCCGGCACGAACTGCGCGCGATGCTCTTCGACTGGGCGACCCCCGCGCAGGTCGACTCCGCCGAGCTGGTGCTCTCCGAACTCGTCGCCAACGTCCTCCTGCACACCGACAGCGACGCCGACATCAGCGCCGACGTCATGGGCCCCCGCGGCAACCGCACCCTGCGCGTCACCGTCGCCGACGCCGACACGGGCCTGCCGCACCTGCGCCACCCGGGCGAGATGTCGTCCTCGGGCCGGGGCCTGTTCCTGCTCCAGGAGCTGTCCGGGGAGTGGGGCACGGAGCCGCGGGGCGAGGGCAAGGAGATCTGGTGCGAGTTCCACGAGGAGGACTGGCCGAACCCGTAGCCGGTCAGCCGCCGGGGGCCGCGGGCGCCCGCCGTACGGGCAGCATGGTCCCGGTCTCCGCCGGCGTCAGATGCTCCAGCACCAGCCGGTTGACCCAGCCGGCCTGCTCCAGCGGCACCAGGTGGGACGCCCCGGGCACGACGGCCAGCCGGCTCCCGGCGGTGCAGAACCCCCCGTGCAGCAGCACGAGCGGCTCGCCGTCCCCCTCGGCCCCCTCGGCCCCCTCGGCCTCGTAATAGGTCCGCACCCCGCTCAGGTCGGCGTACTCACCCACGGCACAACCTCCTCCGCAGCAGCGCCACCACGGTCCCCCCACCCTCCGCCACCCCCGCCCCACCCGCAACAGGGCTTGCAGGCGGGGCGGTGCCGACGGGGCGGGGCCGGCGGGCCGGGGGCTCAGGCGTGCTCGGCGGGGACGGTGCCGAGGCGGCCGGACTTGAAGTCCTCGAACGCCTGGACCAGCTCGGCCCTGTTGTTCATGACGAACGGGCCGTAGTGGGCCACCGGCTCGCGGATCGGCCGGCCGCCCAGGAGGACGATCTCCAGGTCCGGGGCGTGGGAATCCTGGGTCTCGGCGGCGCCCACGGTCAGCGTGCCGCCGGGGCCGAAGACCGCGGTCTGGCCGGCGCGCAGCGGGCGGCGTTCGCGGCCGGCGGTGCCGTGGCCGGCGAGGACGTAGGCGAGGGCGTTGAAGTCCTCGCGCCACGGCAGGGTGGCCTCGGCGCCGGGCCGGACGGTGGCGTGGATCATCGTGATGGGGGTGTGCGTGCTGCCGGGCCCCGTGTGGCCGTCGAGGTCGCCGGCGATCAGGCGGAGCAGGGCGCCGCCGTCGGGAGTGGTGAGGAGGGTGACGCTGCCGCCGCCGATGTCCTGGTAGCGCGGGGCCATCAGCTTGTCCTTCGCCGGGAGGTTGACCCAGAGCTGGAGGCCGTGGAAGAGGCCGCCGCTGACGACCAGGTCCTCGGGTGGGGCCTCGATGTGCAGGATGCCGCCGCCCGCGGTCATCCACTGGGTGTCGCCGCCGTCGATGACCCCGCCGCCGCCGTTGGAGTCCTGGTGCACGAGCGTGCCGTCGATGAGGTACGTGACGGTCTCGAACCCGCGGTGGGGGTGCCAGGCGGTGCCCTTCGGCTCCCCGGGCGCGTACTCCACCTCGCCCATCTGGTCCATCATGATGAACGGGTCGAGCCGGGCCGTGTCGATGCCCGCGAACGCGCGCCGGACCGGGAAGCCCTCGCCCTCGAAGCCGGCCGGGGCGGTGCTGACGGCGCGCACGGCGCGGTCGGCGGTGGCCGCCGGGGGCGGGGAGACGCGGGGCAGGAGCAGGGGGTTGTCGACGCTGACGGCAGGCATGGGGCCTCCTCGGTTGGTCCACCCTCGGGGTGGTTGAGGACTAAACAACCTTCGGCGGCCGTCCCATTCCCCGGGCTGCCGCGCTTTCCGCGGGCCGCTGTGCGCGGGGTCAGCCGTACATGCGGCGCATCGCGAAGTCGACCATCTCCTCGACCGCCTTCGCGTCCACGACCATCCGGTGGTCGCCCTCGATGTCGAGCACGAACCCGTAGCCCGTGGGCAGCAGGTCGATGACCTCGGCGCCGGTGACCGTGAAGTACTTCGACTCCCGGCCCGCGTAGCGGCGCAGCTCCTTCAGCGAGCTGAAGAGCGGGATCACCGGCTGCTGGGTGTTGTGCAGGGCGAGGAAGCCGGGGTTGTCGCCGCGGGGGCAGTAGATCTTGGAGGTGGCGAAGATCTGCTGGAAGTCCTCGGAGCCGATGGCCCCGCCGGTGAACGCCTTGACCGCGTCCGCAAGGGACGGCGGGGCGGGCTGGGACGGCTCGGGGTAGAGGGGCTGCTCGGCGTAGCCGCCGGGGGCGGGCTGGTCGTACGGCCCGGGAGGCGCGGCGTACTGGTGCCCCTGCGGGTGTCCCGGCGGGGGCGCCTGGGGGTGGCCCTGCGGGGCCCCGTAACCGGCGGACTGGTCGTAGCCGTACATGCATTCAAGCCTAGCCGCGTCGCGGGAATGCCGGTGCGGACTCCGCCACGCGGACGGATGTGACAAGAGGAGGGTTGCGTTTTATTACTGACGGGTAGCATCATGGATGGTCGCTGACCCCTTTTGCCTGATACGGAGCCTGCGCATGGGCCACTACAAGTCGAACCTCCGGGACATCGAGTTCAACCTCTTCGAGGTGCTGGGCCGCGGCGACGTCTACGGCACGGGCCCCTTCGAGGACATGGACGTCGAGACCGCGCGGAGCGTACTCACGGAGATCGCCCGGCTGGCCGAGAACGACCTGGCCGAGTCCTTCGCCGACGGCGACCGCAACCCGCCGGTCTTCGACCCGGAGACCAGCACCGCCGCCGTACCGGCGTCCTTCAAGAAGTCGTACGAGACCTACATGGACGCCGAGTGGTGGCGCCTTGGCCTGCCCGCGGAGATCGGCGGCACGCCCACGCCGTCGTCGCTGATCTGGGCGTACGCCGAAATGGTGCTCGGCGCGAACCCCGCCGTGTGGATGTACGCCTCCGGGCCGGCCTTCGCCGGCGTGCTCTACGACGAGGGCACCGAGGAGCAGCGCAAGGCCGCCCGGATCATGGTGGAGCGGCGCTGGGGCTCGACGATGGTGCTCACCGAGCCGGACGCCGGCTCGGACGTGGGCGCGGGGCGCGCCAGGGCGCTGGAGCAGGCGGACGGCTCCTGGCACATCGAGGGCGTCAAGCGGTTCATCACCTCCGGCGAGCACGACCTGTCGGAGAACATCGTGCACTTCGTGCTGGCCCGCCCGGAGGGCGCCGGGCCCGGCACGAAGGGGCTGAGCCTGTTCGTCGTGCCGAAGTACGACTTCGACTGGGAGACCGGCGAGCTGGGCGAGCGCAACGGCGTCTACGCCACCAACGTCGAGCACAAGATGGGCCTGAAGGTCTCCAACACCTGCGAGCTGACCCTCGGCGACCGGCACCCGGCGAAGGGCTGGCTGCTCGGCGAGAAGCACGACGGCATCCGCCAGATGTTCAAGATCATCGAGTTTGCCCGGATGATGGTCGGCACGAAGGCCATCGCGACCCTGTCGACCGGCTACCTCAACGCGCTGGAGTACGCCAAGGAGCGCGTCCAGGGCCCGGACCTGGCGCAGTTCACCGACAAGACGGCGCCGCGCGTGACCATCACGCACCACCCGGACGTGCGCCGCTCGCTGATGACGCAGAAGGCGTACGCCGAGGGCATGCGCGCCCTCGTCCTCTACACCGCCTCCGTGCAGGACACCATCCAGGTGCGGGAGGCAGCGGGCGAGGACGCCTCGGCGCTGCACGCGCTGAACGACCTGCTGCTGCCCATCGTCAAGGGATACGGGTCGGAGAAGTCGTACGAGCAACTCGCCCAGTCGCTCCAGACCTTCGGCGGCTCCGGGTACCTCCAGGAGTACCCGATCGAGCAGTACATCCGGGACGCGAAGATCGACACGCTCTACGAGGGCACCACCGCCATCCAGGGGCAGGACTACTTCTTCCGGAAGATCGTCCGCAACCAGGGGCAGGCGCTGACCTCGCTGGCCGAGGAGATCAAGAAGTTCCTGGCCGAGGCGGTCGGCGGGGAGCAGATGGCCGCCGCGCGGGACGAGCTGGCCCGGGCGGCGGTGGACCTGGAGGCCATCGTCGGGGTGATGCTCGCCGACCTCGCGGCCACCGAGAAGGACGTGAAGTCCATCTACAAGGTGGGGCTCAACACCACCCGGCTGCTGCACGCCTCCGGCGACGTCGTCATCGGCTACCTGCTGCTCAAGGGCGCCGCGGTAGCGGCGGAGAAGCTGCCGACGGCCGCGGCGAAGGACGTGCCGTTCTACCAGGGGAAGATCGCGGCGGCGACGTTCTACGCCCGCAACGTGCTGCCGGGCGTCGGGGTGCAGCGGTCGCTGGCGGAGGGCATCGACCAGTCGCTGATGGAGCTGGACGAGGCCGCGTTCTGACGCGGAGGCCGCCCCCGCCCCCGTACGCCGACCCGCGGGCCGGCGTACGGGGGCGGGGTGCGGGCCGGGTGGGCGGGCTGGGTCAGTCCCGGTAGCCCCAGGCGGCGGCGTACTCCGCCATCTCCGGGGACAGCTCGGCGGCCCCCTCCGCGAAGGTGCGGGCCGCCTGGATCCGGCCGGACCTGATGTTGTCGCTGCGGTCGCCGAGGTTGGGCCGCAGCCGGCCGTGGTCCTGCTCGCCGTACTCCAGCATCGACGCCTCGAACTCCACGTCCAGGTACGCGCAGACGCCGCGCATGACCCGCTCCGGGTCGGAGGTCAGGTCCTCGTACGTGAGGGTGTGGCCGTCGAGCGCGGCGCGCGCCCGCTCCAGCGGCTCGAAGTACTTCAGCGCGTTCGCCTCGTTCTGGGCGCGGGTGGCGGTGTTGGACCTGCGGTTCTCCAACGAGCTGACGATGCCCTCGGGATGGCGCAGCAGGAACAGGAACTTCGCCTTCGGCCAGGCGTGCGCCAGCCGCTCCCAGGCCCACACGTTGCCCGGGGTCTTGTCGACGACGACGTCCTTGCCGCTGCGCTCCAGCTCCAGGTGCAGCACCCGGTCCCACAGCACGTGCTCCAGCTCCACCTTGTCCAGGCCCAGTTCGAGCATGGACTGGTCGGAGAAGCCGGGGGTCAGGTCCACGCCGAGGGTGCGCAGGTGCAGCTCGTGCGGGGCGCGTATGCGCGAGTGGCTGTTGAGCAGCATGCGCAGCAGCGTGGAGCCGGAGCGTACCGGCGCGAGCACGAAGACCGGCGCCTCGATCTGCCGGGGCACGGCCTCCACCCCGTAGGCCGGCTCGACGGTCTTCTTGGGCGGTCGCGGGCCCTTCGGACCGGCCTTCTGCGGTGTCTTCTGCGGCGTCGCCGCCTCGGGTGCCACCTGCGCCGCCGGGACCGCCTCCGCGCCCGGACCGGTCAACTGCCGCGGCGGCCGAAGCGCCTCGCCCAGCAGCCGGGCCCTGCGCTTGATGCCCGTGTTCACGACTCCCATGGGGCCTCTGCCACCCTTCGCTCGCACCGTGCCTGTCCGTCACCCCCCCGTGCGGACAGCCGGTACCTCACTGGCAACAGGCGCCACACACCCGGAAGAACGTAAGACAACGATTCGGCGAAGGCAATGGCTCGATTCCGCTTCTCACCCACGTCTTAGGCTGTGGCTATGACCACTGCCCCTCCGCCCCGGTTCGACCGCAGCCACACCGACGACCTCGCCGGGTATCTCACCGCGTCCCCCACGCCGTACCACGCCGTGGCCGAGGCCGCCCGGCGGCTGGAGAAGGCCGGGTTCACGCAGCTCCGGGAGACCGACGCCTGGGACGCGACGGCCGGCGGCCGCTACGTGCTGCGCGGCGGCGCACTCATCGCCTGGTACGTGCCCGAGGGCTGCGCCCCCGAGACGCCGTTCCACATCGTCGGCGCCCACACGGACTCGCCCAACCTCCGGGTCAAGCCGATGCCGGACACCGGCGCGCACGGGTGGCGGCAGATCGCCGTGGAGGTCTACGGCGGGCCGCTGCTCAACAGCTGGCTGGACCGGGACCTGGGTCTCGCGGGACGGCTGACGCTGCGTCCGGGCGCGGGCGCGGGAGACGGTGCCGGTGGCGCCGGTGCCGGTGGCCCGGAGGGCCCGGGGGGCGGGGAGGTGCGGCTGGTCAACATCGACCGGCCGCTGCTGCGCGTACCGCAGCTCGCCATCCACCTCGACCGGGGCGTCGTCACCGAGGGCCTGAAGCTCGACAAGCAGCGCCACTCGACGCCGATCTGGGGCCTCGGCAACGGACGCGAGGGCGACCTCGTCGAGTTCCTGGCCGCGGAGACAGGCGTCGCGGCGCGCGACATCATCGGCTGGGACCTGATGATGCACAGCGTCGAACCCCCCGCCTACCTCGGCCGCGACCGCGAACTGCTCGCGGGTCCGCGCATGGACAACCTCCTCTCCGTACACGCCGGCGTCGCCGCCCTCGCCGCCGCGGCGAACTCCGGCACCCCGCCGACCACGATCCCCGTGCTGGCCGCCTTCGACCACGAGGAGACCGGCAGCCAGTCCGACACCGGCGCGGAGGGCCCCCTCCTCGGCACCGTCCTGCGCCGCACCGTCGCCGCCCGCGGCGGCTCGTACGACGACACCGCCCGCGCCCTGGCCGGCTCCGTCTGCCTCTCCTCCGACACCGGCCACGCCGTGCACCCCAACTACCCCGAGCGCCACGAGCCCGGCCACCACCCGATGCCGAACGCGGGCCCGATCCTGAAGGTCAACGTCAACCAGCGCTACGCCACGGACGGCGCCGGCCGCGGGATCCTCGCCACCGCCTGCGAGCGGGCCGGGGTGCCGTGGCAGACGTTCGTCTCCAACAACGCGATGCCCTGCGGCACGACCATCGGCCCCATCACCGCGGCCCGCCACGGGATCACGACGGTGGACATCGGCGTGGCGATCCTCTCGATGCACTCGGCGCGGGAGCTGTGCGGCGCGGACGACCCGCACCTGCTCGCCGGCGCACTGGCGGCGTTCCTGACGGAGTGAGCCGGCCGGACCTCCTTTCGTAGACGCGGACGGGCAGGGGCGGGTGCGTCAGTCGCGAGGGCGGGGCGGTGCACGTCGCCCCGCCGGAGCGGTGTGCGGAGTCGGTGTGCGGAGTCGTGCGGGCGGGAGCACGCCGGCGCGCCGGGGCCTGGGCGGTGTCGCCCGTGCGGTGTCGCCCGTGCGGTGTCGCCCGTGCGGTGTCGCCCACCCGGCGTTACGCGTACGGCCTGATGGCCACCGTGGCGTCGAATTCGAGCCGGTTCTCCCCCGCCGGAGCCGGCAGATCGAGAACCCGGTCCAGGAGCCGGCCGCCCAGCCGTCCGCAGCCCTCGGTGCGCGGGGCGGCGAACTCCGCGTCCGCGGCGCCGAAGGAGACCACCAGCGGGTCCTCGGATATCACCTCCGTCGGGCGGGTGTCCTTGAGGACGAGGTGGATCGGCTCCGCGTCCTCCGCGCCTATGGAGCAGCCGCGCGGCAGCAGCGGACCGCCGACCGCGAGGGTCAGGTCCAGCTCACCGCGGCGTACGTCGTCGGACTCGAAGTCGCTGTAGCCCCCGTACCGCGGCGTGAGCGTCAGCGGCGTCCCCCCGACCCGTATCGGCTCGGCGGACATCTCGCCGAACACCTGCGCATACGCGCCGTCGACCCGGCCCTCCGCGAACGTCAGCGTCATCGGCCGGTCGATGGGCTCGTCCACACCTCCGACCCGCAGCCGCCCCGTCGCCCGCATGACCTCGCACCGCCACGTCCCGGGATCGGCGCCCGCGGGCAGCTCGTCCGCCGCCGGACAGGCGCCGAAGTCGAACCCGGTCCCGGCCGGGCCGGTCTCCGCGGAGGCGGGGGTGGCGCCGGTGGTGAAGACGGCGAGCAGGGCGGTGAGTGCGGTGGCGGCCAGGCGGGCGGTGCGCGCTCCGCGCCCGGACGACCGGCGGTTCCAGTTCTTCGTCATGACCCCAGCATCACAGAGATTTCTCTGCAAAGAAAGCTCTGCAAAGAAACCTGTGGATAAACTGCGGCCATGACGGACGAGCGGCGCAAGGTCAGCAGCCCGGAAGCGCTCAAGGCACTCGCCCACCCGCTGCGGCTGCGCATCCTGCGCCATCTCGGGACCCACGGCCCGGCGACGTCGACGACGCTCGCGGCGGCGCTGGGCGAGAACACCGGGACGCTCAGCTACCACCTGCGCATGCTGGAGCGCGGCGGCCTCATCGAGGACATCCCGGAGCGGTCGGCGGGCCGCGAGCGCTGGTGGCGCGGCGTACCGGGGCTGGACATCCGCCGCCCGCCGATGGAGGACGTCACGGCGGGGGAGCGGGCGGTCATCGCGGAACTGGACCGGCTGCGCGGCGCGGAGGACCTGGAACTGGCGCGGCGGTTCGCGGCGGGGCAGGGCGAGGAGTCGGAGGAGGGGTGGCTGCGGGGGTCACGCGGGCTGAGCCATCTGACGAAGGAGCAGTTGGACGCCTTCCACGACGACTACCTGAAGCTCCTGGCGAAGTACCGCCACACCCCCGAAGACGCCGCCCCGGGCGCGCGCCCGGTCCTCCTGCGGTGGTTCGGCATCCCGGCGGACACGGACTAGGAGGCGGGCTCCTCGGGCAGCCGGTCCGCGAGGGCCTGGACCGCGGCCAGGACGGTGGCGAAGCCGTTGGTCACTTTGGCGTCAAGGACGTCGATCCGCTGACTCTGCTCCAACTGCGTCTCGCGGAGTGCCTGGAGCGTCTTGCGGTGCGCTCGCATTTCGAGCTTCAGATCCGCCACGTCCCGGTCGTTTATGGCGACCATCGCGTGCGTCTGCGACATCTGGTCGTGGACGGCGTCCACGCGGGCCTCCAGGGTCTCTACACGGCGACGAAGCTCGTCGGACTCACTCATACGGCCTAGCGTATCTGACCTGCAACGATGCAGGGTCGTTTCTCCACTAAGCACCTTTCTCGCTCCTTTCCTCCCCCTCGTCCATCCCCGCCAGGATCAGCGGCAGCCGCCTCGCCCCCGACTCCGTGACGCGGATCGGGACGCCCCAGTCCTGCTGGTGTACGTGGCACGCCGGGTACTCCACCGACGGGTCGTCGTCGCAGCTTGCCGCCATCGCCGAGACGTGCAGCACGCCCTCCGCCGGGCCGTCCGACGACAGGACCACCTCGCGGGTCAGGTCCGTGCCCGGGCCCTCACCCGTCGTCAGCAGCGACGGCGGGGTGGCGCTCACCAGGAGGCGGGTGGCCGGGCCGTAGCGGGTGTCGAGTTTCTGGCCGTGCGGGGCGTGGAAGACGACGTCCAGCGACAGGCTGCCCGGTGCCACGTCCGTCGCCGTGCGCCGCGTGCGGTGCGCCACCGGCGGCACCCGGACCGCCTCCTCCGGCAGCCGCAGCCGGGTCAGGCGGTGGCGGGCGGACTCCACGACGACGATCTCGTCGCCGTCGACCACCGCGTCGGACGGCTCCCGCAGGTCCGTCGCCAGGGTGGTGACGGTGCCGGTGGCCGGGTCGTAGCGGCGCAGGGCGTGGTTGTACGTGTCGGAGACCGCCAGCGAGCCGTCCGGCAGTGCCGTGACGCCCAGCGGGTGCTGGAGCAGCGCCTCGGCGGCCGGGCCGTCGCGGTGGCCGAAGTCGAAGAGCCCGGTGCCGACCGCCGTGTGCACCCGCGCCGGCCGCCCCGGGTCGCCGCCGGTCCCGACGTCCGGGCCCACGTCCGGCCTCCCGCCCGGTTCCAGCCAGCGCAGCGCCGACGTCTCCGAGTCCGCGATCCACAGACGTTCGCCCGCTACCGCCAGCCCCGAGGGCTGCGCGAACCACGCCTGGTCCGCGGGCCCGTCGAGCAGCCCCTCGTTCGTCGTGCCGGCCGCCGCCTCGACGGTGTCGGTCGCCGGGTCGTACGTCCACAGTTGGTGGACTCCGGCCATCGCGATCCACAGCCGTCCGTCGAACCACGCCACGTCCCACGGCGACGACAGGTCGGCCTCCCGCCCCCGCCCCGACGTCGGCGACCCCTGCCACCACTGCCGCCCGGTGCCCGCCAGCGTCGTGACCGACCCGGTGCCGAGGTCGACGGCCCGTACCGCGTGGTTCACGGTGTCCGCCACCGCCACCGCCCCCGAGGGCAGCAACGCCAGCCCCTGCGGCTCGTTGAAGCGCGGCGCCGGGCCGTCCGTGAACCCCCGCTCCCCGGTCCCGATCCGTCGCACCACCGTCTCGCCGTCCGGCGCCAGCTCCACCAGCCGGTGCCGCGTCGTGTCCGAGACGAGGAAGTTGCCGGACGGCAGCCGCAGCGCCTTTCCGGGGAACCGCAGGTGCGTCGCCACCGGCTCCGGCGCCACGTACGGCCCGTCACCACGCCGCAGCGTGCCCTTCGCCGCGTGCTCCGTCTCCAGCTCCGCGACCAGCCGCTCGATGGCGTGGACGTGCCCCTCCCCGGCGTGCTGCGCGACGACGTACCCCTCGGGGTCGACCACGACCAGCGTCGGCCAGGCCCGTACGGCGTACTGCTTCCAGGTCGTCAGCTCCGGGTCGTCCAGCACCGGGTGGTGCACGCCGTAGCGCTCGACGGCGTCCACGACGGCCGTGTGCTCGGCCTCGTGCACGAACTTCGGCGAGTGCACGCCGACGACCACCACCGTGTCCCGGTGCTTCTCCTCCAGCTCGCGCAGCTCGTCCACGACGTGCAGGCAGTTGATGCAGCAGAAGGTCCAGAAGTCCAGGACCACGATGCGGCCGCGCAGCGCGGCGAGGCTCAGCTCCGCCCCGCCAGTGTTCAGCCAGCCGCCCCTGCCGACCAGCTCGGGAGCCCGGACACGGGCACGTTTCGCCATGAGCAGAGCCAACCACACGCCGGACGCAACCATTCCCCGGCGCCACGCCCCCGCACGCCCCGGCCGCCGCGCCCCGCCCCGGCCGCCCCGGCCCGGCCGCTACGACCCAGCCGGCCCGGCCCGGCCGCTACGGCCGTCCCAGCACCCGGTCCCGCAGCGCCGGGAACTCCTCCCGGGTCTTCGCCACCCGCGCCGGGTCCAGCTCCGCCCGCAGGACCTCCTCCCCCTCGCCCGCCTCCGCCAGGATCTCGCCCCACGGGTCCACGATCATGCTGTGCCCCGCCTGCGCCACCCCGCCGTTCGTGCCCGCCGTGCCGCAGGCCAGGACGTACGCCTGGTTCTCCACCGCCCGCGCCTGCGCCAGCAGCCGCCAGTGCGCGCGGCGCCGCGCGGGCCAGCCGGCCGGGAGGACGAAGGTCTGCGCGCCCTCGTCGGTCAGGGCCCGGAAGAGCTCGGGGAAGCGCAGGTCGTAGCAGGTGGCCAGGCCCACGACGGTGTCGGCGAGGGGGGCGGTGACGACCTCGTCGCCCGCGCCCATGAGGATCGCCTCGCCGCGGTCGAAGCCGAAGCGGTGGATCTTGCGGTACGTACGCGCCAACTCGCCGCTCGGCGCGTAGAGAAGGCTCGTGTTGAACAAGGTCCCCGAGGCGTCCCGCTCCACGACCGACCCCGCGTGCAGCCACACGCCCGCGTCCCGGGCCGCCGCCGCCATCGCCGCCGCCGTGGGCCCGTCGAGGGTCTCCGCCCCGGCCGCGAAGTCGTCGAACGCGAACGCGCCCACGTGCCACAGCTCCGGCAGCACCACCAGTCCGGAGCCCGCCTCCGCGCGGACGAGGGCCGCCGCTCTGGCGCGTCGGCTTTCCACGGCTTCGTCCGGGTTCACCCGGAACTGGATCAAAGAAGCGCGCACTTTACCACCGCTCCCGTGCTCAAGTCGTCTGCCCCACCGCACAATCGTCGCCCGAAAGCACTGCCGGGGCACCCGTGCGCAGCGTAACTTAGGGCCTGCCGTGCATCTCGCGAACGATCCCGTGAGGGGTAGTGTGACCGTCCACTCCAGCCTCCAGCCGTCCATCGATGCCTGGGCCCACTCGGCCGAGGCCATATCCGAACTCGTGGCCCCGCTCTCCGAGGGGGAGTGGAGCGGTCGAAGCGGGCTGCCGGGGTGGTCCGTACGGGACGTCGTCTCGCACATCATCGGTGCCGAGTGCGAGGCACTCGGCGACCCGCGGCCGATCCACAACCTGCCCGCCGACCTCGTGCACATCACGAGCGAGAAGGCGCGCTACGTCGAGGTGCAGGTCGACACGCGCCGCCACCACACCGCGCCGGAGATGACCGCCGACCTCGAATACACGCTGATCCGCCGCCGGCGCCAGCTCCGCGACGAGAAGCGCGCGCCGGACGCCAAGGTGCGCGGCGCCTTCGGCCACGAGATGACGCTCGCGGAGCTGACGCACTACCGGGCGTTCGACATCTGGGTGCACGAGCAGGACCTCCGCCGCGCGCTCGGCAAGCCGGGGAACCTCGACTCGCCCGGCGCGCTCGTCGCGCGCGACGAGCTGCTGGCGCGGCTGCCGAAGGTGGTGGCCGAGGACGCGGCGGCGCGGCCGGGGTCGATCGTGGTCGTGGACGTCACGGGCCCGGTGGAGTTCATGCGTACGGTACGGGTCGACGACGACGGCCGCGGGTCCATCGACGGCAGCGTCTCGCTCGGGCCCACGGTGACGCTGACGACGGACTGGGAGACGTACCTGCGGCTGGCGACGGGCCGGATGCGGGCCTCGGCGGCGGCGGACCGGGTCAAGGTGGAGGGCGACGCGAAGCTGGCGGAGGCGGTCCTGCGGCACTTCACGGTCACGGCGTGACGGTGGCCCCGCCCGGCCGCCGCTCGCACCCGCAAGGCCGCCGCCCTCACCCGCAAGGCCGCCGCCCTCACCCGTAAGGGCGCAGCCCTCATCCGACCGGCACAGCCCGGCGGGCGTCCCGCGCCCGCGGCCCCCAGGCTGATCGTGTGAGTATCAGCCAGGAACAGCTTCTCCGTTGCAGCGTCGCCGTCGACATCGGGGCCACCCGTACCCGCGTCTACCTCAAGGGCATCGGCCTCGTCGTGGACGAGCCGAGCGCCGTCGCCATCAACGCCCGCACCGGCGCCCTGGTGGCCGTCGGCGGGCAGGCCGAGGCGATGACCGGCCGTACGCCCGCGCACATCCGGGTCGCCCGGCCCGTGGGGCCGAACGGCATCACCGACATCGAGATGGCCCAGCGCATGCTGCGCCACCTCATCCACGCCAAGGTGCGCAGATCCTGGCGCTTCCACCCCGCGCTGCGGGCCGCGGCCTGCACGCCGCACGACGCCGAGCCGCTGACGCAGCGGGCGATGATCGACACGCTGGCGGGGCTGGGCGCGAAGCGGGTCATCCTCGTCGACACCCTCATCGCCACGGCGGTGGGCTGCGGGCTGCCGGTGCCGGCGGCGGAGGGCACGCTGATCGTGGTGTGCGGCGCGGCGATGACGCAGATCGCCGTGCTGTCGCTGGGGAACGTGGTCGCCGCGGAGAAGGTGCCGGTGGGCGGGCAGGCCGTGGACCGGGCGCTGGTGGAGCACCTGCGCATCAACCACGAGGTGATGCTGCGCAGCCACACCGTCAGCAAGGTGCACCGCGAGCTGTCGCTCGCCGGCGCGCAGGGCGCGGCGCTGCTGGAGGTGCTGGGCCGCGACGTGGTATCGGGCCGCCCCCGTACGGTGCAGGTCGACCCGGCGGCGGTGGAGCAGGCGGCGGGGGCGCCGATGCTGGCGGTGCTGGACGGGATCCGCTCGGTGCTGCGGCGCTGCCCGCCGGATCTGGTCGCGGACATCGGGACCCGCGGGATCGTGCTGGCGGGCGAGAGCGCGACGATGCCGGGCCTGGAGACGATGCTGCGTACGTCGGTGGGGCTGCCGGTGCACATCGCCGAACGCCCGGACGTGGCGGCGGTGGTGGGCCTCGGCTCCATGATCGAGAACGGCGCTCCCCCGTCGTCCATCCCCGACGCCAGCTCCGGCCCGACCGGCGTCCACGAGCCGAAGCGGGCGCCGGCGCAGGGCAACCAGGGGGCCGAAGTGCCCTCCGAGGTCGCGACGGACTAGCGGTCGGGACGGACCAGCGGCCGCGACCGATCGGCGGGCGCGGCCGACCGGCGGCGGATCCGCCTCACGCGGGTACGTGGACGGCGGAGACGCGGCTGGCGACCAGGCGTTCGCGTTCGCGGCGGTGGGCCCGGCCGCGCAGGCGCAGGATCTGGGTCGTACCCAGGATCTGGAGGACGAAGACGCTCGCGAACGCGATGCTGTAGCGGCCACCCGTGGCGTCCAGCAGCAGGCCCACCGCCAGCAGCGTCGTGATGGACGCAGTAAAACCTCCCATGTTGACGATGCCGGACGCCGTGCCCAGCCGCTCCGGCGGGTTCGCCGGGCGGGCGAAGTCGAAGCCGATCATCGACGCCGGCCCGCACGCCCCCAGCACGCAGCACAGCACCACCAGCAGCCACCCCGGCGCGTGCTCCCCCGGCCAGCTCAGCACCGTGCCCCACACCGCCGCCGTCGCCGCCACCGTGCCCAGCGCCAGCGGCAGCCGCGCCGCGTGGTGCCGGGCGACGAGCTGGCCGTAGACGAGGCCGACCGCCATGTTGGAGAGCACCAGCAGGGTCAGCAGTTCGCCGGCCTCCGCGCGGCTGGCGCCCTGGGCCTCGACGAGGAACGGCAGCCCCCACAGCAGCAGGAAGACCATCGCCGGGAACTGGGTGGTGAAGTGCACCCAGAAGCCCAGCCGGGTGCCCGGCTCGCGCCAGGCGCCGGTTATCTGCCGGCGGATGCCCCCGCCGTGGTGGTCCTCGGGGGGCGGCGGGACGTAGTCCCGGGGCTGGTCGCGCAGGAAGAGCAGGACGAGGACGAGCATGACCGCGCCGGCCACCGCGCTGCCGGCGAAGGTCGGGGTCCAGCCGAACTCCTGGAGCGCGCGGGAGAGCACGAGCGTCGAGACCAGGTTGCCCGCCATCCCGACGAGCCCGGCGAGCTGCGCTATCAGCGGCCCGCGGCGGGCGGGGAACCAGCGGGAGCCGAGCCGCAGGATGCTGATGAACGTCATCGCGTCGCCGCAGCCGAGCAGCGCGCGGGAGGCGAGCGCCGCGCCGTACGTGTCCGAGAGCGCGAAGCCGAACTGCCCCGCCGTGTAGAGCACGATGCCCATGGTCAGCATCCGGCGGGTGCCGAACCTGTCGACGAGCAGGCCGACGGGTATCTGCATCCCGGCGTAGACGACGAGTTGGAGGATGGAGAAGCCGGACAGCGCGGAGGCGCCGACGTCGAAGCGCTCGGCGGCGTCGATGCCGGCGACGCCCAGGCTCGTACGGTACGTGACGGCGACGAAGTAGACCGCGACGCCGAGGCTCCAGACGGCGGCGGCCGTCAGGCCGCCGGTCGGGTCGCCGGGCAGGCCGCGCGCCCCGGCGCCGCCCCCCGCGCGCACGGCGGTCACCGCAGGTCTCCGCGCAGCAGGTCCCGTACGGAGGCGACGTGGCCGTGCACGGCGGCGGCGGCCGTGTCGGCGCTGCCGCTGCGCAGCGCGTGGAGGATTTCGGCGTGCTCGGCGAGCGAGCGGTGCATGCGGTCGGGCTGGGCGTTCATGAGGGCGACGCCCATGCGGAGCTGGCGGTCGCGGAGTTGGTCGTAGAGGCGGACGAGGATGTCGTTGCCGGCGTTGCGGACGATCGCGGCGTGGAAGCAGCGGTCGGTGGCGGCGGCAGCGGCGCGGTCGTCGGCCTCGACGTGCCGGCGCTGCTCCTCCAGCAGCTCTTCGAGCCGGGTGAGCAGCGCGGCGGGCGCGGGGACGGATCTGCGGACGGCGTGCTCCTCGACGAGCATCCGGGTCTCGACGACGTCGGCGATCTCCTGCGCGGAGACGGGCAGGACGAAGGCGCCCTTCTTCGGGTACAGCTCCAGCAGCCCTTCGGCCTGGAGCCGCAGCAGCGCCTCGCGTACGGGCGTACGGGAGACGCCCACGGCATCGGCCAGCTCGCCCTCGGTGAGCATCGTCCCGCCCTCGTAACGCCGTTCGAGCACGCCCTGTTTGACGTGGGCGTAGACACGGTCGGCGGCGGGCGCGGGCTTGGCCGGGGCGGCGGGGCTCGGGGGCATGCGCACAGCATAGATACAACACGTATGCGTACGCCGCCGCCGTCCGCGATACGGACAGGGAGCGGCGGTTACCGGCCGGCGGGCACGCCGACGCCCCCGGCACCCCGTCTGACGGGGTACCGGGGGCGTACCTGCCGCTCGGCCGGGTGTCCGGGCGTCAGCCCCAGGTCAGCAGCCGCTTCGGCCGCTCCAGGACCGCCGCGACGTCCGCGAGCACCTTCGAGCCCAACTCCCCGTCCACCAGCCGGTGGTCGAAGGAGAGCGCGAGCGTCGTCACGTGCCGCGGCCTGACCTTGCCCTTGTGCACCCACGGCTGGAGCCGGATCGCGCCGAAGGCGAGGATCGCCGGCTCGCCGGGGTTGAGGATCGGCGTACCGGTGTCGATGCCGAAGACGCCGACGTTGGTGATCGTCACCGAGCCGCCCTGCATCGCCTCCGGCGTGGTCTTCCCCTCCCGGGCGGTGCTCACCAGCCCGGCCAGCTCCGTGGCCAGCTCGGGGAGCGACCTGGCGTGCGCGTCCTTGATGTTCGGCACGATCAGGCCCCGGGGGGTGGCCGCGGCGATGCCCAGGTTCACGTAGTGCCTGCGGACGATCTCCTGACGGTCCTCGTCCCAGGCCGAGTTGACCTCGGGGTTGCGCCGGATCGCCAGCAGCAGGGCCTTGGCGACGAGCAGCAGCGGGTTGATCCGCAGCCCGGCGAGATCGGGGTCCTCCTTCAGCTCCCTTACGAGCTTCATCGTGCGCGTGACGTCGACGGTGACGAACTCCGTGACGTGCGGCGCGGTGAAGGCGCTGGCGACCATCGCCTGGGCGGTGGCCTTGCGGACGCCCTTGATGGGGATACGGGTCTCGCGGGCGCTTGCCGCCGGCTCGGCCGCGGGCGCGGGCCGGGCGGCCGGCGCGGTCTGCACGGGCTGCGCGGCCGGTACGGTCTGCGCCGGCTCGGCCGGGGCCGGGGCCGCGGCGGCGTGGACGTCGTCGCGGGTGATGACGCCGCCGTCGCCGGTGGGCACGACGGCGGTCAGGTCGACGCCGAGGTCCTTCGCGAGCTTCCGTACGGGCGGCTTGGCGAGCACCCTGCCGCCGCCCGCGGCGACGGACGCCGGGGCGTCCTGCGCCGTAGCGGAGGCGCGCGCTCCGGGCACCTCCGCGGCGGGTTCCGCGGCGGCTGCGGGCGGCGCCGCGGCCCGGCCGTTCAGCTCGGCCTGGATGGCCGCGGACGCGGCCGGCGCCTCGCCGCCGGGCGGCGGCTTGCGCGGCCGGCGCCTGGTCGAACTCTGCGCCACGCCGTAGCCGACGAGCACCGGCTCCCGCTTGGGGGGCGCGGGCTCGGGCCCCCGGTCGCCCGGCGCCGCGGCGCCCGGCTCGCCGGGCTGCGCCGCGGGCGCGGGCTCGGCGGCCTCACCCCCGCCGGGTGCGGGCGGTGCGCCGGCCCCCGGCTCGGTGTCGACCGCGATGATCGTGGTCCCCACGTCGACCGTGTCGCCCTCGGCGAAGCGGATCTCCTGCACCACCCCGTCGTACGGGATCGGCAGTTCGACCGCCGCCTTGGCGGTCTCCACCTCGCAGACCACCATGCCGTCGTGCACGGGGTCGCCCGGCTGGACGTACCACTTGAGGATTTCCGCCTCCGTCAGTCCCTCGCCCACGTCGGGCAGTCTGAACTCGCGGAGGCGCGCGGTGTTGCTCATGGTCACGGACCCGCTCCCTCTTCAGTACGCCAGCGCGCGGTCGACGGCATCGAGCACCCGGTCCAGGTTGGGGAGGTACTCCTCCTCCAGCCTCGCCGGCGGGTACGGCGCGTGGAAGCCGCCGACGCGCAGCACCGGGGCCTCCAGATGGTAGAAGCACCGCTCCGTGATGCGCGCGGCGATCTCCCCGCCGGAGCCGTAGAACACCGGGGCCTCGTGCACGACGACCAGCCTGCCGGTCTTCTCCACCGAGCGCTGCACGCTGTCGAAGTCGATCGGCGACATCGAGCGCAGGTCCAGGACCTCCAGCGACGTGCCCTCCTCGGCCGCCGCCGCGGCGACCTCCAGACACGTCTTCACCATCGGCCCGTACGCCGCGAGCGTGAGGTCCGTGCCCTCCCGGGCGACCCGCGCCTCGTGCAGCGGGCCGGGGATGGCGGAGGTGTTGACCTCGCCCTTGTCCCAGTAGCGCCGCTTGGGCTCGAAGAAGATCACCGGGTCGTCGCTGTGGATGGCCTGCTGGAGCATCCAGTACGCGTCCCCAGGCGTGGAAGGCGAGACGCACTTCAGCCCCGCCACGTGCGCGAAGAGCGCCTCCGGCGACTCGCTGTGGTGCTCCACCGCGCCGATGCCGCCGCCGTACGGGATCCGGATGACGACCGGCAGCTTGACCGTGCCCAGCGCCCGCGCGTGCATCTTGGCGAGCTGCGTGACGATCTGGTCGTACGCGGGGAAGACGAACCCGTCGAACTGGATCTCCACCACCGGCCGGTAGCCCCGCAGCGCCAGCCCGATCGCGGTGCCGACGATGCCGGACTCGGCCAGCGGCGAGTCGATGACCCGGTCCTCGCCGAAGTCCTTCTGGAGCCCGTCGGTCACGCGGAAGACGCCGCCGAGCTTGCCGACGTCCTCGCCGATGACGAGCACCTTGGCGTCGTCCTCCATGGCCGTGCGCAGCGACGTGTTGATCGCCTTGGCCAGTGCCATCTTCTCGACCGCCATGGTCAGTGCCCCTTCCCGGCGGCGGCGCCCGCCTCGTCCGCGAAGGACGCCTGGTACGCCGCGTACTGCGTGCGTTCCTCGTCCACGACGGCGTGCCCGTCGGCGTAGATGTTCTCGAACATGGCCATCGGGTCCGGGTCGGCCATGGTCCTGATGGCCTCGCGCACCCGCTTGGCCAGCGCGTCGCTCTCCTCGGTCAGCTCGGCGAAGAACGCCTCGTCGGCGAGGTGTTCCCGCTCCAGCAGGGTACGCAGCCGCAGGATCGGGTCCTTGGCCTCCCAGGCGGCGCGCTCGTCGTCGCGGCGGTAGCGGGTGGGGTCGTCGGAGGTGGTGTGCGCGCCCATGCGGTACGTGTACGCCTCGATCAGCATGGGGCCCTGGCCGGAGCGGGCGTGCTCCAGGGCCTTGCGGGTGACGGCGAGCACGGCGAGCACGTCGTTGCCGTCGACGCGGACGCCGGGGAAGCCGTAGCCGGCGGCGCGCTGGTACAGCGGGACGCGGCTCTGGCGCTCGGTGGGCTCCGAGATGGCCCACTGGTTGTTCTGGCAGAAGAAGACGACCGGGGCGTTGTAGACGGCGGCGAAGGTGAACGCCTCGGCGACGTCGCCCTGGCTGGACGCACCGTCGCCGAAGTACGCCACGACGGCGGAGTCGGCGCCGTCCTTGGCGATGCCCATGGCGTAGCCGGTGGCGTGCAGCGTCTGGGAGCCGATGACGATCGTGTAGAGCTGGAAGTTGTTGCTGTTCGGGTCCCAGCCGCCGTTGTTCACGCCGCGGAACATGCCGAGCAGCAGCGTCGGGTCGACGCCGCGGCACCAGGCGACGCCGTGCTCGCGGTACGTGGGGAAGACGTAGTCGTCCTCGCGGGTGGCCCGGCCGGAGCCGACCTGCGCGGCCTCCTGGCCCAGCAGCGAGGGCCACAGGCCCAGCTCGCCCTGGCGCTGGAGGGTGACGGCCTCGGCGTCGAAGCGGCGGGTGAGGACCATGTCGCGGTAGAGGGCGCGCAGTTCCTCGGGGCTCGGGTCGACGGCGTAGTCGGGGTGCTCGACGCGCTCGCCCTCGGGGGTGAGCAACTGCACCAGCTCGGGGGCGTCCACGGTGGAGCCGTGCGGCAGGGGGCGGGCGGCGGCCCCGGCCGACCGGGCGGCCTCGGCGGCCTTCTTGGCCGGCGCCCTCTTCGCGGGCGCCTTCTTCGCCGCGGTCTTCTTCGCGGCCGTCTTCTTCGCGGGCGCGGTCTTCGCCGGCGCCGCCTTCTTGGCCGCGGTCTTCTTGCCGGCTGCCTTCTTCGCGGGCGCCGCGGGCGTCTCGGGCGCCGCCGTCGCGGCGGCGCTCCCGCCGTCGCTCCCGCTGGTGCGCTTGCTGCTGCGGCGCGGTTCGCGCGCGGCAGTGCTCTCGGTCACGGTCTCTCCTGACGTCTCTCCGGCCCCCGGGATCGCCGGTGGCCTTCGGTCCCCCCGCGGCAGCGGAGGGCGGCTCACCCGATTCCCATTTGTGCACGGGGTGGGTGCACCGATGGGGGTCGGGGGTGACAGGCGCCCGGCATCCTTCCCACTGGCAGGCACGTTACACAGTGGTCCGCTGCTTCGCGAAGCGGTCCTGACCTGCGGTTTTGCTTTGATTTCCTAGTAATGCAGGAGCCGGCTCGCCTCGTCGGCATCAGGTCCACTGGTCACAGCCTCGCAGGCTGCCGGGACACTGGCACGTTATCCCGGCGGCCATGAGCGCGGGAAGACCCAGTATGTGAGACTGGGACAGTGGGCAAAGATGGAAAAATCACCGTATTCCTACTCGATGACCACGAAGTGGTCCGTCGGGGGGTACACGAGATGCTTCAGGCCGAGCCGGACATCGAGGTCGTCGGCGAGGCCGGGACGGCCGCCGACGCGCTCGTCCGCATCCCCGCGGTACGGCCCGACGTGGCCGTGCTCGACGTCCGGCTGCCGGACGGCAGCGGCGTCGAGGTCTGCCGGGAGATCCGCTCCCGGGACGAGGGCATCAAGTGCCTCATGCTCACCTCGTTCGCCGACGACGAGGCCCTCTTCGACGCGATCATGGCGGGCGCGTCCGGGTACGTGCTGAAGGCCATCCGCGGCAACGAACTGCTGACCGCCGTACGGGACGTGGCCGCCGGCAAGTCGCTGCTCGACCCGGTCGCGACGGCGCGGGTGCTGGAGCGGCTGCGCGACGGCGGACGCGGGCGCGACGACGAGAAGCTGGCCGGGCTGACGGACCAGGAGCGCCGGATCCTCGACCTGATCGGCGAGGGCCTGACGAACCGGGCCATCGGCGAGCGGCTGCACCTGGCGGAGAAGACGATCAAGAACTACGTGTCCAGCCTGCTGTCGAAGCTGGGCATGGAACGCAGGTCGCAGGCGGCGGCCTACGTCGCCCGCCGGCAGGCGGAGCAGGAGGGCGGCGGCGACCGGGAGCGCTAGGGCGGCAGCCTTCGGCGCCCGCGCGCGGCAGGTCAGCGCTCCGCGCCCCCGCCCGTCAGCCTTCCGTGCCGGCGCCGCCGTTGGCCTGGCCCTGCACGAGCCCGCCGTCGGCCTCGCCGCCCTCGACCTCGCCCGTCGTCTCGCCGTTCGCCTCGCCCGTCGTCTCGCCGGTCGTCTCCCCGGTGGTCTCGCCCGTCGAGCTGCCCTGCGAGCCGCCGTCCGTCGTGCCGCCGCTGCCCTCGCTCGTGCCGCCGGCGTCGTCGGTCGGCTCGCTGGGCGAGCCGGTCGGGCTGCCGGTGTCGGTCGGGCTGTCCGTCGGCGACGTGCTCGGCGGCGGCTCCTCGGTCTCCTCCCACGTCGGATCGTCGTCCTCGTAGGTCGGCTCGTCCTCGGTGGGCGCCGGCTCTTCCTTCTCCGTCTCCCTGTCCTTCGTCGGAGACGGCTCCTGCTTCGTCGGCGACGGCGGCGCCTGCTTCGGGTCGTCCTCGTCGCCCCCGCTCAGCGCGAAGGCCACGCCCAGCACTATGGCGACCACCGCCAGCGCCGCGAGCGCCCACATCTTCCCGCGCCCGCCGCCCGCCCGGCGCGGACCGGGCTCGAAGCCGCCGTCGTCCGGCCCCCGGGGCCGCAGCAGCGACGGCTGCGGGGTGTCCGTGCCCGCGGCGGCCAGCGCCGTGGTCGCGGCGGTGGCGCCGACTGCCGGGGTGCCCATCGGCGGCGTACCGCCCACGGCGACCGCGCCGGTGTCCCACGTGCCGGTGTGCGGGCCGACGTCGCGCAGCATGCGCAGCGCGTACTGCACCAGGCCGAGCATCTCGTCGGCGGTCTGGAAGCGGTCCTCGGGCTCCTTGGCCAGCGCCCGCATCACCATGCCGTCCAGCTCCGGCGGCGCGTCCTCGCTGATCTGGGAGGGCGGCACGGCGTTGTCCTGCGCGTGCTGGTAGACCACGGACAGCGGGGTCTCGCCGACGAACGGCGGCCGGCCGGTCAGCAGCTCGTACAGCAGGCAGCCCACGGCGTAGAGGTCGGAGCGGGTGTCGACGGCGCGGCCGAGCGCCTGCTCGGGGGAGAGGTACTGCGGGGTGCCCATGACCATGCCGGTCTGGGTCATCGTGGAGGCCGCGCCGTGCAGCGCGCGGGCGATGCCGAAGTCCATCACCTTCACCGCGCCGGTGGTGGTGATGATGACGTTCGCGGGCTTGATGTCGCGGTGGACGATGCTGTGCTCGTGGCTGTACGCCAGGGCCTCCAGCACCCCCGAGACGATCAGCAGCGCCTGGTCCGGCGGCGGGATCTCGGCGCCGGTCAGCAGCTCCTTGATCGTCCGGCCCTCGACCAGCTCCATGACGATGTACGACACGGTGCTGCCGGCGACCTGGTCCTCGCCCGAGTCGTACACCGCGACGACCGCGTGGTGGTTCAGGCCCGCGACCGACTGCGCCTCGCGCGTGAAGCGGGCCTTGGAGACCGGGTCCTCGGCGAGGTCGCTGCGCAACAGCTTGACCGCCACCTCGCGGCCCAGGCGCACGTCCTCCGCGGCGAAGACCTCGGCCATGCCGCCGCGGCCGAGGCGGCGCGTCAGGCGGTAGCGGCCGTCTCCGACGAGCCCGCCGACGCCCCAGTTCTCCGGAGAGTCAGCCATTCCGCCGCGGCCCGGCCCGTTCGCCGACGGCTCCTCGGGGGGCTCCGTCTGTGACATCAGTTCCTCGCCGTGGTTCGGTCTCGTCGTCTCGTCGTCGTTGTCTCGCCGTGTATCCGGTACGGGGCACGCTACCTCCTGCCCCCGACACACCGGATCCCGCTGAACGGAACATGCAACCGGGTCGGGGGGCCCGTACGCAAATCCCGGAGGGCCGTGGTGGTGGTGAGGGGTGCGCGGCGCGGTGGACGGCGGCGCGGGGGGTGAGTGGCGGGTGAGTGGTGGCTGAGTGGTGGGTAAAGGGGGCGCAAAGGGACGGCCCAAGGGGGCAGGTGGTCACGGAACGGGCAAGCCGCTTGACCTCTCCTCTGCCTGAGGCAGACTTTCAGCATCAGCAGGCACCCGGGGGAGAATCCAGCATGACCGAGTACGGCGGCCAGGACGACTACGCCGGTCGATCGGTGGGGGGCGGCCGATACCGGCTCCTCGACCTGCTGGGCACGGGCGGCATGGCGTCCGTCCACCTGGCTCACGACACCGTTCTCGACCGCCAGGTCGCGGTGAAGACGCTGCACACCGAGCTGGGCCGCGAGGACTCCTTCCGCGAGCGCTTCCGCCGCGAGGCCCAGGCCGTCGCCCGGCTGTCGCACCCGAACGTGGTCTCCGTCTTCGACACCGGCGAGGACCGCTTCGCGGGCGCGGGCGAGGCCGGCGGGCCCGTGCCGTACATCGTCATGGAGTACGTCGAGGGCCGCCCGCTGCGCTCGGTGCTCGACGAGGACGTGGCGCGGTTCGGCGCGGTGCCGACGGAGAAGGCGCTGCGGATCGTCTCGGACGTGCTCGCCGCGCTCGACGCCAGCCACGAGATGGGCCTCGTCCACCGCGACATCAAGCCGGGCAACGTCATGATGACGCGCCGCGAGCAGGTCAAGGTGATGGACTTCGGCATCGCCCGCGCCGTGCAGTCGGGCGTCACGTCGATGACGCAGACCGGCATGGTCGTCGGCACCCCGCAGTACCTCTCCCCCGAGCAGGCCCTCGGCCGCGGCGTCGACGCCCGCTCCGACCTGTATTCGGTGGGCGTCCTGCTCTTCGAGCTGCTGACCGGCCGGCTGCCCTTCGACGCGGACTCGCCGCTGGCCATCGCGTACGCGCACGTGCAGGAGCAGCCGCCGACGCCGTCGTCCATCAACAGGACGGTGCCGCCCGTGGTCGACGCGCTGGTCGCGCGGGCGCTGGCGAAGAACCCCGACGAGCGGTTCCCGAGCGCCGAGGAGATGCGCGAGGAGGTACGCCGCGCGGGCGGCATGACGCCGCCGGGCGCGATGCCGTCAGTCGTCCCCGGCGAGCACGCGCGTGACTCCGGCGCGGGCGTCGGCTCCGCGGTGTTCCCGCCGGTCAACCCGTACCAGTCGCCGCCGCCGGGCGCCGCCGCCACCCCGTACCAGCCGATGCAGCAGCAGGGTTTCGGCCCGGCCCAGCCGCACGCGCAGCACGGGCAGGGACCGGGGCAGGGGCAGCACGGGGGGTACTCCACGCCGCAGCCGTACTCGCTCAGCCCGCAGGGGGCCCAGGGCGGCGGGAGCCATTCCGGGGGCGGGGGGAACCGGAACGGCGCGGTCATCGCGCTGAGCGTCGTCCTCGCCGTCGCGGTGATAGCCGCGGCCGTCATCGTGATCGCGCTCAGCGGCGGCGACGACGGCGACCCCGAGGCCAAGCAGACCGGCCAGACGCAGCAGGCCGACCCGAACTCCGACCCCGACTCCGACCCGACCGACGACCCCGGCGACGACAGCGGCGGCACCGGCGGCGAGGAGAGCACCGACGGCGGCAGCGGCGAGGCGGAGATGATCCCGCCGGACCGGTCCCGCACGATCGACAAGACCCGCTGCACGGAGCCGTTGACCGACCCCAAGAACGAGAACCTGGTCCGGGTCCCGGACTTCACCTTCAAGGACTACCAGTCGGTCCGCGAGTGCCTGCGCGCGGCGCAGTGGTCGTACGAGGTGGACGAGGAGCCCGACGCGCTGTGGGGCAAGGACACGGTGCTGGAGCACAACTTCAACGACTACGACGACTACTTCGACCCGTCGAAGGACAAGATCGAGCTGGTCATCGCCACGGGGTACGCACCGTAGGCCGTCCTCGGCGCCGCTTCACCCGGCGTCGCTCCATTCCGTCCGCGTCGCGTCGCGTCGCCTCGGCTCCGGACGGCTTCGGGCCGGTTCGTACCGTGATACGAACCGGCCCGGTCGTGTGCGGAGTGCGGGGCCGAGGGCTGGTCCCGCGTCAGAGGTACGGGCCCCCGGTGCGGCCGTGCTCCGGGCCCAGCTCGCCCTCGTCGCCGCCGAGGCTGCTGCCGGGCGGCAGCGCCCGGCGCATCTGCTCCAACTGCGCCCGCGCCGCCATCTGCTGCGCGAACAGCGTGGTCTGGATGCCGTGGAAGAGCCCTTCGAGCCAGCCGACCAACTGCGCCTGCGCGATGCGCAGTTCCGCCTCGGTCGGCACGGTCTCGTCGCCGAACGGCAGCGTCAGCCGCTCCAGCTCGTCGATCAGGTCGGGAGCGAGGCCGTCCTCCAGCTCCTTCACCGAGCTGGAGTGGATCTCCTTCAGCCGGGCGCGACTCGCCTCGTCCAGAGGTGCGGCCCGCACCTCCTCCAGCAACTGCTTGATCATGCTGCCGATGCGCATGACCTTCGCCGGCTGCTCGACCTTGTCCGTCAGCGGGATCTCGCGGGCCTCCTCGTCCGCGCCGCCGTCGCCCGGCGCGACGGTCCCGCGTGCCATCCCGTCGGGTCCGACCACCACCACCTGGGGGGTCTCGGGCGGGCGCTCGTTGCTCGGAGTATTCATGCGTCCATTGTCGCGCACGGGCCCGGCGGCGGGGCTCCCGGGATCTTGAGCGGCGGGGGCGGCGGGCGTCGGATCAGGTCGGGCCCGTGGTCGGGGCGCCGGCTGAGGTGCTGGTGGGAGCGCTGTTCGAGGCGTCCTTCCGGGCGCTCTCCGGGGCTTTCTCCGGGCTGCCCGTGGGAGGGCGGAGGTCCAGCATGTGGAAGACCTTGTCGTACCGGCGTTCCCCCACGGCCACGAACCCGGGGAGCCGGCCGTACTCGGTGAAGCCCAGCGAGCGGTAGAGGCGCAGCGCGGAGCCGTTGTCGCCGCGGGCGTCGAGGGTCAGCACCTCGATGCCGGCGGCCCGCGCGTCGGCGACCAGCGCGGCGGTCAGCGCCCGGCCGATCCCGCGGCCGTGCGCGTCGGCGGCCACCGCGAGCTTCTCCAGATCGGCGTGGGGGCGGTGGGTCGGGCGGGTGTAGCGGAGCCAGTAGCCGAGGCCGAGGAGCCGGTCGCCGAGGTACGCGGCGCGCAGGGCGGCGTCGCCGGCGCGGGCGGCGGCGAGCACGTCGTCGAGAAGCGCGGCCACCTCGGCAGGGCCGGGCGGGTCGACCCAGCCGAGCGCGGCGCCGTCGCGGACGAGGGCGGCGAGGATGCGGTGGGCGGCGGCCGGGAAGTCGGCGGCGAGCCGGGGGGCGTCGGCCAGGGCGGGGGCGTCGAGGAGGGCGGGGGTGGGGGTGGGGGGTGCCGGGGCGGTGGGCTCCGTGGGGGCTGTGTTCGTGTCGTCGGGGGCGGCCGGGTCCATTGGGGCAGCGTAACCGCGGGGTGTGGGCCGGGGTCAGCGGCGGAGGGGGCGGGGGGCCGGGCCTAGGACGGCGGGGGCGGAGGTGCCGCGGGGGGCGGGTGGCGTAGGTCGGCGGCGGAGGTGCCGCGGGGGCCGAGCCCGGGTCGGCGGCGGTGGAGGCGACGCGGAGGGCCGGCCTTCGTCAGCGGCGGCGGAGGCGTAGGGCGAAGTACGCCAGGCCCAGGCCGGTGAGGGTCATGCCCGTGCCGAGGGGCAGTACGCGGTCCGCCGTGCCGGAGGAGTGCCGCGGGGCGCGGTCGGTGGCGTCGGCCTGGGTGTCCGGTACGAAGGTGAGGCTCTGCGCCGGGTCCGGGGTGTGGTCGGTGCCGGGCACGGGGGCGTTGCTGCTGCGGTACGGGGCGGGGTGGCGGGGCCCGGAGTGCGGGGGGCCGGCGGGGCCGGGGGCGGAGCCGCGGGGGTGCCCGGGGCGGTGGCCGCGGGGGCGGTCGCGGTCTGCGCCGGGGCGGGGGTGGGCGTCGCGGCGTTTCCCGTGGGGGGTGGCGGTGGGCGCGGGGGAGCGGTCGGAGTGCGGGGGGCGGGGTGCGGTGGGGCGGTCCGGGCGCGGGGCCGCGGGCGGTGCCGGGGGGCCGGGGCGGGGGGTGCGGCCGGGGTCGGGCGGCGCGTGCCGGGGCGGGGTGGGGGGTGCGGGCCGGTCGGCGCCGGGGGCGCGGGGGGTGCCGCGGTGCGGTGGGGTGGGGGGTGCGGGGCGGCGGGGGCGGTCGGGGCGGGGTGGCGCGGTGGCGTCGCCGGGGGTTGGGGCGGTGTGGGGGCGACCGGGGTGGCGGCGGCCTTCGCCGGCGCCGTTGCCGGCGAGACCACCGGAGCCGCGGGGGCGGTCGGGGTCGGCGCGGCGGGGGCGGTCGGGGTCGGCGTCGGTGCGGCGAGGGCGGTCGGGTCCGCGGGCGGCGTCGCGGTCGGCGTCGCGGTCGGGGTCGGCGTCGCGGTCGCGGGGGGCGGTGCCGTGCTTGCCGTTCGCGGTGCCGCGGGCGTCCACGGCGCCGCCTCGGGCGTCTGCGGTACGGGGTCGGCCGTCGGCTGCCGTGCCGGCGGCGTCCGCCGCGGTGCCGGGCCGGGCCGGGCCGCGCCGGGTTCCGGTCAGCGCCGCGTCGCCCACCCCGTACGACGTGCCCTGCTGCTTCCCGTACGACATCGGCCGCCCGCTGCCGGCCCCCTGCGCCACCGAAGCCACCGCCGCCGTCTCGGGCGCCACCGCCTGCCACAGCACCACCGCCACCACCCCGGCCGTGAGGCGCAGGCGACGTGCGGGAGCAGCCACGGCGGAGACCCTTCCGTGCCGGCAGTGCTGACGTGACCAGAGTCACATAAACCAACAAAGCCGACATTCGGAGCTACGCCGTGCGGGTCCCCCCGCACGGCGTACCCCGCGGATCACGTCGTCAGAAGCAGCTTCCCCACGTGCGCGCTCGACTCCATCACCCGGTGCGCCTCCGCCGCCTGCCGCACCGGCAGCGTCCGGTCCACGATCGGCCGCACCCGGTCCGCCTCCACCAGCGGCCACACGTGCTCCCGTACCGCCGCCACGATCGCCGCCTTCTCACCGACCGGCCGGCCGCGCAGCGACGTCGCCGTGATCGCCCCGCGCTTGGCCAGCAGCGCGCCGAGGTTCAGCTCCCCCTTCGCCCCGCCCTGGAGCCCGATCACCGCGATCCGGCCGTTGACCGCCAGCGCCTTCACGTTCTGGGCCAGATACTGCGCCCCGACGATGTCCAGGATCACGTCCGCGCCCGCGCCGCCCGTGGCGGCCCGTACCTCCTTGACGAAGTCCTGCTCCCGGTAGTTGACGAGCACGTCCGCCCCCAGCTCGCGGCAGTACTCCAGCTTCTCCGCGCTGCCCGCCGTCACCGCCACCCGGGCGCCGACCGCCTTGGCCAACTGCACCGCCATCGTGCCGATGCCGCTGCCGCCGCCGTGCACGAGCAGCGTCTCGCCGGGGCGCAGGTGGGCGATCATGAACACGTTCGACCAGACCGTGCACGCCACTTCGGGCAGCGCGGCGGCGGTCACGGCATCGTGCCCGCGCGGTACGGGCAGCAGTTGTCCGGCCGGCACCGCGACCCGCTCCGCGTACCCGCCGCCGGAGAGCAGCGCGCACACCTCGTCGCCGACCTGCCAGCCGGTCACCCCCGCGCCGAGCGCGGCGATCCGGCCCGCGCACTCCAGACCGGGGTACGGGGACGCGCCGGCGGGCGGTTCGTAGAACCCCTGGCGCTGGAGCACGTCCGCGCGGTTCACACCGGCGGCGGCCACGTCGATCAGCACTTCGCCTTCGGCCGGCACGGGGTCGGGGACCTCGGCCCAGACGAGCGAATCGGGGCCGCCTGGCTCTGAGATGGTGATCGCATGCATGCCGTGGACGCTACTACTCCGCGTCGTCGGTGCCGTCCTCGTCCTCCCGCGGACGGCGGTCGCCGTTCCGGTTCCGGCCCCGGCCGCGGTCCCGGTCCGTACCGCCCAACTCCCCGTAGGTGCCGAAGCCCCTGGAGCCCCTGGGCTCGCCCACGTCGTCGTAGTCCCGGTAGCTGCGGTCCCGGCGCCCGCCCAGGTCCCAGCCACCCTCGCGGGTGACTATGCGTTCCTTTTCCGGCGTCGTCGCGGGGCCCTCGGCCCGGCTGATCGTGATCAGACGGTCCGTCATCTCCAGCCGGCCGACGTCCGGATCGTCGTACGGCATCAGCCGGTGCCCGCGCTTGACCGCCACCACCAGGTCTTCCGTCTCGCGCGGCAGCAGCCCGGCCTCCGCCTTGGTCGCCGGGCGCTCGATCAGATCCAGTCCGGAGCCCTGCACGATCAGGTCCTCCAGGACCGTGCCCGCGCTCGGGCTCAGCACGGACAGGCCGAGCAGCCGGCCCGCCGCGCTGGAGCTGGTGATCACGGCGTCCGCGCCGGACTGGCGCAGCAGCGGCGCGTTCTCCTCCTCGCGCACCGCCGTCACGATCTTGGCCCGCGGGTTCAACTGCCGGACCGTCAGCGTGACCAGCACCGCCGTGTCGTCGCGCTGCGGCGCGATGACGAACTGCGCGGCCCGCTGCCCCTCGGCGCGCAGCAGCACCGCGGAGCGCGTCGCGTCGCCGACCACGCCGACGTAGCCGTCGGCGTTGGCCGCCTCGATGACCTTCGCGCTCGGGTCGATGATCACGACCTGGCCCTTGTCCAGCCCCTTGGCGCGCAGCGTCTGCAACGCGGAGCGGCCCTTCGTGCCGTAGCCGACGATGACGGTGTGGTCGCGCAACGCTGACCTCCAGCGATCGAGCCGCCACTGGTGGCGGGTGCGCTCGGTGAGCACCTCAAGGGTGGTGCCGACGAGGATGATCAGGAAGAGCACGCGCAGCGGTGTCACCACGAGGATGTTGGTGAGCCGGGTGCTCGGCGTGGCGGGGATGATGTCGCCGTAGCCGGTGGTGGAGAGGGAGACGGTGGCGTAGTACGCGGCGTCCAGCAGGCCGACCTTGCCGCCGGCGCTGTCGCGGTAGCCGTCGCGGCCGAGGTACACGACGAACGCGGCGAACGCGAGGACGAAGAGCGCGGCCAGGAGACGGCCGCCGACCTGGCGCAGGGGCGCGCGGGGGCGGCGGGGCAGGGCGACGCGCTGGTCGGGGAACTTCACGCCGGGCCCGCCGGGGTGGTGGGGCCGGCGGGGGCGGCTGCCGC
This sequence comes from Streptomyces sp. 184, assembly GCF_045781775.1. Lineage (NCBI taxonomy): Bacteria > Bacillati > Actinomycetota > Actinomycetes > Kitasatosporales > Streptomycetaceae > Streptomyces > Streptomyces sp. 184. The sequence continues at coordinate 109,080 of NZ_CP123230.1, read as the reverse complement.
GTTCGCGGCGGTCCAGGGGAGGCCCAGGACGCGTACGCGGGCGCCGGCGGGGGCGCCGCCGGGCGGAACGACGGCGAGGGCGTCGGCGACGGCGAGGCCGCGGAGCATGGCGGGCCCGGTGAAGTGCAGGGGGCGCGCGGCGGGGTACGGGGGCGGGGCGCCGGCGTCGGCGCCGCGGCCGGGCGCGGCGGCGGCGGCGCGCGCGGGCGTACGCGCCGGGCGCTGGGCGCTGGGCGGCGGGATCGGGGACGGGGACGAGGGCGGGGCCGGCAGCGGCGGGGCCGCGGTCCGGTGGTCTATGGCGACCGGCACCAGCCGGGTGTCCGTCGGATGCCCCTTCGCGTCCGCGGTCAGCACCGCCTCCGGCGGCTGCGGCACCGGCCCGCCGCCGAGGACGCGCACCAGCGGCTCGGCGAGCGTCAGCAGCCCCGAGACCGCGGCCAGCGGGTTGCCGGGCAGCCCGACGACATGGGCGCCGGTCGGCAGCACCGCGAGCAGCATCGGGTGGCCGGGACGTACGGCGACACCGTCGACGAGCAGGTCCGCCTTGAGGCGGCGCAGGGTGCCGTGGACGTGGTCGACGGGCCCCGCGGCGGTGCCGCCGGTGGTCACGACGACGTCCGCCGTGGACGTGGCGATGGCCTCGTACAGCAGTTCCGCGTCGTCCCCGAGGCGCCGGGTGACGAACGGCTCGGCGCCGCACGCGCGCAGCCACGGCTCCAGCATCGGGCCGAGCGCGTCGCGGATCCGGCCCTCCCGGGGCAGCCCGCGGTGCAGCAGCTCGGCGCCGAGGACGAGGACCTCGACGCGGGGGCGGCGGACGACGCGCAGCTCGTCGTGGCCCGCGGCGGCGGCGAGCCCGAGGACGGCGGGGGTGACGTGCTCGCCGGCGGGCAGCAGCTCGACGCCGGTGCGGCACTCCTGGCCGCGGGGGCGGATGTCCTGGCCGGTACGGACGTCCTGCGCGGCGGCGGCCGGGGTGGCGAGGAGGGTGCCGTCGTCGCGGAGTTCGGCGTGCTCGGAGCGGAGGACGCCGGTGGCGCCGGGCGGGACGCGGGCGCCGGTGGCGATGCGGACGGCGTGGCCGTCGGGCAGCGGGGGGTGCGCGGCGTGGCCGGCGAGGATGCACTGCCCGGCGGAGTCGAGCCGCCAGGGGCCGGGGCCGGCGACGGCGTAGCCGTCCATGGCGGAGGTGTCGAAGGGGGGCAGGTCGACGAGGGCCTTCAGCGGATCGGCGAGCACCATCCCGTACGCGCCGGCCGCCGGCACGACGACGGCGGGCAGCCGCCGCCCGGACCGCAGGGCGACGCGGCGGGCGGAGTCCCAGGACAGCCCGCGGGGGTCGTGCGGTTCACGGCGGGAACGCATGTCGAGTCCGAGCGCCACGTCCAGCGGGTCCCCGCTGCGGGCGGAACCATCCCGCGCCGCGGGCGCACCCTCGCGCCCGTGGGAGCCGCGCGGGGTGCCCCCGCGGCCCGCGGCCCCGCCGGGCCCGCGCCCGCCCACCGGCGACTCGGCCGCACCCGCCCGGGGCCCACGGCCCGAGCCCGTACGCGCCTCGCGACCGCCGGCGCCGTCCGCGCTGCTTCCGCCCCGCTCCGCGTCGCGTCCGGAGGCGGCTCGTGCCCCCGGCTCTGCGGCGGCGTCACCGCGCGGAGCGCGCGCGGCGGTGCGGTCCGCGGCGCCCCGCGGCCCGGCGCCGTGCCGGCCGGCACCGCGGCTCGCGGCCGTACCCGTTCCCGTACCCGTGCGCGGCTCCGGCTGCCGATCCGCCGGGCGGGCCGGGCGGCGACGCGGTGGCGACGGCTCCGGGCCGTCGGCCGTGCCCGACCGCTCCGTGAAGGTCAAGGCGTCGCCGAACTCGTCCGGTTGCGGGCGCGGTCCGCCCGTCCCCCGGGCCCCGCTCTCCCGCCCGCGAGGCGCAGCCGGGCCTCCGGGAGCCGCGGCCGGCGGGGGTTCGGCGAGGGTGAAGGCGTCGCCGTAGGTGGCGGCCAGGTCGTCGGTCTCGTTCGCCAGCGCCAGCGCGTCCGCGAACTCGTCGCCGCGGGCACCGGCTTCGCTCCCGCTCCCGCGGCCGGCCCCGGCGCCCGTCCCGGGGGCGCGCCGCTCGCCCCGCCGACCAGACGTCATGTGTCCGCCCGGCCCTCCTCGGCCGCCTCCTCCGCCCACCGCTCGGTCAGCGCCGTGACCTTGCGGGCCGCCTCCGCGACCGCCTCCGGGCCGCCGCCGGCCCGCCCCGCCGCGTAGCCGACGAGGAACGTGGTCAACGGCGCCGCGGGGCGCGCCACTCCGTGCGCGGCGTCGCGCGCGAGGTCGAGCAGAACGCGGGTGTCGACCTCGGTGTCGAGGCCGAGTTCTTCCTTGACCGCTGCCAGCCATTCATCCAGCACGTGCCCATGCTCCCTGATCCGGTCCCTGGCCGTCGCCAGATCCTCCCAGGTGTCGCAGTCGAACGTGGCACCGGATGTCGACCGTACGAGCCGCAGCTCCCCCGTGAGCAGCCGCAGCGGCAGCCCGGCGAGCCCGCCGTACTCGACGGCGAGCAGCGCCAGGCCGCGGCGCAGCGACTCGCCCCGGTACGCCGCGACGAGCGGCTGGTCGCGTCCGGTGCCGTCCACGAACATCGCCCCGTCGACGCTGACCTCGGCCGACGCGAGGGCGTCGAGGAGGGTGCGTACCGTGCCGTCGTCCAGGAACGGCAGGTCCGCGGAGAGCAGGACGACGGTGTCCGCCGAGGTCAGCGGCAGCGCGGCGGCCAGCGCGGCGAGGGGTCCGCCGCCGGGCGGCGCCTCGCGGGTCCAGGCCACCGGGCGGACGGTGGGGCGACGCGGCCCCACGACGACGGTCTGCCCGGCGCCGCGGCACGCGCGCAGCACCCGGTCCAGCAGGGTCCGCCCGCCGACGCGCAGGGCCGTCTTGTCGACCCCGCCGAGCCGCCGCGCGGCGCCGCCGGCGAGCACGACGGCGGCGTACGGTTCCGCCGGGCCGGCGTCCGCACCCGCGTGCGCCGCCCCGGGCCCCGTACCGCCGGACTCCTCCATGGCACGGGACCCTACCCGCCCCCCGCCGCTGCGCTAGAGCGACCTGAGCAGCACCGAGGGGTGCTCGACGCAGTCGGCCACGTACCGCAGGAAGCCGCCCGCCGTGCCGCCGTCGCACACCCGGTGGTCGAACGTGAACGACAACTGCACCACGCGCCGCACCGCCAGCTCGCCGCCGTGCACCCACGGCTTTTCCGCTATCCGCCCCACGCCGAGCATGCCCGCCTCGGGGTGGTTGAGGATCGGTGTGGAGCCGTCGACGCCGAAGACGCCGTAGTTGTTCAGCGTGAACGTGCCGCCGGTCAGCTCCGCGGGCGTCAGCGTGCCGGCCCGCGCCGCCTCGGTCAGCCGCGACATCTCCGCGGAGAGCCGCTCCGCGCTGAGCGCGTGGGCGTCGCGGACGACCGGGACGACGAGCCCGCGGTCCGTCTGCGCGGCGAAGCCGAGGTGGACGGCGGGCAGCCGGACTATCTCGCGGTCCCGCACCGTGGAGTTCAGCTCGGGGAAGCGCGCGAGCGCGGCGGTGCAGACGCGGCCGAGCAGCGCGAGCAGCGACACCGGCGGCCGGTCGTCCGCGGCAGCGTTCATCGACCGCCGGGCGGCCAGCAGTTCCGTCGCGTCGGCGTCCACCCAGCACGTGACGTCGGGGATCTCGCGCCGGCTGCGGGACAGCTTGTCGGCGATGGCACCCCGCACCCCGCGCAGCGGCACCCGCTCGCCTCCGGCGGGCACGGCTCCGGCAGTCCCGGCGCCCGCGGTACGCGCACCGGCGCCGACGCCCGCACCATCGACGGCGGTACGTCCCACGCCATCGACGGCCGTACGCCCGGCGTCACCGGCCGCGGTGCGCACCGCGGCCTCGACGTCGGCGCGCAGGATCAGCCCGCGCGGCCCGCTGCCGGCGATGGCGCGCAGGTCGAGCCCGGACTCCCGGGCGATCCGGCGCACGAGCGGCGAGATCACGGCCACCGGCCCGTCCTCCACGGCCTCCGGCGCCGCCGCGCCCCGCGCCGGCGGCTCGCCCGCTCCGGGGCGGGCCGGGCCGCCGTCGAACCCGTCACCGAACCCGTCGCCGAGGCCGCGGGCCGCCCGGTCCCGGGTGCGGCCGGCTCCCGCCGGGCCCCGACGCCGTCGCCGGCGCGTGCCGCCGGCACTCGTGCCGTAGCCCACGAGGACGTTGCCGGAACCGCCCGTCTCCTCCCCGGCGAACTCCGCCGCGGCCCGCGCGTCGCCCGCCGCGCCGTCGCCCGCCGCGCCGCGGATCCTGTCCTCGATCCGGTCCCGGTATCCGCCCCCGGCCCCGGTCCGGGCTCCGCCCGCGCCGCCGCCACCCGTCCCGGCCGCGGCCTCCACCGCCACCGTGACCAGCACCGACCCCACCGGCACCTCCGTGCCGGCCTCACCGTGGCGGGCGGTGACCACGCCCGCGTACGGGCAGGGCACCTCGACCATCGCCTTGGCCGTCTCCACCTCCACCACCGGCTGGTCGACGGCGATGACGTCGCCGACGTCCACCAGCCAGGTGACGATCTCCGCCTCCGTCAGCCCTTCGCCCAGGTCGGGCAGCGCGAACTCGCGGACCTCCGGCATCAGCCGCCCTCCGTCCACTCGGCCTCCCACTGGAGCCGCGAGACCGCGTCCAGAATGCGGTCCACGCCCGGCAGGTGGTGCTTCTCCAGCATCGGCGGCGGGTACGGGATGTCGAGGCCGGCGACGCGCAGCACGGGCGCCTCCAGGTAGTGGAAGCAGCGCTCGCCGATGCGGGCGGCGATCTCGCCGCCGGGGCCGGCGAAGCCGGGCGACTCGTGGACGACGACGGCCCGGCCCGTGCGCCGCACGGACGCCACGACCGTCTCCTCGTCGAACGGCACCAGGGAGCGCAGGTCGACGACCTCCAGGTCCCAGCCCTCCTCGCGGCCGGCCTCGGCGGCCTCCAGGCAGACCGGCACCGACGGGCCGTACGTGACGAGGGTGGCCGTCGTGCCCGGCCGGCGCACCGCCGCCCGGCCGATGCCCGGCACCTGCTCGGGCCGCTCGGGGTCCCAGCCGGCCTTCGACCAGTAGAGCCGCTTGGGCTCCATGAAGACCACGGGGTCGTCGGAGGCGATGGCGGCGCGCAGCAGACCGTAGGCGTCGGCGACGGTGCCGGGCGTGACCACGTGCAGCCCGGGGGTGGCCATGTAGTACGCCTCGGAGGAGTCGCCGTGGTGCTCGACGCCGCCGATGCCGCCGCCGTACGGAACGCGGATCGTCAGCGGCATCGGGGTGGCGCCCCGGGTGCGGTTGCGCATCCGGGAGACGTGGCTGATGAGCTGCTCGAACGCGGGGTAGGCGAAGGCGTCGAACTGCATCTCCACCACGGGCCGCAGCCCGTACATCGCCATCCCGACCGCCGTGCCGAGGATGCCGGCCTCGGCCAGCGGGGTGTCCGTGCAGCGGTCCTCGCCGAACTCCTCGGCCAGGCCCTGCGTGATGCGGAAGACGCCGCCGAGCTGCCCCACGTCCTCGCCCATGACGTGGACGGCGGGGTCGGCGGCCATGGCGTCGCGCATCGCGCGCGTGAGGGCCTGCGCCATGGTGGCGGGCTTGGCCCCGGTGGCGGTGCCGGCGACGGCGGTCGTCGTCATCGGCCCTCCTCCTCGGCCTGAAGCTCTGCCTCAAGCTCGGCGCGCAGCATGGTCTCCTGCACGCGGAGCTGCTGCGTCGGCTCGGCGTAGACGTGCGCGAAGAGGTCCACCGGGTCCAGGTCGGCGTCGGCGTGCAGCCGCTCGCGCATGTCCGCCGCCAGCTCCTCCGCCGCCGCGCGGGCGGCGGCGGCAGCCGCGTCGTCGAGCAGTCCGCGGCCGGTCAGCTCGCGCTCCAGCAGCGCGACGGGGTCGTGCGCACGCCAGGGCTCGACCTCGCTGTCCGTCCGGTAGCGCGTGGCGTCGTCGGCGTTGGTGTGGGCCTCCATGCGGTACGTGACGGCCTCGACCAGCGTCGGGCCGCCGCCGGCCCGGGCGCGCTCGACGGCCTCGGTGAGGACCTCGTACGCGGCGACCACGTCGTTGCCGTCGATGATGCGGCCCGGCATCCCGTACCCCACCGCCTTGTGGGCGAGGGAGGGGGCGGCGGTCTGCTTGGCGAGCGGGACGGAGATCGCGAAGCCGTTGTTCTGCACGAGGAAGACGACGGGCGCGCGCCAGACGGCGGCGAAGTTCAGCGCCTCGTGGAAGTCGCCCTCGCTGGTGCCGCCGTCGCCGACCATGGCGAGGGCGACGACGTCGTCGCCCTTGATGCGGGCGGCGTGGGCGAGGCCGACGGCGTGCGGGAGCTGGGTGGCCAGCGGGGTGCACAGGGGGGCGATGCGGTGCTCCGCGGGGTCGTACCCGGTGTGCCAGTCGCCGCGGAGCAGCGTGAGGGCCTGCACGGGGTCGAGGCCGCGGGCGACGGCGGCGAGCGTGTCCCGGTAGCTGGGGAAGAGCCAGTCCTGCGGGCGCAGGGCGCGGGCGGCGGCGACCTGGCAGGCTTCCTGGCCGGTGGTCGACGGGTAGACGGCGAGGCGGCCCTGCTTGGTCAGCGTGGTGGCCTGTTCGTTGTACCGCCGGCCGGTGACCAGCGCGCCGTACAGCTCGCGGAGCAGGCCGGCGTCGGCATTCTCCGCGGCGGAGGTGCCGAGCACGCGGTACGGCTCGGGGTCGGGCAGCAGGGGTGCCGCGTCGGTACGCGGCTTCCATCCCGGCGGGGGCGCCGGGTGGTAGGCGCGGCCGGGCTGCTCAAGAACCGTCATGACGTCCACCTCCTTGTGGGCGTGGATGAGACCTCGTGCACTCCCTACCGATTGTTCGGTTGACGGCACATTTTGGCTACAGGGAACCCCAGCCTGTGGACAAACGGTTCTGCACAGCTTCCAATACCAGCAGGTCGTCCAGACAGGGGAGGCGCTGGGGCATGGCGGAAGAACAGTTGGCCGACGACACCCCCGACCTGCCCGCCACCGCCCCCGCGGTGCCCGCGCCGCGCCCGCCGGCGCGCCGGCTGGACGCCGTCGACCGCGAGATCATCCGCATCCTGCGCGCCGACGGCCGCGCCTCCGTACGCTCCGTGGCCGAGCAGGTCCACGTCTCCCGCGCCAACGCCTACGCCCGCATCAACCGCCTCATCGACGACGGCGTGATCCGCGGCTTCGCCGCCCGCATCGACCAGGAGCGGGCGGGGCAGGGGACGTCCGCGTACATCACGCTGAAGATCGTCCAGAACACCTGGCGCACGGCGCGCCGCCAGCTCGAACAACTGCCGGGCGCGGTCCACATCGCGCTGGTGGGCGGGGACTTCGACGTCCTGCTGCTGGTGCACACGGAGGACAACCGCGCGCTGCGCGACCTGGTGCTGACCCGGATCCAGTCGATCCCGGAGGTGCTGTCGACGCGCACCCTGCTCGTCTTCGAGGAGACGGACGTGCAGAACGACCTGCTGAGCTGAGTACGGGCCCCGCCCGCCGGCCCGCGCCGCCAGGTACTCGCGCCCCCGCCGTCAGGTCCGCAGGCCCGCGAAGGCCAGCGTCACCACGGCCGCCGCGACCTCGTCGTCGTCGTGGGCGTTGCCCGCGCGCGGGCGGTACCACTCCGCGATCGAGTTGATCATGCCGAAGAGCAGCCGCGTGGCCAGCCGGACGTCCACGTCCGCGCGCAGGTCGCCGTCCGCCACCGCCTCCTTGAGCAGCGCCGCCACCCGGGCGTCGAACTCGCGCCGGCGCTCCATGGCCCAGCGCTCCGTCTCGGTGTTGCCGCGCACCCGCAGCAGCAGCGTCACGTACGGCAGCTCCGCCATCAGCACCACCGTCGTGCCCCGGGCGACGGCCTCCAGCCGCTCCACGGCCCGGCCGGTGCGCGCGGCGGGGTCGTCGAGGACGCCGAAGAGGCCGTCGAGCGCGCGGCTGACCGCGCGGTGCAGCAGCTCCTCCTTGCCGCGCACGTGGTGGTATATCGAGGACTTGGAGATGCCCGCGGCACGGGAGAGGTGCTCCATCGAGGTGCCGTCGTACCCCCGCTCCAGGAAGACCTCGACGGCCACGGCGAGAAGCGTTTCGGGGGTGTACGTGTCCCGTTTCGCGCCGCTCTGCGCGCCTGTCCGCCTGCTCTCGGCCACTTATCCACAGCCTCTCTTGCCCCGACCGATCATTCGGTTACTCTAGCCGCGAAGCCCGATTTCCGCCCAGCTCGACGAGGAGTTGGTTCCGCATGCCCGCCCCCCTCACGCCCGACGCGCTCGCCGAGAAGCACCGCCCCACCCTCGACCAGGCGTTGGACGCGATCCGCACGCGCGCCTTCTGGTCGCCGCACCCCGAGCACCCGAAGGCGTACGGCGAAAGCGCCCCCGCGGACGGGCAGGCGGCCTTCCAGGCGCTGCGCGGCACCCGCGTGGACCTCGGCCAGCCCGGCACCGACGGCTGGGCCGGGGACGAGGTCTCGCCCTTCGGGGTGGAGCTGGGCATCACGTACCCGCACGCCGACCCGGACGTGCTGCTGCCCGTGATGCGGGCGGCGACGGGGGCGTGGCGGCAGGCCGGGCCCGAGCTGCGGGCGCTGGTGTGCCTGGAGATCCTGGCCCGGATCAGCGCCCGCACCCACGAGTTCGCGCACGCCGTGATGCACACGTCGGGGCAGGCGTTCATGATGGCGTTCCAGGCGGGCGGGCCGCATGCACAGGACCGCGGCCTGGAGGCCGTCGCGTACGCGTATGCGGAGCAGAGCCGCACGCCGCTGGTCGCCGAGTGGTCCAAGCCGCAGGGCAAGCGGGACCCGCTGCACCTGCGCAAGACGTTCACGGCCGTGCCGCGCGGCGTCGCGCTGCTCGTCGGGTGCAACACGTTCCCGACCTGGAACGGCTATCCCGGCCTCTTCGCCTCCCTGGCGACGGGGAACGCGGTGCTGGTCAAGCCGCATCCGCGGGCCGTGCTGCCGCTCGCGCTGACGGTGCAGGCCGCCCGCGAGGTGCTGACCGAGGCCGGCTTCGACGCGAACCTGGTGTCTCTGACCGCCGAGCGGGAGGGCGAGGGCGCCGCCAAGACGCTGGCGCTGCGCCCCGAGATCCGGATCGTGGACTACACCGGCTCGTCCGCCTTCGGCGAGTGGCTGGAGGACAACGCCCGCCAGGCCCAGGTCTACACGGAGAAGGCCGGCGTCAACACGGTCGTGATCGACTCCACCGACGACTACCGCGGCATGCTCGCCAACCTGGCCTTCTCCCTCTCGCTCTACAGCGGCCAGATGTGCACCACCCCGCAGAACCTGCTGATCCCCCGGGACGGCATCGACACCGACCAGGGCCGCAAGTCGTACGACGAGGTGGTCGCCGGCCTCGCCGCCGCGGTCGACAAGCTCCTCGGTGACGACGAGCGGGCCACGGCGCTGCTCGGCGCGATCGTCAACCCGGGCGTGCAGGAGCGGCTGGAGGCCGCCCCCGGGCTCGGCGAAGTCGCCCTGGCCACGCGGGCGGTGGTCCACCCCGAGTTCCCCGGCGCCACGGTGCGTACGCCGGTGATCGTCAAGCTCGACGGCGCGAAGCCGGAGGCCGAGGCGGCGTATATGACCGAGTGCTTCGGGCCGGTGTCGTTCGCGGTCGCGGTCGGCTCGACGGGCGACGCGGTGGAGCTGCTGCGGCGCACCATCCGCGACAAGGGCGCCATGACCGTCGGGGCGTACACGACGTCGACGGAGGTGGAGCGGTTGATCGAGGAGGCGTGCATGGAGGAGCCGGCGCAGCTTTCCTTCAACCTCACCGGCGGGGTGTACGTGAACCAGACCTCGGCCTTCTCCGACTTCCACGGCTCGGGCGGCAACCCGGCGGCGAACGCGGCGCTGACGGACGGGGCGTTCGTGGCGAACCGCTTCCGGATGGTCGAGGTCCGGCGCCCGGCGTAGCGCTACGGGACCGGCGGGCCGGCCGGGCCGATCGGGCCCGGGGCGTCCGGGCCGGCGCCGAGGGACCAGTGGTAGAGCGCCATGGCCACGCTGGTGGCGAGGTTGTAGCTGGAGACCTGCGGGCGCATCGGCAGCGACACGAGCCGGTCCGCGCGCGCCCGCAGGTCCGGCGAGATGCCGTGCCGCTCGGAGCCGAAGGCGAGGAGCGCGTCGGCGGGCAGGCGCAGGGTGCGCAGGTCGGCGCCGGCGGGGTCGAGGGCGTAGAGCGGGCCGGGGGCGGCGTCGGCGAGTTCGCCGAGCGGGAGGCGGGCGACGGCGGTGGCGTAGTGCAGGCCGGCGGCGCCGCGAACCGCGTTGGGGTGCCAGGGGTCGGTGTCGCCGGTGGTCACGACGCCGGTGGCGCCCATGCCGGCGGCGAGGCGGACGACGGCGCCGACGTTGCCGAGGTTGCGCGGGTTGTCGAGGACGACGACAGGCGCGGAGCGGGGCGCGCGCAGCGCGGCGCGCACGGTGGCCGGCTCCGCCCGGTCGGCCAGGGCGGCGACGCCGGTGGGGTGCCGCCGGGGCACCAGTTCGCGCAGCTCCCGGTCGGGCACCTCGGTGAGCAGGCCGTCGAGGCGGGCGGCGAGGTCGGGGGCCAGCTCGCCGGCGAGCGCGAGCGCGTCGGCGCGGGAGGTGGTGACGGCGATCCGCACGCGGGCGCCGAAGCGCAGAGCGTGCTTGAGGGCGTGAAAGCCGTCGAGCAGCACGACCCCGGCGTCCCCGACAGACCCGGCCGACGCAGCCGGCCCAGCCGGCCCGGCGGTCCCGGCGGCCTCGCGCCACTGCCGTACGACGTCCCCGGTCATGCGCCGAGCCTACGTGTCCGGCTCCGCCGCCCGTCCGGCGGTCTCGGCGCACCGGAGCACCCGGGCCCGCGCCGTACGCCCGCCCGGCGCCGTACCCCTTCCAGGCTCCGCGCCCCGGGCTCGCGGCGGTGCCGTACCGCCTGTCCGGAGTACCCCGGCCCCGCCGTACGCGCGTCCAGGCGTACACCGTCCGGGCCGTGCCCGGGCCCGCGCCCGTGCCGTACCGCCCGCGGGCCTCAGGCCGGGCGGGCGCCCGCCTGGGCGTCCGGGGAGCCCGCCTGCGCCGGGATCGCGGGGTCCGGCGGCTCGGCCGCCGGCGGCTTCGGCGGCGGGTCCGCCCCCGGCACCCGGCCGAGGAGCAGGTTCTTCAGCCCCGTGACCTTCGCGCCGGTCCACACCAGGAAGACGGTCGGCAGGAACACCAGGTCCGCCGAGATCATCGCCGCCGAGAAGAACGGCAGCCCCATGATCACGGCGATCGACGCGTGGTCGATGATCATGACGGTCAGCAGCACGTTCTTCAGCCGCCGGTTGAAGAGCGTGAAGGGGAACGCGACCTGCACGATGACCGTGCCGTAGCCGAGCAGCATGATCATGGTCCCGTTGCTCGCCATCATGTCCGCGAGCCCCGGCCAGGGCGTGAAGTAGTCGAGCTTGAGCGGGTAGTAGACGGCCGTGCCGTCCTGCCAGCGGGTGCCCTGGACCTTGTACCAGCCGGCGGTCGCGTAGATGAAGCAGACCTGGGCCATGATCACGAGCAGCCCGGCGTTGTGCACGAGGTTCGCCAGCACCTCGCAGACCGTCCGCGGCTCGGCGGACCCGGCGCGCCGTACCGCCCACCACACCGCGTGCGCGACCCACAGCCCCCAGAAGATCAGCGCCCAGCCCCAGGTCAGGTGCCCCATCACGGTGACGACGAGCAGCGCGGCGCCCAGCACCGCCCACAGCACCACCCCGACCCGGTCCTGCGGCGGCGCCGCGCCGGGCTCCGCGGCGGCGCGCGCCGCCTCGCGCCGCGCGCGGCGCGCGTCCAGCGACCACACCTGGCCGCAGCGCGTGATCACCAGGTACGTGGCCATGAGGTGGATGACGTTGTCGCCGCCGTCGCCCATGAAGATGCTGCGGTTCTGGAGGGACAGCACGCCCACCATGAAGAGCACGGACGCCGTCCGCGTACGCCATCCCAGCAGCAGCATCACGCTGGCGGCCACGGCGAGCAGGTAGACGACCTCGAACCAGAAGTCGCTGCGCGACCACATCAGCAGCGTGAACGCGCCGGTCTCGTCGATCAGCCGCCGGCCGAGGTCGAAGCTCCACGGCCCGTCTGGTCCGTACAGCTCGTGCCGGTGCGGCAGTTCGCGCAGCAGGAAGCACAGCCAGGTGAAGGCGAAGCCGATGCGCACGACCGCCGTCTGGTACGGGCCGAGCGTCCGCGTCGTGACGTGCCCGAGGCCGCGGGTGAGGGCGTCCTCGAAGCGCCGGCGCAGCTCGGCCGCCGAGGGGACCTTCGGCGTCGCGGGCGGTCCGGGGCGCGGGGGAGGCCCGGGGGGCGTGGGGGGTGTGTGCGGTGCCGAGGTCACTGGGCCCTCTCCTCCCACACCTCGCGGTCGCTCTTCATCAGGTCCTCCCCCGTGACGATCCACCAGGGCAGCTCGCGGTGGACCGGAGCGGTGTCCCAGCGCTCGCCGCTCCACGACGGCGGGGCGATCCGGTAGCTGGTCTGGCGGATCTGGATGCGCTCGACCCGGCCGTCGTTCAGCACGGGGCCGAGGCGCCGCATCACGATGCGCTTGACGTAGTCCTCGGCGAGGTCGGCGCGGTCGGAGATGGCGCGGTTGTCCTCGTCGTGGGTGTCGGTCCAGTAGTCCCAGCCGCGGCGCAGCTCGTTCTGCACGCTGTGGCTGGGCGCCGGGTTGCCCTCGATGTTCTTGTGGTCCATGGCCGTGAGGTCGACCCAGCCGGTCTGCTCGCTGCCGCCGTCGGGCATCCGCAGCTCGGCGCGTACCTCGACGTGGATGTTGGTCTGGAGCGGGTTGGGCGCGAACAGCCGCCAGTTCTGCTCGAACTCGGGGAAGACGATGCGGTCGATCGTCTCGTCGTGCTTCTTGCTGAGCGTGTTGGCCGGCGCGACGTGCAGGAAGCCGGCACCCAGATGCACGGTGACGAGGCCGACCAGCACCGCGATGGCCAGGGCGACGACGATCCGCGAGACGGGAGACAGCCCGGCGATGCCGAGCGTCGGCCGCGGCGCCGGCTCTGCCCCGGGCTCGGCTTCCCGCTCTGCTTCCGCCCCCGCGACGCCCCCGCCGTCGGGTATGCCGGCGCGGCTCTCGTCCGGCTGGCGCGATTCCATAACCCCCGGGCTCCCGTCTCCTCCGGTCCTTAGGACCGGCACGCTACCCACCCCGACCGCCCTCGCGCAGCGTACGGGGGCAGAAACCGACCTTGACAGGGTAGTGCCGGCCAAGGAGCATGGAACCGAACGATCGGTCGGTAGGGAGGGCACGGGAGCCGAGATGCCGGAGACGATCACCGAAAGAGGCAGCCGGTCCGGAGCCGAGGCGGGTTCCGGATCTCGTACGGGCACGGGGACAGGGGCGCCGGAAGCCGCGGCGGCGCCCGAGGCCGCCCCCGGAGCAGCGCCCCAGGCGGCGTTCGACGCGAGGATCGCCGCGGACGAGCGCATCGAGCCGCGCGACTGGATGCCCGACGCCTACCGCGCGACGCTCGTGCGCCAGATCGCCCAGCACGCGCACTCCGAGATCATCGGCATGCAGCCGGAGGCGAACTGGCTGACGCGCGCCCCCTCCCTGCGCCGCAAGGCCATCCTGCTGGCCAAGGTGCAGGACGAGGCGGGCCACGGCCTGTATCTGTACAGCGCCGCAGAGACCCTGGGCACCGGCCGGGACGAGCTGCTGGACAAGCTGCACGCCGGCCGCCAGAAGTACTCCTCGATCTTCAACTACCCCACGCTCACCTGGGCCGATGTCGGCGCCATCGGCTGGCTCGTGGACGGCGCCGCGATCATCAACCAGGTGCCGCTGTGCCGCTGCTCCTACGGCCCGTACGCGCGCGCGATGGTCCGCATCTGCAAGGAGGAGTCCTTCCACCAGCGCCAGGGGTACGAGCTGCTGCACACCCTCGCGCACGGCACCCCCGAGCAGCACGCGATGGCCCAGGACTCCGTCGACCGCTGGTGGTGGCCGTCGCTGATGATGTTCGGCCCGCCCGACGACGAGTCGGCGCACTCGGCGCAGTCCATGGCCTGGAAGATCAAGCGGCACTCGAACGACGAGCTGCGCCAGCGCTTCGTCGACATCTGCGTGCGCCAGGCCGAGATCCTGGGCCTGACGCTCCCGGACCCCGACCTGCGGTGGAACGAGGAGCGGGGGCAGCACGACTTCGGCGCCATCGACTGGGCGGAGTTCAAGGAGGTGCTGCGCGGGAACGGGCCGTGCAACGAGGAGCGGATCGGCCGCAGGCGGCAGGCGCACGAGGACGGCGCGTGGGTGCGCGAGGCCGCGGCGGCGTATGCCGCGAAGCGGGCGCGCGCCGCGGGGTCCGAGGAGGCGGCGGCATGAGCGCCGAGGCGGCGGGCCCGGAGGCTACGGTCGGGAAGGCCGCAGGCTCGGCGGCTGCCGGCCCGGAAGCTGCGGGCCCGGCTGCGGGCCCGGATCCCTCGGCGGGGGACTGGCCGCTGTGGGAGGTGTTCGTCCGCAGCAGGCGCGGCCTGTCGCACGTGCACGCCGGCTCGCTGCACGCCCCGGACGCCGCCATGGCCCTGCGCAACGCCCGCGATCTCTACACCCGGCGCCAGGAGGGCGTCTCGGTGTGGGTCGTGCCGTCCGCCGAGGTCACGGCCTCTTCGCCGGACGAGAAGGACCCGTTCTTCGCGCCCGCCGCCGACAAGCCGTACCGCCACCCCACGTTCTACGAGCTGCCGGAGGGGGTGCGGAACCTGTGAGCACCGCCCCGGACCCGGCCACCGCGGACCGGGCCACGGCAGTCCCGGAGGCCGCAGTCCCCGCCGCCCCCGACCCGGCCACCGCCGGTGCGCTGGCGCTGGGGGACGACGCGCTCGTCCTGTCCCACCGGCTCGCGGAGTGGACGGGGCACGCGCCGGTCCTGGAGGAGGAGGTCGCCCTCGCGAACATCGCGCTCGACCTGCTCGGCCAGGCGCGCACGCTGCTGTCCCTCGTCGGCGACGAGGACGAGCTGGCGTTCCGCCGGGAGGAACGCGCCTTCCTCAACGTCCAGTTGGTCGAGCAGCCGAACGGCGACTTCGCTCACACCATCGCGCGCCAGTTGTACTTCTCCGTCTACCAGGAGCTGCTGTACGGGCAGGTGGCCGCCGGTGCCGAGCCCGCGCCGCTGGCGCCGCTCGCGGCGAAAGCGGTCAAGGAGGTCGCGTACCACCGGGACCACGCCGAGCAGTGGACGCTGCGCCTCGGCGACGGCACCGAGACCTCCCGCGCGCGGATGCAGTCCGGCCTCGACGCCCTCTGGCGGTACACGGGCGAGCTGTTCCGCCCCGTCGAGGGCGTGGCGGTGGACTGGGCCGGGCTGGAGGCGGCGTGGCTGCGGTCCGTGGGCGACGTGCTGGAGCGCGCCACGCTCACGCTGCCCGAGGGCCCGCGCGGCACGGGCTGGTCGGCCGGCGCGGGCCGCGAGGGCGTGCACACGGAGTCGTTCGGGCGGATGCTCGCGGAGATGCAGCATCTGCACCGCAGCCACCCGGGGGCGTCATGGTGACGGACGCGGACCGGCACGTGGCCACCCCGGTGGAGGAGCGGCTGCGGGAGCTGGCCGGCAGCGTGCCGGACCCGGAGCTGCCGATGCTGACGCTGGCGGAGCTGGGCGTGGTGCGCGGGGTGCGCAGGACCGGGGCGGCGGCGGTGGAGGTCGAGCTGACGCCGACGTACACGGGATGCCCGGCCGTGGAGTCGATGGCCGAGGACATCGAGCGGGTGCTGCGCGAGCGGGGCGGGATGGCGGACGTACGGGTGCGGCGCGTGCTGGCGCCGGCGTGGACGACGGACGACATCACGCCGGAGGGCCGCCGCAAGCTGACCGAGGCGGGCATAGCCCCGCCCCGCACGACCCGCCCCGCGGGCCCGGTCCCGGTCACGCTGAGCGCGCGGCGCGGCCGGACGGCGACGCCGGCCGGTGACACCCCGGCGGCACCCGAACCCGCAGGGCAGGCCGCCACCCGCCCCAGCGATGCGTCCGCCAGGGCATCCGGCCACGCCGGGGCCGAGGTGACCGGGGGCAGCGGACGCACGGGGCCCACCCCCCACGGCGGCACCGTGTCCGCCGACACCCCGGCCCACGCCACCGCCCCCGAGCCCGGGCCCACCGCGGCGGTCGCCGGCGAGCCCGTCCGCTGTCCCCGCTGCGGCTCCGCCGAGACCGAGCTGCTGTCGCCGTTCTCCTCCACCGCCTGCAAGGCCCTCCGGCGGTGCACCGCCTGCCTGGAGCCCTTCGACCACTTCAAGGAGCTGACGTGACCTCCGCCGCCGCACCCCGGGGGCACGCCGTCTTCCACGACCTCAAGGTCGCCGACATCCGCCGGCTCACGGACGACTCCGTCGCCGTGACCTTCGCCGTGCCGCCCGAGCTGCGCGCCGCGTACGGCTTCCGCGCCGGGCAGCACGTCGCGCTGCGGATACCCACCGGCACCGACGGCGGCGCCAGCGACCGGCGGACGTACTCGATCTGCTCCCCCGAGGACCCCGAGCCCGCCGAGCTGACCGTCGGCGTCCGCGAGGTCGCCGACGGCGCCTGCTCGCCGTACGTCAACCGGCGGCTCGCGCCGGGGGAGACCCTGCCCGTGCTCACCCCCGCCGGCCGCTTCGGGCTGCGCGGCGCCGCCGTCCCCGGCGGGCGCTACGGCGCGGTGGTCGGCGGCAGCGGCATCACGCCCGTGCTCTCCATCGCCGCGACCCTCCTCGGGCGCGACCCGCGGACCCGCTTCTGCCTCGTCCGCAGCGACCGGTCCGCGGACTCCGCGATGTTCCTGGAGGAGGTCGCCGACCTCAAGGACCGCTATCCCGACCGGCTCCAGGTCGTGCACGCGCTCAGCCGCGAGGAGCAGCAGGCCGGGCTGCCCGCCGGGCGGCTGGACGCGGAGCGGCTGGCGGAGCTGCTGCCCGCGCTGCTGCCGGTGGCGGAGGTCGCGGGCTGGTTCCTGTGCGGGCCCCTCGGGCTCATCCAGCAGGCGGAGCGCGGGCTGCGCGCGCTCGGCGTGCCCCGCCGCCGGATCCACGAGGAGATCTTCCACGTGGACGACGCCCCGGCGCCGGAGCCGGCCGCCGGCACCGGGCCCGAGCACAGCACGCTCACCGCCACCCTCGCCGGCCGCTCCGGCAGTTGGCCGCTGCGGCCGGGCGAGAAGCTGCTCGACGCGGTGCTACGGGCCCGCCCGGACGCCCCGTACGCCTGCAAGGGCGGCGTCTGCGGTACGTGCCGGGCGTTCCTGATCCGCGGCGAGGTCCGCATGGACCGCAGCTACGCACTGGAGCCGGACGAGCTGGCCGCCGGCTACGTGCTGGCCTGCCAGTCGCACCCGGTGACGGAGCAGGTGGAGCTGGACTTCGACAGGTGACCCGGGGCGGGCCGCGCGCGTCAGAGCACGTGGCCCGGGGTGCCGCTGTCGTCCACGACCGGCCGCCCGGCGGCGGCCCACGCCTCCATGCCCCCGGCGACGTTGACGGCGTCCAGGCCCTGCTGCGTCAGGTACATCGCCACCTGCGCCGAGCGTCCGCCGGAGCGGCAGATCACGTTGATCCGGCCGTCCTGCGGCGCCGCCTCGGTCACCTCGCCGAAGCGCGCGGCGAACTGGCTCATCGGGATGTGCAGGGCGCCCTCGGCGTGGCCGGCCTGCCACTCGTCGTCCTCGCGGACGTCCAGCAGGAAGGCGGCCGGTGCCAGCTCGTCGATGCCGACCGTGGGTACGTGACCAAAGCTCATGCCCCGACGCTACCGGACGGCCGCCCGGCCCCCGCCCCGCGCTCCCGCGCGACCGCGCCCCCGGCCCGGTCCTCGTCCCCGGCCGCGTCCTCGTCCCCCCGCCGCGCCCCCGCCCGGGTCCGCGTCCCCGGCTCAGCCGCGGGCCAGCTCCGCCAGCGCCGCTTCCTTCTCCGCCACCCGCGCCAGCAGCTCTTCGGCGATCTCCTCCAGCAGCCGGTCCGGGTCGTCGGGCGCCAGCTTCAGCATCTGGCCGATCGCGCCCTCCTCCAACTGCTTCGCGACCGACACCAGCAGCTCCTTGCGCTGCGCCAGCCACTCCAGCCGCGCGTACAGCTCCTCGGCGCGGCTGCGCCGGGGCTCCTCGGGTACGGGCCCGGCCTCCCACTCCGCCTTGAGCGCGGTCAGCGCCTCGACGTCCCCGGAGGCGTACGCGGTGTTGACCCGGGCGATGAACGCGCTGCGCCGGTCCGACTCGTGCTCGTCCTGCGCGAGGTCGGGGTGGGCCATGCGGGCCAGCTCGCGGTAGATCCGGCGGGCCTCCTCGCTGGGCCGCACCCGCGGCGGCGGCGAGACGGGCCGGCCGGTGAGCATGTCGGCCGCCTCCGGCGAGAGCCCGTCGGAGTCGAGCCAGCCGCCGAACAGTTCCTCGACGCCGGGCATCGGCATCACCAGCGCCCGCAACTCGTCGGCGCGGCGCTTGTCCTCGGGGTCGCCGGTCCGCTCGGCCCGGGCCTCGGCGATGAGGGCGTCCAGCTCGTCGAGCCGGCTGTACATGGGGCCGAGGCGCTGGTGGTGCAGGCGGGAGAAGTTGTCGACCTCGATACGGAACGTCTCGACGGCCACCTCGAACTCGATGAGGGCCTGCTCCGCGGCCCGTACGGCGCGCTCCAGCCGCGCGGCACCACCGCCGTCGCCCCCGTCACCGCCCCCGTCACCACCGCCGTCGCCGTCCGCGCCCTCGGCGTGCTCGCCGCCGCCGGTGGACCCGTCGGCGCGCGCGTGCTCGTCGTCGTGGGGCGTCTGCTCGTCGCGTTCCGCGGGTTCCGTCACCCCGTCAGCGTACGGGGTGGGCCCCGGCGCCGGACGGCCAGTTCCGCGAGGTGTGGCCCGCCGCATACGGCCCGCGCCCCGGCGCCGCCGCCCAGGGGACGTAACGGCCGCGTAGACGCCCCGGAAACGCCCCGGAGACGGCCAGGAAAGGGCCCTCGAAACGGCGAGACCGGCGACGGCTCAGCCGTCGCCGGTCCACTGACCGGGCAGGGCGGGAGGACCACGGGCCCGGGGGCCCGCGGGTCCACCGCCTCAAGAGCCGTTACCGGCTCGGATGGTGACTCAGACGTTGACGCCGAAGTCCTGCGCGATCCCGCGCAGGCCCGAGGCGTAGCCCTGGCCCACGGCGCGGAACTTCCACTCGGCCCCGTTGCGGTACAGCTCGCCGAAGACCATGGCGGTCTCGGTCGAGGCGTCCTCGCTGAGGTCGTAGCGGGCGATCTCGTTGTTGTCGGCCTGGTTGACGACGCGGATGAACGCGTTGCGCACCTGGCCGAAGCTCTGCTGGCGGCTCTCGGCCTCGTAGATCGAGACCGGGAAGGTGATCTTGTCGATCTCGGCGGGCACGCCCGCCAGGTTCACCTTCACCTGCTCGTCGTCGCCCTCGCCTTCACCGGTGAGGTTGTCGCCGGTGTGCTCGACGGAGCCGTCAGGGCTCTTGAGGTTGTTGAAGAAGATGAAGTGCTGGTCGGAGGAGACCTTCCCGTCGGCGCCCAGCAGCAGCGCGCTGGCGTCGAGGTCGAAGTCCGCACCGGTGGTGGAACGCACATCCCAGCCGAGACCGACGACGACGGCCGTGAGCCCCGGCGCCTCCTTCGTCAGCGAGACGTTTCCACCCTTAGCGAGGCTGACACCCATGACTTACCCTGCCCCAATCCGGCGCGGGCCGCGCCGCTTGACGAACATTGCTGGGCCCGGCTGACCGTGGCACCCACTGGTGCAACGAGCACCCCGGGACCCCGGTTCCCGCCAGCGTACGGCGACGAATCGGACCTCGTGCCCTCGGGTCTACCACCTTCGCCGATCGCCCCGGAACCCCCCGGGCGGCGCGTTACGCCGACCGGGCGTTTCACGTGAAACAAGACCCCGGCTGCCCGGCCGGGGCCCGTCGTGCCCCCCAATCGTTGCATAGCTCGCTGACCAGCGCTTTCCAGCCGTACGAGGAACTGCGAACCCGTCAGCGACCGGCGACGATCCGCGCGAGCGGCCCCTCGATCGCGGCGAGCTGCGGCGCGTCCTTGCCGGACGCGGCGACGAACCCGTCCGGACGCAGCAGCAGCCAGCCCGTCCTGCGGTGGCTGACATGGCCGTACGTGAGCACGTCCGGATGGGCGGCGGCCAGGCGCTCGGCGGCCGGCCGCAGCGCGGCGGCGTCGCCGGGGCCCAGCGTGAGGAGGCGGAAGCCCTCCTGCCCGGGGCCGGCCGCCGGGACCCACGCGGGCGTACGGGTGCCGGGGGCCGGCAGTCCGCGGGGCGGCTTGGGCGCGGGAGCGCCGAAGAGCACGTCGGGGTAGCGGGTCAACCTGCCCGCCAGCATGGGCGCGTACCAGCGGCGCAGCGTGCCCGTGGCCTGCATCAGGGCCCACACCCCGTTGCGTACGCGGGAGGCGAACGGCCCGGCGGCGGCCTGCCGGATCATGCGGCCCGTGGTCTGGACGACCTGCTCGGCGACGGCGCGCCGCTCGATGGTGTAGCTGTCGAGCACCGCCGGGGACAGGGTGCCCTGGATGACGCCGGCGAGCTTCCAGGCCAGGTTGCGGCCGTCCTGGATGCCGAGGTTGAGCCCCTGCCCGCCGACGACGGAGTGGACGTGGGCGGCGTCACCGGCGAGGAACGCGCGGCCGGAGCGCAGCGTCCTGGCGATCCGCTCCTGGCTGGTGAACGAGTCGATGGAGGTGGCGGAGACGTAGCGCAGCCCGGCGGGGGCGCGCTCGTCGAGCATCTGCTGCACGGCCTCCCGCGTCATCGGCATGTCGGGCGCGACCGGGCCGGAGATACGGACCAGGCCGCCCGGCAGCGGCGACAGCAGCACGGCGCCCTTGTGGCCGAGGAAGTACTGCACCGCGTCCCGCCCGAAGTCGCCGGTCACCTCCCCCTCGGCCAGCACGAACGTCATCGGCACGCTGCCGCCCTCGAACGGGATGCCGAGCTTCTGCCGCACCGTGCTGCCGACGCCGTCGGCGCCGATCAGCCAGGGGGCCGTGATCGTCTCCGTCGCGCCGTCGGGGCCCTCGGTGGCGAGGGTGACCGTGTCGTCGGCGGTGCTGACGTCGGTGACGCGGACCCCGTACTCGACCCGGCCGCCGAGCTTCTCCAGCACGCCCAGCAGCAGTTGGGTGGTCTCCTGCTGCGGCAGCACCAGCGGTTCGTTGGCCTTGCCCAGCGCGACGCGGAGCGTCTTGCCGTCGGGCATGTGGTACGCGAGGGCGGCGGGCCGCACGCCGCGCGCCTGCGCGTCGTCGAGCATGCCGAGCCCGTCGAGTACGTCGAGCGTCGGCGGCCACAGCAGGACGGCCCGGGAGCCGGTGTGCGGCTCGCTGTCGGCCTCCAGCAGCCGGGTCGGCACGCCGAGCCGCAGCAGCTCGCAGGCGATCACCAGCCCGCACGGGCCGGCGCCGACCACGACGACGGGGTCACCGGCGGACTCCGCCGTGCGGTCCTGGTTTTGGCCGTGGTCTGGGCCGTGGTCCTGGTTCTGGTCGTGGTCCTGGTCGTTACTCATCTTCGGTTCTCCAGACGTTGCTCAGCCATGCGCTCACGGCGGCGGCGGTCGTCGCGGCGTGGTCCTCGATCAGAGTGAAGTGGTCGCCCGGTACGACGACCTCGGTGTGCGGCAGAGGCCACGGCACGGGCCGGGCCGGGATCGGCCGTTCCGCCGCGGCCAGCAGCGTGGGCACGTCGGCCGGCTCCGGGCGCAGGGTGTGCAGCAGTTCCAGATAGCGGCCCATCGCGGTGAGCCGGGTGTCGTCGATGACGTCCATCCGCGCGGCGACCCCGCCGAGCAGCTCCGGGTGGTCCGCCGGGCTGTACTCGGTCAGCGGCCGGCTGTCGATCAGCACCACCGCCGACGCCCCCAGCCGCTCCGCGAGGGCGTGCGCGAGCAGCCCGCCGGAGGAGTAGCCGACGAGGGCGAACGGCTCGTCGCCCGTAGCGCCCGTAGCGCGGGCGGCGGTGGCGGTGGCGGCCAGGGCGTCGAGCAGCGCCGGCAGGCCCGCGGGCAGCGGCTCGCCGGCGCGGAAGCCTGGCAGGTGCAGCGCCGTCACCCGGTGGCCGTCGCCGCGCAGCGCGGCGGCGAGCCGCGCGAACTGGTGGGGTCCGGACGCCGCCAGCGCGCTGGGCAGCGCGACCAGGCGCGGCCCGGTGCCCTCGGCGGTGAGCGGGACGGGCGCGGGGAGCGCGCCCGGGTCGTCCGGGCCGGTGAACGCCGTACGGAACGAGGCCGCCGTGCCCAGCATCCCGATGAACTCCCGCGACCGCCCCTGCGCCAGCGCCTCCGCGAACATCGCGGGCAGGAAGCCGCCGCCCGTGTCGTACGAACCGGGCGGGCCGGCCGACTCCGACGGGGCGGACGGGCCCGTGGGGGAGGGGGACAGGTCGGCGTACAACTGCTCGGTGAGCGCGGCCAGGTCGGGGTTGCGCGTGAGGACGGCAGCCGGGAGGCGGGCGCCGGTGGCGCTGTTGAGCCGATTACGGAGCTCGACGGTGGTCAGCGAGTCGAAGCCCAGCTCCAGCAGCCCCCGGTCGGCCAGCGCCGCGGGGTCGGCGTGGCCGAGGACGGCGGCCACCTCGGCCCTGACCAGGTCGGCGAGCAGCGCGCGCAGCTCGTCGCCGGTGGCGTCCGCCAGCCGCTGCCGCGGCCCGGTGCCGGCGGAGCCTGCGGCGCCTTCGCGGCCTGCGGGTCGTACGGGAGTGTCGGGAACCAGCTCGGCGAGCAGGGCGCCGGGGCGGGCCGCGCCGTAGGCGGCGGCGAACCGCTCCCGGTCGATCTCCGCCACCACCGCGCCCGGCTCGCCCTCGTCGACGGCCCAGCGCAGGCCGTGGAGCATCCGCGCGGGGTCGAGCGCGCCGAGACCGGCCCGCGCGAACCGCTGCTCCCCCTGTCCGGCGCCGCTCCACGGCCCCCAGGCGACGGACGTCGCCGCCGGGGCGGGGGCCGCGGTCCGCAGCGCCTCGGCCTGGGCCTCGACGTGCGCGCAGCCGGCCGCGTACGCGCCCTGGCCGACGCCCCCGAAGGTCGCGGCGACGGACGAGAAGCACACCACCGCCTCCAGCGGGACGTCCGCCAACTCGGCCAGCAGCGCGCCGACTTCCCCGGCCGCCGCCAGGCTCTCCGACAGCCGCGCCGGGGTGAGCCGGTCGATCGGCACGTCGCCGGGCGCGGCGCCGGTGTGCACGACGGCGGTGAGCGGCTGGCCCGGCGGCAGGGCGGCCAGCACCTCGTCGCGGGTGGGGCGGGTGCCGAGTGCGGTGGCCGGGACCCCGGCGGCGGCCAGCTCAGCCGCCTCCTCGTCGGTACGGGCGCGGGTGCCGCCGGCCAGCAGCACGTGCGCCGCGCCCTCGGCGGCGAGCAGCCGCGCCACGGCGCCGCGGGGGGTGCCGTCGGCACCGGCGACGAGCACGGCGCCGCGCGGCTGCCAGGGACGCTTGGCGGGGGCCGCGGGGCGGGGTCGGGGGCGGTCGGGGCCGGGCTGGTCAGAGTCGGGTCGGCCGGGGCGGGCGCGGACGAGGCGGCGTACGAACGCTCCCTCGGGGCGTACCGCCACCTCGTCCTCGCGCCCCGCGCCGCCTTCGGCGAGCGCGAGGGCGTCGGCCAGCCCGGACCACGCGCCCTCCGGCGGCCCGCCGTCGTTCGGTGCGCCGTCCTGGGACGCACGGTCCTGGGGTGTTCCGTCCTTCGCGGCACCGTCCTTCGCGGCACCGTCCCGCGCGCCACCGTCCTTCGTGGCGTCGTCCCCCATGGCGCCGTCCCCCGCGCCGCCATCCCCCGCGGCGCCGTCCTGGGGCGCGCCGTTCTCCGACAGGGCCTCCTCCCGTGCGTCCCGCTCCTGCGCGTCCCGCGGCAGGTCCACCAACCCGCCCCACTGGCCCGGCTGTTCGTGGCCGATCGACCGGCTCAGTCCCCAGACCGCCGCCTGGTCCGGCCGGGGGGCGGCGTCCTCCCGGTCTGCCGCCACCGCGCCCCTGGTCACCACCCACAGCGGGGCGTCGAGTGCCGCGTCGGCGAGGCCCTGCGCAAGCGCCAGGGTCGCGGTCGTGCCGCGGGTGAGGTGGGGCAGGGCGGGAGCCGGAGCGTCGTCGAGGGCCAGCAGCGACAGGACGCCCGCCGCGCCCTCCGGGGCGGCCTCGCGCAGGTGCCCGGCCAGCGGTCCGCGCTCGGCCGTGGCGGTGTCCACCTCCAGCAGCCGGCAGCGCGCGCCGCGCTCGGTCAACGCCCGTACGGCGGCGCCGGATTCTCCGGCGGCGCCGGCGGGGGCGACGATCAGCCAGTCGCCGTCGATACGCGCCGCGTCCCCCGGCTGCGAAGCCGCGCGCCAGACCACCCGGTACCGCAGCCGTTCCTGTGCGGCGCTCTCCTGCCCCCGGGTCCGCCATTCGGCGAGCGCCGGCAGCACGGCGTCCAGCGCGTCCGGTGCCACGCCGACGGCCTTCGCCAGGGTCCCGGCGTCGCGCTGCTGCACCTGGTCCCAGAACCAGTCGTCCGGCCCGGTCCGGTCCGTCTGCCCCGCCCGGCCCGTCCCCTGCGCCGCCGGGGCGAGCCAGAACCGCTCGCGGTGGAAGGGGTAGGTGGGCAGTTCGCGGCGGCGGGCGCCGGTGCCCGCGAACAGCTCCGGCCACGCGACCGGCAGCCCGGCCGCGTACGCCTCCCCCAGCGCGGTGAGGAAGCGGCCGGCGCCGCCATCGTCGCGTCGCAGGGAGCCGAGCACCGCCGCGCCCGGCCCGCCCGGACCCTCCGCTTCGAGGACTTCCTGCACCGCCGCCGTGAGCACCGGGTGGGCGCCCACCTCGACGAACGCCCGGTGCCCCGCGGCGGCCAGGCCGCCCACCGCCGCTCCGAAGCGGACGGTGCTCCGCGCGTTGCGGTACCAGTACTCGGCGTCCAGGCCCGCGGTGTCGAAGGGCTCCCCGGTGGCCGTCGAGACGAACCGGATCCGCCCGCGCCGCGGCGCGATGTCCCGCCAGCCCGCGAGCAGCCGGGCGCGGAGCGGTTCGATCTGCGGCGAGTGCGCGGCGAAGTCCACCCGTACTCTGCGGGCGTCCACGTCCTCGTCCGCGAGTGCGGCCAGCAGTTCGTCCAGCGCCCCGGTCTCCCCCGAGACCACGACCCCGGCGGGGCCGTTGACGGCCGCGACCGTCAGCCGCCCGGCCCAGGGCGCGAGCCGGTCGGCCGCGGCGTCCTCGGGCAGCGGTACGACGGCCATGCCGCCCTGCCCCGCGAGGGTGTGCAGCACGGCGCCCCGGTGGGCGATGACGGCGGCGCCGTCCTCCAGCGAGAGCCCGCCCGCGACGACGGCCGCGGCGATCTCGCCCTGCGAGTGGCCCACGACGGCCGCGGGCCGCACCCCGCACGCCTGCCACAGCTCAGCGAGCGCCACGGCCACGGCCCACTGCGCGGGCTGGACCACGTCGGCCCGGTCCAGCTCGGGGCCCTCGGCGTGCCGGAGTACGTCGCCGAGTGACCAGTCCACGTGCGGCGCCAGCGCCTTTTCGCAGGCGGCGATGTGCTCGGCGAACACCGGTGAGCCGTCGAGGAGTTCGCGGCCCATGCCGGCCCAGTGGGAGCCGCCGCCGCCGAAGAGGAACACCGGCCCTGCGGCGTCGGCGCCTTCCGGCCGCGCCCGGCCCCGTACGACACCGGCCGCCGAACGCCCCTCTGCCAGCGCGCGCAGCCCTTGCGCGAAGCCGTCCGCGTCGGCGGCGGTGACCACCGCCCGGTGCGGGAACGGCCGTCGGCCGGTGGCGAGGGTGAAGCCGGTGTCCAGCACCGCGGCCGGCCCGGGGGGCGGCTCGGCCGGGGGTGCGGCGGTGAGGTGGGCGTGGAGGCGGGCGGCCTGGGCGCGCAGGTCTTCTTCGGTACGGGCCGACAGCGGCCACGGCGTCGCCGGCCCGGCGCCGCCGCCGACCACGAGCGGCGCCCGGCCGCCCGCACCGCCGCCGCCGCCCGCAGGCTCCGGCCCAGCCTCCTCCAGGGCCTCCGACAGGGCCTCCGACAGGGCCTCCGCGGGCGCCTCTTCGACGATCAGGTGCGCGTTGGTGCCGCTGACCCCGAACGCCGACACCCCCGCCCGGCGCGGCCGGTCCGACCCCGGCCACTCCCGGGGTTCCGTGAGCAGCCGCACCTCCCCCGCCGCCCAGTCGACGTGCGGCGTCGGCTCGTCCACGTGGAGGGTGGCGGGCAACTGCCCGTGGCGTAGCGACTGGACCATCTTGATGATGCCGGCGACTCCGGCCGCCGCCGCCGTGTGGCCGAAGTTCGACTTCAACGAGCCGAGCCACAGCGGCCGTTCCGCCGCCCGCCCCTTGCCGTACGTGGCCAGCAGCGCCTGCGCCTCGATGGGGTCGCCGAGCCGGGTGCCGGTGCCGTGCGCCTCGACCGCGTCGACCTCCCCCGGCGCCAGCCCGGCGGCGGCGAGGGCGGCGCGGATGACGCGCTGCTGCGAGGGCCCGTTGGGGGCGGACAGGCCGTTGCTGGCGCCGTCCTGGTTGACGGCCGAGCCGCGGATCACGGCGAGCACCGGGTGGCCGTTGCGCCGCGCGTCGGACAGCCGCTCCAGCAGCAGCATCCCCACGCCCTCGCCCCACGCGGTGCCGTCCGCCGCCGCCGCGAAGGACTTGCAGCGCCCGTCCGGCGCCAGCCCCCGCTGCCGACTGAACTCCACGAACCCCGCGGGCGTCGCCAGCACCGTCACCCCGCCCGCGAGCGCCAGGTCGCACTCCCCCGCGCGCAGCGACCCCACCGCGACGTGCGTGCTCACCAGCGACGACGAACAGGCGGTGTCCACCGTCAGCGCCGGACCCTCCAGACCCAGGGTGTACGAGAGCCGCCCGGACAGCACGCTCGCGGCGTTGCCGGTCATCACGTAGCCCTCGACGCGGTCGGCGGTCGTCGTCGTGAGCATCCCGTAGTCCTGGCCGCTGGTGCCGACGAAGACGCCGGTGCGGCTGCCCGCGAGGGACGAGACGTCGATCCCCGCCCGCTCGACGGCCTCCCACGCCGTCTCCAGCGAGAGCCGCTGCTGCGGGTCCATGGCCAGGGCCTCGCGCGGCGAGATGCCGAAGAACTCGGCGTCGAAGTCCCCCGCGTCGTACAGGAATCCGCCGTGCCGGACGTAGCTGGTGCCCGGGTGGTCGGGGTCGGGGTGGTACAGGCCGTCCAGGTCCCAGCCGCGGTCCGCGGGGAACCCGCCGACCGCGTCCCGCCCCGCGGCCAGCAGCTCCCACAACTCCTGCGGCGTCGCGACCCCGCCGGGGAAGCGGCAGGCCATGCCGACGACGGCGATCGGCTCCCGCTCGCGCAGGTCGGCCCGCCGCAGCCGGCGCAGCGCCTCGTGCAGGTCGACGGTCACGCGCTCCAGGTAGTCCCGGAGGCGCGTCTCGTTGCCTGCGTTCGTCGTGTCCGCGGTGTGCGCCATGGCGGTCCTCATTGCTGGCCGCGGCCGGGCCCGAAGGCGCCCAGCCGCTCGTCGATGAACGCGAACAACTCGTCGTCGGTGAACCGCGCCACGGCCCGCGCGACCTCCGGACGCGAGTCGTACGCGGGGTCGTAGCCCGTCACGTCGAAGCCCGTCGCGTCGAGGCCCGTCGCGTCGTGGCCGGGCTCCGGCGTCTCCGCCCCGGCCGCGCCCGGCAGTTCGCCGCCCAGGAACTCGGCGACGGCCGCGGGCGTCGGGTGGTCGAAGACGAGCGTCGTGGGCAGCCGCAGGCCGGTCGTCTCGCCGAGCCGGTTGCGCAGCGAGACGGCGGCCAGGGAGTCGAACCCGAGGTCCTGGAACGGGCGGTACGGGTCCACCGCCTCGGCGCCGGGATGGCCGAGCACCTCGGCGGCGGCCGTTCGCACCAGCGTCAGCAGCTCCGCCCGGCGCTCGTCCGGGTCGAGCCCGGCCAGGCGTGCGACGAGGGCGGAACCGCCGCCGTCGACCGCCGCCTCCGCGCCCCCGGCGGTGTCCTCGCCGCCGCCCAGGGCCCCGGCCGCCTCGGGCAGGGCGGCGAGGAGGGGGCTGGGGCGTACCGCGGCGAACACGGGCGCGAGGCGGGCCCAGTCGACATCCGCGACGGCGACGAACGTCTCGTCGTGGTCGAGCGCCTGCTGCAACGCGGCGAGCGCCAACGGCGTCGGCAGCCCGCCGAGGCCGCGCCGTACGAGCTGCGCCTGCCGGTCCGTGTCGACGGCGCCGTCCGGCGCGCCGACCGACACGTCCGCCCACGGCCCCCAGGCCAGCGACGTCGCCGGCAGTCCGGCGGCACGCCGGGCGTGCGCGAGGGCGTCGAGCGACGCGACGCCCGCGGCGTGGGCGCCCTGGCCCGCGCTGCCCCACACGCCGGCGACGGAGGAGAAGAGGACGAACGCGGTCGGGGCCAGGTCGAGTTCGAGGGTCAGCTCGTGGAGCAGGCGGGCGCCTCCGGCGCGTACGGACAGGACGTCGGCGAGGTCGCCGGGGGTCAGGTCGGCCAGCGGGGACCAGGTGTCCGCCTCGGCGGTGTGGACGACGGTGGCCAGGGGCCGGTCCGGCGGCAGGGAGGTCAGAAGGGCGCGTACGGACGCGCGGTCGCGGAGGTCGGCGTCGGCGAGGGTGACGGCACCGGCGCCCAAGGCGGTCAGCTCGGCGGTGAGTTCGGCGGCCTGTTGCGCGGCAAGTCCCCCGCCGTCCGCCTCGGTGCCCGGCGGGCGGGTGAGCACGAGGTGGTCGGCTCCGGCGCGGGCGAGATGACGCGCGACGAGCAGCCCCGTGCCCGTCGTACCGCCGGTGACGAGGGAGACGTCCCGGAAGTGGTACGTGCCCGGGGGTGGGCCGGCGTGCGGTGCGCGGGTGAGGCGGGGGACGTACGCGGCGTCGTCGCGGATGGCGAGTTGGGTCTCGTGGGTGCGGTGCGCGGTCGCGAGGTGCCGGACGAGGCGGGCGTAGTGCTCGGGGCGGGGCGCGCGGGGCAGGTCGACGAGGCCGCCGACGTGCTCGGGGTGTTCGAGCGCGGCGACCCGGCCGAGGCCCCAGGCGGCGGCCTGGCCGGGGTCGGGCGGGGCGTCGCCGGGGCGGTGTGGACGGCGCGGGTGGTGAGGGTCCAGAGAGGAGCGGGGACGGGCTGCTGCGGGCGGCGGAAGTGGCGAAGGGTGGACACGGGGCCGGGGTCGAGGTCGAGCACGCCTGCCAGCCCGGGGTGGTCGGGGTCGACGGTGGTGGCGGCACCGGCGCTTTCGAGCGCGGCGACCAGGTCGGCGGGCGGGGGCGCGTCGGGTGGGGCGAGGAGCAGCCAGGTGCCGGCGAGGGCGGGGGCGGGCGCGGTCGGGGGGTCGTGGGGCTGCCAGGTGAGGGCGTAGCGCCAGGAGTTGAGGGTGTCGCGGGTGGTGGTGGCCTCGGCGGGGGCGAGCCAGTGGTGTTGGTGCTGGAAGGGGTAGGTGGGCAGGTCGGTGAGGCGGGCGGTGGGGAGGAGCGCGGACCAGGCGGGGGTGGCGGCGTGGTGGGTGTGGAGGGTGGCCAGGGCGGTGAGGAGGGTGTGGCGCTGGTCGCTGGTGCGGCGCTGGAGCGGGACGGTGAGGCTCGGGGTGTCGGTGTCGGTGAGGCATTCGGTGGCGAGCGTGGTGAGCGCGGAGTCCGGTCCCGTCTCCACGTACGTCGTCACACCCTCGGCGCGTAGAGCGTCGAGGGCGTCGGAGAACCGGACCGGCTCGCGGACCTGACGCACCCAGTACTCCGGGTCCACCAGACGGTCCTGGTCTCCGGCCATCGGTATCCGCGGAGGGTGGAACGTCAGGGTGCGGACGACCTCGCGGAACGGGGCCAGCATCCCGTCCATCAGCGGGGAGTGGAACGCATGGCTCACGTGCAGCTCACGCGCACGGAACCCCTCGGCCACCGCGCGTGCCTCGGCCGCGTCACCGGAGATGACGGTGGCGGTCGGGCTGTTGACCGCCGCGATCGTCACGCCCTCGGTGAGGTGGGGAGCGACCTCCTCCGCCGAGGCCCGCAGAGAGATCATCACGCCGGTGGTGGGCATCTCCTGCATGAGGCGGGCGCGGGTGGCGACCAGCAGGGCCGCGTCCGCGAGATCGAGCACACCCGCGCAGTGGGCGGCGGCCACCTCGCCGATGGAGTGACCGGCCAGGTGGTCGGGAACCACACCCCACTTCTCCAGCACCCGGAAGAGAGCGACTTCGAGGGCGAAGAGCGCGGGCTGCGCGTACCGGGTCCGGCCCAGCACCTCCGCCTCCGCGTCGAACATCACCTCGCGCAGCGGACGGTCGAGATGCGCATCGAGTGCGGCCGTCACCTCGTCCAGCGCCTCGGCGAAGGCGGGGAACCCGGCGTACAGATCCCGGCCCATGCCCGGGAACTGGCTGCCCTGCCCCGTGAACAGGTAGGCCAGCTTGCCCGCCGCGGGCGCCTGGGCCGGGCCGGTGATCAGGCGGGGGTGGGAGCCGCCCTCGGCGAGGGCGGTCAGCGCCGCCGGGTCGGCGTCCAGGACGACGGCGCGATGCTGGTGGGCGGCCCGGGCCGTCGCCAGCGTGTACGCGACGTCGGCGGCGCGGAGACCGGGCTGCGCGGCCAGGTGGCGCCCGAGGCCGGCGGCCTGCGCCACCAACGCGCCCGGCGACTTCGCCGACAGCGGCCAGAGCACGGCGGCCCCGGGGCGTACGGGCTGCGCGTCCTCCCCGCTCTCCTGTGGCTCGTCCGGGGACTGCTCCAGGATCACGTGCGCGTTCGTCCCGCTGATGCCGAACGACGAGACCGCCGCCCGCCGCGGGCGGGCCGCCTCCGGCCACGCGCGCGACTCGGTCAGCAGCCGTACCGCACCCGACTCCCAGTCGACATGCGGCGTCGGTTCGTCCGCGTGCAGCGTCTCCGGCAGTTCGCCGTGACGCATCGCCTCGACCATCTTGATGATGCCCGCGACACCGGCGGCGGCCTGCGCGTGCCCGATGTTGGACTTGACCGACCCCAGCCACACCGGCCGGTCGGCGGAACGCCCCTGCCCGTACGTCGCGAGCAGCGCCTCCGCCTCGATCGGGTCGCCCAGCTCCGTGCCCGTGCCGTGGGCCTCCACCGCGTCGATGTCCCCGGCTGTCAGCCGGGCGTTGTCGAGTGCGGCGCGGATGACGCGCTGCTGGGACGGCCCGTTGGGCGCGGTCAGCCCGTTGCTCGCACCGTCCTGGTTGACCGCCGAGCCGCGGACGACCGCCAGCACCCGGTGCCCGTTGCGCCGGGCCACCGACAGCCGCTCGACCACCAGCACGCCGACGCCCTCGGCCCAGCCCGTACCGTCCGCGCCCGCAGCGAACGACTTGCACCGCCCGTCGGGGGCCAGCCCGCGCTGCCGGCTGAACTCCACGAACGTCCCCGGGCTCGCCATCACCGTGACCCCGCCCGCCAGCGCCATCTCGCACTCGCCCGTACGCAGCGACTGCGCCGCCAGATGCAGCGCCACCAGCGACGACGAACACGCCGTGTCCACCGTCACCGCAGGCCCTTCGAGCCCGAACGCGTACGACACCCGACCCGACGCCACACTGCCGGTGTTGCCCGTGCCCACGTAGCCCGCGACCTCGTCCGGCAGCTCCGGGAGCCAGGCGGCGTAGTCGTGGTACATCAGGCCCGTGAAGACGCCGGTGCGGCTGCCGCGTACCGACGCCGGGTCGATCCCGGCCCGCTCGAACGCCTCCCAGCTCGTCTCCAGCAGCAGCCGCTGCTGCGGGTCCATGGCAAGCGCCTCGCGCGGCGAGATGCCGAAGAAGTCCGCGTCGAAGTCGCCCGCGTCGTGCAGGAATCCGCCGTGCCGTGCGTAGCTGGTGCCGGGGTGGTCGGGGTCGGGGTGGAAGAGGGTGTGCAGGCCCCAGCCGCGGTTGGTGGGGAAGCCGCTGACGGCGTCCCGGCCCGCGGCGACGAGCTGCCACAGCTCCTCCGGCGAGGTGACGCCGCCGGGGTAGCGGCAGGCCATGCCCACGATGGCGAGCGGTTCGTTGTCGACGGCCGCCGGAGGCGGTGGGGCGGTGGGCGCGGAATCGGCGCGGTCGCCGAGGAGTTCGGTGCCGAGGTGGTCGGCGAGGGCCCGGGGGTCGGGGTAGTCGAAGATCAGGGTGGCGGGCAGGCGGCGGCCGACGGTCTCGGCGAGGCGGTTGCGCAGATGCACGGCCGTCAGGGAGTCGAAGCCGAGGTCCTTGAAGCCGCGGGTGGGCTCGATCGGGGTGGTGCGCGGATGGCCGAGTACGGCGGCCACTTCGCCCGCGACGAGGTCGAGCAGCGCCGCCTTCCGCTCCTTGGGGGCGAGCGCGGCGAGGCGGTCGGCGAGCGGCGCGCCCGCGGCCCGGGAGGCGCGGCGCGGGGCGGCGGCCGGGGCGAGGGCGCGCAGCGGTGGGGGCAGCGTCGCGTCCCGGGCGCGGGCGCGTAGGGCGGAGGGCTCGAAGCGTACGGCCGCGAGGCTCGGCGCCGGGTCGCGGATCGCGGCGTCGAAGAGGTCGAGGGCCTGCCGCGTCTCCAGCGGCAGCAGTCCGTTACGGGCCATCCGCGCGAGGTCCGCCGCCGTCAGGTGGGCGGTGATGCCGCTGGTCTCGGCCCACAGGCCCCAGGCGATCGCGCGGGTACGCGGCCGGGCGTGCGCCAGGGCGTCGAGGAAGGCGTTGGCGGCGGCGTAGTTGGCCTGGCCGGGGGTGGCCAGGGTCGAGGTGGTGGAGGAGAAGAGGACGAACGCCACGTCCGGGAGATGGGCGGTGGCCCGGTGCAGGTGGAGGGCGGCGTCGACCTTGGGCGCGAGGACCGCGTGCAGGCGGTCCGGGGTGAGGTTGGTGACCAGCGCGTCGTCCACGGCCCCGGCGGTGTGGATCACGGCGCGGAGCGGGTGGCGGGGGTCGATGCCCTCGATGAGCGCGCGGGCGGCCTGCGGCTCGGTGAGGTCGCGGGCGGTGACGGTGACGGTGGCGCCGAGGGCGGTCAGGTCGTCGCGGAGGCGGGCGGCGCGGGGGGTTTGGTCGCCCTGCCGGGAGACGAGGTGGAGGTGGCGGGTGCCGTGGTGGGTGACCAGGTGGCGGGCGACGAGGCCGGCGAGGGTGCCCGTGCCGGTGACGAGGACGGTGGCGTCGGGGTCGGCGGCCCAGTCGGCGGGGGCGCGGTCGGCGTCGGGGGGCGGGGTGTGGCGGGTCAGGCGGGGAGCGGTGAGCCGCCCGTTCCGTAGCGCCACCTGCGGCTCTCCGGCGGCCAGAGCCGTTCCTACGGAGTCCGGGGTCGGGGTCGTCCCGTCCAGGTCCAGGAGTACGAACCGGCCCGGGGACTCCGCCTCCGCGACCCGTACGAGCGCCTGCACCGGCTCCCGTACCAGCTCCGGCACGTCGTCCCCGGCCACCAGCACGAGCCGGGCGTCGCCGAGGCCGTCCGCCGCCACCCAGGACTGGACGAGGGACAGGGCGTCGGCGCAGGCCGCGTGGATCGTCTGCGCCGCGGGCTCCGGGTCGCGGGCGGGGGTGAGGGACGTGAAGACCGCGGCGGGCGGCTCGGTGCGGCCGGCCGTCACGGCGGCGGCCAGTTCGGCGAGGCCGGCGAAGACGGGCCCGTCGAAGCCGGTCCAGGGGGCGGTGCCCAGAGCCGCCCAACCACCCGTTTCCGTACGGGGGATGTCCGGGAGGGCGATCCACTCCCGGCGGTACAGCATGTCGCGGGCGGCGGCCGTGGTCGCGGTCGCGGCGCCGGGGGCCGTCGCGCGGAGGGTCAGCCGCTCCACGGTGACCACCGGCTGCCCGTCCGGGTCGGTGGCGTCGAGGGTGACCGCGTCGGGTCCCGCGGGCGTGATCCGTACGCGCAGGGTGGTGGCCCCGGCGGCGTGCAGGCGGATGCCCGCCCAGGCGAAGGGGAGACGGACCGGGGCGGCGGCCTCGGCGGCTTCGGCGGCCGGATCGGCTTCGGGGGCTTCGGTACCGACCACGAGGCCGTGCAGGGCGGCGTCGAGCAGGGCCGGGTGCACGCCGAAGGCGTCGGCGTCGGTGAAGGCGTCGGCGGGCAACTCCACGTCGGCGTAGAGCCGGTCGCCGTCGGGCGCGCGCCACAGCCGCCGGAGTCCGCGGAACGTGGGCCCGTAGTGGTAGCCGCGCCCGGTCAGCGCTTGGTAGGCGCCGGTCAGGTCCACGGCGTGGGCGCCGGCCGGCGGCCACGCGGTGTCGGCGGGGGGCGCGGGGCGGGTCTCGGGGGAAGGGAGGAGCGTGCCCTCGGCGTGGCGGGTCCACGGCGCGTCGCCGTCGCCGGCCGGGCGGGTGTGGATGCTGACGGGCCGCCGGTCGTCGGCGTCGCCCGCGCCCACGGCGACCTGGATGTCGAGCGCCCCGGTCGCCGGGACCCGCAGGGGGACGGCGAGCGTCAGCTCGTCGACGTGGCCGCCGCCGAGCTGCTGGGCCGCGTACAGCGCCAGCTCGACCATCGCGGTGCCGGGAAGGAGGACGGTGTCCGAGACGGCGTGGTCGGCGAGCCAGGGGTGGGTGTGGAGAGAGAGGCGGCCGGTGAGAACGAGGCCGTCGGCGGTGGCGTCGGCGAGTTCGACCACCGCGCCGAGGAGGGGGTGTTCGGTGGCGCCGAGGCCGGCGTGGCTGACGTCGCGGGCGGTGGAGGCGGGGGCGAGCCAGTGGTGTTGGTGCTGGAAGGGGTAGGTGGGCAGGTCGGTGAGGGGGGCTTCGGGGAGGAGCGCGTCCCAGTCGGGGGTGGCGGCGTGGTGGGTGTGGAGGGTGGCCAGGGCGGTGAGCAGGGTGGAGACCTGGTCGCGGGTACGGCGCTGGAGAGGAACCGTCAGGCTCGGGGTGTCGGTGTCGGTGTCGGTGTCAGCGTCGGTGAGGCATTCGGTGGCGAGCGTGGTCAGGGCGGAATCCGGCCCGGTCTCCACGTACGTCGTCACGCCCTCGGCGCGTAGGGCGGCAATGGCGTCGGCGAAGCGGACGGGCTCGCGGACCTGACGGACCCAGTACTCCGGGTCCACCAGACGGTCCTGGTCTCCGGCCAGGGGTATCCGCGGGGGGTGGAACGTCAGGGTGCGGACGACCTCGCGGAACGGGGCCAGCATCCCGTCCATGTGCGGGGAGTGGAACGCATGGCTGACGTGCAGCTCACGCGCACGGAACCCCTCGGCCACCGCACGGGCGGCGTCGGCATCGCCGGAAATGACCGTGGACGTGGGGCTGTTCAGCGCCGCGATCGTCACACCCTCGGTGAGATGCGGAGCGACCTCCTCCGCCGAGGCCCGCAGAGAGATCATGACGCCCGTGGCGGGCATCTCCTGCATGAGGCGAGCACGGGTCACAACCAGCAGGGCCGCATCCGCGAGATCGAGAACACCCGCGCAGTGAGCTGCCGCCACCTCCCCGATGGAATGCCCCGCCAGGTAGTCCGGCGTGACACCCCACCGCTCCAGGAGCCGGAAGAGGGCGACCTCCAGCGCGAACAGCGCGGGCTGCGCGTAGCGCGTCTGACCCAGCACCTCCGCCTCCGCAGCGAACATCACCTCACGCAGCGGACGGTCGAGATGTGGATCGACGGCCGCCGTCACCTCGTCCAGCGCCGCGGCGAACGCCGGGAAGGCCGCGTACAACTCCCGCCCCATGCCCGAAAACTGGCTGCCCTGCCCCGTGAAGAGGAACGCCGTCAGGTCCCGCGCCGAGGCGATGTGCCCCGGCCGCTCCGCCTCCCCGGCCGCCACCTCCGCGAGCCGCCGCACCAACTCGTCGCGGTCGCTCGCCAGCACCACCGCGCGGCGGTCGAGCGTCGCCCGCGTCGTCGCCAGGGAGCGGGCCAGGGACGCGAGGTCCGGCTCGTCCTGCCGCTCCTCGACGTGCTCCAGCAGCCGGGCCGCCTGGGCGCGGAGGGCGGCGTCGGACTTCGCCGACAGCGGGAGCGGGAGCAGGGCGGGGCGCGCGGGCGGCGCCGGCGGGTCCATCGGGGTGCCCGGGGCGGGGGCCGGGGCCTGTTCCAGGATCACGTGGGCGTTCGTGCCGCTGATGCCGAACGAGGACACCCCTGCCCGGCGCGGCCGGTCCGCCTCCGGCCACTCCCGCGCGTCGGTCAGCAGCGCGAGCGCGCCCGAGGACAGGTCGACGTGCGGCGTGGGCTCGTCCACGTGGAGCGTCGCGGGCAACTCCCCGTGCCGTAGCGCCTGGACCATCTTGATGATCCCCGCGACTCCCGCCGCGGCCTGCGCGTGCCCGATGTTGGACTTGACCGACCCCAGCCACACCGGCCGGTCTTCCGAACGCCCCCGCCCGTACGTCGCGAGCAGCGCCTCCGCCTCGATCGGGTCGCCCAGCGGCGTGCCCGTGCCGTGCGCCTCGACCGCGTCGACATCCCCCGCGCCGAGCCCGGCGTTGGCGAGCGCGGCGCGGATGACGCGCTGCTGGGACGGCCCGTTGGGCGCGGTCAGACCGTTGCTCGCACCGTCCTGGTTCACCGCCGAGCCGCGGACGACCGCCAGCACCGACCGGCCGTTGCGCCGGGCGTCCGACAGCCGTTCCAGGGCCAGTACGCCGACGCCCTCGGCCCACCCCGTGCCGTCCGCCGCCGCCGCGAACGACTTGCACCGCCCGTCCGGCGCCAGCCCCCGCTGCCGGCTGAACTCCACGAAGACGCCCGGGCTCGTCATCACCGCCACGCCGCCCACCAGCGCCGTCCCGCACTCCCCGGCGCGCAGCGCGTTCACCGCCAGGTGCAGCGCGACCAGGGACGACGAGCACGCGGTGTCGACGGTCACCGAGGGCCCTTCGAGCCCGAAGACGTACGAGACCCGCCCCGACTGCACGCTCGCGGCGATGCCGGTCAGGCGGTGGCCCGCCACGTCCGGCACGGTCTCGTGCAGCGCGGGGCCGTAGTCCTGGCGTACGCCGCCCACGAAGACGCCCGTACGGCTGCCGCGCAGCGACGACGGGTCGATGCCCGCCCGCTCGAACGCCTCCCAGCTCGTCTCCAACAGCAGCCGCTGCTGCGGATCCATCGCCAGCGCCTCACGCGGCGAGATGCCGAACAGTTCGGCGTCGAAGTCCCCCGCGCCGTCGAGGAATCCGCCCTCGCGTACGTAACAGGTGCCCGGCTTGTCCGGGTCGGGGTCGTGCAGGGCGTCGAGGTCCCAGCCGCGATCGGTGGGGAACGCGGTCACCGCGTCGCGGCCGGCGGCCACCAGGTCCCACAGCTCCTCCGGCGAGCCGACGCCGCCGGGGAAGCGGCAGGCCATGCTGACGATCGCGATCGGCTCGCGCGCGGCCTCGGTCAGCCGCTGGTTCTCGCGCTTGAGCTGCTTGCCTTCGCGCAGCGACTTGCGCAGGGCCTCGACGAGGCTTTCGGTCGACGGTGCGTTGCTCATCGCGTCTCACCCGGGTCGGAGTCGGCGTCGGCGTCGCCCAGGGCCATGTCGATGAGGCTCTGGACGTCCAGGGAGTCCAAGTCGACGTCGTCCGTCTCGTCCGTCCCGCCCGTCTCCTCGGGCGGTGCGGGCGGCGGCGCCTGGTCGTTCGCCGCCAGCGCGAGCAGCGCGTCGAGCAGCCCGGCCTCGCGGAGCCGCGCCGGGGACAGGCGCGCCAGCGCGTCGCGCACGGCCGCCGTCTCGTCGGCGCCCGGGGGCGCGTCGGCGGTCCGCTCCGCGAGGGCGGACGTCAGGAGTCCGGTGAGGTGGTCCGCCAGCGCGTACGGCGTGGGCTGGTCGAAGAGCAGCCCGGCCGGGAGCCTGAGGCCCGTCGCCCGTGCGAGCCGGTTGCGCAGCTCGACGGAGGTCAGCGAGTCGAAGCCCAGCTCCGCGAACGCCGCGTCCGGCGCCAGCGCCCCGGCGTCCGCGTGCCCGAGCACCGCGGCCGACTCGCGGCACACCAGGTCGAGTACGGCGTTCCGCCGCTCGGCGCCGGTCGCGCCGGCGAGGCGCTGCGCGAGGGTTCCGGCCGCGGCCGGCGCACCCTCCCGGCGCGGCCCGCGTACGGGCCGGCCCCCGCCCGACGTGCCCCGCACCAACCCGCGCAGCAGCGGCGGCACGTCGTCCCCCCGCCCGCGCAGCGCCGCCGGGTCCAGCTTGACCGGCAGCGACACCGCCTCCGTGACGCCCAGCGCCGCGTCGAACAGCCGCAGTCCCTCCGCCGCCGACAGCGCCCCGGACCCCGCCCGCGCCAGCCGCGCCCGGTCCGCCTCGCCCAGAGCGGCGTTCATCCCGCCCGGCTGGTCCCACAGCCCCCACGCCAGCGACACCGCCGGCAGCCCGCGGGCCCGCCGGTGCCGGGCGAGGGCGTCGAGGAAGGCGTTCGCCGCCGCGTAGTTGGCCTGCCCCGGCGAGCCCAGCGTGCCGGACGCCGACGAGAAGAGTGCGAACAGCGCCAGGTCGGCGTCCCGCGTCAGCTCGTGCAGCGCCCACGCCGCGTCGACCTTCGGCGCGAAGACGCTACGCAGCCGCGCCGCCGTCATCGACGCGAGCACCCCGTCGTCCAGCACGCCCGCCGCGT
This sequence comes from Streptomyces sp. 184, assembly GCF_045781775.1. Taxonomy (NCBI): domain Bacteria; kingdom Bacillati; phylum Actinomycetota; class Actinomycetes; order Kitasatosporales; family Streptomycetaceae; genus Streptomyces; species Streptomyces sp. 184. The sequence goes on along the minus strand of NZ_CP123230.1, from coordinate 70,625 downwards.
GCACGACGCCGGTCAGCGGATGCGCCGCCGGCACGCCGGCGAGCAGCCCGGCCAGCGCGTCCCGGTCGGCCACGTCGCAGGCGGCGACGGTGACGGCGGCACCCAGGTCCGCCAGTTCCGCGACGAGTGCGGCCATGCCGGGTGCCGCCGCGCCCCGCCGGCCGGTGAGGAGCAGGTGGCGTATCCCGTACGCGCCGACGAGGTGGCGGGCGATCAGCCCGCCCAGCGCCCCGGTGGCGCCGGTGACCAGCACCGTGCCGTCCGGGTCCGGCGGGCGCGGCACGGTGAGCGCGACCTTCCCGCGGTGCCGGGCCTGGCTCAGGTGGCGGAACGCCTCGGGTGCGTCGCGTACGTCCCAGACCGTCAACGGCGGCAGCGTGAGCGCGCCTTGGCCGAAGAGGCCCATCACCTCGGCGAGCATCTCGGCGATGCGCGCGGCGCCCGCGTCCATCAGGTCGTACGCCGCGTACTCCACGCCGGGATGCGCGGCGCGTACCGCATCCGCGTCCCTGATGTCCGTCTTGCCCATCTCCAGGAACCGGCCGCCGGGCCGCAGCAGCCGGAGCGAGGCATCGACGTAGTCGTGGGCGAGCGAGTTGAGCACCACGTCGATGCCGCCGCCCGCGTCGCGGAAGGCTGCCTCGAAGTCGAGGGTGCGGGACGAGGCCACGTGGTCGGCCGGCAGCCCCAGCGCGCGCAGCGCAGGCTGCTTGCCGGGGCTCGCCGTGCCGTACACCTCGGCGCCCAGGTGCCGGGCGAGCTGCACGGCCGCCGTGCCGACGCCCCCGGCCGCCGCGTGCACCAGCACCGACTGGCCGGGCTTGAGGGCGCCGAGGTCCACCAGGCCGTAGTAGGCGGTGAGGTAGACGACGGGGACGGTCGCTGCCTGCGCGAAGGTCCAGTCGCGGGGCATGGGCGCCAGGAGCCGCCGGTCGGCCGTCGCGAGGGGGCCGATCGCGCCCCGTGCCATCCCGAACACCCGGTCCCCGGGCGCCAGGTCGGTGACGTCGGGCGCGGTCTCGACCACGATCCCGGCGGCTTCGCCGCCGATGGCCACCTCGCCCGGGTACATGCCGAGGGCGCCCAGCGCGTCGCGGAAGTTCAGCCCGGCGGCGCGTACGGACAGCCTGACGTGGCCCGGCGGCAGCGGCGCGGTCGCCTCGGGGGCGGGCAGCAGCGCCAGGTTGTCCAGCGAGCCGGGCTCGGTCACGTCGAGCCGCCACGCCTCGGTGTCGTCGCGCGGAACGAGCGCGGGGGCGGCGGCGCGGGCGAGGCGGGCGGCGAGCGGTGCCCCGGCGCGCACGGCGAGTTGCGGCTCGCCGGAGGCGACGGCCCGCGGCAGGGCGCGCAACGACTCGGCGGTGCCGTCGGTGTCGACGAGGACCAGCCGCCCGGGGTGCTCCGCCGCCGCGGCGCAGGCGAGCCCGCGGGCGGTGGCGGCGGCGAGGTCGGGGTCCTCGTCGGCGGCGACGGCCACGGCGCGGCGGGTGAGGACGACGAGGCGGGTGGCGGCGAGGCGTTCGTCGGCCAGCCACGCGTTGATCGTGTCCAGCGTGCGCACGGCGACGGTGTGCGCGGCGGCCGGGGCGGGCCCGGGGGCGTCGTCGGTGGCGACGGGGAGGACGAGGACGTCGGGGGGTTCGGGCAGGACGGCTGCGTCGAGCGCGGGTACGGGCCGGGCGGCGGGCAGCGCGGCGAGCAGGTCGTCGTTGCCGGAGCCGAGTACGGCCCAGGTCGCGGCGCTGTCGGTCGCGGCGCTGTCGGTTGCGGCGCTGTCGGTCGGGTCGGCGGCGGGGAGCGGCGTCCACGTGAGGCGGTGGAGCGACTCGTCCGGTGCGAGGGCGAGGGGGCGTAGCAGCAACGTCCCCACGGAGACGACGGCCTGGCCGGTCTCCGGGTCGGTGGCGTCGACCCTGACGGCGTGGGCGCCGGTGGGGACGATACGTACCCGAAGGGCGCCCGCCTGCGGGCGGTGGACGTGCACGTCCGTCCAACTGAACGGCAGGAACCCGGTGCCGTCCCGCTCGTCCCCGGTGAGGGCCACGGCGTGGAGAGCGGCGTCGAAGAGGGCGGGGTGCAGCGTGAACTGCCCGGCGCCGGGGGTGGCGCCGGTGTCCGCGGCGGTGTCGGGCAGGGCGACGTCGGCGTAGACCTCGTCGCCGTGGCGCCAGGCGGCGTGCAGGCCGCGGAACGCGGGGCCGTAGCGCAGACCGGCGGCGTCGAGGCGCGCGTACAGCTCGTCCGGCGGTACGGGCGTGGCGCCGGCCGGGGGCCCGGCGTGGGCGGGGGTCGGGGCGGGGGCCGCCGCAGTCTCCGCCGCGGTGCCGTGGGCGTGGCGGGTCCAGGGCGAGCCGTGGCCGCCGTCGTCGCCGGCGGGGCGGGAGTGGACGGCGACCTCGGCGCCCTCGACGGTCACCTGAAGCTCGACGGCGCCGGTGGCCGGGATCGCCAGGGGCGCGGTGAGGACGAGTTCGTCCAGCGCGGTGCGCCCGGTGTGGCGGGCGGCGTGGAGGGCGAGTTCGAGGAACGCGGTGCCGGGGAGCAGGACGGAGTCCGCCACGGCGTGGTCGGCGAGCCAGGGGTGGGTGCGCAGGGAGAGCGTGCCCGCGAAGACCGTCGCGCCGTCGCGGTCGGCGAGTTCGACGGCGGGGCCGACCAGCGGGTGGTGGCCGGCGGTCGCGGAGGCGGGGGGCGCGTCGAGCCAGAGGCGTTGGCGCTGGAAGGGGTAGGTGGGCAGGTCGGTGAGGCGGGCGGTGGGGAGGAGGGTGCCCCAGGCGGGGGTGGCGGCGTGGTGGGTGTGGAGGGTGGCCAGGGCGGTGAGCAGGGTGGGGGCCTGGTCGCGGGTGCGGCGCTGGAGCGGGACGGTGAGGCTGGGGGCGTCGGCGTCGGCGTCGGTGTCGGTGTCGGTGAGGCATTCCGTCGCGAGGGTGGCGAGCGCGGCGTCGGGTCCCGTCTCCACGTACGTCGTCACGCCCTCGGCGCGTAGGACGTCGATGGCGTCGGCGAAGCGGACGGGCTCGCGGACCTGACGGACCCAGTACTCCGGGTCCACCAGGCTGGCCGGGTCTCCGGCCAGGGGTATCCGCGGGGGGTGGAACGTCAGGGTGCGGACGACCTCGCGGAACGGGGCCAGCATCCCGTCCATGTGCGGGGAGTGGAACGCATGGCTGACGTGCAGCTCACGCGCACGGAACCCCTCGGCCACCACACGGGCCTCGGCCGCGTCACCGGAAATGACCGTGGACGTGGGGCTGTTCAGCGCCGCGATCGTCACACCCTCGGTGAGATGCGGAGCGACCTCCTCCTCGGACGCACGCAGCGAGATCATCACGCCGGTGGCGGGCATCTCCTGCATGAGGCGGGCGCGGGTGGCGACCAGCAGGGCCGCATCCCCAAGATCGAGCACACCCGCGCAGTGAGCTGCCGCCACCTCGCCGATGGAATGGCCCGCCAGGTAGTCCGGTGTGACGCCCCAGTGGTCGAGGAGCCGGAAGAGGGCGACCTCCAGCGCGAACAGCGCGGGCTGCGCGTAGCGCGTCTGCGCCAGCACCTCGGCTTCCGCGGCGAACATCACCTCACGCAGCGGACGGTCGAGATGTGGATCGACGGCCGCCGTCACCTCGTCCAGCGCCGCGGTGAAGGCCGGGAACCGGACATACAAGTCCCGCCCCATGCCCGGGTACTGGCTGCCCTGGCCCGTAAAGAGGAACGCCAGCTTGCCGGCCGCGGGAGCAGGGTCGGGGCCGGTGACGAGACGGGGGTGATCCGCGCCCTCGGCCAGCGCGGTGAGCGCCGTGGGGTCGGCGTCCAGGACCACGGCGCGGTGCCGGTGCCCGGCCCGGGAGGTGGCGAGGGTGTGGGCGACGTCGGCGGGGTCCAGATCCGGGTGGCGCTCGACGTACGCCGCCAGCCGCGCGCCCTGCGCGGCCAGCGCGCCCGGCGTCTTCGCCGACAGCGGCCACAGCACCGCCCCGGGACGCGAAGCCGGCGCGTCCTCGGCGTCCTCCTGTGGGTCCTCCGGGGCTTGTTCCAGGATCACGTGCGCGTTCGTGCCGCTGATACCGAACGACGAGACCGCCGCCCGCCGCGGCCGGTCCGTCTCCGGCCACCGCCGCGCCTGCGTCAGCAGCCGTACCGCACCCGACTCCCAGTCGACGTGCGGCGTCGGCTCGTCCACGTGCAGCGTCGCGGGCAACTCCCCGTGCCGCATCGCCTCGACCATCTTGATGATCCCCGCGACTCCCGCCGCCGCCTGGGCGTGCCCGATGTTCGACTTCACCGACCCCAGCCACACCGGCCGGTCTTCCGAACGCCCCCGCCCGTACGTCGCGAGCAGCGCCTCCGCCTCGATCGGGTCGCCCAGCTCCGTACCCGTACCGTGCGCCTCGACCGCGTCGACGTCCGACTCCGCCAGCCCGGCGTTGACGAGCGCGTCGAGGATGACGCGCTGCTGCGACGGCCCGTTGGGTACGGTGAGCCCGCTGCTCGCGCCGTCCTGGTTGACCGCCGAGCCGCGCACCACCCCCAGCACGGTCCGCCCGTGCCGCCGCGCGTCCGACAGCCGCTCCAGCAGCAGCAGCCCCGCGCCCTCCGCCCAGCCCGCGCCGTCCGCCGCCGCCGCGAACGACTTGCACCGGCCGTCCGGCGCCAGCCCCCGCTGCCTGCTGAACTCCACGAAGGTGTCCGGCGTCGCCATCACCGACACCCCGCCCGCCAGCGCGAGACCGCACTCCCCGAGCCGCAGCGCGTTCACCGCCAGATGCACGGCCACCAGCGACGACGAGCACGCCGTGTCGACCGTCACCGCCGGGCCCTCAAGCCCGAGCGTGTACGCCACCCGCCCCGTCGCGACGCTGCCCGCGCTGCCGCTGCCGACGTACCCCTCCAGGTCGGCGGGCAGCTCCGGCAGCCGCGAGCCGTAGTCGTGGTACATCAGGCCGGCGAAGACGCCGGTGCGGCTGCCGCGCAGCGACGCCGGGTCGATGCCGGCCCGTTCGCACGCCTCCCAGCTCGTCTCCAGCAGCAGCCGCTGCTGCGGGTCCATGGCAAGGGCCTCGCGCGGCGAGATGCCGAAGAAGGCGGGGTCGAAGTCGGCGACGTCGGGCAGGAATCCGCCGCTTCTTGTGTACGTCGTGCCGCTGCGCTCCGGGTCCGGGTCGTACAGCGCGTCGAGATCCCAGCCGCGGTCGGTCGGGAACGGGCCGACGGCGTCGCCGCCCCGGGCCACCAGGTCCCACAGCTCCTCCGGCGTGCCGGCCCCGCCCGGGAAGCGGCAGGCCATGCCGACGACCGCGATCGGCTCGCGCACCCGGTCCTCGGCCTCGCGCAGCCGTTGCCGGGCGTCCTGGGCGTCGGCGATGGCCCGCTTCAGGTAGTCGCGGAGCTTCGCCTCGTTCTGGGGACCGCTCACCGGTCCCGGTCCGCTGCGGTCTGCCATGTCAGGAGTTCCCCAGGTTCTCGACCAGGTCGAACAGGTCGTCGTCCGTCGCGGCGTCGAGATCGCCGCGGCTCTCCGGCTCCGTGGTGCTCGGGTCCTGCGGTTCGTCGTGCCAGCGTGCGAGCAGGCCGCGGAGCCGTACGGTGATGCGGCTGCGGTCGGCGCCGAGCGTCGCCGCGTGCCCGGCGAGCGCGGTCAGGCTCTCCTCCAGCCGGTCCAGCTCGCCGAGGAGGGCCTGCGCCGGGTCGGCGGTGCCCAGGTCGAGGCGGTCCCGCAGGTGCTCGGCGACCGCCGCGGGCGCGGGGTAGTCGAAGACCAGGGTGGCCCGCAGCCGGGTGCCGGTGGCCCGCTGGAGGCGGTTGCGCAGTTCCATGGCGGTGAGGGAGTCGAAGCCGAGGTCCTTGAAGCCGCGCTCGGCGTCGATCTGCGTGGCGTCGGCATGCCCGAGCACGTCCGCCACCTGGGTGCGTACCAACTCCAGGAGGGCCGCGTCCTGTTCGGCCTCGGGCAGCGCGGACAGCCGGGCGAGCAGATCGCCCGCCGGTTCGGCGGCTGCCGGGGCCGCGCCCGGCGCGGTGGGCGTCCGGACCAGCCGCCGCAGCAGGGCGGGCAGCTCCCCGGCGGCGGCGAGGGCCCGTAGCCTCGCCGGTACGAACCGCACGGGCGCCAGCGCGGGAGACCGCAGGCCGGCGTCGGCTCCGGCGGGGAGGGCGAGCGCGGCGTCGAAGAGGGCCAGGGCCTCGGCGGTCGCCAGCGGGGCGACACCGGTACGCCCGATGCGCGCCAGGTCCGCCGCGTCGAGCGCGGCGGTGATGCCGGAGGCGGACTCCCACAGCCCCCACGCCAGCGAGGTCGCCGGCAGCCCGGCGGCGCGGCGGTGGTGGGCGAGGGCGTCGAGGAAGGCGTTGGCGGCGGCGTAGTTCGCCTGACCGGCGGAGCCGCCCGTGCCGGCGAAGGACGAGAAGAGCACGAACGCGGCGGGCGGCCGGGGCAGTTCGCGCGTCAGCTCGTGCAGCGCCCAGGCCGCGGCGGCCTTCGGCGCCAGTACGCGGTCGACGGCCTCCGGCGTGAGCGAGTCGATCACGCCGTCGTCCACCGTGCCGGCCGCGTGCACGACGGCCGTCAGCGGCCGGTTCGCCGGGATGCCGGCCAGCAGTTCGGCCAGCGCCTCCCGGTCCGCCACGTCGCAGGCGGTGACGGTCACGTCCGCGCCCAGCTCCGTCAACTCCGCCACCAGGGCGTCGGCGCCGGGCGCCGCCGCCCCGCGGCGGCTGGTCAGCAGCAGGCGCCGCGCGCCGTGCGCGGCGACGAGGTGCCGGGCGACCAGCGCGCCGAGCGTCCCGGTGCCGCCGGTGACCAGGACCGTACCGTCGGCGAATCCCGGGGCCGGGGGTGCGGAGGCGTCCGGGCGGGTGGGGACGCGGACGAGGCGGGGGACGCGGGGCGTGCCGCCGCGCAGGGCGAGTTGCGGCTCGCCGGAGGCGAGGGCGGCGGTCAGGGCGCGCCGCGACTCCTCGCTGTCGTCGGTGTCGACCAGCACGAGGCGGTCGGGGTGTTCCTCCTGTGCGGACCGTACGAGGCCCCAGATCGGCGCGTGGCCGAGGTTCGGCGACTCGTCGCCGAGGGCCACGGCGTTGCGGGTGACGACGGCCAGGCGGCGGTCGGCGTTCTGCTCGTCGGCCAGCCACGTCTGGAGCGCGCGCAGGGTGCGGTGCAGGACGGCGCGGCTCGCGGCCGGCACGTCGGCCGCGTCGGGGGCGTCCTCCACGACGAGGAGCGGGTGGTCACCGCTTCCCGTCCGGGTGCCGGGGTGGCTCGGGGGCGCCGACCACTCGACCTCGTAGAGCGAGTCCGCGCGGGTGCGCAACTCCGCGACGGGCAGCGGACGCAGGACGAGCCGGTCCACGGAGAGGGCGGGAGCGCCGTCCGCGTACGCGGCCTCCAGGGCGACCGCGTCGGGGCCGGTGGGGGTGAGGCGCGCGCGGAGGGTGACCGGGCCGGGCGCGGCGGGGGCGGGGGCGTGGAGGTGGACGCCCTGCCAGGTGAACGGCAGGCGGGGCGCGCCGTCCTGGCGGTCGCGGCGGTCGTCGAGGCCGATGGCGTGCAGGGCGGCGTCGAGCAGCGCCGGGTGGACGGCGAACCGGGCCGCGGGATCGGCGTGGTCGGGGAGGGTGACCTCGGCGAGGATGTCGTCGCCGTCGCGCCAGGCGGCGCCAAGCCCCCGGAACGCGGGGCCGTAGGACAGACCCGTGGCGTCGAGGTGCGCGTAGAGCGACGTGAGGGACAGGGGCGTCGCCTCCGCCGGAGGCCAGACCGAGGCGGCGGGCGTCGGCGGGGGCGGCGCGGAGTGCGGCCGGACGGTGGCGGTGGCGTGCCGCGACCACGGCTCGCCGGCCGCGTCCCCGCCCGGCCGCGCGTAGACGGCGACGGTCCGCCGGCCGCCGTCGTCCGGTCCGTCCACGGTCACCTGGAGGTCGACGGCGCCGTCGTCGGGCAGGACGAGGGGCGCCTCCAGGACGAGTTCGTCCAGGTGCGCGCAGCCGGCGAGGTGGCCGGTGTGCAGGGCGAGTTCGAGGAGGGCCGTACCCGGGAGGAGGACGGTGCCGGCGACGGCGTGATCGGAGAGCCAGGGATGGGTGCGGAGGGACAGGCTGCCGGTGAAGAGCAGGCCGTCGCCGCCGGCGAGTTCGACGGGCGGGCCGACCAGCGGGTGGGACGAGGGTGCGGTGGGCGCGGCGGGGGTGGCGTCGAGCCAGAGGTGCTGGTGCTGGAAGGGGTAGGTGGGCAGGTCGGGCAGGTGGGCGGGAGGTGGGGCGGGCTGGCGAAGGGCCAGGCCGTAGGCGTGGGTGTGGGCCAGCGCGAGGGCGAGGCGGTGGGGGGTGTCGTCGTCGCGGTGGAGCGTGGCGTGGGTGACTGCCTGGGCGTCGGCGGTGTCGATGGTGTCCTCGACGGCCGTGAGGAGGCCGGGGTGGGGGCTGGGTTCGAGGAAGTGGCCGTAGCCGTCGGCGAGAAGGGCCTGCACGGTCTGGTGGAAACGTACCGGCGAACGCAGGTTGGTGAACCAGTAGTCGGCCGTGAGGGTGGTCGTGTCGACCGGGCCCGCGGTGACGGTCGAGTAGAACGGGATACGCGCCGCCCGGGGCTCGATGCCCGACAGCCGCTTCTCCAGCTCCGCTTCCAGCGGTTGGACGAGGAGCGTGTGCGAGGCGTACGTCACCGGGATGCGCCGGTGCCGGATGTCGTGCCGGGCGCAGTGCTCCTGCACCGCGTCCAGCGCCGCCGCCGGACCCGCGACGACCACGGCGGACGGCCCGTTGAACGCCGCGACCGACACGTCACCCGAGACCCCGCAGGCGTCCAGCAGCGCGTCCGCCCCCGCCTCGTCCAGCACGACCGAGAGCATGCCGCCCGTGTCCGCGAGGGCCGTCAACGCCCGCGACCGCTGGGCCACGACGCGCGCCGCGTCCGCCAGGCTCAACGCGCCCGCCGCACAGGCCGCCGCGATCTCGCCCTGCGAATGCCCGATCACCGCGTCCGGACGTACGCCGTGGTGCTCCCACCACCGCGTCAGCGCCACCATCACCGCCCACAGCGCGGGCTGCACGACCTCCACCGGTTCGAGGGCGGCCGGGTCGTCGCCGGTGAGCACGTCGAGAAGATCGAAGTCGGTGTACGGGGCCAGCGCCCGCGCGCACTCGGCGAGAGCGTCCGCGAACACCGGGGACGCGTCGAGCAGCCGGGCACCCATGCCCACCCACTGCGACCCCTGCCCCGGATAGACGAACACCGTCTTCCCCGGCACCACCGAACCCTGCACCACACCCTCGTGCGGCACACCCGCCGCCAGCGCCTCCAGCCCCGCCGCCAACTCCGCCCGCCCGGCCCCGACCACCACCGCGCGCTCGTCGAAGCGGGCCCGGGTGCTCAGTGCGTCCGCGACCCCGCTCAGCGATACGTCCCGGTGGTCGGCCAGATGCGTGTGCAGGCGCCCGGCCTGGGCGCGGAGCGCCGCCGCCGTGTGGCCGCTCAGTGGCCAGGACGTGACCGCCGGCGCCTCGGGGCTCTCCGCCACGCCCTGCTCGTCGGCCTCCTCGTCGGCCTGCTCCAGGATCACGTGCGCGTTCGTGCCGCTCACGCCGAACGACGAGACCGCCGCCCGCCGCGGCCGGTCCACCTCCGGCCACGACCGGGCGCGCGTCAGCAGCGACACACCCCCGGCGGTCCAGTCGACGTGCGGCGTCGGCTCGTCCACATGCAGCGTCGCGGGCAACTCCCCGTGCCGCATCGCCTGGACCATCTTGATGATCCCCGCCACACCCGCAGCCGCCTGCGTGTGCCCGATGTTCGACTTGACCGACCCCAGCCACAGCGGACGTCCCTCGGAACGCCCCTGCCCGTACGCGGCGAGCAGCGCCTCCGCCTCGATGGGATCGCCCAGCGTCGTCCCCGTACCGTGCGCCTCCACTGCATCGACGTCGCCGGGGCCCAGCCCCGCGTCGGCCAGCGCCGCGCGGATCACGCGCTGCTGCGACGGCCCGTTGGGCGCGGTGAGCCCGTTGCTGGCACCGTCCTGGTTCACCGCGGAGCCGCGGACGACCGCCAGCACCCGGTGCCCGTTGCGCCGCGCGGCCGACAGCCGCTCCAGGACCAGCACACCGACGCCCTCGGCCCACCCCGTACCGTCCGCCGCCGCCGCGAACGACTTGCACCGGCCGTCCGGCGCCAGCGCCCGCTGCCGGCTGAACTCGATGAAGGCGTGCAGCGCCGACATCACCGTCACACCGCCCGCCAGCGCCATGTCGCACTCGCCGGCGCGTATCGACTGCGCCGCCAGATGCAGCGCCACCAGCGACGACGAGCATGCGGTGTCCACCGTCACCGCCGGACCTTCGAGGCCGAACGTGTACGCCACCCGCCCCGTCGCGACGCTGCCCGCGCTGCCGTTGCCGAGGTACGGCTCCAGGTCCGCCGGCGGACGCGGCACCCTGGCCGCGTAGTCGTGGTACATCAGGCCGGTGAACACGCCGGTGCGGCTGCCGCGCGCCGACGCCGGGTCGATCCCGGCCCGCTCGAACGCCTCCCAGCTCGTCTCCAGCAGCAGCCGCTGCTGCGGATCCATCGCCAGCGCCTCGCGCGGCGACAGCCCGAAGAACGCGGGGTCGAAGTCCGCCGCCCCGTGCAGGAAGCCGCCCGACCACACCGACGACCGGCCCGCGCGGTCGGGATCCGGGTCGTACAGCTCCTCCGGGTCCCAGCCGCGGTCGTCCGGGAACTCCGAGATCGCGTCCCGGCCCTCCGCGACCAACCGCCACAGCTCCTCCGGCGACCCGACGCCTCCCGGGTAGCGGCAGGCCATGCCGATGATCGCGATGGGATCGTCCGCCGCAGCCGAAGGCACCACACCCGCGCCGGCCTCCGCTTCCACCTCCGCGCCGAGGCCGAACTCGGCGAGCAGGAACCCCGCCAGCGCCGCCGGGGTGGGGTAGTCGAAGACGAGCGTCGCGGGCAGCCGCAGCGCCGTCTCGCGGGCGAGGCCGTTGCGCAGGTCGACGGCCATCAGCGAGTCGAAGCCCAGGTCCCGGAACGCCTGCGCCTCCGGCACCGATCCCGGCGACTCGTGCCCGAGCACCGTCGCCGTCTGCGTACGCACCAGGTCCAGCGCCGCCGCCGCCCGCTCGGCACCGGGCAGCGCGGCCAGCCGCTCCCGCAGCTCCGGCGCGCCCGCGCCGGGCGCCGCGGCCGACGCCGCCCGCCTCCCGGGCGTACGCACCAGCCCTCGCAGGACGGGCGACAGCGCCCCGGCGTCGGCGAGCGCGGCCGGGTCGAGGCGTACGGGCAGCAGCACCGGCTCGCCGCCGGAATCGCCGGTATCGCCCGAACCGGCGGCAGCACACGCCGTGTCGAAGAGCGCCAGCGCCTCCGCGTCGGGCAACGGCGCGACCCCGGACCTGGCCATCCGCGCCCGGTCCGCCGCGCCCAGCCCGGCGGTCATGCCGCTCTCCCGCTCCCACAGCCCCCACCCGAGGGCGACCGCGGGCAGCCCCCGCGCCCGCCGGTGCCGGGCCAGCGCGTCGAGGAACGCGTTCGCGCCCGCGTAGGCGCCCTGGCCGGCGCCGCCGAGGACGGAGGCGGCGGAGGAGAAGAGGACGAAGGCGTCGAGGGGGAGTTCGCGCTCGACGGTCAGCTCGTGGAGGTGGTGCGCGCCCGTCACCTTGGGGGCGAGGACGCGGTCCAACTGCTCGGGCGCCAGCCCGGCCAGCAGCCCGTCCTCGACGACGCCCGCCAGGTGGACTACGGCGCTCAGCGGGTGCTCGGCGGGGATGCCGTCGAGGAGCCGGGCGGTGGCGGCGCGGTCGGAGAGGTCGCAGGCGGCGACGGTGACGGTGGCGCCGAGTGCGGTGAGTTCGTCGCGCAGCGCGGGGGCGCCGGGGGCGGCCGGGCCGCTGCGGCCGGCGAGCAGCAGGCGGCGTACGCCGTGCTCGGTCACCAGGTGCGCGGCGAGCAGCCCGGCGAGCGTGCCGGTGCCGCCGGTGATCAGCACGGTGCCTTCGGGGTCCCACCGCGGGCCCGGCGGGTCGGCCGGGGCGGGGGGCCGGTGCCGTACGAGCCGGGGCGCGGTGAGGCGCCCGGCGCGGACGGCGAGCTGCGGCTCGCCGCAGGCCAGCGCCCGCCGTACGGTACGCGCCGGCTCCTGCGCGTCCGCGTCCGCGTCGTCGTCCAGGTCGACCAGGACGAACCGGCCGGGCACCTCCGACTGCGCCGAGCGCAGCAGCCCCCACACGGGGGCCGTCGCCAGGTCGGGTACGTCGCCGGGGCCGGCGGCGACGGCGCGGCGCGTGAGCACGACGAGCCGTGCCCCGGCCGCCGCCGCCCGGTCGTCGGCCAGCCAGGTGCGCGCCACGTCGAGGGCGCGGTGGAGCGCGGCGGTGGCGTCGGCCGCCTCGCCGAAGGGGAGGACGACGGCGTCGGGTATCTCCGGCAGGGCGGCGAGGTCGGCGATGCCGCCGATCTCGGCGATGCCGTCCGAGTCCGGTGTCTTCGCGTCCGCCTCGACCGGGGTCCAGTCCAGGCGGTACAGCGAGTCGGTGGTCGGCCGCGCGAGCCGGTCGGCGGCGAACGGCCGCGTCACCAGGGCGTCGACGGCCGCGACCGGCTGCCCCAGCATGTCCGCGACCGTGACCGCGACGGCGTCCGGCCCGGCCGGGGCCAGCCGGACCCGTACCGCGGTGGCGGCGACCGCCTCCAGCCGCACCCCGCCGAAGGAGAACGGCAGGCCGGCCCGGTCCGGCTCCCGGCCCGCGCCGAGGCCGAACCCGATGCCGTGCAGGGCGGCGTCGAGCAACGCCGGGTGGATGCCGAAGCGTTCGGCGTCGGCGGCGGCCTCCTCGGGCAGCGCCACCTCCGCGAACACCTCGTCGCCGCGCCGCCACGCGGCCCGTACGCCGGTGAACACCGGCCCGTAGGACAGACCGAGGGCCGCAAGACCCGGGTACAGCTCGTCCACCGCGACCGGCTCCGCGCCCTCCGGCGGCCACGCGGCCAGGTCGGGATGGTCGGCGGGCGGGGCGGGGAGGGCGGCGAGGCGGCCGGAGGCGTGCTCGGTCCAGGCGCCGGGGGCCACGCCCGCGGTTTCGGGCCGCGCGTGGACACGTATCTCGCGCCGCCCCTCGGCGTCGGCCTCCGCCACCAGTACCTGCATCTCCACGCTCCCCGACACCGGCAGCACCAGGGGCGCGTGCAGCGTCAACTCCTCGACACCCAGGCCCGGCTCGTCCAGCCGCGCACCGGCGGCCAGCGCCAGTTCGAGATACGCGGTGCCGGGGAGCAGGACACGGCCGGCGACGGCGTGGCCGGCGAGCCACGGGTGCGTACGCAGCGAGAGCCGGCCGGTGAGGACCAGACGGTCGCCGTCCGCGGGGCGGGTGGCGGTCTCGATGAACGGGTGCGCGTCGCGGCCGGCGGGGGACGCGCCGGGGGCGAAGGGCGGGAGCCAGTAGTCCTTGTGCTGGAAGGGGTACGTGGGCAGGTCGGCCAGGCGGGCGCCGGGGAGGAGCGCGGGCCAGGCGGGGGTGGCGGCGTGGTGGGTGTGGAGGGTGGCGACGGCCGCGAGGAGGGTGTGGCGCGGGTCGCGGGTGCGGCGCTGGAGGGCGACGGCGAGGTGGCCGGTGCCGTCGGCGGAGTTCTGGCCGGCGAGGGTGGTCAGGGCGGCGTCGGGCCCGACTTCGAGGAAGGCGCCGACGCCGTTCGACGTGAGGCGGGCGAGGTGGTCGGCGAAGGGGACGGGTTCGCGGACGTGGCGTACCCAGTGCTCGGGGTCGCGGAGCCGGTCCGCGTCGACCGCGAGGGGGATGCGCGGCGCGTGGAAGGTGAGGGTGCGGACGACCTCGCGGAACGGGGCCAGCATCCCGTCCATGTGCGGCGAGTGGAAGGCGTGGCTGACGTGCAGCTCGCGGGACCGGAACCGCTCCGCGACCGCGCGCGCCCCGTCCGCGTCGCCCGAGACGACGGTGGCGGTCGGGCTGTTGACCGCCGCGATCGTGACGCCCTCGGTGAGGTGCGGGGCGACCTCCTCCGCGGACGCCTGGAGGGAGATCATGACGCCGGTGGCGGGCATCTCCTGCATGAGCCGGGCCCGGGTGGTGACCAGCACGGCGGCGTCGGCGAGGTCGAGGACACCGGCGCAGTGGGCGGCGGCGATGTCGCCGACCGAGTGGCCGGCGAGGCGGTCGGGGGTGATGCCCCAGCCGTCGAGGAGGCGGAAGAGCGCGACCTCGAAGGCGAAGAGCGCGGGCTGCGCGTAGCGGGTCTGCCCCAGCAGCTCGGCTTCCGCCGAGCCCTCCGCGGCGAACATCACCTCGCGCAGCGGACGGTCGAGATGCGGGTCCACGGCCGCCGTGATCTCGTCCAGCGCCGCGGCGAACGCCGGGAAGGCCGCGTACAACTCCCGCCCCATGCCCGGATGCTGGCTGCCCTGCCCGGAGAAGAGGAACGCCAGCCCGCCCGCTACGGGGCCGGTGGCCGGGCCGGTGACGAGGCCCGGGTGCGTGCCGCCCTCGGCGAGCGCGGCCAGCGCCGTGCGGTCGGCGTCCAGGACGACGGCGCGGTGCCGGTGCCCGGCCCGGGACGTGGCGAGGGTGTGGGCGACGTCGGCGGGGTCCAGATCCGGGTGGCGCTCGACGTACGCCGCCAGCCGCGCGCCCTGCGCGGCCAGCGCCGCGGGAGTCTTCGCCGACAGCGGCCACAGCACCGCCCCGGGACGTACCGCCGGAGCTTCCTCCCGCGGCTCCTCCGGAGCCTGTTCCAGGATCACGTGCGCGTTCGTACCGCTGATGCCGAACGACGAGACCGCCGCCCGCCGCGGCCGGTCCGTCTCCGGCCACGGACGGGGTTCGGTCAGGAGCCGTACCGCACCCGACTCCCAGTCCACGTGCGGCGTCGGCCGGCCCGCGTGCAGCGTCCGGGGCAACTGCCCGTGCCGTAGCGCCAGGACCGTCTTGATGATCCCCGCGACGCCCGCCGCCGCCTGGGTGTGCCCGATGTTGGACTTCACGGAGCCCAGCCACAGCGGCCGGTCCGCGGCACGCCCCTGCCCGTACGTCGCCAGCAGCGCCCGGCCCTCGATCGGGTCGCCCAGCTCCGTGCCCGTGCCGTGCGCCTCGACGGCGTCCACGTCGCCGGGCCCCAGGCCCGCGTTGTCCAGCGCCGCCCAGATGACCTGCTGCTGGGCCGGGCCGCTGGGGGCGGTGAGCCCGTTGCTTGCACCGTCCTGGTTGACGGCGGAGCCGCGCACGACGGCCAGCACCCGGTGCCCGTTGCGCCGCGCGTCCGACAGCCGCTCCAGGGCGAGGACGCCCACGCCCTCCGCCATCCCCATGCCGTCCGATCCCGCCGCGAACGCCTTGCACCGCCCGTCCGCCGCGAGCGCGCCCTGCTTGCCGAACTCCACGAACGTGCCCGGCGTGTACATCACCGTCGCCCCGCCCGCGAGCGCGAGGTCGCTCTCGCCGGAGCGCAGCGACTGCGCCGCCAGGTGCAGCGTCACCAGGGAGGTGGAGCAGGCCGTGTCGACCGTGACGGCGGGGCCCGAGACCCCGAGCGTGTACGCGATCCGCCCCGACGCCACGCTCGCCACCGAGCCGGTGACGAGGTGCCCCTCGACCGCCCCCGGGGCGTACTCCAGCGGGGCCCCGTACTCGTGGTAGTTGCGGCCGACGAACACGCCGGCCTTCGCCTCCTCCAGGCCCGCCGGGTCGATGCCCGCGTGCTCCAGCGCCGCCCACGCGCTCTCCAGCAGCAGCCGCTGCTGCGGCTCCATCGCCAGCGCCTCGCGCGGCGAGATGCCGAAGAACTCCGCGTCGAATCCGGCGGCGTCGTCCAGGAAGCCGCCCTGGCGCACCGTGGTCGTACCGCCCGGGCCGGGGCCGAAGAGGCGCTCCAGGTCCCAGCCGCGGTCGGCCGGGAACGGGCCGATCGCGTCGCGCTCGTCTACGAGCAGCCGCCACAGCGCGTCGGGCGAGTCGACGCCGCCCGGGAAGCGGCAGGCCATGCCGATGATCGCGATGGGCTCCGCGGCCCGGTCCTCGACCTCCTGGAGGCGCCGGCGGGCCTTGCGCAAGTCCACGGTGACCCGCTTGAGATAGTCCCGGAGCTTGGCTACGTCCTCGGCCATGGCGCGTCCTTCACGTCGTGCGGCGGTCCGGCTGTGGGTACGGCGGTCGGCATGGGTCGCACGCCTCAGCCGTCGCGGAATTCGCGGTCGATGAGGTCGAACATCTCGTCGTCGCTGACGAGATCGAGATCGTCGTCCGCCGCCTCCGGGCCGTCCGCCCCGCCGGCGTCCGCCGCGGGTGCCGCGGGTGCCGCGCCCCGGGTGTCGAGGCCGGCCAGCAGGGACCGCAGGCGGGCGGCGATCTCCGTACGCTCCGGGGCGCCCACCCCGTGTGCCGTGACCGCGGCTTCGAGGCGGGCGAGTTCGGCGCGTACGGAGGCGGCGGGCGGCTCGTCGGCGAGCCGGCCGGCGAGTTCGCCGCCGAGGAAGCGGGCGACGGCGAGCGGGTGGGGGTGCTCGAAGACCAGGGTGGCGGGCAGCCGCAGGCCGGTCGCCTCGGCGAGCCGGTTGCGCAGTTCGACGGCGAGCAGGGAGTCCATGCCGCGCTGCCGGAACGGGGTCTTGTCGGTGGTGTCCGCCGGGTCCTGGGCGCCGGGGCGCCGGCCGAGGACGGCGGCGAGGCAGGAGTGGACGACGGCCAGCAGTTCCTTCTCGCGCTCGTCGGGCGCCAGCCCGGCCAGCCGCCGCGCGAGCGGCGACCCGTCGCGTACCGGCTCGTCCTCCGGCTGCCCCTTCGACGGCTGCCGCGCCTGCTGTTCCGCGGCGATCTCCGCGAGCAGCGGGCTGGGCCGGGCGGAGGTGAAGACGGGCAGGAACCGTTCCCAGTCGACGTCCGCGAGGGCCACGAACGTCTCGTCGTGGTCGAGCGCCTGCTGGAGCCCGGCGAGCGCGGTCTGCGGGTCGAGCAGCGGCAGCCCCTGCTTGCGCAGGAACTCCGGGTCGACGGCGTCCGGGAGCGTGTCGCTGCCCCACACGCCCCAGGCCACGGAGGTGGCGGGCAGCCCGCGCGCGCGGCGCTGCTCGGCGAACGCGTCCAGCCAGGCGTTGGCCGCGGCGTACGCCCCGTGGTCGCCACTGCCCCACACGCCGGCGATGGAGGAGAAGAGCACGAACGCCGCCACCGGGTGGTGCGCCAGCAGCTCGTCCAGGTGCCGCGCGCCCGCGACCTTGGCCTCCACGACCTCGTGGAACTCCTCGACGGTCAGCGCGTCCAGCGAGTTGAGCCGCATCGCCGCCGCCGCGTGGATCACCGTCCCGATCCGGCAGCCGTCCGCGTCGAGGCGGCGTACGAGGTCCGCGACCGCGTCCCGGTCCGCCACGTCGCAGGCGGCGACGGTGACCCGCGCGCCCTTGTCCTCGATCTCGGCGACCAGCTCCGCGACGCCGTCGGCCGCCTCGCCGCGGCGGCTGACGAGGACGAGGTGCTCGGCGCCGGCGCCGACCAGCCACCGCGCGATGTGCGGGCCGAGGGCGCCGGTGCCGCCGGTGACGAGGGTGGCGTGGCGGGGGCGGTAGCCGGCGCCGGGCGGCGGGGCGGTCTGCGGGGCGCGGGTCAGGCGCGGGGTGTGGCCGCCGTCGTCGCGGATGGCGAGGTGGGGTTCGTGGTCGGGGTGTCCGCGGCCGGCCAGGTGGTGGACGAGGCGGGTGTAGTGGTGCGGGCCGGGGTCGGCCGGGAGGTCGATCAGGCCGGCGAAGTGCCGGACGTACTCCAGCGCGGCGACCCGCCCGAGGCCCCAGGTCCGGGCGTGGTCGGGGTCGGGCGGCGGGTCGTGGGGGGTGGCCCGTACGGCGTGGGTGGTGACCGTCCACAGGGGTGCGGCGGGGTGGCGCTGCCGCTCGTGGAGGCGGGTGAGGGTGGCGGTGGGGTCGGGGTCGAGGTTGAGGATGCCGGCCGGGTCGGGGTGGCCGGGGTCGGTGGTGACGGCGGCGCCGGCGGCTTCGAGGGCGGCGACCAGTGCGGCGGGCGGGGGTGTGCTGGGCGGGGTGAGCAGGAGCCAGGTGCCGGTGAGCCGGGGCGGGGCCGCGTCGGGTGTGTGGGGGCGCCAGGTGACGGTGTAGCGCCAGGTGTTGAGGGTGTCCTGCTTCGACCTGGTGGCGGTGGGCGGGGAGAGCCACAGGTGTTCGTGCTGGAAGGGGTAGGTGGGCAGGTCGGCGGGCGGGGCCGCGGCGGCGAGGGTGGGCGCGAGGCCGTGGGCGTGGGTGTGCGCGAGCGCCAGGGCCAGGCGGTGGGGGGTGTCGTCGTCGCGGTGGAGCGTGGCGTGGGTGACGGCTTCGGCGTCGGCGGCGTCGATGGTGTCCTCGACGGCCGTGAGCAGGCCGGGGTGGGGGCTGGGTTCGAGGAAGTGGCCGTAGCCGTCGGCCAGGAGCGCCTGGACGGTCTGGTGGAAACGTACCGGCGAACGCAGGTTGGTGAACCAGTAGCGGGCGGTGAGGGTGGTCGTGTCGACCGGCCCGGCGGTGACCGTGGAGTAGAAGGGGATGTCGGCGGCCCGGGGTTCGATGCCCGCGAGCCGTGCCTCCAGGTCCGCTTCCAGGGGTTGGACCAGCGGCGTGTGCGAGGCGTACGTCACCGGGATGCGCCGATGGCGTACGTCGTGCCGGGCGCAGTGCTCCTGCACCGCGTCCAGGGCGTCGGCCGGACCCGCGACGACCACCGCGGACGGCCCGTTGAACGCCGCCACCGACACCTCGCCCGCGAAGCCGCTCTCCTTCAGCAACGCTTCGGTGCCGCCTTCGTCCAGCGCGACGGACAGCATCGCGCCCGTACCGGCGAGGGCCGTCAACGCCTGCGACCGCTGCGCGACCACGCGCGCCGCGTCGTCCAGGCTCAGCGCGCCCGCGACGCACGCGGCCGCGATCTCGCCCTGCGAGTGCCCGATGACCGCGTCGGGACGGACGCCGTGGTGCTCCCACCAGCGGGTCAGCGCGACCATCACCGCCCACAGGACGGGCTGGACCACCTCCACCGGTTCGAGCGCGGCCGGGTCGTCGCCGGTGAGGACGGCCAGGAGATCGAAGTCGGTGTACGGGGCCAGCGCCCGCGCGCACTCCGCCAGGGCGTCGGCGAAGACCGGGGACTCGGCCAGCAGCCGGGCACCCATGCCCACCCACTGCGACCCCTGCCCCGGATACACGAACACCGTCCCGCCGGACACCCCCCGCCCGGTCACCACACCCGGGTGCGGCACGCCGTCCGCCAACGCCGCCAGCCCCGCCAGCAGTTCCGGCCCGTCCTGTCCGACGACCACCGCGTGCCGGGTCAGCCGCGCCCGCGTCCGCAGCGCCGCGGCGACGGCCTCGGGCCGCAGCCCGGGGCGCTCCGCCAGATGCCCGTGGAGCGTCCCGGCGTACGCGCGCAGCGCCTCGTCGCCCTGCGCGGAGAGGGGCACGGCCACGGGTCCGGCCGGTGTCGCCGCCGGGGGTTCGGGCTCCGGCTCGGGCTGTTCGAGGATGACGTGTGCGTTGGTGCCGCTGACGCCGAACGACGAGACCGCCGCCCGCCGCGGCCGGTCCACCTCCGGCCAGGAGCGGGCGTCGGTGAGGAGCGCGACGCCTCCCGCCGCCCAGTCGACGTGCGGCGTGGGCTCGTCCACGTGGAGCGTCGCGGGCAACTCCCCGTGCCGTAGCGCCTGGACCATCTTGATGATCCCCGCGACACCGGCGGCGGCCTGGGCGTGGCCGATGTTGGACTTGACGGACCCCAGCCACAGCGGCCGGTCGGCGGAACGCCCGTGCCCGTACGTCGCGAGCAGCGCCTCCGCCTCGATGGGGTCGCCGAGGGTGGTGCCCGTGCCGTGCGCCTCGACGGCGTCGACGTCGCCCGTGCCCAGGCCGGCGCTGGCGAGCGCGGCGCGGATGACGCGCTGCTGGGACGGCCCGTTGGGCGCGGTCAGCCCGTTGCTCGCACCGTCCTGGTTCACCGCCGAGCCGCGGACCACGGCCAGCACCCGGTGCCCGTTGCGCCGGGCCACCGACAGCCGCTCGACCACCAGCACGCCGACGCCCTCGGCCCAGCCCGTACCGTCCGCGCCCGCAGCGAACGACCTGCACCGGCCGTCCACCGACAACCCGCGCTGCCTGCTGAACTCCACGAACGTCCCCGGGCTCGCCATCACCGTGACCCCGCCCGCCAACGCCATCTCGCACTCGCCCGCGCGTATCGACTGCGCCGCCAGATGCAGCGCCACCAGCGACGACGAACACGCCGTGTCCACCGTCACCGCCGGGCCTTCGAGCCCGAACGCGTACGACACCCGACCCGACGCCACACTCGCCTGCGTCCCGGTCAGCACATGCCCCTCGACGCCCTCGGCGCCCGCGTCCACGCCCACCGCGTAGTCGTGGTACATCAGCCCCGTGAACACGCCGGTCCGGCTGCCCCGCAGCGCGGCCAGGTCGATCCCGGCCCGCTCGAACGCCTCCCAGCTCGTCTCCAGCAGCAGCCGCTGCTGCGGATCCATCGCCAGCGCCTCGCGCCGCGACAGCCCGAAGAGCCCGGGGTCGAAGTCCCCCGCCCGGTAGAGGAAGTGCCCGGCGCGCGTGTGCGAGGTGCCGGGGCGGTCCGGGTCGGGGTGGAACAGCCCGTCGAGGTCCCAGCCCCGGTCGGTGGGGAACGGGCCCAGGCCCTCCCGCCCTTCGGTCACCAGCCGCCACAGGTCCTCGGGCGAGGCGACGCCGCCCGGGTAGCGGCAGGCCATGCCCACGATGACCACCGGATCGTCCGCGACCTCCGCGGCCTCCGCGGCCTGCGCCGGTTGCGGCCGGGCGGCGTCGTCGCCGAGCAGGAAGGTGGTGAGGGCGTGCGGCGTCGGGTAGTCGAAGGCCAGGGTGGTCGGCAGCCGGCGGCCGACGACGCCGGCGAGGCGGTTGCGCAGTTGCACGGCCGTCAGCGAGTCGAAGCCGAGGCTCTTGAACGTCTGGCCCGGCTCGATCGGCTCCGCCGAGTCGTGGCCGAGCACCGCCGCCGCCTGCTCCCGTACGAGCAGCAGCGCCTCGCGCTCCCGCTCCGCCGCCGGCATGCCCGCCCAGCGTGCGGCGTACGTGTCCTCCTCCGCCGCCGACGCGGCGGCGGACCGGCGGGCGGGGAGCCGGACGAGGTCGCGCAGCACGGCCGGTACGGCCGCGTCGCCGTCGCCGAAGGCGCGGAGGCTGAGGCGGGCGGCGACCAGATGCGGCGGGTGCTCGGCGGCGGTGGCGCCGAGGGAGCGCGTGGCCGCGTCGAAGAGGGCGAGCGCGTGGTCGGTGCCGAGCGGCGCGACGCCGTTGCGTGCCATGCGGCGGATCTCGGCGTCGCCGAGGTGCCGCGTCATGCCGCTGGCCTCCGCCCACAGCCCCCAGCCGATCGAGCGGGTACGGGGCCGGTGGTGGGCCAGCGCGTCGAGGAAGGCGTTGGCGGCGGCGTAGTTGGCCTGGCCGGGGGTGCCGAGCGTGGCGGTGGTGGAGGAGAAGAGGACGAGCGCCGGGGGCTCGGGCAGGTGGGCGGTGGCGCGGTGGAGCGCGAGCGCGGAGTCGGCCTTGGCGGCGAGGACGGCGTCCAGGCGCTCCGGGGTGAGGGTGGTGATCGAGGCGTCGTCGAGGACCCCGGCGGCGTGGACGACGGCCGTCAGCGGGCGGGGCGCGGCGGTGGCGTCGATCAGCTCGCGCGCGGCGTCGGGATCGGTGAGGTCGCAGGCCGTGACGGTGACGGTGGCGCCGAGGGCGGTCAGTTCGTCCCGCAGTACGTCGGCGTCGGCGGCGCGGGGGCCGCGGCGGGAGACGAGCCGGAGGTGGCGTACGCCGTGGCGGGTGACGAGGTGGCGGGCCAGCAGGGCGCCGAGGGTGCCGGTGCCGCCGGTGACGAGGACGGTGCCGTCGGGCCCGAAGGGCGAGGCGTCCGGTGCCGGGTCCGCGTCCGGCTGCGGGGCCGCGGCGGATGCGGGGGTGTGGCGGGTGAGGCGGGGTACGGTCACGCGCCCGGCGCGCAGCGCGAGTTGCGGCTCGCGCGTCGCGAGCGCCGCGGGCAGAGCGGCCGCGGAGGCGGGGTCGTCGTCGGAGTCCACGACGGCGAACCGGCCCGGGAACTCCGACTCGGCGGACCGCAGCAGCCCCCACAGCGCGGCGCCCGCGAGGTCGTCCACCCGGTCACCCGGCTCGACGGCCACCGCCCCGCCGGTCACGAACACCAGCCGCGAGCCGTCGAACCGCTCGTCCCCGAGCCACCCCTGCACCAGTTCCAGCGCGCGGGCCGCCGAGGCACGTATCGCGCCGCTGTCGGGGTCGGCGGCAGGCGCGCGGACCACCGCGAACTCCGGGACGGGTACCGGCAGGACGGCCAGTTCTGTGAGGTCGGTGATCTCGATGTGGTCGGCGCGGCCCGGGCCGTGCGCCACCGGCGTCCACGCCACCCGGTACAGCCCGTCCTGCCGTCCGCCGGCCGCGTCCCGCAGCCGCTCCGCCTCGACCGGCCGCAGGGACAGCCGGTCCACCGTGACGACGGGGTCGCCGGCGGGGTCGGTCATGACGAGGGACACGGCGTCGTCGCCGGTGCGGGTGGCGCGTACGCGCAGAGAGGTCGCGCGGGTCGCGTGAAGGCGTACGCCGGACCAGGAGAAGGGCAGCAGCGTGCGGTCGGACGGTGCGCCGAGGAGCACCGCGTGCAGGGCGGCGTCCAGCAACGCCGGGTGCACGCCGGCCCGTTCGGCGTCGTCCGTCGCGTCGTCGGGCAGCGCCACCTCGGCGAAGAGAACGCTGCCGGTGCCGTCGCGCCACAGCCGGCGCAGGCCCTGGAAGACGGGCCCGTAGTCGTAGCCGCGTGCGCCGAGCCGCGGATAGCCGTCCGAGAGGTCGACGGGGGTGGCGGGGGGCGGCCAGGGGAGGTCGGTCCGGGGCGCTGCGGCGTCGGCGGTACGGGACAGCACGCCCTCGGCGTGCGGGGTCCACGGCGCTTCGTCGTCGGCGGCGGGGCGGGCGTGGATACCGAGGGCCCGCCGGCCCTCGGGGCCGGGCGCGTCCACGGTGACCTGGAGGCGCACGGCTCCGGTGGCCGGGAGGAGCAGGGGGGCCGACAGGGTCAGCTCGTCGACGTGCGCGCATCCGACGCGGTCGGCGGCGTGCAGCGCCAGCTCCACCATCGCGGCGCCGGGGAGGAGCACGGTGCCGGCCACGGCGTGGTCGGCGAGCCAGGGGTGCGTGGCGAGCGAGACCTCGGCGGTGAACAGCACGCCGCCCGAGGTCGCGAGAGAGACGGGGGCGTCGAGGAAGAGGTGGCGGCCGGCGGCCGGGGCGGTCGCGGCGGGGGTGGGGGAGAGCCACAGGTGCTGGTGCTGGAAGGGGTAGGTGGGCAGGTCGGCGGGGGTGGAGGGGGTGTCGTAGATGACCGACAGGCCGT
This sequence comes from Streptomyces sp. 184, assembly GCF_045781775.1. Classification (NCBI taxonomy): domain Bacteria; kingdom Bacillati; phylum Actinomycetota; class Actinomycetes; order Kitasatosporales; family Streptomycetaceae; genus Streptomyces; species Streptomyces sp. 184. Next base: position 47,213 of record NZ_CP123230.1, on the reverse strand, counting down.
GGGCGTGGGTGTGGGCGAGCGCGAGGGCGAGACGGTGGGGGGTGTCGTCGTCGCGGTGGAGGGTGGCGTGGGTGACGGCGTGGGCATCGGCGGTGTCGGCCGTGTCCTCGATGGCCGTGAGCAGGCCGGGGTGGGGGCTGGGTTCGAGGAAGTGGCCGTAGCCATCGGCCAGGAGCGACTGCACGGTCTGGTGGAAGCGGACAGGCGAACGCAGGTTGGTGAACCAGTAGTCGGCCGTGAGCGCGGTCGTGTCGATGGCCGCGCCGGTGACGGTGGAGTAGAAGGGGATACGCGCCGGCCGGGGCCGGATGCCCGACAGCCGCTTCTCCAGCTCCGCTTCCAGCGGCAGGACCAGCGGCGTGTGCGAGGCGTACGTCACCGGCACCCGCCGATGGCGTACGTCCAGCCGGGCGCAGTGCTCCTGCACCGCGTCCAAGGCGTCGGCCGGACCCGCGACGACCACCGCGGACGGCCCGTTGAACGCCGCCACCGACACCTCGCCCGCGAAGCCGCACTCCGCCAGCAGCGCGTCCGCACCGGCCTCGTCCAGCGCTACGGACAGCATCCCGCCCGTACCCGCCAGGGCCGTCAACGCCCGCGACCGCTCCGCGACCACCCGCGCCGCGTCGTCCAGACTCAGCGCACCCGCGACGCACGCGGCCGCGATCTCCCCCTGCGAATGCCCGATGACCGCGTCCGGACGTACGCCGTGGTGCTCCCACCACCGCGTCAACGCCACCATCACCGCCCACAGCGCGGGCTGGACCACCGCCACCGGCTCCAGCACGGCAGAATCGTCACTGGTCAGCACGGTGAGAAGATCGAAGTCCGTGTACGGGGCCAGCGCCCGCGCGCACTCCGCCAGTGCCTCGCCGAACACCGGCGAGTCGGCAAGCAGCCGGGCACCCATCCGCACCCACTGCGACCCCTGCCCGGGATAGACGAACACCGTCTTCCCCGGCACCACCGCTCCCTGCACCACACCCTCGTGCGGCACACCCTCGTGCGGCACACCCGCCGCCAGCGCCTCCAGCCCCGCCGCCAACTCCGCCCGCCCGGCCCCGACGACCACCGCGCGCCGGTCGAACCGCGTGCGGCGTACGAGGGCAGCCGCCACCTCGCCGCAGTCCAGCGCGGGCCGTTCCGCCAGGTGGTCGTGCAGGCGCGCCGCCTGTGCGCGAAGGGCAGCAATCGTACGGGCGCTCAGCGGCCACGACGTCACCCCGGCCGCCGCGGGCTGCTCCGCCGCGGCCTGCTCGTCGGCCTGCTCGTCGGCCTGCTCCAGGATCACGTGCGCGTTCGTGCCGCTCACGCCGAACGACGAGACCGCCGCCCGCCGCGGCCGGTCCACCTCCGGCCACGACCGGGCGCGCGTCAGCAGCGACACACCCCCGGCGGTCCAGTCGACGTGCGACGTCGGCTCGTCCACATGCAGCGTCGCGGGCAGTTCGCCGTGCCGCATCGCCTGGACCATCTTGATGATCCCCGCGACACCCGCAGCCGCCTGCGTGTGCCCGATGTTCGACTTGACCGACCCCAGCCACAGCGGACGTCCCTCGGAACGCCCCTGGCCGTACGTCGCGAGCAGCGCCTCCGCCTCGATCGGGTCGCCCAACTCCGTACCCGTACCGTGCGCCTCCACGGCATCGACGTCGCCCGCGTCCAGCCCGGCGCTCGCGAGCGCCGCGCGGATCACCCGCTCCTGCGAGAGCCCGTTGGGCGCGGTCAGACCGTTGCTGGCGCCGTCCTGGTTGATCGCCGTACCGCGCACCACCGCCAGCACCGGCCGCCCGTGGCGCCGCGCCGTCGACAGCCGCTCCAGGACCAGCACGCCGACGCCCTCGGCCCACCCCGTCCCGTCCGCGCCCGCCGCGAACGACCTGCACCGGCCGTCCACCGACAACCCGCGCTGCCTGCTGAACTCCACGAACATCCCGGGCGTCGACAGCACCGTCACCCCGCCCGCCAGCGCCGTCTCGCACTCGCCCGCGCGTATCGACTGCGCCGCCAGATGCAGCGCCACCAGCGAGGACGAACACGCCGTGTCCACCGTCACCGCCGGGCCCTCAAGACCGAGGACGTACGCGATCCGGCCCGAGGCGACGCTCGGCGTGGTGCCGGTGAGCACGTAGCCCTCAAGGCCGTCCGCGGCCTCGTGCATGCGCGGCCCGTAGTCCTGCGCCGTGGCGCCGACGAAGACGCCGGTGCGGCTGCCGCGCAGCGTCCCGCCCGCGATCCCGGCGCGCTCGACGGCCTCCCAGCTCGTCTCCAGCAGCAGCCGCTGCTGGGGGTCCATCGCCAGCGCCTCGCGCGGCGAGATCCCGAAGAACTCGGCGTCGAAGCCCGCCACATCGTCCAGGAAGCCGCCCCGCGCGGTGTACGACGTGCCGGGGCGGTCGGGGTCCGGGTCGTGCAGGCCGTCCAGGTCCCAGCCGCGGTCGGCGGGGAAGTCCCCGGTCGCGTCCCGCTCCTCGCGGAGCAGCCGCCACAGCTCCTCCGGCGAGCCGACGCCGCCGGGGTAGCGGCAGGCCATGCCGACGACGACCACCGGGTCGTCGTCGTCCGGCGCCGGCACCGCGGCGGGGGCGCCGTCCGGCTGCCGCCGGGTCTCGTCGCCGCCGAGGGCGATGTGCAGCAGGGCGGCCATCGCCGCGGGCGTCGGGTGGTTGAACAGGGCGGCGCCGGGGAGGGGCACGCCGGTGGCGGCGGTGAGGCGTTGGCGCAGGTCGGTGGCGCCGTACGAGTCGAGTCCGAGGTCGCGGAAGGCGGTCTCGGTGCTGACGGCGCCGGCCGAGTCGTAGCCGAGTGCGGCGGCCGTGTGGGTCCGTACGAGATCGGTGAGGTCCGCGAGATCGGCAGGGACGGGCCCACCGGTCGGCGCGGCTTCCGGTACGGCTGCCCCTTCTGCCTCGGGCGCGTCCGGTGTCTCCGGCGGCGCTACGGGCCGCGCCCCCGGCGACGTTCCGGTCCAGTGGCGGCTGCGCTGGAAGCGGTACGTGGGCAGCTCGACCCGGCGCGTGCCGGCGTCGGCGAAGAAGGCGTCCCAGCCGATCTCGACGCCGCGCACGTGGAGTTCGCCGAGGGTGGTGAGGAGGGACCGGTCCGCCGCCGCGTCGCGCCGGAGCGTCGGCAGGACCAGCGCCTCCGCGTCGTCCCCCAGGCAGTCCCGGGTCAGGCCGCTGAGCGTGGCACCCGGCCCGATCTCGACGAACACCGTCGCCCCGGCGGCGCGCGCGGCGCGCGCGCCGTCGAGGAAGCGGACGGCCTCGCGCACGTGCCGGACCCAGTAGTCGGGGGTGCACAGCTCCTCCGCCATGGCCGGGGCGCCGGTGAGGTCGGAGACGAGCGGGATGCGCGGCGGATGGTAGGTGAGGGCTTCGGCGGCCCGGCGGAAGGCGTCGAGCATGCCGTCCATGTGCGGCGAGTGGAAGGCGTGGCTGACGCGCAGCGCGGTGGTCTTCCGGCCGCGCGCGGACCAGGCGGCGGTCAGGTCCCGTACGGCGTCGGCGTCGCCGGAGACGACCGTCTCCGCGGGGCCGTTGAGCGCGGCGATCGCCAGCCGGCGGCCCGGCTCCTGCCCGTGCTCCCGCTCGTACGCGGCGAGGGCGGCGCGCAGTTCCGCCTCGCTCGCCTCGATCGCGGCCATGGCGCCGTCCGCCGGGAGCGCCTGCATGAGCGCGCCCCGGGCGGTGACCAGGGCGGCGGCGTCGGCGAGGTCCAGCACCCCGGCGACGTGCGCCGCCGCCAACTCGCCGACCGAGTGGCCCAGGAGTACGTCCGGGGTGACGCCCCAGCGCTCCAGCAGCCGGTAGAGGGCCACCTCGACGGCGAAGAGCGCGGGCTGCGTGAAGACCGTACGGCCCAGCAGCTCCGCCTCCGGGGTGTCCGCACCGGCGAGGACGACGTCCCGCAGCGGCGGCGCGTCCGGCAGGTGCCGGGCGAGGTGGGCGTCGAGTGCGGCGCACACGGCGTCGAACGCCTCGGCGTACGCGGGGAACGCTTCGTACAGCGCGCCCCCCATGCCGGCGCGTTGGCTGCCCTGCCCGGAGAAGAGGAACGCCACGCGCTCCCCCGGTGCACCGGGCGCCGGGCGCACCGGGGCGACGCCGCGCAGCACGTGGGGCGCGTCCTTGCCGTCCGCGAGCGCGGCCAGGCCCGACAGCAGCGCCTCGCGGCCGTCGCCGAGCACCACGGCGCGGTGCTCGAACGCCGAGCGGGTGGTGGCCAGCGACCCCGCGAGGTCGGCCAGTCCCGTGCCGGTGCCGGTGCCGGTGCCGGTGTCAGTGCCGGTGACATGCGCCGCCAGCGCCCCGGCCTGCGCGCGCAGGGCCGCCGCGCTGCGCCCCGACACCGCCCACGGCAGCGTGCCGTACGAGCTTTCCCGCTCCCGCTCCGCCGGTGCCGGACGCCAGTCGGCCAGCACCAGGTGGCAGTTGGCGCCGCCCATGCCGAACGAGCTGACGCCGGCGACGAGACGTTCCTCCTGCGCCCGCGGCCACGGCCCCGCCGAGGTCGGTACGCGCAGCTTCAGCTCGTCCAGCGGAATGCCCGGGTGGGGCTCCGCGAAGTGGAGGCTGGCCGGCAGCTCCCGGTGCTTCAGGCTCAGCAGCGCCTTGATCAGGCCGACCGCGCCGGCCGCGCCCTCCAGATGCCCGATGTTGGTCTTCACCGAGCCGACGACCAGCTCCTCGCCGGCCCCGCGCCGCGCCGTCCCCAGCGCGGCGCCGAGCGCCGCCGCCTCGACGGGGTCGCCCATCGGCGTGCCCGTGCCGTGGAGTTCGACGTACTGCGCCTCGCCCGGGTCGACCCCGGCGTCCCGGTACGCGGCCCGGATGACGCGCTCCTGCGCCGCGGGGTCGGGCGCCGTCAGCGTGTGGCCCGTACCGTTGCCCAGCGCGCTGCCGAGGATGACGCCGTGGACGGGGTCGCCGTCGGCGAGCGCGGCGGCCAGCGGCTTGAGGACGACGATGCCGCCGCCCTCGCCGCGTACGTAGCCGTTGGCGCGGGCGTCGAACACGCGGCAGCGGGCATCGGCGGCGTCCGGCGAGAGGGCGCCGAAGAGCGCGGCGGAGGCGAACCCCTCGGCGAGGAGGTTCAGATGGACGCCGCCCGCGAGGGCGAGGGCCGACTCGCCGGCGAGGAGGCTCCGTACGGCCAGGTGCACGGCGGCCAGCCCGGAGGACTGGGCGGTGTCGACGGCGAGGCTGGGGCCGGCCAGGCCGAGCAGGTGCGACAGGCGGTTGGCGAGGGCCGCGCGGCTCAGGCCGGTGGTGCTGTGCGCGGAGAGCGCGCCGGCGGCGTGCTGGAGCCTGGCGTAGTCGTCGGTCATCGCGCCGACGAACACGCCGGTACGGCTGCCGCGCAGCCGTCCGGGCCGTAACCCCGCGTGCTCCAGCGCCTCCCAGGCCAGTTCGAGCGCGAGGCGCTGCTGCGGATCGACGGCGGCGGCCTCGCGCGGGGACATCCCGAAGAACGCCGCGTCGAACCGGTCGACCTCGTCGAGGAAGCCGCCGTGGGTGCCGTCCGGCAGGCCGCGGCCGGCGGGAGCCGGCGTGACGGCGTCGGCGCCGTCGCGCAGCAGCCGCCAGAACGCCCCGGGGTCCGCCGCTCCGGGAACCCGGCAGGCCATCCCCACCACGGCGATCCGGCGATCGGCCGGCACGCCCGCTTTACCGCTTCTCTCGCTCATGACTCCCCCGTACGATCCGGCGGGCGGGCGCGGGTGAGGTGCGGGCGCGGGGCGTCGTCGCTCCGTACCCGAGGTGACTCACCGCCGCGCCGCCGCGCCGCTTGCTCCGTGGTGCCCTGCGCCGAAAGGTCCGTTCAGCCTGCCGGGGCGAGGCGCACGGGAAGCTCCCGCAGCCCGCGCGTGATGATGTACGACGCCCGGGGCGGCGAGGCGGTCTCCAGCTCCAGGTCCAGCGCGGCCAGCTTCGCCACCGCGACCTGCGCGGCGAGCCGGGCGATGGGTGCGCCGACGCAGAAGTGCACGCCGAGCCCGAGGCCCAGGTTCCGGCCGGCGGGGCGCGACAGCAGCAGCGCGTCGGGGTCGTCGTAGACCTCGGGGTCGCGGCTGGCGGCCCCGATCATCAGCATGACCTGTTCGCCGGCGGCGATCGGGACGCCCGCGACCTCGGCGTCCTCCAGCGCGACCCGGGAGATCATCTGCCCGGGCGGGTCGTAGCGCAGCATCTCCTCGACGGCGGCGGGCACCTCCTCCGGGTGCGCGCGCAGCCACGCCGCCTGCTCGGGGTGCTGGAGCAGGGCGTACATGCCGTTGCCGATGAGGTTCACGGTGAGCGCGAACCCGGCCGACAGCAGGAGGGTGAGGGTGACGACCAGCTCGTGGCCGGTGAGCTTGCCGTCGGTGTCCTCGGCGGCGACCAGCTCGCTGATCAGGTCCCCGGTGGGCGCGGCCCGGCGCTCCTCGGCGAGCGTGCCGAAGTACTCGTACAGCTCGGCGCGGGCGCTGTCGCGGCGGGTGACCTCCTCGGGCGTGAGGAAGATGCTCGGGTCGAGGCCGTGGGCGATGTCGCTGGACAGCGCGCGGAACCGTTCGTGCTTCTCCGCCGGTACGCCGAGCAGCTCGCCCAGCAGGATCGCGGGCAGCGGGTGGGCGACCGCGTCGATCAGGTCGAGGGGGCCGTCGCCGGCCTCCGCCCTGGCCTTCTCGATCAGCTCGTCGACCAGCTCGCCGGCGCGGGTGCGCAGCGCGTCGATGCGGCGCGCGGCGAACGCCTGGCTGACCAGGCCCCGGATGCGGGTGTGGTCGGGCGGGTCCATGAAGATGAACGGGCGCACCGTGGTGCCGTCCGGCGCCTCGCTGAAGTGCTCGGCGACGGTGGCGCCGTCGCCCCAGCCGAACCGGTTGTCGCGCAGCACCGCGGAGACCCCGGCGTGCCCGGGGACCACGACGAGCCCGAGCGGCGTACGGGTCACGGGGCCCTGCTCGCGGATCTTGCGGTAGACGGCGTAGGGGTCGGCGTGGAAGGCCGGGTCGAAGGGGTCGAAGGGGAGGAGCTGCGAGAAGATCGCCGGATCGATCGCCGCCTCCGCCGCGCCCGCCCCTTCCTCATTGACAGATGTTTCCGATGTTTCCGACATGCTCACTTGCTCCCCGTGTAATGGTGAAAGTCCCGTTATGCGGTGGTCGACGTCAGGCCGTACGGGCCGGCACCAGCTCGACGGGCATCCGCAGGATGACCGTGTGCTTGTTGCTCGGAGCCCAGGTCACGTCGCCTTCGAGCCTGATCTCGGCCACCTGGTCGAGCAGCTCTTCCAGCAGCACGCGCATCTCGATCCGCGCAAGCTGCTCGCCGAGGCAGGAGTGCGTGCCGTGGGCGAACGCCAGGTGCGGGTTGGGGGAGCGGCGGATGTCGAAGGTCGTGGGGTCGTCGAAGACGGAGGCGTCCCGGTTGCCCGAGGCCCACCAGAAGGTGATCTTCTCGCCGGCCTTGATCTCGGTGCCGCGGAAGACGGTGTCGCGGATCGCGGTGCGCCTGTTGTACGGCGTGGGGGTGGACCAGCGCAGCATCTCGTCGATGGCGCCGGGCAGCAGGGAGCGGTCGGCGCGCAGCGCGTGCCACTGCTCGGGGTGCTGGGCCAGGGCCAGGATGCCGGTGGCCAGCGCGTTTCGCGGCGGTTCGCTGCCGGCTATGAGCACCAGGCAGAAGAACGCCTCGCGCTCGTACTCCGAGAGGGGCTCTTCGCCCCGGTCCGCGGGGATGCCGCCGTGCGCCAGCACGGACATCAGGTCGTTCGCCGGCGGGCCGGTCGCCGCACGCTTCTGCGCGATCAGCTTCTTGCTGTACTCGTACATGGCGTACTGGGTCTCGGTGGCGGTCTGGTTGACCTTGCCGGAGAGGCGTTCCTCGAATCCGGCGAGGGTCTCCCCCCACTCGATGAGCTGCGGCATGTCCGCCTCGGGTGCGCCCAGCACCTTGCCCACACACTCGATGGTGTACGGGGCCGTGACGGCCGGCTGGAAGTTCACCCGGCCCTGCGCGACCGCCTTGCCGACGAGCCGGGCAGCGACCTCACGCCATTCAGGTAACCGCGCCTCGACGGCCTGGCGGGCGACGGGCGGGCTGACCAGGTCCTTGAACATCTGGTGCCGCGGGTCGTCCTGCATGTTGATCAGCGCGCCGGCGTGCACCCCGGGCTTCAGGTCGTCGATGTGCGTCCCGCCGCCCACGCGCCCGACGCCGCCCTTGGAGGAGAACACCGGGTCCTCCGCCGCGGCCTTCAGGTCCGCGTGCCGGGACACGACCCAGAACCCCTCGCCGTCCACCGTGGTCCCCGGCGGGTGCCACAGCACGGGGGCCTCCTCACGCAACCGCACGAAGACCTCGTGCGGGAAGCCGTCGGTGTACCGCGTCTGGTCGGTGAGGTCGAAGCCCCCCAACACCGCCGGCAGCTCGGTGGAATTTTGCCCCTGATGCCCCGTCATTTCACTCCTCCCGCAGCCAACCCCCTTGGCTGCCACCCCGCTTGAGACGTCGTCAGTGAAATCGAGATCGAGTGTGTGGGATCACATCTGGGCTTGTCAAACAGTTACGTTTTGTTCTCGTTTCCCCCCGGAAGCGGACCCTCGCCACCCGGACCGTCACGGAGGGCAACGCCCGCCGAGGGCGTACGCGCCGGCGCCCGAGCCCTGCCCCGCGCCCGCCCCGCACCGGCCCGCCGGCCGCCCCACCAGCGCGGGAAGCCCCGCCGGGCGGGCGGTCCGCACCGCCCGTACCCCGCCCCGGGACGCCCGCCCTGTACGCACAGCAACGAACCCCTGCGCCGGATCTCTCCGAAGCAGGGGTTCTGTCATCTGGCCGGGCAATAACACGATATTGCCTCTGTGTGCGCGAGGGGGGAGTTGAACCCCCACGTCCTTTCGGACACTGGAACCTGAATCCAGCGCGTCTGCCTATTCCGCCACCCGCGCAAAGGGTGTGCCGTACGCGACCACAGAGGTCGCCCCGGCGTCGTGCTGACATCAGGAAGCCTAGCACGCAGTTCGGGCCCGAATCACATCCGATTTGCCCGCACCGCGACCGCTCGGGGCCGGTGGTGCGGGACACTGGGAGGAGCCGCCCGTACCATCCCAGGGGACGCCAGGGCGGACGGTGGAGAAGCAGTGCCGGACGGCCGGCTGGACAGTCGGTCCGACAGGTGCGAGACAGGTGTGAGAGAGGACACCGCCTAGCGGCGGCGGGGACCGGGAACCAGTCCATTCCCCCGCGCGTGGATACGATCAGCGTGCAGTTTCGAGCAGCATGTTCGAGGGCCCGGCGGGAAGGCCCGTAGGAAGGAGGTGCCCCGTGGGAGTACTCAAGCGCTTCGAGCAGCGTCTCGAGGGTCTCGTCAACGGCACCTTCGCCAAGGTGTTCAAGTCCGAGGTGCAGCCGGTGGAGATCGCCGGCGCCCTACAGCGCGAGTGCGACAACAACGCCACCATCTGGAACCGTGAGCGTACGGTCGTGCCCAACGACTTCATCGTGGAGCTGAGCGCCCCCGACTACGACCGGCTCGCTCCGTACTCCGGCCAGCTCGGCGAGGAGCTGGCCGCCATGGTCCGCGACTACGCGCAACAGCAGCGCTACACGTTCATGGGCCCCATAAAGGTGCATCTGGAGAAGGCCGAGGACCTCGACACGGGCCTCTACCGGATCCGCAGCCGCACCCTCGCCGGCAGCCACTCCCAGGCGCCCGCGAACCGCCGGTCCGCCGGCGGTGCGCCCGCCGCGCCGGCGGCGCCTCCCGGGCCCGCCGCCCCGGCCGGCCCCGGGCCCTACGGCTCGCAGCCGAGCGACTACGCCGCCCACCTCAGGCCGCCGCAGCACCAGCCGCCGCCGATGCCCGCGGCACCGCCGCCCGGGCCGCCCGGCGGCTCCCCGGCGGGCGGCCCGCGCCGGCTGCGGCACTGGCTGGAGATCAACGGCGTACGCCACCAGATGACCAGGGGGTCGCTGGTGCTCGGGCGCAGCACGGAAGCCGACGTACGGATCGACGACCCCGGCGTCTCCCGCCGGCACTGCGAGATCCGTGCCTTCGACGGCGGCGCGATGGTGCAGGATCTCGGGTCCACCAACGGCATCGTGGTGGACGACCAGCACACCCAGCGCGCTACGCTCCGCGACGGCTCACGCATCCGCGTGGGCAGCACCACCGTCCTCTACAGGCAAGCCGAAGGGTGAAGCGGGGCCGATGTCAGAGCTGACCCTGACGGTCATGCGGCTGGGTTTCCTCGCCGTACTGTGGCTGTTCGTCATCGTCGCCGTACAGGTCATCCGCAGCGACCTGTTCGGCACCCGGGTCACCCGGCGGGCCGCCGCCGCCCAGGACCGCCCGCCGCCGCGACCGCAGGCGCCGCCGCAGGACGCCCGCGGCGGGCGCGCCGCGCGCCGGGGCCAGCGCGGCGCCCCGACCAAACTCGTGGTCACCGAGGGGTCGCTCACCGGCACCACCGTCACCCTCCAGGGGCAGACCATCACCCTGGGACGGGCACACGATTCGACAATCGTGCTGGACGACGACTACGCCTCCTCCCGGCATGCCAGGATCTATCCGGACCGTGACGGGCGTTGGATCGTGGAGGACCTCGGTTCGACCAACGGCACCTACCTCGACCGGACCCGGCTCACCACGCCGGTGCCGATCCCGCCCGGCGCACCGATCCGGATCGGCAAGACCGTCATCGAGCTGCGGAAGTAGAAGACCATGACCGGAGGGCGGGCACCATGCGGATGTACCCGGAGCCGACCGGCGAGGTGCGCATGAGCCTCTCTCTGCGCTTCGCCGCCGGGTCGCACGAGGGCATGATCCGTGACCACAACGAGGACTCGGGCTACGCCGGTCCCCGGCTGCTCGCCATCGCCGACGGCATGGGCGGCCAGGCCGCCGGCGAGGTCGCCAGCTCCGAGGTCATCTCCGTCATGGTCGCCCTGGACGAGGACGTCCCCGGCTCCGACCTGCTCACCGCGCTCGGCACCACCGTGGAGCACGCCAACGACCGGCTGCGCCGCATGGTCGAGGAGGACCCGCGCCTGGAGGGCATGGGCACCACGCTCACGGCCCTGCTGTGGACGGGCCAGCGCCTCGGCCTGGTGCACGTCGGCGACTCCCGCGCGTACCTGCTGCGCGACGGCGCCCTGACGCAGATCACCAAGGACCACACCTGGGTGCAGCGGCTCGTCGACGAGAACCGCATCACCGAGGAGGAGGCCACCACCCACCCGCAGCGCTCCCTGCTGATGCGCGCGCTGGGCAGCGGCGACCAGGTCGAGCCCGACCTGTCCATCCGCGAGGTGCGCGCCGGCGACCGCTACCTGGTCTGCTCCGACGGCCTGTCCTCCGTGGTCAGCCACGAGACGATGGAGAACACCCTCGCGGGCTACGCCGGGCCGCAGGAGACGGTGCAGGAGCTGATCGAGCTGGCGCTGCGCGGCGGCGGCCCGGACAACATCACCGTCATCATCGCCGACGTGCTCGACGCCGCCGACGACGACACCATGGCCGGCCGGCTCAACGACGCCCCCCTGGTCGTCGGCGCCGTCGCCGAGAACCAGCACCAGATCGACACCACCGGCATGCAGACCCCGGCCGCCCGCGCCGCCGGCCTGGGCCGGCCCACGCCGCCGCAGGCCGGCGGCTTCGGCCCGGCCGACGAGGGCGACCCGTACGGCCTGTCGTACAACGACGAGGACTTCATCAAGGCCCCGCCCCGCTTCAAGTGGCTCAAGCGCGGGCTGCTGATCGCCGTGATCCTCGGCGGCCTGGGGTTCGGCGGCTACAAGGCGTACGACTGGACCCAGTCGCAGTACTACGTGGGCACGAAGGACGACCACGTCGCGCTCTACCAGGGCATCGACCAGAAGCTCGCCTGGCTCAGCCTGTCCTCCGTCCACCAGGACCACCCGGACATCGAGCTGAAGTACCTCCCCACCTACCAGCAGAAGCGCGTCGAGGACAACATCGCCGAGGAGAGCCTCGGCGACGCCCAGGCGAAGGTGGGCGACCTCCAGCAGCAGGCCGACGTCTGCCGCACCGTCGCGGAGGACGAGGCCGCCGCCGCCCGCGAGCAGGAGGAGGAGCGGCGGCAGCAGGAGCAGGAGAAGCAGAACCCCGACAACCAGGGCGACGCCGGGAGCGGCGGGGACAAGGCGGAGGACGACAAGTCCAATACGCCACCGCCCGGAGCCTCGTTGAGCGAGGAAGAGCAGAAACTGGCGAGGCAGTGCCCGAAGCAATAACCCGTTGGGGGGCGGACCGTACATGAGCAGCCACACGAGCACCATCAGCTCCGTGGCCGCGCCCAGTCGGCGCAACACGGAACTGGCGATGCTCGTCTTCGCCGTGGTGATCCCGGTCTTCGCCTACATAAACGTCGGCCTGGCCAAGGAGGACTCGGTCCCGGCCGGTGTCCTCGGCTACGCGGCGGGCCTCGGCTGCCTGGCCGCGGTCGCGCACCTGGTGGTACGGAAGTTCGCCCCGTACTCCGATCCGCTGCTGCTCCCCATCGCCACGCTCCTCAACGGCCTGGGCCTGGTGCTGATCTGGCGCCTCGACCAGGAGCCGTCGCTGACCACGGCCCAGCTCGGCGGCCCGATGGCGCCCGGCCAGCTCATGTGGTCCGCGGTGGGCGTCGGCCTCTTCGTCGCCGTGCTCCTCTTCCTCAAGGACCACCGGGTCCTCCAGCGCTACACGTACATCTCGATGGCCGCGGCGCTGGTCCTGCTGATCATGCCGATGGTGCCGGGACTCGGCGCCAACGTGAACGGCGCCCGCATCTGGGTCCGCATCCCGGGCCTCGGCTCGCTCCAGCCCGGCGAGTTCGCGAAGATCGTCATCGCGATCTTCTTCGCCGGCTACCTGATGGTCAAGCGGGACGCCCTGGCGCTGGCCAGCCGCCGCTTCATGGGCCTGTACCTGCCGCGCGGCCGCGACCTCGGGCCGATCCTGGTCATCTGGGGCCTCAGCCTGATGATCCTGGTCTTCGAGACCGACCTCGGCACCTCGCTGCTCTTCTTCGGCCTCTTCGTGATCATGCTCTACGTGGCCACCGAGCGCACGAGCTGGATCGTCTTCGGCCTGCTGCTTTCCGCTCTCGGCGCGGTGAGCGTGGCCTCCTTCAACAGCCACATCGGCGACCGCGTCGACAACTGGCTGAACCCGCTCGCGCGCAGCCCCGTCAACGACGGCGTGACCGAGACCGCCCAGGCGATGTACTCCTTCGGCTCCGGCGGCCTCTTCGGCTCCGGCCTCGGCCAGGGCTACTCCCGCCTCATCCGCGGCATCGCCACCAAGAGCGACTACATCCTCGCCACCGTCGGCGAGGAGTTGGGCCTGACCGGCCTGATGGCGATCGTCGTCCTGTACGGGCTCCTCATCGAGCGCGGCATGCGCACGGCGCTGGCGGCCCGCGACCCGTTCGGCAAGCTGCTCGCGGTCGGCCTGTCCGGCGCGTTCGCCCTCCAGTGCTTCGTCGTCGCCGGCGGCGTCACCGCCCTCATCCCGCTGACGGGCATGACGATGCCGTTCCTGGCCCAGGGAGGCTCCTCGGTCATCGCCAACTGGGCGCTGATCGCGATCCTGCTGCGCATCAGCGACACCGCGCGCAGACCGGCGCCCGCGCCCGCGCCTTCGCCCGACGCCGAGATGACCCAGGTGGTACGCACATGAACAAGCCGCTCCGCCGCGTCGCCGTCTTCTGCGGCCTGCTGGTGATAGCCCTGCTCGTCCGGGTCAACTGGATCCAGTTCGTCGAGGCCGACGAGCTGCGCAACCACGAGGACAACCGGCGCGTGGCCATCGAGCGCTACGCCCACCCCAGGGGCAACATCATCGTCGGCGACAAGGCCATCACCGGCTCGACGGAGACCTCGGACAGCGACTTCAAGTACAAGCGCACCTACAAGGACGGCCCGCTGTGGGCCCCCGTCACGGGCTACGCCTCCCAGGCGTTCGGCGCCAACCAGTTGGAGTCGCTCAACGACGGCATCCTCACCGGCAACGACGACCGGCTGTTCTTCAACCGCACGATCGACATGATCACCGGCAAGGACAAGAAGGGCGGCAACGTCGTCACCACCCTCGACGCGAGCGTGCAGAAGGCCGCGTTCGAGGGCCTGGGCGACCGCAAGGGCGCCGTGGCGGCCATCGACCCGGAGACCGGCGCGATCCTCGGCCTGGCCAGCAGCCCCAGCTACGACCCGTCCTCGTTCGCGGGCAACTCCAACGAGGACTCGAAGAACTGGGTCGCGCTGAACAAGGACAAGGACAAGCCGATGCTCAACCGGGCGCTGCGCGAGACGTACCCGCCCGGTTCCACGTTCAAGGTCGTCACCGCCGCGGCGGCGCTGGAGAGCGGCGAGTTCGACATGGACGAGTCGACCGGCGCCCCGGAGACGTACAAGCTGCCGCTGTCGACCAACACCCTGGGCAACGAGGTCAAGGGCGTGTGCGAGGACGCCACCCTGCGCGAGGCGCTCCAGTGGTCGTGCAACTCGGTCTACGCGATGATCAGCGACAAGGTCGGCAACGAGGGCATGATCGAGATGTCGGAGAAGTTCGGCTTCGGCAACGCCGAACTCGACACCCCGGTCCGCGCCGCCGAGAGCATCTACCCGGAGATGGACCGCCCGCAGAACGCGATGGGCGGCATCGGCCAGGCGTCCAACCGCGCGACGCCGCTCCAGATGGCGATGGTCGCCTCGGCCGTCGCCAACGACGGCGAGCTGATGAAGCCGTACATGGTCGAGAAGCTGGTCGCGCCGAACCTCAACGACATCGAGGTGACGCAGCCGCAGCAGCTCAGCGAGCCGCTGTCCGGTGAGAACGCGCAGAAGATGCAGCAGATGATGGAGACCGTCGTCAACGAGGGCACGGGCTCCAACGCCAAGATCGACGGGGCCACCGTCGGCGGCAAGACGGGTACCGCGCAGCACGGCATCGACAACCGGGACCTGCCGTACGCCTGGTTCATCTCGTACGCCAAGGACCCCGACAGCGACAAGCAGGTCGCCGTCGCCGTCGTCGTCGAGGACGCGAGCGCCAACCGCGACGACATCTCCGGCGGCGGCGTCGCGGCGCCGATCGCCAAGAGCGTCATGGAAGCCGCGCTGGGGCGGTAGACCGCGCGGCCGGGCGGCCGGGCGGGAAGCGAAGGGGTGAGGAGTGGACGAGCGGGGGTTGTCACCCGGGGGAGTGCCCGGAACGTGACCGCGTGAGGGGAACCGCGGGGCGGGTGCGGTGCGTCACCCGATAGCGGTCGGATACCGGTCGGATATCGGCTGACGGTCCGGCCCGAACGGTGTCATCCGCGCCCGGTACGGTATGCCGAGCAGCACGAGCCGGACACCCCGTGCCGACGCTCCACTTCGGTACGGGGGCAGGAACGGAAGAGGGCTGGGAGAAGCTATGGAAGAGCCGCGTCGCCTCGGCGGCCGGTACGAGCTGGGCCAGGTGCTCGGCCGCGGCGGCATGGCCGAGGTGTACCTCGCCCACGACACCCGCCTCGGCCGTACGGTCGCGGTCAAGACGCTGCGCGCCGACATGGCCCGTGACCCCTCGTTCCAGGCCCGCTTCCGCCGCGAGGCCCAGTCCGCCGCGTCCCTGAACCACCCCGCGATCGTCGCCGTCTACGACACCGGCGAGGACTACATCGACGGCGTCTCCATCCCGTACATCGTCATGGAGTACGTCGACGGCTCCACGCTGCGCGAGCTGCTGCACTCCGGGCGCAAGCTGCTGCCCGAGCGCACGCTGGAGATGTGCACCGGCATCCTCCAGGCCCTGGAGTACTCGCACCGCAGCGGCATCGTCCACCGCGACATCAAGCCGGCGAACGTCATGCTGACGCGCACCGGCCAGGTCAAGGTCATGGACTTCGGCATCGCCCGCGCGATGGGCGACTCCGGCATGACGATGACGCAGACCGCCGCGGTCATCGGCACCGCGCAGTACCTCTCCCCCGAGCAGGCCAAGGGCGAGCAGGTCGACGCGCGCTCGGACCTGTACTCGACGGGCTGCCTGCTGTACGAGCTGCTGACCGGCCGGCCGCCGTTCGTCGGCGACTCCCCGGTGGCGGTGGCGTACCAGCACGTGCGCGAGGAGGCGCAGCCGCCGAGCGCGTTCGACCCCGAGGTCACGCCCGAGATGGACGCCATCGTGATGAAGGCGCTCGTCAAGGACCCGGACTACCGGTACCAGAGCGCCGACGAGATGCGCGCCGACATCGACGCCGCGCTGGAGGGCCTGCCCGTCGCCGCGACCGCCGCGATGGGCGCCGCCGGCTTCGCCACCGACTCCCCGACCACCGCCATGTCCCCGCAGAACGGCTACGGCACCACGATGCTGCCGCCCGCACGGGACGACGACGGCGGCATGGGCTACGACGACCGCGGCCAGGGCCGCCGCCGGCAGCAGAAGCGCAGCGGCGCGACGTCCACGGTGCTGCTGATCCTCGCGGGCATCCTGGTCCTCGTCGGCGCCATCTTCATCGGCAAGTCCATCTTCGGCGACCAGGGTGCCGACCCGGTCAAGGTGCCGGACGTCGTCGGCGAGAAGTTCGCCGACGCGCAGAACGACATGAGCAACCTCAAGCTCACCCTCACCAAGGAGGGCGAGGAGCGCTGCGACCAGCCCAAGGGCACGGTGTGCAGCACGACCCCGGCGGCCGACGAGGAGGTCGAGCGCGGCTCGACCGTCACGGCGATCGTCTCCAAGGGCTCGGGCACGCAGAAGGTCACCGTCCCGGACGTGACGGGCGTCGACGCCGACGAGGCCGAGGACACCCTGCGCGAGGCGGGCTTCGACGTCGAGCAGGAGGAGCAGGAGTCCAGCGAGCCGGAGGGCGAGGTCCTGGAGCAGGACCCGGAGGGCGACACGAAGGCCGCCAGGGGCGCCCTCGTCACCCTCACCGTCGCCACCGAGCCGGAGGAGACCGAGCCCGCCGCGATCAACGTCCCGAAGGTCGACGGACTGTCGTACGAGGACGCGAAGTCGACCCTGGAGGGCCAGGGCTTCGTCGTCCAGCGCACGGACCAGCAGACGGCCGACACCGCGCCGGAGACGGTCATCTCGCAGACCCCGGAGGCCGGCACGGCGGCCAAGGAGGGCGACACGGTCACCCTCACCGTCGCCACCGAGCCGGACGCCCTGACGGTGCCCTCTGACCTGGTCAACAAGACCGTCGGGGAGGCCCGCGGCCAGTTGGAGGGCATGGGCCTGGTCGTCGGCTTCCTGCCGGGCGCCCCCTCGGACGACGCGGCGATCATCGTCGCCCACGACCCCCCGGCGGGCTCCGAGGTCGAGCCGGGCGCGACCGTGAACCTGGTCACGCGCCCGGGCGAGGGGGACTAGGCCGGCTCCCGGCCGCGTAGATCACCACGATGCGAGCGCCCCCGCCGAGCAGGTAGGCTGGGGGCCGCTTCGGGGCCTTAGCTCAGTTGGTAGAGCGCTGTCTTTGCATGGCAGATGTCAGGAGTTCGACTCTCCTAGGCTCCACATCCGTCGGAAGAGCCCCGCGGGGCCGGGGTCTCCCGGTTCCGCGGGGCTCTTCGCGGTTCCCGTGCGGTGACGGGCCGCGCTACGGCGAGGGGCGGGTCCTCAGTGGCCGTCCTTGCGCTGGTCCGAGCGGGCCGTGCCGCCGCCTTCGGCGTCCATGTCCGTCGCGGCGCCGTTGGCCTGCGGGTCCTTGCCGGCGTCGGCGCGGTCGATGCGGGTCTCTCGGTCCATGTACTCGGTGTCGTCGACGATCCGGGTGGTGGAGGCGTCGCCGGAGGGTTCGGTGGCGTCCGAGGGTTCGACCATCCAGTCCGGGTTGACCTGGCGGTCCCACCAGCGCCAGAGGAAGACCGCCCCGGCGCCGAGGGCGCCGAAGACGACCGTGCTCTTGACCCTGCGGGCGATGGTCTCGCGGCGGTGGCGCTTGCGCGCCAGTTCGCCGATCTCTTCCGGGCTCACCTCTCCCTTCAGCGCCGACAGCGCCGCGGTGCCGCGGGCGGCGGCCTCCCGGGTGGCGGGGCCGGCGACGGCCTTCGTCGCGACCGCGGCGGCCTTCGTCGCCGCGGCGGCGCCCACGATGCGCGGGGTCGCGTACGCCGCGGCCTCGCGCGCCCTGCGGGCCGCGTCGGTGGCGGTTCTGTCCAACTCGTCTGGCATCGCCCGGCGCATCTTCCGCATGCGGGGCTCCACATGGGCGCCGTACGCCCCCTGCGCGCTCTCGGCCAGGTCGGAGACCCTCGGGCCGAGGCGCTCGCGGGCCTCGTGTGCCATGTGCGTGCACTGTTCCCTGGCGGAAGCGGCGTACGGAGCCACCACCTCGGCCGCGTGCTGCACGCTCTGCTTCGCCGTGCCAGTGGCCGGGCGAACGCCGTTCTTGCGCATCACGGAACTCTCCTCCTCAAGGGACGGTGGCACTGTTCGCCTGTCCACCTGAGAACAGATCATGCCCGGGTTGGCCCGAGTCGGCATGTTCTGTTACATCTCGGACCTGGCAGGACGCTGGGGATCGCCCGGCCGGGCGTGCGAGGATCGGGGGAGGCAAATGAATCCGTAAGGAAGGCACATCGTGGCCGAGCAGCTCTACGCCACCCTGAAGACGAACCACGGCGACATCGAGGTGAAGCTCCTGCCGAACCACGCGCCGAAGACGGTGCAGAACTTCGTCGGGCTCGCCACCGGCGAGCGCGAGTGGACACACCCGGCGACCGGCAAGGTGTCCAACCAGCGGCTGTACGACGGCACCGTGTTCCACCGCGTCATCAGTGGCTTCATGATCCAGGGCGGTGACCCGCTGGGCAACGGCACCGGCGGCCCCGGCTACGAGTTCGGTGACGAGTTCCACCCGGACCTGGCCTTCGACCGCCCGTACCTGCTGGCGATGGCGAACGCGGGGCCGGGCACCAACGGCTCGCAGTTCTTCATCACCGTGTCGCCCACCGCCTGGCTGACCGGCAAGCACACCATCTTCGGTGAGGTCGCCGACGAGGCGGGCAAGAAGGTCGTCGACGAGATCGCGGCCGTACGCACGAAGCGGGCCGACCGTCCCGAGAAGGACGTGGTCATCGAGTCCGTCGAGATCACGCGGCGCTGACCGCGGGAACCTGAGCGCCCCGCCCGTCGTACCACCAGCAGGTGCCCGGCGGGCGGGAGCGCGGGGCGGGGCGTGCGGAGAAACAGAGGGGACGCGGGGAGCTGATGGACCAGGCACCGGGAGGCGGCGCGGAGATCCCGGCCGAGGACAGCGGGCTGCCCGGCTGCTACCGGCATCCGGACCGCGAGACCGGTGTGCGCTGCGTGCGCTGCGAGCGGCCCATCTGCCCGGAGTGCATGATAAGCGCGTCGGTCGGCTTCCAGTGCCCCGAGTGCGTCCGCGGCGGATCCGGTACGGGCCATGCGCCGGACGCCGCCGCGCCCCGCACGCTCGCGGGCGGCGTCGCCTCGTCGGACCCGCGGCTGATCACCAAGATCATCCTCGGCATCAACCTCGCGGTCTTCCTCGCCGTGCTCTCCGGCAACGACCGGGTCAGCGACCCGATGCTGCTCGTCGGGCGCGCCTACTTCTCCTTCGACGGATCACTCGAAGGGGTCGCGGAGGGCCAGTGGTACCGGCTGCTGTCCTCCGTCTTCCTGCACGAGGAAGTCGCCCACATCGCGCTGAACATGCTGGCGCTGTGGTTCCTCGGGCCGCCGCTGGAGGCCGCGCTCGGCCGGCTGCGGTTCGTCACGCTCTACGTGCTCTCCGGCCTCGGCGGCAGCGCGCTGTTCTATCTGGTCGCCGCGCCCAACGACGCCGCCCTCGGCGCCTCCGGCGCCATCTTCGGCCTCTTCGGCGCCACCGCGGTGCTGATGCGCCGGATGAACTACGACATGCGGCCCGTGCTGGTGCTGCTGGCGATCAACCTGGTCTTCACCTTCACCTGGTCGGGCATCGCCTGGCAGGGCCACATCGGCGGGCTGGTGATCGGCACTGCCGTCGCGTACGGGTTCGTGCACGCGCCCCGCGAGAAGCGGATCGCGGTGCAGCGGGCGGTGGCGGCGGGGGCGCTGCTGGCGATCGTCGCGGTGGTCGTGATCCGCACCCTGCAACTGACGTAGCAGCCGGCGCGGCTGCCCACGTAACCTCCGGGCCGCAGCCGCGTTGAGAGGGGTGGGGCAAGCAGCCACGCCCGAAGTTGTCCACAGGTAGTCAGCGATCCTGTGCGTACCGTGGGGACAGCCGTTCGATATCGAACACCCCTGCGTTTTCCTTGGCAGGCCACGGAATCATCGCTGGTCCGGACGGTGTACCGCGGTCGGACCGGCGTCAACGCCGCTGAGGTTATCCACAGATCTTCTGCTTTCTGCACAGCTGTGGATGACCTGTGGATAACTTTGCCCACGGCGGGTCGGCGACGGGGGTCGCGCCGCTACTTCCACTGCGTGGAGACGACGAACCCCGCGAGGATGAAGCCGAAGCCCACCACGATGTTCCAGTTGCCGATCGCGTCCAGCGGCAGGTCGCCCGTCGTGACGTAGAACACGACGATCCAGGCGAGTCCGATGACGAACAGCGCCAGCATGAGCGGCGCCACCCAACTCCTGCCGGTGCCTGACAGCTTGAACTCGCCCGACTTCTCCGGCGGCGGGGTGTAATCGGCCTTCTTGCGGATCCGTGACTTCGGCACGAGGGACTCTCCTGTCGACGCTGCGGTTTCGGGCCTGTCGGGGAGGCCCCGAGCCGCGGGGGCGGCTCCTTCCCCGGGCGTGTCCGTTAGCGTAGTCCTTCCACCGGGGGTAAGGAGACAAGGGTACGGTGACCAATTCCGCACAACGGCTCCGTATCAGGCCCGCGCGGCTGTTCACCTTCGCCGCCTTCGGCCTCGCCGGGCTGATCTTCTGGACGAGCTTCAACACCGCGCAGGGCACCAACCTGCGTACCGACGACTCCATGCTCCGCCTCACCGACCTCATCCACGAGCGCGACCGCGCCAACCAGCGCCTCGACGGCGGCAACGCCTCCCTCCGCGACGACGTCGACTCCCTCGCCGAGCGCGACCACGGCGCCGGCACCGCCCCCGGCAAGCGGCTGCGCGAGATGGAGCGGGCGGCCGGGGCCACGAAGGTCAGCGGCGCCGGGCTCACCGTGACGCTCACCGACGCCCCGCCGGACGCCACCGCGCTCATCCCCGGCGTGCCGGATCCCACGCCGGACACCCTCGTCGTGCACCAGCAGGACCTCCAGGCCGTGGTCAACGCCCTGTGGGCGGGCGGCGCGGAGGGGATCCGGGTCATGGACCAGCGGCTCATCTCCACCAGCGCGGTGCGGTGCGTCGGCAACACCCTGATCCTCCAGGGCCGGGTGTACTCGCCCCCGTACAAGATCACCGCCGTCGGCGACCGCCAGGACCTCCAGGCCGCCCTGGACGCCGAGCCCGCGGTGCAGAACTACCTGCGCTACGTGGACGCGTACGGCCTCGGCTACGAGGTCGACCCGCACGACTCGGTCACCCTGCCCGGCTACTCCGGCACCGTCGACCTGCACCACGCCCGCCCCGTGGAGTGACGACTCCCACGTCCCCCCGGCCGGTGGCACGGGGGAAGCCCGCCGCCTCGGGGGGCACGGGTCGTTAGTCTGGTGACTCGTACGGACGAATTCGGCAGCGGCTACGGACCGCGGACGGGTTACACAAGGGCAACGGCGAAGATCGGCGAAGAGGGACGCATGTACGGCTGGATCTGGCGGCATCTGCCGGGCAACGCGCTGGTACGGGCGCTGATCTCGCTCATCCTCGTCCTCGGCATCGTCTTCCTTCTCTTCCAGTACGTGTTCCCCTGGGCCGAGCCGCTGCTGCCGTTCAACGACGTCACCGTCGACGAGGGAGCCGCCCCGCGATGAGCGCGCGCATTCTGGTCGTGGACAACTACGACAGCTTCGTCTTCAACCTGGTCCAGTACCTCTGCCAGCTCGACGCCGAGTGCGAGGTGCTGCGCAACGACGAGGTGACGCCGCGGCACGCGGACGCCGGGTTCGACGGCGTCCTGCTGTCCCCGGGGCCCGGCACGCCGGAGCAGGCGGGGGTGTGCGTCGAGATGGTGCGGCACTGCGCGCCGCGCGGGCTGCCGGTGTTCGGGGTCTGCCTCGGGCTCCAGTCGATGGCGGTCGCGTACGGCGGCGTGGTCGGCCGGGCGCCGGAGCTGCTGCACGGCAAGACCTCGCCGGTGACGCACGGCGGCGCGGGCGTGTTCGCCGGGCTGCCGTCGCCGTTCACGGCGACGCGGTACCACTCGCTGGCCGTCGAGCGGGAGACGCTGCCCGACGAGCTGGCGGTCACGGCGGAGACGGACACCGGGCTGGTGATGGGCCTGCGCCACCGCGATCTGCCGGTGGAGGGCGTGCAGTTCCACCCGGAGTCCGTGCTGACGGAGTGGGGCCACCGGATGCTGGCGAACTGGCTGGTCGAGTGCGGCGACGCCGGGGCCGTGAAGCGGTCGGCCGGACTGGCGCCGGTGACGGGCGGGCTGGTGACGGACGGGTTGCCGGCGGATGGGTCGGCGGCGGGTGGGTCGGCGCCTGCGGGCGTGGCGTCCGGCGGCTCGGCGCCGCGGGGCCTGGCGCCGGCGGGCGGGTCGGCCGGGACACCAGGGTGACCGACACCCGGCCGGACGGCAACGCACCGGAGCGCGCGGAGGGGCGCGGACCGGGGCGCGAAGCGCGTTACCGCGGCTTCCACGATTCGAGCGCCCACGAGCAGCCGCCGGACGCCGCCGGGGGCCCGCCCGGCGACCCGCAGCCCGGCGATGCGCGGTCCGGCGGTTCGCGGTCCGGCGGCCTGCCGCCGCTGCCGCGCCGGGACACGTCGGGCGCGGGCGGACGCTCCGGGCCGGGCGCCGGGTCCGGCGCGGGTGCCGGGTCCGGTACGCGGCAGAGGTTCGGCGCCGAGCCGGGGCAGGGGCCGGGCGGTTACGGCGCGGGCGCCGGGGGCGGCTCCGGGACGTACGAACCGGGGACTTACGAACCGGGGACGGGCGCCGGCGGCAGGGGCACACGGCGCGGGGGCTACGGCCCCGGGCCCGGCGGCTACGGCGCGGGGGCCGGGGGCCGGGATCCGCTGGAGCAGGGCCACCTGCCGGAGTACGCGCAGCGCAACCCGCTGCGCGGCGACCCCCTGCCGCCGCCGCGCGGCACGGAGCCGGGGCCGCCGTCGGGTGCGCAACCGGGGACACAGCCGGGGCCGCCGTCGGAGCACCACGCCCAGGCGCCGTACGGGCAGATGTCGCAGGGCCGCTTCACACAGCAGCGACCCTCGCAGGCCCAGACCCCGCAGACGCAGACCCCCCAGTCCCCGTACCCGCAGCCCCACATCCCGCGGCAGGAGCCCGCGTCCGTCGAGGGCCCGCGCCCGCGCCCGCTGGAGCCGCGGCCCGAGTCCCCGACCTCGGCGGTCTCCCGCTGGTTCCGCCCGCATACCCCGCCGGACGCCCGGGAGGCGAACGCCGTCCCCACCGACCACCCGCGCCCGGCCGACCCCGCTCGCGGCACCCCGCGAAACGACCCGCCGGCCCACCCGAACGGCCACCGCCCCGACGCCTACGCCCCCGCCCCGGACCACACCGCGGCCCCGGCACCGGCGCCGCACCCCGACCCCTACGCGCCCTCGGCGTACCCCCCGCGCGCCGCACCGCCGGCCGACCCGGCGGCGATCGTGCCGCAGGAGGGGACCTCGGCGCGGTACCCGATGTCGTCGTACGGGGCCGACCCGCAGCCGTCCCCCTACGCGGAGGCGCCCGAGGCGGCCGCGTACGGGCAGACCACCCCCGCGTACGACCAGCAGCCCCCGGCGTCGTACGACCCGCAGCTCCTCGGCTACGACCAGGCCCCCGCCGACCCGCTCGGCGCCCCCCACCCCGCGGCGACCGGCGACCCGCTGACCGACCCCCTCCCCGGCCCGCTCGGCCCGGCAGCCGCACAGGCACCACCGGCTACCCCGGGCGGCGACCCCCTCACCGACCCGCTGACCGACCCGCTGCCCGGCGCCGCCCCCCAGCCCGCCCCGCGCCGGCACGCCGGCCGGCCGGCCGTCGAGGAGCAGCAGCCGTACCCCGCGCCGAACCACGGCCGGCACGCCGGCGGCGCCACCTCCGCCGGGTCGCCCCCCGGGGCGCACCGCGACCCGTCGCCCTGGGGCGACCTGTCCGCAGCCGCCCACGCCGGCGCCCCCGGGACAAGCGCACCGGCCGACCCGGCACAGACCCAAGCGCAGGCGCACGCACCGGCACCGGCACCGGCACCCGCCGACACCCCGCACCCCGGCCCCGCGCCCGCCGCACCCGGCCGGCCCACCCCTCGTACCCCCGACCAGGGGACGAACACCGCCGCCGACCAGCGCCTCACCTGGGGCACCGCCCCCGCCGCCCGCCGCCGCGGCATATCGGCGGGCGAGGGCCGCGGCGACCGCGAGGACCGCACCGTTCAGACGATGTCCCTGAACGTCGCCCGCGCGCTCGGCACCCGCATGTCCGCCCGCAAGGCCGCCCGCGCCGCGAAGCAGCAGCGCACCGTGCTGATCAGCCGGATCACCGGCGAAACGTTCATCACCCTCGGCGTGCTGATGCTCCTCTTCGTCGTCTACCAGCTCTGGTGGACCAACGTCCTGGCCGACCGCGAGTCCCGGCAGGAGGCCAAGCAACTGGAGGAGCAGTGGGAGCGCGGCGACGGCGCGGGCAAGGCGGACGCCCGCGACCCGGGGGCGTTCGAGGCCGGCGAGGGCTTCGCCATCATGCACATCCCGTCGCTGGACGTGAACCGCCCGGTGGCGCAGGGGATCGACAAGCAGAAGGTCCTGGACCGCGGCCTCCTCGGCCACTACGCGGAGGGCGACCTCAAGACCGCCATGCCGTGGGACAAGAAGGGGAACTTCGCGGTCGCCGGGCACCGCAACACCCACGGCGAGCCCTTCCGCTACATCAACAAGCTGGAGGAGGGCGAGGAGATCATCGTCGAGACCAAGGACACGTACTACATCTACGAGGTGGCCAGCACGCTGCCGTCGACCTCGCCGTCGAACACCGGCGTCATCGGTCCGGTGCCCGAAGGGTCGGGATTCACCGAGCCGGGGCGCTACGTCACACTAACGACCTGCACGCCTGAGTACACGTCCAAATATCGGCTTATTGTCTGGGGCAAGATGATCGAGGAGCGTCCGCGCAGCAAGGGCAAGCCCGACGCGCTCATGGACTGAGCGGGACGGGCGGGCCGGACGGCCGGCGGGACGGAACGAACGGGGTAGCGGTGGCAGCGACGGACGATGAGCGGGACGGCAGACCCGCAGCGGAGGCCGCGGACGAGGCTGCCCCGGAGGCCGCGGAACGGGCCGGCGCGGAGACCGCGGACGAGACCGCAGACGAGACCGCAGACGAGACCCCGGACGAGACCCCGGACGGGACCCGGGCCGAGGCGGGAGACGAGGCCGGACAAGAGAAGGACGGGAAGGAAGAGGCGGAAGAAGCGGACGAGAAGCCCCCGGCGGACTCCGCACCAGAAGCGGCCGGCAAGGGCACGGCGCCCGCGCCCGCCCGCCGCCCCCGCAGGCGGCGCGGCCTGGTCGCCGCGGGCGTCAGCCTCTTCGGCGAGGTGCTGATCACCGTCGGCATCCTCATGGCGCTCTTCGTCGTCTACTCCCTCTACTGGACGAACGTCCAGGCCAACCGCGAGGCCGGCCGCATGACCGACGACCTGCGCGACTCCTGGGAGAACTCCCCGGACGACGGCAAGCCCCGCCCCGTGGACATCGGCGACCTCAAGGGCGGCATCGGCTTCCTGCACGTGCCCGCGATGGAGGAGAACATCCTCGTGCGGAAGGGCACCGCGACCGACGACCTGAACAAGGGCGTCGCCGGCTACTACACCGAGCCCGTGAAGTCGGCCATGCCCTGGGACCGCCGCGGCAACTTCGCGCTCGCCGCGCACCGCGACGGCCACGGCGCCAAGTTCCACGACATCCACCGCGTCGACGAGGGCGACGCGATCGTCTTCGAGACGAAGGACCGCTGGTTCGTCTACAAGACGTACGCCGTCCTCTCCGAGACCTCGAAGTACAACACCGACGTGCTGGACAAGATCCCGGAGGAGTCGGGGAGGACGAAGCCCGGCCGGTACATCACGCTCACCACGTGCACCCCGATGTACACCTCCCGGCACCGCTACGTCGTCTGGGGCGAGCTGGAGCGCGTGGACCGCGTCGACGAGGAGCGCACCCCGCCGCCCGAGCTGTCCTGAGCCCCGCCGCACACCCCGCCGCACACCCCGCCGCGCACCGCGCCGCAGACCCCCGCCGCAGACGTCGGCGCGCCCCCGGGTTGGCACGCGTAGACCGTCGCGGACGTGGAAGAACGCGTCCCGCTTATCTCACCGCCCCGAGGTCTGTCTGGGCGCGGTCCCGCTCCGTAGGATGCAGTTCGCAAGCGCGAATCTGGACTCGGGGACATCTGGGGAGGCCGCACGGCATGGGAGCTCCACGGCAGGACACCAGCGAACGCGCACGAGAGCTACAGCGAAGCTGGTATGGCGAACCGCTGGGCGTGCTGTTCCGACGGCTGATCGACGATCTCGGCCTCAACCAGGCACGGCTGGCCGCCGTGCTCGGTATTTCGGCGCCGATGCTGTCGCAGCTCATGAGCGGGCAGCGGGCAAAGATCGGCAATCCGTCGGTGGTGCAGCGCGTGCAGGCGCTACAGGAGCTGGCCGCGGAGGTGTCGAGCGGCAGCGTCTCGGCGGCGGAGGCGGCGGAGAGGATGGAAGGTATCCGCAAGAGCGCGGGAGGGGCGGTGCTCGGTACGACGCAGACGCAGTCGTCGACGGGCTCCACGACGGTGCGTCGCGTCGTACGGGAGATCCAGTCGCTGCTGCGCTCGGTGGCCGCCGCCGGCGACATCATCGAGGCGGCGGACCGGCTCGCGCCGACGCAGCCGGAGCTGGCAGAGTTCCTCCGGGTGTACGGCGCGGGCCGTACCGCCGACGCAGTGGCACATTACGAAGCGCATCAGTCATAACAGGATGAATTAACAGAAGAACGAGCAGAACGAGTAGAAACCGTACAAGGGGCGGGCGCGGCAGCATGGGTGAGGTCTTCGCTGGGCGGTACGAGCTGATCGATCCGATCGGCCGGGGCGGGGTGGGCGCGGTCTGGCGCGCCTGGGATCACCGGCGACGGCGCTATGTCGCGGCCAAGGTGCTGCAACAGAGCGACGCGCACACGCTGCTGCGTTTCGTCCGCGAGCAGGCGGTACGCATCGACCACCCGCACGTGCTGGCACCCGCCAGTTGGGCGGCGGACGACGACAAAGTGCTGTTCACGATGGACCTGGTGCGCGGCGGTTCACTGGCCCATCTGATCGGCGACTACGGACCGCTCCCGCCGCGGTTCGTCTGCCTGCTGCTCGACCAACTGCTGGCCGGGCTGGCCGCGGTGCACGGCGAAGGCGTCGTGCACCGCGACATCAAGCCGGCCAACATCCTGCTGGAGGCGACCGGCACCGGCCGGCCGCACCTCAGGCTCTCCGACTTCGGCATCTCGATGCGCAAGGGCGAGCCCCGGCTGACGGACACCAACTTCGTCGTCGGCACGCCCGGTTACTTCGCGCCGGAACAGATGCTGGGCGCCGAACCGGACTTCCCCGCGGACCTGTTCGCGGTGGGGCTGGTGGCGCTGTACCTGCTGACCGGGGAGCGTCCGGACAGCCAGGCACTGGTGGAGATGTACCTGAACAGCGGCGTGCCGCCGGCCCCGGCGGAGGTGCCGGAGCCGCTGTGGCAGGTGCTCGCGAGCCTGCTCCAGCCGGACCCGGACGTCCGCTTCCGGACGGCGACGGGCACGCGGAAGGCGCTGGCCGAGGCGGCGGAGCTGCTGCCGGAGCTGGATCCGGCGGAGGAGCCGGTGGAGGTCTTCGACCAGCTCGGGCCGCTGCCGGTGGGCTTCGGGCCGAGGGGCCCGGAGCGGCCGGAGGTACGGACCGGGGAGGCGGGGCCGAGCGCGGGCCCCGGCGCCGGTGCTGGTCCGGGCCCTGGCGCAGGCCCCGGTCCTGGCGCAGGCCCCGGTCCTGGCGCAGGCCCCGGTCCTGGCGCAGGCCCCGGTCCTGGCGCAGGCCCCGATTACGGTACGGGCCTTGGCACCGGCGCCGGTACGGGCACCGGTACGGGCCCCGGGCCCGCCGGGGACGCCGCTGCCGGCGCGCCCGGCTCCGCGTACGCCCCCGCCGGCACCGGATACGTACCGCCGGCTGCTGCCGCGGCCGTGCCGGGCCCGGCGGGCCCCGGCACCGCGCACCCGCCGAGCGCGGGTGCGCCCGCCGACGCGACCAGCTACGGCATCGCGCCGCCGGGCGCGACGCAGCCGCCCACGCCCACGGCCCCGTACACGACGGCCCGGCCCCAGCCCCAGCAGCCGCAGCACCCCCACTCCAGCCCGCAACCTCGGCCGCAGCACCCCCGGCCGGCCGCCGGGGGGCCGCAACGGCGACCGGGACCGCCGGTGAAGGTGGCGGTCCCGGTCGTGGTGCTCGCGGTGCTGCTGCTGGCGGCCGGCGTCTGGGCGCTGGCGTCGGGCTGACGCCCGTACGCCCGGCGCCCCGACGACCTGCGCCCCGACGCCCCGCGCCCCGACTGCCTCCCTACTGCCGCCAGTTCTGCTGCGGCGGGGGCGGCGGCTGCGGCGGGTACCCCTCGCCGTACGGCCGGCCCGCGGGCCCGTTGCCGTACGCGCCGGGCGCCGTCTGCGTGTCCTCGCCCGCCACCTGCGGGCCGCCCGCGACCGGCACCGCCCGGCGCCGCGCCAGCAGCGTCCACAGGCCCAGGCCCGCCAGCAGCAGCACGCCCGCGGCGATCCCGGCGATCGCCAGGATCTTCTTCCCGGCACCGTCACCGTCGCCGCTCTCACCGGCCGGCGTGCCCTCCGCCGCCGTGTCGCGGTCCTCGTCGGTCACGGCGAACCCGGCCGCCTCCGCGTCCCCGTCGTACGCCGGGCCCTCCTGCGGCTCGCCCTTGATCGTCGTGCGCAGTTCCACCGGCACCGGGCCGTCCGTGAACTCGCCGACCTCCTCCGACACGGTCACCGCGATGTAGTACCAGCCCGCGAAGCCGACGTTGCCGATGTCGCCGTTGTAGACCGCGTAGCGGTTCTCGTACGCCACCGGCGGCCCCAGCGCCGGGAGCGCCGCGGGGTCGTCGCCGTAGTACGTCTCGTCCTCGGTGGCGATGAACCCGCGCGCGGGGTTGTAGAAGTCGACCCGCACCCCGTTCGAGGCGTACGCCGAGTCGTCGCTGACCTGCGTCGTACCGAACTCGGTCTGGAGGAAGAGCTGCTGGCCCCAGTCCAGCGGCACCCGGTAGAAGTGGGTGTCGCCCGGCTTGATCCGGTCCGTCCACACGCCGTGGTCGATGCCGACCGCGTCGTTGAACCCGGTGCCGCCCTCGCGCCGCTCCGCCTTGTCGGTCGGCGGGGGCGGTGGCTGCGTGGGGATCGACTCGGGGTCGGGCGGGGTCGTGGGCTCCGCCTTCGCCAGCGGCGGCTCCTCCATGAAGCGCAGCTCCAGCGACCAGTCCTCCGGGGTGGAGGTCGCCTCGCTGACGCGGGTGACGATGAGGTTGTAGACCCCGGCCTCCTGGCACTGCCCGTCCGGCTGGGCCACGCGCCAGACGTAGTTGGCGATCGGCCGGGCGCCGCCGTCGGCACGGAAGTCGACGTCGGAGCTGCTGCACCGGTCGCCGCCCTTGCTCTCCAGCTCCAGCTCGATGCCGTCGCCGTACGCGACCTTGGCGCCCGGCTTCGGCACGGCCACGGCGGATATCCAGGCATTGGACTTCGCGTCGAGCGTGACGCTGTAGTAGTGCTTGTCGCCCGGGGCGATGGAGTCGGTGTACGTCCTGCCGGCCGCCATCTGCTCGCCGCCGGTGCTGCTCGCGGCGCCCTCGATGGACTCGGCGTCCTTCGCCGTCCGGTACTCGTCCGCGTCGACCGGCTGGTTCGCCTTCGCCGCGGCCGGAGCCGGACCCGTCGCGGGCGCCGCCACCGCGGCCGGAGCCGCCGCCGGGAGCGCTGCCAGCGCACCCAGCGCCACCACCGCCGCGGCCGGCCCCGCCGTCGTTCGCGTTCTCACCATCCACCCCTTACGCCGTTGCCTGCCGCTGCTTCCGGCGTCGCCGGCCGCTTCCGGTTCCGTACGATCACGAACGCGGCGCCCGCGCCGACGAGCAGCACGGCCCCCGCGATCCCGCCGGCGAGCGGCAGGACGGAGTCCGATGATTCCTCGTCCGCCCCGGCCCGCGCACCCTTCCCGTCACCCCCGCCGCCGCCCTTGTCGCCGCCCTTGTCGTTGGCGACGGCCGGCGCCCCGTGCCGCGGGCCGGACTTCTCCTCGCCCAGCACGTCGACCCGCAGCACGACGCCGATGGCCGTGTTCTCCGCGAACCGCGCGGCCTCCGGCCCCAGCGAGACCGACAGGTAGTACGCGCCGCCGCGCCGCACGGGCACGACCTCGGTGTCGGTCTCGTAGCGGTTGGTCCAGCTCACCGGCACCGTACCGAGGTCGGAGGCGACGGGCTCACCGTAGTAGCTCCGGTCGCTGCTGAACGG
Organism: Streptomyces sp. 184; assembly: GCF_045781775.1. Classification (NCBI taxonomy): domain Bacteria; kingdom Bacillati; phylum Actinomycetota; class Actinomycetes; order Kitasatosporales; family Streptomycetaceae; genus Streptomyces; species Streptomyces sp. 184. Next base: position 16,611 of record NZ_CP123230.1, on the reverse strand, counting down.
GCCGTCGCCGACGACGGAGCGGCCGGGGGCGTAGAGGTCGGTGTCGGCGAAGCTGGAGACGCCGGCGGCGCCGTCGAGCGTGGGCTCGTTGGCGAACTCGACGCGGTAGCGGAGCTGCTGGCCCCAGCCGACGTCGACCTTGTAGAAGCGCATCTGCGCGGGCAGGAGTTCGTCGCGCCAGACGCCGGGGCCGAGGGCCTTCGCGTCGTTGAAGCCGGTGCCTCCGGTGATGTCCTCCGGAGCGGCGGTGGGCAGCGCGGCGCCCTCCTCGCCGGCCGGCCCGTACTCGGGCTCGGACTGCGCGGGCGTGACGCCGTCGGGCAGCGGCTCCTCCTCGCCGAAGACCAGCTCCAGCGGCCAGCGGGCCTGGTCGGAGCCGGGGTCGCTGGTGCGGTGGACGCTGAGCAGATAGCGGCCGGCGGCGTCGCAGGTCTCGCCGCCCTCGTCGCTGGGGATGCGGCTGACCGCGTTGGTCAGCGGCTGCGCGCCCTCGTCCTGCCCGAAGATGTCGCGCTGCGCGTCGCACCGGGTGTCGTAGTCGTCGGTGGCGTGCAGCTCCAGCTCGATGCCGTCGCCGTACGCGACGGGCACACCCGGCTGCGGCACGGCGGTGACGCCGAAGTCGGCGGCGGAGGCGGCGTCCAGCTCGGCGGCGTACCACTTGGTCTCGCCGGCGCCGATGCTGTCGAGGTACTGGCCGGGCGCGATGTCCGCGGCGCCCCTGCGGGCGAGGCCGCCCTCGACGGGGTCGCCGCGGAAGCGGTAGCCGTCCGCCGACAGGCGGGCCGCGCGCTGGAGCTGGCGGGCGAGCGCGTCGGCGTCGGGTGCGTCGTAGTACGCGCCGTGCCCCTTCTCCGCGATGCACTTCAGCTCGTCCCGGGCCCTGCCGCCGACCTGGAAGCCGACCGTGTCGATGCGCAGCGCGCCGAAGGCGCCGCCGGTCTCGCCGAGTCGCTCCGCGACCTCGCAGGGGTCGGGGGTGCCGCAACTGTCCTCGCCGTCGGAGACGAGGAGGATCGAGCGGTGGCCGAGGGCGCCGGGCGGGCGCTCGGGGAGATCCCTGGCGGCCCGTTGCAGCGAATAGCCGATGGGCGTGTCGCCCTTCGGCTTCACATCTGCTACGGCGTCCTTGATGCGGCCCCGGTCCAACTCCTCGACGGGAACGGCGAGACGGGTGTCGGTGCAGCCGCTGGGGCGGTCGGCACCGTAGACGCGCAGGCCGGTCGGGTAGCCGTCGGGCATGGCGTCGACGACGGTGCCGACGGCCTCGCGGGCGGACTCGATACGGGTGGCGCCGGAGCCGTCGTCCTCGGCCATGGAGCCGGACGAGTCCAGCACCATCACCAGGCCGCCGCCGGTCGGCGCGGCCTCGGTGGGTGCGCCGGGCCTCGCCGGCGCGGCGGGTGCGGCGGTCGCCGCCGGCAGCGGGCCGGCGGTCAGCGCGGCGGCGAGTGCCGCGGCCGCGCCGGCGTACGCGGGCCATCGCCCTCGTACGCGAAGTGGTGCTCCCATGACATGTCCCCCTCGTGTCTCCGCCATGTGCTCATGCACCGTAAAACGTGTGCAGTAGCAAATAACAGGGGGCGTGCGTCACGGTCGTGCAACAGCACTCCGGTCATGCCGAAGCCCCAGCCGCACCGCCGCAGAAGCGGCGGGGCCGGGGCCCAGGGCCGGCCCGCGAACGGGCGGCTCTGCTCGGAACTCTCGCGTCTCAGACGCCCGAAGAGGAGGGCACCGAGTCGGTGGCCTCCGTCCACAGGTCTTGCTCGGCGCGATCCGCCTGGATCTGGCGGTACACGAGAAGCCCGCCCAGAGCGGCCAAAGCGATCAGGAACAGCTTCTTCACCGCGCTACCTCGTCCTTCCAGAGACATTGGGACTACGAGGCCCGATGATACACAGCGCAAACGACACCGGCGCCGGGCTCGGGACCACGGCACCAGGACGGCACTAGGACCTAAGTCCCCGCCCCGGCTCCATCCGGCGCCCGATCCGCGCCCACCCGTCCGCCGCGCACGATGGCGTCCATGACGACGCACGACGCCACCGACACGACCGACCCCGGCGATACGACCGACCCGACCGGCACCCCACCGTCCCCCCGCACCCCCACGGCCGCCCCTGCGTTCGCCCCTGCGTTCGCCCCAGCCGCCCCTGCCGCCGGCCCCGCGGCCAGCGCCCCGTCGCGGCTCTGGCCCGTGCTGCTCGCCTCGTACATCGGCCAGTTCCTCGTCGTCCTCGACGTCTCCGTCGTCAACGTCGCCCTGCCCAGCATGCGCGACGACCTCGCCCTCAGCGGCGGCGCGCTCCAGTGGGTCGTCAACGGCTACGCCCTCACCTTCGCAGGCTTCCTCCTGCTCGGCGGCCGGCTCTCCGACCTCCTCGGCCCCAAGCGCATCTACCTCACCGGACTCGCCCTCTTCGCCGCCGCCAGCCTCGCCGGCGGCCTGGCGCAGAGCGACGCCGTGCTCATCACCGCCCGCGCCGCCCAGGGCGTCGGCGCCGCCTTCCTGGCGCCCGTGACGCTCTCCCTGCTGACCCGGGCCCTGCCCGAGGGCGCGGCCCGTACCCGCGCCATCGCCGCCTGGACGGCGGTCGGCGCCGCCGGCGGCGCCACCGGCGGGCTCATCGGCGGCGCGCTCACCGACCTGGCGTCGTGGCGCTGGGTGCTGCTGATCAACGTGCCCATCGGCGTCGCCGTCGGCGCCGTCGTGCTGCTCTGGCTGCGCGAGCACCACCCCGACGCCGACCGCCCCGCCCTCGACCTCCCCGGCGCCGTGCTCGTCACCGGCGGCGTCGGCGCCGTGGCGTACGGCATCACCGAGACCGAGTCCGCCGGCTGGACCGCCGGCTCCGCACTGCTGCCGCTGCTGGCCGGGCTGGCGGCACTGGCGGGCTTCGTGGCCGTGGAGGCGCGGTCCGCGCAGCCGCTGATGCCGCTGCGGCTCTTCCGCATCCGCGCGGTGGCCGTCGGCAACGTCGTGACGCTCGTCAGCATGGTCGGCGCCTTCGCGCTCTGGTACTTCCTCACCCTCTACATGCAGACCGTCCTCGACTACAGCGCCATCCGCACCGGCCTGGCCTTCCTCCCGCACACCGCCGCGCTCATCGTCGCCTCCCAGTTCGCCCCCCGCCTCTCCGCCCGCTTCGGCAGCCGCACGATGACGGTCGTGGGCGGGCTGCTGACGGGCGGCGGCTTCCTGTGGCAGGCGGCGGCCATGGACGCGGACGGCACGTTCGTCTCGGCGATCCTGGGCCCGGCGCTCCCGATGGCCGCGGGCCAGGCGATCCTGCTGGCGCTCCTCACCGACGTGTCCACCTCCGGCGTCGGCGAACGGGACGCCGGCGGCGTCTCCGGCCTGGTCAACACCTCCCGCCAGATCGGCGCGGTACTGGGCCTGGCGATCCTCGGCGCGGTCGCCTCCGCCGGCCACGGCACCCCCGAGGACGGCTACGCCCGCGCCTTCCTGGCCGCCGGCGTCATCACCGCCGCCTCGATGCTCCTGGTCCCGTTCCTCCCCCGTCCGGCGAAGCAGACCCGGCCGGTGTCCGGACACGTACACGCGTGAAAACCCGAAGGGCGCCTCCTCGTCACGAGAAGGCGCCCTTCGACGTTTCCGGTGCGGCTACCAGGACTTGAACCTGGGGCCTCATCCTTATCAGGGATGCGCTCTAACCGACTGAGCTATAGCCGCGCGCTGCACAGAGATTACCCCACCGCCGAGCCGCGGCCCAAATCGATACCGGGTGGCCCCGGCCGCCGCTACTCGTCCTCCGCGAGCGTGACCTCGATGCCGCCGACGAAGCCCGCGGAGAGGTTGTAGATGAACGCGCCCAGCGTCGCCAGCGCCGTGGCGAGGACCACGTCGATCAGCGCCACCACCGCCGTGAACGCGACCACCCGGGGCAGCGACAGGAACGACTCCAGGTCGAAGCCGGCCGAGTCGTCCGAGCCGGTGGCCTCGCTGATCGTGCCGCCGACCGTGCTGAAGACGCCCATCGCGTCCAGCACCATCCACAGCACCGTCACCGCCACGATCGTGCAGATGCCGAGCGCGATGGAGAGCAGGAAGCTGACCTTCATCACCGACCACGGGTCGGCCTTCGCGATCCGCAGCCGCGCCTTGCGGGTGCGCGGCACCGTGCGGGCGCCAGTACGCGACCTGCGTACGCCCGCGGCCGACTGCTGGGCCTGGTCGTACCCCTGCTCGTACGCCTGGCCCTGCGCCTGGCCGCCGCGCACCGCCGTCCGCGCCCCCGCGCCGCCGGCGGCCATGCCGGGCGGCGGGGTGTACGCCTGGGGCGGGTGGTGCGGCGCCGGCGGGGCGGCGGGTGCGGCCGCCGGCGGGGGCATGGGGCCCTCGGGGGCGCTGTCGTACGGGTACGCGTGCCCCTGCGGGTCCGCCTCGGTGCCTCCGGCTCCCGGGGGGCCGGAGGCGCCGCGTCTGCGTCCGCGCCGGCCGTGCCCGCCGCCGGCGGCGTCCGGACCGGGCGGGGGGTCCGGCTGCGCGTACCCCTCGGCCGCCGGACCGGCGCCGGCACCCGTGCCTCCACTCACGACCTACTCCTCGCCTTCACCGTCCGCGGCGGGGCCCTGGGCCCCGGCGTCCGTGTTCCCGGCCTCGTCCGCGGCGACGGCGGCGACGGCGGCCTCCTCGACCTCCTCCGCCTCCCGGCCGGCTTCGGCGTTCCGCGCGATGCCGACCACGGCGTCCCGCTTGCCCAGGTTGATCAGTTGGACGCCCATGGTGTCACGGCCCGTCTCCCTGACCTCGTCGACCCGCGTACGGATCACGCCGCCGCCGAGCGTGATGGCGAGGATCTCGTCGGACTCCTCCACCACCAGCGCGCCCACCAGCGAGCCCCGGTCCTCCACCAGCTTCGCCGCCTTGATGCCGAGTCCGCCTCGTCCCTGAACGCGGTAATCGTCCACGTTCGTACGCTTCGCGTACCCGCCGTCGGTGGCGGTGAACACGAACGTACCGGGCCGCACGACATTCATCGAGAGGAGTTCGTCACCCTCGCGGAAGCTCATGCCCTTCACACCGGAGGTGGCGCGGCCCATCGGGCGCAGCGCCTCGTCCGTTGCGGTGAACCGGATCGATTGCGCCTTTCTGCTGACGAGCAGCAGGTCGTCCTCGGACGAGACCAGCTCGGCGCCGATCACCTCGTCGGGCGAGCCGTCCGGCATCTCCCGCAGGTTGATCGCGATGACGCCGCCCTGGCGGGGCGAGTCGTAGTCCTTGAGCACCGTCTTCTTCACCAGCCCGGCCTTGGTGGCGAGCACCAGGTACGGCGCGGCGGCGTAGTCCCTGATCGCCAGGATCTCCGCGATGTGCTCGTCGGGCTGGAACGCCAGCAGGTTCGCGACGTGCTGGCCCTTGGCGTCGCGGCCGGCGTCCGGCAGCTCGTACGCCTTGGCGCGGTACACCCGGCCCTTGTTCGTGAAGAACAGCAGCCAGTGGTGGGTGGTGGAGACGAAGAAGTGGTCGACGATGTCGTCCTCGCGCAGCCGCGCCCCGCGTACACCCTTGCCGCCGCGCTTCTGCGCGCGGTAGTCGGTGCTCTTCGTCCGCTTCACATAGCCGCCACGGGTGATCGTGACGACGATGTCCTCCTCGGCGATCAGGTCCTCGATGGACACGTCGCCGTCGAAGGGCACGAGCTGCGTACGCCGGTCGTCGCCGAACTTCGCGACGATCGCCGCCAGCTCCTCGCTGATGATCAGCCGCTGCCGCTCGGGGGAGGCGAGGATCGAGGTGTAGTCGTCGATCTTCTCCTGGAGGTCGTCGTGCTCGGCGGTGATCTTCTGCCGCTCCAGGGCGGCCAGCCGGCGCAACTGCATCTCCAGGATGGCGTTCGACTGGATCTCGTCGATCTCCAGCAGGTCCATCAGGCCCCGGCGCGCCACGTCCACCGTCTGCGAGGCCCGGATCAGCGCGATGACCTCGTCGATCGCGTCCAGCGCCTTCAGCAGGCCGCGCAGGATGTGCGCCCGCTCCTCGGCCTTGCGCAGCCGGAAGGTGGTGCGGCGGACGATGACGTCGATCTGGTGGTCCACCCAGTGGCGGATGAAGGCGTCCAGCGACAGCGTGCGCGGCACGCCGTCGACGAGCGCCAGCATGTTCGCGCCGAAGTTCGTCTGGAGGTCGGTGTGCTTGTAGAGGTTGTTCAGCACGACCTTCGCGACGGCGTCCCGGCGCAGCACGATGACCAGCCGCTGGCCCGTACGCGACGAGGTCTCGTCCCGGACGTCGGCGATGCCCGTCAGCCGGCCGTCCTTCACGCCGTCGGCGATCTTCTGCGCGAGGTTGTCGGGGTTGACCTGGTACGGCAGCTCGGTGACCACCAGGCACTGCCGGTCCTGGATCTCCTCCACCTCGACCACCGCGCGCATCGGGATCGCCCCGCGGCCGGTGCGGTACGCCTCCTCGATGCCCCTGCGGCCGACGACCAGCGCGCCGCTGGGGAAGTCGGGGCCCTTGATGCGCGCCAGGAGGGCTTCCAGCAGCTCGTCGTTGGTGGCCTCGGGGTGCTCCAGGTACCACTGGACCCCCTCGGCGACCTCCCGCAGGTTGTGCGGCGGGATGTTCGTCGCCATGCCGACCGCGATCCCCGCCGAGCCGTTGATCAGCAGGTTCGGGAAGCGGGCGGGCAGGACGGCCGGCTCCTGGGAGCGGCCGTCGTAGTTGTCCCCGAAGTCGACGGTCTCCTCGTCGATGTCGCGGAGCATCTCCATCGCCAGTTGCGCCATGCGGCACTCGGTGTAGCGCATGGCGGCGGCCGGGTCGTTGCCCGGGGAGCCGAAGTTGCCGTTGCCGTCGACGAGCGGCATCCGCATCGACCACGGCTGCGCCAGGCGCACCAGGGCGTCGTAGATCGCGGAGTCGCCGTGCGGGTGGTAGTTGCCCATCACGTCGCCGACGACGCGGGCGCACTTGAAGTACCCGCGTTCGGGGCGGTAGCCGCCCTCGTACATCGAGTACAGCACGCGGCGGTGCACCGGCTTCAGGCCGTCGCGGATGTCCGGCAGCGCACGCGAGACGATCACGCTCATCGCGTAGTCGAGATAGCTGCGCTGCATCTCCGTTTCGAGCGAGACGGCGTCCACGCGCAGCACGATGCCGCCGTCTTCGCCCTCGCCGTCCGGCTGCGGGTCGGGAGTCTGGGGAGTGAGCTCGTCGGCCATGCGGGTCTTTTCTACCTTTTCGAAAGAGGTCTCGAAGGCGGTCGGTCGCACCCCTGGCGGGGAGCCCGGGGAGCCCCGGGGGCCCGGGCGGGGCCGCCCGGGCGGGGCCGACTCAGATGTCGAGGAAGCGGACGTCCTTGGCGTTGCGCTGGATGAACGAGCGGCGTGCCTCGACGTCCTCGCCCATCAGCACCGAGAACAGGTCGTCGGCAGCGGCGGCGTCGTCGAGCGTCACCTGGCGCAGCACACGGTGCGCCTGGTCCATGGTGGTGATCCGCAGTTCCTCCGCGTTCATCTCGCCCAGGCCCTTGAAGCGCTGGATCGAGTCGTCCCGGACCCGCTTGCCCTGGGAGCGGCCGAGCTGGATGAGCTGGTCGCGCTCGCGGTCGGAGTAGGCGTACTCGAACTCGTCCCGGGTCCACTTGATCTTGTACAGCGGGGGCTGGGCCAGGAACACGTGCCCGCCCTCGATCAGCGGGCGCATGAAGCGGAACAGCAGGGTCAGCAGCAGCGTCTGGATGTGCTGCCCGTCGACGTCCGCGTCGGCCATCAGCACGATCTTGTGATAGCGCAGCTTGCCGAGGTCGAAGTCCTCGTGGATGCCGGTGCCGAACGCCGAGATCAGCGCCTGCACCTCCTGGTTCTGGAGAACCCTGTCGATACGGGCCTTCTCCACGTTGAGGATCTTGCCGCGGATCGGGAGGATCGCCTGGTACCGCGGGTTGCGGCCGGACTTCGCCGAGCCGCCCGCGGAGTCGCCCTCCACGATGAAGATCTCGCACTTGGCCGGGTCGTTCGACTGGCAGTCGCTCAGCTTGCCCGGCAGCGACGCCGTCTCCAGCAGCCCCTTGCGGCGCGTCAGGTCGCGCGCCTTGCGGGCCGCCACCCGGGCCGTCGCCGCCTGGATGGACTTGCGGACGATGTCCGCCGCCTCGTTGGGGTTCCGGTCCAGCCAGTCCGTCAGGTGCTCGTGCGTGACCTTCTGCACGAAGGTCTTCGCCTCCGTGTTGCCCAGCTTGGTCTTCGTCTGGCCCTCGAACTGCGGCTCGGCGAGCTTGACCGAGATGATCGAGGTCAGACCCTCGCGGATGTCCTCGCCGGTGAGGTTGTCGTCCTTCTCGCGCAGCAGCTTCTTGTCGCGCGCGTACCGGTTCACCAGGCCCGTGAGCGCCGCCCGGAAACCCTCCTCGTGCGTGCCGCCCTCGTGCGTGTGGATCGTGTTCGCGAACGAGTAGACGCCCTCGCTGTACTGCGTGTTCCACTGCATCGCGATCTCGACGGAGATCTTGCGGTCGGTGTCCTCGGCCTCGAAGTCGATCACCGAGGGGTGCACCGGCTCGCCCTTGCGCGAGTTCAGGTGGCGTACGAAGTCGGAGATGCCGCCCTCGTAGTGGTACGTGACGCTGCGCGCCTTGTCCTCGTCCGCGGCGCCCGCGGTGTCCGCGCCGGAGGTCTGCTTGGCCGCTGCCCGCTCGTCGGTCAGCGTGATCGACAGCCCCTTGTTGAGGAACGCCATCTCCTGGAAGCGGCGCGACAGGGTCTCGAACGAGTAGTCCGTCGTCTCGAAGACATCGCCGTCCGCCCAGAACGTGACCGTGGTGCCGGTCTCGTCCGTGGCCTCGTTCCGCGCCAGCGGCTCGGTCGGGATGCCCAGCTTGTAGTCCTGCGTCCAGCGGTAGCCCTCGGTCCTGACCTCCACCGCCAGGCGGCTCGACAGCGCGTTGACCACGGAGACGCCGACGCCGTGCAGGCCGCCGGAGACCGCGTACCCGCCGCCGCCGAACTTGCCGCCCGCGTGCAGCACGGTCAGCACGACCTCCACCGCCGGCTTGTTCTCCGACGGCACGATGCCCACCGGGATGCCGCGGCCGTTGTCGATGACGCGCACGCCGCCGTCGGCGAGCAGCGTCACCTCGATCGCGTCCGCGTGGCCGGCCATCGCCTCGTCCACCGAGTTGTCCACGACCTCCTGCACCAGGTGGTGCAGACCGCGCTCACCGGTCGAGCCGATGTACATGCCCGGGCGCTTGCGTACGGCGTCGAGGCCCTCAAGGACCGTGATCGCGCTTGCGTCGTACGCCGCGTCCTCGACGGCCTCCTCCGCGCGGGCGTGTGCCCGTTCGGCAGCGGCAACGGCGGCCTCCGCGGCGCCGTCGGCGCCTGGAGGCACGTTGTCGCTGGCAGGGATGTTCTCGTTGGAGTTGCCGGAATCGGCCACGAAGCGCCCTTTCTGGCACAGCGCTGGCCACTCTCCTGGCTGAGCGGGAGCGGCCGCGTCGTTGTTGGTCAGCGTATTCCGCAAGTGGGCGGGTTGCTCCCCAGTCTACCGGTAGCTCACGACAGAATGGCGGTTTGCAGGTGCCTGAACCCGCATGTGGCGCCCTGAACATCTGCCCGCCGAGGGGGGCTGCACACACCGGGGCCTGCGGAGCCTCTGAGCGCCACTCAGCGCTTCGGGGCGTCAACCATGAGCTACTGTGACCGACCTCACTCCATCACAGGTTTGCCGCCCGGGTTCAGCAGAAGGTACGGGCCTACCCGTACGTGTCCCCGGGGCCCTGGCTCCCCGGTGCCCGGAGCGGCCCGAAGCGCCGCCCGCCGCCCGCCGGACCCACCACTTTGATCAGCTTCACGGTGCCGTGCCCCAGCTCCTCGTTGAGCCGCGCCACCAACTGCGGCGCCAGCAGCCGCAACTGCGTCGCCCACGCCGTGGAGTCGCACTTCACCACGAGCACCCGCTCCTGCTCGTCGTACGTCTCGGGCGCGCAGTGCTGCGCCACCTCCGGCCCCACGAGCTGCGGCCAGCGGCCCATCACGCCGCCCACCGCCGCCGGCGCCTCCCAGCCGCGCTCGGTGATCAGCCGGCTCACCGCGGCACCCAGCGGCAGCGGATCACGGCCGTCCGCGCGGGCGCCCGACCGCAGCCCGCCGCCGCGGCGCGCCTGCCGGCGCTGCTGCGCCGCCGCACCCCGCGCACGGGCCTCCGCGCGCGCCGCCCGCAGGGCCACGCGCGCCAGATCGACGCCGGAAGGCTCGGGAGCGGCGGGCGCCGCGGGATCACCGGAGTCCGCGGGAGAGTCGGGGTGCTCTGAGTCTTCGGCGCGTCCGGGGCGTCCGGTGCTTCCGGGACGTACGGGCTCCTTGCTCATTCCCGCTCCACCCGCCCGTCGGCCACCGTGAACCGCGCCCCCGCCAGCGCCCCCGGCACGTCCTCCGGCACCGCCGCCGTCACCAGCACCTGCTCGCCGGGCGCCACCAGCTCCGCCAGCCGCTCCCGCCGCCGCGCGTCCAGCTCCGCGAACACGTCGTCCAGCACCAGCACCGGCTCCCCGCCGCCCTCGCCGCGCAGCAGCTCGTACGACGCGAGCCGCAGCGCCAGCGCGTACGACCACGACTCCCCGTGCGACGCGTAGCCCTTCGCCGGCAACTCGCCCAGCTTCAGCACCAGATCGTCGCGGTGCGGACCCACCAGCGTCACACCCCGCTCGATCTCCTGCTTCCGCGCCTCCGCCATCGCCTCCAGCAGCAGCCCCGCGAACTCCTCGCGCGTACGCGCCTCCGCGAACCGCCCGCCGGCCGGTGACCGGTACTCGAACGCCGCCGGACCGCCGCCGGGCGCCAACTGCTCGTACGCCTTGTCCACCAGCGGCTGGAGGACCGCGATCAGCTCCAGCCGCTGCGCGAGCAACTCCGCCCCGGCACGCGCCAGATGCTGGTCCCACACGTCCAGCGTCGACAGATCCAGTTGCCGGCCGCCGTGCCGCCGCGCCATCGCGGCCGTCTTCAGCAGGGTGTTGCGCTGCTTGAGCACCCGGTCGTAGTCGCTGCGCACGCCCGCCAGCCGCGGCGTCCGCGCCGTGATCAGCTCGTCGAGAAACCGGCGCCGCTGATCCGGATCGCCCTTGACCAGCGCCAGGTCCTCCGGCGCGAAGAGCACGGAGCGCAGCACACCCAGCAGGTCGCGCGGCCGGACCTGCGACGACCGGTTCAGCCGCGCCCGGTTCGCCTTGCCCGGGTTCAGCTCCAGCTCCACGAGCTGCTGCCGGCCGTCCTGCGTCACCGCCGCCCGTACCACCGCACGCGCCGCACCCATCCGCACCAGCGGCGCGTCCGCGGACACCCGGTGGCTGCCCAGCGTCGCGAGATAGCCGACCGCTTCGACCAGATTCGTCTTGCCCTGGCCGTTCGGCCCGACGAAGGCCGTCACCCCCGGGTCGAGGGGCACCTCCGCCCGCTCATACGAACGGAAGTCGGCCAGCGAGAGATGAGAGACGTACATGGCCCGGCGCCGACCTCCCTACACACACGGCCGATTCAGCGAACAGCGGGCCGGCGCTCCCGCCGGCCGCCCGGCAAGCTACTTCTCCTCCTTGACCGCGTGGCCACCGAACTGGTTGCGCAGTGCCGCGATCATCTTCATCTGCGGCGAGTCGTCCTGGCGCGAGGCGAACCGGGCGAACAGCGACGCCGTGATCGCCGGCAGCGGCACCGCGTGGTCGATCGCCGCCTCCACCGTCCACCGGCCCTCGCCGGAGTCCTCCGCGTACCCGCGGAGCTTGTCCAGGTGCTCGTCGTCGTCCAGCGCCCGGACCGCCAGGTCCAGCAGCCAGGAGCGGATGACCGTGCCCTCCTGCCACGAGCGGAAGATCTCGCGCACGTCGGTGACCGAGTCAGCGGCCTCCAGCAGCTCCCAGCCCTCGGCGAAAGCCTGCATCATCGCGTACTCGATGCCGTTGTGGACCATCTTCGCGAAGTGCCCGGCGCCGACCTTGCCGGCGTGCACGGCGCCGAACTCGCCCTCGGGCTTCAGCGCGTCGAAGACCGGCTGCACCCGCGCCACGTGCTCGGCGTCCCCGCCGTACATCAGCGCGTAGCCGTTCTCCAGCCCCCACACGCCACCGGAGACACCGCAGTCCACGAACCCGACGCCCTTGGCGCCCAGCTCCGCGGCGTGCTTCTCGTCATCCGTCCAGCGCGAGTTGCCGCCGTCCACGAGGACGTCGCCGGGTTCGAGCAGCTCGGCCAGCTCGTCGACGGTCGACTGCGTGGCCGCACCGGCGGGCACCATCACCCAGACCACGCGCGGGGCGGGCAGCGCGTCCACAAGGTCCCGGAGGCTGTGGACATCGGCGACATCCGGGTTGCGGTCGTACCCCACGACGGTGTGACCCGCGCGCCGGATGCGCTCGCGCATGTTCCCGCCCATCCGGCCGAGACCCACAAGACCGAGCTCCATCACTGCCCCTTCGTCCATCTGTGCGTCATATCCGGTCCGAGCCTACGCCGGACCTCAGCCGCTCAGCCGTACGGGCATGATCAGGTACTTGTACGCCTCGTCCGCCTCTGCGTCGAGCGCGGGCTTGCCGCTGAGCAGCGCCGGCTTCGTCGACGTCGTGAAGGAGAGCTGCGCCGCGGGCGAGTCGATCGCGCTCAGCCCGTCGAGCAGGAACGTGGGGTTGAAGGCGATCGAGATGTCGTCGCCCTCCAACTGCGCGTCCACCCTTTCCACAGCCTGTGCGTCGTCGCTCGAACCGGCCTCCAGCGTCAGCACGCCCTGCTCGAAGCTCAGCCGCACCGGAGTGTTCCGCTCGGCCACCAGCGCCACGCGCTTGACGGCCTCGACGAACGGCGGGGTCTCGATGACCGCCACCGAGTTGAACTCCGTGGGGAACAGCGTGCGGTACTTCGGCAGGTCGCCCTCGATCAGCCGCGTCGTCGTCCTCCGCCCGGCGCCCTCGAAGCCGATCAGGCCCTCGCCGGCACCGGCGCCCGACAGCGCGAGGGTCACGACGTCACCGCTGGTCAGCGACTTGGCCGTGTCCAGGAGCGTCTTGGCGGGGACGAGCGCCACCGAGGAGGCGTCGGCCGTCTCCGGCTTCCACAGGAACTCGCGGACCGCGAAGCGGTACCGGTCCGTGGAGGCCAGCGTGACCGTGTCGCCCTCGATCTCGATGCGCACGCCCGTGAGCACCGGCAGGGTGTCGTCCCGGCCGGCGGCGATGGCGACCTGCGCGACGGCGGAGGCGAAGACCTCGCCGGAGACCGTGCCCGTCGCGGTCGGCATCTCCGGCAGCGTCGGATACTCCTCCACAGGCAGGGTGTGGAGTGTGAACCGCGAGGAGCCGCAGACCACGGTGACCCGGACGCCGTCCGTGGAGATCTCCACAGGCCGGTTGGGAAGTGCACGGGAGATGTCGGCCAGCAGCCGCCCGGAGACGAGGACGGTGCCGTCCTCCTCCACATCCGCCTCCACGGAGACGCGGGCGGAGACCTCGTAGTCGAAGCCGGAGAGGCTGAGCGTCCCGCCGTCCGCGCCGTCGGCCTTCAGCAGCAGGCCCGCGAGCACCGGCGCGGGCGGCCGGGCCGGGAGGCTGCGCGCTGCCCACGCCACTGCCTCCGCGAGTACGTCGCGCTCCACCCGGATCTTCACGGAGACCGCCTCCTGGTGCTCTCGGCCCTTGCCGGCTCGGTTGGTGTGGGGGACCAGTCTGACGCACGGCACCGACACAGGGGGCAGGTCGGGGTCAACTCGTCGCTGCCGCTCCTGGAGGCCGTCGACCGCAGTTGTGCACAGGCCCCGCTTCGAAGCGGATTCCGAGCTAGATACGTGTAGAGGTAGTAGTAGGGCCTGTGGAAACCGTGGAAAACCCTGTCTGCGCAGGTCAGCCCGCGAAATTTGCCCACAGGCGGGTTGGGGACGAAGGGTGGATAACCCGAGATTCCTGTGGACACGGCGCGGCTGTGCACAGGCCGTTCACAGGGAGGGGCCACTTAGCCACAGCTCCGTCCCCAGAGTTACCCGGGTTTCTGCACAGCCAATCCTGGCCTTCGGTGTGACGGCTTTCACTCGACACGGTGAAGGGGCGCGTTGCGTTGCCGAACAGTGGACAAACTTGTGGACAGGCTGTGTACAGAGCAGTGTTTTCTGTGGGTGAGTGGTCTTCCTCGGTGGACAGCGCTCGGCGCCGGTCGCGGCCGCCGACGGTGTCCACAGGTTGTGGGCAACGGCCGCCCACAAATCCACACGCCGGTGAGCTGCGCGGACGCGGGTTGTCCAGATCGCGTCCACATGCGCCCGTGGGTAACTCGCCGGTCCCCAGGGTGTGGACGGCGGAAAAGCCGCCGGGGTGTGGAGAAGTGCCTGGTCAGGGTCGGGAATCGAACAGCACGCGGGTGCTCGGCTGTTCGGGTACGCGCCCGGGGCGGGCGGACGCGTGGACAGCCGCGGTGCAGAAGCGGCGGACGCGTGGCCACGGCGCGGTGCGGGAGCGGGCGACAGGAGGGGCACGGCGGCGCGGCGGGCGCCGTGGGCGCGGCAGGCGCAGGGGGCCGCAGAGGGGTGGAGAGGGACGTACGGAACGGTGGCGGCGGGGCCGCTAGCTGTTCTTGATGCGGTTGGTCAGCTCGGTGACCTGGTTGTAGATCGAGCGCCGCTCGGCCATCAGCGCCCGGATCTTGCGGTCCGCGTGCATGACGGTGGTGTGGTCCCGGTTGCCGAACTGGGCGCCGATCTTCGGCAGGGAGAGGTCCGTCAGCTCCCGGCACAGGTACATGGCGATCTGGCGTGCGGTGACCAGCACGCGGCTGCGGGAGGAGCCGCACAGGTCTTCCACCGTCAGCCCGAAGTAGTCGGCGGTGGCGGCCATGATCGCGGCCGCGGTGATCTCCGGTGCCGAGTCCTCGCCGCCGGGGATGAGGTCCTTCAGCACGATCTCGGTGAGCCCGAGGTCGACCGGCTGCCGGTTGAGCGAGGCGAAGGCCGTGACCCTGATCAGGGCGCCTTCCAGTTCGCGGATGTTGCGGGAGATCCGCGAGGCGATGAACTCCAGTACCTCGGGCGGCGCGTTCAGTTGCTCCTGGACCGCCTTCTTGCGCAGGATCGCGATCCTGGTCTCCAGCTCCGGCGGCTGCACGTCGGTGATCAGGCCCCACTCGAAGCGGTTGCGGAGCCGGTCCTCCAGGGTGATCAGTTGTTTGGGCGGCCGGTCGCTGGAGAGCACGATCTGCTTGTTGGCGTTGTGCAGGGTGTTGAAGGTGTGGAAGAACTCCTCCTGCGTCGACTCCTTGCTCGCCAGGAACTGGATGTCGTCGACCAGCAGGATGTCCATGTCGCGGTAGCGCTTGCGGAACGTGTCCGCCTTGCCGTCGCGGATGGAGTTGATGAACTCGTTGGTGAACTCCTCGGAGCTGACGTAGCGCACCCGGGTGCCCGGGTAGAGGCTGCGGGCGTAGTGGCCGATGGCGTGCAGCAGGTGCGTCTTGCCCAGACCGGACTCGCCGTAGATGAACAGCGGGTTGTACGCCTTGGCCGGGGCCTCGGCGACGGCGACAGCCGCGGCGTGCGCGAAGCGGTTGGAGGCGCCGATGACGAAGGTGTCGAAGAGGTACTTCGGGTTCAGCCGCGCGGTCGGCTCCCCGGGGCCGGTGGCCGGGGCGGGCTGGGCCGCGAGCGGCCCGGGCGCGCCGCTGGGCACCGGCAGCTCGACGTTGCCCATGGCCTGCACCCGCGGCGGGATCGGGGCGCCGGAGGGGCCGTGCCCGCCGGGATGGCCGCCCGCGTGCCCGCCGGAGTGGCCCCCGGGGTGGGCGTACCTGTCGTGGGCGGGCCGCTGCGCGAGGTGGTCGTGGGCCGTGTAGAAGTCCGTGCTGTCGGTGCCCGCGGCGTCCGGCTGCGCGCCGGGCGGGCCCGGGTGGTGGTCGGCACGGGGCCAGGCGGCCGGCGCCGGGCGCGGCTGGGCGTAGTCGGGGTACGTCGGGGCGGCGGTGGGGAGGCGGTCGTCCCCGGGCACAGGGCGGCCGTACGCGTCGTACGGCGGCTCGGGCTGCGGGCCACCGTGGCCCTGGTGCGGCGGCGGCTGGTGGCTCTGGTGCGGCGGCTGCGCGGCGGTGTGGGGCAGGGGGAGGTGCGGGGCGCCCGGGTGCGGCCCCTGCTCGTGCGCGGGCGGCTGCGGGCCCTGTGGCCCCTGCGGGCCGTGGGGTGAGTGCGGACCGTGCCCGCCCGGCTCGGGGCCCGGCGGCGGGGGCGGTGCCTGCTGCGGCTGCTTCGACTCCGGCTCACCGGGGCTGACGGTGACGGCCAGGCCGATCGGCTGGTGGCAGGCGTGGCTCAGCGCATCGGTGATCTTGGAGGCGAGTCGGCCCTCGAAGACGCCCTTGGCGTACTCGTTGGGCACGGCCAGCACGGCGGTGCCGGCGACCAGGACGAGCGGCTGGCAGTCCCGCAGCCAGCGGTGATCCTTGGCCTCGATGCCCTGGTCGTCCGCGAGCAGTCGCTCCAGAACGCGTGGCCAGACTGCAGCGAGATCGGCAGGCAGGTCGGCCACGGGTCACGCTCTTTCAGGTCACGGCAGGTCACGAAGGTGTGATCTCGGGACGGGTGGGATGGATCCGCGCAAGGGTCGGAAGTCCAGCCACGGTAGTCAC